>NZ_FNHV01000003.1:0-336000 GCF_900103585.1 Streptomyces sp. cf386
CGGGACGGTGACCGGCTGCGCTTCGTCGGCGCCGCGACCCGGCGGATCGCGCGCGGTATCGACCTGGACGAGATCGTGATGGGGCTGTGCCGGGCGACCGTGCCGACCTTCTCCGACGCGATCCTCGTCTACCTGCGCGACCCCCTCCCCGTCGGCGACGAACGGCCCACCGGCCCCGTCGTCCTGCGCCTGCGCCGCACGGACCGCATCCCCGAGGAACGGGACACCGACGGCGGCTTCCTGCCCGCGCAGGCCCAGCCGGAGCCGACGGAGCTGGCCGAGTTGTCGGCCCTGACCGCCGAGTTGTGCGAGGTCCGCCCCGGCGGCGCGCTCGCCGAGGTCCTGCGCGGCGTACGCCCCGTCTTCGCCGACGCACCCGCAGCCCGCGCCGCCCTGCCCGAACTCCTCGGCGACGACGGCGAACTGATCATCCCCGACGGACAACGCGCCATCCTCGCCCCCCTACGAGGCCGCCGCCGCGTCATCGGCGCCGCCGTCTTCCTACGCCGCCCCGACCGCCTCGCCTTCGAACCCGACGACCTCCTCGTCGCCGCCCAACTCGCCACCCACAGCGCCCTCGGCATCGACAAAGCCGTCCTCTACGGCCGCGAGGCCTACATCGCCGACGAACTCCAGCGCACCATGCTGCCCGAAACACTCCCCCGCCCCACCGGCGTCCGGCTCGCCTCCCGCTACCTCCCCGCCGCCGAAACCGCCCGCGTCGGCGGCGACTGGTACGACGCGATCCCCCTGCCCGGCAGCCGCGTCGCCCTGGTCGTCGGCGACGTCATGGGCCACTCCATGACCTCGGCCGCGATCATGGGCCAACTGCGCACCACCGCCCAGACCCTCGCCGGCCTCGACCTGCCCCCACAAGAAGTCCTCCACCACCTCGACGAACAGGCCCAACGCCTGGGCACCGACCGCATGGCCACCTGCCTGTACGCCGTCTACGACCCCGTATCCCACCGCATCACCATCGCCAACGCCGGCCACCCACCACCCGTCCTGCTCCACCTCGGCGGCCGGGCAGAAGTACTCCGCGTTCCCGCGGGCGCCCCGATCGGCGTCGGCGGCGTCGACTTCGAGGCCGTGGAACTGGACGCGCCGGCCGGAGCGACGCTGCTTCTGTACACCGACGGCCTGGTCGAGTCCCGGCTGCGCGACGTCTGGACCGGCATAGAGCAACTACGCGAAAAGCTCGCCGCGACCGCCCAGCTCACCGGACCCGACCACCCCCCGCCCCTCGAAGCCCTCTGCGACGAAGTCCTCGACATGCTCGGCCCCGGCGACCGCGACGACGACATCGCCCTGCTCGCCGCCCGCTTCGACGGCATCGCCCCCAGCGACGTCGCCTACTGGTTCCTCGAGCCCGAAGACGCCGCCCCCGGCCGCGCCCGCCGCCTCGCCCGACGCGCCCTGGCCCGCTGGGGACTGGAAGAACTCACCGACTCCGTCGAACTCCTCGTCAGCGAAGTCGTCACCAACGCCGTCCGCTACGCCACCCGACCCGTCACCCTGCGCCTGCTACGCACCGACGTCCTGCGCTGCGAAGTCGGCGACGACGTACCGCAGTTGCCGCGGTTGCGCCAAGCCCGCGCCACCGACGAAGGCGGACGCGGCCTCTACCTCGTCAACCGACTCGCCCGCCGCTGGGGCGCCACCCGCCTCAGCACCGGCAAAGTCGTCTGGTTCGAGCTGAACCGGGGCTGAGCAGGCACCGCAGGACCTCGCAACAGAGAAGGGCGCCCGGCAGCAGGCCGGGCGCCCTTCTCTGTAGCCACTGGTCGTCAGCTACCGGTCGTCGTTGGGTCTGACCGGGTCCAACGTGATGTCGTCCGTCGGTTCGGTCGTCGGCTCGTCCGTCGGTGGCTCGGTCGTCGGCTCGTCCGTCGGTTCCTCGGTCGTCGGCGTTTCCGTCGGCTCCTCGGTCGTCGGGGTCTCCGTCGGCTTCTGGGTCGTCGGTTCCTCCGTCGGCTCCTGGGTCGTCGGCTCCTGCGTCGGAGTCGGCGTCCAGGTCGGCTGGACCGCCGCGCCCTGGTCGGTGTCGAGGTCGAACTTGGCGTTCGTCTTCGTCACGCCGAACATGTACGCCGCCCAGATCTCCGCCGGGAAGCCACCGCCGTTGACGCGGACCTCGCCGCCCGCGCCGTACATCTTGGTCTGAGCGTGGGTCTTCTCGTCCTCGCCGAACAGGCCGACCGAGGTGACCAGGTCGGGTGTGTAGCCGGTGAACCAGGCCGACTTGTTGTCGTCGGACGTACCCGTCTTGCCGGCGACCTTCTGGCCGTCGCGCTTGGGGTTGTTCGCCACGGACTTCCGGGCCGTACCGTCGTCGACCACGCCCGTCAGCACCGAGGTCACGGTGTCGGCGACCTCGCGGCTGATGACCTGCTCGCCGATCGGGTTCGGTATCTCGACCGCCTGGCTGTTGTGCTCGGCCGTCTTGATGATGCTCGGGGTGACCTTCTTGCCGTGGTTGTCCAGGGTGGCGTACACGCCGGCCATCTGCAGCGGGCTCGCGCCCATGGTGCCCAGGGTCTGGGCGGGTACGGCCTGCTCGTCGGCGACGTCCATGCCGAGCTTGCCGGCCACGTCCATGACGTTCTTCATGCCGACGTCGACGCCCATCTGCGCGAAGACGGAGTTGACCGACTTGTTCATCGCCGTCTGGACGGTGATGTCGCCGTAGTTCTCGTCGTCCTCGTTCTCGGGGGCGAAGCCGACCTTGTCGCCGTTGCTGTCCAGGACCTGCCGCTTGCTGGTGCCGTCGTAGATCGTGTTCGCGGTGATCGGCTTGCCGGACCGGGTCTCGGCGTTCTCCTCCAGGGCGGCGGCGAGGATCACCGGCTTGAACGTGGAGGCGGGCTGGTAGTCCGTGCGGGTCGCGTTGCTCGTGTAGTGCTTGAAGTAGTCCACGCCGCCGTACAGCGCCACGACCTTGCCCGTCTTGGGGTCGACGGAGGCGGCACCGGCCTGGATGTCCGCGTCGACCTTGCGCTTCTTCGCGTCCAGCTTGCTGGTCAGCTGCGCCTTGACGGCCTTCTCCAGCTGGGCCTGCTTCTTCTTGTCGATGTTCAGGGTGATGGTCCAGCCCTGGTCGACGACCGCGGCCTCGGCCTGGGAGCGGGTGAGGCTCTGCTGCTTCATCAGCTGGTCCTCCAGCTGACGGTTGGCGAGCGCGACGAAGTAGCCCTTCTGGCCCTCCAGTCCGGCGGCGGGCTTCGGTTCCCTCGGCTTCGGGAACGTCATGTCCTGGCGATCGGCCTTGCTCAGCCAGCCCTCCTCGACCATGTTGTCCAGGACGTAGTTCCAGCGGGCCTGGACCAGCTTCTTGCCGGTCTCGGACGCGGCCTGCCAGTCGTACTGACTCGGCGCCTGCAGCAACGCGGCGAGATACGCGCCCTGTGCGACGGAGAGCCTGTCGGCGTCGACGCCGTAGTAGGCCTGGGCGGCGGCCTGGATGCCATAGGCGCTGCGGCCGTAGTAGCTGGTGTTGATGTAGCCGGCGAGGATGTCGTCCTTCGACATCTGGCGGTCGACCTTCAAGGAGATGACCATCTCCTTGAGCTTGCGACTGACGGTCTGTTCCTGGCTGAGGTAGTAGTTCTTGACGTACTGCTGGGTGATCGTCGAACCACCCTGCGCGCCCTTGCCCATCACCGTGTTGAGCAGACCGCGGGCCGTGCCCTTCAGGTCGATGCCGTTGTCGTTGTAGAAGGACTTGTTCTCGGCGGCGACGAAGGTGTACCGGACCTCCTTCGGCACCTTGGTCAGGTCCACGATCTCGCGGTTGATCTCGCCGTCACGGGCCAGGGTCGAGCCGTCGCTGTACTTGTAGACGTTGCTCTGGCGCTGGGCGGCCTGGGCGGCGGCGTTGTCCTCCGGGATGTCCACGTACAGATACAGCGCGATGAAGGCCCCGATGCCGAGCAGGCAGATGCCGAGGAACGTGCCGAGCATCTTCTTCCAGGTGAAGAGCCTCCGTATTCGGCCCTTGCCTGCACCACCCTTGCCGGCCCCGCCCTTGGCCGCTCTGCGGGCCGCGGCCCGGCCTCCCGGGACGGGCGCCGAGCCCACCACGGTGACCGCGTCGCCTCCGGCGGCCGACGGTGTCGCTTCCGAGCGCCGGGGGGCGGCGCGGCGGCCACCACGTTGACGCGCTCGTCTCTCTTCCGCTCGTCCCATGGGTCCGTTCCGCTCCGCTTCGCTCTTGTGTGCGCTCCCGCCACACAGGTTCGCCGCTCAGGTCAGCTCAGAAAGCTAACACCAGAAGTTGTGACAAAGGACTGCCGATCCGGGCTTTTACGGACGTGACAATCAGCACCTGTCCCACAGGAACCGACGACCGAGGGATGCATAGGGTTGCTCGCTCGGGGTAAAGTGATATCACTTAGATAGACGCGCGATAGGGGAAGTCGGCCGCGGCTTCCGGACGAAACGGGGGATACCGCCCATGTCGAACGACAAGAGCGACGCGACATCCGTCGCCGCCGAAGCACCCGACGTACCCGACATGCCCGCACCGCAGGTGCGCGAGTTCACCGCGCACAGCATCGGCGGCGGGCTCGCCCTGCTGCTGGGGCTGGTCGGGCTGCTGCTCGGCGCGGGACTGCTGGTCAGCGCCGGGGCCGTCTCCGGGGCCGGCGCCCAGGCGGTGCTGATCATCGCCGGCATCCTGGTCGCCATCGCCGCCATCCTGGCGATGTGCGGGCTGAACATGGTCGCGCCGGGCGAGGCGCGGGTCGTCCAGCTCTTCGGGCGGTACCGGGGGACGATCCGGCAGGACGGGCTGCGCTGGGTGAACCCCCTCACGTCCCGCACGAAGATCTCGACCCGGGTCCGTAACCACGAGACGGCCGTCCTCAAGGTCAACGACGCCTACGGCAACCCGATCGAGCTCGCCGCGGTCGTGGTGTGGAAGGTCGAGGACACCGCACAGGCGACCTTCGAGGTGGACAACTACCTGGAGTTCGTGGCCACTCAGACGGAGGCCGCCGTGCGGCACATCGCCATCGAGTACCCCTACGACGCCCATGACGAGGGCGGCCTGTCGCTGCGCGGCAACGCCGAGGAGATCACCGAGAAGCTCGCCTTCGAACTGCACGCGCGCGTGGAGGCCGCCGGAGTGCAGATCATAGAGTCCCGCTTCACGCATCTCGCGTACGCTCCCGAGATCGCCTCCGCGATGCTCCAGCGACAGCAGGCCGGAGCGGTCGTCGCGGCCAGGCGGCAGATCGTCGACGGGGCGGTCGGCATGGTCGAGGCGGCGCTCGCGCGGATCTCCGAGCGGGACATCGTGGAGCTGGACGACGAGCGGAAGGCGGCGATGGTGTCGAACCTGATGGTGGTGCTGTGCGGCGACCGGGCCCCACAGCCGGTCCTCAACACCGGGACGCTCTACCAGTGACGGTTCCCGCCGGGGGTTCGGCCCCCCAGGGTCGGCCGCAGCGCAAGCAGGTGCTGCTGCGGCTCGACCCGTCCGTGTACGACGCGTTGGCGCGCTGGGCGGGGGACGAGCTGCGCTCGGCCAACGCGCAGATCGAGTTCCTGCTGCGGCGCGCCCTCGCGGAGGCGGGGCGGCTGCCGGGTGAGGCCAAGCCGATTCCCCGCAGGGGACGCCCGTCGGCGAACCCGCCCGAGTCCCAGTAGCAGAACCGTGACAATCGACCCCCACCTGGGGCTTCACACCCCACGCCATGATCTACACACTGCGCGTATACATGCCGCGTATACACCCGGTGTAGTGTCCTGGTCATGTCCATCGGTCACACCCTTCTAGGGCTCCTGGAATCGGGCCCCCGCCACGGCTACGACCTCAAGCGGGCCTTCGACGAGAAGTTCGGTCACGACCGGCCGCTGCACTACGGCCAGGTCTACTCGACGATGTCCCGGCTGCTGAAGAACGGCCTCGTCGAGGTCGACGGGATCGAGCCCGGCGGCGGGCCCGAGCGCAAGCGGTACGCCATCACCGACGCCGGGATCACCGACGTACAGACATGGCTCGCGACGCCCGAGAAGCCGGAGCCGTACCTCCAGTCGACCCTGTACACCAAGGTCGTCCTCGCCCTGCTCACGCGGCGCAACGCGGCCGACATCCTCGACACCCAGCGCGCCGAGCACCTGCGGATGATGCGGATCCTCACCGACCGCAAGCGCAAGGGGGACCTCGCCGATCAGCTGATCTGCGACCACGCCCTGTTCCACCTGGAGGCCGACCTGCGCTGGCTGGAACTCACCGCCGCGCGTCTCGACAAGCTGGCCGAGGTGGTGACCAAGTGACTCCGCCTCCCGGTTCCCTGCTCGCGGCCGAAGCGCTGCGCAAGGCCTACGGCCCCACCCTCGCCCTCGACGGCGCCGAGTTCTCCATCCACCCCGGCGAGGTCGTCGCCGTCATGGGGCCGTCCGGCTCCGGCAAGTCGACCCTGCTGCACTGTCTCGCCGGCATCGTGCCACCCGACTCCGGGTCCATCACCTACAACGGGCGCGAGCTGGCCACCATGAACGACGCCGAACGCAGTGCGCTCAGACGCTCCGAGTTCGGGTTCGTCTTCCAGTTCGGGCAGCTCGTACCGGAGTTGACCTGCGTCGAGAACGTCGCCCTCCCGCTGCGGCTCAACGGCACCTCCCGCAAGGAGGCCGAGAAGGCCGCCCTGACCTGGATGGAACGACTGGAGGTCGACGACCTGCGCAAGAAGCGGCCCGGCGAGGTCTCCGGCGGTCAGGGGCAGCGCGTCGCCGTCGCCCGCTCGCTGGTCACCAACCCGCGCGTGCTGTTCGCCGACGAGCCGACCGGCGCGCTCGACTCCCTCAACGGCGAGCGCGTGATGGAGCTGCTGACGGATGCGGCACGGTCGACCAACGCCGCCGTCGTCCTCGTCACGCACGAGGCACGGGTCGCCGCCTACTCCGACCGCGAGATCGTCGTACGGGACGGCAAGTCGCGGGACATGGAGCGCGCCGTATGAGCGTGGGAGGGGGGCACCCCCGGGCTCGAGCGAAGTCGAGAGTTTGGGGGAGGACCAAGGATCTGGGCATGGGGATGCGGTTCGCCTTCGCCGGCGGACGCGAGGGCTGGGTCCGGGCCCTGCTGACGGCCGTCGGCGTCGGGCTCGGCGTGGCGCTGCTGCTGCTGACCACCGCCATCCCGAGCGCGCTGTCCGAGCGCAACGAGCGCGGCAGCGCGCGGGACGACTTCACGTACAGCGGCAAGGTGCTGCCGAAGGCGGACGACACGCTGATCATCGCCCACACCGACACCTTCTTCCGCAGCAAGGACGTACGCGGCCGGCTGCTGGAGCCCGAGGGAGCACAGGCGCCGCTGCCGCCGGGGGTCGAGAAGTTCCCCGCGAAGGGCGAGATGGTGATCTCGCCCGCGCTGGACCGGCTGCTCAAGTCCGACTCCGGCCAGCTGCTGCGCGAACGCCTCCCGTACCGGATCACCGGCACCATCCAGCAGGCCGGGCTCATCGGGCCCGGCGAACTCGCCTACTACGCGGGTGCCTCCGGGTTGGAGGACCAGCTGTCCGGCGGCACCGTCGAGCGCATCGACTACTTCGGCCCGTCGCCCGGGAACACAGGGGATGAGCTGGACCCGGTACTGCTCCTGCTCATCCTGATCGTCTTCACCGTCCTGCTGCTGCCGGTCGCGGTGTTCATCGCGGCGGCCGTGCGCTTCGGCGGCGAACGCCGGGACCGTCGGCTCGCGGCGCTCCGGCTGGTCGGCGCGGACGGGCGGATGGCGCGCCGGATCGCGGGCGGCGAGGCACTCGCCGGGGCGCTGCTCGGGCTGGTCTTCGGCACCGGCTTCTTCCTGGTGGGGCGTCAGGCGGCGGCCCTGCTGGAGGTGCGGGACATCAGCGTGTTCCCGAGCGACCTCAACCCCTCGCCCGCGCTCGCCGTGCTGGTCGCCGTCGCCGTACCGGCCGCGGCGGTCCTGGTGACGCTGTTCGCTCTGCGCGGGGTCGTCATCGAGCCGCTGGGTGTGGTCCGTACGGCGAAGCCCCCCCGCCGCAGGCTGTGGTGGCGGCTGCTGCTGCCGCTGGGCGGCCTCGCGTTGCTGTACCCGATGGTGGGGCAGGGCAACAGCAACGGGGACTTCAACCAGTGGATGGTGATCGGCGGCACCGTGCTGCTGCTGGTCGGCATCACCGCGCTGCTGCCGTGGATCGTCGAGGCCGTGGTGGCCCGCCTGAACGCGGGCTCGGTCTCCTGGCAACTGGCCGTCCGCAGGCTGCAGTTGAGCAGCGGCTCGGCCGCCCGCATGGTCAACGGCATCGCTGTCGCGGTGGCCGGGGCGATCGCGCTGCAGATGCTGTTCTCCGGGGTCGAGGGCGACTACACCAAGGCCACGGCGAACGACCTGAGCCGAGCTCAGATGGAGGTCTCCGTGCGCGGCGACGCCTCGCTGGACGAGGTCAACCGGCAGCTGCAGCAGACCAAGGGCGTACGCCGTGCGTCGGCCGTCTCCCTGGGCTCGGCCGCAGACCAGGCGCAGGACCCGGAGAACTCGGTGGAGGTGGCCGTCGGCAGCTGCGCCCAGCTGCGCGAGGTGGCACGTCTGACCTCGTGCCGGGACGGCGACGTCTTCCAGATCCTCGGCGGGGAGTACGACAGCGACACGACCAAGGTCACCAAACCGGGCGGCACCCTGTACTTCGACCCGGCGTACACCGGGTCGACGAGCCACACGGTGGCCTGGAAGGTGCCGTCCGGCATCAAGACGGCGGCGCGACGCGCGGACCCGACCGGCTACGAGCGCGGCGGCCTGCTGTTCACCTCCGCCGCACTGCCCGAGGCCGCGCGAGCCGGCATGAGCCAGCAGGTGTTCCTCCAGCTGGACCTCTCGGAGCCGGACGCCTCCGAATACGCGCGCAACACCGCCGCGCGGCTCGCCCCCCTCGCGAACGTGTACACGATGGCGTCCAGCACGCGCTCGCTGCAGTTCCAGTCCATCCGCACCGGGCTGTTCGTCGGCGCGACCTGCGTGCTGCTGCTCATCGGCGCGAGCCTGCTGGTCTCCCAGCTGGAGCAGCTGCGCGAGCGCAAGAAGCTGCTGTCGTCCCTGGTCGCCTTCGGCACCCGGCGCCGCACGCTGAGCCTGTCGGTGCTGTGGCAGACGGCGATCCCGATCGCGCTGGGTCTGGTGCTGGCGTCGGTGGTGGGACTGACGCTGGGCGCGGTGCTGCTGAAGATGGTCGACACCGCGGTGAGCGTGGACTGGGCCAGCGTGCTGACGATGACGGGCATCGGCGCCGCGGTCGTCCTCGCGGTGACCGTCCTCAGCCTGCCGCCGCTGCTGCGGCTGATGCGCCCGGACGGGCTGCGCACGGAGTGAGTGACAGGGGTCGACGCCTGCGCGTCGGCCCCGGCACATGAAAGAGCGAGGCCCGGTCTACAGGGCCTCGCTCTTTTCTCCCGCCTGCGGTCACCAGTACATGACCGACGCGTTCGCAGAACCCCACGTGGAGTACATCCGGACGCGGAGGACATACCGGCGCCCTTTGAAGAGTTTGACTTCAAAGCGGCCGTTGCGGTCCTCGCCGCTGTCGTCATCTCCGGTGACATAGCGCAGGTTCTCACCGTCGACCTGCTCGAAGAGAACCATCTTCACGTCGGCGTTTCCGAAGGTGCCGAACTGGTATTTCTGGCTCTTCTCCGGGATGACCTCGTAGTCGGCCTGGTCTCCTGAGGCGAGGCCGAGGACCGACGACTGGAACGGCTTCAGCTCGTCCATTTGAGGGGCCAGCGGCGGATACCACGTGCGCACGTACTCCTTGTCCTGATCAGACAGTTTGAGCGGAGAAGGAATGCCGTTCCGGTATGCCTCCGGCCGCTTTATCAGACCGGGTCCGAAGCCGTATTCCATGATGGACAGCACATCCCAGTGCGAACCGGCCACCTGATCCGTGGAGAGTTTGCGGATGATGTTGTGGTAAGTCGTCTCCGGGGGCCAGAAATTGGGCGATCCCGCCATGTACTCGTAGACCTTGTCCACGTTCCACTCGATGCCGGCGAACGGATTCTGATGCTCATGGCAGAAGCCGAGCGCATGCCCTATCTCGTGCCGGACCGTGGCCTTGCCGTAGGGCGAGGTCGGGTCCCATCCGAAGTTCATCGTGGCCTCTTCGGCGCCGATGCCGAGACAGTCCGTGCCGACGTACGACCAGGATCCGTCATCGGCAAAGGTGATCCGGATCTCCGATTCCGCAGGGTTGTCCTCGGGACGGAACTTCAGTCCGATGCCCAGGCCCTCCCACTCCTCAAAACCGTCGTGGACCTCGGTCAACCACGCTTTTGCCACGCCGTCGTCGGCACCGTCGAGGAAGCTGTACCGCAGCTGGGTGCCGTTCACCCACTTCGCGTGATTGGCCAATATCGCCCTGGTCCGCGGAAGACTGAGGTCCGAGGGCAGCGCCGGGATTCTCTGCGGAGGCTGGGCGCAGTACCGCTCAGCGTCCTTTTCCTGTTGAGCAGTCATGGTGATGCTCCAGACTTCCTGCTCGCGGTGCGGCTCAGATGTCCACGTTCACGCCACCGGGATAGGCGTACTGGTCGTGCGGGCGCATCGTCACCGTCTTCCACGCTCCGGTCGAGCCGATCTGCAGGCAGGATTCGAACGGGTAGAGATAGGTATAGACGGGACCGTAGCGGCCGTCCCACTTGTAGCCGTCGTCGGACTCGGCGTACCAGTAGAAGAACTGCTGATTGTTGGGCGCAAGGAGGATTCGCTCGTAGGGCTTGATGCGCCACCAACCCAGGGTCCGGTAGTTTCCGTACTGCCCGCATCTCTGCGGGTCCCAGTACATTCCAGCCACCTGGATCGTCGAGGAATGACTGTTGCGGACATACGGCATGATCACGCTCCTCGCTGTCGAGACGCCTCTATGTGCTCGCGCCACCGTTCTGCGAGGGTGGTCTGCGGCACTTCTTCCACCGGCACGAAGGGAGGTGGCTGTGCCGCCGCGGCATCGGCGTCACCGGCCCCCTGGCCCTCGACCTCATGGAGCGTCGCGTCCAGCCCGCTCCGGGCGTCCTCTTCCGGTGCCTCCTGGAGCAGTTCGACAGCCGGCTCGAAGCTCTGGAGCGGTGCCGGGACACCACTCGGTTGATTGTTGGACATAGCGCATCGCCCCATCGATTTCTTCTTGATGACGGAATTCTCGGGACATGCCCGGGCCGAGAGTGATTGACCGTTGAAAGGTCGTTCCTGTGCAATCGGAGAATCCCCGTCGAACCGAAGCCCCTGGAAGCAAACCGATGCCCCTGGATTCGATGCTGAGCCAGCTTTCGCTGTCGCGCATCTCGGGGACCGTCTTCACCGCGGTGATGTTCACTGTTGACGGCATGAACGGATCACGCACGGCGTCGAGCCACCGGCTTCAGATGGTGCGCGAGAGAGTTGGAGGAGCTCGCCGTCGCCCCACAATGCAGGGCAGGGAGTGCACAATCTCTCTGTGGATCAGGGAATCGCGGCGCTGCTGGGGGCCGTTCAGGCGTCCTCGGAACCGTCTCAGCGTCGGCCATATCCGGGTGGTCGAGCCGCCGGCAGATACGAGCCCAGGCAACAGTTGACCACGCACAGTGGCGCAGACAGGCCCGGCGCGACGCCTACAGCGCCTTTCTCGCGCCCGCCCACGAGACACGTAACGCTCTGAAACGGGCTGCACGTTCCCTGATCGATGACGCGGACGTTGAAGAAGCTCATCGCCAACTCCAAGCCGCACACGACAGGTTGGGAGACGCGCAGGCATCCTGGTCCGCTCGCGCAGTCTCGCATGTTCGCCGCGGCAGCCCGAGCCGCACTCGACGAAGCAACTCTTCCCGTGGACACGGGCAACAGCTGAACGAGGTACGGAGCACGCCGCGGACGCAGGGCCCTACGGCATGACGCACCGTGCAGTGCACCGCCGTACGGTCTTTGCCCGCCTGCGAAACGCTCGCCCAGACAGTGACCGCCGACAACCCGCCCGCGGATCACCTATGGGACTGCGCCAACCCCGATCAAGCCGTGTGACCGGTCCTCGGCGTGCTCTGGCTGGTGGTGGGCGGCAGTCTACGGAGTAGATCGACTGGGTGCAGGCAGGGTCGGTGCAGAGCCTGGTGACGAACCGTCCGCGTATCGAGATCGTCGGTGTGATGCTCGGGTTATCGGCGATCACGCTGACTGAGCCGTTTGTTCATTCATGGTGGCCTGGCATGTTGATCGCTGTGAGCGTTGCCGCCCTCGGCGCCTTTACCGTTGGACAGGCTGTCAATAGCCTGCCTCTTGTTTCGGCTGCTCGGCTCGCCACCGTCACGACGGTCATCATCTGCGGCGGCGGGATGGTCGCCGCCGTCATCGCAGGGCCCCGAGCAAATGCCGGCCAAGAATTCGCCATAGTCCTGGCCGGCTATGTGATGTTGCGTCTCATCGGTGCGACGGTGGATCGGCTGACGTCGTGGGTGAACATCTCCAGAGCGGAGCAGCTGAAGGCCCCGTGGGATCAGCTGCTGACGGGGGCGCAGGCTGTCACGAGACCGGTCGACATCCACACCAACCACACGGGCGGTCCCATGTCGCGCTGGAGGAGCGCTCGGGCGCCAAGGCCCCTTCCTGCACCCTGGCAGAGGCTCTCGTCGTATCCGTCGTCTGCCCCGCGCGGGGAATCCCCATGTGAGCAGCCAGGCACTCGCCCGGCGTGCGCACTGATCGACATTGCTGATCACATTGACCAATTGGTCGATTTTACCTCCGACAGGAGTGTCTGACAGGGTTACACCTGTCCAACCCAAGTAATGTCTGAAGGGCCTGTACGTGCTCACTGTCGGTGACAAGTTCCCCGAGTTCGAACTGACCGCCTGCGTCTCGCTGGAGAAGGGCAAGGAGTTCGAGACGATCCACCACAAGACCTACGAGGGCAAGTGGAAGATCGTCTTCGCCTGGCCGAAGGACTTCACCTTCGTCTGCCCGACCGAGATCGCGGCCTTCGGCAAGCTGAACGAGGAGTTCGCCGACCGTGACGCCCAGGTGCTCGGCTTCTCCGGTGACTCGGAGTTCGTGCACCACGCCTGGCGCAAGGACCACGACGACCTGCGCGACCTGCCGTTCCCGATGCTGGCCGACTCCAAGCACGAGCTGATGCGCGACCTCGGCATCGAGGGCGAGGACGGCTTCGCCAAGCGCGCCGTCTTCATCGTCGACCAGAACAACGAGATCCAGTTCTCCATGGTGACCGCCGGCTCCGTCGGCCGTAACCCCAAGGAGGTCCTGCGGGTCCTCGACGCCCTCCAGACGGACGAGCTGTGCCCGTGCAACTGGACCAAGGGCGAAGACACCCTGGACCCGGTCAAGCTGCTTGCCGGAGAGTGAGTGACATGTCCCTCGACTCTCTCAAGTCCCGCGTACCTGACTACGCCAAGGACCTGAAGCTCAATCTGGGCTCGGTCATCGGCAACTCGGACCTGCCCGCGCAGCAGCTGTGGGGCACGGTACTCGCCACCGCGATCGCCTCCCGCTCCCCGATCGTGCTGCGCGAGCTGGCGCCGGAGGCCAAGGCGAACCTCTCGCCGGAGGCCTACCACGCGGCCAAGTCCGCCGCCGCGGTGATGGCGATGAACAACGTCTTCTACCGGACCCGGCACCTGCTGTCCGACCACGAGTACGGCAACCTGCGCGCGGGACTCCGTATGAACGTCATCGGCAACCCCGGTGTCGACAAGGTCGACTTCGAGCTGTGGTCCTTCGCGGTGTCCGCCATCAACGGCTGCGGGCTGTGCCTCGACTCGCACGAGCAGGTGCTGCGCAAGGCGGGCGTGGACCGTGAGGTCATCCAGGAGGCGTTCAAGATCGCTTCGGTGATCCAGGCGGTCGGCGTGACGCTGGACGCGGAAGCGATTCTGGCGGAGTAGCGCTTCGCCGAGAAACGCGGGGCCCGTTCACCCTGAGGGTGAACGGGCCCTTGTCAGTGCTCCGACGCCGCCTTGTCCGTGCCCCTGGCCTTGTCCTTGTCCTTGTCCCTGTCGGACGGTGGCGGGTCCACAGCAGCCACACCCACCGCTGTCGCTCCCCTGGGTTCGGGTGCGTAGCGAAGTGCCGCCTCCTGCGAGTACGCCCGCAGATACCCCACGATCGTGTTCGTCACCGCCACCAGCGGTACGGCCACCACCGCGCCGCCGATCCCCGCCACCATGCCGCCGGCCGCCACCGACAGCACGACCGCCAGCGGATGGACGCGCACCGCGCGGCCCAGGATGAACGGCTGGAGGATGTGGCCCTCGATCTGCTGCACGGCCAGGACGACCGCGAGGGTCATGACCGCGGTGAAGACGCCCTGTGTCACCAGGGCCACGACCACGGCCAGCGCGCCGGAGGCCACCGCGCCGACGAGCGGGATGAAGGAGAACAGGAAGATGAAGACGGCGAGCGGGACGGCCATCGGGACGTCGAGGAAGTAGATGCCGATGCCGATGAAGACGGCGTCGATCAGGGCGACCATCACCGTGCCGCGCACATACGCCGTCAGCGTCGCCCAGGCCCGCGGCCCGGCACCCGCAACGCCCGGACGGGCCGCGGCCGGGACCAGCTTGAGGGTCCACTGCCAGATCCGCTTGCCGTCGTAGAGCAGGAACAGCGTCGAGAAGGCCGCCAGCAGAATGCCGGTGAGCGCCTCGACGATGACCGTGACGCCTTCGAGGCCGGCCGAGGTGATCGCGTCGGTGTTGGCGCCGATCGCCTCCCGGAGGTTCTCGGCGATGTCGTTGATCTGCTTGTCGGTGACGTGGAACGGGCTGTTGAGCAGCCAGTTGCGCAGCTCGTCGATGCCGTCCTGGACCTGGTCGGAGAGGTTGTCGATGTTCTCCATGACCTGCCAGGTCACGAACCAGCCCATCAACCCGATGACCACGAACCCGAGGATCGCGGTCAGGGCTGTGGCGAGCCCGCGCGGCACACCGCGCCGTGTCAGCCCCGCCACGGCCGGCTGCATCAGCGCGGTGAGGAGCAGGGCGATGACGAACGCCAGCACCACCAGCTGTACGGCGCTGATGACCCGCATCAGCACCCAGACCGTGCCGGCCAGCACCAGCAGTCGCCAGCCTGCCTCGGCCGCGACCCGTACGCCCCACGGCACGACCTGTGCGGGGTCGGGGCGGGGCGGCGGGGCGGCGGGCGCGTAGTCGGGGGGCCGTGGGACGTGGTCGGCGGGCGGCGGTGATGCCTCAGCGGCGGCGGAGTCGGGCACGGTGGCGGGTCCCCCGGCACCGGACCGCCGTGCCGGCTGGAGCTCGTCGCTCTCCCGTTCCACCGCGGCGCGGCGCTCGTTCAACCGCTCGCTCATCTCGCTCAGTCCGGCGCCGAGCCGACCGAGCCACCCTGGCACTCGCGACATGATCCGTCCTCTTCCCCCGTCTCTCCTCACCACTCCCCCCTGGAGTCGTTCCGTCCGACCGTACATGGCGTTGCACGGAGGCAAGCGAAAGCCCCTCACCGAAGGACGGTGAGGGGCTCCACAAGGTTGAGCGCGGACTCAGTACCAGTTGTTGGCCTGCCAGAAGTCCCAGGCGCCGCACGGGCTGCCGTAGCGGTCGTTCATGTAGTTGAGGCCCCATTTGATCTGGGTGGCCGGGTTCGTCTGCCAGTCCGAGCCGACGGACGACATCTTGGAACCGGGCAGGGCCTGGAAGAGACCGTAGGCGCCCGAAGACGGGTTGACGGCCTTGTAGTTCCAGTCGGACTCGTGGTCCACGATGTTGCTGAAGCACTGGAACTGGTCGCTCGGGACCATCGAGCGCGCCATCGACTGGATCTCGGCGATGCTGTACGAGCCCTGGATGGGGAAGTCGGAGGCGGACCGGGAGGCCTTCGCCTCGGCCTCTTCGCGCTCCTTGGCTTCCTGCGCCGCCTTCTCTGCCTTCTCGGCGGCTTCCTTCTTGTCGATCGCGGTCTGGGCGGCAGCCTTGCGGGCGGCCTCCTCAGCATCCTTCTTGGCGCTCGCGTCCGCGGCGATGGCCTGGACATCGGCCTGCGCCGACATGGACTCGATCTGCACCTGGGCCTGCTGGCCCGCGGGTATGTCCGCGAGGAGCGTCGAATCGGCAGCCGTCGCCTCGGCGTCGTTGTTCTGCGCGGTGCTGCCCGAGGCAACGCCGACGACGCTTCCGACAGCGGTGACCGCGGTGGCCGAGGCCACTGCGAATCCCCTGACCGAAATCGGACTCACACGGTTTCCTTCCAGCATCGTCCACTTCGGTGACCCTGGCGGACGCAATCGTGCCCCTGGCTCTGGCCTCCCAACTGCGGGGTCACGGGAGGCTCGGACCCGGTGGGCAACTCCCCTGGGGGAGCGCCGCGTGAGAACTCGGGCGGCATACGACGACGCTATGGAGTTAGCTGTGGTGTTGCTGTGGTGCCGTACCGCTGGGGGTACAGATGTGTCGTATGCGGGGCCTGACAGGAGTGAGACTCTGCCGCACCCGGACGCCGCAAGGCAATTCTGTGTTGCGTGTGAAAGCTCACACCTCGTTTGTCCCAGGGGTTTTACGGAAAGCCGCACACGCCAAGGCGCCGCCCGGATAGGCTCACTGCCTTTCCGAACGGCGCCAACCAACGAGTAGCTACCGCAAGTTGAGCACTTGGGTCAGATCTGCCCGTCCTCCAGCATTTCGGTCACAAGGGCGGCGATCTGGGACCTCTCGGACCTCGTCAGCGTGACGTGGGCGAAGAGCGGATGTCCCTTCAGCTTCTCCACGACGGCGACGACACCGTCGTAGCGCCCGACCCGCAGATTGTCCCGCTGGGCCACGTCATGGGTCAGAACGACCCGCGAATTGGCGCCAATTCGGGACAGAACCGTCAGCAGGACATTCCTTTCCAGTGACTGCGCCTCGTCCACGATCACGAACGCGTCGTGCAACGAGCGTCCGCGGATGTGGGTGAGAGGAAGCACCTCCAGCATTCCGCGCGCGGTGACCTCTTCGATGACCTCGCGGCTGGTGACCGCGGACAGCGTGTCGAAGACCGCCTGCGCCCAGGGGCTCATCTTCTCGGCCTCGGAGCCGGGCAAATAACCGAGCTCCTGCCCGCCCACCGCGTACAGCGGCCGGAAGACCATCACCTTCTGGTGCTGACGGCGCTCCAGCACCGCCTCCAGGCCGGCGCACAGCGCCAGCGCCGACTTGCCGGTGCCGGCCCGGCCGCCCATGGAGACGATCCCGATGTCCGGGTCGAGCAGCAGGTCGAGCGCGATCCGCTGCTCGGCGCTGCGGCCCTTGATGCCGAACGCCTCCCGATCGCCGCGCACCACCCGGACGTTGCCCTCGGGTGTGATCCGGCCCAGCGCCTTGCCGCGCTCGGACTGGATGGTCAGCCCGGTGTGCACCGGCATTCCGGCGACCTCGGGGACGTAGACATGCCCCTCCTCGAAGAGGATGTCCACCTGTTCGCCGGGCAGGGTCAGTTCGGACATTCCGGTCCAGCCGGACGAGTCCGTGATGGCGAGCTCGGCGCGGTACTCCTCGGCGAGGAGGCCGACGGACGAGGCCTTGATCCTGAGCGGCAGGTCCTTCGACACGACGGTGACGTCGAACCCCTCGGCCTGCAGATTGCGGGCGACCGCGAGGATGCGGGAGTCGTTGTCCCCCAGGCGGTAGCCGGTCGGCAGAACGCTGGGGTCCGAGTGGTTGAGCTCGACACGGACGGTCCCGCCGAGGTCCCCGATCGGAATGGGGGCGTCGAGGCGACCGTGCCGGACCCGGAACTCGTCGAGCAGACGCAGTGCCTGCCGGGCGAAGTAGCCGAGTTCGGGATGGTGCCTCTTGGCCTCCAGTTCCGTCACCACGACGATGGGGAGCACGACCTCGTGCTCGTCGAAGCGGCTCAGGGCATTGGGGTCGGCCAGCAGGACGCTGGTGTCGAGAACGTAGGTGCGCCGGTCTGGCTTGTGGCGCTTTGTGCTGGTCACCACGGAAGGACGTACCCCCTCGGATGAGGTCGGGGAGCGACGGAGTGGAGCTGGACCGGTCGACGGCCCTGCACGGGCCGAAAACCGGCCCCCCGCGTCTTCTTCCGTGCTGTGACCGCACGGTCGGGCTGGTGCAAAGGGCCTCCCGGGCGGACGGCTCCGGCGCCGCCCGCTGAGATACGACACCCGTGGTTCGGGTGTCGACCTGCTTGGCTTATGCCCTCGAACATGCGGTGCCATGCCAGCGCATATGACGGCGCGCTGGTGAACTCCTTGTTACTTCTGTCCCGGAGAGGGTGACTTTCGCCTCGTCCGGATACGGCGAGGAGAGCGGCGGAAAGCGGCTCAGCCGCCGTAACGCCGGTGCCGTGCCGCGTAGTCGCGCAAGGCGCGCAGGAAGTCGACCTTGCGGAAGGCCGGCCAGAAGACCTCACAGAAGTAGTACTCGGAGTGGGCCGTCTGCCAGAGCATGAATCCGGACAGCCGCTGCTCGCCGCTGGTGCGGATCACGAGGTCGGGGTCGGGCTGGTCGCCGGTGTAGAGGTGGCGGCCGATCAGATCGACGCTGACCGAGTCGGCGAGCTCCTCCATCGAGGTGCCCTTGTCCTGTGCGTCGAGGACCATCGACCGCACCGCGTCGGCGATCTCCTGGCGACCGCCGTAGCCGATGGCGACGTTGACCAGTATCCCGTCGACGTCGGCGGTGGTCTCCTCGGCTTCCTTGAGGGTGTTCTGCATCCCGGCCGGCAGCAGGTCGGGCGTGCCGACGTGATGCACGCGCCAGCGGCCGTCGGTGGCCAGGGAGCGGACGACGTCCTCGATGATCCCGAGGAGCGGGCCGAGCTCGTCCTGCGGCCGGTCGAAGTTGTCGGTCGACAGCAGCCAGAGGGTGACGACCTCGACGTCGGTCTCGCTGCACCAGCCGAGGAACTCCTCGATCTTCTCGGCGCCTGCGCGGTGACCGTGCACGGTGGTGGAGCCCGCCGCCTTCGCCCAGCGCCGGTTGCCGTCCATGATCACGCCGATGTGCTTGGGCACCTGAGCGTGGTCCAGGTGACCTTCCACCCGGCGTGCGTACAGCCTGACCAGCAGGCCGCGCAGCTTGTCGCGCAGGTTCACGTGATTGTCAGCCCCTCCGTACGGTGGCGGTCCCCGCACATGCAGGGTAGCGGTGCCTGTTGTTGGCGCCTGTTTCAGGGTGCGAGGCGCACAAAAAAACGGGCCGGTCCGTGGGGGGGAGACGGACCGGCCCGAGGGGGGGTTTCCACCATAACCCTTCGTAAGGGATGCTGCGCGCATCGGCGTGCCACAACTACTCTCCGAAATCGCTCGGCGACGGCCCGGTGACGACCAGAGGGCCCTTTCGTGGCGAAATCGTGCCCTAGTCGGGGCGGATTCCCTGGGGAAAACGGGTGGGATGCGGAGGGATCCGTAGGAATCCATGGGGTTTGCCGCATCTTGGGAGCTGCTCGGCGACTTGTCCGCGCTTCCCTCGCCCGGGTGACCCCGACCGCGAACGCCCACTTGACGGCACGGAGGGCGCCATGGGGCGGAGGCGGGGTCGACGCGATGCGCGTCCAGCAGGGGCGCCTACGGGCGCACGGCACCGCGCAGCCCCCTCCGCTGCGCGGCCCCGCCGCGCAGCTTTGCTTACGCGAATTACCTTGGTCTGAACTTACGCGACAAGCGGGATGAAAGCGAGTCAGCCGTCATAACAATGTGGAAAAGGCGAGGGCTCCTTTGATGCGCAGGAGGCGACGGGCGTTCGCGCACGGATGCACGGTTTGCACCGCGCGGCACACGGTGGGTGACGAGCCGCCGACGATCCGCCGAAAGAGCCGCCTGTAAGCGGACAGCATCTGTCCTCTGTCCGGCCTAACGTCGACCTATGACTGTCACTGTCACGTGGGACCAGGCGAGTGCGCGGCGGCTGGAACGGCAGTTCCTGGACCGTCCCGCCGGGCGCGGCACGCCGGTGGCCGACGTGGTCGGGGCGATGCTGGGCGCGCATGCGCAGGTGCTGTCCGCGGCCGAGGTGTCGGTGGGGGTGCGGGTCGCGGGGGTGACGCGGGCCGACGTACGGGCGGCACTGTGGGAGGACCACTCACTGGTGAAGACGTTCGGCCCACGCGGCACCGTGCATCTGCTCCCCGCCGCCGAACTGCCCCTGTGGTGCGGTGCGCTCAGCGCGATTCCGACCGGCCCGAGCCCGTTCCCGCCGGACGTGCGGGTGACGGAGGAACAGGCGCAGCAGATCGTGGCGGCGATCGGGGACGCCCTGGACGGGGTGTGCCTGACCGTGGAGGAGCTGGGCACGGAGGTGGTCGCCCGCACCGGGCCCTGGGCCGGCGACCTGGTGATGCCGGCTTTTCAGGACCTGTGGCCACGCTGGCGGCAGGTGATGCATCGGGCGGGGCAGGCGGGGGTGCTGTGCTTTGGGCCGAATCGGGGGCGGAGGGTTACGTATACGCGGCCGCGGGGGGTGGGGGCAGGGGGGCCGTCGGATTTCGGGGCGGGGCTGGAATCCGGGGCGGGGGCGGGGGCAGTTTCAGGGCCGGGGTCGGGCTCCCGGGCGGGGCTGGGATCCGAGCCAGCGCTGTGGCACGGATCCGGGCTGGGACCCGGGTCAGGGCCGTCGTCGGGTTCGGGGCCGGGGCAGGGTTCCGGGGTGTCCCGGTCGGGGCCGACGGCCGGCGAAGAGACAGAGCCCGGGCTGTCCCAGTCAGCGCCGACCGTCGGCGAAGAGACAAAGTCCGGGCTGGCCCGGCCAGGACCGACCGCCGGCGAAGAGACAAGGCCTGGACTGTCCCAGTCAGGGCCGACAGCGGGCGAGGGGACGGAGGCCAGGGTGTCCCGGTCAGGGCCGACGGGGGGTGAAGGGGCGCTTCGGGAGCTTGTGTTGCGGTATTTGTGGGCGTATGGGCCGGCGACGCCTCAGCACTTTGCCAAGTGGCTGGCGGCGCCGGTGGGGTGGGCCGTGGGGCTGTTCGGGGAGTTGGCGGAGGGTGGGGAGGTCGAGGAGGTGTCGTTCGAGGGAGTGGCGGCCTGGGTGGCGGCGGGGGACACGGGGTTTCCGGGCGGGCGGGTGCGGGGCGTGCGGTTGCTGCCGTACTTCGACGCGTACGCCATTGCCGCGCAGCCGCGGGAGTCGCTGTTCCCCGGGAACGCGTACCGGCGGGCTCTGGCGGGCGGCCAGGCGGGGAACTACCCCGTGCTGTTGGTGGACGGCGTGGTGGCCGGGGTCTGGCACCAGCGGCGTCAGGGCCGCCGTACGACGGTCACGGTGGAGTTGGTCGGGCGTCGGCTCACGGCGCGGCAGGAGCGGGAGCTGGGCGAACAGGTGGAGCGGATCGGGGAGGTGCTGGAGGCGAGGGCCGAGTTGCTGGTCGGGGAGGTGACGGTCGGTCCGCATGCGTGAGGGGCGCGGCGGCGGACCGGCTCAGGCGTCGGGCTTGCGGGCCTCGAAGAGGTGGCGGGTGCTGTGCGCGACGAAGGGGCCGTCGGACCGGATCTGCTCGTGCAGGGCGCGCAGTCGGGGTTCGTACGCCTCTACGGTGAAGTCGGGGACCATCCACACCACCTTCCGCAGGAAGTGGACGACGGCCGCGATGTCGTGGAACTCGATGCGCAGCCGCTCGGCCCGCAGATCGACGACGTCGAGCCCGGCGGCCTCGGCGGCGGCGCGCTCGCGGTCGGGGTGGCGGCCGTTGCTCTGCTCCTGCGGGAGCGGGCCGAGGAAGTACTCGACGAGCTCGAAGACGCTGCGCGGCCCGACGTGCTGGGCGAAGTAGCTGCCGCCGGGCTGCAGGACACGGGCGATCTCGGCCCAGTGCGGACTGACCGGGTGCCGGCTGCTGACCAGGTCGAAGGCGCCGTCGGCGAACGGCAGCGGGGCGTCCTCGGGCGCGGCCACGACGGCGACGCCGTGCGGACGGAGGACGGCGGTGGCCTTGGCGACGTTCGGCGGCCAGCCCTCGGTGGTGACGGTGAGGGGCGGAACCTTCGGGGCGGCGCGGCGCAGCGCGAAGTCGAGTACCTCCCCTCCCCCGGTCTGGATGTCGAGGGCGGCGGTGGCGCGGGAGAGCCGCTCGGCGAGGGACGTGGCGTATCCCCAGGAGGGCCGCGCCTCGGTGGCCCGCCCCTCGAACCAGGAGAAGTCCCAGCCCTCGGTGGGGACGGCGACGCCTTCGGCGACGAGGTCGTCGAAGGTCCGGGTGTCCTGGGTCTCCTGGGTGTCCTGGGTGTCCTGGGTGTGCTGCGGCTCCTTCATGCGGTGATCGTCCCAGGGCGTTGTCAGTGGGCGCTGCTAATTTTCTGCGGCATGACGAATCCTGGGGCATCGGACATGCCGTACGCGGGGGCCGAGAGGGAAACGCTGCACGCAAGCCTGGACCAGATGCGGGACGCGGCGCTGTGGAAGCTGGAGGGGCTGGACGACGAGCAGCTGCGCCGCCCGATGACCCCCTCGGGCACGAGCCTGCTCGGTCTGGTGAAGCACTTGGCGTCGGTGGAGTACGGCTGGTTCGTGGAGGCCTTCGGCGGTGCGGTGGAGCCGCTGTGGTTCGACCCGTACCAAGGCGAGGACATGCGGGCGGACGAGGACGAGACGACCTCACAGATCGTCGAGTTCTACGGCCGGGCCCGGACAGCCGCAGACCGCACGATCACCGAGCTGCCCCTTGACACCGTCGGCCGACCGCCGTGGCGGGACCACTCCGTCACCCTGCGCTGGGTCCTCGTCCACATGATCGAGGAAACGGCGCGGCATGCGGGGCACATGGACATCGTGCGGGAGTTGATCGACGGGATGGCGGGGGATCGCCGCCCGGGGTGAGCGCCGGCCTACGGCACCAGCGGCCGCACCTCCTCCGACGCGAACCGCACGAACCCCTCCGGATCCGGCTCGTCCCCCGTCGGCTGCAGCACCACGGTGTCGGCACCGGCGTCCGCGAGCCGCTGCACGGCCTTCGCCACGGTGCCGGCGTCCCCGGCGACACCGAGATCCGGCACGGAGCCGAGCCCCTCGGCGGCCAGCTCGGCCTTGACACGGGCGGCCGCGTCGGGCCCGGTGGCGGTGAGGAGATAGACGACGACCGGGTGCGGCTCGGTACCGGCGCGGCCGGCCGACTCCCGCCCCTCGTCGATGAGCTGCCGTGCCCGCCGTACCCCCTCGGGCGACGTCGACGCGGTGAGCAGGGTCCCGTCGGCGGCCTCCCCGGCGAGCCGCAGCGAGCGGGGCCCGGTGACCCCGGCGATGACGGGCACCGGCCCGGCGGGCGGCCAGTCCAGGGCGACGTCGTCGAGCTTGACGTACCGGCCCTCGGTGCTGACCCGCTCCCCGCCGAGCAGGGCACGCAGGGCGACGAGATGCTCCCGCAGCAGGGTCACCGGCGACTCGACCCGGGCCCCGACCTGCCCCATCCAGTCCTGCACACCGTGCCCGACGGCGAGGATCGGCCGCCCCGGGAACATGCGGTGCAGCGTGGCGGCCTCCATGGCGGCGATGGCGACGTTCCGCAGCGGGACCGGCAGCAGCCCGACGCCGATCTTGACCCGCTCGGTCCAGGCGAGGGCGGCCGCGGCCGTGGAGATCCCGCCCTCGCGGAAACAGTCCTCCCAGAGCCAGAGCTCTTCGAGGCCCGCGGCGTCGGCGAGTTCGGCGACGGATCGGAGTCGTTCGGGGGCGAGCTGGGGGCGGAATACTGCGCCGAGTCCGGTCATGCGATCTTTCCTACCCGGGTAGCACTCGGCGGACAACAGAAAATCCAGGAGGTGGCCAAGGATGGGGCGACGGTGGCGTGACGGGCGAGGGGCCCTGGTCGTCCACGGGGAGTCGGGCGACGTCCGGGTGCCCCTGGAGATCGCCGCGTCCTATCGGGCCCGTACGAAAGGGCTTCTGGGGCGGGACGCAGTCGACGGGGCGATGCTGCTCACGCCCGCCAGTGGTGTGCACACGTTCCGGATGCGCATCCCCATCGACGTGGCGTACCTCGACCGGAAGCTGAACGTCATCGCCGTACGCACCATGAAGCCGGGGCGGTTGGGGCTGCCCCGGCTTCGGTCGCGGCATGTGCTGGAGGCGGAGGCCGGGGCGATGGCGGGGTGGGGGGTGCGGGTCGGGGTGCGGGTGACGGTCGAGGACGAGGCTGGGGCTGGGGCTGGGGCTTGAGCGAGGTTCCGGAATTCCCGCCGACAACGCGAAATGGCCGAAACACCCCCGCTCGCGCCGCCACTGACTGATCTTCCGCAGGTGAGGCGAGCAGCACAGCAATCGGAACATGACATTCGAGGCATGTCTGACTGAATCCCGCCTCCTTTGATCGAGCAAGCGCGTTCTTGCGCTCTTCTGTGCCCTCTCTCCGCGTTGTTAACGTGCCCGCACCGGTGCTCACTTCGGGCACTTCGGTCGCACAGGTCCCCCTCGCACGTCCGACGACTCACGTCCAAATGACTCCAGGGAGTGGACAGTTGACACACTCTTCACGGCTCCGTCGCTCACGAAGACCCCGCCTGCTTGCCGTGAGCGCGGCGATACTCCTCGGCGGTCTCCTGGCCGTACCGTCCCAGGCGGTCGCCGCAAGCACAGGTGAAGCAGACGCGGCAACCGACCTCGCCGTGGGTCTCACCGCGTCCGGCGAGGAACTGGAGGCACCCGGCGGTGCGTTGGCCGCCACCGAGGAGACGATCGAGCCCTACACGGGATCCGGCGACATGACGGGCGCCGGCCCCAACGTCTCCTTCGAGCCCACGCCCGAGGACACATCGGGCGGCGACGTGTCCATCGACTCGGTCATCGGAACCGACAACCGCACTCGCATCACGGCGACGACGTCCCACCCGAGCCGGGCGATCGTCTACCTGACCTCAAGTGACGCCAGGTGCACGGGATTCCTGGTCTCCAAGGACACCGTCGTGACGGCGGGCCACTGCGTGCACCCCGGCGGCACCGGCAGCACGGCCGACTTCTTCAGCGACTTCCGCGCCTACCCGGGCAAGAACGGCTCCAGCAATCCCTACGGCAGCTGCGGCTGGACCCAGGTATGGACGGACAACGCCTGGATCAACGACGAGGACGGCTCCCACGACTGGGGCGTCATCAAGCTCAACTGCAGCATCGGCAACACCGTCGGATGGCTCGGCTACCGCTGGCAGGGCGCCTCGCTCAACGGCACCTCGGTGACGGTCCGCGGCTATCCGGACGACAAGGCGTATGCCACCTTGTGGACGCACAGCGGGTCGATCCAGTACTCGTACACGAACATCCTGGGGTACACGATCGACACCGGGGCCGGTCAGAGCGGCTCCCCCGCCTACGACGCCAACCTCTACGCTGTCGGCATCCACGTGCGCGGGGCCGGTGGATCGATCGCCTACAACCAGGCCAAACGCATCACGGAAAGCCTGTTCGACATCATCCAAGGCATCACCTGACGCGGAGACACATGAGCGGCATCCGCCAAGCACTGCTGACCGGCGTCGTCCTCGCGGCGCTCACCGCATGCGGCACGTCGAGCGGCGACGGCCAGGACGGGGGCGGCGCGCACGGCACCGTCTCCGGCAAGGTGCGGGCCGCCGACGGCACGGGGGTACCCGGGTGCCCCGTCGTTCCCAAGCTCGTCGAGGGCGATGTGGGCGTACCGGAGAAGAGCGTCGTCTCCAAGGAGGACGGCTCCTACAGCTGGCCTCTGCCCCCGGGCACCTACGACTTCACGGTCGTGTGCGACAACGAACGGGATCCCGCCGTACCGGACAGATACGACGGGCTCGAAGGAAGCTCCTCGAACGTGCAGGTCCCCTCCGGCGGGACGACGGCTCTGGACATCGACCTGTCCTGAGCCGTCAGCTCTCCGTGCGCGGGAAGGAGACCTCCACCCTGCGGTTCTTCTTACGGCCCGACTCCGTCTCGTTGGAGGAGATCGGGTACTGCTCGCCGTAGCCCCGCACCTCGTACGTGATCGTCGAGTCGTTCAGCTCCGACTCCAGAACGCCCTGTACGGCGTTCGCGCGCTTCCGGGACAGGACGTCGCCGTGTGCGGAGGAGCCCAGGTTGTCGGTGAAGCCGAAGACGCGGATCCGGGTGGCGTTCTGGGTCTTGATCTCCTCGGCGATCGACGAGATACGGGCCTTCGCCTCACCGGTCAGCTTCGCGCTGTCCTTGGGGAACAGGACCTCGGCCTGGAGCGCGAACTTCACGTCCGTGTTGGTGTCCTCCCGGCGCTCCTCGCCGGCCTGGTCCTCCACCACCTGCTTGATGTCCAACACCTTGGCCTCGGCGAGCGTCGCGCCCTCCGGAAGCTTGAGGTCGGGGTCGTTCGCGTCGACTTCGACGGGGGCGGCGGCCGTCGCCTCGGTGCCGGGCGGGACGCTGGGGTCGTCGGCCGCGTCGGCGGTGGTGGCGCCGAGGATGTTGGCGGCGACCATGAGGGTGGCCGCGGTGAGGGTGAGGGGGAGGCGGGGGGTGCGGGTCATGGTTGGCCTCACCCGGAGATCTGGATGGTGGCTGCGGCGAAGGTGGGGAGCTGGAAGCTGACGTCGGCCGTGTTCGAAGGCGGGGAGGGGAACTGCATGAAGACCGGGATCGAGTCGCCGGGCTTGATCCGCGGCATGCCCGTCGTCGTGAGGGGTCGGCCGTCCGTGTCGCGCAGCACGTAGTAGCGCTTCTTGCTCGCCGAGTCGACGAGCGTGGCTCCGCCCAGCGATGTCCCGTGCCTGATGATCTCGGTCTCGTCGCCCGACGTACGCGCGGACAAGCGAGCCGCCTCGTCTCCGTCATTCTTCAGCTCACCGCTCACAGTGACGAAGCCCCCGGAATCGCGCTGAGCAGAGATGATCTTGAGGATCAGTCCGTCCTCGCCCTTGAGTTCGGCCAGCGGCTGGTCTTTCCCTTCCTGAGCACTGGGGTTGGACCCACCGTCCGTAGAAACGGGAGCCGATGCCTCCGGCTTCTTGTCGTCGTCGCCTCCACTACCGCAGCCGGCCACGCCGAGGGCCAGTCCAGCCGCAACGGTCAGCGCGACCATCCCCCTCTGGGCCTTCGTGGTGAACCGAATGCTCATGCCTCTGCTTCCCTCGTCACTCGTCGATCGCTTGTCAGTCGGCCAGATGGACATGGAAGAGGTCCTCGGGCCCCGGGAGATCGCCGAGATCCTCCGGGTCCAGGGTCCATTTCCTGTCCTTGCAGGTGAGCTCCGGCAGTACACCCTCCCCGGCATCCTCCCCCGGGAGCTCGAACTCGCAGAGCGGCTCGATCACGGCGGTGGCGGTCGCAGTCGAGTGCATGTCCTCCGTGCCGGGCACGATGGAATCACCGACAGGTTTCGTGGTCTCGACATCGACCACGTAGCCAGGCGGCAGTCCGAGCATCGACTCGCAGGCCGCCGTGGCGTCGTTCTGCGCCGCCAGTTGTTGCGCGCGCCCGCAGCCGTCGAACACCACACCCTCGCCGTCGAAGATGTCCTGCCACTTCGTCGGGTCGAGTACGTTCTCCACCCACTCGTCCGTGAGCTTGTCCCGAGTGTCCAGAGCCGCCGCGAGCGCTGCCGCGTCCGCTGCCGTCTGGGCGCCGTTCCGATTTGCAGCGGCCTGGCCGACCGCAAGATAGGCGAACGCGAGAAAGAGCAGGCCCCCCACCACCGTGATGTAGATGGGAAAGGCCTGCCCTGCGTCGCCGAACCTGCGGCGCCTGCTCATCCGGTGAGCTCGTCGATCTTCTCCACAATCGCGTCGTAGATCGTCTGCCCGATGTCCGTCCCCGTGATCGCCAACACAATGGCCACCACCACCGCAATGATCCCCAGGTACTCCACCGCCGTCTGCCCCCTGTCGTCGCGCCCCGCGCGTGAGCGGAGGTGTGCGACGGCGGTGTAGATCCACTTGCTCATGGTGTTCCCCTCTGGTGTCCGGCGATCGCTGAGCACTTCGCTCGTAATGCTCATGAGAAAAGTAAGCGCGATTACCCGGAACACCAGAGGGTCCCAGGGCCCAATTCCGGGCCCCGTCCGAAAACCATCGCTGCGCCATCCCCGATCAGCTCCGTCCTGGGTGTGAACCCGGGGCCGTGCCCAGCCACTTGGCGGCGGCCTCCGCTCGGCTGGTGCTGTGGAGTTTGGCGAAGATGCGGTTGATGTGGTTCTTGACCGTCTTCTCGCTGATGAAGCAGGCGGCGGCGATCTGCTGGTTGTTCATGCCCGATGCGATGAGGTCCATGATCTCCGCCTCCCTCCTGCTCAGCTGGAACCGCGAACGGTACACCGATGACTGTCCCACATCTGGTTGCACTTGCGAAAGGCGTTCCGGGGAATTGCTTGTAGTGGTTGATAGTTGAGGGTTTGCTTCCGCGAGCGACGGCGCTGCCGCTGCCGTAGCGCTGAGACGAGGCGGCCCACCCGACCTGATGTCCCGTACGGCCTCCACCAGTTCGTCCGTCGTGAACTCACCGTGGACCAGATAGCCGACTGCCCCTCGGCGCAGGGCCTCCCGGACCGTCTCCGACTCCCCGCTGTACGTCAGCATCAGCACCGGGGCGATGCGGACGAGGTGGGGCAGTGCCGTGATGCCGTCCATGCCCGGCATGCGGACGTCCAGGAGGATCGCGTCGGGGCGGTGGCGGCGGGCCGCCTCCTGGGCCTCATGGCCGTTCGTCGCCTCGGCCACGACCGTTATGTCCGCGTGGGTGGAGAGGAGGGCCGTAAGGCCTGCTCGGACCACCGGGTTGTCGTCGGCCACGACGAGTCGGAGAGGCGTGGTGGCAGGGGGTGGCTTCCGCTCGGTCATGGGGTCGCCGCCTCTGTCGTCCTTGTCCCCGTCCCCGTTCCCGTCCCTGTTCCCGTCCCTGTCCCCGTCCCCGTCCCCGCCAGGGCCGCCAACGGGAGTTCCAGGCTGATCTCCGTGCCGCGTGCGTGTCTGCCCTGGCCGATGTGGATGCGGGCTCCTATCGAGGCGGCCCGTTCGGTCATGCCCAGCAGGCCGAAGTGGCCCGTCCGGCGGAGGTGTTCGACCGTTGTGCCGGCGGGGAGGCCCCGGCCGTCGTCCCGGACGGTCAGGCGGAGCGCTTGCGCCTCCACGCCCGCGCGTACGTCGACCCGGGTCGCGTGCGCGTGGCGGTGGGCGTTCTCCATGGCCTCCTCGGTGATGGTGAGGAGGTGGCGGGCCACGGCCGGCGGGACCGGAGGCAACGGGGTCTCGCCCATGGCCTCGTACGTGGCGCGCATTCCGGTGCGGGTCGTGAAGTCCTCGGTGCGGGCCGCCAGTTCCGGCGCGATGTCCGTCGCGTGGTCCGGGTCGGACTCGCGGCGCAGGTCCGCCAGAAGCTCCCGGGACTCGGCGGCCGCCCGGCGGGCGGCGCGGGAGACCAGTTCCGCCTGCTGCCTGATCCGGGAGGGGTTGGCGGAAGACGCCGCCGAAACCGCCAGCCCGTCCGCCGCCAGCGCCACGCCGTGCAGCGTCTTCGCCACCGAGTCGTGCATCTCGCGGGCCAGCCGGGCCCGTTCCGCGCTCACCGCCTCCGTGACCGCCAGGCGGGCCTGGACCTCCGTCAGGGCCTGGGTGGCCGTGCCGAAGCGGAGCATGAGGTTGCGCAGGGACGAGCCGAGGGCACCCGTGATGACGCAGAGGCCCGGGCGGAGGAGTTTCTCCGCCAGGCCGCTGCCCGCCTGCGCCTCCCTGTCGATCGCGTAGGCCAGGAGCAGGATCAGGGACTGCGCGCTGGCGAACACCGCCGCGCCTCGGTAGCCGTAGACGATGCCGGCGAGCAGCGGGGTGCAGACGCTGACGTAGGCCAGCGTGGTGTCCGGGCCCGCGGAGACGAGGAGGAGGGAGGTGAAGAGGGTGTCCGCCGCGAGGAGGGTGGGGTGGCGCAGGAGGAGGGGGCCGAAGCGCTCCCAGTCGCGGAACAGGACGTAGGAGCCCATGAACGTGACCACCACCGCGGCTCCTACCAGGCGGGCGCCCAGGCCCGGCGCCGCGTTGAGCAGGGCTCCTGGTGCGGCGAGCGCGATCATGGCGAGCCGGAAGCCGAAGACCTGGCGGCACAGCGCCTGGAGGGCGTTTATCTGGAGGGCGATCGTCGACGAGCGCTCCGGCTGCTCCACGGTCACCGCCCGGGACGTCCGACGGGGTCGCAGCAGCGGTGCGAGGCCGAACGCCACCCTCGGCAGCCCGGCGTTCATCTGCGCCGTTGTTTCCATCCGTACCGGCATCCCTGCCATACCGCCCTCCCCTCCCTCAATTCCCCTACGCCCCGTACTTCCCGCACTTCCCGTACTTCCCCGTCAACGACTACTCCCCCGTCAACGACCCGAAGTCCGTCCCCGACCCCAGCAGCAGCCCCGCACCCAGCAGGATCATCGTCGCCGGAACCATGAACGTCGTGATCATCATCGTGGCCTTGGGTACCGCCCTGGCCGCCTTCCGACGGGCGTTCTGGGCGTCGGTCCTGCGCATGTCCTTGGCCAGCGCCACCAGTGTGTCGACGATCGGCGCGCCCAGCTCCTCCCCCTGCTGGAGCGCCGTCACGAACATCGCCACCTGCTCGGAGTCGTTCCGGCGGCGGAGTTCCGCGAAGGCCTGGCGGCGGCTCATGCCGAGGTCCATCTGGCGCAGGGTGATGCGGAGTTCGTCGGCCCAGGGGCCCTCGTACTTCGAGGCGACCCGGTCAAGGGCCTGGCGGAAGCCCAGGCCCGCGCTCACCACGACCGCGAGGACGTCGAGGAAGTCGGGCAGGGTGCGTTCGATCTCGTCCTTTCTGATACGGATCGCCGACCAGATGCCGACCTCCGTCCAGAAGGCGCCGAAGGCCAGCAGCAGCAAGGCGACCAGCACCTGGCCCCGGAGCAGGAACACCAGGAAGCCGACCGCGCCCAGGAAGCCGTACACCGCCCGCCGTGCCGCATAGCGGTCGATGGTCAGGCCGCCGGGGTTGCCCGCGAGGTCGATCTTGCGGCGGTACCTGGCGACCAGCTTCGGGCCCATCAGGCGCAGTACCGCGGGGGCGTAACGCATGCCCATGCGGTCGATGAGCGAGTCCACGGCGCCGGTGCGGGTCGCGCCGACCTCCAGGGCCAGTGCCAGGTCGCTCGGCAGCTTGGTGTCCGCCCGGTACATGCGGATACCGGCGAAGATGCCCCACACGCTCAGGCCCATCAGCAGGGCCAGGACCAGGCCGAGTTGTCCGATTGCGGTCGTCGTCATCGTCGTCTTCCTCCCTTCCCGCTTCCGCGCCTCAGACGTCGATCCGCGACAGGCGGCGGATCAGGATGAAGCCGACCGCGTACAGCCCGAACGCGATCAGCACCGCCGCCTGGCCGACCGGGGAACCGGTCATACGGTCCAGGGCGCCGTCCTTCACGCCGTTCATCAGGAACAGCGATCCCACGCCCAGCACCGGGACGGCGTACGACGTCATGCTCACCTGGGAGAGCTGGGTACGGACCTCGCGCCGGGTCTCCTTGCGCTCCTCCAGCGTCTCGGTGAGGTTGCGCAGTGCGCTCACCACCTGGCCGCCCGCCCGGTTCGACAGGACCAGCGTGGTGACCAGGACGACCAGTTCGCGGGACGGGAGGCGCTCGGCGAGCTCGCTGAGGGCGTCGTCCATCGAGGCGCCCAGGGCCAGCTGGTTGGAGACCTTGGCCAGCTCCTCGCCCGCCGGGGCCTCCAGCTCCTCCGCGGCGAGGCCGATGGCGGTGCGCATGGCGAGGCCCGCGTGGGCGGCGTTGGCCAGGATGCGGGCCAGTTCGGGGAGTTGGTTGATGAACTTCTCGATGCGCTTCTGGCGTTGCCAGTTGAGGAACTGGACCGCGGCCCAGATGCCCAGGAGGCCCGCGATCGGGCCGAAGAAGGGCGCGAGGGCCGCCTGGCCGATCAGCCACAGGCCCGCCACCGTCGCCAGCATGTAGGCGAAGAACTCGCCCGGCGTGATGTCCAGGCCCGTTGCCGCGAGCCGCAGTTCTAGCTGTTTGCCCAGTTTCGTACGGCGCAGTCGGCGGTCCAGATCGGCGAAGCGGCGGCGTCGGCCCCCGGCCCCGGTGATCTGTCCGGTGGACGTCAGGCGGTCGACCAGGGCCTGGCGCTGGGCCCGGCCGGCGGCGTACACCTGGACGCCCAGCACGACCAGTGCGCAGGTCAGCAGGGCTGTGCCGGTCGTGAGGGTGATGCGGGTCTGCAGGTCCATAGCGACCGTATGGACGACGGTATGGGGTTCCATGGCAACGGGTTCCTACCTGGCTTCTCGGGTGGCGAGCTCGAGCGGGGACTGGGCGACGCCGAAGGCCTGAGGGATCGGCTGGCTCGCCAAGTAGAGGCGGTCCGCGGTGCGGCGCGGGAGGGGGAAGTACTGGAACGCGCCGTGTACGCGGCCGTCCGGGGTCATGGGCTGGGCGTGGAAGCGGGCCACCGTCGCCAGGCGGTACGGCTCCGCCCCGTGGCTGTCCAAAATCGCGATCTCGGTGATCCGGCGGGCGCCGTCCGGGAAGCGGGTCAGCTGGATGAGCACGTCCACGGCGCTGTTGATCTGGTCGTGCAGCGCCTCGAAGGGCACCGTGACGTCGGACATGGACGCCAGCGTCTTCAGCCGCATCAGGGCGTCCTCGGCGCTGTTGGCGTGCACGGTGGCGAGGGAGCCGTCGTGGCCGGTCGACATCGCCTGGAGCATGTCCAGGGACTCGCCGCCGCGGACCTCGCCGACCACGATGCGGTCGGGGCGCATCCGCAGGGAGTTGCGGACCAGGTCGCGGATGGTGACCTGGCCCTTGCCCTCGACGTTCGGCGGGCGGGACTCCAGGCGGATCACATGGGCCTGCTGGAGCTGGAGTTCGGCCGAGTCCTCGATGGTGATGATGCGCTCGGACTCGGGGATGAGGCCGGACAGGGCGTTCAGCAGGGTCGTCTTTCCCGTGCCCGTCGCGCCCGAGACGATGATGTTGAACTTGGCCTGCACCAGCCCGGCCAGCAGATACACCATGGGCTCGTCGAGCGAGCCGAGGCCGATCATCTCGTGCAGGGTGAAGGAGCGGGGGAAGCGGCGGATCGTCAGGGTGGCGCCGGTGAGGGACAGCGGCGGGATGATGACGTTCACGCGCTCGCCGGACGGCAGGCGGGCGTCCACCATCGGGTTCGACTCGTCGACCCGCCGGTTCACCGTGGAGACGATGCGCTCGATCGTCTGCATCAGCTGGTCGTGGGAGGGGAAGCGGAGCGGCAACTGCTCGACCCGGCCGCCTCGTTCGACGAAGATCGCGTCCGGACCGTTCACCATGATCTCGGTGATCGACGCGTCCTCCAGCAGCGGTTCCAGGATGCCCAGGCCGAGGGCCTCATCGACGACCCGGCGGATCAGCTGCGAGCGCTCGACCGTCGACAGCACCGGGCCCTCACGGCTGATGATGTGCCCGAGCACCCGCTCCAGGCGGGCCCGGCGCTCGGCCGCCGCCAGCGAGCTCATCTCCGCGAGGTCGATCTCCTCCAGGAGCTTGGCCCGATAGGAGGAGACCATCTGGCCGTCCTCGCCCCGGCTGCCGTTCTCCTCCGGGGTGTTGATGCGTGACCTCAGGCTCATGGCGATCCTCGTTCAGTGGTCGAGCGGCATGGTCGCGGTCTTCTGGGCGTCGCCGAAGTCCCAGCCGGGGACGATGGACGGGATGTCGACGATGGCGGTGACGGTGACCTCGTCACCGCCCTCCGCGGGGACACAGCTGACCGAAAGCCAGTCGCTGATCGCGTTCACACAGCCGTCCTGCGCGCTCCCCTCCAGCGAGGCGGCCCGCGCCCCCGCCCTGGCCGCCGTACCGGCCTGCTGGGCGGTGTAGGCGATGAGCCCGACCTGTACGCCCGCCATGGCGACGAGGATCAGGATCGGGAGGAACCCGAGGTACTCGATGGCGACCTGGCCGCGGTCCCGGACTTTCGAGTCGTACGACATCTCAGTCCTTCTCCTCCTGCACGGCCCCCGCGTGGCCCTCGACGGTGAACGGGAAGCCGATCGCGCCGGGGAAGAGGACGGGCACCTCCAGGGACACATCGGCCGTGACATAGCCGCCGCTCACACCGCACTCCACACTGGCGCCGCCCTCCCACGCGCCGGGCAGATGCTGAAGCCCGGCCTCCTCGCAGGCCGCCTGCCCCTCGGACGCGGTGGCGGCCCGCGCCGCCTCGTCCGCAGCATTCCCCGCCAGCGAGAACGTGTACCCCACCAGCACGAACTGCCACAGCAGCACCAGCGTGATGATGATCAGCGGCATCATGCCGAGGAACTCGACGGTGACCTGCCCCTTGTCCCCTCGCCCCGGCCGCCCCCTCACCGCCCCAACTCCTTCCGCCGCCGGAACGTCAGCGCCGCCCGCTCCCCGCCCCGCGCCTTGCCGTTGCGCCGGTGCAGTGCCCCCTCCGTGCCCTTGACCAGCCCCAACTCCCCGGCGAGCGCCCAGAGGGCCTGCCTGACCGTGCTCTTGCCGTCCAGTTCGTGCACCCGGCCGGCGTCGACCGCGCCCTGGAGTTCCTTGAAGTTGGCGGGGATCGCGGTGGCGGCGATTCCGGTGCCGGTGATCTTCTGGATCAGGGCGGGCTGGATCTCCGCACCGCGCGAGTAGCGGTTGACGACGATCGTGGTCTCCTCCGCCTTGCGGATCTGCAGCCGGTCCCACATCCGTACGGTGCGCTTGGCGCCCCGGACGGCGACCACGTCCGGGGTGGTGACCAGGAGCGCCGTGTCGGCCATCTCGACGGCCGCCGCGCTCGCGCCGGTCAGCTGGCCGCTGCAGTCGATGACGACGACCTCGTAGCGGGAGCGCAGGGCGCTGACGATGTGGCGGGCGGCGCGGTCGGTGACCTCCTCGCCGCGCTCTCCGTCGCCGGGGGCGAGGAGCAGGGCGACCCCGGTGTCGTGCCGGAACACCGCGTCCGCGAGCACCCGCGGCGAGATGTCGTTGATGGCGGCGAGGTCGACGACCGAGCGGCGGAACTGGATGTCCAGGAAGGCGGCGACGTCCCCGGTCTGGAGGTCCATGTCGAGCAGCGCAGTGCTGCGGCCGGACGCCTGGGCGGCGAGGGCCAGTTGGATGGCGGTGAGCGTGGTGCCGACCCCGCCCTTGGCGCCGCTCACCGTCACGACGGTGCCGCCGACCCCGCTGAACACGTCCTCCCCGCCGGCGCCCAGATGCCGCCGTACGCCCACCGACCACTGGGCCACCGCGTGCACCCGGCTGGCCAGCTCCTCGTAGTGCAGCGGCAGGGCGACCAGGCCCCGTGCCCCGTAGTCCATGGCGGCCTGGAAGAGGCCGGGTCCGGCGTCGGACGTCACGAGGATGACGCCGACCGCCGGGAAGCGCAGGGCGACCTCGCGGATGAGCTCCAGGGCCGGGACGGGGCCGATGCGCTCGTGGACGACGACGACCTCGGGCAGCTCGTCGACGGACTCGGCGGCGAGGCGCGCGAGGGTGTCCACCAGCTGGGTGGAGTCGGTGACCGGGGCCACCGGCTCGGCGTCGGGGAGCTGGCTGAGCAGCGTCGTGAGGGACCGGACCGCGTCCGCGTCGCCGACCGCCGGGAGGATCCTCGTGGGCATGGGGGCCTCTCACTTGTCCTTGGCGAGTTCGTACGTGCGGTCCGTCGCGGAGGTGTCGGAGGAGCCGCCGGGTGCCACCAGGGCGAGCCGAACCTCGTCGGCGAACGACTCGGCGTAGGTGATGCGCTGGGCGTCGACGGCGGTCAGGGCGAAAGTGATCGGGACGGCCTCGGTGGGCTGCCGGCCGCGGTCGTTCTCGTCGGGCTCCAGCGAGGTCAGCTTGCCCACGTCGATGACCCTGGCGTTCTCGACGATCAGCTTTGACTGGTCGGGGGCGCTGTCGCTCCGGCCCTCGAAGGTGGCGTAGACGTTGACCTTGGAGCCCGGGGTGATCTTGCCGGCCACGCCGGTGGCCGCGTCGATCATGATGGCGAGTTCCTGCTCGTCCGGCTGGAGGGCGGGCTGGTCGACGATCATGTCGCTCTGGAGCAGGGAGCCCTGGCGCAGGGTCGTGACGGCGATCTTGCCCTGGATCTCACGGAGGTTCGTGACCGCGTTCTTCGACAGCCACCGCTCGGGCATCTCGATCTTCTCGAACTGGGCCGCGCTGAGCGGGGTGTAGGGGGCCACGTCCCGCCTGAGCTGGTAGGCGGTGACCTCGGGACCGACCTTGGACTTCACGTCGCTGATGACGGAGAGGACGCCGGCGAAGGCGCCGAGGGCGCAGACCACCGACAGGAGCAGGAGTATCACGCCGCGGCGCTGACGGGAGTTCATGAACCGTACAACCTCATTGGGGGACTCGGTCGGGAGCGGTCGGGTGGGGTCGGGCGGCCTCGGCGGCCGGGGTCCGGGGTCCGGGGTCCGGGGTCCGGTCAGCCTGCGCGGGCCGGTTGCTCGTGGGCGGGCGGGGTGGCGGAGCAGAAGACGCAGCGGTCGCCGATGACGTCGATGCCGCACCAGTGACAGGAGTTCTGCCGTACGGAGGTGACCAGTTGGTAAAGCACCGGCAGGTCGGGCAGATAGGCGCAGAACTCGATCAGCTTGGACGTCCCCCACCAGGTCGCCGACTCGGCGGGCAGCACCGCCTCGCGCAGGCCCCGCGCCCGCCAGGACGGGGCCAGGGTGGCGGTGACCCAGTCGGACTGGAGCTGCCCCTTGGCGACCAGCAATGAGGTGCCGAACTCCGGGCCGGGGAGGGTGACTCCCGGACCCATCTTCGCCAGGTACGGGGTGGGGTGGGCGAGGACACCGAACTGGCTGCCGGGCACCCAGGACTTGGCGTGCGACTTGAGGTCGACGGGGATGCGGTCCAGCTTGGTGACGGAGCCGAGCAGTGCCCCGGCGTGGATGTAGTGGGTGAGCAGCCGGCCGGCGGAGGCGAGGACGCCGGGGCTGAGGTCACAGGAGGCCAGCTGTCGCAACTGGCGGGCGAGGACGGCGAGTCCGAGCGGGGGCAGTTCGGGGCGGAACAGGGCGATACGGTCGCTCTCCAGCAGGGATCGTACGGTGCGCAGCCGCTGCACCACCGCGCGCGGGGCGGCCTGTGAGCAGACGACGACCACATGGCCGTGCTGATCGATCAGGGTCTGCATGTCCGCCAACGACAGGTCCAGCGACTCCTGACCGAGGTCCCCGAGCACGACGGCGGGCACGGTTCGCTCATCCTGCGCCGGCAGCGCCATGTCGGCGCTGGTCACGGCAATGGCAGTTGGCACACGCAGCTCCCCGGTGACTTCATTGCGTGACTACTTGAGCACTGTATCCACGGCTTTGTGGCCGGAGAACAGCTTCTCTCCAGCCGAGAAGCAACTCCACTCGCACAAGTCACGCTAAAACGGGGCAGGTTACGCACACGAACTCTCCACTACCGGAATCTCTTGACACATGAATTGGTCTGGACCAAGTTGTTCGACATGCCTATTGTCATGTCCATACGCGGCAGATTCAGGGCGGGCGCGGTCACCGCGGCCCTCGCCCTCGCCTTCCTCCCCACGGGCCAGGCGTCCGCGGCGGACGTCAACAACGCCAAGAACGCCGGCTTCGAGGCCGGCCTCAGCAACTGGACGTGCTCCGCGAACAGCGGCACGACCGTCACCTCCCCGGTGCACGGCGGCACGACGGCCCTGAAGGCCACCCCGGCCGGGCAGGACAACGCCCGGTGTACCCAGGCCGTGGCCGTCAAGCCCAACTCGACGTACACGCTGAGCGCCTGGGTGCAGGGCGGCTACAGCTACCTCGGCGTGACGGGCACGGGCACCACGGACGTGTCGACCTGGACGCCGGACTCGGCGGCCTGGAAGCAGCTGTCGACCACCTTCACCACCGGCGCCGCCACGACCTCGGTGACGGTGTACACGCACGGCTGGTACGGGCAGGCCTCGTACTACGCGGACGACGTGTCCGTCTTCGGCCCCGACGGCGGCGGTGGCACCGACCCGACCCCCACGATCCCCGGGGCGCCGAGCGGCCTCGCGGTGTCGGGCACCACCTCATCCTCGGTCTCCCTGGCCTGGAACACCGTCTCGGGCGCCACCGGCTACAACGTCTACCGGAGCGGCACCAAGGTCACCGCGGTGACCGGCACCTCGGCGACCGTGACCGGGCTCGCGGCCTCCACGTCGTACTCCTTCCAGGTCACGGCGACCAACGCGGCCGGTGAGTCGCCGAAGTCGGCGGCGGTGACGGGCACGACCACGGCGGGTCCGGTGGGTCCGGCGCTGCCCAAGCACGCGGTGACCGGCTACTGGCAGAACTTCAACAACGGCGCCACGGTCCAGAAGCTCGCCGACGTCCAGTCCCAGTACGACATCATCGCCGTCGCCTTCGCGGACGCGACCTCGACGCCGGGCGCGGTGACCTTCAACCTGGACTCGGCCGGGCTGGGCGGCTACACCGTCGACCAGTTCAAGGCGGACATCAGGGCGAAGCAGGCCGCCGGGAAGAAGGTCATCGTCTCGGTGGGCGGCGAGCGCGGGACGGTGGCGGTGAACGACGCCTCGTCGGCGGCGAACTTCGCGAACTCGGTGTACGCGGTGATGCAGGAGTACGGCTTCGACGGCGTCGACATCGACCTGGAGAACGGCCTCAACGCGACGTACATGACGCAGGCGCTGCGCTCCCTGTCTTCGAAGGCCGGCTCGTCGCTGGTCATCACGATGGCGCCGCAGACCATCGACATGCAGTCGACGTCGAACTCCTACTTCCAGACGGCCCTGAACATCAAGGACATCCTCACGGTCGTCAACATGCAGTACTACAACAGCGGTTCGATGCTGGGCTGCGACGGCAAGGTCTACAGCCAGGGCTCGGTGGACTTCCTGACCGCCCTGGCCTGCATCCAGCTGGAGGGCGGCCTGGCCCCGTCCCAGGTGGGTCTCGGACTGCCGGCCTCGCCGAGCGGCGCGGGCAGCGGGTATGTCTCGCCCACCCTCGTGAACAACGCCCTGGACTGTCTGGCGAAGGGCACGAACTGCGGCTCCTTCAAGCCGTCCAGGACCTATCCCGACCTGCGGGGCGCGATGACCTGGTCGACGAACTGGGACGCCGCGGCCGGAAACGCGTGGTCGAACGCGGTGGGGCCGCATGTGCACGGGCTGCCGTAGCAGCCGCTGACCTCAGCCCATCGGACGGTAGTGGCCGAGCACCCAGGCGAGCTGCGGGAACCACTCCTGCAGCCTCGTCCGGGGCTTGGCCTCCACCACACACTCGTAGAACCGGCCGTCCATATGGACCACGGCGACCATCAGGGCCTTGCCGTCGGGGCTCGCCTTGTAGTGGACACTGCGGATCTCGGGCCAGGGGAACTCCATCGTGAAGTCCGCCAGCTCGAAGACCACGCCGGTTACGTCGACGACGACCGCGTTGCGTTTGTCGACGGCCAGGAACTCGGGGCCGGCCGGCGCCGGCTGGGGCGGGGCCGGGGCGTACGGCGGCTGCGCGGGCGCGTAGGGGGGTTGTGCGGGGGCGTTAGGGGCTTGCGCAGGGGCATTGGGGGGTTGTGCGGGGGCGTATTGCGGCGGGGGCGGGCCGAAGCCCGGGGCGGGTGGGGGTGGCTGCTCGGTCATCGGGGTCCTGTGTCCTTGTGCGCGCTGGGAACTTCTCGGTGCTGCGGTGAAACATTCTCCCTGTCCCGCCGCATCAGTGAAGTGAGGACCTCGCCGACAGCCGGCACACAGCAGCAGGGGGAACGCATGAGACAGGGCCGCGCCGACGAGTACGCGGAGTTCGCCGCGGCCAGGGCCGGCCATCTGTACCGGTCGGCCTGTCTGCTGACCGCCGGGGACACCCACCTCGCCGAGGACCTCGTCCAGGAGGCACTCGGCCGGATCTACGTCCGCTGGGGACGCGTCTCCCGGGTGGACAACCCCGCCGGGTACGCGCAGACCGTCCTCACCCGTGCCTTCCTCGCCCATCAGCGGCGGCGCAGCAGCACCGAGCGGGCCACGGACACGATTCCCGACCGCGCCGCGTCCTACGGCGGCCAGAGCGACCTGCCGCTGCGGCTGACCCTGCTCCAGGCGCTCGCCGGTCTGCCCGCCAAGGACCGGGCCGTGATCGTCCTGCGGTACTGGGAGGACCGGTCCGTCGAGGAGACCGCCGACGCGCTGAACGCCAGTTCCGCGGCGGTGCGGACGCGGTGCACGCGGGCGCTCGGGCGGTTGCGCGAGCTGCTCGGAGAGGACCTCGACGAGTACGCGGCCTCCTGACCCCGGCCTCCTCGCACCCTGCCCTATCCCCATCCCCATCTCACTCCCTCTCCCACGACCCCACATCCCGAGAAACGGTGGTTTGCCATGCCTGTGGAACACGACGAGGAGCACTTCGCGGGGCGGCTCGGCCACGCCCTGCACTCAACCGGTGACCACTTCGAGGCCGACCGGGCCGCGCTCGTCGCCGGCGGGCTGGCGCGGGGACGCCGGCAGCGGCTGCGGCGGCGGGCCGCCGTGGCGGGCGGCGCGGCCGGGATCGCGCTGGTCGGTGTGGGCGGGGCGCTGCTCGTGCCCTGGGACGGGACGCCCGACCCGCTGCCGTCCACGGCCACGTCCACCTCCATGTCCAGCGTGGCCGGGCAGCCGTCCGGCACACCGGCCACCGCTCCCGTGACCGCCGGCGAACTCATCGAGACGCTCGAAGGGCTGCTCCCCGAGGGCAAGGTCAGCGAGCAGGAGGGGAGGGGCGCCGAGGAGGCCATGCTCTCGCCGTACGCGCACCTCGTGTTCGACGACGGCAAGGGGCCCGGAGCCCTCAGCGTCAGCCTGAACCGGATCGATCCGGGCAGCGACCGGGCCCGCCAGGTGGTCGACTGCCCCGACAAGGCCCTGATCCCGCACGACAGTTGCGTCTCCAGTCGGCTGCCCGACGGCTCCCTGCTCATGCTGTTCCAGGGCTACGAGTATCCCGACCGGCGCGTCGACACCAAGAGGTGGACGGCCGACCTGGTCACCCCGACCGGACAGCACATCTCCGTCAGCGAGTGGAACGCCGCCGCCGAGAAGGGCGCGCCGGTCAGCAGGCCCGAACCGCCGCTGTCCACCGGCCAGTTGAAGGAGCTGGTGACGGCACAGGCCTGGCGCGGATACGTCGACGCCATCCCCGAGGACCCGAAGAAGCCGGGGCCGTCGGCCACGCCGAGCACCGTCGTGGAGCCGGACGTGGACACGGTCCTGGCCACGCTCGTCCCGCTCCTCCCCAAGGGCGTCGAGGTCGTCGAGGAGGGCGACGACTACACCTACCTCGTCCTCGACGACGGCAAGGGCAGGAGCTACGTCCAGATCGACGTGCAGCACGGCATGGGGGACGTCGCCGACGAGCTGTTCGGCGAGGACGCCGAGACGCTCCCGGACGGCACCAAGGTCGCCTTCCGGGAGAGCGGCGGCGACAAGGGCGTCGACGGCGCCGTGATGTGGACCGTCGACACCCTGCGTCCGGAGGGCTTCCGCGTCGTCATCAGCGCCCTGAACGCCCCGACCCAGCACGACGCCCCCAGCCGCGAGACCCCCGCCCTCACCAAGAAGCAGCTCCGGGAGATCGCCCTCAGCTGGAAGTGGGAGCAGTTCCGCTAGGCCTCTACGGCTGCTGTCCGCTAGTTCTCTACGACTTCTAGAAGAACTCCGACCACGGCTGGTCCCAGACCTGCTTCACGCACAGCACCAGGAACAGCAGGCCCGCGATCACGAGCATCGCGTTGCTCACCGGCCCGTTGCGCCACTCCCTCGGTGTGCGGGAGGAGTTGAGGAGCCAGATGAGCGTGCCGGCGAGGAACGGGAGGAAGGCCGCGCCCAGGACGCCGTAGATGATGATCAGGCGGAAGGGTTCGCCCTGGAAGAGCAGGACCATGGGCGGGAAGGTCAGCCACAGCAGGTACGCGCGGAACGGCCAGGAGCGTTCGCGTGCGCCGGAGGCGACCTCCTCGCCCTTCTGCTCGCCCTGCCCCCGGAAGCGGGCGAAGAAGTCCGCGAACATCAGGCTCACGCCGTGCCAGACGCCGATCAGGGAGGTGTAGGAGGTGGCGAAGAAGCCGATCAGGAAGAACTTGGCCGTCGCGGTGCCGTACTCCGCCTCCAGGATGTCGCTGAGCTGGAGGAGCCCCTTGTCGCCGCTGGCGATGGCCACGTTCGCCGAGTGCAGCAGTTCGGCGCCGACGAGGAGCATCGCGATCACGAAGATGCCGGTGGTGGCGTAGGCGACGCGGTTGTCGAGCCGCATGACCTTCATCCAGCCGGTGTTCGTCCAGCCCTTGGCGTTGACCCAGTAGCCGTACGCGGCAAGGGTGATGGTGCCGCCGACTCCGCCGATCAGGCCGAGGGTGTTGAGGATCGAGTCCTTCTCGTCCGGGAGGACCGGCAGCAGGCCGGCGAAGGCGTCCGGGAGGTTCGGCGTGACGCGGATCGCGAGATACACGGTCACCACGAACATGACGCCCACCATGACCGTCATGACCTTCTCGAAGACGGCGTACTTGTTGAACCAGACGAAGACCAGTCCGACGAGTCCGCAGGCGATCGCCCACCATTCGAGGTCCATCACGTTCGGGAACAGCGCCTGGAGCGGCAGCGCGCTCGACGACATCGCGGCCGCGCCGTAGACGAAGCCCCAGATCACGGCGTAGACGCCGAAGAAGTACGTGGTCCAGCGGCCGAGGCTCGCCCAGCCGTCGAAGAGGGTGCGCCCGGTGGACAGATGCCAGCGCCCCGCCGCCTCCGCGAGCGAGATCTTCACCAGGCAGCCGAGGACCGCTGCCCAGAGCAGCGTGTAGCCGAAGTTGCTGCCCGCGATGAGGGTGGCGACGAGATCGCCGGCGCCCACGCCGGTCGCGGCGACGACGATGCCGGGCCCGATGTAACGCCAACTGGACTTACGGGGGCTGGAGTCCGCCTCGCCCACCGGTGATGCCGCTGTGTTTCCCGTGGTGTCCGCCATGAGCGTCAAGAAAGCGCAAAGGCGCTGAGGGGACAAGAGGGCGTGCGCGATCTCCACCCAATGTGCTCACGGAGGTTTGGGGGGTCCGCGACCGTCACCGGCAGCAGTCGTCGGACCCGCACGTACCCAGCTCGAACCACACCGTCTTGCCCGTCCCGTCCTGGTGGCAGCCCCAGCGCCGGGCCAGCGCTTCCACCAGGAACATTCCGCGGCCGTTCTCGGATCCGCCCGCGTCCAGCACGGTGGGGACTCGACGACCCGCGTCCCGCACCTCGCAGCGCAGGATCCCGTGCGCGGCGAACAGGGTGAGCCGGAAGCGGCCCGTCGAGTGCAGCAAGGCGTTGGTGGCCAGCTCGCTCACCAGTAACTCGGCCACGTCCGCCACGTCGTCCAGGTCCGCGAACCCCCATCCCTCCAACTGCCTTCGAACCTCCGCACGGGCATCACGGACCACGGAGGGACGAGGGTCGTACTCGACGCTCAGATGGCCGGCCCTCATGGGCGGTTGGGGATACCCGGAGAGGTGCAGCATGGGTCCAGGGTGGCGGTACGGGGGTGCGGGCGCACGGGGAGGAATACCTGATTCCATACCTGTGTCGATCCGTACGCGCGCACCCGCACCGGGCCCCCGCTACCCGTACTGCAGCCGGACGCTCGCCCCCTCCCCTTCGTCGCGGACATCGACGTACGCGCACACCTGCCGGGCGAACCACAGCCCCTGCCCGGGTTCCAGTTCCGCGCTCGGCGGCGGTACGAAGCCCGCGAGCGGGTCGTCGACGCGGCGCGCGATGCGCAGTTCGGCGACGCACGCCGGGGCCTCGCCCCACAGCAGGGCCCCGTCGAGCGGGCCGAGGGCACCCGCCGCCTCCGTGACGGCCGTGGCGAACAACTCCGCGTCCGCGGCGGACAGTCCGCGGGCTGCCGCCCAGGTGCGTACGGCGTCGCCGGTGGGCGCCGGGCCGGGGAACCGCTCGGCGTCGGCGGGGGCCGGTGGCTGCGGTACGGCGTCGAGTTCCGCGGCGAGTCGGACCGGGTCCTCGTACACGCCGGTGTCGGGGTGGGCGCGGCGGGCGGCGGCGACGATGGCGGGGCCCGCGACGCGGGCGTCGTAGGCGCACAGGGCCGTCGTCGCGAGTGGGGCGAAGAGGAGGTTGGCGAGGGCCTCGTAGCGGATCCACTCGGCGGTCTCCCGCGGCGAGCGGCCCGCTCGGCCGCCCCAGACGGGCTCCATGAGGAGATGGATACGGCCGCCGGGGCCGGCGTTCGCGGCGAGGTAACCGGCGCCCTGGGCGATCGCGTTGGCGGCGGAGCCGGTGTACCACTCGGTGTGCGGGACGAGACCGACGTCCTTCGCGTCGGTGCCGAGGGCGTCGCGCAGTAGGTCCAGGCTCGCGGGGGCTGCGATGGCCACGGGCGGGGGTTCGCCGGGGGCGGCGAGGGCTTCGGCGAGGAAGGGGAGGGCGGTGGCGAGGAACTCGTCGTCGGTGGCGTAGACGGCCATGCGATGGTCGAAGGGGGACTGGGACGGGGACGGGGCGGGTTGGGGGGTCATGGGGTGGGCCCTCCTTGGGAGCCGGTGTCGGGTGTGCCGGTCGTGGGTCGTGGGGCTCAGCGCTGGGCCGCCACCCAGGCCGCGATCTGGCTGCGGTTGCTGAAGCCGAGCTTGCCGAGGATGCGTTCCACGTGGCCCTCGGCGGTGCGGCGGGCGATGACCAGGCGGTCGGCGATCTGCTGGTTGGCCAGGCCCTGCGCGACGAGTTCGGCGACCTCGGTCTCGCGACGGGTGAGGTGGACGCCGGTCGTGGGGTGGAGGGATCCGGGTCTGCCGTTCGCCGTGCGAGTGTCCGTGGTGCCGGTCGTGGTCGTGGCGGCGTCTGTTGTGCTTGTGGTGCCGGTGGGCCGTCCGGACTGTTTGAGCTGCTTGAGCTGTTTGAGCTTTCTGCCGTCGTTGATCGCGTAGTCGACTGTCTCCGTGAGGCCGAGTGCGGTGCCGCGTTCGTACGCCCGTCGGAAGGCCGGTCCGTCCAGGGCCTCGCGGGCGCGGGTCTCGCTGTCGTGGCGGGTCGCGTTGAGGGCCGCCGATCCCCAGCGGTCGCGGTCGATGGCGGACCAGGTGCGGTCCGCGGTGCCGAGCAGGACGGCCGCGCGTTCGTGGGCGCCGGTCTCCGTGGCGATGGCGGCCAGCAGGTCGAGGGTGAGGGCGATGCCGATGACGTCGTGGACGGCGAGCTTGAGGCGCAGGGCCTGGCGGGCGTGGTGTTCGGCCCGGCGCCACTCGCGCTGCACGGTGTGGGCGAGGGCGAGCATCCGCAGCACGTACGAGTGCACCCACTCCTCGCCGTGCCGTTCGCACATCTGCCGGGCGCGCTCGCAGACCTCGACGGCGCGGTCGGCCTCGCCCAGGAAGCCCAGCGCGCAGGCGAGTTCGACCTGGTCGAGGCCGTGCAGGCTCAGGTGCTGGCCGGGGACGGGGCCGCGGGCGACGCTGGCCTCGAAGTGCTTCAGCGCGGTCGGGAGGTCGTCCAGGAAGAGGGTGATGACGCCGATGGCGTACTCGGCGTGCGCCGCCTCCGCCTCGTCGTCCAGGGCGCGGGCCAGGGCGTGGGCGTCGCGGGCGCGGGCGAGGCCGGCGGTGAGGTCGTGGGTGGCGGCGGCGAGGAGGCCCGCGATCCACAGGCCGCGGGCCCGTTCGCGGGTCGGCTCCGGGTTGGCGGCCAGGGCGCGGTCGAGCCAGTGGCGGCCCTCGCGGGGGGCTCCGCAGGCGTGCCAGTAGAACCAGAGGGTGCCGGCGAGGCGCAGTCCGGGGAGGCGTTCGCCCGGGGTGGTGAGGCTGAAGTCGAGAGCGGCGCGGAGGTTGTCCTGGTCGGCGCGGAGGCGGGCGACGATCTGTGGCTGGCCCGGGCCGAACCAGGCGCTCTCGCAGGTGGCGGCGCGGTGGAGCATCCAGTCGCGTTGGCGGCGGCGGGCGGCGTGTTCCTCGCCGGGGAGGCGGCGCAGGCGGTCCAGGCCGTAGTGGCGCAGGGTGTCGAGGAGGCGGTAGCGGGTGGTGTCGGGGGCGGACTCCCGGCACAGTACGGACTTGTCGACGAGGCCGGCGATGGCGTCGAGGACGTCGTCGGGGTCGATGCGGATGGCGGTGGCCGCCAGGGGTTCCTCGCCCCCGCCGCCCCTACCCGTCCCGTCCTCCAGGGGCGCGGCCCCTTCGCCCCCGCCAGGGACTCCGCCCCTGGACCCCACTGGGAGCTCCGCCCCCGGCCCCCCGACCTCGCCCACCCTCCCCCACGCTCGGCTTCGCTCACACGGGGGCACCCCCATCCCGACTCGGTCGGCCAAGAGGCCGGCCTCACCCCTCGGCTCCCCCGACCAGGAAGCTCCGCCAGCCCGAACCACCCCCGCCGCTTCCTCCCCACCTGCCCCGGCTCCCCTCAGCGCCTCCTGCCCGCTCCTCCCGAATCCCCCCGCTGAGCCCTCCCAACCAGCCCCGAATCCCCGCGCCGACTGGCCCCCACCCGCCCCGGCTCCCCTCGCCGCCTCCTGCCCGCTCCTCCCGAATCCCCCCGCTGAGCCCTCCCAACCAGCCCCGAATCCCCGGGCCGGCTCCTGCCCGCTCGTCCCACATCCGCCCACCGGCTCCTGCCCCCCCGCCCCAAGCCCCCTCGCCGGCTCCTGCCCGCCCGCCCCGAGTCCCCCCGCCGACTGCTTCCCGCCCCTCCGAGCTCCCCCCGCCCCTTCCTCGCCCGCCCGAACCACCCCCGCCACGTCCTCCCAACCCACCCGACCCGAGCCCGCCACGTCCCCCAAACCCATACGCCCCGCCCCCGCCACATCCCCCCAACCCACCCGACCGGCCCCCGCCACGTCCTCCCCACCCGCACACACCGCCTCCGCCGTCTCGAGATCAAAGCTCCCGGCCAGCACCGACAACCGCGCCCACACCAACCGCTCCCGCTCGGTGCACAGTTCGTGGCTCCAGTCGACCGCTGCCCGCAGGGTCTGGTGGCGGGGCAGGGCGGCGGGGCTGCCGCCGGTGAGGAGGCGGTAGCGGTCGTCGAGGCGGTCGAGGAGTTGGGTGACGTCCAGGACTCGCATGCGCACGGCGGCGAGTTCGATGGCGAGGGGGAGGCCGTCGAGGCGGCGGCAGAGGCGGGCCACGGCCGCCCGGTTCGCGGCGGTCAGGCGGAAGCCGGGGACCACCGCGGCGGCCCGGTCGGCGAAGAGGGCCAGGGCCGGGTAGCCCTCCGGAGCGGAGAGGTCGCCGTCCGGGTCGGGGACCGGCAGCGGCCGTACGTCCAGGAGGTGTTCCTCGGTCAGGCCCAGGCGGTGGCGGCTGGTGGCGAGGATCCGTACCCCGGTCGTGCCGTGCAGCAGGGCCGCGGCGAGTTCGGCGCAGGCCGGCAGCAGGTGTTCGCAGTTGTCGATCAGCAGGAGCAGCCGACGGTCCCGTACCCGCTCCACCAGCGCCTGCAACGGCGGGCGCGCGGAGTGGTCGTGCAGGTCGAGGGCGTCGGCCGCGGCGAGCGGGACGAGCTCGGGGTCGTCCAGGCCGGAGAGGTGCACGTACCGCACGCCGTCCGGGAAGGTGCGCCGTACGGCGGCCGCGATGCGCGCGGCGAGGCGGGTCTTGCCGACGCCGCCGGGGCCGGTCAGCGTGACCAGCCGGGTCCGGGTCAGCAGCTCGCGGCCTGCGGCGAGTTCGCCGCGCCGGTCGACGAAGCTGGTCGTCTCGACCGGCAGTTGGTGATCCCGTCGTGGCGCTGATCCGCCCATGATCAGCCGTTCCTTGGGGGGTGTCGTCCGAAGGAGCCAGGAGTGGAGGAGCCGGGGGGAGTCGGAGGGTGCGGCGTTCCCCACCACTCCCGCCGCTCCCACCGCTCCCCCCTTGCGCGGTTCCTCACCCTCCCCCGCCCTCACGCCGCCCCGCACATCCGGATCACCCCCCTGGGTGGACTTGGTCGGGGGCCACTCCGCGCGGAGGGCACGCGCGTACACTGCGCGGCTGATTTTCGAAGGGTTCTCGCCATCGGTCAGCGAGTCACTCTTGACCTGCACATGCCACCACTCCACGATGAGCGCCACACCCGCACTACGTACGTCGCACTGAACCCCACCCCCCACTCCCACAAGGAGACTTCATGCGACTCCGCATCCGCGGCTCAGGTGCCCGCAGCGGCAGACGTACCGCCGCGCTCGCCACCCTGCTCGCCCTCACCCTCGCGGCTCCCCTTTCCGCGAACGTGACCGCGAACGCCGACAGCGCCGCCAAGGCGGCCTCCTCGGCCGACGACGTCCGGCAGTACGAGATCCACATGCACTCCACCGCCGAGGACCGCACGGCACTTCAGCGCACGGGCGTGACCGTGGACGAGACCCACGGCCACGGCGTGGTCGTCTCCGGCCGCGCGGACCAGATCAAGAAGCTGAAGTCGCTCGGCTACGACGTCACCCCGCTCGGCGCGGTCCCCGACCGGTCCGCCGACGAGGACGACGTACGCCTCTTCGACTTCCCGTCCGGCGACTCGCGCTATCACAACTACGCGGAGATGACGAGCGAGATCAACTCGCTGGTCTCGGCCAACTCCTCCATCGCGAGCCAGCGCGTCATCGGCACGTCGTACCAGGGCCGGAACATCGTCGCCATCAAGATCAGCGACAACGTGGGCACCGACGAGGCTGAGCCCGAGGTCCTCTTCACGCACCATCAGCACGCCCGTGAGCACCTGACCGTCGAGATGGCGCTCTATCTGCTGCGCGAGCTGACCTCCGACTACGGCACGGACTCGCGGGTCACCAGCATGGTGAACAACCGCGAGATCTGGATCGTGCCGGACCTCAACCCGGACGGCGGCGAGTACGACATCGCCACCGGCTCCTACCGGTCGTGGCGCAAGAACCGGCAGCCCAACTCCGGTTCGTCGTACGTCGGGACCGACCTCAACCGGAACTGGAACTACCGGTGGGGTTGCTGCGGTGGGTCGTCGGGGTCGACGTCCTCGGACACCTACCGGGGCGCGTCCGCCGAGTCGGCGCCGGAGGTCAAGGTTGTCGCCAACTTCGTGCGCAGCCGGGTCGTCGGCGGCGTGCAGCAGATCAAGGCCGGGGTCGACTTCCACACGTACAGCGAGCTGGTGCTGTGGCCGTTCGGGTACACGTACTCCGACACGACGACCGGGATGACCGCGGACGACCGGAACGCGTTCGCGACCGTCGGGCAGAAGATGGCGGCCAGCAACGGCTATACGGCCGAGCAGTCAAGTGACCTGTACATCACCGACGGGTCGATCGACGACTGGCTGTGGGGATCCCAGAAGATCTTCGGGTACACCTTCGAGATGTACCCGTCCTCCAGTTCCGGAGGCGGGTTCTACCCGCCCGACGAGGTGATCGAGCGGGAGACGTCCCGGAACAGGGATGCGGTGCTGCAGCTGCTGGAGAACGCGGACTGCATGTACCGGTCGATCGGGAAGGAAGCCCAGTACTGCAGCTAGTCGGCCAGTTGGCCGACCGGCCGGCTACTCGGCGTCCGCGTCCTCGAAGTAGGCGTCGAGGACCGCGTCCAGTTGCTCGTCCCACTCCTTGAAGCGGCTCCTGGCCGTCGCCTCGATCTCGATCGGGTACCAGCGGCGGTCAGGAGTGTGCACCGTGATGGTGAACCGCTTCCCGAAGCGCGGGGCCTCCGTCTCGACGGCGCCGATCTCGTCCCAGCGGAACTCGCACTCCTGGTCGTCCAGGGAGAGCCGTACGCCCTTGTGGTCGGCGACGATACGAGCCCGGCGGTCGGCGGCCTCGAAGACGGGCCCGTCGACGGGAGCCTCCTCTTCGGCCTCGTCGTCCTCTTCCTCGGCCTCGTCGTCAGCCTCCTCGTCGTCCTCCGCCGCGGGCTCGCCGTCGGCTTCGAGGTCCGTCTCGTCGGCATCGGTGTCCGCGGACTCCGGCTGCTCGGATTCCCTCTCCTCGGAAGGGGCTTCCTCGGCGGTGACCTCATCGGCCACGTCCTCCTCCTTGCCCTGCACACCCCCCGACTTGGCGGACGCGGGCGAGGTGAGCCCGGGGATGAAGGCCGGGTCGAACCCGGCGCCTTCCAGGGGCTGGCTGCCTGAACCTATGCGCTGCTCCACAGCGGAGCAGTATGGTCGACGACCCTGTGTCCCGCGCAACCAGCCCCCGCATCGTTACACGATGATTCACTTGATTCAGACGAACAGGCTCAACACCGCCGCCACCACGAACCCGGCCACCGACAGCACACTCTCCAGCACCGTCCACGTCTTCAACGTGTCCCGCTCGCTGATGCCGAAGTACTTCGCCACGATCCAGAAGCCTCCGTCGTTGACGTGCGAGGCGAAGATCGAGCCGGCCGAGATGGCCATGATGACCAGGGCGATGAAGGGCTGGGAGTGATCGCCCTCGGTGAGGAGGGGGGCGACGATGCCGGCCGTGGTGACGATGGCGACCGTCGCCGAGCCCTGGGCGACGCGGAGGACCACCGAGATCAGGTAGGAGAGGACGATCACGGGGAGGCCGACGTCGTTGAAGGTGTCGGAGAGGGCCTGGGCGACACCGCTGCCCTTGAGGATGGCGCCGAAGACACCGCCCGCGCCGACGACGAGAAGGATGTTGCCGACCGGCTTGAGGGACGAGGTCGACACCGATTCCAGGGACTTGCGGGACCAGCCGCGGCGGATGCCCAGCAGGTAGTACGCGAGCAGCAGGGCGATCGTCAGGGCCACGAACGGGTTGCCGAAGAACTCGATCACCGAGCGGGTGGTGGAGGGGTCCAGGGCGATCGAGGAGAACGTCGCGGCCAGGATCAGCGCCAGCGGCGTACCGATGATGGCGAGGACCGTGCCGAGCGGGACCGGCTTCTCCTGGGGCTCGACCCCGGCCGCCCGCTGCTCGTCGAGCACGGCCTGCTTCGCCTCGTCCGCCGCCTCGACCATGTCCTGCGGCACGGCGACGAAGATGCGCTTGCCGATCCAGGCCGAGAACACCCAGGCGGCCAGCACCGCGGGGATGCCGCAGATGATGCCCATGAGGATGACCCAGCCCAGCTCGACGTGGAGGAGGCCGGCCGCCGCGACCGGGCCCGGGTGCGGGGGCAGGAAGGCGTGGGTCATCGACAGGCCCGCGAGCAGAGGCAGACAGTAGAGGAGGACGGACTTCCCCGAGCGCTTGGCGGCGGCGTACACGAGCGGCGCGAGGACGAAGATGCCGACGTCGAAGAAGACCGGGATACCGAAGATCAGGCCGGTGAGGCCCATGGCGAGCGGGGCCCGCTTCTCCCCGAAGAGGTTGAGCAGACGGGACGCCAACACCTCCGCGCCACCGCTCACTTCGAGGATCGCGCCGAGCATCGTGCCCAGGCCGATGATGATCGCGACATGGCCGAGGATGCCACCCATGCCGGACTCGATGGTCGACACGGCGTCGCTTCGCTGGACCGTGCCGAAGAGTTCGGTGACCGAGAGGCCGGCCATCAGACCGACGGCTATGGAGACCGCGAGGAGGGCCACGAAGGGCTGCAGGCGGACCTTGATGATCAGATAGAGCAGGAGCGCGATACCGATGGCGGCGACGGTCAGGAGACCGGCCGTACCGTCGATCAGGAGGAGCAGGCCGCCGGTGTGGGGTGGTGTCTCGGGGGCGGCGGCCGCGGCGAGCGGATGGGACATTTGGAGGTCCTCTTCGTAAGAACATCGAGCTTTCGGGCAGGGGGGATCGCGGTTCGGCGCCCCAGGGGGGGCGCCGAACCGTTCACGGCGTGCGGGAGTTTCGAGGGGAGAGGGGAGATCAGCCCAGTACGGCGAGGGCGTCGATCTCGATGAGGAGCCCCGCGGGCAGACCGACGTAGACCGTGGTCCGGGCGGCGGGCGGCTGGGTGAGGCCCTGCTCCTCGAAGTAGGTGTTGTAGATGTCGTTCATCTCGGCGAAGTGGGCGACGTCCGTCAGATAGACGCGGATCATCATCACGTCGTCCCAGGAGGAACCGCCCTCCTCCAGGATCGCCTTGACGTTGGCGAGGGTCTGGAGGGTCTGCTCGCGCAGGGTGGGGCCGGCGGGCGTCGGGGGCTGCCCCTCGACCGCGGGGAGGAACCCGACCTGGCCGGCGACCTGGAGGATGTTCCCCTTGCGCACGCCGTGCGAGAACTTCGCGGGCGGGGTGGTGTGGGTCTTCGGGGTGAGTGCGATCTTCTCGGTCATACGGGTTCCTTGCCGTCCTCGGTCATACGGGGTTCTTCGCTGAGTTCCTGCCGGAGTACTCGCCGCTGATGTCGTCCGCCGTACGGCGCACCAGCGGGAGCAGGGTGAGGAGTTCGTCGGCGGTGACGACGACGTTCGGCGCGGAGACCGACATCGCGGCGACGACCCGGCCGTCGGCACCGCGGATCGGCGCGCCGACGCAGTTGATGGACTCCTCGTGGCCACCGAGGTCGGTGGCCCAGCCCTGTTCGCGCACCTTGGCCAGTTCCCTGAGGAACGCGTCAGGATTCGGCGTCGAACGGGCCGTGTACATGGGGTAGTCGAGCTTCTCGGCGAGGGCGCGGCGCTCGTGCTCGGGCAGATCGGCGAGCAGCAGCTTGGCGACGGCGGCGACGGTGATGGCCACCGGCTTGCCGATCCGCGAGTACATCCGCACCGGGTACCGGCTCTCCACCTTGTCGATGTAGAGCACCTCGTCCTCCTCGTACACGGCGAGGTGCACGGTGTGGCCGCAGCTCTCGTTCAGTCGTACGAGGTGGGGGTGGGCGATCTCGCGGATGTCGAGGTTCTCCATCGCCTCCTGGGCGAGGGCGATGAGGCGGGCGCCGAGACGGTAGCGCTGGTCGGACTGGCGGTAGACCAGGCCGTGCTCGTGCAGGGTGCGCAGCAGCCGCAGGGCGGTGGACTTGTGCACCCCCAGCCGGTCGGCGACCTGGCCGAGGTCGGCGGGCCCCTCGGCGAGCAGCGGCAGGATGCTCAGCGCACGGTCGACGGTCTGGCTCATGGCGTACGTACCTCCTCGTCGGCCCGCTCAGCGGCTTGCGTCCAGCCGGGGCCGAGTCGAAGTTTCTCCCACCCGGCGTCGTCGAGGGCGACCAGGCGGTCGGCGTGGTCGCGGGGAGGGGGTGCTGCGAGGTCGCCGGGGGTGGTCAGGGCGGCGGCGGCCCAGAGGTGCCCGTGGCGGAGGCGGTCGCGGAGGGGGAGGCCGCGGAGGGTGGCGGAGAGGAAGCCGGCGGCGAAGGCGTCACCGGCACCGATGGTTGCCACGACGTCGACGGCCAGGGCGGGTTCGAAAGTGACCCGGGTGAGAGCCCCCAGCCTCTCGCCTCCCGGAGCCGACACGAATGCCGTAGCCCCCGCTCGTCCTTGCTTCACCACCAACACCTGCGGCTCGGGCAGCACGGCACGCACTGCCTCTGGCCCTCCAGTGACCCCCCAGGCCTCCTCCGCCTCGTCCTCGCCCACGAAGACCAGATCGCAGTCGCGGGCCAGCTCCAGCAGCACCTGCGGACTGTCGGCGTCCCGCCACAGCCCCGCCCGGTAGTTCACGTCGAAGGACACCAGCGGACGGTCGGCCGCAGGAGCCGTCAGCTCGCGCAGCAGCCCCAGGCACTCCGCCGACAGAGCCGCAGTGATCCCCGACAGATGCAGCACCTGCCCCGACCGCACCGCCCCCAGGTCCACGTTGTCCACGGACATCGCCGACGCCGCCGACCCCGCCCGGTAGTACGCCACCTCGTGCGCGTCCGTCGCCCGGTCCCCCGCCGTACGGAAGTACACGCCGGTCGGACGCGCGGCATCCCTCCCCACGGCCGAGACATCGACGCCGTGGTCGCCGATCGCCTCCACCAGGTGATCGCCGAAACCATCCGCCCCCACCCGGCTCACCCACCGCACCGCATGCCCCGCGGCAGCGAGCCCGCACGCCACGTTGGACTCGGCCCCGCCGATCGCCCGCTCGAACGAGGGCACATCGGCGAGGCGCCCCGGTCGTGTCGGCAGGAACGTGACCATGGACTCGCCGAGCGCGACAACGTCGACGACGTCGAGGGCATTGCAGGGTCCGGTGATGGTCACGATGGTCGTAGCTCCAGGTCTTGTGCGGGTGGATCGGCGGCTCCGTTGACCCGCGGTTGGCCGAGATGTTAGACAGCCGTAAGCGATATACGCAATGAGTGTTGCAGAGATTGCAACCTCGCAGATCAGGGAGGTTCCATGAGCAACGAGGCACTCGCCCGTCTGGCCGAGGAACGCGTCGACCACCGCTTCAAGGGCCTCCCGCCGGACGCCGACGGCCTCACCGTCGCGGAACTCGCCGCCGAGCGCCGCAACCTCTTCACCGGCGGCTTCGCCACCCCCGTCCTCGCGCTCTCCGCCGAGCGCCTGGAGCACAACCTCGACCTCATGGAGACGTACGCCGCCCGCCACGGCCTCGCGTTCGCCCCGCACGGCAAGACCTCCATGGCACCCCAGTTGTTCCAGCGCCAGATCGAGCACGGCGCCTGGGGCATCACGCTCGCGGTGCCGCACCAGGTGCGGGTCGCGCGGGCGTACGGCACCCGGCGGATCTTCCTCGCGAACGAGCTGGTGGACGCGGCGGCCCTGCGCTGGATCGCCGGTGAGCTGGCCGCCGACCCGGACTTCCGTCTCATCTGTTACGTCGACTCCGTGCGCGGTGTGCAGCAGATGGACGAGGCGCTCCGCGGCGCCGGGGCCACCCGTCCGCTGGACGTCGTCGTCGAGTTGGCGGCCGGTGAGGGGGCCCGTACCGGTGTCCGTACCGAGGCGGAGTGCGCCGCCGTCGCGGACGCGGTGGCCGCCGTGCCGACGCTGCGGCTGGTCGGTGTCGCGGGGTACGAGGGCGAGGTCCCGCAGGCGGACCCCGAGCGGGTGCACGCGTGGCTGCGGCGGCTCGTCGCCCTCGCCGCCGAGTTCGACAAGGCGGGCCGGTTCGCCGGCCTGGACGAGGTCGTCGTCAGCGCGGGCGGCAGCGCGTGGTTCGACGCGGTGGCGGACGTCTTCGCCGAGATCCCCGAACTGTCCCTCCCCGTGCTGAAGTTGCTGCGCTCGGGCGCGTACGTCTCGCACGACGACGGCCACTACCGCAAGCTGACCCCCTTCAACCGGGTCCCGGAGGAGGGCGCCCTCGAACCGGCCTTCCGCCTGTGGGCCCAGGTCGTCTCCCGCCCCTCCCCCGACCAGGCCTTCCTCAACGCGGGCAAGCGGGACGCGGCCTACGACCTCGATCTGCCGTTCGCCCAGGTGGTCCGCCGCGACGGCGCCGAGCGCGCGGCCACCGGCATTTCGGTGACCGGCCTGTCCGACCAGCACGCGTGGCTGCGGACGACCGGGGAGGCGGACCTGGAGGTCGGGGACTGGGTCGGCTTGGGGCTGTCGCATCCGTGCACGTCGTTCGACAAGTGGCAGCTGATCCCGGTCGCCGAGGCGGACGGGACCGTCGTCGATTACATCCGCACGTTCTTCTAGAGACACCAGAGACAGGTTCAAGAGACACCAGAGACAGGGGAGGCCATCGGCCATGGAAGAGCTGGTGATCCGGGACGCGGAGGTCGTGGACGGCAGTGGCGGTCCCTCCTACCGCGCCGATGTGGTCGTCGACGGCGGCCGGATCGTGTCCATCGTGCAGGAGGCCGCCGCGGCCGGATGTCAACGGCCGAAGGCGCGCCGGGAGCTGGACGCGGAGGGCCTCGTCCTCTCCCCCGGCTTCATCGACATGCACGCCCACAGCGACCTGGCGTTGCTGCGCGACCCCGACCACAGCGCGAAGGCCGCGCAGGGTGTGACCCTGGAGGTCATCGGCCAGGACGGGCTGTCGTACGCGCCCGTCGACGACCGCACCCTCGCCGAGGTCCGCCGCGCGATCACCGGCTGGAACGGCTCGGGCGACGACATCGACTTCGACTGGCGGACGGTCGGCGAGTACCTGGACCGCCTCGACTCCGGTTTCGAGGGCCGGGGCATCGCCGTCAACGCGGCGTATCTGATCCCGCAGGGCACGGTCCGCGCGCTCGCCGTCGGCTGGGAGGACCGGGAGGCGACGCCGGACGAGCTGGACCGGATGCGGCAGTTGGTCGCGGAGGGGCTGGAGCAGGGCGCGGTCGGCCTGTCGTCGGGGCTGACGTACACGCCGGGCATGTACGCCAAGGACGCGGAGCTGACGGAGCTGTGCCGGGTGGTGGCGTCGTACGGCGGCTACTACTGCCCGCACCACCGCTCCTACGGGGCCGGGGCCCTGCAGGCGTACGAGGAGATGGTGGCCCTGACCCGGGAGGCGGGCTGCTCCCTCCATCTGGCCCACGCCACCATGAACTTCGGCGTGAACAAGGGCCGGGCCCCGGAGCTGCTGTCCCTGCTGGACAAGGCGCTCGCCGAAGGGGCCGACATCTCCCTCGACACCTACCCCTACACGCCCGGCTGCACGACCCTCGTCGCCATGCTGCCGAGCTGGGCGAGCGAGGGCGGCCCGGAGGCGATCCTGGCCCGGCTGGCGGACGACGACACGGCCGAGCGCATCCGGCACCACATGGAGGTCATCGGCGCCGACGGCTGCCACGGTGTGCCCATCGAGTGGGACACGATCGAGATCTCGGGTGTGAGCGAGGCGGCACTCGGGGACTTCGTCGGCCGGACGATCCGGCAGTCGGCGGACGCCCGGGGCGAGGCCGCCTGGGTGACCGCGCGGCGGCTGCTGCTCGACGACCGGCTGGGCTCGACGATCCTCCAGCATGTCGGCCACGAGGAGAACGTGCGGACGATCATGCGGCACAGCGTCCACACGGGCGGCTCGGACGGCATCCTGCAGGGCACGAAGCCGCATCCGCGGGCGTACGGCACGTTCCCGCACTATCTCGGCCGCTATGTGCGGGAGTTGGGGGTGCTGTCGCTGGAGGAGTGCGTGGCCCATCTGACCTCGCGCCCGGCGGCGCGGCTGCGGCTGCCGGACCGGGGGCTGGTCCGCGAGGGCTACCGGGCGGACCTGGTGCTCTTCGACCCGGCGACGGTAGCGGCGGGCTCCTCCTTCGAGGAGCCGCGCACGCTACCGACGGGCCTCCCGTACGTCCTGATCGACGGCCGTTTCGTGATCGACGACGGCCGCCGTACGGACGTACTGGCGGGACGGGCGATCCGTAGAACCGCCTAGCCGGTTACGGCTTGGGCAGCACGCACCCGCTGGCGCTCAGGTCGAGCTTGTTGTCGACGCCGAAGCAGGCGTGGATCTGGTAGATCTCCTGGGCGTAGTTGATGCCCTGGCGGACGGTGACGTTGCCGCTCTCGTCCACCTCGCACGGGTTGTTGACCGTGCAGCGCTCGCCGTCCTCGTTGCCGGTGTTGTTGACGGCGACGACCTGGTTGGTGGCCTGGTCGATGACGGGAGAGCCGGAGGTGCCGCCGATGGTGTTGCAGGCGGAGGTGTAGCGGACCGAGTCCTTGAAGGTCCAGTCGCCTTCCTTGAGCTGGTACGCGAATCCGTCGATGTTGCAGTTGTACAGCCGCTTCCAGTAGCCGGAGGCGACGGTGATGGCGGTGCCCTTGACCGGGTGGGTGTCGGCCACGGTGAGCGGGTCGATGCTGTACGAGCTCTTGATCTGCGCGTACGTCGTGGTGAGTTGGTAGAAGGCGACGTCCGTGTCGGTCATCGTCCCGTAGGCGATCTTGCTGGCCCGCAGGGTGGCGACCCGGCTGCCCGAGGCGTTGAGCAGTCCGAATGTACGGCTGGAGGCCTGGTCGACGACGACATCGCCGGGTCCCGGCATGCCGGTCTCCAGACAGTGGCCGTTGGTCATCACCAGCGCCGGGTCGTTGGCCTCCGTGTCCGGGAAGCGGACGACGGAGCCGGAACAGTTGCTGAGCGCGACGGTGCCCGCGAAGCTGACGGCCTGGGCCTTTGGGTTCCGGTTCAGGACCTGGCCGAGGGTGTCCGCGGTGGAGGCGACGGTGTCATTGACCACCGACGTGACCGAGCCCGTGTCCACGCTCTTGCCGAAGGAAGCGGCCGAATCCACGGGAGCCGCGACCGCGGGTGCGGCGCCGGCCCCGGCTATCGCCAGGGCGAGGAGGGCGGCGCCGAGCGGTTTTCTCATGTGGGGGTCCCCTCATACGAGGAGGGTGACCGAAGAATCTCCGGCCACCCGCACTTTTGTCATGCGCATTCTCACGCAGGAGGGGGGTGCGGACAAGGACTTGATTACCGGTGAGTTCGGGCCGTAGGGCTTTCCCTATCACGGCGGTTGAGGGATACCGGGCCGACGGCGCAGGACGTTCACGAGAGGGCGATGGGATCACCACAGTCGGGGCGCTCGGGGCGGTCACCCGCGCTTCACGCGCCGAGTGCCATCCCCACCTCCCCGGCCTTCATTCGGGCTTCTTGGTGTTTCCCTGCCCCCGCCCCGGATTGCCGTCCGAGTTGCCCGGCAGGGTCGCGGTGGCCGTGGCGGTGGGTGCGGAGGGGGCCGTGGCGGTGGCGGTCGGGCCGGTCGAGGGCTCATCCGTCTTGCCGTCGTCGTCGGTGTCGTCCGACGCGGACGGGCTCGCCGAGGTACTCGGGGAGGTGGTTCGCGACGGATCGCCGCCCTCGGAGCGACGGGCACCGGCCGACGCACCCGAGGAGAGCTCCTCCGGCGCCGCCGAGTCGCCGGACGTCGTGCTCGTCCGGTCGCCCTTGGTCTTCGCGCCACCCTCCGACGAGGACCCGGACAGGGAGAACCCGGCTATCAGCGCCCCGACGGACAGCGCCCCCACGACACCGGCGGCCACAGCGACGCGCCGCGAACGCCAGAGGCCGGGCCGGACGGCGGGCTGGTGCCGGCCTCGGTGGCTGCGGCGGCCGCCGCGTTCCGCGTCGTAGTCGTCGGCGTAGTCGTAGCCGTCCTCGTAGACATAGTCGTAGCCACCGCCGGATCCGGAGGCGCCGCCGGCACCGCGGCCCTCATGGACACCGTCCGCCTCGCCGACCACCCGAGGCAGCTCGGCCGTCTCGTCGTATGCGTTCTGCCACCCGTGGGCGGCCGCCGGGTCGGCGTACGCCTCGTACTCAGGGGACGGCTCAGCCTGCGGGTGATACACGTTCAGCGCCTCGGGCTCATCGGCCGCCCGGCTCCCGCCAGGGGTGTCGTACGCACCGGGCGTACCGTTCGCGGCGTTCACCCCGTACGTTCCGTTCTCGTGGTCAGACGGCCTGGACATGACCGCGCATTCTAGGGACGGGAGCGCCCACGGGACAGCTACCGGCGATAACAGCCCAAACCCACGCGTCTCACGTGTCGGAAAACACGGCCCAAGGGGCTTTACCGAGCCGTAAGCTCCTTGACATGCAGGTGATCCAGTCGACCAAGCTCGCCAACGTCTGTTACGAGATCCGGGGCCCGGTGCTCGAGGAGGCGATGCGGCTCGAGTCGGCGGGGCATCGGATCCTCAAGCTGAACACCGGAAACCCGGCCGCGTTCGGCTTCGAGTGCCCGCCCGAGATCCTGGAGGACGTCCTCCGCAACGTGTCGTCGGCCCATGGCTACGGCGACGCGAAGGGCCTGCTGGCCGCGCGCCGGGCCGTCGTCATGCACAACCAGACCCTCGGCATCGAGACCGACGTCGAGCACGTTTTCATCGGCAACGGCGTCTCCGAGCTGATCGTCATGGCCATGCAGGGGCTGCTCGACGACGGTGACGAGGTGCTCGTCCCCGCCCCCGACTACCCCCTGTGGACCGCCGCCGTGTCCCTGTCCGGCGGCACCGCCGTCCACTACCGCTGCGACGAGCAGTCCGACTGGATGCCCGACCTCGCCGACATCGAGCGCAAGGTCACCGACCGCACCAAGGCCATCGTCGTCATCAACCCCAACAACCCGACGGGGGCGGTCTACGACGAGGCCATGCTCCGGGGACTGACGGACATCGCCCGGCGGCACAACCTCCTGGTCTGCTCCGACGAGATCTACGACAAGATCCTCTACGACGACGCCACGCACACCCCGACCGCCGCTGTCGCCCCCGACCTGCTCACCCTCACCTTCAACGGCATGTCGAAGGCGTACCGGGTCGCCGGGTACCGGGTGGGGTGGATGTCGATCTCGGGCCCCCGCGCCCACGCCGACTCCTACATCGAGGGCCTCACGATCCTCGCGAACATGCGGCTGTGCGCGAACATGCCCGGTCAGCACGGGGTCGTGGCCGCGCTCAGCGGGCGGCAGTCCATCAAGGACCTGGTGCTGCCCGGGGGGCGACTGAAGGAACAGATGGATGTCGCCTACGAGCTGCTGACGCAGATCCCCGGCGTGACATGCGTACGGCCGAAGGGCGCGCTGTATCTCTTCCCGCGCCTCGACCCCAACGTGTTCAAGATCAAGGATGACCGGCAGATGGTCCTGGACCTGCTGCGACGCGAGAAGATCATGGTCGTCCAGGGTTCGGGCTTCAACTGGCCGGAGTCGGATCACTTCCGGGTGGTGACCCTGCCGACGGTCACGGATCTGCGGGACGCGGTGGGGCGGATCGCGCGGTTCCTGGACGGCTACAGCCAGCCGTGACGCTCACGCTGAGTGTACGCGCGGTCCTGTTTTGTGAACCGCTCAACTTTAGACGAAATCTAAGCTAGGATGGTTTCCTGTCAGCGCACAGGAGGCCATCCCCATGTACGAACCGATCCGCACCAAGTCGGTCCACAGCACGATGGCCGGCGACCCCACGGACTTTCCGCATCGCTCGCGTGAGGAAGAGCTGGACATTCAGCTCGCGAGCCATCTCGCTGCGCTGCTTGCCGTGACGGATGAGTTGCGCGCGGCGGCGCCCTCGGAGGACCTGGACGTCGCGGCCGAGCGGCTCGCCGGCCAGGTGGCCCGGCTCCGGGAGGGACGTAAGCCGGCCCGGGCGGCCGGCTCCGCCACTGACCCGAGGGTTGCGGCGCTGCACGAGCGTGCGCATGCCCTTGCCGGGCGGGCGTTGGTCGTTGCCGCGTCCCGTGCCGACACCGCTGCCGCGATTCTCGCCGCCGAGCGGATGGATGCGCATGCTGCCGCGCAGGAGCTGACCGGCGTCGGCTGAACGCCCCTTTGAACGGCCCCGGTCCGCGTGCACCCGCAGCGACGCGCGGACCGGGTGCCACAGCTCTGCGTTGGCCTTGGCCGCGTTCGCCGTTCCGTCCTCAAGGGCATCCCGGGCCTCACCGTGATCCGCCCCAAGGACGGCGTCGTCACCGCCGACCACCCGCTCTCCTCCCTCGCCTCGACGAACGCCGCGACCCGCGACGACGTCCGCCGCCTCACCGAGGCCCTGCGCACCGAGGACGTCCAGCGGCTGATCACCGAGCGCACCCATCGCCGCCCGGTGGTCGCCTCCGTCCCGCCCGCGTCCGGCCTCGACACCGGCCGTCGGCGCGAACTGCCCTTCCCGGGCAGCCGTTCCGTCGCCGACGGACTGCTCGACGCGTACGAGAACGAGCTGCGCCGCCCTTCCAGGACGGTCTACGTCCTCGACACCTCGGGCTCGATAGAGGGCGACCGCCTGGAACAGCTGAAGCGGGCGCTCACCGACCTCACCGGCGACTTCCGCGAACGCGAGGAGGTCACGCTGATGCCCTTCGGATCGGGGGTGAAGAGCGTGCGCACCCATGTCGTGGAGCCGGCCGACCCGAAGGCCGGGCTGGACGGGATCCGCAAGGACACCGAGGCGCTGTCGGCCGAGGGCGACACCGCGATCTACACCTCGCTGGAGGCGGCGTACGACCATCTGGGCACCGGCCGGGACACGTTCACGTCGATCGTGCTGATGACGGACGGCGAGAACACCACCGGCGCCGAGGCGGCGGACTTCGACGCCTTCTACGCCGGGCTCGACCGCGACCGGCGGGAGACGCCCGTCTTCCCCATCCTCTTCGGCGACTCCGACGAGTCCGAGCTGAAGCACATCGCCGAGCTGACCGGCGGCCGCCTCTTCGACGCCCAGGAGGGCTCGCTGGACGGCGCCTTCGAGGAGATCCGTGGCTACCAGTAGGACGGCCGCCGGTAAGGCGTTGGCGTATCTGGAGTCCCGCAAGAACATCGCGGGCAGCGCGTGCGGGCTGGTCGGCCTGGTGCTGACGTTCACGGGGGTGGCGGGCCCGTACTGGCCCGTCGTGGTCGCGGGACTGTACGGCGCGGGAGCGCTGATCGCCCCGCCGGAGCGGCCCGCACCGCCCGACTTCCCGGATCCGTCGGCCCAGCTCGACGAGTTGCGGGCGACTTCGAGAAGCTGCGCGGCTATCTGACGGACATCGAGCTGCCGGTCACGGCCGCCGCCCGGCTGCGTGAACTCACCGAACTGCTGGCCGCGTTGCTCGACCGGGGCTGGGTGGCCGAACTGCTCGCGCACGATCCGGAGGGCGTGCATGTGCTCTCCCGGATCGTACGGCGCGATCTTCCCGAGGCCGTCGACAGTTTCGTACGGACGCGGTGGTGGACGCGGATGACGCCCGGCACCGAGTCCCCCGAACTGCATCTGGAGCGGCAGCTCGGCCTGTTGAAGAAGGATGCCGAGCGCCTGGCGGCGGGCCTGCGCGAGGCGGAGCCCCGCCGCCAGGAGTCCCACACCCGGTACCTGGAGGACCGGGGCGGGACGGGTGGCATCAGCGCCTGACGTAGACCGTCGCCGAGGCCGTCGACGCCTGGTGCAGGTCGTCGCCGGGCCAGCTCACCGTGTAGGTCGCGTTGCCCCGGGTGCGCGGCAGGTCGTTGATCGTGAACGTGCCGTCGGCGGCGACCGTCACCGACGACAGCGTGCCGGTGCCGAGCCGGTCCGTGCGGGTGACCTTGAGGACCGCACGGTCGGGCAGCGCCTTGCCCTGCGCGGTGAACGTGCCGGTGATCTCGACGCCCGTGCTCAGCGAGCCCTCCTCGGGCGCCGTGAGCGCGATCGAGGTGGGCGCCTTGCCGACGGACACCGTGGTGGTGACGTCCTCGGCGGGGCGGTGGGTCAGGTCGCCGAGGAAGGAGACGGTGTAGGTGGCGTCGCCGACGAGGTCGGGCTCGTCGAGGACGGTGAACGTGCCGTCGTCCTTGACGGTGAAGGTGCCCAGCTCGTGGGTGCCGTTCGCGTCGGTGCGGGTCGCCTTGACCTTCAGGGGCTCGGCGGGCGCCGGGCCGTCCTGCTCCAGCTTGCCGCGCACGGCGAGCGGTTCGCCGGCCGCGGCAGCGGCGGGGCTGTGGGTGAGACCGCCGGTGAAGCGGGCGTCGTACTGGACGGCCGGGGGCTGGATGATGTGCAGCCAGTACTGGCTGCCGGCCGCGTTGGTGGTCACCGCGAACAGCCGGGAGCCGTCCGCCGCCCACTCCAGGCCGCGCGGCACCACCCGGTCGCCGTCGAGGCTGCCCTCGAAGACGAACTCCAGCGGGGCGGTGGAGTCGGTCGGGTCGGCGGGCTGCACCAGCAGGTCCGGCGTCGAGCCGGTGGCCGAGGCACCGCGCGCGATGTACGTGCCGTCGCCGCCGAAGGCGACCGCACTGGCGGTGGCGCCGGACGGGAGCGCCGGGTAGCCGGTCGCCGCGTCCGACAGGTCGGCGGTGTTGAGCAGCCGGGTGCCGGCGGTGGAGTCGGCCACGGCGACCTTGCCGCCGTCGGCGGACAGCGCCAGGTCCTTGAGGTCCAGGGCACCCTTGCCCTCGGCGTCGGCGAAGCGCCGTGCGCCCTCGCGCACGGGGCTGGGGCCGCTGGTGTCGTACACGGTGAGGAAGGGGTCGGCCGCCTTGGCGTTGAGCGGCTGGCCCATGAGCATCTTGTCCCCGGCGCCGGCTTCCAGCAGGAGATCGCCGAAGTCGTTCCAGCCGGTGCGGGTGTGCGTTCCGTTGATGACCGCGTCCAGGTAGGTCTCGGCGGTGGCGCACTGGGAGACGTTGGACGCGAACGGCGTCGTGAAGTAGACCTGGCCGCCGGACTGGGCGACCTCGCGGCCGCAGTAGTCGGTGTTGGCGTAGGCCACGACGGTGCGCTCGTAGGTGGTGGTGTCGATGGCTTCGATCCGGTCGCGCAGTCCGGCGTAGAGCTTGCTGCCGTCGGCGCTGACCGCCAGGCCGGAGACATGGGCCTGGTTGGTGGTGATCGTCGTGAGGCGCTCACCCGCGAAGTTGTAGACGGTGATGGTGCCGGAGTTGAGGTAGTAGCCGACGTTGCTGTCCGCCACGAAGACACGCTGATGGACGTTGTCGACGGCCAGCGCCGAGTACGACGAGATCGGCAGCTTGGCCACGGAGTCGGACGCCGCCGCGTGCGCCGCCGGTGCCGCGGCGACGGTCAGGCCGGTACCGGCGAGTGCGGCGGCGAGCAGCGTGGCCGCGAGACGTCTGGGACGGTGTGCAGTATTCAACTGTGCCCCCCACAGGCTGAATTGAGCGGCACTGGGATCAGTGACACTCCTGTGGAGACCATGAAACAGTGGTGAAGATCCCGCGATCAAGGCGGCGCGACCGCACAGGGGAGCGAATACAGGCGAAGGCCTGCCGCCGCGCTCCTCCCATCGGGGCGGACGGGAACGCGCGACGACAGGCCCCGAGCCCCGCACGCCGTTGTACGGAACCTCGCCGGTCTGTGATGCACCGCGGCCGGCCGTGACGATATTGCTGGTCAGGGCACGATCGGAGCCGGCCGCGGCGTTTAAGGGAGGGCTACCTCAGCCCAGGCGCGCAACCAACGCGCGGTACTCGTCCCACAGCTCCTTCGGCGTGTGCTCACCGAAGGTGTTGAGGTGGTCGGGAACGAGCGCGGCCTCCTCGCGCCAGACCTCCTTGTCGACGGTGAGAAGGAAGTCCAGGTCGGAGTCCGACAGTTCCAGACCGTTGGTGTCGAGGGCGCCCTTCGCCGGCAGGATGCCGATCGGGGTCTCGACGCCCTCGGCCCTGCCGTCGAGGCGCTCGACGATCCACTTCAGGACGCGGCTGTTCTCGCCGAAGCCGGGCCAGACGAACTTGCCCTCGTCGTTCTTGCGGAACCAGTTGACGTAGTAGATCTTCGGCAGCTTGGCCTGGTCCTTGCCCTGGGCGACCTCGACCCAGTGGGCCATGTAGTCGCCCATGTTGTAGCCGCAGAAGGGCAGCATCGCGAACGGGTCGCGGCGCAGCTCGCCGACCTTGCCCTCGGCGGCGGCGGTCTTCTCGCTGGCCACGTTGGCGCCGAGGAACACGCCGTGGTTCCAGTCGAAGGACTCCGTCACCAGCGGTACGGCGGTGGCGCGCCGGCCGCCGAAGAGGATCGCGGAGATCGGCACGCCCTTGGGGTCCTCCCACTCGGGCGCGATGATCGGGCACTGGGAGGCCGGGACGGTGAAGCGGGCGTTGGGGTGGGCGGCCGGGGCGTCCGAGGACGGCGTCCAGTCGTTGCCCTTCCAGTCCGTCAGGTGGGCCGGGGTCTCCTCCGTCATGCCCTCCCACCAGATGTCGTTGTCGTCGGTGAGGGCGACGTTGGTGAAGACGGAGTTGCCCCACAGCGTCTTCATCGCGTTGGCGTTGGTGTGCTCACCGGTGCCGGGCGCGACGCCGAAGAAGCCGGCCTCGGGGTTGATGGCGTACAGGCGGCCGTCCTCGCCGAAGCGCATCCAGGCGATGTCGTCGCCGATCGTCTCGACGGTCCAGCCGGAGATGGTGGGCTCCAGCATGGCGAGGTTGGTCTTGCCGCAGGCGGAGGGGAAGGCGGCCGCCACGTACTTCGACTCGCCCTGCGGCGGCGTCAGTTTGAGGATCAGCATGTGCTCGGCGAGCCAGCCCTCGTCGCGCGCCATCACCGACGCGATGCGCAGGGCGTAGCACTTCTTGCCGAGCAGGGCGTTGCCGCCGTAGCCGGAGCCGTAGGACCAGATCTCGCGGCTCTCCGGGAAGTGGGAGATGTACTTGGTCTGGTTGCACGGCCAGGGGACGTCCGCCTCGCCGGGCTCCAGCGGGGCGCCGACGGAGTGCACGGCCTTCACGAAGAAGCCGTCCTCGCCCAGCTCGTCGAGGACGGCCTGTCCCATGCGGGTCATGGTGCGCATGGACACGGCGACGTACGCGGAGTCGGTGATCTCCACGCCGATCGCGGAGAGCTTCGAGCCGAGCGGGCCCATGCAGAACGGGACGACGTACATCGTCCGGCCGCGCATCGAGCCGCGGAAGACGCCCTTCTCGCCGGAGAAGACGTCGCGCATCGCGGCGGGGTCCATCCAGTGGTTCGTCGGGCCGGCGTCCTCCTCCTTCTCGGAGCAGATGAAGGTCCGGTCCTCGACGCGGGCGACGTCGGTCGGGTCGGAGGCGGCGTAGTAGGAGTTGGGGCGCTTGATCGGGTCGAGCTTCCTGAAGGTGCCCTTCGCGACGAGCTCCTCGGACAGGCGCTCGTACTCGGCCTCGGATCCGTCGCACCAGACCACGCTGTCCGGCTGCGTCAGTTCGGCGATCTCGTTGACCCACGAGACGAGTTCCCGGTGGTGGGTGGGGACGACGGGGGGAGCCGCGATGTCGCGCGCCACGGTTGCTCCTAAGTGAGGGATTTTGTCCTGAATATGCCCTTGTATGCCCCGTGGGGGCCGCGACCCGGATGCTGCGCTGACTGGATCTTCCCGCGCTCATCCGGTGCCGACCGCACTCATTTGATCATCCGACGCGTCTGCGCATATGTCCAGAGGGCGTCACAAGTGAGCGGCGTGAGGATCGCCACTCATCCAGATGTTTTCGATGCGTCACCACGGCTTCACCGCGGGTGCGCCCATTCCGGGTACCCCATGAGACGATGGCCACTTCCGGACGTCCATCCGGCCGCCCTGACGCGTAACTTACGGCTCCGTAGGTACGATGCCCCGCATGACTGCGCCCGTCCCCGACGCGCCCAGGGACACGCGAGCCGCCGGCCGCGGTTCCGACGCGCCCTCCTTGCCGCATCAGATCGCGCACCACGCCCAGCACCTCACGGACGAGATAAAGCCCAGACTCCGGGGCTGGCTGCATCTGGGCATGTTCCCGGCCGCGCTCGTCTCGGGCCTGGTGCTCACCGCCCTCGCGGACTCGGCGCGAGGCCGCCTCGCCTGCGGGATCTTCGCCCTCACGGCCTGCCTGCTGTTCGGCGTGAGCGCGCTGTACCACCGGGGTAACTGGAGCCCGCGGATGGACGGCATCCTGCGCCGACTGGATCACGCCAACATCTTCCTGATCATCGCGGGCACGTACACGCCCCTGACGATGCTGCTCCTGCCGGGAGCCAAGGGTCAGTGGCTGCTCTGGGGCATCTGGGGCGCCGCCGCCGCGGGCATCGTCTTCCGGGTGTTCTGGGTCGGCGCCCCGCGCTGGCTCTACACGCCCTGCTACATCGCGATGGGCTGGGCGGCCGTCTTCTTCCTGCCCGACTTCATGCGCACCGGCGGCATCGCGGTGCTGGTCCTGGTGATCGTCGGCGGTCTCCTCTACAGCGCGGGCGGCGTGATCTACGGCATCAAGCGCCCGAACCCGTCACCGCGCTGGTTCGGCTTCCACGAGGTCTTCCACTCCTTCACGCTGGCGGCGTTCATCACGCACTACGTGGGGATCTCACTGGTGGCCTACCAGCACGCGTAGCCCACCGCACAGCTCCTTCGAGGGCCACGGCTTGCGAGCCGTGGCCCTCTTTCACGCCCAAAAACATTGACAGCCCCTCTCTTTTGAGAGTTACTCTCATTTCATGGTTACTGTCACCACAGATGAACGCCGTTGGTGGGCGCTCGGCGCCCTGGTCGCGAGCATGCTCACGCTCGGCTTCGACATGACGATCCTCAACGTGGCGCTGCCGACGATGGCCGCCGACCTCGGCGCGAGCACCGGCGAGCAGCAGTGGATGGCCGACGCGTACGTCGTCGTCTTCGCGGCGCTGATGCTCCCCGCGGGCCTGCTCGGCGACCGCTTCGGCCGGCGGCGGATGCTGATCACGGGGCTCGGGATCTTTCTCGTCGGGTCGCTGGTCGGCGCGCTGGCCGGCGACGTGAACACGGTGATCGCCGCACGAGCGGTGATGGGCGTCGGAGCGGCCCTGGTCACCCCGCTCGCGCTCGCCGTCCTGCCCTCGCTGTTCGGCCCCGACGAGCGCACCAAGGCCGTCGGCATCGTCTCCGCCGCCTCCGCGCTGGGCCTGCCGCTCGGCCCGATCATCGGCGGCTGGCTGCTGAACCACTTCTGGTGGGGCTCGGTCTTCCTGGTCAACGTCCCGATGGCCGCGATCGGCATCGCCGCCTGCGTCTTCCTGCTCCCCGAGACCCGGGACCCGGCCTCCCCGAAGGTGGACACCCTCTCCACCGCGCTCACCGTGACCGGCCTCGGCGCGCTGATCTACGCGATCATCGAGGTGCCCACGCGAGGCTGGGGCGACGCCCTGGTCCTGGCCGTGTTCGCCGCCTCCGTCGTGCTGATCGCCGCGCTGGTCCTGCGCGAGCGGCGGGTCGAGCGGCCGATGCTCGACATGAGCCTGCTCGCCCACCGCGGCTTCCTCCTCAACACGATCGCCGCGACCCTGGTGATGTTCGTCCTGACCGGCCTGCTGTTCGTGCTGCCGCCGTACCTCCAGGCGGTCCTCGGCCACGACGCCCTCGGCACCGGCGTCCGGCTGCTGCCGATGATGGGCGGCATCCTGGTCGCCTCCCGGACGGCCCCGCCGGTCGTCACCCGGTTCGGCGCGCGGGCCACGGTGAGCGCGGGCCTGGTGGTGCTGGCCTTCGCCGCGTTCCTCGGCAGCCGTACGACGGTCGACTCCGGCTACGGCTTCACCGCGCTGTGGCTCTCCCTCACCGGTCTCGGCTTCGGCTTCTCGCTCATGCCGGCCATGAGCAACGCCCTGGGCACCCTGCCCCGCGACCGCGCCGGCAGCGGCTCCGGGCTGCTGATGACCTTGCGTCAGGTCGGCGGCGCGATCGGTATCGCGCTGCTCGGCAGCCTGCTCTCCAGCGCCTTCCGGGACCGGCTCGACGTCACCGGGCTGCCCGCGCGGGCCGCCGACACCGCCGGGGAGTCCGTGGTCGCGGCGCACCTCGTCGCCGAGCGGGCGGGTTCGGCGCAGCTCGCGGCCTCCGCGAACGGCGCCTACGTCCACGGCATGGGCCTCGTCCTGCTGGTGTGCGGCCTCGCGGCCCTCGTCGCCGCGCTGCTGGCGGCGGCGTTCCTGCCGGGCACACCCCGTACCCAGAGCCCCGAGAACCCGGACATGGCTGCGGAGCGGGCCGATGCCCGACAATGACCCCCATGACCCCCGCACGCCGCTCTCCCCTCACCGACCGTCCCCAGCTGGGGCTTCGTGAACGGAAGAAGATCAAGACCCGGACGACGATCCGCGACGCGACGTACGCGCTCATCCGGGAGCAGGGCTACGACGCCACCACGATCGAGCAGATCGCCGAGCGCGCCGAGGTGTCGCCGTCCACGGTCTTCCGCTACTTCCCGACCAAGGAGGACATCGTCCTCACGGACGAGTACGACCCGATCCTGTTGGAGGAGCTGCGCAAGCGGCCGGCGGACGAGCCGTGGATGGAGTCCCTGCGGTACGTCATGAAGCTGGCCGTCACCGCCGCGACTCAAGAGGATCCCGAGGCGATCCGGCTGCGCTCGCACCTGCTTGTCCAGGTCCCCGCGGTGCGGTCCCGGATGCTGGAGAGCATGTCGGTCACCGGCCGGATGCTCTCCGAGGCCATCGCCGAGCGCACCGGCCTGCCACAGGACAGCTTCGAGGCGCGGGTCTTCACGATGTCCCTCATAGGCGGCCTCGCGGAGATCTCCCTGTACTGGGCGGAGAAGGACTTCCAGGACGACCTGGGCGACCTCCTCGACCGCGCCCTGGACGTCATCGAGCACGGCCTCCCCTCGAAAAACACCTGAGGCACGAGCGCGGGGCCGTGACATCCTGGCCGGGTGAACGGTCCCGAGATCCAGGTCGAGTTCGCCCCCGAGCTGCGCGTGTTCCTCCCCAACGGGCGGCGCCAGGACGGTGCCGCCCAGGTCGCCGCCGACGGTGTCTCGACCCTCGGCCATGTCGTCGAGTCCCTCGGCGTCCCGCTGACCGAGGTCGGCACCCTGGTCGTGGGCGGCCGGTCGGTGCCGGTGTCGCACATCCCGGCGGCGGGCGAGTCCGTGGCCGTACGGCCCGTCGAGCGCCCCCAGCGGGTGCCCGGCGCTCCCCTGTGCTTCCTGCTCGACGTCCACCTCGGCACCCTCGCCCGCCGTATGCGCCTGCTCGGCGTGGACACGGCGTACGAGTCGACGGACATCGGCGACCCGGCCCTCGCCGCCCGCTCGGCCGCCGAGCAGCGGGTCATGCTCAGCCGCGACCGGGGCCTGCTGCGCCGCCGCGAACTGTGGGCCGGCGCCTATGTGTACAGCACCCGCCCCGAGGACCAACTCCGCGACATCCTCGACCGGTTCCGCCCCGAGCTGCGCCCCTGGACGCGCTGCACCGCCTGCAACGGCCTGCTCAAGCAGGCCACCAAGGAGGAGGTGGCGGAACAGCTGGAGGGCGGGACGCGGCGGTCGTACGACGTCTTCGCGCAGTGCACCCAGTGCGGGCGGGCGTACTGGAAGGGCGCGCACCACGAACAGCTGGTAGCCATCGTGGAGCGCGCCCTCGCGGACTACGCGAACTAGGAACCAGGACTGAGAACCAGTCCTGAGAACCAGTAACTAGCGCTTGCTCACATCACCCTTCCCGCAGGCGATTCCGTCCCTGTTCCTGTCCAGCCGCAGCGGGTCGTCCTTGCCGTTGACCTTGAGGCGGCCGTAGTCGTTCTTCTTCAGCCAGTCGCAGCGGGACTTCGTCGTCGCTTTCACGGTCGGCGGGAAGTCCGTCGGGACGCACACGTTGGCGGAGCCGTAGTGCCGGTCGCAGCCGGAGACGGTCGGGCTGACCTTCTGGGACGTGCGCTTCTTGCCGGGGCCCGTGACCTTGCCCTTGAGGTTGTCGGCGAAGTCGTGGACGTGGGCCGAGGAGTCGGTGGCGCCGAGGGCCTGGGGGCCCTGGAGGTGCACCCACTTGGCGACCGACGGGACGCCGTTCGCGTCGACCGCGAAGAGCATGTACCAGCCGGGCGGGGCCAGGTTGGGGTTGCTCGTCACGTTCAGGTCGACGTTGTTGCCGTCCACCGACAGCGGGAGGTCCAGGAAGCGCTGGTTCGGGTCGGAGGAGTGCGTGACGGCGGCCGGGCGGATCAGTTCGGCCTTGGCGATGGGCCGGTCGACGGTGATCCGCTGGGTGTCGCCGTACGTCCACTCGGTGTCGATCAGCGAAGTGATCGTCGGGCGCTCGCCCTTGAGGAGATAGGGCGGGGTGTAGACCGACACGTCGTGGTTCCAGGTGCCGTTGCCCGGGTTGTCGCCCGTCGTCATCACGCGGCCGTCGGGCAGCAGGAACGCGGAGGAGTGGTAGCCGCGCTCCTCCGGGTCCGCCGCCACCGGGTCGAAGGTGTTGGTCGCCGGGTCGTAGATCGACGACTCGTACACCGGGTCAGCCCGGTTGTGGAGGGCGCCGCCCGTCTCCAGGACCTTGCCGTCGGGCAGGAGTACGGCGGAGACGTACATCTTGCCCTGGTTGCCGGTCTGCGGGACCTTGCCGCCTCCCACGTCGACCTGGCCCTGCGGGATCGGGGGCCCGGCGACGTAGGACGGGTTGGGCTGCTTGAGGTCGATGACGTCGGTGAGGCGGTTCGCGTCCGGGTTGGAGTCGATGTTGCCGCCGCCGATGGTGAGGACCTTCTGGTCCTGGGCCGGGGGCAGCAGCACGCTCGCGGACTGGTCGCGCTGGTCCTTGTTCTGCAGGCCGGGGATCTGGGTGACCGTGTTGGCGTCGTAGTCGTAGATCGCCGAGCCGGTGCCCGGGATGTTGTTGCCGAAGACGTGGCTGCCGGAGTAGAAGAGGCGGCCGTCCTGCATGAGGATCATCGACGGGTACAGGCCCCAGTAGGACCAGGTCTGGTTGACCTTCCAGAGCTCCAGCCACTTCTGCTCGGCGTCCGACCACCGCTCGGCGGTCACCGAACCGGTCGAGTCCTCCTTCAGCCCGCCGAAGGAGATCACGTCACCGTTGCCGAGGACGGTGGCCGACGGGTACCAGTGGCCGTCGTTCATGTCGTTGGTCTTGCTGTACGTCTCGGTGGCCGGGTCGAAGATGTACGAGTCCTTGTAGCCCTGGTAACCGATCGTGCCGTCGGCCGACGGATAGCCCTTGTTGCCGCTCATCACGAGCACCCGGCCGTCGTCGAGCTGGACGTGCCCGGCGCAGAACATGTCCTTGGGCGTCGGGATCTGCTTGTACGTGCCGTTCTGCGGGTCGTAGACCGCGCTGGTGAACGTGCCCGCCTCGAACATCGTCGCGTCGTTGCCGGAGCCCGCGATCAGCAGCACCTTGCCGTTGTGCAGGACGACGGAGTGCATGGAGCGCACGGGGTTCTTGGTCGGCAGCACGTCCCAGCGGCCGTTCGCGCACTCCTCGGCCGTCCCCGTACACACAGGGTCCGGGACCGGGTCGGCGACCTGGTCCATCGTGTAGTCGTCGGTGGTGACGGAGCCGGTGCCGTAGACGGAGACGCCCCAGGCGATCCGGTCGGTACCGGCGGGCACCTCCGGGGTGCGGACCGTGGCCTCGGTCCAACTGCCCGCCATCTCCAGCGTCTTGAGGTCGGTCCAATACTGCCAGCCCGCCGTGGGGTCGTGCCGGAAGAGGGTGACCGAGGTGTCGGGGGTGGTCGACTTGTACCAGAGCCCCAGGTCGTACTGCTTGCCCGGCGTGACGACGGGCGCGCACTCGGCGGACTCGGTGATCAGCGCCTTGCGGTCGCCGTCGACGCGGCGGGTCAGCGACACCTTCATCGCCTTGGAGCCGCTGTGGGCGTCGGCCACCGTCTCGAAGGTGAAGTCGTTGTCGCCCCAGCCGGACTTCTTCCAGCAGTAGGGCATGTCGTCGGTGCCGGCGGTCTCGAAGCCGGGGTTCTTGATGAGGTTGGCGGCGGAGGCGGACTGGGGCGAGGTGAGGAGAAGGCCTCCGGTGAGGCCGACGACGGCCAACAGGGCCGTTCTCCGTCCGGATCGCAAGCGGCTGGGTCTCATGCAGTACTCCTTGCGGTGCGGCTCCCGCGCCCGGCTTCCTTCCGGCCCTTCCGGTCCCGGCGCGGCAGATAGACCAGCGCTTCGGTACCGCCGAAGCGCAGGACGAAGGTGATGACCAGGGCCAGTGCCGTGGCGGGCAGCACGGCCAGCCCGAACTGCCCGACGAGCAGCGCGATCAGCGGGATGCGCAGCACCAGGTCGGCGTTGGCGAGCAGCGCGAACCGTACGGTGCGGTCGGCCCAGTGGCGGTGCTGCCGCCGGTCGCGGAACAGCAGCTTCTCGATGAGCAGGAAGTTCCAGGCCACGCCGAACTGGTTGGCGACGATCTCCGCGGGGAGGTAGTGCAGCCCCGCCTCGGTCATCGCCCACAGCGCGGCCAGGTTCGGCACGAAGCCGGTCAGGCCGATCAGCCCGAACACCACCATCCGGGCCAGCGGGTCGGCCGTACGCAGCCCGGCGAGGTGCCGCAGGAAGCGCCGGCCCTCCGCCGCCGTGGACTTGGACTCCCCCGCGAACCGCTCCTGGAACACGAACGGCACCTCGGTGACCTGGCGCGGGCGGCTCCGTACGGCCAGCTCCAGCAGGATCTTGTAGCCGAGCGGCTTCAGCGCCTCCGCCGTGATGTCGCTGCGCCGGATGGCGAAGAAGCCGCTCATCGGGTCGCTGATGCCGTGCAGCCGGCGCGGGAAGAGGGACTTGGTCAGCCAGGTCGCCGCCCGCGACACGGCCACCCGGTAGCTGCCCGCGAGCCCGGCCCGGCTGCCGCCCTTGATGTACCGGGAGGCGACGACGAGCCCGGCGTTCGCGCGCTCGCCGGTGGCGACCAGATCCGGGACCAGGGACGGCGGATGCTGGCAGTCGCCGTCCATGACGACGATCCAGTCCGACCCGGCCGCCTTCATCCCCTCGACGACCGCACCGCCGAGCCCGCCGACGGGGTCGTCCCGGTGGATGACGGTGACGGGGAACGGGCAGTCCTGCGCCGCCTCCTCGATGACCTGCGGAGTGTCGTCGGTGGAGTCGTCCACGAAGACGACCTCGCAGGGCAGCCGGGACGGCACCGACTCGGTGATCTGGTGCAGCAACTGCCGTACGTTCGCCGACTCGTTGAAGGTCGGGACGACGATGGTGACGGCGCCCGGCTCGGGCACCTCCACGGCCTCCATCGACGCATCGCCCAGCTCCTCGGGGGCGGTGTACTCCTGGCTCATCGAAGGCCTCCGGAGGCTGTCTGGATCTGGCGGATCTCGACGCGGTCCTCGCCGCTGCCGAAGACCGCGACGGGCGTCGAGTGCTCGATGGCCGCCTTGACGTTGGGCAGGTCGACCGCGTCGCGGCGCACCGTCGGCGAGGCGACGACGTAGTCGAGGTCCTTCCAGCCGCGCGGCATCGTCTTCGTCACGGCCGGGTCGAGGTCGGCCTTGTAGAACCAGATGACGCCGAGCCCCGGCTTGTACCCGGCGTGCACCAGGTCCAGCCACAGCGCGTCGTCGACGAGGACGCGGGTGTCCTTCGGGTCCTCCACCTCGGTGGACAGCCACTTCGAGGCGGCCTGGTAGGGCGCGTTGGCGTCGGCGGTGACGGCGGTGCGGCCGCCGTCGTACCAGCGGGGTACGACATAGGCGCCGGCGGAGATCGCGAGCACGGCCGCGAGGGCGTACCGCCCGCCGGTGACGTACCGGTGCTCGGCCTCGGACCGCCACCGCCGCAGCACGGCGTGGGCGACGGAGGCCGTTCCGCCGGCGAGGACCAGGGCGAGGAACGGCAGCGCCTGGATGACGTACATGGCGGGCAGGTAGCCGCTGGGGCGCATGGCCACCAGGGCGAGGATCACCACCGCGAACGAGGGTCCGGCGAAGGCGCGGGCGGTGACCGACCAGCGCCAGGTGACCAGGAGCAGCAGCGCGCCCGCGAGGCCGCCGACGATGAGGACGCGGTCGTAGTAGAGCCACGACTGGAGCACACCGTGGGAGCCGGACCCCTGGTCGAGGATGAAGCCCGAACCGGGCCTGGTCATCTGGTACTTGATGCCGTCCCACAGCGAGACGTGCCCGCCGCCGGGCAGCAGCTCGCCCTTCAGCAGGGCGAACAGGGGATACGACAGACCGATCAGGGCGCAGGCGGTGACGGCGCCGGTCAGGGCGAACTTGCGGGTGTCGCGGTGGCTGTGCCGCCACATGGTGACGAAGACCGCGGGGAGGACGAAGAGCATCGTCTCCTTGGTCAGCACGGCTGTGGCGGCGGCCATCCCGGCGCCGAAGTGGTGCCAGAGGTGGCGGCTCGGCGAGGCGGCGAGGGCGAAGGCGAGGAGCGTCCACATCACCGCGAGGTTGTCGAGGAAGATCTCCCGCTGGAGGACGACCGACAGCGGGGACAGCCCGAACAGGACCATGCCGAGCCCGGCCGCCCAGCGCGGCAGGGAAAGCCGCCGACCGAGGACGTACACCAGGACCGCGCTGACCGCGCTGACGACCAGCATCGCGGCGCGCATGGAGCCGACGGTCATCGACTCGGGGCTGAGCGCGGCCGGTATCCAGGTCAGCAGGGCTATCTGGATCCAGCCCAGCGGCGGGTGGTCGTACCAGTAGGTGTAGTGGGCGAGGCCCCGGCCCTCCTGAACGGCCCAGGCCTGGGCGAGGTAGGTGCCCTCGTCGTCGCTGAGGGTGGGGTAGTCGGAGATGTTCCAGCCCTGCACGACGAGGATCGCCACCAGGAGCGCACCGCACAGGAGCAGGTCGGGGCGGGAGGACCGGAGACGGCTCGACGGGTCTGTTCGACCGGTCGAACGCGTTTCAGGGACAGGCTGTCTCTGCGCGGGGACCTTCGGAGTGGTCACCGCGGGAAGGGTGGAGGTCACGCAGGGACGTCCTCTCGGAGGTCGCGGGTCACGTCGAAAAAAAAGTGCGCGCCGACGTGGCTGGTCAACTCCCAGTCGTTCTGGCCGCGCTGCTCACGCCATACGGCGCGGACGGCGGCTCCGGCGAGGAGTACCTGGTAGAAGGGGCCGCCCACGACGAGCTTCACGTAGTGCGCGAAGCGCACGCGAAGCCCGTACTGCTTGCCGAAGTCGTGCAGTCCGACGACCTCGAAGACGAAGGTGACGAGCGCGGTGACGGCCGGCAGGAAGGTGATGAAGGCGACGCTCACGGGCACGTCGAGGAAGACCGCGATCGCGATGTTGAGCGGGATGATGAGCCCGGTGAAGGCCTGCATGAACGGCGTCATGAGGGTGTACCGGGCGAGCAACCGCTGCCCGAAGGTGGGCAGTTGCCGCCAGTCCTTCTTCCGGTAGACCTGAAGGAAGCCCTGGTTCCAGCGGGTGCGCTGCTTGAGCAGCGACATGAGGCTGCCGGGCGTCTCCTCCTTGGTCACCATGTCGGAGTCGTAGGCGACGACGACCTTCTTGCCGACGCTGGAGAGCCGGACCCCCAGGTCGCAGTCCTCGGCGAGGCAGTTGGGATCCCAGCCGTCGGCTTCCCTGAGCACGTCGGTGCGTACGAAGACGGTGTTCCCGCCGAGCGGGATGAACCCCTTCTGCGCGTGCAGATGCAGCCTCGACCGGAACCAGAAGAAGTACTCCAGGCAGTTGCGCAGGCTGTACCAGCTGGAGTGGAAGTTGATGAGCTGGACCCCGCCCTGGACCACGTCCGCGCCGGTCGTGCGGAACGCGTGGTCGACATGGGCGAGCAGCTCCGGATGGACCTGGTCCTCGGCGTCGAAGACCCCGACGACATCGCCGCGGCAGTGCGGCAGCGCCGTGTTCATGGCCTTCGGCTTGTTCTTCTTCTCGTGGGTGTCGACGACGACGCGGACGCGCGGGTCGCGTGCCGCGGCCTTCTCGGCCACCTCCGTGGTCTCCGGGTCGTCGTGCCCGACGATGACGATGATCTCGAAGTCGGTGTGTGTGGACTCCAGCAGCCGCTGGATGGTGTGGTCCAGCACGGCTTGTTCGTGCCGGGCCGGCAACAGCAGCGAGAACGACACGTGCTCGCCGCCGTCCGGTCTGCTGAACCGGGTGGAGGCGAGCACTTCGGGCGTACGCCACGCGTGCATCTGCCACCACAAGGTGAAAGCCGCCATCCAGAACAAGGCCAGCGAGACGACGGCTATGAAGACAGACGTCAGCAACAGATCCCCCCAGATCCCCAATGCCCCCTGCCGCGACAGTGAGCTACATCTGTCGCGGAACTGTGTAGACATTAAGGGCGATCTGTGAAGTCCGCAGGCCGTTTCAGTGAAGAGCGCGTTTCATCACAACGATCCCCGAGAGTGAACAATTCGAACACAGCATGCGTAAGTGCCCCGCGCCCGCCGTCGTTTCAGCTGCTCAGCGCGGTTTTCAACCGGCTCGGATCGGTGGTCGGGGCATCGCAGGTGAAGTTACGGCAGACATAGGCAGCGGGTTCCCCCTGCTGCAACGGCCGGTCGGCGAGGAGCGGAAACTCGTCACTCTCCGGAGTTCCCACGGCCACGACTGCGCCCGGGGCGGTGCCCAGAAGTGCCGTACGGTGCAGGGCCCTTGTGCCCTCGTCGGCCAGGGACGGACCGACCACCGCGACCTCACGCGGCCCGTCGAGGTTGGCCTCGGCGACGGCCAGACCCCAGCCGATGAAGCGGGGGACGCGCGGGCCGAGGGCCTTCACCACGCCCAACGCCCGCTCGGCGGCGGTGCGGTGGGGCTCGGCGCCGGTCTGCGCGGCATAGCTCAGCAGGGCGCCGGCCGCCGCGGTCCAGCCGGACGGGGCGGCGTTGTCCGTGGGGTCCTGCGGGCGGCGGATCAGCTGCTCGGCGTCGGCGGCGGTGTCGTAGAGGGCGCCGGACTCCGCGTCGGTGAAGCGGGCGAGGACGTGGTCGAGCAGGAACCCGGCGAACTCCAGCCAGACGCCCTCGCCGGTGACGGAGGCCAGCGCGAGGAAGCCCTCGGCGACGTCGGCGTAGTCCTCCAGCACACCCGCGTTCGCGCCGACCTGGCCGTCCTTGCTGGTGCGGGCGAGACGGGCGTGGTCGTCGAGGTGCAGCCGCACGAGGAGGTCGGCGGCGCCGAGGGCGGCGTCCACGAGGTCGGGGCGGTCGAAGAAGGCGCCGGTCTCGGCGAGGGCGGCGATGGCGAGGCCGTTCCAGGCGGCGACGATCTTGTCGTCGCGCCCGGGGGCGGGGCGCGTGTCACGCTGCCGGAGGAGCCGTTCGCGGATCGACGAGATTTTCTCGGCGTCGAACAGCCCGTCCTGCTGCGGAAGTTGCAGAACCGAGGAACCGTGCTCGAACGTGCCCTCCTCCGTCACACCGAAGTAGCGGGCGGCGAGCTCGGCGTCGTCGTCGCCGAGCACCTCGCGCAGCTGCTGCGGGGTCCAGGCGTAGTAAGCGCCCTCGACGTGCTTGCCGGTCCCGTCGTCGCTGTCGGCGTCGAGCGCGGAGGCGAACCCGCCCTCGTTGGTGCGCAGTTCGCGCACCATGAAGTCGGCGGTCTCCAGCGCGACCCGGCGAGCGAGCTCGGAGCCCGTGGCGCGCCAGAGGTGGGCGTAGACACGACACAGCAGGGCGTTGTCGTACAACATCTTCTCGAAGTGCGGCACGACCCAGTCACGGTCGACGGAGTAGCGCGCGAATCCGCCACCCAGCTGGTCGTAGATGCCGCCCCGGGCCATCCGCTCACAGGTGTCCTGCGCCATCTCCAGCGCACCCTCGGAGCCGGTCCGCACATGGTGGCGCAGCAGGAACTCGATCACCATGGACGGCGGGAACTTGGGCGCCCCTCCGAACCCGCCGCGCTGCGGGTCGTACTCCCGGGTGAGCCCGAGCAGCGCCTGCGCCAGCTCCGGCGCGCCGGGTGCCTCGGGGCCGCCGTAGGAGATCTCCCGCCCCGCGAGGTCCCGCACGATCTTCCCCGCGACCTCGGCGACCTCGTCCCGCCGGTCGGCCCACGCACTGCGCACACCCTCCAGCACCTCCCGGAAGGACGGCATGCCGGAGCGGGGGGCGGGCGGGAAGTAGGTGCCGAAGTAGAAGGGCTCGGCGTCCGGGGTGAGAAACACGGTCATGGGCCAGCCGCCCTGGCCGGTGGCCGCCTGGACGGCCTCCATGTAGACGGCGTCCACGTCGGGGCGTTCCTCGCGGTCGACCTTGACGCTGACGAAGTGGGCGTTGAGGTAGTCGGCGGTCTGCTGGTCCTCGAAGGATTCGTGGGCCATGACGTGACACCAGTGACAACTGCTGTAACCGACACTGAGCAGGACCGGTTTGCCGCTCTTACGGGCCTCCTCGAAGGCCTCGGCCGACCACGGCCACCAGTCGACGGGGTTGTCCGCGTGCTGGAGCAGGTAGGGGGACGTCTCGTGAGCCAGTCGATTCGGCATGGGGTCCATCCTGCCGCAGTACCCGGGATACGCCGGACAGCACATGGGTCGGTGCGCTAACGTCCTGATGCATGAATATGTCGGCGGACGCATACTCAGCCATATTCGCGGGATTCGGCTGTCTGGTCTCGGCCCTGGCCATCCTCCACCTGGCCCGGCAGACCAGATCCCTGGCCGAACAGACCAAGGTGGGCCACGACCAGGCGGCCCTCGCGACGAACCACACCATCCTGTCGTCCTTACGGGAACTCAACTGCCAGCTGGCGCAGCGGGAGTTGCTCGGGTTCTTCTACGACGGCGTGGACTGCCCTCCGGAGCACGCCCGGCACCGCGAGGTGACCGTCATGGCCGACACGCTGGCCGACATCCTGTGCTCGGGGCTGCACGCCCACGAGACCATGGCGGCCACCGAGAGCCTGGGGCCGTGGCGCGCGTACTGCCTCGACATGCTGCGGCGCAGCCCCGTTCTGCGGTCGCGCGTGAGCGCCGACGGGGTGTTCTGGCCGCATCTGGACCGGCTCCGGCAGCGGGCCGACGGCTCCGTCTGATCGCCCGCGCGTCCCCGCCCGGCCTCGGGACCGCCTCGGCCCTCTCCCCACAACGCCCCGTCCGCCGCACACTTGACCAAGAACGCCGTTGCCGCCGGAGGGGGACCTGACATGCGTGACAGCCATCGGACCGATGCCGAGCGGCTGTTGGCCCGGGCCGTGGAGGAGGAGGTGCGGCGCTCGGGTGGGCGAGTCGACGGGCAGGTGCTGTTGTCGCGGGCGCGTGGGGCGTTGGACTCCATGGCGCAGACCGCGGCCGAGGAGTACGAGGCGTACACCCGGGCGCTCGACGAGGCGGAGGCCGGCCGGCTGACGTTCGGTCAGCGGTTCGCGCGGGAGGGCGGTGCGACGCCGCTGATGGTGGCGGGCGTCGCCGCGGTCGCGGCCGTCGTATCCGACCTGGCCCTCGGCACGGGCCCGACCACCGCCGTCGGCGCGGGCGTCACCGTGGGCGTGGTCGGCGCGGCGGCCACGGTCGTGAAGGTGGCCGGCGCCCATCTGCCCGCCGCGCACCACCGCGCGGGCGCCGTAAGCCAGCCCGGCGGCCCGGAACAGCTGCGGCTGCAGTGGCTGACGGCGCTGGAGGTACGGGGTATCCGCCCGTTCCTCGACCAGCAGCGGGTGCTGAGCGCGTCCACCGGCCCGAAGAAGACGGGGCCGCGACTGAAGGGCGCGGACAAGAGCGCGGCGGCCCGGGGGCGCAGTGTGCTGGAGCAGTCGTTCGGTCAACTCCCGGACCCGGCGGGTCCGTTCGCGGGCCGCAGGCAGGAGATGTCCCGTATCCGGCAGTGGGTGCAGGCGGCGCGCGCGAGTACGGAGACCAAGCCGACGGTCGTCGTGCTGCACGGGGCGCCCGGAAGCGGTCGTACGGCACTGGCGGTCCGTGCGGCCCATGATCTGAAGGACCAGTTCCGCGGCGCGTGCGTGGTGGATCTGCGCGGCGACACCGCCGAGGAGCCGCCGCTGTCGACGAGAGACGCGCTGCTGCATCTGCTGAACCGTTTGGGCGCCCCTCGCGAGCAGCTTCTGTTCCGGGAGCGCTCCTCGGCCGACCAGCAGGTCAAGCGGCTGAGCGAGCTCTACCACCAGCACCTCACCGGCCTGCCGGTCACGGTCGTACTGGACGACGCCTCGGACCCGGAGCAGGTCCGCACCCTCGTCCCCGAGCGCTCCGACAGCCTGGTCCTGGTCACGGCCCGCGAGCCCCTCGACCTGCCCGCGGACCTCGCCGCCTGGGTGCACGAGCTGCCGGTGGAGTCGCTGGACGCGGCGGGCGCGGAGGAGCTGCTGACGGTTGCGGCGCAGGATTCCTCCGGCCCCTACGACGCCGAATCCGCCGACCTGATACGGCAGTTGTGCGGCGGACTGCCGCTGGCGCTGCGCATCGCGGGCTCGTCGCTGGGCCCGCGTTCACCGCGCACACTGGCGACGGATCTGGGCGCGTACGGCCCGGTGGAGCCGATCGAGCGGGTGCTGTGGCTGCGCTACACCGACCAGTCGGAGGCGGGGCGGCGTCTGCTGCGCAGGCTGGCTCTGGCCGGCCGGGCCTCGCTGGGCGCCGCGGCGGCGGCATCGCTCCTGGCCACAGATGAGGCGGAGGCGACCCGCCATCTGGTGGCCCTGTCCCGGTCGGGCCTGATCGACCACGTCCGCGGCAGCCGTTACCGCCTGCACGACCTGGTCCGCGCCTTTGCCCACGCCCGCCTCCTCGACGAGGAGGAGCCGGCGGAGCGTACGGCGGCACAGGAGCGGCTGATCGTGAACTACGGGGAGCTGGCGGACTCCGTACTGCGCCTGGTCGACGGCAACATGTCGACCCGCTCGGACCGCTTCAGCCCGCACGGCTTCACCTCACTGGACGACGCGCTGCGCTGGCTGGACGACGAGTCGAGCTTCATCACGGCGGCCCTTCGGCACGCGGAGGACGTGAACCAGGCGGCGGTCCTGAATCTGCTCGGCGCCCTGTGCGACTACTGCCTCCTGCGGGGCGACCTCTACCGCCTCGGCGAGATCAGCGAGCTGGCGCAGGCCGTGGACCAGGGCCTGCTGGTCCGCTCGGTGCAGTGGCGCACCGGTATCGCGGCCCGTCAGCTCGGCGAGCTGGACAAGGCCCGCACGACCCTGTCCTCGGTGGTCGACCTCTATATGGAGGCCCACCACGACGCGGGCGCGGCCCGCGCCCTGTGCTCCCTCGGCATCACGCTGCACCACCAGGGCAACCTCACCGAGGCGGCGGCGAAACTCCGCGAGGCCCTGGACCTGCAGTCGGCCCCCGCGCTGGCGACGGACCGCGCCTGGACGATGCACGCGCTGGCCGCGGTGGAGCGGGACCGCGGCCGGATCTCCGAGTCGCACACCCTGCTGGCCGACTCCCTGGCCCTGCACCGCGCCGGCGAGTCGATCCACGGCGAGGCGTGGGCCCACTTCCAGCTGGGGCAGCTGAGCCTGCGCATGGGCGACGTGCCGCGCGCGGAAGCAGATCTGCGGACGGCTTTGGACCTGTACGGCCGTACGCGCGACGCCCGGGGCGAGGCCTGGGCGATGACCCAGCTCTCCCGCGCCCGTCTGGTCGCCGGCGATCCGTCCCCGGCGGTGGACGGACTGCGCCAGGCTGCCTCCCGCCACCGCGACAACGAGGACGCACGCGGCGAGGCCTGGTCCGTCTACTACCTGGGCCAGGCTCTGGAGGAGACGGGCAACCTGGATCTGGCGGTCCGCGAGCTGGAACGTTCCCGCACGATGTTCTCCCGTATGCGCGACGTGTACGGCCTCGCCTGTGCCCGCCACCACTCGGCCCGGGTGACCCGCGACCAGCGGGCGGCCCAGACGGGCTCGTTGAAGAACTCCGGGTTCGCCCGCCAGCTGCTGATGGACGCCCGCGCCGACTTCCAGCGCATCGGCGTCGCCCACGGCGAGGCATGGACGTGCCTGGAGCTGGCGGTGGTGGACGCCGGGAACACCCGGACACAGCAGGCGCTGACGCTGTGCGACGAGGCGGTGGGCCTGTTCGCGTCGTACGACGACCGGAGAGGCGAGGACTGGGCCCGCTTCCTGCGCTGCACACTGCTGCCGTACGCGGCACCGGGCGGTGTCGAGATCGGCACCGCCGTGGCACAGGAGGAGCTGGCACAGCTGGGACGCGACGGGCATGCGCTGCGGGACGGGAAGCTGAGCGACTACGTCGAGGCGTATCTGCTGTTGCTGGAACGGGGCGTGAACCTGGAGGCCGGATGGCAGGCCTGGCGGCTCGGCATGGTGCCGAACCGCCACGCACGGGAGGTCATGGGCGTGCCGGTGACGGCCCGGCAGTGAGCCGGCCGCCCAGCCGCCCACCGGCAGGTGCCGAACCAGCCGAACGCCCGCGTCCGGCCGGTGCCGAACCGGACGGACGCCCGGTCGCCCTCAGCCCTGCTTCGACCCCGCCGGGCCGGTCGCCTCGGCGCTCTCGCCGGAGACCGGTGCCTTCGGCTCCGGGGGCTCCTTGAAGTCGACCCTGTTCATGTGGCGGTTCATGGACCTCATCAGGCCCCACACCGCCAGGGCCATCACCGCGAAGACGATGAAGCCGAGGACACCGGGGGTGACCTTGTCCTCGTCCACCTCCTTGGCGAGGGTGACGAGCTGTGTCATTGCCAGGCTTGCGCTTGCGCTCATGTCAGGCATTGTCGCGGACGCCCGCGAAGAGGTCGTCCTCGGGGAGGGACGTATCGACGAGGGACTTCGCCAGCTCGTACTCCTCCGTCGGCCAGACCTCCTTCTGGAGCTCCAGCGGGACACGGAACCAGCCGCCGTCGGGGTCGATCTGGGTGGCGTGCGCGATCAGTGCCTTGTCGCGAATCTCATAGAAGTCGGCGCAGGGGACATGCGTGGTGATCGTGCGCCCGACGCGCTCGAACTCGTCCCAGCGCTTGAGCCAGTCCCCGTACGGCGACTCCATGCCGCGCTCGAGCAGCGCGTTGTGCAGGGCCTCGGTGCGGGGGCGGTTGAAGCCCTGGTTGTAGTAGAGCTTGAGCGGCTGGTACGCGGGGCCGAACTCCGACTCCGGGTACTTCTCGGCGTCCGCCGCGCCCTCGAAGGCCACCATCGAGATCTTGTGGGTCATGATGTGGTCGGGGTGCGGGTAACCGCCGTTCTCGTCGTAGGTGGTGATCACCTGGGGGCGGAACGAGCGGATCTGCTTCACCAGCTCCCCGGCCGCCTTGTCGACGTCCTCCAGGGCGAAGCAGCCCTCCGGCAACGGCGGCAGCGGGTCGCCCTCGGGCAGACCGGAGTCGACGAAGCCGAGCCACTCCTGCTGCACGCCGAGGATCTCGCGCGCCTCGTCCATCTCCTTCTTGCGTACCTCGTGGATGTGCTCCTCGATGTACTTGTCGCCCTGGAGCTTCGGATTGAGGATGGAGCCGCGCTCCCCGCCCGTGCAGGTCACGACCAGCACATCCACCCCCTCGGACACGTACTTCGCCATGGTGGCCGCGCCCTTGCTCGACTCGTCGTCGGGGTGGGCGTGCACGGCCATCAGTCGCAGCTGGTCAGTCAAGACTCATCCTCATAAGTCGGCGCCCGGTGTGAACCGGTGCGATCGGCGGCTTCTATAGTGACCGAATCGGGGGGTGGATAATTCCGGGGCCGAGAGGACGATCATGAGTACGGCGAGCACGCGGCTGCCCGAGGGCCGCTACGGCCGCTCCTCGGACGCGCGCGCCGACCGCACGCTCAAGGTCGTCGGCGCCGTCCTCGGAGTGGCACTGCTGGCACTGGTCGGCTACTTCGGCTACCACTACGTCGGCCAGAACAAGATCAGCGCCGAGGTGATCGAGTTCGACGCGACGAAGGACGCGGTGAAGGTCCATCTGGAGGTCCGCAAGGACTCCGGCGCCTCCGGCTACTGCACGCTGCGCTCCCAGGCGGAGAACGGCGCCGAGGTGGGCCGGGCCGACTTCCGCTTCGACGGCGACGCCTCGCGCATCGACAAGGTCGTCACACTCCGTACGACGTCCCAGGGGACGACGGCCGAGCTGCTCGGCTGCCACGCGGACTGACCCCGCTGATCGAAACCGACCGACGCTGGTCGACACCGACCGCCTCTGTCTGGTTTACGTAGGCGCTGACCTGCGTTGACGTGATTCTGATGGCTTATGTCCTCCCCCTTCGGCCATTGAATTGTTAGGCTCGTGGTTTCGCCCATCCGTGAAGGAACATCCTTCTGGGTAGGGCGATGCTTTGTATTCCCAGTACCTACGAGGAGCACCTGTGACCCAGACCAGCGAGAACGTCACCTGGCTGACCCAGGAGGCGTACAACCAGCTCAAGGCCGAGCTGGAGTACCTGTCTGGTCCTGCGCGCACGGAGATCGCCGCCAAGATCGCGGCCGCGCGCGAGGAGGGCGACCTGCGCGAGAACGGCGGGTACCACGCGGCCAAGGAGGAACAGGGCAAGCAGGAGCTCCGTGTGCGCCAGCTGACCCAGCTCCTGGAGAACGCCCAGGTCGGCGAGGCACCGGCCTCAGCGGACGGTGCGGTGGCGCCCGGCATGGTCGTGACGATCGCCTTCGACGGTGACGAGGACGACACCATGACCTTCCTGCTCGCCTCTCGCGAGTACGCGAGCGCCGACGTCGAGACCTACTCGCCGCAGTCGCCGCTGGGCTCCGGCGTCATCGGCCACAAGGTCGGCGAGGACGCCGAGTACGAGCTGCCGAACGGCAAGAAGGCCTCGGTGAAGATCCTGAAGGCCGAGCCCTACAGCGGCTGATCCGGACCGTGCGGCGGCTGACCCCGACCGACACCCCGACCGACAAGTCCTTGACCGGCCCCCGGCGCCCACGTGGCGCCGGGGGCTTTCGTCATGCCGTCGCCGAGCGGTACTTCCGTACCGCGAGGGTGCGGAATATGACGATGATCAGGAGCGAGTAGATCAGCGAGGCCCAGACCGGGTGCTGCATGGGCCAGGCGTCCGAGGGCGAGACCCCCGGGTTGGCGAAGAGCTCGCGGCAGGCCTGGACCGTGGCGCTGAAGGGATTCCAGTCGGCGACGTGACGCAGCCACGGGGTCATGTGGCTGGTGTCCACGAACGCGTTCGAGATGAAGGTGACCGGGAAGAGCCAGATCAGTCCGCTGGACGTGGCCGCCTCGGGCGTGCGCACGGACATGCCGATCAGGGCGCCGATCCAGGTGAACGCGTAACCGAGCAGGAGCAGCAGCCCGAAGGCCCCCAGCACGCGGCCGGCGTTGATGTCCCCGTCCGACCCGACGCGCCAGCCGACCAGCACGGCGACGACCGCCAGAACAACCAGCGTCAGGGCGGTCTGGATGAGGTCGGCGAAGGTGCGCCCGGTGAGCACCGCGCCCCTCGCCATGGGCAGGGAGCGGAAGCGGTCGATGAGCCCCTTGTGCATGTCGTCGGCGATGCCCGCGCCGGAACTGGCGGTGGCGAACGTGACGGTCTGCGCGAAGATGCCGGCCATCAGGAAGTTCTTGTAGGCCTCGGCGCTGGTGCTGGCCCCGATCTGCATGGATCCGCCGAAGACGTAGGTGAACAGCACCACGAACATGATCGGCTGGATGAGCCCGTAGATGATCATCTCGGGGATCCGGGACATCCGGATCAGGTTGCGTTTCGCGACGACCACGGAGTCCCGGACGGACTGTGTGACCGGGTTCGTGGACGGAGCGACGCGCACGGCGTCGAGCGCACTCATTTGACGGCCTCCTTGCCGTTCTCCTCGTCCTTCATCTCGGCCAGGTGTCCCGTCAGGGACAGGAACACGTCGTCAAGGGTCGGGCGACGCAGGCCGATGTCGTCGATCTCGATACCGCGATTGTCGAGCTCGCGGATGACCTCGGCGAGGAGCTTGGCGCCGCCGGTCACGGGCACGGTGAGCTTGCGCATGTGCTCCTCGACCGTCGTCTCGCCCTTGCCGAAGCCGCGCAGCACCTCGGACGCGGGCTGGATCTCCTCGCGCTCGTGCACCACGACCTCGACCCGCTCGCCGCCGGTGCGGGCCTTGAGCTGGTCGGAGGTGCCCGTGGCGATGACGCGGCCTTGGTCGACCACCGCTATGTCGTGGGCCAGGTGGTCGGCCTCTTCGAGGTACTGGGTGGTCAGCAGCAGGGTCGTACCGCCCGAGACCAGCCGCTTGATGACCTCCCACAGCATCTGACGGTTGCGTGGGTCGAGGCCGGTCGTCGGCTCGTCCATGAACATCACGGGCGGCGAGACGACCAGGGCGGCCGCCAGGTCGAGGCGACGGCGCATGCCGCCGGAGTAGGTCTTGGTGGGGCGGTCGGCGGCGTCGATGAGGTCGAACTGCTCCAGCAGTTCGACCGCGCGGGCCTTCGCCGCCTTGGCCTTCATCTGGTAGAGCTGGCCGACCATCTGCAGGTTCTCCCGGCCGGTGAGGTACTCGTCGACCGCCGCGAACTGGCCGGACAGGCCGATGGAGCGGCGCACGGCATCGGGATGCTTGAGGACGTCGATGCCCGCGACGACCGCCGAGCCGCTGTCGGGACGCAGCAAGGTCGTCAGACAGCGGACGGTCGTCGTCTTGCCCGCGCCGTTCGGCCCGAGCAGTCCGAGGACCGTGCCCTCGGGGACGTCGAGGTCGACGCCGTCCAGAGCCCTTACGTCGCCGAAGGTCTTCACCAGGCCTTCGGCATAGATGGCGCCTGGCATATGAATCTCCACGTCGTCGGGAAGCGTTCGGAAAGCCTAGGTTTGCACTTTTCGTTCCGCGCCATCACGCAGCGCTGCGGCAGGAATACGAGACACACCATAACGCGATGTATCGCGTCTTTCAACGGGATTCGCTCGATTTACTCGAACGAGTGACAAAGGGTCTCCGACCTGCGCTTTCGCCGATCCGTGCCTCAGTCGATGACGGTGTAGCCCGCCTCGCGCAGGGCCTGACCGACCTCGACGCAGTGCACGGGGCCCTTCGTCTCCAGGTGCAGCTCGACCTCCGCCTCCGTGAGCCCGAGCCGTGGGTCGGTCCGTACGTGACTCACATCGAGGACGTTAGCGTCCACCACTGACAACACCCCCAAAAGCGTGGCGAGCGCGCCCGGCCGGTCCGTCAGCCGCAGCCGTACGGCCAGGTAGCGGCCCTGCGCGGCCATGCCGTGCCGCAGGACGCGCTGGAGCAGCACCGGGTCGACGTTGCCGCCGGACAGCACCGCGACGACCGGGCCCTCGAAGGCGCCGGGGTCGCTCAGCAGCGCCGCGACGGGGCTCGCCCCGGCCGGCTCGACGACCAGCTTCGCCCGCTCCAGGCACAGCAGCAGGGCGGTGGCCAGCTCGTCCTCGCTGACCGTGCGCACCTCGTCCACCAGGTCGCCGACGATGCGGAACGGCACGTCACCGGGCCGGCCGACCCTGATGCCGTCGGCCATCGTCGCCGGGTTGTCGACCGCGACCGGGTGCCCGGCCGCCAGCGAGGGCGGGTACGCCGCCGCGCCCGCCGCCTGCACGCCCACGATCCGCACGTCCGGCCGCAGCGCCTTCACCGCCGTCGCGATCCCCGCCGCGAGCCCTCCCCCGCCGATGCCGACGACGATGGTCCGCACCTCCGGGCACTGTTCGAGGATCTCCAGGCCGACCGTGCCCTGGCCGGCGATGACGTCGGGGTGGTCGAAGGGGTGGATGAACACCGCGCCCGTCTCGGCCGCGTACTCCTGCGCGGCGGCCAGCGTCTCGTCGACCACCTGGCCGTGCAGGCGCACATCGGCGCCGTAGTCCTGGGTTGCGCTGATCTTCGGCAGCGGGGCGCCCTTCGGCATGAACACCGTGGCGTGCACGCCGAGCAGCGACGACGCCAGGGCGACGCCCTGCGCGTGGTTGCCGGCGCTCGCGGCGACGACCCCCGCCGCCCGTTCCTCCGGGAGCAGCCCGGCGATCCGCACGTAGGCGCCGCGCAGCTTGAACGATCCCGTCCGCTGGAGGTTCTCGCACTTGAGGTGCACCGGCGCACCCACCAGCTGGGACAGGTGCCTGCTGCCCTCCATCGCCGTCACCCGCGCCACGCCCGTCAGCATCTTCTGGGCGCCGCGCACGTCGTCGAGCGTGACGGGTGGCAAGGAGTCAGCCGTGCTGTAGCTCATGACACAAGTCTCGCAGTTCACAGGCGCGAGGCCCTGGTGTGACCAAGCACCGAGATGGGTTTCGCCAGCGCTGGTACACCCCGCGTCCGGGCCGCGTACCCTGTCCCCCAACCCAGCAGCCCCTTCATGAAGTGAGCCCCCGGCCATGCCCACAACACCTGAAATGTCGATGGACATGACGACCGTCGCTGACAGCGGTCTCCTCGACACGCTGCAGCACGAGGTGGCAGTGTTCGCCCGCCGTGCCGAACAGACCCGGCTCGGTGGGGTCGGGCAGGTGCGCAACTCCATGGACCGCGCCGCATATCTGCTGCTCAACCGCCTCGACAAGGAAGGCCCGATGGGCGTCAAGGCGCTCGCCGCGAGCATGGGGATCGACTCGTCGACGGTCACCCGGCAGGTGGCGCCGCTCGTCGACACGGGGCTCGTCAAGCGGACCTCGCACCCCGAGGACGGGCGTGCGGTGGTGCTCCAGCTGTCCCCGCGCGGGCAGTCTCGGCTGGAGGAAGTGCGGTCGTCCCGGCGTCAGTTGATGGCCGAGCTGACGCATGACTGGGCGCCGGAGGAGCGGGAGGCGTTCTGCACGCTCCTCACCCGGTTCAACACCGCGCTGTCCTCTCGGATGGCGGCGCAAGGGATTTCGGGGGCGGAGGCGCCTGCGGCCTCCTGAGGCGGGGGTTCCGCGGGGGCGGTTCGTCATCGGCGCGTCGTGGGCCGCAAGTGGGTTTCGCCCCCGCCGCCCCTACCCGTCCCATCCTCCAGGGGCTCTGCCCCTTCAACCCCGGGCGCCTTCCTGGGGCTCCGCCCCCAGACCCCCGTTTCGGCCCTTAAGGGGCCTCGTCCTCAAGCGCCGGACGGGCTGAAATGCGCGGGCCGACGCCAAGAGGGTGCCCTCGCTCCGCCGCTCGAGCGCCGGATGGGCTGAAACGGTCGTGTGCTCGTGTGGTCCGGTCCCGGCTCTTGACCCCGGGCCGTCGCTGGCCTCATATGAAATCGGGTCCTCTTCTCGTACGCGGGCGACGCGTCGCGTACCTGGTCCGGGGCCTGGTTCCGCAGGGTTCACTCAGGCGGGAGGGGCGGTGGGACGACGGCGTGCGGCTCAGGACGCCCGTCGGGCCCGGGAGTTCGAGGCGTTCGTCGCGGGCGCGGCAGGGCGGCTGCTGCATGCCGCCACGCTGCTCACCGCGGAGCCGCCGCAGGACAACCCGCGCGCGAGGCGCCTGTTGGCGCTGTCCCTCGCGCGCACGTACGCGTGCTGGGAGCGGCTGCGAGGCGAGGACCCGTACGACCGGGCCCGCCAGTACCTGGCCACCCGGTTCTCCCGGGCCGCCTGGCACCAGTACGGCGGCCTGGCCGCGCTCGGCCGGTTCCGACCGCGCTCCCACGGCCCGCTCGCCGGGCTCGCCCCGCAGGAACGCCTGATCCTGGTGCTGCGACTGTACGAGGGTGTCGCCGAGGAGCAGGTGGCGGCTCTGCTCGGCCTGCCCAGGGAACGCGTCCACGCGATCTGCGACCGGGCGACCGCGACCCTGCTGAATCCGCCGCGGGAACCCGCACCGGCCGTGCTGGGAGCGAAGGCGGTGTCGCCGTGAATCGCCAGCAACGGGAAGCGGCCGTACGGCAGATCATGGAAGGAACGCCGCCGCCGGTGCCGCCGGAGCTGTACGCGGAGATCGTGCGGCGCGGTGGCCGCATGCAGCGCCGCAGGACGGTCGCCGTACGCCTGATGTGGCTGCTGCTGTTCGCCTCGGCGGTGGCGTTCGTGGTGTGGGCGGTGATGGCCCGCCCGTGGGTGGAGCCGCCGTCGGAGACGACTCCACCGCTGACGGGCTGGTGAAACCTTTCGGTGACTAGCCGAGCGCCTGCTGGAGGTCTTCCAGGAGGTCGTCGACGTTCTCGATGCCCACGGAGAGGCGGACCAGGTCGGCGGGGACCTCCAGGGCCGAGCCGGCCGCGGACGCGTGCGTCATGCGTCCCGGGTGCTCGATGAGGGACTCGACACCGCCCAGGGACTCGCCCAGCGTGAACACCTTGGCGCGGTTGCAGACCTCGACGGCCGCCTCCTCGCCGCCGGTGACCTGGAAGGAGACCATGCCGCCGAACGACTTCATCTGCTTGGCGGCGACCTCGTGACCAGGGTGCTCGGGCAGGCCCGGGTACAGAACGCGCGTCACGCGCGCGTGCCGGGTGAGCATGTCGGCGATCTTCGTGGCGTTCTCGCTGTGCCGGTCCATGCGCACCGACAGCGTCTTGGTGCCGCGCAGCACCAGCCAGGAGTCGAAGGGCCCGGCGACCGCGCCCATCGCGTTCTGGTGGAAGGCGAGTTCGTCGCCGAGGTCCGGGTCGCTGACGATCAGCGCGCCGCCGACGACGTCCGAGTGGCCACCCATGTACTTGGTCAGGGAGTGCACCACGACGTCCGCGCCGAGGGACAGCGGCTGCTGCAGATACGGCGTCGCGAAGGTGTTGTCGACGACGAGCTTCGCTCCCGCGTCCCGGGCGATCTGGGCCACGGCGGCGATGTCGGTGATGCCGAGCAGCGGGTTGGAGGGGGTCTCCACCCACACGATCCTGGTCTTCGGGGTGATGGCGGCCCGGACGGCCGACGGGTCGCTGGTGTCGGCGACCGACCACTCCACCCCCCACCGGGCGACGACCTTGGCGAAGAGGCGGAACGTGCCGCCGTACGCGTCATTGGGGATGACCACGTGGTCGCCGGGGCTGAGCAGCGTACGCAACAGGCAGTCCTCGGCCGCCAGTCCGGACGCGAACGCAAGTCCGCGGCGACCGCCCTCCAGGGCGGCGAGGTTCTCCTCCAGGGCGGTCCTGGTCGGGTTGGCGCTGCGGCTGTACTCGTAGCCACCGCGCAGGCCGCCCACGCCGTCCTGCTTGTAGGTCGAGACCTGGTAGATCGGCGGGACGACCGCACCGGTGAGGGGGTCCGCCGTGTTGCCCGCGTGGATGGCGAGCGTCTCGAAGTGCTGACTGATGTGCCTGTCGCTCATGTGCACCGAGCGTAGTCCGCGAACGGGGTGGATGCCGCCGGGTGAACACGCCAGCTGAGCCGGACCACCATGTACCGCGCGTTTCCGGTGCCCCGGTGCTGGTGCGGGCGCTGCTGGGGGCCGCCGCCCCCCCCCAGCCCCCCCCCAGACCCCCGCTTCGGCCCTGAAGGAGCCTTGTCCTCAAGCGCCGGACGGGCTGGATCTGCCACCGTTTCCACAGGCCCGATCCCCCACGGACCCAGGGTTTTCCACAGGTCGCCCACCTCGTTGGCCAATTGTCCGCGGCGTCTGGAACGCTGGAGGCATGGAGATTCTCTGGGTCCTGATCGCGCTCGTCATGCTCGGCTTTGTGGTGTTGCCGTACATGAGGCGTCGGCGGGGCATGATCGAGCAGGTCCCGCCGGGCCACCCGGACGCCGCGGACCCGGCGAACTACGGCTTCGTACGGCAGGAGGAGCTGGACGTCCGGATGCCCGGCCCGGACCAGGACCTGCTGGACGTCCTCGACCTGGTGCAGCGCACCCAGGACTACCGCGCGGCCTCGCAGCTGCTGGCCGGCACGGAGGCGGAGGGCGAGCGGCGCTGGCAGCGTGTGCAGGCCTTCGCCGGTGCCGCGTCGCTGGAGCTGCAGCAGCGGCCGGGCGGCGTCAGCGAGTCCCCGGGCGGGCAGTGGCTGCGGGTGTGGCGGGCCGAGCAGCCCAAGGACGCGGGCGGCGCGGCCGTCCACGCCGAGTTCCTCGTACAGCAGGCGTGGCGCACGGCGACGCCTGGCACGGACGAGTTCCGGATCATCATGGAGGAGGCGAGGTCGGCGTGCGCCGACGCGGCGCTGCTCGCCCCCGGTGACCCGATCCCGTACATCGTCGAGCTGTCGGTGGCCCGTGGACTGGCCTACCCCCGGTCGGAGTTCGAGCAGCTCTGGCTGAGGATCCTGGACCGCGCCCCGGCCCATATGGGCGCTCACCTGGCGGCCCTGCACTACTGGTGCGAGAAGTGGCACGGCTCGCGCCAGCAGGCGTACGACTTCGCGGAGGCCGCGGCCGCCCGCGCTCCCCAGGGCTCCCTCCTCGCCGCCATGCCGCTCTTCGCGGTCTTCGAGCACCTGCCCGAGGTCAACCTGGTCAGCGGCTTCTACCAGAGCGAGGTCGTGACGAAGGCGATGCACGGCGCGCTGTTCGCGGTGCACTCGGCCCGCTCCGACGACCCGATGCTGGCGCACGTACGCCATCTCCTGCTCTTCTTCCTGGTCCGCGGGGAGCGCTGGGCGGAGGCCATGAACCAGCTGATACACGTCGACGGCCATGTCGGCGCCCTCCCTTGGACCCTGTCCGGCGACCCGGCGGCGGAGTTCGCGGTCTACCGCGCGCTGGCGGTCGCGGGCTACGAGGCGAACGGCGGCAGCCCGGCGACGCTCCCGCACTGAGCCCGGCGCCCATCCGGCGCGCGGCTCCTGAAGACCTTCCGGGAGTCCCACGACCTCACTCAGGTTCTCCCCAAGGTGCGGAGTCCGCCGGTGAGCCTTGACCTTGACACGGTGACAAGGCCTTCACTGCTTGCCGAGGAGGTGGTCTCGGTAACCATGACGGGACAGGACGCGGAGGCGATACGAGCGCTTCAGGGCCTGGAGGACAGCCGTTCGTCCGTGCGGCTGCGGGCGGCTCTGGCGGTCGGCACGACGCCGAATCCGCGCTTCGTCGACAAACTCGTCGAGCGATGCGCGATCGAGCCCGAGTTCTTCGTCCGCGACATGCTGACCTGGGCGCTCACCCGCCACCCGGTGTCCAGGACGCTCCCCGCGCTGCTCCGCGAGGTCTGTTCGGAGGGTGCGCAGGCACGGAGCCAGGCGCTGCACACACTGTCCAAGATCGGGGACCGGCAGGCGTGGCCGGCGATCACACGGGCGCTCCTGTCCGACGCCGACGACGAAGTGGCGCGGAGCGCCTGGCGGGCCGCGGTCGTGCTCGTGCCGGAAGGTGAGGAGTCCGGGTTGGCCATGGTGCTGGCGACGCAGCTCGGGCGCGGCGAGCGGGAGACGCAGCTGAGTCTCAGCCGGGCGCTGGTCGCGCTGGGTGAGGTCGTGCTGCCGGCTCTGCGTGGTGCGACGACGGACCCTGCCCGGCATGTGCGCACACACGCGCTCGCCACGGAACGGCTGCTGCGCGACCCGGATGCCGGATTCGAGTTCGCGATCGAGGAGGCGAAGCGCGTCGTGGCCCTCGGCGGGGCCGGTCGGAAGGGACGGTAGGAAGTGTTGATCGGTGAGGTGGCGCGACGGTCCAGGGTCAGTGCCCGCATGCTCAGGCACTACGAGTCCCTCGGCCTGCTGCGGCCTTCGGGGCGTACGGGCTCCGGCTATCGGGAGTACTCCGGCGAGGACATCCGGCGGATCTTCCACATCGAGAGCCTGAGGTCGCTGGGGCTGTCGTTGCGTGAGATCGGACGCGCGCTCGACGACCCCGGTTTCACGCCCTCGGCGCTCGTCGACGACCTCATCCGACAGACGCGCGAACGCATCGCGGCCGAGACCGAACTGCTCACGCGGCTCCGCCGGATCGATGCCACGGAACCCGCCGGCTGGGAGGACGTCCTCCAGGCCGTCGCATTCCTCCAGGCGCTGGGGTCGAAGAGCGCCGCCGCGCGCCAGCGCGCAGCCCTTTCCTCGGTCGACGAGGTTCCGGTGCCGGTGGAGGCCCTGGTCGAGGCGGTGCTGAGGGAGACGGAGCCGAACGTCGCCGGAGCCCTGCGATGGGCGCTGGCGCGATCGGGCGACGGCGGCACGGCACTGCTGGCGGACGGCCTCGGCTCACCGGTGGCCGCGGTGCGGGAACGTGCCGTTCGGTCCCTCGCCGAGATTCCCGGTGATGAGGCGACCGCCCGGCTGCGGGACGCCCTCGCGGACCCCGATGCCGCGGTCCGCGGCCACGCGGCTCTGGCGCTCGGGACGCGTGGGGTGCCGGATGCGGTCCCGGCGCTCATCGACATGATCGTGGCGGGACGGAACGACACCGACGCAGCCGATGCCCTGAGCATGCTGGCGAGCGACATCGCGATGGTGGATCAGATCGCCACCGGGCTCGTCGACCGCCTCGCCCACGACACCACCGAAGCGCCTGCGCGCGTACGGCTGACCCAGGCGCTGGCGGACATCCCGGGGAGTACGGCTTCACGTGCCCTCGTGGAGTTGTCGCATGACGGGGAGCGTGGCGTTGCGCTGACTGCGACGTACCTCCTTCGGCTGCGGGACGCACGGTGACGGATCTCCGCTGCCCACCCCTTCGCCACAGCGGGGCGCCGTCGGCCCCGCAGAGCGAGCGCGGCCCGGCTGCGGAGCCTCCGCCGGTCAGGCTCCGCCGTCCGCCGGGCCGCCTCGCGGTCAGCCCTCGGCGCGGGCGGGCAGCCGCCATCCCGGGCGCGGGAAGTGGCAGGTGTAGCCGTCCGGGTAACGCTGCAGGTAGTCCTGATGCTCGGGCTCGGCCTCCCAGAAGGGGCCAACCGGCTCCACCTCGGTGACGACCTTGCCCGGCCACAGGCCGGAGGCGTCCACATCCGCGATCGTGTCCTCGGCGATCCGCTTCTGCGCGTCATCCACGTAGTAGATCGCCGAGCGGTAGCTGAGGCCGATGTCGTTGCCCTGGCGGTTCTTCGTGCTCGGGTCGTGAATCTGGAAGAAAAACTCCAGGATCGCGCGGAAGTCGGTCCTCTCGGGGTCGAAAAGGATCTCAATGGCCTCCGCGTGCGTGCCGTGGTTACGGTACGTCGCGTTCGCCACGTCACCCCCGGTGTATCCCACCCGGGTCGCCGTCACGCCCGGAAGTCGGCGGATCAGCTCCTCCATACCCCAGAAGCATCCGCCGGCCAGCACGGCCCTCTGCGTCTGCGCAGCCATCGCGGCCCTCCAATATCTGTCAGCTCGGTCACTCGGGCTGCTCTGCTCGCACATCACCGGCATCCCATGCCCACCCTCGTCAACGCACGAGGGGCCCAGCCGATTCCGTACCCGTCCGACCGGCCCGCGGTCGCCGACCGCCGCCCACGGCGAGAAGCGCACCGCCCTGTTGTCCACCACCGTGCCGGTGAGGCCACAGAACGCTCCGCGGTGGCCGGGAGCCCCACCACTCACGGCGCGGGAGCGTCGTGCCGGAGGTGGGCCGGTAGACGGTCGAGCTCGCCCTTCCTGCGCTCCCTTTCATCCGAAGACCTGCCGGGCCGATCCTCCTGCAGACGGCGCTGATCCCGAGAACCGCGCCCCAAACCGCCGCAACCCCTCCCCTCCTCTCCCCGCCCCCTCAACTCCCCCACCAGGAAGGACGGAACAAAGAGATCCGCTTCATACACTGCCCGCCCCGGCGCCGAAGGCCCCTCTCCGGCGCCGCCCCATGTCACCCCAGCGGAAGGTGTCACCTGTGGCGGACGAGCAGGTTCTCAGAGCCCAGAAATGGGTGAACTCCACGTATGGCAACGTCACCGGCTACGTGCGCTGTCCCGAGAACGGCAATACCGGCTGGGCCACCATGAACTCCCTGATCATGGGCCTGCAGCACGAGTTGGGTATCAGCCCGGTCGTCGCGTCCTTCGGCGCCACCACCTACTCGAAGTTCGCGGCCCTCGGAGACATCGGATTCGGGTGGGACAAGAACCGCAACATCGTGGCCGTCCTTGAGTACGGCCTGTGGTGCAAGGGGTATTGGGCGGTCGAGCCCGGCAGCGAAGGGTGGTTCACCGGGGTCACCCGGGCGGCCGTCGAGGATCTCCGCGAGAACATGGGCATCGGTGGCGACGGTGTCATCAACGCCAAACTCGCCAAGGCCATCCTCAACATGGACGCCTACGTCGTTGTGGCCGGTGGCAGCGACAAGATCCGGTCCATTCAGCAGTGGCTCAACGGCCGGTACTGGACCCGTAGTGAGTTCAATGTCGGGCCCTGCGACGGCATTTACTCCCGTGATGTGCAGAAGTCGCTGATGTACGCCATCCAGTACGAGCTGGGCCTGACCCCGAACGGCAACTTCGGCCCCGGGACCCAGGCCGGCCTGAAGGCCAACACCGTCGGCTCCGGATCGTCCGGCATCTTCATGCAGCTCTTCTCCGCCGCCTGCGTGTTCAACGAACCGACTCCCGGCGCCGACACCCCGCGCGCCGGCTTCACCAGCTCCTGGAACGGCGACATCGAGAAGTGGGTGACGGACTTCCAGTCCTTCAGCAGGCTGTCGGTCAGCCGCAGAGGCGACTACCAGACCTGGGCCCAGCTCCTGGTCTCCATGGGAGACCCCGACCGCGACGCGACCGGCAGCGACACCCGGTACGAGATCACCGCCTCCCGCGCCAAGTGGCTCTACGACAACAAGTACCGCGTCGTCGGGCGGTACATATACGACCCTCCCGGCTCCACCCTCGACAAGGAGATCAAGCCGGGCGAGCTGAAGACCATCTTCGACGCCGGGCTGAAGGTCTTCCCGATCTACCAGGACAACGCGCGCCAGCTCACCGACTTCACCTACTCACAGGGCTATCAGCACGCCCTCAACGCCAACAAGCTGGCCTCCGACTACGGCTTCAACCGCGGAACCACGATCTACTTCGCCGTCGACTACGACGCCACCCAGGACGAGATCGACGGCAGCACGTACGGCATCGTCACCTACTTCCACGGCGTGCAGGCCGGACTGGCCAGCCAGGGCAAGAAGTACAACCACGGCGTCTACGGCTCCCGCAACGTCTGCATCAACGTCACGGAGAAAACGTTCGCCCGCCACTCCTTCGTCTCCGGCATGTCCTGGGGCTTCTCCGGAAACCTCGGCTTCCCCCTGCCGGGGAACTGGTCGTTCAACCAGATCAAGGAGTTCAAGGTCACCAACGGGTCCGACACCTTCGACCTGGACCGTGACGTCGTATCCGGCAGTGACCCGGGCGTCTCCTCCGTCAACGACCAGGCGGGCCCGGCGGACGACTTCATCAACTACGTCAGCAGGCTGTACGACCTCGCCGGCGAGTACGGGGCCTCCGGGACGAGGCGCAGCCAGCTCGTCATGGAGTACGTCCGCCATGTCACCTACGGCGACTGGCAGTGGAAGATCCTGATCGGCGGCTACGACTCCGGCTTCGTGGACTTCGCCAACTCCAAGGGCATGTCGGTGAAGCAGGGGTTCACCGACCCGTTCACCGGATACACGCTGGGCGCCGAGCACATGATGGCCACGGCCAACGCCCATGTGCTCATCGACCACCCCGGCGACCGCGGCGAGGCGAACGGCGGCGACGTCGGCGGCTGGGCCGGCGACATCATGACGTTCTGGTCCGACTGGCGCCACTCCGAGGAGGAGTACGCCAATCCGCTCGACTTCTGCCGTGCCAAGCTCGCCCTTCCCGGCGTCTCCTCCTCCTTCGGGTTCACGGACCTCATCGAGGACGCCGACGGCTACCTCCTCGCGCGTGCCGTCCGGGGCGGTACGAGCATCCTCGACGCGGTGAAGGCCCACTACCAGGGCAGCGGCGGCCTCCGCCGGTTCAACAACTACTTCGCGCAGCGCTGGGTCAACTCGACCACCTGCAAGAACTCCGTGAACTTCGCGCTGTGCGGCACCGAATCGAAGATCATGGCAGCCCAGCTCGGTCTCATCACCAAGAGCGGCGCCGTCCTTCCCAACGACTACAAGCTCACGCCCGGCGGAGAGGACAAGGTCAACAACTTCTGCCAGGGCTTCGTCGACGCCATCAACGCCCGACGCGGCATGGAGTCCCGTATGGCGTCCCAATACCGCGCCAACCACGAACGGTTCCTGCGCGACGCGGGTGTGCGCGCACAGCGGCGCGACAGGTAGACACCAGTACAGGCAGGCACCCGTACAGGCAGACACAAGTGCAGGTAGACACAAGTCATGAAGGAAACAGCGCTGTTCGCCGTGGTCCTCGGACTGGCCGCGTGGTTCGTCTGGAACATCTGGAATGTGATCCAGATCTTCAAGGAGCTGCGTGAACGCTTCTGGGCCCGTCCGATGTGGTGGCTTCGCGCCCTGTCCGTCTCCCTCTTCGCCGGCACGGCCGCCTGGCTGTTCGGAGCCTTCTCCGGAGGGCTCGACGTCGAGGAGTCGTGTCGGCTCACCCACCATCAGCCGTACGACGCGGCCTACCGCTCGGCCCACACCGAGGATTTCCAGCGCCTGTTTCCGCTGAGCAACAAGTGCAACGCCTCTTACGACCTCGTCCCTTCCTGGGTCAACCCGACGGTCGCGGCCTGCTTCGTCGTCGCGGTGCTCTGTGTCGTCGCGCTCGGCCGGCTCGGCCTCTCCCGTGCGTTGACCGTGAAACGAAAGGAACTTCGGTCATGATCAAGACCGACTTGTCCAGGCGCCACTTCATCGGTGCCTCCGCCGGCGTGGTCGGCGCGCTCACTCTCACCACCGTCAGCGAAGCCGCCGCGGCCCCGGCGGCCCCGGCAGCCGACCGCGTCTGGTCCAAGGAGCGGTCCACAAACGGCTGGCAGGTCCTGCAGAGAGCCGAGTCGTTCCGCATCGAGGGCAGCGACCACACGGTCCGGCTCGCCGGCGGGGATGCCGCGACCGTCCTGCTGCACGTGGCGAGACGCTTCAACTACGAGATCGACTCCCTGCGTTCCGGGGATGTCCACGGCTGGACCGACCACCGCGAGGTGGCGGCGGACTACGAGTCCAACCATCTGTCCGGCACCGCGCTCGCGATCCGCCCCCTGGCCTACCCGGTCGGTTCGAAGGGGAACCTGTATCCCAACGAGCTGATCGTGGTGCGGGACATCCTCACCGAGCTGGACGGCGTCGTCGCCTGGGGCGGCGACTTCACGACGCCGAAGGAGTCGCACTTCGAGATCGCCGTCAAGCCCGGACACCCCCGTCTGAAGGGTGTCGCCCGCAAGATCCGCGGGTGGGAGGCAGGGCCCGGCGACGAGGGCGCCGGCGCGATCGACGCGTTCGACCCGAAGCGCCGCAGCGCGGCACGCGCGTTTCGACGGCGCGCTTGAGCAACCCGGTGATCACCGGTCGAGACGATGGCCCTGGCTCCGAACGCCGGGGCCGTCGCTCGCGGTCCGTCGCTCACGGTCCGTCGCTCACGGTCCGTCGCCGGGTTCACCGTAGCCCGGGCGCCTCGATGGCGAGGACGCGATCGCGCAGCACGGGGAGTTCGGTGCGGATCCGGGCGACCTCGGCCAGGTCCACATCCACCGTCACCGTCTCCTCCTCCATGCGGGCCTCGCCCAGGACGGTTCCCCAGGGGTCGACGACCACGCTGTGGCCGCCCTGCTTCATCCCGCCATGGGTACCCGTGGCGCAGCAGGCGAGGAGGAAGACCTGTTCCTCCAGGGCCCTGGTGCGGGTGAGGAGCTGCCAGTGGCTGAGCCGGGCCGCGGGCCACGCCGCGGGCACCACGATCAGCTCCGCGCCCGCGTCGAGCAGGCCCCGGAAGAGCTCCGGGAAGCGGAGGTCGTAGCAGATGGCGAGGCCGATCGCGCCGAAGTCGGTGGGCACGGTGACGATGTGGTCGCCGCCGCCCATCAAGGTCGCCTCACCGGTGTCGAAGCCGTACCGGTGGATCTTGCGATAGCTGCCGCGCAGCTCGCCGGCCCGGTCGAAGAGGAGGGCGGTGTTGTACAGCGTCCCGTCCTCACCCCCGTTCCCGTCTCCGCCCCCGTCCCCGTCCCCGTCCCGCTCGACGATCGACCCGGCGTGGAGCCACACCCCGGCCTGACGAGCGGCGGCGGACACGACCTCGGCGGTGGGACCGTCGACCCCTTCGGCATCGCGCCCCCAGCCGTCGTACGCCCAGGCGCCGGCCGCCCACAGCTCCGGCAGCACCACCAGATCGTCGCCCGCCCGGCCGCGGACCAGCGAAGCCGCCCGGTGCCGGCGCTCGTCGGCGGATTCCGACGAGTCCACGGACAGCTGTATCAGCGAGACACGCATGGCTGTCACCTCCGTGACCGTGCACGCACGGTCCAAGGGAAACCCGTTCCCTTCGAGCGTAGGCCGAGCGAGGGGCGGACCCTGCTGCTTTCATGGGTGGCATGACCAGCAGAAGCGTGCTCGTGGAGCGGCGTGTCGCCGCGGGCCAGGGGCCCGTGTGGGAGGCCCTGACCGACCTTCGGGGCATGGAGCGGGTGCTCAGCGGTGTCACGAAGGTCGAGGTCCTCACGGACGGGGCCTTCGGTGTGGGGACTCGGTGGCGGGAGACCCGGCGGATGTTCGGCAAGGAGGCCACCGAGGAGATGTGGGTGACCGCCTGCGATCCGCCCGAGCGCTATGTCGTGGAGGCCGAGTCGCATGGCACCCGCTACATCTCCGAGTGGGCGCTACGCGCCGACGGCCCCTCGGTGACCACCGTCGGGATGACCTTCACCGCCGTGGCCTCCGGCGGCGTCACGGGCCTGCTCGCCAAAATTCTGGGCGGCCTGGGCGCACGGGCGGTGCGGAAGGCGATCGCGAAGGACCTGGACGAGGTCGCCGCGGCGGTCGAGCACGGCGGCGGCTGAGCCCCGGCCGTCAAGCACCACAGCGGTCAAGCACCACAGCGGTCAAGCACCCAGCGACCGAGCCTCGCCGCAAGCCCCCTCACCCCTGCGGAGCCGACGTCACCCCTGCGGAGCCGACGTCCCCGCCTTCGTCGCGTCCGCCCCCCAGCTCGCCAGCAACCGCAGCGCCTCCGCCGACGGCGACCCCGGCTCCGCGTGGTACGTGATCAGGCTCTGCTCCGAGCCGTCGGACAGGCGGAACGACTCGAAGTTCAGGGTCAGCTCGCCCACCAGGGGATGCCGGATGTGCTTGACGCCGTAGCTCTTCTCCTTGACGTCATGCGTGGCCCACAGCCGCCTGAACTCCTCGCTCTTGACGGAGAGTTCGCCGACCAGGGCGGACAGGCGAGGGTCGTCGGGGTGGCAGCCCGCGTCCATGCGCAGATAGCTGACCATGTCGGAGGCCTTCTGGTCCCACTCCACGAACAGCTCGCGGTACTCGGGCTTCAGGAACACCAGTCGCGCCCAGTTCCGCTCCTGCACCGGCAGCTCCGCCCAGTCGCCGAAGACCGCCGCCGCCATCCGGTTCCAGGCGAGGATGTCCGACCGCCGGCCCGAGATGTACGCGGGCACCCCGTCGATCGAGTCCAGCAGCTGCGCCAGCGCCGGCCGTACCTGCTCCGGTCGCGTCGTCGGCTTTTTCTTGTGCTGCTTCGGCTTCGCCAGGTGGGTGAGGTGCGCGTGCTCGGCGTCGCTCAGCCGCAGCGCCCGGGCGATCGCGTCGAGGACCTCCGCGGAGACGTTACGCCCGTTGCCCTGCTCCAGACGCGTGTAGTACGCCACGGACACCCCGGCCAGCTGGGCCAGCTCCTCGCGCCGCAGCCCGGGCACCCGGCGGTGCCGCCCGAAGTCCGGCAGCCCGACGTCCTCGGGCTTCAGCCGGGCCCGCCGGGTGCGCAGAAACTCGCTGAGCTCGGCGCGCCGGTCCAGGCCGGCACCGGTGTCGCCGGCGGTACCGGGGGCCTGGCGGGCCTGGCCGGCGGTGCGTCCCGGCACGGATTCGGGCTTATCGTCCATGCCTCAAGTATTCCCGGTCGTACGTACACGAGCCTGACCCCGTCAGTGGTAGGACCACCGGACGTACGAACAACCGAGGTCTGGGTGGCTCCGCGGCCTTTCGGCAGGCTGGATGCCGTGCCCGGACGAAAGCTGGACCAGAAGGCAGCCGGGCGCACCACCCCCGCTAGGAGATCCCCGGCATGACCACCGTCGCCGCATACGCAGCACCCGCCGCCAAGGCTCCGCTGGAGCGCACCACGATCGAGCGCCGCGAGGTTGGCGAGTTCGACGTCCTGATCGACATCAAGTTCGCCGGTATCTGCCACTCGGACATCCACCAGGTCCACGAGGGCTGGGGCGAGGCGATCTTCCCGATGGTCCCCGGCCACGAGATCGCGGGCATCGTCTCCGAGGTCGGCCCCGGCGTCACGAAGTACCAGGTCGGCGACCGGGTGGGCGTCGGCTGCATGGTCGACTCCTGCCGTGAGTGCGAGAACTGCAAGGCCGGTCTGGAGCAGTACTGCACCGGCGGCAACGTCGGCACGTACAACGCCCTCGACAAGAACGGCGAGCCCACCTACGGCGGCTACTCGGAGAAGATCGTCGTCGCCGAGAGCTTCGTCGTCCGCATCCCCGACAGCCTGTCCCTGGACGTCGCCGCACCGCTCCTGTGCGCCGGCATCACCACGTACTCCCCCCTGCGCCACTGGAACGCCGGCCCCGGCAAGAAGGTCGCGATCCTCGGCATGGGCGGCCTCGGCCACATGGGCGTGAAGATCGCGCACGCGCTCGGCGCCGAGGTCACGGTCCTCTCGCAATCCCTGCGCAAGCAGGAGGACGGGCTGAAGCTGGGCGCGGACCACTACTACGCCACCAGCGACGAGAACACCTTCAAGGAGCTGGCGGGCACCTTCGACCTGATCCTCTCCACGGTCTCGGCCCCGCTGAACCTGGACCGGTTCCTGTCCCTCCTCAGGACGGACGGCGCGTTCGTGAACGTCGGCGCCCCCGAGGAGCCCGTCGCGATCAACCTGTTCTCGGTGATCGGCGGCCGCAAGACCCTCGCCGGCTCCGGCATCGGCGGCATCCAGGAGACCCAGGAGATGCTGGACTTCTGCGCGGAGCACGGCTTCGGCGCCGAGATCGAGCTGATCAGCGCGGACCAGATCAACGAGGCGTACGAGCGGGTGCTGAGCAGCGATGTGCGGTACCGGTTCGTGATCGACACGGCGACGATCTGACCCACGCCGGATGAGCCGGGCCCCGGAGCCGCACTGCTCCGGGGCCCTCAGCGTGTCGCCGGTCCCTCAGCGTGTCGCCGTACGACGCCCCAGCAGCCACAGCAGATACGGCCCGCCGACCAGTGCGGTGAGCGCGCCGACCGGGATCTCCAGCGGGGGCAGCAGGGTACGGGCCACGAGGTCGGCGGCGACGAGCACGATCGCGCCCGTCAACGCGGCGTTGAACAGCGGGAGTTGGGGCGTACGGGTCAGCCGCCGGGCCAGTTGCGGCGCGGTCAGCGCCACGAACCCGATCGGCCCCGCGGCCCCGGTCGCGGTGGCGGCGAGGACGACGCCGAGGACGGTGAGCCCGAGCCGCGCCCGGTCGACCCGTACGCCCAGCCCGGCCGCCGTGTCCGCGTCGAGCCCGAGCGGCCGCAGCGCCCGGCTCGCCCACACCAGGCCGGGCAGGGACAGACCCAGGACGAGGGCCAGGGGCCCCGCCTGCGCCCAGCCCCGCCCGTTGAGGCTCCCGGTCAGCCACAGCTTGATCTGTTCGGCGGCCTCCAGCTCGCTGTCGGTGAGATAGAGCTGCACGACTGCGGAGAGCGCGACCCCGATACCGACGCCGGTGAGCACGAAACGGCTCGGCTGCATGCCGTGTCGCCAGGCGAGGACGTAGACGAGGGCGGCCGCGGCGAGTCCCCCGACGACGGAGACGACGGGCATGGCTCCCGGCGCGCTCACGGCACCGGTCGCGAGCGCCAGCACGGTCGCGGCGGCGGCTCCGTGCCCGACGCCGATGACGTCCGGGCTGGCCAGCGGATTCCGGGTGACGGTCTGCACGAGAGCGCCGGCCAGCCCGAGCGCGGCGCCGACGAGGGCGCCGACGGCGATCCGGGGGACGCGCAGTTCGTTGACCACGAGGTCGTGGGGGCCGGTGCCGGTGCGCAGGGCGCGCCAGACCTCGGGGGGCGCGATGTACGTCTGGCCCACGCAGGCCGAAGTGATCATCACGGCCGCGAGCAGGACGAGGAGGACGCCGGCCACGGCGGCGGAACGGCGGTGGAGGAGCAGGGAGACGCGGGGGTGCGGACGGAGGAGGGTGAGGCCCGCCGCCGGAGCCGTACGGCCGCGCACGGCACCGCTCCTCTCCGCCGGAGCCGTACGCCCGCTCACGACACCGCTCCTCTCCGCCGCACCAGCACCACCAGCACCGGCACCCCGACCAGCGCCGTCATCACCCCGGCCGGCACCTCGGCCGGAGCCCGCACGACCCGCCCCACGACATCGGCCGCCAGCAGCAGCGCGGCCCCGAGCAACCCGGACAACGGCAGTACGGCCGCATACCCGCCCCGCACCAGCCGCCGGGCGAGGTGCGGCACCGCCAGCCCCACGAAGGCGACCGGTCCCGCGGCGGCCACCGCGGCGGCGGTCAGCAGGGTGGCCCCGAGCGCCGCGCACCCCCGTACGACCGCGACCCGATGCCCCAGCGCCCGGGCCGTCTCGTCGCCCAGGGCCAACGCGTCCAGCCCCCGCGCACAGGCCAGCACCAGCACCGCCCCGGCCACCAGGAACGGCAGCATCCGTACGACCGTCCCCGCGTCCCGCCCGCTCAGCGCCCCCACCTGCCAGAACCGGAACTGGTCGAGCGTGGCCGAGCTGGAGGTGAGGACGACGGTGGTGCCGCCGGCCGTCATCGCCGACAGCGCGGTCCCTGCCAGCGCCAGCTTCACCGGCGACGCGCCGCCCCGCCCCCGTGCCGCGATCCCGTAGACCAGGCACGCGGCGACGACGGCACCGGCGAAGGCGTACCAGACGTGGCCGCCGAAGCCGTCTCCGAGACCGAGGGCGATGGCCAGGACGACTCCCGCCGCGGCCCCCTGGCTCAGCCCGAGGATGCCGGGATCGGCGAGCGGGTTGCGGGTGACGGCCTGCAGCGCCGCCCCGGCCATGCCGAGCGCGGCACCGGCGGCCAGCCCCACCTCGGTGCGCGGCAGCCGCAGCGACCGTACGACCAGGGCGTCCGGCGAACCGCCGCCGTGCAGCAGGGCGTCGAGCACGGCGGACGGCGGCACGGCACGGGTGCCGACGGCGAGGCTGAGGACGACCGCGGCGGCCACCGCGAGGGCGGCCGCCGGAAAGGCCAGACGGGAATTCATCGCCCGCGCACGCGACTCATGCCGTACGCGGCTCACTTGCCGATGTGCTCGGCGAGCTGCCGTACGACCAGACGCGCCGCCGTGGGACCGGCGTTGAGGTACCACGGGTCGTCGTCCACCTTGACCGCGTGCCCGGCCTCGACGGCCTTCATCGACTTCCACAGCGGCCCGGCCACGACGCTCGCGGCGTCCGTCTTCGCCGCGTCCCCCTGCACGGAGTAGAAGATCCAGTCACCGTCGGCGGTGTCGACGCTCTCGGGGCCGATGTCCTCCGAAATGGCGTTGAACTGCTGGGACTTGGGCCGCTTCAACCCCATGTCCACGGCGATGGACCCGGTGAAGGACGAGACCCCGAACATCCGGGTCCGGTCGGGCGTGAACCGCACCATGGAGACGGCGGGGTCGCCTTCGGCCTCCTGCCCCGCCTTCCCGGCGTCGGCAACGATGTCATCGAGCAACTCCTGCGCCTGCTGCCCCTTGCCGACGGCCTCGCCGACGAGCAGCAGGTCGCGCTTCCAGTTGATGCCGTTGCCGGCGGTGATCACGGTGGGCGCGATCTTCGACAGCTTGGGGTAGAGGTCGCCGAGGGAGTCGTTGGCGAGGATCAGGTCGGGCTTCGCGGCGGCCAGCGTCTCCAGGTTGGGCGCCTGCCGGGTGCCCACGTCGGTCATCCCGTCGAGCCGCGCCTTGTCCTTGGGGAAGGCGTCGGCGAGGTAGTCCGGCACGAGGCCGGCGTTGTCGGCGCGGGTGGTGGCCGTGGGCACGAGGCCGAGGGAGAGCAGGTCGTCGAGCTGGCCGGTGCTGAGGACGGCGATCTTCTCGGGCTCGGCCTTGAGGGTCGTACCGCCCTTGAAGTGCTTGACGGTGCGCGGGAAGTCGCCGTCCTTGTCGGTGTCGGCGCCCATGCCGTCGGCGAGGGCGCTGGGCGCGGCGGAGGGCCCTTCGCCACCGGCGGCGCCGATCACCTCGCTGCGCGAGCCGTCCTCTTTCTCGGCGCCGCTCCCACCGCCGTCCGCCGAGGTCGAGCAGCCGACGAGCAGCCCTCCGACGACGGCCGTGGCCAGGACGGCCCTCGCTCCGACGGCCCTCATTCCGACTGCACGCACGACGACTCCCACGATTCACGATCACCAGTTAGCAATTAGGCAAGGCTTACCTTAACCCGATCACCTCTAGGCGGAACGCGCGGCTCCGGTGGCTGAGTACCAGAGGAGTACGGCCGCCCCTCCCTACGGCCGATGTGCCGCGCAACCGGCCCGCCTAGCGTGAAAGCAGGCCAGTCCGAACCGTGCACACGTGGAGGCAGCCCGATGACCGTCCAGCTCAACCACACCATCGTCGCCGCGCACGACAAGGAGGCGTCGGCCCGGTTCCTCGCGGACATCCTGGGCCTGCGGGTGAGTCCGCAGTACGGCCCCTTCATCCCGGTCGAGATCCCGGGCGGCGTGACGCTGGACTACCTGGACTCGCCCGGCACCATCGCGCCGCAGCACTACGCGTTCCTGGTGTCGGAGGACGAATTCGACGCGATCTTCGGCCGTATCCGGCAGGCCGGCCTGAGGTACTGGGCCGACCCCTTCCACAGCCGCCCCGGCGAGATCAACCACAACGACGGCGGCCGCGGCGCCTACTTCGACGACCCGAGCGGCCACAACCTGGAGATCCTGACGAGGCCGTACGGGAGTGGGGGCTGACCGGGGTGGCCGTCAGCCCTGATACGGCGGTGCGGCCCCCCAGTTCCACTTCGGCACCGGCTGCTCGGCCGGCGCCACCGCGTCCGGACCCGAGAAGTACACCGCCAGCCGCGTCCCCCACTCCACATACGCCAGGAACGCCGAGCGGAACTCCGCGTCCGTCGGCAGGCCCGCCTCGTCGGCCGCGTCCTGGATGAGGTTGACCCAGCGGCGGCGCTGGGGCTCGGTGATCCCCCGGCCCATGTGCTTGGCGACCATGTGGCCGTGGCCGCCCTGGGTCTCGGAGTAGGCGGGCGGGCCGCCGAAGACCTCGCCGAGCCAGAGCGCCACGTGCTGCGCGTGGGCGGGGTCCAGGTTGGCGAACAGCGGGGCCAGCAGGTCGTCCTTGAGGACCTTGTCGTAGAAGGCCGAGGTGAGGCGGCCGAACGCCTCCGCGCCGCCCGCCCAGGCGTACAGCGTCGGCACCGACGCGCCCGCCCCGCGCACCGTCGTCGGCTTGTAGTGGCGCATCTCCTCGATGTGCGTGATGTAGGAACGGATCTCGGCGAGGAAGTCGGGGAACAGCTCCGACTTGCGGAAACCCTCGACGTGGTCCTCCGTCGACGTCCAGGTGATGCGCAGGACGTAGTGCTCGAAGTCCTCCTCGCAGCGGGCGAGTTCGTAGTCGACGCAGTGCGGGGACGCGGCCAACTGGGCAGCGGCGCGGGTGTAGGCGGCGAGGAACTCCGCCGACTTCTGCTCGGGGATGCGGTACCGGATGTATTCGACCGTGTGAGCCGTCATGGCCTCACAGAAACACGAAATCCGACCGGACGCTCGCACTCCGGCACGTCCGTCGGCCAGGACCGCCGGATCACGGCGACGTCGAGCTCCAGCACCACCTTCCGGCCGATCAGCCGGCCATCCCAACTGACGCCCCAGCCGTGGCGGTTGATGATCGCGCTGCCCTTGAAGCCGGTCCGACCTATCTGCTCCACCCCGGTGGAGGTGAAGGTCATGGTCGCGTGGTGGTCGGTGTCGAGGAAGTCGCCGCTGCGCAGATGGTCGTCGTTGAGCGCGATCATGAGCGAGCGCCGTCAGCTGATCAACGGGTCCGGCGGGAGAGCTACGTGGGCGAGTGGGTTCCCGAGCCGCCGGCCGACCGTACGGAGTGGATCGACGGGGGACGGGGGCCGGCCCGGCGGACCCCGCGGACCGCGTCACCCTCGACGAGTCGGTCAACATGGCCTTCCTCGTCGTGCTCGAATCGATGACCCCGGCCGAGCGCGTCGCGTTCGTCCTGCACGACGTCTTCCGGTACTCGTTCGCGGAGGTGGCCGAGATCGTCGGCCGTACGCCGGTGGCCTGCCGTCAGCTGGCCTCCTCGGCCCGCCGCGCCGAAGTCGTCCGGGACTTCAAGGAGGCCTGGGAGGCCAAGGACCTGGAGGCCCTGGTCCGCGTTCTCGACCCCGACGCCGCGGCGGTCGGCGACGGCGGCGGCCTGGTCAGCGCGGTGCTCCACCCGGTCGAGGGCGGCGAGCGGATCGCGCGTCACTTCGTCGGTCTCGCCGGCCGGGCGCCCTCCGTGGAGATCCTGGAGCGCACGGTCAACGCCCAGCCCGGCCTGGTGGTGCGGCAGGACGGCGTCACGGTGACGGTGCTGGCTTCGACGTCGTCGGCGACCGGATCAAGCACGTCTGGGTGGTCCGGAACCCGAGAAGCTCCGGCCCTGGACGACGGTCTGACGCACCGACGCCCCCGGCGGCCCCGGCGCACACGAAGGCCCCGCCGGAAGCAGCGCCTCCGGCGGGGCCTTCGCTCAGTGATCTCCTACTTCGCGTAGTACGCGTTGTAGATCGAGATCGTCGACTTGTTGCCCTTCTTGTCGGCGATCTTGGCGTGGAAGGAGATGGCCTTCCCCTTCGCCGGGTTCTTCACGGTGATCTTGCCGTTCTTGACCTCGAGCTTCTTCCAGGTCTGCCCGTAGTCGTACGACACGTACACGTGCAGCGACTTGAGGTTGCTGCCCGCGGCCGCACCCACGACGGTGACCGGGAACGTCTCCTTCTTGTCGGCCACGACCCGGCTGTCCAGGCCGGTCTTGGCGTTGAAGCGGACCGTGGAGGCCGGGAGCACGACCTGCTCGGCGGCCGACTTCTTGGAGCGGAAGGTCCAGCTCGCGTCGATCCGCGTGGAGGCGGCCGCGACCTTGACGCTCCGCTTGACCGAGGTCGTCAGCTTGTACTCGGCGTCCGCGGCCGGGACCTTGAACGGCTCACCGAACAGCGGGTCCTGATTGGTGCCGATCTTGGTGCCGTTGCGGTACAGGTTCGTGGTCACCGCGGTGAAGACCGACGAGCCGGCGTGCTTGTTGGCATCGGCGAACAGGGGCAGCGAGCCGTAGATCTCGTTGCCCTCGCGGAAGAGGCCGAAGTACTTGTTGAGGTGCGGGCCGAAGACCGCGGTGTTGAAGGTCTTCGAGTAGCTCTGACCCGCCTTGAAGGTCTGCGGGTCGCCCAGTGAGTAGTAGGCGTCGCTGATCGGGACGCCGTCCGGGTCCTTGCCGGCGTACTGCTCGAAGTCGAAGGTCCACTGGATCTTGTCCGACGTCGACAGGTACACCGTCCGCGAACCGGGCAGCTTCTGCTCGACCGGTATGCCGATCGCGGCGTCCTCGGGGAAGACCCCGATGGGCAGCAGGGCGCCGGTCTTGTTCGGGGCCGAGGCACCGAGGTTGTTCTTCACCTTGGCGAGATCGCCCGCCTTGAAGTGGCGGACCTTGTTGCCCTGGATCTTCTTGACCTTGGTGGTGGTGGCGACGTCGTACTCGGTGTCGGCACCCTTGGTCCACTGGCCGCTCCAGGTCTGGGTGAGACCGCTCGGGATCTCCGGGCCCAGGTGCGCCATCCGCAGGTTGGCGAAGGAGTCGAGGCTGACGCTGACGCCGGCGACCGCCGCGGCGTAGTAGTAGTTGATGCTGGCGGACACCGGCTTGGCCTGGGCGTCCGGCACGGTGATGTCGGCGCTCTTGGCGGTCCGGGCGTCGATCGTCACCGAGGTGTTCTTGGTGACGCTCAGCTTCGGCTGGACCAGCCAGTCGAGGCCGCCCTCCAGGTTCACCCAGTCCTTGGCGATCCAGGCGTCCAGCAGATACGTGCCCTTGGGCAGCCGCATCTTGGTGGTACCGGACTCGGCGAGCGGCACCTGGTAGGCGCGGTCGGCCGCCAGGCCCGTGTAGCCGAACAGGGCGGTGTTGTACTCGGGGGCCGGGTTGCCGTCCTTGCCGATGTGCTTGACGGTGACGTCGTACGACTCCATCTCACGCTGCACCGCGGCGCCCGTACGGACACTCTGCCCGCCGCCCGTCGCGGTCACATACGCGGAGTAGGCGCCGTCGAGCGTGCCGCCCAGCTTGGTGTTGACGGTGAAGTCGACGGAGGCCTTGCCGCCCGCCGGCACCGTCACCTTCGTCGCGCCGAGCTTGAAGAAGCCGGCGGGAGCCGCCTGGCCCTTGGGGTCGGTGGCGGTCGAGGAGAGCGTGAGCGTGACGTCCTCGGTACCGAGGTTGCGGTACGTCAGCGCCTTGGTGACCGGCGTGTCGTCGGTGTGCGGCCAGGCCTGCGTGCCGAAGCTCACCGACACCGGGTCGGCGATCACGGTCTGCTTGATGGCCTTGTCGACCTGGATACGACCCGAACCCTGCTGGAACGGCGTGTACTTGCCGCCCTTCGTGGAACCGGTCAGCGCGCCCTTGAGCTCGGCGTACGTCCAGTCCGGGTGCTGCTGCTTGAGGATCGCCGCCGCGCCCGCGACATGCGGGGTCGCCATGGACGTACCGGAAATGGTCAGGTAGCCGGCCGGATTCTCGCCGACTTCCTGCTCGATGAGGCTGCCCTTGGCGGACGCGGCCGTGATGTCCACGCCCGGTGCGGTGACGTCCGGCTTGATGGCACCGTCGCCGAGCCGGGGGCCGGTGCTGGACCAGGGCGCGAGCACGTCCTTGTCGTCGACGGCGCCGACGGTGAGGGCGGCCTCGGCGCTGCCCGGCGAACCGACCGTCTCCGGGCCGGAGTTGCCCGCGGCGATCGCGAACAGAATCCCCTTCTCGGCGGACAGCTTGTTGACCGCCGCCTCCAGCGGGTCGATCTCCGGGGTGTCGCCGCCGCCCAGGCTCATGTTGACGACCTGGGCGCCCTGCTCGGCCGCCCACTCCATGCCGGCGAGGATGCCGGAGTCGTCGCCGAAGCCCTGGTCGTCGAGGACCTTGCCGTTGAGGATGTCGGCGCCGGGCGCCACACCCTTGAACTTGCCGCCCGACTTGGCGCCGGTGCCCGCCGCGATGGACGCGACGTGCGTGCCGTGGCCGACCTTGTCCTCGGCGGTGGCGGCCGGCGTGAAGTTCTTGGCCGCGATCACCTGGTCCTTGAGGTCCGGGTGGGTCGCGTCGACGCCGGTGTCGAGTACGGCGATCTTGACGCCCTTGCCGTCGTAGCCGGCCTCCCACGCCTTGGGGGCGCCGATCTGCGGCACGGACTTGTCGAGGCTGGCCTTGCGGACGCCGTCGAGCCAGACGTGCGCGATGCCGGAGGTCGCCTTGTCGCCGTTGGTGAGCGCGTCCCACAGCTCGGGCGCGTCCTGGTGCGCGGTCTGCACCGCGTCCGCGTTCAGGGACTTCAGGGTCCGGCGCAGCTTGCCCGCGTCCCGGACGTCCGCCTTGGCGCCGGCTGCGGCGCCCTGGTAGCCGACGATGACCTTCAGGCCCTTGGCCTGGGAGGCGCGGGTCTCGGACTTGGCCAGTTCGGTGATGTCGAACAGCCGCTGGTCGAGCTTGCCGGTGGCGACCAGGCGGGCCGCGTCGGCCGGGATGACGAGCGTGCGCCCGTCGATCTTGCGTATCTGTACGGGAACGTGCTCGCGCCCCTTGGCCCGGTCCAGGCCGACCACGCGGCCCTTGGAGTCGACGGACACCCGGTCACCCGTGATCAGGGTGATGCGGTGGGGGGACGTGAAGGAGGCGGCGGCGCCGGGCGCGCGCTGCTCCGGTTCGGCCGACGCCGGGCTGGTCATTCCCGCGGCGAGGGCCACGGCGGCCGCCGTGGCGACAGAGGCCGTGCCTATTCTTTTGACTTTTCTGCGCAAGTTTCCCCCTTGCAGAAGGTCCGGGTGAATTTCCCCGTTCACCCGGCCGAGGGAGATCCCTTGTGCATGCGTGTCACCCCCCGGAATACGCAGTATGCCGAGGGGTGATCAGGCTCCTCAATAGATGAGAAGAAGATGAGAAGCACGCGGGCCGACTGTTACGCGACGGCGCGAACTCCGTTACAGAGTCGCCGGGTTACGCTCCCGCGTTCTCCTTGACAGTGATCCGTCCCTTGCGGATGGTCGCCACCCGCGGGGCCTTCTTCGCGATCGCCGAGTCGTGGGTGACCATGATGAAGGTCAACCCGAGTTCCTTCCACATGCGTTCGAGTACGTCCATGATCTCGTCGCGCATCGACTCGTCGAGGTTTCCGGTGGGTTCGTCGGCGAGGAGCACCTTGGGCTGCTTGACGAGTGCTCTGGCTATGGCGACCCGCTGCTGCTGCCCGCCGGACATCTCGCTCGGCAGATGCCCGAGCCGCTCCCCCAGCCCGACCGACTTCAGCGCCTCGGCGGCCCGTTCGCGTCGTTCCTTCGACTTGACGCCGAGGGGGACGAGGGCGGTCTCGACGTTCTCCTGTGCGGTGAGGGTGGGGATGAGGTTGAAGGACTGGAACACGAACCCGATGTTCTCGCTGCGGACCTTGGTGAGCCGGGCCTCGGACAGCTTGGCCAAGTCGGTCCCGTCCAGGACGACTTCACCTGCGGTGGGCCGGTCCAGACCGCCGAGCATCTGCAGCAGGGTGGACTTGCCGCCGCCGGTGGGGCCCTGGATGACGAGACGGTCCCCGTCGGCGATGGTGAGATCGACTCCGTCGAGAGCGTCGACGGTGTCCTTGCCTCGGGTGTAGCGCTTGGTGACGCTTCTGAGTTCGTACATGGTGGGTTGCTCCTGGGTGGGGTTCGGTTCGGGGGTGGTGCGGATCGTCTTTGGCTGCGGGTGGGTGGCGGCTGGTCGCGCAGTTCCCCGCGCCCCTGAGGTGGGTCTGCTCACGCCCGCTGGACCGCTGGCCGCGGGTTGTCGTGGGTTCGGTTCGGGGGTGGTGCGAATCGCTTTCGGCCGCGAGCGAGTGGGGGCTGGTCGCGCAGTTCCCCGCGCCCCTGAGGTGGGCGCAGTCCCGCCGGCCTCAACGGACCGCTCCTCGCCGCGACGCAAGGCGTCCGCCGGGCGCAGCGTGCGCAGCTGCGGGCAGTCGTGCCGCTGGGGCGGCACCCGTCCCGAAGAGAGCGGCACCCCGCCAGCGCCGGGTTGCGCGACCCACCCCCGCCCAGCCGCAGCCGACGTCAGCTACTCGACGCGGCGCAGTGCATCCGCCGGACGGAGCCGCGATGCGCGCCAGCCGCCAAAGGCGCCGGCAATCAGGCCTCCCGCCACCGCAAGCCCGACCGCAAGCGCAACCGTCGTAAGGCTCACCGGCGCCGTCAGTGCGACGTCCAGCGTGGTGGATGCCGTCTGTCGCCCAGGGCCGCCGCCCCCGAAGCCACCGCCGCCCATACCGCCGCCACCGCCACCCGTACCGCCGCCCAACTGCGCCTGCAGCGTCGGGCTGATCGCCGTCACCACGTACGCCCCCGCAAGCCCGACCGCGATCCCCAGCGCCCCGCCGAGCAGCCCGTTGACGACCGCCTCACCGACCACCTGCCGAGTCACCCGCCCCGACTTCCACCCCAGCGCCTTCAGCGTGCCGAACTCCCGCACGCGCCGCGACACCGCCGAGGACGTCAGCAGCCCGGCCACCAGGAACGCGGCCACGAGCACCGCGATGGACAGCCACTTGCCGACGCTGGTCGCCAACGACGACGCCGTGGACAGAGAGCCCGACACCGTGTCCGCGAGGTCCGCCGAGGTGGTCACCGTCGTACCGGAGATGTTCTTCTGGATGGCCGACTTGACGGAGTCGATCTGCTGAGAGTCGGACGCCTTGACATAGATCGTGGTGACCTTGTCCTTCGCGTCGGCGAGCGTCTGCGCCTGCTTCAGCGGGATGTAGAGGTTGGCGGCCGCGTCCCCGCTGTCGGGCGTGGCGATGCCGATCACCTTGAACTTGGTGCCCTTGACGGTGACGGTCGAGCCGACCTTGAGCTTCTTCTCCTTGGCGTAGGAGGTGTCGGCGACGACGACCTTGGCGTTCGTCTCCGTCGACTTGAACGTACGGCCGCTGGTGATCTTCGAGGAGGTCAGCGGGCCGAGCGCCGGCTTGGTGACGTCGGTGCCGTAGACGGAGTAGTTGTTGACGTCGAAGTTGGCGCCGCCCCCGCGCACTTCGCCCTGCGGCTGCCCGCTGCCGCCACTGCCCTGCTGCCCGGGACCACCGCCCTGCTGGCCCCCGCTGCTCTCGTCCTGCTGGAACTCTCCCCGGGTGAACTCCCCGCTGACCTTGATGACCTGGAGGCTCAGCCCGCCCACGGCATCGGAGACCCCGCTCTGCGAGCCGACCTTGGACACGGTCGAGCCGGCCAGCGTCTGGAAGCCCTGGACCATGACGCGGTCGCTGGACTGCTCCTCGTCGGAGTCGCTGTCCTGCGCGTCGAACTCGAAGCGCGGCCGCTCGGAGCTGTTCGCGGCCGGTTCGGCGGCCTTGGTGACGGTCATGTCCGTGCCCAGGCCGTACAGGGACTGCAGGACCTTGTCCTGGGCCTTGCTCATGCCGGAGGAAACGGAGTTGACCACGATGACCAGCGCGATACCCAGCGCGAGTCCGGAGGCGACGACGAGGGCCGCCTTTCTGCGGCGGCGCAGCTCGCGCCTCAGGTAGGTGAAGAACATGGCCGCAAGCTAGGGACAGTGCGTGATGAAGGGATAAGGCCGAAATAAGAGATGGATGAGAAGGCTGAGACGACCCCAGGAAACACCGATGCCGCCCCTGAGGGCGGCATCGGTCAGCTGTGAGGCAGCTGTGGGACTCCTACGCGTGGCAGTGCGTCAGGCGGCCGAACCGGCCTTCCACTGCGCCCAGTCCATGTTCCAGCCGTTGAGGCCGTTGTCCGGCGCGATCGTCTTGTCGCCGGTGTTCGAAACGACCACGACGTCACCGACGATCGAGTTGTTGTAGAACCAGTAGCCCGCGGTGCCCTTGTCGTTGGCACCCTTGGTGTCCGACAGGCCCACACAGCCGTGGCTGGTGTTCACGCTGCCGAAGATGGACTTCGCGCCCCAGTAGTTGCCGTGGATGAAGGTGCCGGAGGTGGACAGGCGGATGGCGTGCGGCACGTCCTTGATGTCGTACTCGCCCTTGCCGTCGTCGTCCGTGAAGCCCACGGTCGCGCCGTTCATGCGCGTCTCCTTGAACTTCTCGGACATCACCATGGTGCCCTGGTAGGTCTTGTTGTCCGGCGAACCGGCCGAGATCGGGATGGTCTTGATGGTCTTGCCGTCCTGCGTGACCTTCATCTGCTTGGTCTTCGCGTCGACGTAGGAGACCTGGTTGCGGCCGATCTTGAAGGTGACCGTCTTCTCCTGGACGCCGTAGACGCCGTCGGAGCCCTCGACGCCGTCCAGGGCCATCTTCAGGGTGACGGTGGCGCCCTCCTGCCAGTAGTCCTCGGGCCGGCAGTCCATGCGGGTGTCGTTGAACCAGTGGCAGACGACTTCCTGGCCGCTGGTGCTGGAGACGGTGACGCCCTCCTGGACGGCCGCCTTGTTGCTGATCGCCTTGTCGAAGTTGATCGAGACCGGCATACCGACGCCGACCGTGGAGCCGTCCTCCGGCGTGAAGTAGCCGAGGAAGCTGTTGTTCGGGGAGACCGTGGTGAAGGAGGCGTTCTCGTGGGCCTCCAGGCCCTTGGAGTCCTTCGCGCTCACCGCGATCTTGTAGGTCGTGGAGCGCTCCAGCTGGGCGCTGGGCTTCCAGCTGGTCTTGTCGGCGGATATCTCGCCCTCGACCGCCGCGCCCTCGGAGGTCGTCATCGTCACCTCGGTGAGCGTGCCCTTGCTCACGGTGACGGCGGCGGACTTGTTGATGGAGGCGTTGTCGGTGCCGTCCCCCGGCGTGATCTTGATCTGCGCCGCGGAGGTCTTCTTGGCCGCCGCCTCGTCGACCTTGGACTGCGAGCTGTCGCCGCCGTCGCTGCCGGAGGCGCTGTCGTCGCCGCCGGAACAGGCCGAGAGCACCAGGACACCGCCGAGCAGTGCGGACGCGACCGCGAGGCCCTTGCGCCGCTTACTGTTCGTCATCACACGCTTCTCCATAGTTCCCGAATCCCAAAAACCCCGAGAGTCCCCGTCAAGAATCTTCAACGCTGCGACCGGTTCGTCCCGTTCCACATACCGCGTATGTGTGGGGCACACCACGTCACGTAAGTCGTGACGGGTGATGCGGATGTCGGCCAGTGCGCACCATGAGACGACGAAACCCCGGGCGGCGGTTGCCGCCCGGGGTCACGATTTCCCCAAGACGCCTCAGCCGACCTTGTTTGCTGCGTTTGCCGCTTCGTCGTCGAAGTCCTCGTCGACATCATCGTCGTCGAAGTCCCACTCGGGCGAATCCGGGTCGCGCCCGATGCGTTCGCTGGACCAGGAGGCCTGCGCGAGTTCGATCCCCGGTACCTCACTGACCAGGTCGAACGGATCGACGAGATAGGCGACGGCCTCCGCGGTGTCTTCCGTCACACTGCCCTCGGCATGGGCCCGTTCGTCGGCCGGCATGGTGCTGTCGTCGGCGATGCGCCGCAGCGCGGCCTTGGTGAGGGCGTCCTCGTCGTCCACTTCCAGGACGACTTCCACGCGAAGCCGCACAAACCGTGATGATTCTGGATTGCTCATGCCCGGAGAGTACGGCTCGGTACGGCTCTTTTCCCCCGTGACTTTCCCGTGACCCGCGACTTTCACTAACATCGCCCCACACGGCCAATTCGCCAGCACCACAAGGGGATCGATATTCCGTGTCCGCCGCTCACCGATCGTCGTCCACCGCACGCCGATCGCTGCTGACCGCCACCGCCGCGGGAGCCCTGCTGGGCGCCCTCTGGTTCGTGCCCTCCGCGAACGCCACGGGCGACGAGCCGGCGAGAACGGACCCTTCGGCGACCCCCACGACGCAGACCACCCAGCAGGCGCGGGCCACGTCCGAGAGCGCGAGCGACACGACCGCCACCGGCACCCGGCTCGCCGACACCGGAAGCTTCGACACCACGCCGTACATCGTCGGCGGGACGGTCTCCCTCGCACTGGGCGCGGGATTCGTGGCCTACTCGGTACGCCGGGAACGTCTCGGGTTTTGAATCCACTTGACGCTCTCTTCACCTGGGCTTCATAGTCCGCGCATGAAGAGATCATCGGGCGTGCGTTCGGCCGCCACGGTTGCTGTGAGCGTGCTGTCGTTCGCCCTTGTCACGGGTTGCGGCGGGGACTCCGGCGGTTCTGACGCGAAGGCGCTCAGCTCCGCGGAGTTGAAGAAGGCGATCATCGCCGAGGGCGATGTCGAGGGGCACAAGGTCTCGGCGGTCGAGGCCAAGAAACTCCCGTCCGCCAAGAGCGAGATCAGCGGGGACGAGCAGTGCAAGCCGCTCGTGTACGTCATCGGCGGCCTCGCCCCGGGTGACGCGGCCAGCGAGACGAGGACGGTGGCCACGGAGGAGAAGAAGCCCACGGACGCCGCCTCCAAGTCCCTGGAGGAGTTGTCCGAGGGAGAGATCGAGGACGCGCTCAACGAGTCGATGAGCGTCAACGTCACCGTGGTGGGGCTCTCGTCCTACGACGGCGACGGCGCCGAGGAGGCGTTCAAGTCCGTCTCCGACGCGGTCGAGAAGTGCGCGGGCGGCTTCACCGCCGGGCAGAAGAAGGACGAGGGCAAGTTCACCAAGGTCGCCGCCGAGAAGGGCGCGGGCGCCGGCGACGAGTCGGTGGCGTTCGCGCTCACCTCCGACCTGGAGGACGGTGACAGCGGCCAGGCGCACGCCGAGGTCGTCCGCCACGGGAACACCGTCGCGACGTACTACACGATGAACCTCGGCTCGTTGATGACCGGCAAGGCCTACACGGTCCCGGCCGCGGTGGTCGACGCCCAGGGCGCCAAGCTGAAGTAACGAACGCAGGGGCCCTGTCCGCCGTACGCCACATTCGGCTCGTACGACGGGCAGGGCCCCCTTCCATGCCACTCACTGAAGCGGCCCGGCTGTCACTGAAGCGGCCCGGTGACCTTCTCCGTCGCCGCGACCAACTCCCCGGCGCGCACGAACGCGTCCGCCGCCGCGAGGTCGGGTGCCAGGAACCGGTCGGGCCCGGCGCCCTGGACCCCGGCGGACCGTACGGCGTCGATGACCGCCCGCGAGGCCGGTGCCGGGGCGAGCCCCTCGCGCAGTTCGATGGCGCGGGTAGCGGCGTACAGCTCGACGGCGAGCACACGCGTGAGGTTGTCGACGGCGCTGCGGAGCTTCCGCGCGGCCGACCAGCCCATGGAGACGTGGTCCTCCTGCATGGCCGAGGAGGGAATCGAGTCGGCGGACGCGGGCACGGCCAGCCGCTTCAACTCGCTCACCAGGGCGGCCTGGGTGTACTGGGCGATCATCAACCCGGAGTCGACCCCCGCGTCGTCGGCCAGGAACGGCGGCAGCCCGTGGCTGCGGTTCTTGTCCAGCAGCCGGTCGGTGCGGCGCTCGGCGATGGAGGCCAGGTCGGCGACGGCGATGGCGAGGAAGTCGAGAACGTAGGCGACGGGCGCCCCATGGAAGTTGCCGTTGGACTCGACGCGCCCGTCGGGCAGCACGACCGGGTTGTCGACCGCCGAGGCCAGCTCCCGCTCCGCGACCAGCCGCGCGTGCGCCATGGTGTCCCGCCCGGCCCCGGCAACCTGGGGAGCGCACCGCACCGAGTAGGCGTCCTGGACGCGGGGCGCGTCGTCCTGGTGATGCCCGGTCAGCTCCGAACCCTTCAGCACGGCCAGCATGTTGGCGGCGGAGGCACCCTGCCCCGGGTGCGGCCGGATGGCGTGCAGCTCGGGCGCGAGGACCTTGTCCGTCCCGAGCAGGGCCTCCAGGCTGAGGGCGGCGGTGACGTCGGCGGACTTGTACAGGGTGTCCAGATCGGCGAGGGCCATGATCAGCATGCCGAGCATGCCGTCGGTGCCGTTGAGGAGGGCGAGCCCTTCCTTCTCCCGCAACTCGACGGCCGCGATCCCGTGCGCGGCAAGCAGCTCACCGGCGGGCCGCACGACCCCGTCGGGCCCCTCGGCGTCGCCCTCCCCCATGAGCGTGAGAGCGCAGTGCGACAGCGGAGCGAGATCACCGGAACACCCGAGGGACCCGTACTCATGAACGACGGGCGTGATGCCGGCGTTGAGAACATCGGCCATGGTCTGCGCGACCTCGGGCCGTACGCCCGTGTGCCCCGAGCAGACGGTCTTGAGCCGCAGGAACATCAGGGCCCGTACGACCTCCCGCTCCACGCGCGGCCCCATCCCCGCGGCGTGCGAACGGACGATGTTGCGCTGCAGCTGGGCCCGCAGCTCCTGGCTGATGTGCCGCGTCGCCAGGGCACCGAACCCGGTGGAGACGCCGTAGACGGGCTCCGGCTTGGCCGCCAGCGCATCCACGATCCCGCGAGCCGCGGCAAGAGCGGCCACAGCCTCCCCCGACAGCTCGACCCGAGCCCCGCCCCGCGCCACGGCAAGAACGTCGGACGCGGCGACCCCGGACGTCCCCACCACCACAGTGTGCATATCCATATTCAGGAGCGTACGCAGTGAAGACGAAGATGTCACTAGTGGATGGGGGGTACACCCCTTACCGCGTTCGGTCCAGGCACTTCAGCCCGTCCGGCGTTTGAGGACGAGGCCCCTCAAGGGCCGCGGCACCCGCACCGCCACCGCCACCGTCACGGCACCCGCCCCCGGAACCGCCGCCGCTCCACAAGCCCCTCCCCGGACGGCTCCGCGTCAGCGAGCCGCACCACCGGATCGTCCGGCCCCTCCCGCCCCGCGACAACCGCCCGCTCCGCCCGCACGGCCTTCGCCTGGTACTGCGCCGCATCCGCAAGCCGGAACAACCGCCGAGCGGACCGAACGACCCCGATGTCGTCCTCGGTCGACGCCACCCCACACGCGACCCCCTCCCCGAGCTCCAACTCCCCGGCCCGACGGCACAGTTCATCCGCGGCCTTCACCACATCATCGGCAGGCGACCCGACAGCGAGCAGACAGAACTCGTCCCCCCCGAGCCGCGCGGCCAGCGCCCCGGGCAACATCGCCCCGCACAACGACAACACCGACCCGAACCGCTCCAACAGCCGGTCCCCCACGGCATGCCCCCGCGTGTCATTGACCCGCTTGAGCCCATTGAGGTCACAGACGACGAGGCTGACGACGACACCCTGCCGCCGATGCCGCTCGATGGCCTCCTCCAACCGCACATCGACCGCCCGACGATTGGCCAGCCCGGTGAGCGCATCGGTGAACGCCAACCGCCGCGCCTCCTCCAGCCGCTCACTCTGCGCGATCCCGGCGGCCACGACGGACGCCAGCACGGTGGCGAAGTCGGCGTCCCCCCGGTCGAAGACGGGCGAGCCGGCGCGACGAGCGACATACAGCTCCCCCCAGGCCCGCCCGTTCAGCACGATCGGCGCGACGACACAGCACCCCCGCCCCCGGCGCCGCAGAGCGGCGACCCGCTGATGGCAGTACCCGGGGTGACCGGCGGCGGGACCCTCGGCCGTCTCCACCCAGGCGTTGGGCTCACCACCGGAGGCCCACCGCTCGTGCAGAAACTCGGTGATCTCCGGGAACTGATGCACCGGATAGGCCTCGTCGCCCGGAAACTCCTCTTCCCCCTGCGCCCGGTCCCCCACATTCACCAGCACCCGCAACCGCCCGAGCTCCCGCTCCCACACCGACAGCGCGGCAAAGCTCCCCGCCAGCGCCCGACACGCCCCGAGCGCCGCCGCCCGCCAGGACTCACGCGGGGTGTGCGCCGCAGCCATCCCCTGCGCCAGCGCCACCACGGCCGCGAGCCGTCTGTCCTCACCCATCACTCCAGGCTAGGAGGTTTGGGACGAACTGGGACATTGATACGGCGCTGGAGTGACGGACAGGCCCGCAGAAGACAGCGCACCAGGTCAGGCACGGCACACGAGCGAGCCCCCTACTCCCCCGGCCACTCCGGCTTCCGCTTCTCGTTGAACGCCGCCACGCCCTCCGCCCGGTCCCCCGAGAACGCCACCGCCCGCCAGGCCGCGTCCTCGACCTCCAGCCCGGCCCGCAGATCCAGCCCCTGCCCCAACCGCAACGCCCGCTTGGCCGCCCGCAACCCCACCGGTGAGTTCGCGGCGATCCGGGCGCCCAGGGCCAGGGCCTCCTCCCGGGCCCGCCCCTGCTCCACCAGCTCGTCCACCAACCCCAGCTCCCGAGCCTCGGCGGCCTCGACCCGCCGCGCCGTGAAGATCAGCTCCGCCGCCCGCGCGGCCCCCACCCGCCGGGGCAGCAACTGCGTACCTCCACCCCCCGGAATCACCCCGACCGACACCTCGGGCAGCCCCACCACGGCCGTACGGTCGGCCACGATCACATCGCAGGCCAACGCCAGCTCGAAGCCACCCCCCAGCGCGAAGCCGTGCACCGCCGCGATCGTCGGCACCGGCAACTCCAGCACCCCGGTGTACGCCCCCCTCGCCACCGGCCGCTGCCGCACCAGCTCCGCGTCACTGAAGGAGTTCCGCTCCTTCAGATCCGCGCCGACACAGAACGCCCGCTCATGCGTCGAGGTCAGCACCACCGCCCGCACACCGCTGTCCGCACCCAGCGCCGCACACGCCCCCGCGATCGAACGGGCCATCTCCGTGGAGACGGCGTTCATGGCCTTGGGCCGGTCGAGGACGAGCTCCGCGACATGCCCGTCACCGTGCCGCCGCACCAGCACGAACTCCCCGTACCGCTCCTCGCTCATGACACCCTCCGGTTAACGCGGGTTAACAACACTCGCCCCGATCATCGCAGCCGGACCCCGCCAGGGAAAGGGACACCCCGTTCGAGTGACATCCCGCCCAACTCCCACCGCACCGCCGACGCCGGCGCATAGCGTGCGCGAACCACGGCGCGTTGGGGGCGCGAGCGCAGGGGAGGGGCAGCGATGGGTGGTACGGCGAAAGGGTCACCGGCGGAAGAGCCGGCACGGGAAGCCGAGACGCCCAGGACACCGCCGGCACTCTTCGGCCCCCGAGGCCGCCACCGCCGTCCGCGCCCCCGCAAGGTCCTCCTGGCCGCGGGAGGCCTCGCCCTGGCCGCCGGCGCCCTGAGCCTCGTACGCCTGACCCCGGACCCCGACATCACCGGTCTCGGCACCACGGAAACCGACCCCACCCCGGACCTGGCCACCGACACGGACACGGACGGCTCGGCCAACGCCGCCGCCACATTCCCGACACCCACCCCGCCCCCAAGCCCCTCGGCCACCTCGGCCATGGGCGGCCTGGGCACGACCCCGACAACGGGCACGATCGTCGTACCGACCACGAACGCGACCACTCCGCCGCTGCCCACTACGGCCGACACCGCGACGACCGACGCTCCGGCGGACACCCCCGCGCCCCGTCCACCGACGACCCACGCACCCCGACCGGCCCCGACTCCGGCACCCGGCCAGACAGCGACGAACCCCCCGGCCCCCCAGCCGACTCAGCCCGACGACAGCACAGTCTGCGTTCCGATCATCGGCCTATGCGTAGACCCGCCGACAGTCGGCGACTGACAAACGTCCAGCACTACAACGCCGCTTCTTCAGGGGCGCGGGGCTGTATCGATATGCGGCTCCGCCGCGTGGGCGCGACCAGCCACGACGAACCCGCAGCCGACAAACCACCCAAGGCCCAACGGCGCTCACTCGCCCCCGGCGGACGCCCTCCGCGTCAAAAGCCACGGCTCCACCACGCCCAACCCCCGCACCGGCCGCTGCCACATCGGCTGCAACGCAAACCGATACACCGGCGGCTCCTCCCCCTCTTTCTCCGCCGCCGCAGCCGCCTCCGCCGCCTCCGCCTCCGACACCGGCGCTTCACCCGTTCGGACGAGTTCCTCCGCGAACGCGCTGTCGACGAGCACGGCATCCCGCGGAGCTATCGACGTCAGCCGGGACGCAAGGTTCACGGTCGTACCGAAGACATCGCCCATCCGGGTGGTCACCGTGCCGAACGCGATGCCGACCCGCAGCTCGGGCATCGTCTCGTCGCCCGCCATCGTCTCGATGAGGCGCAGGGCGATCTCCGCGGCGATCCCGGCGTCGTCGGCCGCGTACAGCACCTCGTCGCCGAGCGTCTTGACCAGTCGTCCCCCGCGCGCGGCGACCAGGTCGGCCGCCGTGGTCTCGAAGGCCTCGACGAGTTCGCCGAGTTCCTCCTCCTCCATCCGGCGGGTCAGCCGTGTGAAGCCGACCAGGTCGGCGAAGCCCACGGCGAGGCGCCGGTCGACCATCTCCTCGTCGTCGGCGGCCTGGATGACCCGGCCGGCCGAGGCGGCGAGCTGACGCCGCCAGACGTAGACGAGGAACTCCTCCAGCTCGGGCAGGAGCAGTTCGATGATCGGGTACGTGACCTCGGTGCGGGTCATGCCCGGCTCCGGGGGCTCGGTCAGGCCCTCCAGGAAGGAGTCGATCTGCCACTCGGCCAGCCGGGCGGTGGTCTGCCCCGTCGACCGCGCCACCTGCACGGCCATGGCCTCGCTGAGCAGCCCCGCCTCGACGAGACCGGCGAGGCGCCTGAGCGCCAGTACGTCGGCCTCGGTCAGCGCCTTGGCCTGCCCGATGTCGGCGAAGCCCATGGCCCGCCAGAAGCGGGACGCCAGTTCCATGGAGACGCCCGCGCTGCGAGCGGCCTGAAACGGGGTGTAGCGCCGCTCGGCACCGAGGATGAGCTGTTCCAGACGCAGGGCGAGCGGATCCTCGCCGGGGTCGGCGGCGTGGGGGTCCACCCGGCCGTCCGCGCCCGTGCCGGAGCCCGAATCGTCGACGGTCACGCCTGCTGCCCTTCCGATCTGCCGCGGTCAGTAATCGACCGGCCTTCACTGTACGGCAGGTGTGGGCCACCTCACTCCGTAAGAGAAGGCCGACGGTGGTGTACCGGCCCTGGTGAGGGGCCGGACGGGCCGGGTCGGCGCCCTCACGCCAACCGCAGGTGCACGATGTCTCCCGCTCCCACGGGCTCCTGCACCCCGTCCCCCGTGGCCAGCACCAGCCGCCCGTCCCCGTCGATCGCGACGGCCTCCCCCGTGACCTCCCGCTCGCCCGGCAGCTCGGCCCGCACGACCCTCCCCAACGTCGCGCACCCCGCCGCGTAGGTCTCCTGCAGTCCGCTCACCACCGGGTCCCCCACCGCGGCCCGCCAGCGCCCGTACCACTCCTCCAGCGACCGCAGCACGGCCCGCAGCAGCGGATCCCGGTCCGTGCTGACGGCCCCGGCGAGCAGCAGCGAGCCCGCCTGGGGCACCGGCAGCTCGTCCTCACGCAGGGTGACGTTGATGCCGACCCCGACGACCACCCCGGCGTTCCCGGCCCGTTCCGCGAGGATCCCGCCGGCCTTGCGCTCCTCGCCGCCGACGGTCACCAGGAGGTCGTTCGGCCACTTGAGTGCCGTGTCGACGCCCGCCGACCGCGACAGCCCCGTCGCCACGGCGACCCCGGTGAGCAGCGGCAGCCACCCCCAGCGGGCCACCGGCACCTCGGCGGGGTTCAGCAGCACCGAGAAGAACAGCCCCGAGCGGGCCGGTGCCGTCCACTGCCGGTCCAGGCGTCCCTTGCCGGCCGTCTGCTCCTCGGCGACCAGGATCGCGCCCTCGCCCGCCTTGCCCCCGGTCGCCAGGTCCACCAGGTCGGTGTTGGTGGAGCCGGTGCTCGGCACCACCTCCACGTCGCGCCACAGCCCGCCCTCCCGAACGAGCCCGCGCCGCAGTGCGGCGGCGTTCAGCGGCGGACGGTCCAGGTCGGACCAGCGGCTGTCATCTGATGCATCTCGCGGCGTCATGCAAGCCACCCTAGGTGTGTGAAACGCCGCACTGCTGTTTCGTAGGCCCCCCACTACTCTACGGATGAGTAACCGTCCCCCCTTTTGAGCAGGCAGGGAGCGCCATCCCGATGTCCGAGCCGGAAGAGCGTCACGAGATCCAAGAGTCCTCAGGGATCGACATCCACACCACCGCGGGCAAGCTCGCGGATCTCCAGCGCCGTATCGAGGAAGCGACGCACGCCGGCTCCGCACGCGCCGTCGAAAAGCAGCACGCCAAGGGCAAGTTGACGGCCCGTGAGCGCATCGAGCTGCTCCTCGACGAGGGGTCCTTCGTCGAGCTCGACGAGTTCGCCCGGCACCGCTCCACCAACTTCGGCCTGGAGAAGAACCGCCCGTACGGCGACGGCGTGGTCACCGGGTACGGCACGGTCGACGGCCGCCCCGTCGCCGTGTTCTCCCAGGACTTCACCGTGTTCGGCGGTGCGTTGGGCGAGGTCTACGGCCAGAAGATCGTCAAGGTCATGGACTTCGCGCTGAAGACCGGCTGCCCGGTCATCGGCATCAACGACTCCGGCGGCGCCCGCATCCAGGAGGGTGTGGCCTCGCTGGGCGCGTACGGCGAGATCTTCCGCCGCAACACCCACGCCTCCGGGGTCATCCCGCAGATCTCGCTCGTCGTCGGCCCCTGTGCGGGCGGCGCGGTCTACTCCCCGGCGATCACCGACTTCACGGTCATGGTCGACCAGACCTCGCACATGTTCATCACCGGCCCGGACGTCATCAAGACCGTCACCGGCGAGGACGTCGGCTTCGAGGAGCTGGGCGGCGCGCGCACCCACAACTCGGCCTCCGGCGTGGCGCATCACATGGCCGGGGACGAGAAGGACGCCATCGAGTACGTCAAGCAGCTGCTGTCGTACCTGCCGTCGAACAACCTCTCCGAGCCCCCGGCGTTCCCGGAGGAGGCGGACCTCGACGTCACCGACGAGGACCGCGAGCTGGACACGATCGTGCCGGACAGCGCGAACCAGCCGTACGACATGCACGCGGTGATCGAGCACATCCTGGACGACGCCGAGTTCTTCGAGACACAGCCGCTGTTCGCGCCGAACATCGTCACCGGCTTCGGCCGGGTCGAGGGCCGTCCCGTCGGGATCGTCGCCAACCAGCCGATGCAGTTCGCCGGTTGCCTCGACATCGCCGCCTCCGAGAAGGCCGCGCGCTTCGTGCGCACCTGCGACGCCTTCAACGTCCCGGTCATCACCTTCGTCGACGTGCCCGGCTTCCTCCCGGGCGTCGACCAGGAGCACGACGGCATCATCCGCCGCGGTGCCAAGCTGATCTACGCCTACGCCGAGGCGACGGTCCCGCTCATCACGGTCATCACCCGCAAGGCCTTCGGCGGCGCCTACGACGTCATGGGCTCCAAGCACCTCGGCGCCGACCTCAACCTGGCCTGGCCCACCGCCCAGATCGCCGTGATGGGCGCCCAGGGCGCGGTCAACATCCTGCACCGGCGCACGATCGCCGAGGCGGAGGCCAACGGGGAGGACCTGGAGGCGGTGCGCGCCCGGCTGATCCGGGAGTACGAGGACACCCTCCTCAATCCCTACATCGCGGCCGAGCGCGGCTACATCGACTCCGTCATCATGCCGTCCGACACCCGCCGCCATGTCGTACGCGGCCTGCGTCAGCTGCGCACCAAGCGGGAATCCCTGCCTCCGAAGAAGCACGGCAACATCCCCCTCTAGGCCTGCTGGGAGCCACGATGAACATCAAGGTCCTACGGGGCAACCCGACACCGGAGGAGCTGGCCGCCGCACTGGCGGTGGTCCGCGCCCGCGCCGCGGCGGCGAGCACCCTCCCGCCCGGCGCACCCACCCCGCGCGACTCCTGGTCCGACCCGGCCCGCATCGCGGCACAGCGGCTGCCGCAGCCGGGGCCGACGACGTGGTCGCGCACGTACTGGCCCAGCTAGTTCGGATAGTTCAGATAGTTCTTCGGATAGTTCAGATAGTTCGGAGAACCGTCGACACGGCTTCGGCCATCACCTCGTATCCCGCGTCGTTCGGGTGCAGGTGATCGCCGAAGTCGTACGACGGGTGCAGTCGGTCGGTGTCCGCGGGGTCGGCCAGCGCCCGGTCGAGGTCCACCACCGCGTCGTACTCCCCCGAGCAACGGATCCACTCGTTCAGCTCGTGACTCACCTTGGCCGCGTGCTCACCCCAGTGGTCCGAGCCCCCGAACGGCAGCAGCGTCGCCCCGATCACCCTCAGCCCGGCCGCCCTGCCCTGCCGTATCAACTCCCGGTGCCCGGCGATGAGTTCCTCCGCCTCCACCACGGGCGCCGGCTTGTACGTCGGCTGCTCGTCCGTCTCGCTGAAGCCGATGTCGTTGAGGCCGAGCAGGACGACGAGCGTGTCCACGCCGACCTGGTCGAGGACGTCCCGGCGCAGCCGCCGGACGCCCCGCTCGCCATACCACGCGGAGTCGTTGAGCAGCAGGTTCCCGCCGATCCCCGCGTTGAGGACCGGCCGCCCCGCGCGCCGGGCGAGCGCGTCCGACCAGCGCCGGTTCGTGCCCGGTGTCGAGCCGAACCCGTCCGTGATCGAGTCGCCGAAGAGGGCGACGGCATCCGCGCGGCCGGCGTCGACCTCCACGGCCGACAGGAAGTACCAGGACTCGGTCGCGGCATCGAAGCCCTCACCGTCCGGGTCCGCCGACCGGTCGCCCTCACCCCGGTAGCCCGCCGTGAAGGCCTGCGCGTGGAAGGTCGCGGGGCCGGTCGCGGCGTCGAAGTACAGGGTCACGGTCACCGACTCCCCGGCGGCGACGGCGAGCGGGACATCGTCGCTGACGATCTCCCCGCGCGCCGGTATCCCGGCCTCGTCGGCGCCCGCGAAGGTGAGCCGGGTGAGCGACCCCGGCCGCACGTCGGCCCCGGCGGCCGTAACCCCCACGCTCGCCCCCGCGACCCGCACCGGCGAGGTGCCGTAGGCGTGGGAGAGCCGCACCCGCACCCGGCCACCCCCCGCCGACAGCCGTACGACCTGCCGCAGTGACTGGCGCCAGAAGCCCTCGCGGGACCAGTTGGGCGTGAAGCCCTCGCTGGGCGGCTGCGGTGACGCGATCCAGGAAGCGGTGAACATGGCACACCCTCCAGAGGTCATTAAACGGAACTGTAGCCCCATTAGCTAATGGCACGCTAGCACCGTTTGGAGGAAAGTTGAGTACGCGTACTCAGGCGCCGCCCCGGACCCCCGACCGACGATGGAAGGCATGCTGTGGTCCGACCCGGAGAACGAGCCGCCCAAGGAACTGCGCGACATGCAGGAGATGTTGCGGCGGCTGGGCGTTCTCATGGCGCTGGCCATGGTGCTCACGATGATCGTGCTCGGACTGTGGTGAATCCGGCTGCCGTGCGTCCGGCCGGGCCGCCGATACGCTGACCGCATGACTGATCAGCCGCGCCGCCGACTCGTCCTCGCCTCCCAGTCCCCCGCCCGCCTCAATCTGCTCCGCCAGGCAGGACTGGATCCCGAGGTCATCGTGAGCGGCGTCGACGAGGACGCCGTCACCGCGCCCACCCCCGCCGACCTGGCGCTGGCCCTGGCCGAGGCGAAGGCCTCCGTCGTGGCGGCGAAGCCGGAGGTCAAGGGCGCGATCGTGATCGGCTGCGACTCGGTCCTCGACCTGGACGGCGAGGCCCTGGGCAAGCCGGCCGACGCCGAGGAGGCCACGGCCCGCTGGAAGTCGATGCGCGGCCGGGCGGGCACACTGCAGACCGGCCACTGCGTCTACGACACCGTCACCGGCCGGTACACCTCCGCGACCGCCTCCACGGTCGTCCGCTTCGGCGAGCCGACCGACGAGGAGATCGCGGCGTACGTCGCCTCCGGCGAACCCCTCTACGTCGCCGGGGCGTTCACGCTCGACGGCCGCTCGGCGCCGTTCATCGACGGGATCGACGGCGACCACGGCAATGTGATCGGCATCAGCCTGCCGCTGGTGCGGCGACTGCTCGGCCAACTGGGCATCGGCATCACGGAGTTGTGGGCGCCGGCGGAGGGGTGACCGGGGAGCCCCCGGCCGGGGAGCCGTCGTCGCCCTTGTCCCCGTCGGGGACAGCGTCGGCGGGCCCCTCGGGCGCGCCCTGGGCGTCGTACGTCATGAGCAGCAGCACTATCAGGCCGAGGACGACCATCATGAACACGAACGCCGTCCAGCCCACCAGGCCCCAGGTGAGGGCGCCCAGCAGCCCGTGCACCACGGCCGCGCTGATCAGCAGGATGCGGCCGAGGCCGGCCGGGGCACGGTTGCGCAGGGCCACGAGCAGGGCGACCAGGCCGCACAGCGCGAAGTAGGCGCCGAAGACCAGGCCGCCGACCTTCGAGGACATCGACATCACGTCAGGGTCCAGGCCCGCCAGGGACATGTGCTGACCGTCGACGACATTCCCGAGGAGCCAGTTCAGCCCCGCGATGCCGAGCGCCTCGACGAAGAGCACGAGTGCCAACACCCACGCCACCGACCTGCGCACCATCCGGCCCCCACCCACTTTCGACTGCCGCCCAAGCCGGACGCCCGTTACTCCAAGTACGTTCGAGACATCGCGAACGCTACTAACGGGTAAACCCCGGGACAAGGGTTCGGGCAGGGGCAAAGAATCATTGGGCCATTCGTAGGGATTCCACAAAGAAACCAAGTGGCCCGCAGCACGTGATGACAGAGACCTTGACCACAGCGGAGGGCTAGGGTTTTCCGGGAGAGACCTGCGTGCCGAGGCGCGACATGGGATTTCGCGGGTCGAGCGAGCCCGGAGTCACGCTCCGTGTGGGCAAGCTCACCACCGGGGACGGGTCGATGTTGCGTGTCGGCAGTCCCTAAACTCGGCTTGTTTCAAGGAGGGAGCCTCAATCGTGCGCAAGGTGCTCATCGCCAACCGTGGCGAAATCGCTGTCCGCGTGGCCCGGGCCTGCCGGGACGCCGGGATCGCGAGCGTGGCCGTCTACGCGGACCCGGACCGGGACGCATTGCATGTCCGCGCCGCGGATGAGGCGTTCGCCCTGGGCGGTGACACACCGGCCACCAGCTACCTGGACATCGACAAGGTCCTCAAGGCGGCCCGGGAGTCCGGCGCGGACGCCATCCACCCCGGGTACGGCTTCCTCTCGGAGAACGCCGACTTCGCCCAGGCGGTCCTGAACGCCGGTCTGATCTGGATCGGCCCGCCGCCGCAGGCCATCCGTGACCTGGGTGACAAGGTCGCCGCCCGGCACATCGCCCAGCGCGCCGGCGCGCCCCTGGTCGCGGGCACGCCCGACCCGGTCGCCGGTGCCGACGAGGTCGTCGCCTTCGCCGAGGAGCACGGCCTGCCGATCGCGATCAAGGCGGCGTTCGGCGGTGGCGGACGCGGCCTGAAGGTCGCCCGCACCCTCGAAGAGGTGCCCGAGCTGTACGAGTCGGCGGTGCGCGAGGCGGTCGCCGCGTTCGGCCGCGGGGAGTGCTTCGTCGAGCGCTACCTGGACAAGCCCCGCCACGTGGAGACGCAGTGCCTGGCCGACCAGCACGGCAACGTGGTCGTGGTCTCCACCCGTGACTGCTCGCTGCAGCGCCGCCACCAGAAGCTCGTGGAGGAGGCCCCGGCGCCCTTCCTCTCCGACGAGCAGGTGGCCGAGCTGTACTCGTCCTCCAAGGCGATCCTGAAGGAGGCCGGCTACGTCGGCGCCGGCACGGTCGAGTTCCTCGTCGGCCTGGACGGCACGATCTCCTTCCTGGAGGTCAACACCCGCCTCCAGGTCGAGCACCCGGTCACCGAGGAGGTGGCCGGCATCGACCTGGTGCGCGAGATGTTCCGCATCGCCGACGGCGAGGAACTCGGCTACGACGACCCCGCCCTGCGCGGCCACTCCTTCGAGTTCCGCATCAACGGCGAGGACCCGGGCCGCAACTTCCTGCCCGCCCCCGGCACGGTGACCACCTTCGACGCGCCCAGCGGCCCCGGTGTCCGCCTCGACGCGGGCGTCGAGTCCGGCTCGGTCATCGGCCCGGCCTGGGACTCCCTGCTGGCCAAGCTGATCGTCACCGGCGCCACCCGCGAGCAGGCCCTGCAGCGCGCGGCCCGGGCGCTGGCCGAGTTCCAGGTCGAGGGCATGGCCACCGCCATCCCGTTCCACCGCGCGGTGGTGAAGGACCCGGCGTTCGCGCCCGAACTCACCGGCAGCGAGGACCCGTTCACGGTCCACACCCGCTGGATCGAGACCGAGTTCGTCAACGACATCAAGCCCTTCGCCGCCCCCACCGACACCGAGGCGGACGAGGACCCGGACCGCGAGACGATCGTCGTCGAGGTCGGCGGCAAGCGCCTGGAGGTCTCCCTCCCGTCCTCCCTCGGCATGACGCTGGCCCGCACCGGCCTCGCCGCCGGGGCCAAGCCCAAGCGCCGCGCGGCGAAGAAGTCCGGCCCCGCGGCCTCCGGCGACACCCTCGCCTCCCCGATGCAGGGCACCATCGTCAAGGTCGCCGTCGAGGAGGGCCAGGAGGTCAAGGAGGGCGACCTGATCGTCGTCCTCGAAGCGATGAAGATGGAACAGCCCCTGAACGCCCACAAGTCGGGCACCGTCAAGGGCCTGTCCGCCGAGGTCGGCGCCTCGCTCACCTCCGGCGCGGCCATCTGCGAGATCAAGGACTGACCGTACGACGATTTCCGTACGACATCCCGGGGCGCCCGGCGGACTGGAGCAGTGGTCCGCCGGGCGCCCCGTTTTCGGCTCGGTGGCATCCTGGAGGCACGCCGAGGGCGTGAGAGAGGGCAGGTGGAAGCCATGGTGGGCGCGACCTCACACGAGAGTGCGGGGCACGGGAGCGCGGCGGCGACGCCGGTCCAGCCGCGTGCCATGCGCGCCGACGCCCGCCGCAACTACGACCGGCTGCTCAGCGAGGCCCGCTCCGCCTTCGCCGAGCACGGCACCGACGCCTCCCTGGAGGACGTGGCCCGTCGGGCGGGCGTGGGCATCGGCACCCTCTACCGCCACTTCCCCAACCGCGACGCCCTGTTGAGCGCCGTCTTCGAGGAGGCGGCCGGCGACCTCCTGACCCGCTCCCGCGAACTCCTGCACGCCCCCGAGCCGTGCGCGGCCCTGGTGAAGTGGCTGCGCGAGATGGTCACCCACGCCGGCGAGTACCGCGGCCTGGCCCGCTCCCTGATGTCCGTCTCCTACGACACCACCTCGGCCCTGGCCCGCTGCAGCGGCCCGATCCGCGAGGCGGGCGGCGCACTGCTGGCACGCGCCCAGGAGGCGGGCACGGTCAGAAAGGACGTGGCGATCGGCGACCTCCTCCAACTCACCCACGCGATCGCGTTGGCGGCGGAGGAGACACCGGGGGACCCGGAACTGGCGGACAGGTTGCTGTACCTGACGCTCCGGGGTTTGAAGGACAGTTGAAACCAGTAGGCCCAGGGGCAGTGCCCTAAGGGGCGCGGGGAACTGCGCGATCAACCACACACAGCCCGCACCCGCGCGACAACGCAAACCCCTACGGCGAACAGGCGAACCTAACGCCGCCGCAGATCCGCAACGCGAGCCCGCTCAGCTCCCTGCTCACCCAGCACCGCCGCAGCAGCACTCCGCAACCCGGCCCCCGGCGGTTGCCCTCGCCGCGGCCCCGGCAGAGCAGGCCGCTGTTGACGCCGGGCCGGGACCTCCTCACCCCCCGGGTTCCCGCTCGCCCCCGCCACGGCGATCTGCACCCCTTGGTCGGCAAGAGCCTGCAGCTCGGTGTGGGCACGGTCGTCATGGCCCGGCGGCTCGTCGGTGACCAGTCGCGTGATGACATCCGTGGGCACCGTCTGGAACATCGTGTCCGTGCCGAGCTTGGTGTGATCGGCGAGGACGACGACCTCCGCGGCCGCCTGGACGAGCGCCCGGTCGACGGAGGCCGAGAGCATGTTGGACGTGGACAGCCCACGCTCGGCGGTGAGGCCGCTCCCGGAGATGAAGGCCCTCGACACGCGCAGCCCCTGCAGGGACTGCTCGGCACCGCTGCCGACCAGGGCGTAGTTCGAGCCGCGGAGCGTACCGCCGGTCATCACGACCTCGACCCGGTTGGCATGGGCCAACGCCTGTGCCACCAGCAGGGAGTTGGTGACGACGGTCAGACCGGGGACGCGAGCGAGCCGACGGGCGAGCTCCTGTGTGGTGGTCCCCGCCCCGACGACGATCGCCTCGCCCTCTTCCACGAAATTCGCGGCGAGGTCGGCGATGGCCGTCTTCTCGGCGGTCGCGAGATGTGACTTCTGCGGAAAGCCGGACTCCCGCGTGAACCCGCCCGGCAATACCGCACCGCCATGCCGGCGGTCGAGGAGTCCTTCTGCCTCCAGTGCGCGCACGTCCCGCCGTACGGTCACTTCGGAGGTCTGGACGACGCGGGCGAGCTCACGGAGCGACACGGCCCCGTTCGCTCGCACCATTTCGAGGATCAATTGGCGACGTTCTGCAGCGAACACGAAACTGACAGTAACCCCAACGACCGTCTGGTTTCAGCAGTTTGCGCCGAATAACAGAAGTTGTTCGCACGCGAGGGCAAGGAGTGGTATAGGGCCTAGTCCCGCCGCCTATGCCGTACGCATGCTCGACAACTCCCCGTGACCAGCGAGGAGTTGGTTCCGGCCGTCAGAGTTCGCCGCCGGACTTCCGCGTATGCAACTGCCGTGCCACCTCGGCGATCGACCCCGAAAGGGAGGGGTACACGGTGAAGGCGTTCGCGATCTGTTCGACCGTCAGATTGTTGTCGACCGCGATCGAGATCGGATGGATCAGTTCCGAGGCGCGCGGTGACACGACCACACCGCCGACCACGATGCCGGTGCCCGGACGGCAGAAGATCTTGACGAAGCCGTCCCGGATGCCCTGCATCTTCGCGCGCGGGTTGCGCAGCAGCGGCAGCTTGACGACCCGGGCGTCGATCTTGCCCGCGTCCACGTCCGCCTGGGAGTAGCCGACGGTGGCGATCTCGGGGTCGGTGAAGACGTTGGAGGACACGGTCTTGAGGTTCAGCGGGGCCACGGCATCGCCCAGGAAGTGGTACATGGCGATACGCCCCTGCATGGCGGCGACGGACGCGAGCGCGAACACACCGGTCACGTCACCGGCCGCGTACACACCCGGCGCGGTCGTCCTGGACACCTTGTCGGTCCAGATGTGCCCGGACTCGCGCAGCTTGACACCGGCCTCCTCCAGGCCCATGCCCTCGGAGTTCGGGATGGCACCGACGGCCATCAGACAGTGGGAGCCGCTGATGACGCGGCCGTCGGCGAGGGTGACCTCGACCCGGTCGCCGACCCGTTTGGCGGCGGCGGCGCGCGAGCGGGCCATGACGTTCATGCCGCGGCGTCGGAAGACGTCCTCCAGGACGGCGGCGGCGTCCGGGTCCTCGCCGGGCAGCACGCGGTCCCGGGACGAGACGAGGGTGACTCGCGAGCCGAGCGCCTGGTAGGCACCGGCGAACTCGGCGCCGGTGACACCCGAGCCGACCACGATGAGCTCCTCGGGCAGCTCGTTGAGGTCGTAGACCTGGGTCCAGTTGAGGATGCGCTCGCCGTCGGGCTGGGCGTCGGGCAGCTCGCGCGGGTGACCGCCGGTGGCGATGAGGACGGCGTCGGCGGTGAGGGTCTCCTCGGTGCCGTCGGCGGCGCGGACGACGACCTTGCGTGACCCGTCGAGGCCCTGCATGCCCTCCAGCCGGCCGCGGCCGCGAAGGACCCTGGCGCCGGCGCGGGTGACGGAGGCCGTGATGTCGTGGGACTGGGCGAGCGCGAGCCGCTTGACACGCCGGTTGACCTTGCCCAGGTCGACGCCGACGACCCGGGCGGGCGTGTCGACGTGCGGGGTGTCGTCGGCGACGATGATGCCCAGCTCCTCGTACGAGGAGTCGAAGGTGGTCATCACCTCGGCCGTAGCGATAAGGGTCTTCGACGGCACGCAGTCGGTGAGTACCGACGCCCCGCCCAGACCGTCGCAGTCGACGACGGTCACCTCCGCGCCGAGCTGGGCGGCCACCAGGGCCGCCTCGTATCCGCCGGGTCCGCCACCGATGATCACGATCCGAGTCACGTACTCCATTGTCACGCACGCCTCACGGTGGTACTGCCTGGGGGCCCGCCCGAGACACCACTGTTACGGGAGGGGCGAGCGATTCGGCTGCCGTACCCTCTCTGCATGTCGCTCTACGCCGCGTACGCCGGCAATCTCGACGCGCGGCTGATGACCCGCCGCGCCCCCCACTCGCCGCTGCGCGCCACCGGCTGGCTGAACGGGTGGCGACTGACGTTCGGGGGCGAGCAGCTCGGCTGGGACGGTGCGCTGGCGACGCTCGTCGAGGAGCCGGGCGAGCAGGTCTTCGTCGCGCTGTACGACATCGCGCCGATGGACGAGGAGTCCCTGGACCGCTGGGAGGGTGTCGGTCTCGGGATATACCGCAGGCTCCGGGTACGGGTGCACACGCTGGAGGGCGAGGAGCCGGCGTGGGTGTTCGTGCTGAACGCCTACGAAGGCGGGCTGCCGTCGGCCCGTTATCTGGGCGAGGTCGCGGACGCGGCGGAGTCGGCGGGGGCACCGCACGACTATGTGATGGAGCTGCGGAAGCGACCGTGTTGAGCGGGCGCTGACCTCACCGGCTGCTCGGCACGGGCTCCCTCGTCCCTTCCGCCCCTCCCGTCACATTCTTCGTTGGAAACGACAAGACAACGATCGCCATCCCGTGAGCTCTGTCATCTACGCGCGTAGGCCCAAACCGGCTACCCTCAGTCGCGTGAACGCATCTCTTCTTCCGGACGACATCCAGGGCGACCCCCACGCGGCCGCCGACGCCGCCGCCTCGCGCCTGCGCGAACTCACGGGCGCCGAGACCCACGACGTCGCCCTCGTGATGGGCTCCGGCTGGGCTCCGGCCGTGGACGCCCTCGGCGCACCCGAGGCCGAGTTCCAGGTCACCGAGCTGCCCGGGTTCCCCCCGCCGGCGGTGGAAGGGCACGGCGGCAAGATCCGCTCCTACCGGATCGGAAACAAGCGCGCGCTCGTGTTCCTGGGCCGCACGCACTACTACGAGGGCCGCGGTGTGGCCGCCGTCGCGCACGGCGTCCGTACGGCGGTGGCGGCCGGCTGCAAGACGGTCGTCCTCACCAACGGCTGCGGCGGTCTGCGCGAGGGCATGCGCCCCGGCCAGCCGGTCCTGATCAGCGACCACATCAACCTCACGGCGACGTCCCCGATCATCGGCGCGAACTTCGTCGACCTCACCGATCTGTACTCGCCGCGGCTGCGTGCCCTGTGCAAGGAGATCGACGCCACGCTGGAGGAGGGCGTCTACGCCCAGTTCCCCGGCCCGCACTACGAGACGCCGGCGGAGATCCGGATGGCTCGGGTGATCGGCGCGGACCTGGTGGGCATGTCGACGGTGCTCGAAGCGATCGCGGCGCGTGAGGCGGGGGCCGAGGTGCTGGGCATCTCCCTGGTGACGAACCTCGCCGCCGGGATGACGGGCGAGCCCCTCAACCACGAGGAGGTCCTGCAGGCCGGGCGCGACTCGGCGACGCAGATGGGCTCGCTGCTGGCGCAGGTGCTGGGGCGGCTGTAGGGCGTTTTCGCCCCCGCCGCCCCTACCCGTCCCGTCCCTGGGGGCTGCCGCCCCCAGACCCCCGATTCGGCCCTGAACGGGCCTCGTCCTCAAACGCCGGACGGGCTGAACCACTCAGCCCCTTGGGGGTGCCCCCTCTGGGGGAGTTTGAGGAGCGGGGTCTGGGGCGGAGCCCCAGAAGGATGGGACGGGTAGGGGCGGCGGGGGCGAAACCCTCCGAGCCCGCACCCGACCCGCTCCGATCGACACACAACGAGAGGCTGACCGACGTGCACGACGATCTCATCGCCCGGGCCCAGGCGTGGCTCGCCGAGGACCCGGACCCGGAGACCCGCGACGAGCTCGCCAAGCTCATCGACGCCGTGGACATCGACGAGCTCGCCGACCGCTTCAGCGGCACCCTCCAGTTCGGCACCGCGGGCCTGCGCGGGGAGATCGGCGCCGGCCCGATGCGGATGAACCGCACCGTCGTGATCCGCGCCGCCGCGGGCCTCGCCGCGTACCTCAGGAAACAGGGCCACGAAGACGGCCTCGTCGTCATCGGCTACGACGCCCGCCACAAGTCGGAGGACTTCGCCCGCGACACGGCGGCCGTGATGACGGGCGCGGGCCTGCGCGCCGCGGTACTCCCCCGCCCCCTCCCCACCCCGGTCCTGGCGTACGCCATAAGGCACCTCGGCGCGGTCGCCGGCGTGGAGGTCACCGCCAGCCACAACCCGCCCCGCGACAACGGCTACAAGGTCTACCTCGGCGACGGCTCCCAGATCGTCCCGCCCGCGGACATCGACATCGCGGAGGAGATCGCCGCCGTCCCGTCCCTCACGGTCGTCCCCCGACCGACCGAGGGCTGGGAGATCCTCGACGACAGCGTCCTGCAGGCATACCTGGCCCGCACGGACGCCGTACTGGCCGAGGGCTCCCCCCGCACCGCCCGCACCGTCTACACGGCGATGCACGGCGTCGGCAAGGACGTCCTCCTCGCCGCCTTCGACCGCGCCGGCTTCCCCGCCCCCGCGCTCGTCGCCGAGCAGGCCGACCCCGACCCGGACTTCCCCACGGTCGCCTTCCCCAACCCGGAAGAGCCCGGCGCGATGGACCTCGCCTTCGCCAGGGCCCGCGAGACCGAGCCGGACCTCGTCATCGCCAACGACCCCGACGCCGACCGCTGCGCCGTGGCCGTGAAGGACGGCGAGGAGTGGCGGATGCTGCGCGGCGACGAGGTCGGTGCGCTGCTCGCCGCCCATCTGGTCGACCGGGGAGCACAGGGCACGTTCGCGGAGTCCATCGTCTCCTCCTCCCTCCTCGGCCGGATCGCCGAGAAGGCGGGGCTGCCGTACGAAGAGACCCTCACCGGCTTCAAGTGGATCGCCCGCGTCGACGGCCTGCGCTACGGCTACGAGGAGGCCCTCGGCTACTGCGTCGACCCCGAGGGCGTACGCGACAAGGACGGCATCACGGCCGCCCTGCTGATCACCGAGCTGGCCTCCGTCCTCAAGGCCGAGGGCCGCACGCTGCTCGACCGGCTCGACGACCTCGCCGTGGACCACGGTCTGCACGCCACGGACCAGCTCTCGGTCCGGGTCCAGGACCTGTCGGTCATCGCGAACGCCATGCGGCAGCTGCGGGAGCAGCCGCCGACGCAGCTCGCCGGTCTGGCCATCACCCGCGCCGAGGACCTCACCCAGGGCACCGAGACGCTGCCGCCCACCGACGGACTGCGCTACACCCTCGACGGCGCCCGCGTCATCGTCCGCCCCAGCGGCACGGAGCCCAAGCTGAAGTGCTACCTGGAGGTCGTCGTCCCGGTCGGGACACACGCCGACCTCCCGGCGGCCCGCGCCAAGGCGGCCGATCTGCTGGCGGCGATCAAGCGGGACCTGTCGGCGGCGGCCGGTATCTGAGGGTTCTCGACGGGGTGCCCCCATCCGGAGGCACCCCGTCGGGTGATTTCCTCGCGGCGGTTGACCCGGGCTCCACGCCCGGCCCCAGCCCCCGGGCAACGGTGGACGGAACCGCCTCACCGAGCCGTCTGGAGCCGCCGCCGTGTCCACGACCGCATCCCGGCCGACACCCCGAGCGACCACCGCCCCCGGCTCCCCGCCACCGTCGCCCCCGCGTGCGCTCCCCGCTCCCCTGCACGCCCTGCGCCGCGCGGCCCCCGCCCTCCTCGCCTACCTCGCCGTACGCGGCACAGGCCTCGCGCTCCTCACCGTCTGGGCGCACCGCCGGGGCCACGGCGTCTGGCCGATCCTGGCGACGCAGTGGGACGCCGACTGGTACCTCGGCATCGCCGACCACGGCTACGCGCGCGAACTCGGCACCGCGCCCAGCGCCAACAACCTCGCCTTCTTCCCGCTCTACCCGATCCTGATCAAGGCGGTCGCAGCGGTCACCCCTGGCACGCGGGCCAGCACCGGCCTCGCCATCGCCGTCATCGCCTCCGTCGTCGCCGCATGGGGCGTCTTCGCCGTCGGGGACCGGCTGTACGGCCGCCGGGTGGGCGTCCTCCTCGCCGTCCTGTGGGCCGCGCTCCCGGTCGGTCTTGTGCAGTGGATGGGCTACACCGAGCCCCTGTTCACGGCGCTCGCGGCGTGGTCCCTGTACGCCGTGCTCACCGGCCGCCTCCTCACCGCGGCCTGGCTCGCGACCCTCGCCGGCCTGACCCGTCCGACCGGCGTCGCGGTGGCGGCGGCCGTCACGGTGGCGGCCCTGCTCGCCCTGCGCCGCCGCTTCTCGCCACGCGCCCTCGCGGCCGCGGCGATCGCGCCGCTCGGCTGGTGCGGATACGTCGGCTGGGTGGGCCTGCGCCTGGGCCGCTGGGACGGCTACTTCGCCGTACAGCGGCTGTGGCACAACGAGTTGGACGGCGGTCGCGAAACCCTGCGTCTGATGCGGCAGTTGCTCGCGCGCGACTCGACTCCCGAGCTGTTCCTGGTGATGGTGACGCTCACGCTGGTCGCGTCGGTGGTGCTGTTCGGGCTGTCGGTGGCGGACCGGCAGCCGGCGGTGCTGCTGGTCTTCACGGCCGTACTGCTGGCGATCGTCCTGGGCAGCGGCGGCGTCTACTTCCCACGCGCCCGCTTCCTCCTGCCCGCCTTCCCGCTCCTGCTCCCCGTCGCCCTCCATCTGTCCCGCGCCTCCCGCCGCTACCGCACGCTGGCCCTCGCGACGGCGGTCGTCGGCTCGGCGTACTTCGGCGCGTACATGGCACTGGTGTGGCCGGCCGCGCCCTGACGTCCAACACGGGCCGGTTCACCGGCACTTGGGGCTCTCGGCGCTCCTGGGGCGCCGTATCGCCCAGCGCTCACCCCCAGAACACCAGCACCGTCCACCCCAGCGCGATGACCACCGCGAGCGGCCACAGCGGACGCTCGTCGCCGCGCTGGTCTTCGCGCGGCGGTCGTCCGCTCCGCGTACATGACGCTGGTGTGGCCGGCCGCCCCCTGAGGCCCAACACAGGGCGACTCACCGGAACTTGGGGCCCACCGTGTTCCTGGGACGCCGTCCCGCCCAGCCTCACCCCCAGAACACCAGCACCGTCCACCCCAGCGCGATGAGCACCGCGAGCGGCCACAGCGGGCGCCCGCGTCGGCGTTCGTCGCTCACCCCGGCCGGACGTGCGTCCGGGTCCCGCCACATCGCCGTGACCTCGGCGGCGAGCCGGTCGTAGGGGTGGACCAGGCCCATCTTCCGCTCCAGGCGGCGCCAACGGAGCGTGTCCACCGACCACTCCCCGAAGACGCTCCGGCCGCTGCCGATCTTCAGCTCGGGCCCCTTGCTCTCGACGATCCGCACGTCGTCCCACGCGAGGTGCCGGATCCTGCGCAGGCCGTTGAACCACAGCCCCTCGCGGTCGGCGGTGACACTCCAGGCGAGTTGGCGCGGCACCATCAGGGCCATGCCGAGTCCCAGCAGCGCGCCGAGGACGTACCGCCACAGCCCGCCCTCGGTCACGAAAAGGACGCCGATCCATACGGCGCCCAGCGCCACCGACAGCCAGTCGGCCCACCCGGCCCGCCACCGCCGCACCTCCACGGCCTCCTGCCCACGCAGCCGCCCCGCGACGTCGTCGACGGCAGCCCGCTGCCGCGCCTCGTCCGCCACCGCGCGCTTCTCCCCCGCGAGCCGACGCCGCACGGCACCCGCGGAGAACGGCCGCACAGGCCCGGTGGACCACTCCACCACCGCCGGCTCGTCGGGCTCCACCGCGGCGATGACGAGCAGCACCTCGGCACCGTCGTAGGGCAGGCCGTGGAGGACGGCTTCCCGGAGGGGGCCGGGCTGGTCGGCGTCGATGCGGTCGAGGAGTTCCTGGATCTCCTCGTCGTCGCCTTCGTCGTCGTCATCGGCTTCGGCTTCGGCTTCGGCTTCGCCCTTGGGTTCGTCATCGTCATCGTCATCGTCCAGCTCCGACGTCGCGACGGTGAACAGCGGCCGCACCGCCTCCAGGTCGTCGGCGGCGTACACCTCGGCGTCCACGTCGGTGTTCACCCGCATCAGCACCCGCAGCACGGGCACCGGCTCCCGGCGCAGCCCGGCGGCACGCCACCGGCCGAGCGCGGCGGACGCCAGGACCGTGACGCCGAGTCCGACGACGAACCAGCCGACGGCCGGGGTGGTCCGCGGGTCGTCGGTGAGCTGCCACCCGCCGGAGGTGGCGACCAGGACGGCACCGGCCATGAGCGGTACGGCCCCGACCCAGGCGAGGAACTTCCCGCGCTCCAGCGGTGCGTCGCCGACCGGCAGTGCGCCGGTCACGCCACCGGCGGCAGCCCGGGCCGCCGCCCGCTGCCGGGCCCGCGCGACGAGCCGCAGCACGGCGGTCACCCACAACAGCACGAGTACGGCGGCCAGGCTCACCGCCCAGGGCAGGGCGGCCCCCTGAAGCAGCACGACAATGACGAGGGCGGGCGCCGACACCCCTACGAACTCGGGCCGTACCACCGCCCAGACGAGCTGCAGGGCAAGACACGCGGCGGCCCACCCCGGCAGCCCGGCGAACACCGCCAGCGCACCGGCCAGCACACCGGAGGCCGGCACGACGGCCAGGACAACGGACGCCCGCAGCCGCAACGGCACCCAGCGCGGCGGCAGGGCACCGACCCAGCGCCGGGCCTGCTCACCCTCCCAGGGGAGGCAGCCGTCGGGTATGGCGGAGGCGGGCAGCGGCAGGGGCTGCCGAGGATTCGTACTCATCGCTTTCCAGACGTTCGGATCGTGGAGGTGGTTGCGCTCCTGAATCCGGTATCTGGGTGGATCCGGTATCCGGGTGGGGCTCCGATATCCGGGTGGGGCTCCGGTCAGGGCATGGTCAGCAGGATCAGCAGCAACACGGCACCCGCGAGCGCCGGCCCCGCCACCTCGTACGCCCACCGCACGGTCACCTCGCCCTGCGCGGACTCCTCGTTCTCCCGGCGCACCAGGAGTTCCCGCAGTTCGTCCATGATCTTGTCGGTCTCGGCGCGCACCGGCCCGTCGGCGCCGAGCCCTCCGCCCCCCAATCCGCCGCCCCCGCGGCGCCGCTTCTCACCTCGCGCGGCGGCGTTCCGCTCCGCGGCCGCCTGGGCCTGCTCGCGCGCCGCCTTCTTGCGGGCCCGCAGCGAGACCGGGATCGCCCAGAGCTGGAATTTGGTGCCGGACTTGGTGAGGACCTCGTTCGAGTAGCCGGAGCGCAGTGAGGCGACCTGGCCCCAGGGCAGCACGATGACGCGGAGCGGGTTGCGGATGCGCAGTCGTTCCTCGTTGGCGTAGACGGCCGGGCGCAGGGTGAACGCGGACACGAGCGGCACGAGGAGGATCAGTGCGGCGAGAGCGAGCCACTGTGTGCGGCCCTCGCCGCGGATCAGGGCGTCGATGCCTAGCCAGAGCACGAGGGCCAGGAGTAGGACGCCTCCGACGATGCCCATGGGTGAGCGGTAGATCCGGTCCCTTGATACGGGGTCCGGGGTGGAGGGCTGGGGCTCGGGGGTCGTCATGAGCCCGATTCTGCCGCATGCCTGCCGGCAGCTTGGCGGGGCGCCCATTCGCCGTGGGCGTGACGTCTCCGGTGCGCGGGTGCGGGTTGTGGTGGGCTGGTCGCGCCCACGCGGCGGAGCCGCATATCGACACAGCCCCGCGCCCCTTGGGTGGGGCAGGTCCCCGGCATCATTCAGATCCGTTCCTCAGATCCTGAACCGTCCTCCGAGGTGTAACAGATCCATCCCTCCGGGGTGTACAGCCGCTACGCGCGTAGATATGCTCGTCTGGTGACCATGCCCACCAACGCACCCACCGCAGCTCACGCCCTCTCGGACGTCACCGCGTCCGACAGCACGCTGCGCCGCTTCCTTCACGGGCTGCCCGGCGTCGACGCGGTCGGCCTGGAGTCGCGCGCCGCGTCGCTCGGTACCCGTTCCATCAAGACGACCGCCAAGGCGTACGCCATCGACCTCGCCATCTCGATGGTCGACCTGACGACGCTGGAAGGCGCGGACACCCCGGGCAAGGTCCGGGCGCTCGGCGCCAAGGCGGTGCATCCCGACCCCACCGACCGTACGACCCCGGCGACCGCCGCCGTCTGCGTGTACCCGGACATGGTGGCCACCGCCAAGGAGGCCGTCGCCGGGTCCGCCGTGAAGGTCGCCTCCGTCGCCACCGCCTTCCCGGCCGGCCGCGCCGCCCTCGGTGTGAAGCTGGCCGACGTCCGGGACGCCGTCTCGGCCGGTGCGGACGAGGTCGACATGGTCATCGACCGCGGGGCGTTCCTCGCGGGCAACTACATGAAGGTGTACGACGAGATCGTCGCCGTGAAGGAGGCCTGCGGGGCGAGCGCCCGGCTGAAGGTCATCTTCGAGACCGGCGAGCTGTCGACGTACGACAACATCCGGCGGGCCAGCTGGCTCGGCATGCTGGCGGGCGCCGACTTCATCAAGACGTCCACCGGCAAGGTCGCCGTGAACGCCACCCCCGCGAACACGCTCCTTATGCTGGAAGCGGTGCGGGACTTCCGCGCCCAGACCGGCATCCAGATCGGTGTGAAGCCGGCCGGCGGGATCCGGACGACCAAGGACGCCATCAAGTTTCTCGTCCTGGTCAACGAGACCGCCGGCGAGGACTGGCTGGACAACCACTGGTTCCGCTTCGGCGCCTCCTCGCTCCTGAACGATCTGCTGATGCAGCGGCAGAAGCTGGCCACCGGCCGCTACTCCGGCCCCGACTACGTGACGGTGGACTGATCACCATGGCTTCGGTATTCGAATACGCGCCGGCCCCCGAGTCCCGCTCGATCGTCGACATCGCGCCCTCCTACGGCCTGTTCATCGACGGCGAGTTCGCGGAAGCGGCGGACGGCAAGGTCTTCAAGACCGTCTCGCCGTCGTCCGAGGAGGTCCTCTCCGAGATCGCCCAGGCCGGCGAGGCGGACGTGGACCGCGCGGTGAAGGCCGCCCGCAAGGCCTTCGAGAAGTGGTCGGCGCTGCCCGGCTCCGAGCGCGCCAAGTACCTGTTCCGCATCGCCCGGATCATCCAGGAGCGCAGCCGTGAGCTGGCCGTCCTGGAGACCCTGGACAACGGCAAGCCGATCAAGGAGACCCGCGACGCCGACCTCCCGCTGGTCGCCGCGCACTTCTTCTACTACGCGGGCTGGGCCGACAAGCTCGGCCACGCCGGCTTCGGTGCCGACCCGCGTCCGCTGGGCGTCGCCGGTCAGGTCATCCCCTGGAACTTCCCGCTGCTGATGCTGGCCTGGAAGATCGCCCCTGCGCTCGCCACCGGCAACACGGTGGTGCTCAAGCCCGCCGAGACGACCCCCCTCTCCGCGCTCTTCTTCGCGGACATCTGCCGCCAGGCGGGCCTGCCCAAGGGCGTCGTCAACATCCTGCCCGGGTACGGCGACGCGGGCGCCGCGGTCGTCGCGCACCCGGACGTGAACAAGGTCGCCTTCACCGGCTCCACGGCCGTCGGCAAGGAGATCGCCCGGACCGTCGCCGGCAGCCGCAAGAAGCTCACCCTGGAGCTCGGCGGCAAGGGCGCCAACATCGTCTTCGACGACGCCCCGATCGACCAGGCGGTGGAGGGGATCGTCAACGGCATCTTCTTCAACCAGGGCCAGGTCTGCTGCGCGGGCAGCCGTCTGCTGGTCCAGGAGTCGATCCAGGACGAGCTGCTGGACTCCCTCAAGCGCCGCCTGTCCACGCTCCGCCTCGGCGACCCGCTGGACAAGAACACCGACATCGGCGCGATCAACTCCGAGGAGCAGCTCACCCGCATCACCTCGCTCGTCGAGCAGGGCGAGGCGGAGGGCGCCGAGCGCTGGTCGCCTGCCTGTGACATCCCGGAGAGCGGCTACTGGTTCGCCCCGACGCTCTTCACGAACGTCACCCAGGCGCACCGGATCGCCCGCGACGAGATCTTCGGCCCGGTGCTGTCGGTCCTGACCTTCCGTACGCCGGACGAGGCCGTCGCCAAGGCCAACAACACGCCGTACGGCCTGTCGGCGGGCATCTGGACGGAGAAGGGCTCGCGGATCCTCGCCGTGGCGGGCAAGCTCCGCGCCGGCGTCGTCTGGTCCAACACGTTCAACAAGTTCGACCCGACCTCGCCGTTCGGCGGCTACAAGGAGTCGGGCTTCGGCCGCGAGGGCGGTCGCCACGGCCTGGAGGCGTACCTCGATGTCTGACAAGAACGACAAGACCGAGCGCGCCGAGCGGCTCTCCGTCTTCAAGACCTACAAGCTGTACGTCGGCGGGAAGTTCCCGCGTTCCGAGAGCGGCCGGGTGTACGAGGTGAGCGACTCGAAGGGCAACTGGCTGGCGAACGTGCCGCTGTCGTCCCGCAAGGACGCCCGTGACGCGGTGGTCGCCGCCCGCAAGGCCTTCGGGGCGTGGTCCGGCGCTACGGCGTACAACCGCGGCCAGATCCTCTACCGCATCGCCGAGATGCTGGAGGGCCGGCGCGAGCAGTACGTCCGCGAGGTCGCCGACGCCGAGGGCCTGTCCAAGTCGAAGGCGGCGGCGCAGGTCGACGCGGCGATCGACCGCTGGGTCTGGTACGCGGGCTGGACCGACAAGATCGCCCAGCTGGTCGGCGGCGGAAACCCGGTCGCCGGCCCGTACTTCAACCTCTCCTCCCCCGAGCCGACGGGCGTGGTGGCCGTCCTGGCCCCGCAGGAGTCGTCGTTCCTGGGCCTGGTGTCGGTCGTCGCCCCGGTGATCGCCACGGGCAACACGGCGATCGTGGTGGCGTCCGAGAAGTCCCCGCTGCCCGCTTTGTCCCTCGGCGAGGTCCTGGCCACCTCGGACCTCCCCGGCGGTGTGGTCAACGTCCTGTCCGGCCGTACGGCGGAGATCGCGACGCCGCTCGCCGCGCACCAGGACGTCAACGCGATCGACCTCGCGGGCGCCGACGACGCCCTGGCGAAGGAGCTGGAGATCGCCGCGGCGGACAACCTCAAGCGCGTCCTGCGTCCACAGCCTGTGGACGAGGTCGACTGGTCGGCGACGCCGGGCATCGACCGTATGACGGCGTTCCTGGAGACCAAGACGGTCTGGCACCCGACGGGTTCGCTGGGCGCGTCGGGCTCGTCGTACTGAGGGCCGACGGGCACTGAGGCCGGAGAGCCGCGCTTCCCCTCCGTCCGGGGGAAGCGCGGCTCTCTGCCGTGAACCGTCTGCTGCGCAGGGTGTCCAGGTGAACGCGAGATGTAGTCGAGGTGTGACGCGCACTGCAAAGTCGGTACGCACGGTCGTCCCCTGACCGGAACATGCCGCACACTGGTGTCCCGTGAGTTCCCCATCGCCCATACCGACGCGAGTCGTGCTGCTCTGCGGCCCCTCCGGCTCCGGCAAGTCCCTGCTCGCCGCCCGTTCCGGTCTTCCGGTGCTGCGGCTCGACGACTTCTACAAAGAGGGCGACGACCCGACTCTGCCGCAGGTCCCCGGGAGTTCCGACATCGACTGGGACCACCCCGACTCGTGGGACGCCGACACGGCCGTGGCGGCGATCGTGGAACTGTGCCGCACGGGCCGTACGAACGTTCCGCTGTACGACATCTCGCTCAGCGCCCGCACCGGCGAGGAGAGCGTCGAGATCGGGCGGACCCCCCTGTTCATCGCGGAGGGCATCTTCGCGGCCGAGATCGTGACCCGCTGCCGGGAACTCGGCGTGCTGGCCGACGCGCTGTGCCTGAGCCGCGGCCCGGTGAAGACGTTCCGCCGCCGCTTCCTGCGCGACCTGCGGGAGGGCCGCAAGTCGGTGCCCTTCCTGCTGCGCCGCGGCTGGCGCCTGATGCGCCTGGAGCGGTCGATCATCTCCCGCCAGACCGCACTGGGCGCGTATGCCTGCGACCGGGACGAGGCCCTGGGCCGGCTCTCCGCCGCCGCCGCGGGGCGCTGCCCGGCGGCGACTGCGGCCGGCTGAACGAAGACGGCGCCTGCTCCGTCGTAGGACCGGAAAACGGTCCCGCGGAAGGAAGCCGATGACCACTGCGCAACGGGTCGGCCGACGGCTGATCGTGCCGGCCCTGCTCCTCACGGCGGCTGTCGGCTGTACGGAGTCGGGCGGTGCGGCCGAGGCGTCGTGCGCCTACGTGGTGACGTACGAGGGCCGCTCCTATCTGGATGTCGCGAACATCGACTTCACCGTCGGGGAGAGACTGGGCACCGCCACGATCCCGGAGTGCGACGACACCCCGAACGATCCCGGGGTCACCGTCCCCGAGGGCAGGATCACCGCGTACGCGGTCGAGGGGACGGACCCGGCCGTCGCCATCGCCGTAGGCGACACGCCCGCCGAAGCGACGCTCATGAAGGTCCGCTGAGCGCACAACAAGAACGGGACTGGATGGACCCCCCGGCCCTCCAGCCCCGCTCTCGTCCTGCTCCCCCGTTCCCCCGTGGGAGCATCCCCCGTGATTCCCCCCGGTTGGTCCCCCGTGGGCCCCCCGGCCCGCGTGGGTCCCCCCACTTCCTACCGCTCCCCCGTTACCGCTCCCCCCGGTGCGTCCCCCCGGACCTTCAGGCGACGAGCTCCCCGAAGGCGTCCTCCTCGTCACGGCCGAAGCTGAGGACCTCGTCCTCGCGCAGCCGGCGCAGGGAGCGCCAGATGCTGGACTTCACCGTGCCGACACTGATGTCGAGGATCTCCGCGATCTCCGGGTCGGTGCGGCCCTCGTAGTAGCGAAGGACCAGCATCGTGCGCTGGAGCTCGGGGAGGCGGGCGAGCGCCTGCCACAGGACCGCGCGCAGTTCGGTGCCGCGCATCGCGTCCGTGTCGCCGGGCGTCTCCGGCAGTTCCTCGGTCGGGTACTCGTTCAGCTTGCGGCGGCGCCACGCGCTGATGTGCAGGTTCGTCATGGTGCGGCGGAGGTATCCGCCGACCGCGGCCTTGTCACTGATCCGGTCCCAGGCCTTGTACGTCGAGAACAGCGCGCTCTGGAGCAGGTCCTCGGCCTCGAAGCGGTCCCCGGTCAGGTGGTAGGCGGTTGCGTACAGGGAGGCGCGGCGCTCCTGGACGTAGGCGGTGAACTCCGCCTCCGACAGCGAGCGACGACGCTCCCCCGAGTCCTCCCTGTACGCGGCTCCCCCGTGCGGTTCCCCCGTGAAACCGTCAACCACCGTCATGAACGCGGTGTGCTGACGCCCGGTGCCGCGAGCGCACCCCCGCCCGCTCACGGCACCGGACTTCTCCGAACCCCGGCCCCCGTTCACGTCGTGCAGACGCGTGATCACTGCGCTGTTGCTGGTGCCGTGCAGCGTGTTCATCTCGCGCCCCCCGTCGTGGACTTCCGGTGTTCTGCTTGGTGCGGCTTGCTGTGTGGCGACTTGCTGTCTTGCCTGTGCCGAGAAGCTTGCCCGGGCACCTTCATGGCCGTGTCCGCCGACTGTCACAGACCTGTCACAGGGCCCTGTGTCAGAGGTCGCTGCCAGGCGTGCGACAGCACGGGCACAGACAAGAGCGCTACGTGCGCGTAGCCGTACAGCTCGTACAGGTGTCGAAACAGAGCCCCGCATGGGCCAGAATGACCCCCGTGCCTTCCCTGTTGCTGATCGAGGACGACGACGCCATCCGTACGGCCCTGGAGCTCTCACTGACGCGCCAGGGACACCGTGTGGCCACCGCTGCCACCGGCGAGGACGGTCTGAAACTGCTGCGTGAGCAGCGGCCGGACCTGATCGTGCTGGATGTGATGCTGCCCGGTATCGACGGCTTCGAGGTGTGCCGCCGCATCCGGCGCACCGACCAGCTGCCGATCATTCTGCTGACCGCGCGCAGCGACGACATCGACATCGTGGTCGGACTGGAGTCCGGCGCCGACGACTACGTCGTCAAACCTGTGCAGGGACGCGTCCTCGACGCCCGGATCCGGGCCGTCCTGCGACGCGGGGAGCGGGAGTCGAACGACGCGGCGACCTACGGCAGCGTGGTCATCGACCGTGCCGCGATGACCGTCACGAAGAACGGCGAGGACCTCCAGCTCACCCCGACGGAGCTCCGGCTGCTGCTCGAACTGTCCCGCCGCCCGGGCCAGGCCCTGTCCCGCCAGCAGCTGCTGCGCCTGGTCTGGGAGCACGACTACCTCGGCGACTCGCGCCTCGTGGACGCCTGCGTCCAGCGCCTGCGCGCGAAGGTCGAGGACGTACCGTCCTCCCCCACCCTCATCCGCACGGTCCGTGGTGTCGGCTACCGCCTGGACGCGCCTCAGTGACGGACGCGCAAGAGGGTTTCCGCGGCTGGTTCGCGGCTCGCAAGGGAGTGTGGTCAAGGCTGCGTTTCACCAGCCTGCGACTACGGCTCGTCGTGGTCTTCGGACTGGTGGCGCTCACGGCCGCCGTGTCCGCGTCCGGGATCGCCTACTGGCTCAACCGGGAGGCGGTGCTCAGGCGCACCCAGGACGCGGTGCTGCGCGACTTCGAGCAGGAGATGCAGAACCGCGCGGGTCTGCTGCCGCCGGAGCCGACGCAGGACGAACTGCAGCACACCGCCGGTCAGATGGCCAACAGCAGCCAGCGCTTCTCCGTCCTGCTGGTCGCCCAGGACGCAGGCGGCAAGCCGGTCTACAGCAGCTCCGGCGGCCTGGACGGCTTCACGCTCACGGACGTGCCCAAGTCGCTGCGTACGGCGGTGAACGAGAAGCAGACCGACTCGGACGGCAAGTCGGAGTACCACCTGTACTGGCAGCGGATCGTGGAGGACGACACGCCGTATCTGATCGCCGGTACGCGGGTGAACGGCGGCGGTCCGACCGGCTACATGCTCAAGTCCCTGGAGCAGGAGGCCAAGGACCTCAACTCGCTGGCCTGGTCGCTCGGTATCGCCACCGGCCTCGCGCTGATCGGCTCCGCACTGCTCGCGCAGGCCGCCGCCACGACCGTACTGAAGCCCGTGCAGCGCCTCGGAGCCGCCGCCCGCCGCCTCGGCGAGGGCAAGCTGGACACCCGTCTGCTCGTCTCCGGCACGGACGAACTGGCCGACCTGTCCCGGACGTTCAACAACGCGGCCGAGGCGCTGGAGAAGCGGGTCGCCGACATGGCCTCGCGCGACGAGTCGTCCCGCCGCTTCGTCGCGGACATGTCCCACGAACTCCGTACGCCCCTCACCGCGATCACCGCCGTGACGGAGGTGCTGGAGGAGGAGCTGGAGGCGGAGTCCGGGTCGATGGACCCGATGATCGAGCCCGCCGTACGCCTCGTCGTCAGCGAGACGCGCCGCCTGAACGACCTGGTCGAGAACCTGATGGAGGTCACCCGCTTCGACGCGGGCACGGCCCGTCTGGTCCTGGACTACGTCGATGTCGCCGACCAGATCACGGCGTGCATCGACGCCCGCGCCTGGCTGGACGCGGTCGACCTGGACGCCGCGCGCGGCCTCATGGCCCGCCTGGACCCACGCCGTCTTGACGTCATCCTGGCCAACCTCATCGGCAACGCGCTCAAGCACGGCGGGTCGCCGGTACGCGTCGCGGTCCGTGAAGCGGACGACTCCGTCGTCATCGAGGTCCGGGACCACGGCCCCGGCATCCCCGAGGACGTCCTCCCGCACGTCTTCGACCGCTTCTACAAGGCCAGCGCCTCCCGCCCCCGCTCCGAGGGCAGCGGCCTCGGCCTCTCCATCGCCCTGGAGAACGCCCACATCCACGGCGGCGAGATCACCGCCGCCAACTCCCCCGAGGGCGGCGCGGTGTTCACCCTGCGGCTGCCCCGGGACGCCTCGGAGCTGGCCGAGCAGACGAACGGCAACGGGGGCAACGGGGCCAACGGCAAGGACGCCGACGGCGCGAAGAACGCGAAGAAGGGGGACGCCTGATGAACATGCGAAACTCTGCGGGCGTTCCGGCCCGCCTCGACGGCCGACGCGTACGGGTCACCCGCCTGCTGACGCTCTCCGCCCTCTCCGCCACCCTCCTCGCCGGTTGCGGCATACGGTCCACGGAGGTCCCGACCGACTTCGGCCCGGCCCCCTCGCGTGTGCACTGCTCGCTCTCCGAGCCGGACGTCTCGACGCAGGCCGCGCGCGGCCTTCCGGTCCAGGTGTTCCTGCTGTGCGGCTCGCAACTGGTGGCCGTGGAGCGGACCGTACGCGTCCCGGACGGCACGGCGGACTCCAAGCGCCGTGTGCTGGTCGCCCAGGGCCTCCTCGACGAGCTGGAGGCAACCCCGTCGGCCGACGAGAAGGAGGCCGGCTACACCACGGACGTCCGCGGCGCCATGAGCGTGAGCGGCCCCCTCCGCGACGACCCCGAAGAGACACTGCGCCTGAGCACCCCGCCCAACGACCTCACGTCGTACGCCCTCGCCCAGATCGTCTGCACCTTCTCGGACTCGACGGCAGCCGAGGGCGACGGCTCGGTGATCCTGGGCGGCCCGACCACCGCGCCTCCGCTCCGCTACGAGTGCACGGACGAGGTCCGCACGCGCCCCGGCAGCAACGAGCCTCCGGCGAGCGAGGTATCGGTCGGCTGACGCCCTGTCGGCCAGGAGGCGCCCGGCGTTGGTGCTGACCCCGCTGGGGGCTGCCGCCCCCAGACCCCCGCTTCGGCCCTGAACGGGCCTCGTCCTCAAACGCCGGACGGGCTGAAATGCACGCACCCCGACCCACTCGCACAGGCCGCCGGAGGCACCGTGTGGCGGACGCCTCACCCCACCCTGGCGTGTCCCGGAACCGATCCCGCCGGGGGGCGCGTCTAGGGGGGCGTGCAGCGTCAAGGCTCCATCGGCGGCAGCGCCGTGATCCGCATCCGTGCGACGGGGGGTGTCCTCCTGGTCGCACACCTCGCGTTCGTCGCCTGGCTCACACTGCGCCCCCTGGACGTCCCTTGGGTGATGCCCGCCAACCTGCGGCCGTTCGCCGGGATAAGAGCCGACCTCGCCCTGGGCTGGCAGCAGGCCGCCCGCCACATCATCGAGGGCCTCGCCCTGCTCGCACCGCTGGGCGTCCTCATCCCCACGGCACACGGCAGGCTCCACACCTCCCCCCTCGGCTCCCTGGTCCGCACGGTCGCCGCCAGCGCGCTGATCTCCCTGGGCATCGAGCTCCTCCAGACCGGCGTCCCGGGCCAGGTCGTCGACGTCGACTCACTGCTCCTGAACACGGTCGGCGTGGCCCTCGCACACGCGGCGATCGTCCCCGCCAGCCGCGCCTGGCTCCGCCGAAGGTCCCGGCGCGCACAGCGGACGACGGTCCCCCAGGAGGAGCCGTCTCAGGGTCTGACCCCGACGATTCCCAGGGTCGGGATAGCCCCGTAGAGCGACGCTTTGCCCCCTTCGTCGGCCTAGCGTGGATGTCAGATGAGGCAATCACTCGGAAGGCCCCGCAGGGGGGCCTGAGGCCCACGCTCGCGAAGGAGCCCACCATGACCGCGCTCGCCCGACCCACCAACGGCCGCATGATCGGCGGAGTGTGCGCCGCGCTGGCGCGACGCTTCGGCACCTCCGCGACGACGATGCGCGTGATCTTCCTGGTCTCCTGCCTGCTCCCGGGCCCGCAGTTCCTGCTCTACATAGCCCTGTGGCTCCTGCTCCCCTCTGAGGACAAGGCGAACAAGGCACGCGCGGCCTGGTAACCGCGCCATCAGCCTGGCAATCGCACCATCAGCCTGGTCTCCGTATAACGCGTGCGCCCCGGCACCGCCTCAGCGGCCGGGGCGCACGCACGTCGGTACGAGAACCGGAAAGGAGAACCCTGAAAACTCAGGCGGCCGTCGCCAGCCGCGCCCGCTGCAGCCGTGCCGCCCGCGTCCCGAACACCGTAATCGTCACGACGCCGAGCACCGCCAGCAGTCCGACCCCGACGGTCCCGCCCCAGCCGCCCGCGTGGAAGGCGAAGGCACCCACGGTGCTGCCCGCGCTGGAGCCGATGTAGTAGGCGGACTGGTACAGCGCCGAGGCCTGGGCACGCCCGCTCGTGGCCGTCTTGCTGACCGCCGAGGACGCCACCGCGTGCCCCGCGAAGAAGCCACCGGTGATCAGGACCAGACCCAGCAGGACCAGCGGCAGCGAGCCCGCGAGGGACAGCAGCAGACCCACGGCCGTGGTCGCGCCCCCCGCGTACAGCGCGCCTCGGCGGCCCAGCCGGCCCACCAGCCGTCCCGCCGTCGACGCCGACACCGTGCCGACCAGGTACACCAGGAAGATCGAGCCGATGACGCCCTGGGGCAGCGAGAACGGCGCCTCCGTCAGGCGGTAGCCGATCACCGTGTACACCCCGCCGAAGACGGTCATGAACAGCGCGCCGATCGCGTACAGACGGCAGAGCAGCGGGTTGGAAAGGTGGTCACGCACCGTCCGGATCAGCACCCGCGGCCGCAGCGAGCCCGGCTTGAAGTGGCGCGGCGCCGGAAGCAGCAGCCGGAAGGCGACGGCGCACGCCACCGCGATCACGCCGATCACGCCGAGCGCGACCCGCCAGCCCCATTCCTGAGCGACCCAGCCGGTGATCACGCGCCCGCTCATACCGCCGACGCTGTTGCCCGCGACGAACAGCCCGATCGCCGTGACCAGCGCCTTCGGCCGGACCTCCTCGGCGAGATAGGCCGTGGCCGACGCCGGCAGCCCCGCCAGCGCGGCGCCCTGGACCGCCCGCAGCGCGACCAGCGCGGTCAGGTTCGGCGCGAAGGGAACCAGCAGCCCGACCATCACCGCGACCGCCAGCGAAGCCGTCATGACCGAACGGCGTCCGTAGCGCTCCGACAGCGCGCTCATGGGCAGCACGAACAGCGCCAGTCCGCCCGTCGCCGCCGCCACCGTCCAGCTCGCCTCGCTCGCCGCCACCCCGAAGTCACCGGAGATCAGTGGCAGAAGGGCCTGCGTGGAGTACAGAAGGGCGAAGGTCGCGACACCGGCGAGGAAGAGGGCGAAGCTCATCCGGCGGTAGCCGGGGCCGCCCGGGGCCATACGGGAGTCGACGACAGGGACTGAGGGTGCGGCGCCCACGATGGTGGACGCCCCGGTACTAGCGGGAGACATGCTTCGAAGCTACGTACCCGCCCACTCATCCGTCCAATGCATGGAATCGTCATAATCGTTCCCATGACGCATCAGCACAGCTCACAGCCTCGCCTGTCACCATCCAGTGACACAGAAGACATGGAAGATCTCGCAAGGTTGCTCGCCCCACGCCTCGCCCATTTCGTCGGCGTCGCCCGCACCGAGCACGTCACCCGGGCCGCCCAGGAGATGCAGGTCCCGCAGTCCACGCTGTCCCGTGCCATGGTGCGCCTGGAACAGGACCTGGGCGTCGACCTGTTCGCCCGCCACGGCCGTACGGTCTCCCTGACCCCCGCCGGCCGCACCTTCCTCGCCTCGGCCGAGCGCGCCCTCGCCGAGATCCGGCGCGCCGCCGACGAGGTCCGCGCCGACGCCGACCCGGCCACCGGCAAGGTCGCCTTCGGCTTCCTGCACACCATGGGCGCGGAAACCGTCCCCGGCCTCCTGCACGCCTTCCGCGCCCACCACCCGCGCATCCGCTTCAGCCTCGTCCAGAACTACGGCGAGGCGATGATCGAGCGACTGCGGGCCGGCGAACTCGACCTGTGCCTGACCTCCCCGGTGCCCGACGCCCCCGACCTGGTGGCCCGCCGCCTCGACGAACAGAAGCTCCGCCTGGTCGTCCCCGCCGACCACCGCCTCGCCACCCGCAAACGCATCCGCCTGACCGAGGCGTCCGACGAGATCTTCGTGACCCTGGAGCCCGGCTACGGCCTCCGCCGCATCACGGACGACCTGTGCAAGGAGGCGGGCTTCAGGCCCCGTATCGCCTTCGAGGGAGAGGAGGCGGAGACGCTGAGGGGCCTGGTGGCGGCAGGCTTGGGGGTCGCCCTGCTGCCACCACCGGCGGTGCCTCGCCCGGGAGTGGCGGAACTGACGGTCACGGCCCCACGAGCGGCACGAGAAATCGGCGTCGCCTGGCTGGAAGGCCGCCCGGACACACCTCCGGTGGCAGCCTTCAAGAAGTTCCTGCTCTCAAGAAGGGGAAGTCTGTTGCCCTAAGGGGCGCGGGGAACTGCGCGAGCAACCACAACCCACCCGCACCCGCCGACGAACCCTCCACCCCAACGGCGCTACCGCCGCAACGACTTACCGAACCCCGCAGCCAACGGCATCCGAAGCCCCAAAGGAGGCGGAGCCGCAAACGCATCGGCGACCGGCCGGGAGAACGCCCGCCCGAACAACACCCCCATGACAAAGTCCTCGGCCAACGCGAGGACTTCATCCCGGTACTGATGCAACCCGTGTCCATCGGCGTGCACTTCGAACCGGCACACATCCCGATTCGCCTTCTTCGCCCGCGCCGCCAGCCGGAACGACAACTCGGGATCGGTCCGCTCGTCATTCGTGCCGTGCACGATCAACACCCGCCGCCCCCCGAGCTGCTTCACCGGTTCGGGCGAGGCCGCCACATCCTCCTCCGGCAGCCAAGGTGCCACCGCGAGCACGGAGTTGACGGCCTCATGACCCGCCGCGCGCAGGGCCGCCCGCCCGCCCATGTCCACGCCGGCGAGGCACACCGGGACGTCCCCATAGCGCCGTACGACCTCGTCCGCGGCCCACAACGCGTCGCTCGCCTGGTTCGCGGCGCTGCCGTTCCACCCGCGGTAGCGGTAGTGGACGACGTGCGCGGCGAGCCCCTCCCCGCGTCCCGCCCGCACCAGACGGCGCCCCAACGACCGTACGTACGAGGTCGCCAACAACGTCGCCGGTTTGCGATGTGAGACCTCGTCACCACCGGGAAGCAGGAGCACCACCCCGCTCACCGCTGTCGGCTCCGGCCCGATCGCCCTGCCCAGCCGGGCCCTGCGAACCGGCGTCGCTTGTTGTGCCATGACAGAACAGTGTCAGAAGCGCGGGTGTACGCGACCCGTCCGTGGGGTCACCGTTACGTATCGACGGATGCGTAAAGCACAAAACAAGACGGGCGATGTAACCCACCCTCTACGCGCGTAGGCGTTACAGTGCGAAAATGACGAGCGAGACTGCCCAGAAGGCGACCACCCCGAGCTCGGATCAGATCCGCCGGGCGCCGAAGGTTCTGCTGCACGACCACCTCGACGGCGGGCTCCGCCCCGGCACGATCGTCGAGCTCGCCCGCGAGTCGGGCTACACCCAGCTCCCCGAGGCCGACCCGGACAAACTCGGCGTCTGGTTCCACGAGGCCGCCGACTCCGGCTCGCTGGAGCGGTATCTGGAGACCTTCTCCCACACCGTCGGCGTGATGCAGACCCGCGACGCCCTCGTCCGGGTCGCGCGCGAGTGCGCCGAGGACCTCGCCGAGGACGGCGTCGTCTACGCCGAGGTGCGGTACGCGCCCGAACAGCACCTGGAGGGCGGGCTCAGCCTCGAAGAGGTCGTCGAGGCGGTCAACGAGGGCTTCCGGGAGGGCGAGCGGATCGCGCGGGAGAACGGCCACCGCATCCGCGTGGGCGCCCTGCTCACCGCCATGCGGCACGCCGCCCGCGCGCTGGAGATCGCCGAACTCGCCAACCGCTACCGCGATCTGGGCGTCGTCGGCTTCGACATCGCGGGCGCCGAGGCCGGGCACCCGCCCACCCGGCATCTCGACGCGTTCGAGTACCTCAAGCGCGAGAACAACCACTTCACCATCCACGCGGGCGAGGCCTTCGGCCTGCCGTCCATCTGGCAGGCCCTGCAGTGGTGCGGCGCCGACCGGCTCGGACACGGGGTGCGCATCATCGACGACATCCAGGTGCACGCCGACGGCTCGGTGAAGCTCGGCCGGCTCGCCTCGTACGTACGGGACAAGCGCATCCCGCTGGAGCTGTGCCCGAGCTCCAACCTCCAGACGGGCGCCGCCGACTCCTATGCCGCCCACCCCATCGGCCTGCTGCGCCGTCTGCACTTCCGGGCGACCGTGAACACCGACAACCGCCTGATGTCCCACACCAGCATGAGCCGGGAATTCGAGCATCTTGTCGACGCATTCGGTTACACGCTCGATGACATGCAGTGGTTCTCCGTCAATGCGATGAAATCATCGTTCATTCCTTTCGATGAACGCCTCGCGATGATCAATGACGTGATCAAGCCCGGATATGCCGAACTGAAGTCCGAGTGGCTGTTCCGGCAGACCACGTCTACCAGCGACTCTGCCGCCGAGGACGAGTAACCGGCGGACCTTCGCGTGCACGGCATGCGAACGCCATTCACAATCCGTCCTCATTTCGATGTTTGCGGTGGCATGCGGGGCGTGTTTACGGTCGAGAACCGCTCACAACCCCGTAACGAATTTCGAGGACGCATTTCATGAAGCAGTCTGCTGCCAAGACCCTCGGTGTCGCCGCTCTCGGTGCCGCCTTCGCCGCCGCGGGTGCCGGCGCCGCGAACGCCGCGCCGGCCGCCCCGGACGCCGCGGGCACGGCGCTGGGCGTCGCCCAGTCGCTGCCGGCCGAGAGCCTCGCCGCCCAGGCCACCCCGGCCGCCACCTCGGGGCTCGCCCAGGGCCAGGAGGCGCTCACCACCGGCGTGGCCGCCGCGCAGCCGGCTGCCGAGCAGGCGCTGGCGGGCGGCCCGACCGGTGTTGCCGGGCTGCTCGGCGGTCTGCCGGTGCAGGGCCTGACCACCGAGGCGCTGCCGACCCAGGGGCTGCCCCTCCAGGGCCTGCCGGTGAACGGCCTCCCGCTCGGCTGAGCCCTCCGCACCGGAGAACCACATCGCCGGGGCGCACTCCTCATAGGGGGGTGCGCCCCGGCGGCGTGTCGTCGGCAGGGCATTCGACCTGCGCCTTTGTTCGCTCCGGGGGCCATTGTCAGTGGGCTGCGGTAGCTTCCGAAGGGTGGGCGCGACGAGGCGCATCACGGGATACGGCCACAGGGGTGGGTGGACGATGAGCGACGGCACGGCGACGACGACAACGGACCTCGACATCAGACTGGAGAAACACCGCGTCGAACTGACCGGGTACTGCTACCGCATGCTCGGCTCGTCCTTCGAGGCCGAGGACGCGGTGCAGGACACGATGGTCCGCGCCTGGCGGAGCTACGACAAGTTCGAGGGCCGCTCCAGCCTCCGGTCGTGGCTGTACCGCATCGCGACGAACGTGTGCCTGGACATGCTGACCGCCGGCAACAAGCGGGCCCGGCCGATGGACCTGACGGAGGCGACGCCGCTCGCCCAGGCGGCGCTCTCGCCCCGGCCGGACAACACCTGGCTGGAGCCGATGCCGGACAGCCGGGTGCTGCCCACGACCGACGACCCGGCCGAGGCGGCCGTCGCCAAGGAGTCGGTGCGGCTCGCCTTCATGGCCGCCCTGCAGCAACTGCCGCCCAAGCAGCGGGCGGTACTGATCCTGCGCGAGGTGCTGACCTGGAAGGCGAGCGAGGTCGCCGAGCTGCTCGGCACCACGGTCGCGTCGGTCAACAGCGCGCTGCAGCGGGCCCGCGCGACGCTCGCCGAGCGGGAGCAGCCGGGGGCCGAGGCGGCCGTCTCCGACCCGCTGGACGAGGAGCAGCTAAAGCTCCTGGAGCGGTATGTCGCGGCCTTCGAGGGCTACGACATGACGGCGCTCACCGCCCTGCTGCACGAGGACGCCATCATGACGATGCCGCCGTTCGACCTGTGGCTGACCGGCGCCCGGGACATCACCGGCTTCATGACGACGCTCGGCGCCCCCTGCGCGGGCTCGCGACTGGTGCCGGTCCGGGTCAACGGGCTGCCGGGGTTCGCACAGTACAAACCGGATCCGGAGAAAGGCGGCTTCAGCCCCTGGGCGGTCCAGGTCCTGGAGCTCTCAGACGGCCGGATCACCGGGTTCCACTGCTTCCTCGACACCCAGCGCTGGTTCCCGCTGTTCGGGCTGCCCCTCCGCCTCGAAGCGGAGCCCGACAAGGTCGAGGAGGGCGTGTAGCGAGGGGTCCGCGTCCCGCAGCCGGATCCGTCCCCCGGCGCGTCGCGCGGCCAGCTGCAGGCGCGCCAGCAGATCCACGACGCCCAGCCCCGGCGGCCCGAGCCCACCGACATCGCACACCAGCACCCCCACCCCACTGGCCTCCAGCCGCCCCCGCACCTCGTCGCACAGCCCCGGCACCTCGTCCCTGGTGACGGGGCCGGCCAGCACGAGTACAGCGGGTGTCATGGCGTCCACGATCGGTAGACCGGGCGGGGGGACAGAACTCATCGGGCCGGGCGCCGGTCGGTGATTTCCGCTGCTCACGGCCCGTGCGGTGTCCGCCGACCGAGATCACGTTGACCCGGTCCCCTCCTCCCCGGAGGGTTAGCTGCATGCCCCATGTATCAGCGCGTCCCCGAATACCCTGCGTCTCCCTCTCCGCCAAGGAGGTGCCGTGCAGGGGGTGTTGACGGGGTTCGCGGTGATCGCGGTCGTCATCGGGGTGGGCTATCTGATCGGCCGACGCGGTTACCTCGGTGACCAGGGCCGCGAGGTCCTCACCAAGCTGGCCTTCCACGTGGCGTCCCCGGCCCTGCTGTTCACCACGCTCGCGCAGACCGACCTCTCGGTGATCTTCTCCAGCAGACTGCTGGTCACGGCGCTGAGCACGGCCGCCGCGGCCGGAGTCTTCGTCGCGGTCGGTGCCCTACGGGGCTGGGGTGTGGGCCGTACGACGATCGGCGCCCTGTGCTCCAGCTACGTCAACTCCGGCAACCTCGGCATCCCCATCGCGGTGTACGTCCTGGGCGACGCCTCCCTCGTGGCGCCGGTCCTGCTCTTCCAGCTCGTCGGCGTCACCCCCATCGCCCTGACGGTCCTCGACCTGTCCGGCAAGGGCGCGAAAGGCCCACTGCGGCGCCGGCTCCTGGTACCGCTGCGCAACCCGATCGCCGTCGGCTCACTGGCGGGCGTCGCGGTGTCGGCGGCGGGGGTGAAGGTCCCGGCGCCCGTCCTGGACCCGCTGACCCTGATCGGCGGGATGTCGGTCCCCGCGGTCCTGCTGGCCTTCGGTATCTCCCTGTGTGGCAGCACGATGCCGGGCCGCGGGCCGGACCGGCTGCCGGTGCTGCTGTCGGTCGCGCTGAAGTCGGTGGGCCAGCCGGCGGTGGCGTGGGCACTGGCGGTGGGGGTGTTCGGGCTCCGGGGCGCTCAACTGCTGGACGTGGTGGTCACGTCGGCCCTGCCTGCCGCGCAGAACCTGTACACGTACGCGTCGAGTTATCGGGTCGGTGAGCGGTTGGCCCGGGACTCGATTCTGCTGTCGACGGTGATCTCGGTGCCGGTGTTGGTGGTCGTCGCCGCGCTCCTGGGCTGACCTGAGCCGAAGCCCGGCAAGCGCGACGGGCCGGGAACCCGAAGGCCCCGGCCCGTCGCATGGTCACCCGCCTCGGGCGATACGCGCCAACTCGCCTCAGGCGATGCGCTCCAGCACCACCGGCGACGCCGTGAAGTCCGTTCCCGCCGCCGCGATGTCGTAGGAACCCTCCACCGCCTGCAGCGCGTACTCGAACCGCTCCGGCGTGTCCGTGTGCAGGGTCAGCAGGGGCTGGCCCTCGGTCACCGTGTCGCCGGGCTTGGCGTGCAGTTCGATGCCCGCGCCCGCCTGCACCGGGTCCTCCTTGCGGGCGCGCCCGGCACCCAGGCGCCAGGCGCCGACGCCGATGTCGTAGGCGTCGAGGCGGGTCAGGACGCCGGACGACGGGGCCTTGATGACGTGCTGTTCGCGGGCCACCGGCAGTTCCGCGTCCGGGTCGCCGCCCTGGGCCGCGATCATGCGCCGCCAGACGTCCATCGCCGAGCCGTCGGCCAGCGCCTTCGCGGGGTCGGCGTCCTTCACGCCGGCGGCGTCCAGCATTTCCCGGGCCAGCGCGATGGTCAGCTCCACCACGTCCGCCGGGCCGCCGCCCGCCAGGACCTCCACGGACTCGCGGACCTCCAGGGCGTTGCCCGCCGTGAGGCCGAGCGGGGTGGACATGTCGGTGAGGAGCGCGACCGTCTTCACGCCGTGGTCGGTGCCGAGGCCCACCATCGTGGAGGCCAGCTCACGCGCGTCCTCGATTGTCTTCATGAAGGCGCCGGTGCCGACCTTCACGTCCAGGACCAGGGAGCCCGTGCCCTCCGCGATCTTCTTCGACATGATCGAGGAGGCGATCAGGGGAATCGCCTCGACCGTGCCGGTGACGTCGCGCAGCGCGTACAGCTTCTTGTCCGCGGGGGCCAGGCCGTCGCCCGCCGCGCAGATAACCGCGCCGGTGCCGTCCAGCACGGACAGCATCTCCTCGTTCGACAGCAGCGCGCGCCAGCCGGGGATCGACTCCAGCTTGTCCAGGGTGCCGCCCGTGTGGCCGAGGCCTCGGCCCGACAGCTGCGGGACGGCGGCACCGCACGCCGCGACCAGGGGCGCCAGCGGAAGGGTGATCTTGTCACCAACACCGCCCGTGGAGTGCTTGTCGGCCGTCGGGCGGGACAGGGACGAGAAGTCCATGCGCTCGCCGGAGGCGATCATCGCGGCCGTCCAGCGGGCGATCTCGCGGCGGTTCATGCCGTTGAGCAGGATCGCCATGGCGAGCGCGGACATCTGCTCGTCGGCGACCTCCCCGCGGGTGTACGCGTCGATGACCCAGTCGATCTGCTCGTCGCTGAGCTCACCGCGGTCCCGCTTGGTGCGGATGACAGAGATTGCGTCCATGGCCATGGCTTTCCTTCCGGCCGAGCATTCTTCAAAAACGACGCGGCCCCTCCGAGCGGCTCGCTGGAGCAACTCGGAAGGGCCGCACAGGAGTTACCTGGTGAGGTGGTCCGGCCCGAAGGCCTGGGGCAGCATCTGGGAGAGCGGCAGGATCCCCGCCGGAGTCTCCAGCAGCAGTTCCGGGCCGCCGAACTCGTGGAGCAGCTGACGGCAGCGGCCGCACGGGACCAGGACATCGCCGTTGCGGTCGACGCAGGTGAAGTGCGTCAGCTTGCCGCCCCCTGTGTTCTGCAGCTCCGAGACCAGCCCGCACTCGGCGCACAGGGAGAGACCGTACGACGCGTTCTCGACGTTGCAGCCGGTGATCGTCCGGCCGTCGTCGACCAGGGCCGCGACGCCGACCGGGTAGCCGGAGTACGGGGCGTAGGCGCGGGACATGGCGTCCCGGGCCGCCGCGCGCAGCTTGTCCCAGTCGACGTCGTGGGAGGCGGCCGTACTCACTTGCCCTGGCCCTTCTTGTACGGCAGTCCGTCCGCCTTCGGCATGCGCAGGCGTTGCGCGGACAGTGTGAGGACGATGAGCGTGATGACGTACGGCGTGGCGGAGACGACCTGGTTCGGGACCTCGTTGGTGGTGGCGTACCAGGCGTATACCAGGGCGCCGATGACGGCGGTGATCATCGACGAGGCGTACTTCTTGGTGACCACGAGCCAGATGGCGCCGATGATCAACAGGAGCGCACCGAGCAGCAGCAGGGCGTGGACGTTCTGGGAGCCGCCGCGCAGGTTGAGGCTGTCGGTGTAGCCGAACAGGCCGGCGCCGAGGGCGAGGCCGCCCGGCATCCAGTTGCCGAAGATCATCGCGGCGAGACCGATGTAGCCGCGGCCGCTGACCTGGCCCTCCAGGTAGAAGGGGTTGGCCACGATGGAGAGGAACACGCCGCCGAGGCCGGCCAGGCCGCCGGAGATGACCACGGCGATGTACTTGTACTTGTAGACGTTCACGCCGAGGGACTCGGCCGCGACCGGGTTCTCACCGCAGGAGCGCAGGCGCAGACCGAAGGCGGTGCGCCACAGGATCCACCAGGTCGCCGGGATCAGCGCGATGGCGATCAGGGTCAGCCAGGAGACGTTGGTGACCAGGCCGCCGAGCAGGCCCGCGATGTCCGAGATGAAGAACCAGCCGTGGTTGTTCAGGTCCCGCAGCCCGTCGGACAGGCCCGGCACGGTGAAGTGGCCGAGCGAGTCGATCGCCGGGGACTGCTTGGCGGAGCCGCCCGCGTGGCCCTCGAAGGCGAGGGGCGCGAGGTAGCGGGTGATGCCGAGGGCGAGGATGTTGATCGCCACACCGGAGACGATGTGGTTGACCCTGAAGGTGACGGTGGCGATGGCGTGCAGGATGCCGCCGATGCAGCCGCCGATGATGCCGACGACGACACCGGTCCACGGCCCCCACTGGAAGCCGGCCCAGGCGCCGAACCAGGTGCCGAGGATCATCATGCCTTCGAGGCCGATGTTGACGACGCCCGCGCGCTCGGCCCACAGACCGCCGAGACCGGCGAGGCCGATCGGCACGGCGAGCTGGAGCGCGGTGGACATCTGGCTGACGTTGGTGATGCCGTCGGCGCCGGTGATGATGCGGACGATCGAGGTCAGCGCCAGGGCGCCGGCGATGACCAGCAGCAGCACGGGCCACGACAGGCGGCGACCGGTCGGCGCGGCGGGCTGCAGCGTGGGCTGGTTGACGTCGGTGGCGGTGGTCATCGGCCAGCCACCTCCTTCGTGTTGTTGTCGGCGCCGAGCACGTGGCCGGCGGCGAGTTCCGCGCCGACCCGGCGCTGCTGGCGGCGCAGGCCCCACTCGCGTACGGCTTCGTAGGAGACGACGACGGAGAGCACGATCAGGCCCTGCATGATGACCGCGATCTCCTTGTCGTAGTCGTGGAAGTCCAGCTCGGGCGACGCCTTGTCGAGCCAGGCCCACAGCAGGGCGGCGAAGGCGATGCCGACCGGGCTGTTACGGCCGAGCAGGGCGATGCCGATACCGAGGAAGCCGATGCCGGTGGGGAAGTTCAGGCTGTACGTGTGGGTGTCGCCGAGCAGGATCGGCAGGCCGGCCAGGCCCGCGATGCCGCCGGAGAGCAGCATGGCGGTGAGCACCATGCGCTTGGGGTCGACACCGCTGGCCGCCGCGGCGGACTCCGAGGCACCGGAGGCGCGCAGGTCGAAGCCGAAGCGGGTGCGGTTGAGGACGATCCAGTAGGCGATGCCGAGCAGCACGGCGAGGAAGACCAGGCCGTAGATCTCGCCGGCGTCGCCCATGTCGATGCCGGGGACCCAGCCGGACTCGTGCATCTCGCCGGTGGTGTTGTTGTTGCCGACCTTGACGCCGAAGACGTTCGGCAGCCACAGGTAGGCGATGACCGAGGTGGCGATCGCGTTCAGCATGATCGTCGCGACGACCTCGCTGACGCCGCGGGTGACCTTGAGGACACCGGCGATGCCGGACCAGAAGGCGCCGGTGCAGACCGCGGTGAGGATCAGCAGCGGGATCTGCAGAGCCGCCGGCAGGTTCGCGTGGGCGCCGACGACGGCGGCCATCATGGCGGCGAGCTGGTACTGGCCGTCGACACCGATGTTGAACAGGTTCATCCGGAAGCCGATGGCCACCGCGAGGGCCGCGATGTAGTACATCGAGGCCTGGTTGATGATCAGGACCTGGATGTCGGAGTACGAGGCCTGCTCGAACATCAGGGTGTACGGCTCGATCGGGCTCTTGCCCGAGGCGATCAGCACGATCGCGCTGAGCACGAAGGCCACGGCGAGCGCGATGACCGGTCCGGCCACCGCGAGGAGCACACGCTCCTTGTCGAACTTCTTCATCAGCGGGCCTCGTCTTCCGGAGCCTCGGGAGACTTACGGATCTCGGGGGTGTCTGCGCCGGGCTCGGCGGTCTCGTCGTGTTCCAGGTGGCCGGTCGCGGCACCGGTCATGGCCGAGCCCAGCTCCTCCGGCGTGATGGTGGCCGGGTCGGCGTCGGCGACCAGCTTGCCGTTGTAGATCACGCGGAGGGTGTCGGACAGGCCGATCAGCTCGTCCAGGTCGGCGGAGATCAGCAGCACGGCCAGGCCCTCGCGGCGGGCCTCGCGGATGTGGTCCCAGATCGCGGCCTGCGCGCCGACGTCCACACCACGGGTCGGGTGCGCGGCGATCAGGAAGCGCGGCTTGTGGCTCATCTCGCGGCCGACGATCAGCTTCTGCTGGTTGCCGCCGGACAGGGAGGCGGCGGTGACGTCGATACCGGGGGTGCGGACGTCGTACGCCTCGACGATGCGGCGCGTGTCCGCCTGCGCGGCCTTCGGGTCCAGCCATACGCCCTTGGCGTTGGGCTTCTCGGTGACGTGGCCGAGGATGCGGTTCTCCCAGAGGGGGGCCTCCAGGAGCAGACCGTGGCGGTGGCGGTCCTCGGGGATGTAGCCGATGCCCTGCTCGCGGCGCTTGCGGGTGGTCCAGCCGGTGATCTCCTCGTCGATCATCGTGATCGTGCCGGAGTCGGCGCCCTTGAGGCCGATGAGCGCGTCGACCAGCTCGGTCTGGCCGTTGCCCTCCACGCCGGCGATGCCCAGGACCTCGCCCGCGTGGATGGTGAAGGTGATGTCGTCCAGCAGGGCCTTGCCGCCGGCCGTCTCCAGGCGCAGCTTGTCGACGGTGATGACCGGGCGGTCGGTGACCGTGGACTCGGCGGTCTCCGGCGTGGGCAGCTCGCTGCCGACCATCATCTCGGCGAGCTGACGCGGGGTCGTCTCGGCGGGAACGGCCGTACCGACCGTCGTACCACGACGGATGACGGTGATCTCGTCGGCGACGGACAGCACCTCGCCCAGCTTGTGGGAGATGAAGATGACCGACAGGCCCTCGGCCTTCAGCTCGCGCAGGTTGTCGAAGAGCGCGTCGACCTCCTGCGGCACCAGGACGGCCGTCGGCTCGTCGAGGATCAGCGTGGTGGCGCCGCGGTAGAGGACCTTGAGGATCTCCACGCGCTGGCGGGCGGCGACACCGAGCTCCTCGACGAGGCGGTCGGGCTGCACGCCGAGGCCGTAGCGCTCGGAGATCTCCTTGATCTTCTTACGGGCCTTGGCGCCGATGCCGTACAGCTTCTCGCTGCCCAGGACGACGTTCTCCAGGACGGTGAGGTTGTCGGCGAGCATGAAGTGCTGGTGCACCATGCCGATGCCGCGCACGATGGCGTCGGCCGGCGAGGAGAAGCTCACCTGCTCGCCGTCGATCGCGATGGTGCCCTCGTCCGGCTTCTGCATGCCGTAGAGGATCTTCATCAGCGTCGACTTGCCGGCGCCGTTCTCGCCGACGAGGGCGTGGACGGTGCCCTTGCGGACGGTGAGGTGGATGTCGTGGTTGGCCACGACGCCCGGGAATCGCTTGGTGATCCCGGCGAGCTCGACGGCGGTCACCTGACCGTTGACCGCCGCTCCGGCCGGAGGGCTGCTGGACGCGTTGATGGCGCACTCTCCTGGGGACGGGGGTCGTCTACGCGCGTAGCGCCCCTATGGCCTGAAAGGGGCCGACGCACCGCGAACAACGGGGTACGGGGAAAGCCCTTGGAAAGCCTCCCCGTACCCCGTTGAGCGGACGTAACCCCGGGGTTACCGCTGCTCAGGGTGTTGCTGCAATCAGCTGGACTTGACCTTGATCTCGCCGCTGATGATCTTCTCCTTGGCCGTCTTGATGGCGTCCTGCAGCTCGGTGTTGTCCGCGAACTTCGGGTTGGAGTTCGACAGGCTCACCTCGCCGGTCTTCAGATCGCCACGAACGATACCGGTCTCCGGCTTGCCGTCCTCGACCGACTGCGCCAGGTTGTACACCGCCTTGGCGACGTCCTTCATCGCCGAGGTCAGGATGTGGTCCTTGTACTTTGCGAGAGCTTCCTGCTTGTACTGGTCCGAGTCCACACCGACCGCCCACACCTTGTTGGCGGCGGCGGCCTCGATGACACCCTGGCCGGACAGACCTGCGGCCGCGTAGACGACGTCGGCCTTCTTCTCGATCTGGCCCTCGGCGGCCGACTTGCCCTTGTCCGGGCTGGAGAAGCCACCCTCCTCCGCGGTCTGCGTGAGGTACTGGGAGAGGACCTTGACCTTGGGGTTCGTGTCCTTGACGCCCTGCTCGAAGCCGGCCTGGAACTTGTGGATCAGCGGGATGTCCACACCGCCCACGAAGCCGACCGTGTTCGTCTTGGTGCTCTTGGCGGCGGCGACACCGGCGAGGTACGACGCCTGCTCCTCGGAGAAGACCAGGTCGGCCACGTTCTTCGACTCGACCGTGGAGTCGTCCACGATGCCGAAGGTGGTGTCGGGGAACTTCTCCGCGGCACCCTTCACGGCGGCGGCGTACGCGTAGCCGACGCCGATCACCGGGTTGTAGCCCTGCTTGGCCAGCGACACCAGTCGCTGCTCCTTGTCGGCGTCCGTCTCGCCCTCGGTCGGCTCGACGTCCTGGGTGTCGTACCCGAACTCCTTCTTCGCCTGCTCCAGACCCGCGTACGCGGCGTCGTTGAAGGACTGGTCGCCCTTGCCGCCGACGTCGTACGCGATGGCGAGGCCCTTGTCGCCGTCCTTCGACTCGGACGAGGCCGAGGTCGAGGTGCCGCCGCAGGCGGAGAGCGCGAGGGCCAGAGAGGCGGTCGCTGCGCCTGCGACCGTGATCCGGGAAATCCGGCGCATGTGTCGATGCTCCTGTCGTACGAGCGCCGGGACGGGTACTGCTTCACAGGTACTGCTACACAGATACAGGTTCACAGCTACGGCGCTGGCTTTCGCCGCAGATTAACGCGCGTAGACCTGCCTGAAAACCCCTTCTGTCCACCTTGTTATCCGCCCGTGGCCAAGTCCACGCGAGGCCTTGACCAATGGCTTGCCGACAGCGAAGGGAGGGTGGCGGTGGGTGATCCGCGTACGGGCGCTCCGAGCGCCGGGAACGACGGAGCGGGCGGGCACCCCCCGGATGCCCGCCCGCCCTGTGTGCGTACGACCGCTACTGCTCGGTGACGACCGCTACTACTCGGTCTTGACCTTGATGGAGCCGTCGATGATGCCCGCCTTGGCCTTCGCCACGGCGTCGGAGAGACCCGCGATCTTGGCGAACTCCGGGTTGGACTCGGACAGGCCGACGCCGTTGACCTTCAGGTCGAAGGTCTGGGTGCCGGTCAGCGGCTTGCCGTCCTCGACGGACTTGGCCAGCGCGAAGACCGCGCCGCCGACGTCCTTGAGGGCGGAGGTGAGGATGTAGCTCTTGTAGTTGGCGAGCGCCGCCTGCTTGAACTGGTCGGAGTCGACGCCGATCGCCCAGACCTTGGCCTTCGCGGCGGCCTCGATGACGCCCTGACCCGACAGACCGGCCGCCTGGTAGACGACGTCGGCCTTCTTCTCGATCTGGCCCTCGGCGGCGGCCTTGCCCTTGTCGGGGCTGGAGAAGCCGCCCTCCTCGGCGGTCTGGGTCAGGTACTGCGAGACGACCTTGACCTTGCCGCCGCTGGTGTCCTGGACACCCTGCTTGTAACCGGCCTCGAACTTGTGGATCAGCGGGATGTCCACACCGCCCACGAAACCGACCGTGTTCGTCTTGGTGGCCTTGGCCGCGGCGACGCCGGCCAGGTACGAGGCCTGCTCCTCGGCGAAGACGAGGGAGGCGACGTTGTCGCCCTCGACCACCGAGTCGACGATGCCGAAGGTGGTCTTCGGGTACTTCTTGGCCACGGCCTCCATCGCGGGACCGTAGGCGAAGCCGACGCCGATCACCGGGTTGTAGCCCTGCTTGGCCAGGGAGGCCAGGCGCTGCTCCTTGTCGGCGTCCGTCTCGCCCTCGGTGGGCTCGATGTCGGCGGTCTTGTAGCCGAACTCCTTCTGGGCCTTCTGCAGGCCGGCGTACGCGGCGTCGTTGAAGGACTGGTCGCCCTTGCCGCCGATGTCGTACGCGATGGCGAGACCCTTGGTGTCGCCGCTGCTGTCGCTGTCGCCGCTGCTTTCACTGCTGGTACCGCCACAGGCCGTGGCAGCGAGCGCGATCGACGCGACCCCCACCGCGACACGGGTCAGTTTGGAAATCCGACGCATCGTGAAGTCCCCATTCTCCAAGCCCCGCAGTGGGTGCTGAGTTCGGCGCACATTAACGCGCGTAGACACTCCTGGGAACGGGGTTCCGCCGTGCCGTTATCCATTCGTGCCGATGGCCGGTTACGTCCTTGTGAACCATCGGATCGAAAGGCACGCATGGGGCGACCGCACCGGAGGTACCTCCGCTGCGATGGCGCTCGGGACGGCCCGCCATGGGGCAAGACTCCCCCCGCTGTGCGTTGGCCGCAAGCGGACAGGAAGGTCCGGTCGGCGATCACACTCAACGCCGCGCAGGGCAACGTCCCTCAGGGGCGCGGGGCTGTATCGATATGGGGCTCCGCCGCGCGGGCGCGACCAGCCACGACGGACCCGTAGCCGCCGCACGACCGCACCCCCTACGGCGAAGGCGTGCCACCCCGCCTAACCCGCGGAGTCGATCAACGCCGCCGCAGTGAACAGCTCCACCCCCACCGTGATGGCGGACTCATCGACGTCGAAGTCACCCTGATGCAGATCCCGGCCGACCCGATCACCCGGCAGACGCACACCCAGCCGAGCCATGGCGCCAGGGACATGCTCCAGGTACCAGGAGAAGTCCTCACCCCCGAGGCTCTGCTCGGTCCCCTCGACGGAGTCGGCCCCACGGCGAGCGGCCATGGCGGCACGCATCAGCTCCGTCGCGTCGGGGTCGTTGACGACGGGCGGGACCCCGCGGACGTAGTTGATCTCCGACTTGGCGCGGTGCAGGTTGGCGACCTCGTCGATGGCGGCGACGACCAGGTCCGGCGCCTGCCGCCAGGTGTCGAGGTCGAGGCAGCGCACGGTCCCGGAGAGCTCGGCGTGCTGCGGGATGACGTTGGGCGCGTGGCCGGACTCGACGCGCCCCCAGGTCACGGCGAGCCCGCTGCGGGCGTCGGTACGCCGGGCGACGATGGCGGGTACGTCGGTGACGACCCGGGCGGCCGCGGTGACGAGGTCCGTCGTCAGGTGGGGGCGGGCGGTGTGGCCGCCGGGCCCGTCGAGGGCGATTTCCAGCCGGTCGCAGGCGGACGTGATGGCGCCCTCCCGCAGCCCGATCTTCCCCGCGTCCACCTTGGGATCGCAGTGCACGGCGAGCATCCGCCCCACTCCATCCAGCACCCCGCACTCGACGACGTCGGCGGCGCCCCCGGGGAGCACCTCCTCGGCGGGCTGGAAGATCAGCCGGACGGGACGGGGCAGCTGCCCGCGCTTGAGCAGCTCGGCCAGGACCAGCCCGGCGCCCAGCACGACGGTCGTGTGGACGTCGTGGCCACAGGCGTGGGCCCGGTCGGGCACCCTCGACCGATACGGGCACTCACTCTTCGTGTCCGGGATGGGCAGACCGTCGATGTCGGCGCGCAGGGCGAGCATGGGCCGCCCGCCGTCCCACTCCCCGATGTCACAGATGAGCCCGGTTCCGATGGCCAGCACACGGGGCTTCAGGCCGGCCTTCTCCAGACGGGCCTTGATCGCGGCGGTCGTACGGAACTCCTGGTTACCGAGCTCCGGGTGCATGTGCAAGTCGCGCCGGAACTCGACGAGTTCGGCACGGAGCGCCTCCGGCAGGGTGCCGGGAAGGGCGGCTTCCCCTGGGTGATCGACCTCGGACTCTGCGGACATCAGTTGGTTCACCCTCTGAAGGGTAGGACGCCGAGGTGGCCAACTGACCCTCGATCAACAAAAGTTCAACCCGTTTGGGGAAGAAAATCTGGCCGCCCGACGCATAGGTATCGATTTGGGTGGGTAAACTCGCCCGCCTTTCCGCCGAGTCGATCATGGAATCGACGGTGGCGGAGAGTGACGGCGGTAGTCATCTACACCTCAACGCATACCACGCCGCGGACAGAACCGTCGGTTGTGTTCGTCTGTCGGGATCGCTGACCCGGGATGAACACCCGAACGTCCGCCCAGTCGCCGCACGGCCGGCCCCGGCGGCGCTTGGACCCGCGTGTCGAGGACGGCGGACACGGGAACCACCCGTCCCTACATGTCGGAAGGCACCGCCCGGTTATTCCAGCTGCCCTACATCGACGACGTCTTCAGATGATGGGGCGGTCGCCGAAACGGGCTGGTCGTAGTCGGTCAGCGTGAGATCGCCGGGCCCGTCCCCACCTTGCGTGACGACCCTGAGGATGTAGGGCTTGTCCTCCGTGGCGACGTAGGTGTCCGTGGTGGCCCCGTCCTCTTCCTTGGTCAACGTGATCGCTGGTTTGCCGTCGACCTCGGCTTCCCTCCCCTTGCTCACCCCGTCCCTGACGTACGTCTCGAGCTCCTGGACCAGGGCATTGATGTCGCAGAACTCGGCCATATCACCAGCGCCCTCTGTTCCAGGAGGCACCTTGAGCCAGCGGCCGTCGAGCAAATTGATCAGCTCTTGGGCGTCGACCCCTTCCTCTTCCGCGATCTTGGTCCAGAAGGCGTCGTCACCGTTCACGTACGTGATATCCCCGATGATGACGAGCCGACCAGTTCCACCGTTGATGCCCACCGTGCCTGCGCAGTCGCCTTCCTTGTCCACGGCGAAATCGATGCGGATCTCCTCCTGGTCGCTGCGCCCCGAGCCCTCTATCCGGAGGGAGTCCGCGCCCTTGGTGGCGTCGATCGCTTTTTCCGCGATCTCTTCAGGGGGGAGATCCTCGACGTTGTTCGGGTCCTGCTGGGTGCTGACGGCCGTGAGTCCAGCCATCACAAGCACGGTGGTGCAGGCTGCTGCCGCGACTCTCGACAGACGCCGATGCTGGGGAGCCATGGCTGTCTCCTGTCGTCGATCTGCCCCTTACTCCACGATGTGACCGGCCTCCGTACGGGTGCAACAGGAGGTGCGGAAGGTACCGAGGGAGCGGCACCGACCGGCGCCGGGTGTGAGGTGTCGAGCACCGGCCGTGACAGGTGGCCGAGAGTTTGAGCTGCGCAAGTGGCGGATCCTGCCGGTCATCTCCCGCAAGGCGCCCCGAAGATCCATCGGCCGGGAACTCCTGACACACCCCTGGTGAACTCCCGGACGCCTCTCCACCCGCCGCACTAGGGTGCGGCGGGTGACCGCCGAAAACCCCCGGACCCCCCAGAGCCCCGCGACCACCGAGTACGCCGACTTCCTCGCCGCCACCCGTACCTCGTACGACGCCATCGCCCCCGCCTACACGGAGGCCTTCTCCGACTGGCCGGCCGACAGCCACCCCCTGGACCGCTCCCTGGTGACCGCCTTCGCAGAACTGGCCCGCGAGCACGCCCCGGCCCCGGTCGCCGATCTCGGCAGCGGCCCGGGGTCCGTCACCGCCCACCTCGACGGCCTCGGCATACCGGTCTTCGGTGTCGATCTGTCGCCCCGGATGGTGACCTTGGCCCGCCGGGCGCATCCCGAACTCCGGTTCCATGTGGGCTCGATGACTTCACTGGACCTGCCGGAGGAGACGCTGAGCGGGATCCTGGCCCTCTACTCGATCATCCACATCCCGAACGATCACTTGACCGCGACCTTCGCCGAGTTCCACCGCGCCCTGAAGCCCGGTGCCCCGGTGCTGCTGGCGTTCCAGACCGGAGACACCGAGGACCGCCTGCACATGACCGAGCGCTTCGGCCAGGAGATCGCGCTCGACTACCACTGGCACACCCCGAACACCGTGACCGACGCCCTGACCAAGGCCGGCCTCCAGCTCCGGGCCCGCGTCCTGCGTGAGCCGGAGGGCGAGGAGAGGCGGCCTCGGGCGTTTCTGCTGGCGCGCAGGGCGGCGTAAGGGCGAACTTGACGCCATGTCCATCAGGCGTCGGTGGATGAGCTCGCACCAGACACGCTGCGCAAGCCATCGACAGGGCGCTCCGCGAGCTCTCCTACACGTCCTCCCTGTCAGCTGGGCCAGGTTGGCAGACGTAGGGACGAGTTCACGTCATATCCCAAAGCCTCGGCGGGAGCTCCTGGGCCCGTGTCAGTGCGATCAGTTACGGTCGGATTCGCACACGCGATGATCAATGCGAACGGCATCGCGAGCACGGCCTGAACGGGGAGGTTCACGGGGGATGGGCTACGTTCTGCCCGGTTGGCTGGACGAGATCCTGGACTTCATCGGGATCAACTGGCCGAACGTCGACGAGGACGACTACCGCGAGATGGCGGACGCGATGCGGCACGGCGTTCCTCGACTCCGAGGCCCAACTGGAGCACTTTCGAACGCTCTTCCGTAAGGTGAAGGAAGCGTCACTCTCCCCGGGACAGTCACGTGACCTCATCCACCAGTTGGCCAAGGAAATGTGAGGACCGGCATGACCAGCCCCACCCAGTGGAAGAAGTCGTCCTACTCCGGTGGCGGAGAAGGCAACGACTGCGTCGAGATAGCGAACTGCCCCCACCGCATATCCGTCCGCGACTCCAAGGTTCCGGCCGGGGCAGCCCTTACCTTTCCCGCCTCGGCCTTCAGCGTCTTCATCGAAGCCCTGAAGCCGCCTTCAGCCAAGTGATCACACGGCCGTAACCGCCGACAGCCGAGTGACATCCCGAGCCGTCCCCGTAACCCCCGACAAAAACCCCTGCGCCCGAGGCGAAGCATTCTCCGTCAGCCAAGCCGGATCGATGTCACACACCGCGACCCGCACCTCAGTACCGGTCAGCGCCAGCGGCAACGTATGCACGACCGTCGACGGGAAGCTCAGGATCGTCCGGCCGATGGGCCCGCGCCGCGCGATCAGCTCCAGGGGCAGATCCGGCCGTACGACCTCCAGCCCCGTCTCCACCGCGAGCCGGTGCAGTTTCTCCGCGCTCTCCCTCCGATGGGCGAAGTAGCGGGTGGCGCCGTGGGTCTTGGCCAGGGAGCTGACGGCCTCCAGGTAGCGGTCGCCGTCCACCACGCCCGTCTCGACCAGCGACGTACCCACCATGTCCGCGCCCTTGGTGATGCGGGGCGGGCCGAAGCGGTCGCGGGTCCAGGCGAAGGTGTTGGCGGTGACCGTGACGCCGTCCGGGGTCTGCTCCATCGGCATGGACGAGAAGATCTCGACCGTCCGCCGCTCGCTCGGCGTCAGACGCTTGCGGGCCGCCGACGACACCGGGGCGAAGACCAGGTCGCGCGGGCCGGGGCGGCCGCCCTTGCGGTGCCAGCGGACCAGGCGTTCGCCGCGGGCGAGCTGGGCGACGAACTCCATCGTGGCCGTGCCGTCGTCGACCACGACCAGGTCGCGGGCCTTGGTGATGGTCAGGAGGAGCTGGACGTAGCGGGAGAAGGGGTCGCCCAGGACTATCCGGGCCGCACGGCGGAGCAGACCCGCCAGGCCGCCGATCGTCTGGAAGGGGGCCGCCGCGCCGCCCCGCGCCTCCTCCCAGCGCACCTCGTGCCCGTCGTCGCGGGCCAGCTCGGCCATCCGGCGCAGCTGGCCGCGGGTCATGGGGTCGATCGGGGACAGGACGACGAGGGTGAGTCCCGCACCGTCGGTGTGCTGGTGGGTGTGCGCCCACTCCAGCACGTTCAGGAGCTGTACCGGGCTCTCGACGAAGGCGAGAGTGTGGGGGCCGGTGTTCCCGGCGCGGGTGCTCATCGACGTACGACCGTCCCGTCGTAAGGCGCTCATGCGGCGCTCGTATTCAGAAGTCGCTAGAACCGGCTCCGAGTCCGAGCGCCCGCACTGGGAGCACTCGGACCCGGATTCAGCAAGGTCTGTCAGGTCTGTCTCAGACCGAGACCGGCTCGCCCGCCGCCGCGGCGATCTCCGCCTCGGCGACCACACCGGCGACGCGGCGCAGCTTCTTCATCGGGCCGAGCTCCGAGTCGTAGACCTGCTTGACGCCGTTACCGAGGGAGGCCTCGATGGTGCGGATGTCGCGGACGAGGCGGGTCAGGCCCTGCGGCTCGACCGAGGCGGCCTGGTCCGAACCCCACATCGCGCGGTCCAGGGTGATGTGACGCTCGACGAAGGTCGCCCCGAGCGCGACCGCGGCGAGGGTGGTCTGCAGGCCCGTCTCGTGGCCGGAGTAGCCGATCGGGACGTTCGGGAACTCCTTCTCCAGCGTGTTGATCACGCGGAGGTTGAGCTCCTCGGCCTTCGCGGGGTACGTCGAGGTGGCGTGGCACATGAGGATGTTGTCCGAGCCGAGGACCTCGACCGCGTGGCGGATCTGCTTCGGCGTCGACATGCCGGTCGACAGAATCACGGCCCGACCCGTCGCACGCAGGGCGCGCAGCAGCTCGTCGTCGGTGAGGGAGGCCGAGGCGACCTTGTGGGCGGGGACGTCGAACTTCTCCAGGAAGGCGACGGCCTCGGTGTCCCACGGGGAGGCGAACCAGTCGATGTTCTTGCTCTTGCAGTACTCGTCGATCTGGCGGTATTCGTCCTCACCGAACTCCACGCGGTGGCGGTAGTCGATGTAGGTCATCCGGCCCCAGGGGGTGTCGCGCTCGATGTCCCACTGGTCGCGCGGGGTGCAGATCTCGGGGGTGCGCTTCTGGAACTTGACGGCGTCACAGCCGGCCTCGGCGGCCACGTCGATGAGCTTGAAGGCGTTCTCCAGCTCACCGTTGTGGTTGATGCCGATCTCGCCGCAAATGTAGACGGGCTTGCCCGGGCCGACCTCACGCGAACCGAACGAGCGCAGACGGGAGTAGGTGCTCATGGCAGAAGATGTCCTTACTTGCTGAGGGAGTCGAGAGAGGGGCCGAGGATCCAGCTGGCGATCTCTCGGATCGCGCCGTCGCCACCGGGGGTGGCGGTGACCGCGCGTGCGGCGCCGCGCACGACGTCGTGGGCGCTCGCGACCGCCACGGGCCAGCCCACGAGGGCGAAGCACGGGAGGTCGTTGACGTCGTTGCCGACGTAGAGCACGCGCTCAGGCGCGATGCCCTGCTCCTCGCACCACTGCTTGAGGGCGAGGTCCTTCCGGTCGATGCCGTGCAGCACGGGAATCTGCAGCTTCCGCGCGCGGGCGGCGACGACCGGGTTCTGCTCCGTGGACAGGATCAGCATCTTGAGCCTGCTCTTGCGCAGGGCCGCGATACCGAGGCCGTCTCCGCGGTGCACGGAGACGAACTCCTTTCCATCGGCATCGATCAGCACCCTGTCGTCTGTCTGGGTGCCGTCGAAGTCCAGTACGACCGCGTCGATGTCGTCGACGGTCGGGAGGGCGCCGGGTCGGTCCGCGTCGAACAGCGGCGCCAGCGCGCGGGCGCGGGCCAGGTCGTGCGGATCGTCGATCTCCAGGACCCGGGCGGGGTCGGTGCGCACCAGTTCGGTGCGGCCGAAGAAGCGGTGCTTGTGCTCGCGGAAGCCGCCGGCGGCCATCGCGTAGGCGGCGCCGGTCTCCAGGAAGTCCTGGGGGCGGTCCTGGCGGCGCGGGCGGAAGGACTTGTCGTGGTTGACGCCGTAGCCGCCGGTGGTGGCCGCGCGCTCGGACTCCGCGGCGGTCGCGTCGTCGTCGCCGTGGCGCCATACGAATCCGTGGAAGGGCGCGACGGTCAGGGAGGTGTCGGCGCCGTTGGCGACGATGGCCTTGACGACGCCGTCGATGTCCTCGCGGACGATGAACGGGCTGGTGCACTGCACGAGCAGGACCACGTCCACCGGCGCGCCGTGCTGCGCCTCGTGGGCGTCCATGGCGTGCAGTACGGCGGCCTCGGACGTGGCGGTGTCACCGGCGATGGCGGCGGGGCGCAGCACGACCTCGGCGCCGGCCTGCCGGGCGGCGGCGGCGATGCCCTGGTCGTCGGTGGAGACGACGACGTCCGTCACCAGACGGCTGGCCCGGCACTCGCGCACCGCCCGGGCCACCAGCGGTACGCCGCCGACGGGCATGAGGTTCTTCGCGGGCACGCCCTTGGAGCCGCCGCGCGCGGGGATCACGGCGAGCACGCGGGGCACCGAAGTGCCTTGACCTGCTTCCGGGTTGGACATGGGCTCCACTCCTTGGGCTCCTTGGAAAGGCTTCGGGGCGCGTCCCGGCGCCCCGGTCGGGTCGCTCACAGCTCCCCCATCCGCCGGATGACAGGGGCCACGCGCTGCACGCCGTGGCGGTAGGCGCCGCGTGCCGCCCGGCGCACTATCTGGCGGACCGGGCCGGGCTCCTTGTCATGGGCGGGGGCGCCGGGCAGCGGGCTGCCGTCCGGGCCGAGGTGGTGGCGGGCGAGGATGCCGGGCAGATAGCCGGGCGCGGTGGCCGGCGTGTAGTACGGCGTGAGGGCGGGCAGCCCGCCGGGCCGGTCCAGCAGCTTGGCGATGCGCTGGCGGGCGGCGTCGAAGGCCGTGGCGTACGAGCCGTCGGCGCAGACGCCCTGCCGGGACACCCACTCCTCGTCGGCCGTCGGGCTGTGCCCCTCGTCGAGCTGGTCCCAGGAGGCGAGGCAGCCGGAGCCCACGAAGTGGTGGTTGCCGAGCACCTCGCGCACGCCGAGGTCGCTGAGGACGACGGTGGGGATACGGCGGTGCAGCGACTCCAGCGCCGCCGTGGAGCTGATGGTGACCAGCAGGTCGGTGCGGTCGAGGACCTCGCCCATGTTCCCGTAGACCAGCTTGAAGTTGGCCGGCGGGTCGAGCGGCTGGACCAGCTTCTGGTACGGCAGCTCCTCGATGTGCGTGGTGTGTTCGCCCGGCTTGGACCGCAGCTTGAGGAGGACCTCGCGCTCGGGGTGCTTGCGGGCGTGCTGGATCAGCCGGTTCAGCAGGTACGTACGGTCCTTGCGGCTGTCCGGCACGGAGGGCTGGGCGGCGAAGACGACCGTGTACGGGTCGTGCGCACCGGTGTAGGGCTCCCCGCCTAGGAACGGCAGCGCCACCTCGGTCACGGACGAGGAGTCGGCGCCGACCCCCTCGTAGACCGCGCGGAAGCGCTCGGCGTCCTGACGGGAGTTGGCGAGGACGAGGTCCGCGCCGTGCCGCAGCAGCAGGCCGTCGGCGAGCTTCTCGTAGACGACGCCGACATAGCCGGTGACGACGACGGGCCGCTCCGGGCGTTCCTCCCAGACCCGTTTCAGCCCGTGCAGCATGGCCTGCACGCCCCCGCCGACGAGCGCGAGGACCAGGACGTCGTACGACTCCTGCGCCATGGTCCGCAGGAACTCGACGGCGGTCACCTCACGCAGGGAGTCGGCGTGGACGCCGACTTCCTGGAGCTGACGGGCTGTGGGGGTGGCCCGGCCACGCAGGAGGTATCCGTCCAGACGGATGTCCGAATTCTCCGGAGCGATACGGTTCGCGGTGAGCGCGCCCCATTTCCACCGGGTGTCGGAATCCGCGAGTACGGCCACTCGCCGGGTCTTCGTCACACTTGCTGGCACGTCGACGACGCTAGGAAGCGATTTCAAGGTTCCGCCCAACCAGAATGCAACAAACGGTTAACAGCACATCGACTAACGACGAATCGAGGCCAGAAGTCGTTGAAAAACAGCCTGGTTCACTGCATCGCCACGTGTCGTTCACCTGACATCAAGCTGCGAGTAAAGACGGATGCCGGACCGACCCCTAACGTCCCTCACGTGGTCAAGCTCTCCGTCATCGTGCCGTTCTACAACGTGCAGCAATACGCGCCAGACACCCTGAAGAGCCTGCGGGCGAACACACGTGGGGATTTCGAGTTCATTCTCGTCGACGACTGCTCGACGGACGGGACTCCGGACATCCTCGCGCGCGCGGAGCGCGAGCTGCCGGGTGCGGTGGTCGTCAGACACGAGCAGAACGGAGGGCTGGCCACCGCGCGGAACACGGGCATCGACAAGGCGCGCGGCGAGTACCTGACGTTCCTGGACGGCGACGACTGGCTGGCGCCCGGCTACTTCCCGCAACTCCTCGCCGCCATCGAGGAGTTGGGCTGCGACTTCGTCCGTACCGACCATGTGCAGTGCACCGGTCGGGCGCGCAGCATCCACCGGGTGCCGCACGGCCGGCGCTGGACGGTGATGAACCCGCGCGAGGCGATCCTGCCCGCCGACCGGTCGACGTCCGTGGACTACGCGTACGCGTGGGCGGGCATCTACCACCGCCGTCTGGTCGACCGCGGAATCCTGCACTTCACGCACGGGTTGCGCACCGCCGAGGACCGGCCGTGGATCTGGAAGCTGCACCGGGAGGCGGAATCCTTCGCCGCGGTGGGTCTGCTCGGTGTCTACTACCGGCGCGGAGTGGCGTCCTCGCTCACCCAGATCGGTGACGTACGACAGCTGGATTTCATTCGCGCGTTCGACCAGGTAATCGAGGAAACGGCGGCTGACCCCCAGGCCGATAAACTGCTTCCGAAAGCCGTGCGTACTTATTGCGCGATCATGGCTCATCATCTCGGACAAATCGAGAGGTTCGAACCCGCCGTGGCTCGAAAACTGCGCTCGTTGAGCGCCGCCGCCCTGAAAAGAATGCCGCAGGACGTGCTCGCGGAGGTCATGGACTCGATGGACGCGCAGCGAGCGGCCCGACTGCGGCGGGTGCGCCGCAGGGCGGTCGGGGCCCGGACGGTGGCCGCCTGATGCCTCGCACCACCCAGATCTTCTGCGCCTCGACGCTGTACGGCGCCGCGACCCTGGCCGCCGCGCTGGACGCCGGGCTCTTCGAACCGGCCGACCGCCGGCTGCTGCTGGTCACCAACAACGCGACCAACCCGGAGATCACCCCGTCCGTCGATGCGATGCCGGGCTTCGCCCAACTGCGCGAGCGCTTCGACGAGGTGCTGTCCTGGAACGAGACCATCTCCCCGTTCCATCCCAGTGGCTGGTCCCCGCGCGAGAACGACATCCCCATGTGGGAGCGGTACGTACGGCTGCTGTGGAATCTCGGCGACGACGAGATCCAGCTGGCCGTCGAGTCCGTCCAGGTCAATCCGGCGCTCGCGCTGTGCCAGTTGTTCACCGGCGCTCCCGTCGACGTCTACGCGGACGGCCTCATAAGCTATGGCCCCACGCGCGACAAGATCGACCCGCTGGTCGGCACCCGTGTCGGCCGGCTGCTGCACCTCGATCTCGTCCCGGGCCTCACCCCGCTGCTGCTCACCGAGTTCGGCGTCCCGTCCGAACTGGTGCCGTCCGAGGCGTTCCTGAAGGTGCTCGGCGAACTCGCCGAGGCGGAGACCGGGTTGCCCACCGCCGCCCCGGACGCCGACGACCGGCCCGCCCTGCTGCTCGGCCAGTACCTCTCCGCGCTCGGCATCCTCACCGACGCCGAGGAGGAGGACCTGCACCTCAAGATGGTGCGCGGCGCCGTCGCGCTCGGCCATCGCAGGCTCGTTTTCAAGCCGCACCCCGTCGCGCCGGCCCGCTGGTCGAAGCTGCTGGAGGACGAGGCGGGCAAGCTGGGCGCCGAACTCACCCTCCTCGACCGGCCCGTACTCGCCGAGGTGGCCTTCCAGCGGCTGCGGCCCGCGCTGGTCGTCGGCTGCTTCTCGACCGGGCTGTTCACCGCCGCCGGTCTGTACGGCCTCCCGGTCGCGCGGGTCGGCACCGACACCGTGCTGGCCCACCTCACGCCGTACCAGAACAGCAACCGCGTGCCGTTGACCATCGTCGACGCGCTGCTGCCGGACATCGCGGACGCCGCCGCGGTGAACGCCTGGGCGATGCCCTCGCGCGAGCGGGTGGACGAACTGGCCGCGCTGCTGGGGGCGGTCGGCTTCGCGATGCAGCCCAAGATCTACCCCGGGCTGCGTGGCACGGCCGAGGCCTACCTCACCAAGCACCTGAACCCGCACACCTGGCGCTACTTCAAGCGCAAGCGCCTGACCTCGCTGGCCCTGCCCGGCGCCGTACCCGCCCAGCTCTCCTTCATCCCGCGTAACGCGACCGTGCGCCGACTGGCGCGCCGGGCGCGGGCACTGAAGCAGGTGGCCGCCCGGAAGTAGCCAGAGACAAGGGGTGGTTGTTCATCCATGTGACACCTTTGCGCTCCCTGAGCGTCAGCCGTCACTCACCTTTCACCCGTCCGAGGGACATAGCGTTCGGTCGTCGTATTAAACGGCAACAGCCGTCACGTACGACTGAACGCACCTCGAGACTCCCAGTGGAAGGGCCCCAGGATGAGCGCGGCTGACCAGGCCACGGCACCGCCGGCACCCCCGGCACCCCGGCTGAACCAGGTCCTCGCCGAACGGCCCCCCGTCCGCCCACGGGGAGCAAGTCGGCTGCGCGCCCTGGACGGTCTGCGGCTCATGGCGGCGCTGATGGTGTGCATGTACCACTTCACCGGCAAGAACGGCGAAGTCGAGTCCTCCTGGCACCAGTCCCCCGGGGGCATGTTCCCGACGCTGTCGCAGTTCTCCACCTACGGCAGCCTGGGCGTGCAGTTCTTCTTCGTCATCAGCGGGTTCGTGATCTGCATGAGCAGCTGGGGCCGCAGCCTCGGCGACTTCTTCCGCTCCCGGATCTCCCGCCTCTACCCGGCGTACTGGGTGGCCATCGTCATGGTCACCGGCGCCGCGGTGCTGCTGCCGGTCGTCGTCCACCCGGTCCGGCCGGACGAGTTGCTGGTCAACCTCACGATGATGCAGCAGCCGCTGGGTGTGCCGCGGGTCCTGGGTGTGTGCTGGACGCTGTGGGTGGAGCTGAAGTTCTACGTCCTCTTCGCGCTGTTCGTGATCTGGAAGGGCGTCACCTACAAGCGGGTGGTCACCTTCTGCATCCTGTGGACGCTGGCCGGCGCCTTCGCCCGGGTCGCCGACAACCCGCTCACCGACGAGCTGGTGATGCGCGACCACGCCCCGTTCTTCATCGGCGGTCTCGCGCTGTACCTGATCCACCGCTTCGGCAGCGACCTGCTGCTGTGGGGGATCGTCGGCATGGCCTTCCTGCTGGGCCAGCGCTACTCGGTCACGGCGCTGTGGCACCCCGGGGCGCAGGGCGACTTCCACCGCAATCCGTACGTCATCCAGGCCATCGTCTTCCTCGCCTTCGCCGCCGTCGCGGTGGTGGCGCTGGGCTGGATGAGCTGGGCCAACTGGCGCTGGCTGACGGTGGCGGGGGCGCTGACGTACCCCTTCTACCTGATCCACGAGCACCTGGGCTGGTTCTTCATCCGCGTGCTGCACCGGGGTCTCGGACTGGGCTCCTACACGACGCTCGCCCTGTCCGTGCTGAGCCTGCTGGGGCTGGCCTATCTGATGAACCGGTTCGTGGAGAAGCCGTTCGGGCCGAAGTTGAAGCGGGCGTTGACGCTCCGCTAGGAGGGCCGTGATTCGGCTGCGGGCCGGTGGGGGCTGGTCGCGCAGTTCCCCGCGCCCCAAGCGGTTGGCGCGTCACCCCAGCCGGGGAGACGCGCCAACCGCGTTTTCGGAACCGTCCGCTACTTCCGCGTCGTCTGCCGCAGCTGCCGCACGGCCTTCCGCACCGCCGGGTGCCTGCGCAGCGCCTCCGCACGGACCGGGCTGCCGCCGGGGAGGCGGAGGCTGGTGAGGCGGCGGCGCTTGAAGTAGCCCTGGTACTGGGCCAGGTTGGCGCCGAGCCAGGCGGTCACCTCGTCGCGCAGGGCGTGGTGCTTGCGGGACTGCATGCAGTAGCCGACGCTGCGCACCAGCGGGGCCAAGTCCTCGGCCATCCCGGCGAGTTCGAGCGGGGAGCCGAGCTCGGCCTGCTCGGCGTCGGGCAGAGCCGCGTCGATGATGGTCAGCGGGATGCGGTTGCTGTTCTCGTACGGGGTGATGCGTTCGAGGAGCAGGTCGGTGCCGACGCGGGCGACCGGGATGCCGTAGAAGGCGGCGGCGGTCATCAGGGCCGTCGAGAAGCAACCGATCACGAGCTTCGGCTTCAGGAAGGCGAAGACGGTCTCGGCGAGGACGGGCTCGTTCAGCACCGTGAGGTTGACGCCGAGTTCCGCCGCAACCGCCTCGAGGGACTCGTTGAAGACGGCCGGCGCGCTCGGGTGCGGCTTGAACAGCACGTCCTGGTGGCCGGCCCGGGCGGCGGCGCGCAGGAAGCGGATGTGCAGCTGCTCCTCTTCGTCCTGGGTGATCAGGTCGATGGCCGAGAGGTACTGGCCGAGGAGGACGGCGGTGGGCGGGTTGTCGGCCGGGAGGCGCTCGGCGAGGATGCCGGCGCCGGACTCGCCGATCTGGGCGAGGACGTCGACGATCGCTTCGTTCGGAACGGCCTCGGGCGTGACGCCGTACTCGGCCAGGAGCATGGGCGTAAGGCCCGGCACCAGGTCGAGGTGCAGGACGCGCTTGATGCGGCTGCTCATGCCGTGCGGGATGCGGTTGCGGGTGGGGCCGTAGCTCATCAGGCCGTCCGCGTACACATGGATGGGGCTGTCCGCGAAGATGTCCGCGACCGCACGGGAGGGGTTGGCCTGGATGGACTCACAGGCGATCTCGACGGGCTCGTCGCCCAGGTTCCAGGCGAGGCGTACGGCCTTCTCCCACAGCAGGGTGTCCTGACCGCGGGGCGACCAGCCGGCCGGGTGGTGCGGGGAGATGAAGTCGTTCCAGGAGCGCACCTCGTCGAACTCGGGGCGCAGCTTCTCGAAGCCGGCCATGCGGTCCAGCGGGGTGCCGACCTCGGGGATGGCGGCGGTGTTGCTGACGACGAGGATGCGGCGGACGCCCTCGCGCGGGCCGAACCGGCCGGCCCGGATGGCGGCGGTGACGGTCGCGGCCGCGTACTGCGTGGCCGAGAAGAAGATCTGGATCATGCCGCCACTCCCTTCATGCCACCCCGTATCCGGCGCAGCATGTACACGCGTTCCTCGCCCATCCCGACGAGGGCCTCTTCCAGCTCGTCCTCCGACATCCTGCCCAGCGCCTCGGCGGCCATCTGCTTCAACCTGGCGGCGATGCTGCGTTCGAACCGGCCGCGGCTGAGCAGCTGGTGGGCGATGACGACGCAGTAGTTGCGCAGCGCCTTCTTGCGCAGCTTGCCCACCTCGGGGTCGTCGGCGAGCTCGGCGAGGACCAGGTCGAAGGAGCGGAAGAAGTCCAGCTGGCGGACGTCACCGATCTGGGTGAGCGAGCTGGCCACGCCCCGGCGGTAGAAGACGCCGCGCAGGCTGGCGACGGCGTAGGAGTCGGCCCTGCGGTGCAGGTCCCAGATCCAGGGGCGGTCCTCGGCGGTCTTCAGTCCGTCGTGGAAGCGCAGCATGCCCTGGTCGAGGAGGCGGCGGTGGTAGACACCGGCCCAGGCGTAGGGGTAGTCGACCATGGTCGTGTCGTCGACCGGGAGGATCGAGGTGCGCGGGTCGAGGGGGGTGTGGCGGCGGCCCTCGGGGGCCCGGTGCACGGTCCGTTCGATGCCCGTCACCTGGACGTGGTCGGTGCGTACGAAGTCGACGTCGAACCGCTCGATGGCGTCCACCAGATCCGCGAGATAGCCCGGAGCCAGCCAGTCGTCGCCGTCGAGGAAGGTGAGGTAGCGGCCCTCCGAGGCGTCGATGCCGGTGTTGCGCGCGGTGGCGAGGCCGCCGTTCTGCTCGTGCCGTATCACCCGGCTGTTCTTGAGTCTCTTCGTCAGCGTCAGCAGCGCTTCGTACGTCTTGTCCTTGGTGGACCGGTCCTCGACGAAGATGAACTCGAAGTCGTCCCGTTCGTTGGTGACCAGGCTGGTCACGGTCTCGGGTACGTACGACTCGATGTTGTAGCAGGGGACGATCACGGACAGTGTCGGGGGGCGGTTGGTCACGCGTACACCTGGGCTCTCTCCGGGGCGGATCCCTGCGACCGTAGGAGATGTTCGACGCCGGATCTCAACTCCCTGCCAACTACCAGGTGAACGAAAGGTAACCGGACGGCGCCCCCTTCTCCGCGGCCACCCGACCGCCATCTGAAGCGCTTATGATCCCCGCTCGGGTGTTCGATACGACTCGACGAACCCGGGGGGAATGTGTGCACACGACCGTTTTCCACAGCGCGGACCTGCCGCAGACCGAGCGACCGGCCCGCTTCGACGACTTCCTGCTCCACAGCGACCATCCGATGCGGGTCACGGAGACGGACCCGGAACCCTTCCAGGCCACGGCACGGGCGCTCGACCTCGGTCCGGTGAACATCGTGGAGCTGACCTGCTCGCCGTCCCTGGTGCGGCGCACCCCGGCGATGATCCGGCAGGCGGACCCGGAACTGTGCTCGGTCGTCTTCCCGCGGCACGGCGCGCTGGTGGTGGCCCAGGCCGGGCGCGAGGCCCTGCTGGGCGAGCGGGATCTCGTGCTCTACGACAGCTCGCGGCCGTTCAGCGTGCGGATGACCGGCCGGGGACCGGTCACGCTGGTGCGCGCACACGTCCCCCGCTCCCTGCTGCCGCTGTCCGCCCGCCACACCGACCGGCTGCTCGGGACCCGCTTACCCGGCCGGGAGGGCGTGGGCGCGCTGCTCACCCACTTCCTCGGCGACCTGGCCGCCGACCGGCTCCCCCGCACCGGCGCCGATATCGACCGGCTGAGCGCGGTGACCCTGGACCTGCTGGCCGCCACGCTCGCCCACCATCTGGACTCCCGCCCGCGGCTGCCGGACGAGTCCCGTCGAAGAACCCTGCTGCTGAGCGTCGAGGCCTTCGTCCAGGACCACCTGTCGGACCCGGATCTCTCACCCCGGGACATCGCCGCCGCCCACCACATCTCCGTCAGCTATCTGCACCGCCTCTTCCGGAGCCGCGACACCACCGTCACGGAGCTGATCCGCCACCGGCGCCTGGAGCGGGCCCGCCGTGCGCTCACGGACCCCGGGCTGCGGGATGTGCCACTGCACCGCATCGCGACCGACTGCGGATTCCGGGAGCACGCGGCCTTCACCCGTGCCTTCAACGCCGCGTACGGCATGCCGCCACGGGACTGGCGCCGCCAGGCCCTCCGGGCGCCTCGTGGCTGAGGGCCGGGACACCGTGGGAGGACTCATCCGGGGATACGGCCGACCCGCCGTCTCCATCCGGCAACACGTCCGGCTCGTCGAGCTCGGGGCGGCATCGGTGTGGTCGGTGACCTGCCCTCCGCTGTATTCCCGGGCCCTCGCGCCGGTCCGGCGGACGGCCACCCGCCAGTTCCACCTGGTCCTGCTCCTGGAGGGCGAGGCGGCGATCGTCCACGACGGGCGCGAAACGCCCCTGCGTGCGGGCGACTTCCACTTCGACGACCACTTACGACCGCTGCAGCTGCGCTCCGGCCCGATCCGGGCCGTCGGCATCGGGATCCCCGAGGCGCTGCTCCCCCTGCCCCCGGAGGAGGCGGACCGGATGCCGGGCCGCCTGATCACGGGCCGTACGGGTGCGGGCGCCCTCCTGGCCCGGCTGCTCACCCAGCTGACGGAGGACACCGGCACCTTCCAGCCCGCGGACGGACCGCGCCTGGGAACGGTCCTGGGCAACATGGTGGCGGCACTGCTGGCCCACTCCCCCGACGACGGTGACTGCGCCCCGCCGGAGACCCCGAGCCGGACGTTGCCCCCACGCATCAGGGGGTTCATCCAACGCCGCCTGTCCGACCCGGAGTTGACCCCGCGCGCCGTCGCCGCCGCGCACGGCATCTCGCTCAGCTATCTGCACCGCCTCTTCGAGGAGGAGAGCGAGACCGTCGCCGCGTACATCCGCCGCCGACGCCTGGAACGCGCCCGCTTCGACCTCGCCGACCCGGCCCAGGCGGCCACACCGGTCCACGCCATCGCCGCACGCTGGGGCTTCGCCCGGGCCACCGACTTCACCCGGGCCTTCCGGGCGGCGTACGGCATCCCGCCGACGGACTTCCGGCGGCACGCCGGCGTCCTCGGTGGACGGAATGCCACATGAGTGTGCTCTGAGCGCCAACGTCTCAACTGCCGCAGCCAGCAATGCTGTTGCTCGGTTCACTTCCCGCTCTTGAGAGAGAGGTTCGTGATGAAGAAGCTGCGACTTGCCACCGTCACCGCACTCAGCACGCTGGCTGTGGGAGCCGGCATGATCTTCCCGTCATCCGCACAGGCCGCCACCTACTGGACGTTCAAGAACGAGCGGTTCGGCACGTGCCTGACCGCCGGGGACAGCGGAACGGCGTACGCCACCCTCTGCCAGGGCTGGAACCGGCAGCAGTGGGACTGGGTCGGCGACGGGCCGGGCAACTTCATGCAGCTCAAGAACCGTGAGACCGGCAAGTGCCTGGTGACCGACAACAAGTCGGACGTCAACGCCGTCTGGCTGGGCACATGCAACGCCGTCAATGGCCAGTGGTGGTACTACGCCGCCGACACGCAGGGCATTTTCAACAACCTCGGCGGGCCCAACGACGGCCACCTCAGAACGAGCAACAACCCGGACGCGGTCTACGCCACCGACGCCGGCCAGGAGCCGGCCTCCTACTACACCTGGACCGGCACTCACAACTGAACACCGCTCAACTGACCCCGCACCGCGCCTCGATCCCCGCGATCACGAGGGCAAGCCCCTCTTCGAAGTGCCGGTCGTAGTCAGCGAAGATCTCCGCGCCCGCCTGAGCCGACAAGGGAAAGTCGGCCATCAGGCGGGCGCGTTCGGCTACGTCGTACCCTTCCCGGCGCTCGCCCGCCATGGGCTCGACGCCCTGCTCCTCGGTGACGAAGCCGAGGGTGTAGAAGTACGTCGTCGAGGTCGCGCGGACCGCGTCGGCGAGGGCGAAGCCGGCGGCCGTGAAGAGGCGCAGGTTGGCCTCCATCTGCTCGGCGTGCTCGATGCCGGTGAAGCGTGAGCCGCTGAAGACCTTCGCGCCGTCGCGGTAGCCGAGCAGCGCCGCGCGCAGCCCGCGGTTGGACTTGAGCAGCCGCTCCTGCCAGGTGTCGGCGGGGTCGAGGGGCGTCCCCGCGACCATCCGGCGGTACATCTCGGTCGCCATTTCGTCGAGCAGCGCCTGTTTGTCCTTGAAGTGCCAATACAGGGCCGGCGCCTTGACGTCCAGCTCCTTGGCGATGGCGCGCAGCGTCAGGCCGTCCAGACCGACCTCGTTCAGCAGCTTGAGGGCGGTGTCGGCGACGCGATTGCGGTCGAGGGGCGCTCGGCGTTCCGTGTTCACACTTGACAGCTTAACGGCGTTAAGGGCACGCTCATAGCCATCGGCACTTAACAGCGTTAAGGAGAATCACCCGATGAGTCCCACAAACACCGATATCGACGTCCTGATCGTCGGCGCGGGCCCGACCGGCCTCGCCCTCGGTGTCGACCTGGCCCGGCGCGGGGTGGACGCGCTGGTCGTGGAGCGGACCGAGGGGCTCTTCCCGGGCTCACGCGGCAAGGGCATCCAGCCGCGCACGATGGAGGTCTTCGACGACCTGGGCGTGCTGGACGCGATCCGCGCGGCCGGGGGCGGCTACCCGGTCGGCATGATCTGGCAGGACGGCAAACAGGTCGGCGAGCACCAGATGTTCGACCCGGCCGAGGCGACGGAGGACTCGCCGTACACCGAGCCGTGGATGGTGCCGCAGTGGCGGACCCAGGAGATCCTGTTCGCGCGGCTGACCGAGCTGGGCGGCAAGGTCGCCTTCGGCCGGGAGGTCGTGGGGATCACGCAGGACGAGGACGGGGTGACGGTCGGCTTCGCAGCCGGCGAGAGCGTCCGCGCGCGGTATGTCGTCGCGGCCGACGGGGGCCGTTCGGCGGTACGGCGAGGTCTCGGCATCGGCATGACCGGGGTGACGGTCGACCCGCACCCGATGCTGGTCGCGGACGTACGCCTGACCGGCCTGGACCGCGACCACTGGCACGTCTTCCCGCCGCACGGCGAGACCGACGGCTTCATGGCGATCTGCCCGCTCGCGGGCACGCGGGACTTCCAGATCGCCGCCCAGTTCCCGGAGGGCACGGCGGTGGACCTGTCCCTGGACGGCATCCGCAAGGTCGTCGCCGCCCGCTCGCACCTCGATGCCGACGCCGTGACCGAGGTCCGCTGGGCCTCGGACTTCCGCCCGCGGGCGGCTCTGGCGGACCGGTTCCGGGACGGGCGGGTGTTCCTCGCCGGGGACGCGGCGCATGTCCACTCACCGGCCGGGGGCCAGGGCCTCAACACCAGCGTCCAGGACGCCTACAACCTGGGCTGGAAGCTGGGCGCGGTGCTGACGGGCGGTGCACCGACGACACTCCTCGACACCTACGAGGAGGAACGGCGCCCGATCGCCGCGGACATGCTCGGCCTGTCGACCAGCGTCCACCGCGGGGAGACCCGACGCGGCGAGGCGACCCGCCAACTGGGTCTGGGGTACCGGGAGTCGTCACTAACGGAGGAGACGCGTACGGCGCCGGGTCAGGTACGAGCGGGCGACCGCGCACCTGACGGGACGCTGGGCGAGGTACGGCTGTTCGACGCTTTCCGGGGACCGCACTGGACGCTGGTGGCGGTGGAGGTGGAGGTGCCCGAGGTGCCGGAGACGGTAGGGGTGGTCCGGGGGCGGGCGCAGGAGTCGTACGGCTCCGGGCTGTTCCTGGTACGACCGGACGGCTACGTGGGGTGGGCCGCGGACCGGGCAACCGGGCTCATGGGCTACCTGGGCCGGTTCGGGCTTCGCTAGTCGTCGCCGTCGAGGAGGGTGTCGACGGAGAGGTCGAGGGTGACGCCGACGGATTCGGGGACGGGGACGGTCTGGCCTCGCTTGAAGCGGGCGGGGTCGGGGTATTTGCCGTCGGCGGGGCCTTCGTAGAGGAGGACCTCGTCGTGTTTGCGGTCGGCGATGAGGTAGACGGGAAGGCCGGCCTGGGCGTAGCACTCGACCTTGGGGCCGAGGTCGTCCGACCAGTTCGAGGACGTCACTTCCACGACCATGCGGAAGACGTTCGGCGCGTAGTAGTTCTTCGTGACATGGGCGTCGCGGAAGTCCGGGTCGACGACGGAAAAGTCAGGGATCGCGAAGTCCTCCGGCGATGTAGGCAGCCAGAGCCCGACGCCCTGGACCCACTCGTATCCCGCCTCCACGAGCCCCGCCCGATCGAATGCCCTGCCCAGTTTCGTCAGCGCCAGCGCGTGCGAACCATCCGGCGGCGGTGTCACCGTGAGCCTCCCCTGGAGAATCTCCACGCGGTGGCCAGGCAGTGCACGGGCAAGCTGGTCGGCAGCCTCGCCCAGGGTCAGCTCCTGCTGCAGTACGGCCATGGCGTCCTCCTTGTCGGGGCCCACTCTGCAATGAGCGTAACCGGCGACGAGAGGACTCATCCGATGATCACCCATAGGGAGTAACTTCCCAGCTCAGAAAGCATCGCTCGGCACGTAAGTCCCCCAAACCTCCCGCAACGCGCCGCACACCTCCCCCACCGTCGCCCGAGCCCGCAACGCCTCCCTCATCGGGTACAGGACGTTGTCCTCCCCCTCGGCCGCCTTCTGCAGCGCGGCCAGGGCCGCGTCCACCGCCGGTTGGTCGCGCCCGGCGCGGAGCTCGGCCAGCCGCTCCGCCTGCCGGGCCTCGATCGCCGGGTCCACCCGCAGCGGCTCGTACGGCTCCTCCTCGTCCAGCCGGAAGCGGTTGACGCCGACCACGACGCGCTCGCCGGAGTCGGTCTCCTGGGCGATCCGGTACGCGCTGCGCTCGATCTCGCCCTTCTGGAAGCCGTGCTCGATGGCCGACACCGCGCCGCCGAGGTCCTCGACCCTCCGCATCAGCTCGACCGCCGCCGCCTCGACGTCGTCGGTCATCCGCTCGATGGCGTAGGAGCCGGCGAAGGGGTCGACCGTCGCCGTCACGTCCGTCTCGTACGCCAGCACCTGCTGGGTGCGCAACGCCAACCGCGCGCTCTTGTCCGTCGGGAGCGCGATCGCCTCGTCGAAGGAGTTGGTGTGCAGGGACTGGGTGCCACCGAACACCGCCGCCAGGCCCTGAACGGCCACGCGCACCAGGTTCACCTCCGGCTGCTGGGCCGTCAGTTGGACACCGGCCGTCTGCGTGTGGAAGCGGAGCATCAGGGACTTGGGGTTCTGCGCGCCGAACTCGTCCCGCATCACCCGGGCCCAGATCCTGCGCGCCGCGCGGAACTTGGCGACCTCCTCCAGGAGCGTCGTACGGGCCACGAAGAAGAAGGACAGGCGGGGCGCGAAGTCGTCGACGTCCATACCGGCCGCCACCGCCGTGCGGACGTACTCGATGCCGTCGGCGAGGGTGAAGGCGATCTCCTGCACGGGGGACGCGCCCGCCTCGGCCATGTGGTAGCCGGAGATCGAGATCGTGTTCCACTTCGGGATCTCGGCCCGGCAGTACTTGAAGATGTCGGCGATCAGCCGGAGCGACGGCTTGGGCGGGAAGATGTACGTCCCGCGCGCGATGTACTCCTTCAGCACGTCGTTCTGGATCGTGCCGGTGAGCTGGTCGGCACGCACGCCCTGCTCCTCCGCGACCAGCTGGTAGAGGAGCAGCAGCAGGGCCGCGGGGGCGTTGATCGTCATCGACGTCGACACCTTGTCCAGCGGGATCCCGCCGAACAGCACCCGCATGTCGTCGATCGAGTCGATCGCCACGCCCACCTTGCCCACCTCGCCGTGCGCGATGGGCGCGTCGGAGTCGTGGCCCATCTGGGTGGGCAGGTCGAAGGCGACGGAGAGGCCCGTCGTGCCGTGGGCGATCAGCCGGCGGTAGCGGGCGTTGGACTCCGTCGCGGTGCCGAAACCGGCGTACTGGCGCATCGTCCAGGGGCGGCCGGTGTACATCGTGGGGTAGACGCCGCGGGTGAAGGGATACGAGCCGGGCTCGCCCAGCTGCGCCGAGGCGTCCCAGCCGGTCAGCGTGTCCGGCCCGTAGACCGGCTCGATGGGCAGTCCGGACTCCGACTCACGCGTCATGGTGGGTGCCTCCGCGTTGGTGTGCTTGCTGCCCGCCTGATGTGCCCTCGTCTCCAACCATGCCCCGTGGTTCGCAACCGGTCACGCGCGGGGAACATCTCAGGTGATGTCCGGCCGGTCGAGGGTGACCGCGGTGAGACGACGGGGGTCGGGATGCGTACCAAGGGCATGCGGAGATCATCTGCGGTACTCGCCTCGGGCGCCGTGCTCGCGGTGCTGTGCGGCTGTACGGTGCAGGCCTCCGGCGAGGAGCACCGCTCGCCGATCCGCGTCGAGCTGCCGAGCGGCACGCCGTCCCCGAAGAGCGCCCCGCCCGACGACAAGCCGAGCGCCGAGCCCACGCCTCCGCCACCCGCCGTGCTGTGGCAGCGGGGCGACGAGGGCCGCGACATCCGCGAGCTGCAGGCCCGCCTGCGGCAGATCGCCTGGCTCTTCGACGGGCCGACCGGGACGTACGACGACCTGACCGAGCAGGCGGTCCGGGGCTTCCAGGGCAAGCGGGGGCTGCCGAAGACCGGGAAGACCGACGAGGTCACCTGGCAGCGGCTGCTGAAGATGACGCGCGAGCCCGGCAAGTGGGACCTGTACCTGATGGGCGGGCAGCCGGCCGATGCGCCGGACGCGCGGTGCCTGACCGGTCGGGTGCTGTGCATCAGCAAGGAGAGCCGGACGCTGCGCTGGATGATCGACGGGCGGTCGGTCCTGACGGTGCCGGTGCGGTTCGGATCGGAGTACACACCGACGCGGGAAGGTGTGTTCAGCGTCTACTGGAAGTCACGGCACCATGTGTCGACGCTCTATGACTCGCCGATGCCGTACGCGATGTTCTTCAGCGGCGGCCAGGCGGTGCACTACTCGTCCGACTTCGCGGCCACGGGTTACGCCGGGGCCTCGCACGGCTGCGTCAACGTGGCGGACGAGCGGGCCATCGCGGAGATGTTCGCCCAGGTGAGGACCGGCGACAAGGTCGTCGTCCACTGGTGAGGGCAGGCCCTTGGGCGCAGGGCGCGGAGGGAAGTGGGGCGCGGGCGGGACCGGGGGAACGTGTCCCGCCCGCGCCGATGCACGAGCCGCAGGTACGGGGGGAACCCCGGCTCTGTGCGACGGCCGATGACCAGTCGGCTCACTCAGTTCAGCGCCACGACGGCTGAAAACGTCACTCGTAGCGCCAACTTTTTCGCCGCGATTTTCTCCGGGGAGCAAAACCGCAGGTCAGAGGCAGGTCAGAGACGTGTTCACGGCGTGTGACAGGAGTGGTGGACGTTGGCTCCGGTCAGCGGGCGGTGACGATCGCGCAGGAGCCGAGCGCAGCGGCGCCTGCCGCAAGCAGGACTACGACGAGGCGGGCCGTCCAGTTGTCCTTCTCGATGGCGACTCGGATCGTGCGCCAGAATTCCCGTCCCATGAGGCCTCCCTGATCCCGCGCGGGTTTGGACGCCCAGGACCAGTCGGCTCATCGATGACAGCGCTCAGACAGCGAAAAGAGTCACACCCGAGCCGCAGGTCCGCTCAGAGCGCCCTGAACGACGGACTCGGCACCAGGGGCGTGGGCAGCTGGACGCGGTCCGGCAGGAGGTCGGCCACGAGGGACGGGGCTTCTGTGGGGCCGTTCGTGCGGTGGCCGTTGTCGCGGCTCCTGTCGCGCGAACGGTCCTTGTCGCCCTTGCCCTTGTCTCTGCCCTTGCCGCCGTCCTGGCCGTCGTCGTCGCCTCGGCCCTTGCCGTCGTCCTCGTCGCGGCCGTCGTCGCCCTCGCGCTCGTCCCCCTGGGCACGGGTGCTCTCGCCGGCGCCGGTCAGCACGGTCTTGCAGTACGTCCACAGGCGTTTGGAACTGCCCGCCGCGCCCTCCAGGGCACGTCGGCGGTCGCGGGGCAGCTCCCTGCCGTCGCGCAGGTCGCGGCAGGCCTTGACGACCGTCCGCCAGCCGCCCGCCGGCTTGTCCCGGTCCGCGTCGGCGGTCTCGCGGTCCGCGGCGGGGCCACCGGGTGCGGAGCCCCGCGTGGCGCCGGGGGCGGTGGGGGCGTTCGAGGTGCCGTCGGGTGTGGGATCGTCCTGCGCGCCGATCTCCGGCGAGGGCGAGACGAGGGGACGCTCCGGCGGCGCCGCCTCCGAGACCGTGGCGGCGGGGCGGCCCGGCTCGTCTCCGCCGAACGGCGTCCGCAGCACTCCGGTTCCGGCCGCGACCGCGACTCCGCCGACCATGCCAACGGCCAGCGCGGCGGCGAGGCCGAGCCGCAGGGGACGGCCCCAGCGGGGGCGCCGGGCGGCGTGGCCGGGGGCACCGATCCGGATCAGCCCGGCGTCGGTGACCTGGGCGGCAGCGGAACCGGAGCCTTCGCCGACGGTCGCACGGGCGTCGTCCCGGTTCGCGCGCGCCGCGCGGAAGGCCGCCAACGCGGCGTCCTCTCCGGGGAGTTCCGCGCTGCTCAGCGGGGGTTCGGCGGTCAGCGCCTCAAGCGTCTTGGCGAGCTGTTCGGCCTGGTCTCGATGGGCCGCGTCGACAGCTTCGAGTGACTCTCCGCGCAGCAATCGCTCCGCCGTTTCGCGGTCCAGCCACCTGTACTGCTCGTCGGCCATCACACATCCTTCTGCGTCCGCGAACGCATATGCGTCACACTCGCAGACGTCACCGCACGGTCGCGGGGGTCTCGCTGGGGAGGCAGGGCGTCGAGCACCCCGGCCGATTCCGGATCGTCGCCGAGCAGCTCGGCCAGCCGCTTCAGACCCCGGTGCGCGGCGGTCCGTACGGCGCCCGGCCGCTTGCCGAGCGTCTCCGCTGCCGTCTTGGCGTCGAGCCCCACCACCACGCGCAGGACGACCGCTTCGGCCTGGTCCTGCGGCAGCCGTGCGATGAGGGAGAGGGTGCCGTCGGTGGCCAGGGCCTCCATGGCCTCGCCGGCGGTGTCGGACTCGGCGGCCTTCCCGGTCAGCTCCGTCTCGTCGCCGCCGATCGCGGGGCGGCGGCCGCGCATGCGTATGTGGTCCAGCGCACGGTTGCGGGCTATCCGGGCGGCCCAGCCACGGAAGCGGTCCGCGTCCCCGCTGAACCGCTCCAGGTCACGCGCTATCTGCAGCCACGCCTCCGACGCGACGTCCTCGGCGTCGGGATCGCCGACCAGCGTCCGTACGTACCCGAGCAGCCGCGGGTGCACGGAGCGGTACACAGTCCGGAACGCGGTCTCGTCCCCGTCCTGTGCCGCAAGCACCGCGGCGGTCAGCTCCGCGTCGTCCCCCAGCACTGGATGCCCCTTTTGCGCCTACACCGGCGCCGCTCTCGCGGACCCGGTTCTCGCCGTTGTGGTTGCTCAATGGATGGTTGCGGTTCCAGGACCGCTGGTCATGCGGTGGTCTCGTCTCCTCCGCCGTCGGCGCGAAAGGCACGTTACGGCCTGAAACCGCTGCTCGTCCATGTCCGTACAACATGCAACTACCTGGGAATCCGCGAAGTGGCCTCCCGGGTGTGACAGAAAACGCAGTCATGACGCTGTAGAAAGTACGGGCCGCCGCGCGGCCCGTGCCGCGCGACGGCCGGGGCCTCTCCTGTGGGGGGTGGCGGCCCCGGCCGTCTCCGCGGTCCACCTCTCCGACCGGCCACGATGCGCGGCACCGCCATTCGAGAACGCCGCGGACCCGCGCGCGTTCGGCGCGATGGGGATTGAGCGGGTGTACCAGAGGTCGGCAGGCCTTGCGGAACGCCTCCAGCGCCTGGTCAAGATCATGCATGTCGGGTGAACAAACACCTCTCCGCGCCCCCTACGGCCGCCCCGGCGCCCCCGCACGCAACCCGTCCATGACGATGTCCAGAAGCCGGGTGGCCCGAGCACGCCAGTCCCCCGTGGGGTCGACCTGGAAAAGGCCGGCGATGGCCAGGATGAAGTCGTCGGCGGTCACCCCGGGGCGGATGGTGCCGGCCTCATGGTTGGCGTCGAGCAGCAGCTCGATCGCGCCGACGACGAGCGAGTAGCCCGGCTTGGCAGGGCCGCCCGTCGCGCTGGTGGCCTGGCGCAGCGCGTCCGCCAGGCCGACGTTGGTGGCGGCGTAGCGGGCCAGGCTGTCCATCCATGCGCGCAGGGCGTCGTCGGGCTCCCGGGTCTTGAGCAAGTCCTCCGCGCTGTCGACGAGCTGCCGCACCTCGTGGCGGTGCACCTCCAGGACCAGCGCCTCACGGTCGGGGAAGTTGCGGTAGAAGGTGCCCTGCCCGACGCCCGCCTTCTTCGCGATCGCGCTGAGCGGGACGTCCGGGGAGCGCGAGAGTTCGGCCAGCGCGACCTCCAGGATGCGTTCGCGATTGCGCTGGGCGTCCGAGCGCTGCGGCGCGCCACCGCCCGGCCCCACGCGTCCTGCCGCCGACCCCATGCCCGCACCTCCCTGCCGAACCGGGACAGCCGGCCGCCGAATTCGCCCGTACCGGACTCCTGTCCGGTTGAACTCACTCTAGCGGGCGCCATACGGCCGGAGTGAGAGGCCGATGGCGCCGTGAGCCAGTGGCCGTCGCCTCGCCCGGGAGTCGCCCGCGGCCTCAGTTCTTCTTCTCGGCGTTCTCGGTGCTCTCGGCTTTCGCCGTGTTCTCGGCGCTCTTGCCGGACCCGCTCTCGCCGCTCCGGTCCTGGCCGTTCTCCGCCGGACCGCTCTCACCCTGACCGTTCTCCGCCGGACCGTTCTCGGCCTGACCGTTCCCGGCCGAACCGCTCCCGTCGGACTTCCCTTCCGCCCCGCTCTTCGCCGCCGCCAGCCGCTCGGCACAGTACGCGGCCACCTTGTCGGCGCCGCCCGCCTCCGTGACCAGCCGCTGCCAGGCCGTCGAGTCCAGCGCCTGGCCGCGGCCCGCCACCTGGTCGTAGGCGCGGCACTTGGCCTCGGTGTCCTGGGCGGTCGCCGGGTGGCCGGGCTTGCCCGATGCGGTGCCGGACGCGCCGGCGGAGGGGTCGGTGGCCGGTCCGCCGAGGGTGCCGGCCGTCGGGGTGGGCCTGCCCTTGCGGTCGGAGGCGTCGGGCGTGTCCGACGAGCCGATCGCCGCGTAGGCCACGCCGCCGAGCGTGAGGCTCGCGGCGAACAGGGAGAGCGCCGTCTTCACCGAGTGGGCCGGTCGCCATTGCCCACGGGGCCGCCAGTCGTCCCGGCGCCGGGTGCGCGCCCGGTGTGCGCCGGCGTCCCGGGCGGCCCGGAACGCGGCCACGGCACGCTGCTCGCCCTCCGTGTCCACGGGGTGCCCGCGCAGCACGGCGGCGGACAGCAACGCCTCCAGCCCACCACCGCTCCGCTGTTCACCCATGTCCGTTTCCCGCTCCTGTCCGATCCTGTCCGACCTGGCCTGTATGGGGATTGCGTGATGCACATGTCGTACGTGATCTACGTAACCCGCGTGACGGCTGCGCCGGTTTCGGCTCGCCTGCTCGTAGAGCCTGTACGTCTCTCACGCCCCATACGACTCACCGTTCACACCGCCTCGCCTCACCGAGGCGCCGATGTGCCGCCCTCGCCACCGCCGTCGCCCGCACTGTTCATTTCGATTCCCCCAGCGTCCGGGGGCCTTCATCCGTCACACCCGGGACGCCCAACTGCTTGGCCAGCCGCTTCAGCCCCCGGTGCGCGGCCGTCCGTACCGCGCCCGGGCGCTTACCGAGGACGCGTGCCGCGGTGGGGCCGTCGAGGCCGACGACCACCCGGAGCAGCACGGCCTCGGCCTGGTCCCGCGGCAGTCCGCTGACCAGCTCCAGGGCCAGCTCGGTGGAGATCAACTCCAGCGCCTGGTCGTGCGTGCTGTGCGGGCCGGGCAGGTCCAGTACGTCCTGTTCCAGCGCCGACGACCGCGGCCGTACCTTCTGCCTACGCAGATGGTCCAGCGCCCGGTGCCGGGCGATGGTCGCGGTCCAGCCCCGGAACCCGGCACCGTCGCCCTTGAACCGGCCGAGGTCCCGGGCGATCTCCAGCCAGGCGTCGGACGCCACGTCCTCCGCGTCGTCCCCGACCAGCCCGCGCAGGTACCCGAGCAGTCCCGGCTGCACCAGCCGGTACGCGGTCGCGAAGGCGATCTCGTCACCTTCCTGGGCCCGCGCGACGGCCGCGCCCAATTCCCCGTCGTATGCCTGCCCGCGACGGGGCTCCCCTCCGTGACCCAAGAACTGTCCTCGTCCGTACCGGTTCGTGACGATTCCGCACCTTGCGGCTCGCCCGCTCTGGCGACGCCCCTCCACGCTCAACAGCGCCCGGCCTCACAGAAGTGTCACAGGGCGGCCGTACGACACCCCGGCCCCGGCCCGCACCCCGCGACAGCGGGCGCACCTGCGGCGACCGCATACAACCATTGCGCCCGATCGGGAGTCAGAGACGCCGCCACCTGTGCACAGCCCCACCACAGGAGTGGCATACGATGCGCCCGTTCCGCATAAGGTTTGCATAAGGGGATGTACACGTCATGTCAATGCGCAGCCGATACCGCTCCGTTCGCGGCATTTCCACCGTCGTAGCCCTGCTCGCGATCGGCGCGGTGGGGTGCTCGGACGTCTCGGACGCCGTCGACAGCGCCAAGGACGGCGCGAAGAAGGTGGCCCGCCAGCGTTCGGTGTTCTCGCTGGCCATCGGGGACTGCTACAACCCGAACAACAAGGGCGAGGGCACGGAGGTGCTCGTCGAGATCGTGCCCTGCGCCGAGGCGCACACGGGTCAGGTCGTCGGCGATTTCAAGATCGACGAGGGGACGAAGTACCCCGGTGACGACGCGATCTCGGCCATCGCCGACGAGCGCTGCCCGGCCGAGGCGGAGAAGCTCGCCCCGGACACCTGGGCGCTCCCCAAGGGTGTCGCCGTCTTCTACTACACCCCGACCCAGGAGAGCTGGGCGACCGGCGACCGCGCCGTGACCTGCACGTACACCAAGGAATCGGGCACGTTCACCGGCGAGTTGAACGCGAGGTCCTTCAAGGCCGAGCAGACCGCGTACCTGAAGGGTTCGAACGCCGTCTACGAAGCGCTGTGGGTGAACCAGCCCGCGAAGGACACCGTCGAGGCCGACCTGCCCGGTTACAAGGCACAGGCCAAGGCCGTCGCCGCCGCCCTGGACGCGCACCTCAAGGGCCTGAAGGGCATCGAGGGCGCGGAGGTCGGCAAGCTCCGCGAGCAGCTGACGAAGACGGCCGGGCAGTGGAAGACGGCCGCGAACGCCGCCGACGCCGACGCGTTCTACATCGCCTACGACCCGGCCTTCACCGGCATCGACCCGAACAAGACGGTCGCCGCCCGCAAGGAACTGGGCCTGGCCACCACCGTCCCGGCGGACGACGCCGAGGTCTGGGCGGGCTGACGCCCCCTCCGGCCCCGCGGGGCCACGCTCCTTCCGGCAGGTGGGGCCGGGTCCGCCAAGGACCCGGCCCCACCTCCTCGTTGGGTGACAGTTCCCGGGACTCGTGCGCTGTCTGTAGGTGCCACCTGTGTGACAGGTGTTGCGACCGTGACCATTTCCTAGGGGTGGGACAGTTGAGTCCTCGCAGGACCCATGCGTACAAACCGCTCGGCCTCAAGAGACGTGCGTGGCTGACCGTCGGAGCCGTCGTGCTGAGCGCCGCGGGCGTCGTGACGTACGCCATCGCGGACCCGTCCGCGCCGGCCGACGCCGAGCCGGACGGCCGCAAGCCGTCGATCCACACGCTCAAGCTCAAGGACCGCGGCTCCGGCCGCAGGGGCCTGACCAGGCAGGGCACCGACCGCTTCAGCGCGGTCGTGCTGACCTGGAACGACCCCGAGGCGAAGGCCAAGGGGACGCCCGAGGTGCGCACGCGGGACATCGAGACCGGCGCGTGGTCCGGCTGGCAGAAGGTGACGGTCGAGCCGAGCCAGGCGGACGGCGCCGAGGGCGAACGGGCGGCCCTGCGCGGCGGTACGGAGTCGGTGTGGACCGGCGACTCCGACGGCATCGAGGTGCGCGTCGTGAACGCGGACGGCACCGAGGCGGGCGGCCAGCCGGCCGGCATGGACGTCAAGCTGCTCGACCCGGGCACGGACCCGGAGGGCGCGATACGCCCGGCCGCGTTCGTGGCGGAGGAGACCACGACGCCGGCCACGGAGCCCCCGGTACCGACGGAGACCGGCACGCCGACGGAGACCGGCACGCCGACGGAGACGGTCACGCCGACCGACACGGCCGCACCGACCGACTCCCCGACGCCCACGGACACCCCGACGGTGACCGAGACGCCCACCGCGTCCACGTCCCCGACCGCCTCGCCGACCGCCTCCCCCACGCCGACCCCCACGGTCCCCGCACCCCGGCCCTCGACGGTCGTCAAGCCGCCGGTCATCACGCAGGCCGAGTGGGGCGCGTCGACGGACTACGACGGCACACCGGAGTACGGCACCGAGATCAAGGCCGCCGTCGTCCACCACACCGGCGTCGACACCGACAACACCCTGTCCTGCGCCGAGTCCGCGGCCCGGCTGCGCACCATCCAGCAGGCGCACATCAGCCAGGGCTACTTCGACATCGGCTACAACTTCGTCGTCGACCGGTGCGGCCAGATCTTCGAGGGCCGCAGCGGCGGCACGGACCTGCCGGTGATCGGCGCCCATGACGCCGGGTTCAACACCAACACGGTCGGCATCTCGTACATCGGCAACTTCGAGAAGGCCACGCCCAGCCGCGCCGGCCTGGACGCCATCGCGCGGATCGTGGCCTGGAAGTTCGGGATGTACGGCGTCGACCCGACCGGCAAGGTCACGCTGACCTCCGGCGTGGACCAGGGCTACAGCGGCAACAAGATCCCCAAGGGCACGTCCGTCACGCTGCCCCGGGTCTTCGGCCACCGGGACACCAACTCCACGGCCTGCCCCGGCGCGGGCCTCTACGCCAAGCTCAGCCAGATCGCCCAGGTCGCCAAGACCCCGGGCATCTCGCACGCGTTGGCCACCTCGGACGTCAACCGGGACGGCGTCACCGACCTGGTCACCGGCACGCCCCGCGCGCTGAGCAACGGCGGCACCGTCACCGTCGTCCCGGGCGGCATCGACGGCCCGGTCACCGCCTCGAAGCGGACGCTCACCCAGAACAGCACCGGCGTCCCCGGCTCCCACGAGTCCGGCGACAACTTCGGCGCGGCCACGGCATGGGGCGACGTCAACGGCGACGGCTACGCCGACCTCGCGATCGGCGCGCCCGGCGAGGACGACACCAGCGGCAACGCCGACCGCGGCTCGGTCACGGTGCTGTACGGCCCGGGGCTCGACTCCGGCTTCACGTACACCACTTCGGGCAGTGTCACGGCGGCCGGCGCCAAGCTCGGCTCGACGGTCGCCGTCGGTGACTTCAACGGCGACGGCAAGGCGGACGTGTTCGCGGCCGGCACCGGCAAGGGCGGCAACTTCAGCGCCCGGCTGACCGGCGGCGCCACGGCCACCGGCACGCTCACCACGGCCACCGGCTCGGTCGCCTACCTGGACGCCGCGACCGGCGACTTCAACCGGGACGGCTACGCGGACGTCGCCCTCAACTACCGCGACACGGGCGGCATCGGCCGCGTGCTCCGCTTCGCGGGCTCGGCGACCGGCCTCACCAAGGCCGGGGTCATCTCCGTCAAGGGCGGCCGTTCCCTCGCCGCGGGCGACGTCAACGGCAACGGCTACGACGACATCGTCATCGGCCAGCCGGTCGCGTCCGAGTCGGGCGGTCTCTCCGGCGGCCAGATCACCATGGTCCCCGGCACGTCGACGGGCTTCACCACCACCGGCATGACGACGATCCACCAGGACACGGCGAACGTCGCCGGCGGCAACGAGTCCGGCGACCTGTTCGGCGCCTCCGTCTCGGTCGGCGACTACAACGCCGACGGCTTCGCCGACGCCCTCACCGGCGTCCCCGGCGAGGACTTCCCGCGCTCCGGCGTGAACCAGTCCAACGCGGGTGACGCACTCCTGGCCAAGGGCACGTCGACCGGCCTGACCGGCACCGGCTCCATCCGCCTCTCGCAGGACACGTCCGGTGTCCCCGGCGCCGCGGAGACCGGCGACCTGTTCGGCTCCGCCGTCTCGCTGACCGACCTGTCGGGCTACGGCCGCGCGGACCTGACGTTCGGCGCGGAGGGCGAGGACGGCACGGACGGCATCGTCCTGTACGTCCCGAGCAACAGCACGGGCCTCGGCTACACCCAGGCGGTCATCTACAGCAAGACCACGCTGGGCACCCCGACCGACGCCCACCTGGGCCAGACGCTGACGCCGTAATCCGGCGAGCACACCTGACCCGGCCGGGACCCCGCCCATTCACGGGGTCCCGGCCGGATCATGTCTCCTGCGGCGCCCCACCGGCACGCCCTACCCCCACGACTGGCCGTGGGTCGCGTCCCGGCACAGCAACCGCAGTGATCCGTCGCCCGCGAAGGTCCGCCGCGCCTCGTCGATCGGGTCCCACAGCCTGCCGTCGGGCGTACGGATCCAGTGGTCGCCGCCCGACGCCCACCACTCGGCGCCGGCCTGACGGACGATCACCTCACCGGCGTACGCACCGAGACCGCGCAGAGTGGTCTCCACGGCGGCGTACGGAGTTCCCTCGTCGCGCAGACTGTCGATCATCCGGTCGACCCGCCACAGGCTCTGCGCCGAGTAGTCGAGCCGCAGCCGCGCTCCCTCGCGCATCATGGCCACCGCGTCCGCCGCCCATCGCACCGGCTTCGCCGCAGCTGAGGGCCTGGTCTCCGCTTGAGTCGTCACATCCTGGAGAGCGTGGACGAACGCCTTTTCGTCACCCGGAATCGGCGGCTTCCCGGGACCGGTGCAGGACCGCCCCACCTCGCCCCCACGACAGTCACAGGACTCCCGCAGGAACCAGGTTTACGCGGCAGCCCACGTTGACGCGAGGGTGACACTTCGCCGCTCCCGTGCGCTCCAGTCACTGATGAGCATGTACTTCCATCTCCGCGCGGTGCCGCCCTCGGCCCTGCGCAACAGCGCGACCTGGTTCCAGCGCCTGTTCGAGGACGACTGGGACACCGTGCGGGAGCGGATCGGCCGGCATCGCGAGGAGGTGCTGGACAAGCGGTACGGCGAGTTCGAGCTCCTCTACTCCGGCATCCCCCCGAACCAAGCACCGGACGGCCCTTGCACCCAAGTGGTCCTCGGCGGCCGCCCGGTGACCGCCACCGACACCTCCCTGCCACCGTTCCGGCTGCTCACCGCGTCCCAGGTGACCGGGGTCGCCGGGTTCCTCAGGGCGGCCGACTTCGACGGCCTGTGGCGGCACGCGCGCGTGCGGCTGCTCCAGCCGTACGACGTACCGGACCCGGAACCCGAGGTGCGCGGCCTCTTCGCGGCGACGCACCGCGACCTGACCGCCTTCTACACGCGGACGGCCGAGTACGGCGACGCGGTGGTGAAGTGGCCGGTGCCGTGACAGCGAGAGAAGAGCGGGAGGAGATCCGGGCGCCACGAAGGAACTCCGGGCATCACGGAAGAAGATCCGGGCGCCACGGAAGCAGATCCGTCCGTCAGCCCTTCCCGCGGGCCCGCCGCGACACCACCGCCCGCAGCACCCGCCGCCCCTCCGTCGACACCTCGAGCGCCCGGCGCAGCCCGCCCGCGCCATGTCCGGCGAGGATTTCCAGCACGCTGACCTGACGGCGCAGTTCGGCGGCGACCAGCGGCGACATGCCCTCCGCTCGGCCCGCGACGGGTGCCCCACCCGCTCGCACGGAGTTGAGCGCCTGGGTCGGGGCGGCCGCCGAGGACGCGTCGCCCGCCGCGGGGTCGAGCAGCCGGTGTATCTGCAGCGAGGCGACCGAGCAGGCGTCGGCCCAGATCCTCGCCTCGGCGGCCGACCGGACGGCCGGGGCGGCGGCCAGCATCCGCCGGGCGAGCAGCGCGGCCTCGTCCTCGATGTCCTCGTCGTCCATGATCTCCGCGATGCCCAGCTTGGAGCGCGCCTGCTCCAGCAGCCCGCCCCAGGCGGCCGGGTCGCCGCCCGCCGCGAGGTTCGCCCACAGCGGCCGCAGCACCTCGTCGTCGCCGCCCAGCAGCGGCACACAGCGATCCAAACAAGCCAACCCGCTGGTGGCCAGTCCGCGTTCGTCGGCCTGAGCGATCAGTTCCACCAGGCTCATCCACGCCTCCCTAAGCGGGTCATTCACGAGGGTCGGGGTCCCCGCACAGGCCCCTGGCGAGCACCTTCCTAACGGAGCCCGCACTTCCCCTTACTGCGTGCGACGGCCCGTGAGTGTCACAGCGGCACGACTCCGAGCCGGTCGAGCAACCGGAAGAAGAGGTTTTCGGCCAAAGGGTCCGCATCAGCGGTGAGTACGTCGACGACCGACTCGGCGTTCACCTCGTGCCCGGCCTCGGCGGCCCAGGCAACGGCCCGCGCGGCGGCGTCAGGAGGTTCGAGGAAGTAGTCCTCCAGCGTGAGCCCCTCGTCCCCGGCGCCGAGGTACCCGGCCATCGTGGACCGGGCCAGACACGTCGTCCACACCCCGCTCTCCGGCGCCGCCGCCTCCACGACCACGGAGGCACTGTCCATGACGTACCCGAAGAGGGCGGGCGCGCCGGTCTCGCGGGCCAGGTCGTTCATGTTGCCGACCTCGCCGTCCCCGCTCGGGTACTCCCACACCTGCCAGCCGCCCGGCGCGGAGTCGCGCAGGGCCATGCCCTCGGCGCCGGCCAGCGCGTCCAGCTCCGCCAGCGGCCGCTCCGCGCGGCCCACGACGAAGTACCCCCAGTAGCCCATCCCGTTCCCCCTGGCTGTTCGGTTCGGCTCGGGCCGAATACACCACAGTCGTACGAGGGTTCGCAGCCTTATGGGCCAATCCACAGCCCGATCCGCAGCTCAACCCAGCTTGTCCGCGAGTGCCCTGAACTGCGCCCAGGACAACTCCGGCGTCCCCGGGTCCCACAGTTTCTGGGTCAGCGCCCGCAGCGGCATCCGGATCCCGGCGGCGACCTGCGCCTGCGTCTGCGAGTTCGCGAGATCGCACCACACCGCGAAGGACCCGCCCAGGATCTGGTCGTCGTACGTCGCCGGCACGGCCGTAGTCCCGCGCAGGACCCGCGGCGTCCACTGCTCGTAGATCCGCTGACCCGTCGGATAGACGAAAGTCTGCGGCTGCCCGAGCACGTAGTAGAGGAACTCGTCGTTGTAGTTGATCACCAGCCGCCCCTCGCGCAGGTACTCCACCGGCGTCCGGGCCCCGATCTCCTTGCCGGTCCAGTACGCCACCCGGATGTCCTTGTCCGGCCGGACGGACGTGTCCCGGAAGAACCCGTCGTTCCACGCCCGCGGCGTGCGGTCATGGGCGCGGACGGTGGCGGCGCGGTCGTTGAGCCATCCGGTGGCGAGGTCGGCGACCGTGCCGCCGGAGCCGTAGGCCGCCCGGGCTGCGGTGGCGAGCTGCGGGTAGGAGGCCTCGGGGTTCGAGACGACCAGGGCCTGGTACTCGTCGCCGCCGAGGTGCCACTGGCTCCCCGGGAAGAGGCCGGCGTACTCGTTCAGCAGATCGTCGACGATCTCGGCGGACTCGGCCTTGGAGATGTCGATGGCACCCCGCGTAGCGACCCCGTTCACGTTGCGCAGTTGCAGATCGGGGTGCGCGGCGATGACGGCCCCCAGATGGCCGGGCGAGTCGATCTCGGGCACGACGGTGATGTGCCGGCTCTCCGCGAGCTCGACGATCTTCCTGACCTGCGCCTTGGTCAGATGCTGCTGCGACACGATCTCGGGATGCGAGGTGGACTCGATACGGAACCCCTGGTCGTCCGAGAAGTGCAGCCCCAGCTCGTTGAACTTCAGGTCCCCGAGCTCCCGCACCCGGTCCTCGATCCAGTCCGCGGTGAAGTGCTTGCGGGCGATGTCGAGCATGAACCCGCGCACCGGCTTGGCGGGCTCGTCGCGCACGACGCCCTCCGGGGCCGCACCCGCACCCTGCACCTCCTGCTTCAGCGTCCGCGTCCCGTAGAAGACCCCCGCCTCGCCCGGCCCGCTGATCGCCACGCGCCCGTCGCGCACGGTCATGGTGTACGACTCCGGGTCCGCGCCCTTGGCGCCGCCGAGGGCCAGCCGCACGTCCCCGGCGCGCGAGTCCTCCTTCTCGCCCGCATACGTCAGCCCCAGCTCACCGGCGATGAGCCGCCCCTCGTCGGCGAGCCTCGCGTCGCTCACGACGACCCGCTCCCCGCTCGCAGGACGCCAGCCGGGCCCCCGGGCGGCGGTGTGGGAACTCACGGCCGGGATCGTCTGGGGAGCCTTTGAGAGCGGATACGACCGAGTGGGTGACGGAGTGGGCGCGGCCGGTTTTCTCGGGGCGGCCGGCGAGGCGGCCTCGGAGGTCCCCGGGGCGGACCGCCGCTGCTCGGACCCGCCCGGCGCTCCGTCGTCGCCGGTGGCCAGGAGCCCGAGGCTCACCCCGGCCCCGACCGTCACGAGGACCACCGCGACGATCAGCACCCAGGTCTGCTTCAGCGCCCTCTTCGCCGGTGCCCGGCGCCTGTGCTTGTGCTGGATCACCTCGCCAACGTAACTCCGTTGCCACGTTCGGGCGTCCACAGGACGTTCCGAAACTCTCCCGTTCGGCTGAAATTCGGGCATCCGTCAGACACGTCACGGCCACTCTCGATAACGTGAGCGCCACTCCTTTCCCAAATTCCCCTGCCGAAACCCACGTGACGCCCACACACCTTCCTGGCCGAGTCGCCATACCGTCGCTCCCCGAGCAGACGCGCACTCCACCGTCCCCGAACGCGCTGGAGTCCTTCAACACCGCTCCCACAGCCGAGGTCCACCAGACCCTCCTGACCTGCCTGCACAGCCCCCGCTGGGCCGACCGGCTCGCCGGCCACCGCCCCTACCCGGACCTGGACGCCCTCCTGGCAGCGTCGGACGAGGCCGCGTACGACTTGACTCCCGGGGATCTGGCAGAGGCCCTGGCAGCAGAAACGTTGCCGGTACTGCCGGAGGGGATCTACGGAGCGGCCCACATGGCACTCAATGCGGCGAATGCGGCATACGAGGCCAAGTTCGGCCATGCATTCATCATCTGCGTGGACGACCTGCCACCGGCAGAGGCCCTGGACCAGGTCCTACACGCCATCCGATCTCGATTGGCGAACGATCCGGACGACGAACGCGTAGTGACGGCAGAGGAACTCCGGCGCCTGGCGAAGGGACGGCTGACGCACGCCCTCAGGGGCGCGGGGCTGTAGTCGATTTGCGGCTCCGCCGCGCGGGCGCGACCAGCCCAACGGCGCCGCACCCGGCAACCAACAGGACACCCCACCCCATTAGCCGCCAATCACCCATCCGCGTGCCAGTTTGATCACACCGCCCGCCCCCCGCTCAGCCCAGCGGCAGCGCATCGCTACGATGCTGGGGGCCGGTGGACCGTACCCGGCCGGGCCCGACCGACAGCACAAGCCGGCGCGGCCCCAATCCCCGCTCCCGGAGGAACTTCCGTGCCGGCTGGAACGCTGTACCGCGGCCGGGAAGGAATGTGGTCCTGGGTGGCTCACCGAGTCACCGGCGTCCTCATTTTCTTCTTCCTGTTCGTTCACGTGCTGGACACCGCACTCGTCCGCGTCTCTCCCGAGGACTACGACAAGGTCGTAGCCACGTACAAGACGCCGATCGTCGCGCTGCTGGAGTACGGCCTCGTCGCCGCCATCCTCTTCCACGCACTCAACGGGCTCCGCGTCATCGCCGTCGACTTCTGGTCGAAGGGCCCGCGCTACCAGAAGCAGATGCTCTGGTCCGTCGTCGGCCTGTGGGTCGTGCTGATGCTCGGGGCCATCTACCCCGTCCTCGGCCACGCCGCTCGTGAAGTGTTCGGGAGCTGACGCGCATGTCCACCACTGAATCCACCGCGACCGGTATCGGCCCCGTCGAGGGCGAGTCCCTCTACAACGTCGACAACCCGGCCCCCCTCATCGAGGCCCCGCGCAAGCGCACCAAGAAGACCCCCAGGTCCACCCGGGGCAACTTCGAGATGGCCGCCTGGCTGTTCATGCGCCTGTCCGGCATCGTGCTCGTCGTCCTGGTCATCGGCCACCTGCTGATCCAGCTGGTGCTGGACGGCGGCGTGTCGAAGATCGGCTTCGCCTTCGTGGCCGGCCGCTGGGCGAGCCCGTTCTGGCAGGTCTGGGACCTGCTCATGCTGTGGCTCGCGATGCTGCACGGCGCCAACGGCCTGCGCACGGTCATCAACGACTACGCGGAGCGCGCGAACACCCGGCTGTGGCTGAAGGGCCTGCTCTACACCGCCACGGTGTTCACCATCCTGCTGGGCACGCTGGTGATCTTCACCTTCGACCCGAACATCCGCTAGGCACGGGGCTGAGGTAACCGACCATGAAGATCCACAAGTACGACACCGTCATCGTCGGCGCCGGTGGCGCGGGCATGCGCGCGGCCATCGAGTCGACGAAGCGCAGCCGCACCGCCGTGCTGACCAAGCTGTACCCCACCCGCTCCCACACGGGCGCCGCGCAGGGTGGCATGGCCGCCGCGCTGGCCAACGTGGAGGAGGACAACTGGGAGTGGCACACCTTCGACACGGTCAAGGGCGGTGACTACCTGGTCGACCAGGACGCCGCCGAGATCCTGGCGAAGGAGGCCATCGACGCCGTCCTCGACCTGGAGAAGATGGGCCTGCCGTTCAACCGCACCCCGAACGGCACCATCGACCAGCGCCGCTTCGGCGGTCACTCGCGCAACCACGGCGAGGCCCCGGTCCGCCGGTCCTGCTACGCCGCGGACCGCACCGGCCACATGATCCTCCAGACGCTGTACCAGAACTGCGTCAAGGAGGGCGTGGAGTTCTTCAACGAGTTCTACGTCCTGGACCAGCTGATCACCGAGGTCGACGGCGTCAAGAAGTCGGCGGGCGTCGTGGCGTACGAACTCGCCACCGGCGAGATCCACGTCTTCCAGGCGAAGGCCGTGATCTACGCCTCCGGCGGCACCGGCAAGTTCTTCAAGGTGACGTCGAACGCGCACACGCTGACCGGTGACGGCCAGGCGGCGGTCTACCGTCGCGGGCTGCCGCTGGAGGACATGGAGTTCTTCCAGTTCCACCCGACCGGCATCTGGCGCATGGGCATCCTGCTGACGGAGGGCGCCCGTGGTGAGGGCGGCATCCTCCGCAACAAGGACGGCGAGCGCTTCATGGAGAAGTACGCGCCGGTCATGAAGGACCTCGCGTCCCGTGACGTCGTGTCCCGCTCCATCTACACGGAGATCCGCGAGGGCCGCGGCTGTGGCCCCGAGGGCGACCACGTCTACCTGGACCTCACGCACCTCCCGCCGGAGCAGCTGGACGCCAAGCTGCCCGACATCACCGAGTTCGCCCGCACCTACCTGGGCATCGAGCCGTACACGGACCCGATCCCGATCCAGCCCACCGCGCACTACGCCATGGGCGGCATCCCGACCAACGTCGAGGGTGAGGTCCTTCTCGACAACACGACGGTGGTCCCGGGCCTGTACGCGGCCGGCGAGGTCGCCTGCGTCTCGGTGCACGGCGCGAACCGTCTCGGCACCAACTCGCTGCTGGACATCAACGTGTTCGGTCGCCGGGCGGGCATCGCGGCGGCGGAGTACAGCCAGAAGGCGGAGTACGTCGAGCTGCCGGAGAACCCGGCCCAGCTGGTGATCGACCAGGTGGAGCACCTGCGCTCCTCGACCGGCACCGAGCGGGTGGCGACGCTCCGCAAGGAGCTGCAGGAGACCATGGACGCGAACGTCATGGTGTTCCGCACGGAGCAGACGATCAAGACGGCGGTCGAGAAGATCGCGGAGCTCCGCGAGCGCTACAAGAACGTCTCGGTCCAGGACAAGGGCAAGCGGTTCAACACGGACCTGCTGGAGGCCATCGAGCTCGGCAACCTGCTCGACCTGGCCGAGGTCATGGCGGTCTCCGCGCTGGCCCGCAAGGAGTCCCGCGGCGGTCACTACCGCGAGGACTACCCGAACCGCGACGACGTCAACTTCATGCGCCACACCATGGCGTACCGCGAGGTGGGCGACGACGGCGCCGAGTCCATCCGTCTCGACTACAAGCCGGTCGTCCAGACCCGCTACCAGCCGATGGAGCGTAAGTACTGATGGCTACCCCTGTTCTGGACAAGGTGGAGGCAGAGTCCGCCGCGTCCCCGTACATCACGGTCACCTTCCGGGTCCGCCGCTTCAACCCGGAGGTCTCGGCGGAGGCGACCTGGGAAGACTTCCAGCTGGAGATCGACCCGAAGGAGCGCGTCCTCGACGGTCTGCACAAGATCAAGTGGGACCTGGACGGCACGCTGACCTTCCGCCGCTCCTGCGCCCACGGCATCTGCGGCTCGGACGCGATGAGGATCAACGGCAAGAACCGTCTTGCCTGCAAGACCCTCATCAAGGACATCAACCCCGAGAAGCCGATCACGGTCGAGCCCATCAAGGGCCTCACGGTCCTGAAGGACCTCGTGGTCGACATGGAGCCGTTCTTCCAGGCCTACCGGGACGTCATGCCCTTCCTCATCACGAAGGACACGAACGAGCCCACCCGCGAGCGCCTCCAGACCGCCGAGGACCGCGAGCGCTTCGACGACACGACGAAGTGCATCCTCTGCGCCGCCTGCACGTCCTCGTGCCCGGTCTTCTGGAACGACGGCCAGTACTTCGGCCCGGCCGCCATCGTCAACGCGCACCGCTTCATCTTCGACTCGCGCGACGAGGCCGGCGAGCAGCGCCTGGAGATCCTCAACGACAAGGACGGCGTCTGGCGCTGCCGGACGACCTTCAACTGCACGGACGCCTGCCCGCGCGGTATCGAGGTCACGAAGGCGATCGCCGAGGTGAAGAAGGCGCTGATCACGCGCCGGTTCTGAGGTCGTGTTCGGTACGGCTGTTCCGTACGGCTGTGAGGGCCCCGTTTCCGCTGGAGACGGGGCCTTTTGCGTGCGAGCACACGTTCGGGTGAACGTGATCGTGAAGGACGGGCGGGTGTTGTCCGGCCTACGATGATGGTCTCGGCACCAGCCCACAGGAGGCACGCAATGTCCGCTGCATCCGTCGAGCGGCCCCACGAGGCCCGTCCGCTGATCGCGCAGGCCAATCGGCTCATGGACCGCAATCCGGGCTACCGCGTCGAGATCATCGGAGGCCAGATCCTCGTGTCCCCGCCCCCCGACGGACCGCACGCCGCAGCCCTGACAGACCTCATGCTGCCCTTCATCTCCGCCGGCCTCCACGGCCCGGAATCGAAGGTCGTCCAGGGTGTCGGTCTCTGGCTGCCGGTCGGCACCGAGGACTATGCGATCCCCGATCTCTCGCTGGTCGACGCCGACTACCAGGACCACTACATCGAGAACAACTGCTACGACCCCGTCTGCTTCCGCCTGGTCCTGGAAGTCACCTCCAGCAACTACCGCGCCGACCTGCGTACCAAGGTCACCGCATATGCGGAGGCGAAGATCCCCGTCTATGTCATCGTCGACCGCAAGCATCAACGCCTGCACGTCCTCACCGAGCCCGCAGGGGACACATACGAGAACCACCGTCCCCACGTCCCCGGCGAGATCGTCGCCCTCCCCGACTCCATCGGAGCCAAGGTCACCCTGGACGTGACGGAGATCTTGAAGGCGGGCCGGCCGGCTACAACTGACTCAGAATCGTCGGGTCCGTGATCTTCAGGTCGTCGGCCAGCATCATCGCCTTGCTGAGGATCACCGCCAGCATCCGGTCGCCCTCGTACGGCAGGTAACCCGTCTGCGGGGCCGCGGGGTTGGACTTGGGGACGATGCACAGGTACTGGTCGTTCGGGGTCATGAGGATGTTGCCCGAGCCGAGGTGGATCTTGTACGTGTGGCGTGTGCCCTTCACATGCAGGAAGCGGCCCTCGATCGTGCATCGGTCGGCGATCGCCAGCCTCGGTATCAGGCGTTCGAGGAGGGCCCGGCGGGTCTCCGCGCTCGCGCCGAGCTCACCGAAGCCGTACGACGTCCAGTACTCCCGGAAGCGGCCACCGGGGCCGCCGTCCTGCCAGGTCGGGTCGTTGCCGACGCTCGCCACTCCGACGAACAGGTCGACGTCGCGCAGGACTTCGGACAGGACCAGGGGCGGGACGTCCGTCAGGGGCAGCGGGTCGACCGGGTCGACTCCGCCGCGCAGCCACATGCGGTACTCACCGCCGCAGCAGTGCGCCGAGTTCTGCGGGGCGTCGATCGGGTAGAAGCGGACCTGGTCGGTACGCAGCCGCAGGAAGCTGCCGGATTCGGTGATGTCCTCGTAGTTCTCGCCGCTGTCGCCCGCGATCCAGTACTCGGCGCGCAGGCCCCATTGAGGCAACTCCCGGACGGCGGGCGGCGCCTCGTCGTCGACGGCCAGGCGCAGCTTGTTGTGCCAGCCCCGGATCGCGGCCAGGGAGTGGAACTGGTGCTGGCGCAGGACGTGCGCCGCGAAGCGGTTGGAGTACGTCCCCGTCGTGCGCTCGGCGTCCGTCAGCAGGTACACCTCGCGGTGGGCCTGCTTGAAGGGCTGGGTGATGCCGTGCCGCTCCAGCCAGTCGCGCCACGCGACGATCTGGGCGGGTTCGTGGCCGACCGGGTGCCACAGCTCGACGTGCGTGCCCTCCGTCACCGGTGCGTCGGCCAGGGTGCGCAGCTCGCCGTCCGCGTACCCCACCGTCGTACCGTCGACCGTCCACAGGAGCCGGCGGGCGAGCGTGCCGACCAGCGGGTGGTCGAGGTAGCGCTCGCGCCAGGCGGGGTACGGCCAGGTGCGGCGGGCCAGGAACTGGCGGTCCAGGCGCTCGCTCTGCGCCGAGAGCATCTTGTCGATGTCCTTGACCGCACCCTTGAGTTCCTTGAGCTCGTCGGCGTGATCGCGTCGTACGGCGGCGGGCACGCTCTTCACCGCCTTGCCGTTCGCGTTGCACCAGCTCAACACGGCCTTGGGGCCGCGGACTTCGAGCAACGCCGTGACCTCGCCGAGCCGGTGCTCGGCGCGGCCGACCTCCGTCAGGCCGTACGCCGGTACGGCGAGTTCCTCGATCTCCTCGCGGCTCAGGCCCATCGCCTCCGCCCTGGCGTCCAGGCCGCTGTTCAGCAGCTTGAGCGTGCCCTTGAAGGTGACGCGGGTGGCGAGGCGGGCCAGTTCGGCGAGGGCGGCCTCACCGTCGATACGGGCCAGGGCGTTGACGGCGGCGTTGGCGACCTTGGGGTTCACCGGGCCGAGGCCCGCGACCTTGCGCAGGGCGGTCTCGACGAGGGCGCCCAGGGTGCGGGCGGTATCGGGGTGCGGGGGAAGGAGGGAGAGCAGCCAGGCGAGGCCGCGCAGGGCGTCGGCGTTGTACGGGTCGAAGACGGCGTTGACGTCCGGGCCGTAGCGCTGCTCCAGCAGCGGGCGGGTGCGCGGCCTGCCCACCAGCCGCAGCCAGGACAGCAGCCGCTCCCGCACCTCGTCGGCGCCGAGTGGCTCGATCAGCGCGCGGCCGGTCTTGTCCCACTTCGCGGAAGGTCGGGCGGCGGTCGCGGTGGCCGCGTGGGCGAGCAGTCGACGCCAGTCGTCGCCGAGCTCGTCCGCCTCGGCGAGGGCCCGGTCTGCCCATGCCTCGCCGGGGTTCACGACGGGGTCGTGCAGCCGTGCGACCAGCGCTCCCAGCTGTTTCCCGCCGTTCCACAGCACCAGGGACGAGCGGCGGACCACGGCGACGAACTCGCCGGGCAGTTCCCGCCCGTCGGCGTGCTCCAGTTCGGCGAGCCTGATGAGCTGATGGGTGTTGTAGTGCACGTCCTGCTCCGCGGCCAGGCGGATCAGCGCGGCCCGGGTGTCTGGCCGCTGCGTCTCGGCGGTCGGCTGCGTCCTCCCGATGTTGGCGAGCAGAACCACGATGCTGCGGCGCGCGGGCGCGCCTGGCTCCACCTCGTGGTAGCGGGTGGTCAGCCGGTGCACGAGCTCCGACTGGAACCGGTCGTCCGCGGCCACGGCCGCGTCGAGGACTTTGCGGCCCTCCCTGCCCCAGTGGTCGTAGACCATCTCGGCGAGCGCGAGCAGTTCGGGGACGAGGCCGTCGGCTTCCTCGGCGGCGATCAGGTCGAGGGCGGCGCGGACCCGGCGGGCGTGCTCGGGGGTCGACTCGGCCATCAGCCACCCACCAGGGCCACGAGCTTGAGAAACGTGATCTCGGTACCGAGCGCGAGGTCGATCTCCTCGTCGAGGTCGGTGACCTGACGGTCCCCCACGAGCACGAGGAAGCCGTTGCCGCCGAAGGCCTTCAACGCCAGCTCGGTCTGCGTCTCGGGGTCTATCCGGCGGGCCGTGCGCATCGCGTACCCGTTGAGCACGCGCTCGGCGTCCTGCGGCTGCACGAGGCCCTGGAAGACCTCCGGCGTGCGCGCGTTGTACTCGGCGACCTCCTGGAAGACCCGGCGCCGGATCAACTCACGCACGGTGAGCCGCTCCTCGGCGATCTCCAGCCCCCAGCCGTCGCTGCGGCTCCCGCTTGTCGTCTCGTCGACGAACTTCACGAATCCCATGCCGACGACAGTACGAGCCACCACTGACAATCACCGGATCCGGTCGATCATCCCCTTACCCTGACGGTATGTCAGATGATGAGTCGTACGAGCTGCTCGGGTTCGACAATCTGCTGCTGCCGGTCGGCGACCTCGGCGAGGCCGTCCGGTTCTACGAGCTCGCCGGGTTCGTGGTCGGGTTCCGGCTCGACGAGGCCGGGATCGCGCTGCTGAAGGTCGGGGGCGAGACGCCCGGGATTCTGCTGCGGCACGAGGAGACGCTGGGCCACCGGTCGCCTCCCTGGCTCTGCCCGCGGGTCTGGCTGGAGGTGCCGGACGCGCGGGCGGCGGCGCGGGCGTTGGCCGGGGTGGGCATCATGCCGCTCGACGAGCCCTTCTCCGGGGCCACCGGATGGACCGTCGAGATCGCCGATCCCTGGGGGAACGTCATCGGGCTCACGGACTACTCCAAGCGGCCGGCGCTCGGGCGCAGGCCCTGACCGGGGCCGGGGCGGGGACTGCGCCGGAGGTCGGGACGGAGGCCGCGGCGGAGGCGTGACGGAGGCCTCACGCAATTGAGTTGAACACGTTCAAAGTCAGGGTCTACAGTCATCCCTGTCAGCATTTTGAACGTGTTCAAGAAGGGGGAGGCCATGGACCGCACGGTCATCGCCTACGTCATCTACCTGGTCGTCAGCATCGCCCTCACCGTCTGGGTGGCCCGCACACTCAGCCGCAACGGACGGATCTTCCTCGCCGACGTGCTGCGCGGGAACGAGAAGCTCGCCGACGCCGTGAACCACCTTCTGGTGGTCGGCTTCTACCTCGTCAACCTCGGCTTCGTCTCGCTGTACCTGAGCGACGACGACACCGTCCTCGACACCCGCGGGGTCTTCGAGGCCCTGTCGACCAAGCTCGGCGTGGTGCTGCTGGTGCTCGGCGTGATGCACCTGGGCAACGTCTACGTGCTCAACAAGATCCGTCGGCGCGGCGTGATGGAGCGGGAGCAGGTGCCTCCGGTCGCTCCGCAGGACTGGGTCGCTCCGTCGGCCGGGGCGTGACCCGATGGCCGGCAAGACGGACGCCGTCGCGGCCGACAGGATCCACGCCCCGAGCACCCCGGTCCGCCGGCTGACCGTCCTCTACGACACCCGGTGCTCCCTGTGCACCTTCGTGCGCGACTGGCTGGCCAGGCAGCCCCAGTTGGTGCCGCTGGAGCTGGTGCCGGCCGGGTCCGAGGAGGCCCGGCGGCGCCACCCCGACCTCGACCACGGCGCCACGCTCGACGACATCACCGTCGTCGGCGACGCCGGGCAGGTCTACCGGGGCTCCACCGCCTGGATCGTCACCCTGTGGGCCCTGCGCGAACACCGGCCGCTCGCCCATCGCCTCAGCACTCCCTCGGGGGCGCGGCTCGCCAAGGGGGCCGCGCTCGCCGCCGCCAAGTGGCGTGGGGCACCGTGGCCACAGGGGGCACAGGGGGCACAGGGGGCACAGGGTGGCGGGTCGCAGTGGGGCGGGCGGGTCTATCACAGCGCGGAGGGGTGGTCGTACGACCCGAGTCAGGGCTGGACGTACACCCCGCCCGGTTGCGACGGCAGCACCTGTGCCAACCCGTCCTGAACGGCCCGCTTTCGGACTCCGTTTTGGCATGCGCCCTTCCAAAACGGTGCCGGGGTTGGCACGCTGCCTCCCGGTTCTCCACTTCTCCGCACTCGCACCGACTGTCTGTCAGCCGGGCGGCCCACCCGGTCGCCCGGTCCCCCCATCGCAGAAGGAGTACGCGTGAGAGGCACAGTCCGCATACCCCGCCCCGTCCTCGGCGCCCTGGTCGGCGTCACCGCGCTGCTCACGGCCGGCGCCCTGGTCACTCCCGCGAGCGCCGCGCCCAGGTCCGACAGTTCGACCGCCGTCAGCTCCGTCTCGGCCGGCGCGCAGCAGCAGGCCCGTGACTTCTGGACAGCCGAGCGCATGCGTGCGGCGACCCCGCTCGACCTGGTAGGCGTCAACGGCCACTTCGACGGCGGCTCGGCGCCCCTCAAGGGCACGGCGACCACCGTCGCGCCCACCTCCCCGGCCGCGAAGGTCGGCAAGGCCGTCGCAGATGTCGGCGTGCTGGCCTTCCCGAACAGCGGCGGTCAGTGGACCGGCGGCGGCTCGGTCGTGTCCACGGCGGGCCGGGTGTTCTTCAGCTACCAGGGACGTACGGCGTCCTGTTCCGGCAACGCCGTCACCAGCGCCAACAAGAGCACCGTCATCACGGCGGGCCACTGCGTGAAGCTGGAGGGCGCCTGGCACACCAACTGGGTCTTCGTGCCCGGCTACCACGACGGGCAGGCCCCGTACGGCCGGTGGACCGCGTCGAAGACGCTCTCCACACCGCAGTGGACGGCGAGCGAGGACATCAACTACGACGTCGGCGCCGCCGTCGTCGCCCCGCTGGACGGCAAGCTGCTGACGGACGTCGTCGGCGGGCAGGGGCTGGCCTTCAACACCGGCTACAACCTGCGCATGTACGCGTTCGGCTTCCCGGCCGCCGCCCCGTACGACGGCGAGAAGTTCATCTACTGCAGCGGCACCACCAACCGCGACTTCCTGCTGTCCAACGATCACGGCATGAACTGCAACATGACCGGCGGCTCCAGCGGCGGCCCCTGGTTCACCCAGTTCAACGAGTCCACGGGGACCGGCCTGCTGTCCTCGGTGAACAGCTTCAAGTACAACTTCCTGCCGAACCGGATGTACGGCCCGTACTTCGGTGCCGACGCCCAGAACCTGTACCAGACGGCACAGGCCTCCTGACGATCGGCGCAAACGCCACTCGTTAGGCTCTGTTTCCGTGTCCTCGAAGAACGACAGCCCTGAACAGGGCGATACGCCCACCAAGTCCGAGCAGACCCGTGCGCTGATCCTGGAGACCGCCATGAGGCTGTTCCAGGAGCGGGGCTACGACAAGACGACGATGCGGGCGATCGCCCAGGAGGCCGGGGTCTCCGTCGGCAACGCGTACTACTACTTCGCGGGCAAGGAACACCTGATCCAGGGCTTCTACGACCGGATCGCCGCCGAGCACAGGGCGGCGATCCGGGACGTCCTGGCCCGGGAGACCGAGCTGGAGGCGCGGCTCGCGGGCGTACTGAAGGTGTGGCTGGACATCGCCACGCCCTATCACGAGTTCGCGGTGCAGTTCTTCAAGAACGCCGCCGATCCCGACAGCCCGCTCAGCCCCTTCTCCGCCGAGTCGGAGCACGCGCGCGTGGAGGCCATCGACATCCATCGGGAGGTGCTGGCGGGCGCGACGAAGACCAAGGTGCCCGAGGAGCTCCGGGACGTCCTGCCCGAGCTGATGTGGCTCTCCCAGATGGGGCTCGTCCTGTACTGGGTCTTCGACCGCACCGAGGGGCGCGAGCGCAGCTACCGGCTCGCCGAGCGGGGCGCCCGGCTGACCGCGCGGGGCGTCTCGCTGGCGCGGTTCCGGGTGCTGCGGCCGCTGGTGCGCGAGGTGCACGACCTGTTCACGGACTTCCTGCCAGGGATGACGAACGCCATTCCGGATCCGGCGAAGGGGCGCACGCCGAAGGACGAGCGCCCCTGAAACCGCCTTCCGCGGGCGTCAGTTGACCGCGTCGACCTCACCCTCGGCCAGCTCCACGTCGTACACCAGCGGCCCCTCCGTCACGACCACCTGCCCCGCCCGGGAGCCGTACGACTCGGCGCTGGTCGCCAGCAGATACGCGCCCGGCGCCGGCACCGAGACGATGTACGAGCCGTCGGCCAGCGATGTCACCCGGTCCAGCTGGCGCCCGCCCTTCGTCAGCAGCGTCACCGCCGCGCCGTCGATCGGATCGCCGTCGGCGGTGCGGACGAAGCCGTGGACGACCGAGGACCTTCCCGCCGCGGCGACCGGCTCCTCCTCGTCCACCGCCGCCGCCGGCTCCTCCTTCGGCTCGACCGCCAGATGCGGCAGCCGCTTCTCCAGCCAGTCCGGCAGCCACCAGTTGGAGTTGCCGAGCATGTGCATCGCGGCCGGCACCAGGGCCGTACGCAGGATGAAGGCGTCCAGGGCGACGGCCGCCGCGAGGCCGATGCCCGCCATCGCGCCCTCCATGTCGCCGCTCAGCACGAACGCGCTGAACACACAGATCATGATCAGGGCCGCGGAGTTGATGACCCGGCTGGTCTCCGCGAGGCCGACGCGCACCGCGCGCGCGTTGTCCCTCGTATGCACCCACTCCTCGTGCATCCGGCTCACCAGGAACACCTGGTAGTCCATGGAGAGGCCGAACAGCAGGGACAGCATGATGACCGGCAGGAACGACGTGATCGGTCCCTCCTTGCCGACGCCGATCAGCTCCGTGCCCCAGCCCCACTGGAAGATCGCCACCAGGACGCCGAAGGACGCGGCCGCCGCGATGAGGTTCATCAGCGCGGCCGTCAGCGGAACCACCAGCGAGCGGAAGGCCACCAGCAGGAGCAGGAAGCCGAGCGCGATGATCGTCACGATGAAGTAGGGCAGACGCTCACCGGTCACGGACGCGAAGTCCTTGAAGACCGCCGTCACCCCGCCCACATGGGCCTCGGCGCCCGACTGCGGGATCACGTCGTCGCGCAGGCGGTCGATCAGCCGGTCCGTCTGCTCGGACTGAGGTGAAGTCGTCGGTACGACCTGGATGACGGTGACGTCGTTCGCGGGCGGTGCGGCGGCCACCTGGGCGACGCCTTCGGTCGAGCGGATCGTGTCGACCAGGCCGGCGGGGGCGTCGCCCTCGACGACCACCTGGAGCGGGCCGTTGAAGCCGGGGCCGAAGCCCTCGGCGAGCAGGTCGTAGGCCTGGCGGGTGGTCTGCGACTCCTGGTGGTTGCCCTGGTCGGTGGCGCCTAGGCGGAGCGACAGCACGGGGATCGCGAGGAGCGCCATGACGACGACGGCCAGCGCGGCGACCGGGCGCGGGCGCCTTTGGACGTACGACGACCAGCGCGCCGCGAGTCCGCTCGCCTCCGCCGGCTCCGGTCCCGTCGCGGCGAGCCGGCGCCGCTGCCGGCGGCTGAGCACCCGCATACCGAGCAGGCCCAGGAGGGCGGGCAGCAGGGTGATCGCGGCCAGCACGCTCAGGACGACGGTGAGCGAGGTCGCGACGACCACGCCGTCCAGGAACCGCATGTTCATCACCAGCATTCCGGCGAGCGCGATGCACACCGTGCCGCCCGCGAACAGCACCGCGCGGCCTGAGGTGTTGAGGGCGGTCACCGCCGACTCCTCCGGCTTCATGCCGCGCAGGATGCCGCGCCGGTGCCGGGTGACGATGAACAGGGCGTAGTCGATGCCGACGCCGAGGCCGATCAGCGAGCCGAGCAGCGGGGCGACCTCGGGCACGTCCGTGACATGGCTGAGCAGCATCGTGCCGATCAGACCGGTGCCGACGCCCGCGATCGCCACGACGATCGGCAGCAGCATCGCGAAGAGCGAGCCGAACGCGAGGAACAGCACGACCGCCGCCGCCAGGATGCCGACCGCCTCCGCCGTGCCCTGCGGGGGCTCCTGGGTGCGGGCGATGGCCTGGCCGCCCAGCTCGACCTGGAGTCCGTCGCGTTCGGCGGCCCGGGCCGTGTCGACGACGTCCTCGATCAGCTCCTTGGGGACGCCGTTCGCCTGCTCGGTGAAGGTGATCTGGGCGTAGGCGATCCGCCCGTCCCGGCTGATCTGCGCGGCCCCTTGTTCCACGTACGGGTCGGTGACCTCGCCGACCCCCTTCATCCGCCCGATCTCCTCCAGCGCGGGTTCGATCCGGGACCGTACCGACTCGTCCCGCACGCTCCCCTCGTCCGCCTTCCACACCACCGTGTCGGTGTCGCCCGCGCGCTCCGGGAAGGCCTTCTCCATCAGGTCGTACGCGGTCGTGGAGTCCGTGTTCGGGAGGGAGAAGACGTTCGCGTAGTTCGTGCCGGCGGCCGAACTCGCCGCGCCCAGGCCGAACAGCGCCCCCACCCACAGCAACAGGACCACCAGCCGGTGCCGATAGCACCACCGTGCCAATGCCGCCACGCTCAACGCTCCTTATTCGGTTCGGTCGGTCCCCCAGGTCCTGGGCAACAGGATTGGCGGCGCCGCGCGGGCGTGGCAGGCGACGGCCATGACTCTCAAGGAACTCCAAAGCGGACTCTCAAGGAACTCCAAAGCTGCCGACCCACCCGACTGTCAGTGGCCCCGCCGATACTGGGGGCATGACGACGGCTTCTGGCACCGTGCTGGTCGTGGAGGACGAGGAGAGCATCGCGGACGTCCTCGCGATCGCCCTGCGCTACCACCGCTTCGAGGTCATGATCGCGGGCACGGTCCGCGAGGCGCTCGCCCTCGCCGAGCGCACCCGACCCGATGTGGCGCTGCTCGACGTCATGCTCCCGGACGGCGACGGCCGCGCCCTCGGGCGCGAACTGCGCGAGCGGCGCCCCGACCTGGCGCTCGTGTTCCTCACCGCACGCGACGCGCCCGCCGAGATCGTCGGCGCCCTCGGCTTCGGCGACGACTACATCACCAAGCCGTTCGACGTCGATGTGGTCATCGCCCGGATCACGGCCGTCCTGCGCCGCACCCGCCCGGCCGACGTCCTGCCGCAGCGCCCGCCGCTCAGATACGGCGACCTGGAGCTGGACGACACGACGTACTCGGTGCGCCGCGCGGGCTGCACCGTCGAACTCACCCCGACCGAGTACGCGTTGCTGCGCTTCCTGGTGCGCAACGGCGGCCGGATCGTGCCCAAGGAGCAACTCCTGCGCCACGTCTGGCAGTACGAGCACGCCCCGCCCGAGTCAACGGTCGTCGAGACCTACATCAGCTATCTGCGGCGCAAGCTGGACGCCCTGGGCCCGCCGGTGATCACCACGCGGCGTGGCGTCGGATACGGGCTGGCATGAAGGTCTCAAGGATCTTCGACGTCTGCCGTCGGCGCGGAATCCACTCGCTGCGCGGCAAGCTGACGCTGGCGAACGTGGCGCTGCTGGCCGTCGGCATCGTCGTCGCGACCGCGGTCAGCCTGATGACCGCGCGGTTCTATCTGCTCGACAAGGTCGACAGCGAACTGAAGAGCGCCCGCACCACGCTGGGGAACGCCGGGTTCACGCTGCGGCAGATCGAGTCGCTGAGCGAACTCGGCGTCGCGATGGACAAGTTCACCGGCGGCGGCGCCACGGACACGGATCCGCTGCCGAGCCCGTCCATGGTGTACGTGGCGGTCAACTCCGCCGGGCGGCCCGTGGCCCTGGGCCCGCTGGAGCCGACAGCCCGCCAGCACGCGCTCGCCGCCGCCGCGCAGGACCCGCATGCCCTCGCCGCCGCCGAGGAGCCGCAGGACGTACGGGTCGAGGGTGACCGCTACCGGATGGTCGGCGCCCGGCTGTCCGACGGCACCGTCGTGCTGATCGCCGTCCCGACCGAGGGCCTGCACGAGGGCATGGGCAAGGCACTGAAGATGGACCTGGCCGTCGGCACCCTGCTGCTGGCGCTGCTCGGCTGTCTGACCATGCTCAGCGTACGCCGCCGGATGCGGCCGCTGGAGGACATGGTGGAGACCTCGTCGGCGATCGCCGAGGGCGATCTGACCCGGCGCGTCCCCTCCAGCCGTGACCCCACCCTGGAGGTCGAGCAGCTCCGGGTCGCCCTCAACTCCATGCTCCACCAGGTGGAGTCGGCGTACCGCACGCGCGAGCGCAGCGCGGCCCAGCTGCGCCGCTTCGTCGGCGACGCCTCGCACGAGCTGCGCACCCCGCTGTCCGCGATACGCGGCTACCTCCAGCTGTACGACAAGGGGATGCTGACGGAGCCGGCCGAGCGCAAGCGGGCCTGGGACCGGATGAACGGCGAGGTCGACCGCATGGGCCGCCTCGTCGACGAGCTGCTCACCCTCGCCCGTCTCGACCAGCGGCCCGAACTGCGCTTCCGCAACGTCGACTTGAGCCGCCTGGTGCGAGACGCCGCCGAGGACCTGCGGGTCCAGCAGCCGGAGCGGCCCCTCACGGTCGGCGCGGACGGCACGCTGCTCGTGCGGGCCGACGAGTCGGGGCTGCGCCAGGTGCTGGGCAACCTGCTGAGCAACGTCCGCACGCACACGCCCGCCGATGTGCCGGTGCGGCTGGGGGTGGAGCGGGCGGACGGCGTCGTACGGCTGTGTGTCGAGGACAAGGGGCCGGGGCTGTGCGAGGAGGACGCGGCACGCGTCTTCGACCGGTTCTTCCGGGCCGGCGGGGGTGCGGGCAGCGGGCTGGGGATGGCGATCGTGCAGGGGGTGGTGCAGGCGCACGGTGGGGAGGTCGCGGTGCGGACGGCGCCGGGCGAGGGGCTGGCGGTGACGGTGACGCTGCCGACGGGGGCGGCTTTACGGTCGTAACCGCTTCGCCGTGGCTCAGCTGTCGGCCGAGGCGTTGGCGAGGATCAGCACCCACACGGTCTTGCCGTGCCGTCCCCGGCTCCACACGCCCCACGCCGCGGCCAGGTGCTCCACCAGGTGCAGGCCTCGGCCGGTCTCCTCCCACTCCTCCACCGCCCGTAACCGTGGCTCCAGCCGGCCCTCGTCCGACACCTCGATCAGGCAGGACCCGTCGGCGAGCGCGGTCACGGCGACCTCGAACTCGCGCTCCAGGAGGGGGCCGTGGCGTACGACGTTGGTGGCCAGCTCGGAGACGAGCAGCACCGCGTCCTCCAGCGCCGGATCCCGTGGCCCGTGCCCCCAGTCGGCCAGGTGGTCCCGGACCCGGTGCCGGGCGAGACCGACGGACGCCGGGTGCCGGGGCAGCCGAAAAGCGTTGCGTCTCAACACGTTTGCCCCTCACCCCGCGCACACCTTCATCACATGGTGCAGCGCCGAGCGGCACCCTGGCATCACCGCAGGGAATGTCAAGGCCGCGAGAACGCGTCAGATCCAGGTGAGGCGCTAGATCCAGGTGAGACGCCAGAGCCGGAAGACACCGGTGCCGTCGGACAGATACTGGCCGCCGCCGACGTCCTCACTGGTGACGACGTACTCCTTGGCCTGCCACAGCGGGATGACCGGGACATCACGGGCGACCGTCTCCTGCACCGCGCGGAAGTCCCGCGTGGCCTCGCTGCGGTCGGCGTACTGCTGGCTGGCCGTGATGAGTTGGTCCACGGTCCTGTTGCTGTAGCCGGTGTTCATGGTGCTGCCGGTGCCGACGAGCGGGCCGCCGTAGGTGTCCGGGTCGGGGAAGTCGGCCACCCAGCCGACGGCGTACGCGTCGAGCTTGCCGCCCGCCCAGCGCTTCTGGAAGTCGGTCCACTCGTAGCCCTTGACCGTCACCTTGAACAGACCGCCCGCCTCCAACTGCCGCTTGAGCTCCGTGGCTTCCTCGGCGCTCGCGGCGCCGCGACCGGTGGCGTAGCCGTAGGTGAAGCGGACGGGCAGGCTCACGCCGGCCTCGGTGAGCAGGGCGCGCGCCTTGGCGGTGCTGAGCTTGGGATAGGCGTCGAAGAACGAAGTCGTGTGGCCGGTGATGCCGGTCGGGATCAGCGAGTACAGCGGGTCGACGGTCCCCTTGTACGTCGTGGCCGCCAGCCGCTCGCGGTCGATCAGCCAGGCCATGGCCTGCCGGACCCGGACGTCGTGCAGGGGTGAGCCCTTACGGGTGTTGAGGTACAGGTTGCGGATCTCGGAGCTGTCGGCCTCGGACACGCGCTGGCCGGGGTCGGCGGCGTTCAGGCCGGCGAGGACCTCGGGCGGCAGCGTGCGGGTGGCGACGTCGATCCGCTTCGCCTTCCAGGCGCTGTCGAGGGCGTCGGCGTCCGAGTAGTAACGCAGTTCGACGGGACGGCCGGTGCCGCCGAGGGCGCCCTTGTAGTGCGTGTTGGGGGCGAGGACGGCCTTCTCGTTCTTCGTGTACGTGGTGAGGGTGTACGGGCCGGTGCCGTCGACAGCGTTGTCGGTGCGCAGCCGATTGGCCGGATACGTCTCGCGGTCGACGATGGAGCCCGCCCCGGTGGCCACCTTGAGCGGGAACGTGGCGTCGGGCGACGTCAGATGGAAGGTGATCACACGTCCGCTCACGCTCACCGAGCGGAGCGTGTCCAGCAGGGAGGACGGACCGACCGCCGACTTGATCCGCTTGACCCGGTCGAAGGAGTACTTGACGTCCTGGGCGGTCATGGCGCGCCCGCTCGGGAAGGTGAGCCCGTCGCGCAGCTCGCATCGATAGGTACTCAGGTCGGTGCCGGAGAAGCCGCAGCTCTGCGCCGCGTCCGGAACGGGCGTGACGCCGCCCGGCTCGAAGGTCAACAGGGACTGGAAGACGTTGTTGAACAGCGCCCAGGAGCCCGCGTCGTAGGCGCCGGCCGGGTCGAGCGAGGTGACGGCGTCCGTCGTGCCGACCGTGACGGTCCTGTCCTGGTCGTCCCTCGACGGCAACAACTGCCAGCCGCCCACTCCCACGGCCGCCAGGACGAGCAGCGTCGCGAGAATCCGCATGCGAACCGAACGCACGGGTGCCCTCTCCCCAGGCCCTCGAAGGGCCCCCGCATGAGCAATGGATTGCGCCACTCCCCTTAGTGGCGCGCACACCTAATCACACGTGTTTCAGCAGGGGGAAGGGGATTCGGGCGACATGGGAAAGAACTTACCTACGGGCGTTTCCAGCAGGTTTCACAGGCTGTTCACAGAGACTGCGAGGCCTGTGCCGGGGCCCGTATCGCCGCCTGTCCCATCAGGCCTGACGGGACGCCAGCTCGATCACCGTGATGTCCGACTCGGCGCCCACGCGCGTCGGCGGGCCCCAGGCGCCCGCGCCCCGGCTCACATACAACTGGGTGTCGCCGTAGCGCTCCAGCCCGGCCAGGGTCGGGTTCGCCAGGTCCGCGATGAAGTTGCCGGGCCAGAGCTGGCCGCCGTGGGTGTGGCCGGAGAGCTGGAGGTCGACGCCGTGGTCGACGGCGTCATGGATCTGGACCGGCTGGTGGGCGAGGAGCACGCATGCGCGTGCCCTGTCCCGGTCGCCGAGGGCCTTGGTGAAGTCAGGGCCCTGGCCCTCGCTCTCGCCCGCGATGTCGTTGACACCGGCCAGATCGAAGTGGGGCAGTTCGGTGCGGGCGTTCTCCAGCGGGCGCAGGCCCAGGCGGCGTACCTCCTCGACCCACTGCTCGGCTCCCGAGAAGTACTCGTGGTTGCCGGTGACGAAGAACGCCCCGTGTCTCGCCCGGAGGCCGGCGAGCGGGGCCGCCGCCGGGCCGAGGTCCTTCACGCTGCCGTCCACCAGGTCGCCGACCACCGCGATGAGGTCGGGCTGGGTGCCGTTGATCGTGTCGACGACCTTCTGGGCGAAGCCCCGGCCCAGGACCGGGCCCAGATGGACGTCGCTGACGACCGCGATCCGGTAACCGTGCGCCGCGCGCGGGAGCTTGGCCAGCGGGACGGTGACCCGCTTCACCTTCGGACCGCGCAGCACGCCGTACGTGCCGTAGCCGACCGTGCCGACGGCGGCCGCGGCCGCGGCACCGGCGACGACTCGGGAGACGAAGAGGCGGCGGGTGGGGGTGGCGAGGGGGCGGGACGGGTCTGCGGAGTCAGGGGCGGGGGTGGTGGCCGGCGCCTGTTCGGGTGCGGACGCCCGGGACGCCGGGGGCGGGTCGGTGGTGAGAGCCGTGGACGGGCCCGACGCGGACAGGAGTGTCCGGTTCTCGGCCGACTTGGTGGCGGACGCCGTGGCGGGAGTCGTGGCGGTCGAGGCGACGGATGCCGAGGTGAGGGACGTGTCCGCGGTCACCCCCGCCGCCAACGGCTCCCGTACGGCTTCCGCGGCGCGCGCCCTGCGTTCGAGCCACCGCCGCAGCAGGGGTCGTACGACCTCGCCGGCCGCCACACCCAGCAGCAGGTATATCGACAGGGCCAGCCACAGGAAGCCCGGCCAGGCGAGGACCTGCTGGAGCCAGAAGGGCGCGCCTCCGCGTTCGGCGACCAAGGCCCCGATCGTCAGTGCCCAGCCGCCGGCGATCACCACCATGCCCGCGCGGCGCACGAACCCGGGACCACGGGTCGTGTCGCGGACCAGCCGACGCCACAGCCACCAGTTGCCCGCCACCAGGACGGACAGCACGAGCAGTGCGACAAGCACGAAGACGATGACCACGCCGACGTTCCCTTTCCTTTGCGTGCTGAGTGAACGCCCGGCGCCCTGGCCGAGTTCCTATGTCGTCCGGCGCAATGCGCGCACTCCACGCAACCCGATGACCCCGACGACCGTCCCCAATACGAAGGAGACGACAGCCAGCAGCAGGTGCACCCAGAAGTACGCCGTCGGGTGACCGTCGTCGAACGCGAGCCCGCTGCTGTCCTTGATCAGGTTTTTGACGAAAGTGACCCAGATGACCCAGCTCCACACCCCGAAGGCGAGCAGGAACCAGGAGACGGGGCGGCTGAGCTTCATAGGTCCAGTATCACCGTCGCGTGTCCGGTTCTCCGATTGGGGTGGGGGCCGAAGCGGGACTTCCATGGGAACGGCATGTACGTTCTCGCTCGTGCCCGCACCCAAGAAGACCGCCAGGCGCTCCCTGCTGGTCACTTCCGCCGTCCTGTCGTCCCTCGCACTGACCGCGCCCGTCTCCCATGCGGCCCCCGAGCCGTCACCGAGTACGAGCCCGTCGGCCACTCCCCCGGCGAACATGTCGACCGTGGGTGGCGAGCGGCTCGGACAGCCCGGCACGCAGGTGAATCTGGCGGGCGGAGTCCCCGTCCTGCCCAAGGACCTGACCGCCCGCTCCTGGGTCGTCGCCGACGCCGAGTCCGGCGAGGTGCTCGCCGCGCACAACGCGCACTGGCGGCTGGCGCCCGCGAGCACCATGAAGATGCTGTTCGCCGACACGGTGCTGCCGAAGTTCCCGAAGACCATGGAGCACGAGGTCGTCCCGTCCGATCTGGCGGACATCGGTGCCGGCTCCAGCATGGTCGGGATAAAGGAGGGCGAGACGTACTCCGTCCACGACCTGTGGCTCGGGGTCTTCCTGCGCTCCGGCAACGACGCCGTGCACGTCCTGTCGAAGATGAACCAGGGGATCAAGAACACCGTCAAGGAGATGAACGAGCACGCCGAGGAGCTGCAGGCCCTCGACACGCACGCGATGTCCCCCGACGGTTACGACGAGCCGGGCCAGGTCTCGTCGGCGTACGACCTCACCCTGATCGCCCGCTCCGGACTGCAGAAGAAGGACTTCCGCGAGTACTGCTCGACCGTCAGCGCCAAGTTCCCGGGCGAGACGAAGAAGAACAAGAAGGGCAAGTCGGTCCGCGAGACCTTCGAGATCCAGAACACCAACCGGCTGCTGGCCGGTGACAGCGACGTGCCCGTCTACCAGGGCATCGCGGGCGTCAAGAACGGCAACACCACGAACGCCGGCGCCACCTTCACCGGCGTGGCCGAACGGGGCGGCAAGGTGCTGCTCGTCACGGTCATGAACCCGGAGAAGAGCGAGCACAACGAGGTCTACAAGGAGACCGCGAGGCTCTTCGACTGGGGCTTCAAGGCGGCCGGCAAGGTCCAGCCGGTGGGTGAGCTGGTGCCGCCGAAGAGCGCGGCGCAGTCCAGCGCGCAGCCGGGCGCGAACGACTCCGGGGAGGCCGGTGGCAGCGGTGACGGCCAGGGATCCTCGAAGTCGGCGGTGGGTGCATCGGCCTCGGGCGGCTCGACCGGCGTCGGGGTCGCGCTCGGGATCACCGGCGGGGTGCTGGTGCTGCTCGCGGCGGGCGCGTTCCTGATCAACCGCCGCTGGCCGCTGCCCGACCTGGTGCGTCGTCGGGGCCGTTCCTGACGCCGGGTCCTTCGGACTCGCCGGCCGACTCCTCGGATTCGTCGGCGAGTTCGGTCTCCTTGCTCTGCGTCGCCGTCCAGGCGGCGCAGAACACGACCAGCTTCGCGGTGAAGTTGATCCACAGCAGCAGGGCGACCGGCACGCCGAACGCGCCGTACATGCTCTTCGTGGCCACGCCCTGCATATAGCCGCTGAGCAGCAGTTTCAGCAGTTCGAACCCGACCGCGCCGATCAGCGCGGCGACCACCAGCCGACGGCGCGGCGGCTCGACGCCGGGCAGCAGGGTCAGGACGTACAGCAGGAGCAGGAAGTCGGCGAGTACGGCGACGAGGAACGCGGCGACGCGCAGCAGGATCCCGCCCCAGCCGCCCTCGTCGATACCGAGCTGCCGGGTGATCCAGCCGACCATGGCGGACGCGGCCGTGGAGGCCGCGAACGTCACGAGCACGGCGCCACCGAAGCCGACCAGGATGCCCGCGTCCTTGGCCTTGCGCAGGACGGGGTTCTCCTCGTCGTCGGGCAGCTCCCACACGGCACGCAGACACTCGCGCATGTTGCCGACCCAGCTGACGCCGGTGAACAGCAGGGTGACGCCGGCGATGAGACCGATGGTGCCGGCGTTCTGGACCAGGGCGTCGATGTTGAGCTGGTCGGCGATGCCGGGTACCTGGTCGGTGAGCTTGTCCTCCAGCTTGTCCTGCTGCTCCTGGCTGAGCGTCGAGGCGGCGATCGCGGCGGCCAGCGTCAGCAGGGGGAAGAGCGCGATGAAGCTGATGAAGGTCATCGCGGCGGCCAGCCGTGTCCACTTCACCCGGTCCAGGCGCTCGTACGACCGCCACGCGTGCGTGGCCATCAGCCGGGTCACCGCGGGCCCGACGCCGGGGAGTTTTTTCAGCCAGTCCATGATCCGACTCTGCCCTCCGTTCGGAAGACCAATGTCCGGGTGCCCCAAAACCTCAGGACAGTAGCCAGCGCCATACCGATTCCGGCTCCGGAGACGGTGTCCGCACGCTGGGAGGTGAGGCCGAGGCCGTAGTGGCTCACGGTGAGACACAGCAGCTGTACGGCAGCCCCGGCGACGTTCACCGCGAGGAAGACGGCGCAGGGGCGCAGGCCCCTCGGCTGCGTGTGGCGATAGGTGCCGAGGGCGTTCCCGGCGTAGGCGACCGCACATCCGGCGACGAAGGAGAGCGCCTTGGCGGTGAGGGGGTCGAGGGCGGCGGGGCCGCGGAGACAGGTGAAGAGGGCGAGGTCCACGGCGTAGGCGAGCAGACCGACGGTGGCGAAGCCGAGGAGTTCGCGGCGGGTGGCTGTCGGGCCGGTGGTTGTCGGGCCGGTGCTCCCCCGGCTGCGCCACACGCGCGTGCCGACCCCCCTCCCCCAGCTCCGCCACACGGGCGCGCCTACCAATTGGCCACCGCCAACCCGTACATCGCGAGCCACACCACCCCGATGACGGCGAGCGCGCGGTCGCGCAGAACGACGTCCTCGGGTTCGCCCGCCGTGCCGCGGTCGGCGAAGACGGCGTAGCGCAGGATCGCGAGGATGAAGGCGACCATGGACAGCTGGCGCCAGGGCAGCATGCCGGTGTGCGGGACGCCGCCCTCCTCCATGGCCCACAGGCAGTATCCGAGGACGGCGACCCCGGCCGCCAGCTGCCAGACGAAGCGCAGATAGCCGGTGGTGTACTCGGTGAGCAACGCGCGCGTGGCGCCCGCCTTCCCGGCCATCTGCACGGCCTCGGAGTAGCGCTTGGCCGACACCATGAACAGCGCCCCGAACCCGGTCGTGATCAGGAACCAGCGCGACAGGGGGATGCCGAGGGCGAGCCCGCCGACCATCGCGCGCATCAGGAACCCGGTCGTGACGACGGCGAGGTCGACGACCAGGACGTGCTTGAGGCTGACGCAGTACGCCAGTTGCATGCCGATGTACGCCGCGAGCAGGGCCGCGACGGCGGGCGAGGTCAGCCAGGCCGCTACGGCCGGCGCGAGGACGGCGAGAGCGCCTCCGACGACGTACGCGACGGGCACGGGCACCTGTCCGGCGGCGACCGGGCGGCGACGCTTGGTGGGGTGGGCGCGGTCGGCCTCGACGTCGCGGGCGTCGTTGATCAGATAGACGGCGGCGGCACAGGCGGTGAAGAGGGCGAAGACGAGCGCGAGTTGGGTCAGGGCGTGGATCGAGAAGAGTCGGCCGGCGGCGGCCGGGGCGGCGATGACCAGGATGTTCTTGACCCACTGCTTGGGGCGCGCCGTCCTGAGGAGGCCGTTCAGAAGTGCGGGGAGGCCGCCTCTGCGGGGTGGTGGCACGGCCTGCCGTGGGGGCGTGCGCTGCTCGTGGAGCGCCGCCGGCCCGGTCTGGGCGGCACTCGTGGCGGGCGCGATCTCAGGCATGGGCGCCCCCTCTCCTCATCCAGCCCGCCCCTGCGCACGCCGCCAGCGCCCCCAGGGCCGCGCCTGCCGCCACGTCCGAGGGGTAGTGCACGCCGACGACCAGGCGCGACACGCACATCGCGGCGGCCAGCGGAGGGATCGCGTACGCGCCGAGCGCACCGTAGGCGACGGCTGCCGCCGCGGCGGAGGTCGCGTGGGAGCTCGGGAAGGAGTGCCGGCCGGCGGTCCGCACAAGGGGCTCGACATGCGCCGGACGTGGGCGGCGCACCACCCTTTTCACCGCCATGCTGACGAGGTGCGCACCCGCGGTGAGCGCCGTGCCCCGCAACCAGGCGCCGCGCCGCCCACCGTCCACGGCGGCCCCCGCGAGACCCGCCGCCAGCCACAGCGCGCCGTGCTCGCCGGCCCAGGAGAGGGCTCGCGCGGCGGAGGCGACGCGTGGATCACGGCCGCGGGCATGGAACGCCGAAAGGATGCGGCAGTCCGCGCCCCGAAGGGTTCGGTGGTCCTTGTCGTCGAGGTGGTCCATGTGGACTCACTGTTCACGTCACCGACGCAAGAACTACGGCAATATTGAACGACATCCCATTAATCACCCATTTCGGGGAGAACCTGAATGTTTCATAACTAACCGCCCGTAAATGGGCGCTACGGTCGCCGACATGCCTGCCGACACCGTCTCCGTCACGGGATGGGGCCGCACCGCCCCCACCACCGCCCGTCTGATCCGCCCACGGACGTACGAGGAGGCCGCTGCTGCCGTCCGGGGCTGCGGGGCCCGCGGAGGCATCCCCAGGGGCCTGGGGCGGGCGTACGGGGATGCGGCGCAGAACGCCGGGGGCGCGGTGTTCGACATGACGGGCCTGGACCGCATCCACGCCATCGACGCCGACGGCGGCACCGTGCTGTGCGACGCGGGGGTCTCGCTGCACCGGCTGATGGAGGTGTTGCTCCCGCTCGGCTGGTTCGTGCCGGTGACGCCCGGCACCCGCTATGTGACGGTCGGCGGCGCGATCGGAGCCGACATCCACGGCAAGAACCACCACGTCTCGGGTTCCTTCTCCCGCCATGTCCTGTCGCTGGAACTGCTGACCGCCGACGGCGAGATCCGCAGGGTCCGGCGCGGGACGCCCCTGTTCGACGCGACCACCGGCGGCATGGGCCTGACCGGCGTGATCCTGACCGCGACGGTCCAACTCCAGCCGGTGGAGACCTCGCTGATGTCGGTCGACACGGAGCGCGCGCGGGACCTCGACGACCTGATGGCCCGCCTGGTCGCCACCGACGACCACTACCGCTACTCGGTCGCGTGGATCGACCTGCTGGCACACGGCGCGGCGACCGGGCGGGCGGTCCTCACCCGCGGCGACCACGCGCCCCTGGAGGCGCTGCGCGAAAGCACGCGCGCGCGTAGGGACCCGCTCGCCTTCCGCCCCTCCCACCTGCCGGCCGCGCCCGCCTTCCTCCCGGAAGGCCTGCTGAGCCGCCGTACCGTGAGCTGGTTCAACGAGCTCTGGTACCGCAAGGCCCCACGCGCGCGTACCGGCGAACTGCAGAAGCTCGCCACCTTCTTCCACCCGCTGGACGGCGTCCCCCACTGGAACCGGATCTACGGCCAAGGCGGCTTCGTGCAGTACCAGTTCGTCGTCGGACGCGGCCAGGAGGAGACGCTGCGCCGGATCGTGCTGCGCATCTCCGAGCACCGCTGCCCGTCCTTCCTGGCTGTCCTCAAGCGCTTCGGGGACGCCGACCCCGGCTGGCTCTCCTTCCCCGTACCCGGCTGGACGCTGGCCCTGGACATTCCGGCCGCCCTCCCCGGCCTCGCCGCCCTCCTCGACGCGCTGGACGAGGAGGTGGCCACGGCCGGCGGACGCGTCTACCTCGCCAAGGACTCCCGGCTGCGGCCCGAGCTGCTCGCCGCGATGTACCCACGCCTGACCGACTTCCGCGCCCTGCGCGCCGAGATCGACCCACGCGGCGTGTTCGTGTCGGACCTGGCCCGCCGCCTCGGCCTGTAGAACCCGCCCGCCCAGCCCTTAGCCCCCGCCATCAGATCCCTCGGACTCTCGGATCTCTCGAACTCTCAGATCTCTCGGACTCTTCAGATCTCTAGGAGTTGTCGTGAAGGACGCCTTCGGCATCCCCCAGTCCCTGCTCGTCCTCGGCGGTACGTCCGAGATCGCGCTGGCCACCGTGCGCCGCCTGATCGCGCGCCGTACCCGCACCGTCTGGCTGGCGGGCCGCCCGTCACCCGCCCTGGAGCGGTCCGCGGCCGATCTGCGCGCCCTGGGAGCCGATGTGCGCACCGTGGCCTTCGACGCGCTGGACCCCGAGTCCCACGAGACGGTGCTCGGCAAGGTCTTCGCGGAGGGCGACATCGACATGGTGCTGCTCGCCTTCGGAGTCCTCGGCGACCAGGCACGCGACGAGCGCCGGCCGCTGGACGCCGTGCGGGTCGCCCAGACCAACTACACGGGCGCCGTGTCGGCGAGCCTGGTCAGCGCGAGCGCCCTCCAGTCCCAGGGCCACGGCTCGCTCGTCGTGCTCTCCTCCGTCGCCGGCGAGCGCGCCCGCCGCGCCAACTTCATCTACGGCTCCAGCAAGGCCGGCCTCGACGCCTTCTGCCAGGGCCTGGGCGACGCGCTGCACGGCACCGGCGTCCACGTCATGGTCGTACGCCCCGGATTCGTACGGTCGAAAATGACCGTAGGTCTGGAGGAGACCCCACTCGCGACCACCCCCGAGGCGGTCGCGACGGCGATCGAACTGGGCCTGCGCCGACGCTCGGAGACGGTGTGGGTGCCGGGCGCGCTCCGGCTGGTGATGTCGGCACTGCGGCACGTGCCGCGGGCGGCGTTCCGCCGCCTACCGATCTAGGGACGGCGTTGCGGTAGCGCCCCAAAGGGGCGCGGGGAACTGCGCGACCAGCCACAACGGGCGCCGCAGACGACCGACAACACGCGCGGCACCTCCGTAGTCGCGACCAAACCGGCGGAGCTAACTCGCGGGGATGGACCCACGCTCCGCATGCCCCGGCTGCGGCGGCACCACCGACCCCCCGAAGGCGAAGTCCCTCAGCTTGCGCCACACGCCGTCGGCGCCCTGTTCGTAGAGGGCGAAACCGGTGCAGGGCCAGCCGGCCTCGTAGTCGGCGAGTTCCTCGAAGGCGCGGTCCATCGACGCGTCGTCGATGCCGTGCGCGACCGTGACGTGCGGGTGGTACGGGAACTGCAGTTCGCGCGCCACGGGCCCGGAGGCGTCGCGGACCTGCTTCTGCAACCAGGTGCAGGCTTCGGCGCCCTCGACGACCTGGACGAAGACGACCGGCGAGAGGGGCCGGAAGGTGCCGGTGCCGGACAGCCGCATCGGGAAGGGGCGGCCGGCCGCCGCGACCTCGACGAGATGCACCTCGATCGCGGGCAGTGACGCGGAGTCGACCTCTGTCGGCGGCAGCAGCGTGACATGCGTGGGAATGCCGTGAGCCGCGGCGTCGCCGAAGCCCGCGCGCCGCTCCTGGAGCAGGCTGCCGTGAGGCTCCGGGACCGCGATCGACACACCGATCGTTACGGTCCCCACGTCGTCTCCTGTCGTCATGTCGGTGGGCTCGTGCCCGGTTGGTAAGCGTGAGTGACCGCCGATGCGGCCACTCGGCTATCGACTGTACGGCCACGGCTGTGCTGCGGGCAGGCGCAACCGTAGTGATGTGCAGCGCTATGCGGTGGTACGGCCGTGTTCCAGCCGTGTGCCGTGGTGCGGGCTCAGTGCTTGGCGGGCAGGAAGCCCACCTTGTCGTACGCCTGGGAGAGCGTCTCCGCAGCGACGGCGCGCGCCTTCTCCGCGCCCTTGGCCAGGATCGAGTCCAGCGTCTCCGGGTCGTCCAGATACTGCTGGGTGCGCTCCCGGAAGGGCGTCACGAACTCGACCACAACCTCGGCGAGGTCCGTCTTGAGCGCACCGTAGCCCTTGCCCTCGTACTTCTGCTCCAGTTCCGCGATTCCCGTCCCCGTGAGGGTCGCGTAGATGGCGAGCAGGTTGCTGACACCGGGCTTGTTCTCGGTGTCGTAGCGGATGACGGTGTCGGTGTCCGTGACCGCGCTCTTGACCTTCTTGGCGGTGGCCTTGGGCTCGTCGAGCAGGTTGATGAGGCCCTTCGGCGTGGACGCCGACTTGCTCATCTTGATCGACGGGTCCTGGAGGTCGTAGATCTTCGCCGTCTCCTTGAGGATGTACGGCTTCGGGACGGTGAAGGTCTGGCCGAAACGGCCGTTGAAGCGCTCGGCGAGATCGCGGGTGAGCTCGATGTGCTGACGCTGGTCCCCGCCGACCGGGACCTCGTTGGCCTGGTACAGCAGGATGTCCGCCACCTGCAGGATCGGGTACGTGAACAGGCCGACCGACGCCCGCTCCGCGCCCTGCTTGGCGGACTTGTCCTTGAACTGGGTCATGCGGGACGCCTCGCCGAAGCCGGTGAGGCAGTTCATGATCCAGGCGAGCTGGGCGTGCTCCGGGACATGGCTCTGGACGAAGAGCGTGCAGCGCTCGGGGTCGAGTCCGGCCGCGAGGAGCTGGGCGACGGCCAGGCGGGTGTTGGCACGCAGGTCCGCCGGGTCCTGCGGGAGCGTGATCGCGTGCAGGTCGACGACCATGTAGAACGCGTCGTGGGTCTCCTGCAGAGCCACCCACTGGCGGACGGCGCCGAGGTAGTTGCCGAGGTGGAACGAGCCTGCGGTGGGCTGGATTCCGGAGAGCACGCGGGGTCGGTCAGAGGCCATGCTCACCATTCTCTCAGGTCCCGGGGGCCGGTCCGGAACTGGTCGGAAACAGATGGGAACCGATCCGTCTCCGGCGGTGTAACAAAGGTGTGAGGACGCGGGAGGGGGGCCGCATCGTCGATGAGGCCGCGGTGATCGCACGCGTACGCGCCGGAGAGCCGGAGGCGTATGCGCAGCTGGTGCGGGCCCATACGGGCATCGCGCTCAGGGCGGCCGCTGCGCTCGGGGCGGGTGCGGACGCGGAGGACGTGGTGCAGCAGGCCTTCGTCAAGGCGTACTGCTCGCTGGGCCGGTTCAAGGACGGCGCGGCGTTCAAGCCGTGGCTGTTGGCGATCGTGGCCAATGAGACCAGGAACACAGTGCGTACGGCGGCCCGCCAGCGCACGCTCGCCGGCCGCGAGGCGGCGTTCGTGGAGGCGGAGCCGCTGATACCGGAATCGGCGGACCCGGCGGTGGCCGCTCTGGAGATAGAGCGCCGCGCCGCACTCCAGGCCGCGCTGGAGAAGCTGAGCGAGGAGCACCGCCTGGTCGTCACCTACCGCTATCTCCTGGAGATGGACGAGTCCGAGACGGCCCAGGCCCTGGGCTGGCCCCGGGGCACGGTGAAGTCCCGGCTGAACCGCGCGCTGCGGAAGCTGGGGCGCCTGCTGCCGGACTTTCAGCCTCGGGAGGGGGGTGAGATGAGTGATGAGCGTGGGTGACGAAGGGATGCCGTACGACGGCGACGGACGGACGCCGCTCAACGGCGACGGGCTCGGGGCGCACGGCGGGGACGGACGGCGTGCGTACGACCGCGACGGCACCAAGGGCGGCGAAGGCGCCGATCGGAACGACACCCCTGGCCGGGGTGCGGGCGCCGGAGGTCGCGGTAGGCACGGCGGCGGAGGCGGAACCGGTGATCGCGATCGGCGTTCGGAACCCGCGCGGCTGCCCGAGGAGCTGCGGGCACTCGGCCGCTCGCTGGACCCACCGGGGGCGGTGGACGGCGCCGAGACGATGGTCGAGCGGGTGCTCGCGCAGCTACTCGCCGAGCACGCGTCTGTTCCGCCGGCCGAGCCGCCGGGCGTCTCGGAGCGTCTGCGGGCGGTGCGGCGCTGGACGCGCCTGCGGTGGCGGTCGCTGACCGCGGCGCTGTGCGGCCTGCTTACGGTGCTCGTGCTCACGCCCCCGGTGCGGGCGGCGGTCCTCGACTGGTTCGGCTTCGCCGGAGTCGAGGTGCGGTACGACCCGTCGGCGGTCCCCTCACCCGGCGCTGAGGTGCCCGGCTGCGGCCACTCGGTGTCGCTCGGGCAGGCCGAGCGCCGGGCCGACTTCGAGCCGCTGGTGCCTGAGGAACTCGGCATGCCGGAGACGGCTGCCGTGACGGGCGAGCCACGGGGACGGTTCGCGGTGAGCCTGTGCTGGCGCGAGGACGGGCGCACGATACGGCTGGACGAGCGCCGAGCCAGCCTGGACATCGGCTTCGCCAAGACCGTGCGCGAACCGCCGCAATGGATCTCCCTGGGCACGGACGACTCGGACGGCGGCTCACCCGACCCCGCCCTGTGGTTCGCCCGGCCGCACCTGCTGACGTTATGGCTGGTGGACGCGGGCGGGGAGCGTTACACGCGTGAGGAGCGCACTGCCGGGCCGACGCTGCTGTGGACCAGCAGGGCCGGCGGCGAGACCGTGACGCTGCGGCTGGAAGGGGTGGCGTCGAAGGAGCGGGCGGTGGAGATCGCGCGGTCGCTGGAGAGGGCGTCCGAGGTGTCCTCGGAGTAGTCCGAGGCCGGCGGCGTGGACCCGCTGGAAGCACCCTCGGAGTATCGGATCGGAACAGTCGGTGGAGCCCTCGGAGCAGCCGGCCCGGACATAGCGGGACCGGGGTGGGAACCCAAGCGGGCCGGGCGGTGTACCAGAAGTGACACGCGGCTCGGGGACGGGCCGCACGGGGATCGCTGGGCTTGGGGGTTCGGATGGGACGACATGGGGTCGGCTGCTGGGGAGCCAGGTGGCGCCGGCAGGGACAGGGTGTCGGCTGCTCGGGAGATCGCTCGCGTGAGCACGACGCGTCGCGTGGCCCCGGGGCCGGTTGGAGGCACGGGTGGTGTCGTGAACTGGCGGCGCTGACAGGGACGTTGGCGGCGACCCTCGCCCTCCTGGTCTGGGGCGCGGCACCCGCGTCGGCCGGCGGACCGACGAGCGTGCTCCTGGTCTCGCCGGAGAGCACGCAGACGGCCTCGCTGTACTACTCCGACAAGGAGTACAGCGAACTGGGACGGCTGCTCGGCACACCGGGCACGGGCACGCGCGACAAGCCGCCCGAGGCCGACCTGACGGCAGCCCGCCAGGTCAATGTCACCTGGCTGATCCATGACGTGACGCCTTGGCGCCTCGACCGTGTCTTCCCGGTCGACGACGGGCGGGACGTCTGGATACACACGGCGGCCAACCTGGACAGGACGACGAACGGCACCTGGCACCGCGCCGATCACCCGACCCAGCTGCGCGCCCTGCTCAAGAAGCTGGGCCTGATGGGCCAGGCCTCGGCCGGGGGCAGCGCGGCGATCTTCCCGCAGGCCACGGAGGCGGCCGACGCGTCGCCGGGCCGACCGACGCGGTCGGGCGACGGAACCGACTGGTGGTGGGCACTGCCGGGCGCGGCGGCAGGGGCGGTGCTTGCGCTGGCCCTGCGTCCCTACGCCGCCCGCCTGCCGCTGGACCGACTGCGGGGCGAGCCGGGGCCGAGGCAGGAGCTACGCGATGTGTGAGGGCCGGCTCAGGGGACGGTACAGGCCGGTGGGGACGTGAGGGCTGATGAGACATGGAGGGGGACTGATGCGGGCACGACGCCCAAGGCGGAAAAGAGTGGGAAAGGCTCGGCTCCCCTTGCTCGTGCCGGTGTCGGCGGCGCTGGCCCTGTCCGGGCTGTCTGGGCTCTCCGGGCTCTCCGGACTCTCCGGGACGGTGACGGCCGTGGCAGCCGCGGCAGCAGCGCCCGCAGCGCCCACCCAAGGCCGGGACGTCCCGGACGTGGCGGTGGTCGTCGCGGGCGGCACGGGACGGACGACGGCGTTGCACTCCGGCGAGCCGACGTTCGCCCGCCTGTGGCAGCTGTTGCAGCCGACGTACGTCGGGACGGAGCGGGTGCCGGAAGACTGGGTCGAGGGGCGCCATCCGCCGATGCGGATCACGGTGATCTGGGGGCTGACCGGAGTCGGTGGCTGGCCGCAGACGGACCGGCCTCCGGGAGGGGACGTGGCCATCCAGCGGGAGGACCAGTTGTTCGTGGCCCAGGACGGCACACCATGGGTGCGGTCGGATCTCGCGCCGGAGGTGGAGGACGACGACATCCGCTGGCACCGGGCGCCGCGCTCCGTCTTCGAGCGGCTGAACCTGGCGAGGCTGCTCGGAGAGACGGAGGGCGGGGTAGTCGAGAACACTGCCGCCGGGGGTTGGCCCGGCCCGGCGCTGGATGACGCCGGGTGGGCGGTGGCTGGGTTGGCCGCCGGGTTCGCGACAGGCATCGGTGGCACGCTCCTGATACGCCGCGCGGCGGCCCGGCCGGAAGCCGGACCGCCGCGGGAGGAGCCACGACAGGTGTTGATCGACCTGGACGGGTGAGGGCTGCGGAGGCGTCGGCGCTTGGCGTCGACGACGGCCAAGGCCTCAGCCCAGGTCGACCTCCGGGTACAGCGGGAAGCCGGCCACGAGGTCGGTGGCGCGGTGGGAGATCTCGTCGGCGATCTTCGGGTCGAGGACGTGAGCGGCCTTGGAAGGGGCGCCCGACTTGGTCGTGCCCGCCTCGGTGGTGGTGAGGACGCGGTCGATGAGGGCGGCGACCTCGTCCATCTCGGCGGTGCCCAGGCCACGGGTGGTCAGGGCGGGGGTGCCGATGCGGATGCCGGAGGTGTACCAGGCGCCGTTGGGGTCGGCGGGGATGGAGTTGCGGTTGGTGACGATGCCGGACTCGAGGAGCGCGGCCTCGGCCTGGCGGCCGGTGAGGCCGTAGGAGGAGGCGACGTCGATCAGGTTCAGGTGGTTGTCGGTGCCGCCGGTCACGAGGGTCGCGCCCCGGCGCATGAGGCCTTCGGCCAGCGCGCGGGAGTTGTCGACGATGCGCTGGGCGTAGTCCTGGAAGGCGGGCTGACGGGCCTCGGCGAGGGCGACGGCCTTGGCGGCCATGACGTGCGGGAGCGGGCCGCCGAGGACCATCGGGCAGCCGCGGTCGACCTGGTCCTTGAGGGAGTCGTCGCACAGGACCATGCCGCCGCGCGGGCCGCGCAGCGACTTGTGGGTGGTGGTGGTGACGATCTGGGCGTGCGGGACCGGGTCGAAGTCGCCGGTGAGGACCTTGCCGGCGACGAGACCCGCGAAGTGGGCCATGTCGACCATGAGCGTGGCGCCGACCTCGTCGGCGATCTCGCGCATGATCCGGAAGTTCACGAGACGGGGGTACGCGGAGTAGCCGGCGACGATGATGAGCGGCTTGAACTCGCGGGCGGAGGCGCGCAGGGCGTCGTAGTCGATGAGGCCGGTGGCCGGGTCGGTGCCGTAGGAGCGCTGGTCGAACATCTTGCCGGAGATGTTCGGGCGGAAGCCGTGGGTGAGGTGGCCGCCGGCGTCCAGGGACATGCCGAGCATGCGCTGGTTGCCGAAGGCGCGGCGCAGTTCCGCCCAGTCGGCCTCGGAGAGGTCGTTGACCTGGCGGACGCCGGCCTTCTCCAGAGCGGGGGTCTCGACGCGGGCGGCGAGGACGGCCCAGAAGGCGACGAGGTTGGCGTCGATGCCGGAGTGCGGCTGGACGTAGGCGTGGCGGGCGCCGAAGAGCTCCTTGGCGTGCTCCGCGGCGAGGGACTCGACGGTGTCCACGTTGCGACAGCCGGCGTAGAAGCGGCGGCCGACGGTGCCCTCGGCGTACTTGTCGCTGAACCAGTTGCCCATCGCCAGGAGGGTGGCCGGGGAGGCGTAGTTCTCGGAGGCGATCAGTTTGAGCATCTCGCGCTGGTCGGCGACCTCCTGGCCGATGGCATCGGCCACGCGCGGCTCGACGGCGCGGATCACGTCGAGGGCGGAACGGAAGGCGGTGGACTCGTTGGAGAGGGGCTCGGCAGACATGGGGACCTCCGGACGTCGTGTGCAGCGTTCACGGTACGGCCCAGGCGCACGGCACTCGGTGCTGGACAAAAGGGTCCAGTGGGCCGCTCCCCGATGGTCGGTCCCATCCCAGCGCGCCAGTCACGGCCCGTCGATCAGCCTACCGGGCGCGCCGACGGAGCATGGTCCCGCGTCCACCATCCGAGCAACGATAGGAAGGGGCCGCAAAACACTCGATAGGCCAGAAATGGACAGTGGCCACGAGCCTCGTGACCGGCGGAGCGCGAGCCCTCGTGGTGGCGGAAACGGAGAGCCCCGTGAGTACGTCGAGCACCACCGAATCCCTGATCGCCGCGGCCGACGCGCACAGCGCGCACACCTATCACCCGTTGCCGGTCGTGGTGGCGACGGCGGACGGGGCCTGGATGACGGATGTGGAGGGGCGGCGGTATCTGGATCTGTTGGCCGGATATTCGGCGCTCAACTTCGGGCACGGCAACCGGCGGATCGTGGAGGCGGCGAAGGCGCAGTTGGAGCGGGTGACGCTGACGTCGCGGGCGTTTCATCACGACCGGTTCGCGGCGTTCTGCGAGCAGCTCGCCGAGCTGTGCGGGATGGAGATGGTGCTGCCGATGAACACGGGGACGGAGGCGGTGGAGACGGCGGTGAAGACCGCCCGGAAGTGGGGGTACCGGGTCAAGGGCGTACCGGCGGAGATGGCGAAGGTCGTGGTCGCGGGGAACAACTTCCACGGCCGTACGACGACGGTCATCAGCTTCTCCACCGACCCGGAGGCACGGGCGGACTTCGGGCCGTACACGCCGGGCTTCGAGATCGTGCCGTACGGGGATCTGACGGCGATGCGGGAGGCGTTGACGGAGAACACGGTCGCCGTGTTGCTGGAGCCGATCCAGGGCGAGGCGGGGGTTCTCGTCCCCCCGGCGGGTTATCTGCCGGCGGTGCGGGAGCTGACGCGGGAGCGGAACGTGCTGTTCGTGGCGGACGAGATCCAGTCGGGGCTGGGGCGCACGGGACGTACCTTCGCGTGCGAACACGAGGGTGTCGTGCCGGATGTGTATGTGCTCGGGAAGGCGCTCGGGGGCGGGGTCGTGCCGGTGTCGGCGGTGGTGTCCAGCGCCGCGGTGCTCGGGGTGTTCCGGCCCGGGGAGCACGGGTCGACGTTCGGCGGGAATCCGCTGGCCTGTGCGGTGGCGCTGGAGGTGATCGCGATGCTGCGGACGGGCGAGTTCCAGGCGCGGGCGACGGAGCTGGGCGGGCATCTGCACCGGGAGCTGGGGGCGTTGACCGGGACCGGGCGGGTGACGGCGGTGCGCGGGCGTGGGCTGTGGGCGGGGATCGACATCGCCCGGGCGTTCGGCACCGGGCGGGAGGTGTCCGAGAAGCTGATGGAGCGGGGTGTGCTGGTGAAGGACACCCTCCCCCACAGCCTCAGGGGCACGGGAGGCGCCCCGGCGGCGACGATCCGTATCGCGCCGCCCCTGGTGATCGGGAAGGAGGACCTGGACTGGGGGCTCGCCCAGTTGCGGGACGTGCTCGGGGTGTGACTCGGGACGGTCACCGACGTGGCGTTGCGCTGGGGTTTTGCGCATCTGGGGCGGTTCACCGGGCACCACTGGCAGATGTTCGGGGAGACCCCGCCTTCCCTGTACGGCCGTTACAGGATCACGTGCGGCAGAAAACGTGCGTACTCGTCCGTGATCAGGCCGGAAGACTCGCGGATGCCCAGACCCGCCGACTCGTCCTCGACGACCCAGGCGCCGAGGACGACGTGGTTGCCGTCGAAGGCGGGGAGGGGCGCCAACTGCTGGTAGCAGCAGGGCTCTTCGCGGACCACCGGTTCGGCGCCGGGTTCATGGATCGTCACGCCTGCGCCCTCCCGGCCCAGCAGGGGCTTGGCGACGTAGCCGGTCGTGCTCGCCAGCTCGCGTGGTCCGTCGAGATGAGCGGGGAGGAGGTTCGGGTGGTCCGGGTAGAGCTCCCAGAGGATGGCGAGGAGGGCCTTGTTGCTGAGGAGCATCTTCCAGGCGGGCTCGATCCAGAGGGTCGTGCCCGTGCCGCCGCCGTTGTCGAGGGTGCCGAGGACGTGGTCGGAGAAGCGGTCGGTGGTGAGCCACTCCCAGGGGTAGAGCTTGAAGCAGCTGCGGATGAAGCGGAGTCTGGTATCGACGAAGCGGCCGGAGAGACGGTCGAAGCCGATCTCCTCCATGGAGATCCAGCCGGTGTCCAGGCCGGCCTGTTCCGCGGTCTCCTTGAGATAGGCGACCGTCATCATGTCCTCGCCGAGTTCGTCGGCGGAGGAGTACGCGAAGTAGAGGGGGCCGCCGGGCGGGAGCAGGGCGGACTGTTTCTTCCAGGCTGCGATGAGGCGTTCGTGGAGGGAGTTCCACTGGTCGGCGCCGGGAAAGCGTTCCTCCATCCAGAACCACTGGGGCGAGGCGGCCTCGACCAGTGAGGTGGGGGTGTCGGCGTTGTACTCCAGGAGCTTGGCCGGGCCGGTGCCGTCGTAGCGGAGGTCGAAGCGGCCGTAGAGGGAGGGGAGTTCGGCGCGGCGGCGCCAGGCCTCGGCGACCGCGTCCGCGACGCGCGGGTCGGTGATGCCGAGGTCGGCGAAGCGGTTCTCGGCGACGATGTGTCCGGCCGCCGTCAGGCACATACCGTGGAGTTCCTCGACGACCTCCTCCAGCGCCTCGACCTCCGCCAGGGAGAAGACGTAGTGGGCGCTCTCGTCCCAGTACGGGCGCAGGGAGTTGTCGGGGTGGCGGGTGAGGGGGTAGATGAGCCCCTGTTCCTCGACGGTCTGCTGCCAGCCGGGGCGGGGCTCGATCGTGCGGCGTTCCATATCCGGTGTCCTGCTCAGCCGCCGCTGCTGCCCGAACCCGAGCAGCCGAAGCCGCCTCGGTCGACGGCCTCACTGCGGCTGAAGGTGCCGTAGTCGGCGCGGCCGCCGTCGATGTCGGCGTCGTAGTACCAGGAGGCGTCGGAGCTGCTGCCTGAGCCGGTCTTCTTGCGGCTCTTGCCGTAGGAGGAGCTGGAGGTGCTGGAGCCGGAACTGCAGTTCTTGTCGGCGATGACCTTGTAGCCCTCGTAGGTGTAGCTGTCGCGGTCCACGCAGCGGCGGTCGGGTTCCGAGCCGCAGGAGGTGAGGGCCGCGGCGATGACTCCCATGCCGCCGAGTACGACCGTGCTGGAGCGCAGCCGCCGTCGCGATTCCGCCATGTGTGTCTCCCCCGATGAGCCGGTTGTCGCCGGTGATCCCGTTTCTTGTCCGGCGGACAGCCTAGAGATCGTTGAGAGTGCGACTGTCGGCGGGGCTGATCTTCTCCCGCTCACCTACAGTCGCTTTGTGCTCATTGGGATGGTGTGTGCGCTTGGTGCGGCGGTCTGTTTCGGTACGGCCACCGTCCTGCAGGCGATGGCCGCGCGGGTGGCGAGCGCTCAGGGCGGTCGGGGCGGCGAGGCGGGGGTGTTGCTGCGGGCGCTGCGCCAGTGGCGGTATCTGGCGGGGCTCGCCCTGGACGGGCTCGGCTTTCTGCTGCAGGTCGTAGCTCTGCGGTCGCTGCCCATCTACGCCGTCGGGGCGGCGTTGGCGTCCGCTCTCGCGGTGACCGCGGTGGTCTCGGCCCGGTTGCTGCATGTGCGGTTGCGGCGGAGTGAGTGGGGCGCGGTGGGGGTGGTGTGTGCCGGGCTGGCGATGCTCGGGCTCGCTTCCGGGCCGGAGGGGGATCTGGAGGGGTCGGACGCGCTGCGGTTCTCGATGCTCGGGGCGGCTCTGGTGGTGCTGGGCGTGGGGCTGGCGGGCGGGCGGTTGCCGGAGCGGGGGCGGGGGCTGGTGCTCGGACTGGCGGCCGGGTTCGGGTTCGGGGTGGTGGAGGTGGCGGTGCGGCTGATCGACTCGCTCGCGGTGTCGGAGCTGGTGGGGAATCCGGCGACGTATGCGCTGCTGTTGGGGGGCGGGGCGGCGTTTCTGGCGCTGACGTCGGCGTTGCAGCGGGGGTCGGTGACCACGGCTACGGCGGGGCTGGTGATCGGGGAGACGATCGGGCCGGCCGTGGTGGGGGTGGTCTGGTTGGGGGATCGTACGCGGGAGGGGTTGGAGTGGTTGGCGGTGCTGGGGTTTGCGGTGGCGGTGGCGGGGGCGTTGGCGTTGGCGCGGTTCGGGGAGCTGCCGCAGGAGCCTCGGCCTCCGGCCGACCCCGGGATTTCCCCTAGGTCGTCCCGGAGGTCCGGGGCCTGACCGGTTCCCTAGCGTTCCGTTGTACGGCCGGAGGGGCCGGCCGGAGCAGGGGAAACAGGGGGTAGTCATGGGACCGAACGACGCGCAGGTCGTGCGGGTGTTCAGCCGTGAGCCGGGCTCGCCGATCTCGGATGTGACGCTGGATCCCGGTCAGAACGGCGAGATCGTGCTGGAGGCCGAGGCCGGCCGGACCCTGCACCAGAACGGGGGAAGGTACACGGTGACACTCGTCGTGCGTGACCTCAGCGACGGCAGCGCGATTCCCGTCACCGGGGCCACGGTGGTGCGGGGGAACTTCCTGGACGCCAACTGGCCGGGACTGGCGGCCCGCTTCACGTTCGCCATGAGCGACGTCACGCTCAAGGCGCACGCGGGGAGCATCGCGCAGGCATACGGCTCGGTGGTGTACGGCACCGGCGAGCCGGGCGCGACCTTCGCCCTCAGCCAGCCGTTCCAGATCCTGCCGCAGTAGTACCGACCCGGCCCACGAGTTCCACCCGCGACCGAATGCCCAGCTTGGCGTAGGCATGGCTCAGGTGGTACTCGACGGTCTTGGCACTGAGGACCAGCTCGCGGGCGATCTGACGGTTGGTCAGCCCGGTCGCCGCGAGCTGGGCCACGGCGTGTTCCTGCGGTGTGAGCCGCGCCCGGGCCCACGGGGCGGCGGTGCCGTCGGAGGCGACGCCGCAGGCGGCCAGCTCCCGGTCGCAGCTCTGGAGGAAGGGCACGGCGCCCAGCTCCGCGAAGATCGTCCGCGCCGACCGCAGGTGCTCCAGGGCGGGGGTGCGGCGCCCGGCACGGCGCAGAAAGGCACCGAAGTCGAGTTCGGTGCGGGCCCGTTCGAAGGGCCGGCCGACGCGGGAGGCGCGCTCCAGGGCTTCGGTGAAGGCGTCCAGGGCGTGCTTCGGCTCGCGGCGAGCCGCATACAGCGTGCCGCGCATCCGGCAGACGGCCGCCAGCGTCGAGGCACGCGCACGGTGTTCGGCACGCCGCTCCAGCGCGTTCAGGACCTCCTCGGCCTCGTCCGGGCGGCCCGCGGCGACGAGGGCGTCGACCAGTAGATCCCGCCAGGGGACCAGCGCCGGCTCGGCGGTGAAGTCGAGTTCCTCGTGGACGAGGAGGAGCCGCAGCTGCTCGACGGCGGCCGTGTGGTCGCCTCGGACGAAGGCGAGGAAGGCGTGGCCGTAGGCCACGAAGACCTCCAGCATCGCGGACTCCTGGACCACGGGGTTGCCGCGTGCGATCCGCAGGTGCCGCGCGGCACCGTCGTAGTCGCCCCGGGCGGCGAGCGGGAGCGCGGCCTCGGCGTGCACGACGGGGGCCATCCACCGCTGGCCGAGGTCCGCGGCGACCGAGGACGCCGCCTCCCAGCGCAGCATCGCCAAGTCCCATGCCCCGCCGAGGTATTCGGCCTTCGCCAGCAGGGCCAGGGCGATCACCCGCAGGGGCACGGGCCCGTGCCGGGCGAGTTCCACGGCCTGCTCCAGATCGCTGCGCGCCTGGGCGGTGCGGTCCGTGTACGCGTACAACACGCCCCTGCCCATGAGGAGTTCGATGTCCCGCGGCGCCACGAGGGGAGCCTCGGGCAGTCCTTCGGCCAGGTGGAACGCCTCGTCGTAGGCGCCCAGGTGGGCGAGGGCGGCCAGGTGCACGAAGCGCAGCGTCCCTCCGGAGCGGGCCCGGCCGTCGGCGTCCCGGGCCCGCTCCGCCCACCGGCCCACCTGGGAGGCACGGCCGCTCATCATGTGGACCATCACGTACTGTTCCGCGATCCGCGCCTCCAGTCCGGGATCCGCGCCGGGCGCGCGCAGCCGCCACGCCTCGTCCAGCAGCGTCCGGGCCTGTGTGATGTGCCCGGCGACAAGCGCGAGATGGCCGCGGGCGCAGCAGCGCAGGGCCTCATCGGTCGCCTCCGGGAGGACGCTCGCGACGCCCCGGGCCTCCTCTTCCCTGCCGTCGAACAGGTAGGCCTCCACGGCCTCGCAGTCCAGACGTCCCCGGTCCGCGGGCCGGGTGGCCAGCCGGGCCGCGTAGCGCAGTAGCGGCGCGGCCTCCACCCAGCGGCCTGCCGCGCCGCGTCGCCGGGCGCAGTCGGCGAGTTCGGCCGCCAGCCGGTCGTCGGGGCCGGGGGCGGCGAGTACCCGGTGGTGCAGTCGGGTGAACTCGTCGTCCGCGGCCTCGGCGGCACCGGTGTGCAGGACCGTGCGGCGTACCGGGCCCAGCCCGTGATAGACGGCGGCGCGGACCAGCGGGTGGGTGAACGCGATGCCCATCACCCCCTCGTACGGCAGCTCCTGGAGCAACCCGTGGTCCAGGGCCTCCCCGAGGGCGGCCAACGGGTCGGCGGCCTCCGCGAGACGGGCGGCCCGGGCCAGGGTGCAGTGGGTGCCGAGCACGGCGGCGGCACGCACCAGGTCACGGGCGGGCGGGCCGCAGCGGGCGAGCCGGTCGCGGACCAGGCGGGTGTACGACTGCGGGGCGGGCAGCGTGGTCTCGGTGGACCTCAGCGCCGCCGCGGGCACCTCCTCGAACAGGGCCCGGCAGTGCAGCGGATTGCCGTGGGTGTGGGTGTGCAGCCGCTGAAGGGCGGCCGGCGGCAGTGGCTCGGCCAGGAACCGCGCGCCGAGCCCGACGAGGTCCGGTAACGCGAGGCCGCCCAGCCGCAGCCGCACGGCGGTGTCGTCGGTGAGGATCCGACGCAGTCCCTCGGGCACCCTCCGGTCGTCGACGTCCCGCAGGGCGAGCAGGCACAGGACGCGGTCGGCGCCCAGTCGGCGCAGGGCGAAGGTGAGGGCGTGCAGGGAGGGGGCGTCCGCCCAGTGCGCGTCGTCCACGACCAGCACGACAGGGTGCTCGCGCTGCAGCTCGCCGAGGGGTTCGAGGAGAGCGGCCCCGGCGGTGAGGGGATCGGCGTGCACGGGCCGGCCGAGAAGCTGGGTCAGCACCCCGTAGGGCAGGGCCGCCTCGTTCTCCTCGCCGGCCGCCGTCAGCACGCAGCCTCGCACGGTGTCGGTGACGAAGCGCCTGACGAGCGCCGTCTTGCCGATACCGGCCGGCCCTTCGACGACGACCAGCCGAGGCCGTCCCGCGGCCGCCTCCTCGTACTGCCGGCACAGCTCGGCGAGTTCGTCCGTCCGTCCCAGGAACGCCGCCCCGTTGCCGCGTCCCCCGGGCATGGCAGCGTCCATGGCAGCCCCTCCCCCGAGGTCACCGCCCGGCGCACAGCGGCGACTTCCCTGAGGCGTCACCGGAGGTGAGCCATGGGCGGTGTCCCTACATCGACTCGGGTCCAGCATCCATACCGCCGGGCGGTAACGCGGTGAAAGCCGAGGAAATACGACGGGAGGGCAGGTTTCGCCCGCACTCGCGCCGACTCCGGCACGAGACGTGGTACGCGCGGAGGCGGGCGCCGGACGAGCCGCTGACGTACCTCCTGCCGATCAGGTCCTGGACCGGCGCTGCGCTCCTGGACCAGCGCTACGGCAGCACCCGGCACAACGCCTCCAACGCCCCCGCCCACGCATGATCCGGCGGCGTCCCGTACCCCACCACCAGCGCGTCCATGCGCTCCGTCGTCGTGGACTCGTGGCGGAAGGCGGTGAGGCCGTGGAGGGCCAGGCCCTGCCAGGTGGCTGCCTGGACCACGGACTGTTCCGTGCCGGGTGGGAGGCGGAGGAGGACGTGGAGGCCGGCCGCGATGCCGGTGACGTTGAGGTGGGGGGCGTGGGTGGCGAGGGCCCGGACCAGGGCGTCGCGTCGGCGGCGGTAGCGCAGGCGGGCGGCGCGGACGTGGCGGTCGTAGGCGCCGGACGTGAGGAACTCCGCCAGGGTCAGCTGGTCCAGCGCGCCGCAGGTGTCCACGTGGCCCTTCGCCGCCGTCACCTCCTCCACCAGCGTCGGCGGCAGCACCATCCAGGCGAGGCGCAGGGCGGGGGCGAGGGACTTGCTGGCGGTGCCCAGGTAGACGACGTGGTCGGGGTCCAGGCCTTGGAGCGCGCCGACGGGCTGGCGGTCGTAGCGGAACTCGCCGTCGTAGTCGTCCTCCAGGACCAGGCCGCCGGTGCTGCTCGCCCAGTCCACCACCGTCGCCCGGCGGTCGCGGTGCAGGGGCATGCCCATGGGGAACTGGTGGGCGGGGGTGAGGAGGACTGCCGCTTCGTCCGTCAACTCCCCCGGGTCCGTGCCGAGTTCGTCGAAGGGGAGAGGGGTCGTGGTCAGGTCCGCCGCCGTCAGTTGGTTCCAGTGCGGTGGCAGGCCGTACGACTCCACCGCCACCGTCTCCGCGCCGCGCGCCCGCAGCACCCTGCCGAGCAGGTGCAGACCGTGCCCGAATCCCGCGCACACCACGATGCGCTCGGGGTCGGCGCGTACACCCCGCGCGCGGGAGAGGTAGCCGGCGAGGGCGGTGCGCAGTTCGGCCCGGCCGCGCGGGTCGCCGTAGCCGAAGACCTCGTGCGGGGCGGCGAGGAGGGCGCGGCGGGCCGCCTTGAGCCACTCCGTGCGGGGGAAGGAGGCGAGGTCCGGGGAGCCGGGGAGCAGGTCGTAGGCGGGGCGGGGACGGGGGCGGTGCGGGCGGGGTGGGGCGGTGACGTAGGGGGTGGTGGAGAGGGTGGCGGAGGTACGGGGTGAGCCCATCCCCCTCTCCGCCACCCGCGTCCCCGACCCCTGGCGGGCCGTGAGCCAGCCCTCGGCGACCAGGTCGGTGTAGGCCTCGGCGACCGTGTTGCGGGCGATGCCCAGGTCGGCGGCGAGGGAGCGGGAGGACGGGAGTCGGGTGCCCGGGGCGAGGCGGCCGGTGCGGACGGCGTCGCGCAGGGCGTCGGTCAGGCCCCGGCGCAGGCCCGGACCGGCCGGTTCCAGGTGGAGGTCGATGCCCAAAGTGGCCCAAGGTTTCGGCATGAAAGTGGACCATACTCCTGGGCTGCTTCGCTCCTAGGGTCGAGATCATGACGACGACAACGACAGCGACGACGGCAGCTGCCACAACCCAGACCACCGCCGCCGTGGAGTACGCCCCCGAACACCCCGCCCGGCTGAACTGGGCCGCACACGCCCCCGAGGTCTACCGGGCGATGATCCGGCTCGACGCGGCCGCCCGGAAGGGGCTGGAGGCCAAGCTGTACGAGCTGGTGAAGATCCGCGCCTCGCAGCTCAACCACTGCGCGTTCTGCCTCGACATGCACACCAAGGACGCGCTCGCTGCGGGCGAGAGCGTCGAGCGGATCGTGCAGCTCAGCGCCTGGGAGGAGTCCGCGCACTTCTACACCCCCAAGGAGCTCGCGGCGATCGAGCTGACGGAGGCCGTGACCGTGCTGACGGACGGGTTCGTGCCCGACGAGGTGTACGCGAAGGCCGCCGCACACTTCGAGGAGGCCGAGCTGGCGCAGCTCATCGCCGCGATCACGGTGATCAACGCGTGGAACCGGTTCGGCGTGACCTGCCGTATGGCACCGGGCCACTACCAGCCGGGGCAGCACGCGTGACCGTCCGCACCCGGCTGCTCGACCCGGCGGTCGGCCAGGCCATGTCCAGGCTCAGCGCGACCGCCAAGAAGGGCCTCGGCGACCCGGCCCTCGCCGAGCTCGTGGTGATCCGCGCCTCGCAGCTCAACCACTGCGCGTTCTGCCTGGACATGCACCTCGACCTCGCCCGCGAGCACGGTGTCAGCGAGGCGCAGCTCGACCTGCTGGCCGCCTGGGAGGAGGCCGAGGACGTCTTCGACGAGCGGGAACGGGCCGCGCTCGCGCTGACCGAGGCGGTTACGGTCCTGACGGACGGGTTCGTGCCCGACGAGGTGTACGCGCGTGCCGCCGCGCACTTCGACGACGTTCGACTCGCCCATCTGATCGGGCTGATCGTCGCCATCAACAGCTGGAACCGGGTGATGGTCGGCCGACGTATTCCACCAGGGGGACATACAGCGTGACCCAGCCCGTGACCGAGACCGTGACCGTGACCGAGACCGTGACCAAGGTCGACACCTTCCGCGCACTCCACCGACGCCGCTCCCCCGACGACCCGCTCGTCCTGCCCGGCCCCTGGGACGCCGCCAGCGCCCGCGTCTTCGTCGAGGCCGGGTTCCCGGCGCTCGCCACGCCCAGCGCGGGGGTCGCCGCCTGTCTCGGGTACGAGGACGGGCAGACCCCGGCGGACGAGATGTTCGCGGCGGTCACGCGGATCGTCCGGGCCGTCGACGTGCCGGTGTCAGCGGACATCGAGGGCGGGTACGGGATCGCGCCCAAGGAACTCGTGGAGCGGCTGTTGGAGACGGGCGCCGTGGGCTGCAACCTGGAGGACTCCGCGGACGGGGTCCTCAAGGAGCCGCGCGCGCACGCCGAGTGGCTGGCCGAGGTGCGGCAGGCCGCCGGCGACCGGCTCGTCGTCAACGCCCGCATCGACACCTACATCCGGGGTGGCGCCGATCCCGGCGTCCGGGGCGGATCCGACCCCAAGCGGGCCGCCGAACAGGCCATCGAGCGGGCCGCGTTGTACGTCGCCGCGGGCGCCGACTGCGTGTATCCGATCGGCGCCCCCGTCGACGTACTGCCCCTGCTGCGGTCCGGGATCCAGGGGCCGATCAATGTGCACGGCACGGTCGCGGACGGCCCCTCGCCCACCGAACTCGGTGAACTCGGGGCCACCCGGATCACGTTCGGGCCGCAGCTCCAGCGCAGCGCCGCTCAGGCGCTGCGGGACATCGCGGCCGACCTCGCGAAGTGACCGTCAGGACAGCCACGCCTTCCACGTGGACTCGTGGCTGTCCGCCCACTTCTTCGCCGCCTCGTCGGGCGACAGCTTCTGCTCGGCGATCATCAGGGAGACCTCGTTCTGGTCCTCGGTCGTCCACTTGAAGTTCTTCAGCAGGGCCGCCGCCTCGCCGCCGTTCTTGGCGAAGTCCGCGTTGAGGTACTTCTGCAGCGAGGTGTGCGGGTAGGCGCAGGCGACCTTCTCGGGGTCGGCGTCGCAGCCCTCCTTGTACTCCGGCAGCTTCACCTCGGTCATCGGGACCTTCTTGAACAGCCACTGGGGCTCGTACCAGTAGGTCAGGAAGGGCTTCTTCTCCTTGGCGAACTGCTTGATCTGCGTGATCTGCGCCGCCTCCGAACCGGCGAACACCACCTGGTAGTCCAGGTCCAGGTTGCTCACCAGCGCCTTGTCGTTGGTGACGTAGGAGGGCGAGCCGTCCATCAGCTGGCCCTTGCCACCGGACTCGGCGGTACGCATCCGGTCGGCGTACTTGTTCAGGTTCTTCCAGTCGGTGACGTCCGGGTGCTCCTTGGCGAAGTACGTCGGGACGTACCAGCCGATGTGCCCGGTGACCCCGAGGTCGCCGCCGGGCACGATCGTCTTCTTGTCCTTGACGTACCGCTGCTCCTCCTCCGGGTGGCCCCAGTCCTCCAGGAGGGCGTCGACCCGGCCCTGACTGAGCGCGTCCCAGGCGGGCACCTCGTCGATCTGGACGGTGTCGACGCGGTAGCCGAGCTCCTTCTCCAGCAGGTACTGGGCGACGGCCACGTTGGCCTGCGCGCCGACCCAGGACTGCACGGACAGTGTCACGGTCTTGGCGCCCTGGGCGTTCGCGTACGGCGAGGCCTGCTTGGTCATGTCGGCGGCGCCGCAGCCGGTCAGCAGGGCCAGCGAGGACACGCCGGCCACTACGGCAGACGTACGGATACGGATACCGATACGCATACGCATGTCACGCTCCCTTCTTCGCGCGGCGTTCCGTCGGTTGCGTCACCCGGTCCAGCATCAGGCCGAGGCAGACGATCGCCGCGCCGGCCACCAGCCCGGTCGCCAGGTCGCCCTGGGCGAGGCCGAAGACAACCTCGTAGCCGAGCGCGCCACCGCCGACCAGGCCGCCGATGATGACGACGGCGAGGACCAGGACCACGCCCTGGTTGACGGCGAGCAGCAACGCCGGGCGGGCGAGCGGGAGTTGGACCTGGCGCAGCTGCTGGGCGGGGGTCGCGCCGAGCGAGCGGGACGATTCCAGGGCGGCCGGGTCGACCTGGCGCAGGCCCTGGGTGGTGATGCGGACGACGGCGGGCAGCGCGTAGACGACGGCCGCGGCGACCGCGGGTGCGCGGCCCACGCCGAACAGGGCCACCACCGGGATCAGGTACACGAACTGCGGCATCGTCTGGAAGACGTCCAGGACGGGGCGCAGCAGGCGTTCGCAGCGGTCGCTGCGGGCGGCGGCGATGCCGATCGAGAAGCCCAGGACCAGGGTGACGGCCACGGCCGCCAGGACCTGGGAGAGCGTGTCGAGCGACGGGGTCCACACGCCGAGTACACCGATCGCGGCCATCGCCAGTACGGCGGTCAGCGCGGTGCGCCAGGTGCCGATCAGCCAGGCCAGCGCGGCGACGATCAGCAGGACCGACCACCAGGGCAGCCACTGGAGGCCGTCGCGCACGGGGTCGAGGACCCAGGTGGTGAAGTGGCCCGCCCAGTCGGCGGTGCCGCCGATGACGGGGACGCCGGAGTAGAGGTGGTCGGTCATCCAGTCGACGGCGCGGTTGACCGGGTCGGCGATGTTCACGGCCCAGGCGTCGGGCCAGTCGAGGCGGCCCGCGAGACGTGCGGCGACGGCGACGGCCACGGTGGCGATGAGGGCGTACAGCCAGCGCGCCCGGCCGTTCGGCTGCGGCTCCTCGCCGAGGCGTTCGCCCGCCGCGCCGGTCACGCGGTCCAGTACGACGGCGAGCAGCACGATCGGGATGCCGGCCGCGAGGGCCGCGCCGACGTCGACCGTGGCCAGGGCCTGGTAGACGCGGTCACCGAGGCCGCCGGCGCCGATGACCGACGCGATGACCGCCATGGACAGCGCCATCATGATCGTCTGGTTGAGGCCGAGCAGGAGTTCCTTGCGGGCCAGCGGGATCCGGGCGGTCAGCAGGCGCTGCCGCGCGGTGGTGCCGAGCGACTCGACGGCCTCCAGCACCTCCTTGTCCGCGCCGCGCAGGCCGAGGGCGGTGAGGCGGGCCATCGGCGGGGCCGCGTAGACGACGGTGGCCAGGACGGCGGCGGGCACGCCGATGCCGAAGACCAGGACGACGGGGAGCAGGTAGGCGAAGGCCGGGAGCACCTGCATGGTGTCCAGGACGGGGCGCAGCATCCGGTCCATACGGTCGGACAGCCCGGCGGCGAGGCCCAGCACCACGCCCACGACGACCGAGGCGAGGACCGCCACGACCATCAGCGCGAGGGTCTGCATGGTCGGGATCCACATACCGAGGAACCCGCAGGCCAGGAAGGCGGCGGCCGTACCGGCGGCGAGGCGCGGGCCCGCGACGCGCCAGGCGATCAGGGACGCGGCGGCGGTGACGCCCGCCCATCCGGCCGCGAGCAGCACCAGGTAGACGGCGCGTACGGAGATCACGACCGCGTTGCTGATGTGCCCGAAGAAGTAGAGGAACAGCGGGTGGCTGTCCCGGTTGTCGATGATCCAGGTGCTGGCGTTGGTGAGCGGCTCGGTGACGTCGACGGTCAGCGCGGCCGGCCAGGTGCCGCTCGCCCAGCGGGCGTTGGCCAGCGGGACGAGGATCGCGGCGACGAGGGCGAGCAGCAGGAGCTTGCGAGCGGCCGGGCGTTTGAGGAAGCCGGGCAGGGCGGCGCGCGGGGCGGCGGCGGTGACGGTGGCCATCACGCGACCTCCTTGGGCTGCTCCGTCCCCGCTATGACTGGCTGCTCCGTCCCCGCCACGACGCCGAGAAGCCGCTCGTGGTCGACCACCCCGAGACAGCGTCCGCCCTCCATGACCCGGGCCGGCGCACCGCTGCGCGCCACGGCCTCGATCGCCTCGGACACCGTGGCGTCCGGCGCGAGGGCCGGGCCGTTGCCGGCCTCGTCCGCCGACGCGGCGCGCATGGCCGTACGGACCGTCATGACCTGCTCACGGGGGACGTCGCGGACGAACTCGCGGACGTAGTCGTCGGCCGGGGAGCCCACGATCTCCTCCGGGGTGCCCAGCTGGACCACGGCGCCGTCACGCATCAGGGCGATGCGGTCGCCGAGCTTGAGGGCCTCGCTGAGGTCATGGGTGATGAAGACCATCGTGCGGCCCTCCTCGCGGTGCAGGCGCACGACCTCCTCCTGCATGTCGCGCCGGATCAGCGGGTCGAGCGCGCTGAAGGGCTCGTCGAAGAGCAGGACCTCGGGGTCCACCGCGAGCGCCCGCGCGAGGCCGACGCGCTGGCGCTGGCCGCCGGACAGCTGGCCGGGCCTGCGCTGCTCCATGCCCTCCAGGCCGACCTTGGCGACGACCTGGGCGGCCCGCTCACGGCGCTCCGCCTTGCCGACGCCCTGGATCTCCAGGCCGTACGCCACGTTGTCGAGGACCGTGCGGTGCGGGAGCAGGCCGAAGTGCTGGAAGACCATCGCGGCGCGGTGCCGGCGCAGTTCGCGCAGGCGGGTCTTGTCCATGGCGCGGACGTCCTCGCCGTCGATGGCGATGGTGCCGGCCGTCGGTTCTATGAGGCGGGTCAGACAGCGGACCAGGGTGGACTTGCCCGAGCCGGACAGGCCCATCACCACGAAGACCTCGCCCTTGCGGACGTCGAAGGACACGTCGCGGACGGCCGCCGTGCAGCCGGTGCGGGTGCGCAGTTCGGCGGGCGTGAGCGCGGTCAGCTCGGGGTCGGCGGGTATGCGGTCCGCCTTGGGGCCGAAGACCTTCCACAGGCCCTCGACGGAGAAGACCGGCGTGGTCGGGGGCTTTCGGGTCTCGGGCGTCGCGCTCTCGGGCGTCGTGCTGTCGGTCGTCGTGCTCTGGTTCGTCATTGCCTTGGGCGTCGTACTCATCACGCCTCACCTCCGATCAGTTCGACGGCCTTCTCCCCGACCATGAGCACCCCGATCATCGGGTTCACGGCGGTCATCGTCGGGAAGACGGAGGCGTCGGCGATACGTATGCCGTCCAGGCCGCGGATCCTCAACTGCGGGTCTACTACGGCCAGTTGGTCGTCAACGGCACCCATTCGGCAGGTGCCGGCCGGGTGGTACACGGTGTGCGCGACCTTGCGCGCGTACTCGCTCAGCTCCTCGTCGCCCGTGACCTCCGGGCCCGGGCACACCTCGCGCTTCAGCCAGCTCGCCAGCGGCTCGGTCGCGGCGATCTCGCGGGCGATCCTGATCCCGTCGACGAGGGTCTGGCCGTCGTAGTCGTCCTCGTCGGTGAAGTAGCGGAAGTCCAGCGCGGGCTTCACGGACGGGTCGGCGCTGGTCAGGTACAGCCGGCCGCGGCTCCTCGGCTTGGGGATGTTCGGGGTCATCGAGACGCCGAACTCCGGCCGCCGGTAGCCGAGGCGCTCCGGGTTGTCCGTGAACGGGACCTGGTAGAAGTGGAACATCAGGTCGGGGCCCTGGTGTTCGGGGTCGCGGCGGACGAAAAGGCCCGCGTCGGAGTCCATCGCGGAGTTCTCGGGGATCGGGCCGTGGGTCTCCCAGACGATCACCGACTCCGGGTGGTCGAGCAGGTTCTCGCCGACGCCCGGCAGGTCGTGCACGACGGGGATGCCGAGCGCCTCCAGGTCGTCCCTGGGGCCGATGCCGGAGTGCAGCAGCAGGCGGGGCGAGTCGACGGCGCCCGCACACAGGACCACCTCGCGCCGGGCGCGGATCAGCTGTTCCTCGCCGTCCTTGGTGCGCACATGCACGCCCTCGGCGTGCGTGCCGTCGAGCTCCAGCCGGTACGCCCAGGTCTCCAGCAGGACGGTGAGGTTCTCGCGCTCGTCCATCACCGGGTGCAGATACGCCACCGACGCCGACGAACGCTTGTTGTTCTCGGGGTGGTAGGCGAGGTCGAAGAAGCCGACGCCCTCGGTGAAGGGCTGCTTGTTGAAGCCCTCGACGCACGGGACGTCGAGCGCGCTCTGCGCCGCGTCGACGAAGTCACGGGCGATGGCGTTCCGGTCCTGCTCGTCGACCGGGACGATGTTGTTCAGCAGCCGGGCGAAGTACGCCTCCATCGGCACCGCGCCCCAGCCCTTGGCGCCGGCCTCCTCCCACTCGTCCCAGTCGGACGGCAGCGGCTTGAAGGCGATCAGGGTGTTGTGCGAGGAGCAGCCGCCCAGGACGCGGGCCCGGCTGTGCCGGATGTGCGAGTTGCCGCGCGGCTGCTCGGTCGTCGGGTAGTCGTAGTCCAGCTCACCGCCGAGCAGGCCCATCCAGCGGCGCAGCGTCAGCACGTCGTCGCGTCCCACATCGCTCGGGCCGCCCTCGATGACGGCGACGGTGACGTCGGGGTTCTCGGTGAGACGGGAGGCGATGACGGAGCCTGCGGTGCCGCCGCCTATGACGACGTAGTCGTACTCGTGGGTCTTCTCGGGCATCGGGTGGTACTCCAAGGGGGGGTGATCAGGGCTGACTTGGGCGGACGGGGTCCGGGGTCGGTCGGGTCAGCCCGCGAACCAGCGCACCGGCCGGGGCGCGAGGTTCTGGTAGACGTGCTTGGTCTCGCGGTACTCGGCGAGTCCGGCGGGGCCGAGTTCGCGGCCCACTCCGCTCTTGCCGAAACCGCCCCACTCCGCCTGCGGGAGGTAGGGGTGGAAGTCGTTGATCCAGACGGTGCCGTGCCGCAGGCGGCCGGCGACCCGGCGGGCCCGGCCCGCGTCGGCGGTCCAGACGGCGCCCGCGAGGCCGTACTCGGTGTCGTTGGCGAGGGCGATCGCCTCGTCCTCGGTGCGGAAGGTCTCGACGGTGAGGACGGGTCCGAAGACCTCCTCGCGTACGACCCTCATCTCGCGGTGGCAGCGGTCGAGGAGGGTCGGCTCGTAGAAGTAGCCGTTCTCCGGCCGCTCCTCGGACGGCTCGGGGCGCTTGCCGCCGGAGCGCAGCACCGCGCCCTCCTGGAGCGCGGATTCGACGTACGCCTCGACCTTCGCGCGCTGCTGCTCGGAGACGAGGGGGCCGCACTCGACGCCGTCGGCGGTGCCGCGGCCGAGGCGGATCTTCTGGGCCCGGCGGGCGAGTTCGGCCACGAAGCGGTCCCGGATCGACTCCTCGACGATGAGGCGGGCGCCCGCCGAGCAGACCTGGCCGCTGTGGATGAAGGCGGCGTTGAGGGCCTGGTCGACGGCGGTGTCGAAGGCCTCGTCGGTGGCGCAGGCGTCGGCGAAGACGACGTTGGGGTTCTTGCCGCCGAGTTCGAGCGCGACCTTCTTGACGCCGGGCGCGGCGGCCTGGGCCACCTTGGTGCCGCTGACCAGGCCGCCGGTGAAGGAGACGAGGTCGACGTCGGGGTGCTCGGCGAGCCGGGCGCCGACCGAGTGTCCGGGGCCGGTCACGATGTTGGCGACGCCCACCGGGAGGCCCGCCTCGACGAGCAGCTCGATCAGGGCGATGGTCGTCAGCGGGGTGATCTCGCTCGGCTTGACGACGAAGGTGTTCCCGGCGGCGAGGGCCGGGGCGATCTTCCAACTGGCCTGGAGCAGCGGGTAGTTCCAGGGGGTGATCAGCGCGCACACGCCGACCGGCTCATGGACGACAACGCTGTGGATGTCGTTCGAGCCCGCGTCGACGACCCGGCCCGGGGCCTCGCCGGCGACGAGATCGGCGAAGTAGCGGAAGGCGTCCGCGACACAGTCGATGTCGACCCGGCCCTCCTCGACGGTCTTGCCCGCGTCGCGGCTCTCCAGCAGCCCGAGCGGCTCGCGGTCGCGCACGAGCAGGTCGGCGACGCGGCGCAGCAGGGCGGCGCGCTCGGCGACGGACGTCAGGGGCCACTCGCCCTGGCCGCCGTCGAAGGCGCGGCGGGCCGCCGCCACGGCCAGATCGGTGTCCTTCTCGTCACCCTCCGCGACCACGGCGAAGGGCAGGGCGTCGGCGGGGTCGAGGATCTCGCGCGTGGCCCCGGAGACGGCCACACGCCACTCGCCGCCCGCGTGAATGGTCTGCCCTGCCTGCCGCGCCTGCTGTCCGGTCATGATCGGTGTCGCCTTCCGTTCCTGTTCAGCGCCCCTGAGTGACACAGGTGTCACTCATGAGGACCGTCACCGCCTGCCCCGACCATCGGATTGCATGCGCGATCGGCGACGGAAAGTGCCGTGCGTCACTGAAAATATGACCAAACAGGAACAAAAGGGAAACTTCTACTGGTCGCACATCCGCGACGCGCGCCGCGTCCCGGGTGTGGCCGAGGACGCGACCTTTGACTAAAGTCAAAGAAATATGGAGCCAGTATCGACGGAACACGTGACGGCCCTCCGCCGCTTCAACCGTTACTTCACGCGCCGCATCGGCGTACTGGACGACCACTACCTCGGCCAGAACCGCCCGCTCGGCGAGGCCCGGCTGCTGTTCGAGATCGGGGACGGCGCGTCCCTGCGCGAGCTCAGGAGCCGGCTCGGACTGGACGCCGGGTATTTGAGCCGGACGGCCAAGGCACTCGAAGCCCAGGGCATGGTCCGGCTGAACGCGCACCCGCGGGACAGCCGGCTGCGCATGATCGAGCTGACCACGGCCGGGCGGGCGGAGCTGAAGGAGCAGAACCTGCGGGCGAGCGCGGTCGCCACCGGGCTTCTCGAAGGCCTCAGCGAACCGCAGCGCGCCCGGCTGACCGAGGCCCTGGCCACCACCCAGCGCCTGCTGCGCCTCGCGGCCATCACCGTCGACCTCGTCGACGGCGCCGCACAGGACGCCCGGCACTGCCTGGACGCGTACGCGGCCGACATCGACGAGCGGTTCCCCGAGGGGTTCGACAAGAGCGACCTCGTACGGCCCGAGGAGGTGTCCGGCGACGCCGGCGCGTTCTTCGTCGCCCGCGAGGAGGGCCGCCCCGTGGGCTGCGGGGCGCTACGGCGCCTGGAACCCGGCGTCGGCGAGATCCGCCATGTCTGGGTGCACCCCGACGCCCGCCGCCTGGGCCTCGCCCGCCGCCTCCTCGACGCCCTGGAACGCGAGGCCGCCGCACGGGAGCTGACCGTCGTACGCCTCGACACCCACGCCGCGCTCACCGAGGCGCAGTCGATGTACCTGGCCTGCGGATACACGGAGATCCCCCGGTACGACGACAACGTCTACGCCGCGCACTGGTTCGAGAAGCGACTGCCGCCGGCCTCCTGAGCCGCTCTCAGCCGGTGCCCTTCCGCTTCTTGTTCTTGCGCCGCTCCCACTCGGCCTCCCAGAGCCGCTGGAGCTCCAGCGTCCGTTCGTCGAGCTCGATCGGCCCGGCGGCTTCCTCTTCGTCTTCCTCCTTCCACAGTCCCTGTTCCTTGAGTTGGCGGGTCTGGACGTCGACGGGCGGTTCCGGGTCCCAGTCGGAGGTGCGGGGACCCTCGGGGCCGTCGGGGCCGATGCGGACGAGGCGTTCGACGCGGGTGACGCGGTACCGGACGCCCGCGACCGTGGTGACGTTGGAGCGGGTTTCGTCGAGGCGGTCGGCGATACGGGCGTACTCCGCGCGCTTGTCGTCGTCGAGGCGGAGGGTGAACGGGGCCATCACCCGCAGCCAGGAGGCCAGCGAGTCACGGGCCGCCTGAGGTGTGGTGTGGGCGGCGCCCGGGTCGAAGGACCGCCATCTGCCGTCCACCCGCTCGGAGATCATGAACACCGCCGGGAGCAGCACCCCGCCCGGATACTCCAGCCGGGCCCGCCGCGCGTCCTCGGTGACCTCCGGCGGCGAGTCGGGCGTCACGCCGACGAAGTCCACCAGTTCCAGCTTCAGGATGCCGTTGGACAGTCCGGTGCCGGTGAAGGGGTCGACCACGAAGCCCTTCGCGGTCGGGCCGAGCCGGTACGCCTCGCCCACCTCCGCCGTGTCGGGGTCGGACGGGCGGGGCGGCTCGGGGCCGTTCGGGCCCATGCGGACGAAGCGGCCGGCGCGGACGATCCGGAAGCGTTCGCCGCGCACCCGGACGTCGTCGACCACCTCCCGGTCCATCCGCCGCGCCGCCGCCATCCACTTGCGCCGGGCCGTCTCGTCACCCGCGTCGTCGGCGTTCTTCGCGGCCAGCCGGAAGTGCGATCCGAGCGAGTCCCGGGAGCCCTGCGGAGCGTCGGTGCCGGTCCCCAGCAACTCCCAGCCGCCCGCCTCGCATTCGCGCGCGTGGAAGAACTCCGGGAGACCCACCCCCATCAGCTCCGGGTACCGCGTCGTCGCCTCCCACGCCTCCTGTTCGGCGAAGGCCGCGATCGGCCCCTCCTGCTGGGTGACGCGGATCGTCAGATAGGCAGGTGTCTCTTCTCGGTAGTCACTCACACACCGAGAGTGCCCATCGGTCGCCGGTCGGCACACGGGAATTGACATATTCGCTTCCGGCGGAGCCGGTGTCCTGTAGACCGGCCCCCGAACGCACCGGTCCCCGGCCGCTGTCGCAGCGACCGGGGACCGGGAAGCGGATGCCGTTCGGCTCAGATGAGGCCGAGGGCGCGGACCGCCTCGCGCTCCTCCTCGAGCTCCTTGACGGAGGCGTCGATACGGGCGCGGGAGAACTCGTTGATCTCCAGGCCCTGGACGATCTCGTACTTGCCGTCCTTGGTGGTGACCGGGAAGGAGGAGATGAGCCCCTCCGGGACGCCGTACGAACCGTCGGACGGGATGCCCATGGAGACCCAGTCGCCGTCGGCGGTGCCGTTGACCCACGTGTGGACGTGGTCGATGGCGGCGTTGGCGGCGGAGGCGGCCGAGGAGGCACCGCGGGCCTCGATGATCGCCGCGCCGCGCTTGGCGACGGTCGGGATGAAGTCCTCGGCGAGCCACTTCTCGTCGCCGACGACCTCGGCGGCGTTCTTGCCCGCGACGCTGGCGTGGAAGATGTCCGGGTACTGGGTGGCGGAGTGGTTGCCCCAGATGGTGAGCCGCTTGATGTCGGCGACCGTCGAGCCGGTCTTCTTCGCGAGCTGGGTGAGCGCGCGGTTGTGGTCGAGGCGGGTCATCGCGGTGAACCGCTCGGCCGGTACGTCGGGGGCGGCGGCCTGCGCGATGAGCGCGTTGGTGTTGGCCGGGTTGCCGACGACCAGGACCTTGATGTCGTCCGCGGCGTGCGCGTTGATGGCCTGGCCCTGCGGCTTGAAGATGCCGCCGTTGGCCTCCAGGAGGTCACCGCGCTCCATGCCCTTGGTGCGGGGGCGGGCGCCGACGAGGAGGGCGACGTTGGTGCCGTCGAAGGCGACGTTCGGGTCGTCGGAGATGTCGATGCCCTGGAGCAGCGGGAACGCGCAGTCGTCCAGCTCCATGGCCGTGCCCTCGGCGGCCTTCAGCGCGGGGGTGATCTCAAGGAGCCGCAGCTTGACCGGCACGTCCGCGCCGAGCAGCTGGCCGGAGGCGATGCGGAAGAGCAGGGCGTAACCGATCTGGCCGGCCGCGCCGGTGACGGTGACGTTCACGGGAGTGCGGGTCATGGCGTTCTCCGTAGGACAGCTGGCGGTGAGGCATCCCTGCCCCGGGGTGCGGGACGTAGAGATGATCGATCTCTTGGCGTCGAGAGATCCACCGGTCAGGCTATCGCGCATCCGGGATCTCGCACGGCCGGGTCCGTGTGGCCCGCCCCACAGAATGTCGATCAACGGGGGAAACGGGCGGAAAAGAGCGGCCGCCCGGTCCGGGAGAGGGGGACGCGGGCGGCCGCTGGGTGGGGGTACCGATTGCCGGACTCCCGTGGGGGTACGGTGCGCGTGCCCACTTTGCCGACGGGCATTCCTGCCCCACCTCATTCTTTTTTCCTACTGCGTGCACCCCTCCTGACCCACCGCCAGCGTCGCGCACGCCGTCGCGTCGCCCGCGTCCTTCACGGCCACCATCGGGGTGTACGCGATCGTGTCGCCGGCGACGGTGATCGTGCCGGTCTGCTTCGTCTTGCCGACCGTCACCGCCACCTCGTCTCCCTGCGCGGCCTGCGTGATGCGTCCCCACGCCGCGCCGCACGTCTCGCTGTAGCGCACCTCGACCACGGCCGTGCCGACGGTCGCGGTCTTGGCGGTGGTCACGAGGTCGCCGCTGCAGCCCATGCTCTCCGCGTCCTTGCCGGTGCAGGAGTCACCGCTGCACTTCACCCCGGCCGGCAGGTCGGGGTCGGTCGTCACGGACGGCGAGGGCGACTTGCCGGCGTCCTCGTTCTTGTTCTTGTCGCCGCCGTCGGTGAGGAAGAACACCGCGGCGATCACCACCAGCACGCCGACGACCCCCGCGAGGAACATCGTCAGCCGCCGCTTGCCACCGCCGCCCCCGGTGGACCCGCCTCCCGGACGAGGCCCCTGCGGCGGCTCGCCGTAGGGATTGGGCGTCGCCGGCGACCACCCCGACGCCGCGCCGGAGGTTCCGGAGACCTCGGATGCCGCCGACACCGGGGAACCCGGGGACGCCGAGGATGTCGAGGACCCTCCCGACGACGACGGACCGGCCGTACGGCCATTCGTCGGCGACGGACCTCGATAGCCCGCCAGGCCCCATGAGTTGGCCCCGGAGGAGGAGCCGTCCCGGACGTCGCCCCCGGTGGCGTCCCGTACGGGCGAGTCCTGGACCGGAGCGTCCCGAACCGCCGAGTCCCGCACCTCCGGTGCCGTGGGCTGGGCCGGCACCGTGGGCGGAACGGTCGGGGCCACGCCCGCCGGCCCCGCCACTCCGGGCGTGGGCGCGGCCGTGGCGCTCCCGCCCCTGCGCGCGGTCTTCCCTGCCTTCGCGCCCCCCTTGGCATTGGGCGGCGGCGCCCCGAACTCGCTCAGGGCGGCGCGCGCCTGAGAGATCCGGATGGCCTCCATGGTCATGTCGTGGCGCATCTCCGAACGGCTCCACGCCCGTTCGGCGAGCTCCCACATCGTCGTCAGGTGGATCGGATTGGTGCCGGTGACCTCGGCGAGCGCCACGATCGCGCCCTTGGGCGCGAGCAGCCGCCCGTTCAGATACCGCTCCCAGGACGTCTTGCTGTATCCCGTGCGGTCGGCCAGCGCCGCGATGCTCAGACCGCTGCGGTCCACGAGCCGCCGCAGCTGGCTCGCGAACTCCCTGACCTGCGGATCGAGTTCATCCGGCAAGGCCCTCCAACGAGGCATTGCTTCCCCCCTCTTCCCCCCGGTTCGTGCTGGTGTTTCTCGCGTTTCCCCCGCGCGTGGTGCCCTCTGCCGAGTCCCCGTTCTGGCTACCCACAGGGATGCGCCCAGTAAGGATCTCAGTTCCCGGGGTGGGGGCGCACGGGAGCATTGTGGCCGTGGGCATGCACCGTTGCACGCCCCCGACAGCGTCCAGTGTTCCACCGGCTTCCCTCTCCGGCCGACGCAACCCTGGTAGTAAGCCCTTGCGACATACAGGACGCCCCGGACCCGTCCCGATCGCCCACGCTAGCCCGCTTACCGAACGACTTCCTTGCAAATCCGCGAACTTGTCAACACATCGCCACACAGAACGCACATAAACGATCACCTGCGCCACATGCGATGCATTCGGACAAGTCCGGCGCAGTCGTCACGCCCGGCTCAGCCCAGCGCAACGGCCCCGATCACCGCGATCACCGCCAGAGCCACGACGAGCAACACCGCGATCACCAGCAACCGCCGCGAGGGCGGCTCCGGTTCCTTCGGCGGCGCGTCCCACCAGGGCAGGGTGGGGTCGTCCTCGTACCCCTCGGCCCCCTCGGCCCGCGCAGAACCTTCCGACTCCCCGTGCGCCTCGCCCGTACCGCCCGGCTGCCCCGGCGACTGGGTCGGCACCGCCACCGGCTTCGGCCACGCCTGCACCGCCAGTTCCCACCGCGCCCCGAAGCGTTCCGCCTCCTCCTTGTCGGTGCCCGCCACCCGGCACAGCGCGATGACCGCCTGCCGGGGCGGGGGCTGGGTGGCGTTGAGGTAGCGCTGCCAGGAGGACTTGCTGTACGCGGTGCGCGCGCCCAGCGAGACCAGGCTCAGGCCCGTGCGGTCCTTGAGCTGCCGCAAGTGCTCCACGAAGTGCCGCACCTCCGGCGGCAGATCGTCGGGCAGCGGCTGCCAGGAACCCATCGCTCACCTCCGAACCAGAACCCGATCGGGTGACGACACGGAACGGCGCCTTGGTTCCCCGCCGGACCCGAAGTAGCGGAACGGTCACCTCCGTGCCACAGCGCACTGACAGGCGTTGAACAGCCCCTTCACCGTGCCCGAGGGTGGACGCAGACGGCGGCCCGTCCTTGCCCGGGGGAAAGGACGGACCGCCGTCCTGCGGAGCGTCAGCTGTCCACCGTGAAGTGCAGCGCGTCCTTCAGGAACGGCATCTTCAGCAACGGATCCGGCTGCGCCATCAGCGCCAGCAGCACGATCACGAGGCCCAGCACGCCGTACGTCGCGATGTCCGTGAAACGGGACCGTACGGCGAGCATGCCGACGCTCGGCAGGAACCACCGCAGCACCGCGCCGGCCAGCAGGGCGCCGCCGATCACCAGGGTGCCGACGCGGAACACGTCGAGCGCGGTGATCAGCAGGCCGACCCCGACCAGGCCGAGGACGAGAAGGACGGGCCACTGCCTCGCGGGCGCCGGCGCGTCACCGCCGGCTGCCCGGCCGCCGCCCTCGGGGCGGGCCGTGTCCCGGGTGAACAGCGGGAAGCGGCGGGTGGTGCGCCGGGGCACGCCCTCCGCGTCCGGGGCACTCACCGGGTCCCGGACCTCGATCTCCGCCACCTCGGCGGTGTCCTCGGCCATGGCAGCGTCATCCGCCCCGGCGGTGTCCTGCGCCCGGGCCGTGTCCTCCGCCCTTCCGGCGGTTCCCTCAACCGACACTGCGCTCCGCCGCCTCGACCACGTTGACCAGCAGCTGCGCCCGGGTCATCGGGCCCACGCCGCCGGGGTTCGGGGAGATCCAGCCGGCCACCTCGGCGACACCGGGGTGGACGTCGCCCACGATCTTGCCCTCGGCGTTGCGCGAGACACCGACGTCGAGGACGGCCGCGCCCGGCTTCACGTCCTCCGGGCGGATCAGGTGGGCGGAGCCCGCGGCCGCGACGATGATGTCCGCGTTGCGCAGGTGCGCCGACAGGTCGCGGGTGCCGGTGTGGCACTGGGTCACGGTCGCGTTCTCGCTGCGCCGGGTCAGCAGCAGCGGCATCGGGCGGCCGATGGTGACGCCACGGCCGACGACCACGACCTCGGCGCCCTTGATCTCGACGCCGTGCCGGCGGAGCAGGGTGAGAACACCGTTGGGGGTGCAGGGCAGCGGGGCCGGCTCGTTCAGGACCAGGCGGCCCAGGTTCATCGGGTGCAGGCCGTCCGCGTCCTTGGCCGGGTCCATCAGCTCCAGGATGCGGTTCTCGTCGATGCCCTTGGGCAGCGGCAGCTGGACGATGTAGCCGGTGCAGGCCGGGTCCTCGTTCAGCTCGCGGACGACGGCCTCGATCTCCTCCTGGGTCGCCGTGGCCGGCAGCTCACGCTGAATGGAGGAGATGCCGACCTGGGCGCAGTCGCGGTGCTTGCCTGCGACGTACTTCTGGCTGCCGGGGTCGTCCCCGACCAGGATCGTGCCGAGGCCGGGCGTGACGCCCTTCTCCTTCAGCGCCGCCACGCGGACGGTCAGATCGGACTTGATCGCGGCTGCGGTGGCCTTGCCATCGAGAATCTGGGCGGTCATGGCCCCCATCCTCCTTGATGACGCCCTCTCGGTTCCAATCCGGGTCCGCTCTGGGTCGTCCATGGCCTCGGCGGCCGTATCTCCACCCGTATCCACTCATGATCAATGATGTTGCACTTGCACAACACATACGGAATGCGGCTGGACAAGTAAGAGCAGACTAAAGAACGATGTGACGGCAGTACCGCGGGCAGTACCGGGGGGACGACCGCATCCGAAGACCTTCCTCCGAACACAGTGCCGCGCGTCCCCGCACTCGGACAACGGAGGAAAGACCGCCATGAGTTTCGGCGACCCGAACAACCCTTACGGCCCGCCTCCCCAGGGCCAGCCCGGCTACCCGCCGCAGCAGCCGCCCCAGGGCCAGCCCGGTTACGGCTACCCGCAGCAGCAGCCCCAGGCCCCCGGTTACGGCTACCCGCAGGGCGCTCCGCAGCAGCCCGCGTACCCCGGCTACCCGGGCGGCAACATGATGCCGGTGGAGATGCCCGGCCTCATGAAGACGGCCCGTGTGCTGCTCTTCATCCTCTCCGGCTTCCAGATCCTGATCGGCATCGTCGCCGGCATCGCCGTCGGCGCCGCCCAGGACGTCTCCAACGGCGTCGGCTCCGGTGACAGCACCGACGGACTGGCAGGCCTCGGCTTCCTGGTCGCGGCCCTGATGGTCGGCCTCGGCGCTCTCTCCATCTTCCTGGGCGTGAAGTTCAAGAACGGCGGCAGCGGCATCCGCATCACGACGATCGTGTACGCGTCGCTGATGATCCTCGGCGGTATCGTCAACACCGTGAACGGTGGGGGCGGCTCCGCCACCTTCGGCGGGCTCATCTCCCTCGCCATCGCCGGCATCATCCTCGCGTCGATGGTCAACAGCGCCGCCACCGCCTGGTTCAGCCGCCCGCGCTACTGAGCACCATCAGGGCTCAGTTCACGCCAATAGCAGCCGAGGGCCGTGTCTCACCCGTATGAGGGGGGCACGGCCCGGCCGCGTCGCCCTACTCTGACTCGGTAGCCGTCAGGCACGGGGAGACGCACCTTGTACAGCATCATCGTGGTACCTCCGCCGACCACGGAGGACGAGAACCACCCCACCCAGATCCGTATGGCGCCCGGCGAGCAACTGAGCTTCGGGCGTTCCGATTCCGACAACGACCTCACCATCGCGCACGACGGCGTGTCCCGCAGAGCGGGTCAGATCACCGCCCAGGGCGCCTTCTGGATACTCAGCAACCTCAGCCGGGAGCAGACGTACGTCGTCGAGAACCCGGAGGGCGCGGGCGAGCACATCAAGGTCGGGCCGGGGCGGCTGGACGCACCGGTCCCCTTCGAGTTCTCGCGGATCGTGCTGCCGGCGGCCGGTGATCTGCTGCCGATCGAGGTGTGGGCGCCGCGGCATGACTACCGCAGCGAGGACGGCCTGGACGGCGCCACCACCGCGCCCGCCTTCTCCGTAGACCGCACCAAGCGGTACTTCGCGGTGCTGGCCGCCCTCTGCGAGCCCCGCCTGCGCGGCGAACCGCACGCCGCACTGCCCACCGTCGACCAGGTCGTCGACCGGCTGCGCCCCAACTGGCCCGCCGCGTCCCGCACTTCCGTGCAGTGGAACATCGACTACCTCGCGGTGAAGCTGCGGCTGAAGCCGGGCCCGGAGGAGGCGGACACCGGCCCGCGCCTCAACGGCAAGAAGGAGTCGCTGGTCTCGCTTGCGCTGCGCTTCGATCTCGTACGGGAGAACGACCTCGTCGTCCTGACGGAGCCGGCGCCGCGCCGGGTGGCCCGGTGACCGAGCCGTACGCCGTGCCGGTACCGAAGGGGTACCGGGTCGGCGCGTGGGAGGTGCGGGAGCCGATCGCCACGGGGGCGTTCGGGAGTGTGTACGAGGCGAGGCGCGTCGCCGCCGACGAGAGCCCCTCGAAGCACGAGAACCTCCCGAAGTCGGCGGCCCTGAAATTCCTGCCCACCGGCACCGGAACCCCCCGCCAACTCACCCACCTGCGCGAACTCATCGACCGCGAGGTCGAGTTGCACCGCCGGCTGAAACAGCCGCGGCTGATCCGGATGTACGACACCCTCGTCGTCGACGATCCGGCCCGCCCCGCCCTCGACGGCGCCACCGTCCTCGTACTGGAGAAGGCCGAGGGCTCCCTGTCCGCGCTCGTCGCGGCCGAGCCGCGCCCCGCCGCCGGGCCTGCCCTGCTCGCGCAGATCTGCGAGGGGCTGGCGCAGCTGCACCACGCCGGCTGGGTGCACGGCGACCTGAAACCGGCCAACGTGCTGCTGATGGCGGACGGTTCGGCCCGGCTCGCCGACTTCAACATGGCGGCGGAGCTGGAGGGTACGCACGCGTACACGCCCGCCTTCTCCACGCCCGACTACACACCGCCGGAGCTGCTCTGGTCGGAGATCGGCGAGCGGGGCCGCCGGATCCGCCCCTCGGCGGACGTCTGGGCCTTCGGTGTCCTGGCACATCTGCTGCTGACCGACTCCTTCCCGCTGCCCGGCGCCACCCCGACGGCCCGTCGTGACGCCGCCGCCGCGTACGCCCGCGGCACCGACGAGCTGCGGCTGTCGCCCGAACTCCCCGACACCTGGCGGGAGATCGTGCGGGACTGCCTGACCCGCACGCACGCCGACCGCATCGGTACCCCGGACCTGCTGCGCCGGGTGGAGGCGACGGCCGGCACCGGCCGCTCCCCGCGTCTGCCCCGGGCCCTCCTCCCCCGTCGCCGCTCCCGCCGTACGACGGTGCTGGCCACCGTGACCGCCGTGGTGGCGGTGGCCGCGCTCGGATACGGCGTCAACAACTGGACGGACACCGACAAGGACGGGGGTGGCGGCGGGGTCGGGGTCGGCGCGTCGGGCACCGGGACCGCGAAGGTCACGGCCGCCGCCCGCTACGGCGCCTCCGAACTCCGTACGGACAAGGGCGTGCCCGTGGCCTACCGCCGGCTGATCGTCGACGCGGCCCACGACTGCGTCCGGCCGGAGGTCACGCCCGCGCTGATCGCCGCCCTGCTGAAGGCGGAGAGCAACTTCGACCCGAACCTCTCCGACCCGTCCGTGGGCGAGGAGGGCGAGTACGGCATCGCCCGCTGGACGCCGAGCCTGCTGCGCTGGTGGATCCGCGCGGACGGCGTCCCCGCGCCGGAGACCCCCAAGCCGCCCCTGTCCCCCGCCGATTCCATCCCGGCCGTGGGCCGCTACCTCTGCTACATGGAACCTCTCCTCAATCGGACCGGCTTGTCCGGCGACCGCCAGGTGCTGCTGGCGGCGGCGTACCGGACCTCGACCAAGGTGGTGAACAACGCGGGCGGCGTTCCCCCGAAGTACCGCGACTACGCCACCCGCGTCGCTCACTACCTCAAGGAGTACACGCCGCCGGGCGAGAAGTGACCCTGAGAGTTCTGAGGTACCGCCGGTGACGCCCCGGCGGCACCGTGGTCCTGTCCACCAACGGGGGTGGCAAGACCGGAAGGACACCGACCATGAAGCGCATGCTCGCCACGCTGGGCGCGGCGGCCGTACTGGCGACGGGCGCCGTGGCCCTCACGCCGTCGGGGGCCTCGGCCGCACCGAACGGCTGCTGGGGCAGCGGGCCGAACAACTCCCGCTACTGCCACAACTACCAGGGCGGCAACGTGCTGTTCAACGGCAACGTCGCGGGCTGGCTCAACGCGGGCGACAACTGGTTCGTCTGCCAGAAGAAGTTCCCGGGCCAGGAGAACCCGCCGGTCGGCGACGCCCGCAACGACTGGTGGCTGTGGACCCAGGCCGACACCAACGTCAGCAACGGCGGCTGGGGCTGGTTCCCGGCCAACAAGGTGTCGGGGGGCGTGAACTACGGGGCGATTCCGGGGCTGCGTACCTGCTGATCGACGCCGGCAACACGGCTGCGGCCTCCGGCTCCCTCGGGGGAGAGTCGGAGGCCGTGGCGCGTCGTGGCGCGCCGTGGCGTCTGAAAGCTTCGCAGTCGCGATCAGGGTTCCCTTACCCTTCCCTACGTTGAACGTTGAACTGGGGATGGAGGGGGAACGACTCCATGTACAGCGTCATCGTCGTGCCGCCGGAGTGCGGCAGCGTGGACGACCAGGTGAGGATCGCCACCGGTGAACGGCTCGCGTTCGGCAGAGCCGCGTCGGACGGCGGGCTGACCATCGCGCACGAAGGGGTACCCCGCGTCGCCGGGGAGATCACGGCACACCGGTCCTTCTGGCTGCTGAGCAACTTCAGCGAGGACCAGACCTACGTGGTGGAGAACCCGGAGGGTGCGGGAGAACACCTCAAGGTCCCGCCGGGCCGGCTGGAGGCCCCCGTACCGTTCGAGTTCGCGCGGGTGGTCCTGCCCGCCGCGGGAGACCTGCTCTCCTTCGACGTCTGGGCCCCGCGCCACGCCTTCCGCAGCGCGGACCGTCAGGGCCTCCCCGGCGCCGTCACCGCACCGGCGTTCGCCCTGGACCGCACCAGCCGGTACTTCGCGGTGCTGGCCGCCCTGTGCGAACCCCGGCTGCGTGGGGAGCCGCACGCGCCGCTGCCCGCGGTGGAGCAGTTGGTGGAGCGACTACGCCCGGCGTGGCCGACGGTCAGCCGCTCGTCGGTCTACTGGAACATCGACTACCTGGCCCTCAAACTCCGGCTGCGCCCCGGCCCCGACACCGCCGAACCCGGCCAGCGCGTCAACGGCAAGAAGGAGTCGCTGGTCTCGCTCGCGCTCCGCTTCGACCTGGTCCGCGAGGACGATCTGACCGTACTGGCCGTGGCCGTCGGCGGAGTGGCCCGGTGACCGGGCAGTCGTACGCCGTCCCCGTCCCGAAGGGTTACCGGGTCGGTTCGTGGGAGGTGCGCGAGCCCCTCGCGTCGGGCGCGTTCGCGACCGTGTACGCAGCCCGACTCGCCGAGGAACAGGGCCCTGGGCAGCACCCGACGCTGCCCCGCCGAGCCGCCCTGAAGTTCCTGCCCACCGGCACCCGCACCCCGCGCCAGCTGCGGCATCTGCGCGAACTGGCCGAGCGGGAGGTGGAGTTGCTGAAGCGCCTCAAGGCGCCCCGGCTGATCCGCATGTACGACACTCTGACCGTCGACGACCCGGAGCACCCGGAGCTGGACGGCGCCACCGTGCTCGTCCTGGAGCTGGCCGAGGGCTCCCTGGATGCGGCACTGGAACACGACCCGAAGCCGGAGTCGGGTCCCGCCCTGCTGGCTCAGATCTGCGAGGGCTTGCACCAGCTGCATCACGCCGGCTGGGTGCACGGCGACCTGAAACCGGCCAACGTGCTGCTTCTGGGGGACGGTTCGGTACGACTCGCCGACTTCAACATGGCGGCCGAGCTGCAGGGCACCCACGCCTACGCCCCCGCCTTCGCCACGCCCGACTACACGCCGCCGGAGCTGCTGTGGCCGGAGGTGGACGAGCGGGGTACCCGGATCCGCCCATCGGCCGACGTCTGGGCCTTCGGCGTCCTCGCCCACGTCACCCTCACCGGCTCCTTCCCGCTGCCGGGCGGCAGCACGGAGGCCCGCACCGACGCGGCGATGCGCTATGCGCGAGGCACCGAGGAACTGCGGCTGTCCCCCGAACTCCCGGCCGCCTGGCAGGAGATCGTCCGCGACTGCCTGGCACCCACACACGCGGAGCGCCTCACCCGGATCCCCGACACCGGTGCTCTCCTGCGCCGGGTCGAGGAGGCCGCGGGCGCCTCCCGCTCGGCCCGGCTGCCGAGGCTGCGGCCCCGGCGGTGGCGGCGTGCGGTGCTGGTCGCGGCAGTGACGGCGCTGGCTCTGGGGGCGACAGCGACGGCATCTACGTACGCCCTGCGCGACGAGGAGAGGCCGACCGCCTCGGCACCACCCAGCTGCGAGAAGCCCGCGGTGTACAAGGACGCCAAGTACGGCCGCGGTTACACCGCCAACTGGAACAGCACATGGGACTTCACGGTCAAGCAGGGCGAGGCCGGCAGCCAGGTCCGCGAAGTCCAGTGTCTGCTCCGGTACCTGCATGGCATCTCCGAGGTCGGCGAAGTGGACGGCATCTTCGGCCCACTGACGCACAAGGCGGTTGTCAGGTTTCAGGAGCGGGTGGGGCTGGAGGCGGACGGGGTCGTGGAGACGCGGACGTGGAGCGCGCTGCGGAAGGCCGGGGAGGTCTGACCTGAGGGGCGCTGGGTAATTGCGGTGATCTCAGGCGTGGTTGAAGGGAAGATGCACACACCGAACCTGACGCACACGACGAAGACAAGGAAGGTTCACACGTGAGACCGACCCGTGCCGCCCTGACCCTCGTGGCCACCGCCCTGACCCCGGCGCTCCTGCTGGCAACCCCGGCCTTCGCCGCCGACTCGGCCCCGTCGACCGCCACCACCGTCGCGACCGCGTCCGACGCGACCGACCCGGGCGTCGACGAGATGTCCGACGACGACGTCCGTGTCGCGATCATGCGCATCATCGCCGACTCCACCACGGGCAAGGCCGTCTACGCCGCCGCGCAGAAAGCCATGGACGGCACCATCGAGGACCAGCGGTACTTCCTGTCGACGGGCCGCTGGATAGCCCAGGCCGAGGACGACCGCGTCGCCATCGCCCGTATCCTCGCCACCGCCGATCCGAAGACCGACAAGGCGGTGATCAGGGAGGCCAACGAGGCCCTCGACGCCAACACCCCGGAGGCCCTGCGCGCCTTCCTGGAGACCGGTTACCGCCTGGCCGTCGCCGAGGACGACCGCGTCCGCGTCGCCCGCATCCTCGCCGACCCGACGATCAGCGACGCGCTGCGGGCCGCCGCGGAGGACGTGATCGACGGGACGCCGGAGGAGTTGCGGTACTTCATCGAGGTGGGGCAGTACGAGGTGGACGGCTAGGACCTGTCCCCAGGCCTGATCGCCGCTTCCGGGAACACCCCCAGGTACTTCAATTCGCTTATCTGACTTACGTAATTGATACGATTACAGGTAGGCGTCAATACGCACGGGGGTGTTCATGGGCGTCACCTTGCCCGGGTACCTGGACGAGGCCCTGGACCTGATCGGTGTCAGCTGGCCGAACGTCGACGAGGACGACTACCGCGAAATGGCCCAGGCCATGCGGGAGTTCGCTGACGACATCGATGACGGCGCCGCCGACGCCCACGCGGCGATCAGCGATCTGCTCGGCAGCAACGAGGGCTTGGCCGTCCAGGCGCTCGACAAACACTGGGGCAAGGTCAAGGGCACCCACCTGGCAAACCTCGCCGAGGGGGGCCGGCTCGCGGCGACCGCGCTGGACGGGGTGGCCGTCCTGATCGAGGGCGCCAAACTCGCCGCCATCACCCAACTCGGCATCCTCGCGGCCGAGATCGCGGCGGCCATCGCCGCGTCCACGGTCACCCTGGGGTTGTCCGCGCTGGGTGGTCTGGCGGCGACCCAGGCCACCCGGGTCGCGGTCAAACGCATCTTCCAGGAAGTGTGCGAACAGGTCGCCGAGCGGGTCATCGAGATCGCGATGGGCCCCGTTTTCGAAGCCATCGGCTCCATGGCCGGCGACCTGGTCGTGCAGTTGGGCGGCAACGCACTCGGCGTACAGAACGGCGTCGACCTCGGCCAGACCGCCAAGGCCGGCAAGGAGGGCCTGAACGACGGCATCGACGCCGCCAAGGGGGCGGGCGGCTCCATGACCCTCGCGAGCGCCGGAGGAGGCGGCGGGGGTGGCGGCGGAGGGGGCGGCGGGGGCCAGTTCAGCCTGGACCCGGAGGCCTACGACCGGGCGGGCACGAAACTCGCGGGCGCGGGCGGCAAGATCCGCGACGGGGCCGGCGGCAAGCTCTCCCGGGCCAAGTCCACGCACGGCCGCACCAAGGGCCGGGACGCGATCGCGGACGCCGCCAACGCCATGCTGGACCAGGTCATCGACGGCATCGAGAAGGGCGTGAAGAACTCCGCCAAACACCTCGACGAGAACATGACCAACGGCCTGAAGCGGATGGCCAAGAACCACAACGACAACGACCGCGGCATCGCCGACAGCCTGGACGGCATCCGCAAGGGCGACAGCGGCAAGGACACCCCGTCAGGCCCGAAGGGCACCTCGGGCGGCAATTCCGGACGGTCGCCGGGACAGGGCAGCGGCCGCGACCAGGTCCGCGACCCCCGTGAGGCGGGCCGTCCGCGGGACTCCGTCTGCCAGGGCGGTGAGCCCGTGGACATGGCGACCGGGCGGATGTTCATCGAGCAGATGGACGTGTCGCTGCCGGGCTCGCTGCCGCTGCTGTTCAAGCGCTCCTTCGAGTCCGGGTACCAGGCAGGGCGCTGGATGGGCCCGCGCTGGGTGTGCACCTTCGACGAGCGGCTGGAGATCGACGCCGAGGGTGTCGTCTATCTCAGCGCGGACCGGTTCACCCAGGCCTACCCGCACCCGGAGCCCGACGCACCCGCGCGTGCGACGGCAGGCGTACGGCAAGACCTGGCGGTCGACTCCGTGACGGGCGACTTCACGCTGACCGACCCCGCCACGGGTCTGGTCCGGGAGTTCACCCTCAGGCCCGACGGCGCGACGGCCCTGCTCACCCGTATCCGTGACCGGGCCGGTCATCACGTCGACTTCGCCTACGACACCGACGGCGCACCGGCGAGCATGACCCACTCCGGCGGCTACCGGCTTCTGGTCACCGTGGACGCGGGCCGCATCACCGCCCTGAGTCTGGCCGGCGGCGAGGGCGAGGACCTCCCGCTGACCAGGTACGGCTACACCGACGGCCACCTGAGCGAGGTGTACAACTCCTCCGGCCGGCCGCTGTCCTTCGCCAACGACACGCAGGGCCGGATCGAGTCCTGGACCGACCGCAACGGCACCCAGTACCTCTACACGTACGACGAGTCCGACCGGGTCGTCGAGGAGGGTGGCGCCGACGGCTCGCTCACGTTCCGTTTCACGTACGGCGATCCGGACCCGGCCACCGGAATCAAGGTCCACACCGAGACGAACGCCCTCGGCCACACCACCCGGTACCAGGTCAACGAGCACGCCCAGATCGTCGCCGAGACCGACCCCCTCGGGAACACCACGCTCTTCGAGCGGGACGAGTACGACCGGTTGTTGTCCCGCACCGACCGGATGGGCCGGACCACTCGCTTCGAGTACGACGACGCGGGCGAACTCGTCGCCGTCGTCCAACCCGACGGCGAGCAGTCCACGGCGGTCTATTTCGGCGACGCGCATCACCCGACGCAGATCACCCGGCCCGGCGGCCGAACCTGGCACCAGACCTTCGACGAGGCCGGTCGCCGCACCGCCGTCACCGACCCCACGGGCGCCACCACCCGCTACGGCTACGACGCTTTCGGCCATCTCGCCTCGGTCACCGACGCCCTCGGCCACACCACTCTCGTACGCTGCAACGCCGCCGGCATGCCCGTCGAGGTCACTGATCCGGCCGGGGCCACCAGCCGCTATGAGCGGGACGCCTTCGGCAGGGTCACCGCCGTCGCCGACCAACTCGGCGTCGTCACCCGGCTGACCTGGAGTGTCGAGGGCCTGCTGACCTCCTACACGGCCCCGGACGGAACCGTCCAGACCTGGAGTTACGACGACGAGGGCAATCTCCTCACACACACCGACCGGGCCGGCCGGGTCACCGGATTCGAGTACACGCCCTTCGAGACCATCGCTGCCCGCACCGACCCCGACGGCACCCGCCTCACCTTCGGCTATGACGCGCACATGCAGCTCATATCCGTCACCAACGCCCTTGGGCAGACCTGGAGTTACACCTACGACCCCGCCGGGCGGCTGGTCGAGGAGAGCGACTTCCACGGCCGGAGCATCAGCTACGAACTCGACGCCGTCGGCGATGTGGTGGCGCGGACCGTCCCGACCGGACAGCGCATCCGGTACGGCTACGACGTGCTCGGCCGCCTGGTGGAGAAGGACTGCGACGGCGCACGCACCACCTACGCCTACGACCCTTCCGGACACCTGATCCGGGCCACCGGCCCCGACGCCGATCTGCACCGCACCGTCGACCCCCTCGGCCGCCTGCTCACCGAGACCGTCAACGGCCGTACGCTCACCCACACCCTGGACGCCGCAGGCCACCGCGTGGGCCGCACCACGCCCGGCGGTCACCACAGCACCTGGACCTACGACCGGGCGGGCCGCCGAACCGCCCTCGCCACCACCGGCGGCCGGCTCGACTTCTCCTACGACGACGCCGGGCACGAACTCGAGCGGGTCCTGGACGGCCGCCTCACCCTGACCAGCGCCTGGGACACCGAGCACCGTCTCACCGGCCAGATCCTCCGCTCCGAGCAGACCGAGCTGCAGCGCCGCGCCTACACCTACCGTGCCGACGGTGCCCTGACCGGCGTCGAGGACGCGCTCAGCGGCCCGCGCACCTTCGACCTCGACACCGCCGGACGCGTCACCGCCGTCCACGCCGCCACCTGGACCGAGACCTACGCCTACGACCCGGCGGGCAACCTCACCGACGCGCACTGGCCGGCCACCGGCGTCGAGGCGGAGGCGGTCGGCGCACGCTCCTACGAAGGCACGCAGCTCGCCACCGCCGGCCGGATCCGCTACGAGTACGACGAGGCGGGCCGCACCACGCTCCGCCAGCTCACCCGACTGTCGAAGAAGCCCGCCACCTGGCACTACACCTGGGACGCCGAGAACCGCCTCACCCACGTCACCACCCCCGACGGCATCCGCTGGGCGTACCTCTACGACCCGTTCGGCCGCCGTATCGCCAAGCAGCGCCTGGCCGAGGACGGTGTCACGGTCGTAGAACGGACGGAGTTCACCTGGGACGGTTCGACCCTCGCCGAACAGACCACGCACGCGCCCGCTCTTCCCGGCCCGTACACGTTGAGCTGGGACCACAAGGGCCGACAGCCGCTGGCGCAGACGGAGACCATCACCACCCCGGCGACCGCCGACACCCCGCAGGACCAGATCGACCGCCGCTTCTTCGCGATCGTCACCGACCTCATCGGCACCCCGACCGAACTCGTCGACACCGCCACCGGCGCCATCGCCTGGCGGACCGTGCCCACGCTGTGGGGCCACACCGCCTGGTCGTCCGACAGCACCACGACCACACCACTGCGTTTCCCCGGCCAGTACTTCGACCCCGAGACCGGCCTGCACTACAACCTCAACCGCTACTACGACCCCGCCACCGCCCGCTACACCACCCCGGACCCGCTCGGCCTCAGCCCGGCCCCCAACCCCGACGCCTACGTCCACAACCCGCACACCTGGTGCGACCCCCTCGGCCTGATGCCGGACGACGGCGCCGACATCAAGAAACAGCTGATGGATCTGGGGAAGCAGCGGTCCCAGCAGGTCGCTGCCGGGCTGGGCGAGGGCGAGAAAGCCCCGGGTGCCTACACCGTGGGCCAGGACCGGACCACGGGCAAGATCTACTACGGTGAGAGCGGCCCTGAGACCGGTCACCATCAGTCCGTGGTCGAGGCCATGCCTGCCGAGTCGCAACGCGCCGATGACACGCGCCCGCCCGGAGTGTGTGGTGAGCCACGGATGTTCACCAACGCGATCAACGATGGCGCGGACCCGAAGAACATTGACTTGGTGACCGTCAACCCCAAGGGTAAGAAATTCAAGATGTGCCAGAACTGTGCCTCCTGGGTACCTGGCTTCGGAGGAGAGGTACTGACCGGATGAACGACACTCCCGATCGGCGGGCGATCCAGGAAGTTCGGGATGCCTTGTCAGGGACTGCCGAACTCGAGGTCCACCCCCTGGACATCGAGAACGCCTGCCGCCAGTACACCGAGGACGGGTACGAGGTCACCCCCCAGCTCCGACAGTTCCTCGAGGTCTATGGCGAGCTCACCGTGAGCTGGATTTCGCGGGAGTGGAAGTACGAGCTCACCACATCGGTCGAGAGAACACTGGAGTCCGCGCACGCCTTCCCCAGGACCCTGCGCATCCACGCCAAAGACCTCGGCTGCCCCGTCCTCCTGGTCGGCACCGTGTTCGACACCGAGGAGTCGGTGCTGCTCACCGAGAACGGCGACATCCTGTTCTACGGGGACGCCGGATTCCAGCGGGTCGCGAACGGCTTCGGAAACGCGGTACGAGCGCTCCTGACGGGCGACTGGGACAAGACCTTCTTCTGATTACCGGGGGCTTTGGAGCGAGTTGACGAAGAAGGCCCAGGCGGGGGTGGGGAACAGGAGGGCGGGGCCGTCGGGGTTCTTGGAGTCGCGGACGGGGACGGCGCCGGGGAGGTTGTCGGCGACCTCGACGCACTCACCGCCGGTCCCGCTGCTGTAGCTGCTCTTGCGCCACTGCACGGAGCTCAGGTCGATGTTGCTGTTCGGCTTCATTCCGATAGTCCTCTGCTGCTGCCTCGATCATGGCCAGGGACGCCTCCGGTGGCAGTGCGGCGGCCCTGAGCAGATCGTACGACTCCCGGTACTCCATCACGAGGGCCGGATAGTCGATGACTTGGCCGCTGTGCAGGCCCTCCGTGTACACCAGCGGTGGCGCGTCATGGAAGGTCATGATCCGCGTCAGCCCCATCATGAACGGGTGCACCGAGGTTTCCGGGACGATCTGCACAAGCGACCGCGTGGACCTGACCACCTCGCCGATGTGGTCCAGCAGTTCAGCCATCCCTGCAGGGGGCAGCGCACGCCGCCGGATGACCGACTCGTCGAGGATCGCCCAGAACTTCGGCGGCGACTCCCTCACAAAGAGACTCGCACGCTCCAGACGGGCTTTCACGACCTCCTCGACCTTGGCCTCCGAGGCTCGCGGCATCGCCGACCGAGCAATCACCGTCGCGTACGCCCTGGTCTGGAGCAGCCCGGGCACCAGCAAGGGAGCCCAGTCCTCGATGCTCCGTGCCTGCTTCTCCAGGTCGGCGACATCCGCGAAGTGCGGGGCGATGCCCACGCACCTTGCCTTGGCCGCGTCTTCACACCGCCGCTGGAAAAGAGCCGTCCGTGCCCAGCCGCTTGTCCACGTGCACGGCCAGATCCATCGGCATCCCCCGCTCGCCCCGCTCGATCTGGCTGAGGAACGAGATCCCCCGGAAGCTGCCCTCGGCCAACTGCTCCAGCGTCAGCCCCGCTTGCTCCCTTCGATAGCGCAACTCGGCGCCGTAGAAGCAGGGAACACTAGTCGACGCGTCAGGGTCCTTCTTCGCGGGCACAACCCACCACCGCCGTTTCTCTTGTTGCATGCGCACCCGAAACCCCTTTCACGGTACGCAACTCGACGCCAGCCTGTGAGTGATTCATTACAGAACGCACACGGAGGCGTACCCCATGCACCCCCAGACCCACCCCCACCACGAAACCGACGCCTGCGTCGAAGACCTCCGCGCCGCCCTGGAGGCGAACGGCATCACGCTCCCCTCCCTCGGCGTGGACCTGCCGACCTTCGCCGACTCGCTCCCCACACGCCCTCTCATCGCACTCGGCAACTGCAACCAGGTCACCGCCCGCGCCCTGATCTCCGCCCTGCGCAAGGCGGCCGGCCGGTGAACCGACCCCTCGTCCTCGAACTGCTCGCGCTGCCCAAGGCCGTACCGGAGGTGCGCCGTGCGGTCCGCGAGCACTTGGGCGCGTCCTTCCCCGAAGCCCAGCTCTGCGTCAGCGAGTTGCTCGCCAACGTGATCAACCACGTCGGCGAGGGGACCCCGGTGACCGTCCGCCTGTTCCGCACCCCGGACGGCCGTACGCGCCTGGAGGTGACCGACACCGACCCGCATGCCTGGCTCATCGCACGCCACCCGGGCGAGGACGACGAGACCGGCCGCGGCCCCCTCCTGCTCGACGCGATGGCCCGGCGCTGGGGGGTGTGGCTGACGCCGGCCGGCAAGACGGTGTGGTGCGAGCTCCCCTGACGGTTACTCCTCAGTCGCAGCTGAGGTAGTCGTATCCGGCCTGCCTCCAGTCGCCGTCGGAGTCCTTGAAGAGGTACTTGCCCTCGGTGTTGCGGCGCATGGGGAAGGAGTGGCTCCTGCCCCGGTACTCCAGGTACAGCGTCTCGCCCCGGTCGGTGCTGCCGCCGGTCTGGAAGTTGTGAATGTGGGCCTTGCCAAAGGTCTGGTTGCCGACCCTGCCGTCCACGTCGAGATGCCAGCGCTCCTGGAGCCACTTCGTGGCCGTCTGGGTGTCTTCTCCGAAGTAGCCGTTGATGAAGGCCTCCGGGAAAGGCCTTCCGGTGCTGGCCGTCGCGCCCTCCGCCCACAGGATCCGCTGCCACATGCATACCGCGTTGGACGGACTGTGTCCGCCGAGAAAGCTGCCGAGGGTCCCCTCGTCGTCGAAGTCGTCGATGTGCTTGTCGTACCCGCGCACCCACCCGTCGGACGCCTTCGCGGAGGCCGGTGAGGCCCCCAACCCCAGCGTGGCCGCCAGGGCGGCACCTATAACGGCCGCACCGACCCGTGAACGCTTACCGCTCAAGTTCATGTGATCCCTCTCTCCTGTGGTTACCGCGCACAGGATTGCCCAAAGGGACGCCAGGGGGACCCTGCACATTTACAGGTTCCCTGCGTCCCCTCCCTGGGCGACGGTCTGGCGGCGGGGGTGCCGTGGCACTCCGCTATCCAGGTCCGAACCGAACGGGGGAAATGTCGCATGGACGATCCCAACGTGCTCGCCGCCCAGAAATGGGTGAACGAGACCTACGACGGCGTAGCCGACCGATACGAGCGCTGCCCGCAGGACGGCAGCACCGGCTGGGCCACCGTGCTCAGCCTCACCCAGGGCCTCCAGCACGAGCTGGGGATCTCACCGACCGTACGGAACTTCGGTCCCGGCACGTTCGACGCGCTCGTGGCGCGCGGCGGCATCCGTCCGTCCGAGACGAAGACCAACCTGATCCGCATCATCAACTACGCGCTGTGGTGCAAGGGGTACTACGGCGCCTCGTCGGCAGGCCGGTGGACCTCGGTGACCACCGATTCGATGAACGAGTTGATCGGCGACGCGGGGCTGGCGTCGGTGGCCAACGTCTCCAACATCCCCACGCGGCTGCTGGTGCAGATCATCAAGGCGCTGCTGCGCATGGACCAGTTCCGGATCGTGCCCGGTGGATCGGCGGAGATCCGGCGGTTCCAGCGGCATCTGAACCTGACCTACGTCGTCGGTGAGGAGATCACCACCATGGACCTCAGTCCATGCGACGGTGTCTACTCGCGTGACGTGCAGCAGGCGGTGATGAAGGCCGTCCAGTTCGAGATCGGGATCCCGCGCGCCGACATCGGCGGGTACTTCGGCAGCACCACCAAGTCGAAGCTCCAGGCGCAGCCGTCCCTCGGGGTGGGCAGCGAGGGGGACATGGTCCACCTCTTCACGGCCCTGTGCGTGTTCAACTCCCCGGTGATCCTGAACGGCGAGCCCGTCTCCGCGGCGATCCGCCGCGAATACACCGACAACACCGCGGAGTTCGTCCGCGCCTTCCAGAGGTTCAGCCAGCTCCCCGTCACCGGCAAGTCGGACTACGACACCTGGGCACAGCTCCTCGTCTCCACCGGCAACGAGTTCCGGGAGACCACCGCCCTGGACGAGGCCGCGCCCCTCACCTTCGCCCGCGCCAAGGCACTGAGCGACGCCGGTTTCCGGGTGGTCGGCCGCTACCTCGACGAGCATCTGCCGCCGGACGACGAGTACTACCTCGGCAAGGCGCTCACCAGCACTGAGCTGAGCGAGATCATCCGTGGTGGGCTGCGCGTGTACCCGATCTTCCAGTGGAACGGCACCGTGCGTGAGAATTTCACGGAAGAGAAGGGCTTGGAGCAGGGCAACGTGGCCGAGCAACGAGCCCTCGAATTCGGCTTCAACCGCGGCACCTGTATCTACTTCGCGGTCGACTTCGACGCGACCCAGGCGGACATCGACGACCATGTGATCCCGTACTTCCGTGGGGTGCGCGCCGCGCTGGGGCGGTCGAACCGCTACACGTACGGGGTGTACGGCTCACGCAACGTGTGCAGCCAGGTGTCCAACCGCGTCGGCGCGACCTGGTCGTTCGTGTCAGGTTTGTCCTGGGGATTCTCCGGGAACCTCGGTTTCCCTCTCCCGCCGAACTGGTCGTTCAACCAGATCCGCCAGGGCCCCTTCAGTTACGGCAGCGGCAGTTTCGGAGAGACCTGGGACATCGACCGCAACGTCTGGCGCCGCAACTCCGATCCGGGCACGGCCGTACTCAATGCCGACAGGTCACCCGCGCAGGGTTTCATCGACCTCGTCCAGCGGCTGTACACGGCCGCCCTGGAGTACGACGCGGGAATCGACCCGACCATCCTCGTCTGCCACTTCTTCAGGCAGGAGGAGTACAACGGCCTCGAGTGGAAGGGGGCCTTCGGGGCGGTCAACCAGGGCTGGATAGCGGCGGCGGCAGAACAGGGGCTGACCCTCGACGGCAGGAGGTACCTCACCGATCCGGTGACCGGAACCGCCGTCGGTACGGAGCACCTCATGGCGACCCTGCAGGCTTGCCTCCAGTACCCCTCGACCACCGACCTCGTGTCGCTGGGCGACGGCGGTGGCTGGGCCGGCGATCTCGCGTCGTTCTATGCGGACTGGCGCCGGAACAAGGACCGGTATCCGAACCCCATGCTCTTCGCTCTGGATTACCTCGGAAAGCGGAACACCGCGTCGTCGTTCGACAACGTGGACTGGATTTCCGACGCCGACGGATTCAACATCATGCGGCTCATGAAGGAGAAGTCGCTCATCCTCCCCCAAGCTGTCGCCCGCTACTACGGCACCGACAGTCCCGGGGCCGACGACCGGGTCTGCCAGCGGCGGTACACGCTCTTCCAGGCCGACCGCTTCGACAGCGACAGTGCGACGACGCAGGTCCTCGCCAAAAATCTGCTCCTGGGTGAGAACTCCGACATCACGGTGATCGCAGGAAAGTGGCTTCTGGCCGGCGGCCCCAGCCTCGGTTCTGATGACCTTCCGGAGAACATCGACCCGGTCCAGCTCAACAATTTCGTGCTCGCGTACGCCTGGGAGCTCCAGGAACGCGTCGACGCCGAGGGGGGAAAGTAAATGGCACTGACACGACGGGCCGTGCTGCTGTCCGCCGGCGCCCTCGGCGTGGGCGCCACACTGAGTGACGTCCTCACCCGGCCGTCGGCCGCTGCCGACGGCTGGTGGAACTCACGACGCAGCGCCAACGGCTGGCCCATCGACACGGCCGCCATCGAGTCGTTCCGCGTCGAAGGCTCCCCGGCCACCGTACGCCTGCACCGCGAAGCGGCCCCGGTCCTCCTGCACCTCGCGAGACGCTGGCACTACGAGGTCATGCCGCTGCGCGGCTCACAGGACGTCCTGGGACACCGCACCGAAGGCGCCGTACGCCTCGCGTACGAGTCGAACTACCTCTCCGGCAGTGCGATCGCCCTGCTCGGGGCGGGCGACGGCCTGTGGCCGCTCCAGGAGGCGGTCGTCCGCGACATCCTCGCCGACTACGGCGGCGTGGTGCGCTGGGGCGCGGATCTCTCCCCCGCCGCCACCTGCCACTTCCAGATCGACGTCGGACCGAACGCGAAGCCCCTCACGCACCTCACGAAGACCTTCCGCGACCGCGCCGTGCACCACAACGGCCCGCGCCCCGGCGCGGTGGAAGACCCGGCCACGCCGGAACGCCGCACCAGGGCCCGCCGCCTGGCCAAGGACCAGAGCAAGAACTGACGACCGTCGCACAAGGAGGAAGAATCATGCCCACAAGACGTTGGAAGCCTGTCCTCGGCGTTCTCGCCGCGGGCCTGTCGACGGTACTGATCGCCGCCCCGGCACAGGCCGTCCCCGCCAACTCGGGGGCCTACGGCACCTCGTTCGTCGACGGAGCCGGCGGCCTCACCGACGACTTCGGTGACCACTTCTCCGAGCTCGGCCACTCCCTGTGCAACGGATGCGCCGACTCGAACACCGACATCGTGCTGATGTGGCAGGCCATCCTGGCTGCCGAGGGCCTCCTCGGCCTGTCCGACATCGACGGCCGGTTCGGGTCCGTCACCGCGGCCGCCACCAAGCAATGGCAGAGCCGCTACGGCCTGACCGCCGACGGATGGGTCGGCGACGGCACGTGGAGTGCGGCGGACAACCGCATGAAGTGGACGGGACAGGAAGGGCAGGAAACAGCCACCTACGACGCCACCGGTGACGGCTCGATCTCCTTCGAGCGCGGCAACAGCTACTCGTACACGGATTACGGCGACAGTGGCGCCTACCGCATCACCGGCATGCACCGGGGTTCCCACGGACGCTGGTTCGGCGGTGGCACCCGCATCCAGTTCCACAGCCGGACCGTCACGGTGACCGGTTCCTGGTGACCCGACCCGCCACCCAGGGCCGGCGGGATCGGACGAAGAGGGCCCAGGCACGGGTGGGGGACACCAGTGCCTGGCCCTCGGGGTTCATCGGGGCGGTCCCCGTGTCCGCGCGGCACTCCCCTGGGCCCCACGCGATAGCCTCTCGTCAACTTGCGTGACGGAAGCGCGCGTTGTGAGAAGGCAGCACATCGGGGGACCCATGTCAGACCAACAGCCGACACCGCCGCACCCTCCGGCGTCCGTGGACGCCGCGTTGCAGCAGGCCGGGGCACGTCCGTTGCGGTCCACGGACCCGGCGGTGATCGGCCCCTACGTCCCCCTCGGCCTCCTCGGCAGCGGCGGCATGGGCCACGTCTACCTGGCCCGCCCCACCGACAGCACCCCCGGCCTGGCCGCCGTCAAGGTGATCCGCCCCGAGTACGCCGAGGACGCCCGGTTCCGGCGGCGTTTCGAGCGCGAGGCCGCCGTGCACGGCCAGGTGCACACACCGCGCACACCGGACCTGCTCGGCACCGGGTTCGACGACTCGCTGCTGTGGATGGCGACGCAGTACCTGCCCGGCCTCAACCTCGCCGACGCCGTGCGCGAGTGCGGCAATCTGGAGCGCGCCGGAGTGTGGCGGCTGGTGGCGGAGCTCGGGCAGGCGCTCTCCGCTCTGGCCGCCGCCGACGTCGTCCACCGGGACCTCAAGCCGTCCAACGTGATCCTGTCCCTGCAGGGTGCGCACGTCATCGACTTCGGCATCGCGCAGGCCGCCGACAGCAGCGCGATCACCACGACGGGCAACCGGGTCGGCACGCCCGCCTTCATGGCGCCCGAGTATCTGCGCGAGGCGCGCTGCGACACCGCCTCCGACGTCTTCTCACTCGCCGGAAGCCTGATCTACGCCGCCACCGGGCACGCCCCCTTCGGCGACGGGACTGGCGTCGACGTGATGCACCGGGTCGCGTTCGAGGAACCCAAGCCGGAGATCATGGCCGAACTCTCCGCCGTGGACCCGGCGTTGGGCTCCCTCCTGTCCGCCTGCCTCTCCAAGGACCCCGCCGGGCGCCCCACCCCGAGGCAACTCCTCGACGCAGGCACGGCCGCCGGTCACGGCCGCTCGGCCTCCTGGCACGAGCCGCTGGACGCCCGGCTGCACACCCGACAGGAGGCGTGCGAGTCACTGGAGCGCCTTGTCATCCAGGAGACGGTCCAGTTGCGTACGCCGCCGCAGCTGCGTACGCCGACACAGACCCCGGGGCTCCCCGCCCCCGGCCCGGCCTTCGCCCCCACCGTCAGCCCGTCCACGCCGCCCGGTCAGTACGCCACCCCCGTGCAGACACCGGCCCCGGAGGACAGCGGCAGGCAGCGGAAGCGCAAGGCCTACCTCGCCGTCGCCGCAGGCCTCGCCGTGTGCGCCGTAGCCGTGACCGCGTTCTTCCTCACCCGCCCACCCCTCGACGAGACGGCCTCGACCGCGACGACGGCAACCGACAGCGCCGCCCCCGGCGACGTACCGACCTCCCGCCTCCCCAGCTCCTCCGCCTCCCCCTCCGGCGACAAGGACAGTGACAAGGAGAAGGAGTCAGCCTCCGCGACGCCAGACGCCGAGGCCTCGCAGAGCCCGGACTCCTCCGGAGGCGGTGCGGGCGGAACCCAGGCCACTCCCACCGACGAACCCTCCGCCACATCCGGCGGCAACGAAGGCGGCGCGGGCGGTGGCGGCAGCGCCCCGACCCCCGCCCCCACCAAGACCGCCACCACACCCGCCACCCCACCCTGGATCTCCGACTGCACCTCCTACTCCGGCACCGAACTCACCCAACGCGGCGACACGGGCCAGCGCGTCGTCCAGGTGCAGTGCATGCTCACCAAGCGCGGCTACAGCGTCGGGGGTTCGGGCGTGGACGGCGAGTTCGGCGCGGACACGGAGTCCGCCGTCAGGCTGTTCCAGAGCGACAAGGGGCTGGACGTCGACGGCGAGGTCGGACCCAACACCTGGGCGGGGCTGCGCAGTTCGACGTGACGTTCCGGTCACACCACCTGTGGCCTTGCGACGCCTGCGTCGGCGCCCGCAGAGCGTCAAGCATTCGTTCATCGGCTCCCGGGACGATGGTGGCGGACGCCACGTCCTGAGGGACGGGCAACGATGTGTGTCGGGGGACCCCATGACGCTGCGCATCCACTTCACGGCTGACGATCTCGCACGCACGACCGTGGCCGCCGGCCCGGACATGATGTGGGAACTCGTCAGCAGCCTGCACCGGTTACAGGCGCCGCGAGCCGCCGCCCGCTACGGGCCGTGGCTGCGGCACGCCCGCGCCCGCCTGGGTGCCCGGAACGTGAACGCCGCCGTGCGGCTGTTGACGGTCCTGGTGCCCCGGCGCGGCAGCTTCCCGGACTTCCTCACCCCGTCATGCCCGGGCGGCGACTTCGGCGAGTCCTTGGAACTCGTCCACGCCACTCCGGCCGGGCGGCTGCGGCGTGAACTCGCCGGAGTGTTCCGCCGCCGTAAGGCCTCGCACTGGGTGCGTCGGCTGGCCGGCGGCGACCGGAGCTGCCGGCAGGAGTTGCAGTCCGCGCTGACCGTGTACTACCGCGAAGTGGTCCGGCCGTACCGGTCCCAGTTCGGCGGCACGGTACTGACGGAGCGTGCGCTGTGCGGCCGCAGGCTCGTCGACGGCGGCGTCGACCGGCTCCTGCGCACCCTCTCGCCGTCGGTCAGCTGGACCGCGCCCGTGCTCAGCACCGGCTATCCGTCCGATCGCGACCTCCACCTGCGCGGACGCGGCCTCACTCTCATCCCGTCCTTCTTCTGCAGCGACACCCCGGTCTCGCTCATCGACCCCGAACTGCCCCCGGTGCTGCTCTACCCCGTCACCGACCCCGCCCAGCCGGTCGTGGTCCCCGACGCCCTGGCCGCGCTCCTCGGCCATACCCGCGCCCTGGCCATCCGCGCGCTGCTCCACCCCCGCTCCACCAGCGAACTCGCCCTCGACCTCGGCGTGTCCGCGGGCACCGCAAGCCGGCACGCCACGGCGCTGCGCGACGCGGGGCTGGTCACCAGTGCCCGGCACGGCAGCACGATGCTGCACGTGGCGACGGAGCTGGGCCGGGCGCTGGCGCGCTCGCACTGACCCTGCACATCGGTGCCGCGCCGACTGTTTGCATCAGCACGCAATCTCCTGGCGGGTGGCCCACCCCGGCCCGCACACTTAGTCATGGACACGACATAAGTCGTCGGCAACGGGGAGAACTCCATGAGGAAACACCTGGTCATGGTGCTGGGCGCGGCTCTGGCCGCCGTGGCACTGAGCGCACCGACCGCTTCGGCGGATCCTGACAACCCACCGGACTTCAAGCTGCCGTTCGAGTGCGGCCAGATCTGGGACATGTTCACCCGTGAAGGCCACGGGGACAACGCGACCGAGGACCAGCAGCAGCTCGACATGGTGCGGGCGGACGGCGAGACGGAAGGTGCCGCTGTACTGGCGTCCGCAGACGGTGAGGTCTGGTGGGAGATCGACGACGTCGGCGGCATCAACATCAAGCACGAAGGCGGCTGGTTCAGCCAGTACCTCCACATGAGCGACCACGTGCCGATGGGAACCAAGGTCAAGCGAGGGGACAGGATCGGCACCGCGAGCAATGTCGGCACCGGAATCCCGCACCTCCACTACCAGCAGATGTACGACTACGACGGCGACGGGTCGGGCGAAGAGAACGAGCTCATCTACCCCTGGCTCGAAGGCAAGGAGTACCGCATCACCCCGGCAGACGGAAACGTCCCCTTGACCAGCACCAACAACTGCGACGGCGGCGGCGACCCGGGCGAGCCCGACCCGGAGCCCGAGCCGGAGAAGACCAAGCTCGAATACACCGGCGACACCTCCCTCGCCGGCGGTGAACCCGCCGAGCTCTCCGCCACCCTCACCGAGGAGGAGTCCGGCGACCCGGTGGCCGACCAGAAGGTGAGCTTCGAACTCGGCGCCGAGGACAGCGTGCAGACCTGTGACGCCACCACGGGCGCCGACGGCACCGCGACCTGCACCGTCGATGAGGTGGACCAGCCCCTGACGGACGACGCCACCGTGCCGGTCAGCGCCACCTTCGCCGGCGACGACGCCTACGAACCGTCCGAGGCCACCGCCACCCTCGACCTGCGGTACGTGACCGGACGCGCCTACGGCCTGTCGGCACAGATCCCGCTGCCCCTCATCCCCATCGGCATCGACCCCACGCCGGACACCGGGACGGTGCGCACCGCGGGCGCGGAGTCCAAGTCTCCGCAGTGCGCCGAGCGCATCGAGGCGCTCGTGCTGTCCGCCGGACCCCTGTGCACCGAGGTCGTGACGAAGACCGGTCCGAACTCCTCCAGCGCGACCTCGACCGTGGCCGAGGCCAGGATCGGGCTGACGGGCCTGCCGGTCGTCGAGGTCTCCGGACTCACCGCGGAGTCCTCCAGCACCTGCTCCGCAACCAAGGGCAGCGTCGGTCTCGAACTGAGCATCGGTGGCACCCCGGTGAACGTACCGGACACACCGAACTATGAGATCGACCTCGGCGCGGGCGCGAAGCTCGTGGTCAACGAGCAGACACCGGTCGACGGCGCGGACCAGGGCCTGACGGTCAACGCGGTGCACCTCACCGCGCTGGGCGGCGCGGACGTGGTGATCGGCTCCAGCACATCCGGCGCGTTCAACTGCGGGTGATGCACGGCGATCCACAGTGACGGGGTGCCGTCGGACGGCCTGGACCGGCTGTCCGACGGCACACCCATGAGGTCAGTGGAAGAAGTGCCGCGTCCCCGTGAAGTACATCGTGATGCCCGCCTTCTTCGCCGCCTCGACCACCAGCTCGTCGCGGACCGAACCGCCGGGCTGGACGATCGCCTTGACCCCGGCCTCGCTCAGGACGTCGATGTTGTCCGGGAACGGGAAGAAAGCGTCCGAGGCGACGTACGAGCCCCGCGCGCGCTCCTCACCGGCCCGCTCCACGGCGAGCTTGCAGGAGTCGACACGGTTGACCTGCCCCATACCGACGCCGACCGACGCACCGTCCTTGGCGAGCAGGATGGCGTTGGACTTGACGGCCCGGCAGGCCTTCCAGGCGAAGGCCAGCTCGGAGAGCTCCTCGGCGCCGAGCGCCTCACCCGTCGCGAGGGTCCAGCCCGCGGGGTCGTCGCCGTCGGCCTGGAGGCGGTCGGTGACCTGGAGGAGGGCGCCGCCGTCGATGGGCTTGATCTCGACGGGGTTGCCGGGGCCCTCGGGACAGCGCAGTACGCGGATGTTCTTCTTCTTGGCGAGGGCCTCCAGCGCGCCGTCCTCGTAGTCGGGCGCGACGATGACCTCGGTGAAGATCTCGGCGACCTGCTCGGCCATCTCCTTCGACACCGGGCGGTTGACGGCGATCACGCCACCGAACGCCGACAGCGGGTCACAGGCGTGCGCCTTGCGGTGCGCCTCGGCGACGTCCGCGCCGATCGCGATGCCGCACGGGTTGGCGTGCTTGATGATCGCGACGGCCGGCTCGGCGTGGTCGTACGCGGCACGGCGGGCGGCGTCCGTGTCCGTGTAGTTGTTGTACGACATCTCCTTGCCGTGCAGCTGCTCGGCCTGCGCGAGGCCCGTGCCGCCGCCGTCGACGTAGAGGGCGGCCGGCTGGTGCGGGTTCTCGCCGTAGCGGAGGGTGTTCTCGCGCTCCCAGGTGGCGCCGAGGAAGTCGGGGAACTGAGAGTCGTCCACCGGGGCGTAGGAGGACGCGAACCAGGAAGCCACCGCCACGTCGTACGCCGCCGTGTGCTGGAACGCCTCGGCCGCGAGCCGCTTGCGGCTGGTGAGGTCGAAGCCGCCGTCGCGGACGGCCGCGAGGACGTCGGCGTAACGGGCGGGGCTGGTGACGACCGCCACGGACGGGTGATTCTTGGCGGCGGCGCGCACCATCGAGGGGCCGCCGATGTCGATCTGCTCGACGCACTCGTCGGGGGAGGCGCCCGACGCGACGGTCTCGCGGAACGGGTAGAGGTTGACGACGACGAGGTCGAAGGGGGCCACGCCCAGCTCGTCGAGCTGCTGACGGTGGCTGTCCAGGCGCAGGTCGGCGAGGATGCCCGCGTGCACGCGCGGGTGCAGCGTCTTGACGCGGCCGTCCAGGCACTCGGGGAAACCGGTGAGCTCCTCGACCTTGGTGACGGGGACACCGGCCGCGGCGATACGGCCGGCCGTGGAGCCGGTCGACACCAGCTCGACGCCGGCCTCGTGCAGCCCGCGCGCGAGGTCCTCCAGGCCCGTCTTGTCGTAGACGCTGACGAGCGCCCGTCGAATGGCCCGCTTGTTGCTCTCGGCGGTCACTGGATAACTACCTTTCGTCCCTCAATGCGATAGCCGTTGCGGGCGAGCCGCCCCACGACCTCGACGAGCAGCCTTCGCTCGACTTCCTTGATGCGCTCGTGCAGAGCGCTCTCGTCGTCCTCGTCCCGGATCTCCACCACGCCCTGAGCGATGATCGGTCCGGTGTCGACGCCGTCGTCGACGAAGTGGACGGTGCAGCCGGTGACCCGGGCGCCGTACGCGAGGGCGTCGCGGACGCCGTGGGCGCCGGGAAAACTGGGGAGCAGGGCCGGGTGGGTGTTCACGAACCGCCCGCCGTAGAGGGCGAGGAACTCCTTGCCGACGATCTTCATGAACCCGGCGGAGACGACGAGGTCCGGCTCGTGGGCGGCGACGGCCTCCGCGAGCGCCGCGTCCCACTCCTCGCGGCTGTCGTGGTCCTTGACCTTGCACACGAAGGTCGGCAGCCCGGCGCGCTCGGCCCGCGCCAGCCCCTCGATGTTCTCCCGGTCGGCTCCGACGGCCACGATCTCGGCACCGTAGACCTCGGGGCCGACGCCGGCGATCTCGTCCAGAAGCGCCTGCAGGTTGGTGCCGGATCCGGAGACCAGCACGACGAGGCGCTTGGCACGCTCGGCCACGGGCTTGGCGGCCACGGTGGGGCCCTTTCTCGGGGGTGCGTTCTTCGTGCGGGCGGCGCTTTGTACGTTTGTATATTCGTACGAATGCATCGCGCCCCGGGATACGGGGAAGTCTACGAAGCAGCCGACCGTCAGCAACGATACCGGCACTCCGGATGGGCCCCATGGGACGGGGGCGTGGCCGGAAGGTAGCGTCTGGGGGAGCTGGACCGGGAACGCGGTTGTGGTGCGGTGCGTTCACAAAGCGACAGCTCATGTCGGATCAGTCGTTCACCAAGGGGAAGACGCTCACTTGATGTCGGACCGCAGCCTGCGACTCCTCACACTCCCTCCGCAGTCCGCGCAGGGAGGGAAGCGTGGCGCCGTCCTGCTGCGAGAGCGGCCCGCCTCGCCTCCCGACGCGCCCTCGGACAAGAAGTCCGGCGACGGACAGAGCAGTGGCGCCCAGGACGACAACCCCTTCGCGCCGCCGGCCGAGGGCACGCCGGACCGCCCGTGGCAGCCGCGGCGCCCCTCGGGCGAGGAGGGCTCTTCGGGGTCGGACGAGGACAACTCGCCGTGGGGCAACCAGTGGAGCGACCGCCAGCCGGGCCGCTCCCCCGGCGGCTTCGGTGACCGGCCCCGCGGAGGCCAGGAGGGCCCCGGTGGAGGCGGCGGCCCCGGCACGGGCCTGCGCTGGGACCCCACCGACCCCGCCCAGCGGCGCGCGCGGTTCGCCCTGCTCTCCGGCATGTGGGCCTTCTTCTTCGCCCTGTTCAGCTGGCCGTACGTGGCCCTGCTGCTGGGTGCGCTGGCCCTGTACTGGGGCATCAGCAGCCTCCGCGCCAAGCCCCGCACCCCCGACCCGAACACCCCGGCCCCCCAGCAGACGGGCCGCCCCCAGACGACGGCCGCGGTGAGCGGGCTGGTCACGGCGTCCCTCGCGATCGCGGTGGTGGCCGCCGGGTTCACGGCGCAGATGGTCTACAGCGACTACTACACCTGCACGACTGACGCCCTGACCAATGAGGCGAAGCAGTCGTGCAACCAGCTGCTGCCCGAGGAGTTGCGAGGGGTTCTGGGCAGCACGGAGTGAGGCCGCTCGGGCAGGGTGGCGTTCACTGCGAGGGCGTGCCCTCGGGGGCGTCGGGTGGCTCCGGGTTGTCGGGCGACTCCGGGCTCTTGGGGGCGTCCGACGGGAAGTCGTCGGGCTCGAAGGTGGTGTCGTGGTCGTACTCCAGGTACGGGATTTCCTGGTCGTGAGCCTCGCTCGATGAGTCCTGGCCGGCCTCCGCGGACCGAGCCTCCTGGTGGTCGCCCTGCGGCGGAGCTGCTTGTTCCGGCTCGAACGCCGTGAACAGCGCGTCCTGGTCGTACACCGAGCGCCCCGTCCTCGATTCCTTGGCCGCGCCGTCGCCTTCCTTCGACGCCGCCCCGCGCGAGAACAACCTTCCGACCAACGGCAGCCGCTCCCGGAACCGGCGCTTGCCGGCACCGGGACCACTCTCGGCCGTGCCCGCCACACCCGAGCCGCTCTCCCCCGACGCGTCCAACGCCTCCAACGTCTCCACCCGAGGCTTCCCGATCCGCGCCTCCGGCGTCCCGCTCACCTGATCCGCCGCCACGCCCCGCCCCGACAGGCACCGCCACGCCCGCACCAGCACGGCCACCGGAACCGCCACCACCCCGACCCACCCCAGCGTCGCCGCCCCCACCTGCCACCACACGGGCCCGAACCGCGCGAGCGCCCCCACCCCCAGCGGCCCGCCCGACAGAGCGGCCAGCACCGCGAACACGACCCCGCAGAGCACGGACGCCTGCGCGGCAACCACCGCGGTCCGCCCACTCGACCAGACCACGACAGGCACTGGTGCCTCCTGATGGCCGACCGCCGACGGTGCCGCCCCGCCCTTGGACCGCCCCTCCTTGGAGGCCCGCCCGCCCCCCTCGGTCACTCCCCCGTCCTTGGCCCGCTCCCCTTCGGTCGCCATCCCGCCCCGAGTCCGACCCTCCGTGGAGGCCTCCTGCCCCCCGGACCGACCCCCCGCCGGCACCGCCACCCTCCCCACAAAGCACCCCAACACCACCGCCGCCGCGACCGGCACCGCCGCCATCCCCCACTGCACCGGCCCTCCGAACCCCGCCCCGGGCACGGCCTCCAGCAACGGAAACGGCGGCAGCAACGGCGCCGGCGCCGAGGACATCGGCCCCACCACATGCCCCGCCCCGAGCACGAACCCCGGCCCCAGGGCATACGAGGACGCCCACACCGCCGCGTTCGGCACGAGTGCCGCGCACAGCAGCAGCACCGCGAACCGCCCCGACCAGCCCTCCGTCAGCTGCAGAAAGGACGTCCGCGTCGCTTCGCCGTGCCACACCAGCGAGCCGCCCACCAGCACCGCCCCACCCCCGACGAGCACCGCCACCCCGGCCCCCGCGGCCCGCCCGGCGGCGCCGAGCCGGGCGCGTGCCGCCACCCCGGGCACCAGCCGCCGTACCCGTCTCGGCAAGGCGAGCATCGCGTTCTCCACGAGCTCGGGCGGCCGTCCGCACGCCGTCCACACCCCCACCCCCGCCGCCACCGTCACGACCACCGGCACCCACACCCCGGTCCAGATCCACTCCGGCCGCAGTTCGCCCCGCGCCGCGTACATCGCGGCCGCAGCCCCGACCCCGAGGTACCCGAGCACGACACCCGCCCACGCCGTGCGCCCCGGTACAAGCGGCGTCCCGTCACCTTCGTCCGCCGCCGCGTCCCGCGCCGCCCGGTGGACCAGCCACACCGGCAGCAGGAACAGCAGCAGTGGTGTCACGCCGACCGGCGCGGGGACACCGGTGAGGGTGTCGGCGCGGACCAGTTCGGCGCCGTGCGCCAGCAGCCACAGCACGGCGGCGATCCGCAGCGCACCCCCCGGCCCGCTGTCCGGATACGGCGAACTGACCCACAGCACCATCACCAGCACCGCGAGCCCGCCCAGCCCCAGCGCCGCCGCCACCGCCCCGCTCAGCAGGCTGGCGGCCAGCCCAGGCGTTCGGCCATGCATACGCGTGCTCGGGGACGACGGGGGCGTTCGACGAGCGGTCATTTCGATCACGCTCGCCATGCTCCCAACGACACGCGCCTTTCCCCCGTAACAGGCGAACCGCCGATGTGTCGCTCAATATATGTTTATGTGCTTTTTCGTGCGAAAGGGTGCCCGGTGACCCAGCGACCCGCAGCCCCGCTGCCCCCGCCCGACGAACGCCGACGCCTGCGCGAGGCCGGTTCATTGACGCAGGCTCAGGTCGCGGATCGGGTGGGCGTCACCCGCGAGACGGTACGTGCGTGGGAGAACGGCCGGACGACACCGCGCGGCCGGCGAAAAGAGGCGTACGCACAACTGCTCAGCTCTCTCGCGGAAGAGACGACGGCTCAGAAATGGGCAGGAGAGCCCGAGGTGACGGAGCGTCAACAGCCGCTGCCCGAACGCCCCCTCACCCCCGCCCAGGCCTTCGACGCGCTCTACGCCTACTGCGCCCCCGCCCTCGTACGGCAGACCTATCTGCTCAGCGGACGCCGCGAACTCGCGCGGGAATCGGTGGAGTGGTCCTTCCAACTCGCCTGGCAGCGCTGGCCGGAGGTGGCCCGTGACCGGGACCCGGCGAGCTGGGTGCGGGCGACGGCGTACGACTTCGCCCTCTCCCCCTGGCACCGGTTCCGCCCCCGCTACCGCCACCCCGAGCCCCCGCCGGCCGACGCCTGCGACCGCGCCCTGCTCGACGTACTCCTCGAACTCCCGCCGCCACAGCGCCGCACGCTTCTCCTGTACGACGGTGTGGGCCTCGACCTGCCCGAGACGGCGGCCGAGTCGGAGGCGAGCACTCCGGCGGCAGCGCGGCGCCTCCTGCACGCCCGCGCCACGATCGCCGACCGCCTCCCGGCCCTGTCCGACCCCGCCGAACTCCACCGCCGCCTGATCGAACTGGCCTCCGCGGAGCGCCTGCGCGCCGCCAAGCCCCCGCTGGTCCGCAGCGGCAGTGAACGCCGGGCGCGCTTTTGGACCCGGGCCGCGATCGCGTTCACGGTGACCCTGATCGGCACGACGGCCCTGACCGTACGAACGGCCCCCACCCAGTACGAGCCACCGGTTCCGCCCGGGGCAACGGTGCGCGGGGTGCCCCCGAGGGTGGCACCCGGACCGTTGTCGGAGGCGGAACTGAAGCTGAGGACGAAGCTGCGCTCACAAATGCAGAACAGGCCGGAGCGGCTGGCGCCACAGCCGCAGTGACCCTTGCGCTCGCCCTCCCTGCCTTCAGGGCGAGCGCAAGCGCCGGCGGGCCCGCCCCCACTCGGGGAACGGGCCCACCGGCATTCAGCCAAGTGCCGTGGCTACGGCGTTCAGCCGCCCAGGATCTCCCGGGCCAGCTTGGCGGTCTCGGTCGGCGTCTTGCCGACCTTGACGCCCGCGGCCTCCAGGGCCTCCTTCTTCGCCTGCGCCGTACCGGACGAACCGGAGACGATGGCGCCCGCGTGGCCCATGGTCTTGCCCTCGGGGGCGGTGAAGCCCGCGACGTAGCCGACGACCGGCTTGGTCACGTTCTCCTGGATGTAGGCCGCGGCCCGCTCCTCGGCGTCGCCGCCGATCTCGCCGATCATGACGATCAGGTCGGTGTCGGGGTCGGCCTCGAAGGCGGCCAGGGCGTCGATGTGGGTGGTGCCGATGACCGGGTCACCGCCGATGCCCACGGCCGACGAGAAGCCGATGTCACGCAGCTCGTACATCATCTGGTACGTCAGCGTGCCGGACTTCGAGACCAGACCGATGCGGCCCGGCTTGGTGATGTCGCCCGGGATGATGCCGGCGTTCGACTGGCCCGGGGTGATGAGACCGGGGCAGTTCGGGCCGATGATCCGGGTCTTGTTGCCCTGCGACACGGCGTACGCGTAGAACGCGGCCGAGTCGTGGACGGCGATGCCCTCGGTGATGACGACCGCGAGCGGGATCTCGGCGTCGATGGCCTCGACGACGGCGGCCTTGGCGAAAGCCGGCGGCACGAAGAGGACGGATACGTTCGCACCCGTCTTCTCCATGGCCTCGGCCACGGTGCCGAAGACCGGGATCTCGTTGCCGTCGATGTCGACCGACGTGCCCGCCTTGCGGGGGTTCACGCCACCGACGATGTTCGTGCCGTCGGCCAGCATGAGCTTGGTGTGCTTCATGCCCGTGGCACCGGTCATGCCCTGGACGATGACCTTGGAGTCCTTGTTGAGGAAGATAGCCATGGCTGTCTGAGTCCCTCTTCCTTACTTCGCAGCCGCGAGCTCGGCGGCCTTGTCGGCCGCGCCGTCCATGGTGTCCACGCGCTGGACCAGCGGGTGGTTGGCGTCGGAGAGGATCTGACGACCCAGCTCGGCGTTGTTGCCGTCCAGACGCACGACCAGCGGCTTGGTGACGTCCTCGCCACGGTCCTCCAGGAGCTTCAGCGCCTGGACGATGCCGTTGGCGACCTCGTCGCACGCGGTGATGCCGCCGAAGACGTTGACGAACACGGACTTGACGTCCGGGTCGCCGAGGATGATCTCCAGGCCGTTCGCCATGACGGCGGCGGAGGCGCCACCGCCGATGTCGAGGAAGTTGGCGGGCTTGACGCCACCGTGGTTCTCACCGGCGTACGCGACGACGTCCAGGGTGCTCATGACGAGACCCGCGCCGTTGCCGATGATGCCGACCTCGCCGTCGAGCTTGACGTAGTTGAGGTTCTTCTCCTTGGCGGCGGCCTCGAGCGGGTTGGCCGCGTCCTTGTCCTGGAGGGCCTCGTGCTCCGGCTGACGGAACTCGGCGTTCTCGTCCAGGGAGACCTTGCCGTCCAGGGCGATGACGTCACCGGAGGCGACCTTGGCCAGCGGGTTGACCTCGACGAGGAGCGCGTCCTCTTCGATGAAGGTCTTCCAGAGCGTGACCAGGACGTTCGCGACCTTGTCGGCGACCTCGGCCGGGAAGTTGGCGGCCTCGACGATCTCGCGGGCCTTCTCCGGGGTCACACCCTCGTTGGCGTCGATCGGCGTCTTGGCGACGGCCTCGGGGCGGGTCTCCGCCACCTCCTCGATCTCCATGCCGCCCTCGACGGACGCGATGGAGAGGAAGGTGCGGTTGGCACGGTCGAGGAGGAAGGAGACGTAGTACTCCTCCAGGATCTCCGGGGCCGTCTCGGCGATCATCACCTTGTGGACCGTGTGGCCCTTGATGTCCATGCCGAGGATGTTGGTCGCGTGCTCGACCGCCTCGTCGGCGGTGGCGGCGAGCTTCACGCCACCGGCCTTGCCACGGCCGCCGACCTTCACCTGGGCCTTGACGACAGACTTGCCACCGAGGCGCTCGGTGGCTGCGCGGGCCGCCTCAGGCGTGTCGATGACTTCACCGGCCAGCACCGGTACATCGTGCTTGGCGAAGAGGTCCCTCGCCTGGTACTCGAACAGGTCCACGCGCTTCCGTCCCTATCAGTGATCTCGCGGTTCGTTGGATGCGTGGGCGTGCCGCGAAGGGCAACGTGACGTCCGCATGTGTCACAAGGGAGGCGCACACGGTGTCCGAGCGCGCGGCATGTCCGTCTCGCAGGTTATCGCTGCTTGCGGAGGGCCCCTAAATCGAGGGTCACACCTGAGCGGTGATACCTGTCACATGATGCCGCGAACTGCGCGGATCACTGGCACGGCGTGCCGACTGTGAGGATTCGGCGGGGCCGCATGGAAGGACCTCACCGGGTTGGGGTTGACCCGGTGAGGTCCCTTGAACAGCCCGAAGGGGCACGAATGGGCCGCCCCTGTGGGCTCTGGGCCGGTGATCCCCACCCCAAATGGGGATCACCGGCCCTTCCGCGGGGTGCCGGAGGGAACAGCCGACGGATTTCGGCCGTCCGGGGCCGTCTGCCCCGCGGAGTCGGTGGGTCGCGACGGGAGGGGCGACCGGGCCCGCAGCCACGGCCCGTGCGACCGCCCTCGCCGTGGCTGCGGATGCGCCGTACGTGGCCCCGCCGGGGCGTCGTACGACATCTGGGGGCGGTGCGTCAGATGCGGTACGCGCCGCCGTCGTGGAGGTCCTGCACGTAGCCCGGCGTGATCGAGTCGGCGACACCCTGCACGCCGCCGAGGGCGTTGCCGGCCAGCGGGCCGCCCGACTCCCGGACCGTGCCGGTCAGGTCGCCGGCGAAGGGTGCGACCTGGCCCGCGACACCGTGGGCGAAGGGGTCGACCTGGCCGACGACACCGCCCGCGAAGGGCCGGACATCGCCGACGACGCCGTACGCCAGCGTCGTGGCGCTGCCGCCGACGCCCCGCACGACCGGGCCGACGGTGTCCACGACCTGGTCCACGACGGGCTGCACGGCGCCGGTGACGCCGTACGCGAACGGCCGCACCTCCCCGGTGACGCCCTCGCCGAAGGGGACGGCCTGTCCGGCCACCCCGTGCACGAAGGGGTCGACCTCACCGACGACACCGCCCGCGAAGGGCTGGACGTCGCCGGCCACGCCGTACGCCAGCGCACCCGCGTCCCCGACGGCCTGCCCGGCGACCGGCATGACGCCGTGCACGGCGGTGTCGGCGACGGGCGGCAGGACCGTACCCGTGACGTCCGCGGTGACCTGGCCGACCAGACCGGTGGCGTACGGGGGTACGTCGTGGGCGACGCCCTGCACGACCGGCTGGACGTCGGAGACGGCACCGTAGGCGATGGGTCGGACGTCGGCGACGGTGCCGTACGCGAGGTGCTGCACGTCACCGACCGCGCCGTGGGCCACCGGGGGCACGCCGTGGACGGCGCCGCCGACGACCGGCTGGACTCCCTGGACGGCACCGGCGACGACCGGCTGCACGCCGTTCACGGCCTGGCCGGCCACCGGCTGGACCTCGGCGACCACGCCGTACGCCAGCGCGGTCGCGGCGTCGACCGTGTGACCGGCGGTCCGGGCGACCCCGGCCACCGCGCCGTGGGCGACCGGCACGACGCCGTCCACCGCCTGGCCGACGACCGGCCGCACGCCGGTCACCGCGCCGCCGGCCACCGACTGGACGCTGTCCACCGCGCTGGTGGCGACCGGGGTCACTTGGCCCACGGTGTGGGTGGCGGCGGGAACCACGCCGTCGACGGCGCGCTGGGCGGCCGGGACGACTCCGCCGACGGTGCGCCCGGCGACGGGCAGCACGCCGTTCACGGCCTGCCCGACGACCGGCGGGACGACCGCGTCGGCGGTCTGCCCGACGACCGGGGTGACCGTGCCGGGGACGGCGCTGACCGTGCCGACGACCCGCTGCTCGACGCCGCCGACCGTGCCGGTGACATGGCCCAGTACTGCGGAGACGGAGGCCTGGGCGGCCGCCGTGACGGCGGTGGCCCTGCCGGTGGCGGTGGCCGTCGCGTCCGCTGCCGTGCCCGTGACCTGGCCCTTGGCGTGGGTGACGGCGGCCTGGGCGACATCCTGCGCACCCGCGCCGGTGCGGCCCGCGCCCGCGACGGCGTACTGCGCCTTCGTCCGTACGACGCCCTCGACGCCCTGCGCCTGCGCACGGGCCGCCGCCTGGGTGCCCTGGAGCTTCGTCTGCGTGGCGGCGAGCGCCTGCTCCAGCTCGGGGGCGAAGGCGGCGAGGGGGCCGAAGAGGTAGTCGATGGTGCCGGGGATGTTGGGGGAGTCGGGGAGCTGTGGGGCACCGGCGTTGCCGAGGCCGGCGACACCTGCGGAGACGGCGGCCTCGGCGTGGGCGGTGGCCTGCGCCGCGTGGTCCGCGCGGGCGGCCTTGGCGCCCTTGATGGCCTGGGCCGCGCCCTTCGCCTTGGTGGCCGACTTGGTGGAGGACGGGACCGTGATCTTGGCGTCGACGTAACGGCGGGCCTGATCGGCGGCGCTCGCGGGCGTCGTCCCGGCCGCGTCGGCAGCCGCGTCGGCCGTGTCGGCGACCGTGCTGTCGGCGCCGTCGGTGGCGCCGGAGACGGTGTCCGTCACGCCGGAGACGACGCCGTTGACGGTGTCGGTGACCCCGCCGAGCAGGCCGGGGGCGTCGGCGCTGTCGACGGCGTCGGTCGCGTCGGTGGTCGTGTCCGGTACGGAGAGGGTGGAGGCGGGCAGCTCGTCCGCGCTGGCGACGGTCGAGCCCAGCGCCCAGGCGCCGGTGACGCCGGCGGCTATGACGATCGAACGGCGGATGTTCTTGTTCATGCTTGCGTCGGATCCCTAGATCTTGGGGCTCCGAAGGCCTCCCGGGAAACGGAGATCGTGAAGAACTCCGAACTCCGAACTCCGGGGCTTCGGACGGTTTGGGGACATAGCGGCGCCGGTTCGGGTCGGGTCGCGGTCCGGGAAGTAGGGGACCAGCGGGACCGGTTACGGCTCCGGCGGCTTCCGTCCGGGAGGGCCGGGATGTCAGGGGGGACATCCGGGAACTGGGGTCCGGACGGACGGGCAGACCTGTTTCCGCCCCCGCGCGGCAGGTCTACGGCGGGGAGGGTCGGCCTACTGGCCCACTGGCCTACGCGGGGGAAACCGGTATGTCCCCGTGCCTGTCCTGGATCTCGTCCACGTCGGCACGGGCGGCGGCGCCGGGCACCAGCCGCAACGGCGCCCGCTGGCTCAGCGAGACGGCGTGCGCGTCCCCGTGCCGAGGCGAGCTGTTGTCGCCCGCCGAACGGCTGCCGCCGAGACCGCCGGGGTGATCGGCCGGCGCCTGCTGGACGGGCGCGTAGCCGGAGGGCGCGATGCGGCGCGCGTCGCCGGGTGCCGAGGTGTCGGGCGCTGCGGCACCGGCGACGGACCACGGACCGTAGATGACGGGAGCGGGTGCGGCGGTGCCGGTACGCCCCTCCTTGCCGCGTCCGTCACCCGAGGCGGGCGCCTCCGATCCCGGCTGCGGCGTCGTGGTGACCGGCGCGGGCAGGGTCTGGCCGGGGACAGCGGGGAGGGCCGGCAGGCCGGGGAGCCCCGGGAAGCTGGGCATGCTGGGCACTTCGAACCCCGGCAGGCCCGGCCAACTCGGCGACTCCGGCAGCACCGGCAACGAGGGCAACGACGCCAGCGGCGGCACCTCGGCCAACTCCTCGGTCACCGACTCGACGACGTCCTGGATCAGGTGGTCGCTCACGGGACGGAGGGGCTGGCGGTCGGTGTCGCCGGTGTCGCTGGTGCCGTCGGAGCTGCCCATGTTGTCGGCGGGATGCGGGGCCGGGGCACTAGGGGCTGCGGGCTGAGGAGTTGCCGGGTTTGCCCGGTTGGCCGGAGCCTGCGGCGGACGGGGCTCGGCCGAGGCCTGCGCACCCTTCCTGGCCGGCTCCCCCACCAACCGCTCGACCGCACCCCTCGTCGCCGCTCCGATCCCGTCGCCCTTCGGCACCGACGGAGCGACTCCGGAGGAGGCGGAGGGCGCAGCTCCGGAGGAGGCCGAGGGCGCCGAAACCGAGGACGTCGAGGTGCCCGTGCCCACCGACACCCCGTCCGCCGCATACGCCCGCTCGCCGCAGAGGAACCCGAGCGCGAACAGACCGCCCACCAGCAACGCCACCTGAAGCGCACGCCACCCGGCCGCCGTGCGCAGGACGCGCAGAGCGGTGACAGGCAGAGCGGCTGGCCAGGTCAAGACGAGGTGGGTCCTCCCGTGCGGCGGAACGGAGTACACGTGACGAGCGTCGCGTCAGCGCGACACGGTGCGGGCAAGCGGGGCGCGGCGCACCGCTGAAGAGGCGCGTCGATCCTCGCACGCCCCTCCCAAGTTCGCGCAAGCCCCCCGCCACCGATGGGCACTCATGTCCGTTTTGCTGGCCCAAGCCGGTCGTCACCAGGTCGACAAATCACCGGCAAATCCTCGCCCTTGCCCTCCTCATTCCGCTGCTCGCTCCTCTCCTCGTCGCCCTCCGCGTTCCTCTCCTCATGCGGCGTCCGGCACCGGAATCGGTCGCTTCTCGATGGCCGCCGCCATCACCTCCGGGAACAGGTCGGGCGTGCACGCGAAGGCCGGTGCGCCCAGCGCCGCGAGAGCCGCCGCGTGTTCCCGGTCGTAGGCGGGCGCCCCCTCGTCCGACAGCGCCAGCAGTGCCACGAACTGCACGCCCGACGCCTTCATCGCGGCGACCCGCTTGAGCATCTCGTTGCGTATGCCTCCCTCGTACAGGTCGCTGATCAGCACGACCACCGTCTCCGCGGGCCGGGTGATCTGCGACTGGCAGTACGCGAGCGCCCGGTTGATGTCCGTACCGCCACCGAGTTGCGTACCGAAGAGGACGTCGACCGGATCGTCGAGCTGGTCGGTGAGATCGACGACGGATGTGTCGAAGACGACGAGCCGTGTGCTGATGGAGCGCATGGACGCCAACACGGCCCCGAACACCGACGCGTACACCACGGACGCCGCCATCGACCCCGACTGGTCGATGCAGAGGATGACCTCCTTCTTCACGGACTGGGATGCCCGCCCGTACCCGATGAGCCGCTCCGGCACGACCGTCCCGTACTCCGGGAGGTAGTGCTTGAGGTTGGCCGCGATCGTGCGGTTCCAGTCGATATCGTGGTGGCGTGGCCGGTTGATACGGGCGCTGCGGTCCAGAGCGCCGGTGAGAGTGGCCCGGGTGCGGGTGGCGAGCCGCTTCTCCAGGTCCTCGACGACCTTGCGCACAACGGCCCGTGCCGTCTCCTTCGTGGTCTCCGGCATCGCCCTGTTCAGCGAGAGCAGCGTGCCCACGAGGTGCACGTCCGCCTCCACCGCCTCCAGCATCTCGGGCTCCAGCAGCAACGTGGAGAGCCCGAGCCGGTCGATGGCGTCCCGCTGCATGACCTGGACGACGGACGACGGGAAGTACGTCCGGATGTCCCCGAGCCAGCGCGCCACCGAGGGTGCCGACGCCCCGAGCCCCGCCGAACGGTCCTTCCCCGACTGTGCCTTGTCCCCCTTGCCGTAGAGAGCGCCCAGTGCCCCGTCCATCGCGGCGTCCCTCCCGGAGAGCGCGCACCCGGTGCCGTCGGCGTCGTCCCCGCCCAGCACCATCCGCCACCGTCGCAGTCGCTCCCGCGCCGGATCCATCGCCTCGCTCGTCGAACTCGTCATCGGCGTGCTCCCTCACAAGGTCGTTCCCACAACGGGATCACCGGCACGGTCGTCGTCGCGGGCCGACCCAGCGCCGACGCCCCCGGCGGTTGCCTGACGGCGCCCACCTGCACGCCCCGCGTCCTCGGCTCCGTCACTTCGCCAGTCGTCATCCCGTCGTCCCCACAAGGTTGTTCTCGCCTGAGTTGTCGCCGCGCAGGCGGTTCCCGACGCCCTCTGCCACCCGGTCCAGCCCCAGCAGCAAACGCACCACCGGCATCACGGCATCCGCCCGCGCGCCGTCGAGTTCGGCGGCGAAGCCGGGTATGCCGGGGCCACCGGCCCCCGCACGCCCCCGCTCCCCGGGCCCACGCCGGACCAGCTCGCCCAGGGTCCGCCGCACCCCCGGCTCATATGCCGAGAAGGTGCGCCTCAGCAGCGGCAGCACGTCGGTGAACGCATCCGCCGAGACCCCCGTCAGCCACGCGTCGACCAACCCGAGCAGCCGCTCGTCGTGCACGAGCAACATCCCGCCGCCGGATCCCCCACCGACGAACCCCTCGATCCACGAGGCCGCGTCCGCCGGCGGCGTCCCCGGCGACAACGCGAGCCCCATCAGCCGCGCCGCCTCCTCCTGCACCAACTCCCCATCGTCCAGCAACAACCGCACGCCCCGCCCCCGGATGACGCCGGGCACGGTGTCCCGGAGGGACAGCACCCGGAGCACCCCATGCCAACGGTTGCGCAGGTCTCCATGACCGAGGGCACGCGACGGGTTGCCCGGGGCGGAGCCTTCGCGCCCCGTGTCGCTGTCTTCTCCCGATACGGATGCCGAGCCCCGTGCGTCTCCGTCCGATCCGGATGCCGAGCCCCGTGCGTCCTCGTCACCGCCCTCACCCGATCCGGATACGGAAGCCCGTGCGCCCCCGCCCGAACCCACCGCGTCGCCCAGCAACCCCACCGCTCCATGCACCGCGTCCACACGGCGCCGCATCTCCTCGGCCGCGTCCGCGTCAAGGGCGGCGCAGGCCGGGGGCAGGCCGACGAAGACGCGCTCGGCGAGACCCGCGGCGACCTCCGCCAGCGCGCCGGTGTCGGTGCCCCGGACGTCGCCGTACCGCAGGGAGCGGACCAGCGCGGGCAGGGCCTGGGCGAGATGGCCGACGTCGGTGTCCAGGGCGGCACGGTCGGCGAGGATCCGCATCACCACGGGCAGCGCGCCCGGCAGTTCGGCCAGCAGGCAGCGCTCGGCGAGTGCGGTGACGTCGGCGAGACCCTGCGCGGCAACGGCGTCCGTCTCCGCCTTCGCGGTCGCCGCGGCGAACACGGTGGTCCCCCACACCCCGGCCTCCGCGACCCGCACGGACAGCTCGGGCTCCCACCGCAGCCGCCACGTCTCCCGGAACGTCCCCGTACTGCCCCGCGACGCGACCGGCTCCCCCCACTCCACGCCCAGCAGCCGCAGCCGGTGCAGCAGCCTGCTGCGCTCGGCGTCGTTCTCCTTGCGCAGGTCGAGCTCCAACTCCCGCTCCAGCGCCTCCGGTTTGAGCCGCAGCCGACGCTGGATCCGGTCGAGGTCCCGCTGCAACGGCACCGCCGGCGCCGACGACGGCACCTCCCCGAGCACATCCCCCACGACCAGCCGGTCCCGCACCAGCGCCAACGGCACATCCGAGCCGTCGCACATCACCGCTCGCACCGCGTCGGTCGTCTCGCTCAGGCCCGGCAACGGGCGCCCACGCATCACCGCCAGCGTCTCGGCCAGCCGTACCGCCTCGATGACATGGGCCGAGGACACAATCCGGTCCTCGTCCCTCAGCAACCCGGCCACCTTGGTCATCCACCGCTCGACCGGCCGGTCCGGCGCACCGAAGAGATGCCCGTACCACCCCGGCGAATCGATCCCCGCCCCGTACCCGCTGACCCGGGCCAACCGGCGATACGTCCACGGCACCCAGGTCATGTCCGCCTTGACCTTGGGCAGCCCCTTCAGCAACACCTTGTCGGCGGCCACGGTGCTCTTCTGCCGCAGCGCGGGCACATGCCACGCCCCGCAGACCACGGCCACCTCGTCCCCGAACTCCCGCTGAGCGGCCCGCACCTGGAGCCGCATATACGCCTCGCGCACGAGATCCCGCTCATGCCCACCGCTCCCGTACGCCTCCCGCAACGCCCCCATGGCCTCCTCAAGCCCCAGAAACGGCGCGAACACGTCCCCCTCCCCCAGGCCCCGGTGCTCGACGACGTCCTCCCACCACCGCTCGGGATCGTCGTAACCAGCGGCATCGGCCAACACGGCGAGCGGGTCGACCCGGACATCAGCACCGGACCCGTTCCCATCGCCCCGCACCCCGCCAGGCTCGGCGAGCCGCTCATCGGCAGACTCCCCAGCCTGCCCTCCGGCAGCCTCACCACCCTGCCCTCCGCCGCTCTCCCCGACCCGTTCCCCGCCAGGCGCACCAGCCCGCTCATCGGCAGGCTCCCCGACCCGCTCTCCGACAGGCTCACCAGCCTGCTCTCCGCCGATCTCCCCGGCCCGCTCCCCCGCACTCCTTCCAGCAGACTCGCCGGCGCCCTCCGCAGCAGCTCCACCGACCGGCTCATCGGCAGACTCGCTTGCCTGGACTCCGGCAAGCTCTCCGGCCCGCCCTCCCGCACTCGCTCCGCCAGGCTCCCCGCCCTGCTTGCCGACAGGCACCGGCTCCCCGTCCTTGCCCCACGCCAGCGTGTGCGTGGCCGGCAGGTCGATGAAGCGGGCCGGGACCCCGTGTTCCAGGGCCCAGCGGATCGCCACCCACTCCGGGGAGAACTCGGCCAGTGGCCAGAAGGCCGAACGACCCGGCTCGTCCACGGCGTGGGCGAGGAGAGCGACCGGCGGCCGCATGGCGTCGTCGGCGGCGAGCGGGATCAGGGCATCCGCCTCGGGCGGTCCCTCGATCAACACGACCTGCGGCCGGGCCGCCTCCAACGCCGCCCGCACGGCCCGCGCCGACCCGGGCCCGTGGTGCCGTACGCCGAGCAGCAGGGGCCCCGGCGGCTTCGGCACCGGAGCAGATGCGGCCAAGGCGTCCGGGCATCCCGTCGGCACGTCACTCGCCCGGTGGGCACCCGCCTCCAGGCCCTCGCTTCCAGCCCTGTCGATGCCCGTCACTCGGTCCCCCTCGATCCCAACCGTCCGACCACGACGTCGATCACTCCGCCACCCTCGCCCCGCAGCCGACGCATCCCGTCACCCCTCACAGCCCACTCCCCACTCCCCCACTCCTCCGCAGCCACCCGACGGCAGCGCCATCGGCCACGCCTTCCTGATCCCGCCCATGACCAGGAAGGCGTCGCCACCACTCACCGTCCCGACCTCACCCGTCCGTCACGGTCCGCTCACCGCGAGGCCTCATTCATCCGCGGCGGGCCGCTCACCTCGCGGCCTCATCCATCACCCGCCGACCGCTCACCACCGACCGCGCCCATCCACTGACGGCCGCTCGACTCCGACCGCGCCCATCCCCACCGGCCGCTCACCGCCGACCTCACCCATCCCTCAAGGGCCACCCGCCGGGCACTGCCACCCCGCCTCGCCGCCCGATCTACCCCACGACCACCCCGGCCACAGACCCACCCGACTTCGATCCCCCACTCGGCCGACCCCACCCCAGGTCATCGCTCTCGCCGTTCACGCGCTCACCTCCCGGCACGCCCGGTAGAAGTCCGTCCAGCCGTCCCGTTCGCGCACGACCGCCTCCAGGTACTCCTGCCAGATGACCCGGTCGGCCGCCGGGTCACGGACGACGGCGCCGAGGATGCCCGCGGCGATGTCGCCGGGCCGCAGCACTCCGTCGCCGAAGTGGGCGGAAAGAGCGAGGCCGTTGGTGACGACGGAGATCGCCTCCGCCGTCGACAGCGTGCCGCTCGGCGACTTCAGCTTCGTGCGGCCGTCGGACGTCACCCCGTCGCGCAGCTCGCGGAAGACGGTGACGACGCGGCGGATCTCGTCGATTCCGTCGGGCGCGGCCGGCAGGTCGAGGGAGCGGCCCATCTGGTCGACGCGGCGGGAGACGATGTCCACCTCGGCCTCGACGCTCTCCGGCAGCGGCAGCACGACCGTGTTGAAGCGGCGGCGCAGGGCGCTGGAGAGGTCGTTGACCCCACGGTCGCGGTCGTTGGCCGTGGCGATGAGGTTGAAGCCGCGGACCGCCTGCACCTCCTGCCCCAACTCCGGTATCGGCAGCGTCTTCTCCGACAGGATCGTGATCAGCGTGTCCTGCACGTCGGCCGGAATACGGGTCAGCTCCTCGACGCGGGCCGTCATCCCCTCCGCCATGGCCCGCATGACGGGGCTGGGCACGAGGGCGTCGCGGCTCGGTCCGTGCGCGAGCAACTGCGCGTAGTTCCAGCCGTACCGGATCGCCTCCTCCGGCGTGCCCGCCGTGCCCTGCACAATCAGCGTCGAGTCGCCGCTGACCGCCGCGGCCAGGTGCTCGGAGACCCATGTCTTCGCGGTGCCGGGCACGCCGAGCAGGAGCAGCGCGCGGTCGGTGGCGAGCGTGGTGACGGCGACCTCGACGATGCGGCGCGGGCCGACGTACTTCGGTGTGATCACCGTGCCGTCCGGTAGCGTGCCGCCGAGCAGATACGTGGCCACGGCCCACGGCGACAGTTTCCAGCGGGCCGGGCGCGGGCGGTCGTCCTGCGCGGCCAGCTCGGCGAGTTCATGGGCGAAGGCGTCCTCGGCATGCGGACGCAACGCCTCGGTCGGTTCCGTCTCCCCCGCTTCGACGGATGTCGGGCTTACGGACACAGGCATGGCGAAGTCCCCCTCCAGCTCGGCTGGTTCAGCCGGTTTCGGTTCTGGTGTCCACCGTGCACCACACCACTGACAATGCGTTCCGACCTGCGAAAACGTGCTCACGACACCGCCGCCCGGACCTTCGCCCCGACCGATTGTCAGTGGTGGGACCTACCTTCGATGACATGACTCAGCAGGGGGTGCGCTGGACCGCGGACCAGGTGCTTGCCTTGGCGCCTGACGCCGCATCACGCAAAGCGGGCAGCAAACTCGGCGCGGCAGGTCCGTGGTCCGAGGCGGGGAGTTCCGACGAGGGGACGGTGTGGGGACTGTGCAAGGGCAGTGGCAGCAAGCCGTATCAGACGGTCATCGACATCGCGGACGCGTCCGGGCCCGCGTACAAGTGCAGTTGCCCGAGCCGGAAGTTCCCGTGCAAACACGCGCTCGGACTGCTGCTGCTCTGGGCGGAGGGCGACGGCGCGGTGCCGTCCGGGCCGCCGCCTGACTGGGCGGGGCAGTGGATAGAGGGGAGAAGGCAGCGCGCGGAGGAGAAGCGGACGGCGGGCACGCCCGGTTCCGCATCCGGGTCCGGTGACCCGGAGGCCGCGCGCCGCAGGGCGGAGCGCCGGGCCCTGCGGGTCACCGCGGGGGCGACGGAGCTGGAGCAGCGCCTCGCGGACCTGCTGCGCGGCGGCCTGGCCGGCGCGGAACAGGCGGGGTACGGCCTGTGGGAGGAGACGGCGGCCCGCATGGTCGACGCCCAGGCCCCCGGACTTGCCGCGCGGGTGCGGGAGCTGGGGGCGATCCCGGCGTCCGGCCCCGGCTGGCCGGTGCGCCTGCTGGAGGAGTGCGCCCTCCTCCACCTCCTCGACCGGGGCTGGCTGGGCCGTGAGCGGCTGCCCGACGGCCTGACCGACACGGTCCGCTCCCGCATCGGCCTGCCCACGTCGGCGGACGGCCCACCGGTCCGGGACCGCTGGCTGGTCCTCGCCCAGTACGACACGGCGGATGTGAAACTGACGACACGCCGGATATGGCTGTACGGCGCCGACTCGGGCCGTACCGCGCTGCTCCTCTCCTACGGCGCCGCCGGCCGCGCCCCGGAGCTGGCGCTGCCGGTGGGGCTGACCCTGGAGGCGGAGGTGTCGGCGTACCCGGGCGCCGGGCAGCTGCGGGCTGCTCTGGGCGAGCAGTTCGCACCGCCCGCGCCTGCGGCGATACGGCCACCGGGTGTGACCACGACCGAGGCGACCGCCCGCTACGGCGAGGCGCTGCGCGACGACCCGTGGCTGGACTCCGTCCCGGTGACCCTGGACCGGGTCGTGCCCGCCCCGGACGGCGACTCGTGGCAGCTGGCGGACGCCGACGCGGATTCGGCCCTGCCGCTCACCCCGGCCGCCCGGGCCCGCCCGGGCCTGTGGCGCCTGGTCGCGCTGTCGGGCGGCGCCCCGGTCAAGGTATTCGGCGAGTGCGGCCACCGCGGCTTCACTCCGTTGACGGCCTGGCCGGAGGACGCGGGCGAGCCGGTGCAGCTGTGCTGAGCGACGCGCCGCGCGACGACAGCGCGACGACCCCGCTGCAAGGCACCCAGCACGAAGGCAGAAAGGAAGGAACCCCATGAACAGCCCGTCCGTTCCTGTGGACTCGCCTCCTGTGGAACCGCCTCCTGTGAATGCACCTGGGCCGGGCGCCTGGGAGGAGCTCGTCACCGCGGCACTGCTCGGGACGGACCGCCGCACGCCCCCGGGCTGCGAGCCGGGCCGGGAGGCGCCGCTCGCGCTGCTGGACGCGGCGGCGATGGAGACCGTACGACGGCGGGCCGGGCTGCGCCCGACGCGAGCGGCGCAGCGGCCGGAGCCGGCCCCCGAGGACGGCCGCCCGGCCCTGCCCTCGGCGGCGGCCCGGAGGCTGGCGATGCTGCTGGCCGACCGTCCCGGCGCGGCCGGCGGCGGCCGGAGAGGCACGGCACCGGATCTCATGGAGCTACTGCCCCAGTGGCTGGCGACGGCGAACGACCGTGGGTACGCACCGCCCCCGCAGTCCCTGCCCGCCCTGCTGGACGCGGCACGGGGACGCACGGATCTGCGGCCGTCGGCGCTGGCCTTCGCCGGCCCACGGGCGGTGTGGCTCGCCCGGCTGAACCCGGACTGGCGCTTCGCCCTGCGCGCGACACCCGGCGGCGGCGCGTCCCTCCCGCACCTCGACGACACGGCCGCAGTCCAACAGCTGTGGCAGGAAGGGTTGTTCGCCGAGCGGGTCGCCCTGCTCTCCGCGATACGGGCGCACGAGCCCGTCGCCGCGCGCGAGCTGCTGAGCACGACATGGGCGACGGAGCGGGCCGAGGACCGGCTGATGTTCCTCGACTCGCTGCGGGCCGGGCTGGGCGCGCGGGACGAGCCGTTCCTGGAGCAGTCCCTGGCCGATCGGAGCCGCAACGTCCGGGCGACTGCGGCGGAGTTGCTCTCCGCACTGCCGGGTTCGGCGCTCGCCGGGCGCATGGCGGCACGCGCCGGGGCGTGCGTGGCGCTGGACCACACACAGCCGACACCGACGATCAGTGTCGAGGCACCGCACCAGTGCGATACGGGCATGGAGCGCGACGGGGTCGTACCCAAACCGCCGCCGGGGCGAGGTGAACGATCTTGGTGGTTCGGCCAGTTGGTGGAGGCGACACCGCTCAGCACATGGCCGGGGCGGCTCGGGGGACGCCCGCCCGGAGAGATCGTGGCACTGCCGGTGGCGGACGACTGGCAGGGCGAGCTGCACGCGGCCTGGTGCCGGGCGGCGGTGCGGCAGCGGGACGCCGAGTGGGCGCGGGCACTCCTCGGGTCGCCCTCGGCCGCGGAGGCGGGCGGTCCGGGCGCGGTGTCCCTGGCCGAGCGGGCGAAGCTGCTCGGCACATTGGGCTCCGCCGAACGGGCCGAGTGGGTCGCCGGATTCATCGCGACGCACGGTCTGTCCGAGGCGTTTCAGCTGCTCGGGGTGTGCGCGGTGCCATGGGCTCCGCCGCTCGGGCGGGCGGTGGTCGACGCGCTCAACATCGCGCGGGACGCGGGGAGTTATCCATGGAGTTTCAGTGGAGTGATGGGCCTGGCCGAGCGCTGCCTCGACCCGTCCGAGGCAAGCCGCCTCGACGGCCTGCTGGCGGTACCCGACGAGCCGGAGGACGCGTCACCGGGGGCCGGGGGTTACTGGGCGGAGGCGTTCCAGCGACTGGTCACGACGCTGCGGCTGCGGGCAGCCATGATCAAGGAGCTGGACAGCACCGGCCCAGCTCACCCGCACCGCGCAATGACCTACGCCCCGGCCGGCTGACGGACGTTCGTACGGACCCAGTCCACGATCGCCTGTGTCGTCGCCCCGGGCGTGAAGATCTCCGCGACGCCCTTCTCCTTCAGCGGGGGAATGTCCGCCTCGGGGATGATCCCGCCACCGAAGACGAGGATGTCCTCCGCGTCGCGCTCCTTGAGGAGCTCGATCACCGCGGCGAAGAGGGTGTTGTGGGCGCCGGAGAGGATGGAGAGCCCGATCGCGTCGGCGTCCTCCTGGATCGCGGTGTCGACGATCTGCTCGGGTGTCTGGTGGAGCCCGGTGTAGATGACCTCCATGCCGGCGTCACGCAGCGCCCGCGCGATCACCTTGGCTCCCCGATCGTGGCCGTCGAGCCCCGGCTTGGCCACCACCACGCGGATCGGACCGGCTGCCACACCCATCACTGCCTCCATGAAGCGACTACATCCATCCGTACCGACGACTACCACTCATATATGAGTTATGCCGCACACCGCACACATGTCATACATGGTGCGTGTATCGCACTTTTCCGCTGCTCACCACGGCGGACGCGCCCTCACGGCACGGACGCCCGGGCCACACCGCCCGGGGAAGTGAACGAACGTTATCGCCAGCATCCCGCAACCGGCAGTTTCGCGGCACAGACCGAGGGGGAAATCACACGGTGGGACACGTTCGCCGCGCACCGTTCCACATCACTGCGGCACACGGGCCGCAGCGGATTGCGGCACACGCGTCGCAGCGGGACCACGCGCAACGGGAGCCGTAACGAGGTCGCCGCACCACCGCGCCGCAGGGCCGCGCGACGGGGCGGTGCGGCGCACCGACGGGGACACGAAGGGCACGTAGGGCAGGTAAGGCACGACAGCGGGGAGCCTCGTCGCCACACCGGCAGGGAGCCTCGCGGGGTCACCGGTGCACCAAGACCGACCGGACCGACCCACGTCACGTGCCTCGCTTGCCCCATGCGTCCTCCGCTCGCCCCGCCGGTCACCTCCGCCGCGACTTCCCACGAGGGCACACGGGGGCCGGAGCCGTCCTCCTGCGTGCCGCAAGGAGGTCGGCCATGAAGGTCACCGGGGCAGCACTCCCCTTTCTTCCGCTCTGTCGGCGCCTGCTCCCGAGCAGACTCGCCGGCCTCTCCCTGGCCCTGCTGAAGGCGACCGCCCTGGAGATCGCGATCCTCGCCGGACATCTGCTGCTCTACCCCTCCGGCATCGCCCAGGAGCGCCGGACCACCCCCGCGCTCCCCCCACCGGACTCCCCGGACTCCGCGGACTCCCGGGGGACCACCCACCTGCCGACCGAGACCAACCCCCCGGTCGTCCTGCTGCACGGCTTCATAGACAACCGCTCGGTCTTCGTCCTGCTGCGCCGTAACCTCGCCCAGCACGGCAGGCACCAGGTCGAGTCGCTCAACTACTCCCCGCTGACCTGCGACATCCGCACCGCCGCGGAGCTGCTCGGCCGGCACATAGAGGAGATCTGCGAGCGCACCGGCAGCCGGCAGGTCGACATCGTCGGGCACAGCCTCGGCGGGCTCATAGCGCGTTACTACGTGCAGTGCCTCGGCGGCGATCTCAGGGTCCGTACGCTCGTCACGCTCGGCACACCGCACTCCGGCACCAGCGTCGTCCCGCTGGCGAACGCGCACCCCATCGTGCGTCAGATGCGCCCCGGCTCACCGGTCCTCGAGGAGCTGGCCCGCCCGGCGCCCGGCTGCCGTACGCACTTCGTGAGCTTCTGGAGCGATCTCGACCACCTGATGGACCCGCTGGAGACGGCCTGCGTCAACCACCCGGATCTGATGGCGCAGAACGTCCGCGTGACCGGCATCGGCCACCTCGCCCTGCCGGTGCACCCCGCCGTGGCGACCGGAATACGGCAGGCGCTCGACTCCGCAGGGACGGGGGCCGAAACCGCCACCCGGTCCGGCGGCCTGACCGTGGCCTAACAGTCGTTCTTCAAACTCGCCGCACAGCCTCGGGACAGCCGAGCGACATCGAACAATCCTCGAACACAAGGCCAAACTCGCGCCCGCAGTCCGCCAAAACACGGCCGAATGCCCGTTTCCTGCGCGCGCGAAACCTGCCGAAGATTGTCGTGCCCGCATACCGCCGGGTACAGTCGCCGCACTGCTCTGGCAGCCCCTGTTGTCGAGGCGAGAGAGAAGTTGGTGAACGATCGTCACCCGTCGGGGACCATGACCTCCCCGGCTTCGGCTTCCGATGCCGCCTCGGCGCACTACGCGTCCTACGGCGCCCAGGAAGCCCAGTACGGTGACTCCACCACGTACGGCACTTACGACGCCACCGGATTCGACGCCGCCGGCCACACCACCGCGACCTTCGACGCGGACCCCCTGTTCGGCAGCCTCCCCGGCGAGAACACAGGCGCGTACGACGCCACGCAGTGGTCCACGGGCAGCCAACAGACCCTGAACTACGACGCCTACGCGGCCCAGCACCACGCGGCCTACGACTCCGGCGCGTACGACAGCACCGCCTGGACGACCGGCCACCAGCAGCTCCCCTTCGTCCCGCACCAGGCCACCGGTCACGACACCTCCGGCCAGTGGGACGCGAGCGCCTGGCTCCAGCCGGACCAGTCCGGCGCCCCGGCCGACCAGACCCAGCACTGGGAATGGGGCACGCAGACCTTCGAGACCGGGACCTACGACGCCACGCAGTGGAACTCCGACGGAGGCACCACGCAGGCGGCCGACGGGTACGAGCAGGCAGCAGAATCCTTCGACCACCAGGCGACCGCCCACTTCGAGCAGATCGAGCACGGCGTCCCCACCGCGTACGACGACCCCTCGGCGTACGCCGATCAGACCGGCTACGACAGCCCCGGCCAGCACGACGCCGAGCTGACCGCCCCCGGCGAACTCCCCGACGCGGCCCCGCTCCTCGACGATCAGGAGGAGGCCACCCCGGCCCCCTCCCCGCGTGCCGCCTCCCGCAGCGGAGCCCGCTCCCGTCGCCGTACGCCTCCCAAGCGCTCGGCGCTGCTGACGGTCGCCGTGCCCTCGGCGTGTGTGATGGGTGTCGCGGGGATCGCCGCCGCCTCCGTCGGCACCCTGACCGACGACAAGGACACGGCGACGACCGCGTCCGACGCGACCTCCGTCAAGCCGTCCACCGCGAACAACAAGCTGGACTCCCAGCTGGAGAGCCTCTCCGCCGGCGCCGACGACTTCGCCGACCGGGCCAGCCGGACGCAGGAGCGCATCGACCTCAAGGCCCAGCAGGCGGCTGAGAAGAAGAAGGCTGCGGAGGAAGCGGCCCGCAAGGAGCGGCTGCGCCCGAAGTTCGCGATCCCGGTCGCCAACCACGGCCTCAGCGCCTACTTCGGCCAGTCCGGCATCAACTGGATGTCCGTGCACACCGGCATCGACTTCCCCGTGTCGTATGGCACGACGGTGATGGCCGCGACCGACGGCACCGTCCGCACGCAGTGGAACAGCGCCTACGGCAACATGATGATCGTGACCGCGAAGGACGGCACGGAGACGTGGTACTGCCACCTCTCCAGCTACCGCGTCGCCTCGGGTACGACGGTCAAGGCCGGCGACCCCATCGCGTACTCCGGCAACTCCGGCAACTCGACCGGCCCGCACCTGCACTTCGAGGTCCGGCCGGGCGGCGGTGACGCGATAGACCCGCTCGCCTGGCTGCGCAGCCACGGCCTCGACCCGACGTAGGCCGGCCAATCAACTTCCTTGTGCGCCCCCGCCCTTCATTGAGCGGGGGCGCACATGTGCAAGCGCTACAGCTTCTCCACCGGCGCATACCGCAGCAGCAGCCGCTTCGGCTTGGCCTCCCCGAAGTCGACCGTCGCCTCGGCGTTCGCGCCCGTGCCCTTGACCGCCATCACGGTGCCGAGCCCGAACTGATCATGCGTGACCCGGTCCCCGACGGCCAGCGCGACGACCGGCTTCTCGGAACCCCGTCGCGTCGCGAACCCTGACGCGCCCGACGCCGACGAACGAGAGCGGGACGACGACAGCGAGGCCGCCACCCCGGCCGCGGGACCGGAGGACACGGGCGCGGTCGCCCCCGTCCGCTTCCAGTCCACGTGCGCCGCCGGGATCTCCTCCAGGAAGCGGGAGGGCGGGTTGTACGACGGCTGCCCCCACGCGCTCCGCATCGACGAGCGCGTCAGATACAGCCGTTCACGCGCGCGCGTGATGCCGACGTAGGCCAGCCGCCGCTCCTCCTCCAGCTCCTTGGTCTGGCCGAGGGAGCGCATGTGCGGGAAGACGCCGTCCTCCATGCCGGTGAGGAAGACGACAGGGAACTCAAGGCCCTTGGCGGTGTGCAGGGTCATCAGGGTGATGACGCCGGAGCCGTCCTCGTCCTCGTCGGGGATCTGGTCGGAGTCGGCGACCAGGGCGACCCGCTCCAGGAAGTCGGCGAGCCCGCCGGAGGCCTCGCCCTCGCCGGACTCCTGCTCGAACTCCAGGGCCACGGCCGCGAGTTCCTGGAGGTTCTCGATGCGGGTCTCGTCCTGCGGGTCGGTGGAGGCCTGCAACTCGGCGAGGTAGCCGGTGCGTTCGAGCACCGCCTCCAGGACCGTCGCCGGTCCCACACCGGACTCGACGATCGTACGGAGCTCCTCCATCAGCGTGTTGAACCGCTTGACGGCGTTCGTCGACCGCGCGGCCATGCCGTACGCCTCGTCGACCCGCTTCAGCGCCTGCGGGAAGCTGATCTTCTCCCGCTGGGACAAGGCGTCGATCATCGCCTCGGCACGGTCGCCGATGCCCCGCTTGGGGACGTTGAGGATCCTGCGCAGCGGCACCGAGTCCTCCGGGTTGGCCAGAACCCGCAGGTAGGCCAGGACGTCCCGGACCTCCTTGCGCTCGTAGAACCGAACCCCGCCGACGACCTTGTAGGGCAGGCCGACGCGGATGAAGATCTCTTCGAAGACTCGGGACTGGGCGTTCGTCCGGTAGAAGACGGCGACGTCGCCGGCCTTCGCGTCGCCCGCGTCCGTCAGTCGGTCTATCTCCTCGGCGACGAACTGGGCCTCGTCGTGCTCGGTGTCGGCGACGTAGCCGGTGATGCGCGCGCCCGCGCCCGCGTTGGTCCACAGGTTCTTGGGACGGCGGGACTCGTTGCGCTCGATGACCGCGTTGGCGGCGGAGAGGATCGTCTGGGTGGACCGGTAGTTCTGCTCCAGCAGAATCGTGGTCGCGTCCGGGTAGTCCTCCTCGAACTGGAGGATGTTGCGGATCGTCGCGCCGCGGAAGGCGTAGATCGACTGGTCGGCGTCACCCACGACACACAGCTCGGCGGGCGGGATGTCGGACTCGCTGGGCGGCACGTCCACAGGATGCTCGCGGTTGCCGACGAGCTCGCGCACCAGCGCGTACTGGGCGTGGTTGGTGTCCTGGTACTCGTCCACCAGCACATGGCGGAAGCGGCGGCGGTAGTGCTCGGCGACGTCCGGGAAGGCGCGCAGCAGATTGACCGTCGTCATGATCAGGTCGTCGAAGTCGAGGGCGTTGGCCTCCCGCAACCGCGACTGGTACAGGACGTACGCCTGAGCGAGGGTCTTCTCGAACCCGTCCGAGGCCTGCGCGGCGAAGTCCTCCTCGTCGATCAGCTCGTTCTTCAGATTGCTGATCTTGGCGCTGAAGGACTTGGGCGGGAACCGCTTGGGGTCGAGGTCGAGATCCCGGCAGACCAGCGCCATCAGCCGCTTGCTGTCGGCGGCGTCGTAGATCGAGAACGACGACGTGAACCCGAGCTTCTTGCTCTCCCTGCGCAGGATGCGCACGCACGCGCTGTGGAAGGTCATCACCCACATCGCGTTCGCGCGCGGGCCGACGAGCTGCTCGACCCGCTCCTTCATCTCGCCCGCGGCCTTGTTGGTGAAGGTGATCGCGAGGATCTGCCCCGGATGCACATTCCGCTCGGCCAGCAGGTGGGCGATGCGATGGGTGAGCACACGCGTCTTGCCGGACCCGGCACCGGCCACGATGAGCAGCGGGGTGTCCGAGTGGACGACGGCCGCCCGCTGGTTCTCGTTCAACCCCTCCAGCAGCGCGGCGGCGTCGAGGGCCGGCCGCGGGGCGCCGTCGCGGTAGTACGCGTCCCGGTCCGGAGGCACGTCGAACTTCCCGCCGAACAGATCGTCCGGAACCGGCTCCGGAGCGTGATCGTCGTCGGGCGGCGGCGGGGGTTCTTCCTCGTGGGCCCGTGGGGCCTGGAGGTCCGCCAGGAAGCTGTCGTCAAAGAGGCTGCTCATCGCTCTCCGAGTCTAGGGCGCCCCACTGACAGCCCGCCGCCGCCCCGAGAACATCACCCGTTCCAAATCCCGATGATCTTCCGGCGCCACCCACCCGAGCGCCCCTCTCACCCTCCATGACAGCCCCGTCACAGCCTGCGATCAAAGACAGACAGACGGCGCATCCACCCAAAAGGAACCCAAGTCACCCCAGACACTCCCCAACCGACCGCCCTCCACGGGAAACCGCGCCAAGGTCACGAAAATGTATCGGGCATATCGAACATCAACCTTCACAGGGGCCACACGAGTTGGCTACCGTGCCGGACAGGCCGCACGACCCCCTCCGGCGAACGTCGCCGGGCCGCGCGGCCTCCGCCGAGTCCGGAGCGCCGCCGCGCAGCCGGAGCCGGGGACCCACCGAACTTGGGGTGAATCGGCCCGACTTCCCTCCCGGGAACGGCCGTAGGGCAACCCTTCCGAACCACGCGCCCGAACCCGACAGCTAACTCGGTAGGCGGAGCATGGAAGGAGTCGCCTCCCTTGGCGTCGCACCGCAAGTCGCGTCCCGCCGGTACGCGCGTAGCAGGCATACGGACCCCCGCCCTCGCCACGGCGGCCCTCACCTCCGTGGCCCTGCTGTCCCAGACGGCCACCGCAAGCCCATCGACCGACGACAAGCCGAGCCTCGAAGAGGTCGAGAAGAAGGTCGACGACCTCTACCGCCAGGCGGAGTCGGCGACCGAGAAGTACAACGCGGCCAAGGAGAAGACCGCGAAGCAGCGCAAGCGCGTCGACACCCTCCTCGACGACGTCGCCGAGCGCACCCAGAAGCTGAACGAAGCCCGCGAGGAACTCGGCCGCAACGCCGCCGCGCAGTACCGCACGGGAGCCGCGGCCCCCGACACGGCGACCTTCCTCCTGGCGGACACCCCGCAGGACTACTTCGACCAGACCCAGCTGATGGACCGCATGACGGGCCGTCAGAAGGAAGCGGTCGACGAGTACTTCACCGAGCAGTCCGCGACGATGAAGAAGCGCCAGGAGGCCACCCAGAGCCTCGAGACGCTCACCGAGTCGCAGAACGACCTCCAGACCGCCAAGACCACGGTCCAGACGAAGCTCTCCGACGCACGCGAACTCCTCTCCAAGCTGACGGCGGAGGAGAAGGCGCGCCTCGCCGCGATCGAGAAGCGCAAGCAGGAGGAGGCCGCCCGCAAGGCCGCGGAGCTGGCCCGGCAGCAGGCGGAGGCCGAGGCCGAGCGCAAGCGCCAGGAAGCCGCCCAGCAGCAGGAGAGCAGCGAGTCGTCGTCGGACTCGAGCTCCTCGGACTCCTCGGACTCCTCCGCGTCGGACTCCTCGTACGCCACCAAGGCCGAGAAGGCCCTGGCCTTCGCCCGCTCCCAGATAGGCAAGCCGTACGTCTGGGGCGCCACCGGACCCGACTCCTACGACTGCTCCGGCCTCACCCAGGGAGCCTGGAAGGCCGCCGGCGTGGACATCCCCCGCGTCACCTACGACCAGGTCAACGCCGGCACCACGGTCTCCCTGGCCAACGCCCAGCCCGGCGACCTGGTCTTCTTCTACGAAGACGTCACCCATGTGGGCATCTACATCGGCAACGGCATGATGATCCACGCCCCCAAGCCCGGCGCGTACGTCCGCGAGGAGTCGATCTACTACGACGGAGAGTCGTCGATCCACAGCGTGGTCCGCCCAGCCTGACGCATGCACGCGCGCGTAGGGCAATGTCGCCGCACGCGCGCGTGAGGGCCGGCCACCCCGGGTGTACCCCCCGAGGCGCCGCAGTCGCCCACGGCCCCGACCCACCCACCACACCGCAGGCGATACGCGACCCCCCACCGAGGCCGCACAGGCCGCCGCAGGCATCCCCGCCCAACCGCCGAAGGCAGTCGCGCGTATTTCGCCCCCACGCGCGCGTGCCCCACCGGCAACCCCCACCCCGCTCCCTAGCATCGCCCCATGCCCGCCACCACCACCAAGACCACCCCCACATCCCCCCTCCACACCTGGTGGTCGCAACGTCCCCCCACAGCCGGCGCAGCCGTCATGGCCACCGGCATCCTCTCGGTGGCCCTCCACCAGACGCACCATGAGACGCTGTCCCGAATCGCCCTGGCCCTCGCCTGCGCAGCCTGGCTCGCACTCGCCGCAGACTTCGTCGCACGGCTCCTGTGGGACCGCGCCAGATGGGTGAAGGAGGCGGCCACCCCGGCCGCGCTGACCGCCATCGCCGCGACGACGGTCCTGGGCACCCGCTTCACGACCCTCGGCTGGCACACCCTCGCCAAGGCCCTCCTCGCCCTGTCCGCCCTCCTGTGGCCCGGCCTCCTCGTCGCCGTCGTACGCCACTGGCACCGCCGTATGCCCGGCGCGGTGTTCCTCGGCTGCGTGGCCACACAGGGCCTGGCCGTCCTGGCGGCGACACTCGCCGCGACCGAGACCACGGCATGGCTCGCCCACGCGGCACTCGCGCTCTTCTGGCTCGGCCTGGTGCTCTACGTCGTCGCCCTGACCTGCTTCGACCTACGCCAAGTGGCCCACGGCGCCGGCGACCAATGGGTGGCGGGCGGCGCCCTCGCCATCTCCGCACTCGCCGGATCGAAGCTCATCGCCGCCGACAGCGCCGAGCTCTACCTCTGGAACAACGACGACAGCGGCGTCCTGCGCACGGTGACCGTCGCTCTCCTGGTACTCGACCTGGCCTGGTACGCCGTCCTGCTCATCGCCGAGATCGCCTGGCCCCGGCCGCACTACGACGTACGCCGCTGGGCAACCGTGTTCCCGATGGGCATGACGGCGGCGGCGACCCTCTCCGTCGCGACCGCCGTGGACGTCCCGTGGCTCGAGACCCCCGGCGAGGTCCTGCTGTGGATCGCGGTGGCGGCATGGCTGGCGGTCGCCGCGGGCGCGGTGCTGGCCTACGCCGGCCCCTGGTCCGGCAGGGTCACGTCCACAACACGGCGATAAAGACGTTCGCCGTGGTCAGCAGCCCCACCACGCCGAACAGACTCTTGTCCACCTGCTCCTCGTCCCGCTTCACGTACACGAGCCCGAGGATCACGACCAGCAGCGCCAGCTTCACGCCGATCTTGATGTTGTTGACGGGCTGATCGTCCGCCTGGTTGAGCCCGACGAGGATCACCCCGGTGACCAGCATGGTCAGCGCACCGTGCAGCATCGCGGGGACGAAACGGGCGGTGCCCTGGCCCATCGCCTTCATCTGGGTGAAGAAGCCGCCGAGCAGCGCGGCGATACCGATGATGTGCAGGCCGACGAAGAGATGGATGAGTACGTCCATGGGGCCGGAGCCTAATCAGCGCCGAAGAACCACCCGACACCGCCCCACTCCCACTCACACTTCGCACTCCCCGCCCTCCCTCGCTCCCACCCCACTTTCGATCTTGCATATATGCGCCTCATAGCACCCCACCACCGCCACGAACCCCGAAACCGCCCACTCGGTCATCACCCCGCGTGAACCAGACGCTCGCATCCGGGGATCACGGTCACTTACGGTCATCTCCCGGTCCGCTCCCGGCACTTCCGCACAACGCGTTACCGACCCGACACACAGAGGTTTAGCGTCCTCCACCAGGTGACCGGCTCCCCACCGCCGCCCGGGCCAGGGGCGGCAGTCGGACACCACCGCCGAGAAAGTCCGGCGGCGGCCCGCTCCCCCTGTGTGGGCCGCCGCCGGACGCGCACCCCGCCCCGGTGCGGTCGTACGTCCGCTTCCCCCAGGCGCTCTTACGTCCGCCGCTCTCCCGGGGCGGTCATAGGCCCTCCGCCCCGGCGGACGTGGCAGGACGAGGCGGTCGTACGAAAGGACGTGCAGTCCACGTGGCAGCGCACCGAAAGCCCCGTCAGCGCTCAGTCGGCGGCAACACGGCCCGCACGGCATGGACGATCGCCCTGGCAGGCGCGGCGAGCGCGACCGGCTTCAACGGGACCGGACACGCCGAACCGCGGCTGACACCCGCGCAGGTGAAGGCGAAGGTGGACAAGCTGTACCAGGAGGCGGAGGTCGCCACCGAGAAGTACAACGGCGCGAAGGAGAAGGCGGACACGGCCGAGCGGCGGATCCGGACTCTGCAGGACGAGGCCGCGCGCAGGACGGAGGAGCTCAACTCGGCACGTGAGGCGCTGGGTTCGATGGCCGCGGCACAGTACCGCGACGGCGGCCTCGACCCGGCCCTTCAGCTCGCCCTCTCGAACGACCCCGACCGCTACCTCGACGGAGCCGCGTTCGCCGAACGCGCCGGCAACCGGCAGGCCACGTCCGTCGCCGGTGTCCGTCGGCAGCTACGGGAGATCGAGCAGCTGCGCGGGGCCGCACGCGTCGAACTGACCTCACTGAAGTCCCGTCAGGCCGAACTGCGTCGGCACAAGGACACGATCACCGGCAAGCTGGACACGGCCCGAAGCCTGCTCGCCCGGCTGACCGCCGAGGAGCGCGCCCGGCTCCAGGGAGACTCAGGCCGCGCCGCACGCTCCTGGGCGGGCGCCCGCGACGCTCTGGCGCCCGGCTCCGCCACAGCGCAGGCCCCCAACTCCCGGGCCGCAGCCGCCATTTCGTACGCCCACTCCAAGCTCGGCAGCCCCTATGTCTGGGGCGCGACCGGCCCGGACGCCTTCGACTGCTCCGGCCTCACCCAGGCCGCCTTCCGCTCGGCCGGCCTCTCCCTGCCCCGCACCACCTACGCCCAGATCGACGCGGGCCGCCGGGTCTCCCGCTCCGAACTGCTCCCGGGCGACCTGGTGTTCTTCTACTCCAGCATCAGCCATGTGGGCCTCTACATCGGCAACGGCCAGATGATCCACGCCCCCAATCCGTCGGCACCGGTCCGGGTGGCCCCGCTCGACGAGATGCCGTTCGCGGGGGCCACGCGGGTGGTGTGAGCGAGGGAGCGGGGGCGAGATCCAGACCCGGGACCCCGGACCGGGGACCGGGATCCAGGACCTGGGGCCTCAGACCAGACGCCGTGCCGTCGCCCACCGCGTCAGCTCGTGCCGGTTGGACAGCTGGAGCTTCCTCAGCACCGCCGAGACATGGGACTCGACCGTCTTCACGGAGATGAACAGCTGCTTGGCGATCTCCTTGTACGCGTACCCTCGCGCGATCAGCCGCAGCACCTCCCGCTCGCGCTGGGTGAGTCGGTCGAGGTCCTCGTCGACCGGCGGCGCGTCCGTCGACGCGAACGCGTCCAGGACGAACCCGGCGAGGCGAGGCGAGAACACCGCGTCGCCTTCCTGCACCCGGAAGATGGAGTCGACCAGGTCCGTGCCGGTGATCGTCTTCGTCACGTACCCGCGCGCACCGCCCCGGATCACTCCGATCACATCCTCCGCCGCGTCCGAGACGGACAGCGCGAGGAAGCGGACGGGCTGCTCGGCGTCCGCCATCAACGGGGCGCAGCGGCGCAGGACTTCGACGCCGCCGCCACCCGGGAGGTGCACGTCGAGGAGGACGACCTCGGGCCGGGTCGCGGTGATGACCGTGACCGCCTGGTCGACGTCCGCGGCCTCGCCGACGACCTCGACGCCGGTCTGCTCGGTCCGGCCGATCTCGGCCTGGACTCCCGTACGGAACATGCGGTGGTCGTCGACGAGGACCACGCGCACGTGCCGCTCGCCCGCGCTCCCGCCGGTCGACTCCACGGGTTCGTTCGCCTCGGTCGGGTCGCTCATGACGTCTTCTCCGCCCTCTCCATCTCCAGCTCGACCTCCGTGCCGCCGCCGGGTACCGCCCGGAGCCGGGCCGTACCGCCGTTGCGCTCCATACGGCCGATGATCGATTCTCTAACGCCCATGCGGTCGGCGGGTATCGAATCGAGGTCGAAGCCCGGACCGCGGTCCCGGACGGACACGAACACGGTCTTCCCCTCCACCTCGGCGTAGACCTGCACGGCGCCGCCCTCGCCACCGTACTTCGCGGCGTTCACCATCGCCTCGCGCGCGGCCTGCATCTGGGCAGCGATCTTCTCGTCGAGCGGGCAGTCGCCGACGACCACGACCTCTATGGGGACGCCGTGCTTGTCCTCGATCTCGGCGGCGTTGCGCCGGACCGCGTCGGCGAGGTCGATGGGTTCGTCGGCCTCGTCCTTGCCGGTGCCCTCGGGTTTGTAGAGCCAGGTGCGCAGGTCGCGCTCCTGGGCGCGGGCGAGACGGCGGACCTCGTTCGCGTTCTCCGCGTTGCGCTGTATCAGGGTCAGGGTGTGCAGCACCGAGTCATGGACATGCGCGGCGACCTCGGCGCGCTCCTGGGCGCGGATGCGCATCAGGCGCTCCTCGGAGAGGTCCTGGGTCATCCGCACCAGATAGGGGCCCGCGAGCAGCGTTATACCGACGAGGACCGCCAGGGCCGCCTGCAGGACGGAGCCGAGGTGGGCGGCGGAGCCCTGCAGGACGAAGATGCCGGAGACGCCGGCCGTGACCAGGACGACGCCGCCGGCGGCGCGCAGCAGAGTAAGGGTGCGCCGACGCCGCCCGACCTCCATCCAGCGGGCCCGGCGGGAATTGTCCGCCTGCCGCCAGACCAGGGCGACGCCGGCACCGACGAGCACGGCGGGCAGGAGGTAGGCCTTGGCGCCGTTGCCCAGATCAACGCTGCCGACGAAGACCATCGCCACGACGACCATGAGGAGCAGCGCGACGATCTGCCCCTTGTCCGGCTTGCGGGCGACGAGTCTGCGGCGGCCGTCGGCGGCGGTTTCGGTGGCGAAGGGAGACGGCCGCTGTGCGTCGACACCGCCGACGCCGAGCGGCACGAAGAACCAGAACGCGGCATACAGCAGCGCGCCCAGGCCGTCCGCCATGAACAGGCCGACGAAGACGAGCCGCACCCAGATGACGGGCAGGCCGAGATGCCCGGCGAGCCCCCGCGCCACGCCCCCGAGCCAGCGTCCGTCACTGCTGCGGTAGAGCTTGCGCGGCGGCCGCGGTTCGACGAGTGGCGCTGCTGCGGCTTCCGGCATGCCATCGATGGTCACACGGTCGGAGCAGCGAGGCATCAGGGTCGACCCCCTAGAGTCCCCTGATCTTCGAGGCCCGCCGCGTCGAACGCTTCCCCGGCCCCCGCCTCAGGGCGGATATCAGGGTCCGACCAGGGTCATTCCGACTCCCATCACGCCGACCCGCCCGTCACCATGGACACATGACAGATCACCAGCACGCCGCGGACTCCGTGCCCGAGCCGGACACGGTGCCCACCGCGGGCACCCCGTCCGACGCGGCACCCGCGAGCGCCGCGGGTGAGGAACCGCGCGCACACGCGGGCGCGGAAACAGAAGCGTCGGCGGAAGCGGGCGTACTCGCACCGCCGCACAAGTTCCGGCGCGACCGACGGCACAAGATGCTGGCCGGTGTGTGCGCAGGGCTCGGGCAGCGGTGCGACATGGACCCGGTGATCTTCCGGATCACACTCGCGGTGCTCTCCGCGACCGGCGGCATCGGCCTCATCTTCTACGGCTTCGCCTGGCTCTTCGTCCCGTACGACGACGAGGACGAGAACGAGGTGCGCAAGCTGCTGACCGGCCGCGTGGACGGCCAGGCACTGACGGCCGTGCTGTTCGCGCTGGTCGGCTGCGGAGTGTTCCTGACACTGCTGAGCAACGGCGGCGTGCTGGCCTTCGCCGTCGTCGTGTCCCTCCTCCTCGCGGGCGCCGGCTACTGGTCCCGGCACCGCGGCGCCCCCGACCCCGACCCGCTCGCCGCCCAGGCCGTTGCCGACGCGCCACCGGAGGCCCAGGCACCGCCGGTCCCCACCGCCTACCCCTCCTGGTGGCGCGACCCCATCGTCAAGGACGGCACCCACGAGGGCGGCACGGGCTATCTGTGGGGCCCCCGCGACTCCCGCGACCGCGACATCGAGGCGGCCGTCAACATCAGCCTCGGCACCCGCTGGAACAGCCGCCAGGACCTACGTGCCAGAAGCCCCCGTCCACCGAAGCAGCGCGGCCCACGTTGGATCGGTGGCTGGGTGTTCCTGCTGGCCCTGCTCGCGGGCGCCGTGGGCATGGGCGCGACCTGGGAGGACCACGCCCTCGGTACCAGCCTGCAGACCGGCCTGGCCTGCGCGCTGCTCGTCCTGGGCCTGGGCATAGCGGTCAGCGCGTTCCTGGGCCGCACGGGAGCGGGCTCCATATTCCTGGCGATCATCACGGCGGGCCTGCTGGCCGCCTCGGCGGCGCTGCCCAAGGACATCAGCACCCACTGGATCGAAAGAAACTGGCGGCCGGCGGCGGTGGCCGACGTCCAACCGCAGTACGACCTGGGCACCGGCGTCGGCACCCTGGACCTGACCCGCGTGGAGTTCGCCGAGGGCCAGACCGTGACCACCAGGGCCGACGTGGGCGTGGGCCAGCTGAAGGTGATCGTCCCCAAGGACGTGACCGTGAAGGCGAGCATCGACGTAGGGGTGGGAGACATCCAGTTGCCGGGCGACGACAAACGGGACGTGGACGTGGCACCGGGCAAGCACAAGGAGCTGACCCTGACACCACCCGCGGGCACCGAGGCGACGGGCACGCTGGACCTCGACCTCAGCGTCGGCGTGGGACAGGCGGAGGTGACCCGTGCTACGTCATGAGTTCCAGCCCGGCAGGCTGGTCGCCGGCACCTTCCTGACCCTCACGGGCATCATCTATGTCGGCGACGCGGGCGACGCCTGGGAGACACCGTGGTTCGTGGTGATTCCGCTCGTCGTGGGCGGCCTGTTCCTGGCAGGCGTCGCAGGGGCGGTGACCCGAGGCATACGCAGACGCCGCCACGCCCACGGCCCCACCACGACACCCCCGTCCCCACAACCGAAGGCACCCCACTGACCGTCTGACCGACCCGCCAACCCGCCGACCGGAACTACCGGTAGCCGCCCAACCGCTGCCGTCGCCGCGCACGGATTGCGGCATCCACGGAGAACATGGGGGCGCCCGCAAGCACGAGGGGCAGCCAGGCCATCAGATAGGGCAGGTCATTGCCGTAGTAGTACGGATCGGAGGCCCAGCTCACCGTCAACCACAGGCTCAGTGAGATGAGCGCACCGCCGAGTGCCGCCAGACGGGCGAGCAGCCCGATGAGTGTGCCGATCCCGACGGCCAGTTCACCGAAGGCAATCGCGTAACCGAAACCGACGGGGCTCTCCAGAGCCATGTCGACCATCTGCGGGATGGCCGCGGAGTCACGGACGGCGCGCATCATGTCGCCGACCGACCCCGAACCGGAGTCCTTCAGGAAGGCGCTGTCGGTGAGTTTGTCCAGGCCGGCGTAGATGAAGGTGACGCCGAGGAAGACGCGGAGCGGAAGGAGTGCGTAACGGGCAGCGCTGTCCCGCCAGTCCCGGCCGCCGTCGAGATAAGGGGGGTGCGTGTCCGTGTGCATACCGTGAGTCATCGCCCGTAGCCGCCTCTCGCCCGCCGTGCCGTGACCCCTCAAAAAACGATACGTACGCAGTGGCTGCGCCGCTCAATCCAGTACCGCCCCCGTATTTTCCGACGCACCCCGCCGGAAGGAAACCCTCCGGCGAGCGGGGTCTCCACCACGTACCGCGCGTTTCCAGTACCCGGGCGTTGGTGCCGGACGCACCCCTACGGGCCTGCGGTCGCCCACGGCGGCAAGGGGACGTGTCGGGGGGGGCCGCCCGCAGTGGCCGGCGTCCACACGCGGCACTTCCCGGCATAAGTCCAGCCGCCGGTCCGAGGACGGGCACCCCCCGACGCGGCCCCGAAGCACCACACACCCGCAGGCGCTACGCGCACCCCCACCCAACCCGCACAGGCCGCCGCAGGCACCCCCGCCCAACCGCCGGAGGCAAGACGCACTCAACCGCCCAGGCCCCGTCAATCAGTCACATCGATCACGTACCGATTGGTCTCCACCCCCGCCGCAGTAACCACCTGCACCTCCACCCGCCCCGGCTCCACATCCGCAGGCACCGGCACCGTCAGCACCGCATCCGTCGGATTGCTGAACCCCCCGGCCACCGGCACCAACGGCACCCGCACATGCACCGCCCCGACCCGCACCACCATCCGCGACAACCGGTCCGCCCCCTGCGCACCCGGCGGCACAAACCCGGCGCCCCGGATCTCGACGTCGTCCCCCGTACGGATCGGCGCGTCCAAGTCCCCGGCCTCCCGTGCCCGCACCACCGAGAGGATCACCGGCCGACCCCCTTCCGCGTACTTACCGGCGAGGTACGTCGCCGCGGAGATCAGCACCACCACCGCCAACCCCCACGGCAGATCCGGCAACTGATCCGGCCGCCGAGCCAACCGCACCGCCGCGAACAGCAGCGCGACCCCGCCGATCACGACGTACTGGATGTCCGCGAACGTCCCCCGCCCCGCGTCATCCGTCAGCAGATCCGCCGCCCGGGGCCGATCCGCCCGCACCTTCTGCAGCCGCTGTCCGAGGACCCGCACCCCGACCACCCGCCGCACCAGCACCGCGATCGCACACACCACGGCGAGCACGGTCACCACGCCCGCGCCCCGCCCGAGGTCGAGCCCGGCGATCAGCGCATCGCGCTCCTCGTGCCCGGACGCCGCAGCGAGCTGCCCCACCAGTACGAGGACGGCGTACGCCACGAACAGCACCCACGCCGCGGCGACCGCACGCGACGTGGACAGCCGGTTGTCCTCGCCGATGACCGGCGCCAGCGCCCCACCCCGAGCCCGGTGGAACCACGACGCCGCGGTGAGCGCCCCGGCGGTCACAAGCGCCGCCAGCAGCCCGGCCGTACGCGCCGACGTCCACCCCGCCCCGATCGCCGTGAGCGCCTGTACGAGAAGCAGCGTCACGACCAGGGCCCAGACCGCCCCCGCCGTACGAAGCCACAGTCGCGCCAGCCACGCCTCGCTCTCGGCCCGGCCCCGCTCGGCGACCAGTTCCGCGGACTGTGTCAGCTCCTCGGAGACCCACTGCCGGGAGGCCGAGGCCGAATGGGCCACGGCAGCCGGAAGTCCCTGCCCGGCCGCGAACTCGTCCCGCTTCAGCAGGAATTCGGCGACCGCTCGCCGATGCCCCGCACGCGCCCCGTGCGGGCAGTCCCCACAGGTACAGCCACCCCCGTGCACGCCCGCTCCCGAGCCGCCTTGCCCAGCCTCCTGCACCGCCACGCCCGACGCCCGCCTTCCCCTACGACCTCACGCCCCACCGGCCGCACGACCAGTGACCCGAACAACCAGTAGCCCGAATGGCCAGTGGTCCGATGACCAAATCACCTCATGGCCTCATGGCCTTATAGCCTCACGGCCCCACTATCGGCAGCCCGTCTCAGATACCGGCCACCACGGATTTCGGCCACCCGTCGGGCGAGGCACCCGCACCACCGACAACTCCCGTGCAACGACAGCGAATTGTGCCCTACATCACCCGCCCGACACCCGGCAGGTCCGCCGCCCCACACCCCCGGCAGGCCCGGTCGGCGCGGGTGACGAGCGGCTCCCGTGTTGACCCCCCTGCGAGAATTCCCTTATGGCCGAGATCATCCAGCGCGACGGGACCTGGGCCTTCGACGGCACAACGGTCCGGATCACGCCGGGGCTCCACCGCTCCGTGCCCCTGCTGAGGCAGACGTACGGAGAGATCGCCGTACCCCTCGAAGCCGTGGCAAGCATCGTCTTCGAACCCGAACGCAAACGCGGACGCCTGCGCATGCGGCTGCGCGAGGGCGCCGACCCGCTGCTCCAGGCGACGGGCGGCCGGCTGCCCGACACCGCGGATCCTTACCGGCTGGCGGTGGACATCGATCGGGCCGGGGTCGCCGAGTACGTCGCCGAGGAGATCCGCCACGCACTGCTCCTGGACCAGATCCCCAAGGAGGCGACCAAGACCTACCTCCTGCCCGGCCCGCCGGTCCCGGTCTCCGTCCGCTCCTCCGACGGCACGGTCTCCTTCGACGGCACCGAGGTGCGGATCGACTGGTCCGACACCTCCGACCGGGTCAAGCGGGCGACCGGCCCCAGGATCATCAACGTCGGCGATCTCGTCCAGGTCGAGTGGCTGCCCAACTCCGGCTACGAGGACGGCTTCCTGCGCTTCGTGACCCGCGAGACGGTGTTCTCCAAACTGCCGCCGGAGAAGGACCCGTACGCCCTGGACCTGTGGGGCAGCGCCCGCCGTGACCTGCTCACCGCCCTGGTCGCCACCGCCGTCACCGCCCGCCTGCCGCACCCGTCCACCCGCACCGGCGTCGACCACGCCGACCGCCCCCACCTGGCGGCGTCCGTCCCACCCCCGGCCGACCACCACGACGTACTGCTGCGCAGGCTGCGGGAGCTGGGCGAACTGCACCGGGACGGGATCCTCACGGACGAGGAGTTCGCGATGACGAAGGCCGTGGTCCTCCGGGGCTTCTGAACTCCGGGGTGCGCACGTCAACTCAGCAGATCCGGCTCGCTCCGGCTGATGTCCTGCCACAAGGGTTGGTAGTTGATCCACGCCACCAGGTCCCCGCCCAGTTGCTCCCGCGTCGCCACCGCCAGCTTGTGCTCGATGAGGACCGGACGCCCCGCCGCCTGGGCCGTCAGCTGCACCTGGGAGGACCGTTCCATCGACAGGAACCACCAGGCCGCCGCGTCCACCGAGTCTCCGACGGTCAGCAGCCCGTGGTTGCGCAGGACGAGGGCCTTGCGCGAACCGAGCGCGCCCGCGATCCGGCGGCCCTCCACCGCGTCGACGGCCACCCCCGAGTACGCGTCGTAGAGCGCGTGGTCCTCGTAGAAGGCGCAGCTTTCCTGGGTGATCGGATCGAGCAGTTCGCCCAGTGCCGCGAGCGCGCGCCCGTGCACCGAGTGGCAGTGGGCGACCGCGACGACGTCGGGGCGGGCGGCGTGGACCTGGGAGTGCACGGTGAAGGCGGCCTGGTTGACGTGGTAGCGGCCGTCGATCACCTGGCCCTCGGAGTTGGCGAGCACCAGGTCGCTGACGGTGACGTGCTTGAACGGCATCCCGAACGGGTTGACCCAGAAGCAGTCGCTGAACTCGGGGTCGCGCGCGGTGATGTGCCCCGAGACCCCGTCCTCGAACCCGAGCCGCCCGAAGATGCGCAACGCGCCCGCGAGCCGTTCCTTGCGATGCCTGCGCTCGTCCTCGACTGACTCGTGCATCGGCGGCATCGCGAACTGCAACCGGTCGGTGGGCAGCGGCGGGGGCGGAGTGGACCCGAGGGGCGTCCCGTGCATGTGTCCTCCAGCACTGGGTGGCTTACGGGGCGGAAGTTACCGTCGGTCAGCGCAGGAGAACAGAGATGTTCTGTAAAGATCCCGCCCATCCGGCCGTCGCATCCGGCCGCCGAAGGCCCTGGAAACCAGACAGCGGATGTCGGGTATCGGCGCGACACTCGCCGTATGACAGCGAACTGGGCAACCTTCACCGAGGCGGAACCGGACCTCGCCCGCACCACGGAGGAACGCTTCGGCGCCTTCACCCACCACATCCTCGCCACCCTCCGCAAGGACGGCTCCCCGCGCACCACCGGCCTGGAGGTCCGTTTCCTGAACGGCGAGCTGTGGCTCGGCATGATGCCGGACTCGCTCAAGGCCCTCGACCTGCGCCGCGACCCGCGCTTCGCGCTGCAGGCGAACCCCGGCGAGGGGCAGTCGATGGGCGGGGGCGACGTACGCGTCGCCGGGCGGGCGATCGAGGTCGAGGATCCGCAGGTGAAGGCCGCATACACCGAAGAGGTGGAACCGCCGGAGCCGTTCCACCTCTTCCGTACCGAGCTGACGGAGGTCGTGAGGACCTACGTCGAGGACGAGAAGTACCTCGTCGTCCAGATCTGGCAGCCCGGCCGGCCCCTGCGCACGATCAAGCGCACCTAGGGCCGAATCGCCTACGGGCCGCCTACTCCCACTCGATCGTCCCCGGCGGCTTCGACGTCACGTCGAGGACGACACGGTTGACGTCGCTCACCTCGTTGGTGATCCGGGTCGAGATCCGCGCCAGGACGTCGTACGGCAGCCTCGACCAGTCGGCGGTCATCGCGTCCTCGGAGGACACCGGGCGCAGGACGATCGGGTGGCCGTACGTCCGCCCGTCACCCTGCACACCCACGCTGCGGACGTCGGCGAGCAGCACCACCGGGCACTGCCAGATGTCACGGTCGAGGCCGGCCGCCGTGAGCTCCTCACGGGCGATGGCGTCGGCCTCGCGGAGCAGGTCGAGACGCTCCTTCGTCACCTCGCCGACGATCCGGATGCCCAGGCCCGGGCCCGGGAACGGCTGGCGCTGGACGATCTCGTCCGGCAGGCCGAGCTCCTGCCCGACCATCCGGACCTCGTCCTTGAACAGCTTGCGCAGCGGCTCGATCAGCTGGAACTCGAGGTCCTCGGGGAGGCCGCCCACGTTGTGGTGGGACTTGATGTTGGCGGTACCGGTGCCGCCACCGGACTCGACCACATCGGGGTACAGAGTGCCCTGGACGAGGAACTCCACCGCCGGACCCTCGTCCGCGATGATCTCGGCCTGCGCCTGCTCGAAGACCCGGATGAACTCCCGGCCGATGATCTTCCGCTTCTCCTCGGGGTCGGAGACGCCCTTCAGAGCGGTGAGGAAGCGCTCCTCCGCGTCCACGACCTTCAGCTGTACGCCGGTCGCGGCCACGAAGTCCTTCTCGACCTGCTCGGTCTCGCCCTTGCGCATCAGGCCGTGGTCGACATAGACGCAGGTCAGCTGGGAGCCGATGGCCTTCTGGACCAGCGCCGCCGCCACGGCGGAGTCCACGCCGCCGGACAGCCCGCAGATGGCGCGCCTGTCGCCGACCTGCTCACGGATGGCCGCGACCTGCTCCTCGATCACATTGCCGGTGGTCCAGTCCGGCTTCAGGCCCGCACCCCGGTACAGGAAGTGCTCCAGCACCTGCTGACCGTGCGTGGAGTGCATGACCTCGGGGTGGTACTGGACGCCGTACAGCTTCTTGTCGTCGTTCTCGAAGGCGGCGACCGGGACGACGTCCGTGGAGGCCGTCACGGAGAAGCCCTCGGGGGCGGCGGAGCAGGCGTCGCCGTGCGACATCCAGACGGCCTGCTCGGCGGGGGTGCCCTCGAAGAGGGTGGAGGACGACTTCGATACGTGGAGATCCGTACGGCCGTACTCGCGGGCGCCGGTGTTGTCGACGGTGCCGCCGAGGGACCGGGCCATCAGCTGGAAGCCGTAGCACATGCCGAAAACGGGGACGCCGGCCTCGAAGAGCGCGCGGTCGAGGCTGGGGGCGCCCTCCTCGTACACGGACGAGGGGCCGCCGGAGAGGATGATCGCCGCCGGGTTCTTGGCGAGCATCTCCGCGACGGGCATGGTGCTCGGCACGATCTCGCTGTAGACCCGGGCCTCGCGGACGCGGCGGGCGATGAGCTGGGCGTACTGCGCACCGAAGTCGACGACCAGGACGGTGTCGGGGGCGGCGGCAGCGGGGGTCGCTGGTGACACGGGTTGCCTTCCGGCGGCTGGGCTGGGGTCTGTGGTGCCGATTCTACCGGGGTGGCCGTGGGGGCGGTCCCGGCCGCCCGGGGCTGCCTGCCGTCTCAGGATGCGAACCGGGTTGGACGTCCCCGACCGGCCCGGCATACTGACCCCATGCTCACGCACCCGACCTTCGTCTTTACCTATGGCACCCGGCCCGCCGGCTGCCATGGTCGTGCTGCTTGAGCAACTGACAAGCGACTTCCCAGGCGCCCCGGGCCGACAAGGTCCGGGGCGTCTGGCGTTTCCGGGACCTGTCGGTACCGGGGCACCGCCCCCGCCCACGAGGAGCCCCGAAATGACCGCCATCGACGTGACCGGCGCCCGCACCACCGAGGCCGCGGACGTGATCACCGGTGCCCGTGAACGCATCGACGCCCTGGACGACCGGATCATCGGGCTGATCCACGAACGTATGGCCGTCTCGGCCGTCATCCAGGAGGCGCGGATCAATTCCGGCGGCCGGCGCGTGAACCTCTCCCGCGAGATGGACGTCCTCAACCACTACAGCGAGGCGCTGGGCAAGCCGGGCACGTCCCTCGCCATGACCCTGCTCGAACTGTGCCGCGGTCGCATCTGAGTTCGGCACCCCTCTCACCCGGACGGAGCGTGACGCCTCCCGGAACCCTTCGTTGGTACCGGTGTCCGTGCCAGCCAGGGGCGGGCCCGAAAGAACCACGCGTGGCTCACTGGAGCGATGAGGCGAACGGATCACGCCGTACGCCGTGGGACCTCGCTCCAGGTAAGTGACCGGACGGCAGGGGACAGCAGCCCGGTCACCCAAGAGGGTCGGCTCCGGGGACGCCCGGGGCCGACCGGCGGAAGTACAGCAGTTGCGGTGGCCGCATCCATCAAGCACGATGCGGAGGAACCACCGGGTCCCGCCATGGGCAACCGCATCGCCATCGGCCGAGACCCTCCTGACCAGCGGCGCAACCCCCCGGCGCCGCTCCTCAGGCACCGACGCTGCCCTGACGTCGGTGCTGACGGAAGAAGGGCCCCGCAGCTACTGCCTGCGGGGCCCTTCTCATGCCGTTCCTACCAAGGACCGTGACGCGTGAAGGCCCGTCAGGTGCGTGAGACGGTGCCGCACTCCTTCGTCCCTTCCTTCTCCCCCGCCGCCCCGTCCAGCTCCCTGCTCCGGTCGTACGGATCCACCACGTCACCGGACGGCTCGGGGCTGGCGTACAGGTCGGCCTGGAACCTCGGATGGATGAAGCCGTCACCCTGTCGGCAGCTGTCGTTGCCGATTTCGCTGCTGAGGTCGTGCAGCCAGATGCGGCCCTCCGTCGCCTGGTACCTGACGGGGTCGACGACCTCCACCTCGACGGCCCGGCGGACGATCGTGCGCGTGACCTCCTCGCCGCCGGCGGCCCTGGCCACCGGGTACACGAAGGTGTAGTCGGCCCGGATCAGCGCTCTTCCGCCGTTGCCCTCACCGGGTTCGACCGTCATACGGCCGCGCACCTTCACCTCGGCGCCGACGAGCTCGATCTCGTCCGGGTCGAAGCGGGTGACGTTCCACTTGGGGTCGTTCTCGACGGTGGGTCGGTGCAGGCCCGCGCGCAGGTGGGCGACGTACTCCTTCGACAGCGGGTCGAGGAGCGCCAGTGCCGTCTTCGGCTCGGCGCCGTACAGCACGTCGCGGTCGAGGTTGGAGGCGACGAGGAACTCCTTCGTACGCCGCAGGGCCGCCTCGATCCGCGCGGCGGGAACCCCGCTGACCGCCTTGGCCTTCGGCACCTCGATGGCGTCCGCGCCCGCGGACCAACGCTCGGCCGGGGAGCCGGCGAACGGCCGCTTCCTCGTGGGCTGACCTGCCGCGTCACCGGGCGCACCGCTGGGCCGGGTCGACTCCGCCGCCAGCGGTGACGCCGACGGCACCTCGGCGTCGGAGCCGCCGGGCAGCAAGGACAGCGCGGCGGACGGCTTGAGGGCGATCACTGCCACGGCGACGGCGAGCAGGACGCCGAGCGCGCTCCACACCTTGCGTCGACGCGGGGACCGGCCGTTCATCTCCTGCCAGGCGGGGCCGGTGCGCCAGCCGGCGGGCAGTTCCCCGCGGGCGTCCTGTTGGCGCAGGCGTTCGGTGACCATGCGGGCGCGGGCGGAGGGTTCCTTCGGGGCGGCGGAGGCCCGGTCGCGTTCGGCGTCCCGGACGAACTTCTCCCATTCCTCGTCCGGTATGGACGAGCCCTCGGACGGCTTATCGGTCACGGCGGTGTGCGCTTCCTCTCAGTGGGCTGATCGCCGGCTGAGCGTACGTCAGCTCCGGACCGCCCAGCAGAGGCTCCCGGGTACCACACAGGTGTGATGCAGGCCACATAAGAAACCTGTTAGTGCAGGCACAACCATTCACAGCAGTCACGGATCAAACCCTGCGAACCACGGGCCACACCCGCGCCCCACACGCGGAGGCCTCCCTGCCATTCGCGTGTTGCGAGGTCGCAGCACTCCGGACTTTCGAGGTCTTCATGAAGCTTCGCCGTGCACTGGCCGCCGCGGCCACGACAGCTGTCATAGCGCCGATCGCGCTGCTGTCCGCGCCGGTCGCGTTCGCCACGGACGAGACCAACCCGTCGCCGACGGTGACGGAACCCACGCCGGCTACCGAAGAGCCGACGCCCACCGAAGACGCCACCACGCCGGCCACCGAAGAGCCGACGCCCACCGAAGACGCCAC
>NZ_FNHV01000003.1:336010-704531 GCF_900103585.1 Streptomyces sp. cf386
ACCGAAGAGCCGACGCCCACCGAAGACGCCACCACGCCGGCCACCGAAGAGCCGACGCCCACCGAAGACGCCACGACCTCCGCCTCACCGTCCCCATCGGAGAGCGCCCCCGAGGACGACGAGTCGTGGAACCCGTACGAGGACTGCGAGACCTTCGACCTCGACGACAACCTCTCGGCCGAGATCTCCGGTCTGCCGAGCAAGATCGTCGCGGGTTCGGGGTGGCACAACTTCGAGTTCGTCGCCACGAACAACTCCGACAAGGACCTGGAGAACGTCTGGATCGAGGCGTTCACCGAGTACGCGGACGAGGTCAACGACGAGTCCTCGCTGTACCTTGACCTGGCCGAGATCCAGGTCAAGGAGGACGGCAAGTGGACCAGCAGCTACCAGGACTTCTACAAGGACGAGGACGGCAAGATCGTCTTCACCGGTAGCTTCGTCGCCTCCCTCGACAAGCTGGAGGCGAACTCCTCCTCCTCGCTGGACCTCCGCGTCCGCGTGAAGTCCTCCGCCCCGGCCGGCGCGTCCTTCGCGGTGAGCCAGGCGATCTACGCCGGCGACGACGCCGCGTGCTACGGCAACGGTGAGTTCTACGAGTTCACTGTGCTCGCCGCGGGCAGCAACCCCGGTGACGTCGACCCCGCCGACCCGACCGGCGAGAAGCCCTCGGGCATCGACGGCAAGAAGCCGCAGGGTGAGGTCCAGGAGATCACGGGCAACCTGGCCGAGACCGGTTCCAGCTCCCAGCTCCCGGTCATCGCGACCATCGGTGGCGTCGCCATCCTCGCCGGTGCGGGCGTCGTGTTCGCCATGAAGCGCCGCAAGGTCGGTGCGGAGGCCTGAGCCTCGCTGAGGCCTGAGCCTCGCCAATAGCTTTACCGCAAGACAGAGAAGGACCTGCGCTCGGAGGGGGGTGCAGGTCCTTCTCTTATGTCTGTTGGGTTTGTCCGTCGCCGCCCGCTACTTCTTCGGCGGCACCGCCGGCATCCCCAGGAACGGCAGCCTGAGCGACCCGAACGCCTCGGCCGGGACCGCCGGGGACTGGGGCTCGACCGGCTTCAGGCGTTCGTATGCCGCTCCCTGCGCGGGACGCGGGTCGGTCTCGCCGTTGTTGGGCCAGTACGACATCGCCCGCTCGGCCTGCGCGGTGATCGTCAGGGAGGGGTTCACCCCCAGGTTGGCCGAGACGGCCGCCCCGTCGACGACCGAGATGCCGGGGTGGCCGTACAGGCGGTGGTACGGGTCGATGACGCCGGTCTCGGGCGAGTCGCCGATCGGGCAGCCGCCGAGGAAGTGGGCGGTGAGCGGGGTGCCCATCAGCTCGCCGACGTTGGAGCCGGCGAAGCCGTTGATATCGGCCGCGATGGCCGACGCGGCCTCCGAGGCGGCCTTGATCTGCTTGGGGTTGGGAGCGCCGTGGCCCTGGCGGGCGGTCAGCAGGCCTTTGCCGACGCCGTCCGGCTTCAGATACGTCGTCAGCGAGTTGTCCAGCGACTGCATCACCAGGCCGATGATGGTCCGTTCCGACCAGCGGCGGTTGGAGAGGGAGCGCAGGACCAGGAGGGGATGCCGGGCCGCGTTCGCCAGCCAGGCCGCCACCCTCGACGAGCCCTCCGCGTACGGGACCTGGAGGATCGACAGGCCGCCCATCGAGTTGGAGCCCTTGCCGTAGCGGACCGGCTCGATGTGGGTGTTCTCGTCCGGGTGGATCGAGGACGTGATGGCGACTCCGCGGGTGAAGTCGACCTTCGGCTCGCCCGTGACCTTGCGGTAGCGCCGGTTGACGGTCTGCGCGCCGACCAGGGCCTCCGAGTTGGTGCGGGTCAGCTCGCCCAGCTTCGGGGAGAGGTACGGCAGTTGGCCGCCCGCCTTCATGCGGTGCAGGAGGGTCTGGGTGCCGTACGTGCCCGCCGCCACCACCACTCGGCGGGCCTTGAACAACCTGCCCTCGGACTCCCCCCGCCCCTTGGTCTTCCCCTTGCGGTCGGTCGGCAGCGTCGCGACCGCGTAGCCGCCCTGCGAGTCGTCCGTGATCGAGACGACCGTCGTCAGGGGGTGGACAACGGCGCCCGCCTTCTCGGCCAGGTAGAGGTAGTTCTCGTTGAGGGTGTTCTTTGCGCCGTGTCGGCAGCCCGTCATGCACTCACCGCACTCCGTGCACGCCTTGCGCGCCGGGCCCGCCCCGCCGAAGTACGGGTCGGCGACCTCCTGGCCGGGCTTGGCCTGGGACTCCCCCTCGGCGTCCTTGCCGTCGCCGAAGAAGACGCCGACCGGTGCCATGTGGAAGGTGTCGCCGACGCCCATCCGCTGGGCCGCCGCCTTCAGATGGACGTCGGAGGGGGTCATCGTCGGGTTGAGCCGTACGCCGAGCATGCGCTGGGCCTGGTCGTAGTACGGCTTCAACTCCTCCTGCCAGTCGGTGATGTCACGCCACTGCGGGTCGTCGAAGAAGGGCTTCGGCGGTACGTAGAGGGTGTTGGCGTAGTTGAGGGAGCCACCGCCGACGCCCGCGCCCGCCAGCACCATGACGTTGCCCAGCAGGTGGATGCGCTGGATGCCGTACATGCCGAGCTTGGGTGCCCAGAGGTAGTTCTTCAGGTCCCAGGAGTTCTTGGGGAGGGTCTCGCGGGTCCAGCGGCGGCCGGCCTCCAGTACCCCGACGCGGTAGCCCTTCTCGGTCAGGCGGAGCGCCGTGACGGACCCGCCGAACCCCGACCCGACGACGATGACGTCATAGTCGTATCCGGAGCCGTCGTCCTGTTTGTGGGCAGAGTTCTCCTGTGACACGTGCTCTCCTCATTGAAAGCGGTAAAGCGGCGGTGCGGCCTCTGACCGAGGCAGTTCGGTCCAGCCGGTCAAGCTGGTCTAGCGGAAACGGAACGCCTTCATCAGGCGCAGGCTCCGGCTCATGAACTGCGCGTACTTCTCGTCGTCCATGCCCAGCGACGGCGCCATCGGCAGCAGTCGCTGCTGGGCGACCGTCTGGGCCTCCGTGTACTTGAGGATGCCCTCGGAGCCGTGGCGGCGGCCGAGGCCGGAGTCCTTCATGCCGCCCATGGGCGACTGGACGCTGCCGTACGCCGGGGCGTAGCCCTCGTTGACGTTGACCGTGCCGGTGCGCAGGCGGGCGGCGACCGCGCGGCCGCGGCTGCCGTCCTTCGTCCAGACCGAGGAGTTCAGGCCGTACGCCGTGGAGTTGGCCTGCTCGATCGCCTCGTCCTCCGTCTTGAATCGGTAGATCGAGACGACCGGGCCGAAGGTCTCCTCGGCGCAGACGGCCATCGGCGCCTCGACGCCGTCGAGGATGGTCGGCTCGAAGAAGTACGGGCCGATGTCGGGGCGGGCCGAGCCGCCGGCGACGACCTTCGCGCCCTTGGCGACGGCCTCCTCCACATGCCGGGTGACCGTCTCCAGCTGGCGCTCGCCGACCAGGGAGCCCATGTCGGCGCCGTAGGCGAGGGACCTGCCCAGCCGCATCGCCTTGGTGCGGGCGGCGAAGCGTTCCACGAAGGCGTCGGCGATCGACTCGTGGACGTACAACCGCTCGATGGAGATGCACAGTTGGCCCGCGGAGGAGAAGCAGGCGCGGACGGCGCCCGCGGCGGCCTTCTCGATGTCCGCGTCCTCCAGCACCAGCATGGCGTTCTTGCCGCCGAGTTCGAGGGAGACGCCGACCAGACGGGCGGCGGCGCCCTGGGCGACCTCGCGGCCGGTGCGGGTGGAGCCGGTGAAGGAGACGTAGTCGGCGTGCCGGACGACCTCGGGGCCGACGACCGGGCCCTCGCCGAGGACGACCTGGAAGACATCGGCGGGGAGTCCCGCCTCGATGAGCAGGTCACGGGCCCAGAGCGCGGTGAGGCAGGTCTCGGTGTCGGGCTTCATGACGACCGCGTTGCCCGTGACGAACGCCGGGAGCGCGTCGCCGACGGACAGCTCCAGGGGGTAGTTCCAGGGGGCTATCTGACCGATGACGCCGCGCGGGTGGCGCAGTTCGGTGACCTTCGTCAGCGTGGGCATGGCGCCCGCGTGTCGCTTCGGCTTCAGGTAGGCGGGGGCCTTACGGCCGTAGTGGCGGGCCGCGACGGCTACGGCCTGCACCTCCTCGTGGGCGTGCAGCCGGGCCTTGCCGGTCTCCAGCTGGATGAGGTCGAGGACCTCGGCCTGGCGTTCGAGCACCAGGTCGTGGAAGCGGAGCAGGACGGCGGCGCGCTGCCGCACGGGGACCTGGGCCCAGACGGCCTGCGCCTTACGGGCCGCCTCGAAGGCCTTCTGCACGTCCTCGGGCGTGGATTCCGGCAGGTCGGCCAGCTTCTCGCCGGTGAACGGCGTGTGGTTGGCCGTACGACCGGAGCCGACCACGCCCTTGGTGAGCTGGGCGACCAGCTCGGGGGTGACCACGTCGGCGGCGGTACGGGCGCCCTCCGGTGCGGGGGCGAGGGGGTTCGTGCCGGTCTTGGCCGGGGCCTGCGCGTCCGTCATGAGCCGCAGGGTATGCCGGAGCGGGGCCTTTGTGTACCCGTCAGTAACGCGGATTCACCGAGTGCTCACATGCCGCCAGTGTCCACTGGCAACAAACACGCTGATCAGGGCGTTGCCGAATCGGCGCCGAGTCACTCGATCTCGAGTCGGTCACGGGCTCCCTTGAAGACCGCGGTGCCCTTCTTCTCCGAGGGCGTGCCCTTGGGCATGTCGACGCGCAGCTCGTACATGCGGTCGTCCTCGGTAACGATCAACAGCTGCATGACGCGGGACGGGGACTCCTCCATGCCGTAGGTGGTGTCGACGAGGACGGCGTCGTAGCCCTTGAAGCTGGTGCGCGTGTACTGGCTGCTCGCGTCGTTGTTGTAGCTGTTCCAGGTTTCCTGGGCCTCCTCCGCCTGGTCCAGCAACGGGCGGGGCGCCTTGTCCCACTGGGTGAGGCGGACCTGGACGAGGCCGATGTCGTAGACGACGAGCCGGGGCGGGTCGGTGGCGCTGCCCTCCCTCGCCATCTCCTTGTACTCGGCGGGGAGGGAGAGGACGGCGTTCATGTCCTTCTCCTCGTGCGCGATCCAGGTGCCGCCGGCGGGGGTGGGAGTGGAAGTGGGGCGAGGGCTGGGGGTCTTGGCCGGGGTCAGGGGGGCCGAGCTGTAGGTGGGGTTCATCTCCTTGACGTCCTCGCCCTTGTCGACGAGGTAGGCGGAGGCGGTGAACCAGGTGCCGGCGATGAGGAGGACGCCGAGGAGTGCCACGGGGATCGGGCGGAGAAGGGTGCTGCCTCTGCGTTGCGGGGTCGGGTCGAGGGTGGGGGTGGGGTTGGGGTTGGGGTTGGGGTTGGGGGACGTGGGATCCGAGGACGAGCCGGATGTGGACCCGGATGTCGAATCGGCCCCATGCCCGTTCCCAGGGCCATTCCCAGGCCCGCTCCCCGGCCCATTCCCAGGGCCATTCCCAGGCCCGCTCCCCGGCCCATTCCCAGGCTCACTCCCCGGCTCGCTCCCAGGCCCGCTCCCTGCCTCGTCCCCCGCCTCGCCCGCCGGTCCACCCGCCGCCGCGCCTCGCAGCCGTACGGTCCCCGAGTCCTCCGCGAACTCCCGCAGCCCCGAGGCGTCCTGCGGCCCCGCCCCCGCCGCACCCCCGGAGGGCTCCGGCACCGGCCATCCCTCCGCCACCGCCTCCAGGACCGAGCCGACCTCCCGCGCGTCCGGCCGCCGCTCGGGATCCTTCGCCAGCAGCCGTACGATCAACGACCCCAGCGGCCCCGCCTGTTTCGGCTCGGGCGGGTCGGCGGCGAGGATCGCGGCGAGCGTGGACTCCAGGGTCGTACGGCGAAAGGGCGACCAGCCCTCCACGGCGGCGTACAAGAGCACACCCAGCGACCACAGGTCGGAGGCGGGCCCGGCGCCGCGGCCGGACATGCGCTCGGGGGCGATGAACTCCAGGGATCCGATGAACTCGCCGCTGACGGTGAGGGATTCCTCGCCCTGGATGTGGGCGATGCCGAAGTCGGTGAGGACGACGCGGCGGTGGGGGCCGAGCAGGACGTTGGCGGGCTTGACGTCCCGGTGCACGATGCCGACGTCGTGGGCGGCGCGCAGGGCGCCGAGAACGGACAGGCCGATGCGGGCCGTCTCCGCGGGCCGGAGCGGGCCGCGCTGGAGGACCTCGTGCAGGGACTCGCCGCGGACCAACTCCATGACGATCCAGGGCAGTCCGTCCTCGACGACGACGTCATGGATGGAGACGGCGGCCGGGTGGTCGACGCGGGCGGCGGCGCGGGCCTCGCGGTAGAGCCGATGGGCGGCCCGCTGATGGGCCGCGTCCTCCGGGTCGCCGGGCAACCTCGGCTGCTTGACGGCGACTTCGCGCTCCACGAGCTGGTCCAGCGCCCGCCAGACGGTGCCCATCCCGCCGGAGCCGATGCGCTCGACCAGGCGGTAACGCCCGCCGATCACACGCTCCTTGTGGCCGGTGCCGCCCCCGTCGTTGGTCATGCCCCATGCCTACCTTGCGGGGCGGGTCGTTGGCCAGTTCAGAGCTTGTCGATGTCCAGGTTCGAGATGGCCGTCTGCGCCACCTCGCGTCCGCGTTCCATGAAGTCGCCTGCGCCCGGGTAGTTGACGGTGAGCTTGTACATGTCACCGGCGGAGGTCTTGTAGTAGAAGATCCTCATCTCGCGCGGGCGCGGGTTCTGGGTGTCCGTGGTGGTGTAGACGATCGTGTTCTCTGCGGACTTCTTGCCCTGGTAGGTGGTCTCGTCGGGCTGTGTCTTCGGGTTCGCCGGCATGCTGGCTTCGTAAGAGCCGCTCTGCTTGAAGTCGCCGTCGTCGTCGTACATCTCGGCGGCCGCGGAGCCCGCGATGTTGCTGCCCGTGTCCTCGGCCTTCTTGTCGAGCCGCAAGCCGATCGATATGGCGCCGCTGGCGTCGGTGTACGTGACCCAGTGGTCGTCGTCCGTCTCCTCGGGCACACCCCGCTTGTAGCCGTCGGGCACCGCCAGGGTCGCGGCGAGAGCCTTCTCCTGGTGGGTCTTCCAGCCGTCCGGCAGCGGGCCCGCGAACGGATCCGCGATCACCAGATACGCCGCCACCGCACCCGCGACGACAGCCGCACCGATGCCGAGCAACGTCTTGCGCCCCAGCCGGACTCCGCCCTTGCCGCCGTCGGGGATCCGCACGACCTGGGTGGTGGCCGGCGTCGGCGGGTTGGCGGCCTCTTCCAGCAGCGCACGCGTCTGCGCAGCGTTCGGGCGGCGCGCCGGGTCCTTCTGGAGCAGGCCGTTGATGGCCTCGGCGAGCGGTCCCTGCGCGGCGGCGGGCGGCGAGGGCACGGCGTTGAGGACGGACTGGAGGGTCGCGGGGGTGTTGCTGCGGCGGAACGGCGAGACACCCTCCGTCGCCGCGTACAGGACGACACCCAGGGACCACAGGTCGCTCGACGGGCCGGGCCGCTGGCCCAGCACCCGCTCCGGCGCGATGTACTCGGGCGAGCCGACGAAGCCGCCGGTGTCGGTGAGGTTGGTCTCGCCCTCGATCTGGGCGATGCCGAAGTCGGTGAGGACGACGCGGTCGTGGCGGCCGAGAAGGACGTTGTCCGGCTTCACGTCACGGTGCAGGATGCCCGCCGCGTGCGCGGCCTCCAGCGCACCTAGCACTTCGAGGCCGATTCTCGCCGCATCCCGGGCCCCGAGCGTGCCCTCCTGCAGCGCGCTGCCCATCGAACGGCCCTGCACCAGCTCCATCACGATCCACGGCCGGCCGTCCACGACGGCGACGTCATGCACGTTCACGACCGCCGGATGGTCGAGCCGGGCCGCAGCGCGTGCCTCGCGGCGCATCCGCTCGAAGGCCTTGACACGTTCGCGTTCGGGAAGATGGTCCGGTACGCGCGGCTCCTTGACGGCGACCTCGCGATCCACGGTCTCGTCCTTGGCCCGCCAGACCGTGCCCATACCGCCGTGCCCGAGCTTGGCGAGCAGCCGGTAACGGCCCGCGATCAGACGTCCGGTGCCGGGGTCCGGATCCGCGGGCTGGGAGGGCGCGACGGGCGCGGACTGTGCCGGGGGCGGGGTCGGCGCGGCGGGCTGGGCGGGCGCGCCCTGGTGCGATACGACCTCGGTGGGCACCGCATACGGGTTGCCCGGGTGCGGCACAGGTGCCGACGGGTTCGGCTGCGGCGGTTGCAGGCCGAAACTCGTCGGCTCGTCGGGCCGGTAAGGGGCTCCCCCGTTGCTGCTCATGCGTCCATCAATATCGCGGCAAGCGCTTCGGCATCCAGCGGGAATGCTTTCCGGTCACAGAGCCGTGACTCAGGCCGCAACTTATCTCCGCTTTATCCGGGGTTGGTGGGCGTGGGGGGTGGGGTGGGCGTCGGGGTGCGGCTGGGTGAAGGGGAGAGGGAGGGGGAGGAGGACGCAGTGGAGGTGCTGGGTTTGCCGGAGGGGCCCGCCGTACTGGGGTTACTGGAGGAGCCGGCCGTACCGGGTCCACCGGAGGCACCCGGCGTATCACTCCCGTCGGCGGAACTCGCCGTCCCCGGCGTCGAACTGGTCGGCACCACACCCCCGTCCCCGTCGCCGTTCACCAGCAGCGCCGCCGCCGACACCCCCGCCACGGCCATCGCGGCGACCAGCACCGCCGTGGCCAGAACGCTGCGCGGCGAGTACGGCCGCTCCGCCCTGCTGAACCGTTTCGGCACAGGCGCGCGAACGGACACGACCCCCGTCTCCAGGAACTCACCCAGCATCCGCTCGGCCCCCGCCGCATCCAGCCGCCGCCCCGGATCGCGCTCCAACAGCCCCTGGACGACCGGCAGGATCGGCGCCGCCTGCCCGGGCGGACGTATCTCGTCGGACACGACGGCATGCACGACACCGCTCAAAGAGTCGCGACGGAACGGCGATTCACCACTGAGGGCCGCACACAGGAGCGCACCCAGCGACCACAGGTCGGAGGCGGGGCCGGTCCCGGAGCCCGACATCCGCTCGGGCGCGGTGTACTCGGGCGAGCCGACGAAGGACCCGGACTCGGTGAGCGTGCTGGCGCCCGGCACCTGGGCGATGCCGAAGTCGGTGAGGACGACGCGGTCGGTGCCGTGCTCGATGAGCACGTTGTCCGGTTTGATGTCCCGGTGCAGGACCCCGGCCGCGTGGGCCGTGCGCAGCGCGCTCAGCAGATCGACGCCGATCCGGGCGGCCTCCGGCGCGTCGACGGGCCCGCGCGCCGCGATCCGGTCGGCGAGGGAGACGCCGTCGATCAACTCCATGACGATGTACGGGCGTTCGTCGTCCTCCACGACGTCGTGCACGACGATGACATGCGGATGGCTGAGCTGCGCGACCGCCTGGGCCTCGCGAAACGTACGCTCGCGCTGGCGCCGAGCCTCGGCCGCGGAGAGCGTCTCGTCGAGGGGCAGTTCCTTGACGGCCACGCCCCGGCCCAGCAACTGGTCGGTCGCCCGCCATACGACGCCCATGCCGCCGCGACCGAGCCTCGCCTCGAGGCGGTAACGCCCCGCGATCACACGGAAGTTGGCGCCCTCGGTCCCCATGCGCCCCATCATGCCGCACCGGACTGATCCACTCCGGGGCGCCGATCGGCCAACTATGCAAAGCCGCAAAGGCTCCGCAACACGGCAAAGGAGGTCACGAGCCGTTCGGCTGCCAGCCCTTCAGCACCGCCGTGAACTGCTCGCGCGTGGTCGTCCAGTCCGACGCGGGCGAGGACATGAGGATCGCGTACTCCGTGCCGTCCCTGTCGATGTACGCCTGATCGATGGCGCGGCGCGGCCCGGGGAAGGGTGTGTCCTTGGCCTGCGCGGTATAGGTGTACTCCCACAGCGAGCCGTCGCGGTCGCGGTAGAGGTCCTCCTTGAGGGACACCGTCCGGAAGTCGACCAGCCGCACGCTCACCTGCTCCTCCAGATCGACCTGGTGGTCGTAGGCGTTCGCGAAGTCGGGCGAGATGTCGACGGCGATGCGGACGAAGTGGTCGCCGCCGTCGGGCGTGTAGTCGACCTGCTGGAGGCCGTCGTTCTCCTCGCCGACCACCTCCCGCTTCCAGCCCTTGGGCAGATAGAGGCTGAAGCCGAGCGGGTCGTCGACACGGACCCAGGACGCGGGCACACCGCCCACCGGGCGCTGGTCGTCCGTGGCCGAAGGACTCGGCGAGGTCGAGGGCGTGGTCGTCGACTCGGACGCGCCGGGGCTGTCCGGCCCCCACTTCTGCAGCACCACCGCGGTGCCCCCGCCGACGACCGCGGCGAGCGCGACGACGAGGGCGAACGTGCGCAGCGGACGGCGCTTGGACGGCCGGGCGGCGGCGCCGCCGTTCGTGTCGTACGGCTGCCCGAGCACCGTGGGACCGGCCATCGGGGGATACGGCGTGCCCGTCGGGGTCGCCTGCCCGGTGTACGGCGTCCCCCCGGTGGGCGGCGTCTGCCGTCCGGTGTACGGCGTGCCTCCGGTGGGCGGCGTAGCCCCGGAGTACTCGGGCCCGGTGCGGGCGTCCGGCTCGTACCGGGTGTGCTGCGTGGGCACGTACGCCTGCGCCGCATTCGGCCTCCGACCCTCCGCCGCCTCGGCGAGCATCTGCTCGGCCTCGGCCGCGTCGGGGCGGGTGGCCGGATCCTTGCGCAGCAGCGCGGTGATCACGGGCGTGAGCGGGCCGGCGTGCTGCAGCTCGGCGGCGTCCTCCTCGACCACGGCCTGCATGGTGCTCAGCGGCGAGGTACGGCGGAAGGGCGAGCGGCCCTCCACCGCGGTGTACAGCGTCGCGCCGAGCGCCCACAGGTCCGAAGAGGGGCCCGGGTCATGGCCGCGGACGCGCTCGGGGGCGAGGTAGTCGACCGAGCCGACGACCTCTCCGGTGCGGGTGATGGTGGTGTCGCCCTCGATCTGGGCGATGCCGAAGTCGGTCAGCAGGACGCGGCCGTCGTCGGCGGAGATCAGCACGTTGCCGGGCTTGATGTCGCGGTGCAGGACGCCGGCGGAGTGCGCGGCGCGCAGGGCCCGCAGCACCCACAGGCCGATGCGTGCGGCCTCGGTCGGCTCGATCCGCCCGCGCTCCTTGACCGCGTCGGCCAGCGAGTACCCCTCGACCAGCTCCATCACGATCCACGGCCGGCCGTCGTGCTCCAGCACGTCGTGCACGGTGACCACGGCGGAGTGGTTGATGCGCGCGGCAGCGCGCGCCTCGGCGCGGGTGCGGGCGAGCAGCCGCTCCTGGTCGCTCTCGGAGACATAGAGCGCGGCGGTCAGTTCCTTGATGGCGACGGCCCGATGCAGCACCTCGTCGTGCGCACGCCAGACTCGGCCCATACCGCCGCTGCCGATCGCGTCGGCGAGCCGGTAGCGCCCCGAAACGAGCTGGCCCTGCATCTGATTCACGTTGCCCCGCAATGTTCTTGACAGGGTCAGACTAAGGACCGGCCGACGTGACCGGAACCACGGGGGTACCAAGGAGACCGCACTGTGATGGTTGTCGCTTTCGATAGAGAGAAGCAACCATCACGCAGGGTTTACGCACGGAGTCGGCAGGTGATTTGACGGTCGCCGAGGGCCGGGAACAAGGCCCGTTGCCCGGGATCACCCCGTGACCTGTTCCCCACATCACCCGGTGGCCTGATACGTCGTCGACGCCTGCTCGAACAGCCGCGTCACCTCGTCCCGCTCGGCCTCCGGTCCGCGCAGCTGCACCACGTGGTACCGCCCGTCGATCAGGATCGCGAGATTCCGCACGAACAGCTCGCGCCCCTGGCCGTCGGTCCAGGTGAACTGCCCCTCCGCCATGGTCCGCTCACCGACCTGAATCGTCTTCAGCCCACTGGAGGAGGCCCAACTGGAGTCGCGGTACGGCTGTAGCTCCCGCTCGTGCTCCCGCTGGTAGACCATCGGGTCGCTGCCGTACTCGTCCGCGGTGTCCCGGCCGGGTACGACGATGAGGTCGAAGTCGCCGTGCGCGTACACGACCTGCCCGCGCCCGTTCTCCGGCGTGCGGTTCCATCCGTTGGCCACGGCGACCTGGAAACCGGCCGTGTCCTCACGCAGGGTGAACCCGTCGGGGACCTCGGGGTCGTTGCTCTGCGCCTTCGTGGAACCGGCTGACTCCGAGGGGCTGTTGCCGGACTCCGGGGAGGTCTGGTCGGGCCGGGGCTCGCTGCTCGCCTCGGCGGACTGCTCGGGCGGGGTCGGATCGGCCTGGCCCGCGGCGCCGGTGCGATCGGCGTCGGCCGTGGCGCCGTCGCCCTGGTCGGCCTTCGGCATGAACAGCATGGCGTACGCGATCGCCGCGGCCATGCCCAGCAGGACGAGCACCAGCAACGTACGGCCCAGCCGCTTCGGCGAATGCGTCTCCTGTCTGGCCCGCTTGTGCCGCCCATGATGCGCGGGCAGCCCGGCCCGCCGTCGGCGCACCAATTCGCCCCGCCGCCGGACGATCGGCAGCCGGTTCGGGTCGGCCGGCGGTACGGCGACGACATGCGCACCGGCCTCCGGCTCGGGCGCGGACCGCACGAGGGACCGCAGCCAGCCCCTCAGCTCCTCGAAGTCGAGGCGCTCGGTGGGGTCCTGACGCAGCAGCGATTCCACGACCGGCCTGAGCGGCCCGCACTCCTCCGCGAAGGCGGGCGGCTCCGCGCACACCAGCTGCACCAGCTCGGCCGTCGACTCCTCCGGATACGGCGCATGCCCCTGCACGGCCCGGAAGAGCAACGCCCCCAGGGCCCACAGATCGGTCGCGGGCCCGATCGGCGCGGCCAACTGCCAGTTCTCATGCACCGGCCCGGCCTGCTCCGGCGCCCACCGCTCGGTCACAGGCCCAACGACGGCCATCCGCGCCTGCCGCGCCCGCTCAGCGGCGAGTGCGGTGGTGGGACCGCCGTGCGCGGCGGGGGTGCGGGAGACGAGGTCGTCCCAACGGGTCGGGGGGTGCGGGGAGTTGGGGGTGGAGGTGCCATGGGTGGTGGTGGGAGCGGGCAGGCCACGGGTGGGGAACCCGTCGGCGCCGGGAGCGGGCAGACCCTCGTCCGTCGGCGCACCGCCGACCGCCCCGCTTCGGGGCGCCGCGCCGTGCCAGGGCGTGGCCTGCACGCCGTACGGGTCGGCGATCTGACCCGGGGGCGTGGCGATGCCGTCGCCGGAGGGATACGGCTGCTGCGCCGATCCGTTGGCCAGCGGGGCGGGGCCGCCTTCGGGCGCCGAGCGGGCCCCGGGCAACGCCGGACGTCCGTTCTGCTGCGACTCCTGCACCCGGGCCGCCGCACGGGCCCCCGCCCGATACGCGGCGATCGCTCCGGCCCGCGCGGCCCTGATGTCCCCACCGGTGTCGAGGGCATCGCCCGGTGCCGCACCGGACCCCCCGGTCCCGTTGCCCGCGTCGGCCCCGGGCACCGGCAACCCTCTGGCCGCTCGCGCCTCGATGGCGGCCCGCCGTGCAGCGTCGGGATCCGTGCCACCGGCACCGGACCCGCCACCGCTCCCCGTCGTGCCCGCCCCGCTCGCCGTACCGCCTGCGGGCACCGGCAGTCCACCCGCCGCCCGCGCCTCGATCGCCGCCCGCCGTGCAGCGTCGGGATCCGCGCCACCGGCACCGGACCCGCCGAAGCCGCCGCCCGAACCCGACCCGTCACCGAACGCCGTGGCCCCGGACCCGACCCCGCCGTCACCGTCCTCGACGGGCACCGGGTCATAGCCGCACAGCGCCTCCTCCGCGGCTCCGACCGCGAGCCCTGTGAGCATCACCCGGCCGTCGTCGCAGATGAGCACCGTGCGCGCGGTGATGTTCCGGTGGACCCAGCCATGGGCGTGCAACACCCGGAGCGCCATGAGGACGTCGGAGGCGACCTCGGCCGCCCGGTACGCCGTCAACGGCTTCTCGGCGAGCAACGCGGCCAGCGGACGCGCGCCCACCAACTCGCTCACTATCCACAGCGACCCGCCGTCGGCGAACACGTCGAAGACCTGGTCCAGCCGCGGATGGTCGGGGATCCGCGCCGCGGCCTGCGCCGCCTCCACCGCCCGCCGCACGGCGGGATCGGTCGGCCTGCGCGTGCTCGAACGCCCCGTGGACCGTCGCCCGGCCCCGCGGTCCCGCGTGTCCCGTGCCGTGAACCCGTCGGGCAGCCCCTCGGCGTCGAGCACCTCCGCCTCGACGACCTCCGGCAACGGCACCTGCCGGACGAGGACTTCCTGCCCGCTGTAGGTGTCGAAGGCCCGGGTCTCGGTGAGTTCGTACTCGTCGGAAGGCGGCAGCGGCAGGCGGTAGCGGTCGGCGAGCACCCGACCCGCATAGTCGTCCACGTTGCCTCCCCCGGCCGCCCGGTTGGTCATTCCCGTTCGCCTTGCGCCGTATTCCGAACGCACGACTGGATGCGTACGGTCCGCAATCATTCACGATACGTGCCAGAGGCAACCCGCAAAGAGGGTTGCCGGATCTCACGGCTCAAACCCGGCCGCCGCAACCCCTGGCCCTCGCAACCCCGAACCGGGACCAGCTCACTTCACGACTTCGGCCGGAACGATTCCGTCAGCGTCCGCCACGTCTTCTTGCGCAGCTCACTGTCCCAATTCGCGCTCTTCGCGGTGTACATCAGCGCATATCCGAGTCGGTCGTTCACGACGAAGCCACGGTCGATCGTCCGGTACTTCGTACCGTTCTCGACATAGGTGAACTCCCAGTCGGCCGTGTTCCAACTGCGGTAGTCCACCTTCTCTATGCGGATCATCTTGTACTGGGAGCGCGTCATGTACTGCTCCTGGTCCTTCCAGTCCGCCACCGGGTCGCCCTTCGGCGTGGTCGTCCAGGCGACGAGCAGCTTCTGCCCTTCAGGCCCGGTGAAGCGGTCCCCCGCCGACCCCGTGCTCTGGAACTTCCATCCCTCGGGCAGCCCGATCGAGTACCCCTGGCTCCCCTTGTGGGTCGACGCGACCCCGCTGTCGCTCCCGGATCCGGCCTCGGCCCCGCTCCCACCGCTCGCGCTCGCCCCGGCGCTCGGCGTGCCACCGGCCTCCGCCCCGGAACCCTTCCCCGTACTCGCGGACGGGGACGCGGCACCGTCCGTGTGCGTACCGCTGTCCTTGTCCTTCTTGGTGCCGGCACTCGCGTCGGCCGAAGCCTTGGCGGCCCCGCCACCGCTCGCCGACGCCTTCGAGCCGTCGTTACCGTTGAAGGCGATGGCCAGCACCACTCCGATCACGGCGAGCGCCACGACCACCGCGATGATCACCAGCGTCCGCTTCGGCACCACATCGGTCAGCGGCGCCCTCGGCGCAGGCCGCGGCGGCAGATCCGGCGGCGTCATCACGGGCCACCCCGAACTCCGCCCCTCACTCTGCCCGTTCGCCGCCTTGCCATCACGCCCACCGGCACCGGCACTGCCACCGGCACCGGCACCGGCACTTGCCGCAGCCCCGGCAGCCGACTTGGACCCGGCCCCGGACGACCGCCCCGAAGTCCCCTCCCCCGACGACGCCTTGGCCCCGCCCACTCCCGTGGACGACCCACCGGCCGCACTCTCGCGGCCACCCTGCGCGCCGGCCCCCGAAACAGCCGTCTCACTCCCGGACTTGTCGCTCCCGGACTTGGCACGAGCCGCAGCCGCCCCGGCCGCCCCCGCACTCACCGCGGCCTTCCGCACGGACCGCAGCGCCCCGCGCAACCGCTCCCCGGCCTCCTCGCCCCGCTTGCCACCGGATCCGGATCCGCTACCCGCACCCGAACGCCTCTTGCTCTCAGGCGCATCGGGCTGCGGCGGCAACGGCACGACCTTCGTCGCGTCCACCGGCTCCGGCTCGTCCTTCGGCTCGGGCGCATGGATGACGGCGTTGAGCATCACCCGCGCACCGGCGTCGTCGAGCCGCTTGGCGGGGTCCTTGGTGAGCAGGCCGTAGATGACGTCCTTCAGCGGTCCCGCGTTCTTCGGCTCCTCCAGCGGCTCGGTCATCACCGCCGTGAGCGTGGCGATGGCGGAGCCCTTGTCGTAGGGCGGCGCACCCTCGACCGACGCGTACAACAGACCGCCCAGCGACCAGAGGTCGGCCGCCGGGCCCGGCTTGTGGCCGCGGGCCCGTTCCGGGGAGATGTAGGAGGGCGCGCCGACGAGCATGCCGGTCGAGGTGATGGAGGGGTCGCCCTCGACCTGGGCGATACCGAAGTCGGTGAGCACGACCCGGTCGGTGTCGGACTCCAGCAGCACGTTCGACGGCTTCACGTCGCGGTGCAGGATGCCCTCGCGGTGCGCGGACCGCAGCACGTCGAGGATGGCCAGGCCGACCTCGGCCGCCCGCTTGGGCTCCAGGAGGCCGTCCTCACGGATGACCTCGGCGAGCGACTTGCCCTCGACGAGCTCCATCACGATCCACGGCCGGTCGTCCTCCTCGACGACGTCGAACACCGTCACCGCACTGTTGTTGCGGATCCGCGCGATCGCCTTGGCCTCACGCAACGTGCGCGTGATCAGCCGCCGCTTCTCCTCCTCGTCGATGTTCGACGGGAACCGCAGCTCCTTGACCGCGACCGTCCGCCCCAGGGTTTCGTCCTCGGCACGCCACACCGTGCCCATGCCGCCCCGGCCGAGCACACCGCCCAGCCGATACCGCCCCGCGAGGAGACGCTCGTGGTTGTCCTGACGAGTGTCCTGACGAGATGTCCCCGCCCGCTCCGCCTCCGACATGCGTCCCCTCATACAACCCGCCCTGACAGAGCCTCCATTGTCTCTCACCCGACAAGTGCCCTACGCCCAGGGTGCCCCTGGCCCCACGACGTCACCGCACGACCCGCCCCTCCCGTCCCCCGTTACACCCGAGCCCCACTGAATCTCACATTCCGCTAACCGGCATGATGGGCCGCGGCAAGGGAAGGAACCCGCATGGCACGACCGGCGACGCCACTGTTTCGGACGCTTTTGGGCACTTCCGTGTCCGTCTCCCTCCTCGGTCTGGTGTCCACGGCACTCCTCGGTCTGGCCCCGATCGCCTCGTCGGCACCTTCACCCAGGCCGTCGGGCGCTTTCCTCCCTCAACTCCTGGCCAAGGGCAAGGCCCCGGCCGCGGCTTTGCTGGCCCGCGACGAGACCGGCACCCGCTATGCCCAGGCCGGCCAGGGCATCGCCCTCACCGACCACTTCCGCGCCGGCAGCATCACGAAGAGCTTCATCGCGACGGTCGTCCTGCAACTGGCCGCCGAAGGACAGCTGTCCCTCTCCGACACGGTGGAGCGGTATCTGCCGGGCCTGGTACGCGGGGCGGGCAACGACGGGCGCGCGCTGACCCTTCGTTCCCTGCTGACCCACACCAGCGGCCTGTACGACTTCACCACCGAGACCGGGGGCACCGTCCCCGTCACCCCGCTTCAGGCCGTCCGCATAGCACTCACCCACCCCCCTGCCGAACGCGGCAGCTTCTCCTACTCGAACACCAACTACGTGCTGCTCGGCCTGGTCATCGAGCACGTCACCGGCCGCTCCTACGCCGCCGAGGCCGAGCGCCGCATCATCGCTCCGCTGGGTCTGACCGGCACCTCCTTCCCTGGATCCCGCACGTCTCTCCCCTTCCCGCACGGCCGCGCCTACGCCACCGACGGGACCGATGTCACCGAGCTCGACCCGCGGATGGCCGGCGCCGCGGGCGAACTGGTGACCACGCTCGCCGACCTCGACCGCTTCTACTCCGCGCTGCTCGCCGGCCGGCTGCTGCCCCCGCACTGGCTGCGCGAGATGCTCGACACCCGTGCCGCACATGGCTCGTACGGCATGGGGCTCTTTCCCGTGAAGTTGCCGTGCGGCACCGTCGTATGGGGGCACAACGGGCGCATCTCCGGCAGCTACGTGCGCTCCGCGGCCACCGTCGGCGGTCGTCGTGTCCTGACATTCCGGGTGAACACGACGGCGATCGCAGATCCCGGTCTCGAACCCCGGCTGCTCGCCGCCGAGTTCTGCCCTCGCACCAGATAGAACGGCCGAGGTCCGAGCAGAGATCCCCATTCCCGTCACCCTTCCGAGTGACGTTCTCCCAGCGGACCTACAACGGCACGATGTCCGGCGCCCCCAACCGCGCCGCGTCCGCCGTCAGGTCGTCCGGCTGTCGCTGCGACTCCCGCTCGGCCTCCACCCTCTTCTCGTAGTGCTGGATCTCGCGCTCGATGTGGTCCTTGTCCCAGCCCAGCACCGGCGCCATCAGCTCGGCCGCCTCGCGGGCGCACCGCGTCCCCCGGTCGAACGTCTCGATCGAGATGCGCGTCCGCCGCGTCAGCACGTCGTCCAGATGCCGCGCCCCTTCGTGCGAGGCGGCGTACACGATCTCGGCGCGCAGATAGTCGTCGGCGGACTGGAGCGGTTCGCCGAGCGCGGCATCCGCGGCGATGAGCTCGAGCACCTCCTCGGCCAGCGCCCCGTACCGGTTCAACAGGTGCTCCACCCGCACCACATGAATCCCTGTCCGCGCCGCGATCCGCGCCCGTGCGTTCCACAGCGCGCGGTACCCCTCGGCGCCCACCAGCGGAATGTCCTCCGTGACGCACTCGGCGACCCGCATGTCGAGCCCGTGCACGGCCGCGTCCACCGCGTCCTTGGCCATCACCCGGTACGTCGTGTACTTGCCGCCGGCCACGACGACGAGCCCGGGCACGGGGTGCGCCACGGTGTGCTCGCGCGACAGTTGGCTGGTGGCGTCCGACTCGCCGGCGAGCAGGGGCCGCAGTCCGGCGTACACACCCTCCACGTCGTCGCGGGTCAGGGGCACCGCGAGCACCGAGTTCACGTGTTCCAGCAGGTAGTCGATGTCGGCGCTGGACGCTGCAGGGTGGGCCTTGTCGAGGTCCCAGTCGGTGTCGGTCGTGCCGACGATCCAGTGCCGGCCCCAGGGGATGACGAACAGCACGGACTTCTCGGTGCGCAGGATCAGGCCCGTCGTGGAGTGGATGCGGTCCTTGGGGACGACCAGGTGGATGCCCTTGGAGGCGCGGACGTGGAACTGCCCGCGCTCCCCCACCATCGACTGGGTGTCGTCGGTCCACACACCGGTGGCGTTGACGATCTGCTGGGCGCGGATCTCGTACTCCCCGCCCCCCTCGACGTCCTGCACCCGGGCCCCGACGACGCGTTCGCCCTCGCGCAGGAACCCGGTCACGCGCGCGCGGTTGGCGACCTTCGCGCCGTAGGCCGCAGCCGTACGGACGAGGGTGGCCACATAGCGTGCGTCGTCCATCTGCGCGTCGTAGTACTGCAGGGCACCGACCAGCGCCTCCTTCTTCAGGGCGGGGGCGACCTGAAGGGCGTGGCGGCGGCTCAGGTGGCGGTGCAGGGGCAGGCCCCGGCCATGGGTGCGGGCCATCGACATCGCGTCGTAGAGCAGGACACCGCACCCCGCGTAGAGCCGCTCCCAGCCCTTGTACTGCAGGGGATACAGAAAGGGGACCGGCTTCACCAGATGGGGAGCCAGCCGCTCCAGCAGGAGCCCGCGCTCCTTCAGCGCCTCCCGTACGAGTGCGAAGTCGAGCATCTCCAGATAGCGCAGGCCGCCATGGATCAGCTTGCTGGACCTGCTGGATGTGCCCGAGGCCCAGTCACGGGCCTCGACCAAGCCGGTGGACAGTCCTCGGGTCGCCGCGTCGAGGGCGGTGCCCGCGCCCACGACGCCACCGCCCACGACCAGTAGGTCCAGCTCGCGCTCGGCCATTGCCGCCAGTGACTCGGCGCGCTCCGCCGGCCCCAGTGTCGCTGTCCTCACCGCTGCCTCCCGCTCATCGGTCGCGTAGGCCGCACCCGTCGGGCGAAGCCCGGTTCGTACCCCCCATTCCCAAATTCTGACCGGGTTGCCCGACTTCAGCCACTACTCACCCCCAGCCTGTGGACAACACACAAGGAAACGCGATCATTCAATCCAGCAAATCGGTCATATTTACTCCTAGTCTGACATTGCGCCCCCTCGTTCTGTCCACAGCGCTTGCGCACCTGCCCCGCTTCGGTTATTGGGAAGGACGGCCTACGCCATGCCCTCAGATCTCGCCGTCATCGGACTGGGCCCATACGGCCTGCCGCTGGCCAAGGCCGCCGTCGCCGCCGGCATCCCCACGCTCGGTTACCGGACCGGACCCGATTCCGCCTCCCTCAGCCCCGCCGAACTGCGCCGGATGCTCTCGGGGGGCTTCCGGCACGCCACCAGCCCCGCCGAGCTCGGCCGCGTACGCACCGCCGTCATCTGCCCGCCGACCCCGCAGGGCGCGGACGGCGGGCTCGATCTGAGCCAGATGGAGACGGCCGCCCGCACCCTGGCCGAAAGGCTGCGCCCGCACACCACCGTCATCCTGGAGTCGCCCGTCCCCCCGGGCACCACCGAGAACGTCCTGCGCCCGCTCCTCGAAGAGGGCTCGGGACTGCGCGCAGGCCGCGACTTCCACCTGGCCTACTCCCCCAGCCGCGTCGACCCCGGCAACCGCGACTTCACGCCCGCCAACACCCCCAAGGTCATCGGCGGCCTCACCCCTGCGTGCACCGAGTCGGCGGCCGCCTTCTACGGCCGTCTCACAGACAAGGTGGTACGCGCGCGTGGCGTGCGCGAGGCAGAGACCGTGCAGGTGCTGGAGACCAACTTCCGGCACGTCAACATCGCCCTCGTCAACGAAATGGCCGTCCTCTGCCACGACTTGGGCATCGACGTGTGGGACGTCATCCGCTGCGCGGAGACCAAGCCGTTCGGCTTCCAGGCCTTCCGCCCCGGCCCCGGCGTCGGCGGCCACGCCGTCCCGCAGGACCTCACCGGCCCCGCCGGCCGCACCCTGCGCATGGTCGAGCTGGCCCAGCAGGTCAACGGCCAGATGCCCCGCTACGTCATCCAGCGCGCCGCCACGCTCCTCAACGAGCACGGCAAGTCCGTGCGCGGCGCCCGCATCCTCCTCCTCGGCGTCACCTACAAGCCCGATGTCGCCGACCAGCAGTCCACGCCCGCCCACGAGGTTGCGACCCGCCTGCTGGAGCTGGGCGCCTGCATCAGCTTCCACGACCCCCACGTCGCCTCCTGGAGCGTCCTGGACCGCCCGGTACCGCGCGCGGACGCGCTGTACGAGGCGGTCGCGGAGGCCGACCTGACGATCCTGCTTCAGCAGCATCGGACGTATGACTTGCAGGGGCTGTCGGTGAAGGCGCAGCTGTTGCTGGACACGCGGGGGGCGGCGCCTACGGGGGCGGCGCATCGGTTGTGAACGGGGGCGCGTGGGGTGCGTGAGCCTCCGGGGTTGGTGCCGTGGGGCATTCTGCGCCGGTACCGTGTGGAGCAGGTGGAGCCCATGCAGCGGGTAATGCAGCACTGCGAAGGCTCCTGGGAACTGATCGGAGTGTGCCCCTACTTCTCTTGGGGGCGGCCGCTCACCAGCCGTAAATCCACAAGATGCACCTCCTCCGGAACTTCACCAGCCGAAGCCAAGTGCGATCCCAGCGGGTGGGCTTGCGGTGACGGCCCATGGGCGCGTCCCCTTCCACGATGCCGCCCATTGACCCGGTAGGCGGTCCGTCTGGAGCTCGGGCCGGGCCCCGAGGGCCGGGGTCCGGAACATCTCCTTGGAAGGGGGCGCCCCGGAGAACGGGACGCCGATCACGGGCACTACCGACTCCCTACGCCCGTTCGGCCCGCATTCGCCCCAAACGCAACCACGCGCCCCCTCCGGCACAACACGCCCCCGCCCAAGCCCACTTGGGCACGCAAAAGGGCCGGTCACCCCACCCGGAGTGACCGGCCCTTCCCTGACGTAGACGACGCAGACGCAGCGGCGTAGCCGCGTAACGCCTACCGCATGTGCTGCGAGTCCGCGACCGTCACCTCGACCCGCTGGAACTCCTTCAGCTCGCTGTACCCGGTCGTGGCCATGGCCCGCCGCAGGGCTCCGAAGAAGTTCATCGAGCCGTCGGGAGTGTGCGACGGACCCGTCAGCACCTCCTCGATCGTGCCGACCGTGCCCAGGTCGACCTTCTTGCCGCGCGGCAGATCCTCGTTGACCGCCTCCATGCCCCAGTGGTTCCCCTTGCCCGGCGCATCCGTGGCGCGGGCGAGCGGGGAGCCCATCATGATGGCGTCCGCGCCGCAGGCGATCGCCTTGGGCAGGTCGCCGGACCAGCCGACGCCGCCGTCCGCGATCACGTGCACGTACCGGCCGCCGGACTCGTCCATGTAGTCCCGGCGGGCCGCCGCCACGTCCGCGACCGCCGTGGCCATCGGGACCCGGATGCCGAGGACGTTGCGCGTGGTGTGCGCGGCGCCGCCGCCGAAGCCGACCAGGACGCCCGCCGCGCCGGTGCGCATCAGGTGCAGGGCGGCGGTGTACGTGGCGCAGCCGCCGACGATCACCGGGACGTCGAGCTCGTAGATGAACTGCTTCAGGTTCAGCGGCTCGTGCGAGGACGAGACGTGCTCCGCCGAGACCGTGGTGCCGCGGATGACGAAGATGTCCACGCCCGCGTCGACGACCGCCTTGGAGAACTGGGCCGTGCGCTGCGGGGAGAGCGCCGCCGCGGTGACCACGCCCGAGTCGCGCACCTCCTTGATGCGCTGCCCGATCAGCTCCTCCTTGATGGGAGCGGCGTAGATCTCCTGGAGGCGGCGCGTGGCGGCCTCGGTGGGCAGTCCGGCGATCTCGTCGAGCAGCGGCTGCGGGTCCTCGTACCGCGTCCACAGGCCTTCGAGGTTCAGCACGCCGAGGCCGCCGAGCTCGCCGATGCGGATCGCGGTGGCCGGAGAGACGACCGAGTCCATGGGGGCGGCCAGGAAGGGCAGCTCGAAGCGGTAGGCGTCGATCTGCCAGGCGATCGAGACCTCCTTCGGGTCCCGCGTACGGCGGCTGGGGACGACGGCGATGTCGTCGAAGGCGTACGCCCGGCGGCCGCGCTTGCCGCGCCCGATCTCGATCTCAGTCACGTCTGTGGCCTTTCCCTGATGCGTTCAGCGTCTTCCAGTATCGCCGACGGGCACGGCAAGGGCGGCCCCGGTGCTTCCGGGGCCGCCCTTCGCGATGCCTGGCGACTACTTGCTGCGGCTGTAGTTCGGCGCCTCGACCGTCATCTGGATGTCGTGCGGGTGGCTCTCCTTGAGGCCCGCGGAGGTGATCCGCACGAAGCGGCCCTTGGTCTCCATCTCGCCGATGGTCGCCGCGCCCACGTAGCCCATGGTCTGGCGCAGACCGCCGACGAGCTGGTGCAGCACGTTGGCCAGCGGGCCGCGGTAGGGCACCTGGCCCTCGATGCCCTCGGGCACGAGCTTGTCGTCGGAGGCGACCTCGGCCTGGAAGTAGCGGTCCTTCGAGTACGACCTGCCCTGGCCACGCGACTGCATGGCGCCCAGGGAGCCCATGCCGCGGTACGACTTGAACTGCTTGCCGTTGATGAAGAGCAGCTCGCCCGGGGACTCCTCGCAGCCCGCGAGCAGCGAGCCCAGCATCACGGTGTCGGCGCCGGCGGCGAGCGCCTTGCCGATGTCGCCGGAGTACTGCAGGCCGCCGTCGCCGATCAGCGGGATGCCCGCGGGGCGGGCGGCGAGGGAGGCCTCGTAGATGGCGGTGACCTGCGGGACGCCGATGCCGGCGACCACGCGGGTCGTACAGATCGAACCGGGGCCCACGCCGACCTTGATGCCGTCGACACCGGCATCGATCAGCGCCTGGGCGCCGTCACGGGTGGCGACGTTGCCGCCGATCACATCGACGCCCACGCTGGACTTGATCTTCGACATCCAGCTGAGGGCGTTGCTGTTGTGGCCGTGCGAGGTGTCGACGACCAGGAAGTCCACCCCGGCCTCGGCGAGCGCCTGGGCCCGCTCCAGGGCCTCGGGGCTGGCGCCGACGGCGGCACCGACGAGGAGGCGGCCCTCGGAGTCCTTGGCGGCGTTGGGGTACTTCTCCGCCTTGACGAAGTCCTTGACGGTGATGAGGCCCTTGAGGACGCCCGCCTCGTCGACCAGGGGAAGCTTCTCGATCTTGTGGCGGCGCAGCAGCTCCATCGCGTCGCTGCCGGAGATGCCGACCTGGCCGGTGACCAGCGGCATCGGCGTCATGACCTCGCGCACCTGACGGCTGCGGTCGCTCTCGAAGGCCATGTCCCGGTTGGTGACGATGCCGAGCAGCTTGCCGGCCGGGTCCGTGACGGGGACGCCGCTGATCCGGAACTTGGCGCACAGGGCGTCGGCCTCGGCGAGGGTCGCCTCCGGGTGCACCGTGATCGGGTCGGTGACCATGCCGGACTCGGACCGCTTCACCAGGTCGACCTGGTTGACCTGGTCCTCGACGGAGAGGTTGCGGTGCAGCACGCCGACGCCGCCGAGGCGGGCCATCGCGATCGCCATGCGGGACTCGGTCACCTTGTCCATGGCGGCCGAGAGGAGGGGGATGTTCACCCGGACGTTGCGGGAGATGCGGGACGAGGTGTCGACCGCGTTGGGGAGCACCTCGGATGCGCCCGGCAGCAGCAGCACGTCGTCGTAGGTCAGCCCGAGAGTCGCGAATTTTCCGGGCACTCCGTCGACGTTGGCAGTCATGACACCTTCCCCAAATGGCCTTGATCGGTGCGGATGTCCATGCTAACGGGAAGCAGGGCTCGCAAATTCCACGGTTCTGGCCCACCCCGGGCTTCGTATGTTCGTACGGAACCGGGGTGAGGCCTGTTCACTTGGGGGCGCACTCAAGGGAGCGCTAGGGGGAGCGCTACTGCTCCGCCAGCGCCCGCAGCCTGCTCAGCGCCCTGTGCTGGGCAACCCGGACCGCACCGGGTGACATTCCCAACATCTGACCCGTCTCTTCCGCGGTCAACCCCACCGCGATCCTCAGCAGCAACAGCTCCCGCTGGTTCTCGGGGAGGTTGGCCAGCAGCTTCTTTGCCCACTCGGCGTCGCTGCTCAGCAACGCCCTCTCCTCCGGGCCGAGGGAGTCGTCCGGGCGTTCCGGCATCTCGTCGGACGGAACCGCCGTCGAGCCGGGGTGTCGCATCGCCGCCCGCTGCAGGTCGGCCACCTTGTGCGCGGCGATCGCGAAGACGAACGCCTCGAAGGGGCGGCCGGTGTCCCGGTAGCGCGGCAGCGCGAGCAGGACGGCGACGCAGACCTCCTGCGCGAGGTCCTCCACGAAGTGCCGCGCGTCGCCCGGCAGGCGGGACAGCCGGGTGCGGCAGTAGCGCAGCGCCAGGGGGTGGACGTGGGCGAGCAGGTCGTGTGTGGCCTGCTCGTCTCCGTCGACGGCGCGATGGACGAGTGCACCGATCGCCCCTGCGGCACTCGCCGCCTCGTCGTCGCGCATCGGTCCATGGTGCCTTGCGGCCGTAAGGTCCGTGGCATCGCGCCCGTTGTTGTGCACCGAAGCGTTATGAGCAAGTGCGCCGGAACTCATCCCCTGCGCCCTCCCCTTCCGCTCGACCGACTCGTCCCCGAGAGACTCCACATCTCAAGGATGCGGCATCCGCGCCGAAACGAGCACCGGGCACCGACAGAGCCACTTGGCCGACCTGGCACCCGCGCCCCCAAAGGGGCGCGGGCCGAGACATCATGCGGCTCCGCCGCGTGGGCGCGACCAGCCACAAACGACCCGCACACAGCAACGGCCCACAGGACCGAGCTCTCAGCGAACCAGACCCCACCGGAATCCGAGCGCCACGGCGTGCGCCCGGTCCGACGCACCGAGCTTCTTGAACAACCGCCGGGCATGCGTCTTCACGGTGTCCTCGGACAGGAACAGCTCCCGACCGATCTCGGCGTTCGAGCGGCCGTGGCTCATACCCTCGAGCACCTGGATCTCACGCGCCGTAAGCGTCGGCGCCGCACCCATCTCGGCGGACCGCAGCCGCCGCGGGGCCAGTCGCCAGGTCGGATCGGCAAGGGCCTGCGTGACGGTCGCCCGCAGCTCCGCTCGCGAGGCGTCCTTGTGAAGGTAGCCCCGCGCGCCCGCGGCGACCGCGAGGGCCACGCCGTCCAGGTCCTCGGCGACGGTGAGCATGATGATGCGCGCACCGGGGTCGGCGGACAGCAGCCGCCGTACGGTCTCGACGCCGCCCAGACCGGGCATGCGTACGTCCATCAGGATCAGGTCCGAGCGGTCGGCGCCCCAGCGGCGGAGGACTTCCTCGCCGTTGGCCGCCGTCGTCACGCGCTCGACACCGGGCACGGTCGCGACCGCGCGGCGGAGCGCCTCTCGGGCAAGCGGGGAGTCGTCGCAGACGAGGACGGATGTCATGGCCGCCCTCCGCAGCTGATGCACGTCACCTTGAGCCTCCAGGCTGGTACGAAATCGTCACCTGTGCGGTCGACCGTCTCGGACGCCTGCCCGAGCGTGTATTCCTTCGACCGCCTCCGCCCTCTCAACGACGGTCACTCGAAAGAGTTACGGGGCCGTGTGCCATCTTCGGCACTCTACGTGAGGGGGCGGACACGGTGCAGACATGCACGACGGACCCACAACGTTTCATCACAACCCATGCCCCATTCAGCCCTTTTTCTTCCCATTTGTTGGCGTCTGAGGCTAGATTCGCAATGAGTCATATTTTCATCTCCTTAGATCGTAGATGTACGGTCGTGGACACCGTATCCGCCCAGAACGGCTACAAGGGGTCACGCAATGGCAGATTTCTCCCGCCTTCCCGGACCGAACGCGGACCTGTGGGACTGGCAGCTCCTGGCCGCCTGTCGCGGGGTGGACAGCTCGCTCTTCTTTCATCCGGAGGGTGAGCGCGGTGCGGCCCGGAGCGCTCGTGAGAACTCGGCCAAGGAGGTCTGCATGAGGTGCCCGGTGCGCGCGCAGTGCGCGGCGCACGCGCTGGCGGTTCGCGAACCGTACGGCGTCTGGGGCGGCCTGACCGAGGACGAGCGCGAGGAGCTCATGGGGCGGGCGCGCAACCGGCTGGTCGCGGCTGCGACGGCCGGCGGGGAGCCCGCCTCCCACAACTGAAGGAACGTTTCTTCAAGAGGGCACGCGCACGCGTACCCCCACGTTCGCTAGCGGGTGGCCGCGCGCGCCAGCTGCTCCAGCGTCACCGCCACGGCCGGCACCTGCGCCAGGTCGGGCAGGGTGAGCGCGACGATCTCCCGCCGGACCGCCGGCTCCAGCCGCACCATGCGCGCCCCCCGCGGCCGTACCGACTCGACGGCGAGCTGCGGCAGGACGGCCACGCCCAGGCCGGCGCCCACCAGACCGACGACCGCCGGATAGTCATCGGTGGCGAAGTCGATACGGGGCGTGAAGCCGGCGCTCTCGCACACCTCGATCAACTGGCCCCGGCAACGCGGGCATCCGGCGATCCACGGCTCGGCGGCGAGTTCCCCGATGGCGATGGAACCCGACGGCGCGGTGCGCGCGAGGCGGTGACGTTCGGGTACGAGGGCGACGAGCCGGTCGGTCAGCAGGGGGCGTACGACGAGGTCGTCCCACTCCCCTTCCTGGGCCGCACCCTCGTACCGGAAGGCAAGGGCCACGTCGTAGTCGCCCTCGCGCAGCAGCTCGACGGACTTCGGCGGCTCGGCCTCCTCCAGGGAGACGCGGGTGCCGGGGTGTGCGGCGCGCAGGGCGGCGAGGGCGGTCGGGACGAGGGTGGAGCTGCCGCTGGGGAAGGAGACGAGGCGGACGCGCCCGGCGCGCAGCCCGGCGATGGCGGCGACCTCCTCCTCGGCGGCGGTGAGTCCGGCGAGGATCCCGGCGGCGTGCCGCACCAGTGCCTCACCGGCCTGGGTCAGCCGCATCTCGCGACCGTTGCGGATCAGCAGGGGTGTGCCGACGGACGCCTCCAGGGCCTTCATCTGCTGGCTGACGGCGGGCTGGGTGCAGCCCAGCTCGCGCCCCGCCGCGGAGAACGAACCGGTGGCGGCGACAGCGCGCAGCACACGGAGATGACGAGCCTCGATCACGTCTTGAGCATAAGGCAGGCTTGGGGGCGCCCGGCATGTTCGGCGTCTGGCTTTGATGCATGTGGCTTTGATGCATGTGGCTTTGATGCGTGTGGCCGACAGGCGCTCGCAGGAGAGGTGTCTTCGCCAGGGCTTCACCGATCGGCGGGGCCTGTGCAGTAAGCGGATGTCCGCAGTCCGGGTCACTAATCTTGCGCCATGACAACGGCATTGATTACGGGATCGACCGCGGGCATCGGCGCCGCGTTCGCGCGGCGGCTGGCGGCTGACGGGCACGACCTCGTCCTGGTGGCCCGGGACACCAAGCGACTGCGCGAGCAGGCGACCGAGCTGCACGACCGCCACGGCATCGAGGCGGAGGTGCTGACGGCCGACCTCGCGGAGGACGCCGGCATCGAGACCGTCGCCGCCCGCCTCGGCGACCGCCGCAACCCCGTCGACCTGCTGATCAACAACGCCGGCTTCGGCAACAAGGGCCGCTACCTCGACGTCCCCATGGCCGACGAGCTGAAGATGCTCAAGGTGCACTGCGAGGCCGTACTGCGGCTGACGTCGGCGGCGACGGAGGCGATGCGGGAGCGGGGGCGGGGCGGTGTCGTGAACGTCGCCTCCGTGGCGGCCTTCGTGCCACGCGGGACGTACGGCGCGTCCAAGGCGTGGGTCGTGCAGTTCACGCAGGGGGCGGCGCGGGATCTGGCCGGGAGCGGGGTGCGGCTGATGGCGCTGTGCCCGGGGTTCGTGCGCACCGAGTTCCATGAGCGGGCCGGGATGGGGACGGACAACATTCCGGCGTGGATGTGGCTGGACGCGGACAAGCTGGTGGCGGCGGCGCTCGGGGACCTGGCACGCGGCAAGTCCCTCTCGATTCCGGATCCTCGGTACAAGGTGTTGCTGGGGGCGGCGAAGTTGGTGCCTCGCGGGATGCTCGGGGGGATCAGCTCCCGGACGGGGCGGAAGTACGGGCCGCAGTAGGAGAGTCGGCCCGACAGGCACGCCGCTCCTCCCGGCAGGAGAATGGTGCTGTCCAGCCGCGCCCAGGGGGACCGGGAGGCGACGAAGTCATGACCTTCGTGCAGCTCATCGACTGCAGGACCAGCCGCTTCGACGAGATGAACCGGCTGATGGACAGGTGGGTCGAGCAGACCAAGGGGAAGCGGACAGCGACGCACGACATCATCGGGAAGGACCGGTCGGACTCCGCGCACTTCATCGAGATCGTGGAGTTTCCGTCGTACGAGGAGGCGATGCGGAACTCGAATCTGCCCGAGACCGATCGGATCTTCCGGGAGATGATCGCGCTCTGTGAGGAGACGCCGACCTTCACCGATCTGGACGTCGTACGGGACGAGCAGTTGAACGTCCTGGCGGCGCGGGCCTTCTTCCAGGCGATGGGGAAGATGGCGCCGGAGGGCATCGGCGAGCACCTCACGGACGACTACGTGGATCACGATCCGTCATATCCGGAGCCCGTGCAGGGGATCGGCGGGGTGCAGGAGCAGTACGCGGGGTGGCGTGCCGCTTTCGACTTCACGTTCCGGATCGACGATCAGCTGGCGCAGGACGACCAGGTGTGCACCCGGTGGACGTGGGTCGCGCGGCACAAGGGTGAGTTCCTCGGGATCGCGGCGACCGGGCAGGACGTGACCATGCAGGGCATGACCTGGCAGCGGTTCCGGGGCGGCAGGATCTGCGAGAGCCGATGGCTCTACGACCGGGCGGGTCTGCTGGAGCAACTCGGGGTACTCGGTCAGTGATGCCCGCGAAGGGGAAGGCCCCGGTCCCGCGCGTGAGCGTGGGACCGGGGCCTTCTACGAGCGCTGGGCTCAGTGGGAGTGGCCGTGGCCGTGGCCCGCGGCGGCCGGCTCCTCCTCTTCCTTCTTCTCGACGACCAGGGTCTCGGTCGTGAGGAGGAGGGAGGCGATGGAGGCGGCGTTCTCCAGGGCGGAGCGGGTGACCTTGACCGGGTCGATGACGCCGGCCTTGACCAGGTCGCCGTACTCGCCGGTGGCGGCGTTGAAGCCCTGGCCCTTGTCGAGCTCGGCGACCTTGGAGGTGATGACGTAGCCCTCCAGGCCGGCGTTCTCGGCGATCCAACGCAGCGGCTCGACGACGGCGCGGCGGACGACGGCGACACCGGTGGCCTCGTCGCCGGTCTTGCCCAGACCGCCTTCGAGCACCTTCGCGGCGTGGACCAGCGCGGAGCCACCACCGGAGACGATGCCCTCCTCGACCGCGGCGCGGGTCGCGGAGATGGCGTCCTCCAGACGGTGCTTCTTCTCCTTCAGCTCCACCTCGGTGGCGGCGCCGACCTTGATCACGCACACGCCGCCGGCCAGCTTCGCGAGGCGCTCCTGGAGCTTCTCGCGGTCCCAGTCGGAGTCGGTGTTCTCGATCTCGGCCTTGATCTGGGCGACACGGCCCGTGACGTCCGCGGAGTCGCCGGCGCCGTCGACGACCGTGGTGTCGTCCTTGGTGACGGTGACGCGGCGGGCGCTGCCCAGCACGTCCAGGTCGGCCTGGTCGAGCTTGAGGCCGACCTCCTCGGAGATGACCGTGGCGCCGGTGAGGACCGCGAGGTCCTGCAGCATCGCCTTGCGGCGGTCACCGAAGCCGGGGGCCTTGACCGCGACCGCGTTGAAGGTGCCGCGGATCTTGTTGACGACCAGGGTCGACAGGGCCTCGCCGTCGACGTCCTCGGCGATGATCAGCAGCGGCTTGGAGGCACCCGACTGGATGACCTTCTCCAGCAGCGGCAGCAGGTCCTGGATGGAGGAGATCTTGCCCTGGTTGATGAGGATGTACGGGTCCTCCAGGACGGCCTCCATGCGCTCCTGGTCCGTCACGAAGTACGGCGACAGGTAGCCCTTGTCGAAGGCCATGCCCTCGGTGAAGTCCAGCTCCAGACCGAAGGTGTTGGACTCCTCGACGGTGATGACACCGTCCTTGCCGACCTTGTCCATCGCCTCGGCGATGAGCTCGCCGACCTGCTGGTCCTGGGCGGACAGCGCGGCGACGGCGGCGATGTCGGACTTCTCGTCGATCGGGCGGGCCGAGGCGAGGAGGTCCTCGGAGATGGCCGCGACGGCGGCGTCGATGCCCTTCTTGAGCGCGGCCGGGGAGGCACCCGCGGCGACGTTCTTCAGGCCCTCGCGGACCAGCGCCTGGGCGAGCACGGTGGCGGTGGTCGTACCGTCACCCGCGATGTCGTTGGTCTTGGTCGCCACCTCCTTCACCAGCTGTGCGCCGAGGTTCTCGTACGGGTCCTCGATCTCGACCTCACGGGCGATCGTGACACCGTCGTTGGTGATGGTGGGCGCGCCGAACTTCTTGTCGATGACGACGTTGCGGCCCTTGGGGCCGATCGTCACCTTGACCGTGTCGGCAAGCTTGTTGACGCCGCGCTCGAGGGCGCGACGGGCGTCCTCGTCGAACTTCAGGATCTTCGCCATGGGAGCGGTTCAGCCCTCTCGGAAAACGTGGGTGAAACGAACTGCGCCCCGGACGCCCGGCTTCATAAGGTCGCGGGGGCCCGGGGCGCAGCTCACAAGCAGAGAATGCTTGAAGTGAATTACTTCTCGATGATCGCGAGCACGTCGCGAGCCGAGAGGACGAGGTACTCCTCGCCGTTGTACTTCACCTCGGTGCCGCCGTACTTGCTGTACAGCACGATGTCGCCGGTCTTGACGTCGAGCGGCAGGCGCTCGCCGTTCTCGAAGCGGCCCGGGCCCACGGCCAGGACGACGCCCTCCTGGGGCTTCTCCTTGGCGGTGTCCGGGATGACCAGGCCAGAGGCGGTGGTCTGCTCGGCGTCGAGCGGCTGGACCACAATGCGGTCCTCGAGCGGCTTGATGGCAACCTTGGAGCTGGTGGTCGTCACGATCCGACCTCCCCCTTCGGAGATCTCACGGGGTTAACTGTCTGAGGTGGCGACCAGGTGGATCCGTCGTCGCGGGTGCCGGACCTGCCCGTCGCGTAGTTGGCACTCTCCAGTGGGGAGTGCCAGACCCGAGACTATGACCGGGATTAGCACTCGGTCAAGCGGACTGCTAATTCGCGGCGCTGGCCGGGCCGGGTTTTCTGGTGACCGGCGTTGCTGTGGCCGCCGTCCGGGGGCTGTGCCCCCAGACCCCCCTTTCGGCCTGAACGGCCCCGTCCTCAAGCGCCGGACGGGCTGGATATGGACGGCCGGCGCCGAAAGGATCCGCTAGACGTAGTCCTCCAAGCGGCCTACCGCCAATCCCCTCGTCTGGATCTCGCGCAGCAACCGTGTCGTGCGCTCCCTCAAGGTCAGGCCGGCCGGCTCACCCGAAGGGACCGAGACGATGTCGCCGGCGCGCAGGCGGTGGGGACCCTTCGCGTACGTCAGCCCGCCGTCGCCCTCCATCGCCGCCCGCCACAGCACCACCGCCGTCACCCCGCAGTCGGCCGCCGCGCGGAGAGTGGTGGCGTCGTAGGTGCCGTAGGGCGGGCGGAAGAGGTGGGGGCGGATGCCGAAGCGGGCGCGGAGTTTGTTCTGCTGGCCGCAGATCTCGGCTCGCTGGCCGGCGTACGGCAGACCGCGCAGGGCGGCGTGGTCGAGGGTGTGGTTCTGGATCGACGCGCCCACCGAGCGCAGGCGCGCGAAGTGGCCGTAGCCCGGGCCGGCCACGCTGTCCGTGAGGAACATGCTGACGGGCAGCCGCAGCTCGCGGACCATGTCGACGAAGCGGGGGTCCTTCTCGGCGCCGTCGTCGTAGGTGAGGAAGACGACCTTGGCGCGGGTGGGGACGCGGTCGACGACGGGCAGCGGGCCGCCCGCGCGCGGCGGCGGCCGACGGGCGGGCGGGGACGGGGGTGCGGGCAGCGGAGCGGTCAGGCCCCAGCGGCGGTACGGCTGTGCCGTGGGCGTCGCCCCCTTCGCCGCTGTGGGGGCCGGCCCTGTCGCCGGTCGTGCGTCATGCGTTTCCGTCCCGCCCGACCGGCCTCCTCCACCTCCGCCTCCACCTCGGCCGGGGTCGACCGGCCCGGTGGACTGGGCGCAGCCGGCGAGCAGGGCGTACGCCATGACGACGGCCGCCAGTACCCGCGCCCCCGCGCCCGGTCCCGACCTCACAGGTAGTCCTCCAGCCGGGCCACCGCATACCCCTCGGCCGTCACCTTGTTCAGGAATCGGCGGATCATGTCGGGCATTGTGCCCTTCCAGTCCCCCCTCCCCCGGAAGTGAGTGAGGACGATGTCACCCGGACGGATCTTCCGGTCCCACTCGCGGTACTCCCAGTGGTCGACGAAGACCTCCTCGTTCCACAGGGCGACGTACTCGATGCCGCAGTACTTCGCGGCGCGCAGGGTGTTCCTGTCGTAGTTGCCGAAGGGCGGACGGAAGAGCAGCGGGCGCCTGCCGTAGCGCTCCTCGATCACCTCCTGCATGCCGCAGATCTCACGCTTCTGGCGGAGGTAGGACAGGGCGGGGAGGTAGGGGTGGTGGAGGGTGTGGTTGTTCAGGGCCACGCCCTCTGCCTGCATCCGCTCGAAGTAGCCGTAGTCGTCCTTGATCAGGTAGTTGCTGAGGAAGGCGGTGTACGGCACCTGCAGGTCGCTCATCATCCGCAGGAACGCCGGGTCCTTCTCGGCGCCGTCGTCGATGGTGAGGAAGACGACCTTCTGCTTGGTGGGAACGGTCGTGAAGACCGGCGGGAGGCCGAGCGCCTCGTGGCCGCGGGCCTCGAAGCCCTTGCGCGTGGTGATCGTCGGCTTCCTGGCCGGGGGTGGCGGGGGCGTGAGCGGAACGCCGGCCAGACGCCAGCGCCTCGCGGCGGCGACCCGGGCGGCGTGGGCGGCTTGGGCGGACTGGAACTTCTTGGGCGGGGAGTCCTTGGCGTGCGGGTGCTGGGCCTGAGGGCCCTTGGCGTGCGGGTGCTGGGCCTGAGGGCCCTTGGCGTGCGGCTCCTTGGTGGCCGCACCTGCGGTGTCCGGGGCCGTGGTGGCGGCCGGCGACGGCGCCTTGAGGGGCTGTCGGCTCGAGGTGGGGCGTACGGGTTCGGATCCGCCGTGGCCGACCGGCGCGCAGCCCGAGGCGATGGCGGCAACGGCGAGAAGGGCGATACCGCCCCGCACCCGCGAACGCACGGCTGCCTGATGACCGTCCTGGCGACCGTGCCCTACGACTGCCCCATTGAGGCGACTTTTGTCATTTTGTCCTACTACTCGCATGGAGCCGGATCCTCGCAGCCACCCGCCCCGAAGCCGGGCCGACACCGCCACCGGGGGCAGACCATCCACCGACTGGCCCACATGAGGGGACGGGCTGCCGACTGGCCGACGTGGAGCGGACGAGCCGCCGACCGGCCCACGCGAAGCCACGGGCGGACGCCCACCGGCTCGGCCCACGCGGCGCCACGGGCGCACGTCTACCGACACGGCTCAGGTGGAGCGGGCGAGCCGCCGACCGGCCCGAGGTGAGCCATGCGCGCACGCCCATGGCTCGGCCGACCCACAGCTACCCGCCCCCGACACGGCCCACAGTGACCACACGCGCCGCCGCCCCGACCCACGATGAGCAGACGCCCCACCGCCTGGCCGACAATGACCCGGTGAACGACCTCGCCTCCTTCTCCTCCCTCCTCACCCCCGAGGGCCGCGCCCTCCTCGACGCCGTGCGTGACACCGATCCCGCCGGTGAACTCGCCGTCGCCACAAGGCTGCGCCGCGAGCATCCCGCCGAGTTGGTGTCGGCGGCGCTCGGGCAGGCGCGGCTGCGGCAGCGGGCGGTGGCGAAGTTCGGGGCGGTGGACGCGGGGCGGATGTTCTTCACGCCCCACGGGGTCGAGCAGTCGACGCGGGCGAGTGTGGCGGCGTATCGGGCCGGGCGGTTGCGGGAGCTGGGGGTCGGCTCGGTCGCCGACCTGTGCTGCGGGATCGGGGGCGACGCGATCGCGCTCGCGCGGGCCGGGGTCAGGGTGTTGGCAGTGGACCGGGATCCGGTGACGGTCGCGGTGGCGCGGGCGAATGTCGAGGCGCTGGGGCTCGGGGAACTGGTGGAGGTGCGGGAGGCGGATGTCGTGGGGGTGGACACGGGCGGCTATGACGCCGTGTTCGTCGACCCGGCGCGACGGGGCGGGCGCGGGCGGATCTTCGATCCCGAGGCGTACTCGCCGCCGTTGTCCTGGGCCGTGGAGGCGGCGCGGAAGGCGCCACGTGCCGCGCTGAAGATCGCGCCGGGCATTCCCCATGAGGCGATTCCCGACGATGCCGAAGCCGAGTGGATCTCGGACGGTGGCGATGTGAAGGAGGCGGTGCTGTGGTTCGGGACGGAGCCCGGGGCGGTGCGGGCCACGCTGCTGCCGGGACCGCGCTCGCTGCTGTCCCGCAGTCTTCCCGACCCTGAAGTCCGGCCTGTCGGGCGGTACTTGTACGAGCCGGACGGCGCCGTCATCCGTGCCCACCTGGTCGCCGAGGTGGCTGATCAGCTGGACGGTGGGCTGATCGACGCGACCATCGCGTACGTCACGGCGGACGAACTGCGGCCGACCGCGTACGCGACGGCGTACGAGATCACCGATCAACTCCCCTTCAACGTCAAGAAGTTGAAGGCCCTGTTGCGCGAGCGGGAGGTCGGCACGCTGACCGTGAAGAAGCGGGGGTCGGCCGTCGAGCCGGAGGAACTGCGGAAGAAGGTCAGGCCTCAGGGGCCCCACTCGGCGACGGTGTTTCTGACGCGGGTGGCGGGGGCGCCGACGATGCTGGTGGGGCACCCGGCCTGAGTGGTGAGGTCTGCGCCGCAGTCCTGAGTGATGAGGTCTGCGCCGCAGTCCTGAGTCACCAGGTCTCCGCCGCAGTCCTCACTCACGAGTCTCCGCCGCCCGGCGCAGCAGCAGCTCCCTCTCCCGCGCGTTCCCCGTCAGCTCCGCCGCCCGCTCGAACTCCGCCCTCGCCTCCGCCGTACGGCCGAGACGGGCGAGGAGATCGCCGCGCACGCTCGGGAGCAAGTGGTAGTTGCGGAGGGCCGGTTCGGCGGCGATCGTGTCCACGATCCGCAGCGCGGGCTCCGGGCCCTCGGCCATCGAGACGGCGACCGCGCGGTTCAACTCGACCACGGGGGAAGGGGATCGGGCGGCGAGGAGGCCGTAGAGGATGGCGATGGTCTTCCAGTCCGTCTCCGCGTAGCTGTACGCGTGCGCGTGGCAGGCAGCGATGGCGGCCTGGAGGGCGTACGGGCCGGGGGCGCCGGTGGCCGTGGCGTCCGCGCGGGAGAGGGCCTTGATGCCGCGGGCGATGAGCATGCGGTTCCAGCGGGTGCGGTTCTGGTCCTTGAGGAGGACCGGTTCGCCGGACGGGCCGGTGCGGGCCGCCGTGCGGGAGGCCTGGAATTCGAGGAGGGCGGTCAGGGCGTGCGCCTCCGGCTCCTTCGGCATCAGCCCGGACAGCACGCGGGCCAGGCGCAGCGCGTCCTCGCAGAGGGCCGGGCGCAGCCAGTCGTCGCCGGCCGTGGCGGCGTAGCCCTCGTTGAAGATCAGGTAGATCACGTCGAGGACGGAGCCGAGGCGGGCCTCGCGGTCGGGGCCGTACGGGACCTCGAAGGCGATGTTCTTCGTGGCGAGTGTGCGCTTGGCGCGGACGATGCGCTGCGCGACGGTCGGTTCCGGGGTCAGGAACGCCCGGGCGATCTCCGGGGTCGTCAGACCGCCGAGGAGACGGAGGGTGAGGGCGATGCGGGCCTCCGGCGACAGGACCGGGTGGCAGGTGGTGAAGACCAGGCGGAGCAGGTCGTCGTCGATGTCGTCGGGGTCGTAGTGGGCGGCGGGCTCCTCGGGCGGTGCGGTCGTCTCCAGGTCGCGGCCGATCTCCGCGAGCTTGCGGGCGTAGTTCTCGCGGCGGCGGATCAGGTCGACGGCACGGTGCTTGGCGGTGGCCATCAGCCAGGCGCCGGGGTTGTCGGGGACGCCGTCCCCGGGCCACTGCTCCAGCGCGGCGACCAGCGCGTCCTGCGCGAGTTCCTCGGCGATGCCGACGTCGCGCACTATGCGGGCGACGGCGGCGATGACGCGCGGGGACTCGATGCGGAAGACGGTTTCGATGGTCGCTGTCGTGTCGTCCGGGGTACCGCCGGTGTCTGCGGTGGGCTGCGGCTTCACAGCCCACCATGCAACACCTGTACGGCCGTGGATCCAAGGAGGGCTGATCAGCCCTCGGCGATCTCGCGCACCTCGCAGGTGACCTGCCATTCCTCCCCGTGCACCTTCAGGAACCGCGCGGCCCACTCCAGCGCCTCGGCCTTGTCCTTGCACTGCATGATCGCGTAACCGCCGATGACCTCCTTGGACTCGGTGAAGGGCCCGTCGGTGACGGAGGTCTTCGCGCCGTCCCAGTGCACGCGGGTGCCCTGCGCCGACGGGGTGAGCCCGGCGGTGTCGAGCATCACGCCGGCCTTGGTGATCTCCTCCAGCAGTTCGCCCATGCGCTGCATCAGCTCGGGGCTGGGGCCCTCGGCGGGCGCGGTGGACTCGTCGATCCGGACGAGCGACAGGTAGCGGGGCATGGTGACTCCTCGGGTTTCGGGGTCGGTGACCGGGTTCCTTTCCGGCCTCTCACCCCTGCGTCGAACGGGAGACGCCCGGATCGACACGCTCGCCGATTTTCTTCAGCGATTCTTCTCCGGCCGGCGTTTCCGCAGGCCGTGCGCCCCTTCCGTACACTCGGCGGCCACGGCAGCCACCGCCTGCGCTGCGTCCTCACTGAGCACGTTACGGACGGTCACTGACTTTCCACAGGCGAACGGTCCCGTCATCGCTGCCCGATGCCAGGAGGCGGCCGTCCGAGCTGAAGTCCATGGACACGACACCCGACATGTGCCCATGGAGAGTTCTCAATGGCTTCGGGTTCTCCGCGATGGACACGAGCTTGATCGTGTCGTCGGCACCCGAGTTGAAGGCAAGCACGGGGTCCCTCGGATGGAAGGCGGCGCTTTGCATGGCAGGGAGCATCGCGACAGGTGTCCACGTTCCGTTCGTTCCCAGCTGCCACAACTCACTGGCCAGGACACTGCTCACCAGCAGACGGTCGCCCTGAAGGCTGGTGGTCAGGGCAAGCTCGGCATCATCGGCGCTTACCTTCTTCCCCACCTTGAAAAGCTGCCGCCCCTGGTCGAATCCCGGCACGGGGTACATCCGAAGGTGCTTCCCGGCAAGGACCCCCAAGCTACCGCCGTGGAGGAAGGCAACCGCATCGGCCGCCGCCTCATGCCAGTCCTTCCGGTGCTCGGTCCCTTTGAGCCGACTCTGGGCGTCGACACGCCTGAGGAAGACGGTGTACCAGTCTTCGTCCGGGTCGCCGTAACTGAGCCCGGCGAGATACCCACCATCCTCACTGAAGGCCAGGTCGCCGACCGCGTCGTTCCACCCGGCAGGCAGCCGCCGTGGCGGCCGTTGCCACACATCCCAGAGCTGCATCTCCTCGGCACGGTAGACGGCGAGGATCTTGCCGTCCGGATGGAAGGCCATGGAGGTGACTGCCCGGTCCTTCGGTTCACCTGTCTTCCTGTCACGAACCAGACGCGGTGGTGCCAGCAGCGGGTGCTGACCGGTAAGGAGGCCACCCCGCCAGACCGCGCCCTCTCCATCTCCCCAGATCACGTCGTTCGTCTTGGGCTGGAAGACGACCACGCCCACTGGAGTGTCCGCCGCCCCCGAAAACGTCACCAGGCTCTCGTCCTCATGATGCCGGACCACCGCCCCCGTCCCCGTGGCCGCGACCGCCACCCCCGCCGCCAGCACCACCCGGCGCCGTACGACCACCGACTCCGGCCGCCGGGGCGTGGGCCGGGGTTCCTCGTACGTCCGACGAGCGGCCAGCGCCTCCTGGAGGCGGATGTGGCGGAACTGGTACGCCCCGCCCGACTGCCGGAGGATCTCCCGACTCCGGGCGTCGGTGAGGAAGGCCATCAGACGCCACGGCAACTTGCCGCTCGCGGCAAGCCAGAGACGGACCAGGACGAAGCGGGGCCACGCGCGGGACAGCAGAACGAGGAGGGCGAAGAGCATCCCGGGCAGCACATGCGGCACGCCATAGCCGAAGTGCTCCGGACCGAATGAATCCCCCGAAGTCCGCCACATATATGAGGCGAAGTCCCCGGTCTCACCGTCCCTCGGCCAACCCGGCCACCCGTTGGCCATGCGAAAGACCAGGCCTCCGCCCAGCAGCCCCACCTGCAGCCCGAGCAGCCCGGTTGCAGCGAAGACCACGCCGGACATCAGTGCCCCGGCCAGTGCCGACCGTCGGTCCTGGGCCAGGGAGTTCGCGGGGCTCACCTGAGTCGCCCGGGACGGGGGCGCGTTGAGCCAGCCGTGTGTGGCCAGGCACAGCCCGGTGACGACGCTCAGCGCAAGGCAGACCGTCACCAACGTGGCGACAGCCTCGGCGCTTTGCAGCGTCCCAGGTCCCAGCGTGGAGCCGAGAACCTCGACGAGGGTGACGGACGCGCCCACCGGGAGGACAACGGCGAGGCACAGCACCACACCGATACGGAATCCTTGCCACAGCCGATTCCGCGAGCCGGGGAGCGACCAGTACAGCCGTCCCGGCAGCGGATCACCCACCGCGTACCAGACGACGGACCCCAACACCGCGAACCCCCCGCCGATCGCCAGCGTCATCGCGGCCACCGAGCCGGCCCCTTCAGCACCGTCCAGCCCCTCGGTCACAGCCACCCACACAGCGGCCCCGAACGCGACCAGCAACCCCAACACCAGCCCGGCGACAGGCCCGGCCCAGGTCGGCAGCAGCCGCCCGCCCATCAGCCACCAGTTCAGGTCCCGTTCGCGGTGGTCGTGCAGATAGCCGGCCAGGTACGTCAGCCAGCGCCGCGCCTGCTCGGGGCGCCAGCGCTGCGGCGCCTCCGCGTCCTCGGGGAGCCGTGTGTCGGGGGCGTACACCGTGTCGACGACCCGGTGGGTGAGGTGGTCCTCGACCGCGTACCGGCAGTCGAACGCCTCCCGGTCGAGGAGTTCTTCGGGTGTGCCACCGCGCTGGTACACCAGCCGGGCCGTGGTCACCATCAGCGGTGTGGACAGTGCCTCCGCCAGCGGCCCGTCCGGCTCCGTGCGCAGGCGGGCCACGACTCCGTCCCACACCACGCCCTCCGGCCACTCCGTGTCCCGGAGATATCCGACGACGTCCTCGGGCGGCACCGGCAGCACCTCCACCACCGGCGCCTGACGCAGCCTCGGGGCGCCGCCGCGGATGAGTTCCTCGTACTCCACGGCGCGGCAGGTGACCACGACGGGCCGCTCGCCGCCGATGGCGTGGTTGATGCCGCGAATGGCGCCGCGCCGGGCGGACTCGGGGATCTCGTCGAGACCGTCGAGTACGGGGAGCAGCAGGCCGTGGGCCAGCAGGCTGCGCGGGATCTCCTCACGGCCGCTGTAGTGCGGGACGGCGAGGGAGCGCACGATCCAGTCGTCGAGGCGCTCACGCAAGGGGTCCCACGGGGACACCGGGAGCAGGACGGGGACGGGGGTCCCCGGCGCGCGGGTGTCGAGGAGTCCCAGGGTCAGCAGCATCGCGAGTACGGTCTTGCCCGCGCCGGGCTCACCGATGACGACCAGCCTGCGCTGAGCCAACTGGCGATAGCCCCGGGCGAGTTGGGCGGTCACCTCCTCGAATCGCCCGGCGAGCCGGCCGTCGAGATGAACCCGCACCACCCTGCCGCCCACCGCCCCGGGTGCGCGCGTACGCGACTCGTCGGCGACCTCTCGGGCCGTCGCCGTCCAGGCGAGGGGCAGTACCCGGGGGTCGCGCAGCCGCCTGGCCTCCGCCTCCTCCAGCCACTGCGCCCTGAGCGTCCGCGCGAGGTCGTCGGCGTACGCCGCCGGGTCGGGCGCCGTCGGCTCCTGGCGGAAGAAGTCCGCGAGGGCCATCAGCAGCGAGGCGATACCCACGGGCAACCCGGCCACCGTGGCCAGGGTCTCGGCCTTCCCACTCAGGATCATCCCCACGGCGAGGCCGGTCGCCCCCAGTCCGACGCCGGCGAAGAGACCGTCCCGGACGAGTCGCCGGCGCGCACGCGCCCTTCTCAAAGGCCCCCGAAGCACACCTGAATCATGGCCGTGCTGAACTCTCCGCGCCCCTCCATGCACAGGAGGTGAACGTGCTCATGGTGGGCGCGCGGGGTCACCTCAGGCGTACGCGAACCCACGCACTCCTACCGCAGCGACTCCCACAACTCCCCCGCCTCCGGCTCCTCCGCCACCACCCGGTTGGGATCCGACGCCGCCGGCACCACTGGCATCGTCACCGTCCGCACCGCGTCCGACGACAACCCGCTCAGGCTCTGCCCGAGGCTCATCAGCTCGCTCAGCGAGTCCAGCCCGGTGTCCGTCGTGAGGCTGCCCGTCACCGCGTCGGCCACGCGGTAGAGCTGGGCCGGGTCGGTGAGGAGGCCGGCGGTGGAGATCTGGTCCAGGAGTGCCTTGACCAGCTTCTGTTGCAGGCCGATGCGGCCCAGGTCACTGCCGTCGCCGATGCCGTGCCGGGTGCGGGCCAGGGCCAGCGCCTGCTCGCCGTCCAAGTGATGGGTGCCCGCCTCCAGTCGGAGGTGGCTGTCCTCGTCGTCGATGTCGTCGTCCGTCGTGACGGTGACGCCGCCCAGCGCGTCCACCAGCTTCGCGAAGCCCGAGAAGTCGATCTCGATGTAGTGGTCCATGCGGACGTCGCTGAGGGACTCGACCGTCTTCACCGCGCAGACGGGGCCGCCGATCGCGTACGCGCTGTTGAACATCGTGCGGTACGCCTCCTCCGTCGAACCACCCGACGACAGGGGACAGGACGGGCGGGTGACCAGGGTGTCGCGCGGGATGCTGACGACCGTCGCCTCCGTGCGGCCGGCGTCGATGTGGACCACCATCGCCGTGTCCGAGCGGGCGCCGGTGCTGCTGCCGCCGCCCAGCTCCTGGTTCTCCTCGCCGCTGCGCGAGTCCGAGCCCAGGACCAGGATGTTCAGCGACCCGGTGGGCAGGGGGGACGCGGAGGACGAGGTCGAGGGCGCCGGTGTCGTCATCGCCCGCTGCGGGCGGTTGTCGCCGAGGGCGCTGTTGATGTCGACGCTCTTGATGTTGTCGTTCAGGTGCCAGTAGGCCCAGCCCGCCGTCCCCACGCCCAGCACCAAGGCGCCCGCGAGGATCAGGCCGGCGGTCTTCAGCACCTTCGACCGCCGGCCCGCTCGTCTGCCGTCGTCCCCGTTCTCGTTCGCGTTCGCGTCTCGTCCAGTCACGGAGGGAACGTAAGTCCGAATTATTACGGGCAGGAACGTCAGACCCGGTTTTCTTCGGAAAATCTCAGACTTCTCAGCCCAGGATCACTCCAGGATCAGCCCAAGATCAGCCCAAGATCAGCCCAGCGTCACCGTCGGCACCGGATTGCTCCCGCTCCACGACCCGTTGAACCCGAAAGTCACCGAACCGCCGTCGGGAACCGTCCCGTTGTACGAGGCGTTGGAACAGGTGACCGTCGCCCCCGACTGTGTACAGCTCGCGTTCCAGGCCTGTGTGAGCTGCTGCCCCGCACCGAACGTCCAGCTCACCTTCCAGGACGACAGGGCCGCCCCGGAGCAGGCGATCCGGACCTGCCCGGTGAAGCCGGTGTTCCACTGGTTGCTGACGCTGTAGGCCGCCGTGCACGCGTCCGTGGGCGGCGGGGTCGTCGTGCCGCCGCCGAGCGACTCGGCGATGGCGTGGTAGGCCGGTTTCGGCGCGAAGTTCTCGTCGTACGGCGTCGCCGCGCCCTGCCCCGGGAAGGTGCTCGGGATCCAAGAGTCGGAGTCGGTGAAGCCCCAGACCGTGACGCCGACGCAGCGGGACACGGCGAGGCAGGCGTTCATGACCGCCTTGTAGTCGGCGGCCTGCTGCGTCAACTTGGCGCTGTCCGAGGGCAGTTGCATACGGACGTCCAGCTCCGTGATCGCCACGTCGACGCCGAGATCGGCGAACCGCTGGATGTTCTGCTGCAAGGTGGACGGCACCTGGCCGAGGATCAGATGGGCCTGGAGCCCGACCCCGTCGATCGGTACGCCCCGCTCCTTCAGCGACCTGACCAGGTTGTACAGGGCGGTGCTCTTCGCGTTGACGCCCTCGACGTTGTAGTCGTTGATGTAGAGCTTGGCGCTCGGGTCGGCGGCGCGGGCGGCGGTCAGGGCCTGGGCGATGTAGTCGGCGCCGAGGCCGTTGTACCAGAGCGTCTGGCGGTAGGTGCCGTCCTCGTTGAACGGCTCGTTCACCACGTCCCAGGTCGCCAGTCTGCCCTTGTAGCGGCCGACCTCGGTGGCGATGTGGTCGGTCATCAACTGGCTCAGCTCGGCCGAGGTCCAGCTGCCGTTCGTCAGCCAGCTCGGGTTCTGGCTGTGCCAGACCAGGGTGTGACCGCGCACCTGCTGGCCGTGCGCCTCGGCGAAGTCGACGATCTGGTCGGCCTCGGCCCAGTTGAAGGTGCCGCGTGTGGGCTCGACGGAGCCCCACTTCATGGCGTTGCCGGGGGTCAGTGCGTTGAACTCCCGCCCCGCGATGTCGCCGTAGGTGCCGGTGAGCTTGGAGCCGGTGACGGCGGTGCCCATGACCTTGCCCTTGGCGGCGGCGAGGTCGCGGAGCGGGGTGTCGGCGGCGTGCGCGGCGGGCGCCGTGAGCAGCGTCCCGAGGCAGGTGACGAGTGCCGCCAGGGATAAGCCGGTTCTCAGAGATCTCATTGCGGGTGCCTCCGAAAGTTTCGGTTGAACAACCGATTGGCTTCGGTGCAGTGTGAGGCGCCGGGAAACACCCGTCAATGCAGGAACCCGCCTCTCCCGCTAAAGCGCCGGAGGCTCCCCCGTACTGCTGCGCACCACCAGACTCGTCGCCAGCTCCACCCGCGTAGCCGCCGGCGTCCCCTCCTCCCGCGCCAGGTCGAGGACCAGCTTGGCCGCCGCTTCCGCCATCTCCGTCAGCGGCTGCCGTACGGTCGTCAGCGGCGGCCCCACCAGGCGTGCGACCGGCAGATCGTCGAAGCCGACCACGCTCAGGTCCTCCGGGATCCGCAGCCCCAGCTCGCGCGCGGCCTCGTACAGCCCGAGCGCCTGGAGGTCGTTGCCGGCGAAGACGGCTGTCGGCCGGTCCCGGCGGCGCAGCAACTCCAGCCCCTGTCGGTAGCCGGTCTCGTGGTGGAAGTCGCCGGGCCGGATCAGGTCCTGGTCGACCGGGAGCCCCGCCGTTTCCAGGGCGGCCCGGTAGCCGTCGATGCGGGCGCGGCTGCACATCATCCGGGACGGTCCGGTGATCGCGCCGATCCTGCGATGCCCCAGCTCGACCAGATGCCGGGTCGCGGCGAGCCCGCCCTGCCAGTTGGTCGCCCCGATAGACGGCACGTCGGCGCCCGGGTCGCCCGCCGGGTCCATCACCACGAACGGGATCGACCGGCTGGTGAGCAGGGCGCGCTGGGACTCGTCGAGGCCGGACAGCACCAGGATCACGCCGTGCGGGCGGCGGGCGGCCACCTGGTCGGCCCAGGTCCGCCCGGGTGTGAGCCGCCCCGCGCTCTCGCTCAGCACCACGCTCAGCCCGGCGTCCCGGGCGACGTTCTCCACCCCCCGGATGACCTCCATCGCCCACGCGCTCTCCAGCTCGTGGAAGACCAGGTCGATCAGGGGCGAGCGGCTCGCCTCGGCGCGCCGGCGCCGGTAGCCGTGGGCGCGCAGCAGCCCCTCCACCCGGGTGCGGGTGGCCGGGGCGACGTCGGCACGTCCGTTGAGGACCTTCGAAACAGTCGGCGCGGAGACGCCGGCCTCGCGGGCGATCTCGGCGAGTGTCGCGGTCTGCGTGGACCGGCCGGCCGTCGGCGCCGCGGTGGTGGTCCTCCGGGTTTCCGACGGTGTCGAGCGGCTTTCCGACTCTGCCGTCCGGGTCTTCGACTCTGTCGTCGGGCTTTCCGACTCGGTCGTCCGGGTTTCAGCGGGCTCACGGGCAGTCATGGCGGCGATCGTATCCCTGCGCGGCCTCTTGACGAACCCTTCTCGCCGCCCCTAAGTTCCCGGAACATTCGAGGTGAACAACGAAACATTCGCGAGTGGGCCATCGCCCCGACAGGAGTTTCATGACCACCGCCCCCTGGCGCGACCCCGCCCTGCCCGCCGCCACCCGCGTCGACGACCTCCTCTCCCGGATGACCCTGCAGGAGAAGACCGCCCAGCTGTACGGCGTGTGGGTGGGCGCCGCCTCGGACGGCGAGGGGGTCGCCCCGCACCAGCACGACATGACCGTCGACTACGACTGGGCGGAGCTGATCACCCACGGCCTCGGCCAGCTCACCCGCTCCTTCGGCACCGCCCCCGTGGACCCGGCGCTGGGCGCGCAGGCACTGGCCCGCGCCCAGCGCCGTATCGCCGAGGCGGGCCGTTTCGGCATCCCTGCGGTGGCGCACGAGGAGTGCCTGGCGGGCTTCACGGCCTGGCAGGCCACCGCCTACCCGGTACCGCTGGCCTGGGGCGCCAGCTTCGACCCGCCGCTCGTCGAGGAGATGGCCCGGCGCATCGGCGGCGACCTGCGCGCGGCCGGCATCCACCAGGGTCTCGCGCCGGTCCTGGACGTCGTACGCGATCCGCGCTGGGGCCGGGTCGAGGAGACCATCGGCGAGGACCCGTACCTGACCGGCACGATCGGTGCGGCCTACGTCCGGGGCCTGGAGTCGGCCGGGATCGTCGCGACGCTCAAGCACTTCGCCGGGTACGCGTCCTCGGCGGGCGCGCGCAACCTGGCACCGGTACGGGCCGGCATCCGGGAGTTCGCGGACATCACCCTCCCCCCGTTCGAGATGGCGCTGCGCGAGGGCGGGGCGCGCTCGGTGATGGCGGCGTACAACGAGACGGACGGGGTGCCGGCGTCGGCGGACCCGGGGTTGCTGACCGAACTCCTCCGCGAGCAATGGGGTTTCACGGGCACGGTGGTCGCCGACTACTTCGGCATCGGCTTCCTCCAGACGCTGCACCGTGTGGCGGGCAGCCCTGCGGAGGCGGCGCACGCGGCGCTGGCTGCCGGTATCGACGTAGAGCTCCCGACCCTGAAGTGCTACGGGAAACCGCTGGTGGAGGCGGTGCGATCGGGCGAGGTCCCGGAGGAGCTGGTGGACCGGGCGGCCCGCCGGGTCCTGCTCCAGAAGTGCGAACTCGGCCTCCTGGACGAGGAGTGGACCCCTGAGCCGCGGACGACGCACCTCGACCTGGATTCCCCCGCGAACCGTTCCGTCGCCCGTCGGCTGGCGGAGAAGTCGGTGGTCCTGCTGGACAACCCGGACGGGACCCTGCCCCTCCCCCCGGACACCCGTATCGCGGTCGTGGGCCCGCGCGCGGCGGACGCCCTGGCCATGCTGGGCTGCTACTCCTTCCCCTCCCACGTCCTCACGCACCACCCCGAGGTGCCGATGGGCATCGACATCCCGACCGTCCTGGAGGCACTGCGCACCGAACTCCCCGACGCCAAGGTGACCTTCGCCGAGGGCTGCGACGTCGCCGACCCGGACCCGGCGGGCTTCGAGGAGGCGGTGGCGCGGGCGTCGGAGGCGGACGTGTGCCTGGCGGTACTGGGCGACCGGGCCGGGCTGTTCGGGCGGGGCACGTCGGGCGAGGGCTGCGATGTGACGGACCTCCGACTGCCGGGCGTACAGGGCGAGTTGCTGGACGCGCTGGTGGCGACCGGCATCCCGGTGGTCCTGGTCCTCCTCACCGGCCGCCCGTACGCACTCGGCCGCTGGCAGGGGCGGCTGGCGGCGGTCGTCCAGGCGTTCTTCCCCGGGGAGGAGGGCGGCCCGGCCGTGGCGGGCGTGCTGTCGGGGCGGGTGAATCCCTCGGGGCGGCTGCCGGTGAGCGTGCCGCGGGTGCCCGGGGGGCAGCCGTGGACGTACCTTCAGCCGCCGTTGGGGTTGGCGGGAGAGGTCAGCAATCTGGACCCGACGCCGCTGTACGCGTTCGGGCACGGGCGCTCATACACGACGTTCGAGTGGACGGACTTCACCGGCGGCGAGGCCCTCACGGAGATCGGCACGGACGGCTCGTACGACGTGTCGGTGACGGTCCGCAACACGGGCGACCGCGAGGGGGCGGAGGTGGTCCAGCTGTACCTGCACGATCCGGTGGCGTCGGTGACGCGGCCGGATGTGCGGCTGATCGGGTACCAGCGGGTGGAGTTGGCGCCGGGGGAGGCGGGCCGGGTGAGCTTCCGGTTCCACGCGGATCTGTCGTCGTTCACCGACCGGTCGGGTCGAAGGGTGGTTGAACCGGGTGCGCTGGAGCTGCGGTTGGCGGCGTCGAGTGCGGACGTACGGCATACGGCTCGACTGAAACTCACGGGCCCTGTACGGGAGTTGGGTACGGACCGACGGTTGCGGTGCGACGCGGAGGTGTCGGGGCCGGAGTGACCGAGGGGGGACCGACCCCCGGCCCCGCGCAGAGCGGTCCTGGTAGCCGCTCTCGGGCTCACCCTGTCCGCACGTCGACGGACTCGAACCGCCACCGATGCACCGCCCGAGCAACCAACTCCCCGTCCGGCTCCGGCAGTTCGGGAAGCTCCGCGTCGAACTCCGCATCCCACCAGGTGACGACGAGCACCCGGTCCTGCGGCGCCCGCAAGATCTCCCGGCGCAGCGGCCGTACCGCCAACTCCTGCGCCCGGGCCCAGGCGAGCAGCTCCTCGCCGCGGCCCGGAACCGCCCGCGCCTCCCACATCAGCGCGACCGTCACGAGTACAGGTTCTCCTTGCTGACCTCGTGCACATGGTCGTGGGAGTGGTCGGTGCCCGGCACATGTGGGTCCGTCACCGGCAGCGAGGAGTCCGCCGACAGGTCCCAGCTGGACGCCGGCCGGTTACGGGCCACCATCTCCGCGCCCAGCGCGGCCACCATCGCCCCGTTGTCCGTGCACAGCTTCGGCCGGGGCACCCGCAGCCGGATGCCGGCCGCCTCGCAGCGCTCCTGGGCCAGGGCCCGCAGGCGGGAGTTGGCGGCGACACCGCCGCCGATCATCAGGTGGTCGACGCCCTCGTCCTTGCAGGCGCGGACGGCCTTGCGGGTCAGCACGTCGACGACCGCCTCCTGGAAGGAGGCCGAGACGTCCCGGACCGGAACCTCCTCGCCCGCCGCCCGCTTGGCCTCGATCCAGCGGGCGACCGCCGTCTTCAGACCGGAGAAGGAGAAGTCGTACGCGGGGTCGCGCGGGCCGGTGAGACCGCGCGGGAACGCGATCGCGTTCGGGTCGCCCTCGCGGGCGTAGCGGTCGATGACCGGGCCACCGGGGAAGCCGAGGTTGAGCACACGGGCGATCTTGTCGAAGGCCTCGCCCGCCGCGTCGTCGATGGTGGCGCCCAGCGGGCGGACGTCCGACGTGATGTCGGACGACAGCAGGAGCGACGAATGTCCCCCACTCACCAGCAGCGCCATCGTCGGCTCCGGCAGCGCGCCGTGCTCCAGCTGGTCCACGCAGATGTGGGAGGCGAGGTGGTTGACGCCGTAGAGCGGCTTGCCCAGCGCGTAGGCGTACGCCTTCGCCGCCGACACGCCGACCAGCAGCGCGCCCGCGAGCCCGGGGCCGGCGGTGACGGCGATCCCGTCCAGATCCCGCGCACTCACCCCCGCCTCCTTCAGCGCGCGTTCGATGGTCGGGACCATCGCCTCCAGGTGCGCCCGGGAGGCGACCTCCGGCACGACGCCGCCGAAGCGGGCGTGCTCGTCGACGCTGGAGGCGACGGCGTCGGCGAGCAGGGTGGTGCCGCGGACGATGCCGACGCCGGTCTCGTCACAGGAGGTCTCGATGCCGAGGACGAGGGGTTCGTCCCGCGAGTCAGCCATTGATCTCGGTTCCTTGTACGGAGTCTTCGCCCGCGGCGGTGCCGCTCTCGGGCGCTGTGGTCAGGCGCATCACCAGCGCGTCGACGTTCCCCGGCTGGTAGTAGCCGCGCCGGAAGCCGATCGCCTCGAAGCCGTAGCGCTCGTAGAGCTTCTGCGCGCGGACGTTGTCCACACGGCACTCCAGCATCACTTCGGCGCACTCGAAGTCGCTCGCGGCGCGCAGCAGTTCGTTGAGGAGACGGCCGCCGAGCCCCGTACCCCAGTGGTCACGGGCGACGGCGATGGTCTGGATGTCGGCGACCGCGGCGAAGCCGCTGTCGGATCCGGTCCCGGAGGCGGCGAGGCCGGCGTATCCCACCAGCCGGTCGGCCCCCTCGGCGACGACATAGCGCCGCGTCGCCTCGGGCCCGCGCGCATGGGCCAGCTCGGACCAGAACATGCCCCGGGACCAGGCGTCCTCGGGGAACAGGTCCTTCTCCAGCTCCAGCACACGGTCGATGTCCCACCAGCGCATCTCGCGCAGCGCGGGACCGGAGGGAGCGGCGGAAGGGGTCACGGGCTCGGTCACTTGGGGGTGACCACCTTGTAGTTCTTGGGGACCTGGGCGTCAGGCCGGCGCAGGTACAGCGGCCGGGGCGCGGGGAGTTCCTCGCCCGCCGCCAACTTCTCGGCGGCCAGGGCCGCGAGCGCCGCCGCCGACACATGCTCGGGCTCGTGGGCGCTGGGGAAGGTGTCGGGGTACAGCAGCGCGCCCGCGCCGACGGCGGGCAGTCCGGCGACCTGGTCGGCGATGTCGGCGGGGCGGTCGACGGCCGGGTCGGTGAGGCGGGTGCGGGAGTCGGCGTACCGCGCCCAGTAGACCTCCTTGCGCCGGGCGTCGGTCGCGACGACGAACGGGCCCTTCTCGATGTCGGCGGCGTAGGCGAGGCCGTCCAGCGTGCACACGCCGTGCACGGGGACGCCGAGGACGAGCCCGAAGGTGTCGGCGGTCATCAGACCGACGCGCAGCCCGGTGTAGGGGCCGGGTCCGATGCCTACGACGATGCCGGTGACGGCGTCGAGCTTCACGTCGGCCTCGGCGAGGACCCGGTCGACGGCCGGCAGCAGCAACTCGCCGTGACGGCGCGCGTCCACCTGGCTCGACGAGGCGATGACGTCCGTACCGTCGTGCAGCGCGACGGTGACGGCGGGGGTGGCGGTATCCAGAGCGAGCAAGAGCACGCAAACAGCCTACGGCGCTCACGCCCCAGGAAGCGCCGACCCGGTCGGACGCCTCACGGCTGCTACGGTCGAGCGAAAGCGCGACGTACGAGCGAACAACCGAGGTGGGCGACGGTGGCAGGCAGCAGCGCCGGATTCGTGGTGGGACTCACCGCGGTGGCCCTCGCGACCATCGGCTTCCTCGGCTTCCAGGCCTCGGCGAGCGTCCCGGCCGGCCTGGGCAGGCCGCACGCGAAAAGCTCACCCGACGTGGGTATGTCCAAGACTCCCCGCGACCCGAAGGACCCTGCCGCGCTGCCCGCCGGGTCCGGTACGGGTGTGCGGGTCGTGTACTCGGTGGACGACGAGCGGGTGTGGCTGGTCGGCGCGGGCGACACGGTCAAGCGCACGTTCCGCGTCTCCCCCGGAACGGTCGACCCCGCGCCGGGCGTCTACGCGGTCACGTCCCGCTCGAACTCGGTCACCGGCAGCGACGGCACCCCCGTCGAGCACGTCGTCCGCTTCGCCACCGTGGAGGACGTCACCATCGGCTTCAGCGCGGCCGTGGACGGCTCGGTGCCGGTACCCGAGCCGGACGTGCAGACGGGCGGCATCCGCGGGTCACGCGCGGACGGCGACGCGATGTGGGAGTTCGCGACGATCGGCCGAGCCGTGGCCGTGATCCCCTAGCCGTGATGCCCTAAGCCGCTTCGCGGTGCCCGTGCTCGCGGTGCCCGTGCTCGGCCGGCGGTCGGGTCGTCTCCGGCTCGGGGACGCGCGGCGGGGTGGAGATCAGGTTCGCGGCGGCGCCGGCCGCCAGCAGATCGCGCATGGACACCCCGGCAACCACATGCGGCCGCTGCTGGACCTTGTTCTCCGAAGCGTTCTCCGAAGCCGACATGGACGCCTCCTGGGGCCGGGAGGGGACGTAGTTAGGTAGACCTAACTACGGACTGGATACCATGTGACCACGCGCAAGACCGCAAACGCAATATTTTGCCGACGTCTTGTCGGAATGTTCATCCGGCTCAGGCGGACAGCACGCTCAGATCCGCCGCCGCCCAGCGCTCCCCGAGCCCGGTCACGGTCACGTGCCGCACCTCGTCGGTCGTGTCTCCGACCGCCCGGTGGATCACTACCTGCAACCGCTCCTCGGTCAGCTCCTCGACCTTGCCCTCGCCCCACTCCACGACGATCACCGACTCGGGCAGCGAGACGTCGAGGTCGAGGTCCTCCATCTCGTCCAGGCCGCCGGACAGCCGGTAGGCGTCGACGTGGACGAGCGGCGGACCGTCGCCGAGGGAAGGGTGCACACGGCCGATCACGAAGGTCGGGGAGGTGACCGCGCCCCTGACCCCCAGTCCCTCGCCGAGCCCTCTGGCCAGCGTCGTCTTGCCCGCGCCGAGCTCCCCGCTGAGCATCAGGAGGTCGCCCGCGCGCAGCAGCTTGGCGAGGCGGCGGCCCAGCTCCCGCATCTGGTCGGGAGAAGTGACGGTCAGCTCGATGTCACCCGCGTCGCGCGGTGCTGCTGGTGCTTCCATAGCCACTTACGGTAGCCCCTGCGGGCACCGCACCCGCGCGGGTGAGCAGGTCGGCCAGACGGTCGGTGACCACTTCCGGGTGCTCCAGCATCACCAGGTGCCCGGCGTCCGGCACCAGGACCAGCTCGGCGTCCGGCAGGTGGTCGGCGATCGCCTCGCTGTGCTCGCTGGGCGTGACGAGGTCGCCCACCCCGGCCAGCACGAGCACCGGCATGTCGGTGAAGTGGGCGAGCGCCTCGGCCTTGTCGTGGTCGGCGAAGGCCGGGTAGAACTCCGCGACCACGTCGATCGGCGTGCCCTCGATCATCCGCTCGGCGAACCGGGCGACGGCCGGGTCGACGTCCCGGGACGAGAACGAGTACCGCTTGATGATCCCCGCGAACAGGTCGGCGGTGGCCCGGCGCCCCTTCTCGACCAGCTCGGCCCGCTGCCCCAGCGCCTTGAGCACGCCCGGCAGAATGCGCCGCACGGCGTTCACTCCCGCGACGGGCAGCCCGAAGTTGACCTCGCCGAGCTTCCCGGAGGACGTACCGACGAGGGCGGTGGCGACGACACGGTCGCCGATCAGCTCCGGGTACTGGTCCGCGAGGGCCATGACCGTCATTCCGCCCATGGAGTGGCCCACCAGCACCAGCGGCCCCTCGGGCGCGGCGGCGTCGATGACGGCCTTCAGGTCGCGCCCGAGCTGCTCGATGTCGACGTGCCGGCCGTCCTGCGCCTGGGCCACGCCCCGCCCGGACCGGCCGTGGCTGCGCTGGTCCCAGTGGACGGTGCGGACGACGCCCCTGAGCGCGGCGCGCTGGAAGTGCCAGGAGTCCTGGTTGAGGCAGTAGCCGTGGCTGAAGACGACGGTGACGGGGGCGGGTGCCTTGCGGCCGAAGAGCCGTCGGCGGCGCGGGGTGAGGGCGGGGGCGGCCTCGGGGTCGATGTCGTCGACCTCGTAGTACAGCTCCGTGCCGTCGTCGGCGTACGCCTTGCCGGGCGTGCCGCGCAGCGAGCCGTACGGTCCCGCCGAGTCCAGGGCGAGGCGGGCCTTCTGCCGCATGCCCCGGCCCACCGTCATCCGCTCTATGGCGACGCCCGCGGCGGCGCCCGCCGCGATCACGCCTATCGCCGCACCGGCGAAGCCGGTCGCCCTGCGCCAGTTGGCGGCCGCCCCCGTGGCGGAGGCGACGGCCGCGACGGCCTCCGCGCTGCTCTCGCTCACGTACCGCTCCTCTGGTTACCCGTTTGGTTCCACGTTCATATGAACGCATGCCCATGAACGCATGCCCATGGACTCATTCCTAGGACCACCGTCACGTGGACGCATCACGTGGACGCATCACCTGGCCGCACCGCACGACCGGATCACATGGCCACATCGCACGACCACATCACAGGGACCCATCCCTATAGACGCGAGGAACGCGCGTTCCGATCCGGGTGACGATTTCGTACGCGATGGTCCCCGCGGCCTGCGCCCAGTCCTCGGCGGTGGGCTCGCCGCGGTCGCCGGGTCCGAACAGCACGGCCTCCGCGCCCGGCTCGGGTTCGTCCCCGCCCAGGTCGACGACGAACTGGTCCATCGCGATCCGTCCCGCGACCGTCCGCCACTTGCCGCCGACCAGGACCGGCCCGGCGCCGGAGGCGTGCCGCGGGATGCCGTCGGCGTAGCCGAGGGGGACGAGGCCGAGGGTGGTCTCGCCGGGGGTCGTGTAGCGGTGCCCGTAGCTGACGCCGTGGCCGCCCGGCACATGCTTGACCAGCGCGAGGGACGCCGACAGCGTCATCACGGGGCGCAGCCCGAAGTCGGCGGGGCTGCCGAGCTCGGGGCTGGGCGAGATGCCGTAGGTCGCGATGCCGGTGCGCACCAGGTCGAAGTGGCTGTCCGGGAGGGTGAGGGTGGCGGGCGAGTTGGCGATGTGCCGCACCTCGGGGCGCACGCCCTGCGTCTCGGCGTGGGCGACCATCTCCCGGAAGAGGGAGAGCTGGGCGGCGATGGACGGATGCCCGGGCTCGTCGGCGCAGGCGAAGTGCGACCAGAGCCCGGTGATCCGGATCAGCCCGTCGGCCTCGGCCCGCAGGGCCTCGCGGACCAGCTCGGCCCAGTCCTCACCCGGCTGGCAGCCGTTCCGTCCGAGCCCGGTGTCGGCCTTGAGCTGCACGCGCGCGGGGGCGCCGGCCTGCCGGGCGGCCTCGGTGACCTCCCGCAGGGCCCACATCCCGCTCACGGAGACGTCGAGGTCGGCCTCGATGGCCTCCCGCCAGGGCCCGCCCGGCGTCCACAGCCAGCACATGATCCGTACGCCGTCCACCCCGGCGGCCCGCAGCACGAGGGCCTCCTCGGGCGTGGCCGTACCCAGCCATTGGGCGCCCGCCTCGACGGCCGCGCGGGCGCATCGCACCGCCCCGTGGCCGTACGCGTCCGACTTCACGACGGCCATCAGGGCCGCGCCCGGCGCGAGGGCGCGCAGGGTTCGCACATTGGCCCGCAGGGCGGCCAGATCGATCTCGGCGCGGGCGCGCAGGGGCGCGGTCCGCAGGGCTGTTGTCTCTGTCATCGCGCCCCCAGTGTCTCAGAGGGGTCCGACAACGCCGCCGGGCCGGGAGCCATGACCTCCTACTCCTCCAGCCTGTGCCCCCACACGTACAGCCGGTCGCCCTTCTTCAGCACGCCCCACAGCGCCCGGGCGTCGTCCAGGGTCATGTTGACGCAGCCCCGCGAACCGATGGGGGTGAAGAGGCCGCCGTAGACGCCGTGGAAGGCCTGGCCGCCGTTGAAGAACTGCGAGTAGGGCATGGGGCTGTGGTACAGCGACGACACATGGTTCTTGTGCCGCCAGTAGACCGCGTGCCACCCGGTCCGCGTCCCGAACCCCTCCCGTCCGCTCCGGATGGAAGCGGGCCCGAACACGACCCTCCTGCCGTCCTGCACCCACATCAGTTGCCGGTCGAGATCGACACAGGCGACCCGGTACGCCCGCACCGGGCACTTCTTCTCGGCGTTCGGGTTCTTGCGGGCGGAGAGGAGCTGCATGGTGCCCCAGGTCACGGGCCCGGCGAACCCGGTGGCGGGCTCGATCTTGTGCTCGGTCTGGAAGGCGCGGATGGCCCGGCAGTCGGCGACCGACTGCTCCCCGTCCACCTCCAGCTTCAGCCACCGCTCGACCTGCCGCTGCTGAGGGCCCGTCCGCTCGCTGCAGTCCACGTCCTCGACGGCGTCCTCGCGGGGGACGTACTCCACGCGGTCGTACGTCCCCTCCGCCGCGTCCTGCGGCTCGACGGCGTCCTCCTCGGCGCTGGGCGTGTACACCTTCGGCGGCAACGCCTGGTCGGGCGTGTCGGTCTGCCAGAGCGGGAGCGGGTTCAGGGGGACGCCCGGCACGAGTTCGGGCTGCGGGCCGGAATCCGGGGGTACGGGTTCGAGCTGGGCGGGAGAGGGGCGTGCGGGTTCGAGCTGGGGGCCGGATGGCGAGGGCACGGGTTCGGACGGCGGTGCCGAAGGCGAGGGCACGAGTTCCGACGGCGGCCCGGAAGGTGCGGGCACGAGTTCGGACTGCGGCCCGGAATGCGGGGGCACTGGGTCGTCGGCCGAGGCGCTGCCGACGGGCAGCAAGGTGGCCGCGGTGAGCACCACTGCGATGCTCCGACATGCGATACGTCCGCTGATCATGCGCTCACAGAAGCGTGAGGGCCTGCCGTGCGGGGAGGTGGCGCGCGGCGGGGTCACTCTTTTGAGGACCGTCCGAGGACCGTCGTTCGAGGACTCATAGGGTGCTCGGCATGAGCATCATCGGGGTCGGAATCGACGTGGCCGAGATCGACAGGTTCGGGGCGGCGCTGGAGCGCACCCCCGGGCTGGCCGAACGGCTTTTCCTGGAGGACGAGTTGCTGCTGCCGAGCGGCGAGCGTCGGGGCGTCGCCTCGCTCGCGGCCCGGTTCGCGGCGAAGGAGGCCCTCGCGAAGGCGCTGGGCGCACCGGCGGGCCTGCTCTGGACGGACGCGGAGGTCTTCGTCGAGGACAGCGGCCGGCCACGCCTGCGGGTCACGGGGACGGTGGCGGCCCGGGCGGCCGAACTGGGCGTGCGTTCCTGGCATGTGTCGCTGAGCCACGACGCCGGGGTGGCGTCGGCGGTGGTGGTGGCGGAGGGCTGAGCCTCCGCCACCCGCGCGATGCTGTCAGCAGATCGACTGACTGCTGTTCACCCGCGTGATGTTCCGGAACGTGGTGTTCTCGCCGCAGGGACTCTCCCTGATGGCCGAGTTGGTCACGGTCAGGTTCTGCACGGTGATGTCCCGGTTGTTCGCGAACTCCGACCGCGCCGCCAGCCGCAGTTCGCCGCCCCCGGTGATGGTCCCGCTCTGGGCGGCGAGGTTGACGTTGGAGCAGTTCTCGATCAGGACCGAGTTGTTGCCGGTGTTGCTGATGCTGACCCGGTCGATGACGGCCCCGCCGCTCTCGGACACGCAGAACACCCCGCGCCCGCCGCCGCGCGCGATGACCTCGCCGACCCGGATGTTGGTCGGGTAGGAGCTGCCGACCCGCCCGTTGCGGTTGGCCATGCGGAAGGCGGCGTACCCGGTGCCGGTCCCGGCGTTCTCGGCGTCGACCTTGCCGACGGTGGCGTTGATGGTCTGGTTGAACAACAGCCCCGACTCGCCCACGTTCCGGGCGGTCACCGTGCCGATGGTGATGCCGTCGACGCCGTAGGTCTCCACGGCGTGGCTGGAGGCGCCGGAGACGTATACGTTGTCGATCCGGACGTTGCGGGTCCACTGGCTGGTGTTGCCGCGGTTGTCGATCCGCACACCCAGCCCGGCGGACAGCCGCATGTCGATCTGCCCGAGCACGACGTTCTCGACATTGCGCATGAAGATCCCGTACAACGGGCTGCCCGTCAGGTTCAGATGCTGGACCTCGACGTCCCGCGTGCCCCGCGAGTAGACGGGCGCCTGGTCGCCGGAGCCGCTGCCGGTGACGTTGATGGTGCCGCAGACGTCGAGCGCGGTGTAGCTGGGCAGGGAGATGCGCGACCCGGCGGACATCGATCCCGAACCCCGCACCACCACCCGCTCCTTGGCGGTACGCCCCGAGGTCAGGCTGTTCACGGCCGCCTGGACGGCGGCCCGCATGTCACCGCCCGTGTAGACGGTGCTGCTGCCGCGCCGCGCGGTCCAGGTGCTGCCGCTGAGGGTGGCTTCGGCCTGATAGGAGCCTTCACCGCAGGCGGCGGCCGCGGCGGGGGTGGGGGCGGTGAGGGTACCGACGGCGGTGAGGAGGGCGGTGGCGCCGATGGCGGCGGCGAGCAGGGGGGCTCTGCGTCCCATGGGGGGTTCCTCTCATCGAACCGATGAACGGACGAACCGACGAACCGGTGCCGCGTCGAACGGATTCGACTGAATCGATTCATCCTGTGGGGGCCGGAGAGTTTGGCAAAGGCACGGCAAAGCGTCAATGGATGCGACGCGCTTCGCCCGGTACGGGAGACTCGATCGCATGCGGACTGCGTACGGCGTGGAGACGGTAAGGGCGGCCGAACGGGAGCTGATGGCCCGGCTTCCGGACGGCGCGCTGATGCAGCGGGCGGCGGCCGGACTCGCCGCCGCCTGCGCGGATCTGCTGGGCCGGGTGTACGGCAGCCGGGTCGTCCTGCTGATCGGCAGCGGCGACAACGGCGGCGACGCCCTGTACGCCGGGGCCCGACTGGCCAGGCGCGGGGCGGGGGTCAGGGCGGTGCTGCTGACGCCGGAGCGGGCGCATGGCGGGGGGCTCGCGGCGCTGCGCCGGGCGGGCGGCACGGTCACCGGGGTTGATGCCGCCGAGGAGTTGATCGAGCGCGCCGATCTGGTCGTGGACGGCATCGTCGGGATCGGCGGCAAGGGCGGGCTGCGTCCGCAGGCGGCACCGCTGGCCGAGGCGGCGGCGCGATCGAGGGCCGCCGTGATCGCCGTTGACCTGCCGAGCGGCGTGGACGCGGACACGGGCGAGGTGCGCGGCCCGGCGATGCGCGCCGACCTGACGGTCACCTTCGGCACGCACAAGCCGGGGCTGCTGATCGATCCGGCACGGGAGTACGCCGGGGTGGTGCGGCTGGTGGACATCGGACTCGCGCTGCCGGCCGACGCGGCGGAGCTGGAGGCGCTGCAACACACGGACGTGGCCAGGCTGTTGCCGCTGCCGGCGGCGGAGACGGACAAGTACCGGCGCGGGGTCGTGGGCATCGCGGCGGGCTCGTCGAGGTATCCGGGAGCCGCCGTGCTTGCGGTCGCGGGGGCGTTGCGGGGCGGGGCAGGGGCCGTACGGTACGTCGGTCCCGCCGGGGACGCGGTGATCGCCCGGTTCCCCGAGACGCTGGTGTCGGACCGGGGACCGAAGAAGGCGGGCCGCGTGCAGGCATGGGTGGTCGGACCGGGGGCCGGTGACGACGCGGCGCCGGTGGCGGAGGTGCTGGCGACGGACGTACCGGTACTGCTCGACGCGGACGGGCTGCGGCTGGCGGACCGGGAGGCGGTACGGAACCGTACGGCACCGACCCTGATGACCCCGCACGCCGGGGAGGCGGCGGCGCTGCTCGGGGTGGCGCGGGAGGAGGTCGAGGGGGCTCGGCTGGCTTCGGTACGGGAGTTGGCGGGGCGGTATGCGGCGACGGTGCTGTTGAAGGGGTCGACGACGTTGGTCGCCGACGCCGGGGGCGCGGGCCCGGTCCGGGTGAATCCCACGGGAACCGGGTGGCTGGCCACGGCCGGCAGCGGGGACGTGCTGTCGGGATTGGCGGGATCGCTGCTGGCGGCGGGGCTGTCGGCGCTGGATGCCGCGAGCGTCGCGGCGTATCTCCACGGCCTGTCGGCGAGATTCGCGGCGAACGGGGCGCCGGTGGGGGCGCATGACGTGGCCGAGGGGATTCCGGGGGCTTGGCGGGATGTACGGGGCTGAGCAGAGCGCGTTACTGGGACGCCGCCCCGCCTCACCGTGCCGACGTACGAGTGGGGGCGTCGTATGAAGGCGATCGTCGTGGGAGCGGGCATCGGAGGACTGGCAGCCACGCTGAGCCTGCGCCGCGCGGGCGTCGAGGTGACGCTGGTCGAGCAGACGGCGCGCTTCACGGAGGTGGGCGCCGGAATCCAACTCGCCCCGAACGCGACGCGGGAGCTGCGCCGGCTGGGCGTACTGGACGCGGTCGCCGCGCTGGCCGCCCGCCCTGCCCACGTGAGCTTCCGCACCTGGTCGGACGGGTCGGAGATCTGCCGCTATGCGTTGGGCCGCGAGGCGGAGGAGGAGTTCGGGGCGCCGTACTTGGTGGTGCATCGAGCGGATCTGCACAGTGCCCTGGCCGCTGCGGTGCCACCGGAGTCGGTACGCCTGAACACTCCGGTCGTCGCCGTCGGCCAGGACGACGACCGCGCCCAGGTGACGACGGCGACGGGCGAGCGCCTGGTCGCGGACCTGGTCGTGGCGGCGGACGGGATCCGCTCCTCGGCCCGGCAGTGGCTGTTCGGCGAGGACGAGGCGGTGTTCTCGGGAACGGCTGCCTACCGGGCCCTGATCCCGGCCGACGAGGTGGTCGATCTGGGCCTGCCGCCACTCGCCGCCTGGCTCGGCCCGGACCGCCACTTCGTCCACTACTGGGTGCGGCGCGGCGAACTGCTGAATGTCGTGGCCGTGTTCAGCACGGAGGCGGCGGCACAGGAGTCGTGGACGGCCAAGGCGGAGCCCGGAGAGCATCTGCGTGAGTTCGCCGACTGGGACCCCCGGGTGCGGAGTGTCCTCGAACGCGCGGGCCAGGTGTACCGCTACGGCGTCTACACCCGCACCCCGCTCACCCGCTGGAACGTCGGTCGGGTGACCCTCCTGGGCGACAGCGCCCACGCGATGGTGCCGTTCCAGGCGCAGGGGGCGGCGCAGGCGATCCTGGATGGGGCGGTGCTGGGTGACGTCATCGCGGACGCGACTCGGGCCGGGGTTCCCGACGCGCTTGACCGCTACGTTCGGCGACGGCTGGCGGACGCCACGGGCATGCAGGCCCGTTCCGCGCGGGCGGGCAGCGAATTCCACTTGCCGGACGGCCCGGAGGCCGAGGCGCGGAACGTGCGTATGGCGGCGTACGCGGCCGAGCACAGGTTCATACCCCAGGCGACGGCGTGGTCGGAGGAACCTCGCGGAACAGATCCTCACGATCGGTGATCTCGTAAGCGCGATCATGCCACTTCTGGATCTGGGCCAAGTCCGTGGTCTCCAGCAGTCTCAGCCCTACGGACCCTGGCACTTCAATCCCACGCCAGACGAAGAGACGAGCGATGACTCTCCGCTCAAGCCTCTCCCGAAAGCCCTCCTCTTACCCTTCCCTGAAGCCACGCTCCGCTTCCTGCAGCCATGCCCGGCGCATGAACTCGTTGCGGATGTACGAAGGCAGCCTCAAGGGAGTCCGGCCGTCGGGTTCAGTCGTCAACGAACAGGTCCTCCGCGTTTTCAGCATGGAGCGCCCGCTCGAACCACGTGTCGAGCTGATCGAGGTCGGAACAGCTCTCCACGCGCTCACGCGCCGAGGCCGGGATCGGGATGCCGCGCATGTCGAGGAGCTTGAGGACCTTCGCCGCACGTTCCTGTTCGATGCCCTCTTCGCGCACCTGCTGCGCAAGCGGGTGCCGCCAGAAGTACTGCATCGCCGTCATCAGGTCCCTCCAGATCTGCTGTGCCTGGGGATCGGCCAGGCATGAGTCGACGAACTGCACGAAGGCCGCGGCACTGTCGGCATCGACGGTCCGCAGGGCGGCTGCCAAGGGTTCCCGTATGGCGGCCGCGTGCGGACCCCGACCGTGTGTCATCGCCGAGAGCACCGCAAGGGATACGTCTCGTTCAGCCTCCCACTCGTCCACGATCACGGGCACGTTGTCCGGGCCGAGTACGAGCGGCCGGACGGAGAGCGAGTGGTGCCCCGGCAATCCGAGGCGGATCGGCTGCGCGGCCCAGCGGGCCGTGGCACTGTTCTGGGTGGTGACGATGAGTACCGGCTCGCAGCGGTACTTCTCGTACAAGTACGAGAGGTAATACGGCCAACTTCCACGCTTCCTGTCGTCCGGCTTCCGCTGCGACTCGACGACCAGCAGGTAGGCCCCCTCGTCCGTGTCCGCCCGCAGCAGGGTGTCCACACGCCGCTCGACCGGTTCGATCTCGGTGAGATCCACGTTCATGCCGGCGAATGCAGCGCCCGGGTCAGTAGCGCCGGATCCTTTTGGAAGATCCGGTGCTTCGCGTCGTGCGAGGAGCTGACCATCAGCTCTCCTTCCTGTCAGACCTGATCGACGAACTACGCCGCGGCGAGGTCACACCACACGTACTTGCCGCAATTCCCCTCCCTGGTCAGCGGCTGCCACCCCCACAGGTCCGAACAGGCCCGCACCAACGCCAGCCCACGCCCTTGCTCCGCCTCACCCAACTCGCCCATCGCGCACGGCGGTTCAGGCGGCTCCGGGTCGGCGTCCCACGCCCCGATCCGCAGCACACCGGCCGACCACCGCACCCGCAGCGCGGCGGGCCCCTTGGTGTGGCGTACGGCGTTGGCGACCAGCTCGGTCGCGAGGAGTTCTGCGGTGTCGGCGAGGCCGATGAGGCCGTGCATGGTGAGGATCAGCCGGAGGGTGCGGCGGGAGACGGTGACGGCTCGGACGTCGTTCGGGATGGAGAGGGTGTACTCCCAGGGTTCTGTTTCGGGCATGGGTGAACTCCGTTCGGGTGGCGGGGAGTTGTGCGTGCGGTGTCATTGCCGCGGCCGCCATGGCAGGACGGAGCGGTGCACTTCCGCAGCGCTTACGGCACATCACTGACGGTAGACCTGGATTTGAAGGTTCAGCAACCCGGTCGCGTAATCTGACCCCCGAACGAGTAGCGCTCACAAGCGCGTTGAACCGAGGAGCAGTCCATGGCGGGGTTGAGGCGCGAACCAACAGCACGTCAGTTGCGCCTGGGCATCGAGCTGCGCCGACTTCGTGACGCGGCAGGTCTCACAGGCCGGGAGGCGGCAGCGCTGCTTGGCGTGAGCTCCACTCAGATCAATCAGATCGAGTCCGGCCTCACCGGCGTGAGCGAGAAGCGTCTGCGTCGCCTCGCAGCCAACTACTCATGCGTCGACGACGGGCTCATCGACGCCCTCATCGCCATCGCCACCGACCGAACACGCGGCTGGTGGGAGGAGTACCGAGGCATGCTGCCCACGCCGTTCCTCGACCTCGCCGAACTGGAGCACCACTCCACATACCGGCGCGACGTGGAGCTTCTGTTCATCCCCGGCCTGCTCCAGACAGATGACTACGCCCGCGCCGCCTTCTCCTCCAGGATCCCCGAACTCCCGAACGAGGAACTTGAGTTGCGAGTCCACCACCGCATGCAGCGCAAGGTGATCCTGGAAGCCCCTACCCCCACCTCATACGAGGCGGTCATCCACGAGGCAGCACTGCGCATCCGGGTCAGCAATCGCGCCACGTCGCGAGCCCAGCTCACCCGCGTTCTGGAGGTCTCCGAAGCGGACCACATCACCGTGCGCGTCGTCCCCTTCGACCTGGACGGCTTCGGTGGGGCATGGAGCCCCATGATGCTGGCCGGAGGCACCGTCCCCAAGCTGGACACGGCCGTCCGCGACGCACCTCACGGCACCGGCTTCATCGACTCCGAGGCCCAGCTGGGCGTCTTTCGAACACTCTTCCGTAAAGTGGAAGCTGTGTCGCTCGACCCCGCACGCTCGCGTGACCTCATCTCCAGACTGGCCAAGGAACTGTGAGGCCCCCCGTGACCACACCCGACAACTGGCGGAAGTCGTCCTACTCGGGCGGCGGCGACGGCAACAACTGTGTCGAGATCGCCAACTCCCCCACCCGCATAGCCGTCCGCGACTCAAAGACCCCGACCCGGACACCCCTCACCTTCCACACCGCAACCTTCACGGTCTTCATACAGGCCCTCGCCACCCCGGAGATCATCACAACCCCCCTCCCCCAGTAATCTCCCCGATGACCAGCGCTTCACGTTCCAACGCGGAGCGCTACGCACACAACGGGAGAACACAGCCTTGAAGTTCAAGTCTCTGGGCACCGCGCTGACCACCGCGGCCCTCATAGGCACGGCCCTCACCGGCACCGCCGGCACCGCCTCCGCGGCGACGGCGGACTGCAGCAGCTCGCTCGTCAACGTCAAGCCCAAGGAGTCCGTCAACCTCCGCAGCCAGCCCAAGACGAGCGCCACGGCCCTCGGCGTCTGGGGCAAGGGCAAGCCGGGCGGGGTCTGCTTCGGCGACCGGGGGCCCACCACGGGTGGCTCCTACACGGCCTGCGGCAAGACGAGCAACAAGTGGTACTTCGGCGGCCCCAACAGCTCCAGCGTGGAGGGCTGGGTCCCGGCGACCTGCCTGCCCATCTGACCGGCTGACCGGTCCAGACCGGTCCTGACCGATCGATCAAGGGGCGAACGGCACACTGCCGTTCGCCCCTTTCCGTCACTCCACCGTCACTCCACCGTCACCGACTTCGCGAGGTTCCGAGGCTGGTCCACCTCGTTGCCGCGAGCCGTCGCCAACTCACAAGCGAACACCTGCAAGGGAACCGTCGCGACAAGCGGCTGAAGCAAGGTCGGAGTCGCCGGAATCCGAATCAGATGATCCGCGTACGGCACGACCGCCTCGTCCCCCTCCTCAGCGATCACGATCGTCCGCGCCCCCCGAGCCCGGATCTCCTGCATGTTGGACACGATCTTGTCGTGCAGGACGGACCGCCCCCGAGGCGAAGGCACGACCACGACCACCGGCATGTCGTCCTCGATCAGGGCGATCGGCCCGTGCTTCAACTCCCCCGCCGCAAACCCCTCGGCGTGCATATAGGCGAGCTCCTTCAACTTCAGCGCACCCTCCAGCGCCACCGGATACCCCACATGCCGCCCCAGGAACAGCACCGTGTTCTTGTGGGCGAGCGAACGCGCCAGCTCCCGCACCGGCTCCATGGTCTCCAGCACCCGCTCGACCTCACCGGAGATGTGCGACAGATCCCGGATGACGACGTGGATCTCGTCCCCCCACTTGGTGCCCCGCACCTGCCCCAGATACAGGGCGACCAAGTAGCACGCCACCAACTGCGTCAGAAACGCCTTGGTCGAGGCAACGGCCACCTCGGGCCCGGCATGCGTGTACAGCACCGCATCCGATTCACGCGGGATCGTCGACCCGTTGGTGTTGCAGATCGCCAGCACCTTGGAACCCTGCTCACGGGCGTGCCGTAGCGCCATGAGCGTGTCCATCGTCTCGCCGGACTGGGAGATGGCGATGACCAGCGAACGGGCATCGAGAATCGGATCCCGGTAACGGAATTCGCTCGCAAGCTCCACCTCGCACGGGATACGCGTCCAGTGCTCGATGGCGTACTTGGCGATCAGCCCGGCGTGGAAGGCCGTACCGCAGGCGACGATGACGACCTTGTCGATTTCCCGCAGCTCGGAGGCGCTGATCCGCACCTCGTCCAGCGTCAGCGAGCCGGCCGCGTCGATGCGCCCCAGCAACGTATCGGCGACCGCCTTGGGCTGCTCGGCGATCTCTTTGAGCATGAAGTAGTCATAGCCCCCCTTTTCCGCCGCCGACGCGTCCCAGTCGACGTGATACGACCGCACCTCCGCCGGCCGCCCGTCGAACCCGGTGACGGTCACCCCGTCCCGCCGCAGCTCGACGACCTGGTCCTGACCCAGCTCGACCGCCGAGCGCGTATGGGCGATGAACGCGGCGACGTCCGAGGCGAGAAAGGCCTCACCCTCCCCAACGCCCACCACGAGCGGCGAGTTCCGCCGCGCACCGACGACCAGATCGGGCTCATCGGCGTGCACCGCGACCAGCGTGAACGCCCCTTCCAGCCGCCGGCACACCAGGCGCATGGCCTCGGCGAGATCGGCACAGGCGGAGAACTCCTCGGCGAGGAGGTGAGCGACGACCTCGGTGTCGGTCTCGGAGCCGAGCTCATGCCCGCGCTCCGCCAACTCGGCTCGCAGCGCGGCGAAGTTCTCGATGATCCCGTTGTGCACGACGGCGACGCGCCCGGCGTTGTCGAGATGCGGATGAGCGTTCGCGTCCGTGGGCCCCCCGTGCGTGGCCCACCGCGTGTGCCCGATCCCTGTGGTCCCCGTCGGCAAGGGCCGCTCGGTCAGCTCCTTCTCCAGATTGACGAGCTTCCCCGCCTTCTTGGCGGCCGCCAGCCCCCCATCCGCCAGGACGGCGATTCCCGCCGAGTCGTATCCCCGGTACTCCAGCCGCTTCAGCCCGGCCATCACGATCTCAAGCGCCGACTGCGACCCCACGTATCCCACAATTCCGCACATGCACGGCAGCCTACGACCGAAACAGCACCCGAAAGGGCCTCCGCGTGCCCGAATTCGGAAATTCCCACGACGGTACGAACACCCCTACAGCACTTCCTCGGGTCTGGATCATGTGCACGCCGAAGATCAGCGCGGCCACAACCAACGGGCTTGCTCCGCAGGTCAATTGATTGCCATCCGAAGGTTGCTGATCATTGGGTTCGCAGGCGTGTGCACGAATCCCGATCGTGGGTTGGCCCTGGACAGGAGCGGTGGCTGTGGCGGTGGCGATGCGGACGGTTCCGTTGGTCGGCGGGCCGGTGGAGTTACGGGGTGCGCTGGATCTGGAGATCACGCCGACGGGGGTGATGCCACGCCGGTTGCCCGCGTGGACCAAGGAGCAGTATCAGAACCCGTCGGTCTACGGGGTGACCGTGATGCCTTCGGGCGTGCGGCTGGTGTTCCGCACCGATGCGCGGGAGCTCGAGTTCGAGGTGCTCACCTCCACAGGACAGCTCGACACCGACCCCCAACCCCGTCCGACCGGGATGCTGGAGCTGGTGGTGAACGGCGCCCTGGCCGAGCGTCGCCAAGCGCCCGTGGGCAACGTACTGCGGATGTCGGGCCCCGGGGCCGTGCAGCGACTGATCCCGGGCGATCCGGGGAGCGTACGGTTCACCGGGCTGCCGGCCGGCATGAAGGACGTCGAGCTGTGGCTGCCGCAGCAGACCCCCACGGAACTGGTGGCACTGCGCGCCGACGGCGACGTGCTTCCGCCGCTACCGGACGGCCGGCGCCGCTGGGTGCACCACGGCAGCTCCATCAGCCACTGCCTTGAGGCCGACGGCCCGACCGGCACCTGGCCGGCGGTGGCGGCCGCACTCGCGGGAGTGGAGGTGATCAACCTCAGCCAAGCGGGCAACGCGCTGCTGGACCCGTATGTCGCCCGGACGATCCGCGATGTGCCCGCCGACCTGATCAGCCTCAAGGTGGGCATCAACATCGTGGCTCTGGCCGCCTTCCGGCTGCGGACGTTCGGCCCGGCGGTGCACGGGTTCTTGGACACGATCCGGGACGGGCACCCGGACACCCCGCTGCTGCTGATGTCTCCGGTGAGCTGTCCGGCGGTCGAGGAGACTCCCGGTCCGACAGCGATGGGCCCGGACGGGAAGATCACCGCCCTGGGTGACTCGGCACAGGTGGCCGCCGGGGCGTTGACGCTGGCAGTGGTCCGTGCCGAGTTGGAACGGATCGTGGCCGCCCGGCAGACGCGTGATCCCCACCTCTACTATCTCGACGGCCGCGAGTTGCTCGCCCCGGACGAGGCGGACGATCTGGCCGACGGCCTCCACCCCACCGCCGCCGCGTACCGCCGGATGGGCGAGCGCTTCGCCACCCACATCTTCGCGAAGGACGGTCCCTTCGCCTGAACGAACACGTCCGGATCCGACGCGACGGCGCTCGCTGTCGTGCCCGTGCCCAGGGGCTTCCAGGCCCCGGCAGCTAAGTCTTCGCCCGATAGGCCCGCATGGCCAACGGATAGAACACCACCGCGATCCCGGCCGCCCACACCAACGACCACAACACCGGCTCCGCCACCGCCCCACCCAGCAGCAACCCCCGGAACGCATCCGACAGATGTGTCACCGGATTGACGTCGCTCCACGCCTGCAGCCACCCCGGCATGGTGTCCACCATGACGAACGCGCTGCTGGTGAAGGTGATCGGGAAGATGAGCGTGAAGGCGAACGCCTGCACCTTCTCCGCGTCCCCGGCGAGCATCCCGATCAGCACCGCGCTCCACGACACCGCCGCCGCGAACACCACCACGAGCAGCGTCCCGAGCAGGAAGCCGTCGAAACCGCCCGTGACCCGGAAGCCGAGCAGCAGGCCGAGGCCGATCATCAGCAGGAGAGCCCACACATGCTTGGCGAGGTCCGCGGTGATGCGGCCGATGAGCGGGGCCGAGCGGGCTATCGGCAGGCTGCGCAGACGGTCGAAGACGCCCTTGGTGAGGTCGGTGTTGAGCGCCATGGCCGTGTACATCGTCATGAACAGGGTGTTCTGCACGATGATCCCGGGCAACGCGTACTTCAGATACGCCTCGGGCGACCCGGCCATCTGCCCGCCCAGGACGTACGTGAAGAGGAACACGAACATGATGGGCGTGATGCTGTAGTCGACCAGCTCCAGCGGGTTGTGCTTGACCGCGACCAGGCTCCGCCAGGCCATGGTGAAGGTCTGCCGCAGCCCGTCGAGCGGACGCACACGGCCCGACTTGGTGATCGGCGCCGTGATGGTCGTGGTGGTGGCGGTCATGACCGACTCACCGCCTGCTGCAGCTCGCCGTCGTCGTCCCGGACGGATGCGCCGCCGTTGCCCTCGGGTGCTCCCGGCTCGGCGCGATGGCCGGTCAGGGACAGGAAGACCTCGTCGAGCGAGGAGCGGCGCAGGGCGAGCTCGCCCACCGCTATCCCCTCGCGGTCGAGCGTGCGCACGACGGCCGGCATCAGCTCGGGGTCCTTCACCGGGGCGGTGATCATCTCGCCCTCGATGCGGGCCTGAGGGCCGGCGGCACCGGCCACCAGCTGGTGCGCCCGCGCGAGGTCCTGCCCCAGCACCGGCCGCAGCTCCAGCACCTGCCCGCCGACCTGGGACTTCAGCTGGTCCGGGGTGCCCTCGGCGATCACCCGGCCCTTGTCGATCACCACGATGTCGTCGGCGAGCACATCGGCCTCGTTCAGATACTGCGTGGTCAGCAGGGCCGTGGCACCGTCCGCGACCAGGCTCCGCAGCAGGTCCCACAGCTCGCCGCGGCTGTGCGGGTCCAGGCCGGTGGTCGGCTCGTCGAGGAAGAGGATGCTGGGCCGGCCCACGAGGCTGGCCGCGAGGTCCAGACGCCTGCGCATACCCCCCGAGAAGGTCTTCACGGCCCGCCCGGCCGCGTCCGTCAGCTGGAAACGCTCCAGCAGCTCGGCCGCGCGCGCCCTGGCCTCCCTCCTCGGCAGACCGAGCAACCGCCCGATGAGCAGCAGGTTCTCCGTGCCGGTCAGGTTCTCGTCCACCGCCGCGTACTGTCCGGTCAGCCCGACCATGGCGCGTACGACCCCGGCCTCCCGGACCACGTCGTGCCCGGCCACCCGGGCCCGGCCGGCATCAGGCCTGAGCAGCGTCGCGAAGATCCGCACCGCGGTCGTCTTCCCCGCGCCGTTGGGCCCCAGCAGCCCGAGCACCGAGCCCCTGCGGGCCCCCAGGTCGACCCCTGCCAGCGCCTCGGTCTCCTTGAACCGCTTGACCAGGCCTTCCGCCTCGATCGCATACGTCATGGGCCACCCCCTCGGGGTTGGCGGACCCGGCCTGAGCCCACCTCTCCCACAACTGTGACGCACAGCACTGACATTCCCCCGTTTGCCCCGATTTCCGCCCACCGCCGACGGGACGGAGGCCGGAAACAGGCCAACTTCACCCCTCCCTCCGGCCAACAGGCACACGGGAAGACCACACAAGGAACACAGGAACCCCCTGCACGCAGAGGCATCGCACGCCCCACACGACCGCTCACCCGCCATGGATGACTTCAGGCCACCCCGTCCGTCCAGCGAGAAAGCCCTTGTCCACCCCCCTCGCCCCCCGCTTACAGTGACCCACGCTTGACCGGATCATGACTAATCCGGCGGCGCTCAGTTCAAGCCAGCGACGGGGGAACGGCGTCACCGCGCCACGGGGGGCACATCGTCATGCCGCAGTGCCTGCGCACCGCGCGGCGGCCCCGACCGAGCCGCGGCCTCCTTCCCCCTGACAGGGGGTACGCAGTTGCGCTCCAGACCATCGAGATCCCTGTTCAGACGGCTCGCCACAGCCACCCGAGTCCTCCCGCCCGTCCTCGCCACCGCGCTCCTGGCCGGCATCGCCGCCGGCTCGGGTCCGGTCGTCCGGCCGTCCGCGCAGGACGCCGCCCCCGCGAGTGACAGGTACTCCTGGTACGAGGACACCGCCGCCGAACAGCTGCGGCAGGACCAGTGCCTGATGACCGGCGTCCTGCGCCTGGGCGGGACGTCCATGGCCACGACCGCGCAGGACGCGCTCAACCAGCCGCAGGACAAGCTGCACACCCTGGCCGACCGCGAGCACTGGCAGCAGACGCCGCTGGCGACGTCGTACCAGAAGGACCGCGACCAGGCGGCCAGGGAACTCGACACCATCAACTCCCTCCGGGACACGTGGCACACGCCCGTCGAGGGACTCACGACGCCGGCCGGCTTCACCGAGACCGGGTTCCACTGGCCGCCCGGCACCAACAACGACGGCCAGGAGAGCTTCTACGGCCAGACCGGTCTGACCAAGTGGATCTCCGAACGCTTCTGGAAGAACGACGACGACTTCTACCAGGACTCCACTCCCGAGACCGACGCGAAGACCCTCCAGGCGGTCGACACCCTGGGGACTCCGCTCTACGGCAAGGACCCGGACCCGAGCCTGCCGTCCGACGAATGGAACCGCGCCCTCGCCGAGCAGAACGCGTTCTCCTGGATGCACGGAGTGCCCGGGGTGAACGCGGGCGCGGACGACGCCCGGATCTTCCTGGAGTCCGGGGGTTTCCCCCGCACCGCTCCGGCGCCGGAGAGCGCCGAGTACCGGATCGCGGTCGAGAACCTCAAGGCCCGGTTCGCGACCTGCGCCTGGCGTGACCCCCTCGACCCCAACGGCGTGCTGAACGACGCCACTTCCACCGCCGCCGCCGAGTGGCAGCAGGAGATCTCCTCCCAGGCCACCCAGCGCAACCAGATCCTGACCGCCAACAAGGACGCCGTCACGGCTCTCACCACCGCCTCCAAGGCGATGGGCGACCTGCTCGGCCAGTCCTGGGCCGCCGACCGGCTCACCCGCTGGCAGGACTACTGGTCCGAGGGCGGCGTCGGCTGGATCGGTGACGCGCCGACGACGATCCAGGTGACCGGCAAGACGGGCATGTGCCTGGACGCGGCGGGCGGCGGCACGGCCAACGGCACCGTCGTCCAGATCTACACCTGCAACGGCTCGGCCGGGCAGCAGTGGACGGTCGAGGGCGACGACAAGGGCCTGCACCTGCGCAACGTCAAGGCCCTCAAGTGCGTCGACGTCTCCAGCAACAACTCGGCGAACGGCACGAAGATCCAGCTGTGGACGTGCAACAGCTCCCCGGCACAGACCTGGGAGTACAACGTCCGCGCCGCCACGCCGCTGAAGAACGTCGGCACGGGCAAGTGCCTGGACCTTCCGACGTACGACAACAGCCAGGACTCCCGGCTGTGGACCTGCTCCGGCGGCACCCCGCAGAAGCTCACCATCAAGCCGTCGGGCCACACCGGCACGGTTCCGCCGGCGGCCCAGTTCACCAAGGCCAAGGCCAACATCGCCAAGGCCCAGGCCGGGGCGGCGAACAAGCTCGCCGCCCTCAAGAGCCAGCTCACCGCCGCGCAGAAGGCGGCCACCGCCTCCGACACCGCCGAGCAGGCCGCGTACACCATCGCCGACGGCAACGGCGCGCCCCGGGGCCGTGGGCTGCTCGTGGGCCAGCAGAAGGCGCAGGTCACCAAGGGTGCGGTCGCCGCGCTGGAAGCGATGGTGAAGGCGGGCGAGACCGCCGAGGCCGCCACCCGTGCCGCAGCCGCCGACAGCGCGACCATCACCCAGCGGGCGCTGGCGCAGGCCGCGCAGGTGAAGGCCGAGTTCCGCCGGGAGGCCGCCGAGAAGGCGGAGTTCCAGGCGAAGGCCGCCGCCGACGCCGCGAAGGTCCACCGCGACAACGCCAAGAAGGACAAGGAGACCGCGGAGGCGAAGCTCGCCGTCGCCCTCCAGGCCGAGAACGACGCCAAGGCGGCCGCCGCCGAGGCGCACTCCCGGCGGCTGGCGGCCGAGGCCGAGGAAGCGACCGCGAAGAAGGAGAAGGAGACCGCCGAGGCCAAGCAGGCCGAGGCCAACCAGCACAAACAGACCGCTCAGGCCGAGGCGGACAAGGCGAAGCAGGCCAAGGACAAGGCCGAGACCGCCGACCGCACCGCGCAGAGCAGGCGGGACGACGCGGTCGCGGCCCGCGACAACGCCAAGGCCAAGCGGGACGACGCGTGGGAGGCCGAGCAGAAGGCCGACGCCGCGCGCGCCAAGGCCGACGCCAAGGACGCCTACGCCAACTCCCTGGACGCGGGCGAGGCGGCCGACGCCGCCCGCGGCGCCGCCGACGAGGCGGACAGCCAGGCGGACATAGCCGAGACGGCCGCGGTGAACGCCCGTTCCGCCGCGGACGCCGCCACCCGGGCCGCCGCCGAGGCGGACGCCGCCGCCACCCGCGCCGAGGCCGCCGCCAAGCGTGCGCGTGCCGACTCGGACGCCGCCCAGGCCGCCAAGCTGAAGGCCGACGCCGCCGTACGCACCGCCACCGCGGCGGTCGCCGACGCCGTCAAGGCCGCCGCACACGCCGCCCAGGAGGCCAAGACGGCGGTGCAGCTGGCCGACGAGGCCGAGGCGCACGCCAAGGAGGCCCGAGGCCACGCGAACGCGGCGCTCGCCGAGGCCGCGAAGGCGCGTGTCGCGGCAGCCAAGGCGGCCGGCTTCGCCCACGTCACCGCCCAGGCGGCGGTGGACGCGACGAAGTCCGCCGAGCAGGTCGCCGCCCCGGCCAACGACGCCATCCAGCTGGGCTCGCCCTACCTCACCACCGACTCGGCCGCGAGCCTGGTGGTGCTGAGCGGGCAGGCGTCGAAGTCGATCGCCGATCAGCAGAAGGCCGTCGCCGTCGCGCACGCCCGGAACGCGTTCGAGGAGGCCGAGGCCGCCCAGGCCATCGCGGACCAGGCGACGGGCGACGCCAAGGCGGCCCTCCAGCACGCGGCGAAGGCCGCCGGCTACGCCAGGGACGCCCGCGGCTACGCCCAGGAGGCCCTAGTCTACGCGGCCGACGCGGCCGAAGCCGCCGCCAAGGCCACGCAGTCACTGGCCCGCACGGTCGAGTACGACCGCCAGGCCACCGAGGACGCGGCAGCGGCCGACGCGGCGGCCGGCCGGGCCGAGGGCTACGCCACCGACGCCCGCTCCGCCGCCGACCAGGCCGCCCTCGACGCCGAAGCCGCCCGCGCGGCAGCGGCGGAGGCCGAACAGGCCGCCAAGGACGCCCGAGCGGCGGCCGACCGCGCGGACGCGGCGGCGACGGAGGCGGAGGAAGCGGCCAAGGACGCCGACAAGTACGCCCAGGAAGCCCAGGAAGCGGCCGACCGGACCGAGAAGCAGGGCAACGGGCAGCAGATCGAGACGGGAACCGTCGTCGACGAGAACGGTGCCGCCATCGGCAACATGTTCTACGTCGTCGACCATCTCCAGGAGATCGGCGATCCGCAGGTCGTGAAGCAGACGGACGGCTGCGAGGGCTGGATCGACAAGCTCTTCTACCAGGGCGACTGCACGATCACCTCGAAGATCCGGTTCAAGGCCATCCTCGACGTGTACATGTGCAGCGCGGAGGACCTGGACCCGCAGAAGTACATGTGCCCCTCCGCCGCGACGAAGTACCTGGGCGAGTTCCCGACCGAGGAACTGTCCACAGAGGTCACGCACAACATCACGATCGCCGAGTTCAACAAGGACATCGACCCGATCGACATCCTCTTCGGCAGCTGGATCAAGTGCGTCCAGAAGATCGCCCCGGGCGGCTCGGGCGGAAGCTGGGGCGGCTGCGCCTGGGCGGCCGTGGATGTGGCGAGCCTCTTCGCGGGCAAGATCCTCAGGCCCATCGCGGACGCCGTCACAGCACTGGACGCCGCCGCGCGGACCGGCATCGGACTCGCGGACGCCTGGAAGGGCCTGCGCGCCGTCGGCCTCACCGAAGCCGCCATCGAGGGCATCGGGGCGAAGGTCCTCAACGAGCTGCTCGAACAGTGCACCAGGAGATCCCTGCGTGCCGCGGCCGCGAGCAGCGCCGATCCGTGCAAGGGGGCGATCGCGTACGGAAGCACCGATCTCGCTCTCATGGCGTACAAGGCCAGGAAGGCAGCCGGAATCAGCACGGGCCGGAACGTCGCGGTGGCCCGGGTTCCGGGGTGGAACGACCCCAAGACCGGCGATCTCGTGGTCGGTTTCAGCAAGGGGAACAACTACCACTCGGAGAACCACATCCTCGACCAGCTGAAGGCAAAGGACGTCGACCCGAAGAAGATCACCGAGCTGTACAGCGACCGAAGCCCCTGTGACGTGTGCCAGCCACTGCTGAACGACGTACTCGAACCGGGGACTCCGATCTCCTGGGTGGTGCCCAACGGGCCCGGCTCCGGGGATCTCCTCTGGTCCAAGATCTCGAAGTTCGAGGGAAGATCCTTGCGGTCCGCCAAGCAGTCCGCCGAACAGTCCGCCGAGGAGTAAGCAGTCAGTCGGGTGGGGTGGGCGTCCGCGCGACGCCCACCCCACCCCCGCCAGGAGAAGAAGGACCATGTCCGACTACGGCTTCGCCCGCGCATCCGATGAAGTCCTCGCCGTCCGCAACGAGCTGGCCGACGAGGCGGTCCAGGCGCTGCGGCGCGCCGGCCTGCCCGCCTTCCTCGACGGAGGAACCGCACCGGCGGACCGAGCCGGCGCCGTGGTCCAGGTGGAGCCCGACGCGGAAACGGCCTCGGCGCCGGTGTCCGTGGGGTGGCGCTGCGACCCCGGCATGGTCGAGGCGGCTGTCGACAGCCTCACGTCCGGCGGTCCTGGCACACCGGCCGCCCGCTACCCCGGGATGATCGGTCAGCACATGCAGAGCACGCTGATCAAGATCCTGCTCTCGGCGGGAGTCATCGCGACGCCGGACAACGACACCATGAGCCCGGAACGTGTCCTGGTCTTCGGCATGATGTCCGACCTGCCGCCCGCCCTGAGACCCACGTTCGTGCCACCGGGAAGCTGATCCGCACCTGCCCCGCATCCGGGCGTGACGCACCCCACCCCCCACCCCGTTCAAACTCCGTTAACAATGGACTGTGATCTCTCCGGTCTCCTCGATGCCCCGGAGCGCCCACCGGCAGCGGCCGGAGGCGACTCCCTACGTCGATCTCACCCGCGCCGAGTGGAGCGCGCTGCGCGACAAGACCCCGCTGCCGCTCACCGCGGAGGAGGTCGAGAAGCTGCGCGGTCTCGGTGACGTCATCGACCTCGACGAGGTCCGCGACATCTACCTCCCGCTCTCCCGCCTCCTCAACCTCTACGTGGGCGCCACCGACGGCCTGCGCGGCGCCCTGAACACCTTCCTCGGCGAGCAGGGCTCCCAGTCCGGCACCCCGTTCGTGATAGGAGTCGCCGGCTCGGTCGCCGTAGGAAAGTCCACGGTCGCCCGACTCCTGCAGGCCCTGCTCTCCCGCTGGCCCGAGCACCCGCGCGTCGAACTGGTCACCACGGACGGCTTCCTCCTGCCCACCAAGGAGCTCCAGGCCCGCGGCCTGATGTCGCGGAAAGGTTTCCCCGAGTCCTACGACCGCCGCGCGCTCACCCGCTTCGTCGCCGACATCAAGGCGGGCAAGGACGAGGTCACGGCCCCCGTCTACTCCCACCTCATCTACGACATCGTCCCGGACCGCAAGCTCACGGTCCGCCGCCCCGACATCCTGATCGTCGAGGGCCTGAACGTCCTCCAGCCCGCCCTCCCCGGCAAGGACGGCCGCACCCGTGTCGGCCTCGCCGACTACTTCGACTTCAGCGTGTACGTCGACGCCCGCACCGAGGACATCGAGCACTGGTACCTCAACCGCTTCAAGCGGCTGCGCGAGACGGCCTTCCAGAACCCGTCCTCGTACTTCCGCAAGTACACCCAGGTGTCCGAGGAGGAGGCCCTCGACTACGCCGGCACGATGTGGCGCACCATCAACAAGCCCAACCTGGTGGAGAACATCGCCCCCACCCGCGGCCGAGCCACCCTCGTCGTACGCAAGGGCCCGGACCACAAGGTGCAGCGGCTGAGCCTGCGCAAACTCTGACGACTACGCTGCCCCCATGCTCCACCTCCGCCTGATCACGCCGTCCGACAAGACCGACGACGTGGTCCGCCTGATCGAGAAGACGGCAGGAACGGCCCACCTCGCCGTCGTGCCCGGCGCCGCGCGCAACCCCGCCGGGGACCTGGTGCTGTGTGACGTGGCACGCGAGGCGGGCGACGAACTCCTCACCAACCTCCAGGAGTTGGGCATCGAGGAGTCCGGGTCCATCGCCGTCGAGAACATCGACCTGTCGCTGTCGAAGCGGGCCGACAAGGCCGAGGAGGAGGCCCCCGGCGAGGGCGCGGACGCGGTGCTGTGGGAGCACCTCGCGGACGCCACGCACGAGGAGTCGACCCTCTCCGTCACCTACCTCTCCTTCATCACGCTGGCCACGATGATCGCGGCCTGCGGTGTGGTGCTGGACAACGCGATCCTGATCGTGGGCGCGATGGCGGTCGGCCCGGAGTTCGGCCCGTTGGCAGGCTTCTGCACGGCGATCGTCCAGCGGGCGCCGCGCCTGGCGTTGCGCTCACTGATCGCGCTGCTGGTGGGCTTCGCGGTGGCCATGCTGGTCACGGTGGGCTTCAGCCACTTCATGGACTCCGTAGGCCTGTTCAGCGTGGAACAGCTGGACGCCGAACGCCCCAACACGAACTTCATCTACCGGCCCGACTGGTTCTCCTTCGTCGTGGCCGTCCTCGCGGGCTGCGCGGGCACCCTGTCCCTGACCTCGGCCAAGTCCGGCGCTCTGGTGGGTGTCGCCATCTCGGTGACCACGGTCCCGGCCGCGGCGAACGCAGCGGTGGCGTTCAGCTACAACGAGTACAGGCAGGCGTGGGGCTCCACCGAGCAACTCCTGCTCAACCTGCTCGGCATCATCCTGGCGGGCACGCTCACGCTGCTGGCCCAGAAGTGGCTGTGGGCCAGGCAGCGCGAGCGGACGGCGAAGGCGAGCGGCCTCTAGGGCCCTGTCCGGCGCTAGTACCGCACTTCGCAGTTCGCGGCGATGCTGTCACCGAGGTCGCGGAACACCACGTCGGAGCCGGCGCCACAGTTCACCGTGTCGTTGGCGAAGCCGTCGCTCACGCCGATCGTGTCCCTGCCGGAGCCGGTCGTCACGGTGTCGGAGCCGGGGCCGGCGTCGACGAGGGTGCGGAGCGCGATGCTCGACCCGTTGAAGCTGTCGTTCCCGTCGACCAGCCCGACCGAGAGCCCGCTGGTGGTGGCGACGCTGCCGCAGTCGGCGCTGGTGGCGGACAGCCGGACGCACCCCATTCCCACCGTGACGCCCGTGGTGTCCGCGAGGATCAGCCGTCCGCCGGACACGGTGGCCGTCACCTGGTTCGCCACACCGGCACGCGCGCTGAGGTAGGCGCTGCCGAAGAGGCGGAACACGGTGGAACCGGGGGTCTGGGCCGCGGCCGGGGTGGCAAGCGCGGTGACGAGGAAGCCGGCGGCCAGCACCGGGCCGACCGCCCGCTTCAGGGGAGTGCTCACGATCTTCATGCTGTGTTTCTCTCTTCCGTCGAGGCAGGTGCCCGGGCAGTGCCGGGCGCACCCCCCTCGACGCAAGTGAAACAATCAGTGATCAGGCACGCACTCTTTGCGACGTACATTCGAGTGACATACGCCCGGTGAGCCGTGGGACTAGCCCAGCGCCGACTTCACCGCATCGGCCAAGCGCCCGGCAACGGACCGGGCCTGATCGATGTCGGCCGCCTCGACCATCACCCGCACCAGCGGTTCCGTCCCCGACGACCGCAGCAACACCCGCCCCGTCGAGCCCAGTTCGCGTTCCGCGTCGTCGACAGCGGCAGCGAGGTCGGCTGAGGTCTTCACCCGGGACTTGTCCACATCCGGCACATTGATGAGCACCTGCGGCAGCCGCTCCATCACGGAGGCAAGATCCCGCAGCGAACGCCCGGTCTGCGCGACCCGCGCCGCCAACAGCAGCCCGGTCAACGTACCGTCACCGGTCGTGGCGTGATCGAGGATGATGACATGCCCGGACTGCTCGCCCCCCAGGGCGTACCCGCGCTCCTTCATCTCCTCCAGCACATACCGGTCACCGACCGCGGTCTGCACCAGCGCGATGCCCTCACGCTCCATGGCCAGCTTGAAGCCGAGGTTGGACATCACGGTCGCGACCACGGTGTCGGCCCGCAACTCGGACCGCTCCCGCATGGCCAGGGCGAGGACGGCGAGGATCTGGTCCCCGTCCACCTCGTCCCCGCTGTGATCCACGGCGAGGCAACGGTCGGCGTCACCGTCGTGCGCGATCCCCAGCGCGGCCCCGTGCTCGATGACGGCGGCCTTCAGCTTGTCCAGATGCGTGGACCCGCACCCGTCGTTGATGTTGAGCCCGTCCGGCTCGGCCCCGATCGTGACCACGTCGGCCCCGGCCCGCGCGAAGGCCTCCGGCGAGACGCCCGCCGCTGCACCGTGCGCCTCGTCGAGGACGATCTTCAGCCCGTCCAGCCGGTTGGGCAGCACGCCGAGAAGGTGGGCGATGTACTCCTCGAACCCCTGGTCGTACGACCGCACCCGCCCGACGCCCGCACCGGTCGGCCGCTCCCACGGCTCACCGTGCCGGTGGGACTCGTACACGGACTCGATACGGTCCTCCAGCTCGTCGGCGAGCTTGTGGCCGCCGCGGGCGAAGAACTTGACGCCGTTGTCGGGCATGGCGTTGTGGCTGGCGGAGAGCATGACGCCGAGGTCGGCGCCGAGCGAGCCGGTGAGATGCGCCACCGCGGGCGTCGGCAGCACACCGACCCGCAGCACATCGACACCCGCGCTCGCCAGGCCGGCCACCACGGCGGCCTCCAGGAACTCCCCGGACGCACGCGGGTCCCGTCCGACCACCGCGGTCGGCCGGTGGCCCTCGAAGGTGCCCGCCTCGGCCAGTACGTGCGCCGCCGCCACCGACAGACCGAGCGCCATCTCGGCCGTCAGATCCGCGTTGGCGACGCCGCGCACGCCGTCCGTGCCGAAGAGTCGTCCCACTTGTCCTCCTGAGGAAACATCAGTTCCGGGAAGCGGAGCCGGCGTGTGCGATACGCCGCCGGGGGCTCCCGCCTCCCAGGCATTCCATGCCGGGGGCATCGGATCACACAAGCCTTTGAACGCCTTGTGCCGTTATACGCCCGAGGCCGGTGATAAAACGAACGCCCCGGTGGCACTGTGGCGTGCCGCCGGGGCGTTCGGAGTACCGGAGTACGTGCAGAGGCAGCCCGCGCTTAGCGCTTGCTGTACTGCGGGGCCTTGCGGGCCTTCTTCAGACCGGCCTTCTTGCGCTCGACCGCACGGTCGTCGCGCTTGAGGAAGCCGGCCTTCTTCAGCGGGCCGCGGTTGTTGTCGACGTCGGCCTCGTTCAGCGCGCGGGCGACACCGAGACGGAGCGCACCGGCCTGACCGGAGACACCGCCACCGGCGATGCGGGCGATGACGTCGTAGCGACCTTCGAGCTCGAGCACCTTGAAGGGCTCGTTGACTTCCTGCTGGTGCACCTTGTTCGGGAAGTAGTCCTCGAGCGTACGCCCGTTGATCTTCCACTTGCCGCTGCCCGGCACGATGCGCACCCGGGCGATGGCGTTCTTACGACGACCCAGGCCGGCGGCGGGCTGGGGCTCACCGAAGCGCGAGGCGAGGGACTCGGAGGTGTACTCACCCTCCACCGGAACCTCGGACTCGGTGGTGTAGCTGTCGATGTCAAGCTCTTCGAGCGGCTGCTCGGCAGTGGTCTCGGCCACGATTCTCCTCAGATTCTCTTCAGGCTTAGGGGGTGGCCGGACTTACTGCGCGACCTGGGTGATCTCGTACGGCTGCGGCTGCTGCGCGCCGTGCGGGTGCTGGTCACCCTTGTAGACCTTCAGCTTCGAGAGCATCTGACGGCCCAGCGTGTTCTTGGGGAGCATGCCCTTGACGGCCTTCTCGATGGCCTTCTCGGGGTTCTTGTCGAGGAGCTCGTCGTAACGGACGGAGCGCAGACCACCCGGGTAGCCGGAGTGGCGGTACGCCATCTTCTGGGTCCGCTTGTTGCCGGAGAGGTGCACCTTGTCGGCGTTGATGATGATGACGAAGTCACCGGTGTCGACGTGGGGCGCGTAGATCGGCTTGTGCTTGCCCCGCAGAATGGAGGCGGCGGTGCTGGCGAGACGGCCCAGGACGACGTCCTGAGCGTCAATGACGTGCCACTGGCGCGTCACATCGCCGGGCTTGGGGCTGTACGTACGCACGGTTCGTAGCCTTCGCTTCGAGTGAATGGTCCTGACAAGGTCACCGAAACGATCACGACAGCCTGAGCCACTGCGGCGACGCATACCGCGTACGTGGGGTTGCTGGTCATCGGCCCGGTGGACCGGTGTAAGGGCCCGTCCCGTGAGAATGAGCAAGCCAATACACAACGAACATGCAGGATACCTGCGACGGCTCGGCCGGGTCAAAACGGGTTGCCGCCCGGCGTGCGCCTGCGGACGAGGCCCAGGCATTTCAGCCCGTCCGGCGTTTGAGGACGAGGCCCCTTCAGGGCCGGAACGGGGGTCTGGGGGCGGAGCCCCCAGAAAGGCGGCCCGGGGTCGAAGGGGCAGAGCCCCTGGAGGATGGGACGGGCAGGGGCGGCGGGGGCGAGAGATCCCGACCGAACCGGCAGCAGTGAACGGCGAGCGCCACCGCCAGACCACACAGCGTGACCGCATCCCGGAAGGCCCTCCGCTGCACGGCTTCCAGATAGGGCCAGCTCACACCGGGAACCTGCGAAACCATCGCCACCCACAACCAAGGCCCCCGACCCACCGCCCCCTCCCCCGGCACCCCCGCCACCAGCAGCGGCACCACAACCAGCAGATAGTGGTCGTACGACGGCCTGGAGACCAGAAACGCCGAGAGCATCAGCATCGCCGCCGTCTCCGCCAACCGCCCCGCACCTCCACCCGCGCCCCCACCCCGCCACCACCACCGCCGGTACGCACACCCCACCCCCACCCCCGCAGCCACCACCGCACCCCCCGCGGCCACCACCCCCGGCACCCCCACCCTCGGCAGCACCGCAATCGGCGAGGCCTCGTACAGCCGCACAAACCCATCACCACCGCGCAGCAGAAACGGCAGCGTGCGCGTAAAGAACCCCGCAGGATCCGGCAGCAGCAACGCCGCCCCCACGGACGCCACCACCGGCACCCCGGCCATCACCCCCAGCCCCCGCCACCGCCCCGCGAACACGAACAGCAACCCCACCGGCGCCAGCAACGGCTTCAACGCGACGGCCGCCCCGATCACCACCCCCGCCGCGACCCACCGCCCCCGCCCCGCCAGCAACAGCCCCCACGGCAGCGCGAGCACGGCCGTAGCCGTCCAGTTCCCCAGCAGCACCAGGTGGGCGAACGGAGCGAACCCCACCGCGAGCCCGATCAGACCGAGCGCAGCGAAGCGGCTGCGCAACGGAACCCCGTGCAGCCGCAGCGCGCACACCCAGCCACCCACCAGACACCCGGTCACCGCCACCGGCACCAGCACACCCAGCACACCCCGCGGAATCACCGCCTGCGGAGCCGCCGCCAGCACCGCGCTCGGCAAATAAAGGAAGTGGGAGTCGTCATACGGCGAGCCCCCGGCCAGCCAGACCCGCGCCGCCCGCACGACGATGGCGTTGTCCATCCCTCCGTCCGAGGTCACACGCGCCGTACGCACCACCAGCGCCGCCAGCACGGCCCCGAGCACCACCCACAGATGCCACGTCGCCCGTCGTACCAACCACCCGGAGATGTCGCTTTTGTGCTCGCTCATCGACTGAACGCTAGGTGCCCTTGGGCTCCTTGGGGCGGAGCGGCACACCCGCGACCCGTCTAAGATGCGCCCCATGAGCTATGGGCAGCAGGGGGGACCGCAGTCCCAGTGGGATCCCTGGAAACCGCACTCCCAGCAGCCGTGGAGCAGCGGCGGCGGCGACGAAACTCCGGACTGGGCCGCCCTCGCTGAGGCCTCCGAGTCGCGCAACAAGCGGCGCCGGCTGCTGTTCATCGGCGGCGGCGCGCTCGCCACCATCGCGGTCGGCACCGCCGTCGCCGTGGCCGTGGTCTCGGCGAACAGCGGCAACTCCGCCGACAACAATCCGACTTCGGGGCAGTCCGGGACCGCGGCACTGCCGGGCGCCACCGCCAAGGCCCCGTCGTTCGCGTCGACGAGCGCTCCGCCGCCGCTGGACCCGAAGGACTTCGTCTCCGACAAGAGCAAGGACACCGCTCCGCTCGGCGCACAGATCCTGTTCCCGGGCACACAGCTCACCGAGGCCGGGACGCTGTACAAGAAGGGCGCGACGGACGACACGAAGAGCTGCTCGGCGGTCGCCAAGGGCGGGCTCCCGAAGATCCTCACCGCCAACGACTGCACCCGCATGCTGCGTGTCTCCTACGTCAAGGGCGGCATCGCGGTGACGGTCGGCGTGGCCGTCTTCGACACCGAGGCCCAGGCCACCAAGGCCGCGAGCAAGGCCGACCCCCAGAAGGACTTCCTCAGGTCGCTCTCCGGCAAGGGCATCGGTGGCTTCTGCAACTCCACCGTCTGCCTGATGTCCGCCAACTCCTACGGCCGTTACGCCTACTTCACCATCACCGGCTTCACCAGCGGCAAGGACGTGACGAACAAGGACACGGCGGTCTACCAGACCAGCAACAACCTGAAGGCCTTCACGTTCCGCCAGATCCGCACGCGGGGCGAGGTCCAGGCGTCGGCGGCGGCCAACGAGTAGGACGAGTGACGAGTAGCGGGTGAGCTGCGGCGGTGGTCGACATGCAGTCGATCACCGCCGCAGCTCATTCGTACTACTCCCCCCTACACCCTCACCCTCACCGGTGCTTCATACGCAGCCGGATCGGCACCACCGCCGACTCCAGCTGCGTCTTCAGCGTCATCTTCGACACACCCTCGGTCCGCTCCTCGAAGCGGATCGGGATCTCCACCGCGCTGTGCCCGGCCCGTACGGCCTTGAACTTGAGCTCGACCTGGAAGCTGTAGCCCGCGCTGTCCAGGGTGGCCAGGTCGATGTCCCGCAGGGTCGCCGCCGACCACAGGTTGAACCCGGCCGTGATGTCCCGGATCTTCGTGCCGAGCACGGTGCGGGCGTAGCGATTGGCGAACCGGGACAGCAGAACGCGGTGCATGCCCCAGTCCTCGTCGAGCGAGCCGCCCTCGACGTACCGGCTGCCGACGACCAGGCCCACCCCGGAGGCCACGGCCGTCCCCAGCATCCGCGGCACCGCCTCCGCCGGGTGGCTGCCGTCGGCGTCCATCTGGACGACGTACGCGGCGCCCTCCGTCAGCGCGGCGCTCATGCCCGCGACGTACGCCCGCCCCAGCCCGTCCTTCTCGGTGCGGTGCAGCACGCTCATCCGGCGCCGGCCGGCGGGCTGGTCGGTGTTGTACTTCTCGGCCAGTTCCTCGGCCAGCCGCCCGGTGCCGTCCGGGCTGGAGTCGTCGACGATCTTCAGGTGCAGCCCGTCGATCGGCAGGCCCAGCACCAGCTCGGCCATCCGCGGCAGGTTCGCGGCCTCGTTGTACGTCGGCATCACGACAGTGACCGGTACGCCCGGGTGTCTGTCGTGGCTGTCACGTCCCGTCATGTCTTTCTCTTTCCCTCCCCTAGGAGCCCCTACCGGAGCCCCTCCCCAACGGGCGCGGTCCTTCCCAGCGCCCGGAACCGCCAGCCCGCCGCGGTCCAGCGGTCCGCGTCGAGCACCCCCCGCCCGTCCACGATCCGCGGACGGGAAACCAGCGACCGGGCCCGCTCCGGGTCGATCTCCCGGAACTGCGGCCACTCGGTCAGATGCAGCACGAGATCGGCGCCCCCCAGCGCCTCCTCGGCCGACAGCGCGTAGCCGAGGAGCGGGAACGCCTTGCGGGCGTTGTCCATCGCCTCGGGGTCGTAGACCGTGACATCGGCGCCGTCGAGGCGCAGCCGGGCTGCGACATTGAGCGCGGGCGAGTCACGGATATCGTCGGAGTCCGGCTTGAAGGCGGCCCCGAGTACGGCGATCCGGGCCCCCAGCACCGAGCCGCCGCACTGCTCCCGGGCCAGCTCGACCACCTTGTCGCGGCGCCGCATGTTGATCGCGTCGACCTCGCGCAGGAAGTCCAGGGAGACCCCCAGCTCGTCGGCGCGGTGCGCGAAGGCGCGGATGTCCTTGGGCAGACAGCCCCCGCCGAAGCCGACGCCGGCCCGCAGGAACTTGGGGCCGATCCGGTCGTCGTACCCGATGGCCTCGGCGAGCACGCCGACGTCACCGCCCGCTGCCTCGCACACCTCCGCCATCGCGTTGATGAAGGAGATCTTGGTGGCGAGGAAGGCGTTGGCGGCCGTCTTGACCAGCTCGGCGGTCGGGAAGTCGGCGGTGACGAGCGGGGTCCCGGCGGTGAGGACGGAGGCGTACACCTTCCGCAGGATCGTTTCAGCACGCTCCGACCGCACCCCGAACACCAGCCGGTCCGGCCGCAACGTGTCCTCGACCGCGAACCCCTCCCGCAGGAACTCCGGGTTCCAGGCGACCTCGACACATGCGTGCGTGTCCGCGAGCCGACCCGCCGTCCCCACCGGCACGGTCGACTTGCCGACCACCAGCGCGTCGGGGGCGGCGTGCTCGGCGATGGCCGCGAAGGCGGAGTCGACGTACGTCAGATCCGCGCCCTCGGAGCCCCCCAGCTGAGGCGTCCCGACACACACGAAGTGCACGTCCGCGAAGGCCCCGGCCTCCGCGTAGTCGGTGGTGAACCTGAGCCGCCCGCTCGCCGTGTGCTCGGCGATCAGCTCGGGCAGCCCGGGCTCGTGGAACGGCACCCGGCCGGCCTGCAGCGCGGCGACCTTGTCCGGGTCGACGTCGACGCCGAGGACCTCGTGGCCGAGCTCCGCCATGCAGGCGGCGTGGGTGGCACCGAGGTAGCCGGTGCCGATGACGGTGAGCCGCATGGGTACGGCGCCTTTCTTGCTTCAGCGCGGACGCGCTCAGGAGGTCCTGATGCTCAGGAGGTCCTGATGCTCAGGAGGTCTTGATGCTCAGGAGGTCTTGATCCAGATGCGGTACTCGCTCGTGCCGTTCGCGTTGCGGAACGGGATCTCGGCCAGCAGCCGGTAGTGCGAGTTGCCCTTGGTCGCGGCGGCGATGATGTCGTCCACCCTCGGGTTGGTGAGCCCGTCGAGGACGATCAGGTCGAAGTCGCCGTCCTTGACGGCCGCCTTGTAGGCCTCGTCACCGCTGTAGTACTTGCCCTTGGCGTCCTTGTACTCCATGCCGAAGAGGCTGTGCCACTGACGGTGACTGGACTTGTCGTACAGGTAATAGACGGGCACCTCGGGCGTCGACGCGAGGTAGTTGCCCTTGCGGTCCACATGGGGCTCGATGGAGTTGATCATCTTCGTGGCGTTCGGCCAGATGTCGAAACGCCAGTCCGCCTGCTGGATGCCCAGGCACAGCACTGCCGTCCAGAGCATGATGCCGAGCTGGGGATAGCGGAAGTGCGCGCCCACCAGGCGGGTCACGCCCACCCCGGCCATCGGCGCGGCGAAGAGCAGACCGAAGCCGACGTGCTTGAACAGCGAGACCACGGTCCCCAGATGGATCTGGTACGCCGGTGCCAGCACGGCCGTGCCGCACAGCACCAGGCCGAGCAGCGCCCGCCAGCGCCAGCCGGGGCTGCCCAGGTGCAGGGCGAGCGGCGACTCGTTCATACGGCTGCGCCGGACGTACGAGATGGCGCCGCCCACGGCGGCCAGGAACATCAGCCCGCCCCACTTGACGGTCTGCTCCAGCAGGAACGCGGTGGTGTCGGTGCCCTTGGCCCGGTCGGTGGTGGTCTGGCGCACACCGGCCATCAGGTCGGTGGTGTACATACCCGCCGCCAGCAGACCGCCGATGCCGAGGGCGAGCAGCACCATCCGCGCGAACGCCTTGCCGCCCTTGTGCGGCCACGCGGTCAGCAGCGCCAGCACGACGATCGTCGGCAGATACAGCGCGGAGGCGTACTTCACCCCGACCGCCAGCACCCCGACGGGCGCGGCCAGCAGCACGGCGAACACCGGCGCCCGGTCGGTGCGCACGACGATCCAGGTCGTCAGGGCGAGCAGGAACACCGCGGCCGCGTCGTAGGTCGCGAAGTAGCCCATGACGACGGTCGACTGGAGCACCGCGAAGAGCGCGGCGGCGGCCAGCGCGGCCCGCTCGTTGAACAGGCGCCGCGTGAACGAATACAGCAGCCCGGTCGTGCAGAGCATGAAGAACAGGCTCAGGGTGCGCGCCCCGGCCAGCCCGAACTTCGCGTCCACGATCGCCGCGAGCACCGGGTAGAGCTGCGGCGACCCGGAGAAGTACGCGGCGTAGTCGCGGGGCAGCTCGGTGCCGTTGAGCAGGTGGTCCAGCTCGGCGTGGCCGGCCGCCAGGTACAGGGCCTCGTCCTGGAACGCGGTGTTGGACAGCCGCAGCGACAGTGCCGCCTGGATGGCCATGATGCACAGCAGCACGGCCCGGCTGACCCAGGCCCGCCGCCGGCTCGCGGCCATGTCCCAGCCGGCTTCCGGCGTTTCGGGGATGTGGTACTCGGGCTCGTCCGGCACCTGCTGGTACTGGACCGTGCGCAGGGCGTACGTCGGCTGGTCCTCGTGCTGCCCCTGCGGCTGCTGCGGGATCTGCGCCGGGTACGGCTCCTGGTACTGCTCCTGGTACTGCTCCTGGTACGACTCCTGGTACTGCTCCTGCTGATGCCCGTACTGGCCGTCGTCGTACCCGTAGCCCTGCTGAACGGACCGCTGCCCGTTCGAGTTGAACCAGCTGGAGGCCGACTCTTCCTCGGCGTACGGATCGTAGGGCTGAGGCGTGTAGTGATCGTGTCGGGAGGTCATCACGGCTTCCTGACGTCGAAGCCGAAGCTGTCGTCGGCGGCCAGGCGCTTGAACTCCTTCAGCGCCAGCGGGCTCGCCTCCAGTCGCCAGTCGGCACGCTTTTTGTGGTTGAACCAGACGAAGCCGAGCATGTCGTCGTCCGCCGTGACGCCCGCGAACAGATTGCGGATGTCGGCACGCCGCCGCTCACCCGCCATCGCGGCGGTCTCCAGCAGGATCATCGGCTTCTTGGTGAAGGTGCGGACCTGGTCCCGGGTCGCCCCGAAGACGCTGTCGAAGGCGCCGTCCTCCTCGATGGTCCAGTAGCCGATCAGGCCGACCCAGTCGACGTACGCGTCGCCCGGGTAGTACGGCTTCAGCTTCACGCTCTTGACCGGGTTGACGATGTTGGGCGACCAGGCCCAGATGACGTTCGAGGCGCCTACGTCGATGAAGGTCTCGTGGATGTGCCGCCAGGCGGCCACGTAGTCCTCGGGGGTCACGTCCTTCGTGCCCCACTTCTCCCAGTGCCCGTTGAACTCGTCGGCGAAGGAGATCACGACGGGCAGGTTCAGCTTGCGGACCGCCGTCGCGTACTCCTTGATGTACGCGTCCGACTTGCCCGCCGCGATATCGGCGATCGGCGTGTCGAAGGGCTCCCACGACATCAGCGTCATGGCGCCCTCACGCCAGGCGTTGCGCACCCCGGTGGCATCGAAGCCGTCGCCCCAGGCGGCGTAGTACTCGATGAGGTTCGGCTGCTTGCCGACCATCCTCGTGTATGTGTCGAGGCCCTTCATGGAGTTCGGCGCACCGTCGACCGCGGCGCCGAAGTACTTCTTGCCCGGCTTCAGCAGCGGTACGACGTCGTAGGGCACGTCGCTCTCGGGACTGGCCTCGGCGTCGGCGCCGGCCTCGCCCTGCCGGCCGGTCTCCGAGGAGCCGCCCGAGTCCTCACCGAGGACCGAGCAGCCGGTGAGGGCGAGCGCGCCGGCGAGCAGACAGGCCGCCAGAGCCGTACGAGTGCGGGTGAACGCCTTCATCAGGCCACCGCCTTCTCGCGGGGCTGCACCAGGACCCGGCCCACGACGAGGGCGTAGAACAGCCCCGAGGACAGGATCAGGGCGAAGTCCGGGGCGTCCATGGTGAACGACCGGTAGACCGCTCCCAGGACCCAGATCAGCGCGGTGCCGCCGCTCCAGACCCACATGCCGATCCAGAAGCGCCGGGTCTTGTTCTTCTTGGCACCGGAGGAGCCGGTGGGCTGCCAGCCCATGCGGTTTTTGCGGAGGATGTCCCAGATGGCGAAGACATGGGCCCAGCCGTACATCAGACGGGCCGCCCAGGCCTCCAGGCGGTAGGGCGCCTTGTGCCACATCGGGAAGATGATCGTGGTGTAGATGATGCTGGGCAGCACCAGGACCAGATGCTCGACCATCAGCTTCTCCGGCATCATGATCAGCAGCACGATCGGGATGACCGGGGCGGCGAAGGTGAACAGCGCCGTGTGGATGTAGTAGAAGAAGCCGGACATGTAACACAGGCGGCTGGAGAGCCTGATCTTCGCCTGCCAGAACTTCCGGCTGCCGAGCAGGCTCATCGAGCCGGAGCACCAGCGGTACTGCTGGTTGAAGAAGGCACCCGCGGTGTCCGGGCACACCCCCGTCGACACGGCGACCGGCACATACCGCAGATCCCAGCCGAGCCCGCGCAGATCGAACCCGGTGTGCACGTCCTCGGAGTGCTCGATCAGCGTCGTACCGCCGTTGGTCTCCAGGGCCGCCCGCCGGTACACCGCGCAGCTGCCGACGCAGATCGCGCCGTCGCTGCCCTGCCTCGACACCTGCACGGACCGGTAGAACAGCTCCTGCACCGCGCCCGCGCCGCGCTCGATCCAGTTCTGCGAGTCCAGCACCCGGAAGTACTGCGGCGACTGGACGATCCCGATGCGCGGGTCCGCCTCCATGTACGGCAGCAGCTCCTGGAGCAGATCGGCGCGCGGAGTGAAGTCGGCGTCCAGGATCAGGATGTACTGGCCGTCGGACTGCCCGAACCCGAAGTGCAGGTTGCCGGCCTTCTTGAACCAGCCCCGGTTCTCCCGGGTGCCGTAGCGGAACCCGAAGTCCCGTGCCATGGCGGCCAGTTCGGGACTGGCCCCGTCATCGAGCACGAACGGCACGCAGACACCCGGATACCGGTCGGCCATCTCCCGCACATGCCGCCAGGTGTTGTGCAGCACCTCGATGGGCTCGCCGCACACCGGCAGGAAGACGTCGACCGTCGGGTACACCTCGGGCCGCCAGTTGTGCACCAGCCGCTTGTGGTGCGCGATGTCGAAGTCCCGGGTGAAGCCGTTCACCCGCAGCGACACCAGGTAGTAGAGGACCGTGAAGACCAGCAGCGGCGTGTAGATCCACAGCACCGGCGTCGACTGGGCCAGCTTGAACTGACTCATCACCAGACAGCAGAAACTGACCAGCGAACTGATCGTCAGGATCCACAGACGCCGGCGCGCGTAGGAGTACTTCTCCTTGTCCGTCGGCGGCAGCGGCAGCAGCCCCAGCGGAGCGCCGTCACCCCGCCCCGCCTTCCGCCGTCCACCGCCGCCGTTTTGACGCACGGCGCGTCGCCCCCCGGTCCGCGCAGGACCAACTGAACTCATGAAAAACCCACCCCCGGGCCTGGATAAGACCCGTTGACCCCCACCCTCTACTCGGCCGTCCCCATGTCGATTTCTCGAACAAAGGCCAAGCAGCTCGAACTAGCGCCCGAGCGACGAAAGGCTATACGAGAGGTAAGAAGGCCGTAAGGGGCATCAAGAGGACTTACGCCCAGTAAGTCCAGACATGTGCGCTATCTGGCCTCAAATGTCGGGTAACTAACAGGTTTCGCATCCGGACGTCCCGGGCAGGGATCGCCTGTTCCGCGCCTCCTTGCTCCGCGCGGCGAGCAACTCGTCGGCCGGGTACCCGACTTCTTCGAGAGTCAGCCCATGCGGCCGTACGACATGCACGGCCGAGTCCCTGACCCCGGCGGCGAGCACCTTGCCGGGCCAGTCCGCGGGCCGGTGCCCGTCCCCCACGAACAGCAGCGCCCCGATGAGCGACCGCACCATGTTGTGGCAGAAGGCGTCGGCCCGCACGGTGGCGGTGATGATCCCGTCGTCCCCCCGCACCAGGCTCAGCTCCTGCAGCGTACGGATGGTGGTGGCCCCCTCCCGCTTCTTGCAGTAGGCGGCGAAGTCGTGCTCCCCGAGCAGCCCCCGCGCCGCCTCGTTCATGGCACCGACATCGAGGGGCCAGTCGTGCCAGAGGACGTGATTGCGCAGCAGCGGGTCGACACCGCCCGGGTTGTCGGTGACGCGATACGCGTACCGCCGCCACACCGCCGAGAACCGCGCGTTGAACCCGCTGGGCGCCTCCCTCAGCGCCCACACCCGCACGTCCTTCGGCAACCGCCCCGCAAGCCGCTTGAGCAGCTTCTCGTGGTGCTCACGCCAGACCGACTCCGGCAGATCGACATGCGCCACCTGCCCCCGCGCATGCACCCCGGCATCGGTACGCCCCGCCACGGTCAGCTCATACGCCGTACTCCCCGACCGCGTCACGGTCCGCAGCGCATCCTCGATCTCCCCCTGCACGGTCCGCCTACCGCCGGCCTGCTTGGCCCAGCCTGAGAACTCGGTCCCGTCGTAGGACAGGTCGAGACGGATACGGACGTAACCGGGTGCAGCTTCATCACTCACGTACAGATCCTCTCAGCAACACAAGAGCGGGCCCGCTCCTCGAAAGGAACGGGCCCGCAATCGCCCTTCAGGGGCGCGGGGAACTGCGCGAACAACCACGACGAAGCCGCAGCCGCAAGATGGCAGCCACCCGGCAGACGCTTAGGCGTCCTTCGACTCCTCGGCGGGAGCCTCGTCGGCCTTGGTCGTGTCGACCTTGGCCTCGGCAACCTCGGCGACCTCGGCGTCCTTGGCAGCGCGCTTCGTCGCGGCCTCGGCCTCACCCGTGGCCTCCTGCGCCACCGTCAGCGCCTCGACCAGCTCGATGACAGCCATGGGCGCGTTGTCGCCACGGCGGTTACCGATCTTGGTGATACGGGTGTAGCCACCCGGACGGTTCTCGTACCGCGGGCCGATCTCGGTGAAGAGCGTGTGGACGACGCTCTTGTCCGTGATGACCTGGAGCACCTGACGGCGGTTGTGAAGGTCGCCCTTCTTCGCCTTGGTGACCAGACGCTCGGCGTACGGCCGCAGACGGCGGGCCTTCGCCTCGGTGGTGGTGATACGGCCGTGCTCGAACAGCGCCTTCGCAAGGTTCGCGAGGAGGAGCTTCTCGTGCGCGGCACTGCCGCCCAGACGGGCACCCTTGGCGGGCTTCGGCATGGTGTTTCTCCTAGGTGTCTGCCCCGGCCGTGTCAGGTACCGGGGTCAGTATCCGAGCAGACGGTTGTCCGTCGGAGATCCGGACGAGGCCCCGAAGGGGCCCGTCCGGAAGGGGCGCGGGGAACTGCGCGACAAGCCACAGCGCACCCGCACCCAAGATCAAGCAGTCGGTCCCGAGCCCTTAGTACTGCTCGGTCTCGACGAACCCGGCATCCGCATCGTCGTCCGCGCCGAAGGCATCCGCGGCGGCCGTGGGGTCGAATCCGGGCGGGCTGTCCTTCAGGGCCAGGCCCATACCGGCCAGCTTCGCCTTGACCTCGTCAATGGACTTCGCACCGAAGTTACGGATGTCCAGGAGGTCGGCCTCGCTGCGCGCAACCAGCTCACCCACGGAGTGGATGCCCTCACGCTTGAGGCAGTTGTACGACCGAACGGTGAGCTCCAGCTCCTCGATCGGCAGCACCAGATCGGCGGCGAGCGCGGCGTCCGTCGGGGACGGACCCATGTCGATGCCCTCGGCGTCGATGTTGAGCTCACGGGCAAGCCCGAACAGCTCGACCAGCGTCTTACCAGCAGACGCCATGGCGTCACGCGGACGCATCGCCTGCTTGGTCTCGACGTCGACGATCAGCTTGTCGAAGTCGGTGCGCTGCTCGACACGCGTGGCCTCGACCTTGTACGTGACCTTCAGAACCGGCGAGTAGATGGAGTCGACCGGGATACGGCCGATCTCCTGGCCCACCTGCTTGTTCTGCACGGCGGAGACGTAACCACGACCACGCTCGACCGTCAGCTCCATCTCCAGCTTGCCCTTGCCGTTGAGCGTGGCGAGGACCAGGTCGGGGTTGTGCACCTCGACACCGGCCGGGGGCGCGATGTCGGCGGCGGTGACCAGACCCGGACCCTGCTTGCGCAGGTACATCACGACCGGCTCGTCGTGCTCCGAGGAGACGACCAGCTGCTTGATGTTGAGGATCAGGTCGGTGACGTCCTCCTTGACGCCCGGCACGGTGGTGAACTCGTGCAGCACGCCGTCGATACGGATGGACGTGACCGCCGCACCCGGGATCGAGGACAGGAGGGTCCGGCGCAGGGAGTTGCCGAGGGTGTAACCGAAGCCCGGCTCCAGCGGCTCGATCACGAACCGGGAACGGAACTCGTCGACGACCTCTTCGGTCAACGAGGGACGCTGAGCAATCAGCATGTGTGGATCAGATCCTTCTTTCGTGGACGCCCGCTATTTGACGCCCGACGGAAACCGCGCCCATGAAAAGCGCGGGTACTGCAAGGGTACGGGCGATACAGCCCACCAGAGCCGTACCGCCCGAAACCAAGCCTGCGTGAAGCAGCCGTACGTCAGACGCGACGACGCTTCGGCGGGCGGCAGCCGTTGTGCGGGGTCGGGGTGACGTCCTGGATGGAGCCGACCTCGAGACCGGTCGCCTGAAGCGAACGGATCGCGGTCTCACGACCCGAACCCGGACCCTTCACGAACACGTCGACCTTGCGCATGCCGTGCTCCTGGGCGCGGCGGGCAGCCGACTCGGCGGCCATCTGCGCGGCGAACGGCGTGGACTTCCGGGAGCCCTTGAAGCCGACGTGGCCGGCGGAGGCCCAGGAGATCACGTTGCCGGACGGGTCCGTGATGGAGACGATCGTGTTGTTGAACGTGCTCTTGATGTGCGCGTGGCCGTGAGCGACGTTCTTCTTTTCCTTGCGGCGCACCTTCTTGGCAGCGCCCTGACGACCCTTGGGGGGCATCTATAACTCCTACGGGAGGTGGTCGGTCCTACAGCGAAGACCGCTGGACGGCGAGTCCGCTGCGGACTACTTCTTGCCCGGCTTCTTCTTACCGGCGATGGCGCGACGCGGGCCCTTGCGGGTACGGGCGTTCGTGCTGGTGCGCTGACCGCGGACGGGCAGACCACGACGGTGACGGAGACCCTGGTAGCAACCGATCTCGACCTTGCGGCGGATGTCGGCCTGGATCTCGCGACGGAGGTCACCCTCGGTCTTGATGTTGTTGTCGACGTACTCACGAATCGCGACGAGCTGCTCCTCGGAGAGGTCGCGAACGCGGGTGTTCGGGTCGATGCCGGTCTCGGCCAGCGTCAGCTGGGAGAGCGTCCGGCCGATGCCGAACACGTAGGTGAGGGCGACCTCCACGCGCTTGTCGCGCGGGATGTCAACACCGGAAACGCGTGCCATTCAATGGCTCCTGGTGATCTTCGGAGGTCTTCCGCAGAACCGGCTCCCAGCCGCCGTACCAGGTACGAACTGGGTCCCCGGCCTCCGGACCGGGGGTGTCAGACGAACGCATGCGCCGCCTGGGCTCCACGTATTTACATATTCAGCTCGCGTCGCGCGAATCCCTGCGAATGCAGAGGGAGAGATCTGCTGCGATCAGCCCTGGCGCTGCTTGTGGCGCGGGTTCTCGCAGATGACCATGACCCGACCGTGACGGCGGATCACCCTGCACTTGTCGCAGATCTTCTTGACGCTCGGCTTGACCTTCATTGGGTGAGGTTCTCCGGGTCAGTTGCCGAAGTCCCGCGCGGAAACGCGGGACATGGGCAAGATCTACTTGTACCGGTAGACGATCCGGCCACGCGTCAGGTCGTACGGAGACAGCTCCACCACGACCCGGTCGTCAGGGAGGATGCGGATGTAGTGCATACGCATCTTGCCGCTGATGTGTGCCAGGACCTGGTGGCCGTTCTGGAGCTCGACCTTGAACATGGCGTTCGGCAGAGACTCGACGACAGTGCCCTCGATCTCGATGGCACCTTGCTTCTTGGCCACGCTTCGCCCTTCGGAATCGACTACCTTGATCGACCCCTGCACTGTTCCCTTACGGGCGCATGCGGACATGCGAGTGCACGAGAGCCGACGAGTCAGTCTACGTCAGCGCACCCGGAAAGACGAATCGGGGAAGTCTGCCCCACAGCGGTGATCATTACGCCAGCGGATCGGGCGCGGCGGTGATCCCGTACTCGGCGAGCTTCGCCTTGCCCCCGTCGGGAGCCGTGAGCACGAGCGGACCCTCCTCCGTCAGCGCCACGGAGTGCTCCCAGTGGGAGGACCAGGTGCCGTCGGTGGTGATGACCGTCCAGTCGTCGGACAGGACCTCGGTCTTCGGGGTGCCCAGCGAGACCATCGGCTCGATCGCGAGGCAGAAGCCCGGCACCAGCTTGGGGCCCTTGCCCCGCCGGCGCTCGACGTAGTTCAGCAGGTGCGGGTCCATGTGCATCTCGGTGCCGATGCCGTGGCCGCCGTAGTCCTCGATGATCCCGTACTTGCCGCCGCCCGGCTTCGGCTGGCGGCGGATGTACGTCTCGATGGCGCGGGAGACGTCGACCAGCCGATTGCCCTGCTTCATCGCCGCGATGCCGGCCCACATCGACTCCTCGGTCACCCGGGAGAGCTCGACCAGCTCCGGAGCGTGACCGGAGCCCACGAAGGCCGTGTAGGCGGCGTCGCCGTGCCAGCCGTCGATGATGGCGCCGGCGTCGATGGAGATGATGTCCCCGTCCTTGAGGACGACGTCGTCGGACGGGATGCCATGGACCACGACCTCGTTGGCGGAGGTGCAGATGGTCGCCGGGAACCCGCCGTAGCCGAGGAAGTTCGACTTGGCCCCGTGCTCGGCGAGCACCTTGCGCGCGACCTCGTCCAGGTCCTTGGTGCTGGCCCCGGGCACCGCGGCCTCACGGGTGGCCGCGTGAATGGCGGCGACGACCAACCCCGCCTCACGCATCTTGGCGATCTGCTCGGGGCTCTTGATCTGCACCATGGGGACGGGGGCCTTTCTCGGACCGGTAACGGGACTGCTTCAACCATAAGGGCGGAGTCGGCGCACCCCACCCCATGCAGCAGCCGCGGCCCCCGGATCGGGAACCGCGGCTTGAGCTGCGTACGCGCCGCGAACGCGCCTACTTGCCGTCCTCGTCGCGCTGGAGCGCCTCCATCGCACGACCCGTGACCTCATCGACCTTGCCCAGCGCGGAGATGGTGACGACCAGCCCCTGCGCCTTGTAGTAGTCGATGATCGGCTCGGTCTGCGTGTGGTAGACCTCCAGCCGCTTGCGGACCGTCTCCTCGGAGTCGTCGTCCCGCTGGTACAGCTCGCCGCCGCAGGCGTCGCAGACGCCCTCCTGCTTCGGCTTGCTGTACGTGACGTGGAAGACGTGGCTGGAGTCCTTGCGGCAGATCCGCCGCCCGGCGATCCGCTTGACGACCTCTTCCTCGGGGACCTCGAGGTCCAACACCGCGTCCAGCTTCATGCTCTCGGACTGCAGCATCTCGTCGAGCGCCTCGGCCTGGGACACATTGCGCGGGAAACCGTCCAGCAGGAAGCCGCCCTCGGCGTCCGGCTTCTCCATGCGGTCCTTGGCCATCCCGATGGTGACCTCGTCCGGCACCAGGTTGCCCGCGTCCATGTAGGACTTCGCGAGCTTCCCGAGCTCCGTCTGCTGGCTGATGTTGGCGCGGAACAGGTCGCCCGTGGAGATGTGCGGGATCGACAGGTTCTTGGCGAGGAACGCGGCCTGCGTTCCCTTGCCGGCACCCGGCGGCCCGACGAGGACGATACGCATCAGCGGAGGAACCCTTCGTAATTGCGCTGCTGGAGCTGGCTCTCGATCTGCTTCACGGTCTCGAGACCGACACCCACGATGATCAGGATGCTGGTCCCGCCGAACGGGAAGTTCTGGTTTGCCCCGAAACCAGCCAACGCCATCGTCGGCACGAGAGCGATCAGACCCAAGTACAGCGAGCCCGGCCAAGTGATCCGGTTGAGCACATAGGAAAGGTACTCAGCGGTCGGTCGGCCAGCCCGGATGCCCGGGATGAAGCCACCATACTTCTTCATGTTGTCCGCGACTTCCTCGGGGTTGAACGAGATGGCCACGTAGAAGAACGCGAAGAACACAATGAGGAAGAAGTACAGAGTGATGTGAACCGGCGCCCCTGTGTCGGCCAGGTTCGCCGTGATCCAACTCGCCCATCCGGACTGTTGCGAACCGGCGAACTGCACGATCAACGCCGGAATGTAGAGCAGCGACGAGGCGAAAATGACGGGGATCACACCCGCCTGGTTCACCTTGAGCGGGATGTACGTCGAGGTACCGCCGTAGGAACGGCGGCCGATCATGCGCTTCGCGTACTGCACCGGAATACGGCGCTGGGCCTGCTCGACGAAGACCACCAGGCCGACCATGAACAGGCCGACGGCGATGACCGTGCCGAACTCGATCCAGCCGCCCGCCAGGGAGCCCTGCTGCTTGATGGCCCACAGCGCCGACGGGAAGGTCGCGGCGATCGAGATGAACATCAGGATCGACATGCCGTTGCCGATGCCGCGGTCGGTGATGAGCTCACCGAGCCACATGACGGCGGCCGTACCGGCGGTCATCGTGATGACCATCACGATGGTGGTGAAGATCGAGCGGTCGGGAACGATCTGGCCGGCCACCTGGCAGTTCGGGAACAGCGAGCCGCTGCGGGCGGTGGCCACCAGGCCGGTGCCCTGCAGGATGGCCAGCGCCACCGTCAGGTATCGGGTGTACTGCGTGATCTTCGCCGTACCGGCCTGGCCCTCCTTCTTCAGGGCTTCCAGGCGCGGGATCACGACGGTCAGCAGCTGCAGGATGATGCTTGCCGTGATGTACGGCATGATGCCGAGCGCGAAGATCGTGATCTGCAGCAGTGCGCCACCACTGAACATATTGACCAGACCGAAGAGGCCCTGGTTGGTGCTCGCCTGGTCGATGCAGACCTGAACGGCCCTGTAGTCGACGCCGGGGATCGGAATATGCGTACCGACCCGGTAGATCACGATGATGCCGAGCGTGAAGAGCAGCTTCTTGCGCAGGTCGGGCGTCTTGAACGCCCGGGCGAACGCGGTGAGCACGGTGCCTCCTGCGACCCCCGCGCTACTGCGTCAAGGGTGACGGTCTTGAGGTTCGACTAATAGGGACGACTTAGCTAACGGTCAACTGCCGCTCAGAGTGCCCCACAAGAAGCACTCCGTAAAAGTGGGCAGTGCAGGCCACCATACCGGCGAGACTGCCCCCCTTGGAACGACCAACCGGGGATACCCCATTTGTGGGGTATCCCCGGTCGGGATCGCTCAAGTCATCGAGACGCCTGATGTGTTCAGACGAGCTCGGTGACGGTACCGCCGGCGGCGGTGATCTTCTCCTTGGCGGAGCCGGAGACGGCGTCGACCGTCACCTGCAGCGCCACGGAGATCTCGCCCTGGCCGAGGACCTTGACGAGGCTGTTCTTGCGAACGGCACCCTTGGCCACGAGGCCCTCGACGGTGACTTCGCCACCCTCGGGGTACAGCGCGGCCAGCTTGTCGAGGTTCACGACCTGGAACTCGGTCTTGAACGGGTTCTTGAAGCCCTTCAGCTTCGGAAGACGCATGTGGAGGGGCATCTGGCCACCCTCGAAGCGCTCCGGAACCTGGTAACGAGCCTTCGTACCCTTGGTACCACGACCGGCCGTCTTACCCTTCGACGCCTCACCACGACCCACACGGGTCTTGGCGGTCTTGGCGCCCGGGGCGGGACGGAGGTTGTGGATCTTGAGCGGGTTCTGCTCCGCCATGATCAGTCGACCTCCTCGACCGTCACGAGGTGGCGGACGGTGTGCACCATGCCGCGGAACTCGGGACGATCCTCCTTGACGACCTGCGTGTTGATCCCCTTGAGACCAAGGGAGCGCAGGGTGTCACGGTGGTTCTGCTTGCTGCCGATGTAGGACTTGACCTGCGTAATCTTGAGCTGCGCCATGATTACGCACCCGCCCCGGCACGCGCACGGAGAAGAGCCGCGGGGGCGACGTCCTCGAGCGGCAGACCACGGCGGGCCGCGACCTCCTCGGGACGCTGCAGGCCCTTCAGGGCCTCCACGGTCGCGTGCACGATGTTGATCGCGTTGTCGGAGCCGAGCGACTTCGACAGGATGTCGTGGATACCGGCGCACTCGAGCACGGCACGCACCGGACCACCGGCGATAACACCGGTACCGGGCGACGCGGGCTTGAGCAGCACGACGCCGGCAGCCTTCTCACCCTGGATCGGGTGCGGGATGGTGCCCTGGATACGGGGGACCTTGAAGAAGTGCTTCTTGGCCTCCTCAACACCCTTGGCGATGGCGGCCGGCACCTCCTTGGCCTTGCCGTAACCGACACCCACGGTGCCGTCACCGTCGCCCACCACGACCAGCGCGGTGAAGCTGAAGCGACGACCACCCTTCACAACCTTGGCGACACGGTTGATCGCGACAACGCGCTCAACGTAAGCGGTCTTCTCGGCGGCAGCTGCGCCGCCGTCACGGCCCTTCCGGTCCCGCCGCTCGCCGCCACCGGCACCGCCACCGCGGCGCTGGGGTCCAGCCATTGGAATTACCTCTCTCTGTTTCCGCTAGCTACGGAAGCGGCTCAGAACTTGAGCCCGGCTTCGCGGGCGGCGTCCGCCAGGGCGGCAATGCGCCCGGCGTACTGGTTGCCACCACGGTCGAATACGACGGCCTCGACGCCGGCGGCCTTGGCGCGCTCGGCGACCAGGGCGCCGACCTGCTTGGCCTGCGCGGACTTGTCGCCCTCGCCACCGCGGATCGAGGTGTCCAGGGTGGACGCCGACGCAAGGGTGTGACCCTTGATGTCGTCGATCACCTGGGCCACGATGTGGCGGTTCGAGCGGGTAACGACCAGACGCGGACGCTCCGCCGTTCCGTTGATGTGCTTACGGATCCGGATGTGGCGGCGCTTGATCGCGGCGCGCTTGTAGGCGTCGCCCTTAAGGATCTTCTGTCCGTATGCCATGGCTTACTTACCCGCCTTTCCGACCTTGCGGCGGATGACTTCGCCCTCGTACTTGACGCCCTTGGCCTTGTACGGGTCGGGCTTGCGCAGCTTGCGGATGTTGGCCGCAACCTCGCCGACCTTCTGCTTGTCGATGCCCTCGACCGAGAACCGGGTGGGGGCCTCCACCTTGAAGGTGATGCCCTCGGGGGCCTCGACGGTGATCGGGTGGCTGTAGCCCAGAGCGAACTCCAGGTTCGAACCCTTGGCCGTCACGCGGTAACCGACACCGCTGATCTCGAGCTTCTTCACGTAACCCTGGGTCACGCCGGTGATCATGTTCGCCACCAGCGTGCGGGACAGGCCGTGCAGGGCCTTGTTCTGACGCTCGTCGTTCGGGCGGGTGACGTTCAGGACGCCGTCCTCACCCTTGACGATGTCGATCGGCGCGGCAACGGTGTGGGTCAGAGTGCCCTTGGGGCCCTTGACCGAGACCGTACGGCCGTCGATGGTGACGTCCACGCCGGCGGGAACCGTGATGGGGAGCTTGCCAATGCGCGACATAGCTGTTTCCTCCGTTCCCTTCCGCTACCAGACGTAGGCGAGGACTTCCCCACCCACGCCCTTCTTGCCGGCCTGCTTGTCGGTGAGGAGCCCGTGCGACGTGGAGATGATCGCCACGCCGAGGCCGCCCAGCACCTTCGGCAGGTTGGTGGACTTCGCGTACACCCGGAGACCGGGCTTGGAGATCCGCTTGATGCCCGCGATGGAGCGCTCACGGTTCGGGCCGAACTTCAGCTCGAGGACGAGGTTCTTGCCGACCTCGGCGTCCTCGACCTTCCAGCCCGTGATGAAGCCCTCCTGCTGGAGGATCTCCGCGATGTGCGACTTGATCTTCGATGCCGGCATCGTCACGGAGTCGTGGTATGCCGAGTTCGCGTTCCGCAGACGCGTAAGCATGTCTGCGATCGGATCAGTCATGGTCATGAATTGGCCTTCGGCCTCTCTCGCCGGGGTTTCCTGGTGCGCCATCCCTCTCCCCGATCCGAGACGGGACGGGTGCGGCGCGGTGGACCTACGGCGTAGTAAGTCGTACGGGCGACCGTCAGGCGCCCAACCCTCCAAGCCTAAGCCATGGAAGGGAGGGCGCCTGACACGCCCAGTGCTTACCGAGAGCCTCTGGAATCCCTAAAAAGCGGGACTACCAGGAGCTCTTGGTCACGCCCGGCAGCTCGCCACGGTGAGCCATCTCACGAAGGCACACGCGGCACAGGCCGAACTTGCGGTACACGGAGTGGGGACGGCCACAACGCTGGCAGCGCGTGTAGCCACGCACGCCGAACTTGGGCTTGCGGGCAGCCTTCGCGATCAGAGCCTTCTTCGCCATCTCGCTCACGCCTCCTTGAAGGGGAAGCCGAGGTGACGAAGGAGGGCACGGCCCTCAGCGTCGTTGGTCGCCGTGGTGACCACGGTGATGTCCATACCCCGGGTACGGTCGATCTTGTCCTGGTCGATCTCGTGGAACATGACCTGCTCGGTGAGACCGAAGGTGTAGTTGCCACGGCCGTCGAACTGCTTGGGGGACAGACCACGGAAGTCGCGGATGCGCGGCAGCGCGAGCGACAGGGTGCGGTCCAGGAACTCCCACATGCGGTCGCCACGAAGCGTGACGTGGGCACCGATCGGCTGGCCCTCACGCAGCTTGAACTGCGCGATGGACTTGCGGGCCTTGGTGACGGCCGGCTTCTGACCGGTGATCGTGGTGAGGTCGCGGATGGCGCCCTCGATCAGCTTGGAGTCGCGGGCGGCGTCGCCCACACCCATGTTGACCACGATCTTGACGAGGCCGGGGATCTGCATGACGTTCTCGTACTTGAACTCGTCACGCAGCTTGCCCGCGATCTCCTCGCGGTACTTCGTCTTCAGACGCGGAGTGGTGGTGGTAGCCATCAGATGTCCTCACCCGTCCGCTTGGCAACGCGGATCTTGTTGCCTTCGTCGTCGAAGCGGTAACCGACACGCGTGACGACCTTGTTGCCGTCCTTCTCAACGACCAGCTGGACGTTGGAGACGTGGATCGGCGCCTCGGTCGTGACGATGCCGCCGGCCTGGGAACCGCGAGCGGTCGGGCCAGCCTTGGTGTGCTTCTTGACCCGGTTGACACCCTCGACCAGGACGCGCTCGTCGCGCGGGTAAGCGGCAATGACCTTGCCCTGCTTGCCCTTGTCCTTGCCGGTGATGACCTGGACCAGGTCGCCCTTCTTGATCTTCATGCTTACAGCACCTCCGGCGCGAGCGAGATGATCTTCATGAACTTCTTCTCGCGCAGCTCACGGCCGACGGGGCCGAAGATACGGGTGCCGCGAGGGTCGCCGTCGTTCTTCAGAATGACGGCGGCGTTCTCGTCGAAGCGGATGTACGAGCCGTCCGGACGGCGGCGCTCCTTGACGGTGCGAACGATGACCGCCTTGACGACGTCACCCTTCTTCACGTTGCCACCGGGGATCGCGTCCTTGACGGTGGCGACGATGACGTCACCGATGCCCGCGTAGCGGCGACCGGAGCCACCGAGCACACGGATGCAAAGGATTTCCTTCGCACCAGTGTTGTCGGCGACGCGCAGTCGCGACTCCTGCTGGATCACGTCTATCTCCTGTTTGTCTGCCGGTTCCCGGCAGGGGTCCTGTTACGGGACCCCTGCCGAGCCTGGCGGAACTGACCTGCGGGATTACCCCCGCAGGAAATTACTTGGCCTTCTCGAGGATCTCGACGATGCGCCACCGCTTCGTGGCGGACAGCGGCCGGGTCTCCGCGAGGAGGACACGGTCGCCGACGCCGGCGGCGTTCTGCTCGTCGTGCGCCTTGAGCTTGTTGGTACGGCGGATGACCTTGCCGTACAGCGCGTGCTTGACGCGGTCCTCGACGGCGACGACGACGGTCTTGTCCATCTTGTCGCTGACGACGAGACCCTCACGGGTCTTGCGGAAGCCGCGGGCCTCTGCAGTCTGCTCAGTCACGTTGCTCTCACTCATCAGGCGCTCTCCACCGTCTCGATGCCCAGCTCGCGCTCACGCATCAGGGTGTAGATCCGCGCGATGTCCTTACGGACGGCCTTGAGCCGACCGTGGTTCTCGAGCTGACCCGTCGCCGCCTGGAAGCGGAGGTTGAACAGCTCTTCCTTGGCTTCGCGGAGCTTGTTCAGCAGCTCCTCGTCACCCAGTTCGCGCAGCTCGGACGCCTTGGTACCGGCCGACATCACGCTTCACCTGCCTCGCGCTTGACGATCCGGCACTTCATCGGCAGCTTGTGGGCCGCACGGGTCAGCGCCTCACGGGCGATCTTCTCGTTGGGGTACGACAGCTCGAACATCACGCGTCCGGGCTTGACGTTGGCGATCCACCACTCCGGAGAACCCTTACCGGAACCCATGCGGGTCTCGGCAGGCTTCTTGGTGAGGGGACGGTCCGGGTAGATGTTGATCCAGACCTTGCCACCACGCTTGATGTGACGCGTCATGGCGATACGAGCGGCCTCGATCTGACGGTTCGTCACGTACGCCGGGGTCAGCGCCTGGATGCCGTACTCGCCGAACGCAACCTGCGTGCCGCCCTTGGCAGCGCCGCTGCGCTTCGGGTGGTGCTGCTTGCGGTGCTTGACCCTACGGGGGATCAGCATGTCGGTCAGGCCTCCGTTCCGGTGCTCTCAGCCGGAGCGGCGGGGGCCTCGGCCTTGGGGGCCTCGGCGCCGGCAGCCTGCTGCGGCTTACGACCGCGCCGCTCGCCACCACGGCCACCACGGGCCGGGCGGTCGGAGCCGCCACCGCGGGCCGGGCGGTTACCCGCACGGGCGGCAGCGTTCTCGGCGCGGACCTCGGCGATGTTCTTGACGTCGCCCTTGTAGATCCAGACCTTCACACCGATGCGGCCGAAGGTCGTCTTGGCCTCGAAGAAGCCGTAGTCCACGTTCGCGCGGAGCGTGTGCAGGGGCACACGGCCCTCGCGGTAGAACTCCGAGCGGGACATCTCGGCGCCACCGAGGCGGCCACCGCACTGGATCTTGATGCCCTTGGCGCCGGCCTTCATCGCCGACTGCATGCTCTTACGCATGGCGCGGCGGAAGGAGACGCGGGAGGAGAGCTGCTCGGCAACGGCCTGAGCAACCAGCTGAGCGTCCGTCTCGGGGTTCTTGACCTCGAGGATGTTCAGCTGGACCTGCTTGCCCGTGAGCTTCTCGAGGTCACCGCGGATGCGGTCGGCCTCGGCGCCACGGCGGCCGATGACGATGCCCGGACGCGCGGTGTGGATGTCCACGCGGACACGGTCACGGGTGCGCTCGATCTCAACCTTCGAGATGCCGGCGCGCTCCATGCCGGACGTCATCATCCGACGGATGGCGACGTCTTCCTTGACGTAGTCCTTGTACAGCTTGTCGGCGTACCAACGCGACTTGAAGTCGGTCGTGACACCGAGCCGGAACCCATGCGGGTTTACCTTCTGGCCCATTACCGGGTTCCTTCCTTGCTGCTGACGACCACGGTGATGTGGCTGGTCCGCTTGCGGATCCGGTAGGCACGGCCCTGGGCACGCGGACGGAACCGCTTCAGGGTCGGACCCTCGTCAACGTACGCCTCGCTGATGAACAGCGAGGAGGCGTCCGGGTGGTCGTAGTTGTGCGCGGCGTTGGCAATGGCGCTGTCGAGCACCTTGCCGACCGGCTCGGAGGCGGCCTGCGGAGCGAATCGCAGGACCGCCTGGGCCTCCGTGGCGTCCATGCCACGGATGAGGTCCACCACGCGGCGGGCCTTCATGGGCGTGACGCGGATGTACCGCGCCTGGGCCCTGGCTTCCATGGTTGTCCCTTCAGTTACTTACGTGTCTGAATGCGATCCGCTATTAGCGGCGCTTCGACTTCCGGTCGTCCTTGACGTGACCCCGGAAGGTGCGCGTCGGCGAGAACTCGCCGAGCTTGTGGCCGACCATCGACTCGGTGACGAACACCGGGATGTGGGTCTTGCCGTTGTGCACCGCGAGCGTGTGGCCGAGCATGGCCGGCACGATCATGGAGCGACGGGACCAGGTCTTGATGACGTTCTTGGTGCCGGCTTCGTTCTGAGCATCCACCTTCTTGGCGAGGTGCTCGTCGACGAAGGGCCCCTTCTTGAGACTGCGCGGCATCTAAACCCGCTCCTAGCGCTTCTTGTTCGTCTTGCGGCGGCGGACGATGTACTTGTTCGAAGCCTTCTTCGGCGAACGAGTACGACCCTCCTTCTGACCCCACGGGGAGACCGGGTGGCGACCACCGGAGGTCTTGCCCTCACCACCACCGTGCGGGTGGTCAACCGGGTTCATCGCCACACCGCGAACGGTCGGGCGGACGCCCAGCCAGCGCTTACGACCGGCCTTGCCCCAGTTGATGTTGCTCTGCTCGGCGTTGCCGACCTCGCCGACCGTGGCGCGGCAGCGCTGGTCGACCAGGCGGATCTCACCGGAGGGCATGCGGAGGTGGGCCATGGTGCCCTCCTTCGCGAGCAGCTGCACCGAGGCACCGGCGGAGCGGGCGAACTTGGCGCCGCCACCGGGACGGATCTCGATCGCGTGGATCGTGGTACCGACCGGGATGTTGCGGAGCGCCAGGTTGTTGCCCGGCTTGATGTCGGCCCCGGGACCGTTCTCGACGCGGTCACCCTGCTGCAGGTTGCGCGGGGCGAGGATGTAGCGCTTCTCGCCGTCGGCGTAGTGCAGCAGCGCGATGCGCGCGGTGCGGTTGGGGTCGTACTCGATGTGCGCGACCTTCGCCGGCACGCCGTCCTTGTCGTGACGACGGAAGTCGATCACTCGGTAGGCGCGCTTGTGTCCGCCACCCTGGTGGCGAACGGTCACACGACCGGCGTTGTTACGGCCGCCCTTGCTGTGCAGCGGGCGGACCAGCGACTTCTCCGGCGTGGACCGCGTGACCTCGACGAAGTCGGCGACGCTGGAACCACGACGGCCCGGCGTAGTCGGCTTGTACTTGCGGATTCCCATTTCTCAGTCCTCGTCCGATATCGGACGATCCGGACCGCCCTTAGGCGGTCGGACCGCCGAAGATGTCGATACGGTCGCCCTCGGCGAGGGTCACGATCGCGCGCTTGGTCGCCGCACGCTGGCCGAAGCCGGTGCGGGTCCGCTTGCGCTTGCCCTGGCGGTTGATCGTGTTGACCCCGGTGACCTTGACCGAGAAGACCGCCTGGACGGCCTGCTTGATCTGGGTCTTGTTGGCGTTCGGGTCGACGATGAACGTGTACTTGTTCTCGTCCAGGAGCGCGTAGCTCTTCTCCGACACGACCGGCTTCAGCAGCACGTCACGGGGGTCCGTGTACGCCTTGCTGGCCGGGGTGACGACGGTGTTCTTGCCCTCGGCGGCGTGGCGACGCGCCTTGGCGACGCGCGCGGCCTTGGCGGCCTTCGCAGCCTTGGAGGCAATGCTCGGGTGACGCGTAGCCATCAGGCCTCGCTCCCTTCGGTGTCAGCGGCCTTGGGGCCAGACACGAAGGACTCGAACGCGGACTGGGTGAAGACCACGTCGTCCGAGACGAGAACGTCGTACGTGTTCAGCTGGCCCGGCTCCAGGATGTGGACCTGGGGCAGGTTGCGGGCGGACAGCCACGCGGCCTCGTCGGCGCGCTCGACGACCAGGAGCAGGTTCTTGCGCTCCGAGATCTTGCCGAACAGCGACTTGGCGGCCTTCGTGGACGGGTTGTCGCCCTCGATGACGCCGGAGACGACGTGGATGCGGTTGTTGCGGGCCCGGTCGGTGAGGGCGTGGCGCAGGGCCGCGGCCTTCATCTTCTTCGGGGTCCGCTGCGAGTAGTCACGCGGCACGGGACCGTGCACGACGCCACCACCGGCGAACTGCGGAGCGCGGGTCGAACCCTGACGGGCGCGGCCGGTGCCCTTCTGGCGGTAAGGCTTCTTGCCACCACCACGGACTTCGCCGCGGGTCTTGGTCTTGTGCGTGCCCTGACGGGCCGCGGCCAGCTGCGCGACGACGACCTGGTGAAGCAGCGGAACGCTGATCTTCTCGACGTCGAAGATCTCCGCGGGGAGCTCGACCGTCCCGGTCTTGTCGCCTGCCGGCGAAAGGATGTCAACAGTGCTCATCGGTTACCTCAGGCCCCCTTGGCCGCGGTGCGGACCAGGACGAGGCCGCCGTTCGGACCGGGAACCGCGCCCTTGATGAGCAGCAGACCCTTCTCCGCGTCAACGGCGTGGACGGTCAGGTTCTGGGTGGTGACCCGCTCGTTGCCCATGCGACCCGCCATGCGGAGGCCCTTGAACACACGGCCCGGGGTGGCGCAGCCACCGATGGAACCGGGAGAGCGGTGCTTGCGCTGGGTGCCGTGTCCGGCGCCGAGGCCCTTGAAGTTGTGACGCTTCATGACACCGGCGAAGCCCTTGCCCTTGCTCTTGCCGGTCACGTCGACCTTGATGCCGGCCTCGAACACCTCGGCGGTGATCTCCTGGCCGAGGGTGTACTCGCTGGCGTCAGCGGTACGGATCTCGACGAGGTGGCGGCGGGGAGTGACGTCGGCCTTGGCGAAGTGGCCCTTGAGGGGCTTGTTCACCTTGCGCGGGTCGATCTCGCCGAACGCGATCTGGACGGACTCGTAGCCGTCGGCGTCGTTCGTGCGGACCTGGGTGACGACGTTGGGGCCGGCCTTGACGACGGTGACCGGAACAACACGGTTGTTCGCGTCCCACACCTGCGTCATGCCGAGCTTCTCGCCCAGGATGCCCTTGATCTGCTTAGCCATTCTCAGATCACCGGCCTTCAGAGCTTGATCTCGATGTCGACACCGGCCGGGAGGTCGAGTCGCATCAGAGAGTCAACGGTCTTGGGCGTCGGGTCGAGGATGTCGATCAGGCGCTTGTGCGTGCGCATCTCGAAGTGCTCGCGCGAGTCCTTGTACTTGTGCGGCGACTTGATGACGCAGTACACGTTCTTCTCAGTGGGCAGCGGCACCGGGCCCGCGACCGACGCACCAGTGCGGGTCACCGTCTCGACGATCTTCTTCGCCGAGGAGTCGATGACCTCGTGGTCGTAGGCCTTGAGCCGGATGCGGATCTTCTGTCCCGCCATGGCTACTCCGTAGTCCTGTCTCTTCTTACGCTCTGGAACCCGGTGTTCCCGTGCCCGCCCCTCCGACCCACGCGGTCGGGCGTGTCGCGCCCCCGCTGACACAGATGCCCCTTGTTCGAGCATCCCTTGTCTGGGAACACGGCCCTTCCGGAACCGCAAGCCGGGGGCGGAAGGCCCACCGGGTGCCTGGCCGGTGCTGCACTGACACTTCCCGAAAGATTCCCGTACGTCCGCCCCAGCGCTGCCTTACGGCAGTTAGGGCGACGAGTACTGTGGGACTCGCTTTCGGTCCTCCCGGCGGGAGGCGCGCAGCATCAACACTCGACCGAGCAACCCCGCTAGTCTGCCATACGGGGCAGGGGGCTGGCCAATCGAGCCGGAGAGAATACCCCGAGGGTGACGCAGGTCAAACCCGGGCGTGCGCGCCCTCGAACCGACCGGGCACCCGACGCGTGATCTGAGCCTTTCCATCCGTGTTGTCCTCGGCGCCGTCCTCGGCCAGCGCCCGGATCACTCCGTGGTCCGGGGACAGCCGGCACGCCGGGTCCGTGCGGGCGGCGTCCCCGGTGAGGGCGTAGGCCTGGCAGCGGCAGCCGCCGAAGTCCTCGTCGCGTCGGGCACAGCTGCGGCAGGGGTCGGGCATCCAGTCGGTGCCGCGGTAGCGGGTGAACGCCTTCGAGTGGTCCCAGATCCACTTCAGCGGACGGTCCCGGACGTTCGGGGCGTCCAGGTCCGGCAGCGAGGCCGCGGCCGGGCAGGGCAGGACGGTGCCGTCCGGGGTGACGGTGAGGGAGACCGCGCCCCAGCCGCCCATGCAGGGCTTGGCGACACCGTCGAAGTAGTCGGGGACGACCCAGACCAGCTCGGGTCCCGCGGTGAGCCTCTCCCGCCACCGCCGCACGGCGTCCCGCGCCCCGGCGAGCTGCGCGCGCGTCGGCAGCAGGGCGGCGCGGTTGAGCAGGCCCCAGCCGTAGAACTGCGCGTTCGCCAGCTCGATGCGGTCCACGCCCCAGGAGACGCCCAGCTCGACGACGGCGTCGAGGGCGTCGAGGTTCTCGCGGTGCAGGACGACGTTGAGGCCGAGGGGGAGGCCGGCGGCGCGTACGAGTGCGGCGGCCCGTTCCTTCTCGGTGAAGGACCTGCGTCCGGCGATGCGGTCGGAGGCGCGCGGGTCGGCGTGCTGGACGGACAGCTGGACGCTCTTCAGGCCCGCGGCGGCGAGCGCGGCGAGGCGGGACTCGTCCAGGCCCACGCCGCTGGTGACGAGCTGGGTGTAGATGCCGGCGGACTCGGCCGCGGTGACGATCTGCTCCAGGTCCCGGCGCAGCAGCGGCTCGCCGCCCGAGAGATGCGTCTGGACGACGCCGAGAGCACCCGCCTGGCCCATCACGTCCGTCCACTGCTCGGCGGTCAGCTCGCGGGAACGGCGCGTCAGTTCAAGGGGGTTGGAGCAGTACCCGCAGTGCAGCGGGCAGGCGTGGGTGAGCTCGGCCAGCAGGGCCCAGGGACGGGCGGGTGACGGCGGGTCGGCGGAGGTCATCGGAGCCAGCCCTCCTTGCGCAGCCGTTCGAGGAACGGGGGGACGTCGTCGGCCACCGGCGCGCCGGGGAAGCGTTCGGCCAGTTCATCGACGATGGCGCGCACGCTGCGGCTGCCGTCGCACAGGCCGACGACCGCTTCGGCCGAGCCCGTGAGGACGCCGACGCGTTCCGGGAGGAGCAGCAGGTCGGCGTCGCGTACGGGGTCGTGGCGCCGCACGATGGCGGGGGCCAGGGCGGGCCGCCAGTCGGTTCCGGGCGACGTCGTCACTGCTGCTCCCGGGAGCCCGCCCGGTCCACGGCGTCCAGCAGAGACCACAGGACGTCGCACTTGAAGCGCAGCGCGGCCACGGCGCCCTCCTGCTCGTCCCGGTCGCGGGCCCAGGTCAGCACCAGGTCGAGGGCCTCGCGGCTGTCGCGGCGGCCCTGGGAGACACGGGTGCGGAAGTAGGCGAGGCCCTCAGGTTCGATCCACGGGTAGTGGCGCTCGAAGGCGGCTGTGCGGGTGCGCATCAGGTCCGGCGCGGAGAGTTCGGTCAGGGAGGCGGCGACGGCTTCGAGGGGCGGGCGCAGCCGGCAGAAGTTGACGTATCCGTCGACCGCGAGCCGTACGCCCGGCAGCACCGAGTCGGCGCGCAGCAGCGTCTCGCGGTCCACGCCGGCCGCCTCGCCGAGCCGCAGCCAGCGCTCGATGCCGCCCTCGCCCGTCTGCGCCCCGTCGTGGTCCTGGATGCGGCGCAGCCACATCCGGCGCAGCTCGGAGGTGGGCAGTTTGGCGGTGATCAGGGCGTCCTTGACGGGGATGTGGCGCTGGTAGTGGAAGCGGTTGACGATCCAGCGGCGCAGTTCCTCGGGGCTGAGGTCGCCGCTGTGCATCCGTATGTTGAAGGGGTGGCGGTGGTGGTAGCGCTCCTCCCCCACCGCACGCAGTCGTGCCTCGAACTCCGCGGGGCTCCAGGGCTCCGCGAGCGGGGCGGGGGGCGTGTGCGCAGCTGCCGTGTTCATGGCTCGATCACCATCCCGTCGTACGCCACCTCGATGCCCAGCCGGGCGAGCCGCTTGTGCTGGGGTGCCGCCGGGTCGACGAGGGGGTTGGTGTTGTTGAGGTGGGTGTAGAGGCATCGGGCGGACAGGGGGGCGAGGCGTTCGGCGGTGCCGCCCGGTCCGTCGATGGGCAGGTGGCCCATGCCGGTGGCGGTGCGGGAGGAGATGCCGGTACGGCGGGGCTCCTCGTCGTCCCAGAAGGTGCCGTCGACGATGACGCAGTCGGCCTCGGCGGCGGCCTGCTGGAGGCTGTCGGGCCAGGCGGCCAGGGCGGGTGCGTAGAGCGCGGTCGCGCCGGAGGCCGGGTCGTACAGGCGCAGTGCGACGACCCAGGCGTCGTCGTCCGGGGCGTCGGCGGCGTACCGCGGGCGCTTGCCGGACACCGGGATGCCGCTGATCCGCAGGCCGGAAGCCGTGGGGTCCAGCGGTTCGGCGCCGCGTGCGGGGAGATCCCGCCAGGTCAGGTCGGTGTACGGCGTCAGCACCTCACCGAGGCGCAGGCGGTCCCGCAGCGCCTGGCGGACCGGGGCCGTCGCCGTCACCTGGAGGCGGTCCGCCTCGCGCAGCCGTGCGAGGCCGAGGGTGTGGTCGAGTTCGGCGTCGGTGAGGACGACTCCGGCGATCGGGGTCTGCCGGGGGCCGGGGCCCGGGTGGAGCTCGGGCCGGTCCTCGATCTGGTCGCCGATGTCGGGGGTCGCGTTGACGACGTACCAGCGGCCCTCGCCCGTCCGTACGGCGAGCGAGGCGTGCCGGCGGCGCCGGTGCGGATGGGCGCGGGCCCCGGAGCAGCCGGGGCACGCACAGTTCCACTGGGGGATGCCGCCGCCGGCGGCGGTGCCGAGTACCAGCAGCAGCATGTACGTCTACGTCCTTTCTGCCGGGAGGGTCGCTCGACGGGGGTTGCTCGACCGAGGGCTAATCGACGGTCACGCGGAAGACCTTGTCGTTGCCGTCCGCGCTGCGTGCGGTGCCCAGCCACAGCTCGTTCCTGCCGGGGACCTTGGTGAGGGCGCGGAGCGCGTGGCCGCCGAAGACGTTGGTCTTCGTCTTGTCGCCCGTGCCCCCGATCGCCGCGTCGATCCCGACGCGCCACAGCTGGTAGCCGCGCAGGGACGACACGTAGAGGTTGTCGCCCGCCACGGCGACCTGGGCGGGGGCGGTGGTGTGCGCCCAGGTGACCTTCGGGTTCGTCATGCCCTTGGCGGTGCAGTGGCCCTCGCAGCTCGGCCAGCCGTAGTTGCGGCCCGGCTCGATCAGGTTGAGTTCGTCCGTCGCTTCCTGGCCTATTTCCACCGACCACAGCCGGCCCGCACGGTCCCAGGCGAGGCCCTGTGGGTTGCGATGGCCGTAGCTGTAGATGTGGTTGTCGAACGGGTTGCCGGGGGCCGGGGCGCCGGTCTTGGTGATCCGGAGGATCTTTCCGTTGATGGAGTTCGTGTCCTGCGCGAGCTCCGCCTGCGTGGCCTCGCCCGTCGCGACGTAGAGGTACCCGTCGGGACCGAAGGCGATCTTGCCGCCGTTGTGGTTCGAGCCCCGTCTGATGCCGTCGAGGACGACGGTGTAGCCGCTCAGCGTCGTGCCGTCGTAGTTCATCCGCACGACCCGGGTCTCGGTCTTCGTGGTGTGCATGAAGAACACGGCCTTGTCCTTCTTGCCGTCCCAGGTCGGAGACACGGCGACGCCCAGCAGCCCGCCCTTGGCGGAGTCACCGGGCAGGTACACGGCCATGTGCGGCACCCGCCCGGCCAGGGTCCTGGATCCGTCCTCGCGGAGGTGGTAGACGCGGGAGGTCTCGTTCTCGGTCACCAGCGCCGAGCGCCCGTCGGGCAGGAAGGACATGCCCCAGGGGTTGGACCAGCCCGAGGACAACGTGGTGACGTCGGCGGCGGCGTACACCGAAAGATCCTCGGGGTCGGCGGCGGACGGCACCGCTGTCGCCAGCAGAGCGGCGACAGCGGTGACCGAGGCTATGCAGAACCGCGCGGGACATCGCACCCAGCGGCCGGAACGTGTCATGCCGACACCTTTCGTCATGCCCCGAGTGAGCCGTCGCGGCGCGACGGGAGCCGCGCCGCTGTGCACAGCAAATCTTTACGAGGCATGACCGACCTGCCACATGGGGGGAGCCGCGGGGGTGAGTCCCGCGGCTCCGCGTCAGCCCTGCGTCAGCCGCGCGTCAGCTGTCCGTTCCCGTCCGACGCGGTCCCGCGAGCTGGGGCGGGGGCGGCTCGGCAGGGTTCTGCCGGGCGAGCAGGCCCAGCGCGTCCCGGAGCAGCGTGCTCGACGTGTGCACGGTGTAGGGGAAGTAGACGACCTCCACGCCCACTTTCGCGAACTCGGTCTCCAGGGCCGTCCAGACCTCGGTGCCGAGCCAGTCGTCACCCTTGAAGATGACGTCGAAACCGACTTCCTTCCAGACCTCGATCTTGTCGTTCACGGTCGCGACGAACGTCTCGTCCACATGGCGCACACTGCGGACGATCTGCAGTCGTTCGGCGAGCGGTACGACGGGCGGCCTGCCTTTCAGGCTCACCACCAGCTCGTCCGAGCAGACGCCGGCGATGAGCCGGTCGCAGTGCCCGCGCGCCCGGCGCAGGATGTTCAGATGGCCCACGTGGAAGAGGTCGAAGACCCCCGGCGCGTAGCCGAGACGTTCTCCCGTCAACGCTTTTCCTTCGGGCCCTTTTCGGCGGTCGCGGTGGCTACGAACTCTTTCGACCTGAGCGAGGTGTTCTTTCCGTCGGTGACGGCGATCCGGTAGCGGTGGCGGGAGCCGGGGGCGACGGAGTCCGTGTACTCCATCCTGGGGCGGTCCCACTCCGTGGACCGCTGCGTCGGCGAGGCCACGAGGATGCCGTCCCGGTAGATCAGGTACTTCAGCTCCGCGTCGTCGCGGTCCCAGGCGGCACGCCAGAAGAGCCTGACCTGGCCGGCCTTCGAGGGCAGGGTCTCCAGCCGGGGCACTCCCTTCGGGGCTCCCCGGTCGGGTCCGGCCGCGAAGCGCGTCAGGCTCTGCTGCCGTTTGCCGTTGACCTCGGTGAACTCGCCGCCCGCCCACAGGACTCCGCCGGCCATCACCATGGCGCGGGGGCCGTTGCCCTCGCCGGTCCCTCCGTCCGTGTCGGGGAACCAGTGCAGGATCCGCCGGTTGCGGACGGACTGGGCGAGGAAGTGCTGGCGGTTGTTGTACTCGGGGAAACCACCCGGGGTGTCACGGCAGTTGTGGGCGTGGGAGCCGCTGTAGAGGACACCGTTGTGCACGGCGACGGCCTGGGTCGCGCCCAGGCAGGTGTCCTTCCACACCATCTTGCCGTTGTCGAGGCGGCCGGCGATGCGGCCGTCGAAGATGCCCGTGCCCCTGCCCTCGGCCGCGAGGTAGAAGTTGTCCGCGTCGCGTGTCAGCGCCTTCACGGACGATCTCGGCGGCAGCCAGTCCGCGTACGAGGTCACCGTCTTGCCGGTGCGGGGATGCAGGGCGACGAGCGACTTCTCCAGCTCGCCGTTGAGCAGGTAGAAGTCGCCGCCGACGAGGAGCTTGCCGAACTTGGGCACGGCGAGGATGGCCCGTACGGGAGCGTCGATCTCCGCCTTGAACGGCAGCAGCTTCCCGCTGGGGGTGAACGCCGCGATGCGCTCCCGGTCCTTGCCGTTGACGACCGTGAAGTCGCCGCCCAGATAGACCGAGTCGCCCATGACCTCGATGGCCCGCACGAACGACGTCATGTTCGGGCGGAAGTCCGCGCGCAGCGAGCAGGCGGCCCTGTTGAGCGCGACCGCACTGGCCACCTCGGTCTTGCCGGCCTTGGTGAACGAGCCACCGACGTAGAGGATTCGGCCGTCCTGCGACGCCTTCAGCGCCCGTACGGTGTCACCGCTGCCGGTGAACGGCACGGCGCACGGCAGGAGCGCGCCGGTGGCGGCGTCGAACGCTGCGAAGTTCTTGCGGGCGACCTCCTGCTCACCGGGCTTTGCGCCCGGCGGGCGGACCTTGTCGAAGGTCCCGCCGACGTACACGACCCCGTCCACGTACTCGATCGACCAGACGATGCCGTCGGTCTGCCAGGTCGCCAAGGCGTCGGCGGTCAGGGTCTTTTCGTCGCCGTCGGCTGCCGCCGCCGTGGCGGTGATGAGCGAGGCAGCCGCGAGGAGGGCCGCGGCCGAAGCCGTGGTGGCCCCCCGCTTCATGCTTTTTCTGAGGCGCATGGAACTTCCCGGGTTGCAGCGAGTACGGGCGGTGAGAAGGGGAGAAGCCGGCCGTCTCGGTCCTGAGACGGCCTCATGTGGCGCGTTCGCGCAGCACACCGACGAGTTCATGCACTCCCAGAGGTGTGCGAAATCGCCACAAACTTATACCAAATACGGAAAATCCAGTGGTCATTGCGACGGCAAGTCCGATGGCCGTGTCACCTGCCAGCAGCCGCGCGGGAAGCACCAGCGCCACCGTGAGGCACAGCCCGGTGACCGTCGCGAGGAGGTATCCGTGGTCGACGACCGTGAAGCCCGGGTGCCGCCGCACCAACGCGGCCGAGACGAGGTTCTCGACGACGGTCGCCGCGCCCCAGGACAGGGCGGCGCCCAGGACGCCGAGGCGGGGGACGGCAAGGAGGCCGACCGCCAGCTGCACCGCGAACGCGACGCCGGTGACCGCCAGATGCCAGGAGCTCTTGCCCGCCATGAGCAGCACTGTCTGGGCGTTCCCCACCCCCACGTTGACCGCCGCGGCGACACAGAGCACGACCAGCGCGTCCGCGCCCTGCTCGAACTCGGGCCCGAACAGGGACAGGACGGTGCCCGGGAAACTCGTGAGCAGGACGAGCAGGGGCCAGGAGAACAGCACGATCCAGCGTGTCGAGACCCGGTACAGATGGCAGGCCTGCGGAAAGTCGCCCACGGCGAGGAGACGGCTGATCTCCGGAGCGACGGCCAGCCGGATGGCGAGCTGCAGCAGGGTTGCCGCGATGACGACCCGGCCTACGGCGGTGTAGATGCCCGCCTCTTCGCTCGTCGCCAGGCAGGACAGCAGGACGACGCCCACCCAGACCGCGCTGATGTCGAAGACGGAGGAGACCGCCCGTGGCGCCGCGAACGCCCAGAACCCCCGCCGGGCGACGAGCGAAGAGGCAGCCGTCGCCCCTCCCGATGTCCGTCCCGGGCCCGTCCGGCGGCACCTGCGCACCGCGAACCAGGCGATGACGAAGCCGGCCAGCGAGGGCACGAGCCAGGCGGCGGCCAGGCTCAGCACTCCGGGAGCCAGCAGCACGACCGGTACGGCGATCAGCACCCGCAGCACCGGCTTGCCGATCTGCTCGACGCCGACGAACGGGATCACCGTCCCGTAGCCCTGGGTGGCGCCCAGCAGGATCAGGGTGACCGTGGCCAGGGGCAGGAACACGGCGAACAGCCGGACCAGGGTCACCGCGTCGTCCGGGGCGAGGTTCGGCAGCAGCGAGGTGGCCGTCCAGGGCGACGTGAACAGCAGTGCGGCGGCAGCGGTGCTCGCCGCGGCACCCGGCAGCACCGCGCAGCGCAGGAGTGCGCCCACCTCGCGGCCACCGGTGGTGGCCAGGTCGCCGGGGACGAAGCGCACCAGCCCGGTGTCGGCGCCCAGCTTGCAGGTGTTGCACAGGATGGTGAAGGCCGCGACGCCGGTGAACACCGCTCCCGCCCCGTACGCTCCGAGCCCGCGGGTGACCAGGGCGACCAGGGCGTAGCCGAAGACGGCGTTGACCGTCGAGCCCAGAAAGCCCCACCACCCGCCGCGCGCGGTGGCGGCGACCCCGCACCGGGCGGCGGTCGGCTCGCCGGGGGCGGCAACGGTCGTACCGGAGGCGCTCACCGGGAGGCAGCGAGCGTGTCGTCCTGCACAGGAGCGGTCGGTTTGTCCACGGTGTCGTCGGCCGGGGTGGACGGCGCGGGCGCCACGGGCGGTGTCGTGGGAGGGATCCGCTTCCTCGTACGACGCACCCGGTCGCTGTCCATGACACGGCGGAACAGGCCGCGCCCCGCGCCGTTGTGGAGCGCCACGCCCGCGAGGTGCCCTCCCGCGCAGTCGATCAGCTCGCGCAGCTGCTTGAGGTCGTCGCGCTTGGTGTCCCCCAGGGCGCCCACCACGAGAACGCCGTCCACGCGTTGGGCGAGCGAGAGGCCCTCGGGGTGTTCCAGCAGCGGGGCGCCCAGGAAGAGCGTCGGTCTTTCGGGGTCGGTGGGGGGCAGGGTGCGCGCCGCCGTCGGGGCGGCCGGCTTGTCGTCACCGGGGGCACCACGGCCGTCGCCGCAGAGCGTGAACCGCCCGGCCGGGCCCGCGTCGACGACCACCGCGCCCTCGGGTACGCCGTCCGGCGCGGCGTCGGCGGACAGCGGCAGCCGTGCCGACAGACCGGAGGTCTGCCCGGTCGCGTCCACGAGCAGGACGTCGTCGCCGGACTCGGCGAGGGCGGCGGCGAGATTCACGGCGACGGCCTCGGCGCCCCGTTCCCGCTTCGGCGCCACGACCATCAGCGTGCCCGTCGCCGTACGGCCGTCGCCCCGCAGCCGGAAGGCGAGGGCGCGGTACGCCTCCGCGCGGCTGGCGTCGGCCCGGCCGAACTCCATCAGTTCGCCGTCGGCGGCGGGGGCCGGGAGGATGCCCAGCACCGGGGCGGACAGGGCTCCTTGGACCTCGCCGACCGAGCGCGCCCGCGGTTCGAGGGCGGATCGCAGCCAGGCGAGCACGATGCCCAGCGCCAGACCGGCGATCAGACCGAGGGGGATCAGCCAGCCGGGCCCCGGGCCGGAGGGCCGTGCCGCCGGCTCGGCGCTGCGGACGATGTCACCGCCGGAGGTGTCGTAGGCCCTGATGTCCGACATCCGCTTCTGGAGAGAGCTGATCTGTTGCTGGATGCCTGCGGTGCCGGGCGCGGGCCCGCCTGGCTTCTTCGCGTTGAGCCGCTTGGTGAGCGCGGTGAGCTGCTGCTCCAGCCCGGAGCTCATCCGCCTGATCATGGACTTGGACCGCTCCTGGCGATCGGCGAGATAGGCCTCGGCGAACGCGTTGGTCACCCGGGACGCACCCTTCGCGGTGTTCCCCGTGTACTCGAACCGGAGCACCTGGGTGTCCGGGGCGTTGGTCACGCGCAGGTCCGCCGAGAGCGCGTCGGCGCGCGAGGGCTGCCGCAGTGCCGTCGCCGCCCGGTCCGCGACCGTCGCGCTGAGCGCGATCTGCCGCTCGGTGGCCATGCTCACCTGGTTGTCGACGGCCAGCCCGAACGTGCTGAAGGGGTCCGTTCTCGGGCGGACGAGCACCTCACTGGCGGAGGTGTAGGTGCCCGCGCGCAGCACGACCAGGAGCAGTCCGCCGAGCAGCCCGAGGAGCACGCCCAGCACGAGGGTGGCTCGGTACCTCAGCAGGAGGCGCACCTGGTCGCGCAGCTGGTCGGGGTCGTCGTACCGATCGTCGAGGCCGGCGGGGCTGGTCACGGTTGCCTCCTGTGTCCGGGAATGTGTCCCCTGTGTACGGGCACGGGCGCGTGGCCCGTGGTCGCGGGCGGCCGCACCGGTGACGGGGACCGGGACGGCCCGGTGGCGCGGGTGGTGATGAAGAGCGGCACGGTCAGGAGCAGCAGCAGCGGGCCGACGATCCCCATGAGGCTGCCGCGCAGGAACACCAGCTGGTAGAAGGCGAACGCGGGCACCAGCAGAGCCGCCAAGGTGTTCCGCCGGTGCCGCAGCCGCTCCCCGATGTCGTCCATGCGCCGTCCGGCCGCGCCCAGCAGGCAGAACACCAGGACGACACAGGGAGCGCCGCCCCACAGGTAGCTCTCGATCCATACCGGCGCCGAGAGGTTGTGGAAGTCGTAGCCCGCGTACTGGGCGAGTTCGACACCCGTGGCCTGCGGTTTGTCGGGCCACATGGAGCGGGGCACCATGAAGAGGAGGAGACCGAGCGCCGCCGACGGCGAGAAGCCGTTCTCCTGCACGTAGTCGATACCGGTCTGCATTTGCTGGAAGGCGTCGTAGTCCATGCTCGTGCTGAACTGCTCCGCGAGCGCCACGACTTGCAGCGATTCACGTTCGTCGTAGCGGAAGTAGTCGCTGTACGGGAAAGCGAACAGCACCGTGGTGGTGATCACCGCGGCGGCGATGCGAAAGGCCCGGGGGGTGTTGAGCCGGCGCCAGGAGAAGAGCAGGACCAGAAGGACGGTGCCGGCCCAGAAACGCGGCCTGCTGATCGGGTTGTTGACGATCGCGTTGAGCACGAGAAGGGCCGGGAGCGCTGTCAGGCGGATCGCCCGCAGCAGCCGGTCTCCCCCGGCCGGGCGGGGCAGCTGGACCAGGGCCACCAGGGCCCAGAAGGCGGGGACGGCGAGGGCCCAGACCCGCAGCGCGTGGGTGGGGTCGGCTTCGGCGCGCGACTTCCAGAGAGCCTGCCGGCTGGTGAAGAAGGCCCGCAGACCGCCTTCCTGCCCGGGGATCAACAGGACCGCGAGCACCAGTGACAGGCCGCACAGAAGGAGTACGGGCAGCGGTGAGAGCCTGCGGGACAGCAGGGGTTCGAACACGGCCGACGTGCGGCTTTTGCGTACGGCGGCCAGCGCCACCCCCGCGCTGTAGGCGAGGAGCCCGAGCTCGGTCAGCGTGGCGGCGGCGAAGGCGGTCGTCTCACCGGTGCGGTACCCGAGCGGGTAGGAATCGGTGGCGAGCATGGCCAGCGGCGCCAGTCCGAGCCACACATAGGTGAAGAGCCAGAACCCAAAGGCGACGAAACGCACCGACGTGTCGGTGAGCACCCGGGTGAGGGCCCCTCCGGCGTGCGCCACGACGACGCACTGCACCGCGAGGGCCGCCCCGAATCGGGTGTCGAGGGACTGCAGGATCAGCGCCGGCAGGAAGACGATGACGAGAAAGGCCCAGCAGCACACAGCCGCCACGCAACGCTTCTGACTGCCTCGCACCTGATACCCCCGATGAGCGGGCAAACGGAATAAATCGGCGCAGATAGATTTATAACCTTGGAACCCGGCTGACCGCCCGCATTTCAGAGGGGTGTTTCGCCGGTTATGAATTGCCGGGAATTCACCGTCGCCGCCCGCCGGTCCGGCGCACCGCCCGGAGAATTTCCTCGAATCGCGAAGCGCACGCCTCCAGGGCGAACTCCCGCTCGGCCAGCGCCCGGCTCTCCTTGCCCAGCGCCTCCGCGCCCATCGGGTCGTTCAGCACCTCGCGGACCCAGGTGGCCGCGCCGGCCAGCGAGGACTCCTCGGGGGCGAACACCGCCGAGCCGGCCTGACGGAGCAGCTTCGCCGCCAGGTTGTCCGCCGGCATCAGGCCCAGCACCGGGCGTCCGGCACACAGATAGGACAGCGTCTTGGAGGGGACGGAGAACTCCCCGGCGTCCGCCGCCAGCAGCACGACCAGCACATCGCCCGCGCCCAGCACCTCGGGCAGCCGGTCGTAGGGCTGAAAGGGCAGCAGGGTCAGCTCGACGCCACGGGCGGCGGCGGCCTCCTTGATGACCGGCACGGCCGGGCCGTCGTTGACGACGACGAGACGGACCCGTTCGCCCTGCTCACGCAGCGTCTGGGCGAGCCGCACCAGCAGGGCGGGGTTGTGCTTCAGGCCGATCGTGCCGGAGTACAGCAGGGTCCGGACGCCGGTGAGACCGTGCTCCGCAGACCAGGCGTTGGCCCGCTCCACGGGGCGGATCTCGTCCAGCGGCGCCCAGTTGGGGATGACGGTGACCTTGTCGGCGGTGCCCCACTCCCGGTGGATCCGCACGAAGGAGTCGGCGATCACCACGACCGCCGAGGCGCGTCGCGCCGACCACTTCTCGCCCTGCTCGAAAACCCTGGCGGCGACGCCCATCAGCTTCGACACACCCGCGGCGGCAAAGCTCTTGAGAGCTACGGCGGTGATGTCCTGGTGCCACAGCACCCAGGGGATGCGCAGCGCCCTCAGCGCCGACGCGGCCACGACCAGGGTCGGGATCGGCAGATTCCCCAACATCGCCACGTCCGGCTTCTCGCGCCGTACCTGTCGGGCCAGTTCCAGGCCCAGCCGGGTCTCCTGGAAGAGGCGTCGGACGTAGGCGCCCTTGTCGAGCACGATGCGGTCGCCGATGGTGACGAAGCGGAGGCCGACGTCCGTGTCCTTCGCGAGGTTGCCCTTCCCGGAGACGTAGGCCGGGCAGGTCGAGTGCACGACGTCATGACCCCGGTGCGCCAGCTCGCGGCTGAGCTGGGCCTGGAAGGGGTGTCCGCTGTAGTCGTGGACGAGGATCCTCATCGTCTGCTCTCCCGGCCGGTTCGAGGGGTCAGGAGTGAGCGAGCTTGACCTGGTCGTAGACCCAGGCATAGGTCTTCTCCAGGCCTTCGGCCAGGGGGATCGACGGCTCCCAGCCGTACAGTTCGCGGATCAGGGCGTTGTCGGAGTTACGGCCGCGTACGCCCTGCGGGGCGTCCAGCTGGTACTTGCGCTCACAGCGGATGCCCGCGATCTCCTCGACGATGTCCACCAGCTGGTTGATGGTGACCAGTTCGGAAGAGCCGAGGTTGACGGGGACACTGCTGGTCCCGTTCATGAACATCTGCGTGCCGTGCAGGCAGTCGTCGATGTACATGAAGGAACGGCTCTGCCGGCCGTCGCCCCAGATGTCGATCCGGTGCTCACCGGAGATGACCGCCTCGGCGATCTTGCGGCACACGGCCGCCGGGGCCTTCTCGCGGCCTCCGGTCCAGGTGCCCGCGGGGCCGTACACGTTGTGATAGCGCGCCACTCGGCAGGTGAACCCGTAGTCCTCCTCGTAGTGGCGGCACATCCGCTCGGAGAACAGCTTCTCCCAGCCGTAGCCGTCCTCGGGCTGGGCCGGGTACGCGTCCTCCTCCTTCAACGCGGTGACGTTCGAGGCGACCTGCTTGCCGGCGGCGTACACACAGGCGGACGAGGAGTAGAAGTAGCGCTCGACACCGGCCTCGTGGGCGGCCTTGAGCATATGGGTGCTGGTCAGCACCGACATCATGCAGGCGGCCTTGTGGTTCTCGATGAAGCCCATGCCGCCCATGTCGGCGGCCAGCATGTAGACCTGGCCGGCGCCCCGGACGGCGGCGCGGGCGTCGTCGAGGAGCGACAGGTCGGCGACGACGTTCTCGGCGTCGGGGTGCAGTTGGTGCCACTCGTGCTCCGGCTTGATGTCGACACAGCGGACCGACAGCCCCTGCGCAAGGAGGTCGGCAGCGAGATGCCCGCCGATGAATCCCCCGCCTCCGGCAACAACGACGTTCACCTGCTTGGTCATGGCAGCTCCTCCAGAAATCCCGGGATCCGATATCCGGTAGGCTATGTGCCATATTTCCTCATTTGCGCCATATGCCACGCGCATCCGTGTTCCGAGTCACTCGATGACTCCGTATGGGCCTGTCATCGGCAGATCTCGGGAATCGGAGTCATCGAAGTCACCGGAATCAACAGACCTCGAACCACAGCGAAGCGGGAAAGTGCCCCTCCCCTGATACGAGACCGTCGCGGTGGGGCGCCGGCCGATAGTCCGGGAACACCGCCCGCATTTCGTCGGCCTTCTCGTAGTGCAGATGGGACAGGCACGCGAGGATCCGGGCGCGGTCGTTGTGCGTCAGAAAGGCCCGCACCAGCGAGGTTTCCGCCCAGTGCAACACGCTGTCCAGCAGGTCGCACTGGTAGTCGTACGGCAGATAGATGTCGTGGACGTGCACGATGACACCGGGTGCGAGACGCGGGAACACCTCCAGGACGAGGAAGTTCACATCCGAACCGGGCTTGACCACATGGGACGAGTCGACGAAGAGCACGTCACCCGCGGTCAGGGAGGTGAACACCGCCAGGCCGACGGCCTGGACCGGCGTGCGGTGCAGGCGGACGCGGTCGTCGCGGGTCAGCCAGTCGCGCGGGTACGGCTCGACGCAGGTCACCGTCCCGGGATGCCCCTCCTCGGCATTGCGGGTGAGTGCCTGCAGCGCGATATGCGTGGAGACACCGCTGCCCACTTCGAGATACCGGCCGGGGCGGAGTGTGCGCAGGATGCCGTGCAGGGCCTGCGCCTCGATATAGCCGTATCCGGGGCCGAGTTCACCCGCCTTCTCGAGCACCGCGTTTCCACGGTATTCGTCGACGAACGGCATGCACGCTTTCTGGGATTCCGCCAGACCGCGCACGTCCGGAGCCGAGGAATAGTAGTGACGCGGCGCGACCAGGATCCCCACCCTGGAGAGGGCCTTGTTCGCGACGACCGTCTGGCGCTTGGCGAACCGCTTGATCTACTGCCGAACACGCAGCGAAATTCGACTGTCTTCCATGGTCGTCCCACTATCCGTTTCGGTAGATGTCTTCCAGCCGGTCCGCCACCGCGTGAATGGAGAAGCAGTCCTCCACCGCACTCCTGCCCGCTGCCACCAGCCGGTCCCGCTGCTCCATGTCGGTGAGCACCTCACAGACCGCATCGGCCATGGCCTGCGGGCTGCCGTCCGTGACGATCGCCGCTCCGCGGTGCGCGAGTTCGTCCGCCATACCGCAGGTGTCGGTGCACACCACCGGGGTTCCGGCGGACAGGGCCTCGATCACGGTCATGGGGAACGGCTCGTCCACGCTCGGCAGCACGTACACCGCCGCTTTCGCATAGGCACGCAGCGCCTCGGCGTACGACAGCGCCCCTCCGTAGGAGACGACCTCCCCGAGCCGATGGTCGGCGATGAGCTGACGCACCGTCGGCAGCAGGCCCTCGTCCGCCCCGTGCAGGGTGAAGCACGCGTCGGGCAGCTTCCGGTGCACCAGCGCGGCCATCTCGACGAACGCGTCCGGGCGCTTGCGCGGGTGCAGCCGCGCCATGAAGAGCACCTCCGGGGCGCGCGGCCGGCGCTCCGCCACGGCGCCCTGCCCGGGCCGCACGCCGTTGGGAAGCCTCAACAGCGGCGGCCCCTCCGGCCCGATGACCTCGGACACGGCCCGCCGCTCCCGCTCGGTGAGCACCAGACAACCGCGCGCCCGGCGCAGAAGAGGTACGTACAGCCGGTCGAAGAGCCGGGCGACCACCCTGTGGCGCGGCTCCACCATGCCGTGCGTCTGCGTGAAGAACCTCTTCCCGCGCAACGCGGCCACGGCGAGCGCGGTCAGCGAGACGAGGTCGCGTCCCGCGTGGATGTGCACGACGTCGGCCCTGCCCATGGAGCGCCACATGTCCCGGACGAGCAGCGGATGCATGATCCCGGTGAAGCGGCCGGGCAGCAGCGCACGCGCCGGACGGGTGTGCAGCGGCACCGAGCCGATGTAGGCCGGCGCACCGGATCGGCCCCGCCACAAGGACAGCAGCCTGACCTCGTGGCCGCGCGCCGCGCACTCCTCCAGTTGCCCCGCCGCCACGCTCGTAGGACCGCCGTACGCTCCGTCCTCGCTGACGAGCGTCACCACATGAACGAGCTTCAACGCACGCCCTTCCGCCTGCCTGGTCACATGCCTCGTCGGGCGCCCCTCCGCCTGCCTCATCGCACTCCCCTGCCCATGACGACCTCACCCGGCGCGACATCGCGATGGGCGACCGCCGCGGCACCCACCACAGCGCCCCGGCCGACGGTGACCCCGCGCAGCACGACGGCCCGCGCCGCGATCCAGGCGCCGGGCTCCAGATGGATGGGCCCGTTGTCGAACTCGAAGGTGGGGGTGTGGTGTTGATGACTTCCGGTGCACAGCAGCGCGTCCTGGGAGACGCAGACATCGCTGCCGATGGTGATCCGCTCCAGGTTCAGCAACCAGGCGCCGTCGCCGATCCACACGTCGTCGCCGACCTCCAGCCGCCACGGCCAGTGCACACGGACCCGCTGTCGGATCAGCACCCGCTGCCCGATCCGCGCGCCGAAGGCCCTCAGCAGAGCGGGCCGCCAGCGGTCCGGGAACCACCATTTGACGAAGACGAGGTGGAGTACGGCGAACCAGGCTGCCTGAACGAGCAGGGGACGCCCCTTGTCATAACCGGCTCCGGTGAACCCTCGCAGCGAGCGTTCCACGGCGGTCGGCGCCGCGGTGTCTGCCATGGCGGGCCCTTCCTTGTGAATCGAGTCAACCGGGTCAGTCGGGCCATTCGGATCAGTCGGAGTCGGATCAGTCGGACCAGTCGGACCAGTCGGGTCAGGAGAGTTCCCGGAACCATTTGGCGAGGAATGTCGGCACGAACAGCAGATGGGCCACCAGCAATGCCGCATACAGCGCGAAGAAGACCCTCTGGTTCCCCAGGAACACGAAGATCAGGCACAGCAGGCCGTAATCCAGGGGCAGCAGCGCCATTCCACGCGCAGCGGAGGGCGGATGCGTCGGCCGGGATACCGGGCCGGCCCGCACCTCGGCCTCCCGCCGTCTGAGCTGTTCCGTGAGCATTCCTCCGAAGAACAGCAGGACGGCGGCGAACTGAAAGGCGATCGGGGTGAGCAGCAGGACGGGACGCGGCAGCTCGAAGAATCGGTAGAAGGAGATCAGTACGGCCGCATGGATGCCCAGGACCTTCGCACAGTCCACGACATGGTCCGTCCACTCCCCGACAGGGCTGGCCGCCCCGTGCAGCCGGGCCAGTTGACCGTCCGCGGAATCAAGCGCGAAGCCCACGAGCAGGGCGAGCGCGACCCATCCCCCGAGCGTGTGCGAGGGGGAGCAGGAGGCGATCGCGGCAATGGCCGGGAAGGTGGCCAGCGCGCTCGCGGCGGTCACATGGTTGGGCGAGAGCCCGATGCGATGCGCCGCGGCCGCGAGCAGCCTTCCGGCGGGCCGATTGACGAATCGCGCGTAGCCGGGAACCCCGCGAGCGGGCTTCTGCGCCGTCGAGAGCTGCCTCAGTGCGCTGGGGAAGTCCACGCTCTCTCCGGTGGAACGCTAGTCGGGGATGTGATCGAGCACCTCTCACCTCGATGACGACCATGTCCCGAACGTAGGCGCTCGGTCCCACGGGGTCCGATTGGACAAGCGGGCTTATCGTGAGATCCACCCGATCAGCTCACCCGATTTACCGGCAAGCCGCCTTGAGATGCCTTCCCCGGATTGATTGAGTGGCGAAAAGAGGGGGATTCCGAAGCAAGGGCAGAAAGCATGTACGTCGAGCAGACGGCAGCCGACCTTCACCTCCTCCGCAAGCCGGAGGACCCCGCATCCGCGCATCGTCAGGCGGACAAAAAGAGAGAACTCTCCCTTGCCTTCGGACTGTTCTGCGCGACATTTTTCACGCACGCAGCCCTCGCCCTGTTCATCGGCGCGAACGGCTGGGACGACGGATCCATCACGCTGGCGTTCGCCCGCACTTTTGCCGATTCCGGCCAGATCGCGCTGACCCCGGCATCAGAAACGGTCGAGGGTTTTTCCAGTCCCCTTTGGTTTCTGCTGATGGCGGGCACCTTCCGCGTGCTGCCCTTGGATTTCGACGGCATGATCCTGGCAAGCCAGCTGTGGTCCGGGATCTTCGCGGCCCTCGGTGCGGGCTCGTTCACACCATGCTGCGACCGTACGGCCGCGTCCAGGCCTGGCTGCTCGGCCTGGTGCTCTTCGGGTACGGGCCGTTCCTCAACGAGACCATCAACGGCATGGAGATGACGTCACTGTCCGCGGTGGCGCTCGCGATCGTATGGCTGGTGCGGAGCGGCCATCGGTATGCGTGGATCGGGCTGGCACTGCTGGCTGCCACGGCCCCGTGGATCCGGGCGGAGGCCGTCGGCTACGTCGTCGCCGGCGCCGTGGTGCTGGCGATCTCGTCGAAGCGGTATCGCCGCCGGGCGTGGGCCCTTGCCGCGGGGGCCGTTCTCTCGCTGGCGGTGCTCACAGCGGTTCGCCTGGCGATTTTCGGCTCGCTGCTGCCGAACACGATGCTGGCCAAACAGTCCAGCCCGTACAGCGCGGACTCGACCGTCAGGCAGTTGCTGCAGATGTTCGTGGCCGCAGTCGAGGTCCTCTACGTCCTGCTGCCGGCAGCGGTCATCGTCGTCACGGCACTGGCGGGCACGCGCGGCGGGTTGCGGACCGTGGGCGCCGTGGCGTTCCGGCGTATGCGCTCACGGAGTTGGCATCCCGTCGCGGCCTTCAGCGTCGGGTACCTCGTGGCTGTCGCCGCGTTCAACGTGGGGATCGGACGGAACTGGGGCTACATCGGACGGATGGAGCAGTCCGCGATCGCGCTGGGCGTGGTGGCGGTCGTCCTGTCCAGGCCTCGTGTCATGCGATCCCTGAAATCCACGCCCCGTCTCGTCGCCGTGATCGCCGCGCTGCTCCTGCTCTCGTCCTGCGGTATCGAAAGGCAGTTCATCGCCGCGCGGCTCCACCCGGAGCATCAGGTGGCTGTCACCCCGGCCGTGTACCGAACGGCCGGTGAGGCGATGGACGAGGTACGGGTCAGGCTGGGAATGCCGGAGCTGACCGTGTTGACGCCGGATGTCGGCGGGTCGAGCCTGTGCTGCTCGAACCTGAGGATCCTCGACCTCGCGCTGCTGGCCAACACCGCGCTCGCGCACGACGGATACGCCGCGCTGCCGTCGTATCTGAAGGCGAGCAATCCCGATCTGGTGGAAGCACACGGCATGTGGTCGGAGGCCTCGAAGCTGTACGACATCGACCGTTTCCGGGGCCACTACACACCGGTCGTCGTGCGTGGAAGGTGGATGTACCTGCGAAACGACCTCCGCCGGGAACTCGATTCGCGGTGCACACCGATCACCCCTGAGGAAGCACGCCCGCTTCGCTACCGCGGCGCCGATGTCGACGAGCGATATGTGCGCTCCCTGAATCTCGCATCGGTGTGCCGGATCTCCTGACGGCGTCAATACGCCCCGTGTCAGTACGCACCGTGTCAGTACGCACCGCGCCCGTCCAGCACGGCACGGACCGTGCGGGCCATGACCCGCATGTCCCAGGCCAACGACCAGTTGTCGACGTACCGCAGATCGAGCGAGACGGTCTCGTGCCAGGACAGGTCCGACCTGCCGCTGACCTGCCACAGTCCGGTGAGGCCGGGTTTGACGCTCAGTCGGCGCATCTCCACCTGGTCGTAGCGGGCGACCTCCTCGGGCAGCGGCGGGCGGGGTCCCACCAGCGACATATGGCCGAGCAGGACATTGACCAACTGGGGCAGTTCGTCCAGCGAGTAGCGGCGCAGAAAGCGCCCGACGGACGTGACCCGCGGATCCCGGCGCAGCTTGAACATATGGCCGTCGTGTTCGTTCGCCGCCGCCAGGTCACCCTTCATCCGGTCCGCGTCGGCCACTATGGTCCGGAACTTCCACATGGGGAAGGGCGTCCCGTTCCGGCCGACGCGCTCCTGGCGGTAGAGGACCGACCCCGGCGAACTGACGTGCACGGCGAACGCCAGCAGCGCGAACAGCGGAGCCAGCACCATGAGCAGGACCAACGCGCCCGCTCGGTCGGTGGCGGACTTCAGCAGCGTCGGCAGGCCACCGCGCGTCGGCGGTGAGATGTCCAGCAGGGTGAGCCCGGCGGCCGAGGCGATCCGGACCCTGCGCCGGGCCACTTCGACGACGCCGGGCAGCACCATCAGCCGACGGCCCCGGTCGTGCAGGGCCCACGACAACCGCCGAAGCCGGTCCCCGCCCATACTCCTGCCCGTGGTGAGGAAAACCAGGTCGGCACCGAGCGCCTCGGCCGCTTCCGCCACGGGCACGGCATCCTCGTCCGGAGCGGTCGGCTCACCCACCCGCAGCCGGGCGGACACCGGCACACCGGACAGCACCTCGCCCTCGCCCAGCACACAAGCCCCGACCACCACATACCCGTGGTCGGTACGCTCGGCCAGCTGCCCGACGACGGCGTCCACGGCCCCGGCCTCACCGATGACGAGGACGCGTCGCAGACTCCGGGCGTGCCGACGTACGGCCAGGACGTGGCGGTGAATCGCCTTGCGGCAGACCACCGTTGCCGCCAACGACGGACACAGCGCGCCAAGAACCGCCTCCGGCGCGTCGCCCAGCCCCCACACGGTACGCAGCACGGCCAGAGCGCCGAACAGCACCAGCCAGTCCCGCACCAGCGGTCCGATCGGGGCACCCTCGTCCCAGGTCCAGGGCGTGTAGCGGTCCGCGGCGAGGCCCACGAGGACCCAGACGACGGTGATCGCCACCGCTTGTTGCACAGGGTGGGCCGCACCGATCGCGGAGAGGGCCACCGCCGTCGGCAGGGCCATACCCGCGGCGTCGAAACAGACCGCGACCGGTACGTACCACCTGTCGGCAGGGCCGTTGCGTGCGGTTGGCCGGTGCGGTGTGGGGGCCACCGCCTGCCCTGGCACCGTGCTGATGGACTGCCGCATGGTTCTCCCTGTGACCCCGGCCGTCGGGCGAAGAGGTGGGGCACGGCTACATCGGAGGAGCAGCCGCGCCCCGCGGAAGTGTTATACCAACCTTTTTGCATGTATGTCGTATTTACCCGACTTACTGTCCGGCATGGGCTCCGCCTTTCTGGTGCTCTGGAACCCGGACGGCCTAGGCAGAGCAAACCTGAGGGCGTGACACCGGTGTGATTGTGCAATTGATCAGACTGCCCGGCGGCCACGCTGACAGTCCGTCAGAACTCGAATCGCCGAAGAGAGCGGCGCGAGGGTCCGCAGGGGCGAGATCCAGTACACCCAGCACAGAAGGAGCACTCGTCGTGCGAGTAACCACTCGAGCAACCACACGGTCGACAGCAGCGAGATGGGGAGCGCGGTGCGTCGGCGTCGGACTGGCCACGGCGCTGGCGGTCGCCTTCGCGGCGGGCCCCGCCTCAGCCGCCCCGGGGCCGCAGCTGGGGGCCGCGGTGGCACCCGAAGAAGTTGCCGACAACCCGGACTGTGACGACTTCACTCAGTTCGCCGGCGCCGAGGAGTTCGACACGGACGACGAGCCGACGAACGGGCAGGTGCTGGACATCAACGGGCAGGGAACGATCACCCTCGGCGTCACGCAGAGAACAGAGGAGCCGGACGGACAGCTGCTGAGTTTCGACGTCGAAGGCCCCTTCGCCGTCGTGGGAGCCATCGTCAAGGGCGGTCCGGCAAACGAGGGAGGAGCCAACCTCTACGACTACACGGGCACGCCGGCCGGCCAGATCGAGGCCGACGTGGATCTCCACGCCCAGCTCAACCCTCCCGGCAACGCCATCACCGACATCAGTCACGTGGCGTTCTGCGTCGTCCCGGACGGCAACAACACCTGACGACAAAGGGGCCCGTACGACCGAAGTCGTACGGGCCCCTTCAGGAGCTCGCGATGGAGCTACCAGGTCAAGTCAACAAGCTTACTTGTTGATCTTGGTGACCTGGCCGGCGCCCACGGTCCGGCCACCCTCACGGATGGCGAACTTCAGGCCCTCCTCCATGGCGACGGGCTGGATGAGCTCCACCTTCATCTCGGTGTTGTCACCCGGCATGACCATCTCGGTGCCCTCGGGGAGGGTCACAACGCCGGTCACGTCCGTCGTACGGAAGTAGAACTGCGGACGGTAGTTGTTGAAGAACGGCGTGTGGCGGCCACCCTCGTCCTTGGACAGGATGTAGGCCTGGGCCTCGAACTCGGTGTGCGGCGTGACCGAACCGGGCTTGATGATGACCTGGCCGCGCTCGACGTCCTCGCGCTTGATGCCACGGAGGAGCAGACCGACGTTCTCACCGGCCTGGCCCTCGTCGAGCAGCTTGCGGAACATCTCGATGCCGGTGACCGTGGTGGTGGTCTTCTCCTGCTTGATGCCCACGATGTCGACGGTCTCGTTGACCTTCAGGACACCACGCTCGATACGGCCGGTGACGACCGTACCGCGACCGGTGATCGTGAAGACGTCCTCGATCGGCATCAGGAACGGCTTGTCGACGTCACGCTCGGGCTGCGGGATGTTCTCGTCGACGGCCTTCATCAGGTCGAGGACGGACTGGCCCCACTCCTTGTCGCCCTCAAGGGCCTTGAGCGCCGAGACCTTGACGACCGGCAGGTCGTCGCCCGGGAACTCGTACTCGGAGAGCAGCTCGCGGACCTCGAGCTCGACGAGCTCCAGGATCTCCTCGTCGTCCACCATGTCGGCCTTGTTCAGGGCGACGACGATGTACGGAACGCCGACCTGGCGGGCCAGGAGCACGTGCTCCTTGGTCTGCGGCATCGGGCCGTCGGTGGCGGCGACCACGAGGATGGCGCCGTCCATCTGGGCAGCACCGGTGATCATGTTCTTGATGTAGTCCGCGTGACCGGGGCAGTCGACGTGGGCGTAGTGACGCGTCTCGGTCTGGTACTCGACGTGCGCGATGGAGATGGTGATACCGCGCTGGCGCTCCTCAGGAGCCTTGTCGATCTGGTCGAAGGCCGAGGCCTCGTTCAGGTCCGGGTACGCGTCGTGCAGCACCTTGGTAATGGCGGCCGTGAGGGTCGTCTTACCGTGGTCGATGTGACCGATGGTGCCGATGTTGACGTGCGGCTTAGTCCGCTCGAACTTCGCCTTCGCCACTGGGGTCCTCCTGTGGAGTGGTTCTGAACGCCTTGCTTCATCGGCGCCAGGTGATCTTTGCTGGAAAGCCCGGGCCCCGGGGCATTCACGCCACGATTGTGACGGAATGCCCCCTGAGGCTCCGGAGTCAAGCCTAAAGCGTGTGAACGGAGTGCGTTACTCGCCCTTGGCCTTCGCGATGATCTCCTCGGCGACGTTCCGCGGAACCTCGGCGTAGGAGTCGAACTGCATCGAGTAGCTTGCGCGACCCGACGTCTTGCTGCGGAGGTCTCCGACGTAGCCGAACATCTCCGAGAGGGGCACGAGGCCCTTCACGACGCGCGCACCGGCCCGCTCCTCCATGGCCTGGATCTGGCCACGGCGGGAGTTGATGTCGCCGATGACCTCACCCATGTAGTCCTCGGGCGTGGTGACCTCGACGGCCATCATCGGCTCGAGCAGCACGGGGCTGGCCTTGCGAGCGGCCTCCTTGAAGGCCTGCGAACCGGCGATCTTGAAGGCGAGCTCGGAGGAGTCGACCTCGTGGTAGCCACCGTCGATGAGCGTGACGCGGACGCCCGTCATCTCGTAGCCCGCGAGGATGCCGAACTGCATGGCCTCCTGCGCACCGGCGTCGACCGAAGGGATGTACTCCTTCGGGATACGACCACCGGTGACCTTGTTCACGAACTCGTACGAGGCGTCGCCGCCCTCGATCGGCTCGATCGCGATCTGCACCTTGGCGAACTGGCCGGTACCACCGGTCTGCTTCTTGTGCGTGTAGTCGACGCGCTCGACGGCCTTGCGGATCGTCTCACGGTAGGCGACCTGCGGCTTGCCGACGTTGGCCTCGACCTTGAACTCACGGCGCATACGGTCGACCAGCACCTCGAGGTGCAGCTCGCCCATACCACCGATGATGGTCTGGCCCGTCTCCTCGTCCGAGTGGACCTGGAAGGAGGGGTCCTCCTCCGCGAGACGCTGGATGGCGACACCCAGCTTCTCCTGGTCACCCTTGGACTTGGGCTCGATGGCGACCTGGATCACCGGCGCCGGGAAGTCCATGGACTCCAGGATGACCGGGTTCTTGTCGTCGCTCAGCGTCTCACCGGTGGTGGTCTGCTTCAGGCCCATGACGGCGACGATGTCGCCGGCGCCCACCGACTCGATCTCCTCACGCTTGTTCGCGTGCATGCGGTAGATCTTGCCGATGCGCTCCTTCTTGCCCTTGACGGAGTTCAGCACGGCGGTGCCGGACTCCAGGCGGCCCGAGTAGACCCGGACGAAGGTGAGCTTGCCGAGGTGCGGGTCGCTCATGATCTTGAACGCCAGCGCGGACAGCGGCTCGTCGTCGGACGGCTTGCGCTTGACGACGACCTCGGGGTCCTTCACGTCGTGGCCCTCGATGGCCTCGACGTCGAGCGGGGTCGGCAGGTAGCGCACGACCGCGTCGAGCAGGGGCTGGACGCCCTTGTTCTTGAACGCGGTGCCACAGAACACCGGGGTGACCGTGGTGTCGCTGGACTTGCCGGACGCGATGGTGATGCGACGGATCGCGGCGTACAGCTGCTCCTCGGTGGGCTCCTGGCCCTCCAGGTACAGCTCCATGATCTCTTCGTCGTTCTCGGCGACGCCCTCGACCAGCTTGCCGCGGTACTCCTCGGCAGCCTCGACGTGCGTGGCCGGGATGTCGACGACGTCGTACATCTCGCCCTTGGCGGCCTCGGCGGACCACACGAGCGCCTTCATGCGGACCAGGTCCACGACGCCCTTGAAGTCGGCCTCGGCGCCGATCGGGAGCTGCATGACGAGCGGCTGGGCGCCCAGGCGGTCCGAGATCATGTCCACGCAGCGGTGGAACTCGGCGCCGGTACGGTCCAGCTTGTTCACGAAGCAGATGCGCGGCACGCCGTAACGGTCGGCCTGACGCCACACCGTCTCGGACTGCGGCTCGACACCGGCGACACCGTCGAACACCGTGACGGCACCGTCGAGGACGCGGAGCGAACGCTCCACCTCGACCGTGAAGTCGACGTGACCCGGGGTGTCGATGATGTTGATCGTGTAGTCGTTGTCCTCGAGCGGCCAGTGACAGGTGGTGGCAGCAGAGGTGATCGTGATGCCACGCTCCTGCTCCTGCTCCATCCAGTCCATGGTGGCAGCGCCGTCGTGGACTTCACCGATCTTGTAGCTGACGCCGGTGTAGAAGAGGATCCGCTCGGTGGTGGTCGTCTTGCCCGCGTCGATGTGGGCCATGATCCCGATGTTGCGGACCCTGGCCAGGTCAAGTGAAGTGGTAGCCATAAGGCTTCAGTCTTCTCTCGGTCTCGATGGGGGTAGCGACTACCAGCGGTAGTGCGCGAAGGCCTTGTTGGACTCGGCCATCTTGTGGGTGTCCTCACGCTTCTTCACAGCGGCACCGAGGCCGTTGGAGGCGTCGAGGAGCTCGTTGAGCAGACGCTCGGTCATGGTCTTCTCGCGACGGGCGCGGGAGTAACCGACCAGCCAGCGCAGCGCCAGCGTGTTGGCACGACCGGGCTTGACCTCGATCGGAACCTGGTAGGTCGCGCCACCGACACGGCGGGACTTGACCTCGAGGGTCGGCTTGATGTTCTCAAGCGCGCGCTTCAGCGTGATGATCGGGTCGTTGCCCGTCTTCTCACGCAGACCCTCCATGGCGCCGTAGACGATGCGCTCGGCGGTGGAGCGCTTGCCGTTCAGCAGCACCTTGTTGATGAGCGACGTGACAAGAGGGGAACCGTAGACCGGGTCGATGATGACCGGGCGCTTCGGGGCGGGGCCCTTACGAGGCATTTTCTACTTCTCCTTCTTGGCGCCGTAGCGGCTGCGGGCCTGCTTGCGGTTCTTCACACCCTGGGTGTCAAGGGAACCGCGGATGATCTTGTAGCGAACACCCGGCAGGTCCTTCACACGGCCACCACGCACGAGCACGATGGAGTGCTCCTGCAGGTTGTGTCCCTCACCCGGAATGTAAGCGGTGACCTCGATCCCGCTGGTCAGACGCACACGCGCGACCTTACGCAGGGCCGAGTTCGGCTTCTTCGGGGTGGTCGTGAACACACGCGTGCAGACGCCACGACGCTGAGGGGAACCCTCGAGTGCGGGCGTCTTGTTCTTCTCGACCTTGTCCTGCCGGCCCTTACGGACCAGCTGCTGGATCGTAGGCACTACTTCTCCGGTTTCTGTGTGCCGAATGGTGAAGCTAACCTGGAACATTCGCCGACCCACGCGGTCGGGTGTGTCGAATCGGCGGACTTCCGCCGCGAGGCGAAAAGAGCACAGATTACGGTGGCCGCTCACGGCTCGCTATGCGGTTGAAGGCACGCACAAGAGCCAGGGCACACCCCAGGCACAAGGTCTGAGCGTACCTACCTCATTCGCTGCGGTCAAAACAAATGGGCCCCGCCCGCATCGCCATGCGGCCGATGTCAAGACCGCGCAGCGTGTTTGATCATCGATTCCCCGATCCGAGCACGTCAGCCCCCGGTCCACGCACCCCTCGATCCGCCCACCCACGAGGCTATGCGGACACGGCGGCGGCCACGAACATCAGCGTCACCAGCACCGCCCAGCCCGCCGTGGACAACCACCCGAGCACCAGCCCGGTCAGGGCGAGCCCGTCACCGCCCTCCCCGGTGCGGCGGATCTCGGAACGCGCCGCGTGCCCCAGGACCACGGCCGGGATACCGGTCAGCCCGAAGCTCACGAGACACAGCACGCCACAGAGGGCGGAACCGACCGCCTTGCCGTTGGTCTGCGGCCGCGCCACCGGCAGGAAGGTCCGCGGCACGGGCGTGACGGGCGCCGGCTGCGGCACCGGCCCGAGCGGCAGGTCGGCGACGAGCAGCGCCAGCTCACCCACCGTACGGGCCGTGTAGGCCCGCTCGACCCGCTTCTCGAACTCGGGATGCTCCAGCCGCCCCTCCCCGAACCCGGCCCTGAGCACATCCACGGCCCGCTCACGATCGGCATGCGAGGCAAGCATCTGCGAGCCCCCCTGACCAGCCCACGACATCGGGGCACCACCGCCGGGCCAGGGCTGCGGGGCGGTACCGCCGGGCCAGGGCTGCGGGCTGCCGCTGCCCTGCCACGGCTGCGGGGCGTGGCCGCCCTGCCACGACTGCTGGGCACCCTCGCCCTGCCACGGCTGCCCTGGCTGCCACGACGGAGACGGATGCGTCATGGAGCACCTCCCCCGTACTGGTCGGAGTCCCTCCATCATCCGCCGAACGGGCAATTACGGCATCGGGGTCGCACCCGGAGATAACCCCGAGACGGTCCCGGAGGCGCTCAAGGGCGGCCGCCCGGAGGATTCCGTGGCCCGATGCGAGCACATCGGGCCACGGCGGCCGGTTGTCGCCGGTTCACCGCGTGGCCCCTTCGAGTACGTTGACTGGTTGGCGGGGAAGAGGCATCGGCGCAGGTGAACACGGGGGCAACGGGCATGACTGGGAGGCAGAAACGCGCGTGGGACGACGACGGCTTCGACGACAGGGTGCCGTTCCTCGCCCGGCTGGAGAAGAACGACCGCATCGCCCTGCTGGACATCGGCCGCCCGCTGCGCTACCCGGCGCGGAGCATCATCATGCGCCAGGACGAACCCTCCGCCCATGTGCTGCTCCTCCTGCACGGCTGGACCAAGGTCACGGCCCTCGCGGCCAACGGGTACGAGGCCCTGCTCGCCCTGCGCGGCCCCGGTGACATCGTCGGCGAGGGCGCGGCCCTGAGCAGGCGCCAGCGCTCGGCGACCGTCACGGCGCTGGAGCCGGTAGAGGCGGTCGTCATAGGGCAGAGCCGTTTCACCGCGTTCCTCTCCCGGAATCCCCAGGTGGCGTTACAACTGCTGAGCCTGACCACCGACCGACAACGGTCCACCGACCGCCGCCGAGTGGAGTGGGCCGCCCTCACCGTGCGCGAGCGGCTCGCTGTCCTGCTGCTCGAACTCGTCCGTACCCATGGCACCAGGACCGACGAGGGCATCGAGCTCACGATAGGGCTCAGCCAACAGGAGTTCGCGGGCTCGGTCGGGTCATCCCGCGAGGCCGTCGCCCGCCTCCTCAAGGAACTGCGCACCCGCGAGGTCGTCGCCACCAGACGCCGACGCATCGTGGTCCTGCGCCCGGACGTCCTGCGCCGCATCATCGGCGAGCACTCCGCCTGAAGGCACACCGAGCCCGGCCGTTCCATGCACACGGTCACAGTTCGTCCATGTCATCGGTCCTCTGAGGCACGTCCACAACCCGCCATCGTGCTGGGCATCGGACACCTACGCGCGAGAGGCAGCCATGACCGACCCTGTGTACCGCACCCTCCTTCTCTTCGACATCGAGCAGTTCGGCTCCCGCGACGACGTGGAACAGGCGTTCCTGCGACGGGTCCTCTACGAGGTCGTGGACGCCACACTGCTCACCGCCGGCATCGATGAGACCGCGCGTCAGCGTGCGGATCGCGGCGACTCCGTCATGGAGCTCATCGACGTCCAGGCCTCGGTGCCGACCCTGGTCAAGACGCTCCTCACCGAGACACCCGCCCTCCTCCACAGCAAGAACCGTCTGATCGCGAGCAGCGCCCAGATGCGCCTGCGCATCGTGCTGTCCGCCGGCTACGTCGCCATCGACGAGCTGGACGGCTGGGTCGGCTCGGACCTCAACCACGCCGTCCGCCTCCTGGACTCCGCCCACCTGCGCAACGCCCTCAAGCAGCGGGACGACGACAGCGTCCTGTGTGTGTCCGACGGCATCTTCCAGGGCGTCGTGCGCCACGATCGGCTGGGAGTTCGCTCGGCTGACTTCCACCGCATCACGGTGGAGACGAAGGAAGGGCCGACCGTCGCCTGGCTGCACGGAGAGCCGATCGCGGAAGGCCCGGAAGAAGCCGTAGGGGGCATGCAGGACCAGGCTCCGCGTGCCCGACGCGCCGCAGTCGATCTCGGCCACGCCTCCTTCGGCGGCAGCTACGTCGACGGCGATCAGCACGGCGTCAGCAACGGACACGTCACCGGCGACGTGATTATGGGCAGCAAGATCACCGAGCGTGGTGAGCGGAGGTGAGCGGGGAAACGCCGGGAGCCCAGCCCTCCGGATCCGGACCGCCGCAGCAGGCCAGGGATCCGCACGGCGACGCTCCCCAGCCCGGTACCGAAGGACCTGAGGCGGAGGACGACAAGGAGGAGGAGCACGACCGGCCCCAGGACGCCTGGTCGGCCCGTCGGGACCTGGTGGACCACAGCCCGAAGGCGATGGGGGTCGGCTCGAACTCCCGGTTCGGCGGCAGCCTCGTGGCGGGCGACCAGCATGGCGTCAGCGGCGGGCTGGTCGCGGGCGACGTGATCATGGGCAGCAAGACGGAGGTCGTCTACCAGTTCGGCATCTCCGCCTCGTCCCACGCCTCGGGCGAGGTCCCTCAGTCGACTCTCGACCGCCTCGCCCCGCTCTTCGTCACGGACGAGAGCGCCTTCGAGGACCTCGTCACGCGGCTGCGCACGGAACGGGTCGTCGTGCTCGCCGGCCCGCACTTCACCGGCCGGCGTACCGCCGCTCTGATGCTTCTGCATCGGCTGCAGGCCTCCCCGGTCCGCATCCTGGTCCGCGACACCTCGCCGGCGAAGCTCGTCCAGCAGCTCGGCGACAAGGAGCACCGGGCCAAGGGCTACGTGCTGTGCGATCTGACGACGCGCCGGGACGAGCCCCTGCGGGAGCCGCATCTGTTCGCCGCCCGCGACCAGTTGGCCAAGGAAGACGCCTACCTGGTGATCACGGTCAGGCCCACGGCCGAGCTGGAGGACATCACCCCCGTCGCCTGGCAGCCGCCCGACGCCGACGACGTACTGAAGGCTCATCTGCGCGAGCTGACCGACGAGGCCACCACACGCCGACTGCTGGCGTTGCCCGCGGTCACGGACTTCCTCGGCCGGGACCACCAGCTGCGCGAGGTCGCGGCGTTCGCCAAGCGGTTGAAGCAGTACGCGGACGGTGAGGTCGGCGAGGCCGAGGTCGCGGCCTTCTCGCTGTTCAGCTTGGAGAGCCAGGTCCTGGAGTGGTTCGAGGAGGACGAGGAGCGAGTTCCCTTGCGGGACAAGGCGTTCCTCGTCGCCCTGGCCGCCTTCGACGGCGGCCCGTACGCCCTCACCGCCGAACTGAGCGATCTCCTCTACGCGTTCTTCCAGAAGACCGAGAACTCCGGGCTCCACCCCCAGGTCCCGGTGTTCGGAACGCACATCGGCAAGCGGCTCCAACTCGCCCGCGCCGAGCTGTACCAGGAGGAGGAGAACACGGAGTGGGGTCCGGTCCTCCAGTCCAAGGCCGCCTTCCTGGACGACCGGGTGTCTCTCGTGCTGCTGCGAGAGGTGTGGACCGGCCATCCCTCGGCCCGGCCGGCCCTGGTGGACTGGCTCCAGCGGCTCGCCGGCGACGGACGGCCCCTGGTCCGCACGCGCGCCGCGTCGACCGTCGCCGTGCTCGCCTATGCGGATCTGCCCTCCACCATGGCACTGATCGTCGAACCGTGGGCGGATTCCCGTCTGTTCCGCCACCGACTCGTCGCGGTCAACGCGCTGACGCTGGCGCATCTGCTCGACGCGCCCAACATCCCCCGCATCCTCGACGACTGGTGCGGGACCGAGACCGAGGAGGTGGGACGGCGCTGGGTGGCCATCCGGGCGTACGGCCTCATCGGCGCGGAGCAGCCGAAGCGGACCCTCGCCGCGCTGCGCGCCGCCATCCGCAAGGAGTACGACGGATTGGACGAGGAGGACGGCCCCGACGAGCTGATGGTCGGCCAGCTGGCCCAGTCGGTGGAGCTGCTGCTGCTCTCCCCCGCCCGTGACCAGGTCCTCGCCGAACTGCTGGCGAAACTCGACGACGACCGGCCGGCCCACGACCTCGCCCTCGGCGGCTTCCTCAACGCCTGCGCACGCACCCGGGACGGCGAGCGGTTCGGCAGGCCGCTGCTCCTCGACTGGTACGCCACCACGGCAGACAGGCGTGACCCCGCGGCCGACGGCATCACCAGGCTGTGGCGCACGGCTCTCGACGACCGCGACCACACCCGGGACGCCCTGAGGACGCTCGGCATATGGGTCCACACCGCCGATCGGGACCAGGCGACCGAATGGGCCCTCGCCTCACTGCTCAGGGCACTGGTCACCACCGCCGCCGAGCACCAGCGCCTCAGCCACCTCCTGCGCACCCTGCACGGTGAGGACGGCGCGGCCTCACCGGACGTGGCGGTCCGGCTGCTGACCGTCCTCCCCGACCCCGACACGGCACACCCGTCGCTCCAACCGACCCTGTGAACCGGCCAAGGAGACAAGCGTCATGGCTGACTTCCGCAAGCCGCCGGACTTCGAGCAACCGGCAGACCGGCACACCCCGCTGGTCGATCCCGTCGTCACCGTACGGCAGCTCTCGCGCTGGGGATTCGCCCGCAGGGCGCTGACCCGCATCGAACATGCCCTGGTCTTCTCGACCTCCAAGGGCGACTACGACGAATTCCTTCCGCCGGTACGTCCCCGCCGCAGCGAAGCGGCTGCCCGGCGCTACACGGCGGTCTACGAGGTCGACATGGGGGTCCATCCCCACCGGGCGGAGATCCCTCTGCCGAGCGACAACGACGCCTTCGAGTTCGCCGCGACGATCGAGTTGTCCTGGCAGGTCACCGCGCCCAAGACATTCGTACGGAGCGGTCACCGCGATGTTCCCGCACTGCTTCTCGGCGAACTGCAACAGGCAGCCCGCTCACTCACCCGCAGCTTCGCCATCCACGACAGCGCACGGGCCGAGGCGGAACTGTTGCGGGTGCTGACCGACCCGGAGCGCCCTCCGCTCGGTGCCACCGTCGGCCTGAAGGTCGTCTGGACCCTGCGTCTGAGCCGGGACCAGCAGGAGATCGAACACCGACAGCGCCTGCAAGCCATCGACCATGCCACAGCCGAGCAGATACGGACCGAGCAACTCGGCAGGGACTACGACGCCGAGCTCGACCGACGCGCCCGCCGACAGGACGAACTCCAGATGGAGCGCGCCACCGAGTACGGACGGATGGAACACGAGCTCAGCCTTCAGCGGCAGGAGTGGCAGCAGGACCAGGAGCGGTTGCGGGCCCAGCACCAGGCCGAACTCCTGCAACTCGAGGCCGAGAAGATCGCGTTCTACCAGAAGTATCTGGAGGAGGGTGGCGTGGTGGCCTGGGCCCTGCAACTGGCCACCCGCCCGGAAGACATACAGCTTGTCGTCAAGAGCATGCACGAGGACCAACTACGGCTGGTCCAGGCAAAGATGGACCTGGCGAAGGAGCTGCTGGGCGGCGACAACCTCGAGGAGTACGAGCGGGAAGCACCCAAGCGACTGGCCCTGAACGCCGTGTACGAGATCTTCAACCAGCGTCTGCCAGGCGTCCCGCGCGATCGGGCCTCCTCCCCTCCGCTCACCCCTCATACGGAGGTATCGCTCGCCAAGCAGAACGACGACGCCCCACCCGCGAGCGATCCCGAACCCACAGCTCCGGCAAACGATCCGGTCGACAAGCCGATCGACAAGTCGGCCAACGAGAAGCGGAGCGGCACCTTCGCCGACTGGCAACCGCCCCCGGGCTACGGCAGCTCACCGGCCGGGCCGTCCTCGCCGACCGAGGCACAAGAGTCCGACCACGGCGTGCCCGAGGGACGCACACCATGAGCGACACCGGGTCAGGGACTCCCTCGCCCCCGGGCGGCCCGGCTGCGGAGCGTCTTCTGGCCGACCTTCGCTCCGAGATCGCCCGCGCCGACGCGAAGGCGTCCGTGCTCGTGGCCGCCCTCGGAGCGGCGACGGGGGTCATCGGCAGCGTGCTGGGGGGACGCACCTGGGCACCGCCCCGGCTCTCCGCTCTCGGCATGGCGGTCTGGTGTTCGGGGCTTGTCGCGCTCGCGGTCACACTTCTGGCGCTGCTCATGGCAGTCCTCCCCCGCCACGGCACCCACCGCTGGACGCCGGGCGCACCGCTCTCCTACTTCGGCGACATCCAGCGGGCCGTGCGCAGCGGCCACCTCGCCCAGGCTCTGGCCGAGACCGAACGCGCCCCGGCAGCAGGAACGTTCACCGCACTCACCGAGACCAGTCGCATCGCAGTGCGCAAGCACCAGTGGATCCGCACCGGGCTGATCGCCCTCGGCGTCGCCGTGGTGACGATGCCCCTCTCTCTGCTCATCGGCTGACCTCAGCCCTTCCGCTCACCCAGGAGACCCTTATGCCCGACCCCACCGACCCTCGGCACCCTGCGGAACCCCCGCCTCCGGAAGGGTCCCAGCCTCCACCCGCCGACGATCTCGACTACCGGCACAGCACCGGCCGGCTGCACTTCGCAGCACGCCAACGCGGGCTCGACGCGACGGCGTTGGGCCAGCTCGTCCTGTATCTGCCCGGCACCGTCATGAGCCTTGTGGTGCTGCTGCTGATCTCCGGTGGACTGGACGCGTGGCTGGGCGTCCCCTTCTGGATCCTGCCTCTCGTCTGGCTGCTGTCGGGGGCGCTGCTCTTCCACCGCCCCGTCGAGGACTTCCTCGCCCTCCATCTGCTGCGGCTGCAGCGCCCCTTACCCGACGAGTACGCACGGCTCGCCCCGATATGGCGGGAGGTCACCGCACGGGCAGGCGTAGACGGTCGGACGTACGAGCTGTGGGTCCAGGACAGCGACGACCTCAACGCCTATGCCGCCGCAGGGCACATCGTGGGCGTCACCCGGTTCGCGCTGGACAACCTGTCGAGCGCGCAGCTGGCCGCCATACTGGCCCACGAGCTGGGCCACCACACCGGCGGGCACGTCTGGTCATCGCTGCTGGGCGAGTGGTACGCGCTGCCGGGCAGGCTGGCCTGGCGTGTGATCCGGAGTGTGATGGTGCTCGCAGTGGCATGGGCGAGCTACTACTCCTGGCTGGCCACGGCTCTACTGATCTTCGTCACCGGCCTGCTGACCATCTCGACACTCGAGAAGCTCTACGGACTGCCTCTCATCCTGCTGGTCACGCCCTATCTCATCGCGGCAGTGGGCCGAAGGGCGGAACTGCGCGCGGACCAGCACGCCGCCGGGCTCGGCTTCGCCCGGGAACTCGCCGGGGTACTACAGGCCATGCACGAAGCCGAGCGCAAGGCCAGGCTCGCGGCCATGACCGCTGCCGGCGGCAAGGACCCGCAACCCGGCCTCCTCGCCCGCCTGCTCGCCACCCACCCCGACTACCCGACACGGCTGCACCGGCTGCGGCCTTACCTGTAGCCGAGCCTCGGTCCGCGGACGGCGTACGCCGAAGGGCGGCCACCCAAAAGGTGACCGCCCTCCAACACTTCAAACCCAGACCCTACTGGTTGTACGGCCCGTAGTCGTAGTCCTCCAGCGGCACAGCCTGACCAGACCCCGTACCGAACGGCGAGTAGTCGATGTCGTCGTACCCGACGGCCGAGTACATCGCGGCCTTGGCCTCCTCGGTCGGCTCGACCCGGATGTTGCGGTAGCGGGACAGACCCGTACCGGCCGGGATGAGCTTACCGATGATGACGTTCTCCTTGAGGCCGATCAGGGAGTCGGACTTGGCGTTGATCGCCGCGTCCGTGAGGACCCTGGTCGTCTCCTGGAAGGACGCCGCCGACAGCCAGGACTCCGTGGCCAGCGAGGCCTTGGTGATACCCATGAGCTGCGGACGACCGGAGGCCGGGTGACCGCCCTCCTGGACCACACGACGGTTCTCGGTCTCGAACTTCGAGCGCTCGACCAGCTCGCCGGGCAGCAGCTCGGCGTCGCCGGACTCGATGATCGTCACGCGGCGGAGCATCTGCCGGATGATGATCTCGATGTGCTTGTCGTGGATCGACACACCCTGCGAGTTGTAGACCTTCTGGACCTCGCCGACCAGGTGGACCTGGACGGCACGCTGACCCAGAATGCGCAGCACGTCGTGCGGGTTGGTGGCACCCACGGTGAGCTTCTGGCCCACCTCGACGTGCTCGCCCTCGCTGACCAGGAGTCGGGCACGCTTCGAGATCGGGAACGCCGTCTCGTCGCTGCCGTCGTCCGGGGTGACGACGATCTTCTTGGTCTTCTCGGTCTCCTCGATCCGCACACGGCCGGTGGCCTCGGAGATCGGGGCGACACCCTTCGGGGTACGGGCCTCGAAGAGCTCGACGACACGCGGCAGACCCTGGGTGATGTCGTCACCGGCCACACCACCGGTGTGGAAGGTACGCATCGTCAGCTGGGTACCGGGCTCACCGATGGACTGGGCGGCGATGATGCCGACCGCCTCACCGATGTCGACCAGCTTGCCGGTGGCCAGCGAGCGGCCGTAGCACATGGCGCAGGTGCCGACGTGGGACTCGCAGGTCAGGATCGAGCGGGTCTTGACCTCCTCGACACCGTGGTGCACCAGCTGGTCGATGAGCACGTCGCCCAGGTCCACGTTGGCCGGCGCGATCACCTTGCCGTCGATGACGACGTCCTCGGCGAGCATGCGGGCGTAGACGCTGGTCTCGACGTCCTCGGCCTTGCGCAGCACGCCGGCGGCGTCGCGGTGGGCGATCTTCAGCTTCAGACCGCGCTCGGTGCCGCAGTCCTCCTCGCGGATGATCACGTCCTGCGAGACGTCCACCAGACGACGGGTCAGGTAACCCGAGTCGGCGGTACGCAGGGCGGTGTCCGCCAGACCCTTACGGGCACCGTGCGTGGAGATGAAGTACTCCAGCACGGACAGACCCTCACGGAACGAGGCCTTGATCGGACGCGGGATCGTCTCGTTCTTCGCGTTCGACACCAGACCACGCATACCGGCAATCTGACGCATCTGCATCATGTTGCCTCGTGCACCCGAGTTCACCATCATGAAGATCGGGTTGGTCTTCGGGAAGTTCTCGTTCATGGCCTCGGCAACCTCGTTGGTCGCCTTGGTCCAGATCGCGATGAGCTCCTGCGTGCGCTCGTCCTTGGTGATCAGACCGCGCTCGTACTGCTTCTGGACCTTCTCGTCCTGTGCCTCGTAGCCCTTGACGATCTCCTTCTTCGCCTCGGGAACGACGACGTCGGAGATGGCGACGGTGACACCGGAACGGGTGGCCCAGTAGAAGCCGGACGCCTTCAGGTTGTCGAGCGTCGCCGCCACGATGACCTTCGGGTAGCGCTCGGCGAGGTCGTTGACGATCTCGGAGAGCTGCTTCTTGCCGACCTCGTAGTCGACGAACGGGTAGTCCTCGGGCAGCAGTTCGTTGAAGAGCGCACGGCCGAGCGTGGTCCTCAGACGGAAGCTGTCACCCTGCTGCCACTCCGGCTCGCCCTCTTCCTGGGCGGGCGGCGTCCAGCCACGCGGCGGGATGGTGCCGACCGGGAAGCGGATGTCGATCTTCGACTGGAGCGAGAGCTCGCCCGCGTCGAAGGCCATGATCGCCTCGGCCACGGACGAGAATCCGCGGTCCACGCCCTTCACGTCCCGCATCTCGCTGTCGGTGGTGAGGAAGAACAGACCGAGGACCATGTCCTGGGTCGGCATCGTCACCGGACGGCCGTCGGCGGGCTTGAGGATGTTGTTCGAGGACAGCATCAGGATGCGGGCCTCGGCCTGCGCCTCCGCGGACAGCGGAAGGTGGACGGCCATCTGGTCACCGTCGAAGTCCGCGTTGAACGCGGTGCAGACGAGCGGGTGGATCTGGATGGCCTTGCCCTCGACCAGCTGCGGCTCGAAGGCCTGGATGCCGAGGCGGTGCAGGGTGGGAGCACGGTTCAGCAGAACCGGGTGCTCGGCGATGACCTCTTCGAGGACGTCGTACACGACCGTGCGGCCGCGCTCCACCATGCGCTTGGCGCTCTTGATGTTCTGCGCGTGGTTCAGGTCGACCAGGCGCTTCATCACGAACGGCTTGAAGAGCTCCAGCGCCATCGCCTTGGGCAGACCGCACTGGTGCAGCTTCAGCTGCGGACCGACGACGATCACGGAACGCGCGGAGTAGTCCACACGCTTACCGAGCAGGTTCTGACGGAATCGACCCTGCTTACCCTTCAGCATGTCGCTGAGGGACTTCAGCGGGCGGTTACCCGGACCGGTGACCGGGCGACCACGACGACCGTTGTCGAAGAGGGCGTCAACAGCCTCCTGAAGCATGCGCTTCTCGTTGTTGACGATGATCTCGGGCGCGCCGAGGTCGAGGAGCCTCTTCAGACGGTTGTTGCGGTTGATCACACGGCGGTACAGGTCGTTCAGGTCGGAGGTCGCGAAGCGGCCACCGTCCAGCTGCACCATCGGGCGAAGGTCCGGCGGGATGACCGGCACGCAGTCGAGCACCATGCCCTTGGGGCTGTTGCTGGTCTGCAGGAACGCGGAGACGACCTTCAGGCGCTTGAGCGCACGGGTCTTCTTCTGGCCCTTGCCGGTACGGATGATCTCGCGGAGCTTCTCGGCCTCCTCGTCGAGGTCGAAGGACTCCAGGCGCTTCTGCAGCGCCGCGGCACCCATCGAACCGTCGAAGTACGTGCCGAAGCGGTCACGCAGCTCGCGGTAGAGCAGCTCGTCGCCCTCGAGGTCCTGGACCTTGAGGTTCTTGAACCGGGTCCACACCTCGTCGAGCCGGTCGATCTCGCGCTGCGCACGGTCACGCAGCTGCTTCATCTCACGCTCGGCACCCTCGCGCACCTTGCGGCGCACGTCGGCCTTGGCGCCCTCGGCCTCCAGCTCGGCCAGGTCGGTCTCGAGCTTCTTGGCGCGGGCCTCCAGGTCGGCGTCCCGGCGGTTCTCGATCTGCTGCCGCTCGACGGAGACGTGCGCCTCCAGGGAGGGCAGGTCGCGGGTACGGCGCTCCTCGTCGACGTACGTGATCATGTACGCCGCGAAGTAGATGACCTTCTCGAGGTCCTTGGGAGCCAGGTCGAGCAGGTAGCCCAGCCGGCTCGGGACACCCTTGAAGTACCAGATGTGCGTGACAGGCGCGGCCAGCTCGATGTGGCCCATCCGCTCACGACGCACCTTGGCGCGAGTCACCTCGACGCCACAGCGCTCACAGATGATGCCCTTGAAGCGAACGCGCTTGTACTTGCCGCAGTAGCACTCCCAGTCCCGGGTCGGACCGAAGATCTTCTCGCAGAAGAGTCCGTCCTTTTCGGGCTTGAGGGTGCGGTAGTTGATGGTCTCGGGCTTCTTGACCTCGCCGTGGCTCCACTGACGGATGTCGTCAGCGGTGGCCAGACCGATGCGGAGCTCATCGAAGAAGTTGACGTCGAGCACTATGCGTCAATCCCTCTCAGGGTTGTAAGTCTTGGGGTCTGAAACGGGGGCCTGGGGGTCGGCGGGGCCCTGTGGGTAAGGGCCCCGCCGGACTCCCGTCAGACCTCTTCGACGCTGCTCGGCTCGCGCCGGGACAGGTCGATGCCGAGCTCCTCCGCTGCGCGGAAGACGTCCTCGTCGGTGTCACGCATCTCGATGGACATACCGTCGCTGGACAGCACCTCCACGTTCAGGCAGAGCGACTGCATCTCCTTGATGAGCACCTTGAAGGACTCGGGGATGCCGGGCTCGGGGATGTTCTCGCCCTTGACGATGGCCTCGTAGACCTTCACGCGGCCGGTGACGTCGTCGGACTTGATGGTCAGCAGCTCCTGGAGGGCGTACGCGGCGCCATAAGCCTCCAGCGCCCACACCTCCATCTCACCGAAGCGCTGGCCACCGAACTGGGCCTTACCACCCAGCGGCTGCTGGGTGATCATGCTGTACGGACCGGTCGAACGGGCGTGCAGCTTGTCGTCGACCAGGTGGTGCAGCTTCAGGATGTACATGTAGCCGACCGAGATCGGCTCCGGGAACGGCTCACCCGAGCGGCCGTCGAACAGCGGGGCCTTACCGGTCGGGAGCACCATGCGCTCGCCGTCACGGTTCGGGATCGTGTGCTCGAGCAGACCGGCGAGCTCGTCCTCACGCGCACCGTCGAAGACCGGGGTGGCGACGTTGGTGCCCGGGGCGACCTGGTCGGCGCCGATGACCTGCAGGCGCTGGGCCCACTCGTCGGCGAGACCGGAGACGTCCCAGCCGCGGCTGGCGAGCCAGCCGAGGTGGATCTCCAGAACCTGTCCCGGGTTCATTCGGGACGGCACACCCAGCGGGTTGAGGATGATGTCGACCGGGGTGCCGTCCTCCAGGAACGGCATGTCCTCGATCGGCAGGATCTTCGAGATGACGCCCTTGTTGCCGTGACGGCCGGCGAGCTTGTCACCGTCGGTGATCTTGCGCTTCTGCGCCACGTACACGCGCACCAGCTGGTTCACACCGGGGGGAAGCTCGTCGCCCTCCTCGCGGTCGAAGACGCGGACGCCGATGACCTTGCCGATCTCGCCGTGCGGCACCTTCAGCGAGGTGTCACGGACCTCACGGGCCTTCTCACCGAAGATCGCGCGCAGCAGTCGCTCCTCCGGGGTCAGCTCAGTCTCACCCTTGGGCGTGACCTTGCCGACGAGGATGTCGCCGGCGACGACCTCGGCACCGATACGGATGATGCCGCGCTCGTCGAGGTCGGCGAGGACCTCCTCGGAGACGTTCGGGATGTCCCGGGTGATCTCCTCGGGGCCGAGCTTGGTGTCACGGGCGTCGACCTCGTGCTCCTCGATGTGGATCGAGGAGAGGACGTCGTCCTGCACGAGGCGCTGCGACAGGATGATCGCGTCCTCGTAGTTGTGACCCTCCCACGGCATGAACGCCACGAGCAGGTTCTTGCCCAGCGCCATCTCGCCGTTCTCGGTGGCCGGACCGTCGGCCAGGACCTGGCCCTCGATGATCCGGTCGCCCTCGTTGACGATGACCTTCTGGTTGACCGAGGTGCCCTGGTTGGAGCGGGCGAACTTGGCCAGGCGGTACGTGATGTACGTGCCGTCATCGTTGGCGGTGGTGATGTAGTCCGCGGAGACCTCCTGGACCACACCCGCCTTCTCGGCCTTGACCACGTCGCCGGCGTCGACGGCGGAGCGGTACTCCATGCCGGTGCCGACGAGCGGGGACTCGCTCTTGATGAGCGGGACGGCCTGACGCATCATGTTCGCGCCCATGAGGGCACGGTTGGCGTCGTCGTGCTCGAGGAACGGGATCATGGCGGTCGCGACCGACACCATCTGGCGCGGCGAGACGTCCATGTAGTCGACGTCCTCGCCGCCGACGTAGTCGACCTCGCCGCCGCGGCGGCGGACCAGGACGCGGGCCTCGGCGAACCGCAGGTCGTCGTTGAGCGTGGCGTTGGCCTGCGCGATGACGAAGCGGTCCTCCTCGTCGGCCGTCAGGTAGTCGACCTCGTCGGTGACCTGACCGTCGACGACCTTGCGGTACGGCGTCTCCACGAAACCGAACGCGTTGACGCGGCCGTAGGAGGCGAGCGAACCGATCAGACCGATGTTCGGGCCTTCGGGCGTCTCGATCGGGCACATACGGCCGTAGTGAGACGGGTGCACGTCACGGACCTCGAAGCCGGCCCGCTCACGGGACAGACCACCCGGACCAAGAGCCGACAGACGGCGCTTGTGGGTGAGACCCGACAGCGGGTTGTTCTGGTCCATGAACTGCGACAGCTGGCTGGTGCCGAAGAACTCCTTGATGGAGGCGACGACCGGCCGGATGTTGATCAGGGTCTGCGGCGTGATCGCCTCGACGTCCTGGGTCGTCATGCGCTCACGGACGACGCGCTCCATACGAGCCAGACCCGTACGGACCTGGTTCTGGATGAGCTCGCCGACACTGCGCAGACGACGGTTGCCGAAGTGGTCGATGTCGTCGGTCTCGACGACGATCGTCTGGCCGTTGTCCGCGGCCGTCTCGGTCTCGCCGGCGTGCAGCTTCACCAGGTACTTGATCGTCGAGATGACGTCCTCGACGGTCAGGATGCCCGCGTCGAGCGGGGCCTCCGCGCCCAGCTTCTTGTTGACCTTGTAGCGGCCGACCTTGGCGAGGTCGTAGCGCTTCGGGTTGAAGTACAGGTTCTCCAGAAGCGTCTGCGCGGCCTCACGCGTGGGGGGCTCGCCCGGACGCAGCTTGCGGTAGATGTCGAGCAGCGCGTCGTCCTGGCCCTGGGTGTGGTCCTTCTCCAGGGTGGCGCGCATGGACTCGTACTCGCCGAACTCCTCAAGGATCTGCTCGGTCGTCCAACCGAGAGCCTTGAGCAGAACGGTCACGGACTGCTTGCGCTTGCGGTCGATGCGGACACCGACCATGTCGCGCTTGTCGATCTCCAGCTCCAGCCACGCACCCCGGGACGGGATGACCTTGGCGGAGAAGATGTCCTTGTCGGACGTCTTGTCGATGGAGGAGTCGAAGTAGACGCCGGGCGAGCGGACCAGCTGCGACACCACGACACGCTCGGTGCCGTTGATGACGAAGGTGCCCTTGTGGGTCATGAGCGGGAAGTCGCCCATGAAGACCGTCTGGGACTTGATCTCGCCGGTCTCGTTGTTGGTGAACTCAGCCGTCACGAAGAGCGGAGCGGCGTACGTGAAGTCGCGCTCCTTGCACTCGTCGATGCTGTTCTTCGGCGGCTCGAAACGGTGGTCGCGGAACGTCAGCGACATCGACCCGGAGAAGTCCTCGATCGGGGAGATCTCCTCGAAGATCTCCTCCAGACCGGACTTGGTGGGGACGTCCTGACCGGACTCCAGAGCCGCCTCGACCCGACTCTGCCAGGCGGTGTTGCCGAGCAGCCAGTCAAAGCTCTCGGTCTGCAGCGCGAGCAGGTTGGGAACCTCGAGGGGCTCCTTGATCTTTGCAAAGGAGATGCGCAGCGGGGCGGTGCTGGCGCCGTTGTTCGTATTCGCGGTCGAGGCAGTGCGCGAGGCGGCCAAGAGGGGGTCCTTCCGAGGGCTCGGACTCACTACGCGCGTACCGGCCCCTCACAGGGGCACAGAGACAGGTGTTTCCTTCTCCAACCAGAAATATGGCCAGGTCAGGGTCGGTCCGGTCATCGGTGCTCAAGCGAGGGCATGCCCCTGGTGACGGGCAGGGGACAGCTAACAGGCAGCGCAAAGGGTCAGTGTAGCCACTTGGCACACTGATGTCCAGTGCGGGTTTTTCGCGACCCTCGTTGTTCTCAACGCCCTCGGCATGCTTGCCCTCAATGCACGTTGATACTGCCCTCTTCGTCGCCGATCCATGCCTCGGATTCGGATCCTTGTGGCGACGCGTCCTGAGAATTGCGCGCTGCGTGCGGTTCGTCAAGGCCCCCATGCCCGAACCGGGGGTGCCCAGGGACACGACGAAGATCACCATACCCCTCGCCATAGCGGGCGCAAGGCAACCGTGGCCGCGCCCCCAGGAACGCCGAAGAGCGACCACCCGAATGGATGATCGCTCTTCGGTGCGACTGCGTTACAGCCTCAGGAGGCTGCTTTCAGCGCGCGACGGTCGTACCGACCGCGAAAGGTCTTACTTGACCTCGACGGAGGCGCCGGCGCCCTCGAGGGACTCCTTGGCCTTGTCCGCGGCCTCCTTGTTGACCTTCTCCAGAACCGGCTTCGGCGCACCGTCGACCAGGTCCTTGGCCTCCTTCAGGCCCAGGGAGGTGAGCTCGCGCACGACCTTGATGACCTGGATCTTCTTGTCGCCGGCACCGGTGAGGACGACGTCGAACTCGTCCTTCTCCTCCGGGGCCTCGGCGGCGGCGGCACCGGCACCACCGGCGACGACGACCGGCGCGGCAGCGGCGGCGGTGACGTCGAACTTCTCCTCGAACGCCTTCACGAACTCGGAGAGCTGGATCAGGGTCATGTTCTCGAACTCGGCGAGCAGTTCGTCCTGGGTGAGAGCCATTTCGGCTTTCCTTCCACTAAATCGGCTGGTGCCGGATGTACATGTCTGGCGGGCGTACAGTCGGCCCGCTACGACCCCCGCGTCAGGCGGCGGTCATTGTGCGAGCCGAGTTACTCGGCACCGCCCTGCTCGTCCTGCTTGGCGCGAAGGGCGTCCACGGTGCGGACGAGCTTCGACGGCAGCGCCTGGAAGACGGAGGCAGCCTGGGACTGCTTCGCCTTGAAGGCACCGGCCAGCTTGGAGAGCAGAACCTCGCGGGACTCGAGGTCCGCAAGCTTCTTGATCTCGTCGGCGCTCAGCGCCTTACCGTCAAGGACACCGCCCTTGATGACGAGATTCGGGTTGTCCTTGGCAAAGTCACGGAGACCCTTCGCCGACTCCACCGGGTCACCGGTGACGAAGGCGACAGCCGTCGGACCGTTGAACAGGTCGTCCAGCGTCGAGATCCCGGCCTCGTTGGCCGCAATCTTGGTCAGCGTGTTCTTCACCACGGCGTACTGGGCGTTCTCACCGAGCGACCGGCGCAGCGTCTTGAGCTGCGCCACGGTGAGACCGCGGTACTCGGTCAGCACAGCGGCGCTGGAGTTGCGGAACTGCTCCGTCAACTCCGCAACCGCGGCAGCCTTGTCGGGCCTCGCCATGAGTCTCGGCCTCCTTCCGGGTGATTCGGACCGCGCGGACCCGAAGGAGGACTGGGGAAAACGAAACGCCCCGGCGCAGGCGCACGGGGCGGACTCGACCGGCCGCACGCACGTGAGGCGCGTACTCCGGGAGTTCTTCCACAGTCACCTGCGCGGGTCGCCCGCATTTCAGCGGATCCTTCGGCCACCGCACCCTCTTGCGAGCGCACGGCAACGACCAGCGGTCTTTGGCTTCAGAAGGGAGAGTACGGGACGGAATCGGCGTCAAGCAAATCGGCCGTTCACGGCAGTCAGGAGGTGCCGCCTCCGAGCCCTCCTCGTTTCTTCAGCAGGTCCTTGAGGTCCACCGTGTCCGCGGCCGGAGGCTTCTCTGCCGTGGCCTTCGCGCCGTAGTCGCTGTAGTACGCGGTCTGCGTGAGCTGCCCGGTGGCCGTGTGGCCCTTCTCGACTTTCTTGACCAGCAGGTTCCTGGCGTCCACCCATATGTCGACGGTCTGCGGGTCGGCGCCCTGTGCGGGCACGGTGCCGGAGTAGTGCGAGGTGCGCTCGCCTCTCACCGTCTCCTCGCCGACCTTCCGTACGTCCGTGGAGGACAGCAGCAGCTTCACCGACGTGTGCGGCGCGGTGCCGCGCATCTGGTCCGCGAGGTCCGCTCCGGAGCTGCCGGCGAGGTTCTCCAGGTCGTCGTAGGCGTACTTGATCCAGTGCTTGCCGTCTGCCTTCTCGGCGAATCTGTCGCCCATGCGCGCGTAGTAGGCGTCGGGGAGATAGCGGGCCTCCATCGACGTGGTGCCCAGCCGGCGCATCGTCTCGGCCGTGGTGCCGCCGGTGTACGTGATCGTCAGGGTGCCGGTGAGGCCGTCGCCCCAGGCGAGGGCGCCGTCGGCCGTCATGGACAGTTCCGAGCCCATATCGGTCGTGGACCTGACCCGGGCGGACTCGGCCTCGCCTGTGGCCCGCTCGACGGTGCGCAGGGCGGCTGTGACGGCGCGGGAGGGCGCGGCGCGGTCCTTCTCGTCGGACCGGTCGGAGGACGTGCATGCGGCCAGGGCCGACAGCGCGGTCAGCAGCGCGATCCAGAACGCCGATCGGCGCGCCCTCGTGCTCGTCATTCGTCCCCCCTGCGCGAACCCCGTGAATGAAAGTTAACCCAGGGCACTGACAGACAGGGCCGGACAACGGGACGGGCCCCGCACCCGGGAGGGGTGCGGGGCCCGCTTCGAGCCTGGTGAGCCGGTGGCTCAGACCGCGGCCGGGTCCTCCTCGACGAGGAGGTTGCGGGTGCGGTTCGGGTCGACGGGAATGCCGGGGCCGATCGTGGTGGTGATGGCGGCCTTCTTGATGTAGCGACCCTTGGCGGCGGACGGCTTCAGACGAAGGATCTCGTCCAGCGCGGCGCCGTAGTTCTCCACCAGCTTGGTGTCGTCGAAGGACACCTTGCCGATGATGAAGTGCAGGTTCGAGTGCTTGTCGACGCGGAACTCGATCTTGCCGCCCTTGATCTCGGTGACGGCCTTGGCGACGTCGGGGGTGACGGTGCCGGTCTTCGGGTTCGGCATCAGACCACGCGGACCGAGGACGCGGCCGAGGCGGCCGACCTTGCCCATGAGGTCCGGGGTGGCGACGACGGCGTCGAAGTCCAGGCGGCCCTTCGACACCTCGTCGATCAGTTCGTCGGAGCCGACGATGTCGGCGCCCGCGGCCTCCGCGGCCGCAGCACGGTCACCGGTCGCGAAGACCAGGACCCGGGCAGTCTTGCCGGTGCCGTGCGGCAGGTTCACGGTGCCACGGACCATCTGGTCGGCCTTACGCGGGTCGACACCCAGACGGAAGGCGACCTCGACGGTGCCGTCGAACTTGGACGCGGACGTCTCCTTGGCGAGACGGACGGCCTCGAGCGGGGCGTAGAGCTTGTCCCGGTCGACCTTGGCGTCCGCAGCGCGGAGAGTCTTGCTGCGCTTGCTCACAACTGCTCCTGTGTTTTCTTAGGAGTTGTGGTCCGGGCCGAGCAGGCCCTGCCACTCACTTCTGCTGGGGGTTTGAGGGTCAGCCCTCGACCGTGATGCCCATGGAACGGGCGGTGCCGGCGATGATCTTCGCGGCGGCGTCCAGGTCGTTGGCGTTGAGGTCGGGCATCTTGGTGGTGGCGATCTCGCGGACCTGCGCCTCGGTGATCTTGGCGACCTTGGTCTTGTGCGGCTCGCCCGAGCCCTTCTCGACACCAGCAGCCTTGAGGATCATCTTCGCGGCCGGCGGGGTCTTGGTGATGAAGGTGAAGGAACGGTCCTCGTAGACCGTGATCTCCACCGGGATGACCCAACCGCGCTGCGACTCGGTCGCGGCGTTGTAGGCCTTGCAGAACTCCATGATGTTGACGCCGTGCTGACCCAGCGCGGGGCCGACCGGCGGAGCCGGGTTGGCCGCACCGGCCTGGATCTGGAGCTTGATGAGCCCCGTGACCTTCTTCTTCTTGGGAGGCATGCTCTCTCCGGGTCCTTACTGAGAGGTTGACTGCCATCCGCGCCTTCGACCTGCGCCCATCGGGGCAAGATCCCGCAGATGGCATACCGCACAACGATAGCCGCTGTGCCCACCGGACAAGAAATCGTCCAGCTCAGACAGCCTGCGCGGGGTCCTTAGGCGGTCGGTTGCGGGCCATGTGCACCACGCCGGCCAGCAGCCCGAACAGGGTCGCGCCGCCCGGCACCGCGAGCAGCGCGGCCACGGCGCCCCGGCCCGTGTCGTGCGCGAGCGCGACCCGTTCCGGCTCGCCGGGAGCGTGGAGTACGTCCACCATGTCGCCCTCGACGTGACCCTTCGCGCGCGTGCCGACCGGAAGACCGGCCGTCACCCGCTCACCCGCCACGAAGAGGGTGACGCTGCAGCCGCCGAGGAGGCACGCCCCGTCGTGGAACGTGGCCCGGGCCGGCTGCGCTCCCCGCACCTCGGTACGCAGCCAGGCAGCCGGGAGGAAGACGGCGTACGTCAGCACCAGCACGGCGGCCGCGACTACCGCCCCGAAGAGGGCCGGCCGGACACGACGAGAGCGCCCCGACACGGTTCTCACCGGCGGGGCGCTCTCGGTAGCTGTGCTCAGTTCTTCTGGATCTGGTCGAAGGACAGCTCGACCGGCGTCTCGCGGCCGAAGATCTCCACGAGGCCCTTGACCTTCTTCGAGTCGGCGTTGATCTCGTTGATGGTGGCCTGCAGCGTGGCGAACGGGCCGTCGGTGACGGTGACCGAGTCGCCGACCTCGAAGTCCAGCACCTGGACCTCGACCTTGCGCTGCGGGGCGGGCTTGCCCTCGGCCTCGGCGGCCTCGCGGGCGGCCTTCTCCTCGGCCTCCGGGGCGAGCATCTTGACGATCTCGTCCAGGGTCAGCGGGTACGGGTCGTAGGCGTTGCCCACGAAGCCGGTGACGCCGGGGGTGTTACGGACGACACCCCAGGACTCGTTGGTCAGGTCCATACGGACCAGGACGTAACCCGGCAGCTTGTTCTGCTTGATCGTCTTGCGGTCGCCGTTCTTGATCTGGACGACCTCTTCCTGCGGCACCTCGGCCTGGAAGATGTAGTCCTCGACGTTCAGCGAGACGGCGCGCTGCTCCAGGTTGGTCTTCACGCGGTTCTCGTAACCGGCGTAGGTGTGGATGACGTACCACTCGCCGGGCAGCGTGCGGAGCTCCTCGCGCAGGGCGACGACGGGGTCGACGGGCTCGGCCTCCTCCTCGGGGGCCTCTTCCTCGGCGACCTCTTCCGCGTCCTCCACGTGCAGCGCGGCCTCCTCGGCCGGCTCGCCCGCCTCGGCGTCGGCAGCCTCGACCTCGTCCAGCTCCTCGTCCGCGCCCTCGACGATGTCGAGCTCGTCTTCCACGGACTCGACACCCTGCCCGTGTGGCTCGATGGCGTCGTTCACGTTCTGGTCAGACACGGTGGCTGCTTCTTCCTGGATACATGGGGGTGGAACATGCGAAAGGGGCGCCGGTAACCACGGCGCCCTTCGCTCTTGGCTCAGCCGAAGACGTACTTGGCGGCGTTGTCGAGCCCATAGTCAATCACGGTCACCAGGCCGATCATGATGACGACGAAGATGATCACCACAGTGGTGTACGTCGTCAGCTGGTTGCGGGTCGGCCAGACAACCTTGCGGAGTTCCGCGACGATCTGGCGGTAGAAGAGCGCGAGCCGCTTCAGCGGGCCCTTCTTGCCGCGCTTGCCGCCCTTGCGGTTCTTCTTGGACTCCGGCGCCTCGTCCTGGGCATCAGGCATGTCGATGGAGCCCACGGCGTCCGTCACTCGTCCTCACCTGATTCCGGGTCGTGGCCGTGCCGCGCCCGGTCTGAGCCGCACGGCGGTGCATTTCTGTACGTACATGCGCACACCTGGCGAAGGTGTGTGTAGCAGGGCCGGAGGGACTTGAACCCCCAACCGCCGGTTTTGGAGACCGGTGCTCTACCAATTGAGCTACGACCCTTTGGTGTGTCCCCCAACGTACCGCATCCGACCGGGTGCTCGTTGTGCACCATGCGAGTGCGACCTGCTGGAGGCCAACGAGGTGAGAGTGTACGTGGTCCCGGGCGCCTCGTCGAACAGAAAGTGGCCGATGAGGGGTTGGTCGACGGAAGATCGCCCGGAGTTGGGCCGTGCGACGGTGCAAGATCGCCCTGGCCGCGGGCGCGATCCGGACGGATGTTCAGCCGATGTTCAGTCTGTGAAACCCGCGTGCCGCCCGCGTTTCCGGTCTGAAACGATGGGCCCCATGAGCGCTGCAACCCCACCCACCGAGCGCCGGGTCTCCGCCCGAGTCGGCGCGATCTCCGAGTCCGCCACCCTCGCCGTGGACGCGAAGGCCAAGGCCCTCAAGGCCGCCGGGCGTCCGGTGATCGGCTTCGGCGCCGGTGAGCCCGACTTCCCGACTCCGGACTACATCGTCGAGGCCGCTATCGAGGCCTGCAAGAACCCGAAGTACCACCGCTACACCCCGGCCGGCGGTCTGCCCGAGCTGAAGGCCGCGATCGCCGCGAAGACGCTGCGCGACTCCGGCTACGAGCCCGAGGTCTCGCAGATCCTGGTCACCAACGGCGGCAAGCAGGCCATCTACGAGGCCTTCGCCGCGATCCTCGACCCGGGCGACGAGGTCATCGTCCCGGCCCCGTACTGGACTACGTACCCGGAGTCGATCCGGCTCGCCGGCGGTGTCCCGGTCGAGGTCGTCGCCGACGAGACGACCGGCTACCGCGTCTCGGTCGAGCAGCTGGAGGCGGCCCGCACCGAGCGGACGAAGGTCGTCCTGTTCGTCTCCCCGTCGAACCCGACCGGCGCGGTCTACAGCGCCGAGGACGCCGAGGCCATCGGCCGTTGGGCCGTCGAGCACGGTCTGTGGGTCATGACGGACGAGATCTACGAGCACCTCGTCTACGGCGACGCGAAGTTCACCTCGCTGCCCGCGATCCTTCCCGAGCTGCGGGACAAGTGCATCGTGGTCAACGGTGTCGCCAAGACGTACGCCATGACGGGCTGGCGGGTCGGCTGGATCATCGGCCCGAAGGACGTCGTCAAGGCCGCGACCAACCTCCAGTCGCACGCCACGTCGAACGTCTCGAACGTGGCCCAGGTGGCCGCCCTCGCCGCCGTCTCCGGCGACCTGGACGCCGTCGCGAAGATGCGCGAGGCCTTCGACCGCCGTCGTAAGACGATCGTGCGGATGCTCAACGAGATCGACGGCGTGCTCTGCCCGGAGCCCGAGGGGGCCTTCTACGCGTACCCGTCGGTGAAGGCGCTGCTCGGTAAGGAGATCCGCGGCAAGCGCCCGCAGGACAGCGTCGAGCTGGCCGCGCTGATCCTGGAGGAGGCCGAGGTCGCGGTCGTACCGGGCGAGGCCTTCGGCACTCCGGGCTATCTGCGGCTGTCGTACGCGCTCGGTGACGAGGACCTCGTCGAGGGCGTGAGCCGGATCCAGAAGCTGCTGGCGGAGGCCAGGGACTGACGTTCGCTTTTCCGCCATGGGACCGCCTCCGGATTTTCGGGGGTGGTCCCATTTGTTTGTGCGAGCAAGACCACTAAAGGGGAAACCGCTACCGGGACGACGGACACGTACGGCAGGATCCTGGAATGGAGCGTGTACGTGATGTCTCTGAACTGCCGAAAGCCCATCTGCACCTGCACTTCACCGGCTCGATGCGGCCGGCGACCCTGCTGGAACTGGCCGACAAATACGGCGTGCGTCTGCCCGAGGCGCTGACCGACGCACTGACCAGCGGGGAACCGCCGAAGCTGCGGGCGACGGACGAGCGGGGCTGGTTCCGCTTCCAGCGTCTGTACGACTCGGCGCGCTCGTGCCTGCGGCAGCCGGAGGACATCCAGCGGCTGGTCAGGGAGGCCGCGGAGGAGGACGTCAGGGACGGCTCCGGCTGGCTGGAGATCCAGGTCGACCCGACGTCGTACGCGCCCCGGCTGGGCGGTCTGATCCCGGCGCTGGAGATCATCCTGGACGCGGTGGAGACGGCGTCGCGGGACACGGGGCTGGGGATGCGCGTCCTGGTCGCCGCGAACCGTATGAAGCACCCGCTGGACGCCCGCACGCTGGCGCGGCTCGCGGTGCGGTACGCCGAGCGGGGCGTGGTCGGCTTCGGGTTGTCCAACGACGAACGCCGGGGCATGGCGCGGGACTTCGACCGCGCCTTCCACATCGCCCGCGAGGGTGGCCTGCTGTCGGCCCCGCACGGCGGCGAGCTGACCGGCCCCTCCTCGGTCCGCGACTGCCTGGACGACCTGGACGCGAACCGGATCGGCCACGGGGTGCGGGCGGCGGAGGACCCCCGGCTGCTGAAGCGCCTCGCCGACAGGGGCGTGACGTGCGAGGTGTGCCCCGCGTCGAACGTCGCCCTCGGCGTCTACGAGAAGCCCGAGGACGTCCCGCTGCGGACGCTCTACGAGGCCGGCGTCCCGATGGCCCTCGGCGCCGACGACCCCCTGCTCTTCGGCTCGCGCCTCGCCGCCCAGTACGACATCGCCCGCCGGCACCACGCCTTCTCGGACGAGGAGCTGGCAGAGCTGGCCCGGCAGTCGGTGCGGGCGTCGGCGGCGCCGGAGGAGGTGAAGGGGAAGCTGCTGGCGGGGGTGGACGACTGGCTGGCCTAGCCCGCGTCGTCCGGTTCGACGGAGTCAGCCGGCGATGCCCGCGAGCAGCGTGCGGGCCAGCCGGGCGGCGAACTCGTCCACCGGCGGCCGTACCGCCTCCTTCGTCGCGTCATAAGCGAACGCCCGCTGCGCGCAGGCCCCCATCAGCAGCGACGCCGCCGCGAAGGTGTCCGCGTCGGTGCTGACCCGACCCATCTCCTGCTCGGCCCTCAGGTAGGTGTCGAGCTCCTGGATCGGCACATGCGGGCCCGCCCCCATCTGTCGTACGGCGTCGTCGTGCCGCCGCTTGAGCTCGGTCTGCGCGTACAGCGACGCGGCGATCGGGAAGCTCTGCTCGTAGAACAGCGCGGCCTGGCGGGCGATCTCGGTGAGGTTCTCCTCCAGGGAGTGCCGACCGGGCTCGGCCGCGAGGCCGCTGAGCAGCGGCCGGAGTGGGGGCAGCCGCTCGGTGAGCACCTGGATGAAGAGCTCCTCCTTGCTGGCGAAGTGCTTGTACAGCGCCGCCTCGGAGCACCCGGCCGCCCTCGCGATCTCCTTCGTCGTGGTCCGCGCCAGCCCGACGGTGAGCATCAGGTCGTGGGCGGCGTCGAGCAGTCGAACGCGGGTGGGCCGGTTTTCCATGAAACGTCCAATCGCCCTTGACGGGTGGGTGAGTACTTACTCACTCTAGAGGAGAAGGGGGTGAGTGAATACTCACCCACCGAATCTCACCCATGCGGGAGACGGTATGAAACCGGGAGATGCCATGAAACCGGGAGACGTCATGAAGCTCACCGTCTTCGGTGCCACCGGAGGCATCGGCAAGGAGATCGTCCGCCAGGCACTGCACGCCGGTCACGAGGTCACGGCCGTCGTACGGGACCCCGCTCGCTTCCCCCTCACCGGCGACCGCCTGGAGGTGTTCCGCGCGGATCTGACCGACCCCGAGGCGTTGCGCCCCGCCGTCGCCGGGCGGGACGCGGTGCTGTCCGGGCTCGGCGCCCGCAGCCGTAAGGACGCCGGGATCGCGGCCCGTCTGACGCGTACGGTGCTCGGTGCCCTGGACGCCGAGGGGGTGCGGCGGCTGGTCGTGGTGAGCGCGGCGCCGGTCGGCCCCGAGCCGGAGGGCGACGGGTTCGCCGACCGGGCGATGCGCGGCATCGTCTCGGCCGCCCTCAAGGACATCTACACCGATCTGCGGGAGATGGAGGCCGAGTTGGCCCGCAGCGCCACGGAGTGGACGGTCGTACGGCCGCCCCGTCTTCAGGACAAGCCGCTCACCGGCTCGTACCGGACGGTCGTGGGCGGGTTCCCGGTCCGGGGCCGCTTCCTGGCGCGCGCCGATGTGGCGCACGCCATGCTGGCGGCGGTCCGTGACCGGGCCACGGTGAAGCAGGGCGTGGGCGTCGCCTACTGAGGCCGCCCGCGGCCGCGCCCGCGGCAAGAGGGCCCTACAGGCTGACGCCGACCGTCACCGGCTCGTTGACCAGCGTGATGCCGAAGGCCTCGCGAACGCCGGCGACGACCTCGCGAGCGAGCGCGAGGAGATCCTCGGTGGTCGCCGCACCGCGGTTGGTGAGGGCGAGGGTGTGCTTCGTGGAGATGCGGGCGGGGCCGGTGCCGTACCCCTTGGTGAAGCCCGCCTTGTCGATGAGCCAGGCCGCGGAGGTCTTGGTGTGGCCCTCCCCCGCCGGGTAGGCGGGCGGCTCCACGCCGTCGCCGAGACGCTCGCGCACGCGCGCGTGGAACGCCGAGAACTGCTCGTCGGTGAGGATCGGGTTGGTGAAGAAGGATCCGGCCGACCAGGTGTCGTGGTCCTCGAGGTCGAGGACCATGCCCTTGCCGGTACGCAGCTTCAGCACGGTCTCGCGGGCGGCGGCCAGGGGCACGCGGTCACCGACGTCGACGCCGAGGGCGCGGGCCGTCTCGGCGTACTTGACGGGGGCGGAGAGTCCGTCGGCGTCCTCCAGCCTGAAACGGACGCGCAGGACTACGTAGCGCTCGGGGTCGGCCTTGAAGCGGCTGTGGCGGTACGAGAAGGCGCACTCGGCCTTCGGGATGACGACGGTTTCGCCTGCCTGGCGGTCGTACGCGATCACCTCGGTGATCGTGGCGGAGACCTCCTGACCGTAGGCGCCGACGTTCTGGATGGGCGTGGCGCCTGCGGAGCCGGGGATTCCGGCGAGGCACTCGATCCCGGCGAGCCCGGCCTCGACGGTGCGGGCGACGGCATCGGTCCACACCTCGCCGGCGGCCAGCTCGAGGGTGGTGCCGTCCAGCTCGAAGCCCTTGGTGGCGATGACGAGCGCGGTGCCCTCAAAGCCCTTGTCACCGATGACCAGGTTCGATCCGCCGCCGATGAGCAGCAAGGGGGTCGCCTTGGCGTCCGCCTCGCGCACGACGTCGATCACGTCGGCGTCGGTGGTCGCGGTGACCAGGCGGGTGGCGGGGCCGCCGAGGCGGAAGGTGGTGAGAGGGGCGAGGGGGGCGTCGTGGAGTTCCTGCACGGGCACAAGGGTACGAGACGGGGTGCCTCCGGCGGTGGGGCCGGGGATGCCTGCGGCGGACGACGCGGGTTCGGTGGGGTGCGCGTAGCGCCTGCGGTCCCAATGAAGGCGGCAGTGATGTAGGGCGAGACGTAAGGGGCGCCCCACCATGGAGAACGCCCCTTACCTCGCGGCACGCACGCGTGCCGTTCACGCAAGCTGTACGACCGCCCGCGACATCCCGAGCACCTTCTGTCCGGCGCTCTTCACGGTCAGGTCCACGCGAACCTGGTTGTCGTCGAGCTTGGCCGCGACCTTGCCGCTGACCTCGATCGTGGCGCCCTGGTCGTCGTTCGGTACGACGACGGGCTTGATGAAGCGGACGCCGTACTGGACGACCGCACCCGGGTCGCCGGTCCAGTCGGTGACCACGCGGATCGCCTCGGCCATGGTGAACATGCCGTGCGCGATGACGTCCGGCAGGCCGACCTCTTTGGCGAACTTCTCGTTCCAGTGGATCGGGTTGAAGTCACCGGAGGCACCCGCGTACTGGACGAGCGTGGCTCGGGTCACGGGAAAGGTCTGGGTGGGCAGTTCGGTGCCGACCTCGATGTCGCCGTACGCGATCTTCGCCGTCATCGGTCTCAGGCCTCCCCTTCTGCGGAGTCCGCGCCACGGGCGACGAGCTTCGTCCAGGCGGTCACGACGTGCTCCCCCGCCTCGTCGTGGACCTCGCCGCGGATGTCCAGGATCTCGTTGCCCGCCATGGACTTGATGGCCTCGATGGTCGAGGTGACGGACAGCCGGTCGCCGGCGCGCACCGGGCGGGTGTAGGCGAACTTCTGGTCGCCGTGCACCACCCGGCTGTAGTCCAGGCCCAGCTGGGGGTCGGCGATGACCTGTCCCGCGGCCCTGAAGGTGATCGAGAACACGAAGGTCGGCGGAGCGATCACATCGGAGTGGCCGAGCGCCTTGGCGGCCTCCGGGTCCGTGTACGCCGGGTTGGAGTCCCCCACCGCCTGCGCGAACTCCCGGATCTTCTCCCGGCCCACCTCGTAGGGGTCGGTGGGCGGGTAAGTCCGCCCCACGAAGGACTGGTCGAGCGCCATGGCTCGGCACCTCCTGCTGTCTGCCTGGTGTCTGCTCTGGGCGGCCCGTGGTCGGCCGGAACCGACCGGTAACCGGGCCCGAAACGACGCGAGGCCGCCCCCACTTTCGGGGGCGGCCTCGCGTACGAGCCTGATTTATCGCGTCTCGCGGTGCGCGGTGTGCGCGTTGCAACGCGGGCAGTGCTTCTTCATCTCCAGTCGGTCCGGGTTGTTACGCCGGTTCTTCTTGGTGATGTAGTTCCGCTCCTTGCACTCCACGCAGGCCAGCGTGATCTTCGGGCGGACGTCGGTGGCAGCCACGTGAGTGCTCCTTGACGAACGGATGGGATTGGTTTAACGCAAGAAAGAGTAGCCGATCGAAGGACCGACCCCGCAATCGGCTACTGTCAGTAGCGGTGACCGGACTTGAACCGGTGACACAGCGATTATGAGCCGCTTGCTCTACCGACTGAGCTACACCGCTGTGATGCGATCGGGCCCCGCCTTGCGACGGGAACCTCACACACCAGAGCCCCAATACGGAATCGAACCGTAGACCTTCTCCTTACCATGGAGACGCTCTGCCGACTGAGCTATTGGGGCGAGCGATGAAGACATTACACGCTCGGCTGCCGTTCACCCAAATCCGTTTCGCGGCCCCTCCCTGCGGCCGATCGGCTGACCGCGCAGACGCCTCGCAGGCCACTGCGGCACCGCGGACGGGGCTCCCGTTCGGCGGGCCACACCGGTACGACTATTGCGCTCCTGCACGCCAGGGCCGGATCGCCACCCTAGGCTCGTCTCACTCTGCGTGATCTTGCGTGCCCGGCGCAGTACCCAGCACCGTCCCCGTAGCCCCGACGCGCAGCCCCGAGCCTCTGGAACGCGATGCCCGACAGCCAGCCCCAGCCGCCCCACTCGTCGTCCTCATCGGGCTCGTCCGGACCGGCCGACCCGTCCGCACTGCTGCTGTGCGGGGCACGGCTCACCGACGGCCGGACCGTGGACGTACGGCTGGGCGGCGGGCGCATCGAGGCGGTCGGTACGGCCGGGAGCCTGGCGGGTGACGGCACGCGCGCGTGCAGCGCGCGCGTGGACCTGAGCGGCTATCTGCTCCTGCCGGCCCCGGCCGAACCGCACGCCCACGGCGACACCGCCCTCTCCGCCGACGAGGGCGGGCCGGTCTCGTACGACCCCCACGACGTCCAGCGCCGGGCCACCGAGGCCGCGCTGCTCCAGCTCGGGCACGGGGCGACCGCACTGCGGGCACACGTGCGCGTGGGCGACGTCCAGGGTCTGGGCGCGCTGGCCGCCGTCCTGCAGGCACGTCGTTCGCTGCGCGGGCTCACCGAGTTGACGACGGTGGCGATGCCCCGGCTGCTGACCGGCGTGGCCGGCGCCGACGGGCTCGCGATGCTGCGGGACGCGCTCAAGATGGGCGCTTCGGTGGTCGGCGGCTGTCCCGACCTGGATCCGGATCCGACGGGTTACGTGGAGGCGGTCCTGGAGGTCGCCTCGGAGCACGGCTGCCCCGTCGACCTGCACACCGACGCCACCGACCCGGCCCGCCTGGCCCGCCTCGCCGCGATGGCCGGCGGGCTGCGCCCCGGTGTGACGCTCGGACCGTGCGGCGCCCTGGGACGCCTGCCCGCCCAGGTCGCCTCCCGCGCCGCCGACCAACTCGCGGCAGCCGGAGTGACGGTGGTGTGCCTGCCGCAGGGCGGCTGCGGGGGCGTCGAACGGCGGGCCACGGCGCCCGTACGACTGCTGCGCTCCGCCGGCGTGCGCGTCGCGGCCGGGAGCGGCGCCCTGAGGGACGTATCGAACCCGGTGGGACGGGGTGACCCGCTGGAGGCCGCCTACCTGCTCTCCTCGCGCCATGGGCTGCGTCCCGAGGACTCCTACGACGCCGTGAGCGCGTCGGCGCGTGCGGTGCTGGGCCTGCCGGAGGTGCGGGTGGAGGCGGGCTTCCCGGCCGAACTGCTGGCGGTGCGCGGAGACCGGCTGGCGGGGGCGCTGTCACTCGCGTACAGCCGCATCGTGGTGCATCGGGGGCGCGTGGTGGCACGGACGAGCGCGGTGCGGGAGTACTGCAACTCGGCTGTGGCCGCGGAGTTGGGGTTGCCTCGGCAGGGGCGGGGGGAGCTGTCCTGAGGGGTGGCGTGGATGTGGGTGGAGTGGTGCTGGGGGTCTTTGCACGCCGGGCGCCCACGCGCGGGCGTGCGCCCCATGGACGTAACTGTGCGCCTCTTTAGCATGCGCCACGCACCTTGGACACCTGAGGCGTGGCTGAAGTCGTGCGGCGGATGCGGCCGTCCGGGCGTACGGTCGGAAACATGCGCATTGTCATCGCTGGTGGTCATGGTCAGATCGCGCTGCGGCTGGAGAAGCTGCTCGCCGCGCGCGGGGTCGAGGTCGCGGGGATCATCCGCAAGGCCGAGCAGGGCGACGACCTGCGGGAGGCCGGCGCCGAACCCCTCCTGCTGGACCTGGAGTCGGCCTCGGTCGACGAGGTCGCGGGGCATCTGCGGGGCGCGGACGCGGCGGTCTTCGCGGCCGGCGCGGGGCCCGGCAGCGGGTCGGCCCGCAAGGACACGGTGGACAAGGGGGCGGCGGTCCTGTTCGCGGACGCGGCGGTCCGGGCGGGCGTACGGCGCTTCGTGGTCGTGTCGTCGATGGGCGCGGACCCGGGGCACGAGGGCAGCGAGATCTTCGACGTCTACCTGCGCGCGAAGGGCGAGGCCGACGAGTACGTCCGTGGCCTGGACGCCCTGGACTGGACGATCCTGCGCCCCGGCGCGCTGACGAACGACGCCGGCACCGGCCAGGTACGCCTGGAGGCCCGCACCGGCCGCGGCCCCATTCCGCGCGACGATGTGGCCGCCGTACTCGCGGAGTTGCTCGAGACTCCGGCTACGGCCGGTCTGACGCTAGAACTGATCAGTGGCTCGGCTCCGGTGTCGGTGGCGGTGAAGTCGGTGGCGGGGAACTGAAGTTGGGCGCGGAGGCGTTCTCAGAGGGGGTTCCCGCCGCTCAGGGGGCGCTGTTGCGGCGTATGTACGAGGTCTTCTCGACGGACGAGCGAGAGCCCTTCATGCAACGCTGCCTCGCGCCCGACGTGGACTGGCCGAACGTCCTGGACGGAGTCCGGCTGCATGGTCGCGAGGCGGTACGCGCGTACTGGGCGCGGCAGTTCGCCGCGGGGCATCCCCTCGTACGGCTGGAGGGTCTGCGCCTGGACGCGGACGGCGAGGCGGTCGTGGCGACCGTACGGCCCGGGATGCGCGACACGTCGGGCGAGCGGTGGGCCAAGGAGACGGTCGAGCATGTGTACCGGTTCGGCGGGGACGGGCTGGTGACGCGGATGGATGTACGGGCGGGCGCTTAGGTGCGGGGCCCCGGAGACCGGAACCTCAGAACAGCGGAAGCTGACCGGGGAACTCGGGCACGACGTACCCGTCCAGGGCGGGCTGCGCGGCCCCGAGTTGCGCCAGTCGCCGTGATCCGGGACACGACACGAGCTCCCCGTTCTCCCGCGCGCCGGGCGGATCGTGCCGTGCGAATCGACCGGCGACGACGGCGATCTCACGTCGGCACTCGGGGCAGTTTCTGCGACGCGTCGTCATGACGTTCAGTGTGCCCCGAGCGGGTCCTGGGACGCGAAAACCCCCTCCGCTCTACGTTTCCGCAGATCGGAGGGGGTTTCTCTCAGCGTGGCGGCGCCAGGATTCGAACCTGGGAAGGCTGAGCCGGCAGATTTACAGTCTGCTCCCTTTGGCCGCTCGGGCACACCGCCGGGGTTGCTGCCGTTCGAACCGCTTCTTCGGCGGTGCTCCCTGGCAACGACGTAAACAATACCCGATGGGGAGGGGTGCTTCGCCACCCGATTGATCGCCTCCCGGGGGACCAGGGGTGGCTAGGCTTGTCCGGATGCGGTCCGGGGCCTGCCCCGGACTCGGCGGCCACCCCCACGCCCGCCGATACGCACCCCACACGCACCCCGATACAAGGAGCCACAGGACATGGCCGACTCCAGTTTCGACATCGTCTCGAAGGTCGAGCGGCAGGAGGTCGACAACGCCCTCAACCAGGCCGCCAAGGAGATCTCGCAGCGCTACGACTTCAAGGGCGTGGGTGCCTCGATCTCGTGGTCCGGTGAAAAGATCCTGATGGAGGCGAACTCCGAGGACCGGGTGAACGCTGTCCTCGACGTCTTCCAGTCCAAGCTGATCAAGCGCGGGATCTCCCTGAAGGCCCTGGACGCGGGCGAGCCCCAGCTCTCGGGCAAGGAGTACAAGATCTTCGCGTCGATCCAGGAGGGCATCACCCAGGAGAACGCGAAGAAGGTGGCGAAGATCATTCGCGACGAGGGTCCGAAGGGCGTGAAGGCGCAGGTCCAGGGCGACGAGCTGCGGGTCAGCTCGAAGAGCCGTGACGACCTGCAGACCGTGATCGCCCTGCTCAAGGGCCAGGACTTCGACTTCGCGCTGCAGTTCGTGAACTATCGGTGAGCCACTGACTCACGGGTCCAAACGAACGCACGGTCCGAACGGACTCACGGTCGTAGGAGTACGAGGAAGGGTGGGCGCCCGTCGGCACCCACCCTTCTCGCCTGCTGGCTGCGGTCCTGGGGTGTGCTTATCGCTCAGTTGCGCGAGTGGCCGAACAGGATGCGGTAGGCGATCAGGAGCACGAGCGAGCCGCCGATCGCGGCGGCCCAGGTGGCGCCGTCGTAGAAGTCCGTGGTGATCGGGTGGTCCAACCAGCGGGCCGAGATCCAGCCACCGATGAACGCGCCCGCGACACCGATGATCGTCGTGCCGATGAAGCCGCCTGGGTCTCGGCCTGGCAGCAGGAACTTTGCGATGGCCCCGGCCAACAGCCCCAGGATGATCCAGCTGATGATGGTCATGCCCTGAACCTGCCCTTCCGCGCTGTGCTTTCACTGTCCGAACTGTGTGGCTTCCGTGCGGACAGGCTGTGCCTGGCGCGACGTGCGTGTGCGCTGCGCGCCGCATGCCGCTCGGCACTGAGTCCGGCCCGCGGCGCACCTGTTCGTGCCCTGTTGAGGAAGAGGACGCCACCGCGGCACTCCTCGGTTGCACTGATCAGTAGGGTGCGGCCCATGACGGGCTCCAGTTCTCCCTCGCAGCTGCGGCGCACCCTGGGTGTCGGGGACGCCGTCATCATCGGGCTCGGCTCGATGGTCGGGGCCGGAATTTTCGCCGCCTTGGCGCCGGCCGCGCACGCGGCCGGATCCGGGCTGCTGCTCGGGCTCGCGGTCGCGGCCTTGGTGGCCTACTGCAACGCCATGTCGTCGGCACGACTGGCCGCCCTGTATCCGGCTTCGGGCGGCACGTATGTGTACGGCCGCGAGCGGCTCGGGGAGTTCTGGGGGTATCTCGCGGGCTGGTCATTCGTGGTCGGCAAGACGGCTTCCTGTGCGGCGATGGCGCTCACCGTGGGGGCGTACATCTGGCCGGGGCAGGCACACGCTGTGGCCGTCGCGGCCGTGGTGGCGCTGACCGCGGTGAACTACGGCGGCGTCCAGAAGTCCGCCTGGCTGACGCGGGCGATCGTTGCGGTGGTCCTGGCTGTCCTCGCTTGTGTGGTGGTCGTGTGTCTGGGGTCCGGGGAGTCCTATGCCGGGCGCCTGGACGTTGGGGCCTCGGGCGGCGTGGGTGGGGTGCTGCAGGCGGCGGGGCTGCTGTTCTTCGCGTTCGCCGGGTACGCGCGGATCGCGACCCTGGGTGAGGAGGTGCGGGACCCGGCACGCACCATCCCCCGGGCGATTCCGCTGGCCCTGGGTATCGCGCTGGCGGTGTACGTGTGTGTGGCGGTGGCTGTCCTTTCCGTGCTGGGGGCGGAGGCTCTCGGGGACGCAGGCGCGCCGCTGGCCGACGCGGTGCGGGCGGCCGGGGCGCCGGGACTGGCGCCCGTGGTGCGGGTGGGCGCGGCCGTCGCCGCGTTGGGCTCGCTGCTCGCCCTGATCCTGGGCGTCTCGCGGACGACGCTGGCCATGGCCCGCGACCGGCATCTGCCGGGTGGCCTCGCAGCCGTGCACCCGCGCTTCCAGGTGCCGCACCGGGCCGAGCTGGCCGTGGGTGCCGTGGTCGCGGTCCTGGCCGCCACGGTCGACGTGCGAGGCGCGATCGGGTTCTCCTCCTTCGGTGTGCTGGCGTACTACGCGGTGGCCAACGTGTCGGCCTGGACTCTCGACTCGAAGCCGACCTCACGGGTCGTGCCGGCGGTGGGGCTCCTCGGGTGTGTGGTGCTGGCGTTCTCGCTTCCGGGGGTATCGGTCGTGGCCGGTGCGGGGGTGCTGGTGGTGGGTGTGGTCGCGTACGGGGTGCAGCGGTGGGTGGTGGAGCGGTCGGGTGGGCGGGGGCGGTAGGGCGGTGCAGGGATGAGGATGGGGATGGGGGTCCGCTGGTGAGGGCTGGCGCAGGCTGGGGGTGGCGGGCGTACAGCCGATTGACGCGAAGGAACGACAGCGGGGCGTAATGGCGCACCGGACATCATCAGAAACGCTCGTGGAATCAGCCCTCTCGGCAACGAGCCGTCCGATCAGCGCCCATCAGCGCCCAGCGATCCAGTCGGCAACTGCCGGTTCCCGCCTCCTCAGGACCGCGCCCGAGTCGCCTCTGTCCGTATGCGGAAGTCGGTCCAAGGGGCCATCTCCAGCTCCTCGTTCATCTCCTCGTACCAGCCCGTGCCGTCGGCCCAGGCGCTCAGCCAGTCTCTGAGGCTCGGGGCATCCACGTACCAAGCCGCGTCGGCGTCGTCGGCGTTCGGTTCGAAGAGCAGGACGGTGGCCTGGGGGCTGCGGCAGTCCACGCATGCGTACATCGCGCAGCCCCAGTGGGATATCGGCAGGACGCCCTCGGGCCAGGGCCAGTCGGGGTCCTTGCGGGCGCCCTCGCGGTTGGCGAGGTACTGCATGACGGCGGCGGGCTCGCCGGCCGGAGGGCTGTCGAGCAGGGGCAACAGGCCGTACTCCGGGCCGAATCCGCCGTCTCCTATGCGCAGGTAGAGGTCGGCGAGCAGTGGGGGCAGGCGGAAGCCAAGGGCGGCCTCGGCACGGGCCAGGGTGGCCGCGTCCACGGGCTCGGGGAGCGAAGTCCAGCCCCACGGACGGGTGTTGCGGGCCTTGTCCGCCACCCTCGTCAGCAACTGCTCGTTCTCGATCATGCATTCATGATGCAAGCCGCCACTGACAGTCGGGCCGGCCTGTGGATAACCACCGAGTTGTGGACAACCTCCAGGCGGGGCCTGGGTTCACCGCACCGGTCGGGCCAGGGCTGACTGCCCCGGCCCGCTCGGCTACCAGCCTGACGCGAACGGCTGGTCCGTCGACACGATTTCGCGGCCCAGCGGGAACAGCGACACCGGGATCAGCTTGAAGTTGGCGATGCCGAACGGGATACCGATGATCGTGACGCACAGCGCGATGCCGGTGACGATGTGGCCGATGGCCAGCCACCAACCCGCGAGGATCAGCCACAGGACATTGCCTATGCAGGAGGGCGCTCCGGCGTCGCGGCGCTCGACGGTCGTGTATCCGAAGGGCCACAGGGCGTAGATGCCGATACGGAAGGCCGCGATGCCGAACGGGATGCCGATGATGGTGATGCAGAGCAGGAGGCCCGCGAGCATGTAGGCGAGGAACAGCCAGAAGCCGCTCAGGACGAGCCAGATGACGTTGAGGATGGTCTTCACTGTGGGGGGCCTGCCATCTTTTCGAGCCGGGCGATACGGTCCGCCATCGGCGGGTGGGTGGAGAACATTTTGGAGAACCCCTGACCCGGACGGAAGGGGTTCGCGATCATCATGTGGCTGGCGGTCTCGATGCGGGGCTCCGGGGGCAACGGGAGTTGCCTGGTGCCGAGCTCGAGCTTGCGCAGGGCGCTGGCCAGGGCGAGCGGGTCGCCGGTGAGCTGGGCGCCTGACGCGTCGGCCTCGTACTCCCTGGAGCGGCTGATGGCCAGCTGGATGAGCGTGGCGGCGAGCGGACCCAGGATCATGATCAGCAACATGCCGAGAAGGCCGGGGCCGTCGTCGTCATCGGAGCGGCCGATCGGAATCAGCCAGGCGAAGTTGACCAGGAACATGATCACCGAGGCGAGGGCGCCGGCGACCGACGAGATCAGGATGTCTCGGTTGTAGACATGGCTGAGTTCGTGGCCGATGACACCGCGCAGTTCGCGCTCGTCGAGGAGGCGCAGGATGCCTTCGGTGCAGCACACGGCGGCGTTGCGCGGGTTGCGGCCCGTCGCGAACGCGTTCGGCGCCTCCGTCGGGGAGATGTAGAGGCGGGGCATGGGCTGGCGGGCCTGGGTGGAGAGGTCGCGGACCATGCGGTAGAGCCCCGGAGCCTCGAACTCGCTGACCGGGCGGGCGCGCATCGCGCGTAGCGCCAGCTTGTCGCTGTTCCAGTACGCGTACGCGTTCGTGCCCAGCGCGATCAGGACCGCGACGACGAGCCCCATGCGGCCGAAGAAGCTGCCGATGAGGATGATGAGTGCGGACAGTCCCCCGAGGAGGACTGCGGTCCTGAGCCCGTTGTGCCGGCGGTGCACGGTACGCCCTCCAAGTGGTGCGGCAGGGGAACCCTTTGCTGGTCGATCTCCGGTGCCACTGGTGCCGTGGTGTCACGTCCAGTGGACCCTTCCGTACTGGTCAACGCCAGGCGAGGGCCACGGGTTCCCTGGTGCGGACGGCGGCGGGCGTGGGCCGTCCGAGTGAAGGCGCCGGCACGCGCGCGGGGGCGTGGGTGCGTCACGCGCGCGTGCGGAATGCGCCAGGGCTCAGAAGAGTCCGGTGTCGGCGAAGCGCAGGATCAGCTGAGGCGCTCCGGACAGGGCGACGGCGATGACGCCGGTGAGGGCCATCGTGGCCGTCACGGGGGCGGGGACAAGGTGCTTGACGGGCTCGCCCTCGGGGGCACGGAACAGCAGGGCCGTCCACTGCAGGTAGTAGTACAGCGCGATCACGACGTTGACGGCCATGATCACGGCCAGCCAGCCGAGGCCCGCGTCGACGGCGGCGGAGAAGACGGTGACCTTGGCGAACAGGCCGATGATGCCCGGCGGGAGTCCGGCGAGGCAGAGCAGGAAGAAGGCCAGGATCAGGGCGGACAGCGGGTTGCGCGCGTACAGGCCGCGGTAGTCGCTGATGCGGTTGAGGGGCTTCGTACGGCCGACGAGTGCGGCCACCGCGAAGGCGCCCAGGTTCACGGCGGCGTACATGAGGGCGTAGGCGACGGTGGAGCCGATGGACCGCTCGGCGTCGTCGGAGTACGCGGCCGCGGCGATCGGCACCAGGAGGTAGCCGGCCTGGCCGACGGAGGACCAGGCGAGCAGGCGTACCGCGCTGTAAGCGCGCGTGGCCTGCTGGCGCAGGGCACCGACGTTGCCGACGGTCATGGTGAGTGCGGCGAGCGCCGCGAGGGCGGGGCCCCAGACGTCGGCGTAGGACGGGAGGGCGACGACCGTGACGAGGATCAGGCCGGTGAAGCCGACCGCCTTGCCGACGACCGACAGGTAGGCCGCAACCGGCAGGGGCGCCCCCACATAGGTGTCCGGCACCCAGAAGTGGAAGGGCACGGCGGCCGTCTTGAAGGCGAAGCCGACCAGGGTGAGAACGACTCCGGTCTGGGTGAGGATCTCGAGCTGTCCGTCGACGTTCTGGATCCGCTCGGCGATCTGCGTGAGGTAGAGGGTGCCCGTGGAGGCGTACACGAAGCTGATGCCCATGAGGCTGACCGCGGTCGCGGTGACCGAGGACAGGAAGAACTTCAGGGCCGCTTCGGAGGACTTGCGGTCGCCGTAGCGCAGGCCGACCAGCGCAAACGCCGGGAGAGAGGCGACTTCCAGGGCGACGATGAGGGTCGCCAGGTCCCGGGAGGCGGGCAGGAGGGCTGCTCCGGCAGCAGAGGAGAGCAGCAGGAACCAGAACTCCCCTTCGGGGAGTCCCTTGTTGGCGTCTTTGAGGGCGGTGACCGAGAGGAGGGCCGCGAGGAGGGCGCCGCCGAGGACCAGGAACTGGATGACGAGCGTGAAGCGGTCGGCCGTATAGCTGCACACGCCGGGGTCGCCGGTGAGGCAGAAGGTGGAGCGGTCGCCGTCCAGGAGGGGCAGCAGCAGGAGCGCGGCGGCGGCGAGGCCCAGCACGGACGTCCAGCCGAGCAGGGCTTTCTTGTTCTCCGCGACGAACAGGTCGGCGACGAGGACCACGAGTGCCACGACCGCCGCGATGGTGGGCGGCGCGATGGCGAGCCAGTCGACGGACTGGACCAGCGACTCGGCCACGGGCTGGGCCAGGGAGCTCATCGGGTGCCTCCTGCGAGGAGCTGCTGCACGGCCGGGTCGGTCAGACCGAGGAGAACCTTCGGCCACAGTCCGGCGACGACGGTGAGGGCGACGAGCGGCGTCCAGGCCGCGAACTCGTACGTCTGGATGTCGGCGAGCTTCGGGGCTTCCTGCGGTACGGCGCCCATGCAGACGCGGCGGACCACGACGAGCAGGTACGCGGCGGTGAGCAGGGTGCCGAAGGCGCCGATCGCCATGAAGGTGAGGAAGGCCGGGCGGCTGAGGCCGGGGGCAGGGTTGAACGCACCGAACAGCGCGAGCATCTCGCCCCAGAACCCGGCGAGGCCCGGCAGCCCGAGCGAGGCGACCGCTGCGAACGCGAGCAGGCCACCGAAGCGCGGGGCCTTGCCGTACAGCGCGGCGCCTGTCGTCTCGGCCAGGGCATCGAGGTCGGTCGTGCCCGTACGGTCCTTCAGCGCGCCTACCAGGAAGAAGAGCAGGCCGGTGATGAGGCCGTGGGCGATGTTGGCGAACAGGGCGCCGTTCACGCCGGTCGGCGTCATCGTGGCGATGCCGAGCAGGACGAAGCCCATGTGGCCGACGGAGGAGTAGGCGATGAGGCGCTTGAGGTCGCCCTTCGCGCCCCGCTTGGCGAGGGCGAGGCAGGCCAGGGATCCGTAGATGATGCCGACGACGGCGAAGGCGGCGAGATACGGCGCGAAGTCGGCGAAGCCGTCGGGGGTGATCGGCAGCAGGATCCGGACGAACCCGTACGTTCCCATCTTCAGCAGCACGCCGGCCAGCAGGACCGAGCCGACGGTCGGCGCGGCGGTGTGGGCGTCGGGCAGCCAGCTGTGCAGCGGCCACATCGGCGTCTTGACCGCGAGCCCGATCCCGATCGCCAAAACGGCGATGACCTGCACGGATGCGGTCAGTGACCGGCCGTTGTCAGTGGCGAGTGCCACCATGTCGAATGTGCCCGCCTTGATTCCGATCAGGAGCAGGCCGAGCAACATGACCACGGAGCCGAGCAGGGTGAAGAGGATGAACTTCCAAGCTGCCGCGGCCCGGCCCTCGCCGCCCCAGCGGGCGATGAGGAAGTACATCGGGATCAGGACCATCTCGAAGGCGAGGAAGAACAGCAGCAGGTCGAGGACGGCGAAGGTGGCGAGGGTGCCGGACTCCAGGACCAGCAGTAGTGCGACGAAGGCCTTCGGGGTCGGGCCCGAAGGCATCTTGAAGTACGAGTAGAGCGCGCAGAGGAAGGTCAGCAGCGCGGTCAGGACCAGAAGGGGGAGGGAGATGCCGTCGATGCCGAGGTGGAGGCGCACGTCGAGTGCGGGGATCCAGCTGATGTCCGTGCTGGCCTGCATCTTCGAGGGCTGGTCGTGGTCGAAGCCGAGCGCGAGGACGATCGCGGCGATGAGGACGGCGCCGGTGACGGTGACACCGTGCCGGAGCACGGCCTGCTCGGGCGACTTCCCCTTCAGCCCGGGCGGGGCGGGCAGGAGAGCGGCGGCCGCGCCGAGGAGCGGGCCGACGACGACGAACGCCAGAAGGAACTGCATCACGGACTCGTTGATATCGATCACGCCTGCTCACGCTCCCGTGGCGACGAGGACGGCGGCGACCGCGAGGACGACGGTGCCGGCGAGCAGCGCGCTCACATAGGTCTGCACATTGCCGGTCTGGGCGCGCCGGACGGCGATGCCGAGCCAGCGGGGTAGGGCCCCCGCGCCGCGCACGTAGGTGTCGACGACCTCGCGGTCGAGGAACCGGACGAGACTCGCACCGGCCTGGACCGGGCGGACGAACAGCGCCTGGTACACGGCGTCGAGGTGGAAGCCGACGGCGGCGTGGCGGTGCAGCGGGCCGAGCAGGAGTCGGCCGGGGTCTGCCGGGTCGGGTGCGTAGGCCACTCCCCCGTACACGGGCGCGTGGCCGGCGATGGCCTCGGCCTCGACCTGGGCGGCGTCGCCTTCGGGGTGGGCCGCAACTGCACCCAGCGGGACGCGGGCGGCTACGCCCGTGGTGTGGCGCCAGGCCGCGTAGGTGACGATGCCACCGATGAGGGCCACGCCCGTGCCGAGGACGGAGGTGGCGAGCGTCGGGGTGAGGTCGCGGCCGTCGAACCACGCGGGGAGCACACGGTAGGCGAGCGCCCCGGCGGCGAGGGACGGGGCGGCGAGCACCCACAGCACCACGGTCATCGTCAGCGGCTGCCTGCCGTGGTCGGGGGCCTCGGCACCCCGGCCGCGGAAGGCCAGCAGCCACAGGCGCATCGCGTAGGCGGCGGTGAGCAGGGCCGTGAGCAGACCGGCGACGAGGACGAGCCAGCCCGCGGCGCCGGGGACGCGCTCGGCGTGGCCGGTGGCGACGTGCTCGGCGGCGCCGAGGACGGACTCCTTGGAGAAGAAGCCGCTGAACGGCGGGATCGCGGCGAGCGCGAGGAGCGCCACGGTCATCGTCCAGTAGGCGTCGGGGACGCGGGCGCGCAGGTCCTTCATGCGGGACATGGCGGCCAGCGAGTTGGTGCCGGCGGCATGGATGATCACGCCCGCCGCGAGGAACAGCAGCGCCTTGAAGGCGCCGTGCGAGAGGAGGTGGAAGACGGCAGCACCGCGGTCGGCGACGGCGAGGGCGCCGGTCATGTAGCCGAGCTGGCCGATCGTCGAGTAGGCGAGGACGCGCTTGATGTCGTCCTGGGCGAGCGCGGCGAGACCCGAGCCCACCATCGTGACCGCGGCCATCACGGCGAGGACGATCATCGCGGCCTGGGAGGCCTCGAAGACCGGGAGGAGACGGGCGACGAAGTAGACACCGGCGGCGACCATCGTCGCGGCGTGGATCAGCGCGGAGACGGGCGTCGGGCCAGCCATCGCGTCGGGAAGCCAGGTGTGCAGCGGGAACTGCGCCGACTTGCCGGCCACGCCCGCGAGGAGCAGCAGGGCGATCAGCGTCGGGTGGTCGAGTCCGCCGCTCGCGACGGTGCCGAGGACCTTCGTGATGCGGAAGGACCCGGCGTCGGTGGCCAGCGCGAACAGACCGATGAGGAAGGGGACGTCACCGAGCTTGGTCACCAGGAAGGCCTTGATGGAGGCGGCGCGGGCCTCCGAGGTCTCCCAGTAGTGGCCGACCAGGAAGTACGAGCAGATGCCCATGATCTCCCAGCCGACCAGCAGCACCATCAGGTCGCCGGAGTAGACGACGAGCAGCATCGCGGAGGTGAACAGGGAGACGAGCGCGGCGTACGAGGGATAGCGCGGGTCCTCGCGGAGATAGCCCGTCGAGTAGATCTGCACGCAGGTCGCGACGACGCCGACCAGGACGGCGACGAGGGCCGCGAAGCCGTCGATGTACAGCGCGAGTTCGATCGGCACCGACCCGGTGGGCGTGAGTTCGGTGGCGGCATTGATCGCCTGGTCGCCGCCCTGGCGCAGGGCAACCACGGCGGCGAGCACGAGGGACGCGAGCGTCGGCAGGACGGCGAGCGGGCGGACGAAACCGGGGGCGGTGCGGCCCAGGAGCAGACCGGCCGCGGCGCCGAGGAACGGGAGGAGGGGGACGAGTACGGCGAGGGTGGTCGTGGTCACGCGGTGGCCTCAGCCTTCTCGGCCTGCGGGGCCGTGGAGGCGTCGCGGTCGGGGCCGTCGGTGTCGTGGCTCTCGGCGGTGTCGCGGAGCTTGTCGATGTCCGAGGTGCCGCGGTTGCGGTAGACGGCGAGGACGATCGCCAGGCCGATGCCGATCTCGGCGGCGGCGATGGTGATGGTGAACAGGGTCAGAGCCTGACCGGAGTGCAGGGTCTCCTCGGCGGTCTTGCTGAGCCAGACGTCGAAGGCGACCAGGTTGAGGTTGACGGCGTTGAGCATCAGCTCGACCGACATCAGGACCAGGATCGCGTTGCGGCGGGCGAGGACGCCGTACAGGCCGGTGCAGAAGAGGAGGGCGGAGAGTACGGCGGGATAGGCGAGGTGCATCAGCGGGCCCCTTCCTGCTCGGCCGGATCAGTTCCCTCGACCGGCTCGTTCCGCCCGATCGAGTGATTACCGGAATCCGGGACAGATGGGGAACCACCGGTCACGGCACGGGAGTTCACAGAGAGAGAGCCCGATTCCGTCTTCGCCTTGCGGGACAGGACGATCGCGCCGACCAGGGCGGTGAGGAGGAGGACGGAGAGGGCCTCGAAGGGGAGGACCCAGTTCTGGAAGAGGCTCTCGCCGGTGGCCCTGGTGGAGCCGGTGGCGGGGCCATCGAGGTCGATCCAGGTCGCGCGGAAGGCGTCGACGACCACCCAGATCAGGGTGGCCGCGGCGGCGACGGCCACGGTGAGGGCGGCCCAGCGGTTGCCGGAGTCGGCGTCCGGGGAGCGGCCGATGGGGGCCTTGGTGAGCATCAGACCGAACAGAAGGAGGACAACGACGGAACCGACGTAGATGAGGACCTGCACCCAGGCGATGAACTCGGCGGTGAGCAGGAGGTACTCGACGGCGAGGCCGCCGAGCGTGACCACCAGCCACAGGGCGGCGTGCACCAGCTGCCGGGTGGTGACGGTGATCAGCGCGGCGCCGAAGGTGACCAGGCCGACGAGGAGGAAGGCGATCTCGACTCCGGTCGGGGAGAGGAAGCCGTGGGTCTGGTCGGCTGCCGTGATCGTGGCGTGCGCCGCTGTGGCGCCGGCTGCGACGAGGCTCACGACTCTCCCTCCTGCGGTTCGGCCGGCTCGGCCTGGGCGGCGGCCAGCTTCTCGGCGGTCTTGCGGGCGGCGGCGATCTCCTTGGGCTCCTCCGCGCCGGGGTCGAGGGCGGGCGGGGCCGGGACGGTCCACATCCACTCGCGGAGCTTGTCGCGTTCGTGGGTGAGGTCGTGGATGTCGGTCTCGGCGTACTCGAACTCCGGGGACCAGAACAGGGCGTCGAAAGGACAGACCTCGATGCAGATACCGCAGTACATGCACAGGGAGAAGTCGATGGCGAAGCGGTCCAGGACGTTGCGGCTGCGTTCACGGCCACCGGGCGTCGCCGCCGGGACGGTCTCCTTGTGGGAGTCGATGTAGATGCACCAGTCCGGGCACTCGCGGGCGCAGAGCATGCAGACCGTGCAGTTCTCCTCGAACAGGCCGATCACACCGCGGGTGCGGGGCGGGAGGTCGGGCTGGGCGTCCGGGTACTGCGCGGTGACGGACTTCTTCGTCATCGTGCGGAGGGTGACGGCCAGGCCCTTGGCCAGGCCACTACCGGGGATGGGGGCCATGGTTACTGGATCACCACCTTCACGACGCCGGTGAGGGCGATCTGGGCGAGGGAAAGGGGGACGAGAAGGGTCCAGGAGAGCTTCTGGAGCTGGTCCTCGCGCAGGCGGGGGTAGGTGACGCGGAGCCAGATCACGATGAAGGCGAGGACGGCCGTCTTCAGCAGGGTCCAGACCCAGCCGAGGCCGTCGGCGCCCCAGGGGCCGTGCCAGCCGCCCAGGAAGAGGACGGTGGTCAGGCCGCACAGGACGACGATTCCGGCGTACTCGGCAAGGAGGAAGAGGGCGAAGCGGAGGCCGGTGTACTCGGTGTAGGCGCCGAAGATGATCTCCGAGTCCGCGACGGGCATGTCGAAGGGCGGGCGCTGGAGTTCGGCGAGGCCGGCGACGAAGAAGACGATCGCGCCGACGATCTGCCAGGGCAGCCACCACCACTCGAAGGCGTCGACGATGCCGGGGAGGGAGACGGTGCCGGCCGCCATCGCGACGGAGGCGGCGGTCAGCAGCATCGGGAGTTCGTAGGCGAGGAGCTGGGCGGCGGTGCGTAGGCCGCCGAGGAGGGAGAACTTGTTGGCGGAGGCCCAGCCGGCCATGAGCGAGCCGAGGACGCCTACGCCCATGACGGCCAGGACGAAGAAGATGCCCGCGTCGATGACCTCGCCGACGGCGCCCTCGCCCGGGCCGATGGGGATGGCGAGGAGGACGAGCAGATAAGGGAGGAGGGCCACGGCGGGGGCCAGCTGGAAGATACGGCGGTCCGCGCCCGCCGGAACGACGTCTTCTTTCTGCGCGAACTTCACGCCGTCGGCGACGAGCTGGGCCCAGCCGTGGAAGCCGCCGGCGTACATCGGGCCGAGGCGGCCCTGCATGTGGGCCATCACCTTGTGCTCGGTCTGACCGATGATCAGGGGGAACGTGAGGAAGACGACGAAGACCATCAGGAGTCGCAGGGTGACGTCGAGCGCGTCGTTCACTGCGGGCCTCCGGCGGGGTCGGTGCGGTCGACGATTGGGTCGTTGGTGAGGGCTGGCGAGTCTGCGTCCGCGGAAGTGGCCGTGGATTCGGACGGGGCGGGCTCGCGGGAGGGAGCGGCACCGGGGGCTCGCTGGGCTTCGGTGGGCTCTTCGCCGGGTGCCGGGGCTGGGGCCTGGTCGGGGGTGACGGCCTGATCGGCTTCAGACTCGCGGTCGCCTTCAGGCGCGTGCTCGACGTCGGGAGCGTGCGTGGTGGGCGGGGCAGCCTCGCCGGGCTCGGGCTCGAGCTGTGGCTGTGGCTCGGGCCGATCGGGGGCCGACTCCGGCTGCGGCTCGGTTGCGGGGCGCGGCTCGTGGTCGGGATGCGGCTCGTGGTCGGGGCGAGGCTCGGCCTCGGCATCCGGCTGAGTCACGTCGGTCGCGGTCGCGGCGGAAGTGGCGGGCTTCGCTCCGGTCTCCGGTGCCGACTCGGCCTCGGTCTCCGGCGTCGGCGTCCGCTTTGCCCCAGTCTCCGGCTCGGGCTCACGCTCGGCTCGTCCCTGGGGTTCGGGCGCGTCGAAGGCCGGACGGGCGTGGTGCCACGGGGCGTCCGGGCTGCGGGGAGCCGTGGGGGTCTTCGGAGTGGTCGAACGGGTCGCGGATGGGGTCGCTTCGCCGTCCGTACCCACCGGCGCTGCGTCGGATGCCGTCGTGTCGGACGCCGCGGCGCCGGAAGCGGCACCCTGGCTCGCCGAGCCCTCCGAGGCGCTGCGCGATCGGCGGGTACCGATCGGGGTGGAGCCCGTGCCAGGACGCTGCGATGCCGAGCCCTCGCCCGCGCTGCGGGTACGCCGATTCGGCGGCGGGGTGCTGCTCGCGGTCGATGAGGTGCTGGGCGTGGCCGTCTCCTGGCCCTCCCCCGCTCCGCGCTCCTCCACTCCCTCATCCGTCGTGTCCGCCGACGCCTCGGCCCGCTGGCTCGCCGAGCCCTCGCTGGCACTCCGCGCGCGGCGTGGCGAGGCCGGCGTACCGGAAGCGGTCGGCGTCGTACCGGCACCCGCCGGAGACGCGCCTGTCTCCGTCCCGGAATCGGCACCCGCCGGAGCCGTACCCGCCGCCGTCGCGGACTCGGCACCCGCAGCGGCAGCGGCAGCGGCAGCCTGGCTGACCGAACCCTCGGCCGCCGAACGAGCACGACGCGCCGTACCCGCCCCGGGAGCTCCCCCCGCCGAAGCCGCAGCCGAACCCTCCGCTGCAGCTCCGCTCTCCGAGACCGAACCCTCTGCAGAAGCCCCGCTCTCGGAAGCCGCGGAAGCCGCCCCCTGCTGACTGACCGACCCTTCCGCCGCCGAACGAGCACGACGCGCCCCGCCCGCCGCCGGTGCCCCAGCCTCAGGCGCGCCCACCTGACTCGCCGAACCCTCGGCCGCCGAACGAGCACGCCGCACCGCACCCGCCGCAGGAACTCCACCCGTCGGCGCACCAGCCTCGGACGCCCCCGCCTGGCTCGCGGAACCCTCCGCCGTCGTACGAGCCCGCCGCACCGGCCGCTCCCCCGCAGCCCGTGCCGGGCGCTCCCCGGCCGCGCGGCCCGCGCCCCTGGCAGGGCGGGCCGGGGCAGGGGGGAGTTGGCCCTTCAGGGGGCCCCATTCGTTCGGGTCGGGGACGCCGGGGGGCAGCATCTGGCGGCGCTTCGGGCCGCCGTGCTCGGACTCGCCGGGTTCCTTGGCGCCGGGCCAGGCCTTGGCCACGCGGGCTGCCAGGACGAAGTCCTTGCGCAGGGGGTGGCCCTCGAAGTTCTCCGGGAGGAGCAGGTGGTTCAGGGCGGGGTGGCCGGCGAACAGTACGCCGAACATCTCGTGCGTCTCGCGTTCGTGCCAGGCAGCGCCCGCGTAGACGCCCACCGCCGAGGGCAGCGTCGGCGACCCGTGCGGGACCGTCGTACGCAGCAGCAGGCGTCGTACCGGAGAAAGGGCGGCGATGTGGGCAGCGACGCGGAAGCCCGTGCCCGGTTCGTCGACCGCGCTCAGCCAGTCGAAGTAGGTGCAGCCCAGCTCGTCACGGGCCGTCTCCAGCGCCTCGATCCAGGATGTCGAGGGCACGTCGACCGTCAGGACCTCGTACGACTCCTCGGCCGTGGCCTCCGGGCCGAAGAGGTCCTCGACGGGGGCGGGCAGCCAGCCGATCGTCGTCATCGGGACGCCTCCCCCGCACCGCCAGTACCACCGGCGTCGCCAGCACCGCCAGCACCAACAGTCCCGCTACCACCACCAGCACCGCTGGTACCACCGGCCCCCGCCACCTCCGGCCCCCGCACCAGCCCACTCTGCAGAGCCGCCGTCGACGGACGCCCCGCCTCACTCGCGTACCGCTCCCCCAGCGACTCCCGCGCGATCTTCTCCTGGAGCTTCAGGATCCCCTGGAGCAGCGCCTCGGGGCGCGGTGGGCAGCCGGGGACGTACACGTCCACCGGGATGATCTGGTCGACGCCCTTGGTGACGGAGTAGGAGTCCCAGTACGGGCCGCCGCAGTTCGAGCAGGCCCCGAAGGAGATGACGTACTTCGGCTCGGGCATCTGTTCGTACAGGCGCTTCACGGCCGGGGCCATCTTGTCGGTCACCGTGCCGGAGACGACCATCAGGTCGGCCTGCCGGGGGCCCGGGGCGAAGGGGATCACGCCGAGGCGGATGAAGTCGTGGCGGGCCATCGACGCGGCGATGAACTCGATCGCGCAGCAGGCGAGGCCGAAGTTGAAGACCCAGAGCGAGTAGCGGCGGCCCCAGTTGAGGATCACCTTCATCGGCTCGGGCGCGAGACGGGCCAGCGCGCCCAGTCGCTTCGGCTCCGGGAGCAGAACCGGCTGCTCATTGGTGTCTGGCGTCACGTCCATGCCAGGACGCCCTTCTTGTATGCGTAGAGCAGGCCCACGGCCAGGAAGCCGAGGAAGACGAACATCTCGACGAGCGTGGTCGCGCCGTAGCCGGGGTCGGCGAAGACCGTCGCCCAGGGGAAGAGGAAGATCGAGTCGATGGCGAAGATCACGTACAGGAAGGCGTACACGTAGTAGCGGACCTGGGTGTGGGCCCAGCCCTCGCCGACCGGGTCGACGCCGCACTCGTACGTCAGCAGCTTCTCGGGGGTGGGGACCACCGGGCGCAGAAGTCGGCCCGCCCCGAAGGCGACGGCGACGAACAGCACGCCGATGACGGCCAGCAGTCCGACCACCGAGTAGGACTGGAAGTAGTCCGCCGAGACGACGACGTTGTGCGCATCCGCCGCGACGACGACGGTCTGTTCCGACACGTCCGCCCCTCGCTCCCTGACCTCGTGACCGATGCCCCAGGAAACAGGCCCTGAGACCAGTGTCCTGCGTTATGTGAACTCATGAACTACTGAGATCACGTGAACAACGGTGATCTCGCGAACAACGGTGATCTCGTGAACACCGCTGTTCGACGATCTGTACGCACGGGAGTCTAGGCCCTGCTAAAGACACCGTAAGCAGCCCGTCACGCGTTGAGATCTCGTCGAGATGCGACGGCCGGGTGCGGGGCCGCGGGGAGGTCCACGGGCCGGCAGGGGTGCGGGGTGGGGTTTTCCCCCGGTAGATCGCGGCGGTCCGCCTCATGGCGCGGCGGCGCACCGCGCGGCACGCTAGCCCATATGACCGAAAGCCCCAGCCCCTCTCGGGACGCCGCCGGGCGGCCCGACAGCGGCCGAACACCGCTGCCACCTGCCCGTTTCGCCTATGACCGGACCACCTGGAAGGAGATCGCGCACCTCCTGGCGAACCTTCCGGTGTCAGTGCTCGGCTTCGTCTACGTCGCCACGGTGCTGTTCACCGGCGCCTTTCTGACGCTGACAGTGATCGGGGTCCCGCTGCTCGCGGCCGGACTGATCGGCGCGCGGCAGCTGGGCAAGCTGGAGCGGGCACGCGCGCGTGGGCTGCTCGGAGTGCGGGTGGACGAGCCGAGTCCGCTTCCGTTGCGCGGCGGCAGGGACGGCTTCTTCCCGCAGCTGTGGCAGGCGGTGAAGGACCCGGTCGGCTGGCGGACGATCCTGTACGACTTCATCCGGCTTCCTTGGGGCATCCTCACCTTCACCATCACGCTGACCTCGCTGTTCGTGCTGTGGCCGGTGCTGCCGTTCATCGCGCGCGGCCTGGCCAACGCGGACCGCGCGATGGTGCGCGGCCTGCTGTCGCCCTCCGACGAGCTGGAGCGCCGTATCGCCGAACTGGAGTCGGACCGCGGGGTCGTGGTGGACACGGCCGCCGCCGATCTGCGCCGCATCGAGCGCGATCTGCACGACGGCGCCCAGGCCCGTCTCGTCAGCCTCGCCATGGGGCTGGGCCTGGCCAAGGAGAAGCTCCTCGAGGACCCCGACCATGCCGCCGCGATGGTCGCGGAGGCGCACGGCGAGGTGAAACTCGCCCTGCAGGAACTGCGCGATCTGGCGCGCGGCATCCATCCCGCCGTCCTGACCGACCGCGGACTGGACGCCGCCCTCTCGGCGGTCGCCTCGCGCTGCACGGTGCCGGTGAAGGTGACCGTCGACCTGCTGTCCAGACCGGCCGCGGCCATCGAGGGCATCGCCTACTTCACCGTCTCCGAGCTGCTGCAGAACATCAGCAAGCACAGCGGGGCGAAGGCGGCGTCGGTCGATGTGCGGCGGTCGGAGGACCGGCTGCTCATCCAGGTGTGGGACGACGGTGGCGGGGGCGCCCGCCTCGTCGGCGGAGGGGGCATGCGCGGGCTCGCCGACCGGCTGGACGCCGTGGACGGCCGGTTCGTCATCGAGTCACCGCTGGGCGGTCCCACGACGGTGGTCGCGGAGCTGCCCTGGCGGGACCGCGCCCTCGGGCAGGGGTAGGGAAAACCCCCCGTTCAAGACGCCGACGGCCTCCATGTTGCGCGGACCTGCGGTCCAGCAGGGTGGAGATAGGACGGCACAGCCCCGGCGGGGCTGACGGGACGAGGAGAATGGACGACGCCGATGGCCACGGAGTACGGACAGGGTTACGGGCAGGGGCTCGGTCTCCCCGAGCGCGGCCTTCCCGAGCACGGCGGCGAGCGACGGCATCGGCTGCCGGCCGGGCTGCGAGCACCGTTCGAGGCGCGCAGCTGGCGCGAGTTCGGGTACGTGCTGCTGAGCCTGCCGATCAGCATCGTGCTGTTCGTGTACGCCATCACGATGGTGTCGCTGGGCGCCGGCCTGCTGGTGACGTTCCTCGGCATACCGGTGCTGGCGGCGGGTCTGGCCGGCTGCCGCGCCTTCGGGGCGCTGGAGCGAGTACGCGCGCGTGCGTTGCTGGACCTGGATGTGGCCGACCCGGAGCCGCTGCGGATGCGGCGGCGCGGCTTCGTGGCGTGGATGGGCGCCGTCCTGAAGAGCGGGACATCATGGCGGACGCTGCTGTACGCGGTGCTGCACTTCCCGTGGGCGGTGTTCTCCTTCGTCGTCGCCGTGAACGTCTGGGCGTACGGCTGGGCGCTGCTGACGTATCCGCTGTGGTTCTGGGTCTTCCCGGTGTGGGCCGGTCAGGACGGCCTTCAGCTGTACGGCGACGAGACCCACGGCATCTACCTCGACAACCCCTTCGAGATCACGGTCACCGCCCTCGTGGGCCTGCTCTTCACGCTGGCCACGCCCTGGATCGTGCGTGCGCTGACGATGGTCGACCGGCTGCTGGTGCACGGTCTGCTCGGGCCGTCGCGGCTGGCCACGCGCGTGGTGGAGCTGGAGTCGGATCGCGGTGTCGTCGTCGATACGGCCGCCGCCGACCTGCGCCGCATCGAGCGCGACCTGCACGACGGTGCCCAGGCCCGCCTGGTCGCCCTGGCCATGGATCTGGGCCTCGCCAAGGAGAAGCTGGCGGAGGACCCGCAGGCGGCGGCACGGATGGTCGACGAGGCACACGGCGAGGTGAAGACGGCACTGCAGGAGCTGCGCGATCTGGCCCGCGGGATACATCCGGCCGTGCTGACGGACCGGGGGCTGGACGCCGCGCTGTCGGCGGTGGCCTCGCGCTGCACGGTGCCGGTGGAGGTGCAGGTCGACCTGGAGGAGCGGCCGGTGCCGGCGATCGAGGGGATCGCGTACTTCACGGTGTCCGAACTGCTCCAGAACATCAGCAAGCACTCGCAGGCCACCTGGGCGGCCGTGGATGTGTGGCGGGTGGAGAACCGGCTGATGCTGCAGGTCGTGGACAACGGGATCGGTGGCGCGGACGTCTCCGGAGGCTCGGGCCTTGCGGGGCTGGCGGAGCGGCTGGACGCGGTGGACGGGATATTGGTCGCCGATTCGCCGGTCGGGGGGCCCACCCGGATTACGGCGGAGCTTCCCTGGCGGACCGTGTAGGGACCGTGCCGTTCGACGCAAAGATCGCGCGACCGGACGCAGGGACCGTGTAGTCAGACGCAAGGATCGCGCGATCAGACCCAGAGACCGTGTAGTCAGACGCAGGGAACGTGCAGTCAGACGAGTAGACGACTGCCATGGCCTGGAGGCGGACCTCGTCCGCGTCCAGGCCGTCGTCACGCCCCTCGAGCGCACGCCCCCGAACCCGATCCGAACTGGATCGGGCGGGTTATCCACAGGCCCGGTGCGGAGAAGCCGATCGCGGGATACTGAGGTCGCGAAGGACGCCAGGCCGGGGGACGCTCGGCCGAATGCCAAGGGTCGGGGGGCCGAGGATCGTGGAGGACAGGGTGCGGGTGGTCATCGCCGAGGATTCGGTGCTGCTCAGGGAGGGGCTGACCCGGCTGTTGACCGACCGTGGGCACGAGGTCGTGGCGGGGGTCGGAGACGGCGACGCGCTGATCAAGACCATCACGGAGCTGGACGGCCAGGGAGAGCTGCCGGATGTGGTGGTCGCGGACGTGCGGATGCCGCCCACACATACCGACGAAGGGGTGCGGGCGGCCGTACAGCTGCGCAAGGCGCACCCGGGACTCGGGGTGCTCGTGCTGTCGCAGTACGTGGAGGAGCGGTACGCCACCGAACTGCTGGCGGGTTCCAGCCGTGGCGTGGGCTATCTGCTCAAGGACCGGGTCGCCGAGGTTCGTGAGTTCGTGGACGCCGTCGTGCGGGTGGCCCAGGGAGGTACGGCCCTGGACCCGGAGGTCGTCGCCCAGCTGCTGGGCCGCAGCCGCAAGCAGGACGTGCTCGCCGGGCTCACCCCGCGGGAGCGGGAGGTGCTGGGGCTGATGGCCGAGGGACGGACCAACTCCGCGATCGCCCGGCAGCTGGTGGTGAGCGACGGCGCCGTGGAAAAGCACGTCAGCAACATCTTCCTCAAGCTCGGGCTGTCCCAGAGCGACGGGGATCACCGCCGTGTTCTCGCGGTTCTCACCTATCTGAACTCCTGACGGCCGGACACCGTGTCAGTCAAATGGGTGACCGCTCCCACGGCAGCCGGCGAACAGGCACGAAACCCGCCGGGCAGGCAGCAGCACGGCAACCGAACAAAGAGCAAGGAGCGTCTTCAGAAGCAGCGCCGGGGGGCGCGTAAACCATGACAAGTCAGGGTGGCGAACCGTCTCAAATCCATGTCCGTCATGCGAATGGCCCAGGGAGGGCGACCTTTGCGGACGTAGGGTTGATCCTGGGAAGGCTTGCGGGAAGGCCATGCCCAGACAGCCGCCTCGAAGGAGGTCCAGTTCAGTGACCAGCCAGGTCAGTAGCCCAGCGGAGCAGGCCGACGAAGCCGTCGTGGGAGAGCAGCGCAAACCGGCAGGGACGAAGGACGTCCGCCGGCTGGACCGGGTGATCATTCGTTTCGCGGGGGACTCGGGCGACGGTATGCAGCTCACCGGCGACCGCTTCACCTCGGAAACGGCGACCTTCGGCAACGACCTGTCGACGCTGCCGAACTTCCCTGCCGAGATCCGGGCCCCCGCCGGCACGCTGCCGGGTGTGTCCTCCTTCCAGCTGCACTTCGCCGACCACGACATCCTGACGCCGGGCGACGCGCCGAACGTGCTGGTCGCGATGAACCCGGCGGCCCTGAAGGCCAACATCGGCGATCTGCCGCGCGGCGCGGAGATCATCGTCAACACGGACGAGTTCACCAAGCGCGCGATGCAGAAGGTGGGCTATGCCAGCAGCCCCCTGGAGGACGGCTCGCTCGACGGTTACAGCCTCCACCCGGTGCCCCTGACAACGTTGACCGTCGAGGCTCTGAAGGAGTTCGACCTCACGCGCAAGGAGGCCGAGCGCAGCAAGAACATGTTCGCGCTGGGCCTGCTGAGCTGGATGTACCACCGGCCGACCGAGGGCACCGAGAAGTTCCTGACCTCGAAGTTCGCCAAGAAGCCCGACATCGCGGCGGCGAATATCGCAGCCTTCCGCGCGGGCTGGAACTTCGGCGAGACGACCGAGGACTTCGCCGTCTCCTACGAGATCGCCCCGGCCACCACGGCCTTCCCGGTCGGCACCTACCGGAACATCTCCGGGAACCTCGCGCTGTCCTACGGGCTGGTCGCCGCGTCCCAGCAGGCGGACCTGCCGCTGTTCCTGGGCTCGTACCCGATCACCCCGGCCTCGGACATCCTGCACGAGCTGAGCAAGCACAAGAACTTCGGCGTCCGGACCTTCCAGGCCGAGGACGAGATCGCCGGCATCGGCGCGGCGCTGGGGGCGGCCTTCGGCGGCTCGCTCGCGGTGACCACGACCTCCGGTCCGGGCGTGGCCCTGAAGTCGGAGACCATCGGGCTCGCGGTGTCGCTGGAACTGCCGCTGCTGGTGATCGACATCCAGCGCGGCGGGCCCTCGACCGGTCTGCCGACCAAGACCGAGCAGGCGGACCTGCTCCAGGCGATGTTCGGCCGCAACGGCGAGGCGCCGGTGCCGATCGTCGCCCCGTGCACTCCGGCGGACTGCTTCGACGCGGCTCTGGAGGCGGCGCGGATCGCGCTGACGTACCGCACGCCAGTGATGCTCCTTTCCGACGGCTACCTGGCCAACGGCTCGGAGCCCTGGCGCATCCCGGACCTGGACGAGCTGCCGGACCTGGCCGTGCAGTTCACACAGGGGCCGAACCACACCCTGGAGGACGGCACCGAGGTCTTCTGGCCGTACAAGCGTGACCCGCAGACCCTCGCCCGGCCGTGGGCGATCCCGGGCACGCCGGGTCTGGAGCACCGGATCGGCGGCATCGAGAAGGAGGACGGCACGGGCAACATCTCCTACGCCCCGGCCAACCACGACTTCATGGTCCGCACCCGCCAGGCCAAGATCGACGGTATCGAGGTGCCCGACCTCGAGGTCGACGACCCGCACGAGGCGAAGACGCTGGTGCTGGGCTGGGGATCGACGTACGGCCCGATCACGGCTGCCGTCCGCCGCCTGCGCAACGCCGGCGAGTCGATCGCGCAGGCGCATCTGCGTCACCTGAACCCGTTCCCGCGCAACCTGGGCGAGATGCTCGGACGCTACGAGAAGGTAGTGATCCCCGAGATGAACCTCGGCCAGCTCGCCACCCTGGTCCGGGCGAAATACCTGGTGGACGCCCACTCGTACAACCAGGTCAACGGCATGCCGTTCAAGGCGGAACAGCTCGCCAAGGCTCTCAAGGAGGCCATCGATGCCTGAGACGTCCGCGGAAGGCACGGGCACGATCGAGGCACTCTCACTCGTCCCCAAGGCCGAGGCCCGCCAGTCCATGAAGGACTTCAAGTCCGATCAGGAAGTGCGCTGGTGCCCCGGCTGCGGTGACTACGCGATCCTCGCCGCGGTCCAGGGCTTCATGCCGGAACTGGGCCTGGCCAAGGAGAACATCGTCTTCGTCTCGGGCATCGGCTGCTCGTCCCGCTTCCCGTACTACATGGACACGTACGGCATGCACTCCATCCACGGCCGCGCCCCCGCGATCGCGACGGGCCTGGCCACCTCGCGCCGGGATCTGTCGGTGTGGGTGGTGACGGGCGACGGGGACGCGCTGTCGATCGGCGGCAACCATCTGATCCACGCCCTGCGTCGCAACGTCAACCTCAAGATCCTGCTGTTCAACAACCGGATCTACGGCCTGACGAAGGGCCAGTACTCCCCGACCTCCGAGGTCGGCAAGATCACCAAGTCGACGCCGATGGGCTCGCTGGACGCGCCCTTCAACCCGGTGTCCCTCGCGATCGGCGCGGAGGCGTCCTTCGTGGCGCGGACGGTCGACTCCGACCGCAAGCACCTCACGCAGGTCCTGCGCGAGGCCGCCGCCCACAAGGGCACGGCGCTGATCGAGATCTACCAGAACTGCAACATCTTCAACGACGGCGCCTTCGAGGTCCTCAAGGACAGGCAGCAGGCCGAGGAGGCGGTGATCCGGCTGGAGCACGGGCAGCCGATCCGCTTCGGTACGGACGGCTCGCGCGGTGTCGTACGCGACGTACAGACCGGTGACCTGAAGGTCGTCACGGTCACGCCGGAGAACGAGTCGCAGATCCTGGTCCATGACGCCCACTCCGCATCCCCGACCACGGCCTTCGCCCTGTCCCGCCTGGCCGACCCGGACACCCTGCACCACACGCCGATCGGCGTGTTCCGCGCGGTGGACCGGCCGGTGTACGACACGCAGATGTCCGACCAGCTGGACTCGGCGATCGAGCAGAACGGCAAGGGGGATCTGGCGGCGCTGCTGGCGGGTGGGGACACCTGGACGGTTGTGGGCTGACCGGGTTCTCCGAACAGGAGCGAACAGGGTTGAGGGCCTGGGTGCCGTACGGCACCCAGGCCCTTGGCGTCACGCGTCGGGGATGTCCTTCTTGGCGCGGATGAGGGTGTCCCGGGTGATGACGACGATGCGCTCGTAGTCCGCTCGGGCCGCGTCCGGGGGCAGGTGGGGGTCGAGGGCGTCGGTCGCTTCGGTGCCGATGACGGCGAAGTTGCCGTCGGACAGTTCAAAGAGGTCCGGACAGGTCTCGCCGGAGTAGCTGCCCCGCTGACGAGGGGGATCCCCGAGGCGGCGGACGATGATGCCGGCGGACTGGTTCTCGATGCGCGCCAAGAGCGGACCCCTCTCGGGGCCGCGAGACCCCGAATCTCACAGGGGCCTTAATAACGATTGCCGGACCCTGGGGTCACGGTGACCCGGGGGTTTCTTCCAACCTGAGCCCGATTCATTGATGGAATGGCCGACCCGCATCCCCTAAACCACTCTTTCGAGTGAAAGAGACGCCGAACTGTTCGATCAGGGTGGCGTGGCTTCGGTGCCTGGTCCGACGATCCACCACTCGTCGGGGTCGTCCGCAAGATCGTCGATCATGACGTCTACGGCCCTGCCGACCCGTGCCTCCAGCGACTCCGCCGGCAGGCTCCGGCGGTGCTCGACCGTTCGCTCCCAGTACTCGGCGAAGACCTTGTTGCGGCACAGGACCCGCAGGGTGCCAAGCAGTTCGTCCCAGTCCATCGCGCCGACCCGGTGGGCGAGCAGCAGGATTCCCCACTCCCGGTTGGCGTAGAGCATCGCGCGGCGCTTGCGCTCCGAGATGTCGGTGAGCGTGCTGACGGCGGTGGCGAGCGTCGGATCGTCGATCGCCCGGTCCAGCTGATCCACGACGAGGCGGTAATGCTGGATGAGGTTCGCGCGGTGGATCTCCTCGGTCATGAGCGTGAGCTGACGGAGGAGGTCGGCCATGATGCCCTCCTGCCGTCGGCGGCGCGTCTCGCGCGCGAACGGGGCCCGTAACCAGCCAAAGCCCGCCGCTACCGCAGAACCGATCCTGCTGGCCCGCGCGGCCGGAATCTGTGTGGCCATGTCAAGCAATCCCCCTGGATCCGGTGACCGCGCACCGAAGGGCGGATCGTGGGCGGGTGCGCGGTGGGCGTTGCACTCCGCCCCCAGCCTGCCCGGCGACTCAAGGCAGCGTGGGAGGCGGAGAGGGGGCGCATGGAAGGACGTGTCTCGCATGTCGACCAACGCCCTGACATATGTGTGCCCCCAGGCGCCGTCGACATACCTTCGGACGGACCCCGGAAGCCTGCGTCAGCCCTGCCCGGAGCGGCCCTTTCGCGCGTCGTACACCTCCCGCGCCTTCTGCACCTCCCCCATCCGGTCCTGGGTCCACAGCGCCAGCCCGCGCACCTGTTCCGCCGCCTCGCGGCCCAGGTCGGTCAGGGAGTAGTCGACCCTCGGCGGGATCACCGGCTTCGCGTCGCGGTGGACCAGGCCGTCGCGCTCCAGGGTCTGGAGGGTCTGGGTCAGCATCTTCTCGCTGACCCGGCCGATCGCCCGGCGCAGTTCGCTGAAGCGGTAGGGGCGTTCCAGGAGTTCGATCAGCACGAGGACGCCCCAGCGGCTGGTGACGTGCTCCAGGACCAGTCGGTGGGGGCACATCGCCTCACCGAGGTCGTATTTGTTCGACGCCACACTCGACGTCGAGGTCAAGGTCGCGGTCGACGTCGCACTGGACTCCGCGCTCGAAGTCGCGTTCATCGTCGCCTTCGTCTTCTTCCTTGCGCCTGCCACGGTACTTACGGCCATGCCAGTACCTTACTTCAAAGTGGGTACTTTCGTTCAGTTAGCGCACCTCCTAGGGTTAGTGCCACCGCACCCCACAAGGAGTTCTGATCATGAGCATCGTCGTCACCGGAGCCACCGGACACCTGGGCCGCCACGTCGTGGAGCAGCTGCTGGAGAAGGTTCCGGCCGACCAGGTCACCGCCGTCGTCCGCTCCCCCGAGAAGGTCGCCGACTTCGCCGAGCGCGGCGTGAAGATCGCCGTCGCCGACTACAACGCCCCCGAGACCTTCGACGGGCTCTTCGCGGCCGGCGACAAGGTGCTGCTCATATCCGGCAGCGAGGTCGGCAACGACCGCGTCGGCCAGCACCAGGTCGTCATCGACGCCGCCAAGGCCGCCGACGTCGCGCTGCTCGCCTACACCAGCGCCCCCGGCAGCCTGACGGCCGCACTCGCCGACGACCACCGGGGCACCGAGAAGGCGCTCCTGGCGTCCGGACTGCCGTACGCGCTGCTGCGCAACGGCTGGTACCACGAGAACTACACCGAGAACCTCGCCCCGGTCCTCGAGTACAACGCGGTCACCAATGCGGCCGGCGCCGGCCGCGTCTCCTCCGCCTCCCGCGCCGACTACGCGGCGGCCGCGGTCGCCGTACTGACCGGCGAGGGACACGAGAACAAGACGTACGAACTGGGCGGCGACGTCGCGTGGAGCTTCGACGAGTACGCCGCCGAGCTGAGCCGGTACACCGGCAAGGAGATCGCCAACAACGTCGTCCCGACGGAGGCCCTCGTCGGCATCCTGACCGGCGCCGGTCTCCCCGAGCCGCTCGCCGTGATCCTGGCCGGCGTGGACGCCTCCATCGAGAAGGGCGAGCTGGTCGTCGACAGCGGGGACCTGTCCCGTCTGGCCGGCCGTCCGACCACCCCGCTCGCCGACGCGATCGCGGCTGCGGTCAAGGGCTGACCGCACCCCGCGCCCGTATCGCACGGGTTTGAGGACCGCACCCCCGCGTGTCATGACCGTATGGCGATACGGGCATGACACACGGGGGCGTTCGGCGTTACCTTCGTGCAGGCCGCCGCATTCGCGCGGTCGGGTGAGTGCGCGAAGGAGGGGCCGTGACCGGGAAGTCTCAGGGTGAGCGGCGCGTAGGACTGCTGAACGGCTTCGCGGCCTACGGGATGTGGGGGCTCGTTCCCCTCTTCTGGCCCCTGCTGAAGCCCGCGGGGGCGGTCGAGATCCTCGCCCACCGGATGGCCTGGTCCCTCGTCTTCGTGGCGGTCGCCCTGCTCTTCGTACGGCGCTGGGCCTGGGCGGGTGAGCTGATACGGCAGCCTCGGCGGCTGGCGCTGATCGCCCTGGCCGCGGGCGTGATCACCATCAACTGGGGTCTCTACATCTGGTCCGTGAACACGGGCCATGTCGTCGAGGCCTCGCTCGGGTACTTCATCAATCCGCTCGTCACGATCGCGATCGGCGTGCTGCTGCTGAAGGAACGGCTGCGACCGGTGCAGTGGGCGGCCGTCGGGGTCGGCTTCGCGGCCGTGATCGTGCTGACCATCGGGTACGGGCAGCCGCCGTGGATCTCCCTCGTCCTCGCCTTCTCCTTCGCCACGTACGGGCTGGTGAAGAAGAAGGTCAACCTCGGCGGCGTCGAGTCGCTGGCCGCCGAGACCGCGATCCAGTTCCTGCCCGCCGTGGGGTATCTGGTGTGGCTGTCGGTGCAAGGGGAGTCGACGTTCACGTCGGAGGGCGCCGGGCATGTGGCGCTGCTCGCGGCCACCGGTGTCGTCACCGCCCTGCCGCTCGTCTGCTTCGGCGCGGCCGCGATACGGGTGCCGCTGTCGACGCTGGGGCTGTTGCAGTACCTGGCGCCCGTCTTCCAGTTCCTGCTCGGTGTCCTGTACTTCCACGAGGCGATGCCGGCCGAGCGGTGGGCCGGGTTCGCGCTGGTGTGGCTGGCGTTGACGCTGCTGACGGCGGATGCGTGGCGCTCCGCGCGGAGGAGCCGGGTGGCGGAGCTCAGTGTGCCGAAGGTTGATCGGCCCAGGTCCGCTGCGGTGGACGCCTGACCTGACCGGCGATTCCCGTTGCGGCCCCGCTCCCGCACCCCCTATGAGTGGTCGCATGACACAGCCAACAGAGGCACCCGAAACCGCCCCGACCCCCCTCCACTGGAAACTCGTCATCGACTGCGCCGACCCGCAGTCCCAGGCCGACTTCTGGGCCGCCGCGCTGCACTACGAGGTCGAGGACAACAACGCCCTCATCGAGCGGCTGCTGGAGCTCGGCGCGCTGCCGCGCGAAGCCGTCGTCGAGTTCCACGCCCGGCTCGCCTTCCGGGACATGGTGGCCGTACGGCATCCGGACGACCCGTACGCCCAGGACACCGGAACAGGGCTGGGGCGCCGGCTGCTCTTCCAGCGGGTGCCGGAGGCGAAGAGCGTGAAGAACCGGCTGCATCTCGATCTGCACGCGGCGGCCGGGGAGCGCGAGGCCGAGGTCGGGCGGCTGGAGGGGCTGGGGGCGAGTGCGCTGCGGCGGGTGAAGGAGCCGGGCGGGGAGTGGGTCGTGATGGCGGATCCGGAGGGGAACGAGTTCTGCGTGCAGTGAGGAACGCAGGGGCTCAGGCGCGGGGCGCGGACGCAAGAACTGGGGGACGCAGGGTTTTCCCTATTTCGAACTCCGAGTCCGAATAGCGCTCTTGACGGAGAGTCAGGCTCACCCTGACCATCCAGGCACCCCATTCACTGAGGAATCCCTGTGATTCCCAAGGAATTCGGAGCCCCCCACCATGAAGCTCTCCGTCACCTGGCGTGCGTCGGCGGCTGCCGCAGTCGCGACCGCCACGCTGCTGACCAGCGGTTCCATAGCCGACGCGGCGTCCAAGGCCGATGTCGAGGTCGCCGCCGCACCGGACATACCCGTGGCGAACGTGAAGGCCCACCTCACCCAGCTGCAGTCCATAGCCACCGCCAACGGCGGCAACCGCGCGCACGGCCGCCCCGGCTACAAGGCCTCCCTCGACTATGTGAAGGCCAAGCTGGACGCGGCCGGGTACACCACGGCCATCCAGCAGTTCACGTCCGGCGGCCGTACCGGCTACAACCTGATCGCCGACTGGCCCGGCGGCGACGCCAACCAGGTCGTCATGGCCGGCTCGCACCTCGACAGCGTCTCCTCCGGCCCTGGCATCAACGACAACGGCTCCGGCTCGGCGGCCGTCCTGGAGACCGCGCTCGCAGTGTCGCGGGCCGGCCTCCAGCCCACCAAGCATCTGCGGTTCGCCTGGTGGGGCGCGGAGGAGCTGGGCCTCGTCGGCTCCCGCTACTACGTCAACAACCTCTCCGCCACCAACCGCGCGAAGATCAGCGGCTATCTGAACTTCGACATGATCGGCTCGCCCAACCCCGGCTACTTCGTCTACGACGACGACCCCGCGATCGAGAAGACCTTCAAGGACTACTACGCCGGCCTCGGCGTCGCGACCGAGATCGAGACCGAGGGCGACGGCCGCTCCGACCACGCGCCGTTCAAGAGCGCGGGCGTGCCGGTGGGCGGGCTGTTCACCGGGGCGAGCCGCACGAAGACGGCGGCACAGGTGGCCAAGTGGGGCGGCACGGCCGGGCAGTCCTTCGACCGCTGCTACCACTCGTCCTGCGACACGACGTCCAACATCAACGACACCGCCCTCGACCGGAACAGCGACGCGGTCGCGTACGCGGTGTGGGAGCTGTCGGAGTGACATGCTGATCCGCTGATTCAACTCCTGGGCGGTTCGGTCGACTTGGCGGCACGAGCGGTGAGGCGGTCCATGCGTGCGTGGGCCGAATCCAGCTCCTCGATGTCGTCGGCGGCCGGACCGCCCTCGGCTGTGAGCTCGGTCCACAGACCGAGCAGTTCCCGGCCCAGGTCGAGCCCCAGCGCCGGGTCCCGTACGGCCCGCCAGGCCGTGGCCGCGCCGTGGAGGCTGCCGTACGCCGCCTCCGCGTCCCCGGTGCGGTGATGTGTCCGGGACACGTCGAGGGAGAGACGGAAGGCGTGCACCGGGTCGCCCGTCAAATAGGCGATGTACGCCGCCAGTTCACGCAACCGCAGCACCTCGGCGTGCTCCAGCCCCAGCACCGCGGACGCCTCCGCCACGGCCCGCTCCGCCAGCTCCGCCGCCTCCGTGGTCCGGCCCGCCTTCACGGCCTCGTTGATCCGGGCCAGCTGCTCGGCGAAAGGGGAGGCGTCGGCGGTGGCGGCGGGCTGCTCGTCCCCGAGAACGGCTTCGGCCACGGCGTCGAAGCCTCGGGGTGGGGTGGGTTGAGGGTCGGGGTCCGAGACGCGGATGGGGTCGGGGGTGAGGGGTGAGGCGGGAGTGGGGGTGGATGTGGAGGTGGAGGTCGGGATGGGCATGGGGTCGAGGGCGGGGCGGGGTGCGGGTTCGCGCAGGTGCTCCGGCACCTGATCGACCCTGGGTACGCCTGGAATCTGCGGTACGTCGGCCCGCGCCACGTCGTCCTGCGGCACGTCCGTCGGCAGCGGCCTCGCGTCCATCACCGGCGGTGGGCCGAACTCCCCCAGCGGCGGCGCGACCGCACCGGGCACGGCGTCCTGCACCGGCCCGGGCAGGGCGCGCAGCCGGAAGGTGGGGGAGGCGTCCTGGGGCGGGTCCTGCAGGGGGCGTAGGACGTGGGTCGGTTGATCCCGGTACGGGGCCGCGCCCGGAGCGGGCGGCTCAGGCGACACAGGCTGTACGGGTGTCGCAGGCTGTACGGGCGACGCGGGCGGCTCCGCGGGAAGCCGTACGGCATCCTCCGGCACCGTCCGCTCCCCCGGCGGAGTGGTCGGTACCGGCTCCGCCGTCAACTGGCTGGAGCCGTCCGCCTCCACCCGCAGCGGGACGACGTAGCCGATGCGCTCATCGTGGACCGTGGCGTGCACGGGGTGGCCGGAGGCGAGGGCGATGCGCTGGAGGTGGGTCAGGACGGCGTGCTGGATCTCCTCGCCGGGGGCCACCATGACGGGTACGCCGCCGATCGACGCGCCGCCCGCGCCCGTACCGACGGCGGGGACACGCACGTCGATCGGCGTGGCCACATGGGCCGCCGAGGCCGCGGCACGCTTCTGTTCCCGCTTCTTCGCGCGGCTGAGTCGAGACATCGCTTCCTCACTCGCATGCGTCGGGGAGTGCGCGGACGGCGCGTTCGGGTTCCATGGTGACCCCTCTCACGATCCACTCCGCTCCACTGCCCCGGCATCACGATCCGGCCCCACCGGCCGGACCCGTACTTCGGACACGTCCTGCACGTCGTACACGTCCTACACGTCGTACACGTACTGTCGAGTCTCTCCGGACGCGGGCGGCGCGGACGTCACCGGGGCGTCACAGACTCGTTCCAGGAGCTTGTGCCACGTCACAGCGTTCTCATGCCTGGCACGAAGATCGGTGGCGTGACGAGGGAGGAGTGCGGGCATGCGGACTGACATGCACGTGCAGCAGGGGCAACCGCAACCCGGGCCGGAGATCTGGATCCGCGGCCCGGTGGCCCTGCCGGAGGACCCACCGCCCTCCCCCGACGCCGGCACACCCCGGCGCTTCTCCTGGGTCGGCACGCACGGCGGGGCGGGTGTCACCACCCTCGCCAGGGTCTACGGCGGCCATGACTGCGGGCGGGACTGGCCCGGGCCCGCCGATCCGCCGTCGGTACTGCTCGTCGCCCGCACTCATGCGACCGGGCTGGCCTCGGCCCTGAACGCCCTTGAGGTCTTCCGGCGCGGGGAGGCTCCGCACGGACTCGATCTCGATGCCGTGGTCCTGGTCGCGGACGCGCCGGGACGGCTGCCGCGGCCGCTCGCCGACCGCGTCAGGGTGATCGAGTCGGTCATCGACGTGTACCGGGTGCCGTGGGTGCCTGCGTGGCGGCTCGGCGATCTGAGCGGGCAGCCGCCTCGGGAAGCGGCGGCGTTGACGCGGCTGACGGGGCGGCCTCGCTGAGAGGGCACTTTCACGGAGAATCACCCCATGACGGACGCTCCTGACCACGCCCACACCCGCCATGCCGAGCCCAACCCCGATGCCGACCCCCACCCCGGCCCCCACCTCGGCCCCCACCCCGGCCCTGACCCCGCCACCCTGTCGGCTCAGGAGATCGCCTCCGCCGTACGCTCACGCACCCTCCGCGCCGTCGACGTCGTCACCGCGACCCTCGAACGGATCCAACGCGCCGACCCCGTCCTGTGCGCCTTCATCGAGGTGTGGGGCGGGGAGGCGCTTGAGCGGGCCGGCGAGGTGGACGCACGAGTCGGCGCGGGCGAGGGTGAGCTGCTGCCGTTGGCCGGTGTGCCCATCGGGGTCAAGGGGCGGCACGGGCTGCGCACCGCAGGCCCACTGCTCGCGGCGGGGTGCGTGGCGGTGGGGGCGACGTCCGTTCCCGGGCCCGGAACTCCCTGGCAGACCTGGGGACTTGGCCGGTACGGCCGTACGGTCAACCCGTGGCGGTACGACCGTACGCCGGGCGGCTCCTCGGCCGGTTCCGCGGCAGCGGTGGCGGCGGGGCTGGTGCCGCTCGCCACCGCTAGCGACGGGGCCGGGTCGGTACGGATCCCGGCGGCGTGGTGCGGGATCGTCGGGCTGAAGGTGACCAACGGGCGGTTGCCGTCGGCCGACCGCACCGGGCTCATGGCGCCCGGGGTACTGGCGCGGAGCGTGGGGGATGCGGCGGCGTACTGGGCCGTGATGTCGCGGGCGCACAGGGAGACCCTGCGGCCGAACAGGTCGGACGGGCCGGGAAGGCCGGACAGGTCGGACAGGCCGGACAACAGCGACAGGCCCGACGACAACGACGGGCCGGACTACAGCAAGGGGGCGGGCACCGCCGACAGACCGCCCGGCGAGCACGACACCCCCGCCGCCGCCTGGTCTCCCGACCTCGGCTTCGACACCCCCGACCCGGCCATCGTGGCCGTCGCCCACTCCGCGGCCGTACGCCTCGCCGAAGCCGGCGCGCTACGGCTCGCGCCCCCGGCCACGCCCCTCCACCTCGACAACCCGGCCCCCGCCTGGCTCGCGCTCCGCACCCCGGGAGCCGACCCCGCCCCCGCCCACCGCATCCGCGCCGCGAACGACAGCCGCCTGGACGCCTTCTTCGCCGACTCCGAGTTGCTGCTGACCCCTACCGCCCCCACCTCACCGCACGGCCACGAAGGCCCCGGTGACCGGTACTCCACCGCACTGACCTGGGCGTTCAACCTGAGCGGGCATCCGGCGATCAGTATTCCGGCGGGCTTCGACCCCGATGGCTGCCCGGTCGGACTCCAGCTCGTGGCGGCGCGTGGAGCGGAAGCACTGCTGCTCCGAGTGGCGGGAGTGGCCGAGAAGCACTTGGGACCCCTGGACCGCTAAATGCGTACGCATATAATGCAGGTGCTATTAATTGCCGTACGCCGACCATCCGGCCTACCGATGTGGCCGACCATTTGGGGGGACCCATGACCCGCCGCTTCCTGTTCGTCCTCGGCAGCAGCCGCCCCGACGGCAACACCGAGCTGCTGGCCCGCAGGGCCGCCGAGCAGTTGCCCGAAGCCGTCGAGCAGCAGTGGATCGACCTGGCCGCGCATCCGCTGCCCGACTTCGAGGACCTGAGGCACGACAGCGACCATGTGCGCCCGACGGAGGGGAACGTGGCGCTGCTGCTCGACGCGACGCTCGCCGCGACGGACGTCGTGATCGCCTCCCCGCTGTACTGGTACTCGGTGTCCGCCCCCGTCAAGCGCTACCTCGACTACTGGTCGGGCTGGCTGCGCACCCCCGGCGTCGACTTCAAGGCGACCATGGCGGGGCGCACCCTGTGGGGCGTCACCGCGCTCGCGCACGAGGAGCAGGAGGTCGCCGACCCGCTGGTCGGCACGCTCAGCAACTCCGCCGCGTACATGGGCATGCACTTCGGCGGAGTCCTGCTCGGCAACGGCAGCAAGCCGGGGGACGTACTCCGCGACACTGAGGCTCTGGCCCAAGCGAAGACGTTCTTCACCCGCGAGGCCCCGCTCGCCCGTTTCCCGTACGAGACGGAGTGACTCCTACGCGATGTCGGACGAGGTGACTCCCGGACGATGATCGGCGAAGCAGCTCCTACGCGTTGACGTCCTTCGCCGCGAACCGCGCCCACGCCGCCGAGCCGAACACCACCGCGTACAGGGCCTGGACACCGAGGTTCTTGACCAGGTCGTCCCAGTACACGGGTTCGCGCATGAGGTCGGCGAAGGACAGCCAGTAGTGGGAGAAGAAGTACGGCTGTATCGCGTGGAGCTGGGGTATCTGGTCAAGGATCTGGACCGTGATCAGCAGGCCGACCGTCGTCGCCATCGCCGCGATGCCGCTGTTGGTCAGCGTCGAGACAAACAGCCCGAGGGCCGCCACTCCTATGAGTGACGCGGCGACGACCAGGGCGATCAGCAGGGCTCTGCCCAGCCCTTCCGCGAAACTGATCCGGGTGCCGGAGATGGTCGTCAGTTCGCCCAGCGGGAAGAGCAGCGCCCCGACCGTGAGCGCCGAGACCGCGACCACCAGGGTGGCCACCAGGCAGAAGGCCATCGTGGTCGCGTACTTGGTGAGCAGCAGGCGGGTGCGGCCGGCAGGGGCGACGAGGAGATAGCGGAGGGTGCCCGCGTTCGCCTCGCCCGCTATCGCGTCGCCCGCGATGACGCCGATCGCCATCGGCAGGAAGAACGGCAACGTCGCGGCCAGCGCGGTGAAGACCAGGAACAGGCCGTTGTTGGTGATCTGGGAGATGAACGCCGGACCGCCACCGCCCTGCGGGCCACCGCCTCCCCCCGCCCCACCGTCGCCGGTCTCGATCTTCACGGCGATCCCGACCAGGATCGGCACGGCGGCCAGGACGCCGAGCAGCGCGAGCGTGCGCCAGCGCCGGAAGGTGGTGATCAGTTCGCTGCGGAGGAGACCGAAGGTCCACAACGGACTGGGCTTACCGATTGCTTCAGCCCGCGACATCGAACCCCTCCCCCGTGAGCGCCACGAACGCGTCCTCCAGAGAGGCCCGTTCGACACCGAAGCCGCGGACCCGGACCCCGGCGGTGACCAACGCCGCGTTGACCTCGGCGAGATCACGATCCGGGGGTTCGGCTGTCACCCGGTCCTCGGTGATGACGACGTCACCGGCGCCCTGCTCCTTCAGCACCCGGGCCGCCTCCCCGGCATCGGGCGTGGTCACGACCAGCCGGCCGCGCGTCCCGGCGGCCAGCTCCGCCACCGCACCCTGGATGATCAGCCGGCCCTGCGCCATCACCGCCGCGTGCGTGCACACCTGCTCGATCTCGTCGAGGAGGTGGGAGGAGAGGAAGACGGTCGTGCCCTCGGATGCCAGTTCCCTGATCAGGGCACGGATCTCGCGCATGCCCTGCGGGTCGAGGCCGTTGGTCGGCTCGTCCAGGACGAGGAGCCTGCGCGGCTGGAGCAGCGCGGCCGCGAGCCCGAGCCGCTGCTTCATGCCGAGCGAGTACGCCTTCGCCTTCTTGCCCGCGGCGGCCGTCAGACCCACCCGGTCCAGCGCGGCAGCGACGCGGGTGCGCCGGGTGCGCGGATCGGCGGTCGGGTCGGCGGCGTCGTAGCGGATGAGGTTGTCGCGGCCCGAGAGGAAGCCGTACAGGGCGGGGCCCTCGATGAGCGCGCCGACGTGCGGCAGTACGGCGCGCGCGGACCGGGGCATGGGTTGCCCGAGCACGCGCGCGGTACCGGAGGTGGGCTCGATGAGGCCCATCAGCATGCGGATGGTGGTGGTCTTGCCGGAGCCGTTGGGCCCGAGGAAGCCGAAGACGCTGCCCGCCGGGACGGTCAGATCGAGACCGTCCACGGCGAGCTGCCCGCCGCGGTAGCGCTTGGTGAGCGCGCGGGTGGCGATCACCGTGCCGACGTTGTCGGCCTGGTCGGAATGGCCGACCTGATCGGACCGGTCGGCCCGGGCCACCTGCTCGGCCTGGACGACCTGCTCGACCCGGCCGGATCGATCGACCTCGTCGCCCTCCGCGGCGGGCAGTTCCTCCATAGGCTCCTCAGGCTCCTCGACTAGTGGTGCGCGTACGGCGCCCGGTGACGGGTCACTTCGCCGACTCGGCCGCCTTCACGAGCGCGTCCTTGTCGACCGCGCCCACGTAGACCTTGCCGTCGTCCGTGATCAGGGCGTTGATCAGGCGGGTCTTGAAGACCGTGCCCGAGCCGAACTTGCCGGTGACCTTGTCGCCCAGGGAGTCGAGGAAGCCGCCCATGTCGCCGCCGACCTCGCCGCCGGAGGGGACGCCCTCGCCGCCGGTGTCGAAGACGGCCACGGAGTTCCAGCCCTCGCCGATGACCTCGGGGCCGCCCTCGGGCGCCTGGCCCCGCTCGCCCTCGGACTTCGGGCCGCCGAACTCCTTCTCGAACTCCTTGCGAAGCTCGTCCTCGGACTTCGCGGCGCCGTGTTCCGAAGCGGCGCCGTCCAGCTCGCCCTCCTCGGTGACCTTCGCGCCCTTCGGCGGGGTGAAGTCGAAGGTGGAGGCGGCCGGCTTGGCGAAGCTGACCTGGGTGAAGCCCGCGTCGATCACGGCCGCGCCGCCGCTCGACGGGGTCAGCGTGAACTTCAGCGGCATACCGGTCTTGGCGTCCACGGCCACGGTGATCGCGCCGACCGTGGTCCCGGACTGCTTCGGCTTGATGAGCAGCCGGTAGGCGTCCCGGCCCGCGACCTGCGCGGTGCCGTCGACGGTGACGGACGTGGTGTCGTCGACCGCCTTCAGGGCCTCCTCGGTGAACTCCTTGGGGGTGGCCGGTACCTCTTCGGTCTTCCCCTTGCCCTTCTCGCCCTGGGGCTCCTCCGCGGTGCCGTGGAACACCTCGTTCGACTTGCTGTCGTAGCCCCAGATGTCCTTGCCGTTGTGGATGAGGCTGTACTCGGCGGCGTTCTCCAGGAGGGAGAGCTTCTGCCGGTCCGGGCCGTCGGCGGCGACGCGCAGCGTGTGCGTGCCGGACGCGAGCTCGGTGAGCTTGGTCGTGGGGTCGGCGGACGACCCGTCACCCGACCCCGACCCCATGGCGCCGGAGGCGAGGCTCGACTCCAGCCCACCGAGGTCGGGCAGGCCCAGATCGGTGGTGATCTTGAAGGTGCCGGACAGCTGCTGCACGTCCGACTTGGCGATCTTCTCGATGAGTTGCTGCGCGGTGATCTCCGGCAGGTCCGGGTCGCCGGAGTCGGCGATCGCCGGGACGAGCCCGATGGTCGCCGCCGCGACTCCCACAACCGTGGCCGGGACGACATACCGCGCGGCCTTGCGCCGTCGCGCCGCGCGCAGGTCGTCGCCTTCCTCGGCGGTCGTACTGTCGTCGGATGCGTACGGTGCCATGTCTGCCTTACCTCCGTCGTCGGCGGCGGCCAACCGTCTCGTTTCCTCGCCCGCGAGTCTCTCGACCCCGCACTCGTCCACCCCTGAGCCGCCATTCTCACCCGAATCGGTGAGGAGTGGTGATTTCCGTGGTTTCCATCTGACCAAATCCACCAGGGAGATTCGTCAACCTCCGGAGCCAACTCCGCGTACACCTGCGGTATGACACATGGAGGCGGCGCCTCCCCCGACCCGTAGGGGTTGGCGGGGAAGACGCCGCTGTGCGGGCGCGCTGCCGTGCGGACGAGCGTTGCGGATCAGCCGTTGATGAACACGTAGTCGGCCTGGTACGGCACCCCGACGATGGCGCCGGGCGTGCAGGAGCCGGCCGGGGCGACGCCGCCGACGGTGTTCAGCCGCAGGATCTCGGCCGTGTCGGCGAGGAGGCCACGGTGCTTGCCGGACTGAGTGGCCTTCAGGTCGAGCTCGGGGATGTTCTTGTCGCCGTTCGGGGTCCTGGAGATGACGGACCCCGTCACCGCACTGCCGTCCCGCGCGATCCACTGCGGTGTACCGGAGTTGGGCGCCACGAAGGAGTGCGCGATACGGCCGCCCAGTACGGCGCTGACGTCCCGCTGGGCGAAGGCGTACCCGCCGCCCTCGGCCGGCTTGCACTCGTAGATCTGCTTGCCCTTGATGACGGACGCCTGGAAGTTGTCGAGCGCGTCGCGGAAGTCGAACCCGGCGACGGTGACCTTGTGGAGCTGGCCGCGGACGGCACCGCCCGGGAACTCGGCCGTGTGGAGGTTGGCGTAGAACGAACTCGGGTCGGTCTTGAGGGCGTTGAGAAGGGCGGTGTCCGTCACGGTCACGGTGCCGGTGACGCTGTGCCCCCTGCTCTTGCCCAGCAGGCCGCCGAAGTCGACCTTGATGCCGCCGTTGGTGCCCTTGGCGCCCTGGTGGATATGGAGGGCGGTCGGCTTGCCGGTGCCGCGCCAGGTGACGGCGACGGACACCTTGTCGCCCTTGACCTTCACGAACTGCAGGGCGGCACCGTCCTTGTCGCCGACGGCGGGCCCACCCTGGACTGGAACCTCGTTCGCCCCGCGCAGACTGGCGGCGAGGACGGTGCCTCCGGTACCGCCACTTGCGGTACCGCTCTGGCTCACGATCCCCTGCGCGTCGCCTCCGGTATGGCCCGCGTGGTCAGCACGGTCACCTCCGGCGGCGAAGGCGGGAATCACCGCGGCGGCGACACCACCGACGGCGGCCACCGCGACAGCGGTGACGATCAGGCTCTTACGGCGCTTCGAGAACGTCGCATTCATGCCCATGATTCTTTTTTCTCCCCGTATTGCGGCTGACGCCCCCTGCGTCAGCTTCTGGTCATGAATACGGAGCGGATCTTAGTTTGGACTCAGTCCAGCATTGAGACCTACGTCACACTCATTCAGCCCGTCCGGCGTTTGAGGGCAAGGCCCTTTCAGGGCCGAAGCGGGGGTCCAGGGGGCGGCAGCCCCCTGGCGGGGTCAAAGGGGCAGAGCCCCTTGAGGATGGGACGGGTAGGGGCGGCGGGGGCGAAAACTATCCGGCCCGATGCACCACGGCGTCGCACAACTCCATCAACGCAGCCTTGGCATCGACATCCGGCAACGGCGCCAGCGCAGCCCGCGCATCCTCCGCATACCGCACCGTGTCCCGCCGGGCCTGCTCCAACGCCGGATGCACCCGCAGCGCGTCCAACGCCTCCGTGAGCCGCGCATCGTCACTCAGATCGGAGTCCAGCAGCTCGCAGAGCGCGAGATCCTCCGCCAGCCCCAACCGCTCGGCCCGCTCCCGCAGCCGCAGCACCGGCAGCGTGGGAATCCCCTCCCGGAGATCCGTCCCCGGCGTCTTCCCGGACTCACGGGATTCACTCGCGATGTCCAGCACGTCATCCGCCAACTGGAAGGCCACCCCCAGCCGCTCCCCGTACTGGGTCAGCACATCGACCACCGTCTCGTCGGCGCCCGACATCATCGCCCCGAAGCGGCACGACACCGCCACCAGCGACCCGGTCTTCCCGCTCAGCACATCCAGGTAGTGCTCGACGGGGTCCCGCCCGTCCTGCGGCCCCGCCGTCTCCAGGATCTGCCCGGTGACCAGCCGCTCGAACGCCTCGGCCTGCACCCGCACCGCCTCGGGCCCGAGGTCGGCCAGGATGTGCGAGGCGCGCGCGAACAGAAAGTCGCCGGTCAGTACGGCAACCGAGTTGCCCCAGCGGGCGTTCGCGCTGTCGACCCCCCGCCGCACCGTCGCCTCGTCCATCACGTCGTCGTGGTACAGCGTCGCCAGATGGGTCAGCTCCACCACCACCGCCGACGGCACGACTCCCGGCGCATACCGGTCACCGAACTGGGCAGTGAGCATCACAAGCAGCGGCCGGAACCGCTTTCCACCCGCTCGCACCAGATGCTGGGCGGCCTCGGTGATGAAGGGGACCTCACTCTTGGTGGCTTCGAGCAATCCCTCCTCGACAGCCGCCAATCCGGCCTGGACATCGGCTTCCAGAGCCTGGTCCCGCACGCTCAGCCCGAACGGCCCGACGACGGTCACGAGGGGTCTCCTGTCTGCTGGTGTCTTCTGGCGGTTACACGGTTTGTCGATAGGTCGCTGCCATCACTCAAGTCAGCGTATCCGGTCACGTTTCGATCACCGATGCCGCCCACCCGTCCACCACGGGCGGTATCGGATCACGACCGGTATGTTTTTGATCACCTGAAACGGACGGATATCTATCGACTTATAGGGAAGTAGCGGCCCGTGTCCCGAACCGAAGTCGACATCGAGCCCGAGAGCGGGCCCCCGCCCGGCGACGACCACTCCTTCTTCGGCCAGCCCAGAGGCCTGCTCACCCTGTCCGGCCTGGAGGTCTGGGAACGCTTCTCGTTCCTCGGCATGCAGGCCATCCTCGTCCTGTACTTCGCCGACGCGGTCACCTCCGGCGGAATGGGCATGTCGGCCGGAACCGCCGCCTCCGTCTCCGCCGCCTACGGCACCCTCGTCTACCTGGTCTCCGTCGCCGGCGGCTGGCTCGCCGACCGCATCCTCGGCTCGTACCGCGCCGTCCTGTGGGGCGGCATCCTGATCGCCTGCGGCCACTACGCCATGGCGGTGCCGACGGCCGGCATGACCTGGGTGGGCCTCGGCCTGATCAGCGCGGGCACCGGACTGCTCAAGCCCAACGTCGCCACCATGGTCGGCAAGCTCTACCGCACCGACGACGACCGCCGCGACGCCGGATTCGCGCTCTACTACATGGCGATCAACATCGGCGCCTTCGCGGGCCCGCTGATCACCGGCTGGCTCGGCGACCACCAGGGCTGGCACTGGGGCTTCTCCGCGGCGGCGATCGGCATGACGTTCGGCCTCATCCAGTACGTCGTCGACCGCCGGCACCTCGCCGGGCGGAAGCACGCCGCCGAATACGCGCTGGCCCCGGCTGCCATGCGCCGGGCGGTCCGCCTGATCACCTCGGGCCTGGTCGTCACCACCGCGCTCGCCGTCCTCCTCGCCGCCGCCGGCTGGCTCACCATGGACCGCTTCGTCGACCTGCTCACCCTCGTCTCGGTGATCGCCCCGGTCGTCTACTTCGCGGTGATGTTCGCCAGCCCACGCGTCACCCCCGAGGAACGCGGCCGGCTGCGGCCGTACATCGTCCTCTTCCTCGCCTCGACGGTCTTCAACTTCATCCTCTTCCAGGCGTACTCGACGATGATCCTGCTGGCCTCGACGAACGCCGAGACGGCCATCCTCGGCTTCGACTTCCCCGCCAGTTGGTACGCCTCCGCGCTCGGCGCGTTCGAGGTCGCCCTCGCCCCCGTCGTCGCCGCGCTGTGGGTCCGTATGGGGCACAGCCAGCCGCACGCGTCCAACAAGATCGCGATCGGCGTCGTCCTCGGCGGCCTGTCCTTCCTGCTGATGGTGGTGCCGACCTCCGGACACTCCTCCGACGACTACCTCATGTCCGTCTGGTGGATCGTGGGTTCCTACCTGCTGCTCGGCCTCGGCGACGTCCTCCTGGAGACCTCCGGCATGTCGGCCACGACCAAGCTCGCCCCGGCCGCCTTCGCCAGCCAGACCATGTCCCTGTGGTTCCTCTCCCTCGCCCTCGCCAACGGCATCCAGGCCCAGACGGTGAAGCTCTACGACGACGTCTCCAAGCCCGCCTACTTCGGCGTCAACGGCGTGATCGCGGTGGCCGCGGGGCTGGCCGTGATGGCCTCGGCGCGCTGGCTGCGCCGCACGATGCACCCGGTGCGCTGACCTGACGGGGGACCCGCTCATGCACATCCGTACGTCCTTCCCCTACGAGACGACTCACGAGGACCTCTGGATCCCGCTCCCGGACGGGACTCTGCTGTACGCGCGCGTGTGGCGCCCGCTGACCGACGAGCCCGTACCGGCGCTCCTGGAATACCTGCCGTACCGCCTGACCGACTGGACCGCGCCCCGTGACCACCAGCGCCACCCCTGGTACGCCGGCCACGGCTATGCCTCCGTGCGCGTGGACATCCGGGGCCACGGCAACAGCGAGGGCATGCCCACGGACGAGTACTCGGCGACGGAGCTGGCCGACGGTGTGGAGGTCGTCAACTGGCTGGCTGCCCAGCCCTGGTGCAACGGCCGGGTCGGCATGTTCGGCATCTCATGGGGCGGCTTCAACTCCCTTCAGATCGCGGCCCTCGCGCCCGAGCCGCTCAAGGCGATCGTCACGGTCTGCTCGACGGACGATCGCTATGACAACGACGTGCACTACATGGGAGGTTCCGTCCTGGCGGTAGACATGCACGCCTGGGCGTCGACGATGCTCGCCTTCGTCTCCCGGCCGCCGGATCCGCAGCACGTCGGCGAGGCCTGGCGCGACATGTGGCTGGGGCGTCTGGAGTCCGTGGACCCGTTCATCCACACCTGGCTGAACCACCAGACCCGCGACGACTACTGGCGCCAGGGCAGCGTCTGCGAGGACTACGGCGCGATCGACGCCGCCGTCCTGGCAGTGGGCGGCTGGCACGACCCGTACCGCGACACCGTCCTGCGCCTCGTGGAGCACCTGCCCACGGACCGCGTCCGCGGCCTGATCGGCCCCTGGTCGCACCAGTACCCCGACCGCGGTCTGCCGCCGGGCCCGGCGATCGGCTTCCTCCAGGAGACGCTGCGCTGGTGGGACCACTGGCTGAAGGGCAAGGACACCGGCGTCATGTCCGAGCCCCTGCTGCGCGCGTACGTCAGCGACTCGCACCGCCCGGCCACGGTGTACCCCGAGCTGCCCGGGCGCTGGGTCGGCGAGCCGGCCTGGCCCTCGCCCCATGTGCGCGGCATGACGTACGCCTTCCAGGGCGCCCCCGCCCTCGTCCGCTCCCCCATGCACACCGGCCTCGACGCCGGCCGTTTCTTCCCCTTCGGCAACGACGCCGACCTGCCGCCCGACCAGCGGGAGGAAGACGGGCGGTCGGCCTGCTTCGAGTTCGAAGTGGGCGAGGAGACCTGGGTGTTGGGGCGGCCGAAGGTGCGGCTGCGGCTGACGTCGGAGGTGCCGCGCGGGCAGGTCGTCGCCCGACTGTGCGACGTGGCGCCCGACGGCTCCTCGACCCTGGTCACGCGGGGCGTGCTGAACCTGTCGGCACGCCACGGTCGGGACCGTGCGGTGCCGTGGGAGCCGGGGGCCACCGAGGACGTGACCTTCGAGCTGAACGGCATCGGCCATGTCTTCCCACCCGGCCACCGCATCCGTCTCGCCGTCTCCTCCGCGTACTGGCCGTGGATCTGGCCCCAGCCCGACTCGTCGGCGGGCTTCACCCTGGAACCGGCGAGCAGTTCCCTGGAACTTCCGGTACGCGCACGTGCGTTGGACGAGAAGGCGATCGTCTTCGAGGAACCGGAGCAGGCGGAGCCGCTCGGCGTGAACACCCCCATCACGCTGGACGAACCGCGCCCCGAGCGGCTCGTCGTACGGGACGTGGCCAAGGGCGAGTGGCGTCTGGAGGTCGACCCTCGCTACGGCGGCACGCGCGTGTACCCCGACGGTCTGGAGTTCACCGAGGACGCGCTGGAGACGTACACGATCAACGAGTCGGACCCCCTGTCGGCCCGCACCCGCTCGGACTGGTCGATCCGCCTGCACCGCCCGGAGCTGGCGTGGGACGTCACCGTGCGCACGCGCTCGGAGATCAGCTGCGACCGGGAGCACTTCGTCACCTCCAACGAGGTGATCTGCCTGGAGGGCCAAGAGGTACTTTTCCACCGGACATGGGAGAAACGGACTCCACGGACAGCCGGTTAAGCGCGAGTTGGAGCCATTGCCCGATTTGCCGCTCTTGTGGATGCCAGTGAGTTGAGTCACGCAGCCCCGGCCGCACACCCGACCCGGCACCCCACGTCCCTCCTTGCGCCAAGCGCAAGTTGAGGGGTTGGCAACCGCAAAGGATCAAGCGCCCCATACGCACCAGACCATGGTCAAACGGCATGACAGGGGCTACGGCACTTGTTCCGGGCATGTGCTCTCGCATACGTTCCCGCTCGTCGGGCGGACGCCGAATCCTGCCGCCGCCCGAGTCACCCACCGACTCACTCACTCACGCACGGCAGGAGCGGGGGACCCAGGTAAGTCGCCGAACCGGCCGCCTCGATGGCGCGTCGGCACGGCTCGGGGTTAAGTCGCGCTGCCACCCGGCGGCACGACCGGGCACCTCCCCGCCCGAACCCGACAGCTCACCTCGCAGGCGTCGGAGAGGAACAGCGCCATGCCCCGAGGCAAGCACCGCCGCCCCCGCACCACCCCGCTCACCCGCCACATCATCGCCGCCGGCACCGGCACCGCCGCCCTCGCCCTCCCGCTCCTGAGCGCGACCACCGCGAGCGCCGCAGAGCCGGCCCAGGCTCCCGCCCCGGCCAAGGTCGGGTCCGTCACGTACACCACGAAAAAGGGCGACTCGCTCTACGGCATCGCGGACCGGTACGACGCCCAGGGCGGCTGGAAGCAGCTCTACAAGGACAACCGCAAGGCCATCGGCGACAACCCCCGGCTGATCCACCCGGGCCTCGACCTGAAGGTCCGCGCGACGAAGAAGGCGAGCACGGCGGCCAGCACCGCCGACAAGGCGTCCACGCCCGCCAAGAAGTCCTCCGTTGCCCAGGCGACCCAGTCCTCCGTGAAGTCCTTCCCGAACAACCTCGACGGCTGGATCCGCAATGCGCTGCACATCATGGCGCAAAACGGAATTCCGGGATCGTACGAGGGCATTCACCGCAACATCATGCGCGAGTCCTCCGGCAACCCGACCGCCATCAACAACTGGGACTCCAACGCCGCTGCGGGCACCCCGTCCAAGGGCCTCCTCCAGGTCATCGACCCGACCTTCGCCTCGTATCACGTGCCGGGGACGGTGTACGACCCCTTCGACCCGGTCGCGAACATCGTGGCCGCGTGCAACTACGCGGCCGCGCGGTACGGCTCGATCGACAACGTGAACGGGCCTTACTAGACAAAGAGCAGCATTCGCCGATTAACGACTCCTACTGGATGAAATCGGCCAGTATGCCGGTGAACAGTCGCTCGAGGACGACGGCGATGCCGTCGTCCTCGTTCGACAGGGTGATCTCGTCGGCGACCGCCTTGAGTTCGGGGTGCGCGTTGGCCATCGCGACCCCGCGAGCGGCCCAGTCGAACATGGGGATGTCGTTGGGCATGTCCCCGAAGGCGATGGTCTCGTGCGCGCCGAGGCCGAGATGCTCGGCCGCGAGCGCCAGACCGGTCGCCTTGGTGATGCCGCATGGCTGGAGTTCGACGGTCCCGGGCCCGGACATGGTGACCGTGGCGAGGGAGCCCACCACCGAGCGCGCCGTCGCCGCCAACTCGTCGTCCGAGAGGCTGGGATGGCGCAGCAGCACCTTGCTGATCGGCTCGCACCACAGGTCGTCGCGATGCTGGACGCGCACGGCGGGCAGGGTGGGGTGGGGCATCAGATATCCGGGCTCGATGAGCGTGAGGCCGTCGACGCCGTCCTGGTCGACGGCCGCGTACACCTGCCCCACCTCGGCCTCGATCTTGCCGAGCGCGGTCTCCGCCAACTCCCGGTCCAGGGTGACGGACCACAGCAGACGGTCCGCGCCGGCGTCGTACAACTGCGCGCCCTGTCCGCACACCGCGAGCCCCGTGCTGCCCAGGGCGTCGAGGAGCGGTCGCACTCTGGGCGCCGGCCGTCCCGTCACGACGAGGTGCTGTGCACCGGCCGCCGCCACCAGCGCGAGCGCGTCGATGGACCGGTCCGAGAGCGTGTCGTCGCCTCGGAGCAGCGTCCCGTCCAGGTCAGTGGCGATGAGTGAATATGCGATAGGTGCGGCCATGATCAGAGAATACGGACAGGACGCCCCATCGACTCGACGCGAACCGGACGGCTGCTGTGTTCACATGTGTTGACTCCTGTTCCGGTTGCGGTTCTCGTTCCGCTTCTGCCCCCGGCCCTGTCCCCCGTTCCGCTTCCAGGTGACAACTTCCTTCCGCTTGTGGCGATTTCACCCCCACGTGGTGCCCGCGGGCTCCTTGATGGTGGTGTTGATTCGGTTGAACATGTTGGTGACGGCGATGGTGAGGATCAACGCCGAAAGCTCCTTCTCGTCGAAGTGGTCGGCCACTTCGTCCCACAACGCGTCCGGCACCGACTCGTGCGAACGGTCCGCGAGCCGCGTCATCGCCTCGGTCAGCTGCAACGCGGCCCGCTCTGCCTCGGTGAACCAGGGCGCCTCGCGCCAGGCCGAGACCGAGTCGATCCGCTCGTCGCTCGCCCCCGCCTTGCGCAGATTGGTCGTGTGGCCGTGCACGCAGGCGCCGCACCCGTTGATCTGGCTGGCGCGCAGCCCGACGATCTCGGCCAGCTCCTGCGACAGGCCTCCCTCCCCGATCGCTTGGAAGAGGGTGCCGATCCCCTTCATGGCGCCGGAGAGGACGTACGCCGGGTTGGTCATCCGTGCCTGCATGATTCCCGCCTCCTGGGTGAGTGCTTCCGTCTTCACTGCACTGACGAAGCGGAGAAGCCAGATGTGACCGCAGTGCGGCGACCTGGTGATTCGCCGGCTCGGCGACGCAGAACTCCGCACTGCCCAAGACAGGCGACTCACACGTAACGTGTGGCCCGAACACATGGCAATGGCATACGGAGCGGATGAGAGTGAGGCAGCACCCCATGCCCCCCTTCGATCTCCCCGAGGGCGACCCCTTCGGCACGCACAACCTTCCGTACGGCGTCTTCTCCCTCCCCGGCTCGGACTCCGCGCGCAGGGTCGGCGTCCGGCTCGGCGACCACGTCCTCGACGCGGGCAAGGCGGCCTACGTGCTGGGCTCGCCGTACGCCCCGCTGCTCGCGCAGGACACCCTGAACCCGCTGCTCGCCGCCGGCCGCACCACCTGGTCGGACGTGCGGCGCGCCCTGACGGCATGGGTGACGGTGCCGGCGCACCAGGAGGCCATCGCGGACCTCCTCCATCCGCTGTCGTCGGTGACCCTGCACCTCCCCTTCGAGGTCGCTGACTACGTCGACTTCTACGCCTCCGAGAACCACGCCCGGAACGTCGGCCAGATCTTCCGCCCCGACGCCGCGGACTCCCTGACCCCCAACTGGAAGCACCTGCCGATCGGTTACCACGGCCGCTCCGGCACAGTCGTGGTCTCCGACACGGATGTCGTGCGGCCCTCCGGCCAGCGCAAGGCCCCCACCGACCCGGCACCGCTCTTCGGCCCGTCGGTCCGCCTCGACATCGAGGCCGAGGTCGGCTTCGTGGTCGGCGTCCCGTCGGAGATGGGCCAACCGGTGGCACTGGGCGACTTCCGCGAACACGTCTTCGGCCTGTGCCTGCTCAACGACTGGTCGGCACGCGACCTCCAGGCCTGGGAGTACGTCCCCCTCGGCCCGTTCCTCGGCAAGTCCTTCGCCACCTCGGTGTCGGCGTGGATCACCCCGCTGGACGCGCTGGAGGAGGCCCGGGTGGCACCCCCTGAGCGGACGCACCCCCTGCTGCCGTACCTGGACGACTCCGACCCCTCAGCGGAACCCGGCGGCTACGACCTGCGTATCTCCGTGGCCATCAACGGCCACGTCGTCTCCGAGCCTCCCTTCTCCACCATGTACTGGACGGCCGCCCAGCAACTCGCGCACATGACCGTGAACGGCGCCTCGTTGCGCACCGGCGACCTGTACGGCTCCGGCACGGTGAGCGGCCCGACGGAAGCCGAGCGCGGATCACTGCTGGAGCTGACCTGGAACGGCCGGGACGCTCTTGAACTCCCCGACGGCAAGCGGACGTTCCTGGAGGACGGCGACGTGGTGACACTGTCCGCCTGGGCTCCGGGGCAGGGTGGGGTTCGAGTGGGGCTGGGTGAGGTCACGGGGCGGGTCGCGGCAGGGTGACGCCGGGAGTTCGGTCCGGCCGGCGGCGTCCGCGGTCCAACCAATGGCTCCCGTCCGGCGGTTCGCGGCCGGGGCACGGAGGCTGCGCGGGTCGGTGACCGGCCCGGCGGCGGGCATTCGGTGAGTCTTTCCCCCTGACTCCTGCGTTGGTCACCGTCATACTGGCTGGCGGTGGGCAGCGAGCCGCAGCCTGTTTTCGTGGCCCACCGCCCCGCACAGCCGCCCCCGCACCTTCCCTGACCAGGATCCGGAGCCCTTGGCATGACCGTCTGCCTGCTCCTGTTGAGCGTCGTCGCCCTGACGGCCGCCGTACCCGTACCGCGAGCGCTGACCCGGGCGACCTGGCCCGAACGAGAACCCGTGGTCGCGCTCTGGGTATGGCAGTGCCTGGTCGCCGCCGTCCTACTGTGTTGCCTGACGGCCCTGGCCCTGGGCACTGCGGCCGTCTTCGGCACGGTGCGCGCCCAGCTCTTCGCTCCCGCGCCGCCGTCGGTGACGGAGGCGTACGACCTCTCGGCCGCGCCGGCCTGGGCCGCCGCGCTCAGCGTGCTGCTCGCCTCCGGTGCGGCATGGACGACCGCGATGCTGGCCCGGGAGCTCGTCGAGGCGCGCCGGCGACGCGGCCAGGCCAGGGCCCACCTGCGGGAACGCGCCCCCGACCTGCCGGCCGGCCTGGGTTCGGCCCGCGGCCCGCTCCTGGTGCTGGAGGACGAGTACCCGGACGCCTGGTGGATGCCCGGCAGCCCGCCCCAGCTGATCGTCACCACGGGCGCCCTGCACCGCCTGACCGACCACCAGCTCGACGCCGTCCTCACCCATGAGCGTGGCCACGCCCAAGCCCGCCACGATTGGCTGCTGCACCTCTCCACCGCGCTTGCCACCGGCTTCCCCCGCATCCCGTTGTTCGCCCATTTCTGCGACCAGACCCACCGCCTGGTCGAACTCGCCGCCGACGACACCGCGTCCCGTCGCTGCGGTCACCTCACGACGGCCCTGGCCCTGATCGAGCTCAACCAGCACCGGGGCGTTCTCTCCTGCTCCTCCACCAACCGCCTCCTGGGCGAACGCGTCAACCGCCTCCTCCAGCCCCCACCCCGCCTGGGCCGCCGCCACCGAGCCCTCACCACGGCCCTGGCAGCACTGGTGCCACTGCTCCCCCTCCTGATCACGTTCGCACCGGGACTCACGGCACTGGGCTGACGCCCGAAATCCGGGGCGGGGATCGGCACAGGCGGTCATGCTGGGGTCGGCTACGTGAGCAGTCAGGCCGGGCTGGGCCCCCGATACCGCGGAGTCAGCGGCAGAGGCCGCGGTGTAGACGGGCACGCTGGGACAGCCACCTGAGCAGTCCGGCCGCACCGGGCCACCGATACCCGGGGGCCAGCGGGCAGCCGTAGCGGTACAGACGGGCACGCTGTGACAGCCACCTGAGCAGTCCGGCCGCACCGGGGCCACCGATACCCCGGAACCAGCGGCAGACGTCGCGGCGTATGCGGGCACGCTGGGAGCAGCGCCAAGCGCCATGAGCGGCCCGCCGAAACGGAGCCACCCATCAAGCAGCGCCCTGTCAGCACCGGGCTGCGCGCCCCACCCCGGCCCACGTCAGCACCGGGCACATGTCAGTCGTCCCCGCTCCCAACCTCCGGGCCCAGTCCCCGGCCCTCTACTCCCAGTCCTCCGGCTCCGCATCCATCTCGGGCCAGTCGTCCGCCCCGGGGTCCGCAGCCGGATCCGACTCGGCCGCCGATCCCGCGCCGGGCTCCCCACGGACCGAGCGCAGCACCTCAAGCACCCCGTCCCCATACGTGGCCAGCTTCTTCTCCCCCACTCCGCTGACGCTCCCGAGCTCCCGCACGGACGCCGGCCACACCGTGACGATCTCCCGCAACGTCGCGTCATGGAAGATCACATACGCCGGAACGCCCTGCTCCCGAGCCTGCTCGGCACGCCAGGCGCGCAGCGCCTCGAAGGCCGGCGCCAGCTCCTCCGACAGCTCGGCCACCGCGGCCTTCGCCTTGCGTTCTCCCCGCCCGGAGCCCGCGGAACCCGACCCCGACGCCGACCGTGAGGCCGCCGGCTTCTTCGGTTCCTTCCGCAGCGGCACCTCCCGCTCCCGCCGCAGCACGGTCCCACTGGCCTCCGTCAGCACGAGCGTGCCGTACTCGCCCTCGACCGCGAGCAGCCCCTGCGCCAGCAACTGCCGGACGACACCGCGCCATTCGCCCTCGCTCAGCTCCTCGCCGATGCCGAACACCGACAGCTGGTCGTGGTCGAACTGAATCACCTTGCCCGTGCGCTTGCCCAGCAGGATGTCGACGATCTGCACGGCGCCGAACTTCTGTCCTCGCTCCCTCTGCAGCCGCACCACCGTCGACAGCACCTTCTGTGCCGCGATCGTGCCGTCCCAGGTCTCCGGCGGGGTGAGGCAGGTGTCGCAGTTGCCGCAGCCCATCGGATCCGGGTCCTGGCCGAAGTAGGCGAGCAGCTGACCGCGCCGGCACTGAGCCGTCTCGCACAGCGCCAGCATCGCGTCCAGGTGCGCGGCGGCCCGGCGCCGGAACGCCTCGTCGCCCTCGCCCGACTGGATCAGCTTGCGCTGCTGTATGACGTCGTTGAGGCCATAGGCCATCCAGGCCGTGGAAGGGAGTCCGTCGCGTCCGGCGCGGCCCGTCTCCTGGTAGTAGCCCTCGACCGACTTGGGCAGGTCGAGGTGGGCGACGAAGCGGACGTCCGGCTTGTCGATGCCCATCCCGAAGGCGATGGTCGCCACCACGACCAGGCCCTCCTCCCGCAGGAACCGGGACTGGTGCGCCGCACGCGTGCCCCCGTCCAGGCCCGCGTGGTACGGCACCGCCTCGATGCCGTTGCGGCTCAGGAACTCGGCCGTCGCCTCCACGGACTTGCGGGACAGGCAGTAGACGATGCCCGCGTCTCCCGTGTGCTCCTCGCGCAGGAAGCTCAGCAGCTGCTTCTTCGGGTCCGCCTTGGGCACGATCCGGTACTGAATGTTGGGCCGGTCGAAGCTCGCCACGAAGTGTCGAGCCGTCGGCATGCTCAGCCGCTCGGTGATCTCCTGGTGCGTCGCATGCGTGGCCGTCGCCGTGAGCGCGATCCGCGGGACGTCCGGCCAGCGCTCGCCGAGCAGCGAGAGCGCCAGATAGTCGGGGCGGAAGTCGTGGCCCCACTGGGACACACAGTGCGCCTCGTCGATCGCGAAGACGGCGATCTTGCCGCGCGACAACAGGTCCAGCGTCGAGTCGAGCCGCAGCCGCTCCGGCGCGAGGTAGAGCAGGTCCAGCTCACCCGCCAGAAACTCCGCCTCCACCACCCGCCGCTCGTCGAAGTCCAGGGTGGAGTTGATGAACCCGGCGCGTACGCCGAGCGCCCGTAGCGCGTCCACCTGGTCCTGCATCAGCGCGATGAGCGGCGAGACGACGACGCCCGTACCCGGTCTGACCAGCGACGGGATCTGGTAGCACAGCGACTTCCCGCCGCCGGTCGGCATGAGCACGACGGCATCCCCGCCGTCCACCACATGCTCGATGACGGCTTCCTGCTCGCCCCGGAAGGCCTCGTACCCGAAGACCCGGTGCAGCGCGGCCAGCGCCTCGCTCCCGCCCGCCCTGCCTGCCCCGGCCGCCTCTGCCGCCTCGGTCACCCTTGGCATCTCCCTGATCCCACCCGTCACACCCATCGCCATGTCCCCCGTACGTCGTCCCTCGACCACTGCATCCACGATAGGGGCCCGCACCGACAGCCCCCGGAGTTATCCACAGGCTCGCGCCCTCCGCAGCACAGCGGCCCGGCACCCCTCGGAGGGAAGCCGGGCCGCCACCGCACTCGCGGGCGCCTCGTCAGCGCACGAACACCGCCGCCTGGCCGGCCAGATCCAGGAAGTACTGGGGCGCCACGCCCAGCACCAGCGTGACCGCCACGCCGACTCCGATCGCGGTCATCGTCAGCGGCGACGGAACGGCGACCGTCGGTCCCTCCGGGTTCGGCTCGCTGAAGAACATCAGCACGATGACGCGGATGTAGAAGAACGCCGCGATCGCGGACGAGATCACACCGACCACGACCAGCGGGCCCGCCCCGCCCTCCGCCGCCGCCTTGAACACGGCGAACTTCCCGGCGAAGCCGGAGGTCAGCGGGATGCCGGCGAAGGCCAGCAGGAACACCGCGAACACGGCCGCCACGAGCGGCGAACGGCGCCCGAGACCGGCCCACTTGGACAGGTGCGTCGCCTCACCGCCGGCGTCACGCACCAGCGTCACCACCGCGAACGCGCCGATCGTCACAAAGGAGTACGCGCCCAGGTAGAAGAGGACGGACGACACCCCGGACGGCGTGGCCGCGATGACACCCGCGAGGATGAATCCGGCGTGCGCGATCGACGAGTACGCCAGCAGCCGCTTGATGTCGGTCTGCGTGATCGCGACGATCGCACCGCCCAGCATGGTGACGATCGCCACGCCCCACATGACCGGCCGCCAGTCCCAGCGCAGGCCGGGCAGGACGACGTACAGAATGCGGAGCAGCGCACCGAACGCGGCCACCTTCGTCGCCGCCGCCATGAACCCGGTCACCGGCGTCGGCGCACCCTGGTAGACGTCGGGCGTCCACATGTGGAACGGCACCGCGCCCACCTTGAACAGCAGCCCCATGACGATCATCGCGGCACCGACGAGCAGCAGCGCGTCGTTGCCCATGGTGTCCGCGAGCGCCGGGCTGACGTCCGGGACCGTGCCGTCGACGACCTGCGCGATCGTCGCGTACGACACGGAGCCCGCGTAGCCGTAGAGCAGTGCGATGCCGAACAGCGTGAACGCGGACGCGAAGGCACCCAGCAGGAAGTACTTGACCGCGGCCTCCTGCGACATGAGCCGCTTGCGGCGGGCCAGCGCACACATGAGGTACAGCGGGAGCGAGAAGACTTCCAGGGCGATGAACAGCGTCAGCAGGTCGTTCGCCGCCGGGAAGATCAACATGCCCGCGACGGCGAACATCAGCAGCGGGAACACCTCGGTGGTGGTGAACCCGGCCTTCACGGCGGCCTTTTCGCTGTCGCTGCCCGGCACGGACGCCGCCTGCGCCGCGAAGGAGTCGACCCGGTTGCCGTGCGCCGCCGGGTCGAGTCGCCGCTCGGCGAAGGTGAACAGGCCGACCAGGCCCGACAGCAGGATCGTGCCCTGCAGGAACAGGGCCGGTCCGTCGACGGCGATCGCGCCCATCGCGGCGATGCCCGCCTTGGTCGTGGCGTACCCGCCGGCCGCCAGCGCGACGACCGCCGCGAAGGCTGCCACAAGCGCCACGACTGAGACGAACACCTGAGCGTAGTAACGGGACTTGCGCGGGACGACCGCCTCGATCAGCACGCCGACGATCGCCGCACCGACGATGATCAACGTGGGCGACAGCTGTCCGTACTCGATCCTCGGCGCGTCGATCTTCGAGATCGGGTCGGCCGCGGTTGTCCACAGGCTGTGGACGGCTGATGCGCTCACTTGGCCGCCTCCACCTCGGGCTGGGGGTCCTTCTTCTGTACGTCGGACATGGTCTGCTGGACCGCCGGATTCACGATGTCCGTCACCGGCTTCGGATAGACGCCCAGGAAGATCAGCAGTACGACCAGCGGGGCGACGACCACGAGCTCGCGCACCCTGAGGTCGGGCATCGCCGAGACCTCTGGCTTCACCGGGCCCGTCATCGTCCGCTGGTAGAGGACGAGGGTGTAGAGCGCGGCGAGCACGATGCCGAAGGTGGCGATGATGCCGATCACCGGATAGCGCGTGAACGTGCCGACCAGCACCAGGAACTCACTCACGAAGGGCGCGAGACCCGGCAGCGACAGGGTCGCCAGACTGCCGATCAGGAAGGTGCCGGCGAGCACGGGCGCGACCTTCTGCACTCCGCCGTAGTCGGCGATGAGCCGCGAGCCGCGCCGCGAGATCAGGAAGCCGGCCACCAGCATCAACGCGGCCGTCGAGATCCCGTGGTTGACCATGTACAGCGTCGCGCCGGACTGACCCTGGCTGGTCATCGCGAAGATGCCCATGATGATGAAGCCGAAGTGCGAGATCGACGCGTACGCCACCAGCCGCTTGATGTCCCGCTGCCCGACCGCGAGCAGGGCCCCGTAGATGATGCTGATCAGCGCCAGGACGAGGATGGCGGGCGTCGCCCACTTGCTGGCCTCCGGGAACAGCTGGAGGCAGAAGCGAAGCATCGCGAAGGTGCCCACCTTGTCGACGACCGCGGTGATGAGGACGGCGACCGGAGCGGTGGCCTCCCCCATCGCGTTGGGCAGCCAGGTGTGCAGCGGCCACAGCGGGGCCTTCACCGCGAAGGCGAAGAAGAAGCCGAGGAACAGCCAGCGTTCGGTGTTCGTCGCCATGTCGAGCGTGCCATTGGCTCGGGCCTCGGCGATCTCCTGGAGGCTGAAGTTCCCGGCGACCACATACAGGCCGATCACCGCGGCCAGCATGATCAGGCCGCCGACCAAGTTGTAGAGCAGGAACTTCACGGCCGCGTACGACCGTTGTGTGGCCGCCGCCTTCTCGCCGTGCTCGTGGGCACGGTCCCCGAAGCCGCCGATGAGGAAGTACATCGGGATGAGCATGGCTTCGAAGAAGATGTAGAAGAGGAAGACGTCGGTGGCCTCGAAGGAGATGATCACCATCGCCTCGACGGCCAGGATCAGGGCGAAGAAGCCCTGCGTGGGCCGCCAGCGGGAACTGCCGGTCTCCAGCGGGTCGGCGTCGTGCCAGCCCGCGAGGATGATGAAGGGGATCAGCAGCGCCGTCAGCGCGATCAGCGCCACCGCGATGCCGTCCACGCCCAGTTCGTACCGGACCCCGAAGTCCGCGATCCAGGCGCGGGATTCGGTGAGCTGGTAGCGGTCGCCGTCCGGGTCGAACCGGACCAGGATCGTGATCGCGAGGGCGAGCGTGGCGAGCGAGACGAACAGCGCCAGCCATTTGGCGACGGTGCGCTGCGCGGCCGGTACGGCGGCCGTGGCGATCGCCCCGATCGCCGGGAGCACCGCCGTGGCTGTCAGCAGAGGAAAGGACATCGGTATCAGACCGCCCTCATCAGCAGGGTCGCGGCGATGAGGACCACCGCACCGCCGAACATCGAGACCGCGTACGACCGCGCGAAGCCGTTCTGCAGCCTGCGCATCCGTCCGGACAGGCCGCCCATCGAGGCCGCCGTGCCGTTGACGACGCCGTCGACCAGGGTGTGGTCGACGTACACCAAGGAGCGCGTGAGGTGCTCGCCGCCGCGTACGAGGACGACGTGGTTGAAGTCGTCCTGGAGCAGGTCGCGCCGGGCGGCCCGGGTGAGCAGCGACCCGCGTGGGGCGACGACCGGGACCGGACGGCGGCCGTACTGGCCGTAGGCGACGGCGACGCCGATGACCATGCACGCGACGGTCGCGCCGGTGACCACGCCCGCGCTGATCGGCGGGTGCCCGTGCTCGAACCCGGTGATGGGCTCCAGCCAGTGCACGAAGCGCTCGCCGATGCTGAAGAAGCCACCGGCGGCCACCGACCCGATGGCCAGCACGATCATGGGGATCGTCATGACCTTGGGCGACTCGTGCGGGTGCGGCTCGTTGCCCTTCTCGTCGGGCTGCCAGCGCTTCTCGCCGAAGAACGTCATCAGCATCACGCGCGTCATGTAGTAGGCCGTGATGGCCGCGCCCAGCAGTGCGCAACCGCCGAGGATCCAGCCTTCGGTGCCGCCCTTGGCGAACGCCGCCTCAATGATCTTGTCCTTGGAGAAGAAGCCGGACAGACCCGGGAAGCCGATGATCGCGAGGTAGCCGAGGCCGAAGGTCACGAAGGTGACCGGCATGTACTTGCGCAGGCCGCCGTACTTGCGCATGTCGACCTCGTCGTTCATGCCGTGCATGACCGAACCGGCGCCGAGGAACAGCCCGGCCTTGAAGAAGCCGTGCGTCACCAGGTGCATGATCGCGAAGACGTAGCCGATGGGGCCGAGGCCGGCCGCGAGGACCATGTAGCCGATCTGCGACATGGTCGAGCCGGCCAGCGCCTTCTTGATGTCGTCCTTCGCGCAACCGACGATCGCACCGAAGAGGAGCGTGACAGCGCCGACGATCGTGACGACCAGCTGGGCGTCGGGCGCCGCGTTGAAGATCGCTCCGGAACGGACGATCAGGTAGACGCCCGCGGTCACCATCGTCGCGGCGTGGATGAGGGCCGAGACCGGGGTCGGGCCCTCCATCGCGTCCCCGAGCCAGGACTGCAGCGGCACCTGGGCCGACTTGCCGCACGCGGCGAGCAGCAGCATCAGGCCGATGGCGGTGAGCCTGCCCTCGCTCGTGTCGGCGACGAGTCCTGCCTCCTCGCCCGTGCCGAGCACCGGCCCGAAGGCGAAGGTGCCGAACCACAGGAACATCAGCATGATCGCGATCGACAGGCCCATGTCGCCGACGCGGTTGACCAGGAAGGCCTTCTTCGCGGCGGTGGCGGCGCTGGGCTTGTGCTGCCAGAAGCCGATGAGGAGGTAGGACGCGAGACCGACGCCCTCCCAGCCGACGTACAGCAGAAGGTAGTTGTCGGCGAGGACGAGCAGCAGCATCGCTGCGAGGAACAGGTTCAGATAGCCGAAGAAGCGGCGGCGCCGCTCGTCGTGCTCCATGTACCCGACCGAGTACAGGTGGATCAGCGAGCCGACGCCGGTGATCAGCAGCACGAACGTGATCGACAGCTGGTCCAGGCGGAAGGCGACGTCCGCCTGGAAGCCCTCGACCGGGATCCAGCTGTACAGGTGGCTCGTCAGGGTCCGGTGTTCGGCGTCCTTGCCGAGCAGGTCGGCGAAGAGGACCACACCGAAGGCGAAGGAGACGAACGACAGGAGCGTGCCGATCCAGTGGCCGACGGCGTCCAGGCGCCGACCGCCGCACAGCAGGAGGGCCGCTCCGAGCAATGGCGCCGCGATCAGCAGCGCAATCAGGTTCTCCACGATTCTTCCGACCCCTTAGAGCTTCATCAGGCTGGCGTCGTCGACCGAGGCCGAGTGGCGGGAACGGAACAGTGACACGATGATCGCGAGCCCGACGACGACCTCGGCGGCGGCGACGACCATCGTGAAGAAGGCGATGATCTGGCCGTCGAGATTGCCGTGCATCCGGGAGAAGGCGACGAGCGTGAGGTTGCAGGCGTTGAGCATCAGCTCGATGCACATGAACACGACGATCGCGTTGCGCCTGATCAGCACGCCGGTGGCGCCGATCGTGAACAACAGGGCGGCGAGGTAGAGGTAGTTGACCGGGTTCACTTCGACGCCTCCTCGGGCCGCTTGAAGGTCGACGGCTCGATCGCGGTCCGCTCCAGCCGTTCCTCCGCACGCTGCTCCAGGGCCCGCAGGTCGTTGAGCGCCTCGGTGGACACGTCCCGGATCTGGCCACGCTCGCGCAGCGTCTTGCTGACCGTGAGGTCGGACGGGGTGCCGTCGGGCAGCAGGCCGGCGATGTCGACGGCGTTGTGCCGGGCGTACACGCCGGGTGCCGGCAGCGGCGGGACGTGCTTGCCCTCGCGCACACGCTCCTCGGACAGCTCACGCTGGGTCTTGGCGCGCTCGGTGCGCTCGCGGTGCGTGAGCACCATGGCGCCGATGGCGGCCGTGATCAGCAGGGCGCCGGTGATCTCGAAGGCGAAGACGTACTTGGTGAAGATGAGGGCCGCGAGGCCCTCCACATTGCCGTTCGCGTTCGCCTGGGCGAGGCCGTTGAACTCCGTCAGGGAGGCGTGTCCGATGCCCCCGACGAGCAGGATGCCGAAGCCGAGCCCACAGAGAAGGGCCAGCCAGCGCTGGCCCTTGATGGTCTCTTTCAGGGAGTCCGCGGCCGTGACGCCGACGAGCATCACCACGAACAGGAACAGCATCATGATCGCGCCGGTGTAGACGACGATCTGCACGATGCCCAGGAAGTAGGCGCCGTTGGCGAGATAGAAGATCGCCAGAATGATCATGGTCCCGGCGAGACAGAGCGCGCTGTGCACGGCCTTCTTCATGAAGACGGTGCACAGGGCGCCGATCACGGCGACGGTGCCCAGGATCCAGAACTGGAAGGCCTCTCCGGTGGAGGTGGAGTAGGCGGCGAGCTGCGCGCTCATGCCTCCACCTCCTCTTCTTCCGCCGCGCCCGAAGGGCTTGCCGATGGATGCAGTTCACCCTTGGAGACGGCGACCTGCTGGACCGTGCCGGGCGCGGCCTCCGTCACCAGACCCCGGTAGTAGTCCTGCTCGTCCGTTCCCGGGTAGATGGCATGAGGGCTGTCGACCATGCCGTCCTCGAGACCGGCGAGCAGCTGCTCCTTGGTGTAGATGAGGTTGGCGCGGCTGGAGTCGGCGAGTTCGAACTCGTTGGTCATCGTCAACGCGCGCGTGGGGCACGCCTCGATGCACAGACCGCACAGGATGCAGCGGGCGTAGTTGATCTGGTAGACGCGGCCGTACCGCTCGCCCGGCGAGTAGCGCTCCTCGTCGGTGTTGTCGGCGCCCTCCACATAGATGGCGTCGGCGGGGCAGGCCCAGGCGCACAGCTCGCAGCCGACGCACTTCTCCAGGCCGTCCGGATGGCGGTTGAGCTGGTGCCGTCCGTGGAAGCGCGGAGCGGTGGTCTTCTGCTGCTCCGGGTACTGCTCGGTCAGCCGCTTCTTGAACATGGCCTTGAAGGTCACGCCGAAGCCGGCCACGGGGTTCTGGAAACCGGGCTTGGTCTCCTTGGGCTCCTCAGCCATCGGACGCCTCCTTTCCATCCAGAGATCCGTCACTCTGAGTATCGGGCCCACCACTGACAATCAGCTCCCGCTCCTGGCGCGAGCGGCGCCGCGGCACCGGCGGAGGCTCCTGTCCGGGCAGTGGCGGTACGGGGAATCCGCCCGCCATCGCGTCGAAAGCGGCAGGTTCCTCGACCGGTTGCCCGCCCGCCTTCGTCCGCTCGCGGAACATGTCCACGACGAAGGAGAGGAGCAGGAGCGTAAGGACTCCACCACCGACGTAGAGGGCAATGTCGGCGAAGTCGTAGTTCTCGTTCCGGAGAGTGCGCACGGTCGCGACGAGCATCAGCCAGACGACGGAGACCGGGATGAGGACCTTCCACCCGAGCTTCATCAGCTGGTCGTAGCGGACGCGAGGCAGCGTGCCGCGCAGCCAGATGAAGAAGAACAGCAGCAGCTGAACCTTGATCACGAACCAGAGCAGCGGCCACCAGCCGTGGTTCGCGCCCTCCCAGAAGGCACTGACCGGATACGGCGCCCGCCAGCCGCCCAGGAAGAGCGTCACCGACACGGCCGAGACCGTCACCATGTTCACGTACTCGGCGAGCATGAACATCGCGAACTTGATCGACGAGTACTCGGTGTTGAAGCCGCCGACCAGGTCGCCCTCGGACTCCGGCATGTCGAACGGGGCGCGGTTGGTCTCGCCGACCATGGTCACGATGTAGATCAGGAAGGAGACCGGCAGCAGGACGATGTACCAGCGGTCCTGCTGCGCCTCGACGATCGCCGAGGTCGACATCGACCCGGAGTAGAGGAACACCGAGGCGAAGGCGGCGCCCATGGCGATCTCGTACGAGATCATCTGCGCACAGGAGCGCAGACCGCCGAGCAGCGGATAGGTGGATCCGGAACTCCAACCCGCCAGCACGATGCCGTAGATGCCGACCGAGGCGACGGCGAGGATGTAGAGCATCGCGATCGGCAGGTCGGTGAGCTGCATCGTGGTGCGCTGGCCGAAGATCGAGATCTCGTTGCCGGCCGGGCCGAAAGGAATCACCGCGATCGCCATGAAGGCCGGGATGGCCGCGACGATCGGTGCGAGGACGTAGACCACCTTGTCCGCGCGTTTGACGATGACGTCTTCCTTGAGCATCAGCTTGATGCCGTCGGCGAGCGACTGGAGCATGCCCCAGGGGCCGTGCCGGTTGGGGCCGATGCGCAACTGCATCCACGCGACGACCTTGCGCTCCCAGACGATGGAGAACAGCACGGTCACCATCAGGAAGGCGAAGCAGAACACCGCCTTGATGACGACCAGCCACCAGGGATCGCGGCCGAACATCGAGAGGTCTTCAGCGGCGAGGAAAGGGCTCATGCCTCCACCTCCTCGGGGGCCTCGGTCGCGAGGGTCGCCGGGCCGATGCGGACGAGTGCGCCGGGCAGCGCCCCGGTATCGGAGGCGACGCCGCCACCGGTGGAGTTGAGCGGGACCCACACCACCCGGTCGGGCATCTCCGTGATCTGCAGCGGGAGTTCGACGACTCCGGCGGGGCCGGTCACGGCCAGTACGTCGCCACTCTTGACGCCGGCCTCGGCGGCCGTGGCGGCCGACACGCGCACGTGGGCGGCGTGCCGCGTACCGGCGAGTGCCTCGTCGCCCTCCTGGAGAAGGCCCTGGTCGAGCAGCAGCCGGTGCCCCGCCAGGACGGCCTCACCGGCGGCCGGTCGCGGCAGTTGCTCGGCGGTCTCCAGGGAGTCGGTGGCCCGCGGTCCGTCCCAGGGCCCGAGCCGGTCGATCTCCGCGCGCGTGGTGCGCAGGTCCGGCAGACCGAGGTGTACGTCCATGGCGTCGGCCAGCATCTGCAGCACGCGCGCGTCGGTCGGGGCGAGGCGGCGGCTCATCTGGTCGGGCTTGAGCGCCGCCTCGAAGAACCGCACCCGGCCCTCCCAGTTGAGGAAGGTGCCGGCCTTCTCGGCGACGGCGGCGACCGGAAGCACGACATCGGCGAGTTCGGTCACCTCGCCGGGCCGCAGCTCCAGGGACACCACGAAGCCGACTTCGGCGAGCGCCTCCCGCGCGCGTGCCGGATCGGGCAGGTCGGCCACCTCGACGCCCGCGACCAGCAGAGCCTGGAGTTCGCCCGTCACGGCGGCCTCGACGATCTGACCGGTGTCACGTCCGTAGCGGAGCGGGACGTCGGCCAGCCCCCAGACGGCGGCGACCTCCTCACGCGCGCGCGGGTCGGTCGCCGGACGCCCTCCCGGCAGCAGCGACGGCAGCGCACCGGCCTCGACGGCACCGCGCTCCCCCGCCCGGCGCGGGATCCACACCAGCTCGGCGCCGGTCGCGGTCGCGGCCCGTACGGCGGCGGTGAGCCCGCCGGCCACAGCGGCCAGCCGCTCACCGACGACGATCACCGCGCCCTCGGTGCGCAGCGCCTCGGCCGCCTGCGCACCGGATCCGTCCAGGCCGACGCCGCTCGCGAGCGCGTCCAGCCACTCGGTCTCGGTGCCCGGGGCGGCCGGCAGCAGCGTGCCACCGGCCTTCTCCAGGCCGCGCGTGGCGTGTGTGGCGAGCGAGAAGACCTTCTGTCCGTGCTTGCGCCATGCCTTGCGCAGCCGCAGGAAGATGCCGGGCGCCTCCTCCTCGGCCTCGAACCCGGCCAGCAGGACGGCCGGTGCCTTCTCCAGGGAGGTGTACGAGACGCCCGTACCGTCGAGGTCACGGCCGTGGCCCGCGACCCGGGCCGCCAGGAAGTCGGCCTCCTCGCCGCTGTGCACGCGCGCGCGGAAGTCGATGTCGTTGGTGTCGAGCGCCACGCGCGCGAACTTGCTGTACGCGTAGGCGTCCTCGACGGTGAGCCGGCCACCGGTCAGGACACCGGTCCGGCCACGTGAGGCGAGCAGTCCCTGAGCCGCGATCTGCAACGCCTCCGGCCACGAGGCCGGTTCGAGATCGCCCTCGGCGTTGCGCACGAGCGGCGTCTGGAGCCGGTCGCGCTGCTGGGCGTAGCGGAAGCCGAACCGGCCCTTGTCGCAGATCCACTCCTCGTTGACCTCGGGGTCGTTGGCCGCGAGGCGTCGCATGACCTTGCCGCGCCGGTGGTCGGTGCGGGTGGCGCAGCCGCCGGAGCAGTGCTCGCAGACGGACGGCGAGGAGACGAGGTCGAAGGGGCGGGAGCGGAACCGGTACGCCGCCGAGGTGAGCGCGCCGACCGGGCAGATCTGGATGGTGTTGCCGGAGAAGTACGACTCGAAGGGGTCGCCCTCACCGGTGCCTACCTGCTGGAGCGCGCCCCGTTCCAGCAGCTCGATCATCGGGTCGCCCGCGACCTGGTTGGAGAACCGGGTACAGCGTGCGCACAGCACGCACCGCTCGCGGTCGAGCAGCACCTGCGTGGAGATCGGGACGGGCTTCTCGTACGTCCGCTTGCGTCCCTCGAAGCGGGACTCGGCGTGCCCGTGCGACATGGCCTGGTTCTGCAGCGGGCACTCGCCGCCCTTGTCGCAGACCGGGCAGTCCAGCGGGTGGTTGATGAGCAGAAGCTCCATCACACCCTGCTGGGCCTTCTCGGCGACCGGCGAGGTGAGGTGCGTCTTCACGACCATGCCGTCCGTGCACGTGATCGTGCAGGACGCCATCGGCTTGCGCTGGCCCTCGACCTCGACGATGCACTGGCGGCAGGCGCCGGCCGGGTCGAGGAGGGGGTGGTCGCAGAAGCGCGGGATCTCGATGCCGAGTTCCTCAGCGGCCCGGATGACCAGGGTGCCCTTGGGCACGCTGATCTCGACGCCGTCGATGGTCAGCGAGACGAGATCTTCCGGCGGGACCGCCGCCTCTCCCCCTCCCGAGGGAGCGCTGGTGGTCACGGTCATGCGTTCACCTCCGTGCGGGAGTCGGCCCAGACCGTCGACTTGGCCGGGTCGAAGGGGCAGCCACGGCCCGTGATGTGCTGCTCGTACTCCTCGCGGAAGTACTTCAGCGAGGAGAAGATCGGCGAGGCGGCACCGTCGCCGAGGGCGCAGAAGGACTTGCCGTTGATGTTGTCGGCGATGTCGTTCAGCTTGTCGAGGTCGCTCATCACGCCCTTGCCGGCCTCGATGTCGCGCAACAACTGCACGAGCCAGTAGGTGCCTTCGCGGCAGGGTGTGCACTTGCCGCAGGACTCGTGGGCGTAGAACTCGGTCCAGCGGGTGACGGCGCGTACGACGCAGGTCGTCTCGTCGAAGCACTGGAGAGCCTTGGTGCCGAGCATGGAACCGGCGGCGCCCACTCCCTCGTAGTCAAGGGGGACGTCGAGATGCTCGTCGGTGAACATCGGCGTCGAGGAGCCGCCGGGCGTCCAGAACTTCAGCCGGTGCCCGGGTCGCATTCCGCCGCTCATCTCCAGGAGCTGGCGGAGGGTGATGCCGAGCGGGGCCTCGTACTGGCCGGGGCTCGCGACATGGCCGCTGAGCGAGTAGAGCGTGAAGCCCGGGGACTTCTCGCTGCCCATCGACCGGAACCACTCTTTGCCCCGATGCAGAATCGCGGGAACCGACGCGATCGACTCGACGTTGTTCACAACAGTTGGGCAGGCATAGAGACCTGCCACCGCAGGGAAGGGGGGACGAAGCCGCGGTTGACCACGGCGGCCTTCGAGCGAGTCGAGCAGTGCGGTCTCCTCACCGCAGATGTACGCGCCCGCGCCCGCGTGCACGGTGAGTTCGAGGTCGAGGCCACTGCCCAGGATGTTCTCGCCGAGGTAGCCGGCCGCGTAGGCCTCGCGCACGGCCTCGTGCAACCGCCGCAGAACAGGGACGACTTCACCACGCAGATAGATGAAGGCATGCGAAGACCTGATGGCATAACACGCGATGACAATGCCCTCGATGAGGCTATGCGGGTTCGCGAAGAGGAGCGGAATGTCCTTACAGGTTCCGGGCTCCGATTCGTCGGCGTTGACAACTAGATAGTGCGGTTTTCCATCACCCTGGGGAATGAACTGCCATTTCATTCCCGTCGGGAATCCCGCGCCGCCGCGCCCGCGCAGACCTGAGTCCTTGACGTACGCGATCAGGTCGTCCGGCGACATGGCGAGCGCCTTGCGAAGTCCCTCGTATCCTTCGTGCCTTCGGTAGACGTCCAGCGTCCAGGACCTGTCCTCGTCCCAGAAGGCCGACAGCACGGGTGCGAGCAGCTTCTCGGGGCTCGTGTCTTTCAGCTCGGGTGCCAAGGTCATCACTCCCCCTCCTCGGCGGTAGGCCCTGCCGGATGGGCGGGGTCGGATGCCGATGTGTCCTGCGGCGCGTCATGCGAACTGAGGTGTTCGGTCGGTGACGGCTCGTGCACCGCACCGTCCTGCGGCTCCTCGTGGGGGCCGCCCTCCCGCGGATGGACCACGCGCGCGGGTGCGGTCTCTCCCCTGGCCAGGCGGAGGCCCACCAGCGACGCCGGTCCCGCACTGCCGCTCTCCTCGACGGCCCCGGGCCGCTCGTCGGGGAAGCCGGCCAGAATCCGCGCGGTCTCCTTGAAGGTGCACAGCCGGGCCCCGCGCGTCGGCTCGACGGGCCTGCCCTCGCGCAGGTCGTCGACTAGGCGCTTGGCGCTGGAGGGGGTCTGGTTGTCGAAGAACTCCCAGTTGACCATCACGACCGGCGCGAAGTCGCAGGCCGCGTTGCACTCGATGTGCTCCAGGGTGACCTTGCCGTCGTCGGTGGTCTCGCCGTTGCCGACGCCCAGGTGGTCCTGGAGCTCCTCGAAGATCGCGTCACCGCCCATCACCGCGCACAGGGTGTTGGTGCAGACACCCACCTGGTAGTCACCGCTCGGCTTGCGCCGGTACATGGTGTAGAAGGTGGCGACCGCGGTGACCTCGGCCGTGGTCAGGTGCAGCATGTCCGCGCAGAACCGCATCCCGGTGCGCGTGACATGCCCCTCCTCCGACTGCACGAGGTGCAGCAACGGCAGGAGGGCGGACCGGGAGTCCGGGTAGCGGGCGATGACGTCGCGCGCGTCCCTCTCGAGCCGCTCTCGAACGTCGTCCGGGTAGCCGGGCGCGGGCAGTTCGGGCATGCCCAGGCTGACGCCCCGCTCAGAAGAAGAGGTGGTCACCGGTCGACGCCTCCCATCACGGGGTCGATGGACGCGACGGCGACGATGACGTCGGCGACCTGGCCGCCCTCGCACATCGCCGCCATGGCCTGCAGGTTGGTGAAGGACGGGTCCCGGAAGTGGACCCGGAAGGGACGGGTACCGCCGTCGGACACGGCGTGCACCCCGAGTTCGCCCTTGGGCGACTCGACGGCCGCGTACGCCTGTCCCGGCGGGACGCGGAAGCCCTCGGTGACCAGCTTGAAGTGGTGGATCAGGGCCTCCATGGAGGTTCCCATGATCTTCTTGATGTGGTCGAGGGAGTTGCCGAGCCCGTCCGGTCCCAGGGCGAGCTGGGCGGGCCAGGCGATCTTCTTGTCGGCGACCATGACCGGGCCGGGCTGGAGCCGGTCCAGGCACTGCTCGACGATCCCGAGCGACTGGCGCATCTCCTCCAGGCGGATCAGGAAGCGCCCGTAGGAGTCGCAGGTGTCGGCGGTCGGGATCTCGAAGTCGTAGGTCTCGTAGTCGCAGTACGGCTGCGACTTGCGCAGGTCGTGCGGGAGACCGGTGGAACGCAGGATCGGGCCGGTCGCGCCGAGGGCCATGCAGCCGGCCAGGTCGAGATAGCCGATGTCCTGCATGCGGGCCTTGAAGATGGGGTTCCCGGTGGCGAGCTTGTCGTACTCCGGGAGGTTCTTCTTCATCTTCTTCACGAACTCGCGGATCTGGTCCACCGCGCCGGGCGGCAGGTCCTGGGCGAGTCCGCCGGGCCGGATGTACGCGTGGTTCATGCGTAGGCCCGTGATGAGCTCGTAGATGTCGAGAATCATTTCACGATCACGGAATCCGTAGATCATGATCGTGGTGGCGCCGAGTTCCATACCGCCGGTGGCGATGCACACCAGGTGGGAGGAGAGCCGGTTCAGCTCCATCAGGAGCACCCGGATGATCTTGGTGCGCTCGGTGATCTCGTCCTCGATACCGAGGAGCTTCTCGACGGCGAGACAATAGGCGGTCTCGTTGAAGAACGACGTCAGGTAATCCATGCGCGTCACGAACGTGGTGCCCTGCGTCCAGGTCCGGTACTCGAGGTTCTTCTCGATGCCGGTGTGGAGATAGCCGATGCCGCAGCGGGCCTCGGTGACCGTCTCGCCGTCGATCTCCAGGATCAGGCGGAGCACCCCGTGGGTGGAGGGGTGCTGGGGACCCATGTTGAGGACGATGCGCTCGTCGTCGGCGCGGGCCGCGGCCTGGACGACCTCGTCCCAGTCGCCACCGGTGACCGTGTATACGGTGCCCTCGGTGGTCTCACGGGCAGATGCTGACTGCGTGCTCACGAGTACGACCTCCGCTGGTCCGGAGCCGGGATCTGGGCGCCCTTGTACTCGACGGGGATGCCGCCGAGGGGGTAGTCCTTGCGCTGCGGGTGGCCCTGCCAGTCGTCCGGCATCATGATCCGCGTCAGCGCGGGGTGACCGTCGAAGACGATGCCGAAGAAGTCGTACGTCTCGCGCTCGTGCCAGTCGTTCGTCGGATACACGGAGACGAGCGACGGGATGTGCGGGTCGCTGTCGGGGGCGCTGACTTCGAGGCGGATCAGCCGGTTGTGGGTGATCGAGCGCAGGTGGTAGACGGCGTGCAGCTCGCGCCCCTTGTCGCTCGGGTAGTGGACGCCGCTGACGCCGGTGCACAGTTCGAAGCGCAGGGCCGGGTCGTCGCGCAGGGTGCGGGCGACGCGGACCAGGTGCTCGCGTTCGACGTGGAAGGTGACCTCGCCGCGGTCGACGACCGTCTTCTCGATGGCGTTGTCGGGCAGGAGGCCCTGTTCCTCCAGCGCGCCCTCGAGTTCGTCGGCGACCTCGTCGAACCAACCGCCGTAGGGGCGGCTCGCCGGTCCCGGGAGCCGCACCGAGCGGACCAGGCCGCCGTAACCGGAGGTGTCGCCGCCGTTGTTGGCGCCGAACATGCCGCGCTGGACGCGGATCTCCTCGCCGCCCTGGCCGCGCTGGCCGGGGAGGTTGGAGGAGGACAGGTCCTTCTCGGGGTTGACCCCGTTCGACCCGTTCGCCCCGTTGGTGCCGTTCGCGTCACTCACCGCAGCAGCCCCTTCATCTCGATCGTGGGCAGGGCCTTGAGCGCCGCTTCCTCCGCCTCGCGAGCCGCCTCCTCGGCGTTCACGCCGAGCTTGGAGGTCTGGATCTTCTGGTGAAGCTTGAGGATGGCGTCCAGCAGCATCTCGGGCCGTGGCGGGCAGCCGGGGAGATAGATGTCGACCGGAACGATGTGGTCGACGCCCTGCACGATCGCGTAGTTGTTGAACATGCCGCCCGAGGAGGCGCAGACCCCCATGGAGATCACCCACTTGGGGTTCGGCATCTGGTCGTAGACCTGCCGGAGCACCGGCGCCATCTTCTGGCTGACCCGGCCGGCGACGATCATCAGGTCGGCCTGGCGCGGGGATCCGCGGAAGACCTCCATGCCGAAGCGCGCCAGGTCGTAGCGGCCGGCGCCGGTGGTCATCATCTCGATGGCGCAGCAGGCGAGGCCGAAGGTGGCCGGGAAGACAGACGCCTTGCGCACCCAGCCCGCGGCCTGCTCGACGGTGGTCAGCAGGAATCCGCTCGGCAGCTTTTCTTCGAGTCCCATGTCGTTAAAGGCCCCTCAGTCCCATTCCAGGCCGCCGCGCCGCCATACGTACGCGTACGCGACGAAGACGGTGAGCACGAAGAGCAGCATCTCCACGAGCCCGAAAATCCCCAGGGAGTCGAAGGTGACGGCCCAGGGGTAGAGGAAGACGATCTCGATATCGAAAATGATGAAGAGCATCGCCGTCAGGTAGTACTTGATGGGGAAGCGCCCGCCGCCGGCCGGCGTGGGGGTCGGCTCGATACCGCACTCGTAGGCCTCGAGCTTGGCCCGGTTGTATCGCTTCGGACCGATCAGCGTGGCCATGACCACGGAGAAGATCGCAAAGCCTGCCCCGAGGGCTCCCAGTACGAGGATGGGCGCATACGCGTTCACCGCTCCTCGCTCCTCTCAGTCGGCACTGACTGCTGGCGGTTGCACTGGGCTCACAGCCGCCCCACCGATCCCACGAGCCCCGCTCGTCCCGGCGAAGATCGAGAACATGTGAAGCAGGTCACAAGCCCAACTGCCTCGCATCTTATGCCCGCCGCTCTGTGATCTGCGACACGGGGTATTACACAAGCTTTGTGATCTCCACCACCTGACGAAGGATCATGAAGCCGGATGAGCGGTGATCTTCATACGAGAAGCGTCCGAGTGATCACCAGAGGTGACATTTTCGCTCGTCGGCGCAGCTCGGAGGGTGCTTCTCCATATCAAGAGAGTTCTCTTGCATGCAAATTGGTGCTGGACGGGGGGTCTTGGTAGAGGAGCCCGTTCACACCCCGGAGGGAGCTTTGAAGCGAGATGTGGACACGTGCACGCGTTCACGAGCGACACGGGGCGGGATTCGGCACGGGACGCGCACGGTCTCGTAATCGTTGCGTGACCTCCACCACATCAATGAGAGACCTCTGAGAACCGGGCTTGGCCACCGGTCCTAACAAGTGGTAGGTGCTGGGCAATACGGACTTAATGATGAAAGGCCGTGATCACGGGCGTGTTGGGGTGCGTCCACAATGTCCGTTACGGCGTCAATAAAGGGCGGCGTTCAGGGGAATTGGGGCGGCCATTGAACAACTGTGGCGCAGCACACGTTCCTTGAAGGTATGGAGGAGCCCCTGATACCGGTTGTTCTCATGTCCCACACCGCTCACATACGTAGCCACCGGAAGCCCCGCCGCAGCGCGTCGTCGTCCATAGCGATGCGTGCCGGAGTTGCCGGTGGCGTCCTCAGCATGGCAGCGGCGGGTGCGTCGGCCACGGCGAACGCCGCCGAGCCGGTGACCCAGACCATCGAACTGCCCACCCTCACGGGTGACCTGGCGGACCAGCTCGCCCAGTCCGCGGACGCCACTCAGCTGGCGGCGGCGAACTACGAGCTCGACGCCGAGCGCGACGCGGCCGCCGCGGCTGCGGCCAAGGAAGCCAAGAAGGACCTCGCTGAGGCCGAGAAGAAGGCCGAGGCGAAGAAGAAGGCCGAGGAGGCCCGTAGGGCCGCCGCAGAGGCCGCCGCCTCGCGCAGCACGGAGCGGGCCACCCTGTCCGCCTCCGCGTCCACGAGCACCAACGTGGCCGCTCCCGCCAGCGGCAGCGTCGGGACGGTCATCTCCTTCCTCCAGGCACAGGTGGGCGACGCGTACGTCCTGGGTGCCACCGGCCCCAACGCATGGGACTGCTCCAGCCTGGTCCAGGCCGCGTTCAAGCAGGTCGGCGTCGACCTGCCGCGGGTCTCGCAGGACCAGTCGATGGCCGGCACCGACATCCCGCTCTCGCAGGTCCAGGTCGGCGACATCCTCTACTGGGGTGGCAAGGGCTCCGCCTACCACGTGGGCGTCTACATCGGGAACGGCCAGTACCTGGACGCGGCGAACCCGTCCAAGGGCGTCGTCATCCAGGACCTTTCCGGGTACCCGGCGTCGGGCGCGGTGCGCGTGCTCTGACGTACGGTCGTACGCAGGCGTACGGAAGGGGCCGCAGCCGCTCGGGGGCAGCGGCCCCTCCGTCCTTTCCTGGGCGATCCTCCGCCCGGTCCCGGGTGACCCTCCGCCCTACCCGAGGTCGAAGGTGTTGGGCAGGCCCAGCTTGTGGCGCACCTCGTCGATCCGCTTGAGGGGTTCCAGCTCCGGGGGCCGGTAGAGCTCCCAGATCTCACAGCGGTCGGCGCCCGAATTGTCCGCGTCCAGGAGCGCGTTGACCGCGAGGCGGGCCGACTCGTTGGCGCCCTCCATCGTCGCCAGGTCCACGTCGGTGCGGACGTAGTCGCCCGCGAGGAAGAAGTTCGGGACCTTTGTGCGGGCCGTGGGGCGGTTGTAGAGCGTGCCCGTGGGGTGGATGAGGAGTTGCTCGCGGTTCTGCGGGTCGGGGCCGCCCAGGCCCGTCACCGCCGGGTCCATGAACCAGCCTAGGCGGTCTTCGTCCCGGAGCGTGGTCTTGCCGGCGTCGTTGAGGCCGTCCTTCAACTGGGCCCAGAGTTCGGCGACGACCTCCTCCTTGGTGCACTCCTTGGCCGTCTTGCCGTAGAGGATGCCCGGCTTGTCCCACTCCGAGATGATGGCGGAGAGGCAGTCGTGGGCGCGGCCGTCGCCGTAGTCGCCCGAGAAGTCCCGTCCGTCCCAGAATTGGGCCTGGCCGATGCCGGTCACCGACCACGGTGAGTCGAGGCAGTTGATGTGGCCGTGCACGACGGGTGTGGGCGTGCGCAGGTAGAACATCACGCCGGTCATCCAGTCGGTCTGGAGGGCGTCACAGCGCGCGAGCTGCGGGTCCGCCGCGCGCAGGGCCGGTCCCCACGTCACGCGCGCGTGCTCGACCGGGAGCGCGGAGATGTAGTGGTCGGCGGTGACGGTGCGTTCGTCGCCGCCGTCGCGGGCCGAGACGCGGACGCCGGTCACGCGGGCGCCGTCGTGGAGGACCTCGCGGACCTGGGCGCCGTGGACGAACTCGACGCCGAGGGAGCGCAGGTGGGTGTCCCAGGGGTCGATCCAGGCCTCGCTGGTGGGGGCGTTGAGGATGCGGTCGACATCGGCGTCGCCGTCCATGCCGCGGCCGAGCAGGCCCCACAGCAGCAGGGCCTCGATGATGACCCGGCCGACGGTCCGGGTGGACGCGACCTCCGCGCGCGTGGCGACGAGGTTGCGGGTCTGGCCGATGCCGAGGAGGGTCCGGTACTCGTCGCTCATCTCCTCGGCGCGGATGAAGTCCCACCACGCGACCTTCTCCCACACCTCCTCGCGTCGGGCGTCGCAGCTGGTGAGGTGGACGAGGAGGCGGTCGGCGAAGTAGGCCGCCTCGTGGGCGGGGAGGCGGGTGCCGAGGTCCAGCACCGAGAGGACCTGATCGCGGATCCAGCCGAGGGTGAGGTCGCCGGGGCGGGGCGGGGTGGTGGCGCGGCGGAGCGGGAAGTGTAGGTCGGGGCGGCCGCCTGCGCGGGCGAACAGGGCCTCGGTGCCGCTGACGAGGTTGTCGTGGACGCCGCCTGCGTTGCCGGTGACGGGGATGCGGCGCATCGTGTCCGGCAGGTTCCGGTAGAAGCCGGGGAAGAAGCGGAAGCCGTGCTCGGCGGGGAGGTCCGCGCGGCCACCGGCGGCCGTGCCGGGGACGGGCATCGAACGGGCCTTGCCGCCGAGGGTGTCGTAGTACTCGTAGACGGTGACGGCGTAGCCGCGTTCGGCGAGTTCGTGGGCGGCGCTCAGTCCGGAGACTCCGCCGCCGAGGACGGCGACGTGCTTGCCGGACGCGGCCCGCGCGCTGCCCGCGGGCCATAAGGCGAGGGCGCCGGCCACTCCCCCGGCACCGGCCAGGAAGCGTCTGCGGGAGTGGCCGGATCGCGTGTGACCTGTCTTCTCCTGGGGCTCCTGCGTGTGTTCTGTTGTCATGAGTCCCGGAGGGTAGGGAGGGTTCGCCGAGGTCGGAAGCCTGTTTCACGCCCGGCCACAGCATCCTCACAACCCGCGACGAGAGAAAGACAGAAGGGGAGAAAAGCGATGCCCAGCGTTTTCGTGCAAGGCAGGCCCGTGGAGTCGTATCCGCCGCTCGCGCCCGAGGCCCGGCGCGGTTCGGTGCGCAGGATCACCGAGGTGGGTGAGCAGGTGCTGCACAAGCCGTGCCGGGACGTGACCGAGTTCGGGCCCGATCTCGCCGCGCTCATCGGCGACATGTTCCTGACGATGTACATCGCCGACGGAGCGGGACTCGCGGCGAACCAGGTCGGCGTGGATCTACGGCTGTTCGTGTACGACTGCCCGGACGACGACGGGGCCCGGCATGTCGGGCACATCGTCAATCCGGTGCTTCAGCCCCTCGATGCCTCGGGCAGGAGGCTCCTCGACGACACCGAGGGCTGCCTCTCCGTCCCGGGCGCGGTGATGGACGTACCGCGTCCGGACCGGGCCGTGGTGCGCGGGTTCGACAAGGACGGGGAGCCGCTCGTGATCGAGGGCACCGGGTACTTCGCCCGCTGCCTCGCACACGAGGCGGATCACTGTGACGGGCAGGTCTATCTGGACCGGCTCTCCAAGCGGGAGCGCAAGGACGCGCTGCGGCAGGTGGCGGACCGGCGGGACGAGGTGTTCGCCCGCCGGGCCGCCAACGTCGAGGCCCTCAGTAAGGCCCGGCCGACCGGCTGACCGGCGGCTAGGCCTTCGGCGCCACCTTGCTGAGGCCGTTGATGATGCGGTCCATCGCGTCGCCGCCCGTCGGGTCGGTGAGGTTCGCGAGGAGCTTCAGCGTGAACTTCATCAGCAGCGGGTGGGTCAGGCCGCGCTGGGTCGCGATCTTCATGACCTTCGGGTTGCCGATGAGCTTCACGAAGGCGCGGCCCAGCGTGTAGTAGCCGCCGTAGGTGTCCTTCAGCACGCGCGGGTAGTGCTGGAGGGCGAGTTCACGGCCGCCTGGCGTGGAGCGGGCGTGGGCCTGGACGATGACGTCGGCGGCGATCTGGCCGGACTCCATGGCGTAGGCGATGCCCTCGCCGTTGAAGGGGTTCACCAGGCCGCCGGCGTCGCCGACCAGCAGCAGGCCCTTGGTGTAGTGCGGTTGGCGGTTGAAGGCCATCGGCAGGGCGGCGCCGCGGATGGGGCCGGTCATGTTGTCCGGGGTGTAGCCCCAGTCCTCCGGCATGGAGGCGCACCAGGCCTTCAACACCTCGCGCCAGTCCAGCTCCTTGAAGGAGTCGGAGGTGTTGAGCACACCCAGGCCGACGTTGGACGTGCCGTCGCCCATGCCGAAGATCCAGCCGTAGCCGGGCAGGAGGCGGTCCTCGCCGGGGCCGCGGCGATCCCAGAGCTCCAGCCAGGACTCCAGGTAGTCGTCCTCGTGGCGGGGGCTTTCGAAGTACGTCCGTACGGCCACGCCCATCGGGCGGTCCTCGCGGCGGTGCAGGCCCATCGCGAGGGAGAGGCGGGTGGAGTTGCCGTCGGCGGCGACGACCAGGGGCGCGTGGAAGGTGACCTCGCGCTTCTCCTCGCCGAGCTTGGCGTGGACGCCGGTGATACGGCCGGTGCGGTCGTCGATGATCGGGGCGCCGACGTTGCAGCGCTCATAGAGCCGGGCGCCCGCCTTCTGCGCCTGGCGGGCGAGTTGCTCGTCGAAGTCGTCGCGCTTGCGGACCAGGCCGTAGTCGGGAAAGGAGGCGAGATCGGGCCAGTCCAGCTGGAGGCGCACACCGCCGCCGATGATGCGCAGGCCCTTGTTGCGGATCCAGCCGGCCTCCTCCGAAATGTCGATGCCCATGGCCACGAGCTGTTTGACCGCGCGCGGGGTCAGGCCGTCACCGCAGACCTTCTCCCTCGGGAACTCGGTCTTCTCCAGCAGGAGTACGTCGAGGCCGGACTTGGCCAGGTGGTACGCCGTGGTGGCGCCGGCCGGCCCCGCGCCCACGACGATCACATCGGCGGCGTTCTCGGAGAGGGGCGAGGAGAGAGGTGAGGAGACGGGCTCGGTCACGTCGGTCACGGCGGGATCTCCCCAAGTTCGAAATCTGTGTGCCGACCGGCACTGGACATGGGCAGTCTATTCAGCAGCATTGATCACCCGGCTGAAGGGCTGCCTCCGTGAACCGAGTTCTCCCTGTCGTACGGCTCCGTGTCCCCACCGACGAGGACGCCGTCGCCTGGCACCGGATCTTCGCCCACCCGGATGTCATGGAGTTCCACGGCGGCAGGGCCGCGGAGCTGTCGGTCTACGAGGAGCTCACCGCCCGCCAGCGGCGGCACGACGCCGAGCGCGGGTACTGCCTGTGGACCATGCTCGACGAGGACGGGCAGGCCATCGGCTTCACCGGCGCACAGCCGTGGGAGCGGGAGTGGGGTCCCACGGGCGAGATCGAGATCGGCTGGCGGCTCGGGCGGGAGCACTGGGGCCAGGGGTATGTCACGGCGGCGGCGCGCATGACGCTGGAGCGGGTGCGGGCGGCGGGGGTGCCGAGCGTGGTGGCGATGGTCGACGCCCGCAACGCGCGGTCGATCGCGGTGACTCGGCGGCTGGGGATGGAGCTGGCCGAGGTGTTCACCACCCCGGACGCCCGGCACCAGGGTCACTGCTACCGGCTCGATCTGTGACCGCGGAACCGTAACTTCAGCTTCAGTCACCCTGAGTGATCGACTGCTACAGAAAGGTACTTGACGCTTCCGGACGGTACCCCCGGGCGGTTACCCTGCCAGTACCGCTGGGGGTGACATCTGTGCGTATAACACCCAAAACGCCCGAGGTGCGCGTACCGAAGCTCGTCGGACTGATGGCCATGGACGCGCGCGAGGCCGCGAAGTCGCACGGCCTGGTCCTCAACACGCCGGACCGGGCCGACTTCCACCTCACGGTCGTCGACTACGTCGTACGCCAATATCCCCAGCCCGGTGCCGAGGTGCCGAGGGACTCAATGGTCTACATCTGGTTCGACTTCGGCGAGGGCGAAGGCGGCGGAGGGGTGCGCGAGCCACGCATCCCGCGGCCGCCGGGGGGCGGGCTGCAGCGCGAGCTGGACGAGCCCGGGGACCCTTACGTCGTCGTCAGCTCTGCTTGAAGCCCGGCGCTCAGCTCTGCTTGAAGCCCGGCGCTCAGCTCTGCTTGAAGCCCGGCGCTCAGCTCTGCTTGAAGCCCCGGTGCAGGGTGACCACCCCGCCCGTCAGATTCCGCCACGCCACCTTCGTCCAGCCCGCCTTGCGCAGGTGCTCGGCGAGGGCGGGCTGGTCGGGCCAGGCGCGGATGGACTCGGCGAGGTAGACGTAGGCGTCGGGGTTGGAGGACACGGCGCGCGCGACCGGGGGCAGGGCGCGCATCAGGTACTCCGTGTAGACCGTGCGGAAGGGCGCCCAGGTCGGGTGCGAGAACTCGCAGATCACGACCCGGCCGCCGGGCCGCGTCACCCGGTACATCTCGCGCAGGGCGGCGTCGTAGTCCTGGACGTTGCGCAGCCCGAAGGAGATCGTCACGGCGTCGAAGGTGTCGTCCTTGAACGGCAGCCTCGTCGCGTCGCCCGCCGTGAACGGCAGCCAGGTGTGCTTGCGCTTGCCGACCTGGAGCATGCCGAGGGAGAAATCGCAGGGGACGACGTACGCCCCGCTCTGCGCGAAGGGCAGCGAGGAGGTGCCCGTCCCGGCGGCCAGGTCGAGGACCTTCTGCGCGGGGCGGGCATCGACGGCCTTCGCGACCTCCTTGCGCCATCTGCGGTCCTGGCCGAGCGACAGCACGTCGTTGGTCAGGTCGTACCGTTCCGCCACGTTGTCGAACATCGAGGCGACTTCGTGCGGCTGCTTGTCCAGGGATGCGCGGGTCACGGGCCCATTGTGGCAGTACGGCCCGGACGGCCCCGCAGCACCCGGCCGCCGAGCCTCACGGCAGCAGCCTCGCCTTCTTCTTGCCGGCCACGTCCTCCACCCACCCGCACAGCAGCACGAAGACCGCGATCAGGATCCAGCCGATGCCGAACATGAACCACTGGCTCTCCAGCGGCAGGTACTTCTCGAACGCGGGCACGTTCCAGAACTGGTCGATCAGCGGGACGGCGAGGATCAGGGCGATCTCGTGCCAGAGGTAGATCGTCACGGCTCGGGCGTTGAAGATCGTGACGAGCCGGTCGAGGCGATGGACGCGGGTGAGCCCGGCGAAGTCGACCTTGAAGTGCGCCTTGGCGTACATCAGCAGCGCCACGTAGCCGGCCGACCAGAACGCCTGGGCGAGCGGGATGTCGTCCAGGTCGTAGGAGCCGGTCTCGGCCTGGTGGGTGAAGGCGTACCAGCCGCCGTAGCCGATCGCGGCGAGCGAGAGGACGACGACCGCGAAGGGCTTCAGCCGCTGGAGGACGCCGTCGCGGTGCGCGAAGCCGAGGATCCAGCAGAAGAGGAACGTGGCCAGGTCGGTGAGCGCGCTACCGAAGCGGTTGTCCGGCGGCTCCCACAGGAAGTGGAGGACGAGGATCGGCCCCAGCGACAGCAGGAGCACGGGAACCGGCGCCAGACGGAACACGCGCAGCATCAGCGGGGAGAGCAGGACGAACCAGATGTACGTCCGCAGGTACCAGAGGATCTCCCAGGCCTGCTGGCCCCACGCGTTGCCCGGCGGGTCGCCGAGCGGCACGATCCAGTAGACGATCTGCCAGCCCGGCATCCAGTCGTGGATCAGCATCGCGACGACCACGAAGAAGCCCCAGAACCAGAACGGGGGCAGAAGTCGGCGCAGCCTGCTCCGGATCACCTTCAGCGCCGGGCGCTCCAGGGACTTGGCCATGAGGGTGCCGGCCAGGGCGAACATGACCCCCATGGAGGGGAAGACCATGCCCGCCCAGGCCCAGCCGAAGGTGTGGTACGTGACGACGCGGATGAGGGCGACCGCTCGGAGGGTGTCGAAGTAGCGGTCGCGGCCGGCCGGCTTGGATGGGGGTGGTGAAGTGTCGGTCTCCCCGCCCACAGCTGCCGGTACGACCGGAACCGCGCCGACCTGAACCGCGCCCCCTCGCCTGTGCGAACCCACTCAGCTCACCCCCGCCGGCGTCCCGACCTCACCCGTCCGCTTCAGCTTCTGCCAGCGCAGACGGCCGCCCGTCAGCGCGGTGATGCAGGAGTGGATGAGGACGAGGTACATCATCTGGCGGTAGGCGAGTTGCTGGAGGGGCATCATCAGCAGATAGCGGTACTGCTCGCGGTCGAGCCGGAAGGCGTACGCGGCGCACACCAGCTGCACACCCAGCACCGCCAGCCACGCGTACAGCGCCGCCTTGAAGTCGATGAAGATCATCGAGTAGGCGGTGAACACGTCGATGAGCGGGGCGAAGACCGGCGTGACGATCTGGAAGATGACGACGAGAGGCATGCCGACGCGGCCGAAGCGGCCCGAAGGACCCTTGTCCGTCAAGGACTTGCGGTGCTTCCACAGCGCCTGCATCGTGCCGTACGACCACCGGTAGCGCTGCGACCACAGCTGCTTGAGCGAGCCCGGCGCCTCCGTCCACGCGCGCGCGTGCTCCTGGTAGACGACCCGCCAGCCCGCGCGGTGCATCGCGATGGTGATGTCGGTGTCCTCGGCGAGGGTGTCCTCGCTCATGCCGCCGACCTGAAGGACCGCCTCCCGGCGGAACGCGCCGATCGCGCCCGGGATGGTGGGCATGCAGCGCAGCAGGTCGTACATACGGCGGTCGAGGTTGAAGCCCATCACGTACTCGATGTGCTGCCAGGCCCCGATGATCGTGTTGCGGTTGCCGACCTTGGCGTTGCCGGCGACCGCGCCGACCTCCGGGTCGGCGAAGGGCTGCACCAGCTGACGTACGGTGTCCGGCTCGAAGACCGTGTCGCCGTCCATCATCACGACGATGTCGTGACTGGCGCTGCGTACGCCGTTGTTCAGCGCCGCGGGCTTGCCCGCGTTCTCCTGGCGGATCACGCGGACGTTCGTCATGCCGAGCTCGTAGGCCGCGTCGCGGGCGATCTCCGACGTGTTGTCCGTGGAGCCGTCGTCGACCACGATGATCTCGATCGGATGGGTGCTCTGTGCCAGCGACTTGAGGGTGTTGGCGATGCACTCCTTCTCGTTGTACGCCGGGACGATCACGCTCACCGGCTCGTACACCGGTGGTCCCCAGCTGAACCGGCGTTTGTTGCGCTGCCGGTAGTGGCGGCGGGCGAGGAGCAGCATCATGCCGAAGCGGCCCATGACGGCGACGCCGACGACGAGGAGGCCGACCGACAGCACCGGTACCGCCCATTCGGCGACGGCAACCGCTCCGATCAGGGCCTTGCCCTCGTACAGGGTCGCGCCGGTTGCCTCACGGTGGGCGGCCTGGAGCGCCGAGATCCCTGCCCCCGTGCCTCCCGCACCGGCCTGTCCGTTCGGGCCCTGCTGCCCCTGACCACCGGGCTGCTGACCACCGTCCGCCTGTGCACCCCCGGACTGCTGACCGGACCCTGCCTGCTGACCGCCGGCCGCCGCCTCTTCCTCCTGCAGCGCCCCGCTGATCGTGGTGAAGGTGTACCCCTTCGCCTTCATCTTCTCGATGTACGTCGGCAGCGCCTTGATCGTCTGCGACCGCTCGCCACCGGCGTCGTGGAACAGGACGGACGCGCCCTCCCCGTCCTCCGGCGTGGCCCAGTTGATGATCTTCTTGACGCCCGGCCGCTTCCAGTCGTCGCTGTCGGTGTCGACGAAGACGCTGGTGTAGCCGTCCTCGCCGAGCTTCTTGTAGACGGGCCAGCTGTAGTTGTCGATGGCGTCCGTCTCCGAGGAGTACGGCGCCCGGAACAGCGTGGTGGTGATGCCGGCCGCGCCCGCGAGCGCGAGCTGGGTCTGCTGCATCTCGCGGTTGACGCGGGCGTCGCTCTGGTAGGAGAGGTCGACGTGGGTGAAGGTGTGGATGCCCACCTCGTTCCCCTGCTCGACCATGTCCGCGACGATCGAGGGGTAGCGCGAGACCATCGAGCCGACCACGAAGAACGTGGCCGGGATGTCGTACTTCTTCAGGATCGCCAGGACCTGGGGCGTCCAGGTGGGGTTCGGGCCGTCGTCGAAGGTGAGGGCGATCGTCTTGTCCGGCACGGAGACCGTGGTCGCCTGACCGCCCCGGAAGGTGAGGATCGGCCCGCCGTCGAGGATCGTGTCGGGCACGTCGCTGGAGCTGGCGCCGGTGCGCACCCGCTGGTCGCCGCCGACCTCGGCGCGCAGATAGCCGTCGAGCAGCATGACGCTGGTCAGCGCGAGCAGGAGCAGTCCGGCGAGGATGATGCGGGGTTTCTGCAGGGCCGCGGCCTTGCCCGCCGCCCGCTGGATACGGGTCGGGGCGCGCCGGCGGCCGCGTGAGGGAGTCGTCGTAGTCATGAGTGTGGGTGCGTTCCGGTCAGTTGGCGGTGGCCGGGGAGGCCGACACGGTCGGGGCGGCGCTGGGCGGCTCGCCGGTCGCGGTGCCCGACGGCGGAGTGCCGGTGGGCTTCGCGGGCGGGGAGGCGACACCGCCCTGCGGCTGGGCGCCGCCGGGGCCCGAGTTCGGGCCGCCCGCGGGGCCGCCGCCTCCGAAGGGCAGCAGCTCGGACGTGGTGAGCGAGGTGCCGACGCCCATGAAGGCCATGCCCAGAACTACCGCGTACCCGAGGCAGGCGACGCCGAGGAGGAGACCGATGCGCCGCAGCAGCTTGGAGCGGCGTCCGGAGTTGTCAACGAACACGGGCCCTTCGACGGACCCGTTGCCGCGTTTGCGGCGGCGACCGCGCGCAGCAGGCTGGGCGGCGCGGTTTTCGATGGCAGGCTCGGATTGCATTCCCCGGATATTAGGGAGCCTTTATGTGCCAACGACTCTGTACTTCATGTGAGGCGCCCATGAGAAACGCCTTAACCTGTCCGTTCCCTGAGAGTTTCCCCGAACGCCCGCGCACCTCACAGCCATATGAAAGGAGTTGACGGCTCAGCCCTCGGCGAGTGTGAGACATTGCCGACCGGAACACGTATCAGATATTTCGGCCTGAGACAGAAATCACGAAAGCGGGTACATGCGCAATGCGGAGTTTCCGAACGACGGCGACCGGGCTCACCTGCATATTCGCACTGGCCATCACGGGGTGCTCCGCGGGCTCCGACGACGGTACGGCGGACGCGGCGCCGTCGCCCCCGCAGCAGCCCGGCTCGTCATCCTCCGCCTCGCCCTCCGCATCGGCCTCGTCCGGCACGTCGAGTACGTCCTACGCCCCTTACGTCAGCGCCACCGAGGCCTCCGACCTCGACTCCGCCGGCTCCCCGGCGACGTACAACCTGGCCTTCGTGATCTCGGACGGCAGCGACTGCACACCCAAGTGGAACGGCACCGACGCCATCTCCGACTCGGCCGTGAAGTCCCGCATCTCCAAGCTCACTCAGGACGGCGCCACGGTCCGGGTCTCCTTCGGCGGTGCCTCGGGCAAGGAACTGGCGGCGACGTGCGACAGCGCGACCGAGCTGGCCGAGGCGTACGGGAAGGCGCTGGACGCGGCGGGTTCCTCGCTGGCCGACTTCGACATCGAGGGCGACGAGCTGACCGACTCCGACTCGGTGGACCTGCGTTCGGAGGCGATCGCCCTGCTGCAGAAGGAGCGCGACGGCCTCAAGGTCTCCTTCACGCTGCCGGTGATGCCGTCCGGGCTGGACGACGACAGCGTGGCGCTGCTGGAGTCCGCCAACGAGCACGATGTGCAGGTCTCCAGCGTCAACATCATGACGATGAACTACGGCGAGTCGTACACCGGCGACATGGGCGACTACGCCCTCACCTCGGCGAAGGCCACGCACGCCCAGTTGAAGGAGATCTTCGGTACGTCGGATGCGACCGCGTGGAACGCCATGGCGCTGACCTCGATGCTCGGGGTCAACGACGTCGACAACGAGACGTTCTCGCTCGATGACGCGGCTCAGGTGCGGGAGTTCGCGGAGGAGAAGGGGATTGGGTGGGTGTCGATGTGGGCGACGTTTCGGGATCAGGAGTGTGCTGACGATTCGTCATCCGATAACGCGTTGACGAATTGCAGTGGGGTGGATCAGGAGGACGGGGCGTTTGCGGAGGCGTTTTCAGGATGAGCTCGGGTGCGAATGCCGTACGCGGGCTGCGGGTCGTTCGTGGTTGATCGCGCCCACGCGGCGGAGCCGCAAATCGATACAGCCCCGCGCCCCTGAAAAGCAGGGGCGTTCCGCTCACCGTCGGCGGTAGACGATCCGTCCTTCCACCACCGTTGCCACGCACGTCCCCGCACCCCGCTCGGCCAGTTCCGTCTCGTCCCGTACGTCGAACACCGCGAACCGGGCGGCTGAGCCCTGCTCCCTCGGCTGAGCGAAATCCACCGGCATCCCACAGGCGTACGGGTCGAGCGACGCCACTCCGTCGGGGCGCCCGATCCGGCCCACGATCCCCAGGCCGGAGCGGTGCACGGCGTCGCGCACCGCGCGGTTGCGCATGCTCTCGCAAGCCGCCGCGACCGTGCCGTGGGCCAGCATCCGCTGCACGCCACGCCGGGCGCTCGCACCCCAGCGGGCGTCATCCATGGCGAGGGCCGCCAGCGCGTCGCCGGTCAGGGGCTCGGTGCCCAACTCGTCGGCCTCGCGCGGATCGGGGTGGTACGCCTCCTCCAGCAGCTCCGTGCCGTACAGGTTGACGATCCCGGGCGTCAGGATGCCGGGCCACTGCCGTACCCGAGCCCGCGGATGCGCGGCGACCAGCTCGTCCAGCGCCCCCGCGTCGGCGATCCACGCGCCCTTGACGACAAGCGCGTGGCCCCGGGAGTCGGCGTGAATCGTCAGCACAGGCAGGTCAGTTGGAAGCCAGGATCTTCAGCTCGGGGTGTGCCGTGCCGCCCTCGATCGCCGTGGACGAGATGTGGGACATGACCCGCTCGTCGACGGGGTCGTTCGCCGGGTCGTCGTGCACGACCAGGTGCTCGTAGGTCGTCGCCCGCTGCGCCGGCACCCGGCCCGCCTTGCGGATCAGGTCGATGATCTCCATCCGGTTGGAGCGGTGCTTGGCACCGGCCGAGGAGACGACGTTCTCCTCCAGCATGATCGAGCCGAGGTCGTCGGCGCCGTAGTGCAGCGACAGCTGGCCGACCTCCTTGCCCGTGGTCAGCCAGGACCCCTGGATGTGGGCGATGTTGTCCATGAACAGCCGCCCGATGGCGATCATCCGCAGGTACTCGAAGATCGTGGCCTGCGTACGGCCCTTCAGGTGGTTGTTCTCGGGCTGGTAGGTGTACGGGATGAAGGCCCGGAAGCCGCCCGTGCGGTCCTGGACGTCACGGATCATCCGCAGGTGCTCGATGCGCTCGGCGTTGGTCTCGCCCGTGCCCATCAGCATGGTCGACGTCGACTCGACACCGAGGTTGTGCGCGGCCTCCATGATCTCCAGCCAGCGCTCACCGCTCTCCTTCAGCGGGGCGATGGCCTTGCGCGGCCGCGCGGGCAGCAGCTCGGCGCCGGCGCCCGCGAAGGAGTCGAGACCGGCCTCGTGGATCCGGGTGATGGCCTCCTCGACCGACACACCGGAGATCCGGGCCATGTGCTCGACCTCGCTCGCCCCCAGGCTGTGGATGACGAGCTGCGGGAACTCCTTCTTGATGGCCGCGAAGTGCTTCTCGTAGTACTCGACGCCGTAGTCCGGGTGGTGGCCGCCCTGGAACATGATCTGCGTGCCGCCGAGCTCGACGGTCTCGGCGCAGCGCCGCAGGATGTCGTCGAGGTCGCGGGTCCAGCCCTTGGCCTTGTCCTTGGGGGCCGCGTAGAAGGCGCAGAACTTGCACGCCGTGACGCACACGTTCGTGTAGTTGATGTTCCGCTCGATGATGTACGTCGCGATGTGCTCGGTACCCGCGTACCTGCGGCGGCGCACGGCGTCGGCGGCGGCGCCCAGCGCGTGCAGCGGGGCGTGGCGGTACAGCTCCAGCGCCTCTTCGGGGGTGATGCGTCCACCCGCGGCGGCACGGTCGAGGACGGACTGAAGGTCGGCCTTCTCGGTCACCGGGGTGTCCCTTTCGTCAAGGGTTGTGGACTGATCCGCCCGGTTGCGGACGGACTGAACCAGCCTACGCCAGGCCCTTGACGAGACCGACGTCAGGCCGCGTACGCCCCGATCAGCAGCCCCACGAACGCCCCGCCGAGCAGAAACGGCCCGAACGGGATCGCCGACTTGCGCCCGGCCCGCCGCAGGGCGACGCGCCCCCAGCCGTACAGCGCCCCGGACAGGAACCCGGCGAAGGTGCCGAGCATGACCGTCGGCCAGCCGTACCAGCCCAGTACCGCCCCCGCCGAAAGCGCCAGCTTCACGTCGCCGAAGCCCATGCCGCCCGGGTTGACGAGGTACAGCACGAGGTAGAAGACGCCGAGTGCGAGGGCGGCCCACAGCGCGGTCGGCCAGTCACCGGCGTGCTCGGGGACGAGGGCGACCAGACCGAGCAGCGCGAGTGCGGCGCCCGCGAGCGGGAGGGTCAGCGGGTCGGGCAACCGCCGCACCCGCAGGTCGACGGCCGCGAGCAGCACGCCCACCGGCGCCAGCAGCAGCCAGACGCCCAGCTCGGGCCGGGTGCCGGTGGCAGCGGCGAGGGCGGCGCAGACGAGGGCGGTGGCGGTGGCGAGCGTCGGGGCGCCGGGGCCGTACGGCTGACCGGGCCCGCACTGTCCGCACCGGGCCCGCCCGATCCACCCGCGGATCGGATGCCCCGCGGGGCACCGCTCCCGCCACGCCTCCTCCTCTTCCCCCTCCGACACGGAGAACCGGTAGGCGGCCCTCGGCAGGAGCGAACCCGCCGCGACACCCCACAGCGCGGCGACGGCCACGAGCAGAGCGGTCACCACACCCGTCACCCGACCTTCGACAACCGAGCCTCGGGTTTCCCCTCCGCGTCGCTCTCCGAGCGGTACACCAGGTCGTCGCCCGCCGGTGTGATCCGGACGGTGTGCGGGGTCGGGTTGCAGCCGGCGTGGTTGCCCTTCCTGCCCACGGACGTGACGACGAGCTCCTTCGCCGTCACCTTCTTCAGGGTCAGCACGTCGTTGCAGACGCCGCCGAGCAGATCCGTGTTGCGGAGGGTGCCCAACTCCTCGCCGACGTCGGCCTTGTGCACGGTGAGCCGGAAGGTTCCCGCAGGCAGCGCGCCGTCCAGGGCGTTGGCCTTGCCCTCCCAGGTGCCGAGGTAGCGGGCGGGGACGGCGCTCGCGGCCGGGGTGGAGTAGTCCGTGCCCGGGGACTGCGAGGAGGCCGCCCCCGAATCGGCGGATGTGTCCTGGTCACCGCCGCCGCCCGGCAGCAGCTCGAACACGAACACGGAGCCCACCGTCACCGCCGCGAACGCCCCCGCCACCGCGAGCGCCACCGTGCAGCTCATCCGCCGCCCCCGGCCGCCGTCGCCCGACGTCGAGGCCGCCGCGACGGAGAGGGAGAGCTTGCCGGGACGCTGCTCGGACGCCGGGGCGGTGTCCTGAGGAGGTATCGCGTCACGTGGTTCGGGTACGACGACGGGGGTTGCTGACGCGGAAGCAGAAGCGGTCCCTGGCGCGGGCGTCGGCGTCGGCGCGGGTGCCGGCGTCGCGGGTGCCGGCATCACCGGCGGCGGCCCGAACTCCCCGACCGTCATCCCCCGGCTGAACCCCACCGGCCCCGAGGCGACGTCCTCCCCCGCCTCCAAGTTCAGCAGCTGCACGGCACTACGGCTGACCTGCTCGACCAAGGCCCCCGGCAGCCAGCCGCCCGCCACCTCCCGAGCCGCCCCGTCCGGGGCCAGGCGCCGGGCCACCTCCCCCGGCGCGGGCCGCGCACCCGGCTCCTTGGCCAGGCAGGCCGCCACCAGGTCCCTCAACTCCGCGTCCAGGGAATCGAGTTCGGGCGCCTCGTGCACGACCTTGTAGAGCAGCGCCGCCGACGAGTCCCCGGAGAACGGCGGCTCCCCGGTCGCCGCGTACGCCAGCACCGCGCCCAGCGAGAAGACGTCCGCCGCCCCCGTGGCCCCGTTGCCCAGGATCTGTTCGGGCGACATGTAGCCGGGGGAGCCGATCGAGACGCCGGTCGACGTCAGGGACGCCGTGCCGTCCATGGCCCGCGCGATGCCGAAGTCGATGAGCAGGGGGCCGTCCAGCGTCAGCAGCACGTTCGACGGCTTCACATCCCGGTGCACCAGCCCCAGTTCATGCACCGCCGCCAGCGCCTCGGCCAGCCCCGCCCCCAGCACACGTACCGAATGCGCGGGCAGCGCACCCGAGCCCGTCACCGCCGCCGCCAGCGACGGCCCCGCCGCATACCCCGTGGCCACCCACGGCACCGCGGCCTCGGGGTCCGCGTCCAGCACGGGCGCCGTCCAGGCACCGCCCACCCGGCGCGCCGCCGCCACCTCCCGGCGGAAGCGGGCGCGGAACTCCTCGTCCAGCGCGAAGTGCGGGTGCACGATCTTGACGGCGACCGTACGGCCGCCCGCGCTGCGCCCGACGTACACCCGCCCCATCCCGCCGGAACCGAGCCGCCCGAGCAGCCGGTACGGCCCGACGACGGTCGGCTCGTCAACTCCGAGCGGCTGCATCTGCGCCCACTCCTCCCCCGTACGGCCTCTTGGGCCGGTGAACTGGCAGCAGGTTAGTGCGGAAGCACCCCGCCCTTTACGGCTGGAGCAGATCCACCTTCACATCCGCCGGAAATCCCGTGGTCGGCCCCACCCGACGCGCGAACTCCGCGACCGCCTCCAGCTGCGGGCCGCCGAAGCGGAAGTCGAGGGTGGTGAAGTACCGCTCCAGGATGCGCTCGTCGAAGGCCTCCCAGCGGGCCGCCTGCTCGGCGACCTTGCCGACCTCCACCAGGGAGAGGTTGCGGGAGTCGAGGAACGCCTCGTGCACCTTGCGGGTGATGACCGGCTCGCGCTCCAGGTAGTCCCGGCGCGCCGCCCACACGGCGAAGACGAAGGGCAGACCGGTCCACTCCTTCCAGAGCGAACCGAGGTCGTGGACTTCGAGGCCGTAGCGCGGGCCGTCGAGGAGGTTGGCGCGAAGGGCCGCGTCCCCGATGAGTACGGCCGCCTCCGCCTCCTGCATCATCAGGCTGAGGTCGGGCGGGCATGTGTAGTAGTCGGGCCGCACGCCGTAGCGGTCGGCCAGCAGCAGCTGGGCCAGGCGGACGGACGTACGGGACGTCGAGCCCAGGGCGACCCGGGCGCCGTCCAGTTCGTCCAGCGGGACCTGCGAGACGATCACGCAGGACATCACCGGGCCGTCGCAGCCGACCGCGATGTCGGGGAAGGCGACCAGGTCGTCGGCGTTGCGCAGGAACTCGACGAGGGTGATCGGTCCGATGTCGAGGTCGCCCCGCACCAGCTGCTCGCTGAGCTTCTCCGGGGTGTCCTTGGTCAGCTCGAAGTCGAGGAGCGTGCCCGTCCTCGCGAGTCCCCAGTAAAGGGGCAGGCAGTTCAGGAACTGGATGTGGCCTACGCGCGGCCGGGTGCGAGAATTGTCCACATCGCGAGGCTAGACCCTATGGGGTACCGTGCACCCTTCAGGGTCGTGACACCCCCGTCACAGCATCCCGTCAACCCCGACACGCACACTTCTAACGTACGAGTGACGTGATCTTGGCCTCTATTGCTTTCGGCTGCCCGCGTGCTAGGCTCGCCGCAAGTTGCAGTTTGGTTTCCCTTGCAGTACAGAGCCTGCGGAGCATGTGACCGCGGGCTCTAGTCGTTTTCAGACGTATGCAGATGTGCGGCAGTAGTTTTCACACTCAGTTTTCACACTTGCAGGGTTCTGGAGCAGGGCAACCCTTTGGGCCCAAGGAGGGCTTATGGCTACCGGAACCGTGAAGTGGTTCAACGCCGAAAAGGGCTTTGGCTTCATCGCCCAGGAAGGCGGCGGCCCCGACGTCTTCGTTCACTACTCCGCGATCAACGCGAGCGGCTTCCGTTCGCTGGAGGAGAACCAGCAGGTCTCCTTCGACGTGACCCAGGGTCCGAAGGGCCCGCAGGCGGAGAACGTCACCCCCGTCTGATCATTCGGTCTCGGAGCCTGGTGCTTTGATCCGGAACTGAGCGCAGTACCCAAGGAGCCCCGTGCCGCAAGGCAACGGGGCTCCTGCCTTTCTCCGCCCCCGTTCTCCGCTCCCGGGGTCTAGATGTGCTGCATGATCAGCACGAACGTCGTCCCGGGCGCCAGCGCCTCGTACGAGTGCGGCACATCTCCGCGATACGACATGTAGTCACCCGGCCCCAGATCGACCTCGTCGCCCCGGGGTCCTGCCTTCACCCGGCCCGCGCCGACGATCAGGTGCTCCACGCTCCCCGGAATGTGCGGCTCCGACTCGCGGGCCGTGCCCGGCTCCACGCGCAGGTGGTAGATGTCCCGACGGGCACCGGGCGGACTGGCGGAGAGCAGCGTGGCCACGAAGTCCGCCCGCTCGGAGGCGACGGTCGGCCCCTCACCCGCCCTGATCACCTGTACGGCCGGCGCCGGCGGCTCCACCAGCGCGCTGAACGGCACACCGAGGGCCACCCCCAGCGCCCACAGCGTTTCGACGCTGGGATTTCCGCCCCCCGCCTCCAGCTGGGACAGCGTGGACTTCGCGATGCCCGCCCGTTTGGCCAGCTCGGACAGCGACAGCCCAGCCCGGGTGCGCTCGCGCCGCAGCGAGGCGGCGATCCACGCGAGGGGCTCGCTCATGCGGTTCACTTCCCGTCGTTCGCTCTACAGGTACGTTCGTTCGCCTTGACGAACACCAACCCACCCGTTCATTGTGGCAAACATGCGTTCGCTACTCCGAACACCGATGATGGCACCTCTGGCACCTCTGGCTCCCCTCGTACGGGACAGCGCGCTCGTCTGGCTGGCCAGCGGCGTCGTCGGCGTCTCCTTCGGCGCGATCGCCGTCGCGGGCGGGCTGCCGGTGTGGGTGCCGGTGGTGATGTCGCTGGTCGTGTACGCGGGCTCGGCGCAGTTCAGCGCGGTCGGTGTGCTGCTCGCCGGGGGCGGGCCGGTGGCGGCCGCGACCACCGGGCTGCTGCTCAACACCCGCACGCTGGCCTTCAGCCTCGCCGTCGCGGACATCATCGGCCGGGGCCGCCTCGCCCGTCTCCTCGGTGCGCACCTGGTGACCGACGAGACGGTGGCCTTCGCCCTCGCCCAGCAGGATCCGGCACGGCGGCGGGCGGCCTTCTGGATCTCCGGGCTCGGCCTGTTCGCCGTGTGGAACCTCGGCGTCCTCGCCGGGGCGCTGGCCGGCGGCGCGCTGGGCGACACCGGCACCTGGGGCCTGGACGCGGCCTTCCCCGCCGTCCTCGTCGCCCTGGTGCTGCCCGCCCTGCGCGAGGGTCCGGCCGTACGGCGCTCCGCACTGCTCGGCGCCGGTCTGGCGCTGGCGGTGACGCCGGCCGTCCCGGCGGGGGTGCCGGTGCTGGTGGCGCTGGCCGGTCTCGTCGTGTACGGACGCGGCGGCGGGAGGCGTACGGCATGAGCGCGACGGTGGCCATGATGCTGACGCTGGCGGTCGGGACGTATGCCTTCCGGCTGGTCGGGCCGGTGCTCCACGGGCGCGTCGAACTCCCGGCCCGCGTCCAGGAGCTGCTGTCGGCGGGCGCGATCGTCCTGCTGGTGGCCCTGCTGGCCACGGGCGCGCTGACCGAGGGCGGCGGCTTCGCGGGGTGGGCACGGCCGGCCGGGGTGCTGGTGGCGGGGGTGCTGGCGTGGCGGCGGGCGCCGTTCCCGGTGGTGGTGCTGGGGGCGGCCGTGGCCACTGCGGTGCTGCGGGCGGCGGGGGTGGCGTGAGGCCCTCCGTGGGAGAATTACCTGATGACAAGCGGTGAAGAGAACAACAGAGAGAACGACGCAGAGATCAACCCCGAGGAAAATGGCGGCACTCCCGCCGACAAGAACCTCGCGATCGGTCTGTCCCTCGGCCTCGCCTTCGGCACGAGCATCGGCATCGTGTTCGGGCTGATCATCTTCGACAACCTGGCGCTCGGACTCGCCCTGGGAATGTGCCTCGGCCTTGCCGTCGGCACCGCGTTCGGGGTGGGCTTCAAGCGGACCGGTGAGCCGGAAAACGAAGGCGAGTAGTCGGCGACTTCGCTAGGGTCCCCGGCCATGACCGAAGCCGACTTCCTCGCCACCACCCGCACCTTCTACGACGCCATCGCCGAGGACTACGCGGAGCTCTTCCGGGACGAGCTGGCGCAACGGCCCCTGGAGCGGGCGGTGCTCGCGGTGTTCGCGGAACTCGTCGAGGGGGACGGCCCGGTGGCCGACCTGGGATGCGGGCCGGGTCGGACGACGGCCCGCCTCGCCGCGCTGGGGCTGCCGGTGTTCGGGGTCGACCTGTCGGAGTCGATGCTCGCGATCGCCCGCCGCGAGAACCCGGGGCTGCGTTTCGCACAGGGGTCGATGCTGGAGCTGGACCTCCCCGACGGCGCTCTCGCCGGCGCCCTGTCCTTCTACTCCTCCATCCACACCCCCGTGGATCAACTCCCGGCCCTCTTCGCCGAGTTCCACCGCGTACTGGCCCACGGCGCACCCCTGCTCGTCGCCTTCCAGGCCGGCGACGAAGACCGGCACCACGACCGCCCCTTCGGCCACCCGGTCTCGCTGACCTTCCAGCGCCGCCGGCCGGAACACATCGCCGACCTGCTGACGGCGGCCGGCTTCGCCCTCGTCTCCCGGACGGTCCGCGAACCGGACCCGGCGCTCGACGAGACGTCCCAGCAGGCGTTCCTGATCGTCAGGAAGTCCGCGTAGCCGCGGGAAGCCCGCGTAGCCCTCGCCCAGGAACCTCGCCTACGGGTTTCCGGCGATGTCCCGTGCCGCGATGTACCCGAACGTCATCGCCGGGCCGATCGTCGAACCGGCCCCCGCATAGCTGTGCCCCATCACGGCGGCGCTGGCGTTCCCGGCCGCGTACAGACCGGGGATCACCGAGCCGTCCTCCCTCAGCACCCGCGCCCGCGCGTCGGTGAGCAGGCCGCCCTTGGTGCCGAGGTCGCCGGGGACGATCCGGAAGGCGTGGTACGGAGGGAGCCAGAGGGGCGCCAGGCAGGAGTTCGGGAGGACCGACGGGTCCGTGTAGTAGTGGTCGTAGGCGCTGTCGCCCCGGTGGAAGTCGGGGTCCTCGCCGCGCAGCGCCTGGGAGTTGAAGCGGTCCACCGTCGTCCGCAGTGCCGTCGCCGGGACGCCGATCGAGCGCGCGAGCCCGTCCAGGGTCCAGGCCTTGTGCGCGGCGCCCGAGCCGTACCAGGCGTCGGGCAGGGGCAGGGTCGGCAGGACGTCCTTGAAGAGGTAGCGGTTGCGGTAGTGCTGGTCGACGATCAGCCAGGACGGGATGGCCGGGTCGGTGTCGTTGACGTCGTACATCGTGTGGACGACGTCGCTGTAGGGGGCGGCCTCGTTGACGAAGCGGGCGCCGGCGGCGTTGATCAGCAGGCCGCCGGGGAGGGTGCGTTCGGCGAGGCAGAAGTACGGCTGGCCGGGGAGCGGGATCGCCGGGCCCCACCAGGCGTCGTCCATGAGGCCGAGGGCGGCGCCGAGGCGGTGCCCGGCCCGGATGCCGTCGCCGGTGTTCTCCTTCGCGCCGACCGTCCAGTCCGTGCCGATGGGCCCGCGCTGATAGGTCGCGCGCATCGCCGCGTTGTGCTCGAAGCCGCCCGAGCCGACGATGACGCCCCGGCGGGCGCGCACCAGGGCGGGGGCGCCGTCGCGGGTGACGACGGCTCCGCTGACGGCGCCGCCCTCGACGTACAGGTCGGTGAGGGGCGTGCCGAGCCACACCGGCACCCCGGCCGACCGCAGCCCGAGCCGCAGCCCCGCCGCCAGCGACTGCCCCATGGTCAGCGGCTTCTCGCCGCGCAGGGCCGCCGCCGTGCCCCGCGCCAGACACTCCGCCGCCACCGCGGCGCCCTTGGCGTTCACCGCGGCCAGCGCCAGCCACTTGTAGTCGGCGCTGAAGACGACCATGCCGGCGGGCACATCCATGTACGGCGGGTTCAGCCGGGCCAGTTCGGCACCCAGGAGGTTGCCGTCGAGCTGGCCGGGCTCGATGGAGCGGCCGTTCGGGAGGCCGCCGGGCAGCTCGGGGTAGTAGTCGCTGTACCCCTCCATCCAGCGGAAGCGGAGAGGGCTGTTGGCCATGACGAAGGAGAGCATCGCGGGGCCGTGGGTGAGGAAGGCCCGCTGCCGGTCGGCGGGGACGTCGGGGCCGACCACGGCCGCGAGGTAGGCGGCGGCCTTGGCGGGCGTGTCCGGCACTCCGGCCGCGAGGATCACGGAGTTGTCGGGAATCCAGATCCCGGCACCGGACCGGGCGGCGGACCCGCCGAAGGTCGGGGCCTTCTCCAGCACCACGCAGCTCAGGCCCTGCTTGGCGGCGGTCAGGGCGGCCGTCATGCCGGCGGCTCCGGAGCCGATGACGACGACGTCATACGTGCCGAGAAGGGGTAGGTCGGCGGCTCGGGCGGTCTGTTGGGCGGCTCCCACGACACCGAAGGCCGCGGCCGTGGTCGCGGCGCCCGCGGCCAGTACGCCTCTTCGCGAGGGTCTCGCGTCAGTGGTCGTGGTCGTGGTCATGATTGCCGCTCCCGCCCGCACCATCAGCTATTCCTGACTATGTGTCAGAAATGCGAATGTGACGCGACCGCCCTGTGAAGTCAAGGGCCGGGCAGTCGTTCCAGACAGTCGTTCCAGGCCGCCCGGCTCAGCAACGGCCGGAAGCGGGTGAACAGGGCGAGCAGGTCGGCGCCGTAGCGGTCGCGGAAGGCGGAATCGTGGTCGGTGAGATCGAGTTCGTTGGCGGCGGTGAGCTCGGCGAAGTCGCGGCGGAGGTGCGTGTCCGGCGTGTGGGAGTGACCGGTGAAGCGATCACGGAAGGGGGAGCCCTCGTCCGCGAGGGTGGGATAGGCGGCCTCGCGGTCACAGGAGCCGTAGAAGTACACGATCGACTCCGTCTCCGTCCCGATGATCCCCGCCAGTTCGCTACGGCGGTCGAGCGGCAGCAGGGCCGTCGGGAAGCCGTCCGTGCCGTAGAACGCGTGGCAGAGGCCGGCGAGTTGGAGGGCCGGCCGGGCGTTCCAGGCGGCGAGGCGGGACCGTACGCGGCGCAGGTGGGTGAGGAGGGTGCCGCCGGGGTGCGGGACGGTCGCGGCGCCGAGGTCCTCCAGGAGGGACTCGGCGGCGGCGATGGGAGTCGACACGTACTGTCCTCTCGGACTGTCCTCTCGGAACTTGCGGTCGTTTGTGGGTCGGCACCCGCTCCCTCCCCCGCACCGGTCCGGACTCGGCGGAGGCGAGGAGCGGGTTGCCGCCCGGGCCCGGTGAAATCGTCGTACACCGGTCAAAGCCCAGTCAATCCTTGGGATTTGTCGCTGCCCCCAAGCGTTAGCTTAGAGGTCATGACCCTCGATGACCTGCGCGTGTTCGTGGCCGTGTGCCGGGCCGGGAGCCTGAGTTCGGTGGCCCGGGAGCTGAAGTGCACGCAGTCGGCGGTGAGCCAGCACGTGAAGCGGCTGGAGCGGGAGACCGGGGTCGCGCTGCTGGAGCGGCAGCCCCGGGGCGTCGTACCGACCCAGGCCGGGCGGGTGCTGGAGGCGGCCGCCGCCGAGGGCATCTCCGGGCTGGATCTGGCGATACGGCAGCTGCGGGACCTGGTCGACGGCGAGAGCGGGTTCGTGCGTGTGGCGACGGGGGCGACGACCGTACGGCACTTCATGTCGGAGGCGGTCGTCGCGTACCGGCGGCGCCATCCCAAGGTCAACCTGGAGTTCCGCACGGTGAGTTCGGGCCGCGGCAGCTTCGACGCGCTGGCCGACGGCACGCTCGATCTGGCCTGGATCACCCTCGGCCCACCGGTGCGCGGGATCGAGCAGCGGCCGGTGGTGGAGCTGCCGTGGGTGCTGGCGGTACGGGCCGACGATCCGCTGGCCGAGCGGCCGTACGTCGATGTCGGCGCCGATCTGCGTGACGTACGGCTGATCCGGCTGCCCCCGAACTCCGCCTCGGCCGCCCATCTGGACGCCGCCTGCGCCGAGTTGGGCATCCGGCTCGCGCACGACACGAGCGTCGCCGACTGGGACACGGCACTGCTGCTGGCCGAGCTGGGGGTCGGGCGGGCGGTGGTGCCGGCGTTTCCGGGGCTGCTGCCCGCCACCGGCGGCGAGGAGGGCGAAGGCGACCTGCGCCTGATCCCCCTCCCCGCCCTGCGGCCCCTCCCGGTTGGCTGGGCGGTCCGCCGCTGGGACGCGCTCAGCCCGCCGGCGAGGGCGTTCGCAGACCTGGTGGAGGGTTACCGCAGGGGCGCGGAGGGCTGAGTCGCGTGCAGGGCTTCTTCCGGCGGTGGCGCAGCTGAAGGGCTGCCTTCCGGCCTACTTGAGGCCGATCGCCGCGCAGTCCGCCGCGTACTCGGCGGTGCAGATGTCCTTGACGGTGTAGACGCCGTCCCGGACCACGGTGTCCTCGATGTTTTTCTGCGTGACGGCGACCACCGACACCAGCTGCGCCGGAAGGTCCTTCTCCGACGCGCTGTCGACCGAGTCCTGGGTCAGCGCGTCGAACTCGATGTCGCGCCCCTGGACCTTGTACACGGCCATCTTCGCGGCGTTGGTCGCCTCCTGCCCGAACGGCTTGTACACCGTCATGAACTGCTCGCCCGCGACGATCCGCTGCACCGCGTCCAGGTTGGCGTCCTGCCCGGTCACCGGCGGGATCTTGGTGGCCCCGGCGTCCTTCAGCGCCTCGATGACCGCGCCCGCCATGCCGTCGTTCGCCGAGTAGACGGCGGCGATATTGCTCAGCCCGACGGAGGCGATCGCCCGCTCCATGTTCTTCTTGGCGATCTCGGGCGACCACTTGTCGGTGTCGTACCGCTTGACGATGTCGACCTCGCCCTCCAGCTCGTCGAGCGCGCCCTTCTTGAACCGGCCCGTGTTCGGGTCGGCCGGGTCGCCGTTCATCATGACGACCTTGCTGGACGCCGCCTTCGAGCCGAGTTCCTGGACGAGCGAGCGGCCCTGGACCTCGCCGACGAGTTCGTTGTCGTGGGAGACGTACGCGTCGATGGGCCCCTCGGCGAGCCGGTCGTAGGCGATGACCGGAATGCCCGCGTCCTCGGCCTTCTGCACGTCCGAGGCGATGGCCTTGGCGTCCAGCGCGTCGACCAGGATCACGTCCACCTGGTCGGCGATCATCTGCTGGAACTGCTGGCTCTGCTTGTCCGGGCTGGCCTCGGCGTTGGCGTAGGCGACCTTGCCCTTGCCGTTGGTGAGAGAGCCGACTTCCTTCTTGATCAGCGGGTAGTCGAACTTCTCGAAGCGCGCCGTGTCCTTGTCGGGCAGCAGGAGTCCCACCGTGATGTCGTCGCCCTTTTCCGGCGCCTCGGAGCTGTCACCGCCCCCGATGCCGTCGATGACACCGCATGCCGTGAGCGACAGCGCCGAGACGGATGCGGCGACGGCTATGCCGATACGGCGCAGGGCAGGGGTGTGGGGGGGACGAACATTCACCTGTGGTGCCTTCCGAGCGGAGGAGCGGCGGTGCTACCCGGGGTTGGCCGTAGCAAACGCGGATATGGCATGTCACGTCAAGGTGTTGTCGTAACGAGACGGCAACCGTTTGCCGTACTCACGAGTAGAGGTCCTTTAGGCCCAGTTCCGCCCAGACGGTTTTACCGACTTCACGCTCGGCGACGCCCCAGGCGAGCGCGAGGAGCTGAACGAGGATCAGCCCTCGGCCGCCCTCACCGTCCGACTCCGTGACGAATTGGAGCTGCCGGTCGCCGCGTGCGTCGCTCACTTCGATACGCAGGGTTTCCTCGGGGAGGAGGATGAGCCGCAGCTCGAAGTCACGTCCGGGAACACTGCCGTGGGTGACGGCGTTGGCGGCGAGTTCGGCGACGAGTTGCTGTGCGGTGTGGTTCGCGTCGCTGTCGTACGGGTGGCCCCAGGCGGTGAGTTGGTGCGCGGTGAGGCGTCTGGCGAGGCGGGCGCCTCGGGGGGTGGCGCTGAGGCGTTGGGCAAGGGTGGGAGTAGGTGTGGGGGTGGTGATTTCGACGTTCACGTCACTGAGAGTGGCCGGTTGTATCTACGCTGACCAGGGGGGACTGCGCGACTCTGCGTAGCAGTACGGCTGCGAGGCGTGTGAAGTCGGGCGGTCGGCCGTGACCACAACGACGTGAGGACGGGGACGCGGATGAAGGACGAGCGGGAGCGGAGGCCGGAGACGCCGGCCGAGGCCGACGGGACCATCGAGTTGTTCAGCACGCTGGGCAAGATGCTGCGGCGGCTGCGTGAGCGGGCGGGGCTGACGCAGAAGGAGTTCGGCGTGAAGGTCGGGTACGGGCCCGATCAGATCGGGGCGATGGAGCGGGGTGTGCGGGTGCCGCGGCCCGAGTTCCTGGAGAAGGCGGATGAAATCCTCGATGCCGGTGGGCTGTTGACGGACGCGATCGAGGACGTCGAGCGGGCGATGTCGAAGCGGCGGACTCGGCATCCGGAGTGGTACCGGAGTTACGCGGCGCTGGAGGCGGAGGCCGTCGAGCTGCACTTCTACGCCAACCAGGGCGTGCCGGGACTGCTCCAGACCCCGGACTACGCGCACGCCGTGTTCGTCAAGCGCCGCCCGCTGCTGACCGAGGAAGTCTGCGGAATGTCGAGCTCCAGGTCATGCCGACCGAGTGCGCGGAACACCCCAACATGGACGGCGCGTTCACACTGTTGACACCCCCAGAAGCATGCCCAGGTGGGCTATACGGAGGTACAGGGCTACCCGAGGCTCATCACGGACATGGAAGAGGTTCGGAAGCTCGCCGAGCGCTATGGGATCATGCGCGCGCTGGCCCTCAATCCCTTGGAGTCCCGCGCCTTGATCGAGAAGAAGCTGGGGGAACTGTGAACACCGACAGACTCGACTGGTTCAAGTCCAGCTACAGCGGCGGCGAGGGCGGCGAATGCCTCGAAGTCGCCACCTGCCCCCACACCATCCACATCCGCGACTCCAAGAACCCCACCGGCCCCCACCTCACCCTCTCCCCCACCACCTGGTCGGCCTTCCTGTCAGGGGAGTTGGTCGGCGAGGGGCGCTAGCGCCGCAGTAGCCGCCAGGGCTCTCGCGGACGCCTCGCGTACCTCCTCCTCGGGGTCGGTCTCGGCCCGCTCCCGCAGCAGCGGCAACGTCTGCGGGTGGGCGGGCCAGCCGAAGGCGAGCGACTGGAGGGCGGCGATTCGGGGCTGGGCTTGGGGATCGGCGATGGCCCGGTCCCGCAGGAACCCGGCTGCCCTGTCGTCCGTCTCGTGTACGGCCCACCAGCGCAGGGCGAGGGCCCGAGTCCACTGTCCGGGGTCGGCGACCGCCCTGGCGCGGATCAGCTCTCGGGTCGCGGCATCGTCACCCCGGTCTGTGGCCAGGAGCGTCAGTGCCTTTCCCCTCACCCGTTCGGAACTGTCTTCGGACGCCCGCTCGCGGACTGCTGCCCAGCCGTCGACGGCATCCGGGCAGTGCCGCATGGCGTCCAGAACCTCGTGGCGGACATTGTCGGCCGGTTCATTTTTGAGCCGGTCGAACACCAGCTCCCAGGTACTGGGCTCGTGACTCCAGTAGTCGCACAATGCTGCCGCCGCGGCAAAGCGGACGCCGACGTCAGGGTCGTTGACCAGGTGTTCGCGGACCAGCGCCCGGGTCTCGGTCTCCCGCGTCCTCAGCCGTGCCAGTCCGGCGAGCGCGGTTCTCCGAGCATCGTCACCGGGGTCCTCGGAGAGACGATCGCGCAGGATCTCCCACGTGTCGGTCCGGGATGTCGCCACCGCTGTCCGCACCAGCACATCGCAGGCGGCTTGACGGACCTCCCCGTGCCGGTCCGCAACGGCAAGGTGACGGGCCAGTTCCCAGGTGTCGGGTTCCTCGCCCCGCACCTCTCGCAGTGCGTACAGGGCATTCGATCGGACAAACCAGTGGTCGTCCTCGACGGCGAGTCTGCGCGCGAGTCGCCAGTCCCCCTGCTTGATGACCAACTGGGACATGGCTGACTGCCGTACGGTCTCATCCGGGTCGTCGATCGCCAGTTCCCGCAGCAGTTCCTGGACGATTTCATCGTCACAGACCTTGATCATCCATTCGATTGCCGTGTCCCGCACCGGGCCTTCCGGGTCCTCGACCGCCAGGCGGCTCAACAGCGCCTGGACCACCGGATCCTCAGCCCTGTACCTGGCCAGCAGATCCAACGCCACAGGGCGGTCCCCGTACCAGTGGGAGTCGAGGAGTTCGAGGATCGGCGCCCACAGGCCGGGGGCCTCGGAGTCGCTCCGGAGGTGCAGCGCAAGGGCGCGCACTTGCAGCGAGGGGTCGTTGACGGAACGGTCCCGGATCAGATCGCTCAGCTCGGCCTCGTTCTCGCCGCACTGGAACAGGAGCTCCAACGCCGCCCCGCGGACCTCCTCGTCCGGATCCGCGAGCAGACGAGCCCCGAGCAGTTCCTGGACGCCCCGCTCAGTACCCCAGCGCGCCGCCAGCATTTCCAGCAAGACCTTACGGGCTGTGAAGTCATCCGAATGTACCGCCACGGCCTGCGCCAGCGCCTGCCCTTGGTAGAGCGCGGATGCGAACATGCCCGCATGCCTTGAATAGCTGAACTGACCGCACAGGTGGAACCAGCGCAGGAATGGGGGCCGCCCACTCCAGTGGGGCGGATACGTCCTCAGCGCGGCCGAGATCTCTTCCACCACATGGGTCAGGGTGTGTGGGCCGTTCCCCTCCAGGGCCGCGATGATGCCGTCCACGACAGCTCTGCTCTGCGCCGAGAGAGCACCGATCCTGCGCACCTCCGCCAGCGCCCGCACGCTCAGGGCGAGAAGCCGCGCGTACGAGTTCGTGACGACGCATCGCCGATGCATTTCCAACAGCCGGTCGATCGCCGCAGCCGCGTCCCGTTCCCCGATCCGCCCGACGAGCAGCAACAACACCTCATGCCACGCCGGATCCTCCGCATGCCGCACGAAGACCCGCTCGATGAACTCCTCCTGAGTCCACTCGCGTTCGCGCGTGTACCGGCGATCGATGTCCTCGGCGGCCAAGTACTCCAGGAACGCCCGATGCACAAACCCGTACACCCCGCCCCCGTAATGACTGAGGATGAAGTTCCGCTCCCGGAACTGCCGCACCATCGTCCGCGCCGCCGACACCGCCTGGGCAACCGGCAGTTCGTACTGTTCCCGTAGGTACTCCTTGAACGTGTCCAGCAGCTCGTCCTGGTGGATGTGGTTGCCGGCGATCCCCCCGTCCCCGTCCTGCATCCGCCGTGCGACCAGCCGCAGCAGCTCGTGCCGGTCCTCGTCACCGAGGTACGACAGGGCCTCGACGTCAGTGGGAGCGCGCAGGTTCTTGGCGTGCTCGTCCCAGTGGGCCACCAGGACAGCGACCGCATGCCGATAGACGCCCTGCCGGTCCCGAGGCAGTTCCCGACGTCGGCCGATGATGGCCAGGATCGTCAACAGCAGGGGATTCCCGGCCAGTTCACCCACCGGCCGCGAATACCCCACCGCGTCGGTCAGCCGTCGGCACAGCAGGGCCGCTCGCTCCTCGTCACGCGGATACGCCGTCGCGTACCACTGCCCCGCGAACCGCGCGATCTGCTCCTTGCTCAGGTCCTGGATCATGTAGTGCGCGAACCCGGCGCGCTCCAGCACACCCCGCCGGTACCCGATGACCCGCGATGTCACCACCACGCGCACCCCGGCGTCCCCGTACCGCCCGGCGAAGTCCGCGATCCGATGGCTGACCTGCTCCCGGGCAGCCGGGTCGAAGAGTTCGTCCAGGCCGTCGAAGACGACGACCGCCCGCCCCTCGGCCAGCAACCGCTCCGTCACCGCCACCGGCGGCGCCATCCCCTTGTTACCGTGCAGATGCTTGAGGAAGTCCTCGAGCGTCCGGTCCCGCCACTCCCCCGCCGCGTACTCACGCAGCTCCACGACCAGGGGCACCCGACCCATCAGTGGCTCCAGCGGATCGCCCGCCGCCACCTCCTGCGTCAGTGTGAGTGCCACATGCCGGGCCAGCGTCGACTTCCCCGCCCCCGGATCGCCGAGCAGCACGATGCGGCGCTCACTCGAATCGGCCAGCACCTCAAGAACATCCCGCGCCGGCCGATCCGCATAGGCACGCCGCGCCCGCTCCAAGGCCTCCCGCTCCAGTCCGGGCGGCAGGCTCGACGGCCACTCCCCGGAGTCGACGAGCCGTTGCCGGATGTCGCGCGGCAACTCCACCGGCGGCGGGTCCGCCCTTACCGTCGGCGCCACGAACACCTCGTCCAGACCGACCGGCGGATGCTCGCCCTCCTCCGTGGGGATCAGGACGTCCAGGTCGAGCCGACCGTAGGTCTCACGGATACGGGTGGAGTACCGCCGTAGCGCCTCGTCCGTCTCCTCCGGTGACAGCTCGGCCGCTTCCGGAAGCTGCTGCACATACTGGTTTTCGACGTGCGTGTACATCGCGGTGCTGTGATCGCCGGTCGCGGCGGCCTTGACGTCACCCCCCGCTCCGACCGCCCGCTCTCCACCCGCCTCCACCTGCTTCGGCTTCCACTCCATGGCAGGACCGTAGCGGGCCAAAACCCCTGATGTAGCATCAACTTCCTTTCAGAGAACCGAGTTCGCACTCCGGGGACGGTGTCCGTGAAGGTCCTGCTGGTCGCCGCCAATCCGCTCGACACCGGACGTCTTGCGCTGGACGAGGAGATGCGGCTCGTCCAGGAGCGGACGGAGCAGAGCCCCTACGCCGCCGAGATCGAGTTCGTGCCGGTCTGGGCCGCGCGCGCCGACGATCTGCTGCGGGAGATCAACCGGCATGCTCCGACCGTGCTGCACTTCTCCGGGCACAGCTCGCTCAACAGCATCGACCTGGTCGGCACCGACAGACGGGCACAGCCGGTGTCGCGGGAGGCCGTCCTCAGGCTGCTCGGGCTCGATGCCGCGCGCTCGGTCAGGGTCGTGCTGCTGAACTCCTGCTACTCGGCCGAGATGGCCAAGGACATCGCACACACCGGCAGGTGTGCCATCGGCACGATCGAGCAGTGGGGGGACGAGCAGGCGGCTCTGTTCTCCGCCTCCTTCTACCGGGCGCTCGGCTTCGGCGCGACCCTCAAGGAAGCCGTCGAGCAGGGGTGCACCTCCATTCTGTTGGAGGGGTACACGGGCGCGGACGACATACGCCTGCACGGCGACGAGGTGGACGAGGACGGCACGGAGGGCGCGGGCGGCGCGGATGGCGCGGATGGCTCGGCCATGCGGTTGGTCGGCCCTGCCGCCCATGACGCCGGACGACGCGCGGCTCGGGCGCAGAGCAGCGGCATCCGGGACGGTCAACCGGCCGAGCCCATCCCCCTGTTCAACGAGAGCGAGTGCGCCGACTTCGTGACGAAGTCCCTCGCGGGCGCGCGTTCGGCGGCACTGACCTACCTGGACGTCGACGGATTGCTGGGCATCAACGACGTCTACGGCGAGCACGTCGGCGACCTGGTGATCCAGCGGTGCAGCGAACTGGTCGCCGTACACAGTGCCGAGTCCGCCGCGCTGTGCCGGCTCCGAGGTGATCAGTACGTCGTCGTGGAGCGGGACGTCGACGTCTCGTCGGCCGAGAAGCGGGCCGGGAAGCTGGTGACGGGGATACGCCGGCACAAGTGGTCGTACATCTCCCGGGATCTCCATGTGAGCGCCACCGGCTCCATCGCGCACTGGCACGGCGTCGACGAGGACGCCCCCAGTCTGATTCTGCGTGCGGTGCTGGGCGTCAAGGAGGCCAAGATCCGGCACCGCGCCTCACTCGCCGCGGCGCCTCTCGCGCTGCCCGAACTCGGCGGCGAGTTCGAGCGGGAGAGGGACAAGCTCTGGCAGCTCTCCTCGTATCTGTCCTCCGATACGCGGCGGAGCATCAAGGCCGCCACGGAAGCCCGGCTGGAGCAGAGGCGAGCGCGGCCCCGCTTCTGACAGCGGTGCGTGTCCGGGCGCGACCGCGCCCTCGGAAGGGTGAATCACCGAACAGCCGTACCAACCCGCCCTACGGTCTCACGCTGTCACCCGAGATCCAGGAAGGGAGCCCCCATGGCAACCGCCTCCCGTGCGGCGCTGACCGTCGAGGTCATGGAGATGCTGGCCTCGCTCGACCCCCGGTTGTGGGAGATCGTCGAGCCGCCCGTCCCGCCGCACCCCATTCACGACCCCGGCGTCGGCAACGGCTTCGGTATCGGATTCAGGTCGGCGGCCGGAGACGGAGGGCGTCTGAATCCGCAGCCGATTCCGCCCGGGATCGCGCTGTTGCCGGCCGTCCGGGACATGTCCGTCTCGGTGGCGGAGGCCACGATCGCCGCCAGCCTGGCGGGGAAGAAGCCCGCCGAGGTACTGAAGGAGGTCGGGGACGACATCTGCCCCGAACCGCCGAAGCTGCCCTGGCCGAAGAAGTGGCCCGTGCCCGTCCAGTTGCGGGAGCAGCTCATCAGCGACCCGCAGCGCGTCTCCCCCGCCGTCCAGGCCTCGGCCGCCCTGGTCTTCCAGTCGTACGCCCACCGCATCACGGACAAGGCCCTGAGCACGGCGTTCGCCGGCCTCGCCGACCGCCTGCTGGAGAGGGCTCTGAAGACCGCCGGCCGCACTGCCTGAGGGTCGGGCCGGGCGAGCCACGTCGCCGCTACCCCTCGTACAACCCCTCCACCACCGCCGCGAAGTCCCGCATGACCGCCTCCCGCCGCAGCTTCATCGACGGAGTCAGATGGCCGTCCATCTCCGTGAAGTCCGTCGGGAGGATCGCGAAGCGGCGGATCGACTCCGGGCGGGAGACCAGCTTGTTCGCATCGTCCACCGCCCGCTGCAGGATCGCCCTCAACTCCTCGTCGATCACGAGGAGTTCGGCGGGGACGGAGTGCTTGCCGTTCATTCGGCGCCAGTGGGTCACGCCGTCCATGTCCAGGGTGATCAGGGCCGAGACGTACGGGCGGCGGTCGCCGACGACCATGCACTGCGAGATCAGCGGGTGCGAGCGGAGCCAGTTCTCCAGGGGCGCCGGGGCCACGCTCTTGCCGCCCGCCGTGATCAGCATTTCCTTCTTGCGGCCGGTGATCGTGAGGTAGCCCTCGTCGTCGAGTTCGCCGATGTCGCCGGTGGCCAGCCAGCCGTCCGCCGCGGCGGGGACCACGCCGCCGGCCGCCGGGTCCCAGTAGCCGCGCAGCACCTCCTCGCCGGAGATCAGGATCTCGCCGTCCGAGGCGATACGGACCCGGGTGCCGGGGAGGGGCCAACCCACCGTTCCCAGGCGGGGCTTCAGGGGCGGGGTCACCGTCGCCGCGCCCGTCGTCTCGGTGAGGCCGTAGCCCTCGTAGATCTCGATGCCCGCGCCGGTGTAGAACGCGGCGAGGCGGCGGCCGAGCGGTGAGCCGCCGCAGATCGCGTACTTCACGCGGCCGCCCATGGCGTTGCGGATACGGCGGTAGACGAGCGGGTCGTAGAAGGCGCGGGCCGTCTTCAGGGCCGCGCTCGGGCCGCCGCCCGTCCCCGCGTGCCGGGCCTCCATCGCCTCGCCGTAGCGCTCGGCCACCGATGCCGCGCGGTCGAAGGACGACACCCGGCCGCCCGACTCGGCCTTGGCGCGGGCGGAGTTGAAGACCTTCTCCAGCATGTAGGGGATGGTGAGCAGGCAGGTGGGGCGGAAGGCCGCCAGGTCGGGGAGGAGGTGCTCCGCCTTCAGGCTCGGCGCATGGCCCAGGCGCACCCGGGCCCGGATACAGGCCACCGCCACCATGCGGCCGAAGACGTGCGACATGGGGAGGAAGAGCAGCACCGACGCCTCTTCGCTCGTCCTCGCCTTGAAGATCGGGTAGAGCAGCTCGATGGCGTTGTCCACCTCGGCGAAGAAGTTGCCGTGGGTCAGCGCGCAGCCCTTGGGGCGGCCCGTCGTGCCCGACGTGTAGATGAGCGTCGCCAGCGTGTCCGGCGCGAGCATGCCCCGCCGTACGCCCACCTCCCCTTCCGGCTGCTGGGCGCCCAGCTCGGCCAGCCGCTCCACATGGCCCTTCTCCATCACCCACATGTGGCGCAGGTCGGGCACCCGGTCCAGTTCGGGGCCGAGGGCGGCCGCCTGGGCGGCGGTCTCCGTGACCAGGGCGACCGCGCCGGAGTCCTGGAGGATCCAGCGGGTCTGGAAGACGGAGGAGGTGGGGTAGACGGGGACCGTCACCAGACCGGCGGCCCAGGCCGCGAAGTCGAGGAGCGTCCACTCGTAGCGGGTGCGCGCCATGACCGCGATCCGGTCGCCCGGCACGAACCCCTCGGCGATCAGACCCTTCGCCACCGCCTGTACCTGCTCGGCGAACTGAGCCGCCGTCACGTCCGTCCACCGCCCGTCCTCGGCCCTGCGGCTGAGGACCACCGCGCCCGGGGCGGCACTCGCGTTGTCGAAGGGCAGGTCCGCGAGCGACCCATGGGTCACCGGGGGCGCGAACGGCGGTACGTACGCCTCCCGCACCGCCCCGTCCAGGCGCCGCGTCTCGGGCTGGACCAGCTGCGGTCCGGGAGCGTCCTCGAAGGCGGCCGAGGGGGCGAAGGAGGGAAGCGGGGTGGACACGGGCGGCTCCTGCGGCGGGCGTGCAGCGAAGAAACTGCTTGCTGCATGACGTACGTGCCTCGCGCACCGTGGCGTTCACCTGCGGAGGCCGGCGGAAAGGTGTTACCGCTGGTTAGGCAGGAGATCGTACGGGGCCCGCGTGTGGGGGGTGTGCGGGTTCGGCGGTGGTCCGGGGCCGGGTATGTGCAACGTCGAGGGCTATGTGAGGGGCCCTCAGCTTTCCCTCACCCTCCTCTTACCTTTGCGCCGGCGCGGCCCCCGCACACCCGGCACGGCTGGGCCGCAGGCTTCAGCAGCTGTTCACCCAGCGGACGGCGTCGATGGTGACGCTCGCGCCGCTCCACTTCTCACCGGGGGAGAAGCAGCCCCAGTGGCTCGTGTCGTCGCCCGACCAGTTCCACTTGACCTTCACGTGGTCCAAGGGCTCGTCCGTCTTGCCGTTGTTCCGGATCGAGTTGATGCCGTTGATGTTCCTGTTGGTGTTGGCGAAGCGCTCGTGCTTCGTGCCGGTGCCGTTCTTCTTCGTGTAGAAGCAGATGGCTCCCTTTGTGCAGCCCCACGCCTGGGCCTCCACACCGCCCGCAGGCGCGCCCGCGCCGTTCGAGGACGCCGCCGTCGCCGGCAACACTCCCCCGGTGGCGAGCAGAGCGGCCGAGCCGACGCCGACCAGAAGCATCTTCATCGTGCGCATGGGTTTCTCCTGTCCCCGTTGTTCGCCGCCTCGCTGACGGCATGCCACGACAGTGCCGTTCTGCGGCGCACGGGAACACCTGCCGACTTATAGGGTGCCGTCGCCCCGGTTCGGGGCAGCGTGGCTCATCTCCACCCTCTCCTCACCCTCACCATGCCTTACCTCGGGTAACCTTACTCGCGAGTCAGCACCGGATCGTACGGGGAGTTGGACATGGCCGACCGCTATCTGCGCTTCACCGGCACCGCGCCCGGCCGCTTCCTCACCCGCCGCCTCGGGCTGCCACAACCCGCCCCGCTGAAACGCTGGTCGGCGCAGCGGCCCACGCTGGAGGGCGACCGGCTGCTGCTCACGGCCGGCAAGTCGGACCTGGACCTCGCCGCCGCCGATCCCGGCCTCGGTCTGACGGCCTCCTCCGACAAGCCCGCCGCAGTCGTCCTGGACGCCACCGGAGTCCGGGACGTCGAGACCCTCGCCGACGTGCACACGGCCCTGCACCCCGTCGTACGGTCGGTCGCCGCGAGCGGCCGGATCGTCGTCCTCGGCGCTCCCCTCGATGCCGCCGACCACCACCAGGCCGCCGCCCAGCAGGCGTTGGAGGGCTTCACGCGCTCGCTCGGCAAGGAGATCGGGCGGGGCAGGACCGTGAACCTCGTGCGGCTGACGGACGCCCGCGCCGCCGAGTCGACCCTCCGCTTCCTCCTCTCCCCCAAGTCGGCGTACATCAGCGGCCAGGTCATCGAGGTGGGTCCGGGCGAGGCCGGCCCGGCAGCAGGCACCGCCCCCGACCGCCCCCTCGCCCACCGCACCGCCCTGGTCACCGGCGCCGCCCGCGGCATCGGTGAGGCCATCGCGGAGACGCTGGCCAGGGACGGTGCCCGGGTCGTCGTACTCGATGTGCCGCAGGCCGAACAGGACGCGCGGCGTGTGGCCGAGCGGCTCGGCGGCAGCGCCCTGGTGCTCGACATCACCGCCCCGGACGCGGTCGAGCGCATCGCGGCGGCGCTGCCCGACGGCCTTGACGTCCTCGTCCACAACGCCGGGATCACGCGTGACCGGCGACTGGTCAACATGCCTGCCGAGCGCTGGAGTTCGGTGCTGGACGTCAACCTCGCGAGCGTGCTGCGTACGACGGACACGCTCCTAACGAGCGGGGCGATACGGCGGGGCGGCCGGATCGTGGCAACGGCGTCGATCGCGGGGCTGGCGGGGAACGCCGGACAGACCAACTACGCAGCGAGCAAGGCCGGCATCGTCGGTCTGGTCCGCTCCCTCGCGCCGCGCGCGCTCGCCGAGCACGGGGTGACGGTCAACGCGGTCGCGCCGGGCTTCATCGAGACGAAGATGACCGCAGCGGTTCCCCTCTTCATCCGGGAGGCGGGGCGCCGGATGAACTCCCTCGCGCAGGGCGGACTGCCGGTCGATGTCGCAGAGACGACGGCCTGGCTGGCCGATCCCGGGTCCGGGTCCGTCAACGGCCAGGTCGTACGCGTATGCGGCCAGAGCCTGCTGGGGGCCTGATGTCCCTCGTCCTCACCAGTACTCCTTCCCTTCCGCCCCTGCTCGCCCGGGGCGCCCTCCTGTCACCCTTCAAACGGCCCAGCCCCGACGCGGAGTTCCCGCGCGACCGACTCGTGTTGCCGGACCTGCGCGTCGACCTGGCCCGGCTGGCCGCGTACGAGAGGGTGTGCGGGTTCCCCACCGGGGAGGACGCCCTGCCGGTGACGTATCCGCATGTGCTCGGCTTCCCGCTGGCGATGCGGCTGATGAGCGGCCGGGACTTTCCGCTGCCGCTGCTCGGTCTCGTCCACACCTCGATCACCATCACCCGGTACCGGGACCTCGCGGCCACCGGGGAGTACGAACTCTCCGTACGGGTCGACGGGTTGGCGCCCCACCGGCGCGGTACGGAGGCGGCCGTCATCACCGAGTTGCGGGCCGGCGGCGCGAACGACAACGTCGTATGGGAGTCGCGGAGTACCTATCTGGCCCGGCATCGCACCGCGCCGCAACCTCCCGAGCCCGCGACGGACGTGACCGACCTGACGGACCTGACGGAGTCACCGAAGCCGCTGCCCGAGGTCGCCGAATGGCGTCTCGCCGGCGACGTCGGCCGCCGCTACGGCGCCGCCTCGGGTGACCGCAACCCCATCCACCTGCACCCCCTCACCGCCCGGCTGTTCGGCTTCCCGCGCGCCATCGCGCACGGCATGTGGACGGTGGCCCGCTGCCTCGCCGCGCACGGGGTGCCGGAGCGGGCGCGGGTGGACGCGCGGTTCAGGGCGCCGGTGCTGTTGCCGGGGGCGGTGACGTACGCGGCCGAGGGCGGGCGGTTCGAGCTGCGGGGCGGCGGCGAGCACGTGCACCTGGCCGGGGAGGTCTACCCGCTCACCTCGTGAGCCGCCTCCGGAGGGGTCCATGGCCGGCCGGCCATGAGGTTGCCGAGGCCCGACCAGGCGAAGTTCATCAGGGTGGTCGCCGCCTGTCTCGCCGTCACGCCCGGTGTGGCGTTGGCCCAGGCGGCGAGCGACTCGGCGGCGCCGACCAGGGCCTCGGCGAGACCGGCGACCTCGCCCTCGGGGAGGTCCGGGTCGCGGTGAGCCTCGCGGGCGGCCGCGAGGATCAGCTGCGTCACGAACGCGACGATCTCCGCGCGCATCGCGGCGACCTCGGAGGCGAACGGTTCGCCATGGGTGCGTGCCTGGAGGTGCAGGACGGACCAGCCGTCCGGGTTCTGCGCGGTGTGCGTGAAGAACGCCCCGAGCCCTTCCCAGAGTTGCCGGTCGGCGGGCAGCTCTCGGCGCACGCCCGCGCGGATGGCCTCGGTGAGCGCGGCCGCCTCGCGCCGGATGCAGGCGGTGAAGAGGTCTTCCTTCGAATTCAGGTACAGATACACCAACGGCTTGGACACACCCGCGAGTTCGGCGATCTCGTCCATCGACGCGGCCATGTATCCCCGCTGGCCGAAGGTCCGCACAGCGGCGTCCAGCATCTGCTGCTCACGGACGGCACGCGGCATCCGCTTGGTCTTCAGAGCGCCCATGCCGATTAGCGTACGGGCCGGGAGGGCGATCCCACCCGGCCCGCGGTGAACCGCTGTCCTACTCCTCGCCGATCACCTCGTCCGCCAGCCTCGACACCCGGTCGACCCGGTCGGCCCACACCTGCCCGTCACCGGACGGCAGGGCCGTCAGCCGGGGCAGCAGCTGCGCGGTGAGGAGGGTGGACAGGGCGGACGTGTCGGCGCCCGTGCCGTCGGTCCGGACGACCACCGGCTGCGGGGCCCTTCCGGCCAGCTTCGCGCCCACCTCCAGGCGGCGCCGGGCGAGTTCGTACTGCAGGACGGCGCGGTTGTCCCGGTAGGCCTTGGCGAGGGCGCGCTGGGCGCGGGCCTCGTTCTCGGCGGCGATCAGGCCGCTGCGGCCCCGCGTCTCGATCTCGAACCGCACGCGCTGGGCGTTGGTCTCCTGCTGCTCAAGAAGCTGGGCGACCTCTTCGCGGGCCCGGTTCAGCGCTGCCTTGACCTCGACGATCCGGGCGTCCCGCACCTTCTTGGCGCGCTCGATGTCCATGCCCAGCTGGTCGATCCGGCGCTTGCGGACGAGCCCCCACTCCTGGTCGTAGGCGGTGCGCTCCTTGGCGATCCGCTCCCGGGTGGCCAGGTGCTGCTGGTACTGCGCGGGCAGCTGCACGTCCGGGATGTTGGAGCCGGTGATGCGCACGCCGTAGCCGGACAGCTGACGGTTGAGCAGGTCCTGCATGTCGGCCACGTCCGAGCCGCGCAGGTCGTAGGCCCGCTCGGTGCGCATCTTCCGCGCCCGCTGCCGGATCGCGTCCTGGACGGCGCTGGAGAGCACCAGGTCGAAGTTGCCCGCGCCGATGGTGCGCACGAACAGCACGGCGTCGGTGATGCGGAACTTCAGGAAGAACTCGATGGAGCGCAGCGGCACGTTCTCCTGCGTGGGGCAGGCCATCACCGGCGCCGAGTACGGGATCTCGGTGGCCGTGTCGACGACGAAGTCGACCCGGGACCACGGGTGCCACAGGTAGTGCCGGCCGGCGTCGAGGGTGCGGACGACGGCGCCGTAGCGGGTCTGCACACCGTTGGTGCCCTGCTCGATCTCGACGATCGAGGAGCGCCACCACCACAGCGCGCCGATCAGCAGCAGGACGCCGCCACCGGCGAAGGAGAGGGCGGCGAGGGTGCCGTAGGCGAGTTCCCCGGCGGTCGAGTCGGCCTCGCCCAGGGACAGCATCACGCCCATGAACAGGGCGTAGACGCCGAGCCACAGCGGCAGCATCCACCACAGGCGGCGCCGGTGGCGGGGGATGATGACCGGGATCAGGGTGTCGGCCTCGCCGCCGCGCAGCAGCCGCGCGATGTCGGCCCAGGGGGCGACCTTCTCGGAGATGACCGACCGGCGGTTCGTACGGGCGCTGCTCACGGGGTGGCCTCCTCGGCGGGCTCGGACGGGTCGGTCGGGTCGGTCGGCTCGGCGGCCTCGGGCACCTGCGGCACGGTGGGCCGCTCGGCGGCCAGCAGCGCACCGATCTCCGCCTCACGGCCGGCGATCCGCTCGGCCACCTCGCCCAGACGCGACCGTACGGCGGCCATGTCCTCGTCGCTGAACAGCTCCGTGCCGCGCTCGCCGACCAGTTCGCGGGCCAGCTCCAGGAAGTCGATCCCGGCGGCGCCGTTCGCCGTGCCGCCGATGCGCACGAGCCGCGGCAGGTGGTCGGCGACCTGCTCCAGCGTGTCCAGCACCTGCTGCTGGTAGCGGTACTCCAGGATCTCCGGCGCCTCGGCGGCCGTGACCGCGCGGATGTCCAGGGCCTGGGCCTCCAGCAGGGCCGCGTTGGCCTTCGCCTCCGACTCGGCCTGGACGTAGCGCTGGCGGGCGAGGGCCTCAGCGCGGTTGGTCTCGCGCTCGACGGCCGTGTCCATCTGCGCCTGGTACTGGGCGATGTCGGCCTGGATCGCGGAGAGCGTCTCCTGGCTGGAGGCGAGTTCGCGGGTGAGGTCACCCTCGTCCTGCTCCTTGCGGAGCTGGAGCGCGTACTCGTGGGTGTACGCCTCCTTGGCCACCCGCACCATCTCGGGCGCCGCCAGGTCCATGCGGTAGCGCTGGTCGGAGGGTTCGGCGTGGGTGATGTTGGCGTTGGTCAGCTCGACGGCCGGGCGGAACTGCTGGTTGAGCTGCTCCAGCAGGCGGCCGGTGTCCTCGCCGACCATGTCGTAGATGCCGGCGGCTTCCTGCTCGTAGATGAGACTGCGGATGGTCTCGCTCACGGCGTTGCTCAGCTTCTCCTCGAAGCCGCGCACCGCGCCCAGCGTGTAGACGAACTCGGTGGGGTCGCTGATCCGGAACTGGATGAACAGGTCGATCGACGCCTTCACGCCGCCCCTGGTCGGCGCCTCGCGCACCGGCGCGTTGAACGGGTACTCGATCGTGGTGTTGACGATGTACGACACCCGCTTCCACGGGCTCAGCAGCACGACGCGGCCCGGTCCGACGACCTTCTCCAGCTTGCCGAACCGGGTGATCATCGCCTGGCAGCCGTCCGGCACCATGACCATGCCCTGCCGCCACCACACGAAGCCGACGGCGAGTACGGCGATGAGCCAGTAGTGCACGCCGAACAGCGGGTTGGTGAGGACGTCGCCGCCCGCCGCGCCCACGAGCGACGCTCCCACCGCGCCCAGCACGAGCAGCGTCAGCACCGGCAGCATGGAGACCCACGAGCGGCCCTTGGGAATCACCATCGGGCAGATGGCGTGCGCCACTTCGCCGTCCTCGCGCACCTGCTCGCTGCGGCCGAGCGCCTCACCGGCCTCGTCCAGTGGCACGGTCTTCTGCCGCATCACGGTGGCGGTGGAGCCGCCCTGTTCCCGGGCGGCAAGGAAGTCGGCCGGGTCGATGCCCCAGCCCTGTGCGTCGTACTCCTCGCCACCGGCTCCCGATGCTCCCCGTCCGCCGGTCTGCCGCCGCAGTTCCTCCTGCGCGGCCGTCCGCGGATCGGTGCCGGAGGCCACGGCCTCGGCAACACGTCGTGCGCCTTGTTGCGCGCGCGCTCGTGCCACGGTTTCCCCCTTAAGTTGTTTCCAGCCATCCCACACCATGGGATCGGCCAAGAGTAAGGGGGTGGCCCGGAACGGCTACCCAGCGGTAGCGCCGGGCCGACGCGGCTAGGAAGCCTGGCCCTGCGCCTTGCTCTGCGCCCGAGCCGCCTCGTCGACCACGTCGTCCTCCTGGCTGCGGTTGGCCTCCAGGTTGGCCTTCGCGCGGTCGACCTTCTGGACAATCTGCACGGAGGCGCGGTCGCGCTCCTTGCGGAGGACCACGAAGCTGATCGGGGCCGAGATCACCAGGGACAGCAGGATGACCCACATGCCGTTGGAGTCGCCGAGGCCGCGCGGGGCGAGGCCGGAGTAGACGAGGCCCCAGACGACCACGAGGCAGCCCACGAAGATCCCGAGGCGCATCAGTGTGTAGCGGAGCATCTCAATCCACTCTTCCGGTTCCAAACAGGGCCACCGTCCAGTGAAGCACGCCGACCCGCCGATCTCGCAGGGGGGTCGATACGCGGTTCAGCCGAGCGGCAGCAGCATGATCACGTCGTCCCGGTCGTCGCCCGGCGCGACCCTGATGGCGGCCGGGATCCGGCCGACCTCCTTGTAGCCGCAGGAGCCGTAGAAGCGCTCCAGGCCGAGGCCGCCGCGGCAGGTGAGGCGTACCGCCTCGACGCCGTCGAAGGTGCGGGCGCCCCGCTCGGCCGCCGTCAGCAGGTCGCGGCCATAGCCCTTGCCCTGGTGGCGGGGGTGCACCATCACCGTGTACAGCCACACCCAATGGGTCATCAGGTGGTGTGTGTTGAAGGTGAAGAACGCCGTCGCGGCCACCTCACCGGCCCCGTCGTGCCCGACGAGCAGCCGACTCTGCCCGTCCGCCATCGCCGCGAGGTGCTTCACGAGCGACGGCCGAACCGCGTCACGGTTCACCGGCGGCACGAACCCGACGGCTCCGCCCGCGTTGGAGACGTCGGTCCACAGGTCGAGGATGCCGTCGCGGAGGGTGGGGGTGACGGCGGGATCGAGAGTGAAGGTAAGGGACACGGCGCCATATTAGCTATTACGGCATCGATACGGCCCCGCGTCCCGAAGTGGGTCCGCTCACACGCGCATGGGCTGCGGGGACTCCCGGCGCGCCGGGTCCGGACCGTCGTACTCCCGGATGATCTCGTACCGCGTATTGCGCTCCACGGGGCGGAAGCCCGCGTCCGTGATGAGGTCCAGCAGGTCCTCACGCGTCAGCTTGTTCGGCGTGCCGAAGTTGTCCGCGTCGTGGGTGATCTTGTACTCGACGACCGAGCCGTCCATGTCGTCGGCGCCGTGCTGGAGGGCCAGTTGGGCGGTCTGGACGCCGTGCATGACCCAGAAGACCTTGACGTGCGGGACGTTGTCGAAGAGGAGACGGGAGACGGCGAAGGTCTTGAGGGCCTCCGCGCCCGTCGCCATCTGGGTGCGCGCCTGCAGCCGGTTCCGTACCTTCCCGTCCTTCATGTCCACGAAGTCGTGCTGGTAGCGCAGCGGGATGAAGACCTGGAAGCCGTTCGTCTCGTCCTGGAGTTCACGCAGACGCAGGACGTGGTCGACGCGGTGGCGGGGCTCCTCGATGTGGCCGTACAGCATGGTGCACGGGGTCTTGAGGCCCTTTTCGTGCGCCAGCCGGTGGATGCGGGACCAGTCCTCCCAGTGGGTGCGGTGGTCCACGATGTGCTGACGGACCTCCCAGTCGAAGATCTCGGCGCCACCGCCGGTCAGGGACTCCAGACCGGCGTCGATGAGCTCGTCGAGGATCTCGGAGGCGGAGAGCCCGGAGATGGTCTCGAAGTGGTGGATCTCCGTCGCCGTGAAGGCCTTCAGCGAGACGTTCGGGAGGGCGGCCTTCAGCTCCCGCAGCGAGCGCGGGTAGTAGCGCCACGGCAGGTTCGGGTGCAGCCCGTTGACGATGTGGAGCTCGGTGAGGTTCTCGCTCTCCATCGACTTGGCGAGCTTCACCGCCTCCTCGATGCGCATCGTGTACGCGTCCTTCTCGCCCGGCTTGCGCTGGAAGGAGCAGTAGGCGCAGGAGGCCGTGCACACGTTGGTCATGTTGAGGTGACGGTTGACGTTGAAGTGGACGACGTCGCCGTTCTTACGCGTGCGCACCTCGTGCGCGAGGCCGCCGAGCCACGCCAGGTCGTCCGACTCGTAGAGCGCGATGCCGTCCTCACGGGTCAGCCGTTCACCGGCCCCGACCTTCTCCTCCAGCTCGCGCTTGAGCCCGACGTCCATGCCCACACCTTTCTCCGACGACCTGACCAACCGTACGTCTATGCCTCTTCGGGCAGCTCTCCGACCCGGTTCTCCCACTTCGTGGACAGCACGATCGTCGTACGGGTCCGGGAGACGCCCGTGGTCCCGCTGAGCCGCCGGATGATCTTCTCCAGCCCGTCCACGTCGGCCGCCCGCACCTTGAGCATGTACGAGTCGTCGCCGGCGATGAACCAGCAGTCCTCGATCTCGCCGAGGTCCCGCAGGCGGTCCGCGACGTCCTCGTGGTCGGTGGCGTCGGAGAGCGAGATGCCGATCAGCGCGGTGACGCCGAGGCCGAGCGAGGCGGCGTCGACGGTGGCGCGGTAGCCGGTGATGACACCGGCCGCCTCCAGCCGGTTGATGCGGTCGGTGACGCTGGGTCCCGACAGGCCGACGAGGCGTCCCAGCTCCGCGTAGGAGGCCCGGCCGTTCTCCCTCAGGGCCTGGATGAGCTGCCTGTCCACCGCGTCCATGCGATTCGAAGCCTTCCGCTGAAGAGTTCCAGAAGTGATGAGAGGTACTGCCGCGTGCGCGACTTGCTCTATGTGCCGTTGCCCAGCTCGCCGTTCCACCGCCGGTACAGGTCGTGCTCGACGCCCGCCGCGTCCAGCACACGTCCGGCGACGAAGTCGACCAGGTCCTGGATGTGGGTCGCGCCCGCGTAGAAGCCCGGTGAGGCCGGCACGACGCTCGCGCCGAGGTCGTCCAGCGCGACGAGATGCCGGAGGGTCTGGCCGTTCAGCGGGGTCTCCCGCACGGACACGACCAGGGTGCGGCGCTCCTTGAGGGTGACGCTCGCCGCCCGCTGCAGCAGATCCTTGGAGAGGCCGAGCGCGACTCCCGCGACGCAGGCCGTCGAGGCGGGCACGATCAGCATGCCCTTGGTGCGGTACGACCCGGAGGACGGCCCGGCCGCGAGGTCGCCCGCGCTCCAGTGCCGTACGCCGGCGAGGTCGACCTCGAAGGTCCCGGGCTTGCCGTCGGCCCCGCGGGACAGCCATTCCCGCAGGTCGTCCTGCCAGTGCGCGTCCCGGAAGCTCAGGCCCGTCTCGTCGAGCAGCGTGAGCCGCGAGGCCCGGCTGACGACCAGGTCGACGCTCTCCCCGGCGGCGAGGAGCGCGCGCAGCACCGCGGCGGCGTATGGGGTGCCGGAAGCGCCGGACACCCCTACGATCCAAGGCGTACGCGGCGTCTCTCCTGGCTTGACTGGGTTCACGACTCCGAGCCTATCCGGCCTGACGGGGTGGGAACCGACCAAGGGGGTCCGGGCGTTCCCAAGGGGGATGAAGTCGGTCGGGGGTTGCCATGTCGGGTGCGTCGGGGACATCGGGTGCGTGGAGTGCGGAGCGCGCGTGGTCGCGGGGTGACCGTGCGAGGACCGCGGCCAAGCTGATGCTGGGCTGGGTGGCGCTGCTGTGGCTGCTGGAAGTGGCCGACGTGATCAGCGGCCACGCGCTGGACGGCTTCGGCATCGTCCCGCGCACCCCGTCCGAGCTGGTGGACGTCGTCCCGGCCGCCTTCGTCCACTTCGGCTTCGCCCACGTCGCCGCGAACAGCGTGCCGCTGCTGGTCCTGGGCTTCCTGGCCGCGCTCGGCGGCATACGCCGGTTCGCCGCGGTCTGCGCCCTCGTCATCGTGGCCGACGGCCTGGGCGTGTGGCTGATATCCCCGTCCGGCACCAACACCGCGGGCGCCTCCGGCCTGATCTTCGGCCTCTTCGGCTTCCTCCTGGTCACCGGCTTCGTGGAACGCCGCCCACTCGGCATCCTGGCCGGCCTCCTCGTGGCCGCGATCTGGGGCGGCTCCATCCTGGCGGGCCTCGCCCCGACCCAGTCCGGCGTGAGCTGGCAGGGGCATCTGGTGGGGCTGGTGGCGGGGGTTGCGGCGGCGTTCTTGGTGCGGCGCCGCAAGCCCGACAGGCGTGCCGAACTTCTCGCCTAGCCGGGTCAGCCCTCGGCCTGTGAGCCCGCCGACCGGCGAACGCGCTAGACGGTGAGCCCGCGCACCAGCAGGTCCAGCAGCGCACACACGAACAGGGCGATCCCGATGAACCCGTTGACGCTGAAGAACGCCCTGTTCACGCGGGACAGGTCGTGCGGGCGGACGATCGAGTGTTCGTAGAGGAACGCTCCGGCCACGATCAGCAGGCCCAGCCAGAAGAAGGCGCCCGCGTCCGTGGCGAGGGCGTACCAGACGAAGAGGGCCGTCGTCGCCGTGTGGCAGGCCCGGGCTCCCCAGATCGCCGCCGGGATGCCGAAGCGGGCCGGGACCGACATGACGCCGATCTCGCGGTCGGTCTCGACGTCCTGGCAGGCGTAGATCAGGTCGAAGCCGCCGATCCAGATGCCGACGGCGAGGCCGAGGATCACCGCGTCCCAGGACCAGGTGCCGGTGATCGCCAGCCAGCCGCCGACCGGGCCCATGGCCTGGGCCAGGCCCAGGATGGCCTGGGGGAAGTTCGTGAAGCGTTTGCCGTAGGGGTAGACCACCATCGGGATCACCGCGATGGGGGCGAGAGCCAGGCACAGGGGGTTCAGCAGGGCCGCCGCGCCCAGGAAGATCACCAGGGCGACGAGGGCGCCGGTCCAGGCGTGCCGGACCGACATGGCGCCCGTCACCAGCTCGCGCTGGGCGGTCCGCGGGTTCCGCGCGTCGATCTCTCGGTCGATGATCCGGTTGACCGCCATCGCGAAGGTACGCAGGCCGACCATGCAGATCGTCACCAGGAGCAGCCTGCCCCAGTGGATGTTCCCGTCCATCTGGAACATCGCGGTGAGCGCGGCGATGTATGCGAAGGGCAGAGCGAACACCGAGTGCTCGATCATCACCAGGCGGAGAAACGCCTTCGTGCGTCCTGGCTGCGGAATCGCGGCGGAGGCGCTGCTCACAGTCCGTACTCCTTCCAGCGGCGGTCGACCTTCGCCGCCGTCTCGGGATCGGACTCCACCATGTCCGGCCAGCCGCCGTCGCGGGTGTAGCCCTCCTCGGGCCACTTCTTCGTCGCGTCGATCCCCGCCTTGCCGCCCCAGAACTGCTGGTAGGACGCGTGGTCCAGGTGGTCGACGGGGCCTTCGACGACCGTGAGGTCACGGGCGTAGTCGGTGTTGCCGAGGGCCCGCCAGGCGACCTCGTGCAGGTCGTGGACGTCGCAGTCGGAGTCGACGACCACGATCAGCTTCGTCAGGGACATCATGTGCGCGCCCCAGATCGCGTGCATGGTCTTCTGCGCGTGCTTGGGGTACTTCTTGTCGATCGAGACGATCGCGCAGTTGTGGAAGCCGCCGGCCTCCGGCAGGTGGTAGTCCACGATGTCCGGGACGATGATCTTGAGCAGGGGGAGGAAGAAGCGTTCCGTCGCGCGGCCCAGGGGGCCGTCCTCCGTCGGAGGCCTGCCCACGACGATCGACTGGAGCAGGGGCCGGCGGCGCATCGTCACGCAGTCGATCTTCAGGGCGGGGAAGGGTTCCTGCGGGGTGTAGAAACCGGTGTGGTCGCCGAACGGCCCCTCCGGCAGCATCTCGCCGGGCTCCAGCCACCCCTCCAGCACGACCTCCGCCTGCGCCGGCACCTGCAACGGCACCGTCTTGCAGTCCACCATCTCGATCCGCTTGCCCGCGACGAACCCGGCGAACAGGTACTCGTCGATGTCACCGGGAAGCGGTGCGGTGGAGGCGTACGTCACCGCGGGCGGGCACCCGAAGGCGATCGCGACCGGCAGCCGCTCGCCCCGCCGGGCCGCCACCTGGTAGTGGTTCCGGCTGTCCTTGTGGATCTGCCAGTGCATGCCGATGGTGCGCTTGTCGTGGCGCTGGAGGCGGTACAGGCCCAGGTTCCGTACGCCGGACTCCGGGTCCTTGGTGTGCGTGAGCCCCAGGTTGAAGAAGGAGCCGCCGTCCTTGGGCCAGGTGAACAGTGCCGGCAGCCGCTCCAGGTCGACCTCGTCGCCGTGCAGCACGACCTCCTGCACCGGCGCGTTGTCCGACTTCACCTTCTTCGGCGGCACGTGCGTCATGGAGCCGAGCTTCCCGAAGGCCTCACGGACCCCGACGAACCCGTGCGGCAGCTCGGGCTTGAGCAGCCCGCCGATCTTGTCGGAGATGTCCCCGTAGGACTTGAGCCCCAGGGCTTTCAGCAGCCGGCGGTCCGTGCCGAAGACGTTCATCGCGAGGGGCATCGACGACCCCTTCACGTTCTCGAAGAGCAGCGCGGGACCGCCGGACTTCTGTACGCGGTCGACGATCTCCCCGACCTCCAGATACGGATCGACCTCAGCCTTGACGCGCTTGAGGTCGCCTTCGCGTTCCAGTGCCCTGAGCAGGGAACGAAGATCGTCGTAAGCCATGGGGTCAAGTATCCCCGAGCGGCTACCCTGGCCCTGAACCCGGGGGCCGCGCCCCCGGTCCCGACGACCGTTTCGCTGGAGAGGACCCATGCTCCGGGTGCTGATGTTCCTCGTGCCACTCGCGCTGAGCGTGTACGCGTTCATCGACTGCATCAGCACGAAGGAGGACGACATCCGCCATATGCCCAAGCCGCTGTGGGCGATCCTCGTGCTGGTGTTCCCGCTGGTCGGCTCGATCTCCTGGCTGATCGCGGGCAAGAAGCGCAGCCCGGCCGCCGAGGGCTGGTCGGGCGTACGGGACCAGCGGAAGCGGCAGCAGTGGGTCGCGCCCGACGACAACCCCGAGTTCTTGAAGTCGCTGGACGATGACGATGACAACAACAAGGACGACCGGGGCAAACACGACGAGCCCTGACCCGGCACGTCACCTGAGCGACATCAACAGCGCCGCGTAAGCGCGTGGCTTGCGGTACTCGTAGCTGGTGAGTTCGTCGCGGCCGGCCACGGCACCTCCTGCGGAAGTCACTGTTCGGCAACGTGAGCCGCATGACCTGTAGCGCCTGGGCAGTCTGTCCGGGTGCAGATGACAGAAGCTTTTGCGACGACCGTTGCCTCTGTGTCGTCGGCGATTCTCATCGCCGGCACGTTGGAGGCAGCCGCCTATAGCAGGGCAGTTCAGGGCTGGACACGCACAGCGTTCGACAACCTCATGAGCAAGGGCGTGGAAATGGCGGCCATGACGCCGTCAGAACGCCAGGCGGCATTGCAGGCATTCAAGGTCGCATGGTTGCCGAAGTATGGCGTGGGGGCCGTGAAGTCGCTCTCGTTCTTGGCGCTTGGCCTCCTGTGGGGTGTGATCATGGTCGCGCAGGCCATGGCGATCCTCTTCTGCCTGCTTTGGTTGGCGGACCCCAAGGAGCCGAAAGACGTTGCGAACGCCAAGGCCCTGGTCGCGATTGTGGCTGCTGGCGCGGTCGTCGTCGCTGTGGTGCCGATCTTTCGCGTGGTGTACTCGCCCCTCGGTCCTCTGGCAGAGCTGTGGGTGGAGTGGAAACTCAAGGAAGCAACTCGTCGGGTCTCCTCACCGAGCGCGGATGAAGACCAGGCCGAGGGGGTGGAGCCGGGGCGGCTTCCGAGCCCGCGCGAACGCGATGAAGCCTCGGCCGGGGACACCGAGGCTGAGGCTTCGTCGTGAGTGAGTGGTGCCCTTTGAGGGCAGGGAGGCGGCGGAGGCGCACCGGTTGATGGGAGCGCGGGCCAGCGCCGGAAAGCTGTTGCTGCGGGTCGGCGGGCAGGGGCGGTGACGGACGGCCGCCACCCTTTCTCCGCAGGTCTCCGTGTACAGCTTGTACGCCGATGAGCCCTCCGATGCGGACAATGCGCCCCTGGGCCGGGCCCCGCCCGAGCTGGACCATTGGCTTGCATGACGACTGCTCCCGCCGGGTCGGCCGGCACGATCGCCCCCGAGTACGGCGACAAGGTCATCGCCGTCGAGACGGCGGGTTCGGAACCCATCCCCGACGCCGAACGGCACGGCGGTCCGCTTCAGTTGCTGTGGACATGGGCCTCCCCGAACATCGAGTTCGCGACCGTCTACATCGGCGTCATCTCGGTCCTCTTCTTCGGCCTGAGCTTCTGGCAGGCGACGGCGGCACTACTGCTGGGCACGGCGCTCGGGGCGCTGACGCACGGGATCCTGTCGCTGGACGGCCCGCGGTTCGGTGTCCCGCAGATGGCGATCGGCCGCTTCGCCTTCGGCCACCGGGGCAACCTGCTGCCGTCGGGTGTGAACGCGCTGGTCGCCGGGGTCGGCTGGTTCGCCGTGAACAGCGTGAGCGCGGCCTTCGCGCTGAACACCCTCACAGGCCTACGCCCGCTCCCCTCCCTCCTCCTGGTGGTCGTCGCCCAGATCGTGATCGGCTTCATCGGCCACAACTTCGTGCACGCCTTCGAGAAGTACGCGTTCCCGGCACTCGCGGTGATCTTCCTGCTGGCCGGCGCCTGGACCTTCGGGGAGGCCGACCTGTCCGGCGGCGGCACGGGCGGCGGCATCGGCGGCTTCCTGCTGGCGTTCAGCGCGGCGTGGGGGTACGCGGCGGGCTGGAACCCGGGGGCGTCGGACTACTCGCGCTACCTTCCGCGTACGGCCGACCGGTTCCGTACCGCGCTGTACCCGGCCGTCGGCCTGTTCGTGTCGGTCGCCGTGGTCTCGGTGATCGGCGCGGCCTCGGCGACGATCGTGGCCCCCGAGGGTGCCACGCCCACGGCGGCCTTCACGGGCCATCTCCCGGGCTGGCTCGGCGACTTGGTGCTGATCGCGATCATCCTGGGCGCGGTCTCGGCGAACGCCCTGAACGTCTACTCCTCCGCCATGTCGATCACGTCGCTGGGCCTGAAGCTGCCCGCGTGGCTCGGCCGCAGCGCGATCGTCGTGCTGTGCGGGATCGCCGGTACGGCGGCGGCGTGGGGGTCACTGGCGGACGCGGGGCACGCGTACGAGGCGTTCCTGCTGGTGATCGCCTACTGGGTGGGACCGTGGCTGGGCGTGGTCCTGACCGAACGCCTGCTCCGGTCCCGTACACCGCACGACGAGCTGTCGGCCCGCCTCACGGACCGGTCGTACGCGAACTGGCCGGGTCCGGCGGCGTTGTTGGCGGGCATCGTGGTGTCGGTCCCGCTCTTCTCCAACCAGGAGAAGTACGTGGGGTGGGTGCCGGAGCGGTGGCCGGCGTTCGGGGACGTGACCTGCCTGGTGGGGTTCGCGGTGAGCGCGGGGGCGTACGCGGTGCTGCGCGCACGCACGGTCACAACTCGCCAAAGATGAGCGGTGGATGGTACATCGCGTCCGGCGAGGGACCGGCCTCGAGAGATTTACCCAGGGAACGATGCTGCGCCCGGTCGGCGGGGGCCGGGAGTGGGAGGCCGACCCGGCACGGATCCGGCCGGCGACGCAGGAGGAACGGCTGTCGGCGGAGGTGCGGGCAACCAACGCACGCGCACGCGGCGGGGCGATGACGGCACCCGACCTGGAGGAATTCGGCCGCCCTCCCGTGCCGGTCGTGGGCTGTGCGGAGTGCGAATCGCTGGCGGTGCGCCGGGCCCAGGCGCGGGCCGAGTTCGACGGGAGCGCGGCGACGGACGCGAACGTGTTACTGCGCCGGCACCAGCGCAGGGAGCATCAGGACACCTCCGACGGCCGCCGGATCTTCCGTTTCGTGCCGTACTCGATCGTGCAGGACGCGTCGGTGCTGCCGGAGTACGAAGCCTCGTGCGTGTCGGGCGACGAGGCCGACTGCGGCGCCGCGTCCGGGCCGTGCGGCCATCCGACCGAGGTCGAGGGGTGGCGGCGCAGGCACACGCAGGAGACGCGGCACACCCGGTACCGCCGTAGCTTCCTGGACTACGCGGTGCTGGAGAGACAGCCGGTCTGAAGGTTCCCGTCCCCGGCTCACTCCTCAGGCGCAGGCTTGCGCACCACGATGGGTGGGATCGGTCGAGTGCCGGGAATGTTGATGCGGATGCGCGTGGTGAGAGTGGAAGCCGTGGGGGTGGGCGGGGAGGACGGGTCGCGCCGGGGGCGCTCGGCGGGCTCGAACCACCGTGTGTGGCCCCAGCGGCCGAGTGGATCGCCGTCCGCGTTCGTGCCCCCTGTCAGGGCGGCCGCGACGCGCACGAAGGCTGCCTCCTGGCGCATTCCTGCCTCGGCCAGGTGTTGCACCACGGCCCCGATGTCGCGCAGGGGCCTGGCGCACGCGCCCTTGAGCATCACGACCGTGTCCGCGTTGCCCACCCGAACCGGCGACAGCAGGAGGGGAAGCCGTTCGACGGCACGCAGCCGTCCGGCTTCCAGCAGTGCCTGGTTGGTCAGATGCGGGAGACCGGCCGCCCGCATCGCGGCGATCACATCGAGGAAGGCACCCGTCGCGCGGGTGGCGCCGATGGCGTACACCACCACACGTGCGTCGTCCATGGAAAGGCGGGACAGGACGTCGACGAGACTGTGAGTGGGCCGTCCCGCGCCGGCCTCGGACAAGATGCGCCCGGCCGCCTCTGGCGCATCCATGGCGCGCAACGACTCGAGCGCGGTCAGGAACCGACTCGGCTCGGTGTCCTGAGCCAGCATCCGCCACACGGCCTCGGGCACCGCCTGGCTCCTGCCCTCCCAGGCATCCAGGATCTTGCCGACGAGCGGATCGTGGACGTACTCGCGCCGGGAGCCCACGGAGTTGTCCGGCGAGTTGTCCACCGGGCCCGCCCTGTCGTACGGGACGCCGTCGGCCGAGTTGTCCACGCGGGCCGGAGGGGCGTCGTCGCTGGTCATGGGGTTGTCCGGGCTGGACAACCCGTCCGGTTCGTCCTGCAGCTCCTCCGCGAGCTGTTCCAGGCGTTCGGCACCGTCGTCCAGGATCCGTGAGGCCTTCATCAGGGCGACGTCGATGTCGTCGGACGCGAGGTGAGCGGACGCCGGGGCCGACACGGGCAGGTCCCCTTCAGACAGTTCGTCCGTCTCGGCGGAGAGCCCCTCGTGCGTACCGCGGAGCCGCGCCAGTTCCTCGGTGAGCCGGCGTACCTGCTCGGCCGACTGCTCCGCGAGCCGGTCGGCCTTCTCCCGCTCGGCGCGGGCCCGGGCGAGCTCCGTTTCCGCGTGCGCGCGCTGGGCTTCGCTGTGGTGCAGCCGTTTCTGGACGCCGTCGAGAGCGTCCTGGCCCGCCGGGCGGGTGTGCGCGCGGTCTCGTTGCGCGGTCAGCGTGGAGATGTCCCGATGCAGTTTGTCGACGAGGGCGAGCAGGATCAGCACCATCTGGTTGGCGTCGTTGCGCGCCTTCTCCAGCTCGGCGGCCCGCTCCAACGCCCTCATCAGTTGGTCCGACAGTTCCAGCGACTGCCTTTGCACGCAGACGAGTTCGGCCGTCACGGCTGCGGCGCCGGTTTCCTCCGTTTCCCCAGTCGTCCCGGCGCCCGTCCGTGCCCGCTTCGGACCACGCGGCTCGGTCCCCGACCGCTTGGCGCGCTCAGCTGCTTCGAAGAGCGGCCGTGCGCGGTCCGTCCGCCGCTTGCACTCCGCTTGGTCGCGGGAGCAGATGTCGGCCACCGCTTCCACGAAGTCCCATTGCAGGTTCACACCGGCCAGTCGGCCCGCGACGGTGGACCGGCCGGGCACGACCTTGCTGTTGAAGTGATCGGGGGTCAACTTCTCCACCAGATCGTCGAGTCGCAGGCCGGCGTCGTCCAGCCACTCCCTCAGGAGCCCCGCCAGCTCGTCCGCCTCGCTCGAGCGCCCGCGGAGCGGCGCCCATGGGCGCGTCCGGCGGCCCTTGCCGGTACCGACACCACTGTCCGCGCCGCCCATTTGTCCACTCACTGCGCTGACGACCCCGCACTTGTCCGCACTTGTACGCAGGACTTCCTGGACTAGTGGAGCCGGGAACGGTCGACCAGCACGCTGAATGTGTCGCTCGACACCCCGTCCGCAGCCGACCACGGCTCATACGACGGCGATCCCACGATCCTGAGGAGTCCCCCCATTACCGGCCAACTCAATCACGTGCTGTCCCTTCTCGCACACGGACTGCTCACAGAGCTGCCCGCGCAGCTCGCAACGGCCGCGGTCATGGCCGCGGCGACCGCCGCGTGGCGGTACACGAAACGCCGGGGAGCCGCCGAGGAGCGGGACCGGCCGGACGCCGACGCATGATGCGGGGCCGGGGGGAGAAGGGGCGAAGGTCGGGCCTTCGGGTTCAGGCCGCCGACCGCAGCCCTCTCACGGTGGGCGCCCCGTCCCCCGCACCACCCGGTGCGCGCATGCCGCCGCCAGCAGCTCCCCCAGCAGATCCGGATCTCCGATCTCCAGCCCTAGCAGCGACTCGATCCGCTCCAACCGCTGATAGAGCGACTGCCGGCCGATGTGCAGCAGGGCGGCGGTGCGGGTGGGTGAGCAGCCGTGGCGCAGATGCACCTCAAGGGTGCGGACGAGGTCGCTCGGATGGGCCGCCTCCCACTCCAGCAGCGGGCCCAGCGCGTGCTGGACCATCCCGGCCAGGCGTTCCCGGTTGGCGTCCACTCCGCCGCGTGTCAGCTCCCGTTCGAGGGCCAGCGCACGCGACGACGTCACCAACGGCCCTTCGGGTACGGCCGGTTCGGCGGGTGGAACAGTCAGCGCGAGCTCCAGTGTCGTACGGGCCGCCCGCAGGGTGTCACTCCAGCGCAGCCAGCCGCCGCCCGCGTCGACGGCATGTCCGACGGCGACGGTCAGGCCCGGCTCGGCGGCTGCCGTACGGAAGGCGTCCTGGACCGTGCGTACCGGGTCGCGGCGGGGGCGCGACGTCCCGGGGAGGGCGAGGATTGCCAGTACGTCGCCCGGGAAGGCGGCCCGAAGCACCCCCGCCCCGCCCAGCAGCCGTACGGCACGGTCGACGACCCCGACCTCGCGCGTGCCGTGCGCGGACACGCCGATCAGTTGGGCGCCCGGCCCCGGGTGGAAGCCGGCGAGTGCCGCCCGTGCCTCCACCTCCGGCTGGTTCAGCGCCGCCCGGTCCGCGAGGTCCGCCAGCAGGGCCGCCGTATGGTCTTCGCCCCACCCCCGTACCACCGACTGCCCGGACAGCCCGCGCGCGACGATCGCCCGGTTCGCCGCCTCCGTGATCCGTACGAAGGGCACCACCCGGTGCAGGGCCAGCAGCGGAAGCCCCAACCGTCGGGCCTCGTCGATCACCTCCGCCGGCATCTGCGGCAGGGAGCGGCCGACCTCCACGGCGAGACCGGCGGCATCGCGGGCGGCCAGCTCACGGACGTACCGGCGGCGGACCTCCTCGTCGGGGTCGGTCAGCCCAAAGCCATTGGTGAGGAGCAGCTCGCCACCGTCGAGGAAGTTGGCGCCCTCGTAGACCTCGCTGGAGTGGACCCAACGGACCGGGCGGTCCAGTACGGACTCCCCGGCGAGCAGCTCGGGACCCGCGGCGCGGACGGGGTCGAGGGCCAGTACTTCGCGGAGGGTGAGTGCGGGCACGAGTACCTCCAGGGCGCTGACAGTTCGTCCGCGGGCGGGCTGCCGGGAGAGTACTTTCCGCACGTTGCCCTCGTGTTTCCGCCACAGGAGAGTGGAGGCATGGATCTACCGAACCCGCGCATCTGGCTCGCCACCGCCGTCGCCGAGGCCCGTGCCGGGCTGGCCGAGGGCGGCATCCCGATCGGCGCCGCCCTCTATGGCGCCGACGGCACCCTGCTGGGCCGCGGCCACAACCGGCGGGTGCAGGACGACGACCCCTCGATGCACGCGGAGACGGCCGCGTTCCGGGCGGCGGGTCGGCAGCGGTCGTACCGTGGCACGACGATGGTGACCACCCTCTCGCCGTGCTGGTACTGCTCCGGGCTGGTCCGGCAGTTCGGGATCTCCCGGGTCGTGGTCGGCGAGGCCGCCACCTTCCACGGCGGGCACGACTGGCTGGCGGAGCACGGCGTGGAGATCGTGCTCCTGGACGACCCCGAGTGCGTCGCGATGATGCGCGACTTCATCGAGAAGAACCCGGCTCTCTGGAATGAGGACATCGGTGTCTGAACCCCGTATCCCCACCATCGATCTGCGGCCCTGGCTCGACGGCGACGCCGAGGCCCGCGCGGCCATCGCCCGCACCGTCGACGAGGCCCTCCGGACCGCCGGCTTCCTCCTGGTCACCGGGCACGGTGTGGACCCGGTCCTGCGCACCCGCATCCGGGAGGTGGCCCGTGCCTTCTTCCTCCTCCCGGCGGACGTCAAGCAGCCCTACGCCGTGGAGGTCGGCGCCCGCGGGTGGCTCGGCCCCGGGGCGGAGGCCAACGGCTACTCGGAGGGGACCGAGACCCCGCCGGACCTGAAGGAGTCGCTGAGCTTCGCGACGCACGAGCCCTTCGACGACCCGGTGATCAACGCCGAGTGGTACGCGCCGAACGTGTGGCCGGCCGAGGTGCCCGGGCTGCAGGCGCTGTGCGAGGAGTACCTGACGCGGATGGCCGAGCTGGAGAAGGAGTTGCTGTCCCTGCTCGGCGAGGCCCTGGGCCTCGAACCGGACTTCTTCTCACGGCACATGGACCACCCGACGTACGGCTTCAACATCAACTGGTACCCGGGGATCGAGGTCGTCGGCGAACCGGCGCCCGGCCAGTTCCGCATCGGGCCGCACACCGACTTCGGCACGGTGACGATCCTCGACCGGCAGGCGGGGAAGGGCGGACTGCAGGTCTACACCGACGAAGGAGGGTGGGAGGACGCGCCGTACGATCCGGACGCCTTCACCATCAACATCGGCGACCTGATGGCCCGTTGGACCGGTGACCGGTGGCGGTCGGGCCGGCATCGCGTGCTGCCGCCGCCCGCCGACGCGCCCGCCGAGGAGCTGATGTCCCTCGTCTACTTCGGGGAGTGCACGCCCGGGACGCTCGTGGAGTCCGTGCCCGCGCCGGTCGGGCGGGTGGCGTACGCGCCGGTCTCCTCGCATGTGTATCTGCGGGAGAAGCTGGACTCGATCTCCGTCGGCTGATCACGTCCGGCCCGCCTTCTGCTGATCGCGGCGAACCGTTTCTGAGCAGGGGTTGCCTCGTTGGGCGGGATACCACCCTTTCGGGTGTCCCCCCGCCGCGAACGGAGCCGCCTGTGCGAATCACTGACATCCAGCGCTGCGAGGTCCGGCCCGGACGTCTCGTCGAATGGACGCTCAGCCCGGCGACCGTCGCGACGGCGACCGACCTGCCCGAGGACACACGGCCACCTGCGTACATCCAGGAGTCGCACATCAGGACCGCCCGGTCCGTGCGCGACGGCGGCCTGTTCGTGCCGACCTGGCTCGGCGCCGCCTTCGACATCCCGGGCCGGGCCGACCTCGACGCGCTTCAGGAGGCGCTGCGCGGCTGGACGCTGCGGCACGAGACGCTGCGCAGCGGCTTTCGCTGGTCCGGCGAGCACGGCGACGAGATGCGCCGGTTCACGCTCGACCCCGACGCCGTGTCCCTGCGGCGCGTGGACGTCGGCGACTTCACCGACCCGGCGGCGCTGGTCGGGCACCTCCAAGACCGCTTCGACGCCACGGCGGACGCGCTGCGCTGGCCCAACCTGATCTACACGGCCGTCGTCCGGGACGACTCCACCAGCGTGTACATGGCCTTCGACCACAGCAACGTCGACGGCCACTCCATCCACCGCATCCCCGGCGAGATCCACGAGCTGTACGCGGCGGCCGTCGCGGGCCGGCCGATGGAACTGGGGCCGGTCAGCAGCTACGTCGACTTCTGCGAGATCGAGCGGACGGACGCCGACCGGATCGACGACAGCCACGACATCGTGGCCCGCTGGCGGGAGTTCGTCGGCCGCTGCGACGGCCGGCTGCCGAACTTCCCCGTCGACCTCGGCCTGGACCCCGAAGCCGGGCTGCCCACCCAGAGGTTCCTGCGCGAGCAGCTCACGGACCCGGACACCGCCGCCGCGTTCGACGCGTACTGCCGTCCCTACGGCGGCAGCGCGGTCGGCGTGCTGGCCGCCACCGCCCTCATCGTCCACGAGATCGGCGGCGAGCCCGTCTACCGCACCGTCGTGCCCTTCCACACCCGGGTGAAGTCCCGCTGGTCGGACTCCGTGGGCTGGTACGTGGGCGGCGCCCCCATCGAGATCCCGATGTCCGAGGCCCGCGACTTCCCCAGCGCCCTGCGGACGGTACGCGCCGCGCTGCACGCCAACCGGCACATGGCCCGGATGCCGCTCGCCCGGGTGCTGCGCCTGCTCGGCGCGGACTTCCACCCCACCTCACCCGACCTGTACTCGATCGTCTCCTACGTCGACGCGCGCGGCGTCCCCGGCTCCGGGCGCTGGGCCGACCAGAAGGCGTACGGGCTGATCAGGGTGTCGTACGGCGACCAGGTGTGCGCCTGGATCACCCGGCTCCACGAGGGCCTGTGGTTCGCGAGCCGCTACCCGGACACCGACGTCGCGGGCAAGAACATGCGGCTGTACGTGGAGCGGTTGCGGGACGTCATCGCCTCGACGACCCGGTCGGCGCCGCCACCGGTTTCGTAGGTGTCCCGACAGTTTCGTAACCCAACGGACATCACGCGATCTAGTCCGAACCAACTCCCCCTCCTTACCCTTGAGTTGAGAGCCTTTGGGGGGAGGTGCGGGTGGGCGGACGGTTGCACGGGCGTGGCGCCCTCTTCGACGCGGACCCCGCCGGTCTCGCCGCACGGCTCGTGGGCCTGCGTCCGCACCAGCACCGGACCACGAAGGCCGAGCATCCGCAGGAGCTGCCCTTCGTCGTGCTCACCGGTGCGCGCGGCCTCGGCAAGTCGGCGGTGCTGCGGGAGCTGCGGGACGCCTACAAGGGGCACACCCCGGTCGCGCTGATCGACTGCGGGCACGCCGAGTTCGCCGCCCCGCCGTCCGGGCGGCCCGCCGAGGCCTGGTCCCCGGTGTCGCAGGGCCTGCTGGTGATCGCCGAGCAGCTCGCCGAGCCGGTCACCGGGGCCGGGCGGATCCAGTTCCCGCGGCTGATGTCGGGGCTGGTCGCGGTGGCCGCGGGCGGCTGGCGGGACGCCGACTCCGAGCGCATCCGGCGCGAGGTGGAGCGGATCCTGCTGCTGAACGAGAGCGGGTCGTGGGTCGCCGGGTTCGCGGGGCGGTGGGCCGGGCGGGTCGCCGCCAAGGTGGCCGCTGCGGCGACCGGTGGCGGGCCCCTGCTGTCGTCCGCCGTGGAGGCCACGCTGGAGGCCATCTCCGACAGCGTCGTGCACCGGCGCCGGCAGCGGGCGTCCACCTGGTACCGCGACTACCCGAACGCGGGCGGCAACGCCCGGCGCGGCCTGATGCTGCTCTCCGAACACTTCCGGGCGGGCGGCACCTCCCGCGAGCACGCCGAGCGCTATCTCGTACGGGCCCTGCTCGCCGACCTGGGCGAGGCGTACGCAGGGATGCTGCCCCGGATGCAGCGGATCGGCCGGCCGCTCGTCCTGCTGGACAACGCGCAGTCGGCGCCCGGTCCGGGGCTCGTCGAGGCCGTGCTGCGGGACCGCTCCGAGGGCCTCGCCGACCAGGTGGTGTTCATCGGCGGCCTGCGCGGCGACCGCCGCCCCGCCCTGCGCAACGCCGTCCGCCGCGCCCTGCCCGAGGTCGCCCGGCGCAGCGACTGGACGCCCGACCCGGCCGCCCCCTCCTCACGGGCGCTGCTCGTCTCGCTGCCGCCGCTCAGCCCCGACGACACCCTGCACATCATCGGCGCCGTCTGCGCCGAGGTCCGGGTACCGCCCCAACTCCCGCACGCCACCCACCGTCTGACCGGCGGCAACCCACTCGGTATCGCCCTGCTCGCCGAGTCCGCCGCCCAGCACCTGCCGGGCGCGGCCTCCCTCGGCGAGCTGCTCACCGCGCACGTACGGCTGCGGGAGGACCACGACGGAGAGCCCACCTATCTCGCGCTCCTCGACCGGCTCGTTCCCGCCGACCGCCTCGACGAGCTGACCGTCCTGGCCGCCGCCCACGACCACGACTCCGCCTGCGCCCTGGCCGACGAGCTCCTGCCGGACGACTTCGGCCCGGCGGACGTACGGGCGCTGCAGACCCGGCTCGTGGCGGAGGGACTGCCCGAGGTGCCGGGGCAGTTCGTCGGGGCCCCCTTCGTACGGACCCTGCTGCTGCTCCGGCTGCATCACGGTGCCGCGATGGACGCCGACCACGGACAGTGGCGCAAGGCGCACGAGACGCTGATCGCGTACTACGCCGACGACGACAGCGGGGGCCCGGACGGCCGGGTGCGGTACCGGCTGCATCACGAACTCGCCCTCGGGGCAGCCGAGTCGGCGGTCGCGCACCTGCGGGACACCTTCCACACGATGGACACGCGCGCGTGGCTGCGTTCCCTGCGCTTCATCGCCTCCGCGCCGTACTTCCACGCCCATGACTCCCAGGGCCACGACTTCACCGGCCGGGACGACCGCCGCACCGCCATCGCGCTCGGCCGCACCGACGCCGACCACGAGCCGCCGGCCGGCGTCGACGCCGCGCTGCATCTGCGGACACGGCGGCTGCTGCACGCCGTATGGCAGCTGACCGACCCTCTGACGCTGCCCGACCAGAAGGTGTGCGACCGGCTGCGCTTCGAGCTGGAGCAGTTGTCCAACTTGCGGCCCGCGGGCAACGCGCTGCTGTGGCGGGCCTCGCGGGACTGGCCCGAGGACGCGCTCGCGGGGCGGCCGCTCAGGGTTCCGGACGAGGACGACGAGGACGGGGACGGGGAGGCGTGATGCCGGTGAGAGGTCTCGGGGTGTGGCTGCGGGAGCACGTCTGGGAGATCCCGCTGCGCCGGTACGTCGCCCTGCTCGTCGGCGCCGGGGTGGTGGCCGGGGGCGTCCTCGGCATACGGGTGCTCCTGCACGACGACCGCTCGTGCGCGCCCGGGGTGACGATGCCCGAGGGCAGCGACGAGTGCGTGGGCGTGTCGACGACCGACTACGCCTTCGGCCGGGACCGGCTGCGGGACACCGTACGGGCCATCGACCGGGAGAACCGCTCCATCAAGGGCGACTACGTCACCGTCGCCCTGTTCGAGCCCTTCACCGCGACCGACGCCGACAACCTCAACGACACCCTGCACGAGCTCCAGGGCGCCTATCTCGCGCAGTACCAGGCCAACCACGACTCCAACGGCGAGTCCCCGGCGATCCGGCTGGTGCTGGCCAACCCGGGCGCTACCGGGGAACACTGGAAGCACACGGTCGAGCAGCTGGAGCGGATGGCCGACGGGCCGCAGCGGCTGCGGGCGGTCACGGGCATCGGACTGAGCACCGCGAACAACAAGCTGGCCGTCGAGGAGCTCACCCGGCGCGGGATCCCGGTGGTCGGCACCTCCATCACCGCCGACAACCTCGCCAACGGCCAAAACGGCAAGGACCCTTACCCCGGACTCGCCCGCGTCTCCCCCACCAACACCGACGAGGCCCGGGCCCTGACGTCCTTCGCCAAGGTGAAGGCGGGCGAGGCGGTGCTGGTCTACGACAAGCCGGGCGACCCGTACACAACGACGCTCCAGGAGTCGTTCGAGAAGCTGCTGAAGGGGTCGCCGTACCAGCCGTGGGCGTTCACCCCGCCCGACGACCGCAGCCAGGAGGGCTCCACCGCCAACGACTTCCGGCAGATCACCCACCTCGTCTGCGACACGGCCGAGGAGACCGACACGATCCTCTTCGCCGGCCGCCACACCCAACTGCGCCAGTTCATCAACGCGCTCGGCGAACGCGGCTGCCAGGACCGGGCGTTCACCCTGCTCACCGGGGACGAGGGCTCGTATCTCACCGGCGACAAGGACCTCGACCGGGACGCCCTGAAGCACAGGCTCTCCGTCCGCTACACGGCCCTCGCGCACCCGGACGCCTGGCTGACCAAGAACCCGCCCGCGACCGGCGGTTCCGCCGAGGACGCGCGGCGCCTGGCGGACCTGGTGCGCGCGGCGCAGGAGCCGGAGGCGGAGGGCTCCGGGGCGCGGGGCGGGCAGCGGGTCGGGCCCATCGGCGAGGCCACCCTCGAGGACGGCCAGCTGATCACCGCCTACGACGCGATGACGCTGACCTACCAGGGCATCCGCGAGGCCAAGCCGGACGGCAAGGACGTCCCGACCCTCGCCGACGTCCACGACCAGTGGGAGCTGATGACGGGCTCGCAGCGCGTGAACGGGGCGAGCGGCTGGATCTGCCTGGACAAGCACGGCAACCCGTACGACAAGGCCGTACCGATCGTCGAGGTCACCTCCGAGGGCCGGGCGCGCTTCGTCACCCTGGCGTGGCCGGAGGGGAGGCCACCGGGGAAGGAGTGCCTGCCGCCGGCGTCGTAGCGGTCACGCTTCCCAGGTGTCACGGGCCCGCTTCGAGTACCTCGATCAGCCGCTCGAAGCGCGCCCGCCACCGCTGCTCCGACTCCTCCCCGCCCCGGAACTCATGGGTGAAGCGCAGGGCGCTGCCCGCGTCCCCGTCCCGCTCCAGATGGAACCTGAGCCGGCCGCCGCCCTCCACCGTGTACTCGACGACCCGCTCCACGTCCCACGCGGTGACCCGCCCGGATCCGACGTCACGCAGGGTGACCGCTCCGCCCAGCCGGGGTTCCAGGACGTCGACGGGCGTGAACCACGCCGCGAGCCCCTCCCGCGTCGCCAGCGCCGGCCAGACCGCCTCCATGGGCCGGGGGATCCGCACCAGGAAGTGCAGGATGTGCGTGTTCCCGCGGGCCTGGCCGGCGCCCTGTTCGATGGAACCGCTCATGGCACCAGCCTGACTCCGCCGGGAGCGATGCGCGACCCTTGGGGGCTAGGGCCGCTGACCTGCCTTGGCCCGGTAGAGGGCGGCGGCCTGTGCGGGCGGCATCAGGGACTCGCGGGCGAGGTCGCCGACCAGGACGAAGTCGGCCTTACGCGTCGAAGAGCTGAAGGCCGGTTCCCGTGACTCAGGTCACAGAGAACCGGCCTTCACCGTACGGGGCTTACACCCCGGCGTACGAGTGCTTGCCGGAGACGAAGATGTTCACGCCGTAGTAGTTGAACAGCCAGCAGCCGAAGGCGATGAGGGCCAGGTAGGCGGCCTTGCGGCCCTTCCAGCCGGCCGTGGCGCGGGCGTGCAGGTAGCAGGCGTAGGCGATCCAGGTGATGAAGGACCAGGTCTCCTTGGGGTCCCAGCCCCAGTAGCGGCCCCAGGCGTCGCCCGCCCAGATGGCGCCCGCGATGATCGTGAACGTCCACAGCGGGAAGACGGCGGCGTTGACGCGGTAGGAGAACTTGTCGAGGGACGCCGAGGCGGGCAGCCGGTCGAGGACGGAGTTGGCGAAACGGCCCGGGGTGCCGCCGCTGGCCAGCTTGCTCTCGTAGCTGTCCTTGAAGAGGTAGAGCAGCGTGGAGACGGCGCCGACATAGAAGACCGCGCCGCAGAAGATCGCCGTGGAGACGTGGATGTACAGCCAGTACGAGTGAAGGGCGGGAACCAACTGGTCGCTCGCGGTGTACAAGACAGTGACGGCGAGGCCGAGATCGAGGAGGACCGTGGTGATCAGGAACAGCCCGAGCCAGCGCACGTTCTTCCGCAGCGCGAGCAGCGCGAGGTACACCCCGACGGCGACGGTGGAGAAGGTGATGTTGAACTCGTACATGTTGCCCCACGGCGCCCGCTGCACCGAGAGAGCCCGCGTGAGCACCCCACCGAACTCGATCAGAAACGCGAGGACGGTGAGGGAGATGGCGATCCGCCCGTAGAGGTCGCCCTGCGCGTCCCCGCCATGCGCCCCGGGCCCGTCCGGCACGTCCCGCTGCCCGGCCGTGGCCCGCACGACGACCTTCGGCCGTTCCAGTACGGCGGTGGAGCCGCCCTTCTTCACGGTGACGGCCGGCGCGGCGGCCTTCTCGGCCTTCCCCGGGGTGAGCGCGGCAGCCGTGCGACCGACCTTGCTGCGGCTGCCGAGGAGCCATTCGGCGATGTACGCGAAGAAGGCCAGCGTGTAGACGGCCATCGACGAGTAGATCAGCGTGTTGCTGATGTTCGCGAGGTTTTCGTTGGTGGCGGCGGCCAGCTCGGTCGCGGCGGCGAGAGTCACTTGGGCTCAGCCCCTTCGGCGGGTGCGACTTGGGGGTCGGGGGAGGAAGGATCTGCGGGTTCGTCGTCGGGGTCGGGTGCCCCCGGCGCCTGCTCGTACAGGATCCCGGCGAGGTCGCCGAGTTCCTCGGGGACCTTGGCGGACTCGCTGCGGCCGAGGCCGGCCATCTCGACGACGGTGACACCGTCGGGGCCGGGGGCGGCCCGCACCCATACGCGGCGGCGCTGGATGAAGAGGGAGGCGGCGAGGCCGAAGATCGCGGCGAGGGCACCGGCGAGCGCCCAGCCGCTGCCGGGCTGGCGGGCTACCTGGAAGCCGGCCCACTCCTTGATCTCCTTCTCGAAGGTGATCGAGCCGGCGCCGTTCGGGAGCTTCATGGTCTCGCCGGGCTTGAGGTTCTCGCGGAGCTGCTCGCCCTTGGAGTTCTTGAACCCCTTCAGCTTCTGCTTGTCGAGCTGGTACACGCTCTGCGGGAGCCCGGCGTTGACACCGAGGCTGCCGTGGTAGGCCTCCAGGTTCAGCACCGGGTTCAGCAGCGCCGGGAACTGCGAGACCACCGCGGTGCCGGCGCCGCCGTACGACGGCAGGAAGAACGCCTGGAAGCCGAGTTGGTCCCACTTGCCCTGGGCGTCGCGGTAGCCGTCCATGACCTTGATCGCACCGGTCGAGGTGACATTGCCGTCGAGCGGAAGGAGGGGGACGGCGTCTTGGAAGACGATGGTGCCCTTGCCGTCGCGGACCGTGATGACGGGGGCGTAGCCGTGGCTGACGAGGTAGACCTTCGAGTCGCCGATCTCCAGCGGCTCGTTGACCTTGACGGTGGTCTTCCGGTCCTTGCCGTCGGCGCCCGTGCTGTAGGTGAGGTCGGCCTCGTAGGTGCGCGGGGTGCCGCGGTTGGGGCCGCTCACCTCGTAGGTGCCCTTGAAGTCCTTGAGGGTGAAGCTGAACGGGTCGAGGTCGTCCTGCGAGAAGAGGCTGCCGGCCTTGAAGTCGTCGTACTGGGTGAGGGTGTTGGAGAACCCGTCGCCCTCGACGATCAGCTTGTTGCCCTCGGACTTGAACAACTGGCCCCAGGCGAAGGCGATCAGCATCACGATCAGCGCGATGTGGAAGGCGAGGTTGCCGACCTCGCGCAGATAGCCCTTCTCGGCGGCGACGGCGTCACCTGCGATGGGGGCACCTCCCACGTCTTTAAGACGGTGGGGGAGGCTGCGGAAGCGGCGCTTCTTCAGCAGGGCGAGCGCGGCCTCGCGGACCTGCTCGGGGTCGGCCTCGGTGCGCCAGGTGGTGTAGGCGGGCAGCCGGGTCAGGCGCTTCGGGGCGGCCGGCGGGCGGCTGCGGAGCTGGCCGACGAACTGCCAGGTGCGCGGGACGATGCAGCCGATGAGGGAGACGAACAGCAGGATGTAGATCGCGGAGAACCACACCGAGCTGTAGACGTGGAAGAGGCCGAGCTTGTCGTAGATCGGCGCGAGCGTCTCGTGCGCCTGGCGGAACTCGGCGACCTTCGCCTCGTCGATGCCGGTCTGCGGGATGAGCGAGCCGGGGATCGCGCCGAGCGACAGCAGGAGGAGCAGCAGCAGCGCGACCCGCATCGAGGTGAGCTGCCGCCAGAACCAGCGGGCCCAGCCGATGACGCCGAGGGAGGGCAGGCCGGCGATCTCATCGGCGGGGGCGGTGGAGAGCTGGGAGCCGGCGGCGCCCAGGTCCTCGTCACCGGCGGCCGGGGTCGGCTCGGTTGTCGTCTTGCTCATCGATCAGATCCCCACAGTGAAGCCGTTGGACCAGACCTGCATCTCCTGCACGATGCGGTCCCACGCGCCGGTCAGCAGCAGCACACCGGTCACGATCATCATGGTGCCGCCGATGCGCATCACCCAGACGTAGTGGCGCTTGACCCAGGCGAAGGCGCCGAGGGCCCTGCGGAAGGCTACTGCGGCGAGCACGAAGGGGATGCCGAGGCCGAGGCAGTAGGCGACGGTGAGTATGGCGCCGCGTCCGGCGCTGGCCTCGTTGATGGCGAGCGTCTGCACGGAGGACAGGGTCGGGCCGATGCACGGCGTCCAGCCGATGCCGAAGAGGGCACCGAGGAGGGGGGCGCCGGCCAGCCCGGTGGCCGGCTTGGTGTGGAAGCGGAACTCCCGCTGGGTGAGCCAGGGCATCAGGCCCATGAAGAAGACGCCCATGAGGACCATGAGGACGCCGAGGACCTTCGTCAGGACGTCCTTGTTCTCCTGCAGGGTCGAGCCCCAGTAACCGAACAGCGCCCCGCCGGAGACGAACACGACGGTGAAGCCGAGCACGAAGAGAGAGGCACCGGCGACCATGCGCCCACGCCGGGCCTCGGCCAGGTCGGTGCCGCTGACCCCGGTGACGTACGACAGATAGCCGGGGACGAGCGGCAGGACGCAGGGCGAGAAGAAGGACACGAGCCCGCCGAGTACGGCGATGGGCAGCGCGAGCAGCAGGGCGCCGTTCATCACGGTGCCGTTGTAGGCCGGTTCCGCGGCGAGTGTGAGCACTGCGGTCACCGGTTCACTTCTCCGCGAGAACGGGCTTGATCATGCTGCGCAGCGTCTCCTCGCTGAGGGGCTGCAGCGTGCGCGCCGCGATCCCGCCCTTCCGGTCGATGATGAGCGTGGAGGGGATCGCCTGCGGGTTGAGCGTGCCCTTCTTGAAGCGGAGCATCTGCTTGCCCGTGGGGTCGTACAGGCTCGGGTAGGTGACCCCGAACTCCTTCTCGAAGGCCTGCGCCGGGGTGGTGCTGGTGTCCCGGGTGTTGATGCCGACGAACTCGACGCCCTGGCCCTTGAGGTCCTCGTAGACGGTCTGGAAGTTCTTCGCCTCGGCCCGGCAGGGCGGGCACCACGATCCCCACACGTTGATGACGAGGATCTTGCCCTTGTAGTCGGCGGTGCTGAGCTGCTTGCCGTCGATGGTCTCGCCGGACAGGTCCGGCGCCGCGGCGCGCTTGCCCTGCCCGACCGTGTCGATGCCGTTGCTCCCGGGCACGAAGTTGGCGCCGCCACCGCCGCCCGACGTACCCGATCCGCACGCGGACAGGGTCAGCGCGGCAACGGCGGCGCCGGTGACGGCGAGCAGGGCGGAACGGCTACGGGCGCGACGGGCGGCACTCATGTGAAAAGTTTCGCATGTCCGTTCCGGGGATCTTGCGCACCCCCCTCTCGGACGTAAACCCGCATTTCAGGCGGCGTTTGAGGGGCTCTCGGAGGAGGTCGCCCCAGCGCCGTTGCCGATGCCCTTCAGGAACTCCTTCCACCCACCGAGCGGCTGCTGCCCCTTGCCCAGAGTCCGCAGCTTGGCGAGGACTTCCGGCTTCTGTACGTCCAGCCAGTCCACGAACTGCCGGAAGGAGACGAGCCGTACGTCGGCGCCCTTCTCCTTCTCCCGCGCGATGTGCTTGAAGGCCTGCTCGACGGCGTCCATGTAGATGCCGCCGTTCCACTGCTCGAAGTGGTTGCCGACGAAGAAGGGTGCGCGGTTTGTCTCGTATGCCCGCTTGAAGCCCGCTATGTAGGACTCGGTGGCCTGCTTGCGCCAGCTCGGGTAGTTGTAGGAGGGCGCGTTGGTGGAGTTGATCGACTGGTTCGCGAGCATGTTGTAGTCCATCGACAGGACCTCGAAGCTGCGGCCGGGGAAAGGTATCCCCTGCAGCGGCAGGTCCCACAGCCCCTGCTTCTTCTGCGGCCACACCTGAAGGCCGCCGGACGAGGAGGCGTCGTAACGCCAGCCCAGTTCACGGGCGGTGGGCAGCAGATTGTCCTGGCCGAGGAGGCAGGGCGTACGGCCGCCGACGAGTTCCTTCTCGTAGTCGAAGGGCAGGGACGGCAGGTCGGTCCACCCGCTGTTGGTCCGCCACTCCTTGACGAAGCCCTTGGCCTGGTCGATCTCGCTGCGCCACTGCTTCGGCGTCCAGTTGCCGACGGTGCCGGTGCCGCCGCAGAAGTGGCCGTTGAAGTGGGTGCCTATCTCGTGGCCTTCGAGCCAGGCGCGCCGGACGTTCGTCAGCGTGGCCTTGACGTGCTCGTCGGTGAGGTAGCCGATGTCGGAGGCACCGCGCGGGTTGTTCGGGGGGTCGTAGAGCCGCTTCTTCGACTCGGGCAGCAGATACAGCCCGGAGAGGAAGAAGGTCATGGACGCGTCGTGCTCCTTGGCCAGGTCCAGGAAGCGCGGGAAGAGGCCGTTGCCGACCTCCCCGGCCCCGTCCCAGGAGAAGATGACGAACTGCGGCGGCTCCTGACCGGGCTCCAGCGGCTCGGGCTTGCCGGGCTGGTGCGGCTGCTTGCCGGTGTAGGAGGTGGAGCCGTCGCCTATGGGGCGGGCGCGGTTCGTGTGCGTTCCGGGCTTGTTGGCTCCGCCGTTTCCGGAACCCGAGGACTGGTTCGACCCGTCTGACGACGTGAGAGTGCCGCATCCGGCAAGCCCGACGGTGGCGGCCGCCCCCACACCGAGCCCGATGGCTCCCCTTCGGCTGAAGTTGCCCATGTCCGCCCAATCCGTCGCACTTCTCTGGTGGTCACCCAGTCAGAGGGCGCGACGAACGGGCGGGTTCCTCCGCATCACGGAGGTTTGGCAACAAATATTACAAACGTGTATCAGGCGCCGAATGCCTTGTCCTTCCCCTTCACCGGCTTGGCGCCGGCGCGGAGATGGACGGGCACGAGATCGATGGCGGGCTCGGAGTAGCCGACGGACACGACCCTGTCGCCCTGGTACGTGAAGCTCGTCAGGGACGCGAGCGTGCACTGCCGCTTGCGCGGGTCGTGCCACAGCCGCCGCTTCTCGACATAGCTCCGCACGATCCAGATCGGCAGCTGATGGCTGACCAGCACGGCCTCGCGCCCCCGCGCCTGATCCTTGGCGGAGTCGAGCGCCCCCATCATCCGTACGACCTGGTCGACGTACGGCTCACCCCAGGACGGCTTGAAGGGGTTGACGAGGTGCTTCCAGTTCTCCGGCTTCTTGAGCGCCCCGTCGCCCACCCCGAAGGTCTTGCCCTGGAAGACGTTGTCGGCCTCGATGAGCCGCACGTCGGTCGCGAGGTCCAGCCCGTGCGCCTTGGCGATCGGCGTCGCGGTCTCCTGCGCCCGCTCCAGCGGGGAGGCGCAGACGTAGGCGACGTCACGGGAGGCGAGATGCTCGGCGACCCGGTCGGCCATCTGCCGCCCGAGCTCGGAGAGGTGGTACCCGGCGAGACGGCCGTAGAGGATCCCGTCCGGGTTGGCGACCTCGCCGTGCCGCATGACGTGGACGACGGTGATGTCGCTGTCGCTCTTGTTGCTGTCGCTCTTGCTGTTGATGTCGTTGGTCATGGCGTTCTCGGTCATGCCGCCGTGGCCTCCGCCGCCGCTCGGGCCGCCGCCGGGAGGGCGTCGGCGATCCGCTGGACGGCCCGCTCGTCGTGGGCCGTGGAAACGAACCAGGACTCGAAGGACGAGGGCGGCAGATAGACGCCCTGCGCCAGCATCGAGTGGAAGAAGGCGTTGAAGCGGAAGGACTCCTGCCGCTTGGCGTCCTCGTAGGTGCGGACCTCCCGGTCCGTGAAGAAGACGGAGAACATGTTGGAGGCGTTCTGCACCCGGTGCACGACGCCCTCCTTGGTGAGGGCCTCGGTGACGAGCGACTGGATGCTCTCCGACACCGCGTCGACCTTGTCGTACGCCGCCTGGTCGAGAAGCCGCAGCTGGGCGAGGCCGGCGGCGGTGGCGATCGGGTTCCCGGACAGGGTGCCGGCCTGGTAGACGGGCCCGGCGGGCGCGAGGTGCGCCATCACATCCGCACGCCCACCGAAGGCGGCGGCGGGGAAGCCGCCCCCCATCACCTTCCCGAAGGTCATCAGGTCGGGCTTGACCCCGTCGATGCCGTACCACCCGGCGCGACTGGTCCTGAACCCCGTCATGACCTCGTCGGAGATGAAGAGGGCGCCGTTCTTGCGGCAGGCGTCCTTGAGTCCCTCGTTGAAGCCGGGCAGCGGCGGGACGACGCCCATGTTGCCGGGCGAGGCCTCGGTGATCACGCAGGCGATCTCACCGGGGTAGCGGTGGAAGGCCTCGTGGACGGACTCGAGGTCGTTGTAAGGGATGACGATGGTGTCGCCGGCCTGGGCGCCGGTGACGCCCGGGGTGTCGGGAAGGGCGAAGGTGGCAACCCCGGACCCGGCCGCGGCGAGCAGCGAGTCGACGTGCCCGTGGTAACACCCGGCGAACTTGATCACCTTGGACCGCTGGGTGAACCCGCGGGCGAGCCGGATGGCGGACATGGTGGCCTCGGTGCCACTGGAGACGAGCCGCACCTGGTCGACGGGCTCGATCCTGGCGACGATCTCCTCGGCGAGCTCGACCTCGCCCTCCCCCGGCGTACCGAAAGAGGTACCGCGGGAGACGGCGTCCTGGACGGCGGCGATGACCTCAGGGTGGGAGTGCCCGAGGATCATGGGCCCCCACGAGCAGACGAGGTCGACGTACTCGCGCCCGTCGGCGTCGGTCAGATACGGACCGGCGCCGGACACCATGAACCGGGGCGTACCGCCCACGGCGCGGAAGGCGCGGACCGGGGAGTTCACGCCGCCGGGTGTGACGGCGGCCGCACGGTCGAACAGAGCCTGCGAGGCAGGCGCATCGTATGGATAGGGCGTACCTGAAGAGGGCGCTTCGCTCATGACCTGCGACTACTCCGACCTTCTCTGACCTTCTCCGATGATCTCGGACTCCGGTTGCCAGTGACCTCCTCAGGGTAGGCCAGCGGGCGGGGACGGCAGCGGGGGCCACTGACCGCGCTCTCCTGCACGCTCTTGCGCACCCCCTCCCTCTCCACCCCCTCCGCTCTCCTTCACCACCGCTCCCTGTCCGGGATCTGCGAGACTGGACGTGATACACACAGCTCATGCGGGGTGTGGTGGTCGGAGACTGAAAAGATCCTGCGGACAGGTGTTTCAGCGCACGTTTCGGCGGGCGGCCGTGGGGGAGGTCACTGACACGATGATCGGGTTGCGCGGCGGGGGCCACGCGTCCTAGAAAAGCAGTCGGGTGGAGATATGCATCGCGGTGGCGGACTGGGCGAGGGGACTGATGACCTGGGTCCTCGACGTGCCCGGGGAGGAAAGCACCGGCGCGACGCGGAGGATTCGAACGAACCACGTCAGGGACACGTAGTACCGGATATGCCGGGTGTACCGAACGAGTCAGAGCGGGCCGACCGACGCAGTGATCGGGATCGGCTGAGGGTGAGCAGGAATGGTGGTCGGGTGGGGGTGACGTACAAGTACTTCGGCGCGCCCGACGGCGCGACCGCGGCCCGGGTCCCCATCTCGATGCGCCCCGAAGAACTCGGCGGCGACGAACTCGGCATGAACGGCATGTTCACCAAGATCAAGCCGGAGACCATGGCCGCGATGGTCCTGACGGGCATCGAAGGCGTCCCCCTGCACAAGGTCCCGCCACTGGAACTGGTCGTCCTGCACCCCGACTACGCGGTGGTCAAGCTCCCGATGACGGTGGTGGACCCGCTGCGGGGCATAGGAGAGGAAGCGGTCGGGGCGGCCGCCTTCATCTGGTCGACTGTGCCGGATCGGGGTGGACCCCGGGATGCGTTCAACGTGTATCAGTTGCTGCACGAGTGGCAGGACTTCTCGCACCGGCTTCATGAGGCGGGGCATCAGCCGTACTGTCTTGTGTGGCCGTGACCTGGGGTTTCACCGGTAGCGGGCGGGGTCTTCGGGCCTCGCCCTTTTTGGTGCGCACCTCCGCCCACAGCGGCAGGGCCGGCGTCTCCAGGGCGAGGAATGGCACCGAACACCCGTCAGGGGTTCACCCGATCCTCCGAACCTTGCCGCGGAGCGCACGCGCTCAAGGGCCGCGCGCAGCCCGCATCTCGCCACCAGGCCCCCTGGCGTAGCCTCGGAATGAACGGCATGCCGGCATTCGAACCGGAGGTCGGAGGAATGAACCCCCACCTGCGCGGTGCCGCCATCGTCGTGGCCGCTCTGTCTCTGACCGTGGGCCTCGGCGCCTGCGCAACCACCCGGGACTCCGGCGCAAACACCTCCGGCGAGGGCGGCATGAAGATCGGCCTGCTCCTCCCGGAGAACCAGACCGCTCGCTACGAGCAGTTCGACCGGCCTCTTGCCGAGAAGAAGATCAAGGAACTCTGCGGCGGCTGCGCGGTGGAGTACGCCAATGCCCGCGGGGATGTGGCCACCCAGATCCGGCAGATGGACTCCATGATCAACAACGGGGTCGACGTGGTGATCCTCGGCGCCGTCGACATCAGGTCCCTCCGCTCCGCGGTCGGCGAGGCGCGGGATGCGGATGTTCCCGTCGTCGCCTACGACCGGCCCGTCGAGGGTCCGGTCTCGGCCTACGTCTCCTATGAGAGCAGGACCATTGGCAAGGTCCAGGGCGAGGCCCTCCTCAAGGCTCTGGGCGGCAAAGCGAACGGCGGCCAGATCGTCAGGGTGGAAGGCCCCGCGATGACTCCTGACGCGATCTTCGTCCTGAAGGGCAAGGTGAAGATCAAGACCTACCAGGCCCCGGCATGGGACGCCGGCGAGGCCAACGCCCTCATGTCCCGTGCCGTCGCCGAGCTCGGCGCCGACAACATCGACGGCGTCTGGGCCGCCAACGACGCCATGGCCACCGGCGCCATCTCGGCCCTCAGAGCCGCGCACATCAAGCCGCTGCCGCCCGTCGCCGGCCAGGATGCCGAACTCTCGGCCGTGCAGCGCATTGTGAGCGGCGCTCAGTACTCGACCGTCTACAAGCCCTACAAACCCGAAGCGGACGCCGCCGCCGAGCTGGCCGTCGCCCTGGGACGCGGTGAAAGCATCGACGGCCTGGCCAAGGACAGGATGAACACCGCCACCACCAGGAACATCCCGGCCGTCCTGCTCCAAGCGAGCTCCGTGACCGCCGACAACGTCGGGAGCACCGTCGTCAAGGACGGGATGCACACGATTGATCAGATCTGCACCCCGAAGTACCGGCCCGCTTGCGAGGCGGCCGGACTCACCCCGTAAGGCCGGACCACCGAGCCGGTGAGCCACCCGGCGCGCCTGTCTGCCCCGTGCTCGGCCACCATTGCGCCCGGATCGCGCCCTACCCCCACATAAGCCGTACGCCGACCCTCGACAGCATGGGGGAGCAGACGAGCGTCGGCGCAGTACCAGATCCGGACGACACGCAGCGCGTCATCCCGTTACCCAGCCCTGACGAGCAGCGGCAGCCGCCACCGGGCACCCCACAGCCGTGGGCGAACGTCGACCGCGCCCAAGCCGCCATGGACGGCGCCGACGCACCCGAACCGCCGTCCCCGCCCGTATGCCCGCAATGCGGGCTGGCCGGCGATCGACACCCGACCTACTACGGGGCGTACGTCCTCCTCGAACCCGGTCTGACAGCGCCCGCGCACATGGCGCCGGCGTGGCACAGGTGGTACGTCGACTCGAACGGCACGGCGTGGAACAGCGGACCCGAGGAGCCCGCACAGGGTGCTGAATGCCGAGTGCCTCACCGGTTGGCGTGTCCGGGGTTGACGCTGGAGGAAATCGGGCTGTGGCGGTGGCTGGACACCCTGCGTCAGGAGAACGCGCGGTGCGCGCAGCGTCAGGCCGATGAGAGGCAGATCCCAGGCAGCCTGCCGGACGTCGGCTGAGTCACGAGGGCACCTCAGCGGTCGGCGCGCGGCAGCGCCCTGGTGCGTCCGAGGTTCCCCAGCCAGTAGCCGCGAACGTCGAGGCCGTCCTCCAGCGCGGCGGCGACCGCGGACAGGGCTCCCGTGTAGTAGTCGATACGGCGGCTGTCGTCGGCGGTGGCGATGCCGTTCTCGGTGACGATCAGCGGGACGTCGCCCACGAGGGCGGCGGTGTGGCGCAGGGCGTGGCCGATGGCCTCGGGGTAGTACTCCCAGCCGGTGAGGGTGCGTTCGGCGTCGGGAGTGGTCGTCACGGTGGGGCCTCTCACCGCACCGTCGCCGGCCCCGGCCACACGGCCGACGCGTCGTCGCGGTCGGGGTCCGGCAGCCGGATCGGGCGGACGGGGATGGTGCGGGTGTGCCCTTCCGTCGTCGCCGTCCAGGGGGCGGGGTGGCCCGAGTAGCACAGGGTGGTCAGGGCGAAGACGCCGTCGGCGTAGACCTCGACGTACTCGCCGATGGTGAGGATGCGCAGGGTGCTCGCGGGCTCGGTCAGGACCGTCTCGCCCAGTGGTGCGCCTGCGGGGCCCGCGGCCCAGAGGTTCTTGCCGTCGCAGCCGACGACCAGGGCGGGGCCGTCGTCGCCGCCGTCGCCGTCGTCTCCCTTGCGCAGGGTGATCTCCACCCGCCCGGAGACATCGACATCACCGACCGCGTGCAGCACCCGCTCCTCCGTCTCCTCCAGCAGCCAGGCGTCCAGGCCGGGCCACCACTCCAGACGGGGTGCCGAATCCTCCCGTATGACAAGGGACTTGGGCTGGGCCAGCATGCCGCGGCAGCGGTCGCCCGCGTCCGTCAGGTCCACCCGGCGGGGGGTGGTGTGCAGGACGACACGGGAGCCGTCGGGGGCGGCGATGACGCGCGGGGCGTACGAACCGGTCGGGCCCAGGGGGCCCCGTCGGGTCCAGGGGCCCCGCAGCCTCGGCGCGGTCCATGCCTCGAAGCCGCGGGTCGCGCCGATCGAACCGATCAGCAACCAGCTGCCGTCGTCGAGGCGTTCGAGAACCGGGCACTCCAACTCGTCGACGTCACCGGGGGAGATGAGCGGCGGGTGGACCGTCCAGTGCTCCAGGTCGTCCGACGTCGCCCACGCCACGCAGCCGCTGACCTCGACCGGCAGGGAGGCGTCGGCCGCGCAGACGGCCATCACCCAGCCGTCGCCCTCGTCGTCGCGTACGACGAACGGGTCGCGCCAGCCCATGCGTTCACCGGTGCGGTACCAACGGGCGTCCGCCTCGGCGACCGGCCCGGTGCCGTGGCGGCGCCAGCCGGTGCCGTCGGTGCGGTCGGAGTAGGCGAGGCCGACGGACTGCAGTGGCCAGCCGGCCTCCGTCAGTCCGCTCACGCCCGTGTAGAACATCGCCATTCCGTCGCCGGAGCCGTGCCGGACGGGGTGCATCGTCCACACCGCCTGCTGGTCGAAGCGGCCGGGAAGGCCGTTGCCGAAGGCCGTGCCCTCGGGCCGCCAGGCGACCAGGTCGGTGGAGGTGGCCCTGCCGTAGGAGGTCTCCATCCGCAGATGGTCGAACTCGGCCGTCCACGGGCCCTGCAGATGCAGCACCGCGTAGGTGCCGTCGTCGTCGCGGAGCAGGGCGAAGTCGTTCACGCAGAGGCCGGGCGGGGCGTATCGCATGCACAGTTCCTGTCGGCTCGCAGCGCTCAAACGCGTGCGCTGATCACGGCTCTCGAAGGTCTCGGTCAAGAGTCGGCCCAAGTAGAACTCAACGCAAACGCTTGCGCAACAACGAAGGCGGGTTTACGGTCACGTCACCCCCAGATCACACCGACGTGAAACAGACGGGAGAAAAGCGCTGTGACCGTCAGCATCACCGATGTCGCCCGCGCCGCCGGAGTCTCGGCGTCCACCGTGTCCCGCGCCCTGCGCGGCCAGCAAGGCGTCTCCGACGAGGTGCGGGCGCAGATCACGGCCGTCGCCGCACAGCTCGGCTATACGGCGTCCCGCTCGGCGTCCAGCCTGGCCAGCGGGCGCACCTTCACCGTCGGGGTCGTGGTGCCGTACGTGGGCCGCTGGTTCTTCGGCACCGTGCTGGACGCCGCCGAGCACGTGTTCAGCGCCGCCGGGTACGACGTCCTGCTGTACAACCTGGGCTCGCCGGAGTCACGCAAGCGTTTCTTCACCAAGATGCCGGTCCGCAAGCGGGTCGACGCGGTGCTGTCGCTGCTCATCCCCGACGAGGAGGAGTCGGCCGCGCTGCGTTCGCTCGGGGTGCCGCTGGCCAGTACGGTCGGCGGCGCCCGGCCCGGCTTCACCGTGGTCGGCATCGACGACCGGGCCGGCGCGGAGAGTGCCGTACGGCATCTGGTGAACCTCGGCCATCGCCGGATCGGCATGATCAGCGGGTCGAGCGGGCCGCAGCACTGGACCACGCCCGTCGCGCGCCGCCAGGCGTACCTGGATGTGCTGGCCGAGGCCGGGATAGAGCACGATCCGGCGCTGGAGGCGGACGGCGACTACACCGTCGAGGGCGGCGAGCGGGCCATGACCGAGCTGCTGGCCGCCTCCCGGCCGCCGACGGCCGTGTTCGCGCAGTCCGACGAGATGGCGATGGGCGCGTTGCGCGCGCTCAGGCGGCATCGGCTGCGGGTGCCGGACGACGTGTCCGTCGTCGGTTTCGACGATCACGAGCTCGCCGATGTGATCGGGCTGACCACCGTCGCCCAGCCGGTCGCCGGGCAGGGCGCCGAGGCGGCCCGGCTGCTGCTGCGGCAGCTCGACGAGCCGGACGCCGAGCGGCCCGGGCATGTGCAGATGCCCATCCGTCTCGTCCTGCGCGAGACCACCGCACCGCCGCGCCCGCGCGGACCCCAGTAGTCCCTCCGCGGCCTGCAGGCCCCCGAGACCCCACTCCCCCACGCCGGAAAGCCCCAGCGCACCACGAACCCTCGCACCGCACGGAGGAACGCACCATGAGCTCGACCGACAGCTCGACCGACAGAAGGTACCGCCGCACCGCCTGTACGGGCCTCGCCCTCGCCCTGCCCCTCGCGGCCCTGGCCGCCTGCGGCGGCGGCAGCAGCGGCACCGACGCGTCCGCGGAGGCCGGCAGTGGCACGGGCACCATCAGCGTCTGGGCCCACCAGGGGCAGAAGAGCGAGGACACCGCCCTGCAGAACGCGGTGAAGTCCTTCAACTCCTCCCAGGACAAGATCAAGGTCGAGCTGAAGCTCATCCCCGGCAACGACTACACCAAGACCATCACCGCCACCGACGCCTCCGAGCTGCCGGACGTGATGGAGTTCGACGGGCCGACGATGGCGAACTTCGTCTACAACAAGAAGCTCGCCGCGATCGACGACTACGTCTCCGCGAAGACGATGTCCAACGCCACCGACGCGAGCAAGGCGCAGGGCGAGATAGCCGGCGAGCACTACGGGCTCGGCATGTACGACTCGGGGCTCGGCGTCTACGGCAACAAGAAGCTGCTGGACGCGGCCGGGGTGAAGTACCCGAGGGGCCTGGACGACGACTGGACGGCCGCCGAGTTCACGGCCGCGCTCAAGGCGCTCAAGGGCAAGGACTCCGACGGCAAGGTCGTCGACCTCCAGGAGACCAGCGGCTACGCCAACGAGTGGGGTACGTACGGCTTCGCGCCCATCGTCTGGTCGGCGGGCGGCACCCTGCTGAAGGACGGCAAGGCGGAGGGCGCTCTCGACACCCCGGCGGTGGTCTCGGCGATGAAGACCTTCCAGTCCTGGAAGACGTACACCGACCCCAACACCGACGGCAACGCCTTCGCCAAGGACCGCGTCGCGCTGAGCTGGGTCGGCCACTGGATGTACCCCGCCTACAGCGAGGCCCTCGGCGACGACCTCGTCGTCCTGCCGCTGCCCGACTTCGGCAACGGCCCCAAGACCGGCCAGGGCTCCTGGGCCTGGGGCATCGGCGCGAACAGCAAGAACGCCAAGGCCTCCGGCGCCTTCCTCGACTACCTGCTGAACGACGCCAACGTCACCGCGATGACGACGGCCAACGGCGCCCCGCCCGCCACGAAGAGCGCGCTCGCCGCAAGCCCCCTCTACAAGGAGGGCGGCCCGCTCCAGCTCTACGCCGACCAGCTCGCCAAGCCCTGCGGCGACAGCGACATCGCCAAGTCCTGCGTCGCCGTGACCCGCCCGGTCACCGCCGGATACCCCACGGTCACCGCCAAGTTCAGCGAGGCCCTGAACTCGATCTACGGCGGCGCCGACCCGAAGAGCGCCCTGGAGAAGGCCGCCCGCGCCATCGACCAGGACTTCTCCGACAACGCCGGCTACGAGATCCCGTAGTCCAGGCCCCAGCAGTCCAGGCCCCAGTAGGACCCTTCGGCCGGGGCGGGCGCACTTACACCGCGCCCCGTCCCGGCCGGGAACAGGACCCCCCGTGAAGACCGTGGAACCCGCGCACCCCGCGCCCACCGACAGGGAGCAAGGCCCGCCCGTGAACTCCGTGAAGCGCTCGCGGCCGGCGCACAAGAACCGGGACTGGCTGCACGGACTGCTCATGTCCACGCCCGCCGTGGCCGGACTCATCGCCTTCGTCGGTATCCCGTTCGGCTACGCCGTCGTCCTCTCCTTCTACAACGTGCGTCTCGGCTCCCCGCTGGAGCCCACCTTCTTCGGGATCGAGCAGTACCGGCGCCTGTTCACCGATCCGGACCTGTCCGGCCCGTTCCTGCGGGCCCTGCTGAACAACCTGACCTTCGCCGTGGTCGTCGTTCCGCTCCAGACGGGCCTGGCGCTGGCGCTCGCGATCCTGCTCAACCGCAAGCTGAAGGCGATCGGTCTGTTCCGGTCCCTCTTCTTCATGCCGGTCGTCTTCCCGATGACCCTGGTCGCCGTGATCTGGCGGCTCATCCTCGCCCGCAGCGACCAGGGCCTGCTCAACTCCGCGCTGGACGCGGTGAGTTTCGGCAACTGGGGCGCCTTCGACTGGCTCGGCGACACCGCCACCGCGATGGCCTCGATCATCGTGCTGTCCGTGTGGCAGGGCGTCGGCTTCCAGATGGTCATCCTGCTGGCCGGACTCCAGCAGATACCCGGCGAGCTCTACGAGGCCGCCGAACTCGACCGGGCCACCGGCCGGCAGCAGTTCCGCCATGTCACCCTGCCCGGCATCCGCGGCACCCTCGTCTTCGTCGCCATGCTGACCTCGGTGCTGTCCTTCCGGGTCTTCGACCAGGTCTACGTCCTCATCCACGGCGGCGGACTCGACGAGGACGCCACCCGCACGGTCATGTACCAGGCCGTCACCACCGCCTTCGACCGGAACAACATCGGCCAGGCGTCCGCGATCACCGTCGTCTTCTTCCTGATCGTCGTCGCCCTGACCCTCATCCAGCGCCGCGTCGTCCGGCCCGACAACGAGGACTGACCCACGATGGCCACGACCCGCGCTCCCCTGCGCCGCTTCGCCGACTACACCGTCCTCGGCGTCCTGGCGTTCATCTTCGTCCTGCCCGTCCTCTACCTGCTCCTGGGCAGCCTCAAGCCCTCGGACGAGGTGCTGAACGGCCTGACCGGCTTCCTCCCCACCCACCTGTCCTTCGACAACTACGCGAACGTTCTCGCCGCCCTCAACTCCGACAGCACCGGCTACTTCTGGCGCTTCATGGGCGTCTCGCTGCTCGTCGCGTTCGTGGTGGTGACGGGCGGCCTGTTCGTCAACTCGATGGCCGCGTACGGCATGTCACGGCTGAAGTGGCGCGGCCGGGAAGCCGTCTTCACGCTCGTCCTGCTGCTGATGCTGGTGCCGTTCGAGTCGGTGGCCGTGCCGCTCTTCTACATGTTCAACGACCAGCGCAACACCCTCTACATCCAGGCGGTCCCCTTCATCGCCAACGCCTTCTCGATCTACCAGTTCCACACGTTCTTCCGCTCGATCCCGCCGAGCATCGAGGAGGCGGCCCGGCTGGACGGCGCGGGCCCCTGGCGCACGTTCTTCGCGATCATCGTGCCGATGTCGAAGCCGGTGTTCGCCTCGGTCGCGATCCTCACGTTCCTCACCCAGTGGGGCGCGTTCCTGTGGCCGGTCCTGATGGTCTCCGACCCGTCCGTCCGCCCCCTCCCCCTGGAGATGAGCGTCTTCCAGGGCCAACAGCCCCCGGACTGGGGCCAGATCCTCGCCTTCGGCGTCCTCCTCGTCCTGCCCGTCCTGATCGTCTTCGCGTTCTTCCAGCGCTGGTTCGTGCAGGGCGTGGCCAGTTCGGCGGTCAAGGGGTGAGCACGGTCCTCGGTCGGTGACCGCCGCGTCAGTCGGAGATGACCGGGCTGCGCCGGCTCCACTCGCCGCCGTGCACCGCCTGGTGCATGAAGGCGGCGACGTCCGCGCGGCTGATCGACGGGTTGCCCTTCATCGGCAGCCGGTCGTCCGCGTGGTACGTGCCCTTGGCGGGGCCGTTGGTCAGCTTGGTCGGGAGGACGATGGTCCAGTCCAGGCCGCTGGAGCGGATGCTCTCGTCGGCGATCGCCTTGTCGGCGTAGAGCGACCGCAGCAGGGTGCGGTAGATCAGCTTCTGCGGGGTGCTCGACCAGTCGAAGGTGTGGCCGACGCCGAACGACGACAGCCACACCAGGCGGGATACGCCCGCTTCCTCCGCCGCCTCGATCACGGCCGCCGAGGCACGTGTGAAGAGGCCGTCGGCGCGCACCGAGTTGCCCCGGCCGAGGGCGGAGACGATCGCATCGTGCCCGGCCGCGGCGGCGGAGACGTCGCGCGGCGACGTGGCGTCTCCGGTGATCGGCGTGACCCGGTCGGCGAGGTCACCCAGGCCCGCCGGATTGCGCACCAGGGCGGTGACCGAGTCACCGGAGCGCAGGGCCAGGTCGACGAGATGGCGGCCGGTGGGGCCGGTCGCGCCGAGGATGAACAGCTTCATGGCCAGGACCTCCGAGTCGGGGAAGCGTAAACGGACAGCTGTCCGCTACGAGAAAACGTAACGGACAGCTGTCCGCTCAGCAAGGCACACGTGCCACCACCCCGGCCCGACCCGGGACACATCGCGCCTCAGGACCGCGCCCCCGGACCCGTCGCCAACAGCCCGTTGACCACCAGCGTCGCCAGCGTTTCGGCCGTTTCGGCGAGCTGTTGCGGCGAGGTGTGCTCGGGCCTGCCCAGGCGGCGGGCCAAGGGCACCTCCACCATGCCGGAGATGGGCGGGACGATGGCGAAGAACAGCACGTCCATCGGCACGGACGCCATGCGCCCGTCGGCCACGAGCCGGTCGACGATGGCTCCCATGGTCTGCACGATCGGGGCCATGTACTTCTCGTACAGATAGTCCAACCGCTCGCTGTCCAGGGTGAATTCGTTGACCAGGAGCCGCCCGACCAGCGGCGCGTCCGCCGCGCCCCGATAGAAGCCGACGATGATCTGCCGCAGCCGCTCGGCGTCGTCGAGCGAGGGATCCACCTGCGCCATGCCCGCCAGCTGCGCCCCCAGCGAGTGGTCCACCACCGCGCGCCAGAACGCCGCCTTGGATCCGTACCGGTCGTTGATGAAGTTGTGGCTGACGCCCAGGCGGCGGGCCAGTTCGCGCGCGGAGGCATGGTCGTAGCCCAGCTCCGCGAAGGCCTCGACCCCGCGCTGCAGGATGACCGCCTCGTCGGGCACCGCGGGAGCGCCCGCGCCCGGACGTCCCGGCCGCCGAGCGGATTCGGCTCTTGCACCCACCACTGCCTCCTTCACTGCATCACCCCGGCCCACCCTTGTCCCGGGTTTCCGGGGCTCGCCAACACTTTACTTGACACCTGTCAGACGCGAGCTAATCTGACAGACGTCAGGCAAATCTGACAACCGTCAGGAGAGGGCCCATCGCCATGACCGCACACCCCGCACACCACCCCCGGAACACCGGTGACCCGCTCGCCGACGCCGTCGTGGCGGAGCTGGACCGCCTCGGCGCCCCGGCGCAGCAGGCTCTCGACGTGGGCCTCCGGCACGGTCTGGACGGCCTGGACGAGCCGCCGCCCGACGTCGTCGCCGCGCTGCTGGAGCACCTGGAGTCCGGCCCCGCCCGGGTCGACCCTCTGATGCTCCACCGGGGCGACGTCGTGAGCCTGTCCGTGCCGCCCCTGTGGTTCGGGCTCTGCTCGATCACGAGCGCGCTGGCGTACACCTCCGCGTCCCCGGACGTCGCCCGGCTGCTCACCCTCGCGGGCAGACCGGCCGACACGGCGTCGCGCCGCCTCGTGGAGACCGGCGTGTGGGCGCGGCAGACCATCCGGCCGGGCGGGCTGCTGCGCGGCGGGCCGGGGTGCCTGGCCACCGTTCGGATGCGGCTGCTGCTCGCCCGTATGCGAACCTCCGCCCTGGAGTGCGGCTGGGACACGTCCGCGTGGGGGCTGCCGATCAGCCAGGCAGACCTGGCCCGCACCTGGCTCGGCTTCACCCTCGTGTCCTTCGAGGCCCTCGCGGCCGTCGGCATCGCCATCAGCCGCGAGGAGGAGCGCTACCTGTACCAGTACTGGTCGTACGTCGCCCATCTCCTGGGGCTCGGCAAGGAGGTCCACGGCGAGGTGGCCGACCACGCGGGCGCCCGTCGGCTGCGGGATCTCCTGGACGCCGGTACGGCCGCACCCGACGAGAACGCGCGGGCGCTGACCGCGGCGATGGTCGACGCGCAGGCCCGTGCGATGGCCGGCGCGCCGGGTGCGGTGCTGTCCGAGGAGCAGCTGCGCGCCCTCATCCACAGCGTGCTGCGCAGGGCCTTCGGGGACGGGCCGGGAGAGCGCCTGGGCATCCCCGCGCCCACCCCGACCGACCTGATGCCACTGATCGGCAGGCTCAACCGCGAGGCGCGCCACTGGCAGAACTTCTCGCCCGCTAGGGCCTGTCGTCAAATTCCCGTCGTCCGCCCGAAGGGCGGGCCCGGCGGTGTCTGGCGCGTGCGATCGCAAGGCGCCGGAGCGCCCTCGTGGCGGAGCCACGTGGGCGGTTCGGCAACGCGGCGAGCGCGCGTGCCAGACACCGCCGGGCAGGCGGGAATTTGACGACAGGCCCTAAGCCCAGGCGGCCCGGCGCCGAGCGCTCCAGGGCCCCGCACCCGAGCTGATCGCGGCCGTCCTCCCGGCGGCCTGATCCGCCGGACTCCCTTTTCCCTCCCGCCTGTTCACACCTTCATTCCCGCTCCCGCCTGTTCCCACCTTCTGATCCGGAGTCTTCGTCATGCCCAAACCCACCACCGACGCACCCACCACCACCGCCACCGGCACCGTGTCCACCCTCCCGCCCGCCGAGGCACCACCCGGGCCGCCCCGCCATCGCTGGTGGATCCTCGCCGTGATCGGTCTGGCCCAGCTGATGGTGGTGCTGGACGCGACCATCGTGAACATCGCCCTGCCCTCGGCCCAGCAGGACCTGGGCTTCTCCGACGGGGACCGGCAGTGGGTCGTCACCGCCTACGCCCTCGCCTTCGGCAGCCTGCTGCTGCTCGGCGGACGGATAGCCGATCTCTTCGGCCGCAAGATGACCTTCCTGGTCGGACTGGTCGGTTTCGCGGGCGCCTCCGCCGTGGGCGGCGCGGCCACCAGCTTCGAGATGCTCATCGTCGCCCGCGCCGGACAGGGCGTGTTCGGCGCCCTGCTCGCCCCGGCCGCCCTGTCGCTGCTCACCGTGACCTTCACCGACGCCAAGGAACGCGCCAAGGCCTTCGGCGTGTACGGCGCCATCGCCGGCGCGGGCGGCGCGATCGGCCTGCTGCTCGGGGGCGTCCTGACCGAGTACCTCGACTGGCGCTGGACGATGTACGTCAACCTCGCCTTCGCGGCCGTCGCCTTCGTCGGCGGCGTGATCCTGCTGCAGCGCACCGTCCGCGACAAGAACGCCAAGATCGACATCCCCGGCGCCGTCCTGGTCGGCAGCGGACTGTTCTGCCTGGTCTACGGCTTCTCCAACGCCGAGAGCCATGACTGGAGCTCGGTGGCCACCTGGGGCTTCCTCGTCGCCGGTGCCGTACTGCTCGCCGTGTTCACCTGGTGGCAGACCCGCGCCCAGCACCCCCTGCTGCCGCTGCGGATCCTGCTGGACCGCAACCGCGGCGCCTCCTTCGTCTCGGTGCTGATCATCGGCGCGGGCATGTTCGGTGTGTTCCTCTTCCTCACCTACTACCTGCAGCAGAGCCTCGGCTACACGCCCATCGAGACGGGGCTGGCCTTCCTGCCCATGATCGCGGCGCTGATGATCACCTCCACCCTCGCCACCACCGCGCTCGTCCCCCGGTTCGGCCCCAAGCCCGTCGTGCCGCTCGGCATGGGCATCGCGGCCGCCGGCATGGTCTGGCTGACCGGCCTCGACCTCGGCAGCGGCTACGTCGCGCACATCCTGCCGCCGCTGATCGTCGCGGGCCTGGGCTTCGGTCTGGTGATGGCGCCCGCGATGAGCCTGGCCACCAGCGGTGTCGCCGCCGAGGACTCCGGTGTCGCCTCCGCCGCCGTCAACACGATGCAGCAGGTCGGCGGTTCGCTCGGCACGGCCCTGCTCAACACTCTGTTCTCCAGTGCCCTCACCGACTATCTGGCCGACAAGGACCCCAGGGACCCCGCGGTCCTGGCGCAGGCCAGCCTGGAGGGCTACTCCACCGCCTACTGGTGGTCCGCCGTGTTCTTCGCGGTCGGCCTGGTCGTCAGCGTGCTCCTCTACCGGCGCGGCGCACCCGCCCAGGACCCGGACGCCGCACCCGTGGTCCACATGTGAGGTTCGACGGACTGAACCCGGCGCGACGCCCCGAGTCGCGCCGGGTTCCTACCATGAGAGCCATGAAGGAGACCGTCACCGCCATGAGGGAGCCCGTCGAGCCGCCGATCCCGCCCGCGCCGGGAGCGGAGCAGTACCCGTCGCTCGCCCTGGTCAACAGCGTGATCGCGCTGCCGGGCGGGCAGTTCGTCGACTTCCTCGGCACTCCGGCGGCGGCGAACCAGTGGCTGGTCGAGCGCGACCTCGCCCCGGTCGACGCCGGAATGCGGGAGATGTGCGCCGCACAGCTGCGCTCGCTGCGGGAACAGATCCGGTCCCTGTTCGACTCGCGGGTCGCGGCGCTGCCCGCCCTCCCCGCCGCCCTGGCCGCCGTGAACGACGCGCTGACCAGGGTCCCGACGGCCCCGCTCCTGCGGTGGGACGACAAGGACGGCCCGTTTCGCGCGGCCTCGCATCCCACCACCGAGATCGTCGACCACGCCCTGGCGACCCTCGCCGCCGACGCCGCCGACCTGCTCACCTCACCCGACGCCGAACGCCTCACCGCCTGCGGCTCCGCCCCCTGCAACCGCTACTTGCTCCGGCACGGCCGCCGCCACTGGTGCTCCACCCGCTGCGGCGACCGCGCCCGCGCGGCCCGCGCCTACGCCCGCCGCACCCGGCCCGAGGGCGGCTAGGGCCGGGTGCGGGCAGCTGCAAGGCGGAAGCGGACCGTCCCTGGGGCGTCCTGCCCGGCTCGGGCTCGGTCACGCCCCGTCGATCAACGCCAGGTCCATCGGCACGAGCGTCGTCGACGCCATCAGCGCCCGGATCAGGTGGTCGTTGAGCGCGTTGCCGACGGGTTAGCCGACCTCCTCACGGGTCAGACCGGGCGCCCCGTCGTGGGACAGCCGGACGCGCACGCCGTTGACGAGGTGCTCCACGCGTTTGTCCGTCCAGTTCTCGGCCGGCCGCACCTCGGCCAGCAGAGCTGCGGTCTGCCGCCAGGTCAGGGGCTGCGGGCGGGGTTCGTGCAGCAGATACCGGCGGCCGAGGGCGACCACGACGAGCCGCTCCTGGTCGGTGAGGGTCCACACCCTCGGCGGCCGGGTGACGTCCTCGTGCCGGGGCGCCCGGTGACCGCCCTCGGCGTCGGTGACGAAGACCTCCAGCAGATGCTCACGGCCCCGCGAACCGCCGACGAACAGCGGGGTGTAGCCGGTGTCCAGTGGCAGCGGCTCCTCGCCCGGGAACAGCAGCCGGCCTCCCGGGCAACGGATCGGCAGGCGCCCGGTGTTGCTCACCCACCAGCGCCCGTCCCGATGGGTGAGCGTGCCCTGGTGGCGGCTGACCTGGGGGTCGTCCTCGCCCAGACAGACGTGCACCTCGGGCCGGTTGCGCCCGAACAGCACCTCGCGGCCCTCGCCGGGGCCCAGCGTCATACCGCCGCCGAGCGCGAGGGCGAAGAGCGTGCCGGGCACGAGGGCGGAGGCGCCACGGGCGAGGCTGCCGTAGGTGGGGGGCAGGGCGCGGCCGTCGGGGAGGGCTCGTGCGCGGCCGGTGGGAACGGGGCCTGTACGACGGACTGTCACGTCCCCTCCGGCAGTTGCTCGGCGATGTTCTTCAGCGCGTCGGCCGTCAACGCCTCGGCCGTGGCACACTCCTTCTCGGTGGCCCGCTGCCCGTGCACGGTGACGCGTACCAGTTCGATCGTCGGGTCGCCGACGGAGTTGGTGTACGTACGGTGCGGTGCGTACACGGCACAGCTGTGGTCGCCCTCGTCGTCCGGTGCGACGTAGGCCGTCCTCCCGGCGATACGCGTCGGCCGGCCGTCGTCCTCCAGCCGGTTGTCCCGGTTGAACGCCAGCCGCACGAAGGACGTGTCGCCGTCCGGGCTCGCCCATTCGCAGGTCCAGTCGGCGAACCCGGGGTCGGACGGTTGTGTCCGCAGGTCCGGCACCCGCTTGAGCGCGGCGGTGTCGAGCAGTGCGCAGGCGTCGAGCCGGGCCAGGGAGGTGGCGGCGGGCCAGGACGCCGGGCGCCGGGGCACCGGGCCCCGGTCCAGCACCGTGACCGCGTGGTCGGTGGCGGCGTCCGCCAGGGCGCAGGGGTCGGGGGCGGCGGCCTTCTGCCGCTTGCCGATGACCACGATGCCCCGGTGATCGGAGGTGGCGATGTACCGCTCGCAGTCGTCGCCGGCCCGCGTCATGCTCGCGACCTCGATGGTGCCGACCCTTCGGACCGGCACACTGCCGTCGAACTGCCGGGCCTCGCTCAGGAAGTTGACCTCGACGCCGGCGAACTCGTCCCCGTCGCCGTTCACCAGCAGCACGTCGCAGCGGTCCAACTCGCCGTAGTCCGGGTCGAGTTCGGTGTCCCCGAAGCGGCTCAGCGAGGCGGCGTCGAGCAGCTCGCAGGGGTCGGCCGTGCCGACGTCGCCGAGGGCGCCGGCCGGGGCGGTGGCCGTGGGCTTCGCGTCGGACGCCCGGTCCTCCTCGCCCGCGTCACCGCCCGCCGTGAGGCCGTTGATCCCGGCCGTGACCGCGGCCGCCGCGACCAGCGCCCCCGCCGTGATCGCCAGGGGGCGCCGCCGACGCCGTACGGCACGCGGCAGCCGCAGGGTGAGCGAGGCGAGGTGCTGCGCGGGGCTGTCGGGCAGCTTGCCCCGGAGTTGCGGGGGCGGCGGGGCGGCCCGGGTCAGCAGGCGGTGTGCTTCGACGGCGTCGGGGCGGCGCCGGGAGTCCAGCTCCAGCAGCGCGGCCAGCGGGGCGGTGAGCAGGCCGGCCCGCTCGGCGGGTTCGAGGTGGCCCTCGACGGCCCGGGCGACGTAGGCCATCGGGTGCTCGGCCTCGCCGTACGGCGACTGCCCCTCGACGGCCGCGAACAGGCTGGCGCCGAGGGAGAACACGTCGGCCTTCTCGTCGGCGGGCCGCCCCTTGGCCAGCTCGGGCGCCAGGTACTTGGGCTTCCCCCGCACCACGCCCGTCGTGATCGTGTGCGTCTGTGTGACGTCGCTCCACAGTGCGCGGGCGATGCCGAAGTCGGTCAGCCGGGCGACGCCGTCCTCGGTGACCAGGACGTTCTCCGGGGTGACGTCGCCGTGCACCACGCCCATGGAGTGGGACTTCACCAGCGCGGCCGCGATCTGGCCGCCGACCGAGCCGGCGTCCTCGGGTGAGAGCGGGCCGCAGTCGGCGACGATCTGGGCGAGGCTGCGGGCGGGGACGTACTCCATGACGATCCAGCAGGTCGCCTCGCCGCCGGCCGACCCGTCCGGCCCCTCTTCCTCGACGAAGTCGAAGACCGGCACGATGTTCGGATGGTGCAGCCGCGCGGCGTACTGCGCCTCCTTCTTGAGCCTCCGGGCGGCCTGCTCGTCGTCCGGACGCGCGCACTTGACCGCGACGGTCCGCCTCAGCGTCTCGTCCCAGGCCTGCCACACGACACCCATCCCGCCGCGGCCGATGGGTTCCTGAAGGAGGTAGCGGCCGGCGACCACGTGCCCGGCCCGTAGCGTCAACACGGTCACGGAGTGTATGGAGCGGTGGCCCAACGGTGACTGTTTTCACGGGACTTCATACGGACGAGCACAGGACCCTCTCAATGCCCCGACCGGCCCTGTCCCCGCACCGCACCCACCGCACCCACCACACCCACCGCACCCGGCCTCACTTCGTCCCGACCGTCCGCAGCACCGTCACCGCCAACGTCCGCGCCACCTCCACCACGTCGGCGACCGACACCCGCTCCCGCGCGCTGTGCGCCACCCGGATGTCCCCCGGCCCGAACTGCAGCGTCGGGATCCCCGCCCCCGCGTACAACCGCAGATCGCTCCCGTACGGCGCCCCGCACTCCCGCAACCCCCCGGCTCCCACGGCGTCGGCGTACGCGCCCCGGATCACCGCCGGCAACGGATGCCCCTCCGGCAGCCGCCCGCTGGCGAACTGCCCGCCCGGCCAGGTCACGGTCGGCGGATGGTCCCGCAGCCACGGATCGTCGGCGCACGCCCGCGCCACGCACCGCTCGAAGGCGGCCCGCGCATCCGCCGGGTCCTCCCCCAGCCGTACCCCCAACCGCCCCTCCGCGACCAGCAGATCGGGCACGCTGCTCGCCCAGTCCCCGGCGCGGACCGTCCCCACCGACAGGGCGTACGGGATCGGATGCCCGGCCATCAGGGGATGCGGGTCCCGGTTACGCTCGGCCTCCAGCCGCCCCAGCGCCCGGTGCAGCGGCACATACGCGTCGATCGCGCTCACGCCCTGGTCACGGGCGCTGCCGTGCGCCGCCTTGCCGGGCACGGCGATACGGAAGGTCAACGCACCGGCGTTGGCGGTGACGAGGGTGCCGCCGGTCGGCTCGGTGATGACGCAGACGTCGCCCCGGTGGCCGCGCCGCAGCGTGCCGAAGGCGCCGAGACCGCCGTCCTCCTCGCCCACGACGAAGTGCACGCCGACGCGCCCGCGCAGCCGCACCCCGGCGGCCCTGAGCGCGCCGAGCGCGGCGAGGTGGGCCACCAGACCGGCCTTCATGTCACAGGCGCCCCGGCCGTGTACGACATCGCCGGTCACCCTCGGCACGAACGGATCGCCGTCCCAGGCGGCCGGATCCCCCGGCGGTACGACGTCCACGTGGCCCTGGAGGACGAAGGTCGGCCCGTCACCACCCTCCGGCGTCACCCCGACGAGGCCCCAGGCATCCTCCCGCTCCGTCTCCGCCCCCGGAAAGCCGGGATGTGCGCGCAGCTCGTCCAGGTCCATGGACCACAGGTCGACGTCCAGCCCGAGCCGTTCCAGCCGTCCCGCCAGCAGATGCTGAAGCTCCGACTCGGCCGCGCTCCCGGTCACGCTGGGCACCGCGATCAGCTCCAGCAGCGTCCGCCCGATCCAGGCCTCGTCGATCTCCGCCAGGACGGCGCCCTCCACGTCACTCAGCACGATGACGTTCCTCCCCTCAAGGACAGCGGTTCAAGCAACGCCGCCCAGGCGTCCGCGGAGGCGTCCGCTCAGGCGGAACCCCCCACCGTGAACCCGATCACGGCCCCGCCCCCGTCCCGCCGGAAGGCGAACGGCGCTCCCCCGTGCGACAGCGCCACCTCCCGCACGATCGACAGCCCCAGCCCGGACCCGGGCAGCGACCGCGCGTCGGCGGCGCGGTAGAAGCGGTCGAAGACCCGGATCAGATCGTCCTCGGCGATACCGGGCCCGCGGTCGAGGACCTCGACGCGTACCGTCCCCGGCCGGGCCGGACCGGCGACGTTGATCTCGATCGGCGCGGTGCCGTCCCGGTCGAACTTGGCCGCGTTCTCGACGAGGTTGGTCACCGCGCGCTGGAGCATCCCAGGCCGCCCGTCCGTCGTCGTCTCACCGCTGGCCCGGACCTGGATCCGCCGTCCCGTACGCCGTCGGGCGAGCCCCGCGACGTCCTCGGCGATCTCGGCGAGGTCCACCCGCTGGACCGGCCCGGTGTCGGACTGCCCGGCCGCCAGATCGACCAACTCGTTGACGAGATCGGTGAGTTCGCGGGCCTCCTGGCCCAGGTCGGCCACCAGCTCGTCGCGGGTGGCGGGAGGCAGCTCATCGATGCGCCGCAGCAAGGAGATGTTCGTACGCAGTGAGGTCAGCGGCGTACGCAGTTCGTGCCCCGCGTCCTGCACCAGCCTGCGCTGGTCCTCCTCCGACTGCGCCAGCCGCCCCAGCATGCGGTCGAAGGCCCGGCCCAGGCGGCCCACCTCGTCGTATCCGGTGACCGGCACCTGGATGCCGAGCCGCCGGGTGCGGGCGACGTCCTCGGCGGCGGCGGTGAGGACGACCAGGCGGCGGGTGATGCGCCGGGCCAGCCACCAGCCGAAGAGTCCCGCGAGGGTGACCACGGCCGCCATCAGCAGCAGGGTCCGCTGCTGGAGCGCCCGCAACAGGTCCTCGGTGTCGCTGAACTCCTGGGCCACCTGCACGGCGCCCCGCCCGCCGCCGAGCGCGACGGTGGCGACGCGGTAGACGTCGCTGCCGACACCGACGTCCTTGTACTGGACCATCCGCCCGGCCGTCGCGTCCGCCGCGATCCGCCGGTCGCCGGCCGTGACCGGCAACCCCGGCCGCCCCGGGTCGACGACGGCGCCGTCCGGGCCCAGCACCTGCACATCGGTACGGGCGGGCCGTACGAGATCGTGTCCGGGCGCGGACGACGAGAAGTCCTCCGGGTTCATCGGCCGCTGCCGCACCTCGCCGCGCAGATCCTGCACGACCTCGTCGAACACGGACTCCTGGTCCACCCGTACCAGCCGGGCCGCCGCGGTGTACGACAGCAACCCGACCAGGACCGTGACCACGGCGGTCACGGCCGCGAAGGACAGGGCGAAGGTGGTGCCGAGTCCCGATCTGCGCCGCCCCGTCAGCAGCCGCTCCAGCCGACGGCGGACCGAGCCCACTCAGTCCTCCCGCAGCACGTAACCCACCCCGCGCACCGTGTGGATCAGCTGCGGCGCGCCCGGCTCGTCGAGCTTGCGGCGCAGGTAGCCGACGTAGACGGCGAGGTTCTTGGAGCCGGGGCCGAAGTCGTAGCCCCAGATGCGGTCGTAGATGGTGGAGTGGTCCAGGACGATGCCGGCGTTGCGCACCAGCAGCTCCAGCAGCTCGAACTCGGTCCGCGTCAGCTCCAGCTCCCGCGCGCCCCGCCACGCCCGCCGCGCCTGCGGGTCCATCCGCAGCCCGGCGGCCTGGATCAGCCGATCGGGCGTCCCTGCCGTCCCGGGCACCTCGGGGGTCTCCGGGGTCTGCTTCGGTACGCCGGCGAGGGGGCCGTTCGCCTCACTGGTGCGGCGCAGCAGGGCGCGCAGCCGGGCGAAGACCTCCTCGACGTCGAAAGGCTTCACGACGTAGTCGTCGGCGCCCGCGTCCAGGCCGGCGATCCGGTCCTGGGTCTCCACGAGCGCCGTCAGCATCAGGATCGGGGTGCGGTCGCCCTCGGCGCGCAGCACCCGGCAGACCTGGAGCCCGTCGATGCCGGGCATCATCACGTCCAGCAGGAGCACGTCCGGTGGCGTCCGGTGGGCCTGCGCCAGCGCCTCGACGCCGTCGGCGACCGCGGTGACCTGGTAGCCCTCCAGGGTCAGCGCGCGCTCCAGCGCGTTGCGGATGGCGCGGTCGTCTTCGGCGAGGAGAACAGTCTGGGGCACGGGTTCATCTTGCCAAGCCGTGGCGGTCGTACGACGTGATGAACGGCTCACCCGGCCCCTTCTTACTGGCCTCTCACCCAGCCGGTCGCAACGCGGCCAGCTGCTCCTCGAACGGCACCACCTCGGGCTCCGCCGCCCTCTTCGCAGGTCGTCCGAGCATCTGCCCCGCCAACTCCCCCGCAGCCCGCTGGACCCGCCCGTCCAGCCCGTCCGCACCCCAGTCCTCCGACGCGGCGTACACCCCGGTCGGGACGACCACGGCCCGCAGATGGGCGAAGAGCGGCCGCAGGGCGTGGTCCAGTACCAGGGAGTGCCGGCCGGTCCCGCCGGTGGCGGCGATCAGCACCGGCATACCCGCGAGCGCGTCCTTGTCGATCACATCGAAGAACGACTTGAAGAGCCCGCTGTACGACGCGGAGAAGACGGGCGTGACGACGATCAGGCCGTCCGCCGAGGTCACCGACTCGATGGCGGCGGCCAGTTTCCGCCCCGGGAAGCCGCTGGTGAAGTTGTGCGCGATCTCCACGGCGAGGTCACGCAGTTCGACGACCTCGAGCTCCAGGTCGTCCACCCGGCTGCCGACCGCCGCGGCGAGCCGGTCGCCCAGCAGCCTCGTGGACGACGGCACGCTCAGCCCCGCGGACACGACGACGAGCTTCATGCGACGGTCACCTCCTGAGCGGCCTTGAGCGAAGCGTGGGTCGGCGCCTCCGGCACACCTGCGGGGCGCCGCGCTGCGAACTCCTTGCGCAGCACCGGCACGACCTCCTCGCCGAGCAGGTCGATCTGCTCCAGCACGGTCTTCAGCGGCAGCCCGGCGTGGTCGACGAGGAACAGCTGGCGCTGGTAGTCGCCGGCGTACTCGCGGAAGGCCAGGGTCTTCTCGATGACCTGCTCCGGCGTGCCGACGGTCAGCGGCGTCTGGGCGGTGAAGTCCTCCAGCGACGGCCCGTTCCCGTACACCGGCGCGACGTCGAAGTAAGGCCGGAACTCGCGCACAGCGTCCTGCGAATTGCGCCGCATGAAAACTTGCCCGCCGAGCCCCACGATCGCCTGCTCGGGCGTGCCGTGCCCGTAGTGGGCGTACCGGGTCCGGTACAGCTCGACCATCCGCTTGGTGTGGTCGGCCGGCCAGAAGATGTTGTTGTGGAAGAAGCCGTCGCCGTAGTACGCGGCCTGCTCGGCGATCTCCGGGGAGCGGATCGAGCCGTGCCAGACGAACGGCGGCACGCCGTCCAGCGGCCGGGGCGTGGACGTGAAGCCCTGCAGCGGCGTACGGAACTTCCCCTCCCAGTTCACGACGTCCTCGCGCCACAGCCGGTGCAGCAGGGCGTAGTTCTCGATGGCGAGGTTGATGCCCTGCCGGATGTCCTGGCCGAACCAGGGGTAGACCGGGCCGGTGTTCCCGCGCCCCATCATCAGATCCACCCGCCCGTCGGCCAGGTGCTGGAGCATCGCGAAGTCCTCGGCGATCTTCACCGGGTCGTTGGTGGTGATGAGGGTGGTGGAGGTGGAGAGAACCAGCCGCTCCGTCCGCGCCGCGATGTACCCGAGCATCGTCGTCGGCGACGACGGCACGAACGGCGGGTTGTGATGCTCCCCGGTCGCGAAGACATCGAGCCCGACCTCCTCGGCCTTCAGCGCGATGGCGACCATGGCCTTGATGCGGTCCCGCTCGGTCGGCGTACGCCCCGTCGTGGGGTCCGGCGTGACATCGCCGACGCTGAAGATCCCGAACTGCATGGTGGCTCACCCTCCAGGTTGTTGACCGTTCAACTATAGCTGGAGAACGGGGAGGGGGCGGGGAGTATTCCTGGCGGGTTACGGCGGGGGCGGGGAGGGGCACGGCGGTCCCAGGCGGGTTCCTGACGGGCCCCCGGACCGTCGCCCATGCGGGGATCGCTACCGGGGACCATCGCCCACGCAGGACCGGACGGCGAGTACTCCCGGCGGGCGTCAGCGGGTTCCCGGCGGGTTCCCAGATGCGGCAGTCACAGCATGTCCCCGGCGGATCCCGGCAGGTCCCGGCACGTCCCAGGCGGGTTCCCGGCGGCTCCCAGCGATCCCGGCGCGTCCCAGCAGTTTCCCGGCGGCTCCCGGGACCGTCGCCCGTGCGGGGATCGCCGCAGGGGACCATCCCCACGCGGATCGCTGCCCGGGACTCTCTCCCTCCGTATGGTTCCCGGCGCCGGGCGCCGATCCCGGCAGCCCAGGCCTATCGCCAGTACGGATCCCTACCCGTCCGCGCAAGCAGCCGCTCGAACGTCGACGCGCCCTCGGGCTCCGGCACCGGCTCCCCGAACACCCCCATCTTCCTGGCCGTCGGCGCCAGCTCGTCCACCGCGCCCGCCAGCTCCGCCACGACCGCCTCGTCGGCACCCGGGTAGTCCTGGCCCGTCGCCCGTGCCAGGTCCCACACATGCACGGTCAGATCGAGCAGCGCCATCGAGCCGACCAGCCGCGCGGGCATGTCCATCCCGCCGGTCGTCCCCTCCTCGGCACCCGGCGCCGACCAGGCCGCCACCAGCCGGTCCGCCTCGTCCGCGAGCCGCTCACGCCACTCGGGGCTCCCGTCGACCCGGTCGGGCGTCTCACCGAAGTCCGACGCCTCCTTCACGGCCAGCCGCTGGAACTGCACGATCACCTGGAAGAGGTGATTGACCAGGGCCTTCACGTCGTACTCGGCACAGGGCGTGGGAGCGGGGAGAGCGGCATCGGGGATCGCCCGGACCACCGGAACCGCCCGCTCGCGCGCCAGGCCCAGCAGCTCACCGATGCCGTACGTCCGCACAGAGTTCGTGTCCATGCCCCGACCGTAGGGACGTCCAGGGCTGCCCTTCTTGAAGAAACGCGACGTACGATCCGGCCATGGAGGCACCCCGCCACGACACCCGCGGGATCGTCGACCCGTCCGCGCTGCTGAACCGCGTACGGTTCCGCCGCCACGAGCCCGCCGAGCCGCTGCGCCGGTACATCGAGTGGTACTGGCTCATCGACTGGGACCTGCCCGAGCCGTACGCCTCCCACGTGGTCCCGCACCCGTCCGTCAACCTCACCTTCCAGTGGGACGAGGACGAGGGCCGGCCATACGGCGAGGTCACGGGAGTCGCCCTCGGCCTCTACACCCGCAAGCTGACCGGACGCGGCCGGGTCTGCGGGGTGAAGTTCCGGCCAGGCGGCTTCCGGCCCTACGCCCCCGAGGCGCCGGTGTCCCGCTGGACGGGCGAGGCGCTGCCCGCCGAGGAAGTCTTCCCGCAGGCCACGGCCGACATCACCCACGGGACGGTCACCCCTGCCGACGACCACGCCCGGGTCGCCGCCCTCGACGCCTTCCTCCTCTCCCTCCCCTGCGCCCCGGACCCCCAGGCCGACCTCGCCACGACCCTCGTCCAGCACATCCGCACCGACCGCACGGTGCGCCGCGTGGCCGACTTCGCCGACGCGCAGAACATGTCGGTACGTTCCCTGCAACGTCTCTTCTCGACCTACGTCGGCGTCAGCCCCAAGTGGGTGATCCTCCGCTACCGCATCCACGAGGCCCTGGAACACGCCGGCACCCGCACCGACGTCGACTGGGCCACCCTCGCCATCGAGCTCGGCTACGCCGACCAGGCCCATCTGGTACGGGACTTCACGGCGACGGTGGGGGTACCGCCCGCGGCGTATGCGCAAGGGGCGGAGTGACCCGAGGCGCGCCCCCGACACCAACTCGGCAACCTCACCAGCACCGGATCGCACCGCCACCCCACCCCCACGCCACCTCACGGCACCAGCACCAACCGCCCCCGAACCCCACCCTCCGCCAGCCGCGCATGCGCCTTGGCTGCGTCGTCCAGCGCAAACGTCTCGGCCACCCGAGTCGTCAGCACCCCCTCATCCACCAACCGCACCAACTCGGCCAGCCGCCCCCCATCGGCACTCACCTCGACCGCACCGGTCCGCACCCCCCGCACAGAACCAGGCTGCGCCTGCGGAATGACCCCCGCATACGCACCCCCGTCCCGCACCCAAGCCAACGCCGGCTCCCCGAGCACGGCCGCGTCCAGCACCGCGTCGACGCTCCCCGCCCCGACCTCACCGCTCACGAACTCCCCCGCCCCCAGCGACCGTACGAGCTCCTCGTCCCCCTCCCGAGCCACGCCGGTCACCGACACCCCCAGCCGCACGGCGAGTTGCACGGCATACCCGCCGACCGCCCCCGCGGCCCCCGTCACCACCAGCGACTGCCCCGGCACCAACTCCAGCAGATCCAGGGCCTGTACGGCGGTCAGCGCGTTCAGCGGCAGCGTCGCGGCGGCCACCGCGCCGACCGTCCTCGGCGCCGCAGCCACCGCACCCGAGTCCACGACGACGTACTCGGCATGCGTGCCCAACGGCTTCAGCAGCCCGGGGTCCAGCGCCACCACCTCGTCCCCCACACTCCAGGCGCCCCCGGCATCCCCCACCGCATCCACGGTCCCGGCCACGTCCCAGCCCAGCCCGAGCTGCCGCCCCGCACCCCCGAAGACACCGGACCGCACCCCCGCGTCCGCCGGATTCAGCGAGGCCGCCGCGACCTTGATCCGCACCTGCCCCGCCGCCGGCTCGCGCACCGCGGTCTCCACGACCTCGACGACCTCGGGCCCACCGAACCTCGACACCACAGCAGCACGCATGACACAACTCCCGCCCAAGAGCATTGATCCCATTCCGGGGCATTCACCCCGCTGCTGTGACAACCCTAGGAAGAGTTACTATCGAAAGGTAAGTAGTTACCCGAGAGTGTGTATGGACCCCAGAGGTGAGCCATGGCGACCATGACGGCGGCACAACGCCGCGAGCAGGCCCGCATCGAGTACGACGCGTTCCTCAAGGGCTGCCCCACCAACCAGCTCATGGAGCGCATCAGCAACAAGTGGGTCTGCCTCACCCTCGCCGCCCTCGCCCCCGGCCCCATGCGCTACAGCGACCTCGGCCGCAAGATCGCCGGCGTCAGCCCCAAGATGCTCACCCAGACCCTGCGCTCACTCGAACGCGACGGCCTCCTCACCCGCACGGTCACCCCATCGGTCCCGGTCCGCGTCGACTACGAACTCACCGCGCTGGGTGACGACCTGGCCCGACTGCTGACCGCGGTGAAGGACTGGGCGGAGACCCACTTCGACGAGGTACGCGAGGCCCGCGAGCACTACGACGCCGAGGACACGGGCGAAGCAGGGAACAGTCAGAAGTAGCGGGATCAGCCAGAAACAGCAGGTCGGTCAGAAGTAGTACGTGTCCCCTGTGTCCAACGCGAGCACCTGCTGCTGCCGCTGCCCGGCCAACTCCTCGAGCTGCTGACCGCTCCGCAAGGTGCCGAACTCCACCAGCACCTCCGACGGCGCCCCCTGCAGCCGTACCCGCAACCCGACCCGCGGCCCCACCCCGTCCGCGTCCGGCCCCTCGACTCGGCACATCACCACCTGTGGCTGCGCCAGCACGCACGTCTGCGGCAGCTCCTGCCGTTCCGCCAGCGGCGCCGACCAGCGCAGCAGCACCGTCACCTTCTCGCCCGACGCCGCGGCCGACCCGAGAACGTGCGGCGTGAACCGTACGTCGGCCTGCCCGGCGGCCAGCACCAGCGACCCGTGATAGGCGAGAGCCGGCTCGGGCCCGCCCACCGCCCCGGCGTCCGGAGCCACCCCACCGACCGTCGCCATCACGGCCGCACCGCACACCGCAGCAACCCGCATCCGCCGCATACCGCCCACTCCTCACTCCACGTGGTCGTACGGATGTATCCCACGCGGAGCGCCCGACAGGCGCCGTCCAACAGGTGACACTCACCCCACCCAAGCCCCATGCAAGGCTTCCCCCATGCTCATCCTCCGCTCCGCCGCCCTCTTCGTCGTCGCCGCCCTCTTCGAGATCGGCGGCGCCTGGCTGGTCTGGCAGGGCGTACGCGAGCACCGCGGCTGGCTGTGGATCGGCGCGGGCGTCATGGCCCTCGGCGCCTACGGTTTCGTCGCCACGCTCCAGCCCGACGCCGAGTTCGGCCGCATCCTCGCCGCGTACGGCGGTGTCTTCGTCGCCGGCTCCCTCACCTGGGGCATGGTCGCGGACGGCTACCGCCCCGACCGCTGGGACGTGACGGGCGCGCTGATCTGCCTCGCGGGCATGGCGGTGATCATGTACGCGCCGCGAGGAAACTGATCGCGCGCAATCCGATCCCGTCGGGGCTCAGGGCGGGGCTCAGGGCGGCGGCAGCAGCCCCAACTGCCCGAGGAAGTCCATCTCGTCGAAGTAGAGCCGGTAGTCGACGATGTGTCCGCTGTCGTCGACGGTGGCGAAGTCGACCCCGCGGATCCTGATCTCCTTCTGCGTCGGGGCCAGCGTCTCCCCCGTGGGCAACTGGATCGGCCCCGTGTTCCGGCCACTGAAGATGCCCTCGTCGATGGCCGTGTTGCCGACCTCGTACGAGTGCACCGACTCGTACGAGCCGTCGGGAACCGCCTCCGTCATCTGACGCCAGTACGTGGCGATGTCGTCCCGCCCGTGGAGTTCCCCGCCGTCGGGAGTGACGGCGACCGCGTCCTGCGCGTACAGCTCGGCGATGGTCTTGGAGTCCGCCGTGGTGATCGCTTCGGTGAGCCGGTCCATGACCTCACGTGCCTGTCCCATGATCCACCTCCCGTGGTGGAGGACCTGGTGGAGGACCACCCACCTCATTGTCCCACCGCCCGCCTATCCTGGCCGGACAGGCTTTCGACCACGCTCAAGGAGCAGCCATGCCCACCGCAGCCCCGTCCCCCGCCTCCCGCATCGCCGTCGTCACCGGCGCGAGCGGCGGAATCGGCGCCGCCACGGCACGACAGCTCGCCGCGGCCGGCTACCGGGTCGTCCTGACCGCCCGCCGCAAGGACCGCATCGAGGCGCTGGCCGAGGAGATCAACGCGGCCGGACACTCGGCGGCCGCCTACCAGCTGGACGTGACCGACCGGGCCGCGGTCGACGAGTTCGCCCTGGCCTTCAAGACGATCGGCGTCCTGGTCAACAACGCGGGCGGCGCACTCGGCGCCGACCCGGTGGCCACCGGCGACCCCGCCGACTGGCGCACGATGTACGAGACGAACGTCATCGGCACCCTGAATCTCACCCAGGCCCTGCTGCCGAAGCTGGACGCGAGCGGCGACGGCACGATCGTCGTCATCTCCTCCACGGCCGGCCACGGCACCTACGAGGGCGGCGCGGGCTACGTCGCCGCCAAGCACGGCACCCACGTCCTCGCCGAGACCCTCCGTCTGGAGATCGTCGGCCGCCCGGTCCGCGTCATCGAGATCGCCCCCGGCATGGTCAAGACGGACGAGTTCGCCCTGACCCGCTTCGCCGGCGACACGGACAGGGCAGCAAAGGTCTACGAGGGCGTCGCCGAACCCCTCACGGCCGACGACGTCGCCGACACGGTCACCTGGGCGGTCACCCGCCCCAGCCACGTCAACATCGACCTCCTGGTCGTCCGCCCGCGCGCCCAGGCGTCCAACACCAAGGTGCACAGGGAGCTTCGGTGACGGACGGCGACAAGGACAGGGCCCCGGCACGCAAGGACCCGCACGACGAACGCCAGATGTGGTGGTGGCTCGCCTACTTCCTCTTCGGCATCCACATCGTGGCGTTCGTCATGATCTACGCGGTGACCCACGCTCCCAAGTGAGGAGCGTGGGCCGGGGCGTCAGCCCTTCACGCACACGACCTGCTTCAGCTTCGCCACGACCTCCACGAGGTCCCGCTGCTGATCGATGACCTGCTCGATCGGCTTGTAGGCGCCCGGAATCTCGTCCACGACACCGGAGTCCTTACGGCACTCCACGCCCCGCGTCTGCTCCTCCAGGTCCTTCGTCGAGAAGCGACGCTTCGCCGCGTTCCGGCTCATGCGCCGACCCGCGCCGTGCGAGGCCGAGTTGAAGGACATCGGGTTCCCGAGGCCCTTCACGATGTACGACCCCGTGCCCATCGAGCCCGGGATGATGCCGTACTCGCCGGAGCCGGCCCGGATCGCGCCCTTACGGGTCACGAGCATGTCCATGCCCTCATAGCGCTCCTCGGCCACGTAGTTGTGGTGCGCGCTGATCTCCGGCTCGAAGGTCGGCTTGGCCTTCTTGAACTCCTTGCGGATCACGTCCTTCAGGAGCGCCATCATGATCGTGCGGTTGTACTTGGCGTACTCCTGCGCCCAGAACAGGTCGTTGCGGTACGCCGCCATCTGCGGGGTGTCCGCGATGAACACGGCGAGGTCGCGGTCGACCAGGCCCTGGTTGTGCGGGAGCTTCTGGGCCACGCCGATGTGGAACTCGGCGAGTTCCTTGCCGATGTTCCGGGAACCGGAGTGCAGCATCAGCCAGACAGAACCGTCCGTATCGATGCACACCTCGACAAAGTGGTTGCCGCTTCCCAGCGTCCCCATCTGCTTCCCGGCCCGCTCCTGACGGAACTTGACCGCATCCGCGATCCCGTCGAACCGCCCCCAGAAGTCGTCCCAGCCCGCGGTGGCGAACCCGTGCATCCGCGCCGGATCCACGGGATCGTCATGCATCCCCCGCCCCACCGGAATGGCCTGCTCGACCTTCGACCGCAGCCGCGACAGATCCCCCGGCAGATCATTGGCCGTCAGCGACGTCTTCACCGCCGACATCCCGCACCCGATGTCCACCCCGACCGCCGCAGGACACACAGCCCCCTGCATCGCGATGACGGACCCGACCGTCGCCCCCTTGCCGTAATGCACGTCCGGCATCACAGCGAGGCCCTTGATCCACGGCAGGGTCGCGACGTTCCGCAGCTGCTGCAGGGCCACGTCCTCGACCGTCGCCGGGTCGGTCCACATACGGATCGGAACCTTCGCGCCCGGCATCTCCACGTACGACATATCGTCCTCTATCCCCCGGAAATCACATACAAGTCTGAAATCGCAAAACCGGCGCCAGGGTCGATGAAAAGGGACAACGGACCGGCGTCCACGGCAGTGCGTGCGATACACATTGTCTCCAGGGGACGCCCCCGCGCAGCAAGCGAATAACCAGCGGGGACACTGGAACACCGGCATCGCACCGACCACACAGCCACCGTCGAAAGGAGCCTGACCGTGCAGCGAAAGGCGTATGTACCCGGCGTCGCCGCGCTCCTCGCGGCGTTGCTGGCCGGCTGCACCGGCAGTTCCGACAGCGGCGGTTCGACCGACGACTCCAACCCCGGTGACTCGGGCACGGCGACCGCGGCGGCCGAGCCCGGCCGGTACACCACGCTGCCCGAAGCCTGCGAAGTGGTGGGCCAGGACACGCTCGACGCGTTGCTGCCCGGCATCAAGGAGCTCACGGACGAGGAGCAGCGCGAGAAGGCGTACGAGGGCACGCCGACGCTGACCTACGACACGGACCGCAAGATCGGCTGCCGTTGGAAGGTCGAGTCGGCGGACGCCACGGACCATCTCTTCGTCGACTTCGAGCGTGTGGTGTCGTACGACACATCGGTCAGCGACGACAGCGAGGCGGAGCAGCTCTTCGCGACCCAGCAGGAGGCCGCCGACCTTCCGGAGCCGACGAGTTCGGAGAGCGGTGAGGGCACCGCCTCCGCCGACGCGAGCGGCTCGCCCTCCTCCTCGGTCTCGACCTCAGCCTCGGCCTCACCCTCGACCTCACCCTCCAATTCGCCCTCTACGTCCGACTCATCCCCTTCGTCCTCCACCTCCCCCTCCAACTCCTCCAGCCCCACCGACGGCGCGCCCCCCGCCGAGCTCCAGCCCCGCGTTCTCGACGACCTCGGTGACGAGGCCTTCCTCGACGACGCGCTCAGCAGCTCTGGTTCGACGGCCCAGCAGCGCACGGTGACTGTGGCGTTCCGCACGTCCAACGTGATCGTGAGGATCGTGTACGAGGAGCAGCCGGCGACCGTCGGCACGGTTCCGGACAGTGAGGAAATGCAGGACAGGGCCCTGAATCTGGCCTCGCAACTGGCGGACGAACTCGCGGAGTAGCGCCCCTCGCCCGCCCCACTGCGCCCGTGTGCGACGTAACCGAAACGAGACCACACACCTTCTTCACCGCGTACCGTGGCCCCTCGGACCCGATCCGACCGCAGGAACCACGAGTGTCAGTCATGAGTGAAGGAACCATGCAGCGAGCAGCAGAGCGAGACCAGCGTGACCGGCGTGACCAGCGCGAGCAGTGGGCAAGGGGCCTGCGCCGTGTCCTTGTCTGCGCGGCAGCCGTCCCGGTGATGCTGATCGCCACGGGCTGCTCCTCCGACTCCGGTTCGGACGACGGAGCCGGGGACAGCGCGAAGGCGTCGGCGTCGGAGTCGTCCGCGAGCCCGTCGCCGACGGTGCAGGCGGTCGCGTACAAGGCGCTTCCCGATCCGTGCAAGGTGCTGACGAAGAACACGCTGGAGGTGCTGGCCCCGAAGGCCAAGTCGGGCAAGAAGGGGTCGTCGGACGACGCCTCGACGCGCAGCTCCTGCTCCTGGAGCAGCCTCGACAACAACGGCGTGAAGGGCTCGCAGTTCCGCTGGCTGAACGTCTCCCTGCTGCGCTTCGACTCGGACGTCACACGCGGCTCGGGCAACCAGCTGGCGCGGGAGTACTACGAGACGCAGGTCGAGGACGCCCGTGCGGTGAGCGGCGCGAAGAACGTGAAGTCGGAGCCGGTCACCGGGGTGGGCGACGAGGCGACAGCGGTGCGCTACGACCTGAAGAAGAAGGAGGGCGCCTTCAAGCAGGAGACGGTCGTGGCCCGGGTGGAGAACGTGGTCGTCACGCTCGACTACAACGGCGCCGGTCTGGCCGGCGAGAAGACCCCGAGCGCGGACGACCTGAACAAGCTCGCGCAGAAGGCCGCCAAGGAGGCGGTGGCCGCCGTGACCAAGGAGAACGGCAGCGGCAGCGCGGGCACGCCGAGCAGCACCCCTTCGAAGTCGGCTTCGAAGTCTCCCTCGAAGTCGCCGTCCGGCAGCTCCTCGAAGGCGGCGTCCAGCTCCCCGTCCAAGTCAGCGTCGAAGAAGAGCTGACCGTCACACCTGCCCCATCGCTGAGTCACAACTCGCAGCTCAGCCACGCCTGTTGCATGAGCCCGGCCCCCTCCAGGGACCGGGCTCATGCCATCCGTGAATCCGGACGCCGCACAGATGTGCCACCCTGTTGCGCGCAACAGCATGCACTGGGAGGGGAGTACGAGTGGCCGCGCCACCACCGCAGCTGACTCGGACGCATCGCATTCTCATCGGTGTGGTCGTGTTCGGCGCCGTGATCATCGCCGGCATCGGCTTCGCCGGTTCGTACGCGGCCGTCCGCGAGCTGGCCATCCAGAAGGGCTTCGGGAACTTCAGCTATGTCTTCCCGATAGGCATCGACGCGGGCATCTGCGTCCTCCTCGCCCTGGATCTGCTTCTGACGTGGATCCGTATCCCGTTCCCGCTCCTGCGTCAGACGGCCTGGCTGCTGACGGCGGCGACGATCGCCTTCAACGGCGCGGCCGCCTGGCCGGACCCGCTGGGCGTGGGGATGCACGCCGTGATCCCGATCCTGTTCGTGGTGGCGGTGGAGGCGGCCCGCCACGCGATCGGCCGCATAGCGGACATCACGGCCGACAAGCACATGGAGGGGGTCCGCCTCACCCGCTGGCTCCTCTCCCCCCTCCCGACGTTCCTCCTGTGGCGCCGTATGAAGCTGTGGGAGCTGCGCTCCTACGAGCAGGTCATCAAGCTGGAGCAGGAGCGCCTGGTGTACCAGGCCCGCCTGCGCTCCCGCTTCGGCCGCGGGTGGCGCCGGAAGGCCCCGGTGGAGTCCCTGATGCCGCTGCGCCTGGCGCGGTACGGGGTGCCGCTGGCGGAGACGGCTCCGGCGGGCCTGGCGGCGGCGGGCATCGAGCCGGCACTGCTGCCGCCGGCGCCGAAGCAGGCCCTGGACGTGGCACCCGTGGCGCCTGTGGCCCCCGTAGCGGATGTGGCACCGGTCCCCCGGCAACCGGCGCCCCCTCGCGAGGAGCGCCATGAGCTGATGGTCGGCGCCCCGGGCCCCGAGCAGCAGGAGTACGTGCAGGACTGGTTCAACACCCCGCGCAACGTCGACTACCAGGGCGGCTACGACCCCGCGTACAACCCCCGGGAACAGTACGAGCAGTGGTACGAGGAGCAGGTCCAGGCCGAGCAGTACCAGGAGCAGTTCCAGGAGGAACCCCCCGCCCAGGAGCCCTCCCCGGAGGAGACCGGCAGCTTTCCCATCCCGGTGAGCCCCGGTCGCACCCGTGAACTCGGCGAGGGCGGCGGCCCGCCGGAACCCACCGAGGAGGACTACTACCTGGTCTTCCGTGAGTCGATAAAGGGCGGGAACGGGGCGCCCACTCCGCGTGGATTCATCGCCGACGTCGAGGCGACGTACGGCATCGCCCTGGAGGAAGCCGAGTCCAAGCGCATGGTGAACCGCTTCTCCAACCGCCTCAACGCGGAACTGACGGACGAGCACATCGCCTGACCGGCACAAGGAACCTGACCGGCACAAGGAAAGGGGGCCCTCGATCCGAGGGCCCCCTTTCCTGTCACGGCCTACTCGCCGAGCAGGCTCCGCACCCGCTCCTGCCCCACCGCCAACAGCAGCGTGGGCAGCCGCGGCCCGGTGTCCCGCCCGACCAGCAGGTGGTACAGCAGGGCGAAGAACGTCCGCTGGGCGGTCTTGATCTCGGCCGGCAGCTCCTTGGGCGTGGCGTCCGCGGAGAACCCTGCCTGCACCTTGGGCACGCCGTACACGAGGTGGGTCAGCCCGTCCAGCGACCAGTGCTCGGCGAGTCCGTCGAGCAGCAGCCGCAGCGACTGCTGGGACGCCTCGTCGAGGGACTTCAGCAGCTCGGCGTCGGGCTCGTCGCGCACGATGGTCCGCTGGTCGGCGGGCACCTGCGTGTTGATCCAGGCCTCTGCCTTGTCGTACCGGGGACGCGCCTCGTCCAGCGCGCCCAGCGGGTTCTCCGGGTCCAGCTCGGAGAGGATCCGCAGCGCCTGGTCCTGGTGCCCGGCGGTGATGTCGGCGACGGACGCGAGCGTCCGGTACGGCAGCGGCCGCACGGTCCTCGGCAGCTCACCGCCCGCCGTGCGCACGGCACGCGAGTGCGCGGCGATGTCGGCCGGCAGAGCGGAGCCGTCGGCGACCTTCCCGTCGAGCTTGTCCCACTCGTCGTAGAGCCGCTGGATCTCCTGGTCGAAGGCGATCTTGAAGGACTGGTTGGGCCGACGACGGGCGTAGAGCCAGCGCAGGATCTGCGGCTCCATGATCTTCAGCGCGTCGCCGGGCGTGGGCACCCCACCCCGCGACGACGACATCTTCGCCATCCCGGAGATCCCCACGAAGGCGTACATGGGCCCGATGGGCTGCTTGCCGCCGAAGATCCCGACGATCTGCCCACCGACCTGGAAGCTCGACCCGGGGGACGAGTGGTCCACGCCGCTCGGCTCGAAGACGACACCCTCGTACGCCCACCGCATGGGCCAGTCGACCTTCCAGACCAGCTTGCCGCGGTTGAACTCGTTGAGCCGGACGGTCTCCGAGAAGCCGCACTCGTTGCAGGTGTACGACAGCTCGGTGGTGTCGTCGACGTAGGAGGTGACGGTGGTGAGGTCCTTCTCGCAGTTGCCGCAGTAGGGCTTGTACGGGAAGTACCCGGCGGAGCCGAAGCTTCCGTCGTCCTCGCTCGCCGCGCCGGAACCCTCGGCGGCCTCCAGCTCGGCCTCGTCGACCGGCTTCTGCGACTTCTTGGCGCCGGCCTTCTGCTTGGTGCGGTACTGGGCGAGGACGGCGTCGATGTCGCCCCGGTGCTTCATGGCGTGCAGGACCTGCTCGCGGTACACGCCCGAGGTGTACTGCGCGGTCTGGCTGATCCCGTCGAACTCCACGCCGAGCTCGGCGAGCGCCTCGACCATGGCCGCCTTGAAGTGCTCGGCCCAGTTCGGGTACGCCGAGCCCTGCGGCGCCGGCACGGAGGTCAGCGGCTTGCCGATGTGCTGGAGGTGGGTCTCCTCGGAGACGCCCGCGATCCCCTGGGGCACCTTGCGGTACCGGTCGTAGTCATCCCAGGAGATGAGGTGGCGGACCTGGTACCCGCGCCGCCGGATCTCGTCGGCGACGAGGTGCGGGGTCATGACCTCGCGCAGGTTGCCCAGGTGGATGGGTCCGGAGGGGGAGAGACCCGACGCGACGACGACCGGTTTGCCCGGGGCCCGACGCTCCGACTCCTCGATGACCTCATCCGCGAAACGGGAGACCCAGTCGGTGGTCTCGGTGCTCTGAGCCACGTCGGCACGTCCTTCTTTCTCCAGGGCAGCCGTACGGTCAACGGCTGGCGCCCTCATTGTCCCAGCTAGGACGGCAACAATGAAAACGCCTTATCAGGGGCCGACCTAGGGGCGCGGGGCTGTACCGATTTGCGGCTCCGCCGCGTGGGCGCGACAAGCCCCCACCGTCCCGCACCCGGCAGCGAGACGGAAAAACCCCTTTGCGACCCCGTGGGATACTGACCGTGTCTATCTGATCCCCCGAGGAGAACGGCTCCCACCCCATGGCTTCGGTCACGTCGCTCACCGGTCAAGTCCACCAGCGCCTCGCGAACGCCCTCTCGGCCACCCTGCCGGAGACCGCGGACGCGGACCCGCTGTTGCGACGCAGCGACCGAGCCGACTACCAGGCCAACGGGATCCTGGCTCTCGCGAAGAAGGCGAAGTCGAACCCCCGGGAGCTGGCCACCCAGGTCGTCGAGAAGATCACAACCGGTGATCTCCTCGCGGACATCGAGGTCTCCGGCCCCGGCTTCCTCAACATCACCGTCACCGACAAGGCGATCACCGAGAACCTCGCCGCGCGCCACGCGGACGGCGAGCGCCTCGGCGTGCCGCTGAAGGAGAACGCGGGCATCACAGTCGTCGACTACGCCCAGCCGAACGTGGCGAAGGAGATGCACGTCGGCCACCTCCGCTCCGCGGTCATCGGCGACGCCCTGCGCGGCATGCTCGACTTCACCGGCGAGCAGACGATCGGCCGGCACCACATCGGCGACTGGGGCACCCAGTTCGGCATGCTCATCCAGTACCTGTTCGAGAACCCGGGCGAGCTGGCCCCTGCGGCCGACGTCGACGGCGAGCAGGCGATGAGCAACCTGAACCGGGTGTACAAGGCCTCGCGCGCGGTCTTCGACGCGGACGAGGAGTTCAAGGAGCGGGCCCGGGGGCGGGTCGTCGCCCTGCAGTCCGGCGACAAGGAGACGCTGGAGCTGTGGCAGCAGTTCGTGGACGAGTCGAAGGTCTACTTCTACTCGGTCTTCGAGAAGCTGGACATGGAGATCCGCGACGAGGAGATCGTCGGCGAGTCCGCGTACAACGAGGGCATGCCGGAGACCGCCCGCCTCCTGGAGGAGATGGGCGTCGCGGTCCGCTCCGAGGGCGCGCTGGTGGTGTTCTTCGACGACATCCGCGGCAAGGACGACCAGCCGGTCCCGCTGATCGTGCAGAAGGCGGACGGCGGCTTCGGCTACGCCGCCTCCGACCTGACGGCGATCCGCAACCGGGTCCAGGACCTGCACGCCACGTCCCTGCTCTACGTCGTGGACGTCCGTCAGTCCCTCCACTTCAAGATGGTCTTCGAGGCGGCCCGCCGCGCCGGCTGGCTGACCGACGACGTCACCGCGCACAACATGGGCTACGGCACGGTGCTGGGCGCGGACGGCAAGCCGTTCAAGACGCGTGAGGGCGAGACCGTACGGCTGGAGGACCTGCTGGACGAGGCGGTGCAGCGGGCCGCCGAGGTCGTACGGGAGAAGGCGCAGGACCTCACCGAGGACGAGATCCAGGAGCGGGCCGCGCAGGTCGGCATCGGCGCCGTGAAGTACGCGGACCTGTCGACGTCGCCGAACCGGGACTACAAGTTCGACCTGGACCAGATGGTCTCGCTGAACGGCGACACGTCCGTCTACCTCCAGTACGCGTACGCCCGGATCCAGTCGATCCTGCGCAAGGCGGGCGGGACGAAGCCGGCCGCGCACCCCGAGCTCGAACTCGCCCCGGCGGAGCGGGCGCTCGGTCTGCATCTGGACGCGTTCGGCGACACGGTCTTCGAGGCGGCGGCGGAGTACGCCCCGCACAAGCTGGCCGCGTATCTGTACCAACTGGCGTCGCTGTACACGTCGTTCTACGACAAGTGCCCGGTACTGAAGGCCGAGACGCCCGAGCAGGTTCAGAACCGTCTGTTCCTGTGCGACGTGACGGCCCGGACCCTCCACCAGGGCATGGCCCTGCTGGGCATCCGGACGCCCGAGCGGCTCTGAGCGGCTTCGCAGCTTGAACAGCTGAGGAAACGCATGCGGCCCGTCCTCTCCCCCGCTGGGAGGACGGGCCGCGGTCTTTACGGGATGACTCCTCAGCAGTACTGCTGGGAGGCGGCCGCGAAGTCCTTGAACGCGGCCTTGGTCCCCGATCCGGCGATGCCGTCGATCGCGCCGGTGTACCCGTGGTACGCCTTCAGGTCACGCTGCAGCGCCTTGATGGTGTTCGGGCCGACGATCCCGTCGATGCTGTCGTTGTAGCCCCAGTGCGCCTTGAGCCAGCGCTGCAGCGCCTTCCAGCTGTTGGTGCCCAGCTGCCCGTCGATGGCGCCGGTGTAGCCCCAGTAGTCCTGGATCCAGCACTGGACGTACTTGGCCTGCGTGGTGCTCAGGCCGAGGTTGTTCACCGCGAGGACACCGACCTCGGAGCGCACGGCCGGCTTCGCGTCCGACGCGGCGAAGCCGGTACCCGCGGTCGCGAGGCTTCCGGCGGCGAGGCCGACGACGGCGCTGACGCCGACGAGGGTCCTCGTCCAGACATTCGGTCGCATACGTTTCCCTCTCGATCTCGCTCGGGTGGCGGCCCGTGCCGCCTGGCTGGCGAAACGAGACTGCGGGGCCGACGGCAAGGGTTGCCACAGTTGCCGCGGAAGTGACGTCATCGCGGGACGTCCCAGACGCTGACCTGCGCGAACGCCGGCCGACGGGACGTCGTGGCGGGTCACCCGCGGCGGCCGATGGCCGATTCCCCACCCGTCCGGGAACCGGCTTCCGGTGCGGGCCGTGAATGCTGATGCAGAATGCGACGGGGCGCGGGGGACGCTGACCACGGACCGCGGGCCCGGACCGTGAACGCGAGTGGGGGGAACATGTCGCGTTGGGCAGTGCTGCCCGCGGAACTGGATCCGCGCGTACGGCAGTTGGTGGTGCGGCTGCGCCGGCTGAAGGACCACAGCGGCCTGAGTCTGCGGCAGCTGGCGGCGCGGACGGGGTACAGCCCGAAGTCCTGGGAACGGTATCTGGGCGGCAGGTCGCTGCCGCCCCGGGAGGCCGTCGAGGCACTGGCCCGGATCGGGGGCGAGGATCCGACCCGGCTGCTGGCGTTGCACGAGGTCGCCGCCGAGGCGTGGGCGAGGGGACCCGGGGACGTGACCGCGTCGGACGAGAACACGTCCGTACCGGAACCCCCGACGACAGCGCCGGAGATCCTGTCCGCCGAGGTCAACGGGGCACGGCCGCCCGGGGGTCCGCTGCTCGTCGCACTCGTGGCGGGCGCGGTGGCACTGGTGCTGGCCGTCTCCACGGCGGTCCTTCTCGTCGTACGACTGGGCGGCGGCGAGGGAGCCGGAGAGGGAGAGCGAACAACGGCTCCCGTCGCCGCACCCGCCGCGCCCGTCGCATCGACACCCCCGTACGCCTGCCGCGTCGAGCGGATCGACGGCCGCTGGTACGCGGGCAACAGCCGCACCCACGGCGCCGTCCTGGCCTACGGCCACGCAGGGCCGGAGGTGGCCGAGGCGCAGTGCCTGCTGCGCAGAGCGGGCGTCTCGCCGGGCGAGGTCGACGGGATCTTCGGTCCGGTGACGGAACGCGCGGTCCGGCAGATGCAGAAGCGGTCCGGGCTGGTCGTGGACGGCATCGTAGGACCGCACACATGGAAGGCCCTACGGCGATGACGACACCGTCGCCCGAACGGGCCCGACTGGCCGCCACGTTAAGGGAGTTGAAGGACCGCACCAGCCTGAGCCTGGTCGGCCTCGCGGCGAAGACCTCGTACAGCAAGTCCTCCTGGGACCGCTACCTCAACGGCAGGACGCTGCCTCCGCGCGACGCGGTACAGAAGCTGTGCCGCCTCGCCGGCGAGCCGGAGGGACGGTGTCTGGCGCTGTGGGAGATCGCGGAGGCGGATGGGAGCGGGCGGGGCGGAGGGAGCCAGTGCGTGGATTCACCCCCGCTGCCGTCCCGACCGGAGGTCACGCCTCCGCACCCGCAGGAGGTCCCGCCTGCCGACGGCTGGGCAGGGGCCGGGGGCACCGCTGACGCCGGCGCCGTACACCGGAGCGCTACGGCCATGGCTGTGCTCGCGGCGGTGTGTGCCGTGGCAGTCGGAGGCCTGGCGACAGTGGTACTCCTCCTGCCGCACCGGGACGGCGAACCACGGTCGTCCCTGTCCCCGTCCCCGTCCTCCTCCCCTGCCGCGCCCGGCCCGCGCTGCCGGGGAGCGGTCTGCGAGGGCAGGAGCCCGATGCAGATGAAGTGCGGCGCCGCGCCTACGACCGTCGCCGCGCACCGCACGGCCACCGGGGCCTGGATGGAGCTGCGCTACAGCGAGGAGTGCGGGACGAGTTGGGCCCGGATGTGGCGGACGCGCATCGGGGACCGGATCGAGATGACGGCGGGCGAACGCAAGGATCCCGACGGTTCCGAGGGTCATGGGGGTCCCGAGAATCGTGGGGGTCCGGTCCGCAGCGCCGAGGTCCAGGACTCCGTCGACGCGGACTCGTACCTCTACACTCCCATGACCGTGGCTGACCCCGGCACCGTCGTCCGGGCCTGCTTCCGGCCCGTGGCGGGCGGCGAGGGGGAGTGCTTCGACGCCAGGGTGCCCGGCTGAGGGCGGGGCCCCATGTCAGTGGTACCGCCTACAGTCACCGACATGGCGACACTTCCGAACCCCCTGCCGAAGCTGGCCACCGACCCGACGGGCACCGCCCTCGGTCTCCAACTCCCGCCCGGCAGACTCCTCGACGCGACAGACGAGGGCCCCTGGCACGAGCCTCTGCTGTGGCTCGCGGACGTACCGGCGGCACCCGGCGCCTGGGCGGCAGTGGAACCGGCCCGGCACACGGCCGGACTGTTGCCCGTCGTCATCGACGTGGGCGGAAGCCAGGGCGCCCCGGAGGGCTGGGAGTTGATGCCCGGGGAGATGTCGTACCCGGGAGACCACGACGCGGAGGAAGTGCTGGAGGACTTCTGGTACGAGTGCGTGACGAAGGAGGACGCGAAGTGGCCGGGCCTGGCCAATGCCCCCACCCCCACCACTGCCTCCGCCCCTGACTCGGCCACTGGCTCGGCCCCCGAACCGGACCCGGACACGGTGGCCACCGACATCGCGGACGCCCTCGTCGACGGCGGCGGCCCCCTGAAGGCCCCCCGCCTCGCCCTGGTCCCGGCCCGCCGCAGCGCGGACATTCCGGCGGCGATCGGCTGGTCGGGCCCCATGAACCACGAGAACGACACCGCCCGCCTCTGCGCGGTGCTCCGCTCCTGGGAGGACCGCTTCGGCATACGCGTGGTGGCACTCGGCTTCGACCACCTCCTCGCCTCGGTGGCCTCCCCGCCCACCACCCTGGCCGAGGCGGAGGCCGTCGCCGCCGAGCACTTCGCGTTCTGCCCCGACAACATCTGGCAGGACAGCGACACGACCATCCGCGCCTACGCCGAGAACCAGCTCCTCAACCAGCCGGTCTGGCACTTCTGGTGGGACTGACCGAGCAACTTCACCTGGCTCCAGCCCGAAGTCCCTCCCCCAGCCTCCTCAACCCCTCCCCGATCTCCTCCGGCGTCTGCGTCACGAAGCACAGCCGCAGCGTGGCCCGGTCGGGCTCACCGGCGTAGAAGGGCGCCCCGGGGACGTAGGCGACATCGTGCCGCACCACCTCGGGCAGCAGGGCCGTCGTGTCGTACGACTCCGGCAGGCGGACCCAGAGGAACATGCCGCCCTCGGGCCGGGTCCAGGTCGCGCCCTCCGGCAGCGCCTCGGCCAGCCCGGCCAGCATGGCGTCGCGGCGTTCCCGGTAGACGTCCCGGACGCGGGCCACGTGGGCGTCGAGGCCGGGGATGTAGCGGGCGGCGGCGAGCTGGTTGACGGTCGGGGTGTGCAGGTCGGCGGCCTGCTTGGCGACCGCGCAGGCGCGCCGCAGGGCGGCCGGCGCGCGCAGCCAGCCCAGCCGCAGCCCCGGTGCCATCACCTTGGAGAAGGAGCCGAGCAGCACCGTGCGGTCCTCGGCGCCGGGGTAGGAGGCGATCCAGGGCACGCGCTCGCCCTCGTAGCGGAGTTCGCCGTAGGGGTCGTCCTCGACGATCCACACCCCGCACCGGGCGGCGGCCTCCGCGACGGCCGCCCTGCGCTCGGCGGGCAGGGTTCTGCCGGTCGGGTTCTGGAAGGTCGGCACGGTGTAGAGGAGCTTCGGCCGCTCGCGCGCCACCAGCTCCTCCAAAGCCCGCGGATCCACCCCGTCCGCGTCCCCCGGCACGGCCACGATCCGCGCTCCCGCGAGGCCGAAGGCCTGAAGTGCCGCCAGATAGCAGGGGTCTTCGACGAGGACCGTGTCACCGGGGTCCAGCAGCGCGGTGGCGAGGAGCGACAGCCCCTGCTGGGAGCCGGTCGTGATGAGCAGGTCGTCGGCGTCCGTGGCGAGTCCCCGCGCCGACATCCGCGCGGCGAGCCCGGTACGCAGGCTGGGCTCGCCCTCGGTCGTGGAGTACTGCAGCGCCTGCGCCGGCGTCTCGGCGAGTACGTCACGGAAGGCGGCCGCGATGCCCTCGCGGTCGAACAGCTCGGGCGCCGGCAGCCCGCCCGCGAAGTTGATGACCTCGGGGCGGGAGGTGACGGCGAGGATGTCGCGCACGGGTGAGCCACCGACGGACGCGGCCCGCGCCGCAAGGGACGGCACGGCGGCTCGGACGGGGAGAGGCACGGACTCGAACACGCTCATGACACGGCTCCTTCGGCTACGACGACGAGAGCGACGGCTCGTGCCGAGCAGCGTAGAGAACTACATGTCGCCTGCAGGAAGCTTTCCGGGATACGGACCTCAGGGACCTCCGGCGTCCCATACCAAGCCCCCGGGACGGACCGTCCCCGCAGGTCAGCGGGGATCCCATCACTCCGGCGTCCCGAATTCCCGGCCGAGGGTGGCGGCGGGGGCGGATGATCACGCAGGCTGAAGACCGACCACCCCGACCCCCAGTCAAGGAGAGGGCAACCCCATGTCCGCGGACGCACCCCCCGCCCGTCGCCCCCGAGCCCGGCTCCTCGCCGCCACGCTGGTGGCGGTCGCCGCGCTCACGCTCACCGCGTGCGAGGACGGCCAGGGCCTGCGCGACGAGGGCCCGTCGACCCCGACCAGCCCGACGGCGACGACGCCGCCGAAGTCCGACCGTCCGTGATCAGGCGTCAGGCCTCAGGCCTCAGGCACGGCCCAGCTTCTGCGCCGCCTCCGTCGCCCAGTAGGTGAGGATGTTGCGCGCACCCGCCCGCTTGATGCCGGTCAGCGTCTCGAAGATCGCCCGGTCCCGGTCGATCCAGCCCTTCTCGGCGGCGGCCTCGACCATCGAGTACTCGCCGGAGATCTGATAAGCGGCGACCGGCACGTCGACGGCGTCGGCGACCCGCGCCAGGATGTCGAGGTAGGGCCCGGCCGGCTTGACCATCACCATGTCGGCGCCCTCCTCCAGATCGAGGGCCAGCTCCCGCAGCGACTCCCGCGCGTTCGCCGGATCCTGCTGATAGGTCTTGCGGTCCCCCTGCAACGAGGAGGCGACGGCCTCCCGGAAGGGACCGTAGAAGGCGGAGGCGTACTTGGCGGTGTAGGCGAGGATGGCCACGTCCTCCCGCCCGATCTGGTCGAGCGCGTCGCGGATGACGCCGATCTGCCCGTCCATCATCCCGCTGGGCCCTACGACATGGGCCCCCGCGTCGGCCTGTACCTGCGCCATCTCGGCATACCGCTCAAGCGTGGCGTCGTTGTCGACACGCCCTTCGGCGTCAAGCACCCCACAGTGCCCATGATCGATGGTCTCGTCGAGGCACACGTCGGACATGACGAGCAGGTCGTCCCCCACCTCGGCCCGCACATCCCGGATGGCGACCTGCAGAATCCCGTCGGGGTCGGTCCCAGGAGTCCCGAGGGCGTCCTTCTTCGCCTCTTCCGGCACCCCGAAGAGCATGATCCCGGAGACACCGGCCTCGACGGCCTCGGCAGCGGCCTTCTTGAGGCTGTCCCGCGTGTGCTGGACGACCCCCGGCATGGCGCTGATCGGCACCGGCTCGCTGACGCCTTCCCGCACGAAGGCGGGGAGGATGAAGTCGGCGGGGTGCAGCCTGGTCTCGGCGACCATGCGCCGCATGGCCGGGGTGGTCCGCAGACGCCGCGGCCGCGTGCCCGGGAAGGATCCGTACGTCGTCATGCCACCTACGCTACGCCCGCCCCCACAGCACCTTTGCCGACGGGAAGTCGGCACGGATGTACGACCACGAGCAACCGCGAACGACCGCGAACGGCCCACATGCGCCCTCCCACCCACCGGGTCCATCCTGAAAGAAGCCCCGGATCCCCTGATCCCAAGGACCCCGACGGCCCCGCCCCTGGGTGAAGGTGGCGGGAGTTGCCGCCGCCGTCCCTCCGTACCCGCACCACGGAGGACGCGATGCCCGCCACCCACCACCTCCATCAGACCCCCGACCTCTTCGCGCTCTCCGAGATCCACGGCCCGGTCCTGCGCCCCGGCGACGAGGGTTACGCCGACGAGGTCACCGGCTTCAACCTGGCCGCACTGCACACGCCCGACGTGGTCGTGGGTGCGACAGGAGTCGACGACATCGTCGCGGCCCTGCGCTGGGCGACGGCCACCGGCACACCGGTCGCGGTTCAGTCGACGGGCCACGGCGCGAACTTCCCCATCGACCACGGCCTGCTGATCAGCACGGCCCGCATGACGGACGTACACATCGACCCTCAGGCGCGCCTCGCCACCATCGCGGCCGGAGCGAAGTGGCGGCACGTCCTGGACGCGACCGCACCGCATGGCCTCGCCGCACTCTGCGGCACGTCCACGGACGCGGGCGCGGTCGGCTACACCCTGGGCGGCGGCCTGCCCGTTCTCGGCCGGGCCTACGGCTACGCGACCGACCTGGTCCGCTCCTTCCAGGTCGTCACACCCGACGGCACGCTCCGCGAGAGCGACCCCGACCACGAGCCGGAACTGTTCTGGGCCCTGCGCGGCGGCAAGGGCAACGTAGGCGTGGTGACCTCCATGGTCTGCGAGTTGCTCCCCCTCCCCACGATCCTCGGTGGCGGCGTCTACTGCCCCGGCGAACACACAGAGGCCCTGCTCCGCACGTGGACCGACTGGACAAGGACCCTCCCGGACGACATGTGCAGCGCCTTCACCCTTCTACGGCTACCGCCCATCCCCGAGATCCCCGAACCCCTGCGCGGCGGCTTCTGGGCCCGTGTGGCGATCGCCTGGCCCGGCGACCCGGCCGAGGGGGAACGCCTGCTGGCCCCGATCCGCGCAGCGGCCCCGGTGACGGTCGACACGGTCGAGGAGATGCCGTACGCGGCCCTCGACCGCATCCACATGGAACCGCAGGACCCACTCCCCGCCCGCGAGTCGTGCGCCCTGATGCGCGACCTCACCCCCGAGGCCATCGACACCTTCCTGGCCCAGGTGGGCCCCGAGGCACGCGACTGCCCCCTCCTCATGGTGGAGCTCCGCCACATGGGCGGCGCCCTGTCCCGCCCCGCCCGCACGCCCGACGCGATCTGCGCCCGAGACGCGACCTACCTCCTGGAAACGGTGGGCGTCCTGGCCGCGCCACCAGCGGCCGAGGCCATAGAGCAGGCCACAACGGCCCTGCACACGGCGATGGCCCCCTACGGCACAGGCCGCACGATGGTCAACATCCACGGCACCCCCGGCACCGACACCGACCGCGCCCGAGCCTGGACCCCCGAGGTCTACGACCGCCTACGCCAGGACAAGTCCACGTACGACCCCACCGACCTGCTGCGCTTCGGCCACATCGTCCCGCCCTTGCATTACCTACACTGATCCATCACGAATCCCGGCCACGTTTAGCCGGGCAGATAGGGGTCGATTACTTCCGGGGTCACCCCTGTACGTGCGTCGCGTTCTGGCGTCCGCCATACTCATGCGGCATGGAAGACGTGCTGAACATACTCGCGGTATCCCTCATCTACCTGTTCGCCGCCGCCCTCGTCGGCGGCGTTATCTATGCCTTCTGGCGTACAAACAAGAGGGACGTGCGCAGCGAGAAAGATCAGGCGGGGCTTGTCCAGCTGGCCCAGGAACGCGGCTGGAACTACACCGCAGAGATCCCCGGCGGGGCAGAACGGTACGTGGGAGCACCACCATTCCGAGCAAAGGGCCACTACCTTTGGGACCACATCTCCGGCGAATTCCGAGGGCACGCTTTCAGCTGCTTCGAGTACCGCCCTCGTGATTTCGACGGGGAGGACACCGGGATGAATGACCATCGATATTTCATCGCATTCACGGTCAAGACACCGATGCCCACACCTGACATGATCATTGATAGGCCGAATGTGCTGGAGAGGACGGACAACCGCCTCAACAACGTGTTCGGCCTCGGCGAGAACGAGGTGAAGCTGGGAAATCCAGAATTCGACGAGGACTTCCGCATCATCACCGACGACGAGCCGTTCGCACGAAACGCAATGGCCGACGATCTGGTGCGGTTCCTCCTGTCTGACCCCCGCGTCAAGGATGCGCCCCTTCGGTTCCACGGCAACGAGCTGATCACGTGGTCCGAGGGACGGCTCCGGCCGGATGGCATCGATCCGAAGCTGGACTACCTGTGTGACGTCCTGGAGCGGGTACCGGCACAGACGTGGCACTCGGCTTGAGTGGAACTACTCATGGGTGAGCCCCTCGCGAATCCGGATTCGCGAGGGGCTCACCCATGAGTACCAAGGCGCATGAGACCTACACTGCGGCAGGATCCGCAGGACGAATCGACCGGACGAACTCCTTGAAGTCGTCCTGGACCGCGTCGAGCTGGGACAACTTGGCCGTCAACGTAAACTCCAGCACCGCGCGCTTGGCGGGATCGCGCACATCCTGCATGGTCACGTACACCTGGCTCTGCACCAGCTCCACGGGCAACCCGCGCAGCCTGCTCGAGAGACGGAGAGTCTGGGTGAGCGCAGGCGCCTCCGGCGTTCCCACCTGATTTCGCTTGGCGACGCGCACCGTCGTCGCTGCCTGGCTCAAACGCTGGACTGACTCTTCGGCGAGGGTAACCAGGTCAGCCAGGTCTTCCCGAATCTTGCCCGCGATCGTGATATTCGCGGTGAACCCGTCCCGAGACCCGGGATGAAGCGCGACGAAAGCCACTTCTGGGGCGCCCATCTCATCGGGGGACGCCGGCTGCCAGCCCTCCGGCAACGAAAACTCGATCTTCACCGGCAGCGTGGTCGCCATGGTGGATCATCTCCCTCAGTATGTGGAATTCAAGCTAGCGTCAGCCGAAGGGATTCCACTCTTTCACCGTGTCTCCGACATCATCGAGACCAATAGCGTCCGCTGCGTCGCCGATCGAATCGACGACCTTACCCGGGTCAATCTCGACCTGCCCGCCGACGCTGCCGCCGACACCGACTGTGGCACCCAACTCTCCACCGATGACGAACTTGCCGTCCTTCATGCCGGCATCAAAGGTGGCCGTGCCACCGAGTCCGTAGCTCACCTCGGCTTTGCCACCGACCCCGATACCGGCAAGATCAGTGTGGCCCTCCACACCCGCCTTGCCGCCCACAAAGGCATGAGCGCCGGCATGCACACCGTCCTTGCCCACGGCTGCGTTGGCTGACGCTTGGGCGCCGATGGATGCCGAGGCCTTTCCGCTGGCCGCAAAGGGGCCGTTCTCGAAACTGCCCTCCGCGGAGCCCGCTACAAGGTTGGCGGAAGCGCTGGCTCCAGCCTGCAACCTGCCTTCGGTGATGGATGCCCCTATGGTGCCTTCCGCCGAGAGCACCTGGACGCCGGCCTTCCCTCCGACCTTCCCGCCCATCCACTCCGTTTCACCTTCGGCCTCACTCTTCCATGCCTCTGCTCCGGCGCCCCTCTCCCACAACTTGGCCTCATGGGCCGCCTTGGGTTTGGCGTTGGGATCTTCGGCAGACGGGCCGTTGGGCGTGCCCCAGGTGCGGTGCTCTGCCCCCTTGAGATCCTTGGCTTGGGTCTCGTAGAGGTTTTTGCCATAGCTGGACTTACCGGATTCCTGCTGGTTCTCGGCCGTTTTCGCTGCCCTTGCCAGCCAGTCCGGGGCGCTGTCGGAGTCGCCGGACAGCTCCTTGAGCTTCTCCGCCGCCTTGTCACCCTCGTCCCGTAGGTACTGCCGGGCATTCGCCAAGATCAGCTCGGCCTGGCTTTTGTCGCCGCCGTCCCACAGCGCGATGGCCTCGCCCGCCTGCCGCTGCGCCTCGCTCAGCGCCGTGGCGTACGTACTGATCGTCGAGGCAGCCTCGGACATCTGATCTGACGCATAGCGCCAGTTCTTCTTCTCGCCGTCGAGCTTCTCCGAGAAATTGTCGCTGGCCTGCCCGGTCCAGCCATTTATGCGTACGCCGCCCAGCCTGTCACCGACATCCTCGAAGTTGCCGGAATACTTCCTGAGCGACCGCGCAATACCGTCCAGGTTCCCCGCGTCACCCGGGATGAGCTCCTTGGGGTCCTTCGTGTCCCCCAGCTCAGCCGCCATGCCCGTTCCCCGTTCTTACTGTCCCGCGCGAGACGGACTCACCAGCTGCTCTGCCTCGGCATCCGATCGCTCATAGTTGTCGGCCGTCCTCTTGAGCTCGTCCGCCAAGTCGGTCGCGCGCCCCTGGAGAACCTCACAGGCCACGTCCCACGTATCGCAGAATTTTTCGAACTTCCCGGACACGATCAGATTGCCAAATTCTTCCACACTACGATTCAGCGCACCGAAGTCGGCACCTTTGGTCGAATTCAGACATTCTTGAATATCTGAAGCGCCGCCTCTGAGCTCTTCCGGATCGGCACGAAAGCCATCCATGCTCATGTTCGAATCACCGCCCCCGCGAATGCGTGCCAAAGACAGGAAAGTTGACACTGTCATCGGCGATGAAACATATCACCACCTGCGCCGTCAGGACGCACAGGGCGCTTCGATGCTCGCGTCCACAAAGTCGCCAATAAAGTTCCCCAAGTCGCACAGATCTGCCACCCGGTAAACCGTTTTTCCGCCGCGCAGAAGGAACAGGTGGAGATGGAGACCGCACCCTCGGCGCCACGATTTGTTCACGTTCTTCAGCAAGAGTGGGGAATGAGTGAAGATATTGCAGGCCTCCTTAGCGCCGACGTGCGCGCCAAGGAGTCACCCCGAGGTTCAACCAGCGCAATCTCATGCCCCAGTCGAGCCCTGCCGGTATGCTCCGTGTCATTTGTGTCTTGCTCATCTGAATTGGAGTCCCCATGGCCGTACCCCGGCTGTCCGCAGCAGCTTCGATCCTCTCCGCCGTAGCCGTTAGCGCGTTGCTCGCAGGCTGTTCCGCGTCGGTGAATGTTGAAAAGCCCGAGCTGAAAATGTCTGCGGAAAAGCTGGCCGACCTGGTCGCCGAAAAGCTGGCCGCCACGATGAACCAGCCGAAGCCGAACGTCACGTGCCCCGACGACGTCTCCGCGAAGGTCGGCACGACAACCCGGTGCAAGCTCACGGCGGACGACGGCAGCAGCTTGGGCGTCACGGTGACCGTGACCTCGGTCGAGGGCACCAAGATGAACTTCGACATCCAGGCCGACGAAACGGCTTCCCCGGCGCCGAGCTGACCAGCCATCACGGACGGAAAAGAGGGCGAGGCCACATCGGCCTCGCCCTCAATCCATACAACGTCTCAACGCCGGCCCAGGCTTTTCAGTCCGTCCGGCGTTTGAGGACGAGGCCCTTCAAGGGCCGAAGCGGGGGTCCGGGGGCGGCGGGGGCGAGAAAGCCAAGGCACCCGCACCCCCACGCCCCTACGTAGTAGACCGCCTCCGCCGAGCCCCCGGCCGCCGCTCACTCGGCCGAGTAACCGGATCCCCCGCCTCCAGCGCCGCAGCCCGCCGCCGCAGCCCGAAGTCGGCAAGCGCCTCGGCCAACTTGTGCACAGACGGCTCCGGAGCCATGACATCCACCCGAAGCCCATGCTCCTCGGCGGTCTTGGCCGTAGCAGGTCCAATACAGGCGATCACCGTCACGTTGTGCGGCTTCCCGGCAATCCCCACCAGATTCCGCACGGTCGACGACGAGGTGAAGAGAACGGCGTCAAAGCCACCCCCCTTGATCGCCTCCCGGGTCTCCGCCGGCGGCGGCGAGGCCCGCACGGTCCGATAGGCCGTGACGTCATCGACCTCCCAGCCCAGCTCGATGAGCCCGGCCACAAGCGTCTCCGTGGCGATGTCCGCCCGCGGCAGGAACACCCGGTCGATCGGGTCGAAGACAGGGTCATACGGCGGCCAGTCCTCAAGCAGCCCCGCAGCCGACTGCTCCCCACTCGGCACCAGATCCGGCTTCACACCAAAGGCGACCAGCGCCTTCGCCGTCTGCTCCCCCACCGCGGCGACCTTGATCCCGGCAAACGCCCGAGCATCAAGCCCGTACTCCTCGAACTTCTCCCGCACGGCCTTGACCGCGTTCACCGAGGTGAAGGCGATCCACTCGTACCGCCCGGTCACCAGCCCCTTGACCGCCCGCTCCATCTGCTGAGGCGTCCGCGGCGGCTCGACGGCGATCGTCGGCACCTCGTGCGGCACGGCCCCGTACGACCGCAGCTGGTCGGAGAGCGAAGCCGCCTGCTCCTTCGTACGCGGCACAAGCACCCGCCACCCGAAGAGCGGCTTGGACTCGAACCACGACAACTGGTCGCGCTGTGCTGCGGCGGAACGCTCACCGACCACGGCTATCACCGGCCGCCCGCCTTCGGGCGAGGGCAGCACCTTGGCCTGCTTGAGCGTCTGGGCGATGGTCCCGAGGGTCGCGGTCCAGGTCCGCTGCCGAGTGGTCGTACCAGCCACAGTCACCGTCATCGGCGTATCGGGCTTGCGCCCCGCCGACACCAGCTCACCGGCGGCCGCACCCACGGAATCCAGCGTCGTCGAGACGACGACCGTCCCGTCCGACGCCCCGACCTCGGTCCAGCACCGATCCGAAGCGGTCCGCGCGTCCACGAAGCGCACGTCCGCGCCCTGCGCGTCCCGCAGCGGCACACCGGCGTACGCGGGCACGCCGACGGCCGCGGCGACACCCGGCACGACCTCGAACGGCACGCCCGCCGCGGCGCATGCGAGCATCTCCTCGGCGGCGTACGTGTCGAGCCCGGGATCCCCGGACACCGCACGTACGACCCGCCTGCCGCCGCGTGCGGCCTCCATGACAAGATGTGCGGCATCCCGCACGACGGGTAGCCCAGCGGTCGTTGACGCGCCGTCAACAACCGCTAGTTGAGGCGTGCCTGTGCCCGGGACGGTGTCCGCATCGGGACCCGTATCCGTGTGCACTTCGGCAACGCCTCGTCTGGCGTGCTGGCGTACGACGTCGAGCACCTCGTGCTCGGCGACGAGTACGTCCGCGTTCGCCAGCGCCTCTACGGCGCGCAGAGTCAGTAGCCCCGGATCCCCGGGTCCGGCACCGAGGAAGGTGACGTGCCCGTGTTCAAGGCCGGCGGGAAGGGTGGTGGGGCTCAATGTGCTCGCTCCCCCATCAGACCGGCCGCGCCCTGGGCAAGCATCTCGGAGGCGAGTTCGCGACCGAGCGCCAGCGCTTGGTCGTGCGTCTCGGGCACGGGACCGGTGGTGGACAGCTGCACCATCCGCGTGCCGTCGGTCGTACCGACGACGCCGCGCAGGCGCATTTCCTTGACAATCTGCCCGTCGGCCAGAAGGTCGGCCAGCGCGCCCACAGGGGCGGAGCAGCCGGCCTCCAGGGCGGCGAGCAGTGAGCGTTCGGCAGTCACGGCGATCCGCGTGAACGGGTCGTCGAGCTCGCCGAGCGCGGCGATCAGTTCCGCGTTGTCCGCGGTGCACTCGATCGCCAGTGCCCCCTGGCCGGGGGCGGGCAAAACAGTGTCGACCGACAGGAAGTCGGTCACCTCGTCGATACGGCCGATGCGCTGCAGCCCGGCCGCAGCGAGCACCACCGCATCCAGCTCACCATCGCGCACGAACCCGATGCGCGTATCCACGTTCCCGCGGATCGGCACGGCCTCGATGTCCAGCCCGTGGCTGCGCGCGTACGCGTTCAGCTGCGCCATCCGGCGCGGCGAACCCGTACCGATGCGCGCCCCGCGCGGCAGGTCGGTGAACTTCAGCGCGTCCCGCGCGACGATCACATCGCGCGGATCCTCGCGCACGGGAACGGCCGCCAGGGCCAGTTCCTCTGGCTGCGCGGTCGGCAGGTCCTTCAGGGAGTGCACCGCGAAGTCGACCTCGCCCCGCAGCAGCGCGTCCCGCAGCGCGGTGACGAACACACCGGTGCCGCCGATCTGCGCGAGGGCCTCGCGTGAGACATCGCCGTACGTGGTGATCTCGACGAGTTCGACGGGCCGTCCGGTCACCTGGCGCACGGCGTCCGCGACCTGCCCGGACTGGGCCATGGCGAGCTTGCTGCGTCTGGTGCCGAGCCGAAGTGGCGCTTGAGTCATCGTGGGCCTCGGTTCTTCTCGGTGCTGTCCTCGGCGCGGGAGACGGAGGCCACCGTCTCCTGGTCGAGGTCGAACAGGGTCCGCAGCGCGTCCGCGTATCCGGCGCCGCCGGGCTCGGCAGCCAGCTGCTTGACCCGCACGGTCGGGGCGTGCAGCAGCTTGTCGACCACGCGCTTGACGGTCTGCGTGATCTCGCCGCGGTGCTTGTCGTCGAGCCCGGGCAGCCGCCCTTCGAGGCGGGCGATCTCGCTCGTCACGACATCGGCGGCCATCGCGCGCAGGGCGACGACGGTGGGCGTGATGTGCGCGGCCCGCAGCGCCGCCCCGAAGGCCGCGACCTCGTCGGAAACGATACGGCGGACCTGGTCGACGTCGGCCGCCATCGGGGCGTCGGCGGAGGCTTCCGCCAGCGACTCGATGTCCACCAGCCGCACCCCGGCCAGCCGGTGCACGGCGGCGTCGATGTCGCGCGGCATGGCGAGGTCGAGCAGCGAGAGCACCGGCGCGGGGCGGGGCACCTCGACGACGGGCTCGGGCTTGCGGCGCTCGGGGATCCGGCCGACGGTGGCCACGGTCGCGGCGAGCGCGGTGATCAGCTCGGCGTCGGCCTCGGGGCTGCGCCGGGCGGCCTCACGGCGGTCGACGGCACTGCCGGTCGCCCAGGCCGCGTGCTGCTCCAGCGTGGCCGCGTCCATGCCGGCGACGGCGGCCTCCCCCATGACAGAGAAACCTCCCTGCACGGCGGCGAGGTCCAACGGGCAGTCCTCGTCGGTGCCGACGCTGGTGGGCGGCAGCGGAGTCTGCGGTACGTCCACGCTGTCGCCGCTCGTCCTGGCGGCGGGCGCCTGGACGGTCGTACGGACACCGCCCTCGGCCTCCTCGAAGGCGACCGGCCGCCCGGTACGGCCCTCGACCGCCGACGCGATCTCCTCGGCCGTGAGGACGAGCCCGGTCGCGCCGGTACAGGAGACGGCGACGTCGGCACGTGTCAGCTCGACCGGCACCGACTCCATCGGTACCGCGCGGGCGGGCACGTCCGTGCCGTCGACCTCGGTGAGGATCTGAGCGAGCCGCTCGGCGCGGTCGTAGGTGCGGTTGGCGACGACGATCTCGGCGACACCGGCCCGCGCGAGCGTGGCCGCGGCCAGCGAGGACATCGAACCGGCGCCGATGACGAGGGCCTTCTTGCCGCGGGCCCAGGCCGCCACGTCCGTCCCCGTGGCCAGCTGCTCCAGACCGAAGGTGACCAGCGACTGTCCGGCGCGGTCGATACCGGTCTCGGAGTGGGCGCGCTTGCCGACCCGCAGGGCCTGCTGGAACAGGTCGTTCAGCAGCCGCCCGGCGCTGTGCAACTCCTGCGCCTTGGCGAGGGAATCCTTGATCTGGCCGAGGATCTGCCCCTCGCCGACGACCATGGAGTCGAGCCCGCAGGCCACCGAGAACAGGTGGTGGACGGCCCGGTCCTCGTAGTGGACGTAGAGGTACGGCGTGAGCTCGTCGAGCCCGACCCCGCTGTGCTGGGCGAGCAGCGTGGACAGCTCGGCGACGCCGGCGTGGAACTTGTCCACGTCGGCGTAGAGCTCGATGCGGTTGCAGGTGGCCAGCACGGCGGCCTCGGTGGCCGGTTCGGCGGCGACCGTGTCCTGCAGCAGCTTGATCTGGGCGTCCGCGCTCAGCGCGGCCCGCTCCAGAACGCTGACCGGGGCGCTGCGGTGGCTCAGCCCCACGACGAGGAGACTCATGCCGGCATCACGGCGGGTACGTCCCCGTCGGGTCCCTGGTCGGCGGAGTCGTCGGACCCCTCGCGGGTGACGGCGGCCGGACCGGCGCCGTCGGAGTGGGCCTCCTCGCCGGCCTTGCGCTGCTCGTGGAAGGCGAGGATCTGCAGCTCGATGGAGAGGTCGACCTTGCGCACGTCGACGCCGTCCGGGACGGTCAGCACGGTCGGCGCGAAGTTCAGGATGGAGGTGACCCCGGCGGCCACGAGCCGGTCGCAGACCGGTTGGGCGGCACCGGCGGGGGTCGCGATGACGCCGATGGACACGCCGTTGTCCTGGATGATCTTCTCCAGGTCGTCGGAGTGCTGCACGGGGATCCCGGCGACGGGCTTGCCGGCCATGGCCGGGTCGGCGTCGATGAGCGCGGCGACCCGGAAGCCACGGGAGGCGAAGCCGCCGTAGTTGGCCAGAGCGGCGCCGAGGTTACCGATACCGACGATCACAACCGGCCAGTCCTGGGTCAGGCCGAGTTCGCGGGAGATCTGGTAGACGAGATACTCGACGTCGTAGCCGACACCGCGCGTTCCGTACGACCCGAGGTACGAGAAGTCCTTGCGCAGCTTGGCGGAGTTGACCCCCGCCGCGGCCGCGAGCTCCTCGGAGGAGACCGTGGGTACCGAGCGCTCCGACAGTGCGGTCAGCGCGCGGAGGTACAGCGGAAGCCTGGCGACGGTGGCCTCGGGAATCCCTCGGCTACGGGTCGCCGGTCGGTGTGTTCGGCCAGTTGCCACGGTGCTCCTGCGGGTAGAGCGGGGCTGCAGGCGGTCACACGTCCCCAGACCGCCCCGTCGAATGCAGGCTATGTCTTTGTGAACGCGTGCACAAAGATGGTGTCCGATTTGCCCGCCCAACGTGACCGGGCTCACGCACGCCCGGCGCACAGCTGTGGAACCGGCGCATACGCACCACCGTTCCTCTGCTTTCGGGGGCAAAACCGCACACTCTCCTCAACGATCCTCGCCCCCCAGACCAGGTCGCCGTCGATCCTAAGCCAGTTTCCCGGCCAGTTGGACTAGCCGGTCAGTGCTTTGCGCAGGCGATCTTCGTTCACACGCCAGAAGGTGTGCTGGGCCCCGTCGACCAGGACGACGGGGATCTGTTCCCAGTACTGGTCGTGGAGTTGGGGATCCTGGGTGATGTCCTTCTGCTCCCACGGAACGCCGAGGTCGGCACAGACCTTCTCGATGACGATCTGTGCGTCATCACACAGATGACAGCCGGGTTTGCGGATGAGTGTGACCAGCCGCTCCCGGGGCGACTTGGCCGTACCGCGACGAAAGAAGGGACTCATGTCAGCCATTCTCCCGCGCGACACCTGATCGCTCGATATCGCCCGATCGCGCGCTCCGCCACGCCGTTTAACTGCGCGGTCGCGGAGAGTTCACACCCTTCAAACCTCTCGACTCCGGTAGCACCGAACAAACTGGCTATGCTCACGGTCATGGCCGCTCTTGGATGGCTCACTCCCCGTAGGCGCTCCGCCACGGCGCGGAGCGTGTTGGCTGGCGAGGCCTCGGCAGAGGCAGCGCGCAAGTCGTCGCAGGAAGCGACAGTGTCCGAAGTCCCCGAGGACCCCTCCGAGGAACCGGAGTTCCCGGTACTCGGCGACGAGAAGGCCGCCGCCTTCTTCGACCTCGACAACACCGTGATGCAGGGCGCCGCGCTGTTCCACTTCGGGCGGGGCCTGTACAAGCGGAAGTTCTTCGAGACACGCGACCTCGCCAGGTTCGCCTGGCAGCAGGCGTGGTTCAGGCTGGCGGGCGTCGAGGACCCGGAACACATGCAGGACGCGCGCGACTCTGCGCTGTCCATCGTCAAGGGGCACCGGGTCTCCGAGCTGATGTCGATCGGCGAGGAGATCTACGACGAGTACATGGCCGAGCGCATCTGGCCCGGCACCCGCGCCCTCGCCCAGGCACATCTGGACGCCGGTCAGAAGGTGTGGCTGGTGACGGCGGCCCCCGTGGAGATCGCCCAGGTGATCGCCCGCCGCCTGGGCCTCACCGGCGCCCTCGGCACGGTGGCGGAGTCGGTGGACGGCGTCTACACGGGCAAGCTGGTGGGCGAACCGCTGCACGGCCCGGCGAAGGCGGAGGCGCTCCGCGCCCTGGCCGCGGCGGAGGAGCTGGACCTCTCCCGCTGCGCCGCCTACAGCGACTCCCACAACGACATCCCGATGCTCTCCCTCGTCGGCCACCCCTACGCCATCAACCCCGACAGCAAGCTCCGCAAGCACGCCCGCAAGCTGGACTGGCGCCTGCGCGACTACCGCACCGGCCGCAAGGCGGCGAAGGTCGGCATCCCGGCGGCCGCCGGAGTGGGTGCCGTGGCCGGCGGAACGGCCGCGGCGATCGCACTGCACCGGCGCCGACGGTAGGCAACGAGAATCTGCACCCCAGCGCCGGCCGACCCAGCTCCATTCGGCCGGCGCTTTCTGCCGCGCCCAGCCGTACGGCCAATCCGCACCCATACCCCCGTGACCGCCTGTCCAGTCCCCTTGGCTGCACACGGCCACAACACGCCCCGGAGTCAGCCGGAACATGGGCGGATTCGATCAACAAACGGTCACTCTGCGGCACTTGATCGGCCGTCAATCGGTTACAGAAGAGACGCAATCGGTGATTTGAGCAACTGGGCGTAGCAGTGCCTGCACGAAGCGTTATTCTCCTCAGACGCAATCCGGTACCCCTCCGTCGCTACGACGGGTGAACGGTCCCGCACTGCACGTGATGGAAGCTCTGCCTCTGGGAGTCCCGTGTACCCACACGTCGGGGTTGACGCCTCGGGCCTGGCTACGCTGCGCGCAACGGTCCAAGACCTGTTGCGCGGCTTCGTCCCCACCGCGTACGCCGTCCCCGCCCTCGCCGTTACCACCGCGCCCGTAGGCCCGTGCTACGCACTCGCCGACGGCACCGCCGCCGTCGGCAGACGGGGGCGCTCGACCGGCGCGGCGACCGCTCGGCGGCCCGCCGCGGACAGCGACAGCGCTCGAATGATGGATCTCGTGGAACGCGCGCAGGCCGGCGAGGCCGACGCGTTCGGCCGGCTGTACGACCAGTACAGCGACACCGTCTACCGCTACATCTACTATCGCGTCGGAGGGAAGGCCACCGCCGAGGACCTCACGAGCGAGACCTTTCTGCGGGCACTCCGACGCATCGGCACCTTCACCTGGCAGGGCCGGGACTTCGGCGCCTGGCTCGTCACCATCGCCCGCAACCTCGTCGCCGACCACTTCAAGTCCAGCCGCTTCCGGCTGGAGGTGACCACCGGCGAGATGCTCGACGCCAACGAGGTCGAGCGCTCCCCCGAGGACTCCGTCCTCGAGTCCCTCTCCAACGCCGCCCTCCTCGACGCCGTACGACGGCTCAACCCGCAGCAGCAGGAGTGCGTGACCCTCCGTTTCCTCCAGGGCCTCTCCGTCGCCGAGACCGCCCGCGTCATGGGCAAGAACGAGGGCGCCATCAAGACCCTCCAGTACCGGGCCGTACGCACCCTCGCCCGGCTCCTCCCGGACGACGTGCGCTGAGCACGCCACCCATACCGACCCGATACTCTCAGCAACCATCAACTCACCGTCGGTGAAAGTCTGTTGACTTCGCGGTCCGTTCATCCTCCGTCCGTAACCCAAGTGCCGAGCCACTCGTTGTGCGGGATGCAGGCTCCCTGTGGTCACTCCCTGGCCGACTTCGATCACTCGATCGTGTGCATGTGGTCAGGGCGTGCAACCCTCAGGACCCCCTGGGGAGCCGACCGTCATCACGAGAGGAGGTGCCGCCAGTGATCGCGAACGTATCGGCACACCGGCGGGCGAACGCCTTCGCCCAGGCCCTGGAGGAGCTGACCGACCGGGGCTCGGCGGCCGAGCAGGCCGAGCAGCCCAATGGATCGGCACCGGCACCGGCTGCTGCGGAACAGGGCGAGCAGGGGCGCCTGTTGGCCCTCACCGAGGACCTCGGCGAGTTGCCCAAGCCCGTGCTCGACCCCGAGGTCAAGGTCGTCCAGCGGGCCCAGCTCGTGGCCGCGATGGAGGCCATGCTGCAGGAGGGCACCGCGGGGGGCGAGGCGGGACCGGCCCTGCCCGGGCAACGTACGGACCGGGCACGAGGCGCTCACCGGGCATCCCCACTGGGGAAGCTGAGACCACGTTCGCGGCTGGCCAAGGGCCTCACCGCGGGCGGGCTCAGTGTCGGTGTCGCCGCAGGGGCCTTCGGCGGAGTATCCGCCGCGAGCGCCGACGCCCTGCCCGGTGACTCCCTCTACGGCCTCAAACGCGGCATCGAGGACTTCAAGCTCAACGTCCTGGCCGACGGCGACGACGAACGCGGCCGTTCCTACCTCGACCAGGCCTCCACCCGGCTGAGCGAGGCGCGGCGACTGATGGAGCGCGGCCGCGGCGGACAGCTCGACCACGAGTCGATGGCGGAGATCCGCCGCGCCCTGTCCGGCATGCAGCACGACGCCTCGGAGGGGCATCGCCTGCTGCGCGAGGCCTACCAGCGCGACCCGGGCTCCCTGGGCCCCATCCAGGCCCTCTCCGCCTTCTCACGCTCGCACCGCGCGGCGTGGGGGAGCCTTCGCGAGCGGCTTCCCCTCCAGCTGGGGGACGTCAGTGACCGGGTGTCGTCGGTGTTCGACGCCATAGACGAAGAGGTCGCCCCGCTGGAGTCCCTCCTCCCGCAGCCCCCCGCACCGGGCGGCGACGGCAAGCGGGGAGGCGGTTCCGGATCGGCGTCCACCGGTACGTCCGACTCCGACCGGTCGGCCCGCCCCAGCGCCGGCGGCAGCGGCTCCTCCGACGGCAACCGCTCCAGCCGCCCCAGCAACTCCGCCGAGAGCTCGGGCAGCGAGAGCGAGGGCCTGCTGGGCGGCAGCACCGGAGGCCTGCTCGACCCGCCCAAGGACACCGGCAGCACCGGCACGTCCCCCTCCACATCGACCCCGAGCACCGAACCCGCCGTCACCCTCCCACCCCTCCTCCCGGGCCTCCTGCCCGGCCTGGGCATCGAGGGCGAGGACGCGAACTAGCCACACAAGCAGTACGGCAATGGGGGCGCCCCTCACGGGAGGGGCGCCCCCATTGCCGTACAACCACGTCCACCGTCAGAAGAACACCGACCGCCGCTGCACCAACAACTTGTACAACGTGTGCTGGATCTGCTCTCTGACCTGGTCGGTCAGGTTGAACATCAGCATCGGGTCCTCGGCGGCCTCCGGCGGATAGCCGTCCGTGGGGATCGGCTCGCCGAACTGGATCGTCCACTTCGTCGGCAGCGGGATCGCGCCCAGCGGGCCCAGCCACGGGAAGGTCGGGGTCAGCGGGAAGTACGGGAAGCCCAGCAGACGGGCGAGAGTCTTCGCGTTGCCGATCATCGGGTAGATCTCCTCGGCCCCGACGATCGAGCACGGAATGATCGGCGTGCCCTGGCGCAGGGCCGTGGAAACGAAGCCACCGCGGCCGAAGCGCTGCAGCTTGTAGCGCTCGGAGAAGGGCTTGCCGATCCCCTTGAAGCCCTCCGGCATCACCCCGACCAGCTCGCCCTGCCCGAGCAGCCGCTCGGCGTCCTCCGCGCAGGCCAGGGTGTGGCCGAGCTTGCGGGCGAGCTCGTTGACCACCGGCAGCATGAAGACCAGGTCGGCGGCGAGCAGGCGCAGATGGCGGCCCGCCGGGTGATGGTCGTGCACGGCGACCTGCATCATCAGGCCGTCCAGCGGCACCGTCCCGGAGTGGTTGGCGACGATCAGCGCGCCGCCCTCGGCGGGGATGTTCTCGACGCCCTTCACCTCGACCCGGAAGTACTTCTCGTACACCGGGCGCAGCATGGACATCAGGACCTGGTCGGTGAGCTCCTCGTCGTACCCGAAGTCGTCGACGTCGTAGTCCCCGGTGAGGCGGCGGCGCAGGAAGGCCAGGCCGCTCGCGATACGCCGCTCCAGGCCGCCGTCGTCCTGGGGCTGCTGGGGCGGCTGTTCCTCACGTGTCACAGGAACATCATCCTGCGCGAAGGACCGTCCGGGGAGGGGCTGGACCTCGCGTACCAGCGCGGATTCACCGCTCTTGCGCCGGCTCCCCGCGCTCCGCCGCCGCGACGGCCGTTGCACGGCGCTTCCACGGGTACGGTCGTCGTCGAACGGAATGACCTTGGCGTCCGCCATCGTTGATGCGCTCCTCAGTTGGCGCTCTGAGTCGGGAGGTGGCCGCCGCCCAGGACGGGCAGCGCGGCGATCCGGTCGACGGCCCCCGCGAGGGCCTCCGGCGGCAGCAGACCCGGTGCGCGGCTGCGCGCGAACTCCGCGAAGGTCTCCGCCGTCGTGAACTTCGGCGTGAATCCGAGCGTCTCCCGCATCTGGTCCGTCGCCACGACCCGGCCGTGCGTGAGCAGCCGGATCTGCTCGGGCGAGAAGTCCGACATGCCCAGCGTACGCACGAGGGAGCCCGCCCAGGTGACGGCGGGCAGCAGCAGCGGCACGGTGGGCCGCCCGAGCCGCCGGGAGCACTGCGAGAGCAGCAGGACGCCGTCGCCGGCGATGTTGAAGGTGCCGCTGTTGAGCGTGCCCCGCTCCGGCTCGTGCGAGGCGATGCGCAGCACCTCGATCACGTCGTCCTCGTGCACGAACTGCAGCCGCGGGTCGTACCCGAACACGGTCGGCAGCACGGGCAGCGAGAAGTACGAGGCGAGGGGGGTTTCGGCGCTCGGCCCGAGGATGTTGGCGAACCGCAGCACACACACGGCCACGTCCGGCCGCCGCCGCGCGAAGCCCCGCACATAGCCTTCGACCTCCACCGTGTCCTTGGCGAAGCCGCCGCTGGGCAGGGACTTCGGCGGGGTGGTCTCGGTGAAGACGGCCGGATCTCGGGGCGCGGATCCGTACACGTTCGTACTGGACTTGATCACGAGCCGTTTGACGGTCGGGGACTTCTGGCAGGCGCCCAGCAGCTGCATCGTCCCGATGACGTTGGTTTCCTTGACCGTGGTCCGGCTGCCACTGCCCAGCGCGGTTCCGGTCACGTCCATGTGTACGACGGTGTCGGCGCCGCTCTCGGCCAGCACCCGCGCGATGGTGGGCTGCCGGATGTCGGCCTGGATGAAGTCGGCACCCCCCAGATGGTGCTCCGGCGGCACCGCGTCCACGGCCACCACCCGGTCCACCTGTGGGTCACGCTGGATCCGTCGTACGAACCGGCCCCCCAGTTGACGGGCCACTCCGGTCACGAGCACGACCTTGCCCAAGATTCAGCGCCTTCCTTCCAGCACTCGTCCCCTGCGTACCCTGCCGAGTTCCCCGTGTGCGGCCAACTTAGCGGGTCGATGTTGCGCTGTGATGACCGCCCAATGCATGAAGTGACGAGAATTCCCTGCGTACGACCGGACGGATCAACCCTTTGTCCAGGCATACGCACAGAGTTCGGCCCTTCGCACACCGCCCCTGATACGCGTGTGGCCCCCCACCAGGTGTGGTGGGGGGCCACAGACACGCCGCTTCCGCGGCGTCGCTTACTTCTTGTTGCGACGCTGAACGCGCGTGCGCTTGAGCAGCTTGCGGTGCTTCTTCTTGGCCATCCGCTTGCGCCGCTTCTTGATAACAGAGCCCACGACTACCCTCGCTCACTTCTCATCACTCGGCGTTGGGCGCCATGGGCCCATACGACCTACGAGGGGCTAGCCTACCCGTCCGAGCGCTGAGGTCGTAATCGAGGGGACGAGGGGGAATCCCGCAAAGCCCTGAGGATCCCCCCTCACCCTTTGCCGTCAGGCGGTTTCCACCCCCACATAACTCTCGCGGAGGTACTCGTGAACCGCTTGCTCGGGGACGCGGAAGGACCGCCCCACCCGGATCGCGGGCAGATGACCGCTGTGCACCAGCCGGTACACGGTCATCTTCGACACTCGCATCACCGAGGCGACTTCCGCCACGGTAAGGAACTGAACCTCGTTCAGAGGCCTCTCGCCAGCTGCAGCCATGACACACCTGAACCTTCCGCACTCGACGGCCACCGGCTTCCCCTTCCGGTGACTCTTCGTCGTTGCGTGCTCACTCCCCAGGGTAGGGGCGGGTGATGCGAGTGGGGAAGAGGTGCACCCATCGGCGCCTAACCGTCACAGACACGCTCGATTGAGTACGTAGCGGGTAAGCGGCCGGTAGTAATCAGACCGCACAGCGTCATCAAGTGGAACGACGACGGACACGGACCCCTCGGCCTCCCCCACAAAGAGCGCGGGGTCATTCGTATCGGCCAGACCAATGGCCTCAAACCCCAGCTGACCTGCCCCGCAGACCCACCCGTGATCCCCGATCACCAGCTCGGGCAACGGCCCACCGGCCTCGGCCGCAGCGGCCAGAGCGGTACGAACCGGGAGGGGTGAATGCGTATGTGCGCCGGTCTCACGCCCGGTGCTCGGAGCGCCGGCTTCCCGCACCAACGCGACTCCTCGTACGTAGTCAAGGTTGTACGTGCGTAGGCCGAACCGGGTCGTTATGTCGACACGACGACCATGCGCGGGAGTGAGGACGGCACACCCCGCCGCCGACAACGCGTCCGCCAAGGCGGCGTAGAACCCGAGCAGTCGATGCGGATGCCCGGTCCCGATCAGCACAGGCGCCCGGCGGTCGACAGCCACCCCGATCCGCTCGCCGAAGGCATCCAACCCACGCAAAGTGCGTTCCGGATCGATCACATCAAGGCCGGATACATGCGCCGGATCGGCCGAAACCCCACACTTGTCCGCCATCAACGCAACCAAATCCCGCACCCGCCAACTCCACTCAGGATCAAGCCCCATGAGCACCCGAGGATCCCGAGCAGCAAAAAGCCGATAACTCCGAAGACTCACCTCCCGAGAAGTAGCCACGACCCCAGCAAGCCGAGCAGCCAGAAGATGAGCGCGAAGGGCTCCGGTACTCAACACGTGAGTGATGGTGACGGATGGGGCAACACGGGGATGGCGGAACGGGCAAACACCGCGCTGTTGGGCTAAGCGACGCCGCCCCTAGCCCCCACCAGGGGACGCCTTGGCGGATCGAGGGCGACTTCGCAGGCTCTGACCCACCCACTCGCAGGGGGCGCCTTAGTGGAACGACGGCACCAACCCAGGCATTTTCAGCCCGCCCGACGCTTGAGAACGAGGACCCACCGTCCCCAACCCCCACCCACCCACAGGGGACGACGGCACCAACTCGACGCCGGTCCGGCCATTTCAACCCGCCCGACGCTTGAGGACGAGGACCCACCGTCCCCAACCCCCACCCACCCACAGGGGACGACGGCACCATCTCGACGCCGGTCCGGGCATTTCAGCCCGTCCGGCGTTTGAGGACGAGGCCCTTTCGGGGCCGATAGCGGGGGTCTGGGGGCGGCAGCCCCCAGGAAGGAGCGGGGTCGAAGGGGCAGAGCCCCTGGAGGATGGGACGGGTAGGGGCGGCGGGGGCGAGAAATACCCCACCCGCACCCACCCCCCCTCACGCCAACAACCCCCGCAACGGAAACACAGCCTTACGGGTAGCCAGCACGGCCTGATCCAACCGATCCGCAGGGTCGTACCCCGCCTCCCAGTCCCCCCACGACACAGGCCACCGCCCATCAGTCATCCGCACCGGCCCCAACTGCCGAGTCCGCGCAAAGACTTCCTGCCGCCACGCCTCCGGAATCATCGCCGAAGGCTCAATCGGCCGCCCCGCCACAATCCCCACCAGATGCGTCCACGACCGCGGCACGACCTCCACCACGGCGTACCCACCCCCACCCAGCGCGACCCACTTCCCCTCGGCGTACTCATGCGCCAGGTCATGACACGCCACCTGCACAGCACGCTGCGCATCCAACGACACAGCCAGATGCGCCAGCGGATCCTCGAAGTGCGTATCGGCCCCATGCTGAGTCACCAACACCTGCGGCCGAAAGTCAGCAATCACCTCCGGCACCACGGCATGAAACGCCCGCAACCACCCCGCGTCCCCGGTCCCGGCCGGCAACGCCACATTCACGGCCGTCCCCTCCGCAGCCCCCGCACCGGTCTCCTCCGGCCACCCGGTCTGCGGAAACAACGTACGAGGATGCTCGTGCAACGACACCGTCAGCACCCGCGGGTCCTCCCAGAACGCCGCCTGCACCCCATCCCCGTGATGCACATCGACGTCGATGTAGGCGACCCGCTCAGCCCCCAGCTCCAACAGCCGAGCGACAGCCAGCGACGCGTCGTTGTAAATACAGAACCCCGACGCACCCCCCGGCATCGCATGATGCAACCCGCCCGCGAAGTTCACCGCATGCAGCGCATCCCCCCGCCACACAGCCTCCGCCGCCCCCACCGACTGCCCGGCGATGAGCGCAGACACCTCATGCATCCCCGCGAACGCGGGATCGTCCAACGTCCCGAGCCCATACGACTGATCGGCCGCCCGCGGATCCACCGAAGCCGCCTTCACGGCCTCGATGTAGTCCTCCCGATGCACCAACCGCAACGTCGACTCCCCGGCCGGCTGCGCCGCGACGACGTCCATGTCCTTGTCCAGCCCGAAGGCATCGACGAGTCTCCTGGTCAGCGCGAGCCGGACCGGGTCCATCGGATGGTCCCGGCCGAAGTCATAGCCCGTTACTGCCTCGTCCCACATCAGCTGTGCGCGGCCGCTCATGCCCGCCACCGTATCGGTCCGGTTGAGCGGCGAACGACCGGGCGTACACCAGCGTCACCAGCACCAACACCATCGGCACCAACATGGCCCCGCGATAGCTCCACGCATCGCCCAGCGCACCCACCATCGGCGAACCGATCAAGAACCCCACGTAATTGAACACGTTGAGCCGCGCAACGGCCGCATCCGACGCCCCCGGACCGTACTTCTCAGAAGCCATCCGCCCGGCCGCCGCGAACGTCTGCGGCACCAGCACACACAGCCCCAGCCCCAGCAGCGTGAACCCCAGCATCCCGACCCATGCCCCCGGCGCCGCCGCCACCACCACAAACCCGACGGCCGCCACCAGCGCCCCCATCCGCACCACCACGACGGCCCCGAACTTCCGCACCCCGAAGTCCCCGATGGCCCGCCCCAGCAACGTGGTGACCATGTAGACGTTGTACGGCACGGTCGCGAGCTGCTCCGAACTCCCGAGCACATCCTGCAGATACTTCGCACTCCAGTTGGAAACGGTCGAGTCGCCGATATACGCGAAGGTCATCACCAGGCAGAACGGCAACAGCACCTTGAAGGCGACGTGCCCACTCGCCCCCGAGCCCTCCGCCTCGCCCCCGGCCGCACCCCCACCATCGACGTACCACCGACTCCCCACCAGCGCGGCCGGCAACAACACCACCACGACCGGCAGATACGACACGAACAGCGCCAGATCCCAGTGGGCCCCCACCCACGCCAGCGAGGCCCCCACGATCCCACCCAGGCTGAACGCCGCATGAAAGCTGAGCATGATGCTGCGCCCGTACGACCGCTGCAGGCTCACCCCGAGCATGTTCATCGAGGCATCGAGCACCCCCACGGCCAGCCCGAACACGGCAAGCGCCAGCCCCAGTTCGACCATCCGCTCCCCCGCCCCGACCCCGAGCAGCGCCAGGAGCACCACGGGCTGGGACCAGCGCAGCAGCCGGCTCGGCGGTATGCGCCTCACCAGCCGCTCGGTCGTCACACTCCCGACACCGGCCAGGATCGGTACGGCGGCGAGGAAGGCGGGCAACAGCGCGTCGGAGACCCCGTACCGGTCCTGGATCGCCGGAATCCGCGTCACGAGCAGGGCAAAGGCAACACCCTGAGCGAAAAACCCGAACGCCAACGAGGCCCTACCGCGCCGCAGCACATCAGTCATGGCGGCGAGCGTAGGGCCCCGGACTACCCGTGGGTAGATCCAGCCAAAGATGAATTTCCCTCAGCTTTACGGCCATCACCCTCAGACGACAACGGCAACCCGGCCCCGCACAGCAGCCTCAGCCGCCTTCACCTCGGCGATGAGCAGCCGCGCCATGGGTTCAGCGGCGACCGCACGGCTGACCACGAAGGCCAGCGTCATGGACCCGATCAGAATGACGGAACCGAGCCACACCATGGTGTCCACGGGCACCGTGTACGCACCGACGACACGCACCACACACTCCACGAGCAGTACGACACCCCACACCACCGAGAACGCCCGCTCCGACCGCACAAACGCAGCAGACCCCGCCGCGGACTCACCCGCCAACCGCTCCCAGGCGGCCTCCCTGGCCGGGTCGCCCTGCACCAGGAAAGGCCTGAACCCCGCGGTCATCATCGGCCGCCCCAGCACCACCGACACCAGAATCGCAACGCCGATCGCGCTACTCACACCGCTGTCCTTGGCGAGCATCAGCCGCGGGTCCCCGGAGACAAAACTGAGCAGCAGCGACACCACGTTCACGACAAGGATGAGCGCGGCCAGCGCATTGACCCGCCGCTCCTTGACCACACACCACACCGTCCGCACAGCAGGCACCACACTGCTCAGGGCAAGCGCCATGAAGGTGCTCGCCCCGAAGGCGTCCTTGAGGAGGTAGTACGACCCGACGGGCACTGCCACATCCACGATCAGCGGCCCGAAGGTGTTCTGCCTGCTCGTCTTCTTGCCCGTCTGCGTCGTCATGCCGTCAGCGTCTCGTCCGACCGGGGTCCTGCAGTAGAAACGAACGTCCGGAGCTCGGCATGACAAATGTCAGACCAGCAGGTCTCAGACTCAGCCCAACAGGCCGGCCAACTCCCCCATGCCCGAGAAGAGATGAGTGGCACCCGCGAGCCTGGCGGCAGGCGTCATGGCAGTGAACCCATAGACATCCATCCCGGCCGCAACGGCCGCCTGCACCCCCAGCGGACTGTCCTCGACAACAACACACCGCTCCGGCACAACCCCCATCCGCTCCGCCGCGTACAGAAACAGATCAGGCGCCGGCTTCCCCCGCCCCACATCCTGCGAACTGAAGATCCACCCGTCCTCGAACCACCGATCCAGCCCGGTCGTCCGATGCCCCACCCGGATCCGCTCATGACTCCCCGACGAGGCCACGCAGTACGGCACCCCGTCCCCGGCCAGCCTCTCCAGCACATCCGCGGCCCCGTCCACCGCTTTCAACTCCCGCTCGAACGCCGCGAACACCCGCGCATGAAAGACATCATCGAAGTCCGCCGGCAGCCTCTGCCCGGTCCGCTCCTCGATCAGATCGTGGATCCGGTGCATGGCGGACCCCATGTAGTCCCGAATGGAGTCCTCATACGACGTCGGATGCCCCAGCTCCGTCAGATACTCGGCCAGCAGCCGGTTGGAAATGGGCTCACTGTCGACGAGCACACCGTCATTGTCGAAGATGACGAGGTCATAGCGCATACCGCGATCCTAAACGCAGAAAACCCCGCACCAAAAGGTGCGGGGTTTTCTCAATATTTGTTCGGCGGCGTCCTACTCTCCCACAGGGTCCCCCCTGCAGTACCATCGGCGCTGTAAGGCTTAGCTTCCGGGTTCGGAATGTAACCGGGCGTTTCCCTCACGCTATAACCACCGAAACACTATGAAACTGTCAAACAAAGCCACACCGCTGCTGTGACTACAGCGGGGCCGTTCGTGGTTTCAGAACCAACACAGTGGACGCGAGCAACTGAGGACAAGCCCTCGGCCTATTAGTACCGGTCACCTCCACACATTACTGTGCTTCCAGATCCGGCCTATCAACCCAGTCGTCTACTGGGAGCCTTACCCCATCAAG
>NZ_FNHV01000016.1 GCF_900103585.1 Streptomyces sp. cf386
AGTGGGAGTACCTGCCGCAAGACCTCGGCTTCGGCTCGGGCATGACCTGCTGGCGCCGTCTGCGGGACTGGAACGAGGCCGGCGTCTGGCAGCGGCTGCACGAGGTCCTTCTCGCCGAACTCAACGCGGCTTCGCGCCTGGACTGGTCCCGCTGCGTGGTCGACTCCTCCCACGTCAGGGCGTTAAAAGGGGGAGCCAGACGGGACCGTCGCCGGTCGACCGGGGCCGGGCCGGCTCGAAACACCACGTCATCACCGACGGGCACGGCACCCCGCTCGCCGTCCTGCTGACCGGCGGCAACCGCAACGACGTCACTCAACTGATCCCGTTGCTCGACGCGATCCCGCCCGTCCGCGGCCGAGTTGGCAGGCCCCGCCGCAAGCCCGACTCGCTCTTCGCCGACCGGGGCTACGACCACGACGTCTACCGCGATCAGGTCCGCGATCGCGGCATCGTGCCCGCTATCGCCAGACGCGGCACCCGACACGGCACCGGGCTGGGTACTTACCGGTGGGTGGTTGAGCGAACCTTCGCCTGGCTCCACGGCTTCCGTCGTCTGCGCATCCGCTGGGAACGCAGAGCCGACATCCACGAAGCGTTCCTCAAACTCGCCTGCTGCCTCATCACCCAACGACAACTCGGCTCATTGTGTTAGCTGTTGTAAGTTCACTGTCAAAGAAGCCGAAACGACTGGGTTCGCTGTCAAACGACTCGATTGGTGTAGGGTCTCGCGGCTCGTGTCATAGAGCATTGCGCTGACGAGCAGGTTCCTGATCTGTCTCAGGATGTTGGCCTACGACTCTGTCTCACCTCCGATGGCATTTCCTCGTGGGGCGACACAAGCGTGCTGGATGATGGGGCGGTGCAGCTCCCCTACGTCTACCGCGTCACCAAGTACGACCCTGCCAACCGTGACGAACACGGGCATTACACCGGCAGTGAGGACACCGTCAGCGATCACGGCGAGGTCGAGGCGTCTTATCTTCAGGCGGTCGCGGCCTTCGCCGGGGACAGCGGCGTCGATCACCTGGCCGTACGTGAACCACAGGTCCCGTCCTTGGCGCACTTCGGTGTGGAGCCTCCGGTGGACGGCTTTGGGTTGGACGGGCTCTTCCCTGGCGGCCCTACCGGTTTTCGCGACGGGGCAGAAGTACCGCTCGAAATCGGGCTGCAGCTGGTGCGCGCCATGTTGCGCGACAACGGCGCCTGGTGCCGGCTGGAAGCGGAAGGCGCATTCGCGGTCCATGTGGGATGGGACCAGTACCTCTACATCAGCAGCAGCCGGCCTTGCGAGGAAGCGTTGGCCCACACCCGGGAGCTCGGACTGTTCCCAGAACGCCTGGACGCCTCCCCGTACGCCTTCGAGGCCGAGGAGGAAGAGCAGGTCATCCAGCGTCCCGGCGATGACGACTTCTGGGCCGACCTGCACAGGGCAGTCGTCACCGGCCAAGCAGGAATTCTGGAAGAGACGTATCTCGAAGGTGCCTCACGATGGCACCACCTCACCAGCGACACCATCGACCCCGTTCGCGCTGGACTGGCTCCCCGCGCCCGTCTTGCCGTCTGGCCGCCCCTGTCCACCGACATCGACGCCATCCTGAGAGCCCTGCCCGCTGATGGCCTCGTCGAAGGCGTGTGGCAGAACGACGACGGCAACATCCGCAGCGCCATCGCCGAAGAGGACGAGTTCCCCGAACTGGCCGCCCGGATATCCCGTGCTCATTCCGCCGCGCTCCTGTCTGTATATGCGGGTGAATCTGTGCCTCTGTGCACTGCTGTCATGCCCGACAACGACGGAGTCCTACGGGCTCGTTGGCGAACCGAGCCGACGCCGAGTGACCGCGACTGGGCACTTCGTCAGCCCCAAGGGTGAGCGCTTCGACCTGCCAGTCTCAGATTGGTGGCCGACCGGCCACCGAGTGGCCATCGGTCGTGAGATTCGGCCACGGAATCTGAGATCCCACAATTGGTGTAGAATCTCGCGCTCCTCTTCATGCGAAGGCCCCGTGACCTGCGGCTTCTCCGGCTGCCGCACGCTGCTTCACCAAGATCTGTCTCAACTCCCGCTGCATTTCCCCGGGGAGAACAGAGAGGACGGCGTACCGGCAGGCCGCTGATGTCCCGCCCCAATCGATCTTGCCGCCGGGCGACGCCCTGACCTGCGGAGAGACTCAGTCGGGTGCGACATCGGAACCTTGCTGTCTCACTTGAACTTGTCGGCAGAGCGGGAACGGCGGTCTCGTCTCCGCGCGAGGCTTGTGCTGAACTGCGCAACACGATCCGTAAGTGACGACAGGGTGACCGCGATGCCTGTTGAGGGCGAGTACGAGCCGAGCCCGGCGCGGTGGGCGCGTGAACAGGTCGAGCTCTATGAGAGTTCGAGCGGCACGCAGGGCGCGACGGTGTGGGACACGGGCAGCCCCGCACCTGACCGCCGGCTCACCCCACTGACCAGGGATCCTCACCCAACTCCAAGCCCGAAACGGGCATTACCCTGCTTACCGCACTCTGACAGCCGCCGTGCCCGGTCCCTTGGCGGCGGGGTCGGTTTGGCGTTGGGCTGCGTACCAGCCCAGGGCTCGGATGAGGGCTTTGTGCTGACTGGGCGGGAGAAGGCTATTGAGGGGTTTCCACGCCTCGTTGACGAGTGTCCGGCCGTCGTCCAGGCAGGCTTCCAAGGCGCCGCTGTGGGTGAGGAGTTCCGCGGCGTGGGCGGCGCCGTCGGGACTTTGCTGGTAGAGGCTGTCGCGCAGACGGTGGCGGTCTTCGTGATCGAGGAGGCCGGTGGCGTGTGCGACGGGGTAGGTGATGCGGCCGTTGAGGAGGTCCTCGGCGGGTGTCTTGGAAGATCGGCCCTGCTTTCGGTCTTCCGCGCTGGTGACACCGTCGAGCCCTGCGACGTCGTCGCTGATCTGGTAGGCGGTGCCCACGGCTTCGAAGTACCGGCCCAGCGCCGCGATCTGTTCCTCGCCGGCACCGGCCAGTACCGCGGCGGCTTCGGCCATGCACCGGACAGGGACGCCGGTCTTGAGCCGGTGGGCGGTGTGGACCTGGGAGAGGAGCTGGTGGTGGTTGCCGGTGGCCGCAGCGTGTTCGAAGACGCTGCGGGGTCCGGTCAGGTCGAGGGCCTGCCCTGTGTGTCCGGTGCGCAGGGCCTGGAGGCAGAGGCGGTAGACGCGCAGCGTCGTGGCCCCGTCGTGCTGAGGGATGCGCTGCAGAATGGGATCGAAGGTGAGGTAGGCGAGTGTGCCGGCATTGATAGTGGTGGGAATGCCGAAGCGGTGGTGGACGGTGGGCCGCCCGCGGCGCAGCAGGGAGGCGTCTTCGATGTCGTCGATGACGACGGAGGCGGTGTGGAGGAGTTCGGACACGGCGGTCAGTGGCCGGTAGGGCTCTGGGTCGACGCCCAGCAGGCAGAAGACGGCGCCGGTGATGTAGGGGCGCCAGGAGCGTCCCGGGTTGTCCAGGAGATGGCGCAGCGGGGCGATAAGGGACTGGTGGAGTCGGTCGAGGGTGTCATCGTCCAGCGGGGGGCTGGTGTCGGCGCCGGTGAGCGCGTGCAGGGAAGCAACGTCGGGGCTCGCCGGATAGACGGCGGCGGCCTCGGAGATGGAGATGTGGGAGATCCGGCGCATGTAGCGTTCCACGTCGCCGACCGTGCCGGAGGGCAGGGTTTCCATGAAAGCGTTCCCAGAGACGCGCGTGCCGTTCATGGTGCCGCTGACGGCGGCGGGGGCCTCGCAGAAGGCGCTGCCGCTCAGAACGGTGCGGATCTCATGACCGGCGGCAGTGCCCGCGACCACAAGGTCCAGGCCGAGGCCGGGAATGCTGAGCACGGCGGTGGTGGGGTAACTCTCCAGGCTGGCCAGGGAAGTCCAGTGCTGGGTGGCCTGCCAGGTGAGGTCGTGGTGATAGCTGACCGAGCCGTCGGGGGCGACGGCGGTCGCCCTGGTGAACAACGGCGTGCTTTCTGCGGTGACGGGATCGGTGTGCTGGCCTCGGATGACGGCGATGTCCCAGCCGTTGGCGAGCTGCACACCACTCCACAGCCAGGAGCGGTCGGCAATTCCCTGCACCCGACTGGAGCGGCGGAGCCTACCGCCCCAGTCGTTCTCCAACCAGGAGCGCCCCTCGACGCATTCCCAGGCGCTGCCTTGGGCCCGCACACGACCGCTGGCACGTAGGCGGGGGATGAAGTACGAAGTCGTCGCATCGCTCCCGTCGGGGCGAGGCCCGGGGTAGTGGCCATGGACGTCGAACTGCGGGACGGCCGGCTTCTGTGGCGTCAGACGCAGTTCCAGTTCCACCTCGCCCCGGACGGTGAAGAGGAAACTTCCGTCGTCCTCGGCACGCAGCGCGGCCTGTTCGCCCAGCACCAGGTCCAGCCGCTCGGCGCAGTCGGCGACCTCGCCCTTGAGCAGGCGGTCGGGCAGGGGAACTCCCTCGGCCAGAACGTCCGTCAGGGCACTGCGGACCCGCGGATCCATCGCCTCGTCCCCGCAGACCGAGGCACGGATCGTTTCCACAAGATCAGGACTCAACCAGCTGCCGCACACCGGTCCCTGCGGGCCGCTGCAACTGAAGAGCAGCCCATAACCGGGGCCGGTGCCCGACCCGCAGCCATGGCCCTCCCGGAAGACAGCGGCCGTCCAACGGTAGGCACCGCCACTCTCACCGCGAAGATCACCGCTGAGACACCATGCCTCCATCTCGGCCTCAGGGTGCGGCGTGCCGAACGGTGCGGTGGCAGCATCGGCGCGAGGTGCGGGCAGCGGCGCCGCAGGCGCGGTAATGGAGCGGGTGTCGTGGGTCACGGACAAAACCTAGGGCGGTCGTGACCAGCGGCTGCCTTACAACCAGGGTTCTCACCGGTACGGATGGTTCATGGGCCGGCCTGCCGCTTAACCCGTGACCCCGCCGACGTCGTGGCGTTGGCCACCCGGCCGGCAACGGCGAAAACTTGGGAAGGGGGCCCGGTGGAGGTCAGCGGTGTGCACCACGCCTACCGCCGTCGGCGCGCGGTCCTGCGCGGGGTGGACCTGAGGCTGCGCGGCGGGGTACTGGCCGGGATCGTCGGGGAGAACGGGGCGGGCAAGACCACTCTGCTGAAGATCCTCTCCGGTGAGCTGCGCGCGGATCGCGGCACGGTCCGCCACGACGGCAGGTTCGGCTACTGTCCGCAGGCGGCCGTCCTCAACGACGCGCTCACCGTCCGTCAGCACCTGGAGTTCTTCAGGGCCGCCTACGCACTCCCCGACCTGCACCGCGCCGAAGAAGTGATGGACCGGCTGCACTTTCGTCAGTACGACCAGCAGCAGGCCAAAACGCTCAGCGGCGGCACCCGCCAGAAACTCAACCTCACCCTCGCTCTGATGCACGACCCGCAAGTGCTGCTGCTGGACGAGCCCTACCAGGGCTTCGACTGGGAGACCTACCAACGCTTCTGGGACCTGGCCGCGCTGCTGCGCCAGGAAGGTCGCTCCGTCCTGGTCGTCTCCCACCTGGCCTACGACACCGCCCGCCTGGACGAGCTTTGGCGCTTGGAAGACGGCCTCCTGCAGCCTGTACAGGAGGCGTTGGTCTCATGAAGAGTCACGGCCACGCAGGGCTGTTTGTCACCGCGACCCGGTACGCGCTGGCCGAGCATCTGCGCAACCGCTTCGCGATGGTTCTCATCGCCGGCTTCATCCCGCTGTGGACCACCCTCGCCTACCTTTCGATCCCCAGCACCCGGACCAGATTCCAGCTCAGCGCCACCAAGGACATCCTGACCCCGGCCGGCAACCAGCTCACTGAAATCACCGGTGCCCTGAACGCCGTCACCCTGATCATCGGCTTCATGATGTTCGCCTCCGCCTTCGCCGGCGGCAACTTCGACCGACGCCTCGCACTGGCCGGCTACCCCCGCACCCACCTCCTCCTCGCCAAAATCACCTCTCTCACCCTCGCCTCCGGCGCCGTCGCCGCCTACGCCACCGCCCTCACCCACCTGCTCTGGACCCCCGAGCAGCCCCTCTACCTCGCCGCCGCCCTGTTCAGCGCCGCCATGACCTACGGCGCCATCGGGGTCGCCCTGGGCTCACTTTTGAGGAAGGAAGTCGAGGGCATGTTCACCATCGTCATGATCAGCGTCATCGACCTCGCCCTGCAGAACCCGATCGCGAACTCCGGCTCCGACAGCCCCGTCGTACGCCTATTGCCCTCCTACGGGGCCATGCAGGCCAGCACCGCCGCCGGCTTCTCCACCACCGCCCTGCCCAGCTACCTCGGCATCCAGCTGCTCTGGTTCACCGCCGCCGCACTCATCAGCCTCGCCACCTTCCACCGCCGCACCCGCAACACCCTCCCGACGCGCACCCACATCCCCCATAGCCGACACACCAAGTTCAGCGCAGCAGACTCCGAACACGCCTGACCAGCCAACACCGCTCCGGGCCGGGAAGCCAGCGTCCCCGAACGCCGACGTCAGCCCCCTGCGTCGGCCGATGCAATCAGGGGGCCCAGGTCAGCTGGCGTATGCCGGCTGTCCGCAGCCCGTGCACATGTAGATCTCTCCGGGGTAGTCGCGGATGCTCGCACCCGTGGCGCTGGCCGTCCGGCGGCGTACACGGGTGTACCGAGGATCACTGTCGTCACAGAGGACGCGGATGTCCTGCTTGCGGCGGCGGTCACGGGTCATCGGGAGTCCTCCCTGGCACGCCCACGCCCGCGCCGAAGCGAGGAGAAACAAGTCGCCGTACGCGATTCGGGGAACCTTGTCCGTCTGCGGGGCGTGGGTGCTGGTCCGCGGGGATTCCGGCGCTGCGTTGCCGCCTCGCCGGGCATCCCATCCGCGCACCCGGAGGGCTCAGGACTTCCAGAACGGAAACCTGTCAACAGCTCACGGACATGTGCGGCCCGTTCGAGGACCTGGAGCCGTTCACCTTCCTGCAGCTGGTCCAGCACCACCGAGGCGATCTCCTCGCATCGTCAGCCGCTGGGCCGGGCTGGTCGGGAATCAAGGTGCCCGATCGGAGAACAGCAACTTTTTCAACGACAGGCGCAGAAGCCGGCCCCGACCGTCCTTGAGAACGACCTCATTGCCTGCCGTGGTCGCGGCCAATTCCACCACCTCGACGGCCTCCCCGTCGTAGCGAAAACGTGTTCCGACCCCCACCCGGGCTCCGGCCCCGCTCACGCTCTCCCTGCCTCAACACATGTGCAGGGCTGAGGGGTTGGTCGAGATCTGTGCGGAGATGGTTCGCCCAAAGCAAGTGATAGACCGCGGCACGGACGTGGGGCTCTAGCCAACGGGGCAGGCACCGGACTGCCTCGTCCAGCAGGACGCCGTCGAGGCCGGCTCGGCGTAGCTCATCCAGGATCCTGGATGAGAATAACCAGTCCCGCCAGTAGCCGGCCAGAAAGCGGATGTTCTCCAGTTCCGCCTCCGGCGGCTCATTCCAGACCTCGTACCGTCAGCAACGGGACTCCACCGCACGCCGGGTCCAGTCGAAGGTGGATGCCACCTCGGGCCGACGCAGCCGTTGACGTGACTTGACGTCAACCACGATCAGTCCCTGGCCGGTGATCAGCAGATAGTCCGGGGGTCGCGTCCGCTGGAGTGGTGTATTGACGGCCACTCGGTGATCTCGTTTTGAGGCTATGCGGTGAGTTCGGTGGGCAGGACGGTGTCGTCGTTTTCTGACTCGATCGCGTGGAGGCGGGCCTTGGCCAGCAGTTCGCGGCCCATGTAGCGGCGGGCCTCGGTCCACTCGTCGTTCTGCTCCGCCAGCACCGCGCCGACCAGGCGGACCAGGGCGGTGCGGTCGGGGAAGATGCCGACCACGTCGGTGCGGCGGCGGAGCTCCTTGTTCAGCCGCTCCTGCGGATTGTTCGACCAGATCTGCCGCCAGATCTCGCGCGGGAAGGCGGTGAACGCCAAGAGGTCGTGCTGGGCGGCGTCCAAGTGGGCTGCGGCCTTGGGGAACTTGGCCTCAAGCGCATCGAGGACATGCCGCATCTCGGCCTGGACGGCGTCGGTGTCGGGCTGTTCGAAGACCGTCCGCAGCAGCGTCGCCACCCAGGGCTGGGCCGACTTGGGGACCTGGCTCAGCAGATTGCGGGCGTAGTGAGTCCGACATCGCTGCCACGACGAGCCGGGCAACACGGCGCCGATCGCGTCGACCAGGCCGGCGTGGGCGTCGGAGATGACGAGCTGGACGCCGGACAGGCCGCGGGCGATGAGCGAGCGCAGGAAGGCGAGCCAGCCGGCCCCGTCTTCGCTGGAGGCGACGTCCAGCCCGAGGATCTCGCGGTGGCCATCGGCGTTGACGCCGACCGCGATCAGCGCGTGGACGTTGATGATGCGGCCGCCTTCGCGGACCTTCTGGGTCAGTGCGTCGACCCAGACGAAGGCATACGGCCCGGCGTCCAGGGGTCGGTTGCGGAAGGCTGTGACCTGCTCGTCCAGGTGCTTGGCCATCGCGCTGACCTGGGACTTCGACAGCTGGGTGACGCCCAGGGACTCGGCGAGCTTCTCGACTCTGCGGGTGGAGACGCCCAGCAGGTAGGCGGTGGCGACCACTGAAATGAGGGCCTGCTCGGCCCGACGACGGCGTTCGAGGAGCCAGTGCGGGAAGTAACTGCCCTGCCTCAGCTTGGGAATGGCCAGTTCGACGGTGCCCGCCCTCGTGTCCCACTCGCGCGGGCGATATCCGTTGCGGTGATTGACTCTCTCGTCGCTGACCTGGCCGTATTCGGCGTTGCAGAGGGCGTCCGCCTCCGCGGACATCAGCGCGTCGGCGAACGTTTTGACCATCGTGCGCAGCAGATCGGGACTCGCCGCGGCGAGGTTGTCCTCGGCGAGGGCGTGCAGGGGCAGACTGTCGGATGCGGTCATCGTGCTGATCTCCTTCGAGCTTCGACACCTCGAAGATCAGCCGGTGGCCGTTCATCTATGCGGGCACCATCCCGATGCCGGAGCAAACCCCCGGATCGGGTCGAACCCATACACCATCTCCATGGACGCAACCCTGCCGCAGGATCTTCCTCACGGCCTACTTTCACTGTGATCGTTGGGGCGTCGCAAAGCAACGTAAATGCCCGGCCAGTGCCCATAGCTTGGCCGAAGTGAGGCAGTACCAAGAGAAGGAGGCGGAGACGCAGCGACAACAGGAGGACGTGTCAGTCATTGCCGTGACGCTTGACTGCGCCCTCCCTGCAAGCGGCGATGACTGGCGCTGGGCTGCGTTGGCTCCGGCTCGGTCTGCTGAGGAGCTCCAAGCGCGGGAACAGAACTCCCTGTGACTGGCGGCTTTGGGCGCGACGCGCCTCGATCTCGCACCGGCCGAACCCGACCGCGTGCACACCAGGGCAAGCTGCACCGCGCCCCTGGCAAAGCCGTGCTCAGCCTGCGACAAGGAAGGGGGCTGCCGCGCTTTCCGAGCCGTGCCCTTTCCAGACCAGCACTCGCAATGGGTGGACCTGTGTAGCGATCACTCGTTGGCCGTGATGAACGAGTGGCGCGGCCCGTCCATTTTGAGAGGGATTCCTCCAGGATCTCTGGGAAGTAGGGGCCAAGGTATCGGCCGAGCAGAGCGTGCTGGTGCACCCGCGGGTGTGGACACAAGGCTGTGATCAGGCAGCATGAGCTGGGGTGTTGGTCTGTCTGGTCATGCGGCGAGGGCGAGGTTGTGCATGCGGGCGACGGCCTGCACGGCGTGGTGGAGGCCGTCGCCGCGCTGCCGGCATTCGCGAAGGATCTTGTAGTTCTTCATCCATCCGATCACGTGCTCCACGCGGGGACGGACCTTGCGGTGCTCGGCGTTGTCTTCCTCTGCGCCCTTCAGCAGTGGGCGTCCGGGGCGTTTGCGGTGCGGGACGATCAGGCCGGTTTTGAGGTAGGCGCCATCACCGAGCACCGTCACCCCGTCACAGCGTTCGGCCAGGCCGGAGCGCCGCCAGGCATGCGCGTCCGCGGCGGTGCCCGGCAGCGGCCGGGCCGCGGCCACTACGAGCCGGGAGTCGGCCTCCACAATGACCTGCACACTCGCCGAGAATCGGTAGTTACGCGAGGACGCGCCCACGCTCCGGTCGCGGGCGCCAGGGTCGTCCAGGAACGGCAGGCCCCGAAGGGTGCCATTACCGCCGCGCTCCTGCACTATCATCAACAGACGCTGAAACTGTGTCACTCGCAGCCCTATGAACGTCTCCACCGCAGCCACTCAGCCCTTAACGCCCCGGCTGTACCGCGGAGATGCCCAGCTCACGACCTTGCGTAACACGCATTAGCGGGGATACGGCATTCTCCTGCTGGCCACCAGACTCGGCCGATAAGCGCCAGGTGGTCGGCCTCGGCGTCGCTGTAGTTGAGGCAGTGTCGGGGCCTACGCGCTTGGCGATGTCTGAACCGCTCCTGCTGTCACCCGGAGCGTGCTTTTCATGCGGCGAGGTCGAGGTTGAGGATCTTGGCGGCTTTGCTGATGGAGCCGGGCATGAGGTGGCGGTAGATCTTGAAGGTGATCTCGATGGTCTTGTGGCCCATCCACTCGGCTACGTCGGTGATGGGAATGCCGTGGGTGAGGCAGTTGGAGGCGAAGAAGTGCCGCATGCCGTAGACGACCATCCCGTCGGGGATGTCGACCTGGCCGGCCTTCTTGATCCGCTGCCACTGGTTGGCGATGTGGTAGTGCGGGAACGTGCGGGACGGGTCGCTCGGGTGGCGCAGCAGGTAGCCGTCGACGCTACCGTGCTTGGCGGCGTACCACTCGATGGTCTGCCGCACCCGCGCGGGCAGGGGCACGTCCCGGTACTCGCCCGCCTTGCGGTGCTTGAGCCGCTCGTACTGGCAGGTGGTCCGGTTGACCTGCTCGGTGATGCGGTAGACGTCGTCGGCGACGATGTTGTTCAGGTTCACCGCGAACGCCTCGCCGTTGCGCATGCCGCACCCGCTCATCAGGTCGGAGACCAGCAGGAAGCTGTCGTCACCGGCGGTGCGTATCTGACCCAGCTGCTCCGGTGAGGGGATCACCACCCGCTTGGGGTCGTACTGCGGCGGCTTCACCCCGGCCACCGGGTTGTCGTCGAACAGCCCGAGCCGGTTCGCGTCCAGCAGGATCGCCTTCAGCTTGTCGAAGGCGTTCGCCTGGGCGGCCAGGCCGATGCCATTACGTTCCAGGGTTTGCAAGAAGACCTCGACCACCTTGTGGTCGAAGGAGTTCATCCGCCGGCTGCCCAGCAGCGGCAGCAGATGGATGTTCAGCAGCGACTCCAGGTGCACCACAGAAGCCGGCCCCAGATCCCGCTGTCCTGCCTTCCACTCGGTGGCGTACTCCTCAAACCGCATCGCCCCGTACCGGGCGATGCGGTCAGCCTTCGCCTGGCCCCGGGGGGCCGTCTTCTTCGCCTTGTAGATTTCCGTCAAACGCTCGATGGCCGCATCCTGGGTCGTGAACCCGGACTCCTCCAACTGCCGCCCCGCCGCCGACCTGTACCGGATCTTGTAAGGGTGAGGGCACTTCGACCACCGCGACCGCGGATGCTCACACTCCTTGAAAAACGACCCCATCCCACGAACCAGGACAGCGGAACCCATGGTTGCTGACTCCTCCACGACCGATGCTGGCAGCTTGCTGACCCTCACCGGTTCGGAACAGCGCTGACCTGCACTGATGCGCGCAGGATTCGCTATGTTCTGGAACTGGATCGGACGGTCCCAGGAGGAGATCGCGGCGGCGCGGCGGGACTGGATGGAAGGCTCGCGGTTCGGTGAGGTGAAGGGGTACGACGGGGATCCGCTGCCTGCTCCGAAGCTGCCGGCGGTGCCGTTGAAGCCGCGGGGGAGGGTGCGTTGACCTGCGGGAATGCTTGAATTCGGGCGGCTGACGAGCGGGAGGCGGTCGGGCGTTGCCTCCCGCTTTTGGATCGCTGGCGGGAGCGCGGCAAAGCGGGTGTCGGGAGTGGTTTCGGGTGGCGGACGATTCCATGGTGCGGATGTCTGTGGGCGGCTGTGGCAGGACGCGTGCTGACCTGATGCTGCGGTCTCGCCTGGGGCGAGGCGTGAGGCCTTCTTCGTGTGGCGTTGTAGGGAGACGACAAGACTGCGCGATTGCCGTCGGGCGCTTCTCGAAGCGGGCTGCAGAGGCGACTGAGCGGTACCAGGAGGTTCTTCGTCTGCTGGTGGTGCAGCGGCAGCAACTCGCTGACCTGCGAGTATGGCAGCAGCGGAGACCTTGCCGGGACTGCTGGCCCGGGAATGGTCCGGATCTCGACTGATGCAGACCGTGGGACTGCGGCCATGTCGGATTGGCCGTAGCCCGCCCGCTCCGAGCTGATGGTCCCACCTGGCACAGGTGGCGCCGAAGCCGCGCCGGAGGAACGCCTGCCCGAGCAGTCGACCCGCCGCAGGAAGGCACTTCCCGGTGAGACATACTCTCCCGATGGGTTCACGCACTTCCCCGATCAGCCAGCCGATCACGATACGGAGGGCAGTCGCGCGGGATGCCAAACGGCTCACGCGGCTCGTGCGTGGTTCAGGCGCCTACGAGGGTAAGTACGCAGCCGCAGTGGCGGGCTACCGGGTCGGTCCTGATTACATCGAAGCCCACCGCACCTTCGTAGCCGTCGGCGCCGACGAGCATGGAGGCCGGGTCCTCGGGTTCTACTCGCTCGTCCTCGCTCCACCGGAGCTCGACCTGCTGTTCGTCGCCGACGAAGCGCAAGGACGTGGTATTGGACGGCTGCTCGTCGCGCACATGCAGTCCGAGGCCCGTGCCGCCGGGCTCGACCGTGTCAAGGTCGTGTCGCATCTTCCCGCCGCTGACTTCTACCACCGCGTTGGTGCAGTGCGGACCGGGACCGCGCTCGCGAACCCGCCCGCCGTCCCGTGGGACCGTCCCAGATTCGAGTTTCGCATTCCTTCGGAATGACGCGGTGTGCCGGTTCGCAGGGCACCGGCTTCGCCTGCATGGTGGCTGGCATGCAGGAGCCGCTGGACGCCGCGCGCTCCTTGTGTGCCGTCGTCTCTGCCCTGGCGGGGAGATCGCCTGCGCCAGCGGCCTCTCCCGGAGACTCCCTCGCCTCCGGCGCTCCCAGAGCCATCGAGATCGCGTGCACCTCGGCTCGTGCGACACACGATCGAGGCCGGCCGCATGAATGCGTGATGCGTAGTTCACACAACCCTGATCTGCGAGACGAAGTGGCCACAGTCCACCGTCAGCGCTGAAGGGGGTGATGCCTTGCCAGTGCAGTCATCAGCGCACGTGGAAGGAGTCACGGCCCTTGCCCCGTGGAGCTTGGCCGACCGGCGTCGTGCGGCCCGCGGTGGAGCGGATCGGAGGGAGTTCCGGACAGGGGCGTCAGAGCCTGACTGTCGTGGGTGGTGGCCGGGTCCGACTCGGCGTTCGGGTCGTCGTAGGCGTCGACGATGGCGATGGTCTGCCGGAACGGTCGGCCCGTCCAGCGCTACGGCGTGGGGGGCCGCTGCGGGGAGCGGAGTACGAGCAGGGTGATCTCGCTGGGGGCGAAGACGCGGAAGGGCGGGCCCCAGAAGCCGGTGCCACGGCTGGTGTAGAGGAGGGTGCGGGTGCCGTGGCGGCTGAGGCCGGCGAGGGCGGGCTGGTCGATGCGGACCAGGTGGTGGAAGGGCCAGATCTGGCCGCCGTGGGTGTGGCCGGAGAGCTGGAGGTCGACGCCGCCGGCTACCGCCCGGTCGACGAACTTGGGCTGGTGGGCCAGGAGCAGAACGGGGTGGTCAGGGTCGGCGCCGTGCAGGGCTCCGGCGAGGTGGGCGCCGTGGCCGGCGAGGCCGGAGGACTCGGCCGTGACGTCATCCACGCCGGCGACCACGAGGGTGTCGCCACCGCGCTCGAGCAGCAGATGGCGGTTGCGCAGCGGCTCCCAGCCCAGCTCGTCCATCAGGTCGACCCAGCCCTGGGCCTCGCTGTAGTACTCGTGGTTGCCGGTGACGTAGACCCGGGCCCGGGTGGCCTGCACGGTGCCGAGTGGAGCGGCCTGTGCGCGGCGGCGTTCGGCCGTGCCGTCCGCGATGTCTCCGGTGTGGCAGACCAGGTCGGCCTCCAGCGTGTTGACCGTCTCGCAGACCCGCGCCGACCAGCGGGCGCGGTCGAGCGGGCCGTAGTGGGTGTCGGTGATGAGGACGACACGCAGGCCGTCCAACCCGGCCCCCAGGCGCGGAAGTTGCACGTCCAGGCGGCGCACCCGTGGTACCCGGCGGGCCTCTGCGTACCCCCAGGTGAGCAGCACGGTGGCTGTGCCGAGGACCGCCCAGGTGACGATCCGGGCCCGGTCATGGCCGTCGCCGACGCCGGTCACGGTCAGGGCGAGCCGCAGCGGGACGCCGAGCACGACGGACCATGTGAACAGGGTCCAGATGGTGCCCAGCAGGGTGTCTCCGACGATCGCAGCCCAGTCCTGCTGGCGTCGGCCGTGGCCGCGCACCATCGCGAGCGGCATACCGATCAGGCCGAGGGCGAACAGGGCGGTGCCGGCGAGCGTGACAGGGAGCGGCCAGTGCTGGCCGGTGTGCAGCAGCAGCCAGCAGGGCACGGTCCACAGCAGGACGGGGGCGATCAGGGGGAGGTAGCGCATCAGGCGGTGCAGTCGGCTCTGCTGAGTCGCGTGCGCCGTGCTGTCGGCGGATCGGGTTTCGCTGGTGTCAGTCACGCTTCCCCTCCTTGAGCAACCAGGCTGCCGTTGCGCGCACTGTATCCGGCCGTCCCGGGCCGGTCGGACGGACGGGGTGCTCATGGTGGGCAGCCCCAGGTGGCGAGGTGGCCTCCGAGTTCGCCCCCGGCTCACGCGGTTGGTGACTCTGCTCCTGACCGGGGCCGCGGCGGCTTCGAACGGTGAGGCGTAGAAGCTCCGGAAGCAGTGGAGAGGTACAGCCCATGGTCGTGGGCCGGGTGAGATCCACATGCCGGTGCCTGTCATGCTCAGTATTTCTGGGTGGGGATGCTGTGACGGGCGGGAGGATGGGTGGGTGCTGTCCCGGTTCCGGGGTCTGACCCATGACGCGCCTGACCGAAGTGTCCTACTCGCGGCCAGGGTCCGCAGGGTGCCCGGCATCGTCCTGTACTGCGGCGACGGCATCGCGGCCGCGGGCACGGCACTCGCCCTCACCCTGCCAGGGCCTGTCTTTCGGATCAGGCCGGCTGCAGGAACGGCTTCGTGCGCGACGCCGAGCTGATCCGAACGACAGGGCCCAGGGCGGGATGACGTCTCGACCTCATCGGCCTGGGTTGCTCACTGCGCGATCTGCTCGCGCTCGTAGGGGATCCTTTCACCCGCCTCGATCGCGACCGGGAGCCGGTTCTCGGCGGGCGGCAGCGGGCAGGTGGCAAAGTCGGTGTAGGCGCAGGGCAGGTTGGTGGCGCGGTTGAAGTCCAGCACCGCGGTTCCGTCGGGCCCGGGTGCCTCGATCTGCAGGGCGCGGTTGGCCGGGTAGGTGGTCACGCCGGAGGTCGCGTCGGTGAACAGCACCAGGAGGCTGCCGGGTGTGTGACCGTTGAACGTGGTCAGGGTGAGTTCCTGACCGTCGATCCGGAAGCGGATCTCGCCGGGTGCGTCGTAGACGTGCTGGAGTCCCTCGACGGCGGCGCCCACGGTCGTCGGCCGCAGCTCCGGGAACGGCGTGTACGTGCCGGTGACCGCCCAGCGCGGGTCCGGCGCATACGCGGGTGTCCCGGCGAACTCGGTGCGCAAAGGATGCTCCGGGTGCCGTGGCCGGATCACGTCATGGCCCCCGCGTTTGGCGACCTCGATCACAGCGTCGCCCCAGACGGCGTTGACACCACCGCGCTCCGGGATGACACCGAAAGCGTGCCGTCCGCGCACCGCGGTGCCGTCGATGACGAGTTCCTCTCCGGCGTCGAGTACGACGGTGACCCCGTCGTCGCCCGTCGACCAGGTGCCGGGTGTACCGGGGAAGCGCTGGGGGTCGGTGGTCGGCCAGTGCAGGCCGGTGACGGCGAGGAATCCGTGCTCATGGGCGAGGGCGGAATCCTTGCGCTGATGCCACTCCTCCCATTCGGCGGCGAAGGTGTCGGTGTCGGCGAGGGAGTCCTGGACGGTCATGTGTGCTCCTGCTGAGTACGGCACTGGTGGTCAGAGGGGAGTGCGGCAAGGCAAGGGGGGAGTTGAGGTTCAGGGGCCCACCGGAAGCGGGTTGCCCCCGCTCTGGGTGAAGAACGTCCCCGCCAGAGGTCGCTGCTCGCGGGCGGAGGTCTCGCGGTCGGGTAGCTCCTGCGGGAGGAGGTCCGCCGTGGCCAGGGCCGGGGTTGGTCGGACGCCGGAGGACGGAGTCAGCTCACGGCGGAACAACCCGTGGTGGTGACACGCACGTAGTCGACGTGGCGGCGGGTCACGAGCACGGTCATGGAGTCAGGTAACCACACGGTGGCATGGGTGCACCAGCTCGATCGGGGTGTCCCCGTCGACCGGGAGACGCAGTGGACTCACGTTGTCGGGTGTGCTTTGATCCGGCCATGGAAACCACTGGCCAGGTGCACACGGTGCTGCTCGACCCGTTCTGGGTGAGCCGCCGCGCCGACCAGTTCGACGAGGTCTGTTGCTGATCGCCGTTCCACGGCCCACGACCCCGACGCTTCTCTCCTGTCCCACCCCGCTCTCGGCGCATCCCTCGGGCAACTGACCTACCCGGCAGCCCCGTTGACGTGTGTCGCCGTGACCGGTCGGCCGTCCCCACGAAGGAACAACCCCATGGCCCAGCCCACAGCCCTGCCTGTCATCGACATCTCCCGCTTCAGTGCCCCGGACGCGGACCGCGACAGCTTCCTCGCCGAACTGCGTGCCGCGGCCCACGAGGTGGGCTTCTTCTACGTCACCGGGCACGGCGTCCCCGTATCGCTGCAGGACGAGATCCTCGGCGCGGCCCGCACCTTCTTCGCGTTGCCGGAGGAGCGGCGGCTGGAGATCGAGAACGTCAACTCACCGCAGTTCCGCGGCTATACGCGCACCGGGACCGAGCACACCGGGGGCAACGCCGACTGGCGTGAGCAGATCGACATCGGCCCGGAACGCGCGGCGCTCGACACGGGCCCGCACGACCCCGCATACCTGCGTCTGATCGGCCCCAACCAATGGCCGTCCGCGCAGCCGGAGTTGAGGGAGATCGTCCTGCGCTGGCAGGCGGAGGCGCTCCGCGTGAGCCGCGAGGTCCTGCGGGCCCTGGCGGCCGCGCTCGGACAGGACGAGGGCTACTTCGACACGTGGTTCGACGACGAGGCGGCCGTGTACGTGAAGATCGTCCACTACCCGCCGCGCGTCGCTCAGGACGCCGACCAGGGAGTGGGTGCGCACAAGGACTACGGCTACCTCGCCCTCCTGCAGCAGGACGAGGTCGGCGGGCTGCAGGTGCAGCGCGAGGACGGCGAGTGGATCGACGCCCCGCCCGTGCCCGGCGCCTTCGTGTTGAACATCGGCGAGATGCTGGAGATAGCAACCCAGGGCTATCTGAAGGCCACACAGCACCGCGTCGTCAGCCCGCAGTCGGGCGTGGAGCGGTTCTCCATCCCGTTCTTCCTGGGCCCCCGCCTCGACGCGGTCGTCGAGCCGCTGCACCTGCCGACGGAACTGGCGGCGCGCAGCCGCGGCGTCACCGACGATCCGAACAACCCCCTCCTGGCGGCCTACGGCGAGAACGCCGTGGTCGGCTGGCTCCGCTCGCATCCACGGGTGGCCGAACGTTGGTGGGCGGACGTCCTGGTCGAACAGGGTGGCGCCCGATGACCGCCCAACAACTCGGCGGCGGGGCTGTGGGACTCCTTCGAGGACGACGCGTTCCGCCATGACGAGGCGAGCGGCAGCTTCATCAGGCACCGACCTTGCCGTGACGGGCGGGCCCGCGGCCGACCGGGCCCCAACGTCCCGTCAGTAGACGGACAGCCCGTAGGCGTTCAGTACTTCCTGGATCGGCTGGTAGTAAGTGGTCCCTCCCGTGGTGCAGTTTCCTGAGCCGCCGGAGAGGATGCCGATGACCTTGTCGCCGGCGTAGAGCGGGCCGCCGCTGTCGCCCGGCTCGGCGCAGATGTTGGTCTGGATCAACCCGGAGACGATGTCGCCGCTCCCGTAGTTGACGGTCGCGTTCAGCGCGGTGACCACGCCGCATCGGACACCGGTGGTCGCTCCCCGACGGCAGACGCTCTGGCCGACGTGGGCGGTCGCGGTCCCGGTGACATCGACGGTTCCGATGGCACCGGGGTGGGGTACGGCCGGGTGGGAGTACTGGACGACGCCGAAGTCGTTGCCGGGGAAGCTGGTGCCGGTGGTGGGGCCGATCGTCGTGGTCATGGCGGAGCTGGTGTACCAGGTGGGCATGCCGTCGGTGCAGTGGCCGGCGGTGACGAAGTAGTACGTGGACGCGCTTTGCACGTTGACCCCTGCCGAGCAGCGCCGACCGGCCGCGTAGATGCCGTCGCCGCCCGACAGAAGGGTGCGCAGTCGGCCGTCGAGCCGTTCGAGGGTTATGGCACCCGCAGAACGCCCGGTGGCACGGCTGAGTCTGGCCAGGTCCGCGTCCGCGACCGTGGTGTCGGCGAGAACCCGCAGCTTCCCGGTGCGCTCGTCCACGGCCCAGGTCGTTCCGGCGATTGCCAGGGATTCGACAGCGGAGGCAACTCTGGACACTGCGGCGGCGGATGGTGCGGTGCCCGTCGCAGGCGCTGCTGCCGCGCTGGTGTCGGACACCGCGAGAGCGGTTACGACAAGCAAGCTCAACACCGAGGCGATCAGCGGTGAACGTCTGACGGTGGTACGGCGTGCTCTGGTCACCCAAGTCTCCCCGTGGACGGTGGGTCAGGTTCGCACCACGCCCGCCTGGCCGGCGGGTGTGCTGCGCTTCCGTGCCGTGGTGCTTCGGTGCGGGCCAACGCCTCAGTGTGCCCGGGTGCGCTCGCCGGGGGTAGGTGACGATCCGGACCGGCAGGTGAGGCTGAGCCTTTTCCGGGGTACGTGATCACGGTACGGATCTTCCAGTCGCGCCGCGCGCAGAGAGTCGAGCAATGGATGAGGGTTGTCGAGTCCTTCCCGCTCGGTGCCGCGACCACGATCGCCGAACTCGCCCAGGATCCGCATCGACGGCTGGCGCTGCTCCGTGCGCACGAGCCCGTGTCCTGGCTGCCCGAGCTGGACGGCTGGCTGGTGACCCGTCGCGACCTCGCGGTGAGTGTGATGCGGGACGCCGCGACCTTCACCGTCGACGATCCCCGGTTCTCCACCGCACAGGTCGTCGGGCCGAGCATGCTGTCCCTGGACGGCGACGAGCACACCCGGCACCGTGAGCCCTTCGCCGCTCCTTTCCGCCCTCGGGAGGTGCATGCCGGGTTCGCCTCGTTCATCGAGCGGGAGTCCGACCGGCTCATGGCCGCACTGGAGCCTGCGGGCGCCGGCGAGATACGCGGTGCGTTCGCCGCTCCGCTCGCCGTCGCCGTCGTGGCCGAGGCACTGGGGCTGGTAGGCGTCCATGCGGGCACGGTGCTTGCCTGGTACGACTCCATCGTGCGATCGGTCTCGGACATCACCGCCGGACATGCCGCGGGGCCCGCCGGTGCCGCGGCGTACGCGCAGCTACGGGCGGCTGTGGAGACCACCGTCACCGACCGGACAGTTCCCTCGCTCCTCGTCTCCGCTGCCAGGCAGTTGGATCTGCCCGAGGTGGTGTCCAATGCCGCGGTCCTGATGTTCGGAGGCATCGAGACCACCGAAGCGATGATCACCAACGCGCTGTTGCATCTGCTGCGACACCCCGACCAGCTCGCTCTTGTCCGGGGCGACGCCGACCTGTTGGACAGTGCGATCGAGGAGTCGCTGCGTCTCGAACCCGGCGCGGCGCTCGTGGACCGCTACGCCACCCGGGACACCGTCCTCGGCTCGGCCACGATCCGCCGGGGTGAAGCGGTCACGGTCTCCCTGGCGGGAGCCAACCGCGACCCGGATGTCTTCCCAGACCCCGATCGGTTCGATGTCCGTCGCGAGAACGTCCGGCTCCAACTGGCGTTCGCCCACGGCCCGCACCACTGCATCGCCGCGCACCTCGCCCGACTGGAGACCCGCATCGCCCTCCGGCACCTGCTCGAACGACTCCCCGCCCTGCGCCTCGACCCGGACTTCCCCACTGCGCCGTACGGTCTGGTCTTCCGCAAGCCGCCCACCTTGCATGTGCTGTGGGACAACCCTGTCTGACTCGCCCGCCAGGCCCGGAGCGCGGTGGTGTCGATCGCGGCCGTGTTCATGGGCATCGCTGTATGTGGGTACGTAGCCGAGTGTCTCACCGGACGGGCGATTGACCGGCACGGCTGTTTCCGGTGAGCAGTCGTCGGGGATTGGCGATGCGGAAGGCGTCCGCCGCTGCTCCGCCCAGACCGAAGCCGGGATGTTGCGGCGGCTCCGCGTAGGGCCGGTCCGAGCCCTGGACGACGGCGTCCCCACCGAGGGCGCGGACGATCGCGTCGACGGCGCGTGGGCCGTACGAGGACGTCTCGACGAACACATCCGGGGCCACTTCGACGCCGCCCCCGTCGCCCCGGGCGGCGAAGCGCTCCCCGTGCAGCGGAGCGAGCCCGGCCAGCAGGGCGAAGCACACCCGCAGGCGCGGATGGCGTGCGCGGCCGAAGGCTCGGAAGGCGAACCAGGCCGCGTGCATCTGCTGGACGTAGGGGACCATCGCGGGCCACCAACCGGGCCCCTCGGACTGGCCGGCCGCCGGGCCCGGGTGGACGAACAGCGGGAGATCGCGCTCTTCGAGCAGGTCGAGCAGCGGGGCGCACCGCGCGTAACCGCCCGCGTCGGCAAGGGCGTTCGCCGGGAGCTGGAGGCCGACGAAACCCCGGGCTAGATCCTCGGCCGTCGCCTTCGTATCAATGTCCCGTACGCAGGCGGCGGCCCAGGCTCCGAACGGCTCGGGGAGTGCGGCCGCGCCCTCATGGTAGGCGTCGAGCAGGGGGCGTGCCTTGGCCGAGGGCAGCCATTCCACGCCGATCGGGGCGGAGAGCGAGACGAGTGCCCGGCCGAGGCCGTCGGCGACCGCGAGCTCTGCGCGCCGTGTCACGTCGTGGTCGGCGGGCGGGATCTCGTAGGGCGGCTCACCGTTCAAAATCAGGGTCCAGCCGTCCAGGAACGGCGGTTCAGTGCGGGAACGCAGGGCCGCCACCAGTGGCGGGGTCCACAGATGCTGGTGCACGTCGACGTTGGTCATGAAGCTTCTCCCACCACGGTTGAGGCCCCTCCTGCTACGGCCGGCGTCCCTCCCACGATGGTGCGCAGTGCGCTCCGGACGCCATGGGAACCCAGGACGTCGCGGTGCACCGCCTCCACGTCCACGCCGCAGGGCCGGTCGTCGTCCAGGCGGTGGACGATCTCCCGGATCGCGCGGTGCAGGAACCGAGGTCCCCGCCCCAGGGCGGACATCGGGGCCCGTGAGGTCTACTACGACCAGGTGGTCAAGGGGGGCATCCAGGTCTTCCCGGAGTACAACGGCGCCCTGCTGGCGACGGCGGTCGACAAGGCCAGCACCGCGACCGACACGGAGGACATCAACGCCGAACTGAGGAAGAAGCTCCCGTCGTCGGTGGAGATCCTCGACTCCGCCGAGGCCCAGGACAAGGACTCGGTCACGGTCACCGCCGCGACGGCCAAGAAGTACAACCTCAAGACCCTCGCCGACCTCAAGCCGGTCGCGGGGGAGTGGACGATCGGCGCCGGCTCGGAGTTCAAGACCCGTACGCAGGGCTGGGTCGGTCTGAAGAAGATCTACGGCGTCGAGTTCGGGAAGTTCCAGCCGCTCGACGCGGGTGCCCAGAGCACCCTGCTGAAGCTGTTGAACTCGGACAAGGTGCAGGCCGCGAACATCTACACCACCGATCCCGCCATCGTCGAGGACAAGTTGGTGGTGCTGGAGGACCCGAAGAACCTCTTCTCCTCGCAGAACCTCACGCCCCTGGTCCACAAGTCCGGGGTCAACGACACGGCCAAGGCGGCACTCAACGGCGTCTCGGCCAAGCTCACCACCACGGACCTGCTGGACATGATGAAGAAGCTGGTCAATGACAAGGAGGACGCCGCCACCGTCGCCAAGGAGTGGCTGACGAAGGCCGGCCTCACGACCACCTGACCGGTTCGGCCACGCCGACATCGTCCTCCGCGCACAACTCCCCGCACTCTTCCCCGCACACAGGGCAGGAGTGCGGGGACCCGCCGGGATCGCCCGCGGGCCGATGAGGTCGGGCGCCCTGGGCTTCGGACCGATCCAGGAGTCAGCTTTCTCCCGTAGGGAACCGGGAGGCCCCATGAAGGATCTAGAGCGGGCCGACTACCGCCGTCGTCACGCGTTCCGCCTCCGGGCCCTAGGGAATTCCCTTACTTGACGTGGTTCAAGTCCCCATGATGGGGGGCCTGTTGACCGCTCAGCGTGAGGACATGGCGGGCACCTGAACCGCCCGACAATGCGAGGAGATCCCCTCATGACGCACTTCGATCAGGTGCTGGCGCTGGTCGCCGAACGGCGGGCCGAATTCGAGGAGAAGCGGCACGTTCCGCGGGATGTGATCGCCGTGTTCAAGGACGCGGGAATCTACCGGGCGAGCGCGCCGAAGCGTTTCGGTGGCGACGCCCTTCCGCCCGCGGAGTTCCTCCGCCTCATCGAGCGGATATCGGCCGTCGACGCCTCGGCCGGCTGGGTCGCGAGCTTCGGATCGTCCCTGGTCTACCTGGCGGCCCTGCCGCTGGACACCCAGGCCGAGTTGTATGCCGCCGGACCCGATGTCGTCTTCGCGGGCGGTCTGTTCCCCGTACAGCCCGCCGAACGCGTCGAGGGCGGTTTCCGGGTCTCGGGCCGATGGAGGTTCGCCAGCGGCTGCAAGGGCGCGGACGTCCTCGGCGTCGGCGTCAAGGCGGGCGAGGACAGGGCCGGCCGGCCCCTCACCGCCGTACTGCGGCCGGACCAGGTGGAGATCGCCGAGAACTGGGACGTCGTCGGCCTGCGCGGCACCGGTAGCCATGACCTGGTGGTCGACGGGCCCGTCGTACCCGAAGAGTGGACGTTCGTCCGCGGCGGCGATGCCACGGTCGACGAACCGCTCTACCGTTACCCGACGGTCCCCTACGCCGCGCAGGTCCTGGCCGTCGTCGGTCTGGGAACGGCCCGCGCCGCCCTCGACCACGTCATCGCGCAGGGCGCCCGCTCCGGCTACACCGGCGCCCCCAAGCCCGCAGACCGCGCCACGTACCGCATCGCGGTCGGCCAGGCGGAGGCCCAACTCCGTTCCGCGCGCGCCTTCTTCTACGAGGCCACGGAGGAGGCCTGGGCGACGGTCAAGGCGGGAGACCCGGCGACGGACGAGCAGGCGAGCGCGCTGCGTCTGGCGTCCGCGCATCTCGCCAAGACCTCCTTCGAGGTCGTACGGGCCGCGTACCAACTCGGCGGAATTGGCGCCATCGCCGACGGCAGCCCCCTCCAGCGCCACCTGCGCGACGCGTCGGTCGTCCCGCAGCACGCCTTCCTCCAGGAGGGCATGTACGACGGCGCCGGTGCGGTCCTGATGGGTGTCCAACCCTTCGCCGGTTACCTCTGAAGGCAGGGTTGCTCACCAAGCAAGTCTCCGAACTGGCCGGGGTGACAGTGGCCGTCGACGGCATGAAGGTCGAAGTCCCGGACTGCTCAAGAGAGTTGGCCGACACTCACGCTGTCGTCATGGCTTACGAGGCCGCCCGCACCCTGGCCACCAAGGCCGAGTATCCCGAGTCGCTGAGCGGACACGGCCACCCCGACCGCGTGGGCCGACTGCTCGGCGTGGCCGACGTGGTCGAGGAGGCCGTACGGTGAAGATCACCGCGATGGAGAATGTCCCGTACGCTGCAGGGCCGAGCCTCAGCCGTTCGGATCGAAGGGGATTCCGGACGGCTTCGCGTGGTCCAGGGCCCACTGGAAGTCGCCGTCGTCGATCTTGATCGTCGCCGAGCCGAAGTCCGCGCTCATGAGCCTGTCGCGGTAGCCGGCCGGGTAGCCGTTCCAGCCGACGAGGCGTGGGTAGAACCAGTTGCCCGTCGCGTTCTCCGCCGGCTCGTCGTTGCCGTTGGCGAAGCGGAAGCAGTGACTCGAGACGCCGTCCTTGTGGTAGACGATCTTCGGGTGGGTGCCGTCGAAGCGGATCGCCGAACGGGCGGCCACCTGGTAGCCGCCGTGCTGGGACACCGACACGTATTGGACCTCGTTGTCGCGGATCCACACGATGACGTGCTCCCAGTCGTGGGTGTGACCGAGGGCCGCCGGACCGAGGGTGATCTGGTCCTTCTCGAAGTAGCTGGCGTACATCACGGCACACCAGCCGTTGTTGCACTTCGAGCGCGAATACGTGTTGGCGTTGGCCAGCTGGACGTAGTCGTGGCACTTGCCGTTGACGTCGCCGCCGAGCTTCAGACCCGGGTTGAGGGTGCCGTCGGCGCCGATGGCGGCGGTGGCGTAGCAGCCGTCGCCGTCGTAGTCGTAGGCGGGGGAGAAGGTCTGGTCCAGGCCGTCCGCGTTCTGCGGCAGCAGGGTCAGGACATTCGCGTGGGCGGTCGCCGGGACCGCGACGACGAGCGTCAGCGCGCCGACCGCTCCGAGGAGGAGCTTGGCCAGGGGGCCCAACTTGCGCATCTCTACTCCTAGTTGAGTACTGGCCGTCAGCAGTAGAGGTTGTTGCCGGGCGAGACGCCGAGAATCGAGGTGAACCGGTTGTAGGCGTCCACCCGGCTCTGCACCTGGGCCGGGTTCTTGCCGTCGCACTCCAGGGAGCCGTTGATGGAGCGGATGGTCTGGCCAAAGCCGGCCTGGTTGACCATGGCGTTGTGCGGGGTCATCGTGCCGGGGCCGGACTGGGTGTTCCAATACCACAGGCCGGTCTTCCAGGCGACGGAGGCGTCGTTCTGCACGAGCCACGGGTTGCCCAGCAGATCGAGACCGAGCGCGTCCCCGGCGGCCTTGTAGTTGAAGTTCCACGACAGCTGGATCGGGCCGCGCCCGTAGTAGGCGGCCTGGCCCGCCGGGCAGCCGTATGACTGGCTCCAGTCGCAGTAGTGGGGGTAGTTGGCGGTGTTCTGCTCCACGATGTGGACCAGTCCGCCGGTCTCGTGGTTGACGTTGGCGAGGAAGGCCGCGGCCTCCTGCTTCCTCACCGTGTCGCTGCCGGTCTTGGCGAAGCCGGGGTAGGCGCTCAGTGCGGCGACCAGGCCGCTGTACGTGTAGAACGAGTTCCGGCTCGGGAACATCTGGTTGAACTGCGCCTCGGTGACGACGAATCCGGACGGGTTGCCGTTGCCTCCGCCCGCGGGCGCGTTCCACTTCTGGTTCGCGGCGCCCGTGCAGGTCCAGATCTGCAGCCGGGTGCCGTTGGCGCTGTTGTTGTCCCGGACGTCCAGGCACTTGTTCGCGGCCGGGTTCACGATGTCGCGGGCCGCGGTGACCACCCACTGCTGGTTGCTGCCGCCGGAGCAGTCCCACAGTTGGACCGCCGCGCCGTCCGCGGTGCCGCGCTCGACGACGTCCAGACACTTGCCGAGCGCGCGCAGCGTCCCGTCACCGGGGTTGGACCAGGTCTGGGCGCCCGTTCCGTTGCAGTCGTAGAGCTGTACGGCGGTGCCGTTGGCGCTGGAGGCACCCGCGACGTCGACACACTTGCCGGCGAGTCCGGTGATCGTGCCGTCGGCGGCCTGGGCGGGAGTCACGGTGAACAGCGTGGTGAGAAGGGCGGAGAGAACGGCGAGGACCGCGAGCCGGGGTCTGCGCTGGGTCAGGGACATGACTGAGGACGCTCCTTGGAGGTGTCGGGGGTGGGTCGGCCGCCCCTCGGGCAGAGCGGGACGGCCGACGGCGGAGCTGGGTGGCGCGCTAGGGGTAGCTGGTCAGATTGGCCACGTTGGTCGTGGAGTTGGACGGGCCCCCCGTGTTGTTGACGACGTGCCGAATGGTGCCTGTGCCGCCCAGGGAGACCGTCACCATGCTGGTGAAGCGGACGCCCGAGTTGTTCGGCGCCTCGATGGCACGCTCGGCGGCCACGCCCGGGTTGACGTTGAAGTAGCAGTAGCTGCCGAGACCGTAGGCCTGGTGGCTGGTGACCGAGGCGGCGACCTTGTAGGCCGCGTAGCCCTGCGTCGAGCCGTTCATCCAGGACGCCTGGTTCGGTGGGTCGTACGGCATCTCGTTCTGGTAGAAGTACGTCCGCCCGCCATTGCCGTTCCAGATGGTCTGGTACTTCTGGTAGTGCTCGACGAACAGGCCGTACGCGGTGACGTTGTCACCGTTGACGATCAGGCCGGTGTCGCCGGTGTTGCTGGTCCAGCCGACGCCGCTGCCGTGGTCGGCGCGCCAGATCCAGGTGTGGTCGGCGATGACGTTGTCGCTGTTGATCACCAGGCTGGTGGTCGCCTTGCCGACGGCGGCGCCACCGACGCGGAAGTACACGTCGTGCAGGGACGTCGGGTTGGCGGCGTGCGAGGCGGAGGAGTTGCCGGGGCCGATCTCCACGAGGGTGCTGGAGTTCGTCGTGCCGGCGTCGAAGAGCACACCGGCGATCTTGACGCCGTCGACGTCGGCCACCCGCATGGCGGTGACGCCGTTGTCCGGGATGAAGGTCGCGAGGCCCAGACCGAGGATGACGGTGTCGGCGCGGTTGACCTGAAGGGTCTGGTCGAGGTGGTGGACACCGGGCGTGACCAGCAGGTTCAGGCCCGAGGCCAGCGCGGAGTTGATCTGCGCGGCGGTGGTGCCCTGCCGGACGACGAAGAACTGGCTCAGCGGGAGCGAGCTGCCCGAGGCACCGTTCGCCCAGCTGATGCCGGTGGAGTTGGCCCGGGTCGTCGGCACGAACACCTGGTAGGCACCGTTCTCGTCGACGTACAGGAACGGCTTCTCGCGGCTGACCGGGGTCTGCGCGACCGCGGTGTACGGCGGGCTGGGGAAGCTGGTGGCCGGGACGCCCTGGCTGCCGACGAAGACCATGTTCCAGTTGGAGCCGGTCCAGCTGCCGAGCTGGGAGTTGCGGGTCAGCCACTGCTGCTGGCTGCCGGAGTTGACCTGACCGTCGACCTTGGTGTCGGCGAAGAGGCCACCGCTGGACCAGCCGCTGTCGTCCAGGGCGAGGTTGCCGCGCAGATGCATCCGGCGGTACGCCGCCGCCTGCGAGACCGCCCAACGGTCGCTGCCGTTCGTCGGGTTGACCGAGAGGTTCTCGGCGCCGCGCCAGAAGTTCTGCGTCGCGTTGCCCTGGAACCAGTCGGCCTCGGCGTGCACCGCGCCGTTGATCGTGACCGCGTCCGGGGTCAGACCGAGACCGGCGACCTGGGTGTAGAAGCCGACGTTGACGTCCGCGTTGTAGGAGCCCGGCTTGAACAGGACGGCGTAGCGCTGGGAGCCGAACTGGTTCGTCTCCTGCTGCTGGAAGACAGTGTTGAGCCTGCTCTGGATCGTGGCCGCCGACATGGACGGGTCGAAGACGACCACGTTCGGGCCGAGGTCGGGATTGGTGGCCGACTGGGTCACGGGGACCACCTGGAAGCGCTGGGCGGCGCTGCCGTTGCACGTGTACTGCACGAACTGCACGCTGTCGGCCGTCGAGGCGCCTGGGTCGTCCAGGCACTTGCCGCTGTTGCGGTTGACGAAGTGGTAGGCGCCGCCGCCTTCGTGGACGGGCAGCCACTGCTGGTTGGTGCCGCCGCCGTAGGCCCACAGGTGTACGGGCGCGTTGTCGACCGTGGACACGTCGGCGACGTCCACGACCTGGTCGGTGTTGTTGCGGTTGTTGATACGGACGTAGCCGTCACCGGTGGTGGTGAAGCTCCACTGCTGGGCCGTGGAGGCGTTGCACGAGTACTGCTGCACCACGGTGCCGTTGGCGGTGGCCGCCGACCGGGCGTCCAGGCATCGGCCGCTCGCGGCGTTCATCACGGTCGCGAAGTCGGCGGGCAGTGCGGCGGCCGCGCTCTCCGCCGCACTCGCGGGCGCGGGAGCGGGTGCGGTGGTGAGCAGGGAGGCGACGGCCGCGATGACGACACCGGAAGCGGTGGATCTGCGGCGGCGCTTGAGCGCGGAGCGCAAAGAGGTGAGCACGGGTTCTCCTTGCCGAAGGAGTGCGGGTGTGGGGTGGTCGGGTCAGCCGGTGTACGCCGCGAAGACGCGGGTGTAGTCCCAGTCGGACTGGCTCACGCCGGAGCAGCTGTCGGCGGGGCCGCCGGTGCACGGACGGTCGCGGTTGGCGGACCAGAACGTCAGCCGGGCCAGGTGGTGCTGCTGGGCGTAGGCGAGCATCGTGCGGAAGTCGGCGACCGTGACGGTCTCGCCCTGGTCGGTGACGCCGTTCATCGACGAGATGCCCATCAGCCGGTAGGCCTGGTCGTCGGTGTAGCCGTAGGCGTTCTTCAGCGCGTTCTTGAGGCCTTCGGCGGCCCGCGTGCTGAGGTTGCCCATGTTCTGGCCGACGCCGCCGAAGTTGAACGGCATGATCGTCCAGGCGTCCACGGTCAGACCGGAGGCGGCGGCCCGGTTGATCAGGCTGGTGTCGGGGCCGCTCTGCCCGGTGCCGATGGTGACGTAGACCTTCAGGCCGGGGTTGCTTGCCTTCACGGTCTTGAGCGCGTCGACCGTGCGCTGCTGCACGGTGGGGCTGTCGTAGGCGTCGGCCTCCAGGTCGATGTCGATCGCCTTGAGACCGAACGCGGTGATGACCCTCTGGTACGCGGCGGCCAGTTCGCGCGCGCTGGAGCAGGAGCTTTCCAGCTTGTTTCCGCTCCACCCGCCGAAGGACGGCACGACGTCGCCGCCGTTCGCCCGCACGGTGTTGACCGTCTGCTGGTCGACACCTCCGGTCAGCGCCCGGCTGCCGTCCCACTGCGGGTTGCAGTAGCCGTTGCTGAGCACGAAGGCGAGGGTGAAGTACTTGACGCCGGTGGCGTTGGTGACCGTGGTGGGGTTCGGCGGGCTGCCCCAGCCGTTGTAGAGGTACGGCGCCACGGCCGTCGACGCGGACGGGGCGATGCCGTCGCCGGGGGCGGGCGAGGCCGCCAGGCCGGAGGCGAGGGAGAGAGCGGCGAGGGAGACAGCCGTGAGGAGAGTTTTGGGCATGTGTGCAGAGGCCCTTCGTGGGGGGTGAACAACCGAGGCCGCGTTCACTGCATGAACGGTGAATGCGTCACGCGCTGAGATGCTGACCCGTGAACCTAAAGGTCTGTACCACTTTCGTCAAGACGTGAAGTAAGTGGTGAAGCAGTTGAGTTGCTGCTTCCGGTCAGGAGTCGGTCGTCCGCGCGGGGAGCGGGCCCGTGTATCGCGGGCGTATCGAAAATCGCATACGCCACCGCAACGGCCCTCCGCCTCCAATAGGGGCATGAATCACGACGCAGCCCTGTCAGCACCGCCCGGCCGTACGCGCAGGATCGTGCTCCTCAGCCTGGCGATCCTCGGTCTGGCGAGCGCCGTGTTCCTCGTGCGGGGGCCGCTCATGATGTCCGCTCCGAGGTGCATGGCCGGGCAGTGGCACGGCTGCTTCGACACGTTCAACGGTGTGGTGCTCATGACGTTGGTCGCGCTGCCTTTGGCCGTGCTGGTGGCGTGGGCTCTGGCGCACCGTCGGCGTGCCGCCGGCGCCACGTCGGCGTGGCGGAGGTCGCTGGCCGAGGTGGGCATGGTGCACGGGACGGTGCCGTTCCTGTGGCTGACCATGATGCCGGGCGCCGGGGCCGGCACCGTCCCCGCCCGGGTGAGCCTGGTACCGCTGCGGGACCTCGTGACGATGGGGTCGCTCGGGATCGTCGGGAACCTGTTGGTCTTCGCGTCGCTGGGGTTCTTCGCCCCGATGCGGTTCGCGGCGCTGGCGTCCGTGCCGCGGATCCTGGCGCTCGGGGCGGGATGCTCGGTCCTGGTCGAGACCGCGCAGTACGTCCTGCGGCTCGACCGGGTGTCCTCCGTGGACGACGTACTGGTCAACGCCGCGGGTGCCGTGCTGGCCGGGCTGGCGTCGCGCCGCTGGTGGCGCACCGCGGCGGACGCGCCGTCGGACCGGCCTCGCCCCGCGCCGGCACCGGCGGGCTGAGTCGCGCGTCCAGTGTGCACCCGTCAGCGCATACGTCATCGCACACCTCTCCGCACACCTCTGCACACATGTCTTTGCATACGTCGGCGATATGTTGCGCTGCTTAGGCTTCGGACATGCGCGTACTGATCGTGGAGGACGAGCCCCACCTGGCCGAAGCGGTCCGTGACGGTCTACGGCTGGAGGCGATCGCCGCCGACATCGCATGCGACGGCGACTCCGCCCTGGAGCTGCTCAGCGTCAACTCCTACGACCTCGCGGTCCTCGATCGCGACATCCCCGGCCCCTCCGGCGACGAGGTCGCCCGGCGCATCGTCGCCTCCGGCAGCGGCATCCCGATCCTCATGCTCACCGCCGCCGACCGGATCGACGACAAGGCTTCCGGGTTCGAGCTCGGCGCCGACGACTACCTCACCAAACCGTTCGACCTGCGGGAGCTGGTCCTGCGGCTGAGGGCGCTCGATCGCAGACGCGCGTACGCCCGGCCCCCGGTCCGTGAGATCGCGGGCCTCAGGCTCGACCCCTTCCGCCGGGAGGTCTTCCGCGACGGACGCTACGTCGCCCTCACCCGCAAACAGTTCGCCGTGCTGGAAGTCCTCGTCGCCGCCGAGGGCGGGGTCGTCAGCGCCGAGGAACTGCTGGAACGGGCCTGGGACGAGAACGCCGACCCCCTCACCAATGCCGTACGCATCACCGTCTCCGCACTGCGCAAACGGCTCGGTGAACCATGGATCATCGCCACGGTGCCCGGTATCGGCTACCGGATCGACACCGGTATGGACACCAGCGCCCCCGGCAGTACCCATGGATAGACGCCCAGGGCTCAGCACCCGACTGAAACTCACCCTCAGCTACGCCGGATTCCTCGCCGTCGCCGGTGCTCTCCTGCTGGCCGTGGTGTGGATGTTCCTGCTGCGCTACGTACCCGACAACTCGCAGGGCCTTCTCGGGATCTCGCCCAACCGCTACCTCCTTGTGCGGACCTTCGCCCCCGCCGCGGCCGTGGCGATGGCGTTCCTGCTCGTGTTCGGCCTCGTCGGGGGATGGATCCTCGCCGGCCGGATGCTCGCACCACTCACACAGATCACGGATGCGGCGCGGATGGCCGGGAACGGGTCGCTGTCCCACCGGATCCGTATGAAGGGCCGCAAGGACGAATTCCGTGAACTCTCCGATGTGTTCGACTCGATGCTCGAACAACTCGAGTCCCACGTCGCCGAGCAGCGGAGGTTCGCCGCGAACGCCTCCCACGAACTGCGCACCCCGCTGGCGATCTCGCGGACGCTCCTCGACGTCGCCCGCAAGGACCCCACGCGGGACCGGGGCGAACTCATCGAACGCCTGCATGCCGCAAATACGCGGGCGGTCGACCTCACCGAGGCCCTCTTGCTGCTCAGCCGCGGCGACCGCGGAAACTTCACGCGCGAGAGCGTCGACCTCTCCCTCATCGCCGAAGAAGCAGCCGAAACGCTGCTTCCCCTCGCCGAACAGCGCCGGACCACGCTCGACGTCACCGGCGGGGCGGCCCGGACCAGCGGCTCCGCGGAGCTCCTGCTGCGGATGGTGACGAACCTCGTCCAGAACGCCATCGTCCACAACCTCCCCGCCGGCGGCACCGTGACGGTCCGGACCGAGGCGCACGGCGACACGAGCGTGCTGCGGGTCGAGAACACGGGCCGTCGGCTCCCACCGGAACTGCTGCCGACCCTCACCGAACCCTTCCAGCGCGGAACGGAACGCGTACGCACCGACGAGCACGTCGGCGTAGGCCTCGGCCTGGCCATCGTGCACAGCATCGTCCGCGCCCACGACGGGACCCTCGACCTCGCCCCTCGCCCCGCCGGCGGCCTCCTTGTCACGGTCCGGCTTCGCAGGCCGTAGAAACGCCTCCGGCCCGCGTCGGCACGCCGTACGGCGGTCACCCAGTCGAAGTCATCGCCCCCTCATCCGGCCAGCCGGTCGTCGACGAGCGCCTTGAACGCCTCGTAGGAGCCGGGAATCCGGATCGGGGTTCCGTCGACGAAGAAGGTCGGGGTGCCCTGCACGCCCAGGCCGAGGCCGTCGCGCTGGTCGTCCTGGACGCGTGCGGCCACCTCGGGGTCGGCGAGGTCGGCGTCGAACCGGCTTAGGTCCAGGCCGAGTTCCTTCGCGAAGCCGCGGAAGACGGACTCCTTCGAGTCCTGCGACTCGCCCCACTCCTTCTGGGTGGTGAAGAGCTTGTTGTACATCTCCTCGAACTTGCCCTGGCGGGCGGCGGCTTCGGCCGTTCGGGCGGCGAGTTCGCCGTTGCGGTGGCCGGGCATGGGGAAGTAGCGGGCGACGAAGGTGACCCGGTCGCCGTACTCCTCGCGCAGCTTCTCCACGATCGGGTACATCGCCCCACAGCCCTCGCACTCGAAGTCGAGGAACTCGACGATGGTGAGCTCGCTCTTCTTCGGCTCGGTCAGGCGGTGGCTGGACTCCCGGACGGGCAGCGCCTCGACGGCCGGCTGTACGTCCAGGCCGCCGCGGTTGCGGTCGTCGGGGGAGAACAGCAGGTACGAGCCGAAGGCGGCGGCGAATCCGGCCACGACCACGGCGGCGACGATCAGGTTTCTCTGCAGCTTGTTCATGATTCCTCGGGGGTACGGGTGGGGGCGGGTCGCCGGTCGCGGGCGTGGAGTCCGGCCAGGTAGGCGTTGTAGGCGGCGAGCGGGTCGTTGTGGTCGCCGCGGTCGATCCGCCGGTCGATACGGCGGGCCTCGCGCTGGTCGGAGCGGACCCACTGGATGGCCAGGATGATCGTGGTGATCAGGACGGGGATGTCGCCGGTGGCCCAGGCGATCGCGCCGGCGTCGTACTGGTCGTCCATCGCCCGCTCGACCCACGGCCGGTCCAGCAGCGACCACCAGCCCTCGCCGATCAGCGCGGTGGAGCTCATCAGCGAGATGCTGAACCAGGAGTGGAACGGCATCGTCAGGATCAGCACGAACAGCCGGCCCAGGTGCGGCGGGCGGTGCGGGCCGGGGTCGATGCCGATGACCACCCAGAAGAACAGCAGGCCCACGGCGAGGAAGTGCACCAGCATGAACAGGTGCCCGAGGTGGCTGCGCATCAGCGTCTCGAACAGCGAGGTGTAGTAGACGACGAAGGCGCTGCCGATGAACAGCACGCTCGCCACCACCGGGTGGGAGAGGACCTTGACGTAGCGGCTGTGTAGCAGCTTCGTCAGCCACTCGCGCGGCCCGCCCGGCCCGCCCTTGGGGGCGGTGGGCAGGGTGCGCAGGGCGAGGGTGGCGGGGGCGCCCAGGACCAGCAGGATCGGCACCGTCATCGCGAGGATCATGTGCTGGCCCATGTGCACGCTGAACAGCACCTTGCCGTACACGTTGAGCCCGCTCATGGTGGCCAGCACGGTCACCGCCAGGCCCGCGAGCCATGAAACCGTCCGCCCGACCGGCCACTTGTCGCCCCGGGCGCGGAGCTTCCGTACGCCCGCCAGGTACAGCAGTGCCGCCGCGGCCGTACCGAAGGCGAACAGCGGGTCGAAGTGCCACCGGGTGAACAGCGGCGTCCACGGGAAGTCGCCGAGCGGTGGCGGCATGGCGAAGCCGAGGAGTTCCTCGGTGGGGGCGAGCGCGGCGTCTCCTGAGCCGGGTGCCGGGGTGCGGGCGAGTCCGACGGCGAGGCCCATCGCGGCCGCCATGAGCAGGAGTTCGCCGGCCGCGAGCCGCACGAACGCACGCGGCCTGCCCCCGTTCAGGGCGGGCAGGGTCCGCCGCCGGTGCCACCGGCCGATGCCGCCGAGCACGACGAGCGCCGCTGTCTTGGCGAGCACCATCAGCCCGTATCGGCTGCCGAACACCTCGCCCACGGTCGGGAACCGGACCGCCGCGTTGACGAACCCACTGGCCGCGACCGCGATCAGCGCCCAGCCGGCGAGCGGACCGAACCGCCGGACCGCGGTCACCGCATCCGGCTCTCGGCGCGCGGCCGCCACGAGAACGAAGACCAGCCCGCCGACCCACACGGCCACACCCACCAGGTGCAGGGCGAGACTGGTGACCGCCGCGTCGTGGTTGCCCGCCGCCGAGGAGTGCCCGGTGAACGCGGGCGGCAGCAGCCCCGCGAGCGCGACCAGCAAAGCCAGGCGCGCCCACCACGCCGTGCCGATTCCCACGCAAAGGGTCGCGACAACTGCTGCGGCAGCCGCCATCAGGGCGTACGCGCGACCCTGGGCATCAGTGGTGACGAAGTCGGCCACCACGGCGGCGGACGCCACCTCGCCGACCGGCTGGGCGAACAGGTCCGACAGCGTGAGGACGAGGGTCACGGCCGATGCGGCGGCCCACAGACCCGCCCCGACCGCGGCCCAGGTGAGATAGCGCAGTTGGGTCGGGCCGAGCTTCCTGCCGCCGGGCAGCAGCACGGCGACGAGCAGCAGCGCGCCGATGGCGGCCACGGCGGACGCGTCCACGACCGTACGGGCCACCGGCAGGCCCCAGGTGGTGAGCGCCCCGGCATCCGGGATACCCGGGACCTTGACCGCCGCGCCGCCACCGGCCCGCACGGCGACCGCCGTCACCGCGACCGCGACGGCGAGCGAGGCGCATCGAGGTCTCCTCCGCGGCAGCCGTCGCCTGGCAGTTCTCCGCCACCGACCACGCCGTCCGCGAAGCCCGCGAGAAGACCGCCCTGCGCATCATCGCGCTGTCTTTCTTCGCCCTCGCCGCCTACGTCACCGTCGACTCGGTCCGCGCCCTCGCCGGCACCGGCGAAGCCCGGCACTCCACGCCCGGCATCGTCCTCGCCGCGCTCTCCCTCGCCGTCATGCCGTTCCTGTCCGCCGCCCAGCGTCGCGCCGGCAGTGAACTCGGCTCCGCCTCCGCCGTGGCCGACTCCAAGCAGACGCTGCTGTGCACCTACCTGTCGGCCGTCGTCCTGGTCGGCCTGCTCGCCAACTCCCTGTTCGGCTGGAACTGGGCGGATCCGATCGCTGTCCTGGTCATCGCCGCCGTAGCGGTCAAGGAGGGGCGCGAGGCGCGGCGCGGGGACAGCTGCTGTGCCGTCCCCATCGGTGGGATGGCGGCAGCGGAGGGTGAGCAGAGCGACGGCTGTGGCTGCTGCACGCCCGCCGAGGAGAGGGGGGTGGACGCCCGATGACCGGCTGGGCATGGGCGGCCCTGGCGCAGTAGGGGTCGTCGCCTAACACCTACAACCGGCTGGGCGGGCATCGAGGTCAACTACGTCACGTCGGCTTCGGCGCGTCCGGGTCCTTCCGGCGCAGTCGTTGTGCCTCCTCGAAGAGGCTGTTGGTGTGGTCGGCCAGCACGCCGCCCAGTAGCAACTCCGGGTGGTAGAAGGACCGCGCGGAGGCCGCCACCTCCCGTGCGGGCAGGTCGATCTGGATGATGTCGGTGCGGCGGATCTCGTCGATCGAGCTTGCCCAGACGACGCGCCGCAGATCGGCCCATGCCATCGCACTCATGCACATCGAGCAGGGCTCACCCGTGGTGTAGAGGGTGGTGTCGGCCCAGCCCTGGTTGCCGTGCCGGCGTACGTAGTCGTTCATGGCGACCACCTCGCCGTGCAGCATCGGGTTCTCCGCCCCGGTGTTGACGCCCCACCCCAGGACCTCACCGGTGCGGGTGCCGACGATCACCGCGCCGAACGGCCACTTGGGGTTCCTTCGGGCCTGTTCGACGGCCAGCCACATGAATCGCTCGTGACGGGCGAGGGCGCCGGCGCCCTCGCCCGTCCGCAGGTCCGTCGCGATGGTCGCACCGGCGCCGGGGTCCGGGCGGGCGTGGCTCGCCTGGGCTGTGTGGCGATGGAGCGCGACGGGAGCCACCACTCCCGCCACCACGGCTCCCCACCTGCCGAGCAACTGACGCCTGCCCGAATCCATCGCATCTCCTCCCTTGACGCCGACGACTCCGCAGAGTATCCGAGCCATTGCAAGGAGCCTCTGTTTCAAGCCGGAATCACGGGATCCTGAAGGCGTCCACATGCTCCCCGGCCCACTGGCCGAAAGTGCGGGCCGGTCGGCCGGTGACCTTCTCCACGGTGTCGACCACCGTGCGGCCCACCTCGGGGGTGTTGCCGTACGCCTCGAGGAGGAAGCCGATCACGTCCTCCGGGTGGCCCGCCGCCTGCCACTGCTCGACGGCCTGTTCCTCGGTCAGCTCGACCAGGGCGATCTCCCGGCCCCGGGCGGCGGCGATCGTCGCCACCTTGTCGGCGACGGTGAGCAGTTCGGGTCCGGTGATCACATACTCCTGGCCCCCGTGCCCCTCCTCGGTGAGTGCGACCGCGGCGACGGCGCCGATGTCGCCCTCGTGGACCATGGCGCTCAGCCGGGAGACGAACGGCTCGCGCACCTCACCCGAGGTCACGACCCCGTCCGCCCACTCCAGGGCGTTCGCCATGAACTCGACCGGCATGAGGACGGTCCAGTCCACACGGTCGTCCGCCCGCACGGCGTCCTCCAGCAGGGACGGCCCGCCGCCGTGCAGCACGGTCACCCGGCGCACGCCGGCCGCGTGGGCCAGCTCAAGGATCCGCGGGCCCGACTCCAGCGGGGCGAAGTAAGGGCCGCCGAAGGTGATCAGGTGGAGGCCGGTGATGCCGTCCAGGGCCGGGATCAGGCTGTCGGGTTCGGTCAGGTCGCCCTGGACCACCTCGACGCCGGCCGGGAGATCGGCCTTCGCCGCGTCCCGGGTGAGGGCACGGACCGCATGGCCGCGAGCGAGCAGCTCGGCGGTGATCTGGCGGCCGACGGTTCCGGTGGCGCCGGTTACGAGGATCTTCTGTGTCTGGGTCATGGCACGACGGTAGGGAGACTTGCGGTCAGCTTCTGTCCGCAAGTCCGGCAGGCAGGCTCAGGCCCGTCCTCCCGGGACATCCAGTCAAGGGCAGTGCTGTATACAGAGATCGGTCAGTCCCTGAGTCCCTGTATACAGGAGTGAATACATAGCGAATACAGCACCAGGCCAACCCAACCCGCCTGTGCGCGAGGAGCCTCATGCCCTACACCGTCGGCGCCAGTCTCCTGGCCGGAGGCACACCGCTTCCGGGCGACGGCTACTTCTATCGGCCGACCGTCCTCGTCGACACCGGTCCGGGCATGCCCGCCTTCGACGAGGAGACCTTCGGCCCGCTGGCCGCCATCGCCGTCGCCCAGGACGACGAGGACGCCGTACGCCTCGCGAACGCCACCGCGTACGGACTGGGCCTGAGCATATGGACGGCCGACCCCGGCCGAGGCCTCGCCCTCGCTCGCCGGGTCACCAGCGGAGCGGCCTTCGTCAACGCGATCGTGGCCTCCGACCCACGCCTGCCCTTCGGTGGCACCAAGCGCAGCGGCTACGGCCGTGAACTCGCCGCCGCCGGCATCCGCGAATTCACCAACACGCGTACGTACTGGGTCGCCACCTGACACGACGGTCCGCGTCCCGGGGGTTGGTCAGGGGGTAGCGGCAGGGGTGCGGAAATAGTGGCCCTTGTCCAGGTCTTCGAGGAGGCCGGGCTCGGTCGGCCGCCAGTCGAGCAGTTCGCGGGTCAGGGCGCTCGACGCCGGGGTGTCGAGTCCGAGGAAGCCGGTCAGCCAGGTGAAGTGTTCGGCAGCGGCCTCGGGAGCCACGGAGGTGACCGGCAGGCCGAGGTGGCGGCCTATCACTTCGGCGACGTCACGGATCGCGACGCCTTCCTCCGCGACGCCGTGCAGCACCGTTCCGGCGGGAGCCTTCTCGACCGCGAGGCGGAACAGCCGTGCGGCGTCGAGGCGGTGGAGGGCCGGCCAGCGGTTGGCACCGTCGTGGAGATGGCCGGAGACATGCCGGGCGCGGGCGATGGCGACGAGGGTCGCCATGAACCCGTTGTCTCCTTCGCCGTGGCAGGTCGGAGCGAGTCGCACCACGGCTGAGCGCACTCCGCGCTCGGCGAGTGCGAGGGCCGCTGTGGCGGTGGCCGAGCGGATGGAGGTCGGTGAGCCGTCGGCGGTGGGCATGTCCCGCTCGGTCGACAACTGCCCCGGCTTCAGGCCGATCAGGCCGGAGGCGAGGACGAAGGGGCGGTCGGTGCCGGCCAGCGCGTCGCCGAAGGTGTCGACGGCGCCGCGGTCGGCCTCGGCGGCGCCCCGGTAGTCGCCGGTGAAGGCGAGGTCGTGCTTGAAGGCGAGGTGGACCACCCCATCCGACGCGGCGGCGGTGCTGCCGAGGACGTCGAGGTCGTCGACGGTGCCGCGGACCACTGCGGCGCCGGCGGTGGCGAGGGCGGCGGCGGAGGCGTCGGAGCGGGCGAGCCCCACGACCTGGTGACCCGCGTCGATGAGTTCGGGAACGAGAGCGGAGCCGATCCAGCCGGACGCGCCGGTCACGAAGATGCGCATGGGAGAGCCCCAAACTGTCGATGTCAGTGACTGTCATCGACGTTAACATGTGATGTCAGTGACTGTCATCGCTAGGATCTGCGCATGGGTAGATGGGAGCCGAACGCGCGTGAACGTCTGGCGAAAGCGGCGTTGGAGCTCTACAGCGAGCGCGGCTACGAGCAGACGACGGTCGCCGAGATCGCCAAACGGGCCGGCCTCACCGAACGGACCTTCTTCCGGCACTACGCCGACAAGCGCGAGGTGCTGTTCGACGGCTCGGGCGCGTTGCAGGAACTGTTTGTGAACGCCGTCGCCGAGGCCCCGGAGTCCGCGGCGCCGATCGACGCGACGGCGGCGGGGCTGGAGGCGGTCTCCGCGGTGTTCGACGGTCGCCGCGAACACTCACGGCAGCGGCATGCCGTCATCACGGCGAACGCGGAACTCCATGAGCGCGAACTGATCAAGCTCGCCTCCCTGTCGGCCGCGCTGGCCGACGCCCTGCGCCGACGCGGCGTCACGGAACCGGCCGCCGAGCTGACCGCCGAGGCCGGGGTCGCCGTCTTCAAGGTCGGCTTCGAGCGGTGGATCGCGGCGGCCGAGGCGCGCACCCTGTCGCAGGTGATGCGGGAATCACTGGAGGAGCTCAAGGCCGTGACGGCGGGCGGCCAGGGGGCGAAGGTGCGGTCAGGGTTGTGAGACGGCGGCGACAGGGCCTGTGGACAGGCACTTTGGAGCCGCGCACGCCCGAATCGCCCGATGAAGTGATTTGAACGGCCTGTCGTTGACCGGTGTGCGGCCCCCTCGCGATGGTGGATCCACTCGACCAAGGGGGAACACCATGGGGGCCAACTTCAACGCGGGTGGATCCTGGACGCTCTTCCAGAGCAACAGGGTCAACGCCGCACTCAACCTGACCCACAACGGCGACGGACCTGGTCGGACGGCAAGCGAGGGCGATACCAGGGCCGCCGCGGCGCCGACCACAAGTTGTCCGGCGACACCTTCAACGTCTTCAACCCCGGTGACCACTCGACCTGGGCCACGCAGAAGGAGTTCTAGCCCGCCCGAGAGGTTCCGGCTCGCCTAGCGCAAGCGGGTGGTCTCCAGCAGTTCGCGGGCCATCCCTTGCGCGGGCCGCGCGGTCTGGTCGGCGACACGGCGGAAGGTCTCCCGGGCGGGGCGGGCCGGCCAGTCGGGGGGCAGGTGCCGGGCGGGCAGCCGGGGGTCCGTGCGGATGGTCCAGAGCCATTCGCTGACCAGCCGCAGACGGGTGCCGATCGGGTCGTCTCCGGATCCGGCGTCGAGGTGAGCGGTCCAGCGCTTGTCGAAGGTGACGTAGCGGGCGGCGATGCTCTCCAGGTCCCAGGTGTCGCGGACCATGTGCTCGATGTCGGTGGCCTCGTCCGCCCGGGCATGGAAGATCTTGACGTGGGCGGCCAGCCCGAGTTCCGAGACGATGGCGGCGACGTCCACGTTACCCGGAGCGATCCACAGCCCGCTGTACAGCGCGCCGAACCCGGACCAGGTGAGCCGGGAGCGCAGATCGTGGCGCTGGCGTTTCCAGGAGTCGGGGAGGGAGAAGCCGAGCAGCGTCCAGGAGCCGTCCCAGTCGTCGTTGACCGCGCCCCGCTGCCAGATGCGGGTACGGCCGTCCTGGAGGACGCGCGTCGCCTGCGGGGTCAGACCGAAGAACATCTTGCGGCCCTCGCGCTGGCGCATCAGCAGGCCGCGGTTGACCATCCGGGTGAGGGTGGAGCGTACGGCCTGTTCACCGATGCCGACCCGGCCGAGCACGTCGATGATGCTGCCCGAGTACACGCACAGGTCGCCCTCCTCCAGGACGTGATTGCCGAAGAAGGCGAGCATGAGCGACTGGGGGCGCTGCTGCGGGCCCTCCGAGCTGTCCTGGGTGTCCTGGGTGTCCAGGATGTCGTCGTCCTCCACGGAGGCAAGCGTACGACCGCCCGCCGAGGACACGGCAGGCGGTCGTACGGCTTCACCGGCCGTCGGCAGGGTGGGCAAGGTCGTACGGACGCGGGTACGGGGTGGGGCGGTACGGCACATAGCGGGCCGGCGTGGTCGGATCGGCCTTCGTGGCACGGAAGGTGAGGGACGCCGGGTCGGTGCCGGTCCACCTGCCGGTGGTGAGGCGGTCCTCCAAGGTGTGCAGGGCGGCGAGCTGTTCGGCGGGACTGAAGGTGCAGTGGCCGGCGTTGTCGGTGTACGCCTGCCGCAGCTCGGACCCCGACCTGGCGGCCGTGACCGCCCGTTTCAGGGCGCTCTCCGTCTGGACGGGGACGAGGGCGTCGCCGATGGTGTGGACGGAGAGCTGAGGCTTGGTCAGCCTGCCGGTGAAGGTGCTAGTGCGGCTCATCCATGCCAGGGCGGCCGGGTCGGCGCTGATGCGCGGGGCGCGGTTGAGGGTGGCGAGGTCGGCGCGCAGGGACAGACCGGCCTTCTTGTAGAGCTCGGTGACCTCCTTGCGGACCGAGGACCGGCCGAGCAGCTTCGCGTAGTCGACACCGGTGTTCCAGGACGGGTTGCCGCCCGCCCGGACCTCGGACTCCTGCCGCCGGTTGAAGGCGGCGATCTTCAGCAGTCCCTTGACGGCCTCGTACTGGTTGGCCTGCTGGGCGTCCCAGTCGGTCGCGGCGGGCCGGGGCTGCGTGGGCTGGTTCCAGCCGGGGATGTTGTGCAGGGCCGCGGCCAGCGCGATGCGGGCCCGCCCCTCGGCAGTGGTCTGCGCCGAGTCCACCGCGGCGGTCAGGGTGTTCGCCGCCGCGTCGGCTGCCGTCTGGTCCGCGATGTTCACCAGCGGGACGTCGGAGTCCGGTGCGAGGAGCGTCTTGAGGGCGAAGACGGGGTCGAGCGTGTTGTTCCAGTTGGCGACGCCGCCCTGGACCAGGCCGCACAGGGAGATCGAACCGTCGATGCGGTCGGGGTGGCGCTCGGCGATGGCGGTGGTGACGAATCCGCCGTACGACCGTCCCCAGGCGATGGTGCGGGAGGCCGCACCGAAGCGTTCGGTGAACGCCGACAGGGTGGCGAGCTGGTCGGGCACCGCGTCCGTCACCGCCCAGCCGGTGGTGGCGTAGGAGGAACCGATGAGGGCGTAACCACGCTGCAGGAGGAGGGCCTTCGTGGCGTCGTCCGGGGCGTTCTGGGCGGGGTTGGCCGGGCCGGACGCGTAGCCGTGGCTGAAGAGCAGGACCGTGCCGTTCCAGTTGGCGGGCACGTCCATCAAGTAGGTGGCGCCCGAGGGGAGTCGGCCGTCCACGTGGGTGGTGTCCGCGGCGGCGGCCGAGGCGGGGAGCGCGGTGACCGCGAGCAGGAGGGCGGCCACCAACGAGGTGCGGGCGCGGGTGCCGGTCGTCATGCGGTGATCTCCTCCGTGTGGGGAGCGGTGGGGACTTCCGCGGCGGCGCCGGAGAGGGACGTACGACTGGTCTCGCGTACGAACCACACGGTCAGCGCGGTGATGAGCGAACCGCCGCACAGCAGCAGGGCGACGGGGGTGCTGTTGCCGCTGCCGGCGACCAGGCTTCCGGCGATCACGGGGGAGAAGCCGGCGCCGACGAGCGTGGCGCCCTGGTAGCCGAGGGAGGCGCCGGTGTAGCGGACCCGGGTGCCGAACATCTCGCTGAACAGGGCGCCCAGCGGCGCGTACATCAGGGACTGGGCGATGCCGTGGCCGAGGACGACGGCCAGGATCAGCGCGCCCTGCGACTTCGAGTCGACGAGCGAGAGGACCGGGAAGGCGGTGGCCGCCGACAGGAGGGCTCCGGCGAGGACGATCGGGCGGCGGCCGACGCGGTCGGAGAGCGCCGAGGCGCACGGCAGCACGACCAGGGCGACCGCGGCGGAGACCGTGAGCGCGGTGAGCACCTGCGGGCGGGGGTAGCCGATGCCGGTGGCGTACGCGATGAGGTAACTGGTCAGCAGGGACTGGGCGGTGAAGGCGCCGATGCCGACACAGCAGGCCAGCAGGACGGGACGCGGGCGGCGCAGCACGTCGAGGATCGGCAGGCGCGCCTCGCCGCGGTCCTTCTTCACCTCGGCGAAGAGCGGGCTCTCCACCACCTTGAGCCGGACGAAGAGCCCGACACCGAGCAGGACGACGCTGAGCAGGAACGGTACGCGCCAGCCCCAGGCCGTGAACTGGTCCTTGGGGAGGGTGGACACGAGGGCGACGACGGCCGCGGAGATCAGGGAGCCGAGTGGGGCTCCCATCTGCGTGAAGCTGGACCACAGCCCGCGCCGCCGCTCCCCGGCGTGCTCGACGACCATCAGGGTCGCGCCGCCCCACTCACCGCCGATGGCGATGCCCTGGACGACACGCAGGGTGATCAGCAGGACCGGTGCCCAGACGCCGATCGTGTCGTACGTGGGCAGCAGGCCGATGAGGAAACTGGCGCCGCCCATCAGGCCCATGGTGAGCAGCAGCATGGACTTGCGGCCGAGCCGGTCACCGAAGTGCCCGAAGACGATGCCGCCGAGCGGCCGGGCGACATAGCCGGCGGCGAAGGTGCCGAACGCGGCGATGGTGCCGACGGCCGGATCGGCGCCGGGGAAGAACAGCTCGCCGAAGACGAGGGCGGCGACGGTGCCGTAGACGAGGAAGTCGTAGAACTCCACGGCGGTGCCGAGCAGCCCGGAGAGGGCGACGCGGCGCAGCCGGCGGGTGTGCTCGGGGTTCGGGGACGGTGCGGGTGCCGGTGACGGGGATGCGGCGGGGGACGGGGGCATCGCGGTCTCCCATGACAGGGGGAAGGACACCGCGAAGGTAGGCTCTGTGGTTACTGCCGTCAATAAAGTGCACAACATTGACGGGGTGCAGCCGGTGATCCGTGGTGGCGCGGGGCTCCGCGGCTTGTCCCGCGGAATCCGGTGGCGCAACGCAGCCCCGGCGTCAAGAATCGCCCGATGCGTGAAGCGAGGCTCTCCGACGGGATCATCGTTCTGTCGCCGCTGCACCCGGACGACTCCGAGGCGCATCTCGCGGGGGAGGACGAGGCGCTGGTTCGCTGGCTCAGTGGCGGCCCCGGCACACGCGAAGGCGTCGACGCCTACATCCGCCACTGCCAGGAACAGTGGGACACCGGTGGGCCGCTCCGTGCATTCGGCATCCGGGTCGGCGCCGACGAGCAGCTCGCGGGGACGATCGACCTGCGGTTCACCGCGGAGGGGCTGGCCCCCGGTCAGGTGAATGTCGCCTACGGCCTGTATCCGTCCTGGCGGGGGCGTGGCCTGGCCACCCGCGCGGTCCTCCTGGTCTCCCGGTACGCGGCAAGTGAGGGTGGCAAGGAGGCGGTGATCCGGGTGGAGCCGGAGAACGCCGCATCCGTCGCGGTCGCCCGGCGGGCGGGGTTCAGCCCCGGCAGGCGGGCACACGACGGGGAGGGGACAAGGCTCGACTGGTACATCCGGGACCTGCGCATCGACACGACCCGCGAAGCCGTGCCCCGCCCGACCCCATAAGGCGCAGCACCTATCGCCAAGACGCAGTCCGTATCACTGAAAGTCCGGATCAGACTTTGAGTCTATGGACGCCGTCTGGTGGACTCGACGGCATGGCAGTCACCAACGAACGCCTTGACCTGCGGGTCGACGGCGTGGATCTCGGCATCGCGATGGTCCGCCGGGACGGCGAGGGCGTCCCCGTCGTCCTCCTGCACGGGTTCGGCTCGACCAAGGAGGACTACGCCGACATCGCGCTGCACCCGGCGTTCGCCGGGCGTCCGTTCCTCGCCTACGACGCGCCCGGTTGCGGAGAGACGACCTGCGGGGACCTGGCGCGGATCTCGATCCCGTTCCTGGTGCGAACCGCCCGGGCCGTGCTGACCCGGCACGGCATCGAGCGGTGCCACCTCGTCGGGCACTCCATGGGCGGTCTGACCGCACTGCTGCTGGCGGATCGGGAACCCGACCGGTTCCTGAGCTTCGTGGACATCGAGGGCAACCTGTCCCCGGAGGACTGCTTCCTGAGTCGGCAGATCGTCACCCATCCCTCGGACGACCCCGAGCACTTCGTGGCGGACTTCACCGAACGGGTGCGCCGGTCACCGCAGTTCTCCAGTGCCCTGTACGCGGCGAGCGTGCGCCACAAGGTCCGTCCCGGTGCCGTGCGCGGCATCTTCGAGTCGATGGTCGACCTGTCCGACCACGGCGACCTGATGACGAAGTTCCTGTCGCTGCCCTTCCCGCGCATGTTCCTGTACGGCGAGCAGAACTCCACCCTGTCGTATCTGACCAAACTCGCCGCGAACGACGTCGAGTTGGCGGCGATCCCGCACAGCGGCCACTGGCCGATGTACTCCAACGCCGTGGCGCTGTGGGAACGGATCGCCGACTTCATCTCTCAAGTGCCGGGCCCCACCGAGAGGTTGTAGTACTCCAGCGTCGTCACACCCGTACGGATCGCATCGAGGGCGCGCAGCTCCGCGGCGACCCGGGCGTCGGCCCGGTCGAGGGTCTCCTCCACGGCGTCGGCGGGCACGACCACCGCCCCGTCCGCGTCGCCGACCACGAGATCTCCGGGCCGTACGACCACACCCCCCACGCGCACCGGGACAGCGAACCGTCCTGGATGCTCCTTGCCGGTGCCGACCACGGTGACATGGCGGGCGAAAACCGGGAAGCCCAGCTCCGCCTGCTCGGCGACGTCCCGTACGCCACCGTCCACGACCAGGCCGAGGATGCCCCGCTGCTGCGCGGCGACGGCGAGGATCTCGCCCCAGTGGCCGTGCCGGGCGCCCTGGAGGTCCGCGACGAGGACGCTGCCCGCCGGGGCCGCGGCCACGGCGCGGTGCAGGGCGAGGTTGTCGCCGCCGATGCCGTGCACGGTGAACGCCGGACCGGCCACCCGCGCCCCCGGCCAGGCGGCGCGCAGCGCAGGGTCGCAGACCTGGGCGGCCGAGGCGGACGCCTCGTAGAGGGTGGCGGTGCTGTGGCCGCGGGCTGCGTCCGTCATGTCCGGCTCCTGGTCTGGAGGGAGTGGTACCCGAAGCTCTCGCGGGCCGCGCGCAGGGTGCTGCCGGTGCGGGCGGCGGCGACGATGCCGGCCTCGACGCGTTCGATATGTTCGGCGGTCTCGGCGATCCGCTCGGCCTCGACGGCGGGTACGACCACCGCGCCGTCGGCATCCGCGCACACGACGGCGTCGGGCCGGATCTCGATACCGGACACCGTCACCGGCTCGCCAACGGCGACCAGGCGCACCCGGTCCTTGCCGGTGCGCATGAACCGGCCGCGGCTGAACAGCGGATAGCTCTGGGCCAGGGACGCCGACACGTCCCGGCAGACCCCGTTGACGACCGTGCCGGCGATGCCGCGGTGCGCCGCGACCTCCGTCATGATGCCGCCCCAGACGGTGACGTCCGTACGGCCGCCGTTGTCGACGACGACCACCGCACCCGGCGGTACGTCGTCGAGGAAGTCGCCGACCGTGCCGGTGCCGGACTCGTCGACGGGGGCGTAGCGGACGGTGAAGGCCGGGCCCACCGCGCGGAAGTCGTTCGCCAGCGGGGCGATGCCGTGCAGGGCACCCTCGATCCCGGAACGGTCCAGGGCGTCGGAGAGCGCGGCAGTCGGCAGCGCCCGCAGCCGTGCGAGAAGGTCGGTCGTCACCGTGTCTCCGTTCCGGCCAGGCGCGCGTCCCGCATCGCGACCGGGAGGGGGACTCCGGCGCGTACGTCGGCCTCGATGGCCGCCTCCCGGTCGGCCAGGCGCCGGGCGGCATCGAGGACCTCGTCGGCGCGCTCGCGGGGTACCACCACGACCCCGCCCTCGTCCGCCAGCACCACGTCCCCCTGCACGACCGTCACGCCACCCAGTGACACCGGCTCGCCGGCCGACGTCTGCCGTAGCCGGCCCCGCGCGGTCACCGGCACCCGGCCACGCGCGAACACCGGGAAACCGAGCGCGCGCGCCTGCCCCACATCCCGGCACGCCCCGTCCGTGACGACCCCGCGCACCCCGCGCACCGAGGCGCCGACGCTGACGATTCCGCCCCAGGACGACACATCCGTACGGCCGCCGTTCGCGACGACGACCACATCCTCGGGGCCGGCCTCGGCGATCGCGCCGGTGAGGATGTGGGGGCCGCCGTGACGGTCGGTCAGCGGCGCGGGTCCGCCGGGCGGTGGGTCGAGTGCGCCCGTCAGGGGCTCCAGTTGGACGGTCCGGGCGAACCCGGCCACCTTCGGCGTCCCCCACATCGGCCGCAGCCCGCCCTGTCCGGGTGACAGCCCGCAGGCGTCGAGGGCGTCGGACACGGTCGCGCTGTCCAGGGCCGCGAACTGGGCCAACAAGGAAGTTCCAGCTGTCATGCCCCTCAGTGAAACAACCCTGATCCATATACTGAAGGTCTGATTTCCTCTGCGATTCATAGGGAGAGCGACTGATGATCGAAGTCCGCCAGGCCCGCTACTTCCTCGCTGTCGCGGAGACCCTCCACTTCGGCCGGGCGGCCGAGCAGCTCGGCATGTCCCAGCCGCCCCTCAGCCAGGCGATCCTCCAGCTGGAACGGCAGCTGGGCGTACGGCTCTTCGACCGCAGCGAACGCCGGGTCAGGCTCACCGCGACCGGCCGCACCTTCGCCGAAGAGTGCCGCAAGCTGGTGGCGGCGGCCCGGCACGCCCACGAGGTGGCGGCCCAGACGGAGGCCGGACTGGTGGGCGCGCTGCGGATCGGCGTGGTGACCTCGGCCCTCGGCGAGCCCCTGCTGGGCACGCTGGCCGCCTTCCGGCACGGCCGCCCGCGCGTCGACGTGCACCTCACGGAGGTCGACACGGGGGAGGGGCAGCAGGCCCTCGCCCGGCGCGAGATCGACATCGCCGTGATCCGGCCCAGCGCACCGGTCCGCGGGCTGCGCGCACAGCCCTGGCGGCACGACGAGTTCGTCATCGCCCTGCCCGCACAGCACCCCCTCGCCGGGGACACCGCCGACCCGGTCGACCTCGCCCGTTTCGCGGACGAGCCCTGGGTCTGGCTCCGGCGCGAAGCTTCACCCGACTACCACGACCACCTCATGGCGACCTGCCGCCGAGCGGGCTTCACCCCCGACGCCCGCCACATCGCCAACTCCATCCTGACCCAACTGGCCATGGTCTCCTGCGGCCTGGGCGTCACCCTCGTACCTAACGTCGCCGTCCGCTCCATCCAGGGCCCGCTCACCCATCGTCCCCTCACGGACCTCGCCGACATCGTCGAACTGTCCCTGGTCACCCGGGCCGGTACGCACGAGCCCCTGGTGGAGGAGTTCCTCCGCCACGCCACGGAGCACCGGCGGGAGACCCGCTCGTGAGGACCGACGCACCGCGCCGTGGCACAGTGGCCGTATGTGCGGCCGCTACGCCTCCACCCGCAGCCCCGCGGACCTCGCCCAGATGTTCCAGGTCACCGACTGGCATCCGGAGGAGACCCTGGCGCCGAGCTGGAACGTGGCCCCGACCGACGAGGTGTGGGCCGTCCTGGAGCGCACCGCGCGCGATGCCGACGAGGACGCGCCGGCGCACCGCAGGCTACGGCCGTTGCGATGGGGCCTGGTGCCCTCGTGGGCGAAGGACGCGAAGATCGGCGCGCGGTTGATCAACGCGCGCGTGGAGACCGTCCACGAGAAGCCCGCCTTCCGGAGCGCGTTCGTCAAACGCCGCTGCCTGCTGCCCGCCGACGGCTTCTACGAGTGGGAGGCGGTCAAGGACGGCAAGACGGGCAAGTCCCGCAAGCAGCCGTACTACATCCACCCGGAGGACGGGCAGGTGATGGCCCTCGCCGGGCTGTACGAGTACTGGCGTGATCCGGAGATCAGGGATGCGGACGACCCCGCCGCGTGGCTGTTGACCTGCACGATCATCACCACCGAGGCCACCGACGCGGCCGGCCGCATCCACCCCCGCATGCCCCTCGCGCTCACCCCGGACCACTACGACGCCTGGCTCGACCCCCGGCACCAGAGCACCGACGACCTGCGCACCCTGCTCACCCCGCCGGCAGACGGCCACCTGGACGCCCGGCCCGTCTCTCCCGCCGTCAACAGCGTCCGGAACGACGGCCCCGAGCTGCTGGACGAGGTCGCCGCCCCCTGACCTCGCGGAAGGTGAGTTCTCGGTAAGGGTTGCCCCGGCGGACGACCGGAAGACGCTCCTGACAGTCATTTTCATCTAGCGTGGGGCAGCGGCCGGGACGGATGGAGCTCGGCGCACCATTTCGCGCTGCCCCGGAGGCATCCATGCCCATGTCCTCGTCCCGACGTCTCGCGCCGCCGCTGATATCCGGCGTCTGCCTCATCTTCCTTGCGGGCTGCGGCAGTTCGTCGGATTCCGGTAGCGGCAGCGACGCCTCGCAGAGCCCCGCCGCAGCCTCCGTCATCCCGGTCGTGGCCTCGACGAACGTCTACGGGGACATGGCCGAGCAGATAGGCGGCGGGAAGGTGGCGGTCACCTCGATCATCAGCGATCCCGACCAGGACCCGCACTCCTACGAGGCCAACACGCAGAACCAGTTGGCGCTGTCCAAGGCGAAGGTCGTCATCGAGAACGGCGGCGGTTACGACGACTTCGTCGACCGCATGCTGGGGAGCGGCGACTCGTCCCCCGAGGTGATCAACGCGGTCAAGGTCTCCGGCAAGAGCGCCCCGGCCGGCGGGGAGCTCAACGAGCACGTCTGGTACGACTTCCCCACGTCCGCCAAGCTCGCCGACCGTATCGCCGCCGCCCTCGCCAAGGCCGACCCGGACGACGCCGCCACCTTCACCGACAAGGCGAAGGCCTTCAAGGAGAAGCTGACCTCGCTGGAGCGGAAGGAAGCCCGCATCAAGGCCGACCACGGCGGCGAGGCGGTGGCCGTCACCGAGCCCGTGCCGCTGTACCTGCTCGAAGCCAGTGGGCTCAGGAACGCGACCCCCGAGGCGTTCAGCGAAGCCATCGAGGAAGGCGACGACGTCTCCCCGAGGACCCTGCGGGACACGCTGGCACTGTTCACCGGCAAGAAGGTCAAGGCGCTGGTCTACAACGAGCAGACCTCCGGCCCGCAGACCGAGAAGGCCGAACAGGCGGCGAAGACCGCCGGAATCCCCGTGGTCCCCGTCACCGAGACCCTCCCCGAGGGCAAGGACTACGTCGGCTGGATGACCGCCAACGTCGACGCGCTCGCGAGCGCGCTGGCCAAGTGAGGACGACCGACGGGGTCGTGATCAGCCTGCGCGGAGCGGCCCTCTCCTATGGCGAGCGGGTGCTGTGGCAGGGACTCGATCTGGACGTACGCCCGGGCGAGTTCCTGGCCGTGCTCGGCCCCAACGGATCGGGCAAGACCAGCTTCGTACGCGCCCTGCTGGGGCAGCGGCAGCTGTCCGCCGGCACGCTGACGGTCCTGGGGCGCCCACCTCGAGGCGGCAGTCGGGCCATCGGCTACGTCCCCCAGCAGGGGTCGCTGTCCACGCAGGCGACCCTGCGCGCCCGCGACCTGGTCCGCCTCGGCATCGACGGGCACCGCTTCGGACCCCGACCGCGCGCAGGCGCCGTACGCCGTCGCGTCGACGACATCCTCGCCTCGGTCGGGGCCGCCGCCTACGCGGACGTACCCGTCGGCCTGCTCTCCGGCGGCGAACGGCAGCGGGTGCGCATCGGGCAGGCGCTCGCGACCGATCCACGGATCCTGCTCTGCGACGAACCGCTGCTCTCCCTCGACCTGCACCACCAGCGGGCCGTGACGGAACTGGTGGACGCCCGTCGTCGCTCCCACAACACGGCCGTGGTGTTCGTGACCCATGAGATCAACCCCGTGCTGGGACTCGTGGACCGTGTGCTGTACCTCGCCCGCGGCGGCTTCCAAGTCGGCGCACCCGACGAGGTGTTGACCTCCGAGGCGCTGTCGCGGCTGTACGGCACCCAGGTCGACGTCATCCGCGTCCGGGACCGCATCACGGTGGTGGGCGCCCCCGACGAGGTGGCTCAGCCGCCGCACCACCCCGAACCGTCGCACGGAGTACGGCCATGACCATCGCCGACGGGATCTGGCAGCAGATCTTCGACTTCGACCACTACGGCGAACTGCTCGCCCTGGTCCGCAACTCCCTCGTCGCCGGTGCCGCGCTCGGCCTGGTCGGCGGGCTGGTCGGGGTCTTCGTCCTCATGCGGGACCTGCCGTTCGCGGTGCACGGGATCAGCGAGATGTCGTTCGCCGGCGCTTCGGCCGCGCTGCTGCTCGGCGTGAACATCGTGGGTGGCTCGATCGTCGGCTCCCTGATCGCGGCCGGCGTCATCGGCCTGCTCGGTTCGCGCGCCCGGGACCGGAACTCCGTGATCGGCGTCGTGATGCCGTTCGGTCTCGGGCTCGGTGTGCTCTTCCTCGCCCTGTACAAGGGCCGGGCGGCGAACAAGTTCGGCATCCTCACCGGGCAGATCGTCGCCGTCGACACCCCGCAGATGTCCTGGCTGCTCGGCACGTCGACCGTGGTGCTCGTGGCGCTGGCGGTCATGTGGCGTCCGCTCACCTTCGCCAGTGCCGACCCCGAGGTGGCCGAGGCGCGGGGCGTGCCGGTACGGGCGCTGTCGTTCGCCTTCATGCTCGTGCTCGGCCTCGCGGTCGCGCTGTCCGTGCAGATCGTCGGCGCACTGCTGGTCCTCACCCTGGTCGTCACGCCCGCAGCCGCGGCGGCCCGGGTCACCGCCTCGCCGGTGCTGCTGCCCGCGCTGAGCGTGCTCTTCGCGGTCGCCTCGATCGAGGGCGGGATCCTGCTGGCCCTGGGCAGCAGCATCCCCATCAGCCCGTACGTCACCACCATCTCGTTCACGATCTACGTGGTCTGCCGACTGGTGGGCCGCCACCGGACCCGGCAGTGGGGGGCCGCGCGAGCGACCCCCTGACGTGAAGCCCCCGAGGGGAGACCCGCGACCACGTGGCATGAAGGCATGAATGAGTATTCATCTGTTCCTGTATCGTGCCGCGCATGACTTCCACGCTCACCCCGCCGTCGGTCGACCGGGCCGCATCCGCGCGCGCCGGGTCGGTGCCCCGGCGGCGTACCCGGCTCCTCGCGTTGCCGGAGGTCCGCTGGGCCGTCGCGGCCACCGCGCTGTTCCTGCTCGCGCTGCCCCTGCAGCTCGCCGGGGCACCCGCCTGGACCTGGGGCACGCTGTACGCGCTGTCGTACGCCACCGGTGGCTGGGAACCGGGCTGGGAGGGGCTCAAGGCGCTCAAGGACAGGACCCTCGACGTCGATCTGCTGATGGTCGTCGCCGCGCTCGGCGCCGCCTCGATCGGGCAGGTGATGGACGGCGCCCTGCTGATCGTCATCTTCGCGACCTCGGGTGCGCTGGAGGCCCTCGCCACCGCCCGCACCGCCGACTCGGTGCGCGGGCTGCTCGACCTGGCCCCCGCCACGGCCGCCCGGCTCGCCCCCGACGGCACCGAACAAGCCGTAGCAGTAGGGGAGTTGGTGGTCGGCGACACCATCCTCGTACGGCCCGGCGAACGCGTCGGAGCCGACGGCCGGGTGCTGGACGGAGCCAGCGAGGTCGACCAGGCGAGCATCACCGGCGAACCGCTCCCCGCCGCGAAGCAGCCCGGCGACGAGGTCTTCGCGGGCACCCTGAACGGCACCGGCGCACTGCGCGTCCGCGTCGAACGCGACGCCTCCGACTCCGTGATCGCCCGGATCGTGCGGATGGTGGAGGAGGCGTCCGAGACCAAGGCGCCCACGCAACTCTTCATCGAGAAGGTCGAACAGCGCTACTCGCTGGGCATGGTGGCCGCGACGCTCGCCGTGTTCGGTGTCCCGCTCGCGTTCGGCGAGGAGTTCTCCGAGGCGCTTCTGCGCGCCATGACCTTCATGATCGTGGCCTCGCCGTGCGCGGTGGTCCTGGCCACCATGCCGCCCCTGCTGTCGGCCATCGCCAACGCCGGCCGGCACGGTGTGCTGGTGAAGTCGGCGGTGGTGATGGAACGCCTGGGCGAGGTCGACACCGTCGCCCTGGACAAGACCGGCACCCTCACCGAGGGCACGTCGCGGGTCGTCGACGTGCGGCCGCTGGCCGCCCGCGGCCTGGACGAGGACGAAGTCCTGACGCTCGCCGCGGCAGCCGAGCACCCCAGCGAACATCCGCTGGCCCGGGCGGTGGTGGACGCTGCGCGGGAGCGCCGCCTCGACCTGCCCGCCGCGCACGACTTCACCTCCGCGCCCGGGGTCGGCGTGCGGGCCGTGGTCCAAGGCCGGACGGTCGAGGTCGGCGCCCCGGCCCGGCTGCTCGCCGACCCCGACTCCGCGGTCGTTCAACTCGCCGAGGAATGCGAGGAGTCCGGACGCACCGCCGTCCTCGTGGTCGTCGACGGCACCCCCGTCGGAGTGCTGGGCATCGCGGACCGGCTGCGCCCCGACGCCGCCACCACGGTCGCCGCCCTCACCACGCTCACCGGCTCCGCCCCGCTCCTGCTCACCGGCGACAACCCCCGCGCCGCCGCCCACCTGGCGGCCGAGGCCGGCATCGAGGATGTGCGCGCCGGGCTGTTGCCGCAGGACAAGATGGGCGCGGTACAGGAGTTGCAGGGTGCGGGACGCAAGGTGCTGGTCGTCGGGGACGGGGTGAACGACGCGCCCGCCCTGGCCGCCGCCCACATCGGCGTCGCCATGGGCCGGGCGGGCTCCGACCTGGCCCTGGAGACCGCCGACGCGGTGATCGTCCGCGACGAACTCGCCGCCGTCCCCACCACCGTCGCCCTGTCCCGCCGCGCCCGGAAACTGGTCACGCAGAACCTCGTCATCGCCGGGGTGTTCATCGCCGGCCTCGTCACCTGGGACCTGCTCGGCACCCTGCCCCTGCCACTCGGCGTCGCGGGCCACGAGGGCTCGACGGTCCTCGTCGGCCTGAACGGGCTGCGGCTGCTGCGGGACTCGGCCTGGCAGCGGGCGGCGGCCGAGGGGACCGGCTGACAGGAGCCGTGGGCCGCCAGTGACTCACCCGGCGGTCAACGGCCCCCGCTGCTCCGCTACTTGACGTCAGTCGCAGCGACCAGCCGGCGCGCGCTCGGCGTCCGGGATCCGGTACCGGCCCTGCTCGCCGTCCAGATAGGCGCGCGCGGCGGCTGCCGCGCTGCCCTTGACCGGGGCCTGCTCCCGGATGCCCCGCACCAGCGCCGGCGTGTCCGTCCGCTGTCCAGGGATCACCTCGCCCGGGCTCGGCGGCGGTGCCATCGGATCGGGGGCGCGTCGGCGGGAGCCGCCGAGACGACGAGTGCGACGACGCTCAACAGCGCCGTCGCACCCGGTAAACCGATCGGTTGCGCTCGGTGTTCCCTCAACGGGGCGGGTGTGCCCACAGATGACGTCCGGCCGTCGTCGAGGGCGAGGGCCGTCAGTGACCGGGCGCCGGGCCGCTGCTGCGGCGGACCACCAGGTCGACCGGGACCAGCGAGTCGACCCGGGGCGGTTCGGCGTTGCCGTCGAGCCGGTCGAGCAGCAGGCGCAGCGAACGGGTACCGATCTCGGCGAAGTCGGTGCGTACGGTGGTCAGCGGGGGCAGGAAGTGCGCGGCCTCGGGGATGTCGTCGTAGCCCACGACGCTGATGTCGCCGGGGACGGAGCGGCCCGCTTCGTGCAGGGCGTGCAGCAGGCCGAGGGCCATCTGGTCGTTGGAGGCGAACACGGCGGTGACGTCCGGGCGCGCGGCCAGCCGTCGTCCCAGCTCGTAGCCGGAGTCGGCGCTCCAGTCGCCGATCAGCGGGGCCGGGACCTCGACGCCGGCCGCCTCCAGACAGGCCTGCCAGCTGCCCGTGCGGTGATCGGCCGAGGTCCAGCCGGTCGGGCCCGCGATGTGCCACACGGTGCGGTGACCCAGGCTCAGCAGATGCTCGACGGCCTTGCGGGCGCCGGTCCGGGAGTCGCCGGTGACCTGCTGGGTGTCGGTGGCGAGGCCGTTCTCCAGGACGACCAGGGGGGTGTCGAGGCGGGTGTCCGCCAGGGTCTTGCCCACCCACAGCTGCGGGGCGATCGCGATCACGCCGTCCGCGCCCTCGGCGGACAGCCGGTTCACTGCCTCGACCACCGTGTCGGGCTCGGCCGTGTCCAGCGCGATCGAGCTCAGCAGGTAACCGGCCTCCTGGGCCGCGGTGTTGATCGCGGTCAGGATGCTGGCAGGCCCGTAACGGGCGGCATCGAAGGAGATCACACCGACCATCCGGGTCCGCCCGCTGGCCAGCGACCTGGCGCTGCGGCTCGGCCGGTAGCCCAGCGTCCGCATGGCCGTCAGGACCGTCTCACGGGTTTCCGGCCGCACCGACGGATGGTCGTTGAGGACACGGGACACGGTCTGCTTGGACACCCCGGCCAGCCGCGCCACGTCGTCCATCACGGGCCGTGCGCCCGCGAAGTTCCGTCTGCTGCGCCCTCTCGGAGCGGAGCCGTCGGCGGAGCTTCGGGTCATGATGGCTGCTTCCTCGACGTCGGTACGGCGGTGGCATCCCGCCCCGGCAGGTCCCCAGCATAGGCAGGCCCACGGGGCGGGACCCCGCACATGAGCCCCCTCAGCCCGACCGGACCGACCAGGCACGGCTGGTGACCCACTCGGCATGGGTCACGGCAGCCGTCCGCGTCGCGTGCCGGGCGTCCTGCGGCACGTACACCTCGGCATCGGCGTGCAACGGCAGCACCCGCACCCGCAGCTCCGCTCCCGCCGGGAGCCGTCCGATGTCCCAGACACGCCCCGAGAAGAACTGGTCGGCGACGAGCCCGTCTCCCACATACGCCCGCCCCACGTCCCCGCTCCAACACAGCCGCAGCAGGCTCCCCTCCGGAAGATCCTCGGGTACGTCGATGCGGTACTCGGCGGCCACCGTGTCGAAGTACTCGTCGGCGGGCACGCTCGCCCGCCCCAGCACACCCGTCGCGGGCTCGGGCGCCGGGCCCGCGGGCCGGACCACGACCACCGGCGCCTCAACAGTCGCACCGCCGCCGGTCCCGACGCGATAGCGGGCGAACACCCCGTCCGCAGCACCGGCCACCGTCTCCCCGTCCACCATCAACGCCTGCTCGGGCGCGGGCAGCACGGCGAACGACGACCGTACGGCAGTGCTGTGCACCCGTACCTCGTCGCCGTCGAACACGACCCCGTCCGCGCACAGCACGAGCCGCTCGGCGCCCCATGCCTCACCGCGATAGACGGTACGAGCCGTCGCCGCGTCCAGCACCAGCAGCCCGACCCGTGTGCCCTCCGCCGTCTCCACCTCGACGAGGGCGTCGGTTCCGGGCCGCAGCCCCGTCACCAGGACCCGGCCGTCGACCTCGGCGATGTCCCCGGTCGGCGCGCTGACGGACGTCACCGTGGCCGCGTCCAGGGCGAGTTCGGGCGCGATGCCGTCGGTGGCGGCGAGCACCAGGACCGCACGCCCGCCGACCTCGACCGTGCACACCGGCTGCGCGCTCGCCCACTCCAGCCGCACACCCGCGACATCGAGCCGCAGCGGCCAGCAGAAGTACGCGCCCGCAGGCACGGTCACCGGAGAGCTCGGCAGCGTCAACGTCCGTGCCCCGCCCGGGAATTCGACCGTGAAGGAGGTGCCCGGGTGATCCGGCAGCGGCTCGTGCGGCTGGTGGTTGTTGACGAACAGGAACCCGGAGGCACCGTCGCCGCGCAGGGCCCACCGCAGTGTCTCCCGGTCGTGCTGACCGTCGGGCAGGCGCTCCGGAAGCACCGACTCCATCGAGGCGAGGAGGTGCCCGAAGTCCGCCAATATCAGGTGCTGGAGGCGGAGTTCGTCGTACGAGGGCCGGTACTGGCCGTACTCGCCCAGCGGGGCCTGGAAGTCGTAGGTGAGGACGGGCAGGTCGTTCGGGTAGGCGGTGGCGTGGGACTCCTGGAGCGTGGACTGCTCGCCGAGCGGGTTGGTGCCGCCGTGGAACATGTAGTAGCCCTGCCATACCGAGCCGCAGCCGATCTTGGCGAGCCCGAGCGCGCCGATGTCGGCGGCGTCCAGGCGTGGCCGTCGGTGGTAGGCCACCGCCATGCCGCCGCCCAACTCGCAGGTGGCCCACGGGAATCGGTCGGCGAGGGCGTCCGGGTCGCCGCCTCGGACGGTGGTCGGCCGCAGGTCGGCGCCGATGCCCTCGTCGTCGCGCTGGTGGGTGAAGAAGTAGTGCTTGCGGCAGGTGTCGGGCCAGCCGCCGTCCGCCTCGGTCCAGAAGGCCTCGGGGTAGCCGCCGTACAGCGGAAGCAGTTCGTCGGGCGGGAGCTGGACTCCGCCCCACGCGGTCGACGTCCACAGCGGCGCGCTCAGGCCCGCCTCCTGGGCCATCCGCTTCAGCGTCAGCAGATGACCGGGCTGGTCGTAGAGCTCGTTCTCGATCTGGATGGCGATGATCGGACCGCCGTGACCGCGGTCGAGGCCGTACAACTGCTCGGCGATGGCCGCGAACCAGCCGCGGACGGGCTCCAGATACGCCGGGTCGTCGGTGCGGGGCGTGCAGTCGCGGGACAGGAGCCAGTCGGGCAGGCCGCCGCCCCGTACCTCCGCGTGGGACCAGGGCCCGATGCGGGGGATGAAGTCCAGGCCGTGGCGGGCGCACAGCTCGGCGAAGCGGCGCAGGTCGCGGTTGCCGTCGAAGCGGACGCGGCCCTCGATCTCCTCGTGATGGATCCAGATGACATAGCTCGCGACGGCCGTCACCCCGCCCGCCTTCATCTTCAGCAGCTCCTCCTCCCACTCGCCCTCGGGGCAGCGGGAGTAGTGGAACTCGCCGGAGACCGGGAACCAGGGGTGGCCGGCGCGGGTGAGCCAGCGGCTGGTGACCTCGATCGGGTCGGGGGCGTTCGGCGCGTCGGCGAAGGGGAGGTGCCCGGCCAACGGAGGAGTGGCGGGTGCCGGGACGCGCAGCCGGTGCGGGCGGGGCATCAGTCGGTCTCCGGGCCGAGGTCGGGGGTGTCGGTGAGCTGGGCGCGGGTGTCGGTGGTGGCGTGCAGTTCCAGCAGGACGAGGTCGTTGGCGCCGGGGCGCAGAACGGGCGCGGGGACGTAGAGGGTGTGTTGTGGGCCGCGGTTCCAGTAGCGGCCCAGGTGGAAGCCGTTGACCCAGGCCTGGCCCTTGGTCCAGCCGGGCAGGGCGAGGAAGGTGTCGGCCGGGCTGTCGACGTCGAACGTGCCGTGGTGGAAGGCGGGTTCGGCGACTGTGGGCGTGTCCGCATGGGTGAACGGCAGCGCGCTCAGGTCGTCCAGGGGGAGGGGATGGCAGTCCCAGCCGTGCAGGGGAGTGCCGTTGAAGGTGACGGGGCCCAGCAGGCCCTTGGGGGCGCCGATGCGGGGGCCGTAGTTGACGCCGCCCATGTTCTCGACGAGCACGTCCAGCGTGGCGCCGGGGTGCGGGACGCGGACGGGCAGGGTCTCGTCGTGGCGTTCGCGTTCCAGTACGCCGACGGGGGCGCCGTCGACGAAGACCTGGGCACGGTCGCCGACCCCGCCGGTGAAGTGCAGCAGGCCGTCGCCCGCGGTGTCGAAGGTTGTGCGGTAGAGGGCGTACCCGGTGTGCAGGCCGAGGTCGTTCATCGTCGCCGGGTGCTCGGTGTGGACGGGCTCGGCGAGGTCCTTCACATGGGTCAGCAGGGGCGCTCGACGGTCCAACGCGACGGTGCGGGGCGGGAGTTTGGGAGTCGATGCGGGGGCGGTCTCCTCGGGGACCGGCGCGTGGCGGGCGATGACCTCGCGGAACGCGTGGTACTTGGGGCCGGGGTCGCCGCATTCGGTGAGGGCCGCGTCGTAGTCGTACGACGTCACGGTCGGCTCGTAGGCGTGCTTGTGGTTGGCGCCGTTGGTGAAACCGAAGTTGGTGCCGCCGTGGAACATGTAGATGTTGACCGAGGCGCCCGCCGACAGCAGTCGGTCCAGGTCGGCTGCGGCATCGGCGGCGTCCCGTGTGTGATGCGGGCCGCCCCAGTGATCGAACCAGCCGATCCAGAACTCCGCGCACATCAGCGGGCCTTCGGGCTGATGCCGGCGCAGTTCGGCGAGGTTCTGCTCGGCCCGGCTGCCGAAGGTGGCGGTCGCCAGGACGCCGGGGAGGGTTCCGGCGGCCAGATGCTCGGGGTTGGCCTGGTCGCAGGTGAAGAGCAACTCCCCGACACCTCGGGCCCGGAAGGCCTCCTCGACGTGCTTCATATACGCCGTGTCGTCACCGTACGCGCCGTACTCGTTCTCCACCTGGACCGCGATCACCGGGCCGCCCGCCGCGGCCGTGTACGGCAGGAGCGGGGGCAGCAGCAGGTCCAGGTAGCGGTCGAACGCCCCGGTGAAGCGCGGGTCGCTGGAGCGCAGCCGGATCTCGGGGTCCGCGATCAGCCAGGAGGGCAGCCCACCGTCGTCCCACTCGGCGCAGATGAACGGCCCCGGACGCAGCAGGACGTGCAGACCCTCGTCCCGGGCGAGGCTCAGATAGCGGGGCAGATCCAGGAACCCGTCGAGGACGAGGGGCCCGTCCGGATCGGGCTGGTGAAGGTTCCACGGCACATACGTCTCCACCGAGTTGAGCCCCATCAGACGGGCCTTGCGCAGCCGGTCGGCCCACTGGTCGGGGTGGATCCGGAAGTAGTGCATGGCGCCGGAGATGATCCGGAACGGCTCACCGTGGAGCAGGAAACCGTCGGGCGAGGCGGTGAGAGCGGACACGGGGGGACTTCCCTTCGGATCGGGTGTGTGGGTGTGCGGGGGCGCTGGGCGCGGGGTTGGCGGGGGCGGGTCGAGGGCCGTGGTGGGCGGGTTGCGCGGCTCAGCGGGGCCGGGTGGTGCGGGCTGGGGTAGGGCGAGTGGTGCGCTGGCCGGTTCGGACGGTGCGTGCTTGGCGGGTTCGGGTGGGGCGCTTGGCTGGGGCGGGTGGTGTGGCTTGGCGGGTTGGTGTGGTGTCGGCTCAGCGGGTTCGGGCAGTGCGGGCCGGCGTGGGGCGAGTGGTGTGGCTTGGTGGGTTGGAGTGGCGTCGGTTCAGCGGGTTCGGATCGTGAGGGCTCAGCGGGTTCGGGTGGTGGTGCGGGCTCAGCGGGTTCGGGTGGTGTGGATCAGCCATAGGGTCGCCGCCAGGCACAGGGCCGACACGGCGCTCAGGAGGAGCGGGACGGTGCGGACGCCCGACCACTCGATGGCCTTGCCCAGGGCCGGGCCCGCCACCACGCCGCCGATCATCGAGGCGGCGATGACGAGGGCGCCGGCCCGGCGGGCCCGCGGTGCGGATCGGTGGAGCCAGGGCAGGCCGGTCGGGAAGATCGGCGCGATGAACAGGCCGACTCCGGCGTAGGCGTACGGCGCCAGTTCCGGAATCGTCGCGAGCAGCAGGCAGACCGTCATGCCCGCGCACGAGACGGTGATGATGGCCTGCGCCGAGAAGCGCAGCGCGATCGGGGCGACCAGGAAGCGGCCCACGGTCATCATCAGCCAGTACAGGGATGTCGCCGTGGCGGCGAACCCGGCGCCGTAGCCGACGGTCTCCAGATGGGTCGGCTCCCAGCCGCCGACCCCGGCCTCGATGCCGACGTGCAGGACGTACAGGGCGACGAACACGGCGAGGACGGAGCCGAGACTGCGGGCGAGGACCTGGCCGCCGTGCGACTCGGTGTGTGCCTCGGACGGTTGCGGCGCCCGGTCGCGTACGCCGCGCAGGCACAGCAGCAGGGGCAGGTTGGCCAGCGCGAAGCCGAGGAACACGGCGGGGTAGTGGGTGGAGCCGATCGTGCCGATCAGGGCCGGGCCGAGGATCGCGCCGATGCCGAAGTGGGCGTTGAGGATGTTCAGCATGGCGGTCGAGCGGTGGCCGAAGCCGACGGCGAACAGCTGGTTGAGGCCGTAGTCGATACCGCCGAAGCCGAGCCCGGCCAGCAGGGCCATGCCCAGGGCGACCGGCCAGTTCGGGGCGAGGGCGAAGCCGGCCGCGCCGACCGCCATCAGCAGATACGAGGCGCCGAGGATCCGCCGGTTGCCGATCCGGCCGTAGAGCCGGTCGAAGAGCAGCACACCGGCCACGCCGCCGACGAAGTGCGCGCTCAGCCCGAGGCCGGCGGCCGACGGGGACAGGTCGAACTCCTCGCGGAAGGCGGGGATCGCCGGTCCGTACAGGGCCTGGAGGGCACCGATGAGTACGAAGCCGACGCAGGAGGCGACCACGGCGGCGAGGCTGAAGACCCGGGGGTGCGGGGGTGCCGACGTCACTGTCATGGTGCTGGATGTTACCGGTAACATCGCGCGCCTCGTCAAGATCTGTGCCGGGCTCACCCGTCGTGCGGTCTGTGGGGTGAGGGCGGTCAATTTCCTTGCGGGAGGCGTCGGTTGCTGCCTTGTGGTGGCGTGCGCGGCGCGCCGTCTCGCATCGTTGGACTGACAATACAAACGCTGGACGTGTAGTCTAGGAATTGGATCGGATCAGATCGGTTCGGTGGACCGATCGCCCCAAGCCCAGACGGACAGGGAGTGAGTGATGGCGGCCGAACAGGCCCTGGAATCCGAGCGGGACGCGATCGTCGCCGCGCTGACGCCGGTCATCGACGGGCTCGTGGCGACGTTCGGACCGATGTGCGAGGTGGTTCTGCACGACTACCGGCGGCCGGAGGAGTCCGTGGTCGCCGTGGCCGGTTCGGTGACCGGGCGGGCCGTGGGCGGGGCGATGAGCGAGATCGGCATGCGGATCGTCGCGCGCGGCGACAAGGCGGGCGACGAGCTGAACTACGTCACCCGGACCCGGGGCGGCAAGCTGGTCAAGGCGTCCACGATGGTGCTGCGGGACTCCATGGGCACCGTGTTCGGCGCCCTCTGCGTCAACCTGGACGTCACCGCCGTGGGCGACGCCCACGCCCTGCTCGGCGCCCTCGCCGGCATCGGCGGCACCCCGGCCGAGGTGCCGGTCACCACCTTCGGCAATGACATCGACTCCGTCGTCGACGCCATCCTCGACGCCCACCAGCTCCGGCAGAACGGCAGCTGGGCCGCTCTCGACCGCGGCCGGCGCCTGGAGCTGTTCCGCGGCCTGGACGAGCGCGGCGTCTTCGCCGTGCGGCGCGCGATCGAGCAGGTCGCGGCACGGCTCGGCATCTCCCGCGCGTCCGCCTACAGCTATCTGTCACAGGCGCGCGCCGAGGACCGGGCGGCGACGGACCGGACCGCGACCGACAAGACATCTCCTGGAGGAAACGCGTGACGACCACCACCCCGCCGATCACCTTCGACGACGTCCGCGATGCCGCCGCCCGGCTCAAGGGCGTCGCGCACCGCACCCCGGTGCTGCGCTCACGGACGCTCGACGCACGCGTCGGCGCCGAGGTCTTCCTCAAGTGCGAGAACTTCCAGCGCATCGGCGCCTTCAAGTTCCGTGGCGCCTACAATGCGGCGTCCCGACTGAGCCCGGAGCAGCTGGCTCGCGGCATCGTCGCCTACTCGTCCGGGAACCACGCCCAGGCCGTCGCCCTCGCCGCCCGGGAGCTCGGCACCAGTGCCGTGATCGTCATGCCCGAGGACGCCCCGCCGTCGAAGCGGGCCGCGACCGTCGGCTACGGCGCCGAGATCGTCACGTACGACCGCTACACCGGCGACCGCATCGCGATCGGGGAGGCCCTCGCCGCCGAGCGCGGCCTCGCCCTCATCCCGCCCTACGAGCATCCGCACGTCATCGCGGGCCAGGGCACTGCCGCTCTCGAACTCCTCGAAGAGGTGGGGGAGTTGGACGCGCTGGTGACTCCCGTCGGCGGTGGCGGGCTCATGGCCGGCAGCGCCACGGTGGCCAAGAGCCTCCACCCGGCCATCCGGATGATCGGCGTCGAACCGGAGGCCGGCGACGACACCAAGCGCTCCCTGGAGGCGGGGCGGCGCATCAGCATCCCGGTGCCGCACACCATCGCCGACGGCCAGGCCCTGCACACCCCCGGTGAACTCACCTTCTCCATCAACCGGCGGTTCCTCGACTCGATCGCGCTGGTCGGCGACGACGAGATCCGGGACGCCATGCGGTTCGCCTTCGAACGCCTGAAGATCGTGGTCGAGCCGAGCGGGGCCACCGCGCTGGCCGCCCTGCTCACCGGCCGGGCGGGCGCCCTTCCGCGCCGCGTGGGCGTGATCATCTCCGGCGGCAATGTCGACGCCGGGCGCTTCGCCGAACTCTGTGGGAGTGCGTGACAGCGCGATCGGCGATCCGTACGCCGATGAACCGGCCGGAGTTCATCCGCCGGACGCGCCGTCAGGAGTGCTGCGATCCGGCACGAACACTCGGGTGACCAGCTCCCGCCTGCTGCGTACACCGGTCTTGGCGAAGACTGATGTGAGGTGCCCCTGGACGGTGTGGGGCGAGATGAACAGGCGCGCGGCGATCTCGCCCGTCCCGCAGCCTTGCAGCACCAGTTCGACCAGCTCGCGCTCTCTGGCGGTGAGGCCGTAGGCGGCGGACAGCAGCGGTGCGACGGAGGGGGCGGTGGCCGACTGCAGGATGACGGCGACCCTTCCGGGCTCGCCCCCGGAGGCCGGTGAGGCGTGCAGCTCGACCCAGACACCGGACTCACCGCACACCCGCACGCTTGCGTCGGCTGCGGTTCCGCGGGCGCGCTCGGCGACCATGAGGAGTGCGTACGGAAGGAGGCCCTCGCCCATCGTGCCGTGAAACCCGAGTTCGCCGAGCCAGTGACGGGCCGGGCCGGTCGCCGACTCGACCTGCCGGTTCTCGTCGAACAGCAGCAGCCCGGGCCACCATCCCGCGGCTGTGCCGCCGCTCCTGGCCCGGACTACCGCGCCCCGGAATCCGTCGCCCAGCAAGGAGGCGAGATCGTCGGCGAAGTCCTGCTCGTCCTCGGTGAAATCGGCGGGAGCCTCGCGGAAGAACGCGAATTTGCCCCAGCAGGCGCCGTCCACGACGCAGGACGTACGCAGCTCGCCGGTGACGTTGTACGGGCGCAGCAGATGGCGGTAGCGCGGGCTCCGCTCCGGACGGCCGCCGGTGGCCGTACTCAGCACACCGCTGTGGCGACCGGCCCGCGCGAGCGTGACGAAGGAGTTGAAGTCGTCGGGCAGATAGACGAGTGCGGCAACCTCGGCGTCGGGAGCGCTGGGCATGTCCTCCAGGTGGAAGCCCGTCTCGATGAGTGTCGCGGGGTCCATGGTGTGCCAGCAGGCCGCGTCGTGCGGCAGCGCCCGCGCGAGCAGTGCGGACGCCTCGTCCAGGAACGTCGGCAGATCCAGTCGCGCGCCGGTGAGCCGTGCCACCCGCTCATGGGCGCGTGCCCGAGTGCTGTGGTTCACCTCGTCCATCGTTCCATGAACCGCCCTCGGGCAGAACACCAGAAAAGTGGTATGGGCAGCCGTTTCCCTCACCCCTAACGTCGTGAGCAGGCAGGTCAACGGGGAAGGCAAGAAGGAGACGTGATGACCGCGATCAACGAAGTGTCGGCGCCGGTCCGCCCTGTGCGGTCCGGAGAGGGGCGCTCCCTGTGGCTGGTGGGGGACACCTACACCATCAAGGCGAGCGGCGACTCGACGAACGGCGCGTTCGCGCTGCTCGAGGCGTCGGTCCCGCCCGGCGGCGGGCCGCCTCCGCACACGCACAGCCGCGAGGACGAGGTCTTCTACCTGCTCGACGGTGAGCTCGAGGTCCTGACCGGGCGGTCGACGGTCCTGGCCCGCGAGGGGGACTTCGTCTATCTGCCGCGGGGCATCGTGCACGGGTTCACCAACCCGGGAGGGACGGCCGCCCGCATGCTGATACTGACCGCACCCGCCGGCCTGGAGGGCTTCTTCGCCGAGGCGGGGGTGCCGGCCCGGCCCGGAGAGCGGGCACCCGCGCTCGACCCCGCAGACTTCGCCCGCATCGCCGAGCTCTCACGGGCCCACGGCGTGCACGTCGAGGGCCCTGCCGACGGCTCGGTCGACGGTCCTCCGTCCGGACAGGAGACGACATGACCACCACAGATGCCACGACCAGCATCACGCCCGACGTCCTCTTCGCCGAAGATCGACCGGCGGGAGCTGAGCGCGGTCGCCGATCTCTTCGCCGAGAACGCGACCATGGTGTTCGGCAACGGCGAGCCGCTCGCCGGTCGGGAGGCCATCCTGGCCGCGAACGCCGCGTTCATGGACACCATCGCCGGCCTGCGTCACCGCATCGTCGATGCCTGGACCGTCGACGCGACGACCATCGCCGTCACCGACGTGACCTATACCCGGCTCGACACCAGGGAAGTGACCCTGCCAGCGGTGTCCATCTGGAGGGTCGGCGACGACGGACTGATCGTGGACTTCCGGGTCGTGCTCGACCTGGCTCCGGTCCACGCGCCCTGAACGCGTTCGCCGCCCTGTGGGAACCGGGTCCGAGCGCGCGTCCCCCGGTTGGCGGCCCCGGATCGACGGGCGGACGATTGACTGGTAGGAGGCCGGCCGCCGACGGCGGTGCACAGGGCCGCCGGGGAGACCGGCCCGGCCGCGCTGAAACGCGGCCGGAAGGGAGCGCGCCATGTTGGAAGTGAAGCCCCTCGAAAAGCCGGACGAGCGACGTGATTTCCCCCGCGGCCACCTCGAAGCCGTGCATATGACCGACCTCGACTTCGCCGTGGCGACCTTCGAGCCCGGCTGGCGCTGGACCGAGTCCGTCGCGCCGATCGCGGGCACCGAGACCTGTCAGATGCACCACAACTGCTACATGGTCCAGGGCCGCATGCACATCCGCATGGACGACGGCGGCGAACAGGAAGTCGGACCCGGCGACGTCTTCGTGTGCTCGCCCGGACACGACGCCTGGGTCGTGGGCGACGAGCAGGTCGTGGTCTACGACTTCCAGGGGCAGACGGCGAGGGAGTACGCGAAGAAGAAGTAGCTCCGGCCGGCCCGCGCCGGCATGTCACACGGTGACGACGACCTTCGCGCGCGCGTGCTCCACCTCCAGGTACCGGATGGCCTCGGCCGCCTCGCTCAGCGGATACGTCCGCTCGACGACTGGGGCGATCTTCCCGGACTCGGCCAGCTCCCGCAGGGCCGCGAGGTTCGCCCTGCTCTGTATGGCCGAGATCTCGAGCAGCCGCTGGTGGCGGGCGAAGGGCGCCGCCAGCCGCCGCTTGAGGAACAGCCCCATCGGTCCGACGAAGCTGCCGCCCTCGTACACCCCACCGCCGGAGAGCACGAGCGCCCCGGTGGGCGTCAGCACGCGCCGGAACTCCCCGAGCGAGCGGTTGCCCACGAGGTCCAGCACCACGTCGTACCGTCGGTCGCCCTTGGTGAAGTCCTCCTGCGTGTAGTCGATCACCCGGTCCGCGCCGAGTGACCGGACCAGGTCCAGGTTGCGCGTGCTGCACACGGCCGTCACCTCGGCGCCGTACGCCTTGCCGAGCTGCACGGCGAACGTGCCGACGCCGCCCGACGCCCCGTTCACCAGGAGCGTCTGGCCTTTCCGCACCCGGGCGACGTCGCGCAGGCCGATCAGGGCGGTGTTCGCCGCCAGGGGTATCGCCGCCGCCTGCTCGAAGGTGAGGTTGGCCGGCTTCGGGCCCACATCGGTGTCCCGCGCGCACACGTACTCGGCGAACGCTCCGTCGGCCTCGCCGTACACCTCGTCGCCGGGCTTGAGCCCCGTGACCCCGGAGCCCACCGCTTCCACCCGGCCGGCGAAGTCCCGGCCCCGCACGCGCGTCCTGGGCCGGCGCAGGCCCATCATGCCGCGGCCGAGCAGCGGGTCGCCGCGCATGAAGTGCCAGTCGTACGCGTTGACCGAGGCCGCGTGCACCCGCACCAGCACCTCGTCCTCGGCCGGCACCGGCCTGTCGATGTCCATGAACTCCAGCGTGTCCGCCGAGCCGTACCGGTCCTGCACCACTGCCTTCATGAGACCCCCTCCACTCCCGACGAGCGTAGGGAATCCCCATCAGGCGAACCATCGGGGACGAACCCTGATTTTCTCCGGGGTCGCCCCCTCCCCCTACCCTGAGGAAACCGATCGGTTTACGCTTCTGGTCATGGGAAACCGATTGGTTTCCTATCTTGGAGATGTCGAGGAGAGTCCCATGACCGCCATCGAAGGTTCCGTAGCCCTGGTCACCGGCGGCAGCCGCGGTATCGGCCGTGCCCTGGTCGCCGCGCTCTACGAGCGGGGTGCGAAGAAGGTGTACGCCACCGCCCGCGACCCGCGCACCGTCACACACCCCGACGCGGTGCCGCTGGCCCTGGAGGTGACCGACCCCGCGTCCGTCGCGGCCGCCGCCGAGCAGGCGCAGGACGTCACCCTGCTGATCAACAACGCGGGAGCCTCGGTGAACGCGAACTTCCTGGACTCGCCCATCGAGGACGTGCGCCGCGAGTTCGAGACCAACTTCTACGGACCGCTCCTGGTCACCCGGGCCTTCGTCCCCGTCCTCGAACGCAACGGCGGCGGCCACATCCTCAATGTCCACTCCGTGCTGTCCTGGATCGGTCTCGCCGGCTCCTACAGCGCGTCCAAGGCCGCCTTCTGGTCGCAGACCAACTCGCTGCGCCTCGACCTGAAGCCGCGCGGCATCGACGTCACCGGCCTGCACGTCGGGTACGTCGACACCGATCTGACCGCCGGCATCGACGCGCCCAAGTCCACGGCCGAGGGCGTTGCGGCCCAGGCCCTCGACGGGATCGCCTCGGGCGCCTACGAGGTCCTGGCCGACGACCTGACCCGGCAGGTCAAGGCGGGGCTGGCGGCCGATCCGGCCACCCTCTACCCGCAGCTCACCGCCGCCTGATCACTCCCCGACCACTCCTGATCGAACCCTGATCACACCGGCAGCAGGCGTGCCACCAGCGCGCTGAGCTGCCGGGCGGTGCGGCACTCGTGCATCTCGACCAACTCGGCATAGGCGGGCGCGGCGGAGTCGCCCGTGCCCCAGCGGGAGCGCTGCTCGGGGTTCAACCAGTAGACGCGGCGCGCCCGTTCGGCGATCTGCCGTACGGCAGGCAGGTTCGGGTCGCTCATGTTCGTACGGGCGTCCCCGAGGACGAACACGGTCGTGCGCGGGCCGACCGCGTCGCCGTACCGCTCCGCGAACTCGCCCAGCGCCATGCCGTAGTCGCTGCTGCCGTGATAGCCGGTGAGCGTGGCCTCCGCATCGATACGAGCACTGAGCCCTTCCGGATCGGCGGTGCCGCGATCGAGCAGTCCGGTCACCTCGTCGATCCGGTTGACGAAGGCGAACACCCGCACCTTGCTGAACTGGTCGTGCAGCGCCTGCACCAGCAGCATCGTGAAGTCCGAGAAGCCGGACACCGACCCCGACACATCGCACAGCAGCACCAGTTCGGGGCGCACGGGGCGCCGTCTGCGCAGCACCGGCTTCATCGGCACGCCGCCCGTCGACAGCGACCCGCGCAGGGTCCGCCGTAGGTCGATCGCACCTCGGCAGGCGCGGCGGCGACGGGCCGCGAGCCGGGTCGCGAGCTTGCGCGCGAGCGGCTGGACAGCCCTGCGCAGCTCCGCCAGTTGGGCCTTCCCGGCGAACAGGAAGTCGACCCGGTCGGCGGTCGGTCGTACCGCCCGCCGGGCGATCTCGTCCCGGCCGCGCCGCTCGGCGACCCGGCGCCGTGCCTCCGCTGCCACCAGCGCGCGAAAGGTCTCGATACGCCGCCGGATCTCGTCCTCCAGCAGCCGGTCCCCGAACCCCGAACTCCCGCCTTGCCCACGGATGTCGTCCCGGACGCGGGCGAGCAGCGTCTGCGGGCGCAGCCGTTCCAGTGTCTGGTACGACGACCAGCCGTCCGACTCCGGCGAGGAGCCGTAGCCCCCGAACCCGTCGACGGCCTCGATCGCCAGTCGGCCCATGAGGGCCTGGTCGTTGGCGGCGAGTGCGGCCGCCAGCCGGTCGCGCAGGTCGTCCCGCCCCGCGGTCTTCTGCTCCGGGCCGCCCACACCGCGCGGGAAGTAGAGATCGAAGACCGGGTCGAACACCTGCCGTTGCCCGGTGCCGTGCAACAGCGTCGCCGCCAGCCCTTCCCGCAACAGCTCCCGCTCCGTGAGGCCGAGCGCCTCGACGGCCTGCGCCGCGTCCACCGTCTCGCCGGTGCCGATCCGGATGCCGTGCGCGCGCAGCGCCCCGACGAGGGAGGTCAGCCGCTCCGCCACGCCTGCGGGCGTGGTCACAGGGCGTCCAGATCGAGCTTGGCGGTGGCCTTGAGGACGTCGTCCTGGTGCTTGAGGAGTACGCCGAGCGTGTCCTGTACGACGGTCTCGTCCAGCGTGTCGGCGTCGAGCGCGAGCAGGGTGCGCGCCCAGTCGATGGTCTCGGCGACCGACGGCAGCTTGCGCAGATCCATCGCCCGCAGCGCGCCCACGACCCGTACGACCGAGCGGGCCAGAACCTCGTCGAGCCCCGGCACCTTCAGCCGTACGATACGGCGCTCCAACTCCTCGTCCGGGAAGCCGATGTGGAGGAACAGACAGCGGCGGCGCAGCGCCTCGGACAGTTCACGGCTCGCGTTGGAGGTGAGCACGACGAACGGGCGGCGCGTCGCGGTGATGGTGCCCAGTTCGGGGACCGTGACCTGGAAGTCGCTGAGCACCTCCAGCAGCAGGCCCTCCACCTCGACGTCCGCCTTGTCGGTCTCGTCGATCAGCAGCACCTTGGGGTCGTCGCCCCGGATGGCCGTCAGCAGCGGACGGGTGAGCAGGAACTCCTCGCTGAAGATGTCCGTGCGCGTCTCGTCCCAGGTCTCGTCGCGGCCCGCGCTGATGCGCAGGAGTTGCTTGGCGTGGTTCCACTCGTACAGCGCCCGGGACTCGTCGACCCCCTCGTAGCACTGCAGACGGACGAGCCGCGCCCCGCCGACCTCGGCGACGGCCTTGGCGAGCTCGGTCTTGCCGACCCCGGCCGGGCCCTCCACCAGGAGCGGTTTGCCGAGGCGGGCGGCGAGGAAGACGGTCGTGGCGACGGCGGGCGAGGCGAGATAGCCGGTCTCGGCCAGACGCGCGGAGACGTCGTCGACGGATGTGAACAACGGGGCCTCCAGGTCAATGTCCCAGCGCGGTATCTAAGCGCTTGTTCAGCGATGATGTCACGAGGGATCGGCTGACCGGAAGGCGATAGACCGATCGGTTTCCTCTCGCCCGCCGGCGAGTAACCTCGTCCTTATGGCCACAACAGACAAGGCGTCCACCAGTCCCACCAGGGACCGGCTCCTCGACGCGGCGGCCGAGCTCTTCTATAGCGAGGGCGTCTCCATCGGAGTCGAGGCGCTGTGCCGGACGGCCGGCGTGTCGAAACGGTCCATGTACCAGCTCTTCGCGAGCAAGGACGAGGTCCTCGCGGCGAGCCTGGAGCGACGGCTGCCGGTCTACGAGGCCCGGCTGGCGTCCGGAGCGCAGGACGCCGGCACGCCCCGCGAGCGGATCCTGCACGTCTTCGAACAGCTGGAGAAGGCGTCCACCGAGCCCGCCTACCAGGGCTGCCCGTATCTCGCCGCACTGGTCGAGCTGAAGGATCCGGGCCACCCGGCGAGCGTGGTCGCCCACGTCGCGAAGGAGCGACTGCAAGGCGTCTTCCGTACGCAGGCCGAGGAGGGCGGCGCGCGGGATCCGGAGCTGCTCGCCCGCCAGCTGATGCTGGTCTTCGACGGGGCCAGCGCGCGGGCGGGCGCCCGGATCGAGACGCTGGACGGGCTGGCGGTGCCGACGGTGACCACGCTGCTGGACGCCGCCGGAATGAGATGACGCGGGATCCGGAATAAGACGACACGGGAAGAGGCGGCCACCGTGGTGACCGCCCCTCGCCCCGTCTGTGCTCACGACGCCACCGCGACCGCCCCGACCGCCGGAGTGCGCAGCATCCGCCGGGCCGTGACCAGGCTCGTCCCCAGCGTCACCGCCGCCGCGATCGCGGCCACCGCGACCCCGATGCCGTAGACCTCGCCCGGCAGCACCCCGTCGGTGCGCACCACCGTGAACGGGACGATCCCGGCCAGCGCGGCCGCCATCCCGAACAGGACTCCGGTGACGGTCAGGATCACCGTCTCGACGCCGACCGTCCCGAGCACCTGCCCCGGGGTCGCCCCGGACAGACGCTGCTGCCCGAACTCCCGGCCTCGGTAACTCGTCGCCGCGTACAGCGAGTTGACCAGCATCACGCAGACGAAGACCACGATGATGCCGACGACCGTGAAGTTGAGCGTCTCCAGGTTCTTGGCGTCGATCGACTTCGTCAGGCCCGAGGCCTCGACCGCGTCGCTCTCCACCGCCTGCAGGGTGAGCGTGGCCGTGGCCACCGCGGTGAACAGGATCAGCGACATCAGGATCCCGGCCAGATGGCCGGCCCGCTCCCGCAGGTTGCGCACCGCCAGCCAGCCGCTCGCCCCGCTCAGCGGCAGCCGGTCCAGCACGCCCCCCAGCAGCCGGGGCGCCATCAGCGCGAATCCCACCGACAGCAGGATCGCCCCGTACGCGGGCGGCGCCATCAAGGCCGCGTCCGTCGCGGAGAACACGAAGGTGGAGCAGACCGCGACCGCCCCGGCGACCAGCGCGGCGTACGCGAGGAACTTCCGTGCCCCGCCCCGCTGTTCGTGCCCACGTGTCGCCCGCCGTACGGCGAGGAAGGCGGCGCCCGCCGACGCGAGCAGTGTGATGTCGATGCCCGTCAGGAGCGCGATCGGGCCGAAGGAGTGGTCGACGGACTCGGCGACCTGGCCGCTGTCCTGGAACACTTCCAGCAGCGCCCGACCGCCCAGCATCGCCGGGCCGATCGCGAGGACCGAGCCCACCAGGCCCACGACCACCGCCTCGCCCACGACCATCCGCTTGAGCTGTGCCGGAGTCGCCCCGGAGCAGCGCAGCAGCGCCAACTCGGCAGCGCGCTGACGGACGTTGACGGTCAAGGCCGAGGCGACGGCGAAGAAGACCAGCAGGGTGCCGTAGCCGCCGACGACACCCGCCGCCGTCGACAGCGTCTCCGCGCTGGTGGAGTCGACGCCGTCCTGCCCCGCCGTGTCGTGCATCGAGTTGAACGTCATGATGATCGCCGCACCCAGGAACGCGCACAGCAGGGTGGCGAGGAACCGTCCGGGGCGGTGCCGCATCGACCGCATGGCCAGCATGAACATGGCTCAGACCCCCATCGCCACGGTGTCGCCGAGGTGCGCGAGGCGTTCGGCCACCGCGTCCGGGGTCGGCGCCTGGAGGTGGCCCGCCAGCCGGCCGTCCGCCAGGAACAGCACCGAGTCGGCGTAGGAGGCGGCGACCGGGTCGTGGGTCACCATCACCACGGTCCGGCCGTGCACCCGCACCGCCTGCTGGAGCAGCCGCAGCACATCGCGTGCGCTGCGCGTGTCCAGGGCGCCCGTCGGTTCGTCCGCGAAGATCACCCGGGGCTCGGTCACCAGGGCACGGGCGATGGCCACGCGCTGCCGCTGACCACCGGACAGCTGGTCGGGGCGGTGCCCGAGTCGGTCGCCGAGGCCCACGGAGGTCAGGACCTCCTTCGCCCGCTGTCGGTCGACGCGCTGCCCGGCGAGCTTGAGCGGCAGCACGGTGTTCTGGGCGACGGTCAGCGTCTCCAGCAGGTTGTACTGCTGGAACACGAACCCGATCCGGCCGCGCCGGAACTTCGTCAGCTCCGCCTCGCCACCCCCGGTCAGTTCGGTGCCGTCCACCCGCACGATGCCGCTGTCGGGCCGGTCGAGACCGGCCGCGCAGTGCAGCAGCGTGGTCTTGCCGGACCCCGACGGCCCCATCACCGCGGTGAAGGTGCCGCGCCCCAGACCGAGGGTCACCCCGTCCAGAGCGGTCACCGCGCTGTCGTCCGAACCATAGGTCTTGCTGACCTTGACCAGCCGGAGCGCTTCGGCGGCGGGTCCCTGGTCGTGCGTACGTCGCGAGGTTGCGCGAAACATCGTCATCACTCTCCGTCCGGCACTCCCTGTGCCCTGTCGACGAAGCTACGGAGCAGGCGCCTTTGCCACATTGGGCGCAGAACCCGAATTGCCGGGTGTACTCAGCGACACCACCGACGGGGGGTCGGCAGCCGGTGACCGAAGGCGATGTCAGTGGTGGGCGGTACGTTGCGGGCATGGGGATCTATCTGGTGAGCGTCGGGGCGCAGGAGTGGTTCGGCGAGGAGGAGGACGGGCGGGGGGACGTCGCCGCCGGTCTGAACGAGGAGTTGAGGCGCCGCGGGCTTCCGCCGTACACGAGCGTCCCCGAAGAGGCGGGGTTCGCTCCTGGTTCCGGGACCGGCTTCGAGGAGAAGCTCGTCCCGCCCATGGACGGCTTCAGCGCGCTGTGCCGGGCACATCTGTCGCGGGCGGAGGAGGAGTTGCTCTGCGGCTGGACGGTGCTGGTGCCGGTGTCGCTCGACGAGGAGATCGAGTTGCCCGTCGAGTGCGCCTACGACCTGACGACGACCATCGCCGGCGCCCCGCAGATTCTCGCCCTCGCGCAGCGGCTCGCGGAGGCCGTCGAGCTGCCCACCGACCGGATACCGGCGGCATCGGACAACCTGGAGCTGACCAGCTGGTTCCTGGACGGCCAGGCCAAGGAGACCGCGGCGGCCCGGCCCGGACGGTGGTGCGACGACCTCGACGTGTCGTTCTACGTGGCGCTGTACCTACGCGCCGCCCAGCACTCGATACGGCGTGGCTGCCCGATCGTCTACTCCTGACCGCGGGCGGAGGATGCGGCTCCGTGACATCGGTGACCGGACTGGTGCCCGGGGAGACTTCCCCGCAGGGCTCCGATACCGGTACAGGTGTGCTCATGACGGATAACGGGGGGCGCCGCCAGGTGTGGTGGCGTGGCATGCGGGAGTCGGTCCAGGGGGCGGACACCGAGTTGTGGCCCGAGGGGCTGGCGGATGTCGTGCCGGGCGGCTTCGAGCCCGGCTATGTGCAGTTCGGTGATCTGTATCCCGAACAGCAACTGCAGTTACAGCTCCTCTACGGCGCCTCGCAGCGCGCTTTCGAGCGCAGGACGCGCGTGTCGGCACGGGTCACCGTGGTGCGGGTGCTCGGCAACGCGCTGAGCGACCCACGGCTCGGCGACGCCAAGCCGAACGAGCATCTCGCCGAGTATCTCGACCAGGAGATCGCCGACTTGAGAGGGCGGCTGGCGCAGGACAGTGCGACCGCCGTCAGCCGGGGCCTCAACATCGGTCTCGCGATGGGCTCGGCCGCCAGCCTGGCCCTGCTCGCCGTGCCGGTGCTCTGGGGCGTCGACCTGCTCGGCGCGCTGGGCGTGGCGCTGAACTGCACCAATCGCTGGAATCTGCTGGGCGCGTTCGTGTGCGGTGGCGTCGGCGCGTTCGGGGCCGTACTCAGCGTGCTGGTCCGGCTGCGGGGGAGCGCGGACCAGTTGGCGCGCCGGCAGTCCAACGGGCGGGAGGGCATCGTCGTCCCCGGGCAGATGGCCCGCAGCATGCGCCACGAGGGCGTCTACCGGGTCTTCGTCGGCTGGATCCTGGCCCTCGCGCTCTACTTCCTGCTCAGCGGCGGCATCGTGACCGTCTTCGAGCCGCCCGCCACCACCACCGAGATCTGCCCGGCGGCGGGGAGCCCGGGATCGGCCGCCGCGGGCACCGAGTTCTGGGGCTTCTGGTGCGCCATCGGCTTCGTGGCCGGCTTCAACGAGCGGTGGGCTTTCGGCATCCTGAGCCGCGACTCGACGCGGCGTCCGGGCAAGAATGCCTGATTCCGATTTTGAACTGTTTCAATTCACTCCAACTTCCCTTCTGTGACTGGGGAGTTCTGTTGGATTCTGCAAGGTATTTGTCCTGATCGAACCATGGACACCTTTCACTTCTGCCACTAGCTTCAACCGTCGTTCGAGCTGAATCGTTCCAACTCCGAACAGCCGAAAGGGACTACGGCATGAACGACGGAGTCGACAGCACGAAGGGTGACGGGGTGCGTCGCAGGACGGTGCTCACCACGGCACTCGGCGCCGCACCACTGGCCATGGCCGGCGGGATCATGGGAGGCGGACCCGCCTCGGCGGCACCGACCTCGCACCGCACCGCCGTCGAGGGCCTGACGGTCGAGCACAGAACGAACCCCCTCGGCGTGGACGCCCCCCACCCCAGGTTCGGCTGGCGCATGGCCTCCTCGGCGCGAGGCCGCCGCCAGTCGGCGTACCGGATCCTCGTCGCCACCGCACCCGACCGCCTGACCCCCGCCCGGGCGGACGTCTGGAACAGCGGCCGAGTCACGTCACCCGACTCGATCGCCGTGCGCTACGCGGGCCCCGCCCTCAACTCCTCCACCCGCTACCACTGGACGGTGACGGCCTGGGACGAGACCGGCCGCCCCGTCCCCACCGCCCCGACCGCCCACTTCGAGACCGGCCTCCTCGGCACCGACGGAGTCGCCGGCTGGGACGGCGCCCAGTGGATCGCCATGGCGGGCAAGCAGCCCAACACCCCCGGCGCCCCGCTGCTGCGCCGCCAGACCCGGCTGACGGGACGCCGAGTACGCGACGCACGCCTCTACATCTCCGCCCTCGGCGTGTACGAGGCCCACGTCAACGGCCACCGGGTCACGGTCCAGCAGGGCGACGAAACCACGCACGAACTGCTGACGCCGGGCTGGACCAACTACGACAGCACCGTCAACTACTTCACCTACGACGTCACGGACCTGGTCGCGAGGGAGCGGCACCAAGGGCAGGTCACCCTGGCGGCCGTACTCGGCAACGGCTGGTACAACGGCCGTGTCTCCGACAACAGCACCTACTACTCCGCCGACGGCAACCGCCTGGCCCTCAAGGCCAAGCTCCTCGTCCGGTACGCCGACGGATCCGAGCAGACGATCGTCACCGCACCAGGCGATGACTGGAAGGCCACCGACACCGGCCCCTACCGCGCCGACGACATCTACGACGGCCAGACCTACGACGCCCGCAAGGAACTCCCGGGCTGGACGGCGAACGACTTCGACGCCTCCGGCTGGGCGGGGGTGAGCGCACACGACTTCACCTCCCGATTCCCCGACGCGAAGCTGGTCGCCTACCCAGGCGAGAGCGCCCGCCTGGTGCCGGACTGGGACCGCAGGCCGCACTCCGTCACCGTCCACACCGGCGTCACCGGCCAGGACGGCAGCCCCAACGGCAAGGGCCGCATCGTCGTCGACGCCGCCCGCACGGTCACCGACCCGGCCGCCGCGGCCACCACCGCCGTGACCCTGCGCCCCGGCGACACCGCCGTCATCGACCTCGGCCAGAACATGGTCGGAGTGCCCCGCTACACGCTGCGCGGCCCGGCGGGTGCCCAAGTCGTCTTCAAACCCGGCGAGATGCTCAACGACGACAGCGCGGGTGCCGACGGCCCCGTCGGCTCGGTCTACCGCGCCAACCTCCGCGCCGCCAAGGCCACCAGCACCTACATCCTCAAGGGCGACCCCGAGGGCGAGACCCACGAGGACACCCTGACCTTCTACGGCTTCCGCTACGTCTCCGTCACCGCGACCGACACGGTCACCCTCACCGACTTCACCGGCAGGGTCGCCACCTCCGCCCTCCACGACATCGGCACGATCACCACCGACGACACCGACGTCAACCAGCTGATCAGCAACGTCCGTTGGGGCCAACGCGGCAACTACCTGTGGGTCCCCACCGACTGCCCCCAGCGCGACGAACGCCTCGGCTGGACCGGCGACACCCAGCTCTTCTGCAACACCGGCCTCTACAACGCCGACGCCGTCAGCTTCCTCAGCCACTTCGAGGACATCCTGATCGACTCACAGAAGACATACGGGCAGGACGGCGCCCAGTTCACCTGGGTCGCACCCGGCTCCCGCTACAACCAGCCGGTTCCCGCCAGCGGTTGGGCGGACTGCGGGGTCGTCGTGCCGTGGACGGTGTGGCAGATGTCCGGTGACACCACGGTCATCGACCGCAGTTGGGCCGCGATGAAGAAATACCTGGACTGGATACGGCAACGCACCGGCGACAGCTATGCCGGACAGGGCGCGATCTTCGGCGACTGGCTGGCCTTCCAAGTCACCAGCACCCAGCTCATCAGCGACGTCTACTACGGCTACAGCGCCCGCCTCATGGCCGACATGGCCCGCGCCACCGGCCGCGAAGACGAGTCCCGCGCCTACGACGAGCTCTTCTCCCGCATCAAGCGGGCCTTCGTCGCCAAGTACCTCGTCACCGACCCCACCACGGGCGAGGCCACGATCCGCTCCAGCCTGGGCGAGGCACCGCCGTGGACCGGCGGAAAGCCCGAGGACAACAGCCAGACCGCCCTGCTCTGGGTCCTCAAACTGGGCTTCTACGACACCGAGGCCCAGCGCCGCCACCTCGTGAGGTCACTCGCCGAGAACATCGGCAACGACGAGGCCTACAAGGAGGCCCACCCGGACAGCACGCGCGTGAAGTACGGGGAGAACACCCTCTCCGTCGGCTTCCTCGGTGTGAACGTCCTCGCCCCCGTGCTCACCGACGAGGGCCGCGTCGACCTCGCGTACAAGCTCCTCCACCAGGACGCCATGCCGTCCTGGCTGTTCTCGGTGCGCAACGGCGCCACCACCATCTGGGAGCGCTGGAACTCGTACTCGAAGGAGGACGGCTTCGGCCCGGTCGACATGAACTCGTTCAACCACTACTCCTACGGCGCGATCATGGAGTGGATGTACGAGAGCATGGCCGGCATCGCCAAGGACCCGGAACACCCCGGCTTCCGGCACTTCTTCCTCCGGCCCCACCTCGACCCCACCGGCAAGGTCACGCGAGTGACCGGCTCGCATCTCTCGCCGTACGGCGAGATCGTCAGCCAGTGGCGGGCGGACGACCGGAAGCTGACCTACCGGGCCACGGTGCCTCCCAACACGACCGCGACCCTCCACATCCCCACCGCCGACCCGTCGACGGTCCGCGAGGCCCGCACGCCCCTCTCCCGGGTCGAGGGCGTCGAGTACCTGGGCTTCGCGGACGGCACCGCCTCCTACCGCCTCCCGTCCGGCCGCTACGAGGTGACGTCCGCGCTCGCCTGACCGCCCACCAGCACCACCTCCAGGGTGCGCGGACCGTGCACCCCCTCGACCCGGTCCAGCTCGATGTCGCTGGTCGCCGACGGACCGGAGATCCATGTCAACGGGCGGGCCGGGTCGAGGCGTTCGAGGGCCTGCGGGACGGAGGAGACGACCTGCTCCGGGACCCGTACGACACAGATGTGGTGGTCGGGGACGAGGGTGATACGGCGGCGGCCCTGGTCGGGGCCACCGTCCAGCACGATGGTGCCGGTCTCGGCGACCGCCACCGCACACGCCGTGACCACGCTGTCGACCTGGTCCAGCTCGTGCGGGGTGTTCTCCGCCCGGTCCGGGATCCGCTCGGCGTCGGCCGCCGCGAGCCACCCGGGATCCAGCCCCGGCGGCACGGCCACACTCTTCGCCCCCCGGGCGGCGAGCATCCCCGCGATGGTCGCGGGCAGGTCCTCGGCCGTGCAGCGATGCACGATCGCCCGGTAGTCCGCCAGGTTCTCGGCCAGCAGATCCACCGTTTCCGCGACACTCCGCTCCCCGTGCTCGCGCAGATAGTCACGGGGCACCGCCTGGTCGTACGACGGCTCGTCCGGTCCTACGTCCACCAGCGCGCGCCGCACCCGGCCCAGGATCCGTTCCCTGCTGCTCACTTCGCGCCGTCCTTCCCACCGTTGGTCCGCTGCCACCAGTCCCGGAAGGGCTCCTTGGGCACCGCCGGCAGATCGCGGCTGCCGCTCCACGCCTTGCCGGGGCCGGGCAGCGACCGCGGATGCAGACGCCGGGTGCGCGACGCGAGCCGCTGCCCGGCCCGCAGGGCTCCCGGCCGGCCGAACGCCCAGCGCGCCGCCCGCATGGCGGCCCGCTCGGCGGCATGCCCCTTCGCGGGCTTGAGCACCACCTTGTTGCCCCGCGAGGTCACTTCGCCGCCCTCCACGACCCGCTCCCGCAGATGCACCAGCACCTCGGGGATGTCGATGGCCACCGGGCACACCTCGTAGCAGGCGCCGCACAGCGTCGACGCATACGGCAGCGAGGCGTCGATCTCGCTTGCCACGCCCCGGAGTTGAGGGCTGAGGATGGCGCCGATCGGGCCCGGGTAGACCGAGCCGTACGCGTGCCCGCCCGCCCGCTCGTACACCGGGCACACATTGAGACACGCCGAGCAGCGGATGCAGCGCAGGGCCTGGCGGCCGACCTCGTCAGCGAGCGTGTCGGTGCGGCCGTTGTCGAGCAGGACCAGATGGAAGGACTTCGGCCCGTCGCCGTCCGTCGTACCGGTCCACATGGTCGTGTACGGGTTCATGCGCTCGGCGGTCGAGGAGCGGGGGAGTGTCTGCAGGAACACCTCCAGGTCCCGCCAGGTCGGCAGGATCTTCTCGATGCCGACGACCGAGATCAGCGTCTCCGGCAGGGTCAGGCACATCCGCCCGTTGCCCTCGGACTCCACGACCACCAGCGTGCCGGTCTCGGCGATCATGAAGTTGGCGCCGGAGATCCCGACCTTGGCGCGCAGGAACTTCTCCCGCAGATGCAGGCGCGCCGCCTCGGCGAGTTCGGCGGGCGTGTCGGTGAGGCCGTCCGGGGCCGGGCGGCCCCACTCGCTCATCTCCTTGCGGAAGATGTCGCGGATCTCGCCCCGGTTGCGGTGGATCGCCGGAACGAGGATGTGCGAGGGGCGGTCCTTGCCCAACTGAACGATGAGCTCGGCGAGATCGGTCTCGTAGGCGCGGATGCCCTCCGCCTCCAGCGCCTCGTTCAGCCCGATCTCCTGCGTGGCCATCGACTTGACCTTGACGACCTCCGACTCGCCGGTCGCCTTGACGAGATCGGCCACGATCCGGTTGGCCTCGTCGGCGTCGGCGGCCCAGTGGACCGTACCGCCCGCCGCCGTGACCGACTCCTCCAACTGCGTGAGATACCGGTCGAGATGACGCAGCGTATGGTCCTTGATCCGCTTCCCGGCCTCCCGCAGTGCCGCCCAGTCGGACACCTCCGCGACGGCCTTGGCCCGCTTGGCGCGGATGGTGTGCGTGGCGTGCCGCAGATTGCCGCGCAGGGTCTGGTCGTGCACGGCCTCGTGTGCGGCCTTCGGAAACGCCGGCATCCCGACGAATGTCCCGCTCATACCGCCGGCTCCTCCTCCGTGCTCGCCAGGATCTCCGCGATGTGCACCGGCCGCATGCCCGTGCTCAGCCGTGCCATGGTGCCGCCGATGTGCATCAGACAGGAGTTGTCGGCCGCGCACAGCACCTCGGCGCCGGTCGACTCGGCGTTGCGCACCTTGTCCGCGCCCATGGCCGCCGAGACATCGGAATTCTTCAGCGCGAAGGTGCCGCCGAACCCGCAGCACTCGTCCGCACCGGGCAGCTCGACCAACTCCAGCCCCTTGACCGCCTGGAGCAGCCGCCGGGGCCGGTCGCCGAGCCCCAGCCCGCGCAGGCCGTGACAGGTCGGGTGATAGGTCACCTTGTGCGGGTAGTGGGCGCCCACGTCCGTCACCCCCAACACGTCCACCAGGAACTCCGTCAGCTCGTACGTCTTGGGCACCACGGGCGCCAGCGTCGCCGCGAGCGTGTCCCCGCGCCCCTCCGCCCGGGCCCGCTCACCCATCCGCGGATACAGCTCCCGCACCATCGCCCCGCACGACCCGGACGGGGTGACGATCGCCTCGTACTCCCCGAAGACATCGGAGAAATGCCGGGCCAGCGGCTCGGCCTCGTGTCGATAGCCGGTGTTGTAGTGCGCCTGCCCGCAGCAGGTCTGGGCCATCGGGAAGTCGACCTCGACGCCCAGCCTGGTCAGCAGTTTCACCACGGCGCGCCCGGTGTCCGGATAGAGCGTGTCGTTGACACAGGTCAGGAACAGGGCGACACGCATCGCGGCTCCTTGTGATCGATCATCGGATGAGTGAAGGGTAGTCCGGGTATGCGGCCCGGGGGAGACCCCGCTCACCCTCGGGTGAGCCGAGCCTCCGCCTCGCGCCAGCGCGCCGCGTCCCCGCGCGGCTCGTATCGGGTCAACGGCTGCGTACGGGTGAGCAGTCGCCGCCCGTCCGCGAGGTCGCCGACCAGCCCGTGGGCCCGCGCCTGGACGAGGACGTTCCCGAGGGCTGCGGCCTCGGTCGGACCGGCCACCACCGGCAGCCCGCAGGCGTCGGCGGTCAACTGGCACAGCAGGGCGTTGCGCGTGCCGCCCCCCACGACATGCACGACGTCGACCGGACGGTCGGCCAGCCGCTGCGCCTCCGTGATCGCCCGGCGATGGGCGAGGGCGAGCGAGTCGAGGATGCAGCGTGTGATCGCGGAGGGCGACTCGGGCACCGGCTGCCCGGTCGCCCGGCACGCCTCGGCGATCCGCTCCGGCATACGCCCCGGCGCCAGGAACGCGGCGTCCCCCGCGTCCACCACCGACCGCAGCGCCGGCACCTTGGCGGCATCCAGCAACAACGCACCCAGCTCCGGGTCGCCCCAGGCACGCAGGCACTCCTGGAGCAGCCACAGCCCCATGATGTTCCGCAGATACCGGACCGTGCCGTCCAGCCCCAGCTCATTGGTGAAGTTGGCGGCCCGGCTCTCCTCGGTCAGCACGGGCGCGTCCAGCTCCAGCCCCGCCAGCGACCAGGTGCCGGTGCAGATGTACGCGAAGCGCTCGCCCCCGGCCGGGACGGCGGCCACGGCGGACGCCGTGTCGTGCGACCCGACCGCCGTCACCGGCACCGGACCCGTGAGTCCGGTCTCCTCCAGCACCTCCGGTCGCAGGACGCCCGCCGGATCACCGGGCTGCCGCAGCCGCGCGAACAACGACAGATCGATGCCAAGCCGGGAGGCGATGCCGTACGCCCAGTCGCGCGTGCGGGGATCGACGAGCTGGGTGGTGGAGGCGTTGGTGAGCTCGGTGCCCTGCTCGCCCGTGAGCCAGTAGGTCAGGAGGTCGGGGATGAGCAACAGCCGCTCGGCGTACGAGAGTTGGGCAGAGGCTCGCGCGGCCGTGAGCTGGTAGAGCGTGTTGAAGGGGGCGTACTGCAACCCGGTGGCGGCATACAGCTCCGACGCCGGGACGGTCGCCCACACCTTCTCCGCGACGCCCTCCGTCCGGGAGTCCCGGTAGTGCACCGGATTACCGAGCAGGGCCCCGTCGGCGTCCAGGAGCCCGTAGTCCACGGCCCAGCTGTCGATCCCGACGGAGTCGACCTGCCCGGCCGCCCGCAGCCCCTCCAGCACCCCCGCATACAGAGCGAGAACATCCCAGCGCAGCCCCTCCGGGACCCGCACGGTCCGGTTCGGGAACCGGTGCGCCTCGGCCAGCTCCAGGCTGTCGGGCCCGACGCGGCCGACCATGACGCGCCCGCTGGACGCGCCGAGGTCGACCGCGGCGTACGACTTCACGTCCACGCTCACCGCAGGAAGGCGGCCGCGACGCCGGCGTCGACCGGGATGTGCAGCCCGGTTGTGTGGGTCAGGTCCCCGCCGGTGAGGGCGAAGACGGCGTTCGCGACATGCTCGGGCAGCACCTCGCGCTTGAGGATGGTCCGCTGGGCGTAGAACTCACCCAGCTTCTCCTCCTCGACCCCGTACACGGCGGCACGCTTGGCCCCCCACCCACCGGCGAAGATCCCCGACCCGCGCACGACACCGTCCGGGTTGATCCCGTTGACGCGGATGCCGTGCTCACCCAGCTCGGCGGCCAGCAGCCGCACCTGGTGGGCCTGGTCGGCCTTGGTGGCGGAGTAGGCGATGTTGTTGGGCCCGGCGAAGACGGCGTTCTTGGAGGCGATGTAGACGATGTCGCCGCCCAGCTCCTGCGCGATCATCACCCGCGCCGCCTCCCTCGACACGAGGAAGGAACCGCGCGCCATGATGTCGTGTTGCAGGTCCCAGTCCTTGGCCGAGGTCTCCAGCAGCGGCTTGGAGATGGAGATACCGGCGTTGTTCACGACCAGATCCACACCACCGAAGGCGAGCACGGCCGCCTTGAAGGCGCCGGTGATCTGCTCCTCCGAGGTGACGTCCACCGTCACCGCGACGGCCTTGTCCGGCCCTCCGAGCTCGTCGGCGACGGCCTGGGCGTTGTCGCCATTGAGGTCCGCGACGACCACACACGCCCCCTCGCCGACGAGCCGATGCGCGATGGCCTTCCCGATCCCGCTCCCGGCACCCGTCACCAGCGCGACCCGCGTCGCGAGCGGCTTGGGCTTCGGCATCCGTTGGAGCTTGGCCTCCTCAAGGGCCCAGTACTCGATACGGAACTTCTCGGACTCCTCGATGGGCGCGTACGTGGAAACAGCCTCGGCGCCCCGCATCACATTGATGGCGTTGACATAGAACTCACCCGCGACCCGGGCGGTCTGCTTGTCCTTGCCGAAGCTGAACATGCCGACGCCCGGCACGAGCACGATCGCCGGGTCGGCGCCGCGCATCGCGGGGGAGTCGGGCAGCGCGTGCCGCCGGTAGTAGGCGGCGTACTCCTCGCGGTACTCGGCGTGCAGTTCCTTGAACCGGCCGATGACCTCGTCCAGCGGGGCGGTCGGCGGCAGATCCAGGACCAGGGGCCGCACCTTGGTGCGCAGGAAGTGATCGGGGCACGAGGTACCGAGGGCGGCAAGCCGCGGGTGCTCGGCGCCGGCGAGGAAGTCGAGGACCACCTCGGAGTCGTTGAAGTGACCGACCTGCGGCCGGTCCTGCGAGGCCAACGACCGGATCACGGGGGCGAGGGCGGCGGCCCGCTCCCGCCGCTCGACGGCGCCGAGAGCCGCGTAGTCCTCGATCACGGGCCCGAAGGGCTCCGCCTTCCCCTTCTCCTCCAAGAACTTCTCGGCGGTCCGGATGATGTGCAGCGAGTTCCGCTCGCACTCCTCCGCGGTGTCACCCCACGCGGTGATCCCGTGCCCGCCGAGGACGACGCCGATCGCCTGCGGGTTGGCGGCCTTGATCGCGGCGATGTCCAGCCCCAGCTGGAACCCGGGCCGCCGCCAGGGCACCCACGCGACCGTGTCACCGAAACACTCGGCGGTGAGCTTCTCCCCATCGGCGGCACAGGCGAGCGCGATACCGGAGTCCGGGTGCAGATGATCGACATGCGCGGCCTCGACAAGCCCGTGCATCGCGGTGTCGATGGAGGGAGCCGCCCCGCCCTTGCCGTGCAGGCAGTAGTCGAAGGCGGCGACCATCTCGTCCTCGCGCTCGACACCGGGATAGACATCGACGAGCGCCCGCATCCGATCCACCCGCAACACGGCCAGCCCGGCCTCGGTGAGTGTGCCCAGGTCGCCTCCGGACCCCTTGACCCACATCAGCTCGACATCACCGCCGGTGACGGGGTCGATGTCGGTGCCCTTGGCGGAGGCGTTGCCGCCGGCGTAGTTGGTGTTGCGGGCATCGGAGCCGAGTCGACGGGACCGGGCGAGGAGGGCGGCGGCTTCAGGATGGGTTGCCATGAACTTCAGTCCTTATGAGAGAGGGGGAGTGCACTTACCTAGGGGCGCGGGGCTGTATCAATTTGCGGCTCCGCCGCGTGGGCGCGACCAGCCACAACGGCCCCGCAGTCCGCACCGGGCCAGATCCCGGCAGACGCTTACGCCCCCCACCCGGCCTGCTGCCCCCCAACCCGCTCGGCCACGATCTTCTCGGCCCACCCGGACCGGCGGTACGCGGCAATGGGGTCGGCATCCAGCCCCATCTCCTCCCGCACCTCGGCCAGCAACGGCCGCACATCCGTGTTGTACGCATCCATCAGCACGGCATTCGCCCCGAGCACATCCCCGGAAGCCTGCGCCACAGCCAACGCCTCCCGGTCGACCAGCAGCGCTTTCCCCGTGGCTTCCTGCACGTTCATCACCGACCGGATGATCGCCGGAATCTTCGCCTCGATGTTGTGGCACTGATCGAGCATGAACGCCACGTCAGGCGTGAACCCACCCCCACGCACGACCTCGTACATGATCCGGAACAGCTGGAACGGATCGGCGGCCCCCACCATCAGGTCGTCATCGGCATAGAACCGAGAGTTGAAGTCGAACCCGCCGAGCTTCCCCTCCCTGAGCAGCGTCGCGACGATGAACTCGATGTTGGTCCCGGGCGCGTGATGCCCGGTGTCGACAACGACCTGCGCCTTGGTCCCGAGCTTCAGGCAGTGCGCATACGCCGTCCCCCAGTCCGGCACATCGGTCGTGTAGAACGCCGGCTCGAAGAACTTGTACTCCAGCAGCATTCGCTGCCCGTCGCCGAGCCGCGCGTACACCTCGGCCAGCCCCTCCGCCAGGCGGTCCTGCCGAGCGCGGATGTCGTCCTGACCCGGATAGTTCGTACCGTCCGCGAACCACAGCTTGAGATCGGCGGAGCCGGTCGCATCCATGATGTCGACGCACTCCAGCAGATGGTCCACGGCCTTGCGCCGCACCACCGCATCGGGATGACAGATGCTGCCCAGCATGTAGTCGTCGTCCTGAAAAGTGTTGGAGTTGATGGCGCCCAGCTTCACGCCACGCTCTTCGGCGTACTTGGCCAGCGCCGAGTAGTCGTCGACCTTGTCCCAAGGGATGTGCAGGGCGACGGTGGGCGCGACGCCGGTGAACTCATGCACCTTCGCGGCGTCGTCCAACTTCTCCCGCGGCGTCCGCGGAACTCCGGACTGCGCGAACACCTTGAACCGCGTCCCCGAGTTCCCGTACGCCCACGACGGCGTTTCGACTGCCTGCGTCTTGAGTGCGGCCTTCACCGCGGCGAGCTCGGTCACTTGAGGGCTCCTGTGACGTCGGGACGGAAAGTCGGTTGAACGGCTTCACTGTGAAACGATTCAAGACGGGAACGTATGAGTCCCCCGAAGGGGTGTCAACCCCCACGACTGAGGCTGTTTCTCGTAGCCCGACCGCGACCTTCGTTCATCGAAATCTTTTCGACACGGACCCATTGACGTGACATGCGCTCCATGCCTAACGTCCCGGCAACCAAGTTGAAACCTTTCACGACGCCGTGAGGGCCGTCCCGCCGGCGTCGTCGAGGAGCCCCCATGACCCACCCGTCCACCACGGGTCCGGCCCCGGTTCTTGCGCTCAGGGACATCTCGAAGTCCTTCGGCGCGGTCCGCGCCCTGCGGGACGTCTCCCTGGAGCTGTTCCCCGGGGAGGTGCACGCCCTCGCCGGAGAGAACGGCGCGGGCAAGTCGACCCTGATCAAGACGCTCGCCGGCGTGCACCGGCCCGACGCGGGCCAGGTGCTGCTCGACGGTGCCCCCGTCGTCTTCCACGGCCCCGGCGACGCCCGCGACGCCGGTATCGCCGTGATCTACCAGGAGCCGACCCTCTTCCCCGACCTGTCGATCGCCGAGAACATCTTCATGGGCCGCCAGCCGCGCCGCGCCCTCGGCCGCATCGACCACAAGGCCACGCACACCGCGACCCTGGCCCTGATGCAGCGGCTCGGCGTCGAACTCGACCCCGACCGCCCCGCGCGCGGCCTGTCCATCGCCGACCAGCAGATCGTCGAGATCGCCAAGGCGCTCTCCTTCGACGCCCGCGTCCTGATCATGGACGAGCCGACCGCCGCCCTCACCGGCAGCGAGGTCGCCCGCCTCTTCGGGGTCGTCCGCACCCTGCGCGAACAGGGCGCCGCCGTCCTGTTCATCTCGCACCGCCTGGAGGAGATCTTCCAGATCTGCCGACGGGTGACCACCCTGCGCGACGGCGCCTGGATCGCCAGCGAGCCCCTCGACGGCATGACCGAGGACGACCTGGTGCGCCGGATGGTCGGCCGCGACCTCGACGAGCTGTACCCCAAGCAGGACGTGAAGCCGGGCGAAGTCGCCCTGAGCGTACGCCGGTTGACCCGGGAGGGCGTCTTCACCGACGTCTCCTTCGATGTACGGCGCGGAGAGATCGTCGGCCTCGCAGGGCTCGTCGGCGCCGGCCGCACGGAGGTCGCGCGGGCCGTGTTCGGCATCGACCGCTGGGACGCCGGTGACGTCTCCGTCGACGGCAAGGCCCTGACCAACGGCGCCCCGTCCACCGCCATGGCCTCCGGCCTCGCCCTCGTCCCCGAGGACCGGCGCGCCCAGGGTCTGGTGATGGACATGTCCATCGAGCGCAACATCGGCCTCACCGGGCTCCGTACGACCGTCAAGGCCGGCCTGATGGACCGCGGCGCCGAACGCAGCCGCTCCCTCGACTGGGCCGTCAAGCTCCAGGTCAAGTACGCCCGGATCGCCGACACGGTCAACACCCTGTCCGGCGGCAACCAGCAGAAGGTCGTCCTCGCCAAGTGGCTCGCCACCGGCCCCAAGGTGCTGATCGTCGACGAACCCACCCGGGGCATCGACGTCGGCACCAAGGCCGAAGTGCACCGGCTGCTCAGCGAGTTGGCCGCCGACGGTGTGGCCGTCCTGATGATCTCCTCCGATCTGCCCGAGATCCTCGGCATGGCCGACCGCGTGCTGGTGATGCACGAGGGCCGCCTCACCGCCGAGATCCCACGCTCCGAAGCCACCGAGGAAACCGTGATGGCCGCAGCCACCGGGAGGGCCGCCGCATGACGGTGACCACCCCGAACCAAGCACCCGTCGCCGAGGTGACCAAGTCCAGCGGCACCCGCCTCGTCGACCGTGTCTTCAAGATGCGCGAACTCGCCATCCTGCTGGTCTTCGTGGTGATGATCGTCGTCACCCAGCTGGGCAACAGCGAGTTCCTCACCGAGCAGGGCATCAAGGACCTCCTGCTGAACGCGACGATCCTCGTGCTCGTCGCCACGGGCCAGTCCCTGGTGGTGATCACGAGGAACGTGGACCTGTCGGTCGGCTCCACGCTCGGCATCAGCGCCTTCGCCGCCGGCACCTACCTCCACGGCGGCGGGAACCCGGTCGTGGCCGTGTTCCTGGCGATCGTGATGGGCATCGGCTTCGGTCTGCTGAACGGCCTGCTCGTCAGCCTCGGCCAGGTGCCCGCCCTCGTCGTCACCCTCGGCACTCTCTACATCATCCGCGGCATCGACTCCATCTGGGTCGGCTCCCGGCAGATCACCGCGGCCGACCTCCCGGACGGCTTCGTCGACTTCGGCTCCGGAGGCATCTCCGCCGTGCCCTGGCTGGCGGTGATCGCCCTCGTCGTCCTGGTGGCCACCGCCTACTACCTCAAGCACTTCGGCAGCGGCCGCGAGCTGTACGCCCTCGGCTCCAACCCGGAGGCCGCCCGCCTCGCCGGCATCCCGGTGCGCAAGCGGATCCTCGCCGCGTACACCTTCTGCGGTGCGCTGGCCGGACTCGCGGGCGCGCTGTACCTGGCCCGGTTCGGCAACGTCGACTCCGGCACCGGCAACGGCTACGAACTCACCGTCGTCAGCGCGGTCGTGGTCGGCGGCGTCGTCTTCACCGGCGGGTCGGGCAGCGTCTACGGCGCGGCGCTCGGCGCGCTGCTGCTGACCTCCATCAACAGCGTGCTGCCCGCCCTCGGCGTCAGCTCCGTCTGGGTGCTCGCCATCAACGGCATCCTGCTCATCCTCGCCATCGCGGTCGACCGGATCGTCGCCCTGCGGGTGGCCTCCGCCCTGAAGAAGAGGAACGCCCGCCATGGCTGACTCGTCGCTCGCGCGCGCCGTTCGCTGGGACACGGTGGTCGGCGCCCTCCTCATCGTCGTACTGCTGCTGTCCTTCGCAACGGTCGACGGTTTCGGGAACGCGCTCAACCTGTCATTCCTGATCGGGAACACCCTTCCGATCGCCTTGATCGCGCTGCCCATGACGCTCCTGGTCGTCTCGGGCGAGATCGATCTGTCGGTCGCCTCCACCGCCGGTCTCTCGGGCGCGGTGATGGGCGCGCTGTGGAACCAGGGCATGACGATCGAGACGATCATTCCGATCTGTCTGCTGCTCGGTGTGGTGTGCGGGCTCATCAACGGCCTGCTCGTGACCAAGCTGGGGCTGCCTTCCCTCGCCGTCACCATCGGCACCCTCGCCGCCTACCGGGGCATCGCGCAGATCGTGCTCGGCTCGGACGCGGTGACCGACTTCCCCACCCAGTACCTCGACTTCGCGGCCGGACGCATCGGCGACACCTTCATCCCGTACGCCTTCCTGCCCTTCCTCGTCCTGCTCGCGATCGCCGTGGTCGTCCTGCACGCCACCCCGTTCGGGCGGTCGATCTTCGCGACCGGCGCGAGTGAGGAGGCCGCGCGGTTCGCCGGTATCCGCGTCAAGCGGCAGAAGTTGATCCTGTTCACGGTGACGGGCCTGATGGCCTCGCTCACCGGCATCTTCTGGGCGCTGCACTACGCCAGTGCCCGTTACGACAACGCCACCGGCCTCGAACTCTCCGTCGTGGCCGCCGTGTTGCTCGGCGGTATCGACTTCGACGGCGGCAAAGGCACGTTGGGTGGTGCCATCGCCGGGGTGTTCCTGCTGGGGGCGCTGCAGAACGTGATGAGCCTCCAGGACGTCTCCGCCCAGTCGCAGATCGTCGTCACCGGCGTCCTGCTCGTCCTCTCCGTGCTCGGCCCCAGGGTCGCGCGCCAGATCTCCGTAGCGAGGGCGGGCCGTAGAGCCGCCTCGACTCCGACCTCGTAACTCAGCCCTTCCTCGTAAAGGACTCCCACCATGCGCAAGTCATCCCTCCGCCGCACCTGCGCGGCCCTCGCCGCCGTCACCTCCCTCGCCCTCGCCGCCACCGCGTGCGGCGGCACGACCAAGGAGGACGTTAAGAACGAGGGGACCTCGGCCGCCACCGCCGGCAAGGCCGACCCGAACGCCGAGCTCAAGAAGGGCCTGACCGTCGGCTTCCTGCCCAAGCAGGTCAACAACCCCTACTTCACCTCCGCCGACAAGGGCGGCGAGGCGGCGCTGAAGGAGCTGGGCTCCAGCTACAAGGAGGTCGGGCCGAGCAGTGCGACCGACACCGCGGGGCAGGTGTCGTACGTCAATACGCTCACCCAGCAGCAGGTGGACGCGATGGCCGTGTCCGCGCAGGACCCGGGCGCCCTGTGCACGGCGCTCAAGCAGGCCATGAAGAACGGCATCAAGGTCGTCACCTACGACTCCGACACCACCGCCGACTGCCGCAACGCCTTCGTCTCCCAGGCGTCCGCCGAGGACCTCGGCCGCACCGAGGTGCAACTGCTCGCCGAGCAGATCGGCTACAAGGGCGAGATCGCGATCCTGTCCGCCGCGCAGACCGCGACGAACCAGAACACCTGGATCGACTTCATGAAGGACGAGCTCAAGGACCCCAAGTACAAGGACGTCAAGCTCGTCAAGGTCGCCTACGGTGACGACGACGCGCAGAAGTCCTTCCAGCAGACCCAGGGCCTGCTGCAGGAGTACCCGAACCTGAAGGGGATCATCTCCCCGACCACCGTCGGCATCAAGGCCGCCGCCCAGTACCTGTCCGGCTCCAAGTACAAGGGCAAGGTCAAGCTGACCGGCCTCGGCACCCCGAACGACATGCGCAAGTACGTCAAGAACGGCACCGTCGAGGCGTTCGAGCTGTGGGACCCGGCGAAGCTCGGCGATCTGGCCGCCCGTGCCGCCGTCGCCCTGGTCTCCGGTCAGATCACCGGCAAGGAGGGTGAGACCTTCAAGGCCGGCGAGACCACGTACACCATCGGCAAGGACGGCGTGATCAGCCTCGGCAAGCCGACCGTCTTCGACGCCAAGAACATCGACGACTTCAACTTCTGAGCCCCTCTTTCCCCTGCGGGAGCTGGTACTTCATGCAGCGCGTCTGTTTCCTCCTCAAGGTCCGCGAGGACCGGATCGCCGAGTACCGCGAACGCCACGCAGCCGTGTGGCCGGAGATGCTCGAAGCGCTCTCGGCCACCGGCTGGCACAACTACTCCCTCTTCCTGCGCGACGACGGCCTGCTCGTCGGCTATCTGGAGACCGAGGACTTCGAGGCCGCCAAGGCCGGTATGGAGGCCACCGAGGTCAACGCCCGCTGGCAGGCCGAGATGGGCGAGTTCTTCGAGTCCCTCGACGGGGCCCGCCCCGACGAGGCGATGAAGCCGCTCACCGAGGTGTTCCACCTCGCCTGACACACCCCCCGTTCTGCCCCCCGTGGTCCCCCTCCCCGCCTCTCGCCGACAATGGAGTCCCCCGAGATGAAGAGACGCACCCTGCTGGGAGCCGCACTCGCCGGAGCCGTCATGACCCCCGCCCTCGCCTCCGGAACCGCGCGGGCCGCCGACCCCGGCCCGTCCCTCACCCTGACCGGCACCACCACCCTCGACACGCAGGCCATCTTCTTCGTGTCGTACGACGGCCTGGTCAACAACAACGCCTTCCAGAAGAACGGCCTGCTGACCTACAAGGGCTACCAGTACGCCGTCTGGTACACCGCCGACCGTAACGCCGTCGTCGGCCGCCGCACCCTCGGCGCCACCACCTGGTCCACGGTCAAGGTCGGCCACACCCTGCGCTACAACGACTCCCACAACGTCATATCGATGGGGATCTCGAAGGTCGACGGGCGCCTCCACCTCAACATGGACTCGCACAGCGACGGCTTCACCTACGTCAAGTCGGTCGCGGGCCTGATGGACAACCCGGCCGGCCTGAGCTGGGTCGCGAGCCGCTTCGGCGCCCCCCAGTCCACCCTGGACGGCCTCGCGCTCACCTCGCAGTTCACCTACCCGCAGTTCGTCTCCACCCCCGACGGCAAGCTGCAGCTCAGCTACCGGGTCGCCGTCTCCGGCAACGGCCGCAACGCCCTCGCCGAGTACGACGGTTCTACCTGGACCAACCTCGGCGAGTGGAGCAGCTCCACCGGCACGTACACCAGCGAGCATGGCTCCTCCACGGCCCGCAACATGTACCTGCACGGCATCGACTACGACAAGAACGGGCGCCTGCACTCGTTCTTCACCTGGCGTGAGCAGAACGGCGCCGTGATGTGCAACGGTGGCGGCATCACCAACCACGACACCGGCTATGTCTACTCCGACGACCGCGGCCGCACCTGGCGCAACAACGCGGGGGCGGTGGTCGGCACCACCGGCGGCTCCGACAAGGTCGCCGTCACCGACAGCGGCCTGGTGATCGACGCGATCAACCCGGACCACTCCCTGATGAACCAGGAGAGCCAGTTCACCGACTCCGCCGGCCTGCCGCACGCGATCATCAGCTACGTCCCCGGCCGGTTCGGGCAGTGCACCACCAACTACGTCGCCGACCGCACCGCCAACGGCCGCGCCTTCCACGTCCGCAAGAACTCCTCGGGGGCGTGGCAGAAGACGGAGATCCCGGTTCCGCTGAACTCCAGCCAGCGCACCAAGCTGATCCTGGACAAGTACGACAACGCGTACGCGATCTTCCCCTTCTGCCGGATCGCCGGAGCCTCCAAGGCCTCCGGGTACACGGACTGGTCGGTGCTGTACGACGGCGTCACCGCCGGGCTGAACGCCTTCGGCGAGGTCGTGATCGACGAGACCCGGGTCGGGCAGGACAACTTCCTGTCGATCATGTACCAGGAGAAGTCCAGCGGTACGACGCCCTCGGCGCTGCGCAACCTCAACTTCCGCCTGCCTGCCTGATCGCAGCTGTTGTGGGCGGCATGACGGTAATGTGCCTTCCCGCGGCCCCACGCAGTCCACATCTTTCTGGAGGTCCCTGACCGATGACCCAGTCGGTGGGTATCAAGGACGTCGCCCGCGCCGCCGGAGTCTCCGTCGGCACGGTCTCGAACGTCATCAACCGTCCGGACACGGTCGCGACCGAGACCCGGGCGCGCGTGCAGTCCGCAATAGACCGGCTGGGCTATGTCCGCAGCGAGTCCGCGCGCCAACTGCGCGCGGGCCGCAGCCGGATCATGGGGCTGCTCGTCCTCGACATGGGCAACCCCTTCTTCGTCGACGTCGCGCGCGGCGCCGAGCGGGCCGCGCGCGAGGCCGGGCTCGGCGTGATGGTCTGCAACAGCGGGCAGAGCGCCGGCGAGGAGGCCGACTATCTGTCGCTCTTCGCCGAGCAGCGGGTGCGCGGCGTCCTGCTGACCCCGGCCGACGCCACCGGCCGCAACATCGAGACGTTCCGGCGGCACAACATCCCCTTCGTCCTCGTCGACCGGGTCGCTGAGGGCACCACCGAGTGCTCGGTCTCCGTCGACGACGTTGCGGGCGGCGCGCTCGCCGTACGCCACCTCGTCGACGCCGGGCACCGCTCCATCGCCTACGTCAGCGGACCGCCCGGCCTCAACCAGGTCCGCGACCGTCGCATCGGCGCCCTGAAGGCGCTGGAGGAGGCCGGCCTCGGCCCCGAGCACCTGCGCGAGCTGCCCACGGAGCGGCTCGACGTCGCCGCCGGCCGGGACGCCGGCGCCCGTCTGCTCGGCCTCGCCGAGCGCCCGACCGCCGTCTTCTGCGCCAACGACCTCCTCGCCCTCGGCGTGCTCCAGGCCATGTACGCGGCGGGCGTCGGCGTCCCCGACGACCTCGCGATCGTCGGCTACGACGACATCGAGTTCGCGGCCGCCGCGGCCGTCCCCCTCACCTCCGTACGCCAGCCCGCGGTCACCATGGGCACCCTCGCGGCGGAGATGCTGCTGGAGGAGACGGAGGAGGACACCGCGGCGAAGCACGAGCACCGGCGCGTCGTGCTCCAGCCCGAGCTGGTGGTGCGCCGGTCCAGCCTGTCGGCCCGCTGATTCCGGGACGCTCCGGATCCGCGCCCACTGATCCGCGATTCAGTACGATTTCATGATCCTGGGGCTCGGTCGGCGGACGAACATGTGCTGAACTGGGACGCGGCCCGAAAACCCTCCGTCCCGGGAGCCCTGTTGACCGTCAGCTACCGCCAGCCCGGCGTCGTCCTCACCGACCGCCACTTCACCGTGCCCCTCGACCACGACGCCCCCACGGGGGAGTCGATCGAGCTCTACGCCCGTGAAGTCGTCGCGACCGACAAGGCGCCCCAGGACCTGCCGTGGCTGGTCTACCTCCAGGGCGGCCCCGGCTTCGGCGCGAACCGCTTCGTCGGCAAGGGCGCCTGGCTCGGCCGCGCGCTCAAGGAGTATCGCGTCCTGCTCCTCGACCAGCGCGGCACCGGCCACTCCACGCCCGCCAACCGCCAGACGCTCCCGCTGCGCGGCGGCCCCGCCGCCCAGGCCGACTACCTCACGCACTTCCGTGCCGACGCGATCGTCCGCGACTGCGAGGCGATCCGGCGCGAGGTGACCGGCGGTGCCCCCTGGACCGTCCTCGGTCAGAGCTTCGGCGGCTTCTGCACGGTCAACTACCTCTCCACCGCCCCCGAGGGCCTCACCGCCGCCGTCATCACCGGCGGCCTGCCGTCCCTCGACGCCCACGCCGACGACGTCTACCGCGCGGCCTACCCGCGCATCGAGCGCAAGGTCGGCGCGCACTACGCCCGCTACCCGCAGGACGTCGAGCGCGCCCGCCGTATCGCCGACCACCTCCTCGCGCAGAACGTCGTCCTGCCGAACGGCTACCGGCTCACCGCCGAGGCCTTCCAGTCCCTGGGCATCCTCCTCGGCGGCAGCGAGGGCAGCCACCGCCTGCACTACCTCCTGGAGAACGCCTTCGTCCGCACCCCGCAGGGCCCGGCCCTCTCGGACGCCTTCCAGGAGGAGGCCCAGGGCCTGCTGTCGTACGCGAGCCACCCCCTCTACGCCCTCGTCCACGAGGCGATCTACGGCCAGGACGCCCGCCCCACCGCCTGGTCCGCCGAGCGCGTCCGCGCCGAATTCCCGCAGTTCGACGCGGCCAAGACCCTCGCGGGCGACGGCCCGCTGCTGTTCACCGGTGAGACCATCCACCCCTGGATGTTCGACTGCGACCCGGCCCTGCGCCCCCTGCGCGAGACCGCCGAACTCCTCGCCGCCCGCACCGACTGGACACCCCTGTACGACTCCGCGCGCCTCGCCGCCAACGAGGTACCGGTCGCGGCGGCCGTCTACCACGACGACATGTACGTCGACACGGCCCACTCCCTCGCCACGGCCCGCGCCGTCCGCGGCCTGCGCACCTGGGTCACCGACGAGTTCGAGCACGACGGCGTACGGGCCGGCGGCCCCCGGGTCCTGGACCGGCTGCTGGCGCTCACCCGTGACGAAGCGTGATGTCAGTGTCACGCGTTAGGGTGCGGACATGACCGAGCCGACGATCACTCAGCTGAAGCCCATGCCCGACGACTGGCAGCGCGCGCTCGCCGTCGTCGCGCACCCGGACGACCTCGAGTACGGCTGCTCGGCGGCGATCGCAGCCTGGACTGACGGGGGCCGCGAGGTCAGCTATGTCCTGGCGACCCGGGGCGAGGCCGGCATCGACACGCTCGAACCCGCCAAGTGCGGCCCGCTGCGCGAGAGCGAGCAGCGGGCCGGCGCCGCGGTCGTGGGCGTCTCGGCGGTGGAGTTCCTCGACCACAAGGACGGCGTGATCGAGTACGGCATCGCGCTGCGCCGCGACATCGCCGCCGCGATCCGCCGGTACCGCCCCGAGCTGGTGATCACGCTCAACCACCGGGACACCTGGGGCGGCGTCGCCTGGAACACCCCGGACCACGTGGCGGTCGGCCGCGCGACGCTGGACGCGGCCGGTGACGCGGGCAACCGCTGGATCTTCCCGGAGCTCATCGAGCAGGGCCTGGAGCCCTGGAACGGCGTCCGCTGGGTCGCCGTCGCCGGCTCCAGTACGCCCACGCACGCGGTGGACGCGACGGCCGGTCTGGAACGCGGGGTGCACTCGCTGCTCGAACACCGCACCTACATCGAGGTGTTGACGGACGAGGACCCGGAGGCGTACGCCCGCCGGTTCCTCACCGGGAACGCCGAGTCGACGGGGGAGCGGTTCGGCGGGAAGCCGGCCATCGCTTTCGAACTGTTCAGCCGCTAGCGTCGGCAAAGATCATCACGGAGGGGGAGACGTGAACGAGACAGAGCTGCTGGCGGACCGCTTCGAGGAGCACCGCGGCCATCTCAAGGCGGCCGCCTACCGCATGCTCGGCTCCCTGGCCGAGGCGGAGGACGCCGTCCAGGAGGCCTGGCTGAAGCTGAGCCGCAGCGACGCGGCCGACATCGAGAACCTCGGCGGCTGGCTGACCACCGTGGTCGGCCGGGTCTGCCTGGACATGCTGCGCTCACGCACCCGGCGCCACGAGCAGCCGCTGGACGACGCCTTCGTCCCGGACCCGGTGATCCGGCCGCTGTCGCACATCGACCCGGAGCAGGAGGTGCTCCAGGCCGACTCGGTGGGCCTGGCCCTGCTCGTGGTGCTGGAGGCGCTGGAGCCCGCCGAGCGGATCGCGTTCGTGCTGCACGACATGTTCGCGGTGCCGTTCGACGAGATCGCGCCGATCGTGGACCGCACCTCGGCCGCCACCCGCCAGCTGGCCAGCCGCGCCCGGCGCCGAGTGCGCGGCGCCACACCCTCGGCCGAGCCCGACCTCGGCAGGCAGCGGCAGGTCCTCGACGCCTTCATCGCCGCCTCCCGCGCCGGGGACTTCGAGGCGCTGCTCGCGGTGCTCGACCCCGATGTCGTGCTGCGGGCCGACTCCGGGCCGCTGGTCGGCGGTGCGGCGGCGTCCAAGGTGGTGCGCGGGGCGAAGTCGGTGGCCGGCCAGGCGATGCTGTTCGCCCACCTCGCGCAGTACACGCGGCTCGTCCTGGTCAACGGGACGATCGGGGCCGTCAACCTGCCCGAGGGGAAGCCGCAGTCGGTCATGGGCGTCACCATCGCCGACGGCCGCATCACGGAGATGTACATCCTGGCCGACCCCGAGCGTCTCGGACGCCTGGACCTGACCGGGCTGGACGTCTGACGCCTCAGGCCGCCACGGCCAGCACGCCGACCGTGCGGTGCGGGCTCACCACCCGCCCGTCCGGCAGCAGCTCACCGGTGTCATCGAAGACGATGGTGCCGTTGCACAGCAGGCTCCAACCCTGTTCGGGGTGGGCCGACACGATCACGGCGGCGTGGTGGTCCGGGCTGTCGGCGGTCGGGCACGAGGGCTGGTGACTGCACATGACGTCTCCCTGAAGTCCGTTACGGCTCCTGCCTGTTCGGCGCATGTACCAGTGGTAGCCGAGCTTGTTTACCGTTGGATGAGGAGACCCCCACAGCGCCCGGAACTCATCGGTGAGGTTCGATGATGTGCAGGTCGTAGGCTGGCGGACATGCAACAACACCTGACCGATCCGGTCGAACTGCGCGGCGACTGCGAGCGATGCTTCGGGCTGTGCTGTGTCGCGCTGCCCTTCACCGCCTCCGCCGACTTCGCGATCGACAAGCCGGCCGGCAAGCCCTGCCGCAACCTCCAGGACGACCACCGCTGCGGCATCCACGCCCGGCTCCGGCAGAGCGGCTTCAACGGCTGCACGGTCTACGACTGCTTCGGCGCCGGACAGAAGGTCTCGCAGGTCACCTTCGGCGGTCAGGACTGGCGCACCGGCTCCCGGGAGCAGGCCGGGCGCATGTTCGACGTCTTCCCGGCCGTCCGCCAGCTCCACGAACTGCTGTGGTACCTGACGGAGGCGCTCACCCTGCCCGCCGCCCGTCCCGTCCACGCCGAACTGCGCGAGCTACTGGAGACGACCGAGGCGATCACCCGGGGAACCCCTGAGGAACTGGCCGCGCTGGATGTGGCCGCTCACCGGCAGAAGGTCAACGTCCTGCTGCTGAAGACCAGCGAGCTGGCGCGGGCGGGCGTACGCGGCCGCAAGAAGGACCGCCGGGGCGCGGACCTGATGGGCGCCCGGCTCAAGGGCGCCGACCTGCGCGGCGCGAACCTGCGCGGTGCCTATCTCATCGCCGCCGACCTGACCGGCGCCGACCTGCGCGGGGCGGACCTCATCGGCGCCGACCTGCGCGACACCGACCTCACGGACGCCGATCTGACCGACGCCTTCTTCCTGACCCAGCCCCAGCTGAACGCGGCCCGCGGCAGCGCGGGTACCCGACTGCCCGGGTCAGTCAGCCGCCCGGTGCACTGGACAGCGGGTCTCTGAGGACGGCTCCAGGGCGTCCGATCCCGGGAGGGCGCCGGCGGCGGAGCGCCGCCGCTCCAGGCGCAGCCGCAACCCCTCCGGCATCAGCGTCAGCCGCTCCGTCACCCGCAGCCGATAGGCCGGGTCGAGCCGGAACTCGTACCGGCGCAGCAGCAGACCCAGCACCAGCGTGGCCTCGTGCAGCGCGAACTGGCGTCCGATGCAGGCCCGCGCCCCGGTCCCGAACGGCTTGAAGGTGTGCGCCGGACGTGTCCGTACGGCCTTCGGGTCGAAGCGGTCCGGATCGAACCGCTCGGGGTCCGCGCCCCACACCTCGGGATCGCGGTGCAGCATCGCCGTGAGCACCAGCGCCCAGGCGCCCCGCCGCATCGGATGGAGGCCGCCGAGCACGGTGTCCTCGCGGGCCTCCCGGGCGAAGGCGGGCGCCGTCGGCCACAGCCGCAGTGCCTCGTCGAGGATCCGGCGGACGTACCGCAGCCGTGCCACCTGGTCGTAGCCGGGCACCGCGGTGTCGCCCCAGACGCTGTCCACTTCGGCGCGGGCGCGGGCGGCGACGTCCGGATGCCGGGACAGGTAGTGCAGGGCGAAGGAGAGCGCGCCCGAGGTCGTCTCGTGGCCGGCCACCAGGAAGGTGATCACCTGGCGCCGGACGTTCTCCGGGGAGAGCCGCTCGCCCGTCTCCGGATGGGCCGTCTCCAGCATCCGGTCCAGCAGGTCCCCGTCGCCCGGTCCGTCCGCCGTACGGGCGCGGACCAGGTCGTCGACCGTGCGGTTGAGGTACGCGATATCGGCGTCGTTGCGTCGCGCGGCCCGCCGCAGCAGGAACGGCGCGGGTACGGCGTTGAGCCGCTGAGCGTAGGTGAGCGTGCCGATCATCGCCGTCACGAAGGGGTGCGGGCGGGCGCGCTCGAAGGAGCCGAAGTCATGCCCGAACCCGGTGCGGGCGATGGTCTCCAGGGTCAGCTTGGTCATGTCGCCGGGAACGTCCACCCATCGGCCCGCCGCCAGTTCGCGGTCCCAGTGCTCCATGAGCCGGTCGGCCACGGCCAGCATCATCGGGTGATAGCCCGCCATGGCCTCCCGGCTGAACCCCGGGGCCAGGACGTCGTGCGCCAACTGCCAGTTCCGCTCGTGGTTGTAGGCCGTGAACAGGCCGTCCTTGACGACGGGCCGCAGATTGGCGATGCCGAGCCCGACATGTTTGGCGAACCGCGACTCGTCCGCCATGTCGGCCGCGAGGTCCGCGCCCCACACGAACACGAACTCCTTGCCGAAGGCCTTGCGCCGGAATATCGGCCCCAACTCCGGGGCGAGACGCAGGGAGTCCTGCAACGGCGTACGCCGGTCGGCGCCCAGTACATCGCCGAGCAGCGGGAGCCGGTGCGGAGGATGCGGTATGCGGTGCAGCTCCGGCCAGCCCTGCTCCGCGCTGCGGAACCCCTTCGGGAGTCCGGTCCCGGTCGTCGTCTCCGCCATGACGCGATCTCCCTTGATCCAGCGGCATATTGCGAGGCAGCGCTCGTTGTACGTGGGTTCAATAACGCGCTCAGTCTGGTCCGGCTGTTGAATCCACGTCAAGTAAAGTGCGGGTATGGCCGCGAACCAGGGCGAGCGCACACGCCGTCGGCTCAGCACCGAGGAGCGCCGTGAGCAGCTCCTCGCGGTCGGGGCGCGGCTGTTCTCGGAGAGTCCGTACGACGACGTCTGGATCGAGCAGGTCGCCGAGATCGCCGGCGTCTCGCGCGGACTGCTCTACCACTACTTCCCGACGAAGCGGGAGTTCTTCGCGGCCGTCGTCGAGCGGGAGAGCGAGCGCATGCTGCGGATGACGGCCGCCGTGCCCGGGGTCCCGGTGCGCGAGCAACTGGCCGCAGGGCTCGACACCTACCTGGAGTACGTCGAGGCCCATGCCCATGGCTATCGCGCCTTCCATCGTGCCGACGCGGCCGGGGACCAGTCCGTGCGCAAGGTCTACCAGCGGGCCCTGGCGGCACAGGAGAAGCAGATCCTGGCGGCGATGGCGGCGGACCCCGAGTTCGGCCCGGTCTTCGAGGAGCGGCCCGACGTCCAGCTCGCCGTACGGGGCTGGCTGGCGTTCATCACCGCCGTCTGTCTGGAGTGGCTGAGAGGCTCGGACCTCTCCCGGGAACAGGTGCGCGACCTGTGCGCCCGGGCCCTGTTGGGCGTCATCACACCCTGAGCATCCGCAAAGAGAGGGCACAGCCTCGCCCGGGCTGGTTGGCGTGCGGCTCGATCTTCGATAGGTTAGGCAAGGCTTACCTAAGGAGGTATGGGATGGCTGACAGCCAAACCTGGGCGGCAGCGCCTTCCGCGGCGGAACGTGCCCGGTCGGTGCTCGCCGCCGCGTGGTCCTGCGCGGTGACCGCGGAGGGCTGCCGCGAAGAGCTCGTCGGCGCGCACACCGTGACCGAGAACGGCCGCGTCCTGCTGGACGTGCCGGAGGACAGCGTGCTCGTCACGGCGGCGATCTGCGCGCCCCGAGGGGAGCCGTCCGCCGTCCTGGAGTTCGCCGACGTCGCCCCTGTACCGGTGCGGGGGCGGATCCGCTCCCGGCTCTGGCTGTCCGGCTGGTTCGCCCCCGAGGAGGGCAAACTCGCCTTCCAGGCGACGCGCGCGGTGCTGCGCCTGCCGTCCGGTGCCGTGGTCGTCGACCTCGACGAGTTCGCCGCCGCCACGCCCGACCCGCTGGCCACCGCCGAGGCCCGGCTGCTCACCCACCTCGCCGACTGCCACCCGGACGCCGTCGAGCGGCTCACCCGCCTGGTCGAGTCCGACAGCCTGCACGGCGCCGTGCGCGTCCAGCCCCTCGCCGTCGACCGGCACGGACTGACGCTGCGCATCGAGCGCGCCCGCGCCCAGGCCGACGTACGGCTGGCGTTCCACCGGCCCGCCGACGACGTCGCGCAGCTCACGGAGCGCATGCACATCCTGCTCTCCCGGGCCAGTGCGGCCTCGTGCCCGCGCGCCCTACAGCGGCAGCGCACAGACGGCGACGGGTGAGGCGAACGGCTCGCCCGCGAGCCGCAGTTCACCGCTCTCCTCGTCTACGAGGAAGACGCTGACGGTGCTCGACCGCTGGTTCGCCGCGAACAGGAGAGTGCCGTCCGGCGAGAGGGCGAGCTGCCGCGGGAAGTCCCCGGACACCGGCACCGTGTCGAGCAGCCCGAGCCGGGCTCCGTCCGCCTCCACCGCGTAGCGCGCGAGGCTGTTGTGGCCCCGGTTGGCGAGGTAGGCGTAACGGCCGTTCGGCGTCACGATGAGCTGCGCGGGGTAGCTGGTGCCCGAACCCGTGCCCGTGGACTGCTCCTCGCCGATGGTCAGTCGGCCCGTGCCGGGGTCGTACGCGCACACGGCGACGGTGTTGTCGACCTCGTTGGCCAGGTAGGCGTACCGGCCGCCCGGGTGGAAGGTGAGATGACGCGGGCCCGCCCCCGGCTCGGTCTGCGCCCGCGCGACCTCGGTCAGCGTGCCCGCCTTCAGGTCGAGGCGGTAGGTGTACACGGTGTCCGTGCCGAGGTCGACGGCGAGGACGTGGCCGCCGTCGGGGCTGGTGATGAACTGGTGGGCGTGCGGGCCCTCCTGGCCGGGTCCGGGTGCCGGACTGGAGTGCGTGACCAGGTCGGTGCGCTCGCCGAGCGCGCCCGAGGCGTCGATCGGGTGCACGGCCACGCTGCCCGTGCCGTAGTTGGCGCTCAAGAGCCAGCGTCCGCTCGGATGGACCGACAGATGGCAGGGCGCCGCCCCGCCCGTGCTCCGGCTCCCCAGAACCTCGCGGTCGGCGAGGCGGACGGCGGTCACGGCGCCGTCCTCGCGCTCGTTGACCGCGTAGAGCGTCCGCCTGTCGGGGTGCAGCGCCAGATACGAGGGGTCGTCGACGCCGGTGATCGTCCCGGTGCCGGTGATACGACCCGTGACCGGGTCGTACGTGGCGCGGCCGATGCCCGTCCCGCCGCCCTCGACGGAGGTGTAGGTGCCCAGGTAGAGGGGGCGCGGGCCCGAGGGCTTACGGCTCTCGGTCTGGGCGCTCGGACGTGTCTGGGGCGTTGTCGCCTCGGAGGCCGCCGTGTCCGCCGGTGCGGGCGCGTCGTCGCAACCCGTGGCCGCCGGGACCGTCACGCCGGCGGCCGATCCCGCGAGGGTTCCGACGAATCGGCGCCTGCTCAGCCCACCACTGCCCATGTCCACACCTCAGGTCGTCGGTCGTCACGGTCGCGACAGCAACCTTGGCGTGGATCACCCGCCGAGCGCAAGAAGAGCAACGCACATTGCACATGCTGCAACGGGAGTGTCGGTTGATTCCCCGGGATTCCGGGGCTTCCTGGGGTGAGTTCGCGTGGGCTACCAGTCCCCGTCCTCCACCGGCTTCCCCTGGGCGTCCTTGAGCGGCAGCACCTGGCCCGGCGCGGGGGCCTGCCAGGGCTCGTGGTCGTCGCCGAGCCAGTCACCGACCGGCTGCACCGCCTCCAGGGTGTCCGTGGGGGCGAGATCCTCGGCGTCCTGGTCGTAGTAGTCGAACCAGGGCAGCCCCGCGCGCGTGTACGCCGCCCGGTCCACGGGTGACGGCGGCGGAGCCTCACCGGTGATGCGGCGCCACTCCGGAGGGGTCACCAGATGGACGAAGACCCGGCCGCCGGGGCGGTCCGCCCAGTCGGAGAGCGGGCGGTCGTCCTCGTAGACCTCCTGCCGCATCGAGCCGCCGACGCCCAGTCCCATCGCCGCGGCGGCCCGGGACGGACGGCCCGCCGGAGCGGCGGCGGGCGCCGGGACCGCGCCCTGAGGGGCCGGTGCCGCCATGGGCATTGCGGCACCGAAGCCGCCGGACGGCGCGATCGCCCGCGCCAGCTCCGCCCGGCGCCGCTCCTCAGCACGCCACTCGGCCAGCCGGGGCTCCTTCAGCGGGAACGCCTGCAGCTGTACGCCGCCCCAGACCTCCTCGCCCGTGACCTGCCCCTCGACGGTCGCGCCCAGCCCCAGAGGCACCGCCACGAACTGGCGGACCGTGCCCTTCCCGGAGTTGATGCCGTCCAGCCAGGGCTGCCGGGGCAGCACGACATAGTTCTGCGGTTTGCGGGACAACCGGTCGCTCCACGGCTTCCCCGAGACCGCGCACACCTTGCCCACCCCGACCTGGAGGGCGGCCGGCTCCGTCGTGCCCCCGAAGCTGAGCCACATCGCCTCGCGCAGATAGACCGGCAGCAGCACACCGCCGCGCGCCCGCCACGCCTGCGGAACGGTGTCCGCGAAGTCCGCCACCCGCCGGACCGGGAACTCGCCGAGCCCCGGCGGCAGCGGATGCGTGCCCGACTCGGGCAGCCGCAGGGTACGGATGAACCGCACCGCGACACCGCCCGGCAGCCGTAGGGTGTTTCCGTCGATCCGTACGGTCGTGTCGGCCATCGGCCCGCTCCCTCGCATCCGCGGCGCCGGCCCCGTCCCGGCACTCCCTACCGAGAACGCCCGCCCATCCCCGTCCGGTTCCGCCAGAGCTGCTCCTGTACGCCCATGCGCTCACGCAGCCGGTTCAGGCGTGGCATCCGCACGCGCTGCTCCTCGGACACCCGGTCCAGCTCCTCCAGCAGGCGACGCGAGCGGTGCTCGGTGTCGAGCTCGTCGAGGATGCGGTTCACCTCGGTCAGGACGGCGCCGAGCAGCTGCCAGTGCCGACTCTCGCGCTCGGCCTCCTCGCGCAGCAGCAGGGCGAGCTTGTCGCGGGTGCCCGCCGCCGTGCGCAACTCCGCGCTCAGCCGGGACTCCGCCGCGTCGGCGTTGCTGCTGACATGCGTGGTGACCAGCACCGAGAAGCTGACCACCGCGTCGGCGATCTCGGACAGCAACTGCTCGACGACGGCGCCCGTCTCCTTCGCGAACAACGGCTCGGGCTCACGCTCCTTGGCGAGGTCGGTGAGGGTGCGGGCGAGCACGCGCAGGACGACCGTGCAGATCTCCAGCGTGTCCAGTCCGGTGCGCAGCACCACCCGGTGCAGCAGGCTGTCCCGTACGCGCGGATTGAGCCGCAGGCTGTCCTCGGCCTGCTTCAGCGCCGCGTCCACCTCGACGATGTCGTGGTCGAGCCGGCGCGCCTCGTGCAGCCGGGCCGCCGCCTGCTCGAACGGTTGCCGGCCGGCCGCCTCCTCGCCGATGCGCAGCATCAACTGCCGCAACCGGCGGGCCAGTCCCTCCAGTGACTCACCGGCTTCCTCCACCCACACCGGCGGTGCGAGGAGGAGATTGAAGCCGAGCCCGACCACCGCGCCGATCAGCGTCTCCAGGATCCGCGCCCAGGCCGTGTCCCCGACGGTCGTGACACCGAGGACCAGCATCGCGCTGATCGCCACCTCGGGCACATACTCGTCGACCCGCACCAGATGCCCGACCACCAGCGAGGCCACGATCAGCAGCCCCAGGCTCCACCAGGTCAGGCCGACCAGGAGGCTGAAGGCGATGGCGACCAGCACGCCGGCCACCACGGAGTTCACCCGGCGGATGCCGTTGGTGAGCGTGGCGTACAGCGTGACCTGGACGACGAGCAGCGCGGTCAGGGGTGCGGTCAGCGGCGCGGCCTCGGGGCTCAGGCGCAGCGCGATGACGTAGGCGATCGTCGCCGCGGCGGCCGACCGCAGGGTCTGGGCCACCACGGGATCCCGGCGCAGCTTCCCGAGCCGCTCCTGGAACGCCGTCCCCTCACGTACGTCTGGCATCCTCGGGCCGTTCCCTTTCCACGTTCACAGATGCTGCCGACACAGCGCTTGCGGACCGTAACGGTCCGCAAGGAACCCCAGATTGATCGCAGCGGTCGGAGTACGGCAAGGGGGCGGGGTGGTGATGGTGGACACCCGCGCGCGGCCGGGCGGTTCACCGGGTCAGGTACTGAGGACAACCCCCGCGGTCCCCCTGCGGTCGTCCGCCCCCGGAAACGGTGGACCGCCGGATGGCCGCATCCCACCTCGGAGCGCAACTCTTGGATCATGAAACGGCATAGGACTGTATTGGCCCTGACCCTGTTCATCATCCTCGCCGCCCCGACGACCAGCATCCCGGCCACGGCCGCACCGGCCGCCACCACGGTCGTCGAGGCGCTCGACCGGGCCGCCCACCCGCTGCGGTCGGTCGAACCGGGCGGTGACACCGGCGATCTGCGCTCCCTCGACCGGATGATCGGCGACGCCCGGGTCGTCGGCCTGGGCGAGGCCACCCACGGTTCGCACGACTTCTTCGCCCTCAAGGACCGTGTCTTCCGCCACCTCGTCGAGGCGAAGGGCTTTCGCACCTTCGCCCTGGAGGCGCCCTGGAGCACCGGCGCGCGTCTCAACGACTACGTGCTGTACGGCAAGGGCGATCCGCGGCGCATCATGCGCGAGGAGTTCCAGAGGGACTACCTGGGGTGGAACAACACCGACTATCTGCGGCTCGTCGAGTGGATGCGGGCGTACAACATCCGCCACCCCGCAGACCCCGTCCGCTTCATGGGCGACGACATCGCCTGGACCGGGCCCGAGCTGTACGACGCCGTGGAGGCGTACGTGGCCGGGACTCGCCCCGAGCTGAGCGCCCGCCTCGCCGAGCTCTACCGCGGACTGCGGCCGACCGTGCAGACCGGCGCGTACATCGAGCAGTACCTGCGGCTGCCGTACGCCGAACGCAAGGAGCGGGCGGAGCGCACGGGTGAGGCGCTGCGGCTGCTGGAGCGGCAGGCCCCGGGCGCCGACCGCGAGGCGTACGTCCGGTCCGTCCAGCAGGCGAGGGTGATCGACCAGACCGCACGGCAGTACGCCTTCGACGTCGAGGACCCCGCGGAGATCGCCGCGGCCATGCGCTATCGCGACGGGGCGATGGCCGCCAACGTGGTGTGGTGGCAGCGGCACACCGGGACCAAGGTGCTGCTGTCGGCGCACAACAACCACGTCGGCTATGTGCCGGAGGAGCCCGTCGAGAACCCGAAGGTGCAGGGCGCCTTCCTGCGCGAGGGCATCGGCGCGGGCTATGTGAGCGTCGGCCTGACCTTCGACCACGGCTCGTTCAACGCCACCGGCCTCGACGACGAGGATGTCCGCCGCTGGACGCTGGGCCCGGCGGACCCGGGCAGCAACGAGCGGACCCTCGACCGGGTGCGGTACCGCGACCACCTGCTCGACCTGCGGTCCGTCCGAGCGCCGGCCGCCGACTGGCTGCGGCAGGCACGGCCGACGCGCAGCATCGGCACCGCCTACCCGGACGGCCCGCACGACATCGCGCTCGCCCGCAGCTACGACATCCTGATCCATCTGCACCAGGTGGAGGCGTCGAGGCTGCGGGACCGGTGACGGACGGGCGCCCGCCCTCAGACGTACAGCTTGTCGACGAACGCAGCCAGATTGCCCGTCGTCCTGGCGATCTGCTCCTCCAGCGTCAGGCTCTCCTCGAAGCGGGCCCCGGAGTCCACGACCTTCTTGCCGCGGACATAGAGCGAACAGGCGAGGTCGGTGCACATGTACACCCCCACCGAGTTGCCCTCACGGCCCGCCGCGCCGGCCTTGCGTGCCGTCATCAGGGAAACGCCGCCGCCAGGACGGGTGGTCAGACACAGCGAGCACATGCTGCGATGCAGGAAGCCGCGCTGCGAGGACGGGAAGCGGAACGTGACGCCCACTGGGCGCCCCTCCCGCTCGGTGACCAGATAGCTGCGATCGGGCGCCCCCGGATCCCGCCAGCCGAGGAAGTCGAGGTCGTCCCAAGGGCGTTCGTCGAGATCGCGGGGCATGGGCAGGCGCTTGGCCTCCCCCTTCGAGCAGTTGATGAAAGAGGTGCGGATGTCCTGCTCGGTGAGGGGCTTCATAGGGGGTCTCCGGGGCTGCGGGGTGTTCATCGGCAAAACCTAGAGGTACTAGGTTCAGGGCTAGGGTAGGAAGCAAATTGAGGGGGAGCCAGTGATTTTCGGCCTTGTCGGGTCGCCACGGGCGCAGTCGTCGCGCTGGGCTGGTCGCGCAGTTCCCCGCGCCCCTTCAGGGCGCTGCCGAACCGCCGTGCGCGGCCTACTCCGCTTCCGGAACCGTTGGCACCGGCGGCCACACCCCAGCAGCGAGCACGCCCCTCGCATAGGCCCGAGCCACCAGTTCCGTGCGGTTCGCCGCGCCCCAGCGGGTCGAGAGGCGTCGTAGGTGGTAGTTCACGCCGTCCACCGTGAGGCCGGTTTCCCGGGCGGTCTGTGCGGTGGTGGCGCCGCCGGCGAGGAGGGCCAGGATGCGTGTCTCTGCCGGGGCGACCCGCACGGGACGCTGCTCGTGTGCCTCGCGCTCACCCAGCACCCGGAGCATCACCAGCAGCGCGGGCGTCTCCTCCACGGTGTCGCTCACCGGGTCCGCCGTCAGCTCCCCGTACCGCTCCGCACCGCCGGGCGCCTCCCAGCGCACCGACACCTGGTACCGCGAGCGGTGCCGCAGCCGCAGCGCCTCGGCGATCCGCTTGACCTGGGTCGCCTCCTGCGGCCGGAACAGTTCCAGAACGTCCCGGCCGCGCAGCCGCCCCGGAGTGGTACCGCACTCCGCCGCCATCGCGGGATTGGCCAGCAGGACCGCGCCGTACACATCACAGACCGCGACCGGCACCGACACACGGTCGAAGACCAGCAGGGCGCGGTTGCGCCAGACCACGGACTCCTCGCGACTGAAGTCCATGAGCACCTCCTGATAGCGGGCGCAAGAGCGGCGTACATCCCTGCACTACACAATCATGTAGTGCAGGGGCGCGAGCGGCCGGGGCCCGTCGAGCACGCTGGATCGCAGTACTCCCGTACCGCGAAAGGCAGTTGTCGCGCCATGCCCCCCACCGCGCCGCACCCGCAGTCCACGGACGCCCTCCCCGGCGTCCCCGTCGTCGACATCACCGCCGTCGGCCCCGGCCGCACCCCGATCCAGCAGGTCATGGAGCTGATGCGGGAGCACGGGCCGGTGCTCGTGCGGCGGCTGCACGGGCGGGACACGCTGTTCACCGCCGACCTGGACCTGGTGACCGACCTCGCCGACGAGAAGCGGTTCGCCAAGCATGTGGGGCCCGCCCTGGAGAACGTCCGGGAGTTCGCCGCCGACGGACTGTTCACGGCGTACAACGACGAGCCGAACTGGGCCAAGGCGCACGACATCCTCATGCCTGCCTTCGCGCTCGGCTCGATGCGCACCTACCACCCCGTGATGCTGAAGGTGGCGCAGCGGCTGATCGCGTCATGGGACCGTGACGCCCGCGGCGGACAGCCGGTGAACGTCCCCGACGACATGACCCGGATGACACTGGACACCATCGGGCTGGCCGGATTCGGCTACGACTTCGGTTCCTTCGAGCGCTCCGAGCCCCATCCCTTCGTCGAGTCCATGGTCCGCTGCCTGGAGTGGAGCATGGACCGGCTGGCCCGCGTCCCGGGCCAGGACTACTCGGCGGCCGACGCGGCCTTCCGGGACGACTCCGCCTACCTCGCCCAGGTCGTCGACGACGTCATCGCCTCCCGTGCCGGCACCGACCAGCGCGATGCCGAGGACCTGCTCGGGCTCATGCTCAGCGCCGAGCACTCGCAGGACGGCACCACCCTCGACACCGCCAACATCCGCAACCAGGTCATCACCTTCCTGATCGCCGGCCACGAGACGACCTCCGGCGCGATGTCCTTCGCCATGTACTACCTGGCCAAGCACCCGACCGCGCTCCAGCTCGTGCAGCGCGAGGTCGACGAGCTGTGGGGCGACCAGGCCGACCCCGAGCCGACCTACGACGAGGTCGGCAGGCTGACGTACACCCGCCAGGTCCTGGGCGAGGCGCTCCGGCTGTGGCCGACGGCCGCCGCCTTCAGTCGCCACGCCCTTGAGGACACGATGCTCGGCGGGCGCGTCCCGCTGCGCGCCGGGCAGTCCGTCACCGTGCTCGCGCCGATGCTGCACCGGCAGCCGGTCTGGGGCGACAACCCCGAGCTGTTCGACCCCACCCGCTTCACGCCCGAGGCCGAGGCGGCCCGCTCGGTGCACGCCTTCAAGCCCTTCGGAACCGGTGAACGCGCCTGCATCGGGCGGCAGTTCGCCCTGCATGAGGCGACCATGCTGCTGGCGATGCTGGTCCACCGCTACCGGCTGCACGACCACGCCGACTACCGCCTCGGCATCAAGGAGACCCTCACCCTCAAGCCCGACGGCTTCACCCTCACCCTGACCCCGCGCACACCCGCCGACCGCGTCCACACCCCGCTGCCCGGCGCCGCCCCCGCGACCACGGAAGCCGTGTCCGACACGGCCGCCCTGCCCGCCCGCGTCTGCCCCGGCACCAGCGCCCTGTTCCTGCACGGCAGCAACTACGGCACCTGCCGCGACTTCGCCGCCCAGCTCGCCGACGAGGCCGCCGCGATCGGCTGCGAGACACAGGTCGCGCCGCTCGACGCCTACGCCGGTGGCCTGCCCACCGACCGCCCGGTCGTGATCACCGCCGCCTCCTACAACGGCCGTCCCACCGACGACGCCACCGCCTTCGCCACCTGGCTGGAGGAGGAGGCGGGAGAGGCCACGGACGTCATCTACGCCGTCCTCGGCGTCGGCGACCGCAACTGGGCCGCCACCTACCAGCACGTTCCGACCCGCATCGACGACCGTCTCGCCGAACTCGGCGCCACCCGACTCGTCGACCGCGCCGCCGCCGACGCCTCCGGCGATCTGACCGGCGCGGTACGGGACTTCACGGCCCGGCTCCGCACGGCGCTGCTGGAGCGGTACGGCGACCCGGACGCGGGACCCGTCGACGGGATCGACGAGCCCACCTCGGCGTACGAGGTCCGCACCCTGACCGGAGGCCCCCTGGACGCCCTCGCCGAACGGCACGGGCTCGTCCCCATGACGGTCACCGAGGCCCGCGACCTGACCGCCCCCGGCTACCCCCGCCGCAAGCGTCTCGTCCGCGTCGCCCTGCCCGACGGCGTCACCTACCGCACCGCCGACCACCTCACCGTCCTGCCCGCCAACGCCCCGGACCTCGTCGACCGTACCGCCACCGCACTGGGCGTCGACCTCGACACCGTCCTGGACATCCGCGCCACCCGCCCGCGCCGCGACGGCCTCGCGCTGGACCGGCCCCTGACGGTACGTCAACTACTCACACACCACGTCGAGTTGCAGGAGCGCCCCAGCGCGGCCCAGCTCTCCGTCCTCGCCGCCGCCAACCCCTGCCCGCCGGAGCGCATGGCTCTCGCGAACCTGACCGACGATCCGCGCACCCTCGTCGAGGTGATCGAGGACTTCCCGGCCCTGCGCGGCGCCCTGGACTGGCCGACGCTCCTCGATCTCCTCACGCCTCTGCGTCCCCGCCACTACTCGATCTCCTCCTCGCCGTCGGCCGACCCCGGCCACGCGGACCTGATGGTCTCCCTGCTCCAGGCCCCCGCACGCTCCGGCAAGGGCACCTACCAGGGCACCGGATCCGGCTACCTCACCGCCGTCGAGCCCGGCGACACGGTGTACGCGCGCGTCCAGCCGTGCCGGGAGGTCTTCCGGATCGACGGCTCGACCCCGGTCGTCATGGTCGCGGCGGGCACGGGCCTGGCCCCCTTCCGCGGCGCGATCGCCGACCGCACGGCCGCCCTCGCGACCGGTGCCGACCTCGCCCCGACCCTCTGCTACTTCGGCTGCGACGCCCCGGACGCCGACTTCCTGCACGCCGAGGAACTGCTCTTGGCCGAGACCGCCGGTGCCGTCTCGCTCCGCCCCGCCTTCAGCGCCGCCCCGCAGGACGGCGTGAGCTTCGTGCAGCACCGCATCGCCGCCGAGGCCGACGAGGTCTGGGAGCTGCTCGGCGCGGGTGCCCGGGTCTACGTCTGCGGCGACGGTTCCCGGATGGCGCCGGGCGTGCGGGAGGCGTTCCGTACGCTGTACCGGGAGCGCACACCGGGCGCCGACGACGGGGCGGCCGGGCGGTGGCTCGACGGGCTGATCGCGGACGGCCGCTACGTCGAGGACGTGTACGCGGCCGGCTGACCGACGGGGAGGGGTGGGCGCACGGTGGTGGACTCCTGGGAACGGGCCCGACAGGTCCTGGGGGCGGCGGGTCTGCCGCCGGGACACCTCGCCCACCTGCGCCCGCTGTCGGGCGGCACCTACAACACGGTCGAGGAACTGCTTCTCTGCGATGGCCGCCGGTTCGTGCTCAAGGTGCCGCCCGCGCCGACCGTCCCGGGTCTGACGTACGAGAGCGAACTCCTCGTGTCCGAGGCGGAGTTCTACGGCGCGGCTGCCAAGGCGGACGTCGCGGCCCCGCGTGTCGTGGCCCTGGGCAGCCACCTGCTGATGACCGCCTGCCCGGGCGACCCCTGGAACGGCGCACTCACCGACACCGAGCGCAGCACCCTGCGTACGGAGCTGGGCGGCCAGGTCGCCCGACTGCACACCATGACCGGGCCGGGCTTCGGCTACCCGTCCGGCGCCCTCGGCCCGCTCGCCTCCGACTGGCGCACGGCGTTCACCGGGATGCTCGACGCGATCCTCGACGACGCCCGCCGTTACGGCGCCCGGCTGCTGCGTCCCGTGGACGATGTAGCCCGTGCGCTCCACGCCGGCTACGAGGCGCTGGACGAGGTCACCGTCCCGAGCCTGGTCCACTTCGACCTGTGGCAGGGCAACATCCTGGTGGACCGTGCGGCGGGGGAGGCCCGGATCGGCGGCCTCATCGACGGTGAGCGCATGTTCTGGGGCGACCCGCTGGCCGACTTCGTCTCCCTGGCGCTGCTCGGCGACATCAAGACGGACGAGGCGTTCCTGGCGGGATACCGGGAGGCCGGAGGGCGTGCCGTCTTCGACGTACCGGCCCGCCTGCGCCTGGCTCTGTACCGCGGCTACCTCTACCTGATCATGCTCACGGAGACGGTCCCGCGGGCGGCCGACGCCGCACAGAACCGCTGGGTCCAGGAGACGGTCGCCCCGGAACTGGTGGCGGCGCTGGCCGAGATCGAGGACCTCACGACGTAGGTCACAATGGGGGCGGGTTCGAACGGGGTGGAACAGGGCTGGTCCGAAGGGAAGCGCATGGCGGGGCGGAACGGGCGCACGGTACGGGACCTCAGGCGGGGCAACCGTACGGCCGTACTGCAGCGCCTCTATTTCGACGGCCCCCTCAGCCGCTTCGAACTCGGCCCGGCGACCGGGCTCAGCTCCGGGTCCGTCAGTAACGTCGTCGCCGAGCTGATCTCCGACGGCCTGGTCGAGGAAGCCGGCAGCGTCGACTCCGACGGCGGCCGACCGCGCATCCTGCTGCGCGTGGCTCCCGGCAGCGGCCACATGATCGGCGTCGACGTCGGCGAGACCCGGGTGCGGATCGGGCTCTTCGACCTGACCCTCACCGAACTCGCCCGCGCCGAACGGCCCTTGGCGCAGGCCCGGTACGAGGTGGACGGCATCGTCGGCCATGTGCGCGACGGCATCGCCGAGGTGCTCGCGGGCGCCGGAATCGGGCCCGAGCGGCTCCTGGGCGTCGGCATCGGTGTCCCCGGCATCGTCGAACACACGCCGCGCACCGGTGCCGTGGTGCACGGGCAGACGATCGGCTGGGACGCGGTGCCGCTGGAGAAGCTGCTGCGGGACGGGTCCCAACTCCCGGACGACGTCCCCTACTTCATCGACAACGGCGCCAGAACCCTCGGCCAGGCCGAGATGTGGTTCGGCGGCGGACGCGGCGCCCGCAGCGCGATCGTCGTGCTCTTCGGCTCCGGCGTCGGCGCCTGTCTGGTCGCCCCCGAGGTGGAGCACGGGCGGGCGGTCGAGTGGGGGCATCTGACGGTACGGGTCAGGGGGCGCCGCTGCCGATGCGGTGCGCTCGGCTGCCTGGAGGCCTACGCGGGCGCCGAGTCGCTGCTGGACCGCTGGCGCGAGGAAGGCGGAAGCGTGCCGGAGGGCGCCGACGAGGAGACCGCGCTGGCGGCGATGCTGGCCGGCGCGTATCCGCCCGAGGGCGAAGCGGCCGACCCGAGGGCGCTCGCCGTGCTGGAGGAGACGGCCGAGTACGTGGGCGCCGGCCTGTCCGACCTGATCAACCTCTTCATGCCCGAGCGCATCCTGATCGGCGGCTGGGCGGGTCTCCAGCTGGGCGCCCGGTTCCTGCCCGCCGTACGCCGCCACGCGGCCGCGTACGCCCTGCGGCGTCCGGCCCAGAAGGTCACCGTCGACCTGGGCAGGCTCGGCCCGGACGCGGTCACCGTCGGTGCCGCGATCCTGCCGCTCGCCGACTTCTTCGCACGCGGCGGCCGACGCGCCGAGTCCGTGCCCGACGGGGAGTCGTCCGCTCGGGGCGCGTCCCTCGCCGAGCGGGTGGCGCCCTGACGTTTCGCCGGTGAGGCAGGCGGTACTCGCGGGGCGTTCGGACGACGCCAGGGAGATGCACGATGGCTGACCACGATCGCGAGGCGCCCGACCGGACCGGCGAGCCCGTACCGCGGGACCTGCCGGACCAGCAGGCGGACACGGGGGAGGACCCGTGGGAGGTGCCCGTCGAGCCCGCCGACGACGCCACCGAGGCGGACGACGTCCCCGACACCGACGAGGCGGGCACGGGCCGACAGGGGGTGCCGCGGTCGGACACGGTCCCTTCGGAACATCCGGTGCCTCAGGAGCCGTCCGGTTGAGAGCCGGGACAGGAACGGCCCCTGGTCGCCCACCGCACCACCGCTCCACAGGTTCTCAGGGCGTGGGGAACGCGTTCACGCCCGTCAGCTCCGCCGACAGCTCCCACAGACGTGCCGCCTGCTCCGGGTCGACGGCCCAGTCCTTCACCCCGCGCATCGCACCGTCGGCCGGAGCGGGCTCGGCCACCTCGCAGTCCTCCAGGTACACACCGCCCAGACCGGCCAGCTGGGGCGAGGTCGCCGCCCAGACCTGTGTCGCCGCGCCCTGCTGCGGGTTCTTGAAGCCCTCGGGGTTCAGCGGGGTGCCGTTCTCGTCGATCCAGCCGCGCTCCACCATCTCCTCCTTCGCCATGTGCCGCTGGAGCGGGGTGAGGATGGCGCCGGGGTGCAGGGCGAAGGCGCGGACGCCGACGTCCTGGGCGAGCCGGTCCAGGTGAACGGCGAACAGCACGTTCGCGGTCTTGGCCTGTCCGTACGCCGCCCACTTGTCGTAGCCGTGCCGCCAGTGGACGTCGTCCCAGCGCACGCCGGTCAGATGGTGTCCGCCGGAGGACACGGCGACGACTCGCGCGCCGCCGGGCACGAGCGCCGGCCACAGCCGGTTGACCAGGGCGAAGTGCCCGAGGTGGTTGATCGCGAACTGGGACTCCCAGCCGGGCCCGACCCGCGTCTCGGGGCATGCCATGACACCGGCGCCGTTGATCACGAAGTCGACGGTGCGTCCGGAGGCGAGGAACCGCTCGGCGAAGGCGCGGACGCTCTCCAGGTCGCCGAGGTCCAGCTCGTCCACCTCGACGCCCGGCGTGCCCTCCAGCGCCTTCCGCGCATCGTCCGGGCGACGCGCGGGGACGACGACGCGGGCGCCGGCCCGGGTGAGGGCCCGGCCGGTCTCCAGGCCGATGCCGGAGTAGCCGCCGGTGACGATCGCGAGCTTCCCCGTGAGGTCGATGCCGTGCAGGACGTCGTCGGCCGTGCTCGTCGCGTCGAAACCGGAACCGATCTTGTGCTGTGCAGTGGTCATGAACGAAACGCTACGAATTGGAGCGCTCTCGAAGTCAAGCGGCGTCGGGCGGCATCAAGCGGGTCAGTTCACTTCTCGCGAGTCCAGGCCAGCAGCTCCTCCGCGCCCCACGTGGTGATCACCCGCTCGGCGGGCACCCCGCACTCCTCCGCCCGCGCACAGCCGTACCGCTGCCAGTCGAGCTGCCCGGGCGCGTGCGCGTCGGTATCGACGGAGAACAGCACGTCCGCCGCCAGTGCCCGGCGCAGCAGCCGTCGGGGCGGGTCAAGGCGCTCGGGCCGGCTGTTGATCTCCACCGCCGTACCGGACTCGGCGCACGCGGCGAACACCTCGTCCGCGTCGAACTCGGACTCGGGCCGGCCCCGCCCGGTGACCAGGCGCCCGGTGCAGTGGCCGAGGATGTCCGCGTGCGGGTTGCGTACGGCCGTGACCATCCGGCGCGTCATCGCGCCCGCGTCCATCCGCAGTTTGGAGTGCACGGACACCACCACGACGTCGAGCCGCTCCAGCAGCTCGGGCTCCTGGTCGAGCGAGCCGTCGTCGAGGATGTCGCACTCGATGCCGGTGAGCAGCCGGAACGGCGCCCAGGTCGCGTTCAGCTCCGCCACCACGTCCAGCTGCTCGCGCAGCCGGTCAGCGGACAGCCCGCGGGCCACGGTCAGCCGTGGCGAGTGGTCGGTCAGCGCCGCCCACTCGTGGCCCAGCTCGGCCGCCGTCCGGCCCATGTCCTCGATCGGGCTGCCGCCGTCCGACCAGTCGGAGTGCAGATGGCAGTCCCCGCGCAGCAGCTCCCACAACGCGTGGCCACCCTCGGGCGGTGCGGCCGCGGGCGCGCCCTCCAGGTCCGTCAGATAGCCGGGCACCTGACCCGCCAGCGCCTCGCGCACCACCTGTGCCGTCTTCGGGCCGACACCCCGCAGCGTCTCCAGCGTCCCGGCCTCCGCCCGCGCCCGGACCTCGTCCTGGGGCAGAGCGGCCAGCACCCGGGCGGCCGTACGGAAGGCACGTACGCGATACGTCGGCGCCAGGGACCGCTCCAGCAGGAAGGCGATCCGGGTCAGCGCGTCGACGGGATCCATCGCCACCTCCTCCTCCAGGGTTCCCCGGCGCTGCCGCTCCCGCATGTGCGGAAGACCTGTGAGGATTCGTTGACGCGGGTTGCGTTCTACGCTCTATGCATGACCGAAAGCGCGAGCCCGCACATGTCACACCCGCGGATCCTGGTGCTCGGGGTTCAGCCGGGCACGGATCCGTTCCGCATCATGGAGATCGACGGTGTGGTCGTCGGTATGGCGAGGGCCATCACCGACGTCCTGGAGACCGCCGCCGCCTTCGGCATCACGGTTCACGACCTGGACGACCCGGACGTGGTCCGCTGGGTGGGCGGCGACAAGTTCACCTGGCACCACCACTAGACGGTCGGGTCGGGTCGGCCGACCGGCGGCCGGCCGGGTCAGCCGACCGTCCATTTCTGGTTGGCCGCGCCCGTGCAGGTCCAGAGCTGCAGCCGGGTGCCGTTGGCCGCGTTGTTGCCGGTCACGTCCAGGCACTTGTCGGCCTGCGGGTTGACGATGTCGCGCGCCGCGGTGACGGTCCATCTCTGGTTCGGGCCGCCGGAGCAGTCCCACAGCTGGACGGTCGTGCCGTCGGTGGTGCCGTTGCCGGTGGCGTCCAGGCACTTGCCGAGCGCGCGCAGGGTGCCGTCCGAGCCCACGGTCCACTGCTGGGCGGCGGTGCCGTTGCAGTCGTAGAGCTGTACGGGCGTGCCGTTGGCGGAGCTCGCCCCGGCCACGTCCACGCACTTCCCGGCCAGCCCCCTGACCGCGGCGCCGGCGGGCGAGTCGCCGGTCGTCACCGAGACGTGGTCCACCACCAGTTGCTGCGGGAAGACCGTCGAGCCGTCCGGGTCGCCCGGCCAGTAGCCGCCGACCGCCAGGTTGAGGATCAGGAAGAACGGCTTGTTGAACACCCAGGTCCGGCCGCCCAGGTCGGCGGGCGTGCGCCGCTGGTAGACGTTCCCGTCGACGGACCAGGTGATGGAGTCGGGCGCCCAGTCGACGGCGAAGGTGTGGAAGGCGTCCGCGAAGGCCTGCCCGCCCGGGAGGGAGTAGGCGGCGCCTATACCGCCGGACCCGGAGTAGCCGGGGCCGTGCAGGGTGCCGTGCACGGTCGAGGGCTCGAAGCCGACGTTCTCCATGATGTCGATCTCCCCCGAGTCCGGCCAGTTGACCGGGGTGCCGAGCATCCAGAACGCGGGCCACATGCCCTGCCCGCGCGGCACCTTCATCCGCGCCTCGACGTGCCCGTACTGGGCGGTGAACTTGCCGGAGGTGTTCAGCCGGGCCGAGGTGTACTGGCAGGTGCCGTACCAGCACTGGTAGTTGGCCGGGTTCTCGCGCCGGGCCGTGATCACCAGGTGCCCCTGGCCGTCCAGCGCCGCGTTCTTGTTGCCGGAGGTGTAGTACTGCCGCTCGTGGTTGTTGACGTTGTCGCCGGTCTCGATCTGCCACTTCGACGAGTCGACGGCGGCACCGGCGGGCCCGTCGAAGCCGTCTGAGAACGTGACCGCGGCGGCGGTGACGTCCGGCGGATCCGCCTGCGCGGGGCCGATCGCGGCGGACGCGACCAGGACGGCCGACAGAGCGGCCAGCAGACATGTGCGGAGCAGGCGTGGGGAGGCCATCGTGCTCCCTTCCGTACGGCGCCCCGGCGAACGGGTGCGCCGACCGTGGTGGGGGGTGAAGGTGTCGCCACTTGATTTAAGGAGTGAGATAAGTGGGCGTCAAGACTTTGGTACGGACCAGTAGTTGAGGGACTCGGGGGAGCGGCCCGGGGGATCTGCCGGGGGGGCAGGTCCTTCCGTGTGGGTGCCCAGGATCGTCGTCCGCCCGGCATGCTTCGTCAGCCGCCGAAGTGTGCGGTTTCTAGGCTGCCTTCCATGAACGCCGCACACATCGGTGAGTTGCTCGCCGTCCTGGGCGCGGGCATCGCCGCCGGCGCCGTCAACGCCGTCGTCGGCTCGGGGACGCTGATCACGTTCCCTGTCCTGCTCGCGACCGGCCTGCCGCCCGTCACCGCCACGGTCTCCAACGCGCTCGGCCTGATCCCCGGCTCGATCAGCGGCGCCATCGGGTATCGCCGGGAACTGAGCGGTCAGCGCCGGCGCATCCTGAAGTGGGGCGCCGGCGCCCTGCTGGGCGGACTCACCGGTGCCGCACTGCTGCTCACGCTGCCCGCCTCGGCGTTCGAACGGATCGTGCCGGCCCTGGTGGGGCTCGCCCTGGTACTGGTCGTCCTCCAGCCGCTGATCAGCAGGAGGCTGCGAGGTCGCCGCGCGCGACAGGGCAGAACCGCCCGCCCCGACGGCGGCCCCCTGTTGCTCGTCGGACTGACCCTGGCCAGCGTCTACGGCGGCTACTTCTCGGCCGCCCAGGGCATCATCTACGTCGCCCTGATGGGCATGCTCCTCGACGACGATCTGCAACGCCTCACGGCCGTCAAGAACGTGCTCGTCGCCGTGGTCAACTCCGTCGCCGCGCTGCTCTTCCTCGTCGTCGCGGACTTCGACTGGACGGCCGTCGGCCTTCTCGCGGTCGGGTCCGCGATCGGCGGCCACGTCGGAGCGACGACGGGCCGCCGGCTGCCCCCCGTTGTGTTGCGGGCCCTCATCGTGGTGGTCGGAACGGTGGCCATCGTGCAGTTGGTTGTGCGCTAGGGGCCAGGAGTCAGGGGTTGGACTTGGGGCGTCAGGATCGGCGCTCCTTCGCGTGCACCACGCGGCTCAGTCGCCGCCCCAGCAGCAGGTAGCCGATCAGGGCTCCACTGGTGTTGAGGATGACGTCGTCGATGTCGAAGGCGCGCCCCGTCACCAGCGCACCCTGCGCGAACTCGACCAGAAGCATCACGGTCGCCGTCAGCAGCAGCACACGCAGGACGCCGCGCGTCCGTGGCGCCACGACGGGGACCAGGATGCCGAACGGAACCCCGAGCAGCAGATTCCCGCCGATCTGCCGGACGGCGTCCCGCAGCTCGGGCTGGTCCAGATAGGCCCGCAGGGAGCGGCCCGGATGCAGGTTGGTGTGGGTCAGGGCCTCCGACGCGGGCGAGGGCTGCAGGGTGAGCTTCGCCAGTACGACGGCGAAGGCGACCATGAGCGTGAAGGCGCACAGCATCGCCAGAAGGCGGGCCAGGAAGCGCAGGGGGTGTCGGTCGGGTCGCGGGGTGGGCTGGGCCTTGGTGCCGGCGGGTGGCTTGGCGCCGCGCCCGGACTTGGCGCGGCGCCCGGGCTTCTTGGTGCCCGCCGTGCCGACCTTGGGCTTTGCGCCCCCTGCCGATTTGGCGGCGCCTGCGGGATGGGCGTTGCCCGCCGTTTTGGCGGCGCCTGTGCTCTTGGAAGTGCCGGGGCTTATCGCGGCACGCGAACGTGAGGTTCCACGGGCCATGCGGTCCTCCAGTCTTCAACTTCCTTTCGTTCTAAGGGGATTACCCCGGTTCCGCGTCGGGATGCCCGCTGTGCCGCGCCCGGTTGTGGCAGGGTTCAGGCCCCGTACGTCACCTTCACCTCCTTGAAACCGAGGGAGTGCAGCAGTCCTTCGAGCATGTCGGTGGTGTTGGACTCGGCGCGGGACGTCAGCCCGCTCTGCTCGGCCGCGTCGCCGATGTGTTTGACCGCCAGCTTCTGTACGGCCTGTTCACTGTTCGGGTTGTCCGAGAACAGATCGCCGAGGCGGTCGAGGAGGCCGCGTTCCTTGGAGACGGCGTAGGAGCGGTCGGGGTCCAGGGCCGGCTTGCCGAGAGCGGCGTGCGGGAGGCTGAGTGTGGCGGACGTACGGTCGTCGTTGACCGTCACGTCGTCCTCGCCGACCTTTCCGAGGTCGACATAGGCGTCCACGGTGCCCGCGCCGACGTACAGCGTGCGGGTGCCGCGGATCGCGTCGGGCAGGAACTTGGCGTCCTTCTCCAGATCCACGACGATCTGGAAGTTGCCGGTGGCGGCGTCGTAGCGGCTCATATCCTGGATGGACTGCAGCAGCGCGGGACCCGAGCGGTCGTTGGTCTCGGTGCCGAACAGGTCCTTGAGGCCGGGGATCACGCTCAGCCGGATCCCGGCGAAGAAGACGACGAGCACCAGGACGAGGGCGCTCACCACCTTCGCCCAGCCGGGCATGCGCGTGTTGATGCGCTTGATGGGGGTCGTCATGTCGACGTTCCTCCTTCCCTGTTCAACCAAGTACCCCCAAATCCCGTACCGGACCTGTCCGTTGGCCGATTGCCGACCCTGACTGGAGCAGGGACGGCGCACTGGCGTGGGAAAGTGTCCGCACCGGCGCGTCTGGAGACCCGGATGAGCGCAGAGAGCACCTCCCGGCCGCTTCGCCCCATGCACCGCATCAGCCTCCCCGAGCCCGGACCGCCCCGGCTCGCCACCCTCGCCACCGGCACCCCGGTGTGGCTCGTGACCCGGTACGCCGAGGCGCGGCAGGTGCTCATGGACCCCCGGTTCGACCGGGGCTCGCTGCGCGCCCCCGACGCCCCGCCCCTGCTCCTCGTACCGAATCTGCTGGACGCCCCCGACGGACTCCTCAACCAGGACGGCACCGCCCATCAGCAGCTGCGCGGCACGGTGCAGCGGGCGTTCACGCCCCGGGCCATCGCCCGCTGGCGGCCCTGGGTGGCCCCGGTGGTCGAAGCGCTCCTCGACGACCTCGCCGCACGGGACCGGCCCGCCGACATCGTGGAGGCGTTCACGCGTCCGCTGCCCGTCTCGGTGATCTGCCGGCTGATGGGGCTGGAACACGTGGACCGTGAGCGCATCCGGCACTGGGCCGACCACGCCCTGTCCGGCGGCGCCCATACGGCGGAGGAAGTCGGCCTGGCCATGCGGGAGTTCGGGGAGTTCGCCGGTGAGCTCGTGGCCGAGCGGAGGGCGTCACCCGGCGACGACCTGGTGAGCGGGCTGGTCGCGGCGGGGGACGGCCTCAAGATCGACGAGCGCCGGCTGGTCACCCTGGTCTGCGGACTGGTCGTCGCCGGGCATGAGACCACCATGACGGCGCTCGGCAACGCCGTCGTCTACCTCCTCACCGACGGGCACGCCGCCTGGAAGGGGCTCGCCGAGGACGGGGAGGCGGCGGCCACCGCGGCCGAGCAACTGCTGCGGACCGTTCCGCTCAGCGAGGGCCGCGTCCTGCCGGGGCTGATCCGCCGCGCCGTCGAGGACACCGAGGTCGGTGGCGTCCTCATCCCGGCGGGCAGTGTGGTCGCCGTGCAGACCAACTCCGCGGGCCGCGACCCGGAGGTCTTCCCGCCCGGCGAGCCCGACCTCTTCGCGCCCCTGACCTCGCCCAGCATCGCCTTCGGCGCCGGGCCCCACCACTGCCTGGGCGCCTGGCTCGCCCGCCTGGAGCTCGAACTCGCCCTGCACCGCCTGGCCGCCCGCTTCCCGAACCTGCGCGCCGAGTTCACCCCCGGGACCATCGAGTGGCGGGAGGGGCAGATGACGCGGAGCCCGCTCCGGTTGCCCGTGTCCTGGTGAGGCCGTCACGACCGCGGCCATCACGACTGAGCCCATCACGACTGAGGCTGTCACGACTCAGGCCGTCACGACTGAGGCCATCGCCACACGCCCTCGCCCTCGTGTGAGCCGCAACGTTTCTGCAGATCTCAGTAGCATGAGTCCGCCACCCGGAATGATCATGCTAGGAGCGGATCGTGCGAGAGATTGCCGTGTTCAGCGGTAGTGCCCACCCGGAGCTAGCCGCGGAGGTCTGCGCTCACCTCGGGGTGCCGTTGAGCCCCAGCCGGGTCAGCCGGTTCGCCAACGACTGCCTGGAGGTGCAGCTCCAGGCCAACTGCCGCGAACGGGACGTCTTCCTGATCCAGCCGCTGGTCCGCCCGGTCCAGGAACACCTCGTCGAGCTGCTGCTGATGTGCGACGCCGCGCGCGGGGCGTCCGCGCGCCGTATCACCGTCGTCATGCCGCACTACTCGTACGCCCGCTCCGACAAGAAGGACGCGCCCCGCATCTCCCTCGGGGGTCGGCTCGTCGCCGACCTGATGGTGGCGGCCGGCGCCGGCCGCGTCCTCGCGATGACGCTGCACTCGCCCCAGGTGCACGGCTTCTTCACGGTGCCGGTCGACCACCTGCACGCGCTGCGCGAACTCGCCGCGCATTTCCGGCAGTACGACCTCTCGCGTACGACCGTCGTCTCGCCGGACCTCGGCAACGCCAAGGAGGCCGCCGCGTTCGCCCGGTTGATCGGCGCCCAGGTGGCCGCAGGCGCCAAGCAGCGGTTCGCGGACGACCGGGTCAGCATCAACACCGTCATCGGCGAGGTGACCGGGCGGGACGTCATCATCCTGGACGACGAGATCGCCAAGGGGAGTACCGTTCTCGAACTCCTTGACCGGCTGCGGGAGTTGGGGCCGCGGTCGATCCGGGTCGCCTGTACGCACGGTCTGTTCGCGTCCGGTGCGCTGAAGCGGATCGGTGAGCAGCCCGACGTACTGGAGATCGTGTGCACCAACACCGTGCCGGTCCCGGCGGAGGAGCGCACCGAGAAGCTGCGGATCCTGTCCATCGCCCCGGCGCTCGCCGAGGCCGTGCGCCGCATTCACAACGGGGAGTCCGTGAGCGCCCTGTTCGACGCGCCGGGAACCGAATAGACAGGAGGGAGCGGAGCAAGGCTCGGCATCACCCGGATGCCCGGTGCTCGGCATCACCCGGATGCTCAGGAGGGCTCGCCATGGCGAAGGCGAAGTTCGAACGGACCAAGCCGCATGTGAACATCGGGACCATCGGCCACATCGACCACGGGAAGACCACGCTCACGGCGGCCATCACGAAGGTGCTGCACGACAGGTATCCCGACCTGAACCCGTTCACACCGTTCGACCAGATCGACAAGGCGCCCGAGGAGCGGCAGCGCGGCATCACGATCTCGATCGCCCATGTCGAGTACCAGACGGAGCGCCGGCACTACGCGCACGTGGACTGCCCCGGGCACGCGGACTACATCAAGAACATGATCACCGGTGCGGCCCAGATGGACGGCGCGATCCTGGTCGTCGCGGCGACCGACGGCCCGATGCCGCAGACCAAGGAGCATGTGCTGCTCGCCCGGCAGGTGGGAGTGCCGTACATCGTCGTGGCGCTCAACAAGACCGACATGGTCGACGACGAGGAGATCCTGGAGCTCGTCGAGCTGGAGGTGCGCGAGCTGCTCACGGAGTACGAGTTCCCCGGCGACGACGTCCCGGTGGTCAAGGTCTCCGCGCTGAGGGCCCTGGAGGGGGACCCGGAGTGGGCCCAGTCGGTGCTCGACCTCCTGGAGGCCGTCGATACGGCCGTCCCGGAGCCGGAGCGTGATGTGGACAAGCCGTTCCTGATGCCCATCGAGGACGTGTTCACGATCACCGGGCGCGGCACGGTCGTCACCGGCCGGATCGAGCGCGGCAAGCTCCTCGTGCACAGCGAGGTCGAGATCATCGGCATCCACGACCAGAAGACGAAGACCACCGTCACCGGTATCGAGATGTTCCGCAAGCTGCTCGACGAGGGCCGGGCCGGGGAGAACGTGGGGCTGCTGCTGCGGGGCGTGAAGCGCGAGGACGTCGAGCGCGGGCAGGTCGTCATCAAGCCTGGATCGGTCACCCCGCACACGGAGTTCGAGGCGCAGGCGTACATCCTGTCGAAGGACGAGGGCGGCCGGCACACGCCCTTCTTCCAGAACTACCGTCCCCAGTTCTACTTCCGCACGACGGATGTGACCGGCGTGGTCACCCTGCCGAAGGGCACCGAGATGGTCATGCCGGGCGACAACACCGGCATGCACGTCCAGCTGATCCAGCCCATCGCCATGGAAGAGGGGCTGAAGTTCGCCATCCGCGAGGGCGGCCGGACGGTGGGGGCCGGTCAGGTCACCCGGATCCTCAAGTAGCCGGCTGGCCGAGGGCGGCGTCCAGCGTCGGATGAGGTGGCAGCAGCCGGGACAGGCCCGTGATTCTCAGGACGCGCAGGGTCAGCGGGTGGGTGCAGACCAGGTGTAACTGCCCGCCGTGGTCGAGCACCCGGCTGCGGGCCCGGTAGAGCAGCCGCAGTCCGGAGCAGTCGAAGAACTCGACGCTCCTGAGGTCGATCACGATGCGGGCGTCGGGGTGTGCCGTCACCCGGTCCAGGTACGGGGCTATCTCCACCGCCGCCGAGATGTCGATCTCGCCGCGGAACTCCAGCACCGTGTGCCCCTGGTGCCGGTGGACGCGCAGATGCCGACTGAACGGCGCAGGTTCCTGCTGCACGACGACATCGCCTCCAACCTGCTCACTTGCGGCGGGCTGCTCAAATCCAGTCCCCGCACTGCAAGTTACCCTCGATTGAGCGAATCTGAGCATGTTCGATTGACATATGTCTTCGAATTGCGACAGTCGCGTCGCGTGATGACCGGGAGATGTGCGGGGCGCGGCTACGACAGCGCGTGCCAGGCCTTGGAGAGTGACTGGCGGAACTGCTCGGTCTGATGGGCCGTGAGGTCCCGCACCATCCGCTCCTCCAGCTCCCGCACGGCCCCCTCGTGCCGGGCGAGCAGCTCACGGCCGGTGTCGGTCAGCAGGATCAGCAGCTCCCGGCGGTTGCGCGGGTTGCGCTCCCGGCGGACGAGGCCGCGGGTCTCCAGGCTGCGCACCAGGTCGGCGATCGACTGCGCCGTGACGAACGAGTCGCGGGCCAGCTGGGCGGCCGACAGTCCGTCGTGTCGCTGCAGGACGGTGAGCGCGGTGTACTGCAGCGCGGTGATCCCGGACGGTCTGACCAGCTCGTCCAGGTGGGAGCGCACGACCAGCTCCACCTGCTTCACCATGTAGAGAAGCGACGGAGGTGCCTTGGTTGCCTGGGTGTCGAGCATGAGTTCAGCCTAGAGCATTGACAGGAAACCTGTCTGTAAAGAGACTGCGGACAAACAGGAATCCTGTTGGTTGAAATCTTAGCGATGAGGCTGAGGAGTGGCGATGACCACCTTCGAGATCGAACCCGGTCGGTTGTTCATCGGGGGCCAGTGGCATGAGGCCGCCGACGGAGCACGCACCGAGGTGGTCGACCCGGCCCGGGGCGCGGTCGTCACGACCGTCGCGGACGCGGGTGCCGCCGATGTGGACGCGGCCGTACGCGCCGCGCGGGACGCCTTCGACGACGGGGCCTGGTCGGGACTGAGCGGACGGGAGCGGGGTCGGGTGCTGCACCGGGTCGCCGAGCTGATCCGGGAGAACGCCGACACCATCGCCGAGCTGGAGAGCCGAGACGTCGGCAAGCCGATCATGCTCGCCCACGCCGTGGACGTCACCAACGCGGCCAACGACTACGAGCACTTCGCCGCCCTCGCCCACGCCCTGGACGGCTCCGTCCGGGACACACCCATGAACGCCCTCGCCTACGTGCGACGCCGGCCGCTCGGTGTGGTCGCGGCGATCACGCCGTACAACTTCCCGCTCATCCTGGCCGGCTCGAAGATCGCCCCGGCCCTCGCGGCGGGCAACACGGTCGTGCACAAGCCGGCCGAGGAGACCCCCCTCAGCGCCCTCTACATGGCCGATCTCTTCAAGCGGGCCGGGGTCCCCGACGGTGTGGTCAACGTCGTCACCGGCGGCCCCGCGGCCGGTGAGGCGCTGCTGCGGCACTCCGGTGTCGACAAGGTCGCCTTCACCGGCTCGACCGCGGTGGGGCGGAAGGTCGCCGGCATCGCCGGTGAGTCGCTCAAGCCGGTCACGATGGAGCTCGGCGGGAACGCCGCCCATCTCGTCTTCGAGGACGCCGACCTGGAGAAGGCGGTCGGCGCGATCATCAAGGGCTTCGTCTTCAACACCGGGCAGTTCTGCATGGGCGCACCGCGGCTGCTGGTGGCACGCCAGGTCTACAGCACGCTGCTCGGCATCCTCGCCGACGCGGTGCCCGGAGTGCCGCTGGGGGACCCCCGCAAGCCCGAGACCGTGATCGGCCCGATGGCGGGGGAGCGGCACCTGCGCAAGGTCGAGGAGTACGTCGACCTGGCCCGCAAGGAGGGCGGCCGCATCGTCTGCGGCGGTGAGCGGCTCGACCTCGACGGCGGCTACTACTACAAGCCCACGGTGATCGCCGACCTGCCGAACGACTCCCGGGTGATCCAGGAGGAGATCTTCGGCCCGGTCCTCACCGTCCAGCCCTTCGACTCCGAGGACGAGGCGATCGAGCTGGCCAACTCAACGCCGTACGGACTGGCCTCCGGCGTCCAGACCGGCAACCTGGCCCGCGCCCACCGCGTCGCCGACCGGCTCCAGGCCGGCATCGTCTGGGTCAACGACTGGGCGATGCTCGACCCGGCGGTCCCCTTCGGCGGCGTCAAGGACTCCGGCTTCGGTCGCGAGTACGGCCACGAGGCGCTCGACGCCTACACCACCACCAAGTCCGTCGTCGTCTCGCTCGACTGAGCGCACCGCCAAGGAGATCCGTTCCATGACCATCCCCACCCGTGCCGCCGTCGTCGAGTCCGGCGGTGCCCCGTTCACCCTCTCCGACGTCGAGCTCGACGAGCCCGGGCCGCACGAGGCCGTCGTCCGCATGGTGGCGACCGGGCTGTGTCACACCGACCTCGGCGTGGCGAGCGGCGGACTGCCCTTCCCGCTCCCCGGCGTCCTCGGCCACGAAGGCGCGGGCGTCGTCGAGGCCGTCGGCTCGGCCGTGACCGGCGTCGCGCCCGGCGACCATGTCGTTCTGTCCTTCACCTCCTGCGGCGACTGCCGCAACTGCCGCGGCGGACACCCCGCGTACTGCGCGACCTGGCTGCCGCTGAACCTCATCGGCGGGCGCCGGGCCGACGGCAGCAGCACGATCAGCCGGGGCGGCGAGGAGCTGGGCGGCCACTTCTTCGGGCAGTCCTCCTTCGCCGAGCGGGCGCTGGTGGACGAGCGCAGCCTGGTGAAGGTCGACCCGGACGTGCCGCTCACCTCGATCGCCCCGCTGGGCTGCGGCGTGCAGACCGGGGTCGGCGCCGTCTGGAACGTACTGAAGCCGGTCACCGGCAGCACGGTCGTCGTCCTCGGTGCCGGAGCGGTCGGTCTTTCCGCGGTCATGGCCGCCGCCCTCACGCCCGCCACCCATATCGTCGCCGTCGACCGGGTCGGCGAACGCCTCGCTCTGGCCAAGGAGTTGGGCGCCACCCACACCGTCAACGCCGCCGAGGCCGACCTCGGCGGGGCGCTCGCCGAGATCACCGACGGCCGGGGCGCGGACGGCGTCGTGGAGACCACGGGCAACGTCGGCGTCCTGCGCCAGGGCGTTGACACGCTCGCCGCCCGCGGCACCCTGGTCGTCGTCGGCGCCCCGCCGTTCGGCACCGAAGTCGCCCTGGACGTCAACGGGCTGCTCGGCGGCAAGCAGATCGTCGGCCTCACCCTCGGCGACGCCGAAACGCAGAACTTCATCCCCGCCCTGGTCCGGCTGGTGAAGGAGGGGCGGCTTCCCCTGCACCGCCTGATCAGCACCTATCCGTTCGCGGACATCGACCAGGCGGTACGGGACATGGGCGCGGGCAAGGCGATCAAGCCCGTGCTGACGTTCTGACTCAGTCGAGCGTGAGGACCAGCTTCCCCGTGGTCCGGCCGGTGTCGCCGAGTGCGTGTGCCTCGGCGGCGTCGGCCAGCGGGAAGGTACCGGCGATCTCGACGCGCAGCCGGCCCTGCTCGACGAGGTCCGCGATCGCCCGCAGGTCGGCACGGTCGGCGTCCACGAGCATCCGCACGGCCCGAACGCCGAGGCGCTCGGCCTCCTCATGGAACTCGGCAGACCCGACCGGCAGGATCGAGACGACGACACCGCCCGGACGCAGCACGCTCAGCGAGCGCACCGACGTCTCACCACCCAGAGTGTCCAGCACGACGTCCACGTCCTTCACGGCCTCGGTGAAGTCCGTCTCCCGGTAGTCGATCACCTCGTCCGCGCCGAGGCTGCGCAGGAACTCGTGCTTGCCCGCGCTCGCCGTGCCGATCACATACGCGCCCCGGGCCTTGGCGATCTGCACGGCCACATGCCCGACCCCGCCGGCCGCCGCGTGGATCAGCACCCGCTGTCCGGGCTGTACGTCCGCGTACTCGACCAGGGCCTGCCACGCGGTGAGGGAGACCAGCGGCAGCGCGCCCGCCTGCGTGTGGTCGATCGAGGCCGGCTTGTGGGCGAAGAAGCGCGCCGGGGCGGCGACGTACTCGGCGTGCGAGCCGTGGCCGAAGGGGTAGGACAGCATTCCGAAGACCTCGTCGCCGGGCTCGAACCGGGCGACGCCGATCCCGACCGCCTCGACCACGCCGGAGACGTCCCAGCCCAGGACGAAGGGCGGCTCGCCCAGGAAGCCGCCGGTCGCGCGGTGCTTCCAGTCGGTCGGGTTGACGCCGGCGGCCCGTACGCGGACCAGGATCTCGTTGGGGCGCGGCTCGGGTCGGTCGACCTCCACCACCTTCAGGACCTCGGGACCGCCGAGGACGTCCTGACTGATGGCTCGCATCGTGTTCACAGTGCTCATGGTCAACCAGCCTGCCGGGGGCCGCCCGGCAGGAAAATGGCACGATGGCCAACCTTCGATAGGATCGTGCCATGTGTGGTGAGCGTAGTGAGCAGGGTGAAGGGCAAGTGGAACGGGTCGTCGTGCTGGCCCTCGACGGCGTCTACCCCTTCGAGCTCGGCATCCCCAGCCGCATCTTCGGCGCCGCAGACGGCCGCTACGAGGTGCTGACCTGCAGCGTCGACGGCCGCCCGGTGCGCAGCAACGCCGACTTCACCATCGGCGTCCAGCACGGCCCGGAGATCCTCGCCACGGCCGACACCGTGGTGGTCGCCTCCGTGGCCGTCCCGCACATTCCCATGGAGCTGCCTGCCGAGGTCGCCGACGCGCTCGCGCGGATCCGCCCGGACGCGCGCATCGTGTCGATCTGCACCGCCGCCTTCGTCCTCGCCGCGGCGGGCCTCCTCGACGGCCGGAAGGCCACCACGCACTGGCACGTGACCGATCTGTTCCGGCGCCGGTACCCACACGTCGACCTGGACCCGGACGTCCTCTTCGTCCACGACGGTCGGATCCTCACCTCGGCCGGCGCCGCCTCCGGCGTCGACGTCTGCCTGCACATCGTCCGCACCGACCACGGCAGCGAACTGGCCAACAGGGTCGCCCGGCGCTGCGTCGTGCCCCCGTTCCGCGACGGCGGCCAGGCCCAGTACATCGAGCAACCGGTGCCGGAGAGCGGAGCCGCGAGCACCGCCGCCACCCGCGCCTGGGCCCTGGAGCACCTCGACGAACCGCTCACCCTGGCCGATCTCGCCGGCCACGCCCGGATGAGCCTGCGCACCTTCGCCCGGCGTTTCAACGACGAGGTGGGCCTCAGCCCCGGCCGCTGGCTGATCCAGCAGCGCGTCGTGCGCGCCCGGCACCTGCTGGAGTCCAGCGACCTGTCGGTCGACCGGATCGCCGGCCGGGTCGGCTTCGCGACGGGCGCCTCCCTGCGTCAGCACCTGCACGCCGCGATCGGGGTGTCGCCGCAGACCTACCGGCGTACGTTCCAGGCCGCCGCGACCCGCTGAGCGCCGCCGAGGTGAACCCCGGGTGAACCGACTCGTCGATTTCTCCAACTGTGCAGGTGAGTAAAGCCATTTGTCGATTTACGTTCTCTTGGCGGACAGTGACGGAACCCTCACTTCCGCCAAGCTGCGTGGTTGATCCTTTTGCGTTCAAACCCGATAAGCTCCCGTTCGGCGCTGCGAGTTGACTCGGTCGAGACTTGCTCTTGATCGGTCGTCTCGCGGTGCGTACTCATGAGTGCGATCGCCTTGCACACCCCCCTTGATCGATCGTTGCCTCGAAGGATGCAGATGGAACTCGCCACTCCGCCGCCGGCGGCGCGGCCCCCTGTCGCCTGGTACAGCTGGTGGCTGATGCCACTGGCTTTAGGAGGTGGGACGGTTGCCGCCACGTTCATGAGCTCGGAGCGAATAACCGCCGGTGTCGCGGGCGTCGCGGCGACCGCGGCCACCTCCGTGTGTGTACGTCTCTTGCTGCGCACACGGACGCAGCTGACCAAGTCCGAGGGTGAGTTCCGCACCTCGCAGGCCGAGCACTCGCAGCAGTGGCAGCAGCATGTGGCGGGCCTTGAGCGGAAGTTCAGCGCCGACCGCGCCGCCCTGGAGAACCGCCTCGCCGAGCAGTCCGGTGCCTACGAGGCCCAAATGGCTGAGCATGTCCGGGCGTACGAGGAGCGACTGGCCGAGGAGAGCGCCTCCTACGAGGAGCGGATCGCCGCCCAGGCCACGTCGTACGAGACCCAGCTCGCCGATCAGGCCGAGGTCTGGCAGGAGCAGCTGGCACACCAGCTGTCCGCGGTCGCCCGGCTCGCCGACGAGCAGCTCCCCGAAGCGATGCGCCAGCTGCGCGAGGGCGACGCCATCGACGACCTGCTGCCGAGCGTCAACCAGTGCGCCAAGGTCAGCGCGGAGCTGCAGGCCAACCTGCGCAAGGTCCTGCGTACTTCGCTGATCGGCGTCGAGGAGGAGTTCAACCGCTCGACCTCCGCCGAGCAGGCCGTGATCAGCGTCGGCAACCGTATCCACGTCCTGACCAGCAAGCTGCGCGGTCGGCTGCACGAGCTGCAGGGCGAGCACGGCCGGCTGCCGGCCGTCGCCCGGGGTCTGATGGAGCTCGACCAGGCGATCGGCCCCGCCGACTGTCTCGCCGCCAGCATCAGCGTGCTCGGCGGCTCGGACCGGCCCGGCCGGCAGTGGCAGGAGCCGCAGCGGCTGCTCAGTGTGGTGCGCGGCGGCATCGGCCGGATCAAGGACTTCCACCGGATCGACGTACGCCATCTGCCCGAACTCGGCGTCGACGGCGGCCTGGTGGACCACCTCACGCTGATCTTCGCCCACCTGCTGGACAACGCGGCCCGCTACTCGCCGCCCACCGAGCCGGTGGTCGTCTCCGGCAAGGAGGTCCCCAACGGCGTCGGCATCGAGATCCAGGACTCCGGCAAGGGCCTGAGTGAGGAGAAGAAGCGCGAGGCCGAGGAGGCTCTGACCGGCACCGCGGCCGGACCGGGCATCGGCGGCATCTCCGAGGACGCCAACATCGGTCTGCGCGTCGTCGGCGCTCTCGCCCGCCGCTACGGCATCCGCGTCACCTTCGCGGACTCGCCCTGGCTCGGCACCTCGGTGGTGGTGGTGGTTCCGCACAAGTACTTCAGCCCGCTGCCCGCCGCCGCCCCGGCCGCCGCCGCGACCCCGGCGGTGCAGTCCGCCGAGGCCGCCCCGGTGCGCACGGCGGCCGCCGTCGAATGGGTGGCCGAGCCCGGCGAGACCGTGGACACCACGCCCGGCGGACTGCCCCGGCGCCGCAGCAAACGGAACGAGACGGTGCGGCACGAGCCGGCCGAACGGCCGGAGCGGACCGAGGAGTCGAGCGTCGCCGCCGTCCCGCCGGACGCCTCGTTCGCCGGTCTGGCCGCCTTCGCCACGGCCGGCCGGGAGGTCGGCGAGGAGTCCACCGAGGAGGAGACCGCACCTGCCGGAAGCGGATCCACCGAGCACCACACTGAAGAGAGCGACTAGTCCCATGACGCAACAGGGAACCGACGTGAGCTGGGCGCTCCGTGATCTGGTGGAGTCCATCCCGGAGATCCGATTCGCCCTCGTGGCCTCCAGCGACGGCAAGGCCATCACCTCCTTTGGTGCCGAAGACCCCGACGACGTCGACCGGTTCGCGGCCGTGGTGGCCGGACTGCAGGCGCTGGCGCAGCCGGTCGCCGAGCAGTTCCCCAAGTACGCGGGACAGCTCAGGCTGGCGATGATCGAGGTCGACGGCGGGCACCTCTTCGTCGTACGGGCCGGGGTGGAGACCTATCTCGGCGTCCTCGCCCGGGAAGGCCTCGACCAGGGCCTGCTCGGCCACCAGATGAGGGACCTGGCGCGCAGGATGGGTGAGTTGCTCGGCACCACTCCGCGCCTGGAGGAGCACTCTGGATGAGTGCTCCCCGCCGGCCCACGAATCCGTCCGGTCTCGAGCGTTATTACGTCCTCACCAAGGGGCGTAGCGGACCGGGCGGTTCGGCGTCGAGTCTCGACGTGGCAACCCTCATCGTCTCCCGCACCGCCCCCGCGCTGGGCTTGCAGCACGAGCACGAGGAGATCCTCCGGCGCTGCCGCGATCCGCTGTCGGTGGCCGAACTCGGCGCCCACCTCGGACTGCCCTTCAACATTCTCGCGGTGCTGCTGACGGATCTGCTGGAGGCAGGCCACGTCGAAGCCCGTGACCCCATCCCGGCGCACGACGCCGGCCGCGGGCCCGACCTCGCGCTCCTTGAGGAGGTACTCAGTGGACTTCAAAGGCTTTGACCATCCCGGCGGGCCGGGTGGTGGGGGCACCCGCTCGGTGAAGGTGATGATCGCCGGTGGCTTCGGCACCGGGAAGACCACCATGGTCCGCTCGGTGAGCGACATCAAGCCGCTCACCACCGAGGAGACCCTCACCCAGGCCAGCGCCGCCGATGATCACCTCATCGGCGTCGCCGACAAGACGGAGACCACCGTCAGCCTGGACTTCGGCAAGATCGGCCTCAACGAAAGCCTGATGCTGTACCTGTTCGGCACGCCCGGCCAGGAGCGCTTCTGGTTCCTGTGGAACGGCCTGTTCAAGGGCGCGCTCGGCGCGGTCGTCCTGGTGGACACCCGCCGGCTCGCCTCCAGCTTCCGGGCCATCGAGGAGATGGAGCGGCAGAACGTCCCGTTCGTCGTCGCGCTGAACGTCTTCCCCGACTCCAAGGACTACCCGGTCGAGGAGATCAGGGACGCCCTGGACATCGCCGAGCACATCCCGGTCGTGGCCTGCGACGCCCGCGACCGGGCCTCCAGCCGTGACGTGCTCGTCGCGCTGATCCGGCACTTGAAGGATCGCTCCTCCGTCGCACTGGAGCCCCGATGAACGAGCAGACTTTAAACGGCCCCGACGCGCCCCGCGGGTGCCCCGTCGCACACGGCGGGGCAGAACTCACGCGGCTGTACGGCCCGGAAGCGTCCACCGACCCGCAGGCCATCTACGAGCGGCTGCGCAAGGAACACGGCCCCGTCGCACCGGTGCTGCTGGAGGGTGACGTTCCCGCCTGGCTGGTGCTCGGCTACCGCGACAACCGGCGGGTGCTGGACAACCCTCGTCAGTTCAGCCGGGACGCCCGCATCTGGCGGGACTGGCGGGAGGGCCGGATTGAGGAGTCCCATCCGCTGGTGCCGATGGTGGGCTGGCGGCCCGACTGCGTCTCCCAGGACGGAGAGCCGCACCGCAGGCTGCGCGGCGCGGTCACCGACGGACTGCTGGCCGCCTCCAGCCGCGGCATCCGGCGGCACGCCACGTACTTCGCGAACAAGCAGATCGACGGGTTCGCCGATGCCGGGCACGCCGACCTGGTGGCCGACTACGCCGACCAGCTGCCGATGCTTGTGCTCACCCGGATCCTGGGCCTTCCCAAGGCGGACGGGCTGCGCCTGGTCGAGTCGTGCGCCCAGGTCTTCAAGGGCGGCGAGGACGCCCTCGTGCACAACGGACACATCATGGAGATCCTGGGCGAACTCGCCCAGCGCAAGCGGTCCGAACCGGGCTCGGACTTCACCACCGCCCTGCTGGAGCACCCGGCGGCGCTGGACGAGGACGAGGTCGTCAGCCATCTGCGCCTGGTGCTGATCGCCGCCCACACCACGACCAGCAACCTGCTGGCCCGCGTGCTGCAGCTGCTCCTGACCGACACGGCGCGGCTGTCCGGCCTGATCAGCGGTCAGCTGAACGTGTCCGCCGTGGTGGAGGAGGTCATGTGGAACACCCCGCCGCTGGCCGTCCTGCCGGCGCGGTTCGCCACCAGCGAGCTGGAGCTCGGCGGGCACGACATCGAGGAGGGCGACCTGCTCCTCCTCGGCCTCGCCCCGGGTAACGTCGACCCGGAGATCCGGCCCGACGAGGGCGTGGCGGTCCAGGGCAACCAGTCGCACCTGGCCTTCAGCGCGGGTCCGCACGAGTGCCCCGGGCAGAACATCGGCCAGTCCATCATCGAGGTCGGCGTGGACGTCCTGCTGCACCGGCTGACGGGCCTGCGCCTGGCCGTACCGCCGGAGGAACTCGGCTCGACCGCCTCCACGTGGGAGTTCCGACTGGACAGTCTGCCGGTCGAGTTCGCCGTCTAGGCCACACCAAGCGACCGCTGCCCGGCCGGATTCCGGCCGGGCAGCGTCGTGTCCTCCTCCTCGAAGGGGCGAGGCGTCAGCCGTCGAGCCAGTCGCCTTCGACGCCCGTGGGACGGTATCCCGTGGCGTTCCAGAGGAAATGCGGGTGGGCGCCTGCGAACATGTAGGCGAGCAGCGCGGTGTCTTCCCTCCCGGTTCGAGGGTCGTGCAGGGTGTGGAACTTCTCGGATCCGACTACGCCGGCGTCTTGTTGGACATCACGGGCGCGGGTTGGGGACGGCTCGGCGCTGGATGCCTCCACGGCGGCGATGTAGGTGCGGCGCAGGATCTCCCAGGCACTGTCGATGTTGCCGTGCCAGGGGCCGTGCAGTGCTTCGAAGGCATGGAGCTCGGCGTCGAAGAGGGGCCATGTCCGGGGGTACTGGGCTCGGCAGCGCGCGGACAGCTCGGCGGCCCGGGTGCTCAGTACCGGTGCGGTGGGCCGCGGGGCGATGGTGAGGGTGGTGCCGTGGGTGAGGATGCCGGTGCACGGGTTGGGCTGCAGGTCGCACAGCGGGCAGTCCTCGGTCGGGGGGAGGCCCTGGGTGATGCCGTCGAACCACAGGGCGTGGCGGCCCGTGAGCCCCATCCAGGTGATGGTGGTGGTCATCAGCCAGGTGTTCCACATCGAGGTGTGCGCCTCGGGCATGCAGCCGTACTTGACGAGGGCTATGGCGCAGGCGGCGTAGAAGGCCTTGGTGTGGGTGGGCATCTCGGCGAGCCAGAAGTTGCTGATCTCACCGGTGAGGGCGTCGGCTCGTACGTCGGTCATGTCGTCGATGACGCGGCACAGCAGCAGGGAGGCGAGGTTCTCCTCCTGCCAGAGTTCGGTGTCGGGTGCGACGTGCCAGAACAGGCAGTCCAGCATCTGCAGGATCGAGTAGGTGCTCTGGGTGAGCGGGCTGGTCTGGGGGAGCGTGACGCTGCCCGCGAGGTGCTGTTGGAGCCAGTACTCGTCGACGGACCGCTTGTGGGCCGAGAAGAGTCCGCTGACCAGGGCCCGTGCGCTGTTGGTGCTGAAATTCTCGGCCAAGCGGCCTTCGGCGTGCTGGGTGAGGCGCGTTGTGTCGATGGTGTCGACAACGCGTTTGTATTCGTGGAAGACGAGGATGTCGTCCTCGAAGCGGTGGCGGTGGCCTATGTCTCGTTCAAGGTCGTTCATCTGCCGGGTCCAGGACCATCCACCGGTCAGGACGCTGTCGAGTTCCCGGCGGTACGGCCAGGTCTTGACGGTGAGGGGACGACCGGCGCTCTGCCGCCAACCGTAGTCACCCAGCGCGCGTGCGGGGGGCGTGGGCAGCCGACGGCACAGCGCACAGGCGCAGACGGTTGCCTGCTCCTCCTCGCGCGGCGGGGTGAGTGCCCGGCTCCTCCAAGCCCCTTCCAGCATCATGCAGGTCAAGCGGCATATCTCAATATCGGTGCTGACTTGGGGGAAGGCTTTCTCGATCACGCGCAGGCCGGCGTCGAGGTGCCTCAGCCTGGCATGGCCTTCCTCGTCGGGAGGGAGCAACGCGGGCTGCGCCAGATGGAGGGCTCCCTCCAGCTGCAGCGTGGTGCCGGCGTGGGGGGATCCGAGTGCGTCCAGCCGCTGCTGAGCGGCATTCTGAGCCCTTCGGTACTGCTCCGTGCTGCCATTGATGCGTTTCACGAAGAGGCGGGCCAGGGCGTTCCCCGCTTCCGTGGGCTGGAGTTGGGCGCTTGGCTGCGCCGGGAGCAAGCTGTTGGCGGACGCCGTCCGAAAAGCACTTACGATTCGAGATTTCACACCGGTCTCCCATCAAGCTGTGGTCATGACAACGGCACCGCCGCATCAGCTGCGTCGGCGGCCTGCGGCAGGGCCCATGACCCGCTTCTGGGCGTACTCCAGATGTCTGCTGACGGGGGTGTCGAAGGGGAGGTCGAAGGTGACGTCCTGAGGCATGCGCTTCCTTTCGGGAGACGGAACGCAGAGCCCCCCGCCCCTGCGAGTGGGCGGTCGTCGTGACCGCCCACGCACTCGAACTGGTCTTCGCGGTACGAAAGTTGAACCGAGAAGCGGTACGAAGCTGCCCAGAGCGTAAATGATCTACACCGTAACCGGACCGTGATCTGCGTTACTGCTCATGCCCCTTGAGCTGCGTATACTCGCGCGCCCCCGACATAAGTGAGAGATACACGTGTCTCCGTGATCGCCTCCGTCGGCCCCTCGAACGGATCGCGGTCCAGGACCACCAGATCCGCGAGCGCCCCGGCGCGCACCTCACCCGTGTCGTCGAGGTGGTTCACATAGGCCGAGCCCGCCGTGTAGGCGGTCAACGCCTCGGCGAGTCCCATGCGTTCACCGGGCAGGAACACCGGCGTGTCGCCGCCGTCCGGTGCGACACGGTTGACCGCGACATGGATCCCCTGGAGCGGATCCGGGCTGCTCACCGGCCAGTCGCTGCCCGCCGCGAGCCGCGCGCCGGAGCGCAGCAGCGCGCCGAACGGGTACTGCCAGGCGGCCCGTTCGGGCCCCAGGAAAGGAATGGTCAGCTCGTCCATCTGCGGCTCGTGCGCGGCCCACAGCGGCTGGATGTTCGCCGTGGCCCCGAGCCGGGCGAACCGCGGCACGTCGGCGGGCTGGACGACCTGGAGATGGGCCAGGTGGGGCCGCGTGTCGCTCGGCCCGTTGGCGGCGCGCGCGGCCTCGATCGCGTCCAGCGCGTCGCGCACGGCCCGATCGCCCAGGGCGTGGAAGTGGCACTGGAAGCCGAGCGCGTCCAACTCGGTGACGTACTGGGGCAGTTGCTCGGCGTCGATGAAGCTGGTGCCGCGGTTGGCGGTGGCGCAGCCGCACTTGTCGAGGTAGGGGTCCACCAGGGCGGCCGTCCCGGTCTCGGCGACACCGTCCAGCATCAGCTTGACGCTGCCCGCGCGGAACCGGCCGTGGCTCAACGCCGCCCGGCGCTCGACCAGTTCGGGAATCTGCTCCGAGCCGCGCTCGCGGTCCCACCACAGCGCCCCGACGACACGCGCGGTCAGTGAGCCGTCCCGCGCGGCCGCCAGGTACGCCTCGGACGGGTCGTCCATCCCGAGGAACTCCCCGACCAGCGCGTCCTGCCAGGCCGTGATGCCGAGCGCGTGCAGATGCCGCTGGGCATGCAGCAGGGCCGCCACCCGGTCGGCCCGCGTGGCCGGCGGGGTGAGCCGCCCCACCAGCTGCATCGCGCCCTCCTGCAGGCTCCCGCTCGGCTCACCGGAGGCGTCCCGGTCGATCCGCCCGTCGGCCGGGTCCGGCGTCTCGCGCGTGATGCCGGCGAGCGCCAGGGCACGGCTGTTGACCCAGGCGCCGTGATGGTCCCGGTTGGGCAGATAGACCGGCCGGTCGGGCACCACCGCGTCCAGCAGCTCCTTCGTCGGCGTACCGCCCTCGAAGGCCTCCATCGACCAGCCGCCACCGGTGATCCACTCCCGCTCGGGGTGCGCGTCGGCGTACGCGCGCACCGCGGCCAGGGTCTCGTCCGCCGTCTTCGTCCCGGTCAGATCGCACTGGGTGAGCTCAAGACCGGCCGGTACCGGATGCACATGCGCGTCCTGGAAACCGGGCAGCAGCAGCCGCCCGGCGAGGTCCACCACTTCGGTCCGCGGCCCGGCGAGATCGTGCACCTCCTCCCGCCCTACGGCCGTGATGCGGTCGCCGGTGACGGCCGCGGCGGTCGCGGTGCGACCCTCGGGGGTGAGGACGGAGCCGCCGGTGAAGAGGAGATCTGCGTACATGTTCCGTTTCCTGGTAGGGGTCAGCGAGAGGTGACGAGGAGCTGGGGTGCGTCGGCGTCGGTGCCCTTGCCGGTGCGGAAGTACGGCGACCTGCGCACCCACCTGGCCCAGGCGGCGGCCACGAAGCCGGACGCGATCATCGCCAGGGGAGTGGCGAGCAGGAACCACCCGTTGTCCGCGCTGACTTCGAAGTGGTCGGCGGAGGTGTAGAACGACCAGCCGAGGTAGCCGCCGAGGCCCAGCAGCACGGCCGCGCTCAGCGCGGGCAGCACGACCGCGCGCACCCCCTCCCGCCAGTCCTCGCGCAGCAGCGCGCGGAACCGCACCGCCGCCGCGAGAGCCGTGAGGGCGTACGACAGGGCGACCACGATGCCCACCGCACTCACCGTTGCCATGATCATGTCGGCGAGGCGCGGGATGACCAGCGCGAGGGCAGCGACCGCCGCGGCGACCGCGCCGATCAGCACCGTGCCGGCGGCGGGAGTCCCGTACCGGGGGCTGACCTTGGACCACACCGGCCCGAGGGTACGGTCCCGGCTCATCGCGAACATCGCCCGGGCCGTCGGAATCACCCCCGCCTGGAGCGAGGCGACCGCCGAGAACATCAGGGCGATCAGGGGGAGCGCGGCCCACGGCTGGGACGCCAGCCGCTCACCGAAGAAGGCGAGGCCCTCGGGTCCGTGGCCGACCAACTCCTTCTCGGACAGTACGCGTTGGAAGGCGACCGAGCCGAGCAGGAACAGCGCCAGCATGGTGAACAAGGTGGTGATCCCGGCCCGGGACGCGTCGCGCGGGTCGCGCACCTCCTCGTTGACGCTGAACGCCGACTCGAAGCCCCAGTAGCAGAACACCGACAGCAGCATGCCCTGCGCGAGTGCCGTCGCCGACGGGATCGCGAACGGGTCGAACCAGCTCAGGCTGAAGTCGTGCGGGCCGGTGACGATGCCGTATCCGCAGAAGCCCAGCAGGACGACGTACTCGAAGACCAGCAGCCCGGCCTGGAGGCGCGCGGCGGTGCGGATGCCGGTCACGGCGGTCAGCGTGACCGCGACCAGGACCAGGATGCCGAGCGCCGTGGTCTGCGCGGTCGAACCCGGGTCCAGCGCCAGGCCGCCCACCCGGTGCACCCCGGCGTCCCCCGCCAGCTGGATCAGGGCCGAGCCGGTGACCGCCGTGGTGTACGCGAGGAACGCCACCACGGCCACGATGTTCACCCAGCCCACCATGAAGCCCAGCCACGGAGTGAGCGAACGGCCCACCCACACATAGCCGTTGCCCGCGTTGGGCTCGACCTTGTTGAGCCGGGAGTAGGCACCCGCGATGCCCAGGATCGGCAGGAACGCCAGCAGCATGATCGCCGGCAGGTGCAGACCGACCACCCCGGCAGTGACCCCCAGGCCGATGCCGATGCTGGTGGTCGCGGCCGTGCTGGACGCTGCGATGGCGACGCCGTCCAGGACGCCGAGGGACTTGCGCAGCTCGGGCCGCGCTGGAGGATCGACGCTGTGGGGCTGCTGGTCGGACATGGCCGGTCTCCGCTCGCACCGGGGGCCCTGGGCGGCCCCGATGAGCGGACATGAAACTGCCCGAGGGCTTAACAGGTCAACGGTGTTGTCATAAGGTGCCCACACCGGCCCGAGGGAGGCAGTCCATGAGCGAGCGCGTCGTCCCGCCCGCCGCCCGGCAGCGCAGGCGCCCCACCAAGCAGGGCGTCGTCCTGTCCGAGGCCCTGATCGTCGAGACGGCCCTCAGACTCATCGAGGAGCACGGCGCCGACGCCCTCTCGGTACGCCGCCTCGGCCGCGCCCTCGGCGCCGACCCCAGCTCGCTGTACCGGTACTTCCAGCACACCGACGACCTGATGCTGGCCATCGCCGACGAACTCATCGGCCGTACGCTGCGCACCTGGCGCCCCACCGGAGACTGGCACGCCGACCTGCGGGATCTCGGCCTGCGCATGCATGCCGGGGCCCTCGCACACCCCCGGGCGGCGGTCCTCAGCTCGTACCGGGTGACCGGGCGGGTGTACGAGATCCAGGCCGTCGAGACCATCCTGGGCGTCCTGCGTCGCGCCGGGTTCCCCGACGCCGAGGCGGTGCGGATCTACCACGTGTTCGTCGACCAGGCCCTCGCCCACGGGGCCCTCGACTCGGCGAGCGCGGCGATGCCGAAGGCGGCACGGGAGGCGGAGGCGGCCGTCTGGCGGGCGACGTACGCGCGACTGCCCCCGGACACCCACCCGCACATCGCCGCCACCGCCCGCCACCTGGTGGCGGACATGCCGCACAGCTCCTACCCGGCCGCCCTGGACCTGCTGCTCAGTGCCGCGGCGGCGCGACTGGCGGCAACCGGGCCCCGGGCGGCCCGTCCGACAGCGACACTGGACAGGTCCGTCAACACCGCCCCATGAGGAGGCCGTTCGCCGATGACCGCGCAGCCCGCACGCCCCGCCAAGCAGCGCAAGCAGGACACCCTGCACCGACTGGAGCACGACGAGGACGTGTGGGTCGCCACCGCCGAGGTCGACGGGGGCGTGCCCTATCTCGTCCCGCTCTCCTTCCTCTGGGACGGCTCCACCCTGCTGCTGGCCACGCCGGCCAACAGCCCGACGGGCCGGAATCTGCGGACGACCGGCAGAGCGCGCCTCGGAGTCGGACCGACCCGTGACGTCGTGATGATCGAAGGCACGGCCGACACGCTCACCGTCGCCCAGCTGCCCGAGGAGGAGGCCGACCGCTTCGCGACCAGGATCGGCTTCGATCCCCGTCGACTCACCACGCCCTACCTGTACTTCCGCATCCGACCGCAGCGCGTGCAGGCCTGGCGCGAGGCCAACGAGCTGGACGGGCGGGAGCTGATGCGGGACGGGAAGTGGCTGGTGGAGGACTGAAACGGCCCGGGCGGGACACCCGGGAGTGACAGGGCGGCGGGACAGGACCGTCCCGCGTCCCGGACCCCTCGGAGGAATCATGTCGCTGGTGAAAGCGGGCTTCGTCGTGCTCGACTGTGCCGAGCCGGAGAAGCTCGCCGTGTTCTACCGGGAACTGCTGGAGGCCGAGCAGACGGAGGCGACCGCCAACCGTGTGGAGATCAGGGGCGTCGACGGCACCCGGCTCGCCTTCCGCCGCGACGTGAACGCGACGCCGCCGAGCTGGCCGCGCCCCGAGAACTCCCTCCAGGCCCATCTGGACTTCGTCGTGGAGGACCTGGACGAGGCGGAGCGCAGGATCGTCGGGCTCGGCGGGCGCCCCCTGGAGGCGAAGGACGCGGCGGGCCCCTACGAGGAACGCGGCTTCAGCGACCCGGCCGGCCACTCCTTCACACTGCGCCTCGTCGCACCCACGGCGCCGAAGCAGGGCTGAGTCGCCGGGGGCGCCGGCGGTCTGTCGGAGGTGCGCTCTCCCGGGCCCGCTGTCGGCCTGCCGGATGTGTGATCAGTCCCGGCCGCCCTTCTCGCTGACCGGCCACACACCCGTCGAGCGTTCGATCGCCTTCGCGCCGGTTCGGTCCGCCACGCTGCGGGCCACCGCGAACAGGGCGCCCTGAACCGCGGCCGCCAGCAGGATCTCGCCCCAGCCACGGTCCCGGTCCAGCGCGTCGGGGGCGTCCTCCTCGTGCCGTATCGCCATCCAGGTCTTGCGGAAGGCGAGCCCCGCCAGCCAGCCGCTCGACCAGCCGAGCGCGAACCCCATGGGTTTGTACGCGAGGGGAAGCTTCAGCTTCTTCTTCTGGGTCTTCTTGGCCACGTGCGCCTCCTTGGTGTCAGGGCCGCCCCCGAGCAGGGACTTCCTCGGCCTGCGGAACCGGCCCCGGCGGTGTCCCGTCGCCGAACGGCCTGCCGCCCAATTCCCCGCGGTGGTGCGGCGTCAGCCAGCCCGGCAGATCCGGCCCGAGGGGCACGATGCCGGTCGGGTTGATACCGCTGTGCACCCGGTAGTAGTGCCGCTTGATGTGGTCGAAGTCGACGGTGTCACCGAATCCCGGCGTCTGGTAGAGGTCGCGGACGTACGCCCACAGCACCGGGTTCTCCGTCAATTTCCAGCGGTTGCACTTGAAGTGACCGTGATAGACGGCGTCGAAGCGGACCAGGGTGGTGAAGAGCCGGATGTCCGCCTCGGTGATCGTGTCGCCGACCAGATAGCGCCGCCCGGACAGCCGTTCCGCCAGCAGCTCCAGCCGCCGGAAGAGCCGCGCGCATGCCGCGTCGTATTTCTCCTGCCCGTTGGCGAACCCCGCCCGGTACACACCGTTGTTGACGTCCTCGTAGACGTCCGCCATCACGGAATCGATCTCGTCCCGTAGCTCCTCCGGGTAGAGATCGGGCGCCCCCTCGCGGTGCAGGGACGTCCACTCGGTCGCGAGGTCGAGCGTGATCCGCTGGTAGTCGTTGGTGACCAGCCTTCCGCTGGGTACGTCCACGATCGCGGGGACGCTGACGCCGCCCGGGTAGTCGGTCTCCCGCCGGTCGTAGGCCTCGCTGAGGTGGCGGATGCCGAGCACCGGGTCGCGGCCGTCGGGGTCCAGCGTGAAGCGCCAGCTGCGGTCGTCCTGGATCGGATCGGCGATCGCCAGCGACAGGGCGTCCTCCAGGCCGAGCAGCCGCCGGGACACCAGCGCCCGGCTCGCCCACGGACAGGCACGGCTGACCACCAGCCGGTAGCGGCCCGCCGCCACCGGCCAGCCGTCCCGGCCGTCCGCCGTGATCCGGTCCGTGAAGTGGGCCCTCGACCGCTGGAACGACTTCCTGCCGTAGGCGGCGTTACCCCCGTCGCTCATGATCGCGCCCCTCTCTGCCGCACGCCGTCGACGGGCACCCGGACACCGTCCTACGCCGGGTTCCCCGATGGCACGGTGTGAGTCCATCGCCCTGGTGGCAGCACGGGGAAGCCCCGCCGCGACGGGGGAACGCGGCGGGGCCTGACGCACGTGTGCCCGGGGAACGTGGGTTCATGCGTCCTGGGCGAGAAAAAATCCGGAACCTCGGTCAGTCCCCGTCGAACGGCTCCAGCACGTAGACCGGGATCACCCGGTCCGTCTTCTCCTGGTAGTCGGCGTACGGCGGATAGGCCGCGACCGCACGCTCCCACCAGGCGTCCTTCTCCGCACCGGTGATCTCGCGGGCCCGCATGTCCTGCTTCTCCGGCCCGTCCTGGACCTCCACATGGGGATCGGACTTGACGTTGTGGTACCAGACCGGGTGCTGGGGCGCCCCGCCCAGCGAGGCCACCGCCGCATAGCGTCCCTCGTGCTCGACGCGCATCAGCGGTGTCTTGCGGATCTTGCCGCTCTTGGCACCCCGGGTCGTAAGCAGGATCACGGGCATTCCCGTGTCCATCAGGGTCGTCCCCTTGGTGCCGCCGGAGCTCTCGTACAGCTCCACCTGGTCGCGCACCCACTGGGTCGGGCTGGGCTCGTACTCGCCCTCAAGAGGCATTGCATCCGTCCCGTCGTCGTGTCGTGGTCCTGACTGACTGTGCTCTACAACACCGGCACATTCGGGATTCATCCTGCCTCGGCTACCTCTCCATCGACATCCGGACGGCCAATGCCAAGATCACGCCGCTCGACACCATCGCCGTCACCAAGCGCCCCCGGTGCCCCGTCAGCATCCGCCCCAGCAACGCCCCGCCCCCGGCGAGCAGCAGCTGCCAGCTGGCCGACGCGGCGAACGCGGCCAGGACGAAGACGCCCTGTTCCAGGGGCGGTACGGCGTCGGTCGCGCGGGTGCCGAGGACCAGGGCCGCGAAGTAGATCACGGTGGTCGGGTTGAGCAGCGTGATGCCGAGCAGGGTCAAGTACGCGCGCGCCGGGCTCGGGGGAGGGGGTGTGGAGCGGGTGGCGAGCCGGTGGTCGCGGTAGTGCCGTACGGCGGTGACGGCGCCCCGTACCGCGAGGACCGCCAGCACCAGGGCGGAGGCCCAGCGCAGCGGCGTCAGGACCGGACGCAGAGCGGCGGCGAGCGCGGAGCCGCCGAGGGTGGCCACGAGGGCGTAGAGCCCGTCGGCGGTCGCGACGCCGAGAGCGGCGCAGATCCCGGTCCGCGGGGACGTACGGGCGGTGAGGGATACGAGGTAGGTCGCGACCGCGCCGACCGGGACGGCGATGCCGTAGCCCGCGAGCAGTCCCGCGACGAGCGCGGCGGTCACGACGTGGGAAGCGTGGGCCTCCATGGACGGCCGGGCTGCTGCTGGAACCGCACCGGACGAACGGCGACGGTCGGCGGCAGGCAGGCGATAGTCGTAGGCATGGCCGGATTCTGCGGGTGGCGGCTGCCCGTCGACAAGCGAATTTCCCGGCGGTACCGGCAGCACCGGCCCGACGGCGTCGAGACCGAAGCTCTGTGCGACGATCCCCGGCCAGATTGGCGGCGCGCCTGATCTGGCCGAACTTGGCGTCGTTCTTTAGATGCCCCGGGCATCTAATGAAGATCGGCACGACGCACTCTTCGTCTGCGAGGTCTTCGATGACGGACATGACGGAATCGCACACCGTCGCCTTCCCTCAGAACCGCACCTGTCCGTACCACCCGCCCACGGCCTACGACCCCCTCCGTGATGCGCGCCCACTGGCCCGTATCACCCTCTTCGACGGCCGGCCGGTCTGGCTGGTCACCGGCCATTCCCTCGCCCGCGCCCTGCTGGCCGACCCGCGACTGTCCTCCGATCGCATGCGGTCCGGCTTCCCCGCGCCCACCGCCCGGTTCGCGGCGATCCGCGACCGGAAGACCGCGCTGCTGGGCGTGGACGACCCCGAACACCGGGTCCAGCGGCGGATGATGGTGCCCAGCTTCACGCTCAGGCGCGCCGCAGGGCTGCGTCCGGAGATCCAGCGGATCGTGGACGAACGGCTCGACGCGATGATCGCCCAGGGGTCGCCGGCCGAGCTGGTGAGCGCCTTCGCGCTGCCCGTGCCCTCGATGGTCATCTGCGCCCTGCTGGGTGTCCCCTATGCCGACCACGACTTCTTCGAGGGGCAGTCCCGGCGCCTGCTGCGCGGCCCCACGGCCGCCGACAGTATGGCCGCCCGGGACCGGCTGGAGGCGTACTTCGTCGAGCTGATCGACCGGAAACAGAAGCAGTCGGAGCCCGGAGACGGTGTCCTCGACGAACTCGTCCACCAGCAGCTGCGCGACGGCGAGCTGGATCGTGAAGAGCTCATCGCCCTCGCGATCATCCTGCTGGTCGCCGGCCATGAGACGACCGCCAACATGATCTCCCTGGGTACCTTCACCCTCCTCCAACACCCCGACCGCCTGGCCGAGTTGCGCGCCGATGCGGGGCTGCTGCCCGCCGCGGTAGAGGAGCTGATGCGGATGCTGTCGATCGCCGACGGCATGCTGCGGGTCGCCGTCGAGGACATCGAGACGGACGGCGAGACGATCCGGGCGGGCGAGGGCGTGGTCTTCTCGACCTCGGTCATCAATCGTGACGAGTCGGTGTACCCCGACCCCGACACCCTCGACTGGCACCGTCCGGCCCGCCATCACGTCGCCTTCGGGTTCGGCATCCACCAGTGCCTCGGCCAGAACCTGGCCCGCGCCGAGATGGAGATCGCCCTGCGCACCCTCTTCGACCGGCTGCCCACCCTCCGTCTGGCGGTTCCTGCGGAGGAAATCCCCTTCAAACCCGGCGACACGATCCAGGGGATGCTGGAACTCCCCGTGACCTGGTAAGAGGCTCCGGTCATGCACAACGAAACGCACGAATCAGGCCAAATCAACATCGACATCGATCACGACCGCTGTATCGGCGCCGGCCAGTGCGCCCTGGCCGCCCCGTCCGTCTTCACCCAGGACGACGACGGCTTCAGCGCCCTGATCCCGGGCCGGGAGGACGGCGCCGGCGACCCGATGGTGCGGGAGGCGGCCCGGGCCTGCCCGGTCAGCGCCATCACCGTGTCGGACGAGGGGAGTTGAGGCGGGCCGCATCACCGAAAGCCCGCAGCTGATGGGCGGGCCCGCACTCGGTGCCGGGCCCGCCCACCCTTTCTCAGCGCGCCGCCAGCAGCGACCGCGCCGCCTCCCGCGCCTCCGCCGCCGATCGCGTACTGCCCGTGATCCCCGCCGTGACCATGGCGCCCTCGGCCAGCAGGTACAGCGGCCCGGTCAGTGCCGCGGGCAGTTCGGCTCCGGCCACCAGATGGGCGAGATACTCGCGGAACGCCCGCTTGTGTGCCCGGACCTGGTCCGCCACCCGCTCCGACCGGGCGCCCAGCTCGCCGTAGGAGTTGATCCAGGCGCACCCGCGGAAGTCCTTCTCGCCGAACCACTCCTCCAGCCAGTCGAAGACGGCCAGGATCCGCCGCTCGGGGTCCGGCTCCCGTTCGACGAACTCGGCGAGTCGCCCGCGCCAGCGCACGTCGCGCCGCTCCAGATACGCCTCGACCAACTGCTCCTTCGCCGGGAAGAGCTGATAGAGCCGCTTGAGCGAGACCCCGGACGCGCCCCGGATGTCGTCCATGCCGACGGACTGGATGCCGCGCCCGTAGAACAGGCTCTCGGCGGCGTCCAGTGCCTGCTCCCGGGCGGTTGCGCTGTCCATGTACGACCTCTCCTTGACGCGAGAACGAGCGTTCTCCTACGGTAGCAGTCACGCCGGAGAACGCACGTTCTCCCTTGTTCTGCCCGGCCGTTCCGGCCCTGGAGGGATGACATGACCGACCGCCCGCCCCTACCCCCGTTCACCCGCGAGAGCGCCGCACAGAAGGTGCAGGCCGCCGAGGACGCCTGGAACACCCGCGACCCCCACAAGGTCGCCCTCGCCTACTCCGAGGACTCGGTGTGGCGCAACCGCGGCACCTTCGTCACCGGCCGCGCCGAGATCGTCGAGTTCCTCACCGCGAAGTGGGCCCGCGAGCGGGAGTACGCGCTGCGCAAGGACCTGTGGGCCTTCGACGGCAACCGCATCGCGGTCCGCTTCCAGTACGAGTGCCGGGACGCCGAAGGCCAGTGGTGGCGGTCGTACGGGAACGAGCTGTGGGAGTTCGACGAGCACGGGCTGATGACCCGGCGCGAGGCCAGCATCAACGACGTGCCGATCGAGGAGAAGGAGCGCCGTGTCTTCGGGCCGCGCCCGGAGAACGAGCGCGGGCTGTCCTTCCCGGTGCGCTAGGGCGGCTGAGGGCGATAGGCCGGTCGAGGGCCTTGAGTAGGGTTCCCGGGTGACCGAACAGGCCCGCAAGCCCTTCCTCTACGTCGTCGTCTGCGCCGCCGGGATCGCCGCCGACGTCAGCAAGCTGATCAGCGCCGCGCAGGAGCGGGACTGGGAGGTCGGTGTCATCGCGACACCGGTCGCCATGAACGGGTTCTTCGACATCGCCGCCGTCGAGGCCCTGACCGGCCGCCCGATCCGCTCGGCCTGGCGCACACCGGCCGATCCGCGCCCCTTCCCGCCCCCCGACGCCGTCGTCCTCGCCCCGGCCACCTTCAACACCCTCAACAAGTGGGCCGCCGGCATCGCCGACACCCTCGCCCTGGGCACCCTCTGCGAGGCGTACGGCCTCGGCGTCCCCATCGCCGCCCTGCCCTGCGTCGCCGACGCGCTGGCCGCCCATCCCGCCTACCAGGACAGCCTGATACGGCTGCGGGGGATGGGCGTGCGCTTCGGGGAGCCGTACACCGGCGAGGTGGGGGAGAACGGCGGGCGGCCGGAGTTCGGGTGGGCGAGGGCGCTGGACCTGCTGGAGCGGTGACCCGGGCCCCGACCGGGGTCCCGGGTCACCGCCGCGACGGTCGCGACCGTCAGCCGATCACTCGGCCCAGTTCGATCCGGTCGATGTTCGGGGCCCACGCGCTCGCGTTCCCGAACGTCACCGTGTTCGAGCCCTTCCTCAGGTCGACGGGGACGCCCAGCGTCCAGTAGTCGTCCGTGCTCCAGGTGTTCTTGAAGGTCGCCTTGACGGGAGCGGCGTCCCCGACCGTGATGTCCGCCGTACGGGACATGATGTCCGTGTTGTAGGCGTGGCCGTTGTCCCGCCGGTCGTTGTGGGCGTAGTGGACGACCAGCACATAGCGGCCGGACCGGGGTGCGTCCACCGTGAACTCGGCGGTGTTCGCGGGGCTGTTGCCGAGCGAGCCGATGTAGGAGCCGGCGGAGGCGTACGGGGAGTCGACCAGCTCGGCGCCGCCCGCCAGGCCGGCCGAGGCGGCCTCGTAGGAGAGCGCGCCGGTGGCCGAGCCGTTGCCCGAGACGTCGAGGGAGCGGACGGCGGCGTGCCGGGCGGTCAGGGCGACGCGGTTGTTGCCGGCCACCAGGTAGAGCCGCAGGGGCTTGCCGGGCGCCGCCGTCACCGTCTCCCCGTGCAGCGCGAGCCGCACCGGCGCCGTGGTCTGCGGCACGACCGTGAAGTAGCCGTCGCGCGGGGCGTAGACGTCGAACACCGCCTTGTCCCCGGAGCGCAGGACGAGGGAGCCGGTGCCCACCCCGGCCGAGGAGGAGTAGTCGTAGGACGGCGTGCCGCCGATGTCGGCGAGCGTGGCCTCGTAGCGCGCGGAGGGCACCGCGGTGCGGGCGGTCAGGTCGATGCGGTCGAGGGTGACCTCGGCGTCGCCCTTGGCCAGTGTCAGTGTGTGGGCGCCGGCCGAGAGGTCCACGCCGATGTCCTTCTTGGCGCGGTAGGTCCAGTTCTCGGTGGACGGGTAGGTCACCGTGACCGGGGTGCCGCCGTCGACGGACAGCTGCTGGGTGGCGGGGCGGCCGGACTGGTTGCCGTAGAGGATCGCCAGGTCGTACGTCCCGTTCTTCGGCGCCGTGACGGTGAAGGCGACCTTGCTGGTGGCCTGGTTGAGCGAGCCGACGTCCTTGGTGCCCGAGGCCGCGTAGCCGTTGGCGTTGTCGACGGTGCCCTGGGTGTAGACCCTGCCGTCGGTGATGGCTGCTGTCTCGGCCTCGTACGACGCCGACCAGGGGACGGAGGCGGGGGAGGGGCTGCCGGTGCCGCCGGGGGTGAGGACGATCCGGTACGCGGACATCTTCTGCATGCCGCGCAGCGGGACGGTCACCGTGCCGTCGTCCGCCACCTTCACCTTCGTGCGGGCGAGGACACGCGGAGTGGCGTGCTGCCCTTCGTAGCCCGACCAGGCGGCCTCCGCGACGGTCGCGGTGACCGTACGGCCGAAGACGGACCGGGAGACGTTCTCCACCACGACGTCGGAGTCGCCGTCCGAGCCGCCGAGCAGCACCTGGGCCTGGCGGCGCGAGGTGTCGAGAGAGGCCAGGCCCTGGAGGGTGTCGATGGTGTCGGCCCGAGGCGGGGTCACCTTGACGGTGTCACCGGTCAGTCCGGCGTACCAACGGAAGAACCACCAGCCCCCGTTGGGGATGTTGGAGCGGACGACATGGCCACTGAGGTTGCCGGCCGCGTCCCAGTAGGCCGCGTTGGCGTACACCTTGTTGCGCTCGAACATCGAGACCCACTGCACGAGTTGCCCCGGCACGGACAGGTCACGGCGGTTGGCGTACTCGTCGATGTTGATCTTCAGCGGGACTATCCCGGCCTCCCGCTCCAGGGAGCGGTAGTCGTCGTAGTGGGCCTGGAAGTCGCGCAGCGAGCCGGAGCCCAGCTCGTGCCAGGTCATCACCTGCGGCAGGACGTTCTCGCGCTTGGCGAAGGCGAGGAAGTCCCTGAGCAGGCGGGTGTGGTAGCCGGCTTCGTTGGGGCCGGCGATGCGCGCGTCGGGGTTGATGGCGCGGATGCGCTGGTACACCGTCTTCCAGTCATTGAAGAACCGGTCGCGGTTGGCCTCGTACTGCGCCTGGTCGGCGACGCCGAGCTTGTACCAGATCTGGTCGGGCTCGTTGAACGGGATGTAGACGAAGCGGTCGCCGTTCGGGTCGGCGGCGACCTCCTTGGCGATCCTGTCGACCTTGGGGAGGTAGTCGTCGATGCCGAGGTCCTCGTACGGCCACTTGGCGTAGATGTCCTGCATCATCACGTTGATCTCGCCGCCGCCGTTGCGGAAGAACGACTTCGAGACGGTGAGCGCGTCGCCGTTGGGGTGCTGGGCACCGCCCTCCGGCTTCTGCGAGATGCTGGTGACCTTCAAGGGCTCCAACGCGGCGTCACTGGGCACCCCGTCGTCGCTGAGCCCGTACAGCGCGCCGTTGGCGCCGAGCATCACCGGGCCCTCGGAGGCGGCGAGGTCGATGGTGAGGCGCTGCGGGTCGGCGGCGGCTGCGGACCCCGTGGCGGGGAGGGTGGCTGCCATGGCGGCTACTCCAAGTGCGGCTGCTAGCAAGGCGGTGCGGGATCTCGTGCGGGTGGGGGCGATCACGCTGCTGGACCTCCGGTCACTTGACGGCTCCACTGGTGATTCCGGACACGATCTTTCGCTGGCCGACGAGGAAGACGGCGACCATGGGCAGGCTCATCACCACGACGTACGCGAAGACGAGATGCCAGTTGTTGAGGTAGAGCTGGGCGCTGGCGACCTGGTAGAGGTTGAGCGGCAGGGTCGCCCGCTCTCCGCCGCCGAGGACGAAGAACGCGTAGAAGACATCGCTCCAGGCGTAGAGCATCACCATGATCGTCGCGGTGGCGATCACCGGCCGGAGCAGGGGCAGGACGATCCGCCAGAAGATCCGCGCCGGTGTCGCCCCGTCGATCCGGGCCGCCTCCTCCAACTCCATCGGGATGGCGCGGATGAAGCCGGTCATGAAGAAGATCGACGTCGACAGGTACATGCCGGTGTAGACGGCGATCATTCCGGGGCGGGTGTTCGCCAGGCCCAGCTGCCGCAGCTCCATCACGATGGTGATGACGGCGGGCGGCAGCAGCAGCCCGCTGATGCACAGCGCGTACGCCGCCGAGACCAGCTTCGACTTGCGGCGTGCGAAGACCCAGGCGGCGCCCGCGCCGAGGAGCAGCACCAGGACGACTGACGGGACCACGACGAGGAGGGAGTTGAAGAAACCGCGCAGCATCTCGCCCTGGCCGACGGCGTCCGCGTAGTTGGCCGCCGACTGCCAGTGCCGGGGCAGGTCCAGGTTGGGCTTGATGGCCTCCGCCTGCGGCTTGGCGGAGGTGACCGCGACCAGCCACAGCGGGACGCCGACCGCCAGACCGGCCAGCAGCAGGACGAGGGCCGGGCGGCCGTACCGCCACGCCGGAGCCACCCGCGTCATAGCGTCTGCTCCCTTCGCCTCAGGCCGACGACCAGCGGAATCGCCACGGCGACCACGGCCAGGAACAGGACGAGGCTCATCGCGGAGGCCTGGGCGTACAGGCCCTGGCCGAAGATCCGGAACATGTAGATGTTGAAGACCTCCGTGGCGGCCGCCGGCCCGCCACCCGTGGTGGCCTGCACGATGTCGAAGGTGTTCATCGAACCGATCAGCGCCGTGGTGACGTTGAAGGTGACGGCCGGCGCGAGCATCGGCCAACGCACCGACCAGAAGGTCCGCCAGGGTCCGGCGCCGTCCATCCGGGCGGCCTCCAGCATGTCGCCCGGGATGCCCTTCAGTCCGGCCAGATAGATCAGCATGGCCAGCCCCATCCACTTCCAGCCGTGGATGAGGGTGACGACGACCGGCGTCCACGTCGTCGAGCCCAGCCAGGGAACGTCCGTGCCGAGCACGGAGTTGAGGGCGCCGTCCTGGTCGAGCAGGGCCTGGAAGACGTAGCCGGTGGCGAGGGCCGAGATCAGCACCGGCAGGAAGAAGACGGCACGGAAGAACCGGTTGAAGCGGGTGTCGTCCTCCAGCAGCAGCGCCAGCACGAGCCCGAAGGCGTTCTGGAACACCGCGGCCAGCAAGGCGTACAGCAGGGTCGTGCGGATCGCGCGCAGCAGGGAGCCGTCGTCGGCGATGGTCCGGAGGTTGTCGAGGCCGGTGAAGGCGATGTCCGCGTGGTAGGAGGACCAATTGGTGAACGGGTAATAGAAGTTGAGCAGGTTCGGTACCAGGAAGAAGCCCGCGAAGACGACGATCGCGGGGAGCGCGAACCACCAGGGATGGTGCACGGCGGCGCGGGGCAGACGGCCCGCCTTCTTCGGCGCGCCCGTCGTCGAGGCGGGCTTGGCGCGTACGACTGTGTGGGCCATGGTCAGAACCCGGGAGCGCCCTGGGCCTTGGCGACCTGGGCGAACTGGTCCTGGATGGCCTGGGCGACCTGCTGCGGGTTCTTCTTGTCGAAGATCATGTCGGCGAGGTAGAGGTGGGTGTCCGGGGCCACGATCGCCTTGGCCTGGAAGACGCCGATGGCCTGGGGCAGGGCGGCGACCTGGTCCTTGGACGTCTGCGGGAGCCCGTCGGGCGTCGGCACGGACGGCTGCACGGACGGGATCTTCATCGCCTTGATGTAGTCGGCGTAGTCGGGGCCGAGCCAGAAGGCGAGGAACTGCCGGGCGGCGTTCTGCCGCTTCTCGTCGCCGGTCCTGAAGGCGACGACACCGTTGGTCTGGTCGGGGGAGTACAGGCCGGTGGCCGAGGAGTTGGCGACCGGGAACCAGCCGATCTCCCGGTCGATCTCGGCGGTGGAGTACTTGGCCTGCAACTGACTCTGGAAGGAGGTGACGTTGAGGACCATGCCGACCTCGCCCTTCCACAGGGCGTCGGCCTGGCCGGTGAAGGTGCCGGTGCGGTAGTTCTTCTGGGCGACTCCGGCGTCGAGCAGCCTCTCCTTGTACTTCTTGATCGCGGAGACGACGACCGGATCGGTCCACTTCTCCTTGTTCTCGTTCAACCCGTCCCACCACTGCTGGTCGAGGTCGGTGAGCTGGATCTGCGTCTGCCACTGCAGGGGCCACTTGTCGCCGCCGGCCTCGTAGAAGCCGGCCGCGTCGGTGTCGTCGACGACCTTGCGGCCCAGCGCGAGCAGTTCGTCGTAGGACTTCGGGAAGTCCTTCTCGGCGATGCCCGCCCGCTGGAAGACGTCCTTGTTGTAGTAGACGCCCAGCATGGCCGGGCTGGTGACGATCGCCGCGTACCGCTTGCCGTCGATGACACCGAGCGACTTCTCGGTGTCGCCGAGCTTGGACTCCCAGGGTTCCCCGTCGAGGGTGAGGAGGTTCTGCTGCGGCTGGACGAAGGGCAGCGTGGAGACGGACGGCTGCCAGAACATCAGGTCGGGGCGGTCGCCGGACGCGAGCTTCGTCGGCACGTTGGACTCGTACGGGTCCGGGATGGCCTGGGTCTCGACCTCGGCGCCGGTGGCCTTCTCGAAGGCCTCGACGACCTGCTTGGGCGCGTTGACCGTGTTCTGCGCGGTCCACATGGTCAGCTTCACGCCGTCCAGGCGGGCGGTCGGATTCACCGCGGTCTGCTCGGCGTCCGTGCCGGAGTCGCCCGCGGTGGGGTCGCTGCACGCGGTGGCGGCCAGGGCACAGGCACATATCAGGGCCAGCGCGGGGAGGGCTCTCGTCTTCATCACGTACCTCAAGTGCCTTTCGTGAACGGGGTGTTCAGTGCGGCGGTACCGAGATCTCAGTCGCGGGAGGGCGGCGGCCCCGAGCTCTCCCGCACCACCAGCTCCGGTACGGAGACGAGGTGCGGGGCGACCTGCGCGGACTCCTCCAGCACCCCGTGCAGCAGGGCGAAGGCGGCCCGCCCGAGGCCGGTGAAGTCCAGGCGTACGGTCGTCAGGGACGGGGTCAGATAGGCGGAGTGCGGGGCGTCGTCGAACCCGGCCACGCTCACTTCGCCCGGCACGGACCGGCCGGCCTCGTGCAGGGCGCGGAGCACGCCGAGTGCGAGGTCGTCGTTGCCGCACAGGATCGCGGTGACGGCCGGGTCCTTCGCCAGCTTCCGGCCCGCGGCGTGGCCGCCCGGCGGGCCCCAACTGCCCTGCACGGGACGGGGTTCCGGTGCCCCGGCCTCCTTCAGCGCCTGCCGCCAGCCGGTGGTGCGGGCACTGGTGCGCCGGGTGCTGGACGGGATGGCGACGTAGTGCACGGTCTCGTGGCCGAGGGAGAGCAGGTGCCGGGTGGCCCGGTAGGCGGCCTCGCGGTCGTCGGCCCACACCCAGGGGCGGCCGGGGTCGGGCGGGCTCGCCGGGGTCTCGATCACGCCGACGACCGGCAGCTCGGCGGGGACGGCACCCAGGGCCCGGACACCGGCCGGATCGTAGGCGATCACGATCAGCCCGCCGCCCGCGTCCGCCGCGCGCTGCACGTCGGCGGCGACGGCGGCCTCGTCCGCCGATTCCAGGACGCCTATCCCGACCGCGTAGGACGCGGCACGGGCGGCCTCCTCGACGCCCTGGAGGATCGACGCGTAGCCGTAGTGGGTGGTGTTGGCGGTGAGCACGGTCACGGCCCGGCTGCGTCCGCTGGCCAGGGCGAGCGCGGTGGCGTTACGGCGGAAGCCCAGCTCGTCGATGGCGGCGAGCACCCGCTCCCGGGTCGCGGGCTTGACGCTGGGATGGCCGTTGATCACCCGGGAGACGGTCTGGTACGAGACGCCGGCGGCGCTCGCGACGTCCCGGATGCTCGCCGGGCGCCTTGTGTGACCGGTCACATTCATGCGAGGATTGTGACCGGTCACACAGGGGTCGTCAAGAGACCGTAACGATGGATTTACGCGGGGAGGTACCTTGACCGGTACGGCGGACGCGACGAGTGAAGTCTCCAACTCGCCTGAACATGCGTTCAGTTGGGGCCACTCGGCATTGGCGGTCGAGTTCGCCACCGCCCCGGACGGCACCCTGCGGATCGTCCGGCTCGGCAGCGGTCCCTGTGACCGGGTGGACCCCGATTCGGCCCTGCCGCTGGTGGAGTTGACCGCCCTCGGCCATGGCAGCGGCTGGTCCGGATCGCGCTTCACCGGAACCGCCCTCGGTTCGCGGCTCCGCCACCGGGCCCACCACAGCGGTCGCCGCGCCGAGTGGGAGTGGCTGACCATCGAACTCCACGACCGGGCAACCGGGTTGACGGCGTTCGTCGAGCTGTCGTCCCCCACCGGGGTGCCGGTGCTCCGCTCCCGGGTCCGGCTGCGCAACGAGGGCACGGAACCCCTCGTCGTCCAGTCCGTCAGCAGCCTGCTCCTCGGCGGCCTTCCCTCGCCGGACGCCCTCGATGTGCACCGGGCCCGCAACGACTGGCTCGCCGAGTGCCGTTGGTGGGCCGAGCCACTGCGCGCGACCGTCGCCGACATCAACGTCCAGGTCCACCAGCACGACAGCCGGGCCGCCCTCGTCCTCACCGGGCGCGGCAGCTGGCCCACCGACGGCCACCTCGCGATGGGCGCGCTGACGGAACGGGACGGCGGCCGGACCTGGCTGTGGCAGATCGAGTCCCCGGCCGGCTGGCGCTGGGACCTGGGCGAACACGCGCGCGGCGGCTATCTGGCGCTGAACGGCCCCACCGACGCCGAGCACCAGTGGCGGGTCGGGCTCGCGCCGGGCGAGGAGCACACCACCGTGCCGGCCGCACTCGCCCTCGGCCCCGGGTTCGACGCGGCGATGGGCGCTCTGACCTCGTATCGCCGCGCCGTCCGCCGCCCGCACCCGGACCACAGCACGCTCCCCGTCGTCTTCAACGACTACATGAACACGCTGATGGGCGACCCGACGACAAAGAAGCTGCTGCCCCTGATCGACGCGGCGGCGCAAGCGGGCGCCGAGTACTTCTGCGTGGACGCCGGCTGGTACGACGACTCGGCGGACGGCGGCTGGTGGGACAGCGTCGGCGCCTGGCTGCCGTCCGCACGGCGCTTTCCCGACGGCGGGATCCGGGTGGTCCTGGACCGGATCCGGGAGCGCGGCATGGTGCCCGGGCTGTGGCTGGAGCCGGAGGTCGTGGGCGTACGCAGCCCGATCGCCTCCGAGCTACCGCCGGAGGCCTTCTTCCGGCGAGACGGTGTGCGCCTCGCCGAACAGGGCCGCCACCAGCTCGATCTGCGCCACCCGGCCGCCCGCGCCCACCTCGACAGGACGGTGGACCGGATCGTCGGCGCCTGGGGCGTGGGCTACCTCAAGCTGGACTACAACATCGTGGTCGACCCGGGAACCTGCGCCCCGGGAGATCTCGCTCCGGGAGCGGGCCTGCTCGGCCATACCCAGGCCTATCTGGAGTGGCTGTCCGACGTCCTGGACCGCCACCCCGGCCTGGTCGTCGAGAACTGCGCCTCCGGTGGCATGCGCATGGACGGCGCCACCCTCGCCGTCGCCCAGCTCCAGTCCACCAGCGACCAGCAGGACCCCCTGAGCTATCCGCCCATCGCGGCCTCCGCACCCACCGCGGCCCCGCCCGAGCAGGGTGCCGTCTGGGCCTACCCGCAGCCGGAGTTCGACGACGACCTGATCAACTTCACGCTGGGCGGGGCGCTGCTGGGCCGCATTCATCTGTCCGGTCACCTGGACCGGATGTCGGAGCAGCAGTTCGGGCTCGTGCGGGACGCGGTGAGCACGTACAAGTCGATCCGGGGAGAGCTCGCTACGGCCGTTCCGTTCTGGCCGCTCGGCCTGCCGGAGTGGACGGACGAGTGGCTGGCGCTCGGGATGCGGGTGCCGGGCGGTTCCTCCTGCATCACCGTGTGGCGCCGCGGCGGGGAGGCTGAACTACGGCTTCCTGTGCGGCATTTGGCGGGCCGCACTGCGCGTACGGAGATCCTGCACCCCTCCACCCCGGACGCCGGCACGGCAGCCTGGGATGGAGACGGACTGCGGGTGACCCTGCCGCGCACCCCCGGTGTGCTCCTGATCCGGCTGACTTCGTAGGCCCCGTCAGTCGAGTGCGCAGGGCGGATCAAAGCGCCGGGGAACGGCGGTCGTCAAGGGCGCGGCGGGAAAGCAGGGGTCGCCGGACATGACGACGTACGCTCCCCCTGGTACCCCACCCCGAAGGCAGGAGCAGCAACGATGCAGTACGTGAAGCTCGGTTCGACGGGCCTGGACGTGTCGCGGATCTGTCTGGGCTGCATGACCTACGGGCTCCCCGACCGAGGCGTGCACGAGTGGACCCTCGACGAGGAGGCGTCACGGCCGCTGATCCGCCAGGCGCTGGACGCCGGGATCAACTTCTTCGACACCGCCAACGTCTACTCCGACGGCACCAGCGAGGAGATCGTCGGCAAGGCGCTGAGCGACTTCGCCCGCCGGGACGAGATCGTCCTCGCGACCAAGGTGAACGGCCGGATGCGGCCCGGTCCCAACGGCGCCGGCCTCTCCCGCAAGGCCATCATGACGGAGATCGACCACAGCCTCGCCCGCCTCGGCACCGACTACGTCGACCTGTACCAGATCCACCGCTTCGACCCGCACACCCCGGTCGAGGAGACGATGGAGGCCCTGCACGACCTGGTCAGGGCGGGCAAGGTGCGCTACATCGGGGCGAGTTCGATGTACGCGTGGCAGTTCGCCAAGATGCAGCACACGGCCGAGCGGCACGGCTGGACCAAGTTCGTCTCGATGCAGAACTACTACAACCTCCTCTACCGCGAGGAGGAGCGCGAGATGCTGCCGCTCTGCGCGGACCAGGGCGTCGGCGTCCTGCCCTGGAGCCCGCTGGCACGCGGCCGGCTCACCCGCGACTGGGGCACGGTCACCGAACGCAGCGCGGGCGACAACTTCGGCAGCCGGCTGTACGCCGACAGCGACCGCGTCGTCGTCGACGCCGTCACCCGCGTCGCGAGCGAACGCGGCGTCCCGCGCGCCCAGGTCGCCCTCGCCTGGCTGCTCCACCAGAACACGGTGACGGCCCCGATCATCGGCGCATCCAAGCCGCAGCACATCGAGGACGCGGTGGGTGCGGTGGAACTCGCGTTGACTGAGAAGGAGTTGGAGGAGCTGGAGCAGCCCTACGCTCCCCATCCGATCATCGGCCACTGAAGCGCCCCGATAGGGGCGTGGGGCTGTGTCGATTTGCGGCTCCGCCGCGTGGGCGCGACCAGCCGCAACGAACCCGCAGCCGACGTACTAGTGGGGCCCGTACGGCGCGAACTCGCTACCGCACGGGCCCGCCCCGTCACTCTCGTCCAACGCCACACGATCGCCGCTCATCGACACCGTCCGGTAATACGCCCCGATCCGCTCGGCCGAACGCCCCACATAGTGCCCGATGAACGACCGCCGGAACCGATCGTCCGTCCCGTTGGGCTGCGACCCATGCACCAGACTCCCGTTGAAGAACAGAACATCCCCCGGCTCCATATCGACCGGCACCGCCGCCAAACCCGCCGGAGGCGCGACGTACTCCCGCGCGAAGGACACCTCGGCGTCCGCCGTCTCCGGGCAGAACAGGTCCATCTCATGCGTGCCGGGGACGACTTCGAGCCCACCGTTGTCCCGGTCGATCACATCGCAGGCGATCCACGCCGCCACACACGTGCCCGGCTCGACGCGCAGATAGAAGTTGTCCTGGTGCAGCGCCTGCCCCCGGGCCCCGGGCGGCTTGAAGTAGAACATGCTCTGCGCGGCCAGCACCTCCTCCCCGAGGAGCACCTCCAACACGCCGCGCAACCGCGGATCGAGCAGCACCCGCAGGGACAGCTCGTCGATCTCGTGCGGTTGCAACACCCTCGGATACACACCCAGCGGGTCCCCGCCCGACGGGCGCGGCTCGAAGTGCCCGGGCACCGGCCCGGCCGCGTGCAGTGCCGTGAACCGGTCGCGGAGCCGGTCGATCTCGTCGTACCCGAACAGCCCGCGTACGACCGTGAAGCCGTCGTCGCGGAACTGGCGGAGTCCGGCCTCGGGCAGGATGGGAGCGTCGGCGTCACTGATGTCCGTGGCTGTCATCTGTCCACTCCTCGGTCAGGTGTCCTTTCCCTGCCACGCTAGGCCGATCGACGTTCCAGGAGGATGACCGTGAGCGCTGACGACTTGCCTGAGACTGCTGCGCCCGGTGATCCCGCCCCGCCGCCGGGCCTGGTGGTGGTCGGGTACTTCGACCAGCCGGCGGGGTACGGGGTCAACCGGCCGAGCGGTGCGGACAGTTGGCTGTTCACCTGGACGACCGGCGGCCGGGGCCGGCTGTGGCACGGGGACGCCGAGGCGCGGGCCGGGGCGGGGGACCTGGTGGTGCTCGCACCGGGTGTCCCGCACCGCTACGGGGTCGAACCGGGCGCACGGCACTGGGAGTTCTGGTGGGCGCACTGCCAGGCCCGCCCCTCCTGGCGGTCCTGGCTGCGCCCGTACGACGCCGGTGAGGGGATGTACGTCGTCACGCCGACACCGGACGCCGTGCGCGGCCGCGTCGAGGCGGCGTTCGGCCGGATGCTCGCCGACGCCCGCTGGACGGGGACGGAGGCGCCGCCCGACGTGGCGCCGGGGGACGAGCCGGTCGCCGTGGCGCACGGCACCGCGGCGCGTGAACTCGCCCTGTGCTCACTGGAGGAGGCCGTCCTGCTCACCGCCGGTACCGCGCGGACGGTGCGGTCCGGCCCCGGTCTCGACACGCGGGTACGCCGGGCCCACGCGCTGATCGCAGCCGATCCGGCCGCCCCGCACACCGTCCGCTCGCTCGCCGGGCGTGTCGCACTCTCGCCCTCCCGGTTCGCGCACCTCTTCACCGAGCAGACCGGTCAGTCACCGATGCGCGCGTTGCGCGAGGCGCGGCTGCGACACGCCGCCCGGCTGCTGGAGGGCACCGACCTGTCCGTGGAACGCGTGGCCGCCGCCTCGGGATTCGTCAGCCCGTTCCACTTCAACCGGGTGTTCCGGGAACGGTACGGGATGCCGCCGGGTGCGTACCGGGCGGGCGGTTCAATGGTTGGCGGGTGACTTGTGGAGGCGCTGTGAAGACGCGTGCGCACGTATGACCAGGCAAAAAGGAGGGAGTGCGGTTCCTCAATGGTTTGCGGCGAAGTTCGCGGTGAGGTGAGTGAATACCATTTCCAATTGCCCACTGGATACGCCGTAATGACCCTGGACCGCTATTGACCGTTCGTCAAATAGTGACCGCCCGGCACGCAATGCACAAAACCCGGGAATGACTTGTTCCCTGTCGCTGACCTGTGCAAAGGTGTGCTTCGCTCCCACACGCCCCGCGCTTCACAAGAGTCGCGCCCGGAGCATACCCCTTGGTATGGACCTTTAATGCCGCATGCCCTCCGGAGGAATGCCACCGTGCATGACGCTGGCCCGTCGAATTCCCCTCGCGACGCCCGTCTTTTTGAAGTGACGGACGCTCAACTGAGCGCCGAACTCAAGAGGTGGACAGGGGCGACACCAGCGCTCCATCCCGTGGGGGAACTCCTCGACCGGCACTGGGAAGCAGGCTTCGCCTATGCCCGGCTGTGCACCGCGGACGCCCGTTCCGCGGGAATGCTCACCACCGCGGCATTCACCCGCCTTTTCGGTGAAACGCTGCGGCAGACCGGGCCGACGGCCGCATGGCGCCCCCAACTGCTCGTCACCGTGCGGCGTATCGCGGCCGAGTGGGACACCGACCGTCGGCGCGAGCTGCTCCACCCCGAGCTGCGCTCCGAGTCGGACGGCGCGGAGCGTGCCGTGGCCCGGCTGCTGCCGCCGGCCAACCGCCGACTGCTGACCGGCGCCTTCCAGCGGCTGCCTCAGTCGGCCCGCTGTCTGCTGTGGCACACCGAGGTCGAGGCCGAGCCGCTCGCCGTACCGGCCGGACTCCTCGGCCTCGACGACGAGTCCGCCCACGTCGAACTGGGCCGGGCCTGCGAGCGGTTGCGCGAGGAGAGCCTCCAGGTCCACCGCGAACTCGCCCCCGAGCAGGAGTGCCGGCGCTATCTGCGGATGCTGGACGTCACCTACCGGCGCGGCGGCGTCGACATCGACCCCGACCTGGGCGAGCACCTGAACCGCTGCGGGCACTGCAGCGACACCGCCGAGCAGCTGAACCTCTTCAACGCGGGGCTCGGCTTCGCGCTGGCCGAGGCGGTGCTCGGCTGGGGCGCGGGTGCCTATCTGGAGTCGAGAGCGAGACAGGCCGACACGCCGGCGGAGGTGAAGCCGCCGGCGCGGGCGGCGGAGATCGCGGGCGAGTCCTTCTTCGCCGACGATGCCGCCGTCGCCCCTGCGGGAGACACCCCGACCCCTGCGGGAGAGGTCGCCTCGGGCGCAGGCCCCGCCCCCGCCGCGGAGGCTTTCGCTTCCGTGCGTGGGAACTTCGCTGCCGGGAGTGAGGCGTTCGCTGCCGCTGGTGGGAACTTCGCTGCTGGGGGCGGGGCGTTCGTTCCCGGGGGTGAGGCATTCGCCCCCGCGGGAGGGACCGCCGCACCCGTGGGTGAACCCTTCACCGCCGCGGACGTCGTCGCCTCGCCCGCCGTGCCGGGTCCCCGACGCGCCCGCCGGACCGCCCGTCGGGCCGCCCCGCGCACCGGCCCCGCCACGGCTTCCCGTCCCGGCGACCCCGCCCCCGCTGCCCCCACCGGCGAGACCCGCGCCTGCTCCGGCCGCTCCGCCCTCAAGGCCGCCCGCCGTGCCGCACGGCGTCGCAACCTCACCGCGGCCGTCGTCACCGTCAGCGCCCTCGTCGTCCTCCCGCTCGTCGTCTGGTCCGCGCTCGGCTCCGGAGACGGCCCCGCCCCGGCCGCCGACGACCGCCCCGCCCAGACGCCCGCCCCCGACGCGGGCACCGCCACCAGCAACCCGTCCTGGGCGGGCGCGGCCGAGGCCGCGAAGGGCGATCTGCGGGGCCGGCTGCACAACATCGGGTCCGGGCTGTGCGTCGGCCTCGTCGGCGGGAAGGCCGTCGATAACGCGGAGGCCGAACTCACCAAGTGCTCCGCTGCGCCCGGCCAGCAGTGGTCGTACGAGACCGACGGCCTGATGCGCAGCGCCACGAACCCGGACCTCTGTCTCGACTCCCACCTCGGCTACTCGGTCCGGCTGGCCCCGTGCACGGGCGGCTCCGACTCCGAGAAGAAGAACGTCCGCTACGACTTCACGCTCCAGGGCACCCTGGTGCCACGCTTCAACCAGGACCTGGCCCTCAGCCCGGCCGCCACCGACGGCTCGGGCGCCCTGGTCCTCAAGACCCGCGACGACGAGGGCGACGCCCAGCACTGGGTGATCGACACCTCGCGCACGGAGCTCCAGCTGGAGGTGGTCAACTGGGGCAAGGAGGTCGAGACCGACACGCCGAGCACACCGGAGCCGACCCCGACCCCCACCCCCAAGTCGACCCCGACCGCCACCCCGACCCCGTCGGCCGTGCAGCCGACGGCCACGAGCCCGTCCCCGACCGACGCGTGCTCGTACTACCCGTACTACTGCTCCGGGGACGGCCAGAACGGCTGGTCCGGCGGCGGATACGGGGGTTCCGGCGGGTACGGAGGCGGCGGGGGGTACGGATACGGCGGGGGCTACGGAGGGTACGGATACGGCGGTGGCGGCCGCCACTGACCACGCCGGTCAGCCGCCGGTGCCGGGTTGGAGCACCGTCAGGCGCACCGACGACTCGTTCCCGGCCACCGGCACCTCACCGGCCGTCCATGCCACCTGCAGCGGATCCCGCTCGTCGGGCGGCGTCACGAGCAGCGCCTCCGGCACGGCCGTACGGGCCCCGCTGATCTCCGGGCTGGCGAAGGACAGCCCGGCCCATGCGCTGCGGCCCGGGGCCAGCGACACGGTCGTCGGCGTGTCGGGGGACCGCTTCGGGTCCGGGCCGAGCTGCTTGCCGGACGCGTCCACGAAGGCGGCACCGGGGTAGCCGCGGACGGTGCAGGTGCGGTCGGTCGCGTTGGTCAGCACGATCGGGAAGTTGCGCTGCCCGGCCCCCGGACTGGGACGGCCGATCTTCGCGCGCAGCTCGGAGGTGTGGCAGCGCGGAGCGGCGGCGGCCGACTGGGTCACGGGGCTTGCGGTGTCGGCGGTGCCGGGTGCGGTCGGGTCCGGCTGGGTTGCGGGACTCCCCGCACTGGCCGTACCGGCCGTGGCCGCAGGGCTGCCGGTGCCGTCCGGTGTCCGCACGGCACCGTCGGCGCCGCTGCCGCACGCGGCGACCAGGCTCAGCAACGCGACGGCGCTGACGAGGGGAGTCGCTCGGTGTAAGGGGCGGAATGCCCGTGCATGTCCCATGGTTGTCACGACTCCCCGTTTTCGCACCGACTACTCACCCCTCGTCGACGAGCCCGATCTCCGCCCAGATCGTCTTGCCCTCCGTCGTGTGCCGGCTGCCCCACCGCTGGGTGAGCTGGGCGACCAGCAGCAGCCCGCGGCCGCCCTCGTCGAAGGTCTTGGCGCGGCGCAGATGCGGTGCCGTGTGGCTGGTGTCGGAGACCTCGCAGATCAGGGTGGCCGCGTCGTGGATCAGCCGGAGTCGGATGGGATGGATGCCGTAGCGGATGGCATTGGTGACCAGTTCGCTCACCACCAGTTCCACGGTGAACGACACCTCGCTCAGAGCCCAGGTGTCGAGCTGCTCGACGGCCTGCTTGCGGATGGGCGCGACGAGCGCCGGGTCCGCCGGGATGTCCCAGGTCGCGACCTGGGAGGCGGGCAGCCCCTGGGTGCGGGCCACCAGCAGCGCCACGTCGTCGGCGACCCCGCCCGTCGGGAGGAGCGCGTTCAGCACGCGCTCGCAGGTCTCGTCGAGCGAGCCGGAGGCACCCGCCAGCGCGTCGCACAACAGCGAGTGGCTGGCGTCGACGTCGCGCTCACGTGTCTCGATGAGGCCGTCGGTGTAGAAGGTGAGCACCGTGCCCTCGCGCAGCTCGATCTCGGCGGACTCGAAGGGCAGCCCGCCCAGGCCCAGCGGTGGCCCGGCGGGCAGCTCGATCTCCCGCGGCGCGCCGCCCGGTGGGACCATGACCGGCGAGGGGTGCCCGGCCCGGGCCAGCGTGCAGCGCCGGGAGACCGGGTCGTACACCGCGTACAGACAGGTGGCGCCGACCTCGCCGGGGCTGCCCTCGCTGCCGGTCTCCTCGGACAGGCGGACGACCAGGTCGTCGAGGTGGGTCAGCAGCTCGTCGGGCGCGAGATCGATGTCGGCGAGGGTGCGTACGGCGGTGCGCAGCCGGCCCATGGTGGCCGAGGCCTGGATGCCGTGCCCGACGACGTCCCCGACGACCATCGCCACCCGCATCCCGGACAGCGGGATCACGTCGAACCAGTCGCCGCCCACCCCCGACCGCGCCGCCGGGAGGTAGCGGGAGGCCGCTTCGAGCGCGGCGGTGCGCGGCAGGGTTCGGGGGAGCAGGCTGCGCTGCAGGGCGAGGGCGGTCTCGCGCTCGCGGGAGTAGCGGCGGGCGTTGTCGATGCAGACGGCCGCGCGGGCCGTGATCTCCTCGGCCAGCAGCACATCGTCGGGTGTGAACGCCTCGGGGTTCTTGAACCGGGTGAGCACGGTGACGCCGAGGGTGGTGCCGCGGGCCTGGATCGGCACCGACATGGTGGTGTGGATGCCGTACTCCTGGATGCGCTCCGCGCGTGCCGGGTCCCAGGAGAGCCACTGGCCCAGATCACCGGTCGAGGTCGAGGCCACGATGGCGTGCCCCGCCAGCAGCGCGTCGGCCTGGGGCGAGGGGGCGGGATACACGTCCATGCTCCCCGGCTTGACGACGGCTTCGGGGGTGCCGTGGTTGACGGATCGATGGGCGGCCCGGCGCAGGGAGATCGGGGCCGTCAGCCGACCGGTGGGCAGTTCGCTCCCGTGCTCGGGCGGGTCCAGCAGGTCGACGCTCACGAAGTCGGCGAGGGCGGGAACGCAGATGTCCGCCAGCTCCTGGGCCGTCCGCGTGACATCGAGGGTGGTGCCGATGCGCACGCTGGCCTCGTTCACCAGCTGGAGCCGCTCCTGGGCCACGTACTGGTCGGTGAAGTCGTGCGCGGCGACGGACACGCCGCGCACCCGGCCCTTGCCGTCGGTGATCGGGGCCATGCGGGCCAACCAGGCGTACGTTCTGTCACCGCCGACCGGAACGTACGTCCGTACGTCGGTGCCCCGGCCCGTGGTGAGCACCCGCAGAAGCTGCCGCTCGATGTCGTAGCTCTGAGCCCGGCCGGTCAGCTCGGGCGCCCGCAGCCCGCGCACATGCTCCTCGGACAGGCGCAGGACCTCCGCCATGACGGAGTTGATCCGGCGCAGCCGGAGCCGCTCGTCGTAGATCGCGATGGCGCAGGGGGACTCCAGGAGCCCGACGCCGTCCAGCGGATCGTCGGGCAGCCGGGGGCCGTCCCCCTCGATCGGCGTGACCACGAGCCAGTGGTCGGGCCCGGCGTCCTGCGGCCGCACCCGGTGGGCGAGCAGCCACACGGTCACCGCGCCGCCGTCGCGATGGCGCAGGGTGAGGATGCCGTCCCACCGCTCGCCGTCGGGGGCGCCGGACCGGGTCTGCCCCTCGTCGGCCAGCAGATTCACGGCGGGGCGCCCCAGGACCTCGGCGGCCGGGTGGCCCAGCAGTCGCTCGGCCCCGGCGTTCCACTCGACGACCACGCCGCTGTCGTCGACGACCGCCCGGGCCGTCGCGGCCTCGTCGAACGGATACTCCGGGCTCATGCTCGCCACTCCATCGCGCACACTCACGGTGAACAACCGTGAGCACTTGGGCTCCAGCCTAGTGCGTCGGCGACGCGTACGTATCGGAACTCTCTTGGCGCGCTCTTGACTGCTCCGTGTGCCACCCCGTCAGAATCTGTTTGTTCACGATCAGTTGTGAGTACTTCTGGGCCCTGATGAGGGAGAGCCGCCATGACAGTCACTCGAAGATCGTTACTGCTCGCCTCCACGGCCGCCCCGGCGGCCGGAGCGCTGCTGAGCACCCCGCCGGCAGGGGCCGCCGAACTAGCCGAAACCGCGCCTGCCGCCTCCGGCCGCCGCACCGTGCCGCTGCGCGACGGCTGGCGCTTCGCCCTGGTGAACCCGGGCGGGATCACGGACCCGACCGGCGCGTACGCCGGTGCCGCCGAGCCCGGCTACGACGACTCGGGCTGGCGCGAGGTCGCGGTGCCGCACGACTGGAGCATCGAGTTCGCCCCGACCACCGAGCACGGCACCACCAGCGGCACCGGCTTCTTCCCCGGCGGCCTCGGCTGGTACCGCCTCGCCTTCACCCTGCCGCCCGCCCTCGCGGGCAAGCGGATATCGGTGGAGTTCGACGGCGTCTACATGGACTCGTACGTCCACTGCAACGGCAAGGAAGTGGGCCGCCACCCCTACGGCTACACCGGCTTCGCCTTCGATCTCACCGACCTGGTGCACACCGACGGCAGCACCGAGAACGTGCTCGCGGTCAAGGTGCAGAACCGCCTTCCCAGCAGTCGCTGGTACTCGGGCAGCGGCATCTACCGCGAGGCCCGCCTCGTCGTCACCGAACCGGTGCACGTGGAGCGCTGGGGCACGTACGTCACCACTCCCGAGATCACCGAGGAGCGGGGCGTCGTACGGGTGCGGACCTCGGTGGTCAACGCCTCCGCAGGCGGCACGGACGTCGAGATCGTCTCGCGGATCGTCGACCCCGGTGGCCGTACCGTAGCCCGTACCTCCTCCACGGTCCCCGTCACCGACAAGGCGACCGAAACCCACGAACTCACGGTCCTCGAACCGAAGGTGTGGGACTTCGCGACCCCGCACCACCGCTACACCCTGAAGACCGAACTGCGCGTCGGCGGCAGAACCGCCGACACCCACCGCACGACCTTCGGCTTCCGCACCTTCCGCTTCGACCCGGACGAGGGCTTCCACCTCAACGGCGCCCACAGCAAGATCAGGGGCGTCGACCTCCACCACGACCTCGGCGCCCTGGGTGCCGCCGTCAGTATCGACGCGATCCGGCGGCAGATGACCATCATGAAGTCGATGGGCGTCAACGCCTTCCGCACCTCCCACAACCCGCCCTCGCCGGAGATGATCCAGGTCTGCGAGGAGATGGGCATCGTGATGCTGGTGGAGGCCTTCGACTGCTGGCGCTCGCCCAAGACCCGCTACGACTACGGCCGCTTCTTCGACGAGTGGGCCGACAAGGACATCACGGAGATGGTGCTGGCGGCCCGCAACTCGCCCGCCGTCCTCACCTGGTCGATCGGCAACGAGGTCTCCGAGTTCACCTCGGCCCCCGGACTCGCCATGGCCGACCGCCTGATCGCCGCCATCAAGGCCTCCGACGACACCCGCCCGATCGTGATCGGCTCCCACCGCCACCGCAGCGTCCCCGCTCCGGGCACACCGGGCGACCTGATCCTGGCCAAGCTCGACGGCCTCGGCCTCAACTACAACACCGCCAAGTCGGTGGACGCCCTGCACGCCCGCTATCCCCACCTGTTCCTCTTCGAGTCCGAGTCCTCCTCCGAGACCTCGACCCGAGGCGCCTACCAGGAGCCCGAGCGCCTCAACACCGGCGAGAACTACACACCCGGCAAGCGCTCGACCTCTTCCTACGACAACAACCTCGCCTCCTGGACCATGAGCGGCGAGTACGGGCACAAGAAGGACCGCGACCGGAAGTGGTTCGCCGGGCAGTTCCTGTGGTCGGGCATCGACTACATAGGCGAGCCCACGCCGTACGACGTCTTCCCGGTGAAGGCGTCCTTCTTCGGCGCGGTCGACACGGCCGGCTTCCCGAAGGACATGTACTACCTGTTGCAGAGCCAGTGGGTGAGTGAGCCCATGGTCCATCTGCTGCCGATGACCTGGAACCACACGGAGGGCGACACCGTCGAGGTGTGGGCGTACTCCAACGCCGACGCCGTCGAGCTGTTCCTCAACGGGAAGTCCCTCGGCACCCGGACGTTCGACACCAAGAAGACCGTCGACGGCCGGGCCTACCTGGAGACGACCGAGGCGACCGGCGACGACAAGACCTTCACCGACGGCCCCTACCCCGGCAGCTACACCAGCCCCAACGGCAGCGCGGGCAAGCTCCACCTCACCTGGAAAGTGCCCTACAAGCCGGGGGAGTTGAAGGCGGTGGCCCGCAGGGGCGGCAAGGCGGTCGCCACCGATGTGCTGCGCACGGCCGGAGCGCCGAACGCCGTACGACTGACCGCCGACCGCAAGTCCCTGAACGCCGACGGCCGTTCGCTGGTCTTCGTGACCGCCGAGGTGGTCGACGCCCGGGGTGTGGTGGTGCCGGACGCCGAGAACCTGATCTCCTTCGACGTGCGGGGCGGCTCGCTCGCCGGCCTGGACAACGGGCGCGAGGAGAGCGCCGAGCGCTACCAGGCGAGCACCCGTACGGCCTTCCACGGCAAGGCGCTGGCGATCATACGATCCGGCACGAAGACGGGCTTGCTGAAGGTGACCGCACGGGCCGAGGGCCTGCGGGCGGGCAGCGTGACCGTGCGGACGGCGCCCGCCAGGTCGGCCGCACTCACCCCGGCGGCGGATTTCGAGCCCGACTATCCGCAGCCCGCCAACTACCCGTACGCTGACGCCAGTTACTCCGGCCGTCCGGACACCCTCCCCGCCGCGATGCTCGACGGCGACCCGGCCACCGCCTGGTCCAATGGCTTCCTCAAGGCGGCGACAGCCTTGCTGCCGGCCTTCGACGGAGCCAGGTCCGAGGACTGGGTGAGTGTGGACTTCGGCCGCGCGCGGACGTTCGGCCGGGTGGAGGTCTCGTTCACCGTGGACGCGAGGCACTCCCTGCCCGCGTCGGTCGGGGCCGAGGTGTGGGACGGCCGCCGGTATGTGCCGGTGAAGGGGGCGGCCGTCGACTGGGCCACCGCCTCGGACGCGCCGACCGCCCTCACCTTCGATGCGGTACGAGGCTCCCGGTTGCGGCTCACCTTGACCAGCGCTCACCCAGGTCAGGCGCGAGGAGCAGTACGCATCAGCAAGCTGGAGGTGCCCACTACCTGACCCACGTCACGGTCCGGACGAACGGTTCGTGCAGCGCCCCGTAAGGGGCGCGGGGAACTGCGCGACCAGCCACGGCGGTGCCGCAGCCGAAATGCGACCCATCGCGGCAATACCCAGCGGAGCGTTTCGTCCGCACCGTTGACGGAGTGTCATGTCGCCAACAAGCATGGTCGCGTCCGCATCTGGGAGCGCTCCCATCGCGAGCGTAACCCGCACCTCCCCCCGAGGAGCCCAGACGTGAAACGACGCAGAACCACCCTGCTGACCCTGACGGCCCTGCTGGCCGCAGGCCTCGCCGTACCGGCAGGCGCCGCAGAGGTCGAGCAGCTCAAGAACGGCACCTTCGACACCACCACCGAGCCTTGGTGGGCGAGCAGCACCGTCACCGCGGGCCTGTCCGACGGCCGACTCTGCGCCGATGTGCCCGGCGGCACCACCAACCGCTGGGACGCGGCCGTCGGCCAGAACGGCATCGCCCTGGTGAAGGGGGAGTCGTACCGCTTCTCCTTCACCGCGAACGGCTCGCCCGAGGGGCACGTCGTGCGGGCGATCGTCGGCCTGTCGGCGGCCCCGTACGACACCTACTTCGAGGTGACGCCGGAGCTGAGTGTCTCCGGCAACTCGTACGCGTACACCTTCACCTCGCCCGTCGACACCCCGCAGGGCCAGGTCGCCTTCCAGCTCGGCGGCAGTGCGGACGCGTGGCGCTTCTGCATGGACGACGCGTCCCTGCTGGGCGGCGTCCCGCCCGAGGTGTACGAGCCCGACACCGGGCCCCGGGTGCGGGTGAACCAGGTCGCCTATCTGCCTGCCGGGCCGAAGAACGCCACGCTGGTCACCGACGCCACCGAGAAGCTGCCCTGGCAGCTGAAGAACGCCTCCGGGGCGGTGGTCGCCCACGGCTGGACCGTGCCGCGCGGCACCGACGCGTCCTCCGCGCAGAACGTCCACTCCATCGACTTCGGCGGCTATCGGAAGAAGGGCAACGACTTCACGCTGGTCGCCGACGGAGAGGCGAGCCGCCCCTTCGACATCGGCACGGCCGCCTATGAGCGGCTGCGCCTGGACGCCGTGAAGTACTACTACACGCAGCGCAGCGGCATCGCGATCCGCGACGACTTGCGCCCCGGCTACGCCCGCCCCGCCGGACACGTCGACGTCGTGCCCAACCGGGGCGACGGCGCGGTGCCCTGCCGGCCGGGCGTGTGCGACTACACGCTGGACGTCACCGGCGGCTGGTACGACGCCGGCGACCACGGCAAGTACGTCGTCAACGGCGGCATCTCCGTGTGGGAACTGCTGAGCACGTACGAACGCGAACGGCTGGCCCGCACGGGGGAGTCGGAGAAGCTGCGCGACGGCACGCTCGCCATCCCGGAGAGCGGCAACAAGGTGCCGGACATCCTGGACGAGGTCCGCTGGGAGCTGGAGTTCCTGCTGAAGATGCAGGTGCCCGCCGGGCAGCCGCTGGCCGGCATGGCGCACCACAAGATCCACGACGAGCAGTGGACGGGCCTGCCACTGCTGCCGAGCGACGACCCGCAGAAGCGTGAGCTGCATCCGCCGTCCACCGCGGCGACCCTGAACCTGGCGGCGACGGCCGCGCAGGCGGCGCGCCTGTACAAGCCGTACGACAAGGAGTTCGCGGCGAGGGTGCTGGGTGCCGCCCGCAAGGCCTGGACGGCGGCGCTCGCGCATCCCGACCGGTACGCCTCGGAGAGCGACGGCATCGGCGGCGGTACGTACGCCGACAACAATGTCACCGACGAGTTCTACTGGGCCGCGGCCGAGCTGTATCTCAGCACGGGGGAGAAGGAGTTCGCGGACCACGTCCTGGGCTCCCCGGTCCACACGGCCGACATCTTCGGCGCCCTGGGCTACGACTGGGCCAGGACCGCGGCCGCGGCCCGGCTGGACCTGGCGACCGTGCCGAGCGGGCTGCCGGGCCGGGACAAGGTGCGCCAGTCCGTGATCAAGGGTGCGGACGCCTACCTGGCCACCCTGAAGTCACAGCCGTACGGGATGCCGTACGCCCCGGCGGGCAACCTCTACGACTGGGGGTCCAACCACCAGATCCTGCACAACGCCGTCGTCATCGCCACCGCGTACGACATCACGGGCGCCTCGAAGTACCGGGACGGCGCGGTGGAGAGCATGGACTACCTGTTCGGTCGCAACGCGCTGAACATCTCGTACGTGACCGGCTACGGCGAGGTCAACTCCCGCAACCAGCACGCCCGTTGGTATGCCCACCAGCTTGACCCGAACCAGCCGAACCCGCCCGTCGGCACGCTCGCGGGCGGGCCGAACTCGAGCATTCAGGACCCCTACGCACAGAGCAAACTCCAGGGCTGCGTCGGTCAGTTCTGCTACATCGACGATATTCAGTCTTGGTCGACGAACGAGCACACGATCAACTGGAACTCCGCCCTGACCCGGATGGCCTCCTTCGTGGCCGACCAGGGGTAGGAGCGGCGAGCCCGCCGTCGCGGAGTGCGGCGGCGGGCTTCCGGCGGTGACGGGCTGCCGCTACGAGGCGGTGTTCCTGACCGGGAGGTCCTTGCTCGCGCCCGCTATGTAGTAGTCCTTGGGGGCCGAGAAGAGCACGAACTCGCGGTCGTACGCGCGGATCCTGGTGGTGATGGTGAAGTTGCCGTCAGCGTCCGTGGTGGTCTGCGCGTGGTACTCGCTCTCGTAGTACTGCCGCAGGAAGACCCGGGTCCCGGCGACCGGTCCGTGCCCGGCGGGCCAGGTGACCTTGCCGGTGACGGTGAGGCGCATGCCGGGGTGCACGATGAGGTTGCTGACGCGGTACGTGAGGGAGCTCGTGACGGGCTCGACGTTCACGGCGGTGTCCGCGAACGCCATCTGGCCGTCGGTGGGGTCCGTGTCGTGCATGGCGCGGAACCGCACCTGGTGGCGCGGGGAGAGGTAACGGCTCGGCTGGTCCTCCCAGCGGTCCGCCGGGACGTCCTCAAGGGCGAACCGTCCCTTGGCATCCGTGCGGACCGTGCCCAGGCTGCGGGTCTCCCACTCCGTCGGGTCGATCGGGTCGCCCCACGGGTTCCAGGTGTCGAACAGGACGGACTGCTCCAGCTCGACCGGCGTGTCCGCGGCGGGCGTCCCGTCCGGCCGGGTCAGGGTCCCGGTCAGGTCGACCGTGCGCTGGTCGAAGTCGGTGGTAGCGGTGCTGCTGGTGAGGGTCACCGTGTAGTCGCGGTCCGCAGAGTGGGCGGACGGTACGACCACCGCGCCGGCGAGCAGGGTGAGGGCGGCGACCGCGGTCGTCCGGGTGGCTGTTAAGCGCATGTGCACGTGAACTCCGTTGGAGATGAGGCTCGTTGTCGTGCCGGGAACATGTGGTGGTGTGCCGGCATGGGGTGTGACAGCGGGGCATCACCCGGGGTTGTAGGGGCCGTCGGGACGGGACGGCCCCGGTACATGCAGTACGACCGTTGGTCGCCGCCCGTTTCCCTACGGTTCGTTCTCGACGAGCTCGCCGGGTCGCTCGTGGGCGGTGAGGGTGTGCAGTTCGGCCAGGCTCAGCGGCTCGTGCACCTCGACGTACGCGCCGTGCGGAAGCCGCTTGATCACGCCGGTCTCCCGGCCGTGCAACACCCGTTCCCTGTCGCGGAGTTGAAGCCCGAGACAGATGCGGCGGGTGACGACGAACACGGTCACCGGGACGACCAGCGCGGCGATACGGATCGCCCAGGTCACCGTGTTGATCGACAGATGGAGCCGGGTCGCCACGATGTCGTTGCCGCCGCCCGCCAGCAGGATCAGATAGAGGCTGATCCAGGCCGCGCCGATCCCCGTGCGGACGGGACGGTTGCGGGGACGGTCGAGGAGGTGGTGCTCACGCTTGTCACCCGTGATCCTGGCCTCCAGGAAGGGGTACACGCCGATGAACACCAGCAGGAGCGGGAAGACCACGACCGGGATCAGCACCCCGAGGACGAGCGTGTGGCCCCACAGCGTGATCTCCCAGCCCGGCATGACGCGGACCAGGCCCTCGGCGAAGCCCAGGTACCAGTCGGGCTGGGCGCCGGTGGAGACCTGGTCGGCGCGGTAGGGGCCGTACGACCAGACCGGGTTGATCGTCGCCACCGCCGCCATGAACGTGAGCGCGCCGAACACCAGGAAGAAGAAGCCGCCCGCCTTCGCCAGGTACACCGGCATGAACGGGGCGCCGACGACATTGCGTTCGGTACGTCCGGGGCCCGCGAACTGGGTGTGCTTGTGGAACACGACCAGCAGGAGGTGCGCCACGATCAGCGCCGCCATGATGCCGGGGATCACCAGGATGTGCAGCGAGTAGAAGCGCGCCACGATGTCATGGCCCGGGAACTCGCCGCCGAACAGGAACATCGAGAGATACGTCCCGACGATCGGCACCGACAGCAGCGCGCCGTTCACGAACCGCAGGCCCGTCCCCGACAGCAGGTCGTCCGGTAGCGAGTAGCCGAAGAGGCCCTCGAACATGCCGAGGAACAACAGGGACCAGCCGAAGAGCCAGTTGACCTCCCGGGGCCTCCGGAACGACCCCGTGAAGAAGTGCCGCATCATGTGCGTGAGCATCCCGGCGACGAAGACCAGCGCCGCCCAGTGGTGCAGCTGCCGGATCAGCAGCCCGCCGCGTACGTCGAAGCTGATGTCCAGCGTGGAGGCGTACGCCTCGGACATGCGGACGCCGTTCAGCGGGAGGTAACTGCCGTGGTACGTCACCTCGTTCATCGACGGATGGAAGAAGAAGGTGAGGTACACGCCCGTCAGGATCAGGACGACGAAGCTGTACAGGCAGATCTCGCCGAGCAGGAAGGACCAGTGGTCCGGGAAGACCTTGCGCAGGTACTTCCGGCCGAGGGAGTGGATGCCGAGCCGCCCGTCGAACCAGTCCGCGACCCGTTCACCCCTGCCGGGCGGCAGCTCCCGGGTGCTCATGCCCCCTCCCTGCGCACATGCGTCAGCTTGTCCGGGTTGCTGATGACGTAGACGCCCGACACCCGCTCGCCGTCCGGCGTGAGGTCCAGGACCAGGACGGCATACGGCTCCTCGCCCTGGAACAGCATCACCGCGTCGTCGCCGTTGACCCGCCGGTAGCGCAGCTGGAGGTGGCCCCCACCGCCCCTCTTCGCGTACGAGCCGAAGAACCGGACCGCCTTGTCCCGTCCCCGCACGGGACGCAGCGCCGCCGGCTTCCGCTTGCCGCCGCCGTCCGTCCACACCGTCACGTCCGGTGCGAGGATCTCCATCAGCTCGGCGATGTCGCCGCCCACCGCGGCCCGCACGAACCGCTCGGTCGCCTCCCGCCGCACCCGCGGATGCGCCTCGTACAGCGGTCGCCTCGCGTGCACATGCTCCCGGGCGCGATGCGCCAGCTGCCGTACCGCCGCCGGGCTGCGGTCGATGATCTGCGCGATCTCCGTGTGGGGATACCCGAACACCTCGTGCAGCACGAACACGGCGCGTTCCAGCGGCGTCAGCGACTCCAGCACGACCAGCATCGCCAGTGACACCGACTCGGTGCGCAGGGCCGGGTCGTCGGCCCCGGCACCCTCGCCGTCCGCGACCAGCGGCTCGGGCAGCCACGGGCCGACGTACGTCTCCTGGCGACGGCTGATCGCGGACCGCCGGGTCAGCGCGTGGTTCACCGCGATCCGCACGAGATACGCCCGCGGGTTCGCGACCCCGTCGAGCGGCGCACCCCTGCCGCGCGCCGTCCACGAAAGCCAGGTCTCCTGAAGGACGTCCTCGGTGTCGGCGACGCTGCCGAGCATGTTGTAGACGACGCCGAACATCAGCTCACGGTGGCGGACGAAGACGCCGGTCGCGTCGTCGGTGACGGGTGCGGGGGTGTCGGACATACGGGGGCCTCCCAGTGCGTGCTCACCACTGCGAGGGCCGGCGGGGGCCTGAGTGTGACATCCCAGGGGGCGAATGTGACCTACGTCTCGGGACCGTCGTAGGGGTGGTCCGGTGAGCGGCCAGGTGCTCGACCGAGCGTTCCGTGTCCCCTCGGTACCGTCGTGCATCACACTTGACCTGCACGTATTTACGGGTAAGTACCCGAGCGGTACCGTGAGGGCATGCCAGCTCTCAACGTGGAGTTCAGCGACCGCGAGCTAGAGGACCTGCGGCAGATCGCCAAGGAACGCGGTACGTCGATGAAGGCACTCGTGCGCGAGGCCGCCGCGGCCGACATAGCCCGGCACCGTGCGCTGCAGGAGGGCGCCGAGGCGTTCCGTCGGTTCTTCGCGTCGCACGCCGACGAGTTCGCGGCCGCCTTCCCTGACGACGAACCGTCCGCCAAGGGCGCGGGACGGGCTGCCTGACCGATGGCACCAGTCCTCCATATCGACGTGCCCTGGCTGCTCCAACGGCACGAAGAGGTCCTGCCGGACCAGCCCACGATCAACGACTTCTCCGCGTTGGTCGCCGCCGTCGCCCGCCATCGCGTGGATCCGCCCCGCCTGGGCGTCGACTCCGACCCGGCCTGGCGAGCCGCCGCGCTGCTGCACACCCTCGCCCTGCTCAAGCCGCTTCCCTCGGCCAACGCCCGCTTCGCCTGCGCGTCCGCGGTGGCCTACATGTTCGTCAGCGGCGTCGGCATCGACCCGCCCTACGGCGCCCTCGTCGACCTCGCCCGCGACCTGATCTCCGGCAAGGTCGACGTGTACGGCGCGGCCGACCGGCTGCGCTCCTGGCAGATCTGAGACCCGTCGGCCGGGCGGACCCGTTCGGCCCGCCCTCGGGGCCGCCGACCGAGGGCGGGAGGAACGGGGTCGGCGGCCCATGTCGCGCAGGAGAGCCGCCGGTCCTGCGCGGGGCCTTCCGAGGGGCCGCTTCCAGTGGACTACGCCGGTGCACGCGCTGGGGAGCGTGCGTGGTGCTCCGGCGTGTGCGTGTGTTTCACACGGGGCGCATGGAATGTCGAAAGCTCGCGCAGGTGCGGCGAGTTGCCGCCGAATCTGACTTTCTTTCAAAGGTGCGGATGTTGCCCAAGTGCCTTGTTGGTCATGAGTGTGCTGTGCAAGGGTGAACTACCCGTGGGGGGTGGAAAAGGCTGGGGCTCATTCGTTCCGTGGGGAACCGGGACGGATGGACGTTGGTGAATTCGCGCTCCCCGCGCTCACGCCGAAAAGGTACACACCAGACCGCTCCGCCTTTTCGGCCACCAGACCTTCTGAGTCACCTGCGCGTGGGAAGGATTCCGTTCAGTGCCCACCCCCCACCCCCCTCGCCCCCCTTACCCGCCGCCCGGCGGGGTTCCCGAGGAATCCGACGAAGGTCTCGCCGCCCGGCTGCGGGGCCGTCCGGACAACGAGGCCGCCCCGTCCGTCGCGCTGCTCATGGCGCGGCACTGGCAACCGGCCCGCGAATACGCGGTGATCTGTCTCGCCGCTCCGTCAGGCGCCGCGGACATGGTGACCGCCGCCGCCTTCCACCAGGTCCTCGACCGTCTGGCGCTGGGCGAACCGGCCGCCGCGCTACGGCCCCGGCTCCTTGTCGCCGTCCGGGACACGGTCCGGCAGTGGTCGGCCGAAGACCAAATAGCGGGCGTTCTGCCGGAGCTGGCGAAACCCGCGGGCGGCCGCGGTATGCGAACGGCGAAGTCGATGACGCCCGAAAATCGGAAGCTCGCCGATCGGTCATTCCAGGCGCTTCCGGGACTTGCCCGATGTCTGCTCTGGCATACCGAGGTCGAAGCCGAGCCGCTAAGCATCCCGGCCGGTCTGTTGGGCATGGATACCGTTACCGCCTCGGCCGCCCTCGAACAGGCGCGTGATAAATTCCGTGAAGGTTGTGTACATGCCCATCGGGAACTCGCGCCGACGAAGGATTGCCGGTTCTACAACCGCCTCCTCGACGTCCCGATTCGTCGAGGCGGGGCTCTGCTGCCGGATGTCCAGCAGCATCTGACGGAGTGCCGCTACTGCCGTAACGCCGCCGAACAACTGAGCCATTTCGAGGGCGGGTTGGGCGGGCTCATCGCCGAGGCGGTGCTCGGCTGGGGCGCGCGCCGCTATCTGGACACCCGTCCGGGCCGTACACAGACCGACGGCACCCACGCGCGAGGCTCCGCCCGGCACGGCGCCGGACGACGACGCCTCCTGTCGCGCATCCCCATGCAGGTCCGCAGACCCGCCGGCGGACCGCGCTCCTCGCGGACCCTGCTCACCGGCGTGGGCCTGGCCTCCGCGGGGCTGATCGCGGCCATGCTCGCCGCCGGCCTGCTCTCGGACGACGACGGGGTCGACCCGGCCGCCTCCGCCACCGGCGGCGGCACCGGAACCCAGCTGCCGCCCGCGGTGTCCTCCTCACCGCCCGGCACGGCCCAACTCCCCACCGCACCGCTGCAGTCCAGGCTGCGCAACACCGACGCCGACCTGTGCCTCGACATCCGGGGCGAACCGAAGGCGGGTGCCGGGACCGAGCTGGCCGAGTGCTCGGCCGACGACACCCAGCAGTGGTCGTACGAGAAGGACGGCCTGCTGCGCAGCGTGGCGGAACCCGACCTGTGCCTGGACTCGCACATCGACGCCGGTGTGGTGATCCTCGGCAAGTGCGCCGACGACGACGCGAAGCGGGCCGAGGACGTGCGCTACGACCTCACCGTGCAGGGCGAGTTACTGCCCCGCTGGGACGACCAGCTGGCCCTCGCGCCCACCGCGTCCGACGCGGGCTCCGACATCGTCGTCAAGGTCCGCGACGGGTCCGACGCGCAGCGCTGGCTCACCGATCCGGTGGCGTCGGCGAGCCCCGGCTCGCTGTCGAGCGGGGAGACCGAGACACCGGCGGCGCGGGCTGTGAGGTTGGCGGAGGAAGAGGTGTAGACGCTTTGCTGGTGGTGCCGGGTGCGTTGTCGGTTGTCTGCGGCGCCGTGGGGGCTGGTCGCGCCCGCGCGGCGGAGCCGCATATCGAGCACAGCCCCGCGCCCCTGAGGGCGTTGCCGACCCGTCGGCAGAAAGTTCGCCGGGCCTGCTCAGTCCACGACATCCTTCGGCGCGCCGCCCGCTAGGAAGCCGGTTACATTCTGGACCGCCGCCAGGGCGGTCCGTACGATGGTCTCGCGCGTGACGCCGCCGGCGTGTGGGGAGAGCACCACGTTCGGGGCGCGGAGCAGGCGGAGGGCCGGGGTGGGGGGTTCGGGGTCGAAGACGTCGATGCCTGCTCCGGCCAGGGCGCCCTTCTCCAATGCGTCCGCCAGGGCGTCCTGGTCGATCAGGGCGCCCCGCGCGGTGTTGATCAGGAACGCCGTCGGCTTGAGCAGTGCCAGCCGGTCGGCGTTCAGCAGGTGGCGGGTCTCGTCGGTGAGCGGGGTGTGCAGGGAGACGTAGTCGGCGGTGCTCAGCAGGTCGTCGAGCGGGACGTGACGGGCGCCGCCGAACTCGGTCTCCGTCTCCGGGGGCAGTCGGCGTCGTCCGGCGTAGACGACGCTCATGTCGAACGCGACCGCGCGACGGGCGACCTGTCGTCCGATCTGGCCCAGGCCGACGATGCCGAGCGTCTTGCCGCACAGTTCGGTCAGTGAGTTCTGGAGCCGGGGGAGTGCCCAGTCGGCCTCGACGAGCGCGGTGTGGGCCGGGATCAGCTGCTTGGCCAGGGCGAGCATGAGGGCGAAGGTCTGCTCGGCGACGTTCTGTGCCTCGGCGCCGCTGGAGCCGATGTTGCACACCCGCACTCCGCGCTCGCGGGCCGCGTCCACGTCGACGTAGTCGAAGCCGTGGCTCGCGCACTGCACCAGCGCCAACTCCGGTGCGGCGGCGAGGTGTTCGGCGGTCACGGGGGCGAGCGCGGTGATGACGACGTGGGCGGAGCGCAGGGCCGCCGGGTCCTCGTCGGCCGCCTCGACGACCGTGACGTTCGCCCCCTCGGGGAAGAGCGTGGCGAGGCCGGCTCCGATGCCACGGCCGCCCACGTGGGGCGAGATGACGGCGAGGACGTTCTTGGCGGCGGTCATACGGATTCCTCGATGAGGTCGGCGGGGCCGATGGTGGCGGGGGTGGCGTGCCCGGACAGGGCGAGAGTGAGATCGAGTTCGGCGAGCAGACAGCGGATGACGTGCTCGACGCCCGCCTGTCCGTCGAGGCCGAGCCCGTAGGCGTACGGCCGTCCGACGAGCACCGCCTTCGCGCCGAGGGCGAGCGCCTTGAAGACGTCGTCGCCGGTGCGGATGCCACTGTCGAACAGCACGGTCAGGCGGTCGCCGACCGCCTCCACGACCCGGGGCAGGGCGTCGGCCGCCCCGACGGAGCCTGCCACCTGGCGGCCACCGTGGTTGGAGACGACCACTGCGTCCATCCCGGCGTCGGCGGCGGCGCGGGCGTCGTCCGGGTGCAGGATGCCCTTCAGGACGATCGGGCCGTCCCAGTTCTCCCGCAGGAACGCCAGGTCCGGCCAGGTCTTGGCGGGGTCCGAGAACATGCCGACGAAGTGCATGACGGCCGCGTTCGGGTCCTCCAGCACCGGCTTGGCCAGGCCTGCCTGGAACGCCGGGTCGGAGAAGTAGTTGGCGGTGCCCACGCCGTGCAGGAACGGCAGATAGGCCTGGTCGAGGTCGCGTGGCCGCCAGGCCAGCATCGGCGTGTCCAGGGTGACGACGAGCGCGGTGAACCCGGCCGCCTTCGCCCGGGCGAGGAAACTCCGGGCCACCTCCGGGTCCTTCGGCCAGTACAGCTGGAACCAGCGTTCGGCGTCGCCCATCGCCTCCGCGACCTGCTCCATGGGAGTGCTGGACGCCGACGAGAGGGTGAACGGCACGCCCTGTGCGGCGGCGGCCCGGGCTGCCGCGCACTCGGCGTCCGGGTGCATGATCGAGAGCACTCCGACCGGCGCCAGTGCCAGCGGAGCGGGCAGGGAGCGGCCCAGCACCTCGACGGACAGATCCCGTTCGTGTACGTCCCGCAGCATGCGCGGCACGATCCGGCGCCGCCCGAGGGCCGCCCGGTTGGCGCGGGCGGTGCTGCCGTCACCCGCGCTGCCCGCCACATAGCCGACGGGGCCGGGGTCGAGCCGTTGCTCGGTCAGCTCCTCCAGCCGGGTCAGATCGGTGGGCAGCCGGGGTACGGCACCCGTCATCCCGTTCAGGTAGATCTCGTACTGGAAGTCCGCCCAGTGCTTGCCCATGCGTACGCCCCGCCTCTCGTCACTGAGAACGCGCTGTACGCCGACCATACCGACCGGTAGGCGGGGGAGTGGATCAGGGGGCCGTCACCGACTCGTGCAGGATCTGGGCCAGTTCGCGCGGCTGGGAGAACATCGGCCAGTGGCCGGTGTTCATGTTCACCAGGTCCCAGCGGTCGCTCTTGAGGAGCTCGGCCGCGGCACCCCACGGTTCGTCGCCGTCGAGGAGGCACTTGATGTACGTCCCCGGAAGCTTGCCGAGGTCGCCCGTGAGTACGGCCGGTTCCGTTGCCGTGGCACCCGGGTGCGGGGTGGAGCCGTTCACGATCCGGGCGATCTGCTCGTCCGTCAGGCCCTGCCCCGCGTAGTCCTCGGCGGTCTGCGGCGGCCAGAAGCCGGTCGCGGCGATCGCCCCCCGCACCTCGTCGCTCGGCCAGCCGGAGAGGGACGACTCTCCGTCGACCGGGACCATGGCGTCGACGAACACCACACGGGTCAGCCGGTCGCCTATCCGCTCGGCCGCCTGCCCGACCGGCACGCCGGAGTAGCTGTGTCCGACGAGGACGACGTCCCGCAGATCGAGGCGCTCGACCTCACCCACGATGTCCTGAACGTGCGTCTGCTGCCCGGGCGTCGGCGCGCCCCGCTTCTCGGCGAGTCCGGACAGGCTCAGCGGATGGACGCCGTGTCCGGCCGAGCGCAGCTCCGCCGCCACCTCGTCCCACGCCCACGCCCCGAGCCACGCCCCTGCCACCAGTACGAAGTTGGTCATGCCCGCAACGTAGCGGAGGGGTCTGACAACGGCTCCGCGTCGGCCTTCGCACCGGGCCCGGTGATCGGTGGCACCGGCACCTCGACGGTCCTGGCCAGCCGCGCACCCTCGGGCCCGTACACCGCTCGCGGTTCGGGGAACAGCCGCAGCAGCGCCAGGAACAGCACGGCCGCGACGGCCAGCGACAACGGCAGGCTGATGTCCACCCCGTTCGCGAGATCGCCCAGCGTGCCGACGAACTGGCCCGGGATGTTGGTGAACAGGACGCCGATCACGGCCGCCACCCACCAGGCGGTCATGCCCCGCCAGTTCCAGCCGTGCGCGAACCAGTACCGGCCGCCGCGCTGACGGCGGTTGAAGACCTGGAGGGCGTCGGGGTCGTACCAGCCGCGCCGGGTCCAGTAGCCCAGCATCATCACGACCATCCACGGCGTGGTGCAGGTGATGATCATCGTGGCGAAGGTCGAGATCGACTGGACGAGGTTGAGGCCGAACCGCCCGACGAAGATGAACGCGATCGACAGCCCGCCGACCAGCAGCGTCGCCTGCACCCGCGACAGCCGCGGGAACACCGACGAGAAGTCCAGCCCGGTCCCGTACAGCGCGGTCGTGCCCGTCGCCATACCGCCGATCAGTGCCAGCAGACACACCGGCAGGAAGTACCAGCCCGGTGAGATCGCCAGCAGCCCGCCCACGAAGTCGGGCGCCGCAGGATCGACGTACTCGGGAACCTTCGTGGCGATGATGCTCGCGGTCCCCAGGCCGAAGAGGAACGGCAGCAGGGTCGAGATCTGCGACAGGAACGCGGCGCCGATCACCTTGCGGCGCGGGGTGCTCGCCGGGATGTAGCGGGACCAGTCGCCGAGGAACGCCCCGAACGAGACCGGGTTGGAGAGCACGATCAGGGCGGCGCCGATGAACGACGGCCAGAACAGCGACTGGGTCGCCGCGTCCGCGGAGTCCGTGAAGACGCCCGCGTACGACGGGTCGAAGTCACCGGCGAAGGCGATCACGCCGATCAGGAAGAGCACGCTCGCCGAGGGCACGGCGATCTTGTTGACGAACAGCATGAAGCGGAAGCCGTACACGCAGACCGCGAGGACCAGTCCCGCGAACAGGGCGTACGCGACGACGTACGACAGATTGCCGCGCGTCAGTCCGAAGAGCCGGTGCGCGCCGCCGACCAGGGCGTCGCCCGAGCTCCACACCGAGATCGAGAAGAACGCGACGGCCGTCAGCAGGGAGAGGAAGGAGCCGACCACGCGGCCGTGCACGCCCAGGTGCGCGGAGGAGGAGACGGCGTTGTTGGTGCCGTTGACCGGTCCGAACACCGCCATCGGGCAGAGGATCAGCGCGCCCACCACGACCCCGAGCAGCGTGGCGGCGAGGCCCTGCCAGAAGGAGAGGCCGAACAGGATCGGGAAGGCGCCCAGGACACAGGTGGAGAAGGTGTTGGCGCCACCGAAGGCGAGGCGGAACAGATCGAGCGGGGTCGCCGTGCGCTCGGCGTCGGGGATGCGGTCGACGCCGTGGGTCTCGACCTCGGTCAAGGAGGGAGCGGGGGTGGGGGCGGGGGAGAGGGGTGGGGGCTGAGAGGCCTTCGAGGGCTGCGGGTCCTGAGACGACTGCGGGGACTGCGAGGACAAGGGGGGGCTCCAGCGGGGACGGGACGGTGGAGCGCGTTGTGGCGCGGCGGGGGCGAGGGCCGGTGCCTGCCGCTGGGGTGTGCGGGCAGCGCGGATGCCGTCCTCTCGGGATCTGCAGACGGTACGGCCGGGCGCGAGATCCGCACCAGAGGACGGTTCATCCATCTTCGGTGCGCCGAGTGGACGAAACCTCCATCATCAGTCGCTGTCCGTGGGCGCGTCCTCCGGCTCCGCGTCCGGTCCCTGTGCCCGCACCCGCTGGACGTTCTCCAGGGAATCGCGCAGTTCGGCGAGCCAGTCGTCCGTGTGCCGCTGGACCAGCCGGACGCACCAGGCGAGCGCGTCGCTGCGGCTGCGGGCGACCCCGCCGGCGATCAGGGTGTCGAGGACCTGGCGCTCGGGCTGGCGCAACCGGGTCATCACCGGCGCGGCGATGTGCGTGAACAGGGCGCGCTCACCGTCGCACTCCACGCCCCAGGACACCTTCCGGCGGAACCGGTGCTCCGCCTCGCGGGCCACCCCGATCCGGGTCTCCCGGGTGCGCTCCCGGAACTCCTGGATCCGGCCCTCCACGGCCGCCTCCCGCTCGGCGGCCGAGACGTCCTCGGCCAGGTGGGGAGCGGGGATACGGCCGATCACGGTGATCTCCTCGCGGTCGACCGTGACCTCGGTCAGTTCCTCGAAGAGGTCGTCCGGCAGACGGCCGGCGAACCAGCCGCGCAGCTTCTGTCGTTGTTCGCTGGTAATCATGTAATGACGATTACTTCGGCGCTTCATGAACACAAGGGGCAGGCGGCGAGTCAGCCGAGAGCTCAATCGGAGGGCCCAATCGGAATGTTTCAGGCCTATTAATCAGCGTGCGAAAACCGGCCACGAGGCGACTTGGAACGATCAAGAGCCGCCAAGTTTCGGCGTTGGAACGTTCGAAGTCCGTTACTTCACGCCACTGATTCAATACGCAAGGTTACTGAAACCCGTGGTGTCGATGTGAGTTTCGGCGGCGGACTCGGCAGACTCCCGCTCGTCGCTCCGGCACCGATCGCGTCGGAGTCGACACACCCTCAACTCGAGCGGAAGGATGCACACAATGCGGAACACCGCGCGCTGGGCAGCGACCCTCGGCCTCACGGCCACCGCCGTCTGCGGACCCCTCACCGGATCCGCCCTGGCAGCCCAGGACGCCACCCCCGCCTCGCTCTACGCCCCCTCGGCCCTGGTGCTCACCCTGGCCAACGGCGACAGCGCCACCGTGACCACGCCGGTGCGCGCGGTCACCCTGAGCTGCGCCCCGACGGCTTCCGGCACGCACCCGGACGCCATGTCGGCCTGTGTCGAACTGCGGGGCGTGGGCGGGGACTTCGACGCGCTGAGAGCCAGAGACGGCGTGCTGTGTACCAAGCAGTACGACCCGGTGATCGTCACGGTCGACGGCGTCTGGCAGGGCAAGCGCGTCTCCTATGAGCGCACCTTCGCCAACGAGTGCGTGAAGGGCTCCTACGGGACGAGCCTCTTCGCGTTCTAAAGGACCGGGATCGCATGGCCCCGTGCAGTTCGGCAGAGGCGCGCGGATGGGGAGTGCGCGTCCTGCCGTGAGGCCCCCGCGATCTCGTACCGGGGGTCGGTCGGGCGGAGTGGGGCCGCCCGGCCGACACCTCGGATCGCTACGGAGCATCACCGTCCTCCCCGGGGATGCCCGCCAATGGCGCGAACCGGTCCAGCAGGCCGGCACCGCGCAGCAGCCGCCGTATCCGCGGTGCGTCGGAGACGATCCGGAGGCGACCGCCCCGGTCCCTGGCCCGCGTCTCGGCCCGGCACAGCACGCGCAGTCCCGAGCAGTCGAAGAAGTCCACCCGCCGCAGATCGACGAGCACGTCCGGCTCCGGTCGCGCGGTCGCCGCGTCCAGGTGCTCGGCTGCGAACACCGCGGTCGCCAGATCGATCTCGCCCAGAACCTCGACCACGGTGAACGGGCCGCATCTACGGGTGCGGGCATGACTGTTCGCCGGGGGTGGCACGTGGCGGAGTGGGTCCGCCGCCTTTTCCTCGGTCGGATTGGGGGCGCGGTCGTCGGCGTCCGGCGTCATGTCCGCTCCACCTCGGCAGGGGGGCATTTGATGCGGGTAGTTACCCGGAGGCGGGGGTCGGCATCCCCGCCGCGCCGTGCGCAAGATCTGGTTCACTCGACCTGATGAATTCAGTCCAAAGTGATTGACTTTTCATCCCATTTGTCGAGCATCGTCCTCTCCGGGCGGTCGACGGCTGGGTCCCGCCAATGTGACGTCCCCCATTGCGCCGCCCCGCCAACCCCGTGAGTCTCTCGTGGAACAAGCGTCCGAAGAACCGTTATCCGCGGCTCGTCGATCCATCTCCCATGTATCGGACAGCTTCGTTCGGCGTCGAGGACAGGGAAGTTTTTGATGAGTACAGAGCGCGCGACGGAACTGGCGGCACTGGTCACCGCAGCCGGAGACGGCGACCCGGAGGCTCAGGATGCCCTGGTCGGTGCGTACCTCCCGTTGGTCTACAACATCGTGGGGAGGGCTCTGAACGGCTCCGTCGACGTCGATGACGTCGTGCAGGACACCATGCTCCGTGCCCTCGACGCGCTCGGCGGTCTGCGCACTCCCGAGAGTTTCCGCTCCTGGCTCGTGGCGATCGCGATGAACCAGGTCCGGGCCCACTGGCACGACCGCCAGTCCGCCCCCGGCGCCGTGGAGGAGGCCCAGGATCTCGCGGATCCGGGCGCCGACTTCGTGGACCTGACCATGGTGCAGCTCCAGCTGTCCGGTCAGCGTCAGGAGACCGCACGCGCGACACGCTGGCTGGAGCCCGACGACCGAGGGCTGCTGTCCCTCTGGTGGCTGGAGTGCGCGGGCGAGCTGACCCGGGCCGAGGTCGCGTCCGCCCTGGAGCTGTCGCCGCAGCACACAGCGGTACGGGTGCAGCGGATGAAGGCGCAGTTGGAGGCGGCCCGGGTGGTGGTGCGGGCCCTCGACGGGCGGCCCCGCTGCCCGGAACTGCACGGCTTGCTGGCCTCCTGGGACGGCCGGCCCTCGGCGCTCTGGCGTAAGCGAATAGCCCGGCATGCCCGTGATTGCGTGCAATGCTCCGGTATGTGGAGCGGGTTGATGCCCGCCGAAGGCCTCCTGGCCGGACTCGCGCTAGTCGTCGCGGCGCCCGCGCTCCTGGAGCGGGTGCTGTCCGCCTCCGGCGGGATGGCCGCGGTCGGCTCGGCCTCCCGGCTGAAAGAGTCCGGGGGCCACTCCGGGGCGGGCCGCAATGCCGGGCACCGTGGTGCGGGTGGCCGGGTGGCCTCCCGCAGCCAGGCCCGTCGGCGTCGACGTATCCGGCGCCGCGCCGTCGGAGGTGTCGTGGTGGCGGCCTGCGTGGCGGGCGGCGGCCTCTGGTACTTCGACAGGACCCCCGGCTCCGGCACCGAGGAGCCGACCGCCGCGCAGGCCGCCTCAGGCGCCCCCGATGTGGACCTCTCGGAAGTGAGTCCCGTCGAGACGTCCCCGTCACCTTCCAAGTCTCCCTCGCCCTCCGCGTCACCGTCGAAGAAGGCGAGCCCCTCCAAGTCCGCCAAACCCACCAAGAAGGCCTCGCCCACTCCCAAACCGACGCCCAGGCCGACTCGCACCGCGTCCAGTACGCCGCAGTCGCAGCCGGTCCCGACGGACACCGTCGGCCAGGTGGTCGCGCTGGTGAACAAGGAACGGTCGGCCGCCGGGTGCGGTCCGGTCGCCGAGGACACCCTGCTGAACAAGGCCGCGCTGGGCCACTCCGAGGACATGGCCGCCCGCGACTTCTTCGACCACACCAACCCGGACGGGGAGGACCCCGGCCAGCGCATCACCGCCGCGGGCTACCGCTGGTCCACGTACGGGGAGAACATCGCCATGGGCCAGCAGACCCCGGAGGCGGTGATGGAGTCCTGGATGAACAGCCCCGGCCACCGCGCCAACATCCTCAACTGCTCCTTCAAGGACATCGGCGTGGGCATCCACAAGGGCTCGGGCGGCCCCTGGTGGACGCAGGCCTTCGGCGCGAAGCTGTGAGGCGGACCGCCTGGCGCCCGGGGGGCGTCACAGCATGACGTGCTTGACCTGCGTGTAGTCGAGCAGACCGGTGAGGGAGAGATCGCTGCCGTACCCGGAGTGGCGAACGCCCCCGTGCGGCATCTCCGACACCGTCGTGCCGTGGGTGTTGACCCAGACGATGCCGGTCCGCAGCGCCCGGCTCGCCCGCATGGCGCGGTCGTGGTCGCGGGTCCAGACGCTCGCGGCGAGCCCCTGGGGAACGTCGTTGGCCATCCGGACGGCCTCGGACTCGTCGGTGAACGGCTGGACGGTGACGACCGGCCCGAACACTTCGCTCTGCACGATCTCGTCCCGCTGCCGCACCCCGGCGACCACCGTGGCCTGGTGGAAGTAGCCGGGTCGGTCCAGAGCGGCGCCACCCGTGATGACCTCGGCGTGGTCCGGGAGCCGCTCCAACAGGCCGCGTACGGCGGCGAGTTGGGCGGCGTTCGCGACCGGCCCGAAGTCGGCGTGCTCGTCGTCCGGTGCGCCGGGCAGCCGCCGCGCGGCCCGGTCGGCGAAGTGGGCCAGGAAGCCGTCGTGGATCCGTCGGTCCACCAGGATCCGGGTCGCGGCCGTGCAGTCCTGCCCCGCGTTGTAGAAGGCGAGCGCCGACAACTGCTCGACCGCGTCGTCGAGATCGGCGTCCGCGTGCACCAACACCGGTGCGTTTCCGCCGAGTTCGAGGTGCAGCCGCTTGAGGTCGACGGCCGCCGCGGCGGCGATCTCCTGTCCGGCGCGGACACTTCCGGTGACGGCCACCAGCCGGATGTGCGGGTGGGCGACGAGGGCCCGCCCGGTGTCGCGGTCGCCGCAGACGACGTTGAGCACACCGGGCGGCAGATGCTCGGCGGCCAGCCGCGCCAGGAGCGCGGCCGACGACGGCGTGGTGTCGGACGGCTTCAGGACGACGGTGTTCCCGGCGGCCAGCGCGGGGGCGACCTTCCACACGGCCATCATCAGCGGGTAGTTCCACGGCGTGATCTGGCCGCACACGCCGACCGGCTCGCGCCGCACCACGGACGTGCGGCCCGGCGTGTACTCGGCCGCCGCGGCACCCGGCAGGTTCCGGGCGGCTCCGGCGAAGTACCGCAACACGTCCACGATCGCGGGCAGTTCGTCCGCCAGGAACAGGGCGCGCGGCTTGCCCGTGTCGGTCACCTCGGCCGCCGCCAGCGCGTCGGCCTCCCGCTCCAGCGCGTCGGCGATGCGCAGCAGTGCGGTCTGCCGCTGCGCCGGAGTCGTCGAGGACCAGCCGTGAAAGGCCTCGTCGGCCGACCGGCAGGCAGCGTCCACGTCCTTTGGACCGGAGAGCGGGGCCGTCCCGTGGGGGAGTCCGGTGGCCGGGTCGATCAAGGGCAGGATGGCGCCGGACGCGGCCGGTACGTCCCTGCCGCCGATGTGGTTGAGGCGGTCGGTATCAGCCACGGCGCAGCGTCTCCTCGGCGGCGGCGCGGCCGGTGCGCACGGCGCCCTCCATGTATCCGGCGACCCACTGGTCGGAGCCGCACACGTAGAACGGCGGTTCATGGGTGCCGTGCAGCGGCCCCACCGCCATCACCTCGCCCGGCGGCCACTGGGTGACGTACCCCTGGGTCCACGGATCGGTGCCCCACAGCCGCAGATGGCAGGAGGCCGGCTCCAGTGCCTCGTCGCCGAACATGCCGGCCATCTCGGCGAGCAGCTCGGGGGTTCGCAGCTGGGGCGGGGTGCCCAGCAGGACGCCGTATCGCTCGGGCGGGATCAGCGCCGACAAGACGCCCTCGTTCTGCGGCCAGGTGCTGCCCAGCACACCCTCTGCCTCGGACAGACCGTTCAGACCGGCCTCCCTCCAGAAGGGACGGTCGTAGACCGCGGCGAACTTCGCGGCCGTGGCCTGGCGTTGCCGATGCAGGGAGGCGAGCCGCGCCTCGCTCACCCCGCTGATGGCGACGTCGCGCAGCGGACCGACGGGCAGGGCGCTCACCACCGCCCCGGCGGTGAGGACCTCGCCGGCGACCAGACGTACGGAGCACCGGCCGGGGCGTACGTCCAGCGCGGCGACGGGCGAGCCGAGCCGGATGCGCGGGCCCAGCTCGCGGCCGAGGACCTCGGCGAGCGTCGCCGATCCGTCCGCGAGCCGCAGCCCCTCCCAGTCGGCGTAGTCGTAGTCGCCCGTGCCGGAGCCGGGGACCGCGGCGCTCTTGCGCAGCGCCGCCAGCAGGGAGATCCGCTCGTAGGAGCCCCCTGCCAGGGCGAGTTGGCCGATGTCCCACAGCCGTACGACGGCGGGCGTGGCCTGCCGGGAGCGCAGCCAGTCGGCCACGGAGAGGCGGTCCAGGGCGGCAGCGTCCGGATGCGACCAGGGGTCGTCCGGGTCGACGGTGGCGGCGAGCGCGGTGAACTCGCCGCTCAGGCGCTCGTGCAGGGCCGCGTCACCGGTGCCGAACCAGTGCGGGGGGTCACCGGCCGAGACGCCCTCCGCAGTGGCACGGGTGATGCGGCCGGGCTCCTCGACATAGCTGGGGACCAGGTCGAGGTCGAGTTCCTTGGCGAGTCGGAGATAGGCGGTGTGCCCGTTGCCCACCACCTCGCCGCCCAGCTGGACGGTACGGCCGTCGGGTGTACGGGTCTGCTCGACCCGGCCGCCGACGCGGTCCCGGGCCTCCAGGACGAGCACGTCGGTGCCGGCGGCGGCCAGGTCCCGGGCTGCACAGAGCCCGGCGAGACCGGCGCCGAGCACGATCACGTCGTGATGCATCAGCTTCGCTTTCGATCACAGAGATTCGGCTGCAGAAGGAGGGGTTCTCAGGCCAGGACCAGGCAGTGCTCCGGCCGCCATCCGAACTCCACCGACTCGCCGCCGCTCCAGCGGTCCTCCATGCGGGCACGGGCCGTGTTCTGCTCCAGCACCGACAGCGTGACGCCGGGGGCGAGTTCGATCAGATAGGTCGTGGTCGGGCCGCTGTAGACGGTCTCGCGGATCACACCGCTCAGCATCGACATGCCCGGTTCGAAGTCGGACAGCCAGATCTTCTCGGGGCGCACGGACACGCTGACGGCGGTGCCGTCCGCGATGTCGGAACGCGTCCCGACAGGCAGGGCGGGACCCTTCTCCAACGCCACCTCACCGTCCCGGTAGGTGCCGGTCATCAGGTTTGAGGTCCCCATGAAGGAGGCGACGAAGGAGGTGGCGGGATGCTCGTAGATGTCCTCGGGGGTGCCGCACTGCTCGATACGGCCCGCGTTCATCACGGCGATCCGGTCGGACATCGTCAGTGCCTCGTCCTGGTCGTGGGTGACGAAGACGAAGGTGATGCCGACCTCGCGCTGGATCTGCTTCAGCTCCACCTGCATCTGCCGGCGCAGCTTCAGATCGAGGGCGGCCAGCGGTTCGTCGAGGAGCAGCACGGCCGGCCGGTTGACCAGCGCGCGGGCGAGGGCGACGCGCTGGCGCTGGCCGCCGGAGAGGGTACGGGGCCTGCGGTCGGCGAGCCCGGAGAGCTGGACCAGCTCCAGCATCTCGCCGACACGTTGCCGTATCTCGGCCTTGGCGACGCCGCTGCGCTTGAGGCCGAAGCCGACGTTGTCGGCGATGCTCAGATGGTCGAAGAGCGCGTAGCTCTGGAAGACCGTGTTGACGTTGCGCTTGTTCGGCGGCAGGTGTGTCACGTCCTCACCGGCCAGCAGCACCGCACCCTCGGTGGGATCGCTGAACCCGCCGATCATGCGCAGCGTGGTGGTCTTGCCGCAGCCGGACGGGCCCAGCAGGGAGAAGAAGTGGCCGGAGTCGATGTCGAGGTCGAGGCGGTGCACGGCGTAGGAGTCGGCGAACTGCTTGGAGACGCCGTCGAGCCGGACAGCGGGGGTCGCGTCCATGGAGTCACTCCCCGGAGAGGATGTCGAGGCCGCCGCGGCGGCCGAAGAGGCGTGGGATGAACAGGGCCAGGGCGATCAGGGCGATGGATCCCGCGAGCATCAGCGTGCCGACCGCGTTGATGGTGGGCTGCACCCCGAAGCGGATCGCCGAGTAGATGCGCACCGACAGGGGCTGCGGATCGACGCCGGTGGTGAAGTAGGCGAGGACGAAGTCGTCGAAGACCAGCGCGAAGATCAGTACGGCGGAGGCGAGCACGGCGGGCAGCAGCGCCGGCAGCGTCACCAGCCGGACCGCCTGCCACCGGGTGGCGCCGAGATCCATCGCGGCCTCCTCCACCTCCGGGTTCAGCGCGGCGACGCGGGAGCGGAGGATGACGGTGACGTACGAGATCGAGAAGGTGATCTCGGCGAGCATCACCGTGCCGGTGGACAGGGGCACGCCCAGTCCCTTGAACAGCAGCATCGACGCCACGCCCGTGACGATCTCCGGCGTGATCAGCGGCACCAGCATGACGAGTCCGGCCAGTGAGCCGAGCCGGGTGCGGCAGCGGACCAGACCCAGCGCCAGCGCCACCCCGAGCAGGACCGAACCGGCCATCGCCACCAGGGAGATGCGCAGACTGGTGCCCAGGGAGGCGATCAGGACGTCGTCGTGGACGAAGGCCCGGTACCAGCGCAGGCTGAACCCGTCGAACACGGTCAGGGACTTCTGGGAGTTGAAGGAGAACAGCGCCACCACGGCGATGGGCAGGTAGAGCAGCGCGAAGAACAGCCCGGTGACCGCGATGAGGACACGGGGCCTGCGGTGGGCGCGGGCGCGTCGGATGCGGGTCCGCGGGGTCGGACGGGCCGTGGTCGTGGCGGAGGGGAGGCGGATCAGAGTCATCGGAGTGCCTCCGCCTCGTCCTTGCGGGTACGGCGCAGATAGCCGAGCATCCCGACGAGCAGGACCAGCATCAGCAGCATGGTGAGCGCCGAGCCGAGCGGCCAGTTCTGGCCCTGGAAGAACTTGTCCTGGATGAGGTTGCCGATCATGATCTGGTCCGGGCCTCCCATGAGCTGGGCACTGACGAAGTCGCCCATGGCGGGCAGGAAGACCAGGACGAGCCCGGCCGCCGCGCCCTGCCGGGTGGCGGGCAGGGTGACGAAGAAGAAGGTGCGGACCGGGCCGCCGTACAGGTCGCGGCCGGCCTCGATGAGGGAGACGTCCAGCCGCTCCAGGGCCGCGTACAACGGGATGATCATGAAGACGACGAAGCCGTAGACGAGTCCCGCGATCACACCGAACCCGCTGTTGAGGATCTTCGTGCCCGCGTCGGCCAGGCCCACCGCACGCAGCGCGCTCAGGACGGGCCCGTCGTCGGAGAGGACCACCGACCAGCCGTACATCCGCACCAGGTAGTTGGCGAAGAACGGCACCACGATCGCGGCGATCAGCGCGTGCTTGTAGCGCCCGCCGTACAGGGCGATCGTGTACGCCACCGGATAGGCGATCAGCAGACAGATCACGCAGGTCAGCAGGGCATAGCCGAGGGAGCGGGCCAGGACCTCGGTGTAGGCGGGGTCGGCGAGGGCGCGCACGCCGGCCAGGTCGAAGCCGAAGCGCGGGTTGCCGAGTTCGTCGGTGGTGCCGACCGCGAGGACGGCGACGAGGGCCAGCGAGGCGATCAGGAAGCCGGTCATCCACAGGGTGCCCGGCAGCATGAACCAGATCCACATCCGGTTTCCGGAGGTGTCCCGGCGACGGCCTCGCGAGGAGGGGCGGAGCAGTGCCATGTCTCAGCCCGCCTTCACATGGGTCCATGCGGTGTCGCGGGCGTCCTCCGCCGCGCTGCCGCCGTTGCGGAAGAACAGGCCGGCCTTCAGGTCGTCCTGGGTGACCATGCACTCCGGGAAGGGCTCGACAAGATCGGCGTAGGTCTTCTCGGAGCCCGCGACCGGCATCGGGTAGCCGATGTATTCGATGTTCTTCTTCACGTTCTCCGGCCGCAGCATGTAGTCGATGAACAGCATCGCGGTGCCGGGGTGGGGAGCGTTCCAGGGGATGGCGTAGCAGTCGGAGTTGATCGGCGTGCCCTCCTTGGGGGCCTCGAACCCGAACACGGACGGGTCCTCGGCCTGGTAGAGCATGGCGGCCATGTCGCCGCTCCACGCCTGTTGGATCAGCGCGTTGCCGTTGAGGAGGTTGTTGTAGCTGTCGCTGGAGAAACCCCGCAGGCGGGGGCGCAGGGTACCCAGCAGTGAGGTGACGCGGTCGAGGTCGCCGGTGTCACCGGTGCTGACGTCGAGGCCCAGCGCGAGGGCGCCCATGCCGAGCACCTCGTCGCGGTCGTCCAGCAGGAAGACCTTGCCCTTGGCCCGGTCGTTCCACAGGTCCCGCCAGGAGTCGGTGAGTTCACCGATCCGGTCGCGCCGCCAGCCGATACCCGTCTTGTACGCGGTGAAGGGGACGGTGTGCGCGGAGCCGGGGTCGTACCAGGGGTCGGCGAAGTAGTCGTACATGCCGAAGATGTCCTGCGCGTGGGTGAGCATGGAGTGGTCGATACGGCGCAGTCGCCCGCCTCGGGCCAGGCGCTGGGCCCATTTGGCCGTCGGAAAGATGATGTCGTAGCGGTTGCCCGCGTTGAGCTTGGCGACCATGCCTTCCATCGAGTCGAAGTTCGACTGGATGACCTTGACGCCGTACTCCTTCTCGAAGCCCTTGAACACGGACGGGTCGACGAAGTCGGCCCAGTTGAAGTAGACGAGATCGCCGTCGACGCGCGCCTCGACCGGGGCGAGCTGCTTGGCGTCGGGCTTTTTCGCGGGCATGAACCCGCAACCGCCGGCCGCTGCGCCCAGCAGGCCGCAGGCGCCCGCCCGCAGTAGGGCGCGTCGGGACGGCGGTGGTACCTCGGGGGACATGAAGCGTCCTCTCCGTCGAGGAACGGCACAAGTCCAGGGCGGGACCGGCTGGTCGGCTCACTTCAGGCCCTGATTCCGCAGTGAAGACCGGTCTGGGGAGGGTGCGTGCGCGGCTCAGACTGCGCGCGGTAACGCCGCGGCCGGCGACAGAGGTACGGCGGCGGTGTGCGGGTGCGGCGCGAGCGCCGGGGCGGCGGGTGTCACCGCGCGTCCTTCTCCAGGTCCTCCCGGACCCGGCGCGCGAACCAGCCGACGGCGGCCTCGCGCTGCGACAGCGGACCCGGCTCGAATCCGGGGGTCCCCATACCGGCCTGCACCCGCTCCACCAGCTCGGCGTCCTCGTCGTTGGTGACCCAGCCGATGTGGATGTTCAGCCGCCGGGCCAGCCGCGTGCGCAAACCCTCGCCGACTTTGGTGTAGAAGGCACCGGGGATCGTCGCCCGGTCCTGGGCGGTGGGCAGGGCGGTCCACGCGAGCACGTGGTCAGGGTAGAAGTCGATGAGCGTGTTGGGGTAGATCACGGCGTACCGCCATACCCGCCGGTCGGCCTCGACCAGCCCCGGCATCGGCGTCGCCAGCCGCTGATAGAGCCGCTCGGTCCAGTTCGAGGAGGGCTTGTCACGCAGGGGCGACTCGAACAGGACGTAGTTTTCCTGGACGTCCACCGTGTACGCCGCGTAATCGAGCAGTCGCATGAGCGCCGGGTGGGCCACGGGGACGTGGTAGCCCTCCAGGTAGTTGTCGACGATCACCTTCCAGTTGGCGTTCTGCTCCTCGCCGCCCGACACGTCGTGGATACGGTGCTTGCCGACGGGGACCAGACCGGGCCCGGCGTAGTGCCCTACGGCCTCGGCGAGCCCGGCGCAGCTCTCGGCGAGCGGGGTCGCCTCCATGTCGAGGTTGACGAAGACGAAGCCGAGGAAGGACTCCACGTTGACCGGGTGGAGACCGAGCTTCGGTTTGTCCAGGCAGGGGATCCGGCGGGCCTCGGGGGCGCCGACCAGCCGGCCGTCCAGCTTGTAGGTCCAGCCGTGGTACGGGCAGCGGATCGCCTTGCCCGACGGCTCCGGGTCGGTGACCAGACGGGTGCCGCGGTGCCGGCAGACGTTGAGGTGAGCCGCGAGACCGCCGTCCTCGGTACGGACGACCAGGACCTCCCGGCCGGCGGCGGTGGCGGTCAGCCGGGCGCCGGGGCCGGGCAGGTCGGACTCGTGACAGACGAGCTGCCAGGACTTGGCGAAGATGCGGTCGGTCTCGGCCTCGGCGATGGCCGGATCGGTGTAGTAGCGGGCCGCCAGGGCTTCCCCCGGGTGCTCGGGGAGCGGCCCCGGCGGGGCTGGGGAGACGATGCCGGGTGCCCGGGTCGTCGAGGGGTTCATGGGGTCCTCCTCCGCGCCGCTGCGGCGGCGATGGGCGGTGAGGGGATGGGCCGGACGGGGGCAGGTGGGGTTTGCGGACCTGCCGCGATCCGGCTGACTGATTGGTTAGTCAGAGTGGGGCGGCCGAGGCGGCAAGTCAAGACTTGTGGGCTGACTAATTAGTTAGTTAGTCTCGTGCCGGATGGACGGCCCAGGCCCGCAGACGGAGGCCCAGGCGCGTTCCGCAAACCCGTGGGCCATCGGCCCGCGCCACGTCGGGCGTCCGGATCCGGACACCCCGCACAGCTCCCCGCCCCTCGCGTCACGGCGCCGGAGCATCACCGTCCCACGTCATGGCCGCGCCACCCCCGTCTCCGGACCACCCGGAAACGGCGCGACTCCGGATCACCCGAAAACGGCGATCCCGGATCACCCGGAAGCGGCGCGACCCCGGAGGCACGCATGAGCGCTCGCCGCAGTCTCGTATGGCTCGGCCTCACGCCGGAGCCCGAACAGGAGCTGCCCGCCGCGGTGGCCGCCCTGCGGTCCCCGGCCGTCGGCCGCCCGCCGTCGGCCCTCGTCGCCGCCGAGCGCCACCGTGTCGAGCGGCTGGTGCTGCGCGGCACGCAGCGCGGCTGGCTGCGCTACCTGCGCGAAGTCACCGACCTGGTCGTCGACGCGGCGGGATCCCGCAGTACCGACCCGGGGGCGGCGCTGCTGGCCGGCCAGGTCGTCCTCGATCACCACCGCATGCTGATCGGCCTGCCCGGCGCGGGCTACGAGCGCACCGCCCCGCAGCGCCGGGACCTGGAGCGGGCACTGGCCTGCCTGAGGTCGCGCCCCGCACCCGCACTCACCGGCCGCACCGAACCCAGGAGCACCGTATGACCGGCGTGTTCTCCCTCCTCCCCGAAGGACGGCTCGGCCTGCTCGGTCCGCCGCTCGGGGCAGCCGAGGGCATCGACAGCTACCTCGCCGAGGGCGGCTACGCGCCGCTGGTCGCGCCCGAGCGTCTGCTCGACCGGATCGCCGCCGTGGGGCTGCGTGGCCGAGGCGGGGCCGGTTTCCCGGCCGCGGTCAAGCTCCGTGCCGTCCGTGACGCGGCGGGCCCGCGTGTCGTCGTCGCCAACGGCGAGGAGGGCGAACCGGGCTCCGTGAAGGACCGCTGGCTGCTGCGGCACCGCCCGCACGTGGTCCTCGACGGACTACGGCTGGCCGCAGCCGTGACCGGCGCCGGGCGGGGGGTCGTGTACCTCTCCGACGCCCTCGCCGAGCGGGCCGTGCGGCGGGCGCTCGCCGAGAGCTCCCCCGAGCTGCGCATCGACGTCGTACGGACCGAGCACACCTATGTCGCGGGGGAGGAGACCGCGGTCGTCCGACGCATCGACGGCGGCCCGGCGCTGCCCACGGCGAAGCCCCCGCGCCCGTTCGAGGCCGGTGTCGGCGGCGCGCCCACGCTGGTCGCCAATGTGGAGACGCTGGCCCGCGTCGCGGTGATGTACTCGCGCCCCGACGCGGCGGACGCTGTCGCGGGGTCCCATCTGGTGACCGTCTCGGGGGCCGGCGGCGGTGCCGCTTCAGGTGCCGGCGGTGGTGCCGCGCTCATCGAGGTGCCCGCCGGTACGCATCTGAAGGTCCTGGCCGATCTGTGCGGGCACGGCAGGGCCGACGCGGTGCTGCTGGGCGGGCTCTTCGGCGGGCTGTACGGCGAGGGCTGGACGGATCTACCGCTCGACCACGACAGCCTGAACGCCGCCGGCGGAGCCCTCGGCTGCGGAGCACTGCACTTCCTGGGCCCCGAGGACTGCCCGGTCGCCGTGGCCGTCGAGGCCGCTTCGTACCTCGGGGCGCAGAGCGCCCGGCAGTGCGGGGTGTGTGTCTCCGGCACCGGTGCGCTGGCCAAGGCCCTCGTGGCCGTGGCACGCGGGGAGGCGGGCCACGACACGGTCGAGAAGCTGCACCGCTGGTCGCGGCAGCTCCCCGGCCGTGGTGCCTGCGGGCTGCTCGACGCCGCCGCACGGATCGGCGCGACCCTCCTCGCCCACTTCCCCGACCGGGTCGACGCCCATCGCGGGGCCGCCTGCCCCGTGTGCTCGGACGCGGCTGCCGAGGACGGACGCCGGTTCGCGGTGTCCGTGCCCTGACCCGCGCGCCGGAAACGAGAGCCGACCTCCCGCCGAGACGCCCGAACCCGCCGTACCGAAAGGACCCGTCTCATGAAACTCCTGCTGGACTCCACCCGCTGCCAGGGCTACGGCCTCTGCCAGGAACCCGCGCCCGAGCAGATCGACCTCGACGAGTGGGGCTACGCACAGGTGCGTGTGACCGAGGTGCCGCCGGGCGGCGAGGACTCCGCCGAGGCCGCCGTCGATGCCTGCCCCAACTCCGCGCTGCGGCTGGTGAAGTGACATGGGACGCGATCTGTCGGCACTCTTCGACCCCGTCTCCGTCGCCGTCGTCGGTGCCAGCGACGACCCGGCCAAGTACGGCCACGCCATCGCCGCGCAGGCGGTCCGCGCCAACGGTCGGCGCCCCGTCCACCTGGTCAACCGCCGGGGCGGCACGGTACTCGGCCGCACGGCCGCGACCAGCCTGAGCGCCATCGGCGAACCCGTCGACCTGGCCGTGGTCTCCGTGCCCGCCGCAGGCTTCGAGGACGCCGTCGACGAGGCCCTGCACTGCGGGGCACGGGCGATCGTCGCGATCACCGCCGGGTTTGCCGAGACCGGCGACGCGGGGCGGGTCCGGCAGGACGCCGTCGCCGAGCGGGTGCGCGCCGCCGGTGCCGTGATGGTCGGGCCCAACTGCCTGGGGCTGGCCGACAACACCACCGACCTCTTCCTGGCGTCCGACACCTTCACCCCTGGCGGCGTCGCACTGCTGAGCCAGAGCGGGAATCTCGCGCTCGAACTCCAGCTCCGCTTCCATCCGCACGGCCTCGGCTTCTCCCGCTTCGTCTCGCTCGGCAACCAGGCCGACGTCACCCTCGTCGACCTGCTCGCCGACTGCGCCCGGCACGAGGGCACCCGGGCCATCGGGGTCTACGCCGAGGACTTCGGCGACGGACGCGCCTTCGCCGAGGCCGCCGCCGACGCCGGGAAGCCCGTGGTGCTGCTCACCGCCGGGCGCGGGGACGCCTCCGCGCGCAGCGCGCAGTCGCACACCGGGGCGCTGACCACCTCCGCCGACGTCGTGGCCGCGGCGTGCCGGGACGCCGGGGTGGAGCTGGTCGCCACACCGCGTGAACTCACCGTCGTCCTGGCCGCGTTGAACGGTGGGCGCCGGGCCGCCGACCACCGGGTCGCCGTGCTCACGGACGGCGGGGGCCACGGCGTCATAGCCGCCGATGCCGTCGAGGCCGCCGAGCTGACCGTCCCCGAACTCCGGGAGCCGACGCGGCAGCGGCTGCGGGAGGCCCTGTGGGAGCAGTCGGCCGTGGCCAACCCGGTGGACCTCGCCGGGATGGGCGAGCAGGACCCCGGCTCGTACGCGGAGACGGTCGCCGAGCTGTTGGCGGCCGAGGAGGTCGACGCCGTGCTGATGACCGGCTACTTCGGCGGATACGCGGCCGCCGAGGGCGGGCTCGGCGGAGGAGGCAGGGCGCTCGCGGACGGGGAGCAGACCGCCGCCCGCCTGATCGCCGCACGGCACCGCGCCACCGCCAAGCCTCTCGTGGTGCAGTCGATGTACCCCGACTCGCCCAGCTGCCGCACCCTCGCCGCCGCCGGCGTACCGGTCTTCGGAGCCACCGAGGACGCCGCCCGCGCACTCGCCGCCACGGCACCGGGCGCGCAGAGCACGGGAGTCGTACCCCTTCCTCGGCCCGCGTCCCCGATGCGCGAGAGCGGGTACATGGAGACACGCAGAGCCCTCGAAGCGGCCGGACTCGCCTTCCCCGCCGCCGAGGAGATCCACGACGAGGCCGAACTGCTCGCCGCAGCCCAGGAGTTCACGGCCCCGTACGTCCTCAAGGCCCTGCATCTGCTGCACAAGTCCGATGCCGGGGGAGTGGCACTGGGCCTTGCCGGACCCGACGAACTGCTCGCCGCCTTCCGCGAGATGCACGCCCGGCTCGGCGCCTCCGCCTACTCCGTCGAGGCCATGGCGGACCTGACCGACGGCATCGAGCTGATCGTCGGCGTCAACCGGGACCCGCGCTTCGGCCCGGTCGCCATGGTGGGCCTGGGCGGAGTGCTGGCCGAGGCACTGCACGACGTCGCCTTCACCCTCGCTCCCGTGCCCGCCGACCGCGCTCTGCACCTGCTCCGCGGACTGCGCACCGCCGCCCTGCTCGACGGGGTGCGCGGACGCCCGCCCGTCGACGTCGCCGCCGCCGCGCGGGCCGTCGAGACGATCACGACGTTCGCCGCCGCTCACCCGGAGATCGCCGAGATCGAGGTCAACCCCCTTCTCGTACGCCCCGACGGAGTCCTCGCACTGGACTCCCGCGCCGTACTCGCCTGACCGACTGGAAGAGGTCCCCATGGACATGCGCTACACCCCCGAGCAGGCCGACCTGAAGCGTCGCGCCGCCGAGTACGCCCGGCTGCTCATGCGGTACGAGGACCAGTCCGAGCAGGCCGGCGGGCCCCTGCCGCAGCAGCTCGTGACCGAACTGACCCGGGCCGCCATGGACGCCGGTGTCTACGCCATCAACATGCCCGCCGAGTGGGGCGGCGCCGGACTCAGCCTGCTCGACCAGGTCATCGTCGAGGAGGAGTTCGGCAAGGTCACCAACTGCCTGTGGGACATTCCCTGGCGGCCCGCCAACGTCCTCGCGTACGGCGACGAGCGGCAGCGCGAGAAGTATCTGCTGCCGGTGATCCGCGCGGAGAAGTTCGACGCGTTCGCGGTGACCGAGCCGGGCGCGGGATCCGACCCGTCCTCCGGCACCTCCACGGCCGACCGCACGGACGGCGGCTGGGTACTCAACGGCGAGAAGTGGTTCGTCACCTGCGGAGACATCGCCGACTTCCTGCTCGTGCAGGCGGACGCCGGACCCGAACGGCAGCCGACGCTGTTCTTCGTGGACCGGGCCGCGCCCGGCGTCGAGATGACCCGGGTCCCGCACTTCATGCACTCCGCCGTCAACGGGCACCCCGAGTTCACCTTCACCGACGTCTTCGTCGCCGACGAGGACGTGCTCGGCGGCGTCGGCAACGGCTACGAGCTGACCAAGGAATGGTTCACCGACGAACGCCTGATGATCGCGGCCCGTACGGTCGGTGCGGCCGAGCGCGCCCTGCAACTCGCCCGTGACTGGGCCGTGGAGCGCGAGCAGTTCGGGGCGCCCATCGCCTCGTACCAGCTGATCCAGGGGATGCTCGCCGACTGCGCCGTGGACATCGCCGTCAACCGGGCCTACACCCACCAGGTCGCCTGGGAGGCCGACCAGCCGGGCACCGACCGCAAGACGCTGCACGCCAAGGCCTCCACCGCCAAGCTCGCCGCCAGCGAGGCCGCAGGACGGGTCGCCGACCGCTGTCTGCAGATCTTCGGCGGCCGGGGCTACGACCGCACCTATCCCGTCGAGCGCATGTACCGCGAGCTGCGCGTGGACCGGATCTGGGAGGGCACCTCCGAGATCCAGCGGCTGATCATCGCCAACGAGCTCATCAAGCGCGGCACGCGCGCCCTCGCCCTGCCCACGCACTGACCCCCGACCCTTCATCAGCGAGGACTTCCATGGACTTCCGCCTCACCCCGCGTCAGGTTCAGCTCAAGGCCGACGCGCGCGCCCTCACCGACTTCATCGCCACCTACGAGACCCAGTGCGAGGAGGACAACGGCCTGCCCGCCGACGCGCACACCAAGGTCCGTGACGCCGTCCTCGACGCCGGACTCCAGGCCGTCAACATGCCCGCCGAGTGGGGCGGCGCCGGCCTCACCATCGCCGAACAGGTCACCGTGCAGGAGGAGTTGGGGCGGCTCACCGGCGCCCTGTGGGACATGGTGTGGCGGCCGGCCAACGCGCTGCGCTTCTGCACCCCCGAGCAGCGCGAGCGCTTCCTCGTCCCGGTGATCAAGGGCGAGCGGCGCGACTGCTACGCCGTCACCGAGCCCGGCGCCGGCTCCGACCCGCAGCACCTCGCCACCACCGCGATCCGGAACGACCAGGGCTGGGTGCTCAACGGTGAGAAGTGGTTCGTGACCGTCGGCGACCACGCCGACTTCATGATCGTGCTCGCGGCGGCGGGCCCCGAGCGCGCCCCCACCCTCTTCCTCGTCGACAAGGACACGCCCGGCATCGAGATGACCCGCGTCCCGCGCTGGATGCACACCTTCGTGTACGAGCACCCCGAGTTCACCTTCACCGATGTGCAGGTGAGCGAGGACGCCGTGCTCGGCGGCGTCGGCGAGGGATACGACATCACCCGCTCCTGGTTCACCGAGGAACGCCTGATGATCGCCGCCCGCACCATCGGCGCGGCCGAGCGGGCGCTGGAGCTGTCCCGTGACTGGGCGGTGGAGCGCGAGCAGTTCGGGGCGCCGATCTCCTCGTACCAGCTGATCCAGGGGATGCTCGCCGACTGCGCCGTGGACATCGCCGTCAACCGGGCCTACACCCACCAGGTCGCCTGGGAGATCGACCACGCGTCGGCCGAGGAGCGCAAGACCCTGCACGCCAAGGCGGCCATCGCCAAGCTCTCGGCGAGCGAGGCCTCGGGCCGGGTCGTCGACCGGTGCCTCCAGATCCACGGCGGGCGGGGCTACGACCGCTCGTACGCCGTCGAACGGCTCTACCGCGAGCTGCGCGTGGACCGGATCTGGGAGGGCACCTCCGAGATCCAGCGGTTGATCATCGCGAACGAGCTCGTCAAGCGCGGCTCGGGGGTCCTGGACCTGCCCAGCGCCTGAGCCGTACCACCGCAGACCAGAGAGAGGGAGACGGATGACCGACATCAAGCGCGTGGGAGTCGTCGGCTGCGGGCTGATGGGCGCCGGTATCGCCGAGGTCTGCGCACGGGCCGACGTACCGGTCACGGTCGTGGAGCGCGACGCGGAGGCGGCCCGGGCCGGCCGCCTCCGCATCACCCGCTCGCTCGACCGGGCCACCGCCAACGGCAGGCTGAGCGACGAACGACGGGAGGCCGCCGCGGCCCTGATCACCGTCGTCCACGAGCTCGAAGCGCTGCACGACCACGACCTGGTCATCGAGGCGGTCGCCGAGGACGAGGCCCTCAAGGTCGATGTCTTCACCCGGCTCGACTCCGTGATCACCGGCGACCGCACCCTCCTCGCCACGAACACCTCCTCCATCCCGGTCATCAGGCTCGCCGCCGCGACATCCCGCCCCGATCGCGTCGTGGGCGTGCACTTCTTCAACCCCGTACCGGTGCTGCGGCTCGTCGAACTCGTGCCGTCGCTGCTCACCTCTCCCACCACCGCGGCACGGGCCGAGGACTTCGTGACCGGAACGCTCGGCAAGGAGGTCGTCCGGACCCGGGACAAGGCCGGGTTCGTCGTCAACGCGCTGCTCGTGCCCTATCTCCTGGCCGCCATCCGCATGGTGGAGTCGGGCAGCGCGACCGTCGAGGACGTCGACCGCGGCATGGTCCTCGGTTGCGCGCACCCGCTCGGCCCGCTGGCCCTGACGGACCTGATCGGCCTGGACACCACACGGGCCATCGCCGAGTCCCTGTACGCCGAGTTCCGCGAGCCCCAGTACTCACCGCCCCCGCTGCTGTCCCGGATGGTGGAGGCCGGGCTGCTGGGGCGGAAGTCCGGGCGAGGCTTCCACGCGTACGACGAGGAGCCACATCGCGACGTACCGGTACCGGTGAGCCGGCCGTGAGGGAAGATGGTCATGACCTACGACCACCGAACGAGGGGAGCCGCAGGGTGTCCACCAAGGTGCGCACGGCAGACACGCGCGAGCGCATCCTGACCGCGGCGTGCGAGGTCATCGCCGACATCGGCTTCGAGAAGATCCGCATGCGCATGGTCGCCGAGCGGGCCGGAGTGTCGACGGCGCTGCTGCACTACCACTTCGACACGCGCGAGAAGCTGTTCACCGAGGCGATGACGCACTCGTTCGCCAACACGGCCCTCGACGTCGAACGCGACGCGGAAACGGCACCGGCCGCGGTCGTCCTGGCCCGCATCCTGCGCAACCTGCTGCCGACCGATCCCGAACTCCACCAGGACTGGCGGCTGTGGCAGGAACTGTGGGTGCGGGCCCTGCGCGACGAGACCACCCGGGTCTTCGCCGTGGACCTGTACGCCCAGCTGCACGGCTGGGTGTCCGACGCGATACGGCGCGGCATCGCCTCCGGCGAGTTCACGCCGACCGACGTGGACGACCTCAGCACCCTCGTGCTGTCCCTGAGCGACGGCTACGGCATCCGCCTCATGCTGCGCGACCCGACGGTCACCCTCGACACGGCGCTCACCTCCATCTGGCGCCATGTCTCCACCGCACTCGGCCTGCCGGCCGCGGTGCCGACGGAGTGAGTGCGGCTCCTTGAGCGTGCGGATCTTCTTGAGCGAGCGGTATTCCTGAGCGGGCCGTATTCCTTGACGGGCATATAACCGCAGAGGCATATTGGACTCATGTCCGACGACGCCTCCCTCTGGAGCGCCCTCGCCGATCCCCACCGGCGGGCCATCGTCGCGCTGCTCCTGGAGCGGCCGCGGCCCGTCGGGGAGATCGTGGAGGCATGCGGGCTGAGCCAGCCGAGCACGTCGAAGCATCTGAAGGTGCTGCGGCAGGCGGGTCTGGTGCGGGTACGGCAGGACGCGCAGCGGCGTGTCTACGCCCTCGACCCCGCCCCGATCGCCTCGCTCGATGCCTGGCTGGCCCCGTACCGCAACCTCTGGAACAGCAGCCTGGACGCTCTGGGCCGCCGACTCGACGACACGTCGGACGACAAGGGACCCACCACGAAGGACTGATCCACCATGACCGCCGACCTCACCGGCACCTATCTGACCCTGGACGACGGCCGCCCGGCCGTCCGCTTCAGCCGTACCTACGACCATCCCGTCGAGCGCGTCTGGCAGTTCGTGACCGACACCGATGAACTGGCCCACTGGTTCCCGTCCCGCGCCGAGATCGATCTGCGCCCCGGCGGCACGATCAAGTTCGGGGGCGACCCGAACATGGAGGACTCCACGGGCCGGGTGATCGCCGTCGACGAGCCCCGGCACCTGTCCTTCGAGTGGGGCGGCGACGAACTGCACTTCGACCTGGAGGCCCTGGACGACAAGCGCACCCGCTTCACGCTCACCAACGTCCTCGTCGCCCAGGACACGGCCGCCCGCAACAGCGCCGGCTGGGAGGTCTGCCTGTCCGCGCTCGACGCACACGCGCGCGGGGAGCGCTTCGAGGGTCCGCACGCCGGGGCCGAGGCGCCCTGGAAGGAGATCTACGCCGGCTATGTGGCCGCGGGTGTCCCCTCGGGCGCCCCGGTCCCGGGCCTGGACGCCTGACCGGGTTCGGCCGCGCGCGATCAGTCCGTCCCGGCGGGGGCGCAACTGCTCCCCGCTCTCGGGAGCCTCAGCTCCGTGAGGTAGTCGTCCACGGCGTCACGTGTGCAGTCACTGCGCCCGTAGACGCTGTGTCCCGTGCCCTCGTACGGCAGCAGGACGGTCGTCCCGCGGGTCTGGCGGTGGACGTTGGCCGCCCATGTGAAGTGGTTCGCCGGGTCGTGCCGCGCATGCAGCATGAGGATCTTGGGGGCCTCGGTGATGCGCAGCCGGTGCTGCGGGTTGTTCACCTCGTCGGGCATGCCGATGCAACGGGCCACGCCGTCATGGATGCGAGGTGAGTCGCGCATGTGCGGGGCGGCCCGCAGTTCCGCCTGGGCCAGCTTGGCGTACTCCCGGTAGTCCTTCGGCCGGATGCTCCAGTCCTGGCAGAAGACCGCGGCGAACGGGTCCGCTTTCGTCTGCGGTTCCGCCGCTGCTGATGGTCGCGGCTCCTGTGCCGCCGACGGCTTGGCCTGTCGGGGTTGACCGGATCCTCGCCGCTCGTTCGGATTCTGCGCGTCGAGGCCCGCCACATAGGCGGCCAGCTCGTCCGGGTCCGGGCCGTAGAGCTCCATGAAGGCGGCGAGACGGATCGCGTCGCCGGTCAGGATCTGGTCCGGACGCTCCGGATCGTGTATCTCCCCCCGGTCCGCCCTGGCGAGCAGTTCGTTCCACACGGCGGTCACGTCCCGGCCGTGCAGGGCGCAGGAGCTGGTGCGGTCGCACCACTGCACGAACTGGTGGAACGAGTCCTCGGCGGCGGCAGCGGAGGAGACGAGGAACTCCCGGGTGCCGAGGCTGTGGTCGATGTTCGCGGTGAGGGCCATGGACCGGATGCGGCCGCCGTACTCCTCGGCGTACTGCTCGCCGATCAGCGTGCCGTAGGAGTGCCCGAAGTAGTTGATCTTCTCCTCGCCCAGCGCCGCTCGCAGCGCGTCCATGTCCCGGACGACGCTCAAGGTGTCGGCGTGGTCGAAGAGCGGACCGGTGTGCCGTCGGCAGTCCTCGGCCAACGTGCGGTTGTACTCGGCGAGTCGATCGAACTGTGCCTGGTTGCGGGGGTAAGGCGACGGCCGTCGGTCCAGCAGCTCGGTGGAGCACCTCACCGGATGGCTGCCGCCGACTCCGCGCGGGTCGAACCCGACGATGTCGAACCTCTCCAGAATGTCCTCGCTGAAGTGGGACTTGGCATCCCGCACGGCGAAGCTCACACCCGAAGCGCCCGGCCCACCCGGGTTGACCAGCAGTGTGCCTACCCGGCGAGCCGGATCCGCGGCTTTGCGACGGGCCACCGCGAGACCGAACGTCTCGGCCGACGGGTCCGACCAGTCGACGGGCAAACGCAGGGTCCCGCATTCCGCCGTGGCGTCCTGCGGGCACGGGGTCCAGTCGATCGACTCCTGGGGCGACGAGCCGTCGCCGGGTGGGCCGGCGTCCGCCGCCTCGACGCCCGGCGTCGCCACCCCGGTGAGTAATCCCGCGAGCAATCCCGCGGCGAGCACTCCGGTGAGCGCCCTGAAGAGCGGTTGCATGAAATCCCTTCCGAGAGTCCTGCCTGACGGATCACGGGGGTTGCCCGCATGATCAACGTCGCAGTGATCCGATCGGGGGCACAACCGTGCAGGACGGGAATCAGGGAAGGCACCGGGTCGTGGTCGGGGTCACCCTCAGGGCGACGCCTCAGGGGTTGCCCCGCGAACCCCTGAGGCGTCCCTGGGCTTGGGATGCCCCCGTACTTGCCGCGCCGCCGCCGCCCTCACGCCATCTGGCGCCGGACCAGCTCGTGCAGCCGTCCGCTCGTGTCCGCGAGGAGCTGTGCGGGCGGGCCCTGCTGGGCGACCTTGCCGTCCTCCATCACGATCACGCGGTCGGCGTCCAGCACCGTCGACAGGCGGTGCGCGATGACGATGCGGGTGGCGTTGAGGGCCCTGGTCGACTCGATGACCGTGCGCTGCGTCTCGTTGTCCAGGGCGCTGGTCGCCTCGTCGAAGAACAGGATGCGCGGGCGGCGGATCAACGCCTGGGCGATCATCAGGCGTTGCCGCTGACCGCCGGAGATCGCGCCGCTGCCCGAGACGATGGTGTGCAGCCCCATCGGCATCCGCTTGATGTCCTCGGCGAGCCCCGCCATCTCCGCCGCCGCCATCGCCTCCTCCGGCGTGTACGGCTCCGTACCGCAGATGACGTCCAGGATGGAACCGGTGAACGGCTGGGCGTGCTGGAGCACGACCCCGCACTGGCGCCGTACGGCCGACTGGTCGAGCGCCGCCAGGTCCTGGCCGTCGTAGAGCACACTGCCGGAGACCGGCTTGTCGAAGCCGATCAACAGCCTGAGCAGCGTCGACTTGCCGCAGCCGCTCGGGCCGACGATCGCCACGAACTCGCCCGGGCGGATGTCGAAGGACACGTCGTCGAGGATCAGGGGACCGTCGTCGGAGTACCGGAAGGACAGCCGACGCGCCTCCATCGACCCGGTCAGCGGGCCCGGCCGGGTGCTCGCCGTGCGGACCTCGGGCTGCGCGTCCAGCACCGGCTTGATCTCCTCGAACAGCGGCAGCGCGGCCACCACCGAGACGAACGAGCCGGTCAGCTGGGTGACGGAGGTCAGCAGCATCGTCACCGAGGTGTTGAAGGTGAGGAAGGCCGCCGCCGACATCGACCCGCGCGCAGGACCCGCGAGCAGCATGAACATCAGCAGCGTGCACACCGGCAGATAGACCGCGCCCAGCACCGTGGTGAGGTTCTTGATCCGCCCCACCTTCTGCTGAAGCTCACGGCTGTGCGCGAACCGGTCGGCCCACGCCGCGTACGCGTAGTTCTCCGCGGCCGCGACCCGCAGCTTCGGCAGCCCCCGCAGTGTCTGGAACGCCTGGTTGTTGAGCTTGTTGCTCAGCACCACCAGCCGCCGCTGCCACCGGACCTGCCACAGCCCGAGCCCCAGGAACACGGCCGCGATGACGACGAGCATGCCGATCGCCGCCAGCGCCATCGGCACGCTGTACCAGAACAGCAGCGCCAGGTTCATCGCGCCCACCGTCACCGACGACGCGACGACGGGGCCGACTCCGGCCATCAGACGGCGGATCGCGCTGATGCCCATGGCCTGGCTCGCCAGCTCGCCGGTCGAGCGCTCGGTGAAGAACTTCGTCGGCAACCGCAGCAGCCGGTCCCACAGGGCCGGCTGAAGGGTCGCCTCGATACGGCCTTCCAGGCGCAGGATCGTCAGGTTCTGCAGCAGCATGAAGGCCGCGGCCACCACGCTGCTGATCATCACGGCCAGACAGAACTGCACGATCAGCCCGGTCTGCGCCTTCGGCACGAACTCGCCGAGCACCTTGCCCGTCGCGATCGGCACCAGCGCGCCGATCGCGACCGTCACCAGTCCGCTGATCATGAGGTTGGTCAGATCACCGCCCGTGCCCCGCATGCTGAACCGCAGCAGCCGCAGCGGGCTGGGCGCGCGGTCGGGCAGCGGGCGGTAGAACATCACCGCGCGCGGCTCGAACTCCTCCGCGTTGGCCTTCTCGATCGGCGTCTCACGACCGGTCGCCGGATGGACGGCGACATAGCCGCCGCGCCGCCACAGCAGCGCCACGGGCGCGCCCGACAGTGCGCGATGGCCCACCAGCGGCCCCACGTTGTCCCGCCACCAACGCCCGTCCAGCCGTACGGCCCGGGTGCGTACGCGCGACGCGATGGCCACCCGCTCGACCGGGTCGAGGCGGTCGCTCTCGGTGCCGCTCTGCGCGGGCTCGGCCAGCGTGATCCCGGCCGCCTCGGCGACCAGCTTGCAGGCCGCGTAACTGGCGTCCGCGTCGGCGGCCGTCGTCCGCTTGTCGCCGCGCTTGCCGATGGACGCCAGCAGGGTCTGATCGGCCTGGGCACGCACCGCCTCGCCGGCCTTGATCCCCGCCGCCGTGCGCGACTCGTGGGTGCGCTCCAGCTGCTCGATCCAGCGGTCCAGGGTGGTGAGCAGGCGGTACTGCTGGTCGACCATGGACTGCCAGACCGCCGGGTCCATCAGCAGGTCGGCTGCGGCTTCGGCGCCGTACAGCGAGCCGTACTGCACACTGCCCGGCGGCACCTGCATCCAGAACACGTCGTCGTCGGTCACCTCGGCGGCCCGCTCGGTGGCCATCGGCGCCTGGAAGAGGATGGTCAGGCTGCGGCCGACGCCCAGAGCGAGGGCGTACTCCAGCGGGCTCGTCTGCGGCGGAACGTACTGCGGGTTGCCGTACTCGTCGTACGACCAGGTCTGGGTGTTCGCGGGCTGGTACAGCTCGCGCAGCCCGATGCGGTGGACGACGCAGTCCCTGAGCGGGCGTGCCACAAGGGTGTGCTGCGGTCCGGCGACCGGGCCGAGCAGCAGCGAGCCCGCCTCCAGCCGGCCGAGGTGATGCCAGTGGCCCTGCTGCTCGGCGTCGACCGCGAACAGGTCGACGGCGCCGGACGCCACCAGCCACAGCACCTGCGGGCCTTCGAGGTCGAGGCGGTTGAAACCGGCGCAGTCGATGCGTGTGCCCATCTGACCGAGCGCGTTGAGAACGAGGTCGCCCTCGTGGACGGAGGTCATCTCATCGCTCCTTGACCAGTGCCGCGTACGCACCGCCGCGCGCCACCAGCTCCTCGTGCCGCCCGCGTTCCACGATCGTGCCGTGCTGGAGTACGACGATCTCGTCGCTGTCCCGCACGGTGCTGAGCCGGTGCGCGATCACCACACAGGCACAGCCGCGCTTGCGCAGGTTGTCCATCACGACCTGCTCGGTCTCGGCGTCCAGCGCGCTCGTCACCTCGTCGAGGACGAGGATGCTGGGGCGGCGGACCAGCGCCCGGGCGATCTCCAGACGCTGGCGCTGTCCGCCGGAGAAGTTGCGGCCGTCCTGCTCGACCCTGCTGTTGATACCGCCCGGCCGACGCATGACCACGTCGTACAGCGCGGCGTCGCGCAGCGCGTCCACCACCGCGTCGTCCGGGATCGACGGGTCCCACAGCGCCACGTTGTCGCGGACCGTGCCCTCGAAGAGGAACACCTCCTGGTCGACGAAGGAGACGGACGAGGCGAGCGCGCCGCGCGGAATGTCCTCGATGCGCTGGTCGTCGATGCGGATGACGCCCTCCCAGGGGGCGTACAGGCCCGAGATCAGGCGGGAGACCGTCGACTTGCCGCTGCCCGAGCCGCCGACCAGGGCGACCTGCTGGCCCGGGCCGACCGTCAGGTCGAAGCCGGTGAGCAGGGGCTTGTCGAGCGGGCTGTAGCCGAAAGTGATGTTCTGGAGCTCGACATGGCCGTGCAGCCGGCGCGTCGACTCACCGGTGCCGGGGCGGCCGTAGAGCGGGTCCGCCTCGAAGTTCTCCACGTCCTTCAGACGGGCCACGTCGGCGGCGAAGTCCTGGATGCGGCCCGCGACGCCGTTGAGGCGGGTGATCGGCGCGGTGAAGCGGGTGACCAGGGCCTGGAAGGCGACCAGCAGGCCGACGGATATATGGCCCTCGACCGCCCGCATCCCGCCGATCCAGAGGATGAGCGCGCTGTTGAGCGTGGCGAGCGTGGGGGCGACCACGCCCAGCCAGGCGCTCGGCACGCCGAGGCGCTGCTGCTCCTCCAGCGTGGTGGCGTGCTGGCCGGCCCACTTGCGGAAGTAGCCGTCCTCGCCGCCGGTGGCCTTCATCGTCTCGATCAGCTGGAGGCCGGTGTAGGCGGTGTTGGTGAGCCGGGCGTTGTCCGCGCGCAGCTTCGCCGTACGGGTCGCGCGCAGGCGGATGACGACGCGCATGGCGACGATGTTCAGCAGGGCGACGCCGATGCCGACGAAGGTGAGCTGGGGGTCGTAGGTGTAGAGGAGGATCGCGTAGAGGACGACGACCACCGCGTCCACGCCCGCCGCCGCGAGGTCGCGGGCCAGGGTCTCGGCCACCGCGTCGTTCGACTGGAGGCGCTGCACCAGGTCGGCCGGGCTGCGCTGGGAGAAGAACGTCACCGGCAGCCGCAGCAGATGGCGCAGGAATCGGGCGCTGGAGAGCGTGGAGGAGATGACGCGGCCGCGCAACAGGTTCGCCTGTTGCAGCCAGGTCAGCACGACCGTGAGCAGGACGCAGGTGCCCATCGACGCGAACAGGACGCCGAGCAGGGACGTCTGGCCCCCGATGAGGAACATGTCGATATAGGTGCGGCTCAGCGCGGGCACCGCCGCGCCCACCAGCACCAGGAGCAGGCTCGCCAGGACCGCGGCCGGCATCGTGCCCGCGGTGCCGCGCAGCCGGGCCGGCATCGCGCCCAGTACGCCCGGTTTGCGGCCGCCCTTGCTGAAGCCCTCGCCGGGCTCCATGACCAGGACGACACCGGTGAAGCTGCCGTCGAAGTCCTCCATGGGCACGAAGCGCCGGCCCTTGGCGGGGTCGTTGATGTACACGCCCCGGCGGCCGAAGCGGCGGCCCATGCCGTCGTAGACGACGTAGTGGTTGAACTCCCAGAACAGGACGGCCGGCGTCTTCACCTCGGCGAGGGCGGCCGTGTCCATCTGCATGCCCTTGGCGGTCAGGCCGTAGCTGCGGGCCGCCTTCAGCAGGTTGCTGGCGCGTGAGCCGTCGCGGGAGACACCGCACGCGATGCGCAGCTCCTCCAGCGGGACATGGCGGCCGTAGTGACCGAGCACCATGGCGAGCGAGGCGGCGCCGCACTCCACGGCCTCCATCTGGAGGACGGTGGGGGTACGGACCGTCTTCGCCTTCCCCTTGGGGACCGGGCGCTTCGGCGGGGCGGCGCGCCGCCTGCTCCGCGTCTCCTGCGCGGCGCTCACGGCAGCAGCCAATCGACGGGACGCTGGTCGGTCAGCCGGATCGAGCCCGAGGCCAGGGTCATGGAGGTGAGATCGAACGGCGGCCCGTCCGCGGACGACCACTTGTAGCCGCTCTTCGTGCTCGACTCCTTGTCCAGCTTCACCAGTACGGCGACCGGCCTGCCGTCCTTGGTGAACTGCTCGCCCAGCTGGTTGTCGCCGAGGAACGCGGCGATCTGCTGCGCCGACTGAGCGGAGCGGTCCACCGACTTCACATGGCCGCGCAGGACGCCGTACTCCTGGGTGGGCACGGAGGAGATGGTGAGATCCACGGCCGCCTTGTCGGGGATGGAGGCAGCGTTCTCGGCGGGGACGTACACCGTGGCGTACAGCGCGTCCTTGGCGTGGGCGACCTTCTCGACGGCGGCGACGTTCGCGCCGGTGGAGATGATCTGCCCGATGGTGGCGGCGAGCGCGGTGACCCGGCCCGCGGCCACGGTGCGGACGGTCGTCTCGCCCTGGGCGGTGCGGACCTTCAGGACGGGGGAGTTGGCCGGGAGCCGCTCGCCCTGCTCGGCGAGGACGGCCGTGACCTGCCCGGCGACCGGGCTCTGCAGGAGGTAGCTGCCCTGGCCGTGCGTGAGGATGGCGGGCGCGCTGACGGTGGAGGTGACCGAGCCGGTCACCGCCCACACGGACGCGGCGGCCATCACGACCACGGTCACGGAGAGGACGAGCCACCCTTGGGGGCGGGCGAAGCGCACCGGAAGGTCGAGCTCCTCCGGTGACTGAAGCTTGGCGAGGGCCTGTTGGCGGAACTGCACGGGACTTTCCCTCACCTGAAGATGAGCGGAGACCGGCGCGCGGGGGCCGGTCGTTTTGCGAGTGGTGCCGGATTTGTTTTCTGGCACCCGAGAGTCCCGGAGCCTGGAACGGCTCCGGGACTCAGTGGTTACGAAGGCGCGATCAGAGACCGGCGACCAGGTTCGTGACCGGGGCGGTGTTCAGGCCGGTGACACCCTCCACGGTGCCGACGACCGTGTCGACCAGGCCGGAGACCGGGGCGATGCCGTTGACAGCGTCGAGGGCACCGTTCACGGCGTTGATCTGCAGACCGCCGGAGACGTTGTCGAGCTCGGCGTCGGAGATCTCGACGGTCGCAACCTGGGGGGTGGAGTTCATGATGGAACTTCCCTTCCTAATGGGTATTTCACAAGGGGGAGCGGCCCCCTCTGGGGACAGATGACGGCCGCGACCGCGGGTACCCGGCGTCCGTTTCCGGAAGCCGTTGGCGGCCCCTGCGGTGCGATGGATCAAAGCACGCCCGAGGTGCGGGCTTCCAATCAAACATCCGTCTCACCAGGGCACTTGAGTCCCTGGAGCATCCATCCGTGCAGACTTGTGCACGTCTCGTGGGTGACTTCTTCACAAGCGTCACAGCATCGGCTCCGGCGAGCTGTTGCGCCCGTCATGGGGAACTCCGTCGGAGCGGCGGCGAATCCGACACTCCCGTCCCAAGAGGGTGACCGTCGGTAGCCCCTTGTGCAGAACCCCGGCGCACGGTGACTTCGTTGAGTATTGAATGTGCAGATTCGCTGGAGCCTGGATTGTCCTCGCTGTGCACGACCGACCGTTACCGATCGGTAGCGGATCGTGTCAGCCCAGAAGTGCGTACACGGTGCTCGCCCGGGCCGCGATTTCCCCCGACCCCTCGTCGGTCATCGCAATGTCGGCGAACGCCATACGCCGGCCCAGTTTGGTGACGACCGCTTCGATCAGGACATCCGAACCGATCACCGCGCGCTGAAAGGACGTCGACTGCTGCACCGTCGTCATCGGCCCGTACGCCCCGCGCGCCACCGATACGGCGATCACGGTCGCGGTGTCGGCGGCAGCCATCAGCGCCTGCCCCGAGAGTGCGCCGCCCTCCCGTGCCAGCCCCTCCGACCAGGGCATTCGCAGGACCGCGCGATGATCTTCCACCGCCTCGACGGACAGGCCCAGGCGGAGCACCCAGGGGGCGAAGTTGGCGGAGAGGATCTTGTCGGCTTCGGCGGTGGTCATCGTCATATGGGGGATTGTTCCCGCCGCCGGACCCCTGGACGCGTTCCTTGGCCGAATAGGTGGCCCGAGTCGGTTGCCCGCAAACGGAATTGAACGCCCCACCCGAACCGTGCGTACCAACTGCCAACCAGGCGCCCCGAACAGTCGCCGCAGAGACGGCGGCACAGACCCCGTCCCCCAGGAGGTCGAGAAGTTTGAGTCACAAGCGAATTCCGAAGCGCAAGGCCGCGATAGCCGCGGGCAGCGTGGTGGCGCTCGGAGCGGCCGCGATTCTGCTGCCGAACGCCAACGCGTCCCAGGACGGTGCGTCGGACGAAGCCGCCGCCCCCAAGACCCTGAAGGCGGCGGACGCGTCGGATCTCGCCTCGCAGCTCGCGGGTCTGCTCGGCGACGCCTTTGCCGGTTCGTACTACGACTCCGGCAGCCAGCAGCTCGTCGTCAACGTCATCCCGGGCGACGACAACAACGTGATCGTCCAGGCGAAGCAGGCCGGCGCGAAGGTCCGCGAGGTCGAGAACAGCCTGGACGAGCTCGCGTCCGGCGCGCAGACGCTGAAGTCCGAGGCGACCATCCCGGGCACGGCCTGGGCGGTCGACCCCAGAACGAACAAGATCCTCGTCACCGCCGACAGCACCGTCACCGGCGACAACTGGGACACGCTGGAGTCGACCGTCAACGGCCTCGGCTCGGGCATGGCGACCATCAAGAAGTCGGCCGGCACCTTCAAGACGTTCCTCTCCGGCGGCGACGCCATCTTCGCCGGCGGCGCACGCTGCTCCGCGGGCTTCAACGTCACCGCCGGCGACGGCACCCCCGCCTTCCTGACCGCCGGTCACTGCGGGGTCGCGGCCGAGCAGTGGTCGGACGCCGAGGGCGGCCAGCCGATCGCCACCGTCGACCAGGCCACCTTCCCCGGCGCCGGCGACTTCGCCCTCGTCAAGTACGACGACCCGGCGACCGAGGCACCCAGCGAGGTCAACCTCGGCGACCAGACCCTCGCGATCAGCCAGGCCGCGGACGCCGAGGTCGGTCTCCAGGTCTTCCGGATGGGCAGCACCACCGGGCTGAGCGACGGTCAGGTCACCGGCCTCGACGCCACCGTGAACTACCCGGAGGGCACGGTCACCGGGCTCATCCAGACCAACGTCTGCGCCGAGCCCGGCGACAGCGGCGGCTCCCTGTTCACCCAGGACGGCCTGGCGGTCGGCCTCACCTCCGGCGGCAGCGGTGACTGCACGGTCGGCGGCGAGACCTTCTTCCAGCCGGTGACCACCGCCCTGGAGGCGGTCGGCGCGACCCTCGGCGGCGACGCCGCGGGCGGCGCGGGCGCGGGTGACGAGGCCGGAGCCGGCGAGGAGGCGGGCGCCGGTGAGGAAGCGGGCGCCGGTGAGGAAGCCGGAGCCGGTGAAGAGGTCGGCGGCGAGGAAGCCGGTGCTGAGGACGAGGTCGGAAACGGCAACGCCGACGGCACGGGCAACGGCCTCGGTGAGATCGTCGGCAACGGCGTCGGGAACTGACACAGGGACACCGACGCACAGATCCGAGTGATGTGCACGAACGTGGTCCGGCCCTCCGGCGGGAGGGTCGGACCGCTTCGCTTACGGGGACGTAGTCCTGCTGCCCGCTGCCCGCTGCCCGCGTCCGGGGCCCTCAGCCCAGCGCCCGCAACAACAGCAGCGCCACGTCGTCCACCCGGTCCCGTACCGCCGTGCTGTGCTGGACGAGTAGATCGGCCAGCTCGTCGAGCGGTCGCTCCCCGGCCTCGGCGAGCACCTGGCCCAGATCGGCGAGGGCGTCCTCGATGTCGACGCCGGGCGACTCGATCAGCCCGTCGGTGTAGAGGACGAGCACACTGCCGGGCGCGAGGTCGACTTCCGTCGTCGGATAGGCGGGCGAGCCGTCGATGCCCAGCAGCGGGCCACCGGCGAGATCGAGCACCCGCACCCGTCCGTCCGGCCGTCTCAGCAGCGGCGGCGGATGCCCGGCACGGGCCATCACCGCCCGCCCGTGCGCCGGATCGAGGCGCAGGTACAGACAGCTGGCGAACAGGTCGGAACCGAGGTCGAGCAGCAGCCGGTTGGTGCTGCGCATGACCTCCTCGGGCGGCTGACCGACGGTCGTGTACGCCCGTACGGCGGTGCGGATCTGGCCCATCAGGCCGGCCGCGGTGACGTTGTGCCCCTGCACGTCCCCGATCACCGCCGCCGTCAGGCCCTGCTCCGTCGGCACCAGGTCGTAGAAGTCGCCGCCGATCTCCATGCCCTGTGTGGCGGGCAGATAGCGCGCGGCCGCTTCGATGCCGGGCAGCTGCGGCAGCGAGTGGGGGAGCAGAGCGGCCTGCAGGCCGTGCGCCAACTGGTGCTTGGCGTCGTAGAGCTGGGCCCGCTCCAGCGCCTGCGCGATCAGCCCGCCCAGGCTGGTCAGGACCGCGCGCTCGTCCGCGGGGAAAGGATGCGGCTCGGCGTAGGCGAACATGCAGGTGCCGACCGGGCGGCCGGAGGCGATCAGCGGCAGATACGCCCAGGCCGCGAAGCCGTCGGGGGTCGCCTGCCGCGCCGGATACAGCCGCTCCAGCTCCTCCCGGGTGTCGAAGAACGCGGGCACCCCGGTGCTCAGAGCGTGCGCACCCGGAGTCGGCTCGGTCAGCGGCAGCCCGTCGAACCGCTCCACGGTGTGCGGATCCGGGTAGCCGCGGTGACCCAGTACGTGCAGCCGGCCCGCCCGCGACCCCAGGACGACGAGGGCCTGGCTGCCGACGGCAGGGACGATCTCGTCCGCGACCAGCTGCACCACGTCCTGCACGCTCGCCGCCTCGGTGAGCGCACCGGCCAGACTCAGCACCTGGGAGATCGTCACCAGCCGGGCTGGCGCGTCGCCCGGCTCGGGCCCGCTGCGGCTCATCTCGGCCACCGCGCGGGCCCGGCTGATGCGCACGCTCAGGCCGGTCGTGCTCGGATAGATGCGGAACGACAGCCAGTCCCCGGGCGGGCGCAGCGCCACGAACGACGTGGTGTGCTGGCTCATCAGCGAGGCCCGGTACCGGTCCTCGTACACAGGGTCGTTCAGCCAGGGCACCGTCGCCCACAGCTGGTTGCCGAGCAGTTTGCTGACCGGGAGGCCGATCAGCTCGGCCGCCGCCGGGTTGGCGAAGCTGATCCGGCCGTGCAGATCGAGCGAGCACAGCCCGTACGGCAACCGCGACACCATCCGTGCCGCCTCCACCGTGCCGAGCGTGCCCGCCGGCCCGCTGAACGCCGGCCCGGCGACCAGATCGGGCTCGGGCAGCGGTGGGCGGCTGTCCTCCATGGCCCGCTCCAGCCGCACCGCGAGCCGTCGGCAGGCGGCCGTCAGGTGTTCCTCCTCCCGGTCCGACAGCTCCGGGGGATGCGCACCCGGCCAGGTCACGAAGATCGCGCCGTAGGCGGTGGAGTCGGTGGCCACGGGCAGCGCGGCCAGCGCGAACGGATACGGCAGGACGACGGCGATACGGGGATACCGCGCCGCCATGTCCTCCTCGCCCCCGACCCAGACCAGCCGCCGCTCCCGCACCGCCTCGGCGACCGGGATCGGCGCGCTCAGCCCGACCCGTTCCCACGGAGCCGCGAACGCCCGGGGCAGCCCCGCCATCACCGCCATCTCCAGCACGGGCTCGTCGGCGGCCAGCAGATACACGGCACCGGAGTGCGCGTGCACCTCGTCCATCATCGAGGCCAGCGCGAGCGACAGCAGCGGCCTGCCGACCCGCGTGCGCGCGGCCGCTTGTGCCTGGGCGGACGTCTGCCCGTCGGACACGCCGACCACCTCCTCGCACGGGCGCGCCCCGGAGGCGACCCGGACCGCTCGCGCGAGCCGGGCCCCAGGGCTCAAATCTCCCCCCTTGCGGGCCTTCGCGCACGGCGAGCGCGGGCGGGCCGTGGGCGAGGGCCGGGTCGCACCGGCCCGGCTCGTGCCTCGGCGCACGGCTGCCCGCGCGCCGACGAGATCCGCCGTGTACCCCCTCGCCCCCGGCCCATGCCCCCGCAGTTGAAGCGCGGGGCGGTGTGTGGGCGCCGCGCGTGCGCCCCCGCGCACCCTGATGGCTGGATCTTCGCGTCCGGTGACGGTGCCGGACGCGAACAATGGGGCACGCGCTTCTCACCACGGAACCGGTGAACGGGGAGCGGAGAGGACGGGCAGTGATCCGCGTGCTTCTGGTGCACGACGCGTGTCTGGTCAGGTCGGTCCTGGCGGAGTGGTTGCGCCGGGAACGGGACCTCGGGGTGTTCGACGTCTCGTGGCACAGCGCGGCAGGCCGTCTGCGATCGGTGCGTCCGGACGTCTGCGCGGTCGACCTCGACTGCTCGGACGCGTACGGCATCCCGCCGCTGGGCGACCTCACCGCACGGGAGTCGGGCCGGACACCGTCACGGCTCCTCGTGCTGGCGAGCGCGAACAGGCCGGGCCTGCTGAAGCGGGCCGCCGAGGCCGGGGCGCTCGGCTACGTGGACAAGGAGGGCTCGCCCGAGAACCTCGTGCACGGGATCCGGCGCGTCGCCGAGGGAAAACGTTTCGTCGACGACTCGCTGGGCTTCGGTTTCCTCAAGGCCGCCGAGATGCCGCTGACCCGGCGGGAGCTGAGCGTGTTATCCCTCGCCGCCGAGGGGGCCTCGGTGGCGGAGATCGCGGGGAGTCTGCACCTGTCCCACGGGACCGTGCGCAACTACATGGCCGCCATCACCCGCAAGACCGGTGCCCGCAACCGCATCGACGCGATCCGGATCTCGCAGGGCGAGGGCTGGCTGTGACGGTGGGGGCGTCCAGCCGTCCACGAGATCGCGGTACGACGGCGAGCGGCGCAGGAGTTCGTCGTGGGTGCCGTACGCCGTGCGGCGGCCGTCCAGGACCAGCACCCGGTCGGCGCGACGGGCCGAGCTGATGCGGTGCGCGACGACCACCAGGGTGCCGCCCGGCCGGTCCGCGAAGGCCCGCTCCGCGCGTTGCTCGGCCCGTGCGTCCAGGTGGCAGGTCGCCTCGTCGAGCAGGGCGAGCGGGGCACGCGACAGATAGGCCCGGGTCAGGGCGACGAGCTGCCGCTCACCGTCCGAGAGTGCCGCCGGATCGACCGTCGCGGCCGGTCCACCGAGCGCGTCGAGCAACGGCAGGAGCCCCACGGCATCCGCTGCGGCGAGCACCTCAGCCTCGGGCACGGGGTCCGCCCGCAGAAGCCCGAGGTTCTCGGCGAGCGTGCCGGTGAACACATACGCCTCCTGGGGGATCAGCACCCGCAGCGCGGCGGCCTCCGGCCCCGGCACCGGGTGCCCGCAGAGCCGGACGGTGCCCCGACCCGGTTCCAGCAGCCCGGCGATCAGCGCGGTGAGCGTCGACTTCCCGATGCCGCTCGGGCCCACGACGGCCAGGTGGGCGCCGGGCGGGAGGGCGAGGTCCAGGCCGTCGATGACGGGGGTCGCGGAGGGGCCGTAGGCGAAGGTGATGGAGCTGAGGGAGAGGGCGGGGTGGTCGGGCGGTGGTTGGGGTGGGCGACCGGGGCAGGCGCGCACTTCTGTCTCGGCCGCCGCCCGCGCGTCCGCACCTGCCCTCGCCCCGGCTCCAGCCCCCACCCCCGATTCGGCCTCGCGGGTCACCCGCCGCAGCACCACCACCAGCCGAGCCCCGCTCGTGCCCATCCCGTGGACCAGGTTGTGCAGGGCCGGGAGCAGGGACTGAGTGACGTAGGCGAGGGCGCCCACCAGTGCGCCGGTGGTGACGCCGTGGTCGAGGAGCCAGGGCGCACAGGCCAGGAGGAGCACCATCGGCAGATGGCCACCCAGCGCGAGCGAGATCACGCGCAGGACACCCCAGCGGGCGAGGGAACAGGCGGCCCGCCGCTCGGCATCGACGCGACACTCCGTGGTGGCGGCGACCCGTTCCTCCGCGCCGGCCGCCGTGATGTCCCGTAATCCTGGGCAGACGGCGCCGAGCTGGTCGGCCAGCGCCTCGTCGGCGGCGAGGAACGCCTCCTGGCGGCGGGCGAGCGGTCGCAGCGTTGCCGCGAAGAGGCCCAGACCCGCGGCGAGCGGAGGCCCGACGACCAGCAGGAGCAGCGGGTCGAGCGACACCAGGCCGACGACGGCACCCACCGCGGTGAACACGAACGAACGGGACACCATCACCAGCCCGGCGAAGGTGTCCCGAGCGATCTCGACCTGCTGGGTCAGCCCGGACAGCGCCCCGGCGTCCGCCTCCCGCACCCCGCGCGAGACGACCCGCGCCACCAGCCGGTCCCGGAGCGGCTCGGCCAGCCCGGCGACCGCGCCGTACACGCGCACAGTGCCGTACGCCCCGACGAGCACAGCCAGGCCGGCCACCCCGAGCCAGGCGAGCCCGTTCCCGGGCCGCCCGGTGAGGAATCCCTCGTCCAGGGCCCGGGCGAGCGCGAACCCGGTGAGAAAGGTCTGCCCGGTCTCCAGAATCGACCAGACACCCAGCCGCATCACCACCCGCCACCGATCGGCCAGGAAGCGCAGTCCGCGTCGTCGGTCGCTCACGGTCATGGCTGCGTCCCGTCCGTGAAGGCCGCCCGGTGCGCCGACAGATTTCCTCGGGCTGCGCAACGGCCCGCATCCGCCCGCCGCTCGCCCGCCCGTGTGAGGGTCTGTCGCTGGTCGGTCAGGAGGCGCAGTCCGCGTCGCCGGCCGCTCTTGGGCATGGTCGGGTTCCGTCCGTGACGGCTGCCTGGTGCCCCGGCAGTTCCTCGTGCCGCCCGACGGCCCGCATCCGCCCGCCCCTCACCCGCCCGTATGAGGGTCTGTAGCCCCTCGGTGAGGAGGCGCAGTGCGCGTCGTCGACCGCCCTCGGTCATGACAGGGTCCCGTCCGTGAAGGCCGCCCGGTACCCCGGCAGTTCCTCGTGCCGCCCGACCACGCGCATCCGCCCGCACCTCACCCGCCCGCACCACACCCCCCACCGGCCCGCCACGAATCCCAGCCCGCGCCGCCACCCCCTCTCGGTCACGGCCCCGCCCCGTCCGCGAACACCGCCCGATACTCTGGGATCTCCCACAGCTCCCCGTGTCGCCCCACCGCCCGCACCCGCCCCGCGTCCAGCCAGGCAACCGCGTCCGCGCGGGACGCCGTGGTGGCGCGGTGGGCGATCAGGAGGCGGGTGGTGATCTGGTCGTCGGTGTGGACGAGGGCTGCCGTGATGCGGGCCTCGGTGACCGTGTCGAGGCTGGAGAGGGCGTCGTCGAGGATGAGCAGTCGGCCGGGGTGGGCGAATGCCCGGGCGAGGCCCAGGCGTTGGGACTCGCCGCCGGAGTGCGGGGTGTCGGCGATGGGGGTGGCGTAGCCCTGGGGGAGGCGGCGCACGAAGTCGTCCGCGTGGGCCGTGCGGGCCGCCTCTCGGATGCGGGTGGGGGAGGGGGACGCCAGGGTGAGGCCGATCTCCTCCTCGACGGTGCCGCCCAGGAGGGCGGGGCGCTCGAAGGCGTAGCCGACGGCCCGGCGCAATGCCTCGTGGGTGAGTTCGCGCACCGGCATCCCGTCGAGCAGCACCTCTCCCTCGTCCGGCTCGGCCAGCCGTCCGGCGACCGCGGCGAGCAGCGACTTGCCCGCGCCCGATCGCCCCACGACAGCCAGCGTGGTCCCGCCCGGCACCATGAGGTCGACGCCGTCGAGCACGGCACGGGTACCGCGTCGGGCGGTCACCCCGCGCAGTTCCAGCCGGCCCGGACCGGGTGGGAGGTCTTGCTTGCCGTAGCGGGTGGCCGGCTCTGTCAGGACCTCGTCCAGGCGTTCCGTTGCCATGCGAGCCCGGGCCAGCCCGGCGAGTTGTCCGACCAGCACGCCGACGCCGGTGGCGAGGACCGCGTACCGGGAGGCCGCGAGCATGTCGCCCACCGTCAGCCGGTGCCGGGCGAGCAGCACGCCGGCCACGGCGACGACGCCGAGTTGGAGCAGCGGGGCCACGGCCACGGACTGGCCCGCCGCTCTGCCCTGCACCCGCCACATGCGGTGCCCGGCGTCGGACAGTTCGGGCAGCGGACGCAGGACCCGCGCTGTCTCCCGGTCGGCCGTCCCCGACGCCTCGATGGTGCGGTGCCCGCGAACGGCCTCCGAGAGCGCCTGAGCGATCCGCCCCTGCGCCTCTTGGTAGCGCGCGACGCAGTCCCTGGTGTCGCGGGCGAAGGCCCTCAGCAGCAGCGCCAGCACCGGTGCCCCGGCCAGCAGCACGGCCGCGAGCCACGGGTCGATCAGGGCGAGGGCCACGATCCCGCCGACCGGTCCGGCGAGCGCGGCGAGCAGAGCCGCGCGGGCGGTCGGTGCCGTACCGGCCTGGGCGGCGATACCGACGAGGCGGGCGACGAGGTCACCGGCGCCGAAGCGAGCGGCGGCGCGTGGGCCGACGGCCAGGACATGCTCGGTCAGGCGGAGGCGCAGGAAGGCGGAGGTGCGGGCGTCGACCGTGCCGCGCAGTACGGTCTCGCACGTGTCGAGCAGGGTGAGCAGAAGGAGGACCCCTGCGCAGTACAGCACCCAGTGGGTCGCCGGGGCCCGGGTCAGCAGCAAGTCCAGGGTGTGTCCCAGCGCGGCGGGCAGCAGCAGACCGGCGCCGGTCGCGGCCGTGCTCACCAGGCACAGGGCCAGCGTGCGGACGGGCGTCGGGCCGAGCGGTCCGGGGAGCGTCCTGATGGCTTCCGTCATACGACCGGCCTTCGCTGCCTGGCCGGCCTCCGTCATGCGGCTGGCTTCCGTCATGCGGCTGCTGCCCCCTGGGTCTGTGCGGGACCCCGGGCGGCCCCTCCCTCGCGGGAGTGGACCGCCCGGAGCCTTGGACGCACTGTGTTCGTCAGAGACAGAGCGTCAGGCTCGCCGCGCTGACGCAGGACAGCAGGCTGAGCGTGCTGGGGCCGCCGCCTTCGGTGCGCTCCTCGGACTCCATCGCCTGCAGGTCGAGCAGTGCCATCTCGTTTCCTTCCTTCGGTGTCGTCCACCCGTGGGGACGGGGTTGGGTCACGGCTCCGTCAGATCGCGGAACCGTGCTGTGAGGGCCGCCCGAGCGGCGGCAAGAACGGCAGGTGCGCGGGCGCCGGATCGCCGGGGGACGCGTGGGCCGCGCCGAGTGCGAGCAGGCACCCTGCCGTTCCGGTGCCCAGGTCCATCGACAGCCGCATCATCTGGTGGCCGGGGAAGGCCAGTTGGCCCTGGTAGTCCATGGCGAACCAGCCGAGCCCGGCGATCTGCTCGGCGAGCCGTTCGCCGGTCGCTCCGGGCGTGGCGGTGCGGGCGAGGTGCAGGATCATCCCGGCCCGCCCCTGGAAGAGACCGGGCTGAACGTAGAAGATGCTGGTCGCGGCGGTCAGGATCCCGGCGCGCGACCGCTCGAACTCGCCCTCGGGTTCTCCGACTTGGGCGAGGTAGTCGTCCAGGACCATCCCGATGCCCGCACTCCCGTCACCGAGGTAGGGCAGCGTCCGCCAGCCCTCGTCGACCTCCAGCGAGCCGCTCGGGTGCGTCACACAGCACTCCAGGTCCCGGCGAAGCGCCACCCCGGCAGCAGCCAACAACCCTGGATCGCCGGTCCGTTCGTACTGCCGCAGTAAGAACAGCGCGGATCCGCTCGCACCCCGCAGCAGCCCGGCCCGGCGACGCCGGGGAGTGTCCGCCAGCGGCTGCGCCAGTCGTCGTACGAGGATGTCGGCGACCTCGGCGGCACGGTCCCGCAGCTCCGTCTCGCCGGTCGTGTGCGCCAACTCGCCCAGGACCAGGCCGAGTCCGGCCAGTCCGCCGTGCAGGTCGGAGGAGAGGTTCTGCCACCGCTCCGCGAGGATTCCCTCGATCAGGTCCAGGGCGCGCTGTCGGTGACCGAGCCGGTCCAGGACGTGGGCGACGCCCGCGAGACCGTCGTACAGCCCGAGCGGCGTGCCCGTCGGCGGCGGTGCGGTGCGGGCCAGGAGCCAGCGTTCGCCCTCCTCGTAGCGCTCGGCACCGACCGCGTGCAGCGCGTACAGCACGCCGGCCGCACCGTGCGCCAGCCCGAGGCCGCCGCCGTCGGAGAACTGGGTGATGTCGCCGGGGAAGAGCCGGTCGTCGCGCTCCGGGGTCGCCGAGGCGAGGAGTGCCTTGACCATGGAGTCGCGGCTGTACGGCCAGTCGCCCGGTTCGACAGGGGAGGGCGCGGGCGCGGTGCTGCCCCGCGTGATCTCCGCGACAGCCTCGTCCAGGAACTCCCGCGGCACGTCCGGGAACTGATGGGCAATCACCTCGGCGAGGTGGGCCGCCTTGCCCCGGTCGACCACGAACAGCGTGGTGACCGGCAGGAACAGGGCCAGCCGCAGACACGCCAGCGCGTAGCGGTCCACGTCGGCGCCGGTGCGGTCCGGCGGGGCGAAGAATCCGGGATGGGCGACCACCTGGCGGCCCTGCTCGGCGATCGGTGCCGCCGCCTCGAAGTCGAGCAGGGACACCGACTCCTCGTCGAGGCCGACCATGATGTTGAAGACGTGCAGGTCGTTGAAGGCGATCCCGCGCGCGTGCACCGCCTCCACCGCCCGCTGCACGGCCCCGTGGATGCGCACCGCCCATGCCGTGTACTCGGCCACCGCCTTCGGGTCGGGATCCGGGGTCAGCAGCGGATGCCGCTGCGCGAAGAACGAGTTGAGCGGGCGCCCCTGAAGGAAGTCCATGACGAGGAACCGATGGTCGCCGAGCGTGAACCAGTCCCGCACCTCCGGCACCACCCCCGTCCCCGCCACCTGCTCCAGCGCCGCCTTCTCCCGCTCCAGGCGGGCGACCGCGTCCGCCCCGTCGGCAGCCAGCCCCGCGTGCGGCCGCCCCTCCTTGAGGACGACCCGGCGCCCGTCCCGGGTGTCGGTGCCCACGTACACCCCGCCGCCGTTGGAGAAGTGCAGCGCCTTCTCGATGCGGTACGGCAGGTCGCCCACCGTCGTTGTGTTGCGTGCCGCCAGATGTGGCTCCAGGAACGCCGGCAGCGTCACCCACTCAGGTACCTGGAAGGACGGTGCCCGCCGGTCCGGCACCCTCTTCCCGTCTCCGTCCAGCACCGCCGGCACCAGCGAGCCACGCTCGTCGACGACGAAGGTGCGCGCGAAAGCGCCGTAGCGGACGTAGAGCGGGCCGTCGTACCAGCGCAAATCGGTGAGGATGTACGGCCCCTCGAAGCCCTCCAGGAGCTGGCCGAGCTCGCGCAGCACGAGGTGCAGCTGATCCTCGTCGGCCGGGTAGATCGTGACGAACTTGCCGCTGGAGTCGCGGGCGGCGTACTTGGTGTTGCGCAGGTGCAGCAGCTGCGGGCCCGGCACGAACTTGAACGGGATGCGGCGGGGCACGCAGTAGTCCCACACGAGCGCGGCGATGTGCTCCGCGTTCGTCCGGGTGGCCGAGGCATGGATCTTCCAGCCCTGCGCCGGGCCGGGCACCGGCGCCCCCTGCGCGTCGAGCGGCGTGAGCGCGAGCCAGTCGCCGATCCGTCCCGCCTCCCAGCCCTCCGCCACCTCGCGCCGCGCCGTCTCGTACAGGTGCCCGGTGTCCCGTGCCCCTGCGGACATGCGTTCCGGCGTCTCGTAGAAGTACCGGTCGGCGAGCGCGTACACCTCGTACCGCTTGTCCATGCCTCCCCCTCCGTGGCCCCACGCCGAGACTTCCAGCGGGCCGGCGGGCACCGACAGTCATGCCTGTCACGAGATCGCCGTGCGGAACGCATGCGTCAAGAACTGTTCGGAGGGTTTCGAGCGTGTCCCACGTCAACGCACCATCGAATGGTCACAAGGGCTGCGCAGGTGGCCCACAAGCGCTGTAATGGCGGACGTGGTCAGTGAGGGCGCTGCGGGAGGCAGGACGAGGCGTCCGCGTGCCGAGGGTGCCCTGAAGGCGCTTTCTGCCGAGCCCGACTCGCCCGAGCGGCTGCGCCGGGTCCTGGAACAGGCGCTCGTCTTCGGCAGAGCCTCCTTCGCCGCCGTGTACACACCGAGCGAGGACGGCGAACTGCTGTGCCTGGTCGAGTCCGCAGGCGTGCCCCGGACCCTGTACGGCCTGCGCGACAGTTACGCCCTCGCCGGACGCTCCCCGGTCGCCGACGTCCACCGCACCGGCCGTCCCCGGTGGCTCGCTCCGGAGCAGCTCGCCGAATCGCGACGTGCGCCCGCGCGGGACTTCTTCCTGGCCGCCCTCCCCGCGCGCGGCGACGGCGGCTGTCTGCTGGCCGTGAGCGAGAACCCGGGCGGCTTCGACACCGAGGACCGGGAGTGCCTGGAGCTGGTCGCCGAGGCCGTCGCCTTCCCGGCGCTGCCCGCGGCTGCCGAGGGCGGCGAGCTGCCGGGCAACGCCTTCAGCCTCGCCATGGACACCGGCCGGGTCGACGTGGGCGAGGACATCCTCACGTTGTTCGGCCTCTCCCCGGACACGTTCGACGGCAAGGTCGAGACCCTGCTGGGCCTGACCGTCCCCGAGGACCTGCCGTCGCTGATGTCCGTCGTCGAGGCCGGCCACATGTCCATCGGCGACCGCGAGCTGGAGTTCCGGATCCTGCAGCCCACCGGCCCGCCCAGATGGCTCCGGCTGCGTGGCCGCCTCCTGCCCGGCGGCGAGGGCGTCCCGGCCCGCCTCCTCGGCACCGTCGCCGACGCCTCCACCCTGCGCGCCGAGGTCACCGATGTGGCCCGCGTCCAGCGTCTGGCCGCCGCCCTCGCCATCGCCGGTACCGTCCGGGACGTCGGCCACGCCGTGGTCACCGCCCTGCGGGGGCCGCTGCACGCCGACCGCATCGCGCTCGCCGTACTGGAGAACGACCGGCTCGTCGTCACCGTCCTCGACCCGCCAGAACCCGAGTCCTGGCCCGAGCTGTGGCGCCTGGAGTGGCGTACCGAATGGCCCGACGCCCCCGTCCGCGCCATGCCCACCCTCGCCGCCGCCCTACGCGAGGGCCGCGCCCAGATCTGGCCGGCCGGCAGCCCGCTGGAGCCCGCCCTCGCCGACGTCGGCCCCGGCGGCCTGGCCGTCCTGCCCCTGCCCGCCGGGGGCCGGATGGCCGGCGCCTGCCTGATCGGCTGGGACGCCCCGCACGACTTCGGCCCCGACGAACGCGCCCTGCTCACCGCCTCCGCAGGCCTCGCCGGCCAGGCCCTGCTGCGCGCCCACGCCTTCGACGCCGAGCACGAACTCGTCGGCATGCTCCAGCGCCAGCTGCTGCCGCGCCGCCTGCCCCGGCTGCCCGGCGCGGAGGCCGTCGCCCGTTATCTGCCGACCACGGCCGGCCTGGAGGTCGGCGGCGACTGGTACGACGTGATCCCGCTCCCCGACAACCACGTGGCCCTCGTCATCGGTGACGTCCAGGGCCACAGCGCGGCCGCCGCCACCCTCATGGGTCAGATGCGCACAGCCCTGCGCGCCTACGCCGCCGAGGGGCACCCGCCGGACGTGGTCGTCCACCACGCCAACCGTCTCCTCATGGACATGGAGACCGACCTCTTCGCCACCTGCTGCTACGTCGACGTCGACCTGGAGGAGGGCTCCGCCTGGTGCGTGCGCGCCGGACACCTCCCGCCGGTGCTCCGTCACCCGGACGGCAGCACGGAGATCGTCGAGGCCGAGGGCGGCCCACCGCTCGGCGTGGTGCGGCAGGCCGGCTTCCCGATGAGCCCGCTGGGGCTGCGGCCCGGCACCGTGGTCGCCCTCACCACCGACGGGCTCGTCGAGTCGGCCGACGCCGACATCGACGACGGCATGGACCGGCTCGCCCGGGAACTCGGCCGCTCCGACCCCGCCCACCTCGGCCTCGTCGCCGACGCCCTCCTCGTGGGCGCCCGCCGCAGCGACGACATCGCCCTGCTCCTCATGCGCTACGACGGCATGGCCGTGCGCCCGCTGCGCGAGACCTGGACGGTCTGGCGCGTCCCGGAGGCCGTCGGCCACGCCCGCCGCTTCACCCGGCGCACCCTGCGCGCCTGGGGCGTGCCGTCGCAGGACATGGACGCCGCGCTGCTCGTCGTCAGCGAACTCGTCACCAACGCCCTCGTGCACACCGACGGACAGGTCCGCCTCTACCTCACCCTCGTCAACCACCGGCTGCGCGTCGCCGTCGCCGACGCCTCGCCCCGTACCCCGGTCAAGCCCACCAGCATCAGCTGGGAGGCCACCGGCGGACGCGGCATCCTCCTGGTCGAGGCCGTGTCGGCCACCTGGGGAACGGTGCCCGTCAGTGGCGGGAAACAGGTGTGGAGCGAGCTCGCGCTGACTGAGTGAGACCGGTTCCCGGTGAACGCCGGGCGGTGCGGCAGTTACGAACAAGCCAATCCCGACCCCATCAAATCGGCCGGATCCGGGCTAAGGTGAAGCAGATGAAGGCTCTCGTGCTGTCCGGCGGCGCCGGTACACGCCTGCGGCCGATCACGCACACTTCGGCCAAACAGCTCGTGCCGGTGGCCAACAAGGCCGTGCTCTTCTACGGGCTGGAATCCATCGCCGAAGCGGGCATCACCGACGTCGGCGTGATCGTCGGCGACACCGCCGCGGAGATCCAGGACGCCGTCGGCGACGGCACCGGATTCGGTCTGGACATCACCTACATCCCACAGGAACGCCCGCTGGGACTGGCCCACGCCGTCCTCATCGCCCGCGACTACCTGGGTGACGACGACTTCGTGATGTACCTCGGCGACAACTTCATCGTCGGCGGAATCAGCGACCTCGTCGACGAGTTCCGCGGCAACCGCCCCGACGCCCAGATCCTGCTGACCCGTGTCCAGGACCCGCGCTCCTTCGGCGTCGCCGAACTCGACGACCTCGGCCAGGTCATCGGCCTGGAGGAGAAACCGGAGCATCCCAAGAGCGACCTCGCCCTCGTCGGCGTCTATCTGTTCACCCCGCTGATCCACGACGCCGTCCGCGCCATCGAGCCGTCCTGGCGCGGCGAGTTGGAGATCACCCACGCCATCCAGCACCTGATCGACTCCCGCGCCGACGTGCGCTGCACGGTCATCAAGGGCTACTGGAAGGACACCGGGAACGTCGCCGACATGCTGGAGGTCAACCGGACCGTCCTGGAGGGCCTGGCGCGCCGCATCGACGGCGACGTCGACGACGCCTCGGAGACCGTCGGCCGGGTGGTCGTCGAGGAGGGGGCGCGCATCGTCAACTCGCGCATCGTGGGCCCCGCCGTCGTGGGCGCCGGCACCGTCGTCGAGGACTCCTACGTAGGCCCCTTCACCTCCATCGCGGAGAACTGCCGTATCACCGACAGCGAGTTGGAGTTCTCCATCGTGCTACGGGACGCCTCCATCGACGGGGTGGGCCGGATCGAGTCCTCGCTCATCGGGCGGCACGTCGAGGTCACCCCGGCGCCCAGTGTGCCCAGCGCCCACCGACTCGTCCTCGGAGACCACAGCAAGGTGCAGATACACACATGAACCTCCTCGTCACCGGCGCCGCCGGATTCATCGGCTCGACGTACGTCCGCACGCTGCTGGCCCGCGACGCACCCGACGCGCCCGAGGCGCCCCGGATCACGGTGCTGGACAAGCTCACCTACGCCGGCACTCTGGACAACCTCGAACTCGCCCATCCCAGGCTGGAGTTCGTGCGCGGAGACATCCAGGACGCCGAACTCGTCGACAAGCTGATGGCCGAGGCCGACCAGGTCGTGCACTTCGCCGCCGAGTCCCATGTGGACCGTTCGATCACCGGCGCCGGCGACTTCGTCGTCACCAACGTGCTCGGCACCCAGACCCTGCTGGACGCGGCCCTGCGCTACCGGGTCGAACCCTTCGTGCACATCTCTACGGACGAGGTCTACGGCTCCGTCGCGACGGGTTCGGCCACCGAGGAGGCCCCTCTGCGGCCCAGCTCGCCGTACTCCGCCTCCAAGGCCTCCTCCGACCTGCTCGCCCTCGCCTACCACCGCACACACGGCCTCGACGTCCGCGTCACCCGCTGCTCCAACAACTACGGCCCGCACCAGTTCCCCGAGAAGGTCGTCCCGCTGTTCATCACCAACCTCCTCGACGGCGAGCAGGTCCCGCTCTACGGCGAGGGCCTCAACGTCCGCGACTGGCTGCACGTCGACGACCACTGCCACGGCGTCGAACTCGTCCGCACCCAGGGCCGCCCCGGCGAGATCTACAACATCGGCGGCGGCACGGAGCTGAGCAACAAGGACCTCACCACCCTGCTGCTGGACGCCTGCGGAGCCGACTGGGACCGGGTGCGGCATGTCGCGGACCGCAAGGGCCACGACCTGCGCTACTCCGTCGACTGGACCAAGGCCCGCACCGAACTCGGCTACCGCCCCCGCCACGACTTCGCGTCCGGCCTCGCCGCCACCGTCGCCTGGTACCGCGACCACCGCGCCTGGTGGGAACCCCTCAAACGCCGTGCGGGTGAGGAGCACGGATGAGGTGGCTGGTCACCGGCGCGGGCGGCATGCTCGGCCGCGACACGGTCGAGGAACTCCTCGCCCGCGGCGAGCAGGTGACCGGCCTCGACCATGCCTCTGTGGACATCACCAGCCCCGAGGCCGTCGACCACACCCTCGCCGCGCACCGCCCCGACGTGGTCGTCAACTGCGCCGCGTACACGGCCGTCGACGACGCCGAGAAGGACGAGGAGCGGGCCCAGCGCGTCAACGGCGACGGCCCGCGCCTGCTCGCCAGGGCCTGCGGGGCGTACGACGCCCGACTGATCCACGTCTCCACCGACTACGTCTTCGCCGGGGACGCCCGAACCCCCTACGCCGAGGACGATCCCCCCGCCCCCCGCACCGCCTACGGCCGCACCAAACTCGCGGGTGAGCGGGGTGTGCTGGACGAACTCCCGGCCGCGAGCACCGTGGTGCGCACCGCCTGGCTCTACGGCGTCCACGGGCGCAGTTTCGTCCGCACGATGATCGAGCTGGAGGCCCGCCGCGACACCGTGGACGTCGTGAACGACCAGCGTGGCCAGCCCACATGGAGCGCGGATGTCGCCGCGCTCGTCGCCGACCTCGGCCCGCGCATCGGCCGTGCCGCGACAGGAGTCCTCCACGCCACCAGTTCCGGCGAGGCCACCTGGTACGACCTCGCCCGCGAGGTGTTCCGGCTCCTGGGCGCCGACCCCGACCGGGTGCGCCCCGTCACCGGCGAGGCCTTCCCCCGGCCGGCGCCCCGACCCGCGTACAGCGTCCTCGCGCACGGTCGCCGACTGGAGCTCGGCCTCGGTCCGGCGCGTGACTGGCGCGCCGCCCTGCACGAAGCACTGCCCCGGATCCGCAAGGAGACCCTTCGTGAAACGCCATGAGTTCCTGCGGGAACTGCACAAGGTGAGCGGCAACCGCAACTACCTGGAGATCGGCGTCAACGACGGCCGCAGCCTTCGGCTGTCCCGTGTCCCGACCATCGCCGTCGACCCCGCCTTCAAGGTGGTCACGGAGATCCGCTGCGACGTGCATCTCGTGAAGGCCACCAGCGACGACTTCTTCGCCCGCGACAACCCGTTCGTCCATCTCAAGGGCGGTCGGCATCCGCTCCGTAATCTGCGCCGCGGGCGCCGTCCGCTCGGGTACTGGCGGCGTACCGTCCTCGATCTGTCGTTCATCGACGGCATGCACCTGTTCGAGTACGCGCTGCGGGACTTCATGAACATCGAGCGGTACTCGGACTGGACGAGTGTGATCGTCTTCGACGACATGTTGCCCCGCAACGTCGACGAGGCGGCGCGGGACCGGCATACCGGGGCGTGGACCGGTGACGTGTACAAGATCGCTGAGATCCTGGCTCGGTACCGGCCTGATCTGGTGGCTGTTCCGGTGGATACGCAGCCGACCGGGCAGCTGGTCGTGTTCGGTGCGGATCGTCGGAACACGGTGCTGCGGGATCGGTACGAGGAGATCGTTGCCGCGTATGACGTGCCCGATCCGCAGAAGGTGCCCGAGGCGATCATCGAGCGGGCGGGGGCGGTCGCGCCTGCGGCTCTGCTCGGCGGGGGCTTCTGGCGGCCGTTGGCTCGGGCTCGCGCCCTTGGCATCGGGCGCTCGCGAGGGTGGGAGGCGTTGCGCGCGGCGGTTTCGCGGGTTGCCTCCGGCGGGTGAACGGTGCGCTTCGGATAGTGCCGCGATGTGTTGGCGTGCGTCTGCGGGTGCCTTGTGGCTGGTCGCGCAGTTCCCCGCGCCCCTTTGGGGCGTTGGTGTCAGCCTTGGTCCAGATGTGCCGTTCGCAGCTCGTCGTAGTGGGCGGTGCAGGTCTCGTACGACGGGAGCAGTCCTGCCTGTCGCGCCGCCGTCAGTGTCGGCGCCTGCGCGTCCTTTGGGGACAGGATCGGCGGGATGTCCTCCGGCCACGCGATGCCCAGCTCAGGATCCAGCGGATGCACCCCGTGCTCGCGCTCCGGGGCGTAGCCCGTCGAGCACAGGTAGGTCACCGTGGCGTTGTCGGTGAGGGCCATGAAGGCGTGGCCGAGGCCTTCCGCCAGGAACACGGCGTGGTGGTTGTCGTCGTCCAGGCGCAGGGCCTCCCAGCGGGCGAAGGTGGGGGAGCCGACGCGGAGGTCGACCACCACGTCGAGGACGGCGCCGCGCAGACAGGTCAGGTACTTGGCCTGGCCGGGCGGCACGTCGGAGAAGTGCACGCCGCGGAGTACGCCCCAGCGGGAGACCGAGCAGTTGGCCTGGGCCAGGGACAGGTCGTAGCCGGTGGCCTCGCGGACCTCCTCGCCTCGGTACCACTCGTGGAAGCTGCCCCGGTCGTCCGGGAAGACCTTGGGTTCCAGCGCCCAGGCGCCTTCGATGCCGAGAGACCGCATGCCGTCACCTCCTCCGGGCCCCGGCCTGGACCCTGGCGCGCAGCCGGGCCGCCGTCCGGCCCAGGAGCGTGCCGAGCCTGCGCCGTGCCCTGCGGGAGAGCCGTCGTAGGGCGCTGGGGCGGGGTGTGCGTACGACTCGTACGCGGCCTGCCCCGGCGCGCAGCGCGAACGGCAGGGTGAGGAAGCGCGGTCCGGGCGCGCCGAGTGCCGCTCGCCAGGTCGCCCCGCGCAGCTCGCCCAGGGGCAGCGTGGCCTCCAGCAGGGCGCAGGATCCGTGCGGGGTCAGGGTGGCGGGCACGTCGTGGATCGTGGTGGGCGACGTGAGCCGGAGGGACAGCCCGGTGCCGTCGTCGGGGGCGTGCAGGGGGAGCGGTGCGCGCAGTCGGGTGCCCGAGATCGTGACGTCGTGCGGTGCGAGGGCGTCGAGGCCGACGCGGTGGGTCGCGCGGTCGACGTCCAGGGCGAGGTTCCGGTGCGGTGAGGTCCAGTACGGCAGGACCACATGGCCGCCGGCCACAGCGGCGTACGGGGCCGGTCGGTCCTTGCGCGAGGCGGGGCCGAGGCGGCACTCCTTCGTCCAGCCGCCCAGCTTGACGCGGACGAAGGCGTCCCACAGGCCGTCGTGGGTGAGGGTCGCGGGATCCACGGTGGCGGTCGCGCGCAGCACCAGGCGGACGCAGCCGTCCCCGGCCGGCACGTCCTCCCGGGTGAACTCCACCGGCTGGAAGTACTGGGCGGCGCCGACGCGCTCGCGCAGCAGCAGGTCCGCGGTGGAGCCGCCGAACCGGGCGACGGTGTCGGCGCCCACCCAGGCGATGGCCGCGGCGAGGTCCGCGGGCGGGCCGTCGAGCGGCGTACGGGCCGTGTCGGCGGCGAAGGTCATCGGCTCACCGGCGACCGTGTGCTCGGCAGTGAAACCGACCCGCAGCGTGCCGTTCTCCCACGCCACGCGCTCGGGCACGGCCCGCAGGGAGATGCCGGCCTCCCACTCGGCGAAGGCCTCGACGTCGTCGTACCGGTCCGCCGCGATCAGCGCGGCCACGACCTGCTGCGTCGGCTGCAGCCCGGCCGCCACACCGGTCCCGAAGCGCTCCACGACGACCTGGTGGATCTCCTCGAACAGCCCCCGGCGCCAGTCCGCCGGCATCGTGAGGAAGCGCCGCCCGCGCATCCGCTCGACCATCTCCACCCGCAGCCAGCGCCGGAACAGCAGGTCGCGTGCGGGGCCCGGCTCGGTGTACCGCTCGACGACGTCCAGGGCCTCGCGCAGGTTCTTGAAGTAGCCGCCCGGGTCGAAGCGCTGGAAGCCGGCGTTGGAGGAGTCGTCGCGACGTACGTGGTAGTAGCAGACGTAGTCGCCGAGCACGGAGACGTTGCTCGCGCGCAGGTACGCCTCCGTGACGAAGACGTGGTCCTCCAGGCGCCGTCTGCCCTCGGGGAAGCGCAGGCCGATGTCGTCGAGGAAGGCACGGCGGAACATCTTGTGCGGGGTGAGACTGTCGATCAGTGGCGCGTTGTCGACGGTGGCGCGCGGGTGGTTGCGGCGGAACAGCTCCACCGGCACGGCGCGGCCCTTGCCGGCCATCTTGCCGACCACGACGTCGGCGGCGTTGGCCACGCCGTAGTCGTACATCCGCTCCAGAGCCTCGTCGCCGAGGTAGTCGTCGTTGTCGACGAACATCACGTACTCGCCCCGGGCGGCCGCGATGCCGACGTTTCGGGGCTTGCCCGACCAGCCGGAGTTCTCCTGGTGAACGACGGTCACCCGGGGTTCCGCGGCGGCGAGCGCGTCCAGCCGGGCGGGCGTGTCGTCGGTGGAGCCGTCGTCGACGAAGATCACTTCGTACTCGTCGGGCGGCAGGGACTGTCCGAGCAGCGAGGCGATGCAGTCCTCGATGTACGCCCCGGGGTTGTACACGGGGACGACGACGCTGACCTTGATCGGCATCCGGCTCCGAGCCCCCTAGGGGTCGCTGTGCGTTTGCGTCAGATTACGGTGCTCGTGGCCAGATCCTAACCGTGTAACCGGTTTTGTCCACCGCTCAACCAAGGCGATCCCGCACGGTGATCTTCCCCGCCGGTAGCCTGACGGCGTGCGTCTGCTGCTGATGTCCGACACCCACCTGCCCAAGCGCGCCAAGGAACTGCCGGCCGTGCTGCTCGCCGAACTCCCGCGCGCCGACGTGGTGTTCCACGCGGGGGACTGGGTCGACGTGGCCACGCTCGACCTGCTGGAGAGCCGCTGCGCCCGGCTCGTCGGCGTCCACGGCAACAACGACGGACCCGAGCTGCGCGCCCGGCTCCCCGAAGTGGCGTACGTCGACCTCGGCGGCCTGCGTTTCGGCATGGTCCACGAAACCGGCCCCGCCCAAGGGCGCGAGACACGCTGCGCCGCCCGCTACCCCGACCTGGACGTCCTGGTCTTCGGGCACAGCCACATCCCGTGGGACACCACCGCCCCCTCAGGCCTGCGTCTGCTCAACCCCGGCTCCCCGACGGACCGCCGCCGACAGCCCCACTGCACCTACATGACCGCGACCGTGGGAGAGGGTGCGCTCATGGACGTGGAACTGCACCGGCTGCCTCAGCGCTGACGGCCCGGGCGACAAAGACCGGGCCGCTCCGTCCGTGTGGAAGCGGCCCGGCGCTGCTCATGCGCTGTCATGGACCCCCTTCCCGCTCAGAGGCTGTGACTCGGAGGCACGGATGCCTCCGTTGTGGCGCGACTACCCCCTCACGCCGGGCTTACACCATCTGACGGCAGTCAATTGCGCTCGCTTCCTGACAGCGGTCACTTACGCCCGCCTCGCCACCGCCGTACCCGTGCCACCACCAGCACCCACACCACCACTGCCACCACGGCCGCCCCCACGCGCTTCGCCACCGGCACCCCGGCCGTGCGGAGCAGATCGAGCGGCTCGTCCCGCTGCTCCTCGGCCACCGCCGCACTCCCCTCGGGCTCGGCCAGCCGCTCCGACAGGCACATGGCGAACTGCCCGACCAGCCGGTCGCCCACCTCGGCCATCACCCCGCGCCCGAACTGCGCCGGACGCCCGGTCACCGTCAGATCCGTGCGCACCGACACCGCCGTACCGCCGTCCTGCTCGCTGAGCGTGCCGGTCACCGTGGCCCGTGCGGTGCCCTGGCCGTGCGTCTCCCGGCCGCTCGCGATCAGCACCATGCGGTGCGCCGTCTCGTCCTGGTCCTCGAAGACCGCGGTGCCCTTGTACGTCACGGTGATCGGACCCACCTTGACCTTCACCGCGCCGGTCACGGTCTTGCCGTCGTACTCCTCGACGCTCGCCCCGGGCATGCAGGGCGCGACGCGTTCGATGTCGAGGAGCGTGCGCCAGGCCTCGTCGACGGGGACGGGGACGGTGAACTCGTGGTGCAGCTCCATGGTTCCTCCAACCGGCTGCTACGACGATGGATGGATCGCGCCCGCCGTGGCGGTCAGCGGGACTCCCGTGCCGCCCCACCGCAGTGCGACGATCTCGGCGGCGACGGACACGGCGACCTCCTCGGGCGTACGGGCCCCGAGATCGAGCCCGAGCGGGGAGCGCAGCCGCGCCAACTCGCCCTCGGCGAGCCCGGCTTCGGCGAGCCGGTTCCGCCGGTCCTCGTGCGTACGGCGGCTGCCCATCGCCCCGATGTACGCCGCCGGGCGCCGCAGCGCCTCCTCCAGCAGCGGCACGTCGAACTTCGGGTCGTGGGTGAGCACACAGATCACCGTGCGCTCGTCGGTGTCGGTGCCGCTGAGATAGCGGTGCGGCCAGTCCACGACCACCTCCACGCCCTCCGGGAAGCGCTTCGGCGTGGCGAAGACCGGGCGGGCGTCGCACACGGTGACCCGGTAGCCGAGGAAGTCGCCGATGCGGGCGACCGCGGCCGCGTAGTCGATCGCGCCGAAGACCAGCATGCGGGGCGGCGGGGCGAAGGAGTGCAGGAAGACGGTGACGGCGTCCTCGCGGCGTTCACCGTGCGGGCCGTAGTGCCTCAACCCCGTGGCGCCCAGGGCGAGTTCGCCGCGCGCGTCGGCGGTGACCGCCACATCGAGGCCGGACGCGCCGAGCGTTCCGGAGACCCGGTCCGGCCACACCACCAGCGTCGCCCCGCGCGGCGCGGGCCCGTCGGTCACCGTCGCCACGGTCACCGGACGGCCCGCCGCGACCGACTCCGCGACCTCGCCGAAGGAGGGATCCGATTCGGCCGTGACGGGCCGCACCAGCAGGGTGATCTCCCCGCCACAGGTGAGCCCCACCGCGAACGCGTCCTCGTCGCTGTACCCGAAGGTCTCCAGCCGCGCCTCGCCGCTCGCCACGACCTCCTGCGCGAGCTCGAAGACGGCCCCCTCGACACAGCCGCCGGACACGCTGCCCACGACTTCGTCGTCCGGCCCGACCGCCATCGCGGCACCGGGGTCACGGGGGGCGCTGCGGCTCGTGGCCACCACCGTGGCGAGTCCGAAGGGCGCCCGGTCCGCGTACCAGCCGGCGAGCGCCGGGAGAATCTCACGCATGTTCTTGGGCGCTTTCTGACGAGACGATCAGGCCTCCGAGCCGTTTATGCCTGTTGTCAGAAGTATCGATGCAAACCGGCTGCGAGGCACGCGTGCGGACTGCGCGGGCGGAATGAAATCGGCCATTTTGATGAAGGTTAAACTTCTTGGGGAGATGGTGACCTTTGCTTTGCCTCCCTTCGCTTCTGTCTCGCCGTTCCGCGCCGTAAATTTCCATTTCGCTGAGCTGTGATCCGGGGCTCTCTTCGTAATCGAGCGCGATTAGGGAGGAAGGCACCATGAACGTTCTCTTGATCTCAGGACTCGGGCCCGAGTATCCCAACCATTTACTCCTGGCCGGCTCCACCTTCGAGGCCCTGGCCGACCCCGGCAGGTTCCGCGACCGGTCCAGGGAGATCCTTGAACTCACCTCGCTCCACGCCGAGGCGAACGGCAGGCGCCTGCCCCTGCTGCGACCGCGAGAGACCGCGAGCCAGATACGAGCGGTCTCGTCGGTCAGGCTCCAGCACGTGGAAAAGGACGAGGAGGCAGCGACCGCACCCCACCTCACGACGTTCACTGTCCGCGCCATCCTGGAGGCCGCGGGCACCGACCACGACCACTTCCCCGTCGAGGGCATCTGGAACGGTTCTCCCACCGAGCCGACCGGTACCTACGACGCGGTCCTGCTGTCGACCACGTTCATCTGGGACCGCGCCACCCTGGCCAAGGCGGTCGCCTGGGTGGAGGAACGGTTCCCGGCGGCGGCGCTCGTCCTCGGAGGCCAGTACAGCAACCTGAAGTTCCAGCAGATCCTGGCTGCTCACCCGTTCGTTCGGTACGTGGTCCGCGGCGACGCCGAAGTGGCTCTGCCGCTGCTCCTCGATGCCATGCGCAGGAAGGAGTCAGTGGCCGACATACCCAACCTGGTCTGGCGCGACGAGGACACCGGTCGCATACGCCTGACCGGGATCCGGTACGCCGACCTGGAGGCGCTGCCCTCGCCCGCCCCGGCGGGAAGGTTCCCCGTCATCCCCTACGAGTCGATGCGTGGCTGCCCGTTCACGTGCAAGTACTGTTCGTTCCCCGCGGCGTCCCCGAAGTGGCGCTACAAGTCGGCTGAGAAGATCGCGGGCGACTTCGCCCGTTACCGCGACGAGTACGGAGCGCAGTACATCAAGGCTCTGGACTCCACCTTCACCGTGCCGCCCACCCGTCTGCGGGCCCTGTTACCGCTGTTGACGAAGACCGGGGTCGCCTGGGAGGCGTACACACGCGCCAACTCGATACGCGACCGGACGGTCGTGGACGCGCTGGAAGCGGCCCACTGCAAGGCACTGGCCATCGGCTTCGAGTCGATGAACGACACCACGCTGACGTACATGAACAAGAAGGTGAAGGCCCAGGCGAACCGCACCGCGTTCGAACTGCTCGCGCACAGCCCCATCCACTACTTCATCTCGTTCATCGTCGGTTACCCCGGCGAGAGTCCCGACCTGTTCGAGGACACGAAAAGCTTCCTGGTCAACGAGTACGAAGGCCACTTCGCCCTCTACGCCTTCATGCTCAACGACGAAACGATGCCGGTATGGCAGGACGCCGAGCGCTTCAACCTGGAGGTGTTCGACGCGGACGGCGACGCCGGGAACTGGTCGCACAACGGCATGGACAGTGCCACCGCCCGCCGGCTCCAACTGGAGACCCTGCGCGAGGTCCGCTGGAAGAACGACCGCGCCATGCAACGGACCTGGCAGCGCGACTACGAGCTGCCACTGCTTCCGGACCGCACCGTCGCCGAGAATTCCGTGATCGAGAAGTTGGTGGACCGCCTGGGCATGGCGAGTGCCGACTTCCCGGACCCGGCGGCGGCCACCGACCGGCGAGCCGGCCTGCTCGCCCGACTCGCAAGCCACGGCGTGACCGCATCGGCCACCTCTCGATAGCTCCCGCCCCCGAACAGCCAGGCGCCGCCAAGCCGACCGTCGCCAGCGGTCCCGCCCCGCAGCCGTACAAAGCCAACGGACGTTCTCACGCCTCGCTCGCCCCCCTCACCACACCCGCCAGGCGCTCCAGCGCCCCCAGGCTGTGCCCCTCGACGAACGCGTCCACGCTCGGCAGCGCCGCCGCCATCCCGGCCGCCAGGGGCGCGTAGCCGGGGCGGGCCTTGCGTGGGTTGGCCCAGATCACCCGGTGTGCCAGTCGGTGCAGGCGGCGCATCTGGGACCCGAGCAGCTCCGGATCGCCCCGCTCCCAGCCGTCGGACAGCATCACCACGATCGCGCCGCGCGCCATGCCGCGCTGTCCCCAGCGGTCCAGGAACGCCCGCAGCAGCTCGCCCAGCCGGGTACCCCCGCGCCAGTCGGGCACCGCCGCCGCGACCGCCGCCATCGCCAGGTCCGGGTCGCGGTGCGACAGCTCGCGTGTGACCCGGGTCAGCCGGGTGCCGATCGTGAACACCTCCGTACGGCCGCCTCGCGAGGCGGCGTGCGCGAAGCGCAGCAGTGCGTCGGCGTACGGCGACATGGAGCCGCTGACGTCCACGAGCAGCACGACCCGGCGAGGCACCTCGGTGCGGGTGTGCCGTCGGAGCAGTGCGGGCTCACCGCCGTGTCGCAGCAGTTCCCGTACGGTGCGGTGCGGATCGACGGGACCGCGCCGATGCGGGCGCCGTCGCGCGGAGCGCCGGGCCTCGCCGCGCAATGCGAAGGCGGCCAGGAGTCGGCGCACCTCCGCTCGCTCGGCCGGGTCCAGCTCGGCGATGTCGCGGTGGCGCAGGACCTCGGCGGAGCTGGCGAGGGAGGCTGCGGGCGGGGCCGCGGGGTCGGCTGCTCCGGGCGTACGGCGTGCGGTCTCCGCATCGCGCACGACGAGCCGCAGACGTGGTGCGGGCGCCGGGGCCATACGCCGCTGGACGGGTTCTTCGCCCCCGAAGCAGGCCGCGAAGACCCGCTCGTACCGCTCCAGGTCGTCCCGGTCCCCGCACAGCGTCAACCGCCCCGCCCAGTACACGTCCGCCCGCATCCCCGGCCGCAGCACATCCACCGCGCACAGAAACGTGTGCACGCGCTCGGCACTCGCGTCGACTCCCGCCGCACGCAGGGCACGGGCGAAGCCGAGGAGCGCGGCGTCCCCGGCGAGCACGGCGCTCACGCCCCTCGCGCCGCGAGCACCGCCGCGAAGTCCAGCCCGCGCGCCCGCTCCGCGTCCTCCCGGTACTTCAGCACCGACCCCAGCGTGGCCGTCGCCAGCTCCGCGTCGACCTCGCTCGCGCCCAGCGCGTCCAGGGCCTCGGCCCAGTCGATCGTCTCGGCGACACCCGGCGGCTTGAGCAGGTCGTGGCCGCGCAGCCGCTGCACCAGGGCGGTGACCTGCTCGGCCAGCCGCGCCGACACGTGCGGCAACCGCCGCCGCACGATGGCCAGTTCGCGGGCGAAGTCGGGATGGTCGAACCAGTGGTACAGGCAGCGCCGCTTCAGCGCGTCGTGCACCTCGCGGGTGCGGTTGGAGGTCAGCACGACCACCGGAGGCTTCTCGGCCCGCAGCGTGCCGAGCTCCGGGATGGTCACCGAGAACTCCGAGAGCAGCTCCAGCAGGAACGCCTCGAACTCGTCGTCGGCACGGTCGATCTCGTCGACCAGCAGCACCGACGGCTGCGTCTGCAGCGCCTTGAGCAGCGGCCGGGCCACCAGGAAACGCCGGTCGTACAGCTCGCTCTCCAGCCGGTCGGCGTCGGTGACACCGGCGGCCTCGGCCGCCCGCAGATGCAGCAGCTGGCGCGGGAAGTCCCAGTCGTACAGGGCCTGCGAGGCGTCGATGCCCTCATGGCACTGCAAGCGGATCAGCGGGGCGCCCTGCGCCTCGGCGAGGGCGGACGCGAGCGCGGTCTTGCCGACGCCCGCGTCGCCCTCGCAGAACAGCGGCCGGCCCAGCCGCAGGGCCAGGAAGCAGGCGATGGCCAGCCCGTCGTCGACGAGGTACCCCGTCTCCTCCAGGCGGGCCCGCACCTGCTCCGGACCGTCCATGCCGGTGATCGTCGCTCACCCCATCCCGGCGGCCGCCAGCACCGCCCGCTTGGTGAGCACCCGGGCCAGGTGCGCCCGGTACTCGGGGGAGGCCGAGAGGTCCTGCGAGGGCCGGGTGCCCTGCGCCGCCTCCCCGGCGGCCTGTGCCACGGCGTCCGGATCGGAGACGCCGGTCAGCGCCTCCTCGGTCGCGGCCGCGCGCACGGGCGTGCTGCCCATGTTGGACAGCCCGACCCGGGCCTCCGCGATGTGCCCGTCGTTCCGTCGCACCAGCGCTGCCACGCCGACGATCGGCCACGCCTGGGCGACCTGGTGGAACTTCTCGTACTTGAAGCCCCAGCCGTCCGTCTTGGGTACCCGCACCTCCACAAGTAGTTCGTCGGGGGCCAGCGCGGTCTGGAGGTAGTCGACGAAGAACTCCCGCGCCGGGATGACGCGCCGGCCTCGGGGGCCGACCGCCACCAGCTCGCCGTCCAGGGCCAGTACCACCGCGGGCAGGTCCCCGGCCGGATCGCCGTGCGCGAGGGAGCCACCGAGGGTGCCGCGATGGCGTACGGCAGGGTCCGCGACCGTGGCCGTGGCGGCGGCCAGCAGACCGGCGTGGCGGCGGACCAGCGGGTCGTGGAGCACATGGTGGTGGGTGGTCATGGCGCCGATGACGAGTGTGCCGTCGTCCTCGCGTACTCCGCGCAGCTCGGGGACGCGTCCGACGTCCACGAGCACCTCGGGAAAGGCCAGCCGCATCCGCAGCAGCGGCAGCAGGCTCTGCCCGCCGGCCAGCACCTTGGCGTCCTCACCGCCCTCGGCGAGCGCGCGGACCGCCTCGGCGACGCTCGTCGGACGGGCGTAGTCGAATGCCGGAGGAATCATGACCGTGCCTCCTCGATCGCCTTCCAGACCCGCTGGGGTGTGCAGGGCATCCGGATGTCCGTCACGCCCAGCGGCCGCAGCGCGTCCAGGACCGCGTTGACGACGGCGGGCGTCGAGGCGATCGTCGCGGTCTCACCGACTCCCTTGACGCCCAAGGCGTTCGAGGTCGCCGGCGTCTCCGTCCGGTCCGTCACGAAGTCGGGCAGGTCGGCGGCCGACGGCACCAGGTAGTCCGCCATCGTGCCGGAGACGAGGTTGCCCTCCTCGTCGTACACGGCCTCCTCGTACAGCGCCTGCGCGATGCCCTGCGCCAGCCCTCCGTGTATCTGCCCCTCGACGATCACCGGGTTGATCACCCGACCGACGTCGTCGACGCAGACGTACGACCGGATGTGGGCCTGCCCGGTCTCCGTGTCGACCTCGACCGCGCACAGGTGGGTGCCGTGCGGGAAGGAGAAGTTGTCCGGGTCGAGCAGGTGCTCGGCGTTGATGGTGGGCTCCATGCCGTCGGGCAGGTCGTGCGAGGAGAACGTCTCGAAGGCGACCTCCTGGATGGTCTTGCGCGCCTCCGGGGAGCCCTTCACGGAGAAGACCCCGTTCGCGAAGTCCAGGTCCTGCTCGCTGGCCTCCAGCAGATGGGCGGCCACCTTGCGGGCCTTGTCCACCACCTTCAGCGCCGCGTGGTGGACGGCCATCCCGCCGATCACCACTGACCGCGAGCCGTAGGTGTCCATGCCCTGCGGCGCCGCCCTGGTGTCGCTGTGCACCACCTCGACGTCGTCGAAGGGGATGCCGAGCACATCTGCGGCGATCTGGGCCCAGCAGGTCACATGGCCCTGCCCGTGCGGGCTGGTACCGGTGACCACCTCGACCTTGCCGGTGGGCAGCATGCGGATGCTCGCCGCCTCCCAGCCGCCCGCCGCGTACCGCAGATCCTTAAGGATCCGGCTCGGTGCGATGCCGCACATCTCGGTGTACGTCGAGACGCCGATGCCGAGCCGTACGGTGTCCGCCCGCTCGTTGCGGTCGGCCTGTTCGGCGCGGAGCTTGTCGTAGTCGAACAGCTCCAGGGCCTTGGCCGTCGCCGCCTCGTAGTTGCCGCTGTCGTAGGTCAGGCCCGCGATGCTCGTGTACGGGAACTCCTCGTGCCGGATCCAGTTCCGGCGCCGCAACTCGACCGGGTCCAAGCTGAGTTCGACGGCCAGCTCGTCCATGGTCCGCTCGATGGCGAACGTCGCCTCGGGGCGTCCGGCACCGCGGTAGGCGTCGGTCGGCGTCCTGGTCGTGAAGACGCCCGTGCAGGTGAAATCGTAGGCGTCCATCTTGTAGATGCCCGGGTACATGAACGCCCCGAGCAGCGGGGTGCCCGGCGTGATCAGCATCAGGTAGGCGCCCATGTCGGCCAGCAGGTCGACCTTGAGGCCGAGCACCTTGCCGTCGCGGTTCGCGGCGATCTCGACGTCCTGGATCATGCCGCGCCCGTGGTGGGTCGCCAGATAGCCCTCGGACCGGGACTCGGTCCACTTCACCGGCCGGCCGAGGCGCCGGGCGACCGTGAGGGCGATGGCCTCCTCGGCGTACACCTGGAGCTTCGAGCCGAAGCCGCCGCCTACGTCCGGGGCGATGACCCGGATCTTGTTCTCGGGGATGCCGGTGACCATGGACATCAGGACGCGCACGATGTGCGGGATCTGGGTCGAGGAGTAGAGCGTGTACTCGCCGGAGGCCGAGACCGGGGTGACGACGACCGCGCGGGGCTCCATGGCGTTGGGGATCAGGCGCTGCTGGTGGTAGCGGCGCTTCAGGGTCACCTCGGCCCGTCGCCGTACGGAGTCGAAGTCCTCGCCCGTCTTCAGCGGCCAGGTGTAGCAGCGGTTGGTGCCCTTGTCGGCGTGCACCAGCGGGCTGTCCGGCTCCAGCGCGGCCTCCAGGTCGAGCACCGGGGGCAGGGGCTCGTAGTCGACCTCGATCGCCTCCAGCGCGTCGGCGGCGGCGTACCGGTCGCGGGCCACGACGACGGCCACCGCGTCGCCCGCGTGGCGTACCTCGTCGACGGCGATCGGCGGGTGGTCGGGCATCACGATGTCCTCGGTCACCGGCCAGACGCAGGGCATCGAGCCGAGGCCCTCGGCGAGGTCGGCGCCGCTGAACGCGGCGATGACGCCGGGGCGTTCGAGGGCGGGGGAGACGTCGACGCGCTCGATGCGGGCGTGGGCCATCGGGCTGCGCAGGAGCGCGAAGTGCAGCAGTCCGTTGACGACGATGTTGTCCGTCCAGGTGGTCTGGCCGGTGATCAGGTGGGCGTCCTCCTTGCGGGGCCGGGCGCGGCCGACCTCCCGCTGCACCGTCTCTGTCATGTCGTCACCTCCTCCTCGGAGGCGGCCAGGACGGCCTGCACGATGTTCTGGTAGCCGGTGCAGCGGCAGAGGTTGCCCTCCAGGCCGTGCCGCACCTCGTCGGGTGTGGGGTGCGGGTGCTCACGCAGCAGATCGCGTGCCGCCATGATCATGCCCGGGGTGCAGTAGCCGCACTGCAGGGCGTGCTCCTCGTGGAACGCCTTCTGCAAGTCGGTCCACTCCCCGTCGGTGGCGAGCCCTTGCACGGTGGTCACCTCGCCCCCGTCCGCCTGGACGGTCAGCACCGAGCAGCTCTTGACGCTCTCGCCGTCGAGGTCGACCGTGCAGGTCCCGCAGTTCGAGGTGTCGCAGCCGATCGGGGTGCCGGTCAGGCCGAGTCGGTCGCGCAGGTAGTGGATCAGAAGGAGACGGGGTTCCACGTCGTCCTCGTACGTCGTGCCGTCCACCTTCAGCGAGATGTGGGTCATGTGCCCTCCAGAGACCGATCGGGTGGATAAGAGAGGGAAACATCGGCCGGGCGTGATGTACGTCACTCTATGGCGGCTCCGGGGTGACGGCGAGTGCTGCGGCAGGGTTCGTTGAGCGTTAATCCATTGCCTGCCCAGGTCCCTCCCTGGTGCACTTCACGGGTCCCGTCGGCACGCAAGGAGGAGCACCGATGCGCTCTGCGTTCATGTCCACCCCGGAAGGAACGACCCCCTCATCGAAGGACATGACGCTTCGTGCACTTGCTCAACCTCGGGATCCTCGCCCATGTCGACGCCGGTAAGACCAGCCTGACCGAGCGCCTGCTGCACTCGGCCGGCGTGATCGACGAGATCGGCAGCGTCGACGCCGGGAACACGCAGACCGATTCCCTCGCGCTGGAGCGGCAGCGCGGCATCACCATCCAGTCCGCCGTCGTCTCGTTCGCCCTCGACGACGTGACCGTCAACCTCATCGACACCCCCGGCCACCCCGACTTCATCGCCGAGGTGGAGCGGGTGCTCGGCGTCCTCGACGGCGCCGTGCTGGTCGTGTCCGCCGTCGAGGGCGTCCAGCCCCAGACCCGCGTCCTGATGCGCACGCTGCAGCGGCTGCGTATCCCCACGCTCGTCTTCGTCAACAAGATCGACCGACGCGGGGCGCGCTCCGACGCCGTCCTGCGGGCCGTCGCCGAACGGCTGACCGCGGCCGTCGTACCGATGGGCACCGCCGACGGCCTCGGCACCCGTGACGCCCGCTTCGTCCCCGGCCTCGCGCCGTCGGCACTCGACGTCCTCGCCGACCACGACGACGAGCTGCTGACGGCGTACATCGAGGACGCGGTCTCCTACGACGACCTCCGCGCCGCCCTCGCCGACCAGACCCGGCAGGCGCTGGTCCACCCCGTGTACTTCGGGTCCGCCATCACCGGCGCGGGCGTCGAGGCGCTGATCGGCGGGATCAGGGAGCTGCTGCCCGCCGCCGACGGCGACGTCGAGGGACCGGCCTCGGGGACCGTCTTCAAGGTGGCGCGGGGCCCGGCGGGGGAGAAGGTCGCCTACGCGCGCATGTTCTCCGGCACCCTGCGCACCCGCGACCGCATCCCCTTCGGCGCCCCGGGGGAGACGGGCGGGACCGGCGACTCCCGCGCCGAGGGCCGGATCACCGCGATCAGCGTCTTCGACCAGGGCACGGACATCAGGGACGACCAGGTGACGGCGGGCCGGATCGCCAGACTGTGGGGCCTGTCCGACATCAGGATCGGCGACGCGATCGGCGAACCCCGCAAGGCGTACGGGCACTACTTCGCGCCGCCCACCCTCGAAACGATCGTCGCCCCGGCCGGCGGCACGGACCGACGGGCCCTGCACCGCGCGCTCACCCGTCTCGCCGAGCAGGACCCGCTGATCGACCTGCGCCACGACGAGGTACGGCGGGAGACCTTCGTCTCCCTCTACGGCGAGGTGCAGAAGGAGGTCATCCAGGCCACGCTCGCCGACGAGTTCGGCCTCGACGTCACCTTCCACGAGACGACACCGCTGTGCATCGAGCGGCCGGTCGGCTCGGGTGCGGCGGTCGAGTTCAACAAGAAGGACGGCAACCCGTTCCTCGCGACGGTCGGCCTGCGCGTCGACCCGGCGCCGGTCGGATCCGGAGTCGGCTTCCGGCTGGAGGTGGAACTGGGCTCCATGCCGTACGCCTTCTTCAAGGCCGTCGAGGACACCGTCCGCGAGACCCTCGGTCAGGGCCTGCACGGCTGGCAGGTCCCCGACTGCACGGTCACCATGACCCACTCCGGCTACTCGCCCCGGCAGAGCCACGCGCACCAGGGCTTCGACAAGAGCATGTCCAGCACCGGCTACGACTTCCGCGGCCTGACCCCGCTGGTCCTGATCGAGGCCCTGCGCCGGGCGGGCACCCAGGTCCACGAGCCGATGCACCGCTTCCGCATCGAGGCCCCGACCGACACCCTGGCCGCCCTGCTGCCGGTGCTGGCCAGGCTGCGCGCGGTGCCGCAGACGACTCAGACACGGGGTGATTCCTGCTCGTTGGAGGGGGCGGTGCCCGTGGCCCATGTGCACGAGCTGGAGCAGCAACTGCCAGGGCTGACCCGCGGCGAGGGGGAGCTGGAGAGCGCCTTCGACCACTACGCACCGGCCGCCCGCGGCACGGAACCCGAGCGCCGGCGCACCGACCTCAATCCGCTGAACCGGAGGGAGTACCTGTTGAACCTGACGCGCAGAGTGGGCAACTGAGCTTGCCGGGGCGGGACTTACTCCAGAGTCAGGGGTGTTGACTGTGTCCTGATATCACCGGACTGTAGTGGACATGCCGAACATCCGGACGCGTCTGCTCGTTGTCCTGGTCGTCCTCTTCGGATCCCTGACGGTGGCGGGCCCCACTCCCGCCACCGCCGCCACCCTTCCCGGCTCCCTCTGGTTCGACGAAACCCCCCTCACCGTGCAGAACGGCCGCTTCACCGACGGCAACGGCCGCGAGGTCGTGCTGCGCGGCTACAACGTCTCCGGCGAGACGAAGCTGAAGGAGAACAACGGTCTGCCCTTCGCGTCGACCGCCGACGCCAAGAAGTCCGCGACCGCGCTGCGCGCGCTGGGCGGCGGCAACTCGGTCCGTTTCCTGCTCTCCTGGGCCTACGCGGAGCCCGTGCGCGGCCAGGTGGACACCACCTACCTCGCCAAGGCCACCGACCAGATCCGCGCGTTCCTGGACGCCGGGATCCGCGTGTACCCCGACTTCCACCAGGACCTCTACTCCCGCTGGCTGTTCGACTCGGACAGCTGGTACACCGGCGACGGCGCCCCCAAGTGGGCGGTCGACCTCGGCGACTACCCGGACGAGTACTGCGGGATCTGCCCGTTCTGGGGCCAGAACATCACCTCGAACGAGGCCGTGAAGCAGTCGACGTACGACTTCTGGCACAACGAGTACGGCCTCCAGGACGCCTTCCTCGACACCGCCCAGCAGGCGATGACGTATATGAAGCAGAACCTCACCGCCGCCCAGTTCGCGGGCGTCGTCGGGTTCGACCCGTGGAACGAGCCGCACGCGGGCACCTACGACTCCGGCCAGACCAGCCGGACGTGGGAGAAGGACGTGCTGTGGCCCTTCTACGTCAAGTTCCGGGCCCGCATGGACGCGGCGGGCTGGCAGGCCAAGCCGGCCTTCGTCGAGCCCAACCTCTTCTGGAACGCCAACATCGACTTCCAGAAGGAGGAGGGCGGACTCCTGGACGCCGGCACGCTCGGCCCGCGCTACGTCTTCAACACCCACTTCTACGACCAGAAGGCCATCTCCGGCGTCTTCATGTGGGGCAAGGCCGAGAACGGGCAGTACGTGGGCGACTTCGGGACCGTCCGCGACCGCGCCTCCGCCACCGGGACGACCGCGATCATCAGCGAGTTCGGGCATCCGCTCACCGGATCCGTCTCCGACAAGGCGCCGACGGTCTACAAGGCGATGTACCAGGCCCTCGACTCCCGGGTGAAGGGCGCGAGTTGGTGGTCGAACCCGTCGGGCTCCGGTCCCGTCCTCTCCGGCTCCCAGTGGCAGTGGGATATCTACAACGGCCGTCACCACGAGCTGATGAACGACAACCCTGACAAGGTGCAGACCGACGGCGACGCCTGGAACGGCGAGGACCTGTCCGCCGTCCGCCTCGACGACTCCGGCACACCGGTGCTCCGCCAGGACGCCCGGCTGCTCGACCGGATCTATCCGAGCGCCACATCCGGTACGACCGTCGCCTTCACCTACGAGGACCGCTCACGGGACGGCTCGACGACCTTGACCTGGAACCCCGTACCCGGCTCGCTGCCGAACGTGGCGCAGCTGGTGGGATCGGGGCAGTACGGGCTGCTGGTGTGGCGCTCCAACAGCGGCTCGGCGCCGACCGAGCTGCACCTTCCGGCCTCGTTCCCGACCGGGTCGACCACGGTGGTGTCCGACCTGGGCACGGTGTACTCGCCGCCGTCGTACACCTCTACGACCCCGGTCGGGGTGGCCGCCGAACCGGGTGGCACGGGCAGCCGTCGCCTCCTGCTCACCGACTCGGACTCCGGGGTGCTGCACTACGCGCTGGTGACGAACGGGGCGAGTGCGCCCTCGACAGCCGTGCTGAACGCCGCACGGTCCGAACTCTCTGCCTGGGCCGCGCAGAACGCCGGATAGGAACCGCCGTTTGACCCTGCCCTTACGTCAGGCTGCACGCTGTACCTCGACGAAAGGGCAGGTGAATGAGCTACTCCGTGGGGCAGGTCTCGGCCTTCGCCGGGGTGACCGTGCGCACGCTGCACCACTACGACCGGGCGGGACTCCTCTCGCCCAGTGGCCGCAGCGGCGCCGGTTACCGGCTGTACGGCGACGCCGATCTGGCCAGGCTCCAGCAGATCCTCTTCTACCGCGAACTCGGCCTCTCCCTCGACCAGATCGCCGAGATCCTGAAGGACCCGCAGGCGAACGCCCTGGAGCAACTCCGGTCTCGGCTGCGGCAGTTGGGCGAGGAGATCGGTCGGCTCCAGCGGCTGGCCGAGGTCGCCGAGCAGGCCATCGAGGTCCAGCAGACGGGCGTGGAGCTGACCCCCGCCGAGCGCTTCGAGGTCTTCGGGGAGATCGGCTTCGACCTCAGCTACGCCACCGAGGCCCAGCTCAAGTGGCAGGACTCGGCGGGGCAGAAGGAGTCGATGGCGCGCGCCGCCGCCCACACCAAGGAGGACTGGCGGCAGCTCATGGGCGAGGCCGCCGCCTGGCGCGTGGAGCTGCTCGCGGCCTTCGACGAGGGGGAGCCCGTCGACAGCGAGCGGGCGATGGACCTCGCCGAGGAGCACCGGCTGCACATCGCCCGCTGGTTCACCACCTGTCCGCCCGACATGCACCGGCGCATCGCGGACGACTTCGCCGCCGACCCGCGCGCCTTCGCGCTCGTCGTCCCGCCCTCGCAGCAACGGCCGGGCCTCGCCGCCTACTTGTGCAAGGCCGTCCATGCGAACGCGGCCCGCCGGACGGACCCAGAGGAGGAGAGTTGAGGATCCTGATCGCCGCCGCCGGATCGCGAGGTGACGTGGCTCCGTACACGGGGCTGGGAGCCGGCCTGCGCGACGCCGGGCACGACGTCACCGTGGTCACGACCGACCCCTTCGCGCCCCTCGTACGGGAGGCCGGGCTGGAGTCCAGGGGGCTGCCCACCCGCCCGCATTCCCAGGGCGGAGTCGAGGGCCGACGTGAACTGATGCGCACCGCCGCCGTGCTCGTCACCCAGCTGGGCCAGGGATTCGCCGACGCGATCGACCCGGGCACCGAACTGCTCCTGCTGTCGGCCACCACGGCTCCGCTCGGCTGGCATGTGGCCGAGGCCATGGGCATCCCGACGATCGGCGTCCACCTCCAACCCACCACCCCGACCGGCGACTTCCCGCCCACCGTCATGGGCACCCGCTCCCGCGGCCGCCTCGGCAACCGCACCGCGGGACGCTTCGCGCTGCGCATGGCCGACCGCGTCTACACCGAGGCCGTCACCGAACTGCGCCGCCGCCTCGCCCTGCCACCGATGGCTCCCGCTGCGATGCGCCGCCGACAGGAGCGGGCCAACGTGCCCGTCCTGCACGGCTTCAGCACGGCGCTCGTACCCCGCCCGTCCGACTGGCGTGAGGGACTCGACGTCGTCGGCACCTGGTGGCCGTACGTCGCACCGGACCGTCGGCTGCCCGCCGAGGTCGAGGACTTCCTCGCGGCGGGAGCGCGCCCGGTCTTCATCGGCTTCGGCAGCATGGCGGCCGGGCACGGTGAGCGGCTGAGCGAGATCGCCGTCCGTGCGCTGCACCGGGCCGGGCTGCGCGGCATCGTGCAGACGGGCAGCGCCGGACTCGCAGTCGACGGCGATGACGACGTCCTGACGATCGGTGACCTACCGCACGCGCTGCTGTTCCCGAGGGTGGCCGCGGTCGTCCATCACGCCGGGGCGGGCACTACGGCGGCGGCCCTGCGCGCCGGTGTGCCCGCGATCCCGGTGCCGGTGACGGCGGACCAGCCGTTCTGGGCGGGACGAGTGGCGTCGATCGGCGCGGCCACCGCACCGATCCCGTTCGCGTCCCTCACCGTCGAGCGGCTCGCCGATGCGCTCCTCCAGGCCGTACGGCGCCAGACGTACGCCCGTGCCGCCTCCATCGCCGCGCGGCACATGGCGACCGAGGACGGGGTGGGCGCGGTGCTCAAGGCTCTGGTCTGAGCATATGTGCTTTCGGAGTGAACTTACTGAAAAGTAAGGAAGGGGTGCTCTTCTCCACAAGACCGCGGACACGACAAGATTGGCCGTCGGGTCGGCGAGGTGGTGGGAGGACAGTGTGGCGGGCAGGCTCAAGGCGCCCACCGGCCGCTACGGCGGCAAGTCGGCAAAGGAGCGACAGGCCGAGCGGCGGCGCCGTTTCCTGGACGGGGCGCTCCAGTTGTTCGGCGCCGGCCCCGGCTACCGGGGCACGACCGTCGCGGCGCTGAGCGAGGCCGCGGGCCTGTCGACCCGCCAGTTCTACGAGGAGTTCCGCAGCCTGGAGGATGTGCTGGCCGCCCTCCACCTCCAGGTCAACGGGTGGTCGGAGGAGGCGGTACTGGCGGCGGCGGCCGAGGTGGCCGACCGGCAGCTCTCCGAACGCGCCACCGCGATCTTCCGCGCGTACGCCGCGAACGTCACCGCCGACCCGCGCCGCATCCGCATCACCTTCGTCGAGATCGTCGGCGTCAGCCCGCGCCTGGAGGAGCAGCGCCTCGCCCGCCGCGCCCAGTGGATCGACCTCGTCTGCGCCGAGGTGGCCGCCGCCGTCGCCCGCGGGGAGGCGGCACCCCGCGACTACCGCCTCGCCGTGACCGCGTTCATCGGCAGCGTCAACGGGCTGCTGCACGACTGGAGCGCGGGATGGGTGGACGCGACCCTCGACGAGGTCGTCGACGAACTCGTACGCCTCCTCCTCGGCATCCTCCAGCCGGCGGATCCGAGGGTCACCGGGCCCTGAATCCGGGCCGAGAGCGCACAGTCGAGTCGGCCGGGTCTGCCGCGGCTCAGCCCGCGAGCCGGTTCACCGCGTCGAGTACGGGTGCCGCACCGTCTTCGGCGCGCAGCTCGTCGGCCAGAGCCCGGGCGCGGCGGGCGTAGGACGGATCGCCGGTCGCCTGCCGTACGGCCGCTGTCAGTGCCTCGGCCGTCAACTTCCGCAGCGGCACGGCCCGGGGCGCCACGCCGAGCGCGACCAGGCGAGCGGCCCAGAAGCCCTCGTCGAACTGCACCGGCACGGGAACGGCCGGCACTCCGGCGCGCAGCCCGGCCGCGGTGGTGCCCGCGCCGCAGTGGTGCACCACGGCCGCTATCCGCGGGAACAGCGCGGAGTGCGGTACGTCGTCGATGGTCAGGACGTCGTCCCCGGAGGCCTCCAGCCCGCCCCACCCCCGCTGGATCACCCCGCGCAGCCCGGCCCGGCGCAGGGCGCCCACGACCTCGGCGCTCAGCCCCGCCGGATCGGGCACGGTGGCGCTGCCCAGGCCCACATAGACCGGCGGCGGGCCCGCGTCCAGGAAGTCCCGCAGCGCGGAGGGAAGTTGAGCGGCGCCGTCGTACGGCCACCAGTAACCCGTGACTTCCAGGGTCGGGTGCCAATCGCGTGGCCGGGGGACGACCAGAGGGCTGAAACCGTGCAGGACGCGGCCCCTTCGTGTGCCGGTCGCTCCACGGCGGGACAGCCCGAGCCTCGCCCGCGCCTCCGGTACGGCCGCCGAGAAGACCCGCTCGATGGCCAGGTTCACCCCGTGCCCGGCGAGGCGGTTGCCGAGGCCTCCCCAGGAGCGGACGCCGAGCATCGGCGGCCCGAACTCCCGGGTGGGGGCGAGGGGTTGCAGCGGGAGGGCGATGCTCGGCAGGGCGAGTCCCTCGGCCAGGGCCTGCCCCAGCGGTGCGGTGGAGGCCGCCAGGAGCAGGACGTCGCTGGTCCGCGCGGCGGCCAGCATGTCGTCGGTCATCCGCCCGGCCAGGGCGCGCGCCATCCCGACCACACGCACGAGCTTGCCCACGCCGGTCGCGCTGCGGTGCAGACTCCGCCCGCGCGCGGACTCAAGCTCGGCCCGTGGATCCAACGGCAGCGGACGGAAGCGTACGCCCGACCCCGCCACGAGCCGTTCGAAGCGGCCGTGCGTCACCAGGGTGACGTCGTGTCCGGCCCGGGACAGGGCGTGGCCGAGGCCGGTGTAAGGGGCCACATCGCCCCGGGAGCCCGCCGTCATGATCGCTACGCGCACTCGGCCAGTATGGCGGCGCGGCCGGCCCCATGGGCCAACGGGACGTGGGAAACGGCGACTTCAGGTCTGCCCCGACCGTTGACTTCACCCACTCGTGGCTCTAACTTCAGCGCGACATGTTCGATGTTCCGAATCGAGTTCGAAATATCGGACGAGCCGGGTGTTCCCCCCGCACTTAGGAGCCGCATGTTTCCCCCGCCCCGAATGAGTCCCGTACGCCGCCTCAGATCCGCGGTCGTCCGCGCCCTCGTCCTGGCGCTCACCGCGTCGGCCGCCCTGCTGTTCGCGGGACCCGCCCCGGCCCAGGCGGCGACGACGAACCGCCAGATAGCGGTGCCCACCGCGCCCATGGGCTGGGCGTCCTGGAACGCGTTCGCCGCGAAGGTCGACTACAACGTCATCAAGCGGCAGGTCGACGCGTTCGTGGCGGCGGGGCTGCCCGAGGCCGGCTACGACTACATCAACATCGACGAGGGCTGGTGGCAGGGCACCCGGGACAGTGCCGGCAACATCACCGTCGACGAGGCGGAGTGGCCGGGCGGCATGAAGGCCATCGCCGACTACATCCACAGCAAGGGCCTCAAGGCCGGCATCTACACCGACGCCGGCAAGGACGGCTGCGGCTACTACTTCCCGACCGGTCGACCGGCCGCGCCCGGCTCGGGCAGCGAGGGCCACTACGAGCAGGACATGCTCGCCTTCTCCCAGTGGGGCTTCGACTTCGTGAAGGTCGACTGGTGCGGCGGTGACGCCGAGGGCCTCGACCCGAAGACGACCTACCAGGCGATCAGCGACGCCGTGGCCGCCGCGACCGCCACCACCGGCCGCCCGCTCGCCCTCTCGCTGTGCAACTGGGGCTACTCCAACCCCTGGAACTGGGCGCCGGGCATGGGCCCGATGTGGCGCACGAACACGGACATCTTCTTCCACGGCGGCACGCCGTCGTACGCCAACGTCCTCACCGCCTTCGACCGCAACATCCACCCCACCGCCCAGCACACCGGCTACTACAACGACCCCGACATGATGGTCGTCGGGATGAACGGCCTGACCGCCGCCCAGAGCCGCTCCCACATGAGCCTGTGGGCGATCTCCGGCGCTCCGCTCCTCGCCGGCGTCGACCTCACCACCCTCACAGCTGAGTCGACGAGCATCCTCACCAACCCCGAGGTCATCGCGGTCGACCAGGACCCGCGCGGCCTCCAGGGCGTCGAGGTCGCCGAGGACACCTCCGGTCTCCAGGTCTACGGCAAGGTCCTCTCCGGCAGCGGTAACCGTGCCGTCGTCCTCCTCAACCGCACCTCGACGACGCAGAACATGACCGTGCGCTGGTCCGACCTCGGTCTGACGAACGCCTCCGCGACCGTCCGCGACCTGTGGGCCCGCCAGAACGTCGCCACCACCGGCACGAGTTACACCGCCGGCGTCCCGGCCGGCGGCTCCGTGATGCTCACCGTCACCGGCGGCACCGAACAGTCCGCCAGCACGTACGACGGCACGTCGAGTTTCTCCGGCGTGGTCGCCGGCAGTGCCGGTCTGAAGACGGTCGAGGTCTCCTACACCAACAACACCTCCACCGCCCGCACCGCCACCCTCACGGTCAACGGCCAGACCTCCACCAAGGTCTCCTTCCCGCCGACCGGCTCCAGCCCGGGCAACATCTCCGTCAACGTCTCCCTCTTGAAGGGCAACACCAACACGATCTCCTTCTCCGGCGCCCCGACCCTCGGAGGGATCGTCGTCCGCCCGCTGCCCGGCAAGAACGGCACGCTGATCACGGGGACCGGGTCCGGTCGCTGCGTGGACATCAACGACAACACCATCGCCAACGGCACCGACGCGCAACTGTGGGACTGCGGTGGCGGCCAGAACCAGGTGTGGCAGTACAACAGCACCCGCAAGGAACTGGTGGTGTACGGCAACAAATGCCTCGATGCCTACAACCAGGGCACGACCAACGGCACCCGGGTCGTCATCTGGGACTGCAACGGCCAGAACAACCAGAAGTGGAACCTGGGCAGCGACGGCACCCTCACCAATGTCAACGCCGGGCTCTGCCTCGACGCGTACGGCGCTGCCACGGCCAACGGCTCGAAGCTGGTGCTCTGGGCCTGCAACGGGCAGAACAACCAGAAGTGGACGGTGAGCTAGCGCCGGCCTAGGCGAGGCACACGACCAGCACGCCGAATGCCACGGCGCAGGTCAGCAGCCAGCCGGCCAGCAGACGGCGCCGCAGATCGCGGTACGTCGCCTCGTACTCGTCCCGCAGTCTCCCGGCACGCTCCGCCGTGTGCTGCCAGGAGACGCGGGCGAGTGCGAGGTACTCCGCCTCGAACCGCCGCTCCACCTCGCCCCGCTGCGCGTCCGTCAGCCAGTGCAGCGGGGCGCTGAAGCGCACGGCCGCCGTACGGCCCTCCTCGCGGGTCGCGGCGAGCAGCAGATGCCCCTCGATGTCGTTGAGGAACTTGTCCGTGATGCTCACAGAGCGGTCAACTCCCTCTCCGGCACGGGGCCGTGATGCAGATCGAACGCGGGGGACTCGGAACGGATCTTCGGCAGGGCGACGAAGTTGTGGCGCGGCGGCGGGCAGGAAGTCGCCCACTCCAGCGAGCGGCCGTAGCCCCACGGGTCGTCGGCCTCGACCTTCTTGCCGTATTTCGCGGTCTTCCAGATGTTGTAGAAGAACGGCAGCAGGGACAGTCCGAGCACGAAAGAGAACACACTCGACAGGGTGTTGAGGGGCGTGAGCCCTTCCACCGCCAGATAGTCCGGAATCCGGCGCTGCATTCCGTTCACGCCCAGCCAGTGCTGGACGAGGAAGGTGCCGTGGAAGCCGATGAACAGCGTCCAGAAGGTCATCTTGCCGAGGCGCTCGTCGAGCATCTTGCCGGTGAACTTCGGCCACCAGAAGTGGAATCCGGCGAACATCGCGAAGACGACCGTGCCGAAGATGACGTAGTGGAAGTGGGCGACGACGAAGTAGGTGTCGGACGTCGGGAAGTCCAGCGGCGGTGAGGCGAGCATGACGCCGGTCAGGCCGCCGAAGACGAAGGTGATCAGGAAGCCGAAGGCCCAGAGCATGGGGGTTTCGAAACTCAGCGAGCCGTTCCACATGGTGCCGATCCAGTTGAAGAACTTCACGCCTGTCGGTACGGCGATGAGGAACGTCATGAAGGCGAAGAACGGCAACAGCACACCGCCGGTGACGTACATGTGGTGCGCCCACACCGTCACGGACAGACCCGCAATCGCGATGGTCGCCGCGACCAGACCCATGTAGCCGAACATCGGCTTACGGGAGAAGACCGGGATGACCTCGGAAATGATGCCGAAGAACGGCAGCGCGATGATGTACACCTCTGGATGCCCGAAGAACCAGAACAGGTGCTGCCACAGCAACGCCCCGCCGTTCGCCGAGTCGAAGACATGCGCTCCGAACTTGCGATCCGCCTCCAGCGCGAACAGCGCGGCCGCGAGGACGGGGAAGGCGAGCAGGACCAGGACCGCGGTGAGCAGCACGTTCCACACGAAGATCGGCATGCGGAACATGGTCATGCCGGGGGCGCGCATGCAGATGATCGTGGTGATGAAGTTGACCGCGCCGAGGATGGTGCCGAAGCCGGAGAAGGCCAGACCCATGATCCACATGTCGGCGCCGATGCCCGGCGAGCGGACCGCGTCCGACAGCGGGGAGTAGGCGAACCAGCCGAAGTCGGCCGCACCCTGCGGGGTGAGGAAGCCACCGACCGCGATGAGCGAGCCGAACAGGTACAGCCAGTAGGCGAACATGTTCAGCCGCGGGAACGCCACGTCCGGCGCGCCGATCTGCAGCGGCATGATCCAGTTCG
>NZ_FNHV01000020.1 GCF_900103585.1 Streptomyces sp. cf386
GGCGATCATCTCCAGGGTGGACTGCTGGCGCTCCAGCTCGGCGTCGAGCGCGGCGGCGACGGCCGGGTCGAGCTCATGCAGGGGCGTGTTCAGAACGGTCATCCGCGGCTTCCTCGGGTTGGGGTGCGGGTGCGGCGGTGCTCTGCGTCTCGAAGGCTGTCTCGAATAGCGCAACCTGCTTCTACATATGCAACATGCTTTCCGCTCGGCTCCGAGGTTGTCAAGGGGGCGGCGTCTTGACAGAACGCCACCGGGCGGGGTTCCTTGGATGCGTTGCGTATCGTGAGATGTCGATCGCATTATGCAACTCAAGGCTTCCATCGTCCCGCGGAGCGCATCGATGACCCGCAAAGCCCCTGCCGAGGACCCCGGCGACGCCCGACTGCGGGTGGGCCCGCCGAAGGACCACGCCGCCGGGCTGCCGGCGGTCACCTCCTCGCTGCGCCACGCGAACGCCCAGATGGGCGCCCGCCGCAGCCTCCTCACGCTGCTCCAGGTCAACCAGAAGGACGGCTTCGACTGTCCCGGCTGCGCCTGGCCCGAACCGGAACACCGGCACCGTGCAGAGTTCTGCGAGAACGGCGCCAAGGCGGTGGCCGAGGAGGCCACGGTGCGCCGGGTGACCCCGGAGTTCTTCGCCGAGCACGGTCTGGCCGAACTCGCCGGGCGCAGTGACTACTGGCTCGGACAGCAGGGGCGCCTCACCAGTCCCCTGTACCGGCCGGCGGGCAGCGATCACTACTGCGCGATCTCGTGGGAGGACGCGTTCGGGATCGTCGCCCGCGAGCTCGCCGCGCTCGACCATCCCGACCAGGCCGCCTTCTACACCTCCGGCCGGGCGAGCAACGAGGCCGCCTTCCTCTATCAGCTGTTCGTCCGGCTCCTGGGCACCAACAACCTGCCGGACTGCTCCAACATGTGCCACGAGTCGAGTGGTTCGGCGCTGGTCGAGACGATCGGCATCGGCAAGGGCAGCGTCCGCCTGGAGGACCTTTACGAGGCCGACCTGATCCTCGTCGTCGGCCAGAACCCCGGCACCAACCACCCGCGGATGCTCTCCGCCCTGGAGCGCGCCAAGCGGCGCGGCGCCCGTGTCATCGCCGTCAACCCGCTGCCCGAGGCCGGTCTGCTCCGGTTCAAGAACCCCCAGCGGCCGTCCGGCGTGGTCGGCGGCGGTACCCAACTGGCCGATCTCTTCCTGCAGATCAGGCTGGGCGGCGACCAGGCGCTGTTCCAGGCGTTCAACCGGCTGCTGCTGGAAGCGGAGGACGACGCGCCCGGCACCGTCCTCGACACCGGCTTCATCACCGCCCACACCCTCGGCTTCGAGGAGTTCGCCGAGCTCGCCCGCAAGACCGCCTGGGAGGACGTCCTGGCGGCCACCGGGCTGTCCGAGGACGAGATCAGGGCCGCGTTCCGAGAGGTGCTCGCCGCCGAGCGGATCGTCGTCTGCTGGGCGATGGGTCTCACCCAGCACCGCCATTCCGTCCCGACCATCCGCGACGTCGTCAACTTCCTTCTCCTGCGCGGCGACATCGGCCGCCCCGGCGCCGGACTGTGCCCGGTGCGCGGCCACTCCAACGTGCAGGGCGACCGGACCATGGGCATCCACGAGAAGCCGGGCGAGGACTTCCTCGACGCGCTCGGCGCCGAGTTCGGCTTCGCACCACCACGGCACCACGGCCACGACGCGGTCGACACCATCCGCGCCATGCGCGACGGCCGGGTGAAGGTCTTCGTCGGGCTGGGCGGCAACTTCGTCGCCGCCGCCCCCGACACCGAGCTGACGGAGCGGGCGCTGCGCGGCTGCCGGCTCACCGTGCAGATCTCCACCAAGCTGAACCGATCCCACGCGGTCACCGGAGAACAGGCGCTCGTCCTGCCCTGCCTGGGCCGCACCGAGGCCGACCTGAGGCCCTCCGGGCCCCAACTGGTGACGGTCGAGGACTCGATGGGCCTGGTGCACCTCTCGCGCGGACGGCTCGCCCCCGCCTCCGACCATCTCCTCAGCGAGGTGGCGATCATCTGCGGGATGGCCCGGGCCGCTCTCGGACCCGACGACTCCCGGGTGCCCTGGGAGGACTTCGCGGCCGACTACGACCACATCCGCGACCGCATCGCCCGCGTGATCCCCGGCTTCGAGGAGTTCAACGCCCGAGTACGGCAGCCGGGCGGTTTCGCGCTGCCCCACCCGCCGCGCGATGAGCGCCGCTTCACCACCGCCACCGGCCGGGCCAACTTCACCGTGAACCCACTGGAGTTCCCGCGGGTGCCGGAAGGCCGGCTGCTGCTGCAGACACTGCGGTCGCACGACCAGTACAACACCACGATCTACGGGCTGGACGACCGCTATCGCGGCATCCACCAGGGGCGCCGTGTGCTGTTCGTGCACCGGGACGACCTCGCCGCCCGTGGCCTCGCCGACGGCGACCTCGTCGACATCGTCAGCGAGTACGAGGACGGCGTGGAGCGCAGGGCGCCGGCCTTCCGCACGGTCGCCTTCCCGACGCCCCGCGGCTGCTGCGCGGCGTACTTCCCGGAGACCAACGTCCTGGTGCCCCTGGACTCGACGGCGGCCATCAGCAACACCCCCACCTCCAAGTCCGTCGTGGTCCGGCTGGAACCGGCGGCCGGGCTGACGGGGGAGTAGGGCCTGTCTCCTCGGCCGGCGGCGGAGCCGAACCTCGACCGGCAGTGGAGCCGAACAGAGGCGGGCTGTCGTCCGTTCGGAGTTCCGGATTGCTCCTGATGACGCATCGGAATGCGCACTCTGCGAGCGCGTCGGATGCTGGTGCTCCGCGGGACGTCGGGCTAAGGAGAAATCCATGCAGAGCGTGCGGTTCAATTCTTGCGGCAATGAGGTGGCGAAGGTTTCCTACACCGCTCGCCGTCTTGTCGAGCTGGGCTACGGAGACATAGGAACACTCGGCCTGAGCGTGCCGGATGAGCCTCCACGGGCAGGTGACCTGGTGTTGTGCCGGGTGACGGAAGTCGGCCAGCACAGATTCCTCGGGCAGGTACACGGAAAGCGGAATCGGCTGTTCGTCGGAGACACGATCGTGGTCGCCTTTGGCGCCCGCTATGCCCCCGACCAATTCGAGGCGGAGGTGCCCGACGACTTCGGACCTTGTGACCTGGTCGCCGGAGGCGGCATAGCGGGGCGGGTCGTGTCCTCCCACTCCAGAATGAAATCCCCCACCCGGTTGCAGCCCTTGGGCCTGGTGACCGACGAGCACGGCGACGTCATCAACCTCGCCCGCCTGGCCCGGCCCGTGGTGCCGGTCCTCGCTCCGCGACCGCGCACCATCGCCGTACTCGGCACCTCGATGAACGCGGGCAAGACGACCGTGGCCGCCGCCCTCATCCGTGGCCTCAGCCTGGCCGGCCGCCGGGTCGGCGCGGCAAAGGTGACCGGCACCGGCGCGCCCGGGGATCCGACGCTGATGGCCGACGCGGGCGCGGCGCGGGTCATCGATTTCACCGACCTGGGTTTCCCCACCACCTACCAGCAGCCGATGCCCCAGGTGATCCGCATTCTGCGCAGCGCGATCACGGATCTGACGAGTCACCAGGCAGATGCCATTGTGCTGGAGGTCGCGGACGGCCTCCTGCAACGGGAGACGGCGGCTCTGATGCGGACACCGGAGTTCCGCACCGGCGTGGACAGCATCGTGTTCGCGGCCGGTGAGTCGGTCAGCGCGGTGGCGGGAGTACGGCAGCTGCGTGAGGAGGGACTTCCCGTCGTGGCCCTGAGCGGGGTGCTGACGTCCTCTCCGCTGTCCATGGCCGAAGCGCTGACCGTCGTGGACGTCCCGGTGTACAAGGCGGCCGCCCTGTCCGACCCGTCCGTCGCCGAGCAACTGCTCGCGGGCGCCGTCGCAGGCAGGGGCGCCGCGGGAGACGGCACCACGAGGCTGGAGGAGGCCGGCCGGCTGACGGAACACAGCGGGGTACCGCAGGAACGCAGCCGACTGGCGGACTACAGCGGTCCCCTGACGGCCGAAACAGTGGCGTGACCATGACCCGACGGCGGCGCGTCCGGATGCCGCACACCCTCGGCGGTGTGCGGCGCCGGCTGATGCTGCTGTTGGTGCTCGCGGGTTTCGGGCAGGCGGTCTGTGTGATCGCCTTCGCCCTGCTGGTGCATGGCGCGGCCTACCGCGTCACGCACGGCGGGGGCATCACGTCCGGAAACGACCGCAGCGCCATCTACACGCATGTCGCCGGTTATTCGCCCACCACGCTGGCCGTCGGACTCGTCACGTCGGCCTGCGCGACCGTGCTGCTCAAGGCGGCGGGCGAACCGCTGGCGGAACGGCTGGCCCAGAGTTACGTACACAGCGTCAGAATGCGTCTCTTCGACCACGTCGCCCGAAGCGAGGCGGGGGGGCCGTTCCGGCGCACGGTCGGCGTGACCGTGCTCCGCTTCACCGGTGACGCTTCCGCCCTGCGGCTGTGGATGAGCAAGGGTGTGGCACCGATTCTGGTGGACGGGGTGTTCGTGGCGTGCGCGCTGGTCGTCCTGGCCGTCACCGTGCCGGGCATCGGCGCGCTCTCCGCGGTGCTGGTCCTCCTCGCCGCCGTGGCCGTCGCCCTGTTCGGACGACGGCTGGGCGACCGCGTGCGCGACACCAGACGGCACAACGGCAGGCTCGCCGCCTTCGTCAACGAGCGGGTCACCCACACCGCCGTCATCCAGTCCCTCGGACGGGTCGCGCAGGAGCGCCGGGTCATGCGGCGGCACAGCCGGGAGTACGGTCGCGCGATGGTGCGCCAAGCGCGGCTCACCGGAGCGATGTCGGCGACGGCCGAGGCGTGCGGCATCGGGATCCTGCTGATCGTGGTCACGGTGGGCCTGATGGCGGGCACCACCTGGGAGACCCTCGCTTCGCTGCTCACGGTGGCGAACTTCCTCGGCGGGCCCCTGATATCGCTGGTCCGTGTACAGGAGCACTGGCAGCGGTCGCGCGTCGCACGGCGGCGCATCGCCGAGGTCCTCGCGGCACCGGCTCCGCTGGGCGGACCACGCAGAGCCGAGCCGCTCGCGAACGGACCCGGGCAGCTGGAACTCGCGGAGCTGCGCGTGGACGGCGTCCTGGAGGCGTCGGCCGTCGCCCGGCCCGGGCAGCGGATCGTGCTGCAGGGACCCCCGGGCGCGGGAAAGTCACTGCTGCTTCGCCTGATCGCGCGGCTGCAGAAACCGGACTCCGGCGCCGTACTGCTCGACGGCCAGGACCTGGCGCGGCACGACCCCGAATCGGTACGGCGGGTGATCAGGCTGACCAGCCCCGAACTGCCGTTGCTCCGCGGGAGCGTGGGCAAGAACCTGCGGCACGGTGAACCACCGGACGCCGCCGAGGGGGCGGACGAGGACCACATCGAGGCCCTGGCCGAGCTGCTGCCCGACGGTCTGCGCACCCGGGTGGGCGAGAACGGGCACGGCCTGTCCATGGCCGTGCGCTACCAGGTGGCGATGGTCCGGGCGCTGCGCAGCGGGCCCAGGGTTCTGCTGCTGGACGACGCCCCACCGGAGGAGGCGCTCACCTCCGGCCTGGTGGAGCGCCTGTTCGAGCAGTATCCGGGCACGGTCATCTACGTCACCGACGAGCCCAAGCTCGCCGCGCGCGCGGATGTGCTCTGGCGCATCGACGACGGCAGACTGACGGTCCATGAGCCGGCGCGGCAGACCGACGAGCCCGTGCGGCCGGGCATGGAGAAGGAAATGGATTAGCACTCCCGTGTGACTTCGTGGGAAAAGGGCAGGCGGACGAGCCGAACCCACGACACCAGGAGATGGACACATGCCCCCTTCGTACGACGTGATCGTCGTCGGCCTCGGCGGAATGGGCAGCGCGGCCGCCTACCATCTCGCCGCACGCGGCCGGCGTGTGCTGGGGCTGGAGCGCTTCGGCCCGGTCCACAACCTCGGCTCCAGCCACGGCGGCTCCCGCATCTACCGGCAGGCCTACTTCGAGGACCCCGCCTATGTGCCGCTGCTGCTCCGCGCGCACGAACTGTGGAAGAAACTGGCCACCGACTCCGGCCGCGAGGTCTTCACCGAGACCGGCGGCCTGCTGATCGGCCGCGAGGACAGCCTGGCCTTCGCCGGAACCCTGGACAGCGCCCGGCAGTGGGGCCTGGACCACGAGGTCCTGGACGCGGGCGACATCCGGCGCCGCTTCCCCACCTTCACCCCGGCCGCCGAGGAAGTCGCCTTCTACGAGCGCAGGGCCGGCGTGGCCCGGCCCGAGGCCACGGTCGGCGCCCATCTGGACCTCGCCCGCGCGCACGGCGCCGAGCTGCACTTCGCGGAACGCGTGCTCGCCTGGGAGGCCGACGGCCCGGGCGCCAAGGTACGGGTGGCCACCGACCTCGGCACCTACACCGCCGACCGGCTGGTCGTCGCCCCCGGCGCCTGGGCGCCGAAGCTGCTGTCCGACCTAGGGGTGAACGTGACGGTGGAACGCCAGGTCATGTACTGGTTCCAGCCCGAGGGCGGCACCGGTCCGTTCACCGCGGACCGGCACCCCGTCTATATCTGGGAGGACCCGGACGGCACCCAGATCTACGGTTTCCCCGCCCTCGACGGCCCGCAGGGCGGTGCCAAGGTCGCCTTCTTCCGCAAGGGAGGCACCACCGACCCGGACGCCCTCGACCGCCGGATCCACCCGGAGGAGATCGAGACGATCGCCGAGTATCTGCGCCCGCGCATCCCCACCCTTCCCGGCCGCTTCCTCAAGGGCGCGGCCTGCATGTACTGCAGCACCCCCGACGAGAACTTCGTCCTGGCCCTGCATCCCGAGCACCCGAACGTCACGGTCGCCTGCGGCTTCTCCGGACACGGCTTCAAGTTCGTGCCGGTGATCGGCGAGATCCTCGCCGACCTGGCCATCGAAGGAACGACCGACCATCCCATCGCCCTCTTCGACCCCCGCCGAGTGCGAGCCTGAGGTCCCGGCGAAGTGACCGTGCGGATCAGGCCGTTGCCGGGTACAGCAGACAGTCCTCCGGCCTGATCAGCAGGCTGATCTCCGTGCCGTCGTGACGATTGGCCGGCGTACCCGTCGGCGTGCAGGCCCTCGGTACCAACCCGCGCAAGAGCGGCAAGGCCGGCAAGGGCGAGGTCGACGTCCCGGTGACCCTCGGCGGCGTCACTTTCCGCCCCGGCGACATCCTGCATGCCGACGAGGACGGCGCGGTGCTGCTGCAGGCGTCCGCCTGGTGACGCGGCGGGGAATGCGCGCGGGCCCTGCGGATCTGTGAGGTCTCGCCGCCCGCGCGCGGTGCGTCGTCGGGATTCTCGGTCAGCCCTCCCCGCGCACGAAGACGGGCTTGAGGTGCTTTTCGGGCAGGGCGTCCGGGAGTTGCTCCCAGTCGATGACATGGGAGACGACCCGACGGGGGTCGACCTCGCCGGAGCGGGCGAGTTCGAGGGCGTCGGGGATGTGGCCCCGGACATTGTCGCGGGCGATGCGCAGCGTGACGCCGGTGAGGTACATGTCGAGCAGCGGCAGTTCGCCGGGGCGGAAGTGGTTGCCGGCGGACTCGCAGATGCCTTCCGGGGCAAGGGACTTGACGGCCAGGGCGAGCTGCTCGACGCGACCCGTGGCCTCGACGGCGATGTCGAAGCCGTGCCGGACGGGCTCCAGTGCCTCGGCGGTGGCGGCGCCGAAGCCGCGGGCGAGCTCGCGGTGCGCGGGGTCGGGATCGACGTACAGCACCTCGGAGGCGCCGAGCGCGCGGGCGATGTCGCATACGTACAGGCCGATGCTGCCGCGGGCGACGACCAGGACGCGGGCGCCGGGCCTGTTCCTCAGGTGGGGGGCGACCAGACGCCAGGACAGTGACCAGTTGTCGCTGGCCGACGCCATGGCGACGGGGTCCAGATCGCCGGGCAGCGGCACCAGCATGGCGTCCGCCCACGGCACGCGGACCAGGTCGGAGAAGAGCCCGCCCCAGCTGCCGCCGATCGGCGCGCCATACATCGCCATGTGCGGTACGGCCGTGCAGTGCGCGGTCAGTCCGGCGCGACAGTGGTCGCAGATGCCGCAGTTGATGGACCAGGGGACCACCACCAGATCACCCGGCGCCACGGTGGTGACGGCGTCGCCGGTCTCCACGACCCGGGCCACGCACTCGTGCCCGAGGGCGAAGGGCGGATCAATGAAGCCGTGCCCCGCCAGGATCGCTGAGTCGACGTCGCAGGAGGTCGCCGTGACCGGGGCGACGATCGCCTCCTGGTCCGACCGGAGCTTCGGATCGGGCGCCTCACGCCATTCGACCGTGTGCCGGGCGACGTAGGTCAGTTCACGCATCGGTCGGCTGCCCCTTCGCCAGCGCCACGAGGTCGGCGTACCGGATGACCGATCCGCCCGCGCCCCAGGTGCCGTCGGCCTGCTCGTGCACCAGCACCCACACCCGCAGGGCATCGGCCTGGGAGAGTCCGGCGGCGTCGAGCACGGTCCTGGTGGCCTCCTCGACCAGACCGGCCTTGCGCCGCTCGGAGAGCGCGCCCTGCGGCACCGTCACCTCCACGAGGAACCGGGGCGCGTCGTCCTCGGCGGTCGTCTGCGCCCCATCGGGCAGTTCGACGAGATAGCTCCACGCCTGGGCGCGGAAGAACGCGGTGTCGGGCGCGCCCTCCCAGCGCAGCAGTACGGCGGCCAGGTCCCGCTGGACGGTCCTGCGGCCCTCCTCGGTCAGGGAACCTGACGGGACGGTGAGCCGGATCATCGGCATGACTGAAGTCTCCCCTCGTGCGCTGGGCCCGCCTATAACACTCGTTATAAGAGAAGGTCAGGCTAGAGTATGACGAGTGTTATAGTCAGAGGGGAGTTTCGGTCTTGGCCAAATCCAGCGCGCCGTCACGTGACCGCATCGTGGCCGGTGCGGCCGACCTGATCAGCAGGCGCGGTCTGAACGCCGCGAGCATCCGGGAGGTCGCCAAGCACGCGAAGGCGCCGCTCGGCTCGACTTATCACTACTTCCCCGACGGCAAGCAGCAACTGGCCACCGAGGCCGTGCGGTACGCGGGCACGGCGGTCGCCGGCATCCTGCGCAAGGAGCTGGACGTCGGGCCGGTCGCCGGCCTGCGCGCCTTCCTGGCCCTGTGGCGCGGCATCGTCGTCGAGAGCGACTTCCGCGCCGGCTGCCCGGTGCTGGCCGTGTCCGTCGAGGAGCCCCCGGCCGACGAGATCCCGCCGGCTCTCCTCGCCGCCGCCGAGGCCTTCCTGGAGTGGGAGCGGCTACTCGTCGAGACGCTGTGCGCGCACGGGGCCGACCCCGATCAGGCCCCTGGGCTGGCGGCCCTGATCGTGGCATCCGTCGAGGGCGCGATCGCCATGAGCCGCGCCGAGCGGAGCATGCGGGCGCTGGACCGGGTTGCGGAGCAGCTCGAAGTGCTGATTGTGGGGGCGGTGGGGCGTTCGGCCTGAGGGGAGGGGAGAGAGGGGGGTGCGGGGTGAGGCGGTTGCCGACGTGGGGCGTACGTGACGACCGCCGAGGCGTCCCCGGTGGCGATTTCCTGGTCGGACGGTCAGATCACGCAGCCCACATGCGCCAGCGCCTGCTTCAGCAGCACCCCGTGTCCACCCGGCATCTCGCTCTGCACCGCCGGGGACAGCGCCTCCTGCGGGCTGAACCACACCAGGTCGAGGGCGTCCTGGCGGGGGCGGCAGTCGCCGCTGACCGGGACGACGTAGGCGAGGGAGACCGCGTGCTGGCGTGGGTCGTGGTACGCCGTGACGCCCTGCGTCGGGAAGTACTCCGCGACGGTGAACGGCTGCAGGGAGGTCGGGACGCGGGGGAGCGCCACCGGGCCGAGGTCCTTCTCCAGATGGCGCAGCAGGGCGTCGCGGACTCGCTCGTGGTGCAGTACGCGGCCGGAGACCAGGGTCCGGCTGACCGTACCGTCCGGTCCGATGCGCAGCAGGAGGCCGATGCTGGTGACCTCTCCGCTGTCGTCGATGCGCACGGGCACGGCCTCGACGTACAGGATCGGCATGCGGGCGCGTGCCATCTCCAGCTCGTCGGGGGACAGCCAGCCGGGCGTGGTTTCGGTCATGTCAGACATTGCTTGATCATACTTTCCGGGAATTGCGAACGCTCAGTCGCGGGGCTGACGGGATTCGGGAGCGGGAGCGGGAGCGGGAGCGGGAGAGGGAGGGGAAGGGGCGGGTTCGGGGGCGGGCAGTCCATAGAGGCGGCGGGCGTTGTCGCCGGCCGTCCACGCCGCGATCCGCAGCGCGTCCGGCAGGCTCAGTTCGTCGGCGTCCACCCGGTCCTGGAGCAGGTCGCCCAGGCCGCGGCGGAACGCCAGTGCGCCGAGCCGGTAGAACTCGGCCAGACCATACGCGTCCGAGCTGTACAGCAGCTTGCGGAACGGGGTGATCTCCAGGGCCTCGGCCAGGATCGCCCGGGACCGGGCCGGGCCGACGTGGTGCAGGGTGAGGCCCACGTCCAGGTACACCTGCTCGAACACCGCCGCCAGATAGGCGGCCTGGCGCTGGTACGGCCAGCAGTGCAGCAGCAGGACGGGGATGGTGCCCTTGGTGAGGTGCAGCCAGTCCGTCAGGTGGGTGGGGTCCACCCGGTGCAGCCGGATGTCGTTGTCGCCGAACCCGGTGTGCAACTGGAGCGGCAGTCCCAGGTCCACCGCCGTCCACAGCAGGTGCCGTACCAGGACCGGATCGGCCAGCCGGCCGCCCTCCGCCAGCCAGCGCCGGGCCGCCGCGGTGACGAGCACGTCCGCCGGGCGCGCCGGGTCCAGGTCGAAGCCCGTGCGATACGCGGCGACCGACTTCACGGCCACCACGCCCGGACGTCGTACGGCCTCCTCGACGGCCGTGCGGAAGGCGGTGGCATACGCGTCCGGCTCGACCCCCTCCGCCGCCACCGCTTCGGCGACCGCTTCCAGCCGTACGACTTCGTACGCAGCCCCGTCGGCGGTCTCCGCCAGTTCCCCCGGTGTGGTGAGGGGGTGCGGGGTGTACCCGGTGTCGACGCAGAACACCTCGGTTCCGGCGGCGGCGAGCAACCGGCGGTTCACCTCGCGTGCGCCGAGTTCCGCGCGCCGGGACAGGTAGGCGTCGGCGGGGGCGTGGCGCGGCAGATCGAGCAGGGGTGCGCAGTGGCGGCGTACGGCCACGCCCGCCGGGGTGTCGAAGGGCGAGATGCCGGGCCAGGGCTCGCCCTCGGTGAGCAGGGACTCGAAGCCCTCGCGGTCCAGGTCGGCGGTGACCACCCCGTGGCAGTGATGGTCCACCAGCGGCAGCGCCGCGAGCGCCTCGTGGACCGGGCCGGTGGCGCTCATCTCAGTACTTCCACCGGTACGCCGCTGCCACTTGATCGTCGTTCAGCCCGGCGACGGCATCGAGCTCGCCTTCTCGTACGGCGATCACGGCGTCGGTGAGGACCGGGCCCAGCGCGGTCCGCAACGGCTCGTCCGCACGGAAGTGTCTGACGGCCTCACGCAGCGATACCGGTAGCCGGCGGACGCCCCTGGCTGCCGCGACCTGCGCAGCGAGGTGCGCCGGATCGCCGGTGATCTCCTCGGGCAACCGCGCGCCCGAGGTCAGTCCGTCCAGCCCGGCGGCGATCAGACAGCCGAGGGCGAGATACGGGTTGGCGGCCAGGTCCACCGGCTTGACCTCCAGGTTGGCGGCCTGGTCGCGGTGGCCCGCCGTGCCGGTGACGACGCGCAGCCCCGCCTCCCGCGTCTCCCGGCCCCACGCGGTGAACACCCCGGCCCACTGCGAGGGTTTGAGCCGCAGATAGCTGGCCGGGCTCGGCGCGGTGACCGCCGTGAGGGCGGGGAGGTGGGTGAGGACGCCGGCCGCGAAGGCCTCGGCCTCGGGCCGCATACCGTGGCGGCGATCCCCGCCCGCGTGCAGGTTGACGCCGTCGCGCCACGCGGAGAGGTGGACATGGCCGCCGTTGCCGACGCCCTGTCCGAGGACCGCCGGGGCGAAGGACACCGCGAGCCCGTGGCGCTGCGCCACCGCGCGGATCGTCTGGCGTACCAGCACGCTGCGGTCGGCCGCCGCCACCGGATCGAGCGCGCTCACCGACAGCTCGAACTGCCCGGCCGCGTACTCGGGATGGAGCTGGTCGACCTCCACCCCCTGCCGCGCGAGCGCCGCCAGCAGTTCGGCCATGCAGTCGCTCAACTGGACCTGGCGGGTGGCGCCGTACGCCGGTCCCGTGACCGCCGGTACGAACTCGCCGTCGGCGCCGGGTGGTTGGGCGAAAGCCCACTCGATCTCGATGCTCGCCCTGAAGGTGACGCCGTGCCGCTCGGCGGCCTCCTGGACCGTCCGCCGCAGGAAGGTGCGGCCGCATCCGGGATGCCGCCCGCCCTCCTGGGTGATCCGGTCGACCGGCGCCCACGCCCAGCCGGGCTGCCCGGCCAGCTCCACCAGCTGGTCCAGGTCGGGGTAGAGACGCAGATCGCCGTCCGGGGAGCCGAGGACGTCGGTGGTGACGATGGAGTCGTTCGCGAGGAACGTGTCAAACACCGGTGACATCCCGATGCCCCAGGCCGCCGCTGAGGCGAGCTTCGCCGTCGGGACCGCCTTCACCCGGCCGATGCCCGCCGTGTCGACGTACGCCAGGACGATCCCGTGCACGCCCCGCCCGGACAGCTCGCCGCTCAGCGCGGTGGCCCGCTCGACGTCCCCGGGACGCCCTCCCGGTACGGGGTCGGCAAGGGTGGTCATACGGTCTCCTCGACGAGCTCGGCCGGTCCGTGCCGGTGCTGTCCGCGCCGGTTCGGTCCGGGTCGCGCGGTCCCTGCTGGGCGTCAGGGTTTCACGGCCACCGCGCCGTACTGCGGCACCGCAGCGGGAGAGTCGGCGGCGCGCCACTGCGAGCAGGACACCATCCCCGGTTCCAGCAGCTCAAGACCCTCGAAGAACGCGGCGATGTCGGCGCCGCTGCGGGCCGTGATCGGCGGCGTGGCGTTCTCGTTCCAGAACTTCATCGCCGGGATCTGACCCTCGCCGCCGAGTTCGGAGTCGAAGGTCGGGTGCGTCAGCACCAGCAGGCTTCCGGAGGGGACCGCGGCCAGGACGCGCCGCACGATGTCGCGGGCCTTGTCGTAGTCCAGCACGAAGTTGAGGATGCCCAGCATCATCACCGCGACCGGCTCGGTGAAGTCCAGGGTCTGCCCGGCGCGCTCGACGATGGCGTCCGGGTCGTGCACATCGGCGTCGATGTAGGCGGTGACGCCCTCGCGGGTGCCGGTCAGCAGCGTGCGGGCGTGCACGAGCACGATCGGGTCGTTGTCGACGTACACGATGCGTGAGTCGGGCGCGACGAGCTGGGCGATCTCGTGAGTGTTCTCCGCCGTCGGCAGCCCGGTACCGATGTCCAGGAACTGCCGTATGCCGCGCTCCTCGGCCACGAACCGCACTGCCCGGCCGAGGAACTCGCGGTCCGCGCGGGCGATGTCCCGGATGATCGGGAACATGCCGGCGACCTGCTCGCCGACCTGCTGGTCGACCTCGTAGTTGTCCTTGCCGCCGATCCAGTAGTTCCACACGCGCGCGTTGTGCGCCACACCGGTGTTCAGCTTCGCCGACCCGCCCGCCGGGGTGTGGCCATCGCTCACGACTTGTTCCTCTCCTCGCACGCATGCACGACCGAAACCGGCCATCGCCGCCATTGTGCCGCTCCGTTGATCACGTTGTCCCGGGAATCGGCAGAGCCGGTACGGCCGTTGGCATGCGGAGGGAGAGCTGCCGCGGAACCGTTACTCGATCTCGCTGGGAGTCGCGGCCGGCGACTTCCCGGCCAGGACGTCCTGGAGGCGCTGGGTGCCCAGCTTCACCGCCTGCTCGACGGAGTCGTGCTCGTCCCCGTCGAGGCCGCCCGCCGTGACGGTGATCGCGTCGTTGCCGACCCGTACGGCGGCGACGTCCAGGGTGAGCGTGGCCTCCTCGCCGTCGGTCGTGCCCTGCACCGTCACCCGCAGGCCCTGCCGGGCGTCGCCCACCTTCGGCAGCGAGGTCTCGATCACCTGGACGGTGCGCTCCTCGCCGTTCTCGGTCATCGTGAACTGGTCGCACTCGTCCGGCAACTTCGCCATCCAGTTCAAGGAGTCCTGCGGGTCGCTCCGGTCGTAGGAGGCGACCTGGTACAGCAGCCGCGAGTTGTCCTGCGTGAAGCCGCGCAGCGCATTGGCTCCCGACGGCTTGCCCAGCAGATCGTCGTCGTAGAGCGAGTCCATGAGCTGCTGGCAGTCGGCGGCGTCGGCCTTGGCGGTGAGGAAGTCGGAGACGTCGACCGTGCCGACGAGCAGGGAGTCGTGCCAGTTCTCGGCCTCGGTGTCCTTGACCTGCGTCCAGTCGTCCTCGATGTCCGCCGCGGTGATCAGCGCCGTCTCCGCGCCTGACTCGGTGAGGGTGGCCGTGGGCGAGGGCGTCGGCTGCTTCCTGGCGGCGGGGGACGCGGTGACGCCCGAGTCCCGTGCCCCGTCCTTGTCGCCGTCGTCCGAGCAGGCGGCGGTGGTCAGCAGTGCGCCCGCCGTCAGGGCCGAGGAGAGAACGCGGGCGAGCCGGGACGTACGACGGATCATCGGGAGTGCCTCCTGAGAACGAGACGCGTGCCCTCAGCGCACCACCGCGGCTGATGGCCCACCAGCGGCGCCGGACCGTTCGAGTGAGCCCCGCCCGCAGTGCCGCCGCCTCACCCGCCGGGCTGCGCGTGCCCGTTCTGCCAGGCCCAGGCCGCGATCTCGACGCGGTTCCGTGCCGCCAGTTTGAGCTGGACGCTGGACAGGTGCGTCTTGACCGTGGACAGGGAGACATACAGCTCGGCGGCGATCTCGGCGTTCGTGCGGCCGAGGGCGACCAGGCGGACGACGTCGAGTTCGCGGTCGGTGAGCGGCTCGGTGAGCGCCGCGGGCTTCACCGGGGCGACGACGGGGGTGGGCTCGGACTGCGGGGCGGTGACGTGCTTGAGCAGGCGGACCGTGACCGACGGCGAGACCAGCGAGTCGCCGGCCGCGGCGGCGCGGACCGCCTCCGCGAGGAGGGCGGGCCCCGAGTCCTTCAGCAGAAACCCGCACGCGCCGCCGCGCAGCGCCCCGTAGACGTACTCGTCGAGGTCGAACGTGGTCACCACGACCACCCGCATCGGGTCGGCCACATCGGGCCCCGCCAGCAGCCGGGTCGCCTCCAGCCCGTCCAGCTTCGGCATCCGGATGTCCAGCAGGCAGACGTCCGGCCGCTCCCGCCGGGCCAGCGCCACCGCCTCCTCGCCGTCGGCGGCCTCGGCGACGACGGTGATGTCGGGCTGGGCGTCGAGGAAGAAGCGGAAGCCGGTGCGGACCATCTCCTGGTCGTCGGCGATGAGGACGCGGATGGGCGCCCCGGACGGGGGTGGGGTGGTCATGGCTCGATCATGCCGCAGCGACGCGGCCCCCGAGTGACTGCCGTCCACGGTCAGTCCGCCGTCTGTGCGGGATCGGCCGTGACCTTGCGCAGCAGCGGTCTGCTGCCGCTGATCGCCGCGAACATGGCCAGCGCGCCGATGACCACGCAGGCGGCCAGTTGCAGGGCGCCGGCGGTGTTGATGGTGGCGTCGAAGGCCTGGTTGAGCCGGTAGGAGCCGTAGACGCCCATCGCGGTGGTGCCGCCGGCCAGCACGACCAGCGGGAGGACAGTCTCGCGGATCCGGGCCCGGTCCAGCACCTTCAGCGGAGTTCCGGCCAGCCGCAGCAGCCCGTACACCCGGCGCCGGTCCAGGACGTTCGCGGCGGCGGTCAGACCGGCGGAGGCGGTCGCGACCATGAAACTCAACGCCAGGGTGGCGGTACTGACGTCGGAGAAGCGGGCGATGGCCGTACGGTCGTTGGCCTGCGCGTAGTCCTGGGTGTACAGCGGCGTGCCCGACGCGGCGGGTGCGACGGCGGTGACGGCGGAGTCGATCCGCGCGGAGTCACCGGACGCGCCGGACGCGCCGGATCCACCGGATGTTCCGGATCCGGCGGAAGCCCCGGATCCTTCCGAAGATCCTTCGGTGACCCGGACGATCACGCCCGGCTCGCCGCCCAGCAGATTGTCGTAGTCGTCCTTCTTGCCGACGGTGACGGTGGCGTCGACGCCCGCGCGGTCGAGCAGCGTTCGGGCCTCGCTGGCGGTGTGCCGGGCGTGGGCCGTGGTCGTGGTGGCGATCGCGACCTGGTCGCGGTACTGCGAGGTCTCGGCCCCCAGTTGGCTGACCGCGAAGAACCCGGCCGCGAACCCGGCGAGCACCAGGCCGCTGACGGTGCGCCAGGCGCCCCGCGGGTCGTCACTGAGCCGGCGCGCGGCCAGCAGGGTCGCGGGGCGGCGGGCGAAGCGGCCCGCGAGCCTGCCCAGCCGGTCGACGGCCCACGGCCCGAACAGCCAGAACGTGCCGTAGAAGAGCAGGAGCAGGGCGAGCGCCGTGCGGTTCGACATACCGCCCCCGGAGAACTGCATGATCACGAGCAGCGCCGCCGCGAACAGCGCGAGCCGGATCCAGCGGGTGCGGCGCGGGTTCGCCTGCTGGGCGACCCCCAGCGGCGAGGTCGCCACCTGGCGCAGCATCGTCACCGCGCTGAGCGTGAGGAGCGCGGTGACCCCCGCCACCACGGCCGCGAACCAGGGCAGGCCCACCCACAGCTGGCTCGGGTACCAGGCCCCGATGCCGTACGGCACCTCCGCCAGGGCGGGCAGCGACGCCACGTAGGCGAGCGCCCCCGTCAGCGCCCCGGCCGCGCCGACCGCTGCGGCCTCGACGCCGGTCATGGCGAGGATCTGGCGCGGCGTCGCCCCTGCCAACCGCAGTGCGGCGAGCCGCTGTTCGCGCCGGGCCGCGCCGAGCCGTCCGGCGGCGGAGGAGAGCACGACGACGGGCATCGCCAGCAGCACCACACCCAGCAGCGCACCGCCCTGGTCCATGGAGGTGAACAGGCTCGCCTTGCCGCCGGCGAACCCGGAGATGTCGGCGCGCGCCGCCTGCTCCAGGTCGAACCAGGTGGCACCGCCCGCCGCCGCCTTGGAGACGGCCGGGTCACCAGGAGTCCGCCCGATCACGGCCACGAGCTCGTCGGGGGAGGCGAGCCCGGCGGCGCCGAGCGTGCCGTACGCCGTCACCTTCGGGAAGCGGTCGGCCAGTTGGCCCGCCGGCAGCTTCCGCATCAGCTCGGCGAGGGCGGGGGAGACGTACACCTCGCCCTTCTTCGGGAACGCGCTCAGCCCGGGCGGGGCCGGGGTCGCCTTGCGGCCGGGAAGCTGGGCCAGCGACACGACGGTGACGGGTTCATGGCGGACGTACGTCGTGGCGAGCGCCTGGACGGCGGTGGCCTGCTGGGCCGAGACGGCGTCGGGGGTGCGCCAGGCCGTGCGGTCGGCGCGGACCTCCGAGCCGAGAGTGGCGGCGATCATCACCAGCATCACGAACGCGCCGACGGCGGCGGCACCGGCCGCGAGCAGTTGGCTCTGCAGGCCGTGGCGGCCGGCGGACCTGGCGAGATGCCAGGTCAGGGGCAGGACGGGGGAACGCATGGGCAGGTCTCCGGGAGTGGCTGCGCGGTCGAGCGACCGTGAACTGGCTGGGTCGATTGCGCGGTCGGTCGACCGTGAACCGGCTGTCGATGGCGCGGTCAGGCGACCGTGTACTGGCTGTAGTTGCTGATCCGGCCGTCGCGGACCTGGAGGATCCGGTCGCAGTGGGCGGCGACGTCGGCGTCATGGGTGACCATCACCAGGGCGGCTCCGGAGGCACGCGTGACCGAGGTCAGCAGCCGGACCACCTCCTCGCTGGTGCGCTGGTCCAGGGCGCCGGTGGGCTCGTCGGCGAAGACCACGTCCGGTTCGGCGACCAACGCGCGGGCAATGGCGACGCGCTGGGCCTGGCCGCCGGAGAGCTGTCCGGGGCGGCGCTGTTCCAGTCCCTCCAGGCCCAGCGGCGCGAACCAGCGGCGCGCCCGGGCGACGGCCTGTCTGCGCGGCATGCCCTCCAGCATCAGCGGCAGCGCGACGTTCTCCTCGGCGGGCAGCTCCGGCAGCAACTGACCGAACTGGAACACGAACCCGAATCGTTTGCGGCGCAGGTCGCTCAGCTTGTTCTCGCTCAGCCTGTCGACGCGCTCGCCACGCAACAGCACCTCGCCGCCGTCCGGACGGATGATCCCGGCGAGGGTGTGCAACAGGGTCGACTTGCCGGACCCCGACGGGCCCATGATCGCCAGCGAGTCGCGCTCGCGGACCTCCACGTCCACGCCCGCCAGGGCCGTGGTGGAGCCGTACTTCTTGACCAGGCCGTATCCGGCCAGGACGGTGCTCATGGTGTGTCGTCGCCCCTTCTCAGCGCTCGAACTTCCAGGTGACGCTCTTGGCGTCGGCCTTGGTCACACGGACGGGTATGCGGACGACCTCGCCGTCGTTATTCCTGCCGGTGCAGGTGATGGAGGCTCCGGCCACGGCCTTGAGACCGGTCGGGCAGGTGACGCCGGAGAGCTGCGCGCCGACCCAGGGCAGCGGGTGGTACTTGCTCTCGGTGCGGGCCGCGACGATGTTCGCCGCGAGCGCCCGGTGGCCGTCCACCGATGCCGTGCTGTGCCCGTCGAGGCCGGTCGTCGACTCCGTTCCGGCGAACAGATACGTGCCGAGGCCGCCCAGCGCGACCACGGCGGTCGCGCCGCCGACGATGCCGACGAGGAACTTGTTGCGCTGCATCGGGTGCTCCAGATGTCCGTGGTGAGGATGCGTCACCACCCTCGCCCGCGAGCCCGGGCACGCGCCTCGGCCATAAGGCCGGAGCCGGCGACGCTCCCCTCGGCCGAACGGCCGATACCGCCCCGCGCGGCCTCGCCTACCGTGATCGGCATGAAGTCTGCTTCTCCCCGGGGCTGCGCCCATGGCTTCGCCGTCGGGCTCCTGCTCGCCGCCTGTGTTGTCGACGTCCTCTACGCGGGGTCCGACGGGACGAGCGTCCTGCCGACGGCGAGCCCCGTCTGGCCGACCCTGGCCGTCCTGCTGGTGGGCCTGGCCGCCGTGCTGTGGCCGGACGGGCGACGGCCCGAATGGCTCACACCGCAGGTGCGCACCGCCGTGCCCGCCCTCGCCTCGGCCCTGTACACGGCGGGCTCGCTGCTGGCCGGGGCGGAGAACATGTTCGGTCCCGGCGAGGCCGTGATCCTGCTGTGCCTGCTGTTCATCGCGGTACGGCACTGCCCGCCGCGCTGGGCCGTGATCTGCGGCGTCCTCGACGCGGTCGCCCTGCTCCTGCTGCCGGTGCGGTACACCCGGTCCGTGGCCGGGGACGCGCAGGCCTTCATGCTGGTCGGCCTGGTCCTGATCGGCATCTTCGCCGGACTCGCCGTCTACCTGCGCACCATGGACTACCGGCGGACGCTCGCCGTCAGCGAGACCCGGCGCGCAGAACGCGTAGCCATCGCCGCCGACCTGCACGACTTCGTCGCCCACCATGTCACCGGGATCCTCGTGCAGACCCAAATGGCCCGGATGATGGCGCAGACCCAGCCGCAGGAGCTCGACCCGGTGCTGTCCGGCATAGAGCGCGCCGCCACCGAGGCCCTCGCCTCGATGCGCCGCACCGTCGGTGTGCTGCGCGACACCGGGGACGAGGCGGCCGACCGCCGCCCGGTCGGTGACCTGGCGGGCATCGCCGAACTGACTGACGGCTTCGCGAGCCCGGTCCAGCAGGTCACCCTGCGCCGTGACGCCGCCGTCTCCGACGATCTGCCCCACGAGGTGCAGGCCGCGGCCTTCCGGGTCGTCCAGGAGGCGCTGACCAACATCCGCCGCCACGCGGCCGACGCCTCGCACATCGAGGTCCGCCTGCGGGACGACGCCGGTCGTCTGGAGGTGTCGGTGGCCGACGACGGCCGGGGCGGCACCCAGCTCCCGGCGGCCGCCCACGGCGGCGGCTTCGGCCTCGTCGGGCTGAAGGAGCGGGTGACCGCACTGGGCGGCGAACTGCACGCCGGGCCGCGGGGCGGGGCGGGGTGGGAGGTGCGGGCGGAGTTTCCGGTGGGGAAGTCCTGAGGGCCGTGGTACTGCGCCGCCCTGCGCAGCCCTTCTATTGTTCAATGAGAGCGAACATGCCCTGGTCCCTGTCCGGCCTGCCGAGAGGAGCCGCCCATGCCCCCCGCCGCCGTGCCGCCCGTCGGTGCGCGCATCCGGCAGGCGCGCCTCGAACGCGGGACGAGCCTACGGGCGCTCGCCCGTGAGATCGGCATGTCGGCGAGCCTCGTCTCGCAGATCGAGAACGGCAAGAGCCAGCCCTCGGTCAGCACCCTGTACGCCATCACGACCGCCCTCGGCATCTCCGTCGAGCCCCTCTTCGACGCGGGCGAGTCCGCATTCGTGTCCCCGGCGACGACGGCATCCGGCACGCCCCCCGGCACCGTCGTGCACGCACTGGCCGCCTTCGCCGCCGACCCCGGCCGCCGCATCGGCCCGCTGGTGACGCCGGGCGAGCGGGAGGTGCTGGAGCTGGACTCGGGTGTCGCATGGGAGCGTCTCGGCCATGTCCCCGGCACCGACGTGGACTTCCTGCTGGTGACGTACCGGCCCGGCGGCGCCTCCTCCAGCTCAGGCGGCCTCATGCGCCACACGGGCACCGAGTACGGCTATCTGACCTCGGGCGAACTGATCCTCACCCTCGGTTTCTACGAGCACACACTGCGCCCCGGCGACGCGGTCTGCTTCGAGTCGACGACGCCGCACCGCTACCGCAATGATGGTGCTGTACCGGCCGTGGGTGTGTGGTGCGTGTTCAGTGGCACTTGACACTCGCGGCGCACGGACGTTCACTCCGAGGTGGGGGTGGTCGCCATGGCGATCCGCACATTCGGACCCAATGCCGTTGACTGGGAAGAGCGCGTCGACCTGGACCGGCTGCGCAGACAGCGGCTGGCCCGCCTCAACGAGACCCTGAACCGCTCCGAGCTGGGCGCGGTGCTCAGCTTCGACTTCGCCAACATCCGCTACATGACCGCCACGCACATCGGCACCTGGGCGATGGACAAGCTGATCCGCTTCGCCCTGCTGGTGCGCGGCGCCGAACCGATCGTCTGGGACTTCGGCTCCGCCGCCCGCCACCACCAGCTCTACAACCCGTGGCTCGACTACAGCGACGGCAAGGAAGGCCCGCCCACCGGCGCCCGCGCCGGTATCTCCACACTCCGCGGCGCTTTCCACCCCGACGCGGGCATCGCCGAGGACGTCGCCGCGAAGATCGCCGGAGAACTGCGCGCCCACGGCCTGGCCGGCGAGCCGCTCGGCATCGACGTCGCCGAGATGCCGATCCTCACCGCGCTGCGCGCCGAGGGCATCGAGGTGGTCGACGGCCAGCAGGTCTTCCTGGAGGCCCGCCGCATCAAGACGCCGGACGAGATCTCCCTGCTCACCCAGGCCTGCGCGATGGTGGACGCCGCATACGAGGAGCTATACGGCTATCTGCGCCCCGGCGTACGCGAGAACGAGTGCGTCGGCGTGGTCAGCAAGGTGCTGTACGACCTCGGCAGCGAGTACGTCGAAGGCGTCAACGCGATCTCCGGAGAGCGCTGTTCACCTCACCCGCACGTCTACAGCGACCGTCTGATCCGCCCCGGCGACCCCGCCTTCTTCGACATCCTGCACAGCCACCTCGGCTACCGCACCTGCTACTACCGCACCTTCGCCGTCGGCAGCGCCTCCCGCGCCCAGCGCGACGCCTACGTCCGCTGCCGCGAGTACATGGACCGGGCCATCGACCTCGTCCGCCCCGGCGCCACCACCGCCGACATCGTCCAGGTCTGGCCGCGCGCCGAGGAGTTCGGCTTCTCCGACGAGACGGCCGCCTTCGCGTTGCAGTACGGCCATGGCGTCGGCCTGTCGATCTGGGAGAAGCCGATCTTCAGCCGGCTGGTCTCCCTGGACCACCCCGAAGTCCTCGAAGAGGGCATGGTGTTCGCCCTGGAGACCTACTGGCCCGCGGCCGACGGCTGGTCCGCCGCCCGTATCGAGGAGGAACTGGTCGTCACCGCCGACGGCTGCGAGGTCATCACCAAGTTCCCGGCGGAGGAACTGCTGGTGGCGGGCCGCAAGTACTGGACGGTCGGCGGCGAGCTCAACACCCGGCGCGAATCGCAGTCCCACCTCAACACATCCCGCAACCCCCCGCGCGACAACGGGGCACGCTGATGGAACCGGCCGAACTCCTCGCCGCCTACGAGCAGATGACCGTCATCCGCCGTACGGAGCAGGCCGCCCACGACCTGTTCCTCCAGGGCCTGGTCAAGGGCACCACCCACCTGGCCGCCGGACACGAGGCCATCGCCGTCGGGGCGAGCGCCGCCCTGCGCCCCGACGACTACGTCTTCGCCACCTACCGCGGCCACCACCACGCGATGGCCCGGGGCGCCACCCCGCAGGAGTGCCTCGCCGAACTCATGAGCCGGGCAACGGGGTTGTGCAAGGCCAAGGGCGGCTCCATGCACCTGACCAAGGCGTCCACCGGCATGCTCGGCTCCTACGCCATCGTCGGCGCCCACCTCCCGATGGCGGCCGGCGCCGCCTGGTCGGCCAAGCTGCGCGGCACCGACCAGATCGCGGTCGCCTTCTTCGGCGACGGGGCCACCAACATCGGTGCCTTCCACGAGGCGCTCAACCTGGCCGCCGTATGGAAGCTGCCGGTGCTGTTCGTCTGCGAGAACAACCTGTACATGGAGTACACGCCGATCGCCGACGTCACGGCCGTGGCCCGGCCCGCGGCCGACCGGGCGCCCTCGTACGGCATCCCGGGCGAGGTCGTGGACGGCAATGACGTGGTCGCCGTCGAGGAGGCGGTGGCCCGCCTCGCGGCGCGGGCCCGGGCAGGAGACGGGCCCGCACTGCTGGAGGCGCAGACCTACCGCCACTTCGGACACAGCCGCGCCGACCCGGCGACCTACCGTCCGGCCGAGGAGGTCGAACGCTGGCTGAAGCACGACCCGTTGGACCTGGCGCGTGGGCGGCTGACCGAGTCGGGGGTGCCCGAGGCCGTGGTCGACGAGGCGGACGAGCGGGCAACCACCCTCGTGCGGAAGGCCGTTGAGGCCGCGAAGGCCGCGCCGCCGCCCGATCCGGACGAGGCGATGACCGACGTATGGGCGGACGGAGGTGCGGCGTGGCGGACGTGATCAGCTACCGGGACGCGGTCGCCGAGGGTATCGCGCGGGAGATGCGGCGCGATGCGTCCGTCGTGTGTCTGGGCGAGGACATCGGCGAGGCCGGTGGCGTGTTCAAGACGACCGTCGGGCTGTTCAAGGAGTTCGGGCCCGGGCGGGTGTGGGACACGCCCATCTCCGAACAGGCCATCGTGGGGGCCGCGATGGGTGCCGCGATGACCGGGATGCGGCCGGTCGCCGAGATCATGTTCTCCGACTTCCTGGCCTGTTGCTGGGACTACCTCGCCAACGAGATCCCGAAGGTGCGGTACATGACGGGCGGTCAGGTCACCGTCCCGCTCGTGGTGCGCACCGCCAACGGCGGCGGGCTCGGCTTCGGCGCCCAGCACTCGCAGGCCACCGAGAACTGGGCGTTCACGATCCCCGGGCTGAAGATCGCCGCTCCGGCGACCCCCGCCGACGTGATCGGCATGATGGCGGCGGCGATCCGCAGCGACGACCCGGTCGTCTTCTTCGAACACAAGGGGCTCCTCGCCTCCAAGGGCGCGCCTCCGCCTGCGGACCACGTCGTCGAGCTGGGCCGTGCCGCCGTCGTCCGCGAGGGCGCCGACGTCACTCTCGTCGCGCTCGCCTCGATGGTGCCCGTGGCGCTCAAGGCCGCCGAGCTGCTGTCCGGCGAGGGCATCGAGGCGGAGGTCGTCGACCTGCGCTGCCTGGTGCCGCTGGACGTCACCGCCGTGCTGGCCTCGCTCGCGCGGACCTCGCGGCTCGTCACCGTCGAGGAGAACCCGTACCAGGGCGGCTGGGGCGCCACGCTCGTCTCCGTCGTCGCCGACGAGGGGTTCGCTCTGCTGGACGCGCCCATCAGGCGGGTGGCGGGGGAGTGTGTCCCGCTGCCGTTCGCCGACGCGCTGGAGGAGCGCGTGATCCCCACCGTCGACAAGGTCGTGGCGGCCGTACGTGGACTCGCCGCCTACTGAACACCCCATGGGAGGAAGGGCGATGAGCAATCGGATACTCCTGCGCGGCGGTCATGTGCTGTCGATGGACCCCGGCATCGGGGACCTGCCCCAGGGCGACGTCCTCATCGAGGACGGCAGGATCGCCTCCGTGGAGCGCGAGATCAGCGCCGACGCGGAAGTGCTCGACATGACCGGCCGGATCGTGATCCCCGGCTTCGTCGACACCCACCGCCACACCTGGGAGGCGTCGATCCGGAACGTCGCCCCCGACGCCACCCTGGACGACTACTTCGTCGACATCCTCGACACCTTCGCACCGCTGTACACCCCCGAGGACGTGTACGCGGCCAACCTCGCGGGCTCGCTGGAGTGCCTGAACGCAGGCATCACCACCCTCGTCGACTGGTCGCACATCAACAACACGCCCGCGCACCCGGACGCCGCGATCCAGGGCCTCACGGAGGCCGGTATCCGCGCCCAGTACGCGTACGGCAGTGCCAACACCTCGCTCGCCGACTACTGGTTCGAGAGCAAGATCGCGATCCCGGGCGACGACGTACGACGGATCCGCGACACCTACTTCTCCTCCGACGACCGCCTGCTGACCATGGCCCTGGCCACCCGCGGCCCCGGCTTCTGCCTGGGCGACGTCGTCACCGCCGAGTGGGCCCTCGCCCGTGAGCTGGACATCCCGATCACGGTGCATGTGGCGATGGGCCGGCTGGCGGGCCGCTTCGGCATGGTCAGGCAGCTGAACGACCTGGGGCTCCTCGGCGCCGACACCACCTACATCCACTGCTGCTACCTCAGCGACGAGGAGTGGCAGATGGTCGCCGACAGCGGCGGTACGGTGTCGATCGCGCCGCAGGTCGAGGTGCAGATGGGGCACGGCTGGCCGCCCGTGATGAAGGCCATCGAGTTCGGGCTGCGGCCGTCGCTCAGCATCGACGTCGTCACCACCGTGCCCGGCGACATGTTCACCCAGATCCGCGCGGCCTTCGGCGCCGAGCGGGCCCGGGTCAACGCCGACTGCTGGAAGGCCAATCTGCCCGTTCCGGAAACCATGTTGACGGCACGTCAGATGCTGGAGATCGCCACGCGCAACGGTGCACACGTCGCGGGTCTGGAGGACCGCACCGGCTCCCTCACCCCCGGCAAGCGCGCCGACGTCGTCGCGATCGACGCCACCGCGCTGAACGTCGCCCCGGTGCACGACGCGGCGGCCGCGGTGACGTTGTCGGCGGACGTCTCCAACGTCGACACGGTCATCGTCGACGGAGTGATCCGCAAGCGCGACGGCAGGCTGGTCGCCGACGTCGACCGGGCCCGGCGACTGGTCCAGGAGTCCCGCGACCGGCTCCTGGCCGCGAAGGAGGCGAAGAGCGCCGCATGACCCGACACCTGGTGCGCCGGGCCGCCGACGTCCCGGAGCCGCCGTACGACGAAATGGGCCATCGGCGGCGGGAGTTGGTGGGCGAGGGCGACGGAAGTGTGCACACCGGCTTCGGCCTGTGCGAGATACGGCCCGACGGCAGGGTCGCGGCCCATGTGCACTCGTACGAGGAGAGCTTCCAGGTGCTCGACGGGGCCGTGATCCTCGACGTGCCCGAGGGGTCGTACCTCCTCGAAGAGGGCGACTACGGCCTCCTCCCGACCGGCGTCCCGCACGCATGGCGGGGCGCCGGGGACACGGGCGGGCGCTGGGCCGACATGCTCGCACCGGTGCCGCGGGCCCGCTACGGCCACGACACCCAGGCCGTGTCCGCGCTGCCGGAGCGCGCCCCCGTCCGTATCGACGTCCGCGACCCGCGCACCCGGTCCTTCGGTCATTTCGAGCCCGCGCAGATGGACCCCGGCAAGCAGTCCCAGGACCTGCTCGCCATGTCGGCGAGCATGCGGACCGCGCTGTTCGTGTACAGCGGGATCACCGTGAAGATGATGGTCGACAGCGACCTCGGCGCGGTCGCCTCGACGATGTTCATGGTGCAGTACGCCCCCGACGGCGTCGCGGGCACGCACGACCACCCCTTCGAGGAGACCTACCTCATCCTGGAGGGCGTCGTGGACGCCACCTTCGACGGCGAGCGGTACCGACTGGTGCCGGGCGACCTCGCCTGGGCGGGGGCGGGATGCGTGCACGGATTCGCCAACGCGGGTCAAGGGCCGGTGCGTTGGCTGGAGACACAGGCGCCCCAGCCGCCGGCCCGACACTCCTACCGGTTCACGCGGGACTGGGAGTACCTGAGGGAGGCTCTGGGGTCATGAGCAGTGTGGTGGTCGTCGGCGGGACGTCCGGGATCGGCCGCGAGTTCGCCCGCTCGCGCGCGAGGCGGGGCGACGAGGTGGTGCTCACGGGCCGGGACGCGCATCGCGCGGACACGGTGGCGAAGGAGGTCGGCGCCTCCCAGGGCATCGCCCTCGACCTGTCGCGGCCACGTGAGATCGCCGGCGCGCTGGCCGGGGTCGGGCGCGTGGACCACCTGGTGATCGCGGGCATCTCACGGGACGAGAACCGGGTCGCCGAGTACGACATCGACGCCGCGCTGCGACTCGTCACCGTCAAGCTCGTGGGCTACACCGAGGTCGTGCACACCCTGCGGCCCCGGCTGCACGACGACAGCGCGATCGTGCTGTTCGGCGGTCAGGCCAAGGAGCGTCCGTACCCCGGGGCGACGACGGTGGCGACCGTCAACGCGGGGGTGCGGGGTCTGGTGAACACCCTCGCCGTGGAGCTGGCGCCCATGCGGGTCAACGCCGTGCATCCGGGGGTGGTGGGCGACAGTCCGCACTGGGCGGGCAAGCCCGAGGAGGTGCTGGCGGGGTTGCGCGCCAGGACGCCCATCGGACGGCTCGCCACGATGGCGGACGTCGTGGACGCGGTGGACTTCCTGCTGCGCAACCGGTCGGTCAACGCGGTCGAACTCGCCGTGGACGGTGGGTGGTTGCTCGGCTGAGCGGGGTCGTGCGACAGGGAGGTGAGGGTCAGCGTTTGATGCCGACCGCGCCGTACAGCGAGACCTTCTCCCCGCTCTCCTCCGCGCCCGGCCGCCAGTCCGAGAGGGAGACGATTCCCGGGTCCAGGAGCTCAAGTCCCTTGAAGAAGCGGCTCATTTCGGGGTGTGAGCGGGCCACGAGGGTCACACCGCTCGCCGTGTAGGCCGCGATGCCCCGGTTGACGTTCTCCGGGTCGAAGTCCGCCGTCATCGCCGACAGCACCAGACAGCTGCCCGGCGCCAGTGCGCCGACCAGGGTGTCCACGAGGTCGTGGGCGCCGTCGTCGTCGGCGATGAAATGCAGGAGCGCGATCAGCGACAGGGCGACCGGGCGGTCGAAGTCGAGGACAGCTGCGGCCCGTTCGAGAATCCGCTCCGGCTCGCGCGCGTCGGCCTGCGCATACTCGGTCGCGCCCTCCGGGGTGCCGTGCAGCAGGGCCCCCGCGTGAGCCAGCACGATCGGGTCATTGTCGACGTACACCACCCGCGCGTCCGGGACGACGGACTGGGCGATCTGGTGCAGGTTGGGCTCGGTCGGGATGCCGGAACCGACGTCGAGGAACTGGCGGATCCCCGTCTCCCGGACGACCGCCCGCGTGGCCCGTTCCATGAACCGGCGATTGGCACGCGCGTGCCGCGGAGCGTCGCCCTGCATCGCGGTGATCCGACGCCCCAGTTCCTCATCGACGGGGTAGTTGTCCTTGCCGCCGAGATACCAGTCGTAGACGCGGGCCGGATGCGGCCTGCTCGTGTCGATGAGCGGTATGGCCGGATCGGTCCCGGTCACGCAGGTCTCCTCTGCTCGACAGCGACGTGTGCGAGCAGTCTGTCACGATCATGCGGCCCGGCGGAGGCTGTCTTCGGCCACCTCCTCGCCGAGCGAACGCCGCACCGGCGAGGCCTCTGTCACTCGGCGCGCGGCCAGTTCTCCGCGTCGAACATCCAGCGCTGCTTCTCCAGTTCGCCGGTGATCCCGATCAGCAGGTCCTGCGTCACCGGGTCGGGCTCGGCGGTCGCCTCGATGCGTTCGCGCAGCCGCCCGATGGCCGCCTCCAGCGTGTCCACGATCAGCTGGACGACCTCGGTGTCGCGCACCCAGCCCTCCTTGGGACCGGGCAGCGTGTAGGCGGCGGCGATGGTCTCCGGCCGGCCGTCGGGCGGGAGGCCGAGCGCGGCCGAGCGCTCCGCGACCGTGTCGGCGAACTCGCGGGCCGCCGACACCACGTCGTCGAGTTGGAGATGGATCGAGCGGAAGCGCGGGCCCACGATGTTCCAGTGCGCCTGCTTCCCGATCAGTGAGAGCCCGAGAAGATCGACGAGGGTGCTCTGCAAGGCGTCTCCGGCCACCCGGCGGGCCGGCTCGGGGAGCGTGCTCTTGATGACAGTCATACCGAGCTCCTCCTTCTGGCTGCTTGCTCCACGCCGGCGCGGGTGCCCAGGGTGAACCGGAGCAAACGCGACGCGTCTCAGCGTGTGAGCACGCCGTCCAGGAAGCGGATGAGGTCCGCGAGGACATCCGCCTTGTTCGTCTCGTGGAACACCTCGTGCCGTGCACCCGCGTACACGCGCTCGGTCAGCTCCTCCCCGCGCAACTCCTCGATGCCGGTGCGGCTGCCGGGGAGCGGGACCAGGCGATCACCGTCGCCGTGCAGCCACAGCAGCGGCACGCGCCCGATTCCGCCCTCCTTGGACACGGTGTCCAGCATCCGGGTGAACGCCTCCACCGTCGGCCGCTTCATCGGGCCGTGCCACACCAGTGGATCCGCCGCGTACGCCGCGCCCACCTCGGGGTCGCGGGAGAGCGCGGCCGGGCTGATCGGGGTGTCGGGGATCGTGTCGAGGGCGAGCAGCCGCCGGGGCAGTTCCCAGTCGCCGATCACGGGCCCGGAGAGCACCAGGGCGGCGAGCGTGTCGCCGTGGAGCTGGGTGTACCGGGCCGCGATCAGACCGCCCATGGAGTGCCCGATCATGACGACCGGTACGCCCGGATGCGCGGCCCGGGCCAGTTCGGCGACGGCGTGCACATCGGCGACCACGTCCGCGAAGTCCTCGATCACCACCCGCTCACCCGCCGACCTCCCGTGCCCGAGGTGATCGGGCCCGAACACGGCCGCACCGTGCGCGACCAGGGCATCCGCGAGCTCGGCGTACCTGCCGACGTGCTCTCCGTAGCCGTGGACCACGAGCGCGAGGTAGCGGGGCCGGGGGTTCGGCCACTCGCGGACTGCGATCGATCCCCGGCTTCCGTCGAGGACGTGCTCGCGGACATCGGTCATGGCTCCTCAGCTCCTCCGGCTGCTTCGGTGAGGTCCCGGGGGATCTTCCCAGGGCGCTGGGGGCCGGTCTATAGTCCGAAACTAGCGGTGCTAATTAATGGTGTGCCGAGTCAGAGGCGCCGATCCACGGGCGCCGATTCGAACTGCCCGGTCAGGAGACCTGTCGTGCGTCCCGTCCACTTCGCGGCCGCCCGCCGCACCCCCATCGGCAAACTCCGCGGAGCGCTGTCGTCGGTACGGCCCGACGACCTCGCCGCGACGGTGATCCGGGGCCTCGTCGCTGATGTGCCCGCGCTGGACCCGGCGCGCATCGACGACGTGTACTGGGGCGCCGCCAACCAGGCCGGCGAGGACAACCGCAACGTCGCCCGCATGGCCGCGCTGCTCGCAGGCCTCCCGGAGTCGGTCCCCGGCGCCACAGTCAACCGCCTGTGCGCGTCCGGCCTCGAGGCGGTGACGACCGCGGCCCGCACCATCGCGGCCGGCGAGGCCGACATCGTGCTCGCCGGCGGCTCCGAGTCGATGAGCCGCGCCCCCTTCGTCCTGCCCCGCCCCGACGAGGCGCTGCCCCACCGCATCGAGACCGTCGACACCCGGCTCGGCTGGCGCCTGGTCAACCCGGCGATGAAGGAACTGCACGGCCTGCTGTCCATGGGCGAGACGGCCGAGGAGGTCGCCGAGCGGTACGGCGTCCCACGCGAGCGGCAGGACGAGTTCGCGCTGCGCAGCCACCAACGGGCCGCCGACGCCCGCAAGTACGGCCACTTCGACGACGAGATCCTGCCGGTGCGGCGCCCGGACGGGGTGCTGGTCGACAGCGACGAGTGCGTCCGAGAGGACACGTCGTACGAGAAGCTGTCCCGGCTGAAGCCGGTGTTCCGCGCAGGCGGCACCGTCACCGCGGGCAACGCCTCCCCCATGAACGACGGCGCGGCCGGACTGCTCCTGGTCAGCGAGGAGGCCCTGAACGAGCTGGGCCTGGAGTCCCTCGGCCGCTATGTCGCCGGCGCCTCGGCCGGCGTCCACCCCGACGTCATGGGCATCGGCCCGGTCCCCGCCACCCGCAAGGTCCTGGCCCGCGCCGAGTGGACGGTCGCCGACCTCCAGGAGGCCGAGTTCAACGAGGCGTTCGCGGCCCAGGCACTAGCCTGTGTGGACCAGCTCGGCGTCGATCCCGAGCTGGTCAACCCGAGCGGCGGCGCGATCGCACTCGGGCATCCGCTGGGCTGCTCGGGCGCACGGATCCTCACGACGCTGCTGCACCGGATGCGGCGGACGGGGGCGGAGCGGGGCCTGGCGACGATGTGTGTAGGTGTGGGGCAGGGGAGTGCGGTGCTGGTGGAGAGGCACTAGCGGTCTCCCGACTGGCGAGACGGTGCTTACCAGTACCTGTTGTCTGCACATACCATCGGTCTCCGCATGGACACGATGAACCTCTGGCACATAACAGGGTGGGAATTCGCCGCGCTCGCCTTCGCGGCCCTGCTCGTCGGCTTCTCCAAGACGGCCGTGAGCGGGGCCAACACGGTCAGCCTGGCGATCTTCGCCGCCGTACTGCCCGCCCGCGCCTCCACCGGCGTCCTCCTGCCGATCCTGATCGCCGGGGACGTGCTCGCCGTCCTCACCTACCGACGTCACGCCCACTGGCCCACCCTGTGGCGTCTGTTCCCGGCGGTCGCGGCCGGCGTCGTCTTCGGCACGCTGTTCCTGGTGTGGGCGGACGACGGGATCGTCCGTACGTCGATCGGCGCGATCCTGCTGCTGATGGCGGCCGTCACGGTTTGGCGCCGGCGTACGGCGGAGAAGGAGGACGCACCCGACTCCGTCACCACCCGGGCCGGCCGGGTCAAGGCCCGCTCGTACGGCGTCCTCGGCGGCTTCACCACCATGGTCGCCAACGCGGGCGGTCCGGTGATGTCGATGTACCTGCTGTCGGCCGGCTTCCGAAAGCTCGGCTTCCTGGGGACCTCCGCTTTCTTCTTCCTGATCGTCAACGTCTCCAAGGTGCCCTTCAGCGCCGGACTGGGCCTCATCGACGGCCCCTCGCTCCTGCTCGACGCGGCTCTCGTGATCTTCGTCGTACCCGGCGCGCTGATCGGCAGATGGGCCGTGGACCGGATCAACCAGCGGCTGTTCGAGCAGCTCGTCATCGCGGCGACGGTCGTGGGCGGCCTGCAGCTACTGTTGCGCTGATCCCCGCAGTTCCCTCAGCAGCGCCGGCAGATCGGCGAACGAGTCGATCACATGGTCGGGCGTGCCGCTCGCCGCCCGATGGGTCTCCGGCAGGTACTTCCCCGTCCTGACCAGCACCCCCGTGACCCCGGCCCGCTGCGCCGCCAGCACATCCGACTCGATGTCGTCACCGACCATCACCGCTTCCCCCGCACCGGCCCCCACATGTGCCAGCGCCGCCTCGAAGAACGCGGCCGACGGCTTCCCCGTGATCTCCGCCTCGACCCGCGCGGCCTTCTCCAGACCGACCAGGAACGCGCCGGTGTCGAGCTGCAACCCCTCGTCCGTCCGCCAGTACAGATTCCGGTGCATGGCCACCAGCCGCGCCCCGCGCTGCACCTGCCCGAAGGCCCGGTTGAGGGCCGCGTAGTCGAACTCGGGTCCGGCACCCCCGAGGACCACGACGTCCGGAGCGGTGTCGTCCCCCTCGTCCTCGCCGATGACGGTCACCCCGCCGAGATCCTCCACGATGTCGCCGCTGTTCAGCAGCGCACACCGGGCCCCCGGACAGTGCTCGGCGAGATACGCGGCGGTGACGGCGGGCGCGGTCAGGATGTCCTCGGCGGACACCGGGAACCCCGCCTCCGCCAGCACCCGGGCGATCGACGCCCGAGTCCGCGACGTCGTGTTGGTGACCAGCGCGACACCGAGACCGGCCGCGCGGATCTCCCGCAGCGCCTCGACCGCCCCGGGCAGCGGCTGCCACGAGACGGTGAGGACCCCGTCGATGTCGATGAGGACGGCCCGTACGGATCCCATGCGAGGACGATAGCCACCGACCGTCGCGGCACCGCTCAAGCAGCGATCCCGACACCCTCGATCCTGCCCCAGGCCCGCTCCTGACCCGCCGTCATCGCGGGCCACCGCAGCCCGCCCGGGCGCGGCTCGACACGCGTGGCGTACGGCGCCGGGCGGAACTCCGGGTCGTAGAAGCACCCGGTGCCATACGTACGGTCGAACACCGCGCACGACGCGGCGACCGACCGGGCCGTGGGCCGCTCACCCGCCCGCACCCACCTGTCCAGGGCCGCGATGGAGGCGGCGTACTCGGCATCGCTCAGCTCACTGTGCTCGTGCTCCCGCGTGAACGTCTGCACCAGGTGCCCGGCCCGACCGGCCCCGCGCAGCGTGGCCCGGTACGCCGCCTCGTGCTCCACGAACGCCGTCGGATCGTCGATCGCGTGCAGGGTCAGCACCGGGATCGAGACCTTGCCGGTGAGATCGCTGTCGTAGGACAGATCCCGTACGGCCGTCGGGTCCGCGGCGAACCGCTCGGCGCCGGCGTTGAGCGCCTCGTCGTCGTGCGACCCGGAGTACCGGACGCCCTGGTTGCCGAACGGGTTCCGGCCCCCGAGGCGGTCGTGCACGATGTCCCGGAACGTGAAGGTCGCGAACCGCAGATGCGACTCCAGCGCGCGCTCCGGGATCCTCGTGACGGCCAGAATGTCGTCGAGATTGCGCTGCTGCAGCGCGCTCCGCTCCTCGGGCGCCGACGCGTAACCGGTGCATTCCTGCAGCCGGGCGCGCAGCCCGGCGGACGTCATGGTCGAGCCGGCGCGCAGCCCCTGCCACAGCGGGTACTGCGGCTCGGTCGGACGGGGGTGGTTGCCGCAGTAGTACTGGTAGACGACGCGCAGGTCGACGCGGTAGTCGTAGCCCCGTGAGCCACCGGCGAGGACGCCGTTGGTGAGCAGCGCCCCGTCGTAGGCCCCGCCCCGCCCGCCGTAGGTCTCGACGACCTTCGCGGCGACGTTCCCGCCCCAGGACTGGCCGTGCGCATACGTCCGCCGAGGCTCGCCGAACTCCTCGACGAACAGCCGACGCACGCTCTCGGTGTCGGCGGCGGCCATCCGCGTCCCGTAGCCGCCCCGGCGGTACGACGAACCCGCCCAGGCGTAGCCCTCCTTCACCATCACCGACCAGCGGCCCAGGTCGTCGAGGCTGCGGGCGGGGTCGGAGCCCGTACCGAGATCGGGGCCTCCGTGGGAGTGCACGACGAGGGAGCGGTTCCAGTGGTCGGGCACGGCTATCGCGTAGTAGGCGCCGTTGGAGTCGCGGCCGCTGTAGCAAGTGGCCCGGCTGACCAGTTCGGCGGGACATTCGGCACGCGCCGGTCCCTCCGCCGACTCCGACTCCCCTCGGGCGTTCGAGGCGCCGACGAGGAAGCCGACGGTGAGGACCCCGGCCAGTACGGCTGCCAGCGCCGTACGCCGCCGTGGAACCGGTGAAACAGACCTGCGGATCACTGTGTGCGTTCTCGTCCAGTCCAAGACGCTGCTCCTCGTCCTCGTCGGCGCGTCGTCGAGCCGTGCGCCGCGATGCTAGGGAGCGACGGGGTGAGGAACCACGATCTGATCGTTGTGTTCATAGTGTTCGCCGGAGACGGCGCTCGGGACGGGCGGTGCGCGGACATGCCGCCGCCCGCCGCACCCCGGTTTCAGTGCGACGCGCTCAGCTCCGGCTCCTTCGTGCGGCTCGGGAGCCCCTCGGTCAGGTCCTCGATCAGCAGGCGCTTGGCGATCGTGTGGACCGCGGCGCGCAGGTCGGTGCCGGGAGGGCTGCCGATGTCGTCGTGCACCCGTTGTTCGAGCCAGCCGCCCCACGCCTTGCCGATGATGTCGGCCTCTCGGGCGCCCGCCGCGGTGTGGGAGAGGAAGGAGCCGTCGCGGGTGAGGTAGCCCTCGTCGACCATGCGGTCGAAGACGGGCAGGAGCACTTCCGGGGGCATGCGACGGCGGGCCGCGATCATCCCGAGATCGGCGTGGCCGACCAGGCGCGTCAGCAGCTCGACCTGGAACACCGCCCAGGCGCCGGCCACGTCGAGGCGGGTGTCCGAGTCGGCGATGATGCGGCGGGCGGTGTCGGCCCCCAGGCCGCCGATGATCTTCCCGACGGACGCCTCCAGCACCCGCTGGGCGTTGGCGTCGTGCGGCGAGGCGAACCCGTCGCCCATGTCGGTGGACCCCAGGCGCGCGCTGTCGCGCAGCGGCACCTGTTTGAGGAACAGGGAGACCACGAAGCCGACCGCCGCGACCGGCACCGTCCACAGGAAGACGGTCTGCAGCGTGTCGGCGTAGGCCTCGACGATCGGGGCGGCGACGTCCGACGGGAGCGCGTGCAGGCCGTCGGGGCTGGTCGCGGCCCGGGAGACGGCGGCCGGATCGAGGCCGGTGTCCGCGCTCGCGGCTTCGGCGACGGCCGCGGTGAGACGGGGGTGAGCGAGTTGGTGTAGATCGTGCCGAAGGCGGCCGTGCCGAACGAACTGCCCAGCGTACGGAAGAAGGTGACCCCGGAGGTCGCGGTGCCGAGGTCGGCGTAGACGACGGTGTTCTGCACGGCGATCGTCAGGACCTGCATGCACAGGCCGATGCCGGTACCGAGCACGAACATGTACAGCGACTCCAGCCAGGCGTTGGAGGACGGCCCCATGAGGGACATCAGGTACAGCCCGACCCCCATCACGAGGGAGCCGACGATCGGGAAGAACCGGTACTTGCCGGTCTTGCTGACCACGTTGCCGCTGAACACCGAGGCGATGAGCAGCCCCACCACCATCGGCAGCGTCCGCACGCCCGAGATGGTGGCCGAGTCGCCGTCGACGTACTGCAGATAGGTCGGCAGATACGTCAGCGCGCCGAGCATGGCGAAGCCGACGATGAAGCTGAGCACGGAGCAGACGGTGAAGACCGGGCTGGCGAACAGCCGCATGGGCAGCATCGGTTCGGCCGCCCGCGTCTCCGCCCAGCAGAACAGGCCGAGCGCGATCGCGCCGCCGACGAACAGGCCGATGATGATGCCGGAGCCCCAGGCGTACTCGTTGCCACCCCAACTGGTCGCCAGAATCAGCGCGCTGGCGCCGACCGCGACCAGCCCGATGCCCAGATAGTCGATGATGGGCCGGGCGGCCGACTTGACCACCGGGATGGTCCGGGCGGCCGCGATGACGACGATGATCGCGATCGGGACGTTGACGTAGAACGCCCAGCGCCAGGTGAGATGGTCGGTGAACAGCCCGCCCAGGAGCGGCCCGATCACCGTCGCCACACCGAACACGGCACCGATCGCGCCCTGGTACTTGCCGCGCTCCCGGAGCGGGATGACGTCCGCGATCAACGCCATCGCCGTCACCATCAGACCGCCGGCCCCGACCCCCTGCATCGCCCGCCAGACGATCAGCAGCGTCATGTTGGAGGCCAGACCGCACAGGAACGAGCCCGTGATGAACACGATCGCGGAGACCTGGAAGACCACCTTGCGGCCGAACATGTCGCCGAACTTGCCGACCAGGACCGTCGCGACGGTCTCCGCGAGCAGGTACGACGTCACCACCCACGACATGTGCTCGGCGCCGCCCAGGTCCGACACGATCGTCGGCAGCGCCGTGCCCACGATCGTCTGGTCGAGTGCCGCGAGCAGCATCCCCAGCATGATCGTCACGAAGACGACATTGCGGTGACGCTTGTCCAGCACGGGTGGCTGGGAGGCGGCGGGCGGAACGGATTCCTCGGCGAGCGTCACGGCCCGACGATCACAGCGGTGCGGAGACGGCGCATGCGGGAACGGTCCGCCCGGGTGCCGTGCGGATGCCGCTCACCCTGGGCGCGTCCGTGCTGCTCCTTACTGCTTCCTACTGATCTCTCGGGTTCCTGCGCAGCAGATACGTGTCCATGATCCAGCCCTTGCGCTCACGCGCCTCGGCACGCAGCCGCTCGATCCGGGGCGCCGCCTCGACGATCGGGCCCGAGGCGAGAATCTCGTCCGGGGTGCCGATGTAGGCACCCCAGTAGATGTCGATGTCCTGGTCGGCGTACCGCCGGAAGGTCTGATGGGCGTCGAGCATCACGACCACGTCGTCCACGCCCTCGGGGAAGCCCTCGGCCAGCCGCCGACCGGTCGTGATCTGCACGGGCCGGGCGATCCGGTTGAGCCCCGTCCGATGCCGGGCGACGAGCGCCGAGACACTGCTGATGCCGGGCACGACGTCGTACTCGAAGTCCACCGCGCCCTTGTCCAGGACCTCCTCCAGGATCCCGAGCGTGCTGTCGTACAGCGCGGGATCACCCCACACCAGGAACGCGCCCGTCTCGTCCTCGCCCAGCTCCTCGGCGATCATCCGCTCGTAGATCAGGGCGCGGGCACTGCGCCAGTCCCCGACGGCGGGGGAGTAGGCGGCACCGCCCGCGGACCGGTCCCGCTCCGGGTCCCGCGCCTCCACGATCCGATACGTCCCGTCCGATATGTGCGCGTCCAGCAGGTCCCGGCGCAGCTGCGTGAGGTCCGCCTTCACCTCGCCCTTGTCGAGGATGAAGAAGACGTCCGTACTGCGCAGCGCCCTGACCGCCTGCAGCGTGAGCTGCTCGGGGTCGCCCGCTCCGATACCGATGACATGAATCTTTCGCACACCCCGAGTCTGCCCCACGCCACTGACAACGCGGGCATCGCGTCCGAGGTCGGGGCACGTTTGCGAGTGCCGGGCCGCTCCCTCGGGGCAGGGGCCCGGGGGCGGGGTCGGGCCGCGCTCGCCCTCACCCCCGCAGCCGCGGCGCCCGTGCCCTCGCGTCCACGGCCCCGGCGTCCCGCTCCACGTCCCCCGCCACCGACCGAGCCCACTCTGCGAGCCCGCTCAGGTCCATCCCGTACGGCTGCGCGCGCCCCGAGGTCGACGCCCACTCCTCGACCGCCCCGGCGCCGCGCCGCAGCAGCCGCGCCCCGCCCGTCACATTGCCCCGGGCCGCGTGGGTGAGGCCCACCGCGAGCTGGGCGAGGCCCCGCCACAGGGCCCGCTCCTCGTCGGGGCCCGTCTTCCAGGCGTCCTCGAAGACCTCGTGCGCGTGGAAGGGCTTCCCCGCGTCGAGCAGCTCCTGCGCCTCAGTGACGCTCTGCTCGGGGGCGCGCACGACCCCCTCGGGCTGCCGCTCCACACCCTCCGCGCCGTATGGCAGGGGCCGCCCGAGCCCGTCCCGCGGTCGGGCGTTGCGAGCCCGCCCCTCGTCGTCCCGGTCCCGCGCACCGGCCGGCCTGTCTGAGGATGTACTGCCCATACGTCGATTGTCCCGCCCTGCCCCGGCCCTCTGCGAAGCGGCCCCCGACGTGGGGTAAAGTGCTGTTTGCGCGATCACGCGGTTCACCGTGTGAGACGCACCGGGACGTGGCGCAGCTTGGTAGCGCACTTGACTGGGGGTCAAGGGGTCGCAGGTTCAAATCCTGTCGTCCCGACGGTGCGAAGGGTCTTCGCAGGCAACAGCCTGGGAGGGCCCTTTTTGCGTCTGGGTCGTCTCCGCCGCTCCCGTGTGGACCGTTCCTCTGTGTGCACCCCTCCTTTGTCCGCCCCGCCCGGTCCTCCCCCCCCCGCACGCCGTATTCGTAGCGTGGTCAAGGGACTTGGCAGAATGGGCGGCGGCGTAGATCGGACCGACACGGTGCGGACGCCCGACGGGCGGGAGGCTCAATGGGGGCAGGGGAAGCGGTCGGGGTTCGGTCTGTGGCGGAGTTGCTCGCCGGGAACGCGTTACGGCAGGGCGAGAAGGTCGCGTTCGAGGACGACCGGCGCGGTGTGAGCTGGGCCGAACTGGAGCGCCGGACCGCCGGGTTGGCGGTCGGACTCGGGGTCGGCCGCGGCGAGCGCGTGGCGTTCTGCCTGGACAACAGTGTGGAACTGGTCGAAGGCCTGCTGGCCACGGTGCGGGCCGCCGCGGTCGGTGTGCCGCTGAGTCCGCGCGGTACCGACGCCGAGCTCTCGGCGCTGCTGGCCGACTGCGATCCGTCCGTCATCGTCACCGACCTGCGCCGGCTGCCGCGGATCGCCGGGTTGACCGCCGGGCGCGCGCCCCGCCTGGTGGTGACCGGCGACGGCGCGGCACCGGACGACGTCGGCCGCTTCGAGGATCTCGCCGCCGGGCACCCGTCCGCCCCTCGCGACGACCTCGGGCTGGACGAGCCCGCATGGCTCCTCTACACGTCCGGCACCTCCGGAACGCCCAGGGCCGCCGTGTCGAGCCAGCGGTCCGCGCTGTGGTCGTCGGTCGCCTGCTACGTGCCGCGGCTCGGCCTGTCGGAGGCGGACCGGCTGCTGTGGCCGTTGCCGCTCGCGCACACGTACGCCCACTCGCTGTGCGTGCTGGGCACGACCGTGGCCGGGGCCAGCGCGCGGATCACCGCGGCGGCGGATCCGGCCGAACTGGTCCGGCTGATCGGCGAGTTCGAACCGACCGTGCTGGGCGGCGTGCCGCTCACCTACCGCCAGTTGCTCGACGCCGGCCTCGGTGCGGTGCCCTCGCTGCGGCTGTGCGTCACCGCGGGCGCGCCCAGTGAACCGGACCTGCGGGACGAGGTGGAGACGCGGTTCGGCGCCCCCCTCCTCGACGGCTACGGCAGCACCGAGACCTGCGGCAAGATCGCCATGGAGACGGTGCGCGGGCCGAGGGTGCGCGGGAGCAGCGGACCGCTCGTTCCCGGCATGGAGGTCCGGCTGGTCGATCCCGAGAGCGGTCGGGACGTGGCCGGCGCGGAGGGGGAGATCTGGGTCCGCGGTCCCGGCGTCATGCTGGGCTACCACGACCGCCCCGAGGCGACCGCCGCTGCCGTGTCCGACGGCTGGTACCGCACCGGCGATCTGGGGCTGCTCGCCGAGCACGGGTGTCTGACGGTCACGGGCCGGGTGAACGACCGGATCGTGCGCGGCGGCGAGAACGTCGACCCGGCCGAGGTCGAGCAGGTGCTGCTCGGCCTGCCCGGAGTGCGGGACGCGGCTGTGGTGGCACGGGCCCATCCGCTGCTCGGCGAGGTGCCGGTGGCGTTCGTCGTCCCGGCGGACCAGACGGTCGAGGCGGCAGCTGTGCTGCGCGCCTGCGCCGCCGTGCTCTCCGCGCACAAGGTGCCCGAGGAGGTCCTGTTCACGCCCGCCGTGCCGCGCACCGCCGGGGGCAAGCCGCGACGGGCCGTACTGCGCGAGACGCTCGCCGAACGCCCGGCCGAGCCGGCGCTCGCGCGGCTGTCCGGCCGGACGCCCGGCGAGCGACGGGCCGCGCTGACCGACCTAGTGTGCGAGGAGACCGCGACGATCCGTGGGACGGCCGCCGATCCCGGCACCGCGTTCGCCGATCTGGGTCTGACCTCGATGGACGCGATGTCCCTGTGGCACCGGCTCAGCCTGCGCACCGGACTGCGGCTGCCCGCGACGCTGGTCTGGGACCACCCGACCCCGGCCGCGGTCGCCGCCCACCTCGACGCCCGGCTGCACGGCGGCGCCCCCACGACGGCTCTCCCACGCCGCGGGCCGGCCGCCGAACCGGTGGCGATCGTGGCCGTCGGCTGCCGCTACCCGGGCCAAGTGAGCTCGCCCGAGGAGCTGTGGCGGCTGGTGGCCGACGGCGTGGACGCCACCGGCGAGTTCCCCGTCGACCGCGGCTGGGACCTCGACGCCCTGCATGATCCCGACCCGGACCGGATCGGCACCACGTACACCCGTCGTGGCGGCTTCCTGCACGACGCGGCGGACTTCGACCCGCTGTTCTTCGGCATCTCCCCGCGGGAGGCCCTGGCCACGGATCCCCAGCAGCGGCTGCTGCTGGAGGTTGCCTGGGAAACCGTGGAACGCGCGGGCATTCCGGCGCCGTCGCTGCGCGGCAGCAGCACCGGCGTGTTCGTCGGCCTGATGCACGCCGGCTACGGCAGCGGGGTGTCGCCGCACGAGCTGGAGTCGCACATAGGCATCGGCTCGGCGGGCAGTGTGGCGTCCGGCCGGATCTCCTACGTCCTGGGCCTGCGCGGCCCCACCATGACCGTGGACACGGCCTGTTCGTCCTCGCTGGTCGCGATGGACCTGGCCGCCACGGCGCTGCGGGCCGGTGAGTGCACCCTCGCGCTGGCCGGCGGGGTGACGGTGCTGTCGAGCCCGCACCCGTTCGTCGCGTTCAGCCGTCAGCGGGCGCTGTCGCCCGACGGCCGGTGCCGCTCGTTCGCGGCGGGCGCCGACGGTACGGCGTGGGCGGAGGGCGTGGGCCTGGTCATGCTGGAGAAGCTGTCGGACGCCCGCCGTAACGGCCACCCGGTGCTGGCCGTGCTGCGCGGCTCGGCGGTGAACTCCGACGGCGCGTCGAACGGTCTGACCGCCCCCAACGGCGAGGCCCAGCGCGAGCTGATCCACCTGGCACTGGCGGACGCCGGACTGCGCCCGGCCGACGTGGACGTCGTCGAGGGACACGGCACGGGGACCGCGCTCGGCGACCCGATCGAGGCGGGCGCCGTGCTGGCCACCTACGGCCAGGACCGCGACCCCGCCGACCCGGTGTGGCTGGGCTCGGTCAAGTCGAACCTCGGGCACACCCAGGCCGCGGCCGGAGTGGCCGGCGTGATCAAGATGATCGAGGCCATGCGGCACGGCGAACTGCCCGCCTCGCTGTACGCGGACGAGCCGTCGCCGCACGTGGACTGGTCCACCGGCGCCGTGCGCCTGCTCGACCGGGCGCGCTCCTGGCCGCAGCGCGAGAGGCCGCGCCGGGCGGCGATCTCCTCCTTCGGCATCGGCGGCACCAACGCCCACGTGATCATCGAGGAGCCGTCGGACGTCGATGCCGGTGTCGAGGGCGGCAAGGGTTCCGGTGCCGATACCGGCGACCGCGTCGGCCAAGGCTCGGCCGAGCCCGCGGGCCCCTGGCCCGTCGTCCCCTGGCTGGTCAGCGGCAGCGACGAGGCCGGGCTGCGCGCCCACGCCGGGAGGCTGGCGGACGCGCTGGCCGACGCGACCGACGAGAGCGTGCTGGACATCGCGTACTCCCTGGCCACCACCAGGACACCGCTGTCCCGCCGCGCGGCCGTACTGGCCACCGACGCCGAAGGACTGATTGCCGGACTGCGCGACCTGGCGGGCGGAGCCGACAACCCGGCCCTGCACCGGAGCACCGTGCGGGCCCATCCACGGCTGGCGCTGCTCTGCGCGGGCCAGGGCGCGCAGCGGCCCGGCATGGGCCGTGAACTGGCGGCTGCCTTTCCGGTGTTCGACGCGGCCTTCACCGAGCTGTGCGAGGCGTTCACACCATGGCTCGACCGGCCGTTGTGGGAGGTGATCGACGCACCCGACGGCAGCCTCCTGGACCGCACCGACTACGCGCAGCCCGCGCTGTTCGCCTTCGAGGTCGCCCTGCACACACTGCTCGCCGAGTGGGGCGTACGACCGGACTTCCTGGTCGGCCACTCGGTGGGTGAGCTGGCCGCCGCCCATATCGCGGGGGTGTTCTCCCGCGCCGACGCGGTACGGCTGGTGGCGGCGCGCGGCCGTCTGATGGCGGCCCTGCCCGGCGGCGGAGCGATGATCGCGGTGCGCGCGCCGCTGACCGAGGTGGCGCCCCTGCTCGACGACGCCGCGGGGCCCGGCCGCGTCGCTGTGGCGGCGGTCAACGGACCGGAGGCCGTGGTGCTCTCCGGTGACGAGGACGCGGTGACCGCGCTGGCCGCCCGCGTCGGCCGCCCGACCACCCGGCTGCGGGTGAGCCATGCCTTCCACTCGCCGCTGCTCGACCCGATGCTGGCCGAGTTCCGCGCGGTCGCCGAATCGGTTGCCTACCGGCGCCCGTCCGTCCCCGTGCTGTCCACGCTGACCGGTCGTGCCGAGACGGACGCGCTCGCCACCGCCGACCACTGGGTACGCCAGGCACGCGAGACGGTGAGGTTCGCCGACGCGATGGGCGGACTGGTCGCTGCGGGGGTGACGGCGTTCGTCGAGGCCGGCCCCGCGCCCGCGCTCAGTGTGTCGGCCGAGGAGTGCGTCGGGCAGGACGCGGGCACGGTGGTCACCTCATGTGCCGACGTAGGCGGAGCGCTGGCGGCGCTGGCCGCGCTGCATGCGCACGGCGTGCCGGTGGACTGGCAGGCGGTGTACGCGGGCAGCGGTGCCCGCCCTCACCGCCCCCTTCCCACGTATCCGTTCCAGCGGCAGCGCTACTGGCTGGACGCCGTCCGACACCGGGTCACGGCCGGCCATCCGCTGGTGGGGGAGCCGCAGCCGGACGCCGACGGGCCCGGAATCCGGCACACCGGAGTGCTGTCCCCCGCTCGCCTCCCCTGGCTCGCCGACCATGTGATCGGCGATCGGGTACTGGCGCCCGCAACGCTGTTCGCCGAGCTGGCCTGCCGCGCCGCCGGCACCTCCGAAGCCGTCCGGCTGGCCGAACTGGCCTTCAGGGAGCCGCTGTTGCTGCCCCCGTCGGATCCCGTACGGGTTCAAGTGGTCGCCGGTGCGGCGGACCAGCAAGGGCACCGCCCGGTCACCATCTGGGCCCGCCCGGCCGACACCGCCGAGCCCTGGACCCGGCATGCCACCGCGACGATCGCCCCGGCCGGTCCTCCGCCCGCTCTCGCGTCCGGGACATGGCCGCCCGAGGGCGCCGAGGAGATCCCGGTCGACTACGCACGGCTCGCCGCGTACGGCCATGACTACGGCCCGGCGTTCCGTGCGGTGACGGCACTTTGGCGCCGGGACACGGACCTCTTCGCCGAGCTGACGCTCCCGCCCCGGGAGGCGGCGACCGCCGGGTCGTACACCCTGCATCCCGCCCTGTTCGACGCGGCGCTGCACGCCGCCCTGCTGGCCCGCCAACCGGACGAACCGCGCGCCCCGCTCACCTGCACCGGCGTGACCGTGTACGCGACCGGCGCCACCGCCGCACGGGCACACCTGCAACGGCTCGGCCCGGACGAGCTCCGCGTCACCCTCACCGACCCGGCCGGCCGTCCGCTGGCCGTCGTCGAGTCGGTGATCACCCGGCCGATCCCCGCGCAGGCGGCGGGCGCCAGGCCGTTCAGGATGACCTGGAGGCCCGCCACCCCTGCCAACCCCGCCACTCCCGTCGGCGGCACCGACTCGGATCACGAACTGCTCGACGTGGCACACCTGTCCGCCGCCCAGCCCGAAGGCACCAACCTCCCCGGTCGCGTAAAGGGCCTGGTCACGGCCGTGTTGGAGCGGGTACGCGAGTGGACGTCGCAGGCGCGACCGGGCCGACTGCTGGTGCTCACGCACAACGCCACCGGCGATGATCCCGACCTGGCCGAGGCCGCGGTGGCCGGACTCGTGCGCAGCGCCCAGTCCGAGCATCCCGGCCGGATCGTGCTGGTCGACCGCCGCGGCGCCGCCGCTTCGCCGGAGGTCCTGGACGCGGCGCTGCGGACCGGCGAACCGCAGGTCGCCCTGCACAACGGCGGCGTTCTGGTGCCGAGGCTGACCGTCGCGGATCCGCCGTCCGCCGCGCCGCCCGAGCCGGATCCCGAAGGGACGGTGCTGATCACCGGCGGCACCGGCGCGCTGGCCGCGAGCCTCGCCCGCTACCTCGTGGCCGAACGCCGGGTCCGGCACCTGTTGCTGGCGAGCCGCAGCGGTCGTATCCCGGCGTGGGCGGCGGAGTTGTCGGCGGACGTGCGGGTGGCGGCGTGCGATGTCAGCGACGGGGCGGCCGTCGAGGCCCTGGTGGGTTCCTGCCGGCCCGCGCTGACCGCGGTGTTCCACCTCGCGGGGGTGGTGGCCGACGGAGTGGTGGACGGCATGACGCCCCAGCGGGTGGCGAGCGTGCTGGCGCCGAAGGCGGACGCCGCCTGGCATCTGCACGAGGCGACCAGCGGCCTCGACCTGTCCGCGTTCGTGCTGTACTCCTCGGCGGCCGGTGTGCTGGGCCGGCCCGGTCAGGCCAACTACGCGGCGGCGAACGGGTTTCTCGACGCGCTCGCCCTGCACCGGGCCGCGCGCGGGTTGCCCGCGCAGGCGCTGGCCTGGGGCCCTTGGGCCACCGCGGACGACGAAGGAATGGCGGGCCGGGTCGCCCCGCACCATCTCGTCGAGGGTGGCGTACGGGCGGTCACCGAGCGCGAGGGCATCGACCTGCTCGACGCCGCGCTGCGCACACCCGAGCCGGTGCTCGTGCCGATCCCGCTGGACCGGGCTGCCGCAGGAGGCCAGGCCGGGCCGCCGGTCCTCGCGGACCTGCTGCCCGGCCGTCCGGCGCGGGCGGGACAGGCGGCCACCGCCGCCCCGGCTGTCGGGCAGACGCCCGGGGGCTGGCGCGACCGGCTGGCGGCCCTTCCCGCGGACCGCCGTGAAGCCGAGCTGACCGACCTGATCCGGGCCGAGCTGGCCGCGGTGCTGGGCTTTCCGGACGCGGCTTCGTTCCCCGTCGACCGCGAGTTCACCGAGCTCGGCTTCGACTCTCTGACCGCTGTCCAAGTCCGCAACCGGCTCAGCGCGTTCCTGCGGGTCCGGCTGGCGCCGACGATCGTCCTGGAGCACCCCACGCTGCCCGCTCTGGCCGCCCACGTCCACGCCGCCCTCCGCGACGCCGGAGGCCTGCCGCAGACCGGAACCGAACCGGAGCCGCGTACCGGAACCGAAGCGGAGTCACCGGCCGCAGCCGGCAGCGGCATGGAGAACTACGCCCGGTTCAGCACCGTCTACCACCGCGTGCTCCGCGAGCAGGGGCCGTTCGAGGCGATGGCGCTGCGCCACTTCGCGTCGTACGCACTCCCGACCTTCTCCGCGGCCGACCGCGCCCGGTACACCGTCGCGCCGACCCGGCTCGCCCACGGCGACGGCGCCGCGCTGGTCTACCTTCCGGACTACCTCACCCCGACCCAGCGCATCCCGCACGGCCTGGCGAAGCAGTTCGACGGCGAACGCGACCTGTTCCTGCTGGAGCATCCCGGTCTCGGCGCCCACCGGTCGGTCCCGGACAGCGTGGCCACGCTCGTGCGCGCGCACGCCGAGACGGTACGAGACCTGCCCACGGGTCGGCCGCCCGTCCTCGTCGGCTACTGCGCCGGCGGAGCGGTCGCACATGCCGTGGCCCGGCACCTCGCGGCGGAAGGGCAGCCACCGGCCGGCCTGGTCCTGCTCGACTCCCACGTCGGCGTCCTGCGCCGCGACGACGCACGGGGACTGGCTCTGATGGCCGCCGGTGCGGCCCTGCCGGACGATGTCGCCGACCAGTTCGACGACTCGTTGCTGATGGCGGGCGGCGGCTACGCGCGCGTGCTGGAGCAATGGCGACCCGAACCGTCACCGGTCCCCACGCTGCTGCTGCGCGGACGGCCGACCCCGCAGATGCGGCGGATCGACCCCGACGGCGACTGGCAGCCGCACTGGCCGCTCCCGCACGACGCCGCCGACATCCCCGGTGACCACTATTCCCTCGTCCACCACGACGCCGACACCACCGCCGCGGCGATCCGCGCCTGGCTGACCACGTAGGAACCCACAGCCGACCGCGTGGCAACCTCCGCAAGAACAGGAGACCTTGGATGACCTCGGACTACGACCTGATCGTCGTGGGCGGCGGACCGGCCGGCTCGACCGCCGCGACCGTCGTGGCCATGCGCGGGCATCGGGTGCTGCTGCTGGAGCGGGAGACCTTCCCCCGGTACCAGATCGGCGAGTCGCTGCTGCCCGCCACCGTGCACGGCGTCTGCCAGATCCTCGGCGTCGCCGACGAGGTCGCCCAGGCCGGGTTCACGCTCAAGCGCGGCGGAACCCTGCGCTGGGGCCGTGACCCCGAGCCCTGGCAGTTCTCCTTCTCCATGACGCCCCGCCTGCCCGAACCCACCGCAACCGCCTTCCAGGTGGAGCGCTCCCGGTTCGACGAGATCCTGCTGCGCAACGCGGGCAAGGCGGGCGTCGAGGTCCGCGAGGGCAGCCCGGTGCGCCGCGTCCTCGCCGACGGCGAGCGCGTACGCGGCGTCGAGTACACCGACCCCGACGGGACCGTACGGACGGCGTACGCCCCGCACGTCATCGATGCCTCCGGCAACACCAGCCGGATCCACGGCCAGGTCGGCGGCACGCGCGTGTACTCCGACTTCTTCCGCAACCTCGCCGTGTTCGGCTACTACGAGGGCGGGCAACGGCTGCCCGAGCCGAACAGCGGGAACATCTTCTGTGCCGCCTTCGATGCCGGCTGGATCTGGTACATCCCGCTGCGCCCCGACCTGACCAGCGTCGGCGCGGTGATCTCGCCCGAGCACATCCCCGCGGTGCAGCGTGATCCGCGCGCCGCCTGGCAGGACATGATCCGGGCCTGCCCGGACGTCGAGCGGTTGCTGACGGGTGTGCCGGTCGCGACCGAGGCGCCGTACGACCGGGTCCGGGTGCGCAAGGACTACTCGTACTGGAAGAAGTCCTTCTGGAACCCGGGCATGGCGCTCGTCGGCGACGCCGCGTGCTTCGTGGACCCGGTGCTGTCCTCGGGCGTGCACCTGGCGACCTACGGCGCTCTGCTCGCCGCCCGTGCGGTCAACGCCGCCCTGGACGGCAGCGTGCCGGAGGCGCGCGGCTTCGCCGAGTTCGAGGCCCGCTACCGGCGTGAGTACGCCGTGTTCTACGAGTTCCTGATTGCCTTCTACGACATGGAGCAGGCCGAGGACTCGTACTTCTGGGCGGCGAAGAAGGTGACCAAGGTCGACCTCGGCGAGGCCGCCGCGTTCGCCGAACTCGCCGGCGGACTGGTGTCCGGCGACCGGGCGGTCGTGGGCCCCGAGCAACTCGGCGACCACTGGCGCGCCGCGGCGGCCGAACTGGACGGTGCGGTGGGCCGGTTGGCGACCGCGGACGACCGCGTCAACCCGCTGCTGTCGGCCCGAGTCGTCGGCGAGACCTTCCGCACCGGCAACGACCTCCAGGAACAGGCCCTCTACGGCGGTCCGCTCGACGGCCCGGCCCCCACCGGCCCCAACTCACTCGCCGTCACCGCGGACGGCCTGTCCTGGACCCTCGCGTGAAACGGCCTCAGTCGGCCCGGCGGGGTTCGCCGGGATAGGTGCCGAAGGACCACTTGTTGCCCTCCGGGTCGGCGATGGCGAACTCCCGGCTGCCGTAGGGCTGGTCCTCGATCTCGCGGATGATCTTCACGTCGGCGTCCTTGAGACGCCGGTGGAGATCGTCGACGTGTTCGGTGACGACGTACGCCCCGAAGGTGCCCGGCTGCAGGGACCACGACTCGCTGCCCGGTTTGTGCGACCCGAGCATGATCCCGCCGCCCTCGGGCCAGTCGAGCTGGGCGTGCGCGACCAGGTCACCGTCCTGGTACACGGCAGTGCGCAGGAAGCCGACGGTGCCGACGAGGAAGTCGATCAGCGCGGGCGCGTCGTGGGCCTGGAGCGCGGGCCAGACGCTGGGTGCGCGCCGGGGATGCGCGGTGTCCGTTGTGTCCGTGATGTTCGTGGTGTCCGTGGTTGGGTTCATGGCTCATACTCTTCGCCGTTGAGATGGCCGCCCGCTTGGATATTCCGGCACTCTTCGGCCAGCCAGCCCGTGGGGCTCAGGTCGGTGTACTGCCGGAAGTCCCGCACCAGGTGGGAGTGGTCGTAGTAGCCGCACTCGGCGGCCACCCGTGCCAGGTCCGGTGGGTGGCCCGCGGTGACGGCCCGGACGACGGCGCCGCGTGCGTGCTGGAACCGCATCAGCCGGGCGGCCTGTTTCGGGCCGATGCCGGTCTCGGCCCGGAACACGGTGGTCAGGCGGCGCGGGCTCAGTGCCACATGGGCGGCCAGCCCGTCCAGCGTGCCCGCACCCCGATGACGGGCGAGCCAGGCCCAGGCCTCGGCGACTTCGGGCCGTACGTCGGCGGTGCGGCCGGCCGCTGCCGCGCGCCGCTGGAGATAGTCGGTGACGAGGGCGAAACGCTCGTGCCAGGTTCCCTCCGCGCACAACCGCTCGTGGATCTCGCCCGCGTCGCGCCCCAGGACGTCCGTGCCCGGGGTGACGAGCCGGTCGGTGAGCTCCCCGGCGGGCATGCCGAGCAGCCTCCTGGCCGCCAGAGGATGGACGGCCAGCTGGATGCCCGCCTCGTGCTCGGGCTGCAGCACATACGCCGGACGCTGATGCAGCCCGCCCACCACGATGTCCGTCCGCACGGCGTCGGTCCCGTGCGCCTGCTCGGGTGTGCTGCCACTGACCACGGGGCCGTCGATGGAGAAGATGAGCGTCAGATACGGGGAAGGCAGCCCTCGGTGGAGGGCGGGTCGCATGCCGGTGGATCGGTAGCCGACCGCGGAGACCACCAAGCCGTCCAGTCGCGGCGCGGCCGTGACGAACTCCCGGACGTCCCCGGGCGGCTCGGATTCCCGGCTGGTAGGCGCGCCCATGAGGCCAGTATGCGGCCGTCCCGACCTCTTGGGCCACGCTCGCCGCCCAGCGGGATCGGGGTCAGTTCTCCTGGAGCACGGACAGCACGTTGCCCGCCGGGTCCGTGAACCAGGCGATCCCCGCCGGTCCCTCGGGGCCCCGGACGATGCCCTTGTCGTCGGCCTCGAACTCCGGGTAGCGCTCCATGCGCACGCCCCGCTGCGTCAAGCCGTCGACGGCCGCCTCGATGTCGTCCACGGGGAAGTTCAGGATGGTGAAGCTCGCGGGGGTGTGGTTGTCCTTGGGGTAGACGAAGACGCTGGCGCCGCTGCCCAGCTTGATGGTGAGCAGCCTCATGTCGCCCTGCCCGGTCTCCTCCACCGAGAGGCCGAGGGTCTCGCCGTAGAACTCACGAGCCTTGCCGAGATCGTCGACCGAGAAGCCGCTGAACGCCTTCGACTGTCCGAACATGCCGTCGTCTCCTTCGCCTGCACCGTCCGGGATTTCCGGGGCCACTCCCAGCGGACCACCACACGGGGCCCTGGCACGCGGCCCGGCGTCCGAATGGTCCCCGCGCCTCACCCTCAGGCGTCGGCCCCGTAGGTCCCGTAGTCCGGCAGCCCCGTCGACTCGACATGTTCGGCCAGTCCCGCGCGAAGTTCTGGTAGGCGCGGCGGCCGAGCAGGAAGGCGTTCGCCTCGTCGAGCCAGGTGCCGGCCAGGCGCTCGAACTCCTCGTCCAGGTGCGGCACGAACCAGCCGCCCCTGGTGAACCCGTCGCTGGTGTCCTCGTCCGGCGACCCCGGGCCCTGGGACACACCGTCGAGCGTCAGGAACTCCTGCAGCACCAGCTTCATCGCGCACCACGCTCTCTTCGACCGGTCCGGCCGATCCACCCCCGCCTCGCCGGATGACGGTGCCGATCGCCCGCTCCCCGCCAGGGTGCGTCCATGAAGGCCGCCGTGCACAGCTGGTACGGGCCACCGGGCGGGCTGTGCCTACCGGGCGGCCAGGCCCTTCAGACAGCCGACGCCCACCGCCATGTCGAGACCGGGCAGAAGATCGGCAACGGGGTCATCACCGTCGTACCGTCGCGCCAGAACCCGTCCTCCGCGACGCCCCGCGCCCCGAAATGGTAGAAGCGGGCCATGACCAACTCGCTCATCCACCGGGCCGGTGCCCGATGACCGCCGGCGTCGACACACCCGACCGTCGTGGCCGCACCGGGCTCGACCAGGCAGGCCGGGACCTGACCGGCAATCCCCGCGTCAAGGTGCGGGACGTGACGCTGCTCTCCAGCCACTGGTACGTCGAGCGCGCAACGACCTTCGACTTCCAGCACGCCGACGGCACCTGGAGCACCCAGCAGCGCGAGACGCACGACCGGGGCAACGGCGCGACCATGCTGCTGTACGACGCGGAACGCGAAACCGTCCTGCTCACCCGCCAGTTCCGCTTCCCGGTGTACGTCAACGGGCACCCCGACGGGATGCTCGTCGAGACGCCGGGCGGGCTGCTCGACGACGATGACGAGCACCCGGAGATCGCCGTACGTCGCGAGGTGGTGGAGGAGACCGGGCACACCATCGGCGAGGTCCAGCACGTCTTCGACGTCTACATGAGCCCGGGCTCGGTCACCGAACGCGTCAGCTTCTACGCCGCCGCATACGGCCCCTCGACCCACACCCATGAGGGCGGCGGCCTCGACGAGGAGGGCGAGGACATCGAGATCCTCGAACTGCCCTTCCGGCGGGCCCTGGAGATGATCAGGTCCGGGGAGATCGCCGACGCCAAGACCATCATGCTGCTGCAATGGGCGGCGCTGGACGGGCCGTTCGCGTCCTGACGCCTGAATTCGCCGCGCACTGCCTTGACTTGAAGTGCGCTTCAGGATGAACACTCCCGTTCGTGCCCCCAGATCGGGGTGCACGAACGGGAGGGGACCCGGCCATGAAGTACCGCACCATCGGCACCGACCCGAAGAACCGCCGCGAGGTCAGCGTGCTCGCGCTCGGCGCGATGCTGTTCGGTTCGCAGACCGACGAGGCGACCTCCTTCGCCGTACTCGACCGCTATGTCGAGGCCGGCGGGAACTTCATCGACACCTCCGACAACTACGCCTTCTGGATCGACGGCGGTCAGGGCGGCGAGAGCGAGGAACTGCTGGGACGGTGGCGGCGCAGCCGAGGCGTGGGGGACGAGATCGTCTTCGCGACCAAGCTCGGGGCGCGACCGCTGGCCCCCGGCACCGGATACATCGACAACGCGGAGGGCCTCTCGGCGAAGGTGATCCGCGAGTCCGCCGAGCGCAGCCGCGACCGGCTCGGCGTGGCGAAGCTGGACCTGCTCTACGCCCACATCGAGGACCAGAGGGTTCCGCTGCAGGAGACCGTCGAGGGGTTCGCCGAGCTGGTCGCCGAGGGCACCGTCGGTCTCCTCGGCGCCAGCAACCACGCCATCTGGCGCGTCGAGCGGGCCCGCGCCCTCGCCGCGGCGGCGGGCCTCCCCGGCTACGAGGTGCTCCAGTACGCCCACAGCCATCTGCGGCCCCGTCTCGACGTGCCGGACGACCTGTTCCCCGACGGCAGCCTCGGCCACGCCGGCCCGGAGCTGCTGAGCTATCTGCGCGCCGAGCCCGCCCTGACCCTGGTCGCCTACTCGCCGCTGCTCAAAGGCGCCTACACGCACCCCGACCGGCTGCCCCAGGACTTCGACCACGCGGGCACTCCGGCCCGGCTCAAGGTCCTGCGCGAGGTCGCCCGGGAGCGCGGGGCGACGGTCAACCAGGTCGTCCTGGCCTGGCAGATCGGCGCCGAGCTGCCGATCGTCCCGCTCGCCGGGGCGTCGTCCGTGGCCCAGCTGGAGGAGAACCTGGCCGCCGTGGACCTGGAGCTGACCCCGGAGCAGCGGGCCCGGCTCGACGCGGCCCACTGAACGCGCCGGGAGTACGCTCCGAAGAGGAGCCGAAGGAGAGTGGGCCATGCCTCTGTTTCCCAACGAGCGCAACGTCCGTACGACCCCGGAAGGCCTCCTCTGGGAGCCCAGCGAGCGCTGGGTGCGTGGCCGCAAGGGCGACGTCACCGTCGTCGACAGCCGGCACCCCCTCCTGGTCTGGGAACCCGATCTGCCCGTGCCCTGTTACGCGTTCCCGCGCGAGGAGGTTCGCACGGATCTCCTCCGCCCGGCCAAGAACCCGCAGACCGGCAAGCACACCGGATCGCAGATCTTCTACGACCTCGAAGCCGGCGTGGAGCTGGTGGAGAACGCGGCGTGGACGTTCCCCGCCGCGGACCTCGCGGACCACATCGCCTTCGAGTGGTTCTGGCGCTGGGGGAGCGGCCTCGACCACTGGTACGAGGAGGAGGAAGAGATCTTCATCCACCCGCGCGACCCGCACAAACGGGTGGACGCCATGCCCAGCAGCCGCCATGTCCAGGTCGAGATCGCCGGTACCGTCGTCGCGGACAGCCACAGCCCGGTGCTGCTGTTCGAGACCGGGCTGCCGACGCGGTACTACCTGCCCCGCGAGGACGTCCGACTCGACCTGTTCGAGCCGACCGACCACAGCACCGGCTGCCCGTACAAGGGCACGGCCCAGTACTGGAACTGGAGCGGCGAGGGCGAGGTCCCGCGCAACATCGTCTGGAGCTACGCCGAGCCGCTGCCCGCGGTGGGCCCCGTCAAGGGGCTGCTGGCCTTCTACAACGAGGCCGTGGACATCGTCCTGGACGGCGCACGCCTGCAGCGGCCGGTCACGCCGTTCACGCAGGGCCTCAAGCCGTGACCACCGCGAGCCTCAGGGTCTGACCAGCAGCTGGAAGTCGAACGCGTACCGGGACGCGCGGTAGATGTGGGTGCCGTACTCGACCGGCCGGCCGGTGTCGTCGTACGCCGTGCGCTGCATGGTCAGCAGCGCGGCGCCCTCCTTCTCGTCGAGGCGCTCGGCCTCCTCGTCGGTGGCGCAGCGGGCGCCGATGGTCTGGCGGGCGCTGTGCAGGGTGATGCCGGCGGCGCGCATCATCCGGTACAGGCCGGTCGACTCCAGCCGCGCGGTGCCGAGGTCGAGCAGGCTCGCGGGCAGGTAGTTGCACAGGATGGCCACGGGCTGGCCGTGCGTGCAGCGCAGCCGCTCCAGGAGCGTGACCTCCGCGCCCTCCGCGATGCCGAGCGCGGCGGCGACGTCGGCGGTCGCCGGGACGCGCTCGTTGCGGACGACCGCCGTGGTCGGGCCCTGTCCGGCGGCTTCCAGGTCGTCGTAGAGACTGCTGAGTTCCAGACCGCGCTTCACCTGGCTGTGCACCACCTGGGTGCCCACCCCGCGCCGCCGGACCAGCAGCCCCTTGTCGACGAGGGACTGGATCGCCTGCCGGACGGTGGGCCGGGACAGGCCCAGCCGTACCGACAGGTCGACCTCGTTGCCCAGGAGGTTGCCCGGAGCGAGGGCCCCGTGCTCGATCGCCGTCTCCAGCTGCTGCGCGAGCTGGTAGTACAGCGGCACCGGACTGCCCCGGTCCAGGGCGAAGTCCAGCGAGTCCAGCGCTGAGGCGGACACGGCACGTGCGGAGCCGCGGGTCTTCGCCATGGGACGACCTCCCGGTCGGGGTGTCAGGAGTTGCTGGGGAAACCGAGGTTGATGCCGCCGTCGGACGGGTCCGGCCAGCGCGTGGTGATCACCTTCCCCTGGGTGTAGAAGGCGATGCCGTCGTTGCCGTAGATGTGCAGGTCGCCGAAGAGCGAGTCCTTCCAGCCACCGAAGGAGTGGTAGCCGACCGGCACCGGGATCGGCACGTTCACGCCGACCATGCCCGCCTTGACCTCCAGCTGGAAGCGTCGGGCGGCGCCGCCGTCGCGGGTGAAGATCGCGGTGCCGTTGCCCCAACGGGAGTCGTTGATCAGCTTGATGGCCTCTTCGTACGTCTCCGCGCGCACCACGGCCAGCACCGGACCGAAGATCTCGTCCCGGTAGGCGTCCGCCGTCAGCGGCACCCGGTCCAGCAGGGAGACGCCGATGAAGAAGCCGTCCTCGTGGCCGTCGACCGAGTAGCCGGTGCCGTCGACGACGACCTCGGCGCCCTGCTCGGCGGCCGACGACACATACGACGCCACCTTGTCGCGGTGCTCGCGCGTGATCAGCGGGCCCATCTCGGAGGCCGGGTCGTTGCCGGGACCGATGCGCAGGTTCTTCGCCCGCTCGGCGATCTTGCCGACCAGCTCGTCGCCCGTGTCACCGACCGCGACCACGACCGACACGGCCATGCAGCGTTCGCCCGCCGAACCGTAGGCGGCGTTGATCGCCTGGTCGGCGGCGAAGTCGAGGTCGGCGTCGGGCAGCACCAGCATGTGGTTCTTGGCGCCGCCGAGGGCCTGCACGCGCTTGCCGTGCTCGACCGCCTTGAGCTGGATGTACTTCGCGATCGGCGTCGAGCCGACGAAGGACACCGCCTCGATGTCCGGGTGCTCCAGAAGCCGGTCCACGGCCACCTTGTCGCCCTGCACGATGTTCAGCACGCCCTCGGGCAGCCCTGCCTCGGTGGCCAGCTCGGCGAGCCGGTACGACGCCGACGGGTCCTTCTCGGACGGCTTGAGCACGAAGGTGTTGCCGCACGCGATGGCCAGCGGGAACATCCACATCGGCACCATGGCCGGGAAGTTGAACGGCGTGATGCCGGCGACGACACCCAGCGGCTGGCGGATCGAGGCGACGTCCACCCGGGTCGAGACCTGCGTCGACAGCTCGCCCTTCAGCTGCACGCTGATCCCGCAGGCCAGCTCCACGATCTCCAGGCCGCGCGCGACCTCGCCGAGGGCGTCGGAGTGCACCTTGCCGTGCTCGGCGGTGATCAGCTCGGCGATCTCGTCGCGGTGGGCGTCCAGCAGCTCGCGGTACTTGAAGAGGATCGCGGTGCGCTTGGCGAGGGAGGACTGGCCCCAGCTCTCGAACGCGGCCTTCGCGGAGGCGACGGCGGCGTCCACCTCGTCGACGGACGCGAAGGCGACCTGCTTCTCCTGGGCGCCGGTGGCCGGGTTGTAGACGGCGCCGAAGCGGCCGGAGGTGCTCTCGGCGGGCTTGCCGTCGATCCAGTGGGTGAGGGTCTTCATCGTGCGAAAGGCCTTTCGTGTGCGGGGAGTTGAGAGGGGGTGACGGCGATCAGAGGTGGTGGCGGCGTCCGGCGACGTGCCGGTCGTAGCGTTCGCGGGCCTCGACGGCGGCCTCGCGGGAGGCGACCTCGGCGACGGGCACGTCCCACCAGGCCTCGGGGCCGGGGGAGGTGGGGTTGAGGATGTCCGTCTCGACGTAGACACAGGTCGGCCGGTCGGAGGCGCGGGCCGCGGCCAGCGCCTCGCGCAGCTCGCGCACCGTCTTGGCGCGCAGCACGTCCATGCCGAGGCTGGCCGCGTTGGCGGCGAGGTCGACCGGGAGCGGAGCGCCGGTGAAGGTGCCGTCGGCGGCCCGGTAGCGGTAGTCGGTGCCGAAGCGCTCGGCGCCGGTCTCGGCGGACAGCCCGCCGATGGAGGCGTAGCCGTGGTTCTGGATCAGGACGATGTTGACCGGCAGTCCCTCCTGGACCGCGGTGACGATCTCCGTCGGCATCATCAGGTAGGTGCCGTCGCCGACCAGCGACCATACGGCCCTGTCCGGGGCGGCCTGCTGGATGCCGATGCCGGCTGGGATCTCGTAGCCCATGCAGGAGTAGCCGTACTCCAGGTGGTATTGGCGCGGGGAGCGCGACCGCCACAGCTTGTGCAGGTCACCCGGGAGCGAACCGGCCGCGTTGATGACCACGTCGTCGTCCCCGACCACCGCGTCCAGCGCGCCCAGCACCTGGGTCTGCGTCGGTACGGCACTCTCGTCGTCGGCACGGTAGGCGGCCTCGACGACCGCGTCCCAGCGCTCCTTGCCGGCCCGGTACTCGGCCTCGTACGCGGCCTCGACGCGGTGGCCGGAAAGCGCCTCCGTCAGGGCCGTGAGCCCTGCCCGCGCGTCGCAGACCAGCGTCCGTGCCGCCAGCTTGTGTGCGTCGAAGCCCGTGATGTTGAGGTTCAGGAAGCGCACGTCCGGGTTCTGGAAGAGGGTGCCGGAGGCGGTGGTGAAGTCCGTGTACCGGGTGCCGACGCCGATCACCAGGTCGGCGGCGCGGGCGACGTCGTCGCTGACCGACGTCCCGGTGTGGCCGATGCCGCCGAGGTCGGCGGGGTGGTCGTGGCGCAGCGAGCCCTTGCCCGCCTGGGTGGAGGAGACGGGGACGCCGGTGGCCTCCACGAAGGCCTTCAGCGCGCCCTCGGCCTCGCTGTGGTGGACGCCGCCGCCCGCGACGATCAACGGGCGCTCGGCGGCCCGGATCGCCTCGACGGCCGCCGTCAGCTCGACCGGGTCGGGCGCGGGGCGTCGTACGTACCAGACGCGCTCGGCGAAGAACTCCGTCGGCCAGTCGTACGCCTCCGCCTGGACGTCCTGGGGGAGGGCCAGCGTCACCGCTCCGGTCTCGGCCGGGTCGGCGAGCACGCGCATGGCGTTCAGCGCGGACGGGATCAGGGCCTCGGGGCGGGTGATCCGGTCGAAGTACCGGGAGACCGGGCGCAGGGTGTCGTTGACCGACAGGTCCGCCTCGGTCGGGTGCTCCAGCTGCTGGAGCAGCGGGTCGGGGGCGTGCGAGGCGAAGTAGTCGCCGGGGAGCAGGAGGACGGGCAGGCGGTTGATCGTCGCCAGGGCCGCTCCGGTCACCAGGTTCGTGGCGCCCGGACCGATCGACGTCGTGACCGCCTGTGCGGAGAGGCGGTTGAGCTGACGGGCGTAGCCGACGGCCGCGTGCACCATGGACTGCTCGTTGCGGCCCTGGTGGTACGGCATGACGTCCTCGCCCGCCTGGAGCAGGGCCTGGCCGAGGCCGGCCACGTTGCCATGGCCGAAGATGCCCCAGGTGCCGGCGACCAGCCGGTGCCGTACGCCGTCACGCTCGGTGTACTGGACGGACAGGAACCGCACCAGCGCCTGGGCGACGGTCAGGCGGACGGTGGATTGGCTCATCGGGGACCTCACTGGGACGGAGCGGTGTAGAGGGGGAGACGGGGGTCGACGGGCTGGTCCGGCCAGGTGCCGCGGACCCAGGCGTGATCGGGGTGGTCGCAGATCAGCCAGGCGCGGTCGGCCTCGGGGCCCGCCATGACGTTGAGGTAGTACATGTGGTGGCCGGGCACCGCCATGGAGGGCCCGTGCCAGCCGTCGGGGATCAGTACGACGTCGCCGCCGCGCACCTCGGCCAGGACGTCGGTGTTCCGGCCGTGTCCGGACGGGGAGACGCGCTGGTAGCCGAGGCCGGGGGTGCCCTCGTGGTCGGCGAACTCGAAGTAGTAGATCTCCTCCAGCACCGACTCCTCGCCGGGGCGGTGCTCGTCGTGCTTGTGCGGCGGGAAGGACGACCAGTTGCCGCCGGGGGTGATGACCTCGACCGCGATGAGCTTGTCGCACTCGAAGACACCGGCCGCGCCGAAGTTGTTCACCTGGCGGCTGCTGTTGCCCGTGCCGCGCAGTTCCACCGGCACCGACGACGCCGGCCCGTAGCGGGCGGGCAGCCGCCGGCTGCAGCGCGCGCCGGTCAGCGCGAACCGTCCGCCGCTGCTGGACGAGACGGTCGTACGGGCGTCGCGCGGCACGTACGCGAAGTCGCTGACCCCGCTGAACACGCTGTCACGGCCGGTGAGGCGGAAGGTGTCGTGGCCGAAGTCGTCGGTCGTCTCGACCGTGCAGCCACCGTTCAGCGACAGCACGATCCACTCGCTGTCGCCGGTGTCGAAGGCGTGCGAGCCGCCGGGCGGCAGCTCCAGGACCTTCAGGCTGGAGTAGCCCCAGCCGGCTTTCTCGGGCGTGACGTCCACGACGTAGGGGCCGCCGAGCGCCTTTCCCGCGGGAAGGTGATACGTCATCTGGTTCCTCCGGGTCACAACAGGCCGACGGCCGTGTCCACCGCCGTCTCCACGCTGCCCTCGGCCGGGTAGAGCAGCGAGCGGCCGACGACCATGCCCTGGACGGTGGGGAGCCGGAGCGCCTTGCGCCAGCGCTCGTAGGCCCCCGCTTGTTCTTCGGCGGAGCCCCCGACCTCACCGCCGAGCAGCACGACGGGCAACGTGGACGTCTCCAGAACCTCGGCCATGTCGTCGGGGTCATGGGTGACGGGCAGTTTCAGCCATGTGTACGCCGAGGTGCCGCCCAGGCCCGACGCGATGGCGATCGACTTGGTGACGGCCTCGGCGGACAGGTCGTTGCGCACCGTGCCGTCGATCCGCCGGGAGATGAACGGCTCGACGAACAAGGGGAGCCGCAGCGCGGCCATGGCGTCGATGGCGCGGGCCGTGGACTCCAGGGTGGTCAGCGAGCCCGGGTCGTCGTAGTCGATCCGGACCAGCAGCTTGCCCGCGTCGAAGCGCAGCCGGGCGATGTCCTCGGCGCGGTGGCCGGTGAAGCGGTCGTCCATCTCGAAGGAGGCTCCGGCCAGGCCCCCGCGGTTCATGGAGCCCATGACAACCTTGTCGTCGAGGACGCCGAGGAGCAGCAGGTCCTCCAGGATGTCGGCGGTGGCGAGCACTCCGTCCACCCCGGGCCGCGACAGCGCGATGCAGAGACGTTCCAGCAGATCGGCTCTGTCGGCCATGGCCAGCCGGCGGCCGCCGACGCCCAGGGCGCCGCGGGCCGGATGGTCGGCGGCCACGATCATCAGGCGCCCGCTGTCGCCGATCAGCGGGCGGCGCACCCGGCGGGCCGCGGCCTCGGCGATCGCCTCGGGGTGCCGGGCTCTGATCGCGGTGAGGTCGGGGATGGTGATGCTCAAAGGAAGCTCCGTTTCAGGGGTGGCTCGGCGGCCGTCACGACTTCTGCGCGAGGAGTTCCTCGACCTCGGACTCGGTGGGCATCGCGGAGGAGCAGGCCAGGCGGGAGGCGACGAGGGCGCCGGCGGCGTTGGCGTACCGCATGGTTTCGGCCAGATCCCAGCCGGACAGCAGCCCGTGGACCAGCGAGCCGCCGAAGGCGTCGCCCGCGCCGAGACCGTTGGCCACCTCGACCGGCACCGGCGGCACCTCGGCCTCGGTGCCGTCGCGGTGGACCGCCAGCACGCCCTTGGGGCCCTGCTTGACGACCGCGAGCTCCACGCCGGCCGCGAGCAGCGCCTGCGCGCACGCACGCGGCTCGCGGACCCCGGTGGCGACCTCGCACTCGTCGAGGTTGCCGACCGCAACGGTCGCGTGCCGCAGGGCCTCCGTGTAGTACGGGCGGGCCTCCTCGGGGTCGCGCCAGAACATCGGGCGCCAGTCGAGGTCGAAGACGGTGGTGCCCGCCTTGTCGCGCGCCTTGAGGGCGGCGAGGGTGGCGGAGCGGCTCGGCTCCTCGCTCAGGCCGGTGCCGGTGATCCAGAAGACGCGGGCCGATCGGATGGCCCAGTAGTCCAGCTCGTCGGAATGTATCTCCAGGTCAGGCGCCTTAGGCTGCCGGTAGAAGTACAACGGGAAGTCGTCCGGCGGGAAGATCTCGCAGAACGTCACCGGCGTCGGATACGCCGCGACGGGCGTCACCCAGCGGTCGTCGACGCCGAAGTCCTTGAGGGCCTCGTGCAGGTAGGCACCGAAGGGATCGTCGCCGGTGCGGGTGATCACGGCGGTGGTCCGGCCGAGCCGGGCGGCGGCTACGGCGACGTTCGCGGCCGAGCCTCCGAGGAATTTGCCGAACGTCTCCACCTGCGTCAAAGGTAGGCCAGACTGCAGGGGGTAGAGATCGACTCCTATCCTTCCCATCGTGATCAAGTCGAAGGGCTTGGCTGACTCGGCCATGCGCAACGCTCCTAGAGCTGGGCTGGGGGTGGGGCCCCCAGGGGGCCTGTCGCCTCCCAGGTGTAGGTCGTGGAGGCCGACGCTGTCAATACTTTGTACTTACATTCGGACCTGCTTGTGAAATGATGTCTTAACAAAGTATTGACAGCGCGCGCATCCAGGGACTTGGATCCCGTCTCAGCGAAACCGCCGTGTTCCACGGCACACGACCCGGGCTTCTCCCACTCGTCCGGGCCATCGATCCCAGTGATCGTCCCTTTCCCCCGTCGCAACACCCCCGTCGCACAGTGAGGTGCTGGAAAGATGGACCGCTCTTACTCTCGCTCCCGCAGGTTGGCCCCCGCAGTGGCCGTGGCCGCAGCGGCAGCGCTGACGCTCGCCGGATGCTCCAGCAGCTCGGGCGGCAAGGAGGCCGAGGAGAGCGCGCAGGGCGCCTCCGCGGGCAAGGCCGACACCCCCCGCATGAAGGTCGCCCTGGTCACGCACCAGGCGGCCGGTGACACCTTCTGGGACATCGTCCGCAAGGGTGCCGAGGCTGCCGCCGCGAAGGACAACGTCGAGCTGATCTACTCCAACGACCCGAACGCGGGCACCCAGGCCAACCTGGTGCAGAACGCCATCGACCAGAAGGTCGACGGGATCGCGATCACCCTCGCCAAGCCGGACGCCATGAAGGACGTCGTGAGCAAGGCCAAGGCCGCCGGCATACCGGTCGTCGGCCTCAACTCCGGTGTGAGCGACTGGCAGAAGCTCGGCCTGATGGAGTTCTTCGGCCAGGACGAGAACGTGGCGGGTGAGGCGCTGGGCAAGCGGCTGAACGAGGCCGGCGCCAAGAAGGCCGTCTGTGTCGTCCAGGAGCAGGGCAACATCGGCCTGGAGCAGCGCTGCGCGGGCGTGAAGAAGACCTTCGAGGGCGACGTCGAGAACCTGAACGTCAACGGCACCGACATGCCGTCCGTGAAGTCGACGATCACCGCCAAGCTCAAGCAGGACAGCGACCTCGACTACGTCGTCACCCTCGGCGCCCCGTTCGCGCTGACGGCGGCGCAGTCGATCGGTGACGCCGGCAGCAAGGCGAAGGTCGCCACCTTCGACCTCAACAAGCAACTGACCGGAGCGATCAGCGACGGCTCCATCGAGTTCGCCGTGGACCAGCAGCCCTACCTCCAGGGCTACCTGGCGATCGACTCCCTGTGGCTCTACAAGAACAACGGCAACTACATGGGCGGCGGCGAGCAGCCGGTGCTGACCGGCCCGGCCTTCGTCGACAAGACGAACGTCGAGACGATCGAGAAGTACGCCGCGAAGGGAACCCGGTGACGAGCATGACCCAACAGGCTGAGCCGGCGGTGACCACACCGCCGGCCCCCGGCCCGGGCAAGTCGAAGGACGGGCGCACGGCCGAACGCCCGCTGGCGCTCAGGTTGTTGGCCCGGCCCGAGGTCGGTGTCTTCCTCGGCGCCGTCGCGGTGCTGGTCTTCTTCCTGATCACGGCGCCGCCGGTGCGGGACGGCAGCTCGCTGGCCAACATCCTGTACCAGTCGTCGACGATCGGGATCATGGCCCTGCCGGTCGCGCTGCTGATGATCGGCGGCGAGTTCGACCTGTCGGCCGGTGTCGCGGTGATCACCTCGGCGCTGACCGCGGCCATGCTCAGCTACCAGCTGACGATGAACGTGTGGGTCGGTGTGATCGCCGCCCTGGTCGTGTCCCTCGCGGTCGGTTTCTTCAACGGCTGGCTGCTGGTCAAGACCGGCTTGCCGAGCTTCCTGGTCACACTCGGCACGTTCCTGATCCTTCAGGGCGTGAACCTGGCGGTGACCAAGCTGGTCACCACCAACGTGGCCACGGACGACATCAGCGACATGGACGGCTTCGACCAGGCCAAGGCGCTCTTCGCCTCGTCCTTCGACGTCGGCGGCGTCAACGTGAAGATCACGGTGGTGTGGTGGCTGGTGTTCGCGGCCATCGCCACGTGGGTGCTGCTGCGCACCAAGTACGGCAACTGGATCTTCGCCGTCGGCGGCAACCAGCAGTCCGCCCGCGCGGTCGGTGTGCCGGTCACCTTCACCAAGATCTCCCTCTTCATGCTGGTCGGCTTCGGCGCCTGGTTCGTCGGTATGCACCAGCTGTTCTCGTTCAACACCGTGCAGTCGGGTGAGGGTGTCGGCCAGGAGCTGATCTACATCGCGGCGGCGGTCATCGGCGGCTGTCTGCTGACCGGTGGTGCCGGTTCGGCGATCGGCCCGGTCTTCGGTGCCTTCATGTTCGGCATGGTGCAGCAGGGCATCGTCTACGCCGGCTGGAACCCCGACTGGTTCAAGGCGTTCCTGGGCGTGATGCTCCTCGGCGCCGTCCTGATCAACCTGTACGTGCAGCGCACGGCGACCAGGAGGTGACCGACATGACATCCACCGAGAAGACCGGCGCCCACGGTGCCGTCATCGCCGACAAGGCCCCCGAGAAGGACGGCCCGATCGTCGAACTTCGCGGCGCGGGCAAGGCTTACGGCAACATCCGTGCCCTGCACGGTGTCGACCTGAAGGTGTTCCCCAGCCAGGTCACCTGCGTGCTGGGCGACAACGGCGCGGGCAAGTCGACCCTCATCAAGATCGTCGCGGGTCTGCACCAGCACACCGAGGGCGAGTTCCTCGTCGACAACACCCCTGTGCGGTTCTCCACCCCGCGCGAGGCCCTCGACAAGGGCATCGCCACGGTCTACCAGGATCTCGCGGTCTGCGCGCTGATGCCGGTGTGGCGCAACTTCTTCCTCGGCTCCGAGATGACCAAGGGCCCCTGGCCCATCCGTCGTCTCGACATCGAGAAGATGAAGAAGACCGCCGACCAGGAACTGCGCAACATGGGCATCGTCCTGGACGACATGGAGCAGCCCATCGGCACCCTGTCGGGCGGCCAGCGCCAGTGCGTGGCGATCGCCCGCGCCGTCTACTTCGGCGCCCGCGTCCTCATCCTGGACGAGCCGACCGCCGCACTCGGCGTGAAGCAGTCCGGCGTGGTGCTGAAGTACATCGCCGCCGCCCGCGAGAAGGGCCTCGGCGTCATCTTCATCACCCACAACCCCCACCACGCCTACATGGTCGGCGACCACTTCAGCGTCCTGCGCCTGGGCACCATGGAGCTCAACGCCTCCCGCGACGAAGTCAGCCTCGAGGAACTCACCAACCACATGGCCGGCGGCACCGAACTCGCAGCCCTCAAGCACGAGTTGTCGCAGGTGCGGGGTGTCGACGTCGAGGAACTCCCGGAAGAGGAAGACCTCACCGCCCCCGTGGCGACCGCGCCCGAAGGGAAGTCCTGACATGGCCCCTGTGCTGGACCGCATCCGGGTCGGCTCCGCCCCGGACTCCTGGGGCGTCTGGTTCCCCGACGACCCCGTACAGGTGCCCTGGGAACGCTTCCTGGACGAGGTCGCCGAGGCGGGCTACCCGTGGATCGAGCTGGGCCCGTACGGCTACCTGCCGACCGACCCGGCCCGCCTCACCGACGAGGTGAACAAGCGGAACCTGAAGGTCTCCGCGGGCACCGTCTTCACCGGCCTGCACCGCGGCCCCTCCGTCTGGGAGTCCACCTGGGAGCACGTCGGCCAGGTCGCCGCGCTCACCCAGGCGATGGGCGCGAAGCACCTGGTGGTGATCCCCTCCTTCTGGCGGGACGACAAGACCGCCGAGATCCTGGAGCCGCCGGAGCTCACCGGCGAGCAGTGGGCCCACCTGACCAAGGGCATGGAGCGGCTCGGGCACGAGGTGAAGGAGACGTACGGCCTCGACATCGTCGTGCACCCGCACGCCGACACCCACATCGACACCGAGGCCCACGTCGAGCGCTTCCTCGACTCGACCGACTCCGAGCTGGTCAACCTCTGCCTCGACACAGGTCACTACGCCTACTGCGGCGGCGACAGCGTCAAGCTGATCGAGACCTACGGCGAGCGGATCGGCTATCTGCACCTCAAGCAGGTCGACCCGGAGATCCTCGCCGACGTCGTCAAGAACGAGGTGCCGTTCGGGCCGGCGGTCCAGCGCGGAGTGATGTGCGAACCCCCGTCCGGCGTACCGGAGTTGGGGCCGGTTCTGGAGGCCGCGCAGAAGCTGAACGTGGATCTGTTCGCGATCGTCGAGCAGGACATGTACCCCTGCGAGCCGGACAAGCCGCTGCCCATCGCGGTGCGTACCCGCAAGTTCCTGAGGTCCTGCGGCGCCTGACGACCCGAAAGGACGGCCGATCGTCATGACCCAGCGTCCGGAAACGCTCGGAGTCGCAGTCATCGGTACCGGAAAGATGGGTGCGGACCATGTGCGCCGCATCCAGGAGGTCACCAGCGGGGCACGGGTGGCCGCAGTCGTGGACGTCGACGCGGAGCGCGCCAAATCGGTCGCCGCCCGCGTCGACGGCTGCACCGCCTACACCGACCCGGCCGCGGCGATGGCGGCGGCCGACGTCGACGCGGTGATCGTCGCGTCCCCCGGACCGGCCCATGAGGCGGCCCTCCTCACGGCTTTCGAGCACGATCTGCCGGTGCTGTGCGAGAAACCCCTCACCCCTGACGCCGCGTCCGCTCTGCGCGTCCTGGAGGCCGAGCAGCGGCTCGGCCACCGCAGGGTCCAGGTCGGCTTCATGCGGCGCTACGACGCCGAGTACATGAAGCTCAAGGCCGTGCTGGAGACGGGCCAGTTGGGCAGCCCCCTCATGCTGCACAACCGGCACCGCAATGCCGCCAGCCCGCCCGGCTGGACCAGCGAGATGCTCATCAACGACTCGGTGACCCACGAGATGGACGTCACCCGCTGGCTGCTCGGCCACGAGATCACGGCCGTCACCGTGCTGACCCCGACGCCCTCCGCCAACGCGCCGGACGGCATCCGGGACCCGCAGTTCGTGCTCTTCGAGACCGACGGCGGTGCGATCGTCGACGTCGAGATCTTCGTCAACTGCGGCTTCGGCTACCAGGTCCAGGCCGAGATCGTCTGCGAGCGCGGCACCGCACGCGTCGGCGACGGCCACGCCATGGTCACCAACGCGGCCGGCCGCTGGGGCGGCACCATCGCCCAGGACTTCGTCGAACGCTTCGTGGACGCCTACGACCGCGAGGTCCAGGCCTGGGTCGACGCCACCCGGCGCGGCGAGGTGGTGGGCCCCAGCGCCTGGGACGGCTACGCGGTCGCCGCGGTCTGCGAGGCGGGCGTACGGTCGCTGCGGGACGGCGGCCGGGTCGCGGTGGAACTCGTCGGCAGACCCGCGCTGTACGCGGTTTGACCCGCGGATCGACGTGCCGTCGGCTCGCTCTGACACGAGCGGACGGCTGAGGGCCGGGGAGATGCTCCCGGCCCTCTTCTCGTGCGTGCCCGCGGGCACGCGTGCGTGGGTGCCTGGTGTCAGCCCGTCAGTGCCGTTCGAGGCCGCGGCTCGAACCCGGCCGCGCGATACGCCTCGTCGATCAGCCGCATCGTCGCCAGCGCGTCGTCCGCGTCCAACGGAAGCGGCGCGTCCCGGCGGATGTGCGCGGCGAACGCCTCCAGCTGATAGGTGTACGACGAGCGTGTGCCCAGCCGTTCCGTCCGCTCGCCGTCCGCCGTACGCACGACGACCCGGTCGTCGTGGTGGGGCAGCACGAAGTTCGGCGCGAACGCCTCACCCCGCGAGCCCACGATCCGGCAGCTCATCTCCAGTCCGTCGTACGCCATGTGGCAGCGCGCCGACGCGGTCGCCCCGCCGGGGAACTCCAACTCGGCGTCCAGCCACTCGTCGACTCCCCGCGCACCCGCCCGCTCCCCGCCCCGCGCGGAGACGAGGCGCGGCGCACCGCCCGCCCAGGGGGCGAGCATCCGCACCGCGTGCAGGCTGTAGCAGCCGAGGTCCATCACGGCGCCGCCCGCGAGCGACAGCGACCAGCGGGGGTCGGCGTCGCCGGGGGCGGCTATCGCCACCTGGGTCTCCACCCGCTGCAACTCGCCGAGTTCGCCGCTCGCCAGGATCGCGTGCAGGCGCCGGGTGACCGGGTGGAAGAGGTAGTGGAACGCCTCCATGAAGACGGTCCCGGCCTTTGTCGCCGCCTGGAGCACCTCGGCCGCCTCCTCGGCGTTGCTCGCCGACGGCTTCTCCGACAGGACGTGCTTGCCGGCCGCGAGCGCGGCGAGGTTCCACGGCCCGTGCAGGCCGTTGGCGAGCGGGTTGTAGATCACCTCGACCTCGGGATCGGCGAGCAGGTCGGCGTAGGAGTCCACCACCCGCTCCACGTCGTGCTCGTCGGCGAACGCCTCGGCGCGGGACCGGTCGCGCGCGGCCACCGCGACGAGGCGGTGGCCGGTCGTGCGGGCCGGGCCGACGAGGGAGAGCTCGGTGATGCGGGCCGCGCCCAGCACTCCGATGCGCAGCGGCTGCGGGCTCGAGTCGTTCATCCCTGCCGTACCTCCTCGATCGTCACCGGACGGTGCTCGTGCAGCGACAGTGTGCACGCATCCGCGATCCAGCCGGCCTCCAAGGCGTCCTCGATCGTGCACGGGGAGGGCCGGGTACCCGCAACGACCTCGGTGAACGCGGTGAGTTCGGCGCGGTAGGCCGCGGTGAAGCGGTCCATGAAGAAGTCGTGCGGGGTGCCGGCGGGGAAGGTCACGCCCGGCTCGACCGAGCGCAGCGGCAGCTTGTCCTCCAGGCCGACGGCGATGGAGTCCTCAAAGCCGTGGATCTCCATGCGGACGTCGTAACCCCGGGCGTTGTGCCGGGAGTTGGAGATCACGGCGATCGTGCCGTCGTCCAGGGTGAGGATGGCGCCGGTGGTGTCGGCGTCGCCCGCCTCCTTGATGTAGTCGGCGCCCCTGTTGCCGCCGACGGCGTACACCTCGGTGACCTCGCGGCCGGTCACCCAGCGGATGATGTCGAAGTCGTGCACGGAACAGTCCCGGAAGATGCCACCGGAGGCGGCGATGTACGCGGCCGGCGGCGGCGCCGGGTCCAGCGTGGTCGACCGCACGGTGTGCAGCTTGCCGAGCTCACCGGCCTGCACGGCGGCGCGGGCGTTGACGAAACCGGTGTCGAAGCGGCGGTTGTAGCCGATCTGGATCGGCACGTCGGTGCCCTGGACGGCCTTGAGGACCTGGACGCCCTCGCTCATGGTCTTGGCGACGGGCTTCTCGCAGAAGACGGGGATGCCCGCCTCGACGCCCGCCAGGATCAGCGCCGGGTGGGCGTCGGTCGCGGCGGCGACGACGATGCCGTCCACGCCCGCGGCCAGCAGGGCGTCGGGCGAGTCCACGACCTCGGCGCCGAACCGCTCCGCGGCGGCCTTGGCGGCGTCCGCGAACGGGTCGGTGACGACGAGGGAGTCGACCGCGTCGAGTCCGGAGAGGGTCTCGGCGTGGAAGGCGCCGATGCGGCCGAGGCCGAGGATGCCGATTCGCATGGGGGTGTTCGCTTTCTTCAGTGCGGGTCTTGCGGGAGGAGAGTCAGGGGGAGCGGGCCTAGTCCATGCCGCCCAGTACGTTCTGGTCCCAGTCGATCACCGAGCCGGTGACCACCCCGGACCGGTCCGACAGCAGGAGGACCACGAAGTCGGCGATCTCGTCCGGCTGGCCGAGCTTCCCCATCGGCAGCTTGGCGGCGGCCTCGTCCCGCCAGTCGTCGCCGGCGCCGTGGAAGGCCTTCTGCGTGGCGTCCTCGCCCTCGGTCGCCGTCCAGCCGATGTTCAGGCCGTTGATCCGGATCCGGTCCCAGCGGTGCGCGTGGGCGGCGTTGCGGGTCAGGCCGATGAGACCGGCCTTGGCGGAGACGTACGGCGCGAGGAACGGCTGACCGCCGTGCGCCGAGCTCGTGATGATGTTGACGATCGTGCCGGGTGCCCTGCGCGCGACCATGTCCGTCACGGCCGCCTGCATGGCGAAGAACGGCGCCTTGAGGTTGATCGCGATGTGCTGGTCGAACAGCTCGGGCGTGGTGTCGAGCAGCGTGCCCCGGGACGTCAGCCCCGCCGAGTTGACCAGGCAGTCGATCCGCCCGTACGCGTCGACGACCTCGGTGACGGACGCCTTCGCCTGGTCGGCGTCGGCGAGGTCGGCCCGTACGAACATGGCCTTGCCCCCGTCGGCGGCCAGCTCGGCCACCAGCGCCTCACCGGGTTCGGTACGCCGCCCCGTGACGGCCACGGTCGCGCCCTCGCGGACGGCCGCCCGCGCGATGGCCGCGCCCACGCCCTGGCTGCCGCCGTTGACGAGGACGACCTTGTCGTCGAGAAGTCCCATGGGTGTTCCGGGTCCTTTCAGCTCAGGCGCCGCTCGGCGCCGGCCCGCAGCTCGTTCCGCAGAGCCTCGGGAGTCCATGCCTCGCGCAGCGCGCGCCGTACGAGGTCCGCCTGCGAGGGCGGGGCCAGCCCGTCCACCGGCGGATCGCTGTCGAGGTTCGTGGGGAAGGGGTACCCCTCGGCGCTCGCGGCGATCACATGTTCCGACCACGCCTCGTCCACGCCGTCGCTCCGGCGGTCCAGCAGCACGGGGTAGACAGCGTTGGCCACCGCCTCGCGGTCCACCGTCTCCATCGCCCGCCCGAACGCGGAGGACACCTGGAGCAGGTTCGCCATGCGCCGGATGTCCGCCGACCGGTTGGTGCCGGCCGCGTGGAACAGCGCCGGGTTGAAGAAGGCCGCGTCGCCCTTGGCGAGGGGGAGCTGGATGTGGTGCGCCTCGAAGTACGCCTGGAACTCGGGCAGTCGCCAGGCCAGGTAACCGGGCTCGTACGTCTGCGAGTACGGCAGGTACATCGTCGGCCCCGACTCCACCGGCATGTCGCAGTGCGCGACGGCGCCCTGGAGGGTGAGCACGGGGGAGAGGACGTGGACGTGGGCCGGGTAGGCGGCCGCGACCTCGTTGGTGAGGAAGCCCAGGTGGTAGTCGCGGTGCACGGTCTGGGCGGCGCCGCCGGGGTTGACCACGTTGACCTGCGAGGTCACCTGGTAGCCGGGGCCGAGCCAGGCGGCCGAGACGAGCGCCAGGATGTCGTTGGCGTAGTAGTCGGCGAACGCCTCTGGGTCGTAGAGCGCGGCCTTCTCCAGCGCGTTCCAGACCCGGTCGTTGGCGCCCGGCTTGGCGAAATGGTCCCCGCCGCTCGCGCCCGTGGCGCGCTGCTCGGCGATCAGGGCGTCGAACACGGAGCTGAGCCGGTCGACGACGTCGAGGTCGGTGAAAGCGGCCTGGAAGACCACGATGCCGGGGCCGTCGGTGAGGGCGCGGACCAGTTCGGCCCGCACCGCACGCGGGTCCTCGGCCTTGCGCAGGCGGTCGCTGTCGTAGACGAGGACACCCCGCTCCACGGCGGAGGCGTACGGGTAGTCGGCGAGGTCGGTGCCCCGCTCGACGAGTTCACGGAAGGCGGCGAGGTCGCAGTCCTGCTCGGACAGCCACGCACGACGTTGCACGGAGGTGTAGGACATCGGCGTCCTCTCGGTGACAGGGGCGACTCGGTGCTGTCATTCTTGTCATGACAATCCCGTCGAACAACCAGCAGGCGGCCATCAAAAACCCCTCAGAACCAGCTCCGGGAGCAACCTCATGGGCCACCCTTTCCCGATCCGGGAGATCGCACGTCAGGCGGGCCTCAGCGAGGCCACGGTCGACCGGGTCCTGAACGGCAGGGGAGGGGTCCGCGAGAGCACCGCGCGGGAGGTCCAGCAGGCCATCGCCGATCTGGACCGGCAGCGCACCCAGGTCCGGCTGGTGGGCCGTACCTTCATGATCGACATCGTGATGCAGACGCCGGAGCGGTTCTCCACCGCCGTGCGGGCCGCTCTGGAGGCCGAGCTGCCGGGTCTGCACCCGGCCGTCGTGCGCTCGCGCTTCCATTTCCGGGAGACCGGGCCGGTGGAGGAGCTGACGCGGACCCTGGACCGGATCGCCCGGCGCGGTTCGCAGGGCGTGATCCTCAAGGCGCCGGACGTCCCCGAGGTCACCGCGGCCGTCGCGCGGCTCGCGGAGGCGGGCATACCGGTGGTGACCCTGGTGACCGACCTGCCGTCCACACAGCGCCTCGCCTACGTCGGCATCGACAACCGGGCCGCCGGGGCGACGGCCGCGTACCTCATGGGCCAGTGGCTCGGCGACCGCCCCGGCCACGTCCTCACCAGCCTCAGCAGCGGCTTCTTCCGCAATGAGGAGGAGCGCGAGATGGGGTTCCGCAGCGCGATGCGCGCCCGGCACCCCGAGCGCACCCTCGTCGAACTGGCCGGGGGACAGGGCCTGGACGCCACGCAGTACGATCTGGTGCGGGCCGCGCTGGAGCGCGACCCGGGGATCCGCGCGGTCTACTCGATCGGCGGCGGCAACATCGCCACACTGCGGGCCTTCGAGGACCTCGGCCGCGAATGCGCGGTGTTCGTCGCGCACGACCTCGACCACGACAACACCCGACTGCTGCGCGAGCACCGGCTGTCCGCCGTACTCCACCACGACCTGCGCCAGGACATGCGCGAGGCCTGCCACATCGTCATGCGCGCCCACGGCGCGCTGCCGCCCGCGGGGCCCACCCTGCCGTCGGCGATCCAGGTGGTGACCCCGTACAACATGCCCACGCCCATCGGGTGACGATCGAGGACCCGCCACTGGCGTGTACGCCCGCTCGGCGCGCCCGGCTCCCTACCGTCGTGGGATGTGGAAATCGAAACCGGACGGCGGGCCCGAACGGTTGGTGGCGCTCGCCGACGGTGTGTTCGCCATCGCACTCACGCTGCTCGTGCTGGACTTCTATGTGCCACGGGGACTGGGTTCGGACAGGTACGACGACGCCCTGCACGAACTGATCCCGAATCTCGGTGGATACGCGCTCAGCGTGTTGGTGCTCGGCGCCTTCTGGCGTGAACACCGGCGGATCTTCGGCTTCGTCCGGGAGATCGACGGGCAGGTGATCACGCTGTCCCTCATGGGGCTGAGCATCGCGGCCCTCGTGCCCTTCCCCACCAAGCTTCTCTCCGAGTACGGCGGAGAGCCCGAGTCGGTCGCCATCTACGCGGCGGCGGTCGCCGCACTCGGCGCCGCCCATCTCGCGCTGCTCCTCGTCCTGATGCGGCGTCCCTGGCTGCGCAGCGAGGCGAAGCCGGCCGAGGGCTTCCGGTTCTTCGCGCTCGACCTCGCGGTGACGGTGGTGGTGTTCCTCGCCAGCATCCCGCTCGCCCTGGGCGTCGGCGCCACCGCAGCCATGTGGCTCTGGCTCGCGATGGCCCCGATCAAGGTGGCCCTGGGCCTGCGGGCGGGCCGGGCGCGTTGACGCCCACCGTCACACCCCCGCGTCCACCTCCACCCACGCGCCGCTCTGCGCCGACCGCACCATCGCGTCCAGTACGGCGGCGCTGCGCACGGCGTCCTGGAGGGTGGCCCCGTGCGGGACGCCCTCGGCGATCGAGCGCAGGAAGCGGTGGGCCTCGATGACCTTGAGGTCGTCGTAGCCCATGGCGTTCGCCGCGCCCGGCTGGAAGGCACCGAACTCGCCGTCGCCGGGGCCGACGTAGACCGTGCTGACGGGCTGGTCCTGGTAGCTGGTGCCGCGGCTGACGCCGAGTTCGTTCATACGGCGGAAGTCCCAGAAGACGGCGCCCTTGGTGCCGTGCACCTCGAAGCCGTAGTTGTTCTGCTCGCCGACCGAGACCCGGCAGGCCTCCAGGACACCGCGGGCGCCCGAGGCGAAGCGCAGCAGGCAGTTGACGTAGTCCTCGTTCTCGACCGGGCCGAGTTCGCCGCCGGTGGCCAGGCTGTGGCCGGCGGTGGCGCCGGTGGGGCGGGCACGCTCGGGGATGAAGACGGCCGTGTCGGCGGTCAGGGAGGTGATGTCGCCGAGCAGGTACCGGGCCAGGTCGGCGCCGTGGGACGCGAGGTCGCCCAGTACGCCGCTGCCGCCGCGCTCCTTCTCGTAGCGCCAGGTCAGGGCGCCGTCGGGGTGGGCGGCGTAGTCGCTGAAGAGGCGGACGCGGACGTGGGTGACGGTGCCGATCTCACCGGAGGCGATCAGCTCGCGGGCGGCCTCGACGGCGGGCGCGTTGCGGTAGTTGAAGCCGACCGCGCCCTGGACGCCGGCCTTGGCGACGGCGTCGGCGACCGCCCGGGCGTCGCCGGCCGTCAGGCCCACCGGCTTCTCGATCCAGATGTGCTTGCCGGCCTCGGCCATCGCGACGCCGATCTCGCGGTGCAGGAAGTTCGGGGCGGTGATGGAGACGGCCTGCACGCGCGGGTCGGCGGCGACCGCACGCCAGTCACGGGTGGTGGCATCGAACCCGAACTGCGCGGCGGCCTCCTCGGCCCGGCCCGGCACCTCCTCGGCGACCGTCACCAGCCGCGGACGCAGGGGCAGGTGCGGGAAGTGGTGCGGGAGGCGGGCGTACGCCTGGGTGTGCACCCGGCCCATCCAGCCGAACCCGACGACGGCGACACCGAGCGAATCCACCATGACAGCCCCTCTTTGGACCGGTCCATTTCCTGTCCAGGCCACACTGGAGGCCGTATCCGCTCGATGTCAACTCTTTGACAAGCCCCACAGGGCCATGGAACGGTCCATCCCATGAGACCGCCGACGATCCGCGACGTGGCCGACCGGGCCGGCGTCTCCAAGTCGCTGGTCTCGCTGGTGCTGCGCGGCTCCGACCAGGTGCGCCCGGAGAAACGGGACGCCGTCCTGCGGGCCGTGCGCGAGCTCGGCTACCGGCCCAACACCGCCGCGCGCAGCCTCAGCGAGCGGCGCACCCGCACGGTGGGCGTCCTTCTGAACGACCTGCGCAATCCCTGGTTCGTCGACATGCTCGACGGCCTCAACTCGCTGCTGCACGACAACGGCCTGCACATGCTGCTCGCCGACGCCCGCCTCAACCGCCGCAGCGGCCAGGACCCGGCGGGCCCACTGCTGGACCTGCGGGTCGACGGCCTGGTCGTGGTCGGCACGCTGCCCGACCCGGCCGCGCTCGGCACGGTGGTCGAGCGGATGCCGGTCGTGGTGGCCGCCGCCCGTGAGCCGGTACCGCCCGGCGTCGACGTCGTGGCGGGCGACGACGAGCGGGGCGCCCGCCTGGTCGCCGAGCACCTCATCGGCCTCGGGCACCGGCGCATCGCGCACATCGCGGGCTACGGGGCGGTGGGCGAACTGCGCCGGCGGAGCTTCGAGGCGACGTTGCGGGAGCACGGCCTCGCGGACGAGGCGGTGGTCGAGGCCAGCGACATGACCGAGGAGGGCGGTTACCGCACCACCGTCCGGCTGCTCAGCCGCCCCGAGCGGCCCACGGCCGTCTTCGCCGTCAACGACATCGCCGCCATCGGCGCGCTCTCCGCCGCTGAGGAGTTGGGGTTGCGCGTCCCGCGTGACCTGTCCGTCGTCGGCTACGACAACACGAGCATCGCCCGCCTGCGCCACGTGTGGCTCACCACGGTCGACAACACCAGCCACGAGGTCGGCCGCCGGGCGGCCCGCTGTCTGCTCGACCGGTTCGAGGGCGGCGGGGGAGCGGGCGAGGTCCATCTCGCGGTTCCGGCACTGGAGATCCGGGGAACGACGGCGGCTCCCGCGACCACCGATCTCATGTGAGGTACGCCACGTCCGGTTGATGTCAGTCGGCTGTCCGGGAGAGGTCGGGCGCGTTCGCTTCGATGTGCCCCGGTGGGGCGGCCGCTCCACGGAACATCGGGCGAGGAGAGACGACCGTGAAGGACCGGGCGAAGACCGAGGAACTGCTCAGCACGTCGGATCTGCGGGTGAGTTCCGCGGCGACGACGTGGCGGCATGTGGAGGCCGAGTACGTCGACGTGGTCGACGACATCCTGGCGACACTGGCCCCCAGCGGACCGTACGCCTACACCATCAGCCCCAGCGTGGAGGAGGGCAAGGAACTCCCCACGCAGCGCATCGTCACGACGTACGACGAGATCGCCGCCACCTATCGCAGCATGCACCGCTTCTCCGCGGTGGTGTCCATCCGTCCCGTCTTCGAACTGCACGCGTCCTGGTACAGCTTCGTCAGCGGGGTGGGGCGCGGACGGGCGAAGGCGACCGGTGAGGAGAGCGAACGTCCGGTCATCACGCTGTTCCCGACCATGGGCTCCGAGGGCATCACCGGGGAGCTCTTCTGGGGCCGGACCCAGCAGAGCGTCCTGCCGGGCGACGCGGCCGACGGGGTGCTGGCGAGCCGGTTCGCCGTGGCGGGGCTGCACGGGAGGCTTCTCGACGCGTACCGCGCCGGGGACGTCGACACGATCGTCGAGCTGGCGCACCCCGAGATCCAGACCGGGGTCCGGGACTATGTGGCGCACACCGGCACCCTGGTGGAACTGCACACCAAGGACGAGCTGCGCTCCCACCTCGAGGACTTCTACGCCTACTACACCGTCCGCGAGATCGAGGTCGTCGCCCAGCAGTTCGACGACTGGTTCTTCTTCCACGAGCTGCGCTGGACGGTCGAGGCCCGGCAGGGCGCGCAGGCGGGCGATGTCCTGCGCTATCACACCGCCGAGTACGCGGAGGTGTCCGGAACCGGGCTCGTGGTCGCGCACATCGGGCACGGCACGGACCAGCTGAAGATCGGCTGACGGCGACACGGTCACGAGCCGCTCGCTCCCTGCCGACCTGGCGGGGAGCGAGCGGCTTTCGCGTGGGTGAGGGGTATGCCCCCGTCCGCTCCTGCGGAGATTCAGCCGACAAAATTGTTGACAATTCTGTTTGGCTAGATTTACGTTCGACAGGCACTCACTCAGGGAGGGCACATGCCGAAAGAAGCCCGTCCGAGCACCGGGGAGCAGGCCAAGCAGCACGCGCTCGCGCAGCTGCGGCAGGCGATCCTGCACGGCGAGATGGCACCGGCGCAGCGGCTGGTGGAGAACGAACTCGCCGAGCAGTTCGGTGTGACACGGGCCAGCATCCGCGCGGCACTCATCGACCTGGAGGCCCAGGGCCTGGTCGAGCGGATCCGCAACCGCGGTTCGCGGGTGCGGGTGGTGAGCGTGGAGGAAGCGGTCGCCATCACCGAGTGCCGCATGGTCCTGGAAGGGCTCTGCGCGGCCAAGGCAGCCGTCGCCGCCAGCGACGAGCAGCTGACCCGACTCGCGGATCTGGGCACGGCGATGACCAAGGCCGTGGCCGACGGCGAGCCGATGACGTACTCCGAGCTCAACCAGGAACTGCACGCCAGGATCCAGGAGTTCTCCGGCCAGCGTACGGCCCTGGAACTGCTGGAGCGGCTCAACGCACAACTGGTGCGCCACCGCTTCCAGTTGGCGCTGAGGCCGGGGCGTCCGCAGCACTCCCTGAACGAGCATCTGGCGATGATCGAGGCGATCAGGGCCAGGGACCCGCAGGCGGCCGAGGCGGCCGTCCGCGCCCACCTCACCAGCGTGATCGAGGCGCTGCGCGGCTGAGCCGTACGCGGCGCCGCGCGAGTGACCGTACGAGGCGGGCGCACACCTGTCACTCAAGGAGAACCAGCAATGACGCACGCCAACGCGCCCGGCGTACCACCACGCTCGACCCTCGTGATCACCGCGCACGCCGGGGACTTCGTGTGGCGGGCGGGCGGAGCCATCGCCCTGGCCGCCTCCCGGGGCGAGAAGGTCACCATCGCCTGCCTGACCTTCGGCGAGCGCGGCGAGTCCGCCAAGGCCTGGCGCGAGGGGAAGAAGCTCGACGAGATCAAGGCGATACGCCGGGACGAGGCCGAGCGTGCCGCCGCCACCCTCGGCGCCGAGGTCCGCTTCTTCGACGCCGGCGACTACCCGCTGGTCGTCGGCGCCGAGCTGACCGACCGGCTCGTGGCGGTCTACCGCGAGACCCAGCCGGACGTCGTCCTCACCCACCCCACCGAGGACCCGTACAACGGCGACCACCCGGCGGCCAACCGGATGGGCCTCGAAGCCCGGATCCTCGCCCAGGCCATCGGCTACCCGGGCGCCGGCGACATCATCGGAGCCCCGCCGGTCTTCTACTTCGAGCCGCACCAGCCCGAGATGAGCGGCTTCAGGCCCGAGGTCCTGCTCGACATCACCGAGGTGTGGGAGACCAAGCGCAAGGCCATGGAGTGCCTCGGCGCCCAGCAGCACCTGTGGGACTACTACACCGACCTCGCGGTACGCCGCGGAGTCCAGCTCAAGCGCAACGCCGGACCCAACCTGGGGCTGGCCCACAAGACCATGGCCGAGGCGTTCATGCGCCCCTTCCCGCAGATCGCGAAGGAGCTGGCATGAGCGGCGTGATCGTCACCGACCCGCCCAAGGCGGAGCTGAAGGACGTCGACGCGCTGGCCGGCTTCGGTGTGGCGACGGTGAGCGAGGCGATGGGACGAACGGGCTTGCTGGGCCCGGGGATCCGCCCCATCCAACAAGGCGTACGAGTCGCGGGCACGGCCGTGACGGTGCTCGGCTGGCCCGGCGACAACCTCATGATCCACGCGGCCGTGGAGCAGTGCGGCGAGGGCGACCTCCTGGTCGTCACCACCACCTCACCGTGCATGGACGGACTGTTCGGCGAGCTGTTCGCGACCGCCCTGAAGCAGCGCGGGGTGCGCGGAGTCGTCCTCAATACGGGCATCCGCGACACCCAGGAGCTGCGGGAGTCGGGTTTCGCCGCCTGGTCCCGTGCGGTCTCCTCGCAAGGCACCGTCAAGGCCACCGGCGGCTCGGTCAACGTGCCGATCGCCATCGACGGCCAGGTGATCCGCCCCGGCGACGTGATCCTCGCCGACGACGACGGTGTCGTGGTCGTCCCCCGTGAGCGGGCCCGCGAGACGGTCGCGAAGTCCGAGGCACGCGAGGCCAAGGAGGCCGCCACCCGCGCCGCGTTCCTCGACGGCCAACTCGGCCTGGACCGCTATGGGTTGCGGGAGACGCTGGTGCGGCTCGGTGTGACCTACAAGTCCTACGACGACTATGTGCGCGAGGAGGCCGGGTCGTGACGCGGCCCGCGGAGCTCCGCTGCATGCTGATGCGCGGCGGCACCTCCAAGGGCGCCTACTTCCTCGCCGAGGACCTCCCCGCCGAACCGGTCCTGCGCGACGACCTGTTGCTGCGCGTGATGGGCAGCCCCGACGAACGGCAGATCGACGGCCTGGGCGGCGCCCACCCGCTCACCAGCAAGGTCGCGGTGGTCTCGGCCTCGTCGGACCCGAAAGCCGATGTCGACTACCTCTTTCTTCAAGTGGCGGTCGGTGCAGGCGAAGTGAGTGACCGTCAGAACTGCGGCAACATCCTCGCGGGCGTGGGACCCTTCGCCGTCGAACGCGGCCTCGTCCCGGCGGGGGAGGAGCGGACCTCCGTACGCATCCGCATGGTCAACACCGGTGACTTCGCCACGGCGACCTTCCCGACCCCGGACGGCCGCGTCGACTACACCGGGCACGCCGAGATCTCGGGCGTGCCCGGCACGGCGGCTCCGGTGGTGATCGAGTTCCCGGCCGGTGCGGGGAAGTTGCTGCCCACCGGCAACCCACGGGACGTGATCGACGGTATCGCGGTGACCTGCGTGGACAACGGCATGCCGACCGTACTGATCGCCGCGACCTCCCTGCGGATCACTGGCCATGAGACCCCGAGGGACCTGGAGGAGGACCGTGCGCTCGCCGACCGTCTCCGCGAAATCCGGCTGGCGGCAGGCCGGTTGATGGGCCTGGGCGATGTGTCGGACACGACGGTCCCGAAGCTCACCCTCCTCGCCCCGCCCCGGAACGGCGGCGCGGTCACCACCCGCACCTTCATCCCGGTCCGCTGCCACACGTCGATCGGCGTGCTCGGCGCGGCGAGCGTCGCCGCCGGACTGCGCATCAAGGGCGGAGTCGGTGCGGAACTCGCCCAGCTGCCCGTCCGGGGCGACCGGATCCGCATCGAACACCCCACGGGATTCATGGACATCGAAAGCAGCCTCACCACCACCCCCGACGGCCCTCCCGCAGCCCACCGCACCGCCGTCGTCCGCACGGCCCGCAAGATCTTCGACGGCACCGTCTTCCCCCGGCCCGCCGAGCCGGCCCCACTCCCCGCACAACTCCCCGGAGGCCCCCGATGACCCCGCCGCTCGGCGACATCGCCCACATCGGCCACGCCCAGCTGTTCACCCCGGACCTGGACGCCAGCGTCGCCTTCTTCACCGACTATCTCGGGCTCACCGTCAACGGCCAAGAAGGCGACACCGTCTACCTGCGGACCTTCGACGACTACGAGCACCACAGCCTGGTGCTCACCGCCCGCGACCGACCGGGCCTCGGCAGGCTCGCCCTGCGCACCTCCAGCGAGGAGGCGCTTCACCGCCGTATCAAGGCCGTCGAGGCGGCGGGCGGCTCCGGCAAGTGGGTCGAGGACGAGCCCGGCATCGGCGAGCTGTACCTCACCACCGACCCCGACGGGCACGAGCACGCCCTGTACTGGGAGAGCGAGTACTACCAGGCACCGGACCACCTCCGGCCGGCGCTGAAGAACCAGCCGCAGGCCAAGCCCGACCGGGGCGTGGGAGTGCGGCGCCTGGACCACGTCAACTTCCTCGCCGCCGACGTGCTCGCCAACGCGGAGTTCCAGGAGGGGGTGCTGGGAGCCCGGCCCACCGAGCAGATCCAGCTGAACTCCGGGAAGATCGCGGCCCGTTGGCTGACCTTCACCGACAAGTCGTACGACGTCGTCTACACCTCGGACTGGACCGGCTCCACCGGCCGGCTGCACCACATCGCCTTCGCGACGGACACCCGCGAGGACATCCTGCGCGCCGCCGACCTGGCCGTCGACACCGGCGTGTTCATCGAGACGGGCCCGCACAAGCACGCCATCCAGCAGACGTTCTTCCTGTACGTCTACGAGCCCGGCGGCCATCGCATCGAGCTGTGCAACCCGCTCACGCGCCTCGTGCTGGCCCCGGACTGGCCGCTGATCACCTGGACCGAGGCCGAACGGGCCAAGGGGCAGGCGTGGGGCCTGAAGACGATCGAGTCCTTCCACACGCACGGAACACCGCCGGTCGCCTGACGCGCCCCGCCCCCACCTTCCGGACGCCCGGAGAAGGCCATCCCTGGACCGCCCTGGACTCCTTGGATTGTCGCTGAGATTGTTGACAAAACTGTTGACGAGATCAGGGATGGGCTCCTTAGCGTCTGGCGCACAAACGCACGAGAGGAAAACGAAGATGTCCTCCTCCCCCTCCCCATTCGCTCGGGTCGCTCGCTTCACCCGCGGCGGCAGGCTCGCCGTACTCGCCGTCGGCCTGTGCTGGCTGGCCGTCCTCTTCGACGGCCTGGACATGTTCATCTACGGCTCGGTGCTGCCCCACATGCTGGAGCAGAAGGCCCTGGGGATCACTCCCGACCAGGCCGGTGACCTGGGCAGTTACGCGACCTTCGGCATGCTGGTCGGCGCCCTGACCGCCGGGACCGTAGCCGACCGGGTCGGCCGCAAGAAGCTGATGGTCGCCTGTGTCACGCTCTTCTCGCTGGCCTCCGGGCTGTGCGCCCTGGCGGGCAGCGTCGCGGTGTTCGGCCTCGGCCGTACCCTCGCCGGAATCGGCCTCGGCGGCCTGCTGCCCACCGCGATCAGCATGGTCTCCGACTACGCCCCACGAGGCCGCGGCGCCCTCACCATCGGCATGCTGATGACCGCCCACCACGCGGGCGGCATCCTCTCCGCCTACGTCGCCCTGTGGGTCGTCGAACCCCTCGGCTGGCGGGCCGCGTTCTGGTTCTGTGTGCTCCCGCTGCTCTTCGTGCCGGTGCTCGCCGGGCTCATGCCCGAGTCGCTGAGCTTCCTGGTCGCCAAGGGCCGCAGCGAGGAGGCCGGTGAGCTGGCCCGACGCTACGACGTCGAACTGCCCGCCGCCCCGGCCGACAAGCCGGCGGGCTCCGACCGTTGGCACTCCCTGGCCAACCTGTTCCGAGCCGGCGAGTGGACCCAGACCCTGCTGTACTGGCTGGCCTCCTTCGGCGGTCTGCTCCTCGTCTACGGCGTCGCCACCTGGCTGCCCACCCTGATGCGCAGCGAGGGCTACAACCTCGGCTCGGCGCTGACCTTCGTGGTGCTGTTCAACCTCGGCGGCATCGTCGGGATGCTGGTCGCCGGACGCGCCTCCGATCGCTTCGGCGCTCCTCGGATCTCGGCGATCTGGTTCGCGCTGACCGCCGCCGGGGTCTTCCTGCTCAGCGTCCACATGCCGCTGGCGCTCACCTTCACGGTGGTGTTCCTGACCGGGGTGTTCCTGAACAGCGCCCAGACCATGATCTACGCGACGGTCTCGATCCGCTCCCGCCCCGAGAACCGCGCCACCGCCGTCGGCTGGACCTCGGGCATGGGCCGCTTCGGCGCCGTCTTCGGCCCGTGGCTCGGCGGCCAGTTGCTCGCCGCGAACCAGGGGGACTGGGGCTTCACGGCCTTCGCCCTCGCCGGCCTGTCGTCGATGGTCTTCATCGGGGTGGCGGCGTTGCGCGGCGGGAAGCGGGCGGATCGCAGTGGCAGTGAGCAGGAGCTGATCGGTGCGCACTGAGTGCGTGCTGAGTGCGCACTCAGTGTGTGCTGAGCACGTGCTGAACGTGCGCTGCATACAGACCGATTGGCGTCCGTCATATGTACCGATGAGCCGAACTGGGTTATACGACGGTCTCGCGTATTGTTGCGTCATATGCCTGCTGTGACGCGGGCGATCCTCGGTGCGCCCGGGGCAGGGGAGTGGAAAAGTTAAGGGGGATCAGGGATATGACGGCACTTCTCGCGTTGGTGGCCGTCGTCGGGTACATGGCCACCGCCCACCTGCCGTGGTGGGTGGTGGTGGCCGTGGCCCTGCTGATGGCGGGATTCGCCGCGGGGAGGTCCGGGAGCCCGGGAAAGGGCACCAGGACCATCACGACGCCAGGACCGACGGGTCGGCCTTCCGGCCCCTCGGCGGACATGTACTCGACCGCCCCGCCGGTCTCGGTGAGTGTGGGTGCGGCAAGCCCGGACGAGCAGTGACGGGGTGCGCGCTCGCCAATCGGTGGGGTGGACGGGCCTCTTGGCGCCTTCCGGGGATCGGCGGTTCGGCGGCCCGGGTTCTCAGGGCAGCCGACTGTCGGTGGCCTCGCGCAGATGCCGGGCGATGATCGCGTAGGCCTCCCGAGCCTTCTCGTCGTCCTGCCCGTCGTACCCGTGATCGGCGCCGCGCACGTCATGGTGCTCGACCAGTGCGCCGGCCTCCCGAAGCCGCTGGGCATAGCGCTCGCCCTCGGCGCGGAGCAGGTCGTACTCGGCGGTGACCAGCAGGGCCGGGGCGATGCCCTTCAGATCCGCGGTGTCCTCGGGGTGCGCGGGGGAGACGAGCCGGTCGAGTCGCTGCCGGACATCGGGGACGTACGACGTGTCGAAGACGTCGGCCATCCAGGGCCGCAGCATCGGCCTGGCGATGGCGGCGCGCTTGTCCCGGGCGTTCGTGGCCAGGTCGAGGGGCGGATAGTGCAGCACTTGGAGCGCGATCGAGGGCCCGCCCTCCTCCAGCGCCTGCCGCGCCACGGCCGCCGCCAGCCCGCCGCCCGCGCTCTGCCCGCCCACGGTGAGCCGCCCGCCGTCCCAGCCCTCCTCGGCGCCGTGTTCCGCGACCCACCGGACGATCTCGTACGCCTGCCGGGGCGGCGCTGGGAAAGGATGCTGCGGCGCGACGACGTAGTCCACGTTGATCACGACCGTCCCCGCCTCTGCGGCGAGGAACCGGCACAGCGGGTCGTCCAGTTCGGTCAGTGTCATGACGTAGCCGCCGCCGTGGAAGTTGACGTGCACCGGGGGAGCGGGCTCATCGCTCGCGGGCAGGTACACGGTGGCCCGGGCCGGGGCAATCGACGTGGGGATCGTCAACTCCCTTGCCTTGCGCGGGTATTCGGGGAACCGGGCATGCGAGGCGGAGGCGGAGCCACGGCCGCCGGAGCGGCGGTCCGCCATGACGGTCACCCGTTGCATGGCCTTGGCGAGGAAGGCGGCCACCGTGGGCCGGGCCAGGAGGGACATGTGGCTCCGTTCGGTCGTGGCCCGTGGGCCTGGCCGACAGCGATTCGATTGAGTTAGGCAATTATAGGTGACGGCAATTATGGGTCAAGGGGTGGAGCAGATCGGGGCCGGGTGCGTATGAGGTAGGGTTGACCTGCATGATCACGCGGTTCACCGTGTGAGACGCACCGGGACGTGGCGCAGCTTGGTAGCGCACTTGACTGGGGGTCAAGGGGTCGCAGGTTCAAATCCTGTCGTCCCGACCAGCTTTGATGCAGGTCGGAGGCCGTTCTCTCATCCATGGGAGGGCGGCCTTTCGTGCGTCCGGGGTGTGGTGGTCGCAGCCATGGAGGCCGGCGTGGTGGGCGGACGGTGGTCTGTCCTGGTGTGGTGAGGGTGTGGTCGATGGTGTCGACGGCCTGGTGTGCGGCTTGTTGAGTGAGGTGGCTGTAGAGGAAAGGGCGGATACCAGTCGCTGTGCCCCGGTTGCCCGCCCTGTACGTAGTTACGCGCCCTCGGCTGGCGAGGTGGCGGCTCTGGGTTGCCAAGTGGCGGCGCAGTAGCCATCGCAGTGCGTCATGCTGCCGATCACGCCGGGCGGCCATCGTGGAGCGCCACGTTCACCGGGTAGAACGGGCTGCGGCGGCACGCCGAGCCCGTCCATGGCGCGGCGGGCGCAAGAGCGGACCGCCGTGAAATCCCGGTGCGGCGCTTGCCGGCCGCCCGACCGAGGAACGCCTCCCCCTGCGGGTACCGCACCGCGACGGGCGCGTGGTTGCCGTAGTTCTCAACGGCCACGACAGAGTCCGGAAGCAGTTCCCCGATCACGCAACTGCCTCCTTCGTCCCGGCCTGGCCATCGACGACCGCGGCAACATGCGGTCGAACCCTCGTGCGGGCTGAGCGATTCACCAGGACCTGGCGATCAGGTCGGTCATGGCGAGCAGTCCGACCGCGGCGATCGTGCCCCGCAGGGCTACCGGCGACAGCAATCGGCCGTACCGGGATCCGAGCAGGCCCCCGACCGTCGACCCTGCCGCGACGATCCCGGCGACGTACCAGTCGACGGTGGTGACGCTGACGAAGACGATCGCCGCCACCAGGTTCACCGTCAGCGCCAGAGCGTTCTTCACGGCGTTCAGGCGCTGCAGGTCCTCCGTCGTCAGTGCGCCGAGCAGCCCGATGAGGACGACGCCCTGGGCGGCCCCGAAGTAGCCGCCGTAGATGCCGGTGCCGAACACGCCGAGCCCGAGCCCCGCACCGCCGCGGCGGCGTTCGGCGGCCAGGCGGCGGGCCAGGACGGGCTGCAGGATCACCAGTGCGCAGGCCGTACCGATCAGAATCGGCACGACCTTCTGAAACCAGGCGGACGGCAGGCTGAGCAGCAGGAGGCTGCCGATCAGCGCGCCGATTCCGGCAGCCGCCGCGAGCCGCAGGAGGAGCGGGCGCTGTCCGGTGAGCTCCCGGCGGTAGCCGTACACCGCGCTGCCCATACCCGGTACGAGCCCGACATTGTTCGACACGGTCGCCAGGATCGGCGGGTAGCCCATCGCGATGAGCGCGGGGAACGTGATCAGCGAACCCGAGCCGACCACCGCGTTGACGGCACCCGCTCCTGTGGAGGCGATCGTCAGTAGTCCGAAATCCCATCCGTCCACGCCTACTCCGAACCCCTCATGGCCGCCGCAGATCCGGTTCCGCACCGAGGCGGCTTCGGCTGAACAGCAGTGCGGGCTCCTCCGACAGCAGGCCGAATGTCTGGACAGCGCCGACGAGGATGGTGTGGTCGCCGGCCGGATAGGTGGATTCGACCACACAGTCGAAGTAGGCGACCCCGCCGAGCAGCACCGGCGAACCGGTGCACGGGGCAGGGGTGTGGGCGACGTCGGAGAACGCGGCGCTGCCCCGGGTCCGGACGGGGTCCGCGAACGACCGGGCCGTCGGCTCCTGGAGAGAGCTCAACACGGTCACCGCGAACCCGTCGCCGGACAACACCTGCCCGGACGTCCGGGAGTTGGTCCCGAGTACCGCCAGGACCAGCAGCGGGTTGAGCGACACGGTGGCAAACGCGTTCACCGTCATGCCGTGCAGTTCCTCGTCCCGCACGCAGGTCAGCACGGTCACCCCGGTGGGGAATCGGCCGGCCGACCGCCGGAACTCGCTGGACGGGTGTTCCGGCAGCCGCACGCGGTCCGCGCTCTCGGTGCGGGTCATCGGCTGTCTTCCGAGGCAGCTGCCCGGAGTGAGCCGAGGAGATCGAAACCCGCCACGACCTTGTCCCGGGCCACCCCGAAATCGATGAGGCAGGCGATCTCGTCGACATCGGCCTTCCGGACCCGCTCGACGACGTCGATGGCCTTCTCGACGGTGCCGAGAAGACCCCCTTCGTCGAAATACCGCTCGAAGGAGCGCTCCACCATGGCGTCGAAGTGCCGGGGGCTGAGCGTTGCGGGATCGATCCGCCGGCCCTTCGGGCCGGAGCTCATGGTCAGCCCGGCGAAGCTGCGGAGGTAGGCGGACAAGGGTGCCCGGACCGTCTCCTTGGCGACGTCCTCGTCCTCGTGCAGGTACGCGTGGAGCATGAGGACGACGTGCCCGCGGTCCTGGTCCGAACCGGACTGGGCCGCGTACTCCTCGCGGTAGAGCGCGACCTTGTCGGACAGCTCGTCCAGGCTCTGCCCGACGAGGTGGGTCAGCAGCCCGGCCCGTGCGCGACCCGCTGCCCGGAACGTCTCGGGACCGCCCGAACTCGTGATCCAGACCGGCAGTTCAGCCTGTACGGGACGTGGATAGGACCGCACGCGCTGCGGCTCGCCCGCACCGTCGACGACGGACACCGAGCCGCCGCGCCACAGCTCACGCACCTCCTCGACGGTCGTCTCCAGCTTCACCTTGCGGTCCGCGAAGTTCTCCGGACGCAGCGCGAAGTCCTGCGGGTGCCATCCGGAGGCGAACGACACGCCGACCCGGCCGCCGGAGAGGTTGTCGACCACCGCCCACTCCTCGGCGATGCGGACCGGATGGTGCAGCGGTGCCACCACACTGCCCGCGCGAATACCGACGCGCTCGGTGACGGTGGCGACGGCCGCCCCCAGCACGGACGGATTCGGGTAGATGCCGCCGAACTCGTGGAAGTGCCGCTCCGGTGTCCACACCGCGGTGAAGCCGTGTGTGTCGGCGAACTTCGCCCCCTCGAGAAGCAGACCGTACCGGTCCGTCGAGTCGGCCTCCGCCTCCTGCTCGTTGGCGAAGTAGAACAGACTGAAATCCATCGTCTTACCGTCCCGTCAGATGTCGAGGGTCACGTCGTAGGCCGACAGCCAGCGGTTGAGCCAGAGCGCCATCTCCAGCCCGCCGCGGCTGTAGGGCAGGCTCGTCGCGCTGAGCGACCTCTCCATGACCTTGTCGACCTTGGCCCGGTCCAGGAGCGGGTGCACCGGTGCGTTGCGGTCGGCGAGCACCTCGGCCATCTCGGCCCGCAGTGCGGCTTCGTATCCCGGATCCTGGGTCGCCGGATACGGCGTCTTCTTCCGCTCCAGGATCGATGCCGGCAGCAGGTCCCGGGCCGCCGCACGCAGCAGGCTCTTCTCCTGGCCGTCGAACGTCTTCATCTCCCAGGGCGTGTTGAAGACGTACTCGACCAGGCGGTGGTCGCAGAACGGCACGCGGACCTCCAGGCCGACCGCCATGCTCATGCGGTCCTTGCGGTCGAGGAGGGTCTGCACGAACCGCGTCAGATTGAGGTACGACACCTTGCGCATCCGCCGGTCGACGTCGCTCTCGCCCGGCAGCACAGGCACCTCGGCCACGGCGTCGGCGTACCGGTCGGCCCGGTACCCGGGTATGTCGAGCTTCTCCCGCAGGCCGCCGTCGAGCAGGGACGTGCCGCCGAAGTACCGGGCGGATCCGGAGGTGAGCCACGGGAACGTGGTCGCGTCGACCGCCTCCGGGCGGTGGAACCAGAGGTAGCCGCCGAACAGTTCGTCGGCGGACTCGCCCGAGAGCGCCACCGTCGAGTGTTGGCGGACCGCCCGGAACAGGAGGTAGAGCGACGGCCACATGTCGCCCCAGAACGCCGGCGGTACGTCGGTGGCTCGGAGCACGGCCGCCCGGATCGCCGGATCGGACAGCTCGCGGCTGTCCAGCAGGATCTCCCGGTGGTCGGTGCCGACGTGCGCGGACAGGTCCCGCACGTAAGGCGCGTCGGCAGCTCCGCGCACGGCGTCGGGTTCGAAGCTGTCGGCTGAGCCCTTGAAGTCCACGGAGAACGAGTTCACGCGTCCGCGGCCTTCGCGCTCCAGGACCTGGGCGGCGATCGCCGTGATCGTCGAGGAGTCCAGGCCGCCGGAGAGCAGTGTGCACACCGGCACGTCCGAGATCAGCTGCCGGCCGACGATGTCCTCGAGCAGGTCCCGGACGTTCGAGATGGTCTGCTCGCGGGTGTCGGTGTGCGGGGCCGCCTCGAGCGCCCAGTAACGGGACTTCTTGATGCCCATCGCGTCGACTCGGATGACTTCGCCCGGAAGGACCTCGTGCATGCCGCTGAACACGGCCGCCCCGGGCGTCTTCACCATGTCCAGGGCCTCGCACAGGCCGACTCGGTCGACGGTCCGGCGCGCCTGCGGGTTCGCCAGGATGGCCTTGGGCTCCGAACCGAACAGGAGACCGCCCGGCGTGGGGTAGTAGTAGAGCGGCTTCACGCCCATCCGGTCCCGGACGAGGACGAGCTCCTGGCGCACCGCGTCCCAGATGCCGATGGCGAACATGCCGTTGAGGTGGCGGGCGAAGTCCACCCCCCATTGGAGGTAGGCCCGCAGGACGACCTCGGTGTCGCTGTTCGTCCGGAACGTGTGGCCGTGCGTGATGAGCTCCGCGCGGAGCTCACGGTAGTTGTAGACCTCGCCGCAGAAGGTGAGGGCCGCGAGCGTGCGGTCACCTTCCTGATCGGCGACCATCGGCTGCTTGCCGCCTTCGAGGTCGATGATCGACAGCCGCCGGTGCCCCAGCGCGATCGGACCCGAGATCCACGTCCCCTCCTCGTCCGGACCGCGGCATTCCATGGTCTGGGTCATCTTCCGTACGAGCTCGTGATCGCGTTCGAGCCCGCGATGACGGTCGAACCATCCGGTGATTCCGCACACGTCCTGTGTTCTCCGTTCTTCGGATCGGGGCTAGGCGAGACGGGTGTCGACGACCGCGAGAAGCTCACGCGGCGTCTTCGCATCGGAGGTGATCGACTCGGGGAGCTCGATCTCGTACTGGCGCTCCAGCTTCGAGATCGCGTTGAGCAGCGTCAGCGAGTCGTATCCGAGCGCGTCGAACGTGAGGTCGAGGACGTCCGGCGTCGGCTCGACCGGATCCTCGAAGTCGTTGCATTCGTTGAGCAGTTCGATCAGCGCTTCGAGAGTGAGCTTCTCCATCGGGAGGCCTTTCGTTCAGGTGGTTGGTTCAGAGGGAGGGGCCGGGGCGGAGCACCGCGTCGACCGATTCGACGAGGGCCCGCAGGAAGTCGGGGTCGAACGGTCCGTAGGTGCGCCGGCCCTCCGACGAGCGGGCCGACATCAGGTGCCCGAGCCGCGGATGGATCGTCAGCTCGGACCGCAGGCCCTGCGCGAGCGCCGCGTGGTGCAGGAGGTGAGCCTGGCGGGGCGGCGTCGTCCAGTCCTCGGCGCCCACATGGATCGTCATCCGGCCGGTGATCCCGGCCAGTCGGCGGTACGGAGCAGGCTGCGCGAACCAGTCGCGCCAGAACGAGGCGGGCGCCGATTCGTCGCCGTTCACCAGCGCCTGCTGCTCCCAGGTGTCGTACTCCCACGCGAGCTCGGCGCGCAGCAGTTCGAGATCAATGGTCGGGCCGAAGCGGTCGACCAGGTCGAACTCCTCCCACCAGCCGCTGCGCCCCTTCTCGTCGGCTTTCGCCGCGGCGAGGTCGACGGTGCCGTCGGCGCCGGCGAATCCGCCCGCGCTCAGCCATTCCAGACGACGGTCCAGCCCCATCCACCGCTGGAAGACGGGGCGCGTCTCGACGCTCGGGGCGACGACCGCCAGGCGGCTGTCGCCCCCGAGGCGTTCCGCCGCGGCCAGCGCCACTTCGGCGCCCATCGAGACGCCCAGCAGCAGCACGCGCCCGCTGTCCACGTCGGGGTGGGCCCGTGTCTGTTCGACCACCCGGACCGCGTCGTCGACCAGGCCGGTGAACGTGAACCGAGGTGAGCCCGCGCCGTCGCGGCGGTCCTCGCTCAGGAAGCGGGTGTCGAACGCGGCCGCGGCGATGTTGGCCCGGACCAGGGCGGCACCCACATCGTCGAACAGGCGAACCGGGCCGTTCCCGGACGCCTCGGCGGGAAGGAACGCGTCCCGGTCCCAGGCGCCGAACGGGTGCAGCAGCACAACCGCCGGGACGCCCCGGCCGGGCGGGATCTCGCTCGGTAGCCGCAGTACCGCGGTGCGGTCGTCGGCCAACGACAGGTCGTCGGTACGGCCGAGGGCAGTGTTGTCTGTCATGTCCGCCCGCCTCAGACCCGCACGAGGCTGCAGAACCACTGCATGCCCCCGGACAGGCCGGCGAGAGCCACGAGGTCGCCGGGTGCCAGCTCGTCCCGGGAGTCGTAGATGCTCAGGCAGATCAGCTGGTCGGCGCAGCCGACGTGGCTCAGCTCGGCGGCGAGCGCCGCGTTCGTCCTCTCCAGCGGAACCCCGGTGGCCTTGGCGACGCCGGCCAGCGAATGCTGGTTGTCGTTCAGATAGATCAGGCGCTTGATCTCCGATGACGACACGCCGGCCCGCTCGCAGGCGCGCTCCACGACGGCGGCCACCTGGTGGTCGACGTCCTTGACGAACTGGGCGAGCTGCTCGGGTTCGCGACGGAAGTGCCGGTGGACCAGGGCCATCTGATCCACCTCGAGGTTCTCGCCGGCCGGAGCGGCGCTGCCGCCGTATTCGACCCGGAAGAAGTCCACGTAGCGCGGGTCCACGATCTGGTCCGTCGCCAGCCACTGCAGCCGGTCGTGTCCGCGCTGGACCACCGCGGCAGCGGCCCCGTCGCTGCCGAGGCAGGTGTTGTTGCGCATCCGGTTGATGTGGGTCTCGCTGACCCGGTGCACCGCGACCAGCAGGACGCGCTGGATGTCGTCCCGGACCGCCATCAGCCCGGCGATCTGCTGGAGTGCGGTCACCGCGGACGCGCACCCCTGCGTGGCGAGCAGGGTCGGCGTCGTACCCAGTTCGAGCTCGCGGGCGACTGCCGCGGAGGCGTCCCAGTTGAGGTACTCCGGGACTCCGCTGTCCGCGACCACCAGGTAGTCGATGTCCGACGCCGAGAGGCCGGCGGCGTCGAGGGCCTGGCGGGCGGCGTCCGCCGCCATGCGGGTCTGCCCGATGCCCGGTGCGGCCCGATGGAAGGTGCGGTACCCCCAACGGATCACCCGGTCGGGGTCGTCGACGTAGGAGGGGGCCGTCTCGGCGACGTCGCAGGGCTCACCCAGCACGTGGGCGAGGGACGCGATTCCGAGTGCCACGGGCGCGTTCATGCCGTAACTTCCTTGGTTTCGTTGGTCTGTCGGGCCGCCAGCACGAGGAGAACCGTCGTCTGCGTACCGGCGTTGATGATCATGGCGATCCACGCTCCCGTCAGCCCCAGCGGCGTGAGGACGAGCAGTGGTGCCAGGCAGAGCTGCAGGGCCGCACCGACCGTGGTGGAGGTGGCCAGCGCCTTGCCCTGCCCGCCGCCCAGGAAGATGCCGCTCAGGGTGACGTTGCAGAGCAGCAGAGCGATGTAGACCGCGAGCCACGGGATCTGGCCGTAGGCCGCGGAACGGATCGCCGCCTCGCCCGTGACCGCGTCCACCGCGAAGCCGCCGAGGAGCAGCACCGACAGACCGCCGAGTAGGGACCAGGCGATGCCGAGCCGCACCGACGACGAGCGGCTCGCCGCGAGCAGCACTTCGTCGTCGGCGCCGTTCGCCTGGGCCGCGACGATGGTGGCGGCCTGCCGCATCGCGTACGCCGCCATGGTGAAGAACAGGAGCGTCCGCGTGACGGTCCCGTACGCGGCGACCTCGTCCGTTCCGAAACGGGCCACCACCCCGACGATCAGCATGCCGGCGGCCATCCGTACCAGGAAGTCCACTCCCAGCGGCAGGCCGGCCCGGAGGATCTCGCTCACAGGACCGGGTCCGGAGGCTGCCGGCGCTTCCGGAGCGGCGTCCATCTCGCGCACCAGCGGAGACCGCCGGTAGAGCCACCAGGTCACGGCCAGCGTGACCGCTCGCGACGCGACGAGTGCCAGTGCCGCGCCGGTGACGCCGAGCTCCGGGGCGCCCAGCCACCCGTAGATGAGGATGGGGTCGGCGACGACGAGGATCACGTTCGACAGGACGGCCATGCGCATCGGCGTACGCGTGTCCCCGTTGGCCTTGAACGTGCTGTCCACCAGGTGCTGGCCGTAGAAGACCGCTATGCCCGGCACCGCGATGGTGAGGTAGTCGACCGACAGCCGGACCGCCGACGCCTCGTCCGAACCGAGGATCAGTTTCGCCAGAGGTTCCCTCAAGACGAAGAGCACCACGCAGATCACCGCGGTGACGGCGAGGGTGATGCGGAACGCGGCGCGCAGCACCGAGCGCAGCTGCCCGTACTCACTCGCGCCGACGGCGCGCGACAGCACGATCGTCGTGCCGCCGCTGACCGCCAGGATGACAGCCATGAGCACGTTCTCGAGCGTGGCGGCCATGGTCACGGCGGCGAGCGCCGGCCCCCCGAGCTTCGCGATCCAGACGACCGTGATGATGCTGGCGATGACACCCGCCATGAGCTCGATGTAGACGGGCCAGGCGACGTTCAGCAGACGTGCCGGGTCGAGCCATCCCGTCACCGGCCTGCGTTTCGTCGGCGGGCTCGTTTCCACAGATGGAGTTGTCATCGCGACGCGCTTTCCTTCGTTGATCGGAACCGTTGAGGTGCGAATGCCGCCGGAATCCCGTCGGTGCCGCCGACCATCAACGCGGTCATCAGGTCCGCCACGACCGGTGCGAGCAGGAAGCCGTGCCGGTAGTGCCCGGTGCAGACGTAGGCGTCCGGGCGGCCCGGGATCCGTCCCATGATCGGCAGGTGGTCGGGAGTGTCGGGCCGCAGGCCCACTCGCGTCGCCGCCACCTCGTGACCGGCCAGCGCCGGCACGAGCGCGACCGCCTTGCGCAGCAGCGCTTCAGTCGCCTGCGCCGAGGGCCGCACGTCGAAGCCCGCGTGGTCCAGGGTGGCGGCGACGATCGTCTCGTGGCCGTCCCGGCCTGCCAGGTAGACGGGCTCACCCCGCACCACGCCGCGGATGCCGTGCCGGAGCCCGGGGCCGCCGGACGGATCCCGCAGCAGCACCACCTGGCCGCGCACCGGCGTGACCGGCCACTCGTACAGCGTGGGCGACCACGCCCCGGTGGCGTCGAGCACCGAGCCTGCCGAGACCTCGTCGAGTGACCGGACCCGCCGGTCGACGTAGCGGACTCCGAGCGCCTGCCCGGCGGCGCGCAACGCCGCCCGGACCCGCTGCGCGTCGACGTGGTGGTCCTCGGTGGCGAACCCGCCGCCTCGGCACTCGGCCGAGAGCAGCGGCTCCCGGGCCCGCAGTTCGTCGGCGTCCAGACTCTTGCACGGGGCGTCGAAGCCTTCCCGGAAGCTGTACATCGCGGCCAGCCGAGCGCGGTCCTCGACGGCGTGGGCGACGAGGAGCAGCCCGTCGGCTGCGTACCCGAGGTCGATGCCGCTCGCGGCGGCGAGCTCCGCGGCGAACGCGGGCCAACCGTGACGAGCCTCGTGGGCGAATGTGAGCAGGGCCGGATCGGGGAAATCCGCTTCGCTCACCGGCGCCAGCATGCCGGGCGCGACCGCGGAGGCCGTGCCGGGAATCTCGTCGTGGAAAACGTGTACGTCGAGTCCGCGTTGAGCGCAGCGCCACGCCACCGCAAGGCCGATGACCCCGCCGCCGATCACGGCGACATCAGGATGACCGGTCATGCGACGTGCCCGACCGGTTCTGGCTCACGCAGCGTCAGGCCCCGCCCCAGGCTGGTGAGGACGTCGCGCAGCGCGTCGGCGAGGTCGAACCAGCGCTCCCGATCGAGCGCCTGAGCGCCGTCGCAGAGCGCGGACGGCGGGTCGGGGTGGATGTCGAGGAGCAACCCGTCGGCTCCGACGGCCGCGGCGGCCAGCGCGAGCGGCTTGACCAGGTGGCGGTGACCGACTCCGTGACTGGGGTCGACGATGACGGGGAGATGGCTGATGTGCTTGACCACCGCCACCGCGCTCAGGTCCAGCGTGAACCGTGTCGCCGGCTCGAAACTGCGGATCCCCCGCTCGCACAGTACGACGTTGGGGTTCCCGGCGGCGAGCACGTACTCGGCGGCCTGCAGCCACTCGCTCACGGTGCACCCGAACCCGCGCTTGAGCAGTACCGGCCGCCCGGCCTGGCCGACGGCCCTGAGCAGGGTGAAGTTCTGTGCGTTGCGGGTGCCGATCTGGAGCACGTCGGCATGCTCGGCGACCAGGTCGACCGTCTCCGCGTCGACGACTTCGGTCACGACGGGCAGGCCGGACTCCGTGCTGACCTTGGCCATGATCCGCAGGCCCTCGTCCCCGAGCCCCTGGAAACTGTAGGGGGAGCTCCGCGGCTTGTAGGCGCCACCGCGCAGCGCGACGGCGCCGCCGGCCTTCGCCATCGCAGCTGAGGCGGACATCTGCTCATAGCTCTCGACCGCGCAGGGTCCCGCGATCAACGCGAAGTCGACACCGCCAACCGTCGCCGACCCGCCGAGGGTGACGACGGACCCGAGAGGAGCGGCCGCCCGGTCGGTCAACGGCGCGTCCGAGTGGTCGGTCACCACCCGCTGCACCAGACCGGACTCGTGCAGCACCTCGGCCGGCGCAGGCTGATCGCCCGGCACGTACACCAGCAGCTCATCACCGATCCGGCACATGGTCGTGCCGTGCGCGGCCGGAACGCGGGCGTGTATTCGCTCGCGCACCGCTTCTTCGTCGGCAGCCCTGCAGACAAGCAGCACTGAGACTCCTTCCAGAGGTGGGACACCTGATGTGGGTTCGAACAAGCTCAGTGCAGGAACCGGCCGCCGTCGACGACCAATGTCTGTCCGGTGACGCCGGTGGCGGCGGCGATCCCGAACACCGAGTCGGCCACCTCGTCCGGCGTCACCACCCGCCGCAACGCGGTGGCGGCCAGGAGGCCGGCGAGGACGTCGTCGGGGAGCGAGTCGGTCATCGACGATGCGACCGGCCCCGGCGCGACGCAGTTGACCCGGATGCCCCGGTCGCCGAGCTCACGTGCGGCCGACCGGGTCAGGCCGACCACGGCCGCCTTGGCGGCGGCATAGTGCGGACCGAACGCTCCGCCGGTGAACGCCGCGACGCTCGACAGGTTCACGACCGCACCGGCTGCCGCGGACAGCGGAGCCAGCAGCTCCCGCGTCACCGCGAACGGCACTTCGACGTTCAGTTGCATGCAGTCCCGCCACGCGGCGGTACTCAGGTCGGCGTACCGCGTCGACCTCGCCCCGCCGATGCAGTTGACCAGCAGATCCACGCTGTTCCACGGCAGCGCCGCGACGAGTTCGGCGGGACCGTCGTCGCGGGTCAGGTCCACCCGGACCGACGAGAGCGACGGGTGTGCAACGGCCGGGGGCCGCGTGTGGAACTGGGCGAGGACCTCCGCTCCCGAGGCCAGGGCACGGGCCACGACAGCGGTGCCGATGTCTCCGGACGCTCCGGTGACCACCACGTGCTTCATCCGGTCGGCTCCTTGTCCGAGACCAACGCCTTGGGCTCCAGCAGGAAGCCGGTCAGACTGCCGTCGTGCGGAAGCTCCGGCCCGCTCGTCCAGGGGGCCATCCCGCCGACCACGACTCGTCGGATCCGCGGCTCCGCGAGGGCGGCCGAGGGAAGGCCGAGGTCATCGCTGAAGACCGACAACGCGAGCGTTGGGCCGAACGGTTCCAGACCATCGGCGGCCGACCACGGCGTGATGACGACGAAGGGGAACGGCAGCTCGGTGCCGATGGACGGATGCCGAGGGTCGGATGTGCTGAGCACGACCGGGCGCGCGGCATACGAGCCGTCGTCCAACGGAACCGGACCGCCGTCGACCGAGTGGCGCCGGAAGCCTGCCTGTTCCAGGTCGGCGACCGTTCGACGCAGCTGTGCGGCCTGTTCCGCGGAGACCGTCGGCAGCACGGCGTCGGGGTGAGCCGCCGGAAGGGTCGGCAGCGCGTCCAGACGGGCCGCCAGGGCGTCGGCCACCTCCGCCGGATCCCCGCTGGTGCGGATCACCGACGTGTTGGTGCAGCGGACGCCCGCGTCCGCGGCGACGGAGCGGGCCAGCGCGTCGACGATGTCCGGCGACAACGGCTTGTCCAGCAGTACGGCACTGCGGCCGGGCCCTCGCGTCAGCACTCGGGGGTGGTCCGCCCATCGGCCCACGGCGGTCGGCCCGCCGTACACGATGCCCAGGTCGGACTCGGCAAGGAGCCGCTCACCCAGATCGTGGGAACCGGGCAGGACGGACAGGCAGTGCTTCGGCAGCCCGGCCGCCAGGAGAGCGGCCGCGAGCCGGAACGGTGTGAACGGGTCGCGCGTCCCCGGCCGCACGATCACGCCGTAACCGAGCGACAGCGCCCGGGCCCACGTCAGATGGGGGTCGACGTGGTTCGACGGGGTCACGATCCCGAGGCTCTGTCCGCGCGGCACCCAGCGAACCCGGGGCGCCGGCGCCGGCAGCTGCCGAGCGTTGCTCTCCTCCAGCTGGGCCAGTCCATCGCGGACGCTGCGCAGACCATCGCTCACGACCCGGTACGGCAGGCCCGTGGCGGCCACCACACGGCGGCGGTACTCGTCGGCCGACTCGCCGGCCAGCTCGGCCTCGGCGAAAAGCTCACCCGCCCGGCTGAACACCGCCGACGGGACGGCCGCGCCACCCAGGCGCCGCAGAGCCAGCTGGAGCAGGAGCGTCGGAGACACTCCGACACGGGCCACCAGCCCACCGTCGACGCCGGGCAGGTCGGCGGTTTCGTCGCAGGCGAATGTCTCGCCGCCGACCAGCGGCTGCAGAATCGTAGAGCTCATCTAGTACACGCCCTCGATCACTTTCGCACCGGATGCCGGGCGGAAGGGCTGCACGTCGGCGAGGTCGTCGCCGTCGGCCGGCCGACCCGAGGCGATCCGGATCGCGGTGTCGCGCTCCATCATGTTGGGCAGGAACAGATCCTTCGTCAGCAGGTGCACGAGGACGCGGCCACGCTCGCCGGGCGCCACCCGGTCACCCGTGTCCGGGTCCACCACCTCGACGACCGACCGGGGTTGGAACGTCCGGAAGATGCACGGATGCGCATCGCCGGGCTCGGGAGACCGCTGCGGCGCGATGCCCATGAGGCTGTTGCCATAGATTCCGCGCACCTCGGCGCGCGGGAAGAACTCGGTCTGGAGCAACCGCAGAGACGTGCTGCTGATGCTGGTTCCGCTCCAGATGATGCCGGTGACGCGATCGGCCAGCATGCCGTAGAGCTTCGGGCGCGCACACAGCGCCTCCAGTACGGGCGGCGTGATGAACAGGACCCGTATGTCCTGCGACTCGGCGATGGTCTCGACCTGGTCGAGGACATGCTGGATGTACTCGTCGGCCAAGGGGCGCCGATCGGTCCGGATCAGCAGCTTCACCCAGCGCGGATCGAAGTCCACCGTGAAGAACATGGACCGGCGCAGTTGCGCCAGCCGGCGCACGGAGCGGCCGACGATGTGCGGCCCTGTCGGCCCGATGTGCAGCCAGTGGCCGGCACCGCCGAACGTGGGCAGCATGGTCTCGACCCAGTCCACGCCCTCCAGCCGGGACCGGTGCTCCACGACGCGCTTCGGCACGCCGAGCGTGCCACCCGACTCGTACACCTCGAACGGGCTGTCGGCCGAGCCGGCCGGCATCAGGTCGTCGACCGGGACGGTACGCAGCTCGTCGCTCAGATCGGGAAACTTCCGTAGATCAGCGAACTCGTTTACGTCGCGGAGGGGGTCGAAGCCAAGGTTTTCCTTTCGCTTCAGCCAGAACGGCGACCCGGTCTCAGGGCTGAAATGCCACTGGAGGGTGTCCTGAAGATGGCTGGTCATGTCCTTGTCTCCGTAGCCGGTCATACCGTCACCCGCTCGGCTGCCTTCAGCGCGTTCGCCACCATGTCGAGACCCTTCTCGGTGAACAGGGATTCCGGATGGAACTGCACGCCCTCGATCGGCAGGTCGCGGTGTCGCACTCCCATGACCTCGCCGGCATCGGTCCAGGCCGTCACGACGAGCTCATCCGGCAGGGACTTCGGGTCGACGGTCAACGAGTGGTACCGCGTCACGTCCAGCGGGCTCGGCAGTCCGGCGAAGGCGCCTGTTCCCTGATGGAAGACGGGGCTGAGCTTGCCGTGCATCGGCAGTGCCGCCCGGACCACGCGCGCGCCGAACGCCTCCGCGATGCACTGGTGCCCGAGACACACCCCGAGGATCGGCACACGACGGCCGAGGTCACGGATGAGTTCCAGCGAGATGCCCGCGTCCTGCGGCCCGCCCGGGCCGGGCGAGATGAGGATCAGGCTCGGGTTGAGCGAGGCGATCTCGTCCACCGTCACTGCGTTGTTCCGCACGACGCGGCACTCGTGCCCGAGTTGACCGATGTACTGCGCGAGGTTGTAGACGAAGGAGTCGTAGTTGTCGATGATGACGATCACGCTTGAACCTCTGATCCGAGACTGACGGCGACAGCGCGGGCGGCGGCCCGAAGCTTCGCCACGCACTCATCCCGTTCGGCGCGGGGATCGGAGTCATAGACGATCCCGCCGCCGGCCTGCAGATGTATCTCGCCGTCGTGCATGACGAGCGCGCGAATGGTCAGGTACAGGTCGGCATGGCTCACGCCGAACGATCCGACCGCGCCTGAATACAAGCCGCGTCCGACCGGCTCGAGTTCGTCGATGATCTCGATCGCCCGCACCTTCGGAGCACCGGTCATGGTGCCGGCCGGGAAACTCGCGCGAATGAGATCGTCGGTGCGGCAGCCAGGGCGGAGCCGCCCGCGCACATCAGATGTCAGATGCATGACATGCGAGTAGCGCTCGACCTCCATCAGGCGCGGCACGCGCACGGTGCTCGGCGCACAGACCCGCCCGAGGTCGTTGCGGGCCAGGTCGACGAGCATCCGGTGCTCGGCCAGCTCTTTCTCGGACGAGACGAGGTCGTGCTCAGCCATGAGGTCCGCAGCGCGATCGGCTCCCCGGGGGCGCGTTCCGGCCAGCGGCCGGATGAGAACGTCACCGTCGGTGAGGGTGACGCACGGCTCAGGCGACGCACCGACGACCTCGAACTCGTCGCTGTGGTAGTAGAAGTGGTAGGGAGAGCGGTTGAACTCCGCCAGTCGCCGGTACACCGTCAGGCCGTCCGCCTCGGCGGGCGCCGAATACCGGGTCGACAGCACGACCTGGAAGATGTCGCCGGCCAGGATGTATTCCTTCGCCCTGCGCACAGCCTCCAGGTACTCGTCCACCCCGTGTCCGAAGGTGCCCAGGCCGACCCGTGCCGGCGGCTCCGGGAACTCCTCAGCCCGCCGGAGCACCCGCTCGACGCGCTCAGCGGCGCTCCGGGCCGCCGACGCCGTGGCGCCCCGGCCGACCACCGTGGTCCCGGTGCGGTCGAAACGGATCAACACCTCCGGCAGGAACATGTCGTAGGTCGGCAGGCTCGTCGACTGCAGCGAAAGCCGCTCGAAGTCGGTGACCGCGTCGTACCCGATGCAGCCGTACCAGCTGCGTTCGTCGAGCGCCGCGCCGGACGCGAACTCGAGGCCCTCCAGAAAGTCGATCGCCGCAGTGACCGGAGCGGGCGCCGACAGATCGCGCTCCGGCCCCACCCGACGGGCGACCGCCAGCTCGCCGACCGCGAGCAGCACGACCGGTTCCGCCTCCGAAGCCCGGCAGCTCAGCATGATCCGGTCCGAGCCACGCAGTGCGGCCGCCGCGACGACCGCGTCGACATCGGGTCCGCGCAACTCGTGCCGGTGCACGATATCGCCGGGGTTTAACCCGCTGCGCAGGAATGCGGGCGTCTCCACGGTGGTGGCCACGTCAGCGACCCGCCGTGGGCACGGCCGCGTCGGCGTACTCCACCGCCACCACTCGGGCCGGTGCGGCCTCCACGCCGGCCACCTTGATCGGCAGGGCGAACAGCTGCACCACCGGCTGCTGCAGATCGTGCAGGTTGGCCACGTACTCCAAGATCGGAATGTCGGCAGCCAGAAGTGCGTGGTGTACCGGCGATTCGGCATCACCGGGACGTTCGGTCAGGCAGTCGAATCCGACCAGGACGGCGCCGTTGTCGATGGCCCACTGCGCGGCCGACGGCGTCATGTACGGCGGACGGTCCCAGTAGTCCGCGGCACCCCAGTTGTGGCGCAGGTAGTCGGTGCGGATGAGGAGGCGGTCCCCAGGCGTCCACCGGTCGCCCACGGCCTTGTCCAGGTCTTCAGCCGTCACCGGCTCCAAGTCGCCCTTGTGCGACAGGTCCGCCACGCACGCACGGCCGATCAGGGTCTCCAGCGGGACGTCCTCGATGCCCTCGGTCCCCGGATAGAAGTGCAGCTTGTATTCGATGTGCGTGCCGTTGTGGGGAAAGATGTGCAGCGTGGAGAACGTGCGGTTCGTGCCGTACGGATCCGTCTGCGGCGTCATCGCCCGGTCGAATGAGAAGCGCGGGAACCAGTCCGCCGGATACGAAGGCATGCCCTCGGAAAATCCGTGGGTCAGGTCGACAATACGCATTTGTCAGCCGTTCTGCTGGTAGTGATCTACGTTGTAGAAGCCAGCACCGTCGAGATATCTGATCGTGTTCAGATCCCGTTGCAGGACACCATCGGACTCGTGGTGCAGCGTGACGGTGAGCGGATAGGTCAGATCGTTCACGGTGGGCTGTATCGCACTGCCCGGCGCGACGAGAGTCCGCGCCGCGCGGAAGCTCGGCAAGGCCTCGATCTGCTCGAGCCCCCGGTAGGAGACGAGCGTCCCTCGGTACGGCGAAGCCAGCGCCGACCAGGCAAAATAGTGCTTGAGTCGGTACGGCGTGCCGCAGCGCGCATCGAAGCGTTCCGGCCGGACGTAGCAGTCGACGGTCCAATCGAGCTGTGATTCACCGATCGCCTCGGCCGCGAAGTAGGGCAGTTCGCCGCCCGAAATGCGTGCGCCGATCTCGACGAGGCAAGGGCCGTCCGGAGTCATCTTGATCTCCAGGTGGGCCGGGCCGAATTGAATACCGAGGGCGTCCAATACGGCGAACGCATACGCGGTCAACGCGTCAAGACCGGGAGCGCCCTGCTCCAACAGGACGCTTTCCACCAGCAGATCTGTGATCCCGTTCACAGACAGTCGGCCGGATCCCCAAATGTCGGTGACGTGGTGTCGCCCCGCTCGGCTCACCGTGTTGACGATGTATTCCGCGCCCAGGAGATATTCCTGCGCCACCACACCGAGATTCGGCAGCGAGAAGATGTTCTCCCGCCCCATGATCGCCGCAAGGGCCGCCTCGGACTGGTCGGGACCGTCGCAGAACGTGACGCCGTCGCCGGCCGCACTGCGCAGAGGCTTGACCACAATCCGGCCGCCGACTTCCTGGTGCCACGCGCGTAGCTCCGCGCCGTCGGTCACGTGCACCTGACGCGGCGTCCGCAGTCCGGCCGCCGCCACCTGCTCGATCATCTGGAACTTGTCCCGTCTGGTGGCGCTCAACTTGGCGCCATTGGTGTCCAGACCCATCAACTCGCTTATTTCATCAGCAAGTTCGACGCCCAGTTCGCTGCCGGTGATGACGGCCACCGGCTGGTAGGCGGACAGTTGCCGGACTGTGTCCTCGATATCGCCCCGGTGCACCACATTCGTGACGTAGTCGCCGAGATCCAGCGGACCGCGGTACACCTCCGGGACCTCCGCGGTGCTCTGCAGGCGAACGCAGGGATAACCCGCCTCCAGAAACGCGGGCGGCAATCCCCGGGCCGGCGCGTACGGATCGACCAATACGACATGCTTCATGCGATGTCTCCCACCGGCTCGGCGCTGATACGGAAGTCAGCGGCGGCAACTTGGATGGCTTCCTCGACCGTCCGGCTCGTAGTACCCCGGAACCGGAACCGGCCGCCCACGTGCTCGTAATAGGCGTCGGCCAACGGCAGCACTTCGCCCTGGCCCAACAGCGCCTCGGCGTACAAGCCGGGGACCCGCCCGCTGAGCGGGGTGACTTCGGTGATACGGCAGGGCCGCCGCGCCGGCGACGGCACCAGCAGCCAGCCGGCGATGTCGTCGTTCTTCAGCACCGGCGAGTCCAAGGGCTCGCCCAGCTGCAGCTTGAGGGCCGCCGCCATCAGGTCGTACCCGTGGACCTCCCGCCACAGGAACGGGATCTCACTGCCCCCCACCCGAGCTCCGACCTCGAGGAACGTGCACTCCGGCTCGCCCGTGGCAGCCGCCGGCGCGACGAACAGTTCGAGGTGGAACACCAGTGGATCGGTGTCGAAGGCGCCGACGAAGCGCTCCGCGGCGGCGCCGATCGCCGACACGATCGCCGGGTTGTCCTCTTCGACCGATCCCAGGTAGTCGCCGGTTCGGAAGTCGAGGCAGCTGTTGACGTACCGGGAAGCGCGGAAGGCGGCGAGGCGTCCGTTCAAATACACGCCGTCCACGTGGTAGATCGGGTGCGGGTTGTAGACCTGGGCGAGCATCGGCCGCTCGGTGAAGTCGATCTCGTCCGCGTCGGACGGCCCGCGTAACCGCGCGACGCCGTCGCTGGAGCTGCCGATACGCGGCTTGACTATGACGGGCCAGCCGTGCTCGGCCGCGAAGGCGCGGACATCGTCTGCACTGTCGACCGCCGTGAGCGGAGGCACCAGAAGACCGCGGGCGGCAACGATCTCGGCCATCACGAGCTTGTCGAGGAACCGAATTGCCTGATCGGGCTTCGTCCCCTCGCATCCCCACTCGGCCCGGAGCGTCGCGGCCGTCAGCAGGTCGTCCTCCTTGAGGGCGATGATCCGCCGCGGGGGCCCGTGCCGCTCCGCGAGCGCCGACACCGCCCGGCGCACTGCCACCAGGTCGTCGGTGTTCGCGACGACCTCGACACCGGCGGCCAGATCCGGGACCCGGGTGCGACCGACCTCGGTCGTGATGTACGTGACGCGGTTGACCGTGTGGTCGAGCACGGCCGCGTAGTCGACGTACTCCGCCCGCCACCGGTGGATGACCACCACATGGCACTGGTCAGACGCAGTCTTCGCGCACGCCTCAGGTCTTCGATCCACGAGCCCCCCCGTTTTCAATGAATCGCTGCGCCGCGAAAGGTATACCGGGGTTGATCAATCCCGCAAGCAACTTCTTGGTGAACCGATCAAGACGGATTCAAGATCACAACGGTCCCTTCGGGCGTATATCGGGGCGGTCGTGACAGCGGTGCACCCTGCCCAGGGTCTCCGTGATCCACTCGGTCTGTCGCCGCCCCGGTCCACCCTCTGACGGATCGGCACTCGCCGAGACCGGGGTTCCCCGGAGGGCTCAGGCTGCTTGGCTCTGATGCCCAACTCGGCTTGAAAATCCGTGTGTTCTACACCAAAGGGGTTGCCGTGGTCAGGGTCCGGCGCCGACGTGGGCCCGCTTCCCTGCCCCTGCCGGGCAACCCGCCTTCGCCCGCTGCTGCGTCGGCACAGACCTCCGCCGCGCCTCCGAGCGCGGCCCGCGGACCCCCATCGACCGGGCGCACCGCGCCTGGGTCGCACGTCCGCCCGCAAGGGTACCGACGGCTTTCCAATTGAGTTTGCTGGTGGAAATCGAACCCGTCCCGGCGGCGGCATCGACGGGTACGCCGACGGGCGCAATGTGCGGGCGGCCGTCTCGCAATCCGAGGCCGTCGCCGTCGGGACCCCGTCTCGAGAGCGGTCGCATCGTCGAGCTCGGATCCCGCGACGAGCTCATAGCCCTGGGCGCAATGCGCCGCCCTGTTCAAACCGCAGGTCAGTGGTCGCCGGCCCGGTGGTGGAGCGCCTGACCGGCGGTGGCGCTCCTCCCTTGCGGTCATGCCCAGGCGGGCGACCACTGCTTGTTCGCCGCGGCGGTACGCGGGGCCCGGCCCGCTATCGGTGATGGGGCGGTGTGCCTCGCGGCCGACCGAGGAACACCCAGATGGGGGCCACAGGGCCGGCTGGAGGTTTCCCCGACGGCTGCGGGACATCTGGCGAACGGTTGTGCTCCACAGTCCTTCGTGCAAGTCGGGGATGCAGCGGGCACGCCAAGCGCCTTCTAGGCAATTGGCCGCAGGGTCGAGTCCAGTCGGGGGCGTCACTGACGCACCGTCAGTGGAACCACGCTGTCGATGGAAAGCCCATTTTCAGCTGATCATCCCAGCAAATCGGACTCCACCCTTCCGTAGGGCGGGGAGTCCGGCAGTCACCGGTCGAACCGGGGTTCCATTGGCGTCCGTCCCGCATGCGTCCCAGCTCGGTCGCCGCGGTGAACTCGACGCCGAAGTTGCGCGCCTCGAGGAGGTCCTGAATGGCCACGAGGATCGACGAGCGGACGCCGAGCAGAACCGGGGTGGCATTCCCGGACGCTGTCCTCGATGTCGGAGGGGTAGACGTTGCGGCCCCGGACGGTGATGAGGCCCCCCGGATGTACGACGTCGACGACGACTTCCGGCGCGTACTGATCGACCTGTCCGCGCTCACCGTCGCCTCAGCCGGCCGCCGCGACCGCTTCTTCCGCGCCACCTCGACCGCGGCCCGCGGCACCCTCACCGTGCTCGACACCCCCCGGCTGCCCGCCCACGCCTTCCTCCGCCCCGGCCGCCGCTTCCCGGTGCTCGCCCGCTACAGCAACTCCGTCGGCACCGACGACGTCAAGCCGACCGTCCGCGGCCTCACCCTCCGCCTCCTGGAGGGCGACACCGGACTTCTCGACCTCACCTTCAACACCGGACCCATCTTCTTCGCCTCCACCGCCGAGATATTCCGCCGCACCTTCGGCACCCCCGAGGAACGTGCCGAGGTCATCGGTGAGAGGCCCGAGGTCCGCTCGGTCATCTGGAACAACATCCGGACGGCCGGCTCGTACGCCACATACGACTCCTACTCCCAGGTGCCGCAGGGCTTCGTCGCCGAGGACGGCCGGCAGTGGCTCATCCGGTTCCGGGTGCACTCCGTCCAAGAGTCCCTGGTCCGCGGCGACTTCGACCACGGCGACCTGTGGTGGCCGCCGGACGCCCCGAACGAGATCCCCCGACCGGCCGACGACACCCGCGAACCCGCCTTCCTCCGCGAGGAGTTACGCACCCGGCTGCGCACCACCGGCGTCCGTAACGTCGTCCGGGCCCAGCTCCACCCCCTGGACGGCGACCCCGGCACCACCGAAACCGCCCTCGACCCGGCCCGCGCCTGGTCCGAGGACCGCTGCCCCTGGTTCGACCTCGCCGAACTGAGCCTGGACGCGTCCGCCGACGACGACAGCGTCATTGCGATCGCCTTCGATCCCGCGCTCGCCCCACCGGACCTGGGTATCGTCCTGGCCCGCTCCCCGCACACCACCGCCTCCCTGAACCACCTGCGCGCGCTGATCTACCGGGCGGCCTCCCGCGCCCGCCGCGGCGAGGCCCAACCGCCCGAACTGGCAAAGCTGTTGAGGCCGGTCCGGAAGAACCCCGCGGCCCCCCCCGCAGGGTCGTCGTGGTCGGCGCCGGCCCGAGCGGCCTGACCGTCGCCCGCGCACTGGAGCGCGCCGGACACCGGGTCACCGTCCTGGAGGCTCGCGACACGGTGGCCGGAAAGTGCGAGAGCGTGGAGATCGACGGCCACGCCTACGACCTCGGCGGCCACATCTGCACCAACCAGTACGAGCGCGTCGCCGAACTCGCCGCCGAACTGGGCGTGGCCACCGAACCGACCACCCCCTACCGGCTCCTCGACACCGAGCGCGCGACGACGACCCCGCAGGACACCTCCTTCTTCCGCAAGGACACCTTCCGCCGCTACCAGGAGCTGCGCGCACGCGAGTTCCCGCGCATCGGCGAACCCGGTCTCGCGCACTCCGCGAAGGCCCTGGCCGCCCCCATGCGGGAGTGGCTCGCCGAGCACGGACTCGAGGCCATGGCCGACTCGTTCGGCACCGGCTTCACGGCCGCCGGATACGGCTATCTCGACGACGACGTGCCCGCGCTCTACTTCGTCAAGTACGCCGAGATGACCGGGCTGCTGGGCAACAAGCCCGAACTCCTCGGCCACCCGGGCGCGTTCACCGTCAGGGGCGGCTTCGCCACCCTGTGGCGCCGGGCTGCCGAGGAACTGCGGGACCTACGGCTCGGGGCATGCGTCGAGTCCGTCGAACGGCACCCGGGAGGCGTACGGGTGCGCACCGCGACGGAGTCGATCGAGGCCGACGACCTGGTGCTCACCGTCTCCGTGGACCGCGCGCTGCCGTTCCTGGACGCCACCGGCGAGGAGCGCGCGCTCGCCGCCCGAATCCGGGACCGCGCCTACCACACCACCGTCGCCACCGCCTCCGGTCTGCCCGACGCGGCCTTCCACTTCCTGAAGCAGCACAACGACAGCCGTACCGCCACAGGCCACTGCGTCGCCTACCACCACCGCTACGAGGACAGCGACATCCGCACCTTCTACTCCTACGGCCGCCCCGACGACGTCGCCGCCCTGCTGCGCGCGGACATCGAGACCCTCGGCGGTCGCCTTGAGGAGGTGCACTTGCGGCGCGAGTGGGCGTTCATGCCGCACTTCGGCACCGACGACCTGCGGGACGGCGCCCTGGACCGCCTGGAGGCGATGCAGGGCCACCACCACACCCACTACGCGGGCGGTCTGCCCTCCTTCGAGCTGGTCGAGTGCGTGGTCGCCCAGGCCCAGGAGCTGGCCCGCCGGCATTTCGGAGCACCCGCCCACAACACCGCCCCCGACCGCGCGGCGATCGCCGCCGAACCCGCCGCCGGGCCGTCCGCGACCGCCGTACGCGATTGGCTCGTCACTCACATCGCCGCCGAACTCCGGCTACCCGAAACCCAGTCGGACACCAGCCGACCGCTGGAGGAGTACGCCCTGGAGTCGCTGTCCGTGGCCGCTCTGCAGTCCCGGCTCTCCGACTGGCTGGGGTACCGCATCCCCCACACGCTGTTCCTGGAGGTACCGACCATCGACGCCGCAGCCCGGTTCCTCGCCGAACCCGAGCCCGACACCGACGCCGCCCCGGCCCCCGTCCATCTCGTCCCCCTCAACACCCCCCGCCCCTTCTTCTGCGCCGGCGGACTCGGCGGATCCGCGCTCTACCTGACCTCGCTGGCCCGCGCGCTCGGCGACGGCCGCGCCTGCCACGCCTTCGAGATCCCGGGCCTGGACGGCAAGGAGGAGCCTCTCGACGAACTGGAGGAACTCGCGGCCCTGTTCGCCGACGAGATCCAGCATGTCAAGCCGCACGGCCCTTACCTCCTCGGCGGGCACTCCTTCGGCGGGATGGTCGCCTACGAGACGGCCCGGCTGCTGCGCGAACGCGGCGAGCCGGTACACCGGGTCGTCCTGTACGACACCTACGTCCCGCTGCCCGGCCGGGGCGCCCCCGCCGAAGACGACCTGCGGGCCGTCGAGGAACTCCTGGCGCTGCGGCACATGGTCTGCCTCACCCTGGAAGCCTGCGGCTGCGGAGTCGACCGGCCTCCGCGCGTGCCCGCCATGCCGCTGTCGATCAGCAGCACTCCGCCTCGACGATGAGGGATTGGAGGCGCGCGTCCCTCTCCTGGCCCGTCAGCTTGTGGCGATCCACACGCTACGACCCGCCGAGCGGCCCCGGGAGTACGTGGCGTTGACGACCGCCGACACCGTCGTGACTCCGAAGGGCGCCGACGCGGCGGCATGGGCCGCGGCGATCAACGTGATCCGCGAGCCCGCGCCGCCCTACGAAGGGCGGTTCCTGCACAGGGACTTCCACCCCGGCAACGTGCTGTTCGACTTGCCGACCTCAAGGCCGGCAGGTGCCCGGATCACCGGCGTCGTCGACTGGGCGGCCACCTCCTGGGGCCCGGCGGATCTCGATGTGGCGCACTGTTCGACCAATCTCGCGCTGCTGCACGGCCCGGCGTGGGGCCAACGGTTCGCTGAGGCGTATGAGGAGGCCGGCGGGGTGCTGGCCGTGTCTGCGAGCGAGCGGCTGTACTGGCGGGTGGGACGCGCTGGCGTTCTCGGAAGAGGTGCGGTTGGTGTCGCAGCCGTGGCGGGAGGCGGGGAGGACAGAGCTGACGACGCGGGCCGTCGAGGAGCGGCTCGATGCCTACGTCACCGCCCTGATGGACGCGCTGGGCTGAGCCAATGCGGTCCGGGCGCCACCCCGGCCTCATCAACTGCCGGTTCGTTCCTGCTCGGACAGGCGGCGCTTCGCGTCCGTCCAGTCGATGGGCAGGTCGGTCGCGGGGACCTGCCAGAACGTGAAGGCGGAGCCCTTCATGGTGGGGCGAAGGCCGTTCATGATCGACCGGTGCGGTTCGGTCTTCACGTAGGTGTACAGCGCCTCCTTGTCCTCCCAGGCCGACAGGGTCCAGAAGGTGCGCTTCAGCGGTTCGGCGATGAGCGAGGCGCCGTACGCGCCGGGTGCGCCGGTGACCTGCTTCCACGCGGACAGCGACTGGAGGAAGAAACGCGGCACGTCCTTGAGCGAGCGGACCTCCAGGCGGGACGCCATGACGAACGCCTCGGTGTCCGGTGCGGGGGTGTTGACGGTGGTCCAGCGCAGGGTGGGCATGGCTGTGGCCCTCTCAGGAGGAAATATTGGATACCTCTACTATCTATGTTAGACAGTAGGGGTATCCAATTTCCAGGGTGTGAGGGCGACCAATGCGTATATCCGAGTTGAGCCGCCGCAGCGGCGTCGCCGTCACGACGATCAAGTACTACCTCCGTGAGGGACTGCTCCAGTCCGGTCAGCAGACGGCCGCGACACAGGCCGAGTACGACGAACACCACCTCCGCCGACTGAAGTTGATCCGTGCGCTGACCGGTGTCCGTGGTTTGTCCGTCAGCACCACCCGGGAGGTGCTGGACGCCCTGGCCGAGCACACCGACGACACCCATCGCGTCCTGGGTCTCACGCTGGGCTCCCTCGCGTCGGCCGGAGAGCCCGCCGACGCTGCCCTCGAGGCCGGTGAAGTCAAAGCCCTGGTCGAGGAGTTGGGCTGGGACGTGCACCAGGCCGCCCCGGCCCGCGTCACGCTCGCAGAGACACTGTCCTCCCTGCGCTCGCTCGGCGTCCCGATCGACTGGCGCGTGCTCCTGCCGTACGCCCGACTCGCCGAGCGCACCGCCGTCCTCGACCTCGACCAACTGGGTGGAATCGAGGACCCGTTGGAGGTCGCCGAGCGGGCCCTGCTGCTGACGGTCCTCCTGGAGCCCGCGCTGCTGGCGCTCAGGCGCATGGCCCAGGAGAACGAGTCGGCGCGGCGGCACACCGGGGACTAGCTCCGGAGCTCGGGCAACAGCTGGACGAGAGCGGTTCGTGCTGGGTCGGGGGCGGGTTCTCCAGCAAGGCGCGGGTTACGTCGGCGTGCGTGGGGGTGAAGTCGTGGTCGAAGCGCTCCTCGCCGGATATCGTCCGCACGACGGCTCCGTCCCCGTTCTGCCGGATCCCGATGACCGGCTCGGACAGCCGGGTCTTGGGATCTCTCGTCCCGATCGCTTCGCGCGCGAGCGCCTGCGCACCGCCCTCGCCGCCTCCTGGAGGGTGCGCGGCCTCGCGGACCCGCGCCTCGGCCCGGCTGCGTGAACCAGATGCAGCCGGGCCGAGGTTGAGCAGTCCCGCACGGGTGCCCTGTGCCGACGTACCGTCCGTCTCGGCTACCCGTGGTCTCCGTCGTTCAGTGAGTGACCAGCAGGCCGCGGCTGCGCAGGACGCGGCGTTCGAGGGGGCTGAAGATGAGGAGGTCGATGGCGATGCCGACGAACAGGATGAGGAGGATGGCGAAGAAGACCATGGCCATGGAGCTGTTGGTGCGGCCGTTTTCGAGGAGTTGGCCGAGGCCGACGCCGAGGTCGGGGTGGGAGGCGATGATCTCGGCGGCCATGAGGGAGCGCCAGGAGAAGGCCCAGCCCTGCTTGAGGCCGGCGAGGTAGCCGGGGAGGGCGGCGGGCATGACGATGTGCCAGGTGCCCTTGAGGCCGGTGGCGCCCAGCGTGCGGCCGGCGCGCAGGAACAGTGGGGGTACTTGGTCGACGCCGGAGACCAGGCCGTTGGCGATGGAGGGGATCGCGCCGAGCAGGATGACGGCGTACATCATCTTGTCGTTGAGCCCCAGCCAGATCACGGCCGGAGGCACCCAGGCGACGGAGGGCAGGGACTGCAGGCCGGACAGGATCGGGCCGATGGCTGCGCGGACGAACTTCACGCGGGCCACCAGCAGGCCCAGGGGGGTGCCGATGGCGAGGGCGAGCAGGAAGCCGAGCATGCCGCGGGAGACGGACGTCCAGATGTAGTCGAGGAGGGTGCCCTGCAGCCAGGAGTCGTGCAGTTCGCCCCAGACGTCGGCGGGGGAGGGGAGTTTGGAGGGGTCGTCGGCGATGCCGGAGGAGATGAGGAACTGCCAGACGGCCAGGACCAGGGCGATGGCGACGACGGGCGGCAGGACCTTCTGGGTCAGGGTCCTGCGGAAGGGCGTGCGGGTGGTCTGGACGGTTTCCAGGGCGTCCAGGCCGGCTTCGAGTCCGGCGAGGTCGTTGCCGTCCTTGGCCGGGGTCGTGTCAGTGCTGGCCATGGCGGCGGATCTCCCCACGCAGTTCTTCGGTGATCTCGACGGACAGTTCGGCGACCGCGGCGTCCTCGATGCGGCGCGGGTGGGGCAGGTCGACCGTCCACTCGCGGGCGATGCGCCCCGGGCGGGAGGAGAGCAGGACGACGCGCTGGGCGAGCCGGACGGCCTCGCGCACGTTGTGCGTGACGAACAGGACGGACAGTCCCGTCTCGCGCCAGATGCGGGTCAGTTCGTCGTGCAGGACGTCCCGGGTGATTGCGTCGAGCGCGGCGAACGGCTCGTCCATCAGCAGCAGTCGGCTGTCCTGGGCGAGTGCCCGGGCCAGGGCGACGCGCTGACGCATACCGCCCGACAGCTCGTGCACCCGCTTGCCGTGCGCGCCCTGCAGCCGGACGAGCTCCAGCAGCCGTTCCGCCTCCGGCCGGCGCTCCGCCTTGGCGACCCCGCGCAGTTTGAGCGCGAGTTCGATGTTCTTGCCCGCGGTCAGCCACGGGAACAGCGCGTGCTCCTGGAACATCAGGGCGGGCCTGCCGTCCGTGCCGATCGAACCGGCGGACGGCAGGTCCAGCCCCGCGACCAGGTTGAGCAGGGTGGACTTGCCGCACCCGGAGGCCCCCAGGAGGGTGACGAACTCGCCGGGTGCGACATCGAGCGTGATGTCGTCCAGCACGAGCTGCTGTCCGCCGGGTGTGCCCGGCGCCGGGAAGGACTTCGAGACATGCTCGATCCGGGCGGCGTACGGCACCGCCGTGGCGTCCTCCGCGACCTTGGCGGTCGTGGCCGTCGTAGTGGCCATCGTCGTCATCTCCTGGGGGAGTCGTCGGATGCGGTGGTCGTTACTGGACGCCGAGACCGGCGTCGTCGACCTCGTCCTTGCCGTCGGCCTTGAGGACCTTGTTCAGTGGTGCGAGGTCGTAGATGCCCTTGAGGTCGGGCTCCTCCAGCAGACCGGCCTTGACCGCGTGCTCGGCCTCGGTGCCGAGGGTGGCGGCCAGCGGGTCGTCCAGGAAGGTGATCGACTTCCAGGCCGGGTCGATGACCTCGGCGGGCAGGGCCTTGCCCGACAGCTCCTTCAGCGCCTCGTTGGCCGACGCCTTGGCCTTGTCCGGGTTGGCGTTGATCCACTCGTTGGTCTTCACCGATCCGCGCAGCACGGCCTCGACGACGTCCGGGTGCTTCTTCAGGAAGTCCTGCCGGACGATGATGTTCGTGATCACGAACTTCTTGTCGGGCCACAGGTCGGCCTCGTCCAGCAGCACCTTGCCGCCCTCGGCGACCAGCTTGGACGCGGTCGGCTCCGGCACCCAGGCGCCGTCGATCGAGCCGGACTTGTAGGCGTCCGGCGTGATCTTGTTGTCGGTGCGGACCACGGAGACGTCGCCCTTGCCGCTCTCGGCGTCGACCTTCCAGCCCTGCTCGGAGATCCAGTTGAGCAGCGCCACGTCCTGGGTGTTGCCGAGCTGCGGCGTGGCGATGTTCTTGCCCTTGACGTCCTTCAGGGACTTGATCTTGTCCGGGTTGACGACCAGCTTCACGCCGCCCGAGGCTGAACCGGAGATGATCCGCAGGTTCTTGCCCGCCGCCTTGGTGTAGCCGTTGATGGCGGGGGAGGGGCCGATCCAGCCGATGTCGAGGGAGCCGGAGTTCAGCGCTTCGATCTCCGAAGGGCCGGCGTTGAAGGTCGAGGGCGTGATCTTGGTGCCGCCGAGCTCCTTCTGGAGCAGGCCCTCCTGGATGCCCACCAGGGCGGTGGCGTGCGTCAGGTTCGGGAAGTAGCCGATGTTCACCTCGTCGACGGAGAGCTTCTTGGCGTCCGCCGCGACCTCGGTCTGCTTGTCGCTGTCGGTGGACTCGGCGCCGTAGCCGCAGGCGGTCAGCAGCAGGGGAAGCGCCGCTACGACGGCGAAGGTGCGCAGGGTGTTGAGCGGTCTTGCGGCAGACACAGAGGTGTCCTCTCAGGGAAAGGTGATCAGGGAAAGTGATCAGGGATGTACGGCGGGGACTGCGTGGAGCCTGCTGGTGCGCACCGGCACACCACTCGCCCGCCGTCCCGGTGGGACGGCAGGGGGCGCAGCGGTGTGGGAGGACGTGCGGGTAGCGCGGAGGGACTCAGACGAGCCGACAGATGGCGCTGGCCGTACGGCCGAAGTCGATGTGGCGACGTGAGGTCAGGAGGGGCGACAACAGGTCTGTGTGGTTGCGCGTTCTCATGGCCACCCACCCCACAGTTTCCTAGTTTTCCTACCTGGCTGATGGGGATCGTGGCAGAAGGTTGTCGCTACCCCAAGAGGCTTTTCATATAATGGACACTTCCTTCTCGCCATTTGAGAAGCGTGAGGTCACGCGCCCGGCGCGAAGGGCGCGCAAAACCGCACGCGCCACCGCGTCATTCTGGCGGAAGGCGGGCGCGTTGGTGCGGGGCCGGGCGAAAGCGGCCACGGCCCGGCTGTTGGTGGGAGCGCCGAGGGCGATCCGGCGGGGGTGGGGGCCGCCGAGGGACGGGTCGATGACCTGGCCGTCCTCGGAGGAGACCGCGAGCAGGCCGGAGCGGTGGGTGTGGGTGGGGTCGGCGATGACCTCCTCGGTGAGCGCGCCGGTCCGGTGCAGGTCCCGCAGGAGGGGGTCCTCGGTGCGGTCGAGGGAGGGGCGCGGCAGATACGCCTCGATGAGGGCGGTCGCGTGGACTGTGTGCCCGGGGACGGTGGGGCTCGTCGCGGTGAAGGTGCCGGTGCTCTCGTCGGTCCCGATCCGGACGTCGGCGCCCACGAAGTGGACGATCCCCGCCCGGGACAGGGCCAGCAGCTCGCGCAGACGGAAGCCGGGCGGGCCGGAGGCCAGGAAGCTGAAGAAGCCCTGCCACCAGCCGTCGAGCCGCTCGGCGACGGACCGCGCGGTCAGCCGTCCCGCGGCGACCAGGCGGGGCAGCTGACCGTAGAGGGAGAGCAGGGCGAGGAACGCCCCGAGATCGGCACTGAACTCCGGGTCCTCGCGGCGGGCGACGTCCTGGGCGATGTGCTCGCGCAGATGATCCTGGAAGGCGTCCGGTGTCGGGAAGGCGAGGCCGTCCAGCGGATGATCCAGGGCCTCGAAGTCCAGGCGGTCCGCCGGATCGGGTACGGCCGCGGCGACGAGGGCCGCCATGGCGTCGTCGTACCAGCCCAGACGGTCGTATGCGGCGACGAAGTCCGGCCAGGGGAGAACGGTGCGCTCGGGGTGGGCGTGGAAGAGCTCGTGGTAGTGGCCGAAGCCGATCTCCTTGGCCATCAGCGGCCACACATCCCGCCGCAGATCCAGCGGCCGCCCCTCGGCGAGCAGCGCGTCGACCGCCTCGGGGCCGAAGTGCCGGGGCAGCGGAGGGCGGGGGCCCTTCAGGCGGTAGCGGGTCTTGGAGTGGTACGGCACTCCGCGCCGCGATCCGACGTACAGGACGGGCTCGCGGCCGGACGGGAGGTAGGTGAGGGTGCCGTCGGCCTCGGTGCGGAAGGTGCCGCCGCGGCCCTCGGTGAGCATGGCCATCAGGTCGATGAAGGCGAGCCCGAAGCCCCGCAGGATGACGTGTTCGCCGGGCCGCAGGGCGGAGAGGTCGGCGTCGGCGGAGAACTCCGGCGGGAGATGGAAGCGGCCGTGGCGGCGGGCGAAGCCGGCGTGCTCGCGCTGCTCGGCGCCGGGCGTGGCGCCGATGTGCCCCTGGGCCAGGATCACCAGGTCGGCGGTGAGCGGGGTCGCGCGGTCGGCCAGGTGCACCTGCTGCGGGCCGTCCGGCGGGCCGGTGACGGCGGTCGCGGTGGTGCGGTGCCACTCGACCGTCACCGAGGGCGGCAGCTCGGCCAGCGCCCTGCGGAACACCCAGTCCAGATAGGCGCTCTGGGCACGGCGGCTGGCGAAGTCGGCCCCGGTGAGTGTGCGCAGTTCGGCGAGCACCTCCGGGGCGGCGGGTTCGGCGTACGGGGCGTGGCGCGGGCCCAGGCCGGAGAACTGGGCCGCCCACTCGGCCAGCGAAGGGCCGGGGCGTACCGGGCCGTCGATGGTGGAGGACTCGTCGGTGAACATGGTGACGTCCTCGGCCATGGAGTTCATCCGGAGCAGCGCCGACTGCTCGTGCCGCCAGACGCGCCCCGGGCCGGGCGGATGCGGGTCCACCAGGTGGATGCGCAACTCCCGTGTCCCGTCCCACAGTTCGGGGGCGTTGGCGGCGATGCGTTCCAGCAGCCCCGTGGTTCGTGGCCCCGCGCCGACGACGACCAGGACGGCCGTGGAGGGTGCGCTGCTCACCGGTCACCGCCGATCGCCGGGCGGGCGTCGGAGGCCGTCGCCGCGCTCAGCCGGTGGCGTACGGCGGTGAGGTGGCCGCGCAGCCGCTGCAGCGGAGTGGGCGGCAGGGCACGGGAGTTGCCGCGGGCGTAGTACCGCTCGATGTAGAACTGGCCCGCGCTCAGCACCGTGGTCACCGCGATGTACCACAGGGTGGCGACCATCAGCAGCGGGATGACCTGGTAGGTCTGGTTGTAGATCAGCTGAACCGAGTACAGCAGGTCGTGCACGGCCAGCACACTGACGATGCTGGTGCCCTTCAGGGTGCCGATCAGCATGTTCCCGGCGGTCGGCACGATGGAGCGCATCGCCTGCGGGACGACGATCCGGCGCAGGGTGCGGCGTCTGCTGAGCCCGAGCGCCTGGGCGGCCTCGGTCTGCCCGGAGTCCACGGAGAGGATGCCGCCGCGCTCCCCCACTCTCGAATTCGCTCGAGCGGGGGGACCCCCATCCTCGGCGGCGTAGGCGGACTCGTGCAGGGTCAGGCCGATGACGGCGGTGAGGGTGGGGCCGAGCAGATTGACCGTCTTCACGGTGAGGAACTGCGGTCCGAACGGGATGCCGAGGCCGAGCGTCGGATACAGCGCGCCGATATTGAACCAGAACAGCAGCTGCACCAGCAGCGGAGTGGACCGGAAGATCCACACATAGCCCCAACTCAGCGTGCGCAGCACCGGGTTGGCGGACAGTCGCATCACTGCGAGCACCGTGCCGAGCAGGAACCCGAGCACCATCACCACGGCGGTCAGCCACAGGGAGAGCAGCAGCCCGTCGAGCACGGCGGTGGTGGTGAAGTACCGGCCCACCACGTCCCATTGGAAGGCCTCGTTGCGGACCACGGAGTTGAGCACCATCGCGAACAGCAGCAGGGTGAGGGCGGCGGTCAACCACCGGCCGGCGTGTCGGCGCGCGACGATCAGCGGCAGGTCGGCGTCCGCGGTGCCTTGGCGGGCGGGTGCTTCGGGTGCCTGGGGCGTCTTCGTGGCAGGGGTGGGTGTGACATGGGGCGGCGTGACCATGGGGAGGCTCTCTCCGGGGAGGGGATCGCAGGCGTGGATGACCCCGGTGGCACCCGCAGGGCGGCGCGGTACGGGCGCTGCGCGCGGGTGCGGTGCGGCCGGGGCTCGGCGTCGTCACGCTGCCGCGTCCCTCAACGCGGCCGGAGAGGCTGCCGCGCATCGCGGAGCCGGTCCGCCGTCGATCGTATGTGCCCATGGCATCGATGTGTCAACAGCGCCGTGGGCGGCGCTGGTCGGGCCCGTCCGGCATCCGGGCCCTGCTTGACGAAGAGCGCGATGTACTGCTCAATTAATCGCATGAATGCCCAGCAGCGCTTGGTCACGCGCGATCACATCGACTTCTGTCGGGTGTGGTCCGCGGCGTGTTGCGCCTGACTCGGCAGCGGGCCGTCTGACCGGCCCTTCCCTCCCTCGGTGACCCCGTCGCGGGCCGAGTTCTCCCTTCACGCGCGCTGCCGCCGCACTGTTTCCACCGACGCCCGGCGTCGTCACGCCCGTATCGACTCGCCCTTCCTCTCGTCGCTGCTCTGACGAGCCATCACTCATGCCTGCACGCCCGTCAGTTCAGCCATGCGGGCGTGCCGCCGCATCCCCTGAAAGGCCACGCCCATGCCCGTGGAGTTCCTCGGCATCGCCGCCACCAACGACGGCTCCGAAACCACGCCGCGCTCCGGCGCCGCGTTCGACAAGGAGTACACGCTCCGGCTCGCCCGGGCGCACGAGGACCACGGCTGGGACCGGGTGCTGTTCGCCTACGGTTCCGGATCGCCGGACCCGGCACCGGCCGCCGCGTACATCGCGAGCCGGCTGGACCGCCTCCAGATCCTGCTCGCCCACCGCCCGAACGTCTCGTACCCCACCTTCGCCGCCAAGACCTTCGCCACCCTCGACCAGATCAGCGACGGCCGGCTGACCGTCCACTTCATCACCGGCGGCAACGACCACGAGCAGGGCCGCGAGGGCGACACCCTCACCAAGGACGAGCGCTACACCCGCACCCGCGAGTACATCCGGATCGTCAAGAAGATCTGGACCACCCACGAGACCTTCGACCACGAGGGCGAGCACTACCGCTTCCACGACTTCGTCAGCGACGTCTTCCCCGTCCAACAGCCCCGCCCGAACGTCTCGTTCGGCGGCTCGTCCCCCGCCGCGTACGCCGCGGGCGGCGCCGAGGCCGACATCTACTGCCTGTGGGGCGAGCCCCTCGCGGAGACCGCCGAGCAGATCGAGAAGGTGAAGGCGGCAGCGAAGGCCGCGGGCCGCACCGACGTGCCGCGCATCCAGGTCGCCTTCCGCCCGATCATCGCACCGACGGAGGAGCTGGCCTGGGAGAAGGCCTATCGCACGGTCGGCGCGATCAAGGCCCGCAAGGAGCGGGGTGAGGCCATCACCAAGCGCCACAACGGGCAGGCGCAGCCGCAGAACACCGGCTCGCAGCGGCTGATCGCCATCGCCGAGGCGGGGGAGAGGTACGACCGTGCCCTGTGGACCCCGACCGCCGCCGCGACCGGCGGAGCGGGCAACTCCAACGCCCTGGTCGGCACCCCGGAGACGGTCGCCCGGGCGCTGCTCGACTACTACGACCTCGGCGTCGACATCCTCTCCGCGCGCGGCTACGACCTGCTGGGCGACGCCGTCGACTTCGGCCGGTACGTGATCCCGATCGTCCGCGAGGAGGTCGCCAAGCGCGACGCCGAGCGGGCCGCCCGCGGCACGCAGACCCTCGCGGCGGTGAACGGATGACCTCCGTCGCCCAACCACCGGCCAGGCCGGGCGAGTTGACGGTCCTGGAAGTACCGGTGTCCGACCCCTTGGTGGAGCCGCTCCTGCGGGAACTCGGAGACGAGTACTCCGCGCGGTACGGCGGGGACGCCCACGGCGAGATGGCCCGCTACCCCGACGAGGAGTTCACCGCGCCGTACGGCGGCGTCCTGCTCCTGCTCCTGGAGCACGGCGATCCGGTCGCGGGCGGCGCCTTCCGCCGGTACGACGCGACCACGGCCGAGCTGAAGCGGATCTGGACGCACTCCGCCCACCGCCGGCGCGGCCTGGCCCGGCGCGTCGTCGCCGAGCTTGAGCGCGAGGCGGGCGCCCGCGGCTACCGGCGCGTCTACCTGACGACGGGACCGCGCCAGCCCGAGGCCCGCGGCCTGTATCTGGCCACCGGCTACACACCGCTGTTCGACACGGAGGCCGACCCGGAAACCATCGGTCCGCTGCCGTTCGAGAAGCACCTGACCGCCGAAGCACCCACGGGAAAGGCCGCCGAGCTGTGAACGTCCACGGCATCAGACCACGCCTGCGCGCCGCCGCCGCCCTCATGTTGCTGCCGCTGCTCGCGCTGACCGCCTGCGGCTCCGGCGACGCCGACGGCACGGCGGCGGTGGGCGCCCAGGCATCCCCCGCACCGACCGACGACCCGGTCGCCGCCGTACGCAAGGTGGACTCCGCCGCCGCCCTGCTCCCCGCCGACGTACGCAAGGCGGGCACGCTCCGGGTCGGCAGCTCGGTCGGCTTCCCGCCCGGCGCGTACTACCCGAACGGCCCGGACGAGGCGCCCGCCGGCCAGGACATCGACCTCGCCGACGCCGTGGCCAAGGTGCTCGGCGTGAAGCTTGAGCGCCAGGATGCCTCCTTCGAGACGATCCTGCCCGCCCTCGGCAGCGGCAAGTACGACGTCGGTACCGGCAACTTCGGGGTCACGAGCGAGCGCCTCAAGACCATCGACTTCGTCACCTACATCAACGACGGCCAGGGCTTCGCGGTCAAGAAGGGCAACACCACGCTCAAGTCGAAGGTCACCGACCTCACCCAGCTGTGCGGGCTGACCATCGGCACCGGCGCCGGCACCACCTTCGAGGCGACCCTCAGCGCACAGAAGGGGGTGTGCGCGAAGGCGGGCAAGAAGCCGTACGACGTGAAGGTCTACTCGGAGAACGCGGCGACGCTCACCGCGCTCCAGCAGGGCCGTATCGACGTGATCATGTCGACCATCAACGGCCTGCGCTACCAGGCCGCACAGCCCGCCTCGCAGACCGCGTTCCTCGGCGAGTTCCACCGCCTCGACGTCGGCTTCGCCTTCAAGAAGGGCTCCGAACTCACCAAGGCGTTCCAGGCCGCCGTCAACGTGCTGATCAAGGACGGCACCTACGCCCGGATCCTCGCCAAGTGGAGCACCTCCGCCTCCGCGATCGAGACCTCGCGGATCAACCCGCCCGAGCACAGGTGACCCATGAGCAGCGACACCATCACCCCACCAGCCATCCAACTCGCCGAAGACCCGGCCGAGTTGAAGGTCGTGCCTGCCCGCCACCACGCGCGCTGGGCCGCCGGCATCGCCGTCGTCGTGCTGGTCGCCCAGTTCGCGCACGGCCTGGCCACGAACCCCGTCTGGGAGTGGAACGTCTTCCGGGACTACGTCTTCTCCGAGACGATCGTCCAGGCCGTATGGGTCACCCTCCAGCTCACCGCCTACGCCACCGTCCTCGGCTTCCTCCTCGGCACCGTCATCGCCTTCATGCGGCTGTCGCGCAGCCCGGTGCTCTCGACCGTCGCCTGGACCTACATCTGGATCTTCCGGTCCATCCCGATGATCGTCCAGCTGGTGTTTTGGTTCAACCTGAGCGCGCTGTACCGGGAGTTGGGCGTCGGCATCCCCTTCGGCCCGGTGTTCTGGTCCGTCGACAGCAACACCCTCATCGGCACCATCGGCGCCGCCATCATCGGACTGACCCTGCACCAGGCGGCGTACGCCGCCGAGATCGTCCGCGGCGGCGTCCTCTCCGTCGACCACGGGCAGCTGGAGGCGGCCGCGGCGCTGGGCATCCCCCGACTGCGGCAGATCCGCCGGATCGTGCTGCCGCAGGCCATGCGCGCCATCCTGCCCACGGCCGGCAACGAGATCATCGGCCTGCTCAAGGGCACCTCGGTGGTCTATGTCATGTCGATCGGCGAGCTCTTCTACCAGGTGCAGGTGATCTACGGCCGCAACGGCCGGGTCATCCCGCTCCTGTTGGTCGCCACCGCCTGGTACGTCGTCCTGACCTCCCTGCTGTCGATCGCCCAGTACTACGTCGAGCGGCGCTACGCCCGCGGCGCGAACCGCGCACTGCCGCCGACCCCGTTCCAGCGCGTCCGGCGCCACCTGACGAAGGAGAGTTCATGAGTGCCGTCATGGTCGACGTCCACGGCGTCCACAAGAGCTTCGGCCCGCTGGAGGTGCTGCGCGGCGTCGACCTCCAGGTTCGGGCCGGCGGGGTCACGGTGATCCTCGGCCCGTCCGGCTCCGGGAAGTCCACGCTGCTGCGGACCATCAACCACCTGGAGAAGGTGAACCGTGGCTGGATCAGCATCGACGGCGAACTCATCGGCTACCGCCGCGCCGGGAACAAGCTGCACGAGCTGAAGGAGAAGGACGTTCTGAAGCAGCGGACCAACATCGGGTTCGTCTTCCAGAACTTCAACCTCTTCCCGCATCTGACCGTCCTGGAGAACCTGATCGAGGCCCCGGTCTCGGCGCTGCGCCGCACACGCAAGACGGCGGAGGACGCGGCCCGGCGGCTCCTCGACCGCGTCGGCCTCGCCGACAAGGCCGACGCCTACCCGCGCCAGCTCTCCGGCGGCCAGCAGCAGCGCGTGGCCATCGCTCGCGCGCTCGCCCTCGAACCGAAGGTGCTGCTCTTCGACGAGCCCACCTCGGCGCTCGACCCGGAACTGGTCGGTGAAGTCCTCGACGTCATCAAGGACTTGGCTAGTACCGGCACCACCATGATCGTCGTGACTCATGAGATCGGCTTCGCCCGTGAGGTCGCCGACACCGTGGTGTTCATGGACGGCGGAGTCGTCGTGGAGCAGGGATCGCCCAAGGCCGTCCTCGACAACCCGCAGCAGGAACGCACCCGCGCCTTCCTCTCCAAGGTCCTCTGAACTCCCCACCCTCACCCCCGTTCCGCATCTGTTCCGCACGCAAGGAGTACGACCGTGTCCACTCACCTCGCCCGCCGCCGCACCGCCGCAGCCGCGCTCGGACTCGCCTCCGCCCTCGTCCTCGCCGCCTGCAGCAACCCCACCGAGGGCGGCACGACCGAGGTCGCGGCCACGTCGGGCGCCAAGACGAAGATCAACATCAGTCCCGACCAGGACCGCGTCACCACAGGCAAGGTCGACTCCATAGCCGCCGAGGTCCCGGAGAAGATCCGCAAGAGAGGCGCCCTGGAACTCGTCGCCTCGTCCGGCTCCGCCGCGCCGCTGACCTTCTACGCCACCGACAACAAGACGGTCATCGGCGTCGAGCCCGACCTCGCGTACCTGGTCTCCGATGTGCTCGGCCTCAAGCCGCACATCAACACGGTGTCCTGGGAGAACATCTTCGTCGGTCTCGACAGCGCCAAGTACGACGCCGGCTTCAGCAACATCACCGTCACCGAGGAGCGCAAGGAGAAGTACGACTTCGCCACCTACCGCGAGGACAACCTGGCCTTCGAGGCGAAGAAGGGCAGCGGCCTGCAGATCACCGGGCCGAAGGACGTGGCGGGCCGGACCGTCGCCGTGGGCAGCGGCACCAACCAGGAGAAGCTGCTGATCGAGTGGAGCAAGGAGAACGAGAAGGCCGGTCGCAAGCCGGTCGACATCAAGTACTACCAGAACGACAGCGATACCTATCTCGCCCTCCAGTCCGGCCGTATCGACCTCTACCTCGGTCCCAACCCCACCGCCGCCTACCACGCGGCCACCACTGGCAAGACCGAGGTCGTCGGCACCTACTCCGGTGCCGGAGCCACCCTCCAGGGCCTCATCGCGGCCACCACCAAGAAGGACAGCGGCCTCGCCAAGCCCCTCGCCGACGCCCTCAACCACGTCATCGAGAACGGGACATACGCCAAGGTGCTGAAGCGCTGGGGTCTGTCCGACGAGGCCGTGACCAAGTCGGAGATCAACCCGCCGGGCCTGCCCAGGACCAACAAGTAGCCGCCGGCCGGGCGGCACCGGCAGGATCGGGCATGCTCATCGTCCTGTGCGGACTGCCCGGCACCGGCAAGACGACTCTGGCGAGGTTGCTGGCCACCCGGATCGGCGCGGTCCACCTGCGGATCGACACCATCGAGCAGGCGATCGTCCGCTCCGGTCTGGCCCGGCACCCCGTCGGGTCGGCCGGCTACGTCGTCGGATACGCCCTGGCCGAGGAACATCTCCGACAGGGAGTGACTGTCATCGCCGAGTCGGTCAACCCGCTGGCCGTGACCCGGGACGCTTGGCGTGACGTCGGCTCGGCGGCCGGAGCCGTGACCGTCGAGGTGGAGGTGGTCTGCTCGGATCCCGCCGAGCATCGGCACCGCGTGACGGCGCGGTCCGTGGACATCCCCGGACTGCCCCTGCCCGACTGGCCACAGGTGCTCGCCCGCGCCTACGAGCCGTGGGAGCGCGAGCACCTGGTGATCGACACCGCCGGACAGAGCCCGCACGAGTCGTTGGCCCGGCTCGTGCGACAGCTCGACGAGCGCGGAGCGGCACCGGAGTGAGCCCGAACGACCCGGCACGGACGGTCCGTTGACACCCTCACGCTCCGCGTGCTTGCATCGCGCCATGCCACCGCAGGAACCTCTGATACGCCGCCGCACCGTGGACCTCGTCCGCGTGGCCGCCGCGCTGTGTCGGTTCCCCGGCTGATCACCGCGCGCCCCCTCGCCACATCCTCCAACAGCCGTGCCCATCGGCCCTGTTGGATTCGACGGCCCGGTCCGTGGATGCCCCCAGCGCTCGGCCCGCGCCGTCCCCCACCATGTCCGGCCTCCACACTCACGACGAGGACCCGTCATGCCCGCATCCGCTGTGCCTCCGCCCCGTCCCGCGACCCGCGTCGACGAGTCCGCCTACGACCGTCGCAGGCTGCGCCAGTGGCTAGCCGGGGACGCCAGGGCGGACGGGGTCAGCCGCCGTCGGCTGCTCACTCTGCTCGCCGCCACGGCGGCCGCGACCGCGCTCCCCGCGCCGGCTCCGGCCCGCGCCGCCGACACCCCGATCGTCAAACCGCTGCCACCCGAGTGGTTCATCCAGCGCGGTACCAACGCCGAGACCCGCTGGGAGGCCCTGCGCGGCACCGGCCACCACACCCCGAACGAGCTGTTCTTCGTCCGCAACCACACCACCACTCCCGTCCTGGACGCCGCCGACTGGCGACTGCGGCTGTGGGGCAGCGGGCTGCGCGGCACCCCCGGCGAGGACAGGCCGGTGGAGTTCGGATACGACGATCTGCGCGCCCTGCCCGCCGTCACCCGGACCGCGTTCGTCGAGTGCGCCGGAAACGGCCGTAGCCACTACACGACACAGCAGGGCGAGACGGTCACCGGCACCGCCTGGACGCTGGGCGCGATCGGCGTCGCCCGCTGGCGCGGGGTGCGCCTCGCCGATGTCCTGCGCAGAGCGGGGCTGTCCCCGTACGCCGTGGATGTGCAGCCGCGTGGCCTGGACGCCGAGTTCGTCAGCGGCGGGGAGAGCCTCGGCCGGGTGCGGCGTCCGCTGCCGCTGGCCAAGGCGGTGGACGACGTGCTGCTCGCGTACGAGATGAACGGCGAGCCGCTGCCGTACGACCACGGGTATCCGGTGCGGGTGGTGGTGCCCTCGTGGGTGGGGATCTCGTCGATCAAGTGGGTCGGCGACATCGAGGTATCCGCGCAGCCGTTGTTCTCACCGTGGAACACCACCTTCTACCGGCTGTACGGCCCCTCCCACCCGCCGGAGGGCAGCGCGCCGCTCACCCGGCAGACGATCAAGAGCGCCTTCGAGCTGGCCAGTGGAGCCACCTTCCCGGTGGGGGAGGGTCAGGTGCTGCACGGCCGGTCCTGGTCGGGCGCGGGCGCCGTCGCGAGGGTCGACGTCAGCACCGACGGCGGCGCGAGCTGGCGCAGGGCCCGACTGCACGACCGGCCCCGCGCCGACACCTGGACCCGCTGGTCCGTCCCCTGGAAGCCCGAGACACCCGGCGCCACCCACCTCCTGGCCCGCGCCACCGACACCGCAGGCCGCCGCCAGCCGGACGTCTCCGTGCCCAACACACAGGGCTATCTGTTCGACGCGGTAGTGCGCCATCCGGTGACCGTGGTCTGATCAGGCACCCTCGCTGCGGGACGGAGCGCCGCACGCCCGGGCGTTGCGCACGAACAGCTCGTGCAGATCGCGTACCGCCCGGGGGACGGAGCCGGAGTCGCGGCGCTCCAGGACCAGCAGCACCTCGGTCGCGTCTCCCGCGAGCGGCCGTACGGTGATCGCGCCCCGCCGCGAGCGCAGCGAATGGGGGTCCCCCCGGCCGAAGGCTGGGGGAGGGTCGCCGAGGACACTGAAGTCGGGCAGCACCGTCGCCCCCAGCCCCTCGGCGACCATCAGCTTGCCCATCTCGGCGCCGTCGGTGGAGTACGAGAAGGAGGGCGTACGGCCGCTCAGCAGCCGGTGCAGGAAACGGTGCATGACATAGCCGGACCGCATCACGACCAGCAGGCTGTCCGCGTCCACCGCGTCCAGGGCCGCCAGCGGACTGTCCGGGCGCACGCACACCACCGGCCGGCCGCGCAGCACCTCGGTCGTCTCGAAGCCGGGCGGCAGGTCGTCGCCCTCCAGGTAGTTCACCAGCCCCAGGTCGAACGCGCCCTCCAGCAGCCCGCGATGGATCTCGGACTGCTGCGCGCCGACCAGCTCGACCTGGGTCACCGGGTGCGCGGCCGGAACTCCCGCACGGTCGGGATGACCAGCGGCACGGTGGCCGTGTTGACCGTGCCGAGCCGCACCATCCGGCTGATGCGGTGCTGGTCACCTGCCGCGCCCCGCAGCCGGTCGACCGCGTCCAGCACGCTCATGATGTGCGGCAGCAGCTCCCGGCCCTCGTCGCTGATCTTCGCCCCGGACCGCTTGCGCTCCAGCAGATCCACACCGAGCTCGCGCTCCAGGTTGCGCACGGTCTCGCTGAGCGCGGGCTGGGACAGATGCAGTTCCTCGGCGGCCCGCCGCAGCGACCCCGACCGGGTGACGGCGGCGATGTATTCGAGCTGTTCTATACGCACGACAGGAGACTGCTGCCCGCCGTACACCGGGTTCAAGGGAAACCCTGTCACAACCTGGTGAGTACCGACTCTCAGCATGTGGAATCACATCCGGGCATTCTTGACCGGTCGGACTCCCCGCTGCTTTGATCGAAGGCATGAAGCGACAGGACCTCACGCGGCGACGCCATGTCGACCTTGCGCGTGTCTCCAGCTCCTGCTGTCGCTGTCGGGTCTGAGCGCACCCGAGGGAAACCCTCGCACTCGCGCTGATCTTCCTGTGTGAATTCCAACTGCCGGCCGTTTCCCTCGGCGATTTCGGCTTTCCCGGGAACGGCGTGCCCGCACGCCCGACTCCCGATCACCGAACACATTTCCCTGTGGCCGCACGCGCCCTTTCGCGTGCGCATTCCCGCCAGGAGCCCTCCATGCCCGTCCCGCCCGGATCCGACCCCGCCCGCTTCGCCTACTGGGTGCCGAACGTCAGCGGCGGCCTGGTCACCAGCACCATCGAGCAGCGCACCGACTGGGGCTACGACTACAACCGCGAACTGGCCGTCCTCGCCGAGAACAACGGCTTCGACTACGCCCTCAGCCAGGTCCGCTACATGGCCGGCTACGGCGCCGAGTTCCAGCACGAGTCGACCAGCTTCAGTCTCGCCCTGCTGCTCGCCACCCAGCGGCTGGTTCAAGGGCGAGTTCACCGCCCTCGGGGAGCCCTGGCTGGAGCACGACGAGCTCCCCCAGTTCTCGGCTTCGCTCGAACCGGGGGGACCCCCATCCGACGCTCGGAGGAGTTCATCCGCGCCCTGCGCCAGATCTGGACGGAGGACCACACCGAACTCGCCGGAGACTTCTACCGGTTGCGCGACTTCTCCCTCAAGCCCAAGCCGCTGAACACCCCCGAGTGCCCCCACCCGGAGATCTTCCAGGGCGGCAACTCCACCGCCGCCCGCGCCATGGCGGGCCGTGTCTCCGACTGGTACTTCAGCAACGGCAAGGACTTCGACGGCGTCACCGAGCAGATCGCCGACGTCCGCGCGTCCGCCGCCCAAGTGGGCCGCAGGGCACCGAAGTTCGGCCTCAACGGCTTCCTCATCGCCCGGGACGCCGAGGCCGAGGCCCGCGACACGCTCCGCGAGATCGTCGCCAAGGCCGACACGCAGGCCGTCCACGGCTTCCGCGACGCCGTCCAACAGGCCGGCCGGTCCACCGCCGACGGCAAGGGCATGTGGCAGGACTCCAACTTCGAGGACCTCGTCCAGTACAACGACGGCTTCCGCACGGGCCTGATCGGCACGCCCGAGCAGATCGCCGAGCGGATCGTCGCCTTCAAGCGCCTCGGCGTCGACCTCTTCCTCCTCGGCTTCCTGCACTACCTGGAGGAGGTCGAGTACTTCGGCAAGCGGGTGCTGCCGCTCGTCCGCGAACTGGAGGCCCAGGAAGCCGAGTCCGAGCCCCTCGCCGCCCGAGCCTGACCCGGGGCCCTGTCGTCACGGGGCCCCAGCATGCCCGCATCCGACACTCCCCTGAGAGGTCCTCGCATGGCCACCGTCCTGTCCGTCTCCGGAAGCCCCTCCGCCACCTCCCGCACCGCCCGGCTGCTGCGCCACCTCGACGACCGGCTCGCCGCCCAGGGCCACGAGGTGATCCCGTTCGACGTCCGCACGCTCCCGCCCGAGGCCCTGCTCCACGCGCAGTTCAACCACCCGGCGATCGTCGAGGCCACCGAGCTGGTCGAGCGCGCGGACGGGATCGTGATCGGCACGCCCGTCTACAAGGCCGCCTACTCCGGCCTGCTGAAGTCACTGCTCGACCTGCTCCCGCAGTACGCGCTGGCCGGAAAGACCGTCCTGCCGCTGGCCACCGGCGGCAGCACCGCCCACGTTCTGGCCATCGACTACGCCCTGCGCCCGGTGCTGAACTCCATGGGCCCCTCCCACATCACGCCGGGCTGGTTCACCCTCGACAAGGACATCAGCGTGGGTGACGACGGCACCCTGACCGTCGCACCGGGCGCGGCCGAGGCCCTCGCCCACGTCACCGACCAGTTCTCGCTGGCCCTCGGTGGCCGGCCGACCCTGCTGGCGGCCACCGGATGAGCGCCGCGACGGTGATCGCCGACGATGCCGAGGCCCTCGCCGTCGCCGCCGAACTGGCCGCCGACTTCCGCAAGGATGCCGCCGAGCGGGACGCGCGACGCCGGCTGCCGCACCCGGAACTCCAGCGGCTGTCCGCCTCCGGGCTGCTCGGGGTGACGGTGCCGGCGGAGTTCCGCGGCGCGGACGTCCGTACGGAGACACTCGCCGGGATCTTCCAGCTGCTGGCCTCGGCCGACGCCAGCCTCGCCCAGATCCCGCAGAGCCACTTCGTGTACGTCAATGTGCTGCGCCGGCAGGGGACTCGGGAGCAGCGGGAGTTCTTCTTCGGTGAGGTGCTGGCGGGGAAGCGGTTCGGCAACGCCCAGTCCGAGGCGGGCACCAGCCGCGTACAGGACATCTGTACGCGGCTGCGGCGGCGCCCGGATGGGTCGTACGTCCTCGACGGCGTCAAGCACTACTCCACCGGCGCCCTGTTCGCCGACTGGATCCCCGTCCTCGCCCGCGCCGACGACGACAAGCTGCACGTGGCGTACGTACGGCGCGACGCGCCCGGCGTCACGGTCGTCGACGACTGGGACGGCATGGGACAGCGCACCACCGCCAGCGGCACCGTCCGCCTGGAGTCGGTGCCCGTGCCCGCCGACCGGGTGGTGCCGCACCACCTCACCTTCGAGGGGCCCCAACTCCATGGCGCCGTGGCCCAGTTGCTGCACGCCGCCATTGACGCCGGGATCGCCTCGGGAGCACTCGCCGAGGCCGTGGAGTTCGTCCGCACCAAGAGCCGACCCTGGTTCGAGAGCGTCGGTGAAGGACACGCGACCGCCGCCGAGGACCCCCTCCTGATCCAGCGGTTCGGTGAGCTGGCGATCCGGGTACGGGCCGCCGACGCGCTGCTCGCCACCGCCGCCGGGTCCGTGGACGCCGCCCGTGCCGACCTGACCGACGACTCGGCGGCCGAGGCCTCCATCGCGGTCGCCGCCGCCAAAGTGACCGCGGCGGAGGCGGCCGTGGAGGTCGGCAGCGCGCTCTTCGAGGTCGCCGGCACCCGCGCGGCCCTCGACTCCCTGGGCCTGCACCGCCATTGGCGCGACGCCCGCACCCACACCCTGCACGATCCGGCGCGCTGGAAGGTCCAGCACATCGGCCGCTATGTGCTGCGCGGCATCCGGCCGCCCCGGCACGGACTGTTGTGACGAACGATCCCCATGCGCTGAACGACCCCCATGCGCTGATCGACCCCCATCCGCTGATCGACCCCGATGAGTGAACGCCCCCGATCGGAGACCCCCATGGCCCTCACCTTCCACTGGTTCCTGCCCACCAACGGCGACAGCCGTCATGTCGTCGGCGGCGGCCACGGCACCCCCGCCACGGTGTCCGGCCGTGACCGGCCGCCGACGGTCGCCTACCTCAGCCAGATCGCCCGTGCCGCCGAGGACCTGGGCTTCGTGGGCGCGCTGACGCCCACCGGAGCCTGGTGCGAGGATGCGTGGCTGACCACGGCGATGGTCGCCCAGCACACCGAGCGGCTGAAGTTCCTGGTCGCCTTTCGGCCCGGCTTCGTCTCGCCGACCCTCGCCGCGCAGATGGCGTCCACCTTCCAACGGCAGACCGGCGGACGGCTGCTGCTGAACGTGGTGACGGGCGGGGAGAGCCACGAGCAGCGTGCCTACGGCGACTTCCTGGACAAGGACGACCGTTACCGCCGTACCGGTGAATTCCTCCAGATCGTCCGGGGGCTGTGGGAGGGCGGTACCGTCGACCTGGTCGGCGAGCACCTCCAGATCGAGGACGCGAAGCTGGCCCGGGTGCCCGATCCGGTGCCCGAGGTGTACTTCGGCGGCTCCTCGCCCATCGCCGGACAGATCGCCGCCCGGCATGTCGACGTCTACCTCACCTGGGGCGAGCCGCCGGCCGCCGTCGCCGAGAAGATCGCCTGGATCCGGGCGCTGGCCGAGAAGGAGGGCCGCAGCGTCCGCTTCGGCATCCGGCTGCACGTCATCACCCGGGACACCGCCGAGCAGGCGTGGGACGAGGCGCGGCGGCTGCTGGCCGGGTTCGACACGGAGACGGTACGGGCCGTACAGGCCGGACTCGCCCGGAGCGAGTCCGAGGGGCAGCAGCGGATGCTCGCGCTGCACGGCGGCAGCTCCGACGACCTGGAGATCTACCCGAACCTGTGGGCCGGCATCGGGCTGGTGCGGGGAGGCGCGGGCACGGCGCTGGTCGGCAGTCACGACGAGGTCGCCGAGCGGATCGCCGAGTACCACCGGCTGGGCATCGACGAGTTCGTGCTCTCCGGCTATCCGCACCTGGAGGAGGCGTACTGGTTCGGCGAGGGCGTGCTGCCGAGGCTGGAGGCGCAGGGGCTGTGGACGCACCCGTTCCGCGACGCGACGGCCGCCCGCACGGTGACTCAGGTCCCCTTCGTGGAGCGGGAATCAGCCAAGGTGACGCGCATTCCCTAGATTTCCTATCGAATTACTAGGGAAGTGTTGACCCCCGTCGGTGGAGCGAGTGAGGATGACGCTGACCGGGTCGGCCGGGCAGACCGGGACCGCGTTGTCTTCTGCCTTGAAGGAAGTCCGTCATGACAACTGCACCACCGGCCGACAAGACGGTCGCAGCGGTGATCGGGCGCTCCGACTGGCCGCACATCGCCCGTGAGCTCGCGGACGACCTGGCCACGGACGCGGTCGAGCGCGAGCAGGCCGGCAAGCCTCCGCTCGACGAGGTAGCGCGGCTGCGTGAATCGGGGCTCCTGACGCTGCTCGTACCGGCCGCACTCGGCGGCGGGGGAGCGGACTGGCGTACCGCCTACACGGTCGTGCGGACCGTCGCCGCGGCCGACGGCGCGGTGGGTCATCTGCTGGGCAGTCACTACTTCCTGTCCTACGGCGCCCGGTTCTTCGCCGCCCCCGACCGTGCCGCCCGGGTCGAGCGGGCGTTCACGGCGGGGCAGTGGTACTGGGGCGGCGGTATCGCCTCGAACGAACCGCCGCTCATGTTGACCCCGACGGTGGGCGGCTATCTGCTGGACGGCCATCAGCGGTACGGCTCCGGAGTCGGGGTCGCCGACCGGCTGGTGGTCCGTGCCGCCGTGCCCGGCACCGGTGAGCCCCTCGCCGTCCTCGTCGACCCCGCTCACCCGGGCCTCGTGAGCGGCGCCGGCGGCGACACCTTCGGGCAGCGGCTGGCGGCCGCCGGCAGCGTGGGGTTCGACTCCGTGCCGGTCGCGGCCGACGACGTACTCGGCTCGCTCTCCCCGGACGACGGTGCCCTCTCGCCCTTCGCCGGACTCGCCGTGCCGACCGCGCGGCTGGTCTCCGCCCAGTTCTGTCTCGGTGTCGCCGACGGCCTGCTCGGTGAAGTCCGGGAGCACGGAAGGGCGGTGCACAGCCCCTGGCAGCCCTTCTCACCCCAGCCCTGGCCGGGCGGCCCGTCGCAGGACCCGTACGTGCTGACCGCGTTCGGCGAGCTGGCCGTCGCCGCACGTGCCGCGTCCGCCCTCGCCGACCAGGCGGTGACCGCCCTCACGCAGGGCCTTGCACGGGGGCACGACCTCGACGACGAGGAGTGCGCGGAGATCGCCGTCCTGGCGAGCGCGGCCGAGGCCGCCGCCTCCCGGGCCGCGCAGGAGATCACCAGCCGTGCGCTGGACGCCGTCGGCGCGCACGCCGCCTTCGCCCGGCACGGCCTGGACCGCTTCTGGCGCGACACCCGCACCCACACCCTGCGCGAGCCGGTCGCCCACCGATTGCGCGAGGTCGGGGACTACTTCCTCAACGGCGCGCACCCCCCGTTCAGCCTTCCCGCCTGAGCGAGGGCCCGGCGGGTGAGTGCCGACACGGTAGTGATGGATAATCTCGCTATGCGGATCTCGGCGAGGGCGGACTATGCGGTGCGGGCGGCGTTGGAGCTGGCCGCGGCAGGGGACGACACGTCGCTCAAGGCCGAGGCGATCGCCGAGGCGCAGGGCATCCCGCACAAGTTCCTGGAGGGCATCCTCGGCGACCTGCGCCGGGGCGGCCTCGTGGTCAGCCAGCGGGGCGGCAAGGGTGGCTACCGGCTCGCCCGCCCGGCCGACTCGATCCCCATCGCGGACGTGATCCGGGTGGCGGACGGCCCCCTGGTCTCGGTGCGCGGCGTACGCCCGCCCGACCTCTCCTACGTCGGCCCCGCGGAGTCCCTGCTGCCGCTCTGGATCGCCGTCCGCGCCAACGTCCGCAAGATCCTCGGCGAGGTCACGCTGGCCCATGTCGCCGCGGCCAAACTGCCCGACGACGTCCTGAGCCTCGCGGACGACCCCGAGGCCTGGACGAACCCCTGACGGAACCACCGGCCGACTCTCTCCCGTCGGCCGACCCCCTACCACCGGCCGACTCTCCGGCCGCACCCGCTGCCGATTCCCCGACCGGCGTCTCATTGCTCGTCAGCCCTCTTGACGCGGCTCGGATCCGGCCTGAGACTCCATTACGGGAATCCTAGTGAATTGGTAGGGAAATATGGGCCGCTCCGCGCTGGACCTCGGCAGTGACACGGTCCGTGTCGCCGTCCGGCCGCTGCCCCTGCAGCCCCTGCTGACGTCCCGTCGCCACATCGACCTCGAGCGTGTGTGCAGTGCGGCAAGTTCCCCGCACGGTGCGGGCGGCGCCACAGCCCGCCCCTGAACCTCACCTCACGTACCGCATTCCGGCCGCGCCGAAGCCGCCGCGCGCCATCGCCGTCGTATGCCCGTGACCGAGCACCCAGGGAGACGTATGTCCGCCCCATCCCCGACCGCCGTGCCGTCCTTCCGGAGCAGGATCGGCTGTGACGCGCGCAGCGGGTACTACGCCGCGCCCCGCCGCTACCGCCTCCACCTGACCCTGTCGTGTCCGCGCTGTCTGCGCATCGCCGTCACCCACAGCCTGCTCGGCCTCGCCGACACCCTCCCGGTGACGCTGCTGCCCGCCGTGCCCGACGCCCCGGACGGTGGGCACCAGGAGCTGCGCCCGCTGTACGAGGCCAGTTCGCACCAGCACCCGGGACCGGCCGCGGCGCCGGTGCTCAGCGACACCTGGTCCGGCACGATCGTGAGCACCCATGCCCCCGACATCCTGCGGGACCTGGCCCGGCGGTTCGGCGGCGACGGCCCGGACCTCTTCCCGCGCGGCGCCGAGGAGGCCGTCGAGGGCATCGGCCGGCTCTGTGAGCAGGACATCACCGCGTCCGCGCAGCGCGCCGGGGAGCCGGACGTCGACCCGGCGGTGCGCGACACCGCGCTCACCACCCTGCTGGACGCCCTGGGCGCGCTGGAGCGGCGGCTTGCCTCCCAGGAGTACGTGCTGGGCGGCGAACCGACCCTCGCCGACGTCGAGTTGTGGGTGACCCTGGTCCAGCTGGACACCGTGCACCGCCACCACCTGGACGCCGCAGCGGTGCACCGCATCACCGGCCACCCCCACCTCTGGGCCTACGCCAAGCGCCTCGCGGCGCACCCCGCCTTCGGCCCCCACCTCGACCTGGACGGCATCGCCCGCAGGCACCACGCCCACTGCCGGGGTATGGAGGCGGCGGGCGCGGCGGTGCAGATCGTGGACTGGGCGGCGTACGCACGGGGATAGGTAGGGAGGGGGCAGGCGGCTACTCGGCTGCGAGCGGTCGGCAGGCCATGTGGAACGGTCAGTCGGCCGGCTTCTCCCACACCGACACATGCTTGCCGCTCTCGCTCGTGAACGGCGCGCGCGTCCAGTCCTCCCACCGGCCGCGCAGCCGCAGACCGGCGAGTCGCGCCATCAGGTCCAGCTCGGCCGGCCAGATGTACCGGAACGGGATGGACGAGTGCTCCGCGCGGCCGTCGACGATGGTCACGTAGTTCGAACTCATCGCCTGTGTGGCGGGGTCGTAGGTGTCGAACGCCCAGCGTGTGTCGCTGATGTGGAACGGTACGGCTTTCTGCCCGGCCGGGAGTTTCCGCAGTTCCGGCACCATGACCTCGACGACGAAGCGGCCGCCCGGCGCCAGGTGCGCGGCGACGTTGCGGAAGCAGTCGACCTGGGCGTCCTGCGTCGTCAGGTTCATGATTGTGTTGAAGACCAGATAGGCGAGGGAGAAGGTCTTCTCCACGCGTGCTGTCGCGAAGTCCCCGATCGTCACGTCGATCGCGTCGCCGCCGGGCTTGGCGCGCAGCCGTTCCACCATGGCGCGGGACAGGTCGATGCCGTGCACCGGGACACCGCGGGCGGCCAGCGGTAGCGCGATGCGGCCGGTGCCGATGCCGAGTTCGAGTGCCGGGCCGTCGCCGGCCAGTTCGGCCAACAGGTCGACCGTCCGGTCCACCACGTCAGTGCGGAACTCGCTCGCCTCCGACTCGTCGTAGTCGGCAGCGACGTTCTCTCCGAAGTAGCCATCGTCATCGATCACGCCCGGGACCGTACTCCGGGCCGTGCTTGCCGTGCACGCGATTTCCCGCGGACGGTCGACAGGGGGGGGCGGCACCACCATGACCGGGGGGTTGGGACGACTGCCCTCGGCGCCTTCGCCGCCTAGATTCGTGAACCGAAGGAAGTGAGGACCCGGAAGAAGGCACGAGGACACGTCATGAGCGCTTTGAGCAGGCGGAACGTACTGCGCGGCGGCCTGGTCGCCACGACGGCGGGGGTCGTGGCGCCCGGGCTCGGGAGGCCGGTCGCGGCGGCCGGCGACGGGGTGTCCTGCCCTCCGCCGCCAGGACCGGCCATGGTCGGGCCCGGCGATGCGCGGTTCCAGTCGCTGGCGACCCGGGGCTACAACCGCCGGTTCGTGGGCAGGCCGGAGCACGTCTGGGTGGTCGGCACGACCGCGCACGTCGTACGGGCCGTGCAGCAGGCGGTGGACAGCGGACGGCGGATCACGGTGCGCAGTGGCGGCCATGGCTTCGAGAACTTCGTCGCCGACCCGGCCGTGGAGGTGGTCGTCGACATGTCCGCCATGAACGGCGTCGCGTACGACCCGGGGCGCCGCGCCTTCTCCGTCGAGGCCGGGGCCCTGCTGGGCGAGGTGTACCGGCGGCTGTATCTGGGCTGGGGCGTGACGGTCCCGGCGGGCTGGTGCGCCGATGTCGGCGTCGGCGGACATGTCCTGGGCGGTGGCTACGGTCCGCTGTCCCGGCTGATGGGCCTGTCCGTCGACCACCTGTACGCGGTCGAGGTGGTCGTCGTGGGCCGCGACGGCAGGGCACGCAGTGTGGTCGCCACCCGCGAACTTGCCGATCCGCACCGGGACTTGTGGTGGGCGCACACCGGCGGCGGAGGTGGCAGCTTCGGCATCGTCACCCGCTACTGGTTCCGCACCCCCGGAGCCGACGGCGACGTCCCGTCCGCCCTGCTGCCCGCACCGCCGGCCGGTGTGCTGAGCTTCTCGGTCTCCTGGGACTGGCAGCAGCTCGACAAGACGTCCTTCGCCCGGCTGGTCCGCAACCACGGCGAGTGGGCCGAGAAGCACAGCGCCCCCGACTCGCCGTACCTCGCCCTCTACAGCGAACTCGCTCTCACCCGCCGCCTGTCCGGGACGGTCTTCATGATCGGTCAGGTGGCCGCCGAGTCCGGCGCCGAGCGGATGCTGGACGAGCACATCGCCGCGATCAACCGGGGCGTCCCGGTCCAGCCGGTCCGCACGCTGCGCAAGCAACCCTGGCTGGCCGCGGCCCTGGCCGGCTCACCGGGTGACCCCGGCCCGGTCTACCGTCTGAAGGTCAAGTCGGGCCATCTCCGCCGACGCTTCAACGGCCGGCAGATCGACGCCCTGCACCATCACCTCACCCGGTCCGACTACGACCACCCGGGCGGCAGCGTGAGCCTCTACACGCACGGCGGCAAGGTCAACACCGTCGCGCCGGACGCGACCGCGACACCCCACCGCGACGCGAGCATCAAGATGTTCTACGTCAACGGCTGGGAGGACCCCCGCGACGACGCTCGGCACATCGGCTGGCTGCGCGAGCTCTACGAGGACCTGTACGCCGGCACCGGCGGCGCCCCCGGCCCAGCCGACGGCGCGTTCATCAACTACCCGGACACCGACCTCGCCGACCCCGCCCGGAACACCGGAGCCCCGTGGCACGACCTGTACTTCGGCGACAACTACCGCCGCCTCCAAGGCATCAAGGCGAAGTGGGACCCCCGTGACGTCTTCCACCACGCCCTGTCGATCAGGCGAGCGTGACCTCGACCGGCAGCTTCTTGATGCCGTTGACGAAGTTGGAGCGCACGCGCGGCACGTCGCCGGCCAGCCTGATGTCGGCGATCCTCGGGATCAGTTCCTCGAACATGATGCGGATCTCGGTACGGGCGAGCAGGTTGCCCAGGCACAGGTGCGGGCTGCCCTTGCCGAAGGTGACGTGGTCGTTGTCGGTGCGGGCGACGTCGAAGTCGTACGGATTGCCGAAGACCTCCTCGTCGCGGTTGCCCGAGGCGAACCACATGACGACCTTGTCGCCCTCCTTGACCAGCTTGCCGCCGAGTTCGACGTCGAGCGTCGCCGTTCGGCGGAAGTGGTAGACGGGGGAGGCCCAGCGCAGGAACTCCTCGACCGCCGTGGGGATCAGGGACGGGTCCTCCTGGAGGCGGGCCAGCTGCTCGGGGTGCTGGAGGAGGGCCAGCATGGAGTGGGAGATGGTGTGCCGGGTGGTCTCGTTGCCGGCCACGACCAGGAGCAGGAAGTAGTTGTCGAAGTCCTGCGGGGAGAGCGGGACGCCGTCCCGCGGGGTCGTATTGACCAGCCGCGAGACCAGGTCCGTACCATCACCGCCGCGCCGCTGCCGGGCCAACTCCCGCCCGTACTCGAAGACTTCGATGGAGGCGGGGGAGCGGAACGGCAGATCGCGGTACTTCTCGCTCTCCGCGCTGTGCAGCAGCACGTCCGCGTAGTCGGGGTCGGTGTTGCCGATGATGCGGTTGCCCCAGTCGATGAGCCGCTGGTTGTCCTCCGGCGGCACGTCGAGCAGCCGGGCCAGGACGTTGATCGGGAAGTCCGCGGAGACATCGGCGACGAAGTCGAAGGTGCCCTTGGCCAGGGCCGTGTCCAGAGTCTTGGCGGTCAGGCCGCGCAGGAAGTCGGCGTAGCTGTTGATGACGCCCGCGCCGAACTGGCGCTGGATCACGCTGCGCAGTGCACGGTGCCGTACACCGTCCAGCTCCAGGATGGAGGCCCGCTTCTTGATCTGGTCGTCGTCGACCTCTTCGAGGTTGACGAACCGCGTCGAGGTGAAGGTCTCCGCGTCCCGGTCGACCCGGGCGATGTCGGCGTGCCGGGTCACCGCCCAGAAACCGGAGTTGGGCGCCTCCTCGGGCTGCCAGTGCACCGGGTCCTCATGGCGCAGGGTGTGGAACATCCGCCACGGGGTGACCCCGTCGGTGAAGTTGTCCAGGTCGGCGAGGTCGACGTCCGCCAGTGGCATGGGTTCGTCAGCGGCAGCGGCAGCGGTGGGGGACTGGGAAGGGGTCTGCGTCTCGGTCATCAGGGGCTCCAGGGCGTCACAGGTGGTAGGCGTACTCGGTGAACTCCCAGTCGGTGACATGCCGTTGGAAGCGTTCGACCTCGTTGCGCTTGTAGGTCAGGAAGGATGAGGTGAAGCCCTTGCCGAGCAGGTCGGTCAGGGCGGTGTCCGCCTCCAGCGCGTCCAGGGCGGCGGACAGGTCCCTGGGCAGCACGGCCGCCCTGGCGGTGTCGTAGCCGTAGCCCTCCAACGGGGCGGGTGGCTCCTCACCGGCCTGGATGCCGAGCAGCGCGGCGGCGATCGTGCCGGCGACGAGGAGGTAGGGGTTGGCGCCGGCGTCCCCGAGGCGCAGTTCGACGCGGGCACCCGAGCCACGCTCCGGCGGGATGCGGACCATCGCGCTGCGGTTGTCCAGCCCCCAGTCGATCAGCCAGGGCGCGAGGGTGTCGGGCCCGAAGCGTTTGTACGAGTTGACGGTCGGGTTGGCCAGGGCGGCGAGCGCGGGAGCGTGGGCGACGATGCCGGCGACGGCGTGCCGGGCGACGGCGGAGAGGCCGTAGGCGCCCGCGGGGTCGTCGAAGGCGTTGTGCCCCTCGGCGTCGTCGCAGGACAGGTGCAGATGGAAGCCGGAGCCGCCCGCGTCGCCGTACGGCTTGGCCATGAAGGTGGCGAGCCGGCCCTCCTTGCGGGCCAGCTCCTTCACCGCGGCCTTGAAGCGGAACGCGCGGTCGGCCGCGTCCAGCGCCTCGGAGTGGGTCAGGTTGATCTCGTACTGGCCGCCGTCGAACTCGTGGTTGCCGGTGATCACGCCGAGGTTCAGATCGCGCAGGTGCCGCAGAGTGCGCAGCAGATGGTTGTCGGGGTCGGCGCGCAGGCCCGCGGTGTAGACGGCGCCGGTGGTCTCCGGGGCGCGGCGCCAGCCGGTGGGCGTGCCGGGGGCGGGCTCCAGCAGGAAGTACTCCAGCTCCGGGCCGATGACGGGACGCAGGCCCTGCTCGGAGCAGCGGGCCAGCACCGCGCGCAGCAGATCGCGCGGTGACTCCGGGGCGGGAGCTCCGGTCGCCGGGTCGGTGACCTCGCCGAGACAGGTGGCGACTCCGGGCTCCCAGGGCAGCACGGCCAGCGTGGACAGGTCGGGGCGTACGGTCACGTCCGGCAGTCCGGCGTCGATGCCGCCCGCCACCGGTACCACGTCGCCCTGCGGGCTGGTGTGGTAGACGGCCCGGCAGAAGGCCAGACCGTGCTCGCGGGCCGACGGCAGATGGTCCACCAGGACGTCCCGGGCGCGGTCGGTGCCGATGAGGTCGGGATAGATCACCCGGACCACGTCCACACCCTCGGCGGTGAGCCGCTCCATGTGCCGGCGGATGTCTGGGTTGTCGTGAGCGCTCACCGATGTCTCCTCGGGCGGATGGGAATGGGTGGCGTGGGGACGACCTGAGCGGTGGGTGCGGGGCGCATCGGCGGGTGCGGAGTGCGGAGGGGCGACCCGGGGTCGTCGTTTGAACCCGAACGGTATGGACAGGATTCGCTGTCCCGCAAGGGGGTGGTCTCCAAAATTTATCCACCTGGACAGGTATTGACCAGGGTCGAGCGACTTCCTATGTTGTTTGAAGCCAAACGAGTCAGGGGTTCGGTACTCGCACCCCTTTGGCCAAAGGGCCCGGCCGGCCAGGAGCCGGCCGGGCCGCCACCCCCTTCACCCCCGCTCCGACGCCCTCACTCCCAGGAGGACCGGCCATGAAGGTCGTCGTCGACATGAACAAGTGCCAGGACCACGGGCAGTGCGTCTTCGCGGCCCCCGACGTCTTCTCGATGGACGACGCCGGACACCTGCTGTACGTCTCCGACCCCGACGACGCGCTGCGCGACGAGGTCGAGGAAGCCGCCGATGTGTGCCCGCTGCAGGCCATCCGGATCGAGGGCTGAGCCCATGGCCGGACGCATAGTCGTCGCCGGCGCCTCGATGGGCGGCCTGCGCGCGGCGGAGCAACTGCGCGCGGCGGGCTGGACCGGCCCGATCACGGTCGTGGGCGACGAGCCCCACATGCCCTACAACCGGCCTCCGCTCTCCAAGGAGGTCCTCGCGGGCAAGGCGCCCTTCGAGTCGCTTGCCTTCACCCCGAAGGCGGCAGCCGCGGACGTCGAGTGGCGGCTGGGCACGAAGGTCGTCGCGGCCCGGCTTGCCGAGCGCACCGTGGAACTCGACGACGGCGAGGTGATGCCGTACGACGGCCTGGTCGTCGCCACCGGCATGCGCCCCCGGCGCCTGAGGTGCCCCGGCCCGCTCGCCGGCCGCCACACCGTCCGTACCCTCGCCGACGCCCAGGGCCTGCGGGACGGGCTGACCCGCCCCGGTGCCCGCGTCGTCGTGGTCGGCGCCGGGTTCATCGGCTGCGAGGTCGCCGCCACCGCCGTAGGACTCGGCGTCCATGAGGTGACCGTCGTCGATCCGCTGCCCCTGCCCATGGTCGGACCGCTCGGCGAACTGCTCGCCCGCGCGCTGCTGAAGCGGCACGAAGAGCGCGGGGTGCGCTTCGCGCTCGGTGCGGGGGTCGCCGGGTTCGAGGGCGAGGACCGCGTCACCGGTGTCGCCCTGAGCGACGGGACCGTGCTGCCCGCCGACGTGGTCGTGGAGTCGGTCGGTTCGCTCGCCAACGTCGAGTGGCTTCGGGGCAACGACCTCGACCTCACCGACGGCGTCCTCACCTGTGAGCGGCTGCGGGTGGGCGGACGCCCGGAGGTCGTCGCCGTCGGCGATGTCGCCCGCTTCCCCAACGCCCGCTACGACGGCGTGCCCCGGCGCGTCGAGCACTGGTCGATCCCGACCGAATCCGCCAAGCACGCCGCGAAGGCGCTCGTCGCTCATCTCAGCGATGCGGAGGGGGAGTTGGCTCCCTTCGCGCCCCTGCCCACCTTCTGGAGCGACCAGCACGACTTCCGGCTCCAGTCGTTCGGCGTGCCCGTCCTCGGCCTCGACGACGTACGAGTCCTGGACGGCGACCCCGACGGCGACGTCCTCGTGGGCTACCACGCCGACGACCGGCTGGTCGGCGTCGTCGCGCTCGGCGGCCACAGCGCCGCCATGGGCGCCGCCCGCTATCGCGCCCAGCTGCTGAAGCAGCCCGCCCTCACCGCGTAAGGAACCCCGTCATGTCCTCAGTCCGTGGTTACTTCCAACCCAAGACGGCGACCGGTGCGTCGTCGCTGATTCCGTCGCCACCGTGGCGTTACTCGGGTGACCTGCTGACCGTCGAGTACCGGACCGATCCGGCCCGGGTGCGGGAACTGCTGCCCGAGCCGCTGGAGTTGGCCGATGAGGATCCCGGTGCCGTTGCCCTGATCTGGGCCGACTGGCAGTCGTGCTCGGATGCGGGGGCGGAGCTGCTCGATCCTGTGCTGGCCCAGTACAAGGAGGCGTTCGCGGTCGTCCGGTGCCAGTACCGGGGGCAGACGTACTCGCGATGTGTCTACATCTGGGTGGACAAGGACTTCGCCATCGCGCGCGGGCTGCATCAGGGGTATCCGAAGAAGCTCGGGTCCATTCATCAGACTCGGCCGCATCCGTACGGGCCCGCTCCGCGGATCGAGGAGGGGGCGCGGTTCGGGGCGACGCTGGCGGCTGCGGACCGGCGGCTGGCTCAGGCCGTGGTGACCTTGCGGGAGCCGTCGGATGCGAACGGGTTCGTCAATGGGCATCCCATGGCCCATCACCGGTGGTTGCCCTCGATCGAGAAGGGCAAGGGGCTGGCTCTCGATGAGCTGATCGAGTCCGGGGCCGCTTCCTTCGAGGGGGGCCAACCGTGGGTCGGGGACGCCGAGTTGGAGTTGTTCGAGGCGCCCACGGAGGAGTTGGCCCGGCTGGAGGTTCGTGAGCCGATCGCCGCGTATTACCGGCAGGTCGGGGTGGTCTGGGATGGGGGGCGGCTGCTGGAGGTCGGTACGTCGGAAGCGTCTGCCGGGTGATGCCGGTGGGCAGCCGCGCGTTGTTCGTGGCTGGTCGCGCAGTTCCCCGCGCCCCTGGTTGGCGCGGTCACCCCTCGATTGATTGGAACCCTTCCCATGACTGACAAGATCGTCGTCGGCGGTGTTTCCGTCGACACCCGGCACTGGATCGGCGGCCGACGCGTCGCCTCCGGCGACACCTTCACCGATACCTCTCCCATTGACGGCAGCGCTCTCGGTGAGATCGCCCGAGGCGGTCCCGCCGAAGCCGGCGCCGCCGTGGCCGCCGCGCGCGACGCCTTCCCCGCCTGGGCCGCCACCCCCCGCGCCGAGCGCGCCCGCATCCTGCACGCCATCGCCGACGGTGTCGAGAAGCGGCTCGAAGAGCTGGCCATCGTCGAGACCACCGACAACGGTGCGCTCCTGCGCTCGCATCGCCGGGGTGTGATGCCTCGGGTCGCCCACAACTTCCGGTTCTTCGCCGACTGGCTGCTGACGCTGGAGCACGAGGACTTCGAGACGCGTGGGCACACCAACCACGTCTCGTGGGACCCCGCCGGTCCCTGTGTCCTCATCACCCCGTGGAACGCACCGCTGATGCTGGCCACCTGGAAGGTCGCCCCGGCGCTCGCGGCCGGTGACACCGTCGTCCTCAAGCCCGCCGAGTGGTCCCCGCTCACCGCCTCCCTCCTCGCCGACATCGCGGCCGAGGCGGGACTCCCCGCCGGTGTTCTCAACGTCGTCCAGGGCTATGGCTCCGAGATCGGCGACCCCCTCACCTCGCACCCGGACGTGCGCCGGATCAGCTTCACCGGCTCGGTGCCGACCGCCCGGCGGATCGCCGCGTCCGCCGCCGCGAACCTGACCCCGCTCAGTCTCGAACTCGGTGGCAAGTCACCCCTGTTGGTGTTCGCCGACGCCGATCTCGACCTCGCCGTCGACCTCGCGGTGGAGCAGTACGACAACGCCGGGCAGGTCTGTCTCGCGGGGACGCGCCTCCTCGTCGAGGCGTCGATCGCCGAGGAGTTCACGCGCCGGTTCGTCGAGAAGGCCGAGGGCCTGACGCAGGGCGATCCGCGGGACGAGGCCACCGACATCGGGCCGAACATCCATCCCCGCCAGTTGGAGAAGATCGACGGCTTCGTGCGGCGGGCGGTCGCGGCCGGGGCCCGTGCGGTCATCGGCGGGCAGCGCAAGGACGGGCAGTACTACGCGCCGACCCTGCTCACCGACGTCGCCCAGGACTCGGAGATCGTGCAGGAGGAGGTCTTCGGACCGGTCCTGACCCTGCAGACCTTCGACAGCGAGGAGGAAGCCGTACGTCTCGCCAACGACACCCGCTTCGGGCTCGCCGCCACCCTCGCCACCGGCGATCCCGAGCGCGCCGCACGCGTCACCGCGCGGCTCGTCGCGGGCACGGTCTGGGTCAACTGCTTCTTCGTCCGTGACCTCCAGGCGCCCTTCGGCGGCTCCCGCCTCTCCGGCGTCGGACGCGAGGGCGGCACCTGGAGCTTCGACTTCTACTGCGACCTCAAGAACACCGTGACCGCCCCCAAGGGATGGAGCCGCAACCATGGGTGAGATCGTCGGGGCCGGGCTGCTCGCACACGTCCCCACCATCGTGCTGCCGGAGCAGGACCGGCTGGAGCTGAACGAGGGCAGGGAGATCACCCTCGTCACCGGGCTTCGGCAGCTCCGCGGGGACGTCTTCGAGCGGGACGACTACGACACCGTCGTCGTCCTCGACTCCCACTGGGCGACCACCGTCGAGTTCGTCGTCACCGCCCAGCAGCGCCGCGCCGGGCTCTTCACCTCCGAGGAGCTGCCGCGCGGGATGTGCCGGATGCCGTACGACTTCCCGGGCGACCCCGAACTCGCCGGCAACATCGAGAAGTTCGCGGACAAGCACGGCACCTGGATCACCGCGATCGAGGACGACTACCTGCCGATCTACTACGCCACCATCAACCTCTGGAAGTTCCTGGGGGAGGGGCTGCCGGACAAGCGGTGGGTGACCATCGGGGTCTGTCAGACCGGTGACATGGAGGACCATCTGCGGCTCGGGCGGGCGCTGGCCGACGGTATCGCCGCCACCCCCGGGCGACGGGTTCTGCTCATCGCCTCCGGTGCGCTGTCGCACACCTTCTGGCCGCTGCGCGAACTGCGCGACCACGAGGCGAGCGACCCGGTGCACATCTTCACGCCCGAGGCCCGCGAGGCCGACCACGAGCGCATCGGCTGGCTCAAGGACGGCCGCCACGACAAGGTCCTCGACACCATGGACGAGTTCTGGAAGTACAAGCCCGAGGCGAGGTTCTTCCACTACTTGATGATGGCCGGCGCCCTCGGCGAGCAGGCCTGCGTCGCCAAGGCACGCCAGTACGGCGAGTACGAGAACTCCATCGGCACCGGCCAGGTGCATCTGTGGTTCGACCGTCCCGCCGACGGCTGGACCGGCACCGGCCTGCCCGCCGCCGACAGCTCCCCGCACAACCCCCACCGCGCCTAGGAAGGCCCGCCATGCCCGAATACCGCCGCATCCTCCTCGACGGCGCCGCCGTCCAGGTCACCGTCGACGGCGACGAACTCGTCGCCGGGGACGGCCGCCGTGTGAAGATCGAGGAGGCCCGGCACCTGCCCCCGGTCGTCCCCTCCAAGGTCATCGCCGTCCACCTCAACCACCGCAGCCGGGTGGACGAGTTCCGCATCGACCTCCCGGAGACCCCCACCTACTTCCACAAGCCGACCTCCTCCCTCAACTCCCACAAGGGCGCCATCGTCCGCCCCGAGGGCTGCAAGTGGCTCAACTACGAGGGCGAGGTCGCCATCGTCATCGGCAAGACCGCGCGCAACGTCTCCCCGGCCGAGGCGGGGGAGTACATCGCCGGCTACACGGTCGCCAACGACTACGGGCTGCACGACTTCCGCGACACCGACGCCGGTTCCATGCTGCGGGTGAAGGGGTCGGACACCCTGTGCCCGCTCGGCCCGGGCCTGGTCACCGACTGGGACTTCCACGGCAAGCGGCTGCGGACGTACGTCAACGGGGAGGTGGTGCAGGACGGTTCGACGGACGAGATGAAGTGGGACATGCACTATCTCGTCGCGGACATCGCCCGCACGATCACCCTGTATCCCGGGGATGTGCTGTTGTCCGGGACGCCCGCCAACTCCCGGCCCGTGCGGCCCGGCGACCTCGTCGAGGTCGAGGTGGAGGGCCTGGGGCGGCTCACCAACCACATCGTCACCGGACCCACCCCGATCCGTGCCGACGTGGGCGCCCAGCCGACCGAGTCCGAGGAGGTGCTGTCCACCGCGCTCGGCGGTGACTGGGAGTTCCGCGGCATCCGGCCGCCGCGGCGGTGACCAGGCGTGCGGCGGTGACCGGGCCTACGGCGGTGTCCGAGGCGGCGGGTAAGGTCGCGAACATGACCGCACCCGCCGAAGGGCCCGAGGAAGGCCAGGGGCCCGAGGACCGCAAGCCGCGCCGGCGCATGAACTACGGCGAGGGCCGCGAGGCCCTGCTGAACGCCGCCGTGCGGGTCGTGGCGCGGGGCGGGCTGCGCAAGCTCACCTACCGGGCGGTCGCGCAGGAGGCGGGCACCACGCACGGACTGGTCGTCCACCACTTCGGCTCGCGCGACGCGCTCATCGAGGAGGCCCTCGCCCACGCGATCCGCACCTCGCTCAGCACCAGCGCGCTCGAACCCGGCACCGGCAAGGTCGCCGACTTCTCGGTCGGCGTCTCCGACATGGTCACGGCCGATCCGGACATCCAGGCCTTCCAGTACGAGCTGCTGCTGGAGGCCCGGCGCCGCCCCGAGCTCCTCCCGCAGATCCGTGCCCTGTACGACGACTACTTCGACGCCACCGAGCGCGAGCTGTCCCGCATGCTGCCCGACGGCGCCGACCGCCCGCTCACCCGGCTGATCTTCGCCGCCCTGGACGGGCTCGTGCTGCACCAGCTCGTCTTCGGCGAGCCCGAGACCACCGACGCGGCGATCGAGGAGCTGCGGGGCCTGCTCCGGCTGCTGGCGGCCGACGGTGACGACGTGCCGGAGAACGACGGCTGACCTGCGCACCGCAGAACGACGGCTGACCTGCGCTTTCCGGCACCCCGGGCGCCTGTGGCCCGCGGTCCTCTTCGGCGTCGTGCCAATTCTTGGGCGCACCCCTTGCCAAACGGATAGTTCCAGCCCACCATGAGGCAACTCGTTTGGCCTGAAACGAAGTCCTCTTCTCCCAGGCAGGTGATCCGAGTGGACAGTCAGACGGCGGTCAGGAACCAGACGCCCGATGCCTCCACCGCAGGCAAGCTCAAGCCCAACTCCCTCGGCGTGCTGGGCATCCTCTTCTTCGTCCTCTCCGCCCAGGCGCCGCTGACCGGCATCGCGGGCGCCGTACCCATCGCCGTCGCCATCGGCAACGGCGCCGGGGCCCCCGCCGCCTATCTCGCGGCCGGTCTGATCACCCTGCTCTTCTCGGTCGGCTTCGTCGCCATGGGCCGGCATGTAGTGGACGCCGGGGCCTTCTACCGGTACATCGGCAAGGGGCTCGGCAAAGACCTCGGCAACGGCAGCGCGGGGATCGCCCTCTTCGCGTACTGCGCGGTCCAGGCCGCCATGTACGGCCTGTACGGGGCGACCGTCAGCGGCCTGCTGGCGCACTACACCGGCGCGGACGTGCCCTGGTGGCTGTGCGCCCTGGTCACCATGGCGATCGTGCAGGTTCTCGGCGCCCTCGGCATCGAGATGGGCGCGAAAGTGCTGGCCGTGTTCGTGCTGGCCGAGTTCAGCATCCTGAGCGCCTTCGCCGTCGTCACGCTCGTCAAGGGCGGCGGGCCCGAGGGGCTCGGCTTCGCGGACACCTTCTCGCCGGGCGCCGCCCTCGACGGCGCTCCGGGCGTGGCGCTGATGTTCGCCGTGGCGTCGATGATCGGTTTCGAGGCCACCGCCATCTACGGCGAGGAGGCGCGCAAACCGCGAAAGACCGTGCCCCGCGCCACCTACCTCGCCGTCGCCCTCGTCACCGGCTTCTTCGCCTTCGCCTCCTGGATGCTGATCTCCTCCTACGGCGCCTCGAAGGCGGCCGGGGCCGCCGGGCAGGCGCTGGAGAGCGGCGACTCGACGGCGTTCGTCTTCGCGCCGATCGCCGCCCAGTTCGGCACCTGGGTCAACGACGTCCTGCCCGTCCTGCTGGCCACCTCCCTCTTCGCCGGCATCTTGGCCTTCCACAACTCGGCCAACCGCTACCTGTTCTCGCTCAGCCGTGAGGGGCTCCTGCCGCGCAGGCTGTCGGCCGTCAACCGACGGCACTCGCCCGGTGCGGCGGGCTTCGCGCAGACGTCGATCGCCGTCCTGCTGGTGATCCCGTTCGCGCTGGCCGGCAAGGACCCGGTGCTCACCCTGTTCTCGTGGGGGAGCGGTATCGCCGTCCTCGCGATCATGCTCCTGTACTTCCTGACCTCGGCCTCGGTCGTCGCCTTCTTCCGGCGCGAGCGCCTCGACACCCGGCCGTGGAACACGCTGATCGCGCCCGTGCTGGGGGCCGTGGGGATCGCCGGGGCCATCTGGCTGATCGTCGAGAACTTCACGACCCTCATCGGCGGCGACCGGACCACCGCGCTGTGGCTGCAGGGGACCGTTCCGGCCGTGCTGGTGCTGGGGGTGGTCGCCGGTCGACTGACGCGCTCGGCGGCCCGTCCGTAGGGCAAGCCCGTCGTCCGGCCGGGGCGCCGGCCGGACGACGGTTCACGGCCGGCCACCTCTGACCGCATTGTTTGAAATCAAACGTTATCTGGAGGTCCCGCATGCTGGACGCCACCCACGAGGAGTGGCTGCGTCGCGCCAAGTCCCTGGATCCGCCCGGCGCCCATCACATCGACGGCGCCGACGAACCGGGTGGGGGAGGGGCCTTCGCGGTCGTCTCGCCCCGCGACGGACAGGTGTTGGCGCAGGTCGCCGACGGGGGTGCCGCCGAGGTGGACGCGGCCGTCGCCGCCGCGCGCCGGGCCTTCGACGCCGGGCCGTGGCCGCGCCTCGCTCCGGTCGAGCGCGGCCGGGTACTGCTGCGGCTGGCCGACCTGCTGGAGGAGCGGCGCGCGGAACTGGCCCTGACCGTCAGCCTGGAGATGGGCAAACCGATCACGGACGCGTACGACATCGAACTGCGCGCCGCCATCACCACCTTCCGCTGGTACGGCCAACTCGCCGACAAGCTCACCGACGAGTCCCCGCACAGCGCCCCCGACGCGCTCGCCCTGGTCACCCGCGAACCGACGGGTGTCGTCGGCGCGGTCGTCCCCTGGAACTTCCCCCTGACCCTGGCGAGTTGGAAGATCGCCCCGGCGCTCGCGGCCGGCTGCACGGTCGTACTGAAGCCGTCCGAGAACTCCCCGCTGTCCGCCCTCCTCCTCGGCCGTCTGGCCACCGAGGCCGGTCTGCCGCCCGGCGTGCTCAACGTGGTGAACGGCTACGGGCCCGTCGCCGGACGCGCCCTCGGACTCCACCCCGACGTCGACGTCCTGGCCTTCACCGGCTCCACCGCCGTCGGCCGCCACTTCCTGCACTACGCGGCCGACTCCAACCTCAAGCGCGTCTGGCTCGAACTCGGCGGCAAATCGCCGAACATCGTCCTCCCCGACGCCCCCGACCTGGAGCGGGCCGCCGCCACCGCGGCCTGGGGCATCTTCTTCAACCAGGGTGAGATGTGCACGGCTCCCTCCCGGCTCCTGGTGCACTCCTCCGTCGCCGAACGCGTCACCGAGGCCGTCATCCGCCGCGCCCGCGAGCTGCGCGTCGGTGACCCCCTCGACCCGGCCACCGAGATGGGCGCCCTGGTCGGCGAGGCCCACCTGGGCCGCGTCCTCGACCACATCGGCACCGGCCGCGACGAGGGCGCCCGGCTGCGCACCGGCGGCGAGCGCGTGAACGCCGAGTCGGGCGGGACGTACCTGGCGCCGACCGTCTTCGACCGGGTCGAGCCGGGGATGCGGCTGGCCCGTGAGGAGATCTTCGGCCCCGTCCTGTCGGTCCTCGCCTTCGACGACCTGGACGAGGCGGTACGGCTGGCCAACGCCACCGAGTACGGTCTCGCCGCCGGCCTGTGGACCTCCGACCTCTCCACGGCCCACCGCGTCTCCCGCGCCCTCAAGGCCGGCACGGTCTGGGTCAACTGCTACGAGGAGGGCGATCTGACCGTCCCCTTCGGCGGCATGAAGCAGTCCGGGAACGGCCGCGACAAGTCCGTGCACGCCCTGGAGAAGTACACCGAGCTCAAGACGACCTGGATCCAGCTGTGACCCGCCCCCTCATCGCCGTACCCGCCCGCTTCTCCGCCACGACCTCGGCGCTCCGGTACGCCGCCGAGGTGAGCGCCCGCGCCCTGATCGAGGCGGTGTGGCGAGCGGGCGGCGAACCGGCGAGCATCCATCCCGCCTCCGGGGACGTCGCCGCACGCCTCGCCCGCTTCGACGGCGTCCTGCTCCCCGGCGGCGGCGACCTCGCACCGCACCGCTACGGCTCCGCCGACATCCACGACAGCGTCTACGACGTGGACGACCTCCAGGACACCTTCGACCTCGAAGTCGCCTGGCACACACTGGACTTGGGCGTGCCCCTGCTGGCTGTCTGCCGCGGTCTGCAGGTCGTGAACGTCGCGCTCGGCGGCACGCTGGAGCAGGACATGGGCGGTCCCGAACGTGAACACCGGCACAGCGTGCACCCGGTGCCGATCGGGCCCGGCACCCTGCTGGAGCAGGCCACCGGCGCGGAGAAGGCGGAGGCCTCCTGCTACCACCACCAGCGCGTCGACCGCCTCGGCGAGGGACTCGCGGTCACCGCGCGCGCCGACGACGGAACCGTGGAAGGGCTCGAACTCCCGGGCGCGAAGGGCTGGTTCACGGCCGTGCAGTGGCACCCCGAGGACACCGCGCACCGGGATCCGGCGCAACAGGGCCTCTTCGACGCCCTGGTACGGGCCGCGCGCGAGCGTCGCTGAGCAGTGGGCGCGGGTCAGGCCTTCGGCCGGCGCCCACTGCGCCGCGGTGCCGGCTCGGCCCCGTCGAGGAGGGCGATCCGGCGTTCCTCGCCCTGCTCCTCGACCTGGAGCACCACCCGGCGCAGTCCCTCCGCGACGCTCCGGCACTCCTCGCCGCTCAGCCGCCCGGCGACGAAGGCCTCCTCCTCGTTGAACGCCGGGAACAGGCGCCGCATCAGCGCCTCGCCCTCCTCGGTCAGGCTGAGCAGCACCAGCCTGCCGTCGGTGGCGTGCCCGGCCCGCTTCAGCAGCCCCCGGCCCTCCAGCGTCCGCGACACACCGGTGAGCGTCCCCTTGGAGATACCGGCCTCCTCCGCGACATGCCGGGTCTCCGATTCGCCCCACACCCACACCACCCACAGCACCACGAACGCCGTCCAGGTCAGATCGGCCCCGCGCAGCACGGAGTTCTCCAGGTGCTGCCGGACCGTCGAGGCAGCGCGGTAGATGTTGGCGACGACGGCCATCTGCTCCCGGTGCAGCGGGATGCCGCCGAGCTTGGCCTCGGCCAGTTTCTCGGCTTCGGTGATCGATCGTTGGCCGGGCATGGCACACTCCTTCGCCGCGGGCGCGTCGGACAGCGGTGTCGTTCGGGTTCAAATTGTACGGAGGCGCGACGGCTGTCCGCCGCGAGGGAGCCCGCGGCCCGCTCGCTCCGCCCAGTCGAGCTGATGCTCGGGCGTGCCCACCGACCTTCCGTACGCGATCGCCTCGGCCCGGCCCGCCGCGTCGCCCCGCCGGTATCGGAACACCTTCCCGGCGAAGACGACCACGCGTTCGTCCCCGAACGTCCACAGCGTCGGCTGCCCCGCGGCGGCACTCGCCGATGAGGTATCCGATCGCCCACGCATCGCGCACACCCCGCACTCACGGGCACACCCCGCACTCAGCCGGCTGGTCGCGACAGCAAAGGAGTGGCGTGTTACGCGCACCGAGGTTCAGGCAGGTTCCGATGGCCGCGATGGCAGTCGCCCTTGCCCTCGTACTCGCCGCCTGCGCCGGTGACAGCGGTCCGGAGGGAACCGGCACCGCTCCCGCCTCGCTCGACCCCGAGGCGGACCTGAGCGAGCAGCGGCTCACCGTCTCGAACTGGGACGGCTACATGCCGGAGGACCTGCCCGCCCGTTTCAAGTCCTCCGCCGAACCACCCGTCACCGTCGCGAAGCACGCGACCAACGAGGAGATCGTCGCCAAACTGACCGCCTCCTCCGACAGCGGCATCGACGTGGCGTTCGTATCGGGCCAGTACGCCCAGGCACTCGCCGCACAGGGCCTGCTCGAACCGATCCACCGCGACCTGGTCCCCCACCTCAAGAACCTGGATCCGCTGGCCTCCCGGCTCGCCCACGACAAGGGCAACGTCTACTCCGTCCCCTACACATGGGGCACCACCGGGCTCTGCTACCGCAAGGACCTCGTCGGCGCGGCACCCGACAGCTGGAACGACCTGCTGAAGCCGCGCCCCGAGCTCCAGAAGAAGATCACCATGCTCAAGACCGAGCGCTGGCTCTTCCTCCCCGCGCAGAAGTCGCTCGGCTGCTCGGTGAACACGGCACGGCCTCGGAGGCAAGGTCAACCCGCCGCTGCGGCCCCGCGACGACGTCGAGGCGCTGGGGGAGTACGTGCTCGACGGCACCGTCGACTGGGTCGTCAGCGATCACGCGTGCTGCCGGGAGGAGCTGAAGTTCGGTGAGTCGAAGGACCCCAAGGACGCCGTCTTCCTCACCAGGGCCGGTTTCGGCGGGGCCGAGTACCTCCTGCCCGGCCTCCTCACCGAGGGCACGAAACGCGGCCTGCCGCCGGGCCGCATAGCCGCCCTGACCTCCTGGAACCCCGCCCGCCGTTACGGCCTGCCCACCAAGGGCGCCCTCGCACCCGGCTACGACGCCGACATCGCCCTGGTCGACCCGGACCGCACCTGTCCGTGCGCGCCGAGGAGTCGGAGTCGTCGCAGGAGTACACCCCCTTCGAGGGCTTCGAACTGACCGCCCGGGTCACCGACACGTTCCTGCGGGGCCACCACATCCTGCGGGCGGGCCGGATCGCGGGCGGGCCCATGGGCGTGTACCTCCACCGCCCGACTACCTCTACCGCCCGCCCCTGAGGGCCTGATCACTCTGTGCCGCACGGACGAGCACGTTGTGTGCCCCGGTGCGCCATCCGGCCGTCTGCCCATGCGGTACCGCGGGACTGCCGCGCTGCCCCGACTGTCCTGCTCGCCCCCGAAGTGCCACTCTGGGGACGAGAGGATCCGCCGAGGGAACTCGGGAGGGCCCGATGGGACGTGATGTGCCGGCCCTGGTGTTCACGCGGGAGGACCGCCGTCGGTACCGGGAGAAGATGCACACCTGCCTCGACGTGCTGGCGCAGATGCTGCGCGAGTCGACGTTCGAGAGCGAGCGGCCTCGGGTCGGGCTGGAGATCGAGCTGAACCTGGTGGACGCCGACGGGCTGCCGGCGATGCGGAACACCGACGTGCTGCAGGCGATCGCCGACCCGGCCTGGTCCAGCGAGCTGGGCCGTTTCAATCTGGAGATCAACATTCCGCCCCGGGAGCTGACCACCGGCGGCCCCGGCGCTTGGGAGCAGGCGATCCGTGACGCGCTCAACCACGCCGAGGAACGCGCCTCGGCCGTGGGCGCGCATCTGATCATGATCGGTATTCTGCCGACCTTGGGGGAGACCCACGTCGACGAGGCCGCCCTGTCCGGCGATCCGCGCTACCGGCTGCTCAACGAGCAGATCTTCGCAGCGCGCGGCGAGGACCTGCGGATCACCGTGGACGGCGTGGAGCGGCTCGCGACGTACGCCGACACCATCACCCCCGAGGCCGCCTGCACCAGCACCCAGTTCCACCTTCAGGTCTCACCGAAGGACTTCGCGAGCTACTGGAACGCCGCCCAGGCCATCGCGGGCGTACAGATCGCCCTGGCGGCGAACTCGCCCTACCTCTTCGGCAAGGAACTGTGGCGCGAGACCCGCATCCCCCTGTTCGAGCAGGCCACCGACACCCGCCCGCAGGAGATCAAGGCCCAGGGCGTACGACCCCGGGTGTGGTTCGGCGAGCGCTGGATCACCAGCGTCTTCGACCTGTTCGAGGAGAACGTGCGCTACTTCCCGGCGCTGCTCCCGCTCTGCGACGACGAGGACCCGCAGCAGGCCCTCGACAGCGGCGGCGCTCCGCAGCTCGGCGAGCTGACCCTGCACAACGGCACGATCTACCGCTGGAACCGCCCCGTCTACGCCGTCACCGACAGCGGCCCGCATCTGCGCATCGAGAACCGCGTCCTGCCCGCCGGCCCCACCGTGGCCGACATCATCGCCAACGGCGCCTTCTACTACGGCCTCACCCGCGCCCTGGTCGACGAGGACCGGCCGATCTGGACGCGGATGTCGTTCGCGGTCGCCGAGGAGAACCTCCACACCGCCGCCCGGGACGGCATCGACGCCCGTCTGTACTGGCCCGGCGTGGGCGAAGTGCCGGTCACGGAACTGGTGTTGCGGCGCCTGCTGCCCCTGGCCCATCGGGGCCTGGAGCTGGCCGGCATGGACACGAGCTGGCGCGAACCCATGCTCGGCATCGTCGAGCAGCGCTGTGTCACCGCCCGCAACGGCGCCCTGTGGCAGGCGGAGACGGTCCACCACCTGGAGAAGGGCGGCACCACCGACCGGTACGAGGCGCTGCGGCAGATGACCAGGACGTACATGGACTTCATGCATCTGAACGCGCCCGCGCACACCTGGCCCGTGGACTGACCTCCGCTCACCGCGTTGCCGAGGGTCCGCCGGCGGTTCCCCGCCACTCCTCGGCGGGCGTCAGTGGGACGGGGACGGGCGGCTGCGCCGACGTCGTCAGCTCGATGCGGCGCCCCTCCGCCGACGAGCGCAGCAGCGCGCTCATCGTCTCCAGCACATGCAGGGCGAGGTCACCGTTCGCCCGGGGTGCCCGCTGCCCGTCCGCGGCGATGAAGTCGAGCAGACCCACGCCCCGTGCGGCGTCCACGTAGCCCGCGGACGGCGGCAGCGCACGCCACCGAGTGCCGCCGAGTTCGAAGAGCCGTACCTCACCGTCGAAGTGGTTCGGATCCGGAACCGCCAGGGTGCCCGCGTCACCGTGGACCTCGATCGGCGCGGCTGTCGTGGCGACGCCGTCGAAGCTCGTCGTGATCGTCGTCAGCGCCCCGTTCACGTGCTCCAGCACGCCCGAGACATGACTGTCCACCTCGACCGGAATCCGCTCGCCCGCACGTGGGCCGGAGCCGATCACGCGCTCGGTGCGCAGCCGACTCGCCGCCCCGGTCACGGCACGCACCGGTCCCAGCAGATGGACCAGGGACGCGAGATAGTACGGCCCCATGTCCAGCAACGGGCCGCCCCCGGCGGTGTAGTAGAAGTCCGGGTGCGGATGCCAGCGCTCGTGCCCCGCGGTGACCATCACGGCCGAGGCGAACTGAGGGCGCCCGATACCGCCCGCCGCCACGGCCGCCCGTGCCGTCTGGATTCCGGTGCCCAGGACGGTGTCCGGCGCGCACCCGACCCCGACGCCGGCCTTCGCGGCGGCTTCCCACACGGCTTGGGCGTCCGGGAAGTCGGCGGCCAGCGGCTTCTCTCCGTAGACGTTCTTCCCCTCGCCGATCGCGCCGAGGGCGATCTCCGCGTGGGCGGCGGGGACGGTGAGGTTCAGCACCGTGTCCACGTCCGGGCTGCTCAGCAGCTCCTCGACGGTCAGCGCCTCGACGCCGGGGAACTCGGCGGCGACCGCGGCCGACCGGGAGGCGTCGAGGTCGGCGACCGCGGTGATCCGTACGGCGGGATGGCCGGCGAGGGTGTCCAGATACGCGCGGGAGATGACCCCGAGTCCTACGACGCCGACGCGGTGCGGGTCGCCCACAGCATGCCCCTCTCGATGACGGTGCGGACGTTCGGGTCCTCCAGCACGTCGAGGCTGTGCCCCGGCGTCGTCACCACGATCCGTCCGGCGCCCCAGCGGCGGGTCCAGATCGCCGGCGAGGTGACCGGCCGGTGCCAGGGCTGCCACGGCCGGGCGGGATGGGTGGTGGTGGCCAGGACGTCGATCAGGTCGTCGTGGAGCACCCAGTACTGCTCGGTGTGCAGCTCGAAGTCCTCGATGCCCGCCGTGACAGGGTGCTCGCGGCCGAGCTCCGTCAGGGTGACGACGTACGGCAGATAGTTGTCCTCCTGGCCGCCCTGGCGATCGCACGGCTCTTTGCCCGGGTGGGTCGCGAACTGTCCGCCCACCAGGTGGAGATAGTCGGAGGAGGCGCGGAAGGAGTCGGCGATGCCGCCGTGCCAGCCGGTGAAGCCGGTGCCGGCCTCGACCGCCGCGCTCAGTCCCGCCAGTTGCCCGGCGGAGATCTGCGACATCGTGACGCACTGCACGACGAGATCGGTGGCGGCCATCTCGGTGGCGTCGGCATAGACGTCGGTCGACTCCTCGACCCGGACGGTGTAGCCGTTGCCCCGCAGGAAGGGCAGGAAGAGTTCCGTGGCCTCGACCGGCTGGTGCCCCTCCCAACCGCCGCGCACCACCAGGGCTTTCTTCAGCGTCATCTCGTTGAATCACCGTTCCCGTGGCCGACCCCGTAGCACCGCTCCCTCACTATGTGCCGGTTCGCTCGCCCTCAGGAAGGGGTGCCGAGATCACGAAAGTTTCGCGTCGGGGCCGTGGGCACCGGCTCGGGCGTCGACCAGCCAACAGGCCCCGGTGAAGCGGACTTCGGCGCCCCGCACGAACGGATCGAACGCCGCGCGGACCGTCTCGACGACCCGTGCGCGGGTCTGCTCGTCCGCCTCGGGCAGCACCTGACCGACCGGCCCGAGCCGGGTGAAGTAGCCGATCAGTTCCGGCTCGGGCAGCGTGCAGGGCACGTCGACGGGACGGATGTCGATCCCGGCCCAGCCGCTCTCCACCAGGATGCGGTCGACCATGCCGGCGTCCGCGAAGGCGAACTGTCCCGGCCCGTCCGGTCGGCGGGCGGGAAGGCTCGGCAGGAGCGGTGCCGCGGCGCGCTCGGCCGTCGTCATGAACGGATTCTCCTCGGGACCGCGCCAGACGATGAACCGCAGCCCGGCCTCGTCCCTCACCGCGCGCCGAAGATTCGCGAAGGCCCGGACGGAGTCGTTGAAGAACATGACACCGAAACGCGAGATCACGGTGTCGAAGGCAGCCGGTTCGAACGAGTGATCCTCTGCGTCGGCGCAGACGAAGGAGGCCGGTACCGCCTCGCGCTCGGCGCGCTCCCGCGCAGCGGTGATCATCGCCTCGGAAATGTCGACGCCGACACAGCTACCGCCAGGGCCGAGCCGTCGTGCGACGGCCACCGTGGTGCCGCCGGTGCCGCAGCCGACGTCGAGCACCCGACCTTCGTGCCCGGCGGGTACCGCTTCGAGGAGCAGGTCCTCGTACGGCTTGAGGGTCCTGTCCAACAGTGCCTGCGCCGCCACCCAGGCATGGGCGGCGGGGCCTTTCCAACGGGCCGCCTGCTCGTCGTCCGTCCTGCGTGTGACGTCCATGATCGCCTCCTGGGCTTGTCCTCACCGGGCCGTAATGACAGCGTGCTACTTCAAGCCGACTTGAGGTCAAGACCATGACGGACCTGGACATCGCCGAGGTGGCGCGACGCGCCGGAGTGCCCGCCTCGACACTGCGCTACTACGAGGAGAGAGGGCTGATCGCCTCGATCGGCAGGCGGGGCCTGCGCCGTCAGTACCATCCCGGGGTACTGGAGCGCCTGGCCCTGATCGCGATGGGGCGGACCGCCGGATTCTCGCTCGACGAGATCGCCCGCATGTTCGCGCCGGACGGCCGGCCGGACCTCGACCGGCAGCTGCTCGCGACCAAGGCGGACGAGCTGGACCGGCGGATCCGCGAACTCGCCCTCCTGCGCGACTCCCTACGGCATGCCGCCGCCTGCCCCGCCCCGAGCCACATGGAGTGCCCCACCTTCCGCCGCCTCCTGAAGGGACGCTGAGCCACGGCGTCACACCCGGGTCATCGGTTCCCTCTCCGCGTGCCGTCGGCGTGGGATCCAGGGCCAGGGCCGGCGCGCTCGCGGCACTCCGGACTCCTGGGACGCCTCCGGTGCGGCCAGATGATGTTGCAGGTCGATGTGGCGGAACTGGTGGACCGCTCCCGTCTGGCGCAGCACGCCGCGGTGTTCGTGGGCGTCGGTGAGGAAGGCCGTCAGGTCCCGGGGGAGATGCCTGCGGGTGGCCAGGTGGTGGCGGGTGAGGGTGTAGTACCACCAGGCGTTCTGGCTGAGCGCGGCGGCCAGGCCGACGGTGAGGCCGTAGGCCAGGCCGCGGTCGAGGATGTGGGCCGGGGTCATCGAGATGGCCCGGCCGTCCGTGGTTCCGCGGCCCAGCCCGTAGGCGAGCCCGTCGTGGACGACGTACTCGACGCCGTAGCAGAGCAGGAAGGCGGCGCCGACCGCCAGGCCCACGGCGAGCCACACTCTGGCGAAGATCCGCCGGTCCTGCTCCAGCAGGGTGACCGGACCGGTCGGGGCCGTGAGATCGGCGGGCTTGCCGGAGAGGCCGTGCGCGATGCCCACCGCCAGGCCGAACGCGCAGGAGAAGGTGAGCATCGTGGAGACCGGGTAGGAGGCCGTGCCGGAGAGGAGCGACTGGAGTCTGGTGACGGCCCAGTGGGTGACGCCGATGGCGCAGCCGCCGGCGAGCCCTGTCGAGAAGCCCCGCCAGTCCCAGGCCCACCGGGTGCGGACGGTCGGGATGGCACCCGGGCGGTGTGCGGACAGGCGTCCGGCACGGCTGCCGAAGACGCCGCCCGCCAGCGCGGACACCAGGGCGGCGGCGAGAGCTCCCACGGCAGCGGCCGTAGCACCGTGGTTGAGGCGGTACGCGAAGAAGAGCGTGCCGCCGGTGACGAAGCCCACGGCGCACATGCGGTGGTCCCAGGTCCAGCCCTGCCCGGTCGGAGAGCCTCTGCTGGAGAGCGCGCCGACGATGCCGCCGACGAAACCGTAGGCCAGCCCGTTGGCCATCGTGGCCGCCGGCCACTGCGACTGCCCGGTCGCGAGGACATGGGTCAGGCCCTCGGCGGCACCTCCGGCCAGGCCTGCGACGAGGCCGCAGCCGATACCGCCCGCGATCCCTCCGGCCAGGCCCGCGACCATGGCCGCCGGCGGTCCCGTCAGCCATCCGGAGTCGAGGCCGGCGAGCAGTGCCGTGAGCCGGCCCGCGCCGGTCGCGGCGACCCAGGCCACCGCGCCGAGGACCACTCCCGTCCACACCTGGGCGAACCGCCTCGGCAACGCCCGGCGCACCTGCCACCAGCCGAGGTCGGTGGTGCCGCCCAGGGTGCGCTGCAGATGCCGTGCCAAACGGCTGGTCAGGACCAGCGGTCGGCCGGGCGGCAGCGCCGAGTTGACGGCGTCCAGGGCCCTGGCGCGGAACGGTTCCGGGATCTCGTCGAAGCCGTCCAGGATCGGCAGGATCAGCCGGTGCTCCAGGAGGGCGTTGCCGACCGCGTGGCCGGACTCCGGGGCGCCGAGGCCGCTGTAGTCGCGCTGGAGCCGTTGCGCCATCCAGGATTCCAGCGTCTGCACCTCGGGATTCCACGACGCGAGCGAGAACAGCACCGGAACGGGGCCGCCTTGGGTGCGTACGGTCGTCAGGGCCAGCAGCAGGCGGACCAGCAGCATGCTCTTCCCGGTGCCCGGACCGCCCAGGATCAACAGGCGGCGCGTCGGTACGCGCTCCAGGAACACCTCGGTGATCTCCCCGCCCGTTCCGCTCAGTTCATCCGGTCCGCCGGCCCAGCCGGCGCGAGGAACCGTCCCGTCGTCGGCCAGTTCCCTCAGCAGCGACCACGATTCGCCGAACCGGGCGTCGGCCGCCCGCCAGGAGACCGGCAGCGGATAGGGGTCGTTCAGGCGCCGCACCCGGGCTTCGGCCTCCCACTGCTGCCGCACCGCCAGCGCCAGCCGATCCGCGACCCGGGCCAGGTCCTCCTCGCCGTCGTGCCGATCGGCGCGCAACGTCGCCCACGAGAGGTACATGCCGCCCACCGACGGCAGCAGAGCGGCCAGCGTCTCGGCGATCCGCAGGTCGAAACGGACGGCGAGGAACACCGCCCCGATCATGCCGCCGACCGACAGCGCGAGATAGACCGCACCGACCCGTCGACTCTGCCCACCAGTGCCCATGGCCGGATTTTCGGCGCGCGGCGACACCGGATGAGGGACATCGGCGGATCGGCCCCTCGGACGAGTGATGTCAGATCCAGCCCTGCTCCCAGGCGCGATGGGCGGCCGCGTGCCGGGTGGGGACGCCCAGCTTGGACATGGCGGAGGAGAGGTAGTTGCGGACCGTGCCGGACGCCAGGTGGACCTCGGCCGCGATCTCCGCGATCGACGCGCCCTTGCGCGCGGCGCGCAGGACCTCCAGTTCGCGGCCGGTGAGGGGGCAGTCGTCCTCGGTCAGCGCGGACGCGGCGATGTCCGGGTCCACATAGCGGCGGCCGGCGGCGATGTCACGGATGATCTCGGCCAGCCGCGCCGCCGGGGTCGTCTTGGGGACGAAGCCGCGCACACCGGCGGCCAGCGCCCGGCGCAGTACGGCGGGCCGCGCGTGCCGGGTCACCAAAACGATCCGCGTGGGCAGTTCGGCCCGGATCTCCTCGGCGGCACGCAGCCCGTCGGCGGGCGGCATCTCCAGGTCCAGGACGGCGATGTCGGGGCGGTGCTCGCGGGCCAGCCGTACCGCCTCGGTCGAGGTGGCCGCCTCGGCGACGACGGTGAGGTCCTGCTCCAGCCCGAGCAGGGCGGCCAGGGCGCTTCTGAGCAGATCCTCGTCGTCGGCGATCAGCAGGCGGATCATCGGGCGGCTCCGTCCGCGGGGTTCGGCGACGGGCACGGCTGCGCCGGCAGTGCGGCCGCGACCAGGAAGAGGTCCCCGTCGTGATGCCAGGTCAGCTCGCCGCCCGCCGCCTCCAACCGCTCGGCGAGCGTGCGCAGTCCCGTGCCTTCCAGGGCGGCGGGATGCCGCTCGGCGCCGTCGTTGCTCACCCGCAGTCGGGCGAGACCGTCCGCGATCCGGTAGTCGACCTCGGCGTGCCTGGCGCGGCTGTGCCGGAGCACGTTGGTGGTGGCCTCCCGCATCACCAGACCGAGGAGGTGCCGGGCGGAGTCCGTGAGCTCGGTGGCCACGGCGGCGGGTTCGAGGGTCGTCCTCGCGTCGATGTCGGCCGCGGCCAGCACCCGCGTCGCATTGCCGATCTCGGCGTCCAGTGACGTACGACGGTAGCCCTGCACCACGGCCCGGGTGTCGCTCAGGGCGTCCGCCGACAGCTGCCGTATCTCCTTCAACTCCGTGGCCGCGCGCGCCGGGTCCACCTCGACGAGCCGTGCCGCCAACTCGCTCTTCAGCGCGATGACTTGGAGGTGGTGACCCTGGATGTCGTGCAGGTCGCCGGCGAACCGCAGCCGCTCCTCCCGGACCGCCAGCTCCGCCTCCAGCCGCCGTGCCTCGTCCAGTCGCCAAGCCGTGTCCCAGGCCCACAGGGGGCCGAGCGTCACCCAGGCCGTGAAGGCGACCAGCCCGGCCGGGAACAGCGCGGCGTACGCCAGCTCCCCGTCCCCCTCGACCAGGCTGACCACGCCCCCGGGCAGCAGCGCGAGGACCACGGCGCCCGCGATCAACGGTCGCCTGCGGGGCGGCGGGAGGTACGTGGCGACGATCGCCACGACCAGGGCGGGCGCGACCGGCCACAGCCCGTAGTCGCGTACGGCCAGGGGGAGGGCCGCGAGCACGACGCCGGCTCCCACGGCGGCGAGCAGCAAGCCCGGGGGCGGGCCGGCGGGGTGTGCGTCCGTCACCGGCAGGAGCGTCAGGCGGCGGCTCAGCAGTACGGCGCTCGCCCACACCTCGACCGCGAGCGCGACGGCGGCCGGGCCGCGGGCCCACAGCGGGACGTCACCGTCGAGGACCCACGCGCCCACGAAGACGGTCAGGACGCACACGGTCATGCCGGGCACGGTCCACCAGGTGTAGCGACGGAAGCTCGAAAGCCCCGCCGCCTCGTGATCGATCCGCCCGTCCCCCATCCGGTCATTGTGGCCCAGGCCGGATGACAAATGTCATGCGCGGACGTGACAACGCCACGTGTGCGCATGGGGTTTCGGCACTACTGACGGGCTTGCCGGGAGAACAGGCTGAACGTGTCGAGCAGATACCCCGCGCCGGTACCCACGGAGGTTCCCCATGTCCACCCCAGCCCCGCACGCGACGGCGGACCGGCCGCACCCGGCCACGATGCTCAAGCGGCGCTGGCCCACGGTGCTGGCCATCGCGGTCGTCGCCGTCAACGTGCTCGCGTCGGGCTCGCAGGACGTGGCCGACGCCGTCGGCGGCTTCGCGGAGACCCTGCCGTTGCTGCCTCTGATCTATCTGGTCGTCAACCAGACAGGAAAGCCCCGGGCCACCTGGCCGGTGCTCGGCGCCGGCATGGTGCTGGTGTTCACGCTCCCCTTCCAGGACGTGGTCGCCCCGTCGACGGTCCTCGTGGCCCTCGCGCTGGCGGTCCTCGCCTGGGGTGCCGTCCGCGGGACCCCGCACGGGCGGGCCACCTTCGGGGTCCAGGCGGTGGGCGCGCTCGTGTTCTGCGGGCTCGCGCTGGCCGGGATAGCGGTGGATCCGGATCTGGGCCGCTATCTGCTGGCGGCGGGCTGGTTCTTCCACGGTGTCTGGGACTTCGTGCACCTGTGGCTCGACAAGGTCGTGGCCCGTACGTTCGCCGAGTGGTGCGGTGTCATCGACGTACTCGTCGCCGTCCAACTGCTCTTTCTGGTCTAGCCGGCACGAAGAACGGCCGAGAAACGCCGGGGCGGGGCCCGTAACCGGGCTCCGCCCCCTACGTTGCCCACCAGTGGTCTCTCCTGTCCGGCCCGCCAACTCCGCGCACTGGGAGCTTCCTTGGACCCCACAGACCCCTCCGACACCCCCCACCTCGGCCCGCTCTCCCGCCGTGGATTCCTCCAGGCCACCGCAACCGCCGGCATCACCGCGACGGCGCTCACCACCATCGGCACCCCGGTCGCGACCGCCGCCACCGGCACCACCACCCTCTCCCTCACGGCCGCCACCGGCGGTTCCGCGACCCTCGCCCCCTCCGGTGACCGGCTCGTCGCCGAGGTCCAGCACGTGCTCTGGTCCATCCCGAGGGCGGGCGGCACCGCCGTACCGCTCACCCCGCCCGGCCTCGAACCCACCCGCCCGCAGTTCTCGCCCGACGGCAGCCGACTCGTCGTGTGCGCCTACCGCGGCGGAGGCTTCCACCTCTGGACGCTGCGGCCGGACGGCACCGGGTTACGGCAGCTCACCGACGGACCGTGGGACGACCGGGGCCCGGCCTGGTCGCCGGACGGCACCCGGGTCGCGTTCGCCTCCGAGCGCGGCGGCGACACCGTGACCGGCGCCCCGTACCGCGTCTGGGTCGTGGACGTACGCACCGGCGCGCTGACCCGGCTCACCGGGCGCCCCGGACAGCAGGGCCCGGGGCAGGACGCCCGCTGGGAGGACTTCGACCCGGCGTGGTCGTCCGACGGGGAGCGCGTGCTGTTCGTCCGCGCCGGCGTCACCTCGACGGGCACCCTGCGCGCGACCACCATCGCCTCGGTGCCCGCCGACGGCGGGGGCCCGGTCGCCACCGAGCACACCGACGACTCCGGCGCCCAGCTCATGACCCCCGCCGTCGCACCCGGCGGGCGCCTGGCCTACCTGCGCACCACACCCTCGCCCGCAGCCTCCTGCACCCTCGTGGTGGACGGCCGACCGGTCACCGTCGAGGGCGACCTCCTCCCCGCACCGCCCCGCTGGACGGACGGCGAACGACTGCTCCTCACGGTCGACGGACGTTTCCGCCTGATCGACCCGGACGCGCCGGCCACCGCGGAGGAGATCCCGTTCACGGCCGCCCTGCCCGTGCACCGCCCCCGCTATCGCGGCAAGGCCTACGACTTCGACGGCGCCGGCACCCGCCCGGTGCGCGCCCTGCACCTGCCCGCCCTGTCACCGGACGGCCGCAGCGTCGCCTTCGCCGCGCTCAACGCGCTGTGGATCGGCGGCACGACGGGCGGCCGCGCACCCCGCAAGGTCCTTCAGGTGCCCGCCACCCGCTACGTGCTGGCACCGACCTGGACACCCGACGGCACGGCGTTGGTGTACGCCGACGACCGCGACGGACTCTTCGCCGTGCGGCGGCGAGACCTCGACTCCGGAGCGGAGACCGTGCTCGCCGAGGGCGGCCGGGTCTTCCCCGCCCTGTCGCCCGACGGGACGCGGCTCGCCTGCCTGGACATGTCCGGCAACCTCGTGGTGCGCGACCTGCCCGACGGCAGCGAACAGATCCTCGCCGCGCCGCTCGGCACCGGCGGCCTGCCCGGCCGGCCCAACTGGTCGCCCGACGGCCGGTACGTGGCCCTGTGCGACCGCAACCGCCTCAACCAGCGTTTCCGCGAGGGCTACAACCTCATCCGCGTCGTCGACACGACCACCGGAACCGCCACCCCGCACGCCCTCGCCCCGCACACCTCGCTCTCCGACCGCTACGACTCCGGCCCCGTCTGGTCCCCGGACGGCCGCTGGATGGCCGTCATCGCCGAGTCGGCGCTCTGGCTGCTGCCGGTGCGGGCCGACGGCACCCCGGAGGGCGAGCCCCGCCAGCTCACCACCGAACCCGCCGACCACCCGTCCTGGTCCGCCGACGCCCGCACCTTGCTGTACCTCTCCGCCGGTACCATGCGCCTGCTCGACATCGACAGCCGCCGGACCCGTACCGTCCGCGTTCCGTTGGGCCTTCGCAGACCGCGCCCGGCCGACACGGTCGTGCACGCGGGCCGCCTCTGGGACGGCACCGGCTCGGACGTCCGCGAGAACATCGACGTCGTGATCCGCGACGGCCGTATCGCGGAGGTGTCCCCTCACCGCACCGGCCGTCCCGCCGAACGCCGCGTCGACGCGAGCGACCGCACCGTGCTGCCGGGCCTGTGGGACGCGCACACCCACCCCTGGCAGACCACGTACGGCGGCCGTCAGACCGCGCTCCAACTCGCCTACGGCATCACGACCGCCGTCTCGCTGGGCGGCTTCGCCTACGAGCAGGCCCGTATCCGGGAGGCGGTCGCCGCCGGCGCCCTCGCCGGACCCCGGCTGCTGACCACCGGCGAACTGCTCGACGGGGCGCGGGTCGCCTACAGCATGAGCCGCGCCCACCGCACCCGCGAGGGACTGCACCGTTCGCTGGCGCGCGGGGCCGCGCTGGACTGGGACTTCGTGAAGACGTACGTACGCGCCCCGGGCTGGGTGATGAAGGAGGCCGCGGAGTTCGGGCACGAGCGGCTCGGGGTGCGCAGCGGCAGCCATCTGTGCACCCCGGGTGTGCAGCTGGGCCAGGACCTGACCACCCATCTGCAGGCGACGCAGCGGCTGGAGTACGGGCACGCGACCTCCGCCACGGGCCGTGCCTACCAGGACGTCGAGGAGATCTACACCCGCGCCGGCTTCCACCTCGTCGCCACTCCGTTCACCGCGCTCCCGCTGCTCGGCGCAGACCCCGCCCTCGCGGACGACCCGCGCGTCACCGCGCTCATGCCACCGTGGGACACGGCGCTGGTCCGCGAGCAGGCCGGAAGGCCGCCCAGCGACGCCCAACTGGCCACGTTGGCAAGGGAGATGAGCGTCTACCGCAGGATCCTCGCGGGCGGCGGCCTGGTCGTCCTCGGCACGGACCAGCCGCTCGTCCCGGTCGGCCTGCACCTGCATCTGGCCCTGCGCGCCCTGCACCGCGCCGGCCTGTCACCGGCCGAGGCGCTGCGCACCGCCACACTGCTGCCCGCGCGCGTCTTCGGCGCCGACGCCGACCTCGGCACCGTGGAGGAGGGCAAGCTCGCCGATCTCACGGTCGTGGACGGCGACCCCTTCACCAACTTCACCGAACTGACCCGTACGGTGGCGGTCCTGCGCGGCGGCGTTCTGTTCGAGCAGGCCGACCTTGTCGACGCCTTCGCCACCGCCGCCACCCCCACCGGGCGACGGGCGGACGAGGAATGGCTGGAGGTGAGCCGCCGCATGCGCCGCGAGGGCTGCTGTGACCTGTGAGCCGGTCGTGGTCCCACACATCTCCTGGGACATCTGCACAGGAGTATCACTTGGACTGCGCACAGCCTGTCCAAAGCCTCGTTAGCGTTGCGAGCCGTTCGATCACTGCCGTTCGACCCCCAGGAAGCCCGCAGATGGACTACTGCTCCTCGTGCCGTCGGCACCTCAACGGGGCCCTTGTGTGCCCCGGGTGCGGCGCCTACGCCCCGGACATCGCTCCCTCCGCGACAGGGGGTTCCGCCGCGTCGGTCATGCCGGGAGCGGTGGCGACCGGAACGCCGGGGTGGGAGACGCCCGCCGTCGACACCTGGTACGACGGCTACTTCCGGGACGAGCCGGCGCCGCACGCCGACCTAGACGAGACGGCACCTGTCCCCTCGTCTGCCGACGTGCAGGACGTGGAAGGTGTGCCCGTCGCCTCGGAGGGCCGGGCCGCACGGCGGCGCCAGCGGGCCCGTTGGAAGAAGAACCAGCGCCGGGCCGTCGTCGCGACCGCCGTCGCCCTGGTCGGAGGTGGGCTGACCGTCTCCGCGATGAACCGGGGAGCCGCCGACAAGGCCCAGGCGGCCACCGCGCCGGAGAGGCCAACCGCGGAGCTTCCGGAGCAGCAGCAGACGGAGTTCACCCGTCCGGCGTCCACTCAGCCGGACACCGAGGATGCCCCGGGCACTGCCGCGACCCCTTCGCATCTGTCGCCGACCAACGCCGAGCGGGAGTCCGTCACCACGCCGCACACCACGCGGCAGTACACCCGACCGGACGTGGCGGGCACGCCCAGTCCCACGGCGACCACGGCTCCGCAGACGCAGGCCGTGTCCCCGACCGCAGGAGGCTCGAACTCCGGCGGCAGCGGTGACTCGTCGGCCGACCAGCAGCAGACGCCGGCCCCGACGACGACCGAAGGCTCCGACACCGGAACCTCCACGTCACCGGAGAGCCCCGCACCCGAAGAGACCTCACCGGCGCAGCTCTGCGTGCTCAATCTCGTCTGCCTCGGCTGACCAACCGCGGAACCGACCTGACCGCCGGAGCGGACACCACCTGAGATCACCGTCACCCTCCCGCATCGCCACACAACATCGTCGATGCGGTCATGCTGGAAGAAGCCGTACGCCGTGCCCGGCACGGCCCGGCCACCAGCAGAGCGGTACGTCGCACTCAGGAAGGAACTCTCCATGGTCGAGCAGGACGAGCGCTTCGATGTCGTGGTCCTCGGCGCGGGCCCCGGCGGCTACGTCGCCGCCATCCGCGCCGCCCAGCTGGGCAAGCGCGTCGCCGTCGTGGAGGAGAAGTATTGGGGCGGCGTCTGTCTGAACGTGGGCTGCATCCCCAGCAAGGCGCTGCTGCGCAACGCCGAACTGGCGCACATCTTCACGCGCGAGGCGAAGACCTTCGGCATCAAGGTGGAGGGGCAGGTCTCCTTCGACTTCGGCGAGGCGTTCCGCCGTAGTCGCAAGGTCGCGGACGGCCGGGTCAAGGGCGTCCACTTCCTGATGAAGAAGAACAAGATCACCGAGATCGACGGCCGCGGCACCTTCCTCGACCCGCACACCCTCCAGGTGGCGGGCTACGACGGCAACACCCGCACCATCGGCTTCGACCACTGCATCATCGCCACCGGCGCCACGCCGAAGCTGCTGCCCGGCACCCGGCGCAGCTCGCGCGTGGTGACGTTCGAGGAGCAGATCCTGGCCGAGGAGCTGCCGCGTTCGATCGTCATCGCGGGCGCCGGCGCGATCGGCGTCGAGTTCGCGTACATCCTGCACAACTACGGTGTGAAGGTCACCATCGTCGAGTTCCTGGACCGGATGGCCCCGCTGGAGGACGCCGAGGTCTCCGCCGAACTCGCCAAGCAGTACCGCAAGTTGGGCATCGACGTGCTGACCTCCACGCGGGTCGACGCCGTCGACGAGTCCGGCGAGCAGGTGCGCGTCACGGTCACCGGCAAGGACGGCGCCCAGCAGGTACTGGAGGCCGACAAGGTCCTCCAGGCGATCGGCTTCCAGCCGAACGTCGAGGGCTACGGCCTGGACAAGACCGGCGTGACGGTCACCGAGCGCGGCGCGATCGACGTCGACGGCCGCTGCCGTACGTCCGTCCCGCACATCTTCGCCATCGGCGACGTGACCGCGAAGCTGATGCTCGCCCATGCCGCCGAGGCCATGGGCATCATCGCCGCCGAGACCATCGCGGACGCCGAGACGATGGAGCTGGACTATGTGATGATCCCGCGCGCCACCTACTGCCAGCCGCAGATCGCCAGCTTCGGCTGGACCGAGGCACAGGCGCGCGAGCGGGGCTTCGACGTGAAGGTGGCGAAGTTCCCCTTCACCGCGAACGGCAAGTCGCACGGCCTGGGCGACGCGACCGGATTCGTGAAGCTGATCAGCGACGCCAAGTACGGCGAACTCCTCGGCGGCCACCTGATCGGCCCGGACGTCACCGAGCTGCTGCCCGAACTGACCCTGGCCCAGCAGTGGGACCTGACCGTCCATGAGGTCGCCCGTAACGTCCACGCGCACCCGACCCTCGGCGAGGCGGTCAAGGAAGCGGTGCACGGCCTCGCCGGCCACATGATCAACTTCTGAGGGTTCAGCCGTCGAGCCACCAGCGGGCCGCCGCCCAGGCCATGACGTAACCGAAGCCGTTGACCGCCCAGTGCAGGGCCATCGGCGCCGGCAGACTGCCGGAGCGGCGGCGCAGCTCACACAGGACGACCCCGGCGACGGCCGTGGCGGCGATCGCGACGGCCACCGTCGGCGCCACGCCCGCCGGGCCGTCTCCGAAGAGCGAACCGACGGCGGCGTTGGACCGGTTGATGCCGCGCGACGGCAGCAGATGCCACAGTCCGAACAGCAGCGACGACAGGCCGGTGGCCCAGGCCGTACCGCGCCGGCGCCGGATCATGGCCCACAGCACCCCGCGGAACGCGGTCTCCTCCAGCAGCACGGTCCCGACCGGCACCCGCACCAGCGTCACCCACAGCACCTGCGCCACGGACAGGTCCGCCGCCCTGGAGTCCCGGAACGCCTCGCGGCCGGCCGGGACGGCGAGGAGGAGCACCACCCCGAGCAGGACGATCCCGGCCAGCACGGGAGCCCAGCGCAGTCCCCGGCGCAACCCTGCCGCGTCGAGCCCCAGGTCGGCCCGGGTGAGACCGTCCCAGCGGGCGAGGAGCAACAGGACGGCGGTCGCGGCCACGCAGATGACCACGTACATGCCGGGGCTCCGCGCGAGCCAGTTGTTCAGCAGGTTCGCGGCGGCGAGAACGGCGACAACACAGACGATCGGCATCCGGGTTCCAGGATGCCCCGACCGCGCCGTTCAGCTCAGCTTGCGGCAGTACAGCGCGTCAGGGGTTCGGGATGAACCCACCCGGCCGGTGTAGCCGACGCCGGCCGCGTACTCGTCGTCCGCGCACTGCCCCTTGTAGTGGCCCTGCGCGAAGTCCCCGCCCTTGGGAGCCGACCCCCGGTTGTCGCCCCGGTCGAACCAGACCGTACGACCGCTCGTGCCGAGCCTCCCGGCCGGGGCGGTGGCGCACAGGGCGGCGGAGACCGCGGCGCCGCGCACGCTGTACCCGATGAGGAACCGGCCGTCGGGGCACTGGAGTTTGGTGTAACCGGACGCCCAGTCGCGCCCCGGGGCGACATACCGTTCGTCGACGACGACCTCGTGCCCGCCGGCCGGGTCCCACAGGGCACCGGCGGTCACGTCCGAGCACAGGCCCCGGTTGCCGGTGTGGCTCAGCCCCAGCAGCCGCTGTCCGTCGGGGCAGACGGCCTTGCGGGCGCCGGAGTCCCAGTCGGGCAGGGCCCGCATCCGCCGTGACTGGACGAAGTCGCCGTGGTCGGGGCTGAGCATGGACCAGTCGGCGACCGGTGCCACCGGCCCGGCGCGGCCCTCGGCCTCGATGAGCCGGGTCCAGGCCGAGGCGCGCCAGTCGTCGCCGTCGTAGAGGCCCATGCGATGGCCCTCGGCGTCCCAGTGCAGCAGAGCCCAGCCGTTGCCCTTGCGGCCCTCGTGCCAGCCGACGAGCGGCCAGTAGGCGAAGTCGGCGTCGGTGCGGATCAGCTGGTCCACGAAGTTCTCGAACCATGCGCGCTGCTTGGCGCCCGTCTCATCCCGGCCGCCGACGCCGAACTCGCTGATCCAGACGGGGGCGGTGAAGTGCCGGTCCTGTTCGGCGGTGACGAAGAAGGCCTGGCGGTTCAGGACGGCGACCAGCTCGCCGGGGCTCAGGTCGCGGTAACGGGGATCGCTGGTCTCGCCCGTGCCGGTGGCCCCGCTGTGGTTCGGGCCGGTGTAGTCGTAGAAGTGGGCGGAGTACACGAGCTTGCCGGAGTCGACGAGCGTGTGGGAGAGGCGGCGGGCGGGCTCCAGGGTGGGGCGTTCGTGCGCGAAGCCGTCGACCGGGATACCGGTCCAGTTGATGCCCTCGACGATGATCAGCAGACCCCGGTTGGCCTCGGTCAGGATGCGGTCGCCGACGCGCTGTGAGGCCGCGAACCAGTCGTGGTTGTCGCCGAGGCCCCAGTTGGGGTCGTCCCAGATGGTGCGACGGACCTCGTTGTAGAGGTCGGCTCCGACGACCCGCTTGTTGTCCTTGTAGCGGCGGGCCATGAACAGCCAGTCGTTCTCCCACTCCTCGGTGGACCGGCTCGCGTTCCAGCGTTCGTTCCCGTCGACTCCACAGCACCAACGGGTCGTGTTCGTATGGTTGTTGAGGATCACCGCCAGGCCGGCGGCGGTGAGCTCGCGCACCACGGCGTCGTACACCTGGAGCGGGGTCCTGCCGCGCAGTGCGGGATTGGCGGCGACGGCGTCGTCCGTGACCGGGCTGCTGTCGTGGACCATCTCGTTGGAGAAGGGCAGCCGGATGCTGTTGATCCCGATCTCTCGGAACCCGGCGATGATCTCGGCCATCGGCGCGCGATCCAGGCCGAGCGGAATCCGCCCGGAGTTCTCGCCGGCGTGGTGGCTCGCGTCGTCGGCCGGATCGCCGGAGCCGTTCCAAGTGCCGCTGGCCCCGTGCCAGTTGCCGGAGCGCAGCTTGAAGCGGTCGCCGTCGGCGTCGACGATCCAGCGGCCCCGGGTGCTCAGCGGCGGCGTCCAGTCCTTCGCGACGGCCGTCACGGCGGGCGGGGCGGCCTCGACGGCGGATCCCTGCTCGGCCGCGGCTGCGGCCCCGGGCAGGGACGTCAACGGGGACAGGAGGAGTACGGCGGCGAGTGTGGTCCTCACCAAGGATCCGCGCACGGGCACCATCCATCCCGACGACTACTTTGTCATGGCGGCGTCATCATGCTGGATGGCGGCGCACTGGTCCAGTCCTTCGCGCGGTCGGTCACGGGCCGGCCTTGATCGTCTTCATGGTCAGGTGGGACTCGACGTGGAGAACGCAGGGGATGCCGGTGAGCTTGCCGGTGAGGAAGGCCTCGTAAGCGGCGTGGTCGGCGACCGCGACGCGGATGAAGTAGTCGGGGCGCCCGAACATCCGACGGAACTCCGTCACCTCTTCGTAGGAGGCCACGGTGTCCTCGAAGTCCAGGAAGGTCTTGCGGTCGGTGGCGCTCACCTCGACGTCGATGAGGACTTCCAGCCCACGACCCACGGCCTCCGGATCGATGACGGCCCGGTATCCGGCGATGACACCGGCCTCCTCCAGCCGCTTGACCCGGCGCAGGCAGGGGGGCGGTGTCAGGCCGACCCTTTTGGCCAGCTCGACGTTGGTCAGTCGGCCGTCCTGACGCAGCTGGAACAAAATTTCCCGATCAAGCGCATCAAGGCTTACTTCATTGCTCATGAACTGATCATAGAGTCATTATCGGCAACCATATGAGGTGCGAGTTTTCCTAAAATGTCGCCATGTCTATATCCCCCGCCGCTGTCGGCGACTCGCCCCGGCATGCCGCCTTCCAGGACTCCGCCGCCGTGGGCCTGGGGTTCGTCCCGCTCGGCATCGCCTTCGGGGCGCTCGTCACCCAGTCGGGGCTCGACTGGTGGTGGGCCAGCCTGTCCAGCGCGCTCGTCTTCGGCGGATCGTTCGAGTTCCTGCTGATCGGCCTGGTCACCACCGTTGCCCCGCTGGCCACGATCGCCGTGGCCGCGTTCCTGGTGAACCTCCGGCACGTCTTCTACGCGCTCTCCTTCCCCCTGCACCGGGTGACGGGCCGCCTCGCCAGGACGTACAGCACCTTCGCGCTCTGCGACGAGGCCTACGCCCTGACCGCCGGGGGACAGGCCCGCTCCTGGTCCGGCCGACGCATCCTCTGGCTGCAGTTCTTCCTGCACCTGTACTGGACCGGAGGCGCCACCGTCGGGGCCCTGCTCGGCGCCCTGATCCCGGACGGCGTCACAGGCCTCGACTTCGCGCTGACCGCGCTGTTCACCGTGCTGGCCCTCGACGCCGTCCGCGACCGGCGCGGAGACCTGCCGACGCCGCTGCTCGCACTCCTCAGCGCCCTGGCCGCCCGGCTTCTCCTTCCCGGCCAGATGCTCCTGGCGGCCTTCACCCTGTTCCTCGCCGGACTCCTGGCCCGGCACCTCGCCACCACCCGGAAGCCGAGCCATGCCTGACGCCCGCTACGCCATCGCCGCCGTACTCGTCACCGCCGCCGTCACCTGGACCCTGCGCGCCCTGCCCTTCGCCGCCCTCGCCCCGCTGCGCGCGAGCACCACCGTGCGGTATCTCGGCACCCGCATGCCCGCCGGCATCATGGTGATCCTCGTCGTCTACTGCCTGCGTGACCTGCCGCTGACCCAACCCCGGGTCCTCGCCCCGCTGCTGGCCCTGACCCTCACCGTCGGCCTGCACCTGTGGCGTCGCAACGCCCTGTTGAGCATCCTCGGTGGTACGGCCCTCCACGTGGCGTTGACGAGCATGGTGTTCGCCCACTGAGGGCACCGCCTCCCGAGGAAGGCACGATGCGCATGCCGGCCAAGAAACTCGACGTCAACCGCTCGGCCCTCACCCATCGCCTCGCCTACGCCCTGCGCCACCCCGGCCGCGTGCCCCGCCATCTGGCCCGCACCGCCCGGGACATATGGCTGCGCAGCCGCCACCCGGACCACGTCTCCTACTACCGCGCCGTGATGCGCTCCGACACCCGGGCCGACCCCGACACGGCGGTCGGCAGCCACAGCCGCGAGCGGTGGCTGGCGCTCGGGGCGATGCAGTTCGACTACCTGGTCGGCCACGGCCTGCGCCCCGAGCACCGGATGCTGGAGATCGGCTGCGGCAACCTGCGCGGCGGCTGGCGGTTCATCCGCCACCTCGACCCCGGCCACTACTACGGCATCGACATCTCGCCCGACATCCTCTTCGCCGCCCAGGACACCCTTACGGAGATGGGCCTGCAGCAGCGGCTCCCCACGCTGACCCCGGTACGCGACCTGACGCTGCGGTTCCTGCCCGACGCCCACTTCGACGTCGTGCACGCGCACAGCGTCTTCTCCCACTCGCCGCTCCCCGTCATCGAGGAGTGCCTTGCCAACGTCGGCCGGGTGCTAGCTCCCGGCGGCTGGTTCGACTTCACCTTCGACCACACCGAGGGCGAGGAGCACCACGTCCTGCGGGAGGACTTCTACTACCGCACCGAGACCCTCCTCGCACTGGCCGAGAAGCACGGTCTGCGGGCCCGCTTCATGACGGACTGGGAGGTGCTGCCGCACGGTCAGTCCAAGATCCGGGTCACCCACGGCGACTGAACCGACGCCCTGTCATCAGGTCATCCGTCCCGGACTCTTGACTCGTACAGCGGGAATGGCGATCCTCTTTCGCACATCTTGCGAGGTCATGACAATCCGACCCCGCATCCCGCCGACCGAGGGACGTGGGCAGTTGACCAGTGCCGGACGCCCGTACCGCAGACGCAAAAACGTCACCGTTGTGTCGCTCCTCCTGCTCGTGCTGTCCATCGCGCTGGGCCCCACGCCGAGCTCGGCGGCCGGAACCGGCTGGTGGGAGCCGACCGCCCGGCCCGCGCCGGACTCCGCGATCAACGTCACGGGGGAGCCCTTCAAGGGCACCAACGCCCAGGGCGAAGTGCGCGGCTTCGTCGACGCGCACGACCACATCTTCTCCAACGAGGCCTTCGGTGGCCGTCTGATCTGCGGAAAGCCGTTCTCCGAGCAGGGCGTCGCCGACGCCCTCAAGGACTGCCCCGAGCACTACCCGGACGGCTCGCTCGCCATCTTCGACTTCATCACCAACGGAGGCGATGGCAAGCATGACCCGGTCGGCTGGCCCACCTTCAAGGACTGGCCCGCCCACGACTCGCTGACCCACCAGCAGAACTACTACGCCTGGGTCGAGCGGGCCTGGCGCGGCGGCCAGCGGGTGCTGGTCAACGACCTCGTCACCAACGGCGTGATCTGCTCCGTGTACTTCTTCAAGGACCGCAGCTGCGACGAGATGACGTCCATCCGGCTGCAGGCCAAGCTGACGTACGACATGCAGGCCTTCATCGACAAGATGTACGGCGGCACGGGCAAGGGCTGGTTCCGGATCGTCACCGACAGCGCTCAGGCCCGCGAGGTCATCGAGCAGGGCAAGCTGGCGGTCATCCTCGGCGTCGAGACCTCCGAGCCCTTCGGCTGCAAACAGATCCTCGACATCGCGCAGTGCAGCAAGGCGGACATCGACAAGGGCCTGGACGAGCTGTACGCGCTGGGCGTGCGCAGCATGTTCCTGTGCCACAAGTTCGACAACGCCCTGTGCGGGGTCCGCTTCGACTCGGGCGGGCTCGGAACGGCCATCAACGTCGGCCAGTTCCTGTCGACCGGCACCTTCTGGAAGACCGAGACCTGCAAGGGGCCCCAGCACGACAACCCCATCGGCAACGCCACGGCCGCCGAAGCCGAGGAGGAACTCCCGGCGGGCGTCGAGGTCCCCTCGTACAGCGCGGACGCCCAATGCAACGTCAGAGGGCTCACCGAACTCGGCGAATACGCCGTCCGCGGCATGATGAAACGCAAGATGATGCTGGAGATCGACCACATGAGCGTCAAGGCCACCGGCCGCGCGCTCGACATCTTCGAGGCCGAGTCCTACCCCGGCGTGCTCTCCTCGCACAGCTGGATGGACATGGACTGGACCGAACGGGTCTACGGCCTCGGCGGCTTCATCGCCCAGTACATGCACGGCTCGGAGGGCTTCATCTCCGAGGCCAAGCGCACCGAGGCCCTGCGCGACAAGTACGGCGTGGGCTACGGCTACGGCACCGACATGAACGGCGTCGGCGGCTGGCCGGGACCGCGCGGAGCGGACGCCCCCAACAAGGTGACGTACCCCTTCAAGAGCGTCGACGGCGGCTCGGTCATCGACCGGCAGACCACCGGCGAGCGCACCTGGGACCTGAACACCGACGGCGCCGCCCACTACGGCCTCGTCCCGGACTGGATCGAGGACATCCGCCGAGTCGGCGGCCAGGACGTGGTGGACGACCTCTTCCGGGGCGCCGAGTCCTACCTCGACACCTGGGGAGCCTCCGAGAACCACGAGTCCGGCGTGAACCTCGCGCGCGGCGCGACCGCCTCCGCGAGTTCCTCGGAGTGGAGCCTGTTCACCAGCTACCAGCCGAACCGGGCCGTCGACGGCGACGCCGGCACCCGCTGGGCGAGTGACTGGAACGACGACCAGTGGTACCGGGTCGACCTCGGGTCCACCCACCTGGTCAAGCGGGTCAACCTCGACTGGGAGCGCGCCTACGGGAGGTCGTACCGCATCGAGCTCTCCACCGACGGTGTGAACTGGCAGACCGCCTGGTCCACGACAACCGGCGACGGCGGCCTGGACACGGCCCGGTTCGCAGCCACACCGGCCAGATACGTACGCGTCCAAGGGCTGGACCGAGGCACCGACTGGGGCTACTCCCTCTCCGAGGTCGGCGTCCACAGCAGCTGACACCCACGAGAGGCACTCCATGGCACGGTTGCCGTCCGCCGAGCGGCGGCGACAGCTCACCGAAGCGGCGATCAGGGCGATGGCCCGGGACGGCGTCCCCAGGACGACGACCCGGTCCATCGCCGCCGAGGCAGGCGTCTCCCTGAGCGTCTTCCACTACTGCTTCGACTCCAAGCAGGCGCTGATCGAGTCCGTCATCACCACCATCACCGAGCACTACGTCACGATCGTGCAGGAGGCCATACGACCCAGGGCCACCCTGGAGGAAACCGTCCGGGCCGGCTTCCAGGCGTACTGGGACCACGTCCGGGCCCACCCGGACGAGCACATGCTCACCTACGAGCTGACCCAGTACGCGCTGCGCCAGCCCGGATTCGAGCATCTGGCACGACGGCAGTACGAGCTGTACACCGAGACATACGCCGAGCTCATCGACCAGCTGCGGCAGACCATGGGCCTGCGACTGCGCGTACCCGCCCCCGTCCTCGCCCGCTACCTGGCCGCCATGACCGACGGGCTGACCCTCAACTACCTCGTGCTCGGCGACGAGACGGCCTGGAACGACATCATCGACACGGTCACCGCCCACATCGCCGGGCTGGTACGCGAGCCCGGACAGGGGACGTCACCCGCGTAGGGCGGCCCGCTGCCGGGCTGGTTCCGCCGCGTCCCGCCGGAAGATCCACCGCAGCTCCGGCTCGACCACGAAGCGCAGGACCCGCCGGACGGGCGGGGTGCACAGCAGGGTCACGACCCCGGCCGCGACGACGGTGACGACGACCGCACCGAGCGGCCGGTGGATCCAGGCGGGGTCGTACCAGCCGAAGTACTTCGAGCCCTGCGCGACGAACCCGTGCAGCAGATAGCCGTACAGCGTGCCCGCGCCCAGCACCGTGCACCACATCCGCCGCCCGGGCACCCAGGCCAGGAAGCACGCCACCAGCAGCAGCGAACAGCCGAACAGCACCGGCGTCATCACGACCCCGTACCACCCGGGCGCCCCCAGCTCCTCGGCACTGTCGCGGTGGTAGAACCAGCTGCCGGTCATCCGGGGCACCGCCCAGTACGCCACCACCAACGCGCCCGCGAACACGGGCACGGCCGCGATCCGCACCGCCCGGCGCCGCACCAGCCGGACGTGCTCCGGCTTCAGCGACAGCCCCAGCACGAAGTACGGCAGGAACTGCAGGATGCGCTGCAGGTCGAGGTCGTTGCCGATGGACGGCGAGAGGGTGGCAAGCATCGCCACGCCGAGCGCGAGCGGCACCGGCAGGCGCACCCGCTGCCACAGCGGTGTGGTCAGCCGCCACAGGAACAGCGCCGCCAGGAACCACGTCAGATACAGCGGGTCCAGCAGGCTGATCGGGCGGTCCGGCTCCTGGTCCGTCCACCTGGTGAAAAGGGTGTACGCCGTCTCGAAGACGACGTAGGGGACGACCAGTCCGGTGACCAGGCGTTTGAGGTGTTTCGGGCGGCCGTCGAAGCCGCGGGAGAAATACCCGGACACGACGATGAAGGCCGGCATGTGGAATGCGTACACGAGCATGTACAGCGCGCTGACGCTCCGGCTGCCGTCCCGCAGCGGCTCCCACGCATGCCCCACCGCCACCAGGACGATCGCCGCGTACTTGGCGTTGTCGAAGTAGGCGTCCCGCTGCTTCGCGGGCGCGGGCGGCGCGGCCGTGACGCGATCGGGAGCGGTGTCCGGGGCGGTGACGGTTGCGGGGATGGGCTTCGGCATCCCACGCGCCTCACCACTTCCGGACGAGGCAAACCTCCCGTGCGGGGAGGCGGCGGCATGCCGCCAAGCGGGCGTGGCCCTAGGCCGTCGGGGTGTGGTCGTAACCCATGTGATCGCTCCGAATGGTGCGACCCGATGACATGGCTGACGGTGGATCACGTCAAGGTCTGGCCCAAGTGGTGATGAAGCGTCAGCCACCCAGGCCGTGACGAAAGGATTCACCTATGCGCTCTGCCCGCATGCTGCTCGCCACCGCGACGGCCACGGCCGCCCTGGCGATCGCGCCCGCCGCCTACGCCATGACCGCCAGTGACTGGGACAAGGAGGACTCGTCGTCCTCCTACAGCGACGACCACGACAAGGAGTCCGGCAAGGACGAGGAGAAGGGGAAGGACTCCGGCAAGGACGACTACAGCAAGGACGACTCCGACAAGGACGACTACAGCAAGGACGACTACGACAAGGACTACAGCAAGGACCACGACAAGGGAAGCAAGGACGACGAGCCCAAGGGCGGTGTCCACACGGGTGGCGGAGCGCTGGCGAGGGCTCTGGCCAACGGGGACGACGACTACAGCAAGGACGAGCACGACAAGGACTCCGACAAGGAGGACTACGACAAGGGCAGCAAGGACGACCACGACAAGGACTCCGGCAAGGACGACTACGACAAGGACTCCGACAAGGACGACTACGACAAGGACGACGAGCCCAAGGGCGGTGTCCACACGGGTGGCGGAGCGCTGGCGAGGGCTCTGGCCAACGGGGAC
>NZ_FNHV01000014.1 GCF_900103585.1 Streptomyces sp. cf386
CTGCGCGGCAAGGCGGGTGTCACCCGCTACGAGGTCGACAATCTCGGCCGGGTCATCGGGCAGGCCAAGGCGGACGCCGCTCAGGCGGGCTCCAACCTCGTCACCAGCATCGACGCCCGCGTGCAGCGGGTGGCGGAGTACGAGCTGAACGACGCGATGAAGCAGGCCCGCAAGGAGTGGGACCGCAACACCAATGAGCCGTACAAGGCCGACTCGGGTGCGGTCGTGGTGATGGAGGCCAAGACCGGCCGCATCGTCGCGATGGCGTCCAACCCGACCTACGATCCCAACGCCTGGGTGGGCGGTATCTCCGCCAAGGACTACACCAGGCTCACCGGCAAGAGCTCCAACTACCCGCTCCTCAACCGCGCTATCCAGGGCCAGTCCGCCCCCGGCTCCATCTTCAAGGTCGTCCCGACGGCGGCCGCGGTCAACGCCGGCTACTCCTTCAACGGCCCCTACCAATGCTCCAGCTCGTACTCCATAGGCAACCAGGTCTTCAAGAACTTCGAGTCCAAGGAACACGGCCCGATCAGCCTCGGCCGGGCGCTGGAGGTCTCCTGCGACACCGTCTTCTACCGCCTCGCCCACCAGGAATGGAAGCGCGACGGCGGGACGAAGCCGAAGAAGAACGCGAAGGACTGGTTCTACAAGACGGCGCACCAGTTCGGCCTCGGTGCGGAGACCGGTATCGACCTGCCCAACGAGGTGACCGGACGCATCCCGGACCGCCAGTGGAAGCTGAACTACTGGAAGGCGAACAAGGACGCCTGGTGCAAGTACGGCAAGAAGGACGGCTCGTACGCCGAGAAGATCGCCTACGAGAACTGCCTCGAAGGCAACCGGCTGCGCGCGGGTGACTCGGTCAACTACTCCATCGGTCAGGGTGACACGCTGGTCACGCCGATCCAGATGGCCACGATCTACGCGGCCATCTCCAACGGCGGCACGCTGTACGACCCGACCGTCGGCAAGGCGATCATCAGCGCCGACGGCAAGACCGTCCAGGAGATCAAGCCCAAGTCCCACGGCAAGCTGCCCATAAGCAAGAAGACGCTGGCCGAGATGGACGACGCCCTCGCCGGCGTCGCCACCCGCGGTACCGCCGCCTGGCGGTTCGCGGACGTCGGCTGGCCGCAGGACAAGATCCCGATGCACGCCAAGACCGGTACGGCGGAGGTCTACGGCAAGCAGACGACCTCGTGGTTCGCCACGTACACCAAGGACTACACGGTCGTCATGACGATCTCTCAGGGTGGTACGGGTTCCGGGGCCTCGGGTCCGGCCGTGCGCAACATCTACGACGCGCTGTACGGCGTCTCCGACGACGGCACGATCGATAAGAAGAAGGCGCTGCTGCCGAAGCCGCAGAAGAGCCTGCCGAAGGTCCGGACGGACGGCACCATCACCTCGCCGAAGGTCTCCAAGGACCCGGCGAAGGAGGAGCGGGCTCGCCAGAAGGGCAAGACCGACCTGGACGAGCAGCAGCTCGCCGGCACGGTGGCGACGCCGACGGCAGAGAACCGCGACACACGGCGCAGGCGGCAGCGGAGCCGTAGGCGGGGAAGCCGGAGGATGCTCACATGACCGGCGCCAACAGCTTCCAGGTCTCCGGGTACGGGCCGGAACGGGCGGGCTGGACCCGTCTGTTCGCCCGTGACTCGCTCGCCCGCAGGCTCGACTGGACGATACTGCTGGCGGCGATCGCCCTGTCGTTGATGGGCTCGCTGCTCGTCTTCTCGGCGACCCGCAACCGCACCGAACTCAATCAGGGCGACCAGTACTACTTCCTGATCCGGCATCTGCTGAACACCGGTATCGGCTTCGCCCTGATGATCGGCACGGTCTGGCTCGGCCACCGCACCCTGCGTACGGCCGTGCCGATCCTGTACGGCCTGTCGGTCTTCTTGATCCTGCTGGTGCTCACCCCGCTCGGCTCCACCATCAACGGCGCCCACTCCTGGATCAAGCTCCCCGGCGGCTTCTCCCTCCAGCCCTCGGAGTTCGTGAAGGTCACGATCATCCTGGGCATGGCGATGCTGCTGGCGACGAGAGTGGACGCGGGGGACAAGCAGTACCCCGACCACCGCACAGTCGTGCAGGCGCTGGGCCTGGCCACCGTACCGATGCTGATCGTGATGCTCATGCCCGACCTCGGCTCGGTCATGGTCATGGTGGTGATCGTGCTGGGCGTGCTGCTCGCGTCCGGCGCGTCCAATCGCTGGGTCTTCGGGCTGATCGGCACGGGGACGGTCGGCGCGATCGCGATCTGGCAGCTGGGCGTCCTGGACGACTACCAGATCGCCCGTTTCGCGGCCTTCGCCAACCCCGAGCTCGACCCGGCGGGGGTCGGCTACAACACCAACCAGGCGCGTATCGCGATCGGCTCGGGCGGGCTCACGGGTTCGGGGCTGTTCCACGGGTCGCAGACGACCGGCCAGTTCGTGCCGGAGCAGCAGACCGACTTCGTCTTCACGGTGGCGGGGGAGGAGCTGGGCTTCGTCGGCGGCGGGCTGATCATCCTGCTCCTCGGCGTGATCCTGTGGCGGGCCTGCCGGATCGCGCGCGAGACGACCGAGCTGTACGGGACGATCGTCGCGGCGGGGATCGTGGCGTGGTTCGCCTTCCAGGCGTTCGAGAACATCGGGATGACGCTGGGGATCATGCCGGTGACCGGTCTGCCGCTGCCGTTCGTGTCGTACGGCGGATCGTCGATGTTCGCGGTGTGGGTGGCGGTGGGGTTGTTGCAGTCGATCCGGGTGCAGCGACCGATGTCCGCGTAGCGCTATGTCGGTCGGGCTGGGCTGGGTTCCGGAACCCGGGGCTGGGGTGTCGGATGCCCTGTGGCCATCGCCCGTTTGCCTGGGGTTCATGCCTGGTGGGCCCTGTTATCACGTCGTGACTCGGATTAGATTCGGGTCATGGCGGACACAAAGCGCGAGATCGAGCGGAAGTACGAGTCCGACGAGAGCGGCCTGCCCGACCTGACCGGTGTCGCCGGGGTCGCGACGGTCATCGACAAGGGTGTCGCGCAGTTGGACGCCACCTACTACGACACCGTGGACGAGCGCCTCGCCGCATCGTCCGTCACCCTGCGGCGCAGGACGGGCGGCTCCGACGCGGGCTGGCATCTGAAGTTCCCCGTCAGCCCGGGCGTACGGGACGAGATCCAGGCCCCGCTCTCCGACAGCCTGCCCCGCACGCTCGCGGGCCTGGTCCGCTCCCGGGTCCGGGACGCCGAGTTGGTGCCGCTGGTCCGGTTGCGCTCCGACCGGGATGTGCGCGACCTCGTCGACGCCGAGGGGCAGCTGCTGGCCGAGGTCAGCGTGGACGCCGTACAGGCAGAACGCCTCAGCGGCGATGGCGGCACCGCACAGTGGACCGAGATCGAGGTGGAGCTGGCCGACGGCGTCGACCCGGCGTTCCTCGACAAGGTCGAGAAGCGGCTGAGGAAGGCGGGCGTACGGCCGTCGAAGTCGGCGTCGAAGCTCGCGCGGGCGCTGGCCGAGACCGCCCCGAAGAAGCTCGCTCCCCGGTCCTTCGAGGACCCCGTGACCGCCGGCGACCATGTGCTCGCTTACGTCCGCGCCCAGCGGGACGCGATCGTCGAACTCGACCCGGCCGTACGCCAGGACGCCGAGGACTCCGTCCACAGCATGCGCGTCGCCACCCGCCGGATGCGCAGCACTTTCAAATCCTTCGGCAAGGTCCTGGACCGGGAGGTCACCGACCCGATCGGCGACGAGCTGAAGTGGCTGGCCGGCGAGCTGGGCGTGGACCGGGACCGCGAGGTGCTGCACGAACGCCTGAGCGCGGCACTCGACGAGATTCCCCACACGCTGGTCTCCGGGCCGGTCGCCGAGCGGGTGAGCCACTGGGCGGGTGACCGGCCCGGCGGGGCGAGCGGCCGGCTGATCGGCGTCCTCGACTCCCACCGCTACCTGACCCTGCTCGACACCGTGGACGCGTTGCTCGCCGACCCGCCGCTGCTGGAGGCGGCCGGGAAGAAACCCGGCAAGGCGCTTTCCAAGGCCGTGAAGAAGGACTTCCGCAAGGTGACCGGGCTCGTCGAGCAGGCGCTGGAACTGGACCCCGGCAGCGATCGCGACGTCGCCATCCACGAGGCCCGCAAGAAGACCAAGCGCACCCGCTATGCGGCGGAGGCGGCCACTCCGGCGCTCGGAAAGTCGGCCAAGGACCTGGTCAAGACCATGAAGTCCTTGCAGAACCTGCTCGGCGAGCACCAGGACAGCGTCATGGCCCGCGGGACCCTGCGCGAGCTGTCCGCGGTCGCGCACGCGGCGGGGGAGAGCGCCTTCACGTACGGGCTGCTGTACGGGCGTGAGGAGCAGCGGGCGGCGGCCGTGGAGGCCGAGCTGCCCGGGTTCTGGGACGGGGTCAAGGACGCGACGGACGTCCTCTGACCCTTCGGGCGTACGGGGGGTGTCCGCGATCGCGTTAGGCTAGATGGTCACTCCTGTCAGTTCAGTCCAGCCCACGAAGGTTCGCGAGATGCCTGCCGAAGCCGCTGCGGTTGCCGAGTCCGTGTTCCCGCAGCTCGAAGCGCTGCTCCCGCATGTGCAGAAGCCGATCCAGTACGTCGGCGGAGAGCTCAACTCCACGGTCAAGCCGTGGGAGTCCTGTGACGTCCGCTGGGCGCTCATGTATCCGGACGCGTACGAGGTCGGGCTGCCCAACCAGGGCGTCATGATCCTCTACGAGGTCCTGAACGAGCAGGAGGGCGTCCTCGCCGAGCGCACGTACAGCGTGTGGCCGGACCTGGAGGCGCTGATGCGGGAGCACGACGTCCCGCAGTTCACGGTGGACAGCCACCGGCCGGTCAAGGCCTTCGACGTGTTCGGCCTGTCCTTCTCCACCGAGCTCGGCTACACGAACATGCTCGCGGCCCTGGACCTGGCCGGTATCCCGCTGGAGTCCAAGGACCGCACCGTCGACGATCCGATCGTCCTGGCCGGCGGACACGCGGCCTTCAACCCCGAGCCGATCGCCGACTTCATCGACGCCGCCGTCATCGGCGACGGCGAGCAGGCCGTGCTCGACATGACGAAGATCATCCGCCAGTGGAAGGCGGAGGGCCGGCCGGGCGGCCGCGAGGAGGTCCTGTTCCGCCTGGCGAAGACGGGCGCGGTGTACATCCCGGCGTTCTACGACGTCGAGTACCTCCCCGACGGCCGTATCGCCCGCGTCGTACCGAACAAGTCGGGTGTTCCGTGGCGCGTTTCGAAGCACACGGTGATGGACCTCGATGAGTGGCCCTACCCCAAGCAGCCCCTCGTCCCCCTCGCCGAGACCGTGCACGAGCGCATGTCCGTCGAGATCTTCCGCGGCTGCACCCGCGGCTGCCGCTTCTGCCAGGCGGGCATGATCACCCGTCCGGTCCGGGAGCGCTCGATCACGGGCATCGGCGAGATGGTCGACAAGGGCCTGAAGGCGACGGGCTTCGAGGAGGTGGGCCTTCTCTCCCTGTCCTCGGCGGACCACTCGGAGATCGGCGACATCGCCAAGGGCCTGGCCGACCGCTACACGGAGGACAAGATCGGTCTGTCCCTCCCCTCCACCCGCGTCGACGCCTTCAACATCGACCTGGCGAACGAGCTGACCCGCAACGGCCGCCGTTCCGGCCTGACCTTCGCCCCCGAGGGCGGCTCGGAGCGCATCCGCAAGGTCATCAACAAGATGGTCTCGGAGGACGACCTGATCCGCACGGTCGCCACCGCCTACGGCAACGGCTGGCGCCAGGTGAAGCTGTACTTCATGTGCGGCCTGCCGACGGAGACCGACGACGACGTCCTGCAGATCGCCGACATGGCGACGAAGGTCATCGCCAAGGGCCGCGAGGTCTCCCGCTCCAACGACATCCGCTGCACGGTCTCGATCGGCGGCTTCGTCCCCAAGCCCCACACCCCCTTCCAGTGGGCCCCGCAGCTGAGTGCGGAGGAGACGGACGCCCGCCTGGAGAAGCTCCGCGACAAGATCCGCGGCGACAAGAAGTACGGCCGCTCCATCGGCTTCCGCTACCACGACGGCAAGCCCGGCATCGTCGAAGGCCTCCTCTCCCGCGGCGACCGCCGCATCGGCGCCGTCATCCGCGCGGTCTACGACGACGGCGGCCGCTTCGACGGCTGGCGCGAGCACTTCTCGTACGACCGCTGGATGAGCTGCGCGGACAAGACGCTGCCCGACTTCGGCGTCGACGTCGACTGGTACACCACCCGCGAGCGCACCTACGAGGAGGTCCTCCCCTGGGACCACCTCGACTCCGGCCTCGACAAGGACTGGCTCTGGGAGGACTGGCAGGACGCCCTCGACGAGACCGAGGTGGAGGACTGCCGGTGGACGCCGTGCTTCGACTGCGGGGTGTGCCCGCAGATGGACACGAGCATCCAGATCGGACCGACCGGGAAGAAGCTGCTGCCGCTTACGGTGAAGAACGCTGCGCCGGCGCCGAGTGGTCATTCGCACTGAGGTGAGCCGGGGCGAGGTGGCTGTCTGAGCCTCGTGAGCAGCAGCAAACCGGCGTGGTTCGAGCGTGAGTTGCCGGCGTTCTCCACGCGATGGCCAACCGACTGGACGGACGAGGAGTTCGCCCCGGACAACTACCTCGACTTCGAGGGCGGCCTGCGCTTCGTCCTGGCCGCTGCGTTGTCGGCTCCGCCCCGAGCTGCATCCGCCGAGGCCCTTCTGACGTCTACGAGGATATGGATCTCGAGAAACCGCCACCGCCGCGCCACGAACCCGAAGGGTGTCTGGTCGTCGCGATTCGCCTGCCGGTGCGGATCGTCGTGCTCGTGCTGGTCGTGCCGGTGCGGATGGTGTGGGACGCGCTTGTTGTCGCCGGGCGGTTTCTGAACGACACGGTGTTGCGGCCGGTGGGGCGGGCGCTGCTGTGGCTCGGGCGGGCGGTGTTCGTGTGGCCGTTCGTGGGGCTGTGGCGGTATGTCGTCGTGCCTCTCGCGAAGGGTCTCGCCTGGCTGGGGAACGTGCTCGTCGTCGTGCCCGCGGTGTGGGTGTACCGGTATGTGCTGACCCCGGTGGGGCACGCGTGTGCGTGGGTGGCCCGGGGCATCGGGCACGCGTGCGCGTGGGTGGCGCGAGGGATCGGGGCCGGGCTGGCGTGGGTGTACGCGCGCCTGCTCACGCCGGTCGGGCATGCCGTGATGTGGGTCCTCAACGGGCTCGGTGCGGTGCTCGCCGCGATCGGGATCGGCGTGTTCGGCGTGGTGGCGTGGCTGGTGCGGTATCTGGTCGTGGTGCCGGCCCTGTGGGTTTACGAGTGGATCCTTACGCCGGTCGGGCGGGCGATCGCCTGGTGTGTGAGGGGCCTTGTGTGGGTGGTGAGCTCGGTCGTCACCGGGATCGGGGTCGCCCTGTACTGGATCGCCCGCGTGCTGTTCGTGCTGCCCGCGCTGGCCCTGTACCGCTGGGTCCTCGCCCCCGTCGGCCGTGTGCTCGCCGTCATCGGCAGGGAGATCTGGGACGCGCTCGGGCACGCGTGGCGCATCGCCGGGCACATCTCGCTCGCCGTGGGGCGCTTCCTCGCGACTCTCTTCCGGTGGACCTTCGTCGAGCCGGTGCGCTGGGTGTACCGGACGGTGCTCACACCGGTCGGGCACGTCGTGCGGGACGCGGTGCTGCGGCCCACCGCCGAGGCGGCGCGGAGTGTGGGGCGAGCCACCCGGCAGGCCCTCACCGCCGCCCGCGAGTCCGTGCGGCAGGCGCGCGCCGACTTCCGGCGGATGGTGTTCGGGGAGCCGAAGCAGCGGGAGGCTGTCACCGGGCGGGAACCTCGGGGCCCCGAGACACGTACTCTTGGTAGCAGTACGACCGCTCTCACGAAGGACTGAACGACACTGGGCAAGCGACAGCCCGAAGGCCCGCCGCCCGCACCCGCGGTGCAGCGCATCCGACTGCGCTACACCAAGCGCGGCCGCCTCCGGTTCACCAGCCACCGTGACTTCCAGCGCGCCTTCGAGCGTGCGCTGCGCCGCGCCGAGGTGCCTATGGCGTACTCGGCGGGGTTCACGCCGCATCCGAAGGTGTCGTACGCCAATGCCGCACCCACCGGCACGGGCAGTGAGGCCGAGTACCTGGAGATCGCGCTCACCGAGGCGCGCGATCCGGAGCAGCTGAGAGTGCTCCTCGACGAGTCGCTGCCCGCCGGGCTCGACGTCATCGACTCGGTCGAGGCCCGGACCTCCGGGCTCGCCGACCGGCTCACGGCGTCCGTCTGGGAGCTGCGGCTCGACGGCGTGGATCCGGCCGACGCCGGGCGCGCGGTCGCCGCCTTCAACGCCGCCGGGACCGTCGAGGTCCAGCGCATGACCAAGAACGGCGTGCGCACTTTCGACGCCCGCCCGGCGGTCGTCCACCTGGAAAGCAGCGAAGGAACAGAAACGCACAGTTCGACGGCTGATAGGCCGACCGACCAGCCCTGTGCGATACTGCGGCTGGTTGTTCGGCACGTGACGCCTGCCGTACGACCCGACGACGTCCTGTCCGGTCTCCGCGCCGTGGCCGACCTGGCGCCGCCGGTCCCCGCAGCGGTGACCAGGCTGGCGCAGGGGCTGTTCGATGAAGAGACCAGCACGGTGACCGACCCGCTCGCGCCCGACCGCGAGGCAGCGACGGCCCCATCCGAGGCCGAGACCGCTGCCGCCGCGACGGCGCCGGCGTAAGGAAGGTTCCGCGTAGGGACGTACGTCGAAGCGCAGCCCTCGTACTCGGGAGCCACCTGGGTCGGGCAGCGCACCGACCAGAAGACTTTCGCCAGGCCGTGCGCATGAGGCGTACGGAACCGGTGAGACAGGACACAGAGAGCTCCCGTGCGGCGCCCGCGCCCCGGACGGCGGCAGTCGCGCATCGCGCGAGCCGCGGACGTCACCGGCATATCGCCGGACCAGGCGCGGCGCCCGGGAGCCTGACGGGAGAAACGCCCGCATGCTCGAACCGACCGAACCCACTGAGGGTTCCGAACTGAACACTCCCAGCGACACCCTGCCGCCGCGTCGTCGGCGCCGTGCCGCGTCCCGCCCGGCGGGTCCGCCGTCGGCTGCCGCCGAGGCGCAGTCCGCAGAGGTGGTCGAGCCGGCCATACCGGTCGCCGATGCCGCCGATGTCGCGGCGGTGACCGATGAGGCCGAGAAGGCTGCGGAGAGCGTCGAGGCCGTCGAGGCCGAGGTGACTCCTGAAGCCCTGGAAGCCGAAGAGGCCGAGGAGGCGGTGGAGGCCGCGCCTGCCGCTCGTACGCGTCGGCGTGCCACCCGTCGGGCGTCGGCGCCTGCCGGTGCTCCCGCTGCCGCCGAGGCAGTCGAGACCGTGGTTCCGGCTGCTGCCGCCGCGTCCCTCGCCGAGGAGGAGAGCGAGGCCGCTCCCGAAGCGCCCGCGGAGGTGACCGAGGAGGCCGCGCCGCCTCGTACGCGTCGGCGTGCCACCCGCCGGGTGTCCGCGCCTGCCGCTGCTCCGGCGGCGGAGGAGGCCGCTGAGACCGTGGTCTCCGGCGCCGGTGAGGGAGCCGAGAGCTCTGCCGCCGCTGAGGTGCCTGCCGCTGCGGAAACCGCTGCCCCTGCCGAGGAGGAGGCGCCGCGTCGTACGCGTCGGCGTGCCACCCGTCGGGCAGCCGCTCCCGCCGCGGCCGAGGAGAGCGCCGAGGCGCCCGTGAGTGCCGAGGCCGCCGCTGAGGCGGAGGAGCCGGCGGAGACTGCTGCTCCCGTCGCGTCGGACGAGGCTGCCGAGGAGGCCGCCCCCCGCCGTGCGCGTCGTCGTGCCACGCGGCGCGTGTCCGCGCCCGAGACTGCCGCCGCTGCCGAGGCCGAGGCTCCTGCCGAGGAGCCGGTGGCCGCGGAGACCCCCGTGACCTCCGGCATCGAGACGAAGGCCGCCGAGACCGTCGAGGCGCCCGCCGCCGAGGCCGACGACGAAGCCGCCCCGCGCCGTCGCCGTCGGGTCGTGCGCCGGGCCGCCGCCGGGTTCGCCGAGCCCGCTCGGGCCGCCGCCGACGAGGCGTCCGAGGCTCCGCGGCCGGCACGGCCCGCGGTGGCCGTGTTCCAGGCGCCCGTGTTCACCGAGCCGCAGTTCCAGACGCCCCAGCGGGCCGCTGCCGCCGCGGCGGCAGCGGAGGCGGAGCCGGAGGCCGAGGATGTCGAGGAGTTCCCGGAGGAGCAGCCCGCCGCGTCGCGGCGTCGTCGTCGGCGCCGGGGTGGCGCGTTCGGCGAGGAGGCCGAGGCCCAGGGCGTCGAGGCCGCCGCCGAGGACGAGACCGAGGAAGCCGAAGAGGCTGTCGAGGACATCGCCGAGGGCGATGAGGCCGACGAGGCCGAGGAGACCGGGTCGCGTCGGCGTCGTCGGCGTGGTGGCCGGCGCCGCCGTCGTGGTGAGGCCGCGGACGCCGAGGGCGGCGACGCGGACACCGAGGAACTCGCCGCCGCGCAGGCCGCGCAGGACGCCGAGGACGCCGCCGAGGAGGACGAAGAGGACGCCGAGGACGCCCGCGACGAGGGTGCCGGCTCCAGTTCCAGCAGCCGTCGCCGCCGTCGCCGTCGGCGTCGCGCCGGTGACACCGCCGCCGACACCGAGCCCGACGAGGGCGACCCCGAGCGCACGGTCGTCAAGGTTCGTGAGCCCCGTCCCTCGCGGGAAAGGGGTGCCGAGCCGTCCGACGAGGTGCAGTCCATCAAGGGCTCCACGCGCCTGGAGGCCAAGAAGCAGCGCCGCCGGGAAGGCCGTGAGCAGGGCCGCCGTCGCGTCCCGATCATCACCGAGGCCGAGTTCCTGGCCCGCCGCGAGGCCGTCGAGCGCGTGATGGTCGTCCGTCAGCACGGCGACCGTACGCAGATCGGCGTCCTCGAGGACAACGTGCTCGTCGAGCACTACGTCAACAAGGAGCAGTCGACCTCGTACGTCGGCAACGTCTACCTGGGCAAGGTCCAGAACGTGCTGCCGTCGATGGAGGCCGCCTTCATCGACATCGGCAAGGGCCGCAACGCCGTCCTGTACGCCGGTGAGGTCAACTTCGAGGCGCTGGGCATGGCCAACGGGCCGCGGCGCATCGAGTCCGCCCTGAAGTCCGGTCAGTCGGTCCTCGTGCAGGTCACCAAGGACCCGATCGGACACAAGGGCGCGCGCCTGACCAGCCAGGTCTCCCTGCCGGGCCGTTACCTCGTGTACGTCCCCGAGGGCTCGATGACCGGCATCAGCCGCAAGCTGCCCGACACCGAGCGGGCCCGGCTGAAGACCATCCTCAAGAAGATCGTCCCCGAGGACGCGGGCGTCATCGTGCGCACCGCCGCCGAGGGCGCGAGCGAGGACGAGCTGCGCCGCGATGTCGAGCGACTGCAGGCGCAGTGGGAGGACATCCAGAAGAAGTCGAAGAACGGCAACGCGCCGACGCTGCTGTACGGCGAGCCGGACATGACCGTCCGGGTCGTCCGGGACATCTTCAACGAGGACTTCTCCAAGGTCGTCGTCAGCGGTGACGAGGCCTGGGAGACCATCCACGGATACGTCTCGCACGTCGCGCCCGACCTGGCCGACCGGCTGTCGAAGTGGACCTCCGAGGTCGACGTCTTCGCCACCTACCGGATCGACGAGCAGCTCGCCAAGGCGCTGGACCGCAAGGTCTGGCTGCCCAGCGGCGGTTCGCTGGTGATCGACCGGACCGAGGCGATGGTCGTCGTCGACGTCAACACCGGCAAGTTCACCGGTCAGGGCGGCAACCTCGAGGAGACGGTCACCAGGAACAACCTGGAGGCGGCCGAGGAGATCGTCCGTCAGCTGCGGCTGCGCGACCTCGGCGGCATCATCGTCATCGACTTCATCGACATGGTCCTGGAGTCCAACCGCGACCTGGTGCTGCGGCGTCTGCTGGAGTGCCTGGGCCGCGACCGTACGAAGCACCAGGTCGCCGAGGTGACCTCGCTGGGGCTCGTGCAGATGACCCGTAAGCGGGTCGGGCAGGGGCTGCTGGAGTCCTTCTCCGAGACGTGCGTCCACTGCAACGGGCGCGGCGTCATCGTGCACATGGAGCAGCCGACGGCCGTCGGCGGCGGTGGTGGCGGCAAGCGCAAGAAGCGCGCGCGTGCCGGTGCCGGGCCCGAGCACGTGCACGAGGCGTCCGTCGCCACCGAGCCGGTCGAGACGGCCGAGGAGGAGGCGGAGACCGAGGCCGAGGTGGCCGCCGAGGTCGCCGAGCCGGCCGCGCTGGCCGAGCCCGCGTTCGCCCCGGACGAGGAGCTGTACAGCAGCGTCGCCGAGGCGGAGGCCGCCGTTCGCGGCGGTCGTTCGCGGCGCCGTGGCGGTCGGCGGGTGTCGGCTCCGGCCGGCGCGCCCCGCAAGCCCGAGACGGTTGCCACGGCCCAGGGCGTGACCGTCGCCGAGGAGATCGCCCGTCCGGTGCAGCCGGAGTCGGCCGCAGCGGCGAAGGCCGAGCCGGTCGCCGTGGAGGACGTGGTCGTCGAGACCTCGGCCGCCGAGGCCACGGGTGCTGAAGCGCCGGTCACGGAGGCTGCGGCCACTGCTCCGGCCGCTGAGGAGGCCGCGCCCAAGGGGCGTTCGCGGCGTCGCGCGACCCGTAAGGTGTCGGCGCCCGCCGGGTCGCCCGCGGGGGCGGAGGCCGCCGTGGTGACGGTCAGCGAGACCGCGGCCCTTGCGGCCGAGCAGGTGGCGGAGGCCCCGGTTGCGGCTCCTGCCGCGGCTTCGGCGGAGCAGGCCGAGGAGGCTCCGGCCGAGGCTGTCGCCGAGAGTGCTGCTCCGGCCCGTCCGCGCCGCCGCGCCGTGCGCAAGGCCACCGCGCCGACCGCGTCCGAGGAGGCGGCCGTGGTGGTCGTCCCGACCGGGGACGAGGCTCAGGCGGAGGCCCCGGCTGCCGACGAGGGCGTCGAGGAGGTCGCTCCGGCCAAGAAGACGGCCCGTAAGACGGCCAAGACGGCCACGGCGAAGAAGGCGGCCACCAAGAAGACCGCGGCCAAGAAGACGGCTGCCAAGAAGGCGACGGTCAAGAAGGCGGCGAAGACCGTCAAGACGGCCGCGGCCAAGTCGACGGCGAAGAAGACCACGGTCTCTGCTGCCACCGACGAGTGACACTCACCGGTGAGTGATGCTCGCCGACGAGTGACGCTCAGCTACGAGTGATGCGAGGTGCGGCCGGTCCCTGTGACCGGCCGCACTCTCGTGGGGCCCGGCCCGGTTTGACCCCCTCGGCCACGGCCCCGTAACCTTGACCGTCGGCGTGTCCGCATGTAGAGGCACGCCACATCCCCGTAAACCTCTTCCTCCAGAGCACTCGGTGTTCCGGAGAGGCCACTCGCGAGCCGGGCGGCTGGACTGCGGGGGTGCCGTTCCCGAGCGAGAGAGTGAGATCCGCGTGTACGCCATCGTGCGCAGCGGTGGTCGCCAGCACAAGGTTGCTGTCGGCGACATCGTTGAGGTTGACAAGATTTCCACTGCCAAGGTTGGCGACACGGTCGAGCTCTCGACCCTGCTCGTTGTCGACGGCGACGCTGTGACCAGCGACCCGTGGGTCCTGGCCGGCATCAAGGTCCAGGCCGAGGTCGTGGACCACCACAAGGGCGTCAAGATCGACATCCTTCGCTACAAGAACAAGACCGGCTACCGCCGTCGTCAGGGCCACCGCCAGCAGTACACGGCGATCAAGGTCACTGAGATCCCCGCGGCTGCGAAGTAAGGGACTGAGGAGAGATGGCACACAAGAAGGGCGCATCGTCCACCCGTAACGGTCGTGACTCCAACGCTCAGCGCCTCGGCGTGAAGCGCTTCGGTGGTCAGGTCGTCAACGCGGGCGAGATCCTGGTCCGTCAGCGCGGCACCCACTTCCACCCGGGCGCCGGTGTCGGCCGTGGCGGCGACGACACGCTGTTCGCGCTGCAGGCCGGTTCGGTGCAGTTCGGCACCCACCGTGGCCGCAAGGTCGTGAACATCGTTCCGGTCGCCTGATCGGACACTTTCGCGAGGCGGACCTCACTTCCCGGTTCGGGAAGGCGGGTCCGCCTTTCGCGTGTTAGAGCAGTAGAGAACCGTACGAATATTTCAAGTGCTGGAGGCACCCCACATGACCACCTTCGTGGACCGCGTCGAACTGCATGTCGCCGCGGGTAGCGGAGGCCACGGCTGTGCCTCCGTTCACCGTGAGAAGTTCAAACCGCTCGGCGGACCCGACGGCGGCAACGGCGGGCGCGGCGGGGACGTGACCCTCACCGTCGACCAGTCGATCACCACGCTCCTCGAATACCACCACTCCCCGCACCGCAAGGCCACCAACGGCAAGCCCGGCGAGGGCGGCAACCGGTCCGGCAAGGACGGGCAGGACCTGGTCCTTCCCGTGCCGGACGGCACCGTCGTACTCGACAAGGCCGGCAATGTCCTCGCCGACCTGGTCGGGCAGGGCACGTCGTACGTCGCCGCGCAGGGCGGCCGGGGCGGGCTCGGCAACGCCGCGCTGGCGTCGGCGCGGCGCAAGGCGCCCGGTTTCGCGCTGCTCGGTGAGCCGGGGAGCCTGCAGGACATCGTCCTGGAGCTGAAGACGGTCGCCGATGTGGCGCTGGTCGGCTACCCGAGCGCCGGGAAGTCGTCGCTGATCTCGGTGCTGAGCGCCGCGAAGCCGAAGATCGCGGACTACCCCTTCACGACGCTCGTGCCGAACCTGGGCGTGGTGACGGCGGGGTCGACCGTCTACACCATCGCCGACGTCCCCGGTCTCATCCCGGGCGCCAGCCAGGGCAAGGGCCTGGGCCTGGAGTTCCTGCGGCACGTCGAGCGGTGCAGTGTGCTCGTGCACGTCCTGGACACCGCGACGCTGGAGTCCGACCGGGACCCCGTCTCCGACCTGGACATCATCGAGGCGGAGCTGCGGGAGTACGGCGGGCTCGACAACCGGCCCCGGATCGTGGTCCTCAACAAGATCGACGTACCGGACGGCAAGGACCTCGCCGAGATGGTGCGGCCGGACCTGGAGGCTCGGGGGTACCGGGTCTTCGAGGTGTCGGCGGTGGCGCACATCGGGCTGAAGGAGCTGTCCTTCGCGCTGGCCGAGCTGGTGGGCAACGCGCGTGCCGCCAAGCCGAAGGAAGAGGCGACGCGGATCGTGATCCGGCCGAAGGCCGTCGACGACGCGGGCTTCACCGTGACCCGCGAGGAGGCCGGCGGCGAGCCGCTGTTCCGGGTGCGCGGTGAGAAGCCCGAGCGCTGGGTGCGGCAGACCGACTTCAACAACGACGAGGCCGTGGGGTATCTCGCGGACCGGCTCAACCGGCTCGGTGTCGAAGAGGAGTTGGTGAAGGCCGGGGCCCGGTCCGGTGACGGCGTCGCCATCGGGCCCGAGGACAACGCCGTGGTCTTCGACTGGGAGCCGACGTTGACGGCCGGTGCGGAGATGCTGGGGCGGCGTGGCGAGGACCATCGCTTCGAGGCGCCGCGGCCTGCTGCGCAGCGGCGGCGTGACCGGGATGCCGAGCGGGACGAGGCCCTCCGGGAGTACGACGACTTCGAGCCGTTCTGATTCTGGGGTTACCCGGCGTTGTCGTTGGCGTCGGCTGGGGGCTGCCGCCCCCAGACCCCCGCTTCGGCCCTTAAGGGGCCTTGTCCTCAAACGCCGGACGGGCTGGAATGCCCGGGCCGGCGTTTGAGGGGTGCCGTTGGCCTGTTTGGTTAACTGCGGGAAAAATCGCGGCGTATCTCAGGGCAACCCCTTCGCTCTTCGGTGAGTCGTACTGGGCGGCGTGGATGAGGATCTTGAATTTTCGGGACCTCTCCACGCTCAACTGCCCTTCCGATTCCCGGAGTCGACGTGGTCGAGGCTGTTCCGCGCAGGACACTGCGTACCGTTGCCGTAGCTGTCGCCGTGGTGGCCGTGTGTGCCGGTGTGCTGCCGGCCGGGCCCGCCCGTGCGGCGACCGGCACCTTGCGGCAGGACTTCAACGGCGACGGGTACGGCGATCTGGCCGTGGCCGCTCCCGACGCCACCGTGAACGGCAAGGCCGAGGCGGGCTACGTCGCCGTGCTGTACGGGTCCGCGAACGGGCTGCGCGGCACGGCCGCGAAGGTGTACACGCAGGCCTCCGCCGGCGTTCCGGGCACCGTCGAGGCCGGTGACCGCTTCGGCTCGGACCTGGTCACCGCCGATCTGGACGGCGACGGGTACACCGACCTCCAGGTGTCGGCCGACGACGAGCGGTGGGAGCAGGGCGGCATCGCCCGGGAGGGCAGCCGGACCGTGCTGTGGGGCGGCCAGGGCGGCTTCACCTCGGGGAAGGTGCGGCCCGCCGTAGGCGACGGCCGGTACCAGAGCGGCGCAGGGACCGTCACCGGCGACTTCAACGGTGACGGGCATCAGGACCTGCTCGACAACGGCCGTGTGGAGTACGGGCCCTTCGGGCGTGACGGTGTACCCGCCGGCACGACCGGGGTGCAGCTCGTCGACGGCGACATCCAACTGGTCAAGGTGGTGACCGGAGATGTGGACGGCGACGGCATCACCGACGTCGTCACCCTTGCCCAGTCGTTCGACGACGATGACGAGGGCAACCACGGCGAGCACCTGAACTTCCTGCGCGGAAGCCGCGACGGCCTGCGCCCGCTCGTCGTCCTCAGGGACGCACAGGGCGAGCGGATCAGCCCCGATCACACCCTGGCCATCGGCGACGTCAACGGCGACCACCGCGGGGACATCGTCATGGGCTACGGACGGCTCAGGTTCATCTACGGCACGGTGAACGGCCCCGCCGACTCCGTCGCCCCCCGCACCATCACCCAGGACACCCCCGGCATGCCCGGCGCCGACGAGCCCGAGGATGTCCTCGGGCTCGACCTCGCGGTCGGCGACGTCAACGGCGACGGCTACGGCGACGTCCTGGCCGGTGACCCGTTCGAGGACCTGGGCACGGTGAAGCAGGCCGGCGCCTTCGTCGTCGTACCCGGCGGACCGGACGGGCCCACCGGGGCCGGCGGCACACTCCTCAGCCAGAGCAGCGCGGATGTTCCCGGGACCGCCGAGAAGGGCGATCGCTTCGGCGAGCGGGTTCATCTCGTCGACGGCAACGGCGACGGGCGGGCCGAGCCCGTAGTGGCCGCGATCGGGGAGGACTCGTACGCCGGTGGCGTGTGGGTGTTCCGGTCCGGCTCGGCGGGTGTCACGGCCAAGGGCTCCTTCGCCTTCGGCGCCCGCACGCTCGGGACGGTCGCGAGCGGCGCCCGGCTCGGTGACCGGTTCCCACGCTGATCCCGGCCCTTCCGCGGGTCCCGACCCTTCCTCTGATCACTTGCTTTCTACGTCAGGAATTCCATGGCTTCGCCTTCCCACCGCCGCACCCTTCTCTCCCGCCGCAGACGGCTCGGCCTCGCCACCGGCGTCGTGCTCGTCGCCGGGGCGCTGGCGGTGCCCGCCGTCAACGCCGCCACCACCGAGGCCGCGACCGCAACGCCGAGCACCAAGCGGCTGCACGACGACTTCAACGGGGACGGGTATCCCGACCTGGCGATCGGCGCGCCGGGCACCACCGTGAACACCCAGTCCGGTGCCGGGTCGGTGAGCGTGCTGTACGGCTCCGCGAGCGGCCTGTCGACCTCCCGCAAGCAGGTGCTCAAGGGGCCGGGCGTCCCCGACCCGGAGGCGTGGCAGGGCCTGTACGGCGGGCACCTGCAGAGTGCGGACCTCGACGGGGATGGATACGCCGATCTCCTCTCGTCCCTCAAGGCCTACGTGATGGATCTCGAGGACGGCTATGCGGTCCAGGTCAACTGGGGTGGCCCCAAGGGGCTCTCGACCACCGCGACGAGGCTTGCCTGGGCCCCGCAGGGGTCCCTTGCCGGGGGGTGGACCGGCCAGTTCACGGTCGCGGACGTGGACGGCGACAAGCACCCGGACCTGGTGACCCTGAGCAACGACAACTGGATGGGCGAGTCCCCCGAGACGGACAACGGGGACGGCACGGTGTTCCACGGGCCGTTCGAACATGGCGGCTGGCCCGCGCGGAAGAGCTACTTCCGCATCAATCCCGAGGGATACCAGAACTACGAGGCGCTCACCTCCGGCGACGTCAACGGCGACGGCATTGCCGACCTCGCCGTGCAGTCCACCTTCGTCGACGAGTCCGACTCGCGCGGGGTCGAACTGCTCCTGGGCGGCGCCGACGGCTTCACCTACAAGGGTCTGCTCAAGGACGCGCAGGGCCGCAGGGTCGGCGGCGAGGACGTCGAGATCGGGGATCTCAACAAGGACGGCTACGGCGACATCGTCGTCGGCCACTCCCTCGACAGCTACGACAGCGACGTCGAACTCCCCACCAAGGGCGGCGCCTTGGCGGTCGTCCATGGAGGCCCGGCCGGTGTGTCCACCACCCGCAAGCCGGTGTGGATCAACCAGGACACGGCTGGTGTGCCAGGTACGGGAGAGCGCGGCGACGGCATGGGATCCGGCCTCTCCATCGCCGACACCAACGGCGACGGCTACCTCGATGTGGCGACCGGCCTGCCTGGCGAGGACCTCGGCAGCATCACCGATGCCGGCGCCGTGCTCGTGCTGCGCGGCAGCGCGAACGGCCTGACCGCCACCGGCGTCAAAACGTTCACCCAGAACACCAGCGCTGTGCCCGGGACCGCCGAGAAGGGCGACCGTTTCGGTGCGGAGACCGCCCTCGTCGACGCGGACGGCGACAAGAAGGCCGGGCTGATCGTCGGCGACCCCGCGGAGAACGCCGGCAACGGTTCCGTGTGGGTCTTCTCCGCCACCTCGGGCGGCATCACGGCCGGCGGTTCGTTCTCGTTCGGCTCGGCCACCATGGGCCTCCCCGCGTCCGGCGCCAAGTTCGGGGCCTCGCTGGCGGACTGACGGCGACGAGGTCCTCGTACGAAGACCCATCCCGTACGAACATCCCCCCACGAAACGACAGGAGACAGCACCATGAACAGGCGCAAGGGAACCTGGCGCACGGGACTCGCCGTCGTCATGGCGGTGACGGGTGCGGCGGTTCCGCCCGCCGCCCACGCGGCCGGCGACGCCCCGTCGGCCACCGCGAAGCTCCAGGACGACTTCAACGGCGACGGCTACTCGGACGTGGCGATCGCGGCGCCCGAGGCGACCGTCGACGGCAAGACGAAGGCCGGATACGTCGCCGTGGTGTACGGCTCGGCGACCGGGCTCAAGACCTCGTCCAAGCAGGTCGTCAGCCAGAACACCACCGGTGTCACCGACTCCGCCGAGACGGGCGACCTGTTCGGCAGTGCGGTGAGCAGCGCGGACCTCGACCGGGACGGCTACGACGACCTCATAGTCGGCGTCACGGGCGAGGACAGCGTGGAAGGGGGCGCCGAGACCGGGCTCGTGCAGGTCGTCTGGGGCGGCGCGAACGGGCTGTCGGGCGGGGCCGCGTTGGCGTACGGGCACGAGACGTACGACCGGCTCAGTGAGCGGGGCGAGCTCACCGTCGGCGATGTGAACGGGGACGGGGCACCGGACCTCGTGGTCATCGAGAGGAATTACAAGCTGCGGGTCATCAAGGGCCCCTTCGGGCGGGACGGCGCCGCGAGCGGTGAGCAGACCGTCCTCGACAACTCCGACCCCCGCTTCCTGGACCTGGCCACCGGTGACGTCAACGGTGACGGCATCGACGACGTCGTCGGCGCCATGAACGACGGCGACGAGTACGACCACCGCCGCATCCAGTACTGGCGGGGCACGCCGGACGGTCTCGCGGAGAAGATCGTGCTGGAGGACAGCCGGGGCTTCTGGATACAGGGCGAGTCCCTCGACCTCGGTGACGTGAACGGCGACGGCTACGACGACATCGTCGCGGGCCGCGCCGTCGACGGCTACGACAGCGACCTGGACACCCCGCTCCCGAAGGGCGGCCGGGTCGGTTTCGTCCCCGGCGGCGCCGACGGCCCCGTCGTGAGCAAGGCGATGTACGTCAACCAGGACAGCGCCGGGGTCCCGGGCGCCGCCGAGCGGGGGGACGGCTTCGGCTCCGACGTCTCGGTCGCGGACGTCAACGGCGACGGGTACGCCGACGTCTCGACCGGCGTCCCCGCCGAGGACTTCGACGGGCTGAGCAACGCGGGCGGCGTCATCGTGCTGCGCGGCGGTGCGAGCGGGCTGACCGGTGCCGGTGCGACGGGCGTCAACCAGGACACCGCCGGTGTGCCGGGCGCCGCGGAGACCGACGACGCCTTCGGCCGTACGACCCACCTCGTGGACGCCAACCACGACGGCCGTGCCGAACTCGTCGTCGGCGCACCGGGGGAGAACGCGAACGCCGGGTCGGTGTGGGTGTTCCAGCCCACGTCGGCCGGGATCACCCCGACCGGCTCGTTCACCTTCGGGGCCGGGACCCTCGGCACCGTCGCGGCGAACGCGAAGCTGGGCTCCGGGTTCAATTACTGATCCACCGACAGACCCGTTGTGGCAAGGGCACGTTCCGGTGCCGCAACGGGTCTTCTGTTGTCTCCCTAGTTGTCATGCACGCGAAGCTCGCAGTTCAGCAGCCAGGCCGCCCACGGGCGTGAGCATCCGAAGTGTCCAAGAGGCCAGCGAGGCAGGGGAGTTCGCACGATGACCGGTGTTTCCGGATCCGTATCGCCCGACCGACGCCGCTTTCTGACCGCCGGAGCCGCCGTGCTCGGCGCCGCGGCCTCCGCCCAGCTGTGGCTGCCGACGGCCGCCCGGGCCGCCGAAACCCCGCTGCCCGACGGCGTGTTCAGCCTCGGTGTCGCCTCCGGTGACCCACTGCCCGACGGCATCGTGCTGTGGACACGCCTCGCCCCGGACCCGCTGAACGGCGGCGGGATGCCCGACAGCGTGGTGTCCGTCGAGTGGGAGCTCTCGGAGGACGAGCGGTTCAGAAAACCGGTGCGGCGTGGAGTCGCTCAGGCCCGGCCCGAGTTGGGGCACAGCGTTCACGTGGACGTACGGCGGCTGCGCCCGGGCCGTACCTACTGGTACCGCTTCCGCGTCGGCGGCCAGCTCTCGCCCACCGGCCGCACCCGCACCGCGCCCCACCCGCACAGCTCCGGAGGACGGCTGCGCATGGCGCTGGCCTCCTGCCAGAACTGGCAGCACGGCTGGTTCACGCCGTACGCCGACATGCTGGACCAGGACCCCGACTTCGTCCTCTTCGTCGGCGACTACATCTACGAGTCCACGCCGTCGGCGACGGGTGTACGGCGGCACGAGGGCACCGGTGAGCCGTACAGCCTGGTCCAGTACCGCAATCGGTACGCCCAGTACCGCACCGACCCGGACCTCGCCGCGATGCACGCGAACGCGCCCTGGGTGGTCACCTTCGACGACCACGAGATCGACAACGACTTCGCCGGCGAGATCCCGCAGGACCCGGACAAGCAGCCGCACGACGCGTTCGTGGCCCGGCTGACCGCCGGCTACCAGGCCTTCTACGAGCACATGCCGGTCCGGGCGAGCGCCATCCCGAACGGCCCGCACATCCAGATGTACCGCCGCCTGGAGTTCGGCCGTCTGGCCCGGCTCAGTGTGCTGGACACCCGGCAGTACCGCAGCGACCAGGCCAAGAGCCAGGAAGGCGCCCAGGACCCCACGCTCACCATGCTCGGCGCCGAGCAGAAGCAGTGGCTGGTCGACGGGCTGCGCCACTCGCCGGCCCGCTGGAACATGATCGGCTCGCAGATCATGATGGCCGAGACCGACCTCAAGGTCGGCGAGGGCAAGCTCTGGTACTACGACGCCTGGGACGGCTATCAGATCGAACGCAACGCCCTGATGCAGGAGTTGAAGCAGGTCCGCAACCCGGTCGTGTTCACCGGCGACCGCCATCTGACGATGATCAGCGACCTCAAGGAGGACTACGCCGACCCGGGCTCGGACGTCGTGGGCGCGGAGTTCGTCGGTACGTCGATCTCCAGCAACGGCGACCAGGACCAGGACGCCTTCCACAGGGAGTGGGACCCGCGCCTGCCGGACAACCCGCACTGGAAGCTCCTCGACGCCCATCGCGGCTACCACCTCTTCGACATCCGCCGCGACGGCATCGACGCCCAGGTGCGGATCGTGGACACGGTCCGGCAGCAGACGGCCACGCCGAGCACGCTGGCGCGGTTGCGGGTGGAGGCGGGGCGGCCGGGCGTCGAGGTCGTGTAACGCCCATCACCACCGGTGGGGGACCTGGGACTCATCCGTGTCCCAGGTCACTCTCAGCACAGTCTCAGGAAGTGCTCTTACCGTCCTCTGACCATGGAGACGGACTGTACGAGAGATGAACTCCCTGCGAACGGCGGCGTGATCACCCCGCTGCCCGCCGGGACCCGCCTGCTGCACATCGGCCCGCACAAGACGGGCACCACCTCGATCCAGGGCGCGCTGTTCGAGGCGAAGGACGAGATGGCCCGGTACGGCGTCGAGTGGCCGGCCACCACCCGGCACCCCATGGAGGCCGTCCTGGCCGCCTGCGCCCGCGCCGGAATGCTGGGCGACGCCGCGCCCACCGAGCGGCACTGGGAACGGCTGCTGGAGCAGGTGCGGGGCACCGGGCGGCGTACGTCCGTGATCAGCAGCGAGTTCTTCGCCGACGCCCCGGACGACGAGACGATCGGGCGGATCGTCGGGCAGCTCGGCGGTGACCGTGTGCACGTCCTGGTCACGCTGCGTCCACTGGCGCGGATCATGCCCTCGCAGTGGCAGCAGTACGTGCAGAACGGACTGCGCATGGGCTACGAGGACTGGCTGGAGCACATGCTCAGGAAGCCGCCGTACGAGAAGCCCAACCCCAGCTTCTGGCGCCGGCACCGGCATGACCGGCTCGTCGAGCGCTGGGCGCGGGTGGCCGGTCCTGAGCGGGTCACCGTCGTCGTGGTCGACGACCGGGACCGGGAGGGGCTGATGCGCACCTTCGAGGAGTTGCTCGGACTGCCCGCTCACCTTCTGCGACCGGTTCCGGACGCGGCGAATCGGTCGCTCACCCTCGCCGAGACCGAAATGCTGCGGAATCTTAATAAGGAATTCCGTGCCAATGAACTGCCCGAGGAGCTCTATTCACAGCTCGTCCGGAACGGCGCCGTGATGCATATGAAGAACACGTGCGCTCCCGGTCCAGGCGACGTGAAGATCTCCACCCCGCGGTGGGCCGTCGAGGAGGCCGCCGAGATCGGCGCGGAGATCGCGGAGCGTATCGGTGGGACGGGGGTGCGCGTCCTGGGTGACATGCGGCTGCTGTCCGAGACGCAGAAGCCCGCGACCCGCACCGAGGCGGAGCCGCGCATCGCGCCCGAGGCCGCGGCCCAGGCGCTCTACGGCGCCCTCGCCGCGGCCGCCGCCGCGCCCGTGCGGCACACCGCTGCCGCCAAGTCGCGCACGGTTCACCAGACGTCGTCCAAGGAACTGGTGCGGGTGCTCGGCCACCGCTGCCTCAAGCGGCTGCGGCTTCGGTGAGCCTGTGCGGTTACTCACAGCAATTCCCGGGCACCCGCGCGGGTACTCTCGGCAAGGACCATGCGTACAAGGTGAATGACAGGTTGCGCGCACATATGCGGCCGGGGGCGCTCACCTTGCACTGCGGTAACCCCAAGTGGGACCATTTCCAAGTTCCCAGTCGCCACAAGGTAGGTCACCTGTGTCCCAGCACATAGCCAAGCCCCGTACCACCGCAGTGATCCTGGCCGGTGGCACCGGTCAGCGGGTGGGTCTGTCGATCCCCAAGCAGCTGCTGAAGATCGCCGGCAAGGCAGTCATCGAGCACACCCTGACCACCTTCGAGAAGGCCGACTCGATCGACGACATCATCGTGCTGATGGCGCCCGGCTATGTGCCGGACATCGAGAAGATCGTCGCCAAGGCCGGGTTCACGAAGGTCAAGAAGATCATCGAGGGCGGCTCCACTCGGAACGAGACCACCGAGCGCGCCATCGACGCCCTCGGCGAGGGCCTGGCCGAGGGCGAGGACCTCAACGTCCTCTTCCACGACGCCGTACGTCCGTTGCTGTCGCAGCGCGTGATCGACGACTGTGTCGTGGCGCTGGAGCGCTTCCAGGCCGTCGACGTCGCCATCCCGTCCGCGGACACCATCATCGTCACGCGCACGCACGGCGAGGACGGCGAGTTCATCACCGAGATCCCGGACCGCTCCCGGCTGCGCCGCGGCCAGACGCCGCAGGCCTTCAAGCTGTCCACGATCAAGCGGGCCTACGAGGTCGCCGCCGGCGACCCCAACTTCCAGGCCACCGACGACTGCTCCGTCGTGCTCAAGTACCTGCCGGACGTGCCGATCCACGTCGTCGCGGGTGACGAGTACAACATGAAGGTCACCCAGCCCGTCGACGTCTTCATCGCCGACAAGCTGTTCCAGCTGGCCTCCACCGCCGCTCCCGAGCAGGTGAGCGAGGAGGCGTACCGCCAGCTGCTGACCGGCAAGACGTTCGTCGTCTTCGGCGGCTCGTACGGCATCGGCAAGGACATCGCCGAGCTCGCCGAGTCCTACGGCGCCACGGTGTACGCGCTGGGCCGCTCCACCACCGGCACGCACGTCGAGAACCCGGAGGAGGTCGACGACGCGCTGTCCAAGGCGTACGCCGAGACCGGACGCATCGACTACGTCGTCAACACCGCCGGTGTCCTGCGCATCGGCAAGCTGGCCGAGACCGACAACGCCACCATCGAGGAGGCGCTGAAGGTCAACTACCTCGCCCCGGTGCAGATCGCGCGGTCCTCGTACAAGTACCTGGCCGAGACCAAGGGCCAGTTGCTGCTGTACACCTCCAGCAGCTACACCCGCGGTCGCGCCGAGTACAGCCTGTACTCCTCGACCAAGGCCGCCATGGTGAACCTCACCCAGGCCCTCTCCGACGAGTGGGCCGGTGACAGCATCCGCGTCAACTGCATCAACCCGGAGCGCACCGCCACCCCGATGCGCACCAAGGCCTTCGGTCAGGAGCCCGCGGGCAGCCTGCTCTCCTCCGAGGCCGTCGCCCGCACCTCCCTCGACGTGCTGCTCTCCGAGCTGACCGGCCATGTCATCGACGTCCGCCAGCAGGACCCGACGGCGCCCGCCGGAAAGGCGTCCGGCTTCGAGCAGGCGCTGGCGAGTGTTCTGGACCGCCAGGACGGCGTGGCATAATCAGCAGTTAATAGCCTTATGGAATTCAGGCCTCTGCGATTCTTCGTTCACGAAGAATTCACAGGGGCCTGAGTCCTTCCCCGTTCACACCTCGCCCATCAGACCGGCCCCTCTCCCTGAGCAGGTTCTCCGTGATATCCACCGCTATTCGCGTCGCCCGGGTGGGCAGCCCGGCCGAGCTGGCCGCGGCGGCCCTCATGATCCTGGGCTTTCCGGCGCTCATGCTGGCCGCGCTCATCCCGAGCGTTCCCGCCTTCGCGGCCGCGGCCGCCGTGACGTACCTGGCGGACCACTATCTGCACCGCAAGGGCAGCTATCTGGTCAACCGTCTGAGCAAGGTCCGGGCCGGTCTGTCGATCCGCTTCCTGATCAGGCAGCTGCTGCTGATCCTGCTGTTGGCCCGCCTCGGTTTCGCGGACGACCTGGTCTACTACGGCGCGATCGCCTGCTTCATCGCCTTCTACGGCCTCCAGGCCCCGCACGGCGCGCTGGTCACCCTGATCCGCAACCGCCGCCGTATGCCGGTCGCCACCCGCAATGTCGACCTCGCCTCCCGCATCCGTATCCCGGACGCCCCGCCGAGGGGGCTGCTGCACCGCTCCGCCGAGAAGATGCTGCACCTCGACCTCGCGGCCGTCGCGGGCGTCCTCGTCTCGGCCTCCCTGGGGTCGGCCGTCGCCGGATTCATCGGTATCGGCGTCACGGTGGGCGTCGGCTGCCTGTACGTCGCCGCGCTCGTGCCGTACGTCCGCGGCCGGAAGATCCCGCCGAACGCGGAGACCGTCCTGGCCGCCGTCGACGACTGGCTGGGCGAGTACCGGCCCGAGACGGTGCTGTACTTCTCCGGCTCCAAGGACTCCGCCTACCAGGTCAACATGTGGCTGGAGACCATGGAGCAGCTGGACTCCAAGCCGCTGATCATCCTGCGCGAGCGCGCCATCCTGAACAGCCTGGCGCCCACCACGGTCCCCGTCATCTGCGTGCCCGGTGGCGTGCACCTGATGAACCTGGACCTGTCCAACGTGCGCGTCGCGCTGTACGCCGCGAACGTCGGCAAGAACATCCACCTGCTGCGCGTCCCGACCATGAAGCACGTCTTCATCGGCCACGGCGACAGCGACAAGCTGGCCAGCGTCAACCCGTACAGCAAGGTCTACGACGAGGTGTGGACCGCCGGGCGCGCGGGCCGCGACCGCTACGCCATCGCCGACGTCGGCGTCCGCGACGACGACATCGTCGAGGTCGGCCGCCCGCAGCTGGCGCCGATCCAGGGCTGGGACGGTGTTCCGGAAGGCCGGATCCCGACCGTCCTCTACGCCCCCACCTGGGAGGGCTGGGACGGCAACCCCGGCAACACCTCGATCGTGCTGGCCGGCGAGAGCATCGTGAAGAAGCTGGTCAAGGCCGATCCGCCGGTCCGCGTCCTGTACAAGCCGCACCCCTTCACCGGCACCGTCAGCAAGGAGGCCGGCGCCGCGCACCGCCGGATCACCGCCCTGGTCGAGCAGGCCGCCACCGAGCGCGCCGCCGACTCGCGCTTCACGGTCGACGCCGCCGCACAGACCGCCGCCAAGGCCGAGCTGGCCGGTATCGAGGCCCGCCTCGCCGAGCTGTCCGGCAAGGGCAGCGGCAGCGTCAAGGGCGACGAGGCCGAGGCCACCCGCGACGGCCTGGTCGACCTCGCCCGGCACGAGGAGGTCGCCCGGCTGCGCGCCGAGTGGAACACCGCGTACTGGCGCTCCTTCCCCGGCCACGAGCACCGCGTCATCACGGGCGCCGAGCCGCGGCTGTACGACTGCTTCAACGTCTCCGACGCGATGGTCTCCGACATCTCCAGCGTGGTCTCCGACTTCATCGCCAGCGGCAAGCCGTACGCCGTCACCGACTCCGCCGAGCTGGGCGTGGAGGAGTTCAAGCGGCAGAACACGGCGGTGCGCGCCGCGACGATCCTGTCCAACAGCGCGGCCGAGCTGGGCGAGCTGCTGGACGCCGTACGGGATCCGTCCGCCGACCCCCTGGCCGAGGACCGGAGGGACCTCAAGCGGTACCTGCTGGGCCCGGACGAGCCGACCTCCATCGTCCAGTTCAACACCGCGGTGTCGAACCTCGCCTTCAAGGCCGAGTCGCGCAACGTCGGCCAGGAGTCACGGGCGGCGGCAGGAGCCGCCGAGGCCGCACCGGCGACCGTGCCCGGGCCGCGGGTGGCCGTGACCGGGGACGATGTGACGGCCTGATCCGCAGATCGACGGTGCCCAACGGCACCTGACGGCGCGGCCCCCGAGGAGTGATCCTCGGGGGCCGCGCCGTTTTTCTGCGGTCGCCCGCACCGCCGCTTCTTGTGGTCGCCCGCACCGCTTCTAGCGGGCCTCTTACGTTTCCCGAATAGCGTGAGTCCATGTCAGTTCGCTATGTGACCTGAGTCACGGATTCGTGGGTTCGAGGCAACCGCTTGTAGCACCCAGCCGTCTACCAAGTAGCGAATGAGGCGATACGGGGGAAATATCCCGTTGACAAGGGGGAAACGTGACCGTCACGCAGCCTGATGTGAGTGTGATCATCGGGGCGTACGAAGCGATGCCGTATCTGATCGAGTGCCTGGCATCCGTCGAGGCACAGACCATCGATCCGGGGCGCATCGAGGTCATCGCCGTCGACGACGGGTCGACGGACGGCACGGGGGAGTACCTGGAGGAGTTCGCCGCCCGGGTCCCGATGCCGGTGACCGTGATCCGGCAGGACAACTCCGGTGGCCCCAGCGGTCCGCGCAACGTCGGTCTGGGCAAGGCGGCCGGACGCTACGTCTTCTTCCTGGACGCCGACGACCGACTGGGCCCCGAGGCCCTGGAGCGCATGGTCGCGATGGCCGACAGGAACGGCACCGACGTCGTGCTCGGCCGGGTCGAGGGCGTCAACCGCACCGCGCCCAAGTCGATGTGGGGCAAGACGCTGGACCGTACCGACGTCTTCTCCTCCAACATCAAGTTCACCCTGAGCGCGCAGAAGCTGTTCCGTCGCGAGCTGCTGACCAAGCACAACATGCGCTTCGACGAGTCCCTGTGGACCGGCGAGGACGCGCTGTTCACGATGGAGGCGTATCTGCGGGCGAACGGCGTCTCCGTGGTCGCCGACTACACCTGCTACTACCTGGTGGGCCGCGACGACGGCAAGCACGTGACCAAGAGCGGCGGCTACACCCTGCGCTTCGACTCCGCGCGCGCCCTGATGAACCTGATAGCCGAGCACGTACCGGCGGGCGACCGGCGCGACACGCTGATGGTCCGCCCCTTCCTCATCACCCTGCTGCCGCAGTTCGGCCCCAAGTACGCCAAGGACAGCGAGAAGATCAGGCAGCACAAGCTCGAACTCGCGGCGCCCCTGATGGACGCCTACTGGACCGCGAGCATCGCCCGCCGCCTCAAGGTCGAAGAGCGCCTGCGGCTGCACCTGGTCGCCGAACAGCGCGGCGAACTCCTGCTGCCCGTCGTGGAGTTCATCAAGGCCAAGAAGCAGGCGGCGGCCCTCCTGGAGAAGAAGGGCCGCCGGGTCTACCTCGCCTACCCGCACTTCCGGGACGCGGCGGCCGGCATACCCGACTCCGTGTACCTCGCCGAACCGCGCGAGGCCCGCGCCTTCCCGGGGTACCGGGAGGGGGGCGTGGACTCGTTCGTGCGGCGGGCGGTGCGCAAGGCGCGGCGGGTGCTGAGGTCGCGGGGCGCCGCGCCGGGCGGAAGCGCCGCGGCGGCGTGACGAACAGGGTGTGACCGCTGTGCCCCACGACGACGTGGGGCACAGTCATGTACTGACGACTTGTCACACACCCTTGCAGGCCGGGGTGTTGTCGGCCGTGCCCGGAAGCGCCGCGGCCTTCACCGTGGCGAAGTTGGCGGCGTACAGGTCGTGCACGGCCGTGCTGTCGATCTTCAGCAGCGCCTCGTCGTTCTCCCGCAGCGCGGGACCCGAGTAGTTGTGGCTGCCCGTCCACACCACCTTGTTGACCGTGCCGCTGTACTTGCCGTCGATCAGCAGGTACTTGGAGTGCACCACGGAGTTCGTGGTGGTGGAGTTGCCGTCCTCGTCGTAGTTGTAGCAGCGGAGAGTGGGGCCGCCGCTGGTGTGCAGCTCCTCCCACGTGCCGGCGGTGCCGGAGCTGGCGACGCTGTCCGTCTCCGCGTAGACGATGTCGACGTCACAGCCCGCCTTCTTCAACTCCACGAGCTTCTCCGCCACGCCGAGCCGGGTGAACCGCAGCATCGCGACCCGGACCTTGGTGGACTTGGCCGTCGTCCCCTCGGTCCAGGTGCATGTCACGCCGTCGAGGATGTTCCAGATCGTGTCGGCGCTGTTCCCGGTCCCGGGCACGTACGGGTAGAAGTACACCTTGTACGGGCTGAACGTGGCCGTGGTGTACGACCACGAGTCCCAGTCCTGCGCCGCGAGCTTGCCGAAGTAGGAGTTGTAGGCGTTGTAGATGCCGGTGTTCTGCAGCAGCACCGCGTCGTTGCGCATCCGGCTGTACGCCGACGGCGTCAGGTTGGACGACGTCTGCACCACCAGGTTCGAGGCGCCGTCGACCTGGGAGAACAGGAAGAACTTGTTGTGGTTGATGGAGGCCCCGCCCGCGGGGTCGCCCAGGCATGACTTGCCCTGGGGGCACAGGCCCACGAACGAGGACTGGGCCCGGTCCGTGCCGAGGGCGGCGCTCAGAATGCCGTAGGAGGGGTTCGACGGGTTGTCGCTGACGCTGGTGGAGTCCAGCAGGACCCGCACGTCGACGCCCCGGTCGGTGTGCGCGGTGGCCAGCGCGCGGGCCGTGGTCTCGTCCCACATGTGGTAGAGCGCGACCGTTATGTCGGAGCCCGGGGCAGCGGAGTTGATGAAGCTCTGTATCTGCAGCCGTATCGCCTGCTGCTCGTCCGTGGTGCCCGCCGGGTTGTTGAACACAGTGCTGATCTCGGGCAGAGCGGCGGCGGCCTCGGGCGCCGTGGCCGTCTGCAGGCCCGCGGCGAGCAGCAGGGCGCTGATCACGGTGGCGATCCTGCGGGATCTGAAACGGGAAGCGAAGCGCATGGGTTGGTCCCCTCCACGCCGGACACGACAAGGCGGGTGACGGCTGGGGCGCGCGCTGGTCGGTCTGACGTCTGTAGTTCGCGTGTTCGGTGGAGGGGATCTTGTCAGACAGTGAAGGGGAGTAACAGACGGGATCCATGAGGTGTTGTTGGAGTGTCTGTTCGGTGTCCGGGCGGAGACCGATAACGGTCTGTGTGTCGTCTGAATCCTGATTTGTTGATCTAGACACGTCAGATCGAGCTACATACCTTCATCCCGTACTGAGTCCGGGGTCATCGGGTGGTACCAGGCGCGACCACCTGAACAGGCGGGGGTCGGCGGGCGGTTGTGCCGGGTTCTGTTCTCGTTCAGGGGTGGGGTCGCGTGAGATTTCTGCGTTCACGGAGTCTGGCTGCCCTGACCAGCAAGGGATTGCTGGCAGGGCTGCTTTCGGCGCTGGTGTTCGCGCCGGCGGTGGCGGTGGCGTTGCCGAGCGGCGAGAAGCCGAGCGTGCCGTCGCGCGAGCTGGCCGACCCGGTGTCCGTCCCGGCGGAAACCGGGACGGCCAAGGCGCCGAAGGTGGTGTGGCCGAAGGCCGCGACCAAGACGGTCGACCTCGGCGCGGCATCCGCGGCGCGGCGGACGTGGCGTTCGGTGGCCGGCGAGGCGTCGGCCGTCTCGGTGCGGGCTGCCAAGGCGTCGGGTCCGGCGGTGAAGCGGTCGCCGGGCAAGGTGGCGGTGGAAGTACTGGACCGCAAGCGGACCGAAGCGGCCGGTGCGGTGGGACTCGCGGTGCGGGTCGCGCGCCAGGACGGTGGCAGGACGGCCGCTCCGGTGGAGGTCGCCCTGGACTACTCGGGCTTCGCTCAGGCCTATGGCGGCGACTTCGCGGGCCGGCTGCGGCTGATGAAGCTGCCCGCCTGCGCGGCCACCACGCCGCAGCTCGAGCGCTGCCGCCAGGGGCGTTACGTCAAGGCGGTCAACGACACCGAGGACCAGACCCTGACGGCGACGGTGGAAGCCGCGCCCCAGACCAAGCAGATCTCGGGGATGTCGGCGCTGTCGGAGCCGGCCGTGCTCGCGGTCACCTCCGGCTCGTCGTCGGACAACGGCGACTACCGGGCCAGCACCCTGTCGCCGACCGGCAAGTGGGATGTCTCCCTCGGCTCCGGAGCCTTCACGTACTCGGTGCCGATCGAGGTGCCCAAGCCTCCGGTGGGCGAGGCTCCGGATCTCGCCCTGACCTACAACTCCCAGTCCATCGACGGACGCACCTCCGCCTCCAACAACCAGGCCTCCTGGGTCGGCATGGGCTGGGACCTGAACGTCGGCTACATCGAGCGGCGTTACAAGAACTGCACCCAGGACGGCCACCCGACCTTCGGCGACCTGTGCTGGGACTCGCCGAACTCCTCGGCGGACCCCAACGGCGCCGCGTATGTCATCAGTCTGAACGGTGTCGCCTCGGAGCTGATCCAGGACAACACCGGCACCGGTTCCTTCCATCTGAAGGACGACCCGGGCTGGAAGGTGCAGAAGCTCAATGGCGGCTACGGCTCGGACAACACGGACGAGTTCTGGGTGGTCACCCAGCAGGACGGAACCCGGCACTACTTCGGCTGGGGCCGCACCGAGCGCCTGAACAGCTCGGGCGAGCGGGAGAAGACGAACTCGGTGCTGACCGTGCCGGTCATCGGTGACGACACCGGTGAGCCGTGCAACGCCCAGTTCCCCGAGCCGTGCAAGCAGGCGTGGCGGTGGAACCTCGACCGGGTGGTGACGCCGAACGAGGTGGAGAACGTCTACTTCTACAAGAAGGAGCAGAACCACTACCGTTCGGTCGCCGCCGCCGACAAGGCCCGTTCCTACGACGCCGGTTCCTACCTGGAGCGCATCGACTATGGCTGGTCCTCCCAGATCCCCGGTGCCCAACTGCCCGCCCAGGTCGACTTCCAGCACGTCAACCGCTGTGTGGAGCGGATGACGGAGAAGGATCCGCTCGACAACGTGGCGCCCGACTGCCCGACCATCGACGCCGAGCCCGAGTCCTATCCGGACGTGCCGGTCGACCTGATCTGCGACGGACCCGACGACGGCGAGTCCTGCGCCGGCAAGACGTACTACCCGACGTTCTTCCTGCGCGACATGCTCTGGGACATCAACATCAAGGTCCGGGACAACAACGACGCCTCCTGGGACCTCGTCCGGCAGTACCAGATGAAGTACTCCCTGATGAACCCCTCCGGCTCGGTGGGCGACCAGCTGTGGCTGGACTACATCCAGCGCCGCGGCTACGCAGGGGACGACATCACCCTGCCCACGATCAACTTCAACGGTGAGTGGCAGGACAACAAGGTCGGTGCCGGCGAGCTCAACTTCCGCCGGGTCAACAAGGTGTTCACCGACACCGGTTCGACGATCACCGCCACCTACGGCCACGCCACCGACGACAACGGCACCATCTCGCGCCAGTGCGACGAGAACAACCTGCCCTCGCAGTCGGACAACAAGTACGAGTGCTTCTGGCAGAAGTGGACGCCCGAGGGCACCGAGACCGCGCAGACGGGCTGGTTCAAGAAGTTCGTCGTCACCCAGGTGGTCGTCGACCCGGGCGACCTCGCCGATGGCAATCCGTCGATGACGACGACGTACGAGTACGACGGCACACCCGGCTGGAGGTTCGGCGCCGACCCCCTCGCCAAGGACGAGGACGAGACCTGGTCGGAGTGGCGCGGCTACGGCAAGGTCCTGGTCACCACCGGCGCCGGCACCAACAGGCACTCCACCTACCACTGGCTCTACCGGGGCCTGGACGGCGACCGCACCTCCAAGACCGACGCCTCGCAGACCCGGTCGGTGGACGTCACCGACTCCGCGGGCACGGCCTGGAAGGACTCCGCCTGGCTGGCGGGCAAGACGCTCGAAACCTCGGCCAGGGACCACGAGGACGAGTCCCAGAAGCGCGAGTGGCACGAGTACTGGACGTACAACACCGCCCAGTACACCGGTCTCCCCGACGCCCGGTTCGTCCGCGAGTCGGAGGTGCGCACGCTGGAGAAGGTGCACACCTCCACCGACTCGGACACCTCCACATGGCGTGAGCGCGTGACGCAGTGGGAGTTCGAGAACGACCAGGCGGCCAGCACCACCTTCGGCCTGCCCATGCGGATCGACGAGTGGGGCCAGACCGGTGTCTCGGACAACCACTGCACCGAGTTCGGCCGCACCTACAACACGGACACGCTGGACGGCACCGGCACCATCCGCTGGATGGTCTACCAGGACGACGAGCGGCACTACACCGTCTCCTGCACCACACAGGCCGAGGACCAGGCGGCCGGCCAGGACACCCTGCACCAGGACAAGCGGACGGTGACGTTCTACGACGGGGCCACCTCGTTCTCGGAGAACGACACCAAGCTCACCGACGGCAACGCCACCGAGATCCGCATGCACACCAGTGCCTCCGCATACCGGTCGGCCCGGAGCGACTACGACGAAGCGGGCCGGCGTACCAAGGCATGGGACGGCAGGAACAACCTGACCACGACGACGTACAGCCCCGCCACCTCATGGCCGGTCGACGGCGTCACGACCACGACCCCGGACCCGGACGGCACCGGATCCCGCACCGCCATGACCTCGGCCGAGTACCTGTCACGGCACTTCGGGAAGCCGTGGAAGACCGTGGACGCCAACGGCAACACCACCCGCATCGTCTATGACGCGGTGGGCCGCCTGTCGCAGGTGTTCAAGCCGACCGAGGCGGCGAACTATCCCGACGGCAACCCGTCGATGAAGTTCACCTACAGCATCCCCGTGGCCACCTCCGAGACCGGCGTTCCCGACGTCGCGACCGGCGCGGCACTCAAGACGACGACGCAGACCCTGCAGTCCGGCTCGACCTACGCCCTCTCCGTGGGCTACAGCGACGGCCTGGGCCGGATCCGCGAGACCCAGGAGCCGGCGCCGTCCGGCACCGGACGGATCGTCACGAGCACCCGCTACGACTCGTCGGGCAACGTCGCGGGCACCTCCGCGCCTTTCTACAACTCCTCGGCCGCGGGCTCCGGCGTCGTCAACCCGGCTGTCGCCGACATCCCGTCCTACACGGACGCCCAGGTGGACTGGGCAGGGCGCACCACGCTCACCCAGATCCAGGCCAAGGGCGTGGACCAGGCGGTGAACAGGACGGTCACCCGCTACATCGGCGCCGACCTGGTGACGGTGTTCCCGCCCGAGGGCGGCGCGGTCGACACGTACACCGACGTCTACGGTCAGACGGTGAAGACGGTCGAGCACATCGGCGCGACGTCGCCCACGACCCGCTACGAGTACACACGCAGCGGCAAGCTGAAGTACGTCCACGACTCGCAGGACAACACGACCCACTACACCTACAACTGGGCCGGCGACCGCGTCACGACCGACGACCCCGACGCGGGCGGGTCGTCCACGAGCTACGACGCCAACGGCAAGGTCGAGACGACCACCGACGCCAACGGCACCGTTCTCACCTACGAGTACGACCCCCTGAACCGTCCGACGAAGACCAAGCAGGGCACGACCCTGCTGGCCGAGCGGACCTACGACACCGCCACGGGCGGCAAGAACCTGCCCGCGGCGTCGATCTCGTACGTCGCCGGCAAGGCGTACACCGCCAAGGTCGACGCCTATGACGCGCGGGGCCGGGAGACGTCGAAGACCCTGACCGTGCCCGACGACGGATCCGGTCTGAACGGCTCGTACACGTTCGGCTACGGGTACGACGCGGCCGACCACATGACCGCGGTCGCCTATCCCGCGATCGGCGGTCTGCCCGCGGAGACCGTGACCTCCACCTACACCGGCCAGGGTCGCCTGTCCAAGGTGTCCAGCGGACTGAAGACCTACCTCGCCACGACCGGCTACGACGACTACGGACGTCTGACGTCCAGGACGCTCGGCACGGCGGGCAGCGGCGCCGCGGTGACCCGCACCCTCGGCTACGACGACGCCAACGGCACCGGGTGGCTGAAGAACATCACCACCAGCACCGTGGTCGACTCGGTCACCAAGGAGGTCCAGGACGACAACTTCACCCGGGACAAGTCGGGTTCCGTCACCGCGCTGCGCGAGACGCTGGCGAACCAGCAGCAGTGCTACCGCTATGACGACCTGAACCGGCTGACGGACGCCTGGACGACCACGTCCACCACCTGCGCGGCCACCCCGCAGTCGGACTTCAGCGGTCCGGACCCCTACCAGACGAAGTACACCTACGACCGTCTCGGCAACATCCAGTCCGTCACCGACACCACGGCGTCGGGCGCCGCCACCCGGGACTACAAGTACGCGGGCTACAGCGCCGACGAGTCCACCTACACCCCGGACCAGGACCGCCCGCACGCCGTCGCCTCGGTGACCACCGGATCCGGCACGGACAGCTACGGCTACGACAGCGCGGGCCAGCTCACCAGCCGCACCGTCGACGGCGTCTCCTCGAACCTGGTGTGGACGCCGGGGCGGCAGCTGGCCTCGATCACCGAGGCGGGCAAGACCAGCACCTACGTCAGGGACGCCGACGGCAACGTCATCGCCCGCACCTCGGCCACCGAGAAGGTGCTCTACCTCGACGGCCACGAGCTGCACAAGGCGGGAACGGCCGCGGCCCAGGCGACCCGCTACTACGCCGCCGAGGGCGCGAGCCTCGCGATGCGTACCGCCGACGGCTCCGCCGAAGGGCAGCTGACCTGGCTCCTCGGCGACGGACAGGCTTCCGTGCAGCTGGCCGTCACGGCCGTCGCCGGAGTGGTCACCCGACGGCGCTACACCCCGTTCGGCGACGAGCGGGACAGCACCGTTCCGCTGAGCGGCAGCGACCGCGGTTTCCTCGGCAAGGCGGAGGACCCGTCCACCGGGCTGTCGCTGCTGGGCGCGCGCGTCTACGACCCGGAACTGGGCCGCTTCCTGTCGACGGACCCGCTCACCTCGCCCTACCAGCCGCAGAAGCTCAGCTCGTACAGCTACTCGGAGAACGATCCGGTCAACTACAGCGACCCGACCGGTCTCGACGACGGCAGGGCCTGCCGGTGCGGCAGCCGACCGCCGTTGAAGCCCGGCGGAGGCGGTGGTACGACCGGCGGCTCGTCGGGGGACCGCGGAACTCCGACGACCAGCGGCCATGGCTGCGACCAGGCCTGCCTGAACGCGCTCAACTCGCTGGTGAGCACGTGGAAGAAGATGAACATCAACAAGAGGCTCGCGATCGAGCTGCAGTCCTATGTGAAGGTACTCGGCGGGAACATCCGCCCGTGCATCGCCGGTGTCGAGGCGAGTTCCGGTGTGGCCGCCGGATGCATGGACCTCGACGGCTACACGTCCGACGTCACCTGGCAGGATGTGCTGGAGGAATGGACGACCGGCCGGGGCAACATCCTCACCTTCGGCATCGGCAGCAAGGTCACTCAGCAGCTCGCCACGGGACCGCACAACACCAGGCTGCTGACGGAGATCCAGAAGCGGATCGCCGACGCGGACTACGACATCTCACCCAGTGAGCTCGGTGGGAACGCGGCCTACGTCGACGGCGAGGGAATGGGGAAGCTCGCCGAGTTCCCCAAGGACGTCCTGGGCATGCTGACCGACGGCCGGGTGGGCAAGGGCACGCCCGACGCGTTCCTGGGCTCGTTCAACGAGGTCTACCAGGTGCTGAACGTGGACAAGAAGAACCGGCAGTTCACGGTGGGCTTCGCGGCCTTCAACAACACCGGCACGGCATCCCTGACCCACTTCCTTCCGGACATAGGCCAGGGCAACCAGTACGCGAGCGTGCACCAGACGTACTACTGGACCCTCACGGTCCGCGAGTAGCCTGAGCGGCCCGGAAGGGGAGAACGCATGAATGAGGTCACGGCATCCCGGGCGGACCGATCCGCCCGGCGCGCGGGCGGCGTAGCAGTGCTGCTCCGGCTGCTGGCTCTTCTGGTCCTCGTGGCCGGGACGGCGGGCGGGATGTCGTACCTGATCCCCGACCGGGTCGGCGTCACAGAACTCACCCGTGACGCCGATCCGGACGGGTCACTCGTCGTCCACGTCCGGCAGACCGGTCTGCTGGAGGTGCGGGCCCGCTGGTCGACGGGGTTCCTCGGTGACAAGGAGATCGTCCACCACTTCGACATGCTGCCGTCCGCTCCGGGCGGTGTGGCGGCCTTCGAGAAGTCCGTGAAGCGTGCGCTCGATGCCGAGGGCAGGTCGGTCGACTTCGTGGAGGACGATCCGCTGCGGGACCTGGGCGGACTGTCGGCCTTCGTCCCCGTCCTCTACTGGCGCTTCATCCCCGGCACCTGGCTGCCCTGGTCGGTGCTGCTGTGCGCGGTGGCCGTCCTCGCGTCCATCGCGCGGGGCGGGCACCGCCGCGCCGCGGCGGGCCACTGGTACGCCGCCTGCCTGCTCGCCGGAACCGGCTTCCTGGTCCACCTGTGGTCCGAGCCCGCACCGCTGGGACGGCCGGGGGCAGCCGGCGCACCGCCCATGAGCGGCCGCCAGGTGGCCACGCGCACCCTGGCCGTCCTGGCAGCGGTCGTCCTGAGCGGCTTCGGGCTGGCCGCCCTGCGCGGGTACTAGCCGGGATTCGCTCGGTTCCGGCGGTCCTACGCCGGGCGGGCGGGCTGCTGCTGCGTGACGGACCGGCGCTGGTCCGGGATCTCCGCCGGGAACTCCGCCGCCAGCCGTTCCGCCATCCGCGCCCGGTGCTGCCCGGCCGCCGAACACAGCGCCTGTACGGCGTCGTTGAAGCGCACCTGTGAGGTCGGCTCGTCCGGCCCCAGCAGGTGCCGCTTCAACTCGGCCCGCGCCTCGACCAGTTCGTCCCTCTCGGGGTGCCGCACCGCGTCCAGCAGCTCCGGCACCCCGGCCGCGTCCGGCGTCAGCACGGTCGCCGCGCGCACGGTCGGGAAGGCCTTGCGGAACACGTCCTCCGCGAGGCCGCTGGTGTTCGCCACGGCGTACGGCTTGCCGCTCGCCAGGAAGTCGCTGATCACACTCGACACATCGCTGATCAGCAGGTCGGCCACGTTGAAGCAGGCGTACAGCGTGGGCCGGGCGGCCGTGACGACCTGGTGCTCGCCTTCCGGCAGCGACGCCCAGTACGCCTCCTCCCAGGCCGCCGTGGCCGCCGCCACCGCCTGAGCCCGCCCCGGCTCCGGCGCCGACTGGAGCAGCATCCGCTCCACCTGATCGGCGCCGGCCCGGTCGGTCGTCGTGGTGAGCCGGTCCAACTCCCGTGTGAGCTGGGCGAGTTCACCGTTGTCGCGCGGCTGCTCGCCCGTCCGCTCCCGGTTCGCCGCCCGGATCAGCTCACGGATCCGCAGATCGGCCGCCCCGGCCCGCGGATCCACCGAGCCCGTCAGCGGGTGCGGCTTGTACAGCAGCCGTACACCAGGCTCCGCGAGCAGCGCCCGCACGAGGTTCTCACCGGCCTCGACCACCGAGGTGTTGCCGGGGTTGCCGTCCCAGCCCTCCCAGGTCGGCGCGTACAGGACGGTCGTGCGGTGTCCGTCAGCGGCTCCGCCGCGGGCACGGTCCGACGGGCCCTCGTCCGGCCGTACGGCGTCCAGCTGCGGTCGGCCGATCTCCACCACGTCCTTGTCCTCGACGCCCACCTCGGCCAGCGCGTACCGCTCCCGCGCCGCCGGCCCCGCCACCCACACCTCGTCGTACGCCTTCGCGTACGGGTTGCAGGACGACAGCTTGTCGCTCTCCCCGTGGTTGACGAAGGTGTGCTTCAGCGTGGGGATGCGCAGGACCTGGGAGGTCTTGCCGGAGTTGGACGGGTGGATGAGGACCTGGAGCGAGGACTCCTCCAGCCGCATCAGCGTGGAGACCTTCGGCAGACACAGGATCGGTACGTCCGTCGGCGCGATCTTCTGCACCATGAACCGCTCACGCAGCACGATCAGCGGACGGCCCTCCAAGTGCGCGAGCGGCTCCAGCCACATGTTCGCCTGGTATGCCGAGGAGGCGCCGCCGGAGAAGTACAGGCCGGCCGTCGGCCGGTACTCCGCGAGCCACGCGTCCAGCCAGGCCAGCGCCTCCCGCTCGCCCGCCGGGCGACGGCTCGGCAGCAGCCGTACGAGAAGGTCGTACAGGCCCAGCAGGGCGAGCCCGAGGGACAGCGCGATACCGAGGGCCGCGCAGCGGGGGTCGTCGGTGGCCGCCGTGGTCAGCAGGCCCGCGGTGGCCGGGAGGCCGAAGACGAGCAGGCGGTCGCCGGGGCGGCGCAGCAGGACCGGTGGGGCGGGGGAGAGGCGCAGGGCGGAGGCGTCGATGTTGCGCGTGACCACGGGCAGGGTGCGGGTGCGGCGGACCAGCACCGAGACGGCCTGGATCGCGCAGTGCAGCGCGTAGAAGGCGAGGAGGCCCGCGACGAGCGGGGTGTACAGCGTCTCCCGATGCTGCTCACCGAGCCGCAGCAGGCCCACCACCAGCAGCAGGTCCCGCAGTACGTGCCGCACGGTGATGTCCGCGTGCGACTTGGCGAACACCGACAGCATGCCCCGGTCCCAGCGGTACAGCACGCCCTCGACGGCCAGGGACACGACCGTCGAGGCGAGCAGCAGCGGGACGTGCGGGTGCAGCGCCGCCACGGCCTGGGCGACGAAGGCGGCGACCAGGAGAGCCGTGACGAGCGCTCTCGCCGGGATACGGGACAGGGGTGTGGGCAACTGCGGTCACTCCAAGGTCGGCGCGGGACGTCGTGCGTCCGGGTTAACGCGCGGCGGCCTGCAGACGACACGCACGTGTCCTGGGGGCCTGGAGTGACCGGGCCGGCGGAATCGCCGCCCCTACCGTCCGGACTGCAACGCCCGCCGTATCGGGCCGCCCACCACGCGGCGCGCCCGGCGGTACACGGACGCCGCCGGGAGTCCCGCGCCGCCCTTGGTGGCGCGGGACAGCTCGCGCCGCAACCGGTCGTTGTCCAGGGCGAGTTCGCCGATACGGCTCTGCAGCCAGCCGAACCGGGTGGTCAGCGAGGTGAGGTCGGCGTCGTTCCAGGGGCGGACGCCCGCCGGGAAGGCCAGCGACCTCATGCGTTCGTCGAAGGCGGCGCCGCCGTCGCCGTGGGTGAACGTGTTCTCCAGGCCGTTGCGGTCCAGGAACGCCGTGAACCGCTCGAACCGCTCCTGGTGGCCGCTCATCAGGGCGCCGAAATCGGCCTCCTCGTACAGCGACGCCGGGTCCAGGTCCTCGGGCAGCTTGTCGATCCGGCGGTGCGGGATGTTGAAGTAGCGGCACAGCTCCAGCGTGCGCGAGTCACCGCAGAGCACGGTCGCCGGTGTGCCCGCGAGCAGCGCGGCGATGTTGCCGTGGATACGGGAGCCGAAGGAGAAGTCGAACGCGCGCAGGTCGTCGATCCAGGTGACCGGGTCGACGTAGACGCGGACCTTGTCCTCCCGGTACATCGGGTGCTCGGGGTGCGTCGGTATCGCCGTGACCAGGCCGTTCGGGTCGGACAGGTCCCGCCAGTGCAGCTGCCGTGCGTCGCTGATGTTCTGGCCGATGAAACGCAGGTGGGGGTAGCGGGCGTGGGCGCGGTCGATGACCCGGTCCAGACCCTGGGACCGCACCGCGCTGTGCGAGCCGTTCACGGCGATCCGGGAGCCGGCGCCGAGGGCGGGCTCCCGCTTGGTGACGGTGAGTTCCTTGCCGTACAGGAACAGCGAGGGGCAGCCGATGACCTCGACGTCCCGGAAGCCCAGGTCCTTCAGGTACTTCTCGGTGAACTCGCCCCGGACCCCGATCGAGGCACTGCGGTCGAGCACGGCGGAGACGAACTCGCGCACCGCGGGCTCGATGCCCTTCAGCCGCGCCGCGTTGTAGCCGAGCCCGGCCTGGGCGCCGACCCCCACCACGACCACGGGGATCCGCAGCTTGCCGATCAGCCGGGTCAGCCGCTTCAACTGCCCCTCGAACGACGGCCGGAACGCGTTCGCGAGCGGGACGACGAAGGCGTCGTACTCCTCGTTGATCCGGCCGGCCGCCGAGATGTCGGTGCGGATGCCGTTCGAGACGACCTCGGTGTGCGGGGTCTCGAGGATCTTGTGCGTGGCGTCGCTGAAGATCAGATTGCCGGAGTTGGTGGCGATGACGTCCCGGTGCAGGGCCTCTTCCACGGAGACCACGTCGTAGGGGCTCTTGCCGGAGCGGACGAGGAGGCGCTTCCCGCGGGGTACATCGTGAGCATTGTGTGACACAGCGTTCAAAATATGTTTGCCCTGTCGTTATTTTCTATAGGCAACCAACGCAACCTTTTTGCCGTATGCGACGCGTGAGCAAACAGTTACCGCCCGCCTGTCCGGGGGCTGGAATCCCCGCGCGCCGAACGATCCCCTTCGCGTAGATTGCCGAGCAGGCAACCGGATGTACGCGAGGGAAAGAGCACAGGTGGCAGGGGCAAGGCAGGGTGTGCACGAGGCCCGCAGGATCGTCGTCAAGGTGGGGTCCTCGTCGCTGACCACCGCGTCGGGAGGGCTGGACGCCGACCGTGTGGACGCGCTCGTCGACGTCCTCGCCAAGAGCCGTAGCGGCGGTGAGCGGGAGGTCGTCCTCGTCTCCTCCGGCGCCATCGCGGCCGGCCTCGCCCCGCTGGGCCTGCGTCGGCGCCCCAAGGACCTGGCCCGCCAGCAGGCCGCCGCCAGCGTCGGCCAGGGTCTGCTCGTGGCCCGCTACACCGCCTCCTTCGCCCGCTACGGCGTCCGCGTCGGCCAGGTCCTGCTGACCAGCGACGACATGAGCCGCCGCGCCCACCACCGCAATGCCTCGCGCACCCTCGACAAGCTGCTCGCGATGGGCGCGTTCCCGATCGTCAACGAGAACGACACCGTCGCCACGGACGAGATCCGCTTCGGCGACAACGACCGGCTCGCCGCCCTGGTCGCCCACCTCGTACGGGCGGATCTGCTGGTCCTGCTGTCCGACGTGGACGGCGTGTACGACGGCGACCCCCGCAAGCCGGGCACCTCGCGGATAGCGGAGGTACGGGGTCCGGAGGATCTCGCCCATGTCGAGATCGGCAGCGCGGGCAAGGCCGGCGTCGGCACCGGCGGCATGGTGACCAAGGTCGAGGCGGCCCGGATCGCCGCCGCCGCCGGCATCCCGGTCGTCCTCACCAGCGCGATCCACGCCGCCGAGGCATTGCACGGCGGCGACACCGGTACCTACTTCCACGCCACCGGCAAGCGCTCCGCCGACCGGCTGCTGTGGCTCCAGCACGCCTCCACGCCCCAGGGGTCGCTCACCCTCGACGACGGTGCGGTACGGGCGGTCGTGGAGCGCCGCAAGTCCCTGCTGCCGGCCGGAATCGCCGCCGTCGAGGGCGAGTTCAGCGCGGGCGACCCGGTCGAACTGCGCGACAGCGCGGGGCGCGCGGTCGCACGCGGGCTCGTCAACTTCGACGCCAAGGAGATCCCGCAACTGCTCGGGCGGTCGACGCGGGAGCTGGCGCGGGAGTTGGGCGCGGAGTACGAGCGGGAGGTCGTCCATCGGGACGACCTGGTGATCCTGCAGCCCTGAGGGGCGTGTGTGAGGGGGGTCGGCTCTCGGTCCTCGGCCGAAAACAGGGGAACGCCCCGTTACTGATGTCGCCCTCGGGTGGACGTTCCGCGCTGCATCGTCCCGGGGGCAACCCCCGGACCCCCGGCCGAAAACAGGGGGAACGCCCTGTTGCCCATGTCGCCCTCGGGTGGACGTTCCGCGCTGCATCGTCCCGGGGGCAACCCCCGGACCCCCGGCCGAAAACAGGGGGAACGCCCTGTTACCCATGTCGCCCTCAGGTGGACGTTCCGCAAAACCGCCCCGCGAGCCCTTGCGGCCTGCTCAACTTTGTCTCGGGGACACATTCCGCACCACCCGATTCCGGGCACTGCGCAAAGGAGGCCGTTGTGAGACGAGTGCGCCCTGGGGTGGCGTCCCGCGGTGCCGGTGGGGCCTCGTCCCGTGCGGCCCGTGAGGAGCGCGCCTTGACGAGCGTCGCGGCCGGCGATCGGTACGAGGAGCCCAAGGATCTGCCCCGTCTGTGGCACGTCACCCTCAGCGTCTCCGGCCGGGAGGCCCCGCTGAAGGAGGTGCGGCGCGCCCTCGAACAGCTCGCCCACGACCACCCCTTTCTGCTGACCAGCAGATACGCCAACGACCACGCCGAGATCCGCTACTGGGAAGAGGCCCGCGACCTGCACGACGCGGCGGCCGTCGCCCTGCGCCTGTGGGGCGAGCACCGGCAGAGCGCCGGACTGCCGCCCTGGGAGATCGTCGGCCTGGAGGTCATCGACCGCGAGACCTACCACCTGCGCGTCGCCGAGGGCTACGGACCGCCACCGGCGACCCCGGTGGGCGTCCACCCCTACTGAGCGGCCCTGGAGGGTCTGTCTCGCGGTTCGGAATGCGCGCTGGACCGGCCCCACAACCGCACTACCCTTCTTTCATGACCACGCTCTCGCCGTACGACTCCATGTCCCCGGTCAACCGGGCCGCCTACCGCGCCAAGGCCGCCGCCGCCGACCTCGCCCCGCTGCCGCGGGCCGAGAAGGACGACGCGCTGCTCGCCATCGCGGACGCACTGGAGGTCCGTACGAGCGAAATCGTCGAGGCCAACGCCAAGGACATCGCCAAGGCCCGCGAGGCCGGCACCAGCGAGGCGATCATCGACCGGCTGACGCTGACGCCGGAGCGGGTGCGCACCATCGCCTCCGACGTACGGGACGTCGTGGCGCTGCCCGACCCGGTCGGCGAGGTCGTGCGCGGGTCCACCCTCCCCAACGGCATCGACCTGCGGCAGGTCCGCGTCCCGCTCGGCGTCGTCGGGATCATCTACGAGGCCCGCCCGAACGTCACCGTGGACGCCGCCGCCCTCTGCCTGAAGTCCGGCAACGCGGTGCTGCTGCGCGGCTCGGCCTCGGCCTACGAGTCGAACACCGCGCTCGTCCGAGTGATCCGCGACGCCGTGGGCGGGGCAGGGCTGCCCGCCGACGCCGTGCAGCTGGTGCCCGGGGAGAGCCGGGAGAGCGTGCGGGAGCTGATGCGGGCCCGCGGCCTGGTCGACGTGCTGATCCCGCGCGGGGGCGCCTCGCTGATCCAGACCGTCGTCTCGGAGTCGATCGTCCCCGTGATCGAGACCGGCACCGGCAACTGCCATGTCTACGTAGACGCCAACGCCGACCTCGACATGGCCATCGAGATCCTGATCAACTCCAAGGCCCAGCGGGTCAGCGTCTGCAACGCCGCCGAGACCCTCCTGGTCCACCAGGACATCGCCCCCGAGTTCCTGCCGCGCGCCCTGGACGCCCTCGCGGACGCCGGGGTGACCGTGCACGCCGACGAGAGGGTGCTGGCGTACGCCAAGGACTCCAAGGCGACCGTCGTCGAGGCCACGGCGGAGGACTGGGAGTCCGAGTACCTGTCGTACGACATCGCCGCCGCGGTCGTGGACTCGCTGGACAAGGCCGTCGAGCACATCCGGCTGTGGACCTCCGGCCACACCGAGGCCATCGTCACGACCTCGCAGCAGGCGGCCCGCCGCTTCACCCAGCTGGTCGACTCCACGACGGTCGCGGTGAACGCCTCCACCCGCTTCACGGACGGCGGCCAGTTCGGCTTCGGCGCGGAGATCGGCATCTCCACGCAGAAGCTGCACGCCCGCGGCCCGATGGGGCTGCCGGAGCTGACCAGCACGAAGTACATCGTCACCGGGGACGGGCACGTACGGCGCTGATTCGCGCCGTATCCGCGTCATCGGGGCGCGTCGGCGGCCGCTGAGGCGCGGGGCGCACGGCCAGGGCATATGCGTCCGACACGCGCCCCCGGGCAGCTTCCGTGACGCACTTGAGGTGTCTCACAAGGCGGATGAATTTCCATACCGTCTGCCCAAATTGACCCCCCAGGTCTACTCTGGATCCCGTGCCGGAGGACGTGGGGGGCGCGCCGTTCCCTGACGGCTGGGAGCCCGACGACGACCACGACCGCGGGGTGTCGGACGAAGAGTTCGCCTCCGTGGTCTTCGACGAGGCCTTCGTACAGGCGGCCGTGGTGCACGAGCCGACCGCCGTCGAGCGCCTCCTGGCCGCGGCCCAGGCGAGAGCGGAGGCCTCCGAGGCGGAAGCCCGCAGGGCGCACGGCCGGGGCGAGCGGTACGACGACGGGTTCGGCCCCGACGACCACACGCCTTTCGGCCATGATCCGGACTTCGACGATCTGGACGACACGGACATATACGAGGGCCGTTACGGCGCCCCGGGGACGTACGGCAAGCAGGTCCGCTGGCATCGTCCCGTCGCCTGGATCCTCGCCCTCGTGATGGGTGTCGGCATGGTCGCGCTGGCCTTTGCGGCGGTCTACCGCGGCGCCTCGTCCAGCGGCCGGGAGCAGCAGGTCCCGGCGCCCACGTCCACCGGGCTGGAACAGGGCGCCGGAGCCGTGCCCTCCGCCTCTGCCGACCACTCCCAGCCGGCCATCTCGGCGACCCCGCGTACGCCCTGATCGGACCTGATCGCGGGCCTGAACGCCACGGAGAGCTGTCTGACCGACCTGGTGAGAACCTGTCAGAACTTGTCGTGTACCAGGGCGTTTACCGAAGGGTCCGGCGACCTACCCTGAAAGTATGGGAGGGCCTGGAGACCCACCTGAGGGGACACCCGAGGGCGGACCCGGAGGTGGAGAGGACGAGTACCGATCCGTCGTCTTCGACGAGTCGTTCGTGCGTGCTGCCCGCCTTCAGGAGTTCTCCGCGCAGGAGCGCATAGGCGATCACGCGCCCGCCGTACGCAGCCGTCCACCCCTGCGCCGGGGACTGTCCCGGCAGGCACTGATCCTCGTCCTCCTGATCGCCGTGGCCTTCGGTACGGCGATCTATATGGGTGTACGGCATCCCTATCAGAGTCCCGCCAGTTCCGGGCCGCCCGCCGAGCCCCTGCGGATGACCGTCATCCCGCTCGCCCCGCAGGGCAAGGTGCCCGGGGCGACCGACACCGACCAGCTGTACGCGCAGAGTCCCGCCGCGCAGTTCCGCATCGGCGCGGAGGGCATACCGCTTCCGGCCGCGCGGCGGACGGCGCACTTCTCGGACAGTCAGGTGACCAACGCGCTGAGCATCGCGAAGGACTACATCGTGCGGTCCGCGCTGTATCCCGAGGTGGTCACGGGCGACCAGGTCCGGCCGGTCCGGGTGCTGCTCGACCCCGATCAACTGGACCAGTTCGACCAGAGCTTCAGGCAGCCGGCCGCGGACGGGCGGCACGCGCCGACCGGGTGGCTGGTTCGCTTCGACTCCTCCGAGGTCGAGCTGGCCGACCGCAGGATCCGGGTGCAGGGCACGCTCCAGGCAGCCGAGACCGACTCGACCACGCTCGAGGTCACGGCGGACCATACGTTCGTGTACGCGCTGCGGGCCGCCCAGGCGGAGCAGACCGGCGAGGCGTCCCTGTTCACCGTCCGGCGCGAGCTGCACTTCCGTTTCGACCGCGAGGACCTGCGGCTGCACCAGGCGCAGCTGGTCGTCTCCTACGTCCAGGCCGGCCCGCTGTCCTGCGCCGAGGACTCCACGAACCGGCTCCACCCGCTCCTGGCCGGGCAGACGGCGAAGGAGGGCGGCCCGGCGGGGACCGACCCCTACGCCACGGGCGGGGCCACGGCGCTGTGCGGGTCGCTGGCGGCGGGGGCCCAGCCGAAGGTGTGAGAGCCGGTCCTCAGCCGCCGGGCCCCTGTCCTCAGCTGCCGGAGCTGCCGGACCCCTGGTCGTCCGTGTCGTCCGTGTCGTTCCGCCTCGGCTCGTCCTTCGGGGGCGCCGTCGTCGTCCCCGTGAAGCCGCCGAAGCCCCGCCGGACCCGGCCGCCCAGGTCTCCCGCGCCGCCCGCGATGTCCGTGACCAGCTTCATCAGCGGGTCCTTGGAGGACTTCACGTGATCGGCGTAATGGGACGCCGACTCGCGGAAGGAGTCGGTGACCGAGGTGTCCTTGTCCTCGCTGCGGCGCGGGTAGTGGCCGTCCATGAGCCGCTGGAAGTCGCGGGACTCGGCCCACTTCTTCAGCTCGGCCGCGCGGACCGTGGTGAACGGGTGCGAGCGGGGCAGGACGTTCAGGATCTTCAGGACCGAGTCGCGCAGGTCGCCGCCCGCCTCGTACTCCTCGGCCTGCTTCAGGAACGCGTCCACGTTCATCTCGTGCAGATGGTTGCCGCCCGCGATCTTCATCAGGCCGCGCATCGAGGACTGCAGGTCCTGGCCGACGAGCAGGCCGGCCCGGTCGGCGGAGAGCTCCGACTTGCGGAACCACTCCCGCAGCGCCGTCACGATCGCCATGATCGCGAGGTTGCCCAGCGGGATCCAGGCGACCCGGACGGCGAGGCTGGTCAGGAACAGCAGGATCGTGCGGTACACCGAGTGGCCGGAGAGGGCGTGGCCCACCTCGTGGCCGATCACCGCCCGCATCTCCTCCTCGTCGAGCAGCTCCACCAGACCGGTCGTGACCACGATGATCGGCTCGTCCAGGCCGATGCACATCGCGTTCGGCACCGGGTCCTGGTTGACGTACATCGGCGGGACCTTCTCCAGGTCCAGGATGTAACAGGCGTCCCGCAGCATGTCGTTGAGGTGCGTGAACTGCTGGTCCGACACCCGGACCGAGTCGGACAGGAACAACAGCCTGAGGCTGCGCTCGGGCAGCAGGCCGCTCAGCGCCTTGAAGACCGTGTCGAAGCCGCTGAGCTTGCGCAGGGCGACCAGGGCCGAGCGGTCGGCCGGGTGCTCGTAGGCACGTGAGGAGATGCCCGGGAAACGCCTGCGCTGCCTGCTCGGTACGTTCTCGTGCCCGTTGTGCTCGTGGCCGTCGGACATGTCTTCCCCCATGTGCGTGTGGATGGCTCTCTGCGGCTCTCTGGCTCTTTGCGGAGCCTTGTTCCGCCCTTTGCGCCCCCGAAGCAGAGCCCAGCCTAGGCGGAGTTACCGTGGACGGGCACTACAGCGAAGGAGTTCCGCGCCATGGAGCACAACCCCGCAGCCGCCTGGCTGACCGAGGCCGCGAGCGCGGCCGAGCAGCAGGGGGCGGGGAATCTGCTCCGGGTCGTGCTGATCGTGATGGTCGTGGGCTGTGTGCTGACCGCGTGGTTCCTCTTGCGGGGCTACAGGCGGAAGGACGAATGAGCCGCCGGGAAGGTTCCCCGAGGACCGTCGGACGTTCTCCAACGGTGGAGTCGGCGTGTTCGCCGTCAGGGCGCCCGCTTACGATGGGCCGACATCTTTATCCCGCCCACACCGATAGGTCACGCCGAAGATGAGCTTCCACAGCGCAGCTGCCCAGTTGGTCACCCTCGCCGCCGAGGGCGAGGAGCACGGCGGCAACCACCAGAGCATCAGCCCGTGGGCCACCGGAGGTGGCGCGTTCATCATCCTCATGCTGCTGCTGTGGATCACGACCCGCTTCAACCGCGACCGCTGAGCGCCTGCCAGGCCCTTCCCGCTCCGCCCGGACAGCTGTCGGCCGGAGCTCTCAGGCGGGGCCGGTAGGGTCTGCACGCATGGGAGAGCAGGACATGCCTACCGGCCCCGGAAACGGCCCGTCGAACCCCGGCAAGCGCCGTCTCGGCGTCATGGGCGGAACGTTTGACCCGATCCACCACGGCCACCTCGTCGCGGCCAGCGAGGTCGCCGCGCAGTTCCACCTCGACGAGGTCATGTTCGTGCCGACCGGCCAGCCCTGGCAGAAGAGCCACCGGCACGTCTCCCCGGCCGAGGACCGCTATCTGATGACGGTCATCGCCACGGCCGAGAACCCGCAGTTCTCCGTCAGCCGCATCGACATCGACCGCGGCGGCCCGACGTACACCGTGGACACCCTGCGCGACCTGCGCGCGCTCAACCCCGAGACCGACCTCTTCTTCATCACCGGCGCCGACGCCCTCGGCCAGATCCTGACCTGGCGGGACTCGGAGGAGCTGTTCTCCCTCGCGCACTTCGTCGGGGTCACCCGGCCCGGCCATCACCTCGACGACGACGGGCTCCCGGAGGGCGGCGTCTCGTTGGTCGAGGTTCCCGCGCTGGCCATCTCGTCCACCGATTGCCGCGCGAGAGTCGCAAAGGGAGACCCCATCTGGTATCTGGTGCCGGACGGAGTCGTGCGCTACATCGACAAGCGCGAGCTGTACCGCGGCGAGTGAGGCGAGTGAGCCGAGAGGGGCGACGGTGAACGACCGATACGACGCGGGGGCCGCAGGATATGACCCCGACCAGTACGAACTGGTCGGCTACGACGAGTACGGGCGGCCGGTGTACCGACAGGTACCGCAGCAGCAACCGCCCCAGCAGCAGTACGACCCCTACGCACAGCAGGGCTACGGCTACGACCCGTACGCGACCGGCCGGCAGCAGCCGGTCCCGCCGTACGACCCCTACGCCACCGGCGACACCGGTCGGCAGCCGCCCACGCCCTCCTACGACCCGTACGGCACCGGCACGCACCAGCAGCAGGCCGGCGGCCACTCACCGCCGTACGACCCGTACGGCCGCACCGCCACCAGCGGTCACCAGCCCCGCGTCACCGAGCAGACCGCCTACATCCCGCAGCAGGCAGGGCCGGTCGAGCCGGTCGAGGAACCCCGGAGCCAGGACCGGGGGGACCAGCGGGACCGGGACTACCGCACCGAGCAGTTCGCCTTCGTCGAGGAGCCCGACCAGGACTCCGAGGACGTCATCGACTGGCTGAAGTTCACCGAGAACCGCACCGAGCGCCGCGAGGAGGCCCGGCGCCGGGCACGCGCGCGCGTGATCGCGCTCGCCGTCGTGCTGGCGCTCGTCGCGGCCGGTGGTGTCGGCTACCTCTGGTACGCCGGGAAGCTGCCCGGTCTGTCGTCGTCTGAAGAGAAGACCGGCACCGGCACCCCGGTGGCCGCCCAGAAGCGCGACGTGATCGTCGTCCATCTGCACAACACCAAGAAGGGCGGCACCTCCACGGCGCTGCTCGTCGACAACACCACCACCGAGCAGGGCACCACCGTCCTGCTGCCCAACTCCCTCGCCCTGGCCGGCGACGACGGCAGCACGACCACCCTCGCCAAGTCGGTCGACGACGACGGCTCCTCCGGCACGCGCGACGCGATCGACACCGTCCTCGGCACCGAGATCCAGGGCACCTGGCGGCTGGACACCCCCTACCTCCAGAACCTGGTCGACCTGGTCGGCAACATCGAGGTCGACACCAACGCCGACGTGCCCGACCCGGACGCCAAGTCCAAGGGCGCCGCGCCCCTCGTCCGCAAGGGCAAGGCCCAGACCCTCAGCGGCAAGATGGCCGTCGCCTACGCCACCCACCAGGCCTCCGGCGAGGCCCAGAACGCCCAGCTGGAGCGGTTCGGGCAGGTCATGCAGGCCACGCTGCGCAAGCTGACCTCGGACACGCAGGGCGCGACCACCACCGTGCAGACGCTGGGCATGATCATCGAGCCGCCGCTGACCGACAAGGACCTCGGCGCCTTCCTCGCCAAGCTCGCCGACCTCGCCAAGGGCGGCGACTACAAGACGGCCATGCTGCCCGTCCAGACCGACGGCACGCTGAGCGCCCAGGCGAGCGCCAGTGTCGTCAAGAACGTCCTCGGCGGCACCGCCAAGAGCCCCGACAAGGACGCCGCCGTCCGCGTGTCCGTCCAGAACGCCAGCGGCACCAAGGGCAACACCGACAAGGCGCGCGTGGTGCTGCTGAACGGCGGCTTCACCTTCCTGGAGGGCGGCACGGCGTCCACCGCGGCCACGTCCGAGGTCGTCTACGCCGACGCCGCCGACAAGGAGAACGCCACCGAGGTCGCCAAGACCCTGGGCCTGTCCGCCGACGCGGTCACCAAGGGCGAGGTCTCGGGGAACGCGGACGTGTCGGTGGTCCTGGGCCAGGACTACGAACCCTCGTCCTCATGACCGCGGGGCACCCCACGTGAGCCGATTATCACGTGGGGTGCTGTCGGCGGTCCGTGAGACCCTTGATGTCAAGTGACCGCCGACCCGAAAGCCTTGTAGTGACCGCTACCGACCGTTCCCTCGAGCTCGTCACCACCGCTGCCCAGGCAGCCGCCGACAAGCTCGCGCACGACATCATCGCCTACGACGTCAGCGACGTGCTGTCGATCACGGACGCCTTCCTGCTGGCCTCCGCGCCCAACGACCGCCAGGTCAAGTCGATCGTCGACGAGATCGAGGAGCGGCTCCAGAAGGAGCTCGGCGCCAAGCCGGTGCGCCGAGAGGGCGACCGCGAGGCCCGCTGGGTGCTGCTCGACTACGTCGACATCGTGGTGCACGTCCAGCACAGCGAGGAGCGTGTCTTCTACGCCCTGGAGAGGCTGTGGAAGGACTGCCCCGAGCTCGACCTGCCCGACGACGCCAAGGCCACCCGCGGCAAGGCCGCGGAGCACGCCAAGCTGCAGGCCGCCGAGGAGGCGGCCGAGCTGGGCGGTGAGTGGCGATGAGCGCCGCCGGCGACGTACTCGCGGGCAGGTCCGGCCGGGGCCGCCGCGTCATCCTGTGGCGGCACGGCCAGACCTCCTGGAACGTGGAGCGCCGCTTCCAGGGCTCCACGGACGTCGCCCTCACCGAGGCGGGCGTCTCCCAGGCCCGTCGCGCCGCCCGGCTGCTCGTCAGCCTCAAGCCCGACGCGATCATCGCCTCCGACCTCCAGCGCGCCGTCGACACGGCCGCCGAGCTGGCCGGGCTCACCGGCCTGGAGGTGACGCACGACGAGGGTCTGCGCGAGACCTACGCGGGCGTCTGGCAGGGCCTGACGCACGAGGAGATCATCGCCCAGTACGGCGAGGAGTACGCCGCGTGGAAGCGCGGTGAGCCGGTGCGCCGGGGCGGCGGTGAGCTGGAGACCGAGGTCGCCGACCGTGCCGCGCCCGTGGTGCTCCGGCACGCCGAGAAGCTCCCGGACGACGGCACGCTCGTCGTGGTCAGCCACGGCGGCACGATCCGGACGACCATCGGCCGTCTCCTGGGCCTTCAGCCCGGGCACTGGGAGAGCCTCGGTGGCCTGACCAACTGCTGCTGGTCCGTCCTGGGCGAGGGCGCCCGCGGCTGGCGTCTGCTGGAGCACAACGCCGGCACCCTGCCGGAGCCTGTGCTCGGCGACGACGACTGACGCCGGATTTCACTTTCCGGCAGGTCGCAGGCTACAGTTCTTCTTGTTCGCCCGCCGAGCGGGAGGAACAGACGGGGCTATAGCTCAGTTGGTAGAGCGCCTGCATGGCATGCAGGAGGTCAGGAGTTCAATTCTCCTTAGCTCCACAGCGAGACAACAAGATCCCGCCGATCGCTTCGATCGGCGGGATCTTCTGGTATCCGCACCGAACTGCTCCGGGCCTGGCTTGAGTCACTTGGGCCTCGCAGGCGTATACCTCTCAGGAGAGGCGCTTTGGGGTGCGTGTTCGCACGGTTCGTACGGCCGCGGAGGCTGCCGTGTCCGGACTGGTACTGAGGCGTCGCTGACCGTATTGGTCCGGCCGTGGCAGAATCAAACGGCCGGAGGGGGCGCGGCCCGACGGGAGGGAGTGGTGATGCCTGCGAGCATCCTCGGAGAGGTCGGTCACCTCTTCGAAGCAGCGTTGACACGGGATACGATCACCCGCCTCAGCTGCCCTTCCTGCGGCTCCGTCCATGTCGCCCAGCTCCTCGGAGACAACGGCGGAATTTCCTACGTGTGCACGGCCTGCGGCCACAGCTGGAGCTGATCGATGGGTGCACACAGGCGAAAGTGCGACTGGTGCGGCAGCGGAACGCCGATCGTCCGTGACATGGAACCGGTGAACCCCGACTACCAGTACTGGTGCGAGGAATGCGCCCGGGCGCTGATCATAAAAGGCGACCCCATCGAGACCTACCGTGAACTCGAGGGCGAACCGATCTACGGTCGTCTCCTCGAAGAACACTGCACACTCAAGCGCTTCTATTCCTTCGTCACGGCTTGACCGCGGCCGGGGTTCCGGAAGGCGACCCCGGCGATCACGAGGAAAAGGCAGCCCGCCGTTCCGTAGCCGGCTGACAACATCAACTCGATGCCGTTTTGGTGCAGTTCGTTCCGGCCTCGGCCATGTGGCACCCACCACAGGGTGTACGAGGAGAAGACCAGCAGCGTGCCCAGGGCCGCGGCCCGGTACGCGCGCGTGGCGAGGAGCAGGACGGCCGGCACGCACCACACCCAGTGGTGCGACCAGGACACCGGGCTGACGAGCAGCGCCGTCACTGCGCACGCGGTCACCGCCCAGGCCCGCCCTCCGCGCAACTCGGCGGCGACGGCCACGCCCAGCCCTGCAGCGGCCACCACGGCCGCCGTGAGGACCCAGACGGCCCCGGGCTCCGGCGTGTGCAGCAGTCGCGCGAGAACGCCGCGCAGGGCCTGGTTCGCGGTGTCCTCGGCGTGCCCGACGCGCCCCGCCGCGAACACCATGCGAGTCCAGAAACGCCAGGAGTCGTACGGCAGTACAGCCGTAGCCAGCAGGGTCGCCCCGGCGAACGAGGCGGCCGCCACGCGCGCGTGCCGCAGCCACGGTCGGCCCGAGCCGTGCCGGCGGTGCGCCACGACGCCCGTGACGAGCAGGAACACCGCGAACAGCGCGGGCGTCAGCTTGACCGCCGCCGCGAGCCCGATGCCGACGCCGACCCAGCGGTCCTGAGGTCGCCGTGACAGATCCCACAGCACCAGGACCGCGATCAGCAGGTTGATCTGCCCGTACCGCAGCGTCGTCCACACCGGCTCGCACCACACGGCCGGCGCCGCGACCCACCACACGCTCTCCGCGCGCGCGTGCCCGACCAGACGCAGGGACAGCCGTACGAACACCACGAACAGGGCGAGGTTCCCGGCGGTCCCCAGGGTCCGCATCGTCGCCGTGTCGAGGAGCGTCAGCGGAGTGAACAGCAGGGCCGCGAACGGCGGGTAGGTGGTCGGGAGGCGGGCGGCCGTCGTCCGCAGCGCGTACAGGTCGCCGCCGGCCCATACGGTCGCGCCCTCGGCCCGGTACACCATCAGGTCGATCATCGAGACGTGCGCGGCCCGCTGCGCCACCCAGAACGCGGCGAAGGAGACCAGGCACACCCCCAGGGCGACCGGCGCTCGACGGCGGACGGCGGGGGACGCGATCACGGTCACAAAGGCAGACATTAGTGCCCGTATCGGTGCGGACCGGAATCGATTTGGTGCTGCACCAGGTCGCCCGGTAATGTTGGCGTCGCCGCCGGGGAAACCGGGCGGACCAAAGCAAGGGGCTATAGCTCAGTTGGTAGAGCGCCTGCATGGCATGCAGGAGGTCAGGAGTTCAATTCTCCTTAGCTCCACAGTAGATCCCGCCGAGTCGTTTCGATTCGGCGGGATCTTTTTCGTTCCCGAAACCCTTGTGTTCGTTCCGCGGACCCCTGGTCCCACTCGGTTACACCTGGTTCCAGAGACACTTGAGGGGCCGTCCGGCCTGGCGACGGCCCCTCTGCGCGTGCGTGCCCGGTCAGCGTCCCAGGGCGCGCCTGCCGCGGCCCTGGGAGAGGACCGGCAGGTTGTTGCGGGACGAGTCCTGCGCGCGTGTGTCCTCCTCGAGGCGCAGGGCGAGGGCGGGGCAACGGCGGACCGCGCGGATGGCCTTGGCCTCGGCGTAGCGCGGCACCTTCGCCTGGGCGACGGTCGGGAAGCCGTCGGCGCCGAGCTGGAAGACCTCCGGGAGGATGTCCGCGCACAGGCCGTGGCCGCGGCACAGTGTCCAGTCGACGTAGATCTTCTGCCGGCTGGGGCCGTTCTCCTCCGCCTCGGCGCCGCCCGGGATGCCCGAGGGTCCCCTGCCGCCCTCGAAGAGCGGCAGAACGCCCTCCACGGGCCGTCCGCAGCCGTTGCCGAGGACGTGCGCCGCGAGGTCGTCGGTGAACGCCTTGATGGTCGACTCCAGGAACATCGCGGAGCCGTCCGGGTGCGAGCACGCGCCGCGCCGCTTCACGTTCTTGGCGACCTGCTTGAGCGCCTCCAGGGCGGCCGGTCCGCCGCCGTTGAGGATGTCCTCCATGCCGCGCGCGGCGGCGGGCAGACCGAGGTAGCAGGGGCCGCACTGGCCCGCGCTCTCCTCGGCCAGCCACTGTGCGACGCGGAGGGACTCGCCGAGCGGGCAGGTTTCCTGAGTGATCGGCAGGATCGCGCCGGCGCCCAGTGAACCGCCCACGGCGTCCAGGGAGTTGCGCGAGACGATCGCCTCGTTGACCGTCGCCGCGTCGATCCACTTGCCGTGGTAGCCGCCGGTCAGGACGCCCTGCGGCACCGGCGGGGCGCCGGCGAGCTGGAGGACGTAGCGCAGCGGCACGCCCGTCGGGACCTCGATGACCATGGGGCGTGCGACGGCGCCGGAGACCGTGAGCATGACGGTGCCCGGCTCGTCGTACAAGCCGGTGTTGCCGTAGCGCTCCGGGCCGATGCGGGCGGCGATGGCCAGCTGGGCGAAGGTCTCGGCGTTGGACAGCAGGGTGGGTGCGCCGCCGACGCCGTTCTGCGAGGCGCTGACCTTGCGGCCGGGCGGGATCGCCGGGCCGCCGTCGATGGAGCGGATCACGGAGGCGGCGGCGCCGGTGACCATGCGCACCGGGTTGCGCTGGACGAACGCGCGTAGCGCGGACCGACGGCTGTTGCTGAGGCCGCGTTCGGCGAGGGCGGCCTCCATCGAGCGCTGGGTGGACTCCCGGGTGACCGCGACCACGAGCGTGCGGGCACCCAGGGCCTCGGCACACAGCAGCGCGCCGTCCAGGATGAGATGCGGGGCACGGTTGATCATCACCGTGTCCTTGCGGCAGGCCGGCTCGTCCTCGCTGCCGTTGACCACGACGACCGGCCGTACCCCGCGCTTGATCGCGGACTCGGCGACCGAGCGCAGCTTCTTGTGGAAGGGGAAGCCCGCGCCGCCGCGGCCCTTCAGGTTGATGTTCTCGGCGAGCTTCGCGAGTTGCTCGCCGCCCAACGGTTCGAGCGGCCCGTGCACCTTCAGATGCATGGGCAGATCGAGTCTTTCCACAAGGTCGAAGCCCGACGTGAGCTGGGGAAGACCGACCACGCGGACTTCTGGTACGTCGGGCAGGGCCTCGTTCACTAAAAGCCTCCGGAAGGCGTGTTCCAAGGTTCGCCCGAACCCGGTGCGTCGAAGTCGTACGAGGCACCGGGGAGTGTTTCAGTGGCGGGACCGCTGTTGTTGTACGTGTCGTTCTGGTTGTACGTACCGAAGACGGCGTTCGTCTCAGCGGTGTCGTACACATCACTCGAGCCGTAGCCGGCGGCTCCCGAACCGTAGCCCGGAGCCCCCGAGCCATAGCCCGAGGGACCCGAATTGCCGTAGACGGGGATGTTGTATCCCGTGTCGTTGAGCGGGTCGTAGGCCGACGGGGGAGCCTCGCCGACCGGCGGCGGGGAGGGGATCGGCCAGTTGCCCGTGCTGCTGCCGCTGCCGTCGACGCGGGGGATCGCCTCCGTCGGCTGCATGTCCAGGGGCAGGTCCATGCGTGCGGTCTGGTCGGCGTACGGCTGCTGTTGCTGCCCGCGGGAGCGGGGGTTGACGGCCCGGTAGGCGGCTGCGAAGCCGCCTGTGGTCTCCGCGGCCGACGGGGCCTGAGCCGGCATGCCGGGCAGCGGGCCGGTCCGTTCGTCGCGCGACGGGCGGGACGAACGGGACGGGCGCTGCTCCTCGTAGCCCGGCAGCGAGTTCCCGGACGCCACCCTGGCGCGGCTCTCCTCCAGGTCCTCGCGGCCCCCCGGCTCGTTGCCGATGAGCAGGGCGATCCGGTCGGCGAACTTGCGCTTCACCGGGCGCGGGGCGGCGCGCAGCGCGAGAGCCGCGGCGACGGCCACCACACACAGCTCGTAGCAGACCATGAAGAAGGTCTTCGCCGGGCGGCCCGCGAACAGGCCGTGGATCAGGGCGGCGCACCAGGCCGGGTAGGCCAGCATGTGCATGGCGCGCCAGCGCGCGGCGACCGGTGCGGGGGAGGCGAACTGGTTGCGTAGTGCGCCGGTGACGCCCACGAAGACCATGAGCAGGGCCGCCAGGGAGCCCAGGCCGATGAGGAAGGCGCTGCCCGGGATCTCGTCGCCGCCGAAGAGCACCAGGCTGAAGGGGATCAGTGCGGCGACCGGGCTGGCGTGGTCCAGGGCCAGCTTGACGCCGATGTGCACCAGAAGGAACGCGATCGAGGCCACGGCGGTCACCCGGTGGATGCCCTGCGCGATGATCCGCTGGCGGGTGTTGAGGATCATCCGGTCCTGGGCGACGAGGCCCCAGATCACCGAGCAGGTGAGGCAGACGAGCGACAGGACACCGGCGCCGAAGTTGAGGAACTCCTGGAGCCAGGCGCCGCCGAGGAACACGACCAGGGGTATGAGCAGCAGAACAGCAGCGGTCGCCACCCCGTAGGCCGACCGGCCCGTCCTGGGGAGCGAACTGTTACTACGACGAGGGTTCATGGGGGCAACTCCGAGCGGTTCGGGAAGGCGGTCCCGCTGCCGCACTCTAAGTGGCTCCATACCGGTGGGTACGGCGTTTGAGTTATTGCGTTGTTATCTACGGGCTGTGCGGGGCTTGTGATGCCCCTTAGTGACTGTTACGCCAGGTAACAGTTGAGCGCTGTTCAACTTTTCGAGGTCTTCACAACTCTGAGGTACGCAAACGAGGGCCCTGTTGTTCATCGCGCGGCCCTTCCGGAAGCCCGCCGCGAGCTCCACCGGAAGCCCGTCGCGACCCGATCCGGCGCTGCGGTACCCTGACGCCATGCGTGCCGTACGCCTTCTGCTTAGCGGGCCGCGCTGATCAGTCCCGACCACCGGGTGAATCGGATGGTCGGAATCGGCGCGGCGTCCCCTCCTGTGCGAGGGGATTTTTCGTTTCCAGGGAACCGCAGCCGTTGGCAGAGACGATCGATGGAGCTTTGAGGATCATGAGCGAGACGAACCCCGCTGCCGCCGCCGAGGCAGCAGCGCCGCACCGCTACACGGCCGCCGTGGCGGCCGAGATCGAGGCACGCTGGCAGGACTTCTGGGACGCCGAGGGCACGTACGCCGCGCCGAACCCGAAGGGTGACCTGGCGGGTGACCCCGCGGTCGTCGCCCGGCCCAAGAAGTTCATCATGGACATGTTCCCGTACCCCTCCGGTGCGGGCCTGCACGTCGGCCACCCGCTGGGCTACATCGCGACCGACGTCTTCGCGCGCTTCCAGCGCATGACCGGCCACAACGTCCTGCACACCCTGGGTTTCGACGCCTTCGGCCTGCCCGCCGAGCAGTACGCCGTGCAGACCGGCACGCACCCGCGTGTCTCCACCGAGGCCAACATCGAGAACATGAAGGTCCAGCTGCGCCGGCTGGGCCTGGGCCACGACAAGCGCCGGTCGTTCGCCACGATCGACCCGGACTACTACAAGTGGACCCAGTGGATCTTCCTGCAGATCTTCAACTCCTGGTACGACGACGAGGCGAAGAAGGCCCGGCCGATCGCCGAGCTGATCGCCGAGTTCGAGTCCGGTGAGCGGGCCGTACCGGGGCACACGCGCGCGTGGAGCGAGCTGAGCACCGCCGAGCGCGCCGACGTCCTGGGCGGGTTCCGACTGGCGTACGCCTCGGACGCGCCGGTCAACTGGTGCCCCGGCCTGGGCACCGTGCTGGCCAACGAGGAGGTCACCGCCGAGGGCCGTTCCGAGCGCGGCAACTTCCCGGTCTTCAAGGCCAAGCTGCGCCAGTGGAACATGCGGATCACCGCATACGCCGACCGGCTGCTGGACGACCTGAACGAGCTGGACTGGCCCGAGGCCATCAAGCTGCAGCAGCGCAACTGGATCGGCCGCTCCGAGGGCGCCCGCGTCGACTTCCCCGTGGACGGCGAGCGCATCACCGTCTTCACCACGCGCCCCGACACCCTGTTCGGCGCGAGCTACATGGTGCTGGCCCCCGAGCACCCCCTGGTCGACAAGTTCACCCCGGACGCCTGGCCCGAGGGCACCCACGACGTGTGGACCGGCGGTCACGCGACTCCCGCCGAGGCCGTCGCCGCCTACCGCGCGCAGGCCGCCTCGAAGTCCGACGTCGAGCGCCAGGCCGAGGCCAAGGACAAGACCGGTGTCTTCATCGGCTCGTACGCGACGAACCCGGTCAACGGCGACAAGGTCCCCGTCTTCATCGCCGACTACGTCCTGATGGGCTACGGCACCGGCGCGATCATGGCCGTACCCTGCGGCGACCAGCGTGACTTCGAGTTCGCGCGCGCCTTCGAGCTGCCGATCCACTGCATCGTCGAGCCGACGGACGGCCGGGGCACGGACACCTCGACGTGGGAGGACGCCTTCGGGTCGTACGACGCGAAGATCATCAACTCCACCGGTGAGGGCGTGTCCCTGGACGGCCTGGGCGTCGCCGAGGCCAAGGCTCGTATCACCGAGTGGCTGGAACGGTCCGGTGTCGGTGAGGGCACCGTCAACTTCCGGCTGCGTGACTGGCTGTTCAGCCGCCAGCGCTACTGGGGCGAGCCCTTCCCGATCGTCTATGACGAGGACGGCATCGCCCACGCCCTGCCCGAGTCGATGCTGCCGCTGGAGCTGCCCGAGGTCGAGGACTACTCGCCGCGCACCTTCGACCCGGACGACGCCGACACCCAGCCCGAGACGCCGCTGTCGCGCAACGAGGACTGGGTCAACGTCACGCTGGACCTGGGCGACGGCCCGAAGCGGTACCGGCGTGAGACCAACACCATGCCCAACTGGGCCGGTTCCTGCTGGTACGAACTGCGCTACCTGGACCCGCACAACAGCGAGAAGCTGGTCGACCCGGAGATCGAGCAGTACTGGATGGGTCCGCGCGAGGGCCAGCCGCACGGTGGCGTCGACCTGTACGTCGGCGGCGCCGAGCACGCCGTGCTGCACCTGCTGTACGCGCGCTTCTGGTCCAAGGTCCTGTTCGACCTGGGGCACGTCTCCTCGGCGGAGCCGTTCCACAAGCTGTTCAACCAGGGCATGATCCAGGCCTACGTCTACCGCGACAGCCGTGGCATCGCGGTGCCGGCCGCCGAGGTGGAGGAGCGCGACGGCGCGTACTACTACCAGGGCGAGAAGGTCTCCCGGCTGCTGGGCAAGATGGGCAAGTCCCTGAAGAACGCGGTCACTCCGGACGAGATCTGCGCCGAGTACGGCGCCGACACACTGCGGCTGTACGAGATGGCGATGGGCCCGCTGGACGTCTCCCGGCCGTGGGACACGCGCGCGGTGGTCGGCCAGTTCCGACTGCTGCAGAGGCTGTGGCGCAATGTGGTCGACGAGACGACCGGTGACGTGACGGTCGTCGACGCCGAGCCCGACGAGGACACGCTGCGTGCCCTGCACAAGGCGATCGACGGCGTGCGCGGGGACCTGGAGGGCATGCGGTTCAACACCGCCATCGCCAAGGTCACCGAGCTGAACAACCACCTGACCAAGGCGGGCGGCGCGGTGTCGCGCTCCGTGGCCGAGGCGCTGGTGCTGATGGCCGCGCCGCTGGCCCCGCACATCGCCGAGGAGCTGTGGCGCAAGCTGGGCCGCACCGACTCGGTGGTCCACCAGGACTTCCCGGTCGCCGACCCGGCGTACGTCATGGACGAGACCGTGACCTGCGTCGTACAGATCAAGGGCAAGGTCAAGGCCCGCCTGGAGGTCTCGCCGGCCATCTCCGAGGAGGAGCTGGAGAAGGTCGCGCTGTCCGACGAGAAGGTCGTGGCGGCGCTGGACGGGGCCGGGATCCGGAAGGTGATCGTGCGGGCGCCGAAGCTGGTGAACATCGTTCCGGCGTAGGCATTGTCCGGCGGTTTGAGCCTGCGACGGCTCGGAATCGCCGTGAGTGTGGCGGATGTCTCCGGGTGATCTTGGCTCGGGGTGATCCCCTACGGGCAGGTTCGGGGTTCTGCTGGAACTCCGGGCCTGCCCGCTGCGTTTACCGTTGAAGAGTGACACGGCATGTGCCGTGGTCGGCCGGAGGAGGAGCTCGTGGAAGCAGTGATCGCAGTCGTCGCCCTGCTTTTCGTGCTCTTCGTGGCGCTCGGTGCGTACGCCACGGTGAAGGTGGTCGGCGCCGCCAAGCGCCGTGTGGACGAGACGATCACCCACGCCCGGCGCACCGTCGAAGACCACACCCTGCGGGCCAAGTCCTTCGCCCAGCCGGGCCCGGTCGGTGAGATCGCCCAGCTGCGGCTGAAGCTGCGCACCTCCATGCGGGCCACCCAGGACGCGCTGCACGCGGGCGCGACCGAGGACGAGTCCCTCAAGGAGTCCCTGGGCCTCTTCCAGCGCCTCAGCGCGCACGGGCACGAACTGGACGCCGAACTGCGACGCCTGGAATCCGACCCCGACCGCTCGACGCTCACCGAGCGACTGCCCGACCTGCGCGAGCGCACGGAGCGCATCGTGCAGTCGGCGGACGCCTTGCGCTGGGCGGTCCGCGACCGCGCCCACCGCTTCGCCGAAGACGACCTGGACAGCCTCAGCGCGCAGATCGACGTGGAGACCGGCGCCCTGCGGCACTGGCAGACGACGGAGCCCTCCCCGGCGGAGCCCGCGACGGAGCATTCGTCGCAGGCATCGGCGCAGTCTCAGCCGTCGAAGCCTTCGCCGTCGCAGTCTCCGTCGGCGCCGCCTCCGTCGTCGACGCCGCCCCCGTGGCCGGAGGCCCCGGCCCCCGAGACCGCGACGACCGAGCAGACCTGGCCGGACAGCCCCCGGACGCAGCGGGCCGAGGAGCCGACCAGGCCCGCCATCGCCCCGTCCGGCCCGCGCCCGACGTACCCCTGGCAGAAGAAGACCCGCCCCGAGAGCACGACTTGAGCCTGTGTGAGCAGTCGATGATCAGGTCAAGGCATGACCGGGTGAGCGGGGTCGGGCTGCCGCCCGGGCGCTACGCCAGGTAACCTCCAGCTCATGTCCCGCCATGTCGCGATCGTCACCGATTCAACGGCCTACCTGCCGCCGCGGACGATGGAGCGCCACGGCATCACCGCGGTACCCCTGACCGTGGTCCTCGGCGATCAGGCGCTGGACGAGGGCACCGAGATCTCGACCCGTTCCCTCGCTCAGGCGTTGCAGAAGCGACGCCCTGTCACGACCTCGCGCCCCAGCCCCCAGGTCTTCGCGGAGCACTACCGCAAGGTCGCCGAGTCCGGCGCCACCGGCATCGTCTCCCTGCACCTGTCCGCCGAGCTCTCCGGCACCTACGACGCGGCGGTCCTCGCGGCGCGCGAGGCGCCGGTGCCGGTGCGGGTGGTGGACACCGGGATGATCGCCATGGCGCTCGGCTTCTGCGCGCTCGCCGCGGCCGAGGCGGCGGAGACGGGCGGCACGATGGACGACGCGGTGACGGCCGCCGAGAAGCGAGCCGGGGCGACGGCCGCCTACTTCTACGTCGACACCCTCGACTATCTGCGCCGCGGTGGCCGCATCGGCGCCGCGCAGGCCCTGCTGGGCTCCGCGCTCGCGGTGAAGCCGCTGCTGCAGCTGGAGGGCGGCCGGATCGGCCCTCTGGAGAAGGTGCGGACGGCATCCAAGGCGATCGCCCGCCTGGAGGAGATCGCGGCCGACCGGGCGGGCAGCGCACAGGTCGACATCGCGGTGCACCATCTCGCCGCTCCCGACCGGGCGTCGGCGCTGGCGGATCGGTTGCGGGCGCGGGTGCCGGGGTTGGCCGATCTGCATGTGAGTGAGGTCGGGGCGGTGATCGGGGCGCATACGGGGCCTGGGTTGTTGGGGGTTGTGGTTTCGCCGCGGTGACGGGCGTTTCCGGCGGTTAGCCACTCGGAGTCTCTTGAAGCCACTCGTGTGGGTGGCGGAGTTATCCACAACTGGGCGGTAATCCCCGGGAATTGAGCAAGATCATCGCGGGTGGGGCGAGGTGTCCGATGCTCGTCGCATGGCATTTCGATCACGTCCCCGTACGGGCACACGCACACGCACGACGACTGTGACCAGCGGCCCGGGCCGCGGCCCTCACTCCGACGTCCGTGCTCGCCACCGACGCCTGCATGCGGGAGGTCGGGCGCGGCAGCAACGGTATGCATCGGCGGAGGAACTGCGCCGGCGGGCGGAGGTGATTTTCGCCGAACGGGCCGGGGAGTGGGGGGAGTCGGGGGCGGGGCCGCCGAGGGAGGAGGCGGAGGACGGGCCCCGCGGCTGGTCCGAGGGTTCGGGTGGGCCTGGGGCCGGTGGGGCGGTGGGGCGACCGGGTGGGCCTGGGGCTGGTGGGGAGGCGGAATCCGGGGGCCTGCGGCGTGGAGTGGGGGCGGGGCTCGGTGCGCTGTCGGCTGGTGTGAGGGTGAGTCCCGATCCCCGGCGTGGGGATGTGGGCGTGAGTCCCGATCCCCGGCGCGGGGATGCGGGCGTGAGTCCAGGGGGTCCGTCTGCTGATGTCCCTGTGGACTCCGATGTCCCGCGTGGGGATGTGGTGTTGGGCTCGCGTGATGCGGGTGCCGGTGTGGTGCTGGATTCGGGTACGGCAGATGCCGGTGCCGTGCCGGATCCGGGTACGGCAGATGCCGGTGCGGTCGCAGGGGCCGGTCACCGCGCTGATGCCGGGAGTGGTGACTCCGGCACCCGGGAGTGGCGGGCGCGGGCCGGGCTGGCGGTGCGGGAGCGGATGCCGGTCTGGTTGCAGGCGAGGTGTGGGCTGGAGCGGCGGAGCGTGGTCGCGCTCACGGTGGTGCTCGTCCTGGCCGCCGGGTTCGCCGCGCAGCACTTCTGGAGCGGCCGAGCGCAGTCCGTGCGGGCGCCCGAGGTGGTGCGGGCGGCGGCCCCGTACGGGGACGGGGAGCCAGGTGAGGGGCCCGCAGCGGGTGCGTCGGCGGCCGGTGTGCCGGGTGCCGAGGGCACGGCTGCGCCGCAGATCGTGGTGGACGTCAGCGGCAAGGTCCGTGAGCCGGGGATTCATCGCCTCCCGGCGGGCTCGCGTGTCACGGACGCACTGCGCGCGGCCGGTGGGGTGCGTCCCGGCACGAACACCGACGGCCTCAACCGGGCCCGGTTCCTGGTGGACGGCGAGCAGGTGATCGTCGGCGCTCCGGCCGCCGTCCCCGGGGCAGCGCCCGGCACCGGCTCGGGTGCTGCCGCCGTCGCCGGTGCGGGGCCCGCCGCGCCGGTCTCCCTCAATACGGCCACCGTCGACCAGCTCGACACCCTCCCGGGCGTCGGTCCTGTGCTGGCCCAGCACATCCTCGACTACCGCACCCAGCACGGCGGCTTCCGCTCGGTGGACGAGCTGCAAGAAGTCAACGGCATCGGCGCCCGCCGTTTCGCCGACCTCCGGAATCTCGTACGGCCATGAGCCACGACGCCCGCGGAGCCGCCCGCGAAACCGCCCGCGGAACCACCCGCACACTCGACCCCGCGCCCTCCCGCGCCGCCGTTCACGCCGCGTCCGGAAGCCGGCTCGGCGAGTCCCACCCCCGACAGGAAGGACCGACGGACCTTCGACTCGTCCCACCCGCTCTTGCCGCCTGGGCAACTGCGGCGCTGATGCTGGATGCCTCATCGGTGTGGGTGGCTGGCGGGGCGGTCTTATGCCTGGTCGCGGCAGGCGTGCTGCTGTTGAGGCGGCGAGGGGATGGACGCGCCGGTCATGCGACCGTGCGGGACGCAGCCGCGGGGCGGGATTCTTCGCCGGGTCCGCTCAAGCAGCCGCACAGGCAGGACCCCGCACCCGCGCGATTCACCTGGCCCCGCACCTCCGCCGCCGCTGTCCTGCTCTGCGTCGCCGCGGCAGCCCTCTCCGCCGGGCTCCATGGGGCCGATCTGCGGCGCGGACCGGTGCCGGGGCTGGCGGCGGAGTACGCCACCGTGACCGCCGAGGTCGAGGTCACCTCCGATCCACGGCTCACCCGGCCCCGGATCAGGGGGAATCACATGGCACCGGCCTCCGTGCTGGTCAACGCGGATGTACGGCGCGTAGAGGAGGCGGACGGCACGGTGGTGACTCGGGCACCGGTGCTGATGATCGTCGACGGGGGATGGGGGTCCGCCGACGACGCCGGTCGAACATCATCCGATGTCGACCGAACCCAGGACGCCGACCAGGACCCCGACCGAACGTCCCAGGACCCCAACCGAACACCCCGGTCCGCTGCTGACCGGCATTCGCCCTGGCTGCGGCTCCTCCCCTCCACGCGGCTGCGCGTGACCGCTCGCCTCGCTCCCGCGCTGGACGACGGGGACCGGATCGCGGCTGTGCTGCGGGTGCGCGACCCTGCCGTGCCGGAGGTCGTGGGGCAGCCGACTGCGGCGCAGCAGCTGGCGGGGCGGTTGCGGGGCGGGTTGCGGGAGGCGACCGACGGGTTGCCGGGGGACGCGCGGGCGCTGCTGCCGGGGCTGGTCGTGGGGGACACCTCGCGGATCACCCCGGAGCTGGACGAGGCGTTCAAGGAGACCGATCTCGCGCACACACTCGCCGTCTCCGGCAGCAACCTCACGATCATCCTCGCCCTGCTCATCGGCCCACCCGGCCTGGCCCAGCGGGTCGAGCGCCGTGGCCTCGCGCCACGCCTCGGCATCTCCCTGCGGACGACCGCGCTGCTCGGCGGAGGCCTCACCCTCGCGTTCGTCGTCGTGTGCAGGCCGGACCCCAGCGTGTTGCGGGCCGCGGCCTGCGGGGCGGTAGCGCTGTTGGCCCTGGCGACCGGACGCCGTAGATCACTGATCCCGGCGCTGGCGACGGCCGTCCTGCTGCTGGTGCTGTACGACCCGTGGCTGGCCCGCAGTTACGGCTTCCTGCTCTCCGTGCTCGCCACCGGCGCCCTGCTCACCCTCGCGCCCCGCTGGAGCGCGGCGTTGCGCCGGCGCCGGGTGCCGCCGAGGTTGGCCGAGGCGCTGGCGGCCGCGGCTGCCGCGCAGGCCCTGTGCGCGCCGGTCGTGGCGGTGCTGTCGGCTCGGGTGAGCCTGGTGGCGGTGCCGTGCAATCTGCTCGCGGAGTTCGCGATCGCACCGGCCACGGTGCTGGGCTTCGCGGCCCTGGCGACGGCACCGCTCGCGATGCCGGTGGCCAAGGCGTTGGCCTGGTGCGCGAGTTGGCCGGCCGGGTGGATCGCGGACGTCGCCCGGACGGGCGCGGCACTGCCCGGAGCGGGCGTGGACTGGCCCGGCAGCTGGACCGGGGCGGCACTGCTCGCGCTCGCCACGGTGGTCGTCCTGCTGGCCGGCCGGCGACTGTCACGGCACCCCTGGTGGTGCGGTGTCTGCGGGGCGCTGCTCCTGCTGGTGGTGCTCCAGCCGCCGCCGGTGACCAGGGTGGTCACGGGGTGGCCGCCGCCCGGGTGGCGGTTCGTGATGTGCGATGTGGGGCAGGGTGACGCGACGGTACTCGCGGCGGGCGAGGGCACGGGCGTGGTCGTGGACGCCGGCCCCGACCCGACGCTGGTCGACCGGTGCCTGCGCACGCTCGGGATCACCAGGATCCCGCTCGTCGTGCTGACCCACTACCACGCCGACCACGTCGCGGGCCTGCCCGGCGTGCTGCGTGGGCGTGAGGTGGGCGCGATCGAGGCGACGGGGCACGAAGAGCCCGTGGACCAAGTGGAGTTCGTACGGAGGGAGGCCGCCGCCCACCGCATCCCCGTGACACGGGCCGCCGCCGGAGAGGCGCGGCGCACCGGGGCCCTGAGCTGGCAGGTGGTGTGGCCACCGCCCCACCCGGTGCCGGAACCGGAGGGTCCGAACGACGCCAGTGTCACCCTGCTCGTCCGGTCGGCCGGGCTGCGGCTCCTGCTGCTCGGGGATCTCGAACCCCTGGCCCAGCGGGCGCTGTTGAGATCGCCGGCCGGGGCGCTGCTGAGCGGCGTGGATGTGCTCAAGGTCGCCCACCATGGCTCGGCGTACCAGGACCCGGAGCTCATACGGCGGGCGGCGCCGCGGCTGGCGTTGATCAGTTGCGGTGAGGACAACCCGTACGGCCACCCGGCTCCCGGCACCGTCGCGGCGCTGCGGGCGCAGGGCGCGGTGGTGCTGCGGACGGACGAGGACGGGGCGCTGGCGGTCGCGGGTGCGGGCGCGGAGCTCATGGTGGCGGGAGACTGAGGGCATGGATTCCGTTGAGGTTGATGCCTATCTCAGCCGCCTGGGGGTCGAGCACCCGGCGTGGCCCACGGTGGATGTGCTGCGCGAGCTGCATGTGCGCCATCTGCAGACCGTGCCCTTCGAGAACCTCTCCATCCATCTCGGCGAGGAGATCGTGCTGGAGGAGAAGCGACTGCTGGACAAGGTGGTGGGGGCCGGACGGGGTGGGTTCTGTTACGAACTGAACGGCGCGTTCGGGGTGTTGCTCACGGCGCTGGGCTTCGACGTGACGCTGCTGGCGGCGCGGGTGCACGGGAAGGAGGGGCAGCTCGGGATTCCCTACGACCACATGGCGCTGAAGGTGGGGACGGTGGACGGGGGCTCGTGGCTGGCGGACGTCGGCTTCGGGGCGCACAGTCACTATCCGCTGGCGTTCGAGGCGCGGGGCGAGCAGGTGGATCCGGCGGGCGTGTTCCGGATCGTCGAGGCCGGGCCGGACACGGCCGGGGTGCGCGGCGGGCATGACGCGGCGGAGGCGGCGGACCTGGAGGTCGTGATGGACGGCAGGCCGGAGTACCGGCTGGAGCGACGGCCTCGGGTGCTGGGCGACTTCGTGGTGGGGGCGTGGTGGCACAGCACCTCGCCGGGGTCGCACTTCACGCAGTCGCTGATCTGCTCGCGGGTGACGGAGGAAGGAGGGCGGATCACGCTCAGCGGGCGCACGTTCAAGACGACGGCGGCCGACGGGACACGTGAGGCGAGGGAGTTGGGCACGGACGAGGAGGTGCTGGGGGTGTACCGGGAGCGGTTCGGGATCGAGCTGGATCGGGTGCCGGCGGTGCGGAAACCGAGCCGGGACGGCTGATTGGGCCGGGGGCCGCTCGGGAGAACGGACCGGGGCGTCTGACCGCTCCGGCGAATCCTGCCGCGGGTGGTCAAGTCGCTCGGGTGAATCGTGCCGGGGATGGTCAAGTAGCTCGGGCGGGTCGCGCCGGAGGTAGTCGCCTCGCTCAGGCGAATCGGGTCGGCGCAGTCGGACGACTTGGGTGACTCGGGTGACTCAGGCGACTCGGGCGAATCGCACCGTGGGTTGGACGGGCGCTCGGGGTCGCTCTGGGCCGCCGCCACCGCCACCGGGGGCTGTTCGTGCGCGGGACTCGGTGGGCGTTCGTGTCTCGGCGGTGCCTGAGAATTGCTCCGTGAGCGATGTGAGACATGTGCTGGTGCTGCCCGATCGTGACGCGGCGGAGGAGGCCGCGGAGGCGCTCGGGGAGCGGTTCGGGGTCGACGAGGTGCCGCGGCTGGTGCGGGATGCGCTGGCCGGAGAGGACGATGCCGAGGACGCGCAGTGGCTGGTGGTGCTGCGGGACGAGGCAGGGCGGCTGGATCCGGGGGAGCTGGACGAGTTCGCGGGGGAGTGGGACGGGTGGCGGGAGGAGCCGTAGTTCGTAGCTTGACCGGTGCCGGGCGTTGCGGTCGGCCCGGCGTGGGCCACGCAGCCCCTCCGATCGTCCGGTCGGCTACGCCGGTCCCGCTGCCCGCAACCCAGGCGCATACGGGTGCCGCCCCCGTTGTCAGTCCCCCATGCCATGCTTTACGCGATGGCCAGGAAGACTGCGAATGACGACCCCCTAGCCCCCGTGACCCTCGCCGTGGGTCAGGAGGAGCTGCTGCTCGATCGTGCCGTGCGGGAGGTGGTGGTTGCCGCCAGGGCCGCCGATGCCGACACGGACGTGCGGGAGCTGACTCCGGACCAGCTGCAGCCCGGCACGCTGGCCGAGTTGACCAGTCCCTCGCTGTTCGCGGAGCGCAAGGTCGTGGTCGTGCGCCATGCGCATGACCTGTCGGCCGACACGATCAAGGACGTGACGGCATATCTGGGGTCGCCCGCCGAGGAGATCACCCTGGTGCTGCTGCATGCCGGTCAGGCAAAGGGCAAGAAGCTGCTCGATGCCGCCCGTAAGGCGGGGGCGCGGGAGGTGGCGTGCCCGAAGATGACGAAGCCGGCGGATCGGCTGGCGTTCGTCAGGCAGGAGTTCCGGGCGACCGGGCGGTCGGCGACGCCCGAGGCCTGTCAGACGCTGGTCGATGCCATCGGGAGCGATCTTCGGGAGCTGGCGGCCGCGGTGAGTCAGCTGGTCGCCGACGTCGAGGGGACCATCGACGAGGCGGTCGTCGGGCGGTACTACACGGGTCGCGCGGAGGCGTCGAGCTTCACCGTCGCCGACCGGGCGGTCGAGGGGCGGACAGCGGAGGCGCTGGAGGCGCTGCGGTGGTCGCTGGCGACGGGCGTGGCGCCGGTCCTGATCACCAGCGCGCTCGCGCAGGGCGTGCGGGCCATCGGGAAGCTGTCCTCGGCCCGCGGCGGGCGCCCCGCCGACCTTGCGCGGGAGCTGGGCATGCCGCCCTGGAAGATCGACCGTGTCCGGCAGCAGATGCGGGGGTGGACGCCGGACGGAGTGGCGGTCGCGTTGCAGGCGGTCGCCGAGGCCGACGCCGGTGTGAAGGGCGGCGGGGACGACCCCGAGTACGCCCTGGAGAAGGCGGTCGTGACGATCGCGAGGGCGGCTCGGTCCAGAGGGCGTGGCTAGGGCCTGTCCGGCGGATCATCCCGGCGTCGCGGGGTCTGGCATGCCCTCCCCCAGAGGAGGGCCCCTCCCATCGCCAGGTGAGGAGGAGAATCGGGTGTATCAGTCGTTCATCGCCGGATTGGGGAAAGGTGGCGACCGCCATGGCTGAACACCCGCACGCGGCGCTCGTCCGCAAGGGCTACGAAGCATTCCAGCGCGGAGACATGGACACTCTGCGCTCCATGATGACCGGGGACTGTGCGCACCACGTGCCCGGTTCCCATCCGCTCTCGGGGGACTTCAAGGGGATCGACTCGATCCTCGACGGGTACTACGGCCGGCTCTACTCGGAGACGGGCGGGTCGTTCCAGGTCGAGCTGCGCGACATATTCGTCGACGGACGTGGGCACGCCATGTCCGTGCACCGCTTCACCGCGGACCGGGGCGACAAGCACATCGACGAGAACGGCGGCATCGTCTTCCGGATCGTCGGTGACAAGATCACCGATCTCGACGAGTGCGTCTCGGACATCGACAAGGCCGACGAATTCTGGACGTGACGCAGGCATGCCGAAGGCCCCGGCTCGCGCCCTGGGGAAGGGCGAGGTGCCGGGGCCTTCGGATCAGGCTGCTGGATTCGCACCCGCGTGGCGAACGCAGGCCGCGTGCGAATCCGGGGTGCCGGTCGGGAGCGGATGAGAGAGGGCCCGCTCTGGGTCCTTCCGGCGATCAGACCAGATAAGGGGTTCAGCCCTTGAGGGAAGCGACCTTCGAAGCAAGCGCCGACTTCTTGTTGGCGGCCTGGTTCTTGTGGATGACGCCCTTCGCGACGGCCTTGTCGAGCTGACGCGCGGCAGCGCGCTGGTACTCGGTGGCCTTCTCGGTGTCACCCGCGGCAGCGGCCTCACGGGCCTTGCGGATCGCGGTCTTCAGGGAGGACTTGACGGCCTTGTTGCGCAGCCGAGCCTTCTCGTTGGTCTTGATCCGCTTGATCTGGGACTTGATGTTCGCCACGAATGAGCCTCTTCAACGTAGAGATGCGTGCGAGCACTGGACGTGCCTTCGCATCACTTTCCTTGTCATGTTCAGTGCCTCGTGCTGAGAGGGCATGAGACACAGCCACCCAGGCTACCAGTGGCCCGGCCGACGGCCCAAAACGTCCCCCGGTCGCCGCCCGTGGGACCATGGAACCTACGTATAGATCCGACCCGAGGCATAAGGCGCCTCAAGAGACAGGACCCTGCGTGCCCGCGACCCCTAACAATGTGCCCGAGCCGAGCCGTACCGACCCGGCTCTGATCCGCAATTTCTGCATCATCGCGCACATCGACCACGGCAAGTCCACGCTCGCCGACCGGATGCTTCAGCTGACCGGTGTGGTCGAGCAGCGGCAGATGCGTGCTCAGTACCTCGACCGGATGGACATCGAGCGCGAGCGCGGCATCACGATCAAGTCCCAGGCGGTGCGGCTGCCGTGGGCTCCCACCCACGAACCCGGCAACACGCACATCCTCAACATGATCGACACCCCGGGGCACGTCGACTTCACCTACGAGGTCTCGCGGTCGCTCGCGGCCTGTGAGGGCACCGTCCTCCTCGTCGACGCCGCCCAGGGCATCGAGGCGCAGACCCTCGCCAATCTCTACCTGGCGATGGAGAACGACCTCACGATCATCCCCGTACTGAACAAGATCGACCTGCCGGCCGCGCAGCCCGAGAAGTTCGCCGAGGAACTCGCGAACCTCGTCGGCTGCGACCCGAGCGACGTCCTGCGGGTATCCGCGAAGACCGGCCTCGGCGTCGACGCGCTGCTCGACAAGGTGGTCAAGGAGGTCCCGGCACCGGTCGGCGTCAAGGACGCCCCCGCCCGCGCGATGATCTTCGACTCCGTCTACGACTCCTACCGCGGTGTCGTGACGTACGTCCGTGTCATCGACGGCCAGCTCAACAAGCGTGAGCGCATCAAGATGATGTCGACCGGCGCCACGCACGAGCTGCTGGAGATCGGGACGAACTCGCCCGAGATGCTCGGCGCCGACGGGCTCGGCGTCGGTGAGGTGGGTTACCTCATCACCGGCGTGAAGGACGTCCGCCAGTCCAAGGTCGGTGACACCGTCACCAGCCAGCACAAGGGGGCCACCGAGGCGCTCGGCGGGTACAAGGACCCGAAGCCGATGGTCTTCTCCGGTCTGTATCCGCTGGACGGCTCCGACTACCCGGAGCTGCGCGAGGCCCTCGACAAGCTCCAGCTCAACGACGCCGCCCTGGTCTACGAGCCGGAGACCTCCGCCGCGCTCGGCTTCGGCTTCCGCGTCGGCTTCCTCGGTCTGCTCCACCTGGACGTGATCCGCGAGCGGCTGGAGCGCGAGTTCGGGCTCGACCTGATCGCGACCGCGCCCAACGTGGTCTACCGGGTCGTGATGGAGGACGGCACCGAGCACACCGTCACCAACCCGAGCGAGTTCCCCGAGGGCAAGATCAATGAGGTGTACGAGCCCGTCGTACGCGCCACGATCCTCGCGCCGACCGAGTTCATCGGCTCGATCATGGAGCTGTGCCAGACCCGGCGCGGCACCCTCCTCGGCATGGACTACCTGTCCGAGGACCGGGTCGAGATCCGCTACACGCTGCCCCTCGCGGAGATCGTCTTCGACTTCTTCGACCAGCTGAAGTCCAAGACCCGCGGGTACGCCTCGCTCGACTACGAGCCCACCGGCGAGCAGACCTCCAGCCTGGTCAAGGTCGACATCCTGCTGCACGGCGACAAGGTGGACGCCTTCTCCGCGATCACGCACAAGGACGCGGCGTACGCGTACGGTGTGCGGCTCGTCGCCAAGCTGCGCGAGCTGATCCCCCGGCAGGCCTTCGAGGTACCCATCCAGGCCGCCATCGGCTCCCGGGTGATCGCCCGCGAGACCATCCGTGCCATCCGCAAGGACGTCCTCGCCAAGTGCTACGGCGGTGACATCTCCCGTAAGCGGAAGCTGCTGGAGAAGCAGAAGGAAGGCAAGAAGCGGATGAAGATGGTGGGTTCCGTGGAGGTTCCGCAGGAGGCCTTCATCGCCGTTCTGAGCAGTGATGACAGCGCGGGATCGGGCAAGGGCAAGAAATAGTCCCGAGGTGTACCGATTCCATGGGCCCGTCGCGCCGTAGTGTGGCGGGCCCTCCGCTTTCCTCTGTAGGAAGTGACAGCCCGCCGCCCCTTACGCACCGGCCGGTCGGCATCTACTCTGATCCCTGCTCGATAGTTACTCGCGAGTTAAACAACAGCCGCAACCTGAGCCAGCCGCACTGTCGCGGGCCCCGGAGGATGTCGTGAGCGACACACAGACACTGATCGAGAACCGCCCGCCGAGCGTGGCGACCCTCTTCCTGGAGCGCGTAGCGGCCACGCCGGACGCCGAGGCGTACCGCTATCCGGTGCCCGCCGCCACCGCCCAGGGCCCGGACGACTGGAAGTCGCTGAGCTGGGGGCAGGCCGCCGAGCGGGTCTTCGCGATCGCGGCCGGGCTCATCGAGCTGGGCGTCCAGCCCGAGCAGCGGGTGGCCCTCGCCTCCTCGACCCGGATCGAGTGGATACTCGCCGACCTGGGCATCATGTGCGCCGGCGCGGCCACCACCACCGTCTATCCGCAGACCAACGCCGACGAGTCGGCGTTCATCCTCGCCGACTCCGAGAGCCGGGTGCTGATCGCCGAGGACGCGGCGCAGCTGGCCAAGGCCAAGGAGAAGCGCGCCGAGCTGCCGAACCTCACCCATGTCGTCGTGATCGACGCCGCCGGTGTCGAGACCGCCGACTGGATCCTCACCCTGGACGAGCTGGAGAAGCGCGGCGCGGCCCGGCTGGAGAAGGACGCCGAGCTGGTCAGGGAGCGCGTCGGCGCGATCACCAAGGACCAGCTCGCCACCCTGATCTACACCTCCGGCACCACCGGCCGCCCCAAGGGCGTACGGCTGCCGCACGACAACTGGGCGTACATGGCGAAGGCGATCGCCGCGACCGGGCTGGTCGGTGCCGAGGACGTGCAGTACCTGTGGCTGCCGCTCGCGCACGTCTTCGGCAAGGTGCTCACCTCCGGCCAGATCGAGGTCGGGCACGTCACCGCCGTCGACGGCCGCGTCGACAAGATCATCGAGAATCTGCCGGTCGTGCAGCCGACGTACATGGCCGCCGTGCCGCGCATCTTCGAGAAGGTCTACAACGGGGTCGCCGCCAAGGCCCGTGCGGGCGGCGGCGCCAAGTACAAGATCTTCCAGTGGGCCGCCGAGGTCGGCCGCGAGTACGCCAAGGTCACCCAGGACAACTTCCGCCGCACCGGCACCCACTCCGCGCCGTTCGGCCTCGCCGCCAAGCACAAGGTCGCCGATACGCTCGTCTTCGCCAAGATCCGCGAGGCCTTCGGCGGCAACCTGCGCGCGTGTGTCTCCGGCTCGGCCGCCCTCTCCCCGGAGATCGGCTACTTCTTCGCGGGCGCCGGCATCCACATCCTGGAGGGCTACGGCCTCACGGAGTCCTCGGCCGCGTCCTTCGTCAACCCGGGCGAGGCCTACCGCACCGGCACGGTCGGCAAGCCGCTGCCCGGCACGGAGGTGCGCATAGCGGACGACGGCGAGATCCTGCTGCGCGGGCCCGGCATCATGGAGGGCTACCACGGGCTGCCGGACAAGACCGCCGAGGTGCTGGAGTCCGACGGCTGGTTCCACACCGGCGACATCGGTGAGCTGTCCCCGGACGGGTACCTGCGCATCACCGACCGCAAGAAGGACCTGATCAAGACGTCGGGCGGCAAGTACATCGCGCCGGCCGAGGTCGAGGGGCAGTTCAAGGCGGTGTGCCCGTACGTCTCCAACATCCTGGTGCACGGCGCCGACCGGAACTTCTGCACGGCGCTGATCGCGCTGGACGAGCCCTCGATTCTCGTGTGGGCCGAGGAGAACGGGCTGGCCGGGAAGTCGTACGCGGAGATCGTGGCCGCGCCGGCCACCGTCGAGATGGTCGACGGCTATGTGAAGCAGCTCAACGCCGGGCTTCAGAAGTGGCAGACCATCAAGAAGTTCCGGTTGCTGCCGCGGGATCTCGATGTGGAGCACGGGGAGATCACGCCGAGTCTGAAGTTGAAGCGGCCGGTTGTGGAGCGGGAGTACAAGGGGTTGATCGAGGAGATGTACGCGGGTACGCGGGAGGCGTAGCGCCTACGGGGAGGGGTGGCGGGGCTTGTGCGCGACTGCCGGTCCGTTGTGGCTGGTCGCGCCCACGCGGCGGAGCCGCAAATCGATACAGCCCCGCGCCCCTTCAGGTCGGGACGCGCACCCCTAGCCGATGAGCCGGCGTATCTCGTGGACCCTCGCGCGTAGGTCCGTCAGGTTCGGGGGTGTGTCGCCGGACAACTGTTCCTCCAGGGTTGCCAGCTGGATGCTCAGCTCCTTGCTGTGGCCGTGCTCCCGGCTCAGCAAGCGTTCCAACTCCCGGCTCTTTCGGTACAGGTCCAGGAACACCGTCACCTTCGCCCGCAGCACCCACGGATCGAACGGCTTGGTCAAGTAGTCCGCCGCGCCGGTCGCGTAGCCGCGGAAGGCGTAGCCGGGGTCGTCCTCCGCTCCGGTGAGGAAGATGATCGGGACGTCTTTCGTCTGGTCGAGCCGTTTGATGTTGGTGGCTGTTTCGAAGCCGTCCATGCCCGGCATGCGGACGTCGAGCAGGACCAGGGCGAAGCGTTGGCGCAGCAGCGCCTTCATCGCCTCCTCGCCCGAACGCGCGCGGACGAGCGGCTCGTTGAGGGACCCCAGGACGGCCTCCAGCGCGATCAGGTTGTCCTCCATGTCGTCGACCAGGAGGATGCCGGCACGCTCGTCGGTCGTTGCCTCAGCGCTCATGGTGTTGTGGCCTCATTCGGTGATGGTCGGCGGGACCTCTTCCTCCTCGGAGGCGCTCGGTCCCGGTTCTGCGGTGTACTCCGGTGGCGCGGCGTCAGCTCCGCGTTCCGCGCCCTCGGGGTCCAGGAGGTCGCAGACGACGGTCAGCAGCTGATCCACGTCCACCGGCTTCGGTACGTAGTCGTGGGCGCCCCGCGCGATGGACTTCTCCCGGTCTCCGGGCATGGCCTTCGCGGTCAGCGCGACGATGGGCAGGTCGGCCCAGCGTGGGGTGCGGCGGATGGCGGAGATCGTCTCGTAACCGTCCATCTCCGGCATCATGATGTCCATCAGGACGAGTTCGACGTCCGGGTTGCGCTCCAGTGTCTCGATGCCCTCGCGGCCGTTCTCCGCGTACAGGACCGGCATGCCGACCCGGCCCAGGACGTGGGTGAGCGCGAAGACGTTGCGGATGTCGTCGTCGACGATCAACACCCTTCGGCCGGGCAGCACGCGGCCCGCCCGCCCCGTCTGCCATGCCTCCAGCTTGACCGGGGTCGGCCAGGTCTCGTCCGCGTCGTGGGTGGCCGTGAAGGGCTCCGTGGACAACTGCTCCGGCACCGGCAGCAGACGGTCCTCGGGGACCGGGCCGGTGGCCGCGTGACCGGGGCTGACGACCGGGACGTACAGCGTGAACGTGGAGCCCTCGCCGGGCTCGCTCTCGGCGATGATACGGCCGCCCAGCAGGCCCGCGATCTCCCGGCTGATGGACAGGCCGAGTCCCGTGCCGCCGTACTTGCGGTTGGTGGTGCCGTCGGCCTGCTGGAACGCCTCGAAGATCACCGGGAGCTTCTCCTGCGCGATGCCGATGCCGGTGTCGGACACGGCGAACGCGATCACGTCGTCGCCCTCGCGGACGTAGTGGTGCTCGGGGTCCTTCACCCGGTTCACCCGCAGCTCGACCCGGCCGGTCGCGGTGAACTTGATCGCGTTGGAGAGGAGGTTGCGCAGGATCTGCTGCAGGCGCTGCTCGTCCGAGTACATCTCGCGCGGCACGTCCTCGCCGACCGACACCTCGAAGGCGAGCCCCCGGTCCAGGGTGAGGGGCCGGAATGTGGCGTGGACGTAGTCGAGGAGTTTGATGAGCGGGAGCTTCTTCGGGCGTACGTCCATCCGGCCCGCCTCGATCTTCGACAGGTCCAGGATGTCGTTGATCAGTTGCAGGAGGTCGGAGCCGGAGCGGTGGATCGTCGTCGCGAACTGGACTTCCTGGTCGGAGAGATGGCCGTCGGGGTTGTCCGACAGCAGGCGGGCCAGGATCAGCAGCGAGTTCAGTGGCGTGCGCAGCTCGTGCGACATGTTCGCCAGGAACTCCGACTTGTACTGCGACGACGTCGCCAGGAGGGCCGCCTTCTCCTCCAGTTCCGCGTTCGAGCGCTGCAACTCCGCCTGCTGCATCTGGAGTTCGTCCGAGCGTTCCTGGAGCTGCATGGCCAGGCGCTGGGACTCGCCGAGCAGCGACTCCGTACGGGAGTTGGCGATGATCGTGTTGATGGCGACGGCAATGGTGTTCACGAACTGGTCGAAGAACGCCAGGTGCACATCGGAGAAGCGCGAGAAGGACGCCAGCTCGATCACGCCGAGGAGCTTGTCCTCGAAGAGGATCGGGATGATGACGACGCTGGTGGGGGCCGCCTCGCCGAGCCCACTGTTGATCTTGATGTAGTCCGGCGGGGCCTCCTCGACGAGGATCCGCTTCTTCTCGCTGGCCGCCTGCCGCACCAGGCCGTGCACCGGGAGACCGCCGGTCTCGATCGTCTTGCCCTGCGCCGAGCCGTACCCGGCGATGAACGCGAGTCCCTTCGCCGGAACGGCGGCCCGCAGCGAGGCGCCCTCCTCGTCCGGGTCGGCCAGGAAGAACGCGCCGTACTGGGCGTTCACCAGCGGGGTCAGCTCGCGCAGCAGCAGGTCGGCGACCTCCATCAGGTCGCGGTGGCCCTGCATCAGGGCGGCGAGGCGGGCCAGGTTGGACTCCAGCCAGTCCTTGGCGCGGGTCGTCTCGCGCAGGTTGGCCACCATCAGGTTGATGTTGTCCTTCAGCTCGGCGACCTCGCCCCGCGTCTCGACCGTGATCGAGCGGGACATGTCGCCCTGGGCCACGGCGGAGGCTACCTCTGCGATCGCGCGGACCTGGGTGGTCAGGTTCGACGCGAGTTCGTTCACGTTCGTCGTCAGGCGCTTCCAGGTGCCGTACACGCCCTCCACCCGTGCCTGGCCGCCGAGTTGGCCCTCGGAGCCGACCTCGCGGGCCACGCGGGTGACCTCGGAGGAGAAGGAGGACAGGGTGTCGACCATCGTGTTGATGGCGGTCTTCAGCTCCAGGATCTCGCCGCGCGCGTCCACGTCGATCTTCTTGGACAGGTCGCCGTTGGCGACGGCCGTGGTGACCTGGGCGATGTTCCGCACCTGGGAAGTCAGGTTGTCGGCCATGTAGTTGACGTTGTCCGTCAGGTCCCGCCAGACCCCGGAGACGCCCAGCACCTGCGCCCGCCCGCCGAGCCGGCCGTCGGTGCCGACCTCGCGGGCCACGCGGGTGACCTCGTCGGCGAAGGCGCGCAGCTGCTGCACCATCGTGTTGACGGTGTCCTTCAGTTCGAGGATCTCGCCGCGTGCGTCGACGGTGATCTTCTTCGACAGGTCGCCGTTGGCCACGGCCGTCGTCACCTGGGCGATGTTGCGGACCTGCGAGGTCAGGTTCAGCGCCATGAAGTTGACGTTGTCGGTGAGGTCTTTCCATACGCCGCTGACGCCCCGGACCTGGGCCTGACCGCCGAGGTTTCCTTCGGTGCCGACCTCGCGGGCGACGCGGGTGACCTCGTCGGCGAAGGCGGAGAGCTGGTCCACCATCGTGTTGATGGTCGACTTGAGTTCGAGGATCTCGCCCTTCGCCTCCACCGTGATCTTCTTGCCGAGGTCGCCCTGCGCCACGGCCGTGGACACGAGGGCGATGTTGCGGACCTGGGAGGTCAGGTTGTCCGCCATGAAGTTGACGTTGTCGGTGAGGTCTTTCCATACGCCGCTGACGCCGCGCACCTGGGCCCGGCCGCCGAGGTTTCCTTCGGTGCCGACCTCGCGGGCGACGCGGGTGACCTCGTCGGCGAAGGCGGACAGCTGGTCCACCATCGTGTTGATGGTCGACTTCAGTTCGAGGATCTCGCCCTGGGCGTCGACGGTGATCTTCTGGCTCAGGTCGCCGTTGGCGACGGCGGTGGTGACCTGGGCGATGTTGCGGACCTGGGAGGTCAGGTTCGACGCCATGAAGTTGACGTTGTCGGTGAGGTCCTTCCATACGCCGCTGACGCCGCGCACCTGGGCCCGCCCGCCCAGCTGCCCTTCCGTGCCGACCTCGCGGGCGACGCGGGTGACCTCGTCGGCGAAGGCGGACAGCTGGTCCACCATCGTGTTGACGGTCAGCTTGAGTTCGAGCAGCTCGCCGGTCGCCTCGACGGTGACCGTACGGGTCAGGTCGCCGCGGGCCACGGCCGTGGTCACCAGGGCGATGTCGCGCACCTGAGCCGTCAGCCGGGACGCCATCGTGTTGACCGCCTCGGTCACGTCCCGCCAACTGCCCGACAGACCCGTCACCTTGGCCCGGCCGCCGAGCCGGCCCTCGGTGCCGACCTCGCGGGCGACCCGGGTCACCTCACCGGTGAACAGGGAGAGCTGATCGACCATCTTGTTCACGGCCCGGCCCAGGCGGCGCAGGTCACCGCGTAACTGGCGGCTGCCGTCGTGCAGATCGACGCGCTGGGTGAGGTCACCGCCGGCCACCGCGTCCAGCACGCGCGTCGCGTTCGCCGCCGGGGCCACCAGGGCGTCGAGCACGTGGTTGACGTCGTTGACGCGGGTCGTCCAGTCGCCCTGGCCCGGGCTCGCCGAGAGCCGCTCGTCGAGCCTGCCGTGCCGTACCAACTCCCGTTTGACCCGCTGCACTTCGCCGTTGAAGTGCATGCTCCGGTCCATGATCTGGTTGAAGGCCGCCGTCAGTTCGGCCACCACTCCCTCGCCGGTCTCCGGGAGCCGGCGGAAGTCGCCGTCGCGCGCCGCGGTCATCGCGGCGAGCAGCGGGCGCAGTTCCGATGCTCGAATTTGACCGTCTTTATGTCCGTCTTCGAGCACACGCGTAGCACGGTTCTCACTCATGGCGGCCCACTTCGGTAACTCGGTGCTTATGGGCGTGGCCAGTCTGTCACTCTGTCGGCGTCGACTGAGGTGTATTCGTCCGAACCGCTCGGGGAGCTGTCCATGGGGGCCATTCCGGTGCAACGGGAAACCGTTACCCGTGCCTCTGATGCGCCTGCGCCTGCGCCTGCGCCAGAGGGCGCGCGCCCGCGCGCGGGCCGCGACATCCACCCGTGCCCCGAAACCCGCACCACCCTCCCCGGCACCCCTCTCTCCCCGGGCTTCGCCCGCTCCCTCGTGCGCGCAGCCCTCACCGAATGGGCCACCTCGGGGCTCCCCGGCACCGAGCGCGTCAGCGACCGTCTCGTCGACGACGCCGTCGTGGCCGTCAGCGAACTGGTCACCAATGCCGTCGTGCACGCCGGCACCGATGTCGAGCTCACCTGCCGGCTGGAGGAGGACACCGGCGCCCTCCTCGTCGAGGTACTGGACCACCACCCCTCGCGCGCCCCGCGCGACGGCGAGGTCGACGCGCCGTACGAGACACCGGAGTACGGCCGCGGCCTGCGGCTGGTGTCCCGGCTCGCCGAGTCCTGGGGGGTCACCTACCGCACCGGCGCCAAGACCGTGTGGGCCCGGCTGCCCGCCGAGGATCCCGTGGCGGGCAGGGACGACATCGAGACATACGCCGAGGAGCGTGCGCTGGAGCGCGAGTTGCGCGTCGCCGAGATCCTCGCGCCGGAGCCGCCCCCGCTCACGACCTCGTCCCAGCTCTCCGCTTCATCCCCGCTCTCGGCCTCGCTGGACCAAGGAGACCCCTGCGAGCCGGTGTACCCGGCGTACCCGGCATACCCCCATCGCCCCGAGCGGGAACGGGACTGGCTCAACCGGGGCGCCCTGTCCTTCCTCGCCGAGGCATCCGACCTGCTCGCCGGGCAGCTCGACGAGAACCTGGTCGCCGCGCTCGCCGGCCAACTGATCGTGCCGCGGCTCGCGGACTGGTGCGCAGTGTGGCTGGAGGACGAGGTCGCCGGGCGCTGGGGATACCCCCGGTCCGACGAGGGCGGGGGCGGGGCCGGCAGGCCGCTGGACGGCGCCGCGGGTGCCGGGCCCAAGCTCGCCCGCGTCTGGCACGGCTCCGAGAGCCTCATCGAGGAGCTCCGCCGCGCCCTGGAGAAGGAGCCGCCGCAGCCGTCCGACCACCATCGCACCGGCCCCGTCGGCTATCCGTGGCCCGCGGAGGCGCTCGGCGAGCGCGGGATCCGCGGGACGGCGCTCGCGTACCGCCTGATCGCCGGTGGCCGCCCGCTGGGCACGCTGGTCATCGGGCGGGCCGGCCTCGACCGCTTCCCCGACGAGGTCACCGGGCTCGTGGAGGACCTCAGCCGCCGGGTGGCCCTCGCCATCGGCGCGGCCCGCCAGTACGCCCGGCAGGCCACCATCAGCCGGGTGCTGCAGCGCGGGCTGCTGCCCGGCGCGGTCGCGGAGATCCCCGGCGTGGCCAGCGCCCTGGTGTACGAGCCGTGCGACAAGGGCGGCCCGAGCGGTGACTTCTACGACCTCTTCCCGGCCGGCGACGGCCGCTGGTGCTTCGCCATCGGCGACGTCCAGGGCAAGGGCCCGGAGGCGGCCGTGGTGATCGGCATCGCCCGCCCCTGGCTGCGGCTCCTCGCCCGCGAGGGCTACCGGGTCGCCGACGTCCTCGACCGCCTCAACCAGCTCCTCCTCGACGACGCCACGGAAGCCGCCGACGCCGCCGCCCGCGCGCTGGTGGGCCCGGTCGTCCCCGGCGACGACCCGCAGACCCGCTTCCTGTCTCTGCTGTACGGGGAACTGACCCCCTTCGACGGCGGTATCCGCTGCACCCTCGCCTCCGCCGGTCATCCCCTGCCGCTCCTCCTCGGCGCGGGCGGCGAGGTCCACACGGCCGCTCAGCCGCAGACCCTGCTCGGGGTCGTCGAGGACGCGACGTACACCAGCGAGACCTTCGAGCTGCGCTCCGGCGACACCCTGCTGTGCGTGACCGACGGGGTGACCGAGCGGCGCAGCGGCTCCCGCCAGTTCGACGACGGCGACGGCCTCGCGACCGCGCTCGCCGGGTGCACGGGACTGAACGCCCAGCTGATCGCGGAACGGATCCGCAGGCTGGTGCACGAGTTCGGCGGCCAGCCTCCGGAGGACGATCTGGCGTTGCTGGTGCTCCAGGCCGAATAGCCGGGGGCAACCGGTGGGCCCGAGCAACCGGCGGGGTACGGGACAATGGAACCCATGCCCTCCGCACTCCCCGACGGCGAGCCCGTTCCCGACGACGGCGCGCTCCCCGCGTCCGCGCTCGTCGGGTCCGCCGACCGCCCCCTCGGCTTCTACCTGCACGTCCCGTACTGCGCGACCCGCTGCGGCTACTGCGACTTCAACACCTACACGGCGACCGAGCTGCGCGGCACGGGCGGGGTGCTGGCGTCCCGCGACAACTACGCCGAGACGCTGGTCGACGAGGTCCGGCTGGCCCGCAAGGTCCTCGGCGACGACCCGCGCGAGGTCCGTACGGTCTTCGTGGGCGGCGGTACGCCGACGCTGCTGGCCGCCGACGATCTCGTACGGATGCTGGGGGCGATCCGCGACGAGTTCGGACTGGCGCCGGACGCGGAGATCACCACGGAGGCGAACCCGGAGTCGGTCGACCCGGCCTACCTGGCCACCCTCCGGCAGGGCGGCTTCAACCGGATCTCCTTCGGCATGCAGAGCGCGCGGCAGCATGTGCTGAAGGTCCTGGACCGCACGCACACACCGGGGCGCCCGGAGGCCTGCGTCGCGGAGGCCCGCGCGGCGGGCTTCGAGCACGTCAACCTGGACCTGATCTACGGCACGCCGGGCGAGTCGGACGACGACTGGCGGGCCTCGCTGGAGGCGGCGCTGGGTGCCGGGCCGGATCACGTCAGCGCGTACGCCCTGATCGTCGAGGAGGGCACCCAGCTGGCCCGTCGGATCCGCCGGGGCGAGGTCCCGATGACGGACGACGACGTCCATGCGGACCGGTACCTGATCGCCGAGGAGACGCTCACGGCGGCCGGTTTCGACTGGTACGAGGTGTCCAACTGGGCGACCTCCGAGGCCGCCCGCTGCCTGCACAACGAGCTGTACTGGCGGGGCGCCGACTGGTGGGGAGCCGGTCCCGGCGCCCACAGCCACGTGGGCGGTGTGCGCTGGTGGAACGTGAAGCACCCCGGGGCCTACGCGGCGGCTCTGGCGGCGGGGCGGTCGCCGGGGGCCGGGCGCGAGCTGCTGTCGGAGGAGGACCGCAGGGTGGAGCGGATCCTGCTGGAGCTCAGGCTGCTGGAGGGGGCACCGCTGGAGCTGCTGCGGGAGGACGGCCTGAGGGCCTCCCGCCGCGCCCTGTCGGACGGACTTCTGCAGCAGGAGCCGTATGACGAAGGACGCGCGGTACTGACGCTGCGGGGGCGGCTGCTGGCCGACGCGGTGGTGCGGGACCTGGTGGACTGAGGGACGTGACGGCTCTACGCCGGAGCCGTCACGAAGTCGATCAGTTCCTCCACCCGCCCCAGCAACTCCGGCTCCAGGTCCTTGTAGGACCCCACCCGCTGCAGAATCGCCTGCCACACCGCCCCGGTGTTCTCCGACGGCCACCCCAGCGCCCGGCACACCCCCGTCTTCCAGTCCTGTCCGCGCGGTACGCGAGGCCACCCCGCGATCCCCAGCGACGACGGCTTCACCGCCTCCCAGATGTCGATGTACGGGTGGCCCACGACCAGCGCGTGCTCGCTCGTCACCGACTCGGCGATGCGCCACTCCTTGGTGCCGGGGACCAGGTGGTCCACCAGCACCCCCAGTCGTGCGTCCGGCCCGGGCGCGAAGTCGGCGACGATCGACGGGAGGTCGTCCACGCCCTCCAGGTACTCCACGACAACGCCCTCGATGCGCAGGTCGTCGCCCCAGACCTTCTCGACCAGCTCGGCGTCGTGGCGGCCCTCGACGTAGATACGGCCGGCTCGGGCCACGCGCGCGCGTGCCTGCGGGACGGCGACCGAACCGGAGGCCGTGCGGGCGGGACGTACCGGAGCCGAGGAGGTCGGCCGGACCAGGGTCACCACCTTGCCCTCCAGCAGGAACCCGCGCGGCTCCAGCGGAAACACCCGGTGCTTGCCGAAGCGGTCCTCCAGGGTCACCGTGCCCGCCTCACAGCGGATCACCGCACCGCAGAAACCCGTGCCCGCCTCCTCGACGACCAGGCCCGGGTCGGCGGGTACCTCCGCCACCGGCTTGGGCTTCTTCCAGGGCGGAGTCAGGTCCGGCGAGTACTGGCGCATTCGGATGACGATAGGAGAAAGACTGGGCCGGGTGGAGTACGGATCACCGCGACACGCCGAAACGGGCCGCGAGGGCGTCGCGCTGGCGTCGTACGAACGCCGCGTCCACCACCGCTCCGTGACCGGGCACGTACAGTGCGTCCTCGCCGCCCAGCTCCAGCAGGCGGTCCAGGGCCGCCGGCCAGTGGGACGGTACGGCGTCGGGGCCGGCCTGGGGTTCGCCGGACTCCTCCACCAGGTCACCGCAGAAGACCACCTCGGGATCGCCCGGCACGAGCACCACCAGGTCGTGGGCGGTGTGGGCCGGGCCCACGTTCGCCAGCAGGACCTGGTGGCCGCCGTCCAGGTCGAGGGTCCACTCGCCGCTCACCTGGTGGTGGGGGTGGACCAGCGCGTCCGCGGCCTCCTCCGCCGCGGCGGCGTCCAGGCCGTGGCGGACCGCGTCCCCGCGCAGCTCGTCGCGCGCGTGCCGTCCGTCGAGGACCGTGTCCATGCCCACCGCGGCGTACACCTCCGCACCCGCGAACGCCGCCGCCCCGAAGACATGGTCGAAGTGGGGATGCGTCAGCGCGAGATGAGTCACACGGTGACCGGCGAGCCACTGTGCCTGGGTGCGCAGCCGCACGCCCTCCCCGAGGCTCGACCCCGCGTCGACGATCAACGCCGTCCCGTCCCCGACGACCAGCCCCACCGTGCAGTCCCACCCCGGAAGCCGGCACCGCCCGACCCCGGCCGCCAGCCGCTCCCACCCCAGCTCTTCCCAAGTCACCGTCATACCGCGACGCTAGCCAAGACACCTCCGTCCAGCACGGCGGTGCCGGACCGGCCTTGCCCGGGGCGTACCCCACCGCCGTACACTGGGCCGGGGACGGCTGGCACTCGGACGGACAGAGTGCCAGGCAAGGTGCCAAAGGGAACGACTGGAGGTGTGCGCGAGATGCTGAGTGAACGCAGGCTCCAGGTGTTGCGCGCCATCGTCCAGGACTATGTCGGGACCGAGGAGCCGGTGGGGTCGAAGGCCCTGACCGAGCGGCACAACCTCGGCGTCTCCCCGGCGACCATTCGCAACGACATGGCAGCCCTGGAGGACGACGGGTTCATCGCCCAGCCGCACACCAGCGCCGGGCGCATCCCCACCGACAAGGGCTACCGGCTGTTCGTCGACAAGCTCGCCGGCGTCAAGCCGATGACCCCGCCGGAGCGGCGCGCCATCCAGAACTTCCTGGACGGCGCCGTCGATCTGGACGACGTCGTGGCGCGGACCGTGCGGCTGCTCGCGCAGCTCACGCGGCAGGTCGCCGTCGTGCAGTACCCGTCGCTGACCCGGTCCACCGTCCGGCACGTCGAGTTGCTCTCGCTCGCACCCGCGCGCGTGATGCTCGTGCTGATCACGGACACCGGGCGGGTCGAGCAGCGGATGGTCGACTGCCCGGCGCCCTTCGGCGAGGCCTCGCTCGCGGATCTACGCGCGCGGCTCAACAGCAGGGTCGCGGGGCGGCGCTTCACCGATGTGCCGACGCTCGTCGAGGACCTTCCCGAGGCCTTCGACGTAGAGGACCGCGGCACCGTCTCGACCGTGCTCTCCACCCTCCTGGAGACGCTCGTCGAGGAGAACGAGGAGCGGCTGATGATCGGCGGCACCGCCAATCTCACCCGCTTCGGACATGACTTCCCCCTCACCATCCGGCCGGTCCTGGAGGCACTGGAGGAGCAGGTCGTGCTCCTCAAGTTGCTTGGCGAGGCCGGGGATTCGGGCATGACCGTACGCATCGGTCACGAGAACGCCTATGAGGGACTCAACTCCACGTCCGTCGTGTCGGTCGGCTACGGTTCGGGCGGCGAGGCAGTCGCCAAGCTCGGCGTGGTCGGACCGACCCGCATGGATTACCCGGGAACGATGGGAGCGGTACGCGCAGTGGCACGTTACGTCGGACAGATCCTGGCGGAGTCGTAAGTGGCCACGGACTACTACGCCGTGCTCGGCGTGCGTCGCGACGCGTCGCAGGAAGAGATCAAGAAGGCCTTCCGGCGGCTCGCCCGCGAGCTGCACCCGGACGTCAACCCCGATCCGAAGACCCAGGAGCGGTTCAAGGAGATCAACGCCGCTTACGAGGTGTTGTCGGACCCGCAGAAGAAGCAGGTCTACGACCTAGGCGGCGACCCCCTGTCCCAGGCGGGCGGCGCGGGCGCGGGCGGCTTCGGCGCGGGCGGCTTCGGGAACTTCTCGGACATCATGGACGCGTTCTTCGGTACGGCGTCCCAGCGCGGTCCGCGCTCGCGCACCCGGCGCGGCCAGGACGCGATGATCCGGCTGGAGGTCGAGCTCGACGAGGCGGCCTTCGGTACGACGAAGGACATCCAGGTCGACACCGCGGTCGTCTGCAACACCTGCAACGGCGAGGGGGCCGCCCCCGGCACCTCCGCTCAGACGTGTGACATGTGCCGCGGTCGCGGTGAGGTGTCCCAGGTCACCCGGTCCTTCCTGGGCCAGGTCATGACGTCCCGTCCCTGCCCGCAGTGCCAGGGGTTCGGAACGGTCGTTCCCACGCCGTGCCCCGAGTGCGCGGGCGACGGCCGGGTACGGTCCCGTCGGACCCTCACGGTCAAGATCCCGGCCGGTGTCGACAACGGCACGCGGATCCAGCTCGCCGGTGAGGGCGAGGTCGGGCCGGGCGGCGGTCCCGCCGGTGACCTGTACGTCGAGATCCACGAGCTGCCGCACTCCACCTTCCAGCGGCGCGGCGACGACCTGCACTGCACGGTGACGATCCCGATGACCGCGGCGTCCCTCGGTACGAAGGTGCCGCTGGAGACGCTGGACGGTCTTGAGGAGGTCGACATCCGGCCGGGTACCCAGTCCGGGCAGTCGATTCCGCTGCACGGGCGGGGCGTGACGCATCTGCGCGGCGGCGGGCGGGGCGACCTGATCGTCCACGTCGAGGTGCAGACGCCCAGCAAGCTGGATCCGGAGCAGGAGCGGTTGCTGCGGGAGCTGGCCAAGCTGCGCGGTGAGGAGCGGCCGCAGGGGCAGTTCCAGCCGGGGCAGCAGGGGCTGTTCTCCCGGCTGAAGGACGCGTTCAACGGTCGCTGACCCGGTGGTCCGGCCCCGCCCCGTGCATGGGGCAGGGCCGATTCGGACTTGTTCGGGGGACGTGACAACATGCCGTCATGTCCTCCGCACTGACCGATCTCTTCCCCCATCCGATCGTGCAGGCCCCCATGGCGGGCGGCGTCTCCGTGCCGCATCTCGCCCAGGCCGTGTCCGAGGCGGGTGGGCTCGGGTTCCTTGCCGCCGGGTACAAGACCGCCGACGGGATGTACCAGGAGATCAAGCAGCTGCGAGGGCTGACCACGAAGCCCTTCGGGGTCAACCTCTTCATGCCGCAGCCCGAGTACGCCGACAAGGCCGCCGTCGACGTCTACGCGCACCAGCTGGCCGGCGAGGCCGCCTGGTACGACACCGAGCTGGGTGACCCGGACAGCGGGCGGGACGACGGGTACGAGGCCAAGCTGGCCGTGCTGCTCGACAACCCGGTGCCCGTCGTCTCCTTCCACTTCGGCGTCCCCAGCAGCGAGGTGCTGGAGTCCCTCCGGCGTGCCGGGACCTTCACCCTCGTCACCGCCACCACCCCCGACGAGGCCCTCGCCGTGGAGCGGGCCGGCGCCGACGCGGTGATCGCGCAGGGCGTCGAGGCGGGCGGCCATCAGGGGACGCATCGCGACAACCCCGAGACCGACGGCACCAGCATCGGACTGCTGTCGCTGATCGCGCAGTTCCGTGAGGCCGTCGGCCTGCCCATCGTCGCAGCGGGCGGCATCATGCGCGGTAGCCAGATCGCCGCCGCCCTGGCCGCCGGCGCCTCAGCCGCCCAGCTGGGGACCGCCTTCCTCGCCACCCCGGAGTCCGGCGCCAACGCCCTGCACAAGCAGGCGCTGACCAACCCCCTGTTCGTCCGCACCGAGCTGACGCGCGCCTTCTCCGGTCGCCCGGCCCGCGGCCTCGTCAACCGCTTCCTGCGAGAGCACGGGCCGTATGCCCCCGCCGCCTACCCCGAGGTCCACCACCTCACCTCGCCCGTGCGCAAGAAGGCCGCCTCCTCCGGCGACCCGCAGGGCATGGCGCTGTGGGCGGGGCAGGGGCACCGGATGGCACGTGAGATGCCCGCCGGGCAGCTGGTGGAGGTGCTGGTCGCCGAGTTGGACGCCGCGGCGACAGCGTTGTCGGGCGGAGGGATCCGATGACCGCGCCGGTGTTCGTGGTCGACTCCCTGGAGGGCGTGGGCCCCGGCTCGATCATCGACGTGACGGGCGCGGAGGGACGGCACGCCGTCTCCGTACGCCGGCTGCAGTCCGGCGAGGACGTGGTGCTCACCGACGGGCGGGGCCGGGGCGCGGCCGGGGTCGTTCTCAGCGCGTCGGGCAAGGACCATCTGGTCGTCGAGCCCTTCGAGTTCCCGGTCGAGCCCGAGCCCAGCCCCCGGATCACCGTCGTCCAGGCCCTCCCCAAGGGCGACCGCGGTGAGCTGGCGGTCGAGACGATGACCGAGACCGGCGTGGACGCGGTCGTGCCCTGGTCGGCCGCCCGCTGCATCACCCAGTGGAAGGGCGACCGCGGCCTCAAGGCGCTCGCCAAGTGGCGTGCCACGGCCCGCGAGGCCGGCAAGCAGTCCAGGCGTCTGCGCTTTCCCGAGGTCGCGGACGCGGCGACGACCAAGCAGGTGGCCGCCCTTCTCGCCAAGGCCGACTTCGCCGCCGTACTGCACGAGGAACGCGACTACGGCAGCGAGCCGCTCGCGACCGCCGAACTGCCCGCCGAGGGCGAGATCGTGCTCGTCGTCGGGCCCGAAGGCGGCGTGTCCCCCGAGGAGTTGGCCCTCTTCGAGGAGGCGGGCGCCAAGGCGTACCGTCTGGGCCGTACCGTCCTGCGCACCTCCACCGCCGGAACCGCGGCGACGGCACTGCTCCTCGGTCGTACCGGCCGCTGGTCCTGAACCGGGAGGGACGTTCGCCGTGGAACTCGCCCAAGTACGGCTGCTGGTCAGCGACTTCGCCGCCTGTTACCGCTTCTACGCCGAGGTCCTGGGGCTGAAGCCGCAGTCGGGCGCGGTGAACGGGCCGTACGAGAAGTTCAGTCCCGCCGTAGGCTCGGCGGGCATCGCGCTTCAGGACCGCGCCCTGATGGCCGAGGTCCTCGGCGAGCTCGGCGACGCCCCCGCCGGCCACCGCTCCCTGGTCGTCCTGCGGGTGGACGACCTGGATGCCTACTGCGCGCAGATCACCTCCCGCGGCGCGACCCTGCTGCACGGCCCCGCCCCCATGACCGACCGGATGCGGGTCGCCCACCTCAAGGACCCGGAGGGGAACCTGGTGGAACTGCAGGAGTGGCTGCTGCTGCGCGGCTGAGGACGGCGTCGAACAGCTCCCAGCCGTCCAACTCCGCGGTCCCCGGCAGGAGTCCGCGGGCGGTCGCCTCGTCGACGATTCCGCGTACGACACCGGGTTCGCGCAGGTTGAGCAGCTTCCCGGGCCCGGTCGCCACACATCCGACGTAGCTGTAGCCGCCGGAGATGGCCTGGCCCCTTCCCTCCCGGAAGACGACGCGGGTGCGCACACCGTCGAGGGTCAGGTGGAGGACCTCACGGCAGGCTTCCGCGTCCCCATGCTGGTGCCGGACACTCCAGAGGTACGTCGTCCGCTCGTCCACGACGAGCCTGCGCAGTCGGCGATCGGATCGCATCCGGCCACGCTACGGCGCCGGGCACCGCCCGGTCTCCGGGTTTTTCGCCGGGACCAGCTGGACGTCCTCGCGGCGCACCGCGAAGGACTCCTGGACCTTGCCGTTGTTGCGGGCCGGGTCCCACAGCCAGATCCACTCGCCGGACGTGCCGAAGGACACCACAGGACGGCCGGTGGCGACCGGGCCGTTCTCCACCGCCACGGGCTTGCCGGCATCCACCGGGCGCAGGCACATGAAGTGGCCGTAGATGCCGAAGTAGTCGGGCGGCTGGATGCCCTGCCGGGCGGCGTTCTCGGCGTCCCGGCCCGCCGCGCTCGCCGCCTTGCCGATGCCCAGGGCGACCGCGCCCAGGGCGTAGACCGCGACGATCAGCGTCGCCAGGACGACGGCGAAGAAGCGGCCGTTGGCGTCCCGCCCCAAGTGGAAGTGGCGCAGCCAGCCCACGATCGCCACGACGAACAGCGCGCTGCCCAGTGCGAGGCCCATCGGCTCGGCGGCCACCAGATACGTGCCGAGGCGCGGTGCGGGCACCGCCTCCAAGCGGATGTCGAAGCGGTCCAGGTACGCGTCGTGCATCTGCCCGCCCAGCCAGCCCACCATCGACCACAGCACCGGCACGGACAGCGGCACCAGCCAGGCGGCGTGCCGGATGAAGATGGTGCGGCGCAGGGCGAGGACCACCCCCGCGCCGGTGGAGGCGCCGACGGCGAGCACCAGCGCGCTCGCCCACAGCACCCGGGGCACGGTGTCGTGGCCCACCAGGGCCCCGAAGGCGGCCAGCGCCGTGGTGCCGGCGACTCCCGCGGCCCACTGGACGCCGGGCCCGCGGGTCCGCGTCTCCTTGAGAGTGCGGCCCAGCGGCAGGGCCCCCGCCGGACTGAGCAGCGCGGGCAGCAGCTTCCAGGCCCCGTCGGCCCAGACGACGTACATCCCGCAGACGACGGCGAGGACGACGCCGGCCACTCCCTCCGCCAGCCAGGCCAGCCGGACCCGGCGCTCGTGCGGGGTCTCGTCGCGGGGCGGGTCCGCGTCCGAGTGGCCCGGCACCCGCAGCCCGTGCGCCTCGGCGTCGAAGGGACGGCCGCCCAGCGGACGCGCCGCCAGCTCGGCCGCCGCCTCCTCCCGGGAGCGCGGGCCCGCCGGCACGGTCACGGCACGCTGCTCGTCCGCCCCGCCCAACCGGATCCACAGCCGCCCCAGCGTCGGCAGCGCGCGGTGCACGTAGTACGTCGTCCGGGCCGGCCGCTCGTGCTCGACCAGGGCCGCGTCCCGCACCCACGCGCCCAACTCGGCTTGCTGGGCGAGCCGTTCCACCTCCAGAGTGGCCGTGCGCAGGGCGCCGAGGCGGGCTCCGTGCAGCCGGACCTCGACGACGAGCGTGCTGCGATGCGCACCGGCGGGTGCCGCCTCGTCGTCCTCCGCCGGACGCACGGTCCAGCCGCGCTCCTCGAACAGGGCGGTCACATACGCCACTTCATCCGGATGGGCGACCACGTCGACGAGCATCCGCACCCGGCGCCGGCGCGGTGGCGCGGGCGGCCCCTCCGCCGGGGCCGTCGGCCCGTCCGCGCCGAACCGGTCGGCGTCGTCCGAGGTGCGCGGCGCGGGCAGGGTGCGGGCGGGGATCCGCGAGGGGGCCAACGGTCCTCCGGGCAGGGGCGGTCGGGCGGGTCGGGGCGGGGCCACTCGATTGTGACGTGCGAGAGCAGGGAGTGTCCGTATGCGCTCTATCGCGTCGGCCGGGACAGTGGCAGGCTGCCGTCCATGGGGGCATTCAGGAGGGTTTGGGGCCGCACGGGTCGCACCACGGGTCGCACACGTCCCGCCGGTCGTCGCACCTACGGGGCACGGGTGGCCGGCGTGGCGGGTCTCGCCGTGGTCGCCGTCGGCGGGGCGGTCGCCTGTGATCCGGGCGGGCTGAGCAGCGCGACCGTGGCGTTCACGACCGACCAGACGGTGACCAAGGAGCTGGAGCGGCAGAAGGCCGAGGTGCAGTGGCTCAACTGCACGGGCTCGTACGAGGGCGGCAAGGGCGGCTCCGCTGCGCCGAGCGCGACCGAGAACACCGTGGTCAAGGTCGACTGCGAGGGTGAGACCAAGGACGGCAAGGACATCGTCGTCACCGGCCGGATCACCCGGGCCGTGAGCGGTTCCTGTGTGCGCGGGGACCTCGTCGCCAAGATCGACGGCAAGGAGTGGTTCCATGTGAACGGGCTGGGCGACTGCGACTCCGAGCCCTCGCCCGTCAACCCGGGCAACGGGCAGCAGCCCGGGCCCACCGTCACGGTGACCGTGACCAAGACCGTCTACTGCAAGCAGCACCCGAACTGCTGGCCGGAGGGCAAGTGAGCGGGCCCGCGGGGGAGTTCGGGCAAGTGATCCAAAGGGCTGTCCGTGGCCGCCGCCCTTGCTTAGGGTGATCGGGTGACACAGACCTCGGCCGCGTCCTCGTCCCCGACCCCGACCGCGTCTTCGTATCTCCGGTATCCGCATCCGCACGGCGACCTGGTCGCCTTCACCGCGGAGGACGACGTCTGGCTCGCCCCGCTCGACGGCGGCCGGGCCTGGCGGGTCAGCGCCGACAACGTGCCGGTCACCCTGCCGCGCATCTCGCCCGACGGGACGACCGTCGCCTGGACCTCCACCCGTGACGGCGCCCCCGAGGTGCATATCGCGCCGGTCGACGGCGGCCCGTCGAGGCGGCTCACCCACTGGGGCAGCGGGCAGACCCGGGTGCGCGGCTGGACCCCCGACGGCCATGTCCTCGCGATCACCACCCACGGCCAGGCGGGCAGCCGCCGCAGCTGGGCCCACACGGTCCCGCTCGACGGCGGACCGGCCACCCCGCTGCCGTACGGCCCCGTCGGCGATGTCGCCTACGGGCCGCACCTCGTGCTCGCCTCCGCGCCCATGGGACTGGAGGCCGCGCGATGGAAGCGCTACCGGGGCGGTACGGCGGGCAAGTTGTGGATCGACCCGGACGGCACCGGGGACTTCGTACGGCTGCACGAGGAGCTGGACGGGAACATCGAGTACCCGGTGTGGGTGGGGGAGCGCATCGCCTTCCTCTCCGACCACGAGGGCGTCGGGGCGGTGTACTCCTCCCTCCCCGACGGATCCGACCTACGGCGGCACACCCCCCTCGACGGCTTCTACGCCCGGCACGCCGCGAGCGACGGCACCCGCGTCGTCTACGCCTGCGCCGGTGAACTGTGGCTCCTCGACGACCTCGACGGGGCCGAGCCGCGCAGGCTCGACATCCGGCTCGGCGGGCAGCGCACCGACCGGCAGCCGTTCCCGGTGAACGCCGGCCGCTGGTTCGGGTCGGCGGCCCCGGACCACACCGCGCGCGGCAGCGCTGTCGCCGTCCGGGGCACCGTGCACTGGGTCACCCACCGCTCCGGTCCCGCCCGTGCGCTCGCCGCCGAGCCGGGGGTACGGGCCCGGCGGCCCCGTACCTTCCGGGCGGACGGCGAGGAGTGGGTCGTCTGGGTCACGGACGCGGAGGGCGACGACGCGCTGGAGTTCGCCCCGGCGACGGGGCTCGCGCCCGGGGCCACGCCGCGCAGGCTCGCCGCCGGGCAGCTCGGGCGGGTGCTGGGGCTCGCCATGGCGCCCGACGGGAGCCGGGCCGCGGTCGCCGCGCACGACGGGCGGGTGCTGCTCGTCGAGCGGGAGAGCGGCGAGGTGCGCGAGGTCGACCGCAGCGCGGACGGCGACGTGTCCGGGCTGGTCTTCTCGCCCGACTCGGCCTGGCTCGCCTGGTCGCACCCCGGCCCGCGCCCGCTGTCCCAGCTGAAGCTCGCCAACACCACCGACCTGTCGGTCTCCGAGGCGACCCCGCTGCGGTTCCAGGACTACGCGCCCGCGTTCACCCAGGACGGCAAGCACCTGGTGTTCCTGTCGACGCGGGCCTTCGACCCGGTCTACGACGAGCACGTCTTCGACCTCGCCTTCGTGGTCGGCTCCCGCCCGCACCTGATCACCCTCGCCGCGACCACCCCGTCCCCCTTCGGCCCGCAGCGGCACGGCCGCCCCTTCGACGCGCCCGACAAGGACGAGACGCCCGACAGCGAGGGCACCCCGACCACCCGCATCGACCTCGAAGGCCTCGCCGACCGCATCGTGCCGTTCCCGGTCGAGGCCGCCCGCTACACCAACCTGCGGGCCGCGAAGGACGGCGTCCTGTGGCTGCGGCACCCCGTGCGCGGCGCCCTCGGCGCCTCCCGGGCCACGCCCGACGACCCCGAGCCCAAGACCGAGCTGGAGCGCTACGACCTTCTCCAGCGGCGCGTCGAGCATCTCGCCGACGACGCCGACCACTTCGAGGTCAGCGGCGACGGCAAGCGGGTGCTGCTGTGGACCGACAGCCGGCTCAAGGTCGTACCGAGCGACCGGCGGGCCTCCGGCGACGAGGACAGCGACTCGAACATCACCGTGGACCTGTCGCGGGTACGGCAGACGGTCGACCCGTCGGCGGAGTGGCGCCAGATGTTCGAGGAGACCGGCCGCATCATGCGGGACCACTTCTGGCGGCCGGACATGAGCGGGGTGGACTGGGCGGGCGTACTGGACCGGTACCGCCCGCTCGTCGACCGCGTGGCGACCCATGACGACCTGATGGACCTCCTGTGGGAGGTGCAGGGCGAGCTGGGCACCTCGCACGCCTACGTCTCGCCGCGCGGCGGACAGGGCGGCGGAGCCCGGCAGGGCCTCCTCGGCGCCGACATCTCCCGCCACCCGGACGGGAGTTGGCGCATCGACCGCATCCTGCCGTCGGAGACCTCCGACCCCGAGGCCCGGGCGCCGCTGGCCGCACCGGGGGTCGCGGTGCGGGCAGGGGACGCGATCGTCGCCGTGGCCGGGGTGCCGGTGGATCCGGTGACCGGGCCCGGGCCGCTGCTGGTCGGCACGGCGGGCAAGGCGGTGGAGCTGACGATCTCGCCGTCGGGCGGCGGGGACGTACGGCACGCGGTCGTGGTCCCGATCGCGGACGAACAGCCGCTGCGGTACCACGCGTGGGTCGCGGACCGGCGGGCGTACGTCCACGAGAAGTCCGGCGGACGGCTGGGCTATCTGCACGTACCGGACATGCAGGCGCCCGGATGGGCCCAGATCCACCGTGACCTCCGGGTCGAGGTGGCCCGGGAGGGCCTCGTCGTGGACGTCCGCGAGAACGGCGGCGGACACACCTCCCAACTGGTCGTGGAGAAGCTGGCCCGCCGGATCGTGGGCTGGGAACTGCCGCGCGGCATGCGGCCGAACAGCTACCCGATGGACGCCCCGCGCGGCCCCGTGGTGGCGGTGGCGAACGAGTTCTCCGGCTCCGACGGGGACATCGTCAACGCCGCGATCAGGGCACTGGGTCTCGGCCCGGTCGTGGGAACGCGGACATGGGGCGGCGTGATCGGCATCGACAGCCGCTACCGCCTGGTCGACGGCACGCTCATCACCCAGCCGAAGTACGCCATTTGGCTGGAGGGCTTCGGCTGGGACGTGGAGAACCACGGGGTGGATCCGGACGTGGAGGTGCTCCAGCGCCCGCAGGACTGGGTGGAGGGGCGCGACGCCCAACTGGACGAGGCGATCAGGATCGCGTGGGAGGCACTGGAGCAACGGCCGGCCAAAACGCCGCCCAGTTTGCCCACCTAGGGGCGCGGGGAACTGCGCGATCAACCCCCACGCACCCGCACCCGACGACGATACGATGCCCCACGTACACCACGCGCCCAACCCCCGGAGGGAACATGGCAGGGGAGCCGCAGGACGACTGCTTGTTCTGCAAGATCGTCGAGGGGCACGTCCCGGCGACGATCGTGCGGGAGTCGGAGACGACCGTCGCCTTCCGGGACATAAACCCCCAGGCGCCCACCCACGTCCTGGTCATCCCCAAGGCGCACTACCCGGACGTCGCCACCCTCGCCACCGCCGAGCCGACCCTCGCCGCGGACGTCCTGCGTGAGGCCCAGGCCGTCGCCGACGAGGACAAGCTGGAGAGCTACCGCATCGTCTTCAACACGGGCGCGGGCGCCGGGCAGACCGTCTTCCACGCCCACGCCCACATCATCGGCGGCCGCGGTATGCAGTGGCCCCCTGGATAACCGGAAGTAAGTCGAAGTAGCCGTGTCCGTACGTGAATTGGTCGTCCTCGGCACCGCGAGCCAGGTCCCGACCCGCCACCGCAACCACAACGGGTACCTGCTGCGCTGGGACGGCGAGGGCATCCTCTTCGATCCCGGCGAGGGCACCCAGCGGCAGATGCTCCGTGCCGGAGTCGCCGCGCACGACCTGAACCGGATCTGCGTCACCCACTTCCACGGGGACCACTCGCTCGGCCTCGCCGGCGTCATCCAGCGGATCAACCTCGACAAGGTGCCGCATCCCCTCACCGCCCACTACCCGCTTTCCGGGCAGCGCTTCTTCGACCGGCTGCGCTACGCCACCGCCTACCGCGAGACCGTCGACATCGCCGAGGCGCCCATCAGCGCCGACGGGGTCATCGCCGACACCGGCGGCTACGCGCTGCACACCGCCCGGCTGTCGCACCCCGTCGAGTCGTACGGCTATCGCCTCGTCGAACCCGACGGGATCCGCATGCTGCCCGACCGCCTCGCCGCGCACGGCATCAAGGGGCCGGACGTCGGGCGGCTCCAGCGGGAAGGGGTGCTCCGTGGGGTCTCGCTCGACGACGTCAGTGAGGTGCGGCGCGGGCAGCGGTTCGCGTTCGTCATGGACACCCGGCTGTGCGACGGCGTGTACACCCTCGCCGACGGCTGCGAGATGCTCGTCATCGAGTCCACCTTCTTGGACGAGGACGTCGAACTCGCCGAGGAGCACGGGCATCTGACGGCTGGTCAAGCCGCTCGGGTCGCCGTCGACTGCGGTGTACGGCATCTCGTGCTCACCCACTTCAGCCAGCGCTACACCGAGCCCGACGAGTTCGAGCGGCAGGCCCGGGAGGCCGGGTTCGACGGGGAGCTGACCGTGGCGCACGACCTGCTGCGGGTGCCGTTGCCGAAGCGGCGCTGACCTCGCCGTACGATGCTTCGATGCCCCTCCCCAAAGCAGAGCTGCACCTCCACATCGAAGGCACCCTCGAACCCGAGCTCGCCTTCGAACTGGCCGCCCGCAACCACGTCGAGCTGCCGTACGGCGACACCGACGAGCTGCGCAAGGCCTACCAGTTCGAGGACCTCCAGTCCTTTCTGAACCTGTACTACGAGCTCATGGCCGTCCTGCGTACCGAGCAGGACTTCGCGGACCTCGCGAACGCCTACCTCGCCCGCGCCGCCGCCCAGGGTGTGCGGCACGCGGAGATCTTCTTCGACCCGCAGGCCCACACCAAGCGGGGCGTCGAGCTGGGCACGGTCGTCGAGGGGCTGTGGCGGGCGCTGGCGGGCAGCCAGGCGAACCACGGCATCTCCACCCGGCTCATCATGTGCTTCCTGCGCGACGACTCCGCCGAGTCGGCCATGGAGACGCTCCGGGCCGCCGAGCCGTATCTCGACCGGATCACCGGCATCGGCCTGGACTCGGCCGAGGTCGGACACCCGCCGGTGAAGTTCCGCGAGGTCTACGAGGCCGCCGCCGCCCTCGGGCTGCGCCGCGTCGCGCACGCCGGCGAGGAGGGGCCGCCCGCCTACATCACCGAGGCCCTCGACGTCCTCGGCGTCGAGCGCGTCGACCACGGGCTGCGGTGCATGGAGGATCCGGCGCTGGTCGAGCGGCTGGTGCGGGAGCGGGTGCCGTTGACGCTGTGTCCGCTGTCGAACGTGCGGCTGCGTACCGTCGACGTCCTCGCCGACCATCCCCTGCCCGCCATGCTCGACGCCGGGCTGATGTGCACGGTCAACTCCGACGACCCGGCCTACTTCGGCGGCTACGCGGGCGACAACTTCGACGCGGTGCGCTCGGCGCTGGGCCTGACCGAGGACCGGCTGCGCGAGCTGGCCCGGAACTCCTTTGTGGCGTCCTTCCTGGAGGATGACGAGGAGCGGCGGGAGAGGTATCTCGCGGAGGTCGAGGCGTACGAGTTCCCCTAGCTCAGTGCCCCTCCAGGGCGCTCAGGCCGCGGTTGCCTTGTCGTAGGCAGGTGCCTCCACCGGGATCTCCACCACCGGCAGCGGGCGCCTGCCCGCACCCAGCGCCACCACCGTCAGCGGTACGGCGATCACCAGCAGTCCGACCGCCAGCACCGCCCCCATCACCGGGAACCCGGCCTGCGCCGACAGCACGCTCCCGGTCAGCGGGCCCGCCGCCGTGCCCAGCGACGACGCCGAACCGACGAGCACCGCCCAGCGGCCGCGCCCGTCGAGGGAGGCGGCGAGGCCGATGACGTACGACAGGACGATCGGGTAGAGCGTGTTCCAGGCGATCTCGCCGGTCGCGAAGGTCGGCAGGTCGGTGGCGGACGCGCTGAGCGCGATGCAGGCCGCGATGAGGGCCGTACCGACTCCGATGGGCAGCGCGCGACCCAGGCGCGGGCCGAGCGCGCCCGCCCCGGTGACGCCGAGCAGCCCGGCGCCGAGCGCGACGGCGAACACCGCGCCGACCGTGGCCTCGGTCAGCTGCGCCTGGGTCAGGCCGATCCGGCCGCTGACGCCCCAGAGGGAGTTCTGGGCGAGGGACCAGCACAGCATGCAGACGGCGAGGGTCAGGCCCTGGCGGCGGCAAGGGAGGGGGGACTTGTCCCAACCGCTCTGGTGCGACCTGGCCGTGCCGGCCGGGAGACGGCCTGTCAGCGGCCACACGGCCAGCGCGGTGAGGGCGATCGCGGCGAGCGGGAGGCCGTGGCCGGGGCCGAGGTGGGGGACCGTCAGATAGACGGCGCCCGCGAGGGCGGAGACGCCCAGGAGGCCGACCGTGGTGGCCCGGTGCGGGTCGGGCTGGGCGGCGATGCGGGTGGCGGCGACCGCGGTGGCCGTACCGGATCCGAAGCCGCCGACGAGCACGCCGAGGACGACGGCCGGTACGGGGTGCGTTAGGGCCGCCCCGCCGTAGCCGATGAGCGCGAGGGTGAGGCCGACGCGGGCCAGTCGGCGGGCCCCGATCCGGTCGACGCGCGAGGCCAGCGCGAACCCGGCGGACGCCGAGCTCAGCAGCAGTGCGCTGCCGACGGCACCCGCCTGGGTGGGGGAGAGCGGAAGCCCGGCGTCGAGCCTGCCGACGACGGTCGGCAGCAGATACGGGGCGAGGTACCCGGCCGTGAAAAGGGCGACGAGGGGCCAGGGGGTGGTGCGGGGGGCGAACACGGGCGTTCCCAGGGCATGCGAAAGGAGCGGCTCAGGAGGAGCCAAGAGGGGGAGGAGCGCAGGCCGTCGACGGACAGGAACGCGCGGAGAATTTGTATCAAGGAGGGGGAGGCCCGAAGAAGTGCGGGCTGTGTGATGTGGGGCACGTTCTGTTTGGGGTGGCGGAGGGCGGGTATTCGAGGGCGCCGCAAGTGGCCCGCTGGTGCCCCGTAAGTGCCCTGTCCCCGGGCCTCACCTGCGCCAGTGCACCGACCCGCCGCCACCCGGAACCGTCGCCTCGATCTTCGCCCTGATCTCCCGCATCACCGCGACGATCCGCTCCTCGTGCCCCGCCGACAGCCGCGCCACCGGCACCGAGCAACTGATCGCGTCCTGGGCCGGGATGTCGTAGCGCAGGGCGAAGCCGAAGCCGACGATGCCGGGGACGCCCTCCTCGCGGTCGACCGAGTAGCCGCGCGCCCGTACCTCGCCGAGGTCCGCGGCGAGGGACTCGCGGGTGGTGTGGGTGTTGGGGGTGAGGGCCGCGTACGGGCCCTCGGCCAGCTCGGCGTCAGGGCGCTCCGCCAGCAGGGCCTTCCCCAGCGCCCCCGCGTGCGCCGGGAGGCGCCGGCCGACGCGGCTGATGGTCCGCAGGTACTCGTGCGACTCGCGCGTCGCCAGGTACGCCACGTCCCGGCCGTCCAGCCGCCCCAGGTGGATCGTCTCGCCCAGCGCGTCGGACGCCTCGTCGAGATAGGGGCGTACGGCCCGGACGTGCGGGTCGGAGTCGAGGTAGGTGGTGCCGGTGAGCAGGGCGTGGATGCCGATGCCGTAGAGCGAGCCGGTGACGTCGGTGCGGACCCAGCCGCGCGCGATCAGGGTCTGCAGCAGCGCGTACATGGAGCTGCGCGGCACGCCCAGCTCGTCGGCCAGCTCCTGGAGGCGTGCCGGGCGGTCGCCGCGCGCGGCGAGGAGTTCCAGCAACTCGACCGTCCGCGCCGCGGACTTCACCTCGCGGACGCCACCTGTCTCTGACATGGGGCGATCGTAATCGGCTCGAATCGGCTCGACCGCGCCATTGACGGTCGGCGTTCGCGTATCTAATCTCCATTTTCATACGTGGATGACGTCTACATGGGGAGATGACGAGGGTGAGCCTCGATACGGACACGGCCCGGCGACTGCGGGACGGCATGGCGCAGGGCGTCCTGTCGTTCCCGCTCACGAGCTTCCACGAGGACGGCTCGCTGGACCCGGACGGCTTCCGCGCCTATGTCGCCGCACAGCTCGCCACCGCCCCCGGCGCCCTCTTCCCCGCCTGCGGCACCGGCGAGTTCTTCTCGCTGGACGAGGACGAGTACCGGCAGATCGTCTCGATCGCCGTCGAGGAGTCGGGCGGGCGCGTGCCCGTCGTCGCCGGGACCGGGTACGGCTGGGCGCAGGCCGTCCGGTTCGCGCGCATCGCCGAGGAGGCCGGCGCCGACGCCCTCCTCGTCCTGCCGCACTATCTGATCGCCGCCCCGCAGGACGGCCTGGTCGCCCAGCTGGAGCACATCGCGGCCCGCACCGGCCTCCCCCTCATCGCCTACCAGCGCGGCCAAGTCGCCTTCACGGTCGCCTCGTTGAAGCGCATCGCCGACATCCCGAACGTCATCGGCCTCAAGGACGGCCACAGCGACCTCGACCGCCTCCAGCGCCTCACCCTCGCCGCCCCCGAGGACTTCCTCTTCTTCAACGGCGCCCTCACCGCCGAGATCCAGGCCCGCGCCTACGCCACCGTCGGCGTCCCCGCCTACTCCTCCGCCGTCCACGCCTTCGCCCCCGAGATCGCGAACGCCTTCTTCGCCGCCCTCCAGGCCGGCGACCACGGCACGGTCGACAAGCTGCTGCGCGACTTCTACGTCCCGCTCGTCGAACTGCGCGACCGGGTGCCCGGATACTCCGTGTCACTGGTGAAGGCGGCGGCCCGGCTGCGCGGCCGCCCCGTCGGCCCCGTACGCGCCCCGCTCACCGACCCGTCGGCCGCCGATCTGGCCGACCTGCGCACCCTGCTCACCGCCGGACTCGACCTCGCAGGAGCCGCACTGTGAACCTCACGATCACCGATGTCCGCCTGACGCCGATCCTGGTCGCCGACCCGCCCCTGCTGAACACCCAGGGCGTGCACCAGCCGTACACGCCCCGGCTGATCGTGGAGGTCGAGACGGCGGACGGGGTCGTCGGGGTCGGCGAGACGTACGGCGACACCAAGTACCTGGAACTCGCCCGGCCGTTCGCGGAGAAGCTGATCGGGCGTCAGGTCGCCGACCTCAACGGCCTGTTCGTCGTCGCGGACGAGGTGGCCGTCGACCAGTCCCGGGTCTCCGGGCAGGTCGACGTCGGCGGGCTGCGCGGCGTCCAGACCGCCGACAAGCTGCGCCTGTCCGTCATCTCCGGCTTCGAGGTCGCCTGCCTCGACGCCCTCGGCAAGGCGCTCGGGCTGCCCGTGCACGCGCTGCTCGGCGGCAAGGTGCGGGACGCGGTCGAGTACAGCGCGTACCTGTTCTACAAGTGGGCCGACCATCCGGAGGGCGTGCCCGCGGAGAAGGACGACTGGGGTGCCGCCGTCGATCCGGCCGGGGTCGTGGAGCAGGCGCGGAGGTTCAAGGAGCGGTACGGGTTCACGTCCTTCAAGCTCAAGGGCGGTGTCTTCGCGCCGGAGGAGGAGATCGCCGCCGTACGGGCCCTCGCGGAGGCCTTCCCCGGGCACCCCCTGCGCCTCGACCCCAACGGGGCCTGGTCCGTGGAGACCTCGCTGCAGGTGGCGCGGGAGCTCGGGGACGTCCTGGAGTACCTGGAGGACCCGACGCTCGGTACGGGCGCCATGGCCGAGGTCGCCGCGCTGAGCGGGGTGCCGCTGGCGACCAACATGTGCGTGACGACGTTCACGGAGATCAAGGAGGCGTTCACCAAGGACGCCGTCCAGGTCGTCCTCTCCGACCACCACTACTGGGGCGGGCTGCGCAACACCCAGCAACTGGCGGCGATCTGCCGCACCTTCGGCGTCGGGGTGTCCATGCACTCCAACACCCACCTGGGCATCTCCCTGGCCGCGATGACCCACGTCGCGTCGACCGTGCCGAACCTCCACCACGCCTGCGACTCCCACTACCCCTGGCAGTCCGAGGACGTCCTCACCGAGCGCCTCACCTTCGACGACGGCAAGGTCGCCGTGCCGGACGCGCCCGGCCTCGGCGTCGAACTGGACCGCGACCGCCTCGCCGAGCTGCACCGGCGGTGGCTGGAAGACGACGGCTCGCTGCGGGAACGCGACGACGCGGCGGCGATGCGGATCGCCGAGCCGGGGTGGGTGACGCCGACGGTGCCGCGCTGGTAGGAGGCCGCCGACCTGCCGACTACCTGCCCGGACGGGGTGGATCGGGCAAGATCGCCGTGGCGTTGTCGGTGGCGTGGTGCACACTGGCCAGATCAGCACCACGTCAGGGAGCGCACCGTGACCACGCCCACCGCGCCCAATGGGAAGGGACCCTCGCCCCAGAGACCGCTGTCCAAGGCGGCGGGGCCGTATCGCCGGGCCCAGGTCGACCCCCTCGCCGGCCTGCGCACGCCCGCCGACCCGCCCTGGGACGTGTACCTCACGGGCCCGGTCTTCCTCGACATCATCTTCACCGGCCTCGACTCGGCCCCGGTGCGCGGGACCGAGTCCTGGGCGCGCGGGATGGGGTCGAGCCCCGGCGGGGTCGCCAACATGGCGACGGCCCTCGCCCGCCTCGGCCTGAAGACGTCGCTCGCGGCGGCCTTCGGCGACGACCACTACGGCGAGTACTGCTGGGACGCGCTGGAGCACGGCGAGGGCATCGACCTCTCGCCGTCGCGCACGGTGCCGGGCTGGCACTCGTCGGTGACGGTCTCGATGGCGTACGAGGGAGAGCGCACGATGGTCTCCCACGGCCATGAGCCGCCCCCGGAGGAACCGGCGCCCGACTGCCCCCCACGCGCGCGTGCCGCCGTCGCCTCCCTGGTGCCGGGCACCCGCGCCCCCTGGATCGCGCAGGCCGCGAGCAAGGGCGCCCGCATCTTCGCCGACGTCGGCTGGGACGACACCGGGGCGTGGGATCTGGCCGGGCTGGCCGACCTGGAGCACTGCGAGGCGTTCCTGCCGAACGCCCAGGAGGCCATGCGCTACACGGGCACCGAGTGCCCCCGCGAGGCGGCCCACGCCCTCACGGCATACGTCCCGGTGGCCGTGGTGACCCTCGGCGCGGAGGGCGCCTACGCCGTGGACGGCCGGACCGGGGAGACGGCCGTGGTGCCGGCCATCGAGGTGGAGGCCCTCGACCCGACCGGCGCCGGGGACGTCTTCGTCGCCGGCTTCGTAGCCGGCACTCTGGCCGACTGGCCGCTGGCGGACCGCCTCGCCTTCGCGGGCCTGACGGCCGCCCTCTCGGTCCAGGAGTTCGGCGGCTCCCTGTCGGCCCCCGGCTGGGCCGAGATCGGCGCGTGGTGGCGCCAGGTGCAGTCCCATGACCGGCAGGACCCCGAGGCCCTGCGCCGGTACGCGTTCCTGGCGGACCTGGTGCCGGAGGAGGCGACGAGAGCGTGGCCGCTGCGGCGGGCGGTGCCGACGATCGGGTTCAGACGGTTGGCGTGACAGCGCAGGCCGACGGTGACGCTCCTCGATGCTTCGATGCAGGGGGCCTCAGCCGGGCGTCGCCGGCTTCAGCACCACGAAGTCCGCGTTGGACGGATCGAGGCACACGGCCAGCCTGCCAACCCCCTCCGCGTCCTCCGGCCCCATCTGCACGCTGCCGCCGCTCTCCGTGACCTTGGCGACCGCGGCGTCGCAGTCGTCGACATTGAAGACCGGGTGCCAGTACGGCAGCCCGCCCGCCAGCGCGAGGTTCTCCTTGGGCAGCTCCATGAGGCCGCCCTGCATCCGCTCCTCGGGCTGACCGGCAGGCGTGATGAGGGTGTACGCGCCCCCGCCGCCCGGCAGCTCCATATCGCTGTATTGCCAGCCGAAGACGGTGCCGTAGAACTCCTTCGCGGCCCCCGCGTCGCTCGTGTACAGCTCGGTCCACGACAGCGACCCCGACTCGTCCGCCAGCTCGAAGCCCGAGTCCTTCCCCGGCTGCCAGACCGCGAACTGGCCGCCCAGCGGGTCGCTGAACTGCGCCATCCGACCCCAGTCCTCAAGGTCCATCGGCGCGACCCGCACCGAGCCGCCCGCACCCTCGACCGCCTGCTTCGCGGCGTCCGCGTCGGTGACGGTGAAGTAGATCATCCAGGCCGAGCGCGCCCCCTCCTCGGTGAGCTTGCCGAGCCCGGCGACCGTCTTGCCGTCCTTCTTGAACATCCCGCCTTCGAAGTCCTCCGCCTCGCCCATGGACTCGTACTCCCAGCCGAGCACCGCGCCGTAGAAGGCCGCGGCGGCCCGGACGTCGGGGGCACCGAGGTCGAGCCAACAGGGGGAGCCGGGGGTGAGGTCAGTGGTGATCATGGCGACGCCCTTTCGCAGACTCGTCTGACCCCAGCGTGACACCGGGCACCGACACCCGCCCCTCGGACGCTCTCCGGGCGCCGCGCAGGCCGACCCTGGTTACCATCCGCCCATGAGCGACGACGCGCACACGGCCCCGGAGCCCCCGGACGCCGACCGCCTCGCCGCCCTCGCACACGCCTGGGCGGCAGCCATGGTCTCCAACGACCCCACCCGCATCGCCGACTTCATGGCCGACGACTGGGTCATCGTCTCCGAGTCGGGCATCTCCACCAAGGCCCAGTTCCTGACGTACGTCGAATCCGGCGACCTGACCCACTCGGCCTTCCAACTCGTCGGCGAGCCCCGGATCCAGGTGTACGGCGACTCGGCGGTCCTGACGACCCGGGTGACGAACACGGCCCACTACAAGGGCGAGCGCTTCGACGCCGACGAGTGGACGACCGACGTTTTCGTACGGGGTGACGAGGGCTGGCGCTGCGTGTTGAGCCACATCACGGCGGCGGCCCGGGCCTGAAGCGCAGGCCTGGGCATTTCAGCCCGTCTGGGGGTCCCCCCTCTGGGGGAGTTTGAGGACGAGGCCCCTTAAGGGCCGAAGCGGGGGTCTGGGGGCGGCAGCCCCCAGTGATGGGACGGGTAGGGGCGGCGGGGGCGAAACCCCTCCGGACCTCAGCCCGCCGTCACGGTAGCCCGCACCGCCCCGTCCGGCCCCGCCACCAACACCGGCGTCTCGGCACCGCCCAGGTCCCGCACCGCGGCCAGGTCCTCCGCCGACGGCGCCTCCGCCTCCGTCACGACCGCCGCCGCCTCCAGCGACTTCGCCCCGGAGGCCACCGCCATCGCCACCGCCGTCCGCAGCGCGCTCAGCCGCAACGAGTCCAGGGCGACGGTCCCGGCAACATACGTACGGCCGGTGTCGTCCCGTACGGCCGCCCCCTCGGGCACACCGTTGCGGGCCCGCGCGGAACGGGCCAGGGTGACGATCTTGCGGTCCTCGGGGTCGAGCGCGCTGTTGTCGGTCATGACCTGAGCATACGTAGCGGCGACGGACCGGACCGGCCACGGGGTAGGGCGGCCCAACCGGCTACCGGGCAGGCCCAACCAGCCACCAGGTACGGCCCGACCGGCCACCGGGTACGGCCTAACCGGCCACGGGGTACATCGCCCCGCGCCGCCCCTCCGGCGACGCCAGCCACGCCAGCTTCGCCGCCGTGTTCGCCTCGTCCAGCGGCGTATGCAGGACGATCGACAGATCGGGCCGCGCCGGCATCTGCATCACGCTCGACTCCAGGCACAGCAGCCCGACCAGCGGATGGTCCAGCTCCTTGCGGATCTGCCCGGCGTCCTCGATGTCCCGCCGCTCCCACAGCTCGCGGAACTCCGGGCTGGACGCCTTCGCCTCGGCCAGCACGGACTGGAACCCCTCGTCGTCGGGGGAGGCCGAGCAGGCGGCGCGGAACTGTGCCACGACCGTGCGGGCGTTGCGCTCCCAGTTCCTCGACCGTGACCGGTACATCGGATCGGTGAAGAAGTCGAGCAGGCAGTTCCAGTTCTTGCCGGGCCGCATGCCGAGCACCGTCGCCGCCGCGTCGTTGTACAGCACGCCGTTGTAGTACCGGTCCATGATGTGCGCCGGATACGGCATCCACGCGTCGATCAGCCGCCGCAGCCCGTCGCACATGTCCTGCTTCTCGGGCGCCACTTCGCGCTCGGGCGGATTCATCCCGGCCAGCAGATACAGGTGCCGCCGCTCGGCGTTGCTCAGCCGCAGCACCCGCGCCACCGAGTCCAGCACCTGCGGCGACACGGAGATCTCCCGCCCCTGCTCCAGCCACTGGTACCAGGACGCACCCACCCCGGCGAGCACCGCGACCTCCTCACGCCGCAACCCCGGCGTCCGGCGCCGCGCTCCACCGTCCGGCAGACCCGCCTCGGCCGGCGTCACCCGGGCCCGCCTGGTCATCAGGAACTCCCGCAGCTCACTCCGCCGTCTGCTCCTCAGCGTGTCCTGCGCCACGTACGAATCCCCCTCGTCCTGTTGGCTGGTGGTGCCACCACCAGGACAACTTCCCGCTCCCCACGGCTATTCCGACGGCAGCAGGCTCTTGCCCATGGCGATCGACACCGACAGTCCCACCACCAGTCCCACCCCCGGCTCCCTCCCGACCCCGCCGCTCGACACCCCCCGGATGTCGACGCGCGACAAACTCGTCCTGTTCGTCCTGTGCGCCGCCCAGTTCATGGTCGCGCTCGACTTCTCCGTCCTGAACGTCGCCCTCCCCGTCCTCGGCGCCGACCTCGGCATGAGCCAGTCGGCGTTGCAGTGGGCGGTCACGGCGTTCGCGCTGCCGTCCGGCGGATTCCTGCTCCTCTTCGGCCGCATCGGCGACCTCTACGGCCGCCGCAAACTGTTCCTCACCGGCCTCGCCCTGTTCGCCGCGGCCTCGGTGCTCGCGACGTTCGCCTGGAACCCCGCGTCGTTCCTCACCGGACGCGCCCTCCAGGGCCTCGGCGCGGCGGTCATCGTCCCGACCGGCATGTCCCTGCTGACGACCACCTTCGCCGAGGGGCCGGCCCGCGCCCGCGCCCTCGGCATCTCCGGGACGCTCATGTCCCTCGGCTTCACCATCGGCATGGTCGCGGGCGGCGTCCTGACCGACGCGCTCGGCTGGCGCTCCACGATGGCCCTGCTCGCGCTCTTCGCGCTGGTCGTGCTGCCGCTCGCGCCCGGCCTGCTGCCTGAGTCCCGCACCCCGGAACGCCCACGGCTGGACGTGCCCGGCGCGATCACCGTCACCGGTGGTCTGCTGTCCCTGATCTACGCCCTGACGACGGCCGCCGACCACGGCTTCGGCCGCGTCGACGTCATCGTGGCCCTGATCGCGGGCATCGCGCTCCTCACCGCCTTCGTGGTCGTCGAGTCCCGCACCGAGGCACCCCTGGTCTCCCTGCCGATGCTGCGCCGCCGCACGGTCGCGTGGGGCAACCTGGGCGGTCTGGTCACCTTCTCGATGATGTCGACGGTGATCTTCGTGCTCACCCTGTACCTGCAGGAGATCCTGGACCTGTCGGCCTGGGAGACGGGCCTGGTCTTCGGCTTCCAGGGCGTCATGTCGGTGATCGCCGGTGCACTGACCCCGCGGTTCGTCAGCCGTCTCGGCGCGCGCCGCACCCTGGTCGTCTCGCTGGCCGGGCAGGGCGCCTTCATCGCGGGCCTGCTGTTCCTGAACGCCCACACCTGGTCCGTCTGGCTCGCCACCGCCGCCGTCTCGCTGGCGAGCATGTTCCACCTGGGCGCGATCATCTCCTACGGTCTGACGGTCACCTCCGGCGTCCCCGACGAGGAGCAGGGCCTGGCCACCGGCCTGGTCACCTCCACCCAGCAGGTCGGCCTCACGGTCGGCATCCCGCTGCTGGGCGTCCTCGCGACCACCGCCGACGACCTGCTGTCCGGCACCCGCACGGTCATGGCCCTCAACACGGGGATCCTGCTGGTCACCGCGGCCCTGATCGCACTCGGCCTGCGGACCCGGCGAGCTGCCGGTTCAGCGGCGGACAGCTCAGGGGCGGTCGAGGCGGAGCCGCTCGGCTCGCGGTAGACCGGCGACGACGAGGTCGTACGAGTCCTCGACGAGCTCCCGGACCAGGCGGTCCGGGAGCTCGCCGTCCACCGTGACGGTGTTCCAGTGCCGCTTGTTCATGTGGTAGCCGGGGATGATCAGGCCCTCGTGCTCACCGCGGAGCCGCACCGCGTCCTCCGGGTCGCACTTGAGGTTGACCTTGAGGGGGCGGGAGTCGATCCAGCTCAGGGCGAACATCTTGCCCAGCACCTTGAAGACCGAGATCTCCGGAGCGAAGGGGAAGTCCTCCACAGCCGCGTTGAAGGAGAGACAGAGGGTCCGCAGTTCCTGAGGGGTCACTCCGGCTTCGTCTCCTTCTCCGGGGAGTCCACGGGACCCACCGGCTCGACCAGTACCGTCAGGATCTTGTTCCGGCGGCCCGCCGCCGCCTCCGCCGTCAGCCGCAGCGCACGGCCGTCGGGCAGCTCCACGACCGACGACGCCCCGGCGATCGGCACCCGGCCCAGCGCCTTGGCGAGCAGCCCGCCGACCGTCTCCACGTCCTCGTCGTCGTACTCGTCGAGGCCGTACAGCTCGCCGAGGTCGGTGATGTCCAGACGCGCCGTGACCCGATGCCGGTCCTCGCCCAGCTCCTCCACCGGCGGCAGCTCACGGTCGTACTCGTCGGTGATCTCGCCGACGATCTCCTCGAGGATGTCCTCGATGGTGACGATGCCGGCCGTGCCGCCGTACTCGTCGATGACCACGGCGACGTGGTTGCGCTCCTTCTGCATCTCGCGCAGCAGATCACCGGCGTTCTTGGTGTCGGGCACGAACACCGCGGGCCGCATCGCCGTCGACACCAGCTCGCTCTCCGCGTCCCGGGAGATGTGCGTCTTGCGGGTCAGGTCCTTCAGATACACCATCCCCACCACGTCGTCCTCGCTCTCCCCGACGACCGGTATGCGCGAGAAACCGGAGCGCAGCGCGAGGGTGAGGGCCTGGCGGATGGTCTTGTAGCGCTCGATGACGACGAGGTCGGTGCGCGGGACCATGACCTCGCGCACCAGCGTGTCGCCCAGCTCGAAGATCGAGTGCACCATACGGCGCTCCTCGTCCTCGATCAGCGACTCCTTCTCGGCGAGGTCGACCAGCGCCCGCAGCTCCGCCTCCGAGGCGAACGGACCGCGGCGGAAGCCCTTGCCCGGCGTGAGCGCGTTGCCGATGAGGATCAGCAGATACGGGATCGGCCCCATGATCCGCGCGAGCGGCAGCAGCACATACGCCGCCGCCGTCGCCGTGTTCAGCGGGTGCTGACGGCCGATGGTGCGCGGGGAGACCCCGACGGCGACGTACGACACCAGGACCATCACCGCTATGGCGACCAGGAGCGCCTCGGTGGTGCTGTCGAACTCCTGGAGGCTGGCGTACGTCACGATCGCGGCGGCCGCCATCTCGCAGGCCACGCGCACCAGCAGCGCGACGTTCAGATAGCGCGTCGGGTCGGCGGCGACCAGCGCGAGCTTCTCGCTGCCGCGCCGCCCGCTGCGTACGGCCTCCTCGGCGCGGAAGCTGGAGACGCGCGCCAGGCCCGCCTCCGCGCAGGCGGCGAGCCAGGCGACGACCACGAGGGCGATCGCCCCGGAGATGAGGGGGATGCTCATGACACGGTCGGGGCGGGGGAGGGCCCGGTCAGGCCCTTCTCCGAACGCCAGCCGTCCACGATGGCGGCCTGCAGGCCGAACATCTCGGCCTTCTCGTCGGGCTCCTCGTGGTCGTACCCGAGCAGATGCAGCACCCCATGGACGGTGAGCAGCTGGAGCTCCTCGTCCATGGAGTGCTGGGTGGGCGCCTCCGCCCCCTGCTTGGCGGCGACTTCGGGACACAGCACGATGTCGCCGAGCAGCCCCTGGGGCGGCTCGTCATCGTCCTTCGAGGGCGGCCGCAGCTCGTCCATCGGGAAGGACATGACATCGGTGGGCCCCGGCAGGTCCATCCACTGGATGTGGAGCTGCTCCATGGCGTCGTCGTCCACGACGATCACCGAGAGCTCGGAGAGCGGGTGGATGCGCATCCGCGCGAGCGCGTAGCGGGCGATGTCGAGGATCGCCTGCTCGTCGACCTCGGTTCCGGACTCGTTGTTGACGTCGATCGACATGGTCGCGCGTGTTCTCTACTTCCCCTTGTGCCCGGCCTTGCCGCCGCGGCCCTTGTGCGTGCCGTTCTGGGTGCCGTGCTGGTTGTCGAACTTCTCGTACGCGTCGACGATACGGCCGACCAGCTTGTGCCGGACGACATCGTGCGAGGAGAGCCGGGAGAAGTGGACGTCCTCGACGCCCTCCAGGATGTCCTGCACCTGCCGCAGACCGGACTTGGTGCCGTCCGGGAGGTCGACCTGGGTCACGTCACCGGTGATGACTATCTGCGAGTCGAAGCCGAGGCGGGTGAGGAACATCTTCATCTGCTCGGGGCTGGTGTTCTGGGCCTCGTCGAGAATGATGAAGGCGTCATTGAGGGTCCGGCCACGCATGTACGCCAGCGGCGCGACCTCGATGGTCCCGGCGGCCATGAGCCGGGGGATGGAGTCGGGGTCGAGCATGTCGTGCAGCGCGTCGTACAGCGGGCGCAGGTAGGGGTCGATCTTCTCGTACAGCGTGCCCGGCAGGAATCCCAGCCGCTCACCGGCCTCCACCGCAGGCCGGGTCAGGATGATGCGGTTGACCTGCTTGGACTGCAGGGCCTGCACCGCCTTGGCCATGGCGAGGTAGGTCTTGCCCGTACCGGCGGGGCCGATGCCGAAGACGATCGTGTGCTTGTCGATCGCGTCGACGTAGCGCTTCTGGTTGAGGGTCTTCGGGCGGATCGTGCGGCCGCGCGAGGAGAGGATGTTCTGGGTGAGCACCTCGGCCGGGGTCTCCTGGCCGTCCTGCTCGCCGTTCTCACTTGCTCTGAGCATGGCGATCGAGCGTTCCACTGCGTCCTCCGTCATCGGTTGCCCGGTGCGGAGCACCAGCATCATTTCGTCGAACAGGCGCTGTACGAGGGCGACTTCCGCGGAGTCGCCGACCGCGCTGATCTCATTGCCCCGGACATGGATGTCGGTCGCCGGGAAGGCCTTCTCGATCACGCGCAGGAGCGAGTCGCCGGACCCCAGGACGGTCACCATGGGGTGCTGGGCGGGGACGGTGAACTGTGCTCGTGCGTTCCCCTGCGCGGGGGTGTGAGCTGTGGGTGTCTGAGTCATGGGCCGGCTCTGTAGGCCTGCTCATCCTCCTAGATACGACTCGCCTGCCACGTGGGCGGCCTGGCGATTTCAAGAGTACGCCGGGGGACTGACAACGCCGTAGGCCTTTTCGCGGTGGCCGTTTTCACGGGCTGGTTCATGAGCTGGTCCATGGGCGGAACGGCCTTCTCGCGGCCGTACCCGGGCGGTCACACTCCGCTGTCCCGGGGCGGAAGGGCCCGGAAAGAGAGCGGTTGTCGTCGTCCGGAAATCACCCTTGCCGGGCTCCGCCTCACGCGTATCAATGGAAACAGCAGTTCCGACGGACCGTCAGATTCACCCCCCACGCGAGCGTCCCGCACCACGCTCGCCTGCGGCCGAGGGCCTGCTCAAGCACTTCCCGTCCATCCCCACATGGCAATTCCCCACCCGGGAAGGGAGCTCATCCCCATGAGACGAACGCGAATCGGAGCAGGTGCGGCGCTGTTGACCGGGGCCCTCGCGGTCACCGGACTGGCCTTCGCGCCCGCCGCCCTCGCCGTCACCCCCGAAACCGCGACCATCACCGCCGACTGCGGCAGCTTCGGCGGCGGCGAGGCCACCCTCACCGCGACGCAGAACGGCACCGCTGCCACGATCACCGTCAACTCCTCCGCGATCACCGCGCCGATCGCGCTCGGGGAGGACTCGATCTCCTCGACGCTCACCCTCGTCAAGGCGAGCGGCGGCACCGCCTCCTTCTCCGGCACGGAGAACCCGGCGATGGCCGCCGGCGACCCCGTCCAGGTCGGCCCGCTCAGCGGCACCGTCGCCTCCGGGGACAGCCTGGAGGCCTTCGGCGGCTCGCTGCAGATGACCGTCTTCGGCATCACCATCACGTGCACGGCGACCGGGCCGCAGTCGCCGGGCCCGTTCGTGTTCGACTGACACACCCGGCGCGCGTGACGCGCTGACGACAGGCGCGGTCTCGACGCCCGGCGCTTACAGCGCGTCGGGGCCGCGCTCGCCCGTCCGTACCCGTACGACCGTCTCAACCGGCAGCGCCCAGACCTTGCCGTCGCCGATCTTGCCGGTCTGGGCGGCCTTCACGATGGCGTCGATGACGTCGTCGGCCGCCGCGTCGTCCACGACGACCTCGATCCGGACCTTCGGTACCAGGTCCACCTGGTACTCCGCGCCGCGGTACACCTCGGTGTGGCCGCGCTGACGGCCGTAGCCGCTGGCCTCGGTCACGGTCAGACCGTGCACACCGATCTCCTGGAGGGCGGTCTTGACCTCGTCGAGCCGGTACGGCTTGACGATCGCGGTGATCAGCTTCATGCCTGCTTCTTGACCTTCTGCGCGGCGGGAACGGAAGAGGAGACGGACGCGGTGACCGGGGCGCCGTGCCCCAGGACCCCGTGATCGTAGGCGCTCTCGGCGTGCACCGTAAGGTCCAGGCCGGTGTGCTCCTGCTCCTCGCTCGCCCGGAAGCCCATGGCCTTGTCGATGACCTTGGCGATGCCATAGGTGACGAGGAAGGCGTACGCCGCCACGGCCACGATCGCCACCAGCTGCTTGCCGAGCTGCGTGAGTCCGCCGCCGTAGAGCAGTCCCTCGGCCCCGCCCGTCATCGTGGCCGTCGCGAAGACGCCGATCAGCAGGGTGCCGATGACACCGCCGACGAGGTGGACGCCGACGACGTCCAGGGAGTCGTCGTAGTCGAACCTGAACTTCCAGCCGACGGCGTACGAGCAGACCACACCGGCGGCGAGGCCGATCACGAGCGCGCCCGGCAGGGAGACCGAGCCGCAGGACGGCGTGATGGCGACGAGCCCGGCGACCGCGCCGGACGCGGCGCCCAGGGTGGTGGGGTGACCGTCCCGCTTCTGCTCGACGAAGAGCCAGCCGAGCAGACCGGTGCAGCCGGCGGCGAGGGTGTTGAGGAAGACGGCGGCGGCAAGGCCGTTCGCGCCCAGCGCCGAGCCGGCGTTGAACCCGAGCCAGCCGAACCAGAGCAGCCCCGCGCCCAGCACGACCATCGGCAGGTTGTGCGGCCGCATGGCATCCTTCTTGAACCCGAGCCGCGGTCCGAGGACCAGGCACAACGCCAGTCCGGAGGCGCCGGAGGTGATCTCGACGGGGAGACCGCCGGCGAAGTCGAGGGCGCCGAGGTGTTCGAGGATCCAGCCGCCGGGGCCCCAGGTCCAGTGGGCGACGGGAACGTATACGAGGAGCGCCCACACCGGCACGAACACCACCCACGCACCGAACTTGGCCCGGTCGGCGACGGCACCGCTGATCAGCGCGGCGGTGATGATCGCGAAGGTGAGCTGGAAGGTGGCGAAGAGGAGGGTGGGGACGGTGCCCTGGACGCTGTCGGGTCCCAGACCGGCCATACCGACGTGGTCGAGCCCGCCGATGAGCCCGCCGACCGCGTCGTCCCCGAAGGCGAGCGAATACCCGCAGGCCAGCCATACGACCGTGACGAGGGCGATGGCCACGAAGCTCATCATCAGCATGTTGAGGACGCTCTTCGTGCGGACCATGCCGCCGTAGAACAGGGCCAGGCCCGGTGTCATCAGCAGCACGAGTGCGGTGGCGGCGAGCAGCCAGGCGGTGTCGCCGGTGTCGACGCTTGCGGCGGCGAGAGGCACGGTGGTCTCCAACGGTGTGGGGGCTTGTCAGAGATTCACGGGCGCGCGTTTCTGGTCGCGTACGGATGTGTTTCCGTGAGGTTTCGTTGCGTGAGGGTTTCCGGAAGCTCACACGACAGGGGGTGGTCGCTCCCTTGTGCGGCAGGGGCTTTTGGATCAGGGAGAATGGGCGCCATGAGCGTTCGCAGCAAGTCATCCGAGCCGTCGGCATCGTCGGAGGCACCCCACCGCGCCGGCTTCGCCTGCTTCGTGGGCCGCCCCAACGCGGGCAAGTCCACCCTTACGAACGCTCTGGTCGGCCAGAAGGTCGCGATCACCGCGAACCAGCCGCAGACGACGCGGCACACGGTGCGCGGGATCGTGCACCGGCCCGACGCCCAGCTGATCCTGGTCGACACCCCTGGGCTGCACAAGCCGCGCACCCTGCTCGGCGAGCGCCTCAACGACGTCGTGCGCACCACCTGGGCCGAGGTCGACGTGATCGGCTTCTGTCTGCCCGCGAACGAGAAGCTCGGCCCCGGTGACCGCTTCATCGCGAAGGAACTGGCGTCGATCAAGAAGACGCCGAAGATCGCGATCGTCACGAAGACCGACCTGGTGGACAGCAAGACCCTCGCCGAGCAGCTCATCGCGATCGACCAGCTCGGCAAGGAGCTGGGCTTCGAGTGGGCCGAGATCGTGCCGGTCTCGGCGGTCGGCGACAAGCAGGTGGACCTGCTGGCCGACCTGATCGTCCCGCTCCTGCCGGAGGGGCCGGCGCTCTACCCCGAGGGCGATCTCACCGACGAGCCCGAGCAGGTCATGATCGCGGAGCTGATCCGCGAGGCCGCGCTGGAGGGCGTCCGCGACGAGCTCCCGCACTCCATCGCCGTCGTCGTCGAGGAGATGCTCCCCCGCGAGGACCGCCCCGCCGACAAGCCGCTCCTCGACATCCACGCCTTCGTCTACATCGAGCGCCCCAGCCAGAAGGGCATCATCATCGGGCCCAAGGGCAAGCGGCTGAAGGACGTCGGGATCAAGTCCCGGAAGCAGATCGAGGCGTTGCTCGGCACGCCGGTGTTCCTGGACCTGCACGTGAAGGTCGCGAAGGACTGGCAGCGCGATCCGAGGCAGCTGCGCAAGCTGGGCTTCTGAGTTCACCCGCTCGCAGCGGGGGACATGTCCTGCAACCCCACCACCCGCAACAACTGCAGCCGCTCGTACGCCTCCGTGCCCGGTCGCGCCGTGTGCACGACCAGGAGGTGGTGGTGCAGATGGCTGAGCATGACCTCGCAGTCCAGCTCCAGAAGGCCGACGAAGGGGTGCAGGAAGCGTTTCGTCGCGCGGTTGCGCTGGGACACCTGGTGTTCGTCCCACAGGCGGGCGAACTCCTCGCTGGATGCCCGGAGTTCGGCGACCAGCGCGGCCGGTTCCGGGTCGTCCGGGCGGGCGGCGGCCACCGCGCGCAGGTTCGCGACGTGGCCGCGCGCGTGGTCCGCGCGGTCCTCCTCCGGGAACAGGGCCCGCGCCGTCGGGTCGAGGAAGAACAGGCGGGCCAGGTTGCGGTCGCGCCGAGGGCGGGACACCACATCGCCGATCAGCGCCCTGGCCATGGTGTTCTGGGCGAGTACCTCGCCGCAGTCGGTCACCACCTGCGCCGGTGTGTCGTGCAGACGGTCCAGGATCAGCAGCAGGCCGGGGCGCACATGGTCGGACGCCGTCTCGCGGCGCGGGGGCTCCTCGCCGGCCAGGTGGAACAGGTGGTCGCGTTCGTCGTCCGTGAGGCGCAGGGCGCGCGCCAGCGCCGTCAGCATCTGGCGGGACGGGCGTGGTCCCCGGGACTGCTCCAGCCGCGCGTAGTAGTCCACGGACATCCCGGCCAGCGCCGCCACCTCCTCCCGGCGCAGCCCCGGCGTACGGCGGCGGGCGCCGGCCGTGAGGCCCACGTCGGAGGGATCGAGGCGGGCACGGCCGCGGCGGAGGAAGTCGGCGAGTTCGGCTCGGTTCACCCCTCCAGGCTGCGGCACACCGCCCGGCTTATCCAGGGACTGCCGATCCCCTGATCAACGGGTCTCTCCCGCTCGTACCGGCGCCGACCGAGGGTGGTCGGTGACGAGAGGAGCGGAACATGCTGACTTTGGTGACAGGTACGACGGGTCAGGTCGGCCGGCGCTTTGTGCCCAGGCTGCTGGCGCAGCGGCGGCCGGGGGAGGAGGTACGGGTTCTCGTGCGTGACGCCTCGCGCGGCGAACCCTTCGCGGAACTGGGCGCCCAGGTCGTCGTAGGGGATCTGCGGGACTCCGAGGCGCTCGGCAAGGCCGTCGCCGGGGTCGACGCGGTCGTGAACGTCGCCGCGTCTTTCCGCGGGGTGCCGGACGAGGAGGCGTGGGCCGTCAACCGGGACGCGGCCGTGGAACTGGGCCGCGCCGCGCAGGCGGCCGGTGTGCGGAGGTTCGTGCAGGTCAGCACGGGGCTGGTGTACGGCGTCGGACGCGGCCGCCTGCTGACCGAGGACGACGAGACCCGGCCCGGCGGAGCGATGTGGGGTGCGTATCCCGAGTCCAAAGCCGAGGCGGAGCGCGAGCTGCTCGCCCTGGAAGGGCTGGACGTGCGCGTCGCCCGCCTTCCCTTCGTCTATGGCGAGGGCGATCCGCACCTTGCCCAGTCCATGATGTGGGCCCGGAACTGGGCCGCGACGCAGCGGCTCCAGATGGGCCATCACGCGGACGTCGCTCAGGGGCTGCTGCGGATCCTGCACGCACCCGGAATCGCCGGCCGGATCTACAACATCGCCGACGACGCGCCCGTGACGGCGGTCGAGCTGCACCAGCTCAACGGCGTCGAGGTACCCGCCGAGCTGTACACCCGCACCGATCCCGACCCGTGGCTCGTGATCACCTCCACCGACCGTATCCGCCGCGAGCTGGGCTACCGGCCGCTGTACCCGTCGGTCTACGCAGCCCGGGAGGCCGGAGCGCTCTAGCCCACGCTCAGCTCTCTAGTCCACCCCTCGAATACGTCCGACCAGCACCGCCCCCGCCAACCCCGCCACCGCCGCCACCAGATACAGCACCCGGTATCCCCCGAGGTAGGTGACGACCGGGGCGGCGAGGGCGGGGGCGGCCACCTGGGGCAGGGCGTTGGCCACGTTGATGACGCCCAGGTCCTTGCCCCGGTCCAGCGCCTTCGGCAGCACGTCCGTCATCAGCGCGAAGTCGACCGACATGAACACCCCGAGGCCCAGCCCCAGCAGCCGCGACCACGATCGCGCCGGTCCATGTCTGCCAGACGGCGAGCAGCGCGGTGGCCGCCGCCATCAGGACCCCGGACCACTGGACGAACGGCTTGCGGCGGCCCACCCGGTCCGACCAGACGCCGCCGACCACGACCGTGGCCAGCAGCGTCACGCTGTTCACCGCGGTGAGGATCAGCACGCCCTGCTCGGGGTCGTCGATGGGGGTCCCCCCGCTCGAGCGAAGTCGAGAGTGGGGGAGCAGGCGGTCCCGCAGGTAGTAGAGGAGGTAGAGGATCACCAGCGCGTTGCTGAGGTTGATCAGGAAGCGGGTCAGCCACGCCCAGCCGAAGTCCGGGTAGCGGCGCGGGCTCAGCCAGAAGCCCCGCACGAAGGAACCCCAGGACCAGGCCGGCCGGTCCGCTGCCCCCAGCCTCAGATCCCGGTACTTCCACACGTACGGCAGCACCCCCGCCACCGCGAACACCGCGCACGCCGCATACCCGGCCGCGATCCCGCCCGCCGCCCCGGCCACGATCCTCCCCCACTCTCGAACTTCGCTCGAGCGGGGGGACCCCCACCGTACGGCGGCCCCAGCGGCCCGTGGTGCGGTCCGACAGTGCGCCGAAGAGCGGGTTGGCGAACAGGGACACCACCGCCCCCACACCCGTCACCCACGCCAGCACCGTCTCCTTCGACATCCCCGTGCCGGGCGCGAAGTCCTCCGCCTGCTGGGCCAGCAGGATCTGCAGCGGGCCGTACCAGCCCACCCAGATCGCCACGTTGGCGAGCGACAGCGCCGCCGTCCAGCCCCCGCCGACCCGGTCGCCGGGCTCGGCGAGGGCATCCGGTGGGGCCGCGGTCATCTCTGGGCCCGGAGCAGCTCCTGGAACCAGCCGTACGACGCCTTGGGCGTCCGCGTCAGCGTCACGCCGTCCTCGAAGTCCACGTGCACCAGCCCGAACCGCCGCGCGTACCCCTCCGCCCACTCGAAGTTGTCCAGCAGCGACCAGACGAAGTACCCGCGGACGTCCACGCCCGCCTCCACCGCCCGGTGCAGCGCGCGGAGGTGGCCGTCCAGGTAGGCGATCCGTTCCTGGTCGTCGACGCCCTCGTACGAGCAGCCGTTCTCGGTGATGACGATCGGGGGGAGCCGGTCGCCGTAGTGTTCGCGGAAGCCGGTGAGGAGTTCCGTGAGGCCCTCGGGGACCACCGGCCAGCCGAAGTCCGTCGTCGGCACGCCCTCGATCGCCCGTACCGAGAAGGGCAGTTCGGCGGGCATGCTGATCCCGCCGAACTCGATCTCGGTGCCCTGCGGGGCGCCCACGCGGGTCGGCGCGTAGTAGTTGATGCCGTAGAAGTCGAGCGGCTCCGCGATGACCTTCAGGTCCGACGCGACGTCCCCCGGCATCAACTCGCCGATTCCTTCCGGGTATTCGCCCAGCAGCAGGGGGTCGGCGAACAGGCGGTTGAGGAGTACGTCGTAGAAGCCCGCCGCCTCCAGGTCCGCCTGCTCCTGCGACGCCGGCCAGGTCGGGCCGTGCGAGTTGGCGATGCCGATGTCCGTGGCGCCGGCCGCGCGCAGGGCCCGTACGGCCTGGCCGTGGGCCAGCAGCTGGTGGTGGGCGACGGGCAGCGCGTCGAACAGCAGCTGCTTGCCGGGTGCGTGGGTGCCGAGTGCGTGACCCAGCAGGGTGTGTTCGGCGGGCTCGTTGATCGTGATCCACTTCTTGACGCGGTCGCCCAGGCGCTCGGCGACCACGGACACGTACTCGCCGAAACGGGCGGCCGTGTCCCGGTCCAGCCAGTCCAGCGCGACCGGCAGGTCCCAGTGGAAGAGGGTCGGGACGGGGCGTACGCCCGCCGCGCACAGGCCGTCGACCAGACGGTCGTAGAAGTCGAGGCCCTTCGGCGCGTTCACCCGTGGCCAGGAGATCGAGAAGCGGTACGCGCCCACGCCCAGGTCGGCCAGCAGGGCCACGTCCTCGCGGTAGCGGTGGTAGTGGTCGCAGGCCACCGCGGCCGTGGAGCCGTCCTTCACCCGTCCCGGCTCGGCCGTGAAGGCGTCCCACACGGACGCCTCGCGCTCGTCCGTCGCGCCCTCGATCTGGTGGGCCGAGGTCGAGACGCCCCACAGGAAGCCGGCCGGGAACTGAGGTATCGGGTTCGTCGCGCCGCGCGCATCAGTCGCCATGCGCCGGATCATCCGTACCGGCGGTAACGGAAGTCAACGGCCCGGCGTGAACTGCCCGTTACGGCCCCCCGCGTGAACCGTCCGTCACGCTCCTTCCTTCAGCACCCTGGAGATCAGCTTGCGCTGCTCGTCCGTGAGGCGGGGGTCCGCGCAGTACACCGTGTTGCCGTCCACGGTGATCTGGTAGCTGAAGCCGTCCGGAACCCCGATCGGGGGCGTGCCCCGGCCGGACGCGACCGCGCGCTCGGCCAGGGCCTGCCACTCCTGGGCGTCGGGCCGCCCCGAGGTGTCCACCTCGGCGAGCCGCTCGATGCCGGCGAATCCACCCGTGCGCCGTACCTGAATACGCATGGGTCTCTGTCTAGTACGGACTCAGGGGATCCGCACCCCGACCTGCTCCCATGCCTTCGACACGGCCTGGAGCTCCTCGCTGCCGTCGTGGAAGCGCTCGCGCGCGGCCTTGACGGTGAGCGCCGCGAAGTCGGCGAACATGGCCCGGTCCGTCAGCTCGCCGCCGGTCAGGACGTCGTACCAGATCTGTCCGGCCTTCTCCCAGGCGTTGCCGCCGAGCGCGGTGGCGGCCAGGTAGAAGGCGTGGTTGGGGATGCCCGAGTTGATGTGGACGCCGCCGTTGTCGCGGCCGGTGCGGACGTAGTCGTCCATGGTCGCGGGCTGCGGGTCCTTGCCGAGGACGTCGTCGTCGTACGCGCTGCCCGGCTCCTTCATGGAGCGCAGGGCCTTGCCGGAGACGCTGGGCGCGAGCAGGCCCGCGCCGATCAGCCAGTCGGCCTCGGCGGCGGTCTGGCCGAGCGTGTACTGCTTGATCAGGGAGCCGAAGACGTCCGACATCGACTCGTTCAGCGCGCCCGGCTGGCCGTAGTACGTGAGGTTGGCCGTGTACTGGGTGACGCCGTGGGTGAGCTCGTGGCCGATCACGTCGATCGGGATGGTGAAGTCGAGGAAGATCTCGCCGTCACCGTCGCCGAACACCATCTGCTCGCCGTTCCAGAAGGCGTTGCCGTAGTCCTCGTCGTAGTGGACGGTCGCGTCCAGGGGCAGGCCGTCGCCGTCGATCGAATGCCGCCCGTAGGCCTTGAGGAAGAGCTCGAAGGTGGCGCCGAGGCCGGAGTAGGCCCGGTTGACCGTGGCGTCCTGGCCGGGGTCCTGGCCCTCGCCGCGGACCTTGGTGCCGGGCAGGGCGGTCCTGCGCTCGGCGTCGTAGATGGTGCGCAGCGGCTGGTCCGACGGTGCCTTCGCCGTCGGGGCGGCCGCGAGGGCGAACTCGGTCGTCACGCGGCGCCGGCCGCGCAGCTCGCTGTCTCGCATCAGGGTCCGCTGGGCGGGACCGGAGAGTGCGGGGTCGTCGTTCCGGGCCAGTTTGTCGAGGACGTGTGGTGGTACGACGGTGCAGAAGACGGGCTCGAAGCCCCCGTTGGTCGTCATGCCCGGCACCCTTGCACTGCGTTATGCCGCTGTCACTACCCGCAACCATGATTGGTGAAATATGCGGACAGGGAGCCGCACGCTCCGTGACGAAGTGGTATGGCGCACTTTTTGTCCACTTCGTCCCCCGGGTCCCGCATACTGATACGACGCCCCGCACGGGGGGTGGCTCGGCTAGCATGCTGCGCATCATGCGTTTCGGGCTGCTTCTTCTTAGCTGCCGCGGCGAGGGCCTGTAGTCCAGGTCGACTCCCTCCCCGCGGAGCTTCGCGTTGCGTCGTCGGCCGTCCTTCCGGACATCCTGAGGAGCCCCGCAGACATGGCGAATCGCCAGCAGCCCAGCACTATGCCGATCCACAAGTACGGCCGCTACGAGCAGGTCGACATCCCCGACCGGACCTGGCCGGACAACCGCGTCACCGTGGCCCCCCGCTGGCTCTCCACCGACCTGCGTGACGGCAACCAGGCCCTGATCGACCCCATGTCGCCCGAGCGCAAGCGCCGGATGTTCGACCAGCTGGTCAAGATGGGCTACAAGGAGATCGAGGTCGGCTTCCCGGCGTCGGGACAGACGGACTTCGATTTCGTGCGGTCGATCATCGAGGACCCGGGCGCGATCCCCGACGACGTCACCATCTCCGTACTGACCCAGGCTCGCGAGGACCTGATCGAGCGGACCGTCGAGTCGCTGAAGGGCGCCAAGCGCGCCACCGTCCACCTGTACAACGCCACCGCGCCGGTCTTCCGCCGGGTGGTCTTCCGTGGCTCCAAGGACGACATCAAGCAGATCGCCGTCGACGGCACGCGCCTGGTCATCGAGTACGCCGAGAAGCTGCTGGGGCCGGAGACCGAGTTCGGCTACCAATACTCGCCGGAGATCTTCACCGACACCGAGCTGGACTTCGCGCTGGAGGTCTGCGAGGCGGTCATGGACGTCTGGCAGCCCGGTCCGGGGCGCGAGATCATCCTCAACCTGCCTGCCACCGTCGAGCGTTCGACGCCGTCCACGCACGCGGACCGCTTCGAGTGGATGAGCCGCAACCTGTCGCGCCGCGAGCACGTCTGCATCTCCGTCCACCCGCACAACGACCGCGGTACGGCCGTCGCCGCCGCCGAGCTGGCGCTGATGGCCGGCGCCGACCGCGTCGAGGGCTGTCTGTTCGGGCAGGGCGAGCGCACCGGCAACGTCGACCTGGTCACCCTGGGCATGAACCTGTTCTCGCAGGGCGTCGACCCGCAGATCGACTTCTCCGACATCGACGAGATCCGTCGCACGTGGGAGTACTGCAACCAGATGGAGGTCCACCCGCGCCACCCGTACGTGGGCGACCTGGTCTACACGTCCTTCTCCGGCTCCCACCAGGACGCCATCAAGAAGGGCTTCGACGCCATGGAGGCCGACGCGGCGGCCAAGGGTGTGACGGTGGACGACATCGAGTGGGCCGTTCCCTACCTGCCGATCGACCCGAAGGACGTGGGGCGGTCGTACGAGGCCGTCATCCGCGTCAACTCGCAGTCCGGCAAGGGCGGTATCGCGTACGTCCTGAAGAACGACCACAAGCTGGACCTGCCGCGCCGGATGCAGATCGAGTTCTCGAAGATCATCCAGGCCAAGACGGACGCCGAGGGCGGCGAGGTCACCGGCGGCGACATCTGGGCGACCTTCCAGGACGAGTACCTGCCGAACCCCGAGAACCCGTGGGGTCGTATCCAGGTCAAGAACGGTCAGTCGACGACGGACACGGACGGCGTGGACACGCTGAAGGTGGAGGCGACGATCGATGGCGTCGACACGGTCCTGACCGGTACCGGCAACGGTCCGATCTCGGCCTTCTTCGACGCGCTGGACGCCGTGGGTGTGGACGCGCGGCTGCTGGACTACCAGGAGCACACCATGAGCGAGGGTGCGTCCGCGCAGGCCGCGTCGTACATCGAGTGTGCGATCGACGGCAAGGTGCTGTGGGGGATCGGGATTGACGCCAACACGACGCGGGCGTCGCTGAAGGCGGTCGTCTCCGCCGTCAACCGGGCGGGTCGCTCCGCGGGGGCGCGCGGCTAGGTCGTGCCGCGGTAGGTGGTTTGGTTCGCTGCGGCGCCGCGGGGGCTGGTCGCGCAGTTCCCCGCGCCCCTGGCGGCGCTGCCCTGTCCGGCGTTTTGAGACCCCGCTCGCCGTGTTTCCGGTGGGCGGGGTCCGCTCATTTCCGGCCATTGACCTGTGCAGGTCACGGAAAGGTCTCGTCCAGGGTGCTGACTCCGGCTGCCGGATGTGGCTAACATCACGCAAGCGCGGCGATGTTGCCGCGGCATTACGGAGGTGCGACGTGCTGCCAGGACGGGGACAAGACGGCCGTGCCGCCAGGGTTGCGCGCATCCTGGGCACCCGCACCGCGTGGTCGGCCGTCGGTGACGGCGAGTTCTTCTGCCCCGGATGCGGCGGCGACCGCAACTACCAGCGGCTCACCGGGCAGCGCCGCTTCACCCTGCTCGGCATGCCCGTCCTGCCGCGTGGTGAGACCGCGCCCGTCGTGGAGTGCGCGGCCTGCCGTCGGCACTTCGGCACCGACGTCCTGGACCACCCGACCACCACCCGTTTCTCCGCGATGCTCCGCGACGCCGTGCACACCGTCGCCCTCGCGGTGCTGGCGGCGGGCGGAACCTGTGCCCGTCCGGCCCTGGAGGCCGCCGCGGCCACGGTGCGTGCGGCCGGCTTCGACGACTGCACGGAGGAACAGCTCAACGCCCTGGTCGAGGCGCTGGCCGCGGACACCGGGCGGGTCTTCTCCGAGCCCTGCGGTGCCGGGCTGGCCATAGAGCTCCATGAGGCCCTCGACCCGCTCGCCCCGCACCTCGCTCCGGCCGGCCGCGAGTCCATCCTGCTCCAGGGCGCCCGGATCGCCCTCGCCGACGGGCCGTATACACCCGCGGAGCGCGACGTCCTCGCGACGGTCGGCGCCGCCCTGACCATCTGCGCCGAGGACGTGACCCGTCTGCTGGCCGCGGCGGCGCGGACGCCTTCGTAAACCGGACGATCAGCGGTGCGCCGCGGGCGCGGACATGGACACGCGGGCCCGGTCGTCCTGCTGCTCGTCGAACTGCGCGCCGCCCACCGCGACGAGCAGGACGACCATGCCGGCGAGCACCTGCAGCGAGGCGCTGACGAAGGCCCGGAGCAGATACAGCAGCGCGGCGGTCAGCAGCACGATGCCGCCGGCGATGCCCACGTAGAGCCAGTCCTGCGTGAACGTGACGTCGGAGTTGTCCGCGCCCGGGTCGAAGGGCTTCCAGTCGCCGTTGACGTCGATGCCGAGCAGGAAGGCCGCGACGGCCCCGATGACGTCGAGGACGAGCAGTCCGACCGCCAGGGCGATGTCCCCGGCGACGGGCAGCCGTCGGCGTCCGCCGGGCGGGGGCGGCACATTGGCGCCGCGGAAGTGCGGGAGGCCGGTCGGGGCGGTCATGGGGGCAAGCCTTCCCGGAAAGCGGGGCCGGTGCCTGAGTACGGATACTCAGGTGACGGCTGCTCCGGCAACGGTTGCTCCGATGCCGCGTCCCGCAGTACTCCCCAGGGAGTAATCGTCGCATCGCGCCGCCCCCGGCAGTAGCCCCCAACTCGCCCTCCCGCCCGACGAATCGGCACCCCCGTGCCGGAAGTCTGGGAACCGACCCAGACACCCGGACCGGAGGGAGGCCCGTCAATGGGGGCCGTAAGGACAGCAGTGCGGCGACGGCGTGCCGTGCCCTGGATCGTGCTCGGGCTGTGGATCGCCGTGCTCGCGATCGCCTCGCCGTTCGCGTCGAAGCTGGCGGACGTCCAGCGCGACCGGGCCATCGACTACCTGCCGGCGAGCGCCGACTCCACGCAGGTCGCCAAGGTCCAGGACCGGCTGCCCGGTGGCGAGGCCACCGAGATGGTCGTCGTCTATCACCGGGATGGCGGGCTGACCGCCGGCGACAAGGCGACCGCCGCCGAGCAGATCGACCGGATCGCCGGCGCGCACCGGCTCACCGCCGAACCGCGGGGCATCCCGTCCCGGGACGGCACCACGCTGATGTACCCGGTGGCCAGCACCGAGCCGGGCCAGGACGAGGAGGCCCGCGACCAACTGGTCAACGCCGTAAGGGACATCGCGCGGGGCGGCGACGGGCTCGGCGTCGACGTCGGCGGTGAGGGAGCGCTCGCCACCGACGCGAGCGAGGTGTACAACTCGCTCGACGGACCGCTGCTCTACACCACCGCCGGGGTCGTGGCGCTGCTGCTGGTCCTCATCTACCGCAGCCCCTTCCTGTGGCTGGTGCCGCTCACCGTCGCGGGCCTGGCCGACTATCTGTCGATGGGCGTCGCCTACGGCCTCAACCAGTGGTTCGGGACGTCCGTGTCCGGCCAGAGCTCGGGGATCATGACGATCCTCGTGTTCGGGGCGGGGACGGACTACGCGCTGCTGCTCGTCTCCCGGTACCGGGAGGAACTGCGGCGCATCGAGCGGCCGTACGACGCGATGGTCGCCGCGCTCAAGGGCTGCGGGCCCGCCGTGCTCGCCTCCTCGGGCACCGTCGCCGCCGGGCTGCTGTGCCTGCTCGCCGCCGACCTCAACTCCAGCCGGGGCATGGGCCCGCTCGGCACCGTCGGTGTGCTGTGCGCGCTCGCCGCCATGCTGACGCTGCTGCCCGCACTCCTGGTGCTGCTCGGCCGGCGCGTGTTCTGGCCGCTCGTGCCGCGCTTCGGCAGCACGCCCAAGGCCCGCCGGTCCCTGTTCACGGCGATGGGCGGCTCCGCCGGGCGCAGGCCGCTGACCGTTCTCGCGGGCGGCGCCGTCCTGCTCGGCGCGCTGGCCCTCGGCGTCCTCAACCTGCCCGGCAACCTCAAGCAGGAGGACTCCTTCACCAGCAAGCCCGACGCGGTCGCCGCCATGGAGACCCTCGGCCGGGCCTACCCCGAGCGCGGCACCCAGCCCATCAGCGTCATCACGCCGGAGGACCGCGCCGAGGCGACCCTCGCCTCGATCCACTCCACCCGGGGAGTCGACAGCGCGCGGGAAGGCCGTACCGGAGACGGCTGGACCGAGATCTCCGTCCTCGCCACCGCGCCGCCCCAGTCCGCCGGGGAGACCGCCACCATCGAGGCCCTGCGCGACCGGCTCGACGGCTCCTACGTCGGCGGGCCCAGCGCCGAGCAGCTCGACCTGAAGGACACCAACGCCCGTGACCGTCTCGTCGTCGTACCGATCGTGCTGCTGTCCGTGCTGCTGATCCTCATCGCCCTGCTGCGCTCGCTCGTCGCGCCGCTGATCCTGGTGGCGGCCGTGGTCGCCGTGTGGGGCGCGGCGCTCGGCATCGGCGGGCTCGTCTTCGGACCGCTCTTCGGCTTCGAGGGCACGGATCCCGGACTCGGGCTGCTCTCCTTCGTGTTCCTGGTGGCCCTGGGCGTCGACTACGGCATCTTCCTGATGCACCGGATGCGCGAGGAGTGCCTGAACGGCGCCGAACCGGCGACGGCCGCGCTCACCGCGCTGCGCACGACCGGCGGTGTCATCGCCTCCGCCGGACTCATCCTCGCCGCCACCTTCGCGGTGCTCACCAACATGCCGCTGGTGCAGCTCGTCGAGCTGGGCTTCGTCATCGCGGTGGGCGTGCTGCTCGACACGTTCCTGGTGCGCACCTACCTGGTGACCAGCGCGAGCGTGGCCCTGGGGCGCAAGGTGTGGTGGCCGGGCGGACTGTCCCGCGAGCCCGACGGCCCCCGACCGGCCGTCCCGCCGAAGGAACCGGAGGCCGTGGCCGTCTCCCTCCCCTGACCGACCGGCGCCCCTCCCTCCCGGAGGGGCGCCGCCGTCCCGGAAGATGAACCCCGTGCAGGCAACCACGACAGCGCCCCGGCCCCAGATCGGCGAGCGGGTCATGGCCGCGATCAACCGCGACCCCCTGACCGCCCCGCACCGCACCCGCAACGACGCACTGCTGGCCGCGGCATGGGCCGCCCTCGCCACGGTCGTCGCCCTGCTCGTCGACGACGGGCGGCGGCCCGACGCGCTCGGCTGGACCCTGCTGTTCGCCGCCCACATACCCCTGGTGTGGCGGCGCCACCGTCCGCTGCTGGTGCTGGTCGTGGTGATGGTCTGCATCGCCCCGTACCACGCCTTCGAGAACAACCACGCCGCGCCCATCTTCGGGACCATGGTGGTGCTGTACACGGTCGCGGCGACCGGCACGGTGCGCCGCACGCTGCTCACCGGCGCCGCAGTCCTCGGTGTGACACTGATCCTCAACGCCGTCACCAACCCCGACGGGACGATGGAGATCCTGCGGATCTCCGGCTGGGTCGTCGCGTTCCTCTTCTGCGGCATCGACGTCCGCTACTACCGCCAGTACGTCGCCGCCATCGTCGAACGCGCCGAACGCGCGGAGCGCACCCGCGAGGAGGAGGCCCGCCGCCGCGTCGCCGAGGAACGCCTGCGCATCGCCCGCGACCTGCACGACCTGCTCGCCCACACCATCACGCTCATCGGCGTGCAGACCTCGGTGGCCGCCCATGTCCTGGCCGCGGACCCCGAGCGACTGGACCGCGAGACGGTGGCGAAGTCCCTGGACGACATAGCCGAGACCTGCCGCACGGCACGCGGCGAACTCCGTACGACGCTGGACGTGCTGCGCGAGCAGGGGGTCGCCGGCGAGACGCGCGGCCCGCTGCCCGGCCTCGACGGCCTGCCGGACCTGGTGGAGGCGGCGCGGCTGGCCGGGGCGCGGGTGGAGTCGTCGGTACGGGTGCGACAGGCGCCGCCCGCCGTGGGCGCGGCCGCGTACCGGATCGTGCAGGAGGCGCTGACGAACGTCGTACGGCACGCGGGGCCCGAACCCGCCGTACGCGTCGAGCTGTACGAGGAACTGGGCGCCCTGCGCGTGTCCGTCACCGACGAGGGCGCGTGCCCCGGGGGCGAGGACGGCGCCCCCGGCTACGGACTCGTCGGCATGCGGGAACGGGCCCGCAGCGTGGGTGGCACACTCGACGCCGGACGGCGCGACGAGGGGGGTTTCCAGGTGACGGCCGTACTGCCCGTCAGAACTGTCGGAACGGTTGGAACGGACGGGGGAGGTGACCGGTGATCCGCGTCCTGCTCGCGGACGACCAGACGCTGGTCCGGGAAGCCTTCGCCATGCTGGTCGAGTCGGCCCCGGACATGGAGGTCGTCGGCCAGGCGGGCACCGGCCGCCAGGCCGCGGAACTGGTCCGCAGCGCACGTGCCGACCTCGTCGTGATGGACATCCGCATGCCCGACCTGGACGGCATCGAGGCGACCCGTCTCATCGCGGCCGACGAGGACCTGGCCGGGGTGCGGATCCTGGTCCTCACCACCTACGACACCGACGAGAACATCGTGGACGCGCTGCGGGCCGGCGCCTCCGGATTCCTCGTCAAGGACACCAGGCCCGCCGAACTCCTCGACGCCATCCGTACGGTGGCCGCGGGGGAGTCCCTCCTGTCACCGGGCCCGACCGCACGGCTGATCGAGCGTTTCCTGCGCAGCCCCTCCGCACCCCCTGCCGGCGGGCCCGAATGCCTGTCCGAACGTGAACGCGAAGTGCTGACGCTGGTCGCCCGTGGCCTCAACAACACGGAGATCGGCGAGGCGTTGGGACTGAGCCCGCTGACGGCGAAGACCCACGTCAGCCGCATCATGGGCAAGCTGGGGGCACGGGACCGGGCGCAGTTGGTCATCGTGGCGTATGAGTCAGGAATGGTGACACCGGGGAGCCTGTGACGGACAGGTCAATGCTGACACCCCGTCAAGGGAACCCAAGGGAACTCGATGACCATCCTGAGCCGCACACTCAGCCGTACGTTCCTAGTCACCGCAGTACTCCTGACCGCCCCCCTCACCACGACCGGAACCGCCTCGGCGGGCACCGGCTGCACCTCCTCCGTCCCGTACCTGTCGGGCGAGGGCGGCTACGACACCTACCGTATCCCGGCGACCGTCACGACCCGGCGGGGCACGGTGCTGGCCTTCGCCGAGGGCCGGCACGACGGTGCGGGGGACACCGGCAACATCGATGTCGTCCTCAGACGCTCCACCGACGGCGGCTGCACCTGGGGCCCGCTGACGGTGGTCGCCGCCGGGGAGGGGGACACGCGGGGCAATCCGGCGCCGGTGGTGGATCCGCGCACGGGCGCGGTCGTGCTGGTCACCTCCTACAACAGCGGTGCCGTGACGGAGGCGGAGATAATGCGGGGCGAGGTGACGCCGGAGGAGAGCCGGCGGGTGTTCGTCCAGCGGAGCCTCGACGACGGCCGCCATTTCACCACCCCCCGGGACATCACGCGGCAGGTGAAGCCGGCGAACTGGCGCTGGTACGCGACGGGCCCGGGGCATGCCATCGCGCTCAGGAAGGGCCCGTACGCAGGACGGCTGGTCGTCGCCTCGAACCACTCGGTGGCTCCGCCGGCCGGCTCCGCCGATACCGGCCAGGAGCCCAAGTACTACGGCGGGCACGCCATTTACAGCGACGACGCCGGGCTCAGCTGGCGCGTGGGCTTCGTGGACGACTCCTACGACGGCGACAGCAACGCCAACGAATCGACTGCCGCGGAACTCCCCGACGGCAGGGTGTACTTCAACTCCCGCGACCAGCTCGGCGCGAGCGCCGGGAACCGGCTCGACGCGCACTCGGGCGACGGCGCCGAGACCCTGGACCTCCCGTACACCGTCCAGCCTGACCTGAACGACGTCCCCGTGGTGGAGGCCAGTGTCCTCCAACTCCCCGGCCAGGACGCCCCGTTGCTCTTCTCCGGCCCGTCCGTGCCCACCGCCCGTCAGTCGATGGCGGTATGGCGCAGCGCGGACGGTGGATCGACCTTCACGAAGGCGCTGACGCTGTCTCAGCAGCGGGCGGCGTACTCCGACCTGGTGTCGCTCGACCGGCGTACGGTCGGGATCCTGTACGAGACGGGGGTGACGGGAACGTACGAGACGATCGAGTTCCGCCGACTGCCGGTGGCCGACCTGAGCTAGCTGACATCAGCCCCTCCGGCGATGGGACGGGTAGGGGCGGCGGGGGCGAAAACAACCCTCCCGGCCCGCAGCCGTCAGTCAGACGCCCGAGACCCCCGACCCGCCCGCGCCGCGATCCCCCGGAAATGCACCGTCATCGCTCGCTGAGCCCCCTCCACATCGCGGGCGCGCAACGCGGTCACGATCTCGTGATGCCGACGAGCCGTCAGCTCGGGGGACGGGTCGTCGGGGCGCCCCCGCGCGCCGGACACTCGGCGGAAGACCGTCCAGAACGCGCCGAGGAGCTGCGGGACCAGGTCGTTGCCGAGGGACGCGTACAGCAGCTCGTGGAACTCACGGTCCAGCTCCGGGAACGCCCGCCCCGCACGACCCGCCGTCTCCATCCTCGCCACCACCCCCTCCAGCCGATCCAGCTCCGCCTCCGTGACCGTCGCCGCCACCCGCCGGATCAGCCCCTCCTCCAGCACCTCCCGCACCTGGAGGATCTCGGCGAGCGCACCGGCGTCATGGTCGTGCCGGGCGAGCGTGCGGAAGGTCAGCCCGTCGATCAGCGGGGTGAGTGAGGCCTGGCCGACGTACGTGCCGTAGCCGTGCCGGATCTCCACGATGTCCAGGGCCTGGAGCGCCTTGAGCGCCTCACGGACCGAGTTGCGGCTGACGCCGAGGTCGTCCATGAGCTCGGCCTCGGTGGGCAGGAGGGCGCCGGCCTGGAGCCTGCGGTCGATGATCAGCTGCATGACCTGGCGCTGGATCCGGCTGTTCCTGGACTCCTCGGACGTACGGGACGTACGGCTGTTCCTGGGCTGCCCGGGCATGCGGCGCATGGTACGCGCACCCAGACGTCCCACGTCCCATGTCTGCCGGATACGGCTCTGACGGGGGATCAACTCTCGCCATTTCACAGCGCCATTGGTCCGACCTGTGGCAGATGCGCCATTCGTGTGAGATCCCTTGACCGCCCCCAGCGCCCCACCTATGGTCGCGCTGACCGTCAGGACGTAGGACGTCGTATCTCCTCACTTCTCCTCACACAACCCACCGCTGGAGGAACCGTGCGCGACGTGACCCACGACGTGCCGGCGCTGCACCGCCGGTCGTTCCTGAAGTACACCGGCGCGCTGGGCGCGGCCGCCGCCGTCTCCGCGTCGCTGTCGGCCTGTTCGTCGGGGCCGGAGTCCACCAACGAGACCGGTGGGGGCGGTGGCCGGAACCGGACGCTCACCGCGGTGATCGGCTACGGCAACGACGGCAGCTGGGACCCCACCCAGACGGCCTCCGCCTTCTGCATGGCCGCCAACAACCACATCTACGAGGGCCTCCTCGACACCGACCCGATCTCCCGCGAGCCGTATGCCGCGCTCGCCACCCAGGTGCCGGCGGACCCGAACAGCACGTCGTGGAAGTTCGCGCTACGGGCGGGCGCGAAGTTCCACGACGGCAAGCCGGTGACCGCCGACGACGTGGTCTTCGTCTTCGACCGGATCCTCGACCCCAAGACGCAGACCCTCGCCAAGGGCTTCTTCGCCAGCTGGCTGAAGGAGGTCCGCAAGATCGACGCCCAGAACGTCGAGCTGGTGCTCAAGTTCCCCTTCCCGGACGGGATCTCGCGGCTCACCCTCGCCAAGATCATGCCGAAGCACGTCTTCTCCCAGCCGGGTGCCTGGGAGGACGCCATCGCGGGCAAGGCGATCGGCTCGGGGCCGTACCGGCAGACCGCGCACCACCCGAAGTCCAACACCACCTTCGAGGCGTTCGCCGACTACAACGGCCCGCGCAAGCCCGCCTTCAAGAAGATGAACTGGCTGACGATCGTGGACGCGGCGCCGCGCGTGGCCAGGATCTCGGGCGCCAGCGCCGGTGCGCAGATCTCCGACAACATCCCGTACGCCAACATCCAGCAGCTGGAGAGCGGCGGGCTCACGGTCGCGGGCGGCGCCGGGATGAACAACCTGTTCCTGATGTTCAACACCAAGCACAAGCCCTTCGACGACGTACGGGTCCGCCAGGCGCTGCGCTACGCCGTCGACACCGGCAAGATGATCGAGGTCGCCCTCAAGGGGCACGGCAAGCCGGCGTCGTCCTTCCTCAACGAGGCCAACCCCAGCTACCGGCGCGCGAAGACCGTCTACGACTACGACCCCGACAAGGCGAAGGCGCTGCTGAAGGAGGCCGGGGTCAGCGGGCTGGAGATCGAGATCCTCGCCGTGAACGTGAGCTGGATCGTCGACTGTCTGCCGACCATCAAGGCATCCTGGGACGCGATCGGTGTCAAGACCACCCTCTCCCCGCAGGAGACGACGGCCGTCTTCACCAAGATGGACCAGAAGCAGGACTACCAGGTGGTCGCCGCGGCCTCGAACCCCAACCAGTTCGGCCTCGACGCCGACCTGATCATGCATTACAACTACGGCCCCGAGAACCTGTGGATGCAGTACACGCGGTGGGCCGACAACTCCGTCGCCAAGGCGCTCTTCAAGGACATGGACCAGGCCACCCAGGAGCCGGACACCGACAAGAAGAAGACGATGGTCCAGGACTACATCGACGTCGTCGCCGAGCAGGCCGTGCTCTACCCGGTCGTCCACAACGAGCTGATGACGGCCTGGAACCCGAAGCAGCTCAGCGGGATAAGGGCACAGCCGTACCCCGGCATCAACCTCCTCCAGGCCAAGTGGTCCTAGGCCCTAGGAGTTCCTGAGTGGTCACTGTCGTCAGGATCCTGGCCCGTCGCGTCGTGCTGCTCGTGCCGCTGATGCTGGGCATCGTGCTGTTCGTGTTCCTGGTCATGCGGTTCTCGGACGTCGACCCGGCGTCCGCGTTCTTCCAGGGCGCGAACCCCACCGCCCAGCAGTTGCACGACTTCCGCGAGGAGAACGGCCTGCTGGATCCCCTCCCCGTCCGCTATGTCGTCTTCCTCGGCGATCTGCTCCATGGCGACATGGGCACCAGCGCCCTGACCCGGGCGCCGGTCGTCGACCAGGTCATGACCGCGCTGCCGCTCACCCTCCAGCTCACCTTCCTGGGCCTCGGCATCGCGGTCGTGCTGTCGCTGCTCGGCGGCGTGACGGCGGCCATCTACCGCGACCGTCTCCCCGACCAGATCATCCGCGTCGTCTCCCTCACCGGGGTCGCCGCCCCCGGCTTCTGGCTGGCGCTGCTGATGATCCAGTACCTGGCCGTCGACCTCGGCTGGTTCCCGACCGGCGGCTACATCAACCCGGCGGACTCCTTCACCGGCTGGCTGAAGACCATGGCCCTGCCCGCCCTCGCGTTGTCGCTGCCGGTGGCGGCGCAGCTGACGCGTATCGTGCGCACGTCGGTGGTGGAGGAACTGGACAAGGACTACGTCCGTACGGCGATCGGCAGCGGGCTGCCCCCGGTGGTGGTCGTCGGCCGGAACGTCCTGCGCAACGCGCTCATCAACCCGCTGACCGTGCTGGGCCTGCGCGTCGGCTACCTCCTCGGCGGCGCCGTCGTCATCGAGACGATCTTCTCCCTCCCCGGGATGGGCAAGCTCATGATCGACGCCGTGAAGAACGGTGACCCGGCCGTCGTCCAAGGTGTCGTCCTCACCACGGCGACCGGCTTCGTGGTCGTCAACCTCGTCATCGACATCCTCTATCTCCTGGTCAACCCGCGACTGCGGGAGGCGACATGACGTTCAACCGCAAGCGCCTGGCCGAGGCACTGTCCCGGCCGGGCATCCGGCTGCGCGGCTGGCGCAAGCTGCCGCTGCTGTCGAAGGTGGCCGTCTGCTTCCTGGCCGTCGTGGTCCTGATGGCCCTGTTCGCCCCGCTCCTCGCCCCGCACGACCCGCTCGACCAGCAGGCCCCCGTCGACGGCACCGGACACCCGTCCGCCGAGCACTGGATGGGCCAGGACAGCCTCGGCCGGGACATCCTCAGCCGGCTGATGTACGGCGCCCGCTGGTCGCTGGCGATCGGGCTCGGCGCGACCGGACTCGCGCTGGTCGTCGGCGCCCTGATCGGCGCCATCGCGGCCACCTCCCGCAAGGCGGTCGACGAGACGCTGATGCGCTGCCTGGACGTGGTGATGGCGTTCCCCGGCATCGCGCTGGCGGCCGTACTGGTCGCGGTCTTCGGCGGCGGCATCACGGTCCTGATCTGCGCGATCGCGTTCCTCTTCACTCCCCCCGTGGCACGGGTCGTACGGGCGAACGTCCTCGACCAGTACGGCGAGGACTATGTGACGGCGGAACGGGTGATCGGCGCCCGGACGCCCCACATCGTGCTGCGGCACGTGGCGATCAACTGCGCCGCCCCGGTGCTGGTGTTCTGCACGGTCCAGGTGGCGGAGGCGATCGTCTTCGAGGCGTCGCTGTCCTTCATCGGCGCGGGCGTCCGGCCGCCGGACCCGTCCTGGGGCAGTGTCATCGCGGACGGCAAGAACATGGTGCTGACCGGGGGCTGGTGGGCGACGGTCTTCCCCGGCCTGCTGATGCTGGTGACCGTCCTCTCCCTGAACATCCTCTCCGAGGGCGTGTCGGACGCGTGGGCGGCACCCTCGGCGCGCGAGGTCGACGTACGCGACGAACACGACCATCTGGAGGCGCCGGAGCCGGGCAGCGGTGAGGTGCTGCAGCTGCCCGGGCTGATGGAGGCGGCGGCGCGGCTGCGGTCACGGGCGCGGCCGTTGCCCCAGGGGCTGCAACCGGTGCTCGCCGTGGAGCACCTGGCGATCGGGTTCGAGGGCCGGCACGGCGGGGTGGACATCGTCGACGGCATCAGTTTCGAGGTGCAGCCCGGTGAGGTGCTGGGGCTGGTCGGTGAGTCGGGCTGCGGGAAGTCGCTCACCGCCCTCGCGGTGATGGGCCTTGAGCCCAAGGGTGCCCGGGTGCGCGGCCATGTCCGGTTCAACCAGCGGCAGTTGGTGGGCGAGCCGATGCGCGCGAAGCGACGGCTGCTGGGCCACGAGATGGCGATGATCTACCAGGACGCCCTGTCGTCCCTGAACCCGGCGATGACGATCCGCTCGCAGCTCAAGCAGGTCGTACGCCGCGGAGGCCGCCGTACCCCCCAAGAACTCCTCACCCTGGTCGGCCTCGACCCCGAACGCACCCTGCGCAGCTACCCGCACGAACTCTCCGGCGGCCAGCGGCAGCGCGTCCTGATCGCCATGGCCCTGTCCCGCGACCCGAAGCTGATCATCGCCGACGAGCCGACGACCGCGCTGGACGTCACCGTGCAGGCGCAGATCATAGAGCTGCTGCTGAGGCTGCGGGAGGAGCTGGGCTTCGCCCTGATCCTGGTCTCGCACGACCTCGCGCTGATCGCGGACGTCACCGACCGGGTGGCCGTGATGTACGGCGGCCAGATCGTCGAGACGGGCGTGACCGCCGACCTGGTGGAGGCGCCGGCGCACCACTACACACGGGGCCTGCTGGGCAGCGTGCTGTCGCTGGAGTCGGCGCAGGAGCGGATGACGCAGATCAAGGGCGTGGTCCCGTCCCCCGCCGACTTCCCCGCGGGCTGCCGTTTCGCGGACCGCTGCCCGCTGGCGAGCGAGGTGTGCCGGGCGACGGCACCGGATCTGGTGGGTCCGGCGACGCATACGGCGGCCTGTCATCACCCGGCGGTGGTGCTGGCACCGACGGACCGGTCGGAGAGCGGGGTCGTCCAGTGAACGCGAGGGGAGTCGCCCGGTGAACGCGCTGGTGGAGTTGTCCGACGCGCACGTCGTGCACAAGGCGCGCAGCGGCGGCCTGTTCACCCGGGAGAGGGTGTACGCCCTGACCGGCGCCGATCTCGTCATCGCGCCCGGTGAGACGGTCGGCGTGGTCGGTGAGTCGGGGTGCGGCAAGTCGACGCTGGCGAAGGTGCTGGTGGGGGTGCAACGGCCGACGGAGGGGACGGTGGCCTTCCGGGGGCGCGACCTGTGGACGATGACGCCGGCCGAGCGCAGGACGGCGGTGGGGGCGGGCACCGGGATGATCTTCCAGGACCCGTCGACGGCCCTGAACCGTCGCCTCCCGGTCCGGCAGGTACTGCGGGATCCGCTGGACGTGCACGACCGGGGCACGAAATCCCAACGCGAGGCGCGCGTAAGGGAGTTGATGTCCTTGGTCGGCCTCCCGCGCGCCCTCGCCGACGCGCTGCCCGGCCAGCTGTCGGGCGGTCAGCGCCAACGCGTCGCGATCGCGCGGGCGTTGGCGCTGGACCCCGACCTGGTGGTGGCCGACGAGCCGACGAGCGCGCTGGACGTGTCGGTGCGGGCCCAGATCCTGAACCTCCTGCTGGATCTGAAGGAGCGGCTGGGTCTGGCCCTGGTCTTCGTCTCGCACGACATCCAGACGGTACGGCGGATGAGCGACCGTGTGATCACGATGTACCTGGGCCGGATCGTCGAGGAGGCCCCGGCCGCCGACGTCACCGACGGCTCCCGGCACCCGTACACCCGGGCCCTCTTCTCCGCGACGCCCGGCCTGCTGGACCCCATCGACCCGATCCCGCTGGTCGGCCCGGTGCCGTCGGCGACGCGTCCGCCGAGCGGGTGCCCCTTCCGGACGCGGTGCTGGAAGGCGGACGGGGTGTGTGCGGACGTGATGCCGGGCTTCTCGGCCGCGTCTCGCCCGGAGCATCGTTACAGGTGTCACCATCCAGTGGAGGAGGGCGAGGCCACCCGCGACCTCGTACGACAGAGTCACCATTCCAAGGAGCCTTGATGACCATCCCCACCCCGCTCACCGGTGTCGTCCCGCCCGTCTGCACGCCCCTGACACCGGACCGCGAGGTGGACGTCCCGTCGCTGCTCAGGCTGGTCGACCACCTGGTGGCGGGCGGGGTGCACGGTCTGTTCGTGCTGGGCTCGACGTCGGAGGCGGCGTATCTGACGGACCGGCAGCGCAGGGTGGTGGTGGAGGCGGTGGCCGGGCATGTCTCGGGGCAGCTCCCGGTGCTGGCCGGCGTGATCGACATGACGACGCCCAGGGTCCTGGACCACGTACGGGAGGTCACGGGTGCGGGCGCCGACGCGGTCGTGGCCACCGCCCCCTTCTACGCCCGTACCCACCGCGCCGAGATCGCCCGGCACTACCGGCTTCTCGCGGCGGCCTCTCCCGTCCCCGTCATCGCGTACGACCTCCCGGCCTCCGTCCACACCAAGCTGCCCGCCGACGTGATCCTGGAACTCGGCGCGGAGGGCGTCCTGGCGGGGCTGAAGGACTCCAGTGGCGACCTGGCCGGTTTCCGCGAGGTCGTGACCGGTGCCCGCGGCCGAGCCGACATCCAGGGCTTCAGCGTGCTGACCGGCTCGGAGCTCTTCGTCGACGCGGCGCTCGCGATGGGGGCGGACGGGGCGGTGCCGGGGCTCGCCAACGTGGATCCGCACGGGTACGTCCACCTCGACCGGTTGTGCCGCGCCGGGGACTGGGAGCGGGCGCGGTCCGAGCAGGAGCGGCTGTGCGCCCTGTTCGGCCTGGTCACCGTCGGGGATCCCGAGCGGATGGGGGGCAGTTCGTCGGCGTTGGGCGCGTTCAAGGCGGCGCTGCATCTGCGGGGGGTCATCGACTGTCCGGCGACGGCGGAGCCGCAGGTGCCGCTGTCGGTGGAGGAGGTTGAGCGGGTGGGGAAGTATCTGGCCGGTGCGGGGTTGCTGTAGGGCGGTTCTCGCCCCCGCCGCCCCTACCCGTCCCATCCCTGGGGGCTCCGCCCCCAGACCCCCGCTATCGGCCCTGAAGGGGCCTCGTCCTCAAACGCCGGACGGGCTGAACGACTCAGCCCCTCCGGCGTTCGAGGAGCGGGGTCTGGGGGGTGAGAAAAGAGCGGTCAGGAATCAAGAAGCGCCGCCCCCCGGCCGCCGCTAGCGTGACGGCCATGGACATCTCGATTCACGCCAGCTTCCTTCCGCAGGACGACCCGGACGCCGCCCTCGGCTTCTACCGCGACATCCTCGGCTTCGAGGTCAGAAACGACGTCGGCTACGGCGGAATGCGCTGGATCACGGTCGGCCCGGCCGGCCAGCCCGCCACCTCCATCGTGCTCACTCCCCCCGCCGCCGACCCCGGCGTCACCGACGACGAACGCAAGGTCATCGCCGAGATGATGGCCAAGGGCACCTACGGGGGCATCGTCCTGGCCACCCCCGACGTCGACGCGACGTTCGAGCGCGTGCAGGCCGCCGGCGCCGACGTCGTCCAGGAGCCGATCGACCAGCCGTACGGGGTCCGTGACTGCGCCTTCCGCGACCCCGCGGGCAACATGATCCGAATCCAGCAGCGGGGCTGAGCCACCCACCGGAGGGAGAGCACACGATGAGCAGGGCCAGGGCCACGAGGACGGACGCGCAGTCCCCCGCACCGCACGCCGCCGACAGCCATGAGTGGATCCGCGTGCACGGCGCCCGCGAGAACAACCTCAAGGACGTCAGCATCGAGATCCCCAAGCGCCGGCTGACGGTCTTCACCGGCGTCTCCGGTTCGGGCAAGAGCTCGCTGGTGTTCGACACGATCGCCGCCGAGTCGCAGCGGCTGATCAACGAGACGTACAGCGCCTTCCTGCAGGGCTTCATGCCGAACAGGGCCCGCCCCGAGGTGGATGTCCTGGACGGGCTGACCACCGCGATCACCGTCGACCAGCAGCGCATGGGCGGCGACCCCCGCTCCACGGTCGGCACCGCCACCGACGCCAACGCGATGCTGCGCATCCTGTTCAGCCGACTCGGCACGCCCCACATCGGCCCGCCCAGCGCGTACTCCTTCAACACCGCCTCGGTCCGGGCGAGCGGCGCGATCACCGTCGAGCGCGGCGCGAAGACCAAGGCCCAGAAGGCGACGTTCGAGCGCACCGGCGGTATGTGCATCCGCTGCGAGGGCCGCGGCTCGGTCTCCGACATCGATCTCACCCAGCTCTACGACGACTCCAAGTCGCTGTCGGAGGGCGCGTTCACGATTCCCGGCTGGAAGTCGGACAGCCAGTGGACGGTGCAGCTCTACGCCCAGTCCGGCTTCGTCGACCCGGACAAGCCGATCCGCCGGTACACCAAGAAGGAGATGCACGCCTTCCTCTACGGCGAGCCGACCAAGATCAAGGTCAACGGCATCAACCTCACCTACGAGGGCCTGATCCCGAAGATCCAGAAGTCGTTCCTGTCCAAGGACAAGGAATCGATGCAGCCCCACATCCGGGCCTTCGTCGAGCGTGCGGTCACCTTCACCACCTGCCCCGAGTGCGACGGCACCCGGCTCAGTGAGGGCGCCCGGTCATCGAAGATCAACAAGCTCTCCATCGCCGACGCCTGTTCCATGGAGATCCGCGACCTCGCCGAATGGGTCCGCGCGCTCAAGGATCCGACCGTGGCGCCGCTGCTCACCGCGCTGCAGCACACCCTCGACTCGTTCACGGAGATCGGCCTCGGCTATCTCTCCCTCGACCGGTCCGCGGGCACCCTGTCCGGCGGCGAGGCACAGCGCGTCAAGATGATCCGCCACCTCGGCTCCTCGCTCACCGACGTCACGTACGTCTTCGACGAGCCCACCATCGGCCTGCACCCGCACGACATCCAGCGCATGAACGACCTGCTGCTGCGCCTGCGGGACAAGGGCAACACGGTCCTCGTGGTGGAGCACAAGCCGGAGGCCATCGCCATCGCCGACCATGTCGTGGACCTCGGCCCCGGCGCGGGCACGGCGGGCGGCACCGTCTGCTTCGAGGGCACCGTCGAGGGGCTGCGGGCGAGCGACACCGTCACCGGCCGCCACCTCGACGACCGGGCCACGCTGCGGGACACGGTGCGCAAGGCCACCGGCACCTTGGAGATCCGCGGCGCGACCACGAACAACCTCCAGAGCGTCGACGTCGACATCCCGCTCGGCGTGCTCTGCGTGGTCACCGGTGTCGCCGGCTCCGGCAAGAGCTCCCTCATCCACGGTTCCATCCCGGCGCCGGAGGGCGTCGTCTCGGTGGACCAGACGCCGATCCGCGGCTCGCGACGCAGCAACCCGGCGACGTACACCGGCCTCGCCGACCCGATCCGCAAGGCGTTCGCCAAGGTCAACGGCGTGAAGCCGGCCCTGTTCAGCGCCAACTCGGAGGGCGCCTGCCCCACCTGCAACGGCGCCGGTGTCATCTACGTCGACCTCGGCATGATGGCCGGCGTCGACACCCCCTGCGAGGACTGCGAGGGGAAGCGGTTCCAGGCGTCGGTGCTGGAGTACCACCTCGGCGGCCGGGACATCAGCGAGGTGCTCGCGATGTCGGTGACCGAGGCCGAGGAGTTCTTCGGCGGCGGCGAGGCCGCAACCCCGGCCGCCCACAAGATCCTGGAGCGGATGGCGGACGTCGGACTCGGCTACCTCACCCTCGGCCAGCCCCTCACCACGCTGTCCGGCGGCGAGCGGCAGCGGCTGAAACTGGCCACACACATGGGCGACAAGGGCGGGGTCTACGTCCTGGACGAGCCGACCACCGGCCTCCACCTCGCCGACGTCGAGCAACTGCTCGGGCTCCTCGACCGGCTCGTCGACTCGGGCAAGTCGGTCATCGTCATCGAGCACCACCAGGCGGTCATGGCGCACGCCGACTGGATCATCGACCTCGGCCCCGGCGCCGGCCACGACGGCGGCAAGATCGTCTTCGAGGGCACCCCCGCCGACCTCGTCGCCCAGCGCTCCACCCTCACCGGTGAGCACCTCGCGACCTACGTCGGCGGCTGAGCCGGGATGTGTGTCACGACGCTGCCGGTGAGGTCCTTCGTCGCGGCCCGCTCCCGTGAGCGGGCACAGCAGTGGACGGGCCCGGAGGGCGTTCGGGATGATGCGGGTGTGTCCTCAAACCACTCGACGCCCGATGACCAGCGCCTGCGGACCCTCAAGGCGCTGCGCCGCGTCCGCGACCGGATGGACCGCGAGTACGCACAGCCACTGGACGTCGAGGCGCTCGCGCGCGGCGTGCACATGTCGGCCGGGCACCTGAGCCGCGAGTTCCGGGCCGCGTACGGCGAGTCGCCGTACGGCTACCTGATGACCAGGCGCATCGAGCGCGCGATGGCGCTGCTGCGCCGGGGCGACCTCAGCGTCACCGAGGTGTGCTTCGAGGTCGGCTGCTCGTCGCTGGGCACCTTCAGCACGCGGTTCAACGAGCTGGTCGGCATGTCGCCCAGCGCCTACCGGCGGCAGACGACGGACGCGACGACGGAGGCGGCAGCGGGCACGACGGTGGGCACTACGGCGGGGATGCCGTCGTGCCTGTCGAAGCAGGTGACCCGGCCGCTCAGGAACCGCGAAACGCAGGTCGGCGAGCCGCAGGCATCCTGACGGGTCGGGGGCGCCGTCCCCGGTGCGGCGCCCCCGACCTGTCGTTGTTACGGAAGGGTCCGCTGGTAGTACTTGTCGCCGTCGGAGTCGTAGACCAACTTGCCGCCGGCGTCGTAGCCCTTGATGTGCGGTGCCACGGTGACCTGCTGGTTCAGCTCGCCGGACGCCACGAAGAAGCCGTCGTCGAGCGCGGCCTTACTGCTGGAGCCGCCGTAGGAGACCGTCACCTCGGCCACCGACGGCTTGACCATGCCGACCACACCCCAGCGGAACGGCAGTTTCCAGTTGCCGCGGTCGATGACCGACTGCTGGTAGAGCTTGCCGGCGTTGGGGTTGACGTACACCGGGCCCTCGTCCTCCATGAGACCGGTGTCGTCGCTGAAGCCGGAGATGCCCTCGGTCTGGCCGTCGTTGATGCGGCACATCAGCGAAGTCCGATCCGGCGACTTCTCCTGCACCGCGACGACGAACATGCCGTCACCGGGGGCGTTGGAGTCGCCGGTGCTGCGCATCGCCAGCAGGATCCGGTAGTCCTCCGCCGTGCCCCGGCCCGGGTCGCCCGAGGCCTGGAGGCCCCCCGCGTCGTAGGCGAGGCAGTTCTCCAGTCCGTCCGCCGCCTGCTCGAAGGTGATCCCGTCGAACAGCTGCCGTTCCGTGCCCGGCCGCGCGGGCCCGCGCGGTGTCGCGGACGGCGTCGGTGAAGGGGCCCGCGTGGCACTGGCCGAGGTCGTCGGGTTCGTCGCCGTGCTGCCGCCCCTCCCGCCACCGCCCAGCGCGTACGCCCCGACCGGCATCGCCGCCAACGTCACCAGCGCCGCCCCGGCCGCCGCCACCCGGCGCCGCCGCTCGACCACGCCCTGCCGCCGGATCGCCGGATACGGCGCCGGCGACGGCCGGATCGTGTAGGCGTCCTCGGCGAGCAACTCCCGCAATTGCTCCTCGAAGTCCCGCTCGTCCTGCGCGCCCTGCCGCTGCTCCTCGCCGCTCACCTGCCGCCTCCCTGCTCCTCCGGGACCCGTGCGAGCCCCGGGAACGTACGCAACTTCGCCAGCCCCTTGGACGCCTGGCTCTTGACCGTGCCGACGGAGCAGCCGAGCACGTCGGCGACCTCCGCCTCGGACAGGTCCTCCCAGTAGCGCATGACCACCACCGCCCTTTGTTTGGGCGGCAGTTGGGCGAGAGCGCCGAGCAGCGCGCCGCGCTCGTCCACACCCGCGTAGCCCGCGTCGCGCCCCGCCACCTCAGGCGGCACGTCGGTCAGCCGCTCGGCGACCCGTCGCTTGCGGAACCGGTCGCTGTTGCAGCTGACCAGCATCCGCCGGACGTACGCCTCCGGATTGTCGGCGCGTGCCACCCGCCGCCATGACCGGTACGCCTTCGCCAGCGCGGTCTGCGTCAGGTCCTCGGCATGGTGCGCGTCACCGGTGAGCAGATACGCGGTCCGCACGAGATGGGACCACCGCGCCCTGACGAACTCCTGGAACTGGGCCTCTGGTTCGGCCTGCATCAAGCACCCTCCCTCGCCCACCAGACCACGGATGCGCCGGATTCGGTTGCCCGGGTGGCCGGGCACCTTTCGAATAGGGGCCATGGAGAGCGAGAAGCAGAGGGAAGACGAGAAGCAGTGGGACGAGAACGACGCCGGAGTCCTCAGGCTGCCGTCCGGACGCCTGGTACGGGGCCGGGGCCTGCGTCATCCCCTGGACCCGACGGCACCGACCCCCACGTACGCCCTCTACCTGCTCGGCAGACAACCACCCGAGGTCCCCTGGGAGTCCCACTGGCTCCGCTGGCCGGACTTCAGGCTCCCCGCCGACCGCCCGGCCGCCCGCACCGCGCTCAAAGAGGCCTGGGAGCGGGCCGCCACCGCGCGGGTCGAGATCGCGTGCGGCGGCGGTCGCGGTCGTACGGGTACGGCGCTGGCGTGTCTGGCGGTCCTGGACGGCGTACCGGCGGAGGAGGCCGTGGACTTCGTGCGGCGGAACTACGACCGGCACGCCGTGGAGACGCCCTGGCAGCGCAGATACGTGCGGCGCTTCAGGTGAGCGTGTCCGCGAGCAGCTCGGCCGTCTCGACGATCAGCGCGTGGTCCGGCGCCGCGTCCTGGTCGGGTCGCGTCGTCTGGACCACCAGGACGAGCGGGGTGCCGTCCTCGGTCCAGGCGATCCCCGCGTCGTTGTTCGTGCCGTAGGAGCCGCCGCCCGTCTTGTCGGCGATCGACCAGGTCCTGGGCAGCCCGGCGCGGAAGCGGTTGACGCTGGTGGTGTTGTTCAGCAGCCAGTGGGTGAGGAGGTCGCGGTCGGGGCGGTTCAGGGCGTTGCCGAGGACCAGGCGGGCGTACGTACGGCCGATCGCGCGCGGGCTCGTGGTGTCCGTGGCCCGCCACGGCTCCGCCGAGTTGAGCTCCGTCTCCCAGCGGTCCAGGCGGGTCACCGGGTCGCCCAGGGAGCGGGCGAAGCGGGTGATGGCGGTGGGGCCGCCGAGTTCGCGCAACAGGAGGTTGCCGGCCGTGTTGTCGCTGAAGCGGATGGCCGCGTCGGCGAGTTCGGCGACGGTCATGCCGGTGGCCACGTGCTTCTCGGTCACGGTGGAGTTCGCCACCACGTCGGCCGCCGTGTAGTGGATGCGCTTGTTCAGCACCTCGCCGTCCCGGTCCAGGTCCCGCAGTACGGCCGCGGCGGCCAGGGTCTTGAAGAGGGAACAGATCGGGAACCGTTCGTCGGCGCGGTGCCGGACGGTCCGCTTCGTGGCGAGGTTGTGGGCGAACACGCCCAGGCGGGCGCCGTGTTGTTGCTCCAGCGCCCGGAGGCGGGCGGTGACGTCGTCCTCGCGCCCGGTGGCATGGGCGGGGGCGCTCGTGAGGAGGGTGGCCGCGGTGGCGGCGGTGCCGGCCCTGAGGAGTGCGCGTCGGGTCACCGGGGAAGTGGCGGGGATTAAGATCTTGCTCTCCTTCGCTCGTGCGTCTTCGACGATCTCTGCAGTGGTCGACGTCCTGTCTCATCCCATGGTTGCGTCGCCGTAGACCATCGGCCGACGGCGCGCCGGGCGCGTCCTCGCCACAGTGGCCGTATGGAGAACACCAAGGGGATCAGCCGGGCAGGGTTTCTGGCGGGGACGGCGGCCGTCGGACTGGCGGGGGCGGTGCTGCCCGCCGGGCGGGCCACCGCGACCGGAGCGAGCGGACGAGGGCGGCGGCACGGGGGACTGAAACACCGGGGTGTCGTCTACACCGTCGGCGAGGGGGAGACGCCCGGAACCGCGTGGAGTACGGCCCGGATGCGCAGGGACGTCCGGATCATCCGCGACGAGCTGCACGCCGACACCCTCGACGTCACCGGCGACGGCGTCGAGCGCCTCACCGCGACGGCCGCCGAAGCCGCCGAGCGCGGGCTGCACGTCTGGCTCCAGCCGACCCTCGGCGACGTGCCGGAGCGGGAGATCCTGGAGAGCATCGCCGAGTGCGGCCGGTTCGCGGAGCGACTGCGCCGGCAGGGCGCGAGCGTCGACTTCAGCGTGGGCTGCGAGTTCTGGCTGTTCGTGCCCGGGATCGTGCCGGGGGAGACGGTCCTCGACCGCATCGAGAACCTCCAGAAGGGCGCGGTCGACATGGCGAAGATGCAGCGCCGCCTGGCCCGCTTCACCGCGAAGGCGGCGAAGGTCGCCCGCTCCGTCTTCCACGGCCGGCTGAGCTACGCCGCCGCGCAGGACGAGGCCTTCGAGCCGGTCGACTGGACCCTCTTCGACGTCGTCGGCATCGACTACTACTCGTACCACCGCCAACCGGCCGACTACGTACGCGAGTTGAAGCCCTACCTGCGCTGGGGCAAGCCCCTCGCCATCACCGAGTTCGGCACGTGCGCGTACGTCGGTGCGCCCGAGTCGGGCGGCATGGGCTGGTACATCGTCGACTACGACAAGAACCCGCCGGAGATCAAGGGCGACGTGGTGCGCAGCGAACGCACCCAGGCCGCCTACATGACAGATCTGCTGGACGTCTTCGAGTCGATGAACCTGTACGCGGCGATGGCCTTCGAGTTCGTCACCCCCGACGCCCCCCACCGCCCCGACAACCCCCGCTACGACCTGGACCTGGCGAGCTACGCCATCACCAAGCCCCTCAAGGACCGCCCGGACGACCCCGATTCGGACTGGCACTGGGAACCGAAGGAGGCCTTCCACGCCCTGGCACGGCGGTACGCGCAGTGCCGCTAGGGCCGCGGTGCCGCTAGGGCCGCAACCCCATCCCCAACACCATGATGAGCCGGTCCTCCCCGGGCCCCAGATAGTCCCGATGCACCCCGCCCTCGGCGGCGAACCCCAGCGACCGGTACAGCATGATGGCCGCCGCGTTCGTCGGCTCGACCGTCAGCCGCACCTCGCCGACCCGCTCCCGGCGCAACTGCCGCAGCACCTCCAGCATCAGCCGTTTGCCGAGCCCCCGGCCGCGCTGGTCGGCGCTGACGGCCAGGCTCAGTACCCAGCACACATAGCCGTCCGAGGTGGTGACGAACAGGACGTAGCCGTGCAGGCTTTCGCCGTCGTCGAGGACGAGGATGCGGTCGCCGTGCACGTCGAGGTGCTGGCGGAGTACGAAGTAGGGGTAGGGGTCCTCGGGGAAGACCTCTCTGTCCACGCGGAGGAGCTCGGGCAGATCCGCCTCGGTGACGCCCCTCATGGTCAGCGGCCGATCGCTGCTGTCGGCGAAGAACGCCTGGTCAGAGCGGCTACCCAGAACAGGGAAACGTTCCTCCGGCACAGCCATCAACTGCCCCCTATGCGATGGAATGGAGTCACTCGTGAGGGTGAGCACCCCTTGCCCGCCGTTTCGGATGCTCAGTTGGAGATCAGCCCATCTTGAGCAGGGCCGATCCGGCGCTTCAAGACCGTGACTTGGCTATGCCTCGACGCGCTCCCAGTGCGCCTTCTTTTGGTACCGTAAGTGAATGACCCAGAGATCGTCGGGGGACGTCCAGCTGAACGCGCAGGTCCACTGGGCTGAGTTCGACCCGATTGCCTACGTGCAGCACAACTACAGCGCCTTACAGGCGGAGGACGCTGAGATCCTGCACCTGATCCGGGATCATTTCGTCGATCATTTCCGGAAGCAGGGCGTCGGTCCGGTTTCCGGTATCGACGTGGGCGCCGGCGCCAATCTCTATCCCGCACTCGCCATGATGCCGTGGTGCGAGGAGATCACCCTCCTGGAGCGCTCGCCCGCCAACGTCAAGTACCTGACGAGCCAGGTCGACGCCTACGACACGAACTGGGACCCGTTCTGGGGCGCCCTGTGCGAGGACGAGGCCTACAGCTCCCTGGGCGCGGACCCGAGGGAGAGGTTCCGCAAGGTCGTCCATGTCGAGCAGGGCGACCTCTTCGGCCTGGCGCGGCACGAGGGCCGGTGGTCCATGGGGACCATGTTCTTCGTCGCCGAATCGATGACCACCTCCCACAAGGAGTTCGCGCTCGGTGTCGAGCGCTTTCTGCGCGCCCTCGCCCCAGGCGCCCCTTTCGCCGCCGCTTTCATGGCGCATTCGCAGGGCTATCACGCGGGCGAGCATTTCTTCCCGGCCTGTGACGTGGGAGAATCCGAGGTGCGCGCGAGCCTTGAGACATTCGCGAGCGACTTCAAGGTGCAGCGGCTCGAATCCGAGGCCGAGGTACGCGACGGATATTCGGGAATGATCGTCGCCTACGGCTGGCGCCGAAATATGGATGACTTTCCACGGTGAATCTTCACAACAGAACAGCGATATTCCTCAATTGATGGCAGTGCGGCCTGTGACAGGGGCATGGGATGCAGATCAAGCCACGCCAGCATCTGCTGGACATCTGGCAGGCGGTCGCCCGCCACTCTTTCGACGGGGGAGCGTGGGAATGGGGCGAATGGGGCAAGGAGAGCAGCGTTGCCGACGCGGAGCGGTTGCTCTGCCTGCTGTACCCCGCCACCGAGATCCCCGCGTTCCGACTGGATGACCCGGACACCACACAGGAGGACGTCCAGCAGGCCCTGAAGCGGGCCGGCGGACGCCTGGAGGTGCCGGCCAACCTGGTCACGGCCGCGGCCGACTTCATGCGGGCACACACCGGTGAGGACAAGAGGCCCACCTTCGCCGGGGGTTACTACTTCGGCTCCGCCGACAAGACCAAGCAGCTCAGCGAGGAACAGCGCCAGGTCGGCGTCGTCGACTCGTTCTCCATGTCGATCACGTTATGCCTCGCCACGCTCGGCTTCCTCAAGATCTACGAGACGAGGACCCGGCGCAGCGACATCAAGGAGACGATCTCCGAGCTGCGCCAGGACACCAGCAACCGGCTCACCGCCGCCATGGTGAGCCTGCTGCGCTCCTTCACCGTCAACGTCTTCGACACCGACTCCTCGCAGGGCGCCACGCTCTGCGAACTCCTCGGCCAGGGACGGCTGTCACAGCGCCAGGTGGTCAACAAGTTCCAGAACCGCTTCCGTTCACTGCGCGCGGCGATCAACGAGAGCGTCTTCCTCGGTATCGACGTCCAGGAAGGCCTCAAGGACGAGAACCAGCTCTTCGAGTGCGGCTGGGCCTGGAGCATGGTGAAGGGCGCTCCCGAGGTCGAGACCGACGAATCCATCGGGCCGCAGCCGGAGGGCGTCGCCAACGCGGTGCCGTATCTGTACTTCACCGTGGTCGCCCTCGACGGTATCCAGGACCTGTTCTCCGACCGCACCCTCACCCTCGGCCTGCTCAACACCGAACAGCAGAAGCTCGCCGAGGCGCTCCGGCTGCGGTGGGAGCTGACCCAGCAGTACTGGTCCCGCATCGCCCGCTTCGACGACGACCGCTGGCCCCTGGAGGACCTGCCCTGGCGTACGACGGGACAGAAGCTGGAGTCGGAGTACTTCTCCCTCTCCGTCGCCGCCATCCTCGTACACGACCTGATGCGGCGCCGCGCCACCGACGACGACCTGACCCGCACCGTCAGCATCATGGAGCGCCTCGCCGAACGCGGCCGTATCACCAGCCGGATGACCGCCGACGACCCCATGGTCCACGCGCTGCACAACGTCGGCATCGCCCTGCCGCTGCAGGGCAGCGAGCGGCTCGGCCCGCCCATGACCTGGTCCATGACGGACTTCTCGGCGCAGCTGCTGAAACGAACCGTCCAGCTGTGCACCCTGTCCCGCAACCTGGCCTCGCACGACCGGCTGCTCAGGCTGGCCGAGGACATCTTCGACCACATGTGGAAGCGCCGGATCCGGGACGGCGAGGGCGTCGGCCTGTGGGACAACATCCACGCGGCCTATCCCGACGCGGAGATCCACAAGCGGCGCGTGCCGGTGTCCTGGAGCATCACCGAGCGCGTCACCGAGGTCATGGTGCAGGCCTACGAGATGTACCAGCAGCCACCGATCCGCAGCCTCGAACTCACCGAGCTGTCAAAGGCGTTGCTCAGTGAGTCCGCCCACCTCCTGGGCAACGAACAGATGGAACCCGCGCCCAAGGACGACGGCCGGCACGGGATGCAGCTCAGGAACATCGAGGTCAAGCTGCGCCGCGCCCGCACTCTCGTGGACGAACAGCCGGGCACGGCCTACGCGTTGACGCTGGAGGTGCTGGGACAGCTCGACGCGCTCGCCCGGGCGCGCGAAGCCGCGGACCGGGGAGTGTGAACCGTGCTGATCTTCGCGGCCTCCGACAAAGGGGGCACGGGCCGCTCCGTGACCAGCGCCAACCTCGCCTACCACCGCGCGCTGGCCGGTGACGACGTCTGCTACCTCGACTTCGACTTCGGCTCGCCCACCGCGGCGGCCGTCTTCGACGTGGCCGACGCCCGCCAGGACACCGAGGACCGCGGCCTGCACGCCTACCTGATAGGAGAGGTGAGCGAACCGGCCCGGATCGACGTCTGGTCCGAGACCGAGCACCAGGTGCTGCGCTTCCCGCCGCCCGGCTCCGGACGCCTGGTGCTGATGCCCGGCGACGTCAGCGGCGGCGAGTTCGCCACCGGCGACGAGAACCTGCGCCGCTGCGTCGACCTGCTGATGACGCTCTACTACGAGTTCGACCTGGTCGTCGTCGACCTCAGCGCCGGCCGCTCCTACGCCGTCGACATGGTCCTGGAGGCCACCGCACAGCCCGAGATGAGCGAGGTCACGGCCCGCTGGCTGGTCTTCCACCGCTGGACCCGCCAGCACGTGGGCGCCGCCGCGAGCCTGGTCTTCGGCAGGCGCGGCATCGTCGCCGGCGGCGTCGACCGCGGGCATGACGAGGAGGCGCTGCGCAACTCCATCCGCTTCGTGAGGGCCGCCGTACCCGACCCGGAATCCCCGCTGTGGTCCCAGGTCTCGCCCACCCAGTCGGCCTGGATGCGCAAGACCGACGACGACCTCAAGCAGCTCGCCTCCAACCTGGGCATCGGATACAGCCAGGTCCTCGGCTCCGTACCGCTCGAACCGGTCCTGCAGTGGCGGGAGCAGCTCATCACCGACGAGGACGTGCTCGACAGTGAGATCGCCAACCAGGACACCTGGACGGCGCTGAGCGGGCTCGCCAAGCGCCTGACCGACGACGAGTCCTGGGAGCAGGCGTGACCGAAGCCGTGTTCCAGGAGACCACCGCGGAGCTGCGCACCCAGTCCGTGCCGTTGGCGCACCTCTCGTTGGAGCTGGGCCACCTCTACATGGAGGACTTCGAGGCGGGCCCCAAGCGCCTGGGCGAGCACTTCGCCGAGGTGCGGATCTGGGTGGACGCGGTGCGCGCGTCGATGGCCCGCCGCAGCAAGCGCCCGCGCATCAGCACCTGCTTCCTCATCGACGACTACTTCACCCGCTTCTCCACCCCGGCCGACCTCATCCCCATGGTGCTGAAGGAGGCCGAGAAGGCGGGCCTGGTCATCGACTACCTCGCCCGTGAGTCGGCCTGCGCGGTCGCCGACCGCATCGAACTCGCGGAATCGGTCATGCACCGCCTCGTCGAGTCGCCGCCGCCGGGCAGCTACGGCTCCCGCCCGCCCGTCAGCCAGACCGGCTGGCTCGCCAACGGCCAGCGGACACCGACGATGCCGGCCCCCGCCCTGGGCAAGGTGGCCAAGGGCTGGGTGCCGCCCCAGGAGACCGCGGCCCGCAACCACTCGGTCTTCATGGACGTCGAGCTGTGGTCCGAGAAGGACGGACGGCGGCTGTGGTCCTGCCCGTTCCTGGCCGCCGTATGGCAACTGGCCCGCCTCGGGCTCTTACGGCACCTCGGTGACCCGGTGCTGGTGCCGAAGGACTGGCAGGGCGAGGACTTCCCGCACGACTGGGACCGGCTGCCGCCGCTGCTCAAGCTCACCGACACCAGGGCGCCGTTCAGCGCGTACCGCACTTGCACGCTCATGCCCAACCGGTTCCTCGCCGTCGAGGACGCCGTACGGCTCATCCTGGACCAGATAGACGTCGACGCCGGGGCGCTGAAGCAGGTCGAGGACCGGTCGGCGGCCGAGGGGATGCCGGTTCCGGCGGCGGTCGCGCAACGCGCCGGCTACGTCTTCTACGAGGAGCCCGGCGACTCCTCCGAGGCCGAGGAGACCTGAGATGACGGCGGCCCCCGGACAGCCCGCACGCTCGGTCCTCGCCTGTGGCGAGGTACGCACCTGTCTTCTCCCGTCCTTCCAGGCACTGGACGGCCGGGCCGCCGCCCAGCTGCTCAAGCTCCGTGCCGACGTACCCGTCCGGGTCTCCGAACGGCCCACCATGCACGTCCTCTCCCCGGAGATCCTGACCGGCGTGGACTGCCGGCTGCCCACCGCCAACGGCAGCAAGGTCCGGGGCGTCGGTACGGTGGCCGCCCGCGTGGCGCTGACCGAGGGCCGGCTGCTCCAGTCGACCGCGTACTTCAGCCTCCCGGCCGCCGGGCCCGACACCCGGCGCCCCTGGGGCCAGTACCTGGTCCGCCCCGGCCTGGTCGAACCGTTCGGCAAGCTGCCCCAACAGGCCGCCGCGGAGGGCGTGTTGCGCGGTGCGGGGCGCGGTGAGCTGGACCTCGGGATGATCGCGGAGGGCCTGCTCTCCCAACTCCGCCGCCACCCGCTCCTGGACCGCAGGGTGCCGTTCAAGTCCAGCCCCACCAGGCTGCGTTGGGTGGCCCGGCGCGAACCGGAGGGCGAGCGGGCGTCCCTGGTGAACTTCACCGTGGCCGAGGGCGGACTGCGGACCATGGAACTACGGCTGCCGGAGCACATCCCAGCCGCATCGGCAGCCGGTATCTGCGAGGATCTCGCCCTGCACGACTGGCTTTTGACGAGTGTTCAGCACATGCTTGACAACAGCCGTCTCGGCACGGCGGACGGGCCTTCGGTCGTGGAGGCGCTCCATCCGGTCGTGGTTCACCTGCTGCATCTGTGGATGCCGCGGGCGCATGTGGACCCCGCGCTGGGTCACCTGTGGGACGTACTGGAAGAGAAACCGGGGTTCTCCCGACAGTGGGAGAACCTGAGCCGCCGCATCAGAGACCGACTGGCCCTCCAGGCCGTGGCCGCGCCGAACCAGGCGCTCAGCGCGCGCTGAGGGACAGCAACCCTAACCACATACAGACGGGGGATGAGAAATGAACGGAGCGCCATTAGGAACAGGGAACAACGGAGGACAGGGACCGCGCCAGGAGCCACGCATGCCCAAGATGTTCTGGCGGATCCTGTTCACCGCCGGGGCGGCGGGCGGGACCTTCCTGCTGACCAGCCTGCTGAGCGAGAACGACGGGAACATCTGGCAGTGGACGGCGTCCATCGTCATCGGCAGCGCGGCGCTGATCGTGCAGTTCCTCATCGACTTCGGCGAGCGGTTCGAGAAGGTCGACACCCGCTTCAACGAGATCCTCGCCGCGACGACCCTGTTCAGCCAGGTGGACGGTTCGGTGCTCCGCTCCGACGAGGTGACCCGGCTGGTCCTCGGCTACACCAAGGTCCGTGAGCAGGGCGGCGACATCATGCAGGCCTTCGCCGAGAAGGAGCTGGGCCGCCTCGCCAAGATGATGGAAGGCCTCGGCAGCGGCAGCGCGGACTGCCCCGGCGAGAACCACGAGTGGCTGATCGACATCACCGACTGCGTCAAGATGACCCTCGACGCCACCAGCACCTCGGTGGACCGCGAGTTCTGGTCCAGCGGGCCCGCCGAGCGCTACCTCGCCGCGCAGGAGAAGGCGATCAAGCGGCGGGGCGTGGAGATCCGGCGCCTGTTCATCGTGCGGACCGAGGACGAGGTCACACCGGAGCTCAGGGCGCTGTGCGACGCGCATCGGCGGCGGGGTATCGACGCGCGTATCGCGGTGCGGTCGCTGATGGAGTCGAACCCCAGAGTGAGCGACTTCATCGTCTTCGACGGCGAACTCTGCCACGAGACCAAGCCGGACCAGGAGAACAACCCGGACAGCACACTGCTGAACGCCGAGCCGGACCATATCGAGGACCACATCACCCAGTTCACCGAGCTGTGGTCGGAGGCGGAGCGCCAGCAGGCCGCTCCGCGGGTCACCGCAGAGACGTGAGGAAACCGCTCCAGGCGGGGGCGGGGATGAGGAGTACGGGGCTGGCGGCGGCGAGCTTGCTGTCCCGGACGGGGACGACGCCGGGGAAGTCGTACGTGATCTCGATGCAGGCTTCCCCGCCGCTGCCTCCGCTGTAGCTGCTCTTGCGCCAGCGAGCGTTGCTCAGGTCGTACTCGCGCATCGTCTGTAGTCCTCTGCTGCCGACTCGATCAGGGCCAGGGACGCCTCCGGGGACAGCGCGGCGGCCCTGAGGAGATCGTAAGACGCCCGGACTCGCTTCACCACCGCCGGGTCGTCCAGCAAACTCCCCGAACGCACGCCTTCTGTATAGACAGTTGGAGGTGCGTCGTCGAAGTCCAGGAGCCACATCATCTTGCCCATCTCCGGGTGCGCCCCAGCCGCGTTCGGCAGCACCTGGACAAGCGCCTTGCGCTCCCGCATCAACGCCGCGATGTGGTCCAGCTGACGTGCCATGACCGCCGGGTTGCCGACCGGGATGCGCAGGGCTGCCTCGTGCAGGACCGCCCAATACACGGGCCGTGTAGCGTCCTTGAGGACCTGGGCCCGGTCCATGCGCCCCCGGACCAACTCCTCGATGTACGCATCGGCGGCGAGCGGATTGCTCGCCAGGAAGACTGCTCGTGCGTACTCCGGCGTCTGGAGAAGTCCCGGGATCACCATCGGCGCGTACTCGGAGATCTCTGTCGCCAACCGTTCCAGCTCCGCCGCATGCGCGAAGTACTCCGTATACGGCTGCTCTTTGATGAGCTTCCGCCAAAGCCGTTCGAAAATACCGTCGGTTTGCAGTGTCTCGTCAATCCGCTGCGCGACATCAAGCTGCGGTTTCCGAATCGCTTGTTCGAACTGGCCGATGTATCCGCCGGAGACGAATACCCGCGCTCCTAACTCCACCTGGGTCATGCCGGCGTCCTCCCTCCGTCGCTTCAACTCCGCGCCGAAGAACTCCCAGGCCGCCTGACGCGAACCGTTGGCCATGGCCAACCCCCTTGTGCTGCCCTGCACTTGTAGTGCCCATTTGGGGCACATACTCCTGCCGAGTGTAGGCGGCGCAGGTCACCATGGAAGTGCAAAGAGTGAAACCCGAATAGGAGGGGAGTTCAGTGACGGCACGACACTCGGCGCGCTGCGTCGAAGAAGCGGAGGAAACAGTGAAGGAATTGCGGGCGGTGCTGCAGAAGGCAGGAATTACGCTCCCGACACTCCGGCTCGACCCGGCGAGTCTCGCGCGTGAAGCACCTTGCCCGCTCGTGGAATTGGGGCGGTGTTCCGTCGAGACCGCACAGCGGCTGGCGGCGGTACTGCGATGAAGCCGCCGATCGGATCGTACGTCGTCGACACTCGTTCGGGTCGGATCGGCGTGGTGATGGGGCATGAGGGGCCCTATGTCCAGCTGAGACCGTACGGGGGCGGGAAGGAGTGGGACGCCGACCCGGGGGCCGTACGCAACGCCACGCCCGCCGAGCGGCTCCGCGCGGCGACCGCTTACGCCAACGCACGCAGCCGGGGTGAGGTTCCTTGACGTAGGGGCGTGCGCATAGGGTGCGGCGGCATGGCCTTGTGGAGATGGAGGAGACGCGGCGCGAAGGCGTCCCGCAGGTACCCCGTGCCGCTCACCGTGCACCAGCTGTGGATGGTGTCGCTGAGCGCGCCGGTGAGCCGGGACCGGGACGCCTCGCGCACCACGCTGTATCCGTTCACGCGGATCGACGGGGACGCCGCCCGGCGCTGGTTGGCCGAGCAGTGGGAGATCACCTCGCGTGAGCAACTGGTCGGCCGGCTCGACGGGCTGTCCCGCAGCGGCTACCGGGCGCGGGCGTACCGCGTCACCGGCGTCGCGCCGCTCGCCTGGGACGCCGCCCTGTACGTCGACATCACCCGCCGTGGCTTCGCCGGCGGGCTGATCGACGAGTCCGACGCCTGGACGGCGCTGAAGAACATCGTGCCGACGGTGGTGGGGACGTACAGCTCGTGGGGCGAGTACGCCGATCACTATCTGCTCGGGCGGCGGGTGTGGCGGGAGGGGCTGCAGGGGACGGAGGACTCCGGTTTCCCGGCTCCGCAGGCGGTCGCGGACGAGCACCTGAGGACCCTCCTGGACCCGGCGAACCGCGCCAGCCCATGGAACATGGCCCCCTGGGACGCCATAAGCCACCCCGACCGCACCCGCTGACTCCTGCCGTACGCGAGAATGAGCCCATGAGTCTGTTCCGCGACGACGGCATCGTGCTGCGCACCCAGAAGCTCGGCGAGGCGGACCGGATCATCACCCTGCTCACGCGCGGTCACGGGCGCGTGCGGGCCGTGGCCCGGGGTGTGCGGCGTACGAAGTCCAAGTTCGGTGCCCGGCTGGAGCCCTTCTCCCATGTCGACGTGCAGTTCTTCGCGCGGGGGAGCGAGCTGATCGGGCGCGGGCTGCCGCTCTGCACCCAGAGCGAGACCATCGCGCCGTACGGCGGCGGGATCGTGACCGACTACGCGCGGTACACCGCCGGGACGGCCATGCTGGAGACCGCCGAGCGGTTCACGGATCATGAGGGCGAGCCGGCGGTGCAGCAGTACCTGCTGCTGGTGGGTGCGCTCCGGACGCTCGCGCGCGGTGAGCACGAGCCGCACCTTGTTCTCGACGCCTTCCTGCTGCGGTCGCTCGCCGTCAATGGCTACGCCCCCACTTTCAGCGACTGTGCGAAGTGCGGCATGCCCGGACCGAACCGCTTCTTCTCGGTCGCCTCCGGGGGCTCGGTCTGTGTCGACTGCCGGGTGCCCGGTAGCGTCGTACCGTCGCCGCAGACGCTGGAACTGCTGGGTGCGCTGCTTACGGGAGACTGGGAGACCGCGGACGCCTGCGAGGCGCGGTATGTCCGGGAGGGCAGCGGGTTGGTGTCCGCGTATCTGCACTGGCATCTGGAACGCGGGCTGCGTTCGCTTCGTTACGTAGAGAAGTAAGCCGGAAGAGCCGGAAGAGGAGACGAGAAGCACATGGTGGTAAGCGGGATCCTGGGGCGCCGGCGACGTGGGTATCAGGCGCCGGAGCCGCACCCGTCCGGTGCCCGCGCGCCGAAGCTCCCCGGCGAGCTGATTCCGAAGCATGTGGCGATCGTGATGGATGGGAACGGCCGCTGGGCGAAGGAGCGGGGGCTGCCGCGCACCGAGGGGCACAAGGTCGGTGCCGAGCGGGTGCTGGACGTGCTTCAGGGCGCGGTCGAGATGGGCGTGGGGGCGATCTCGCTGTACGCGTTCTCCACCGAGAACTGGAAGCGGTCGCCGGACGAGGTGCGCTTCCTGATGAACTTCAACCGCGACTTCATCCGCAAGACCCGGGACCAGCTCGACGCGCTGGGGATCAGGGTGCGGTGGGTCGGGCGGATGCCGAAGCTGTGGAAGTCCGTCGCCAAGGAGCTCCAGATCGCCCAGGAGCAGACCAAGGACAACGACAAGCTGACGTTGTACTTCTGCATGAACTACGGCGGGCGTGCGGAGATCGCGGACGCGGCGCAGGCCCTCGCGGAGGACGTGAAGGCGGGGCGGCTGGATCCGTCCAAGGTCAATGAGAAGACCTTCGCCAAGTACATGTACTACCCGGACATGCCCGACGTGGACCTGTTCCTGCGCCCGAGCGGCGAGCAGCGCACCTCCAACTACCTTCTCTGGCAGAGCGCTTACGCCGAGATGGTCTTCCAGGATGTGCTGTGGCCGGACTTCGACCGGCGTGACCTGTGGCGCGCGTGCGTGGAGTTCGCTTCGCGGGACCGGCGGTTCGGTGGGGCGATCCCGAATGAGGAGCTGCTGGCGATGGAGGGCAGGCAGGACGAGGCCTGAGCCGGGGGGCGTGCGAGGCGGAGTCGAGCGCTAGGGTTCCGCCCATGGTTCACCAGGGGCGGGACATCATTCAGGACGCGGACTCCGTCGAGCTGGCCTACCGGCCGACCCGAACCGACATCCTGCGGGGCATCCAGGTACGCGACCGCATACGAAGGCTGGCGCTGCTGAGGTGGGCGCTCACCTCGCTGTTCGCCGGATACGCCCTGTTTCTCGCAACCGGCGGGGCGAAGGCCGTGCTGTCGGTCGCGATCTTCCTGTTGACGGCGGTCGCGATCTGGGGCATGCCCCGCATCCAGGCCAACCATGTGTTCCGGATCGTCTCCTGGCAGGGCGGGTACCGCACCACCGTGACCGACGCCGGGATCAGGGCCGAGACCGAGCACGCCACGCTGGTGCAGCGCTGGTCGATGTTTCGTGGCTACCGCGAGACCCGTGAGCACATGGTGCTCCTCAGCCGCGACCCGAACATCCTGGTCCTGGAGGTCATCCCCAAGCGCGGCGCCGCGGACCCGGCGGACGTCGACCGCCTACGCGGGCTACTGGACCAGCACCTGCCCCGCGCGTGACCGACCGCCACCGGTTTCGCCCCCGCCGCCCCTACCCGTCCCGTCCTTGAAGGGGCTCCGCCCCTTCGACCCCGCCAGGGGGCTCTGCCCCCTGGCCCCCCGATCGGCCTGAACGGCCTCGTCCTCAAACGCCGGACGGGCTGGATGGGGCGAGTGCTGGAATTTCGGCCGCCGCCTCTCAGACGCCAGGCCCGGCATTTCAGCCCGTCCGGCGTTTGAGGACGAGGCCCCTTCAGGGCCGAAGCGGGGGTCCGGGGGCGGCAGCCCCCAGGGACGCGAACCCCCACGCACCGCACCGAATCCGGCTCAACCCGCGGCGCACTCCGCACACGTGCCGAAGATCTCCACCGTGTGCGCCACGTTCACGAACCCGTGCTCCGCCGCGATCGCGTCCGCCCACTTCTCCACCGCGGGGCCCTCGACCTCGACGGCCTTGCCGCAGACGCGGCAGACGAGGTGGTGGTGGTGTTCGCCGGTCGAGCAGCGGCGGTAGACCGACTCGCCGTCGGAGGTGCGCAGCACGTCGACCTCGCCGGCGTCGGCGAGGGACTGCAGGGTGCGGTAGACCGTGGTCAGTCCGACCGAGTCGCCCTTGTGCTTGAGCATGTCGTGCAGGTCCTGCGCACTGCGGAACTCGTCGACCTCGTCAAGGGCCGCCGCCACGGCTGCCCGCTGCCGGGTCGCGCGGCCCTTCACGGGCGGTCCAGCGGTCGTCACCGGTTGCCTCCTCACGTCTGCACTTGCCGGGCCATTGTGCCAGCCCGGACCCACAGCGGTCAGACGCCGACCTTGCCGTCGGATTCCCTGCTGGCCGGAATCGCACACTCCGCCGGGTCGCCGGCGGGCTGTGCCGCGGCCAGGGCTCGGGCCCTGCGACGGGCCAGCGGGGCCGCCAGCGCCGTCAGCGCGATGAACGCGCCGATGGTCAGCAGGACGATCGTCGCGCCGGGCGGGACGTCCTGGTAGTACGAGGTGACCGTGCCGCCGATCGTCACCGTGATGCCGATCGCGACGGCGATCGCGAACGTCGCCGCGAAGCTGCGGCTCAACTGCTGGGCCGCCGCGACCGGCACCACCATCAGCGCGCTGACCAGCAACAGCCCGACCACCCGCATCGCGACCGTCACCGTCACCGCCGCCGTGATCGCCGTCAGCAGGTTCAGCACGCGCACCGGAAGCCCGGTGACCCTCGCGAACTCCTCGTCCTGGCTCACCGCGAACAGCTGGCGGCGCAGACCGAGGGTGACCAACACCACGAACGCGGCGAGCAGAACGATCGCCGTCACGTCCGACTCGCTCACCGTCGACAAAGAACCGAACAGGTACGACGTCAGGTTGGCGTTGGAGCCCGTCGGCGCGAGGTTGATGAACATCACGCCGCCGGCCATACCGCCGTAGAAGAGCATCGCGAGGGCGATGTCGCCGCGGGTGCGGCCGTACCAGCGGATCAGCTCCATGAGCACCGCGCCGAGGACGGAGACCAGCGTCGCCATCCACACCGGGGACCAGGAGAGCAGGAAGCCCAGGCCGACACCCGTCATCGCGACATGGCCGATTCCGTCGCCCATCAGGGCCTGGCGGCGCTGGACCAGGTAAATGCCCACGGCGGGTGCCGTGATGCCGACCAGGACGGCGGCGAGCAGCGCCCGCTGCATGAAGTCGTAGTTCAGGAAGTCCATCAGCTCAGCAGTCCCGTCCGGATCGGTTCGGCGTCGTGAGCCGCGTGCGGGTGTACGTGGTCGTGGCCGGGCAGCGCGTGCTGGCCGACGGCCTTCGGGGGCGGGCCGTCGTGCAGGACGCAGCCGTCGCGCAGGACGACCGCCCGGTCGATCAAGGGCTCCAGGGGGCCGAGTTCGTGCAACACGAGGAGGACCGTCGCACCGGCCGCGACCTGCTCCCTGAGCGTCCGCGCCAGCACCTCCTGGCTGGCCAGGTCCACGCCCGCCATCGGCTCGTCCATGATCAGCAGTTCGGGGTCGGAGGCCAGGGCACGGGCGATGAGGACGCGCTGGTGCTGGCCGCCGGAGAGGGCGTTCACGGAGTCCTTGGCGCGGTCGGTCATGCCGACGAGCTCCAGGGCACGCCGTACGGCCGCGTGGTCGGCCTTGCGGAAGAGACCGAAGCGGGTGCGGGACAGGCGGCCGGACGAGACGATCTCCGTCACCGTGGCCGGCACCCCGCCCGCCGCCGTCGTGCGCTGCGGGACGTAGCCCACCCTCGCCCAGTCGCGGAACCGCGCCCGCGGGGTGCCGAACAGCTCGATCTCGCCGGCGCTGACCGGCACCTGGCCGATCACGCTGCGCACGGCGGTCGACTTGCCGGAGCCGTTGGCGCCGAGCAGCGCGACGACCTCACCGCGGTGCACGGTGAGGTCGATGCCCCGCAGGACGGGGCGTGAGCCCAGCTCGGCGCGGACGTCGCGCAGCGAAATGACGGGCTCGGTCATGCCGTCCTCCGTAGGTCGATCATGTGCGTGGGCTGGTCATTTGGCGCCCAGGGCGGTCTTCAGGGCCGCGAGGTTGGCCTCCATGACCGTGAAGTAGTCGTCGCCCTTGGACTTGTCGGTGATGCCCTCCAGCGGATCGAGCACGTCCGTCTTCAGGCCGGCGTCGTCGGCGAGGGTCTTCGCGGTCTTGTCGGACACCAGTGTCTCGTAGAACACGGTGGTCACGCCGTCGGCCTTGGCCTCCTGCTGGAGTTCCTTGATCCGGGCCGGGCTGGGCTCGCTCTCCGGGTCGAGACCGGAGATGGCCTCCATGGTCAGGCCGTAGCGCTCGGCGAGGTAGGTGAAGGCGGCGTGGTTGGTGAAGAAGACCTTGGTCTTGGTGTTCTTCAGGCCGTCCGCGAACTGCGTGTTGAGGCCGTCGAGCCTCTTGACCAGCGCTGCGGTGTTCTTCTTGTAGTCGGCCGCGTGGTCCGGGTCGGCCTTCTCGAAGGCCGCGCCGACGCCCTTGGCGACCTCCGCGTACTTCACCGGGTCGAGCCAGACGTGCGGGTCGAGGGCGTGCCCCTCCTCCTCGGAGTGCGCCTCCTCGCCCTCGTGCCCGTGGCTGTCCTCAAGGCTGCCGTGGTCCTCCAGCTCGGTCAGCGAGGCGGCGTCGATCTTCGTCTTGGTGCCGGACTGCGTCACGGCCTCGTCGACGGCCGGCTGGAGACCCTTGAGGTACAGCGCCGCGTCGGACTCCTCGATCTGTGCCCGCTGCTGCGCGCTGACCTCCAGGTCGTGCGGCTCCTGGCCGGGCTCGGTCAGACTGGTGACCTTCACATGGTCGCCGCCTATCTGCTCGGCGAGGAAGGCCATGGGGTAGAACGACGCGACGACGTCGAACTTCTCCGTGTTGCCGGCGGCCGCGCTGTCCGAGGAGCATGCGGACAGGGTGCCCAGCCCGAGGGCGGTGACGGCCGCGAGGGCAACCCCGGATATGTGGTGTCGACGTACGTTCATGACACTCATTTTCAGCAAATATGGAAACCATTGTCAACAAACGTGAGCGGCCGTCCACGGAGCGCTACCTCGGAGGGGAACCGATTTGGTTGAGGGCCAGCCCCCGCCGGTACCCTGAAGCATTCGCTGTGAAGCGCCTCGCTTCGTCGCCCGTCGTCGTAATGAAGAGAGCACCGTGGCCGCCGACAAGATCGACACCATCGTCAGCCTGAGCAAGCGCCGTGGCTTCGTATTCCCCTGCAGTGAGATCTACGGCGGCCAGCGCGCCGCCTGGGACTACGGGCCGCTGGGTGTCGAGCTCAAGGAGAACCTGAAGCGCCAGTGGTGGCGCTACATGGTGACGTCGCGCGAGGACGTGGTCGGTATCGACTCGTCCGTGATCCTGGCCCCCGAGGTCTGGGTCGCCTCCGGCCACGTCGCCACTTTCACGGACCCGCTCACCGAGTGCACCTCCTGTCACAAGCGGTTCCGCGCGGACCACCTTGAGGAGGCCTACGAGGCGAAGAAGGGCCACCTCCCGGAGAACGGCCTCGCCGACCTCAACTGCCCGAACTGCGGCAACAAGGGCCAGTTCACCGAGCCCAAGCAGTTCTCGGGTCTTCTCTCCACCCACCTCGGCCCGACCCAGGACTCCGGCTCGATCGCGTACCTCCGCCCGGAGACCGCGCAGGGTATCTTCACCAACTTCGCCCAGGTGCAGACCACTTCGCGCCGCAAGCCGCCGTTCGGCATCGCGCAGATGGGCAAGTCCTTCCGCAACGAGATCACGCCCGGCAACTTCATCTTCCGCACCCGCGAGTTCGAGCAGATGGAGATGGAGTTCTTCGTCAAGCCGGGCGAGGACGAGACGTGGCAGGAGTACTGGATGGAGCAGCGCTGGAACTGGTACACCGGCCTGGGCCTGCGCGAGGAGAACATGCGGTGGTACGAGCACCCCAAGGAGAAGCTCTCCCACTACTCCAAGCGCACCGCTGACATCGAGTACCGCTTCCAGTTCGGCGGCAACGAGTGGGGCGAGCTGGAGGGCGTCGCGAACCGGACGGACTACGACCTGGGCGCGCACTCGAAGGCCTCCGGCCAGGACCTCTCCTACTTCGACCAGGAGGCCGGCGAGCGCTGGACGCCGTACGTCATCGAGCCGGCGGCCGGTGTCGGCCGCGCGATGCTGGCGTTCCTGCTCGACGCGTACGTCGAGGACGAGGCGCCCAACGCCAAGGGCAAGATGGAGAAGCGCACGGTGCTGCGCCTCGACCACCGTCTGGCCCCGGTGAAGGTCGCGGTGCTCCCGCTCTCCCGCAACCCCGAGCTGTCCCCGAAGGCCAAGGGCCTCGCCCAGGCGCTCCGCCAGAACTGGAACATCGAGTTCGACGACGCGGGCGCGATCGGCCGCCGCTACCGGCGCCAGGACGAGATCGGCACGCCGTACTGCGTGACGGTCGACTTCGACACCCTGGACGACAACGCGGTGACTGTGCGCGAGCGTGACTCGATGAAGCAGGAGCGGGTGTCGCTGGACCAGATCGAGGGGTACCTCGCCAGCCGGCTGATCGGCGCCTGAGGGATCTGCGGGATCTGCGGGATCTGAGGGATCTGCAGAGTTTGCGGAATCTGCTGAAAACCCCGGTTTCGTTACGGACGTAACAGACGTAACGAAACCGGGGTTTCGCCCATCCAGGGCGCATACGGCTCCGAAGGGGAGGCATGCGCGGCCCGCAGGGGGCCACGCGTCTCTTACGGGGGCACCATGCGCAAGCAAGCAGTCATCGGCGTGACCACGCTCGCCCTGGCCGTCGGGACCGTCGGCCTCGTCGCCGCGAAGGACAACAGCGGGTCCTCTCCGGCGATCTCCACCCAGTCCGGCGGCACAGCGGCCGGGCTGCCGCAGGCATCCGGCAACCGGCTCGTCGCCGTCGGCCTGACCGCCGACCAGCGCCTCGTCCGCTTCCGCGCCGACCGACCCGGTGTCGTCCTGCCGCTCGGCAAGGTGAGCGGCCTCAAGGGCGACAGCAAGCTCGTCGGCATCGACTACCGGGTGCAGAACAACAGGCTGTACGGCGTCGGAGACAAGGGCGGCGTCTACACGATCCGCGAGATCGGCGCCAAGGCCACCAAGGTCTCGCAGCTGAGCGTCGCCCTGCAGGGCACCGGCTTCGGCGTCGACTTCAACCCGGCCGTCAACCGGCTGCGCGTCATCAGCGACACCGGCCAGAACCTCCGCCACAACATCGACGACCCGGCGGGCGCCCCCGCCGCGGGCACGACGGCCGTCGACGGCACCCTCACCAACCCGCCGGTGCCGCCCGCGACGACGGGTGCGACGGCGACGGGCGTGACGGGGGCGGCGTACACGAACAACGACCTCGACGCGACGACGGCCACGACCCTGTTCGACCTCGACACGGCCCAGGACCAGATCGCCGTCCAGTCCCCGGCCAACGCGGGCAACCTCGCCCCGACCGGCAGGACGGGCGTGGACGTTCCGCGCGACTCGGGCTTCGACATCTACAGCTCGGCGAACGCGGGGACGAACACGGGCTATGCGGTTACCGGTTCGCGGGCCTATCGGGTCAACCTGCTGACGGGCAGGGCGACTTCGCTCGGCTCGTTCCCGCAGGGGCGTCAGGTGGTGGATCTGGCGATGCCGCTGCGGCAGGGCTGAGGCCGGCTGTTCCCCGCACCCCTCGGGTGGGGTGCGGGGACGGCGTCTACAGGTCCAGGTCGGCGTAGACGGCGGCGTGGTCGGAAGCCTGTGTCGCCTTCGACTTCACGGTCTGGAACGACTTGAACGTCCTGGGTGCCCAGATGCCGCGGCGCTCCACCTCCACATGCTCGACGCGGTCCCACAGCTTCGGCGAGAACATGAGGTAGTCGAGCTTGTCGTCGTCGCCCGTGCCCGGACCGTGCGTGCCCGGGTCTCCCGTGTAGCCGGGGTGGGTCATCGCGTCCTTCAGGCCCGCGTCCAGCAGTATCTTGACCGGGGTGCTGGCCATGAAGTCGTTGAGGTCCCCGGCGACCACCACGCGCTCGGAGCGCTGGAGCGCGGCCTCGTAGATCTCCCGCACCCGCTCGGCCTGGCGCTTGCGCAGCCCCCCGCCACCGCCGATCTTGCTCTTGAAGTGGTTGCCCAGAATCCACACGGGCGTCCCGTTGACGGCTGTCTCGAACTCGGGGCAGTCCCGGCTGAACAGCCGCCTGCCGCCCTGTCCGGGGTCGAAGATGTGCGAGCGCACGGACGTGATCGGATGACGGCTGAAGATTCCGACGTCGATGCCGCGGGGATCGTTGCCGTCGACGAGCAGGTTGAACGGGTAGGGCTGATGCCCCAACGCCTCGCCCAGGACGTGCTCGTTGAAGCGCTCCAGGGTGGGACGGTCCTCGACCTCCACCACGAGCAGCACGTCGGCGTTGACCTCCGCGACCACTCGCGCGGTGTTCTGCACGGCCGTCCAGCTGAGATCGCCACGGACGAGTTCCACCCAGCCCGGCCACTTCCCGCGGCCGTCGGCCTGGATCACGATGGTGGGGTTGTCCACGGGGCCGTCTGCCTGGAAGAGCTTGGCGCCCGATCCCTTGAGTTGGTTGATGAAGAACGGCCTTGGGCTGTCCTTCTCCGAGTTGTGGACCTGGTGCTCCTTGATCAGCTCGGCGATCCGGTCCTTGTCCGTCTGCTGGTAGGTGTCCTTTTCGAGGAGGGCGACCAGTTCGTTGAAGTCGGCAAGGATCTTGTCGCGCGCGGCGTCGTCATCGAGGGCGAAGACCCTGGGGCGGTGGAAGAGGTTCTCCGCGTTGAAGGTGGCGATACGGATTGTCATGGCGCCTCCTCTGCGGTGGCGCAGGTGCATCCGCGCGGCCGGGGGCAGGCGCCACCAGGGGCTGCTCGCCGACACTTCGATTCTCGGACCGCTGCGCAACCGTGTCGAACGGAGCGGTGATTGGTCCCCTTGCCCGGCGCGCGATTGGCCCTGTTCCCCGGACCGGGACGGCGACAGCGTGGGCCGCATGAGCCTCGCGTTTTTGCTGACCACCCTCGTCGTCGTCGCCACCCCCGGCACCGGCGTCGTCTACACCCTCGCGGCAGGCCTCTCCCGCGGCCGCCGGGCGAGTGTCGTCGCCGCCTTCTCCTGCACGCTCGGGATCGTGCCGCACATGCTGGCCACCGTCACCGGCCTGGCCGCGCTGTTGCACGCGAGTGCGACCGCGTTCCAGATCCTCAAGTACGCCGGTGTCGCCTATCTGCTGTACATGGCGTGGGCCATGCTCAGGGACAAGGACGCCATCGCGGTGAACGAGGGTGCCGCGCCGCTCTCCTCGGGGCGGGTGATCGTGCGGGGCGTGCTGATCAACGTCCTCAATCCGAAGTTGACGATGTTCTTCTTCGCCTTTCTCCCGCAGTTCGTGGACCCGGGCGCGGCGAACGCCCTGCCGCGCATGCTGGCGCTGAGTGGGGTGTTCATGGCGATGACGTTCGTGGTCTTCGCGGCGTACGGCGTGCTCGCCGCCTCCGTCCGCAGTCATGTCACCTCCCGGCCCCGGGTGATGACGTGGCTGCGGCGGACCTTCGCGGGGGCGTTCGTGGCGCTGGGGGCGAAGCTGGCGTCGACGTGATCAGCAGGCGAAGGCGGCGAAGAGGGTGTCGATGCGCAGGCGCAGGTCGGCCGCGGTGGCGCCCTTGATGGCCACCGAGATCATGTCGCCGTCTTCGACGTCCCGCGCGGCGCGGACCTCCAGGGAGTGGACGGGGCCGATCAGGGGGTAGGAGTACCAGGCCTCCGGGTCCTCGTCGTCCGTCGATTCGAGGCCGATCTCCACCGTCTCCCAGTCGGTGTCGTCGAAGGGGTAGTTGATGTAGCCGGAGAGGAGTCCGAGGAAGGTGCCGAGATCGGACTCCTTCCGGACAGTGCCTCTCATCTCGTCCGGCTCGGTCTCCGGGTACGTCTCCTGCCGCGTCGGATCGGTCATCCGTAGCCCGGCGCCGACCGCGTACAGGTCCCTGATGGTGACGTGGAAGTGCGCCCAGAGATCGAGCTCGCGACGGGTGCAGTCCGGGTCCTGCGCGGCGAGCGGCAGTCGCCGCACGTACCTGCGGCGGGCCTCGTCGAACAGGCAGGGTTCCGTCAACGCCTGGCTCCAGTGGGCGAGTTCGGCTGCGTACCGTTGCTCGGCCGCCTGCGGGTCCAGGTCGAGGTACTGGGCGATGTCCTCCCACGAAGCGCCCCGCTCCCGCTCGAACACGACCGCCCGCGCCAGCAGCTCTCCGGCGTGCTCCACCAGCTGCCGGGCCTCGCTCGCCCGGCCGCCGAGGCCGGTGTCGGCGTCGTTGCGGGTGACCACCAACGTGCCCGCGATCCGGGCGAGGTCGGCGGCGGCCCGGCTGAGCACGAGCCGGGCCAGGGCCTCCCGGGTGTAGGGGCCAAAGGCGTCGTTGTCGTGGGGTGTCGTGTCGATCACGGGGGCAGGGTTGCACGGGCGCGCGGTCGGCGTCGCGGCCATTTCGGCGAGCGGCCGCCTGCCCCCCCGACTGACGGCCGCCGACCTCCGCTCACCCCACCGCTCAACGCCCCTGCAGCGCCTTCACGTTGTCGCCGAACGTCCAGTTCTTCGAGCCGTCCCAGTTGATCGACCAGGTCATCAGGCCCTTCAGCGCGGTGCCGTAGTGCCGCCAGGCCTGGGCGACCAGGGTCGGGGACATGTGGCCGCCGCCCGCGCCCGGCTGGGCGGGCAGGCCCGGGACCTGCTTGTCGTACGGCACCTTGATCGTCGTACCTTGAATGACTAGGCCCTTGTCGAGGCAGTCCGTCTGGGCGACGAAGCCCTCGACGGTGCCGGCGGAGTAGGAGTCGCCGGAGCAGCCGTACATGCTGCCGTTGTAGTACTGCATGTTCAGCCACCACAGGCGGCCGTTGTCGGCGTACTTCTTGATGACGGGGAGATACGCACCCCAGATCGAGCCGTAGACGACACTGCCGCCGGTGACGTACGCCGTCTCCGGGGCCATCGTCAGGCCGAAGCCGGATGGCATCTGTGCCAGCACTCCGTCGATGATGCGGATCAAGTTGGCCTGGGACGTGGAGAGTTGGGCGATGTTCCCGCTGCCGACCAGGCCCGTTTCGATGTCTATGTCGATGCCGTCGAAGTTGTACTTCTTCAGGATCGGGACGATCGTCGCCACGAAGCGGTCGGCCACCGCGGTCGAGCTGAGGTCGATGCCCGCTGTGGCGCCGCCGATCGACAGCAGGATCGTCTGGCCGGCCGCCTTCGCCGCGCACATCTCCGCCGGTGTCGCCACCTTCACGCCGGTGTCCATGCCGTCCTCCCAGAGGGCCGTTCCGTCGGAGCGGATGACCGGGAACGCCGCGTTGATCACGTTGTAGCCGTGCGCGGGGATGCGGGAGTCGGTGATGGGGGTCCAGCCGAAGGGCGGGTGGACACCGCCCGCGGCGCCGTCCCAGTTCTCCCAGTAGCCCTGGAGGACCTTGCCGGCGGGCTTCGGCTTGACCGCGCAGGTGTCGGCCGCGGAGGCGGTCGTGGCGACGGGCAACTGGGCGAGACAGGCGGTCGTCAGTGCGGTGGCGAGCAGGCGCAGGGCGCGGCGGAGCATGCGGGCCTCCCGGTGGGGGTGCGGTGAGGTGTCATACGTGTCGTAGGCATGACAGTGCTCGTGGTCCAGACCTCCCGTCAATAGGTCTGGACCATTTCCGTTCGGGCTTGACGAGTATGGAATGACAGATATTGAAATCTGTCATCTGTTAGGGCATGGTGGAGGCATGACGATGCAAACCCGCCCCCTCGGAACCACCGGCCCCCAGGTCTCCGCCGTCGGCCTCGGCTGCATGGGCATGTCCGCGCTGTACGGCGACACCGACCGGGCCGAGTCGATCGCCACCCTCCACGCCGCCCTGGAGGCAGGCGTGACCCTGCTGGACACCGGCGACTTCTACGGCATGGGCCACAACGAGATGCTGATCGGCGAGGCCCTGCGCGCCGCCCCCGCCGACCTGCGCGAACAGGCGCTGGTGAGTGTGAAGTTCGGTGCGCTGCGGGACCCCGACGGCGGCTGGTCCGGGTATGACGGCCGGCCCGCCGCCGTGAAGAACTTCGCCGCGTACTCGTTGCAGCGGCTCGGCGTCGACCACATCGACGTCTACCGGATCGCCCGGCTCGACCCGGCCGTACCCATCGAGGAGACGGTCGGCGCGATCTCCGAACTGATCGAGAAGGGGTACGTCCGGCACATCGGCCTCAGTGAGGTCGGCGCCGAGACCGTCCGCCGGGCCGCCGCCGTCGCGCCCATCGCCGACCTGCAGATCGAGTACTCCCTGATCTCCCGCGGCATCGAGGAGTCGGTCCTGCCGACCACCCGTGAGCTGGGCATCTCCATCACCGCGTACGGCGTCCTGTCCCGCGGTCTGATCTCCGGCCACTTCACCCGCGACCGGCAGCTCGGCGCGAACGACTTCCGTGCCATGTCGCCCCGCTTCCAGGGCGAGAACCTCCAGCACAACCTGAACCTGGTGGAGGCGCTGCGGAAGATCGCCGAGCAGAAGGGCGTGAGCGTCGCGCAGATCGCCATCGCCTGGGTGCTGTCGCGGGGCGAGGACATCGTGCCGCTCGTCGGCGCCCGCACCCGGGAGAGGCTCGGCGAGTCGCTGGGCGCGCTGGACGTGACGCTGGACGCGGCCGACCTCGCCGCGATCGAGGAGGCCGTGCCGGCGGACGCGGCGGCGGGCGACCGCTACCCGGCCGCACAGATGGCACACCTGGGCAGCAAGTAGTGTCCGAGCCGCCAGGTACCGTCTGACTCATGGCACCGCCCCCCGTGACCCTGACCGCCGAGCGCATCCTCGTGGCGACCGAGGAGGTGCTGCGCCGCCACGGCCCCGCCAAGGCCACCGTGGTCGACGTGGCCCGTGCGCTCGGCGTCAGCCATGGCAGCGTCTACCGGCACTTCCGCACGAAGGCGGCGCTGCGGGAGGCGGTGACGAAGAGGTGGCTGGACCGTACGTCGGACGCCCTCTCCGCCATCGTCGCCGAGGACGGGGACCCCGAGTCCCGGCTGCGGGACTGGCTGACGGCCCTGTTCGCCGCCAAGCGCAGGAAGGCGGGCGACGACCCCGAGCTGTTCGCCACCTACAGCGTCCTGGCAGGGGAGAACACCGAAGCGGTCGGTGCGCACATCGCCGACCTGACCGGTCAGTTGGCGCAGATCATCGAGGCGGGCGTCGGCGCGGGAAACTTCACCGCGGCCGACCCCGCCGCCACCGCCCGCGCCGTCTTCCAGGCCACCGGCCGCTTCCACGACCCGTGCTATGCGCGTGAGTGGGAGGAGCCGGGTGCCGAGGACGACTTCGCCGCGATGCTGGAGCTGCTGCTGCGCGGCCTGGGCGCCCAGGACGACAGCGCGTAGAGGAGCGGGCGCGTGCCCCGAGGGGCGGGGCACGCGCGGTTCCGCCGGGATGTCGCCGTCGGCCGTCTGCCGTGGGCTATCGGGCGGTCAGGGAGTAGGCGGTGACCTCCAGCGCGGTGTCGACGACCGTGCACTCGGGGGTCTGCCAGGCGATCGCGTCGGTCGGGGTCTCGGCGGTCCGGGCGGCCGGTTGTTCCGCCTGCTCCATGGCTTCGTTCATCCTGCGTACCTTCCTTTCGGAATCCTGCGAGGACTCTTGCCAAGGAGTATTCAAGGACCCCGGATGTTCGGCCATTTGGAGTCGCCCAACCGGGCCTCGCACCGTCCCACGGCGGCCCCGCGACCGCGGCTACGCCTCCGTCGGATCCACCGTCGCCTGGTGGGCCTCCGCCAGATGCTCCTCCGCCTTCAGCCACGGCAGGAACTGCGCGGCCTTGCGCCAACCACATGTGTCACATCTGACCGTGCGCTGCGCGCCCCTGCGTAGTACCTGTACGACGTGCTCCCGTCCGTGTTGGTCCCAGCGGCTCACCTTGCTTGTGTTGATCTCCAGCATGACGCCTCCAGCGTCCGAGGACATCGAGTCTGTGTGCGCCGGCCCTGAGCAGCCGTGCGCAGCAAGGAGTGTGCAGCAAGACCAACATCAACAGGGACACTTCCTCGGCAAGTTGGCCAACCTGTGGCCACACCCTCACATGTCCGTCAGCCGATCGTGCGCGGCAGACGCAGGCTGAGCAGCCCCGTCAGCGCCACTCCGGCCAGCTGGACCAGGAGCGTGGTCACCAGGGCGTCGCGCATACCGAGCCCGGGGACCAGGGAGAGGAAGAGCGTACCCAGCGTCGCCACGCCCAGGGCCAGGGACGACTGCTGGGTCGTGATCATCACCCCGCTGCCCACGCCCGCCCGCGCCGCCGGCACCTCGGAGAGCACGATCCGGAAGACGACGGGGAGTTGGAGGGCCTGTCCCGCGCCGGCGACGGCCGCCCCGGGGAGCAGTTCGACGAGGCCGAGGTCCGGCCAGGAGTACCAGGCCGCCAGCGCCATCAGGGCCACGCCCACCCCCTGGATCGCCGCCCCGGCGGTCACGACCCGGGTGCCGTAGCGGGCCACCAGCCGTGGGCCGGCCAGCGAGACGAAGAAGAACACCACCGCCATGGGGGCGAGGGCCAGCCCGGCCGCGACCGGACCGCGGCCCGCCCCCTGCTGCAGCGCCACCGCGATCACGAACATGAAGCCGCTGAAGCCGATGGAGAACGGCACGATCATCACCAGCCCACGCCTGAGTGACGTGAGCGCGAACAGGCTCGGCGGCACCAGTGGCGTACGGCCCCGCCGGTCCGCCCTGCGCTCCACCGCGTAGAACGCCGCCGCCACGAACGGGAACGCCGCCAGCGACAGCCACGTCCACAGCGGCCAGCCCGCCGCCCGGCCTTCGGTGAGCGGGGCCAGGAGCGTGAGGAGGGAGACGGCGAGCAGGACCGTGCCGGGTCCGTCGATCGGTTCGGGGTGCTGGGAGCGGGTCTCCGGGACCGCGCGGGCGGCCAGGAAGAGGCCGACGAGGACGACGGGGACGTTCACCAGGAACACCGAGCGCCAGCCGGTGCCCGCGATGTCGGCCGCGACCAGGACGCCGCCGAGGATCTGCCCGGCCACCATGGACAGCCCGGCCGTCGCGCCGTACAGCCCCATGGCCTTGGCGCGGCGCTGACCGCTGGTCGCCGCCTGGATCGTGGCGAGCACCTGCGGCAGCATCGCCGCCGACGCCGCGCCCTGCGCGACCCGCGCCGCGACGAGCGTCCACGCGCTGGGCGCCAGCCCGCACGCCAGCGAGGTCAGCCCGAAGGCCGCCATACCGCCCAGGAACAGCCGACGCCGGCCGAACAGATCGCCGAGCCGCCCGCCGAGGACGAGCAGCACGGCGTACGCCAACCCGTAGCCCGCGACGACGAGTTCGAGCATGGTCTCGCTCGCCGCGAGGTCGTGCCCGATGGTGGGCAGGGCGACGTTGACGATGAAGAAGTCGATGAGGGGGAGTGCCGCGGCGAGCAGCACGGTGAAGAGGCCGAGGGTGCCGAGCGTGGGTGGGGCCGCGGCCGTCCTGGCCTTGAGCGCAGTGATGGTTTCGGTCACGGTTACGAGACTGCGGCGGTTCGGAGAGTGGTACCAGAGTGTTCTTATCCTGGTAGAAGAACCACCTGGAAACAGGGTTCGGACGGCGGCAGGCTGGAGGCATGACGACCATGGCACAGGAGACGGTCACCGAGGCGCCGCGCGCCGGGGCCGCTTCGGCGGTCCGGCGCCACGAACTCGCCGAGTTCCTGCGCCACCGCCGCGAGCACATCACCCCCGAGCAGGTCGGCCTGCCCCGCGGCCGCCGGCGCCGCACACCCGGCCTGCGCCGCGAGGAGGTCGCCCAGCTCTCGGCGGTCGGCGTCACCTGGTACACGTGGCTCGAACAGGCGAGGGACATCCAGGTCTCGGTCCAGGTCCTCGACGCCCTCGCCCGCACCCTGATGCTCGACCCCAGCGAGCGCTCCCACATCTTCCAGCTGGCCGGGGCGGTGGACCCGACACCCGCGACGACCTGCCCGTCGGTGACCCCCGCCATGAGGGCTGTACTGGAGCAGCTGGAGCCGTATCCGGCCTGCCTCCAGAACAGCCGGTACGACATCCTCGCCCACAACCGCACCTACGGCCTGCTGCTGTGCGACCTGGAGGCGGTGCCGCCCGAGGACCGCAACTGCATGATCCTTTCGTACACGCACGAGGAGTGGCAGTCGTCGATCGTGCACCTGGAGGAGGCCCAACGCCTCATGGCCGCCCGCTTCCGCGCCGCGATGGCCGGCCACCTCGGGGAACCCGCCTGGAAGATGCTCCTCAAGCGCCTGCGCACGGAGTCCGCCGAGTTCCGCGAGGCGTGGGATCGCCATGAGGTGGTGGCTCACCGGAGCAAGAGGAAGGAGTTCATCAACCGGCATGTGGGGCGGTTGGTGGTCGACCACACGGATCTGTGGCTGAGCCCGGAGGCGGGCCCGAGGATGGTCACCTATGTGCCGGCGGACGAGGAGTCGAGGCAACGGCTGGAAAGGCTGCACTCGATATCGCTGGCGAGGGCAGTGCCCTAAAGGGGCGCGGGGAACTGCGCGACCAGACCCCACCAACCGTCAGCCGCCGAACTACGCACTGACCCGAGACGCCGCGCGCACCTCCGCCGACTCCAGCCTCTCAGCCGACCGCTCCGCAGTACGACGTGCCCACGCCCCACTGGTCACCAACCCCACGACCAGCACCGCAAGCCCACACCCGGCGACAATCCACCACGCCGGACGAGCCGCATCGACGAACGCGGCCCGATACGACGCCGTCCCCACGCCGGAGGCCAGCACCGCACCGACGATCGCCACACCCAACGTCTGCCCCAACTGCCGACTCGTGGAGGCGACGGCGGCCGCCACCCCCGCCTGGGCACGCGGCATACCGGACACCGCCGTATTCGTGATCGGCGCGTTGACGAAGCCGAAGCCGAGCCCGAACAGGACGTACCCGAGCACCAGCGTCACGTTCCGCGTCTCCGCCTCGAACGCCGCGAACAGCACCCCGGACGTCGTCATCGCCACCCCCGCGATCAGCAGCGGCAGCCGAGGCCCCCGGTTGCCGACCACCCGTCCCGCCACCGGCGCGCAGACGAAGCACAGCGCGGCCATCGGCAGCATCCACACGCCCGCGTCCAGCGCGTCCAGCCCGCGTACGTTCTGCAGATACAGCGTCGACAGGAACAGGAAGCCGCCGAGCGCCGCGAACGCGCTGATCGCTATCACCGTGGCCCCGCTGAACGGCGCCGAACGGAAGAACCGCAGGTCGATGAGGGGCTCGGCGCGGCGGGGCTCGTAGGCGAGGAGGGCTGTCAGTGCGGTCAGGGCGATGCCGCCGAAGACGAGGAGTTCGCGGGCCGGAGCGGTGGGTGCCTCGATGATCGCGTACGTCAGTGAGCCGAACAGGGCGATGACCAGCACCTGGCCGATCGGGTCGGGGCGGCGCGGCTTCGCGGCGCGGGACTCGGGGACGTAGCGGAGGGTGAGGAGGAGGGCGGCGAGGCCCACCGGGAGGTTGACCCAGAAGATCGACCGCCAGCCGACCGACTCCACCAGCAGACCGCCGACCAGCGGGCCCGCGGCCATGGAGATGCCGACGACCGCGCCCCACGCGCCGATCGCCCGGGCCCGCTCCCGCGGGTCCGTGAAGGTGTTGGTGATGATCGACATCGCGACCGGGTTGAGCATCGAACCGCCCACCGCCTGCACCATCCGGAAGGCGATCAGGGCGTCGAGGTTCGGTGCGAGGGAGCACAGGGCCGAGCCGATGGTGAAGATGACCAGGCCCGCCATGAAGACGCGTCTGCGGCCGATGCGGTCCGCCGTGGAGCCGGCCAGCATCAGCAGCGAGGCGAGGACGAGGGTGTACGCGTCGATGGTCCACTGCAGGCCCGACGTGCTCGCGCCCAGGTCGCGCTGCAGGGCGGGCAGGGCGACATTGAGCACGGTGTTGTCGAGGCTCACGATCAGCAGGCTCATGCAGCAGATCGCGAGGACCAGCCGTCGGCGGCGAGAACTGAGCTCCGGCATTCTTGAATAGTACGCCTAACTAATGAATTTCGCCGCACCCCGTCCGGTACGTGAGAATGGGGGAATGCCCATGACCGCCTCGCCCGTCGCCGCTCCCCTGGAGATCGGCCCGCACACCGTCCAGCCGCCCGTCGTCCTCGCCCCGATGGCCGGGATCACGAACGCGCCCTTCCGCACGCTGTGCAGGGAGTTCAGCGGCGGCAAGGGGCTGTTCGTCAGCGAGATGATCACGACCCGGGCGCTGGTCGAGCGCAACGAGAAGACCATGCAGCTGATCCACTTCGACGCGACCGAGAAGCCGCGCTCGATCCAGCTGTACGGGGTCGACCCGGCCACCGTCGGCAAGGCCGTCCGCATGATCGCGGAGGAGGGGCTGGCCGATCACATCGACCTGAACTTCGGGTGCCCGGTGCCCAAGGTGACGCGTAAGGGCGGGGGGTCTGCGCTGCCGTTCAAGCGGAATCTGCTGCGGGCGATCCTGCGGGAGGCGGTCAGCGGGGCGGGGGATCTGCCCGTCACGATGAAGATGCGCAAGGGCATCGACGACGATCACATCACCTACCTCGACGCCGGGCGGATCGCGGTGGAGGAGGGCGTGACGGCCATCGCGCTGCACGGTCGTACGGCCGCCCAGCACTACGGCGGTACGGCCGACTGGGACGCCATCGCGCGGCTCAAGGAGCATGTGCCGGAGATTCCCGTGCTCGGGAACGGTGACATCTGGTCGGCCGAGGATGCCGTGCGGATGGTGCGGGAGACCGGGTGTGACGGGGTTGTGGTCGGGCGGGGGTGCCTGGGGCGGCCTTGGCTGTTCTCGGATCTGGTCGCGGCTTTCGAGGGGCGGGACCAGGACATCGCACGGCCGGCCCTTCGGGAAGTCGCCGACGTCATGGTTCGGCACGCCACGCTGCTCGGTGAGTGGATCGGGGACGAGGCGCGTGGCGTCATCGACTTCCGTAAGCACGTTGCCTGGTACCTGAAGGGCTTCGCGGTCGGCTCGGAGATGCGCAAGCGGCTGGCCATCACGTCGTCGCTGGAGGAACTGCGGGGCGGGCTGGACGAGTTGGAACTCGACCAGCCGTGGCCGGTGGGCGCCGACGGGCCCCGCGGCCGTACGTCCGGCAACAACCGGGTGGTGCTGCCGGATGGCTGGCTCAAGGACCCGTACGACTGCGCGGGCGTGAGCGAGGACGCGGAGCTGGATACCTCCGGCGGGTGAGGGTGGGGTACACGCACGCCCATCCCCTCTCGGCGCCGGTCCCGGCATTTTCAGCAGGTCGGCTTGCCCCGCGGCTACTTCGACGGGCTGGGGATCGAGCCGTACGCCGTCAGGAAGCGGTCCCGGAAGGAGCTCATCTTCCAGACCGGGGTCTTGGAGGTGGGCTGGAGGCCGTCCGCCCAGTTCCAGTCGGCGATCTTGTCCAGGACCTTGGGGTCCTTGGCGACGATGGAGATCGGGACGTCCCGGCTGGCCTTCGTGCCGCTGACCCGGGACATCGGCTGGTGGTCGCCGAGGAAGACGAGGACCGTGTCGTCGGTGCCGTAGCGCTCCAGCCATTGGGTGAGGCTGGTGACGGAGTACGAGATCGACTTGCCGTACTCCTGCTTGGAACGGGTGGAGTCGGAGATGATGTCCGCCGGTTCGGTGCCTGACTGCTGGATGGGCTTGAAGATCGAACCGTCGCCCAGGTCGTCCCAGTCGACCATCTTGGGGATGGGGGCCCAGGGCTGGTGGCTGGAGGTCAGGATGATCTCCGACATCAGGGGCTTGTCGCGCTTCTTGCCGTGGACCTGGCGCTGGAAGGCCTCCAGGGCGTACTGGTCGGGCATCGTGGACCAGCTGAACTTCGGGCCCTTGTAGCCGAGTTGGAAGGCGTTGTAGACCTTGTCGAGGCCGTAGTACTTCTGTTCCGGCCAGGCCTTCTGCACGCCGGGCATGACGCCGACCGTGTCCCAGTCGCCGGTCTTCTGGAAGGCCTTGGTGAGGCTGAGGTGGTCGCTGGCCATGACGGTGCGGTAGCGCTGCTGGTTGTCGATCCACAGGCCCGACAGGGTGGTGGAGTGGCCGAGCCAGCTGCTGCCGCCGTACGTCGCCGACGTCAGCCAGCCGCTCTTCGCGTGGAAGCCGGCGTCGGCCAGGGCCTGGGTGCTGGTGTCGAGGGTGCTGGTGACTCCGGGGGCGATCGCCGGGTCCTGAAGTGCGCTGCGGCCGTAGCTCTCGATGAACGTGAAGATGACGTCCTTGCCGCGCAGGTCCGGGACCAGTTGGTCGGGCGGTGTGTTGCCGAAGGTGTCGGCCTTCGCGTCCTTCGCGAACTGTGCCTCGTCGCGGAGGGTGTCCATCGCGCGGCGGGCGTGGACCTTGAGGACGCCGGCGGTGTGGTCCGCGGCGATCGGCACGCCGGCGACCTGGAGGCCGAACGCCGTGCAGGTGATCCAGATCGTGCCGGCGATGAGGGCGCCTCTGGACGCGTCCGCCTTGTGGCGGGCGAGGACGTCGGCGACGCGGACGGTGGCCAGGGCGACGAGGGCTATGAGGGCGACGACGAGGAGGACGATGCCGATGGTGAGGAGGGTCGTGGTCGTGCCGCCCAAGGAGTCCTTCATGTACGACTGGGCGTCGTCGAGGAGTTCCCAGTCGAGGACGATGTTGAAGTGCCGGCCCAGGAATTCGTTGTAGCCGATGTCCATCACGTTCAGGACGGTGAGGGCGCCCAGGGCGGCGCCGGTGGTGGCCGCGACGATCAGGCGGGGGCGGCGGGGGAGGGTGAGGAGGACGGCGGCGCCGATGATCGCCTCCGCGGGGAGGCGCATGAACTCCGTGGCTTTGAGGTTGCCTCGGGTGTTCGGCATTTGCAGGCAGATGTAGATGAGGGCGGTGGCGAGGGTGGTGAGGGTCCAGCGGAGGTAGGGGGGCCCGGGCTTTTCGGCCTCGGCTTCGCCTTCGGCCTTGGTGTTCCCACCTGCACCACCCGTGCTGCCATCGTCGTCGGGTGCGGGTGGCCCCTGTGGGGCTTCCTCGCCGCCGGCGGCTGCGGGTGCGTCGTCGGTGGCTGCGAGTGCATCCGTCGGCTGGTTCTCCGTGGCGGACTCGGTGACGGCGTGCTCGACCGGCAAGTCGTCCTTCTTGCCGGGCAGTTGACGTAGGCGCGTGAAGACGGGCACCCGAAGGTCCTTCCGTGCGAGGCCCCTGGTGGAGAGTGTGTGGCGGGCCGCGCTGGGGAGGTGGCGGGTCCGAGGAGGTGCGGGCACCTCCTCGGACCCGCAGGGCCCGCCACACCCTCGTACGGGTCGCCCCCGACCCATGTTCAGTCACTCCGCCCCAGCGCTCGGCAAACGCTCGGCAAACGCCAGGCCAACAAGCCTGGCGCTCCCCTCCTACGCCCCGCCCACCGCCGTCAGCAGCGCCAACGGAGCCGCTGCCGAGCGGGATTCGCGTACGCAGGCGTGGGGGTACGGCACCGGTTCCGTGTGGGTGTCGCGGCCGTAGCCCGCGATGACCTCCGGGAGGCGGTGGCCGGTGGTCGTCGCCGCGTCGACCAGGGCGTGGGCGACCGTGCGGGCCTCGTCGTGCAGGCCGTAGCGGGACAGGCCCAGGGTGATCAGTGCGTTGTCGTGCGGCCAGACCGAGCCGCGGTGGTAGGAGAGCGGGTGGTACGCCGGCTGGCCGGAGGCGAGTGTGCGGACGCCCCAGCCCGAGAAGAAGTCGGGTTCGAGGAGGCGGCGGCCCACCAGTTCGCCGTACTCCTTGTCCAGCAGGCCGGACCAGAGCAGGTGCCCCGCGTCCGACGCGAGTGCGTCCACCTGGCGGCCCTCGCCGTCCAGCGCCAGCGCCGGGAAGGAGTGCTCCGGCATCCAGAAGTCCCGCTGGAAACGGTCCCGGAGGTCGCCGGCCGCCTGTTCCAGGAGGGCCGCGTAGGTCTCGTCCTGCCACACCGTGCGGGCGAGCCACGCCGTGCGGCGCAGGGCGTCGTACGCGTAGCCCTGGGCGCCCGCCGCCATCACCGGTCCGGCGGGGCGGGTGCCGTCGGCCGAGCAGATGGCGCCGGGGGAGTCCTTCCAGTTCTGGTTGGCGAGGCCGCCCTGGTCGGCGCGGTAGACCAGATAGCCGCGGGAGGTCAGGCCGCCGTGGTCCAGCATCCAGCCGATCGCCGCGCGGGCGTACGGCTGAAGGCGCTGCGCGAGTGCCGTGTCGCCGGTCCGTTCGACGTACGCGCCCAGCAGGACCAGGAACAGCGGCGTCGCGTCCACCGAGCCGTAGTAACGGCCGTACGGCACCTGCCCGAAGTGCGCCAGCTCGCCGTGCCGTACCTCGTGCACGATCTTGCCGGGCTGGGCCACCGACTCGGGGTCCGTCTCCGTCGCCTGGGCCGCGGCCAGCGCGGGGAGGGTGGCGGCGGCCAGTCGGGGGAGGTAGGGGAGGGAGAAGAGGGAGGTGAGCAGGGCGTCTCGGCCCAGGAGGGTCAGGAACCAGGGGGCGCCGGCAGCCGGGACGCGGAGCTCCTCGCCCTCCGGGCCCGTCGCCGGGACCTGGAGCGCGGCCAGGTCCGCCAGGCCCCGGGCGCAGGCCGCGGCCAGCTCGGGCCAGCCCGTCGGGAAGGCCACGCCCTCCACGAACTCGCCCTCCAGGGAGAGGAGTTGTTCGGTGAGGGCGGCGGGGGAGCGTGGGACGCGCAAGGCTCGTTTGTCGCCGTGCGGGCGGGCCATCACCCGGAGGGTCAGTTCCGCCGTGCCGTGGGGTTCCAGGTCCAGGGTCCAGACCAGGCGGCGGGCGCCGGTGCCCGTCTCCTCGACGCCGTCGGGGGCGGGGTCGGCCGTGACGGTGGTGATCGAGCGCCATTCGCCGCGCTGGTAGGTGAACTCCACGCCGTGGTCGAGGACCTGGCGGGCGCGGGTGGCGCCGGTCTTGGCGTAGGTGCGATGGTCGGAGCGGAGTTCGAACTGGTCGGTGAAGTCGGCGTCGGCGGTGACCGCGAGACGGACCGTCGTCGGTACCGGGCGGTTGCTGGTGACGCGGAGTGACTCGATGAACGACGCGTCTCCGACCGCTTGTTCACGGAAGAGCGTGTACGCGGGCGGTTCGTTGCGGCCGCCGCGCGGGACCAGGACACAGTGGGCGGTGTCGCCGTCGGCCACCGGGCTGAGCGTCTCGGGAACCGCTCCGTCGACGGTGAGCTGCCAGCGGCTCAGGTGCCGGGCGTCCCGTACGAATAACCCCTCCGGGGAGCCGACGCCCCGTACGCCGCTGATGTCCCCACGGTCTCCCACGGCGGCGAACGTGCCCCCGTACACGAGCAGATGATGCCGGTCCGTCATCCCCGGTTACCTCCCTTGAATCCCGTGATCGCAGTGGCTTCGGTGATCGCAGTGGCTTCGGTGTCGCTGTGCAGCAGGTCGAGCGTGAGCGCGGCGGTCCAGCCGAAGCCGGTGGCTCCGCAGGCCTCGCCGGTGTACGGGTCGACGTACTCGGCGAAGTCGGAAGATTGCGCGATGTCCAGGAACGCCTCGCGGAGCGCGTCGGCCCGCTGGTGTTCCCCCTGTGTCCGCAACCCCCGCTCCAGTAGCCAGCTCGTGTTGAACCAAGCTGGGCCGCGCCAGTAGCGGTGCGGATCGAAGGCCTCGCCGAGGAGGTCGTACGACGGCACGAGGCGGGTCGAGTCGCCGAGGCCGAAGTGCTTGGACGTCGTCGTCCGCACCAAGGCGGAGGAGATGTCCCGCGGCAGACCTGGCAGCAGCAGCGGGATCAGGCCCGAGACGCTGCGCTCGGGCACGAGTGCCCCGCCGCGCACGTCGCGGCAGAAGAACATCCCCTCCGCCGGGTCCCACATCCGCTCGATCAGCGCCGCCGTCAGCCGCTCGGCGCGCGCCTGCCGGGCCGTCCCCGTCGCCCCCAGCTCCCGCGCGATCCGGGCCAGCGCGTGCTCGGAGGCGATGAGCAGGGCGTTGAAGGAGGGGTCCTCGACCGCGAAGTCCCCGGCCCCGTCGGCATACCCGCCGTCCCGGTACTCCGTCGCCAGCCGCACATACCGCCCGTAGTCCAGATCCGTCGGCCGGTCCTCGGCCGCCCCGTGGTCGAGGTCGGCGCGGCGGAAGGTCCGGGCCGGGGCGGGCGTGATGCGGGCGAGGGGGGCGTCCCAGCAGGGGCTGTTGTCCATACCCTGTTCCCAGGGGTGCACGACGGACGCCAGGCCGCCTCCGCCGAGGTCGCGCCGGTGCAGCAGATAGCGGTGCCAGGCGGCCAGGCGGGGATACACCCGGGTGAGGAAGCCGCGCGCCCGGGACAGCCCGGGGTCGGCGCGGTGCACCAGCCAGGCCGCCAGCGCGTGCACCGGTGGCTGCACGATGCCGGAGGTCTGTACGGTGCGCGGGGCGCCCGCAGCGCGCCCCGCGGTCGAGGAGCGCCAGAAGTCAGGGCTCGGGAAGTAGGCGTCGAGCGGCACGGAGGGGTTGAAGACGATGTGCGGGACGCGCCCGTCACCCCACTGGGCGTCGAGCAGTGTCTCCAGTTCCGTCTGGGCCCGTAACGGCGAGAGGTGCCTCAGGCCGATCGCGATGAACGCCGAGTCCCAGGACCACTGGTGCGGATACAGGCTGCGCGAGGGGACGGTCGAGGTGCCGGTCCAGTTGGTCTCCAGGACCTGTGCGGCCCTGACGTGCGGCGAATCCGCCGCAGGGGGCGGATCGTATGCGATGTCACGCTCCGTGGGACGGGCTGTGAGCTGGGCAGTGCGATCCACTCGGGGCTCCCCGAAAGACGTTCGGCCGACCGGTTCGGTCGTGGCTACCGTAGGGTTACGTCTATTTAACACGCAAAACTCAATATGTAATGCAGAGTTGAGAAACACAAGGGGGTGCGCATGACCGGTCAGCCGGGACGGACGGGCAGGGCGACCAAGAGCGGGAGTCAGGCGGGCGTCGGCGATCTGCTCGCACTCGTGCGCAGCGGGCGCGCCACCACGCGCGGCGCCCTCCAACAGGCCACCGGGCTGTCCCGTGCGACCGTCGGCCAGCGTCTCGACCGTCTCTTCCGGGCCGGCTGGCTGCGCGAGGGCGCCGGCGGTCCCGTGGACTCCCCGCTGGGCGGCCGCCCCTCCATCACCCTGGAGTTCGACGGCGAGCACGCGGTCGTCCTCGCCGCCGACCTCGACACCCGGCACGCGCGCGCCGCGGTCCTCACCCTGACGGGCGAGATCCTCGCCGAGCACGGCGGCGCGGCGGCCCTCGCGGACGGGCCGGACGTGGTGCTGGGCGAGCTGGGGCGCTGGTTCGCCGAGCTGCTGGAGAAGGCCGGGCGCCGGGCCGACGAGGTGTGCGGGATCGGGCTCGCGGTGCCGGGGCCGGTGGACAACGAGACCGGCCGGGTCGTCCAGCCGCCGATCATGCCGGGCTGGGACGGCTACGACATAAGAGGGCGGCTGGCCAGAGCCTTCAGCGAGCACACCGGTGCCGCCTCGGTGCCGGTCCTCGTCGACAACGACGCCAACCTCATGGCGTACGGCGAACAGCGCACCGGATACCCGCACTGCTCGGCGTTCGTGCTGGTCAAGGTGTCCACCGGGATCGGCGCGGGGGTCGTCGTGGACGGCTCCGTGTATCGCGGCATCGACGGCGGCGCGGGCGACATCGGGCACATCCGGGTGGGCGCCGACGCGCTGTGCCGGTGCGGTTCGTACGGCTGTCTTGCCGCCGTCGCGAGTGGCGGTGCGGTGGCGCGGCGGCTGGCCGAGGACGGGGTGCCGGCGGCCTCCGGATCGGATGTGCGGGATCTGCTGGCGTCGGGGCATCCGGGGGCGGCGGCGCTGGCGCGGGAGGCCGGGCGGCAGGTCGGGGACGTACTGGCGACCGTCGTGACGCTCCTCAACCCCGGGGTGCTGATGATCGCCGGGGATCTGGCCGGGACGCCGTTCCTCACCGGCGTACGGGAGTTGCTGTACCAGCGGGCGCTGCCGCGCTCCACCGCTCATCTGGAGGTCGTGACCTCACGGCTGGGCGAGCGGGCCGGGCTGGTGGGGGCCGGGGCGCTGGTCGTGGAGCATCTGTACGCGCCGGAGCGGGTGGCGCAGCGGCTGCTGGCGCTCGGCGTGTAACCAGGACGTTTCGGCCAGGTAGCACGTCCGCATGGTGGAAATCCCCTGGCTGTGGCAGCGTGATTCTCGCCACCCTTGATAAGGGTTGCGCTCAGATGAGCGGATCTTGAGCGGTTGCACTTCTCCAAGGGGTGGCACTCGGTGCCACCCCTTGATCGTTCATCGATCGAAATCAAACGTGCGGTAAGGCTGCTCATCTGAGCGAAAATCCGCACCTGTGGGCGCTCTTGCGTTCAAGAAGTGAAAACATCCGGCCGTCGGGGCTTGCCAAGCTTTGACTTTCGATCCACTGGCGGACGGGTGGTTACAGGCGCATGACGCGTGAGTAGACGTACCCAGGCGCCTTCGATCTGGGTATGTTCCTCGCCGTCAGGGCAGCCACCGCGTCCTCGAGGGAGTCGAGACCGTGTCGGAAAACAAAGAACCCCACGTAGCGAAGTTCGTTTACGACTTCACCGAGGGAAACAAGGACCTCAAGGACCTCTTGGGTGGCAAGGGTGCCAACCTCGCCGAGATGACCAACCTGGGACTCCCCGTTCCCCCTGGCTTCACGATCACGACGGAAGCCTGCAAGGTCTACCTCGACAGCGGCGAGGAGCCGGCGGCACTGCGTGACGAGGTGAGTGCGCACCTCGACGCTCTTGAGGCTCGGATGGGCAAGAAGCTCGGCCAGCCCGACAACCCGCTCCTCGTCTCGGTCCGCTCCGGCGCGAAGTTCTCCATGCCCGGCATGATGGACACGGTTCTGAACATCGGCCTCTCCGACAAGTCGGTGAAGGGCCTGGCGGACCAGGCGGGCGACGAGCGCTTCGCCTGGGACTCCTACCGCCGCCTCATCCAGATGTTCGGCAAGACCGTCCTCGGCGTCGACGGCGAGCTCTTCGAGGACGCCCTCGACAAGGCCAAGGAGACCAAGAAGGTCACGGTCGACACCGACCTCGAGGCCGCCGACCTGAAGAAGCTGGTCACCGCCTTCAAGAAGATCGTCAAGAAGGAAGCCGGCCGGGACTTCCCGCAGGACCCGCGCGAGCAGATGGACCTCGCCATCGAGGCGGTCTTCAACTCCTGGAACACCGACCGCGCCAAGCTGTACCGCCGCCAGGAGCGCATCCCCGGCGACCTCGGCACGGCCGTCAACGTCTGCTCCATGGTCTTCGGCAACCTGGGTCCGGACTCGGGTACGGGCGTGGCGTTCACGCGTGACCCCGCCTCCGGCCACCAGGGCGTCTACGGCGACTACCTCCAGAACGCCCAGGGCGAGGACGTGGTCGCGGGTATCCGCAACACCGTGCCGCTCGCGGAGCTGGAGACGATCGACAAGAAGTCGTACGACCAGCTGATGCAGATCATGGAGACGCTGGAGAACCACTACAAGGACCTCTGCGACATCGAGTTCACCATCGAGCGCGGACAGCTGTGGATGCTGCAGACGCGTGTCGGCAAGCGCACGGCGGGTGCTGCCTTCCGTATCGCCACGCAGCTCGTGGACCAGGGCCTCATCGACGAGGCGGAGGCGCTGCAGCGCGTCAACGGCGCCCAGCTCGCCCAGCTGATGTTCCCGAAGTTCGACGATGAGGCGAAGGTCGAGCAGGTCGGCCGGGGCATCGCGGCCTCGCCCGGTGCGGCGGTCGGCAAGGCGGTCTTCGACTCGTACACCGCGGTGAAGTGGTCGCGCTCCGGCGAGAAGGTCATCCTGGTCCGCCGGGAGACCAACCCCGACGACCTGGACGGCATGATCGCCGCCGAGGGCATCCTGACCAGCCGTGGCGGCAAGACCTCCCACGCGGCCGTGGTCGCGCGCGGCATGGGCAAGACCTGTGTCTGCGGCGCCGAGGAGCTCGAGGTCGACACCAAGCGGCGCCGGATGACGGTGCCGGGCGGGCACGTGGTGGAGGAGGGCGACCTCATCTCCATCGACGGCTCCAGCGGCAAGGTGTACCTCGGTGAGGTGCCGGTGGTCCCGTCCCCGGTCGTGGAGTACTTCGAGGGCCGGATGCACGCGGGCGCCCAGGACGCCGACGAGCTGGTCGAGGCCGTGCACCGGATCATGGCCTTCGCCGACCGCAAGCGCCGGCTGCGGGTGCGCGCCAACGCGGACAACGCCGAGGACGCGCTGCGCGCCCGTCGCTTCGGCGCGCAGGGCATCGGCCTGTGCCGTACCGAGCACATGTTCCTCGGTGACCGCCGAGAGCTGGTCGAGCGCCTCATCCTGGCGCACACGGAGGAGGAGCGCGAGGAGAGCCTGAAGGCGCTGCTCCCGCTCCAGAAGCAGGACTTCGTCGAGCTGTTCTCGGCGATGGACGGCCTGCCGGTGACGATCCGTCTGCTGGACCCGCCGCTGCACGAGTTCCTGCCCGACATCACCGAGCTGTCGGTCCGCGTGGCGCTCGCCGAGTCCCGTCAGGAGCCGCACGAGAACGAGCTGCGGCTGCTCCAGGCGGTGCACCGGCTGCACGAGCAGAACCCGATGCTGGGCCTGCGTGGCGTACGCCTCGGCCTGGTCATCCCCGGTCTGTTCACGATGCAGGTCCGGGCCATCGCCGAGGCCGCGGCCGAGCGCAAGAACGCCAAGGCCGACCCGCGCGCCGAGATCATGATCCCGCTCGTCGGCACGGTCCAGGAGCTGGAGATCGTCCGCGAGGAGGCCGACCAGGTCATCGCGGAGGTCGAGGCGGCGACGGGTACGAAGCTGAAGCTCTCGATCGGCACGATGATCGAGCTCCCGCGTGCGGCCCTCACGGCCGGACAGATCGCGGAGGCGGCGGAGTTCTTCTCCTTCGGCACGAACGACCTCACCCAGACCGTGTGGGGCTTCAGCCGGGACGACGTGGAGGCCTCGTTCTTCACGGCCTACCTGGAGAAGGGCATCTTCGGCGTCTCCCCGTTCGAGACGATCGACAGGGATGGCGTGGGCTCGCTCGTCGCGTCCGCGGCGGCGGCGGGGCGCGCGACCCGGCCCGATCTGAAGCTCGGCGTCTGCGGCGAGCACGGCGGTGACCCGGAGTCCGTCCACTTCTTCCACGAGGTCGGACTCGACTACGTCTCCTGCTCGCCGTTCCGGATTCCGGTGGCGCGACTGGAGGCGGGGCGCGCGGCCACGCAGTCGGAGGGCAGCGACCACCGGTAGGCCTTACGGCCACTGCGACTCCGGAGCCGTCGTCCGTCCCCGACCCTCAGTACCGATGGGCGGCGGTTCCGGTGCACGAAGAGAGAGGGCGGTACCCGTGCGGGGGTGCCGCCCTCTCGCGCATCATCTGCATCCTGGCTATTGTCATGCACTCGCTCACATCCGGACGTACCGGTGTTTGCCGGGCGAGGGGGTCTCATGATGTGGAAGAGGCTGGCCGTGACCGTTGCGGCCGTCGGGATGACGATCGGGCTGAACGTGACGCCGGCGAGTGCGGCGGCTTCGACGTCGGCGTTCGAGGGCATGCCGGACACGGGGAACTGTCTGGACTTCCGGGCGGACTTCGGGCCGTACGTGACCGACTGTAATTACGGCGACTACCAGTCGTGGTACTGGGACAACGGCATCGCGTACACGGCGCTGCGGCAGAAGGCGACGGGGCTGTGCCTGACGGCGCGGAACGGGCTGATCGCGATGAAGGAGTGCCAGGCCGCCGATGATGCGGCGTACTGGTCGGTGCAGAAGAACGACACCGTGGGTGCGCTGATCAAGAACTCGGTGACGGGCACGTGCCTGGCCAGGAACGCGAACGACCGGGTGCAGCTGTCGACGTGCACGGGTGGGCCTTCGCAGCGGTGGTGGATCTGGTACCTCGCCTAGCCGGGCCCCATGACGCGTGGGTATGAGAATGGCCGACTTCCCGGCTCGGGGAGCCGGCCATTCGCCGTGTGCGGGGGTGCCGCCTTCTGGCCCGTTCCGGTGGCCGTCACCAGCAGTGATGTGTTGCGGGCCACGGTGTCCGGTGCGACCGTGTTCGAGGGGGTCGTGCCGTGGGCCCGAGAAGGGACGCCCTTGCAGGCAACGGCATTTCGCGTCGATCCACGACCGAACCTCACTCCACATTCCCGGTTCCCGGCTACCTGCCGCGCCGTGCATCGACGTGCGTCCGAACAACGGGGGGAAGCACACAGAAAGCGGGAAATTCAATGGCGAACGGACCCATGGACAGGCGCGCCTCCGACGGGCAGCCCAACCGGCCCAACACTCCCGTCACCGGCCAGGGTGCGGAGTACACCGGTCGGTACGTGGTCCTGCTCGAACCGGGCAACCAGGAGAGCGGACTGAGCGCACTGCGTTCCTCCGCCGACATCGCGTCCGTCGAACGAGTCCGCGGAACCGACGTCGGGCACGTCTCCGAACTGCTGGAACGCCCCGACGTCTCGGTGTACTTCGAGGAACTCGGCGCCGCCGTGGTCGAGGTGCGGCCCGATCAGCGCCACGCGCTGGTGACCACGGCCGAGGCCGAGTCGACGATCATCGCGGCGGAGCCGGAGCGCATGGTGTACGCCATGCCGATCACCGCCCCGACGCAGGCGCCGACCGAGTTCTTCCCGGCGTACCGCAGCGACGAGGACGTGGTCGCCCGTCACTCCAGGGCAGAGATGGCCGCCGCCCACGGGCCGGCCCCGGACGAACACAGCTTCACCTGGGGCCTGCAGGCGATCCGGGCCAACCTGTCCCACCTGACCGGACGCGGCGTGAAGGTCGCCGTCCTCGACACCGGCGTGGACACCGACCACCCGGACCTCGTCGGCTGCATCGAGGAGACGATGTCCTTCGTGCTCGGCGAGACGGTCGAGGACGTCCAGGGCCACGGCAGCCACTGCATAGGCACCGTGGCCGGCCCGAACAAGCCGCAGCAGGGTCCCCGCTACGGCGTGGCCTGCGACGCCCGGATCCTCGCCGGGAAGGTCCTCAACAACCGGGGCCGCGGCGCCGACGGCCAGATCCTGGCGGGCATTTCCTGGGCCATCGCCCGGGGTGCGCGGGTGATCTCCATGTCGCTCGGTGCTCCGGTCCAGGTCGGCGAGCTCTTCCCGCAGACGTACGAGATCCTCGCCCAGCGCGCATTGGCGCTCGGGACGGTGATCGTCGCCGCGGCGGGCAACGAGAGCAACCGGCCGCCGAGCATCAAGCCCGTCGGCCGGCCCGCCAACTGTCCCTCCATCCTCGCGGTGGGCGCGCTCGACAGGTCACTCACGCCGTCGTTCTTCTCCAACGGCGGCATCAACGGCCAGGGCGGCGAGATCAACATCGCCGCGCCCGGCCGGGACGTGCGCTCGGCGGCCCCCGGCGGCGGGTACGACGACATGAGCGGTACGAGCATGGCCACGCCGCATGTCGCGGGTGTCCTCGCGATGATCGCCGAGGCGAACCCCCACGCCTCCGCGGCCGACCTCAAGGCCGCCCTGCTGTCCGGCGCGTTCCCGCTGTCCCAGCCCGTCAGGGACGTCGGCTCGGGCCTGCTCCAGGCCCCGTGAGCGAGTCGTCCGCGTCCGCGCCGGTCGGGGTCATCCTCGCGGTCGACCCCGGCCGGTTCGCGGACATCGTCGACGCCCTGCGGCGCAAGGGCCTGACGGTCACAGCCGAGCAGCCCCTCCTCGGCACGCTCTCCGGCACCGTCGCGGAGGACCGGATACCGGCCCTGGAGGCGGTCGACGGCGTCGATTCCGTCGACCGGGAACTCACCTTCCGCCTTCCCCCGCCCGACTCCCCGATCCAGTGAGCCCGACCCACGCCCCGGTCATCCGGCCCGGGGCGTGGCCGCTACTCGCAGGCCACCCCGTCCCCGTCACGGTCGAGGTGGCGGCCGTAGCCGGGATCACCGGCGTACACCGGCGCGGCGCCGGCGGCACGAGCGGCGTCGCAGTTGTCGTAGAAGACATCGCTGCCGGACGAGTCACCGCCACCGCTGTCGGAGCCGCTGTCCGCCGCGGGCTCCACCGTGACGGTGGCGGTGACCTTGACCGTCTTTGTGGCCGTCACGGTCGGAGCCGGTTCGGGTTCTTCCGCCGGGGCCGTCATGGTCGCCGTCACGGTGACCGTGGGACCCGGCGAGGCCGCCGTCGGCTGCGCTTCGGAGTTCTTCGAGCCCTGGTCGGAACCGCTCGCGGCGAAGCCGAGGAAGAAGGCCAGCCCGAGCGCGGGAAGCAGGTAGCGCTTGCGCGCCCATCGGGGCGCCGGGCGGAACGGCGGCGGCTGCTGCGGCACATGTGGTGCGGTGTCCGGATTGGGCATGTCATCCCCCCACTGGTGTTGCGTGAGGGGATGACCGTAATGCCCGGCGTCCGGATGTGTAGGAGATGTGTCTGTTTCGTGACCGCTACGCGCGGAAGGGCCCCGTCACCTCATACGTGATCCCGCCCGACGAACTGCCGCTCGTCCCGCGCTGGCTGGAGAAGTACAGGCGTGTCCCGTTCGGGGAGAAGGCCGGCCCCGTGATCTCCGAGCTCGACTGGCCGTCGATCCGCAGGAACGAGGCGACGATGTCGTCCGGGGTGATCAGGCAGATCTCCATGTTGCCGCCGTCCTCGGCGACGAAGAGGTCGCCGGAGGACGAGCCGGTGATGTTGTCGACGCCGGTGAGGGGGGCGGTGCCGTTGACGAGGGAGTCGTCGTACGCCAACTCGTAGGTGTTGTTGGTGAGGTTGAGTTGCCAGACGCGGTTGTCGCCCTTGGTGGTGAACCAGACCGTGTCGTCGGCGTAGTGGCAGCCCTCGCCGCCGTTGAAGGACTTGGAGCCGGAGACCTGGGAGCGGGTGGCGGTGGGGGAGCCGTCGGGGTCGGGGACGTTCGCCCAGGTGAAGGAGCCCGAGGTGCCGGAGCCCGCGACCATGACCTGGAGCGTGCCGGAGGACAGGTTGCCCCAGGTCGTCGGGACGAAGCGGTAGAAGCGGCCGTTGGACTCGTCCTCGGTCAGGTAGATCACCTGGCGGTCCGGGTCGGCGGCGGCCGCCTCGTGCTTGAAGCGGCCCATCGCGTCCCGGCGGGTCGCCGTGTTGACGCCCCACGGGTCGGTCTCGTAGACGTAGCCGAGGGACACCTCCTCGCAGGACAGCCAGGTGTTCCACGGGGTCTTGCCGCCCGCGCAGTTCTGGCGGGTGGAGGAGAGGATGCGATACGCGCCCGTGATCGTGCCGGTCGACGAGAACTTCACCGCGCTCGCGCCGCCGGAGGGGTTGATCTCCGAGTTGGAGACGTAGATCCAGCCACTGCCGTCGGCGTAACAGGCGCCGCCGTCAGGGGCGTTGTGCCAGGTGTACGAGGTGCCGGAGACCGTCTGGCCGGAGCGGGCGATGACCCGGCTGGTGAAGCCGCTGGGGAGTCTGATGCCGTTGGCGTCGGGGGAGCCCAGCGGCCCGTAGGGGCCGGTGCCGGGCTGGGCGGGCGCGGCGTACGCGGCGCCGCGCCAAAGGGTTCCGCCGAACACGGCGGCAGAGCCGCCGAGGACGGCCGCACGCAGGAGGTTACGACGTTCCACTCTCACTCCAAGAGGTGGAGACCGCCCCGCCGCCGGTCGGCGACGGGGGTCGTGCCTGGGGGGGCGGCATGGAACCTAGGGGCGCATGGTGGACGGGCCGTGGCCAACGCATGGCCGTCGGACGGCGTAGCTGGGTGCTGCATGTGCGCCGCCCATGAGGGCTCATGTGAGTGCCACCCGCGTGCGCTCCCCGGAGTGCATCCGCCCGTGTGCGCTCCTTGAGTGTCCCCGCCCGTGTGCGCTCACACACGCAACACCGGCACCCCGCGCTTGCGTTGCCCGGGTTTCTCGGGCCCCGGCCCGTGCCCCTCGCGCGGCGCCTGAGCCGACGGCAGCCGGATCACCGCGTCCAGCCCGCCCGCGGCCGCCGCGTGCAGGTTCGCCTCGCCGCCGCTCGCGTGCGCGAGCCGTTGGACCAGCGACAGTCCCAGTCCCGTCCCGCCCTTGGGCGCGCCCGGCGCGCGCCAGAAGCGGTCGAAGGCGCGGGCGCGCTGCTCCGGGGTCATACCGGGGCCCTCGTCGGTGATGTGCAGGTCGACCCAGGCGGGGCGGGCGTCGCGCAGGGCGCGGCGGGCCGGCACATGGAGCCGCAGCTCCATGGTCACGGTGCTGTCGGACGGCGAGGCACGCAGGGCGTTGGACAGCAGGTTGTCCACGATCTGCTCGACCCCGCCGGGTACGGCGAACACCGGACCGACACTGCCCGCGAAGAGCACGAGGGAGACCCGCTGCTTGTCGAAGAGCGGCTGCCAGGTGCGGTGCCGTTCCGCGCACACCGCCCCCACGTCGACCGGGCCGGGGGTCGCGGCGTTCTCCTCCAGGCGTGCCATCGCCAGCAGGCCCTCCACCATCCGCGAGAGCCGGTCCGTCTCGGTCACCGCGGCGGCGAGGCTGCCCCGGCCGCGGGCGGTGACGCTCGGCTCCAGGTTTTCCAGTCTCAGCCGCAGCGCAGCGAGCGGCGTCTTGAGCTGATGGGACGCCTCGCCCGCGAACGCGTGCTGTTCGTCGAGGAGATGGGCGAGGCGGGCCGCCGTACGGTTGAACGCGGCGGCCAGACGTCGTACTTCGGGCGGGCCCTTCGTGATCGTCACCGGTGCGGCCAGACCGCCGTCCGCCAACTCATCGGTGGCGCGTTCCAGTTCGCGGATCGGGCGGCCGGTCCAGCGGGCGATGGCGAAGCCGACCACCGCGACCGCGGTGAGGACGCCGAGCCCGCCGAGGCCCAGCAACAGCCAGACATGATGGACGCGTTCGTGCACCGTCCGGGTCGGCAGCGTCAGCCAGACGGCACCCTGCAGCCCCGAGGTGTGCCGGATGGGCGCGGCGACCGACAGGTACTCCACCCCGCCGATGGTCGACGTACGGACGTCCACCGTGGAGGTGCCGTGCAGGGCGGCCGCAATGCCGGGCCGGGAGGCGAGTTCGGCGGACATCACGGCGGCCAGCGGATGCGAGGCGGCGAGGAGGGTGCCCGCGGCGTCCACGATCACCACCTTCCCGCCGATGCGCTCGGCGCAGTGCGCCACCCGGCGCGGCAGGTCCCGCTCCGACCGCCCCGCGCTGAGGGACAGCGAGGCGTACGCCGACACCGACTCGGCCTCGTCCTTCGCCGCGTTCACCACCCGCTCCCGCTCACTGCGCGAGTAGACGAAGCCCAGCGGGATCTCCAGGCAGACCAGCACGAGCGCGGCGAGGCTCAGATAGCTGAGCAGCAGCCGACGGGTCATGGCGAGGACACCTGCGGCCCGCCCGGATCGGTCTGCACCGCCAGCCGGAAGCCGACCCCGCGCAACGTCTGGATCCACGCCGGGTCGCCCAACTTCCGCCGCAGCGAGGCGACATGGACGTCCAGTGTCTTGGTCGGTCCTTCGTAGTGCGGATCCCACACCCGGTCCAGGATCTGCTGCCGGGAACAGACCGCACCCGGATCCTCGGCCAGCAGCGCCAGCAACTCGAACTCCTTCGGCGTGAGACTCACGGGCACCTCGCCGACCCAGACCTGCCGGGTGCGGCGGTCGACGACGAGGGGGCCGGGGGCGTACGCGGGCTGGGGCGCGGTGTCGTCGAACGCCGAGGGCGCCGCGGTCTCCTGCGGCGGGTGCGGGGGCGGCGCGATCTCGTACGACGGTGACGGCACGGTCTCGTACGGCCGGGGCGGCAGGGCGGCCACCGGCTCCGCCACCGCCTCCGTGCGCTGGGTCCGCCGGGTCACCGCACGCACCCGGGCCACCAACTCCCGCACGCTGAACGGCTTCGCCAGATAGTCGTCGGCCCCGAGCTCGAGACCGAGCACCCGGTCGGCCTCCTCACCCCGCGCACTCAGGATGATGACCGGCACGTCCGAGACCTGTCGGATGCCGCGGCAGACGTCGATGCCGTCCATGTCCGGCAACCCGAGGTCGAGCAGGACGACATCGCCGTACGGCCTTCTCAACCCCTCCGCTCCGGTGGTGACGTGATCCACCGTCAGGCCGAAGTTGCCCAGTCCCTCGGCGAGCGGTTCGGCGATCGTCTCGTCGTCCTCTATGAGCAGCACTTGTATGCCCATGGGTCCTGTTCTCTCGAATTGACAATCTCTGCCCTGAAGTCGACACGCTACAGGGGACAAGCGCTTTCGTGGTCATGCGACAAAGAATGGCCAATTCCTGGGCGCGCTCTGGCCTTCGCTTAACCTTCGTCTGGGGTGGCCCCCTCTACGGTTGTGGTGACCTGGCAGAACGCAACGAACTTCCAGCCGAGGAGGCACCGTTGAAGGCATTGCTGGACCGCGCCCGCTCGTTCAAACGGCGGGTCGATTTCGAGAGCGGTGAATACCGGAAACTGGCCGAGGGGCAATATCCCGAGGCGCTCTTCATTACCTGTTCGGACTCGCGCGTCATACCCGCGCTGATAACCGGCGCGCGGCCCGGAGAAATATTCGAGCTGCGAAACGCGGGGAATATCGTGCCGCCGTACGGCAGCCCCGGCGCGTCCGGGGAGGCCGCCACCGTCGAGTACGCGTTGGAGGTGCTCGGCGTTCAGGACATCGTCGTGTGCGGTCACTCACACTGCGGCGCGATGGGTGCGCTGAAGTCCGGCGACAACCTCTCCGCACTGCCCGGAGTGGACGCCTGGCTGCGACTGGCCCGCCCCGAACTGGCGACGGTCCTCACGACCGCCTCCGACGACCCTTCGCTGCCCGACGTGGCGCAGGGCAACGTCGTCAACCAGCTTGCCGTACTGCGGACTTACCCCGTGGTGCGACAGCGGCTGGACGCGGGGCGGCTGCGGCTGCACGGCTGGTACTACGAGGTCGACACCGGGCAGGTGCATGAACTGGAGGGCGACGGGCTGTTCCGGGTGCACAGCGGATGAGCGGGGCGCATGCGCGCGGGCGTACGCGCACCAAGGGCAGTCCACAGAAGAGCGGGGCGGCCGGGGGGCCGAAACCGCCGAAGGCCGGCGGCGTCGGCGCTGCGGGAGCCAAGCTCGACCTCGCCAACGAGATCACCGCCTCCCTCGTCGTCTTCCTCGTCGCCCTGCCGTTGTGCATCGGCGTCGCCGTGGCCTCGGGCGTCCCCGCTGAGCTCGGGATCATCTCCGGGGTGATCGGCGGTCTGGTCGTCGGCGCGGTCCGGGGCAGCACGCTCCAGGTCAGCGGGCCGGCCGCCGGGCTCGCCGCGCTCGTCGCGGAGACGGTGCTGGAGCACGGCGTGGCGATGCTCGGCGTGATCGTCCTGTTCTCGGGCATCCTGCAGATCGTCCTCGGCGTCGTACGCCTCGGCCGGATGTTCCAGGCGATCTCCATCGCCGTGGTCCAGGGGATGCTGGCCGGCATCGGGCTGCCGCTGATGTTCAGCCAGGCCTACCCGATGGCCGACGCCAAGGCGCCGGGCGTGCCGCTCGAGAACATGGCCGGGATACCGGGCCTGTTCGCCGACATCCTCACCGACCCGCAGGCGATGATCGCCACGCTGCTCGGCGTCGTCACGATCGTGCTGAGCTTCGTGTGGAAGAAGATGCCGGGCCCGGTGAAGCGGATCCCGGCCGCGCTGGTCGCGGTCGGCATCGGCATCGCGGTCGCCGCGCTGCCCGGCGTGGACGTGAAGACGCTCCAGGTCGGGAACCTGCTGGCGTCGGTGCAGGTGCCGGGGGCCGAGCAGTTCGCGGGCCTCGCCGACACCGCGGTCATCACCGCCATCCTCACCTTCACGGTCATCGCCTCCGCGGAGAGCCTGTTCACCGCCGCCGCCGTGGACCGTATGCACAGCGGGCCGCGCACCCGCTACAACACCGAACTCATCGCCCAGGGCGCCGGCAACACGATCGCGGGCGTCCTCGGCGCCCTGCCCATCACCGCGGTCGTCGCCCGCAGCTCGGCGAACGTCCAGGCCGGCGCGAAGACCCGGATCTCCCGCACCCTGCACGGCCTGTGGCTGCTGGCCTTCGCGCTGCTGCTGCCGCAGGTCCTGGCGCTGATCCCGATCTCGGTGCTCGCGGGCGTCCTGGTGCACAGCGGCTGGAAGCTGTTCGCGCCGGAGGAGTTCCCGAAGATGTGGCGGCAGGACCGGGGCGAGTTCCTGGTGATGACGGTGACGACACTGGTCATCGTCGCGACCGCGCTGTTGGAAGGCGTCCTGATCGGCCTCGCGGCCGGGATCGTGCTGGCCGCCCTGCGCATGTCCCAGACGGTGATCCGGCAGCACGTCGAGGACGACACCGCGAAGGTCGTCATGGCGGGCAACGCGACCTTCCTGCGACTGCCGCAGGTGATCGACGCGCTGGAGTCCGCGGCGGCCTCGGGCAAGCCCCGCATCCGCCTGGACCTGACCGGCGTCACCCATCTGGACCACGCGTGCCGCAACCAGGTGGAGGAGTTCACGGCACAGCAGCGGGGGATGGGGCTGCGGGTCGAGCTGCTGATGCCGGGACCGGCGCGGTCGGAGCCACCGGTCGTCACCGCACCGGCCCCCGCCCCGGCCTCGCCGTCGGCGCCCGGCCCGGATGCCGAGTGGTTCTACCTGGACACGAGGCCGCTGCTCGGCGACCACGAGGACTACGCGGAGAGCTACCGCACGGTCACGTCACGTTAGCGTCACGGGTCCTTCATATCTCCACCGCAACTGCGGCCCCTGGCTACGTTCGGCACCTCATGCACGACCAGGGAAGGACTCCCCGTGAACCTGTTCCGCAAGCGCGGCGCCATCGTCGTCGCCGCGCTGGCACTCGCCGCACTGCCGTCCACCGCCGCCGCCCATGACGGCGACCACCCGTTCGAGAACTGCACCGAGGCCTACGCCAACGGCTACGCCGACATCCCCGCGAACGACGAGCACTACGGCGGCCACCTCGACCGGGACGGCGACGGCCTCGGCTGCGACAACCCACCCGCGGGCTTCGTCCCCGCTGATGACACCTCCGACGACACCTCCGGTGCGGCCTCCGACGATTCCTCCGACGAGGCCGCGGGTCAGAAGGACACCGACCTCGCGGCGACCGGCGGCGACGACAGCACCCCGTATCTGGCGGCGGGCGGCGCGGCCGCTCTGCTCGCCGGAGGCGGGGTGCTGCTGGTGACCCGCAGGCGGCGCGCGAGTCGCTGACGCGCACCGGCGGGCTGCGGTGTGCGGACCCCGCTCGTAGGCTGAGCCGGAGCCGTCCGTAGCGGGAGGAGTTCGCCATGGCCGGATGGAACGCGCACGACATCCCCGACCGGAGCGGCCGGGTCGCCGTCGTCACCGGGGCCAACAGCGGGCTCGGGTATGTCACCGCGCGGGAGTTGGCGCGCAAGGGTGCGCGGGTGGTGCTCGCGTGTCGGAGTGAGGCGCGAGGTGCGGCGGCCCGGGAGCGGATGGTCGCCGAAGTGCCGGGCGCGCGGGTCGAGTTGCGGCTGCTGGATCTCGGAGACCTCGGCTCCGTACGGGAGTTCGCCGCGGCGTTCCCGTACGACCGTCTCGACCTGCTCGTGAACAACGCCGGGGTGATGGCGTTGCCGTACGGGACGACGGCGGACGGATTCGAGACGCAGTTCGGCGTCAACCACCTCGGGCACTTCGCGCTCACCGGTCTGCTGCTGCCCGCGCTGCTCGGGACTCCGGGCGCGCGGGTGGTGACCGTCTCCAGTCCCGTGCACGCGATGGCCAACATCGACATCGACGACCTCAACAGCGAACGCCGGTACCGGCGTTGGATCGCCTACGCCCGGTCCAAGACCGCCAACCTGCTCTTCACGCATGAGCTGGCGCGCAGGCTGGCGGCACAGGGTTCGGAGGTCGTGGCGGCCGCCGCCCATCCCGGGTACGCGGACACCAACCTCCAGGCCGTCGGGCCGCGCATGTCGGGTCGCCGGGCCGGCGAGTGGTTCATGCGGATCGGCAACCGCGTCTTCGCCCAGTCCGCCGAGGCCGGCGCCCTGCCCACGCTGTACGCCGCCACCGCCCCCGACGTCCGCCCCGACTCCTTCACCGGCCCGTCCTTCGTAGGCTGGCGCGGCGCACCCGCCCCGTCCTGGAGGGCACCCTGGACCCTCGACGACCGGGCGGGGATACGGCTCTGGGAGGCGTCGGAGCGGCTGACCGGGGTGACGTGCTATCCGGTGCTTCGCACCTCGTAAGTCGCGATGCGCACCGCCTCGTCGTCCAGGCACTGCCCGGTCTCCAGGTCGAACCGCTGCTTCAGCAGGGGCGAGGCCACGAACGGGCGGCCCTGGTGGCTGCCGGTGAGGCCGCGGGAGAGGACCGCCGCGCCGCCGAAGGGGTCGCGGTTGTCGATGGCGTAGAGCTGTCCGGCGCGGTCGCGGAACAGGGCCACCTGGTTGCCGTCGGGCAGCAGGGCCGCCACACCGCGGCCGGGGAGCAGCCGGGTCAGGTCGCAGACCGTCAACCAGTCCTCGTCCAGGAGTACTTGGACCTTCAGGTCGGTCGTCTCGGGTGCCAAAGTCATCGCTGGGCGCTTCCTTCCAGGGGGCGGTGGCCGATGGTCAGCAGCGGCAGGTCGGGCTTGATCTGGTCGCGCTCGGGGACGAAACCGACGACCGGGTCGGGGGTGTCGGGCGCGTTGATGAAGGAGACGAAGCGGGCCAGCTTCTCCGGGTCCTTGATGGTCTCCGCCCACTCGTCGCGGTAGTTCGCGACATGGGCGGCCATCAGGGTCTCCAGCTCCTCGCAGATGCCGAGGGAGTCCTCGACGACGACATCGCGGACGTGGTCCAGGCCGCCGGGGATCCGCTCCAGCCACACGCTCGTGCGCTCCAGGCGGTCCGCGGTGCGGATGTAGAACATCAGGAAGCGGTCGATCAGGCGGATCAGCTCGGTGTCGGACAGGTCCTGGGCGAGGAGGTCCGCGTGGCGCGGGGTGGCGCCGCCGTTGCCGCCGACGTAGAGGTTCCAGCCGCCCGCGGTGGCGATCACGCCGAAGTCCTTCGACTGGGCCTCCGCGCACTCGCGCTGGCAGCCGGAGACGGCCGACTTCAGCTTGTGGGGCGAGCGCAGGCCCCGGTAGCGCAGCTCCAGGTCGATCGCCATCCGGACCGAGTCCTGGACGCCGTAGCGGCACCAGGTCTGGCCGACGCAGGACTTCACCGTGCGCAGGGACTTGCCGTACGCGTGGCCGGACTCGAAACCGGCGTCCACCAACCGCGCCCAGATCAGGGGGAGTTGCTCGACCCGCGCACCGAACATGTCGATGCGCTGGCCGCCGGTGATCTTCGTGTAGAGGCCGAAGTCGCGGGCGATCTCGCCGATCACGATCAGCCCCTCGGGGGTGATCTCACCACCGGCGATCCGCGGGACGACCGAGTACGAGCCGTTCTTCTGGATGTTGGCGAGGAAGTGGTCGTTGCTGTCCTGCAGGGACGCCTGCTCGCCGTCCAGGACATAGCCGCTCGCGCCGATCGTCGGGGCGAGGGAGGCGATGATCGAGGCGACCGCCGGCTTGCAGATCTCGCAGCCGTCGCCGCCCTTGGCGCCGTCGCGGCCGTAGCGGTCCAGCAGGTCCTGGTAGGTGTTGATGCGCAGGGCGAGGACGATCTCGTACAGCTCCTCGCGGGTCTGCGAGAAGCAGCCGCACAGCCCCTTGTCGACCTCGACGCCGGACGCCTCCAGCTCGGCGTTGATCAGCTGGCCGAGGACCTTCACGCAGCTGCCGCAGGTCGTGCCGGCCTTGGTGCACTTCTTCACCTCGGGCACGGTCGTGCACTGGTGGTCGGTGACCGCGCCGCGGATCGTGCCCTTGGTGACGTTGTTGCAGGAGCAGATGATCGCCTCGTCCGGCAGCGCGGACGGGCCGAGTTGGGCGGGCGCCCCGGCACCGGCCGGCAGCACCAGCGACTCGGGCGAGACCGGCGGGACCGAGCCGGTGAACGCCTTCAGCGTGCCGTACGCCTCCGCGTCGCCGACCAGGATGCCGCCGAGCAGCGTGCCGTCGCGGCCGATGACCAGCTTCTTGTACAGGCCCGCGCGGGAGTCGGAGTACACGACGTCCAGGCAGTCCTCGGCGGTGCCGTGCGCGTCGCCGAAGGACGCCACGTCGACGCCGAGGAGCTTCAGCTTGGTGGAGAGGTCGGCGCCCGTGAAGGTCAGCTGCTCCGACTCGTCGGCGGCGATCGTGGCGGCGGCCGTCTCGGCCTGCTCGTAGCCCGGGGCCACCAGGCCGTACACCCGGCCGTCGGAGGCCAGCGCGCACTCGCCGATCGCGAAGACATGCGGGTCGGAGACCGTACGGCACTGCTCGTCGACCGTGATGCCGCCGCGCTCGCCGACCGTCAGACCGCAGTCGCGGGCCAGCTGGTCGCGGGGGCGGACACCGGCGCTGAACACCACCAGGTCGGTGGCGAGTTCGGAGCCGTCGGACAGCTTCATGCCGGTGACGGCGCCTTCGGCGTCGACCACGATCTCCTGCGTGCCGACGCCCGTGTGCACCGTCAGGCCCATGTCCTCGATGGTGCGCAGCAGTGCGGCACCGCCGCCCTCGTCGACCTGCACGGGCATCAGCCGCGGCGCGAACTCCACGATGTGGCTGGTGAGTCCGAGCCCCTTCAGCGCGCCCGCGGCCTCCAGACCGAGCAGACCGCCGCCGACCACGGCACCGGTGGTGCGGGTCTTGGCGTACTCCTCGATGGCGAGGAGGTCCTCGATCGTGCGGTAGACGAAGCAGCCTTCGGCGTCCTTGCCCGGGACCGGCGGCACGAACGGGAACGAGCCGGTGGCGAGGACGAGGGTCTCGTACTCGAAGACCTGGCCGGACCGGGCGGTGACCTGCTTCGCCTCGCGGTCGACGGAGACGGCCGGGTCACCGATGTACAGCTCGATGCCGTGGGTCTCGATGAACTCCATGTCCGTCATCGACAGGTCCTCGGGCGTCTTGCCCGAGAAGTACGAGGTCAGCGCCACGCGGTCGTACGCCGGACGCGGCTCCTCGCACAGCACGACCACGCGGTGCGTGGCGGTCAGGCCGCGCTCGGCGAGCGCTTCGAGGAAGCGCTGGCCGACCATGCCGTGGCCGACGAGCACGATCGTGGGGGTGGCCCCCAGGGTGGCGGTCATTCAGGAGCCTCCATCGTTGGTAAGCAGGTGGAGCAGCGGGCCGTCGTCGGGGAGCGGCTCTGCTCCCTCCCAGGCGCGGGCGAGCGCGCCGACGGTGCCGAGTTCGCCGACGAGAACCCCGCCGACCAGGCGGTCGTCGCGGACGACGACCTTGCGGTAGGTGCCGCGGGTGGCGTCGGCGAGCTGCACGACGTCGTCGCCGGGCCGTGCCTCCGTCTCGCCGAACGCGGCGAGGTCGAAGGACCCCAGCGGGCTGTCCTGCCCGGCGAGGGTGAGCCGGGTCAGTGCCCGGGTGCCGGTGTAGCGGGCACCCGCGTCACCGGCGTCGCCCGCCAGCAGCTCGGCCAGGACGTCCGCCTGTTCCAGCGCGGGGGCGGCCAGCCCGTACACCGTGCCGTCGTGCTGCGCGCAGTCGCCGATGGCCCGGATGTGCGGGTCGGACGTACGGAGCTCCGCGTCGACGACGATGCCCTTGCGCACGGCCAGTCCCGCTGTCTGAGCGAGGCCCGCGCGCGGGCGGACCCCGCAGGCCAGGACCACGAGGTCGGCGTCGAGGGCGTATCCGTCGGCCATCTCCACCGAGCGGACCGCACCGCCGACGCAGCGCACGTCCCGCACGCGGAGGTCGGTGTGCACCTCGACGCCGAGGTCGACGAGATGGCGCCGGACCAGCTTGGAGGCGGCCGGGTCGAGCTGGCGCTCCATCAGCCGCTCGGACTGCTGGGCCAGCATGACCTGTGCACCGCGCAGCGCGAGCGCCCGGGCGGCGGAGACCCCGAGGAGCCCGCCGCCGATCACGACCGCCCGCACGCCCGGCCGTACCGCCTTGGACAGGCCCAGGCAGTCGTCCATCGTGCGGAAGGCGTGGACGCCCTCCGGCAGCAGGTGGTCCGGGGTGAACAGACCGCGCAGCGGCGGCAGCACCGGGTTGGAGCCGGTGGCCAGCACGAGGGTGTCGTATGCGATCTCCGAACCGTCCGCGAGATGTACGGCTCGCATCTCGCGGTCGATGCCGGTGACCCGGCCGCGGGTCAGCTCCGCGGGCGCCGGCAGGGCGATCACCTCGGGGCTGTACCGGCCGGCCAGCACCTCGGCGAGCAGCACCCGGTTGTACGGGCGGTGCTCCTCGTCGCCGACGAGCGTCACGGGCGTGCCCAGCTCGCCGAGCCGCCGGGCGAGTCGTACGCCCGCGAGTCCGGCGCCGATCACCACCACACGCGTATTCGAGGTCATGTCCAGGAGCGTGCGATGCCGGTGTTACCCGACCGCATCACGTCTGTTTCCCACGAGGAACGCTGCCCTCAGCGGGGGCCCGGGGCCGGTGTGAGGGTTCGGCGGGGGTGGCGGGGGCGGGCTGTGAGGTCGGTCCCGGGAGGGCGGGGCGGGGGTGGCCCGGCCTCGGGGTTCCGTGCAGGCACCATCGTCTACGACCGGGTGGGCCGGCGGCGGTGGAGGGGCACGGTTTCAGCAGCTCACGCCGAGCTTGCGCCCATCGCGCGCCCGTCCTGGGAGCCGTGTGGTGTGCGTCTCATCCGTGTCACCGTCGCCGAAGCGTCTCGTGCAGCCGGTCGATCAGATGGCCCTTGCGGTCGATCGTCACGTCGAAGTAGGCCGCGCTGTGCGGCGACCGGCACACGGCGTGCACGGCCTCCTTCGCCGAGCGCTTCCACGCGACCGCCTGGGCGGAGAGGCCGAGGAGGATGTCGGACAGCTTCGGGTGGTCGAGGACGTACGACTTCAGGCGCGCGCCCGTGAGGCCGGCCGGGTCCGGCGGGGGCGCCGCCGAGTCGAGCAGCTCCAGGAACACCCGGTTGCCCAGCCCGTCGAAGTCCTCGTGCGTGTTGGCGCCGCCGAGCTCCGGGACGACATCCGTCAGGTCGTTGAACAGCTGGCTCGCCAGCCCGAGCCGCCGCATCGCCTCGTCCAGGGCGTGCCGCTCCTCCTCGACGACGCGCAGCCCGGCGAGGGCCGCGTCGAGCGGCATCCGGAACAGCGTGCCCGTCTTGCGGGCGGCGACGGACTCCCAGAAGCGCACCCGCTCCTCGCGCGGTGCCGTCGGCAGGCCGGCCCGGACGTCCGCCGACCTCGTCGCCAGGTCGAGGGCCTGGCCGGTGAAGCCGTCGCCGACGCTGCGGAGCAGGCTGTCCACGACGGCCGGGTCCGCCGTGTGCCGCAGCGCCGCCATGATCAGCCAGGAGCCGGTGTTGAGGGCGACGGGCACCCCGTGGGTGACGTGCAGCGCGGGCTCGCCGTAGCGCACATCGCTGCCATCCTGGATGTCGTCGAGCGCGACCGCGGCCTTCAGCAGGACCCGCACCGCGACGGCCACCCGCCGGACGACGGCCAGGTCGGCCGAGGTGTCCGAGTGCCACGGCTCTCCGGGGAAGCCCCGGTAGTTGCGGTACGCCCAGTACACCATCGAGGGCCGCAACGGAGCCGTCCCGCCGGGCGCGCCCGCCCGGGGCGGCAGTGCGGGCTGGCCCGCCTTGGAGCCGAGCGCGTCGGCCACCGGGGCGTGCAGGGAGCGGTGCAGGGCGGCGGCGTACAGCGCGGCCGTGCCGGTCGACCCGGCCGTCAGCGCGTCGAGGAACGCGCGGAGGTCGTCCTCCAGCAGCGCGGCGTCACGGCGTACGACGGTGTCCACGCGCGTCGCGGCCAGGTCCGGGTCCGCATCCATAACCGGATGGTCCGGCGCTCAAGCGAACACGGTCAAGATCGCTTCCCGCCATCCGGGCTCCCGCCGACCGTGCCCCTCAGCTGCTTCAGAACCTCAAGTGCTCCTCATTTACATGGACCACGCACGCATCCTCCGCCTAGGGTCGCGATCATGCCCGACATATCCCTGACCACGGTCGCCGTCCTGTGCCTCGCCGCTCTCGCGGCCGGCTGGATCGACGCCGTGGTCGGCGGTGGAGGCCTGCTCCTGCTCCCCGCCCTGCTGCTGGGCCTCCCCGCGAGCACCCCGGCCGCGTACGCGCTCGGCACCAACAAGGCGGTCGCGATCGTCGGCACGACCGGCGCCGCCGTGACCTACGCCCGCAAGGCACCCGTGGACGTGCGCCTCGCCGTACGCATCGGACTGGCGGCGCTCGCGGGCTCCTCCGCCGGTGCCCTCTTCGCGGCCGGCATGAGCACCGAGGTGCTGAAGCCCGTGCTCATGGTGGTGCTGCTCGCCGTCGCCGCCTTCGTGATCCTGCGCCCCGCCTTCGGTACGGCCCCGGCGACGGGCCCGGCGACCCGCCGCCAGATCCTCGCCGCGATCGGCCTCGCGGGCCTCGGCATCGGCTTCTACGACGGCCTGATCGGGCCCGGCACCGGCACGTTCCTCGTCCTAGCCCTCACCGCCGTGCTCCACCTCGACCTCGTCACCGCCTCCGCCACCGCCAAGATCGTCAACTGCTGTACCAACGCCGGCGCCCTGGCCACCTTCGCCTGGCAGGGCACGGTCCTGTGGCAACTGGCCGCGGTGATGGCCGTGTTCAACCTGGCGGGCGGCACGCTGGGGGCCCGTACGGCGCTGAAGAAGGGCACCGGTTTTGTGCGGGGCGTGCTGCTGACCGTGGTGTTCGCGCTGGTGGCGAAGCTGGCGTACGAGCAGTGGATCGCCTAGCGGCAGGCCGAGCAGGTGTCCGCGGGCGTGGGGTCACCGATCCAGCGTCATTTCGACCTGCCAGGGGTCGCCGGGCGAGATCGAAGTCCCCTCGCTGTCGGTCCCCTCGACCGTGAAGACGCCGTCCACGGTGATCTGTTCGCCCAGGGCCGCGGACTGAAGGATGTTGCACACCTGTTGATCGGTGCCGACCGGCGTGCCTTTGAGGTGGGTGATGACGTCGTCGGCCTGCAACTTCGCCTCGCCGGCCGGTGAGTTACCGACCACGCTCGACACGTAGAGGCCGTCGATCTCCTGGGCCTGGAGATACTCCTTGAGCGCCAGGGCATCGGCCTGGACATCCTCGGGGAAATACAGCTCGAAAGAGTCGTCGGAGAGGGCCCACAGGTCTCCCCAGCCGGGGTCGTTCTTGCTCTTCCCGTCAGCGAGCCCTGGGAGAATCGGCTCCGCGTGGTCGCTGCTGATGGAGTTGTACTGGCCCTGGGTGCCTGAGATGCTGAAGGTGTTGACACCGACAAGCTTCCCCTCGCTGTCGAGCAGCGGCCCTCCGGAATTGCCTTGATTGAGTGTTGCCGAATGCTGCACGGTGGACGGCAGTTCGGGCTCACTCGGCACATCCGTCAGTGCGACGTCCGGCGACTGGACCACGCCGGTGGTGAGGACGGCCTTCTCCCGCGTGATGTCGCCGGCACCCTCCGGATAGCCGATCGCCGTCACCTCGTCCCCCTGCTCCAGATCGCCGCTGTCGCCGAACTCCACCTCCTTGAGGTCCTCTTGCGGCGTGGCCAGCTTCAGAACCGCCAGATCCTCGCAGGGGTCGCTGCCCATCAGCCGTACGGGCACGGGCCCTTTGTCCCCGATGCGGACCTGCAGAGAGGCCTGCCCGGCGACCACGTGTGCATTGGTCAGGATGAGGCCGTTCTCGGCGTCGTAGATGACTCCGGTGCCGAACCCTTCTCCCGCCACCACCTGCACGGTCGCGGGCGCCACCTCCTCGAAGATGTCCTTCGGATCGTCCGCCCTGGCATCGGTCGCCGTCATGCCGAAACTCAGGGCGGCGGCGGACGCGGCGGCGACGTACGCTCTGGCTGTCGGCCGCATTGGGCCTCCTAGAGTGCGTTCCCCATTTCAGGCTAGTGCTCCCCGGAATGTCTGTCGCGCTGACGGAAAACCGCAGGTCATCGACGTGCGGCGCCCTTTCTCGGGGCAGATCCGCCGGTCCGTCAGACGACGACGCCGAAGCCCCCCGAAAGGCACACACCCAAGGTGCGTACCTACCGAACGCCCGGCGCGCCCCCGCCCCGCACATCAAGCAGTTCGACCGCACCTGTGGTGTCCTCGTCGCCGTGCCCCTCGGCCAGCCACCGCTCCATGAGGGCCATGTACGGCGTCAGCAGCTCCGCGCTCACGCCCTGCTCCTCGGCCGTGGCCAGCAGGGTGGCGTTGCCGGCGACCTGCATCGCCAGGTTGGAGACGACGTCCTTGCCGTAGTCGCCGCTCCGCAGTTGGTCGGCGGCCTGGTGCGCGGCGGGTGCCATCGCGCCGAGCCACGACACGAGCAGCGGCGCGAAGTCCCGCGGGTCGATGTCCTCCCGGCGGAGCAACGCGAAGGCGTGCAGGACGCCCGCGAACATGCCGCTCATCGCGCTCAGCAACGCCACGTCGTACAGCGCCGCGAAGCCCGGGTCCGCGCCGACGTACCGGGTGGCGGCGGGGACGGCGAGGGTGTCGCCGTGCTCCTCGAAGAGGCCGGGCGAGCCGCTGTAGAAGACATACGCCCCCGACTTCGCGTCCCCGATCATCGGCGGTACGGCCATGATCCCGGCGTCCAGGAAACGGGCGCCCCGCGCTTCGGCCCAGGTGGCGCGGGCGCGGCCCTGGGCGGGTGTTCCGGTGGTGAGGTTGACCAGGTCACGGCCGGTCAGGTCGGCATCGTCGAGGGCTGCGCCGACCGAGGCGTCGTCGAGCAGACAGACGACGACCAGCCGGCTCGCGGCCACCGCCTCGGCGGCGCTCGCGGCGACCGTCGCACCCTCGGCGGCCAGGAGCTCCGCCCGGGCCGGGGTGCGGTTCCAGACGGTGACCGGGTGTCCGGCGGCGAGCCAGGCGCGGGCCAGGGCGGTGCCCATGGCGCCGGTGCCGAGGAGGGCGAGGGGGGTGAGGGAGGTGGGGGAGGAGGGCGAGGTTCGAGGGGCAACCGGGTTGTCAGTCATGGCGTTTAGCCTCGTCGTAGGGGAACGGCCTGCTCAAGTACGTACTTCGGAGTGGGTGGTTACCTCGGGGAAAGAGTCCAGACAGGGGAGGGGCAGCATGCCGATCGGACGACGGCCGGGTGCGTACGTCTGCGGGACCGACGCGGCGATGGATGTGATCGGCGGCAAGTGGAAGGTGCTGATCCTCTGGGAGCTGATCGAGCGTCCGCGCCGTTTCGGGGAGCTGCGCCGTGAGCTGCCGGGCGTGACCGAGAAGGTCCTCGCCGCACAGCTGCGGGAGTTGGAGGCCGACGGCATCGTGCACCGGGAGGCGTACGACGAGGTGCCGCCGCGTGTCGAGTACTCCCTGACGCCGCGGGGCACCTCGCTCAACGACGCGCTGGGCCCGCTCGGAGCCTGGGGCAGGGAGAACATCCTGGGTGTCCGTGAGGGCGGGTCAGCGGCTGCCGGTGAGGTGCGCGAAGACGACGACGTTGCCCTGATACCCGGTCGTCCGTGAGTAGCCGCCGCCGCAGGTGATCACCCGCAGCTCGGGGCGCGGTGCGGCGCCGTACACCTTCTCGTCGGGGAAGGACTTCGCGTCGTAGACCTCGACGGCGTCCACGGAGAAGAGCGCCGTGCCGCCGTCGCGTCGTTCCACCTCGATCGTGCTGCCCTTCCGCAGGGCGCCGAGGCGGTAGAAGACGGCGGGTCCCCGGGCGTTGTCCACATGTCCGGCGACGATCGCCGTCCCGGTCTCACCGGGCGTGGTACCGGCCTCGTACCAGCCGGCCAGGTTCTTCCGCTCGGCGGGCGGCACATCGAGGCTGCCCGTCCTCGTCAGACCCAGGCCCATGAGGGGAGCGTCGACGCGGATCGAAGGGATGCGGATGCGGTCGGGAGGGGAGGGCGGGAGCGCGGGGGCGGCGGGGCGCGGGGCGCGGGGCTCCCTGCCCTGCGCGGCCGACGGCTGGGGCGGGGCGGGTGTCGCGGCGCCGTCGCTCAGCAGCCAGACGCCGGAGCACAGGGCGAGGACGGTGACGGCGGATATGGCGGCGTCGCCGACGCCGCGGTGACTGCGCACGCGAGCCTCCTGGGGTCTGCTGGGCCCGCCCGATCCCCCTCCGGGCCGCGAGGGGCGTCGGACCCGGAGGGGGAGGGGACGTGCGGTACCGGTGGACGGACAGCGGAGGGTGTCCGTCAGATCCCGTCGCCTCTCGCCCGGCGATGCAGGAGCCAGGTACCGCCCGCGGCAGCGACGGCGAGAGCGCCCACGCCGGCCACGGTCTGCACGGGGTCGCCGTCGCCGAGAGCGCCGCCGACCCCCGTCTTCACACTTCCTCTCGGATGCACCTGCTCGTGCGGTGCCGTCAAGGTGACCACCAGGTCCCCGCTCACCCGCCGGCCCCCGCCGCCGCAGGTGGCTACGATCTCGTACGTCCCCGGCTGCGCGCTCGGCGGCACCCGGAACACCCCGCTCGCGTCCTCGCCGTCCGTGCCCGGCGCCAGCGTGAGTTCCCCGGCACCCACGGCGCTGGCGTCGCCCGCCGCCCCACCGTCCCGGCACGCCGCCGTACTCACGGTGACCTCCCCGCCCGGCACGACCGCCGACGGGGACACCTCCAGGCCACCACCGTCGCCGTACGCGGGCGGACCGACCAGCCCGACGGCGCCGACAGCCAGCACGGTCCCGGTCACCAGACGGGCGGTACGACGCATCGATGCTCCTCCGACCTCACAAAGGCACGACCCGCGACACCCCCATGTGTCGCCGCCTCGGCCGAGCCCCTGCCCTTCCGAGGTAAGTCGCACCGGCGCGGAAGCGCTTCTTGAGAGAACGTCGGAATTGAGGTGAATGGGTGTCGGGAGAGAGGACCCGAGGCACAGGGCTGATGCTGTTTCAGCAGGTCATCGCCGCGTCTTGGGCGTGGCGCGGAAGAGATCGGGATGAGCGGGGGGCGGGGGTGTGAACGGGTGATCTGCTGGGGCGGGGCTTGGGCGGTGGAGGTCGGTGGGGCCGGAGTTTGTGTGGTCGAGGTCAGCGGGCCGGGGCCTGCTTGGTCGAGGTCGGCCGGGCCGGGGCGTGTGTGGCCGGGGTCAGCCGGGCTGAGGCCTGCCTGGCCGAGCTCAGCCGCTTCGGCGGCCTGCGTGGTCGGATCAGCGAGGCCGGGGGCCGAACCCACCTCCGGGCGAGCGCCGACTCCGCCTCGCCCGGAGGTGGTCAGGGGGTGCGTTGCCGAGGCCAGCCGGGCCGGAGCCTGCCTCGCCCCAGCCGCCGGGCCGGAACCGACCCCGTCGCCGAAGTCAGCCGGCCAGGTCGCCCGAGCGCTCCGTCAGCACCTCGTCCACCGTCCGCATCCCCACCGCCGCCAGTACCGGATTCGTGCCGTTCCCGCAGATGGCGCCGTAGTAGTGCTCCGCCATCAACCCGAAGCACAGCGCCCACCCCCGCCCCCGCGCCCACGTCGCGTCGTCGACGTCGGCCGCCGCGCGGAACGCCTCGCGGGTGCCGGCGCCGAAGACCGCCCATGCCGCGAGGGTGTCGGCGGCCGGGTCGCCGACGCCGATGCCGCCGAAGTCGATGACCGCGGTGAGGCGGCCGGAGGAGGTCAGCAGGTTGCCCGGGAGGAGGTCGCCGTGGAGCCAGACGGGGGTGCCGTCCCACTGGGGGAGGCGGAGGGTCTCCTCCCAGACCGCCGTCGCGAGCGTCGGATCCAGCACACCGGCCGCGCCCAGGTCCCGGATCGCGGTCCGTACGTAGTCGTCGTGCTGCCCGACGGGGCCGCCCCGCCAGGACGGCGGCCCGCCCACCGCGTCCACCTTCCGCAGCGCCGCCACGAACCGGCCCAACTCATCGGCGGCGTCCCGCAGTTCGGTGAGCGGCGCGTCGTAGGCGTTCTCCCCGTCCAGCCACTCGTACACGCCCCAAGGCAGCGCGTACCCGGCACCGGGTTCCCCCTTCGCGACCGGCGTCGGCACGGCGAGGGGCAGATGCGGGGCCAGATGCGGCAGCCACCGGTGTTCCTTGTCGATCTGACGCGCCCCACCGGGAAGCCGCGGCAGCCGTACGACCATGTCGCCGCCCAGCCGGTACATGGCGTTGTCGGTCCCGGCGGAGGCGACCCGCGCCACCGCCAGCCCACCCCACCGCGGAAACTGCTCCGCGACCAGCCGAGCGACGAGCGCCTCGTCGATGTCCAGCTCGTCGGCGTGCATTTTGGCGGGCGAGGACGACATGAGGCTCCGTGATGGCTCGAACCGGCATTGGTCCAGCCAACCTAGTGCTCTGACCGCGATGGTTCACCGGGTTGCGGTTCGCGTTGATGGGTGCGGGGCCAGTTGGATGTGAGCCGACAGGCCGTCCTATAGGTGGAGGCGTGGTGGCAGAGCCCGTTCGAATCCGCAGGCTGACCGATCACGAGGGGCAGCGGCTGCAGCAGATCGTGCGCCGAGGCAGCACCAACTCGGTGCGCTACCGGCGGGCGATGATGCTGTTGGCCTCGGCCGGCGGGAACCGCGTGCCGGTCATCGCCCAACTGGTCCAAGCCGACGAGGACACGGTGCGCGACGTGATCCACCGGTTCAACGAAATCGGGCTCCACCCGGCCAAGCTCGCCCAGCCCTTCAGCCGCTGGTCGTTACGCAAACTCGCCGCCTACCTGCGCAAAGCCCACGGCCGGATGATCCGCATCGGCCGCGAGGCCCTGCGCTGCCTCCTCGCCCGCCGCGGTATCACCTTCCAGCGGACCAAGACCTGGAAGGAGTCCACCGACCCCGAGCGCGACACCAAACTGGACCGCATCGAACACGTCCTGGAGCACTTCCCCGACCGCGTTTTCGCGTTCGACGAGTTCGGCCCGCTGGGCATCCGCCCCACCGGTGGGTCCTGCTGGGCCGAACGGGGCCGCCCCGACCGGGTGCCGGCGACCTACCACCGCACCCACGGGGTGACCTACTTCCGCTGCTACTCGGTCGGCGACGACACCCTGTGGGGCGTCAACCGCCGACGCAAGGGAGCCGTGAACTCCCTGACCGCGCTGAAGTCGATCCGCGCCGCGCGTCCGGACGGCGCCCCGATCTACGTGATCATGGACAACCTCTCCGCGCACAAGGGCACCAAGATCCGCGCCTGGGCGAAGAAAAACAAGGTGGAGCTGTGCTTCACCCCGACCAACGCCTCCTGGGCCAACCCGATCGAGGCCCACTTCGGACCGCTGCGGCAGTTCACCCTGGCCAACTCCCACCATCCGAACCACACCGTCCAGACCCGTGCCCTGCACGCCTACCTGCGCGGGCGCAACGCCAACGCCCGCCACCCCGACGTCCTGGCCGCCCAACGCCGCGAGCGTGCTCGTATCCGCAGCGAGAAAGGCATCCGCTGGGGCAGACACCCCCACTCAGCCGCAGCATGACCGGGCCCGGTGATCCGCCCCCGTCACTTCTCAGCGATTACCGACCCGGCTTGGTGCCAACTCGGCGATGACCTCATCACCATCAACTGCTCCCGTCGGCACGAAACCCAGCGATGTGTAGAGCCGTCCGGCAACAGCGTTGTCCGGCTGATATGCCAGCCGGATCGTCCAGCAGCCCTCCTGCGCCGCCAACCAGCCCGTCATGGTCAGCAGAAGGGCGCGGCCGAGGCCCTTGCCCTGCTCGGCGCCATCGATCAGCATTCCCCCGATCCAGTGCGAGCCGTCCTCGTCCAGACCCCACATGACGTGTCCGACGACCGCGTCGTCGGCGTAGACCGCCAGCGAGTTCCAGCTGTCCTCACGCATCGACAACAAGAGGTAGCGGGCTGCCATGGCGGGGACATGACTTCGCTGCTCGTCGAGAGGCACGATGTCAGCGACCTCGCGCCAGTTCTCGTCGCCCACCTCCCGTAAGGTGACGCGCCGTCCGGTCCGGTCGAAAAATCCGCGGTCAATCATCCGATGAGACTACTGCTCGCAGTTCAGCGCCCCGGCGAACCTATGCGGTCACAGCACTAGGGGCGCGGGGAACTGCGCGACCAGCCAATTACGACCGGCAGTCGGCCACGCAGCTCACCCCCACGGTGCTGTCCGGTGCCGAAGCCTCAGGCCACGTTCACCGCACTCCAGGCAGCCGCCACAGCCCCGTACTCCCCACTCCCGGCCCCATACAGATCCTTCGCCGCGCTCAGCGTCGCCGTCCGCGCCCCCGCGTAGTTCGTCGAGGACGTCATGTAGACCGTCAGCGCCCGGTACCAGATCGCCCCGAGCTTGCCCCGCCCGATCCCATTCACCGAAGACCCGTTGCAGGTAGGAGAGTTGTAGCTCACCCCGTTGACCGTCTTCGCCCCGCTCCCCTCGGCGAGCAGATAGGCGAAGTGGTTGCCGATCCCGGACGAGTAATGGACGTCGAGATCCTTTGCCGTCGTGCTCCAGCAGTCCACCGAGACACCGTCCTTGGACGGCTTGTCCATGAACCGCAGGGCCTCCCGCCCCAACCCCGACCGGACGACGTTCTCGCCGATCAGATAGTCGCCCCGATCCGAGGAGTTCGCCGCGTGGAACTCCACCAGCGTGCCGAAGATGTCGGACGTCGCCTCGTTCAGGCCCCCGGACTCGCCCGAGTACGTCAGCGCCGCCGTCTTCGACGTCACACCGTGCGTCATCTCGTGCCCGGCCACGTCCAGCGACACCAGCGGACCGAGCAGGTTGCCGTCACCGTCGCCGTACGTCATGCAGAAGCAGTTGTCGTCCCAGAAGGCGTTGTTGTAGTCGTTGCCGTAGTGCACACGGTTGAACGACCCCTTGCCGTCCCCCGCGATGCCCTTGCGGCCGTGGACGTCCTCGTAGTAGTCCCACGTCACGTCCGTGCCGTACTGCGCGTCCACCGCGACAGTCGACCGGTCGGCCGTCGAGCCCGTACCCCAGTGGTTGTCGGCGTCCGTGAAGACCGTCGCCGGAGCCCGGTTGAGACAGACGATCAGGATGCACAGGTCCGTCTTGTTCGCGGCGTCACCGGTGTAAGTGCCGCCGCGCGTCGGGTCCTTCAACTGGTACGTCGATCCCGACTGCGTCGTCTCCAACGGCACCGTGCCGCCGTACAGCGACTTGCCGTCGCCCGACGCCGTCTCGATGCTGTCCCACGCGTCGATCTGCGTACCGGTGCGGGCGTCGGTCAGCACCGTGCGGGCGACCGGGTTGCCGAGGGAGTCCTGGGCGACGGCGTCGGTCCGCCAGGCCAGCTTCGGGGTGCCGTGCAGGGCGTCGACGACCAGCTCGGGCTTGGATGTCAGCCGCTTCAGCGTCTCGCCGACGTTCACGGCACGCAGCGCGGCAGCCGCGAGGTCGGCCGCCTTCGGCGCGGAGACCTTGGGCGTCACGCCCGGCAGGGAGATCGCGCCCTTGGTGGCGCGGGAGGCGCTGCGGTATGTGCCGTCCTTCGCCAGGTGGACGACGAAGTCGCCGCCCAGGACGGGGAGTTGGCGGTAGGTACGGTCGTAGCGCACATGCTGGGTGCCGTCCGCGTCCGCGACCACGTCCCGCACGGCGGTGCCCTGCGCGGCGGTCAGCCCCAGCCTCCCCGCGACGTCCGCGAGGGCCGACGCCGCGTTCTTCAGGGCGGTGGCCCTGGTCGGTGGTTCGTCCGCGCCGGCGGTGGGGGAGAGCACGGCGACGAGGAGGGTGACGGCGGTGGCGGCGACGCCGGCCGTGGCGAGACGGGAACCCCTGAGGTGCGGCCGTATTCGGCTCATCGGTCTCCTTGAACTGGGTGACGCTGAAGCGTGACCAAGATTCAAGGGGGCGTGGACATGCCGTGGCCAGGGTGAATACGTGGAGGTGTGTGAGAGGAGAGAATCGTTTCTGTGACCCCCTCTCCCCGACTCCCGTTCTTCGTCTACGGCACCCTGCGCCCCGGCGAGCCCAACCACGACGCCTTCCTGCGCGGCCGCACGCTCGTGGAGGAACCGGCGCGGTTCGGCGGGGCGGTGCTGTACGACGGCCCGGGCTATCCGTACGCCGTCGAGGAACCGGGCGGCGCGGGCACCGTGCGGGGCGACCTCGTGACCGCCCGCCCCGAGGAGTACCCCGCGCTGCTCACCGCCCTCGACCTGCTGGAGGAGTACGCCCCCGGCGACCCCCGCAACCTCTACGCACGCGTCGCCCGCGAGGTGATCCGCGACGCGGACGGAACGGCCGTACAGGCGTGGGTATATGTCGCCGCCCCGTCCGTCGCCGCTCGCCTGCGGGCGCGGGGCAAGCTCATCGAGGGCGGCGACTGGGCGACCCGGGCCGGCTGAACCACCCGGCCGCCAGGCCCAACAGGCCCCGTACGCCTACGACTTCACGGCCTCCACCCGCACCGCACACGCCTTGAACTCCGGCATCCGCGACGTCGGATCCAGCGCCGGGTTGGTGAGGGTGTTGGCGCGTCCCTCGCCCGGCCAGTGGAACGGCATGAAGACGGTGTCCGGGCGGATGCCGGTCGTGATGCGGGCCGGGGCCACCGCGCGGCCCCGGCGTGAGACCACGGCCACCGGATCGCCCTCGACCGCCCCGAGCCGCGCCGCCAGCCGGGGATGCAGCTCCACGAACGGGCCGGGCGCGGCGGCGTTCAGCTCGGCGACGCGGCGGGTCTGGGCGCCGGACTGGTACTGCGCGACGACCCGGCCGGTGGTCAGCAGCACCGGGTACTCGTCGTCGGGTTCCTCGGCGGCGGCCCGGTGCGAGACGGGGGCGAACCGTGCCCGTCCGTCGGGGGTGGCGAACCGGTCGAGGAAGAGGCGGGGGGTGCCGGGATGGTGCGGGGCGGCGCCCTCGGAGATCTCGGAACTACCGGATTCCTCGGAGATCTCGGAGTTCTCGACGCTACCCGGGCACGGCCAGAACACGCCGTTCTCCTCCGCCAGCCTGCGGTAGGTGATGCCCGAGTAGTCGGCCGCGCCGCCCGCACTCGCCCGGCGCAGCTCCTCGAAGACCTCCTCGGCGTCGGTCGGGAACCCCTTCTCCAGGCCCCGTTCACCGCCCAGCCGCGCGGCCAGCTCGTGCATGACCTCAAGGTCGCTGCGGATGCCCTCGGGCGGGGATATCGCCCGCCTGCGGAGCAGCACGCGGCCCTCCAGGTTGGTCGTCGTACCCGTCTCCTCGGCCCACTGTGTGACCGGCAGGACGACGTCCGCGAGCGCCGCCGTCTCCGACAGGACGACGTCACAGACGGCGAGGAAATCGAGCGACTTGATGCGCTCCTCGATGTGCGCGGCACGCGGCGCCGACACCACCGGGTTCGAGGCCATCAGCAGCAGGGCCTTGATGTCGGTACCCAACGCGTCCAGCAGCTCGTACGCACTGCGCCCCGGCCCCGGCAGGCTGTCCGGGTCCACGCCCCACACCGCGGCGACATGCCGCCGCGCGTCCGGGTCGTCCAACTTCCTGTAGCCGGGCAACTGGTCGGCCTTCTGGCCGTGTTCGCGTCCGCCCTGCCCGTTGCCCTGCCCGGTGAGGCAGCCGTATCCGGACAGCGGCCGGCCCGCCCGTCCCGTCGCCAGGCACAGATTGATCCACGCGCCCACGGTGTCGGTGCCCTTGGACTGCTGCTCGGGCCCGCGCGCGGTCAGCACCATCGCGTGCTCCGGCTCGCAGAACATCCGTACGGCTTCCCGGAGTTGGGGAACGGACACCCCCGTGATCCGCTCCACGTACTCCGGCCAGTGCGCCATGGCCGCGGCCCGCGCGTCCTCCCAGCCGACCGTGCGCTCCTGGACGTACTCCTCGTCGACCCGCCCCTCGGCGACGACCAGGTGCAGCAGGCCGAGGGCGAGGGCGAGGTCGGTGCCCGGGCGGGGTGAGAGGTGCAGGTCGGCCTGTTCGGCGGTCTTGGTGCGGCGCGGGTCGATGACGATCAGGGTGCCGCCGTTCTCGCGCAGCTCGTTGAAGAAGCGGAGCGACGGGGGCATCGTCTCGGCGAGGTTGGAGCCGACGAGGATGACGCAGCCCGTCCTGGGGATGTCCTCCAGCGGGAACGGCAGCCCCCGGTCGAGGCCGAACGCCTTGATCCCGGCCGCGGCGGCCGACGACATGCAGAACCGGCCGTTGTAGTCGATCTGCGAGGTGCCGAGCACGATCCTCGCGAACTTGCCGAGGCTGTAGGCCTTCTCGTTCGTCAGGCCGCCCCCGCCGAAGACCCCGCACGCGTCCGGGCCATGTTCCGTACGCGTGCGTGCGAGGCCCTCGGCGACGCGATCCAGCGCCTCGTCCCAGGTGGCCGGCACGAGCGTGCCGCCCGACCGCACCAACGGCGAGGTCAGGCGCACACTCGACGCCAGCACCGCGGGCGCCGTACGACCCTTGCCGCACAGTGCCCCCTTGTTCACCGGGAAGTCCGGTCGCTCGACCACCGCGACACCCCCGTCCTGCTGGGGCGTGAGGTTCATTCCGCACTGCAGGGCGCAGTACGGGCAGTGCGTGGGCGTCGCGGAGTTCGGCATGTCGTTCAGCGTGCGTCGGGAGTGTTACGTGCGGGGCGGCTCCCTGTTACGCAGCCGGGACGGTGACCTCCCTGCCGCGGCCGGGCGGCGGTGAGCTTCGCCCCCGCGTCAGCGGGCGGAGGCCAGTGCCCGGGCCACCCCCGGCTCCCGCGGCCCGAGGAACCGGGGATCCGGCTCGAAGACGGCGTCCAGGGCGGCCTTGCTCGCCGCGAGGATCTCCCTGGTGCCGCCGTAGTACCAGGTGGCGTCGTGCTTGGCCTCGACCCCCACGCCGTACGACGCCACTCCCGCCTCCTCGCACAGCGCGACCGCCCGTCGGATGTGGAAGCCCTGGCTGATGAGCACCGCCTCGTCGACGCCGAAGATCTTCTTGGCGCGGACACAGGAGTCCCAGGTGTCGAAGCCGGCGTAGTCGCTGACGATGCGGGAGTCGGGCACGCCGTGCCTGGTCAGATACGTGCGCATGGCGTCGGGCTCGTCGTAGTCCTTGCGGCTGTTGTCACCGGTGACGAGGATGACCTCGATCCGGCCCGCACGGTACAGCTTCGCCGCCGCGTCCAGCCGGTGGGCGAGGTACGGGGAGGGCTCGCCGTCCCACAGCCCGGCGCCGAAGACGACGGCGACGTCGGTGCGCGGCGCGTCGGCCGTGGTGCGCAGCCGGTCACCCGTGACGACGTACATCCAGGTGGCCGGAAGCAGCGCCAGCACGCACCCGAACATCACGGTCTGCACGAGCCGCCGCTGCCCCGCGCGGGTGCGCGGCAGACGTGGTCTTCGCAGCTTCGGTCGGCGCATTCGGACGGTCCCTCCCGGTCGGCACACAGCCTGTCCTCGACAGTCAGGGACGTCCTGTCAGGGTCGTCGGTTCACCGCCTCGAACGTGACCAGCTTCACTTCACCCACCGAAACCGCAGGTCACGCCACCTCACACACCCCAGGAACCCCACCGTGAACCCGGCGTAAACACCCGTTATTCACGCGCAACGGGGAGGCAACGTCCCGCCCTCACCATCGATCCATGACGGCGTCGAACCCTCCTCGCGACGAGTCCACGACCCTCCCCGGCCCGGGGGCCCACCTCGACAGTACGGCGCACATCATGAACCGGATCAGCAGCCAGCTCGCCCGCCAGCTCAGCCTCGTCTCGCTCGACGGCAGGCGGCGCCCCGAACCGCCCGCGCTGGTCGTCGTGGCCCACGGCAGCCGCGACCCGCGCGCCCTGAGCACCGTCCGCGCCCTCCTCGACGAGGTCCGCGAGCTGCGCCCCGCCCTGCCGGTCCACCTCGGCCACATCGAGCTGAACGAGCCCCTGCTCCCCGACACCCTCGCCGCCCTCGGCGACCGCGAGGCGATCCTCGTCCCGCTCCTCCTCAGCCGCGGCTACCACATCAAGCGCGACATCCCCGAGATGGCCGCCGAGTCGCCGGTACGCGCACGCGTGGCCGGCGCCCTCGGCCCGCACCCCCTGCTGGTCGAGGCCCTGTACACCCGTCTGGTGGAGGCGGGCTGGCGCACCCGCATGGACGAGCCCACCCGCCGCAGCAGCGCGGTCGTCCTGGCGGCGGCGGGTTCCCGCGACCCCGAGTCAAAGGTGGACACGTCCCGCACGGCCCAGCTCCTCGCCAACCGCCTGGGCGTCCCCGTGATCCCGGCCTACGCGACGACAGCGGCCCCCACGGTCCCCGACGCGCTGCGCGCCCTGGCAACCCGAGGCCGCACCAGAGTGGCCGTGGCCTCGTACTTCACGGCCCCGGGCCGCTTCGCAACGGAGTCCGCGCAGGCGGCCCCCTGGATCGCCTCGGCCCCCCTGGGCACCCACCCGGCGATGGCGAGCCTGCTCCTCCACCGCTACGACCAGATGGCGGCGACGCCGGTGACGACAGCACCGGAGTTGGCGTCGGCTTAAAACGCCGGGGAGGGCAGTGCCGTCAGGGGCGCGGGGCTGTATCGATGTGCGGCTCCGCCGCGTGGGCGCGACCAGCCCCCCACGACCCGCACTCGCCAGACACCAGAACCCGGCAGACGCAAAGGCGCACTCCGTTTGTCACCACCTGCCCGTACTGTCGAGTCATGCCGTACGACCTGCCGTCAACCGAACGCTGGGCCCCCGAACCGGACAAGCGCCCCGGCCGAACCGCCTTCCAACGCGACCGCGCCCGAATCCTGCACTCCGCCGCGCTCAGAAGGCTCGCGGGCAAGACCCAGGTCGTCACCCCAGGAACCCACAGCAACGCCTGGGACCCCAGCCCGAGAACCCGCCTCACCCACTCCCTGGAGTGCGCCCAGGTAGGCCGAGAACTAGGCGCAGCTCTCGGCTGCGACCCCGACCTCGTGGAGGCAGCCTGCCTCTCCCACGACCTCGGCCACCCCCCGTTCGGCCACAACGGCGAGGTCGCCCTCAACGAGTTCGCCGAGGACTGCGGCGGCTTCGAGGGCAACGCCCAGTCCCTGAGACTCCTCACCCGCATCGAGCCCAAGCGGTTCACCCCGGAGGGCTCCGTGGGCCTCAACCTCACCCGGGCCACCCTCGACGCCGCCACCAAGTACCCCTGGCCCCGCGGCGCCCACCCCACCGACCCGACGTCACCGAAGTTCGGCGTCTACGAGGACGACCGCCCCGTCTTCGACTGGGTCCGCAAGGACGCCCCCGGCGCCCGCACCACCTTCGAGGCCCAGGTCATGGACTGGTCCGACGATGTGGCGTACTCCGTGCACGACGTCGAGGACGGCCTGCACGCCGGCCACATCGACCCCAACTGCCTGCACGCGGAGCCCGAACGCCGGGCGGTCTTCGCGGTGGCCATCGGACGGTACGTCCCCGAGGACACCGACCCGGCCGAACTCGCCGCCGCCCTCGACCGGCTCCAGGACGAGGAGTGGTGGCCGCACGGCTACGACGGCTCCGCCGTCGCCCAGGCCCGCCTCAAGGACGCCACCAGCCAGCTCATCGGCCGTTTCTGCCTGGCCGCGGAGAGCGCCACGCGCGCGGCGTACGGCGACGGCCGGCTCACCCGCTACGGCGCCGAACTCGTCGTACCGCACGAGACCCGCCTGGAGTGTGCGGTGCTCAAGGCGGTCGCCGACCGGTATGTCATGCAGCGCGCCGAGCAGGAGCGGCTCCGCGCCGACCAGCGGATCGTGGTCGCCGAACTGGCCGAGGCGCTCACCACCCGCGCGCCCGACGGGCTCGACCCGCAGTTCCGGGCCCTGTTCGACGTGGCCGCCGACGACCGCGCCCGCAAGCGCGTGATCGTCGACCAGATCGCGTCCCTGACGGACGCGTCGGCGCGCGCGCTGCACACACGGCTCACCCAACGTGCCTGAAGGGCCCCGTGCATCCGTACGGGCCTAGAGCGCACCGTTCAGGAGGGCGTCGCCGAGCTGGGTCCGCCGATGGAACACCCGGTTTCCCTGCCGCCGTGACTCCACCAGCCCCGCCTCCCGCAGCACCGTCGCATGCCGGCTGGCCGTCGGCGGGGTGAGCTGGAGGAGTTCGGCGAGCGCGGTCGTGGTGTGCGGATACTCCAGCGCGTCCAGGACCATGGCCCGGGTGGGGCCGATCAGCTGGGCCACCGGCAGCTGCCCGGAGGCCTCCCGCCGGGAGCGGGCCAGCCAGCCGGGCGCCGGGTGCAGCGGATGGACCAGGACGGGGTCGAGGTGCGGGTCGGCGAGCGTCACCGGGGTGCGGATGCAGAAGAAGGCCGGGACGATCGTCAGCGGGCGCCCGTCCAGCAGTAGCGCCCGGTGGAAGGGATAGTCGGTGACCAGCGCCTCCTCCTCCCGGCCGAGGACCGTGCGGTAGCTCTCGAGCAGGCCTTGGGGACCCGAGCTCAGAGCCGCCTCCGCCCGCACCGAGCGGTCCGCCGCCACCGCCGCGCGGATCGCCGGGAGATACGGCTCCACCGCCACCGCGTAGTAGCGGATCAGCGCCTCGCCGAGCAGCTCCAGTGCCCGCGGGTCGCCCTCGCCGAGCCGCCGGAAACCTGGCGGCGGGGCCTTCGGGAACAGCTTCGACAGCTCGTGCGTGAGCCGGCGCCTCGGGGTGCCGAGCACCAGGTCGATGCCCACCTCGAGGTCCGCGACGCCCTGCCCGGGAGTCAGAAAGTCCGGGAAGTACGCGGCACGGCGCGCGAGCAGCATCAGCGCGGTCGCCGTCGAGGTCAGCCCCTTCCGGGCGAGCGCGGCGCGCACCTCGCGCCGCCACGGGTCGAAGACCAGCGAGGCGCCGCGGTCCTGCAGCCGCATCAGGCTCAGCACGGTCTCCCAGAGCGGGTCCGGCTCCCCCGCGACCCGTAATCGGTTCAGATCCTCCGCCGTGAAGTCGATACGCAGCATGCGTCCCCCGCAGCCTGTGCAAGCGTTTGCTCAACTCCTCCACCGTAGCCACGGAACGGGCGAGGTCCACGGAGCGCGCCGTGCACTTTGCGTTCTGAACGAATGTCCCGACAACTCCCGGCCATCGCGGGACCCTTGGCGCGGTGGGGGAGCGCCTGTCCCGGGGGGAGGCAGGCGCGCCGCCGGCCTTCTCCGCGGAGCACTCAGGGGCCCGCGACGGGTGAGACACATGGGGCGAACGGGCACTCGAAAGTGACCCTGCGTGGCCTGATCGGGTCACCCCCTCTTCCCGCATCACGCTGCGTGCGGGACGCTCGCATGTGGCGGCACCCTTACGAGGAGGCATCAAGTGGTCGACGCGGATCAGACATTCGTCATCGTCGGCGGAGGACTCGCCGGCGCGAAGGCGGCCGAGACACTCCGTTCGGAGGGCTTCACCGGGCGGGTGATACTGATCTGCGACGAGCGCGACCACCCGTACGAGCGGCCGCCCCTCTCCAAGGGCTACCTCCTCGGCAAGGAGGAGCGCGACAGCGTCTTCGTGCACGAGCCCGCCTGGTACGCGCGCAACGACATCGAACTGCACCTCGGCCAGACCGTCGACGCGATCGACCGCGAGGCGAAGTCGGTGCGGTTCGGCGAGGACGGCACGGTCGTCCACTACGACAAGCTCCTGCTGGCCACCGGTGCCGAGCCGCGCCGCCTGGACATCCCGGGCACGGACCTGGCCGGCGTCCACCACCTGCGCCGCCTCGCGCACGCCGAGCGCCTCAAGGGCGTCCTGATGTCGCTGGGCCGCGACAACGGGCACATCGTGATCGCCGGCGCCGGCTGGATCGGCCTGGAGGTCGCGGCGGCGGCCCGCGAGTACGGCGCCGAGGTCACCGTCGTCGAGCCGGAGCCGACCCCGCTGCACGGCGTCCTCGGCCCGGAGCTGGGCGGGCTCTTCGGCGAGCTGCACCGCGACCACGGGGTGCGGTTCCACTTCGGCAGGCGGCTGACGGAGATCGTCGGCCAGGACGGCATGGTGCTGGCCGCGCGCACCGACGACGGCGAGGAGCACCCCGCGCACGACGTCCTGGCGGCGATCGGCGCGGCCCCCCGCATCGGCCTCGCGGAGGCGGCGGGGCTGGAGATCGCCGACCGCGCCCACGGCCACGGCGTGGTGGTCGACGAGCGGCTGCGCACCTCCGACCCCGACATCTACGCGGCCGGCGACGTCGCGTCCTTCCCGCACGCCCTGTTCGACACCCGGCTGCGGGTGGAGCACTGGGCCAACGCGCTGAACGGGGGACCGGCGGCGGCGCGGGCGATGCTCGGGCAGGACGTCGTCTACGACCGGGTGCCCTATTTCTTCTCCGACCAGTACGACTTGGGGATGGAGTACAGCGGGTGGGCGCCGCCGGGGTCGTACGACGAAGTGGTGATCCGGGGGGACGCCGGGAAGCGGGAGTTCATCGCGTTCTGGGTGAAGGGCGGCAGGGTCCTGGCCGGGATGAATGTGAATGTGTGGGACGTCACAGAGCCGATCCAGCAGCTGATCCGCTCCAAGGCCCAGGTGAACACGGAGGCGCTGGCGGACCCGCACGTTCCGCTCGAAAGCCTCGTCTCTTAGGTGTCAGTGCACCCCCGTAGAATCACTGCGTGGCAGGACGGATCAACGACGAGGACGTGAAGGCGGTACGGGACGCGGTCCCGATCGACGCCGTGGTGTCCGAGTACCTCCAGCTGCGCAACGCGGGCGGCGGGAACCTCAAGGGACTCTGCCCCTTCCACGACGAGAAGTCGCCGTCCTTCCAGGTCAGCCCGAGCAAGGGACTCTTCCACTGCTTCGGCTGCCAGGAGGGCGGCGACACCATCACGTTCGTGATGAAGGTCGACCACCTCACGTTCTCGGAGTCGGTCGAGCGCCTCGCCGCCCAGGCCGGCATCACCCTGCGCTACGAGGAGGGCGGCTACAACCCCTCCCACCAGCGCGGCGAACGCATCCGCCTGGTCGAGGCCCACAAGATCGCCGCCGAGTGGTACGCCGAGCAGCTGGCGACCAGTCCCGAGGCGGACACCGGCCGGATCTTCCTCGCCGAGCGCGGCTTCGACCAGTCCGCCGCCGTCCACTTCGGCGTCGGCTACAGCCCCCAGGGCTGGGACCACCTCACCCGCTTCCTGCGCGGCAAGGGCTTCACCGACAAGGAACTGCTCCTGTCCGGGCTGTCGCAGGAGGGCCGCCGGGGCCCCATCGACCGCTTCCGGGGCCGTCTGATGTGGCCGATCAGGGACATTGGCGGCGACGTGGTCGGCTTCGGCGCCCGCAAGTTGTACGAGGCGGACAACGGCCCCAAGTACCTCAACACCCCCGACACGGCGATCTACAGGAAATCCCAGGTCCTCTACGGAATCGACCTGGCGAAGAAGGACATCGCCAAGGCCAGCCGCGCGGTCGTGGTCGAGGGCTACACCGACGTCATGGCCTGCCACCTGGCCGGCGTCACCACCGCCATCGCCACCTGCGGTACGGCCTTCGGCGGCGACCACATCAAGATCCTCCGCCGACTGCTGATGGACAACGGCTCGGCCCGCGTGATCTTCACCTTCGACGGCGACGCGGCAGGCCAGAAGGCGGCCCTGCGCGCCTTCGAGGACGACCAGAAGTTCGCGGCGGAGACATACATCGCGATCGCGCCGGACGGCATGGACCCCTGCGAACTGCGGCTGGCCAAGGGCGACGAGGCGGTCGCCGACCTGGCCGAACCCCGCACCCCGCTCTTCGAGTTCGCGCTCCGCCAGATCGTCGTCCGCTACGACCTCGACACCCCGGCGGGCCGGGCCGCCGCGCTGGACGAGGCGGCGCCCATCGTGGCCCGCATCAAGAACAGCGGCGCCCAGCACGAGGTGGCCGTCCAGCTCGCGGGCATGCTCGGCATCCTCGACACCCAGTTCGTGGTCAAGCGGGTGGCCCAGCTGGCGCGTTGGGCGCGGGACCGGGGCGGCAGGGGACCGGCACCGGCGAACCGGGGCCCGCAGCAGCCGTACGACGCCGCTCCCACGCCCCGCACGTCCGGCCCGGCGCTGACCCTCCGCAACCCGGTGTACGCCACCGAACGCGAGTTGCTGAAACTCGCCCTCCAGCGCCCCGAGTTGGTCTCCCCGGCGGTCGACGCGTACGGCGTCGACGAGTTCACCGCCGCGCCGTACGCCGCCGTACGCCAGGCGATCCTGGACGCGGGCGGCGCCGAGTACGGCGTCCAGGACGGGCAGGAGTACCTGGTCCGCGTCCGCGAGGCGGCCCCCGACGACCAGGTGCGCGCGATGGTCACGGAGCTCGCGGTCGAGGCGATCATGCGCAGGACCGTCGACGAGAACTACGCCGGCGAACAACTCGTCACCGTCCGCCGCCGCGCCGTCGAGCGCCGCATCCGCGACATCCAGAGCCAGCTGACCCGCCTCGGCGCGGGCGGCGACCCCGCCCAACTCGCCGCCGTACAGAACGAACTGTGGGTGTTGCAGCAGTACGACCAGGCATTGCGCGAGCGGGGCGCGGCGGCGCTCTGAGTGGTGCGCGGCGGTTTGCGTACGGCTGGGTAACCGCGCGGTCACGGACCGGACGCAAAAAGTCACCGCACGCCCCTCGTGGCGGTGATGTGTCGTACTCCACACTGGGTTCCGGTGCCTGAGTCCTCGGAGCGCGGCCGATCCGTTCCCCACGGGTCCCACACCCCCGCGGTTCCGCTCATCGCGTACGGGACGGACAGCGGCGAGGCCGCCCACTCCGCTCTCGAAGCAGCGCTGCCGTATGCCTCGGCAGCGATCATCCTGGAGGTCGCCCCCGTGCAGACCCAGACCCTCAGCCAGACCGACAGCAGTACCGAAGGCACGGAACCGGACGCGGAAGCCGACGTTCTCGTCGCGGTGCCGCCGCAGAGCCGTGTCGCGCACCACCCCGAGACGGAACCGGAGGCCGCGCCGGAGCCGGCGGAGCCGCCCGCCGAGGCCCTGGCCGGTGACGCCGACGCCGCCGAGCCGGTCGAAGCGCCGCTGCCGAGCCGCAGCCGTGCCGACACCAGCGGCCCCTCCTCGGACCTCTTCCGCCAGTACCTGCGGGAGATCGGACGCATCCCTCTGCTCACCGCGGCCGAGGAGGTCGAACTCGCCCGCCGCGTCGAGGCCGGTCTGTTCGCCGAGGAGAAGCTGAGCAGCGCCCCCGACCTGGAGAGCCGGCTCGCCCTCGACCTGGACCGTCTGGTCGTTATGGGCCGCATGGCCAAGCGCCGCCTGATCGAGGCGAACCTGCGGCTCGTCGTGTCCGTGGCGAAGAGGTACGTCGGGCGTGGCCTCACCATGCTCGACCTCGTCCAGGAGGGGAACCTCGGCCTGATCCGGGCCGTCGAGAAGTTCGACTACGCCCGCGGCTACAAGTTCTCGACCTACGCCACCTGGTGGATCCGCCAGGCCATGTCCCGCGCCCTCGCCGACCAGGCCCGCACCATCCGAGTGCCGGTCCACGTCGTCGAGTTGATCAACCGGGTCGTCCGCGTACAGCGCCGCATGCTGCAGGAACGCGGCTACGAACCGACGCCGGAAGAGGTCGCCGCCCACCTCGACCTGCTGCCCGAGCGCGTCAGCGAGGTCCTGCGGCTGGCCCAGGAACCCGTGTCGCTGCATGCGCCGGTGGGCGAGGAGGACGACGTGGCGCTCGGCGACCTCATCGAGGACGGCGACGCGGCGTCACCCGTGGAGTCGGCGGCGTTCCTGCTGCTCAGGGAACACCTGGAAGCGGTCCTGTCGACCCTCGGCGAGCGCGAACGCAAGGTCGTCCAACTTCGTTACGGGCTGGCGGACGGCCGCCCGCGCACGCTGGAGGAGATCGGCCGCATCTTCGGCGTGACGCGGGAACGGATCAGGCAGATCGAGTCGAAGACGTTGAACAAGCTGCGGGACCATGCGTTCGCGGATCAGCTGAGGGGCTATCTGGACTGATGCCGTCTGCGGGCCGGTGGGGGCTGGTCGCGCAGTTCCCCGCGCCCCTTGGGTACGTGCAGGTGACGCCCCTTTTTTAGGGGCGCGGGGCTGTATCAATATGCGGCTCCGCCGCGTGGGCGCGACCAGCCACAACGGTCCCGCAGTCGTCAGTCCACCTCCGCCACCGCCTGCGCGAACTGCGCCTTGTACAACCGCGCATAAGCCCCGTCCGCCGCCAACAACTCCCCGTGCGCACCCTGTTCCACGATCGACCCGTTCTCCATGACGAGGATCGTGTCCGCGTCCCGGATGGTCGACAAGCGGTGGGCGATGACGAACGACGTACGCCCGTGTGCCAGCTTCGCCATCGCCTTCTGGATCAGCACCTCGGTCCGGGTGTCGACCGACGACGTCGCCTCGTCCAGCACCAGGATCACCGGGTCGGACAGGAACGCCCGAGCGATGGTGATCAGCTGCTTCTCGCCCGCGCTGACCCCGCTGCCCTCGTCGTCGATCACCGAGTCGTACCCGTCGGGCAGCGTACGGATGAACCGATCGGCGTGGGCGGCACGCGCGGCCTCCTCGATCTCGCCCCGAGTCACGTCCCGGGACGCCCCGTACGCGATGTTCTCCGCGATCGTGCCCCCGAACAGCCAGGTGTCCTGGAGCACCATCCCGATCCCGGCGCGCAGTTCGTCCCGGGACATCCGGGAGATGTCGACGCCGTCGAGGGTGATGCGTCCGGACGAGACGTCGTAGAACCGCATCAGCAGGTTGACCAGGGTCGTCTTGCCGGCGCCCGTCGGGCCGACGATCGCGACCGTGTGCCCGGGTTCCACCGTCAGCGACAGGTCCTCGATCAGCGGCTTCTCGGGGTCGTACCGGAAGGACACCCCCTCCAGCGCCACCCGCCCCCGCAGCTCCTCCGGCCGCACGCCCGGCACGGGATCCGCCTCCTGCTCCTCCGCGTCCAGCAGCTCGAAGATCCGCTCCGCCGAGGCGACACCCGACTGCACGAGGTTCGCCATCGACGCGACCTGCGTCAGCGGCATGGAGAACTGCCGCGAGTACTGGATGAAGGCCTGCACATCGCCGATGGACAGCGAGCCCGACGCGACCCGCAGACCTCCGACCACCGCGACCAGCACGTAGTTGATGTTCGACACGAACAGCATCAGCGGCTGCATCACACCGCTGTTGAACTGCGCCTTGAAGCCCGCCTCGTACAGCGCCTCGTTCTGCTCGGCGAACTGCTTCGCCGACTCCTCCTGCCGCCCGAACACCTTCACCAGGGTGTGCCCGGTGTACATCTCCTCGACGTGCGCGTTGAGCTTGCCGGTCGAACGCCACTGCTGCACGAAGTGCGGCTGCGACCGCTTGCCCACGCGCGTGGCCACGAAGAACGACAGCGGCACGGTCACCAGCGCGACCAGCGCCAGCAGCCACGACACCCAGAACATCATCGCCAGTACGCCGATGATGGTCAGCACCGAGTTGATGAGCTGGCCCATCGACTGCTGGAGCGTCTGCCCGATGTTGTCGATGTCGTTGGTCGCCCGGGACAGCACCTCACCGCGCCGGCTCTTGTCGAAGTACGACAGCGGCAGCCGCGACAGCTTCGCCTGCACGTCCTCGCGCATCCGGTACATCGTGCGGTTCACGGCCCGGTTCACCAGCCGCGTCGCCACCGCCATCAGCAGACCGGCGACGAGGAACACGGTGAGCGCGAGCAGCAGTACGTTCCCCACCGCGCCGAAGTCGATGCCCTGGCCCGGCGTGAAGTCGGTGCTGCGCAGCATGTCGGCGATCTGGCTGTCGCCGCGCTCCCGCATGGTCGTGAGGACTTGCTCCTTGGTCATCCCGGACTCGAACTGCCGCCCGACGATACCGGCGAAGACCAGGTCGGTGGCCGCACCGAGGATCTTCGGCCCGGCGACCGACAGACCCACACTCACGACCACACAGAACAGCAGCGCGTAGATCGTGAGCCGCTCGGGCTTGAACTGTGCGACGAGCCGCTTGCCCGACACCTTGAAGTCCAGCGAGTGCTGGTCGGGGCCACCGCCGGCCATCATCCGCCCCATCGGCCCGGCCATCAGGCAGCCTCCGCTTCCGTCAGCTGGGAGAGCACGATCTCCCGGTAGGTCTCGTTGTCCGCCATCAGCTCGTGGTGCCGGCCCGCGCCGACGACCCGTCCCTCGTCGAGTACGACGATCCGGTCCGCGTCCCGGATGGTCGCCACCCGCTGGGCGACGATGACGACGGTCGCCTCGGCGGTCTCACGCCCGAGCGCCGTACGCAGCGCCGCGTCCGTCGCGTAGTCGAGGGCGGAGAAGGAGTCGTCGAAGAGATAGATCTCCGGGCGCTGGACGAGCGTCCGCGCGATCGCCAGCCGCTGCCGCTGACCACCGGAGACATTCGTGCCGCCCTGCGCGATGGGGGCGTCGAGCCCGCTCTCCAGACCCTCCACGAACCCCTTGGCCTGCGCCACCTCCAGCGCGTGCCACAGCTCCTCGTCCGTCGCGTCGGGGTTGCCGTAGCGCAGGTTCGTCGCCACCGTCCCCGCGAACAGGTACGGCTTCTGCGGCACGAGGCCGACCGTCTTCGCCAGCAGCTGGGGCTCGATGCCCGCCACGTCCTCGCCGTCCACGAGCACCTGGCCGTCGGTCGCGTCGAACAGCCGGGGCACGAGCCCCAGCAGCGTCGACTTGCCGCTGCCCGTCGACCCGATCACGGCGGTCACCTCACCGGGCCGGGCCACCAGGTCGATCCCCTTCAGCACCGGCTCCTCGGCACCCGGGTAGCGGAACCCGGCGCCCCGGATCTCCAGATGACCGTGCCGGCGCAGCTCCCGCACCGGCGCGACCGGCGGCACCACGCTCGACGACGTGTCCAGGACCTCCTGGATGCGCTCGGCGCACACCTCCGCGCGCGGCACCATCATGAACATGAAGGTGGCCATCATCACGGACATCACGATCTGCATGAGATAGGCGAGGAACGCGGTCAGGTCACCGATCTGCATCCCGCCGCTGTCGATCCGGTGGGCGCCGAACCACACCACCGCGATGGACGACAGGTTCACCACCGTCATGACGATCGGGAACATCAGCGCGAGCAGCCTGCCGGTGCCCATCGCCATGTCGGTGAGCTCGGCGTTGGCCTTCCCGAAGCGCTGCTGCTCGTACTCGTCCCGCACGAAGGCACGGATCACGCGATTGCCGGTGATCTGCTCGCGCAGCACCCGGTTCACCGTGTCCAGGCGCTCCTGCATGGTCCGGAACAGCGGCCGCAGCCGCCGTACGATCAAGGTCACGCTGATGCCGAGCACCGGCACCACCGCGACCAGCACCGCCGACAGCGGCACATCCAGGCCGAGGGCCAGCACGATGCCGCCCACGCACATGATCGGCGCCGACACCATCAGCGTGAACGTCATCAGCGCCAGCATCTGCACCTGCTGGACGTCATTGGTCGTCCGGGTGATCAGCGAGGGCGCGCCGAAGTGCCCGACCTCACGCGCCGAGAAGGACTGCACCCGGTCGAAGACGGCCGCCCGCATGTCCCGCCCGAGCGCCGACGCGGTCCGGGCGCCGTAGTACACGGCACCGATGTTGCACACGACCTGCGCCAGCGAGATGCCGACCATCAGGGCGCCGTAGCTGAGGATGTAACCGGTGTCGCCGTTGACGACGCCCTTGTCGATGATGTCCGCGTTCAGCGTGGGCAGGTAGAGGGTGGCGCAGGTCTGCAGGAACTGCAGCAGCACCAGCCAGGCGATGGGTTTTCGGTAGGGCCTGAGGTAGGTCCGCAGAAGTCGTATGAGCACGCTGCTTCTCTCGGAGTCGACGACGGGGCGATTGGTTGCCCCTGGCCCCTATCGTCGAACACTCCGGTGGTGTTACCTCAACCGATTAAGCCGTCAGCGCGGCTCCGTACGGCCTTCCGGGTTCGCTTCCTACCGGTCTCTTACCTTCCGCACATCCCGTCGCTACGGCCGGAACGCCCCGGGATGCGTCTGATCCCGCACGGACACGAACTGCTGCCGCACCGCCTGACCCACTGCCAGCTCCTCACCGGGCTCCAGGACCTGCGCGGCCGCGCCCTGCCAGACCGGCGGGGTGCGCGGGTCGAGGGTGCCCTGCGACACACCGAGCGCCCAGGCGGCCTGCCGGGCCGCGCCGATCGCCGCGTAGTCCGCGGGCTGCGGTACGACGACCTGCGCCCCGAACAGCGCCGGCGCCGCCGCCTGCACGGCCGACAGCTCGGCGACCGCCCCGAGCAGGAAGATCCGCCGTACCTCGACACCCCGGCCGCGCAGCACGTCGAGCGCGTCCGCGAGCCCGCACAGCATGCCCTCGAACGCGGCCCGCGCCAGATGCTCCGGCTTCATCGACTCCCGCCGAAGCCCGGCCAGCGTGCCCGCGGTGTGCGGCAGATTAGGCGTCCGTTCCCCCTCCAGGTAGGGCAGCAGCACCAGCCCATGGGCCCCCGGCGTCGACTTCATCGCCAGGTCGGACAGGCTCTCCAGATCGGGCACGCCGAGGAGTTCGGCGGTGCCGCGCAGGGTGCGTACGGCGTTCAGGGTGGTGACGACCGGGAGGTGCATGCCCGTCGCGTCGGCCAGGGAGGTGATCATCCCGCTGCTGTCGACGAGCGCCTCGGGATGCACGGCCATCACGGACCCGGACGCGCCGAGCGACACGACGGCGTCACCGAGCCCGATGCCGAGCCCGAAGGCGGCGGCCATGGTCTCGCCGGTCCCCGCGGAGATCAGCAGCCCTTCGGGGGTCGTACCGGCCGCTTCCGCCGGCCCGATCACCTCGGGCAGCATCGCCTGGTGGCCGAGCGCCAGCTCGACGAGATCCCCGCGGTAGGTACCGGTCGCCGCCGACCAGTAACCCGTCCCGGAGGCCCCACCGCGATCTGTGGTCCTTCTCACGGGCCGACCGAGCAGCTGCCACACCAGCCAGTCGTGCGCCTGCATCAGCACGGCGGCGCGTACGGCGTTCTCCGGCTCCGTCTTGGCCAGCCAGCGCAGCTTCGTCACCGGCTGCGCGGCCTGCGGCACACACCCCACCGCCTGCGCCCACGCCTCGCGCCCGCCCAGCGCGTCGATCAGATCGGCCGCCGCGACCTGCGCACGTTTGTCGCCGCCGACCATCGCGGGGCGCACGGTATTGCCCTGCGCGTCGAGCGGCACCACCGCGTTCTGCTGCGCCGACACCCCGATGGCCTGCACACCTTCGAGCAGCCCGCCCCCGGCCGCCTCACCGAGGGACAGCAGCCAAGCCTGCGGATCGACATCGGAGGGACGGGTGCCGCCGCCGTCCGGCGATTCCACCGGGTGCGGGGCATACCCCTGCCTGAGCACGGCACCTGTGTCCGTGTCGCAGACGACGATGCGAGTGAAATCGGGCGCACTGTCCAACCCGGCGACTATCCCCATGGCCCAAATTGTGCCGTAGCGCTGCGCTGGCTTGGGCCGTGGGCGCCGTGGGGGTGCGTGTGGGTTTTCGGGTGCGGGTGGTGTGGGGCTGGTCGCGCAGTTCCTCGCGCCCCTTCAGGGCGTGGCAGCACCCAGCGCCTACGACGTACCGACACGCCAAGCAGCCGACAGGTACGGCCTACGTATTGCTGGTGCCCCAGTCGTCCTCTGCGCCTCCGTTGTGGGCGCTGCGTTCGCGCAGGGAGCGGACTCGGGCCGCCACCGACTCGGGGACTCGGTCGCCCACCTTCTCGGAGACCGTGTGGTAGGCCTTGCCCGCGAAATGGCGGCTCTGCTGGGCCGCCGACTCGGCGGTGTTGCGGACCGCGGGGTTCTGGGCGAACTCGCGGGCGGACTTCTTCAGCTGCTCGTAGCGCTCACGTCCGGCACGTGTGCCCAGGACGTAACCGACGGCGAGTCCGACGACGAACGTGAGCCGGTAGCGCATGGCGGCCACCCTTCCCTTGCGTAGGTCCCTGGTGCGGCGTCGCGGCCGGGGGGAACCGATTGGCGGAGCACCCCCCTGCTTGCGCTAATGTATGTGTCGCAGCGAGCGCACGCCCCCTGGCGAATACCCAGGTAGGTACGTTCGATGCAACGAGGCATTCCTCCGTAGCTCAATTGGCAGAGCAGCCGGCTGTTAACCGGCAGGTTACTGGTTCGAGTCCAGTCGGGGGAGCTCGGTCCTCCGTAGCTCAATTGGCAGAGCAGCCGGCTGTTAACCGGCAGGTTACTGGTTCGAGTCCAGTCGGGGGAGCATGCTGAACGAGGACCCCACGAAGGGGTCCTTTTTCATGTCCGTGTCCCTGTCGAGGGAACCGCGCAGGTCAAGGCGGAGTCCTTCAGGGCAGGCGAAGTCGACCATACGAAGCAGGAGATCGTATGAGCGGCTATGCTGCGGCAGACGGCGCGCACACTTGTACGCGACACGCCGCTATGGGGCGGTAGCTCAGCCGGTTAGAGCAGCGGACTCATAATCCGTCGGCCGTGGGTTCGAGTCCCACCCGCCCCACCAAGCGGCATCGGTGCAGAAACGATCTGACCTGTGGAAGGTCAGCGTCCCCGCGTGTCCACGACATGCGCCCCCTCAGGCCTCCTCGCTCATCGTCGGCACGGTCCCACGGCCCGTGATCCAGGCCGGCCTGGATCACGAGTCGATCACCACCACCGTCGACTGGGTTTCAGAACTTCCCGATGCGGATGTTGCCGGCGATGTAGCGGAAGTAGGCGTCGTTGAGGGCGGTCTGGGTGTCGAGGCCGGTTGCCTGGTAGCCGGAGGACTGGGCCCAGTTGACGTGGCGGCCGTACCAGTCGCAGACGATCTGTGCCTGCTGCTCGATGCCGAGGTCGGCGAAGGCGGGTCCGGCGGGGCCGTATTCGTACGGGTGGCCGCCGGTCTCGTTGGACCACTGGGCGGACAGTGCGTCGAGGAGGAGGGAGACCGAGAACGCGCTGTGGTGGATCTGCCAGGCGTGCACGAGTTCGTGGATGAAGATCTCGCCGCGGGGGACGTTCTGATCCGGCCGGCCCTGCTTGTGCGCGACCTTGTCGACGCCGAAGGAGAGCGGGTCGTCGAAGCCCTCCTCGCCCATGTTGATGAGGACCTTGCCGCGTACTCCGGGCACGGTGAAGGGCCTGGGGTAGCCGGAGCTGCCCCGCGTGCCGACGGTGTCGGTGAGCAGGATGTCCCCGCGCGGCGGCAGTGTGCCGCCGAAGACGGTCGCGTTGGCGAAGTCGTATTCCTCCTGGTGCAGTTCGCGGTAACGGTGGCCCACCTCGGCGATGGCGCCCGCGGCGATGGCGAGCAGGGAGTTGCTGGGCCCGGCCATCCACAGGACTCCCTCCAGTGCGACGGCGCCGGGTTCGAGGGAGCCGGTGGCGATGAGGGAGCCGATCTCGACGCCGATGAACACGACCACGCCGGTGACGGACCCGGCGACCGAGCCGCCGATGAACCACTTCAGCGCGAGGGAGACAACGCCTTCCAGGGTCTGGCCGATGTGGCTGGTGTACTGCATGTTCATCGAGGCCTGGGCGGTGGCGAAGTTCGCCAGGTGGGACAGCACCAGGTCGTTGCGGGGGTGGATCTCCTCCCAGTCGTGATCGCGGCTGCCGGAGGTGACGGTGCCGCCGACGCTGCCGTTGTGCGACAGCGCGATGAGGTGGTCCCCGGAGCGTACGTAGAAGGCGACGCCGAAGTCGTAGCCGTCCGCGCCGCTGTCATGGGCATGGCCGTGCCACTGGATCTGCCCGTCGTAGCTGATGTTGACGCCGGACCAGCCGCCGAGCGCGGCGACACCGCCGCTCTCGATGGGCTGCTGGAACTTCAGGACGGCGACCGGGATGCGATGCCACCGCCGCCAGCCGCCGGGTGCCCACATCGCGGTGTGGATGCCCGCGTCGGCGCCCACACCGAAGACGTCCATGAAGTACACGCCGCCCATCGGGAAGGGGGCACGGGCGACCGCGGTAAGCGGCGTGCCCTGCGGCAGCGTGCCGTCACCGACCCGGAACCAGTCACGCCACTGGCCGTCCCACCACCGGCCCCACAGTTCCCCGTTCGTGTCGACGCCGAAGACCTCCATGTGCGAGGACTCGCGGGAGAGGGCCGTCACGGGCGCGCCGCCCGGGAAGGTGTGACCCTCCAGGTGGTACCAGTCGTGCCAGTCGCCGTCCCACCAGGCGCCCCACACCTGGCCGTCGCCGTCCACGGCCCAGATCTCCATGGCATCGTCATTGCGGCTGACAGCGGTGATCCGGGTGCCCGGCGGGAACGTCTTGCCGGGCAGCTCGTACCAGTTGTGCCACTCGCCGTTCCACCACGCGCCGCGCACCACGCCGTCCCCGCCGACGGCCCACACCTCCATGTGGTCCGAGTTCCGGCACAGCGCCGCGAGCGGCGCGCCCTTGGGGAACACGGCGCCGGGCAGTGTGAACCAGTCCCGCCATTCACCGTGCCACCACACACTGCGTACGACGCCGTCGTCACCCACCACGAACACGTCCATGTAGTCCGGGTCGCGAGTGAGGGTGGCGACATGGGCGCGGGCCGGCAGGACCTCCTGGCCGATCCGGAACCAGTCGTGCCACTCGCCGTGCCACCAGGCACTCCACAGGCCGCCGTCCTCGCCGACCGCGAAGATGTCCATCTGGTCGTCGTTGCGGGACTGGCCGGCGATCGGCGTGAGCGGGGGGAAGCTCTTGGTACCGACCTGGAAGTAGTCCTCCCATCGCTGGTTGCGCCACACGCTGTAGGCACGCCCGTCCTCGCCTACGGCGAAGAGGTCGAGCTGCAACGGGTTACGGGACACACAGGCGATCGGCGCCTGCCGCGGAAACCGGTAGTCCCGGCCGAAGAGCGACAGGGCGCCGTAACGGCTGACACGATCCGCCTCGGCCTGCGCAGCCTCACCCTCGACGGTCCGTCCGCCCTGCGTCAGACGTTTGGCCAGGGTGGTCATCGCCCACACCAGGTTGTTGCGCTTGCCCTCGTTGGCGGGATCGGGGGCGGCGACACGGCGGTACAGCTCGATGCTGGTCCGGGTGTGCGTGAGCATCTCGTCCAGCGGCAGATAGACCGAGGCGACCAGGTAGCGGCGGGCGATCCCGGAGAGGAGCTCGAGCGACGACCGCTCGACGAGCGTGTCGGTGATGGCCAGGGACTCCCGGACGGTGGCCCGGGTGGCGTCCTGCCGCCCCACCCGCCACTGCCGGTGGGCCAGCCGGTCGGACAGTGCCCAGGCCAGCCAGCGGAGCGCGTCGGTGGAGTCCGGGGCGGCGGCCAGGAACTCCCGGTACGCGGCGACCGCCACGTCCGTCTCGGTGACGGACTCCTCACCGGGCAGATACTCGGCGGCCTCGGCGATCCGTTTGGCGAGCCCCTGCCGGTCGGCCCGCCCGGTGTCGGCCAGCAGAACCCGGGTGAGTGCGATTCCCTCCCGAGCGGCGTCGGCCGCCTCGCCGTCCCGCCCGGCGGTCTTCAGCCTTGGAGCGAGCCCGTCACACAACGCCGACCCCAGGGCATTCTGCCGCTCGGGATCGTTCGGCTTCTCGGCCAGCCGCGCCCGAGCCTCGGCGACCCGCTGCTGCCACACCACCACGTCGTCAGCCATGCCTGTTCCCCGTTCTCGTCTTGCGGTCGATGTGCGGTCGATGTGCGTCGATGTCGTCGATGTCCATTGGATGTGCCGTCGGTTCGTATTCGGCTCGCGGTCGGTTCCGGTGACCTACGAGACGTGCCATTCGTAGAGCACCTCGTAGACCCCTCCGAACTGCTCCACCCTCTGGGTGAGTTGCCGCCCCACCTGGGGATGCCGTGCGAAGTGCTCCGGGTCGTCGACGACGATCGTGATCGGGATCGGCGTGAACGACTCGTCCGTCAGCCCGGACCTGACCTTGTTGTTCAGCGCGTCGAAGGCGGAACCGGCGAGATCGCCGATCGCCGCGGCGATGACCGGCCCGGTCAGGCTCGCCCCCGCCGCGGTCGCGGCCGCGACGACGGACGTCCGGATCGCCTTGCCGAAGGCGTCGTACAGGGAGCCGAACTCACCCTTCAGATCCCCGTTGTCGTGCTCGATCACCAGCAGCGTGGTCGTGTACGACCGCGGCCAGTGCCCCGGCCGGTCGAGGGCGAACTCCATGAGCACATGCGGACTGTCCCGCCAGGGATCGCGCATGCCGTCCTCGGAGACGTCACCGATCTCCTGCCCCTGTGCGATGTGGGCACCGTAGGTTCCGTCCGGCCGAGCGCCTACGAGCGACGAGTCGACGCCGAGCGCGGACATGTAGACCTCGTCGCTCGCACCCTGAAGGAAGTCATCGGTCGATTCCTTCTCGACGAAGTACCTGAGCCGGAAGTGCAGGGCTCGGTGGTGCCAGTACGTGGACCACACATGGTTGTCGTACCCGACGACGAAGAGGTCGAGATGGTCCCCGCGGCGGGAGACGCCCGCCGGCCGTTGCTTCTGGTCGAAGACGGCCTGCCCCGGCACCGGGAACCAGTCACGGCTCCACCCGCCGCCCGCACTCCAGAAGGTGCTCCAGATGTGGTTGTCGTTGCCGATGAGGAAGAGGTCGAGGTGGTCTTTGTCGCGGGAGACGGCGGCGACGGGTTGCTGGTCGAAGACCGCCGCGCCGGGTACGGGTCCCCAGTCGGGGTGCCAGCCTGCCCCTGCGCTCCAGTTCTGTGTCCAGACGTGGTTGTCGTATCCGACCACGAACAGATCGAGATGGTCCTCGGCACGCGACACCGAGGCGACTTGCGCGCTCGAATCGAAGACGGCCGCACCAGGCACCGTGAACCATTCGGCGTTCCATTTGCTCACTGACACCACTTCCTTCGCGGCGCGAGCAGATCAATGCGGTGCCGACCAGTTGCTCCGGCTGGTGGCACATGAGCCGTCGCGCACCGCTGATCAGGTTAGGAATCAGGTGATCGAACCGGATATCCCTAAAACTGGTGATTGCGCTGGTGGGGGCGGCCCGTGGGATGACGGGCCGCGCGCTAGGTGTTCAGTGCCGTCAGCAGCTCCGCCCGGCCGGCGACGCCGAGTTTGCGGTAGACGGCCTTGAGGTGCCCGTTGACGGTGTGGACCGACATGTCGAGGCCGCGTGCGATCTGCTTGGCCGCCGCCCCGTCCAGCAGGTGCTGGATCACCTGCCGCTCGCGGGCGGTAACGCCGTACCAGGAGCCGAGGGAGACCAGTAACTCGCGTGCGGGCACGGCCCGTACCAGCACGGCCACCGCCCCGTCCTGGTCCAGAGGCTGGCCTTCCGCGGAGATCCACCGGCCGAACCGGGCCGCCGGGCAGTGCATCACCGGCGCCGGTATCCCGGGCTCCCGCAGGGTCAGCCGCGTCTGGGCGGCGATGCCGGAGACCAACGCGTCCACCCAGCTGGCCGGATGGTGCTCGCGCAGCCGCTCCGCCCACCACGCGGCCATCGGCGTGGCGCCGGTGACCTTGCCGGCCGCGTCCACGACGAACACCCCGGGCGTCTGCTCCGGCGCGACCGGCTGCACCGGGCCGCTGAGCACGTACTGCCATAAGGTCGCGATCAGTACGGGTGTCAGCTCCAGTACCCGCGCGGCATCCGCTCTGTCGAAGGCCCGGCCACCGGCCGACCGCAGCAGGGCCAGCGAACCCCACACGCCGTGCGCGTCCCGCAGCAGCACCCGCAGCTCACTGCCGACCCCGTGGGCGTCGAACAACTGCCGGATCGACCGATCCCGCGGACCCCGACCGGTACCCACCAGACCTGCCGGCATCGGCTGCCGGACCAGATCCGTCGGCAGGCACGGATCGTCGCCGGCCAGGTAGCTCCGCATGAACTGGCGCCCGAACTCGTCCTCGAAGTTGTGCCAGAAACTGAACACGGTGTGCCCGGCACCGTCCGGGTTGTTGCCCATCAACCGCAGCGCGTCGTGCGCCACGACCGGCGCGACCGCTCGGGACACGGCCTCGGCCAGTTCCAGTGAACTCAGCGATTCCCCCGCCAACGCGGGCAGCCCGCGCAGCAACCGCCCATCAACGCCCATGTCGGTCAAAGTCGACCGGCACCGTCACTGCCGCAACCGACTTCACAGAACCTGCCCTACCCGTTCGAAGCGGTGTCCTCCGAGGGGTGGGCGGGCACGCCATCGCGCTCGGCATCAGCCTGGGCCGGCAGCGGCAGTGACCAGGTGTAGACGTCCGGGTCGAAGGCGTGCAGGCGTTTGACGAGCCTGGAGGTCGACCAGGGCCAGCAGAAGGTGTTGATGCCAGGGAGGCCGAAGTAGTAACCGGTGCCGCCGGCGGCGTTGTAGACGGTGTCGCGCAGCGCCTCGTGCAGAGACCGCTGGTGGGCTGCTTCGGCCTCGGGCTTGACGTCCAGTGCGGACGCCCCGCCGGCGCGCAGGTGGCCGAGGGCGGCGGTGATGTAGCGGAGTTGGGCTTCGAGGACGGTGGGGACGGCGGTGGTGCCGGTGAGCAGATTCGGGCCGATGAGCAGGAAGAGGTTGGGGTATCCGCTGACGCTGGTGCCCAGGTAGGCGCGGCGGTTGTCGGCCCAGCTCTGGGCCAAGGTGCCCTTGGTGCCGTGTAGTTGGGAGGCCAGCGGGATGTCGCCGATGTGGTACCCGGTCGCGAGGACGATGATGTCGGCGCGGGTGCGGGTGCCGTCGGCGCCGATGACGTCGGAGCCCTCCACAGCGGTCACGCGGGTGGGGTGCAGCCGTACGTTGGGCCGGGTGAGGGCGGTGTAGTAGGTGCCGGAGGTGATCAGGCGGCGGCCGCCGAAGCGGTGGTCAGGCGTAAGGGCCCGGCGTAGAGCGCGGTCCCGTACCGACGTACGCAGATGGAGGCGGGCCAGGGCCTCCAAGGGCCGCAGCAGGTGGGGGTGGCGCAGGGGGACTCCGATGGCTTCCTGGGTCCAGTGGTGCAGGCCGCGTAGTGCGCGGCGCGCTGCCGGGTGGTGTGCGAAGTACCGGTGGAGTCCCGGAGGCAGGGGGTAGTCGGGTTTCGGAAGTACCCACTGCGGTGTGCTCTGGAAGACGTCGACATGAGCCGCCTTCGGCTGGATCTCGGGCAGGAACTGGACGGTGGACGCACCTGTGCCCACCACTGCCACGCGCCGTCCGGTCAGGTCGACTTCGTGGTTCCAGCGGGCGGAGTGGAAGGCGGTGCCCGGGAAGGTGTCGAGGCCGGGGATGTCGGGATGGCGGGGCCGGTGCCAGGGGCCGGTGGCGACGATCACGGCGCGGGCGGTGTACGTGCCCGAGGTGGTCCGCAGGTTCCAGCGGTGCGCTTCCGGCTCCCAGCGGCTGCTCAGCACTTCGGTGTCGTAGCGGATCGCCTTGTGCGCGCCGTGCGTTGCCGCGGTGGTGTCGAGGTAGTCGAGGATCTCGGACCGGTCGGCGAAGCCCCGGCTCCACGAGTGGGGTGCGAAGGAGTATTCGTACAGCATCGCCGGTACGTCGCAGCCGCATCCGGGGTAGGTGTTGTCGCGCCAAGTCCCGCCCAGGCGACCGGACTTCTCCAACACGACGACATCGTCGAAGCCGGCCCGGCGCAGCGCGATCACGGCGGCCACGCCGGAGAGGCCGGCCCCGATGACGACGACTTCCGCTTCATGATGGTTGTCGATTTGGTTGTCGATGCTGTCGTCGGCCACCAGCACGCGCCCCCTGTCCGCGTCGTGAGCATCCCGGCGCTGATGCCGAACCGCCCCCGACCGCTTGCTCAGAGCGACCGATCGTAGGGTCACCCGCGATCACTCGTGGTGATATGACCGGCAGACACCTCATAAGGGTGATCTTGCTGGGTGAGCTGAATGCGGTGCGTTTTCCTGTGTTTGGCTGCCGACCATGACGATGAGGGACGAACGGCCCGGACCTCGTAGTCCCCACGCCGCCGCCGACGAGCCCGGGCGGCATCTGCCCTACCCCAGTGGCTGGTTCTGCCTGGCGCGTTCACGAGAACTGCCCCCCGGCAGTGTCCTGACCCGCCGATTCATGGACGAGGACATCGTCCTCTACCGCACCCGTGACGGCCGGCCCCGCGCCGTGCATCCGTACTGCCCACACCTCGGCGCCCACTTCGGCGCCGGCGGCACCGTCGAAGGCCAGAACCTGGTATGCCCCTTCCATCGCTTCGCCTTCGGCCCGGATGGCACCTGCGTCGCCACGCCCGACGGCCCACCCCCACGCGCCCGCCTGCACCACCACACCATCAGCGAGCGCAACGGCTTCCTCTTCGCCTGGTACGAACCGGATGGCGCTCCACCCGCCTGGGAGGTCCCCGACACCGCCCAGGCCGGAGTCGTTCCGACAGCCGCCTGGAGCACGGAAGTGCACACCTACGCCCAGGAGATCATCGAGAACACCCTCGACTACCGGCATCTCCCGGTCCTGCACCACGTGGCCGTGCAGGAGCTCGACCCGCCCACGACCCAAGGCCCCCTCCTGCGCATGCGTCTGCGCCTCGGGCCGGACCGGCCTCCCGCCCTCAAGCAGAAGATCCAGGCCGACCATACGTTCCTCCTGGCGGGGCTGGGACACCTCCGCGTCGAGCTGCCGCTGCCCTCGCTCGGACTGGTCAGCTACCTCTGGGCGATGCACACACCGACCGGGCCCCGACGCACGCGCATGCTGGTCGCGACGGCCTGTGCGGACATCCACAAGCAGGACGCCGGTGGAGCGTCACTCCCACGGCGTGGCCTGCACCGGGCCTTCGCCCAGGCGATGCTGCGCACCGCGGTCGGCAAGGTCCATCAGGACCTGAGGATCTGGAACACCAAACGCTACGAGCCACGGCCTCGACTCGCCGCGAGCGACGAGGCCATCGGCTTGTTCCGCCACTGGGCCCGGCAGTTCTACCCGGAGCCGTGAGTATCCGGCGGTGGCCCGCCCGAGTGGTCTTTGTATCGATTGCATGCCATGTGGCCCGTTTGCGGCTATGACGATCAGGGCCCCATTTCGTGTCCGTGTCCCTGACCTGCCTGCACCGGGAGAGCGCGATGCCCATCGCCGCAATCGATCACCAGACGAAGACGTACAACCTGCAGCACGCCTACTGGATGTGCCGGGCTTCCGAGCTCGCCTACAAGGACGAGGCCACCATCGAGGCCCAGGCCGAGAAGTGGGGCTTCGACCGGGTCCATCACCACCACACGGCGTTCACGCCGCCCTTCCCCCTCCAGGACACGCAGGCGTACACGATGGCGAGCGACAACATGATCGTCCTCGCCTTCCGGGGGACCGAGCCCACGAACATCAAGGACTGGCTCTCGGACGTCACCACGCCGCCGTGGCCCGGCCCGGGGAGCAAGGGGTTCGTCCACTACGGCTTCGGCGAGGCCCTGAACTCGGTCTTTCCACAGGTCAAGAAAGAGCTGGAGGCGTCGCGGACCAACGGGCAGACGGTGTGGATCACCGGGCACAGCCTCGGGGGCGCTCTCGCCATGCTGGCCGGCGCGCGGCTGCACTTCGAGGAGCCGAATCTGCTGGCCGACGGCATCATCACCTTCGGCCAGCCTCGCGTGTGCGACCGGGTGCTTGCCGCCGCCTGTGACAAGGCGTTCGCCAAGCGCACCCACCGCTTCGTGAACAACAACGACGTCGTGCCCCACCTGCCGCCCGAGCCCGCCTACACCCACACCCAACTGCTGCGCTACATCGACTCCGCGGGCAAGCTGCGTGAATCCATGCCTCTGCTGAGTGGGCTGACCGACCGGGCCAAGGGCCTGACGGCCGACCTCCTCGCCCCGGGAAGCGACGGCATCAGGGACCACTTCATCTTCAACTACATCGACGTCATGGAAAAGAATCTGGCCCGGAGTTGAGCTGGTCCGCACCGCGCGCACTCGTCCTTTCACTTCCGTTTCACCGATTGGGCCACGGTCTTCGCGTAGATCTTCGCGGCCGTGGGGCCGGGGTGGATGCCGTCGTCGGCGAGGAGGTCGTCCTTGCCCTGGATGGCGCGGTCCCAGTCCGCGACCACCACGTTCGAGTGCGCCTGGGCGGTCTGTCGGATGGCGGAGTTGACCCGGTCCTTCCAGGTGACGGGTCCGTGCACGGTGACCAGGACGACGGTGCGGTGGCCCGCTGCCCGGACGATCTGTTCGAGGTCCTGCCGGCCGCCGACCCCGTTCGTGCCCAGGCCGATGAGCAGGATCTGGTTCAGGCGGTCGGCCTGGCCGAGGGACTGGACCAGATCTGGGGCGGCGGCCAGTTGGCGGCTGACCTTGGCGTCGATGACGATGCCGGGGAAGCGCTTCTCGAGCGCCGGGGCCGAGGCGAGCATGACGGAGTCGCCCAGGGCCGTGATCCTTTTGGCGTGAGGGTGCGCGGACGCGTCCGGTGACGCCGTTTCGGCGCTGTGGACGGCGCGTTCGCCCGCGGCGATCTGGTCGGCGGCGCTGCTGCCGCCCCCGGCCGTGGTGAGACCCCAGGTCGCGACGATCACGGCCGGCACCGCCAGAGCCACCACCGCGCGCGGGAGCCGCGCCGGCTGGTGTCCGTTGCGCGGGTGTCCGTTGCGCGGGCGGGGGCGGCGCAGCGGTTCCTCCACCCAGCGGTAGGAGGCTGCTGCCGCGGGCAGGGAGAGCAGTGCCGCGGCCAGGGCCGTCAGCGGTGCCTGGGCCGCCGTGTGGCCGTCCGGCAGGGCCAGGGCGACCAGAGGCAGGTGCCAGAGGTAGATCCCGTAGGAGCGGCGGCCGATCCAGCGCAGCCACGAGGCGCCCAGCACCCTGGCGAAGACCGAGCCGGCCCGAGCCGCCGCCAGGACCACCGCTCCGGCCGCGCACGCGGCGGCGGCGAATCCCCACGGGTACAGGTCCGCGGAGTCCGAGTGCACCCCTCCGGCCAGCACCCCGAGGACGACCCATCCCAGAACACCGGCCGCCCCGCAGGCAAACGGTGCCCAGCGGTGCTTCCAGGCACGGGCCGAGGGCACGGCGAGGGCGAGCGCGGCGCCGAGCAGGAGGCCGAAGGCGTGGGTGTCTGTGCCGAAGTAGACCCGTGAGGCGTCCTCGCCGGGCTGGTGCAGCAGTGCCATCGCGGTGAGGGACGCGACCGCCCCCGCCAGGACGACGGTCACGCGGAACCGGCTGCGTGCGCGGGAACCGGTCAGCCACAGCAGGGTCAGGATCACCAGGGGCCAGGCGAAGTAGAACTGCTCCTCCACACCGAGGGTCCACAGGTGCTGGAAGAGGGGAGGCGGGCCGAACGAGGCGAAGTAGGAGGCGTCGGTGCTGATTTGCCACCAGTTGTTGGTGAAGGTGAGCGCCGAAAGGATGTCCCGCCCGGATGCGTCTATTCGTTCCGGACGCCAGAGTGCTGACACTGCGGTGACGGTGACCAGGAGGGTGACCAGTGCGGGGAGCAGTCGTCGGGCCCGTCGTATCCAGAACCGGGCGAGGGCGATGCGGCCGGTGCGGTGTCGCTCGGTGCACAGCAGGTCGGTGATCAGATAGCCGCTGAGGACGAAGAACACGTCGACGCCGAGGAAGCCGCCGGGCAGCCAGGAGGGGGCGACGTGGTAGACGACGACGAGTGCGACGGCCATCGCCCGGACGCCGTCGAGCCCGTGCAGGTAGGGCGAAGGGCGGGCGGGGGCGAGTTCGTGGGCGGCGGGGCGCCTCATCACCAGGGTCCTGCCGTCCCGCACGGGGGTCCTGGTGTTCAGCACGACGAGGGCCGGCGGAGGGACTGCGGGGCTTCGGTCGGTCATGCGCTACTCCGTCGGACAGCCCGCGAGGTGCTTCGCGGTGGTGCTGCCGATGGTTGAACGCGCAGGTATACGGCCCGTCTCCGTTGGTTCTCAGCCGGTACGCGAAACCTGCGCGGTTGTGTGTCGGCTTTGTATCGCTGGGGCAGGCCTTGTGTGGCTCAGCGCAAGCTGTTCGCCCTCCGTCGGCATTCGCCGGACCCCGTCCGATCGGCGGGCTACCGTACGGACATGCGGCGTTACTCGCTGCGGTCGTCCGAGGAGGAGTTCTGTGTCGTCGCCCTGTGACCCCGAGTGCGCTCCCGTCGGTGATGTGGGCGCGGTGCTCATGATGGTCGACTCTCGGCTCAAGTCCATCTACGACAGCAGGACGGAGACCGATCCCGAACAGCAGCGGATGGTCGACCAGTTCGCCGCGTCCTTGGGGCCGGCGGAGTTCGACGCGCTGCTGGACGGCGCGTGCACGCTCATCTACATGTTCATGCAGTGGCTGCGGGCGGTGTGCGAGGAGCACGACAAGGACGTCATCGAGTACATGATCCCCACCCTCGTGGCCACGATGCGGATGATGCCCAAGACCTTCCGTCCCGAGGTCATCCCCACCATGGCCGGACTGCTCATTGCCGCGGGCACCGGCCTGAGCCCCAACCTGTGGCGTGCGCAGTACGGGGACTGGACCGACGCCGAGATGAACCCCCTGGAAGCCACGGCCGTCCTGCTCGCGGAGCGCATCAACGTGATCTCCGGCGACCATGACTTCGCCACCCGCCTGATCACCGAGGCTCTGTCCGGGGCCGACCAGGACTGATCAGCGGCGTCACTCGCAGACGATCTCGTCCCGCGGCGTGTAGTGGGTGCGGAACGGCTCCCGCTTCACCTCTTTGCCGTCGGCCAGGAAGACCCGCTCCACGGTGACGTCGAAGCCCTCAAGCGGAGTCTGCGGCACGCACTTCTCGTCGGTGCTGACCTTCTTCTCCGGCTGCTTCACCTTGGTGCGCGGACCCGTGACCGACTCGATCTCGTCGTACTTCTTGGTGCCGAGGAAGGTGATGGTCACCGAGGTGTCGGTGGACTCGGCCTGGATGTAGATCGCGTTGCCGGAGTCGTTGTCGAACTTCAGGTCCAGGCTGCCCCAGGCGACCGTGGCCTCGCGGCCCTCCGGGTAGCGCTCGATGTAGAAGGAGTGGGCGCCGTGCTCCACGGGCTTGACCCCGGCGAAGAACATCGCGTTGAACATGGTCGTCGCCACGGCGGAGACACCGCCGCCGGGGGCCTTGGTGAACTCGTTGTTGAGGATCATGATGCCCTCGGTGAAGCCGTTGGCCTCCGTGCGCTCGCCGACCGTCTTGTTGAAGCTCCAGGTGTTGCCCGGCATGACGACGGAGCCGTTGATCAGTTCCACGGCCCGGCCGATGTTCTTCGTGCGGTACGGCGCCGGCTCGAAGTTGACGGTGAAGGAGGACATCTCCTCGGTCAGGCCCAGCTGCCGGGCGTTCTCGGCTGTCACCTGAGGCTGTGTCACACGCGCGGCGATCTCGCCGGTGCGGGCGGATCCCGACTTGGTGAGCAGCGGCAGTACGGCCTTGCCCAGCGCCTTGTCGGTGACCAGTACGCCGGCCTTGGCGTCGTCGGCCGCGACGACCTGGCCGCTGTCGAGGCTCAGCGTGGCGTTCTGCGGCCTCGCGGGCAGGTCGGCCAGGGGCTCGGTGACCGCGGGGGCGGCGCGCAGGCCCTTGGCGTCGAGGTGCGGAGTGAGCTTGCCGGCCTTGTCCGGCCGCATCGTCAGGTATTCGCCGAGGACCGCGGGGCCGATCGTGAACCGCTCGCCGGCCGCGGTGAGCATGACCGGCGCCGACATGGCCGGCTGCGCGAACTCGCGCACCGCCCGTCGTACCTCCGCCGCCGTGACCTTCGGCTTGGTCTCGCGGGCGGGCAGGGCGGTGACGGAGTCGGCCTCGCCGCTCAGGAAGGCGGAGCGCAGGGGGGTGACGGCGGCGTCGGTGTCGAGGGCGTAGCCGCCGTGCGGGGTGACCGGGCGGGCCTGGCCGTCGGTGAAGGTGACGGCGCCCTCGCGGACCTTCTGGTCGAGCGACTTCGCCAGCTTGTCGAGGCCGCGGTGGGCCTTGTTCTCGTCGACGCGTACGACCGGCTCCACGGCGTCGCCGGAGCTGAAGATGCCGCCGATCACCGTGAAGGGGTCGGCGGAGTCGCTGCGGGACGCGCGGTCCACCGTCTTCTCGTAGTCGAAGGTGATGCCGACCTGGCGCGGATCGACCGTGCCCTTACGGTCACCGACCGTCACCGTCAGCTCGCGTGAGGCGGCCGGGTCCAGCCGGTCCTCCAGCTTCCGGACGGCTTCCGCGCGGCTGAGGCCGCCGATGTCGACGCCGCGCACGGTCGTACCGGCGTCTATGTCCCCGCCCGCGACCAGCAGCCCGGCGACATACAGGCCGCCGACGCCGACGGCCAGGGCGCCGCCGGCGAGGGCGAGGGGTGGAACGGAGGCGATACGGGGTTTTGAGGGGTTTCGCAGGGCGGAGGGTACGCGCAGGCGCATGGGTCTCCCGGGCGGACGATCGACAGGGACGACGCGTCGGACGACGCGACACTGTGCGCGAGGCAAGCACATCCAGCTAGCCACAATCGGGCAAAAACGCCTATGTCGCAGCCCACGTATGTTTCAGGTCACGTCTCTCGGTGCCCGGGTCACAGCCGCCCCAAACGACGAACGTCACATCGCGGATGGCACCTCTGCCTTCTCGTCCGGCGTCACCTCATCCGCCCCGGACGCCGCCAGCGCCTTGTTGCGGCGGACGGAGGCGACGAACGACGCGGCGATCAGGACGACGCCGATCAGGCCGGTGATGATCTCGCTGATCTGGTGCTGGATGGTGATCAGCAGGATCCCGGCGAGGGCGCCTATGGCGTAGTGGGCGCCGTGCTCCAGATAGACGTAGTCGTCGAGGGTGCCCTGGCGGACCAGGTAGACCGTGATCGACCGGACGTACATCGCGCCTATGCCGAGGCCCAGCGCCATCCAGAAGATGTGGTTGGTGATGGCGAAGGCGCCGATCACACCGTCGAAGGAGAAGGACGCGTCCAGGACCTCCAGGTACAGGAAGAGGAAGAACGCGGCCTTGCCGGCCAGGGCGACCGCCGAGACCGGTCTGCCCTCGGTCCTGGCCTTCTCCTCCTCCTCGTGCTCGTGTTCCTCCTGCTCTTCGAGCCTGTCCTCGAAGTAGCCGGAGAGGCCGCCGACCACGAGATAGGTGATCAGGCCGGCGACACCGGAGAGCAGGACGGTTGCGGTCTTGTCCGCGTGGCCCGTGCTGACGTGGGCCTGCGTGGCGAAGGTCATCGCCGTGGCCAGCAAGGCGACGAGGGCGAGACAGACCGCCAGCATGTCGATCTTGCCGAGCTTCGCGAGCGGGCGCTCCAGCCAGGCCAGCCACTTGATCTCGCGGTCCTCCAGGATGAAGTCCAGGAAGATCATCAGCAGGAACATGCCGCCGAAGGCCGCGATCGCCGGGTGGGCGTCGGTGACCAGGGCCTCGTAGCGCTCCGGTTCGTCGAGGGCGAGCTGGACCGCCTCGACGGGGCCGACCTTGGCGCTGATCGCGACGATCACCACCGGGAAGACCAGCCGCATGCCGAACACGGCGATCAGGATGCCGACGGTGAGGAAGAGCCGCTGCCAGAAGGCGTTCATCTTCTTCAGGATCCCGGCGTTGACCACCGCGTTGTCGAAGGACAGCGAGATCTCCAGGACCGACAGGATCAGCACGATCCCGAAGGCCTCCCAGCCCCACTGCCACGCGGCGAAGGCGAGGCCGAGCGCCGTGACACCGAGCGACCAGCCGAAGGTTCGCAGCACCATCGTCAGCCCTCCGCCTTCACGGCGAGCACCGGGCAGCCCACGCCCAGCAGGATCTGCTGGGCCGCCGAGCCCATGATCAGCTTGCCGACCGCGCTGCGCCGACGGAGGCCGATCACCACGAGGGACGCGTCCGTCTGGTCCGCGAGGTCGATGATCTCCTCGGCCGCGTCGCGGGCGCCGAGGACCTGGCGGATGTCGAAATCGACGCCGAGTGCCGCGAGGTCCTCGCGGACATGGGACAGGTCGGGTTCCTGGGCGAAGCGCGGGTCCACGATCGCGTCGCCCCGGGAGGTGTTCACCACCAGCAGTTTCTCCTCGCGCCGACGGGCCTCGTCGATCGCCGCGCGCAGCGCCGCCTCGCCCTCGGGGGAGGGGACGTAGCCGACCAGAATGGTCATCTCGGTCTCCGGGAACTATCGGGCGGCGCTTCGCGCGCGCAGCGGACGTACGACGAACCGGCCTATCAGCGGCCACACCAGGACCAGCGCGATCACCGCGTAGACCGTGTACGACACCGGCCCGCCCAGCAGCCCCGACAGCTCGCCGCCGGACAGCTGAAGGGAGCGCCGGCCCTGGAGCTCCGCGCGCGGGCCCAGGATCACGCCGACGATCAGCGGCAGGACCGGCAGCCCGAAGCGGCGCATGGCGAAGCCGAGGAGGCCCAGGGTGAGCAGGATGAACAGGTCCAGGGGCTGGGCGTTGACGGCGTAGGCGCCCATCGTGGCGAAGAAGAGGATGCCCGCGTAGAGGTACGGGCGGGGGATCTGGAGCAGCTTCGCCCACACCGGGGCCAGCGGGAGGTTCAGGAGCAGGAGCAGCAGGTTGCCGATGAAGAGGCTCGCGATCAGGACCCAGACCAAGCTTGCCTCGCGCTCGAAGAGCAGCGGTCCGGGCTGGATGCCGTACGACTGGAAGGCCGCCAGCATCACCGCCGCCGTGGCGTTCGTCGGGAGGCCGATCGCCAGCATCGGGACCAGGGTGCCCGCCGCCGACGCGTTGTTCGCGGCCTCCGGGCCCGCCACCCCCTCGATCGCGCCCTTGCCGAACTCCTCGGGGTGCTTGGTGAGCCGCTTCTCGGTGGCATACGACAGGAAGGTCGGGATCTCCGCGCCGCCGGCCGGCAGTGCGCCGAAGGGGAAGCCGTACGCCGTCCCCCGCAGCCAGGGCTTCCAGGAGCGCTTCCAGTCCTTCTTGCCCATCCACGGGCGGCCGACCGGGATCACCTCGGCCGGCTTGCGGCGCAGATGCGCGGCCACCCACAGCGCCTCGCCGACCGCGAAGATGCCGACCGCGACCACGACGACGTCGATGCCGTCGGCCAGCTGCGGTATGCCCAGGGTCAGTCGCTGCTGGCCGGACACCGTGTCGATGCCGACCAGGCCGATCGTCAGGCCCAGGAGCAGGGATATGAAGCCCCGGATGCGGGACGAGCCCAGCACCGACGTCACGGCTATGAACGACAGCAGCATCAGCGCGAAGTAGTCGGGGGCGCCCAGGCTGACCGCGAAGTCGACGACGAACGGGGTGATCAGGACCAGCAGCAGGGTGCCGATGGTGCCCGCCACGAACGAGCCGATGGCCGCCGTGGCCAGGGCCTGGGCCGCGCGGCCGGCCTTCGCCATCTTGTTGCCCTCGATGGCGGTGACCACGGACGAGGACTCGCCGGGGGTGTTGAGGAGGATCGAGGTCGTCGAGCCGCCGTACATGCCGCCGTAGAAGATGCCGGCGAACATGATGAACGCCTGCACCGGCTCCATGCCGTAGGTGACCGGCAGGAGCAGGGCCACCGTCATCGCCGGGCCGATGCCCGGCAGGACGCCCACCGCGGTGCCGATGACCACGCCGACCAGGGCGAGCAGCAGGTTGAGCGGGTCCATGACATCCGCGAAGCCCTGCATGAGGTTGTTCAGGTTGTCCATCAGGGCCTCACAGGATTCCTTGCAGGACGCCGGCGGGGAGGTTCACGCCGAGTCCGATCGCGAACGCGTAGAACGTCGTGAGGGAGAGCGTCGCGGCGATGAGCAGATTGCGGATGTAGTGGCGGTTGCCCAGGGCGAACGCCGTGCCCCAGAAGAGCAGGCCGCCGCTGATCACCCAGCCGAGCCGCTCGATGAGCAGCGCGTTCGCCAGGAACACCGCGATCAGCAGCACGACGGTGCGCCAGTCGCTGCCGGCCGACAGGTCGACGTCCTCGCCCGCCTCCGGCTCACCGTGGCCGCCCCGGGCCACGTCGACGGCGTACAGCACCGCGAGCAGCACCAGCAGCGCGCCCAGGATCAGCGGGACCGCGCGCGGGCCGACCGGGTCGGTGCCGCTGGTGATGTGCGGGATGCCGAGGGCGTCCACGATCACGGCGGTGCCCAGCAGGGCGAGGAACACGCACACGCCGTACTGTGCGCGGTCCCCGCCCGCCGGGGACGGACGGGAGTCCTCCACGGTCCGTTCGTCCTTCACTTCGGAGCTCATGCCAGCCCGAGCTCGGCCAGCAGGTCGGCGACCGCCTTGTCCTGCTCGGTCAGGTAGGTGGAGAACTCGTCACCGGTGGCGAAGGCGTCGACCCAGCCGTTCTTCTCCAGCTGCGCCTTCCACTCGTCGGAGTCGTGCATCGTGGTCAGCGAGTCGATCCAGGTCTGCTTCTGCTCGTCGGTGATGCCCGGAGGGGCCACGATGCCGCGCCAGTTGGTGAAGACCAGGTCGATACCGGAGTCCTTGAGGGTGGGGGCGTCCTTGAGTGCGTCGACCGGCTTCTCGCTGCTGACCGCGAGGACCCGCACCTGGCCCGCCTCGACCTGGTCGAGGAACTCGCCGAAGCCGCTCGCCCCGAACGCGATCTTGTTGCCGAGGATGGCCGGAAGCAGCTCGCCGCCACCGTCGTAGGAGACGTAGTTGACGTCCTTCGGCTTGATGCCGACGGCCTTCGCCAGCTGCATCGGCAGCAGATGGTCGGGGCCGCCCGCCGTCGAGCCGCCGCCCACGGCGAACTTCTTGGGGTCCTTCTTCCAGGCGGTGACGAGGTCGTCCATCGTCTTGTACGGGGAGTTCTTCGGCACGACGATCGCGCCGGCCTCCTCGATCAGCTTGGCGATCGGCGTGGTGTCGGTCAGCGTCGCCTCGGACTTGGAGGTGTACGAGGCTCCGACGACGCCCAGGCCCATCTGCATGGCCATCTTGCCGTTGCCCTTCTCGTTCACCAGCCGCTGCAGACCGACCGTGCCGCTGGCGCCGGGCAGGTTGAACACCTGGACGCCGGAGGCGACCTTGGTGTCCTGCATGACCTGGGTCACGGTGCGGGCGGTGAGGTCGTACCCGCTGCCCGGGGTGTTGGGGACCATGAGGCGCAGGCCGGTCACGGGCTTCCCGTCCCCGCCCCCGCTCCCGGAGTCCTCGTTGTCGGCGGTGGCGCCACAGGCGCTGACCGCGACCATCGACACGGCGGCGAGAGCACCGACAAGTGCGGCTCTTCGAGTTCTCATGGCTCATCTCTTTCGCTCGGCCCGATCCGGCGCCATGATTGTGCGATTCCTGAGACACCCCGTCTCGGTTCTGTGACCATTGAAGGTTGAGTTCATAGTGGTCATAACGTCACGACAACGGCGTCAGACGCTCGCGGGTGAGCTGCTGGTCTGGCAGCTCGCCATTGTCGTGATCGTGCTGGCCGCCGTGGCCGCGGTCTCGCTCGCACAGTCGAAGTCGACGTTCGACCGGGTCGAGGGACGCCGGGTGACCGCGCTCGCCGAGGAGATGGCCGGCAACCCCCTGGTGCGCACCCAGCTGGTGCGGCCCGCCCCCGCCGAGATGCTCGCGCCGCTGCTCCAGTCCACGCTGACCAGGTCGGGCGTCACCTCCGCCGCGGTCGCCGGTCGCGACGGCGAGATCGTCGCCTCGACCAACCCCACCCTCGTCGGCACCCGGATGCCGTCCGGCGGCCCGCAGGTCGTCGACGGCCGCGGCTGGTCCGGGGAGCTGCCGGTGAACGGCGTCATCGAGCTGGTGGCGCAGGCGCCGGTGCTCGGCGCGCAGGACGGGAACGCCGGGGACCATCTCGGCACGGTGATGATCGGCCGGGCCTCGCCGTCGGTGTGGCAGCGGCTGGTGGGCGCCTCGTCCTATCTGCTGGTCTACCTCGGCGTCGCCAGTGTCCTCGGGGTGGCCGGTTCCTGGCTGCTGGCCCGGCGGATCAAACGGCAGACCTTCGGCATGGAGCCGCGCGAGATCGCCGGGCTCGCCGAACACCGGGAGGCGATGCTGTTCGGGATCGCCGAGGGCGTGGTGGCCCTCGACCCGCACCAGCGGCTGACCCTGGTGAACGCCGTCGGCCGCAGACTGCTCGACCTGCCCGAGAACTGCGTCGGGATGAGCCTCGCCGACCTGGGGATCGAGGGGCGGCTGTACGACGTCCTGGCCGGGACCGCGCCCGAGGGTGAGCCCGGCGACCTCGCGCGGCGGGACGAGGTCGTCGTACGCCGCGGCCGCGTCCTGGTCATGAACCGGATGGACGTCACCAAGGACGGCCGCCGCCTCGGCTCGGTCACCACCCTGCGCGACCGCACCGAACTCGCCCAGCTGGAACGGGAGTTGGGCTCCTTCCGCAGCACCACCGAGCTGCTGCGCGCCCAGGCCCACGAGTTCTCCAACCAGTTGCACACCATCTCCGGGCTCATCCAGATCGGCGAGCACGACGAGGTCGTACGGTACGTCCGCGCCCTGCGCAAACACCGCGAGTCGCTCGATCTGCACCTCACCAGCCGGGTCCGGGACCGGGCCGTCGCCGCGCTGCTCATGGCCAAGTCGGCGCTCGCCGCCGAACGCAAGGTGCGGCTGAAGATCTCCGAGCGCACGGCGCTGGACCGGCTGGAGCCGACGGACTCCGCCGATGTGGCGACCGTCCTCGGCAACCTCGTGGACAATGCGGTCGACGCGGCCGCGAGCGGGTCCAGGACGGGGGACGGTGACCCCGACGCGTGGGTGGAGGTCGAGCTGCGCCAGGACGCCTCCAGCGTGGAGATCGTCGTACGGGACTCAGGGCCGGGGGTGGCGCCCGAGCTGGCGCAGGAGGTGTTCTCGCACGGGTTCACCACCAAGGCCGCGCAGGGCGGCGACCGGGGGATCGGCCTCGCGCTGACCCGGCTGGTGTGCAAACGGCGGGGCGGTGAGGTGTCGGTGACCAACACGCGGGCGGGGGCCATGTTCACCGCCCGGATGTCGGTGGGCCGTCCGGCCGACCGAGCGACGGAGGGAGTCCGATGATCGATGTCCTGGTCGTGGAGGACGACTTCATGGTGGCGCGGATCCACCGAGGATTCGTCAACGACGTCGCCGGGTTCCGGGTGATCGGCACGGCGAACTGCGGTGAACAGGCGCTCACCGCCGTCGCCGAGCTACAGCCCGACCTGGTGCTGCTCGACCTGTATCTGCCCGACATGTTCGGCCTGGAGATCATCCCCCGGCTGCGCAGCGCCGGTCACGACTGCGACGTCATGGTGATCAGCGCGGCACGGGAGTCGGACGCGGTCCGGGGCGCCGTACGCCAGGGCGTCGTCGACTACCTGCTCAAGCCGTTCGACGCCGGGGACCTCAGGGCGCGCCTGGAGCAGTACGCGGCCCGGCGCAGCAACCTGTACGCGGCGGTGGTCAGCGGGCAGTCCGACGTGGACCGCGCGCTGGCCCGCGGCGCGGCGCCGGTCACCACGGCGGCCACCCTCCCCAAGGGCATGAGCGTGGAGACCGCCGAGCTGATCGAGCGCGAGCTGCGCGCGACCGACGGCAGCCTCTCCGCCGCCGAGTGCGCGGGCCGGCTCGGGGTGTCCCGGGTCAGCGCCCGACGGTATCTGGAGCACTTCAGCGTCACGGGCCAGGCGGAGGTGTCGCTCCGGTACGGGCAGGCGGGGCGGCCGGAACGGCGGTACAGCTGGGTGGACGCCTAGGGCCTGTCCAACAGGTCCTAGGGCAGCTCCCACGCCCGGCCGCGTCCCTGGTCGACCGGGCCGGTCAGCTCCACGATGTCGTCCGACGCGATGTCGTGCAGCCTGATCGCCAGGTCCTCCAGGGCGCGGCTGGCGGCGAGTTCGTCGCCGATCTCGGGGATGGGGCGGTCGATGGGATTGCGGTGGGCCACGCCTCGCCCGGTGACGGTCGAGCTGTCCGGAGACGCGTTCTGAGTGGTCAGCACGGCCTCGGCACGGGTGTCGTCGCCGTCCTCGGTGATGTGGATCCGGACGGTCCAGTTCTTGTCTTCCATCGAGATCACTTCCGTAGCACTTCCGTATCACTTCCGTACGGGGTCGGGAGCCCTACTGATGAGCGTGCGCCTGTTCCCGTGCCGGGGCCAGCGCGGGTCGACGGGCCGGGGGCCGCGCCGGACGATGGAAGGAGAGCCGGAAGGAGGCAGCTCATGGCTGTGGACGTCGTGACAACGCCGGAAGGACCCCTTGAGCTCGAACTCGGCAAACCCCGCAAGGGGAAGGTCCGTCCCTGGGAGATACAGGTCGTCAAGCATCCGACACGTAAGGAGTCGTCGCACTTCAGAGCCGCGAAGAACGCGGCGAAGAAGATCCTCGCGGCACTGGAGTCCGAGTCGGGGGAGAGGCCGTACGGACCGAGGCCCTGGGAGTGGCACCACGGCGGCAGCCTGTGGGTGAGGTCGGAGAGCGGCTGGCGGATGTACCGGGCCCGGGTCGGTATCGAGTGGAGCGCGCAGTTCTGCGCCGACCCCGCGAAGATCGACCGGCTCCGTCGCGAGGCGGCCGAGCTCGTCGAGGCCTTTCCGCTCACGCTCCCGGCCATGGAGGCGCTGGGCTACCGGCGTGCCCAAGAGCTGCTGAGCATGCCGATCACGGATGCCGACGGTGTCGAGGCCTGGACCGACTCGCTCTTCAACGCGTGCGTGCCGCTCAACAAGGGCGACCACTCGGGGATCCTGCCCAAGGCGGCCGGCGAGCATCACTACCCCTGGCCGCTCAAAGGGGCGGACTACTTCCGCTACGACGACTTCCAGCTCTGGGTGACCCTCCCCGACGGCACCAACGCCGGCGTCACCCCCGTCGGCCGGCGCGGCTCCGGCGACGGACACGTCCGCATCGTCCACGCGCGGCACGGCACCGCCGCCGGGGACGCCGTCGCGGAGGCGCAGCGGCGCCACATGATGGCCGTCGTGCCACCGGAGAGCCCGATCGCGCTGGCGGCGTTCGAGCAGCAGATAGCGCGGGGCGCGAAGAGCGCGTCCGGGCCCCTGCGCACGCGCCGGCGGGGTTCGCCGAACGGCGCACGCCGCCGCACCCCGAGCTGACTCGGGGGCGCCCTCCTCCCCGGGGAGCAGCCTCGCACGCATCCGCTCCTCCTACGGAGGCATGACAAGTGCCTCCGTGGGCACGATGTGCCGAAAGGTTGCGTAGAGAAGGCTGGTCGCAACGGACCGAGGTACGAGGAGGGCGCCATGAACCGCCAGACCCATGTTCGCGTTCGTGTCACCCGTAGGCCGGCCGCTCCCCGCGACACCAGGGGAGAGATCGACCGGCGCACGCCTTCGGGGCGGATCCTGCCGTACTGATCCCGCTGTGCTGAGCCCGCCGTACTGAGCCCGCCTTCTGATCCTGTCTACCGGACCGGTGGCGCGCGGCTCAGTCGGCCAGGTCCGCGTCCGCGTCCGTGTCCATGCCCGTGGCCATGCTCGTGTCCAGCTCCAGCGGCTCGACCCGGCCCTCCAGCATGGTGCCGAGGCCCTGCACCGCGCAGACGTCGGGTCGCTCGGCGATGTGCACGGGCATCCCGGTGGCCTGCCGCAGCATCTGGTCGAAGCCGGGCAGCAGCGCACTGCCGCCGACCATCATGATCCCGCGGTCGGCGAGGTCGGCGACCAGGTCGGGCGGGCAGCCGCGCAGCACCTTGCCGATGCTGTCGAGGACGGCGGTGAGCGGGGTCTGGATGGCGTCCCGTACGGCGGCGGTGTCGACCCGGACGCTGCGGGCGAGGCCGGTGCAGATGTCGCGGCCGTGGATCTCGGTGGAGGTCGGCCCGTGCGGTGTGAGTCCGTTGCCGGAGAGCGCGAGCTGCAGCGGTCGTACGTTCTGGCTGGGCAGCATGAGCTCGTGCTCGTGCCGCAGGTGCTGCACGATCGCGTGGTCGACGGCCTCGCCGCCGACGCGGACGCGTTCGGCGGCGACGATGGCGCCCATGGAGAGCACGGCCACCTCGGTCGCCGCCGCCCCGCACACCATGATCATGCTGGCCTCGGGCTGCTCCACGGGCAGTCCGCACCCCACGGCGGCCGCGATGAGGGTGTCGACGAGTTCGACGCGGCGCGCACCGAGCCCGACGAGGGTCTCTATCGCGGCGCGCTGGGCCAGTGGGTCGGCGTCGTGCGGGGTGCAGGCCGCGGCACGCAGGAACGGCTTGCGGCGCAGCGTACGGCGCATCTTGTCGCCGAGCAGATGCCGCAGCATCCGCTGGGCCATCTCGATGTCGACGACGGTCCCGCCGGAGACGGGCCGTACGACGCGGATGTAGTGCGGGGTGCGACCGGTCATCTTCTCCGCGAACTCGCCGACCGCGATGAGCGCGCCGGTGCGGGTGTTGACGGCGGCAGCGGAGGGCTGGTCGACGACGAGTCCGGAGCCCTTCACGAAGACGCGGGTTCTGGCCGCCCCCAGGTCGACGGCGAAGTGGCAGCGGCGCAACTGCTCCAGCGTGGCGATCATGAGGGTCCTCCCGAGAACGCAGACCATGGGTCCGCCGGGTGGGTGGCGGGCCTCGCTTGAGGTGGTCGGGGTCGTGTGGTCGGCGGGTGGCCGGCCTCCTTGGCATCGATCGTGCTCGCGGCCGGGAGGGGGCGCCTTTTGGAGGGGGCCGGGCGGGGTGCCGCTGAATGGGGGGATTTGATTCTGAAAGGGCGTCAGGCGGCGTGTCGGGTCACAGGGAGTGGGCGGCTTCGAGTATGGGGCGCAGTCCCGGCACGGTGAGATCCGCCGCATCGAATCGCCGGCGTGCCTCTTCGGTACGGGCGTGGCCGATGAAGCGCATGCCGGCGGCGTGGGCCGCGGACTGTTCGTCGAGGGTGGAGCCGATCAGCACACAGCGGGAGCGGGAGGCGCCGAGTCGCTCGACGGCACGGAGCAGGACGCCGGGGTGCGGCATCAGGCGGGTGAGGTGGGAGGAGCGGCCGTGTACGCCCCCCAGGAGGCAGGGGGTGAGGCCATGGAGGTCCAGGAAGGTCTCGGCCGCGGACGCGGCGTGGTCGGTGACGACGGCGAGGCCCATGCCACGGCTGTACAGGGTGTGGACCAGCTCGTCCGAGAACGGCGTGGGCCGGACGGTCCGGGCGGCCCAGGTCTCCTTGCGGTTGAGCTCGGTGCGTACCGCGTCCGCGGCCGGGTGCCCGGCGAGCGTGCGGAGCAGTGCGATGGGCGTGACGCCGTCCTCCGCGCGGACGGGTCCCGCCCCCGGCAGCAGCGGCTGTTCCGCGAGGGTGTCGTCCGGGTGCCGGTTCTCGCCGACGTGGCGGGCGAGGTCCCGTACCAACTCGTGCGCCTCGTCCGGCCCGAACAGCCGGGTGAGCGTGCCGTCGAAGCCGAGGATGACGGCGTCGGCGCTCCGGAGCAGGTCGGCCAGGGGCGACGGTGTGCCGGAGGACGGCCCGGGTGGGGCCGGGTTCGGCTGTGCCCCGGCTGCCAGGCGCACCGAACACGTCACCGAGAGCCCCGGCACCGGCCATCTGCCCAACCTGACCTCCACGGCCCGCTGGGCGGCGCGGGCCCGGCGCAGGGGGTAGCGGCGGGTGACCCGGGAGGCCTCGGAGAGGACGTGGTCGAGCAGGGCGTCCGCGATGTGCGTGGGCTCACCGAGGACGTAGGCGACCGGGTCCGCCACCTGCCAGGCGAACTTGACGGAGGCGGCGAAGGCACCGCCTCCGGAACTCGGGAGGACGTCCTGGCAGGTCGCTCGGTGGGTGGTGAGGTCGACCTCGTAGTACGTGGCGTACAGCGGGCGGCGCCTGTCCCGGGGGCGGGCCGGGTCGAGGAGGGTGAGGGGGCCGTCGGGCTGGGTGTGGACGATCGCCGTGCGGCCGGCATCGGAGGCGAGCAGGGACAGGTCGGGAGTGGTGAAGGGGCCGCGTACCAGGTCACGGGGTGTGACGTCCGGCTCGGCGGCCCGCCGGGACAGGGGGCAGTACCACGCGAGGGGCGCCGAGCCCGGTGTGTCGCCGTGCAACGGCAGGAACGCCGAACCGGCGAGCTCCGCGTGCAGCTCGGGGGAGACGACGACCGTGATGTCCGCGGCGACGGTCTCCAGGGCGGCCCGTACGTCGGACGGGACGGCGGACTCGTCCGCGCCGGCGAACGGGGTGTGCCAGAACGTCACCCGGAACCTCGGCGGGTCGTCCAACTCGGCGAGCACGACAGGGAGATGGAGAAGCGCTCCGCTCACCAGTCCGTGGGCGGCGGCGTCGGGCTCGGTGAGGACGACGTAGCCGTTGTCGCGGGCCAGCACCTCGAACTGGTGCGGGCGCAATTGGGCCGCCTTCAGAACCCGGTCCGTGGCTCGGCCGAGGGCGTGGTGGGCCTCCGGGTGTGTGCCCCGGCCGTCGATCTCCAGGCCGATGGTCAGGCGTGGGGCGGTGCGCAGTTCGTGGTAGAGCTCCTGGAGGGCGGGGTCCACGGGATCGCCGGGCCGTAGCTGCCGGAGTTCCGCATAGGTCTCGTACGACTTGATGGCCTCGGAGAGCCGGCCGAGGTTCTTCAGCGCCATGACGTGCAGTCGGCGCAGGTCCTCCCGGTCCGGGTGCTCCCGGACCAGGTCGGCGAGGTCGGCCGCGGCCTGCCTGAAGGTGCCGAGTTTCAGGTCGAGTTGTGCGAGGAGGGTGCGCAGGTCGAGGCGGAGGGCGCGCAGCCGGTCCCGGGTGGCCGTCGCGGCGGGACCCGGGAGGCCGTCCAGCGGGTCGCCGTAGAAGAGGCCCAAGGCGTCCCGGACCAGGGCGCGCTGGAGCTGCGGGTCCATGTCGTCGGTGCGGTCGGCGAGGAGTTCCTCGCAGTGGTGTACGTCGATGTAGTCGTCCGGCACATGGACGGCGTAGCCGTCGGAGAGTTCGGCGAGGGTGCCGGGGCCGAGGCACGCGTGGATCTCCCCCGCCACCCGGGCGAGGCGGTGTAGCGCCTCCGTTCTCGGCAGAGGCTCCTCCCACAGGCCCGCGGCCAGTTCGGCGTGGCCGACACGGCGGCCCGGTCGCAGGAGGAGCATGCACAGCAGGGCCTGGGCCCGCGGGGAGGGGAGCGTGACGAGTCGGCCCAGGCAGCTGATGTCCAACGGGCCGAGCATGGTGACGCGCAGCCGGTCCGCGTCGATCCCGCCCTGCGCCCAACCGAGGGCGATCGAGCGCGGCAGCCTCCGTATGGCGTCGACCGGGTCCTTGTCCCAGGCCAGTTCCGCCTGCATCCGCTGGAACCCCAGGCTGACCGGGCTGTGCGCGGCCAACTCCTTGAGCAGCGACCCGAACCGGACGAGGTCCGACCTCCCGTCGCGCCCCTCCGACTGCTCACCCAGCGCGAACCTGCTGATCACCACCGAGCCGTCCGGGCGCAGCAGCAGACCGTCCCAGCCGCTCTGCCCACGCACCAGACCGCGCTCGTGCAGGGCCTCCAACGCGGGTACGACATCCGACGCGAGCCGGGCGTGCACCCTGAAGGAGACCCCTGGACCGCTGCCGTTCTGCAGTTCGGCGACGGTGACGCCGTCCACGAACTCGGCGACCAGATACGGACGTTCGTCCTCCACGCCGTGGTCCAGCACGCGCACCACATTCGGATGCCGCAGCTCCGCCAGCACCCGCGCCTCCCGCCGGAACCGCTCTTGCGGAGCCCGCTGGGGCGGGTAGAGGTGGACGACCACGGGCCGGTCGGTGCGTACGTCGACGGCAGCCCACATCCGGTCGTTCGGCCCCCGCTGCCCCAGCAGCCGATACCGCCCGCCGACCAGCTCCTCCGCCGGCTCTCCGCCCAGCCGCCTTATGGTCTCCGCACTGACCGTCGCGAACGCCGGCCCCGTACCCCCGTCGCCCCCCGCCTCCCGGCGCACCTCGGCCCGGAACTCACCCGCCGCGAGCCCCGCCCGCTCGTCGATCAACCCGCCCACCCGGGCCAGGAACTCCCGGGTCCGCGCCCGCGCCGTACGCGGCAGGGAACGCAGCAGCAACTCCCGTACGCCCGGCCGGAACTCGTACGATCCCGGCGGTCCCTCAAGCGCCGTCAGCATGCCGCTGAGGATGATCTCGGCCAGGTGCTGGGGGCGGGGGCTGCGGTCCAGGGCGCGCTGGACCAGCCGCATCACCGGCAGGGACGGGTTCGCCAGGGCGAGATGGCCGGCGATGCGGAACGCCTCCGGGGACGCGGTCGCCCGGAAGCGCAGCACCAGGTCCTGGGCCGGCAACGAGGAGACGCCGGGGGCGGGTTCGGCGGGCGGGAGCGGCGCGGGAGGCAGCCAGGCCAGGGCGCCGGGTGCGTGGCCGCCGCCCGGCGCGGCGATCAGGGCGGCCCAGTTGGCGAGCCAGGTGGGGGCCGGTTCCAGGACGGGGAGGGGGACGGCACCCTCGTGGGGGGTGTGCGGGTCGTGTGCGTCGTACGGCGTGAAGGTGAGCGCGGCCGACGGTGCCGCCGAGGTCGGGGCGGTGAGCAGGCCCGGGGCGGCGGGCAGGGCCGTGGTGGGCCAGAGGTGTTCGGGCAGCGGCTGGACGACGGCCAGAGGCATGCGCGACGCCCAGCGGCGCAGGGCGCGGTACCAGCGGTCGCCCGCCGGGCCGGGGCGCCATTGCGGGCCCATGCAGTCGCTGACGACCAGGGTGACCGTGCGGCCGTCGGCGAGCGCGGGGACGTGAAGGGCGCGGCCGTCCGGGGTGGCCCGGTGCGCGGTGACCGTGCGGAAGATGCCGGACTGGGCGAGCACGGTGTGCAGTTCGCGCACCAGCGGGCGCCAGACGGGCATCGTGGGGCCCGCGTCGTACACGAGGTTGAGGCGCAGCCAGCGGTCGGGGGCCGGGCGCAGCACCGGGAACCAGACGTTCGGGTGGGCACCGAGCCGGGCGATCCGGTCGGCGGTGGCGTGCTCGTCGAGGAGCCGGGCGCGGGGGGCGGGGACCTTGCGCTTGAGGGGGCGCAGGGCGCGTTGCAGGGCGAGGGGGCGGGGGAGCATCGGGGGCGCGGGGGCGAGCAGCGGGGTGCCGCGACCCGGGCCGGTCGGCGCGTCGGGGTGCGGGGGCTCCGGGAGGTGGAGGGGGATGCGGGTGTCAGGGGGTGGGGTCGAGGGCTGGTGGGGGTTCGGGTGAGGGGGATCGGGTCGGGGTGGGACGGCGGTGGGGGTGGGAGGCGTGTCGGTGCTGCCTTGCCGGGCATGCCCGGCAGGAGCGGCTTGACCGGAGGCTGTCGGCTCCTCCTGCCTCTCCTGCCCTTCCGGGATCAACTGCGCTGCAAACCAGAGGAGTTCGGCAAGCTCGCGAGGTGTGGCGGCGTCCTCCGTGGACGGGTCCGCACCCTTGACGGAGCTCAGCACGGCGGCGAGCCGCGCAACGGCGGACCCTGCGGTCGTCCCCTCAGAATCCATCGCCGTCAGCCGCCGAGCTCAGATACGGCATCAACCGCTCGGCCAGCTGCTCGCGGGAGTCGGCTTGGAGGCCTGCGATGCCCGTGAGGTAGATGGCGTTGAGGAGTTGGTCCGTGGCCAGTTCGCCGGTGCCGGCGCGGGTCAGGAACTCGGTGATCAGGCTCTCCGCCCGAGCGTCGGGCTCGCCGAGGTGGGCGCGGACGATGTCCGTGAGCTGGGTGCGGTCGGGGCGGAGCAGGCGCAGGCGGACGCAGCGGCGCAGGAAGGCGGGCGGGAACTCGCGTTCGCCGTTGCTGGTCAGCACGACGAAGGGGAAGGCGCGGCAGCGGACCCGGCCCCGGACGACGGGCACCGGAGTGTCCGTCCCGTCGGCGAGGACCCGGGCCTTGCCGTCGGTGGAGTGGCGGGCCGCGCGGACCAGTTCGGGGATCTCGTACTGGCCCTCCTCCAGGATGTTCAGCAGGTCGTTCGGCAGGTCGAGGTCGCTCTTGTCGATCTCGTCGACGAGGAGGGCGCGCGGGCGGTCGTAGGGGAGGAGGGCCGTGCCCAGCGGGCCCAGCCGCAGGTGGTCCTCGACGCCGTCCGGGGTGGGGCCGGGGCCGCCCGGGCCGGTGCCGGGTTCCTTCCGGCCCGCGTACAGGCGGGACAGGGGGTCGTACTGGTAGAGGCCGTCGGCGAGGGTGCTGCGGCTGGTGATGTTCCAGCGCAGGACGGGGCCCAGGCTCAGCTCGCGGGCCACGGCGTAGGCGAGGGACGACTTGCCCGTGCCGGGCGGGCCGGTGACCAGCAGCGGGCGGCGCAGACACAGCGCGGCGTTGACCAGCTGCACGCTCTCCGGCGTCGGGACGTAGGTCCTCGCCCGGTGCACACGGTCCGGCGAGACCGCCGACGCGTCGTCGCCGTCGCCGGGCCGCGGCAGCGCGGGGCCGCCGTCGAACGCCCGCCAGGGCGGCGGGGCGGGCAGTTCGGCGATGCCGTCGTGCGGCTCGTCGGTGCCGGTGTAGACGGACCAGTTGGACATGGTGCGCTCTCTCCGGTTGCTCTCCGTTGGCGGTCTGCGGTCCCGGCGGGCGGCCGGATCAGGCGACGGGTGACCTGGTGTGTACGGCGGCGGTGTGCGGGTCGGTGAAGCGGCGTGGGTCGTCCCACAGGAGCTGGATGTCCCGCGCCCAGTGGTCGTCCTCGGCTTCGGCCCGCTGGCGCAGGCTCAGCACCCGGCGGGGGAGTTGGGCGGGCGGTACCCGGCAGACGAGGTCGTCCAGGGCGTCCAGGAACGCCGTACCGGGGCAATCGGAGCTGCCCGCGCACTCCGCCTCCCCCGGGTCGCAGCCCTGCCGGGACCACACGATCACCGGCGCCGGTGCGGTGATCGACGTCTCGAAGTGCGGTCGGGTGCGGGCCGCACGGGACGTCGCCCCGAACCCCGCCAGGCAGACCTCGGACTGCAGCAGGGCCAGCCGGAGCTTCCTGTGGTCCTCGACGCCGCCGCACGTGACGCGGTGCACACCGGCGCCGGTGCGGGTGTCCAGGCGCTGCCAGGCGCTGGTGAGGACGTGCCGGGTGCTGCTTCTGCGGCGGGCGTGGTCGGTGACCACCACCGGGTGCACGCAGCCGAGCGGGGTGTCGTCGTCGGGGCCCTTCTCCCAGCGGTCGACCGGCCAGTCGAGCCAGTCACGGGGCAGCGCGAAGGCGATCAACTCGTCCGCGCCGGGCGTCAGATGACAGAAGGCGTCCTCGATACGGTCCTGGACACACGCACGCAGCCGGGACCGCGGCACCGTCTGCGCGGGGACCGGATGCCGGCGCCCCGCGCTGTACGCCGACACCTCGACCCGCACCAGGTCGTCTCCGGCGCCGCTGTGGCCCAGCTCGACGAGGATGGCGCCGGTCTCGGCCTGAGGCGGGGCGTTGAGCAGCGCGTCGAGGCGATCGACGAACCGTGTCACGGTGGCCGGGTCGTCCACGTCGCACAGCACGAACCACGCCGCCGACCACAGGGATCCGAAGCCCTCGGCGGGCGGATCCGGATCGAACGGCCCGGCCGCGGCGGCGTAGAGCCGCACGGGGTCACAGTCGAGGCCGGCCCGCGCGGCCTTCTCGACGAGTGCGCGAAGCCGGGGGCCGTCGGGGTGGCCGGGATGGCCGGGATGGCCGGGATGGACGAGGTTCGGGGTGGGGGTCCCAGGGGGGTACGCGGATCCCGGCGGCGTCGCGAGGAAGTGCGCCGGAAGCGGAGCGTGCGTTCCGTGGAGCGGTGGGCGTTGCGTGGGCGTGGCGCGGGCCCGTCCGGATCCCGAAGCCGCCGTCCCCCGCACGTACCCGGCCCCGGCGACCGACGCCCCCGGCACATGCCCGGCCCCCACGACCGGCACGAGGTCGCTCAGGCCGGACCAGTAGCGGGCCAGCACATGCGTCGGCATCATCCGGCCGATGCGTAAGGCGCGGGCGCCGGCCGCTGCCGTGACCATGCCGACGACCTGACCGGTGTCGACCAGGGTGACCGCGGCGCCGCTGAAACCGACGGCAAGCGGCTGGCCCTGTCCACTCCAGGCCTCCAGCTGGATCCACTCGCCGCCGATCAACAGCTCGGTCACGGCACGGAACTCGGCGATCGTGCCGTCGTCGTACCCGGCGGGGAACCCGTAGGCCATGAGCCTGCGGTCGCCGTGCGCGACGTCGGCCGGGGCGAGCGGCGCCGGGGTGATCGGCACCTCGCGGTCCAGTTCCAGTACGGCCAGGTCCCCCAGCTCGGAGACACGGCCGTCCCAGCCGCCGTGCGCGACGACCCGGGCGGCGACGGGAGCGTCCCCGGGGCGCTGCGGGAAGGTCACGGTCACCGGGGCCAGGTCGCTGTTCTCGATGACATGCGCACAGGTCAGCACCTTGTCAGGGGTCACCAGGAAGCCCGCGCCGGACACCGTGCCCCCGCATTCGATGCGGGCGTGCCACTCGGCACCCTTCAGGCCTGTCATGACGCCCCCGTCACCTGCGGTCCGTCGATCACGACCATTGTCCCGGACGGCCGCCGAGGCTGTCCCGGTTTCCGGCCACCCCCTTCACTCTCTCCTCACGACTCCGCGAAGCACCCCCAGCTCCACCAAGTCCTGTGGCCGGATGCGGAGTTGCTCGGCCGTCTTCTCGACCTCCTGCGGCGTCCGCTTCAGGATCGCAGCCGCCAACTCCGGTGCGATGACCGAGAAGTAGCTGTCCGGCGTGGCCCACGTGTTGCCCGGCGCCGCCAACGCCAGCGCCCCGCCCGAGCCGCCCTCGCCGATCAGCAGCGTGGTGATCGGCACGCGGGCGGCGGCCACCGCGCCGAACAGGTCCGCGATCGCGGCGCCGACGCCCTGCCGTTCCGCCTCCGCGTCGTTGGCGGCGCCGGGGGTGTCCACCAGGGTCAGCACCGGGATATCGAGCCTGTCCGCGAGGCGGATCAGCCGGGCGGCGGTACGGAAGCCCGCCGGGCGGGTCGCGGTCCCGGTCTGCGCGGCGTATGCGACGGTACGGCCCTCATGCTCACCGAAGCCGCACAGCATGCCCTCGGGGTCGGCGCCGCCGCTGCGGTCGCCGCTGATCGTCACGCGGTGGGTGAAGTAGGAGTCCAAGTAGCGCTCGGCGCACGGGCGTTGCGGTGCGCGGGCGCGTAGGACCGCCTCCCAGCCGGTGGCGGGCAGCTGGTCCTGCGTGCCCGGAAGCGCGGAAGGGAGGGGTGCCTCCTGGGCCGGCCTTCCCATCAACAGCCCCAGCCAGTGGCCCAGCGCCTCCCTCAGTTCCTCAGGCGCTACGACCGCGTCCACCGCCCCCGCCGCCACCTGCGCCTCCGCCGTGTACGCCGCCGGGTCCGCGTCCGCCGGCCGCACCCGGGAGCCCGCGAAGCCGACCTGGGCGCCGGGCAGGGCGAGGATCACGTCGGCGCCCGCGCCCAGGGTCGCCCAGCCGCCGCCCGTCGTCGGGTCCCGGAGGACGGCGATCTGAGGGAGGCCCGCCTCCCGGGTCAGGGCGGACTGCCGTGCCACGCGCTGGAGTTGGGTGAGGGCGAGCATGCCCTCCTGCATCCGGCTGCCGCCTGTCGCGACCAGCGGGACGACCGGGAGGCGGTGGGCGCGGGCGTACGCGTACGCCGCCTCCAGCCGGTCCCCGGTGCGTTCGCCGAGCGAGCCGCCCAGGAAGCCGAACTCGAACGCCAGGAGCACCGCCCGCGTGCCCGCCACGCTCGCGGTGCCGCAGACGACCGACTCCTGCTCGCCGGTGCGCTCGGCGGCACGCGCGCGCGAGGCGTCGTAGCCCTGCCAGGCGAGCGGGCCGTCCGGACCGGACTCCCGTGCCGGGTGGGGGAGTTCGGCGAAGGTGGAGTCGTCGGCGACCAGTGCGACGACCTCCCGTGCCGACAGACGCCGCTCAGTCATGGCGCAGCGCCCGCTTCATGATCTTCCCCATGTCGTTGCGGGGGAGGGCGGAGAGGTAGTGGACGACGCGGGGGCGCTTGTGGGGGGCCAGGCGGCGGGCCACATGGTCCGCCAACTCCTCTGCGGCGGGCGGGGATTGGGGATCCTCCGGCACCACCCACGCCACGATCCGCTCGCCCAGGTCCGCGTCCGGCTCCCCGGTGACGGCCGCCTCCCGCACCCCGGGGTGTTCGAGGAGCGCGTTCTCGATCTCGCCCGCCCCGATCTTGTACCCCCCGCTCTTGATCAGGTCGGTGGCCTTGCGGCCGACGATGCGGACGTACCCGTCGGGATCCCGCACCGCCATGTCACCGGTGCGGAACCAGCCGTCCGGCGTGAAGGCCGCGGTCGTCGCGTCGGGGCGGTTCAGATACTCCGTGAACAGGTTCGGGCCGCGCACCTGGATCTCGCCCACCGTCTCGCCGTCGTACGACGCGATCGGCGTCCCGTCCTCCTCGACGAGCCGCAGCTCCACGCCCGGCAGCGGCACACCGACCGTCCCGGCCCTGGCCTCGCCGTCCGCGCGGACGCTCGTGTTCATCAGCGTCTCCGTCATGCCGTACCGCTCGATGACGTGTTGTCCCGTCGCGGCGGTGATGCGTTCGTGGTCGTGCACCGGGAGCGCGGCCGAGCCCGAGACCAGGAGGCGGGCCCGGCCCAGGGCCTTCGCCAACTTTGGCTCCTCGGCGAGGGCTTGGGCGATGCGGTGGTACATCGTCGGTACGCCGAACAGCATGGTCGCGCCGTCGGTCAGCTCACGCGCGACGCCCTCCGTGCTGAACCTGCCGAGGTGGCGTACGGATCCGCCGCGGCGCAGCGGGCCCAGGATGCCGAGGACCAGGCCGTGTACGTGGAACAGGGGCAGGCCGTGGACCAGGACGTCGTCGGCGGTCCACTGCCAGGCGTCGGCGAGCGCGTCCAGGGTGGTGGCGATCGCCCGGCGCGGGATGACGGCGCCCTTGGGCGGTCCGGTGGTGCCGGAGGTGTAGACGACGAGGGCGGGGTCCTCGTCGGACACCTGCGGGTCGGGGAGCGGTTCGGCGGCACGCACGTCGACATCGGCATCGACGTCGATGCGCTCCAAGTCGCCCAGGGCGGACGGCAGTTCGTCCCCCGCCGCGGCCAGCACCACCGACGGCGCACTGTCGGACAGGATGTGCCCGAGCTCCTTCTCCCCGGACTTCGGGTTGAGCGGCACGGCGGCGACACCGGCCTGAAGCGCCGCCACCACCGCCACGGCCGTCTCCAGCGCCGGGGTCGCCCAGACGGCCACTCTGCCCGCCCCGCCGATCCGCGCCGCGAGGGCGCCGGAGGCGGCGCCGAGCTCGCCGTACGTCAGGGAGCGGTCGCCGAACCGCAGGGCGGGACGTCCGGCCGGAGCACCCGTCAGGGCCGGGAAGAGAGAGGACACGCGTCGTACTCCTTAACTGTTGTCATAGAGGTCGTTGTACGTCTGCCGGTCTACCCCCAGCCCGGCACGACCATCACCAGCCACACCACCGCGGGCACCACCGCCACCACGATCCCTCCGTACATCATCAGCTGCCGGAAGAAACGCTCGCGGTCGACGTCCGGTGCCGCGGCCAGCACCAGCGCGCCGTTCGTCGAGAAGGGGCTCACGTCCACGACGGTCGCCGACACCGCGAGCGCCGCCACCATGCCGACCGCCCCGATCTCGCCCTGCGCCAGGAAGGGAACGGCGAGCGGGATGAGCGCGCCCATGATGCCGACCGACGAGGCGAACGCCGACACGATCGCGCCGATGTAGCAGAGCAGCACCGCCGCCAGCAGCGGTACGCCGATGCCGCCGACGCCCTCGCCGGCCCAGGTGATGGTGCCCATCTCGTCCAGGACGCCGACGTACGTCAGCACACCGCAGATCAGCAGCACGGTGGGCCAGGCGATCTCGCCGACCGCCTTCTTGCTGTCCTCCGGCCAGGCGGTGCTGAGGAAGACGGCGAGGGTGATCGCGGACAGCCCGGCGTCCAGGTCGAAGGCGAGGACGGCGATGACGAGGGCGACGAGGGAGGTGAGGGTGGCGATGCGGGCGGGGGTGAGGCGGGTGGTTGAGAGGTCAGTGGCGGTGGGGGCGGGGCGGGTGACAGTTGCTCCGCTGGAAGTGCCGGGATCTGTCGTCTGTTCGGTGCGGTGCCATCGTGGCTGGTCGCGCAGTTCCCCGCGCCCCTTTGGGGCGCTTCCCTCGCCGTCTGTCACCGAGCCCTGGCGCCACAGCCCGAGCCCTCCGCACACGACGAACACCACCCCGGCGATGACGAGGTTGACGACGAGGGACGCCAGGAACAGCGCGACCTCGTTCCCCGGCAGCTTCTCCCGCTCGACGATGCCGTTGACGATCGACCCGTAGATGCTGATCGGGGAGAAGCCGCCGCCCTGCGCGCCGTGCACGACCATCGCGCCCATCAGCAGCGGGCTGATCCCGTAGCGGGCGGCGAAGCTCAGCGCGACCGGCGCGACGATCGCCACGGCGGCCGGACTGACCGCCCCGATCGCGGTGAGCGCGCCGGTGAGGGCGAACATCACCCATGGGATGAGCGCCACCCGGCCCCGGACGAGCCGGATCGCGGCGTGCACCAGCCAGTCGGTGGTGCCGTTGGCGCGGGCGATCGCGAAGAGGTACGTGACGCCGACGAGGACGACGAACAGATCGCCCGGGAATCCGGCGAAGATGCCGTCCGCGTCCAGGTCGGCGACGAGGGTGCCGACCCCGAAGGCGGCGGCGAAGGCGAGCGCGCCCATGTTGATCGAGCGGGTGGTGGCGATGACGAACACCACGACGAGGACGAGGATCGAGATGAGCTCGGGGGACATACGGGCTCCCGTCTTTGGGTCCCGGAGCGGTTGGGGGCTGCACGCCCGTCAGTGGCCGAGTGGCTGAGCCACTTCCGGGTGATGGCTGGTTAGCGTGGGCGCGCGGGACGGGGACGTCAAGGGGTCGCGCATGAATTGGCTGAGCCACTCGGCCACCCGCCACCCCGGTGTTACGCTCCCGGCGAGAGGGGGACCCCGTGACCGACGCCCTGCGCCCCATGAGCAAGCAGCGCCTCTACGAGCAGGTGCTCGACCGGCTGCGCGCCTATGTCGCCGAGGGCGGCCTCGGTGCCGGGGACCGGCTCCCGACCGAGCGCGACCTGGCCCAGCGGCTGGGGGTCAGCCGGGCCTCCGTGAAGCAGGCGATCGTGGTCCTGGAGGTGCAGGGCCTGGTGGAGGTGCGGCACGGGGGCGGCACGTACCTCGTCCGGGACAGCCTCGACGTGGAGCCGGTGGAGCGGATGGTCGAGCGCCGCCGACGCCTGCCCGACGTGCTGGAGGCGCGCGAGGCCCTGGAGACCAAACTCGCCGAACTGGCCGCCGAGCGCCGCACGGAGGAGGACCTCGCGGCGATGCGGTCGGCGCTCGCGCACATGGCGAAGGAGATCGACGACAACCGCCACGGCGTGGAGGGCGACCGCCTCTTCCACGCCGCGGTCACCGCCGCCGCGCACAGCAGCATCCTCGCCGAGTTCATGCGCTCCATCGCCGACCAGATCGCCGAGAGCCGCACCGAGTCCCTCCGCCAGCCCCACCGCCCGGCCCGCTCCCTCGCCCAGCACCAGGCCATCCTCGACGCGATCGCCGAGGGCAGGCCGGGAGCGGCCGCCGCCGCCATGCGCCGCCATGTCCGTACGGTCGCGAAGGTGCGCTTGCTGGACTGGGAGCCGGACGGAGAACGCTAGCCACCGGTTCCGCATTGCCCGGTGCTCTCACACTCGGTCACCCGATTCCCTTCATCTCCTTGGCGTGGGCACGTAAAGGCAATCAGGCTTTTACACCGCCGCAGGTGTGGCGTCACGGCGCCTGGTGAGGCTAGGTAGCGACAAAAGGTCCTCCCCCCACATCCGAACAGGATTGGACCCTCATACATGCACACCGAACTGAGGCGCGCACCCGCGCCCCGGAGCACTGACGCCTGCCCGCCGACCGACGGGCCGGCACAGGGCCATGTCCTCGCGGTCGGCGCCCCCGGCCCCCGACGCGAAAAACTCACCCGCACCCTCGAATCCACCGGCTACTCGGTCACCCACGCCGTCCCCGGCGACATCGGCCGCAGCGTCCGGCAGACCCCGCCCGACGCGATCGTCGCCCTCGACGGCGGCCAAGGCGGCCACGGCGGTGTCGACCAGGCCGTGGCGGTCGTGGAGGAGATACGCACCGCACCCCAGGGCCAGGTCCTGCCCCTCGTCATGGTCACCGCCGACCGTGAACCCGCCGGTGTCGCCCGCCTGTTGCGCAGCGGCGCCGACGACTGCCTGCCCGAGGCCGCCGACCCCGTCGAGCTGTCGGCCCGTATCGCGGCCAAGCTGCACCGCGTCCCGGTCCCCGTCGACCGGCTGGCCCTGGACCCGCGCACCGGCCTGTACTCCGCCCCCCACTTCCACGACGAACTCGACCGCGAACTGCGCCGCCCCGGCCCCGGCCGCCGCCAAGGCGTCCTCGCGGTGGTCGGCGTGGCCGAGGCGGACGCGCTTGAGGAACGGTTCGGCGCACGGGTGCGCCGCGAGGTCGCCGAACGCCTCGCCGGCGTCAGCGAACGGCTCGGCGACGGCAGCGGTCGGCTCGGCTGGGACGAGAAAGGACGGCTGCTCGTCCTCATGCCGGGCATCGACGAGGAGACGGCCCGGCGCGCGTTGCAGGACTTCGCCACCGCCGTCGCCGGCACCCGGTTCGTCGTCGCCGACGAGAACGTACGGCTGACCCCGGCCGTCGGCTGGCTCCCCCTGGCCGATGCCGACGGCAGGCGCGCCGACCGGGCCGTCGGACAGGCCGCCGACGCCGTCGCCGAGGCACTGCGCCACCGTGACCTGCGGCCCGTCCGCTACGAGCCGTGGATGCGGGCGGCCACCGCCCCACGCAGCCGCGCCAGGAAGGTCGTACGACCGTTTCTGCTGGCCCTCTCCCCGCTGCTCGCGCTGCTGATCGGCGTGGGCGTGCCGTTCGCGCTGTACGAGCAGACGTACGCGCTGCTGGGCTGGGACATCGCCTCGGGGATCTACTGGATCGTCGTGGCCGGACTGGTCCTGTCCGCCTCACTGATCCTCCTCGAATGTCTCTTCTCGCTCGACGCGCCCACCCGGCCGGCGACGCCCGCGCAGCCGTATCCGCCCGCGAGCGCGGTCATCGCGGCGTATCTGCCGAACGAGGCCGCGACGATCGTCGACACGGTGGAGTCCTTCCTGCGCCTGGACTATCCGAACGACCTGGAGGTCGTCCTCGCCTACAACACGCCTCACGGGTTGCCGGTCGAGGACACCCTGCGGGAGATCGCCCGCCGCGACCGGCGGTTGGTGCTTCTGCCGGTGGCCGGGAGCACCTCCAAGGCGCAGAACATCAACGCCGCCGTCACGCGGGTGCGCGGCGAGTTCGTCGGCATCTTCGACGCCGACCACCACCCCGCACCGGACGCCTTCCGGCACGCCTGGGACTGGCTGTCCCACGGCTACGACGTGGTCCAGGGCCACTGCGTGATCCGCAACGGCGACAGCTCCTGGGTGGCCCGACAGGTCGCCGCCGAGTTCGAGGCGATCTACGCCGTCAGCCACCCGGGCCGCACCCGCCTGTACGGCTTCGGCATCTTCGGCGGCTCCAACGGCTTCTGGCGCACCGACATGCTGGCCCGCATCCGGATGCACGGTTCGATGCTGACGGAGGACATCGACTCGACGCTACGCGCGTTGCAGGAGGGTGCGCGCATCGCCACCGACCGCACGCTGATCTCGCGGGAACTGGCACCCACCCGCCTCAAACCCCTGTGGAACCAGCGCTCACGCTGGGCACAGGGCTGGCTGCAGGTGTCCCTGCGCCACCTCGGCCAGGCGCTGCGCCACCCGAACTTCACGCCCCGTCAGAAGACCGGCCTCGTAGTCCTGTTGGGCTGGCGCGAGATCCAGCCCTGGCTCTCCCTCCAGATCCTCCCGATCCTCCTCCACTCGGCCGTGCGCGCCGGAGGGGCGGACCGCATCGACTGGGCCACCCCCGCCTGCCTGCTCGCCTTCGCGTTCACGCTCTCGGCGGGACTCGTCCAGACGGCGTTCGCGGGCCGCCTGGCCCTGCCCGAACTGCGCCGCAGGCGCGGCTGGTTCTTGCGCCACGCACTGATCTCCACCGTCTTCTACACCCACTTCAAGAACATCGTGGCCCGGCAGTCGCACCTCAAGGAGCTGCTGGGGGACCGGCGTTGGCGGGTGACGCCACGAGCGTCGGCGACGGCGGTCACGCCGGGGACGGCGAAGGCGGTGGGCGGCCGGTGACGAAATCACCTGCACCGCAGCCGCAGCCACTGCCGAAGCCATCCCGCGGCTCCCGCAGCGTCGAACTCCAGGGCTTCCGAGGCCTGGCCGCCCTCAGCACGGTCGTCTTCCACGTCTGGCAGCAGTACTACGTCTACGACGCCCAGGGCGCCCACCCGCCGATCGACACCCCCTACCTCGGGGCGCTGATCTCCCTGGAGGTCATCGACCTGTTCTTCGTCATGTCGGCGTACCTGCTCACGCTCTCCTACGCCCGCGCAGCGATCGACGGCGACGACCGCACCCGCCCGGGCAGGGACTTCCTCTTCCGCCGAGCAACGCGCATCCTCCCGCTCTACTTTCTGGCGGTCCTGGTCGTCTGGTCCGCACGCAACCCGTCCCTCCCCGGCGACTGGCGCGACCTGCTGGAACACCTCACGTTCACGCACGTCTTCGACCAGAAGCGCATCTTCTACACTCTGGGCCCGACCTGGTCGCTCTCCCTGGAGATCGCGTTCTACCTCACCCTGGTCGCGGTGGGCCCCCTGGCGATCCGTGCCTGCCGCCGCCTGAGCACCCGCCGAGCCCGGGTCGCCCTGTGCGCGTCGGGCTGCGCGGCGCTCTACCTGGCCCCGGTCGCCTGGATCGCCGTAGCCCACCACGCCCTCGGCGTCCCGCACACCAACTGGCCGGTGTACTTCGGCCCCCAGGCCCGCCTGGGCGGCTTCGCGGCGGGGATGCTGCTGGCGGTGGTGCTGGTGGCGCTGGGCGAGAGGGGGAGGGTGAGCGCGGGTTGGGCGACGGCGACGGCGCTGACCGCGGCAGCAGGCCTGTACGGGCTGTCGTACTACTCCGCCCCGGAAAACCCCTGGCACACCTACTACCACCCCCTGGCGGCCCTTCTCTGGTTCGCCCTGCTCTACGCCACCCTCCACATCCGCACGACGGCCCGCCCCCGCTGGCACGCCCTGCTGCGCTCGCGATGGCTGACGGGCGTGGGCCTGGTCAGCTACAGCCTCTACATCTGGCACGAGCCCCTGATGCTCCTCCTGTACGACACCGGCGCCCTGCCCCGCTCCCAGGAGGGGTTCCCGATGGCGGTGGTGTTCGTGGTCGCGGCCGGGGTGCTGGTGGCGACGGTGAGCTACTGGGCGGTGGAGTATCCGGGGAGCTTGCTGGCGGGTTTGCGGGACAGGAAGGGACGGCCGCGGGAGTTCTATCCGGAGGCGGAGGCGGAGGCGGAGGCGGAGCCGGAGAGTCGGCGGGAGGTTGAAGCTGTGGTGCGGTGACTCCGGCCGGGTGCCCTACCCGACGCAGCGGCGTCAGGTAGGGCATTCCCCGGCCCAGCGGCGAGCCCCTCCCACCACTTGAACCGAACGACCTCCGAAACTGACTCAACTCGCCTACTATGACCCGGAATTGATAATTCCGGATCGAGTGCGAGGTAGCAGTGCACATGCCCCACACACCGCCACGACGTACTGTTCTGCGCGGCCTCACGGCAGGCGGCGCGACAGTGATCGGCTTCGATCCCGCCTCCAGGAGCTGGGCCGCGACCGGATCCGGATCCGGATCCGCATCCGGCTCGGACCTGGCAGGGATCCCTGCGCTGGACGGGACGCTCGTCACGGACGAGGCATCACTTGCCGCAGCCTCCGACGACTTCGGCCACATCGTGCACCGCCGTCCCGTCGCCGTACTGCGCCCGGGCTCGGTCCGCGACGTCGTGGCCATGGTCCGGTTCTGCAACACGCACCGCCTGCCAGTCGCACCGCGCGGCCAGGGACACGCCACCAACGGCCAGGCGCAGGTCCAGGGCGGGCTGGTCATCGAGACGGCGACCCTGGCGGACATCGGCCCCCTGCGGCAGGAGGGAACGACGGTCACCGTCACCGTCGGCGCGGGCGCCAGATGGAGCGAGGTGGCCAAGGCGACGATCGCCCACGGCCACGCCCCGCCCGTCTTCACCGACTACCTGGAGCTCTCCGTCGGCGGCACCCTGTCCGTGGGCGGCCTGGGCGGCCAGACCCATCGCCACGGCGCCCAGGTCGACAACGTCACCGAGCTCCAAGTCGTCACCGGGGCAGGCGAGTTCGTACGCTGCTCCGCCACCCGGCACCCCGACCTCTTCCACGCCGTCCTGGCCGGCCTCGGCCAGTGCGCGATCATCGTGGCCGCCACCCTCCGCCTGGTCCCCGCACCGCAGTCGGTCCGCCACTACCTGCTGCCCTACGACGACCTGGAGACCTTCCTCGAAGACCAGCGCACCCTCGTCCAGGACGGCCGCTTCGACTACGTCGAGGGCCAGGTCACGGCGGACGCCGACGGAGCCTTCCGCGTCTACACCCTGGAGGCCGTCGCCTACGGCCCACCGGTCGGCCCCACCCCGGACGACACGACCCTACTGCGCGGCCTGCGTCACAACCCGTCCGGCGTCCAGCAGTCCGACCGCCCCTACTACGACTTCCTCGACCGGATCGCCCCCGCCGTCGCGGCCCTGAAGGAGGCGGGCCTCTGGTCCCACGCCCACCCCTGGCTCAACCTGCTCCTCCCCGGCGGATCCACGCCCACGGTCACACGTGAGGTCCTCGCCGCCCTCACCCCGGACGACCTGGGCCCCGGCGTAGTCCTCGTCTACCCGTTCCTCCGCGAGCACCTCACCACCCCGCTCCTACGGACCCCTCGCGACGCCGTGCCCTACCTCTTCGCTGCGCTGCGTGCCACGCCGCCGGACGACACCGCCAACGTCGACCGCCTCCTGGCAGCCAATCGCGCGGCCTATGAGGCCGCTGCGGCGGCTGGCGGCACTCACTATCCGGTCGGGAGCATTCCCTTCAGCCACGCGGACTGGCGAGACCACTTCGGCTCGGCTTGGCGGGGGCTGGAGCTGGCGAAGCGCAGGTATGACCCACGGGGGATTCTGGTGCCTGGCCAGGGGATCTTCTGATCCGGCGCGGGTGACCATGACGACAACTGGGCGGGAGGAGCCGAGCTGTTACGGAGGGCGCCCGACGCTGTATCGGTGGTTCCCCCGCCGGCGAGGGAGAGGGAGAAGGAGAGGGGAAGACCTCGGAGCCTTCCCCTGGTCTCCCCGTCCCCGTCGAACCCGGCTCGCCCTCCGAAGTCGCGCTCCGTACGCTCTGATTCCTCGGGGCACGCAGGCAGGCACCCAGGGTTACGTCCACTGGCCCCTGTCCGTGGGCGGCCTCGGCGCCGTCCTCGTGATCGCGACATTGTGCGACGGGTGCCCAGAAACGATCAAGGGTCTTGTCTCACGTCAGTGAGCGGCCAGCCGCCCATGAACGCAGGTGAATGCCCCTGCACCGAGCCCAACACCCCACCACCACAGTTGGAAAGCGCGTTGGCATCGGAGTCGGCTTACGACCCACGGAGGACGCCAAGGCGTGATCAGCTTGGGGTGTGGAGACCATCATCGCCAGCGGCATAGCCGTGCTGGGCACGTTGCTTGGTTCGGGGATCACCCTGGCGTTCCAGCAGCGCACCGCCGACAGAAGCCACCAGTTCACCCGCCGTGAGAAGCTCCGGCAGGAACGACTCGATGCCTACTCTGCCTACGCCGGCGCGTTGGTCAATTACCGCCGCTGCCTGGTTCACCTCTGGTTCTGCGAGCATGAACAGCCTCCACCGGAGGACCCCGACACGGTGCGGATCCGCGCTTACGACCTACGCTCCAACGCCCAAGAAGCACTGTTCCGGGTGCAGATGCTCACCGATGACGAGACGCTGAGTCGGGCCGCGGAGGATGTGCTGGCAGACGTTACGGCGCTGTCCAAGACAGACAGCAGAACCGAACTGGACGATGCCAGGGTACGAACCCGTGACGACATCAGCCGCCTTGTCAGAGCAGCCAAGCATCACTTCTGATGCGCTTGCAGACACACCGGTTCGTGGAGCCCCACGCCAGCAGTGACCGCACCACAAGCGCACCAGATCGAGCGTGGAACAGCGGGGAACCACGGTGAAAGCAGCCGGTCCCGCAGAGGCTGCGAACGGGCCGTTCGAGCAGGTCGGCGCCGACAGCAGGCCCTCGGTGTCCGCAGCTTCCCAAGCTAATGGTCCACGACGATTTCACCGCCTGCTAGGAAGTCTTCCGTGATGTGGAAGCGTTTCCGTTCTCGATCACCGGCTTCAGGGAGATCTTGCCATGTTTGTCGATCTCAGCGACCTCGACCCAAACCCTCGCACCCACGCTTAGAACATCAGCGACCTCATCGACCCGCTTTCCGCCGACCAACTTACGAATCTGGCTGATATGTAGCAGGCCGTCCTTGCCGGGGAGCACGGAGACGAAGGCTCCAAAAGTGACCGTCCTCAAGACCGTGCCCAGGTACCGCTCACCGACTCCCACATCTACAGGCTCTGGGTCACGCCTCGACGGCTGGAGTGACACTGCCGGCGAGCTAGCCGGTTGCTGTTTGCGTAAGACGGTGACTGCTGCAAGGGCGGCACGTTCAGCGGCCTGGGACTGTGAACCGGACGCATCGGCCTTGTGCTTCTCAGCGTTGGCAAGATCGCTGATGCCCCTGACGATGAGGGTGTCCAACTGCCCGCTCAGGTAGGCCGCATGTGCAGCGCCGGATCCCTCCATCTCGATAGCGCAGGCGTCGTTGTAGTGCCGTCGAATGTGCTCGGCGAGGACAGACCTGTCGTCAGCGAGGACAACGTCGCCGACCGCAACTGGTTTGTAATGTACGCCGAGCATGCCTCGAAGGGCCGAGCGTGCCGCCTGCACCAGTCGGTGCGAGCCGTGCCAGACCTCAGGGCGCGCGTGGAATCCCTCCGGCGTCTGTCTGCCGCCGTGGATGCCGTACACCTTCGTAGCTACGACGACGTCGCCGATCCCGATATCGTGCTTGAGGCTCCCCGCGACTCCCACAAAGAGCAACGCCTCTGGACGGAGCCAGGAGACAATCTGCATGGTGAGCGCTGCGGCGTTCACGGCACCCTCGCCCACTTCAGCAACCGCCACGTGCCAAGGAGTGCCGGGGAGACGGCCATGCTCAGCGCGAGTGCCGTCTTCGTGGACGAGTTCCACCGCTTCCACGAGATGGGCGCGCACGGCTCCGTACTCCAGCGGTAGTGCCGTGAGAACGACGGCCGTGGGCTGATACTCGGACACGCTTCAAAGATACTGCCAGCCGCCCGGCCGGAAGGGGCCTTAGCAGAGGGCGCCGTCTATTCCGACGCTGCCGGCCGTCTCAGTTTCCGTCTCATTCAGGCCCGTACAGGGCCGTTCCGGTGAGACACCCTGACAGGCCCGTCCCAGCAGTCAACCACCCATGAACCCAGGTGAACGCCCCTCCACGCACCCCAAAACCCCACCACCACAGTTGGAAAGCGTGCACACGAGACCGTGCGCCGTTGTACCGACTCGCGTACGCGTGGCGCTTGCCTGCCGTCGGCCATGCGCCCTCCCCCGAGGCGTGCGAGGAAGTGCACGCTGGGTGCTGGCCCTTGAAGCGAACTACTGGGGGTGGACAGTGGGTGAGTGGAAGCAAGGGAAGTGCGGTTGGCCGACGGCAGCTGGGAGCCGTTGCCAGAACAAGACGATGAAGGGCACGGCGCGCTGCTACCTCCATCAAGGTGACTGGACGAAACGCGGCCAGACCGAACTGAAGAAGAGGGCGAGCAAGCGTCGCAGGAAGTGAGCCCCTGTCGCAGTACCAGCGGCAACACCGACGGTGGCTCGCACCACAAGCGCACCAGATCGAGCGGGGAGCAAGGGGGAATCACGGGGAAAGCGACCCAGCCCGACGAGAGCACGACTACATGGTTCGCCCAGGTCAGCGCCGAAACCGGCCGCAAATGATCGCAGCTTCCCAAGCTGATGGACTGGCAGCTCAGTACGGCCGCGGAATCTCGTATTCGCCCAACGCGGCCTCGTAGCGCGCCAGCAAAGCATCCAGGTTTGCCCGAAGAAGGCCGGCGGAGCCCCGAGCTTCATCCAGGTCGCCTCGCTCGCACGCCTCCACCACCTCGGCCGCGTCACTGCGGAGGATGTGAAGGGAGTCGCCCTGCACCAGGATCCCGGGGAACCGTCTGCCGGGCAGGCGAACCACTGCGTCGTGGCCGCCATCTGTGAACAGCTCGGCCTCAATACGCTCCATCGGACCATCCGAACTGACATCACCAGCTGACAACAACTGTGGACGCAGGCGGCCTTGACTGATCACGCACGCCAAGCCGGCAGAACCGCGAAGGCCCGTATGAGAGGCGCTCGATCGAACTCCTGAAGCGGGTGTCGCAGGTCGCGTTGCAGACGGGGACTGAGAGACCACTGTGACGCTGGCGCAAGCTCCAACGCTTAGTCACTGGAGCCCTGACGGGCTCTCAAAAAAGCAAGACTTCGTCCGATTTGGGCCTCAAAGGCGCATGTGTTGCGCGTTTGATTGGTCAAGATTCAAATATCCCTTGGGGGAACCTTGACGAGAAGCAGCATGCCGAGACACATACTGGCCCGCACAGTGGGCGTTGTCGCGGCAGTCACCGTTGCGCTCGCCGTTACACCGCTGGCGGGCACCGCGCAGGCCCACAGCGCGCAGTCGGGAACGCTCAGCTTCAGCGGCGAACCGGGCGAGCCCATTTCAGGCGGTCAGTCGTACGAGTACGCGGCTGGAGCGGTTCAGCTGTTCGACGTCCAGGGCAGCCAGGATGAGAACGGCCTTACCGTCGCGGTAGATGCCGACCAGGGCACGCTCTGGCGTCTCATCATCGCCGCCCCCGATGGTCAGAAGCTGACAGAAGGCACCACGTACACCGGGGCCAAGCAGTGGCCCTATGCCCAGCCAGGGGATCCGGAACTGCAGTTCAGTGGGACCGACAACGGGACCGAGAAATGGTGCAACACCAGCTCCGGCTCCTTCACTGTCGAGCACATCGCCTTCGGTCCCTACGGCTACGTCCGTGAACTGGACGCCACCTTCGAGCAGTACTGCAACGGATCGGCGGTGCCTCTGCGCGGTGAGATTCACGCGGCCATGCCCCAGCCTCCGGCTGAACTCGCCGTGGGGGCGAGTACCGACCCCACTGGCACGGTGAATGTCCGAGATGGTCAGATCACCGTCGGTGGCACCGTGACGTGCAACAAGCCTGCGAGCGTCTCGCTGACCGGACAGGTCTTCCAGATCCAGAAGAACGGAACGCCAGGCGCGTCCTATGAGACAACCGTCGCCTGTACCCCGGGCGCGCCCGTCCCATGGTCTGTCAGCCTGACCAGCCAGGAACCTGATACCTCGTTCCGTCCCGGCACCGCGACGGTGCGCAGCAGGGCTCAAGCGGATGACCGGGACTACCCGGTGACCGTCGACACCGGGCAGCAGGAGTCAGAGGTCACGCTTTCCAAGGTCTGACCTCAGGTGGCCACGAGATCGGCCGGCATCACTGGTTGACAGCAACGCCACCGACCCGCCGTGACTGATCACGCATTCGAGCGCATCGGTCCGACAGGAGTCGACTCAACCGAGCTACGGATCAGATCGTGATGGCCTCGGCGCGGCATCGTGCCGAGGCCATCGCTTCTCCGTCGATGAGGGCCGCTTCCTGTTGCAGGGCGGCCCCCCCCGGCACTCCTTCTCGCGAGCGGAACAGCCACCGAGTCCTAGAAGTCTTCCGGCAAGGCTCAGACATACAACGGCACTCGTCACACAGGACTTTGGTCCCTGGGGCCGCCGCGGGACGTGTGCCGGAACCCAACGGGCTGCTTCAAGCTGTACGACACCGGCGCCCGGCCCCGCTCTTACGCCGATGCCCCGCCCGCACGCCCGGGTCAGAGCAGCGGCGTCAGGGTCACCCGGCGGCGATGGAGATCGATGCCGGTGACTTCTACGTCCAGTTCGTCACCGGCGTCGGGGAACGCCGAGTCCGGGAGTGCGTCGCGGTGCACCAGCCCCTCGACGCCCTCGGCGACGCGTACGAGCACGCCGAACGGGACCACCTCGGTGACCGAGCCGCGGACGACCCGGCCCAGCCCGCGCCGCGCGAACTCCCTCAGCGGATCCGGCTCCAGGGCCGTGAGCGACAGCCGGACCTGGGGACGGAAGAGCTCGAACGCGAGGACCTCGGCGACGACCTCCTGGCCGACGTGGACCACCTCGCTGGGGAAGTCGATGCGGTGCCGGGAGAGTTCGGGGATGGTGATGAAGCCCTCGGTGCCGTCGAGGTCCACGAACACGCCGAAGTTCTGGATGCTACTGACGACTCCCCGTACGACCTGCCCCAGCTCGAAGTTCCGCCACGTGGTCTCGGTCCCGGCAAGCCGACGCCTGGTGCCCACCAGCGTGGCGAGGTCCTCGGCGAGCGGGATCTCGACGGTCTCCAGCGCGGGATGCCGCAGCCAGTACAGCCGGGCCCGGTCCACCGCGCCCTCGTGCAGCGGCGGCCAGTCGGTGGCCGGGGTGAAGTCGTCGATCACGATCCGTCCGGCCGGGGCGAGGAGCCGGGCCGGGTCCGCCGGGGTGTCCTCCTCGGCCTTGGCCGTGCCACCCCCGTCCAGTACCAGCAGGTCGTACGGCCCTTGCTCCTCGATCCGCCTCCAGTCACCGCACACCACCTCCACCTCGGGCCGGTCGGCGAACACCTCGGCGGCGACCCGGGCCCGCTCCGGATCCCGCTCCACGCTGACCAGCCGTACGCCGGCCCGGGCCCCCTCCGCGAGCCAGGCCAGCCCCACCCCGCAGCCCGTCCCGGTCTCCCCGATCACCCGGTCGGCGCCACCGGCCAGGGCTTGCAGCAGGCGGCCCTGTTCCGGGCGACAGGAGTAGGGGAAACCGTGGACACGGGCCGCGGTGAGGGCTCGCTCGACGAGTGGGGGGAGGTGAAGTGCCGTGCCGTAGGCGTCCGTTCCGGAGATCGACATGACACCTTCTACCACGGCCGCTGACTCGCTCATCCGACCGTGCTGACCGTGCCGATCGCCGTCCGAGACGCCGGAACAGCGCACATTGCGCACGTCGTGAACTCCTCGCGGAAGCAGGCGTCATGGCCAACTCGACGCAGACCCGAGGGCGGTGCCGATAGTCCGTCCGCGTTGTCAGTGACGGGTCGTAACCTCCTCTCCTATGGCGATCAACGACGAGAAGATCACACGGCTGGAGACCGCCGCGACCGCAGGGGATGCCCGGGCTGCTCGGGAGCTGGGACGGCTGCTGAGCCTGACGGTGACGGATGACCCGGAGGCGGACCAGACCTGGCCCGAAGAGCGGTGGCTGCGTGCCGCGTTGAAGGCAGATCCCCATGACGTCGAGCCCCTGATGCTGCTGGCCGGGCGGCTGGCCCAACAGGTCTCCTACTGGGAGAACGGGCTGGAGATGAACCCCGACCTGGTGGGGGAATGCGGTGAGGACGAGGGGACCGTCGAGCGGCGCCGGACTGAGGCGCAGGAGCTGTACGCCCGGATACGTGCGATCGGTCCCGGTGTTGATTCCGAAGCGGGACTGGACGAGTTGGCCGTCTTGCTCGGGCTGAGTGAAAAGTCTCCTGCGGAGGACACGTACAGCTTCTACCTGCTGGAGGACGAGGTGTGGAGCGGGGCCGTGGTGCACGCCGCCGTCATCGTCGCCTCCGACCTCGACGAAATCCGCTGGGCCTGCGACAGATGGCTCGCGCTCTCTGACGGCGGATTCGGCGGTCCGCCCACCCTGCTCACCTACGTGGACGGCTCCGAAGTGAGCTCCATCGACCTCAGCGAGCACTCCACGGACGGCGTGGTGGACTGGGTGACTGTCGCCGTCCCCGATCTGACCGGTACCCGGCTGCCCCCAGGACTACCCGTCCCGGGCCGAGACCTGTACTACGGCTTCTCAGCGCGGGTCGAGTAGGCAACGTCCCTTCCTCCCCTCATGCCGCCCCCTCCACCACATCCGCCACCACACAACTCACGTTGTCCGGCCCACCCGCCTCGTTCGCCGCGGCGATCAGCGCGTGTACGGCGGTGTCAGGCGCCGGCGTGGAGTTGAGGAGGCGGCGGATGTCCGCGTCGGGGACGACTCGGGAGAGGCCGTCCGAGCAGAGGAGGTAGCGGTCGCCGGGCTCGGCGTCCTGGAGACGGAGGTCGGGGGTTGCGGGGGTGGTCGGGGAGAGGGACTTGAGGAGCAGCATGCGTTGGGGGTGGGTTGTCGCCTCCTCCGGGGTCAGGCGGCCCTCGTCGATCATCGACTGGACCACCGTGTGGTCGTCGGTGATGCGGAACAGGGCGCCGTCGCGGAGCAGGTACGCGCGGGAGTCGCCGATGTGGACCAGGGCGAGCCGGGAGCCCGTCCACAGCAGTGCCGTCAGCGTCGTGCCGGCGTCCTGCGCGGAACCGGCGCCGGCGCCGTTCGCCGCGTCCTGCACCGCCTCCGTCGCGCCCCGCACCGCCTCCTCCAGCAGGTTCAGGACGTTGCCCGCCGGGAGTTGCTCCTCTGTGTCCAGGAAGCGCAGCGCCTCCACCGCCGCGCCGCTCGCGGGAGCGCCCGCGGGGCCGTAGCCGTCGGCCACCGCGAGCAGCCGGGTGCCGGCGTAGGCCGTGTCCTGGTTGGCGGGGCGGACCCGGCCTCGGTCCGAGTGGGCGGCGTAGCGCAGTTCCAGCATGGTGGTGTCCTTCCTCGGTTCTGTGAGCAGTTGTCCGACGAGGAACTCGGCGAGGTCGCGCCGCGCGGCCGTCTCCGTCTCGACCTGCGCCCAGTAGGCACGGATCTCGCGGGCGGCGTCGGGCGGTCGCAGGGCGCACACCTCACGGATGCGGGCCAGCGGCATGCCGAGTCGGCGCAGCCACGCCACCAGGCGGGCCTGCTCCAGCTGGGCTACGGCGTAGTACCGGTACCCGGTGTCCGGGTCGACCCGGCTGGGCCTCAGCAGCTCCAGCTCGTCGTACAGCCGCAGTGCCTTCGGCGACAGCCGGCAGGCCTTCGCGAAGGCCCCGATCGTCAGCATGTCCTTGCGCATCCCGATCCCTTCCGGTTCCTCGCTCCGATGCTGTGGCTTGACCAAAGGTGAAGGTCAAGGGGCCTGTCCCGGTTCCGAAACCGCTTGTTAGCCTGCGAAGCGCTCAACCGTCTCCGATGGAGGAACCCGCCGTGCCCCGCATAGCCCTCGTCACCTGCCGCCCAGGCCCCGACATCAGCGTCGACCGCGACCTCCCGGTACTGGTGCGGGCGCTGCGGGAAGCCGGGGCCGAGGCGGACTCCGTGTACTGGGACGACGACGCCGTCGAGTGGGACGGTTACGACCTCGCCGTGATCCGCTCCACCTGGGACTACAGCTGGCGGTCGGCGGAGTTCCTGGCGTGGGCGGAGCGGTGCGGCAAGCTGACGCGGCTCGCGAATCCCGCCGAGGTCGTGCGGTGGAACGCCGACAAGCGGTACCTCGGCGCGCTCGCCGAGGCCGGGGTGCCCGTCGTGCCGACCCGCTACTTCGCGCCCGGTGACACCCCCGAGCTGCCCGAGGGCATCGAGTACGTCGTCAAGCCCACCTCCGGCGCGGGCGCGCGGTTCGCCGCCCGGTACACGCCCGACGACCACGACACGGCCGTACGGCAGCTCGCGCGCATGCACGCCGACGGGTTCACCGCGATGGTGCAGCCGTATGTGAAGGGCATCGACGTCAGTGGGGAGAGGGCCCTGCAGTTCTACGGCGGGCGCCTGCTGCATGCCAGCCGCAAGGGGGCCGTCCTCAGTCTCGGGACGCCGTACGACGAGCGCAAGGTCGCCCATCCCGGCCTCGAACCCTGGACCCCGACCCCGACCGAACTCGCTGTCGCCGAGCGCGCCCTGGCCGCTGTACCGGAGGCTCCGGAGTTGCTGTACGCGCGCGTGGATCTCGTCGACGGGGAGGACGGGCCGGGCGGGGAGCCTCGGGTGATGGAGCTGGAGCTCGTCGAGCCGAATCTGTTCCTGTCACTGCATGCCGGGTCGGTGACGCGGGTGGTGGAGGCGATCGTGGCGGCTGCGGCTGCGGCTGCGGCTGAGGTTCGGTGACGGGGTAGCGAACCGTTACTGGCGGTCGGTGGTGCCGGTGCCGGGTGGGCCCGGTGGCTGTCCGACCGGCGGCACCGGAGGTTCCGGCGCCGCTCCCGAGCGCAGGCGTTCGAAGACCAGGTCGAAGGTGAAACCGGCGCTGAACCCCAGGGGCAGGGTGAAGAACAGGAGTCTGCGTACGTCGAGTTCGTCGAGCAGGGTGGGCACCGTGAGCAGCTGGGACGCCACGTAGAGGAGGACGGAGACGACTCCGGCCCCTAACCCCCGTACCGCCGACCTGGCCCACTGATCGGTCGTCTCGAAGGAGCTGCGGATCACCGCGCCGGCCATGGCCGCCAGCAGCGGCGTCACCACCAGCACGCCGAGCCGGCGGCCCGTCGCGGGGCCGGGCTCACCGGCGAGGGCGAAGCCCAGCAGGGAGCAGACCAGGAGCAGCAGGGCGACCGTCAGGCCCAGGCCGGTGGAGAGTGACGCCCGGCGTGCGGATCGGTCGCTGTCCCGCAGCCACTGCGCGCGGCGCTGCCGCTGCCGGTCGAGGCACTCGACGAGCCGGCGGGCGGAGTCGGGCCGCCAGTCCTGGCCGAGCAGGGTGATGTCGTCGTCGGTCGTGTCGTTGCGGACCTTGTCGAGGTTGACCCACACCTGGCCCGCCCCGCCGCCGAACGCGGCGACCGGGAGCAGCGGGATGCGCTGGGACAGGGCGATGACCCCGGCCACCCGGGTCGACTGGCCGCCGCCGACGAGCAGCATCGCGTCGAGCGAGGGCAGCGTTCGATAGAAGGAGACCTCCCACTCCGGGCTGGTGTCCCGCACCGTGCGCACGGCCACCGAACTGCCCTGCGGCAGGGCGAAGTCGGCGTCGCGGTGCCGGGGGACGTGCGCGAAGATCGTGCCACCGTTCTCCTGGGCGGCGTAGCCGTGGACGACGTCGTACTCGACGTACTTCGGTTTCGCGGAGAACACGGCGAGGTCGTAGCCGGCCAGGGCGAGTTGACGGCCCAGCTCGCGGCAGGCGGCGGGGGCGGTGGCGGGGTGTTTCAGTTCGGGTGTGAACGCTCGGGTGGAGTCGACGCTGCCGACGATCGCGATGACCGGGCGGGCTTCGGTCCGTGCTCTGTCGGGTGACACCATCCGTCTGATTACCCGCCTTTCCCGCGTTCTCCGCCGACCGGCGATCCGCTGCCTCCGGGAGACTTTCCGGCTGCTGGGCCGGCCACACGTAAATGCCATATATACGGACCGTCAATTCGTCGACATAGTGCCGAGTTGACCTATGTCCCTATCACCTGTCAACCTCTCCGTCCTACAGGGACGGGTGAGTCCCTACTGGGCACGTGCGGCAGGACGGTAAGTGGTCGATGGCGATCACCTTCATCAGTCACAGCTCGGCGAAGACCGAAGAGGACCAGGCGAACGCCGATTCGGTGCGGACCGAACTCATGAAACGGTTGCCGGACCTCGGCTGGGAAGTCCGGGTGGACGACACCCTGACGCCCGGAGCGGCCTGGCGGTCGGATCTCTACACCTGGATGGCCGACTGTGACGCGGCGATCGTCCTGGTGAACACGGACGGGCTGACGTCGACCTGGCTGAAGCGCGAGGTCAACATCCTGTTGTGGCGGCAGTCGGTGGGGTCCCGCCTGGTCATCGTGCCCGTGCTGCTGAGCGGCCTCACGCCGCGGGAGCTGCGCCGCTCGGAGCTGTCCCACCTGGCCGATCTGCAGTGCATCGTGCAGGACGACACGGGCGGCGAGGACGTGGTCTCCGTGATCGTCCGGCGGCTCGGGCGGCTGGGCACGTGTGCGGACACTTCGGCGATGCGTTCCATGACGGCCAAGATCGAACACTGTCTGGACGGGGTGACCGACCGGTTCACGCTGCGGGCCATGGCCGGCGCACTCGGCGCCGAGGGGGACTGGCGGTTCCCCACCGCCGAGGAGGAGCGCCGTCACATCGCGCACCAGTGCCTGGCCCCGGTGTCCACCCAGAAGGTGCCGTCGGCCGTCAACGAGGTCGAGTTCTTTCTCGCGCTGGACCGGCTGAACAAGCTCATCACCCTGCTGCTGCCCACGTGGATCGACCCCGTGGACGTACGTCTGCTGCTCCCCGGTGACGGCCAGGTCGTCGCCACCCTGGCCGGCGCCTGGACCGACACGGCCCGACAGCACATCCACCGCGCCTCCTGCTTCTCGGGCGGCTACTGGGCCCAGGCGGTCTCCCTGGTGGCGGGCGAGGCACAGGACGAGGAGCACAGGGAGGCCTGCCTGGCCGCGGTGCGCGCGCTGCTGAAGTCGGACGACGAGAACGACGCGCCCATCGACGGCGAGGTGCTCTTCCTCGTCCTCGACCCCGCCGGCACCGAACTCGGCGTCGTCGGGAAGCTGGTGCGCACCCTGATCGGGCGGTTCTCCTGGCTCAACGTCATCGTCCTCACGGACGAGGCCGATCCCGTGGCGCTGGGCGGTCAGAGCGCCCGCACCCTGCACATTCCGCTGCAGCCCGGCGCCGAGCGGCAGGTGGCGCGGACCAGTCGGGCGCTGGGCGACATCCGCGCCCGGCACCTCGGCCACGGAAAGGACCAGGCGCCGTGATCCCCGAGCCGATCCCGCCGCAGCCCACCGCGCGCAACGCCCCGGACCGCCCGGACGGCCGGGCCTACGTCGTCCGCGGCGACCTCGACCTGGCCGTCGACGTGGCCCGCGCCACCGGACGGCCGTTGCTGCTGCGCGGCGATCCGGGCTCCGGCAAGTCGTCGTTCGCCGCGCATGTGGCGTGGCAGAACGGCTGGACGTATCACGAGCACGTGGTGACCTCCCGCACCCAGGCGCCCGACCTGCTGTGGTCCTTCGACCATGTGCTGAGGCTGGCCGACGCGCAGGCCCAGCGGCTCAAGCCCATCGACGCGTATGTGGAACCCGGTGTGCTGTGGAAGGCGTTCGCGCCGCACTGCGCCCACGCCCATGCCCTGCGCGCCCGTGCCCACCGTCTGCCCCGCCCCCGGTCGCGCGGGCGACGGCCGGTCAGGTCGGACTCCGGCGATCTGTGCGCCCAGTCCGTCGTGCTGATCGACGAGATCGACAAGGCCGACCCCGAACTGCCCAACGGGCTGCTCGTCCCGCTGGGTTCGCGCCGCTTCACCCTCTCCCAGACCGGCCGGGACATCGAGCCGGAGAACGACGCCAGGGCCCTCGTGGTGATCACCACCAACGAGCAGCGCGAGCTGCCCGAGGCGTTCCTGCGGCGCTGTCTGGTCGTCAAGCTCGAACACCCCGAACCCGAGGAACTGGTCGAGGTCGCCCGCGCCCATGTGGAGGCCTACGACGGCCCCTTCACGGATGCCCACCTGCGGCTCGCCCGGGAGCTGGCGGAGGTGGTGCAGCAGCTGCGCGAGGAGGCGGAGCGAAGGGCGCACCGCAAGCCCAGCACCGCCGAGTTCCTGGACGCGTTCCACGCCTGCCGGAAACTCGGCATCCGGGTCGAGGACAGCGACGAGCGCTGGCGGACGCTGCGCCGGATGGCCCTGCTGAAGCAGGACAACGTGGCGTGAGCGAACACGTCCCCCAGATCTGGGTGGCCGATCTGGCCAAAGCCCTGGCGGCGGTGGGCGACAACCCCGACCGGCAGTACCGGGTCGCCCGGATGCTCGGCTTCGGGCACGCGCCACCGCAGCCCGGACCACGGCCCGACCCGGCGCTCGCCGTGCCCGCGCACGTCCCGCCGGCCGAGGAGCAGCCGCTTCGCGCGCCCGCCCGCCTCCCCGGCGACACCGCCGTCCCTCCTGAACCACCGCCACCGGAGTTCGAGCCGGGGCGGTACGAGGGCCGGACCCGCCCGGCCGGCCTGCCCGTGCTGGAACCCGTCGACCACGACGCCCCCGACCCCACCGACTGGGCGACCGTCCCCTCCCTCGGCCAGGTGACCGACCGTCATCTCACCGCCCGGCCCCCGCTGGAGCCGCTGCTCACCGAGCGGTCCTCCACCGCGATCCTCAACGCCGCCCTGACCACCCTGGTCCGCGACGACGGCGAACCGGACATCGACGCCCTCGTCGAGGCCTTCGCCCGGGGCATCCCGCTCACCCGGCTGCCGCGGGCGCCCCGCCCCACGCTGCGCTTCGGTGTGCAGGTCCTGGTCGACCAGGGCGACGGCATGCAGCCGTACCGGCGCGACCAGCGCGAACTCGCCCGCCGGGTCACCGGACTGGTCGGTGCCGAACTCACCCAGATCCGCTTCTTCGCCGACGCGCCGAACCGGGGCACGGGCCCGGCCTCCCCGCGCACCTGGCAGCCGTACCGGCCGCCCAGTCCGGGAACCCGGGTCCTGGTCGTCTCCGACCTCGGCGTCGGCGGGCCCGTCCTGCATCCGCGGCGGGCCTCGGTCGCCGAGTGGTACCGGGTGTGCCACGAGATCGTCCGGGCCGGGTGCACCGTCCTGGCGCTGGTGCCCTATCCGGTGAACCGGGTGCCCGGCGAGCTGACGCCGCTGCTGTCCGCCCTCACCTGGGACCGGACCACGACGGTGAGCACGGTCGCCGCGCTGGTGGGCAGCCGGCGGTGACCGTGACACGCGACCGACAGACCGTCGACGCGGTCGAGAAGCTGGCGACCGCGCTCAGCGTGGCGGTGCGCGTGGAGCCCGAACTGATCCGGGCGGTGCGGTTGGAGCTGTTCCCGCGGCTCGGTGTGGAGACCGAGTCCGATCTGTGGTTCAGCGGACTCGTCCGGTCCCAGGGGCCCAAGGGCCTCGTCTTCGACACCGGTGAACGCCACCGGCTCCAACGCCGCCTGGAGCGATGGCTGCGGCAGCAGCATCCGGACGCCCCCGTGCACTCCCTCTGGCGGATCATCCAGCACGTGCACACCGACCTCTCCCCGGCCCTCCTGCTGGAGGAACAGGTCACCTGGCTCGCCGTGGCGGGGCGGAGCGGTGAGATCGACGACGCGCTCGCCCCGGCGTTGAAGGCGGTCACGCTGCAGAATCGTGACGGCTTGAAGCAGTGGCTGGCCTCGGCCTGGGAGCGGCTGCCGCAGGCGGTCCGGGACTCGTCGACCGGCTGGCAGCTCGCCCAGACCGCCCGCCCCCGCTTCCCGGCCCGGCGCTTCCCGTTCGGCGTGGAACGGGTGCCGCTGCCCGCCCGGCGGCTCGGCGACCTCGCACGTGTCCTCGACGACATCCTGATCACCGTGCGCCGGGACGGCGACGAGCTGGAGATCGACGGGCAGCCGGTCGACCCCGAGGCCGCCACCGAGGTGCCGCCGGACAGCTACGCCCTCCCCGTGCCCGACACGGCACCGCGCGTGCTGACCCTGCTGGCCGGCGGCCCGCGCGAACGGGACGAGGATCTGTCCGTGCCGGTGGCCTGGCAGCTCCGCGTCCACGTCGGTCCCGGACCGGTCCTGCTGCGCAGCGCCCGCGGCCATGTGTTCCGGCTGCCGGAGCGGGCCGCACCGGTGCACGGCGCGGGCCTGGCCGGGCGGTTCCTCGGGATCTCGGTGGCCCGGTACGAGCACGCGCAGTTGCCGCCGCTCGACCACTCGCCCGACCTGTGCCGTGAGGTGGGGGCCGCGTTCGGCGACACCTACGCCAAGGAGTACCTGGCCGACCCGTCGCTCGCGGCCGTCACCGAGCGGCTCGCACGGCTGTCGGCGCGGCGGCACGACGGGCCGCTGGTGGTGTACGTCCGCGGGTACGCCCTCCCCGGCAGGAGGAGCGGCGGCCCGAACCTCGCCTTCCGCGACAGTGACCCCGACCGACCCGACACCGTCCTGACCGGCGAGGACCTCTTCCGCCTCGCCACCGGGTCGGGCGCCGACCAGGTGCTCGTCCTGCTCGACACCGTACGGCCGCCGGGAAGCGGCGACGGCTGGGGCTATCCGCCGCTGTCCATGGAGCTGAGGACGGCGAGCTGGACGGGCCAGATCTCCGTCCTGGTGCCCCACGACGCCGGCTGGGACAGGCTGTTCGGCTCCTGGCTGGTACGGCTGCTGCGGCACGGTCCGGACAGCGGGCCCCAGGGGTGGGGCTGGGCGCCCCGGGACCGGTTCATCACCGGCGGTGAGCTCATGCGGGCCGTCGCCCTGGACTGGCCCGGCGACTACCCGTCGACACCGCGGAACTTCGCCACGGGCGTGCCGCGCGAGCTGCTGCCCAACCCCCGCTACGCGCTGCGGGACTTCCCGGACGACCTGAACCTCGCCGACTTCGGGGAGGCCTACGCCCAGGAGGCCGCCGCCTTCCTCGGCGAGGTGATCAGGGACAGCGCCGACTCGCCCGAGGACCGCGAGCGCGCCGTGTCCACCATGCTGCGGCTGGGTCCGGACCGGGGCGTCGAGGCCGCCGTCGCCCTGGACGACCTGGCGGAACGATTCGCGGCGGCAGGTCGCCGGGCCGACGCCGCCGCCGCGCACCAGCACGCGATCGACCTGCTCCGGCCGCTCGCCGAGCAGCGGCCCGACCGCGCGTGGCCGGCCCTGGGATCCGCGCTGTACGGCCTGGCCGGCCGGCTCGCCGAGGCCTACCGCTGGACGGAGGCGCGGCCGTACGCCGAGGAGGCGGTGGACCTGCGGCGCCGACTCGCCGCCACCCGGCCGGACCAGCGGCCGCGGCTGGCCGAGAGCCTGCACCTGTGGTCCCTCGTACTGCGCGGCGTGGGCCTGCACGACGCCGCCCTGGACGCGGCCGTCGAGGCGGCCGACCTGTTCGGCAGGCTCACCGCCGACGATCCGGACGAGCACCGTTCGGCGCTGGCCGTCTGCCTCGGCAGCCTCGCCAACCGCTACGGCGAGGTCGGCCTGCCGGAGCACGCCCTGACGGTCGCGGTGCAGGCGGAGGTCATCCGGCGGGCGCAGGCCGAGTCGGACCCGGAAGCGCGCGCCGACCTGGCCCGGAGCCTGCATGTGCGCTGGTACTGGGAGCGCTCGCTCGGGCACGCGGCCACGGCGCACGCCACGATGACCGAGTGCGTGACCATGCGCCGCGAACTGGCCGCGCTGCGACCCGAGGCGCACCGCCCGAAGTACGCGGAGAGCCTCAACTGCCTCGCCGTCGGCCTCGCGGACCTCGGCCACATCGGCCGCGCGATGGCCCCCGCCCGCGAGGCCGTCTCCATCTACCGGGAACTCGTCGCCGGGGGAGCCGTCGACCTCCGCCAACCCCTCGCCCGCGCCCAGCGCAACCTCTCCCTCTGGCTCGGCGCCCTCGGCCGCCCCGCCGAGGCGGTGTCGGCGGCGTCCGACGCGGTGAGCCACTACCGCGAGCTGGAGGCCGAGCAGAAGGGCCTGCACCGCGCCGACCTGGCGGACGCCCTGGCGATGTGGTCCGGCGCCCTGGACCAACTCGGCGAGGGAAGACCGAGAGCACTCGACGCGGCCCGCCAGGCGGTCGCGCTCTACCGCGAACTCTTCGCCGCCGAACCCGACAAGTACCGCCGCGCCCTGGCCCGCAGCGTCAACACCCTGTCCATCCGCCTGGACGCGCTCGGCCGTTCCGAGGAGGCGGCGCGCCTGCGCAAGGAGGTCCGCGACATCGTCTCCGGCGCGCTGCCCCCGTTCTGACCGCCCGTGACTACCCGGCCGGGCGCCCGCGACTACCGGGGCGGGCCGTTCCCGCCTATGGGGCAGGCCCCTTCCGGCTACGGGGCGGGCCGTTCCCGCCTATGGGGCGGGCCGTTCCCGGCTAAGACCGTGTCCTACGTGGTGAGGCGGGCGAGCCGTTTGTAGCAGCACAGGGCAGCGGCCAGCCCAAGAAAGGCCAGGTAGTTGCGGAGATTGCGTTCGTAGCGGGGGCTGAGTCTTCGGTAGCCGGACAACCAGGACATGGTCCGCTCGATGACCCAGCGGCGGCGTCCTAATCGTTCGCTGGATTCGATCCCTTTGCGGGCGATGCGTACTCCGATCCGCTTCCATCGCAGCCATCTGCGCAGGTCGGCACGGTCGTAGGCTTTGTCCGCGTGCAGGCGCTGAGGCTTGAAGTACCGGCCGCGGTAGGGGTCGTGTCTCGTTTGGTGACCCTCGATCATGGGCTTC
>NZ_FNHV01000054.1 GCF_900103585.1 Streptomyces sp. cf386
TCGAGGCCAACGCCTACCGCGACTACCTCGAACTGCACGGCCTGTCCGTCCAGCTGGCCGAAGCCCTCGCCGAGTACTGGCACGCACGCGTGCGCGCCGAACTCGGCATCGCCGGCGGCGATCCGAGCGACCTGGACGCCATGTTCCGTACGGAGTACCAGGGCTGCCGCTACTCCCTGGGCTATCCCGCCTGCCCCGATCTGGAGGACCGCGCCAAGATCGCCGACCTGCTCCAGCCGGAGCGCATCGGCGTCCATCTCTCCGAGGAGTTCCAGCTGCACCCCGAGCAGTCCACCGACGCGATCGTGATCCACCACCCCGAAGCGAGCTACTTCAACGCGGGAGGCCGCTCATGACGACCTTCTCCTTCGAGTTCTTCCCGCCGAAGAGCGAGGCCGGGGAGCGTGCCCTGTGGAGTGCCGTACGCCGGGTGGAAGCGCTGCGGCCCGACTTCGTCTCGGTCACCTACGGCGCCGGAGGCTCGTCCCGCGACCGCACCATCGCCGTCACCCGGCGCATCGCCGCGGAGACGACGCTGCGCCCGGTCGCCCACCTCACCGCCGTCGGCCACTCGGTCGCCGAACTGCGGCACATCATCGGCAGCTACGCGGACGTCGGCCTCCGCGACGTCCTCGTCCTGCGCGGCGATCCGCCCGGTGACCCCCGGGGCGAGTGGACGCCGCACCCGGACGGCTTCTCCCACGCCTTCCAGCTGGTCGAACTGGTCCGCTCACTCGGCGACTTCACCATCGGTGTCGCGGCCTTCCCCGAGGGCCATCCCCGGTCGCCCGATCCGGAGACCGACATCCGGCACTTCGTGGCCAAGTGCAAGGCCGGTGCGGACTACGCCGTCACGCAGATGTTCTTCCACGTCGAGGACTATCTCCGGTTGCGGGACCGGGTGGCGGCCGCCGGCTGCGACATTCCGATCATCCCGGAGATCATGCCCGCCACCGATGCCCGCCAGATCCTCCGCTTCGCCGAACTCAGCAACGCCGCCTTCCCCGAGGAGCTGGCTCACCGGCTCGAAGCCGCCCGGGACGACCCCGCGACGGCGTACCGCATCGGCGTCGACCACGCCGTAGCCATGTCCGAGCGACTTCTCGCCGAGGGCGCTCCCGGCCTGCACTACATCACCCTCAACCGTTCCACCGCGGCCCTCGACATCCACCGCGCCGTCCAAGCCCTAAGGAGCCTCAGTGCCTGCTGACCGCCAGGACCTCACGAATTTCACGGACTTCACGGACTTCAAGGTCGCCGACCTCTCCCTGGCCGAGTTCGGCCGCAAGGAGATCACCCTCGCCGAGCATGAGATGCCCGGCCTGATGGCGATCCGCA
>NZ_FNHV01000045.1 GCF_900103585.1 Streptomyces sp. cf386
CAAGCGCTCGGGCGGCGTCCCCGCCCACGGCAACCAGCGCTCCGAGTGGGACGCCGGCTGCCGTTCCGACGCGGCCAACCCCGAACACCGCTGAGACGCTGAGGGAGGCCGGTCTGCTCACCTCCGAGTGGCTGGGGACATGGTGTACTGCCGGGTCGAGCCGTCGGTCTCCGCGGCGCCGCGGGCAACGGCACTGTCCATCAAGTCAAGGCAACCAGGCACCAGCGGTCCAGGGCGGTGGCGGCCGGCGATCACGCGCAAGCGATCAAGCCGGCGGCGAAGATGCCGGCGTAGGCGGTGGAGGCGCGACCGATGTTCTCGTTGCGCTGCGTAACGGCGCCTGACGTTGCGCTGACTGACGCACCGCGCACAGGGCCGACTGGGCAGCACGGTCCGGCCATGGATAGGGTGTAAAGAACGCGTCAAGATGGCGCGGGGTGTGCCGGGAAGTCTGGTCGGTGTCCGTAGGGCCGTGTGCCCTTTGCCGACACCCCGGAGGTTCGCCGCCTTGGCCGCCAACCCGCCCCGTACCCCGTTCCTCGGTCTTCCTTCCTGGCCCGAACGGCAGGCTGTGGCCAGGGCCCTGCGTACCGAGACGATGGGCGGCCTGGTCCTGCTGGTCGCCGCCATAGCGGCGCTCGTGTGGGCGAACACCCCTTTCAGCAACACCTACTTCACCATCCGCGACTTCCACTTCGGGATACCCACGCTGGGGTTGGACCTGTCGGTCGGCCACTGGACCTCTGACGGGCTGCTGACGGTGTTCTTCCTGGTCGCCGGGATCGAACTGAAGCGGGAGCTGGTGGTCGGCTCACTACGCACCCCGGCCACGGCTGTGCTGCCGGTCATCGCCGCATTGTGCGGCATGGTGATACCCGCCGCCTTGTACGCGGTCACTGTCACGGCCGGGGCGGGCAGCATGGACGGCTGGGCAGTGCCCATGGCCACCGACATCGCTTTCGCCCTGGCCGTCCTGGCTGTCATCTCCACCCATCTCCCGACCGCCCTGCGAGCCTTCCTGCTGACCCTCGCGGTCGTCGACGACCTCGGCGCGATCCTGGTCATCGCCGTCTTCTTCACCTCCGACCTCAACTACTGGGCCCTGGCCGGAGCGTTCGCGGGACTGGGTGTCTTCTACGTCCTGCAGCGCCTGCGCGTGCGGGGCTGGTGGTGGTACGTGCCCCTGGGTGTGACGGTCTGGGCGCTGATGTACAACGGCGGTGTCCATGCCACTGTCGCAGGGGTCGCCATGGGACTGATTCTGCGCACCACCCGCGACGGGGGCGAACAGAAATCCCCCGGGGAACGCACCGGGCATCTGCTGCACCCCGTCTCCGCCGGAATCTGTGTTCCACTGTTCGCGCTGTTCGCCGCCGGGGTCAGCGTCTCCCCAGACGCGCTGGGCACGGCACTCACCACGCCCGAACCCCTCGGAGTCATCGTCGGTCTGGTTGTGGGCAAGATCCTCGGCATCTTCGCCGGTACCTACCTCGCCGCACGCTTCACCCGCGCCCAACTCAACCCGGACCTGGCCTGGGCCGACATCTTCGGCCTGGCGACACTGGCCGGAATCGGCTTCACCGTCGCCCTGCTCATCGGCGAACTCGCCTTCCCGGGCACCGCCGTCGGCGAGCACATCAAGGTCGCCGTCCTGATCGCGTCGCTCACCGCCGCCGTGCTCGCCACCCTGTTGCTGCGCCGCAGGAACAGCGTCTACCGCCGTCTGTACGAGGAGGAAAACCTCGACGAGGACGCCGACGGCATCCCCGACATCTACCAGCGCACCGAAGGCAGCAGCACATGACCCCGCCACTGCCACCCGCCCGTCTGCTCATCGCAGCAGCTTGGCTGCTTGCTTGTGCCCTGGCCACCGCGGCCGCCATCCACTTCATGCCGGTGTGGGCCAAGATCCTGTGCCTGATCGCTGCCGCCACGGCTCTGCGCGTCGCCGCGAAGGCCGTCTGGTCGGTAGCGCGCCCTGCCTCTCAGCGAGCCTCGCAGCGGCCGCTCGTCGTCCACCTGCGCGGAGAGATCACTGCGACTACCGCGGGCAAGACGACGCAACGGCTGACGGACGCCCTTGCTACCCGGCCAAGAGTCCTGGACATCGACATGTCCAGGGTCGAACTCCTCACCAACGACGGCGCGACGGTGTTCTTTGCAGCGGCTCGCATTGCTCACAAGCAGGGCACCGAGATCACCGTCCGCAACGCCAACCCTCAAGCGCGCGCCACTCTGCATGTCCTCGGCCTCGACCGACTCCAGCAGTACCACGACGAATAGATGCCGTTCCCTTCGGTTCCGGTACCGGCCACCTGCCGGTGTCCGGCACCGGAACCATCCGTGGTGCTCCCCGCAACCGAGGATGCATTACCGGAGCCGACCTGCGCATTGCCGGTTCCCGGCAGAGTTCATTAGGGTCTGCATGCCGGTGGCGTCAAGAAAGCGTCAAGGCTGCATCCGGCATGGAGGAGGGCGGGGTGGGCGAGTCGGACACGGCGACGCAGTTTTTGGACGGCTACGCCGAGATCCTCGCCGCTGTCGCCGCCACCGGGCGTCGTCTGACCCGGGACGAACTCCACGCGCGCCGCGTCCTTGGCGAGCAGGCGGCGGAGCACGGGCACAGCCTGCGCAGTCTCGTACTCAGCCACCTGGGCGCCACCCGCTCCGCCTGGCCCGGCACTGCGGGTTCGGCCGACAGCGTCCTGGCCGCCGTGGAACAAGCCATCGACGCCTTCGCCGAAGGGTATGAGCGGGCCCAGCGCCTCGCCGTGCGCGAAGAGGAGGCCGCGCGGCGGGAGTTCATCGACGACCTCCTCTACGGCCGCAGCGACCTGGGCCGGCTGGCCGAACGCGCCGAACGCTTCGGCCTCGTACTGTCCCGGGCCCACGCCGTCGCCGTGGCCGAGGGGCATGCGGCATACGACGACACCGCACCGGTAACCCGCCAGGTAGAGGCTTCGGTGATAGCTCGCTTCGGTGACCGGCGCGTCCTGCTCGCCACCAAGAACGGGCAGCTGGTCTGCATCGCGCCCGGCGACGAGGACGACGTCCTCGCCTACTTCGCCAAGCAGGCGCACGCCGCGACGGATGGCGGCCGGGTGGCCATCGGCCGCCCCAAGCCCGGGGCCGGCGGCGTGGTCCACTCCTACGAGGAGGCGCTCGGCACCCTCGAACTCGCCGACCGCCTCGGCCTGGACGAGCCCGTGGTGCGCGCCGCCGACCTGCTGGTCTACCCGGTCCTCGCCCGCGACCGGCAGGCCATGGCCGACCTTGTGCTCAGCGCACTCGGTCCGTTGAAGACCGCCCGCGGCGGGGCCGAGCCCCTGCTGCACACCCTCCAGATGTACTTCGAGGCAGGCTGCACCGCTGCAGAGACGGCCCGCCGTCTGGCGCTCAGCGTGCGCGCCCTGACGTACCGGCTGGAGCGCATTCACCAGCTGACCGGTGTCAACCCCGCCGACCCGATGCACCGCTACACCCTCCAGACCGCGGTCATCGGGGCACGGCTGCTGGACTGGCCCGCGCGGGAGATCTGAGCACGCAAAGGTCCGCTCACCGTGCGCGCGGTGAGCGGACCCGTGCTGTTCGCCGGCACCTCAGCTGGTGATCTCGACCTTCCCATTGAGCTGTTCCTGCTGCTCCCCGGTCGCCGAGGCACGCCGCGTGACGCCCTTGAGCAGTTCGGCGAGGTCGACGCCCGTGGTGGAGCTGAGGAGTTCCAGGCCCTGGGCGACGTTGTCCGCGACCGCGCGCGGGAGGCGGCCGGCGCCGTCGGTGGAGATGACGGTCATCTTGTCCACCGCGCTCAGCGGCTCGGACGCCTTGGCCACAACCTGCGGCAGCACCTCGACGAGCATCTGCAGGATCGCCGCGTCGCCGTACTGCCCGAACGCGTCGGCCTTCTTCCGCATCGCCTCGGCCTCGGCCGCGCCCTTCGCACCGATCGCCGCCGCCTCGGCCTCACCCTCCAGCCGTACGGCCTCCGCGATCGCGGCACGCCGGGACCGCTCGGCCTCACCCTGCTTCAGGCCCTCGACGGCCTCCGCCTCGGCGAGTGCGCTACGGCGCTGCTTCTCACCCTCACCGGTCAGCCGGGCCCGCTCGGCCTCCGCCTGCGCGGCCGCGATGCCCGCCGACTTCTCCGCCTCGGCCTGCTTGACCCGCGCCACGCGCTTGGCCTCGGCCTCCTGCTCGGCGGCGTAGCGCTGGGCGTCGGCGGGCTTGCGGACCTGGGTGTCGAGCTGGCGGTCGGTCAGCGCGGCCTGCCGCTCGGCGACCTTCTCCTGCTCGGCGAGGATGTCCTGCTGCCGGGCAGCCTCAGCCAGCGGACCGGCCGCCGCAGCGCGAGCGGCGGCCTCGTCGGTCTCGGCCTTGATCTCGGCCTGCTTGAGGTAGAAAGTCCGCTGCGCGACCGCGATCTCCTCCTCGGCCTTCAGCCGCGCCTGCTCGGCCGCCCGCCGGGCCACGGCCTCGGCGATGTCGGCCTCCTGCTTGGCGCGTGCGGCCTCCGGCCGACCGAGGTCCTCCAGGTAGGAGCCCTCGGTGGTGATGTCCTGGATCTGGAAGGCGTCCAGGACCAGACCCTGCCCGGACAGGCTCGCCTCCGCCTCCTCCGCCACCTGCCCCGCGAACGCCGCCCGGTCGCGGATGACGTCCTCCACCGACATCCGGCCGACGATCGCCCGCAGCGCACCCGACAGCACCTCCTGGGTGAACCCGACGATGCCGTCCTGCTGCATCAGGAAACGCTGCGCGGCGGCGCGGATCGAGTCCTCCGTGCCGCCCACCTTGACGATCGCGACGCCGTCCAGGTTCGCCTTCACGCCGCGCAGGGTGACCGCGCCGCGTACGGCCACCGGGATGTGCCGGGAGGACAGGTCGAGGGTGAACTTCTGCTGCACGAACGGCACGACGAAGACACCGCCACCGACCACGACCTTCTGGCCGCTATTGTCGGTGAAGACCCGCCCGGTCTCCGGATCCGTGGCCTTCTTGCCGCGTCGGCCGGTGACGATGAATGCCTCGCTCGGTCCGGCCACCTTGTAGCGAGTGATGACGACGAGTGCCAGCAGCACGAGGAGTACGACGACTCCCATCACTGCGACGACGACAGGACTCATGGCAATGCCCCCGAATCAAACGTGAGGAAAAGAAGGAAAAGACAGATGAGGTGAGGCGGCTCAGCGATCCACCGGGCGGACCACGACCGATGTGGCGGTCGGCGCCGACTCCACCCACACCTGGGCGCCCCGCGCCACCGGCTCGGCACAGCGGGCCGCGAACTTCACGGGCTGACCCGCGAGTTGGAGCAGTACCTCACCGAAGCCGTCAGCGGGGATGGCAGTCACCACGTTTCCTGCGGTGCCCACGAGGTCGTCGCCGCCCGGCGTGACGGCCGTCTGGTCGCGCATGAGGACACGGCCGAAGCGGTACGTCAGCCATGCCGTCCCCAGTCCGGCAAGCACGCCGGCACCGGTGGCCGCCGCGGGACCCATGCCTGTGGTGCCCAGGGCGATGGCCCCGCCGAAGCCGCTCATCGCCACGAAGCCGGCAACGACCGGCAGCGACAGCAGTCCGTCGAGGGCTCCGTCCAGGACCCCGTCCAGGGCTCCCTCCAGGACCCCGTCGAAGACCAGCGACAAGGCGAGCAGCACGACCCCCGTGATGCCGAGTCCGAGGAACCAGGCCATGCGTACCGTCCCCCTCTCGCCCCGTCGCCGGTCTCCGGCTTGGCAGGATCCTCACATGGAGCGGCGGAGGGGTTCATTGCCGCATTCCGGCAATCTTTACGCGTCTTTGATGCCGTACGCCGACGCCCTCACCCCTGACGAGGTAGGGATGCCGTTGTGGCGCCAGGACCATCGTCATCCCGGGACTCACAGTCGGAGTCGAACCGCGCATCGTCCCCCTGGCCACCGCGTACGTCCTGATCCTCGTCGTCGGACCGCTCACCGCGCGCTGCACCGAGCCGTTGGCCCGCTGACTCACCTGCGGGTCCACCGCCCCGACACAGGTCGCCCTGGTGGACGCGGAGCGAGTAGAACACGACACACCCGGCCAGTTCCTCGACGGGGTACGCCGAGATCCTGGCGGATGCCGCCTCCACCGGCCGCCGCCTTACTCGCGACGAACTCGACTCGCGCCGCGAACTGGGCGCGCAGGCTGCTGCATCGGGCCACGGATGGCGCGTGCTGGTGGGCGAACACCTCGCCACCGCCCGCGCCGCCTGGCCACGCACAGCAAGCCCCGACGACGTCCTGTCCGTCATCGCACAGGCCATGGACGCCTTCGCCGACGGATACGAACGCGCCCAGTGTCTCGTCATACGGCAGGAGGACGCGGCCAGACGCGAGTTCATCGTCGATCTGCTCCACGGCCGAGGCGACCCTGGTCATCTCGCCGCTCGTGCCGAACGGTTCGGGCTGCGTCTGTCCCGTGTCCACGCCGTGGCCGTCGGCGAGGGCCCCGCCAAGTACGACGAGACCGACCCCGTCCCCCGCAGGGTCGAGGACGCCCTGTTCGGCCGCTTCGAGAACCGCCGGATACTGTTCACCACCAAGGACGGCCGGATGGTCTGCATCGCCCCCGGCGACCAGGACGACGTCCTCACCCACTTCGCCAAGCAGGCCCACGCCGCCACCGACGGCGGGCAGGGCGACGCGAGGCCGTGACCGGTCCTCCGTTCCGGTCACGGCCACGAGGGCGTGGAGTTCGGTCATCGGCGGGGGTCAGCAGCAGCCGCCCGCGACGGCCGGTTCCTTGACGGTGGCGTCGGCCGGGGTGGCGCAGCAGGTGCTGTTCTGCTGCTTGGTCAGGTTGTCTGCGTCGGCCTTGACGACGTAGACCTCCCAGGCTTCCTGGCCGGGGCCGTGCACCCAGACCTTGTCCTGGAGGGCGTAGCAGCAGGTGGTGTCGTTCTCCTCGGCCGTGGCCAGGCCCGCCTCGCCGAGACGGGTGGTGGCCGCGTGGACGGCGTCGGTCGTCTCGACCTCGACGCCGAGGTGGTCCAGGCGGGTCGCCTCGTCCGCGGTGCCCTCGATCAGGACGAGCTTGAGCGGGGGCTCCGTGATGGCGAAGTTGGCGTAGCCGTCGCGGAGTTTGGCGGGCTCGGTGCCGAACAGCTTGCTGGAGAAGGCGACCGAGGCGTCGAGATCCGGGACACGGAGGGCGAGTTGTACGCGGGACATGGCGAACCTCCTTGGTGAGGATGCGGCTTCAGCAGCCGCCAGCTGTCGTGGCCGGGGCGCCGATGCCGATCTGCAGGGTGGCCGGGGCCGCGCAGCAGCCTCCGTCGCTCTCGTTGCTCTGGGCGGCCTCGGGGTCGTCGTACAGGCCCGCGCCGCCGCACACGCCGGTCTCCGGCAGAGTCAGCTCGACGCGCTCGGCGGCTTCCTGGTCGCCGGCGAGGGCGGCGGTGATGGAGCGGACCTGCTCGTAGCCGGTCATGGCCAGGAACGTGGGCGCGCGGCCGTAGGACTTCATGCCGACCAGGTAGACGCCCTGTTCGGGGTGGGAGAGCTCGTTGACACCGTGTGGGTAGACGGTGCCGCAGGAGTGCACGTTGGGGTCGATGAGCGGGGCGAGGGCGGTCGGGGCCTGGAGGCGTTCGTCAAGGCCGAGGCGGACCTCGGAGAGGAAGGACAGGTCGGGGCGGAAGCCGGTCAGCACGATGACCTGGTCGACCGGGTCCAGGCGGCGGCCGTCCTCGGCGACGAGGACGAGCTGGTCGCCCTCGCGGTCCACAGCCTGGGTGCGGAAGCCGGTGACCGCGCTGGCGTGGCCGGCCTCGACGGCTTCCTTGGCGCGCAGGCCGAGGGCGCCGCGGGCGGGGAGCTGGTCGGCCTCGCCGCCGCCGAATGTGTTCGCGCCGATGCCCCGGCGCAGGATCCACACCGCGTGGGTGCCCGGCTCGTCCTTGGCCAGGTCGGCGAGGTAGGCGAGCGCGGTGAAGGCGGAGGCGCCGGAGCCGATGACGGCGGTGCGCTTGTCCGCGTACCGGGCCCGGACGGCCGGGTCCTTCAGGTCGGGGACGCGGTAGGAGATGCGGTCGGCCGCCGTCTTCTCGCCCAGGGCGGGCAGGCCGTCGGTGCCCATCGGGCTGGGGGTACTCCAGGTGCCGGAGGCGTCGATGACGGCACGGGCGGTGAGGCGCTCCTCACGGCCGTCGGCCGTCTCGACGTGCACGGTGAAGGGCTGCTCGTCGCGGTCGGCGTCGACGATCCGGTCCCGTCCCGCGCGGGCCACACCGGTCACGGTGACGCCGTAGCGGACCTTGTCGCCGAGGACGTCGGCGAGCGGCTGGAGGTAGTGCTCCGCCCAGTCGCCGCCGGTCGGGTAGGCGGCGCCGTCGGAGCGGACCCAGCCGGTGGGGGCGAGGAGCTTCTCGGCGGCGGGGTCCGTGACCTCGGCCCACGGGGAGAACAGACGGACGTGCGCCCAGTCGCGTACGGCGGTGCCGGCGGAGGTGCCGGCTTCCAGGACCAGCGGTTCGAGGCCGCGCTCGACCAGGTGGGCGGCGGCGGCCAGGCCGATGGGGCCGGCTCCGATGACCACGACGGGCAGCGGGTCGGTGGTGGGCACGCTGTTGGTGGACACAGCCACGGTGTTCCCCTTTGTTTCGACAGCTGTCGATGTCTTGCGAGACCCAGGATGGCACCTGTATCGACAAGCGTCAACATAGGCATTCACCGAATCAGCGGATCGATAGGGGAGCAGATCGATGCGGCGGCGATCGACGACGGGGGACCGGGGCGCCGTCCGCGTCGCGCGAAGCCTGGCGGCGCACCCTGCTCGCGACCGAGTCGTTCGCCCCTGGCCTGACTGGTTCGACGTATGTCAACATAGATGCATGTCGAATACCAAGGTGCTGCCGCTGCTGGAACCCGAGGCGTCCGAGGCGGTGGCGCCGTGCTGCCCGCCGCTGACCGAGCGCCCGTTTACCGCGGAGGAGGCCGAGACGGCCGCGCGCATGTTCAAGGCGCTGGGTGACCCGGTACGGCTGCGGCTGTTCTCCGCGGTCGCCTCGCACGAGGGCGGCGAGGCGTGCGTGTGCGACATCTCCGACGTCGGGGTCTCCCAGCCGACGGTCTCCCATCACCTGAAGAAGCTCAAGGAGGCCGGACTGCTCACCTCTGAGCGGCGCGGCACCTGGGTCTACTACCGGGTCGAGCCGTCCGTGCTGGCGGCCATGGGGAAGCTACTCACCATGGCGCCGGCCGCAGCCTGACCACCCGTGCGCTTCGGGTCGGGCAGGCCGGACGGGGCGGGTCCACCTGACCTTGCCTTGGCGCTCCGTTCAGTTGGCGATCTGCGTCACGCGCCACAGGCGGCGCGGCAGCTCACCTTCTTCGAACGTGAACACTTCGGTCAGGTCCCACCCTGCGGCGAGTGCGTCGACCAGGCGCCGGGGGAAGAAGTGGACGGCGAAGCCGCCGTGTTCGTAGATGTCGTCGCCGTGTGCGACGCCGGCCCCGTAGTGGGCGTCGCCGGTGTGCCGCACGGTGTAGACGAACACCCCGCCGGGTCGTAGTACCCGTCGGACCTCGTCGACCAGAGCATGGATCTCGTTGGTGGACAGTGCCATGCACAGCAGCATGTGTGCGAAGACCGCGTCGACGGAGGCGTCGGGTAGCGGCAGTGGGGTGCGGACGTCGTGCACCGTGGTGCTGATCCGCTCGGCGAGTTGCTCGGCGCGGGCGGCTTCGACGAGCTGGCGCAGGCCGACCGGGCTGAAGTCGGTGGCATGGACGCGGAAGCCCTCGCGGGCGAAGTGCAGGGCGTCACGGCCGTGTCCGGCGCCCAGCTCCAGCACGACCTCGGCCCCGGCCGTGCGGAAGGCGGTGGCGGCGTATGCCGCGGGGCTGGAGGGCGCCGCACCGTACATCCCGGGGTGAGCGGCGTAGGTCTGCTGCCAGTGCTCCTGCTGGGTGGCGGCGAGATCGCCGTGGTGCTGGTGCATCGGGTCTCCGGGCGCCGGTGCGTCTCCCGCCCGCGGGCGGTCTGTCCCGGCTGATCCTTTCACGGGGAGGTGTCTGCGCTGCAGGACGGAGGCGGTATGGGTAGCAGTGGCCAAGTGCCAGGGGGCTGGCAGGCGACTTTCCGTCGGCGGTGGCCATGCAGGGTTCAGCAGCAGTCGCAGCCCGCACGGCAGCCGCAACCGTCCGCCTCGGCGACGGAGGGCGCTGTTGCTGAAGTGGGCGCGGCGCAGCATCCCTTGCCCTGCCAGGCGTCACGGCCCTCCTTGACGGCGATAACGGCGATGACCAGGGCCGCGACGGGGTCGGCCCAGGGCCATCCGAGGGTGGCGTTGAGGACCAGGCCCGCCAGGAGGACGGCGGACAGGTACGTGCACAGCAGCGTCTGCCGTGAGTCCGCGACGGCGGACAGCGAGCCGAGCTCCCGTCCGGCGCGGCGCTGGGCGGCAGACAAGAACGGCATGACCAGCAGGGAGAGCGCGGCGAGCACGATGCCGGGGATCGAGCGGTCGGCCTCACCGGTACCGGCCAGGGTGCGTACGGCATCAGCGGTGACATAGGCGGCGAGCGCGAAGAACGAGACCGCGATGATCCGCAGCGTGGTCTTCTCCCGGGCCTCCCGCACGGCATGGTCGGCCGCGGAGAACTGCCAGGCCACGGCCGCCGCCGAGGAGACCTCGATGACGGAGTCGAGACCGAAGCCGATCAGTGCCGTGGAGGACGCCAGTGTGCCCGCGGTGATCGCCACGATCGCTTCGACCACGTTGTACGTGATCGTCGCCGTGGCCAGGAGGCGTATGCGGCGGGTGAGTTGGTCGCGCCGGACCGGCGCGGGCCCCAGGGGGAGCGCGGTCATCAGCAGCACTCCTTCTCGTCGGCCTCGGTGCAGGTGCGGTCCGTCTCGACCGCGACGACGGCGGTGCGCAGGTCGTCCAGGGCGTGCGCCAGGCGCGGGTCGGCGAGTTCGTAGCGGGTACGCCGCCCGACGGGAACCCCGATGACCAGACCGCAGTCGCGCAGGCACGCCAGGTGGTTGGAGAGCCGGGTGCGCGAGATGTCCAGCCGCTCGGCCAGGTCGGACGGATGCGCCGGAGCCTCACGTAGGGCCAGCAGCAGACGGCAGCGGATCGGATCGGCGAGGGCACGGCCGAAGCGCGCGAGTACCTCGACCTCGGAAGCAACAGTCAGCACCCTTCGACCGTACAAGAAATCCTGAATTCAGGAAACTGTGTACTTACTCGCCTGGGTGGCGGTGTCCCTCACGCGCAGGGCCCAGAGTGAGTTGCCGGCGGTGGAAGTCGAAGTGCTGGGTCGGATACCGGTAGAGATCCGCGACGGTCATGACGTCCCGGAAGAACGGATCCCAGCGGGTCGGATAGTGCATGGCGAGCGCGAAGTCGGCCTCCTGCTCGGCATCGAGACGGCCGTGCAGCCAGGCGATCACGCGGTCGAACGCCGTCCCCATCCGGCGCGTGCCCAGAACCTTGGCGCCGCCGACCGGGCCCAGGTAGTTGACGACGTCGAACGGTTTCGTCCCGGCGTTCAGGATCCGGGCGAAAGCCCGGCCGGCACCGGGCGGCAGGCGCCCGAACACCCGCAGCAGCGTCAGCAGCGGCCGGATCAGGATGTAGCCGAACAGCATGTGGAACAGCAGTTGCCCGTTGGTCCACCGGGTGCCCTCTGTACCCCGACGCAGGTCGGCGTCGGTGGCGCCGCCGAGGAGTCGGTTGAAGGTCGCGCGGGCCTGCTCCAACTCGTCGTGGATCACCTGGCGATCCACCGCAGACTCCGCCATGACGCCCTCCGCTCTCAGTGCAGCCGAAGATGCTGCGCTCGGCCCCTGGTGCCCAGCATGTGACGCCTCACAGCCCTCGTCGAGCGTCGGCACGCACCGCCCGGGCGGCCGGCTACGTCGTTCCGGCCGCCAGCAGCGCGCTGATCTCCCGGGCCGCGTCACGGGCGGGGCGGCCGACGCCGATGAGGGTGGCGGAGGCGGGGCCGGTCCAGTCGCCGTAGCCGAGCAGATGCAGGCGTGGCTCGTCCACCGCACGGGTGCCGGTGGTGGCGATGTGACCACGTCGGCCGCGGAGTTGGAGCGGGGCGAGGTGGGAGAGGGCGGGGCGGAAGCCGGTGCACCAGATGATCGTGTCGGCTTGGGCACGGGTGCAGTCGGCCCATTCGACGCCGCCGGGGACAAGGCGGGTGAACATCGGGCTCGCCGTGAGCAGGCCCCGGTCGCGGGCCTCCCGGACCGGCGGGACGGCGACGATGTCGCCGAGGGAGGCGACGCCGCCGGTGTCGGTGCGTCCAGCGTCGAGGGCGCGGCGGCGGGCGGTGGCCGCGTCGAAGAGGGCGCGGCCGTCGATGTCGTCGGCCAGATAGCGGGGCGGGCGCTGGGTGACCCAGGTCAGCTGGGTGTCGTAGGCGAGGTCGGCGGCGATCTGGGCGCCGGAGTTGCCGCCTCCCACCACGATCACCCGGCGGCCGCCGAAGTCCTGCGGGCTGCGGTACTCGACGGTGTGCAGCTGACGGCCGCCGAAGCCCCCGAGGCCGGGGACGGCGGGCAGGAAGGGGCGCCACCACGTGCCGGTCGCACTGATCACGGCGCGAGCGCGCCAGGGGCCTGAGTCGGTCTCCACTCGCAGGAGTTCACCGTCCCGGTGTACCCCCTGCACGCGCACCGGTCGGTGGACGGGTAGTTCGTATCGCTTCTCGTAGTCGCGCAGGTACGACACGACGTGGGAAGCATCCGGGTACCCCTCACCAGCCTGCGGCGGCATGAGCCGTCCGGGCAGTGAGGAGTAGGCGGCGGGTGAGAACAGGTGCAGGGAGTCCCAGGTGTACTGCCAGGCCCCACCCGCGGTGGTCTGGGCGTCGAGGACGACGAAGTCCAGGCCCAGGCGGCGCAGGTGGTATCCGGCGGCGAGCCCGGACTGGCCGCCGCCGATCACCACCACCTGGGACGTGCGCGTCACTCGGCGGTGTCCCGCCCGGGCGTGAAGATGAGGGCCACCAGCGCCAGCCCGACCACGCCACCGATCAGCTGCATGCCGATGAACCCTGCGAGGGAGCCGGGGGCGATGCCCGCGAACGTGTCACTGAAGGTGCGGCCTATGGTCACCGCCGGGTTCGCGAAGGAGGTAGAGGAGGTGAACCAGTACGCGGCGCCGATGTAGGAGGCGACGGCCACGGGGGCGAAGCGCAGCTGGTCGGTGCGGGCCAGGCCGAAGATCAGCAGGATCAGACCGGCGGTCGCGACGACCTCGCCCAGCAGCAGGTGCCCGGCGGACCGGTCGTGCGTGGACCACTCCACGAGCGGCTTGGCGAACATCGCGTCCGCCAGGACCGCGCCCGCGATCGCACCCACGATCTGCGCCGGCACGTACACGGCCGCCTCGCGGATCGTCACCCCCGCCCCACCGCGCCGGCCCGTCCACCATTCGGCCAGAGTGACCACCGGGTTGAAGTGCGCGCCGGAGACCGGGCCGAGCAGGAGGATCAGGACGCCGAGGCCGAAGACCGTGGCCAGGGAGTTGGCCAGCAGCTGCACGCCGACGTCCTTGGTCAGCTCGGTGGCCTGGATGCCGGAGCCGATGACGACCGCGACGAGGGCTGCGGTGCCGACGAGTTCGGCGGCGGCCCGGGCGGCCAGCGGCCTGCGTGGCGGGGTGGCGCCCGGGGCGGGCTGCGGCTCGGCGGCAGGTATGGCCGACTCGGCGGCTGACTCGTGCGTGGCGGTCAACAGGACTCCTTGGTGCAGTCGCCGGACGGCGAGGGATCAGGGGCAGGACCGCTTGTTGCCGGCGGCGGTGCGGGCGGACTCGGCCAGGTCGGCGAACTGGCCGGCGAGTGCTGCGATGACGTCCGCACGGAGCTTGTAGTAGGTGAACCGCCCGCACGGCTCCGTCTCCACGATCCCGGCCTCGCGCAGCACTCTCAGGTGGTTGGAGAGGTTGGTCTGCTTGGCACCGGTCTCCTCCACGAGGTGGGTGGTGCACAGCGTCTCTTGGGCGAGGAGGGTCACGATCTGGAGCCTGAGCGGGTCGGCCAGAACCCGGATCAGATCAGTGTCGACTGACGTCATCATGCACTGATACTGTCACATCAGTGGTGGCTGACACCACTGGGTGCTGATGCGTGTGTGCCCTCTTCTGTCGCCGTGCAGGCGCGAGATCAAGAGAGACCTCTGATGTCCGACAAGCCCTCCGTGCTCTTCGTCTGTGTCCACAACGCCGGCCGCTCCCAGATGGCCGCCGCGTGGCTGACCCACCTGGCCGGGGACCGCGTCGAGGTCCGCTCCGCCGGCTCCAACCCGGGCGCGGGCGTCAACCCGGCCGCCGTCGAGGCCATGGCAGAGGTCGGCATCGACATCTCCGCCGAGGTTCCGAAGATGCTCACCGTGGACGCGGTGAAGGAGTCGGACGTCTGCATCACCATGGGCTGTGGCGACACCTGCCCGGTCTTCCCCGGCAAGCGGTACTTGGACTGGCAGCTGGAGGACCCGGCGGGCCAGGGCGTCGAAACGGTCCGTCCGATCCGTGACGAGATCAAGGTGCTGGTCGAGGGCCTGATCAAGGAGATCGCGCCGGAGTCCCAGGCATGAGCACGGGCACGAGTGCGGACGTCCGCAACGTTATCGTCATCGGTTCCGGCCCCGCCGGATACACCGCAGCCCTCTACACCGCCCGCGCGTCCCTGAAGCCGCTGGTCTTCGAGGGCGCGGTCACGGCCGGCGGCGCGCTGGTGCAGACGACCGAGGTGGAGAACTTCCCCGGCTTCCGCGACGGCATCATGGGCCCGGAGCTGATGGAGAACATGCGGGCCCAGGCCGAGCGCTTCGGCGCCGAGCTCGTCCCCGACGACATCGGCGCCGTCGACCTCACCGGTGCGGTGAAGACCGTGACGGACAGCGCGGGTACGGTCCACCGGGCCAAGGCCGTGATCGTGGCGACCGGCTCGCAGCACCGCAAGCTCAATCTTCCGGGCGAGGACGCGCTGTCGGGCCGCGGGGTGTCGTACTGCGCGACCTGCGACGGCTTCTTCTTCCGCGAGCACGACATCGTGGTCGTCGGCGGCGGCGACACCGCGATGGAGGAAGCCACCTTCCTCTCTCGCTTCGCCCGCTCCGTGACCATCGTCCACCGCCGCGACACCCTGCGCGCCTCCAAGACCATGCAGGACCGCGCCTTCGCCGACCCGAAGATCTCCTTCGCCTTCAACCGCGAGGTCGCCGAGATCCACGAGGACGGCGGCAAGCTCGCCGGGCTCACCCTGCGCGACACCGTCACCGGCGAGACCTCCCACCTAGCGGCCACCGGGCTGTTCGTCGCCATCGGCCACGACCCGCGCACCGACCTGGTCACCGGCCAGCTGGACCTGGACGACGAGGGCTACCTCAAGGTCGCCTCGCCCTCCACCCGCACGAACATCACCGGCGTCTTCGGCGCTGGTGATGTCGTCGACCACACCTACCGGCAGGCGATCACCGCCGCGGGCTCCGGTTGTGCAGCGGCCTTGGACGCCGAGCGGTACCTCGCCGCGCTCAGCGACGCCGACACCGCGGGCGAACCAGCTGTGGCCACCGTCTGACCAACCTTCCGGAGCAGCATCGTGGCCCTCAAAGACGTCACCGAGGACTCCTTCGAACAGGACGTCCTGAACAACGACAAGCCGGTCCTGGTCGACTTCTGGGCCGCCTGGTGCGGCCCCTGCCGGCAGATCGCCCCCTCACTGGAGGCGATCGCCGCCGAGCATGGCGACAAGATCGAGATCGTCAAGCTCAACATCGACGAGAACCCGGCCATCGCCGCCCTCCCCCACTCTCGGCTTCGCTCGAGCGGGGGGACCCCCATCGGCGTGATGTCCATCCCGACGATGAACCTCCACCAGGGCGGCGAGGTCGTGCAGACCATCGTCGGCGCCAAGCCGAAGGCCGCCCTGGAACGCGACCTCGCCGACCACCTCGCCTGACACGCGACGCCGGCGGGGCGCCCGCAGCGCCCCGCCGAGCCCCCTTTCTCGGACTTCCGACGGAGGTACCTGGTGGCCAGCAGACGCATCGTCGCCGTCGGCGGCAGCGACGCCGGCATCAGCGCGGCCCTGCGCGCCCGCGAGCTGGATCCGGACAGCGAGGTCACCGTCGTGGTGGCCGACGCCTACCCGAACTTCTCCATCTGCGGCATCCCGTACTACGTTTCCGGCGAAGTCGGCCACTGGAACGACCGCGCGCACCGCACCCTGGCCGACCTGAAGGCCACCGGCATGCAGGTGCGCACCGACACCCTTGCCACCGGCATCGACGTGACCGGCAAGCGGCTTTCGGTGCGCGACGCCGACGGCGGCACTGAGCAACTGCCGTACGACGCACTGATCGTCGGCACTGGCGCGGTCAGTGCCCGCCCGCCCATCGAAGGGCTGACCGGGCCCGACGCACTCGGACCGACGGACGGTGTCCAGCTGCTGCACAGCATGGGCGACACCTTCCAGATCATGCGGACCCTCGCCGCCCGCCGCCCCAAGTCGGCCATCGTGATCGGCGCGGGCTACATCGGCCTGGAGATGGCCGAGGCCCTCACCACCCGCGGTCTGACCGTCACCCAGATCGAAGCCCTCCCCGAAGTCCTGCCCACCGTCGATGCGGAACTCGGCGCCCTGGTTCACGCCGAACTCGACCACCACGGCGTCGAAGTCCTCACCGGCACCCAGGTCACCGCGATCACCCGCGACCCCTCCGGCAATCTGCTCCAGGTCCGGGCCACCGGCCTCGCCGGAAAGACCTTCACCCGAGGCGCGGACCTCGTTCTGGTCGTAGTCGGCGTGCGCCCCGAAACCGCCCTCGCCGCCACCGCGGGAGCGAAGCTCGGCGTCATGGGCGCGATCGAGGTGGACGAGTACATGCGCACCTCGCTGCCCGGCGTGTACGCGGCCGGGGACTGCGCCGTCACCCACCACCGCCTGCTCGGCAAGACCTGGCTGCCGCTGGGCACGACCGCTCACAAGCAGGGCCGGATTGCCGGGGAGAACGCCCTTGGCGGCCACCGCTGGTTCTCCGGCAGTCTCGGCACCCAGGTGGTCAAGGTCTTCGACCTCGTCGCCGCCCGCACCGGCCTGCGCGACCTACCGCTGTGCGCCTCCCCGCGCCGGATCCCGGCGACCATGCAGTGTTCGGGGGAGCCGCGGGTGAAGGGCCGCGCACACCTCATCGTGAACTGCCGCTTTGTGTAAGTGACTTCGCATACAAGGCATGCAGCGGCGACGCAGGTCATATGCAATGCGTCTCGCCATTTGAGACGCTTGAGGGTCGAGCTGTTCAAAGTGGCCCGCGAGTGCCCCTGAAGTGGCCGCTTCACCTCGACTTAGGGCACACAGAGGGCACGGAGACCCCAAAATGGTCTAGACAACAAACAAACCCCAGGCCATTGACCTGGGGTTTCATCATGGAGCGGGTGACGAGAATCGAACTCGCGCTCTCAGCTTGGGAAGCGACGGCGCTCAAGCGATCGTATGCCTGCCGGCCTGGGTGGATGTCGTCCTGCCGGTGCGGTCGTGCGGCCTGGTCGCACCGCTGTTGACCGTGGTTGTCCGCTCTTACGGGCACGCTGTGGGCACGGGCAGCACCAGCAGCCGGGCCATGCGTGCAGCGCGGGAGGCGTCAACTCCGACGTCACGGTAAGCGGCAGCCTCCACGCGTGGTGCAAGTCCTCCTGACCGAGTCGCCCTTGCCATGCCCTCGGGCTTGGGTTGCTGTCCCAGCGTGCCGCCGAACCAGATACCCACTACTGGTTGCGTCTCGCAGCGGCAGTGGCAGCGGCAGCGGAATCGGGTCGCCGGGAGCACCTGCCGGCGGGGGAGCGGCGGCATGTGCCTTGGCGGGAGCGAGCAGAGCGACGAGGGAAGTGGACAGGACGGCGGTGTGATGCCAAGAGCAACAGTGCGACACGTCATTGGCATGGCCTTGAAACACTGCTGACGGACGCTCGTGGTGCACCTCCGGTCTCAACCGCAACTCACCCCCCACTGGGCCGGGTTTGACCGAATGACGCGCCACGGCCCTCCCCGGCCGTCGGCCGCGGGCGAGGAGGATTGAATGGCTGCAGAGGCATCTCGCCGTGCCTTCCTGAGATCGGTCGGGATCACGGGCGGCGCCGGAATGCTGTACTCGGCGATGGGGGCCCTGGGTCTCGCACCGGTCCCGGACGCGAGGGCCGAGGAGTACCGTGCGCCCCAGAGCGGCGACTTCGCACTCACCGGACGGAGCGGCAAGAAGGTCGTCATACTCGGCGCCGGCATAGCGGGCCTGGCGACGGCGTACGAACTGGGCAAAGCAGGCTACGACTGCCGGATTCTGGAGGCGAAGGACCGTCCGGGCGGCCGCAACTGGACGGTCCGCGACGGCACCACACTGACCGACCTGGACGGGCGCACCCAGACAGGTTCGTTCTCCAAGGGCCAGTACATGAACGCGGGCCCGGCCCGGCTGCCGCAGTCCCACGTCACGCTCGAGTACTGCCACGAACTCGGCGTTCCCCTCCAGGTGTTCACCAACCAGAACGCCAACGCGTACATCTACCACGAGAACAGCGCCGCCCTCGCGGGCAAGGCGATCCGCTGGCGCACGGCGAAGGCCGATGTCTACGGCTATGTCTCGGAGCTGCTCGCCAAGGCCACCGACCAGGGTGCCCTGGACACGGAGCTCACCGCCGCCGACAAGGAGCGGCTCATCGCCTTCCTGCGAAACTTCGGCGCCATCAAGGGCAAGGCCGAAGGATTCGCCTACACCGGCAGCGACCGGCGCGGTTACTCGGTCGAGCCGGGTGCGGCCTTCGAGGAGGGCACGGTGCTCGGCGCGGTGCCTTCGCTGTCGGACGTCGTCGCGAGCGGCGTCGGGCAGCGATTCTCCTTCGAGTTCGGCTACGACCAGGCCATGCTGATGTTCCAGCCGGTGGGCGGGATGGACGCGATCCCGTACGCGCTGGCGAAGGCCGTCGGCCGGCACCGGATCACCTACGGCGCCAGGGCGACGGAGGTCAAGGACCTCCAGGACGGCGCCGAGGTCACCTACAAGGACGCCGAGGGCCGCACCCGCACCCAGCGGGCCGACTTCGTCGTGGCGGCTATCCCGCCCATGGTCATGGCCCGGGTCAAGCACAACCTGGGCGCCGGCATCACCGCGGCGCTGAAGTACCCCGTCGCGACTCCCGTCGGCAAGATCGGGCTCGAGTACCGGAGCCGCTGGTGGGAGACCGACGAGCACATCTACGGCGGCATCACGCCGACCGACATGGACCTGTCCACCATCTGGTACCCCTCGTACGGCTACCAGGGCCGCCGTGGCACGCTCATCGGCTACTACAACTTCGGCGCCAACGCCGTCGCCTACAGCGACCTGCCGCACGCCCAGCGGGTGGAGCGCGCGGTGAGCCAGGGCGTGAAGATCCACGGAGACAAGTACCGCACCGAGCTCGACCACTCCTTCAGCGTGGCCTGGCACCGCACGCCCCATATCGAGGGCGGCTGGGTGGGCTGGCCGTCGCAGAGCGGCCCGGAGTACGCGCTGCTGAACAAGCCCGCAGGGCACGTCTACTTCGCCGGCGACTGGCTCAGCCACGTCATCGCCTGGCAGCACGGCGCGTTCACCTCGGCCCGCAAGGTCGTCACCGACATCCACGAGAGGGTGATGGCTGGATGAAGCGGCCTTCGAAGGTCCTCACCGCCACGGTCCTGACCGGCGCGTTTCTCGCGGGTGGTACCGCGCTGGCCGACGCCCGGGGCTGGTGGCCCAGCCCGAAGGAAGTGCGGGTCATGCTGCCCGAAGGCCAGTCCAACCCCGCCATCGCGGGCGGCGTGGCGACCGGCGGGGAAGTGGCCGTCTACCAGAGCAGTGGGCTCGGGCCGTCCCCGCTCAACCCCAGCGCTCCGGCGGGCACGCCCGAGCGCTACACCGACCCCTCCCTCACCGAGGGGGCCGAGGGTGTCACGGTCACCGAGGCGCAGGCGCTCGTCGTGCTGCGCAACATCAAGGCCAACCTCGAGGCTGCGGGTGTGACACCGGCCGATGTCATCACGATGAAGTGCTACCTGATGAAGCCGCCGGGCGCCACCGTCGCCGACTACGCGGGCTGGAACCGCGCGTACCGGCAGTACTTCGCGAACGTCGACCTCGAGTCGCTGGAGGTCGTGCCGGTGCCCATGGGTACCTCGGCCCCCAAGCCGCCGCTGCTCGCCAGCAAGTCCCGCCCGGCGCGGGCGACGATGGAGGTCGCCTCACTGGCGGTGCCGGGGTGGCTGGTCGAGGTCGAGGTGACGGCGGTCTACCGGAAGCGCTGATCAGCCCGGTTCAGGCAGGCAACCGCAGTGCGAGGCGGGGCCCGTGAAACCGGGCTCCGCCCCGTCAGGCTCTCGGCGCCGTGGTGCCGTGAGGGGGAGGCGATCATCCGGGCCGCGACCTTCGGTGACAGATAGGCCGCCCCGTCTGCCACGGCTCGCACGCCGGCGATCAGTTCCTCGGGTTCGCCGGACTTGATGAGGAAGCCGGCTGCTCCGCGGTCACATGGTGGGTGGCTCGGCCAAGGGGGCGTCGTGCAGCGCGACCCGTGTCTCGCTCACCCGCCGCCCGAGCAGTTCGGTGAGGGAGGACGCCGGCGAGGGGTCGTGCGGCCCGATGATGTTCACCGTCGTGGCACTGCCCCACGTCGACCAGCTCAGTTGAGGCCAGGTCTGGGTATACCCAGTCTGTGATTCCGACCAGTTCATCGGTTTCCTGCAGATGCCGATCATCCCTCGGTTCGCCCAACAACAAACCCCAGGTTGTCGACCTGGGGTTTCATTGTGGAGCGGGTCACGAGAATCGAACTCGCGCTCTCAGCTTGGGAAGCGACGGCGCTTGACTGGACCATCTACCTCTGACCTGCGGAGATGCGCTGTGTCGACATGGTTGTTCCGGTCGTATCACACCCCTGTTGACCGTGGTTGACCGCTCTCAAGGGCACGCCAACGGCACGCCAAGGGCACGGAGCAGTAGGGCGTCGAGGCAGGGGTCTACGGCGCGATTTCCCTCTGCCTTGGCGGGGCCGCAGGCCGCTGTGGCTGCGGCCCCGCTCGGGCGTTGGGGTCAGGACGGGTCGCCGTACTGGAGGCCGCGTCCGTTGGTGCCGACGTAGACGCGGCCGTAGGTGTCGGGGTCGCCGGTGATGACGCCGGTGCCGCCGATGGCGCCCCACTGGTGGGCCTTGTCGTTGACGCGGAGCCAGGTGGCGCCCTTGTCGGTGGAGCGGAAGACTCCGGTGACGTCCTTGACGGTGCCGATCAGGTACAGGGCCTGGTAGTTGGTGCCCGGCTTGGCCTTGCCGAAGCCGAGGGCGGAGGCGGACTGCACCGTCTTGAGCGTGGTGAAGGTGCGGCCGCCGTCGGTGGAGTGCAGCAGCCCCTTGCCGTAGCCGGAGATCCACAGGTCCCCGGCGATGCCCGGAACGGCCGTGAGCCGGCCGGAGGGCAGGTTGCCGGCCCGGGCGGTGAAGGTCGCGCCGCCGTCGGTGCTGGCGTAGAGCGTGCCGCCGGACAGGGAGTAGAAGGTTCTGGCCGAGGAGCGGTCGGCGACGACCACGGCGTCGGTGCCCAGGCCGTTGACCCTCGACCAGCTCGACCCGTTGTCGGTCGAGCGGTACGGGGCCTGGCCGGCCTGGGTCCAGACGATGGTGGAGCCGTCCGCCGCGAGCGCGACACGGCCGTCCTGGGCACTGGCCACCGGCTCCGACTTGAAGCCGTTCCAGCTGGTGCCGCCGTCGGTGGAGTAGGCGCCGTCCTGCTCGCCGCCACGGCCGACGCGGACCATCAGCGCGGGCTTGGACTGGGCGAAGTCGATATCGGTGCTGTTGGTCATCATCGGGTTCTTCAGCCGCCCGGAGGGCACCTTGGTCAGGGAGTCGTGCCGGAAGCCGCCCTGGTCGCCCATGGAGGTGATGACGGTGGCGCCGCCGGGAGGGGCGATCGCGTCCATCAGTGCGGTCTCCTCCAGCCCTCGGGCGCCCATGCTCCAGTGGCTGGTGCCGCCGCTGTCGGAGGCATGGGCGTCCTTGCTGCGCAGGATGCCGTTGCCGGTGCCGTACAGCACGTGCCCGGAGTTGAAGGGATCGATGGCCAGGGCGGTCATCCAGTGCCCGGTGTGGGTACCGACGTAAGGAGCGGCGGAGGCGTTGCGCACCGACTTGTCGGCCAGTGCCTTCCAGGTCGTACCGCCGTCGGTGCTCCGGTAGATCTCGTCCTCGGGCCACCAGCGGCCGAGGGTGGTGACCATCACCGTGGACGGCTTGCGCGTGTCGACGGCCAGACCGGAGAACCCGTAACTGCCCTGGGACGGGGAGACGTTCTTCCACGCCCCGCTGCCCGGCGTGTACTTCCACACCGAACCCGCCGTCACGCCGTTGGGTCCGAGGTTGTCGGTGTACGTCAGGTACAGCGAGCCGTCACCGGAGAGCACGCCGTGCTGCGGCAGCTGGCCGGTGGGCTGCCCGGCAACGGCCTGCCAGGTGCCGCCGCCGTCGGTGGAGCGGTACAGGGAGGTGGACCTGTCGCCGACACCGACGTAGATGGTCTTGCTGCCGGCCTTGCCGTACGTCACGAAGGCGATGCCCCCGCCGCTGCTCGCCCCGTCCTTGACGGGGAACGAGGAGACCTGCTTCCAGGTCGCGCCGTGGTCGGTGCTGCGCCACAGGCCGTTCTTGCGGGTGCCCAGCAGCAGGTTGGCGTTGTTCGCGGGGTCGACCACCAGCCGCTCGCCCGCCCCGCGGCCGTCCTCGTTGCCGCCCAGCTTGAAGGGCAGGTCGGTGCGCTTGAAGGTGCGGCCCTTGTCGGTGGAGCGCAGGATCGCGCCGTTGCCCGCCCAGTCGTTGGTGTAGGTGCCCGCCGCGAGGTAGAGCCGCTTGGGGTCGACGGGGTCGGTGGCCACCGAATCGATGCCCAGCAGGTTCCAGTCCTTCTCACCGATCCAGTCGGTCAGCGGGATCCACTGCTCGGCCCCGGTGTCCCAGCGGTAGGCGCCACCCATGTCGGTACGCGCGTACAGCAGGCCCTTCTCGCGCTGGTTGAACACCAGGCCGGTGACGTAACCGCCGCCCACCACCTGGGCGTTCTTCCACCTGTACGGTCCGGACGCGGCCGTGGTCTGCGCCCCGCCGGTCCCGGCCGCCGGGGTCTCGGCCATCTTCACCAGCTTCCACTGCTGGTTGGCGCTGCCGTGGCCGGGATACTGGATGACGGCCGCGCCCTGGGCCGTGGAGCCTCCGGAGACGTCCAGGACCTGGCCGCTCTTGCGGGAGGTGAAGGTGACGGCGCCCGAACCGCTCACCTCGTCGATCCGCCACTCCTGGGAGGCGGAGGCACTGTCGGTCTGCTGCTCAGCGGCGGCCCCCTGGGCGGTCGAGTTGCCCGCTATGCCCAGCACCTTGCCGCTGTTGCGGTTCACCAGCTCGTAGTAGCCGTCCCCGGTGGGCTTCAGCTTCCACTGCTGGTTGGCGGTGTTCTGGTCGGTCCACTGCTGGATCCGGGTGCCGTCGGCGGTGGAGAAGCCGTTGACGTCCAGCACCTTGCCGCTGCGCATGGAAACCAGCCGGTAGTAGGCATCGCCGTCGACCGTCGCGGCCTGCGAGTCCTCCTGCGCGAACAGGAAGTACGGCACGACGAGGGCGGGCACGCCGAGCAGCAGACCGGTGGCGGTCCAGCGACGGCGGTGACGCCCGCGGCGCCCGCCGTTCGTGGGGTTGTCCATGGGGGTGAGGTTCTCCTTGCATGCTGTCACCGGAGGAAAGCTGGATCACGGCCGCCGGAACTGGCCGGATCCGCTCCCTTGTCGTCACAGACTCCTCGCAGGGTTGCCTTGAGCCGGGACCTTTTTCGGGTCACCTCGTGGTGAGGTGCACGTTGATCAGCGTCCACGATGGCGTTGGTGCCTGGTCGGAGTGTTGCTGGTGGGTGCGGGGAAGCGGCAGCAGGCGTTGTTCGGTTGTATCGCGGGCGGATTCCCTCGCCAGGCCGGCCGACGGTCGCGTGGCGTGAGGACCGCGTCCGGTTCTGGTTCTGGTTCCGGTTCTGGCAGGCGATCGCGCGGGGGCTGAGTTCGAAGGACGCGGCGGCTGGGATCGAGATCTCGCCGGCCGTGGGGACTCGCTGGTTTCGCCATGGGCCACAGATTCCGCCGTGGAAGGGCCGGAACAAACCTCACCGGCAGGATCCGCCGCTGGTCGACGGCATGGAGTCCGGAGCAGATCACGAACCGGCTGAAGGCCGATTTCCCCGATGCGGCCAACCGCCCTACTTGATGAGGGCGTTGGCCACCACGACCGTCAGCCCGAGCAGCGAGTCCACGGTGCCGATCTTCAAGGCGGAACTCCACGTGCGACCGGCAGCGCGGGCCGCGAGCAGGCCCCAGGCGAACAGCAGCACCACGTTCACGGCGAAGGCCACGTACTCGATGCCCGCCGAGGGCCACCACCCCCAGCCCGCGCCGAGCAGCAGGACCACCGTCGGCACCGTCGCCACCACCAACGGCCACTCGGACAGCAACAGCCGCACCACGGCGCGCACACCGTGATGGGTCCGGTCGCCGCGCAGGGCGA
>NZ_FNHV01000021.1 GCF_900103585.1 Streptomyces sp. cf386
CTGCGCGGCAAGGCGGGTGTCACCCGCTACGAGGTCGACAATCTCGGCCGGGTCATCGGGCAGGCCAAGGCGGACGCCGCTCAGGCGGGCTCCAACCTCGTCACCAGCATCGACGCCCGCGTGCAGCGGGTGGCGGAGTACGAGCTGAACGACGCGATGAAGCAGGCCCGCAAGGAGTGGGACCGCAACACCAATGAGCCGTACAAGGCCGACTCGGGTGCGGTCGTGGTGATGGAGGCCAAGACCGGCCGCATCGTCGCGATGGCGTCCAACCCGACCTACGATCCCAACGCCTGGGTGGGCGGTATCTCCGCCAAGGACTACACCAGGCTCACCGGCAAGAGCTCCAACTACCCGCTCCTCAACCGCGCTATCCAGGGCCAGTCCGCCCCCGGCTCCATCTTCAAGGTCGTCCCGACGGCGGCCGCGGTCAACGCCGGCTACTCCTTCAACGGCCCCTACCAATGCTCCAGCTCGTACTCCATAGGCAACCAGGTCTTCAAGAACTTCGAGTCCAAGGAACACGGCCCGATCAGCCTCGGCCGGGCGCTGGAGGTCTCCTGCGACACCGTCTTCTACCGCCTCGCCCACCAGGAATGGAAGCGCGACGGCGGGACGAAGCCGAAGAAGAACGCGAAGGACTGGTTCTACAAGACGGCGCACCAGTTCGGCCTCGGTGCGGAGACCGGTATCGACCTGCCCAACGAGGTGACCGGGCGCATTCCGGACCGCCAGTGGAAGCAGGACTACTGGAAGGCGAACAAGGACGCCTGGTGCAAGTACGGCAAGAAGGACGGCTCGTACGCCGAGAAGATCGCCTACGAGAACTGCCTCGAAGGCAACCGGCTGCGCGCCGGTGACTCGGTCAACTACTCCATCGGTCAGGGTGACACGCTGGTCACCCCGATCCAGATGGCCACGATCTACGCGGCCATCTCCAACGGCGGCACGCTGTACGACCCGACCGTCGGCAAGGCGATCATCAGCGCCGACGGCAAGACCGTCCAGGAGATCAAGCCCAAGTCCCACGGCAAGCTGCCGATGACGAAGCAGACCCGCGACGCGATCGACGAGGCCCTCTCGGGCGTCGTGACCCGGGGGTCGGCCGACTGGCGCTTCGTCGGCTGGCCGCAGGACAGGATCCCGCTGCACGCCAAGACGAGCACGGCCGAGGTCTACGGCAAGCAGACGACCTCGTGGTTCGCCACGTACACCAAGGACTACACGGTCGTCATGACCATCTCCCAGGGCGGCACCGGCTCCGGCGCCTCCGCCCCGGCCGTCCGCAACATCTACAACGCGCTGTACGGCGTCCAGAAGGACGGCTCGGTCGACGAGAGCAGGGCGCTGCTGCCGAAGCCGCAGCAGAGCCTGCCGAAGGTCCGGACGGACGGCACCATCGCCGCGCCGAAGACCGAGCGGCAGGATCCCGCGCGGAGGAGGTAGCCCGCCGGAGGGGTGCCCGGAGCTCGGCGCCCGGAATACCCGCAGCACCCCCGCGCACAGGACTCGTCCCCGCCCTTCACCCGCTGCTAGCCTCCGCATCGGGAACCGGTTGCCATCGTGTTGCCGTGTGTTCCCCCAGGGGGTGGGCGAGGGTGCCCGGGAGAGGGACGAGGCAGGGATGACCAGGAAGAGCGCGGACGCGGGGCGCAGCACCATCCGGGACGTGGCGGCCCGGGCGGGAGTGTCCGCGTCGACCGTCTCGCGCGTGCTCGGCGGGGAGTATCCGGTGAGCTCGGCGACCCGGACGCGCGTGATGCGGGCGGTGCGGGAGCTGGACTACGTCGCCGACGCGCGCGCCAAGGCGGTCGCCGGGGTCGGCACGCCCACGCTGGCGTTCGTGCTGGAGGACATCACCGGGCCGTCGTTCGCGCACATGGCGTACGGGGTGGAGCGGGAGGCCCGGCGGCTCGGGCATCTGTGCCTGGTGTGCACGACGGAGGGCGACGTCCAGCACGAGGTGGAGTTCGTCGAGATGATGCGCGCCCAGCGCGCCGCCGCGGTGATCCTGGTCGGCGGCTCCGCCGACACCCCCGAGTACCGCGAGCGCACCCGCCGTATGGCCGACTCGCTGGCGTCGGCGGGCTCCCGGTTGGTGCTGTGCGGACGGCCGCCGCTCGGCCCCGGCGCTCCCGTCACGGTCATCGAGTACGACAACGAGGGCGGCGCCTACGCCCTGGTCGCCCACGTCCTCACCCAGGGCCACCGACGGGTGCTGTTCCTCGGCGGCAAGCCCGACCACACCACCGCCCAGGGCCGTGAGCGCGGCTATCTCGCCGCCCACCGCGCCCGCGGCCTGGAGCCCGACCCGGCGCTGCTCCTGCACGGCGACTTCACCCGCGACGCCGGGCACCGTCTGATGCGGGAGGCGATCGAGCGGGGGCTGGAGTTCACGGCCGTGGTCGCCGCCACCGACATGGTCGCCGCCGGCGCGCTCACCGCCCTGCACGAGGCCGGCCTGGACGTGCCCGGCGACGTCTCGCTGGCCGGCTACGACGACATCCCGTTCGCCCGCGACCTGCACCCGGCGCTGACGACGGTCCACGTCCCCTACGAGGAACTGGGCCGCCTCGCCGTACGCACCGCGCTGGGCCGCACCCCGGAGAACCCGGACGAGCATCTGCTGCTGGGCACCCATGTGGTGGTACGGGACTCGGTCGCGCCGCTCGACACGTAGCGAGCGCCCCACCCGACTCATGGCGAACCCACCGGCACCCTTGTAGTGAAAGCGCTCTCTCCTTAGGCTCGCGGCGATCACCACCGGTTTCGATCTTCGGGGAGCCGCCCAGCATGAGCGCCGGACCCATCCGTCCCACCGCCGACGCGCACACAGCCCTCCGCCCGGCGGTCGGCGCCCGCATCACCGACGGATTCTGGGCCGGGCGCCGCAGAACCAACGCCGAGGTCAGCATCCCGCAGGGCCCGGCCAAGCTGGAGGAGGCCGGGAACCTCGCCAACCTCCGGGCCGCCGCCGAGGCCACCGGGGTGTTCGCCGGGGACTTCCCCTTCCAGGACTCGGACGTCCACAAGTGGCTGGAGGCGGCGTCCTGGCAGCTCGCCGACCGGTCCGACGACACCGAACTGGCCGCGCGGGTCCAGGAGTTGACGGCGCTGCTGGCGGCCGCCCAGGACACCGACGGCTACCTCCAGACGTACTACCAGGTCGCCCGCCCCGACCGTCGCTGGCAGGAACTCGGCTGGGGCCACGAGTTGTACTGCGCGGGCCATCTGATCCAGGCCGCCGTCGCCCACCATCGGGCCACGGGACGCCGTGAACTGCTCGACGTGGCCGAGCGGTTCGCCGACCACATCGACTCCGTCTTCGGTCCGGGCAAGCGGATCGACGGCGTCTGCGGGCACCCCGAGATCGAGACCGCGCTGATCGAGCTGTACCGGGAGACCGGCGATCGGCGCCGGCTGGACCTCGCCGCGTACTTCGTCGACCGGCGCGGCCACGGCCTCCTCGACCCGGACGTCAATCCCCACCTCGGCCGGGCCTACTGGCAGGACCACACGCCGGTGCGCGAGGCCGACTCCGTCGCGGGGCACGCCGTACGGCAGCTCTATCTGCTGGCGGGCGTCGCGGATCTGGCGGCCGAGACCGGTGATCCGGAGCTGCGGGCCACGGCCGAGCGGTTGTGGGAGGCGATGGTGGCCGGGAAGACGTATCCGACCGGCGGGGTCGGCGCCCGGCACGAGGGCGAGGCCTTCGGGGAGCCGTACGAACTGCCGCCGGACCGCGCCTACGCCGAGACGTGCGCGGCGATCGCGTCGATCCAGTGGTCCTGGCGCATGGCCCTGCTGACCGGCGAGGCGAAGTACTCCGACCTGATCGAGCGCACCCTCTACAACGGCTTCCTCTCCGGCGTCGGCCTGGACGGCGACAGCTGGCTGTACGTCAATCCGCTCCAGGTGCGCGAGGAGTACGAGGGCGCGAACGAGGCCGACAAGGCGGCCCGCCGCACCCCGTGGTTCCGCTGCGCCTGCTGCCCGCCGAACGTGATGCGGCTGCTGGCCTCGCTCCCCCACTACATGGCGAGCGGGGACACCGAGGGCCTGCAACTGCACCAGTACGCGACCGGCGTGTACGAGGCCGGCGGCGGACGGGTCCGGGTGGAGACGGGCTACCCGTGGGACGGGCGCGTCACGGTCACCGTCGAGGCGGCCCCCGACACCGACTGGACCCTCGGCCTGCGCATCCCGTCCTGGTGCACCGACTTCACGGCCACGGCCCCCGGCGGCGCGTCCCCCGCCGTGCAGAGCCCCGGTTGGCTCCGTCTGCGCCGCCGCTGGTCCCCCGGCGACAGTCTCACCCTCGATCTCGACCTGACCGCCCGGCTGACCGGCCCCGATCCGCGCGTGGACGCCGTACGGGGCTGTGTGGCGATCGAGCGCGGGCCGCTGGTGCACTGCCTGGAGGGCGTGGACCAGCGGCCCGGTGTTCCCTTCGACGAGCTGACCCTCCCGGACGGTGCCGAGCTGACCGTCCGGCACGAACCGGACCTGCTGGGCGGGGTGAGCGTCGTCAGTGCCGACGGACGGCGCCGGGGAGCCGCAGACGCCGTACGACTGACCGCAGTTCCGTACTACGCGTGGGCGAACCGTCAGGCAGGGCCGATGCGGGTGTGGATCCCTCGTGCCTGACGGGCGGGACGGCGGCGTCCCACAGGGCTAGCTCGGCGTCGCGCGGGCCGTACGCCGTACGGGTCGGGCCGTCGCCGAAGACCCGCACCGGATGCGAGTCGTCCCACGCCTGCCACCCCGGGTCGCCGTCCTCCGCGAACCGCACCCACGCCCGGTGCATCTCGTCCGCCAGCTCCCGCGGTGCGCCCTCGCCGGCCAGCTTGCGGGATTCGGGGGTCTCGCCGGTGTCGAAGACGAAGCCGAGCTCCAGGGCGTGGCAGGAGCCGAGGTCGGGGAGGGTGGAGGGCCAGGCGAACTCGTACACGTACGACGATCCGGGGTGGGCGTCGGCCAGGCGGTGCAGGGGGCGGCGCAGCAGGTGGTCGGTGACCATCTGGCCGACGATCTCGCCGGTGCCGGCCTCCGGGTGCAGGCCGCGGTAGCCGCGCGGCACCTCGGCGCCGACGCGGCAGCGGGCCATGGCGGCGGCGAGGGCGACGGCGCCGAGCCGGTCGATGCGCTCCAGGAGCCCGCCGGGCACCAGCCACAGCCGGTACTCGTCACGGGTCCAGCCCGTCATCAGGTCGACGCCGGAGGCGGCGTCGCCCTGTGTGAGCGCCTCCAGGGGATCGCGGGGCACGATGTCGCCGTCGACGACTATCCCGAACGCGGGCCCGCCCACCACGGGGCTGCTGAGCCGGCCCACCTCGGCCTGGGTGCTCAGGAGCAGCTCACGGTCGACGTCGGCGAAGGCCGCGGCGGTGGCGGGGATCTTCAGCCGGTTGGCCATCCGGCGCACCATCCGCCGCACCTTGTCCCGCTCGGCGGCCTCGGGCGGCCCGCTCTGCAGGATGGCACGCCGCACCAGTCCCTGGGCCTGCGGGGCGGCGAGCAGCGCGCCGATGCTGATGGCGCCGGCGGACTGGCCGAACAGGGTGACGCGGTCGGGGTCGCCGCCGAAGGCCTCGATCGAGGCGTGCACCCACTGCAGGGCGGCGAGCTGGTCGCGCAGGCCTGCGTTGGCGGGGGCGTCCGGGAAGAGGCCGTAGCCCTCGACCCCGAGCCGGTAGTTGACGGAGACGAGGACGACCCCGTCGCGGGCGAAGGGCCGCCCGTCGTACACGGGCACGCCCGAGGAGCCCCTGGTCAGGGCGCCGCCGTGCAGCCACACCAGGACCGGGAGGCGGGCGCCGGGGCCCGGCTCGGGGGTCCAGACGTTGAGGTTGAGACAGCCGTCGCCGGGCACGTCGGGGTCGGACAGGTACTGCGCGAAGGACTCGGAGTACGGGGGTTTCGGCGCGGTCGGCCCGAAGGCCCCGGCGTCCCGCACGCCGTCCCAGGGTTCCGGCGGCAGGGGCGGCCGGAACCTGTTCGGGCCGAACGGGGGCGCCGCGTACGGGATGCCCCGGAACACCGCGACGCCGTGTTCGTACCGGCCCCGTACCGCACCGTATGGCGTGCTCACCACGGGGTCTGTCTGGACTGCCGTCATACGTCCACCAGCCTCCTCACCGCGCTCGTGCACCGTGAAGATCAGAGCAACTCATTGTGGCTCGATATTCCGGCGCACGAGCGGATGTGAGGGCTGTTCGGGGGACACGGCCACTTGGCGTACGGGTCTACTTGGCGTACATCAGGGTGCCGAAGCCGAGCTGGTCGTAGCCGCCGCTGGCGGAGCCGTAGTCACCACCCCCTCCCTCCGGACGGACCTGCTCGGCCATGGCGGTGATGTAGGGAACGGACAGCCCCCGTCGCCGGGCGTAGTGGTAGTGGAGGATGTCCCACACCGGACGGAGCTGCCCACGGCTGGCGGCCGAGACCGCCGTGTGGCTCTGCTGGGCGCAGTTCTGGCCGGTGCCCCAGGTGTACGTGGTGAAGGGCACGTCCTGGCCCAGGTTGTACTTGGCGACGTACTGGGCGGCCTTCATGAAGCGGTTGCTGTCGTAGCCGTACAGGTCCTCGCCCTGTGACCAGGCCATTTCGCAGAAGGCGCCCATCAGGCCGATGCCCATGACGCTGTGGCCCTGGTCGCGGCCCGACTCCTGCCACTGCGCGAGGCCCTCGCTGTCGTACACGAACGGGACGGCTTTGCGGATCGCGCCGTTGCCCGCCCCGTTCTTGAAGTAGTTCACCGCCTGGTCGTACTTGGCCCCGTCGTCGCACAGGATCCCGATGGCGAGGATGGAGCTCATGTTGCACAGGTCCCAGTTGGCCCAGTAGTTGGTGATGCAGGCGTCGTTGTGCTCGTTGAGGAACCGGTTGTTGAGCGGGTAGAAGACGTTGAGCATCATCGTCTTGAACCGCTCCAGGTCGAACCCGCTGTAGCCGCGCATGAGTTCGGCGGCGTTCGCGAACTGGTAGCCGTAGATGCCGGCGGCGAGGTAGCGGTCGGCGTTTCCGGTGACCGTGGTGAGGGTGCCCGACCAGGCGTTGAGGATGCGAACCGCCGCGTCTCCGTTGGCGGTGGTGCCCGCGACCTTCCAGCGCAGGGCGTTCTGGTAGGCGGCGTGGATGTCGTTGTACAGGATGCCGTAGTTCTGTCCCGTGCCGCCGCGGATGATCGTGGCCTGCGGGTTCGGCTGCCAGGTGCTCGCGGAGTGGGAGTTGGCGGTCAGGCGGTTCCAGCCGGACAGCCACGGTTCGTTGCCCGCGGCGACCCGGACCTTGGCCCGGTTGAGCTCTCCGTAGGCGTGCAGCATGCCGGGGTGGGTGAAGGTGGCCGGGGCCGCCTCGGCCGGGGCGCCCGTGAGGGCGGCGGCCGAGGCGCCGACGGCGAGGGCGGCGGTGAGACCGCCGGCGGCCTTGAACAGGCCCCGGCGGCTCAACTCGCCCTGCTCGGAGTGCTGGTGGGGGGAAATGCGGCTCATTTCGTGCGACTCCAATCCGTGGGGGGATCAGTCGGTGGTGATACTCACCTCGTCGAACTCGGTGGTGCAGCGGGCCAGTTGGTCGCGTGAGCAGACCACGAGACCCACGTAGTAGGGGGCGTCACCGAACCCGGGGACCTCGCCGGTGTCGAGGGTGGTCCAGGTGGCGCCGTCATCGGTGGACAGGGCTGCGGTGAAGGCGGTCCCGACGCGCTTCAGCCGCAGCAGGATGGGGAGGGCGGCCGTGCCGGTGCCGGTGAAGGCCGACTTTCCGGCGACGGTGGTGCGCAGCATGAGCTGCGCGGTGGTGCCGCCGGTGACGATCGCGCCGGCGGCCTGGTCGAACGGCGACAACGACTTGGCCATCAGCAAGCCCACCCGGTCGGCGCTCGCGCCCGTGCGGGAGACGAGCCGGGCGGTGATCTCGCAGTCGCCGGTGACGGTCCGTCGTACGAACTGACCGGTCATTGCTTGGTTGTTGGCGGTCAGATCGACGCCCGCACCACGCACGGTGAAGGTCCCGCCGTCGTACGACGTGCTGCCCGGCGTGCGGATCGCGACCACGCCCAGCGTCCCGAAGGCGCGCTCGTCGAGGACCGGATCGCCGAGGTCGCCGTACGTCCAGGGGGCCGGCGGGGGTGTGCCGACGGTGAGGGCGAGCGTGCCGGTGCCGTCGCCGGAGGCGTTGCCCGCGGCGGTGGTGACCGTGAACTGCCCGCTTTCGGTGGGCGTTCCGTGGACGAGGCCGGTGCGCTTGTCGAGGCGGAGCCCGTCGGGCAGCCCGGCCGCGCTGAAGCGCACCGGATCGTGCGAACCGCGCAAGAGGTGACGGAAGGGGACGCCCTTGTTGCCGAACGCGGCGGCAGCGGAGGTGAGTCGGGGCACGCTCGGGGTCGGCATCCGCGCGGAGGCCGGGTCGGAGAGCGGGCCTCGGCCGCCGGAGTTGGTCTTCGTCACGGCGTAGTGGTACGTCGTCCCGGGGACGCCGGTGGCGTCCGCGTACCGCAGGCGGGTGCTGAAGCCGACGGGGGCGATGCCGGTCGCGATCGTCTCGTAGGGTCCGTGGGCGGCCCTCGACCGCAGCACCTTGTAGCGGGCGGAGAGATCGGGGTCGGTCCAGGCCAGCTCCACGGCGTCGGCGCCGGTGGTCGCCTTGAGGCCGGTGGCGGGGCCGGCGGGGCGGGGCACGGTCCATACCTCGCCGTGTGCGGCCGAGGTGACGGTGACATTGTCGAAGGCGCCGGTGCCGGTCTCGGCGTACTCCGCGTCGACGCCCAGGCAGGAGGTGAGGACCAGGCCGGCGTACACCGTCCGCCCCAACTCGACCTCACTGGAGCCGACTTCGGTCCAGCGGATTCCGTCCGGGGAGATCGCGCCCGTGCAGCGGCGGCCCCTGCGGGTCACCCGCACCCAGTAGGGCGCCCGCAGCCGGTAGCCGTCGCCGGCGCCCTCGACGTAGGGGGCCTCCAGAGGGGTCGCCGACTCGGGCAGCTCGCCGAGGTCGGAGATCGGGAAGGAGGCGTTCACCGTGATCGCCTGCTGCTGGGAGGACGGGACGAGGGTGGATCCGGTGGCGGAGACAGCGGCCCCCGTCTTCGGCCGTACGGTCCACACGCCGCTCCATGTGTGCAGCGGCAGCCCCTGGATCAGCATCGAGGCGTGCGGGGCGTCCGCGTCGAGGGAGTCGCGCAGGGTGACGCCGATCTTGGCGTACTGCGAGCTGAGCGGGAACACGATCCGTGCGGTGACCGTGCCGTCGCCACGCAGGGGGAGATGGACGCTGCGGTAGGTGTCGGCGGTGCCGGACGCCTCCAGCACGAACCGCTCGCCGTCGAACGCGGCGAAACCGGGGATCTTCATCGCGCCGATGTCCTGGGTGGACCAGGGGGCGGGGAGTCCGGCGGTGGCGGGGACGGGGCTCGAATCGGCGCTGCCGCCTTGCGAGTTGGCGGCGGCGACCGTGTAGTAGTACGTCCGTCCCGCGCGTACGCCGGTGTCCCTGAACTCCGGCTTGTCGGTCCCGGTGACGAGCTCCTCGTACGGCCCCTCGGGACGGCTCGCCCGGCGGACGGTGTACGTCGTCGCCCACGCGGACGGCAGCCAGGCCAGCGTGACGGCGTCGGAGTCGCCGAGGGCGGTGATGCCCGCCGGGGTCGTCGGGGCGGTCGGGGACGGTGCCTTCGTCCCGGCGTAGGTGAAGGTGCCGAAGCCGGGCAGGTCGTCGTTGCCGCCCTCGACGAAGCGGGCGCCGCCGGTGCCGCGGAAGACGGCCGCCTCGGTAGAGGGGGTGTCGAGGCCGCGGACTCCGGCGTAGTGGGCGTAGTACATCTCGTAGACCGGCGGCAGCGTGCCGCGGACCTTGTCGGAGACGGTCGTCTTGATGTACTTGCCGGTGCGGTCGAGGTCGGGGGTGAAGGGGACGGGGCCGCCGAGGTTGTAGCGCGCGGCGTATTCGGCGCCTGCGAGGATGCGGTGGTCGTCGAAGGCCCACAGGTCGACGCCCTGGTTCCAGGCGACCTGCGCGGCGTCGCCCATCAACCCGATGGCGAGCTGCTCGTGGCCCTGGTCACGGCCGCTCTCCTGGCCCTGGCCCGAGTCGGCGACCACGCGGTTGCCGACGCTGCCGTTGCCGGCGCCGGCCGCGGCGAACCGCAGCACGTCCTCGAAGAGGGTGCGCTCCTCGCAGAACACGCCGATGGCCAGGACGGACTGAATCGCCGTCAGATCCCAGTTGCCGTTGGCGTAGAGCATGTAACCGGAGATCGCCGGATACCAGACGTCGAGGAAGGACCGCTCGCAGCGGGCGATGTCCGCGTCCGCCCAACCGTCGTAGCCGCTGTGCCGCAGCAGCTCGGCCGCGTTGACGAACTTGAAGACCTGGAGGCCGGCGCCGAGCGGACCGTCGGCGCCGGTGACCATGGTCAGGGACGCCGACCAGGCGTTGAGGATGTCCCGTGCCTTGTCGGCATGGGCGCGCTCGCCGGTGACGCACCACATGAGGGCGTTCTGGTAGGCGGCGGCCGAGTCGGCGACGGCCTGGTTCTGGAAGTTGGTGGGGCCGCGGCCCCAGGACGTGATCTGGCCGGTGTTCTGGATGGCGTACGTCGACTTGGAGCGGGCGTGGGCTGCGAAGGCGAGGTAGCCGTCGTGGATCGGGGACTCCTGCGCGGTGACCGCCGCCTTCATGCGGGCCAGGTCGTCGGCGGTGTGCAGCAGGCCCGGGTGGGTGAACGCTCTGGTGCCGGTGCGGTTCTCCGCCGCCGCCCTGGCGGTGCCGGGCGCGAGCAGTCCGCTCGTGCCCGCCACCAGCAGCAGGGCGGCCGTACCGCCGAGGAAGCCCCGGCGGCTCGGTGCGGGGATGCTTCTCGCGGTGCTCATGACGCGGCGGCCGCCTCGGCCTCGGCGGTGGTGAGGAACTTGAGGTTCGTCACGTGCTCGTTGGAGAACCACTGCATGGCGTCGGTGGTGTAGTACCAGGAGGGCTTCTTCATCGAGTCGGCGATGACGGTGCCGTTGATCACCAGGTTTTCGAAGGTGACGTTCTTGATGGCGTGCTCGGCGTCGTAGCCGAGGAACAGAGACGGCTTGGCGTTCGTGCCCGTGTAGGTGAGGTTCTTGACGTACACGTCCTCGATGCCGCGGCCGACCGAGGTGTTGTACTTCGTGTTGTACATCACCTTCATGTAGATGACCTGGCCCCAGCGGAAGTCCTCGATCCGTATGTCCTCGATACGGACGTTCTTGATCAGGTTGGCGTCGCCGGGGTTGAGGGCGATGCAGCCCTGGTAGTTCATCTGGGGTTCGCGGTGGTCGCAGATGTCGATGTTCCGGAAGACGAGGTTCTCCAGGACCTCGGGGCTGTCGGTGTTGCCGTGCGTGCCCACGTTGATGGGGTGGGCGACGTCCGCCCAGAGGGTGGAGTTCTTGACGGTGACGTTCTTGGTGTCGCCGTAGTAGTCCCAGCGGTGGGTGTAGATCGCGATGCAGTCGTCGGAATTGCGCATGAAGACGCCGTCGATCGTGACGTTGGTGCTGGAGAAGACGTCGATGCCGTCGCCCCAGCCCTTGGAGCTGAACGCGCACATGCCCTTGATGGAGACGTTGGTGCACATGCCCATCTGCACGGCGTAGCCGTTGGGGTTGAGCATGGTGACGGCGCCTATGGAGATGTTCTTCGAACTGACGATCAGGGCGCCGCCCGCCTTCGCTCCGGCGAGCACGCCGCGGCCGATGAGCCGGGCGTTCTCCACGTCCTGGAAGACGACCGTCGCCTTGAGCAGGGCACCGCCGTGGACGTACACGGTCTTGCCGGACGGGACGTTCAGATAGCCGTCGGACGTGGTGTGGACGCCCGGGCCGAAGTAGATGACGTCGGGGTCGTCCTCCTTCGGCCGCTTCTTCTCGATCTCGCGAGCGAACAGCTGCAGACAGTCGAAGAGGTCGTCATTGATCTGGACGACGATGTTGCGAGGTCTGTCCAGGGTGAACCGGAGCGTGTCGGCGAGGACTTCGGGTTTGATGCCGTACGAGTCCGGCCGCACCCGCACCTTCTGCACGCCGCCCTTGATGTATGTCACCTCGACCTCGACCTCACCGCAGAAGTCGAAGTAGGCGAGGGAGGAGTTGAACTGCTTCTTGCCGCCCGTGGTGGGGTTGATCTCGGCAAGGGTGGGCCGGTGGACGCCGAGCGTCTGCCAACTGCCGCCGGGGACACGGACCTTGACCGTGAAGCTGCCGGTGTTGACCGGGGCGCCGGAGGGCACCGGGTAGGTCACCAGCTGCGGCTCCGCCGCGGCCTCGTCCGCCCGGGCGGCCGTGGCCGACAGGTTGGTGAGACCGGCGGCGAGGACGGTGGCGCCTGCTGCTTGGAGTGTGGTGCGGCGGGACAGGGGCTTGTTCATGCGGGGGCTCCTTAACAACAGGTGGGCAAGAGGGGCTACTTGAGCCCGGACGTGGACATCCCGGCGACGAAGCCGCGCTGGGCGATGAGGAAGATCAGCAGGATGGGGACGACGTACATCACGGAGGCGGCGGCCTGGAGGTGGGTCAGGGGCTGGCCGCCCGTGGTGACGTAGGTGGACATCACGGCGACGGCCAGCGTCGACTTGTCGGTGGAGAGCAGCAGCTGCGGGGCGATGTAGTCGCCCCAGGTCCAGGTGAAGGCGATCACGAAACTGGCGCTGAGCACCGGCCAGGACTGCGGCAGGAAGATCCGCCAGAAGATCGACGTGTAGCCGCAGCCGTCGACGATCGCGGCCTCCTCCAGCTCACGGGGCAGTCCGGCGAAGAACTGCCGGAAGAGGAACACCAGATACGGGGCGGACGACAGGCCCCACAGCACCCACGGCCAGTACGTGTCGACCATGCCGAGCTTGGCGAAGATCAGATAGGTCGGCAGCAGGGTGATCATCTGCGGCAGCATCATCGAGCCGAGCAGGATGCCGAACAGCCACTTCTTGCCCGGCGCGTCGAGACGCGCGAACCCGAAGCCGACCCAGGCCGAGCTGAGGGTGACGAGAACGCCGTAGATGACAGCGATGATCAGGGAGTTACGGGCGTAGCCGAGGAAGTCGATCTGGGTGAAGGCGTCGGCGAAGTTGTGCCACTGGACGTGCTCGGGCAGCCAGTGCACGGGCGCCGCGGCCAGTTCCTCCGGGGCCTTCAGGCCGGTGAGGAGCAGCCAGCCGAAGGGGCCGAGGAACAGACCGGTGACGACGACGAGGACCGTGTAGAGGACCAGGCGGTTGGTACGTATCCGCACGCGGACCGGCGACTTGGGGGTCAGGCTGGTGGCGGTCACTTCTTCGCCTCCGGGTCGACGTTGTAGAACACCACACCGGACGTGAACTTGAAGATGAGGCCGGTCGCGATGAGGATCAGGACGAAGAGCACCCACAGCAGTGCGGAGGCGTAGCCGTAGCGGCCGAGCGCGAAGTACTGCGCGAACACATGGATCATGTACAGGTAGTTGGACTGCGGGACCGTGGTGACGCCGCCCGTGGTACTGATCGGGGCCAGCAGCAACGGCATGATCGTCTGTACCGAGGCGATCACCCCGGTCACGGTCTGGAACAGCAGCACCGGCGACAGCAGCGGCACGGTGATGCTGCGGAAGGTCCGCCAGGCGCTCGCACCGTCGATACGGGCCGCCTCGTGGAGTTCGCGGGGGACGTCCTGGAGCCCGGCCAGCGAGATGATCATGATGTTTCCGGCGCCCCAGAGCACCGTCATGATGAGCACGTAACGGGCGTACGGGTCGGCGAGCCAGCCGAGGGCGTCGAAGCCGAACAGCGTCAGAACACCGTTGGTGGCACCGGCGTTCTGGTCGAAGAGGTTCTTGAAGGCGATACCGGCGCCCACCGGCGGCACCACGGCCGGCAGATACAGCAGGGTGCGGAACAGACCGCGGGCTCTGATCGGCCGGTTGACCAGGACGGCGAGCCCCAGCCCCGCGATGATCGACAGCGGCACCGAGGTGACCGCGAAGAGACCCGCGCGGCCCAGGGCGTCCCAGGTCACCGAGTCGTTCAGCAGCTCGCGGTAGTTGCCGAGGCCGACGTACTTCCAGTGGGGCGAGATACCGTCGAACGTGGTGAAGCTCAGCCACAGCGCGTACGCCATCGGCACGATGGTCAGCAGCAGGAACCCGATGATCCAGGGCGAGACGAACATGTAGAACGCGCGGTGCCTGCGTGCGGTCATCGAGGACCGGCGCCGTTCGGCGGACCCGGTACGACCGGTGCTCACGGTCGGGCGGGCGGTCCGGTCCGCGACGGAGGGGATCTGTTCGGTCGTCATCCCACCTGCTCCTTGCCGCGCTTGAGCTGCTCGTTGATGACGGAGTTCAGATTTCCCGCGAGGGTGTCGACGGAGATCTCGCCCTTCATCGCCGCCGGGGCGGCCTGGTTGAAGAGGGCTTCGAAGGAATCCCCCGTGGTGTACGGGGAGAAGGCGACCACCGAGAAGTGCCCCAGCTCGCTCTCCTGCACCTTCAACACCCGTTTCTGATAGGCCTCCTGAGCGGGCATCAGTGAGCGCAGGGACTTCAGGGTGGGGATGCCCCAGCCGCCGGAGGCGCGGGCCTTGGCCGGGGCCTCGCCGAAGAACCACTCGAAGATCCGCCACGCGGCGTCCTTGTTCTTCGCCTTCCTCGGCATCCACAGACCGGTGCCGCCCTGGCAGGCGCTGATGCGCTGACCGCCCGCGAACATCGGGGCGGGCGCCAGCCGGGAGACCTCCGCCAGCTTCTTGTCGGTGCCGATCAGGCCGCCCATCCAGTAGCCGGAGTTCGACATGGCCAGCCGCCCGGCCTGGAAGGTCGGCCCGTCCCAGCCGTTGGGGTCGGGCTGGATGGCGCTCGGCCCGACCTTGGTCTTGCAGTACTCGATGTACCAGGCCAGCGCCTTACGGGCCTCGGGCGTGGTGAAGTCGACACGGGAGAAGTCGTCGCTGAAGAGGCTGCCGCCGGCCGAGGCGGTCATGGTCGCCAGGAGCGTGGCCTTGGTCAGCCCGTTGTAGCTGCCGCCGAAGACGGTCGTCTGCCCCTTGGAGCGCTGGACCAGTCGCCGGGCGTTCTCCAGCCACTCCTCATAGGTGACCGGCTCGGTCTCCGGCGGATAGCCGAGGCCCTGCTTGTCGAAGGCCGAGGTGTTGTACCAGAACATGGAGTCCTGGGAGAAGTCCTTCGCCATGCCGTAGCGGGGACCCTTGCCCTGCGTCTTTCCGTCGTAGCGCCACAGGTCGTTGACCGGGTCCAGGTCGTCGAGCCGCAGCACCTTGCTCCGGGCGAAGTACGAGTCCAGGTCCTGCATCACGTCCCGGGCCGCGAAGTACGCCGTGTCCTGGGCGCCCACACCGCGCACCAGGTCCGGCGGGTTGCCGCTGGTGAGCATCGCGATCAGCTTGGTGATGTCGAAGTCCACCCGCTTGATGGTGATGCCGGTGTCCTTCAGGGCCTGCTGGACCAGTTCGGGCGTGATGTCGTCGCCCTTGACCATCATCGTGACGGTCTCCCCCGAGCCGCCGTCGACCCCGGTGGACACCTGGAGCGCACAGCCGCTCAGCGCCGCAGCGCCACCCGCTGCCCCGCCCGCGGAGAGGCTGAGAAATCGGCGGCGACTCAGCGGGGCACCGGCATGTGGGCGTCGCATGAGCGCACCACCTCCTGCTCTGTCCGTTCGGGATTTCGACCACGGATCCCTCCACTGGCCGGAATCCGGCCACATGGCAACCGGTTGCCGTGGTGTTGGGGCAGAGCTTCTTGCGGTCCGGAAACGGCGTCAAGAGCCTCGACGAATTTTCGAAAAGACTGTGTAACCTCGGCTTCACCGTGAAGGGCGGCCCGCGGGGGCCCGGAAACAGGGCCTGATCTGCGGAGCCGGTGGGGGTTGGGGTGGCGGGATCGGGCCTGACGACGGGAACCGGTTGCCGACGCTAGCCGACCGCTTGCCAACCGCTCGTCGACCGCTTTCATCGGACTCCGCGCGCACCCGGCCCCTGCCACACCCCGGGAAAGCCGGGAAAGCCGGGAAACCGATTTCGGTCACTAAGCCCCAGGGCACCGCACACCGCACAGGTCATCGCCCATGGACCTCGAAAGTCTGCTCGACGACCTGGTGATTGACCGGCCATCCCGGCAGATCTACGGTAGAAGGCGCTTTCAGAAAATGTTTCCGCTGAGTGTCTCAGGAGAGCCATGCCCAGCCCGCTCCCACCGAGGGCCGTGTTCGCGATGGATCCGGTACACCTCCCCCTGCTCTTCCCGGCGCCGCTGATGACCCGGCTGAGGCAGACGTCCGAGCTCGACCCGGCGCTCGTCGTACGGGACTTCACCGACCCGGCGGCGGCCGAGGTCCTCGCCCGGACCGAGGTGCTGATCACCGGCTGGGGCTGCCCCCGCCTCGACGCGGACGTCCTCACCGTCGCACCCAAGCTCCGTGCGGTGCTGCACGCCGCCGGGTCGGTCCGCTCACTGATCGGCGACGCGCTGTGGAAGGCCGGGGTCGCCGTCTCCAGCGCCGTGACCGGCAACGCGCTGCCGGTCGCCGAGTACACGCTGGCCATGATCCTGCTCGCCGGGAAGGACACCTTCACCCACCGGGAGCGGTTCCGCACCACGCACACCTACCCGACCCACTCGGAGACCGCCGCCACCGGCAACGTCGGTCGCCGGATCGGCGTCATCGGCGCCTCGCGGGTCGGCCGACGACTGCTGGAGCTGCTGCGGCCGTTCGACTTCACGGTGCTGCTGCACGACCCGTACGTCAGCGCCACCGAGGCCGCCCGACTCGGGGCCGAACTGCTGTCGCTGGAGGACCTGCTGCGGCACAGCGACATCGTCAGCCTGCACGCGCCGGACATCCCCGAGACGTACCGGATGCTCGACGGGGACCGGCTCGGGCTGATCCGGGACGGAGGCGTGCTGATCAACACGTCGCGGGGGGCGTTGATCGATCCCGAGGCACTGTCGGACGAGCTTGTCTCCGGACGGCTGTACGCGGTGCTCGACGTGACCGAGCCGGAGCCGTTGCCTGCGGGGTCGCCGCTGTATCACCTGCCCAACGTGTTTCTTACGCCTCATATCGCGGGGTCGTTGGGGAACGAGCTGGAGCGGCTGGGGCGGATTGTGGTGGAGGAGTTGGAGCGGGTGGCCGGGGGCGGGGGGCTGGTGCATGAGGTGCGGTTGGCCGATCTGGCCCGGGTGGCGTGAGGGAGCGGTGCACACACCGGCCGACCTCGCTCCGGCCCTGCGACACCCCCACCGGATCACGCACCACCCCCATGCACACTCCTGCGGTCCCAGCGCTCGCCCCTCAACGCCGGGCACGCACCGTGGCCCGGAGAACCCATGGGATACGGTTTCCACGAGGCAGGCGCGACGGTGAAGGAGCCGCAAGGGTGAGTCAGCGCAAGGCGTCCGGTGACGCCGGTCGGGCCACCATCCGGGACGTGGCGGAGCGCGCGGGTGTCTCCGTCGCCAGCGTCTCGCGCGTACTGTCCGGCAACTACCCGGTCTCGGAGGAGCTGCGGCGCCGGGTGATGAAGGTCGTCGGAGACCTGGACTACGTCACCAACGCCCACGCCCGCTCCCTGGCCGGCGGCGGTACGCCCACCGTGGCCATCCTCATCAACAACATCACCGGCGCCGCGTTCGCCCATGTGGCGAAGGGTGTGGAAGGCGCCGCCACCCTGCGGGGATGGCTCTCGCTGGTGGGGACGACCGGTGACGATCCCGAGCGGGAACTCGCCCTGGTCAATCTCATGCGCCAGCAGGGTGTCGCCGCCGTGGTGCTGCTGGGCGGTGCCTACGACTACGACGAGTACCAGCTGCGCATGGCCCGGTTCGCCCGTTCCCTCGACGCGGCCGGATCCCATCTGGTGCTGGTGGGCAGACCTCCGCTGGAGGGCGACGTGCCGGCGACGACGGTCGACTACGACAACGAGGGCGGCGCCTACGCCATGGCGAGCCATCTGCTGTCGGCCGGCCACCGGCGGGTTCTCGTGCTGCCGGGGCACGCCGAACTCACCACCGCACAGGGGCGCTTGAGAGGTGCGCAGCGCGCCTTCGAGGCGTACGGGGTGCCTTTCGAGGCGGGACTGGTGCGGCACGGACCGTACGACTACGAGCACGGGTACGAGGCCGTCGAGGCAGCCCTGGAGGAGAAGCCCGACTTCACCGCGGTGCTCGCGGGGACGGACGTCGTCGCCGCGGGAGCCATGCAGGCCCTGCGCGCGGCGGGGCTGCGGGTGCCCGAGGACGTGTCGATCGTCGGCTACGACGACATTCCGCTCGCCTCCCAGCTCACCCCCCAACTCACCACCGTGCACGTGCCGTACGAGGAGATGGGCCGGGTCGCGCTGCGTGCCGTGGCCGACCGGCGCGAGGGCGCGGCGGGGCGCCGCAGGGGCAGCGACGGCGACCATCTGGTGCTGGGCACCCATGTCGTCGTACGCAACTCCGTACGGCCGCCTCGCCCGCGGGACTGAGCCGCGGGGCGGTGCCCGCGTGGGCGCCGCCGAGATACGTCTTGGCGTGCGTTACGTAATCGGTTTCCTCAAGTTTTTCGCCTCCGCCCCGGGCCGGTCGGCGCCTCGTCGCCGGTCCGCCCCGTTCCGAGCCGGTCCCCTTGTGACCTGCGGGTATGCCTGGCTCGCCGCCGTCAGCCGCCGCGCTCTCGGCGATAACTTCAGCGTCTCCCCGCCGTAACAAATTGCCGCGCACCTCTTGCTATGACCAGAACCGTCGGCCTACCGTCCCTGCAACCGCTTACTACAGCTTCTGCTTGGCCGACCCCCCGCAACCGCGAGCCGACGGTTTCCGGCCGCCGTTCCCGGCCGGCACCACCGAGCCGCCGTCCTCTCGTTCTGAGAACGCCCAATTCCGAAGGATCACGGTCAGATGAACTTCACCAGCCCCCGGAGAAGGTTCGCCTCCGCCGCCGTCGCGGGAATCGCCCTGACAGGTCTGCTCGCCGCATGTGGCGGGAACGACTCCTCGGACTCCGACTCCAAGGCCTCCGGCCCGGTCACCCTCGACTTCTGGGGCTGGGCCAACGGGCAGGAGGCCGTCGTCAAGGCGTTCAACGCCTCGCACAAGGACGTCCAGCTCAAGTACACGAAGGTCACCGACCAGCTGACCATGCAGAAGCAGCTGACCAACGCGGTCAAGGCGGGCAACCCGCCGTGTCTGCTGCAGAACACCGGTGAGTACGTGACCAGTTGGGTCTCGCAGGGTGCGCTCGCCGACATCACCCAGTACGTCGAGGCGGACAAGGACAAGTTCAACGCGGGCTCGTGGGCGACCGGGCAGGTGCAGGGGAAGGTGTACGGGGTCCCGACCGCCTCGGCGCCCGCCTTCACCATCTACCGCACCGACCTCTTCGAGAAGTACGGGCTCAAGGCCCCGGCGACGTGGGACGACTTCATCGCCGCGGGCAAGGAGCTGAAGAAGCACGACATCAAGATCACCAACTATGCCGGTGAGGACCCGAGCACCCTGGAGGTGCTGGCCATGCAGGCCGGGGCGCACTGGTACAGCATCGACGGCGATTCGTGGGTGGTGAACTTCCAGGACGCGGGCACCCTCAAGGCCGCGAAGGTGATCCAGGAGATCATCGACAATGATCTGAACTCCAAGCTGTCCTTCGCCGATTACGCCGCCGTGCAGCGCAACTACGACAACGGCGGCACCGCTACCCGGCAGATCTCCACCTGGCAGATGTCCGGCATGGTGCAGAACTTCACGAAGTCGTTCGGTGACTGGGCGCTGTCCCCCTGGCCGACCTTCAAGGGTGAGGCCGCGAAGACTCCGGCCGGGACCAACCAGAGCGGCAATCTGACGCTGGTGACCGAGGACTGCGCGAACAAGGAGCAGGCCGCCGAGGCCGCGCTGTGGATGTCGACGGACACGGGTGCCGTGAAGACCATGGCGAGTCCGGAGACCGGCAGCGGTGTGATGCCGGCGCTGTCCGACAGTGACGCGTATGTCTCCGAGGCGATCTCCGACAAGCTGCTCGGGAAGAACTACGAGCCGGCGAAGAAGGTCGTGACCGACAGCCTGGGCACCGTCACCACGGACTGGACCTTCGGGCCCAACTGGACCGCGATGTTCACCGAGATGCAGGACGAGTGGGCCGCGGTCGTCAGCAAGAAGCAGAAGGTCACCGATCTCCTGGCGCACATGCAGGAGTGGACGGTCAATGACCTGAAGCAGCGCGGCATCAGCGTCAAGGGCTGAGGCGGCGGACTCGATGATTCGCTCGCAGCGCTGGAAGGGTGCCGCCTTCACGGTGCCCTTCCAGCTCGGCTTCGTCTTCCTGTATCTGCTCCCGATCGGTTACGCGGTCTACCAGTCGCTGTTTCTGCAGAAGCAGTCCGGGCTCGGGCTCGGCGGTGCGACCACGGAGTTCGTCGGGCTGGAGAACTACCAGAACGGGCTCACCGACTCGGCGTTCATGACGTCCATCCTGAGGGTGGTGCTGTTCGCCTGTGTGCAGATCCCGTTCATGCTCCTCGTCAGCCTGGTTCTGGCGTTGTTCCTGGACGCGGTCAGCGCCAAGGTGGCCGGGCGGTTCCGGATTCTGCTGCTGGTGCCGTACATGATCCCCGGCGTCGTCGCCGCCCTGGTGTGGATCAACCTGTACAGCCCCGAGGTGGGGCCGCTGACCCCGCTCGGCGAACTCTTCGGGTTCGACTGGAACTTCTTCTCGCCCTCGATGGTGTGGCCGGCCATCGGCAATCTGCTGACCTGGCACGGCATCGGCTACAACATGGTGATCATCTACGCGGCTCTGCAGGGCGTGCCGCGCGAGTTGTTCGAGGCCGCTCGGCTGGACGGCGCCTCCGAGCTGCGGATCGCGCTGAGCATCAAGATCCCGTTCGTGCGCGGGGCGCTCGTCCTGACGGCGCTGCTGTCGATCATCCAGATGCTGCAGATCTTCAACGAGCCCGCGCTGTTCCGGAACATCACCCCGCAGACCGTCAGCGACAGCTTCACCCCGATCATGATCATCTACAACCAGGCGTTCAACGCCGGCAACTACCACTACGCCGCGGCCCTTTCGGTGCTGCTCGCCCTGATCCTCGGCGTCGCGTCCTTCCTCTTCTACCGGCTGACCTCGAGGGAGGCGGACTGATGGCGCTGACCGCCAACCGCAAGGAAAACGGCACGGACACCGTTGCTGCGCCGGCCGGCGGGGGTGGCGTCCGTCGGCGCACCCGGCCCGATCCGGCCGCGCGCTCCCGTGGTGGGCAGCGCTTCCTGCTGCTCGGTCTCGTCCTGGCCAGTGTCTACAGCCTGTTTCCGGTGTACTGGCTGATCATCGCGGCGACCAAGGACCGGGTGGGGCTGTACCAGAGCAACGGGCTGTGGTTCTCGGGCTGGCATCTCTGGGACAACCTGCAGCAGGTGTTCACCTACGAGGACGGCATCTTTCTGCGCTGGACCGCCAACTCGTTCCTCTACGCCGGTGTCGGCTCGCTCGGCGGCACGCTCATCGCCCTCGCCACGGGCTATGGCCTCGCGCGCTTCGACTTCCCCGGCCGGGGTGTGGTGTTCGCGACCGTGGTGGGGTCCTTCCTGATCCCGATCGCGCTGCTCACCCTGCCGCTGTACCTGCTCTTCTCGGCGATCGGCATGGTCGACACCCCGTGGGCGATGCTGATCCCGTGTCTGATCAACCCGTTCAGTGTCTATCTGGCCAAGGTGTACACCGAGGCCACGATCCCGTTCGAGCTGCTGGAGGCGGCCCGCATCGACGGCGCCGGTGAGCTGCGGATCTTCTTCAGCATCGTGCTGCGGATGATGACGACGGGCGGTGCGACGGTCTTCCTGCTCGCCTTCGTCAACACCTGGAACGCGTTCTTCCTGCCACTGACCGTGCTGCGGGGCGAGGAGAACTGGACGCTCAACCTGGGTCTGTACAACTGGTCGGGCAAGCGCCTGGAGTCGGGCATCGACGTGACCAGCCTCGTCCTGACGGGTGCGCTGCTGTCCATCGTCCCGATGGCGATCATGATGGTCGCGATGCGGCGCTACTGGCGGTCCGGCGTGACGTTGGGGGCCCTGAAGTGACCCTGCTGCGCAATCCCGTCCTCCGCGGTTTCGCGCCCGACCCCTCGCTGGTCCGGGTCGGCGACTGGTACTACGTGGCCACGAGTTCGTTCGAATGGTTTCCCACCATCCCGATCCATCGCTCCCGTGACCTGGCCCGATGGGAGTACGCGGGGCACGTCCGGGGCGCGGTCCCCGGCGACTCACTGGCCGGGGTGCCCGACTCCGGTGGCGTCTGGGCTCCGTCGCTGAGCTGGGACGGCGAGCGGTTCTGGGTGGTCTACTCGGTGGTGCGCTCGGTGGGCACGCCGTACTTCGACGTGGACACCTACGTCAGTACGGCCGTGGAGGTGGGCGGCAAGTGGACGGCGCCGCGTCGCCTTCCGAGCCATGGGTTCGACCCCGCGCTCTTCCATGACGAGGAGCGGCTGTGGCTGCTCAACCTGCAGAACGACCATCGCCCCGGCGGCCGCCGGTTCGCCGGGATCATGCTGACCGAACTGGACCGGGAGAGCCTCGGTCCGGTCGGGGACACGCACTTGCTGCTCCAGCACGAACGGCTCATCGAGGGCCCGAAGCTGGTGCGCCGGGACGGCTGGTACCACCTGGTCCTGGCGGAAGGGGGCACCGGTTTCGAGCACGGCGTACGGACGGCACGCAGCCGCGCCGTCACCGGCCCGTACGAACTCGACGAGCGCCCGCTGCTGACGTCCCGGGACGATCCGTCGCTGCCGTTGCAGAAGGCCGGTCATGGCGAGCTGGTCCAGATGCCCGACGGCGACTGGGTGTTGAGCCACCTGACGGCCCGCCCGCTCCAGACACCGGACGGTCCGCGCTGCACACTCGGACGGGAGACGGCGATCCAGGCGGTGACCTGGGACAAGGCGGGATGGCCGCGGCTGCGGCACGGGGACTGGCATCCGGCGGTCGAGGTCGACGTACCGACACCGTCCGCGGAGCCTGAGCACCAGCACCAGCCCCAGCCCCAGCCCCAACTGGGCGATCCCGACGAGCCGTTGGGCTGGCCCTGGAGCACCCCGCGCGGATACGCCGATCCCAGCTGGGCCGACACCACCGCCCGCCCCGACTGGATCCGGCTGACCGGCCGGCACGGTCCCGAGTCGCGGTGGGCGCACAGTCTGCTCGCCCAACGGATCACCGAGCACCGCGCGGAGGCCGAGGTCACGGTGGAGGCGGGGCCGCACACGTTCACGCAGGCCGCCGGGCTGGTCCTGCGGTACAACACGGAGGCGTATCTGAGCCTGGACCTCACCTGGGCGGAGCCCGAGGGCGAGGGGCAGCAAGGGCAGCAGTGGCGCGGGGGCGGTCGTACGGTGCTCAGTCTCGTGGAGCGGGAGGAGTTCGGTACCCGGCAAGCGGCGGTCGTGGAGGTGGACGCGAGCGGGCCGCTGACCCTGGGCGTGACGGTCGACGACGGACGGGCCCGGTTCTGGTACGTCCGCCAGGGTGTGCGCACGCCGGTCGGGCCGCCGTTGGACTTCACCAAGCTGTCCGACGACTACGGCTCCAAGCTGCGCTTCACCGGGGCGATGGCGGGCATCCACGCCGTGGATCTCGTCGACGCCGCGTTCACGGCCGACTTCACGGGGTTCCGCCTCACCTGCTGGTAGCCCCGACCCTGTTCGAGGTTTCGAAAGCCGGACTCCGCACGGGCCTTGCGAACTCCAGCCTCTTCCCGACTCATCGCGGTGAACCTAGGGTAGGAAGCGCTTACTGTTTCCGCGCTGGTCGAAAACTTTCATGGCCCTCGGGCGGGCCGGAGAGGTGGTTCCCGATGGTCCGTACGGGCAGTGCGAGCGTGGCGGCCGGACCGACCCTGGCGGTCGTGGCCCGCGAGGCCGGAGTGTCCGTGCCGACCGCGTCCAAGGTGGTCAACGGCCGGGAGGACGTGGCCCCCGAGACCCGCCGTCGGGTCACCGAGGCGCTGGACCGGCTCGGCTATGTCCGCAGACCCCGCTTCGACGCGGCGAAGACGCCGGGCCTGGTCGACCTCGTCGTGCACTCGCTGGACACCTCCTGGTCGGGTGCGGTGCTGCACGGGGTGGAGGCGGCGGCCCACGACGCGGGGCTGGAGGTCGTGGTGTCCGCCGGGCTGACCCGCAATCGGGGCGCCCGTCCGGAGCGCGGCTGGCTGGACAAGCTCATCGCGCGCGGCTCGTCCGGGGTGCTGTTCAATCTGGCCGAGCTGACGGCGTCGCAGTACGCGTGGCTGGAGCAGCACCGCATCCCCTTCGTGATGATCGACCCGGTGCTGGAGCCGCCGCCCGGTGTGGTGTCGGTGGGCGCGGCGAACTGGCACGGCGGGGTGACGGCGACCGAGCACCTCCTGGCGCTCGGCCACGAACGCATCGCCGTCATCGCCGGGCACCACCGCAAGATGTGCAGCAACGCCCGGGTGGCCGGCTACCGCTCCGCGCTCGCTTCGGCCGGGATACGCCACCGTCCCGAGTACATACGGCACGCGGGCTTCGACGAGAGCGTCGCCCACCGCCGCATGCTGGACCTCCTCGACCTGCCGGAGCCGCCGACGGCCGTCTTCGTCTGCTCGGACCGGATGGCCCTCGGGGTCTACCAGGCGCTGGCGGAGAGGGGGTTGAGCGTGCCGGCCGACATGAGCGTGGTGGGCTTCGACGACCTGCCGGAGGCCCGCTGGATCAGCCCGTCCCTCACCACGGTCCGTCAGCCGCTGTCGGAGATGGCGGCGACGGCGCTGCGGCTGCTGGTGCGGATGATGGAAGGGGACCGGCCGGAGAGTACGCGCACGGAGTTGTCGACGCGGTTGGTGAAGCGCAGCAGTACGGCGGTGCCGCGCGAGGGGTCGTCCGGTTGAGTTGCCGCCCCCTTCGTTCAGCCACGCGCACGGGCGAGCAGCGCGGCGTGCGGCAAGGTGAGGACGCCGTCCTCGTCGGCGAACTCCTCGCTGAAGAGGTCGAAGTGGCGCTTGATCTCGGCGCGGATCCGCGGGGTCTGGCTCTGCACCGTATGACCGCCGAACGCCACCCCGGCCGCAGGGCCGCTCCACCACTCCTCGGCGCCGGCCCGGTGGTCCCAGCGCAGGGTCTCGCAGGCCGCCTCGCGCAGGCCTGCCGACTCCATCAGGGCGGTGAGGCCGCTCTCGTCACGGGGGAAGTCGTCCTCGGGGGCCAGTCCGGCGGCGAGGTGCGGGGGACGTACGGCACCGGCGGCCTGGATCGCGCGGCCGAGCAGTGTCTGTCCCGGGGCCGGCGGCGCCGCCCAGATCGTCAGGGCGATCCAGCCGTCCGGCCTGACGACACGGCGTAGTTCGGCGAGGGCGAGCTTGGGCCGACCGACGTGGTTCAGCACGAAGTTGGCCACGACGGCGTCGAACTCCCCGTCAGGGAAGGGGAGTTCGGGAAGGGAGGCGATCCGCACCTCGGCTTCCGGCGCGGCTCGCAGGGCCAGCTCCACCATGGTCGGCTCCGCGTCCACGGCCGTCACCCGCGCACCCCGGTCACAGGCCTCGGCGGCGACGGTCCCGGGCCCGGTACCCACGTCCAACAGCCGTACGCCCGGGCCGACTTCGGCGGCGTCGAGCAACCGCGCCACGGGATGGGCACACAGCCTGGCGTAGCTTCCGGCATAGGCGGTCCCCCGGCCCGCCCACACCAGCCGTTCACTCTCGTCGAAGCTCGTCATCGTCAACGGTGCTCCCCCGACCTCGGTCAAGATCAACGTGTGGGGTCCATCTTCCCGGACGCGGCCCGGACGAGGCCGTCCAGCCATGCCTGGTGGCCGTTGAGCATCGGGTTCGGGCGCTCCTTCGCGAGGGCGGCGGCGGGTCGGCCGATCTGGGTCTCCTGGGTCAGGACGCGGACGCGGCCACCGGGCAGGTCCTCCACCAGCCATGCGTGCAGAACGTCGAGCCGTTCCTCGGGGGTGCCGTCCTGCTTCGCGGTCCAGGACAGGCGGCCGGGGACGCCGTCGGCCGGCTCCTGGAACTCGACGACGTGCGCGTCCAGGGGCGGGAAGCCGAAGGTGCCGAAGCTGAAGTCGACGTCCGTCCTGAGCTCGGGGCCGCCGCCCTGGGGGAAGGAGATGTCGGCGACGTTGTCGTAGGACGTCTCCCAGGTCGAGGTGTCGACGAGGTGGTGCCACACCTGGGCGGCGGTCGGGCCCTGGACGATCACCTCGTTGGAGACGAAGTTGTCGCCGGTGCCGGGCAACCGCTCGGGTTCGTTCACCGCGGCGGCCCCGCTACTCGGACTGTCCCAGCCGACCGTCACCGCGCAGATCCGCACGCTGGAGCAGCAGACCGGGCGGGAGCTGTCCACGCGGCTCCCGCGTGGCGTGGAGCCCACCCCGTTCGCCCACGAACTGGCCGCCCAGGTGTCGGCCCCGCTCGACACGCTGGCCGCCGTCGAGGGCGGTGGCACGCTGCCCGGCCAGGCCGCCCCCGTCCATCTCGCCGGCCCCTCCGAGCTGCTCTGCACCCGGGTACTGCCCGCGCTCGCCCCGCTCGTCACTGCGGGTACGCGACTGCGTGTCGCGACCGGCCTGACCGAACCGCTCCTTGAGGACCTGCGCGCGGGTCGGCACGACCTGCTGATCGCCACCCGCCGCCCCAGGGGCCGCGCCCTGCCCTCCGTACCACTCGCGGACGAGGAGTACATGCTGGTCGCGGCGGAGCGGTGGACGCCGCACACCGGCAGCGCGGCGGGACCCGACGACCTGTGCGCCCACCTGAAGGACGTCCCGCTCGTCACCTATGCCGAGGACCTGCCCATCGTGCGCCGCTACTGGCGGCTCGTCTTCGGCAAGCAGCTCACCGCGCAGGCCGCCGTCACCGTGCCCAACCTGTACGCCGTCGTCTCCGCGGTCGCCGCGGGCGCCGGGTACAGCGTCCTGCCCCGCTCCCTGTGCGAGGACCACCTCGCCGCGGGCACCCTGACCCTCCTCCACGAACCGGAGGAGGCCCCGCTCAACACCCTGTTCCTCGTCCAACGCCCCGGCGCCGACGCCAACCCCGACGTGGACCGCGTCCGCGACACCCTCCGCCGGGTCGCGCTCGCCTGGTAGGAGCCCGATTCCGAACGCCGCACCGGCATCCAAACGTTGGCCCGACAGAGTGGTCGCCGCACCAATCGCCCTGTATGCCCTGATAGTGATCGTTTTGACTGCTAGCTTCGCGAGCTGTCGGAGGGGTCCCGGGGGCTGCGAGCCGCGGCGGGACCATTGTCAAGAGCTGAGGCGAGGGTGACGGGTATGAGCGAAGTGCCGGACAGGCCGGCGGTGTCTCCGTTCAGGCGCAGGAGTTTCCTGGCGTCGGCCGCTCTGGCGACCGGGGCGCCCGCTGTGGCCGCCGGTCCCGCGCAGGCCACCGCGCTGCCGGAGAGCGTGGCGCCGGCCGCGTCGGAGGTCGGGTCCGTGGCGCGGCTGATGGCCGTCGCCGAGAGCGGTCGCGGCGTCGAGTGGATCAGGTCGTCCCTTCAGGTCGCCGTGGGACTCGAACTCGCCACGATCCCGCCGTACTTGTGCGGCTGGTGGTCCGTCAAGAATCGCCGCAGCGAGGTCGCGCGGATGATCCGGCGCATCGTCGGCGACGAGATGTACCACCTGAGCATCGTCTGCAACCTGCTCGTGGGTGTGGGCGGAAGACCGCAGATCAAAGCTGCCGCGCCAATCTTCCCCGGCCCGCTGCCCGGCGGCTTGCGGGCCGGAGTGAACGTCTACCTGTCGGGCCTCAGCAAGGCCTACGTCCGCGATGTGATGATGGCGATCGAGGCTCCCGAGGACCCCCTCACCCGCAGCGCGACCTCACCCACCGTCGGCGAGTTCTACGCCGCGATGCTGAAGGCGTTCAAGGACGTGCGGCCGGAGCTGTCGGTGCGGGGGCAGGTGTCGGAGTACGTCGGCGGCGACAACCTGCGGCCGATCGAGAACCTCGACCACGTCGAGCGCGCCATCGAGATCATCAGGGAGCAGGGCGAGGGCACCTCCAGCTCCCCGGCCGACCCCAACGAGGACGACGAGCGGGCGCACTACTACGCCTTCGGCGAGATCTACCACGGCCGGGAGCTGCGCGAGACCGAAGACGGCTGGCGGTACGTCGGCGGGCCCGTGCCGTTCCCCGCCGTGCACCCCATGGCCCCGGTCCCGGCCGGCGGCTGGCCCACCCCCCAGGCCGACCATGTCCGCGGGCTGCTGCACCGCTTCGACGCGACCTACAGCACCGTGCTGGACACCCTCGACTCGGCCTGGTCCGGCGGCGGCCACCGCGCGCTGAACGCGGCCGAGCACGCCATGCGCGGTCTGGAGCGGCCCGCCGTGGAACTGATGGAGACCCCGCTCCCCCACGCCCCGGGCCACACCTACGGCCCCCAGTTCCGCGCCCTCCCCAGGCCGCCACGCACCTCCTGACACCGCATCGACGACAGGGCCGCTCCGTCGAGCGGCCCTGCTGTCGTGTCTAGCCCAGTCCCGCCGACCAGTTGATCCCGCCCAGCAGATGCGCGCGGAAGTCCGGGTCGTCGTATGCCTCGGCGGCGTGGCCGAGGGCCGTGTAGAAGACACGGCCGGATCCCTGCGCGCGGCACCACACCAGCGGGTGGTCCTCGCCCATGCCGCCACCGTCGTACGACGACTCGTCGGCGCGCGCCAACACCCGTACCGCTCCTCGGGGGTTGCTGCGGAAGTCGTACCACTCGTCGACGAAGTCCCATACGGCGGGCAGATGCCGGGTCGCCGGATGGTCACGGTCCTCGACGACCGCCTTGCCGGGCTGGTACTCGGGGTGCCGGTCGAACCACGCGCCCAGCAGTTCGCCGTAGTACGGCCAGTCGTACTCGGTACAGGCCGCCGCGTGCACGCCGACGAAACCGCCGCCCGACTCGACGTACGCGGAGAGCCGCTCGCGCCCGGCGGGGGTGAGCACCTGGCCGCTGGTGGAGAGGAACACGACCGCCGCGTAACCCTCCAGGGGCTTTTCGAGGGCATGCGGATCCTCGGTGTGGTCCACCTCGAAGTCGCCGATGGTGCGTACGGCTTCGACGCCGGCCGGGATGGATTCGTGCCGGTAGGCGGTGGTGCGGGTGTAGACGAGGAGTCGTGCGGACATGCCGTCGAGCCTAGGTGAGCCGGGGTCGGGGACCCACTCCTCCCGGTGATCCGAAAGTTTCGGATCACCGGGAGAGGAGCCGCCCAACAGCCCGCGTTGCTGGGTCGGTTCACCCTCACGCGCATCCCCGCCCCCGCGACAATGCGTGCATGACACATGACTGGCAGCAACAGATCCACGCACTCCACGAGGAGCTGATCCGCCGCGACGACCCCGCCGCCTGGGTGCGGGAGGCCGACGCGGTGGACGCCTCGCTGCTCTATCCCGGGTTCGCCCTGCGTGGGCCGGTGTTCGGGGTCGCCGTGCAGGAACCGGCGGTGGGGCCGGAGTGGCGGGTGCTCAAGCCGGTCGTGAACGGGATGCCGCAGATGTGCCGGGACTCGCTCAACACCTATCTGTGGTTCCGTGCGAAGGACGACACCGACGATCCGGCCGTACGGCGTGAACTGCTCGCCGCCGTGCGCGTGTTGGAACGGGAGTCGGTCAACGAGGTCGAGGCGTGCGGGGTGCGCTACCGGATCGTGCGCGGGGACGAGATCTCGCGCTGCGACGGCAACGACCGGCTGGAGCCGCCCCGCCCCACCGACCCGGAGCCCGCCGAACGCACCTGGGAGCGGCGCGCCGCCCACACCCCCTCCCCCGACCTGGGCCTCGTCCTCGACCCGGCCCCCAAGGACGACGGCCCGATGGCGGGCGCCTTGCGGGCGGGGCTGCGCGGCTTCGCCTACCGGGGTGTGCGCTTCCCCGCCGATGTGCGCCGGGACTCGGAGGGGGCGGTGTACTCGCATCCGCAGATCGTGCTCCTGCCCGTCTGTTTCAGCGTGGTCGAGCGCGAACGCACCGGCTGGGAACCGGCGTTGGCCCTCCAGGCCACTCCGCACGACGCCCGGCGTGTGCTCTATGACGCGATGGGCGAGATGTGGCCCCTGCTGTACCAGTTCGACGACGAGAAGAAGGCCGTGTACGAGAAGGCGGCCGAGGAGTTCCGGGCGCTCGAACGCGCCGACGAGGCCCACGTCGCGGGGCGGACGTTCCGGGTCTGCCGTGTCGAGCGTGTGCTCCGTATGGGCCCCGACGGTCCGGAGACCCCGCGCCCCTCGGACGTCGACGAGTACGGCCCGATGAGGATCCACCCGACGCTGCTGGACGACGGCACCGTCATCCACGACGAGTGACCCCGATGCGCCACGTGACCCCGATGCGACGAGTGCTCCCGCCCCCTCCTCCTCTCCCTCCTCCTGGCGCACAGGTGTTCCATTTCGCGGGCCGATCTGGCTAGCCTCGGCTCCGATGAACGCCATTCCCGCGCTCCTGGACCATCTCGTCCTCGCGACCCCCGACCTGGCCGCCACGGTCGCCGACTTCGCCCGGCGCACGGGCGTGACCCCGGCCCCGGGCGGAACCCACGTCGGGCTCGGCACCCGCAACCACCTGGTATCCCTGGGCGGCATCAGCTACCTGGAGATCATCGGCCCTGATCCCGACCAGTCCGCGCCCGGGCAGCCCCGCCCCTTCGACGTCGACGGGGTCACCGCCCCGCGCACGGTCACCTGGGCGATCAGCCCGCCGGACCTGGACGCGGCGATCGAGAACGCCCGGGCCCAGGGCTACGACCCCGGCTCCGCGCAGGCGATGAGCCGCCGCAGACCCGACGGCACCCTGCTGGAGTGGCGGCTCACCGACGGCGACGACGCGCACCCCTCCGGCCTCGTCCCGTTCCTCATCGACTGGGGCACCTCACTCCACCCCACCGCCTCGGACCTGCCCACCACACCCCTGCTCTCCCTCTCCGCGAGCGCCCCCGACCCGGACGAGATCCGGCCCCTGCTGGCGGCCCTCGGTACGACCCTCGATCTCACGACGGGCCCGGTGGGGATGACGTTCACCGTGGACACGCCGCGGGGCCCGGTGACGTTCCACTGAGCGGGCGGACACTCGGCTGAGGCGGCAGCCCTGGGACGTCCGATTCCTTCAAGACCTGCCGCTCGCCGGCTGCCTACGGTGGCCGCATGACTCCACGTTTCGACGCCATCGGCCTCGTCGTCTCCGACATGGCCGCCTCTGTCACCTTCTACCGCCGCCTCGGCTTCGCCTTCCCCGAAGGCGCCGAGAACGAGCCGCACACCGAGGCCGAACTGCCCGGCGGGCTGCGGCTGATGCTCGACACGGAGGAGACCGTACGGTCCTTCCTCCCGGAGTGGCGGCCGCCCACGGGTGGCGGCCGGCACTCACTGGCCCTGCGCTGCGCGGACCCGGCGGAGGTCGACGCGGTGTACGAGGAACTGGTCGCCGCCGGCCACCACGGCGAACTCAAGCCGTGGGACGCCTTCTGGGGCCAGCGCTACGCCACCGTCCACGACCCGGACGGCAACGGCGTCGACCTGTTCGCCCCGCTAGCCGCCCCGCCGACCGAGTAGCTCGCCCAGCGGCATGCCCGCCAACTCCTTGACGTCCCGCGCCAGATGAGCCTGATCGGCGAACCCGGCCCGCACGGCCGTGTCCACGAAAGGCACCCCGTCCCGCGCCAGGGCGAGGGCTCGCTGCAGCCGCAGGATCCGGGCCAACGCCTTGGGACCGTAGCCGAAGGCGGTCAGGCAGCGGCGATGCAACTGGCGTGCCCCGAGGCCGAGTTCATCGGCTGTGGCGGCGACGCCGCGCCCCGAGTCGAGCGCGTCGACGACCCGTCGTAGCAGCGGATCGGGAGGCTCCCCGTCAGCGGCACACTCCAGCGCCACGTCTTCGAGCGCGCTCACGGGGTCGGCGGCGCCCTCGATCCGACCACGCAGCCGCCGTACCTCCGAGGCAGGCCACAGATCGGCGAGATCGACCCGCCGGTCAAGTACCTCGGACGCCGGCACGCCCAGAAACCCGGACCCGGTCCCCGGATAGAAACGGACACCTGCCCAAGCAGTCGGCTCACCGCCGGTGACGTACGCGCGCGTGTCAGGCCCGGCGACGAGCAGCCGCCCCTCGTTCCAGAGCAGATCCATGCACCCGTCGGGAAGGACCCTTCCGACGCCAGGCGCACCAGGGGTGTTCGTCCACACCACGGCACCAGGCAGCCGCGACACCCGCTCCGCGTACATACAGGCGAGGCTACGCTGCAACACCCTCAGGGGCGCGGGGAACTGCGCGAGCAACCACAGACATCCCGCAGCCCGCAGCCAACACGCACCCCCACGGCGAACCCCGCCCTACGCCACAACCACCCGCGCCCGATGCTCCTGCGGACTCACCCCGTACACCCGCTTGAACGCACTGGACAACGCAAACGCGCTCCCGTAACCAACCCTCCGCGCAATGGACTCCAACGTGTCCTCGGTATCGCGGAGCGCGTCCGCCGCCAACGCCAACCGCCACCCCGTCAGATACGTCATCGGCGGCTCCCCCACCAGCTCAGTGAACCGCCGCCCCAGCGCGGCCCGCGACACCCCCGCCTTCGCGGCCAGCGAGGCGACCGTCCAGGGATGCCCGGGATCGTCCTGGACCAGCCGCAGGACCCGCCCGACGACCGGGTCCGCCAGTGCCCGGTACCAGGCCGGCGCCTCCGCCTCCGGACGGGAGAACCAGGCCCTGAGCGCGGCGATGACCAGCAGATCGAGCAGCCGGTCCAGAACGACCTCCTGGCCGGGCTCGTCGCGGACGATCTCCTCCATGAGGTAGGGCGTGAGCGGGCAGTTCCACACGTCGGCCGTGAGCGCCAGCAGCGGCGGCAACGCGTTCAGCAGCCGCCCGCTGATCTCCCCCTCCCACAGATACGTGCCGATCAGCATCACCGCCGAGCCGTCCAGCCGGTCCCCCCAGGTGCGCACGCCCAGGTCCATGGAGCCGTTGAGGGAGCGTCCGTCGGGGTAACGGCATTCGGCGCCCGGCAGGATCAGGGCCTGGGGGGCGGTACCGGGATCGTCGGCGCAGGTGTAGGGGTCCGGGCCGCGGGCGATGGCGAGATCGCCGGGGCGCAGCAGGATCCTCCCCCGGCCTTCGGCCGGGGGGACCCCCATCTCGCTTCGCTCGCCCTGGTCGGGGATCACCCAGGCGTCGCCGCGGACCATGACCATGACGGTGAGCGGAGCCCGGTCCTCGATGCGGACGGACCACGGCGGCTCGAAACACGCGCGGATCATGAAGGCGCCACGCGCGCGTGGACCCTCCAGCAGACCTGCAAGGGCATCCATGTCGCCAGCGTAGACGTCCGCACATGGGAATGAGCCGTTCAACGATGGGCTGTTGGGGCGCGCGACCGTTGACTGGAGGCATGACGGAGAACGCAGCCGACAAGGCGAACAAGCAGCGGATGACGGTAGTGGTGACCGGTGCCTCGGGGCGTACGGGAAGCCGGGTGGCGGAAGCGGCACGCGCGGCGGGGTTCACGGTGCGGGCCGCGTCCCGGACGCAGGGCTTCGACTGGGAGGACCCGACGACCTGGGCGGAGACGCTGCGGGACGCGGACGCGGCGTACCTGATGTACCCGTCCGACGTCGGCTCGCCGGCGGCGGCCGAGGGCATCGGGGCGCTTGCCCGGGAGGCGGTCGGGCTCGGCGTACGGCGGCTGGTGCTGCTGTCGGCGCGCGGCGAGGACCAGGCGCTGCCGACCGAGGAGGCGCTGAAGTCGTCCGGCGCGGACTGGACGGTCGTACGGGCCACGTGGTTCGCGCAGAACTTCAGTGAGGGGCCGCTGGTGGAGGGCATGGTCCAGGGGGAGCTGATCTTCCCGGCGGGCGAGGTGAAGGAGCCGTTCGTCGACGTGCGGGACATCGCGGACGTGGTGGCGGCCGTGCTGACGTCCGGGGACCGCCATGTGGGCCGGACACTGGAGCTGACCGGGCCGCGGCTGCTGTCCTGGCGGGAGGCGGTCGCAGAGATCTCCGCGGCGACGGGCGGCACGATCACGTACACGCCGGTCCCGACCCGGGCGTACGGCGAGGCCCTGGCCGGCTTCGGGGTGCCGCCGGAGGAGGTGGAGCTCCTGGTCGAGGTCTTCGAGACCCTCATGGACGGCCGCAACGCCCACGTCACGGACGATGTCCGCGCGGTGCTCGGCCGTGCGCCGCGCGACTTCGGTGACTTCGCGCGGGAGGCAGCGGCAGCGGGCGCGTGGAAGGCGTGAGCGACGGTCGTCGGACCTGAGCACGACCGGAACCCACCCGCTCAGGTCCCCTCAGGTCCGCTCAGGTCCGCTACGAGTCCTCCGGCTTGTGCGGGGTGTGGTGCGTGCTCTTCACATGGGTCCGCAGCCGTGACGACACGTCCTCCGGCGGCAGGAAGCGGGACCACCGCTCGGGGAACTCCGACGGCATGTCCGGGTCGTCGGGGTCCTCGAGCCCGGGCTCGCGGCCGGCGGCGTGGCGGGCGACGTACTCGGCGACCTGGGCCTCGCGCAGCCGCTCGTTGGCGGCGCGGGCCGCGGCCGTCGCGGCGGCCGGCCAGACCCGGTCGATCGCGGCGTTGACCGCGGCCCCGACGAGCACGGCGAACGCGGACACACCGATCCACAGCATCACGGCGACGGCGGCGGCGAGGGAGCCGTAGATCGACGCACCCTCGATCGTGTTCGTCAGGTAGATGCGCAGCAGGAAGCTGCCCAGCACCCACATGCCGAGGGCGACCAGCGCGCCGGGCACATCCTCGATCCAGGGCGAGCGGACCGGCACGGACACGTGGTACAGCGTTGTCAGGAACGCGATCGACAGGACGATCACGACGGGCCAGTACAGGACCTGCACCAGCGTCTCCGACCACGGCACGATCCGGACCACCGCGTCCGGCCCCGCCACCATCAGCGGCAGTGCCACCGAGCCGATCAGCAGAGCCGCGATGAACAGGAGAAACGCCACCAGGCGGGTCTTGACGATGCCCCGGACGCCGTCGAGGCCGTACATCACGGTGATGGTGTCTATGAAGACGTTCACCGCGCGCGACCCCGACCACAGGGCGAACAGGAAGCCGACGGAGATCACGTCGGGGCGGCCACCCTTCATCACGTCGTCCAGGATCGGCTGGGCGATCTGGTTCACGCCCTTGTCGGACAGGACGGTGCGCGAGGCCTCCAGGAGGTTGGTCTCCAGGCTGGTGATGGTGTCGGTGCCGGTCCAGTTGTCGACGTAACCGAGGAGGCCGATGAGGCTGAGCAGCAGTGGTGGGACGGACAGCAGCGTGAAGAACGCGGCCTCCGCCGCGAGACCCAGGATGCGGTACTCGATGCAGGAGTTGACGGTGTCCTTCAGCAGCAGCCAGACGGTCCTGCGTTTCGAGACGTTCCGGTAGAGGACACGCGCCCGATGGAGACGGCCGGAGGTCCGCTGGGGGGATTCACTTGCTGGCTGCACGACCTAAAGGTATCCGCCGCGAGGGGGCGCACTCATAGCGGCGCCGGGTGCGCACACCGTCGCCACCTGCCCGGTCCCGTGCGCCGCCGCCGTGTCAGGGTGGAAACCACCGCCCCGTGGAGGGATAGGTTCACAGCCATGGCAGGCAGCACGCACACCGTGACCAATCAGCCCCCACCCCTGATCGGCCACGACGTCTACACCTCCGACCGGGCCCTGACCGAGGCCGTCGCACGTCATCTCGCCCCGGAGCTGCTGGACGAGGCGCAGGGCGAGCTGACCGCGTTCGGCCGGACCTGCGGTTCGGCGCAGGTGCAGGACTGGGGGCGGCTGGCCAACGAGCACCCACCGCGGCTGCGCACGCACGACCGCTACGGCCGCCGGATCGACGAGGTCGAGTTCCATCCGTCCTGGCACCGGCTGCTCGGCAAGGGCGTCGCGGCGGGGCTGACCGCGGGCTGGGTCCGGCCGGGCGGGCATGTGCGCCGTGCGGCCGCCTTCCTGCTGTGGACGCAGGTCGAGGCCGGGAACGGCTGCCCGCTGTCCATGACCCACGCGGCGGTGCCCGCGCTGCGGACGGAACCCGACCTCGCCGCCGAGTGGGAGCCGCTGCTGACGTCGATGATCTACGACCGTGAGCTGCGGCCGGCCGGGCAGAAGGCCGGGGCGCTGTTCGGCATGGGCATGACGGAGAAGCAGGGCGGCAGCGACGTACGCGCCAACACGACGGCCGCGCATCCCCTGCCCGACGGCGAGTCGTACGAGCTGACCGGGCACAAGTGGTTCTGCTCGGCCCCCATGTCGGACGGGTTCCTCGTGCTGGCGCAGGCACCGGGCGGACTCACCTGTTTCCTCGTGCCGCGGGTGCTGGCGGACGGCAGCCGCAACGTGTTCCTCATCCAGCGACTCAAGGACAAGCTGGGCAACCGCTCGAACGCCTCCGCCGAGGTCGAGTTCGACGGGACGTGGGCGCGCCGGGTCGGCGAGGAGGGGCGCGGGGTGCGCACCATCATCGACATGGTGGCCGCGACCCGGCTCGACTGCGTGCTGGGGTCGGCCGGGCTGATGCGGCAGGCCGTCACTCAGGCGATCCACCACTGCTCCCACCGCGAGGCGTTCGACGGGAAGCTCGTCGACAAGCCGCTCATGCGCAACGTCCTGGCCGACCTGGCCGTCGAGTCCGAGGCGGCGACCACCCTCGCACTACGGCTCGCGGCGGCCTACGACGACGGCGGCGAGCAGGAGCGGGCACTGCTGCGGATCGCGGTGCCGGCCGCCAAGTACTGGGTGACCAAGCGGTGTGCGCCGGTGACGGTCGAGGCGTCCGAGTGCCTGGGCGGCAACGGATACGTCGAGGAGTCCGGCATGCCCCGCCTGGTGCGCGAGTCGCCGCTGAACTCGATCTGGGAGGGCGCGGGCAACGTCCAGGCCCTGGACGTCCTGCGGGCGTTGCAGCGGGAGCCCGCGGCCCTCGACGCCTACCTCCGAGAGGTCGGCAAGGCACGCGGCGCCGACCACCGCCTGGACGGCGCGATCAAGGGCCTGCTGACGGAACTGGCCGACCTGGAGGGCATCGAGGCAAGGGCCCGCCGCCTGACGGAACGACTCGCACTGGTCCTACAGGGCTCCCTGCTGGTCCGTTTCGCGCCACCAGAGGTCGCGGACGCGTTCTGCGCGTCGCGGCTGGGAGGCGACGGGGGCATGGCCTTCGGCACACTCCCCTCAACCCTGAACCTGACGTCGACGGTGGAACGGTCAAGGCCGCAGGCCTGACCCCAGGGGCGCGGGGAACTGCGCGACAAGCCACAACGCAACCCGCAGACGCCAACGCACCTCAGGCGGCACCCCTCCCGCGCACTCGGCCCAACCGCCGGAGGTGGGTGGTAGGGGGTGGTGCTGCGCCGACACGGCACCACCCCCACCCAGGCCCGTTCGAGCCCACGAACGCCGCTCGGGACGGCGTTGCTCAAGTTTCAATCAGGCCAGGGCGGACCACCAGGGTTGCAAGGGGTTGCAACTTGTTGGCGTCTGTGTGCGGAGTGTGTGCCTCCGCACACGACGAACGGCACTATGAGACACACGGTCAAGACGCAGCAGGACGAGCCGAACCGGGAGGACCCTTGGCGCTCTCGCCGACGGACGTGACGCAACTGGCCGCCGTGGACTCGGCGCGGGCCGCGCGGGTGCTCAGCGACGTCCGCGCCGCCACGCTCGCCGGGCAGCGCGCTCCCGTCGCGCCACGTCCGGTGATCGAGCAGTCCTGGGAGCGCATGCTGCGCAGCGGGGTCGATCCGGACCACGACTTCCGCTCCGGGCTGCTGTCCCGGGAGGAGGTGCAGCGGCGCCGGGAGAGCACCGTGCTCAGGCATGTGCTGCCGGTGCTGCGCGAGGGGCTGCTGTCGGTCGCGGATGTCGCGCACCACATCATGGTCGTCGCCGACGACGAGGGCCGGGTGCTGTGGCGGGAGGGCAGTTCGTCCGTACTGCGCAAGGCCGACGGGCTCGGGTTCGCACTCGGCGCCGACTGGCGGGAGAGCGTCGTCGGCACCAACGGCGTGGGCACCCCGGCGGTGGTCCGCCGGCCCGTGCAGGTCTTCGCCTCCGAGCACTTCCAGCGCTCGCAGACCGCCTGGACCTGCACCGGCGCCCCCATCACGGACCCGCGCGACGGCCGGCTGATCGGCGTGGTGGACGTCAGCGGACCGCTGGAGACCATGCATCCGGCCACGCTCGCCTGGGTCGACTCGGTGGCCAAGCTCGCCGAGGCCCGGCTGCGCGAGCTGCATCTGACCTCGCTGGAGCGGCTGCGCGCGGTCGCGGCGCCGGTGCTGGCCCGGATCGCCGGGCGAGCCCTGGTGGTGGACCGGGACGGCTGGACCGCCGCGGTGACCGGGATGCCGTACGCGAACCGGATCGCGCTGCCCAAGTCCCTGTCGCCAGGCCGCCGGTGGCTGCCGCCGCTCGGCCCGTGCTCGGTGGAACCGCTGGCGGGCGGCTGGCTGCTGCGGCCCGCCGACGAGCCCGTGCCGACCGGGGCGACACGGATCGCGCTGGACCTGACGCAGCCGCGCCGCTGGTCGGTGACGGTGTCCGGCGGCGCGGGTTCCTGGAGCCATGAACTGAGCCCCCGGCACGCCGAGTTGCTCTATCTCCTGGCCCTGCATCGGTCCGGGCGCAGCGCGGCGGGGCTGGCCGAGGACATGTTCGGCGACGCCGGCCGAACGGTGACGGTGCGGGCCGAGATGTCCCGCGTACGGCGCTATCTCGGAGCGTTTCTGGAGCATCGGCCGTACCGCTTCCGCGAGGACGCGGAGGTCGGGGTGCTGCTGCCGGACGACCCGCGCGAGTTGCTGCCGCATTCGACGGCGCCCGCGGTGGTACGCGGACGGATGTCGGCCAAGATGTCCTGAATGCGGCCTGAGGGGTGGCATCTTCCGCATATTTGCGGGGTCTTCATCCGCGAGCGTGCTCACCTGCCGTAGCATCCCTCTACGAGCCACCCCACCTGCTCCTTTGGTCAACAGACAGACCAATAGAGGCAGTTGGCTCGCCTCGGGAGGTTTGATGAAGCACCGCGGCAGACACCGTCGACGCAAGCAGGGCCGTGCGGTTCGCGCGTTCCTGGCCGGAACCGCCCTGGCGCTCACCGCCGCCGCCACGATGATCAGCGCCTCACAGGCCACCGTCGGTGACAACCCCGGGGCGCTTGAGCCTCTCACCAGGGACGCGGACACCCGCGCACTCCGGCTCCAGGAACAGCTGGTGCCGCAGGCCACCCTCGACGAACTCGCCGCCGGGATGGGCAGGCCGGTGGGTGTGCGCGCCGTCCTGGAGAGCACCGACCGCGCACTGCGGGGCGCGTCCGGCTGTACGGCCGCCGAGCGCACCGCGCTGCCGGTCGCGCCGGCCGCCACGCGCGCGTACTGCTGGGACGCCGCCGACACCCGGAACTGGCGGGCGGGCGCGGTCACCACCTCGGGGGACGCCGACGACGACGGCTGGTGGAACGACAACCGGGTGCTCCTCTCCGGCTGGAGCCGGGGCACCACCGACCGGGGCCTCGCCCGGGTCGCCTTCGTCGACGCGAACGACCTGGACCACCTCAGCTACGCCTCGGCCCTCCTCGTCGTCCCGGTGGACGGCGGACGCGACTACCGCGCCCTGACCTCGCGCCTGACCGGCATGGTCTGGTACCAGGACAAGCTGCTGGTCACCGCCGCCGACGGGCTGTACGTGTACGACATGAACCGCGTCCAGCGCACGACGGTCGACAGCGCGGCCGTGGGCCGCGTCGAGAAGGGCTGGTCGGCCGACGGCCACCGCTTCGTCCTGCCCGCCGTCGGCTCGTACCGTCTGAGCGGCTCGGGCAGCGCGCCCCGCCTCGGCGCCGTCTCCCTCGACCGCAGCACGGCGCCCGACAGCCTGGTCGCGAGCGAGTGGACGCCTGCGGGCAGCGACGAGAACGCCCGTCTGTGGCGCTACGACTTCAGCAAGGACCCGGCCCGTCCCGGTCTGCTGGCCACCGACGCCACCGGATCGGCGTCCGCGGTCGAGGCGTACGAGACGGAGGCGTCCGGCATCAGGGGCCTGCTGTCGCACCGGGCCGCCGGGACGGACCGCTCCGACTGGTACGTGGGCCGCGACCCGGGCGCCATGGACCGGCAGGGCAGCCTGTGGCGCCAGGACACCGAGGGTGCCGAGGCGACCCGCTGCGGCTCGGAGAACGCCCCGCGCTGCTGGGGCGTCCAGGCGGGCCCCCTGTCGTACTGGGAGGCGACCGGCGAGGTGTGGTCCCAGTCGGGCCGGGTGCTGTTCGCGGCGCCGCTGACGTCGATCGACCGGGCGCTGGGGTAGCCGCCGGGGTAGCGGGGGCGGTGGCGGGCGGTCCGCGTGGACGCCGATCGACAGATCGGCCGTTCGAATGATTCCCTGGCCGTCATGACCAAGACCCCCGTGACCACCTGGTCCCTGGAGCAGACCTCCCCCGACGACGTCCTCCCGGCCGCCGGCCCGGAGGGCGATGTGCGGATCGTCCGGTCCGAGGTGCCCTCACCCGAGTTCAGCCGGTTCCTGTACGCCTCCGTCGGCGGGGACATCCGGTGGATCGACCGGCTCGGCTGGACGTACACGCGGTGGCGGGAGCATCTGGAGCGGCCCGGTGTGGAGACGTGGGTCGCCTACGACCACGGGACTCCGGCGGGGTACGTGGAGCTGGAGCCACAGGACGACGGGGTCGTGGAGATCGTCTACTTCGGCCTGATTCCGGCTTTCCGGGGACGGAGGATCGGCGGCCATCTGCTGGCGTACGGCGCCGCCCGCGCCTGGGACCTCGCGGACCGCTGGCCCGGACTGGCGCAGACGAAGCGGGTGTGGCTGCACACCTGCAGCCTGGACGGGGAACACGCCATGGACAACTATCTGCGGCGCGGCTTCAAGCTCTTCGACACCAAGGTCGAGGAGGAGGCCGAGGTGGCCGCGCCCGGTCCGTGGCCGGGGGCTTACCCTGGCTGACCTGGGCAGAAACGGCCGAATCGGGCCATGTGACCGACGACACCCTTGTCTCACTCTACGGGACAAGGGTGTCCGCATGACGGACGAAGCTGGACTGTGTCCAGATCGCCGTGACACGCTTCCGTCATGTCTGGAACTGGAATTGCCTTGGTGAGTCGGCGGCACGTCGACCTCGGCCGCATGTCCAGCGCCATCTGTCCGGCGCGCTGAGTACCGTCCATCCGCGCCCGACACCCCCCTTTTGTCTCATTCCTGCGCAATGAAGCGCATGTATGCCCATGCGCCCGTACGCGCAGGTCAGAGCCGCTTTCCCGCCTGTCCCGAAGGACGTAACAACCATGGCCGCCAACCCGCAGAAGCCTGCCGCCGCGACTCCCCGCCGCAAGGTGAGCCGTCACCGCGGCGAGGGTCAGTGGGCCGCGGGACACTTCACCCCGCTCAACGGCAACGAACAGTTCAAGAAGGACGACGACGGTCTCAATGTGCGGACACGCATTGAGACGATCTACTCCAAGCGCGGCTTCGACTCCATCGACCCGAACGATCTGCGTGGCCGGATGCGCTGGTGGGGGCTCTACACCCAGCGCCGCCAGGGGATCGACGGCGGCAAGACCGCCATCCTGGAGCCGGAGGAGCTGGACGACTCCTACTTCATGCTGCGGGTGCGGATCGACGGCGGCCGGCTGACCACGCAGCAGCTGCGCGTCATCGGCGAGATCTCGCAGGAGTTCGCGCGCGGCACCGCGGACATCACCGACCGGCAGAACGTCCAGTACCACTGGATCCGGATCGAGGACGTGCCCGAGATCTGGAACCGCCTGGAGGCGGTCGGTCTGTCCACCACCGAGGCCTGCGGTGACACGCCCCGTGTCGTCATCGGCTCGCCGGTCGCCGGGATCGCCGAGGACGAGATCATCGACGGCAGTCCGGCCATCGACGAGATCCAGCGCCGGATCATCGGCAACAAGGCGTTCTCCAACCTGCCCCGCAAGTTCAAGTCCGCGATCTCGGGCTCGCCGCTCCTCGACGTGGCGCACGAGATCAACGACATCGCCTTCGTCGGCGTGGACCACCCCGAGCACGGCCCCGGCTTCGACCTGTGGGTCGGCGGCGGTCTGTCCACCAACCCCAAGATCGGTGTCCGGCTCGGCGCCTGGGTGCCGCTGGACGAGGTGCCGGACGTCTACGAGGGCGTCATCTCGATCTTCCGTGACTACGGCTACCGGCGGCTGCGCACCCGCGCCCGCCTGAAGTTCCTGGTCGCCGACTGGGGCGCGGAGAAGTTCCGCCAGGTGCTGGAGGACGAGTACCTGGGGCGCAAGCTCGTCGACGGTCCCGCGCCCGCCCAGCCCGTGGAGCGCTGGCGCGACCACGTCGGCGTCCACCGCCAGAAGGACGGCCGCTTCTACGTCGGGTTCGCCCCGCGCGTCGGCCGCGTCGACGGCGCCACGCTCACGAAGATCGCCGAGCTGGCCGAGGCACACGGCTCGGGCCGGGTCCGTACCACCGTCGAGCAGAAGATGATCGTCCTCGACGTCGAGGAGGCGCAGGTCGAGTCGCTGGTCGAGGCCCTGGAAGCGCTGGACCTGACCGCCAAGCCCTCCCCCTTCCGGCGCGGCACGATGGCCTGCACCGGCATCGAGTACTGCAAGCTCGCCATCGTCGAGACCAAGGCGCGCGGCGCCTCGCTGATCGACGAACTGGAGCGCCGGATCCCGGACTTCGACGAGCCGATCACCATCAACATCAACGGCTGCCCGAATGCCTGCGCCCGTATCCAGGTGGCGGACATCGGTCTCAAGGGCCAGCTGGTCCTGGACGACAAGGGCGAGCAGGTCGAGGGCTTCCAGGTGCACCTGGGCGGCGCACTCGGTCTGGAGGCCGGGTTCGGGCGCAAGGTGCGTGGTCTGAAGGTCACCTCCGAGGAGCTGCCCGACTACGTCGAGCGCGTCCTGAAGCGGTTCCAGGACGAGCGCGAGGACGGCGAGCGGTTCGCCACCTGGGCGGCGCGCGCCTCCGAGGAGGCCCTCTCATGAGCGAGCGGGCCGCCCCCTTCTACTGCCCCTACTGCGGTGACGAGGACCTGCGTCCTGCCGAGCAGGGCCATGGCGCATGGGAATGCGCGGCATGCAATCGGGCCTTTCAACTGAAGTTCCTAGGGCTGCTCGCCCGGGGTCTTCAGCGCACCGACGCAGGGGGAGACGAGATATGACGACGGCACAGGAAGAGCGCACGACGGCCGATCTCAAGGCGCTCGCCGAGCAGGCCGGCCAGGATCTGGAGGACGCCTCCGCTCTGGAGATCCTCCAATGGGCGGTCGACACCTTCGGCAAGCGCTTCTGCGTGACCTCCTCCATGGAGGACGCCGTGGTCGCCCACCTCGCCTCCCGCGCCATGCCCGGCGTGGACGTCGTGTTCCTCGACACCGGCTACCACTTCGAGGAGACCATCGGCACCCGCGACGCGGTCGAGGCCGTGATGGACGTCAACGTCATCACCCTCACCCCGCTGCAGACGGTCGCCGAGCAGGACGCGCAGTACGGCCCCAAGCTGCACGACCGCGACCCCGACCTGTGCTGCAAGCTGCGCAAGGTCGAGCCGCTGGAGCGGGGCCTCAAGGGCTATGTGTCCTGGGCGACCGGGCTGCGCCGCGACGAGTCACCGACCCGGGCGAACACCCCGGTCGTCGGCTGGGACGAGAAGCGGCAGAAGGTGAAGATCTCCCCGATCGCCCGCTGGACCCAGGACGACGTGGACGCCTACGTCGCCGAGCACGGCGTCCTCACCAACCCGCTCCTGATGGACGGCTACGCCTCCGTCGGCTGCGCCCCCTGCACCCGCCGGGTGCTGGAGGGCGAGGACGCGCGCGCCGGCCGCTGGGCGGGCCGCGGCAAGACCGAGTGCGGGCTGCACGGCTGACCATGACCGAGCTTGCTACGAATTTGGAGAACCACGTGACGAGCGGAGCCACCGTCTGGCTCACGGGTCTGCCGAGCGCCGGCAAGACCACCATCGCCTACGAGCTGGCAGGCCGGCTCCGCGAGGAAGGCCACCGCGTCGAGGTGCTCGACGGCGACGAGATCCGCGAGTTCATCTCGGCGGGCCTCGGCTTCAGCCGCGAGGACCGGCACACCAATGTGCAGCGCATCGGCTTCCTCGCCGAACTGCTCGCCCGTAACGGCGTCAAGGCGCTCGTCCCGGTGATCGCGCCGTACGCCGACAGCCGTGACGCGGTGCGGGGGCGGCACCAGGAGAGCGGTGCGGCGTACGTCGAGGTGCACGTGGCCACGCCGGTCGAGGTGTGCTCCGTACGCGATGTGAAGGGTCTGTACGCCAAGCAGGCCGCGGGCGAGCTCTCGGGGCTCACCGGGGTCGACGACCCGTACGAGGAGCCCGAGTCGCCCGATCTGCGCATCGAGTCCCAGAACCAGACCGTTCAGGAGTCCGCGGCGTCGGTGTACGCCCTGCTCAGCGAAAGGGGTTTGGCATGACGACCACCGTCGCCACGGTGGAGGACGGCACGGTGTCCCCGTACGCCCTCTCGCACCTGGACGCGCTGGAGTCCGAGGCGGTGCACATCTTCCGCGAGGTCGCGGGCGAGTTCGAGCGGCCGGTGATCCTGTTCTCCGGCGGCAAGGACTCCATCGTCATGCTGCACCTGGCGCTCAAGGCGTTCGCCCCCGCGGCGATCCCCTTCTCACTGCTGCACGTCGACACCGGACACAACTTCCCCGAGGTCATCGACTACCGCGACCGCACGGTCGACAAACACGGCCTGCGCCTCCATGTCGCCTCCGTACAGGACTACATCGACCGGGGGGTGCTCAACGAACGCCCCGACGGCACCCGCAACCCGCTGCAGACGGTGCCGCTGACCGAGAAGATCCAGAGCGAGAAGTTCGACGCCGTCTTCGGCGGCGGACGACGCGACGAGGAGAAGGCCCGGGCCAAGGAACGGGTGTTCAGCCTCCGGGACGAGTTCTCCCAGTGGGACCCGCGCCGACAGCGCCCCGAACTGTGGAACCTGTACAACGGCCGCCACGCACCCGGCGAACACGTCCGCGTCTTCCCGCTGTCCAACTGGACCGAACTCGACGTCTGGCAGTACATCGCCCGCGAGGGCATCGAACTGCCGGAGATCTACTTCGCACACGAGCGTGAGGTCTTCAAGCGCGGCGGAATGTGGCTGACCGCCGGTGAGTGGGGCGGGGCGAAGGACGGCGAGACGGTCGAGAAGCGGCTCGTCCGCTACCGGACCGTGGGCGACATGTCCTGCACCGGTGCCGTCGATTCGGACGCGGTGAGCCTGGAGCAGGTCATCACCGAGATCGCCGCCTCCCGGCTGACCGAGCGCGGCGCCACCCGCGCCGACGACAAGCTCTCCGAGGCCGCGATGGAAGACCGTAAGCGCGAGGGGTACTTCTAAGCATGAGCACGACGACGACCGAGGAGCTCTCGGCCACCACCCTGCTGCGGTTCGCCACCGCGGGCTCCGTCGACGACGGCAAGTCCACGCTCGTCGGCCGGCTGCTGCACGACTCCAAGTCGATCCTCACCGACCAGTTGGAGGCCGTGGAGCGCGCCTCGGCGAGCCGCGGTCAGGACGCGCCGGACCTCGCGCTGCTCACGGACGGCCTGCGGGCCGAGCGGGAGCAGGGCATCACGATCGACGTGGCGTACCGTTACTTCGCCACGCCCCGGCGCCGGTTCATCCTCGCCGACACCCCCGGCCATGTGCAGTACACCCGCAACATGGTGACGGGTGCCTCCACGGCCGAGCTGACGGTGATCCTGGTCGACGCCCGCAACGGCGTCGTCGAGCAGACCCGCCGGCACGCCGCCATCGCCGCGCTGCTGCGGGTGCCGCACGTCGTGCTCGCCGTGAACAAGATGGACCTGGTCGACTACCAGGAGTCCGTCTTCGCCGCGATCGCCGAGGAGTTCACGGCGTACGCGCTGGAGCTGGGCGTCCCGGAGATCACCGCGATCCCGATCTCCGCGCTGGCCGGCGACAACGTGGTGGACCCGTCCGCGAACATGGACTGGTACGGCGGCCCGACCTTCCTGGAGCACCTGGAGACGGTCCCGGTCAGCCACGACCTGAGCCACTGCCACGCCCGCCTTCCCGTGCAGTACGTGATCCGGCCGCAGACCGCCGAGCACCCGGACTACCGGGGCTACGCCGGTCAGATCGCCGCCGGTTCCTTCCGCGTCGGCGAGTCGGTGACGGTGCTGCCGTCGGGCCGTACGTCCAAGATCTCCGGCATCGACCTGCTGGGCGAGCCGGTCGACATCGCGTGGACCACCCAGTCGGTGACCGTCCTGCTGGAGGACGACATCGACATCTCGCGCGGCGATCTGATCGTGCCGACCAAGGACGCGCCCGCGACCACCCAGGAGATCGAGGCCACGGTCTGCCACGTCGCCGACCAGCCGCTGGCCGTCAACCACCGGGTGCTGCTCAAGCACGGCACCCGTACGGTCAAGGCGATCGTCAAGGACATCCCGTCCCGGCTCACGCTCGACGACCTGTCCCTGCACCCGCATCCGGGACAGCTCGTCGCCAACGACATCGGCCGGGTGAAGATCCGCACCGCCGAGCCGCTGCCGGTCGACTCCTACGCCGACTCGCGCCGCACGGGCTCGTTCATCCTGATCGACCCGAACGACGGCACCACGCTCACCGCGGGCATGGTCGGCGAGTCGTTCGCCTCGCCGGAGCCGGTCAAGGACGACGCCGAGGACGACGGGTGGGACTTCTGAGAGCCCGGCTCCTGGCCGCGCTGCCGCTGCTCGCCCTCGCGGCGTGCGGCTACGGCTCCCAGGCCAAGGAGAACACCGAGCAGGCCATCGCCGGTGCGGCCAAGGTGGACGGTCTGGACTCGGTACGGATCGGCTACTTCGGGAACCTCACCCACGCCACGGCGCTGGTCGGCCGGCACGAGGGGCTGTTCCAGAAGGAACTGGGCGGCACGAAGGCCGACTACGCCACCTTCAACGCCGGCCCCTCGGAGATCGAGGCGCTGAACTCCAAGTCCATCGACATCGGCTGGATCGGCCCCTCCCCCGCCATCAACGGCTACATCAAGTCGAACGGCGAGAACCTGCGAATCATCTCCGGTTCGGCCTCGGGCGGTGTGAAGCTCGTCGTCGACCCGGAGAAGATCAAGTCCCTGAAGGACGTCAAGGGCAAGAAGATCGCCACGCCGCAGCTCGGCAACACCCAGGACGTGGCGTTCCTCAACTGGGTCTCCGAGCAGGGCTGGAAGGTCGACGCGCAGAGCGGCAAGGGCGACGTCTCGGTCGTCCGCACCGACAACAAGATCATGCCGGACGCCTACAAGTCCGGCTCGATCGACGGCGCCTGGGTGCCGGAGCCGACCGCGTCCAAGCTGGTCGCCGAGGGCGGCAAGGTACTGCTGGACGAGGCCGACCTGTGGCCCGACAAGAAGTTCGTGATCACGAACGTCATCGTGTCGCAGAGCTTCCTGAAGGAGCATCCGCAGGCCGTGGAGGCCGTACTGAGCGCCTCGGTGAAGACCAACAAGTGGATCAACGACAACCCCGACCGGGCGAAGGCCGCGGCGAACGCCCAGTTGGCGGCCGACACCGGCAAGGCGCTGCCCACCGCCGTCCTCGACCCGGCGTGGCAGTCGATCCGGATCACCGACGACCCGCTGGCGGCCACGCTCGGCACCGAGGCCGAGCACGCGGTCAAGGCGGGGCTGCTGCAGAAGCCGGACCTGACCGGCGTCTACGACCTGGCGCCGCTGAACAAGGTCCTCAAGGCCGAGGGCGAACCCGAGGTCGACGACGCCGGACTCGGTGTCGAGTGAGCCGCATTTCCGAATGACCAGAGTTCCTACGAGAGTTCCCAGGAGGTGACGACCATGGCAACCGCCCTCGCCAAGGCCGCGGACACGGATGCGTCCGTGGAACACGCCGCGCGCATCGAGCATGTCTCGAAGTCCTTCGCCGGCCCCGCCGGGCAGCAGCTCGTCCTCGACGACATCACGCTCGATGTCGCACCCGGTGAGTTCGTCACCCTCCTCGGAGCGTCCGGCTGCGGCAAGTCGACGCTGCTGAACCTCGTGGCCGGACTGGACAAGCCCAGCGCGGGCAGCATCACGACCGACGGCCGTCCGGCGCTGATGTTCCAGGAGCACGCGCTGTTCCCGTGGCTGACCGCGGGCAAGAACATCGAACTCGCCCTGAAGCTGAGGGGCGTACCGAAGGCCGAGCGGCGCGAGCGGGCCGAGGAGCTCCTCGAACTCGTCCGTCTCAAGGGCGCGCACGGCAAGCGGGTGCACGAGCTGTCGGGCGGTATGCGTCAGCGCGTCGCCCTGGCCCGGGCACTCGCCCAGGACAGCCGACTGCTGCTGATGGACGAGCCGTTCGCCGCGCTCGACGCGATCACCCGGGACGTCCTGCACGACGAACTGACCCGCATCTGGCGCGAGACGGGACTGTCCGTCCTGTTCGTGACGCACAACGTGCGCGAGGCCGTCCGGCTCGCCCAGCGCGTCGTCCTGCTGTCCTCGCGCCCGGGCCGTATCGCGCGTGAGTGGACGGTCGGCATCCCGCAGCCGCGCCGCATCGAGGACGCCGACGTCGCGGAGTTCTCCCGGGAGATCACCGAAGAACTGCGTGGGGAGATCCGCCGCCATGGCCAGCACTGACACCACCCCGGCCAAGGACGGCAACGACCTCGCCGGACTCGAAGCCGGCCTGGACGCCCTGGAAACCGTCCAGACCACCCGCACCCCTCTCCGCACGACCCTGATCCAGAAGGTCCTGCCGCCGATCGTCGCCATCGTGCTGGTGCTGGGCGTCTGGCAGTTCCTGGTGTCGTCCGGCGTCGTCGACGACCCGACCAGGCTGCCCGCGCCGTCCGACGTGTGGGCCGAGCTGCGCGAGTCCTGGCTCGAGGGCACGCTGCACGAGTACATCTGGACGTCCGTCTCGCGCGGTCTGCTCGGCTTCCTGCTGGCCTTGGCGATCGGTACGCCGCTGGGGCTGCTGGTGGCGCGCGTGAAGTTCGTACGCGCGGCGATCGGACCGATCCTGTCCGGCCTGCAGTCCCTGCCGTCGGTAGCGTGGGTACCGCCGGCCGTGATCTGGCTGGGGCTCAACGACAAGATGATGTACGCCGTCATCCTGCTCGGCGCGGTCCCCTCCATCGCCAACGGCCTGGTGTCCGGCGTCGACCAGGTGCCGCCGCTCTTCCTGCGGGCGGGCCGCACGATGGGCGCGACCGGCCTGAAGGGCACCTGGCACGTCGTGATGCCGGCCGCGCTGCCCGGCTATCTGGCGGGTCTGAAGCAGGGCTGGGCCTTCTCGTGGCGTTCCCTGATGGCGGCGGAGATCATCGCCTCCTCGCCCGACCTCGGCGTCGGCCTCGGCCAACTCCTCGAAAACGGCCGCACCAACAGCTCCATGGCCATGGTCTTCTTCGCCATCCTCCTCATCCTGTTCGTCGGCATCGCCATCGACCTCCTCATCTTCAGCCCCCTCGAACGCCGCGTCCTGCGCAGCCGCGGCCTGCTGGCCAGGAGCTGAGGTCCCATGTCCGTGAAGCCGGTTCTTCTCGTCATCGCCCACGGCAGCCGCGACCCGCGGCATGCCGCGACGGTGCACGCCCTGGTAGGCCGGGTGCGTTCGCTGCGCCCTGACGTACGCGTGGAGACCGGCTTCCTGGACTTCAACATCCCGTCGGTGCAGGGGGTGCTGGAGTCGCTGGCGGCGGAGGGCGTCCGGGACGTCGTGGCGCTGCCGCTGCTGCTGACCCGGGCCTTCCACGCGAAGGCCGACATCCCGGCGGTCCTGCGGGACGCGCCGCCGCAGCTGCGGATCCGGCAGGCGGAGGTGCTGGGCCCGTCGCCGCTGCTCCTGGCCGCCCTGGAACGGCGGCTGTACGAGGCGGGGCTGACGCCCGCCGACAAGTCCTCGACCGGGGTCGTGCTGGCCTCGGCGGGGTCCACCGACCCGGAGGCGATCGCAGTGATCGCAGAAATCGCGCGGGAGTGGCGGCACACCGGTTGGTGCGCCGTGCGACCTGCGTTCGCCTCCGCATCTCTTCCGCGCACCCAGGACGCGGTCCGCGAACTCCGCGAACTCGGCTGCGAGCGGGTGGCCGTCGCGCCGTACGTCCTGGCCCCCGGCTTCCTCCCGGACCGTATCGCCCGGGGCGCGGCCGAGGCGGACGTACTGGCGGATGTGCTCGGGGCGGCGCCCGAGGTGGCGCGGGTGCTGCTGGAGCGGTACGACGCGGCCGGGGTGCCGGTGCTTGCGGCTGTCGGGGCCTGAGTACCCGAAGGGCCTTGCTCATCGGGCGGGAATTGCGGCGCGGCCGGTCCCACCTGGTGGGATTCCGAAAAAACGGTCTCCCCGGGCGTGGGGATCTGCTGGGATGGTCCCTCGAAGTTCTATCGGGGGAGAGCGGCACACGTGGCTGGACGCGAGTTCGGGCATTACCTGGGGCTGCCACGGGCGCTGTCCGGGCTGCCGTTGAGCCCGCTCGTGCCCGGTTACGCCCAGCTCGCCACCGCCCAGCACGCGGCAGGGTTACGGCACCTGGGCGCGGCGCTGCTGCCCCCGGGCGGCGGCGGATTACGCGTCCTCGACGGGCTGTACGTTCCGTCCGGGCCCCGTGGCCGACAGCGGGTGGACGGCGCGCTGCTGGACGCCTTCGCCTGTGCCGCGACCCCGACGGCGCCCCTCGCAGGGCTCCTCGCCGCACTGCACCGCCGTGATCCACAGGCACCGCGCAGGGTCGTGCTGTACCAACTGATCGGCCTGCTTCAGGACCGGGACCAGAGTGAACGCCCGCGGGTCGCCGTGGAGTTGGGGGTGCACCCGGACGAGGTCGCCGGGCTCGTGGCGGCGGCCCGGCTGCGGCCCGCCCTCACCCGGCAGCAGCGCAACGCCGCCGAATCCCTCGCCGACGCCTGGCAACGGCACCGGCTGCACCGGGTGCGGGCCCTGCTGGAGCGGCTGCCGCAGGACCGCACCGACCCGGCTCTGGCGGCACTGCGGGGCGCGCTGACCGCCCGGTTGGCCGTGGTGGAGGCGGCGCTGCGCGCGGCACGGGCGGCCGAGGGGCGCGGGGACACCGAACGGGCGACCGAAGAGTTGCTGCACGCGCTGCACGAGGCCGCCGACGACCGACGGTCCCTGCGCGCCCTGGTCCGTCACCACAGGCCGGGTTCCGGGCCGCGGGCTCCCCTGCACGCCGAACTCGGCTCCGATCACGTCGAGTTGACCTGGCCGCAGACGGACGCCGAGGGTAACGGCGACTGGTTGCTGCTGTGCCTGTTCCGGGACGAGAAGGGGGCTCCGAAGGTCCGGGAGGTGGCGGGGCAGGGTGCCGGGGCGGCCCGGGACACCGCCGTCGCGCTCGGCTCCGCCGTCCGGTACGCCGCACTCCCGTTGCGCGACGGGCGCGTCGCCGGGCCGCCGCTCGTCTCACACCGGGTGCTCGTCGCGCCCGAGGTGGAGAAGCTGACGCTCACGGACGGGCCCGAGCGGATCGAGGGCTCCTGGCGGCGACCGAGTGGTGCCGCCGAGGTGACGGTCGAGCGGACCGGGCCGGACGGGACCGTGGATCAACTGCCGTCCCACGCCGACGGGTTCACCGCGTCCGACCTCACCACCGGTGCCCACGCCTTCCGCGTCGTCAGCCACTACCGGGCGCCCGGCGGCGCCCTGGTCCCCTCCCCCGGCGTCCACGCCACCCGCACCGTCCACCCCTGGCCCGCCCCCGTCCGCACCCTCACCGCACGCCCCGACGGCACGGCGCTGCGGTTCGACGTGACCGGCGCGCTGGACACCGAGGTCCGGTTGGTCCGGTGGCCCGGCGAGGCCCCCGCCCCCGGCAGCGAGCTGCGGTCCGACCAGCTCCCGGCGCGGCTCGACCGAGCCGAGCGGGCCGGGGTTCTGGATCCTCCGCCGGTCGGGTACACACGGGTCGCCGCCGTCGCCGTACTCGGTGAACGCGCGCTGGCCGGTCCCGTGGTCGACGTCGAGGTGTTGAGCCCGGTGACCGGGCTCGCCGCCCAGCGCCTCCCGGAGGGACACGCCGCGGTCACGCTCGACTGGCCCGACGGTGTCGGCCATCTTCTCGTGACCTGGGAGCACCTGGACGACGGGGCGGCGGGAGACGCCGGCACCGGCTCCGTCGCCGGCGGCCGACGCACCGTCACCGCCCACGCCTACCGCCGCAGTGGACTGCGGCTGCCCGTCGGCCCCGGCGGCGTGCTGATCCGGGCCTCGACCGCGCCGCAGGCGCCCGGCGCCGTCGTCCTGCCGGCCGAGAACGCCGAGGTCGTGCTGGCGCCGGACACCACGATCGGCTATCAACTCGTACGCGCACCACGCAGGTTGCTCGGCCGCGGCCGTACCCTGTTGCGCGTCACGCTGTCCGCTCCCCGAGGTCATACGGGCGTCCCCGAGTTCGTGTGCGTCGCCCGCAGCGGCACCATCCGCCCCCGCAGCGCGATCGATGGCACGACCGTGCTGCGTATCCCCGGCACCGACCTGAGCCGCCACGGCACAGTCGAGCAGGAGCTGCCGGCCTCGCCCTGCCCGACCCCGTACACCCTGCGCGGCTTCCTGCTGGGCGAGCACGCGTCCGCCGTACGTCTCGAAGAACCGTCCCCCGCGACCCTGGTGGTGCGCTGAGCCATGACGACCGTGATCTGCCCCTACTGCTTCGACCGCGCGACCGCGGCCAAACTGCCCTACCGCTGTCTGATGACCCCGAGCGGCGTCCGCGGCGGCACCCCCTGCGGTCCGCAGCGCGACGACATATGGGCGGGGTTCATGGGGCCCGGCGCTCCCCCGGCGACGCGGATGCGCGGCCCCGTGTTCGCCCCGGCCCGCAGGCTCGCCGCGCTGCCCGTGTCCGTCGGGTCGCGCGGCGGCAGCAGCGTGCCCTGTCCCGACTGCGGGGTGCCCACTCCGGTGCGGGTGTGCCGGGCCTGCCACAACGACCTGCCGAGCGACTACTGCGACCAGGACAGCCGCATCATCGCCCTGGTCGGCGCGAAGGCCTCCGGCAAGAGCACCTACGTCTCCGTTCTGCTCAACGAGTTGAACCAGCGTGTCGGGCAGGCCTATCACGCCTCGCTCGCGGCGATGGGGCAGACCACCCAGCAGCGGGACAGGGACATGGCCGAGGACCTCTACGAGCTGCTGCGGCTGCCGGACGCCACCCGCCCGGCCGCCCTCGGCTTCAACGACCCGCTCCTGTACCGGCTCAGCCTGCCCAGACGCGGCCGCCCGGGCTCCGGCACCCGGCACACCACGCTGGTCTTCTTCGACGCGGCGGGCGAGGACCTCGCGGGCGCCGAGGCCATGGACCGCTACACCCGCTATCTCAGCGCCGCCGACGGCATAGTCATGCTCGTCGATCCGCTCCAACTCGGTTCCGTGCGGGACCGGTTGCCCGTGCACGACGGCCCTCCACTGCCCGTCGTGGAGACCCCGCCGCAGCAGATCGCCGCCGACCTGGCGGTTCAGCTGCGCGCCCATGGCAAGGGCGGCTCCCGCGGGCGGGTGTCCACGCCGATCGCCGTGGCCGTCACCAAGACGGACATGCTCAGGTCGCTGCTCGATCCGCACTCCCCGCTGCTGCGCAACGCGCCCCACACCGAGGGCCGGTTCGACGAGGACGACCGGCTCGCCGTGCACGAGGAGATCCGGTCGCTGATGGCCGACTGGGACTCGGGGGCGCTGGTACGGCAACTGGAGCTGGACTTCGCCGAGTTGTCGCTGTTCGGGCTGTCGGCGCTCGGTGCGCCGCCGCCCGCCGAGGCGCCGGCCGACGTACCGAAGTCGGGGCCGCAGCCGGTACGGGTGGAGGATCCGCTGCTGTGGCTGCTGGCCCGCCGGGGTCTGCTGCCCGTGCGGTCCACCGCGAAGGGACGCGTAGGAAGGGGGCGTGCCAAGTGACCCTCGCCCAGGTGCACTACACCTCGGCGCCGCCCGGGCCCGACGGTTCGGGGTTCCGGTTCACGGCGGTCAGCGCCGGGGTACCGCAGGGACTGCTGCGGGAGGCCGAGCAGCTCATCGGCTACGAACCCCCGCGCGACTTCCCGGCCCGCCCTGACGCCGAGCAGCTCAAGAGCTTTCCGAAGGCCTTCAGCTTCTCCGAACTCGCCGACGGAGGACGGTTGTTGAGTCGCTCGGTGTACACCGGGGCGGACTACAGCGGCCGTTGGGGCAACTTCCACGCGCATGCGCTGCATCTGCCGCCGGGAACCCGGCTGCCGGACGGTGCGCTGCCGATCACGGCGTGGGAGTCGCCGCGCTGGGCCGACACCACACCGCCGGGCGGACGGCCGGACCCGGTCGACCGATTCGAACCGTCGGGCCTGCTCCGCAAGGACGCCCTGATCGCGTTCGCCGTGTCCCGCTCCGACCGGCTGGCGGCGTTCTTCGCCGATCTGCGGGCGTTGACGGAGAGCCCCGACACCGCAGGCCAGATCGTCATCGTCGAGCACGACAGCGCGGACGTCGCCCAGTGGATCGCGCTCGCCTGCGCGGTGCTGCCGCGTGAACAGGCCCACCGGCTGACGTTCACCACCTACTCCCGCCGCCCGCAACAGGCCCGTCAGCAGATCGTCGGCGTTCTCCCGTCCTCCGAGCCGGTCACCCACGACCACCGCTACCGGGTCCACGACTGCACGGCGGGACCGGAACCGGCGACGGCTCCGGTGACCGACGTATGGGCCCTGATCTGCGCGCACATCTGGCGCGCCGGACGCCCCGACCTGTTCCGCGACACATCTGCGGAGACCGGGCCGCTGGCGGTGGCCGCGCTGGTGGCGGGGATCGAGCTGGGTACGGCGGGGCGTACGGCGGCGGCGCGGTGGGCGGTGGATCACTCGGGCACGCTCGCCGACGACACGTTGACGGCGCTGGTGGGGGCGTTGTGCGAGGGCGGCGAATCGTCCGCCCCGGCCGACGCCGAACAGACCGCGCTGGCAGCCCTGTTGGCCCGGCTGGAGGGTCAGGTGCCGAGCGTCGTGACGGCGCCGCTCGCCGCGCGGGTGCTGGCCGCGGCCGTACGGGCTCGTGGGCCGATGCCCGCGCTGCGTGCCGGGTCGCTGACGGCGCAGGCCCAGGCCGCACTGGCCCGGGATCTGGCGCCCGCGCTGCGTGCCGGTATCGCCGACGAGGAGGATCCGGCCGCCGACCGCCCCCTGGCGCTGCTGCGGATCGCCGACCTCCTGGACATCGACTGCCAGGATCTGCTCCCGGACCTGGCGGGCCGACTGGCCCGGGGTCTGGTCGCCGAGCCTTCGGCGGGCGTGGAGAGCGGAGTGGGCAAGGACGCTGCGGGGTACGGGGCGACGGGTCCGGCGGGGTATGCGGAGGGGCGTTCCCCGGCCGACGGCGCAGGTCGGTACCCCGCCGACGGCACGGGTCGGTATCCCACCGAGAGCGTGGGTCGCCGCCCGGCCGACGCGTGGTGGAGCCAAGCCCCGTCCGACGGTTCCGGCAGGACGCCCGCCGACAGTTCAGGCCGCCGCTCCGCCGACCCGGCGGATCGTACGTCGGCCGACGGCACGGGTCGCCACCCGGGCGACGCCTGGTGGAACCAAGCCCCGGCCGACGGCCTCGGCAGGACTCCTGCCGATGGTGCGGGCCATGCTCGGGAGGACCTCCCCGGCCGGACCTCCGCCGACTTCCAGGGCCGTACCCCCACCGGCGCCCCGGGCCGAACCCCGCTCGACGACCCCGCCACCGCTGCCGCGGGCAGCCCGCCCGCGCCGCAGCCCCCGTCCCACTCCCCCTCCCCCGCCCTGCTCGACGCCGTGCACGAGCACCCGGCCCTGCGCATCGCACTGTTCGGTGCCCTCAACGCGCTGGCCGCGGCCGATCCGCCCGGGGTGGCGCGGAGGCTGGCCGGGTCGGGGCTGCCCGTCGAGTTGCAGACCGGGTTCCCGCATCTGCGGATGTGTGTCATGGCGGGCGAGTCCGCAGGCGGACCCGGCGGTGACCGGCTCGGGCGGTTCCACGGCGTCCTGCGCACCGCCGGCGTCTCACCGCACGCCGACACGGCGGTCCTGCGCACCGCGCTCGGGCTGGTGTGGTCCGGCGATCTGCCGACGGGCGAAGAGGCGAGCCTGCTGCTCAACCAACTGGGGTCGGACATCCACCGCGCGGCCGGCACCCGGGACATACTGATCGACGCCGCGCTCGCCGCGCCTGCGGACGACCACGACGTACCGGATCTCGCCGCCGACCTGCTCCGCTGCTTCCCCACGGAGCTGCGGCCCGGGCAGCGCGCGGCCCTGCTCCTGCTGGAGTTCGCCGGTCTGCTCGGCACCGAAGGTGAGGGCGAGGACTGGGTGGGCCGGGCGCTGGCCCTGCGGGACGGTGCGGCCGAACCCGTTCCGGAGACGGTCGTGGAGCGGGTGTTCGACGCCCTCGCGCGGCGGCTCGTCCTGGGTCCGGCGCCCGAGAGCGAGCTGTACCCCCTGGCCCGGGCGGCCGAGCCGCGGCTGCTCGCTGCGTACGAGCGGGCGGCGCGCTCGGACCGGGTGGGCAACCGCCTGCGGACGGTGCCGTCGTACGTCGCCCTCTGCTTCTCCGCCTGGAACTCCTTCGCCGGAACCCGCCCGGGGTGGGACGAGACACGAACGGCCCTGCTGACGAAGGTGCTGCGGCCGATCGTGCGGGCCCTGCCGGCCGAGGACGTCACCGCGGTCGAGGAGGCCCTCGGCCGCGCGGGCCGCGGCAGGCTCGACGCGTTCCGCACCTGGAACCGCCCCGGCGCCCTGGGCCGCCTCGCGGGCCGTCTGTCCGGCCGCGGCCGGCGCGGCACGGACCAGCCGCCGGTGTGGCCCGGGGACGTGGAACCGCCGACCGAGGGGCGTCGCCGATGAGCACGGCCACTCTGACCATCGCCCTCCTGGTCTGCCCGGGCCTGCTCATAGCCGTCGGCCTCTGCTTCTTCCGCCTGCTGTGGGAGTTCCTCGGCATCGGTGTGGGTGGCGTGTGGCGGGGGCTCGGGCCCTGGCAGGTGGGGCGGACCGACCAGCGCGTGCCGGTCGTCGCGAAAGGTGAACCCGCTCAACTCGGCTACTGGTGGCGGCAGATGTGGGTGGACGCGGTCTCGGCCGCCGGATACGGGATGCGGGTCGTCTGGACCGCGCTCTCCGACCCTTGGCTGGGCCGGTTCGTACGGAACCTCTTCCACGGGCGCAGCCCCTCGGGCATGCGCGTCAGCAATGCCGGCCAAAGCCTGCTGCTGGCCGTGTTCGTCGCGCCCGGCGTAGCCCTGGGCGCGCTGCTCGGTGCCGCGCTCGCCACCGTCGCCCTCGGCGTCGTCCATGGCGTGTTCGCCCTGCTGCTCGGCCTGGTCTGGCTGGGCTGCGCGACGGCCGTACCGGTGCTGCGGGGCGTGGAGCGCGGGTGGCTGCTGATGCGGGGGGTACGCGTCAAGTGCCCGTATCCCGGCTGCTATCGGCCCGTGCCGCTGGCCGTGTACCGGTGCCCGAACTGCCGGGCCGAGCATCGTGGGCTGCGGCCGGGACGGTACGGCGTCCTGTGGCACGCGTGCACGTGCGGGCACCGACTGCCGACGACGCGCCTCGGGGGACGCGGGAAGCTGACCGCCCTGTGCCCGCACTGCGACCGGCCACTGCCGGAGACGGTCGGCACCACCCGGGTCGTACACGCCCCGCTGATCGGCGGGACCTCGTCGGGCAAGACCATGTTGATGGCGGCGATGGTGGAGGGCCTGCACGCGTGGTCGCGGCGCGGCGATCTGCGCGTCGAGTACGCCTCCACCGAGGACCGTCGCACGGCCGGCGACCTCGACCAGGAGCTGAAGCAGACCGGTTGGGCCCATGCCACGACCGGTGGCCAGCCGCGCGCCCTGATGCTGACCGTGACACTCGGGCGGCGGCGCAGGTTGCTGTACCTGTACGACCCGATGGGCGAGTCGGTCAGCGACGCCGAACGCGTGCGCGCCCAGCGGTACCTGGCCCACGCGGACGGCGTCGTCCTGGTCGCCGACGTCCTGGCCGAGCCCAAGGTGCGCGGGCAGTTGAGCGCCGAGGACACCCGGCGGGCCAAGGCGGCCCGCCCCTCGCCGCAGGGGCCCTGGGAGACGTACCAGCGGCTGATCGGCGAGCTCACGGCGCTGGCCGGCCGGCGTGGGCGGCTGTCGGTGGCGACGGTCGTCACCAAGCGGGACGTGCTGGACCAGCTGAGCTCACTGCCCGTGGCCGGCGCCCGCATCGACAGCTGGCTGGAGGAGGTCGGCCTCGGCAACCTCGTCCGGGCCCTGGGACACGACTCCAAGGCGGCGCGCTACTGGGCCGTCAGCGCCCACGCCGCCACCGGCACCGGCCCGCTGGAGCCCGAGCAGCGCAGGGCCGCCGAGCCGGTGCTGTGGCTGCTCGCGGCCTCGGGGCTGAAGACCGGGGCGCTGATCGGACCCGGCGACGAGGGCGAGAGGAGGTAGGCCCGGCATGACCCAGGTGACCCGACCGATCGGGCGTGGACGGCGCATGGCGGCAGGCCTGTTCGTCGCCTCGCTCGTGCTGACGGCAGCCGCCCCGGCCCTGCTCGCGCTGTGGCTGCTGCCCTGATTTCCGACCTTCATGGACAACCCAACCACCGGAAAGGACAAGCCAAGTGAGCGACATTCCCGGCGGGCCCATGGCCAACCGGCCGGTCCACTTCATCTGGCTGCTCGACTGCTCGTACTCGATGCAGGGCGAGAAGATCGCCAGACTCAACTACGCGATCAGGGAAGCGATTCCCGAGATGCGTTCGGTTGCCCACGACAACCCGGCCGCCCAACTGCTGCTGCGCACGATCACCTTCTCCACCACGGCCCAGTGGCACCATCCGACGCCGGTCCCGGTCGACGACTTCACCTGGCAGGACGTCGAGGTGGACGGCATGACCAACCTCGGCGAGGCACTCTCCCTGGTCTCGCGGGAGCTGCAGAGTCCGCCGATGCCGCAGCGGGCGCTGAAGCCGGTGCTGGCGCTGGTGTCGGACGGGGTGCCCACGGACGAATGGAAGGCGGGTCTCAAGGCGATCGACGCGACGCCGTGGGGCCGCAAGGCGGTACGGGTCGCCATCGCGATCGGCGCCGACGCGGACCGCTCGGTGCTCCAGGAGTTCCTCGGCAACCCGGAGTTGCAGCCGCTGGACGCCAACAGCCCCAAGCAGCTGGCGGCGGCGATCCGCTGGGCGTCGACGGCCGCGGTGAAGGCGGCCTCGCAGCAGGTGGCGGCCGCGGCGGATTCGGGCGCCGTGAAGCAGCCGTACGCGCCGCCGGTGCTCGACGACGATGACGACGACGTGTGGTGACGTTCGGGGTGCGGCGCTGGGAGACGCTCGGCGACAGCGTCCAGGGGGTCAACAAGCGGCACAACCAGGACTGGTACGCCTGCGAGGGCACCGGCGGCGGTGACGACCCGCTGGTGCTGGCGGTGGCCGACGGGCACGGCTCGGCCAGGCACGCCCGCAGCGGGCTCGGTGCACGGTTCGCCGTGGACCGGTTCCTGCTCCGGGCGGCCGAGTTCGGACGGGCCGCCCGTGGCTGCCATGAACCGGGGCGTCTGGCCCGGCTGATGGCGTACGCCCGGGACGACTTCCCGCGTGCGCTGGTGCACGACTGGCGGGAGGCCGCCCTGGGCCACTGGGCCAGGAACCGGTCGGTCGCCGACGAGGGCGCGCGGGAACCGGAGCAGGACGAGAAGCTCGTGCTGTACGGCACGACGCTGATCGGCGCGGTGCTCACGCCGTTGCTGTTCGTGGCGTGGCAGATCGGCGACGGGGATCTGGCGATCGTCGAGCACGACGGGGCGCTGCGCCGGCCACTGGCGCCCGTCGAGGAAGACCTCGGCGACGAGACGGAGTCGCTGTGCGGGCCGCAGGCCTGGCGTGCGGTGCGGACGCACTGGGCGCCGGTGTTCGACGAGGCGCGGACACCGCGGCTGGTGGTGCTGTCGACGGACGGACTGTCGAAGAGCTTCGCCTCTGCGGACGGGTACCGGGAGTTCGTGGCGGGCCTGGACGGGCGCCTGAGGGCCGAGGGCAGCGAAGGCGTGCGGGCCGTGCTGCCCGAGTGGCTGCGGCAGGCCTCCCAGTACTCCGGGGACGACACGACTCTGGCGGCGGCGCTGCGGCCCGTCGATCTGCTGCCCGAGGACGCCGGGGCCATGGAAACGGAACGGAAGACGGAGACGTAGAAGATGAGCGGCATGCTCGACAGCGGGACGCGGCTGGCTGCGGAGAACGGCGACGAGGTCGAGATCATCGACATGCTGGGGGCCGGCGGTCAGGGCGAGGTGTACCGGGTGCGGACGCCGGGCGGTGACAAGGCGCTCAAGTGGTACTACCCGACGTGCGCGACACCCGAACAGGAGGCGATCGTCAAGGAGCTGGTGAGCCGGGACTTCGACGACGACCGGTTCCTGTGGCCGGAGGCGTACGTCAGCGCGCACCGGGGTTCGTTCGGCTATCTGATGGCACTGCGCCCGGATCGCTTCAAGGGGCTGCCGGACCTCTTCCGGCGCCAACTGCGCACCACCACACGGGCGTTGCTGACGGCGTGCCTGTACACGGTGGAGGCGTACCAGGCGCTGCACTCGCGCGGCATCGCCTACCGGGACATCTCCTGGGGGAACGTCTTCTTCGACCCGGCCACCGGTGAGGTGCTGGTCTGCGACAACGACAACGCGGTCGTCGAGGGCGACGTCAGCGGCATCTCGGGGACGATGAAGTTCATGGCGCCGGAGCTGGTGCGCGCCGAGCCGGGTGCGCGGCCGGGCACGCAGTCCGATCTGCACTCACTGGCCGTACTGCTGTTCATGCTGCTGATGAACCATCACCCGCTTGAAGGAAAGCGAGAGTTGGGCATCCACTGCTTCGACGAGGCGGCGGAGAAGCGGCTGTACGGCAAGAGCCCGCTGTTCGTCTTCGACCCGGCGGACGACTCCAACGCGCCCGACCCGATGGAGCACACGACCGTGCTGGCGACGTGGGACGCGGCGGTGGGCACGCTCCAGGAGCTGTTCCGTCGCAGCTTCACGATCGGGCTGCACGATCCGGCGGCCCGGGTGCGGGAGACCGAGTGGCGCAACGTGCTGCGGTCGGTGCTGGACTCGGTGGTCGAGTGCGCGTCCTGCGGGCGGCAGAACATGACCGAGCCGGGCGAGAACCCGCCGTCGCGCGCCTGCTGGGGGTGCGGGACGCAGCTGGTGCTGCCGCCCCGGCTGACGGTGACCACGCCTCCGCCACGCGCCCAGCACCACATCCGGCTGCGCCGCGGGGCCCGCGTCCAGGCGCACCACCTGCTGCCGGAGCCGACGCGGCACGACTTCTCGGACGCTTCCCTCGTCGCGGAACTGGTCGAACACCCCAGCAAACCGGGCCGCTTCGGCATCAAGAACCACTCGAAGGACACCTGGACGGGCACCCGCTCCGACGGCACGGCCCAGCAGATCGGCCCCGGCCAGACGGTCCCCCTGCGCTCGGGCCTGGAGCTGGACCTCGGAAGCGGGGCGCGGGCGGTCGTACGGGCCAAGTGACCTGTCCGGTGCGCCCCGCATCCCGATGTGGGGCGCACCCCTCGTCACAGCCCGAGCACGCGCCCGATCTCCTGGGCCAGGGCCAGGCTGCCGCTGCCCGCCGCGACGCCGATGCCGATGGTCTCCAGGGCGGAGCGGATGCGGCCGCGGTCGGCGGGCCGGCTGTCCTGGCCGGCGTCGATCAGTTCGCCCTGGATGATCTGCGCCTGCGGGACGAGTGCCGGGTTGTCGGCGCGCAGCCGCTCGACGAGCTGTTCCGCGAGGCTCAGGACGGCGGCCGGGTCGGCACCGTTGTTGATCTCGATACGTCCGTGGTCGCCGATGTTGGCCGGGCCGTTGATGTTGCGGATGTTGTACGTGCTCATGTCCCGCCTCCTGTGATGCGCGCCGTTCAGGGCTTGGCCGGTGGCGTGCCGCCGCCCGGTTGCCCCGGCGGACCGCTCCCCTGCGGTCCGCCCGGATTGTTGATCTGACCGCCGGGGCCGATATTGCTCGGGCCGTTGACGTTGTTGATGTTGTAGGTCTGCGTGATGATCTGCTGCGCCTTGTCGAACGAGCTGGTGTCGATGTTGTGGTCCTTGAGGAACCGCTCGGTCGCCGTGAGCACGCCCTGCTGGAGCCGGTTGAGGAAGTCCGCCGCGTCGGCGAGCTCGTTGTGACCCGCGTGGTTCCAGTCGCCGTACCGTTCGCGCAGGCTGTCGGTGGCGCCGTAGTCGTAGACCGCGTGCTGCCTGGTGATGTCCCGGCGCACCTTCCTGAGGAACTTCGCGGAACGGCGCCGCTGCCGGCCTCGCTCCTTGATGCGCCCCGGAGCTCCGCTCAGCTCGGGCCACAGGCGCAGGGTCGCGTGTGCGACCAGGCTCCTCCAGCGGTCGAACGGGGCCACCGGCAGCCGCTCCACCCGGTGGAAGCGGGGGCCGAGCGGCGGAATCGCGTAGACGGCGACCTCCCAGCTCAGGCTGGGCCGGTTGAGTATGGCCCGCACATACATGGACACCACCATCCGTCCGCCCTCGCCGACCCGCTCCAGGCACAGATGGGTCCGCATCGCCGCGCCGGGCTGGTGCAGGCCCGCCTGGACGAGCTGCTTGGGGATCTGGGCCCGCGGTCGCCTGGTGCGGTCGGGCACCAGCTCCTGCAGCAGACAGGCGTGGCTGCCGAGGACGTAGAGCCGGTTCCTGGCGCGCAGCCCGTCCAGGCCGGAGATGCTCTCCATCTGGCGGGCCACATAGGTGTGGAGGTCGATGGCGTCGAAGGGCAGGATCGGCAGCGTGCCGCCGCCCGGTGCCTCGGCGGGCTTGCTGACGTCGATGGGCTGCCAGACGACGACCTTCCCGAGCTGGATATGCCCGCTGCCGACGAACGGCTTGTCGAGGGCGGCCGCGTCGACGTACGGCAGGACGTTGGCGCGTTTGAGCTCGTGCAGCCAGGCCTCCGCCTCGGGTTCCACGGGCGGGGCGAGCTCCTCGGCCTTCCCCTGGCCGCGGAACACCTGCTGCGCTGCGGCACGCGCCCGGGACTCCGCGTGGTGGACCAGCCACCAGGTGATCGCGAGGACGCCGAGCGCGCTGTAGAACCCGGACTGGACGACCGTTCCGTTGCCGCTGACCAGTCCCGACAGGAGCGCGAACACGGCGATGACCAACAGGGCGCCGAGCGCCGTCAGTCGGGCGTCGAGCGCGGCGCGGCGGCGTACGGCCACGCGCGTGTGCCGGGCGAGGGCCACCATGTTGACGCCGAGGGTCAGCCCGATCGCGTCCAGCCGGTCCCCGGTGAGGTCGCGGTCGACCTCGAAGGCGAAGTCGTCGTCCAGATGAGCCGACGCGCACATCCGCCGGGTGACCCCGTCCTTGCTGTACTGCGGCAACGACGGTAACCCTCTGCCTGCCACGGCGACCTGCCCTTCCTGCCGAACTCGCGCGCTTCACCATAGGGACAACACCCGCCATTTGTCCCGGAGTTCGGGCGAGTCACCCCCGGCGGTTCAGCTCGCCGCCCGGACCGCCTCGTCGGCCAGCCGCACCAACTCCCCCACCGGCATCGATCCCGCCGCCCGGCGCTCGCGCGCGAAGGTGCCGGCGAGGTGCTGGAGGAGTTCGTTCAGCGGGGTCGGTACGCCGTGCAGCCGGCCGAGCAGGGCGATCTCGCCGTTGAGGTAGTCGGCCTCGATGGTGCCGGTGCCGCGGATGAGGGACTGCCAGGAGGAGCCGCCGCCGCGCGGGGCGCCGTCGAGGGGCGCCTGGGCCACCTTGTCGCCCCGCACCGCCTGCTGTTCCTCGGCGCCCGCGTACGCGATCCCGGCGGCGCCGAGCACCGCCGCGCCCTCGGCCCGCACGCGCCGGAACAGCGCCGCGCCCTCCTCGCTGTCGACGGGGCCGGTCACCGCCTCCAGGGCGTTGCCGAGGTTGGCCAGCAGCTTGGCGTACTGCCAGCGGGCCACGTCCGCCACGACCGGCGCCTCGAAGTGCGACTTCTCCAGGTCGGCGGCGACGAGGCGGGCGGTCTCGTCGGTGCCGTGCGGGTGGCGGCCGAGATGCAGGATGCCGGTGAGGGGGCGGCCGGCGGCGGAGACGACGCCGGGTTCGACGTAGGTCGACGGCAGCCAGACGCACACGCCGTACGTGCGCCGGAAGAGCCGCAGGGCGAGGCGCTGGCTCTCGACGCCGTTCTGCGCGCAGAACAGCGGCAGTCGCTCGGCGGCCGTACCACCACCGGCGACCGGTACGGCTGCCCAGGTCTGCAGTGCCGCCGCGCTGTCCTGCGTCTTGACGGCGAGGACGAGCACGTCGTCGGGGCGCAACTCCCCGAGCGCGGCGGGCCCGTCGACGACCGGCAGCCGGTGGAGCAACTCGCCCTCGGGCACCCGGAGCCGCAGCCCACGGTCCCGCAGGGCCTCGAAGTGCGCGCCCCGCGCGACCAGTACGACCTCGTGTCCCGAGCCCGCGAGCCGCCCGCCGACGACACCGCCGATCGCCCCGGCACCGATGATGATGTAGCGCATGGGACGAGCCTCGCACAGTTGTATGTAGGCCCCATGAACGGGCCCTGTCCCTGCCCCAGGGAGGGACAGGGACAGGGCCCGTGATGGTGTGCGGGTCAGAGGCTGCGAGCGGTGATGTCGCCGTGGGAGGTGGTGGCACGGATGTCGAGTTCGGTCGTGCCGTCGCTCCTGAGGGCGTTGCTGACCCGGCCGTAGCCGGTGCCGGCGTCCAGGGCGGCGGAGACACCGGCGGCGGCACCGACCGAGATGTTCCCGGACTCGGTGCGGAGCACGACCGTGCCGCGCACGGCCTCGGTGATCCGGATGTCGCCCCTCGCTGTGCTGATCTCGGCGGGGCCGCCCAGCCGGCCGACCTCGACGTCGCCGTCGGTCGCGGTGAGGCGGAGGCTCGCGGCCTCGTCGATCTTGATCTGGCGGTACGCGCCCTCGAAGACGACGTCGCCGAGCCGTCCCACGCCGCGGAACTCGGCGGCGTCCGCCTTCGCCTCCACGCGGGAGCCGACGGGCAGTTGGACGGTCACCTCCACGGATCCGAAGGAGCCCAGGAGGTGGTTCTTCGCCTCCGGGGCCTCGACCCGCAGGACGCCGTCGGCGTAGGCGACCTCGATCCGCTCCGCGGCCTTCACGTCGCGACCCTTCGAGGCGTCCGCGGGCAGGACCTCGACGACTGTGTCGGCCCGGTCGGCGGCGATGAACCGGATACGTCCCGCGGGGATGGCGAGGACGGCGGAGACCGGGGCGGGGGTGTCGAACTTCTGCATCATGCTCTCCCGTTACTTGTCGTTTGCGATGACGGAAACGCTACGTTGCATTCATAGATCTGACAACAAAGTCGTTGCGCATGAATGCCATATACGCAGGTAGAGGAGAGAAAATCGTTGCAACGGCTTCCGAAGTAACGCAACGGAAGAACTCCGAATGTTGCAATGAATTAAGAGTGAACGCTACTCTGGGGCAGGCAAGGAACATCAGGGAGCACGAAGGAGACCGCGATGCCGGGAGGCAGACTCACCCAGCCCGAACGCCAGCAGATCGCGCTGGGGCTGGCCGACGGCCTCGCCTACGCGGAGATCGCCCGCCGTCTCGACCGCCCTACCTCGACGATCACGCGCGAGGTGATGCGCAACGGCGGCCCCACCGCCTACCGCGCCGAAGCGGCCCATCGCGCCACCGAACGCCGCGCCCACCGGCGCAGGCAGCCCGCCCCCCGAGGGGCCGAGGCGCCCGAGCAGGCCTACGGGCGCGACGCGGAGGCCGTGCGGGAGTACGAGGAGCTGTTCACCACCGTCATGGTGGCTTCGGGCATGCCCGCGATGATGGCCCGGGTGATGGCCTGCCTCACCCTCACCGACTCGGGCAGCCTCACCGCGTCCGAACTCGTCCAGCGCCTCCAGGTCAGCCCGGCGTCCGTCTCCAAGGCGATCGCGTTCCTGGAGAGCCAGAGCATGGTCCGCCGGGAACAGGGCGAACGCCGCCGCGAGCGCTATGTCATCGACGACGACGTCTGGTACCAGTCGATGCTGGCCAGCGCCCGCGCCATCGCCCACCTCGTCGAGACCGCACGGCAGGGCGTCCACGTCCTCGTCCCGGGCACGCCGGCCGCCACCCGCCTGGAGAACATCGCCCGCTTCCTCGACTTCGTCTCCGAGAGCACCGCCCGCGCCGCGGAACAGGCCCGCGAAATCCTCCGTACGAAACCCGAAACCCCCTCGGGCGGCGCTGCCGAGCCCTCAACGTGAGGTCCCGGGCGGGATCAGGAACCGGTAGTGAACGGCGTCCCTTGATGGAAGTACATCCGCCACCCGTCATCGGTGCGCCGCCACAGCGAACTGCGGTGCGCGTGCCCGCCGTCGTACACCGTGTCGAAGGTGAGGTGGACGACGTCGGGGGCGAGCCGGACGCCCTGGATCTCGGAGGTGACGACATAACGGTCCACCGGATCGGTGTCCGCGGGCAGGCGGGACATGGTCGACGCCCGGTCCCAGCGCCGTCCCGACGAGCCGAACTCGTGGAACTCCGGGTGCAGTAGCGACCCGAGCAGTTCGGGTGAGCGGCGGACTTCGGGGTCCATCAGCCTCAGCTCGCCCTCGATGGCGGCCTGCACGGCGGAATCGTGTTCAGTCACCTCTGATCACCTGTCATCTCCACGAGTTTCAGCACGGTGTTCCAGTTACGGCTCGTGGCGATCAAACCCTTGTTGAGCCTGGGCCGCGACAGGATTTCGCCGAGCTTGGAGCGGCCCAGGCCGTTCGGGGCGTACAGGTACAGCTCGCGGTCGCCGAGGTGGAACTCCTCCGGCAGGAAGGCGGTCCGGTCGATCTCCGCGAAGCGCTGGGCGTCTACCGGGGCCGAGAAGTAGGTGACATGGAGCTGCTTGGGCTCCAACTCGGCTGCAGGAAAAGGGCAGTTGTCGGCGACGGCCTTGAGGTAGGCGTGGTCGCGCACGATCACGTCCACGGCGAAGCCGAAGTGCTTCTCGATCGCCGACGCCAGTTCCGCGGCGAGGGATTCCTCGTCGCCGTGGCCGGCGGTGAAGACGGCCTGGCCGCTCTGGAGGTAGGTGCGTACGTCGCCGTAACCGATGCCGGTCATCAGGGTGCGCAGTTCGGCCATCGGGAGCTTTCTGCTGCCGCCCACATTGATGCCACGGAGCAGCGCCGCGTACGTCGTCGTCATCCCGTCAGCCTAGGGCCGTCGTCGTGCCCCGTGGGGGTGGGCACGACGACCGCCTGGCCCCGTAAGTTACTTACCGGTCAGCAAGAGCACAACCGCTTCCCCCTGATCACCGTCCCCGACACCACCGGACAGATGTAAGGGACCGGCATCCTCCCCAGTGGGGAGAGCCCGGGGTCCGGGGGGATGAGTTCCGGCCGCCGAGCTTCACCGGGGAGCACGACGAGATGCCCTTATCCGGCCCATACCTTCGAAACGAAAGGTGGTGGCAGGGGGCCGCCACCGCAGATCAAAGGGGCTAGCCCTCATGGTGAACGGAGATATGCGGGTCCGCGGCCTTGCCGCTCGGGCCGGCGGCTGGAGCGCCCGGCACCGATGGGCTGCCGTGGGCATCTGGGTGCTGTTCGTCGTCCTGGCGATGGGACTCGGCTCGGCGGCGGGCCGCGTCGACGTCAAGGACAGCGACCAGCTGAAGGGCGAGACACACACCGCGGCCAAGATCGTCGAGGACGCGGGCATCGAGGAGCCGGCCAGTGAGACCGTCCTGATTCAGTCCAGGGACGGCTCGCTCAAGGCCACGGACAGTCAGTTCCGGTCCGCCGTCACCGCGGTGGTGAAGGCCGTCGAGGGCACCGGCAAGGTCACGGACGTGACATCGCCGTACGACACACAGACGATCTCCAAGGACGGCCGCAGCGCGCTCGTGCAGTTCGACATGCGCGGCGAGTCGGACACCGCGGGCGAGCGGGTGGAGCCCGTGCTGAAGGCGGTCGAGGACGTCCAGAAGGATCACGGCTCGCTGCGGATCGAGGAGATCGGCGGCGCGAGCATGATGAAGACGTTCGACGACGCGTTCGGGGACGACTTCCAGAAGGCCGAGTACTCCGCGGTGCCGGTGGCCCTCGGCATTCTGCTCATCGCCTTCGGCGCGCTGGTGGCGGCCCTGCTGCCGGTGCTCCTGGCGATCACCGCGATCATGGCCACGATGGGCCTGATGGGCATCGTCAGCCATGTGATGCCGATGAGCGAGACGGCCAACTCCGTGATGCTGCTGGTCGGCCTGGCCGTCGGTGTCGACTACTGCCTGTTCTATCTGCGCCGTGAGCGCGAGGAGCGCGAGGCCGGCCGGGACGCCCAGACCGCCCTCAGGGTCGCCGCCGCCACCAGTGGCCGCGCGATCATCGTCTCCGGCGTCACGGTGTGCGTGGCGATGGCCGGCATGCTGTTCACCGGTCTCGCCGAGTTCGAGGCGATGGGCCTGGCCTCGCTGATGGTCGTGGCGGTCGCCATGGTCGGGTCGGTCACCGTGCTGCCCGCGGTGCTGTCGCTGCTCGGCGCGCGGGTCGAGAAGGGCAAGATTCCCTTCCTGCACCCGGAGAGCAAGCTCCGCCGCAAGCGGGGCGGCGCGAACCGCGAGAGCCGGTTCTGGACGGCCGTACTGAAGGGCGTGCTCGCACGGCCGGTCATCTCGGTCGTGGTCGCCGCCGGCGCGCTGCTCGCCATCGCGGCTCCCGCGGTCGGCATGAAGACGCAGAACCTCACGCTGGACCAGGAGTTCGGCGACTCGCTGCCCATCGTGCAGACGTACAACCGCCTCAACGAGGCCTTCCCCGGCGGCTCCGACCCGGCCGAGGTCGTCGTCAAGGCCGACGACATCAACGCTCCCGAGGTGACGTCCGCGCTCGCCGACTTCCGTGAGCGGGCGGTCAGTTCGGGCGCCTCGCGCGGCCCGGTGGAGATCAAGCTGCACGACGAGAAGAACATCGCCTTCGTGTACGTCCCGCTGGTCGGCGGCTCCGACCTCGACAAGGCGGGCGCCAGCCTGGACAAGCTGCGCGACGAGGTACGTCCGGCCACGCTCGGCAAGGTCGACGGCGTCGAAGCGCCGATCACCGGACAGGTCGCCGGTTCGAAGGACTTCAACGACCAGCTGGCCGGAGCGGTCGTCCCGGTCTTCGCCTTCGTCGTGGTCTTCGCCTTCGGTCTGATGCTGCTGTGCTTCCGCTCGCTGACGATCGCGATCACCTCGATCGTGCTGAACCTGCTGTCGGTGGGTGCGGCGTACGGCATCCTCGTCGCCGTCTTCCAGCACGGCTGGGGTGCGTCGCTGGTGGGTGCGGAGGGCGTCGGCGCCATCATCACCTGGCTGCCGCTGTTCCTCTTCGTGATCCTGTTCGGCCTGTCGATGGACTACCACGTGTTCGTGGTCTCCCGGATCCGCGAGGCACGGATGCGCGGCCGTACGACGAAGGACGCGATCCAGCACGGCGTGGTCACCACGGCCGGGGTCGTCACCAGTGCCGCGGTCATCATGGTCGCCGTGTTCGCGATCTTCGGCACCCTGTCCATGCAGTCCATGAAGCAGATGGGCGTCGGCCTCGCGGCCGCGGTGCTCATCGACGCGACCATCATCCGGGGCGTGCTGCTCCCGGCGGTCATGGCCCTGCTGGGCGAGCGCAACTGGTACTTCCCGAAGTGGCTGAACCGCCTGCCGGACCTGACGCACGACGAGGCGCCGGAGGCCGTGACGCGGGGGACGGCCCGGGAGGACGAGGGCGAGCGGGTGCCCGTCTGACCTGATCCGCCCGGCCAGGGCCCGTTGACTCCGGGGGAGTCAACGGGCCCTGCTCTTTCAGCTGTTCCCTTGCGCCTGCCGTACGACGGCCAGCTCCGCCTCGATCAGGTCGGCGGCCCGCCGGGTACCGCCCTCCTCGGCCATCTCCGCCTGGATGCCCTTCAGGATCCGGGCGACCTCGGAGTCGCCGACGAGGGCGAGGGCGGTATCCCGCAGCGCCTGGGCGGTGGCGTCCTCCGTGTCGATCCGGCGGGCCACGCCGAGCGCTTGGAGCATGTCCGCGTTGCCGAACTGGTCCACGGCCTGCGGTACGGCGATCATCGGGGTGGCCGTGGCCAGGCCCTCCTGGCTGCCGCCGGCGCCTGCGTGGGTGACGAACAGGTCTGCCTGCTGGAGAATCGCCAACTGCGGCACCCAGGAGCGCAACTCGACGTTCGGCGGCAGGTCACCCAGCTCGGCCGGCTCGACATGCCTGCCGATCTGGAGCACCAGGTGCCAGCCCGGCAGATCACCGAAGGCGCGGACGCACTCCCGGTAGAAGCCGGGCTGCTTGGTGAAGGACGACCCGAGGGAGACGAGTACGACCTTCTCGGCGCCGTCGGGCCGCTGCCAGCCGCCCTCGGCCGCCCGGTCGCCCTGGCAGGCGCCGACGAAGGTGTACACCGTCTCGTCGACGCGGTCGGCGTTGGGCTGGAGCGCCCGTGGGATGAGGACGAGCGAGCGATCGGGACGGCCGGCGAACGGATCCGGGTGCTGGGTGATGCCGTTCTCCTCCAGCCATGTGTGGAAGCGGCGGTAGTACGCCTGCCCGCGCGCGGTCTGTTTCGGCTCCGCCCACATCGGCTCCGCGACCTCCTCCTCGTAGCCCTCCCAGGCGACGAGGTTCGGCGAGAGCGAGACCGCGGGGACGCCCCAGCGGTGGGCGAGGACCCGCGCCGGGTACGAGGTGATGTCGTGCAGGACGAGGTCCGGCTCGTCCCCCTCGTACGCCTCGATCAGCTGCGGAAGGGCCTGGATCGCGTCGGCGAGGAACGGCTCGACGTTGTCCAGCAGGGTGCTGCCCCAGGCTTCGGGGTCGGCGTCCGGCCCGGGCAGCGTGGAGTTCCACAGCCGAGGCTCGGCGCCGGTCTCGGCGACCTTCTCGGCGAAGGCCGGCGGGATCGCGTACGTGACCCGGTGGCCGCGTGCCACGAGTTCGCGGATCACTTCGAGGCTGGGGTTCACGTGGCCGTGGGCGGCGATGGAGAACATGGCGATGTGAGCGGGGCGAGGGGTGTGAGCGGCACTGGTCATGACGTGGACGCTAGTCGAGACGATACGTCTCGTGCAACTTGAATTCATGGCGCCAGCACCTCGTGCAGGCTCAGCCACGCCGCTGGCGGCACCTCACCGACGAGAACCCGCACGTCGAGGCGCGCCGCGCGGAACGCCGCGTCGACCCGCCGCCTCGGGTGGGCCCGGCACAGCGACGCGTGCAGCGAGCCGCCGACTCCGGAGAAGCCCAGGTCGACCAGGCGCCGCCAGCTGTCGTACGCGACGGCGTCGACCAACGGTGTGCGGCGCCGCTCGATCCGTACGATCCCGGCGTCCACGCTCGGCACCGGCCGGAAACCGCGCCGCCCGACCCGGCCGACCAGCCGCCACTCGTGCCGGGGCCAGGTCAGGACCGTCAGCCGGGTCCAGCTGCCGTAGTCACCCGTGCGCTTGCGGGCGTACTCGAGCTGGGTGAGCAGTGTGGCGTCGGTGAGGGCGGGGGCCCGTAGGCACCAGTCGACGATGGCCGCGGTGCGGGAGAAGGGCACGTTCCCGGCGACGGAGAACGTCGTGCGCGGAGGCCGTGCGGTGAGGAAGTCCTCGCCGATGACCCGGACTTGGGGTGCGCCCGAGAAGCGCGACCGCAGGGCGTGGACGAGCCGTGGGTCGATCTCGTAGGCGAGGAGGCGCCGGCAGCGCGGGGCGAGCAGCTCGGTCAACGCGCCCTTTCCGGCGCCGACTTCGAGCAGCAGGGGTGCCTCGCGGCCGTGCGGTACGGCGAGCCGGGCGAGCTGTCCGGCGGCGGCGCGGTCGGCGAGGAAGTTCTGGGAGAGCGCGCGGGATACGCGGGTGGGGCGGGCCATGGCCTGCGGTCCTTGTCTTCCGTGGAGAGGGAGAAGGGCAGACGAAGGCCCTGACCGGAAGACAGGAGAAAGAGGGAGGAAGAGAAAGGGGTCCGCTGCGAATCAGCGGGCGCGACTCCCCGGACCGGTCAGGGCTCCGGGGCCGCGGCGCATCCGTACGGAGTGCGCGTAGCCCCGGCCGAGACCGGTGTTGATGATCGCGTTGTTCGCTGCCACGGACGGCAACCTAGGCGGGGCCGGGTGACGCGGACAACCGAATTACCCCTGCCCCGGGTCAGCGCTGGTAGCGCGCCAGCACCAGGTTGCCGTCGTCCTCCAGGCGTTCGCGCAGCTCGGCGAGGTCGATGGCCCCGCTGTAGTACTCCTGGAAGGCTGGTGTGGCGACCTTGTCCTTCCACTCCGGATAGCCCCGTACGGACTGTGCGGGGGCCGAGCGCAGATGCTCGGCGAGGGCGGTGCCGGTGGCCCAGTCGTTCTCGGCGGTGTGCAGGGCCGGGTCCCCCAGCGCCTCGGTGCCGGTCGGCAGCATCCAGTCCCCCAGCGCGAGCCGCACCATGTTCGCGGGCCGGAGCAGGAAGTCGATGAACTCGGCCGCCTCCCGCTGGTGCGGACTGTCCTCGGCGATGGACAGGGTCTGCGGGCTGACGCCCTGGGTGAGTCCTTCGGCGCCTGCCGGGGCGGGCAGCACCTGCCAGTCGAAGCCCTTCGGCGCCTGCTGCACGATCTGCTGGCGGTAGGAGAAGCCGAGCGGAACCATCGCGTACTTGCCGCCGAAGAAGCCGGGCAGGGTGTCCGAGCCGCCGCTGCCCAGGGTGGTGGGCGACGCGCTGTGATCGGTGTTGGCCTGGTCGTGGATCGTGCGTGGCACGACCTGGTCCCCCGTCCCGAACCGGATCGTCACCTTGCCGTCGGCGCCCCGGTGGAACAGTTGTCCGCCGGCCGACAGCGACACGTTGAGGGTGACGGAGACGGGCTCCTTGAGCGGCCAGGCGACGCCGTACTTGCCGTTACCGCTCAGCTCATCGGTGATCTTCCGGAACTCCGCCCAGCTCCAGGGGCGTTCCGGGGTCGGGATGCGTACGCCCGACTCCTTCAGCCACTTGGCGTTGGCGATGAGCACCCGCGGCTCCTGGAGGAAGGGCACGCCGTAGATCCCGTCCCCGAAGGTCGTCGTGTCCCAACTGTGCTGCGGGATGTCGGACTTGAGCCGCTGCGGCAGCAGGTCGGTCAGGTCCGCGAGATAGCCGCCGTACGCGAAGTCCGCGAGGTCGTCGGAGGCGTCGTGGATGATGTCCGGGGCCTCACCGCCCTCGAAGGAGGTGAGGAGCTGATCATGGACGCTGTCCCAACTGCCCTGGACGTACTCGACCTTGACGTCCGGATGGCTCGCGTTCCACTCCTTCACCAGCTCCTGGTTGACCTCGACCGACTCCTCCTGCCAGGCCAGGGACTGGAAGCGCAGGGTGATACGGCCGCCCGCGGTGTCACCGCCGCCGCCGCTGCATCCGGCGAGCAGCAGACCGAGGACGACCAGGGCCAACAGCAGCTTCCTACGCATCAGCTCTTCACCGCCCCGGCGAGCATGCCGCCCGTGATCCGCCGCTGGATGACCGCGAACACCACCAGCGAGGGCAGCGTCGCGAGGAACGCGGCGGCGGCCAGCGGGCCGAGGTCCGCGACGCCCTCCGCGCCGATGAAGTGGGTGAGGACGACCGGCAGGGTCTGTTTCTCCGGGGTCTTCAGCAGGACGAGCGCGAAGAAGAACTCGTTCCACGCCGTGACGAACGCGAACAGCGCCGTCGCCACGATCCCCGGCGCCAGCAGCGGCGCGGTCACCGACACCAGCGTCCGCACCCGCCCGGCCCCGTCGACGGCCGCGGCCTCCTCCAACTCGGGCGGAACCGCCCGCACATACCCCACGAGCATCCACAGCGCGAACGGCAGCGCCCACACCACGTACACCATGATCAGCCCCGGCATCGAGTTGATCAGCCGCAGGTTCTTCAGCACCAGGAACAGCGGGATGATCACCAGCACCAGCGGGAACGCCTGGCTGACGACCACCCACCCGGTCGCCGCGCGCGCGAGCCGGGTGCGGTGGCGGGCCATGACGTATGCCATCGGGGTCGCGAGGAGTACGGCGATCAGGGCGGCGCCGAGCGCGGCGATCAGGGAGTTGAGGGCCGCGTGCAGCAGGGGCTGTTCGTCGAAGGCCTGGCGGAAGTTGGCGAGGGTGGGGTCCTTCGGGATCCAGGTGGGGTGCAGGCTGCCCAGCTCGCGGGGCGGTTTGAAGGCGGTGGAGATCAGCCAGAGGAAGGGGAAGACGAGGAAGAGGAGGTAGGCGAGCAGGACGACGTACTGTCCGGCGCGGCCGGTTCGACTGGTCCTCACGCCTCGTCACCTCCCCGGAGTCGTCCGACGAGGAAGAGGGCGAGGAGTATCGAGATCACCGCGACCATCACGCATCCCATCGCCGCCGCGTAGCCGAACTGCCCGTAGCGGAAGGCCTCTTCGTATGCGAAGAGCATCGGCAGGCGGGTGCGGCCGCCGGGGCCGCCGCTGGTGAGGACGTAGACCAGGGCGAAGGAGTTGAAGTTCCAGATCAGGTTGAGTGCCGTGATGGAGAGGGCGACGGGCCGGAGCGCGGGCCAGGTGACCGTGCGGAAGCGGCGCCAGGCGCCGGCGCCGTCCACGGCCGCCGCCTCGTGCAGTTCGCGCGGGGTGTTCTGCAGGCCGGCGAGCAGGGCAACCGTCGTGGTCGGCATGCCCGCCCAGATTCCTACGACGATGACGGCGGGCAGCGCGGTGCCGAGCCCGCTGAGCCAGTCGCGGCCGTCGCCGAGGCCCAGGTCGCGGAGGGTCTCGTTGAGGATGCCCGCGTCGGGGTTGTAGACCAGCCGCCACATGACGCCGACGACGACCTCGGGCATGGCCCACGGGACGATCGCGAGGGCGCGGGCCAGCCAGCGCAGCCGCAGGTCCTGGCTGAGGAGGAGGGCGAGGCCGAGCGCCAGCAGGAACTGCGGCACGGTGACGCCGACGGCCCAGACCAGGCCGATCCGGAACGACTCCCAGAACAGCGTGTCCTGCAGCAGATCCCGGAAGTTGAGACCGCCGATCCACTGCGTGGGCTCGGTCCGCCCGGACTGCGCGTCGGTGAAGGACAGCATGACGCCGTAGAGCAGCGGACCGACGCTCAGGATCAGGATGGGGATCAGCGCGGGCAGGACGAGAAACCAGGCGCCGTGATCCGTGACGCGCCGCGGTGCCTTGCCGCTGGGCGCACCTCTCACCGGTCTCTGCGCCTCGGTCACCGACGTCACTGAATCAGCCCCTCTGCGCGGCTCGGGTGGGCCCGGTCATGGTCGTGAAGGCGCTATGCCCCGTCAAGACCGCGCGCACGCGGTCCGACCTGTGGAAATGCGAGACTGATCGCCGATGGCGGGAATCCGACGCCGTTCATGGAGGCGTACGACCACTCGGAGGCGGACGATGGACGAGGCACGGGCGCGGGACGTACTGGCCGCGGCGGGAGTACTTCCGGCCCCGGCACGGGACGCACGGCTGCTCGCCCTCGGCGAGAACGCGGTGTTCGCCGCCGGTGACCTGGTCGTCAAGGTGGGGCGCGACGCCGAACTCCTCGACCGGGCGCGGCGCGAACTGGCCATCGCGGTGTGGCTGGCCGAGGCGGGCGTGCCCGCGGTGCGGGCGGCCGAGTCCAAGGCGCTGCTGGTGGAGGGGCACCCGGTGACCGTGTGGCACCGGCTGCCGGATCCGGTACGGCCCGCCGAGCCACGGGATTTGGCCGAACTGCTACGGGTCGTGCACGCCCTTCCCGCACCCTCCTTCGATCTGCCTCCGCGTGAGTTGCTGGGTGGCGTGGAGCGGTGGCTGCGGTTGGCCGGCGAGGCGATCGAGCCGGCGGACGCGGCGTACCTGCGTGAGCGGCGGGACGGTTTCGCGGCGGCTGCGGCGGGGCTGACGCCTCGTCTGGCGCCGGGTCCGATCCATGGGGACGCGCTGCCGCGCAATGTGCATGTGGGGGCGGACGGGCCGGTGCTGGTGGATCTGGAGACGTTCTCGGCCGACCTGCGCGAGCACGACCTGGTGGTGATGGCACTCTCGCGGGACCGGTACGGGGTGCCTGCGGCGGCTTACGAGTCCTTTGTCGCGACCTATGGCTGGGATGTACGGGAGTGGGAGGGGTGTTGGGTACTGCGCGGGGCACGGGAGACGGCCAGTTGTGCGTGGGTGGCCCAGCATGCGCCGAGCAATCCGAAGGCGTTGGTGGAGTTCGAGCGGCGGGTGGCGTCTTTGCGGGACGGGGACGAGACGGTGCGGTGGTATCCGTTCTGACGCCTACTGTCCAGGAGACTCGTCGTTGCACTGGACAGTCCGCGCTGCGTGGCGCAGTTCGGTCAGGACCGTGCGGACGGCTGCTCTTGCCGTTCGTTCGGGGCGGTAGAGGGCGTCGATATGGCGTCGCGCCTGCACCCCGCTGAGCGGTCTCAGGACGAGTGCCGGATGCGGGCGCATCGTCCAGCGAGGCATCAGGGCGATCCCGCCACCGGCCGCCACGACCTCCGCCACCACCGCGAACTCGTTGATGCGGTGGGCCAGATGGAGGCGCCGGCCCGCGGCTGCGGCGATGGCCTCGATGACCGCGAGGACGGGGAAGCCGTCGTGCACGGTGATCCAGGGCTCGTCGGCCAGGTCGCGTGGGGTGACGCGACGCTTGGCGGCCAGGGGGTGGTCGGCGGGCATGGCCACGTCCAGCGGTTCGCGCAGGAGCGTCGTCGCGGCCACCGTGTTCGGCCAGGGCGGGGCATGGTCCAGGCGGTGGGCGAGGACGATGTCGTACTCCCGGGTGAGCCGGGGGAAGTCCTCCTGCGGTACGTCCTCGTCGACCAGCCTCGGCACCGGTCTGCCCGGGCCGGCCAGCGCTCGCAGGAGGAGGGGGAAGAACGCGGTGCCCGCGCTGTGGAACGCCGCCACCGACACCTCCCCCTCCGGTCGCTCGACGAACTCCTCGACCGCGTGCCTCGCCCGTGCGAGCGCCGTCTCCACCTCGACGGCCGCGCCCGCCAGCGCCTGCCCGGCGTCGGTGAGCACCAGACGGCGCCCCTGGCGCTCGGTGAGCGGCACCGGGATCGCCCGCTGCAGCAGCCGCAGCTGCTGGGAGATCGCCGACGGCGTCACCAGCAGCGCCTCGGCGACCGCCGTGACACTGCCCAGTTCGCCGAGCTCCCGCAGGATCCGCAGCTGCCGTTCGTCCATGGCCTCAGTCTAGGGACGATGTAGTGCCGCTAAATGATCGTTTTAGAAAGTGGTACTGGGCTTCAGGGTCACCGCCGGTGCACCGTAGGCGCGTGTCCGATGTTCGCCGTACCGATGCGGTACTCCTCCTGGTCGCGCTCGTCTGGGGTTCCAGCTACCTGTCCGCCCAGACGGCCACTGCCGCGCTCCCCGTCCTGCTGGTGCTGTTCGCCCGCTACGCCCTCTCGGCAGCCGCCTGTCTCGGTGTCGTCGCCGCACGGCGGGGCGGGGCGCGCCCGTGGACGCGGGACGAGCTGCGCGCCGGTGTGCCTCTGGGGGTGACCCAGGCCGCGGTCCTGGTCGTGGAGACGTACGGCGTCGCCCACACCAGCGCCGCCAACGCCGGACTCATCATCAGCCTGACCATCGTCCTCACCCCGCTCCTCGACCGCGGCGGCCGCCGCGGCGCGCTGCCGGTCCCCTTCCTCGCCGCGACCGGGCTGTGCGTGCTCGCCGTCGGACTGCTGATGTCCGGCAACGGCTTCCATGCCCTCCGCCTCGGCGACCTGCTGATGCTCGGCGCCGCGCTGATCCGGGCCGTGCATGTCGTGCTGGTCGGCCGCCTCACCGTGGGACGGGCGATCCGCCCGCTGCAGCTGACGACCGTGCAGACCCTCGTCGGCACGGCCCTGTTCCTGCCGGCAACCGCCCTCGACCTGCCGACGCTGGCCCACGCGGACCCGGCGACCTGGGCCCAGCTCGTCTATCTCGCCCTGTTCTGCAGCGTGTTCGCCTTCCTCGCCCAGACCTGGGCCGTACAGCGCACCTCGGCCAGCCGGGCCAGCCTGCTGCTGGGCACCGAACCGGTCTGGGCCGTAGCGGTGGGCATCGTCCTCGGCGGCGAGCACCTCACCCCGCTCACCGGACTCGGCGCGGCCCTGATGGTCGCCGGCACGTACTGGGGGCAGGCCGTGGAACGGGCGCACCGGAACGCACCGGACCCCCTGCTCCCCCCGGCCCACGCCCTCGACAAGGAACCGGAATGCCCGACAGCACATACGACACCTACGACCGTCTGATCTCCCTGCTCGACTCCTCCTCGATCGACTACCGCCTCATCGACCACGAGCCCGAAGGCAGCACCGAGGCCGTGTGTGCCCTGCGCGGGCACCCGGCCGCCGAGGCCGCGAAGTGCATCGTGCTGCGGGTGAAGGTGGACCGGCGCACGACACGTCACGTCCTCGCGGTCGTCCCCGGTGACCGACGGGTGGACCTGGACGCCGTCCGGACGCTGTTCGCCGCGCGCTACGTCGGCTTCAGCGACGCGGAGACCGCCGAGCGACTGGCCCGCGCCGTCCCTGGCACGGTCCTGCCGTTCAGCTTCGACCCCGACCTGGAACTCCTCGCCGACCCGGACGTCGTGGCACAGCCGAAGCTGTACTTCAACGCGGCCCGGCTGGACCGCTCGCTCCTCATCTCGGGCGCCGACTACGAGCGGTTGGCCAAGCCGCGGATCGAGCGCGTCGCGGGACCCGCGGAGGTGTGAGGGAGGACGCCGTGAGGGCTCGGAGCGCTGCGGCCGCCGGGCCCCGCACCGGCGTATGGGACTCGGCCGCAACCGGAACCCGGCTGCCCGTCGGCCCTCAGACCGCCTCCCCGGCCACCCTCTCCCCCGTCGGCTCCCGCAGCGGCCACATCCCGTCGACCACCGCCGTCGTGTCGCCCTTGCGGCGCAGGAAGTTCTGGAAGTCCGCCGCCCACTCGGCGTACCACTCGATCTGGCTGCGGTGCAGCTCCGCCGGGCCGAGGGCCGCGATCTTGGGGTGGCGGGTCGCTATCGCGCAGGCCAGGCGGGCTGCGGCGAGGGCGTCGGCGGAGGCGTCATGGGCGGAGTCGAGGGCGATGCCGTACTCCCGGCAGACCGCTTCGAGGTTCCGCTTGCCGCGGCGGTAGCGGTCGGCCCAGCGGTCGATGGTGTACGGGTCGATGACCGGGGCGGGGTCCAAGCCGCCCAGGCGGTCGCGCAGGGACGGCAGTCCGTGCCGCCGCAGTTCGGCGGAGAGCAGGCTCAGGTCGAAGGCCGCGTTGTAGGCGACGACCGGCACGCCCGTCTTCCAGTAGGTGACCAGGACGTCCGCGATGGCGTCCGCCACCTGGTCGGCCGGGCGGCCCTCGGCAGCCGCGCGCTCGTTGCTGATGCCGTGGACCGCGACCGCGTCCGCCGGGATCTCGACGCCCGGATCCGCCAGCCACTCCTTGTGCCCGAGGGGCTGCCCGTCCCTGACCTCGATCACGGCACCTGTGACGATGCGCGCCTCGCGCGGATCGGTTCCCGTCGTCTCCAGGTCGAAGCCGATCAGCAGCTCCTGGTGCCAGCCCATGGGCGGTCCCCCTTCTCTGTGGTGCTTTCCCCCAGTGGTCTCCACCCTCCCATGCGCCACTGACAATCAGAGGACCGCATTCCGCTTCCGCGGCCGAACGGACTCCCCGGCGGGACAGTTCAGGACACGGGTCGCGAATCCGCCCACATGAGCTCGAACTCCTCGCGATATGTCGGGAAGAGCCCGCTCTCGTCGATCTCGTCCGACTTGACCACCCGGCTGCCGTTGCGCAGCACCAGCACCGGCGCCTCCAGGCCTCGCGTCCGCCGCAGATAACTCTGCACGACCGCGATGCCGTCGGAGCCGTCGCCGTCCACGAGGTAGGCCGTGAAGCGGGGCGTCTCGTCGAAGACCTGGATCTCGAAGGCGCCCGGGTCCCGCAGCCGGGACCGCACCCGACGCATGTGCAGGATGTTCATCTCGACCGCGCGGCTCAGCTCGCCCCGCTTGATGCCCAGTTCGCGTTCGCGCCGCTTGACGGCGCTGGAGGCCGGGTTCAGGAACAGCAGCCGCACCCGGCAGCCGGACTCGGCGAGGCGGACCAGGCGCCGCCCGGAGAAGTTCTGCACGAGCAGGTTGAGACCGATGCCGATGGCGTCGAGCCGGCGCGCGCCGCCGAAGATGTCCTCGGCCGGGAACTGGCGCAACAGCCGCACCCGGTCGGGGTGCACGGCGACCACGTCGGCGTACCGGTCGCCGACCAGGTCCTCGACCGCGTCGATGGGCAGCCGGCGCGCCGACGGCACGTCGCCGCTCGAACCCAGGATCTCCAGCAGGCGGGCCGAGGCCCGCTCCGCCTGGTTCAGGACCGCCTCGGACAGGGCCCGGTTGCGCGAGACGACGTTCCGGGTCACTTCGAGCTCGTCCAGCACGAGTTCGACGTCCCGTCGGTCGTCGATGTACGGCTCGAAGCACGGCCAGTGCTGCACCATCAGCTCGCGCAACTGCGGCAGCGTGAGGAAGCTCAGGACGTTGTCGTCGGCCGGGTCGAGCAGGTAGCCCTTGCGGCGGCTGACCTCGCGGACGGCGACCGCGCGCTGCACCCACTCCTGGCCGGCCGGTCCGGCCGCCGCCACGACCCAGTCGTCGCCGTGGACGGGTTCGTAGATGGGACGCAGAACAGCGGCCACGACAGCACGCAGCCGCTGTTCGACGAGGTTCAGCCAGATGTAGGCCCGGCCGGCTCGCTGGGCGCGCGTACGCACCTCGCGCCAGGCGTCGGTGTCCCAGTCCAGCTCCGGGCCGATGGAGCTGGTCTCCATCGGCCTGGCCAGGGACACCGTGCCGGGCGGGACCTCTGTGGAGTTCCCCTCGTGACCCTCGTCACCAGGGGGCAACTCCAGCCCTCCCGAGCCCACCCGCGCACCGCCTTCCGCTCCCCCGAGCACTCCCCGTCCCAACGATCAAGGAAGGGTACTCCGGGAGCGGTCGGCGGTGCAGCCGGATGGACAAGAGGGATTCTCAACTATCGCGGCCGACATGGCCATTGATGTCCTTGAGGTCCGCCGGAGTGAGCGGATTCATAGCCGTCACGTCCCGCGGGGCGATGGAGAAGCCCTGCCAGTGGACCGGCATCGGCTGCTGGTCCTCGTCCCGCACGATGTGGTGGAAGCCCACGTTCATCCAGACCACGGGGTGGGTGAGGGACTGCCCGTTGACCCACTTGTCGACGTCCTTGGGGTGTCCGGCACCGCACGCGCCCAGGTTGCCGCTCGCGTACTGCTCGCACTTGTTGTACTCCGTGAAGTACACGTCGTGCGCGGTGAAGGGACGGCCCGGGAACTTGGTCGTGGCGCCCGGCACGAGCTCGTAGCTGCGCGCGTGTCCGTCCTTGTTCTTGCCCGTCGCGCTGACCATCCGCCACCAGCGCATGTTCTTGGCGTCGCCCGCGAGTTCCTTGGTGACCTTCGTGAGGGTCGTCTTGTTGGTCGGCCCGCGGTCGCCCGCCGCCGGGCTGACCTTCGAGTCGTACTGCTCGACCCGGGTCTTGGAGGAGCCGTCCAGGCCGAAGTCGAGCCGCCAGAAGACGTTGTGGCTGTGGCTGTCGGCGTAGTCCTTGGCGCCCTTGCCGATGGGCCAGCCGCGGCCGTCACCGGCGTCGTAGTCCTCGGGCGCGAGGCTGCCGGTCGCACCGACGTTCATGCTGATCGTGCCGTCGTCCGAGAAGCGCCACTCGGTGATGTACTCGTACCAGCTCACCTTGTTGATGGTGTAGAGCAGCAGGTCCTTGCCCTGGGCCTGGTAGGTCTTGCCGATTCCGCCGTTCATCGGCTCGGTCTGCATGTGGTACGCGTGGCCGCGCGCACGGGTCGTGGCGCACAGGCCCTTGACGTCCTGTGAGGCGGAGTACGCGGGCTCGCGGACCTTGACCGTCTTTATGGTGCCGCCGGGGCATTCGGCGGGCTTCATGTTCAGCAGGCCGTTGCCGAAGTTGTACTCCGTCACGTCGTTGAACTCGGAGTCGCCGTCGTCGTAGGGCACATGGATCTGGGCGAGCTTGGCGCTGTTGAGGACCTTGATCGGCTTGGCCTCGCCGGGCGGCTGGTAGGAGATGTCCTCCAGCATGACCCCGGCCGTGCTGTTGAAGCGCCAGCACATCCGCCAGGTGGTCCCGGTGGAGAGCTTCTGCTCGATGCGGTACGCCGCGCTGCAGTTGGGCGTCGGGGCGGCGGCGGCCTTGGGCTGGGCGGCTGCCGGTCCCGCTCCGGTCGTGGCGCCGGCGGCCAGCGCGGCCAGGGACAGGCCGAGGGCCGCCCGCCTGCGGGCACGGCTGATTCTGTTGACGCGCATGAAGAAGTGACTCCCTTACAGGAGGTGCAGGGTTGGAAAAGTGAACGGAGGTCGGCTCAGCCGAGCCGGATCACCTTGCGGGCGCTCAGGTCGATCACGAAGTCCCGGAGGTCGACCCACGACCCGTTCTTGATCTTCGGGAACAGTCGGGTGCAGCGGTGCTCGCCGCACTTCTCGACCGATGCCGACCCGCCCGGGTTGGCCTTGTACACCATGCTGTTCAGCTGTAGCTGATCCGGGGAGGTGAGCTCCTTGCCGGTGGCGTCCTTGTAGTCCGCCTTCAGACCCGCGCCCAGCGGGTCGGCGATCAGCAGCTTGGCCGCCTCGGCCTCCTCGGAGCGGCTCAGCGGCGGCTGGACACCGCGCTGCGTGGCGGTGTGCTCGACCTTGCCCGTGTCGAGGTTCACGGTCCGGGTGACGAGGGTGTCGTCCCGGTAGTCGTAGACGGTCACCTCGGCGCGCCGGGGCGCGTTCACGTCGTCGACCTCGTCGGCCTCCGGCTCGGCGAGCTGGGTGTCGATCCGCTGCGGGCCGCGCGCGCCCCTGACGTTCTCGCTCCCGTTGAACAGCTGCCGGTTCACCGCAAGCTTCTCGACCCGCGCGATCTCGTCGTCGGTCAGCGGGTCGCTGCCCTTGCCGCGGTCGCCCTCGGCGGGCGCCTCCTCGACCACGCCGGGCTGTACGGCGGCGGCGCCGTCCTGCCCCTGAGCCGCCTGCTGCGCGGACTGGCCGCTGCCGTCGGTCCCTCCCGTGGTGTCGGCCCCCGCCGTCCCCGGCAGGGTGATCCCGACCATCACGGCTGTTCCGGCCACCGCGATGGCCGCACCTGCCACCACCTTGCCCAGATGGCGGTGCACTATCTTGCGCACATCGTCCCCTTACTCCCCCCAACATCCCCGGGAGTACGTGTCTGCCCCACTGGTTCGGCATACCGCGTATGCCTGGTCGCCCGGTAAGAGGGACGTAAGTCATAGGTGGTTCCATCACTTTCGGGGAGACTCGACGTCAAGGCGCCCCCGACGGCGGGCCCGAGCTGAAAGAGTCGTGTCCATGCAGGTCTGGCCTGGAGAGGCATATCCACTCGGTGCCGCCTACGACGGCGCCGGCACCAACTTCGCGGTCTTCACGGAGGCCGCGGACCGAGTAGAGCTGTGTCTGCTGCACGACGACGGCTCGGAGACGGCGGTGGAACTGCGGGAGAGCGACGCGTTCGTGCGGCACGCGTACGTGCCGGGCGTCATGCCGGGGCAGCGGTACGGCTTCCGGGTGCACGGCCCCTACGCCCCCGAACGCGGCCGGCGCTGCAACTCCGCGAAGCTGCTCCTCGACCCGTACGCCAAGGCGATCAGCGGCGCGATCCGCTGGGGCGAGGAGGTGTACGGCTACCACTTCGACCGGCCCGACCAGCGCAACGACCTGGACTCGGCGCCGCACATGATGTCGTCGGTCGTCGTGAACCCGTACTTCGACTGGGGCGACGACCGGCGGCCACGCACCGAGTACCACCACACGGTGATCTACGAGGCCCATGTGAAGGGCCTCACGATGCGGCACCCGGGGCTGCCGGAGGAGCTGCGCGGCACCTACGCCGCCCTCGCGCACCCGGCGGTCATCGAGCACCTCACCGAGCTGGGCGTGACGGCGCTGGAGCTGATGCCGGTCCACCAGTTCGTGAACGACCACCGGCTGGTCGACATGGGCCTGAACAACTACTGGGGCTACAACACGATCGGCTTCTTCGCCCCGCACAACGCCTACGCCTCCTGGGGCGACCGCGGCCAGCAGGTCCTGGAGTTCAAGTCGGCGGTGCGGGCGCTGCACGAGGCCGGCATCGAGGTCATCCTCGACGTGGTCTACAACCACACCGCCGAGGGCAACCACCTGGGCCCCACGCTGTCCTTCCGGGGCCTGGACAACCAGCGCTACTACCGCCTCACGGACGACCCGCGCTACTACATGGACACCACGGGCACCGGAAACTCCCTGCTCATGCGGTCCCCGCACGTCCTCCAGCTGATCATGGACTCGCTGCGCTACTGGGTCACCGAGATGCACGTCGACGGCTTCCGCTTCGACCTCGCGGCCACCCTGGCGAGGCAGTTCCACGAGGTGGACCGGCTGTCGTCGTTCTTCGACCTGGTGCAGCAGGACCCGGTGGTCTCCCAGGTGAAGCTGATCGCCGAGCCGTGGGACGTGGGCGAGGGCGGCTACCAGGTGGGCAACTTCCCGCCGCTGTGGACCGAGTGGAACGGCAAGTACCGCGACACCGTACGGGACCTGTGGCGCGGCGAACCGCGCACGCTGGCGGAGTTCGCGTCCCGGCTGACGGGCTCGTCCGACCTGTACCAGGACGACGGCCGGCGCCCGCTGGCCTCCATCAACTTCGTGACCTGCCACGACGGGTTCACGCTGCACGATCTCGTCGCGTACAACGACAAGCACAACCACGCCAACGGCGAGGACAACCGGGACGGCGAGAGCCACAACCGGTCCTGGAACTGCGGGGCGGAGGGCGAGACCGACGACCCGGCCGTCCTGGAGCTGCGCGCCCGTCAGATGCGCAACTTCATCGCCACGCTGATGCTGTCCCAGGGCGTGCCGATGATCAGCCACGGCGACGAGTTCGCGCGCACGCAGCGCGGCAACAACAACGCGTACTGCCAGGACAGCGAGCTGGCGTGGGTCGCGTGGCCGGAGGCCGGGGAGGGCGAGGACGGCGAGTCCGCGGATGGCCTGTCCCGTGAGCTGCTCGCCTTCACGCGCGCGATGGTGTGGCTGCGGCGCGACCATCCCGTCTTCCGCAGGCGGCGCTTCTTCCACGGCCGGCCCGTGGAGGGTACGCACGACGATCTGTCGGACATCGCGTGGTTCACTCCGGAGGGCACGGAGATGACCCAGCGGGACTGGGACCGGACGCAGGCGTCGGCGCTGACGGTATTCCTCAACGGCAACGCGATCTCGGAGCCGGGTTCGCGCGGGGAGCGCATCGCCGACGACTCCTTCCTGCTGATGTTCAACGCCTCCCCCAAGACCCTGGACTTCGTCGTGCCGATCAACCACGGCCGTCAGTGGCAGGTGGTCGTCGACACCGCCCGCACGGACGGGGTGCCGCCGGGGACGGGAGCGAAGGTGCAGGCCGGGGACCGGTTGACGTTGGTGGACCGGAGCCTGACCGTGTTGCAGCGGCCGGTCTAGGTCGGTGCGTCGGCGTGTGCCCGCCGCTCGCGTCGGGCACACGCGCGTGGGCCCACGTGGCGGGGTCGATGACGCGTTGGGCGGCAGGGCGGGTACGTAGCTCTGCATGACACCTGAGCGACCTGACCCGATGGTGCCGACCGCCACCTACCGGCTGCAGCTGCAGCCGGCCTTCCCGTTCGCAGCCGCGGCCGCGGCCGTGCCGTATCTGGCCTCGCTCGGCGTCTCGCATCTGCACCTGTCCCCCGTCCTGGAGGCGGTGCCGGGGTCGGGGCACGGCTACGACGTCGTGGACCACGCGCGCGTGCGCGAGGAACTGGGCGGCGAGGAGGGACTGCGCGCACTGGCGCGCACAGCGCGCGAGCACGGCCTGGGCCTCGTGGTGGACATCGTGCCGAACCACATGGCCATGGCCCCGCGCCACAACCGCGCCCTGTGGGAGGTGCTGCGGGAGGGCCCCAAGTCGCCGTACGCGCGGTGGTTCGACATCGACTGGGAGGCGCAGGGCGGCCAGGTGCTGCTGCCGGTGCTGGGGCAACCGCTGGGCGAGGAGCTCGCCCGCCTGGAGGTCGACGGCGACACCCTGCGCTACTACGACCATGTGTTCCCGCTGCGCGAGGGCACCGAGGAGCTGCCGCTGCCACAGCTCCTGGACGCGCAGTGGTACCGGCCGGTGTGGTGGCGGCTGGCGCGTACGGAGCTCAACTACCGGCGGTTCTTCAGCATCTCGGAGCTGATCGGGGTGCGGGTCGAGGACCCGGAGGTGTTCGAGGCCACGCACGCCAAGATCCTCCAGCTGCTCCACGAGGGCGTGATCGACGGGCTGCGCATCGACCATCCCGACGGCCTCGCCGACCCCGACGGATATCTCCGGCGCCTCCACGAGGCGACCGGCGGGCGCTGGACGGTCGTGGAGAAGATCCTTTCGGACGGGGAGCATCTGCCGGCCTCCTGGCCCGTCGCGGGCACCACCGGCTACGACGCCCTGCGGCACGTGGACGGCCTCTTCACCGACCCGGCGGGCTTCGGGGACCTCCTGGGGCAGTACCGACGGTTCGCGGCCCCGCAGACGGACCGGGGCGGCGACTGGGAGGCGACGGTGCGGCGGGCGGCGTACAAGGTGCTCACGCACGAGTTGGCGGCGGAGATCGACCGGCTGACGCGGGTGGCGAACCGCGTGTGCGTGACGTCCCCGGAGCCGGCGCTGCGCGACCGCGCGCCCTGGGCGCTGCGCACCGCGCTGCAGGAACTCCTCGTCCGGCTGGACGTCTACCGGCCGTACGCCTCCGGCGACGCGGCCCGCGTGGTCACCGAGGAGGCCGCCGCGGAGGCCCGGCTCGCCTTCGTCGTGCCCGAGGAGGCCGGTGCGGTCGACATCGTGCGCGACCTGGTGCTCGGGCGGGCCGGTGACGGACCGGAGCAGGGGGAGTTCCGTTCGCGGTTCGCGCAGACGGCGTCGGCGCTGCGGGCCAAGTCCGTGGAGGACACGGCGTTCTACCGCTATGTGCCGCTGCTGTCGGCGACCGAGGTGGGCGGCAACCCGGGGAGCCCCGCGCTCTCGCCCGACGAGTTCCACGCGTACTGCGCGCGCGTGCAGCGTGACTGGCCCGCGGCGGGGACGGTCGCGTCGACGCACGACACCAAGCGCAGTGCCGACGTACGGGCCGCACTGGCCGTGCTCACCGAGTGCCCGGAGCGCTGGGCGGACGTCCTGACGGAGGTGACGCGCGCCGGTGAGGGCGTACCGGACGCGCAACTGGCGTGGGCCGCGTGGCAGACGGTGTTCGGGCTGGGCGAGGCGGCCGTCGAACGGGTGCAGGGCGCCCTGCTGAAGCATGTGCGCGAGGCGGGACTGTTCACGAGCTGGACGGAGCAGGAGCCGCCGTACGAGGAGGCGGTGGCGGCGTTCGTCGCAGCGGGGCCGTGTGGGGCGCCGTACGCGCGCGTGGCCGCCTTCCGGAGCGATCTGGAGCCGCACATCCGGGCGAACATGCTCGGCATGGCCCTGGCCCAGCTCACGATGCCGGGGGTCCCGGACGTCTACCAGGGCACCGAGGGCGAGTACCGGGCGCTGGTGGACCCGGACAACCGGCGGGCCGTGCGGTTCCCTCACGAGGGGCCGGGTGCCAAGGGCGCGATCACCGCGGCCGCGTTGCGACTGCGCAGGCGGCGCCCCGACGTGTTCGGCGACTCGGCGTCGTACGCGCCCTTGACCGCCGAGGGCCCGGCTGCCGCCCACTGTGCGGCCTTCGTACGCTCCGGCGAGGTGGTCACCGCCGTGACCCGGCTGTCGCTGCGGCTGGCCCGGGCGGGCGGCTGGCGCGACACGCTGCTGCCGTTGCCGCCGGGGCGCTGGGCCGATGTGCTGGCTCCGGAGCGGGAGTTCACCGGGCACGCGCGCGTGGAGGAGCTCTTCGAGCGGCTGCCGGTGGCCTTGCTGGAGCGGGTCGGCGCGGAGGAGCGGACGGAGGCGACGTAGTGCCGGGCGTGTACGACTGCACCGCGCGCCGTGGCGTCGTTCCGACGACCGGCTCGTACCCGCGCGCGCTCCCGGCGCTCGTGCCGGACGGCCTGCGCATGGTGACGAGCGGCGACGCGTACAGGGCGTCCCGCTCCGATGTCTCTCCTGGTGGTGGACGGGCGGTGATCGGTGGGGCGTATGCCTCGTTCCGTCACTCCTGAGGCGCGGAGGCCGCCCTCGTGGCGCGGCCGGGCGGACGTCGCGGACCCTCTGACGCCGCCCGCCCTTACCTGCCGGCAGTAAATGCAACTGGGCGCCCCCTGGAGCCTCCCCGGTGAACTCCTTGACACGTCAACCAGACCGTGGGGTACTGCGGATTGCGAAGCAGGGCGGACGTGACGGGGGTGAGTCTCCTGCCGGAGCTGCGCTACCCCACCCTTGCCGAAATGATCCTGTCCGCCCGAGCCCTGGCTGCTCACCGACCCGGCTTGTGCACGCTGAGACAGGTGGGGACCTCACGGGGCGGCAGACCCCTCCATCTGCTGTCCATCGGCCATGCCTCCCGTGCCGTCCTGGTGGTCGCGGGCGCACACGCCAACGAGCCGACGGGAAGCTCCACGCTCCTCGCGGTGGCCGAACGCGTCCTGCACGAGGGGGACCTGCGGGCCGACATCTCCTGGCACTTCCTGCTGTGCGCGGACCCGGACGGGGCGAGCCTGCATGTCACCCCGGCGCCCCGCAGCCTGTTCGAGTACCACCTCGGCTTCTTCCGGCCCGCGGCCTCGGAGCAGCCGGAGTGGGCACCGGCCGCGCTGCCGCCCGACCGGCTGCCGCCGGAGACCCGCGCGCTGACCCGAGTCATCGACGAACTGCGCCCCTACCTCCAGGTGACCCTGCACGGCACCGATCTGGGCGGCAGCTGGGTGCAGTTGACGAGGGACGTCCCCGGGCTCGCCGAGCCGTTCGCGAAGTCCGCGGCCCAGCTGCACATCCCGGTGGAGACCGGCGCCTCCGACGCGGCGGGCTGGCCCGCGGCCGGACCCGGCGTGCATGTGATGCCGGCGCCGGGCGCGGGCGCTGCGTATCCGAGCATGCCGGACGACGCGCGCAGCAGCACCTGGTACCACGTGCATCGGTACGGCGGGCTGACCGCGGTCGTCGAGGTGCCGATGTGGGCGAGCGACCTGGTGGACGATCCGGCTCCGCATCCGGACCCGGCCAGGGCTTTGCGGTGGCTCGGGGGCCGGCTGCTGCGGGACGCGCTGGAGGTGGAGCGGGTGCTGGCGGAGGCGCTCCCCCGCCTGGACGGCGTCGACGGGCCCCTGTGGCGGGCCTCGAAGTGGGCGCTGGAGCTGGTGCCGGGACTGGCCGCCGACTGGATGCACACGCCGCCCGCCGACGACACCAGGGCGTACGTCGGGAGCGTGGACGCCTTCGGGCGCCGGCTGCCGCTGCGGGCGGCGGCCATGCTGCTGCGTGTCCTGCAGGAGACCGACGACCGCGCGGCGCCGCGCCTCGAACACCTCGTGTCGACCTGGAGCGACGCCTTCGCCGAACGCTTCCGCGCCCGGTGGGTGCCCCTGCAGCACCAGGTCGAGCACCAGTCCCGCACGGTCGTCGCGGCGGCCCTGCACGCACGCGACCGAGCGGCGTGAGACGGACCGCTCGGCGCGAGGTGGACGGTGCGGCGCGGGCGGGCCGCCGTATCGGCTCGACCGACCGTGTCAGCCGTCCAGCGTGAACAGCGAACCCGTCCGCGCGGTCAGCGCGCACGAGTTGGAGAAGGTCTCCCGGTACTCGACGGCTCGTCCGCCCCATGTCCCGCGCGCGTGGGCGGTGATCGGCGCGTAGATCATCGGGCAGAAGGTGTTCTTGGGCTGGAGGCCCTGGAGCCGGCTGACGTCGCCGTCCACCTTCTCGAGCTCCGCGCAGGCCTCGACCGCGCGTTCGTGACCCTGGGGCGGGTCGCACGAGAGGAGGATGCCGCGGCTGTGCCCGCCCTCGCCGCGCGTGCCGGCGTGTCCGCCCTCGCCGCGCGTGACGCCGCGTCCGCCGTCGCCCGGGGTGATCGTGAGGAAGAGCCAGCGGGTCGGCCCCGGCTCCAGGAGCGGGTCGTGCGCGGCCGCGGGCGCCGGAGCGGCGCCGAGGACCAGAAGGGTGGCGGCGGCCGACAGGCCGAGCCGTGCCGCCTTCGTCGCGCGGGAGTGTCCGGTGGGGTAGCGCCTCGTGAGGATTCGCGTCATTCCCGATGCATCGGCACGGCGGCCCCGGCATTCCAGCCGGACTCACCCGAACGGGAGCACGCGGGCGCGTACCGACCGGCGAGATCGAACGTGGCGAGCACGACCCGCGACTGGTACTCCACCTGGCGCGCGACCGGTATCCAGCGCGCCCCGCAGCCGTCCCGGTAGTCGTCGCACCACTCGTCCAGGAGGCCGTCCAGTTCCGGCATCACTCCGGCCGGGTCGCGTCCGGCGGCCGTCACGAGCTGGTGGAGCAGCCCGGCCGTCCGCAGGGCGAGGCGCCGCCCGGCGATGCGCAGTGCGGCCAGATGGGCGGTGCTGAGCGGCGGCAGCGGGTGGGCTCCGCCGGTGTCCGGGACGTCGGGGTCCCAGGTGTCGGCGAGGCCGGGGCAGACCAGTAAATAGTCGTCCACCGGGGCGAGCAGCCGGGCCGTCTCCGGTCCGGCGGGAAGGTGCGGGCGCAGGCGCTCCAGCAGCCGCTCCAGGACGCGGGTGTCGTGGCGCAGGGTGTGGCTCACCATGCGCAGGACCGTTTCCTCATCAGCGGGCCGGGTGGCGTCCTCCACCGCCGCCACGCCCCACATGGGGGCCTCGACGACCGCCGTGACCGTGCCGTGCCGGTACGGATGGAACCACGTCGACTCGACGGCCGCCTCGGTGATGGCGGCGGCCAGATCGCCCCGGCGCGGCCTGGGGATCCGGTAGACGGCGGGTCCGAGTTCCGGCCAGTACAGGGTGTCGTAGGGGCCGAGCTCGCGCGGGATGCCGAGGCGTGCGGCGGAGTGCGCGACGCGCTGGGCGAGGCCGGGCAGGTCGTGGGTCAGCTCGACGAAGCCGCCGCCGACGTCGACGCCGTGCAGGGAGCACTGGAGGAAGGGCCGCAGTTCGTCCTGGAGGTCGAGCAGGGCGCGGGTCTCGGGCAGCGTGGCGGCGGCCGCGCCGTCGGGCAGCCATTCGGGCTGTTCCAGGAAGCCGGGCCGGAAGAAGTGCCGGAAGTAGCCGCCGAGGGCGTACGGGCCGTGCAGCCAGCCCTCATTGCGGCGCAGGCCGTCCGGGTCGAGGCACAGCAGCAGGTTCCAGGTCGCGTCGGCGCCCTCGTGCAGGCGGGGGTCGGCGAGCACCCGTTCGGCCAGCCGCAGAACGGTCGCACCGCCCACCGGTTCGTTGGCGTGCGGGCCGGCCACGACGAGGGCCTGGCGGGTGCCGTGGCCGACGGACAGCAGCCACAGGGGGGTGCCCGCGCGGGACGTCCCTATACGGCGCAGCCGCGCGTCACGGGGACGGCGGGCGACGAGTGCTGCCGCCCGGGCGCCGAGCTCGTCGACGGTCGGGTAGCGGAGGAGTGGCGGCAGGGCACACCTCCACAATGTGGTGCCGTCGATTCACCTGGTGTGCATGGTGTACGCACAGTCAGTCACGAGTTGACGACTACGTCAACACCACAGAGGGCAAAGCGACTTGGGTCAAGCATCAGGTGAAGCCAAGGCCAGGGCGGGGATTCGGCTCAGTACGCGGCGAGCCGGAACGACATCTGGCCGAAGCCGACCTGGTCGCCCTCACGGACCACTACGGCGCCGATGACGCGTCGGCCGTTCACCGTCGTGCCGTTGGTGGAGCCGAGGTCCCGAAGAACCCAGATGCCGCCCTGTTGGCTCAGTTCGGCGTGCACCCGGGAGACCGTCTCGTGGGTCAGCCGCAGCCCGTTGGCGGGGTCGCGCCCTATGCGCAGCGGATGACCGGCCCCGGGGTGCGGCAGCAGCAGCTTGGGCAGCCGCTCAGCCTGCCATGCCCGGCGCAGTCGCACGGTGAAACCGGAGATCGCCTCGACGGTGCCGAAGACCAGACGCGACACACGGCTCTCGACGGGCAGGTCGGCGGTGAGCACGGCCAGCTCGTCCACACGGCGGGCGGAGAGGGCGAGTTCCATGCGCCGCACGAACGTGTCGTGCGAAAGCCGACCCATGGCGACGCCGTCACGGAGCACCTTCAGCGCCTTGTCGCGCTCCGCGTCGGAAAGCCGCGCGGGGTACGTGTTGAACTCGAAGGACGACGTCACGGTGCTGATTGTCGGTCAGTGAACCCCCGGTGTCCAGAAAACGCGGAAAGGGCGGGCACGCGCGTGTGCCCGACGGAACAGGCCACAACACCGGCCGCGACACCTTCCACAAAAGGGAAGCTTCAAAAGCGGATTGATCTCGTTTGAAGCACCATGGACGGGCTACATCACGGTGAGCAGACGAAGGGGAACCGTCCGTGCAGTTCGACGTGTGGGCACCGCAGGCCGATCGAGTGACGCTCCATTGCGAGGGCGCCACGCACGCGTTGGAGCGTGATCCCGATCGCGCGGGATGGTGGTGGGGGGAGGCGGAGGCGCGGGACGGGACGCGGTACGGCTTCGCGCTCGACGACGGCCCCGTGCTGCCCGACCCGCGCTCCCGCCGGCAGCCGGACGGCCCGGACGGGCTGAGCGCGGTCGTCGACCACGGGCGGTACGCGTGGCGCGGCGAATGGGCCGGGCGCCCGCTGCCGGGCGCCGTGCTGTACGAGCTGCACGTGGGCACGTACACGCGCGCGGGCACGCTGGACGCGGCGGCCGAGCGGCTCGGGCATCTGGCCGAACTGGGGGTCACCCACGTCCAGTTGATGCCCCTGAGTCCTTTTCCCGGGCGGCACGGCTGGGGCTACGAGGGGGTGTCGCTGTGGGCCGTGCACGAGCCGTACGGCGGCCCCGAGGCGCTGAAACGCTTCGTCGACCGGGCGCACGAACTGGGACTGGGCGTGGTCCTCGACGTCGTGCACAACCACTTCGGCCCGTCCGGGAACTACCTGCCCGCCTTCGGGCCCTATCTCACGGACACGCATCACACGCCCTGGGGCGCCGCCGTCAACCTGGACGCGCCCGGCTCTGACGAGGTGCGCGCGTATCTCGTTCAGAGCGCGCTGGCCTGGCTGCGGGACTACCGGATCGACGGGCTGCGGCTGGACGCCGTGCACGCGCTGGTGGACACGCGCGCGTGCCACTTCCTGGAGGAGCTGTCGACGGCCGTCGACACCCTCTCCGCCGAGCTCGCCCGGCCGCTATACCTGATCGCCGAGTCCGACCTCAACGACCCTCGGCTCATCACCGCGCGCGAGGAGGGCGGCCTCGGTCTGCACGCCCAGTGGAACGACGACTTCCACCACACCCTGCACACCGCGCTGACCGGCGAGTCCGAGGGCTACTACGCCGACTTCGCCCGCGCCCCCATGGCGGGCCTCGCCAAGACCCTCACCGGCGGCTACTTCCACGACGGCACGTACTCCAGCTTCCGGGGCCGGCACCACGGGCGCCCGTTGGACCGCGCGCGTGTGGCGGCGCACCGTCTCCTCGGCTACGGCCAGACCCACGACCAGGTCGGCAACCGGGCACAGGGCGACCGGCTGACGGCCGCGTTCTTGCCGGACTCCCCCGGCCTGCTGGCCTGCGCGGCCACACTGACCCTGACCGCACCGTTCACGCCGATGCTGTTCATGGGCGAGGAGTGGGCCGCGGGCACACCCTGGCAGTTCTTCACCGACCACACCGACCCGGAGCTCGCCGACGCCGTGCGGCGGGGCAGACGACGGGAGTTCGCGGCGCACGGCTGGGCGGAGGAGGACGTACCCGACCCGCAGGACCCGGCGACCCGGGACCGCTCCTGCCTCGACTGGTCCGAGCCGGACAGCGAGCCCCACGCGCGCGTGCTGGCCTGGTACCGCCTCCTCATCGCCCTGCGCCACGAGCAGCCCGACCTCACGGATCCCGACCTCGCCGACACCAAGGTGGCCTACGACGAGCAGGAGCGCTGGCTCGCCTTCCGCCGCGGCGACGTACGGGTGGCCGTCAACCTCGCCAAGGAACCGGCGGCGATCCCACTGGGGCCCCGCAAGGCGGTCGTACTGGCGGCCTGGGAGCCCGTGGAGGCGCCGGGCGCGGACGGGGTGCTGCATGTGCCCGGGGAGTCGGGCGTGGTGCTGTTGCAGGGGTGAGGCGAGCGGGGAGGCACCGGAAGTCCCTCGGAACAGCCTCGTCCCCGTCAGTACGCCTCGTCGTCGTCCCCGTCGTCGTCCTCCCGCAGCTCCGTCACGCGCTCCAGCAGAATCGCCTCCCACGCGTGGCGGAGCTGCGTCCGTAGCAGCGGGAGTGGTGTCTCGCCCTTGCCGTCGATTCGGTCCGCGAGCCGGACGACCGCGTCGCAGCGGGCGAGCCAGAGGCCGCGCAGGCAGGGGCGGGCGGCGTAGCCGGCGAGGGTGGCGGCGCGGACCGCGGCCGGTGAGCCGACGGCGAGGGCGAGGCCGGCGATGTCCTCGGCCGGGTCGCCGACGACGGTGTCGGCCCAGCCGAGGACCCCGCGCACCCGGCCGTCGGCACTGACGACGAGGTGGTCGCCGGTGAGGGCGTGGTGGACGAGGACCGCGGTGCCGGGCTGGGCCGCGAGTTGCACGGCGGCCGGCTGGGTGAGCTGGCGCAGGCGGGCGGCGTCGAACTCGTCGGCGGCGGCAAGGCGCGCGGCGGGGCGTTCGGCGGCGCGGCGCAGGGCCTCCAGGGAGCGCGGCGCGGCGCGCGGCACGCCGAGCGTCTCGGCCTGCCGCACCGGGATCTCGCGCAGGCCCGTGAGCAGCCCGGCCAGGTCGGCCTCGCCGACGGCGGAGACGTCGTACTGCGCGGTCGACCCGCCGGGCACCTTGGTGTCCAGGGTGTAGGTCAGCCCGGGCGCCCACTCCCCGTACGCCACGCTGGTCGGGACCGCGACCGGGACATGTGGGCGGACGAGGTCGCGCAGGCGCAGTTCGCGCCTTCGGCGGGCGGCGGTCTCACGGTCGGGCGCGAGACGCAGCACATGGCGGGTGCCGACCCACCAGGTGGCGGGTTCGGCACCCGCTGCGGCGGGCCGGACCTCGGGGCCGGCCGAGTCGGCCACGCCGTCCTTGAGCAGGGAACGGACCAGCCGGCGGACGGTGTCCGCGGTGGGTGTCGGTGCCTGGGTCATGGTCGCGCCGTTGTCGCTCGGGGGTCTGTGTCGGGGTCTACGGGAGCTCCTTGCGCCGGGATCGTTCGCCGGGTCAGTCCACTATGACCATCTCTCGGGACGTGTCGTTGAGGCGCCGGCCGCCGTCCTCGGTGACCGTCACGATGTCCTCGATGCGTACTCCGAAGCGGCCGGGCAGGTACACGCCGGGCTCCACGGAGAAGCACATGCCGGGTACCAGGGGCTGCTCCTCGCCCTCGATCATGTACGGCGGCTCGTGCGTGGTGACGCCGATGCCGTGCCCGGTGCGGTGGATGAAGTACTCGCCGTACCCGGCGTCCGCGATGACCGCGCGGGCGGCCCGGTCGACCTCCTGGCAGGCGACGCCGGGCCGTACGGCGCCGAAGCCCGCCTCCTGGGCCTCGCGCACGAGGTCGTGGACCCGGCGCTCCTCGTCGGTGGGTTCCCCGACGTGGACGGTGCGGGAGGTGTCGGAGCCGTAGCCGTCCTTCAGGCCGCCGAAGTCGAGGACGACCATGTCGCCGCGTTCGATCACGCGGTCGCCGACCTCGTGGTGCGGGTTGGCGCCGTTCGGGCCGGAGGCGACGATGGTGAAGTCGACCTGGGAGTGGCCGAAGCGCCGCAGCAGGTGGGCGAGGTCGGCGGCGACCTCGGACTCGCGGCGGCCTCCGAAGGGAACCTTCCGGATCTCCTCGAACGTTGCGTCTGCGGCCGCACCCGCGGCCGCCAGCAGCTCCAGCTCGGCGGTGTCCTTGACGGCCCGCAGCATCGGCAGGGCGTCGGTGAGAGAGGCGTACGACGTGCCGGGCAGCGCCCTCTGCAGGGCCAGCAGGTGCATCGCCCAGGCGTTGTCGCTGATGCCGAACCGGCCGCTCGGGTCCAGGAGGGCGGCGGTGGCGGCGTAGGGGTCCTGGCCGTCGGTCCAGTCGCGCAGGGTCAGGCCGGGTGCGCCGACCGCCTTCGCGGCGTCCGGGGCCTCCAGGGCGGGGACGACGAGGACGGGGTCCCGGCCGGGGACGAGGACCAGCAGGGTGAGCCGCTCGGTCTCCGCGGTGGGCGCGTAGCCGGTGAGCCACACCAGATCGGGGCCGGGTGCCACCAGGAGCCCGGCCAGCCCGGCGTCGGCGGCCGTCCGCGCGGCACGTGCCGTACGGGCCCTGTAGTCGTCGGCGGTGAAGGGCGCGGGTGCGGTGCCGGTCATCCGGGCCTCCCTGGGCGCGTGAAAGGACTACGGGCAGCATCCTGCCCGGACGGGAGGGGCGGCGCGAGCCGGTCGGCGCGTCTTTCGAGAGGCTGATCGGACGCCTCGGGCGACTGAACGGGCGCCTCGGGTGACCGGCCGGGCGCCTCGGCGGCTGGTCCGGCATCGGATGGCGGGCCGGGCATCGCGTCAGCCGTCCAGTGCCATGCGGACGCCGAGGAGCAGCAGCACCCCTCCGGAGACCTGTTCCAGGCGCCGGCGCACGCCCGCGCGGGACAGCAGGGTCTTCATCCGGCCGACGAACCACACGTACAGGCCGTAGTAGCCGACCTCGTAGACCGCCCAGAGCGCCGCGAGGCCGATCATGGTCGGCAGGTGCGGGGCGCCCTCCGGCACGAACTGCGGGAGGAAGGACAGGGCGAAGACGGCCGCCTTGGGGTTGGCGAGGTTGAGCAGCAGTCCGCCGCGGTAGGAGGCCCAGCCGCTCTTCCGGGTGCCCTCCCATGCGCCCTCCTCCGCTCCCTTGCCGCGGCGCGCCTGCCGGAGCGTCTGGACGCCGAAGCCGACGAGCACGACCGCGCCGACGATCCGCATCACGTCGTACGCCACCTCGGAGGCCGTCAGCAGTGCGGTCAGGCCGAACGCAGCGACGACGCCCCAGATGAAGACGCCGGTCTCGTTGCCGAGCACGGTCAGGAATCCGGAGCGCCTGCTGTGCAGCGACTGCCTGATGATCAGGACGGTGCTGGGCCCGGGTGAGGCGGCGACGAGGGTACAGGCCCCCAGGAAGGCGATGAGGGTGGTCGGCATGGGGTCATGGTGGCCTTGTCGGCGGAGCGTGGCGAGTGGTTTTCACTTACTCGCCCAGGAAGGCGGGGCGGGTCAGGTGACCACGCCCGGGACCACCGTCAGCTGCTGGTAGCCGCCACTGCGGTGGCGCACCGTCAGGACGGCCGCACGGCCCGGGCGGGACCCGGCGACGGCTCGCGCCAGGTCGGTGGCCGAGTCGACGCGGGTCTTGCCGAGGGCGAGGACCACGTCGCCCCGGACCAGTCCGGCCGTGTATCCGGGACCCGGCACATGGACGCCGACGACCAGGGCACCCGGCTTGTCGTCGTCCACGGCCTCGACTCCGAGGGTCGCGACGGCGGCGGGGGACGGCGAGGGAGTCGGGGACGGCGCGGCCGAGGAACCGGGGTGGGCCGAGCTCGTCGGGCTTCCGGAGATGCCCAGTCCCGTCTGCTGACGCTGCAGCTCGGCGAGCTTGCTCATACCGATCACCGTGGCGCCCATCGTGCCGAGTCCGACCCCGGACAGGACCAGGACCAGCCCGACGAGCAAGGCGCACAGCAGGGTCGCGCATCGTCGGCCTCGGCGCCGGGGCGCGGCATGTGGACGCCGCGCGCCGGGGCCGGTCTCGGCGCCGTCACCGGGCCCCTGACCAGGCATGGGCTTGGGTCGCAACGCAGTCTGTTCCATCGGATCGCCTCCGCCTGGTGACTACCCTGCGCACCGGCGCACAACGAGCCACGATCGAGTGAGACTGACCGGTGGTCAGGAACGGGAAGCCCGACGATGCCCGTACGTCAGCCCGTGTGTCCCTCCCCGTGACCGCCGTGCCCGCCGCCGTGGTCGAACTTCAGTGCCTCCGCCGGCATGACGACGAAGGGCCGCATCATGCCCATGTCCTCGTGTTCGAGGAGGTGGCAGTGGTACATGAACCGGCCGTAGGCGCCGTCGAACTTCCCCATGACGCGGAGCACCTGGCTGCCGGGCACCTGGAAGACGTCCTTGTGTCCGAGCTCGTTGGGCGCGAGCGGGATCGAGGTGCCCGCGTCGTACCGAATCGGGCTGCGGGTGCCGCCCACCGCCGGGTCGAAGCCCGAGACGTCGTAGGCGTCCCGGCCCAGCAGTTGGAAGTCGGCCAGGTGGATGTGCATGGGGTGGACGATCGGCGCCAGGTTGAGGAAGCTCCACTGCTCGTGGCTGCCCTCGGCGATCGTGAAGCCGAGGCCGTCGTTGAACGTCCGGGCCGTACGCCGGTATGTCTTGGTCTTGCCGTTCGGGCCGGTGACCTGGATGACGCCGTCGGTGGGGACCTGGATGTCGCCCGGGTGCTCGACCTCGGCCATCTCCCAGATCTCCGGGTGGCCGCCGGCGCCCTTGGTGGCGGGCGGGGTGAGCACGATCAGGCGGTGCCCGTGCTCGATGTCGTGCGTGAGCCTGCGGAATGAGCCGGAGAGCACCTCGGGCAGTTCGAAGGTGTCCGGCTCGCAGCTCTCCCGGACCCGGAACTCCATGACCGCCGGATAGCGCACGTCACCCGCCGGGTCGGGTACGCCGGGCGGCTGGTTGCGGCCCTTGTTGACCAGGCGCAGCTTGCGGCCGGCGAGACAGCGGAAGTCGACGAGCAGGTCGAAGCGCTCGGCCGGCGCCGCGCTCAGCGTGGGCAGCGCGCCGTCGAAGTCGATCGGCACCGGGCGCGGCAGCAGTCCGCCGTCGCTGCCGATCTGGTGCACGATGCCCGGGACCGGGTTGTCGTCCTCGTCGACCAGGACGAGGTTGTAGATACGCGCGTTGGACGCGTTGACCAGCCGGAAGCGGTACCAGGCGGCGTCCACCTCGGCGTACGGCCAGATACGGCCGTTGACCGTGTTGTACGGGCCGGTGAACGGGATGGAGACCGGCTTTCCCGTCTCCGGGTTCTTCTGCTGGACGATCACCGTCTTGTGCAGCAGCCGGCCGTTGAGACGGCCGTCCTCGTCGGTGTCGAGGTTGCGGTCGGCCAGCAGCAGCGGGATCTCCCGCTCCCCGCAGGGGAGATGGAGGGCGTCCTCCTCGTCGTCACGGATGAGGTAGGTGCCGTACAGGCCCGTCATCACGTTCCACCGCGTGATGTTCATGGCGTGGTCGTGGTACCACCACTGCACCGCCTGATGGTCGTTCGGATACTCGGACAGCTGGGCATCTCCGAAGCCGACCGCGTTGTCCGCCCAGCCGTCGTTGCCGCCGCCCGTCTGGGCGCCGTGCAGATGGGTCACCGACCAGGCGGGCAGGGCCGCGACGTCCTTGTTGGGCTCGACGCCGTCGCGGCCGGGCTCGGTGGTTGACTGCGGGCGGCCGTCCGTGCGCAGCGGTACCTCCACCGAGGTGACCGGGTACTCGCTGTCCCTGGGGATCCGGTTGGTCCACGCGATGCGCACGCGCTGCCCGCGTCGCACCTCGATGGTCGGGCCGGGCACCTGGCCGTCGTACCCCCACATCAGGGTCGGCGGCAGCTGCGGGTGCATGCGGACCCAGGTCGGGCGCAGGGCGATCTCGGTCTCGCGCAGGACGTCGTCGGACGCGGGTCGCAGGACGGGAGGGACGGGCAACGGGGCCGCGTACGGCGTGAGTTCGCCGGTGGCGTGCCGCTGCTCTCCCTCCTCTGCCTTGCTGTCGCTGTCCGTGAACCTCTCGATGATGTCGGTCAAGGTCGAACACCCCCGTGTGTTCTCGTTGTCTGTTCCCCTCACCCCAGAAGACTCGCAACGCACCGCCGGAGTTCCAGGAATATCCCGTTCCGCACGGAAAGTTTCGGAAACGGCATTCGGAGGGCCGAAGTCCGTTGTCAGTGGTGACTGTTACGTTCTGTGACATGACCGATCACGCGCTGCGGCTGCTCCGGCAGAATCCCCGCCTGGCCGAACTGGCCGCCTTCCCCTTCAACTTCGACCTGGCCCGCGCAGCACACGGCCATGTCGAGGAGGTCCGCCTCGCCTCGGGCGGCCCGCTGGAGGTGGTGGCCGGGGACGACACGGGCGGTACGTACTTCGTGTGCGCGGACGGCTCGATGTTGTACGCCGATTCGGAGGGCGGCGCCGGGATCATCGGCTCCAGTGCCGACGAGGCGCTCGAGATCATGATCGGGCTGGCGGAAGCCGAGGAGGAAGAGGAGAGCGAAGACGACGAGGAGGAATGCCACCAGCACCCTGGTCTCGATGAGGCTCGGGCTGAGCTGCGCGCCGCGCTCGGCTTTCCGGAGCGCTCGACGGCCGAGCTCGAAGCGATGCGACAGGCCGCACTCCTGCGCACCGAGCCGGACTTCGTGCTGCTGAACGCCGACGAGGGGTGCGCATACGAGTTGCTAGGTCCGCCGGGTCCTCCCCTGTGGGAGCCGGTGCTCGCGACTGGCCGCGCAGACCTCGCCCTGCTGCGGGCGGGTGACCGCGTGGCGTGGGACGCGGTGGCCGACGACCCCGTACGGCGTCGACTCGCCCTGCGGGCCGCGCAGTTCGACCGCGACGAGGGCGATCTTGAGCTGCTGCGGCATCTGTTGCGGCACGAGACGCGGTCCTCGATGACAGACGAGTTGCGACTCGGCGCCGTGCTGGTGGGGCTGCGCGGAGACGTCGGTGACCTGTCGCTGCTGCACGAGGTCCGTGAGACGGACTTCGACACGGCGTGCGGCCTGGGCGGCATGCCGGAACCCGGTGCGGACGCGGACGCATTGCGGGAGTGGGCGCGCGAGCTCGACGAGTTGCTGTTCGGGGCGGATCCGTCGGACGAGCCGGTCTCCACCTGGACCGACCTCGCGCGGGACCAGGGCATGACCGAACTCGCCCGGGTGCCCCTGATCCGTGAACTCGACGCGATCTTCATGGACCAGGGCAGACTCCGCCGCCCCGGCGCGTCTCGTGCACTGACCACCGCCCCGCTGAGCGCGCTCGCCCGCGACTTCGAGGAACTCGGGGACCTGCCGCAGGCGCTGCGCGCTCAACGGCTGTACGCCGCCCTTCAGGAGTCGGCGTGGGACCGGGTCTCGGCCCGCCACACCCAGGCCCGCCTGGAGCGGGAAGCGGGCCAACTGCCGCACGCCGTCCGCACCCTGGCCGCCGTGCGGGAGGCCCTGGCCACCCCTGGGGACGAGTCGCTTCGCCACTGGCAGCAGGTGAACCTCGGCCGCTTCATCGCCGAGGAGCACTACCGGCTCACCCGCGCCCTGGCCGACGCGAACCTCCCCGAGGAGGCCCGCGCGCTGCTCGCCGCCGCCGACGCGATACTCGGCGAGCTCTGGGAGAACGCCTCGAAGGGCGTACGAGAGCTCGCCGAGGAGACGGCCGCGCGGATGCGGGAGGTCGGCTGAGGACGGGCACGGCCGGCCCGGAGATCAGGTGAGGACGGGCACCGCCGGCGGCCGGTCCGGCAGGAAGCCGTGGGCGCGGCGGGCCAGGTATTCGGCCTTGTAGCGGTCGACCTTCTGATGCCAGTTCAGGATGCCCGCCAACCAGTTCTGGAGGTCGACCACGTAGTTGCCCATGATCTCCCGAGCCTCGTCCGAGAGCCCGAAGTCCTCGTAGACGATGGGGAGTTCGTGTGCGGCCACATGCTCGAACTGCTGCATGCGCTGGGTCATCAGGTCGTGGACGACCTCCAGCGCGGTCGGGTAGTCGATGCCGAAGAAGTTCTGCACGACGAGGATCGCGTTGTGGATCTCGCCCTCGTACTCGATCTCCTTCTGGTACGAGAAGACGTCGTTGAGCAGGCAGGCGTAGTCGATGGCGGCGTTCTCCAGCGAGCGGACGGGTCCGCTGCGGTACACCTCCGGCGGGATGGCGGGGCCGTGGCCCATCCGGCACAGGCTGAGGGTGAGGTCGGAGCCGAAGGTGGCGCGGCGCATCTCCAGGTAGTCCACGGGGTCGGGGATGCGGTGCTGGAGCTGGTTGGACAGTTCCCACACCCAGCTCTCGGTCATGACGTCCACCGAGTCCTTCAGGGTGCGCCGCTCGTCAGCTGTCATCTCCACTGTCGTACGCGCCCACAGGTCGACGAGTCCGCGCTCCATGGCGTTGAGGGGGACGGTGGCCTCCTCGCCGTCGAGGGGCATGCAGGCCGACAGCCGCCGCGTGGTCAGCCGCGCGGCGGCCAGGTCGCGCCGGTGGCCGAAGACCAGGGGGTAGTAGTCGTCGCCGTAGGTGCCCCAGGCGAGCCACTGGGCGCTGAGGTCGAGGGCCTCCGGTGTGGCGTCCGGGTCGAGGCCCGCCGAGCACAGCGGGAGGTCGTAGGCGGCGAGCTTGTCCTCGTCCCAGACGCCCTCCTGGAGCATGCCCATGCGGTGCATCCACTCGGTGAGGCGGGGGCGGGCGTCGTTCAGGTGCGGGCTGAGCTCCACCTGGTAGGGCATGTAGAAGTCGGGCAGCCGGGAGGGGCCGACCTTCTGGAACGGCACGTGCGTGTAGGCACGCAGGCGTTCCGCGCCCGCCGAGGCGAGCAGCGCGCCGATGTCGGCGGCGGAGGTGCCGGGACCGGTGAGACCCCGCCAGGGCGTGGTGGACTCGGCGCGCGCGTTCATGTACCGGCTGGAGCGCAGGTGCCATTCGTGGCCGCCGGACTGCCAGTCCTGCAGCCCCTGGGTGTACGCCGCGACCGCCGCGGCCTCCGGCGGGGTGAGCCCCTTCTCCAGCGCCACGGCGGGCACTTCGGTGAGGGCGGTGTGCTCGAACTGGTGGAGCCGGGAGGTGAGGACGTCGTTGACCGTGTCGGCGGCCTCCTGGGTGGTGCAGCCGAAGAACTTCTCCAGCACCAGCACGCCGTTGCTGTTCTCGCCCTCGTCCTCGACCTCGCGCTGGTAGGAGAACAGGTCGTTGCGCAGGTGCACGGCGTCGGAGAACGTCTCCATCAGGACCCTGAGCGGCCTCGACTCCGCGACGGACGCGGGGACTTCGGCGGTCGCGTACTCCACCAGGCCCGACGACCAGGGGGCGCCGCCCACCTTGCGGCGCATCTCGATGTATTCGACGGGGTTGGCGATGCGCCCCTCGTTGATGTTGGACAGCTCCCACAGGGACTCGTTGAGAAGGTGCTCGGTGGCGACCGCGAACCGGCGGCGCCAGTCGACCGACATCGCGGGCACCGTCCGCGTCCACAGGTCGGCGAGCCCGGCCTCGACCGGGTTCTGCGGCTCGGGCATCGGGGTCGACAGGTCCATCGGCATGAACAGCGGGAGCCGGTCCAGATAGGCCTTGCCGCCGACGCGGTCCTGGGTGCGCTTGAAGGTCTCCAGGAAGTGGTCGTCGAAGAAGAAGACCCACACGTACCAGTCGGTGATGAGGGAGAGAGCGTCGGCGTCACACTCCGGGTGGGTGTAGGCGCAGAGCAGGCCGTAGTCATGCGCGTCCAGGTCGGTCTGCTCCCAGACCCCGGATCCCTCCAGCATCCCCATCTCGCGCGCCCACTCGGTCGAATGGGCGCGTGCCTCGTCGACATGTGGGTTCAGCCGCGCGGGATACGGCATGTAGAAGTGCGGGAGTTCGAAGGGCTGCTGCGTCATGGCCCGGCCCTACCCCCGGGCTCCGACAGGCATCCACGGCGCGGCACATGATCACACCATCGCGTGAATCACGGGTGAATCCGGGAGTTCTCGCCGGGCCTTGTGGCGTTCACCTCTACGCGCGCAGACTTTTCGAGCCTCACGCTTTCGAGCTTCATATGTCCCCCCTGAGTTGTCCCCCTGAGCTGTCCCCTCTGAGTTGTCCCCCTGTGTCCACCTCCCGCACCGGAGTCGCGATGAACCACACCGGATCCCTCTCCCGCCGCACCGCCCTGGCCTCTCTCGCCGGGGCGGCGCTGGCCACGACCGCGACGTTCCCTGCCGCGGCGGCCGAGCGGCACGGCCGCCGGTCCGTTCGGTTCGCCACCTTCAACGCCTCCCTGAACCGCTCCGCCCAGGGCGGGCTGATCACCGACCTGTCCACGCCGGACAACGCCCAGGCGCGCAACGCCGCCGAGACCATCCAGCGGGTCGACCCGGACATCCTGCTGATCAACGAGTTCGACTACGACGATCAGGGCAGAGCGGCCCGCCTGTTCCTGCGCAACTATCTGTCCGTCGGCCAGGGCGGGGCGAAGCCGGTCCGCTACCCATACCACTTCACCGGCCCGGTGAACACGGGCGTCGCCACCGGCGTGGACCTCGACGGGAAGAACGGCGCCGTCACGACGCCCGGTTCGGACGCGTACGGGCAGGACGCCTATGGCTACGGCTGGTTCCCGGGGCAGTACGGCATGCTCGTGCTGTCGAAGTACCCGATCGACACGCGCGCGGTGCGCACCTTCCAGCGCTTCCTGTGGAAGGACATGCCCGGCCACATCATGCCGCCGGACTACTACAGCGACGAGGCGCGCGCGATCCTGCGGCTGTCGTCGAAGAGCCACTGGGACGTGCCGGTGCGCATCGGGCACTCCACCGTGCACTTCCTGGTCTCGCACCCGACGCCGCCCACCTTCGACGGCCCCGAGGACCGCAACGGACGGCGCAACCACGACGAGATCCGGCTCTGGGCCGACTACATCGGCGGGCGTCGGCGCAGCTCCTACCTCTACGACGACAAGGGTGTGTGCGGCGGGCTGCGGCCCGGGGCTCTGTTCGTGATCGCGGGCGACAACAACGCCGATCCGTACGACGGCGACAGCTACGACCACGCCATACGGCAGCTGCTCGACCACCCGGTGGTCAATCTCCCGGCCACCCCGCCGTCCAGCGCGGGCGGCGTGGAGGCCGCGAGGCTCCAGGGCGGCGCCAACGCCTCGCACACCGGCAACCCGGCGTACGACACCTCCGACTTCGGCGACACCGCTCCCGGGAACCTGCGCGTCGACTACGTCCTCCCGTCCAAGGGCCTGACACCGGGCGCGAACGGCGTCTTCTGGCCGACGTCCGAAGACCCGCTGTACCGCCTGGTCGGGGACGGGAAGACGGTTCCGACGTCCGACCACCGGCTGGTGTGGCAGGACGTGCGCCTGGGCTGACGCCTACCGGTTGCGCACCGCCCGCCCCACCTCCGACCTCAACGTGACGAACTCCGCCAGGCCCCGGGTCGTGATCTGGTCCCGGGCGCCGGGCAGTTCGACGGGGAGGTCCAGGACGACCTTGCAGCCGGGCCCCGGGGAGAGGACGACGACACGGTCGCCCAGGTACACGCTCTCGTCGATGTCGTGGGTGACGAAGACGATCGTCGCGCCGTCCGTGCGGTGGACCTCCAGGAGGAGGTCCTCCAGGTCCTCGCGGGTCTGGGCGTCCAGAGAGCCGAAGGGTTCGTCCATGAGGAGGAGGGAGGGGCGGCAGACCAGGGCGCGGGCGATCGCCACGCGTTGCTGCATGCCGCCCGAGAGCTGCCAAGGGTGGCGCCGGGCGGTGTCGGTGAGGCCGACGCGGGCCAGGATGCGGTCGGCCTCGGCCCGGCGTTCCACTCGCGGCATGCCCCTGCGGCGCAGCGGGAGCGCCACGTTCTCGCGGACCGTGAGCCAGGGGTAGAGGGAGCGGGCGTAGTCCTGGAAGACCACGGCCAGGTTGTCGGGGACGCCGCGCACGGGCGTGCCGTCCAAGGTGATCGTGCCGTCGTACGCCGGCAGCAGGCCGGCGACGGTGCGCAGCAGGGTGGATTTGCCGCAGCCGGACGGGCCCACGACGCACAGGAGTTGGCCGTCCGGCACGGTGAGGGTGATGTCGTGCAGTACCTGGTGGTCGCCGTAGTGCTGGCCGACCTCGGCTAGGCGGAGCATGACTGTCCCTGGGCGGAGGTGGTAGGGGGCGTACGGGTCATACGGTCGTGCTCCTCCCTCTTCCGACGAGCCGTTTCTCGACCGCCAGCAGGCCGGTGTTGAGGAGGTAGCCGAGGGCGCCGAGCAGGGCCAGCGCCGCCCAGACGGTGAGCAGGTCGGAGCGGGACTGGGCGTCGGTGAGCGTGAAGCCGATGCCGTTCGCGGTGCCCGGCAGCAGTTCCGAGAACACCATGAGGATGAGGGAGAGCGAGAGGCTCAGACGCAGGCCGGCGAAGATGCGGGGCAGGGCGGAGGGCAGGATGAGGAAGCGGAGCCGTTCGGCCGGGGTGAGGCGCAGGACCGCGGCGACCTCGAGGCGCAGTGGGTCGGTGTCGCGAGCGCCCTCGGCGGTGTTGATCAGCACCGGCCAGACGGCACTGAAGACGATCGAGGCGATCTGCATCGGCGTACCGAAGTCGAAGATCACCACGAAGACGGGGACCAGGGCGGGCGGCGGGACGGCGCGGGCGAACTGCAGGACGGGGTTGCAGAGGCCGTACGCGCGCCGCGAGCGGCCGACCGCGACGCCGAGGGCGACCCCGGCGACGGCGGCAAGCGCGAACCCGGTGGCCATCCGGCCAAGGCTGGGCAGGACATCGGCGACGGCGGCATCGGTGAGGAAGACATGCTGCACGGGACCCGAGAACCACAGATCCCCGGCATGCCGCGCAATCTCGGCGGGCGGCGGGAAGTAGACGCTCCCGTGCGCACGGGCCGCCAGCTGCCAGAGGACCACGGCGAGTGCGAGGACGGTCCAGCGCAGAAGGGCGTGGCGTACGGCGGCGGGGGCGAGGGCGCGGCGCAAAAGCGACGGCACGAGGACCCGGCGCGCGACTGCCGACCGTCGGTCAGGAGTTGCGGCGGATCCAGATCGGGATGGGGCGCTCCGAGGCTGGTTCATGCAGCGCTCCTCACGGCGCGACTCGGGGAGGTCAGGCACACCCGCGTCGCATGACCGGCCCCGCACCGAACGCCACGCACCACCCACCCCGTCACCCCGTCACCCCACACCCCGCCGCCCCGGCGTCCAAGGGAACAACCGCCGCTCCCCCCACACCAGCACCCCGTTGATGACCAGCCCCAGACCCCCCGCCCACACGACCCCCGCCAACACATCCCGCGTCCCGTCCGTGGCCAGACCGGCCTGGGCGATGAAGATGCCGAGGCCCTCGCCGAAGCCGGAGAGGATCTCCGTGGCGACGGCGAGGATGAGGGCGACGGCGGCCGAGATGCGGATGCCTGCGGCGATGAAGGGGGCCGTGCCCGGTAGTTCGACGCGCAGGAGGACGGAGAGGCGGCCGAAGCCGAAGGCACGGAGGGTGTCCTTGGCGAGGGGGTCGGTCTCGCCCAGGCCGTAGATGGTGTTGAAGAGGATCGGCCAGACGGACGCGTACGTCACCAGCGCGACCTTGGTCTCGGTCCCCGACCCGAGGAGCAGGGAGACCAACGGGATCAGCGCGACAGACGGCAACGGCCGCAGGAACTCGACGATCGCGCGCACCGCGGCGTCGACGACCGGCACACTCCCGAGGACGAGCCCGACCGGAACGGCGATCGCACACGCCAGGGCGAGACCGAGCGCCCAGGCGCGCAGCGTCGCGGCGATGCCGTCCAGGAACACCGTGTCGCCCGCCAACTCGACGGCACGGGCCAGCACTTCGGACGCGGGCGGCAGATAGCTGCGCCGCACCAGACCCGCACGGGAGACGGCCTCGCAGGCACCGAAGGCCAGCAGCACCCCCAAAGCGCCCAGCAGCAGCTGCCCCTGACGGCCCTTCACGTCACTTGACCAGCAACGTCGCCGGATCGAGCGGCTTCTTCAGCATCCCGTGCTTCTCCATGAGGTCGGTCAGCCGCTTGAGCTGCACGGCGTCCATCGTGGGCGGAAAGACGGGCAGATCGATCGACTCGGCCTGCTTCTCAGTCACCTTGGTGTACGTCGGCAGGGTGTCGCGCACTACGGACGGGTCCTCCTCGGCGATCCGCACGGCCGCTTTGATGGCCCGCTGGAACGCGGCCAGCGTCTTGACGTTCCCGTCGACGTACCTGCTGGTGCTGACGTACCCGCTGAGAGGGATGGCCTCCACCGGCGCGGACGAGCCGTCGATGAGGACCCTGGCCTTCAACTCATCTTGAAGGGCGCTGTCGTAGGGCTCGACCGCGTGCACGGCGTCGACCTGGCCCTTGTCCAGGGCGGCGCCCATCTGCGGGAAGGGAATCGCCCGGTAGACGGGACGGCCGACGCCCTGTTTCGCGAGGATCTCGTCGAAGGTCAGCGACTGGACGTTGTTGAGGACGTTGACGGCGAGCTTCTTGCCCTCCAGGTCGGCGACGGTCTTGATGTCCGAGTCCTCGGACACCAGGACCTCCATCATGCGCGGCGCGGCCCTGATCGCCTCGGCGACGATCCGGATGTCGAGGGTGCCCTTCTCGTAGGCCTGCAGATAGGTCACGTAGTTCGCGCTCGCGACCATGTCGATCTGCCCCTTGGCCAGGGCCGGCAGCGCCTGGAGGCTCTGCTGGACCTGCTGGATACGGACGTCGAGGCCCTCCTTCTCGAACAGGCCGCGGTCCCGCGCGATGTAGAGGGCGACGCAGTCGATCAGTGGCAGGGCGGCCACGGTGACGGTCTCCCGCCCCTCGGCCCCGGACGAGGAGTCCCCGTCGTCGCCGCAGGCCGTGACCGCCACCAGCATGAGGGTGGCCGCGGCGGCCGCCGCTGTCCTCGTTCCCGAGCGCAATTGACGTAACGGCATGGCGACATGACTACCAAGAATTTGTCATGATCACCACAGTGCCATCCGAGACGGATGAACGGTGAACAACGCCGGCCGACCGGCCGGAACCGCGACGGTCGGCACACCGACCCGGACGCGTCCATCTGTTGGTCTTCATCGATATACGCCACCTTGGTCGCATGACCTCCTTCACGCTCCCGCACGAGCTGCACGGCGACGGCGCCCACAAGGTGTTCGCCGTGCACGGCTGGTTCGCCGACCGGTCCGCCTACGCGGCCGTCCTCCCCGACCTCGACCGTACGGAGTTCACCTACGCCCTCGTCGATCTGCGCGGCTACGGCCGGGCCAAGGACGCCGTGGGCGCGTACACGACGATCGAGGGGGCCCTCGACCTCGTCGAACTGGCCGACCGGCTCGGCTGGGAGCGGTTCTCGGTGGTCGGGCACTCGATGGGCGGCGCGGTCGGACAGCGCCTCCTCGCCGTCGCCCCACATCGGCTGCGCAGGCTGGTCGGTGTCTCTCCGGTTCCGGCGTCGGGGCTGGCGCTGCCGCCGGATCAGTGGGAGCTGTTCGCAGAGGCGGCGCACAAGCCGGAGAACCGGCGCGCCATCATCGACATCACCACCGGGGGACGCCGCCCGGCCGCCTGGCTCGACCGTATGGTCGCCCGTTCGCTCGTGGTCAGCGACCAGAAGGCGTTCCGCGCCTGGCTGGACTCCTGGGCCGGGGAGGACTTCCACACCCAGGTCGAGGGCTCCCTGGTCCCCGCGCTCGCCGTGACCGGCGCCCTCGACCCGGCCCTCTCCGCCGATCTCCTCCGCCGGACGTGGATGATCTGGTATCCCCGCGCCGAGCTGTACGAACTCCCCTCCTCGGGCCACTACGCGATGGACGAGACCCCGCTGGAACTGATCCGGGTGACCGAGGACTTCCTGCGCGCGGACGAGGGGAGGCAGGCGTGACCGTCCATCAGGCACCCCCCGTCCCCGACGTCTTCGACCCCCGCCAGCACGCCACCGGCGTCCCGTACGACGCCTATCGCGTCCTGCGCGACCACCACCCCGTGGCCCGCCAGGACGAGCCCGAGGTGCTGGGCTGGCCCGCCGGGCCCGGGTTCTGGGCGGTGACCCGGCACGCGGACGTGGTGCGGGTGCTCAAGGACTCGGCGACGTACTCCTCGTACATCGGCGCGACCCAGATCCGCGACCCGGACCCGGACGACCTGCCGTTCATCCGCCGCATGATGCTCAACCAGGATCCGCCGGGGCACGGGCGCCTGAGACGACTGGTCAGCCGGGCCTTCACTCCCGGACGCATCGAACGCTTCGCCAAGGTGGCCAAGGACCGAGCCCGGACGCTCCTCGCCCACGCCCTCGACGAGGCCCGCGCCTCGGACGGCACCGTCGACCTGGTCACCACCGTCACCGACGACTACGCCCTGCTCAACCTCGCCGACCTGCTCGGCGTACCGGAGGCCGATCGCAGGCTGCTGCTGCACTGGACGCAGCGGGTCATCGGCTACCAGGACCCCGACGAGGCGGGGCCGCAGGTGCTGGACCCGGCGGGCAAGCCGGTCAACCCACGGTCGCCGGCGATGCTGCGGGACATGTTCGGGTACGCCCAGCAGTTGGCCGCGCACAAGCGGCGGTATCCCGATGACGACGTCATGACGACGCTCGCCCACGACGCCGAACTCTCGCGAGCCGAGCTGGAGATGTTCTTCTTCCTGCTCACAGTCGCGGGCAACGACACCGTCCGCAGTGCGGCTCCGGGCGGGTTGCTCACCCTCGCCCAGCATCCGGAGGCGTACGACCGCCTACGCAACGGACGCGTCGAACTCACCCCCGCCGTCGACGAGTTGCTCCGCTGGCACCCCCCGGTCCTCACCTTCCGCCGCACCGCCGCGCAGGACACGGAGCTGGCCGGCCGTCGCATTCGCGCGGGTGACAAGGTGGTCGTCTTCCACGCTTCGGCCAACCGCGACGAACGGGTCTTCGCCGACCCGGACCGGCTGGATCTGTCCCGCACCCCGAACCCCCACGTCTCCTTCGGCGACGGCCCGCACGTCTGCATGGGGGCGCACTTCGCACGGCTCCAGCTGCGGGTGCTCTACCGGGAGGCCCTACGGGTCCTGCCCGAACTGCGCACGGCGGGAGCGCCGGAGCGCCTGGTGTCGAACTTCATCAACGGACTCAAGTCGCTCCCGATACGGATCACTTGAGCCCTTCCCGCCCCACGGTGATCACGTCCGCACCTGGATCAGCGCATGCGTCCCGCCGGTCCGCCACTTCTGCCCCTCCGCCTCGACCAGCGCCGCCTCGGTCCGGGCGTCCAGCCCGGTGATCACGTCTGACTTCAGCGTCCGCAGGGCGGCGACCGGTCCGGGGAAATGCGCGGTGACCTCGGTGAACGGCGTGGTCGGCGGCCAGAGTCGGTCGCCGACGAGGCGACGGTAGTTGAGGTCGCCCTTGACGAGGGTGAGGGTCGCCGTGGCCAGCTCCTCGCGGAGGTCGCCGGGCATCTCCGCGAACGGCAGGGGGCCGCTGGAGAAGGGGTGCGCGCGGACGACGAGGCGGCCGTCGGTCATCGCCGACCAGAGCGTGCGGCCGTACGTCGCGGCCGCACCCGGTGCCGCCGTCAGTCGGCGCAGGGCGTCGAGTACGTCGGTGTGCGTGGCGTCGGAGACGTAGTAGGGGTACGGCTTGATATGCAGGACGGCCCGCCCGACGCGTCCCTGGGTGAGGAGGTGGGCGATGAGGAGCAGGTCGGGAACGAGTTCGCGGCCCGCGTTGTCGGCGATCAGACACAGGGTGGCCGCGCCGGACGGCGGGAGCAGGGACCAGAGGGTCTCGCTGTCGTCGGCCACCAGGGGCGGGGTGTCCGAGGAGGCCTCGCCCTGCGCGGCCGACAGCCGGAAGCCGAGGTCGGCGCGGTTGCCCCACAGGGAGCCGTGCAGCAGCGCCCGGTCCTGCTCGTCGGTGGGCCGGTCCGCGAGGGAGTCGAGGGCGGCCAGTTCCTCGTCGGTCTCCGGGGCGTCGAGCTCGGCCAGCTTGGAGGGGCGGAAGGGATCGATGCCCTGCCAGGGGCCGGGGGTGAAGTAGCCGACTGCTTCGAGGAGTTGGCGGTAGAAGTAGCTCTCCGACCACAGCCACGGTACGTCGAACCAGGACCGGCCGGTGTACAGGTCGGCACCCCATGCCGTCCAGCGGCCACGGTCGTGCGCGTCGGCGGGGAGCGGTTCGATCACGCCCTTGGCGCAGCTCGCGAGGAGCGCGTCCAGCGCGCGGTGCCGCTCGGGGTCGTACGGGAAGGACTCCCGTACCTGCCGGATGATCGCGGGATGCCGCTCGGCGAGAACGCTGTGCGGGAACGAGCCGGGTTCGCTGCCGAGGAGCACGGGCGCGAGCGGGGTGTCGGACCTGTCGGGCATGCGCCTCACCGTATCGCGGGCGTCATACGGCTCTGTTCTCCCGCTCCAGCTGTGTCGCGAGGGTGAGGTAGCGGGCGCGGCGGGGTACCGGGACCAGGCCCCGGATCATGAGGTGCCACATCTCGGCCACCCGGCGGGGCTGGCGCGCGACGGGTTCGAGGGAGCGGCCGACGACGCGGGTGCCGACGAAGAAGCAGACGAGGGAGTGGGCCGCTGCCTCGACGTCGACGTCCGGATGAATGTCGGACTCCTTGGCGGCGCCGTGGAGTCTGCGGGTGGTGATGTCCAGCAGCTCGGTGAAGGGGTGCCGCAGGGGCGGCCGTATCACCACTCCCCCGGTGGCCAGGCGCAGGCCGGCCCGGGGTATCGGGCCCTCGACGGTCAGGCGCGTGATGCCGAACGTCGTGCGGATCAGTGCCTCCAGGGAGGAGTGGCCCCGGGCGTCCATCTCGCTCGCCACCTGACGGGAGGCCCTGGACTGGAGCTCCATGATGGCCTGGGCGAGGTCCTCCTTGGCCGCGAAGTGGAAGTACAGGGCGCCCTTGGTGACTTGGGCATGCTCGACGATGTCGCTGAGGCTGGTCGATTCATAGCCGTGACGGTCGAACAGTTCGGCGGCGGCTGTGAGGATCGTGGTGCGGGTCTGTTCGGCGCGTAACTGCCTCACCATCGGCTGGACTCTCCTGGGACTGAAAAGAACGGGTCATGCCGTTTGTTTCTTACTCTCCGTCAAAGATAACTCACCCCTTCCCGGTTCCCACCGCACACTCGAAAAGCGTCGTCTCCCCCTGCCGTCCCACCACTTGCACGTCGGAGTCGTGCGCACCGGGCACGTCCACCACCTCTATCCAGGTGGGCCGGTCGAGTTCGGCATACTGGTGGAAGACGGTGTGGAAGGAAACGGGCGTCCGGCCGCGGTTCCGGGCCCTGGCGCGCACGGCCTGGCGGGCGGCTTCGAGGAGCAGCATTCCCGGCACGTGATCGAGTGGATGATCGAAGAAAACAGCATGTGCGGTATCAACTCGCAGCTGCCAGCGGTCGGGGTGATCCGCCGGGGCGAGGACGACATCCGCGGGCAGGGCACGTTCCACTTCGGCGGGCGGCAGACCGGGCGGGACGGGCACGGCCGACACGGTGGCCGCGGTACGGCCGCCGCGCAGCCGACGGTAGACGGCCTCGCTGGTCCAGGTGATGGCCAGGTGCCCGGTGGCGACGTGCTCGCCGCCGACCCGTATGTCGGCGTCGCACCGGAATCCGGCCGGGCGGCCACCGCGCTGATCGACATCGGAGACGGTGACGCGGAGGGTGGGTTCGGCGGGTGCGGCGCCGACGGCCAGATGCTCGGGGTGTGTGGTGATCCGGAGTTCCCTGAGCACGAACTGGTGCCCCAGGGGGACTTCGTAGGCGGTGTGCGCCAGGAGGGCGGCCGCCTGACGGACGGTTTCCGCGACGAGCAGCGGCTCGTACGCCGTCCGGTCCGACGACACGTGTAACTGGTGGGCGCGCGGCCATTGGGCGAAGACGGTGAACCGGTCGGTGGCGGTGCTGGTCACGCCGGTGAGCAGCGTTTCGGCCACCGCGGCCCGGTGGACGAGCTGGCGGGGTACGGTGGCGGTCAGGCTGGCCGGCGCCATCGAGGTCTCGGCGAGCGGGTACGTGGCGAGTTGCCGCGGATGAGGCATTTCCCCTCCCAGGGTCCCTCCGTGTGTGCGCTGACAGACGGCGAGGTGCCCGTGCCGCGAGCGTTAGAGTACGAGGCGACCGGTTTGTTTTCAATGCGGCCTCGGGTCGCTCGCCGTGCCCGAATCCGCTCCGGCGCACGCCGGGCGCACAGGCCAACTCGGTACAGCGGAGGGGCTGTTATGGCGAGGCAGGAGCGCGCCATCAGAACGCGGAGGGTGATCCTGGAGGCCGCGGGCGCGGTCTTCGACGAACACGGGTACACCGCGACCACCATCTCGATGGTCCTGGAGCGGGCCGAGGTGACCAAGGGCGCCCTGTACTTCCACTTCCCGTCCAAGGAGTCCCTGGCCCAGGCCGTCCTGGACGAGCAACTGTCGCTCGGCGCGGTGCCGCCGCAGCCGTGCAAGCTGCAGGAACTCGTCGACATAACCTTCGTGTTCGGGCAGCGGCTGCTCGACAACTCACTGCTCAAGGGAAGCGTGCGGCTGGCGGTGGACCAGAGTGCACCGCCCGGTGTCGACCACTCGGGGCCGTTCCGGCAGTGGGTGGACCATCTGGTAGTGGTGCTCGAACGGGCCAATGAACAGGGCGAGTTGCTGCCCACCGTGCAGCCCAGGCACACGGCGGAGCTGATCGTCGGCGCGTTCGCAGGCATTCAGCTGATGTCCCGCGCGCTGACCGACCGCGGCGATCTGGCGGAGCGGACCTCGGTGCTGTGGGGACACCTCCTGCCGAGTATCGCGCTACCGGGACTGCTGACCGGCATCGACCGCAGGCCCGACCGAGGGGTCCGCGTCCTGGCCGCCCTCGACACGGAGGACGCCGAGCAGGACGCCATGGACCTGTCCGCACGCTGAGTACACGACACCGACCGGAGTGACGGTTTCCGTCAGGCCGGTGGGTGGTCATCACAGGCTTGGCCGGTGGTCATCACCGACATAGACGAACGGCGGGCCCGCCGATGCCCCATCCGCATCGGCCGGCCCGCCCGCATGTGATACGCGTCCGTTCAGGACCCGTGTTCAGGGTTGGCTCAGAAGGTCAGCTTCCAGCTGTTGATCCTGCCCGTGTCCTGGGCCGCCGTGTCCTGGACGCGCAGCTTCCAGGTGCCGTTGGCGGTCTCGCTGGAGGCGTTCACCGTGTAGGTGGTGCTGACGTTGTCCGCCGAGTCCGAGGAGCTGGCGGCCTTCAGACGGTAGGTCGAACCGTCCGGGGCCACCAGGTCGATGACCAGGTCACCGCGGTAGGTGTGGGTGATGTCCACGCCGACCTGGAGGGCCGAGGGGGCGTTGCCGCTGCGGCCGCTGACGGTGATGGAGGACTCGACGGCCGCGCCGTTGTCCGGGACGGAGACCGCGCCGGAACTGGTGAAGGTGGTGCCCCCCGTGGAGCCGCCGGAGCTGCCGCTCACCGCCTGCACCGTCTTGGCCGCGTCCGCGAGGCCCGCACCGCAGCCGCCCGAGCAGGTGCCGGGAAGAGTACGCGAGTTGGTCTTGATCGCGGACTCGATCTGCGCCGGGGTCAGCGACGCGTTGGCCGACTTCATCAGCGCGGCCAGACCCGCGACGTGCGGGGCGGCCATGCTGGTGCCCTGGTAGTACTCGTAGCTCTCGGAGGACGGGCCCTGCGCGCCGGAGTTCAGCGTGGACAGGATGCCGTTGGCCGTGACGGAGTTGGTCTCGCCGCCCGGGGCGGCGATGTCGACGACCGATCCGAAGTTGGAGTAGTAGGAGCGGTTCCCCTGGCGGTCGGCGGCGGCCACGCTGATGACGTTGTTGCAGCTGGCCGGCGAGTAGTTGGCCGCGTTGGCGTTGCTGTTGCCCGCCGCGACGACGACCGCGGTGCCGCGGTTCACGGCCGCGTTGATCGCGCTCTGCGTCGCGGTGGAGCAGGCACCGCCACCGCCGAGGCTCATGTTGATGACCTTGGCGACGTTGGTGTTCGCCGGGACACCGGAGACCGTACCGCCGGACGCCCAGGTGATGGCGTCGATGATGTCGGAGTCGTAGCCGCCGCACTGGCCGAGGACCCGCAGCGGGGAGACCTTCGCACCGTAGGCGATGCCCGCGACGCCCTTGCTGTTGTTGGTGACCGCGGCGATGGTGCCCGCGACGTGGGTGCCGTGCCAGGAGGACGTGGTGGCCGTCCAGTCGTCGCTGCACTGGCCGTCGGTGGTCCAGTCGCCCGTGTCGGCCGGGTTGCTGTCACGGCCGTTGCCGTCGTTGGAGACGGCGGTGTCGCTGATGAAGTCGTAGCCCGCGACGATGTTGGCGCCGAGGTCGGAGTGGGAGACGTAACCGGTGTCGATGACGGCGACGGTCACCCCGGTGCCGGTGGCGACGTCCCAGGCACCCGGCACGTTCATGCCCGCGGTGGTCTCGAAGAGGTCCCACTGCTTGGTGTACTCGGTGTCGTTGGGCGTGGCCAGCGGCTTGTTCAGCCGGTCCGGTACGACGTAGGCGACCTGCGGGTCGGCCTGGTACTCGGCGACGACGTCGGCGACGTCCGTCCTGGTGAGGTTCTCGCCCAGGTCGACGAGGGCGGCACCGGAGCCGAGGCGGCGCTGGAAGTCGAGGTCCTCGCCGGCCTCCTTGCCCTTGGCGGCGGCGTCGGTCTCGGCGGCCTTGTTCGACTTGGCCTCGGCGGCGCCGGACTTGTAGCCGACGATGAGGCGCTCGGCGGCGGCGCCGGGGGCGGCCTCGGTCTGCGCCGTGGGGACGGCGGCTTCCCGGGGAGCGGGTTCCTGGGCCACGGCGACGGTGGTGGCGGCCGTGAACAGGGCGGCGGAGACCGCGGCGACGGATATCAGCTTCCGTCTGGTGGATGCAGAGGTACGCAAGGGTGTGCCTTTCGTGGCCGGCCGTACTCCGGGCAGCGCGGAGCGGCGGTCTCTTCGCTTCGTCCTCGAAGCGGCGGGGGGTTACGCCGGAAGGCGGGTGGGGCAATGCGGCGAATGCGTGGGGGGGCAGTGCAGCAGGTGCGTGGGGGGGCAGTGCAGCAAGTGCGGGGCGCGCGGCGGCCGGCCTGGCGCGGGAGTCGACCCGTTCGGGGTTACCTGTGGGGCGGCTGTGGTCGAACGATAGGCAAAGAAAAGGTCATCGGGATACAGGGGAAACCCTAGATCAGGCCGGAAACCCACCCTCTACGTCGAAGAGTTGACCGGTATGGACGGGCTCTGCCCGGTTCGTCGCGCACTGAACGCGCCGCGCCCCTTTCCCGTACTGCACAAGGACCGTTCCCGCGCCGGCCGAGGAGACGTTCCGGATGCCCCGGATGCCCTGGATGAAATCGCACCGCACCGCCCTGGCAGCAGCCGCCGTCACGCCGTTGCTGCTCACGGTGTGGACCGCGGGCCCCGCTCGTGCGCACGGCGCCCCGACGGATCCGGTCAGCCGGGTCTTCGCCTGTTCCCCCGACGGCGGCGGCGCGTCCCGGTCGGCGGCGTGCGAGGCGGCGGTCGCGTCGAACGGTGCGCCCTTCACGGCCTGGGACAACCTGCGGATCGCGAACGTGAACGGCCGGGACCGGCAGGTCGTCCCCGACGGAGAGCTGTGCAGCGGCGGGCTGCCCGCCTACCGGGGCCTCGACCTCGCCCGCGCCGACTGGCCGTCGACCCGGCTGACCCCGGGTGCCAACCTGACCATGCGGTACGTCTCGACGATCCCGCACACCGGCACCTTCCGGCTCTATCTCACCAAGCCGGGCTACGACCCGACGAAGCCGCTCACCTGGTCCGACCTCACGGAGCGGCCGTTCGCGGAGGTGAAGGACCCGGCGCTGACGGACGGGGCGTACCGGATACGGGCGAAGCTGCCGTCCGACCGGGCCGGGCGGCATGTGCTGTACACGATCTGGCAGAACAGCAGCACGCCGGACACGTACTACTCGTGCTCGGACGTGGTGTTCCCGGAGACGAAGGAGCAGGGCGGCGAGGGCGCCGCAGCCGCCTCCCCGGGCAGCGGCGAGAAGCGTACGGACGGCAGCCCTTCGGCGGCGCCCGAGAAGCGCACCGACGGCAGCCCGTCACCGGCCGTCGACCAGCGCACACCTCAGCCGCCGTCGAAGTCCCCGGCGTCCGCGCGACCGCAGGGCGACAGCACCCCGGTGGCCTCCGGCACCGACACCGGCACGGGGCCGTCCACTCCCATGCTGGCGGGCGGCGCCGCGGCGGTGCTGGTGCTCACCGGCGGCGCCGCCCTGGCATTGCGTCTGCGTCGACGGTGAACTACCGCCGCAGGACGGTCAGTTGACGTTCACGGCGAGGCCCGAGCTCGTCACCGGAGCGTACTTGGCGGTGAAGTAGGCGTTGCTGAAGCACAGCGACGAACCGGACGTCTTGGTGAACGGCTGGCCGGCGAAGGCGATGCTGTTGTCGGCGTTGCTCGCCGTGCCGGAGAGGCTCGGCGCCTGGTAGACGCAGGTGATGCTGCCGAGCAGGGTGCGCAGCTTGACCGTGGACTGGATGGCGGAGCCCGCGGCCGGGGTCACGGTGACCGTGCCGTCGGAGGACACGCTGGTGGTGTACGGCAGGTTGTCGACGGTGATGCCGCTGACGCCGAGCACACCGGTGACGTTGGCGGTGCAGCCGCCCGTGTCGAAGGTGTGGGAGGTCAGCGACTCGGTGGCGGTGCCGGGAGCGGCGGGGTTGTCGGTCACGGTGGCAGAGAACGCCGAGCTGGTGCAGGAGATGCCGCTGGTGCCGGTCGCGCTCGAGTAGAACGTGGCGGCGGTGCCGCTCGCCAGGGACGCGTCCAGGACTGCGCCGACCGCGACGGCCGCTCCGTCGGTGGCGGTCAGGACCGGGGTGTCGGCGGCCGAGGCGGGGACGGCGAGCCCGAGGGCGGCGACGGTGCCGGCGAGGGTGAGGAAGGTGCGTGCGCGCATGCGGGTGTACCTCGTCTTTCGTTGCGGGGGAGTGCCCTGAGGGTCTGAAGGCTCAGGGGGTTCGGGGGGGGAGGTGGAGGGACGTGGGGGGGGAGATGGAAGGAGGTGGGGGGGTGCGCGAGTTCCGCGTGGGCCGTTGCCGGTCCGTGACGCCTTCTCCGTACGACACGGACCGGCAACGACAGCCCGACCGGTGGCCGGCCGAAGACCGTGGGGAGGGCTCCGGCCGGACCGGGCGGGGGGGGCGGCCGGCACGGACCGAGGGGGAAGCGACCGTGACGGCGCCGTGGAGTGATCTCGCGGAGTGAAGCGGAAAAGGAAATGTGAAGGACATCAGGTCCGGGAACGCGGGCAGAGGCCGCGTGGCGGCGGATCCGGCGCCACGGATCCAGGGGGGAGCCAGGGAGAGTTGTAGACCTGAGTGTCAGTCAACGTCAAGGAGTTGCAAGGGAGTTGATGCTCCTCGCAGAGCTCCCTGAGGCCCCCGGAAACCCTTGACCCACAGGTGGCACACAACCAACACCCTTTTTGCACAACCGCCTTGACCCTCATGTGTAACCACCGGTAACTTCCCGGCAGGCTACTGCGGAGTACGAGAAAGCCCTTGCACCCGCCGGGAGTTGCGAGGAGACGTGCGCCGTGGGCGCTGTCCGCGCCAGGACAACGTGCCGTTGATTGCCCTACCCGCACTTTTATGCACCTGGGAGCAGTTATGGCCTCGTCCTCGGACGTCTCCTCGTCCGCCGACAACACACCCCGGAACCCGGAAAGCGGTTCCGTGTCCGAAGCCTCCGAAACCCCCGACGGCCCCGCGAGACGCGGGCGGGTCCGGGCACGTCGGGCCGCCGTGATGGCGGTGCCGGCCACCCTCGTCGCCGGCGCCCTCGCGGTCCTCACCGCCGAAGGCGCGCTGGGCGTGCAGTTCGCCATCTCCGGCATGCCCTTCACGGTCACCGCGACCGAGCTCAACGGCACCGGGTTCGAGCAGTTCGGCGGCCTGGACAACATGGCGCCGGGCAGCCCCAACGAAGGGGACACCGGCGGCCAGGTGCTGGTCGTCACGTCCGCGATCAAGAACGCGACACTCACGAAGCTGTGCCAGAGCGTCGACCTCGGCGGCGTCAACCTGCTCATCACCGCGGGGAGCGGGGCGCAGAAGGTGACGGCGGTCGATCTGACCACCGACTCGACCGAGCTGTCGGGTGACGCGGCGTTCGACAACATCGAGATCGGCAACGACGCGAGTACGTTGACCAAGGCGGGGGTGAAGGGGCCGATCGGTGTCTTCAGCCAGCAGGCGGACACCGTGCACATCGCCAATCTGCGGCAGACGAACTACGCGACGACTGCCGGGGTGTTCAGGCTTCCCGGGCTGAAGCTCCGGTTCAGCAGTTCGGGTTGCCCATGAGCGAGCGTGCGGGATTCCGGTCGACCTTCCGTCGTTGGCGGGCCGACCGGCCGTTCTGGGGCGGGTTGTTGCTCGCGCTGGGCGGGGCGTGGATTCTGCTCACGATGAAGGCTTCGCTGAAGGTCGTTCTGCATGTCGGTATGCAGGGGCTGGCCGGGTATCTGCTGCCGGGGCTGATGGTGTTGCTGGGGTTGCTGGTGCTGTTCAATCCGGCGCAGCGGCTCTTCTACTCGATCACCGGGGTTCTGGTTTCGCTCGGGACCTGGCCCACGTCGAATCTTGGTGGGTTTTTCGTGGGGCTGTCGCTGGGTGTGGCGGGGAGTTCTCTCGCGTTCGGGTGGCTGCCGGATCAGGAGCCGCGGCGGAGTCGGCGGGAGCGTCGCCGGAGCGCCGTTGGGGCTGGTTGAGTTCGGCGGGTGCGGGTGCGTGGGGGCTGGTCGCGCAGTTCCCCGCGCCCCTTCAGGTTGGCTCCGTCCCGCCAACTTCCCAGCACCCTTGGGCAGTTGACAAACTGACCCGGCCCGACGCCGACGCCCCGGAGGCCTCATGTCCACCGACCGCATTGACACCGAAACCGCCCATTCCGCCCGCATCTACGACTACATCATCGGCGGCAAGGACTACTACCCCGCCGACCGGGAAGCGGGCGACGCCATGGTGCGTGAGTGGCCCGCGTTGCCCGTTCATATGCGGGCCAACCGGGACTTCATGAACCGTGCTGTGCGGTATCTCGCCGCGGAGGCCGGTATACGGCAGTTCCTTGACATCGGGACCGGGATACCGACCTCGCCCAACATCCATGAGATCGCCCAGTCGGTCGCGCCGGAGTCCCGGGTCGTGTACGTCGACAACGATCCGCTGGTTCTCACGCTGTCCCAAGGGCTGATGTCCGGCACGCCCGAGGGCAGGCCGGCGTACATCGAAGCCGATATGCGCGACCCGGCGGCCGTGCTCGACGCCCCGGCCTTTCGCGAGACCCTCGATCTCGGTGAGCCGGTCGGGCTCACCGTCATCGCGATCGTGCACTTCCTGCTGGACGAGCACGATGCCGTGGGGATCGTACGGCGGCTGCTCGAACCGTTGCCCGCGGGGAGTTACCTCGCGATGTCCATCGGTACGGCCGAGTTCGCGCCGGACGAGGTCGGCCGGGTCGCCCGGGAGTACGCGGCCCGGGGCATGCCGATGCGGCTGCGCACCCTCGACGAGGCCGGGGATTTCTTCACCGGTCTGGACCTCGTCGAGCCGGGCATCGTCCAGGTCCACAAGTGGCGTCCGGACGGCGCCGGCACCGAGGCGGTCCGGGACGCGGACATCGCGATGTACGGGGCGGTGGCACGCAAGCCGAGTTGACCCGGTTTGCGAGCGCAAGCGGTGTGGGCGGGCCGGAGGCCGGTCTGCCCTCCGGCCAGCGGTTCATCACGATGTGGGAGCAACGACTCACGCCTTGTGGTTGCACACTTGACTACCGGTGGTCACACGCGATTGGCTCCGCCTCAGCGAGAGTTCACAGGTCGGCGCACTCCTCCCGGCACCGATCGTCCTCTCGTTCGTTCCTCCGGCTCGGCCGCACAGCGAGGTGCCGCACCCTCATGAAGACCCCACCCCCCTCTCCCGGTTCCGCTCGGCTCGCGGCTCTCACGGCCGCCGCCTGTCTGCTGCTGTCCGGCTGCTCCGCCCTCGGCGGGACCGACGACGCGTCGGGTGCCGACGCGGCGGCGAGCACCGCACGACTGAAGGTCACCCTCGTCGCCCACGGCGGCAAGGGCGACGCCTTCTGGGAGCTGGTGCACAAGGGTGCCCAGGCCGCGGCCGCCAAGGACGACATCGAGCTGACCTACGTGAGCGACTCGGACCCGGCAGGACAGGCCGAGTTGATGCGCGACGCGGTCCGGCAGAAGGCCGACGGCATCGCGGTGACCCTCGCCAAGCCGTCGGCGATGACGGGTCCCGTCAGCGAGGCGCGCCGAGCCGGCATACCCGTGGTCGGCCTCAACTCCGGTATAGACGACTGGCAGTCCGCCGGACTGCTGGGCTACTTCGGCCAGGACGAGAGCGTCGCGGGCCGCGCCGTCGGCGGCAAGCTCGACGATCTCAAGGCCAAGCACGCGCTGTGCGTCATCCACGAGCGCGGCAACGTCGCCCTGGAGGCACGCTGTGCGGGCGTGAAGAAGACGTTCGGCGGCGAGACCGAGAACCTCTATGTGGACGGCACCGACATGGACGCGGTGACCGCCACCGTCGCGTCCCGGCTGACGCAGGACCCGAGCATCGACGAAGTGGTCACGAACGGCGCGCAGTTCGCGCTCGCCGCGGTGAAGTCGACCGACGAGGCGCACAGCAAGGCGCGGGTCGCGACCTTCGATCTCAACAAGGACCTCGTCAAGGCGGTCCAGGACGGGGACGTGCAGTTCGCGGTGGATCAGCAGCCGTATCTGCAGGGCTATCTCGCCGTGGACTCGCTCTGGCTGTACCGGACCAACGGCAACACCCTCGGCGGCGGCGAGGACCCGGTGCTCACCGGGCCGGCGTTCGTCACCAAGGCGAACATCGCCGCGGTCGCGAAGTTCGCCGCCAACGGGACGCGCTGACCGGACACTTCTGCCGAGGGTGTCGCCAAAGATTCGGTCAGGTGTGACGTGTACGTCCACATGTACGGATAACATCCTGCGAACCCCCTGTGACGTGCCGGACACGCGACCACCCCCTCGCGCCCGTCCACCTTCCGCTCGTACCTCCACCCGCTTGCCCCTCCCCCACCCGCCTGCCCCTCCCCATCCGCTTCCGCGCTGACCCTCCCCGCCCTCCGCTGATCGCCCTAGGACGACAATGTCTCCACGGACAGGTCCCCGGCGCCGCCTCGGCTCCATACGTCTCTCCCTGATCCTCCTCGCGCTGGTCCCCAGCGTCACGCTCGCCGCCGTCTGGAGCGTGACGACGATCCAGATGTTCTCGGAGGGCCTGCGACTGCGCTCGCAGACCGGGTTGAGCAAGTCGACCGGGGCCATGGGCACCGAGGCCACGCTCGCGCTCCAGCAGGAACGCAGCTACTCGGCCGTATGGCTCGCCACGCGTCAGGAGGCCGCCCGCACGGCACTCGACGCGCAGCGCGGCAAGACCGACAAGGCGGTCGCCAAGCTGCTCGCCCAGTCGGACGAGATCCAGCAGGCGCCCTCGCGGATCAAGGACCGGCTGTACTCGGTCGTCGCGTCGGTGAGCAGCCTGGAGTACTACCGGGGCCAGGTGGACAACCCGACCGACATTCCGGCCGTACAGGCGCTCGGCCAGTACACATCGATCATCGACGACCAGATCCACGCCTTCCAGGAGCTCTCCCAGGTCGACGACGGCGATCTCACCTCGCAGGCCGGTCCGTTGGTCTCGCTGGAGCACGCGGCGGAACTGGTGTCCCGGGAGGACGCGCTGCTGACGCTGTCCTCGCCGTCGCGGAAGATGGACGAGAAGACCTGGACCGAGTTCGCGGAGCTGGTGAACACCCGCCGCTGGCTCGTCGACGACCAGATCCTCCCCTCGCTCACCGGGAGCGCGAAGTCGGAGACCGAGCGGATCCTGGACAGCCCGCAGTGGCGGACCCTGGAGTCCGTCGAGGACCGGGTGCTCGCGGCCCGGGCGGCGGCGCGTGCCGAGGGTGACATCGCCGTTCCCGACGCGCAGAAGGAGTGGCGGGCCGCGCTGGTCAAGGTCTCCGACGAGTACGAGGTCCTGATCCGGCAGCAGACCACCGGGCTGCTGACCCGTAGCGCCGACAACGCGCGCAACCTTCTGATCAAGGCCGCCTTCCTGAGCGCCGGCGGACTGGTCGCCCTGCTGCTGTGCGTCGGGATGTCCTGGCGGATCACACGCTCGCTGTCCCGGCGCCTGCGGGGCCTGCGGGAGGCCACCCTGGGCCTCGCCCACGATCGGCTGCCGGACGTGGTGGCCCGGCTGGAGCGGGGCGAGACGGTCGACGTGGAGCTGGCGACGCCGCCGCTCGACTACGGGCACGACGAACTCGGCCAGGTGGCCAAGGCGTTCAACACCGCGCAGCGCACCGCCGTGCACACGGCCGTCGAACTCGCCGACACCCGGCGCGGCTTCCAGAAGATCATCCTCGGCATCGCCCGGCAGAGCCAGAACCTGGTCAACCTCCAGCTCACCAAGCTGGACGCGCTGGAGCGCGCGCACCAGGACCCCGAGATCCTCAAGGGGCTCTACGAACTGGACTCCACCGCCAGCCAGTTGCGCCGCTACGAGGAGAACCTCGTCATCATCAGCGGTGAGCGGCCGGGCCGCAGCTGGAGCGAGCCGGTCGCGCTGATCGACATCCTGCGCAGCGCCGTCGGCGAGGTCGCCGAGTACCAGCGGGTGGAGGTGCACACCGAGGAGGAGGTGCATCTCGCGCCGCCCGCGGTGGCCGACGTCATCCATCTGCTGGCCGAGCTGATCGAGAACGCCACGCTGTACTCGCCCGCTCCGGCGCCGGTCGGGGTGCGGGCCGCGATGGTGGCCAAGGGGCTGGCCGTGGAGGTCGAGGACCGCGGCCTCGGGATGTCGGAGGAGGACTACGACTCCTTCAACGCCCAGTTGGCCGAGCCCCCGCAGTTCGACGTCGTGGCGCTCGCGGACGACCTGCGGCTCGGCATGTTCGTGATCGGCCGGCTCGCCCGGCGGCACGGCATCGCCGTCACGCTGCGCTCCTCGCCGTACGGCGGCACGACGGCGATCGTGCTGATCCCGCACGACGTCGTGGTGCGGGACGTGTCCGCCGCCCCGGACCGGGAGGAGGTGGAGCACGCCGGTGCCGCCGAACCGGAGGAGCCGGTACGGGAGTCCCGCCCCGTCGTCCCGTCCCGCACCGCACCCACCCCGGCCCCCGCACCCACCGCACCTCCTGGCGGCCTCTCCCCTCTCCCCCGCCGCGTCCCGCAGACCAGCCTGGCCGCCGAGCTGCGCGAGGAGGCCCCGCCCGCCGAGGAGAGCGACCCCGCCGACGACTTCACAGCGGAACGAGCCGCCTCTTCTCTCGCCTGCTTCCAGCGGGGCACGCTCCAGGCCCGCGACGACTGCGGCGACGAGACACCAGACGCCCTCGCAGCCACAGACCACCAAGGCCCGGCCGCCCTGGCCGCGTTCCAGCGGGGCACGCTCGAAGCCAGCGATGGCGACGGCGACGAGGATCCGGAGGCGTCAGAGGTGCCGGACCTGCGGGTCCCGGCCGCTCGGCGGGCCCGTGACGATTCCGCCCGCGAGGAGCCGCCCTCGGCCGACGCCGCCTCGGCCGCCGCGTCCGCCGCCTCCCCCACGTCCTCCACCCCGCCCGCCGACCGCTCATGAAGGACACCGCCATGACACGCCCCACCCCCGCCACGGACACCCAGCTCGACCAGTTGCTCACCGGACTCGTGGAGCGGGTCGCCGACGTCAACCACGCCGTCGTCCTCTCCGAGGACGGGCTGGTGGTCAGCAAGTCCACCGGGTTCCTGCGCGACGACGCCGAGCGGCTGGCGGCGACCGCGTCCGGCCTGATGAGCCTCAGCAAGGGCGTCAGCATGGACTTCCGGGGCGGACCGGTGCGCCAGGCGCTGATCGAGATGGCGCACAGCTATCTGATCCTGACCTCCGCCGGACCGGGCGCCCACCTCGTCGTGCTCACCAACCAGGGCGCCGACGTCGGTGTGGTGGCGTACCAGATGAACATGCTGGTGAAGAAGATCGGCGAGCACCTGTCGGCGGCACCGCGGGCCCATGTCGGCCCTGGCGCGTGAGGTGGGCGGAGACGATACGGCGGGGCGGCTGGTACGTCCGTTCACGCTGACCGGTGGCCGGACCCGGCCCAGCCGCACCGACTTCACGCTCATCACGACGGTGACCGCGGTGGATCCACCGCCGGAGCGGGCACCGCGGCCGCAGCCCGAGCAGGCGCGGATCCTGCGGCGCTGCGCGCGGCCGATCGCGGTCGCGGAACTCGCGGCCCATCTCGACCTCCCGGTGAGCGTGGTCGCCATCATGCTCTGCGATCTGCTGGAGGCGGGCCTGATCACCATGCACCCGCCGCACCCCGTCACCCCCCGCACCCCGGACCTGGACCTGCTGCAGAAAGTGAGGGACGGCCTTGGCCGGCTCTGACACCACCGTGGAGGCGATCGCACCGCCCGACACGGTCAAGATCCTCATCGCCGGCGGCTTCGGTGTCGGCAAGACCACCATGGTCGGGTCGGTCAGCGAGATCGCCCCGTTGCGCACCGAGGAGCCCCTGACCGTCGCGGGCCTCGGCATCGACGACCTCAACGGCATCGAGCAGAAGCAGGCCACCACCGTGGCCCTGGACTTCGGCCGGATCACCATCAGCCGCGAGCTGGTGCTTTATCTCTTCGGTACACCCGGGCAGCAGCGGTTCTGGTTCATGTGGAACGACCTCGCGATCGGGGCGCTGGGAGCCGTGGTCCTGGTGGACGTCCGCCGGCCCGACTCCAGCTTCGCGGCGATCGACTTCTTCGAGCGCCGGGGCATTCCCTTCGTGGTCGGCGTCAACGGCTTCCACGGCGAACACCCCTACCCCGCCGAGGACATCCGGGACGCCCTCGCACTCCCGGCGGATGTGCCGGTGCTGCTGTGCGACGCACGGGAGCGCGAGTCGTCCCGGGACGTGCTGATCGCCCTGATCGACCAGCTGATCGCCGACGCCCGCAAGGCGAGCTGAACCGAAGCCGTCGCATCGAGTGGCGGGAAACCGCCAAGGATGACCATGTGATTGACGCGCCCTCCACGCTCTCCTACCTTCTGGTCGATTCACCGAACTGCGTTCGAAATACCGACAGCTCGGGAACCCCCCGCACCCCTGGAGAGCCGCATGACGAACCCCTCCCGCAGACACTTCCTCGGCATGGCAGCGACCGTCCCGCTCGCCACGACCGGCGCCCTGGCCCTCGCCGCGGGGACCGCGCACGCCGCCGACTCGGCGTACGCGATGGTCTACTTCACCGAGTCCAACACCATGCTGGAGGCGAACTACAACCTCCACCTGGCCGTCAGCACCGACGGCCTGCGCTGGACGCCGCTCAACCAGAACGCCCCCGTCGCCACCCCCACCCTCGGCGCCGGCGGTCTGCGCGACCCGTTCCTGCTGCGCAAGCAGGACGGCACCTTCGTCGTCCTCGCGACGGACCTGAGCGGCACGGACTGGACCCGCAACAGCGTCTACATCCACGTCTGGGACTCCACCGACCTGCGCACCTTCACCGGCTACCGCCTGCTGAAGCTGCACGACATGACCACCACGCACAGTTGGGCGCCGGAGGCGTTCTGGGACGCCTCACGAGGCCAGTACGGCATCCTCTACTCGTCGGTGAACAGCAGCGGTCACAACGTCATCATGGTCAGCTACACGACCGACTTCCGTACGACGACGAACCCGCAGGTCTTCTTCGACCCCGGCTACGACGTCATCGACGGCAACCTCACCGTCGGCGTGAACGGGGTCAACTACCTCTACTACAAGAAGGACCAGACCCTGGTCGGCGCCCGCTCGACGACCCTGAACCCCGGCAGCTTCACGCCCTTCAGCACCGGGGTCGCGCACGGCGGCACCGAGGCCCCGACCGTGGTGAAGTCGCTGACCGGCAACACCTGGTACCTCTGGGGAGACACGTACACGCCGAACGGGGTCTTCTACGCCTGGCAGAGCAGTGACCTGGCCTCCGGCACCTGGACGGCCGTGGACCAGAAGCTCTACACCCAGCCGCTCAACTCCAAGCACTGCGGCATCCACCCGATCACCTCGACCGAGTACAACAACCTCATCGCCAGGTGGAGCGCCCCCGCCTGGAACCGGCTCAAGTCCTACAACTACCCGGCGCGTTACGTCCGGCACAGCGGTTTCGCGGGGCGGATAGACGCGTACCCCTTCGACCCGTTCCCCGACTCGCAGTGGAAGCTGGTGCCGGGCCTCGCCGACTCCTCCGCCGTCTCGCTCCAGTCGGTCAACTACCCGACCCGGTACCTGCGGCACTACAACTACGCCCTGCGCATCGACGAGAACGACGGCACGTCGACGTTCGCCGGCGACGCGACCTTCTACCGGACGGCGGGGCTGGCCGACTCGTCCTGGTCGTCGTTCCGCTCGTACAACAACCCGACGCGGTACATCAGGCACACCGACTTCGCCCTCCGCATCGACCCGGTCTCCACCGCCACCGAGCGGCAGGACGCCACCTTCCAGGTCGGCTACTGAGCGGCCCCCGACAGCCGTACGGCGGGGTTGTGGCGGCATCCGCCGTCCGCAACCCCGCCGTAGGGGACGTCAGTTCAGGCCGGCCGACTTCAGCCAGGCCTTGGCCACGTCGAGCGGGTCCTTGTTCTCCAGCTGGACCTGGGTGTCCAGGTCGAGGAGGGTCTTGGTGTCCAGCTTGGCCGAGACCGCGTTGAGCGCGTCGACGCCCTCCTGGGAGAGGCCGCTCTTGTAGACCAGCGGGGTCACGTTCGCGAAGCCGAAGAGGTTCTTCGGGTCCTTCAGGACGACGAAGCCCTCCTTGGTGATGGTCGGGTCCGTCGTGAAGATGTCCGCCGCCTGCACGGTGTTCTTCGTCAGCGCGGCCTGGGTCAGCGGGCCGCCGGCGTCCAGCGCCTTGAAGGACTTGAACTCCAGGCCGTACTCGGACTCCAGGCCCTTCAGGCCCTGCTGCCGGGTCTGGAACTCGGGCGAGCCGCCGATCACCAGGTCCGGGGCGATGTCCTTGAGGTCCTCGAGGGTGGACTCGGCGGTGAGGTCGTACTTCTTCGCCGTCTCCGCGTTGACGCTGACGGAGTCCTTGTCCTCGGCCGGCGACGACTCCAGCAGCGTCAGCTTGGCGTCCAGCTTGGACTTCACCGCGGCGTTCACGGCGTCCGCCGACTTCTGCCCCGCCTTCGGGTCGAGGTAGGCGAGCAACGAGCCGTTGTACTCCGGCAGGACCGTCACGGAGCCGTTGCGCAGCAGGCCGTAGGTGGTCTCGCGGCTGCCGATGTTGGGCTTGTAGGTGACCTTGATGCCCTTGGCCTTGAGGGCCTCGCCGTAGATGTCGGCGAGGAGGATGCTCTCGGCGAAGTTGTTCGAGCCGACGACGACGGTGTCGCCGCTCGGCTTGTCCCCGGCGAGCGGGTCGGACTTGTCGGAGGAGGAGCATCCCGCCAGCAGCACCGCCGTGGCGGCGAGCGCGACGGCGGCCGCGCCGGGATGGTTCCTGAGGGACCTGCTGCTTGTGGCGGTGAGAGTCACGATTCCCGTTCCGGATTCTGGGGATTGGGTGAGCGAAGAAAGCTCTTCCACTCTTCCACTGATCCAATCCAGCCGGTTCTCCCTCAGTCAAGAGCAATCCGGTCACCGATTGGCCTCGAACAACGGTCACTTGCGATCGGGTGCGGAGCGGAAGGTTAAGGGGGGACGCTTGGGGCGGAGGGTGTTGTAACGGATTCTTGACGTACAGTTCCGGTCACGAACGGCAAGAGGAGGTAGTCTCCCCGACGTTGGCGGGTGTGACGTGCGCATTCAACCGTTCCAGAGCCGATCAACAACGGTCACGTGAAGACCTCGCGCGCCGTGTGACGCCCACGAAGGAGGCAACCCGGTGTCCACGAACGAGGTCGGCGCGCCCCGCCCGCGTCGGCTGCGCGGTTTCGCCGACCGCTGGGCCTTCCGGCGCAAACTCAACCTTCTGGTCGGCGTGCCGCTGACCGTGGTCGCGGTCCTCCTCGCCTACCTCATCACCCAGCAGATCGCGCAGTCGCGCAACGCGGCGGACGCCGCGCAACTGGTCCGTGAGAGCGTCGAGGTCGCCACACTCGTCGACCGGCTGGCCTCCGAGCACCAGCAGGCCATCCTGCTCTCCGTGCGGCACGAGACCACCGAGGGCGGCAAGCCCTCGTCCACCGCCTACCGCGTCGCGCAGTCCATGGTGGACGCCCAGATCGATCGGGTGCGCGACGCCTTCGGGGACCGGCTGCCAGAGACCGAGGCACAGGCCCTGAAGGGGGTCGAGGGCCTGAGCAGCCTGCGCGGCACCGTCGGGCAGGGGTATCTGCCCGCCGAGAGCATCGACCTGGCGTACGCCCACGCCTCCAAGGGCCTGATCGACGGCCTGGGACTGGACCACAACCCCGATCTCGCGACCACCTTCACCGGCAACCTGCTGGACTCGCTGCTGCGTGCGGGCGCCGCGCACAGCGCCTTCGAGACCGGTGTCTTCTCCGCCTCGACCGGTGACTCCAACGCGCTCATCGAGTTCATCGGCGCGATCGGCTCCTACGACGAGTACACCCACCAGGCCGACCGCTTCGCCCGGTTCGCCACCGAAGCACAGACCGCCCAGCTCAACGGGATCAAGTACACCGCCGCGCAGAACGTCATCAGCCGACAGTTCGCCGAGCTGCAGATCGACCCCGGCGCGGTGCAGGCCGATTCGCCCGCCGAGATCCGCAAGTCGCTCGCGGAGGCGCTCGACTCCTACCCCGCCTATCGCGACCAGGCCAAGACCCGGCTGGCGATCACCACGTCACTCATCGGCCAGATCGCCGACCGGGCGGACCGCGCCTCCGAGGAGGCCGCGCTGAACGCGCTCCTGCTACTGGGGCTCGCCGTGCTCGGCTTCGCCGTGTGGCTGGTCGTCGTGATGCTGGTCCGCCGCTCCGTGGTCCGGCCGGTGCAGGCCCTCACGGGTGCTGCGCGGCAGGTCGCCGACGTCGCCGAGCGCGAGCTGGCCCGGGTGGCCGACGACGACGCCGAGGACGACGGTCCGCCACGGCTGCACGAGATCCCGGTCGCGGCGCGCGACGAGATCGGCGAGCTCGCGAAGGTGTTCAACCAGGTGCAGACGACGGCGGTCGCGCTGCTGGAGCGGCAGGTGCTCAGCCGGCGCAACGTGGCCGAGATGTTCGGCAACGTGGGCCGCCGGGTCAGCAACCTGACGACCCGTCAGCTCGCCCTGATCGACGCGGTGGAACGGGGCGAGACCGACCCCGCGCTCCTGGAGCGCCTCTACTCCATCGACCACATCGCGGTACGTCTGCGCCGCAACGCCGACAGCCTGATGCTGCTCGCCGGCATCCACGAGGCGGACCTCGACGCCGGGCCCACCGCGCTGACCAACCTCGTCCGCGCCTCACTCGGCCAGATCGAGGGCTACCAGCGCGTGGAGCTGCGGGCGCGGACCGAGGCCATGGTGGAGCCCGAGGTCATCGGCGACCTCACGCTGATGGTGGCCGAACTCCTGGAGAACGCGGTGTCGTTCTCGCCGGAGGGCAGCCCCGTCGAGGTGACCGTGGCGAACGGCGAGCACGGCGGCACAGTGATCGTCGTCGCCGACCACGGCCTCGGCATGACCCCCGAGCGCCTCGACGCGGAGAACGCCCGCCTCATCCGCCGTGAGCGACTGGACCTGGTCCCGACGAAGGTCCTGGGCCTGTTCGTGGTCGGCGCGTTGGCCCGCCGGTGGGAGATCACGGTCACGCTGTCGCGCACGCCCGGTGGCGGTGTGACGGCCGAGGTGACGATACCGCCGTCGCTGCTGGTGACGGGGAGCACGACGGGGGCTACGGCGAAGGCGACGGCGGCGCTGGCGGCCGTGGCGGCGCGGGCGGCCGAAGAGACAACGCGTACGTCCGAAGAGACACCGCGTGCGGCCGAAGAGACACCGCGTGCCGCCCAGGCGATACACACGGCCAACGGCGCCCACACCTCTTCGGCCAACGGCCCGACGCCCGCCGCCACACAGCGGGATGCCGTACGGCCGGACAGCGCCGCGGACGGCGACGGAGTGCGGCCTCTCCCCCGCCGGGTCTCCCAGCGCGGAGCCGCTGCCGGCGAGGCGGCGGAGTCGGCCACCCCGGCTCCCGCGGACCACGCCCGCGCCGACCGGCCCGACCCGTCGCCCAGAGCCCGGGCCGACGAGAACTCCTCGGCGCACGCCGGCGGGACGGATCAGCCGCCCTCCTCCGCCGTCGGCCGCCCCCTCCGTCGCCGCGTCCGAGGCGCGACCCTCCGTACGCAGGTCGGCGTCCCCGCCCAGCCGTCGGCGGTGCGGCAGGGCGCGCGGGCCGTGGACGCGGACGCGGTGCGGGCCTCGATCGAGGAGTTCGAGTCCGCCGTGGAGCGCGCGCACCGCGACAGCCGGCACGGCGGCGATCGAGCGGGCACCGGAGAACCCTCCGCCACAGCCACATCCCCAACCCCCCAAGAGCAAGACCAGAACGACCCCCCGGAAGGAGCGGAGCAGTGAGCACGTCGACAGGTGGCACCCCGACGGGAGGCACCACGCCGGCCGAACTCCAGGCCGCCGCAGCCGACTTCACCTGGCTGCTTAATCGCTTCGCGACCGAGACCGCCGGCGTCGTGGACGCCATCGCCGTCTCGTCCGACGGACTGCTCATCGCCGTGTCCGAACTGCGGGAGCAGGCCGACTCCGAGCGGCTCGCCGCGATCGTCTCCGGCATCACCAGCCTGGCCGCCGGCGCGTCCGGCAACTACGGCCTCGGCGGCCTCAACAAGGTCATCATCGACCTGGAGGGCGGCCATGTCCTGGTCTCCGCGATCGGCAGCGGCGCCGTGCTCGGCGTCGTCACCGACAAGGAGGCCAAGCTGGGCAACATCGCGTACGAGATGACCGTGTTCGCCAACCGAGCCGGCGGCGCCCTCAGCCCGCAGCTCGTGCTGGAGCTGAAGAACAGCGTCGGCGCCGCGTCGGCCCGCTGACCGGGGCACCCGGTCGAGAAGAACGGACAAGCCCATGGCGGACGGCATCCCACCGCCGGACCCGAACGGCCCGGATCCGAACGGCCTGGATCCGAACGGTCCGGACACGGTCGGCCCCGCCTCCGCCGTGCGGCCGTTCCTGGTCACCGCCGGCCGGGTGGCGGCCGGCACCGACGGCCTGTCGATGCCCGTCGAGACCCAGGTGGTGGCCACCGCCGAGGGTCTCGACGCACTCGACGGGCTCGCCTTCGAACGGCACGACATCGTCGCCGTGTGCCGGCTGCCGCAGTCCCTCGCGGAGATCGCGGCCCGGCTGCGGCTGCACCTGAACGTGGTGCGCGTCCTCGCCGAGGACCTGCGCGCCGCGGGGCAGTTGACGGTGCACGTGCCCGACGCCGGCATCGTCCACGACTCTTCAGTCCTGCGCAGGGTCATCGAGGGCCTGCGTGCCATCCCCGACTCACGAGGGGTACTCAGTGACACCGACTGAACCGGCCACCGTCCCCGCCGAGCGGTCGGCCGTCGTACGCCCGCCGCTGCCGGTGAAGATGGTGATATCGGGCGGCTTCGGCGTGGGCAAGACCACCACGGTCGGCTCGATATCCGAGATCGAGCCGCTGACCACCGAGGCCGCCATCACAGAGGTCGCGGCGGGCGTGGACGACCTGACCCACACCCCGCGCAAGACCACGACCACCGTGGCCATGGACTTCGGCTGCCTCACCATCGACCCCACACTGAAGCTGTACCTGTTCGGCACGCCCGGCCAGGAGCGCTTCGGCTTCATGTGGGACGACATCGTCGAGGGCGCGGTCGGCGGCCTCGTCATCGTCGACACCCGCCGCCTCGACGACTGCTACGCCGCCGTCGACTACTTCGAGCACAAGGGCATCCCCTTCGCCGTCGCCGTCAACGCCTTCGACGGCAGGGTCGAACACACCCTGGACGAGGTCCGCTGGGCCCTCGACGTCACGGACGGCGTCCCGGTGCTGGTCTTCGACGCCCGCGAGCGGGGCTCGGTGAGGGACGCCCTCCTGGTCGTACTGGAACTGGCCCTGGCTCGCACGGAGACGCTCCGCTGAGAAGGCCGTGGTTCACCGCGGGCCGGTGGGGGCTGGTCGCGCAGTTCCCCGCGCCCCTTATGGGGCGCTCCTGCGCACGCCGGGAGAAACCGAGACCTTGGCCACCGCCCAAAACACCGCGAGCGTGGCCAGCGCCATCGCCGCGACCAGCGTCGCGCCGCCCACCACCTTCTCGTAGTCCTTCTGGTAGAGGCCGTCGATGATGTACCGCCCGAGGCCGCCGAAGCTGACGTACGCCGCGATGGTGGCCGTCGAGACGATCTGGATGGCCGCCGAGCGCAGGCCGCTGAGGATCAGTGGGAGGGCGACGGGCAGTTCGACCCGGAAGAGGACCGCGGTCTCGGCCATGCCCATGCCGCGGGCGGCGTCCACGGGCGCGGGGTCGACGGAGCGCATCGCCTCGTAGGTGGTGACGAGGATGGGCGGGATGGCGAGCACCACCAGGGGGATCATCACGGGGGCCATGCCCAGGCCCAGCAGGATGAACATCAGCACCATCAGGCCGAAGCTGGGCAGCGCCCGGGCGGAGGTGGCGATGAGGGCGAGCGTGTTGCCGCCCCGCCCGGTGTGGCCGGTGAGCAGGCCGATCGGCAGTCCGACCGCGGCGGCGATGCCGAGCGCCATCAGCGTGTACTGGAGGTGCTCGGCGAGCCGCGTCGGAATGCCGTCGTAGCCCTGCCAGTGGGCGTTGTCGCTGAAGAAGGAGTTGATGAAGTTCAGGACGTTCACCGGGCGGCCTCCTTCACGGCGAGCGTGCGCGAGTTCTTGCGGGTGCCGCGCGGCATCCAGGGCGTCAGCAGCACACGGAGGCCGATCAGTACGGCGTCCACGAGGATGGCGAGGACGGCCGTACCCACCACGGAGAGCCAGATCAGACGTGGCTGGTGGTAGATCATGCCGCTGTTGAGGAGGTTGCCGAGGGCTCCCGCGTTGCCGATCAGCATGCCGACGCTGACGAGGGACACGCTCGACACGCACGCCACCCGCAGTCCGGCGATGATCGCGGGCGCCGCGATCGGCAACTGCACCTGGACATAGCGTCGTACGGGTCCGAAGCCCATGGCGGTGGCGGCGGCCAGGGTCTCCTGCGGCACCGACCGCACGCCGTCCACGATCGCCGGGACGAGCACCACCAGGCTGTAGACGGCCAGCGGGATCATCACCGTGAGTTCGCTCAGGCCGGTGTAGTCGATGAGGATGACGAAGAAGGCGAGGGAAGGAATCGCGTACAGCACGGTCGTCACCCACAGCACGGGTGCGTACAGCCAGCGCACGCGCACGCAGAGCTGGGCGACGGGCAGCGCCACGAGCAGTCCGGCCAGCACCGGGATCAGTGCCTCGCGCAAGTGCAGTGCGACCAGTCCGAGATAGGTGTTCTGGAGGTCGCTGGGCATGTCGAAGAGTTCGCTCACGGCGCGACCTTCCGGGCCGTGTCGTCCGCGTTCCGCTCCGCGTGGGCGCCACGGATGGCCTCGCCGATGCTCTGCTGCGAGACGACCCCGGCGGCCCGCCCCTCCCCGTCCACGGCGACGGCCCATCCGGTGGGCGAGAGCACGGCGCAGTCGAGGGCGGCGCGCAGCGAGTCCGTACCGGCCACGAACGGGCGGCCGTACGGCAGCAGTCGCCCGGCCTCGATCTCCCCGGCGGTGAGGTCCTGCGGCTCGCTCCAGCCGAGGGGCCTGCCGTCCGGGCCGGTGACGAGGAGGTAGGGGGCGTCGCCCGAGCCGGCCGCGGCGATCCGCTCGGCGGTGGCGTCGACGGCGACGATCGGCTCGGTCAACAGCTCCAGGCCCGCCGAGGGGAAGAAGGACAGCCGCCGGATGCCGCGGTCGGCACCGAGGAAGTCCTCCACGAACGCGTCGGCGGGGTGGGAGAGCAGCTCGGCGGGCGGCGCGAACTGGGCGAGATGGCCTCCGGTGCGCATCACGGCGACCATCGTGCCGAGCTTGACGGCCTCGTCGATGTCGTGGGTGACGAAGACAATGGTCTTGCCCAACTCCTCCTGGATGCGCAGGAGTTCGTCCTGCAGCCCCTTGCGCACCACGGGGTCCACGGCCGAGAACGGCTCGTCCATCAGGAGCACCGGCGGATCCGCCGCGAGCGCCCGCGCCACGCCGACGCGCTGCTGCTGACCGCCGGAGAGCTGGTAGGGGTACCGCTTGGCGAGCGCCCCGTCGAGCCCCACCCGCTCCATCAGCTCACGCGCCCGCGCCCGGGACTTCTCCTTGCCCCACCCCAGCATGCGGGGCACGGTGGCGATGTTGTCGAGGATCGTGCGGTGCTGGAAGAGACCGGCGTTCTGGATGACGTAACCCATGGACCGGCGCAGCGTGTTGACGGGCTGCTGCCGGCTGTCCACGCCGTCGATGAGGATGGTGCCCTCGCTGGGCTCGACCATCCGGTTGATCATCCGCAGCGTGGTCGTCTTCCCGCAGCCCGACGGCCCCACGAGCACGGTGATCGAGCGGTCGGGTATCTCCAGCGTCAGCCGGTCGACCGCCACCGTGCCGTCCGGATACCGCTTGGTGACTGAATCTATCCGTATCAAAGCGCCGAATACCCTTCGGGTCTGGCAGATTTCGCCCGCTTTCGACCACGGGCCCGGCCATTGAGGGCCGAGTCTAGACGGCTTGTGTTGCGGGACTTCTGCCGGTGCGCGACGGCGCTCACTGTGCCCCACCTGTGAGTCCGCTGATTCTCACCCTCCCCTCAGGACGGCCTCAGGGATCCCCCAGAAGCGCGCCCGATGGTCACTGCCATGACGACTCTCGCCCCCTCGCCCGCGCCCGTCCGGAGCACCGGCCCCCGCCGGTTGTTCACCGGCCCCCCGCAGGACCCCCGTTGGGCCCGCCCCGCGTTCTGGGCGGTGCTGGTCCTCGCCACTGCTCTGTACGCCTGGAACCTGTCCTCCGTCACCGGCAACACCTTCTACAACGCGGCCGTCTACAGCGGCACCCAGAGCTGGAAGGCGTTCTTCTTCGGCGCGCTGGACGCCGGGAGCTTCATCACCGTCGACAAACCCCCGTTCGCGCTGTGGGCGATGGGCCTGTCGGCCCGCGTCCTCGGCTACGGCACCTGGCAGTTGATGCTGCCGATGGTCGCGGTGGGCGTCGGCTCGGTGGCGCTGCTGTACCGGATGGTCAAGCGGGACTTCGGAGTCGTCGCGGCGACCATCGCCGCGCTGGTGCTCACCCTCACCCCGATCACCGTCGCCATCAGCCGGGACACCAACCCCGACCCGATCCTGGTCTTCCTGATGCTGCTCGGCGCCGCCGCGCTGGCGAAGTCCGTGCGCACCGGGCGGCTGATGCCGCTGGTGTGGTCGGGGGTGGCGATCGGGTTCGCGTTCAACACGAAGATGATGCAGGCGTACGTCGTCCTGCCCGCGTTCTTCCTGGTGTACCTGTGGGCCGCGAACGCCTCCCTGGGCCGGCGGATCCGCAATCTCGCCGTCGGCACGGTCGCGTTGGTGGTGAGCAGCGCCTGGTGGATGGTGGTCGTCGATCTCGTCCCCGCCTCGTCGCGCCCGTACATCGGCGGGTCCACCGACAACACGGTCTGGGACCTGGTCATCGGCTACAACGGCTTCGGCCGGATCTTCGGGGCGAGTTCGTCGGTGGGCTCGCAGGGCAACGGCGCGAGCTTCGGCGGCGAGGCCGGGCTGTACCGGATGTTCAACGAGATCATGGGCGGCCAGATCTCCTGGCTGATCCCGTTCGCGCTGATCGCGCTCGTCGGCGGTCTGGTGCTGCGCGGCCGAGCGCCCCGGACGGACGCCAAGCGGGCGGCGCTCATGCTGTGGGGCGGCTGGTTCGTCCTGCACTACCTGACCTTCGCCCTCGCCGAGGGCACCTTCCACCCGTACTACGTCACCGCCATGGCGCCGGGTATCGCGGCCCTGGTCGGTATCGGCGCGGTGATGCTGTACCGGGCGTTCGTGGAGGGGTCGGCGGCCAAGTGGGGTTGGGTGCTGCCGGGTGCCGTCGCCGTGAGCGCGGTGTGGGCGGTCGTGCTGCTGGAGCGGGTCTCCGGTTCCGGGACGCTGTACACCGTCGCGGAGATCGTGGTCGGGGTCGCGGGTGCGGTCGCCGTACTCGGGCTGCTCGCCGGGCGGTTCCTGAAGCGGCGGCGGCTGATCGGGGTCGCGGCGCTGGCGGCGGCCGTGGCCCTGCTGGCCGGTCCTGCCGCGTACTCGGTGTCGGCGGCGACGACCGCGAGCACCAACGGGACCAATCCGACGGCCGGTCCGAGCACCGGTGGCGGCATGGGCGGCGGTGAGCGGCCCAGTGGCAGTGCGCCGACCGGTGCGGCGCCCAGCGGGGCCACGTCCAGCGAGAACGCCTCCGGCGAGACCGCACCGAGCGGTGACGGTCAGTCGGGCAGCAGCGACCGTACCGGTGGCGGTGGCCAGGCGGGCGGCCGCACCCAGGTCACCTCCGAGATGATCACGTACCTCAAGAAGAACCAGGACGGCGCCACCTGGCTGGTCGCGGTGGCCACCGACCAGACGGCCTCCTCGATCATCCTGGAGTCCGGTGAGCCGGTGATCTCGATGGGCGGCTGGTCCGGCAGCGACGAGGCGATGACCCTCGCCAAGCTCAAGAGCCTGGTGAAGGCGGGCAAGCTGCACTACATCGTGATCAGCGACAGCGGCCAGGGCAGCACGAACTCCGAGATCTCGACCTGGGTCAAGAAGAACGGCACGGCGGTGAGCGACTACAGCGGGCTGTACCGCCTGGACGCCTCCGACGTCGGGTGACGGGACATCCCAGGAGGACGGCGACGGCACCATGCCCAAGGACATGGTGCCGTCGCCGCTTCGGTCGCAGCTTGAGCCGGTTACGCCGCCCGCGCCTGTGCGGACGCCGCCGGAAAGCCCTCCGTACGGAGAACCCGCCGCTCGGCGTCCACCGCGAACACCTCGCAGCCCTCCCGCGAGGCGGCCCACTCGGCACCCTCCGCGCCCATCGCGAACGCGGCGGTCGCCACGGTGTCCGCCACGGTCAGGGAGGACGCCACGACGGACAGGGACAGCAGCCCCGTCGCCGGACGCCCGGTGCGGCCGTCGACGATGTGGTCGCCGCGCTCGTAGCGCGCCGACGTCGCGATCGCCCCGTCGGTGAGCTCGGCCACCACGCACACCTTGTCGGCCTGCTCGGGGTGCCGTACCCCCACCCGCCAGGGCCCGCCGGAGGCGACCACGTCGCCCCCGGCGTTGAGGACGAAGCGCCGCGCTCCCGCCGCCGTCAGCAGGTCGGCGGCCCGCTGCACGGACCAGCCCTTCACCACCGCGCATGGATCGAGCCCGCGCCCAGGGAGCCGTACGTCGAACGCGCCGCCGGTGGCGACCCGGTACTCCTCGCACAGCCCCAGCACCTCGTCGAGGTCCGCGCTGATGTCACCGCGCGCGATCTCGCCCCGGTCCAGCCGGCAGACCTCGCTGTCGGCCTTGAACGGGCTGAACCGGGCGTCGACCTCGCGCAGCCATGCGAACACGGCGTCCGCGGTCTCCTCGCCCACGTGCGCGTCGTCGACCCGCAGCGAGACCGGGAACCCCATGACGTGTTCGACTCGGTGCATGATCAGCCCTTCGCGTCGATCGCGGCCTGGAGGGACTCCTTGTAGCCGTCGCTGGTGATCGTCGCACCGGAGACGGTGTCGATGTCCGCGCTCTGTGCCTCCAGCGTCTCCGCGACCAGCTTCGGCACCGCGGCAGTCGTCTGCGGGTGGTTCGGCTGCTGGAGCATCTTCACCGAGGCGATCTTGTCGCCCTCGAAGGTCACCTGGACCTGCACGGGGCCCTTGTCGGTGTTGACCGTCGTGCCGTCGACCGTCTGGGCCGCCGATTCGGCGGACGCCGAGGCCGAAGGAGAGGAGGCGGACGAGGACGCCGACTCCGCGTTGGCGTCGATCGCGGCCTGGAGGGACTCCTTGTAGCCGTCGCTGGTGATCGTCGCACCGGAGACGGTGTCGATGTCCGCGCTCTGTGCCTCAAGGGTCTCGGCGACCAGCTTCGGCACGGCGGCCGTCGTCTGCGGGTGGTTCGGCTGCTGGAGCATCTTCACAGCCGTGATCTTGGTCCCCGCGAAGGTCACCTGGACCTGCACGGGACCCTTGTCGGTCTGCACGGTCGAGCCCTTGACGACCGTGCTGCCGGACCCCGCATCGGCGGAGGAGGACGCCGAGGGCGTCGAGGCGGGCGCGGCGGTCTCGACGGCCGTGCCCAGGGACGGCTCGTAGAGCCAGACCGGGACCAGACCGGCGATGCTGAGGACCAGGACGGGTATGGCGCGCTTCACTGTGTTCTTCCTCGTCCTTCTCAGCCGGCCAGGCTGAAACGCTCGAAGTGGACCTGCTGCTTGGGCACGCCCAGCTCGCGCAGGCTGCCGATGACCGCGTTCATCATGGGCGGCGGTCCGCACAGGAAGACATCCCGGTTCGTGATGTCCGGAACGAGTCGCTCCAGCTCGGCCGGGGCGAGCTTGTCCGGCGTGACCGGGCCGGTCACCAGGTGCAGCTCGGCGCCCTTGGCGTGGGCCAGTTCCACCAGCTCGCCGTAGAGGACCGCGTCCCGGTCCGAGGCGACGCGGTAGATCACGACCGCATGGCCGTGCAGCTCCTCAAGCAGCGCCCGGATCGGGGTGACGCCGACGCCGCCCGCGATGAGCACGGCCTCCGGCCGGGTGCGGTGCAGCGCGGTGAAGGCGCCGTAGGGGCCCTCGGCGAAGACGCGCGTGCCGACCTTCATGTGCCTGAGGGCTGCCGAGCCGTCGCCGGCCGCCTTGGCGGTGAGCCGCAGCCGGTTGCCGTCGGGGGCGGCCGACAGGGAGAAGGGGTTGGCCTGCCACCAGCGGTCCTTGGTCAGGAACCGCCACAGGAAGAACTGGCCGGCCCGGGCGGGCAGCTTGTCCAGGTCACGGCCGGTGATGTAGATGGAGACCACGTTGTCGGACTCGGGGACGACGGCCGAGACCCGGAACTGGTGGCGCCAGTTGCGCCACAACGGCAGGACCAGCCGGCCGACGAGGACGGCGCCGAGGGCCACGCCCCAGACCCCGTACCAGTACGCCGTGGCGACGGAGGACGAGGTGAAGGACGTACCGACCGCGACCTGGTGCGTGAACGCCAGGACGACGGCGACGTAGGTGTACAGGTGGATGAAGTGCCACGTCTCGTACGCCAGCCGACGCCGCGCGAACCGGGCCGACACCACGCCGATCACGATGATGATCCCGAGCGCGACGACGGCACGCAGCACGCCCTCGACCGTCTCGGCGAGGTCGATCAGCTGGTTCACCGGGTCCAGCGAGGACGACTCGGCGTAGCCGAAGGTGATGAACACGGCGTGCGCGAGGAGGGCCCACAGGACGCTGAAGCCGGTCCAGCGGTGCCAGGAGGTCAGCCGGTCCATGCCGATCCGGGTGTCCAGCCAGGGCAGCCGGGCCACCAGTAGCAGCTGGAAGGCCATGAGCAGGGCGCCGAACAGGCCGGTGAGGCGGCCGAGCACGATGAGTGTGTTCGAGGCGAAGCCGGCGGCGAAGAAGAAGTAGAGCACCACGGCAACGTTCGCGGCGAGCACGGCGTACAGACCCGTGCGGGCGACCACCCTGGGGCGTATCGCCGTGGGGGGCGCAGGGGGCGATTGGACGGTCGTCACGGGCGACAGCTCCTTGATCTGGTCTGTGGCTTCCGAGCTTGTCCGCAGGCAGCTGTCGAAAAGCTGTCGTTGTTCTTTCAAGTGGTTATCGATGTGGTCGCGGCCCCCTACCCGCCCCCGGTGATCGTCGCCGGGTGCCGCACTATGAACGGGTGGAGAAAGTACGCCTGCTGGTCGTGGACGACGACCCGCCCATCGCCGACCTCGTCGCGACGGTCGCCCGCTACGAGGGCTGGGCGGCGGTCACCGCGAATTCCGGTGAGGAGGCGCTGCGGCTGGCCGCCGAGTTCCATCCGGACATCGTGGTACTGGACCTCATGTTGCCCGACGTGGACGGCTTCGGCGTCCTGGACCGGCTGCGCGGCGCCGGGACGATGGTGCCCGTGGTGTTCCTGACCGCCCGTGACGGGGTCGCCGACCGGGTGGCCGGGCTGACCCGGGGCGGTGACGACTACCTGGTCAAACCGTTCGCGGTGGAGGAGCTGATGGCCCGGCTGCGGACCGTGCTGCGGCGCAGCGCCGGGCCCGCGTTCCAGCGTTCCGTCCTTCGGGTGGCGGACCTGACGATGGACGAGGACACCCGCGAGGTGCGCCGCGGCGACAAGCTGCTCACCCTCACGCCGACCGAGTACGAGGTGCTGCGCTATCTGATGCGCAAGTCACCGACCGTGCTGACCAAGGCACAGATCCTCGACCATGTGTGGGAGTACGGCTTCGGTGGCCGCTCCAACGTCGTGGAGCTGGTCGTCAGCCGGCTGCGCCGCAAGCTCGACGACACCGGCTCGCCGCTGATCCACACGGTGCGCGGCTTCGGGTATGTGATCCGGCAGGCGGCCGAGTGATCGGGCGGCTGCGGCGGACGTACGGCAGACTTCGGCTGGGTACCAGGCTCGCGCTGGGTCTCGGCGGGCTGTCGCTGGTGGTGTTCGCCGTCGTCGGCACGGCCCTGACGACGTACATGCGGGACTATCTGTCGGCCCAGCTCGACACGCAGCTGGCGCAGGGCCAGATCGCCCAGTCCAAGAGCATCGCGGACTACGGCACGCTCTCGGGCAAGAAGTACTACAGCTGGTTCTACGCCGTGTACGACGTCTCGGACGGCAAGCCCGTGCTGCGCAGGCCCGAGGACCCCGGCGACCTGCCGGAGGACGTCGACGACTTCACCGAAGTGGCACGGGCGCAGACCGCCGCGAACACGGAGGTCCTGCGGACCCAGCACCTCCGGGGCAAGGGCGAGTTCCGGCTGCGGGCCTGTGAGGTCGAGCCCGGCGTGGTCCTGGTCAGCGCCGCGCCCATGGAGGACATCGAGGACACCGTGGGCCAGCTGATCACGATCCAGGTGGTCACCTTCGGGCTCGCGCTGCTCGCCCTCGTGGTGTTCGGACGGCAGATGCTGCGGCGGGGCCTGCAGCCGCTCAGCGACATGGCGCACACCGCCCACGACATCACCTCGCACGACCTGACGGACTCGGCACGGCTGACGGTGCGGCACGCCAGGCGCGGCGGCGGGCCCGAGGTCGAGGAGTTGCGGACCGCGTTCAACACGATGCTGGAGCACATCGACGACTCGCTCGCGGTGCGGGCGGAGGCGGAGCAGCGGCTGCGCCGCTTCGTGGCGGACGCCTCGCACGAGCTGCGTACGCCTCTGATGTCGGTACGGGGCTACGCCGACCTCTTCCAGTACGCGGCCGCCAACGCCCCCGAGGAGCGCGACAAGCACCTGGCGCGGCTGCGGGCGGAAGCCGCCCGGATGGGCTTCCTCCTCGACGACCTGCTGCTGCTCGCCCGCCTGGACGCCGCGGAGGTGGAGACGCCGCTGCGGCCGCAGGAGGCGGATCTGGTGGAGCTGGTCGCCCAGGCGGCGGACGCGTTCCGGGTCACCCACGCCGACCACCCGCTGAGAGTGGCCCCCGGCCCCGGCTCCCTGAAGCTGCGCCTGGACCCCCAGCGCATCCGTCAGGTCCTGGACAACCTGCTCACCAACGCGGCGGTGCACACGCCGACCGGCACGGAGGTGTCCGTGGCGGTGTCGGTGGCGAACGGCACGGCGCAGGTGCGGATCGCCGACGCCGGCCCGGGCATCCCGCCCGCCGACCGGCAACGGGTCTTCGACCGCTTCTACCGGGTCGACAAGGCGCGCAGCAGGGACCGGGGCGGGAGCGGGCTGGGGCTGGCGGTCGCGCAGTCCCTGGTGCACGCCCACGGCGGCAGGATCGACCTGACGAGCGAGCCGGGGGCGACGGTGTTCACGGTGACGGTTCCGTTGGCGGTGGACCGGGGGCGCGAGGCCGGCGCGGACGGGTGAGGCGCGGGGCTCCAGGGCCTGGTGGGTTGGTGAACGCCAAGCAGACAAGCTAAGGTTAGCCTTACCTAAGTCGAAAGGTCGCCATGTCTGCTGCCACCTGCCCTGAGCCGACGCCCGCCGAGCGTGCCCGCTCGGTGCTCTCGGCGGCCGGCTCACTGACCGTCACCACGCACGGCCATCGCGTCGAGCTGATCGGCCTGCACACCGTCGACGCCGCCGCACGACTGCTCCTGCAGAACCCGCCGGACGCCCTCCCCCACACTCGGCTTCGCTCGAGCGGGGGGACCTCCATCGCCGCCGAGCTCGCGATGGCACCGCACGGCGATCTGGCCGCCCTCGTGGAGTTCACCGACATCGCCCCCGTCGCCGTACGCGAACGGGTGCGCGCCCGGCTGACGCTGGGCGGCTGGCTCAGCGCCCTCGGCCCGAAGGCCCTGGTGTTCCACCCGGCGCGGGCCGTCCTCACGGAGGACGACGGGACGACCATCATCGGCCTCGACGAACTGACCCTGGCCTCCCCCGACCCGCTGGCCACCCACGAGGCGGAGATGCTGGCCCGGCTGGACGCGACCCACGCCGACACCGTGGCCCCGCTCGCCCGTCTGCTCCCGCCCCGGCTGCAGCTCGGCGCGACGTGCGTACGGCCGCTGCGGCTCGACCGGCACGGTCTGGTGCTGCGCGTGGAGACACCGGACACGCACCACGACGCCCGCCTGCCCTTCGCCGCCCCGGCCGGCCACCCGGGAGAGGCCGTGCGCCAGTTCCACCTGCTGCTCTCCCAGGCCACCGCCCGGCCGCGCCGCCGACGCCTGCCGACCTCGCAGTAGGCAGGGGCGCGCACCCCCAAGACCGCCGACCTCCGGGCCCCTCGCCGAGGACTTCCCGTCACCTCCGCGCACGCGCCCGGAGGTCGGCTCATGTCCGGGTCCCCGCCTCCAGGCGCTCCGTCGTCTCCATGAGGGAGATCGTGAACGGATGCCGGGGCTCCGTCAGAACCCGGTGCGCCGGACCCTGTTCGACGAGTTCGCCCGCGTCCAGTACGGCGACACGGTGAGCCAGGCGTGCGGTGTCCAGGTCATGGGTGATGAGGACCAGGGACAGGTCCTCGCCCTCGCCGACCAGGCCCGCGAGGACGTCGAGGATGCCGCGCCGGGTGACCGCGTCCAGGCCGGAGGTGACCTCGTCGCAGATCAGCACCCTGGGACGGGCCAGCAGGGCGCGGGCGAGGGCGGCGCGCTGGAGTTCGCCGCCGGAGAGTTCGCCGGGGCGGCGGTGGGCCAGTTCCACCGGCAGGCCGAGGCGGGTGAGGGTCGCCGCCGCCTCGTCCGTCGCCGCACGTTCCTCGGCACCGCGCAACCGCACCGCCGTACGGGCCACCTGATGCAGAACGGGCCGGTGCTCGTCGAAGGCGGCCCGGGCGTCCTGGAAGACGTACTGCACGGCGGCGAGTTGGGCGCGACCGCGCCGGCGCAGGCTGCGCGGGAGCGGGGTGCCGTCGAGCAGGATCTCGCCGTCGTGGTCGCGGTGGAGTCCCGCCAGGCAGCGCCCGAGTGTGGTCTTGCCACTGCCGGAGCGGCCGACCACGGCCAGGCATTCGCCGGGGTGGAGAGCGAGGTGCGGGGCGCGCAGAACGGTGGTCCGGCGGCCGTGTATGGCGGTCACGTCCCGTACTTCCAAGATGAGTTGGGCTGACTCTGCGCCCGCCCCACCCTGCGGGACCGCGCGCTGTTCGTCGAGCAGGCGGCGCGTCCACTCGTGGCGCGGTGCCGTCCACAGCCGCTCCACCGGGCCCGACTCCACGACCCGGCCCGCGCGCAGGACGAGGACCTCGTCGGCGAGGGCGCGTACGACGTCCAGGTCGTGACTGAGCAGCACGATCGCGATGCCGCGGGCCGCCACCGCCGCGAGCTGCTCGACGACCCGGCTCTTGGTCAACGCGTCCTGCCCGGTGGTGGGTTCGTCGGCGACGATGACGCGGGCGCCGAGCAGCAGGGCCTGGGCGAGGACGACGCGCTGCTGCTGGCCGCCGGAGAGCTGGTGCGGGTAGCGGCGCAACAGTGCCTCGGCGTCCGGCAGTTGGGCGTCGGACAAGGCCCGCAGGACCAGCGCGCGGGCCGCCGTACGGCGCTGCGCGCGAGGCAGGTGGCGGACCTGGGGGCGGGCGAGGTCGGCGAGGAGGGCGTCGACCCGGCGGGCCGGGTTGAGGACGGCGGCGGGGTGCTGGGGGACGTAGCCCACCGGGCCGTCGCCGATGCGCCGGACCTCGCCCGAGACACGGGCGCCGGGCGGGTACTCGCCGAGCAGGGCGAGACCGGTGGTGGTCTTGCCGCTGCCGGAGGCGCCGACGAGGGCGGTCACCTTTCCGGGCAGTACCCGGAGGTCGACTCCGTCGACGATCGCGTGGCCGTCGATCTCGACGCGCAGGTCGCGGATCTCGGCGACCGGGTCCGGCACGTCGCTCACGGGCGTCGCCCCCTCTTCTTGGTCGGGTTCTTCTCCAGGGCTGCGTCGAAGAGCAGGTTGGTGCCCATCGTCAGCGCCACGATCAGCAGCGCGGGCACCACCACGGCCCACGGCTGCACGAACAGGCCGGTGCGGTTGCGATCGACCATGACCGCCCAGTCGGCGGCGTCCGGCGCGACACCGACCCCCAGGAACGCGGCCGTCGACACCAGGTACAGCACACCGGTCAGCCGGATGCCGGCGTCGGCGGCAAGGGTGCGCAGCGCCGACCGGCCGACGTAGCCGACGGCGATCCGCCACCGGCTCTCCCCCTGCATGCGCAGCGCCTCGACGGCGGGCCGGGCGGCGGCCTCCCCCGCGGCCGCCCGCACGATCCGGGCCGCGTCGGGCACGTTCACCAGGGCCACGAGCAGCGCGAGCCCTACCGCGCCCGGCGACAGCACGGACGCCACCAGCAGGATCAGCAGCAGCGACGGCACGGCGAGCAGCACGTCCAGGGGCCGCATCAGCAGCTCCTCCAGCAGGCGCAGCCGCGTCAGCGCGCTCATGAGCGCGACCGGGACGGCGACGAGATAGGCGAGCGCGGTCGCGGCCAACGCGGTGACGACCACCGTACGGCCGCCCAGCAGGACCTGTTGCCAGACGTCGCGGCCCACGAAGTCGGTGCCGAGCCAGTGGCCGCCGCCGAGGGTGAAGGACGTGGCACGGGGGCCCGGGTCACCCGCGAACAGCGGTCCGAGGAGGGCGAGGACGAGGGGTACGGCGATGACGCCGAGGCCGAGCGCGAAACGGCGATGCGTGGTCATGCGGCCACCTCCGCGCGAGGAGTGAGCCGGTGGGCCACCAGATCGGCGCCGAGATTGAGGAGGACCGTCAGCACGCCGAACACCACGGCCAGCCCCTGCACCACCGGTACGTCACGTTCGGCGACGGCGTTGAGGAGGACCGTGCCCAGGCCGGGTATCACGAAGAGGGCCTCCACGACGATCACGCCGCACAGCAACCAGTCGACGGTGCGGGCGAGTTGCTGCACGGCCGGGGCGAGGGCGTTCGGCAGGGCGTGGGCGTAGCGGACGCGGGCGCCGGGGACGCCGTAGCGGCGGGCGTGGGCCGCGTAGGGGGAGGCGAGGGCGTCGACCATGCCGGCCCGCACCAGGCGGGACAGGGAGCACACCGGGCGGGACAGCAGGACCAGCACCGGCAGGACCAGCACCGCCGGATGGGCGAGCAGGTCGGTGCCGTGGCCGAGCGCGGTCGGCGGCAGCCAGGCCAGCTCGATGGCGAGGACCGTCACCAGCAGCACCCCGAGGGCGAACTCGGGGACCGCGTACACGGCCAGCGTCACCGAGCTGACCAGCCGGTCGACGAGCCGCCCCTCGTGACGGGCGGCGAGCACGCCGAGGCCGAAGCCGATCGGGATCAGGAGGGCCAGGGTGAGCGTGGCGAGCAGCAGGGTCGGGCCGAAGCCGTCGGCGAGGTACTGGGCGACCGGGCGGCCGGAGGTCAGGGAGGTGCCGAAGTCGCCGTGCAGCAGCCCTGTCGCCCAGTCGGCCAGCCGCTCGTACGCCGGCCGGTCCAGGTCCATCGCCTCACGGATCGCGGCGATGCGCGCGGGGTCCGGCTGATCCCCGGCCAGAGCCACCGCGGCGTCGCCCGGCAGCGCCTCGGTGAGCGCGAAGACCAGCAGCACGACGCCGACGGTCTGCAGGGCACCGAGGAACAGCCGCCGGGCGACGAAAGAGCGAAGTCCGCTCACGCGAGCCACACCTTGTCGAAGCGTGCCCAGTCGAGGGTGTTGGCGGGCGCCTTGGTCTCAACCCCCTTCACGGTCCCGGCCGTTCCGATGATCCAGTCGGCGAAGCCCCAGATGAGGAAGCCGCCTTCGGCGTACAGGCGGCGCTGCATCCGCTCGTAGACGGCGGCTCGTTCGCTCTTGTCGCGGGTGGACTGAGCCTGCTCGTACAGGGCGTCGAAGTCCTTGTGCTGCCACTTGGTGGCGTTGGTGGTGGAGCCGGTGAGCAGGCGCTGCGAGATGTGGGCCTCGATGGGCATGGCGCCGGAGCGGTAGCAGGACAGGGTGCCGGAGTCGAGGATGTCGCTCCAGTAGGAGTCCTTGCTGCCCATCTTCACGTCGATCGTGACGCCCGCCTTGGCGGCCTGGTCGCGGAAGATGCCGGCCGCCTCGGTGAACCCGGCGGCGACGGCCGAGGTGTCCAGGGTGACCTTGAGCTTCTCGGCGCCGGCCTGCTTGAGCAGGGCCCGCGCCTTGTCGAGGTCCTGGGCGCGCTGCGGCAGGTCAGCGGCGTAGTACTCGTATCCCTTGCCGAACAGGTCGTTGCCGACCTCGCCCGCGCCGGACAGCGCGCCGTCGACGAGTTCCTGCCGGTCGGCGATGAGGAAGAAGGCCTCGCGGACCCGCTTGTCGTCGAAGGGCGCCCGGTCGGTCTTCATGCAGAAGGCCTGCATGGCGCTGTTGCGCAGCCGCACGATCTCGATCTGGCCCTTGCCCTCGTGGGCGCGGGCGGTGGTCGGGTTGAGTTCGTGGGCGTACTCGACCTGGCCGCCGAGGAGTGCGTTGACGCGGGCGGACTCCTCGTTGGCGACGACGAACTCGACCTCGTCGAGGAGCGGGGCGCCGTCCCAGTACGCGTCGTGGCGGCGGAAGACGGCGGAACGGCCGGGCGCGAAGGACACGAACCGGAAGGGGCCGGAGCCGATGGGCTTCGCGTCGAACTCGGTGGCGTTCTCGGGGACGATGTACGCGCCGAACGCGGCCAGGACGTTGGGGAATTCGGCGGTGGGCCGCTTGAGCACGAACTCGATGGACCGCTCGCCGGTGGCACGGCTGGCGTCGAGGTCGATGGGCTCCAGGGACGCCTTGGCCCGGAACGCCTGCTTGGGGTCGGCGATCCGGCGGTAGCTGTAGAGGACGTCCTTGGCGGTGACCGGGCTGCCGTCGTGGAAGGTGGCCTGACGCAGCGTCACCTGCCAGCGGTCCAAGGTCTTGTTGGACTCCCACCTCTCGGCGAGGCGGGGCTCGGCGGCGAGGTCGGCGCCGTAGTCGGCGAGCTTGTCGTAGAGGGCCTTGGCGCGGGCGACGTCGGCGAAGAGGTTGGCCAGGTGCGGGTCGAGGGTCTCGCTCGCCCCGCCCCCGGCGAACGCGGCGCGCAGGCGACCGCCGCGCTTCGGGGTGCCGGAGCCGCCGGCCGTCCTGTCGTCCGTGCCGCCTCCGCAGCCGACGAGGGCGAGGGCGGCGGCGCCCGTGGTGGCGGCGAGGAAGCCGCGGCGGCGCAGGCCTGGGAAGCGTTCGTCATGCATGGGTGAGTGATCCTTCGGGTCAGTGGGTGCGGCGTGCGACGACGTGCAGCCGGTCCTGGTCGGTGGCGGTGCCGGGCAATTCGCCCGCCGCCCAAGGGGGTTCGGTACGCGGTCCGGGTCCGTCGTGCAGTTCGAGCACCTCGAAGCCGTGGGCGGCGAGGAAGTGCCGCAGCTCGTGCGGGAACAGCAGCCGCCAGGCGGAGCGCTGTTCGACGGGCGGTGTTCCGTCGTCGGCCGTCCAGACGCGGGTACGGCGGAGAAGCTGCGCCGTGCGGTCGACGGTCAGGGTGGTGGTGGACCGGTAGGCGGTGCCCTGCCAGGTGAAGGCGTTGACGGACGGGGCGTCGAGGAGGTCCGTACGGCCCAGGAAGTACGCCCCGTTGCGCATCTCCGCGACCAGCAGCCCGCCCGGCGCGAGGGCACGGCGGCAGGAGGCGAGGAAGCCGTCGAGCTGGTCGTTGGTGTGGCAGTACAGCAGGGAGCTGTCCAGGCAGACGACCGCGTCGAAGGCGTCGTCCCGGCCCAGGTCGCGCAGGGCGAAGCCATGCAGGTCGGCCCGGACGTACGCCGGCCCCGGATGGTGGGCGCGGGCGTGCGCCAGCATCGCCTCGGAGAGGTCGGCGCCGGTCACCGCACGGCCGACGGAGTGCAGGTGGGCGGCGTCGCGGCCGGTGCCGCAGCCCATGTCCAGGACGCGGGGCCCGGCGCCGTGGCGGCGCAGGCAGTCCTCGGCCCAGCGTCCGGCGAGCCGGTCGGGGTCGGGGAAGCGGGCCTCGTAGAGGGCGGGGTTGTCGGTGAGAAGGTTGCGGCCGGCGCGCGGGGCACCGGTGCCGGAGTCGCCGGTCCCGCCAGGATGGACGTCGGCGATACCGCCGCTCCCGCCCGGACCGCCGGCATCGAGGCCGCCCTCCCCGCCCACCGCCGCGACGCCCGCGTCAGCCCGCTCGCCCGGCGTCGCGACCGCCATGTCCGGCTCGCAGCCGACCGGGCCGGTGGCGACGGCACCTGGGCACCCGTCCGCCTCTTCGCCGTCGGCCGCGCGCAGATCCGCCTCTACGCCCCGCGCCGCACTCACGCCGAGCTCCTCTCTCCGGCCTGAGCGGAAACCGCCGGTGCCGGCTCCGCGGGCAGCGCCCCGCGCCGATGCAGCCGGGCCACTCCGCCCGCCGAAACCAGTCCGAAGACGGCGCAGCACACCCACGGAAGCCACACATGGCCCCCGCTCTCCCCCGCGTCCATGGCCCACCCGACGACGGTGTTGCCCACGGCCGCGGCAATGCCGGACACGACGTAGAAGATCCCGAAGTACGTGCCGGTCAGCTCGGGTCGTCCGAAGCGCGGGATCAGTTCCATCACGAACGGCGACGCGATCATGATGCCGAGGTAGAGCAGCAGCGCGCCGAGCAGCACGGGCCCGGCGTCGAGCCACCCGGGTGATCCCGTGCCCGCCACCAGCGCCGGCGGCAGGAACGCGAGCCCCATCACCCCGAGCCCCACGGCGATCCAACGCACCCTGCTGCCCCGCGACTTGAGACTCCTGGTGATTCTCAGCTGGAGCGCCAGGTTGGCGACCGTGCCGACGAGGAAGACGATGCCCGCCGCCCCGTCCCAGCCGGTGGCCTCGCGGGCCCCGTCGGGGAGCAGCAGATACAGCTGGTTCTCCAGGGTGAACATGCCGACCATGGCGAGCGCGAAGGCCAGGAAGGTCCGGTTGCCGAGCACCTCGCGCCAGTCCCCGAGGACGCCGCTGCCGCTGGGCTCGACCTTGCGCGCGGGCAGGACGAGGGCCTGGGCCACGGTGAGCACGGCGAAGATCCCGGCGGCGGTCAGCGCGGACGTACGGAAGTCGACGAGCAGCAGCGCGCTCCCCAGCAGCGGGCCGATCAACGCACCCGTGGTGGCGAAGACGTTGAACAGCGCGAACGCCTCCGCCTTGCGCTCCCCCGCCTCCTGCGCGAGATACGTCCGTACGGCCGGGTTGAACAACGCCCCCGCGAGCCCGCTGAGCACGGACGCGGCGAGCAGCACGGGCAGCCCGTCGCCCAGCGCGAACAGTGCGAACCCGACGGTCCGCAGCGCGCACCCGGCGATGATGACGCCGCGCGCCCCGAGCCGGTCCGACGCCGAGCCGCCGATGATGAACAGGCCCTGCTGGCTGAGGTTGCGCACGCCGAGGACGATCCCGACGACCGCCGCCGACATGCCCAGGTTCTCGCCGAGGTGGGTGGCGAGGTACGGGATGAGCAGATAGAAGCCGGTGTTGACGCCGAGCTGGTTGACCAGCAGGAGCTGGACGGCGACGGGGAAGCCGCGCACCTCACGCCACGTCCGCATGTGCCGTCACCTCCTCGACGCCCAGTCCCGGACGGTCACTCGCGCGTACGAAGCCGTCCGCGCCCCCGATCCCGGTCCACGGGTCGTGCGCGAGCAGCAGATGCCCGTCGAGGTCAACCCAGCGGGCACGGTCGGCCAGGTGCACGGCGGGCGCCAGCCCGAGGCTGCTGGCCGTGAGACAGCCGAGCATCAGCTCGGTCCCGCTGCCGTCGATCAACTCGGCGATCCGCAGGGCGGCTCGGACTCCCCCGCACTTGGCGAGCTTGACGTTGACCCCGTGGACCCGCCCGGCCAGGCGACGTACGTCGTCCGCGCTCACCGCGTCCTCGTCGGCGATGACCGGCAGCGGCGACCTCTCGGCGAGGGCGCTCAGCGCGTCCGGGTCCCCCGGGGCGAGGGGCTGTTCGACGGCTTCGACCCCGAGCTCGGCGAACCGCGGCAGCAACCGTTCGGCCTCCGCCACGCTCCAGGCACCGTTCGGGTCCAGCAGCAGCCTCGCGTGCGGGGCCGCGTCACGGATGACCCGTACGCGTTCCACGTCGTCCTCGGGGTCGGGCGCCCCCGTCTTCACCTTGATGACCTCGAATCCGCGCGCGGCCAACCGCCGGGCCTCGGCGGCCCCGTCCGCGAGCGAGGTGATGCCGATGGTGCGGGCGGTGGCCACCTCGGGCGGCGCCGACGCACCGAGGAGGCGGTGCACGGGGACGCCCGCGCGCAGGCCTACGAGGTCGAGAAGCGCCGACTCGACGGCGGCGGTGACGGCGGGAGGCGTAGCGGCGTCCGATGCCGACTCCCCTGCCCGCAGGGCCTCCAGGGCGCTTTCCGGATCGGCGAAGCGCCGCAGGTCCACGTCCGCCAGCAGCCGTAGCAGCGTGTCGGCGTCGAGCCCGTAGTACACGCTGCTGACGGCCTCGCCGTATCCGGTGACCCCCTCGTGCTCGATGCCGAGCCATACGGCGTCGCGCGCGGACATGGTGGATCGGGAGATGCGCAACGGCTCGGCGAGGTCGAGTCGTACGGTGCGCAGGTGGGCCTTCACTGGGTCCTTCCGGGAGAGATCGGATCGGCGACCCGCGTGCACCGCGCCCACCCGTTCGCCTCGGCGGCGTAGGGGTGCGGTATCTCCACGGGGCGGGTGGCGGCGCCGGCCGGGTCGAGGCCGTGGGCGGCGATGAAGTCGTCGTCGTAGACGGTGCCGAGGTAGCGGTGCGGCCCGTCGGGGAACACGGTGGCGACGACCGCGCCCGGGTGCACGCGGGCCGCCCAGGCGGCGACCCGTGCGACGGCTCCCGTGCTCCAGCCGCCGCTGACGAAGGAGCCCCGGGCGAGCCGTCGGCAGCTGTCCACGGCCTCGGCGGGGCCGATCCAGTGGACCTCGTCGAAGGCGTCGTAGGCGACGTTGCGCGGGTGGATGCTGCTGCCGAGGCCGCGCATCAGGCGGGGCCGGGCGGGCTGGCCGAAGATCGTCGAGCCCGTGGCGTCGACGCCGATGAGCCGCAGCGCGGGCCAGTGCCGGCGCAGCGGGGCGATGACGCCGGCGCTGTGACCGCCGGTGCCGACGCTGCACACCAGGATGTCCAAGTGGTCGAGCTGGGCGCCGAGTTCGGCGGCGAGGGAGGCGTAACCGGCCGTGTTGTCGGGGTTGTTGTACTGGTCGGGCCAGTAGGCGCCGGGGAGTTCGGCGAGCAGTTCGCGCAGCCGGCCGAGGCGGGCGGCCTGCCAGCCACCCTGGGGTGCCGGGCGGTCCACGATCTCCAGGCGGACGCCGTGTGCACGCAGCAACTGCCGCATGGACGGCTCCAGTTCACTGTCGCCGACCAGCACGACGGGATGGCCGAGCGCCTGTCCGGCGAAGGCGAGCCCGATGCCGAGGGTGCCGGAGGTGGACTCCACCACCGGGGCGCCGGGCCGCAGTTCACCGCGCTCGCGCGCGCCGAGCAGCATCGACACGGCGGCCCGCGCCTTCATGCCGCCCGCCGCGAGCCCTTCGAGCTTGGCCCAGAATCCGGGGTGGGGATGCGGCAGTTCGGTGGTGACGCGGACGACGGGGGTACGGCCGAGCAGGGCGAGCAGCTCAGGGCGAGCGGCGGGTGGATGTACGGCGGCGGAGGTGGTCGTGATGGTCATCGCGCACCCCCGTGACACCGGTACCGGTGGACGACGCCGGGCCCGCCGTCGAGCCAGAAGAAGGGGTACGGCTCCGCGCACACCGCGCTCACGCCGTGCCCGAGGAAGCGGGGCAGCACCGCGCTGCCGGTCTGCGCGAACATCACCAGCTGCTTGCCGTGCCGCAACGCGTGCTCACGCAGCGGTTCGAAGGTGCCGTTGCCCAGGGTCATCCCGGACACGAGCAGCGCGTCACAGCGCCCCGTCGCGGCGAGCGCGTCGGTGACCACGGGTTCGCCCCACTCGGTCACCCCGCCCTTGAGGTCGCACGGCACCGGGTCGAGCCCGCGCGAACGCAGCGCCTCCAGCAGCGAGTTGACGACCCCGACCACCAGGACCGTCGAACCGGCCGGCAGGTCCAGCAGCTCCACCACGGCCTGAGCCCTGGCCCTGGACTTCTCCAGCGACGACCCGGCGGGCAGCGCGACAGGCTGCGCCCCGTGGTCCGGCGTGTGCGGGGTGATGTGCATCAGGTAGGCGTCGAGGGCGGCCACCCGCACGGCAGCGAGGGGATGGTCGAGAAGCCGTGCGACATCGGTGCCGACGCAGTCGTCGAGCGCGCCGTCGGGAAGCTCCCCCGGCTCGACGGCACACGATCCGACGGCCTCGGCGAGGCGGAGGCTGAGGACCTCGTTGCGGTAGCCGGTGCCGCGCCCGTCGTGCCGTACGGCCTGGCAGGTGGTGAAGGCGACGGCGATGCGCTGGGTGCGCGGGTCGGGGCCGAGGGCGCCTTCGCGGACCCGGGCGACGAGTTCGTCGTACGTCCGACAGGGCGCCGTGGGCGAGGCGCTGAGGGCGGTCATCGGATCACCAGCCCCGCGCGCAATCCGGCCAGCAGGCCTTCGACGCGGTCGCGGGCGCCGGGCCCCTCCGGGTCGCCCGCCATGACATGGCCGAGGTACTCGTTGTTGCTGCCGGCCGCCTTCACGGCCTTGCCGGGCTCGGCGAGCTGCACCTCCAACACACCGTGTTCGTCGGCCAGTCGACCGGCGTCGAGTGCTTCGAGGGTGCCCGCACGCTCCGGGACGAGGAAGCCGATGGCGGCGCTGCGCAGCCCGGTGTCGGTGCGCCTGAGGTCGGGGGCGCGGCCGAGGGCGACGTCCACGCAGGCGGCGGCGAGGTCGATGCCGGTGACATGGCGGACCAGCTCGGTGATGCGGTTGCCGGCGGGCCGGGGGTTGACCTCGACGACGCGCGGGCCGGCGGAGGTCAGCTTGATCTCGGTGTGCGCCACGACACCGTCCGTCAGCCCCAGCGCCTTGAGGGCGCCGAGCGCGGTCTGCTCGGCGGCGTCGATGTCGGCGAGCGGCAGGGCCGCCGGGAACATGTGGCCGGTCTCGATGAAGGCGGGCGCCCCGCCGATGCTCTTGTCGGTGACGCCGACCATGTGCACCGCGCCCGCGTAGGACACGGTCTCGACGCTCACCTCGGGGCCGTCGAGAAGCTCTTCGAGCAGGACGGCGGGGGTGCGTCGCTGCCCCCGGGCGTTGACCGGGAAGTCGGCCAACGCCCTGAACACCTCCGCCAGTTGGGCCTCGTCGTCGACTCGGCGCACATACATGCCCGCGCACAGGTCGACCGGTTTGGCGACGAGCGGATAGCCGATCTCCTGCGCGGCCCGCGCGAGACCGGCCCACTCCTCGTGCACGGCGAAGCGCGGTCCGGGCAGGCCCGCGTCGGCGAGGACGCGGCGGGTGGCGTCCTTGCGGCAGGCGTTCTCCACCGCTTCGGGGCCGGGGCCGGGCAGTCCGAGGTGTCCGGCGATCCGGGCCACCGTCGGCAGGTAGTAGTCGCAGGAGGTGATCACCCCGTCGAAGCCCAGGACCGAGTGCAGCCGCTCCACCTCGGGCAGCAGGGCGTCGAGGTCGTTGGTGTCGGCGGTGATCACGTTGCGGGCGCCGAGCAGCGGATGCGCGGTCCCCTCGGGCGCCGAGCGCAGGTAGTGATGCAGGTCACGGGTGAGGAAGGTGAACTCATGTCCGCCCTCCCGGATCGCACGCGGCAGCAGCCTGCTCATCGACCCGACCCAGCTCTCTACCACCAGCAGATGAGCCACAACTCCCCTTTTCGTGCCGTGAGTTCAGACGTCAAGGCAGCCCGGGGCGCCCCTCGGGCGGAGGGGTGCCGGACTTGACTGGCACACGCTATCGATAATCATTTTCATTTGCTACCCCGTTCTTACTCTGCTGCCTCGGAGGCGACCTCTTGTCCGTCCCGTCCCGACCCACCGTCCTGCTGTGCGCCCTCGTGGCCGCGGCCGCCCTGCTCCCCACGGCCACGCCCGCCCGCGCGTCGACCCCCCTCACGTTCGGCCCCTGCCCGGACTCCGTCCCGACCCCGCCCGCACCGGACCGCGTGGAATGCGGGCGCCTCACCGTCCCCCTCGACCGGCGGCACCCGTCCGGCCCGCGCATCGAGATCGCCGTCTCCCGCGTCCCCGCCTCCGGCACCCCGGCCGAGCGCCGCGGCGTCCTGCTGGTGAACCCGGGCGGCCCGGGCGGCTCCGGGCTCCCCTACGCGGTGACCAAGCGCGCCAAACTCCCCGAGAGCGTGCGGCGTTCGTACGACGTCATCGGCTTCGACCCGCGCGGCGTGGGCCGTAGCACCCCGGTGGAGTGCGGCCCGATGGGCGGCCTGTTCACCGCTCCGGGCACGGACCCGGTACCGACGACCCCGCGGACGGAGCGGACGTATCTCACCTCACTGCGCGCGATGGCCGACGACTGCGCGGCGGGCGCGGGCACGCATGTGCTGCCATACCTGTCCACCGAACAGACGGCCTACGACATGGACGCGATCCGGGCCGCGCTGGGCGAGCCCCGGACGAGCTTCCTCGGTGTCTCGTACGGCAGCTACCTGGGCGCCGCCTACGCGGCACGCTTCCCGCACCGGGTGGGCCGCATGGTGCTGGACAGCGTGGTCGGCCCCTGGGACTGGTACGACTTCGACGTCGTCCAGAGCCGTGCGATGCTGCGCGCCCGCGACACGTTCTTCGCCTGGACCGGCGAGCACGCGGAGCGTTTCGGGCTGGGCGGCGGCGCGGATGCCGTTCGGCGGTCGTATCTGCGCGTACGCCGAGGACTCGCCGCCCGGCCGGTGAACGGCTTCGGCCCGGCGGAGTTCGACCGTGCAGTCTACCGCGCCCTGGGCCGCACCGAGCGCTGGGCTGGCCTCGCCGACGGGCTGCGCACCTCTCTGACGGACGGCAGCCCCGACGGCCTGCGGCCCGCGTCCGCCTTCGACAGCCCCGAGTCCCGCAACTACGAGGCGGCCAACCGGATCGTGAAGTGCGCGGACGGGCCGGGGCCGACGCCGCGCGAGATCCTGGCGGACATGCGCCGCACCCGGCTTCTCGACCCGCAGCCGATCCTGACCGGCATGGAGGCGTCGGCCTGCGCGTACTGGCACCACCGGCCGAACCGCCGTACGCCCCTGGGCAGTCCGGCCGCCCCGCCGGTCCTGCTGGTCGCGTCCGCACACGACCCGGTGACGCCGATCGAGGGCGCCCGGCGACTGCGGGAGGTCATGCCCGGCTCCCGGCTGGTGACGCTCGACGACGACTACTCCCACGGCGTCTTCGCGAGCCGGGGCAACGCGTGCGTGGACGGGGCGGTGGCCGCCTATCTCGTCGACGGGACGGTGCCCGCGGCCGATGTGCGCTGCTCCGGTCCGGGGCTGCCGACGGTGTCCTGAGGCACTCGGCCCAGCAGCTTCCGGCCCGTCACCTCACCCGCCGCGTTTAGAGCGGGCGCCGGAGCTGGGCGTACCCGAGTTGGAGAATCCCCACGGAGAGGCGGGGTCGGGTGTGCCGGGGCCGGAGGGCTCCGGCGCGCCCGGGCCGGGGGCCGTACCGGTACTGCGGTCCCGGCCGTCGTCGCCGCCCACGCGGTAGATTCCCGGTGCCAGCCTGACCGACCTGTCCAGGAGTTGACTCCCGAGGCCGGGCTGGGACTGGGGCCAGCGGGTGTCGGCCGACCACCTGACTCCGCCCAGACCCTCGATGCTCAGTGCACCGGAGGCCGTCTTGAGATCGGCGTCCGTGAGGTCGCAGTCATGCAGGTCGGCCTGGTCCAGCCGAGCCCGCCGAAGCCACGCCCCGGTCAGGTCGGCCCGGCGCAGCACCGCTCCGCGCAGATCGGCATCGGTCAGGTCCGCGCCCGTCAGGTCGGCGCCGGTCAGTGTCGCGGCGTCGAGTCGGGCTCCGCGCAGATACGAGAAACTGAGGTCGGCCTCGGTCAGATCGGCCTCCGTCAACTCGGCGCCGTTCAGCCGGACCTGGTAGAGGTTGGCGTGCGCGAGGTCGGCGCCGCGCAGGGCGACACGTTCCCCCGCGTCCCCGTCCTCCGGCGCACGGGACCGCAGGACCTCCGCCAACCGGGAGACATCACCGGCGGGCAGGGCTTCATCACCACGCTCGGCGATGGCTTCGGCGGCGGCGGACCGTGCCTCCTCCGAGCTGTCCGGTGCGGCCAGGTAGAGAAGTTCGCGCAGGATCTGCTCCGTTGTCCTCTTCGTCATCGGGGCTCCGTCCCGGGCCGTTGTGCGTCGGGTGGACTCGGAGGGGGCACGATCGCGCACATGGGGCACCGGGTGGGGGACGGGGAGAGCAGCAGCGCCAGGCCGAAGTTCTGCGCCTCCTGCTCGGCGGTGCGCAGTGCGTCGTGCGGCTTGAGTCCTTCCATCTCCCTGCCCCGCAGCAGTCTGTTGACGATTCGTTGCCAGTGGTCCTCGGCCGTCTCCCAGTCTCCGTCATGCCATTTGGCGGCGAAGTGCTGGACGAACTCCGCGGAGGGACCGCCGCATTCGTGGATCTCGGACAGCAAACGCACGCTCAGCCTCCGTCGGAGTTCACGGAGGCGGTGGAACGCCGCCTGAGCTCGTCGAGGATCTCCGTGAGCTCTTGCGTGCGGTGCGTCTGGATCTGGGCGGTGACGGCGTAGCCGACCGCTCCTCCCACCAGTGCGGGGATCGCGGCCCAGCCGACGATCGACAGGGGCCATGCGGGAAGCTGGGGACTGACGTCGGCCGGTGAGTCGATGCCGACGAGGACGTTGTACGCGTCGGTCCAGCCGATCAGTGCGCCGTTGAGCGCGAAGAGGCCGAGAAAGACCGCCAGCAGGGGCAGGGCCCGCAGGAGCAGCCAGCGGTGCAGCCGCGACAGCGCGTCCCGGGACCTCCACCAGCGCGAGACCCGACGGCGCAGGCCAGGGGGCGGTGGGGGCTGGATACCGGGCATCCCTGACGTCACGGACCCGACGGTAGCCGATGCCCTACCGCAGGGCACCGGATCTCCATCGGTTCTCCTCGCCAAGTCGATCCCTGTACAAGGACGTTGAAGGGCCGACGATCTCCTGGACAGATCGCCCCCGGCGGCCCGAGGATGACGCTGACACTCATGGCCACCGGCCCGGAGAGGCGATGCCGCAGGATCCCCATTTTCTTGCCCCGGCCGTCCGCCGTATCGCGCGCGCCGAGAGTCCGACACAGGTCGCTCGCGAGTTCGCCCTGGTGACGGTGCCCGTCATGGCCGACGCGGTCGTCGTCTATCTCGGTGTGCGGGCAGATACGGAAGGTGGTGCATCAGCTGCGATCCCCCGCCAACTGCGGCTCACTGGATGCGGCTTCCGTCCTCCCCGCAAGCCCGGGTCTTCGGATACGGCGACCTCATTACTGGCGGCCAGGGCGCGCACGCTCGTCCCGCAGATGACCCGGTCCATGCAGCGGGTCGCCGAAGCCGTCGTCGACGACCCGGCCGCCACCGCAGCCCTCTCGATCACCGGCCTCGCCGAGCGCACCGGCACCAGCGAGGCGACGGTCGTACGCACCGCCCGTCTCCTCGGGTACCCCGGCTACGCGGGGTTGCGCGCCGCACTCGCCGACCTGGCCGACCTCCAGCTCGCCGGCGACACGGAATGGCACGGCGCATCACACCCCAAGCTGGGCGGCGCGATGGGCGGAGAGGCGCGGGCGACAGCCTCCGTGGAGCCGCTCGGTGTCCTCGCCAAGGTTCTGCACCAGGGTGACGCCCGGAGCATGGGCCCCGAGGACCTCGAACTCGAAACAGCCCTCCTCGAACTGCTCGGGCCCAATCCCCGACTTCCGGGTCGCGATCGTGTCCTGCTCGCGCCCCTGCTCGCCGAGCGGAACGTCCTGGGGGCGGCGGTGTTCCTCCGCCGCCCGGACCGACCGGTCTTCGACCCCGACGATCTGCACCTCGTCGGCCAGCTCTCGTCCCACGTCGCACTCGGCGTCGCCGCGAATCCCGACCCGACGCCGCCTGAAGTCCCCGCCAGGCCCGCACGCCGAGCCCCGGCCCCACCACCGTCCACGCCACGGGGGCTGCCGCCCGAGCGTCCCCCACTGCGGCGGCGGGGCGACGAACCGTCCGCGCCACAAGATCAGCCGTCCGAAGGACCGACGCCGATGCGGCAGGGCGGGGAACCGTCCGCGCCGCAGGGGCTGCCGCCCGGCCGGCCGACGCCGATGCGGCGGGACGGTGACCGGCTGCGCTTCGTCGGCGCCGCGACCCGGCGGATCGCGCGCGGTATCGACCTGGACGAGATCGTGATGGGGCTGTGCCGGGCGACCGTGCCGACCTTCTCCGACGCGATCCTCGTCTACCTGCGCGACCCCCTCCCCGTCGGCGACGAACGGCCCACCGGCCCCGTCGTCCTGCGCCTGCGCCGCACGGACCGCATCCCCGAGGAACGGGACACCGACGGCGGCTTCCTGCCCGCGCAGGCCCAGCCGGAGCCGACGGAGCTGGCCGAGTTGTCGGCCCTGACCGCCGAGTTGTGCGAGGTCCGCCCCGGCGGCGCGCTCGCCGAGGTCCTGCGCGGCGTACGCCCCGTCTTCGCCGACGCACCCGCAGCCCGCGCCGCCCTGCCCGAACTCCTCGGCGACGACGGCGAACTGATCATCCCCGACGGACAACGCGCCATCCTCGCCCCCCTACGAGGCCGCCGCCGCGTCATCGGCGCCGCCGTCTTCCTACGCCGCCCCGACCGCCTCGCCTTCGAACCCGACGACCTCCTCGTCGCCGCCCAACTCGCCACCCACAGCGCCCTCGGCATCGACAAAGCCGTCCTCTACGGCCGCGAGGCCTACATCGCCGACGAACTCCAGCGCACCATGCTGCCCGAAACACTCCCCCGCCCCACCGGCGTCCGGCTCGCCTCCCGCTACCTCCCCGCCGCCGAAACCGCCCGCGTCGGCGGCGACTGGTACGACGCGATCCCCCTGCCCGGCAGCCGCGTCGCCCTGGTCGTCGGCGACGTCATGGGCCACTCCATGACCTCGGCCGCGATCATGGGCCAACTGCGCACCACCGCCCAGACCCTCGCCGGCCTCGACCTGCCCCCACAAGAAGTCCTCCACCACCTCGACGAACAGGCCCAACGCCTGGGCACCGACCGCATGGCCACCTGCCTGTACGCCGTCTACGACCCCGTATCCCACCGCATCACCATCGCCAACGCCGGCCACCCACCACCCGTCCTGCTCCACCTCGGCGGCCGGGCAGAAGTACTCCGCGTTCCCGCGGGCGCCCCGATCGGCGTCGGCGGCGTCGACTTCGAGGCCGTGGAACTGGACGCGCCGGCCGGAGCGACGCTGCTTCTGTACACCGACGGCCTGGTCGAGTCCCGGCTGCGCGACGTCTGGACCGGCATAGAGCAACTACGCGAAAAGCTCGCCGCGACCGCCCAGCTCACCGGACCCGACCACCCCCCGCCCCTCGAAGCCCTCTGCGACGAAGTCCTCGACATGCTCGGCCCCGGCGACCGCGACGACGACATCGCCCTGCTCGCCGCCCGCTTCGACGGCATCGCCCCCAGCGACGTCGCCTACTGGTTCCTCGAGCCCGAAGACGCCGCCCCCGGCCGCGCCCGCCGCCTCGCCCGACGCGCCCTGGCCCGCTGGGGACTGGAAGAACTCACCGACTCCGTCGAACTCCTCGTCAGCGAAGTCGTCACCAACGCCGTCCGCTACGCCACCCGACCCGTCACCCTGCGCCTGCTACGCACCGACGTCCTGCGCTGCGAAGTCGGCGACGACGTACCGCAGTTGCCGCGGTTGCGCCAAGCCCGCGCCACCGACGAAGGCGGACGCGGCCTCTACCTCGTCAACCGACTCGCCCGCCGCTGGGGCGCCACCCGCCTCAGCACCGGCAAAGTCGTCTGGTTCGAG
>NZ_FNHV01000012.1:0-196443 GCF_900103585.1 Streptomyces sp. cf386
CATCGTTCGACTTGCATGTGTTAAGCACGCCGCCAGCGTTCGTCCTGAGCCAGGATCAAACTCTCCGTGAATGTTTTCCCGTAATCGGGACGACACATCACGAGAGCGGAACAGCCAGGCGGAATAAGCCCGGCCGTTCACAGCGTCCTCGCTGTGTTTTCTTCAAAGGAACCTCGTCCCAACCGGTGATCCGGCCGGAGACGGGGTATCAACTAATCTGGCGTTGATTTTTGGCACGCTGTTGAGTTCTCAAGGAACGGACGCTTCCTTTGTACTCACCCTCTCGGGCTTTCCTCCGGGCGCTTCCCTTCGTTCTTGCGTTTCCGACTCTATCAGTGTTTTTCCGGCCCTCCGACCACCGACCTGCAGGCATGCAGAAGGTGACCCCGAGATAGGATCTGACAAGTTGGGTGCTGCTGAGCCAGGACACCATGTTGTGTCACTCAGCCCCAGGCAGGAGTACGACTGTACACGCGGCTGCGGAGCGGGTGCAAATCGATTTGAGGTATGGTCTAGACCACTCCGGCACTCCGAAGCGGAACCGGCACTTCATGTGACATACGCTGCTGAACAGTGTGCCGTCCGGCACAGACAGCGACGGCCCATATCGTTCTCCACCCCTGGGAGGCTTCCCATGACCACCGTGACGTCCCCACTGGCAGGACGCGCCGTCGGCCTGGCATCCGTACCGGATCCTGTCTTCTCCGGGGCCATGGTCGGCCCGGGCACTGCCATCGACCCCGTGCGTGAACCCTCCGAGGCCGTGTCGCCCGTGGACGGGGTCATCGTCTCTCTCCATCCGCACGCCTTCGTCGTCGTCGACGATCAGGGCCACGGTGTGCTCACTCACCTCGGTATCGACACGGTGCAGCTCAACGGCGAGGGCTTCGAACTGCTCGTGAACAAGGGCGACACCGTGACGCGCGGCCAGGGCATCGTGCGCTGGAACCCGGCAGCGGTCGAGGAAGCCGGTAAGTCGCCGGTGTGCCCGATCGTGGCCCTCGAGGCCACGGCTGAGGCCCTCTCCGAGCTGCGGGACGAAGGCGATGTGAAGGCTGGCGACAGTCTCTTCGTCTGGAAGTGACGTCGATGCCGCCATATGACGGCATCTAGGGACGATAACCACCGCGGCGGCGGGACCCGCCGCACTATCGGAGACGGGTGAGATGGAGACAACGCTGCGAGGCGTCGGCGTGAGCCACGGTGTGGCCATCGGCGAGGTTCGGCACATGGGAACGGCGGTCCTCGAGCCGCCTGCCAAGCAGATTCCGGCCGAGGAAGCGGAGCGTGAACAGGGGCGCGCCCGTAAGGCCGTGGAGGCTGTTGCAGCCGACCTGATGGCGCGCGGCAATCTGGCGGGGGGCGAAGCCCAGGCGGTGCTCGAGGCGCAGGCCATGATGGCCCAGGACCCTGAGCTGATGGCGGACGTGGACCGGCGGATTGCCGTCGGCAGCACGGCCGAGCGCGCCGTGTACGACGCCTTCGCCGCGTACCGCGAACTGCTGGCGGGTGCCGGTGAGTATCTGGCCGGTCGTGTGGCCGACCTCGATGACGTGCGGAATCGTATCGTCGCTCGTTTGCTCGGGGTCCCCATGCCGGGTGTCCCGGACAGTGACGAGCCCTATGTCCTTGTGGCTCGCGACCTCGCCCCGGCCGACACCGCGCTGCTGGACCCGGCCCTGGTTCTCGGCTTTGTCACCGAGGAGGGCGGGCCGACCAGCCACAGCGCGATTCTGGCGAGGGCGCTCGGCGTGCCGGCCGTGGTTGCGCTACCGGGCGCCGGTGAGCTGGCCGAGGGCACGGTCATCGCTGTGGACGGGAGTACCGGTGACATCTTCGTGAACCCGAGCGACGAGAAGAAGGCCGAGCTGGAGGCTGCCGCCGCCGCGCGCAAGGCCGCTCTCGCTGCGTCGACGGGTCCGGGTGCCACCGCCGACGGTCACAAGGTGCCGCTGCTGGCCAACGTCGGCGGACCGTCCGACGTTCCGGCCGCTGTCGAGGCGGGTGCTGAGGGTGTCGGTCTGTTCCGCACCGAGTTCCTCTTCCTGGACGACAGCAAGCAGGCGCCGTCGGAGGAGAAGCAGGTCGAGGCCTACCGGCAGGTTCTTGAGGCCTTCCCCGAGGGCCGGGTCGTCGTACGTGTCCTGGACGCGGGCGCGGACAAGCCGCTTGACTTCCTGACGCCGGCCGATGAGCCGAACCCAGCCCTGGGTGTGCGCGGTCTGCGGACGCTGCTGGACCACCCCGAGGTGCTGCGCACCCAGCTGACGGCACTCGCGAAGGCTGCGGAGGGGCTGCCCGTCTACCTCGAGGTCATGGCCCCGATGGTGGCAGACCGGACCGACGCGAAGGCGTTCGCGGACGCCTGTCGTGCGGCTGGGCTACAGGCGAAGTTCGGTGCGATGGTCGAGATTCCGTCGGCCGCGCTGCGGGCGCGCTCGATTCTCCAGGAAGTCGAGTTCCTGTCACTGGGGACGAACGACCTCGCGCAGTACACCTTCGCCGCGGACCGTCAGGTGGGTGCGGTGTCCCGTCTGCAGGATCCATGGCAGCCCGCGCTGCTCGACCTGGTCGCGCTGTCCGCCGAGGCGGCGAAGGCCGAGGGCAAGAGCTGCGGTGTCTGCGGCGAGGCGGCGTCCGACCCGCTGCTGGCGTGTGTGCTGACCGGTCTGGGTGTCACCTCCCTCTCCATGGGGTCGGCGTCGATTCCCTACGTCCGGGCGACGCTGGCGAAGTACACGCTGGCGCAGTGCGAGCGTGCTGCTGCGGCGGCGCGTGCGGCGGACAGTGCCGAAGAGGCGCGCAATGCGGCTCAGGCGGTGCTGTCCGGCGAGTAGCCGGAGCGAGACGGCGCGTGCCGGTTCGTGTGGGGCGCTCCACCCGTGGGTGGAGCGCCCCAGTTGCGTTCAGTGGTCGTGGCCCGGTGCCGCCTCCTCGTCACCAAGATCCGGTGGTACGCAGTAGTCGACACCTGATTCCGGGGCGATGAGGTCTCCTGAATCGACGTCGGTGCAATAGGCGTCGAAGACTTCACCCGCGGTGAGGGGCTCCAGGCCGTCTCCCCGCAGGCGCCATCCGTAGATGCGGTCGGAGGTGCCGGGGGCGCTGGTCCGCATGACGAGTCCGCCAGGGCTCCGGGTAGCGAGGCCGAGGGCGAGAACCGTGGTGAACTCCAGTAGTTCGGCTTCGTCGAGGTGGGTGGCGCCCTGTGCGTCCTCATCGGCGTGCAGGACGGAGACGAGTGTTTCCGGTGTTCCCGTGACACTGCAGACGAGGTGTCGGCTGCCCGGCTGGGCCGTGTCCAGGATGCGGACGAGAAGGTCGGAGGCGCGGGTAAAGGCCGCACGGCCGAAGTCCTCGCCACAGGTGGCGCAGGTGCCGAGGCGTGCCAGGAGTGTGGCCGCGTACTCCCAGGTGGCTTGTCGGACGGCTTCGTCGACGAGCACCGGGACGAGGTCTGTCAGCGGCTGGCCTTCGTAGCAGACGGTGGGGCCGGTGGTCGCGAGTTCGGCGGTGAAGCGTGTGCGGCTCGACGCGTTGTCGGGGTCCAGGCCCATTGCCGCGCAGAACTCGGCGTACTCCTGCGGATCGAAGAGGGCGATCGTCGTGTGGCTGCCTTGGGAGGCCCGTGTCCTGAGGAGGGCTTCCACCTGTTCCAGATAGATCTTGTGGTCGTCGAAGGTGAAGCTGCGGTAGCGCCGCATGGCACGGAGGTCGTGCTCGTCGGTCAGCAGGCCGATCGTGCCGGCGATTTCGCGGCGCAGAACGCGTCGCATCGTCTGGTGGTCGGTGTGCGCCATCTTTCCCCCTGTGTGCAGTCGATCAATGCTCACTCACAGTAACCGGGGGCACTGACAACGGCGTCGGGGTGAGCGGAGCGCGGACGCAAGCAGGGGCATTCGTGCAGGTCGGAGGATGGTGACGCGGTGTGGTCGGCCTCGGACGTCGCCGTGGTTCACGTCCGAGGCCGGGGTGTCTCGGTCAGGCGCGCTTACGGGCGAGTTCCTCGTAGAAATGCAGGAGGTCGAGGTTGTCGATGGAGCCCGGATTGACCGCCTTCTCAAGAGGTGTGCCCTGGAGGAGACGTTTGACCGGGACCTCGATGCGCTTGCCGGTCAGGGTGTGGGGAACGCCGGGGACCTCGATGATCTCGTCGGGGACGTGACGTGGAGACAGCTGTTCGCGGATGGTCTGCTTGATGCGGTTCAGGAGGGTCTCGTCGAGCACGGCTCCGGGTACCAAGTGCACGAACAAGGGCATCCAGTAGCCGCCGTCGGGCTGTTCGATGCCGATGACGAGGGATTCCTTGATCTCGGGGAGGCGCTCCACGGCTTCGTAGATGTCGGCCGATCCCATGCGGACGCCTTGGCGGTTGAGTGTCGAGTCGGAGCGGCCGTGGATGACGACGGAGCCGCGTGAGGTGACGGTGATCCAGTCGCCGTGGCGCCAAACGCCCGGATAGGTGTCGAAGTAGCTGTCGTGGTACCGGCTGCCGTCGGGGTCGTTCCAGAAGTAGATCGGCATGGACGGCATGGGGTTGGTGACCACGAGCTCGCCCACCTCGTCGGTGAGGGGGTTGCCGCTGGGGTCCCAGGACTGCAGGTCGGTGCCCAGGCCGGGGGCCTGGAGTTCGCCGATGTACACAGGCAGCGTGGGCACGGCTCCGGCGAAGCAGGAGCACACGTCCGTGCCGCCGCTGACGGAGGCGATCCAGAGGTCGTCGCGGACTTCGTCGTGCAGCCAGCGGAATCCATCGGGGGGAAGCGGTGATCCTGTAGTCGCGACGCACTGCACCTTGGAGAGGTCGAAGTCACGGCCGGGGCGTACGCCGGCTTTGCGACAGGCCATGACGTACGCGGCCGAGGTGCCGTAGAGGGTGGCTTCCGTGCGTTCGGCGATGCGCCACTGGGCGCCCGTGTCGGGATAGCCCGGGCTGCCGTCGTAAAGGACGATCGTGGTACCGGTGAGGAGGCCGGAGACAAGGAAGTTCCACATCATCCAGCCTGTCGAGGTGTACCAGAAGAAACGGTCCTCGGGGCCCAGGTCGCAGTGCAGGCCGAGCTGTTTGAGGTGCTCGACGAGGATGCCGCCCTGAGACTGGACGATGGCCTTGGGGAGGCCGGTCGTGCCGGAGGAGTAGAGCACCCAGAGGGGGTGGTCGAAGGGGACGGGCTCGAAGACCGGTTCCTGGTCTGCGGCTGTGAGGGCGGACCACTCCAGCGCGCCCTCGGGGGCCTCGGTGCCGAGGAGCGGGATGTGCACCACGGCACGCAGAGTGGGCAGCTCGCGCCGGAGCTCGGCGATGATGTCGCGGCGGTTGTGCTCCTTGCCTCCGTAGCGGTAGCCGTCGACGGTGAACAGCACGACCGGCTCGACCTGCTGGAAGCGGTCCAGGACGCTGCGGGCGCCGAAGTCGGGGGCGCAGGAGGTCCAGACGCCGCCGACGGCGGCCGTGGCGAGGAGGGCGACGACGGCCTGCGGGATGTTCGGGAGGTAGCCGCTGACACGGTCTCCTGGGCGTACACCCAGGGCGCGCAGCTCGGCGGCGAGGGAGCCGACCTGGCGGCGCAGCTCGGACCAGGTCACGGGGCGGGGCTCGTGGGATTCGTCGACGTAGAGGAGTGCGGGCTCGTCGGCGCGGGTCGCGGCGGCGCGCAGGGCGTGCTCGGCGTAGTTCACGGTGGCGCCGGGGAACCATTGGGCGCCGGGCATCGAGCGATCGGCCAGCACGCGCGGGGAGGGGGTGGAGAAGCGTACGTCGAACCACTCGGTGACGGCTTTCCAGAAGGTGTCCAGTTCGTCGACCGACCAGCGGTGCAGGGCCGCGTAGCCACCCCCGGCGGGGGCGCCGTGGTTTTCCGCCGCCCAGGCCTGGAACTTGGTGACCTGAGCCCGTGCGATGCGCTGAGGATCTGGCTGCCAGAGCGGCTGGGGATTCACGGTCGACATGGGGCGGCTCCCGGACTGTGCGCGTCGTGTGCGTCTTCCGCGCACGGCTGGGGTGTGCGCGCGACGCGGATGACACGGACGATGCCATGTGATCGACTTCTGCACCAGGGTGCGCCCCACATAGTCCGTGTCGTGAAGATGTGGTCCCGGCACGGGTGAACGGCAGTTGAACGGCACGCATGTGTGGGGCGGTCGATGGCAGGCTGAGCAGCATGGACGGTCGTGACCTGGTGCGTTCGATGAAGGCGGTCGGTTCGGTGGGAGCGGCCCAGGGGTTGCGTACCGTACGAGCTGCGTGGCGCAGGAAGCGCGCCGACGCCGAGGGGCTGCCGCCCCGGGGCGCAGAGCGCGCTCGGGTGCCCGGGCCCGTGCAGGAGGTTCAGCCCGGTCCTGGCGGTGGCGTCATCCGGTTCAGCCGGTCAGAGCTGCGCGTCGTCGTCACCGTGAACGGGGCTGTCTTCTGGGGGTGGGACGGGGCTGCACCGGAGCCGTCGTACGCGCTTGCGGGCCGCTGTCCGGAGCCGGATCCGCGGGCTGTGCTGGAGCCCGACAAGGACGGTGGCTGGCGTGTCGTGGCCGAGCGGGTGACGGTCGTCATCTCGCGGCACGGCGCCGTGGAAGTGCAGACACCTGGTGGTGTGACACTGCGCCGTGACCTGCCGCCGCGTTGGTGGGAGCCGGTCGACGGTGGGTCGGCGCGCTGGATGCAGCGGTCGGAGGTGGCCGCGGACGCGCGGTTCTTCGGGCTGGGAGGCCGAGCGTCGGGGCCCCGGCTGAAGGACGGGACGTACCGGCTGTGGAACACCGACCCGGGCCGTGCGTTCGGTCCTGGCGACGACCCGCTGTACATCACCATGCCGGTGCAGTTGGTGGTGGCCGACGCGGCCACACATCTGGTGTTCCACGACACCTCGTGGGACGGCACTGTGACGCTGAGGGAGGGTGAGGAGGGCGCGGGCTCCGGGCATGACCGGGCGGGGACCAGCGACCTGCGGATGGATGGGGGTCCGCTGCGCTGCTGGGTGATGGTGGGCACTCCCGCGCGCGTGCTGCTCGTCTGGGCCTCCCTCACCGGTGCGGCCGCGCTGCCGCCCGCTTGGGCGCTGGGCCACCATCACGCGCGGTGGGGCTTCGGCAGCGAGCAGGAGGTGCGGCGGATCGTTTCGGGCTACCAGGAGCGGGATCTGCCGCTGGACGCGGTCCATCTGGACATCGACCACTATGACGAGCACCAGGTGTTCACGGTCGACCAAGACGGCTTCCCCAAACTGCCGCAGCTCGCCGAGGACTTGCGACGGGACGGGATCCGGCTGGTCTCGATCATCGACCCTGCGGTCAAGGCCGCGCCGGGCAATGCCGTGTACGACAGCGGGACGGCCGAGGACGCGTTTGTCAGGGGCGCCTCAGGGCGGCAAGTGCGGGGCGTGGTGTGGCCGGGAGAGGCGGTCTTTCCGGACTTCACGCACGCGCGCGTGCGGCAATGGTGGGGTGGGCTGTACGAGGAGCGGCTGGCACAGGGTTTTTCGGGGTTCTGGCATGACATGAACGAGCCGACGTCGTTCGCCGCCTTCGGGGAGTCGACTCTGCCGCGTTCGGCCCGGCACTCCCTGGACGGGCGCGACGGGGACCACCAGGAGGCGCACAACGTCTACGGCCTGTGCATGGCCAGGGCGGGCTACGAGGGGCTGCGCAACCTGGCTCCCGAGGAGCGGCCCTTCGTCTTCTCGCGGTCCGGATGGGTCGGCCTGCAGCGCTACGGGGGGACCTGGTCGGGCGATGTGGCCACGGGCTGGCCTGGTCTGCGGGCGTCGCTGTCACTCGTCATGGGCCTGGGACTGTGCGGGGTGCCTTACTCGGGGCCGGACGTGGGCGGGTTCGACGGGAGTCCTTCGCCGGAGCTGTATCTGCGGTGGTTCCAGTTGGCCGCGTATCTGCCGCTGTTCCGTACGCACGCGAGTCTGCGGGCGGGACGCAGGGAGCCTTGGGAGTTCGGTCCCGAAGTGCTGGAGCACGCGCGCGTGGCGCTCGTCGAGCGGCGGAGGCTGCTGCCGTACTTCGTGACGCTGGCGCATCTGGCCCGGCGCACAGGGGCCCCGTATGTACGTCCGCTGTGGTGGTCGGGGCCCGAGGAGCGGGCGCTGCGCGACTGCGAGGATGCGTTTCTGCTGGGCGACTGTCTGCTGGTGGCGCCCATGCTGGATCCGGGCGCTGACCGGCGTGCGGTGCAGCTGCCGCGAGGGCGCTGGTACGACACGGCGACGGGGCGGGCGTACGAAGGACCGGGGCAGATTCTCGTCGACGCGCCCCTGTCCCGGATCCCGGTGCTCGCGCGCGCGGGTGCCGTCGTCCCGGTACGCGGGGACGACGGCGGGTTGGAGTTGGAGGTGTGGGCGCCTGCCCGGGGGCGTACCGGGGGCGGGCTGGTGGTGCCGGACGCGGGTGACGGCTGGGACGAACCGGAGATCGAGCGCTACCTCACCCGCTGGGAGGGCGGGAAGCTGGTCGTGGAGCTGGAGCATGAGGACGGCATGATCGCGTCGCCTCGTCCGGTGCGCATACGAGGGCTCGAGGAGCGGTGAACTCAGAGGTAGCGGCCCTCGAAGAACGCCCGTACGGCCAGCGTGTGCAGCGGGAAGGCGAGCTCCTCCGGCCTGCGCAGAAGGTGCCAACCCTCGGTCTCGTCCGTGGCGGCCGACGCCGGCAGGCGGTCGACGGACCGTTCCGGAAGGAGGCCGAACAGCAGCAGGTGCCCGTCCGGGGAGCTCATCGCGTCGACGAGACGTACGTCGCGGCCGGCCGCGTCGATGCCGGTTTCTTCCTTGAGTTCGCGGACGACGGCCTGCCGCCAGTCCTCGCGGTCGTCGAGGTAGCCGCCGGGCAGGGCGATGCCTCCGCGCGCGGGGGCGATGGTTCGGGTGATGACGACCAGGGCTGTGCCCTTCGTGTCGTACACGGGCTGGAGCGCGATCGCTACCGGCAGCGGATTGCGGTAGGCCACGGTGTCGCACGCCGGGCAGGTGCGGGGCCAGCCGGAGACGCCCTCTCCGTAGGGCGCGCCGCAGCTCGAACAGTGGGAATCCGCTGCGGAGTTGGGGATGGAGGCTTGAGTTTCGGACACGCGGCGGACTGTATCCGATCAGTGGAAGGGCGTCTTCCGGGGGCCGGTCATCAGGGCCTGGTGAGGGATTTCCAGGACACGGGGAAGTCGAAGAAGGTGTCCGGATAGGGCTCCGGCTTGTAGGTGTAGTGCCACCACTCCTCGGCGAGGTTCACGAATCCGAGGGCTTCGAGGGTGCCCTTGAGCAGCAGCCTGTTGGCGCGCTGTTCGCCCTGGATGCGCGGGTCAAGGGTGTGCGAGAGGGTGTCGAAGCAGTCGAATCCGGTGCCCATGTCGACTGAGTTGTCGGGGAAGCGCTCGCCCTGGGGTGCGTAGCAGGGTACGAGGGGCTCTCCCGGCACGTACGGCCTGGTGGGCTTCGCCGGCAGCCGGACGATCGTCAGGTCCATGGTCGAGCCTCGGCTGTGGCCGGATTTCTCCGCGATGTAACCGTCCTCGAACAGGCGGGTCTTGTCGACGTTCGGGTAGAACTCGGCCTTCATGGCCTGGTCGTCGAGGTCCTTGGCCCAGCGCACGAAGTGGTCGACGGCGCGTTGCGGCCGGTAGCAGTCGTACACCTTGAGCGTGTAGCCCTGGCGCAGCAGCTGCTTCTGGGCCTTGTGGAGCGCTTCCGCAGCGGGGCGGGTGAGGATGCAGAGGGGCTGCCGGTAGCCGTCGATGCGCTCGCCCACGAAGTTGTGCGGGGTGAAGTACCGCATCTCCTGAACGATGGTGGGATCCACGGTTCTCAGCGCCACGAAGTCCTTCGGCGCCTTGGGCTCGGTCTTCGCCTGAGCGGTGGCGGGGGCGACGGTCACGGCCAGCAAGGTGGCGAGCGTGGTGACCAGTCCCCGTGCCGCGGTCGAGAGTCGTGTCATGTCTCCTGCATCTATCAGGAATTCGCTCTGTCGGGGAAGCGATCGGATGCAGTTCGCCCTTCGGGCCGCCCTGCCGCTTTCCGGTTGCCCGTGGCACACTTCTGACGTCCCGTCAGGTCTGTTGCGAGGAGGGGCTGTGCCACGCACACGCACACCAGTGGTCGCCGGATGGTTCTCCGGTGGCGGGGACGACTTCCGGCTTCTCGGCACCCGGTGCTCTGTCTGTGCCTCGGTCTTCTTTCCCCGCGACGACACTCACTGCCGCAACCCGGACTGCTCGGGCGGCGAACTGGAGGAGGTCCCGCTGTCCCGACACGGGCGTGTCTGGTCGTACACGGACAGCCGGTACCGGCCTCCGTCACCCTATGTGACCGATCCGGAACTTCCGTGGGAGCCGTACACGTTGATCGCTGTGGAGCTGGTGGCCGAGCGCCTCGTGGTGCTGGGACAGGCGGCTCCCGGTGTCACCGTCGCCGATCTGGCGGTGGGCATGGAGGTGGAGGTCGTTCCAGGGGTCCTTCATGAGGACGCGGAGACGATCTGGACGACTTGGCAGTGGCGACCGACGGGGGTGACGGCATGACGGAAGAGGTTGCGGTGCTCGGCGCGGGCATGCATCCCTGGGGCAAGTGGGGGCGCAGTTTCGTCGAGTACGGCGCGGTGGCGGCCCGCGCAGCACTCGCTGATGCGGGACTGAAGTGGCGGGACATCGGGGCGATTGTCGGCGCGGACACCGTGCGGGGCGGCTATCCGGGGTATGTGGCCGGGGCGACGTTCGCCAAAGCGCTCGGCTGGCAGGGCGCCCGGGTCACGAGCGTGTACGCCGCGTGCGCTTCCGGGGCACAGGCCATCAACACCGCGCGGGCTCAGATACTTTCGGGTCTGTCGGACGTCGTGCTGGTGGTCGGTGCGGATGCGGCTCCCAAGGGGTTCTTCCGGCCTGCGGGCGGCGACCGGCCCGACGATCCGGACTGGCTGCGTTTCCGTGTCCTCGGTGCGACCAATCCGACGTACTTCGGGCTGTACGCGCGTCGGCGGATGGCCGTGCACGGGGACACACCGGAGGACTTCGCCCAGGTCAAGGTGAAGAACGCCGCAGTCGGCGCACTGAACCCCTACGCGCGCTACCGCAAGCCGGTGACCGCAGAGGAGGTCGCCACGTCCGCCGTGGTCGCCGATCCCCTGCGGCTGCTCGACATCTGCGCGACCTCCGACGGAGGAGCGGCTCTCGTGCTGGCCGGCATGGAGTTCGCGCGGCGGCACGGGGCCAGGGATCCGGTGCGGATCCGGGCGGTGTCCACCGTGACGCCGCGTTACCCCAACACCGTCCTGGATCTGCCCGACATCGCGACGGACTCCGCTGTGGCGGTGCGACCGGCGGCCGAGACGTTCCGTGAGTCAATCGCGCACGCGGCCTACGAGGAAGCGGGCGTCGGCCCGGAGGAGCTGTCCTTCGCCGAGGTCTACGACCTGTCCACCGCCCTGGAGTTGCAGTGGTACGAGGATCTCAGGCTCTGCGGCGAGGGGGAGGCCACGAAGCTGCTGCGGGAGGGTACGACGACGCTGGGCGGCCGCATACCCGTGAATGTGAGCGGTGGGCTGGCCTCCTTCGGGGAGGCGGTTCCGGCTCAGGCGATCGCCCAAGTATGCGAACTCACCTGGCAGTTGAGAGGCGACGCGGGTGATCGGCAGGTCACCGGGGCACGCGTAGGGATCTCGGCGAATCAGGGGCTGTTCGGGCACGGGTCGGCGGTGATCGCGGTGCGGTGAGGTGCGGGGGCGCGACGGGCACACGGCGGCGGTCCCGCAAGCGTGGCGCCATCGTCGTAGGACCGAGGCCAGCCAGGTATGTCTACGGTGTGTGACCGACCCGGAATCCTGCGTGAACGTCTTATGAACTGGGCTCGGGCGTGCTCCAGCGGCGCCATCATGCTCCCGTGGACTCCTGGACGGATACTCTCCGCTTCGCTTTCCAACCAGTGGTCAATCTGACGACCAGCGGGGTCGCGGGGCTGGAGATACTTGCCCGCCCGGAGACCGGCGACGTCCTGGCCGAGGCTCGTCGTGATCCCGAACTCGACGGCAGGCTTGCCGTGTTGGCGTTTCGTGCGGCAGCTCGCAAGGAGGCGTTGCTGCCTCTCTACGTGAACGTGTTCGCCGGTACCCTCGCCGACCTCGGTGGGCTCACTCCTCTGCACGACGCCGTGCGTGCGGCGGGGCGGCTGCCGTGGGAGGTGACGATCGACGTCGGTCCGCCGTACACGCATGTGCCTCAGCAGGCGCTGCTGGAGGCGATCGGCTCGCTGCGGGACCAGGGTTTCCGGATCAGTGCGGACGGTGTCGGCGACGGGGACGTACCGCTTCGGTTGCTCACCGACATGGCGCCCGATCTGGTGAAGCTCGACGCGTCCATGCTGGCGCGCCCGGCGGCGGTACGGGCGATGCGGACGCTGTGCGACCAGATGGCGGCGCTCCTGTGTGTCGAGGGTGTGGAGACGGAGCTGCAGTGCGGGTCCGCCAGGGCGGCGGGTGCGCAGCTGGCTCAGGGCGAGCTGTTCGCCCCGCCGGCTCGGCTGCCCGCGGCGGAGGTATACGTTCCGCCGCGCTCCACCGGACTGGCGGTGACGCCACGCTCCGGGCCGTCGGTGCGGGAGTTCGTGCGGCCGGCCGCGCTGCTGCCCGCCACCGCGTCGGCGGGCCAGGTCCGGGCGCTGCTGACCGGGTCGCCGGAGGTGTCCGGGGTGCTGCTGGTGGACACGAACGGTGTCCCGGTGCGGTCGGTGCATCGTTCCCGGTTCCTGCTGTCGATGTCGGGCCGCTACGGCCACGCCCTGTACTCCGACCGGCCCGCGGCCAAGCTCGGAGATCCGCCACGCACGGTGGGTGTCGACGCCACCGCGTGGGAAGTGCTGGACGTGGTCGCCGTCGGTGGCCGAGACCGTACGTCGGACGATGTGGCTGTGGTCGACCGGTACGGCCGGTGCGTGGGCGTCGTCCGGCTCGCCGACCTCGTGCGGGCACTCGCCGAGACCCGGGTCGAGGAGGCCGCGGGGCTCAATCCGCTGACCCGGCTGCCCGGGTCGGACGCGATCACCGGTGAGGTGGACCGGCGGATCGCGGACGGACGGACGTTCGCACTGACTTGGCTGGATGTGGACCATTTCAAGCAGGTCAACGACGGGGCCGGGTTCGCGGCGGGTGACGAGCTGATCCGGTCGGTGGGGCGGCTGCTTCAGCACGCGGCGTCGGACAGCACTCGCGTGGGCCACATCGGCGGAGACGACTTCCTGGTGCTGGCGGATCCGGAGGGGCTGAGTCCGCTGGCCGTCTCCGTGCTGGACGCACCCTGGTCGGCGGGTGGACGTCCGGTCACGTTGTCCCTGGCCACGGTGTTGTGCGAGCCCGGGAGCGTGACGGACCACCGGCAGGCGGCATCCTGTCTGGCGCCACTGAAGAAGGCGGCGAAGTCCCTCAGCGGGGCGAGCTGGGTGCTGGGCCGCGCGGGGCTGCCCGGGCACGAGATCCTTCGCGGAGTGGAGGCGGCCACCGCTCCGGCAGAGTGCGCGGTGGCGGAGCCCGGCAGGGGGTGAGACGCTTTCCCCACGAGGTCGGCGGTGGCCGAAAGGTGACCGCAGCCCTCAGCGCATCCATGACCTTTGGCACTGCCGGGTCCAGCAGGAACGGGCCTGCCTGCCGGCCTCAGCAGAGCCTCGGTGTCCGTCCCACCCCAGAGTGGGCGTGACGGCGCACGGGCGGTGTGGGTCCGTGACCCGTCGGCACGCCCTCAACCGTTGGCGTCGGCGACCTTGACGCCCCCTGGACGCCGGTGAACACTTCCCGGTGTCAGCCGACATCGCTGCACATTCTCGGCGTATCCACGCAGTGCGCCGCGCGTTCCGCCTGCACCCAGGCCCCCTCCCCCACAGGTGATTCGGCTGCGACGGCACGCTCGTCACGGATGCCGGGCGGGGCGCGGGACCTCCCTGCCTTCGGCTGATGTCGCCATGGGAAACGCACCCCGCACGAAGAACCGGGGCCGATCGTCCCGGCCAGGGCCTAGGAGCCGCAATGACAAACGGAGACATATTCCTCGGTGAGGTCATCGGTACCGCGATTCTGATCCTCTTCGGGGCCGGAGTGGTCGCCGCGGTCGTACTCAACTACTCCAAGGCGAAGGATGCGGGCTGGGTCGTCATCGCCTTCGGCTGGGGCTTCGGCGTCATGGCCGGCGCGTACACCGCCGCACCGCTGTCAGGCGGGCAACTCAACCCTGCTGTAACGGTCGGGATCGCCATAGACACCGGGGTGTGGGACAAGGTCCACATCTACATCGCCGGCCAGATGGTCGGTGCGATCCTCGGTGCCGTGCTGTGCTGGCTTGTCTACTACGCACAGTTCCAGGCCAATGCCGAGGAGGACAAGGCACAGCCGACCCTCGGGATCTTCTCCACCGCGCCCACGATCCGCAATCCCGTCGCGAACCTCATCACCGAGATCATCGCGACGATGGCGCTGGTGCTGCCGATCCTCGCCTTCGGCCTGACCAAGGGGCTCGGCGAGAACGGCACGGCGATTCTGATCGTCTCGTTCCTGGTGGTCGGCATCGGTATGTCGCTCGGTGGTCCGACCGGATACGCCATCAACCCGGCCCGTGACCTGGGCCCCCGCATCGTCCACGCCCTGCTCCCGATCCCCAACAAGGGCACCTCGGACTGGAGCTACTCGTGGATTCCGGTGGTGGGACCACTGATCGGCGCGGTGCTGTCCGGGCTCATCTTCAACGCAGCCTTCTGAAGGAACCGACGAAGGGGACGTCATGACGGACAAGTTCGTCGCCGCTATCGACCAGGGCACGACCTCGAGCCGCTGCATCATCTTCAACCAGGACGGCGCGATCGTGGCCGTCGACCAGCGCGAGCACCGCCAGATCTTCCCCAAACCCGGGTGGGTGGAGCACGACGCCACCGAGATCTGGTCGAAGGTGCAGGCGGTGGTCGCCGGCGCGATCGCCAAGGCGGGGCTGCGCACCGACCAGCTCAGCGCGCTCGGCATCACCAACCAGCGCGAGACGACGGTCCTGTGGGACCGCGCGACGGGCAAGCCGGTGCACAACGCGATCGTGTGGCAGGACACGCGTACGGCGGCGCTGTGCAACCAGCTCGGTGGCTCGGACGGGCAGGATCGTTTCCGCGAGCAGACCGGGCTGCCGCTGGCCAGCTACTTCTCCGGCCCGAAGGCGGCCTGGCTGCTGGACAACGTGCCTGGCCTCAGGGCTCGCGCCGAAAACGGCGAGATCGCCTTCGGCACCATCGACTCCTGGCTGATCTGGAACCTCACCGGCGGCACGGACGGCGGACACCACGTCACCGACGTGACCAATGCCGGCCGCACCATGCTGATGAACCTGGAGACCCTTCAGTGGGACTCCTCGATCCTGTCCGCGATGAACGTCCCGGAGGCCGTCCTTCCGGAGATCAAGTCCTCCGCCGAGGTGTACGGGACCGCTGTCGGACAGCTGGCCGGTGTGCCGGTCGCCTCGGCCCTGGGCGACCAACAGGCGGCGGTGTTCGGGCAGGCCTGCTACGACGTGGGCACGGCGAAGAACACGTACGGCACGGGCAGCTTCCTGCTGCTCAACACCGGCAACCGGCCGGTGCCGTCGAAGAGCGGGCTGCTGACGACCATGGGCTACAAGATCGGCAGCGAGGCGCCCGTGTACTGCCTGGAGGGGTCGATAGCCATAACGGGCGCGCTGGTCCAGTGGTTCCGCGACCAGCTCGGCATCATCCGTACCGCCGACGAGATCGAGCCCCTGGCGGAGAGCGTCGAGGACAACGGCGGCGCGTACATCGTGCCCGCCTTCTCCGGCCTGTTCGCGCCGTACTGGCGTTCCGACGCGCGCGGTGTCATCACCGGGCTGACGCGGTACGTCACCAAGGCGCACCTCGCGCGCGCGGTGCTGGAGGCGACGAGCTGGCAGACGCGCGAGGTCGTGGACGCCATGTTCCAGGACTCCGGGGTCCACATCACGACTCTGAAGGTCGACGGCGGCATGACGAAGAACAACCTGCTCATGCAGCACCAGGCCGACGTGCTCGATGTGCCGGTGATCCGGCCGAAGGTCTCCGAGACGACGTGCCTGGGCGCCGCGTACGCGGCGGGCCTGGCCACCGGGGTGTGGAACGACCTGGACGAGCTCAAGGCCCACTGGGCGAAAGATGTCGAGTGGACACCCTCCATGACCGCCCAGGTACGTGACCGCGAGTACCACAACTGGCGCAAGGCGGTGGAGAAGAGCTTCGGCTGGCAGGAGGACGGCGAGAGCTGAAACGGACGGCCAAGCCGAAGCAATACGGGCGGCTGGAGCCGAAGAACAGTCCACGCGTGCGTGCGACCCGCGTGAGCCACGCGCGCGTGCCATGAGCCGCGGCCCGTACCCCGGTCGGCGGGGGTACGGGCCGTGCCTGTGCGCCGAGGTCAGGTGGTCACGGTCTGCCGGCGGTCCGCCTGGTAGGCCATCGCGTGCTGGACTACGCCGATGAGGATCTCCTTGACGGACTCCCGGTCGCGGGCGTCGCACAGCAGCAGCGGTACGCCGTCGTCGAGGTCGAGGGCCCGCCGGATGTCCTCCGCCGGGTAGCGGGCGGCTCCCTCGAAGCAGTTCACGCCGACGAGGAAGGGTATGGAGCGCCGTTCGAAGTAGTCGACGGCCGCGAAGCAGTCCTCGAGCCGACGGGTGTCCGCGAGGACGACGGCACCGAGCGCGCCTTCCGAGAGCTCGTCCCACATGAACCAGAAACGCTCCTGGCCGGGTGTGCCGAAGAGGTACAGCACCAGGTCCTCGCGCAGGGTGATGCGGCCGAAGTCCATGGCCACGGTGGTGGTGCGCTTGCCCTCGACACCGCTCGTGTCGTCGACGGGGCGTCCGGCCTCGGTGAGCAGTTCCTCGGTGCGCAGCGGCCTGATCTCGCTGACCGCGCCGACGAGGGTGGTCTTGCCCACGCCGAAGCCGCCGGCCACCAGGATCTTGAGCGTGACGGGCTCGACCGGAGGCTTCCCGCGCTCAGAACGCCCGAAGATCATCGATCTCTTCTCCTGCTTGATGGGGGTCGCGCGACGGTGGGCCGTAGCCTCCGCCGCCGGGGGTTTCGATGACGAGTACGTCGCCGGGGCCGACGTCCGCCGAGTCGCTTCCGGCTAGTTCGGTGACCGTGCCGTCCGCGCGTTCGACGCGGTTGGCTCCCAGCGCACCGGGTTCGCCGCCCGCCATGCCGTACGGCGGCACTCTGCGGTGCTGGGACAGCGTGGAGACGGTCATGGGCTCCTGGAACCGGATGCGGCGCACGGCCCCGTCCCCGCCACGCCACTGGCCGGCTCCACCGCTTCCGCGCCGTACGGCGAACTCGTCGAGCTGCACGGGCAGTCGCCACTCCAGCACTTCGGGATCGGTGAGCCGCGAGTTGGTCATGTGGGTCTGGACGACGGGCGCGCCGGGGAACCCGTCGCCCGCGCCGGATCCGGAGGCCACGGTCTCGTAGTACTGGTGGCGTTCGTTGCCAAAGGTGACGTTGTTCATGGTGCCGGAGCCCTCGGCCTGGACGCCCAGCGCGGCGTAGAGGGCACCGGTGATCGCCTGAGAGGTCTCCACGTTGCCCGCGACGACCGCTGCCGGTGGTTCGGGCGCCAGCATGGAACCGGACGGCACGACGATCTCCAGGGGCCGCAGACAGCCGTCGTTGAGCGGGATGTCGTCCGCGACAAGGGTGCGGAAGACGTACAGGACCGCCGCGTTGACGACCGAGAAGGGGGCGTTGAAGTTCGTGGACAGCTGCGGGGACGTTCCGGTGAAGTCGACGGTGGCGGAGCGGTTCTCGCGGTCCACGCGCACGCGTACCCGGATCACGGCGCCGGAGTCGGTCTCGTAGGCGTACGCGCCGTCGTCCAGGGCGTCGATGACGCGGCGCACCGCTTCCTCGGCGTTGTCCTGGACGTGCTTCATGTAGGCCTGGACGACGGCGAGGCCGAAGTTCTCGATCATGCGGGCGACCTCGTCGACGCCTTTCTGGTTGGCGGCGATCTGGGCGCGCAGGTCGGCGAGGTTGGTCTTCGGGTTACGAGACGGGTAGGGCGCCTCGGTGAGCAGGCGGAGGGTCTCCTCCTCGCGGAAGCGGCCCTCCTCGGCGAGCAGCCAGTTGTCGAAGAGGATTCCCTCCTCGTCGATGGTGCGGCTGTCCGCGGGCATGGAGCCGGGAGCGATGCCACCGATCTCGGCATGGTGGCCGCGTGAGGCGACGTAGAAGAGGATCTCCGGATCACCCTCCGTGTTCGCGGTGCTTCCCGCTTCGAAGACCGGGGTGATCACGGTGACGTCGGGGAGATGGGTGCCGCCGTGGTACGGGTCGTTGACGGCGTACGTGTCGCCGGGGCGCATCCGGGAGCGGCGACGCCGGATGACCTCCTTGACGCTCGTGCCCATCGAACCCAGGTGGACGGGGATGTGCGGGGCGTTGGCCACCAGGTTTCCGTCCGGGTCGAAGAGCGCGCAGGAGAAGTCGAGCCGTTCCTTGATGTTGACGGACTGCGCCGTGGACTCCAGGCGGGCGCCCATCTGTTCGGCGATGGACATGAACAGGTTGTTGAAGACCTCCAGAAGAACCGGGTCGGCTTTCGTGTCGATCTCGGAACTCTGCGTAATCGCCACGCGTTCCATGACCAGATGCCCGTCGTCGGTCGTCGCGGCTTGCCAGCCGTGGTCGACGACGGTCGTCGCGCTGGACTCGGTGATGATCGCCGGGCCGGTGACGGTTTCGCCGGGAGGCAGATCCTCGCGGCGATGGAGGGGTACGTCGCGCCAGGTGCCGCCCGTGTGGAGGGGGACGGTCTCCGGGGCTGCCGGGGCGCCTTCAGGGGTGGCCTCGTACGGGGCGAGAGCGGAGAGATCGGGGGGGTCGGTGATGCCGGTGGCTTCGACGGAGAGGGCTTCGACGACGATCGGGCGGTCGAGGGTGAAGGAGTACGTGGCGCGATGACGTTCTTCGAAGGTTCGCCTCATCGTGTCGGGCTCGGTGAGCTCGACGGTGAGGGTGGTGTCGGTGCCGTCGTAGCGGAGTTGGGCACGGCGGGTGACCTCGATGCGGTCCTCTGGGACGTCCTCGTCGAGGAGTTCGGTGCGGGCAGCGGCCTCCAGACCCTCCGCCGTCTTGAGGACGCCGGGCATCGAGGCCGCCTCCAGGGGTGCCTCGACGGACTGTTCGCGCATGGCCGTGGTGTCGGCAAGGCCGATACCGAGCGCGGAGAGGACTCCGGCCATGGGCGGCACGAGCACGGTGCGGATGCCGAGCGAGTCGGCGACCATGCACGCGTGCTGGCCACCTGCGCCACCGAAGGTGGTGAGGGCGTAGCGGGTGACGTCGTGGCCCTTCTGGACGGAGATCCGCTTCACGGCGTTGGCGATATTGGCGACCGCGATCTGCAGGAAGCCCTCGGCGACCTGCTCGGGGGTACGGTCGTCGCCGCTCTGCTCGCGGATCTCGCGCGCGAGCACGGCGAAGCGGTCCCGGACGAGGGTGTCGTCGAGGGGTTGGCCACCGTCGGGGCCGAACACCCTGGGAAAGTGGGCGGATTGGATTCGGCCGAGCATGACGTTGGCGTCGGTGACCGCGAGCGGGCCGCCGCCCCGGTAGCAGGCGGGCCCGGGGTCCGCGCCCGCCGAGTCCGGCCCTACGCGGTAGCGGGAGCCGTCGAAGTGCAGGACGGAACCACCGCCGGCCGCGACGGTGTGGATGTCCAGCATGGGGGCACGCAGCCGGACGCCGGCGATCTGGGTGTGGAAGACGCGTTCGTACTCTCCAGCGAAGTGCGAGACGTCGGTGGAGGTACCGCCCATGTCGAAGCCGATGACGCGGTCGAAGCCGGCGAGCTGCGACATGCGGGCCATGCCGACGATGCCGCCGGCGGGGCCGGAGAGGATGGCGTCCTTGCCGCGGAACTGCCCGGCTTCGGCCAGGCCGCCATTGGACTGCATGAACATCAGCCGTACGCCTTCGAGCTCGTCGGCGACATGCTGGACGTAGCGGCGCAGTACGGGCGAGAGGTAGGCGTCGACGACGGCGGTGTCCCCGCGCGGGACGACTTTCATCAGAGGGCTGACCTCGCTGGACAGCGAGATCTGCGGGAAGCCGATGCGGGCGGCGAGCCTGCCGACGGCCTGTTCGTGGGCGGGATGCAGATGGCTGTGCATGCAGACCACGGCGACAGCGCGGACTCCGTTGTCGTACGCCTCCTGGAGGGGGCCGACGAGGGCGTCCAGGTCGGGCGCGTGCAGGACGGTGCCGTCCGCCGTGATGCGTTCGTCGACCTCGACGACCCGTTCGTACAGCAGCTCGGGAAGTTCGATGCGGCGGGCGAAGATGCGGGGCCGGTTCTGGTAGGCGATGCGCAGGGCATCGCGGAACCCGCGGGTGATGACCAGCAGGGTCCGCTCGCCCTTGCGTTCGAGGAGGGCGTTGGTAGCAACCGTCGTGCCCATGCGGACCGCCTCGATGGGGTCCTGGGAGCTCTCCAGCAGCTCGCGTACGCCGGCGACGGCCGCGTCGGGGTAGCGAGCCGGGTTCTCCGACAGGAGTTTGTGGGTCAGCAGGCGGCCGTCCGGGCGTCGCGCGACGATGTCCGTGAAGGTGCCGCCTCGGTCGACCCAGAACTGCCAGCCTGTCACGTCACTACCCCGCTTCCACGCCGCTCACAGCGCCCGCAGGCCGTTGATCACGTCGCGCAGAATACTCTCGTCCACCAGCTCGGCAGGCGGAACGGGCCGGTTCACATGGACGAATTCCCCGTCCACGAGATCCCCTATGAGGACCCGTACGACTCCGATGGGCAGGTCGAGTTCGGCGGAGAGTTCGGCCACGGACTGCGGGACGTCACGGCACAGCTCGACGATGTCCACGTGTTCCGGGGACAGCGTCGAGTCCGCTTCCGGATCGTCCGCCTGCGGCTCCGCGACGACCACCGCGATCAGGTCGAGACGGTGCTGGGCCGCACTGGTGGTGCGGCCACGTGTCATCGCGTACGGGCGGACGACCGGCCCGGCGTCGTCGTCGAACCAGTGGCTTCTTCCCTGACCCTCAGCGCTCATGCCATCCCACTACCCGCCCGAGGGCAGATCGGTGCGCGGAGCGCTCCCCAGATGCACACCGACCCGCTTGACGAGCAGCGTCATCTCGTACGCGACCAGGCCGACGTCCGAGTCGGCGTCGGAGAGCACCGCGAGGCAGCTGCCGTCACCGGCGGCCGTCACGAACAGGAAGGCGTCGTCGAGCTCGACGACCGTCTGCCGGACGTTGCCCGCCTCGAAGTGACGGCCCACGCCCTTGGCGAGGCTGTGGAAGCCGGACGCGACGGCGGCCAGGTGCTCGCTGTCCTCGCGGGTCAGGTCCTTGGACACCCCGGTCGGCAGGCCGTCGCCGGAGAGGACGAGGGCCTTGCGGATGCTGGCGACGCGGTCCACCAGGTCGTCGAGGAGCCAGTTGAGCTCGCCGGACTGGTTGGTCGCGATGTGGCCGGTCGCCTTTGGTGCGGTCATCGACCGTCCCCCTTAGTCGTTCCCTGTGGTGCTGTGCCGCTGTGGGCGTCATCGCCCGCGGCGTTCTCCTGGCGGCCGCGCTGCCAGCCGCGCTGGAGTGAGGCCATTCGGCTGCGTACCTCGTCCGCGTCCCGCTCGACGAGCTCCGTCCCCTCCTCGGCGCGGCGTGCGGGGCCCTGCTTGAGCTGCGGAGCCAGGTTGGCCTGTCGTACGCGCCGGGGCAGCGGCGCCGAGCCGGGGCCGGTCTCCGGCGGGACGGCGGCCGTGCCCGAGGCGCTGTCGTCGGAGCTGCTCGCGGCGATCGCGGGCCGTCGTGTGCGTCTCGGGAGGGCCACGGGCTCCGGCCGCTCACCACGGTCGTGCCCGGCGGAGGGCGATGTGTCGGCCCGGCCGGCGTTCCGGTCCGGTGTGCCGGGCAGCTCGCCGCGGGCGCCCGTACCGCGACGGCGGGTCGGCAGCGGAGCGAGGCCGTTGGGCTCCGGACGGCTCGGGCCTGTGGAGGGCTCCGGGTCCGCTTCCTCCCGGCGGGAACGCTGCTCGGTGACCGGGCGTCCGTGTGAGCTGACCAGCTTGGGTGTCCTGCGGCGGGGAAGCGGGACGGGGGCGCTCACCTCGTCGTTCGGGTCTGCCCGGTCCGGTCCGCTGTGGATGCCGGAGACCGGGTGGGCGCCGAGCGGGCCTTTCGCCTCGTCCTCCCCATGGGCGAGGGTGCGACGCGGGCGGAAGAGACCGCCGCGTTCGGCGTCCTCTTCGTCGAGCGGGTCCGGGAAGTCACTGAGGGCGTCGAGGTCGACGGATGCCTCCAGCTCGACCGGGCCGTCCAGCAGCGAGGCAGGCAGGCCGGGCACACGGACCGGTACATGGGCGAGGGCGGCGCGGCGCGCCTCCTCCAGCTCGGCCTCCTTCGAGGGCGTGGGTCGGTCCAGGCGGAACCCGATGCCGTTGGTGTCCGGGATGTCGTCGGTGAGCAGCGCGTCGGGGATGAAGACGACGGCGGTGGTGCCGCCGTAGGGAGAGGGCTGCAGCGAGACACGGACGTTCTGCCGCTGGGCGAGCCGGCTGACCACGAACAAACCGAGCCGGTCGGTGTCGGACAGTTCGAACTCGGGCGTCTCGGCGAGTCGGAGGTTGGCATCCAGCAGGGCATCGGCCGCCATGCCGAGGCCGCGGTCGTGGATCTCAAGGGTGAAACCGTTGGCGACCCGCTCGCCCAGGACCTGGACGGCGGTGTGCGGCGGGGAGAACACCGTGGCGTTCTCCAGAAGTTCGGCCACGAGGTGCGTGAGGTCCGCGACGGCCGGGCCCGTGACGGCGACGCGGGGCAGGCGGCGGACCTCGATGCGCTCGTAGTCCTCGACCTCGGCGACGGCGGCCCGCACGACGTCCATGAGCTGGACGGGTTTGCGCCACTGCCTGGAGGGGGCGGCACCCGAGAGGATCACCAGGCCCTCGGCGTGCCGGCGCATTCGGGTGGTCAGGTGGTCGAGGCGGAACAGGTCGGCGAGTTCGTCGGTGTCCTCGGTCCGGCGTTCCATGGTGTCGAGGAGGGTGAGCTGCTTGTGGAGGAGGACCTGGCTGCGGCGGGCGAGGTTGACGAAGACCTCGGAGACACCGGCGCGCAGTTCGGCCTGCTTGACGGCCGCCTCGACGGCGGCGCGCTGCAGGGTGTTGAGGGCTTGGCCGACCTCACCGATCTCGTTCTTGTCGTACTGCAGCCGCGGGACCTCGGTCTCCACGTCGACCTGTTCGCCGGCGGAGAGGCGGCGCATCACGCTGGGCAGTCGCACGCCGGATGCCTCGTGGGCCTCCAGGCGCAGCTGCCGCAGATCGCGGATGAGGCCACGGCCGATGCGCACGGACAGGAAGAGGGAGAGCAGCAGGGCGAGCAGACCGAGGACACCGGCGATGGCCGCCTTCAGGATGACGCCCACGGCGACAGGACTGACGCGGTCCTGATAGCGCGCGCCCGCCTCGTCGTTGAGTTTGCTGAGCTCGTCGAGAACGCTGCCGGCGACGGTGTCCCAGCTCTTGGCGTCGACCGTGCTGGGCCTGCCCGCCTGGGAGGAGATGACGGCCTGTTCGGCGACGCGCAGTGGAGCGGTGGAGGCGTTCCTCCAGAAGCGCTCGAAGCGTTCCCGCTCGGAGGAAGGCAGGTCCGTCAGGCTGATGTCGTACATGAGGGAGCGCTGGGCGACGAGATCGGAGACATCGCGTATCTCTTCGCGCGAAAGCTTCCCGACCACCAGGGCGGAGCTGAGCAACGCGTCCTCGCGGGAGAGCAGTTCGCGGGCGCGGGTCACGTTGAGCAGGGCTCGGGCCTGCTTGTCCATCGCCACGCTGTCGATCCCGTCGAGGGAGCCGAGCAGGGCGTAGCAGGGGTCCACGAGAAGGTTGTACTGGTTGAGGGCCGCGACGCGGGTCACCGTTCCGTCCTCGACACTGCGACGCAGGGGGTTGATGCTGTCGAAGGCGTCCAGGACGGCGGTGAGCCGCTCGCTGTCGCCCTCGTCCAACCCGTCGCGGACATCGGGGTCCTTGGCGTTCTTGCGGATCTCGGCGACGGCGGCGTCGGTGGCGTTCCTGGTCGCCCGCAGTGCCGACAGGGCGTCCGAGGCCCGGCGATCGGCGAGATACACCAGCGCCTGGCGGCGTTCCTGCTGCAGGACGCGGACGGCGTCCTCGGTGGAGTAACCGATCTTCTCGACGAGGGACGACACCGTGAACAGCTGGGCCACACCTCGCCCCGTGAGTACCGTGGCGAAACCCCAGATCGCGGTCAGGGACACCAGCGGCACGAGAAGCAGCGCCACCATCTTCCGGCGGATCGACTTCCCGCGAAAGTGCATGGCCTCCCCCAGCTCAAACCCCCAAGCGGTCAGGGGGCACACCTGTGCGTCAACAATTGGCGCGAGCCTACTACCGACGCACAAGTAACTCGAAGGGACATCCGGAATCTGAACTTCCGCGCCAGTGACGAGACATGGGGAGTTGTCCGGCCATTGCGGGAGATTGCCTCCCGCAAACCCTTGAGGGCCCCGAGAAGCGATCCGGCCGCCCCCTCAGGCCAGTTGGCCGGAAAATTACCCTTCCCGGGAATCTTCGGGACGCGTCGATCGTCCTTCTGTACGGGAAACGGAGGCGAAATGGGCCACAGGAGCCGCATCCCGTCCCCGGGCGGCGTAAAACAGCGCAAGCCGGGCAGCCACTGGGGTGCCGAGTCTTCGGGACGCGGGCGAGCGGTCTGCCGGCGGTGGGGAGTGACACGTGATGGGCACGGCGGAGCGGCAGGAGACGCCCGAGGACGGCGCGACGACGCCTACGACAGCACGGCGCGGCCTCGAAGCGCGGGATCGCGACATTCCCGGGGGCGGACGCGGGGCGACGGGCGACCCAGAGGTTCGGGCGAACGTGAGTGCGGTGAAGGCGCACGACCGTGACGTTTCAGCCAGCTCCGCCGGCGCGGCACCGAAGGGCGGGAGAAGGGCCGCGGCCGTCGACGACAGAGCGGGCCGAGAGCCATCGGCGTACCGGCCGTTGTGGGTGGAGGAGGCCACCCGGCGGCGCCGGATGCCCGATCCGGTGCGCACGGCGGCGGTGCGGGCGGTGCTGATCATCGCGGTGACACTGATCCAGGCCATGGTGGCGTTCCTGTGCACTCTGGCGGAGTCGTGGCTGGCCTTCCCCATGGTGATCAACAGCGTGGTCAGCACGGTGGTGGCCACCTGGGGCGCTCTCGACGTCTGGGTGACCCGGCAGGTGTGGAACCAGCGGCATGGGGTGGTCTCGACACCGAGCAGCACAGCGCGCGTCCTGCGACGCGAGCGGCGCCTGGCGCGGCGCCAGGCGCGGGAAGCCAAGCGGGCGCAGGCGCGAATACGCCGCCGGGGTGGGGCCGGCCAACTGTCGCATTCCTGAGCACGGCGGGACGGCGTCGCGGGGAAAAGCGGGAGACGTAGTACATCTGGCGTGACACATGCCGCTCACAGCAAGGTTGGTTCGATCAACCCGCCTCAGTGATCCCGGCAGCCGCAGGAGCCGCCCTCTCCCCGCCCACCAGGAGTCCGCTCATGTCACCCACGGAGCAGTCAACCAGTCCCCAAAGTCACGACGACGACGAACTCGCCGAGTTCGGCTACCGCCCCGAACTCAGGCGCACGCTCGGCAACTTCCACACCTTCGCCGCCGGGATCAGCTACATCTCGATCCTGACCGGCACGTTCCAGCTGTTCTACTTCGGCTACGCCAGCGGCGGCCCCGCCTACTGGTGGTCGTGGCCGATGGTCTTCGTCGGCCAGTTCATGGTCGCGCTCTGCTTCGCGGAGCTCGCCGCCCGCTACCCCGTGGCGGGGTCGGTCTACAACTGGTCGAAGAAGATCGGCAACCCGCATCTGGGCTGGCTGGCCGGCTGGATGATGCTGATCGCGTCCATCGTGTCCATCTCGGCCGTGGCGCTGGCCTACCAGCTGACGCTCCCCCAGATCTCGTCGGCGTTCCAGTTCGTGGGGGACGGCACCGGCAAGTACGACGTGGCGACCAATGCGGTCCTCCTGGCCGCGGTGCTGATCCTGTTCACCACACTGGTGAACGCCTTCGGCGTGAAGCTGATGGCGAGGATCAACTCGGCGGGTGTGTTCATCGAGTTGATCGCCACCGTCGTACTGATCGTCCTGTTCGCCGTCCACATCACACGTGGCCCACAGGTGGTCCTGGACACGAACGGAACCGGCGCGGACTACGGCACCGGTTACCTCGGCGCGTTCCTCGTGGCCTCGCTGGCGTCCGCGTACGTCATGTACGGCTTCGACACGGCATCCTCGCTCGGTGAGGAGTGCCTGGACCCGTCCCGCAACGCGCCGCGCGCCATCATCCGCGCGGTCGTGGCCTCCTTCGTCCTGGGCGGCCTGATTCTGCTGCTGGCTCTGATGAGCGTCTCCAGCCTCGAGGGCGACAAGCTGTCCACGGACGGCCTGCAGTACGTCGTGCTCGACGTGCTCGGTCCGACGGCCGGCAAGGCGATGCTGTGGTGCGTGCTGATCGCCGTCACCGTGTGCGCCCTGGCAGTCCAAACGGCGGCGATCCGGTTGGCGTTCGCGATGGCCCGGGACAACAATCTGCCGGCGTCCGGGCGACTGGCACGGGTCAGTCCACGTTTCCAGACGCCGGTGCTGCCGACCGTGATCATCGGGATCCTGGCGCTGGCGATCCTGGTGGTCAACATCCGCCAGCCGCAGATCTTCACCGTGGTCACCAGCATCGGCATCATCATGATCTATCTCGCGTACCTCGGTGTCACCGCCCCGATGCTGGTGGCCCGACTGCGTGGGAAGTGGCGGCCCGCGGGTGACGGCAAGTTCTCCCTGGGGCGGTGGGGGCTGCTGGTGAACGTCGTCGCCGTGGTGTGGGGCGTGGGCATGACGGTCAACCTGATCTGGCCGCGCGCCGCGGTCTACAACGCGACGGCCCCCTACCACTGGTATCTGCGCTGGGGCGCGGTGCTGTTCGTCGCGGTCATCGGCGGCGGCGGCTTCGCGTACTACTGGTTCGTCCAGCGGCACAGGACGGGCGTCCTCGCCGAGCACCGCCTGGGCGCCTCGGATGCGAAAGCGGACGCCTGATCAGCCTGTCGTCGGTGCGGGCCGTTTGAACATCCGGGTCGCCGTGATCTCGCTGTGCACCGCTTCCCCGGCCGGGGTCTGCTGCGGCAGTCCCGGCCGGAGGTGTTCCTCGACGCTGATGTACTTCAGCCCGGCGCGGAGGTCGGCGTCGTTGCGCAATCGGATGACCAGCGGAAACTCCGCCAGCGCGGTGGTGTCGAACAGGCCGGTGGTGTAGAGGAGCTGGACACCCAGCGCATCCGACACGGCGCGCTGGAGCTCCAGCAGATAGGTCGCGTTGGCGCGTCCGATCGGGTTGTCCAGGAACAGCGTGCCGGCGTGCCGGTGCTTGTCCCGGCCCCGGTCGTTCGACCGCAGGGCGGCCATCGTGCAGTACAGGGCGATGGCCGCCGTGAGCAGCTGACCGCCGGAGAACACATCACCCATCTGCCCGACGGGCACGCGCTCCGCGCGCAGTACGGCATCCGGCTTGAGGATCTCGACGGCGACGCCCTTCGGCTGAAGAGCCGCGGCGACACCGCGCAGCAGCAGGGACATACCGTCCCGCCTCAGGTCCGAGTTCTTCTTCACCGCTGCCCGCGTCGCCTCGTCGATGACCTCGCCCAGCCGTTCGGTGAGCGTGGCCTGGTCGGGTTCCTCGAAGCGGATGCGGAGGAACTCCTGCCCGGACCACTCGCCGAGCCCCTCGGGCAGCCGGGAGAGCCGCTGGGCGGATCGCAGGGTGGCCAGCGCCGACTCGACCAGCCCGCGGAGCCGGTCCACGATCGAGTCGCGGTTGCGCTCCAGTTGCGCCAACTCGTCGGTGAGGACGCGGAGTCGGGGCGCGAAGGCGTCCGCCCACTTCTGGGCGTGCTCGGGCAGCGCCGAGGCCGGCAGCTCGCGGATCTGCTGGCGAGCGGGGGTGCGGACCTGCTCGTACCGCGTGGAGTTGGCGTGCCGGACGAGCACGTCGCTCGCCTCGCGCACAGCGGCCTCGGCGGCGGACAGGTCGGCGGCGCAGCCGCGCAGCGACCGGCGGGCCTCGGCCGCGGAGTGCCGGGCCTCCTCCAGGGTGCCCGGGTACGGCTCCGGCGTCTCCTGCTCCTCGTCCGGGGCGTGCTCCCGCAGCAGGTCGCGCAGCATCGCGGCGATCTCGTCGAAGCCGCCGGCCGCGTCCTCGGCGGCACGGTGCGCTTCGAGGAGCTCCGCGTGGGCCTCCCGTGCCTGCGTCAACGCCTCGGTGCGGGAGGCGAGTTCGGCGGTCGCCGTGCGCAGCAACGCCTGCGCGTGCTCGGCGTCGCGCGGCTGGAGCTCCTCGGACAGCTCGGTGTGCGCCTCACCGTCCTCGGGCGCGTGCCGCTCTGCCTCACCACGCAGCCGGCCAAGCTGCTCGCTCGCGCTGGACATACGGGTCTCCAGAAGCTGGACCAGCTCCTCGGCACGCGCGGCCGCCGCCTGCCGGGACGGCCCGTCGGAGCCGTCGGGCGACTCCAGCAGCTGCTCGGCCCGGGTACGGACCTTGTTGCTCAGCCGGTCCAGCTCCGCGCGCGCCGCGCTCTCGTCGCTCTCCGCACGGGCCTGCTCGGCGCGCAGGTCGGCGCCGACGCCGACCTTCTCGTACACCTGGGAGGCGGCCCGGTACGCCTCTCGAAGCGCGGGCAAGGACGCCTTTGGGGCATCAGCATCGGTGTCCGGTACGTCGTCGGGGGCGCCCGCGATCTCCGAGCGCTCGGCGCGCAGGGCGCGGGCGGTGCGGCGCGCGTCGTCGGCCGCGCGCTGGGCGGCACGACGGTCCTCGTCGGCGGCGCGGGCGCGCTCCAGGCAGGTCTGGGCGCGGGCCTCGGACTCGGTGGCCTCGTCGGCGAGTTCGCGCACCTTGACCTGCCAACCGGCCCGCTCACGCAGCCGGAAGGCCAGCCCGGCGAGGGCGTCGGCGGCCCGACGGGCCTTCTGCGCGCCCTCCTGACGCTCGTCGCGGACCTGAGCGGCCTCGGCGGCGGCTTCGTCGGCCTCGGCCCGCACGGTCCGTGCCTCGGCCAGCTCTGCCTCGGACTCCTCGGCGAACGCGCGCGTGTCCAGGGCCGCCTGTCCCAGCTCGACCAGCCGTCCGGCCGGGCAGCCCGTCCGCCACGAGGCGAGCCGCGCCGCCAGCTCACGGTCCTTGCCGAGCCGCGCGGCGAGCGTGCGGATCTCCTCGTCCCGCCCGGTCGCCCGCGCGCGCAGGGCGTGCCGCTCCTCGTCGGCGGCGTGCTCGTCGTGCATGGCCGGGTTCGGCGGTACGAGGAATACAGCAGGATTGGGGCCGCCATGCGCGTCGGCGGCCGGGGTCGGGGCGAGCAGGGCGGCTGCCGTACCCACCGCCACGGCCGACCGGGGCAGCAGTGCCGCGTCGCTGAGCACCTCGCGGGCACGCGCGTGCGTGTCCGGGTCGGTGATGATCACACCGTCGACCAGTTCGGGCCGGGCGGCGAGCACGCGCGCGTGGTCGGCGGGGTCGACGGCCTGGGCGAGGTAGCGCCAGCCCGGCAGCGCCGGGATGCCCTGCTCGCCGAGGAACTCCACAGTGGCGAGCACGTCCGGGCCGGGCGGCAGCAGCCCACCGTCACCGAGCGCGCCGAGGATCCGGGAGTCGTCTGCGGCTGCCGTACGCAGCTCGAAGAGCTGCCGCTCGGCGGCGGACACGGCGTCGTCGAGCAGCTCGCGCAGCTCGTCGGCGAAGCGATCGAGCTCCTCCGGGGTGAGGGCGCCTTCGACGGGGACGCTCGGGGCGATCTGCGCGCCGTCACGCGCGGACGCACTCCCCTTGCCGCCATCACCCGTACTCGACCTGCCGTCATCACCCGCGCGCGGCGCCGGCACGGACCCGCGCTTCGCGCCGGAATCGCCGGGCAGGCTGAGCAGTTCCGCGAGCCGCTCCTCCGCCGCCAGCCCCTCGGCGAGGCGGCGCTCGGCGTCGTAAGTGCGCTCGGCGGCGGTTGCGGCGTCCGCCGCGCGGGCGGCCGTCAGCTCCGCGCGGGACTCGGCCGAGGCCGCCTCGCGCGCGTGCTCCGAGGCGTGCCGGGAGGCTTCGCGGGCGGTGTCCCAGGCGGCGACGGCCGTCTTCTCGGCGTCGCTCGCGGCGAGGGCCGCGCGGGCCGGGTCGGCGTCGGGGGCGGTGTTGTCGAGCCAGCCGGCGCGGACGGCCTCGGCGGTCTCCTGCTCGACCTCGGACAGCCGCTGCCGCAGATGCCCGACCTCGCTGCGGGCCCGCTGCGCCTCGGTGGCGGCGGCGGTGGAGTCCCGGTAGGCGGACTCGCCGACCTCCTGGAGCGCCGCGGACCGCTCCTCCCCCTCGTTGGCGAGCGTCTCGGCGCTCTCCACGGCCGCGTGCAGGGCTCGTACGAGATCGACGGCGGCCTTGGCCCGGGCGGCCAGCGCGGGGGCAGCGTCCCGTTCGGCCTCCTGGATCGCGGCGGCCACGCGCGCGACGCGGTCGGCTGCTGCGCGGTGCCGCAGTACGACCTCGGCGGCCTGCCAGGCGGAGTGCAGGGTGCGTGCGTCGGCCAGCTCGCGCTTCTGGGCTGCCGCGGATTTCTCGGCCGCCGCGAGCGCCAACGAGGCGTGCCGGTAGGCCAGTTCGGCCGCGATCAGCGCGCTGCGCTCCCGCGCCGCCTCGGCGTGGGTGACGGCGTACGCGGCGGCGGTGACCCGCTGGGCGAGATCGGCGGCGCGCACACGCTCCTGGACACCCCGTGCGGACAGTCGCCGGGCCAGAGTCCGCGTCCGCCGCTCGGCGCCGGAGTGGATGTCACGCGCGCGTGAGCGAGCCTCGGCGGCCTCCACGATCCGCCCGAGCAGATCGACGGACCCGGCGGTGAAGTCCCGTTCGGCGATCAGCTCGGCGCGCCGGCCCAGCTTGTTCCCGAACCCGCTGACCAGATCGGCGAGGCCGTCGGTGTCGCGCGTGTCCGTCACGGCCCGCAGCAGCAGGTCGGTGAAGTCGGAGTCCTTCTTGACCGCGAAGAGGCCGGCCGCCTCACCCTCGTCGGCGTTCATCTCCCGCTGGTAGCGGAAGAGTTCGGGGTCGAGGCCGAGGTCGCCGAGGTGCTCGATCCAGCGGTCGTGGATCTCCTCCCAGTGGACCTCCAGATGCGGATACGCCTTGCCCGCCTCGGTGACGGCGTCCCGGAAGCCCTTCATGGTGCGACGGCGCCCCTGCGCGCCCGACTGGCCCTCGACGGTGGGCCGTACGGCGGTGGACTCGGCGACGGGCAGGTTGTCCAGGCTCAGGCCGGGCCCCGGCCGGAAGGAGTACCAGGCCTCGGCGAACTTCCGCGGGTCGTTGGAGACCTGACGCCCGCGCCACTCGCTGACCTTGCCGACCACGACGCACTCGCCGGTGAGCGTGTGCTGCCACTCCAGCGCGACATGCCCGCAGTCGTCTGCGAGCAGGAACTTCCGCAGCACGCCGGAGCTGGCGCCGCCAAGGGTGTTGCGGTGGCCCGGCAGCATCACGGAGAAGATCAGCTTGAGCAGAACCGACTTCCCGCCGCCGTTCTCCAGGAAGAGCACCCCGGCGGGCGCCGGTCGGCGCGGCGGACCGACGGGCTCCTCCTCGAAGAACTCCGCCTGCGTCGGCGCGGGGTCGGGCACGGGCTCGCCCACACCGCGCAGATCCAGCACGGTGTCGGCATAGCGCGCACCGGCCGGTCCGATGGAGTAGAGGCGGACCCGGGACAGCTCGTACATGGCGGACTCTCGTAAGTCTTCGTCAGATCGGGGAAGTTCGGGGCGGGGCGTTTCAGGCGGAGTGGAACGGCAGCCCGGCGTCGGCCACCAGTTCCAGGTCGTCGGTTTCCTCGGCGGGCAGCAGGGTCGGCGTGCCGTCGGTGACCGGGACTACGCCCAGCTCCAGCAGCTCGGCCATGGCGGCGGTGCCCGCCATGTCACGCACCTGCAGCTGGTAGCGGGCCGTCGTGCGGTACGTACCGCCGTTGTCGTCGCCCGTCCGCTGAAGGAAGCCGGAGTCGGTGAGGAAGGCCACCGCCTTGCCGATGATGCCGGTCGTGGAGCCCGCGAGCCGACGCGCGTCCTTGGTGGCGCCGGTGGCGCTGCGTCTGACCCAGATCCGCCACGCGGCCTCCAGCCCCGGCGCGTCCGTCGCGGGGTCGGTGTTCTCCCCCTGCTCGGCCGCCCGTTCCTCCAGCCGCCGGCATGCCTGCCGTACGAAGGCGTCGACGCCGTTGACCGTGACGCGCCCGATGTATCCGTCGTCGGCGAGGTCCTCGGGCCGCGGGAATGCCATGGCGGCGACGGCGAGATGCGCCAGCCCGTGCAGGAACCGGTCGCTGCCGTCGGCCGACGTACGACGCGCGTAGTCCCCCATGCGCACGGCGAACACCGAGTCCTCTGCGGCCGTCACGGCCATCCCCGCGCGCGGGGACACCTCCAGCACGACCAGTCCGAGCCCGGCGGCCACCGCGTCCGCGAGCCGCGCGAACGGCGGGTCCTCGCGGTAGCGGCGCAGCAGATCCGCGTACTCCTGGTCGCGCGCGGGCTGCAACTTCGGCTGCAGTCCGAAGGCGACGAGCCGGGCCGCGTCGGCGGCGTCGGCGGGCGTGACGGTGGCGGTCGCCGACAGGGCGGGGGCCTCCGGGTCACTCCGATCGACGTGCTCGGTCACGGTTTCGGCTCCTTGCTGCGGTGGTGCTCGTACGTACGGTTGTCGGTGGGCCTCATGCTGCTTCCGTCCGGTCGGCGGCCATCCCGGCCGCGTCCAGCAGCGCCGTGCCCACGATCAGGTCGGCCCCGCCGAACTCGGGATCATCCAGCTCCGTCCCGTCGTCCACGGCGAACAGCAGCTTCTCCTCGCCCTGCCGATAGGCGGTTCCGACCGGTGGACTCGCCGCGTGAACCGCCATCAACGCCACGAGATACGGGAGTTCCGGGTCCTGGAGACGCGCCTGCGCCAACAGACCCGACAACCGGCGCGGCGCATCGGCCGGCAGGTCCAGCAGATCCGTCGCCGCGGCCAACTGCTCCTCGCTGAACCGGCTGTCGTCCGGCGTCGCGATGAGGTCGGGCTCGGGCATCTCGGCACCGAGGTGCTCCCGCTCCACGGGCGGCGTCAGCAGTATGTCCACGAGATCACCGACCCGCACGGACACCGGCGTACGCAGGCCCGTCCCGCGCGCGAAGAAGGCGTCCGTGACCCGGACGGCCTGCTCCAGGGGCAACGGCAGGAGGGGGGCGACGAGATGGCCGTACAGATCTGTCCCCGACGTCGTCATGGGCGCCGCGAAGGCCTGTCGGTCCTGCTCGGCGCGGAACAGGGGGCCGGCCTCCAGCAGGCGGGACTGCAGCTGGGTGTGGCGTCGGATGCAGTCCTTGACGATGTCGACGAGCTCGGCGGCGCGGCGCTTGTGCTCCGGGTCCTCCGACTCGTCGCGGGCCTTGCGGATGTTGGTGAGGATCGCGTTCTCGTGGCGGTACCGGTCGGCGACGTGGTCGAGGGCCTCGGCGATCATGTCCGGCACGGCGTTCATCCAGTCGACCGCCCGGACATTGCGGCGGGTCGCGTCCAGGGCCCGGCGAAGCGTCTCCGAGTACTGCACGGTCCGGTACCGGGCCTGCTCGGCGGCCAGCTGCGCGTCGGCGAGGCGGCCGCGGTTGATCAGGACCTCCAGCTTGACCTCGGCGGCGATCTGCGCGCTGGTCACGTCGGTGTCGAGGGCGCCGACGAGGACGTTGACCGCCTCGTCCGTCGTACGGAGGTACACCGTGCCGCCCGGCCCCGGCACCTCCTCGATCAGCTTGAAGTCGTAGTCACGGCGGACATAGCTGCCGTCCGGCGCGAATGTGCCGTATACGGCCCGGAAGCCGCGGTCCACACTGCCGACGTTGATCAGGTTCTCCAGGACCCAGCGGGCCACCCGCTCGTGCTCGGCGACGGGACGCTGCGCGGCCTGGGCGGCAATGCGCGGGATGAGCCGGGCGACGATCTGGTCATGGTCGGCGCCGGTGTCGAAGTCCATGTTGAGGGTGACCAGATCGATGGCGGCGAGCGCCACCTCCGCCATGCCGTAGACCGAGTACTCGCCCGCGAGGTTGGCCTTGCGCGCATCGAGGTCGTGCAGCGGCGCGGTGCAGGCGAGCGCGCGCAGCCGCCGCGCCAGTCCCTCGTCGGCGGCCGGGCCCGGAGCTGGGCGCGGCCCCGCGCTGAGCTGGGGCGGAACACGGTCCGTCGATGCGGGTGAAGTCACGATGCACAGACTAGGTCCTAGGTCTGACAACGACCCAAACGAACGCGTACCGCCGGGAGCCCGAAGCGCAGGGCATGGCCCTACGGGGCGCTCACCCGTCGCCGGTAGACCTCCACGACCCGCTCCAGCGAGTCGTCGAGATAGACCGCGAGCAGCATCTCGGCCTCACCCTTGTCGCCCGCCTCCAGGGCCCGGAGGATCTCCCGGTTGCGTGCGAGGTACGGCTCGTGCAGCCGGTGCGGATCGTCCACGATGTGGAAGGCCAGCCGCAGCTCGGCGAAGACGCTGCGCATCAGCTCGTCGGTACGGGCGCTCCCGGCGAGGGAGACCAGCTCCCGGTGGAAGTGGATATTGGCCGTCCCCAGCCCTTTCCAGTCACCTTCGCGCACCGCGCGCTGCCCATCGGAGACGGCTTCGGCGGGCCCCTCCAGGGGGTACGGCGGTTCGCCGAGACCGCGTACGACGGCGCACTCGACAAGCCGTCGGGTGCGGTAGATGTCTTCGACGTCCTCCACCGCCAGGACCCGTACGAACACGCCCCGGTTCAGTTCGTGGACGAGCAGCCGTTCATGGGTGAGCAGCCGGAACGCCTCGCGCAGTGTGTTGCGGGACACACCGAGCGCCCCTCCGATGCTGTCCTCGGACAGCCGGGTGCCGGGCGGGAAGAAGCCCTCGGCGATGCGGCTTCTGAGGATGTCCGAGACCCGCTCCGCCGTGCTCGTGCGCCCCAGGAGGGCACGGTCGTCGGCCAGTCCGCCCAGCTGCTCTGCCATGCCCGGAATTCAACCGCAGACACGAGAACGAAACAACACGGGTATTGAAGGATCGTTCAACGATCCTCTACCTTGCTGCTCACCCGTTCAGCTCAGTTCCGCACCCTCCGTCCCCTCACTGCGAGGTGCCCATGAGCACGACCCCTCCACCGCAGGCCCTGCCGGACACCCACCCCACCACTGACGAACGCGCCGCCGACGACGGCGCGTTCGCCTGGCTGCGCGCCCTGGGTCCGCGCGGCCGCCGCGCCTTCGCAGGCGCTTTCGGCGGCTATGCCCTGGATTCGTACGACTACTTCACACTGCCCCTGAGCATGGTGGCCCTGGCCGCGTACTTCGGCCTGGACAGCGGCCAGACCGGCCTCTTCACCACCGTCACGCTCGTGGTCTCCGCGATCGGCGGCGCTCTCGCGGGCGTACTGGCCGACCGGATCGGCCGGGTCAAGGCGCTGATGATCACGGTGATCACCTACGCGGTCTTCACCGTCGCCTGCGGCTTCGCGCCCAACTACGAGACGCTGCTGGTCTTCCGCGCCCTCCAGGGCCTCGGCTTCGGCGGCGAGTGGGCGGTCGGCGCGATCCTCGTCGCCGAGTACGCGAGCGCCAAGCACCGGGGCCGCACGCTCGGCGCGATCCAGAGCTCGTGGGCCGTCGGCTGGGCGCTCGCCGCGATCATGTACACGCTGGTCTTCTCGCTCGTCGACGAGGACCTGGCCTGGCGCGTGATGTTCTGGACCGGCGCGCTGCCCGCGCTGCTCGTCATCTGGATGCGGCGCCGTGTGCACGACGCGCCCGAGGCGGTGGCCGTGCGGGAACAGAGCGCCCAGAAGGGCACGTTCACGGCGATCTTCAAGCCCGGCCTGCTGCGTACGACGATCTTCGCAGGACTGCTCTCCACCGGCGTCCAGGGCGGCTACTACACCCTCGCCACCTGGGTGCCCACGTATCTGAAGACCGAGCGGAACCTGTCGGTCGTCGGCACCGGCGGCTATCTGACGTTCCTGATCTCGGGTGCCTTCATCGGCTATCTGACCGGCGGTTACCTCACCGACCGGCTGGGCCGCCGGCGCAACATCTGGCTGTTCGCGCTGCTGTCGGCGGTCTGCATCCTGGCGTACGCGAACATCCCCAGCGGCGCCAACACCCTGCTCCTGGTGCTCGGTTTCCCGCTCGGGTTCTGTATGTCGGCGATCTTCAGCGGCTTCGGTTCGTACCTGAGCGAGCTGTACCCGACGGCCGTACGCGGCACGGGACAGGGCTTCACGTACAACACCGGCCGCGCGGTGGGCGCCATCTTCCCCACCACGGTCGGCTTCCTGGCCGACAGCTGGGGCGTGGGCGGTGCGCTGGTCTTCGGCGCGATCGGCTACGGCATCGCCGCACTGGCCCTGCTCGGGCTGCCGGAGACGCGCGGGAAGGAGCTGGTGTGAACCGTACGGAGAACCGCCCCCTCACCGTGGTGGCCGATGACCAGCGACTCACCGCCGCAAGAGACGACCTGCCGCTCACCCTCGTCGACGAGCACGCGCACGCGTGGAGCCCGAAATCGGCACGCGCCCGCTTCCGGGAGGGCCTTACGGGCCCCACGGCCGGGGTCGCGGCGGGGCACACCCAGGTCAACCTGATCTCGGTGCCCGCCGACTGGGCGTACGAGATGCTGCTGTTCTGCCAGCGCAACCCCAAGCCCTGCCCGGTCCTCGACGTCACGGACGCCGGCTCCTGGACGACCCCACTCGCCGAGGGCGCCGACCTGCGTACCGATCTGCCGCGCTACCGGGTGTGGCGGGACGGCGAGTTGGTGGACGAGCCGAGGGACGTACGCGAGCACTGGCGGGACGATCTGGTGTCGTTCCTGATCGGGTGCAGCTTCACCTTCGAGTGGGCGCTGGCCGAGGCGGGCGTGCCGATCCGCCACGTCGAGCAGGGCCGCAACGTCCCGATGTACCTGACCAACCGTCAGTGCCGTCCGGCGGGGCGGCTGCACGGCCCGATGGTGGTGTCGATGCGCCCGGTGCCGCCGCGGCATCTGGCGGCGGCGCTGCGGGAGACCGGCCTCCTGCCGGCGGTGCACGGCAGCCCCGTGCACTGCGGCGATCCGTCGGCACTCGGCATCGCGGACCTCGGCCGCCCCGACTTCGGCGATCCGGTGGACGCCGAGCCGGACGACATCCCGTTGTTCTGGGCCTGCGGAGTGACCCCGCAGGCCGCGGTGATGGCTTCGCGTCCGCCGTTCGCCATCACTCACGCACCGGGCCAGATGTTCCTGACCGACGCCCGCGACGAGCAGTACCGCATCGCCGACGTCGCCTGACACAAAACACAGACGTCGCCGGACACAAAGCAAGTCGCCCGACCCGAGCCTCCTGAAGGGCCCATGACCTCCATCGATCTCAACGCCGACCTCGGCGAGGGCTTCGGCCGCTGGCAGCTCACCGACGACGAACGGCTGCTGTCGGTCGTCACCAGTGCCAACGTGGCGTGCGGCTTCCACGCCGGGGACGCGGCCACCATGCGGCGGGTGTGCGAGCAGGCGGCCGAGCGCGGGGTGCGGATCGGCGCCCAGGTCTCCTACCGGGACCTGGCCGGGTTCGGGCGGCGAGCGATGGACGTGCCGCCCGCCGAGCTGGCGGCCGAAGTGGCCTACCAGATCGGCGCCCTGGAGGTCTTCGCGCGGGCGGCGGGCACGCGCGTGTCGTATGTCAAGCCGCACGGCGCGCTCTACAACCGCGTCGTGCACGACGAGGAGCAGGCCGGCGCGGTCGTCGAGGGCGTGCTCCTGGCGGACGCCACGCTGCCCGTGCTCGGCCTGCCCGGCTCGCGGTTGCTGGAGCTGGCCGCGAAGTCCGGGCTGCCGGCCGTCACGGAGGCGTTCGCGGACCGCGCGTACACCGAGCGGGGCACGCTCGTGCCGCGTGGCCAGGAGGGCGCCGTGGTCACCGACCCGGATGCCGTCGTGGAGCGTTCGGTGGGCCTGGCCCGCACGGGCGTGGTCACCTCCCACTCCGGAGTTCCGGTGGACGTACGCGCGCGTTCCCTGTGCCTGCACGGTGACACGCCGGGCGCCGTCGAGCTGTCCCGCCGGGTGCGGGCTCGGCTGGAGGAGTCGGGGGTCCGGGTGGAGGCCTTCGTATGAGGGCGCTGCCCGTCGGCGACGACGCCCTGCTCGTCGAGGTGTCCTCGGGCGAGGAGGCCCAGGCGCTGCACGCGGAGCTGCTGCGACGCCGAGCCGAGGGCTCGCTGTCGGTCCGCGAGATCGTTCCCGCGGCCCGGACGGTCCTCCTGGACGGCGTCGTCGACCCGGTCCGCGTCGCCGCCGAACTGGCCACGTCCGAAGTGCCGCCCGCTCCCCCACGCGCGGGTGTGGTCGTCGAACTCCCGGTGCGCTACGACGGCCCGGACCTGGCCGACGTCGCCGCGCAGTGGGGCGTCTCCCCGCACGAGGTGGCCCGTGTCCACGCGGACACCGAGTTCAGTGTCGCCTTCTGCGGCTTCGCACCCGGCTTCGGCTATCTCACCGGTCTACCGCCGCGCTACGACGTCCCTCGCCGGGCCACTCCGCGCACGGCCGTCCCTGCGGGTGCGGTGGCGCTCGCGGGCCCGTACACGGGCGTGTACCCGCGCTCGTCGCCGGGTGGCTGGCAGCTGATCGGCACCACGGACACCGTGCTGTGGGACCACACGCGTGTGCCGGCCGCGCTGCTGTCACCGGGCACGCGCGTGCGCTTCGTTCCGGTGGGGAGCTCATGACCGACCGCGCGCTCTCCGTCGTCCGCGCCGGGGCGCTCACCACCGTGCAGGACCTCGGCCGTCCCGGACACGCCCACCTGGGCGTGCCGCGTTCGGGTGCCCTGGACGGGCCGGCGGCGGCTCTCGTCAACCGGCTGGTCGGCAACGCCCCCGAGGCGGCCGTACTGGAGACCACGCTCAACGGCTGCACGGTGCGGCCCCGTTCGGCGGTCACCGTGGCGGTCGGCGGCGCGCCCTGCCGGGTCACGGTGGACGGACGCCCGGTCGCCTGGGGCGCTTCGGTGCGGGTGCCCGATGGCGCACTCCTGGATGTGGGCGCGGCCCTCTCGGGCGTACGGAGTTATGTGGGCGTCTCCGGCGGAATCACCGTCGAACCGGTCCTGGGCAGCCGCTCCACGGATCTGCTGTCCGGACTCGGTCCACCGCCCCTCACGGACGGCGCGGTGCTGCCCCTGGGACAACCGACGCCGCTCCACGCGCGCGTGGACGTCGCTCCGCAGCCGGCGCCCCCCGCCGAGCTCGTCCTGCATGTGACGCCGGGTCCGCGCGACGACTGGTTCACGCCCGGTGCCGTGCGTGCCTTCACCTCCCGCGTGTACAGCGTCTCCCCCGCGAGCAACCGCATCGGGCTGCGCACCGAGGGCCCCGCCCTGGAACGGGCGCTCACCCGCGAACTCCCCAGCGAGGGCGTGGTCCTGGGCGCGGTCCAGGTGCCGCCCGACGGCCGGCCGGTGGTGTTCCTGGCCGACCATCCGACCACGGGCGGCTACCCGGTGATCGCCGTCGTCCGCGCGGCCGACCTCCCGGCCGCAGCCCAGGCGGTACCGGGCACCCCGGTCCGCTTCGTGGCCGTACGCCGTCGCTGACGGCCGCCACATCCCGCCACGCACGCGTGCGCTACGCCGCCTCCGGTGCGGGCTGCTGCTTGGGGACCGCGCGCTGTCCGGGCACGGGCACGGGCACCGACAGTCCGTCCGGCAGGGACAGTTGCTCGGACACCAAGCGGCGTTCGGACAGAGGCAATCCCTCCGGCAGGGGCCGCTGCTCAGGCACCAACCGGTGGCCGGGCAACGCCGTCTGCTCGGCCGCCGGCCGACGCTCGGGCAACCCCGTCGGCCCCGGCACGGACAGCGAGGCCAGCGCCATCGACACCGACTGCGCCGCCCGCAGGTCCAGCCGATCGCTGGTGCCCTTCGCCCGGTGCCGCATCTCCACGGCGGCGAGGCGCACCAGCTGCGGCAGCAGGTCGTTGCACCGCCGGATCATCCAGGCGGTACCCGCGGTGGCCAGCCACAGCAGGCTCGCCGACTTGGTGGGCGGCGGAAACTCGGGCTCCGGCGAGGGCGCCGTCGCCGTCGCGAGACCCCGGTGCGCCAGCATCGCGTGGAAGCGCAGGGCGATCTGCCGGTGCCCGCGCTCCCCGGGATGTAGCCGGTCCGAGCTCCACATCGCGCGGTCCATGATCCAGTCGTCGTCGACCGCATGCAGATGCACCGCCCCGTACCGCTCGGAGAGCGTGTGGACCACCGTGTTGACGGCCCGCTGCCGCCGAGCCAGCGGGTTGCCGAGGATCCCCGGCAGTCCCAGCATCGTGCCCGGGTCGGGCAGGCACGCTGTCAGCACGGCCGTGCCCTGGCGGGTGAAGGACGCGTAGACCTTGTCGAGGCGTTCGGCGATCTTCTCTATGTCGAAGGTGCTGCGCAGGGTGTCGTTGACACCCACCAGGACGGACGCGACGTCCGGACGCAGGGTCAGCGCGGCGGGCAGCTGGGTCTCCAGCACGTCCCGCGTCTGCGCCCCGCTGACCGCCAGGTTGGTGAACTCGGCGGCCGGTTCGGACAGCCCGCCGGCGAGCAGCGCGGCCCAGCCGCGCCACCCGTTCGTCACGGGATCGCCCACGCCCTCGGTCAGCGAGTCCCCGAGGGCGACGTAGCGGAGCGGTCTCATGCCGCGCCCTCCGCACGCACGAAGGGACGCACCGGCACCGCCGCGTCGTGCGCGGTGAGGAAGCCGTCCACCGCCGTGCCCCAGCCGAAGCACTCCGCACGCGCGCGTGCCACCTCTCGGCGCTCGCGCTCGGGCCGGTCGAGGATCATCTCCACGGCGTCCGCGAAGGCGTCCCCGTTGTCCGCGGCGGTGGCCCCGGCGGAACCGATCACCTCAGGCAGCGCGGAGGACGCGCTCGCCACGACGGGTGTACCGCAGGCCATGGCCTCCAGCGCGGCGAGCCCGAAGGTCTCGGCGGGCCCGGGGGCCAGGGCCACGTCGGCGGATGCCTGGAGCGCGCCGAGCAGGCTGCGGTCGGCGACATGCCCGAGGAAGGTCACCGGCAGGTCCCGCTCCTGCGCCCGCTTCTCGAGCCCCGCGCGCAGCGGCCCGTTGCCCGCCACCACGAGCACGGCGCGCACTCCACGCCGGCGCAGCGACTCCAGGGCGTCCAGCGCGGTGCCGGGCCGCTTCTCCACGGAGAGCCGGGAGCACATCACCAGCAGCGTCTCGTCCGCACGCGCGTGTGTGGCGCGCAGCGCGGCATCGCGCAGGGTGGGACGCCGGTTCATCAGGTCGACGCCCAGCGGGGCCCGTACGACGTTGCGGGCGCCGATCCGCACGAACTCCCGCTCGGCGAACTCGGTGGTGCACACGACCTTGGAGTACGTGTGCGCCGTACGGACGTTGAGGGCGTCGGCCGCGCGCCGGGACATGTTCTCGGACAGACCCCAGGTGCGCAGCACACCGTCGGCGGTCTCGTGGGAGACCATCACGGCGGGCACGCGGGCGCGGCGGGCCCACCTGCCGGTCCACCGCAGCGTGGTGCGGTCGGAGACCTCCAGGCGGTCGGGGGCGAGTTCCTCCAGGAGGGCCGCGACCCGCCGCTTGTCGAGGAGCACGCGGTAGCCGCCGGTGCCGGGCAGCATCGGACCGGGCAAGGTGATCACCCGGCCCTGCTCGGTCTCGCGGTCGCTGTACTTCTCACCCGGCACGATGAGGACGGGATCGTGACCCGCCAGCTTGAAGCCCTTGCCGAGCTCGCGCAGCGCGGTGCGCAGCCCCCCGGAGGCCGGCGCGACGAAGTTCGCGAGCCGGACGATACGCAGGCCGTTCATGCCGCCACCACCGCCCGGCGCGCGGCGACCACGTCCGCGTAGTGCCCGATCAGCTGGTCGCCGATGGCCGCCCAGGTGCGGCCCTCGACCGTGGCATGCCCGGCAGCGCCGTACGCGGCCCGCAGCGCAGGGTCGGCGACCAGGGACTGCACCGCGTCCCGTACGGCGGCGGCGTCACGCGGCGGCACCAGCAGGCCGGTGCGGCCGTGGTCGACCAGGTCGAGCGGGCCACCGGCGGCGGGTGCGACTACGGGCACGCCGCTGGCCATGGCCTCCTGCACCGTCTGGCAGAAGGTCTCGAACGGACCCGTGTGCGCGAAGACGTCGAACGAGGCGAAGATCCGGGCGAGGTCGTCGCCGCCGCGTCGGCCCAGGAAGACCGCGCCGGGCAGCGCCTCGGCGAGCGCGGGCTGGCTCGGCCCGTCGCCGACGATCACGACCTTCACGCCCGGCAGGCGGCAGGTGTCGGCCAGCAGCTCGATGTGCTTCTCGGGGGCGAGCCGACCGACGTATCCGACGATCACCTCGCCGTTCGGGGCGAGCTCGCGGCGCAACGCCTCGTCCCGGAGCTCGGGGCGGAAGCGGGCGGTGTCCACGCCGCGTGCCCACAGCTTGAGCCTGGGAACCCCATGGGCCTCCAGATCGTTCATGGATGCGCTGGACGGGACGAGAGTGAGGTCGGCGGCGGAGTGGACGGAGCGGATGCGGCGCCAGGCCGCGGCCTCGCCGGCGCCCATGTAGGTACGGGCGTAACCGGCCAGGTCGGTCTGGTAGACGGCGACGGCGGGGACACCGAACTTGGCGGCGGCGGCCATGCCACGGACGCCGAGGACGAAGGGGCTGGCCAGGTGCACGATGTCCGGGCGGTGCTGGACGATCGCCGCGGCGAGGCGTCGGCTGGGGAGGGCGACGCGGACCTGGGGGTAGCCGGGGAGCGGAAGGGAGGGGACATGGACGACCGGGCACGGCGCCGCCAGGGCGGCGAGCTTGTTTCCGGGCGCCGGGGCGGGTGCGACGACGAGGGGAGCGTGACCGCGATCGACCAGGTGTCGGGCGGTCTGGAGCGCGCAGTGGGCCACGCCGTTCACATCGGGGGGAAAGGATTCGGTCACGATGACGACACGCATACCGGTGTTGTCGCCGGGCTGGACGTGGCCGCGTCAACGTGGATCTTTCCGAACAGGGAACGTCCCATGAGCGTTCCGCTGCGCACCCGGGCGGGTCAGATCACGTCCATGCGCGCCTGACCCGCAGGTCATCCCGCGTTCACCTGGCGGGCGGATCTCCCCGACATTCACAGCGTGAACACATGCCCCGCTCGATGATCGGCGATCAGCCGACCGTCACGGCTCGATCGATCATCAGCCGACCGTCACGACCAGCCCGATCATCAGCCGACCTTGACGACCCGCCCGATGATCAGCCGGTGGTCGTGTCCGGCCCGATCCGGCTGCGTACGGCCGTCTGGACCTCGGCCTCCTCCGCAGGATCGGCGGCGAGCCGACGCAATCGCTCGACGACGCGGGTGTCGCCGGTCTCGGCGTGCCGGGCGGCGATCTCGCGCGTGGTCTCCTCGCAGTCCCAGAGGCACTCGACGGCGAAGCCGGACGGGAAGGAGGGATCGGTGGCGGCCAGGGCGCGTGCGGTGCGGCCGCGCAGATGGGAGGAGGCGGTCTCGCGGTAGATATGGCGCAGCACGGGGGCCGCGCAGGCGATGCCGAGCCGTCCGGTGCCGTCGACAAGGGTCCACAGGGTCGGCGCGTCAGGGCCTTCGCCGCGTACGGCCTCCCGTAGCGCCGCGAGGACCAGGTCCTTGTCCCCGACCCCGCCCCGGCAGGCCAGCATGCGCCCGGCGGCGGCGCCCAGCGGATCGGGCCGTCGGGCCCAGCCTCGCGCGCGGTCGACGGCGGCAATACTGCGCATACGTTCGAAAGCGTCGAGTGCGGCTTCCACGACGACCGACGAGCCGGTGACCACGGCCGCCTCGATCAGGTCGAGGGCGTCCGGATCATTGCTGTCGGCGAGGTAGCGCAGGGCCGTGCAACGGGCACCGTCGGTGCCGTCCTCGGCGGCGGCCACGATCTCCGGCCGGTCCTCGGGGCCCGCGACGGCACTGAGGCACCGAGCGGCGGGCACATGCAGCGCGGCACCGCGCTCGATGCCCTGCTGGGCCCACTCGAAGACGGCCTGCACGCTCCACCCCGGACGGGGCCCGGTAGGTCGCATCTGCCGCTGCCAGCGGTCGAAACAGCCGGCCTCCTGAGCGGCACGCACACGCGTGGCGATCGATTCGCGCGGATCCTCGGCCCACAGCCGCCACGGCCGTGGCTCAAAAGCATCGCGTACGGCGACAGCCAGCTCGGCCTCGCCCTCGGGATCGGCCGGGAAACGCGCCAGCACGGGCGCGGCGAGGGCGCGCAGCCCGCCGTCGTCGTCCCTGAGCGCCAGTTCGTCCAGCGCCCAGGCCCAGTTGGAGCCTGACGCGGCGTACCTGCGCAGCAGTTCGAGGGCGTCCTGCCTGCCGTAGGAGGCGAGGTGACCGAGGACGGCGAGGGCCAGCCCGGTGCGTGACTCCTCGGTGTCGAGGGCGTCCTCGACGTCGAAGAGGTGGGCCTCGATCTCGTCCAGCTCGCCGTTCAGGTCGAGGTAGAGACGGGCGTAGTAGAGCGAGCGGTTCTCCACCTGCCAGTCGTGGCGGGGGTCTCGCAGCACGCAGTGGTTCAGAGCCGCGAGCGCTTCGGCACGCGGGGCGGTGAGCGCGTGCAGTGTGCCGTCGCCCCGCCCCCGCTGGAGCAGGCCGAGCAGCGTACCGCTGGGCGCTATGACCGGTTCGAACATGGGAAACAGCCTCACATCAAGCGTCGACGCAACCGGGGTTCTTGCTTCACCTGGCCGCGTGACAACACGTCGGGGCGCCCGCCGTTTCCTGCTTGCTGTAGACCATTTTCCTCTGCCTCTCGTCAGTGGCCCATGCGGGCCGCATCACGGCCCGCGCGGTGCGGCAACACCTGCCCAGCCATCGCGTCCGTGAATCACGACGTCATGATGACTCGGCACTTCCATCTGCCGCGACCGAAATTTCGGCGGCCCTGTACCGCCTCCCCCGTTATCTGTGTTTTCGCTGGTCAGAACATTCGGATCAGTGTGCGCCGAACAACTCGAGCAGTTCCGTCTTGCCGAACATGCGGGCCGTGTCGACCGCGGACGGAGTGCCCGCGGCCGGGTCGGCGCCGCCCTCCAGCAGAGCCTTGATCACTTCCGTCTCACCCTTGAAGACGGCACCTGCGAGTGGTGTCTGCCCTCGGTCGTTGACATGCTCCGCCGCGGCGCCCCGGGCGAGCAGCGCGCGCACGGCCTCGGCGTGGCCGTGATACGCGGCGAGCATCACGAGCGAGTCACCGCGGTCATTGGTGAGGTTGGCCGGAACGCCCGCGTCGACGTAGGCCACGAGCGGCTCGGTCTGCCCCTGCCGGGCCAGATCGAAGATCTTGGTCGCCAGCTCCACGACCTCGGGGTCGGGGGCTTCACTCATCGGCCGGACCGCCTCTCACTGCGAACACGGGGACTGCGGGGAACTGCTGGAACTTCTGGGACTACGGGAACTGCCGGAACTACGCGGAGCACGGGCACGGCCGGCGAGCGATGCTCGGCCGTACGAGTGATTCGCCAGGGTACTGGCTCGCGCGGCACATGACCCGACGCGCCCGCGGCAAAGATCATCGCAGACACGGTCGGGCGCACCACACGAGCTCATCCGGCCCAGGACACTCCGCCACCCGAGGGAAATACGGCGAATTTCACCCAGTTGCACCTTTTATCATATGGATACATCCTGTGATCCTGGAAGTACTCATGGTGACTGTCCCCACCAATCCAGGAGCACTCTCATGATCCTCTCCATCTCAGGCGTCGTCCTGCTCGGCATCGTCGTCTTCATCTTCTTCCGCAAGGACGGGCTGAAGCCGTCGCACGCCCTGATCTCGTGCCTGTTCGGCTTCTATCTGGCGAGCACGGCCATCGCACCGAGCATCAAGGCCGGCGGCGAGAGCCTGGCGAGCCTCCTGGGCGGCATCCATTTCTGACGCCGCCCCATCCACCCGTACGCACCTGTAGGAGACAGCAGTGGCCCGCCGCCCCCTCCCCCGCATTCTGAGCACAGGCAGCGCGCAGATCACCCGGAGCCGGGAGCTGGCCCGGGCGCAGTTCGCCCGCAGCCGGGAGCTGGCCCGGACAGCGACCGACAGCGCCTCTGACGTCCTCCACCCGCTGATCACGATCACCCGCGGGCTGCGCCGGCTGGCCTCGGCCGGGCGGCGCAAGTGGGCCGACACGCCCAAGGACAAGCGCGGCATGCTGCTGTTCCTTGTGGCCTCGGTGATCCTGGTCGTGGCACTCGTTCCGTACGGCCCGCTGCTCGCCGTCATCACGCTGATGGCGGCGGCGGCCTGGCAGGGCCGCGACCGCGAGCCCTCGGCACCCGACGGCCCCGACGAGTCGCAGACGGAGCGCCTGCGGTCGCTGTACGACGCACTGGTCCCCTACTTCTCCGCCGCCGAGGACCCGGCACCGCTCTACACCCACGGCGGCGAGTGGGAGAAGGCCTTCCCCGAGTACGAGTTCGACGCCACGGGACGCGTCAGCGGTCTCCTGATCCGCTACCCCGCCTACTTCACCGACGGCGAGGCCCAGGCCCGCGCGCGGATCGAGCACCTGCTGACCGCGAAGTCCGGCCGCGGCCGTGAGTACCACTTCACCTGGGACGAGGAGGGCAACGAGCTCACCGTCACCGCCCTCACGCCCCTGCCCACCGACATCGCCGCCCAGCGCTTCGTCACGGCCCCCGGCGAAACGGTTCTGGGCTTCACCGATCTCACCCGGGTCCAGCGCACGCTCCCGCTCACCCACGGCGCGGAACAGCGCGACGTACCGCCGGTCGTCTGGCGCACCGGCATCCGCTCCACCGAGCCCCACCTGCTGGTCATGGGCCAGCCGGGCACCGGCACCTCCACCCTGCTGCGCTCCATCGCCCTGCAGGCCCTCCAGTACGGCGACATCGTCATCGTCGAGGGCGGCAGCACCGGCGAGTACGCCTGCCTGATCGGGCGGGACGGCGTCCTGGCCGTCGAGTGCGGGCTGGCCGGGGCGCTGGCGAGCCTGGAGTGGGCGGCGACGGAAACGGAGCGGCGCCTGATCGCCATCAACCGGACCCGTCAGGCGGGCCATCCGCCGCCGGACGACACCAAGCGCCCGCTCTGGATCCTCCTGGACCGCCCGACCGCGTTCTCCCACCTCGCGGCGGCGGACAACCGCAAGGATCCCCAGTCCCTGCTCCAGGTGCCCCTGCGGCACGGCCGCGCGGCCAATGTCACGGTGGTCGTGGCCGACCAGTGGGACGCCATGGACACACTCAGCGACGCCGTACGACAGCACACGCGCGCGCGTGTCGTGCTCGGCCCCGCGACGGCGGAGCAGCTGGAGACGGTCCTGGGCGCTCCCCCGCACACCACCCCGGTCACCGACGTCCCACCCGGCCGCGGCTACGCCCGCCTCGGCACGGGCCCCGTCCACCGCCTCCAGGTCCCGGCGACCCCGGACCCGTACGACGACGCGACGAGCGACACGCACCGGCAGGCGGTACTGGATCTGCTGCCGGAGCGGACGACTCCGGTGGAGGTGGAACCGCCGGCGAAGCCGACGAACACGACGAAGCCGGAACAGGAGCCGGAGCCGGTACCCGCGGAGGCCGTGGTGGTCGAGACCTCGTAACCCGCGCACCCCGCGGGCGGCCGGCGCCGGTCAGGCGACGAACGTACGGTGCCCTTCACTGCCCCCGGTCGCCCCGCTCTCCACCAACCGCGCCGCCGCCCCCAGCCTCACCGCGGCCTCCTCGGCCACCGCACCCCCCACAGTGAACGGCAACCGCACATACCCCTCGAAGGCCCCGTCCACCCCGAACCGAGGCCCGGACGGCACCCGGACCCCGACCCGCTCCCCCACTTCCGCGATCCTCGAACCCGACAGGCCCCCCGTCCGCACCCACAGCGTGAGCCCGCCGCGCGGCACCTCGAACTCCCACCCGGGCAGTTCCCGCCGCACGGCGGCGACCAGCGCGTCCCTGTTCTCCCGGGCCTGTGTGCGCCGCACCTCCACCGCCTGCTCCCAACCGCCGGTACCGAACAGCCAGTTCACGGCCAGCTGCTCCAGAACCGGCGTCCCCAGATCGGCGTACGCGCGCGCGGACACCAGACTGCGGATCACATCCGGAGCCGCCCGCACCCAGCCGATCCGCATCCCCGCCCAGAAGGCCTTGCTGGCCGACCCGACGGTGATGACGGTCGACCCCGCGGGGTCGAAGGCGCACACCTGGCGCGGCATCTCGACATCCGGGTCGAGCCACAGCTCGCTCATCGTCTCGTCGGCCACGAGCACCGTCCCCGCCGACCGCGCCGCGTCCACCAGCCGCCGCCGCTGGTCCTCGTCGGCCAGCGCCCCGGTCGGGTTGTGGAAGTCGGCGACGACATAGGCGAGCCGCGGCGCGGCCTCCCGCAGCACCTGCCGCCACCGGTCCATGTCCCAGCCGGCCAGCCCGTCCGCCATGGCGACGGGCACGAGCCGGGCGCCCGCCTCCCGCATCAGCTGGAGGATGTTGGCGTACGACGGCGACTCGACGGCAATCCGCTCACCGCGGCCCGCGAACAGATGGCAGATCGCGTCGATCGCGCCCATCGCCCCGGTCGTCACCATGATCTGCTCGGGCATCGTCGGAATCCCGTGCGCCGTGTACCGCTCGGCGATCATCGAGCGCAGCGCGGGCAGCCCGGCCGGATAGTCACCGTGCGTGTGGGCGTAGGGGGGCAGCTCCTCCAGGGCCCCCTGGACCGCACGGGTCAGCCACGGCTCGGGCGCGGGCAGCGCCGCGGTGCCCAGGTCGATCATCGAGCCGAGCGCCTCGGGCGGCAGCGGCTCGAGGCCGCGCGCGGGCAGCGGGTTCCCGGCCGGTACGGCGGTCCAGCTCCCGGCCCCGCGCCGGGACTCCAGGAACCCCTCGGCGCGCAGCGCCTCGTACGCCGCCGCCACGGTCGTACGACTCACGGACAGCGCGAGGGCCAGCTCACGCTCGGCGGGCAGCCGCGCGGCGACCGGGACGCGGCCCTCCAGCACGAGCAGCCGGATACCGTCGGCCATGGCCCGGTACGCGGGCGGGCGCCTGGTGCCGGGGCCGGCGGGGCGGTCCTGCTGTGAGGTGAGGAGCCGAGCGAGCTGCGTGGCACCCACCGCAGAAGTCCACTGCGCCATGATTTCCAGTCCACCTTCCCCGAATTGGCCATGGATGGCTTTGCTTCCCAAGCCACAGGGTGTCATGCATCAGGCCACTACCACCACAGGGGGCACGTCTTGTCCACGCAGGGGCATCTCCTACAGCGGCTCAAGGAGGGGCATCTCATACGGCGGCTGGCACAGCTCTACATCGGGCTCGCGCTGTACGGCGCGAGCTCGGCGTTGCTCGTCGAAGCGGGCCTCGGCCTGGAGCCCTGGAACGTACTGCACCAGGGCCTCGCCGAACGCACCGGCCTGACGATCGGCGTCGTCTCGATCATCGTCGGAGCCGCGGTACTGCTCCTGTGGATCCCGCTGCGCCAGCGCCCCGGCCTCGGCACCGTCTCCAACGTCTTCGTGGTCGGCATCGCCATGGACGGCTCCCTCGCCCTGCTCCCCGAGGCGCACTCCCTGGCCGTACGGATCCCGCTCCTCCTGGCCGGCATCCTGCTCAACGGCGTGGCCACCGGCCTCTACATCGCCGCCCGCTTCGGACCGGGCCCCCGGGACGGCCTGATGACCGGACTGCACCGGCGTACCGGCCGCTCGATCCGTCTGATGCGCACGGCCGTCGAGATCGCGGTCGTCGTGACCGGCTTCGCCCTGGGCGGCACCGTCGGCATCGGCACCCTGCTCTACGCACTGTCCATCGGCCCGCTCGCCCAGCTCTTCCTGCGGGTGTTCGCCGTCCCCCCGGCATCGGACGGCAGCACGGTCGTTGCCACCGGGCAACCCCGGCGAGCGATACTGCGTCCGTGAGCACCACGCGGATACGCCACCCGTACCTCGACCACCCCGGCCCGATCCCCTTCGCCCATCGGGGCGGGGCGGCAGACGGCCTGGAGAACACCGTGTTCCAGTTCCGGCGCGCGGTCGACCTGGGCTACCGGTACATCGAGACCGACGTCCACACCACGCGCGACGGCAAACTCGTCGCCTTCCACGACGCGACCCTGGACCGGGTGACGGACGGAGCGGGCCGGATCGCGGATCTGCCCTGGGGTGACATACGGCACGCGCGCGTGGCGGGCAAAGAGCCCGTACCCCTCTTCGAAGAGCTCCTGGAGACCTTCCCCGACGTCCGCTGGAACGTCGACCTCAAGGCGGAGCCTGCCCTCCACCCCTTCCTGGAGCTGATCGAGCGCACCGACGCCTGGGACCGCGTCTGCGTCGGCTCCTTCTCCGAGGCCCGCGTCATCCGAGCCCAGCGCCTGGCCGGACCCCGCCTGGCGACGTCGTACGGCACCCGGGGCGTCCTCAACCTGCGGCTGCGCTCCTGGGGAGTACCGGCCGCGCTGCGCCGCTCGGCGGTCGCCGCCCAGGTACCCGAGACGCAGTCCGGGATCCAGGTGGTGGACCACCGCTTCGTACGGGCCGCCCACGCGCGCGGGCTGCAGGTGCACGTGTGGACCATCAATGATCCCGATGCGATGCACCGGCTCCTGGACCTGGGAGTGGATGGCATCATGACCGATCACATCGACACGTTGCGCAAGGTCATGGAGGACCGGGGCGTCTGGGTCTGACCCCCGTCCGGACTCCGCCCCTCGCGCGGGGATCACCACGGGGAAGCGAGGGCGCGGGGTGGGCACCGATACCGTGCGGACGGATGCGGCCGACGAGGCCGCGGACCGCCGCCGCGAGCAGCGCGGCTGGTACTTCTACGACTGGGCGTGCTCCGTCTACTCGACGAGCGTGCTCACCGTGTTCCTCGGCCCCTATCTGACGTCGGTCGCCGAGAAGGCGGCGGACGCGGAGGGGTTCGTCCATCCCCTGGGCATCCCGGTGCGCGCCGGCTCCTTCTTCGCGTACTCGGTGTCCCTGTCGGTGATCGTCGCCGTCGTGGTGATGCCCCTGGTGGGCGCGGCCGCCGACCGCACGGGCCGCAAGAAGCCCCTCCTCGCCGCTGCCGCCTATCTGGGGGCCACGGCCACCCTGGCCATGTTCTTCCTGGACGGCGACCGCTATCTGCTCGGCGGCCTCCTGCTGATCGTGGCGAACGCGGCCCAGTCGGTCGCGATGATGCTCTACAACTCCTACCTCCCGCAGATCGCCCCACCCGAGGAGCGCGACGCGGTCTCCTCCCGCGGCTGGGCCTTCGGCTATGCCTCGGGCTCGCTGATGCTGATCCTGAACCTGGTCCTGTATCTGGCGCACGACTCCTTCGGGGTCTCCGAGAGCATGGCCGTCCGTATCTGCCTGGCATCGGCCGGCCTGTGGTGGGGTGGCTTCGCTCTCATCCCGCTACGACGACTGCGCGACCGTCGGACCACGACCGACGACCGTGCGGCCAAGAAGCCGAGCGCGATGGGCTTCCGGCAGCTCGCGGCGACGGTCCGCGACATGCGCCGCCACCCGCTGACGCTGGCGTTCCTCCTCGCCTACCTCGTCTACAACGACGGCATCCAGACGGTGATCTCCCAGGCGTCGATCTACGGCTCCGAGGAACTGGGCCTCGGCCAGTCCACACTCATCGGCGCGGTACTGCTGGTCCAGGTCCTCGCGGTGGTGGGCGCGCTGACGATGGGACGGCTGGCCCGGACCTACGGAGCGAAGCGGACGATCCTCGGCTCTCTGATCGCGTGGACGGTCACGCTGGCGGCCGGGTACTTCCTGCCGGCCGGGGCGCCGGTGTGGTTCTTCGTGCTGGCGGCCGGCATCGGACTGGTCCTGGGCGGCAGCCAGGCGCTGTCCCGCTCCCTGTTCTCCCATCTCGTCCCGCCGGGGAAGGAGGCCGAATATTTCTCGGCGTATGAGATGAGCGACCGCGGTATGAGCTGGCTGGGCCCTCTTCTGTTCGGGCTCACCTACCAACTGACCGGCAGCTATCGGGACGCGATCATCTCCCTGGTGGCCTTCTTCGTCATCGGGTTCGCCCTGCTCGCGAGGGTTCCGGTGCGGCGGGCGATCAGCGACGCGGGCAATCCGGTCCCGACAAGGATTTAGCGTTCCCGGTGAAAGGGCGGTAGTGTACGCGTTTGGCCTGCCAGGCGTACCGTTACTGCGCGTCAAAGATGCCGAAACGCTGTGTGACATCTGCTAGCAGATGTGACAAACCGGGCGCCGGTGGGTACGACATTGGTCAGCAAGGCTGCGGCTACGACGGCGACGCATCACCCAGAACGGGACACGGGACGGGAATCTTTACCGCCGACCGGACGTTGACCGGATGACGACGACAGCGACACCTGTCCTGTGGGCGACAAGCCCGGGAGGCACGATTCATGAGTGAGCGAGCTCTTCGCGGCACGCGCCTCGTGGTGACCAGCTACGAGACGGACCGCGGCATCGACCTGGCCCCGCGCCAGGCCGTGGAGTACGCATGCGAGAAGGGGCACCGGTTCGAGATGCCCTTCTCGGTCGAGGCGGAGATCCCGCCGGAGTGGGAGTGCAAGGTCTGCGGGGCCCAGGCACTCCTCGTGGACGGCGACGGCCCTGAGGAGAAGAAGGCCAAGCCCGCGCGTACGCATTGGGACATGTTGATGGAGCGGCGTACCCGAGAGGAACTCGAAGAGGTCCTCGAGGAGCGACTTGCCGTTCTCCGCTCGGGGGCGATGAACATCGCGGTTCACCCCCGGGACAGCCGCAAGTCGGCGTGATCCCAACACGGCTTGGGCGAGTTTGACCAGGCAAAGCATGTAACCGCGGGCGCCGTACGTGAAGGTGACGTACGGCGCCCGCGGTTTGCTGTGCCCAGAAATTGCTGTGTCTGAAATGTGCTGGGCATGCAAAAAGGAGACCCGGCGCTCAACGGCGCCAGGTCTCCTTTTGCGATGCGCGATGCCGACTTGCGATGCCGACTTGCGATGTCAGCGCGTCAGGGGCGGGCGCGGGTCCTGCGGCGCGTCCCCCGGCTCGTCCCTGATGACCTCCCCCTGTACGACCTTGCCATCGGGGCGGTGCATACGAGCCTGCTGGAAGGCGTCACCGAGTGAACCCGGGGTCGCCTCGCGCAGCTTGCGCTCGAACGTCCGCTCCGCATGACGGCTGAGTGCCTTCTGGACCGGCGGGATCAGCAGAACGAGACCCACTGCGTCCGAGATCAGGCCCGGCAGCATGATCAGCAGGCCGCCCAGCATCATCAGGCCGTTGCCGCCGCCGCTCGTCGGGGTGCCGCCGCGTTGCAGCGCTTCGTTCAGGGACTGGAAGGCGCGACGGCCCGCCCGCTTGATCACCACCGAGCCGAGCACCAGGCCGGCGAGCAGCAGCAGGAACACCGCGAGCCCGCCCACCGCGTCCGCGACCACGGTCAGCAGCCAGATCTCCAGCACCAGCCACGCGGCGATGCCCAGCGGCAGGAACGTACGCAGCCGGGAGCGTCGGGGCGAGGCGGGGTAGGTGGGGGTCGGTGCGCCAGTCGTCATGCGTCCAGTGTGCCTGGGTCCGGCTCAGAGCGGGATAAGGGGACGGCCGACGACGCCTGTGCGGTCATGGGCGGCGCCTGTGACGGCTGAACGTGGGTCGACTACGACTGTGACGGCGACGAGGGCGACGAGGGCGACGAGGGCGACGACGAAGGCTTGGCACGGCGGCCCATCAGCTTGCCCACCCGCTCCTGCGCTCCCCACGACGTGACCCGCCACAGCGCCTCGACCAGGATGTCGCGGCTCATCTTCGAGTCACCGAGTTCGCGCTCGACGAAGGTGATGGGCACCTCGACGACATGGAACCCGGCCTTGACCGCGCGGCGGGCGAGGTCGACCTGGAAGCAGTAGCCCTGGGAGGCGACGTCGTCAAGGCCCAGTCCTTCGAGGGTCTCGCGGCGGAAGGCACGGTAGCCGCCGGTGATGTCGCGCAGCGGGAGGTCCAGGGCGAGCCGGGAGTAGAGGCTGCCGCCGCGGGAGATGAACTCGCGGGACTTCGGCCAGTTCACGACCCGGCCGCCGGGCACCCAGCGGGAGCCGAGGACGAGGTCGGCACCCTTGAGGGCGGTCAGCAGGCGGGGAAGTTCCTCGGGCTGGTGGGAGCCGTCGGCGTCCATCTCGATCAGGACGCCGTAGCCGTTCTCCATGCCCCAGCGGAAGCCCGCGAGGTAGGCGGCGCCGAGGCCCTCCTTGCCCTTGCGGTGCAGGACCTGGACGTGGTCGTCCTCGGCGGCCAGTTCGTCGGCGAGCTTGCCGGTGCCGTCGGGGCTGTTGTCGTCGGCCACGAGCACATGCGCCGCGGGGACCGCCTTGCGGACCCGGCCGACGATGCCCTTGATGTTCTCCGCCTCGTTGTAGGTCGGAATGATCACCAACGCCGTGCCGAGCGGCCCGAACCGCTTCCCTCGGTCCGGTGCCGCGAGGTCCCCGTCGCCGTCGTTCACTGCTGCCCCTTCACATCCGTACGCAGACATCCACCATAGTGGTCGCGGCCTGGGCCGACGCGACAGCACGTTCGTATGGTGGTGTCGATTCCACAAGAGCGGGGTAAGGCTGACTTTTCGGGGACCGGATACGTCGGTTTCGCACTCTCTGCTGGTGTTCGCGCCTTCTGCGGATGGGGGCCCGGCGCCCTTCGGGCCGACCTGGGGCCCGCTGGCTGCGGGTCGACCGAAAGCCGTTGTCTACTGAGCGCCCGGGCCCCACCCGGGTCACACCTCCCCGATCGGCCGCGACGTTCCGTCGTCGCCGCGCGGACGCTGAGCCTGGCTCCCAGTGGCGGTGCCCCGGTGCGGCACACCGTCCCTGACCCAGCGGCGTCGCGGCGGTTCCCGGAAGATCCGCGGGCCCCGATCGGGCGTCCGGTGGTGGACTCGGCCGAACCTACCGGCCCCGGGCCTCCGCCTGTCAACAGCCGTTTGACCTGCGGGTCTTCGCCCACATCGCTGGTCAGCGCGGAGGATGCGCAGGTCGCGCGCCGGGGTGGTGCGCAGCGATCGCATGCGCGCCACCCCGGGAGATCACTCGCCCGGCCGTACGAAGACCGTTCGTCCGCCCACGACCGTGCGCAGGCAGATCGGCAGCTCGCGGCCCGGCGACAGATCGGGCAGGCCAGGGGTGCCGGAGCGGGGGTCGGTGGACCAGCGAGCGACCCGGTCGTCAGGGGCCTGGACCACCAGTTCGCCGGTGCGCCACACCGCGTAGTCGGCGGGCGCACCCGGCACCAGGACGCCCGCGTCGTCGCGCCCGACCGCCCGCCAGCCGCCCCGCGTATGCGCCGTGAACGCGGCACGCACGGAGACGCGGTGCTCGGGCGTGTGGTGGAACGCGGCGGCGCGGACCGTCCCCCAGGGGTCGAGGGGCGTGACCGGGCTGTCGGAGCCGAAGGCGAGCGGGACGCCGGCGCGCAGCAGGGCCGCGAAGGGGTTCAGGGTGCGGGCCCGTTCGGCGCCCAGGCGTTGCGCGTACATGCCCTCCTCGCCGCCCCACAGCGCGTCGAACGCGGGCTGGACCGAAGCGGTCAGGCCGAGCTCGGCGAAAGCCGCGACGGTCTCCGGCATGAGCATCTCGGCGTGCTCGACGCGATGGCGGGCGGCGCGGATACGGGCGAGACCGAGCTTCTCGGCGGCTGTGCGCACGCCCTCCACGACGGCGGTCACGGCGGCGTCGCCGATCGCGTGGAAGCCCGCCTGGAGGCCTGCCTCGGTGCAGGCGGCGACATGGGCGGCGACGGCGGCGGCGTCGAGGTAGGCGGTGCCGGTGTGGGCCGCGTCGGCGTACGGCTGGTGCAGGCAGGCCGTGTGCGAGCCGAGGGCGCCGTCGACGAAGAGGTCGCCGGCCGCGCCGATCGCGCCCAGCTCGCGCGCTTTCTGGACGTCCTGCTCCGCCCAGTAGCCGACGACCCGCGGTCCGGGTTCCCCGGCTGCCGAGCGCAGCAGCCCGGTGAAGTCGTCCTCGGAGGAGATGTCCGGCCCGCCGCACTCATGGACGGTGCCGATGCCGAGGGAGGCGGCGTGGTCGAGGGCCGCGCGCTGTGCCTCGACGCGCTGGGCCGGCGTGATCGCCTCCAGCGCGGTGGCGCGTACGGCGTGGTGGGCACCGGCGACGAGCGGGGCGTCGCCCGCGCCCTGCTCGCCGGGTGTCATGTCCAGCAGGGCCGTCGTGACGACCGCCGAGTGGACGTCGATGCGGGACAGGTAGAGCGGTCGGCCACCGGTGGCCTCGTCGAGCTCGGCGCGCGTCGGGGGACGGCCACCGGGCCAGCGGGAGGCGTCCCAGCCATGACCGAGGAGCACCTTGTCCTGCGGGCGGGCGGCGGCGAAGTCCCGTACGAGGGCGAGGGCCGCGTCGAGGGAGGGCGCGCCGGACAGGTCGAGGCCGGTCAGCGCGAGGCCCGTGGCGGTCGTGTGCACGTGGGCGTCGGTGAACGCGGGCGTGACCAGGGCACCGTCCAGATCGACGACCTCGTCCACGCCGTCCGCGAAGGCGTCGGCGGCCCCCTCGGACCCCACCCAGGCAATCTGTCCGCGCTCCACGACCATCGCGGTGGCGAAGGGATCGGCGGGGCTGTGGACTTCTCCACGGCGGAGGAGGACGGTCTTCGGCTCGGAACTGCGCTCACTCATGGAGAACAGTCTCGCGCCTGCCCCCGTCACCTCTGGACAGGGGGCAGGCTCAACGGCGCAGACCCACGACGATCAAATGCGCGGCGGCCGCGCCTCATACGGCGTCGACAACACCACGGTCGTCCGAGTCGACACGCCCGCCAGCGCCCGCAGCCGGCTCAGCAGCTCCTCCAGCTCGTGCGGCGTGGCCACCCGAACCTTGAGGATGTAGTTCTCGTCGCCCGCGACGCTGTGACAGGCCTCGATCTCGGGAACCCCGGCCAGCCGTTCCGCGATGTCGTCGGGGGCGCTGGGATCGAACGGCTTCACCGAGATGAACGCGGTCATCGGCAGCCCCACGGCCTCGGAATCCACCACCGCGGCGTAGCCACGGATGACGCCGCGCTGCTCCAGTCGCCGCACTCTCTGGTGCACGGCAGACGTGGACAGGCCCGTGGCCTTGCCCAGGTCGGTGTAGCTCATCCGCCCGTCCTTGACGAGCAGCTGCACGATCTGTCGGTCCAGCTCCTCCATGGCGCAAGAACCTACAGTGCGGCTGATCTCCTCGGATACCTGAGCAGCCCAGGTCATGCCCTGTTTGTGATGTGACCGAGGGACGACTGTGGGCCGCCTGAGGGACAAACCGGCCGCCTCGGGCACCTGCGGGCGGCATGTGACGAACGCCACAGGCCCCGAACAGGCTCCGTGATGTGCCCGTGATTAACGCCGAGATCCGGCGGGAAGTGCTTGCTGTGGTCGAGGCCGCAGTGCCTTCACGGCCCCAGCCCGAGGGGGAGTTATCCATGCAGAGTCTTAAGCGCCCTGGTCGTACCGCGCCCAAGCGCCTTCAGTCAGTCGTCGAGCCCGCTCCGGAGGGCGTCGAACCCGACGACTTCGACGACGAAGAGCTGGACGCGTACGACACCTTCGAGATGTACCGGGTGATCTGCCCGAACTGCGCGCAGCCCATCGCCCTGCTGGCCGACGAGGAGGTCCTGCCGGAGCACGCGCTGTGCGCCTCGCCGTGGAATCCGTTCGGCCTCACGGTCTGCGCCGGTACGGGCCGCAAGGCCGCCGAGGCAGGTTCCGCGGACGAGTCCGAGGAGCCCCACGAGCAGGAGCTGGCCCTTCTGTTGACGCTCCCTCAGGGGCTGAACTGGCGGACCCAGCCCTTCTCGCACGTCGGCGGACCGGGCTCGCGCCCCATCAGGATCCCGGCGATGCGTCGCCAGGCCGCCTGAGCGACCGCACCGGTCGCTTCGCTCAATCCCAGTAGCTGCCCTGCACCATGGCTCGCAGGCTGCCGTGGTGCAGGATCAGTGTGTCCGGGTCCGCCGGGACGGCGACTTCGCCGAAGTACGCCTGGCGGTAGGCGATCCGCAGCATGACGACGGCGTGCCGCAAGGCGGCGTACAGCGTGTAGAAGTCCATGTCGCGCGGCGTGTGGCCGGTGAGGTCCGCATAGCGGGCCTCGATCCGGTCGCGGCGCAGGAAGTCGGGCAGCCCGCGCTGTCCGAAGGCGACCGTCAGGTCGTGGAAGAAGCGGTGCAGATAGACGGTCCAGCCGAGGTCGACCTCGCGCGGGGCCAGGGCCGCCATCTCCCAGTCGAGAACGGCGGCGGGTTCGAAACCGTCGTAGATGACGTTCCCGATGCGCGCGTCACCCCAGTTGAGCACCGGCGCGCCCGGATCGTGCGGCCAGAGCTCCTCCAGGCGCTCGAACGCGTCCTCGATGAGCGGTGAGCGGACCAGTCCGTCAACCACCCATTCGTAGTACGCGCGTTGAGCAGTGACATGCCGCCGCAGCGCGTCGTCCTCGCCCGGAAGCGCGAGAAACTCGGCTTCCCTCAGCGGGACTTGGTCGTGCAGCCGGGCCAGCAGTCCGATGGTGGCCGCCTCCAGGTGCTCGCGCTCGGCTTCGCTCGCCGCGTGCAGCCAGTTGCCCTCGTAGGTGTACGGCATGACGTCGGGCGGCACGCGCCCCTCGACGCGCTCCATGACGAAGAAGGGCGTCCCGAGCGGGCCGGGGTTCTCCTCCAGCCACAACACCTTCGGCACGGGCAGATCGGTGTGCTCGGCCACGACGCGCATCGTCCGGTACTGGCGCGGCATGTCGTACACCGGGAAGACGGTGTACGCCGCCGGATCCGCCGCGAGCCGCAACGCACAGGCGCGCACCGGCGGTTCGGGGTGCTCGATGTCGAAGAGCAGGGTCTCGCTGGACAGGCCGTTCGACTCGGGGACGGTGACGCCGACCGACTTCGCGCCGGGCAGCCGGGTGCCGAGCCAGGCGGTGAGGCGGCGGGTTAGTTCCTCGGGGTCGCGGGTGGTGGTGCGCGGGCGCGGTGCCGTGGCTGCCATGTCCCAAACCCCCTACGGTGCGACCGACTTGAAGTCCGCGAACCCGCTCGGGTCGTGCCGCCCGAACGAGCCGTGCTCGAAGATTCCGTGGCCGACCCTGCCGTCCAGCCGGAACCGCGCGGCGTGATCGGTGACGCCGTACGCGGCCAACGGGTGGGCCTCGGTGAGGTCGTAGCTGCGCCGGTCGACCCATCCGCGCCCTTGCCAGGTGCCGTGCTGCCAGTCCTCGGCCGGCGGGTAGCCGGCGCCGATGGCGAGCGCGGACGAGGTGAGGATCTCCACCTCCAGCTCCTGGGGCTTGCGTACGTCGCCGAGGTGAAGGAGGGCTCGCTCGGGGTGGCGGGTGCCCGAGCGGTAGGTGATCTCGGCCTGGGGCCAGCCGAGTTGGCGGTCCCGGCGGCCGGGGCGGACCATCGTCGCCTCGCTCAGCGAGCGGTACCCGTCCGCGTCCTCCTGGACGATCACCATCAGGAACCGGTCCTCGAACCGGACCGGGCACCAGATCCAGTGGAAGCCCTCGGTCGGACGCTCCTCAGCGAACCGCCCGCCCTCCTCCCCCGGTATCGGCCGCACACCCCAACTGCGATCACGTGTACCGGTCCACTCGCCAGGGACGACGCGGAACTCCTGCCCGCCCGCGCGCACGACACCCGCCACTCCGCCCGCCTGCACGAAGCGGCGCCCTTCGAGGGTGAGCCGGTCGCCGCGGTGCTGGAGGTGGTGGGGTTCCCACAGGGCGGGGAAGTCGGCGGTCCAGGTGATGTCGTACGACAACGTGTCGTCGTCGCAGGTCAGCCGCAGCCGGCGCAGCGGCTCAGCCACCTCGATGCGCAGCGGCCCGACGGCAAGCCGCATCCGGTCCTTACCGAGTGCGTCCGAGGCCCGCACCGCGTGCAGCGTGTCCCCCACCCGCAGGGTCGCGTACGCGTCGATCACCCCGACGTTGGGGTACACCCCGAGGCCGAGGATCAGCAGGGCACGCCCCTCGTGGTCGAGGATGTGGAAGATGCACCGGTCGTAGGCGTTCCGGTCGCTGGTCGCGACGTACTTCATAGACAGGGGTACCTGGTGCACCGGGTACTCGTCGAGCGGTACCGGACGGTCGTCGTCGGCCACGGCAAACCTCCCTGGAGGCGGCTGGGCTGACGGTACGTCAGCTGCGCTCAGGTGGCCAGAGAGGGTGTCGGACGTTCGCGAACTCACGCCCTATTCCCACAAGCGGTGACTTGTCCGTCGGCCTCCGCGTTGCCCTGGTATGCCCCCCACGTACTCCGCGACCGGGTCCCAGCGCCGCGTCTTCGTTCCGCGGCCCGCGGGAACGGTCACGCCGCCGGCGCCCCCGCAGCAGCCGGATCCGCCGATCTACCGCGATCTGATGCGCATGTGGGCCGACCGCGGCCGCACCCTGCCGGGGCGCCACGACCCGGAGTGGATCCGGCTCACGGCGCCCACGGTCAGGCACGGTCAGTTCAGCGTCCTTCGGGACCTGCCAGGTGACGGGCGATGACCATCCGCTGGATCTGGTTGGTGCCCTCGACGATCTGCAGGACCTTGGCCTCCCGCATATAGCGCTCGGCCGGGAAGTCCGCGGTGTAGCCGTACCCGCCGAGGACCTGGACGGCGTCGGTGGTGACCCGCATCGCGGTGTCGGTGCAGTGCAGCTTGGCCATGGCCGCCTGCTTGGCGAACGGCCGGCCCGCGTCGCGCAGCCGTGCCGCCGCGAGGTACAGCGCGCGGCCCGCCTCGATCTGGGTCGCCATGTCGGCGAGCATGAAGCGCAGGCCCTGGAAGTCGGCGATCGGCTTGCCGAACTGCCGTCGCTCGGTCGCGTACCGCACCGCCTCGTCCAGCGCGGCCTGGGCCACGCCGATCGCGCAGGCCGCGATGCCGAGCCGCCCGGAGTCGAGCGCGGCCAGGGCGATCGCGAAGCCCTGGCCCTCGTCGCCGATGCGCCGCTCGTCGGGGACCCGGACGCCGTCGAAGTGGACCTGGGCGGTGGGTGAGCCCTTCATGCCCATCTTCTTCTCGGGCACCGCGGCGCTCAGCCCCTGCGCGTCGCCGGGCACCAGGAACGCGGTGATCCCGCGCGGGCCCTCCTCGCCGGTACGCGCCATGACGGTGTAGAAGTCGGCGATGCCGCCGTGGGTGATCCAGGCCTTGTTGCCCGTGATCACCCATTCGTCGCCCTCGCGCACCGCCTTGGTCCGCAGCGAGGCCGCATCGGACCCGGAGGCCGGCTCGGAGAGGCAGTACGCGCCGAGCAGCCCGCCGCCGAGCATCGCCGGCAGGTGCTCGACCTGCTGCTGCTTGGTGCCGTAGGTGGCGAGGGCGTAGGAGGCCAGGGTGTGCACGCTGACGCCGAGGCCGACGGTGAGGCGGACCGCGGCGAGTTCCTCCAGGACCTGGAGGTAGACCTCGTACGGCTGGTCACCGCCGCCGTACTCGGATTCGTACGGCAGACCGAGCAGTCCTGATTCGGAGAGCAGGATGAAGACCTCGCGCGGGAAGCGTCCGGCGTCCTCCTCCTCGGCCGCCTTCGGGGCGATCTCGCGCTGCGCGATGTCGCGGACGAGCGAGATCAGATCCCGGGCCTCGTCCGTGGGCAGTTGACGGTCCACCGGCTGCGGGGCGCGGTCGGGCATGGCGACGCTCTCCTCCCTTTCGGGATGTCGGCGGTCGCGCGCCTTGGGTGGGGCGGCTCCGCCTGGTCTCTCGGGTGCGGGCCGGTGCTCCGCTCCCGGGTCGCGGAAGCTGCTGACCAGCGGCTCTGCGGTGAGTATGCCCGATCCGGGACATCGAGTCACCAGTTAACGACCGCTTACTCCAAGAAACTTTCGGACTACTCCCCGGCTGCGCAAATTGGTCCGAACCATTGACCAATTGGTCTAGTCCTCCTACCGTTTCGGTCCAACGCCTCCCCGCGTTCATGCCAATCGGCGTGCGATCCCCTCTGTCCCCTGCGAGGAGACACCCGATGCACACCCCGCTCCCCTCCCGGTCACGCGGCCGCGCCCTGCTGGCCGCCGCGTGTTCCGCCGCTCTCGGCGCCGGTCTGCTCGCCGCCGCCGGCACGGCGACCGCCGACCAGAACGGCCCGGACCAGGACGGCGCCCGCAAGGCCGCCGGCTCCAAGGTGGTCGGCTACTTCACCGACTGGGGCATCTACGACCGCCAGTACTACGTCAAGAACATCGAGACCTCCGGCTCGGCGAAGGAGCTCACGCACATCAACTACGCCTTCGGCAACGTCGTCGACGGCAAGTGCGCCATCGGCGACACCTGGGCGGACACCGACAAGCCGTTCACCGCGGCGGAGTCCGTGGACGGTGTCGCGGACACCGCGGACCAGCCGCTGAGCGGCAACTTCAACCAGCTGCGCAAGCTGAAGAAGCTCCACCCGAACCTCAAGGTCGTCTGGTCGATCGGCGGCTGGAGCTGGTCCGGCGGTTTCGGCGAGGCGGCCAAGAACCCGGCGGCCTTCGCCCAGTCCTGCTACGACATGGTCGAGAACCCCAAGTGGGCGGATGTCTTCGACGGCATCGACATCGACTGGGAGTACCCGGGCGCCTGCGGGCTGACCTGTGACACCAGCGGCCGGGAGGCCTTCCCTGAGCTGATGAAGGCGCTGCGCGCCAAGTTCGGCAAGCGGAATCTGGTCACGGCGGCGATCACGGCCGATGCCAGCGACGGCGGCCGGATCGACGCGGCGAACTACGCGGGCGCGGCGCGGTACGTCGACTGGTACAACCCGATGACCTACGACTACTTCGGCGCCTGGGCCGCCGCCGGCCCCACGGCACCGCACTCCCCGCTGCGCTCCTACCCGGGCATCCCCCAGGAGGGCTACAACACGGCCGCCACCATCGCCAAGCTCAAGGGCCTGGGCATCCCGTCCTCGAAGCTGCTGCTCGGCATCGGCTTCTACGGCCGCGGCTGGACCGGCGTCACCCAGGCGGCCCCGGGCGGTACGGCCACCGGCCCCGCGAAGGGGACGTACGAAGACGGCTTCGAGGACTACAAGGTGCTCAAGCAGACCTGCCCGGCGACCGGCACGGTGGGCGGCACGGCGTACGCCAAGTGCGGGAACGACTGGTGGAGTTACGACACTCCGGCGACCATCAGGACCAAGATGCAGTACAAGGACCGACAGGGTCTGGGCGGGACCTTCTTCTGGGAGCTCAGCGGGGACACCGCGAACGGCGAGCTGATCAAGTCCATCAAGTAGCGGGACCCTCGGGGGACTTGGGGCGGAGGACCACGAGGCCTCCGCCCCTCGCCCTTTGTCCTTTGCCCTTTGTCCTTCGCCCTTGCGGACCGGTTCAGTAGTCCCGGCGGGCCGGGTCGGGCGCCTTGTAGGAGGGGTCGAGTTCCTCGATGGCGCGCATGGCGCCGCCCAGCATCTTCACCAGCAGCTCGCACATGGTGTCGCGGGACAGCTCGGGGCGGTCGATCCAGTCGAGCGTGGCGCCCTCCACGCTGCACACCCAGGCGAGCAGGCCCATCCGGGCCAGCGGGGCGATGTCGACTCGGCCGTACGCCCCCTCCGCGAGGGTCGCCACGATCGCCTCGCGCACCCCGTCCCGGACGGCGTGCACCTCGGCGTCGAAGCCGACGCCGCCGCTGACGATGGTGCGGTAAGCGGCCTGGTTGTGCTCGGCGTAGCGGAGGTAGCTGTCGATGGTGCGGTGGACCCGGTCCACCGGCTGCAGTTCGACGCCGCTCGCCGCGTAGGTGACCAGGTCGGCGACGGAGTCCTGGATGATCGCCAGGTAGTAGCCGCGCTTGGACTGGAAGTAGTAGTAAATGAGTCCCTTGGCGACATGGGCCTGCCGGGCGATGTCATCCATGGAGAGCGCGTCGTACGACGTGTCGGCGAACAACTTCCGCCCGATACTGATGAGTTCGGCACGACGCGCCACGGAACGCTCGGTGCCGCGGGCCCGGGGACGGGCCGCGTCACGCTGTTGACTGATATTCAATTTAGACCCTGTTGTTCAACGGGCGGCGGGACATCCGCAGTATGGCAGACCTTCACCAGCTGCTTGTTCGAGTCTGATCGACTCCGATGAACACGCTCGACAACAGGGTCGGTATTTGTCCGAACAAAGCGCCCCGTGTGTGCCAGGTCACAGCAGTCCGAGCTGGGTGACGAGCATCGCGACGACCACGACAAGGATCCAGCCCATGGCGTGCTCGAGGATCTTGGGGCCGTCGTCCTTGGGGCCGCCGGTGCGGACCCGGGCGGCTGTGACTGAGTGCGCGGTCATATGCCCACCATGCCATCGGCAACGGCCGCCCCGGCGGAGACCTTGCTCACAGCACACCCACCGCCGCGAGTGCCGCCCGCTGGCGCGGGGTCGGACGCGCCGGGAAGTAGAGGTAACAGACACCGCCGGTGCCGGATACGACCTTGCCCGCGGCGTTGTACCGCTTGGTCCGCAGCCAGATGTTCTCCCATTCGCGCCGCTTGTAGACGCGCCGCACCGCCGGGTTGCTCGGCGAGTTCGGGTCGTTGGCGATCACGTCGCCGTCGGGGGTGAACCCTATGACGGTCATCAGATGCCCGGCGGTGCCGTACCCCGCCCCGGTCAGCTCCTCCTTGAGGAAGGACTGGGACGTTATGGCCGGGATGCCGACCGCGATCAGCGTCTCCAGGTCGGTGAGCGATCCGAGCCGGGTGACCACGCCCTGGAGGTCCTTGAAGGTGGCCGCGTAGGCGGCGTTGAACGGCCAGTTGCCGCAGCCCTCGTACTGGTAGTCGAAGGTGAACCGGGCCGCATGGCAGACCTGCGGGTCGGCGAACGCCGGATCGACCCAGGCCAGCTGCTCCGGGGTGAGGCGCCCGCCCCAGTACTCGATGATCATCTGCGAGGAGGTGGGGCTGCACCAGGCCTCGCCGCCGTTGTCGTACTCCGGGTACTGGCCGATGTGGGTCTCCTGCGAGTACCGCGGGACGATCAGTTCTCGGGCGAGGCCCGGCGTGGAGGCCGGGACGGTGAAGCGGTCGGGGACGTCGGAGCCCATGGCGCCGACCCGCCAGACCTTGGGGGTGAGCTTCGTGCCGGGCTTGCGGTAGAGGGTCAGCCGGAGCCGGTACGACGTGAGGCGCAGCCCGGTGGCCGGGTCGTCGACGGCGAAGGTGTCCGTCCACACGCTGCTCTTGCCGTCGCTCTGGTCGTCGACCGAGGTCCGCCGGATGTCCTGGTCGCCGGCGGCCCAGCGGCCCAGCACGTACCAGGGGGTCTCGGTGCCGTCGGTGTAGGTGCCCCGCAGCTCGATCTGGAGCCAGGTGCCGTCGGGGGTGTGTGCGTTCCAGGAGGCGATCACCTCGGTCGCGGGGACGGTGAGGCGGTGGACGGGGGACGTCCAGGTCGCGTACTCCCAGCGGGCGGTCCGACCGGTGTGCGGGTCGGTGTAGTCGCTGGCGCCGAGGGGCCCCGCGATCACGATGCCGGGGCGGGCGCCCGCGACGGCACGCGTGCCCTCGGCGGTGCCGCGGCGCCAGTCGGCGTAGGCGGTCCAGGCGCGGTTGTCGACGGTGCGGGCCGGGGCGTTGGCGAGGGCCGGGGCATCGGCGCCCTCGTCGGCGGCGGTCGGGCCCGCGCTGCCGGCGACGGCTGCGGCGACGGCGGCGGTCAGGACGGCTCTCCGGGACGGCTGTTCGGCTCTGCTCATGGGCGGAAGACTCCCAGGTGTCCGAGTCGGCAAGGTCCAATGCACGGCTGTCCGCCAACTATGGCTGCAGGAGGCACCGTCTGCCAGCACTTCGGCCCCTGGCGCGCCTACCAATATTGGTCTCGACCACTGGCGCGAAGCGGGACGGCCCTCCGCCCCAACCTCCTTATGAGCAGGGCGAGATGAGCGAGCCGGGTCTCGGCGTACGTCGCTGCAACGGCGTACGCCGAGACGGGTGACAGATCGTCAGACGAGATCCATGGCGGCGACTTCGTCCGGACGGCCGTAGCTGACCGGGCCGTGGAAGCGGCGGCGGGCGGTGGTGAACCACCACACCGTGGCCACGGCCAGGACGACGGCCAGGGCGATCGGCGCGTAGTTGAAGGAGTGGGCGGTGATCGGTGAGGCGTGCGGCAGCATGAACAGGACGCTGCTGAGCATGATCCAGGCCACCGCTACGGCCCCGACCGGCCGTCCCCACCGGCCCAGGTGCCAGGGCCCCGGCTGGAACTCGTCCCCCAGCCTCAGCCGGAGCAGGATCGGGACGGCGTAGGCGAGGAAGAGGCCGACGACGTTGACGCTGACGATGGCGGTGAACGCCGTGTGCGACCACCAGCCGGGCAGCACGAGCGCCAGCGAGCAGGCGACCGCCAGCCACACCGCCTTGACGGGGGTGCGGGTGCGCGGCGAGACCGAGTGCCACCAGCGGGAGCCCGGCATCGCGCCGTCCCGGGAGAAGGCGAAGATCTGTCGGGTGTTGCTGGTGAGATTGGCGAGGCCGCAGAAGAGCATGGCGCCGATCACGATCAGCAGCAGCGCCTTCGCGGTGCCGAGACCGAGCCCGTCGATCAGGATCTGCACGGGCGGTGCGTCGGCACTCGCCACCCGGTCGTAGTCACGAATGCTGTAGACCAATGCGAGCATCAGCAGCAGACCCGCGATCGCCGAGAATCCGATCGCCCGCGTGATCCCCCGCGGCGCGTTCACCGTCGCCCGGACCGTTTCCTCGGACATGTGGAAGCTGCCGTCGAAGCCGGTGAAGGTCCAGCTGGTGACCAGCAGACCGAGCATCCCGCCGTAAAGGCCGCTCGTGAAACCGGTGTTGTTCACGAAATGCGTGACGAAGGAAGCCGACTGATGATGTTCGGGCATCACGATCAGCGCACTCACGATCACCACGAGTCCGATCAGCAGCCACCACACGGAGATCCGGTTCAGGACGGCCACCAGCTGCACGGTGTAGGTGTTGGCGAGCCCCTGGAGCACGATGATCAGGGCCGTGATCAGCACCGTCCGGTGCGGGGTCGGCTCGTACGAGGGCCACTGCAGGGCGATGAAGGCCTGGAGAAAGGTCGCGGCGGCGTACCCGGTGGCGGCCGTCCCGCCGACCTGGCCCACGAAGTTCAGCCAGCCGGTGTACCAGGACCAGGCGCCCTTGTGCCGTTTGGCGAGCTTTCCGGCGGAGAAATACAACGCGCCGCTCGTCGGATAGGCCGAGGCGACTTCCGCCATCGATGCTCCCACGAAGAGCACCATGACGGAGACGCCGATCCAGCCGAAGACTAGAATTGCCGGTCCGCCCGCGTTCAGACCGAAACCGATTGCCGAGAAGATGCCCGAGATGATGTTGATGATGGTGAACGAGATGGCGAAATTGTCGAACGCCTGAAAACGCCGCGTGAGTTTTCTCGGATAACCCATGGCGTGCAGGGTGGCGTCGTCGTCGAGCTCGATCGGAACCGCTCCCCCGCGCGCTGTGGCACGCGGAGCCGTTATCCCTTCTGACACGGAACGGACCTTTCTCTTGGGTGGGGGGTTGCGGTACGTCAGGCGGTCGGTACTGGCAGCCCGCAGGCGCGGCGCGCCCGGGACAGCTGCTCGGCCGGGTCGCCGAAGACGGACCAGGGCATACGGGAGGCGTACGGCCCCATCGCCGTGAAGGCGGCGCGTGCCTCCTCCTCGCGCCGGGCCATGACCAGGGCGTGGGCGAGGTAGGCCAGGTCGAGAACGGGGGTGGAGCGGTACTCGGCCACCGCGGGCAGCCAGTTCTCGTGGATCGCCAGCGCGGTCGAGGTCCACTGCGGCTGCTCCCAGACACGGTCGGCGAGCAGCCTGGTCGGGTCGTAGCACTCGACCAGGGCGACCAGGGGCAGCAGGCGCAGCGGTGAGTCGGCGGGCGCACGCTGGCCGAGGAACGCGGCGACGTCCCATGCGGCGGTCACGGAGCCGCCGTACCGAGCGAAGAAGCAGGCCAGGAAGCGGTGATGGGCCTCGCGGTGCCAGGGGTCGAGCGAGAGGATGTGCGCGAACAGACGCCAGGGCCCGGGCGGTGCGGTGAGCAGCCCGCGCGGCGCCTGGTCGCGCAGCCGGTGCAGCCGGGCCATGGCCAGCTTGGCCACCCAGGGCGTGGGATCGGCGGGGTCGGCCGAGGCGGCCCGCTCGCAGGCGGCCAGCGCTATCCGCTCCAGCGCCTCGGTGCGCGGGTCGCGGGCGTCGGCCGCGCGCAGCGCCCGCAGTACGGCGACCCGGGCCCACAGCAGCGCCGCCTCGGGGCCGGGCTCCTCGGCGAGCCAGCGTTCCACGAGGTCGGAGTCGGCGGCCTCCGAGGCGAGCACGAGGGAGCGGTGGGCGCGCAGGGCGAAGTCACCGCGGGTTTCGGCCAGGGCGTCCCGGGCGCTCAGATATCGGCCGGCCCGGACATCGACGCATACGCTCGCGAGCACGCGGTCGTCGGCAGCCGGATGCCACACATACTGCCCTTCGAATAACCCCGCGGTCATCTGCCCCAGCCCATCCCCCGTTACGGCACCTCACAGTTGTGCACCAGGAACCTTACTCATCGTGGGACTCAACCGGAACGTACATTTCGGGGTGGCGGCCGGAGTTTTTCGGCGGCATTGCGGCTCGGCCGGGGCTAGTTCAAAGCGACACCTTTTCTCATTCCGTCCCGCCGTCATGGACACCACCCCGCCCCGGCAACCGCTTTCACTCCCCACTAGAATGTTCCAAAGAAATATGCCGACCTCCACTTCACTCCGGGAAAAACGATTCACGACCTCGCCACCCGGCTCCGCCGACTCCCCCCGTCCTGCGGCCCCGTCCGCATGGTCGCCGTCGACGGGCACGCCGGCTCCGGAAAGTCCACGTTCGCCGGGCAGTTGGCCCGGGCCCTGGACGACGCCCCGGTGCTGCATCTCGACGACATCGCGAGCCATGACGAGCTGTTCGAGTGGACCGGCCGCCTGCTGACCCAGGTGATCGAACCCCTCACCCGGGGCGAGACCGCCCACTACACCCCCTACGACTGGCGGGCCCGCCGATTCGGACCGCCCCTTCCCGTACCCCCTGCCCCGGTGGTCGTCGTCGAGGGCGTCGGCGCCGGCCGCCGTGCGCTGCGCCCGCATCTCGCCCAGTTGCTGTGGATGGAGCTGCCGCACGAGGAGTCCTGGGCGCGGGGCCGCTCACGGGACGGGGAGGAGCAGCGGGAGTTCTGGCGGGGGTGGGTCCGGGCGGAGCGGAAACACTTCGCCGACGACCCTTCCCGGCCGTTCGCCGATCTTCTGATTCGACAGTGCGGCAAGGGGTATGAGGTGACTAATGGGCCCGCTGGGACGGTTGGACCGGACCAGCCCTTCACGTAGGGTGACGGCCCATCGGCAATGTGCTGAACTTGTGAAGAGCCTTGCGGGATTAGTTACCGGAGTGCTTCAACTCGGCTTGACCGGGGGGCCGTACAGGACTTACGTTCTCAATGTGCGGCCAATCGAGGTCGCCCCCATACGCGAAGCCCCCGGTTGTTCCCCCGTGATCGGGGGCTTCGTTCTGCCCTCACACCACTTTTCGCGCGCCGTGAGGCGTTATTCGCTCACCCTCGGTCACCGAGCGCGGTGCACGCGATCTGCTCCCACCTCGTCAAACGGCCTGTGCGGCACCCTGGGGCGGGCATGCTCGCGCAGGTACGATGCCCTCGGTGCGACCTACGGACGGCTGCTCTGCGCACCGTTGCAACTCCGGTCCGCGGTACGGCGGTTCGAACAAGGCGGCCCCGGGCGACGGCCCGGCGGCCAACCGACGGGGGCACGGTCTGTGGGGGACGGGATGGACTTCGGCATGCAGGGCCCCGAGGCCCCGGCCGACCTCGCCTGGTTGCGAGGTGTGGATGCCTACACGATGGGGGCCTATCCGCAGGCGGAGGAGGAGTTCCGCACCGCGGTGCGGATCGATCCCGGGATGGCCGACGGCTGGCTCGGCCTGCACGCGCTGCGCGTCGACACGACGACGGCGCTGCTGCGAATGTTCCGCCACCGGGACCGCTTCGGGGAGCAGCGCACCCGGCACCGGCGGACGATCAACTCCTGGTACTGGCTGGGCTGGTGGGTGCAGCCGGTCCTGGAGAGCCCGCGCGATCTGCTGCTGGCCCACGCCTCGCACTGGCTGGACGGCCGGCACGTCCCGGAGCTGGACCGCGCGCTCGCCGGACTGCCGCCCGTGGACACCGACCACCAGGTCCGCTTTCTGCACGCCTGCCGCGCCTACCTGGTCAAGGACTGGGAACAGCTGGTCCGGCACACCGACCCGCTGCTCGACGATCAGCTGCTCGGCATCGAGGCGGGTCTGTTCGGCGGCATGGCGCGGGTGCGGCTGGAGATGTACGGCCAGGCCGAACCGCTCCTGTCGGCCGCGCTGATGCGCTGCCGCAGTGAGCAGCCGCAGCGCAAGGAGCTGCGGTACTGGCTGGCCCGGGCGCACGAGGGCACGGGCAGGTCCGCCGCTGCCTTACCGCTCTACCGCGCCGTGCACCGCGTCGACCCCGCCTTCATGGACACCTCGGCCCGGCTCGCGGCCATCGCCGAGGGCGACGGGTACGACGACCCCACCGACCTCGCGGCGATCACGCTGACCGGGATGGGGCAGGACGTGGTCGACGGTCCCGACGGGTTCGATCCGCTCTTCGGCACCGAGGGACGGGACCTGAGGCTGCCGGACGCCGACCTGCCGCCCACCGGTCCGCTGCCGTCGGTGATCGATCCGACCGTGCGCGAGAAGACGGCCGTAGGGTCACAGCCACTGCCCGCCGGGCCCACCGACCCCGGGTTACTCGAGGAGGCGCTCGCCGAGCTCGAGCGCATGGTGGGGCTCGAACCCGTCAAACGCCAGGTCAAGGCGCTGTCCGCCCAGTTGAACATGGCCCGGCTGCGGGCCGGGCAGGGGCTGCCGGTCCAGCCGCCGAAACGGCACTTCGTCTTCTCCGGCCCCTCGGGCACCGGCAAGACCACGGTCGCCCGCATCCTGGGCCGCGTCTTCTACGCCCTCGGGCTCCTCGGCGGCGACCATCTCGTGGAGGCCCAGCGCGCCGACCTCGTCGGCGAGTACCTGGGCCAGACGGCCGTGAAGGCCAACGAGCTCATCGACTCCGCGCTCGGCGGGGTCCTCTTCGTGGACGAGGCGTACTCCCTCTCCAACTCCGGCTACGGCAAGGGCGACGCCTACGGCGACGAAGCCCTTCAGGTGCTGCTGAAGCGCGCGGAGGACAACCGGGACCACCTGGTGGTGATCCTGGCCGGCTATCCCGAGGGCATGGACCGCTTGCTTGCCGCTAACCCCGGCCTGTCCTCGCGCTTCACAAGCCGTGTCGACTTCCCCTCGTACCGCCCCCTCGAACTGACCTCGATCGGCGAGGTGCTCGCCGCGGAGAACGGGGACGTGTGGGACGAGGAGGCGCTGGACGAGCTGCGGTCGATCGCCGGGCACGTGGTCGATCAGGGGTGGATCGACGAGCTGGGCAACGGGCGGTTCCTGCGGACGCTGTACGAGAAGAGCTGTGCCTACCGGGATCTGCGGTTGACGACCTATCCGGGGGCGTTGACGAGGGACGACCTGTCGACGTTGCGGCTGCCGGATCTGATGCAGGCGTACGGCGAAGTGCTGTCGGGAAGGGGCCCGCAGGACCCGTCCGCCATCTGAGGCAGGCGGACGGGTCCCGCGGCTCCCGCTATCCGGCCAGCACCCCTTCCGGCTCCCCGCTGCTCACCCGCGGCCCCGTGACCCGCACCTCCGGCAGCTCCCGGTGGGCCGGGTCCCGGACCTCGCCCACCAGCAGTTCCAGTACGTCCTCCAGCGCGACGAGCCCCAGCACCTTGCCGGACGCGTCGGCCACCTGGGCGAGATGGGTCGCGGCGCGGCGCATGACCGTGAGGGCGTCGTCGAGCGGCAGTTCCGACCGCAGGGTCGTCATCGGGTGCCACACCTGCTGCGGCACCGCGCGTTCCGACTCCTCCAGGTCGAGTACGTCCTTCACGTGGAGGTAGCCCATGAAGGCGCCGTTCTCCGCCGCGACCGGGAAGCGGGAGTACCCGGTGCGGGCGGTGAGCGCGACGATCTGGCCCGGGGTGACCGACGGGCTGACCGTGACCAGGGACTCGCGTGTCAGCAGCACGTCCGTCACCGGGCGGGAGCCCAGTTCCAGGGCGTCCTCCAGACGCTCCTGCTCCTCGGGGTCGAGCAGGCCCGCCTGGCCGGAGTCCTCGACGAGCCGGTTGAGCTGCTCGCTGGTGAACACCGCCTCGACCTCGTCCTTCGGCTCGACGCGGAAGAGCCGAAGGATGGCCTGCGCGACGGCGCCGAGGGCCACGGTGATCGGCCGGCAGAAGCGTGCGAAGTAGACCAGCCCGGGGCTGAGCCACAGCGCGACCTTCTCGGGGGCCGCCATCGCCAGGTTCTTCGGCAGCATCTCCCCGATGACCAGATGGAAGAAGACCACCGCGGCGAGCGCGATGACATAGGTGAGCGGATGGATCATGCCGTCCGGCAGATGGATCCACTCGAACACCGGCTCCAGCAGATGCGCCACCGTCGGCTCGGCGACCGCGCCGAGCGTCAGCGAGCACAGCGTGATGCCGAACTGGGCCGCCGCCATCATCTGCGGCAGCCGCTCCAGGCCGTAGAGCACCTGTCGGGCGCGCGCCGTCCCGAGCGGTTCGATCTGGCTGCGGCGGACCGACACGAGGGCGAACTCGGCGCCCACGAAGAAGCCGTTGGCGAGCACGAGCAGCCCGGCGAAGGCGAGTTGGAGCACGCTCATCGGGCGACCTCCACCACGGACCCGGTGCGGACCAGCCGGACGCGCTCGGCGCGGTAGTGGCCGACCCGGCGCACCGACAGCCGCCAGCCCGGCAGCTCGGCCTTGTCACCGACGGCCGGGATGCGTCCGAGCAGGTCGGCGACGAGTCCGGCGACGGTCTCGTACGGCCCCTCGGGCACATCGAGCCCTATCCGCTGGAGGATGTCGACCCGGCAGCTGCCGTCGGCATCCCAGGCAGGGCGGCCGTCCTCCGGCTGGGCGGCGGCGAGTTCGGGCAGGTCCTGCCCGTCGTGCTCGTCGCGGACCTCGCCGACGATCTCCTCGACGATGTCCTCCAGCGTGACCACACCGGCCGTACCGCCGTACTCGTCGACGACGACCGCGATGGGCTGCTCGCTGCGCAGCTGGGCGAGGAGCGGCTGGACCGGCAGGGTCTCCGGGACCAGCAGCGCCGGGCGGGCGATACGGCCGACCGGGGTGCGCAGTCGGTCACTCGAACGGATCGCCAGCGCGTCCTTCAGATGGACCATGCCGACGATCTCGTCGATCTTCTCCCGGTAGACCGGGAAGCGGGACAGACCCGTGGCGCGGGTGAGGTTCACCACATCCTCGGCGGTCGCCGACGACTGCAGCGCGCTGACCTTCACGCGCGGGGTCATGACGTGCTGCGCGGTCAGTTCGGCGAGCGACAGGGTCCGTACGAAGAGGTCCGCGGTGTCCTGTTCCAGGGCGCCGGCCTGGGCCGAGTGCCGGGCCAGGGAGACGAGTTCGCCGGGGGTGCGGGCGGAGGCCAGCTCCTCGGTGGGCTCGATGCCCAGGGCGCGCACGAGTCGGTTGGCGACCGAGTTCAGCCCGGCGATCACCGGGCGGAACAGGCGCGCGAAGACGTGCTGCGGGCCGGCGACGAAGCGCGCGACCTGCATCGGCCGGGACACCGCCCAGTTCTTGGGCACCAGCTCGCCGATCACCATCTGCACGGCCGAGGCCAGCAGCATGCCGACGACCACGGCCACTCCGGACACCGCGCCCTCGGGGATGCCGATCGCGGTGAAGGGGCCGCCCAGCAGCTGCGCCAACGCCGGTTCGGCGAGCATGCCGACGACGAGGGAGGTGATGGTGATGCCGAGTTGGGTGCCGGAGAGCTGGAAGGACAGTTCCTTGAGTGACTCGACGACACGGTGGGCCCGTCGGTCGCCCTCGGCGGCGGCCTTCTCGGCGTCCGTCGCCTCGACCGTGACCAGGCCGAACTCGGCGGCCACGAAGAAGCCGTTCGCGAGGATCAGGAGGAACGCGGCTGCCAGAAGCAGCAAGGGGATGGTCATGATGCCGCCGCCCCGGTATGTCGGGAGGGGGCGGCGCAGGTACTACCGGACGATCCGTCCATCGCTGGAGGGAATCACTCCTCGGATTGCAGGGGGCCTCTGAAGCCCGGTGGGCACATCAGTGGCGGAGGCGCCAGAAATACGCCTCCGCCAACAGATTAATCAAGACATGGGGATTTACGGCAGGGTGAACGCCCCTGAGTCAGTCCGGTTGGTCCCCCGGCTCCTTGACGGCCCGGGCTTCGGCCAGGGCCCGCAGGGCGCGTGCGTCGGCGATGGCGTGCTGCTTGGCGATGCCCGGCTGGATGCCGAGGGCGGGCAGGCTGGTGCCGTCGCTGAGGTTGAGGAACACCCAGGGATCACCCGGGCGGAGGTTCACCTGAACGATCTCGGCCCACTCCAGACGGCGCTTGGTGGCGATGTTCACGACGGTGACGCCCGACTCGTCGGCGACGACCTTGACCCTGGCCAGCATGGCCAGCACGCCGAACATCAGCGCCGCGGTGAAGATGAAGCTGAGGCGCTCCCCGGGGCCGAGCTTCTCCAGCAGCAGCGCGACCGCCGTGATGACGACGAAGATCGCGACGCCTGCGGTGAGCAGGACGGCCCGGGTGCGGCCCGGCCGGAACGTGACGGGCAGGGTGGGCAGTTCGGAGGACATCGGTCTACGGCCCCTCGGCTCAGAGGCGGCAGGCGTGGATGGCCGTGGTCAGGATGGCCCGCGCGCCGATGTCGTACAGGTCGTCCATGATCCGCTGGGCTTCCTTGGCCGGAACCATCGCCCGGACGGCGACCCAGCCCTCGTTGTGCAGCGGCGAGACGGTCGGCGACTCGAGACCCGGGGTGAGGGCGACGGCCTTCTCCAGCTGCTCGACGCGGCAGTCGTAGTCCATCATCACGTAGGTCCGGGCGACCAGGACGCCCTGGAGACGGCGCAGGAACTGCTGAACCTTCGACTCGGCGGCTTCCTCGGCGTCCGCGCCGGTGCGGCGGATGACGACGGCCTCGGACTTCATGATCGGGTCGCCGACGACCTCCAGGCCGGCGTTGCGCAGCGAGGTGCCCGTCTCGACGACGTCCGCGATGACCTGGGCGACACCCAGCTGGATGGCGGTCTCGACGGCGCCGTCGAGGTGGACGACGGAGGCGTCGATGCCGTGGTCGGCGAGGTGCTTGGCGACGATGCCCTCGTAGGAGGTGGCGACCGTCTTGCCGTTCAGGTCCGCCAGGTCGTCGCCGACGATGCCCGGCTTGGTGGCGAAGCGGAAGGTGGAGCGGGCGAAGCCCAGCGGCAGGATCTCCTCGGCGTTGGCGCCGGAGTCGATCAGCAGGTCGCGGCCGGTGATGCCGATGTCGAGCTGGCCGGAGGAGACGTAGATCGCGATGTCGCGGGGGCGGAGGTAGAAGAACTCGACCTCGTTCTCCGGGTCGACGATCCGCAGTTCCTTGGACTCGCGGCGCTGCTGGTAGCCGGCCTCATGCAGCATCTCCGCCGCAGGGCCGGACAGGGAACCCTTGTTGGGGACGGCGATGCGCAGCATGAGGTCGGCTTCCTTCGTTCGCTCTGGTGGTGGGTTGGTTGCTGGTGCTCAGAGGTGGGCGTAGACGTCGTCGAGGGAGATCCCGCGGGCGACCATCATCACCTGGACGTGGTAGAGCAGCTGCGAGATCTCCTCGGCAGCCGCTTCCTTGCCCTCGTACTCGGCGGCCATCCAGACTTCGGCGGCTTCCTCGACGACCTTCTTGCCGATGGCATGGACGCCGTTCTCGACCAGTTCTGCGGTGCGGGAAGTGGCGGGATCGCCGTGGGCGGCCTTGTGCTGGAGCTCGGTGAAGAGCTCCTCGAACGTCTTCTTGGACATGGTGACGCTCAGCCTATGCCAATTACTCGATTCGTCAGCGCCAGGGTTCGGATACTGAGCGGAGGGTGGCCGCGGTCGCCACCGCCGCCGTCACCGCCTCGTGCCCCTTGTCCTCGTTGGAGCCCTCGATGCCGGCCCGGTCCAGGGCCTGCTCCTCGGTGTCGCAGGTCAGCACGCCGAAACCGATCGGCACGCCGGTCTCGACCGACACCTGGGTGAGGCCCTGGGTCACGCCCTGGCAGACGAACTCGAAATGGGGGGTGCCTCCGCGGATGACGACGCCGAGGGCCACGATCGCGTCGTAGCCGCGCCCCGCGAGGACCTTGGCGACCACCGGGAGTTCCCAGCTGCCGGGGACCCGGAGCAGGGTCGGCTCGTCGATCCCCAGGTCGTGCAGGGCGCGCAGCGCGCCGTCAACCAAACCGTCCATCACCTTCTCGTGCCACTGCGCCGCGATGACCGCGACCCGCAGGTCACCCACATTGCGTACGGACAGTTCCGGTGCGCCCTTGCCGCTCACGTTCTCAAGTCTCCTCGGTGTGCTCTTACTGGTTGCTGCAGGTGGACAGGGCGGCCTCGGGCGCCGCGTCCAGCCAGGGCAGGTCGTGGCCCATCCGGTCGCGCTTGGTGCGCAGGTACCGGAGGTTGTGCTCGCCCGCCTGTACGGGCATCGGCTCGCGCTCGGTGACCTTGAGGCCGTGAGCGAGGAGCGCGTCGGACTTGTCGGGGTTGTTGGTCAGCAGGCGCACGCCGTGCACGCCCAGGTCCGCCAGGATCTGCGCGCCGGCGCCGTAGTCGCGGGCGTCGGCGGGCAGGCCGAGTTCGAGGTTGGCGTCGAGGGTGTCGCGACCGCGCTCCTGGAGCTCGTACGCGCGCAGCTTGGACATCAGGCCGATGCCCCGCCCCTCGTGTCCGCGCAGGTAGACGACGACTCCCCGGCCCTCGGCCCGGATGCGCTCCAGGGCCGCCTCCAGCTGGGGGCCGCAGTCGCAGCGCTGGGAGTGGAAGACGTCGCCGGTGAGGCACTCGGAGTGGACGCGGACGAGCACGTCCTCGCCGTCGCCGATCTCGCCGTGGACGAGGGCGACATGCTCGACGCCGTCGACGGTGGAGCGGTAGCCGTACGCCGTGAAGGCGCCGTGGGCGGTGGGCAGGTGGACCTCGGCCTCGCGGCGGACGGTGGGTTCGGCCGTGGGCTCGGACAGGAACGGCTCCTGCTCGGCCGGCTCGGGCGCGGCCTGCTCGCGCAGTTCGGCGCCGCGGAGGTGGGCGATCAGGTCCTCGATGGAGATGATCGTCAGGCCGTGCTTGCGGGCGAACGGGATCAGCTGGGGCAGCCGCAGCATCTCGCCGTCCGCGCCGGCGATCTCGACGATGGCGCCGGCCGGGCGCAGGCCCGCGAGCCGGGCCAGGTCGACGGCGGCCTCGGTGTGGCCGTTGCGGACGAGGACGCCGCCGGGGCGGGCGCGCAGCGGGAAGATGTGGCCGGGGCGGACGAGGTCCGACGGCTGGGCCTCACCGCTCGCGAGGAGCTGGAGCGTGGTGGCGCGGTCGGAGGCGGAGATGCCCGTGGTCACCCCGTGCGCGGCGGAGGCGTCCACGGACACCGTGAACGCGGTCTTCATCGACTCGGTGTTGTCGTCGACCATCTGCGGGAGCCCCAGCCGGTCCAGCTCCTCGGGCTCCATGGGGGCGCAGATCAGGCCGCGGCACTCGCTCATCATGAAGGCGACGATCTCGGGGGTGATCTTCTCGGCGGCGACGACGAGGTCGCCCTCGTTCTCCCGGTTCTCGTCGTCGACCACCACGATCGGGCGGCCCGCGGCGATGTCGGCGATGGCCTGCTCGACGGAGTCGAGCGTGAGGTCCTCCGGACCTTCGGTGCGGTACAGGATCGGTGCCGTGGTCATGCCGGCGCTCCTTCCAGGACGGGCCGCGTGTCCCTGCGGGAGCGCAGCCACCAGTCGCGCATGCCCCACAGGACGAGTGCGCCGTAGATGACGTAGACGAAGCCTGAGAAGGCGTAGCCGTTGGCGAAGTTGAGGGGGACGCCGACCAGGTCGACGAGCAGCCAGGCGAACCAGAACTCGACCATGCCGCGCGCCTGGGCGTACATGGCGACGATGGTGCCGACAAAGATGTAGGCGTCCGGCCAGGGGTCCCAGGACAGGGTCGGGTACGCCTTGAAGAGCAGCGCCACCGCGACGGTGCCGGCGGCTGCCGCGGCGATCATCGCCCCGCGCTCGCGCCAGGTGGCGAAGCGTACGGCGATGTGGCCGTCCTCGCCCTGTCCCTTGCCACGCTGCCACTGCCACCAGCCGTACAGCGCGACGACCATGACGACCGCCTGCTTGCCCGCGCTGCCGGTGAGATGGCCGAAGAAGGCGCCGAAGAGGATCAGGCCGGCCAGGAACTGCACGGGCCAGGTCCAGATGGAGCGCCGCCAGCCGAGGGCGAGGGCGGCGAGGCCGAAGAGGTTGCCGACCATGTCGGACCAGAGGATGTGCTGGCCGAACAAGACGAACGCCTCGGAGTTCAGCGAGTTCACTTGGCCGCCGTCCCTTCCGAGGAGAGGCGGTCGCCCAGCATCCGCTCGACGTACTTGGCGATGACGTCGACCTCGAGGTTGACCGGGTCGCCGGGCTGCTTCAGGCCGAGCGTGGTCAGGTCGAGGGTGGTGGGGATGAGGCTGACGGTGAAGTAGTCGGGCCCGGCGTCGACGACGGTGAGGCTGATGCCGTCGACGGTGATGGAGCCCTTCTCCACGACGTACCGGGAGAGGTCCGCGGGGAGCGAGATCTTCACGATCTCCCAGTTGTCGGAGGGCTTGCGCTCCAGCACCTCGGCGGTGCCGTCGACGTGTCCCTGCACGATGTGCCCGCCGAGGCGCGCGCCGACGGCGGTGGGGCGTTCGAGGTTGACGCGGGAGCCCGCGGTGAGGACGCCCAGGCTGGAGCGGTTCAGGGTCTCGGCCATGACGTCGGCGGTGAACTCGTCGCCCTCGTGGTCCACGACCGTGAGGCAGACGCCGTTGACCGCGATGGAGTCGCCGTGCTTCGCGCCGTCGGTGACGACGGGGCCGCGCACTCGGAAGCGACAGGCGTCGTCGAGGGTCTCGACGGCGGTGATCTCGCCCAGCTCTTCGACGATTCCGGTGAACACTTCCCGGGTCCTCCTGCCACATTGGGGCACGGACTCCGGGGCCTGTCGATGACGACAGAATGTACGAGCAGGGACACCGGGGGCGACGCCGAACAGAGCTCGCCACATGGACGAACCGATACGGCGGCGCGCACGAATGCCCGCCCGCCGCGCACTGCCTCCCATCCGGACTTTAACCGTCGGTCCAGGAATTTCACCTGGTCAACCGGTCGCTGGAGGCGACCGGGTCGCGGACTGTAACCGCCGGTTCGGACTTTCACCGACCCCGGAGTGCGCTGCTTCTGGTACAGGGCCAGTGTGCCACGCCTGATCGGCGTCCATACGAGCGAACGGTGTGGGGTGGCTCACAGGCTCTCTCACTGGACTTCCCCGGCGAATCGCGGCATCCCAACTCCCTTGCGTGGAGCCGCTCTTGAGATTGGTCCATACCTATTGACGCTATGGTCTAGTCCTCTCTAGGGTGCGGGGACCTGCGGGAATCTGCGGGAACCCCCTCGCCCTATCGGACCTCTTCAAGATCGGACCTCTGCCAGCGGGTCATGCGCGGACCCTGCTCAGACGGCCCGGCGGCGGTGACGACGGCCCTTGCCCGCCGCCGGGCCTCCCAACTCCCGCCGCCGGCGGCTCTGGCAGGGTGAGGAGCGTGACGACAGCGACCGCCGATGAGTTCGAGACGTATCGCTCCCGGCTGTTCGGCCTGGCCTATCGCATGCTGGGCTCCGCCGAGGAGGCGGAGGACACCGTCCAGGACGCGTATCTGCGCTTCAGCGGCGCCGACCGCGGCGCGATCGAGCACCCCGCGGCCTGGCTCGCCAAGGTCGTCACCAACCTCTGTCTGAACCGGCTGACCTCGGCCAGGGTCCGCCGCGAGCGGTATGTCGGGCCCTGGCTGCCGGAGCCCGTGGTCACCTCCGACGGCACCCTCGGGCCGCTGGAGTCCGCCGAGCGGCGGGACGCGGTGTCGATGGCGATGCTGGTGCTGCTGGAGCGGCTCACGCCCACCGAGCGGGCCGTCTATGTGCTGCGGGAGGCGTTCGCGTACGGCCACCGGGAGATCGCCGCGGTGCTGGAGCTGACCGAGGCCAACTGCCGGCAGCTGTACCGGCGGGCGGTGCGGCGGGTCGGGGAGCCGGGGGCGCGGTTCGAGCCGACGCCCGAGCGGCAGGAGGAGCTCGTCGCGTCCTTCGTCGCGGCTGCCCGGGAGGGTGATCTGGCCCGGCTGGAGAAGCTGCTGGCGGCCGACGTGACCTGGTCGAGCGACGGGGGCGGCAAGGTCTCGGCGGCCCTGCGGCCGGTCGAGGGCCGGGAGAAGGTGTCCCGCTTTCTGCTGGGCCTGTTCCAGCGGTTCGCGCAGGGCCTGGACTTCGCGACGGCCGAGATCAACGGCGGGCCGGGGGTGGCCGTGTGGGCGGGCGGCACGCTCCTCGGCGTGGTCGCGTTCGAACTGCGCGACGGCCTCGTCGTGCACGCCCGGGCCGTGGTGAACCCGGACAAGCTGACGTTCGCGGGCCGTCAGCTGGCCGGGGTGTAGGGCCGTCTGTCACATTCCGCACCGGGTACTCGGTCCCAGCTGACGAGGGGCGCTCCATTCGGGGGCGCCCGGCGTCCGAAGGGACTGAAACGCCATGACCACGATCCTGGTGACCGGCGGCACGGGAACGCTGGGCCGACTCGTCAGCGAACGGCTGCGGGCGGACGGGCACGAGGTGCGGGTGCTCAGCCGGCACGCCCAGCCGTACGCCGTCGACCTGGTCAAGGGCGGCCCGGGCCTGGACACGGCCGTGGCGGGCGTGGACACGATCGTGCACTGCGCGACCTCGCCCGGCGGTGGTGACGAGAAGGCGGCCGCACATCTGATCGCGGCGGCGCGGCAGGCCGGCGTACGACACCTCGTGTACATCTCGATCGTCGGCATCGAGCAAGTGCCGTACGGCTACTACCGGACCAAGCTCGCCGTGGAGGGGCTGATCGAGGAATCGGGACTGGGCTGGACGGTGCTGCGAGCGACGCAGTTCCACGACCTGCTGCTCAGGATGTTCGGCATCGTGTCCAAGCCGCCCGTCATGCTGCTGCCGGCCCGGGTGAAGGACCAGCCCGTCGAGGCGGCCGAGGTCGCGAACCGGCTCGCCGAGTTGGCCCTGGCGGCTCCGGCCGGACGGGTCGAGGACATGGGCGGCCCCGAGGTACGGACCCTCGATTCGCTGGCCCGCGCCTATCTGAGGGCGACGGGCCGCAGGCGGCTCGTGGTGAGCGTGCCGCTGTGGGGGAAGGCGTACGGGGGCTTCCGCTCGGGGGGCCATCTGACACCGGGGCACGCGGTGGGCAAGGGGACGTTCGAGGAGTGTCTGGGGCGGCGGTTCGGGGATGGGGAGGGGGTCTGATCCGGGGTTCGGGGGCGGCTGGGCGGGCTGACCCTGGACGCGGGGACCGTCCGGTCTGACCCGGGGGCCCACGGCGGCTGCGCGGGCCGCCCCGGGCCCACGGCAGCTGTGCGCGCGCTGCCCCGGGGCCTGCCGCGGCCATGCGGCCTGACCCAAAGGGCCAGCGGCAGCTGTACGACCTGACCCAGAGCCGCAGGGACCATCCGGCCTGACCCGGGGGCCCACGGCGGCTGCGCTGGCTGACCCGGGGACCGGCAGCGGCCTGACCCCGGGGCCGCGGGAACCGGCCGGTCTTGCCGAGGGCCCACGGCGCCCCTACGGTCCGGCTCGGAAGCTCCGCAGCGCCCCTACGATCCACCCCGGAAGGCCCGCGGCGGCCTTACGCCGGGCAAGTCACCGGTCCGGCGGCGTGAACAGCTCGTCCTGTGCGGCGTCCCGTGCGGTGAGCAGCGCTCCGCGCAGGACGGCGGCGCCGCCCAGGCTGCTGGGCCGCACGCTCGTCGACAGGGGCGACATCCGCCGGATCCGCTCCTCCACCCGCCCGGCGAGTTCCTCCCCGCCGGCCTGTCCGACCTCCCCGGCGAGGACCACACAGCCGGGGTCGAGGACGGCGACGACGGAGGCGACGCCGATGGCAAGGCGGTCGGCGAGGGCGTCCAGGAAGCGGGCGGCGGATGCCGGGGCGTTGTGCGGCAGGGCGGCAGAAGCCGCGTCGTGGTGTGGGCTGACGGGAACCGCGGTGGTGTAGGCGCGGGAGGATTCCGCGGAAGCAGCCGTGCCGGAGAGGCGGGGCGATTCCGCGGATGCCGCCGCACCCGAGAGCCCGGACGACTCCACCGAAGCCCCCGCACCCGACAGCCCGGACGACGCACCGGACGCGGCAGGTCCCTGATCGGTCCGTCCCACTCGGCTGCGCACCCTGGCGTCGGCCACCTCAGCCTGGCCGCCCAAACCGCCGGAGGCGTCCGCCCCGCTGCGCCCCGCCCTCCGGGCCCCGTCCCCGCCCCCGCCTCCACGCCCGTCCCCGTCCCCCAGGCTCTCCCCGCTGCCCGCCGCAACCCACGCCACCGCGCCCCTGACCACCCCCGCGGCCGGCGGCTCGTGCGCAGCGCCGCCCTCGACACCCAGCCCGTACTCCTGCGCCAGCTCCACGATCGCCGCCGACCCCGCCAGCGAATGGAATCCCCCCTCGCAGTCCACCGCCGAGGGCAGCCCCGAAGTCCCCGGTACCGGCAGGAACCCGATCTCGCCGGTCCCGCCGGAGGCCCCGCGGCGCAGGGCGCCGTCGAGGACCACGGCCGCGCCTGTGCCGTGGCCCAGCCACAGGAGCACGAAGGTGTCGCGGTCGCGGGCCGCCCCGTCGCGCTGTTCCGCCAGGGCGGCGAGGTTGGTCTCGTTCTCGACGTTGACGCGGGCCTCGGGGAGCCGTTCCTGCAGGGCTGCCACCAGGCGGCGGTGCCAGGCGGGCAGGCCCGTGGAGTCGCGCAGCTCTCCGCTCGCCGGGTCGATGAGGCCCGGGGCGCCGATGCCCACCGTATGGAGCCGGTCGGCCCCCGCCTCCTTCACGACCCGCTCCACCAGGGCCACCGCCTGCTCCACCGCGGGCCCGGTCCCCGTGTCGCCGCCGATCGGCACCGACTCCTCTGCGAGCACGGCCCCGACCAGGTCGGACACCACCACCGAGACGCCCTCGGTACGGACGTCCAGCGCCGCCAATTGGGCGCGGCCGGCGACGATGCCGTACAGCTTGGCGTTCGGCCCGCGCCGCTGCTCCCCCGCCTCGCCGACCACCTCGATCAGACCGGCGTCGGTGAGGCGCTCGACGAGGTCGGCGACGGTCGGCCGGGACAGGCCGGTCAGTTGCTTCAACTGCCCTGCCGTCAAGGGGCCTTCCTGCTGGAGGAGGCGGAGGGCGAGCCGGTCGTTGATGACCCGGGCGGTGCTCGGGGATGCGGGCATGCCGGGATCCTTCCAGATCGGCGGGGCCGGGTGGCCGTAAAGGGTCTCTATCTATCAGGCAGGGTTCCTGATAGTTTACGCGCGGCATACGCACCGGGCGAGGACCAGGAGGGGCCTGACAATGAGTGAGGTGGTCTACGACCTGCGTGAGGTGAGGCGCGCCCGGTACGCCGTGGCGGCCGTCTTCGCCGTGCACGGTGCCGTCACCGGCTCGTTCGCGACGCGCGTGCCGTGGATCCAGGACCACGCCGGGGTCAGCGCGGGCCAGTTGGGGCTCGCGCTCGCCTTCCCTGCGCTCGGCGCGTCCGTGGCGATGCCGCTCGCGGGCAGCATCAGCCACCGCTTCGGTGCCCGGAACGCCCTGCGCGGACTGATCGCCCTGTGGACGCTCGCGCTGGTCCTGCCCGCCCTCGCCCCCAACATGCCGGCCCTCTGCCTGGCGCTGTTCGTCTACGGCGCCTCGGCCGGCATGGCGGACGTGGCGATGAACGCGCTCGGCGTCGAGGTCGAGAACCGGCTGGACCGGTCGATCATGTCCGGGCTGCACGGCATGTGGAGCGCCGGCGCCCTGGTCGGCTCGGCGGCCGGCACGCTCGCGGCCCACCTCGGCTCGGACGCCCGGCTGCACCACGCGCTCGCGGCGGCGACCCTCACCCTGCTCGGCGTACTGGCCTGCCGCTGGGTCCTCGACCTCCAGCCCGCCGAGGACGAGGAGCCGCCGCCCCGGTTCGCGCTGCCGCCCAAGTCGGCGCTGCTCATCGGCGCGGTCGGGTTCTGCGCGGTCTTCGCGGAGGGCGCGAGCCTGGACTGGTCGGCGGTCTATCTGCGGGACCAGCTGGACACCTCGGCCGGGCTCGCGGCGGCGTGCACGACCGGGTTCACGCTCACCATGGCGATCGCCCGGATCGCGGGAGACAGGGTGGTGGACCGCTACGGCGCCGTGCGCACGGTCCGGTTCAGCGGCGTCCTGGCCACGATCGGCGGCCTGCTCATCGTGGTGTCGGACCGGCCGGCCCTGGCGATGGCCGGGTTCGCGCTGCTGGGTCTGGGCATCGCGGTGGTCGTGCCGCTGTGCTTCGCGGCGGCCGGTCGCAGCGGCCCCAACCCCTCGCTGGCCATCGCGGGCGTCGCGACGATCACGTACACCTCGGGGCTCGTCGCCCCGAGCGCGATCGGCGGGATCGCCCAGGCCACCAGCCTGGTGGTGTCCTTCTGCCTGGTCACCGTGCTGTCCTCGGGGCTCGTCGTGTTCGCGCGCGTCCTGCGGGCCGGCGACCGCGACCGCCCGAAGGTCAGCCGCCCGGACGCGGCGGTTCCCGACCCGCGCCCCTGAGCGCTCGCCGCGCGGCGTCGGCAGCGGGGGCTCAACATCCCTGATCGGGCCTGGTCGGAGCGGACTGCGGCGTCCCTGACAATGGTCCGGACACGCACCCGCACGACGAAAGCGAAACCGCACCATGGATCTCGGCGTCCGCTGGAAACTGCACGGTGACGGACGCACTCCGGCGCCCGGCGCGGTCGTCCGCCCCGACGAACGGCTCTCCTGGCCCCGCACCGTCGGACTCGGCGCCCAGCATGTGGTGGCCATGTTCGGCGCGTCCTTCGTGGCGCCGGTCCTGATGGGACTCGACCCCAACCTCGCGATCATGATGTCGGGCGTCGCGACGGTCATCTTCCTGCTCGCCACCCGCGGCAGGGTGCCCAGCTACCTCGGCTGCTCCCTCTCCTTCGTCGGCGTCGCCGCGGTCATCCGGGCCGACGGCGGTTCGAGCGCGACCGTGACCGGCGCGGTCCTCGTCGTCGGGGCCGTGCTGTTCCTGGTCGGTCTCGCCGTGCGGCGCTTCGGGGCACGGATCATCCACATCGCGATGCCGCCGATCGTCACGGGTGCCGTCGTGATGCTGATCGGCTTCAACCTCGCCCCGGTGACGGCCTCGACGTACTGGCCGCAGGACCAGTGGACGGCGCTGCTGGTGATGCTGTTCACCGGGCTGGCGGTGGTCTGTCTGCGCGGATTCTGGTCCCGTATCGCGATCTTCCTGGGCCTGATCTTCGGCTACGGCATCTCCTGGGCCTTCGACCGCGTCTTCGGGAAGATCCACTCGGTCGACGCGAGCGGCAAGCTCACCGACCACTGGCGGCTCGACCTCTCGGGTGTCTCGAAGGCCGACTGGATCGGGCTGCCCGACCTGCACGGCCCGTCCTTCCAGTGGTCGGCGATCCTGGTCGCGCTGCCCGTCGTCATCGCCCTGGTCGCCGAGAACGCCGGGCACGTCAAGGCGGTCGGCGAGATGACCGGCGACGACCTGGACGACAAGCTGGGCACCGCGATCTCCGCGGACGGCGCCGCCTCGATGCTGTCCACCGCGGTGGGCGGCCCGCCCAACACCACGTACTCCGAGAACATCGGCGTGATGGCCGCGACCCGTGTCTACTCGACCGCCGCCTACTGGGCCGCCGCCGGTTTCGCGCTGCTCTTCGGTGTCTGCCCCAAGTTCGGCGCGGTCGTGGCCGCCATCCCGGGCGGTGTCCTCGGCGGTATCACCGTCATCCTGTACGGCATGATCGGCCTGCTCGGCGCGCAGATCTGGATCAACGCCGAGGTGGACCTGCGCAATCCGCTCAACCTGGTGCCGGCCGCGGCGGGCATCATCATCGGCGTCGGCAACGTCACCATGGAGTTCACCGACACCTTCGAGCTGAGCGGCATCGCGCTGGGCACGCTCGTCGTGATCACCGGCTACCACGCGCTGCGGGCGTTCGCCCCGGCCCATCTCAAGACGCAAGCGCCGCTGCTCGACGAAGGCACGTCCTCCTACGACAGCGAGGATCAGCGCGCCAAGTCGTAGGCGTACGACGCCGTGAAGGTCCCCGGCTTCCCCTTGCAGCCGTCCGACTCCCCCGGCAGCTTCACCCACAGGTAGGCGTCGATCCGCGCCTCACCCGTGGCGAGCGTCGGCGCCCGGCCCAGCTTGCGGCCGGCCGGGTCACACCACTCCCCGTCGGTCGGCGCCCCGGCGCCGTTGCGGCTGGTGTCGATCACGGCGCCGAGGCTCGCGGGGCCGCCGAGGGCGTCGAGGACCTGACGGTCGTAGGCGATCTCGTCGGTGGTGTCGTGGAAGTTGGAGACGTTGCTGAAGACGCCGTCGGAGGACGCCGTCGAGGCGGCGCCGGCCTGCTTCAGCCACTGCGCCTGCTTGCCGGGCGCGTTCCAACCGGAGTGCCCGGCGTCGTAGTACACGCGGGCCTTCGGGTTCGCCGCCTTGAAGGCGCGGCCCGCCCGGGCCAGCGAGGCGAAGCGGTCGGCGCGCTCCCCGGCGGAGAGGCACTCGGACTGGGCGACGGAGTCGGGCTCCAGGATCACGATGACGTCGCCGGAGCCCAGCCCGGCGGCGAACCGGTCGATCCAGGCGTCGTAGGCGTCGAGGTCGGGCGCCCCGCCCTGGGAGTGCCCGCCGCAGTCGCGGTCCGGGATCGCGTACGGCACGACCACCGGCACCCGGCCCGACGCCGACCCGCCCGAGGTGACCGCGCGGACCCGGGCGGTGATGGTGTCCGGCGTGAAGTCGGCGAACCACACCGCGGCCGGCTGGGCGGCGATCCGGGTCTGTATGAGGGCGTGGCGCGGATCGCCGGAGTTATCGCGGACCCACTCCAGTACCTGGGACTCGGGGTGGCGGTAGAGGCGGGCGGACACCACGGTCGGCTGCTGCCTCCTCTCGGTCTCGGTCCTGGTCGGCGAGGGTGTGGGACCGGCCGTCCGCTTCGGCGTCGGAGCAGCGGACGTGGGTGACGGTGACTTCGTCACGGACGGGGAGGGCGCGGGCACGACCGGCAGGGTCTCCAGGCTCGGCGAGCGCGTCACCTCGGGCGGCCCGGCCTCGTCGGAGCGCCCTCTGTCGTCGAGCGCGGACATCATGCCGGTCACGGTGCCGATGGCGACCACGACCGAGGCCGCCACGACCATGGCATGGCGCCGGGCCGCCCTCCTGCGCTCGGACCTGCGTGCGGCCAGTCGCTGGGCGCGTAAGCCTGACACGGTCCTGCTCCCCCTCCCGCACAGCGAGCGCGTTCCCCCGTTCTGGGGAAGCGCCGGGCCCGCCGACACTCCCGTCAGCCTAAAGCTGGGACATTGCCCCCATGGCGCAATGCGAACAATTCACCACACCCGTGGACGCGGTCATCTCCCGTATGCGCGCCCTCGACGCGGGCCTGCCCGAACACGACGGAGTCGCGGTCTTCAACCGCGTCTACCTCACCGTCACGGAGACGGTGGACCGGCACATCGACGGCGGCCGGTTCGCGGACGCGCGGGCGGCGATCACGCTGGACGTGCGGTTCGCGGAGCGGTATCTCGCGGCGGTGGACCGGGCCGAGGACGAGCGGCGCCCACCGGCCTGCTGGCGGCCCCTGTTCCAGATGCGCCGCCATCCGGGCGTACGACCGTTGCAGTTCGCGCTCGCGGGCATCAATGCGCACATCGGCCACGATCTGGCGCTCGCCGTGGTGGACGCCTGTCGTAGCCTCGGCTGCGAACCCGCCGACTTGGAGGACGAGTTCGATCGGGTGGGTGATCTCCTCGTCTCGCTGGAGGAGCGCATCCGCGAAGATCTGATGCCGGGTCCCGATCTGCTCCAGATCACCGACCCGCTCACCCATCTGCTCGGCTCCTGGAGCCTGGAGCGCGCTCGCGACGCCACCTGGGTGGCGGCCCGGGCGCTGTGGGCGCTGCGCCGGCTCCCGGACGTCGCCGAGGAGTTCACGGAGCGGCTGGACGCGGCGGTGGGGTTCGCGGGACGCATGCTGCTTACGCCACTGGCGGACTGATCTCGGCCACACCGGCGCCATACACCTGCCTCAGGCGGACATCCGAGTTAAGTTGATGATTGAACCGTCTGAGACAAACCGACGCAAAGGAGCGTACGGATGGCCATCAGGCTGGGGCTCAGCCTCCCCCAAGCACAGCAGTACGACATCGGCCGTGACGTGCCGGACGTCGCGCGCACCGCCGAGCAGATCGGCTACGAGAGCCTCTGGGTCTATGAACGGGCCCTGTTCCCGGAACCGCACACCCAGGGCTTGTACGGCATCGAAGGGCTGGAGTGGCCCGATATGTACCGGGGCGTCCCGGACCCCCTGGTGACGCTGGCCCTGGCGGTGTCGGCCACCGAGCGGGCCCGGCTCGGCACCAGCGTCCTGGTGGCCCCGCTCCACAACCCGTTCCAGCTGGCCAAGGCCCTCGCCACCCTGGACGCGGCGAGCGGCGGCCGGGTCGTGGCGGGCTTCGGCACCGGCTGGTCGCTCGACGAGTACGCGGCCGCGGGCCTGGCTCCCTTCGAGGAGCGGGGCAAGGTGCTCGACGAGGTCATCGACGTGTGCCGGGCCGTGTGGGGCCCGGACCCGGTGCGGTACGAGGGCCGGCACACCAAGATCGCGTCGGCCGTGGTCTCCCCGAAGCCCGCGCGGCCGATCCCGATCCTGGTGCCCACCAACAGCAAGAAGGCGATGACCCGGCTGGTCGACCGCCTCGACGGCTGGATGCCGATCGCCATGGGCGCCGAGCAACTCGCCGCACAGTGGGGGCAGTTGCGCGACCTCGCGGCCGAGCGCGGCCGAACCGAGCCGATCCAGGCGGTGGTCCGGATCAATGCGCAGTACAGCGCGAAGGCGTACGACGGCGCCGACCGCGCCGCGTTCCAGGGCAGCGCCGAGCAGATCGCCGAGGACCTGGCGGCCCACGCCGCCGAGGGGCTCGACGAGTTCTTCTTCGAGCTCCAGGGTCTGGCGCGCGACGCCGAGGAGCTGAAGGACGTCGCCGCCGAGCTGTTCGGGGCGGTGCGGGCCGCCGGGCTGTGACGGGCCCCTGAGGACTCAGTCCTCCGGCAGCTCCACCGGCGCGATCTCGTCGTAGCGGTCGCCCGGCCCCGGGTTGGAGGGGTCGGTCGTGCCGCCGAAGTGGTGCATCACGCCCCAGACCGCGTTCAGCGCGGTCTGGATCGCGCCCTCGGCCCAGCCGGCCGTCCAGGAGATGTCGTCACCGGCGAGGAAGATGCCCCGCTTGTCCTCGGGCAGCCGGTCCTGCATGAAGTGCGTGAACAGGCGCCGCTGGTAGCGGTAGTGGCCGGGCAGGTTGGCCTTGAACGCGCCCATGAAGTAGGGCTCGTTCTCCCAGGAGACGGTCACCGGGTTGCCGATGATGTGCTTCCTGATGTCGACCTTGGGATAGATCTCGCCGAGCGACTTCAGCATGACCTCCATCCGCTCGTTCGCGGACAGCGGCAGCCACTTCAGGCTGTCGTCGCACCAGGTGTAGGAGAGGCAGATGACGGCGGGCTTGTCCGGCCCGTCGTCCAACAGATAGGTGCCGCGCGTCATCCGGTCGGTCAGCGTCATCGACATGACGTCCCGGCCGGTCGGATTTCCCCTGTCGTCGACGGCCTTGTCCAGCCAGAAGGGCCGGTCGACGGGCACGAAGAGCTTGCTGGACTCCATGTAGTGGGTGCGCTCGATCGCCGTCCAGTGGTCGATCGGGAAGAGCGAGTCGTCGCAGGCGATCTTCGACAGCAGCATCCAGGACTGGGCGGTGAAGACGGCGGCCTGGTACGTACGGATGTCACCGTTGGCGTCGGTCACGGTGATCCGGTTGCCGGCGGCGCGGTGCAGCCGGGTCACGGCCGGGCGGGGCTCGCCGTTCTCGTGGAGCTTCGCGAGCGAGGTGCCGTAGGACCAGTGGACGATCTTCTCCGGCTCTCGCTCCCACATGCGCACCGGCAGCTGCTGGGAGCCGCCGACGATGCCGCGGTGGTGGTCGTCGGCCTCGGTGTAGACGACGCGCAGGATCTCCAGGATGGAGTTCGGGAAGTCGGTGTCCCAGCCGCCGGTGCCGAAGCCGACCTGGCCGAAGATCTCGCGGTGCCGGAAGGACTTGAAGGCCTCGGAGTCGCAGAGGAAGCCGTAGAAGGTCTGGTTGTCGAGCTTCTCGACGAGCTTCGCCCAGATCTCCCGGATGCGCGGCACGTCCCGCTCGCGCATCGCCCGGTTCATGTCGGAGAAGTCGGCACCCTCTTCGAGGCACTTGTTCCAGGCGTCGGCGACATCCCGGTAGACCTGCGGGAGATCGTCGATCGTCTCGGCGTAGTGGCTCTCGCCCTTGAGGTCGACGACCGTCGAAGGGGTCGCCTCGGCAAGGGGGTTGGGGAAGGCCTCGGTCTTGAGGTCCACCAGGTCGATGTAGTGCTGCAGGGCCGTGGAGGACGGCGGGAAGCGCATCGCGCCCATCTCCGCGGTCAGGCCCTCGGTGCTGGGGCCGTCGAAGCCGACGGTGCGCAGCCGGCCGCCGATCTGGTCGGCCTCGTACACGACCGGCTTCAGGCCCATCTTCATCAGCTCGTACGCGGCGACGATGCCGGACAGACCACCGCCGATGACCGCGACCTCGGTGCCGTGCTCGGTCGCCGGTATCTGGCCGAGCCCCGCCGGGTGGGCGAGGAAGTCGTCGTAGGCGTAGGGGAAGTCCGGGCCGAACATGGTGATCGGCGGCTGCTGCTGCTCGTCGGTGTGCTCGACGGCGTTGGGCACCATGGACGTCATGCGGTACGGACTCCTTGCACGAAGTGAACTCGGGGGAAGCTCAGGGGGGTTCAGGCCAGAGAGTGGGGGGTTCAGACCAGGGACCCGTAGAGGCCGGGCCGGCGATCCCGCAGATACGGGTTCGCCTCGCGGGACGCGGCGAGGAAGGCGGGGTCGGCGTCGGCGAACACCAGCTCCTCGCCTCGTCCGGCGCGGGTGCGGGCGACTCCGTCGGGCCCGGCGAGGGTGGAAAGGCCGACGAACTCGAACTCCCCTTCCCGGTCGACCCGGTTGACGTACGCGACGTACATCTGGTTCTCGAAGGCCCGCACCGGGATCATCGACTCGGCGACGAACTGGAACGGGTGCATCTGGGCCGTCGGGACGAGCAGCAGGTCGGTGCCGGCGAGGGCGTGGGCACGGACGTTCTCCGGGAACTCGACGTCGTAGCAGATCAGGATGCCGACGCGGAGGCCGTCGAGCTCGGCCTGGACGAGCGGCTGGTCGCCCGGCGTGAAGTGGTCGCGCTCGAAGCAGCCGAAGAGATGGGTCTTGCGGTAGTTCGCGAGCCGGGTGCCGTCGGCGGAGATCAGCTGGGCGGAGTTGAAGACGGTCTCGCCCGCGCGCTCGGGGTAGCCGTAGGCGATCGCCAGCCCGTGCCTCGTCGCCGTCTCGGCGATCGCGTCCGCGCAGTCGCCGTCGGCGGGCTCCGCGAGGCGGGCGATGTCGTCGCCGATGGCGTACCCGGTGAGGAACATCTCCGGCGCGACCAGCAGACCGGCGCCCGCGGCGGCGGCACGGCCCGCGGCCTCGTCGAGGACCTTGAGGTTCTCGACGGTCGAGCCGGGGCGGCCGGAGCTCTGGAGCAGGGCGGTGCGCATGCGTGTCCTCACCGGGGCGGAGGGGTGGTTGTGGGGGCCACGTAGACGGTACGGGCGGCCGACCAGGGCGGACAAGAAGGAGCCGTTGCGCGCCGGTGAGCGGTTTGTTGCGTGCCTCAGGGGGTGGGCGGCGATTCGTTGCGCGACCACAGGCGTACGTCCGCTCGTTCCCGGGGCGCAGGGCGCTACGGCGTCCCCGCCGGGCGGCGGAGACGGGGGCCCGTCTCCGGCGCGATGTGGTGCCGGCGCGGCGTCGGGAGAGTGGGGACCGTCCGCTTGACCTGCCGAAAGGACCACGATGAACCGCCGAAGGATCGCCCTGAACCGCCGTACGAAGATCGTCGTGCTCGGCTCCGCACTGCTGCTCACGGCGGGGGCGGCCTCGGCCGCCACGGCGTCGGACTCGGACGCACCGCGCCAGCGGGAGGCCGCCGCGCTCACCGGCACCGCCAAGCTGTACCGCTCGGCCGGGGACGACATCACCTTCTCCTTCGACGCGCACCTGGCGGCGAAGGACAACGCCGATCCGACGAAGGCCACCGGCACCTTCGAGTTCAGCCACTATCTGAACGGCGAGGGCGCGAAGGCGAAGGCCAGGGTCGACTGCCTGCTGACCGGCGGGAAGGTGGCCGTCGTCTCCGGGGTCATCACCTCCTCCGACCTGCCCGGTGCCGAGGGCAAGCGGGTCGGCATCACCGTCCACGACGTCGGCCACCGCGACCGGCTCGGCTACAGCTGGGCCTCGACGGGCAACCCCGTCGAGACGAAGGAGCTGCCCAAGTGTGTCGGCTCCGCCCCCTTCGAGAAGGTCAAGAAGGGGACGGGCGACTTCACCGTCGTGCCGTGGCGGCCCGAGTTCTAGCCAGGGCCAGCGCTGTCACCAGGTAGGGCACGGCGAGCACCGCGAAGACCGTGCTGTGCGCCGCGCCGGTGCCGAGCAGCGCGTACACGCCGAACGTGGCGACCGTGGCGAGCTCCGTCCCCAGGCTCGCCACGGAGGTCAGCGTGGCCCGGCGGGACTCGTCGATCCGGTGCTGGAGCCGGACGTCGGCGAGGACCTCCGCCAGCTGGAAACCGCCGAAGGCGAGGCCCACGAGGGCGATGCCGGCCGGGGTCCGGGCCGCGGCGCCGACGGCCAGGGCGAGCGCGGAGCCCGCGAGCAGCCAGGCCATCCCTGTGGTGCCGAGGCGTTCCGCCGGTCCGGCCAGCAGGCTGGCCGCCGTGACGAGCGTCCAGACGAGCAGGATCAGGTACGGCACTGTCGTCTCCGCCACGCCGGTGTCCCGGGCCAGCAGGGGCGTGTACTCGTCGAGCGCGCCCCACACCGCGGCGACGGCGGGGATCAGCAGGAGGGCGCCGCGCACGGAATGGTTCTGGCGGGCTTCGGCGAGGCCGGTGCGCAGGGTCACCCACCAGCCGTCACCACCATGTTCCGGTCGCGTCCGGTGCTCCGGCAGCCGGATCGCCACCGCGGCGGCCAGCAGACAGGCCAGGACGCTGGCGATGCCCACGGCCCGGTAGCCGCCCAGCGCGAACACGGGTCCGGCGAGGCCGATCGACGCCATGGTGGCCGCCAGCCGCGCCGCCCGCACCCGTCCCATCACGCGCGCGTACCGGCCGGCGGCGCCGAGCCGGTCCAGCTCGTCGTAGGCCAGCGCCTCCAGCGAGCCGGAACACAGTGCTCCGCCGACGCCCCACAGGACGAACCCGAGCGCGAAGGCCCAGTACGACGGGACGATCACCCACAGGGCGAAGCCGACGGCGTTGAACAGCGGGCCGATCCACAGCAGCAGCCGTCGGGAGACGGCGTCGGCCAGCGCGCCGGAGGGAACCTCCAGCACGACGGCCGTGATCGACCACAGGGCGAACAGCGAGGAGATCTGCCAGAGCGACATGCCGGTGTCGGCGAACAGCAGCGCGTACACCGGGTAGAGCAGGACGAAGTCGTCGAGGAACGAGTAGCCGTACAGCGTGGCCGTCAGGCGTCGGACGCCGGTGGCGGGCACGCGTGCGGGTGTGAGTGTCATGAGGCCTTCCCGGAAGGGCGGTTCGGACGTCGTCGGTACGGCGTCCGAGGCGGCCCTCGGGAGGCACGGCTGGTGGATCAATGTCGCCAGGTCATGACACCGATGGTAGGCGGCTCGCGCTCATTCGCGCAGGGAAAATGTGGTGATCACGGCCGCGTGGTCGGACGGCCAGTCGTTGTCCTCGACGTCCGGCCAGGGGCGCGGCCGGCCGCTGACGTACGTCCTGGAGTCGAGCACGCGCAGGCCCCGGTGCAGGACGAAGTCGATCCGGTCCTGCGGCTCCGGGCGACCGCCGCCGTCCTCGTGCAGGGCGTGGACCGGCGACCAGGTGTGGCCGGGGTGGGCGGCCGGGTCCGGGTGGGCCTCGCGGTAGGAGTCTCGCAGGCCCGCCTCCTCGGCGGCCTTCGTCACCGGCCACTCCACGTCGGGCCGGTCCAAGTGGGAGGGGCTGTTGAAGTCGCCGACGAGGACGACGGGCACACCCGGAGCGGCCGTCTCCTCGATCCGGCGCAGGGCGTCCCGCATCTGTGCGAGCCGCACCTTCTCGTGGGCGATGAGCTCGGCGGCCGGGAGCCCGTCGAAGGCCGACTCGTAGGGGCCATAGGGCGTGTAGTCGAGGTGGGCCGTCCAGAGGTCGACCTCCCGCTCGCCCGCCTGGATGCGCACGCCGGCCGCACCGTAGAACCCGACGTCCGGGTCGCCGAAGCGGCCCGTGATCGGGTGGCGGCTGATGACTCCGAGGTTCTCGCCGGCCCGGTGGTGGTACCAGCCGAGCGCGTCGGCGAGTTCCTGGGCTGCGGTGCCGTACGTCTCCTGGAGGCCGACCACGTCGACGCCGGTCTCGGCGATGACCTTGAGCTGCTTGGCCCGGTGGTCGTGGACCTTGGTGCCGCCGTACCAGAGGTTCCAGCTCATGACGCGCAGCTCGGGCGAGGGCAGCGCGGCGGTCGGCAGGGTGCGCAGCCGCTGCGTGGTGACGCCCTCCAGACTGGGGAGGACGGTGCGTCCGGGGGCCGGCTCGATCGGGGCGAGCGAGGGCACCGCGAGCACCGTGCAGCCGGCCGCCTCGGCGGAGCTGACGCCGGTCCGGGTGTCCTCCACGGCGACGCAGGCCCTCGGGTCGACGCCGAGGGCGCGGCAGGCGGCGAGGTAGGGGTCGGGGGCGGGCTTGGTCCGGTCGGTGTCGTCGGCGGTGACGGAGACCGCGAAGCGGCTCGCGCCGAGGGCTTCGAGGACCGTGTCGGCGACGGCTCGGGGTGACGCCGTGACCAGGGCCGTGGGGACGCCCTCGCGGGCCAGCGCGTCGAGCAGGTCGAGCGCGCCGGGGCGGGGGACGATGCCGGCGCGGACGCGGTCGGCGAACTCGCGGTGGAGCGCGTCGGCGAGATCGGCGGCCGGCGCGCCCGTGGCCGCGGCCAACCAGTCGGCGGTGTACTCGACGGGCCGCCCGAGCACCTCCGCCTCGTCCGCCTCGGTCAGCGCCCGTCCGGCGACCTGCTCCACCGCCTCCCACCACAGTCGCTCGGTGTCGACGAGCGTGCCGTCCATATCGAACAGGACGGCGCTCAGGGAATTCCCTGATGGATTTTCACGGTCTCGGGATGCCACGTTTCGCCGACTCTTTCAATTCTCTTCAGGGTGGATTGGACGGAACGATGCTGAAGCGAGGTGGATTGCAATTACCGCCGAAATTCCGTTGGGAGACCCCGTCGGGGAACCTCTACTGCGGCATGTTCAAGTAATCACCCGGCCCGGTCCACCACCATCACCGGCCGGTCGGGCAGCGTGACGGCCACGCGGACGCCGGGGGCGAAGTCCACGGCGTCGGCCGTGGGTATGTCGGCCTTGATCTCGGGGCCGTCGTGCGGCACTCGCACCGTGAGGCGGGTGGTCGCCCCCAGGAAGGTGGCCGCGACCACCTGCCCGTTCCCCTCCGGATCCACGGCGACTCGTACGGCCTCCGGGCGGGCGAGGACATCCACCTCGACTCCCCCGGCAGGGGAGCCGGACTTCACGGGCAGCGTGCGGCCGAGCACCCGCACCGTGTCCGTACCGGTCGTGCGGCCGGGCAGTCGGCTCACCGTGCCGACGAACTCCGCCACGAACTCCGTCGCCGGGTCGGCGTACAGCTCCCGGGGGGTGGAGCACTGCTCCAGGCGTCCGCCGCGCATCACCGCCACGCGGTCCGCCAGGGACAGGGCCTCCTCCTGGTCGTGGGTCACGAACAGGGTGGTGATGCCGAGCTCCTGCTGGATGCGGCGGATCTCCTCGCGGAGGGTGAGCCGCACCTTGGCGTCCAGCGCGGACAACGGCTCGTCGAGCAGCAGGACCCGGGGGCGCAGGGCGAGGGCACGGGCCAGTGCCACACGCTGTTGCTGGCCGCCCGAGAGCTGGTGCGGGTAACGCCCGCTCTTGTCCCCGAGCCCGACGAGCTCCAGCAGTTCGGCGGCCCGGGCACGGCGCTCGGACGTGCCGACCTTGCGCATGCGCAGCCCGAAGGCGACGTTGTCGAGCGCGCTGAGGTGCGGGAACAGGCTGTACGACTGGAAGACCATGCCGGCGTCGCGACGGTGCGCCGGGACCCGGGTGACGTCCTCGCCGTCGACCAGGACGGCGCCCGAGTCGGGATGCTCGAACCCGGCGAGCATGCGCAGGGCCGTGGTCTTGCCGCAGCCGGAGGGGCCGAGGAGGGCGAGGAGTTCGCCGGGCCGTACGGCGAGGTCGAGGCCGTCGAGGGCGACCGTGCCACCGAAGGAGCGGCGCAGGCCCCGGAACTCGACCGTGGCGGCCGTATCGGCCGTGGCGGCCTTCGGCTGGGGTGCTGTGAGTGTCATCTTCCGGGTCACCTCTGGGATCGGATCACTTCTCGGTGGTGGTCGGGGAGGGGGTACGTCCGCCGACGGCGGCGATGGCGAGCAGCAGCAGCCAGGTCACGAACAGGCTGAGGACGGACACCGCCACGGACATCTGCGCCTGCGAGCCGCCGATGCCGACGATCCAGACCGCAAAGGGCCGGAACTTCAGGATCTGGGCGACCGTGAACTCCCCGAGCACCAGCGCCAGCGTGAGGAACGAGGCGTTCAGCAGGGCCCCGCGCAGGTTGGGCAGCACCGCCCGGACCAGCGCCTGCGCCCAGCCGGCGCCGCAGTTGCGGGCCGCCTCCACGAGGGTGGGTACGTCGATCGACCGCAGGCCCGCGTCCAGCGCCCGGTACACGAACGGCAGCGCCATCACCGTGTAGGCGAGGACGAGCACGACGGGGAAGTCGGGGTTCTGGACGGCCACGAAGGTCTGGAACAACGGGGTCGTGGAGAAGTACTCGGGCCCCCACTTCAGCACCGTGGCGATGCCCGCGACGAACGCGATCGGCGGCAGGACCAGCGGCAGCGCGCAGACGATCTCCACGACCGGGCGCAGCCGCCGCGCACCGAGCCGCAGGGCGACCATCGCCGGCACCATCAGCAGCAGGACCAGCGCGATGGTGGCGGCGGCCAGTTCCAGCGAGAGCAGCAGGCTGGAGACGAAGCCGTCGGCGCCGAGGATCTGCCCGTAGACGTCGAAGTTCACCCCCTCGCCCGGTATGTCGACCGTGAAGATCACGGAGGCGGCGAGCGGCAACAGGAAGTAGACCGCGGCGCACAGCAGGACGACGGCGCGCCCGGGGCGGACCTTCCCGATTCCGCGACTGGTCAGGCGAGCCATCGGGCACTCCGTCGTTGCAGGGGCAGGTACACGGCCATCACGAGGCCCGCCACGAGGACCATGTCCAGGCTCAGGGCCAGCGCGACGTTCTCCTGGCCGACCAGGACGTTGCCGGCGAGGGCGTCGGCGATCTGCAGGGTGACCAGCGGGATCGAGCTGCCGACCATGGCGGCCGCGGTGGCGTACGCGGCGAAGGCGCTGCCGAAGAGCAGCACGAAGCCGCCGAGCAGTGACGGGGCGAGCACCGGCAGCGCGACATGCCGCCAGTACTGCGTGTTGGTGGCGCCGTTGTTCCGGGCGGCCTCACGCCACTGGACCCTCAGACCTTCGAGTGCCGGGGTGATGGTGAGGACCATCAGCGGGATCAGGAAGTACAGATAGGCCAACGTCAGCCCGGAGAAGCCGTAGAGGCTCCACCCCTTGTCCGTCAGGTCCAGGCGGCGGGTGAGGAAGCCCGAGTTGCCGAGCGTGGCGACGAAGGCGAAGGCCAGCGGGACGCCACCGAAGTTGGCGAGGACCCCGGAGGCGGTGAGCACGGCCTCACGCAGCACCCTGGACCGTGAGGTCACCACGGCCTGCGCCAGCAGCAACCCGCACACCACGCCGATGGCCGCGGAGAACGCGGAGAGCTTCACGCTGCCGATCAGCGCGGTGAGGTACGCCCCCTGCATCGAGGCGGTCACATTGGCCACGCCGTACGAACTGGCGCCCGTGCCGGGGTCCTTGACGGTGAAGGCGCCGTTCAGCATGGCCAGGGCGGGGATCCCGAAGGCGAGCGCCACGAAGGCGAGCAGCGGGACGACGGCGAGCCCGCCACCGACGCGGCGCCGCCGCCCGGAGGGGGCGGCGGGCGCGGCGGCGTCGGTGCCGGTGTCCGCCGAAGCAGCGGGGGCGACGGTCGCGTCGGTCTCGGTCGTCATCCGGAGACGGCCTTGCCCCAGCCTGCGCCGAGGACTTCCTTGGCCTTGCCCTGCTGGGCCTCGGTCGGGAAGGTCGCCGTGCCCGAGACCTCGGGCAGCTTGGCCGCGGCGGCCTTGTCGAGCGTGCCGGCCTTCTCCATCGAGGACATGAGAGCCGGGCGTGCGAACCCCTTGAGCCAGAGGTTCTGGCCCTCGGTGCTGTAGAGGTACTCCTGCCAGAGCCGGGCGGCCGCCGGGTGCGGGGCGTCCTTGTTGATGGCCTGCGAGTAGTACTGGGAGAACTTGCCGTCGGTCGGGACGGCGACCTTCCAGTCCAGGCCCTTGGACTTGAACTCCTGCGCGTAGCCGGCGTTCAGGTAGTCCCAGTCGATGGTGATGGGCGTCTCGCCCTTCTCGACGGTGGCCGGGGTCGACTCGACCGGCGTGAAGTTGCCGTTCTTCTTCAGCTCGGCGAAGAAGTCGATGCCGGGCTGCAGGTCGTCGAACGAGCCGCCGTTCGCCAGGGCCGCCGCCCACACGCCGGCGAAGGCCGAACCCGACTTGGTGGGGTTGCCGTTGAGCGCGACCTGGCCCTTGTACTGCGGCTTCAGCAGGTCCTTGAAGGTGGTCGGGCACTCCTTGACGCGCTTCGCGTCGCAGCCGATGGAGATGTAGCCGCCGTAGTCGTTGTACCAGCGGGCCTGAGCGTCCTTCTGCCCTGCGGGAATGCCGTCGAACGACGCCACCTTGTAGGAGGCGAACAGGCCCTGCTGGGCCCCGCTCAGCGCGAACGACTGCCCCAGGTCCAGCACGTCGGGCGCCCGGTCCTGGCCCTTGAGCGTGGTGACCGCGCTGATCTCCTCCTGGCTGGACCCGTCCGGATTGTCGACCTCGACTTTGATGCCGTATTTCTTCTGGAACCCGTCGATGAGGGCGCCGTAGTTCGCCCAGTCACGCGGCAGGGCGATCGCGTTGAGCTTGCCCTCCTTCTTGGCCGCCTTCACCAGCGCGTCCATGCCGCCGAAGTCGGCGGCGGAGGTGGCGGTGGCGACGTTCTTGCCGTCGGCTGTGGTGGACGCGTTGTCGGGGGCGGCGCCACAGGCGCTCAGGGCGAGCGCGGCGACGACGGCGAGGGCGCCGACCGGGACGGCGGTTCTCGGCAGGGACACGGTTGCTCCAGGGGACGCGCGAGGGTGCAGGAGGATCTTGCCCAGGAAAGGTCGCTAACTTGTCTGAACAAGTTGGCCCCAGTAGGCCCGCCGATGGTGACACGTTCGTAAACACTGGCGAAAGCCTCTGCCCTGAATTTGTGCACACTCCCCACCGACAAGGATCACCGGACGATCTCGATTAGGCTGGTCACGCTGTGCACAGCAACCGACTCAGAGGGGAAGCATGACGGCGCGACACGAGGAGATCGCCGACGAGCTGCGCCGGGCGATCGACCGCGAGGAGTACACCGTCGGCAGCCTGCTGCCCGCCGAGACGGAACTCGCGGCCCACTACGGCGTCTCACGCGGCACGGTCCGGCAGGCCGTCGCCACACTGACCGGCGAGGGCCTCATCGGCTCCCGCCAGGGCGCCCGTCGCGTGGTGCTGGCCAGCCGCCGCAGCCAGAGCTTCGCCGAACTGCGCAGCTTCGCCCAGTGGGCGCACGCGATGGGCCGGGAGGCGACCGGGCACGTGGTCGCGCAGGAGTACCACCCGGCGACGAAGGAGGACGCGGTACGGCTCCAACTGAGCGCCGGAACCCCGGTGTTGCACGTCCTGCGGGTCCGCGGCCTGGACGGCGAGCCGGTACTGCTGGAGCGCACGGTCTACGCCGACTGGATCTCCCCCGCCGTTGCGGCCATAGAGCCCGAGTGCGCGTCCGTCACTCAACGCCTGTACGAGGAGACGGGGTTGGTCTTCGCCTACGGCGAGCACGTCATCGACGCGGTGGCGGCCGGCGCCCAGGACGCCGAGCTGTTGGGCATCCGCCGGACGAGCCCGCTGCTGAGGGTGCGGCGCGTGACGACCACCCGCGAGGGCCGCCCGGTGGAGTGGTCGGACGACCGCTACCGCTCGGACGCGGTGAGCTTCAGCGTGCACAACTCGATCGACAACAACGCCCTGGCGAGGAAGACGGCCGACTGACGCGCCCTCCGCCGAGCGGCTATGCGGGTCAGCCTGCCGGAGGAGGCCACCGTGTGGGCCGGCGGGCAAGACTTTCCCACATGGACGCCATCGAAATCCCCACGCTGCCGTTCGTCGACGAACACACGGCGGTCGTCGAGGCGAGCACAGACGCCGTCTGGCGCGAACTGGGCACCATGATGGGCGGCTCCCGCGGTTTCCGGGTGGCGGTGTCCACCCCGGGCCAAGAGCTGGCCCTGGTCGGCCGTCACCCGTTCTCGACGTACGCCCTGATCTTCCACTTGGAGGAGACCGGCCAGGGCCACACCCGCCTGCGCGCCGAGAGCAGGGCAAGGTTCCCCGGCCGAGCAGGCGCCGTCTATCGGTGGCTGGTCATAGGCACGGGCGGGCACGCGATGGCCATACGGCACATGCTGAAGAAGGTGCGTAGAAGCGCCCCGTAGGGGCGCGGGGCTGTATAAATCTGCGGCTCCGCCGCGTGGGCGCGACAAGCCCCCACCGCCCCGCAGCCAACAAACTACGTGGGCGACCCGGAAGAAAACCGCCGCAACAACGGCGACAGCACCAGCACAGACTTGGTCCGCTCCACGAACGGCTCCCCGGCAATCCGCTCAAGGACCCGCTCGAAGTGCCGCATGTCAGACGCGAACACCTGCACCACCGCGTCCGCGTCCCCGGTCACCGTGGACGCGGCCACAACCTCCTGGTACCGCTCAAGACCCCGCCGAATCGTCTCCGGCGAGGTGTTGTGCCGGCAGTAGATCTCGACGAACCCCTCGGTCTCCCAGCCGAGCGCCGACGGGTCCACCCGCACGGTGAACCCGGTGATGGCCCCGGTGGCGCGCAGCCGGTCCACGCGCCGCTTCACGGCGGGCGCGGACAGGCCGACCAGTTGCCCGATGTCCGCGTAGGAGCGGCGGGCGTCCTCGGCGAGGGCGTGCACGATGCGTTCGTCGAGATCGTTCAGCACTGCGGGTGGTTCACTTCACTTCTGATGCGACTGATGCGCCTGCTGCGGCAAGGCGCGAACGGCGATAGCCGTACACGAAGTAGAACACGAGACCGGCGGCCATCCAGAACCCGAAGACCACCCAGGTGACGGTGTCGAGGCTGAACATGTTGTACGCGCAGAACAGGAAGCCCAGCACCGGCAGCACCGGCCCGAACGGCACCCTGAACGTGCGCTCGAGCTCCGGCCGCCGATAGCGCAGGATGATCACCGCGATGTTGACCAGCCCGAAGGCGAACAGCGTGCCGATGCTGGTGGCGTCGACCAGCTTGCCCAGCGGGATCAGCGCGGCCAGCGCACCGCAGAAGAGGGACACGATGACCGTGTTGAGCCGGGGCGCTCCGGTCTTCGCGTGGACCTTGCCGAGCGCCTTGGGCACCAGGCCGTCGCGGGACATCGCGAAGAGGATGCGGGTCTGGCCGTAGAGCACGGTGAGGACGACGCTCGCGATGGAGATGACGGCGCCGAGGGCGAGCAGGGTGCCCCAGAAGCTCTGGCCACTGACATCGTTCATGATCGCGGCGAGGGAGGCCTCGGAGCCCTCGAACTTGGTCCAGTTCCAGGCGCCGACGGCGACGCCCGCGACGAGCACGTACAGCACGGTCACGATGATCAGCGAGAGCATGATCGCCCGCGGCAGGTCCCGCTTGGGGTCCTTCGCCTCCTCACCGGCGGTGGAGGCGGCGTCGAAGCCGATGTACGAGAAGAAGAGCGTGGCACCCGCGGCGCTCACGCCGGCCATGCCGAGCGGCATGAAGTCCTCGTAGTTGCCGGACTTGAAGCCCATGAAGCCGACCGCGCAGAACAGCACCAGCGCGGCGATCTTGACGGCGACCATGATCGTGTTGGCGCGCGCGGACTCACGCACGCCGCCCAGCAGGAACACCATCGCCAGCAGGACGACGATCAGCGCCGGCAGGTTGATGATCCCGCCCTCGCCGGGGGCGGAGGACAGCACGGACGGGATGGTGACGCCTATGGTCCCGTCGAGCAGCTCGTTGAGGTACTCGCCCCAGCCGACGGCGACGGCGGCCACCGAGACGCCGTACTCCAGCACCAGACACCAGCCGCAGACCCAGGCGACCAGCTCGCCCATCGTTGCGTACGCATACGAGTAGGAGGAGCCCGCGACGGGGATGCTGCCCGCCAGCTCGGCGTAGGAGAGGGCCGAGAACAGCGCCGTGAGTCCGGCGATCACGAACGCCAGGGTGACCGCGGGGCCGGCCTCCGGGACGGCGTCGCCGAGGACGACGAAGATGCCGGTGCCGAGGGTGGCACCGATGCTGATCATGGTGAGCTGCCACATGCCCAGGGAGCGCCGCAGGGACCCTCCCTCGCCCTGGCCACCCTCCGCGACCAGGTGTTCCACGGGCTTGCGACGCATCAGGCGCGCGCCGACGCCCGGGGACGCGGGGGCGGCGGTCCGGCTCTGGTTCTGTGGTGGTGCGCCTTGGTCGAGCACGCGCTGGCTCCTTATCGCTGCCGTTCAGGGCGGCAGGGACCAGCGGCACCCCTGGGAACAGGGACCCACCGAGCGGGGTCCCTGCCACGCCACGTTCGAGGCGACAGCCTACGAGGAGTGGCGTTGCGGGTGAAATGCAGCAACCTTGCGCATACCCGCAAGATCATTGCGTTCCTGGGGGTTGGGTGGGTGTTCGTTGCGCGGCGGCTTTCGACCGTTGCGCGAGGGCCCTTCAGAGGGCCTTGACCAGGAACATGCAGGGATCGGCCTGCTCATGCCGTACGCCGTCGGCGTCGAGGTGCGCCCAGCGATCGACGTAGGCCACCCTGGGCTGATAGCCGAGCCGTGCGTACAGGGCCGCCGCGCGCGGGTTGTCGTCGCCGACACCCAGACCCATGACGCCGACTCCGCGCTCTTGGGCCAGTCGCTCGGCGGTGTGCAGCAGGGCGGTGCCGACGCCTTGGGAGCGGAGCGATTCGGGCCGGACGAGGAGGCCGTTGATCTCGGGGCAGCCCGGCTGTGCGGCCCGCACCTCGGGCGCCGCGCACCCGGTCCAGCGCACCTCCGCGTGGCCCACGGGCCTGCCGTTCAGCCACGGGATCAGATAGGTGCTGTCCCCCGCCTCCTGCCGTGCGAAGCGGGCGGCATGGTTGCCGTCGACGCTGCGCGACGGCATGAAGCGGTCCAGCACCTGGATGTCCTCGGCCCTGCAGACGGCGATCTCCATACGCCGACGGTAGGGCCCAGGCATGCGGAACGGCCCCCGATTTTCCCGATGGACGGGACAACGGGGGCCGTACACAAAGGCATTGACGAGCCGTCAGCTCCAGCTGGCGTGCAGCGGCTTGCCCTCCGCGTAGCCGGCCGCGCTCTGGATGCCGACGACCGCCTTCTCGGCGAACTCCTCAAGGGAGCCTGCACCGGCGTAGGTGCAGGACGACCGCACGCCCGCGATGATCGAGTCGATCAGGTCCTCCACGCCCGGGCGGGTCGGGTCGAGGAACATGCGCGAGGTGGAGATGCCCTCCTCGAACAGCGCCTTGCGGGCACGGTCGTACGCCGACTCCTCCGACGTGCGGTTGAGCACGGCACGCGCGGACGCCATGCCGAAGGACTCCTTGTAGAGGCGGCCGTTGGCGTCCTGCTGAAGGTCGCCCGGGGACTCGTACGTGCCCGCGAACCAGGACCCGACCATCACGTTGGACGCACCGGCGGCCAGCGCCATGGCGACATCGCGCGGGTGCCGGACGCCGCCGTCGGCCCACACGTGCTTGCCGTACTTCTTCGCCTCGGCCGCGCACTCCAGCACCGCCGAGAACTGCGGCCGGCCGACGCCGGTCATCATGCGGGTCGTGCACATGGCGCCGGGCCCGACACCGACCTTGATGATGTCCGCACCGGCCTCGATCAGATCCCGCACACCCTCCGCGGCGACGATGTTGCCGGCCACGATCGGCACCTGCGGGTCGAGCGCCCGCACCGTCCGGATCGCGGCGATCATCGACTCCTGGTGGCCGTGCGCCGTGTCGATGACCAGCGTGTCGACGCCCGCGTCGAGCAACTGCTTGGCCTTGCCCGCCACGTCGCCGTTGATGCCGACGGCGGCCGCTATGCGCAGCTTGCCGTTCGCGTCGACGGCCGGCGTGTACAGCGTGGCGCGCAGGGCTCCCTTGCGGGTGAGGATGCCGACGAGGCGGCCCTCGGCGTCCACGGCCGGGGCGTAGCGCCGGTTGTGGTGGTCGAGGGTGTTGAAGGCCTCGCGCGGGTCGAGGTCCGCGTCGATGATCAGCAGGTCGCGGGACATGACCACTTCGAGCTGAGTGAAGCGGTCCACGCCGGAGAGGTCGGAGTCGGTGACGACGCCGATCGGCTTGTGGTCCTCGTCGACGACGACACCGGCGTTGTGCGCGCGCTTGGGCAGCAGGGCCAGCGCGTCGGCGACGGTCTGGTGCGGGGCCAGCACGATCGGGGTGTCGAGGACATGGTGGCGGCTCTTGACCCAGGAGATGACATCGGTGATGACGTCGATCGGGATGTCCTGCGGGATGACCACCAGGCCGCCGCGCCGGGCCATCGTCTCGGCCATCCGGCGGCCGGCGATGGCGGTCATGTTGGCGACGACCAGCGGGATCGTGGTGCCCGTGCCGTCCGGGGAGCTGAGGTCCACGCCCTGCCGCGAGCCGACCGCACTGCGGCTCGGGACCATGAAGACGTCGTCGTACGTCAGGTCGTACGCGGGCTGGATGTCATTGAGGAAACGCACGTGCTGCACATCCCAGTCGATCAGAGGTGGCCCCCGGACAGGTCAGCCAGGGGGAGGAGCACGTACTTCATTGTCCCATGCTGACCGGATTGCGATGCACGGTCACATCGTCCAAGCAGGTCAGAGGTCCCTTGGGAGGAACCTCCAAGACCGCCGTCAGACATGCGAGAGGCGGCACGCGCCGCAGAGGGAGCTCGACCGTCAGCACCCGCGGCAGGCGTCACCCGAGGGCGAGCGCCACGGTGAGCGAGGACGCGCGGGCGACCGCGTCGCCGAACACGTCCTGCGCGACCGCCCACTCCTCGGGCTTGGTCTTCGCGTACGGCTGCCAGTTCCGTACGACGACCAGCAACCCCCGCTCGACGGCACCCTCCGGCCAGACCGTGTGGTCGGAGAGGGAGTCGGCCAGCGCGTCCCAGTTGCGGCCGAACCAGTCGGGCAGCCGCAGGGCACCGGCGCAGCGGTCCATCAGACCCGCCTTGTCGGTGACCCCGTCGAGGTCCAGCGTGACCACGAACTCCGTCATCTCAGCCCCGTTCTCCTGACATCCCGTCAGTTTCCGTCCGGATCGGCCCTGTTGAGCGCCGGCTTCGGCGTCGTGCCCGCCGTCATCAGCACGTCCGCCGCCGAGGTGTCCGTCACCAGACTGGTGACGAGCCCCGAGCGCAGCACCGCGTCGATGGCGGCCGCCTTGCGCGCTCCGCCCGCGATGGCGACGACCTCGGGGATACGGCGGAGCTGGTCGGCCTTGACGGTGATGCACCGCTCGCCGAGATCCCGCCCGACCCGGCGCCCCTCCCCGTCGAAGAGGTGCGCGGACATCTCGGCGGCGACGCCGAGGGAGGCGTAATGCGCCCGCTCCTCGTCGCTGAGCATGTCGTGCACCGTCGAGATACCGGGTTCCCAGGAGCCGATGGAGACACAGGCGACCGTGACCTTGTCGAAGTACTCGAAGGCCCGGGCGATCCCGGTCTGGTGGCGCAGCGCCGCCGCGGTGGCCGCGTCCGGCAGCAGCATCGGCGCGTAGATGGGGTGGGCGTCGCCGCCGGAGACCTGCGCGGCCCGCCGTACGGCCTCCACCGAACCGCGCTCGGCGGTCCCGGCGTCGTAGACGCCCGTCAGCTGCACCACGGTGCACGGCGGCAGCCGGTCGAGGGCGGCTGCCATGTGGATGGTGGACCGGCCCCACGCCAGTCCCAGTACATCCCCTTCGTTCACCAGCTCGCCGAGCAGATCGGCGGCCACCTCTCCCAGGTTCTCGGGGTCGGGCGTCTCCTCGGCCTCGGCCGGGGACTCGACCACGACGGCGTGCCTGAGGCCGTACCGGGCGCGCAGCGCGTCCGAGCGCTCCGCGTCCAGCTCGGCCGGCACACGGATCTCGATGCGCACCAGATCCCGTTCGAGAGCGGTCTCCAGAACCCGGGCCACCTTGAAGCGGCTGACGCCGAACTCCTCCGCGATCTGGATCTTGGACTTGCCCTCGAGGTAGAAGCGGCGGGCCATGGCCGCCGCCTGCACCAGCTCAGCGGGTCCCATCCGCATGGCTGACCGGCCCGCCGACATACCCGACACGGCGATCTCCTCACTGCTGTTCACACTCTGGATTCGCCGTTCATCCTTGCAGATCCGGCGCTCTTGATTTGCCCTGATGGGCGCCGTTCACGTTCCCTTGGCTCAGTGGTCGCACGCCCAGGCTGCGGTCTTGGTGGCCGCTTCCGCCTGAGCACGCAACGCACGGACCGCTTCGGCCGGGTCCTCGGCCCCGTACACCGCCGAACCGGCGACGAAGACATCGGCACCGGCCTCGGCACACCTCTCGATGGTCGAGGCGGCCACACCGCCATCGACCTGGAGCCACAACTCAAGACCGTGCTTGCTGATCAACTCGCGGGTGCGGCGGATCTTCGGAAGCATGATGTCGAGAAACGCCTGACCTCCGAAGCCCGGCTCGACCGTCATGATCAGCAGCATGTCCAGCTCGGGCAGCAGATCCTCGTACGGCTCGATGGGCGTCGCGGGCTTGAGCGCCATGGAGGCACGGGCACCCTTGGCCCGGATCTCCCTGGCCAGCCGCACGGGTGCCGCCGCGGCCTCGACATGGAAGGTGACCGAGGAGGCCCCCGCTTCCACGTACTGGGGCGCCCATCGATCGGGGGCCTCGATCATCAGATGGCAGTCCAGCGGGGTGTCCGTCGCACGGGCCAGGGACTCTACGACCGGCACGCCGAGCGTGAGGTTCGGGACGAAATGGTTGTCCATGACGTCGACGTGGAGCCAGTCGGCTCCCGCGACCGCCCTGGCCTCGTCCGCGAGGCGGGCGAAGTCGGCGGACAGGATGCTGGGGTTGATCTGCGCGGCCATGACCCAAGACTGCCACGTCCGGGCACGAATGTTCGCGCCGGTACAGACCTGAGACGTTCATCGGATGTTGTGTCCGCGCCGCGCGTGCCATCCTTGGCGGCCAACCGGCTACGGGGGTGGCCATGACGGGGAACCGAGGCATAGCGCACCTTGTCTGCGGGCGACGCGCCAAGTGGGTGGTGCTCGTCCTGTGGCTGGTGGTGCTGTTCCTGACCGCACCGTTCGCCCAGAAGCTCACCGACGCCCAGGACAACGACGCGGCCTCGTGGCTGCCCGGCTCCGCCGAATCCACCCAAGTCCTGCAGATTTCCGAGAACTTCAGGCCGGAGCAGATCCCCGCGGTCGTCGTCTACTCCCGTGACGGCGGCCTGACGGCACAGGACCGGGTGGCGATCACCGAGGACGTGGACCGGCTCAAGCAGCTGACCGACCACGGCATCCGGGGCGCCGAGACACGGGGCCCGGTCTTCGACCGCGAGGCGGACCCGCGCGCGGCCCAGATCCAGGTCCCGATCACCATGGACGAGCAGGGCTGGGAACGTATCGGGCCCGCGGTCGACTCCGTCCGGGATGTGGTCGGCGAGGGCGGCGCGGGGCTCACCGTGCACATCACGGGCCCCGGCGGCACCTCCGCGGACTTCGCCGAGGCCTTCGAGGGCATCGACTCCACCCTCCTGCTGTCGGCGATGGCTGTGGTCGTCGTGATGCTCCTGCTGACCTACCGCAGCCCGACCCTTCTACTGATCCCCCTCCTCTCCGTGATCGCCGCCCTGTTCACCGCGCAGGCCTTCATCTATCTCCTGGCGGAACACGCGGGCCTGACGGTGAACGGCCAGAGCGCCGGCATCCTCACGGTCCTGGTCTTCGGCGCGGGCACGGACTACGCACTGCTGCTGGTCGCCCGCTACCGGGAGGAGCTACGCCGACACGAGGACCGCCACGAGGCGATGGCCCTGGCCCTGCACCGCGCGGGCCCGGCGGTGATCGCCTCCGGCGCGACCGTCGTCCTCAGCATGCTGGTGCTGCTGGCGGCGGAGATGAACTCGACGAGCGGCCTGGGCCCGGTTGCCGCGATCGGCGTGGCGGTGGGCCTGATCGCGATGCTCACGCTCTTCCCCGCCCTCCTCGTCATCGTCGGCCGCTGGATCTTCTGGCCGGTGATCCCGCACCTGGGCACGGAGAACCCGGACAAGCGAGGCGTCTGGGCCCGGATGGGCCGCCGTATCTCCCACCGCCCGCGCATGGTCTGGGCCGTCACCGCCATCGCCCTCGCGGTCTGCTCCCTCGGCCTGGTCCAACTGCGCGCCAACGGCCTGAGCAACGCCGACGCGTTCACCGACAAGCCGGACTCGATCACCGGCCAGGAGATCTCCGAGCGCTACTTCCCGGCCGGCAGCGGCGACCCGCTGGTCATCGTCAGCAACCAGGCACAGGCGGAACAGGTGGGCCGCACGGTGGCCGGGACACGCGGCGTGGTCCCCGAGTCACTCGGCCTCCCCCCAGGCACAAAACCCTCCTACGACGGCAAGGTGCTCTTCGAGGCCACGATGACCGCTCCCGCGGACAGCGAGGCGGCGAAACAGACGGTCGAACGGGTACGCGACGCGGTGCACGCGGTGCCGGACGCCGACGCGCGGGTGGGCGGCGGTACGGCAGCCCTGCTGGACATGGACAGGGCGACCACGCACGACAACATCCTGATCATCCCGCTGGTCCTGCTGGTCGTCCTGCTGATCCTCTGCGCCCTGCTCCGCGCCCTGATCGCCCCACTCCTGCTGGTCGGCACGGTGATCCTGTCCTTCACCGCCGCCCTGGGCATCAGCGCGCTGGCCTTCCGCCACCTCTTCGACTACGCGGGCGAGTCGACCGACTTCCCGCTGTTCGTCTTCGTCTTCCTGGTGGCACTCGGCATCGACTACAACATCTTCCTCACGACCCGCATCCGCGAGGAGGCCACCCACCAGGGCACCCGCCCCGGCGTGGTCACCGGTCTCGCCGCCACCGGCGCGGTCATCACCTCGGCAGGCCTGGTCCTGGCCGGCACCTTCGCCGCCCTCGGCACCCTCCCGATGGTCGCCTTCGCCGAAATCGGCTTCGCGGTAGCCCTGGGCGTACTCCTGGACACCTTCATCGTCCGCTCGGTCCTGGTGACGGCACTGTTCCTGGACGTGGGCCCGAGGGTGTGGTGGCCACACAGACTGGCGCGGGGGACTTCCAGCCCGTCCGGCGTTTGAGGACCCACCCACAGACGCCGGCCGCAATCTCAGCCCGTCCGGCGTTTGAGGACAAGGCCCCTTCAGGGCCGGAGCGGGGTCTGGGGCGGCAGCCCGTGCGGGGTCGAAGGGGCGGAGCCCCTGGGGAGGGGACGGGTAGGGGCGGCGGGGGCGAGAAACACCCGACCCCGCACCAACACCCCCGCTCAGCCCACCCGCCGAATCAACGCCAAATACATCGCATCCGTCCCATGCAGATGAGGCCACAACTGCACATCAGGCCCCTCCCCCAACTCCGGCACCCCAGGGAACAACCCCCGAGCATCGATGAGCTCCCCACCACCCCGACGCTTCAACACGTCCTCAACAACCACCCGCGTCTCAGCAAGATGCGGCGAACAGGTGGCGTACCCCACCACCCCACCCACCCGCACAGAGTCAAGCGCCGCCCGCAACAACTCCCGCTGCAACGTCGCAAACCCCTCAAGATCCTCCGGCCGCCGCCGCCACCGCGCCTCGGGCCGCCGCCGCAACGCCCCCAACCCGGTACACGGAACATCCATCAGCACCCGGTCAAAGCTCCCGGACCGCCACGCCGGCCGCGTCCCATCGGCGGCGATGACCTGATACGGCCCCGGATTCCCCGCCAACGCCTTGGCCACCAGCCCGGCCCGATGCGGTTGCTTCTCGGAGGCGACCAACACGGCCCCCCGCTCAGCGGCCAACGCCCCGAGCAACGCGGCCTTGCCCCCGGGCCCGGCACACCCGTCGAGCCACCGCTCATCGGGCCCGTCCAGCGGAGCATGGGCAAGAGCGAGGGCAACCAGCTGACTCCCCTCGTCCTGCACCCCCGCGCGCCCTTCCCGCACGGCCTCGATCGCCCCCGGCTCCCCACCTTCGGCAAGCCGCACGGCATACGGCGACCACCGCCCCGGCACCGCGGCCTCCTCCCCGAGCAACTCCTCGGGAGTGGCCCGCCCCGGCCGCGCGACCAACGTCACCTCGGGCCGCTCGTTGTCGGCCTCCAGCAACCGCTCGATCCCGGCCCGCCCCCCACCGAGCGAGTCCCACAGCGCTGAGACGACCCACCGCGGATGCGAGTGCACCACGGCGAGATGGTCCTCGGGATCCTCGTCGTACGGCGGCGCGACCTTCTGGACCCACCCGTCGAGATCGTCCTGCGCGACCTTCCGCAGCACGGCGTTGACGAACTTGGCCCGCCCGTCCCCGAGCACGACCCGGGCGAGCTCCACGGACGCGGACACAGCGGCGTGCGAGGGAATCCGCGTCCCGAGCAGCTGATGCACACCGAGGCTGAGCACATCGAGCACCGGCGGATCGACCTCACGCAACGGCCGGTCCACACAGGAGGCGATGACGGCGTCATACGTCCCCTGCCGCCGCAGCGTCCCGTACACCAGCTCGGTCGCGAGCGCGGCGTCCCGCCCGTCGAAGTCGCCCTTCTCCCGCGCCTTCCTGAGCAGTGGCGGCAGGACGAGGTTGGCATACGCGTCCCGCTCGTCCACGGCACGCAACGCCTCGAAGGCGAGCATCCGGACGGGGTCCTTCTTCGGCCGTCGATAGGGCTTGCCAGGTCTGCTGGACCGAGGGGAGGTGTCGCTCACGAAAAGGTGCTCCGGATTGCTGGATTGAGATATGCACACAGCGTACGTCGCACCAGGCACCCGGTGCGCAGGAAGGGCGGGCGATCACCCGGCACCGAGATTCTCCCCGTCAAACCCCGGGGCTCTCTCCGTCAAACCCCGAGGCTCTCCCTCTCAAACCCCGAGAATCTCCCCGTCCCCGATCCTGACACCCCGGGCCCAGTCCGCCGCCCGCATCGGCTTCTTCCCCTGAGCCTGCACCCACAGCAACTCGACGGCGTACGACCCGGTGCCGACGTACACGTTGTTCTTCCCGACGGAGAGCGCACCGGGCGCGAGATCGTCCCGCCCGGGCACCGGCTGCAGATGGATCAGCTTGAGCCGCTCACCGCGGAAGACGGTCCAGGCCCCCGGCGCGGGGGTGCACCCGCGCACGACACGGTCGACGCGCAGGGAAGGCGCGCTCCAGTCGATGTGGGCGTCCTCGACGTTGACCTTGGGAGCGAGGGTGATCCCTTCGGACGGCTGCGGTACGGCCTTCAGCGTGCCGTCGGCGATCCCGTCCATGGTCGCGGCGAGCAACCCCGCGCCCGCGAAGGCGAGCCGGGTCAGCAGGTCGCCGCTGGTGTCGGTGGCCCGGACCTCCTCGGTGACGGTGCCGTAGACGGGCCCGGAGTCGAGCCCCTCCTCGATGAGGAAGGTGGAGGCCCCGGTGATCTCGTCACCGGCCATGATGGCGTGCTGCACGGGCGCGGCCCCACGCCAGGCGGGCAACAGCGAGAAGTGCAGGTTGACCCAGCCGTGGGCCGGGATGTCGAGGGCGACGCGCGGCAGCAGGGCGCCGTAGGCGACGACGGGACAGCAGTCGGGGGCGATCTCCCTGAGCCGCTCCAGGAACTCCGGGTCCCGCGGCTTGGCCGGCTTGAGCACCTCGATGCCGGCCTCCTCGGCCCGCTCGGCCACCGGGCTGGCCACCAGCCTGCGCCCACGCCCGGCCGGCGCGTCGGGCCGCGTGACGACAGCGGCCACCTCGTGCCGCCCGGAGGCGATCAGAGCGTCCAGAGCGGGAACGGCGACCTCGGGGGTACCGGCGAAGACAAGCTTCATGGGTGGGCACGGGCCTCTCGGGCGGGATGGGCTTGGGCAACACACAAGTCTATGGGTGCGCACCACGGGGTCTCACGTCGGCGGCCCAGGAACGACCGCCCCCGCTTGTCCACAGCGACCAAGCCCTGCCCACACCCAGTTACGTTCCCGGCCCACAAGCCGAAAGCCGCCGGCGGCAGCAACCCCCACAGGAGGGTCCAGCCTCTTGGCCGACTGGAAACGGGTGGTGCGCCGGCGGGCAAACATCCAAGGCCGAAGGCCGAGGCGCACACCCCCCGCGCAGGGGCGTAGGCATATGCCCACACGCCCCCACACCGTGACCCGCGGAGCGCTCCCGCGTTGGTCAAGAAAGAGTTGACCACAACGGGCCGCACCCGCCGCATCCGTATCCGCGGCCCACTCCTTCAACGCCGGTTCGAGAGGCTTGTTCATGGCCGACCACGCAACCCACGACGCCCAGGCTCGGGCCAGCCTGCACTTGCTGGTGCGGGACATCGAGCGGGTCCGCCGGCAGGTGGACGCACTGCGCACGCTCACCGCGCAACTGGGCAACGTCTACCGCCCGCGCCGCTCCGGTCCCGCCACGGGCTTCGTCGTCTACGGACGCGCCCCCGCCCCGACGGTCCGTCTCGCCCAGGAGCTGCGGGACAGTGTCGAGACCCTGGTCACGGCAGCCGTGGACTTCGACCGCTCACTCGGCTTCTCCTGGGACGCGGTGGGTTCCGCCCTCGGCGTCACCAAACAGGCGGTACACCGCCGCTACGGCGCTCGCCGTGCCGCCACCCAGGCGGCAGCCGAGGCCGAGCGTACGACCGAACCCGCGGGAAGCCGTACGGTCAACGTCACCACCGCCATCCCCAGCGTGCCGACGGTCCCCGCGGCCCGCTCCATGCCGACGCAGCCGACGGCAGGCAGCCCGGGGCTGCGCGACGAGGCCAGGCCCACGGCCTTCCCCGGCCCGCGCAACGGCTGACACCCCCTAACTCTGCCCTCCCGGAGCGCACCCGGGAGGGCAGAGCCATGCCGGTGCGCGAACAACCGCCCGCCAGGGCACCACCGTCACCCAATATCCGGCGGATCAACCCGAACCCACACCCGCACCGCGCCCTCGCCACCCCCGCTGCCGCCTCCACTCCCCCGAGCCATCCGTGCCGCCTGCGCGGCCTTCAACGCGGACGCCAACGCGGCACCCCGCCCCGGTGGCACCCGGATCAGTGCCCGCTCCCAGTGCTCCCCGGGCGGCGGCCCACCCACGCGCCTCGGCCGCCCCACCGGCGTCATGGGCAACGGAACAGGACCCAACACCTCGGCCTCGGGCGGCAGTTCGACCGCACCGAGGAACTCGGCGATGGTCTCCGCCGGCCCGGCCACGGCAGCCATCCGGGACACCGGTGGAAACCCCAGCTCGGCCCGCTCGGCCAGCTCCCGTACCGCATGCCCGACCGGGTCCCATCGCACCAGCGCCTGCACGGGCCGCAGGGTGGGCTCGGCGACGACCACCACCGTCCCCCCGACCCGCTGCGGCCGTACCAGCGACGCGGCCCCGATCCACCGCCGCAACGCGTCCTCCCCCGCCCGCAGATCGGGCCGCCCGAGTATGGCCCAGCCGTCCAGCAGCAGGGCCGCCGCATACCCTCCCTCGGCCACGGGCTCGGCCCCTGGGGTACTCACGACCAGCGAGGGAGTGCCCGGCACGGTGTCCAGCACGTGCTCACGCCCGGACGTCCGCACCGGAACCGCGGGAAAGGCCCGCCCCAGCTCCTCGGCGGTCCGCCGGGCTCCCACCACCTGAGCCCGCAGCCGGAACCCACCGCACTCCGGACAGTGCCAGGAGCCCTCGTCGCGCCCGCACCACCCGCACCGCAGATCGGCCCCGGAGCCCTGCGCCTCCAGGGGCCCGGAGCAGTGCCGGCACCGCGCCGGCGCCCGGCAGTTGGCGCAGGCCATCCGCGGCACATACCCACGCCGGGGCACCTGCACGAGCACCGGCCCCTGCCGCAGCCCCTCGCGCACCACCTGCCAGGCGAGAGTCGGCAACCGGGCGGCTCGAGCGGCCTCGTCCCGTGCGAGATCCCCGTCCCCCACGGTCCGTACGAGCGGAGCCGCGCCCCGCACCTGTTCCCGCCCGGCGACCAACGGCCGGGCCCAACCGCTCTCCACGAGCTGGGCGGCCTCGACGGTGCAGCTCCAACTCCCCAGCAGAAAGCCGCACTTGTCCTGCGCGGCCCGAAGCAACAGCACTTCCCGCGCATGAGGCTGCGGAGCATGCTGCTCACTGTGGCTGTCGTCGCCGTCGTCCCAGAGGGCGACCAGCCCGAGGTCCTGCACGGGCGCGAACATGGCGGCACGAGTCCCCACCACCGCCCGCACACTCCCCCGCCGCACCGCGAGCCACTCCCGATACCGCTTCTCGGGCCCGGCGTCCGCGGTCAGCACCGCATGCCGCCCTTCCCCCATCAGCGAGGTCAGCGCGGCGTCAACCCGCGCGACAGCTCTGCCGTCGGGCAGCACGACGAGCGCCCCGCGCCCGGAGGCCAGCGTCGCGACAACCGCCCGAGCCAACTCCTCGCTCCACTCGGGCCCGGGCAACGCATTCCATACGGCACGCGGCGTGCCGCCGGAAGCCAGCGACTCCAGAAAGGCAGCCCCTCGCTCGTAGCGCCCCCATGACCCCACCTCCGGCGCACCGGGCGCCGGAAGCGGCTCCGGCGAAGGCCGCTGTTCGGCCCTGGCGCTGCGCGGCGGCACGGCCAGCTGCAGCACATCGGCAAGCCCTCCGGCATACCGATCGGCAACGGCCCGAGCGAGCCCCAACAACTCCTCGCTCAACACCCGCTCGGGGGAAACGACCTGTGCGAGAGCCGCCAGGGGCCCGGAGTAGTCGGACTCCGCGACCCGCTCGACAAGGAACCCGTCAATGAGCCCCCCACCCTCGCGTCGCCCCTCCCGCACCCGATGCCGCCCGGCCCCGAACCGCACCCGCACCCGCACGCCCGGCTGTGCGTCGGCGTCCAACTCCTCGGGAACGGCATAGTCGAAGTACCGATCGAGGTGCAGCACACCCTTGTCGACCAGCACCCGCGCCACGGGCAGTTCCTTGGCCAGCGCGGCGCCCCGCCAGGTCCGCGGCTTGGCCTTGGGGACGTTGGCCCTGCGCACGCTCTCCCGAATGAGCGCAAGCTGCTCGGGCGGCGCCCCCTCGGCCCCACCGCCCGTCTGCCCGTTCTCGCTGCTCACGCTTGCATTCTTACCAAACGCCACTGACAACCGACGGCGCCCGAGTTCCCCGACGCACACCGAGGCCCGGCGCCCCAAGGGACGCCGGGCCTCGTGCACACCAGTGGAATCAGGCCTTACAGCCCCGACGCCTTCCGCAGCGCCTCGACCCGGTCCGTGCGCTCCCACGTGAACTCCGGCAGCTCACGGCCGAAGTGACCGTAGGCAGCGGTCTGGGCGTAGATCGGGCGGAGCAGGTCCAGGTCGCGGATGATCGCGGCCGGGCGGAGGTCGAAGACCTCGTCGATGGCCTTCTCGATCTTCTCGGTGTCGACCTTGGCCGTGCCGAAGGTCTCGACGAAGAGCCCGACCGGCTCGGCCTTGCCGATCGCGTAGGCGACCTGGACCTCGCAGCGCGAGGCCAGACCCGCCGCGACGACGTTCTTGGCGACCCAGCGCATCGCGTACGCCGCGGAACGGTCCACCTTGGACGGGTCCTTGCCGGAGAACGCGCCACCGCCGTGCCGGGCCATGCCGCCGTACGTGTCGATGATGATCTTCCGGCCGGTCAGGCCGGCGTCACCCATCGGGCCACCGATCTCGAACCGCCCGGTCGGGTTCACCAGCAGGCGGTAGCCGTCGGTGTCCAGCTTGATGCCCTCGTCCAGCAGGGCCTTCAGCTCCGGCTCGACCACGAACTCCCGGATGTCGGGCGCCAGGAGCGAGTCCAGGTCGATGTCGCTCGCGTGCTGCGAGGAGACGACCACCGTGTCCAGACGGACCGCCTTGTCGCCGTCGTACTCGATGGTGACCTGGGTCTTGCCGTCCGGGCGGAGGTAAGGGATGGTGCCGTTCTTGCGGACCTCGGAGAGGCGCTTCGACAGACGGTGCGCCAGGAAGATCGGCAGCGGCATCAGCGTCGGCGTCTCGTCCGTCGCGTAGCCGAACATCAGGCCCTGGTCACCGGCGCCCTGGCGGTCCAGCTCGTCCTCGTCGCCCTCGACGCGGGACTCGTACGCCGTGTCGACACCCTGCGCGATGTCCGGCGACTGCGAGCCGATCGAGACGGAGACGCCGCAGGAGGCGCCGTCGAAGCCCTTCTTCGAGGAGTCGTAGCCGATCTCGAGGATCGTGTTGCGGACCAGCGTCGCGATGTCCGCGTACGTCTTGGTCGTGACCTCACCGGCCACATGCACGAGGCCGGTCGTGATCAGGGTTTCAACGGCGACCCGAGAGGTCGGGTCCTCGCGCAGTAGCGCGTCGAGAATGGTGTCACTGATCTGGTCAGCGATCTTGTCGGGGTGACCTTCGGTCACGGACTCCGAGGTGAACAGGCGACGGGACACAACGCTCCCTGGGGTTGCAGCGGCTGCTGGCTGATCATTGGCGGACGGGACGGGGGCTGCGCCCGGCGTCGTCCGAGGACAGTTTATCTGTCGCGCTCGGCCACGGACCCCCTGTCTCGCCTCTCGGGAGCGCTGTGACCTGCGGCACGGGCATTCTGCCCAATGCCACGCGCCCTTGGCCAGGGCCGCCACACCCGAATCGGGGGCGGCCCGCAGCGCATCAAACATTCACCCCAGTCGCCGCGTCACCAGGTCCCACACGGTTTCGGCCAAGGCTTCCTTGGGCCCGTGCGGTACGGGGGTCTCGCTGCCGTCGGCACCCAGAACGACCGCCTCGTTCTCCTCCGAGCCGAACGTCTTGCGCTCACCCACCTCGTTCACCACGAGCAGGTCGCACCCCTTGCGTTCCAGCTTCTTGCGCCCGTTGGCCAGGACATCGTCCGTCTCGGCGGCGAAGCCGACGATCACCTGGCCGGGGCGGACCCGGTCGGTCGAGATCTCCGCAAGGATGTCCGGATTCCGCACCAGGACTATGGGCTCCGGCTCCTGCCCGTCCCTTTTCTTGATCTTTCCGGCCGCGTACGTCGCCGGGCGGAAGTCCGCGACCGCCGCCGCCATGACCACCGCGTCGGCCTCCGGGGCCGCCTTGAGGACAGCCTCCCGCAGCTGCACGGCCGTGCCGACCTGCACCACGTCCACGCCCGCCGGGTCGGGCAGCCCGGTGTTGGCTGCGATCAGCGTGACCCGGGCGCCCCGGGCGGCGGCGGTGCGGGCCAGGGCGTAGCCCTGCTTGCCGGAGGAGCGGTTGCCGAGGAAGCGGACCGGGTCGAGGGGTTCGCGTGTGCCCCCGGCACTCACGACGACATGCCGCCCCTTGAGGTCCGGCTCGGTGACGCCCCGGGCCAGGACCCGGCGACAGACCTCGAAGATCTCGGCCGGCTCGGGCAGCCGGCCCTTGCCCGTGTCGACGCCGGTGAGGCGGCCGACGGCGGGCTCGATGACGACCGCGCCACGCCGACGCAGCGTCGCCACGTTCTCCTGGGTGGCGGGGTGCTCCCACATCTCGGTGTGCATGGCCGGGGCGAAGACCACCGGACAGCGTGCGGTGAGCAGGGTGTTGGTCAGCAGGTCGTCGGCGAGGCCGTGCGCGGCCTTGGCGAGCATGTCGGCCGTGGCCGGGGCGACGACCACCAGGTCGGCCTGCTGGCCGATACGGACGTGCGGGACCTCGTGGACGTCGTCCCAGACCTCCGTCGAGACGGGGTTGCCGGACAGGGCGGACCAGGTGGCGGCGCCGACGAAGTGCAGCGCGGAGTCGGTGGGCACGACCCGGACGTCATGGCCGGACTCCGTCAGTCTGCGCAGCAGCTCACAGGCCTTGTACGCGGCGATTCCGCCGCTGACGCCCAGAACGACCTTCGGCTTGTCCACCGGGTCTCCTCTTCGTCGAACCTAGTCTCCATGACACACCACAGGCCCGGCGGTCGCGCCGCCGGGCCTGTCATGCGAAAACGAACAGCTACTGCGCGGGGCCCTCGACGGCCTCGGACGTCAGCAGACCCGCGTTGATCTCGCGCAGGGCGATCGAGAGCGGCTTCTCGTGGACGTGGGTGTCGACGAGCGGACCGACGTACTCGAGGAGGCCCTCGCCGAGCTGCGAGTAGTACGCGTTGATCTGGCGGGCCCGCTTGGCCGCGTAGATCACGAGGCTGTACTTCGAGTCGGTGGCCTCGAGGAGCTCGTCGATCGGCGGGTTGATGATGCCCTCGGGCGCGGAGATGGAAGAGGACACGCTCTACCTTCCGATGGATGGGAAAGAATCAGTGTGAATGATCAGGCTTGAACGAAATGACCAAACCTCAACGATCAGCCACGATCACACAACGTCCATCAAGGCTAGCAGCTCGCGCGCCACGTCCTCGACGGAGGTGTTGACCAAGGTCACGTCGAACTCCGGCTCTGCCGCCAGCTCGACCTTCGCCGCGTCCAGACGCCGCTCGATCACCTCGGGCGGCTCGGTGCCACGTCCGGTGAGTCTGCGCACGAGCTCCTCCCAGGAGGGAGGGGCCAGGAACACCAGCTGAGCATCCGCCATGGACTCGCGGACCTGCCGCGCGCCCTGGAGGTCGATCTCCAGAAGGACGGCCTCACCCGCCTCCAGCCGCTCCAGCACGGCCGCACGCGGGGTGCCGTAGCGGTTGCCGGCGAACTCGGCCCACTCCAACAGCTCGCCGTTGGCGATCAGCTTGTCCATCTCCTCGTCGGTGACGAAGAAGTAGTGGACTCCGTGCTTCTCGCCGGGGCGGGGCTTGCGGGTCGTCGCCGACACCGAGAGCCAGACCTCGGGGTGTTCCTTGCGCATATGGGCGACGACCGTGCTCTTGCCGACCCCGGAGGGGCCGGAGAGCACGGTCAGCCGCGGACGTTCACTCATGCAGCGATTATTCCAGCAATCCCGGAGTGCCCGGGACTCCCGGTCCGGAGCTTCCGGACTCAGGCGCCGGTGCTGCCGAACTCACGCTCCAGGGAAGCGATCTGATTCGAGCCGAGGCCGCGCACGCGGCGGCTCTCGGAGATGCCGAGTCGCTCCATGATCTGCTTGGCGCGGACCTTGCCCACGCCCGGCAGGGACTCAAGCAGCGCGGAGACCTTCATCTTGCCGATGACGTCGTTCTCCTGGCCCTGCTTGATGACCTCGTGCAGGGAGGCGCCGGAGTGCTTGAGTCGATTCTTGACCTCGGCCCGCTCCCGGCGAGCCGCGGCGGCCTTTTCGAGCGCGGCTGCGCGCTGTTCAGGGGTAAGGGGCGGAAGAGCCACGCCTACGTCACCTCGGATGTCGAACTGTCGGATACGGACCGGTGAGGAACCTAGTCGCCCCACACCTGGGGAGCCACGAGCAACACGCTTGCCCGTTCTCCCCCACTACCTAATGGGTGTGGGAGGTGCCCCCACTCGTCGGAGACTAGCGGGCAAGTCCGCCAGAGTCAGCGAGAACAGCGGAAAAGTCCTGGTCAGCCTCCGCCAGGCCGGACATTTAGGACATAACGCCCCGGATTTGAGGATGTATTCAGACTCAAGTCGGCTCCGAGCCACTCATCGGAGGTCTCCCGCGGAGCTCGAAAGTCCCTGACGACGGTCAGTCGACCGCCACAGCCGCCCGGATCTCCTCGGCGAAGCGTGACGCGGCCTCACGCAGAGCGACGACGTCGGGACCGTGACGTAGAACACCCCGGCTGACATTCGGCACGACATTGCGCGCCGCCGCCCCGAAGACCCGGGGAAGATCGGACGGGGTGGCACCCTGCGCGCCGATGCCGGGCGCGAGGAGGGGACCGTTGATGTCGAGGTCGTACGTCGACAGATCGCCGAGCGTGGCGCCGACGACCGCCCCGAAGGAACCCATGGGCTCCTCCCCCGTGTTCTCGGCGGCCAGGTGCGCCAGCATCGTCGCGCCGACGTTGCGGCCGTCCGCGCGGACCGCGTGCTGGACCTCGCCGCCCTCCGGGTTCGACGTCAGTGCGAGCACGAACAGGCCGGTGCCGCTCTCCCGGGCCAGGGCGACGGCCGGGGACAGCGAGCCGTAGCCGAGATACGGCGAGACGGTCAACGCGTCCGAGAAGAGTGGGGAGTCCTTGTGGAGGAAGGACTCGGCGTACGCGGCCATGGTCGAGCCGATGTCGCCGCGCTTGGCGTCCATCACCACCAGCGCCCCGGCCGCCCGCGCCTCCGAGACCGACCTCTCCAGGACCGCGACACCGCGCGACCCGAAGCGCTCGAAGAACGCGCTCTGCGGCTTGAGCACGGCGATCCGGTCGGCCATCGCCTCGACGACCGTGCGGCTGAACCGCTCCAGGCCGGTCACGTCGTCGTTCAGGCCCCACTCGGCGAGCAGGGACGCGTGCGGGTCGATACCTACGCACAGCGGGCCGCGCTCGTCCATGGCCCTGCGGAGACGCGCGCCAAAGGGTTCCAGAGCATTCATGCGGTCTTCCTTGCCTTCCTGACGTCGGCGCCGACCGCGTCGGCGAGGGTGGCGTACGGGCTGGTGCGGAGGCGGGCGGCGAGGCCCTTGTGGATGGCGCGGCCCCAGAAGGGACCCTCGTAGATGAAGGCGCTGTACCCCTGGACCAGCGTGGCGCCCGCCAGGATCCGCTGCCAGGCGTCCTCGGCGTTCTCGACGCCGCCGACGCCCACGAGGGTGATCCGGTCGCCCACGCGCGCGTACAGGCGCCGCAGCACCTCCAGGGAGCGCGCCTTCAGGGGGGCGCCGGAGAGCCCGCCGGCCTCCTTGACCAGGGAGGGTTCGGATTTCAAACCGAGCCCCTCGCGCGCGATGGTGGTGTTCGTGGCGATGATCCCGTCCAGGCCCAGTTCCACGGCCAGGTCGGCGACCGCGTCCACGTCCTCGTCGGCGAGGTCGGGCGCGATCTTCACGAGGAGTGGGACGCGACGGCTGGTCACCGTGCGGTCGGCGGCCTCGCGGACGGCGCTCAGGAGGGGGCGCAGCGCCTCGGTGGCCTGAAGGTTGCGCAGGCCGGGCGTGTTGGGCGAGGAGACGTTCACGACCAGGTAGTCGGCGTACGGCGCGAGCCGCTCGGTCGACTTCACGTAGTCGCCGGCGGCTTCCTCCTCCGGGACGACCTTGGTCTTGCCGATGTTGACGCCCACGACGGTCCGGAAGACCGGCTCACGGGACGCCAGGCGGGCCGCCACGACCAGCGAGCCCTCGTTGTTGAAGCCCATGCGGTTGATCAGCGCACGGTCCTTCACGAGCCGGAACAGCCGCTTCTTGGGGTTGCCCGGCTGCGCCTCCCCCGTGACCGTGCCGATCTCGACGTGGTCGAAGCCGAGCATCGACATCCCGTCGATCGCGACCGCGTTCTTGTCGAAGCCCGCGGCGAGCCCGAAGGGGCCGTGCATACGCAGACCGAAGGCCTCGGTGCGCAGTTCCTCGTAGCGGGGCGCGAGTGCGGCCGCGACGAAGGTGCGCAGCACCGGGATCCTGGCGGCGAGTCGGATCCACCGGAACGCCAGGTAGTGGGCCTGCTCGGGATCCATCCGTGTGAAGACCAGACGGAAGAAAAGCTTGTACATCACTCTGTCCTCTTGAAGTCTCAGGTGACCTCACGAAGAGGGGGACACCGTTTCCGGTGTCCCCCTCAGGGCTGCTAGTCGCGGGCCGCGATCAGGTGTTCCGCGTGTTCCTGGAGCGAACGGACGCCCACATCACCGTGGTTGAGGGCGTCGATGCCCTGGACGGCGGCGGCGAGCGCCTGGACCGTCGTCAGGCACGGGACCGACCGCGCCACGGCCGCCGTACGGATGTCGTAGCCGTCGAGGCGGCCTCCGGTGCCGTACGGCGTGTTGACGATGAGGTCGACCTCGCCGTCGTGGATGAGCTGGACGATGGTGCGCTCGCCGTTCGGGCCGGTGCCCTCGGACTGCTTGCGCACGACGGTGGCGTTGATGCCGTTGCGCTTGAGCACCTCGGCGGTGCCGGACGTGGCGAGCAACTCGAAGCCGTGGGCGACCAGTTCACGCGCCGGGAAGATCATCGAGCGCTTGTCGCGGTTGGCGACCGAGATGAAGGCGCGGCCCTTGGTCGGCAGCGGCCCGTAGGCGCCCGCCTGCGACTTGGCGTACGCCGTGCCGAAGACGGAGTCGATGCCCATGACCTCGCCGGTGGAGCGCATCTCCGGGCCGAGGACGGTGTCGACGCCGCGGCCCTGGATGTCACGGAAGCGCGACCACGGCATCACGGCCTCCTTGACGGAGATCGGCGCGTCGAGCGGCAGCTCACCGCTGTCGCCGGTCGCCGGGAGCAGCCCTTCGACCCGCAGTTCGGCGATGGTGGCGCCGAGCGAGATCCGGGCGGCGGCCTTGGCCAGCGGCACCGCGGTCGCCTTCGAGGTGAAGGGGACCGTACGGGACGCGCGCGGGTTGGCCTCCAGGACGTACAGGATGTCGCCGGCCATCGCGAACTGGATGTTGATCAGGCCGCGCACTCCGACGCCCTTGGCGATGGCCTCGGTCGAGGCGCGCAGCCGCTTGATGTCGAAGCCGCCCAGCGTGATCGGCGGCAGCGCGCACGCCGAGTCGCCGGAGTGGATGCCGGCCTCCTCGATGTGCTCCATGACGCCGCCGAGGTAGAGCTCCTGGCCGTCGTAGAGCGCGTCGACGTCGATCTCGATCGCGTCGTCGAGGAAGCGGTCGACCAGCACCGGCCGGGAGGGGCTGATCTCGGTCGACTCGGCGATGTAGGACGACAGCCGCGTCTCGTCGTAGACGATCTCCATGCCGCGCCCGCCGAGGACGTACGACGGCCGCACCAGGACCGGGTAGCCGATCTCGTCGGCGATGGCCTTGGCCTCTTCGAAGGTGGTGGCGGTGCCGTGCTTGGGAGCCGGGAGGCCGGCCTCCGCGAGGACGCGGCCGAACGCGCCGCGGTCCTCGGCCGCGTGGATCGCCTCCGGAGAAGTGCCCACGATCGGCACGCCGTTGTCCTTGAGCGCCTGCGACAGACCCAGCGGGGTCTGTCCGCCCAACTGCACCACGACGCCCGCGATCGGACCGGCCAGCGACTCCGCGTGGACGATCTCCAGCACGTCTTCCAGCGTCAGCGGCTCGAAGTACAGGCGGTCGGAGGTGTCGTAGTCCGTGGAGACGGTCTCCGGGTTGCAGTTGACCATCACGGTCTCGTACCCGGCGTCGCTCAGCGCGAAGGAGGCGTGGACGCAGGAGTAGTCGAACTCGATGCCCTGGCCGATGCGGTTGGGGCCGGAGCCGAGGATGATGACGGCCGGCTTCTCGCGCGGAGCGACCTCCGTCTCCTCGTCGTAGGAGGAGTAGAAGTACGGCGTCCTGGCCGCGAACTCGGCGGCGCAGGTGTCGACCGTCTTGTAGACCGGGCGGATACCGAGCGCGTGCCGGACCTCGCGGACGACGTCCTCGCGCAGGCCGCGGATCTCGCCGATCTGCTGGTCGGAGAAGCCGTGCCGCTTGGCCTCGGCGATCAGGTCCTTCGTCAGCTCCGGCGCCTCGGCGAGTTCGTCGGCGATCTCCTTGATGAGGAAGAGCTGGTCGACGAACCAGGGGTCGATCTTCGTGTACTCGAAGACCTCTTCCTGCGTGGCGCCCGCGCGGATGGCCTGCATGACGGCGTTGATACGGCCGTCGGTGGGCCGTACGGCCTCGCGCAGCAGCTCGTCCTTGTCGCCGGGCTCGCCGACGAAGGTGAACTGGCTGCCCTTCTTCTCCAGCGAGCGCAGTGCCTTCTGGAAGGCCTCGGTGAAGTTGCGGCCGATGGCCATGGCCTCGCCGACCGACTTCATGGTCGTGGTCAGCGTGGAGTCGGCCTGCGGGAACTTCTCGAAAGCGAAGCGCGGCGCCTTCACGACCACGTAGTCGAGCGTCGGCTCGAAGGAGGCCGGGGTCTCCTGCGTGATGTCGTTGGGGATCTCGTCGAGGGTGTAGCCGACGGCGAGCTTGGCAGCGATCTTCGCGATCGGGAAGCCGGTCGCCTTGGAGGCGAGGGCCGAGGAGCGCGACACGCGCGGGTTCATCTCGATGACGATGACCCGGCCGTCTTCGGGGTTCACCGCGAACTGGATGTTGCAGCCACCGGTGTCGACGCCGACCTCGCGAATGACGGCGATGCCGATGTCCCGCAGGATCTGGTACTCGCGGTCGGTCAGCGTCATGGCGGGCGCGACCGTGATCGAGTCGCCGGTGTGCACGCCCATGGGGTCGAAGTTCTCGATGGAGCAGACGACCACGACGTTGTCGTGCTTGTCGCGCATCAGCTCCAGCTCGTACTCCTTCCAGCCGAGGATGGACTCCTCCAGGAGCACCTCGGTGGTGGGAGACAGGGTCAGGCCCTGGCCGGCGATGCGGCGCAGCTCCTCCTCGTCGTGCGCGAAGCCGGAGCCGGCGCCGCCCATGGTGAAGGACGGGCGGACGACGACCGGGTAGCCGCCGAGCGTCTCGACACCCGCGAGAACGTCCTCCATGGAGTGGCAGATGACCGAGCGGGCGGACTCGCCGTGCCCGATCTTGGCGCGGACGGCCTCGACGACCTCCTTGAAGAGGTCGCGGTCCTCGCCCTTGTTGATGGCCTCGACGTTGGCGCCGATCAGCTCGACGCCGTACTTCTCGAGGGTGCCGGCCTCGCTCAGCGAGATCGCCGTGTTGAGGGCCGTCTGGCCGCCCAGGGTGGGCAGCAGGGCGTCCGGCCGCTCCTTGGCGATGATCTTCTCGACGAACTCCGGGGTGATCGGCTCGACGTAGGTGGCGTCGGCGATCTCCGGGTCGGTCATGATCGTCGCCGGGTTGGAGTTCACGAGGATGACCCTGAGGCCCTCCGCGCGCAGGATGCGGCACGCCTGGGTGCCGGAGTAGTCGAACTCGGCGGCCTGGCCGATGACGATCGGGCCGGAGCCGATGACCAGGACGGACTGGATATCGGTGCGCTTAGGCACGCTGGCCCTCCATCAGGGATACGAAGCGGTCGAACAGGTAGGCGGCGTCGTGCGGGCCCGCTGCCGCTTCGGGGTGGTACTGGACGCTGAAGGCCGGCTTGTCGAGGAGCTGGAGGCCCTCCACCACGTTGTCGTTCAGGCAGACGTGGGAGACCTCGGCGCGGCCGTAGGGGGTCTCGGAGACCTTGTCCGTCGGGGCGTCGACGGCGAAGCCGTGGTTGTGCGCGGTGACCTCGACCTTGCCGGTCGTACGGTCCTGCACCGGCTGGTTGATGCCGCGGTGGCCGTACTTCAGCTTGTAGGTGCCGAAGCCGAGGGCGCGGCCCAGGATCTGGTTGCCGAAGCAGATGCCGAAGAGCGGGGTGCCGCGCTCCAGGACCGCCTGCATGACGGAGACCGGGTGGTCGGCGGTGGCCGGGTCGCCGGGGCCGTTGGAGAAGAACACGCCGTCGGGCTGGACGGCGTACACGTCCTCGGCGGTGGACGTGGCCGGGAGCACGTGCACCTCGATGCCGCGCTCGGCCATGCGGTGCGGGGTCATGCCCTTGATGCCGAGGTCGACGGCGGCGACGGTGAACTTCTTCTCACCGATCGCCGGGACGACGTACGCCTCCTTGGTGGCGACCTCGGCGGAGAGGTCGGCGCCCTTCATCTCGGGGGCCTGGCGCACCTCGGCGAGCATGACGCCCTCGTCGGGCAGCGCGTTGCCGGAGAAGATGCCGACGCGCATGGCGCCGCGCTCACGCAGATGACGCGTCAACGCGCGCGTGTCGATGCCGGAGATCCCGACGACGCCCTGGTGGCGCAGTTCCTCGTCCAGCGACCGCTTGGCACGCCAGTTGGACGGCACGCGCGCGGGGTCGCGCACGACGTAGCCGGCGACCCAGATCTGCTTGCTCTCCGGGTCCTCGTCGTTGACGCCGGTGTTGCCGACGTGCGGGGCGGTCATCACGACGACCTGGCGGTGGTACGACGGGTCGGTGAGAGTCTCCTGGTAGCCGGTCATGCCGGTGGAGAACACGGCCTCGCCGAAGGTCACCCCCACGGCCCCGTAGGCACGGCCGCGGAAGATCCGGCCGTCCTCCAGGACGAGTACTGCGGGAACCTTGGCGGCTCCCCTTGTGGAGGTCGTCATCGTTCGGCGCCTTCCGTGCTGTTGGTGTTGATCATGGAGTTAATGACGTCGACCCACTCGTTGTGCTCCGCCGCGTGGTCCGAGCGGAACCCTGAGTCGATCAGCCGCTCGCCGTGCGCCCAGGTCACCACGAGCAGTCCGCCCTCGGTCAGGACCTTGCCGGCGATGCCCTTGTCGAGCCGGGCCTCGCGCAGCCGGTCGGCCGGGACGAAGAAGTCGGTCGCGCCGGGGCGTACGACGTCCAGTCCCGCGTCCGTCAGGGTGAGCTCGACCCGGCTGCGGGTGCCGAGGCCGTGCGCCACGATGCGGTCCAGCCACTGACCGGCGGTGGTCGAGCCGTGGTAGCGGCCGCTCATGCTCAGTCTCGCCGGGCCGGGGTCGTCCGGCGCGCTGGGCAGCTCGGGCAGGTCGCCCTGGAGCGTGCCGCGCCACTTCCAGCCCTCGCGCATCAGCCAGTAGACGAGCGCGATGAAGAGGACGAGTCCGACGACCCAGCCGACGCGGGCGGCCCAGTCGGTCACTTCGGCCGACTTCTGTTCGGCCGCGAGTCCGGTGCCGGCTGCGAGCAGTGTTGCAGGTGTCACGTGAGCTTCCCGTCGACGAGCGTGGCCTTGCCCCGGAGCCACGTGTGCGTCACACGGCCCGGCAGCTCACGCCCCTCGTACGGGGTGTTGCGGCTGCGCGAGGCGAAGCCCGCGGGGTCCACGGACCCACGGTATTCCGTGTCGACGAGCGTGAGGTTGGCGGGCTCACCAGCCGAGACGGGACGGCCGTGCCCCTTCGCCTGCCCGATCTCGGCGGGCTTGAAGGACATGCGCTCGGCGACCCCGGCCCAGGTGAGGAGCCCGGTGTCCACCATGGTCTCCTGCACCACTGACAGCGCGGTCTCCAGGCCGACCATGCCCATGGCGGCCGCGGCCCACTCGCAGTCCTTGTCCTCGTGCGGGTGCGGGGCGTGGTCGGTGGCGACGATGTCGATCGTGCCGTCGGCGAGCGCCTCGCGCAGGGCGAACACATCACGCTCGGTGCGCAGCGGCGGGTTCACCTTGTAGACCGGGTTGTAGCTGCGGACCAGCTCGTCGGTGAGGAGGAGGTGGTGCGGGGTGACCTCGGCGGTGACGTCGATGCCGCGGGACTTGGCCCAGCGCACGATCTCGACGGAGCCCGCGGTCGACAGGTGGCAGATGTGGACGCGGGAGCCGACGTGCTCGGCGAGCAGGACATCCCGGGCGATGATCGATTCTTCGGCCACCGCGGGCCAGCCCCCGAGCCCCAGCTCGGCGGAGACGACGCCCTCGTTCATCTGGGCGCCCTCGGTCAGCCGCGGCTCCTGCGCGTGCTGGGCGACGACACCGCCGAAGGCCTTCACGTACTCCAGCGCCCGCCGCATGATCACGGCGTCGTCGACGCACTTGCCGTCGTCCGAGAACACGGTGACACCGGCCGCCGACTCGTGCATGGCCCCCAGCTCGGCGAGCTTCTTGCCCTCCAGGCCGACGGTGACGGCGCCGATGGGCTGCACATCGCAGTAGCCGTGCTCCTGGCCAAGCCGGTAGACCTGCTCGACGACACCGGCGGTGTCGGCGACCGGGAACGTGTTGGCCATGGCGAACACGGCCGTGAAGCCTCCGGAGGCCGCCGCGCGCGTGCCGGTCAGCACGGTCTCGGAGTCCTCGCGGCCGGGCTCACGCAGGTGCGTGTGCAGGTCGACCAGGCCCGGCAGCAGCACCTTGCCCGCCGCCTCGACGACCTGGACACCCTCGGCGCTCAGACCGGTACCCACCTCGGCGATGGTCCCGCCGTCGATCAACACGTCCTGCGGCTCGCCGCCGAGCACCTTCGCACCACGGATCAGGATCTTGCTCATCTGTCTTACTTCTCCTCGGTACGGGTCTGGGTGACGGCGGGCTCATTGCCCCCGAGCAGCAGGTACAGAACGGCCATCCGGATGGACACTCCGTTTGCGACCTGCTCGATGGCGGTGCAGCGCTCGGAGTCGGCGACCTCGGCGGTGATCTCCATGCCGCGGACCATCGGACCGGGGTGCATCACGATGGCGTGCTCGGGCATCTTGGCCATGCGGTCGCCGTCGAGGCCGTAGCGCCGCGAGTACTCGCGCTCGGTCGGGAAGAACGCGGCGTTCATCCGCTCGCGCTGCACGCGCAGCATCATCACCGCATCGGACTTGGGCAGCGTCGAGTCGAGGTCGTACGACACCTCGCAGGGCCAGGTCTCGACGCCGACCGGCACCAGGGTGGGCGGCGCGACGAGGGTGACCTCGGCGCCGAGGGTGTGCAGCAGGTCCACGTTGGAGCGCGCGACCCGGCCGTGCAGGATGTCGCCGACGATCGTGATGCGCTTGCCGGCGAGGTCCTGCCCTATCCCGGCGTCCCGACCGACGAGCCGGCGGCGCATCGTGAAGGCGTCCAACAGCGCCTGCGTGGGGTGCTGGTGGGTGCCGTCACCGGCATTGATGACGGCCGCGTCGATCCAGCCGGAGTTGGCGAGGCGGTACGGGGCTCCGGAGGCGCCGTGCCGGATGACGACGGCGTCGACGCCCATGGCCTCCAGGGTCTGGGCGGTGTCCTTCAGGGACTCGCCCTTGGACACGCTCGACCCCTTGGCGGAGAAGTTGATGACGTCCGCCGACAGCCGCTTCTCGGCAGCCTCGAAGGAGATACGCGTGCGCGTGGAGTCCTCGAAGAAGAGGTTCACGACGGTGCGGCCACGCAGGGTCGGCAGTTTCTTGATCGGCCGGTCGGCGACCCGGGCCATCTCCTCGGCGGTGTCGAGGATCAGGACGGCGTCGTCGCGGGTGAGGTCGGCGGCCGAGATGAGATGACGCTGCATCTGTCAGGCTCCGTAAGGCAGTTCATTCGGACGAATGGGGCAGACGGGTGCGCGCGAGGGCGCGCTGAGCGGGCGCACGGCAGCCGCCGTACGCCGTGGGCGCTACTGGGAGGTCTGCTTGGCGCCGAGCAGCACGGTGTCGCGACCGTCCTCCTCGGCGAGCTGGACCTTGACCGTCTCCCGCAGCGACGTGGGGATGTTCTTGCCGACGTAGTCGGCGCGGATGGGCAGTTCGCGGTGGCCGCGGTCGACGAGGACCGCGAGCTGGACCGCGCGCGGACGACCGATGTCGTTCAGGGCGTCGAGGGCGGCGCGGATGGTGCGGCCGGAGAAGAGCACGTCGTCGACGAGGACGACGAGGCGTCCGTCGATGCCGTCACCGGGGATCTCGGTGCGGGCCAACGCACGCGGAGGGTGCATGCGCAGGTCGTCGCGGTACATGGTGATGTCGAGCGAACCGACCGGGATCTTGCGGTCGGTGATCTCCTCGAGCTTGGCGGCGAGCCGCTGGGCGAGGAAGACGCCTCGGGTGGGAATGCCGAGGAGCACCACGTCGTCCGCGCCCTTGGCGCGTTCGACGATCTCGTGGGCGATGCGGGTCAACACCCGCGCGATGTCAGGGCCTTCGAGCACGGGCCTGGCGTCGGACGCTTGCGTGTCCTGGTGCCTGTCCATACGAAAGGGACCTCCTTCTCCGCCTCACGGGACGGACCTTAAAGGACGTCTGGTTTGCGCCATCCACGGTAGCAGGCCGGTGGCGCGACCTCGTTCACCCCCTTGGCCTAATCGGCCACCGATAGCACGGAAGAGTCGGTGTGGACCATTCGGCTTGACGCGCCAGAGTAACGCTGCGTAACCTCACAGTGAGTTACCAACCGCGCGGCATGGAACCCAAGCCAGTCGCGTCGACCCAGTGCCGGGGAGCTATATGTCCAGCGAATACGCCAAACAGCTCGGGGCCAAGCTCCGGGCCATCCGCACCCAGCAGGGCCTTTCCCTTCACGGTGTCGAGGAGAAGTCCCAGGGACGCTGGAAGGCCGTTGTGGTCGGTTCGTACGAGCGCGGCGACCGCGCCGTGACCGTGCAGCGCCTCGCCGAGTTGGCGGATTTCTACGGCGTCCCGGTGCAGGAGCTGCTGCCTGGCACCACGCCGGGCGGGGCCGCCGAGCCGCCGCCGAAGCTGGTCCTGGACCTGGAGCGGCTGGCCCACGTGCCGGCCGAGAAGGCGGGTCCGCTGCAGCGGTACGCCGCGACGATCCAGTCGCAGCGCGGTGACTACAACGGCAAGGTGCTCTCGATCCGCCAGGACGACCTGCGCACACTCGCCGTCATCTATGACCAGTCGCCCTCGGTCCTGACCGAGCAGCTGATCAGCTGGGGTGTGCTGGACGCGGACGCGCGCCGCGCGGTCACTCACGCCGAGGAGAGCTGAGCGCTCCACCGGGTTCGACCCAGTCAGCAGAAACGTGCCGCCGGGGGTGGCCGGAACTTTGCGGTTCCGGCCACCCCGGCGGCGTTCTGCGGGCCTGATGGGTCCCCCGTGGTACAGGACGCCGGAGGGCCCGTAGCGGCGATGCTGCGGGCCCTCCGGCGTCTTTCGAAGTCTCTTACGCTTCCTCTCGGCGCAGCGAGGACTTCAGGTCCTTGAGCCGACCGAGGAGGCCGTTGACGAACGAGGGCGACTCGTCCGTGGAGAACTCCTTCGCCAGCTGCACCATCTCGTCGAGCACGACCGCGTCCGGGGTCTCGTCGACCCAGATCAGTTCGTACGCACCGAGGCGCAGGATGTTGCGGTCCACGACCGGCATCCGGTCGAGCGTCCAGCCGACGGAGTACTGAGCGATCAGCTCGTCGATCCGCTTCGCGTGCCCCGCGTAGCCCTCGACCAGCTGCATCGTGTACTCGCTGACCGGCGGCTGCCGGGTGTCGGCCCGGGAGAGCCGGATCCAGTCCGCGAGGACCGTCAGGACGTCGGCGCCGCGCTGGTCGCCCTCGAAGAGGATCTGGAAGGCGCGCTTGCGGGCCGTGTTGCGAGCAGCCACGGTTAGCTGTTCACCCGGCCGAGGTAGTCGCTGGTGCGGGTGTCGACCTTGATCTTCTCACCGGTGGTGATGAAGAGCGGGACCTGGATCTGGTGACCGGTCTCCAGGGTGGCGGGCTTGGTGCCGCCGGTGGAGCGGTCGCCCTGGACGCCCGGCTCGGTCTCCTGGATGACGAGTTCGACGGCGGCCGGCAGCTCGACGAAGAGCACCTCGCCCTCGTGCTGGGCGACGGTGGCCATGAAGCCCTCGATGAGGAAGTTGGCGGCGTCACCGACGGCCTTGCGGTCGACCATGAGCTGGTCGTAGGTCTCCATGTCCATGAAGACGAAGTACTCGCCGTCCATGTAGGAGAACTGCATGTCCCGCTTGTCGACGGTGGCCGTCTCGACCTTCACGCCGGCGTTGAAGGTCTTGTCGACGACCTTCCCGGAGAGCACGTTCTTGAGCTTGGTGCGCACGAAGGCCGGGCCCTTGCCGGGCTTGACGTGCTGGAACTCGACGACGGACCACAGCTGGCCGCCATCGAGCTTGAGCACCATGCCGTTCTTGAGGTCGTTCGTGGAAGCCACGGTTGCGGAATCTCCTGGACTGCGGTGGACGACCCCGGCGCACGCCACTTTCTAGAGGGCGAGCAGCTCCTTGGTCGTGATGGTGAGTAGCTCGGGTCCGCCGTCCGCCTCGGGGCGGACGACGAGCGTGTCATCGATCCGGACGCCGCCCCGGCCCGGGAGGTGGACCCCCGGTTCGACGGTGACCGGCACGCAAGCGTCCAGTTTACCCATGGCCGCGGGAGCCAGCTGCGGGTCCTCGTCGATTTCGAGCCCTACGCCATGGCCGGTGAGGGTCGGCAGGCCCTCGTGGTACCCCGCGGAATCCAGCACCTGACGTGCGGCGCGGTCCACGTCACGGTAGGCCGCACCGGGTGCCAGGGACTCCCGTCCGGCGCGCTGAGCGGCGAAGACGACGTCGTACAACTCGATCTGCCAGTCGGCGGGGGACGTACCGATGACGAAGGTGCGGCCGATCTCGCACCGGTAGCCGCGGTACGTGGCCCCCAGGCAGACCGAGAGGAAGTCGCCCTCCTCGACGCGGCGATCGGTGGGCCGGTGGCCGCGTCGGCCGGCGTTCGGGCCGGTGGCGACGGAGGTGCGGAAGGCCGGGCCGTCGGCGCCGTGATCGACCAGGCGTCGTTCGAGTTCCAGGGCGAGGTGGCGTTCGGTGCGGCCGACGAGGATGGATTCGAGGAGCTCCCCGAGCGCCTGGTCGGCGATCTCGGCCCCGATTCTGAGGCAGGAGATCTCCTCCTCGTCCTTGACCACCCTGAGCTGCTCCACGGCTCCGCCGAGGTCGCCGAGACGCAGCCGCGGGACAACCGAGCGGATGGCTCGGTGGCGGGCCACCGTGAGGTGGTGTTCCTCGACGGCCAGGGTCTCCCCGCCCTGCGCTGCCGCGAGGTCGGCCGCGGCGACGGCGGGGTCGCCCTCGGCGCCGGGGAGGGAGTGGATGCGCAGTGCCTCGTCGGGGCGGCCCTGGGCGGAGCGGTCGTCGGGCGGGCCGACGCATACGAGCAGGTCTTCGGTCTTGCCGAGGAGCAGCGCGGAGCCCTGGGGGGCGGCGCCCGCGAGGTAGCGGACGTTGGCGGGGCGGGAGATCAGCGCGGTGGCGCTGCCGCTGGCTTGGCAGCGGTCCCTCAGCCGGGATCGGCGGGTGGCGTACACCTCTGACATGACCCGAGCGTAAGAGCTTCGCCGGGTTGGCGCTGGTTGAGGGCGTCTGAGTGGGCGGTGCCTGGATTGTGCGGGTCGGGGTGGTGCCGTTCGGGGAACGGGGGTGCGGCTTTGGGGTGTGTGCCGTCTGCGGGTGCGTGGGGGCTTGTCGCGCAGTTCCCCTCGCCCCTTAGGCGCGTCCACTCACCTTGGCTACCAGCTGGGGTCGCGACCACGCGGCGGAGCTGCGTGTCGATACAGACCCGCGCCCCTTCAGGGGGTCCAGCCCTCGTCCCTTACCAGTTCGGGGGGCTTGCTATTGATCTTGTCAGTACGTCGTTCAGGACCTGGGCTGTCTGTGGGACGTCCAGCTGGGAGTTGTCGATGATCGGGAGGCCGGAGCCGTACCAGCCGGCCATGCGGCCGTGGATGCGGGCGACCTCCTCGTCGGTGAGGCGGCGGTTGCCCGTGCGTTCGGCGTTGCGCTCCAGGACTATCTCCAGGCCCGGGAGCAGGACGACCGGGAGGAGGCCGGGGCCCACGTGACGCTTCCAGCCGCCGAGGCCGACCACGGGGCGGTCGGGGAAGACCGCGTCGTCGAGGATGCACGAGATGCCGTTGGCCAGGAAGTTGCGCGCGGCGAAGCCGCAGGTGCGGCGGGCGAGGCGGTACTGGGCCTCGGAGTTGTCGTTCCACCCGGACTGGGGGTCGGCGAAGCCTGAGCGGACCCATTCGCGTACGTCGTCGAGGCTGATGTGGGCCGTGGGGACCCGGCGGTGGTCCGCCCAGTACTTGGCGACGCTCGTCTTACCGGCCCCCGCGGGCCCGATGAGCAGCACCGCGAGGGTCGTGGTCGTCGGGTCGGGGGACGCCATGGCGGGCGGGGTGCTCGGCATGGCGACGGGGCCGCCCGGCGGCAGCTGTACATGGCCGGTGGTCTCGGGGGTCGGCAGAGCGGGCGGGGCCGGCGGAACCGGGGCGTGGTGTGGCGCGGGCGGGACCGGGCCGGGGGGCGTGAAGCCCGGTGCCTGGGGTGGCGGGGGTACGGGGGCGGGTCCCAGGTGCGGGGCAGGTCCCGGATGCGGTGTGGGTCCCTGATGCGGTGCCGGTCCTTGGTGCGCGCCCGGGTGGTGCGGGCCGGGGTGTTGTGCGGCCGGCGACCAGCCGTCCCCCGACTGGTGGGGCGGCGGCAGCGGAGAACCCACTGCATGCTGCATCCGGTGCCACTCCATCTCGTCTTCCATGGCCATGGGCGCTGGCAGCAGGGCACGGACCCCGCCTGCTACCGAACGGTACCGCCCCCGGCCGTCGATTGGTGAACGGCCGGAGGCGGTCTGAAGTGCCCATCGCCACAGGTGAATCGGACGGAAGGGTGGTAGGCCGGACTTACTGGCCGACTTCGCCGTACGCGGCGAGGAGGACGGCCGGGTCCGGGCCCTCCAGGACGGTGGGCTTGGCCAGGCCGTCCAGGACGATGAAGCGCAGCAGATCGCCGCGCGACTTCTTGTCCACCTTCATGGTCTCCAGCAGCTTGGGCCACTGGTCGTAGCGGTAGTGGAGGGGCAGGCCGACCGATTCGAGGACGGTGCGGTGGCGGTCGGCCGTCGCGTCGTCCAACCGCCCGGCGAGACGCCCGAGTTCGGCGGCGAAGTGCATGCCGACGGAAACCGCCGCGCCGTGCCGCCACTTGTAGCGCTCGTTCTTCTCGATGGCGTGGCCGAGGGTGTGGCCGTAGTTGAGGATCTCCCGCAGCCCCGACTCCTTCAGGTCCGACGAGACGACCTCGGCCTTGACCCGGATCGACCGCTCGATCAGCTCGGCGGTGTGCGGGCCCGCCGGGGTGCGCGCGGCCTGCGGGTCGGCCTCGATCAGCTCCAGGATCGCCGGGTCGGCGATGAAGCCGGCCTTGATGATCTCCGCGAGACCGGACACGTAGTCGTTGACCGGCAGGGATTCCAGCGCGGCCAGGTCGCACAGCACTCCGGCCGGCGGGTGGAAGGCGCCGACGAGGTTCTTGCCCTCGGCGGTGTTGATGCCGGTCTTGCCGCCCACCGCCGCGTCCACCATGGCGAGCACGGTGGTCGGGATCGCGATCCAGCGCACCCCGCGCAGCCAGGTCGCCGCCACGAACCCGGCCAGGTCGGTGGTCGCGCCGCCGCCGACGCCGACGATGACGTCGGAGCGGGTGAAGCCGGACTGGCCGAGCGCCTTCCAGCAGTAGGCGGCCACCTCGGCGGTCTTGGCCTCCTCGGCGTTCGGCACCTGGATGGCGACCGCCTCGTAGCCCTGCTCGGCCAGATCGGCACAGAGCGCCTCGCCGGTCTCGGCCAGCGCCTCGGGGTGGATGACGGCGACCCGCTTGACCCGGCCGCCGATCAACCCGCCCAGCTCGCCCAGGAGCTGACGGCCCACCAGGACCTCGTACGGGTCGTTCCCCGCGGTGCCGCCGACCTGGATCCGCGTCACTGCCTCAGTCATGCGTCCTTCAACTCCAGTGCGTCCAGGGCGGCTTGAGTCACTTCTTCGGGAGTACGGCCATCGGTGGCCACAACCGCCGTGGCGACCTCCTCGTACAGATGCCGGCGGGCCTCCATCAGCTCGCGCCACTGCTTGCGCGGGTTGACCGCGAGCAGCGGGCGGGCGGCGTTCAGTCCGGTGCGCTTGACGGCCTCCTCGACGTCCATCGAGAGATAGAGGACCCGCTGTCCGGCGAGCAGCGCGCGCGTGTCGGCGTCCAGGATCGAACCGCCGCCCAGCGCGAGGACACCGTCGTACGTGGCGAGCGCCCGGTGAACGGCCTGCTTCTCGATCGCCCTGAACACGGGCTCGCCCTCGTCGACGAAGATCTCCGCGATGGTGCGGCCCTGCTCGGCGACGATGTCGTCGTCGGTGTCCCGGTATCCGACACCGAGCCGCTCGGCCAGCAACTGCCCGACGGTGGACTTGCCCACGCCCATCGGCCCGACCAGCACAACCACAGGCGCTGCGCTCATCGGATGGCCAGGTTGTCGAGGTACGAGGTCACGTTCCGGCGCGTCTCGGCCACGCTGTCGCCACCGAACTTCTCCGCCACCGCGTCCGCGAGGACGAGCGCCACCATGGCTTCGGCGACGATGCCGGCCGCCGGGACCGCGGAGACGTCGGAGCGCTGGTGGTGGGCCTGCGTCGCCTCACCCGTCGTCACGTCCACCGTCTGCAGGGCGCGCGGCACGGTCGCGATCGGCTTCATCGCGGCGCGGACCCGCAGCAGCTCACCGGTGGTCAGGCCGCCCTCGGTGCCGCCGGAGCGGCCGGAGACACGGCGGATGCCCTCGTCGGTCTTCACGATCTCGTCGTGCGCCTTGGAGCCGGGCACCCGCGCCAGCTCGAAGCCGTCCCCGAGCTCGACGCCCTTGATCGCCTGGATGCCCATGAGCGCACCCGCGAGGCGGGCGTCCAGCTTGCGGTCCCAGTGCACGTGCGAGCCCAGGCCCACCGGCACGCCGTACGCCAGGATCTCGACCACGCCACCGAGGGTGTCGCCGTCCTTGTGGGCCTGGTCGACCTCGGCCACCATCGCCTTCGACGCGTCCGCGTCCAGGCAACGCAGCGGGTCAGCGTCCAGCTTCTCCACATCGGCGGGCGTGGGGTACACGCCCTGCGGGGCCTTCACGGAGCACAGCTCCACGACGTGGCTGACGATCTCGATGCCGGCCGTCTCCTTGATGTACGACCGGGCCACCGCACCCAGCGCCACACGGGCCGCCGTCTCACGGGCGGAGGCGCGCTCCAGGATCGGCCGTGCCTCGTCGAAGCCGTACTTCTGCATGCCGGCGAGGTCGGCGTGGCCGGGGCGCGGGCGGGTCAGCGGGGCGTTGCGGGCGAGCCCGGCCAGGATCTCCGGGTCCACCGGGTCGGCCGCCATGACCTGCTCCCACTTCGGCCACTCGGTGTTGCCCACCATGATCGCGACCGGCGAGCCCAGGGTGAGTCCGTGCCGGACGCCGCCGATGAAGGTGACCTCGTCCTGCTCGAACTTCATGCGCGCACCGCGGCCATAGCCGAGCCGCCGCCTGGCCAGGTGGTCCGCCACCATCTGCGTGGTGATCGGCACGCCGGCGGGAAGGCCCTCCAGCGTCGCGACGAGTGCGGGGCCATGGGACTCCCCCGCGGTCAGCCAGCGCAACCTGCTCAACGGTGCTCCTCGATGCTCGCGCCCTGGTACTGCCTTGCGTACGCGCGTCCTCGCGTACGGCGACGGCGCGACCAGGTGCGCGGCCCCGGCCCGCCACCTCCGATCCTCCCACGTCCCAGGCCGGTGCCCGGCCGCCGGTCCACCAGACGGACGGAAGACGGACGGCGCCGGAGGCCGACGAGGATCATGCGGGGCTGTTGCCCTGGGGCTGTCGCGGGGCGTACGCACCGAGGTGGTCGGCGCCGCTGCCCTGCGGGCCGGGCTGCGCGGCCTGCGTCGGCTGTGGGGCGTAGGCGCCGAGAAAGTCGGCGCCGCTCGGCTGCTGCGCCTGCTGCTGGGGAGCGTACGGGCCCAGGTAGTCGGCGCCCCGCCGCTGCCCGTGCTGCGCGGCCACCTGGACGGCCTGCCCCTGGCGCCTCGCGCGCCGCTGGGCGATCTTGCGCTTCAGCGTGAAGGCCCACGACCCGACGACGAGCAGCACGACCAGGACGAGCACAGGGATCTGCACCCAGTCCGGCATGAACTGCAGGACGATCTCGAATATTTCGCCCTTGCCGGACGCCAGCGGCACACCAGTGGACACGGTTGGTACTCCCCCTCGATACGCTCCGCCCCCTGCGGAACTCAGCGGATCCTAGCGGGCCGCGAGAGCGCGCTCTCCCGCTTTTCGCATGGCGTCCAGGGGTGCCGGAACACGGCCGGTCATCTGCTCCACCTGCAGCACCGCCTGGTGCACCAGCAGGTCGAGCCCGCTGACGACGGCTCCGCCGTACATGGACCAGCGCGCGGCGAGAGCGGTCGGCCAGGGGTCGTAGAGCACATCGAACAGGGTGGCGGCGCGCTCCGGTACCACGGCGGCGAGGGCGTCCGTCGTCCCGGCCGGCGTGGTCGCGATCACCAGCGGTGCGCGCAACGCCCGGTCCGCGTCCGCCCAGTCGGCCGTCCGTACCTCGATGTCGAGTCGCTCGCCCCACTGCCGCATCTCGGCGGCGCGTGCCTCGCTGCGCACGTAGGCCACGACCTCACCGGTGCAGATCCGCGCGAGCGCGGCCAGCGCGGAGGACGCGGTGGCGCCGGCGCCGAGGATCGCCGCCGAGTCGACCTGTTCGATGCCGCGCTCGCGCAGCGCCGCGACCATGCCGGGGATGTCGGTGTTGTCGCCGACGCGACGGCCGTCCTCGGTGAAGAGGACCGTGTTGACCGCCTCGACCGAGGCCGCCGTCTCGCTGATCTCGTCGAGCAGCGGGATGACGGCCCGCTTGAGCGGCATGGTCAGGGACAACCCGGCCCACTCCGGCCCCAGTTCGGCGAAGAACCCGGGCAGAGCGGTCTCGTCGATCTCGAACCGGTCGTACGACCAGCTCGTGAGCTTCAGCTCCTCGTACGCGGCGCGGTGCAGCACCGGGGAGAGGGAATGCGCGATGGGCTTGCCGAGGACGGCGGCCCGGCGGGGGTCAGCCGCCCCTGCTGTCATTGAACTTGTCCTTGAGCTTCAGGAAATCGTCATGCGTCTTGGCGAATTCGGTCTTGCTCACGCCGTCGGTCGCCACGAAGTAGTACCAGCCGTCGTCCGTCGGATTCAGAGTCGACTTCATCGCGTCGTCCCCGGGGTTTCCGATCGGTCCGGGCGGCAGCCCCTTGTGTGTGTACGTGTTGTACGGGTCGTAGTTACCCTTGACTTCCGACTCGGTGACGTCGATGTTGCTCTGTTTCTTCACATAGTTGTAAGTCGAGTCGAACTGCACGGCCCCATAGGTCTCGGGATTCGCGAGGTCGAGCCGGTTGTAGACCACTTCCGCCATCTTGCGGAAGTCGTCGGTGGTCTTGCCCTCGGCCTGGACAAGGCTCGCGACCGTGACGACCTGCAGCGGGTTGTCCAGCTTGAGCGCCTTGGCCTTGGCCTCCAGACCCAGCGCGTCGTACTTGTTCGCGGCCTGGGTCACCATCTCCTTCAGCACCGCCTCGGGCTTCATGCCCTTCGCGGCGGGATAGGTGCCCGGGTAGAGGAAGCCCTCCAACGGGTCCTTGATCTCGCTGTTGTCGTTCGCCCAGCTCGGAAGTCCGAGGGTCTTGTATTTCTGCTCGGCGGCCTTCGCGGTGGTACCGGCCGACAATTCGAGCTTTTCGTCGATCGCCTTGTAGACGGCCACATTGCGGTCGCCCGGCCTGACCAGAACGTTGTTCTGGCTCTTGGGGTCGAGCATCATCTCGACGGCACTCGCGGCGGACATCTGCTTCTTCAGCAGATAGGCACCCGCCTGGATCTTGTCCCCGTCCGGATTGTCCGCCTGGGCGGCGACGAACGCGTCGACGCTCTTCACGACACCGGCCGCCTTCAGCCGCTGACCGATCTCGGAGCCGGGGGCACCCTTGGGGATCTCGACGGACACCGTGGCGCTCGTGCCGTCACCCGCGAAGTCCGGCGCATCGCCGAAACGATCCTGGAAAAACTTGTGCCCGAAATATCCAACTCCGGCCACGCCTCCGCCGAAGATCAGCACGACCACCAGACAGGCGAACCCGCTGCGCCGCTTCTTGGGCTTGCCCCCGCCCCGGCCCCGCCGGTCGCCGCGCCCTCGGCCGTCCCCCGACTCGTCGTCGGAGTCGTCGTCATCATCGCCGCCACCGGCAAAGAATGCGTGTTCGCCCTGGTCAGGGCCTGGATCCCAGTCGGTCTGGGGCGGCTCGGGTTCGGCCTGCCGCCGACTCGGCGGCTCCGGCGGCGGGTAGGCCTCGGGGGTCCCGTAGTAATCGGGCTGCTGACCACCGTACGCACCGGCCTGCTGCCCGTAGGGGTCCGCCGGGTCGGGGTACTGGGCCTGGTGGTGAGTGCCGGTCGCCCAGCCGTTGTTGTCGTACGGCTGCTGCCCCTGACCCGCGTACATCTGCTGGTCGTACTGCTGCTGGTACTGCTGCGCCTGGCCCTGCTGCGGGTACTGCTGACCGTGACCTTGCTGCTGGTACTGCTGCTGCGCCTGACCGTATGCGGCCTGCTGGCCGTTGCCCCAGTCGCCGTAGTGCTGCGGCTGCTGCTGCTCCGGATAGTGCTGCGGCTGGCCGCCGTAGGCAGCTTGCTGGCCCGGCTGGGCCTGCTGCCCTTCCCATCCGCCGTCCCCGAACAACGGGTCCTCGGGATGCCACGGTTCGGAGCCTGGGCCCCGGCCATACTCAGTCATCGATCCCCTAGAGCCGCGAGGCGGCGGTCACGCGGCTGTTGAAGATCCGGCTTCCGTCCCGCCTCTCTTTGTGCGTCGGCTGTTCGAAAACCGGCGCATCGCGCGGAACGTTACCGTATCGCGATCAGATAACCACTTCGACGCTCTCGCCCGGAGCTTTACCTGACACCCGTTCGGATTCGAGCGCCTGCTGCAAGATGATCACAGCCGCTGCCTGGTCGATCACCGACCGGCCCTTCTTCGACTTCACGCCCGAGGCGCGCAGTCCCTGACTGGCCGTCACGGTGGTCATCCGCTCGTCCACGAGCCTGACCGGAACGGGCGCGATCATGCGGGCCAGTTCCTGCGTGAACCCTCTGACCTTGACCGCGGCCGGACCCTCGCCCCCCTTGAGGGAACGGGGCAGGCCGACGACGACCTCGATCGGCTCGTATTCCTCGACGAGTTGCTTGAGACGGCGGTGAGCTGCCGGGATGTCCCGGCCCGGGACCGTCTCCACCGGTGTGGCGAGGATCCCGTCGGGGTCGCACGAGGCGACGCCGATACGGGCGTCCCCGACGTCGATCGCCAGGCGACGGCCGCGGCGCATGCCCCGGCCGTCACCACCCGCGTGTGTGTCGTCGCTCACTTGGCCGTTTCCGCCACGAGCCGCTCGACGGCGTCGACCGCGTCGCCGATGGCGGCCGGGTTCTGGCCGCCGCCCTGGGCGACGTCCGGCTTGCCGCCACCGCCGCCGCCGAGGGTCTTGGCCGCCGTACGGACCAGGTCACCGGCCTTGAGGCCACGCTCGCGAGCGGCCTCGTTGGTGGCGATGACCGTGAGCGGCTTGCCGTTGTTGACGGTGAACAGGGCGACCACGGCAGCGCGTCCGCCCTGGATACGTCCACGCACGTCGAGGACCAGCTTGCGCAGGTCGTCGGCGGTGGTGCCGTCCGGGACCTGGCCGGTGACGACGGCGATGCCGTTCACGTCCTTGGCGGACTCGGCGAGACCGGCGGCGGCCTGCAGCACCTTCTCGGCGCGGAACTTCTCGATCTCCTTCTCGGCGTCCTTCAACTTGCCGAGCATGGCGGAGACCTTCTCGGGCAGTTCCTCCGAGCGGCCCTTGAGCAGTTCGGTCAGCTGGTTGACGACCGTGTGCTCACGGGCGAGGAAGTTGTACGCGTCGACGCCGACGAGGGCTTCGATACGGCGGACACCCGAGCCGATCGACGACTCACCGAGCAGCTTCACCAGGCCGAGCTGGGCGGTGTTGTGCACATGCGTGCCGCCGCACAGCTCCTTGGAGAAGTCGCCGATGGTCACGACGCGCACCCGGTCGCCGTACTTCTCACCGAACTCGGCGATGGCGCCCTGCTTCTTGGCCTCGTCGATGCCCATGACCTCGGCGCGCACGTCGAGGTCGCGGGAGAGCACCTCGTTGATCTTCTGCTCGACGTCGGTCATCACGGCCGTGGGAACGGCGGACGGCGAACCGAAGTCGAAGCGGAAGCGGCCCGGCTGGTTCTCGGAGCCGGCCTGTGCGGCCGTCGGACCCAGGGCGTCGCGCAGGGCCTGGTGGGTGAGGTGGGTGGCCGAGTGGGCGCGGGCGATGGCCTTGCGGCGACGGTCGTCGATCGAGGCGTGGGCCTTGGAGCCGACGGTGACCTCGCCGACCTGGACGACGCCCTTGTGGACGTACACACCCGGGACCGGCTTCTGACAGTCGCGGATCTCGATCACGGCACCGGAATCGGCCTTGATCCGGCCGGTGTCGCCGATCTGGCCGCCGCCCTCGGCGTAGAACGGGGTGCGGTCGAGGACGATCTCGACCTCGTCGCCTTCGGTGGCGGCCGGGGAGGAGGCGCCGTCGACGAGGATGCCGACGATGGTGGACTCGCCCTCGGTGTCCGAGTAGCCGATGAAGTCGGTCTCGCCGACCTTGTCGGCGATCTCACGGTAGGCACCGGCGCCGGCGTGGCCGGTCTTCTTGGCCTGGGCGTCGGCCTTGGCGCGCTCCCGCTGCTCCTTCATCAGGCGGCGGAAGCCGTCCTCGTCCACGGAAAGGCCCTGCTCGGCGGCCATCTCCAGGGTGAGGTCGATCGGGAAGCCCCAGGTGTCGTGGAGCAGGAACGCCTTGTCGCCGGGCAGGACGGCGGAGCCGGCGGCCTTGGTGTCGCTGACGGCCGTGTCGAGGATGTTGGTGCCGGCCTTCAGCGTCTTGAGGAAGGCGTTCTCCTCGGCGAGGGCGACCTTCTCGATGCGCTCGCGGTCGGTGACCAGTTCGGGGTACTGCTGGCCCATCATGCCGATGACGACATCGACCAGGTCCTTGACGACCGGACCGGTCGCGCCGAGCAGACGCATGTTGCGGATGGCACGGCGCATGATGCGGCGCAGGACGTAACCGCGGCCCTCGTTGCCGGGGGTGACACCGTCGCCGATGAGCATCACGGACGTACGCATGTGGTCGGTGACCACGCGCAGGGAGACGTCCGAGGCGTGGGCGTCGCCGTAGGCCACACCGGTCAGCTCGGTGGCCTTCTTGATGACGGCCATGGAGGTGTCGATCTCGTACATGTTCTGCACGCCCTGCAGAATCATGGCGAGTCGCTCCAGGCCCAGGCCCGTGTCGATGTTCTTGCTGGGCAGTTCGCCGAGGATCTCGAAGTTGTCCTTGCCGATGCCCGCGCCGCGCTCGTACTGCATGAAGACGAGGTTCCAGATCTCCACGTACCGCTCGTCGTTGACGGCGGGGCCGCCCTCGACGCCGAACTCGGGGCCGCGGTCGTAGTTGATCTCGGAACAGGGGCCGCAGGGGCCGGGGACGCCCATGGACCAGTAGTTGTCCTTCATGCCGAGGCGCTGGATGCGCTCCTTCGGCACACCGACGACCTCGTGCCAGATGCGCTCGGCCTCGTCGTCGTCCTTGTAGACGGTGATCCAGAGCTTCTCCGGCTCCAGGCCGTAACCACCTTTGTCCTGGGGGCTGGTGAGCAGCTCCCAGGCGTACTTGATGGCGCCTTCCTTGAAGTAGTCGCCGAAGGAGAAGTTGCCGCACATCTGGAAGAACGTGCCGTGCCGGGTGGTCTTGCCGACCTCTTCGATGTCCGGCGTGCGCACGCACTTCTGCACGCTGGTGGCGCGGTCGAACGGCGGCTTGACCTCACCCAGGAAGTAGGGCTTGAAGGGCACCATGCCGGCCGGGACGAGGAGCAGAGTCGGGTCGTCCGCGATGAGCGACGCCGAAGGGACGACGGTGTGCCCGCGCTCCTCGAAGAAGCTCAACCAGCGGCGGCGAATCTCGGCCGACTCCATCAGTGGTCCTCGTTTCGGTTGTACGAGTACGTCGTCCTGTCGACGTACTTCGGGTTGTTGCGGTTCTCGATGGCGGCGAACCGCCGGGGTGCGGGGAGTTCATGGTCGACGGGGGCGTTGAGCCCGAGCGCGTCGCCCAGTTCCTCCTCCCGCTGGGCCATGTTGTCGCGGACGTCGAGCGCGAAGTCCACCGCGCGGTCCTTGAGCCGGTGACCGGCCTCGATCGCCTTGTTCGCCGCGGTCGCGGCGAGGCTCTCGGGGGTCAGCTGCTTCAGCTTCCGATTGACCTTGGTGGTGGCCCACACACCGGCGGCGACGCCCGTGGTGAACCAGAACGTACGGCGGAACATGCTGGGTCTCAGTCCCTCTTTCCGCGGAGGTTTCGCTTGTCCCGTCGCGCGGCCGGGACCGTGCGGCCCACGATCACGGTACGCCGGGGCTCCTTGGCGGGCACGTCGTCCTTGCGGCCGCCGCCGAGGGCCCGGCGCACGCCGTAGCCGAAGGCTGCGACCTTGACCAGGGGGCCGCCGAAGGTGGAGGCGACGGTGGTCGACAGGGCGGAGGCGTTCGACGTGACCTCCTGGACGTCGGAGGCGATCGCGTCGACCCGGTCGATCTGGGTCTGCGCGGAGCGCACCGCCGTGGAGGCCTCTGCCAGGAGCGGGACGGCCTGGTCGGTCACATCCGCGACGAGCTTGGTGGTCGCCTTGAGCGTCTGGGCCAGCCTCGCCAGCGCGACGGCGAGGAAGGAGACCAGGATCGCCCAGAAGACGGCCACCAGGATCCCGGCAACCTCTCCACCGGACACTGTGTGCACCCGCTCCCTGAAACGTGCCTCTACATCGGTCTACATCGAAAAAGTCGTGCACCGAGCCTATCGCGCCGGGGGTGGCGCGCTGCACCGGATCGGCGCCTGCGCGAGGCCGAGTTGCCGCGGGGCAAGCGAAAGCCCGCCGGCTCCCCCACCCGGAGGCGGGGAGACGGCGGGCTCAGGCGCAGAAGTCCTACGGCCGCTGAAGGATCAACGGGCGTAGTACTCGACGACGAGCTGCTCGTCGCAGATCACCGGGATCTCCTTGCGGTTCGGCTCACGGTCCAGGCGGAACGCCAGGGCCTTGAGGTTCACCTGGAGGTAGCGCGGGGTCTCACCCTCGGGGGCGAAGCCGCCCTCGCGGGCGATGGAGAAGAGGGTCTTCTCGCGGCTGCGCTCACGGACCATCACGACGTCGTCGGGACGGACGCGGAACGACGGCTTGTCGACCTTGCCACCGTTGACCTCGATGTGGCCGTGGACGACCATCTGACGGGCCTGGTAGATGGTGCGGGCGATGCCCGAACGCAGGACCAGGGCGTCGAGACGACGCTCGAGCTCGATGATCAGGGCCTCGCCGGTCTTGCCCTGAACCTTGGAGGCACGCTCGTAGGCGCGGACGAGCTGACGCTCGGACACGTCGTACTGAGCACGCAGACGCTGCTTCTCCAGCAGACGGACCTTGTAGTCCGAGTTCTGCTTGCGGCCACGGCCGTGCTCACCCGGCGGGTAGGGACGGGCCTCGAAGTACTTGACGGCCTTCGGGGTCAGCGCGATGCCGAGGGCACGCGACTTCTTGACCTTGGGGCGGGACTGGTTCGCCACTTCTTTTCCTTTTCCTCTTTCGGCTGCCTCAGGGGTTACGGGAGGTCGCATCCGCAGCCGGGGAATCCCGTCAGGTCCGCTAGGGACTTGCCGGGTAGCCGCTCCCCTGGTCTGGGCACATACGTGCAGCACACGAACGGCCCACCGACCGGTCCCGGAACTCCGGGTGGTGGTGGGCTGCCCGCGACACCTACAACGGTGCGCGACGCTCCTGGATCAACAGATCCGGCTGGTTGTCCCGCCTGAGGCGCCGACCGGAGTCGGACACGGGACTCAGCACTGCGAGCGATTCTACAGGCTGCTCAGGAGCGCTTGCGACCGAGGTTCTTTCTGGTCCACTCCACGGCGTCCGCGTACCGCGCCTCCGCGCCGTGCCGGGTCGGGCTGTAGTACTCGCGGTCCTTGAGGGCGTCCGGCGCGTACTGCTGGGCGGCGATGCCCTCGGACAGGTCGTGCGGATACACGTACCCCTGGGCGTGCCCGAGCTTGGCTGCGCCCTTGTAGTGGCCGTCGCGCAGGTGGGGCGGGACAGGGCCGGCCAGTCCCTTGCGTACGTCCTCCAGGGCGGCGCCGATCGCGGTGGTGGCGGCGTTGGACTTGGGGGCGAGGGCGAGGGCGATGGTGGCGTGGCTGAGGGTGAGGGCGGCCTCGGGGAAGCCGATCATGGCGACGGCCTGGGCGGCGGCGACCGCGATCGGCAGGGCGTTCGGGTCGGCGAGGCCGATGTCCTCGCTGGCGGAGATCATCAGGCGGCGGGCGATGAAGCGGGGGTCCTCGCCGGCCTCGATCATCCGGGCCAGGTAGTGCAGGGCGGCGTCGACGTCGGAGCCGCGGATGGACTTGATGAGGGCGCTGGCCACGTCGTAGTGCTGGTCGCCGTCGCGGTCGTACTTCACGGCGGCCCGGTCGACCGTCTCCTCCAGCGTCTGGAGGCCGATCTCCGTCTCGCCCTTGTCGAGCGCCGCCCCCGCGGCTGCCTCCAGGGCGGTCAGGGCACGGCGGGCGTCACCGCCGGCGATGCGCAGCAGGTGGGCCTCGGTGTCCTCGGGGAGGGTGACGGCGCCCTTGAGGCCGCGTTCGTCGGTGAGTGCGCGCTTGAGAAGGCCGCGGAGGTCGTCGTCGGTGAGGGGTTCGAGGGTGAGCAGGAGGGAGCGGGAGAGCAGGGGGGAGATGACCGAGAAGTACGGGTTCTCGGTGGTCGCCGCGATCAGCGTCACCCAGCGGTTCTCGACGGCCGGCAGGAGGGAGTCCTGCTGGGCCTTGCTGAAGCGGTGGATCTCGTCGAGGAAGAGGACGGTCTCCTTGCCGTAGCCGCCGGTGGCGCGGCGGGCGCCCTCGATGACCGCGCGGACCTCCTTGACCCCGGCGGTGATGGCGGAGAGTTCGACGAAGCGCTTGTTGGTGGCCTTGGAGACGACGTACGCCAGGGTGGTCTTGCCGGTGCCGGGCGGGCCCCACAGGATCACCGAGGACGGTCCGGCGGGGCCGCCACCGGACTCGCCGACGAGTCTGCGCAGCGGCGAGCCCGGCTTCAGCAGATGCTGCTGGCCCACCACCTCGTCCAGGGTGCGGGGGCGCATGCGCACCGCCAGGGGACTCCCCGCGGGGTCGTTCTCCTGGCGTTCTTCTGCGGCGGCGGTGAACAGGTCGGGCTCCACGCTGGAAACCCTAAATCACCGCACTGACAATCCCGCCGGGCCCCGGGATGCCGGGCTCAGCCGGTCCAGAAGTCCCACCAGCGGGTCAGGACCAGCATGCCGATGATGCCGATGTGCAGCACGGGCAGGACCCAGGTGAACTCGCCGAAGAAGCTCTTCAGCCAGTTCGGCGCGGGCAGGAAGCCGCCTCGGATGTTGAACGACGTCACGTACCAGAACATGATGATCGTCGCGACCCAGGCCAGCGAGCACCACAGGCACAGCGCGTTGATCCGGTACAGCGACTGGAACATCAGCCAGGCGCAGAAGCCGACGCCGAAGAGGGTGCCGGCGTTGAAGGTCAGCCAGTACCAGCGCGGGAAGCGGGCGCGGCCGAGCAGGCTCATGCCGACGGCGATGACGATGCCGTAGGCGACGAGGCCGAGCATCGGGTTGGGGAACCCGAAGGCGGCGGCCTGCTTGCTCTCCATGACGCTGCCGCAGGAGACGATGGGGTTCAGGCTGCAGCCCGGCGTGAACGTCTTGCCCTCGACCTTGGCCTCGAGCAGCTTGAACTTGTCGATCGTGATGACCCAAGCGGCAAGCAGTCCCGCCGCGCCGGTGATCACCAGCATCAGGGCGAACGCACGGCTGCCGCCCACCGACTGCGGCGCCGCCTCGGCACGCTCCGGCTCGGGCTCGGTGGAGACGTCTTTGACTGTCGTCTTGCTCATCACGCCGATTCCGTCACTTGAGAGTTGGACCTTCTCCGGGCACGCACATTGTGCCGTACACGCACGCGTGCCCGCCGTTCGCGGGACATAAGCAAAGGCACGTGACTGAGTAAAGGCGTTCGGTTCAGGACACCGCCGAGAAGGAAAGGGGGCGAGGACCGCGCGGTCCCCGCCCCCGAAATCAACGCCGGAATTCAGCGCTCCGGAAATCAGCCCAGCCGGGCTTCGAGCTCCGCCACGATCTCGTTGACGCCGACGGCCGACTGCTCGCCGGACTCCATGTCCTTGAGCTGTACGACGCCCTCGGCGAGGTCGCGTTCGCCGGCCACGATCGTGTAGCGGGCGCCGCTGCGGTTGGCGTTCTTCATTGCGCCCTTGAGGCCCTTGGCGCCGTAGGAGAAGTCCGCCGCGATGCCGACCTTGCGCAACTCGGTGACCTTGGCGAACAGCACCCGGCGGGCCTCCTCGCCGAGCGGCACCGCGAACACGCTGGTGGACGACGGGAGTTGGAGTTCCACGCCCTCCGCCTCCAGGGCGAGCACCGTGCGGTCGACGCCGAGCGCCCAGCCGACGGACGGCAGCGCGGGGCCGCCGATCATCTCGGACAGCCCGTCGTAACGGCCGCCGCCGCCCACCGCGGACTGGGAGCCCAGACCGTCGTGGACGAACTCGAAGGTCGTACGCGTGTAGTAGTCCAGGCCGCGCACCAGCCTCGGGTCGTCCTCGAAGGAGACACCCGCCGCCGTGATCAGTTCGCGGACCTCCTCGTGGTACGCCTTGCAGGCGTCGCAGAGGTAGTCGCGCAGGAGCGGGGCGCCGGTGAGCTGCTTCTGGACCGACTCGCGCTTGTCGTCCAGCACCCGCAGCGGGTTGATGTCGACGCGGCGACGCGTGTCCTCGTCCAGGTCCAGAGCGCGCAGGAAGTCCTGCAGGGCCGCTCGGTAGACCGGGCGGCACTCCTTGTCGCCCAGGCTGTTGAGCAGGATCCGGAAGTCCCTGAGGCCGAGCGAGCGGTAGGCCTGGTCGGCCAGGATGATCAACTCGGCGTCCAGCGCCGGGTCCTCGGCGCCGATCGCCTCGGCGCCGACCTGGGAGAAGTGCCTGTAACGGCCCTTCTGAGGGCGCTCGTAGCGGTAGTAGGAGCCCGAGTACCAGAGCTTGACCGGGAGGTTGCCCGCCTTGTGCAGGTTGGCCTCCAGGGCCGCGCGCAGGACCGAGGCCGTGCCCTCGGGGCGCAGGGCGAGCTGATCGCCGCCCTTGGTCTCGAAGGCGTACATCTCCTTGGTCACGATGTCGGTGGACTCGCCCACGCCGCGTGCGAACAGCTCGACGCTCTCGAAGCCGGGCGTCTCGATGTAGCCGTAACCGGAGTTGCGCAGCGGGGCCGCGATCGCCTCACGGACCGCCAGGTACTTGGCGGAGTCCGGCGGGATCAGGTCGTACGTGCCCTTGGGGGCCTTGAAGGTGCTCACGGAAGGTCTCGTCACATTCCTCGTCGGGGAGCTTCCTGTGCTCCCAGGCCGGCGGCCACCTGCCGCAGATACGGGTTGGTGGCGCGCTCCTGGCCGATGGTCGTCTGGGGGCCGTGGCCGGACAGCACCACGGTCGAGTCGTCGAGCGGCAGGCACACGCGGGCCAGCGAGTCGAGGATCTCGGCCATGTCACCGCCGGGCAGGTCGGTGCGTCCGATGGAGCCGGCGAACAGCAGGTCGCCCGAGAAGAAGACCGGCGGGATGTCCGCCGCCTCGGGCAGGCCGAAGGTCACCGACCCCTTGGTATGGCCCGGCGCGTGCGCGACGGTCAGCTCCAGGCCGGCCAGATCCAGCTTGGCGCCGTCGGTCAGCTCCTTGACGTCGTCCGGCTCCCCGATGGTCAGCTCGCCCATCAGCTGCATGCCGATGGAGCGGCCGAGCGCCTTCTCGGGGTCGCTCATCATGTACCGGTCCTCGGGGTGGATCCAGGCCGGTACGTCGTGTGCGCCGCACACGGGGACGACCGAGGCCACGTGGTCGAGGTGGCCGTGGGTGAGGACGACGGCGACGGGCTTGAGCCGATGCTTCTTCAGCGCTTCCTCGACTCCGGGGGCCGCTTCGTGGCCCGGGTCGATGATCACGCACTCCTCGCCGGCGGCGGGGGCGACGAGATAACAGTTCGTCCCCCAGGCCCCGGCGGGGAACCCGGCAATGAGCACGATCGTCCTTCGTTTGTGTCGACACAGGTGGTTTGTCGGCGGGCTCCGCCTGACGTCAGAGCCTACCGGCGCTGCCGATCCCTCAGCGAACCCATATACGGTACGGGGCACACGCAGGCGATCGGCTCAATGAACGCACGCGTGCCGGTCGACACTTACGACGCATGAGGAGAGAACCCGGTGGTCAGCCAGGAGCAGCGGCGGCGTCAGCTCGCCCGGGAGAAGTTCTTGCGGCAGCAGCAGCGACGCACGGTCGCCCGGCGCAAGACGCGCACGCGCAACGCGGCGATCGCGTCGGCGCTCGCGGTGGTCATCATCGGCAGCCTCGCGCTGTACACGACCGGCGTCCTCAAGGGCGACGACGACAGCAAGAGCAACGCGAACGCGGAGGTCACTCCGAGCGCGACCAGCAAGGCCCCGGACCCGTGCGAGAAGCCCGCCGCGGGCAAGGTCAAGACGGCGACCTGGAAGAAGGAGCCGGAGCTGACCATCGACAAGTCGGCGAAGTACGCGATGAAGCTCGCGACGACGTGCGGTGACATAGACATCGCGCTCAAGGCGTCGGCCGCGCCGCACACCGTGAACTCGTTCGCCTTCCTCGCCGGCAAGGGCTACTTCGACCACAGCAAGTGCCACCGGCTCGTCGACAGCGGCATCTACGTGCTGCAGTGCGGTGATCCGCAGGGCACCGGCATGGGCGGCCCCGGGTACACGATTCCCGACGAGAACCTCAAGGACACGAGCCTCAAGGGCGGTGTGTACCCGGCGGGCACGGTCGCGATGGCCAACCAGTACAACGCCCAGACGAAGGAGGGGCGCGACAGCGGGGGCAGTCAGTTCTTCCTCGTCTACCAGGACAGTCAGCTCCCGGCCGACTACACACCGTTCGGCACTGTGTCCGAGGCGGGCATGAAGGTCCTGAAGAAGATCGCGGGGGCTGGAGCGCAGGCCGCCGATCCCCAGACCATGAACACCGCCCCCAACGCGACGGTCGTCATCAACAAGGCGACGGTCACGAAATCCTGACCGCCAACTGCGTAATTTCGGTCGCGCGGGATGCGGACAGGCAACCCGCCGGTCGCCTATGTTGGCCGTGACGAAACTGTGGACGATGCCCGGGGGAACACAGCCCCACGCAGGCATCATGTGGAGGAGGCGCTGTGAGCAGCGACCCGTGGGGCCGCGTCGACGAGACGGGGACCGTGTACGTGCGTACGGCCGACGGCGAGCAGGTCGTCGGTTCCTGGCAGGCCGGCTCCCCTGAGGAGGCGTTGGCCTACTTCGAGCGCAAGTACGAGGGCCTGGTCGTCGAAATCGGCCTCCTCGAGAAGCGAGTGAAGACCACCGACCTGTCGGCGAAGGACGCGCAGACCGCGATCGACCACATCCGTGAGCAGGTCGACGCGCACCACGCGGTCGGTGACCTGGACGCCCTGCGGACCCGCCTGGACAAGCTGGTCGAGACCGTCGGCAAGCGCCGCGAGGAGCGCAAGCAGCAGCGGGCCAAGCAGTCCGACGAGGCCCGGCACTCCAAGGAGGCGCTGGTCACCGAGGCGGAGGAGCTGGCTCGGTCCGACCAGTGGCGGGCAGCCGGTGAGCGGCTACGGGCCCTGGTGGACACCTGGAAGGGCCTGCCGCGGCTGGACCGCAAGTCGGACGACGAACTGTGGCACCGCTTCTCGCACGCCCGGTCGGCGTTCTCCAAGCGCCGCAAGGCGCACTTCGCGCAGCTGGACGCGCAGCGCGAGGAGGCCCGCAAGACCAAGGAGCGGCTGGTCGCCGACGCCGAGTCGCTGTCCGGTTCGACCGACTGGGGTCCGACGGCTGCCCGCTACCGCGAGCTGATGGCGGAGTGGAAGGCCGCGGGCCGCGCCCAGCGCGAGCACGAGGACGACCTGTGGAACCGCTTCCGTGGCGCCCAGGACATCTTCTTCGCCGCCCGCAGCTCGGTCTTCGCCGAGCGGGACGCCGAACAGGGCGAGAACCTGAAGCTGAAGGAGGAGCTGGCCGAGGAGGCCGAGAAGCTCCTGCCGATCGGCGACCTGAAGGGCACGCGTGCCGCCTTCCGCTCGATCAACGAGCGCTGGGAGGCCATCGGTCATGTGCCGCGCGACGCCCGCCCGAAGGTCGAGGGCCGGATGCACGCCGTCGAGCGGGCCATCCAGGAGGCCGAGGAGTCCGAGTGGCGCCGGACCAACCCGGAGGCGCGCGCGCGTGCCGAGGGGCTGACCGGACAGCTTCAGGCCGCCGTGGACAAGCTGACGGGCCAGATCGAGCAGGCGCGTGCCCAGGGCAACAACGCCAAGGCCGACAAGCTGGAGCGTGAGCTGGAGGGCCGCCAGGCGCTGCTGGACCAGGCGCTGAAGGGTCTTCAGGAGTTCGGCGGCTGACGCCGACTGCGAGAAGGGCCCCGTACCGCGAGGTACGGGGCCCTTCTCGTATGCCGTACAGCTGTTTCTACGACCGGCTGCGCGCCGATGTCACCCGGTACACGTCGTAGACGCCCTCCACGCCCCTGACCGCCTTCAGGACGTGTCCGAGGTGCTTCGGGTCACCCATCTCGAAGGTGAAGCGTGAGGTGGCGACGCGGTCGCGGGAGGTCTGGACAGCCGCGGAGAGGATGTTGACGTGCTGGTCGGACAGGACGCGGGTGACGTCCGACAGCAGCCGGGAGCGGTCGAGGGCCTCGACCTGGATGGCGACCAGGAAGACCGAGGACTGGGTGGGCGCCCACTCGACTTCGAGGATGCGCTCGGGCTCACGGGACAGTGACTCCACGTTCACGCAGTCGCTGCGGTGAACCGATACACCACTACCGCGTGTGACGAAGCCGATGATCGGGTCGCCCGGTACCGGCGTACAACAGCGGGCCAGCTTGACCCACACATCCTCGACGCCCTTGACGATGACGCCCGGGTCCGCGCTGGAGCGGCGCTTGCGGCCGCGGGTGCGGGTCGGCGGAACCGCCTCGTCGATCTCCTCGGTGGCCGCCTCCTCGCCGCCGAGCGCGGAGACGAGCTTCTGTACGACGCTCTGGGCGGAGACGTGTCCCTCGCCGATCGCCGCGTACAGCGCGGAGATGTCCGGGTAGCGCATCTCGTGCGCGAGCGTGACCAGCGAGTCGCCGGTCAGGATGCGCTGGATCGGCAGGTTCTGCTTGCGCATCGCGCGGACGATGGCGTCCTTGCCCTGCTCGATCGCCTCGTCGCGACGCTCCTTGGAGAACCACGCCCGGATCTTGTTGCGGGCGCGCGGCGACTTCACGAAGCCGAGCCAGTCGCGGGAGGGGCCCGCCCCGGCCGCCTTCGAGGTGAAGACCTCGACCAGATCGCCGTTGTCCAGGGTGGACTCGAGCGGGACCAGGCGTCCGTTGACCCTCGCGCCTATGGTCCGGTGGCCGACCTCGGTGTGGACGGCGTACGCGAAGTCGACCGGGGTGGCGCCCGCCGGGAGCGCTATGACGTCGCCCTTCGGCGTGAAGACGAAGACCTCGTTGCGGGACAGGTCGAAGCGCAGCGACTCCAGGAACTCGCTGGGGTCCTCGGTCTCCTTCTGCCAGTCGAGGAGCTGCCGCAGCCACGCCATGTCGTTAATGGCGTCCTTGTCCTTGCCGGCCTTGGGCACGTCGGTACGCACCTTGGAGGCACCGGCGACGGCCTCCTGCTTGTACTTCCAGTGCGCGGCGATGCCGTACTCGGCGCGGCGGTGCATGTCGAACGTACGGATCTGGAGTTCGACCGGCTTGCCGTTGGGGCCGATGACCGTCGTGTGCAGCGACTGGTACATGTTGAACTTCGGCATCGCGATGTAGTCCTTGAACCGGCCGGGGACCGGGTTCCATCGCGCGTGCACGGTGCCGAGGGCCGCGTAGCAGTCGCGGACCGTGTCGACAAGTACACGAATCCCCACCAGGTCATAGATCTCCGCGAAGTCGCGACCGCGGACGATCATCTTCTGGTAGACGCTGTAGTAGTGCTTGGGGCGGCCGGTGACGGTCGCCTTGATGCGGGCCGCACGCAGGTCCTGCTGGACCTCGTCGGTCACTATGGCCAGGTACTCGTCACGCTTCGGTGCCCGCTCGGCCACCAGCCGTACGATCTCGTCGTACATCTTGGGGTAGAGGATCGCGAAGGCGAGGTCCTCCAGCTCCCACTTGATGGTGTTCATGCCGAGGCGGTGGGCGAGGGGCGCGTAGATCTCCAGGGTCTCGCGCGCCTTCTTCTCCTGCTTCTCGCGCTTGAGGTAGCGCATGGTGCGCATGTTGTGCAGGCGGTCGGCGAGCTTGATGACCAGGACGCGGGGGTCCTTGGCCATGGCGACGACCATCTTGCGCACGGTCTCGGCCTGCGCGGCCTCGCCGAACTTGACCTTGTCGAGCTTGGTGACGCCGTCGACGAGCAGTGCGACGGAGTCGCCGAAGTCGCGACGGAGCTGGTCGAGGCCGTACTCGGTGTCCTCGACGGTGTCGTGCAGCAGGCCCGCCATCAGGGTGGCCGGATCCATACCCAGCTCGGCGAGGATCGTGGTGACCGCCAGCGGGTGCGTGATGTACGGGTCGCCGCTCTTGCGCTTCTGGCCGCGGTGCCAGCGCTCGGCGACCTGGTAGGCCTTCTCGATCTGGCGGAGCGTGGCGGTCTCGATCTTCGGGTCGTTGCTGCGGACTATGCGCAGCAACGGCTCCAGCACCGGGTTGTACGGGTTGGAGCGCTGGACGCCGAGACGGGCGAGGCGGGCACGGACGCGGTTGGAGGAACCGGTGCGGGCCGGCTGACCGGCGGACGGGCGGGCCGCGGGCTGGTTCACGGGGCGTTCCGGCGGGGCAGGCTTGGGTCGCGTCTGCTCGGCCGGCTTGTCGACTGGCGCGGACTGGGCATGCTCGACCGTCCCGCGCGGGTCGTTCTTCGCGTGCGACGCGTTCGGCGCGGGCTTCGCCGCGGCTGCCGAGGCGGACTCGGGCTTGGCGGCGGTCAGGTGCTGGGCCTCGTCTGGCAAGAGGACTCCTCGTGCGCGATCCGGGTCCCCCGGTCAGGCTCCGGAGACCCCATGGTAGCGATCCTGCGCTCCAGGATCGCCTTCAGCCCGATGTGAGGGACGTCTACCGGAGAAACGCAAGAGGCGGGCACCGGATTCCTCAGGGCCCGCCTCGGGTTCGTGTCAGGTCAATCCGAACACTTCAGGGTCAACGCCACTTGAGCGTCGAGAAGCCCTTGATCTGGATCTCCTTGTGGGCCGCGACGTTCCCCCACGGCACTTCCAGGGTTCCGGACTTGCGGCACGCCTCCGCGGACCACTTCGTGTTCCCGTTGACGAAGTACTTGACCTTGATACAAGGCGTACCCCTGTCGGCGGTCCAGCTGTAACGGACCCTGAGACCGCTGCTGCCCAGGAGCGAGCAGTGGTACTTCGACTTGCTCCACACGCCAGGTGCACCGACGGCGGACTTCCAGCTGTTGCAGTCCGCCCGAACCTTTGCGGTTTCCGCAGTACCGTCAGAGGCCGCGTTCGCTGACGCCACACCCCCAGACAGCGCTACGACTGAGGTGACGGCAACTATCCCCGCTGCAAACTTGCTCGAGATCAATTCTCGAACTCCCCACTTGGTCAATCGTTCATGGTCAGCCCCCTCATCGGGGGCGATACTCAGCCTTCCTCAATTTGCATGTGCATCACAAGCAACTTGAGCAACATCTGAGCATCCAACCCCTAAGGACAACACCCGTCTCCCCACTCATGACGGAAAGTTGCCAATCATCAGGAAGTCGCTCCGAACAGCGCAGCAAAACGAGGCGGGCGCCCACGACTCCCCGGGCACCCGCCTCTTTGGCCAGGAGCTTCAGACCGTGAGCAGCGACTCCAGCGGGGCCCCGGCCAGGAAGGGTTCCAGCCGGGCGCGGCCGCCCAGGAAGCCCAATTCCATCAAGACCGCGAGGCCGGCCAATTCAGCGCCCACCCTGCGGATCAGCTGGATCGAAGCCTCTGCCGTGCCACCCGTGGCGAGGACGTCGTCGATGACCAGCACGCGGTCGTCCCCAGTCAGATCCTCGGCATGCACCTCGATCTCGGCGGAGCCGTACTCCAGGTCGTACGCCTGGCTGAGCGTCGCTCCAGGGAGCTTGCCCGCCTTGCGTACGGGGATGAAGCCGATGCCCGCGCGGACCGCGACCGGCGCTCCGAGGATGAAGCCCCGGGCCTCCAGGCCGACGATCTTCGTGGCGCCGGTGTTCCCGGCGATCTCGGCCAGCGCGTCGGTCAGCGCCGTGAACGCCGCCGGGTCCGCCAGGAGCGGGGTGATGTCCTTGAACATCACCCCCGGCTCCGGGTAGTCCGCGACGTCACGGATACGGCTCAGCAGGAGTTCCCTGATGTCGGTCATCGACGCTTCCCCGAGGGTCGGCCACGGCCCCGGCCACGGGACGCGGGCTGGTTGCGCGGGCCGACGACCGCGGGGGCCGCGTCCTCCGGCTCGTCGCCGAGCACCTCGTCGCTGTCCGGGACGTCCGAGGCCGTGCCCTGTGCGGCGGCCTGGGCGCGCTTGGCGAGCACGCGCTTGCGCAGGGCCTTCATCTGCGGCTCGAGCTCCTTGAGGTCGGCGACGAGCGGCGTGGCGATGAAGATCGAGGAGTACGCACCGGCCGCGAGGCCGACGAACAGCGACAGCGAGATGTCGTTGAGCATGCCGGCGCCGAGGAAGCCGCCACCGATGAACAGCAGGCCCGCCACCGGCAGCAGGGCGACCACCGTGGTGTTGATCGAACGGACCAGGGTGCTGTTGATCGAGCGGTTGGCGACGTCGCTGTAGGTCCAGCGGGTCTGTTTGGTGATGTCCTTCGTCTGCTCCTTGAGGCTGTCGAAGACGACGACCGTGTCGTAGAGCGAGTAACCGAGGATCGTCAGCAGACCGATCACCGTGCCTGGTGTGACCTCGAAGCCGACCAGCGCGTAGATACCGACGGTGATGGTGATGTCGTGGATCAGGGCGACGAACGCGGCGAGCGCCATACGCCACTCGAACGCGATCGCCAGATAGATCACCACGAGGACCAGGAAGATGGCGAGGCCCTGCCAGGCCTTGGTGGCGATCTGCTCACCCCAGCTGGGGCCGACCAGCTCCCCGGTAACGGCACTCTCCTCGACGCCCAGCTTCTCGGCCAGCTCGGCCGAGACCTTGTCGGCCTTGGCCGTGTCGATGCCCGAGACCTGGATGCGCAGCTTGGCGTCGTCGCCGCTGCCGAGCTTCTGGACGATCGCGTCGTGGCCGGACGCCTCTTCCGCGTACTCCTGCGCCTGGGACACCGAGACGCTGGTCTTCGGGGTGTTGAAGACCGCTCCGCCCTGGAACTCGATGCCCATGTTCAGGCCGCGCACCGCCAGGCCGACGATGGCCGTGATGGTGATCAGGATCGAGATGCCGTACCAGAGCTTGCGGTTGCCGACGAAGTCGTAGCCGACCTCGCCACGGTGCAGTCGGGCGCCGAGGTTGCCGAGCTTCGACATCTCACGCCTCCTTCGTCTCGACGGGGGCGGAGGGTCGGCGGGTGCGGCGCAGCGGCGGCGTGGCACCCAGTCGCTTGGGATCGAGGCCGGACCACTTGTGGCCGCTTCCGAAGAACTTGGTGCGGGCCAGGAGGGTGAGCAGCGGCTTGGTGAACAGGAACACGACGACCACGTCGAGCAGGGTGGTCAGGCCGAGCGTGAACGCGAAGCCCTGGACCTTGCCGACGGTGACGATGAACAGCACGGCGGCGGCGAGGAACGACACGAAGTCGGAGACCAGGATGGTGCGCCGGGCACGCGGCCAGGCCCGCTCGACGGCGGGGCGCAGGGAGCGGCCCTCGCGGATCTCGTCGCGGACGCGTTCGAAGTACACGATGAACGAGTCCGCTGTGATGCCGATGGCGACGATGGCACCGCAGACGGCCGGCAGGTTCAGCGCGAAGCCGATGGCAGGGCCGAGCAGCGCCATGATCGTGTACGTCAGGGCCGCGGAGACCAGCAGCGAGAGGAGCGCGATGATCGACAGGCCGCGGTAGTAGATCAGCAGGTAGATGACGACCAGGGCGAGACCGATCGCACCGGCGATCAGACCGGCCTTGAGCTGCTCGCCGCCGAGTGCCGGGGACACCGTGGTGACGCTGTCCTCTTGGAAGGACAGCGGCAAGGCGCCGTACGAGAGCATGTTGGCGAGGCTCTGGGCATCCTGCTGGGTGAAGCTGCCGGAGATCTGCGCGTTGCCGCCGCTGATAGCGCCCTGGACGAACGGGTGGGAGACGACCTCGTCGTCCAGAACGATCGCGAACTCGTTCTGCGGGGTGGTCTGCTGCGCCAGCTTGCCTGTGATGCTGGCGAACTTCTTGGCACCGGCGGAATTGAAGGTCATGTTGACCTGCCAGCCTGCGCCGCTCTGGGTGTCGAAGGCCGCCTGGGCCTTCTTGATCTCGGTGCCGTCGACGTCGACCGGACCCAGCAGGAACTTGCTCCACACCTTGTCGTCCTGGCCGCAGGCGACGGTGGGTTCATCCTTTTTGGCTCCCTTGCCCGCGGCGGCGCGCTGCTTCGGGTCAGTGCAGTCGAGCGCTGCGTACGCCTTCCCCAAATCACCCGACGAGGAGCCGGAGGTGCTGGACGCGGATGGCGAAGGGCTGCCGGAGGTCTCGGGGCTGTTGCTCGCGGACGGCTTGGCGTCCGCCTTCAGCGCCTCAGTGACGGCGCGGCCCTGCGAGGTGGCGCTGGCCGACGGGCCAGGGGAGCCGGAGGTCGCGGAGTCCTTGGCGCCAGCCTTATCGGTGCTGGAGGCGCTCGGGGAGCCGCTCCCGCTGGGGCTCGCGCTCGGAGTGGGTGTCGCCGTGCCGGTGGCGGCCTCGCGCTGCAGGACCGGGCGGAAGTAGAGCTTGGCAGTCGTGCCGACCTGGTCCCGGGCTTCCTTGGAGTTCGTGCCCTTGGGGATGTTGACAATGATGTTCTTGTCGCCCTGGGTCTGAACCTCGGACTCGGAGACACCCAGACCATTGACGCGGCGCTCCATGATCTGGACCGCGGTGTTCATGTTGGTCTGATTGATCGCGGATTCCTGGCCGGGCTCGGCTTCCGCACGGAGCGTGATGCTCGTGCCGCCGGCGAGGTCGATGCCAAGACGCGGAGTGGTGTGCCCCGAGGCGAACATTCCTCCGGTGAGCGCCGCGATGGCGATCAGGATGAAGGCCAGCGAGCGCCCCGGCTTGCTCTGGGCGCTCGCGCTCCGGCCCTTCTTAGGTGCTGCCACCTTCTCGTACTCCCTCTCGGGCCGCCTCGCGCCGGATCAGCGGGCGGGCGGCCATGACATGGTGTAGGGATCCCCGTGCGAGATCGGCATGCCCGGGGGCGCGCAGGCGTGGCCCGCGCGCCCCGGCACATGGCTACTTCGCCTCAGAGTCGCCGTCGGTCTTCTTCGGCTCGTCCGCCTTGGCCTCGGCGGCCACGGCGTCGTCGGAGGACTCCTCGGCCTCGTCCTTCGCGTCCTCGTCCTTCTTGGCGAAGTCGACGGGCTTGTCGTCGGAGTCGGCGGCAGCGGCGGGCTCGTCGGTCCCGGTGAGGGAGGAGGCGTCGTCCGGGACGACGTCGGACTTCAGGTCGTGCTCGACGCCGTGCACGATGCGGTTGTACTCGTCGTCGGAGAGGACGGCACCGATCGCGTTCTTGGCGAAGAGGAGCTCCACACCCGGGCCGGCGTCGACGAGGACGGTGTCGTCGCTGACCTCCTTGACGGTGGCGTACATGCCCCCGATGGTGCGGACACCGGATCCGGGCTGCATCTGGTTCCGCATGTCGGCGGCCTGCTGCTGCTTCTTCTTGGCCGACCGGGTCATCAGGAACATGGCCCCGATGAGCACGATGAACGGGAGGAGGGTCACGAGACTCACGGGTCGGAACTTCCTTCACACGACCGCGATGGTGAGCGGCCTGATGGTTGGGGGTTTATGTGCCGCCGACAACGGCGGCATCGGCGGAGTCTAAGCGAGTCCCCGCGCATGGAACAACGCTCAGCATGGCACCGGGGTTCCTACTACGGCCACTGTGCTCGCCGTGACGGAGCCTTCACGTCCCGAACAGGTCCTGTTGTCCGTTTCCCGCAGCTGACGAGCGGGGCGGGGTGAGGCCGAGGTGCGCCCAAGCCGCGGGGGTGGCGACCCGGCCGCGCGGGGTGCGGGCGAGCAGGCCCTCCCGTACGAGGAAGGGTTCGGCGACCTCCTCCACGGTCTCGCGCTCCTCCCCCACCGCGACGGCGAGCGTGGACAGGCCGACCGGGCCGCCGCCGAACAGCTTCAGCAGGGCCTCCAGGACGGCGCGGTCGAGCCGGTCGAGGCCCCGGGCGTCGACCTCGTACACGGCGAGGGCGGCCCCGGCGATCTCCCGCGTGATGATCCCGTCCGCCTTGACCTGGGCGTAGTCACGGACGCGGCGCAGCAGGCGGTTGGCGATACGGGGCGTACCGCGCGAGCGGCCGGCGATCTCGGCGGCGCCTTCGGCCTCGATCTCGAGGTCCAGAAGGTTCGCGGAGCGGTGGATGACGCGCTCCAGCTCGGCGGGCTCGTAGAACTCCATGTGCGCGGTGAAGCCGAAGCGGTCGCGCAGCGGGGGCGGCAGCAGGCCCGCGCGCGTGGTGGCGCCGACCAGGGTGAACGGGGGCAGTTCGAGCGGGATGGCGGTGGCGCCCGGTCCCTTGCCGACGATCACGTCGACGCGGAAGTCCTCCATCGCCATGTACAGCATCTCCTCGGCGGGCCGGGACATGCGGTGGATCTCGTCGAGGAAGAGGACCTCGCCCTCCTGGAGGGAGGAGAGGATCGCGGCGAGATCGCCTGCGTGCTGGATGGCGGGGCCGCTGGTGATGCGGATCGGGGCGCCCATCTCGGCCGCGATGATCATCGAGAGGGTCGTCTTGCCGAGGCCGGGGGCGCCGGAGAGCAGCACATGGTCGGCGGTGGCGCCACGCGCTCGTGCGGCACGCAGGACGAGGTCGAGCTGTTCGCGGACCTTCTCCTGGCCGATGAACTCGCCCAGGTCCTTCGGGCGCAGCGCGGCCTCGACGGCCTGGTCCTCACGGTCGGCGGACGCACCGACGAGCCGCTCGGGGGCGGGGGTGTCGGTGGTGTCGTCCCAGTTCATGGAGTGTGCCTCGGGGTCGCGGTCGGGTGGGTCGTACGAGGATCAGGGCGTCCCCCGGAGTCGGGCCCTCAGGCCTTCCGGGGCGCCGCTCGGTCAGCGCGCTCTGTTGAGGGTCTGCAGAGCGGCCTTGAGCAACTGGCCCACCTGCGGCGTGCCCTCGGCGGCTTCCGCCTGTGGCGTCACCGCGGCGACCGCCTCGTCGGCCTCGCGGGTCGCGTAGCCGAGGCCGATCAAGGCGGCGTGCAGCTGGTCGCGCCAGCCCTGGGTGACCGGGGCGCCCACGGCGGGCGCGCCGATGGGTTCGCCGAGGCGGTCCTTCAGCTCCAGGAGCAGCTTCTGGGCGCCCTTCTTGCCGATGCCGGGGACGGCGGTGAGCGACTTCTCGTCTGCGGTCGCCACGGCTCGGCGCAGGGCGTCGGGCGAGTGCACCGCCAGCATCGCCTGGGCCAGTCGCGGGCCGACTCCGCTCGCGGTCTGGAGCAGCTCGAACGTCTGCCGCTCGTCGTCGTCCGCGAAGCCGTACAGCGTGAGCGAGTCCTCGCGGACCACCAGCGAGGTGTGCAGCTTGGCGGGCTTGCCGAGGCGCAGGGTGGACAGCGTGTTCGGCGTGCACTGGACGGCCATGCCGACCCCGCCCACCTCGACGACCGCGGCGTCCGGAGCGAGTGCGGCCACTGTGCCGCTGACGAAGGCGATCATGCCGTACGGCCTTTCGGTGCTTTGGCTGTGTGCAGGGCGACGGCCTGCTGGAGTCGGTTCTGCGCGGGCGCGCGCCAGATGTGGCAGATGGCGAGCGCGAGGGCGTCGGCGGCGTCGGCCGGCTTGGGCGGGGCGCTGAGCCGCAGCAGCCGGGTGACCATGGCGCCGACCTGGGCCTTGTCGGCGCGGCCGGAGCCGGTGACGGCGGCCTTGACCTCGCTGGGGGTGTGCAGGGCGACCGGGATGCCCCGGCGGGCGGCGCAGAGCATGGCGACGGCGCTGGCCTGGGCGGTGCCCATCACCGTACGGACGTTGTGCTGGCTGAACACCCGCTCCACGGCGACGAATTCGGGCCGGTGCTCGTCCAGCCACTGCTCGATGCCCTGCTCGATGGCGACGAGGCGGTGTCCCAACTCGGCGTCCGCGGGCGTCCGTACGACACCGACGCCGAGCATGGTGAGCGGGCGTCCGGCGACGCCTTCGACCACGCCGACACCGCATCGGGTCAGCCCCGGGTCCACCCCCAGTACGCGCACCCGCGCGCCCTCCCTTCGATCGCCTGTTTGTGCAGGCTATCGGGTGCCACCGACAACGCCGGTCACCAACGTCCGGCAAAGCGACGGGCCGACGGGGATACCCCGTCGGCCCGTTGAGCCCGTTCAGCTCGCGGCAGCGCTACGCGTCGACCTTCTCCATGATCTCGTCGCTGACGTCGAAGTTGGCGAAGACGTTCTGCACGTCGTCGCTGTCCTCGAGCGCGTCGATCAGCTTGAAGATCTTCTTGGCGCCCTCCTCGTCGAGCTCGACCTGGACGGACGGCACGAAGCTGGAGTCGGCGGAGTCGTAGTCGATGCCGGCCTCCTGGAGGGCGGTGCGGACCGCGACCAGGTCGGTGGCCTCGCTGATGACCTCGAAGGACTCGCCGAGGTCGTTGACCTCCTCGGCACCCGCGTCCAGGACGGCACCCAGGACGTCGTCCTCGGTCAGCTCGCCCTTGGGGACGATGACGACGCCCTTGCGGCTGAACATGTACGACACGGAGCCCGGGTCGGCCATGTTGCCGCCGTTGCGGGTCATGGCGACGCGGACGTCGGACGCGGCGCGGTTGCGGTTGTCCGTGAGGCACTCGATGAGCACGGCGACGCCGTTCGGGCCGTAGCCCTCGTACATGATCGTCTCGTAGTCGGCGCCGCCGGCCTCGAGACCGCCGCCGCGCTTGACCGCGGAGTCGATGTTCTTGTTCGGGACCGACTGCTTCTTGGCCTTCTGGATGGCGTCGTACAGCGTCGGGTTGCCCTCGATGTCAACGCCACCCATGCGGGCCGCGACCTCGATGTTCTTGATCAGCTTCGCGAAGAGCTTGCCGCGCTTGGCGTCGATCACGGCCTTCTTGTGCTTCGTCGTAGCCCATTTAGAGTGGCCGGACATCTGCCTGTCTCCTTCGCGTAACCCATCCAAACAACGAACGCCAGAGATCCTACAAGGACTCCGCTGCCCGGTTGGCGCGCACCATCTCGACGAACAGGGAGTGCACACGGTGGTCGCCGGTCAGTTCCGGGTGGAACGACGTGGCCAGCGCGTTGCCCTGGCGGACCGCGACGATGTGGCCCTCGTGCTCGGCGAGCACCTCGGTCTCGGCGCCCACGGACTCGACCCAGGGGGCGCGGATGAAGACGCCCTCTACAGGATCGCCCTCGACGCCCTTGACGTCGACCGCCGCTTCGAAGGATTCGTTCTGGCGCCCGAAGGCGTTGCGGCGCACGATCATGTCGATGCCGCCGATCGTCTCCTGGCCCGAGCGCGGGTCGAGGATCTTGTCGGCGAGCATGATCATGCCGGCGCAGGTGCCGTAGACGGGCAGGCCGCTCTGCACGCGCGCACGTAGGGGCTCCATCACGCCGAACAGGACGGCCAGCTTGGAGATGGTCGTGGACTCGCCGCCGGGGATGACGAGGCCGTCCACCTCGGCGAGCTCCTCGGGGCGCCGCACCGGCCTGGCCACGACGTCTGCCGCGGCCAGGGCGATGAGGTGCTCCCGTACGTCGCCCTGGAGGGCCAGGACGCCTATGACGGGGGTGTCGCTCATGGATGCAGTGCCTTACCAGCCGCGGTTCGCGTAGCGCTCGGTCTCGGGGAGGGTGTCGCAGTTGATGCCGACCATGGCCTCGCCGAGGTTGCGGGACGCGTCCGCGATGATCTTCGGGTCGTCGTAGAAGGTGGTGGCCTTCACGATGGCGGCGGCGCGCTTGGCCGGGTCGCCGGACTTGAAGATGCCGGAGCCGACGAAGACGCCCTCGGCGCCGAGCTGGCGCATCAGGGCCGCGTCGGCGGGGGTGGCGACACCGCCGGCGGAGAACAGCACCACCGGGAGCTTGCCGAGCTCGGCGACCTCCTTGACCAGCTCGTACGGGGCGCGCAGCTCCTTGGCGGCGGCGTAGAGCTCGTGGTTGTCGAAGCCGCGCAGCTTGGCGATCTCGTTCTTGATCTGGCGCAGGTGGCGGACGGCCTCGACGACGTTGCCGGTGCCGGCCTCGCCCTTGGAGCGGATCATGGCCGCGCCCTCGGCGATACGGCGCAGGGCCTCGCCCAGGTTGGTGGCACCGCAGACGAAGGGGGTCGTGAAGGACCACTTGTCGGAGTGGTTGACCTCGTCGGCCGGGGTGAGGACCTCGGACTCGTCGATGTAGTCGACGCCGAGGGACTGCAGGACCTGGGCCTCGACGAAGTGGCCGATGCGGGACTTCGCCATGACCGGGATCGAGACGGCCTCGATGATGCCCTCGATCATGTCCGGGTCGGACATCCGGGCCACGCCGCCGTCCTTGCGGATGTCGGCGGGGACCCGCTCCAGGGCCATGACGGCGACGGCGCCCGCGTCCTCGGCGATCTTCGCCTGCTCCGGCGTGACGACGTCCATGATCACGCCGCCCTTGAGCTGCTCGGCCATTCCGCGCTTCACGCGCGCGGTGCCGGTCTCGGGAGCCTGGTTTTCGGAGATGGACACGGGTGACCTCACTCGGTGAAAAAGAGGGTTACAGCAAGCACCGAGGAAACGGGAGTGGACCAGGCCACTGCAAGGGCCAATGAGGAGCCGGTGGATCCTTTTCCGGCCTGTTGGCGTGAAGGCGCTGGTCAGGCGGCCCTGTCGACCAGCGCCACGGGCGGCTCGTCGTCCATCTCGAACGCCATGGGGAACGGCGCGTGCCCGGCCAGTCGGAACCAGCGGACCTTGCGGTGCCGGCGCAGGGCGCGGGCCGCGCGTACGGAGTCGTTGTGGAAGCGACGGGCCATCGGGACCCGGCGGACGGCCTCGGTCAGTTCGCGGGCCGCCTCCTCTCCCCCGGGTGCCTCCCGCACCACCTCCACCTGCGGGGCTTCGGCGAACACCGCCCGCAACGCCTGGCTCAGCTCGCTCTCGGCGACCTCTCGCTGCTCCTCCTCGGCCTGCCGGGCGGCGTGGGCGGCCTCGTACAGGACGATCGACGCGGCCGGATCCAGTACGCCGGAGGTGGCCAGTTCCTGGGCCACGGAGGCGCGGCGCAGCAGCTGTGCGTCGAGCGCGGCGCGTGCCGCGTCGATCCTGGCGTGCAGTCGGTCGAGACGGCCGGCGGTCCAGCTCAGGTAGAGGCCGATGGCGACGAGGGCTACGAGGATCCAGATGAGGGTTGCGGTCACGGGCGGCACCTTAGCTCCGCCGGGTCGGCCGAGGTTCGTGCGGGTGTCGGTGTTTCGTGCGGGGCGTCGGTGTTGCCGGCACTGGGGGCCAACGCCCCCAGACCTCCGCTTCGGCCCTCAACAGGCTTGGTCCTCAGTCTCGCGCCAACCCCAAGCGAGCTCGCAGCCCGCCGGCCCCGCCACCCCCGGCCGCCCGCTCGTCCGCCGCCACCGCGGCCGCCCCCGCCGTCACCGTCTCGTACACCGACAGGATGTCCGCGCCGACCGTCGACCAGTCGAAGCGGCGTACGTGCGCGCTCCCCCGCTCCCGCAGCTCCGCCCGACGGGCAGGGTCCTCCATGAGGCGTACCGCGGCCTCGGCCAGGGAGTCGGCGTCCTCGTTGGTGAAGAGTTCGCCGGCCGCGCCCTGGTCGAGGACCTGGGCGAAGGCGTCCAGGTCCGAGGCGAGGACCGGGGCGCCGGCCGACATCGCCTCGACCAGGATGATGCCGAAGCTCTCGCCGCCGGTGTTGGGAGCGACGTACAGGTCGATGCTGCGCAGGAAGCGGGCCTTGTCCTCGTCGCTGACCATGCCGAGGAACTCGACGCGGGAGCGGAGCTCGGCGGGCAGGGACTCGACCGCCTCCTCCTCGTCGCCCCGGCCCGCCACCAGGAGCCTGGCCCGGGGGCGTGCAGCGAGGATCTTCGGCAGGGCCCTCATCAGCACCGGCAGGCCCTTGCGGGGCTCGTCGATACGGCCGATGAAGCCGATCGTGTCGCCCTGCCACTCGGGGTTGGGCTCGGCCTTGGCGAAGAAGTCGACGTCGACGCCGTTGGGGATGACCACCGCGTCGCCGCCCAGGTGTTCCACCAGCGTGCGGCGGGCGTACTCGCTCACCGCGATGCGCGCGCTGATCTTCTCCAGGGCCGCCTGGAGGATCGAGTACGCGGCGATCATCGCCCGCGAGCGCGGGTTGGAGGTGTGGAAGGTGGCGACGATGGGGCCCTGGGCCGCCCAGCAGGTCAGCAGGCCGAGGGACGGCGACGTCGGCTCGTGGATGTGGATGACGTCGAACCGGCCGTCGTGCAGCCACCGGCGGACGCGGGCCGCCGACAGGAAGCCGAAGTTCAGGCGGGCGACCGAGCCGTTGTACGGGACGGGGACGGCACGGCCCGCGGAGACGACGTACGGCGGCAGCGGGGTTTCGTCGTCGGCCGGGGCCAGGACGGACACCTCGTGGCCGAGCCGGATGAAGTACTCGGCGAGGTCGCGGATGTGGAACTGGACGCCACCCGGCACGTCCCAGGAGTACGGGCAGACGATCCCGATCTTCACGGACGCTCCCCTGAGGGGCCGTCGGCCGGTCGTGGTTCCAGGTCGGCGACCCACAAGCGCTGGAGCATGTGCCAGTCCTCCGGATGTTCTGCGATCCCCGAGGCGAAGGCATCGGCCAGCGCCTGTGTCATGACAGACGTCTTCTCGGCCCGGGTACCTGACTCGGGTACCTCGATCGGGGGATGGATTCGGCCCTGCATGACCGGGGAGTCGTCGTACCAGAGCGTGACGGGGAGCAGGAGTGCCCCCGTCTGCTGGGCCAGCAGCGCCGGGCCGGCCGGCATCCGGGCCGTGGCACCGAAGAAGTCCACCTCGACGCCGGAGGCGGACAGGTCACGGTCGGAGACCAGGCAGACCAGACCGCCGTCGCGCAGCCTGCGGGCCAGCGTGCCGAACGCGGTGCCGCCGCTGTGCGGCAGGACTTCCATGCCGAGGCCCTCGCGGTAGGCGACGAAGCGGTCGTAGAGCGTCTCGGGCTTGAGTCGCTCGGCGACCGTCGTGAACGGCGTCTTCAGCTCGGTGGTGACCCAGGCGCCCGCGAGATCCCAGTTGGCCAGGTGCGGCAGAGCGAGTACGACGCCGTTTCCGGCGGCCAGGCCATCGGTCAGGTGGTGGACGCCCTTGACGTCGAAGCTGTCCTTGACTCGCTCGGCGCTCCAGGCGGGCAGCCGGAAGGACTCCATCCAGTAGCGCAGGTACGAGCGCATACCCGCGCGCGAGAGCTCGGAAAGGCGCTCCGGGCTCGCGTCGGGCACCACGCGCGCGTAGTTGCTCTCCAGCCGCCGGACGCCCTTGCCCCGCTGCTTCCAGGCGAGGTCGGCGATGGTGCGGCCGAGCCGTACGGCGACCGGCTCGGGGAGCTTCTTGACCGTGCCCCAGCCGAGGCCGTACAGCGCGTCCGTGAGCCGTTCCTGGGCGCTCACTTGGCTGCCTCGCTCCCTTGAGAGGCGTTCTGCGCCTTCTCCTGCGCGGCCGCCGCCTCCGCCTCGGCCGACTCACGGCGGACCGTGACGACGCGCTGGATGAGCGTGACGAGGCTACCGACGGCGACGATCCACAGGGCGACGGGCAGCAGGTACTGGATGCCGGGTACCCCGAACTTGTGCAGGCCCGCGAGACCGGCCGCGACCAGCGAGATCACCAGGCGCTCGGCGCGCTCGACGAGGCCGTTGACCGCGACCGGCAGGCCGATCGATTCGCCACGCGCCTTGGTGTACGACACCACCTGGCCGCTGGCCAGGCAGAAGATCGAGACGGCGCACAGGACGAGGTCGTCGCCGCCACCGGCGTACCAGAGGATGAAGCCTCCGAAGATCGCGCCGTCGGCGACCCGGTCGAGCGTGGAGTCCAGGAAGGCGCCCCAGCGGCTGGAGCGGCCGAGCTGGCGGGCCATGTTGCCGTCGACGAGGTCGGAGAACACGAAAAGCGTGATCACGACCGTGCCCCAGAAGAACTCGCCCATGGGGTAGAAGACCAGCGCGCCCGCGACCACACCGGCGGTGCCGATGAGCGTGACGGTGTCGGGGCTGACGCCCCGCCGGATCAGAAACGCGGCGAACGGTGTGAGGACACGCGTGAAGAATGCACGCGCGTACTTGTTCAGCATGGCCTTCCCGAGGGTCGGTGTGGCGCCGGGCGGCCCCTGCTGGCCACCGGCTGGCCCATCGTAGCCACGCGCGCGTACGTGCGACCGCCGGGCACTCGTCCAGGGGGCGGGCAGCCCGGTCCACCGGTGCCGGATGGCGCGATCACGTCCGCCGTATGGACGCACCGTGACGGGAGTGGAAAGCTCGAAGAACCGCGGGCGTCACCGGAGCCGCCATCGCACGCGGATCCGCATGTCCGCGCCCACAGTGACCTCACCGTGCACGGGAGGCAGGATCATGGGCGACAAGGCGAACGCACACCCCGGAGCCGCCGGCAGGGCTACAGCGGCCGACCACCCCGCGTCCGTACGGAATGTGGTGCTGGTCGGCCACTCCGGATCGGGCAAGACCACCTTGGTGGAAGCCCTCGCGCTCACCGCGGGGGCAGTGAACCGGGCGGGCCGCGTGGAGGACGGCGGCACCGTCTCCGACTACGACGAGATCGAGCACCGGCAGCAACGCTCGGTACAGCTCTCCCTGGTGCCGGTCGAATGGGACGGCATCAAGGTCAACCTTCTGGACACCCCCGGATACGCCGACTTCGTCGGGGAACTCAGGGCCGGTCTGCGAGCGGCGGACGCGGCCCTTTTCGTTGTCTCCGCCTCGGACGGCGTGGACGGCTCGACCCGCATGGTGTGGGAGGAGTGTGCGGCCGTCGGCATGCCGCGCGCGATCGTCGTCACGCACCTGGAGGCCGCTCGGGCGAACTACGAGGAGATGACGCGGATCTGCGCGGAGGCCTTCGGCGGGGACGACCCCGACGCCGTGCTCCCGCTGTATCTGCCGCTGCACGGCCCGCAGGGCCCGGACGGGCACGCGCCCGTGACCGGTCTGACCGGGCTGCTGTCGCAGAAGCTCTTCGAGTACGCCTCCGGGGAGCGCAAGGAGTCCGAGCCGGACGAGGACCAGCTGCCCGAGATCGAGGAGGCCCGCAACCGGCTGATCGAGGGGATCATCGCCGAGAGCGAGGACGAGACCCTCATGGACCGCTATCTCGGCGGCGAGCAGGTCGACGTCAAGACGCTGATCGAGGACCTGGAGCGGGCCGTCGCGCGCGGCACGTTCTTCCCCGTGCTCGCCGCCGCTCCCGCCTTCGACGGCGGCCGCCAGGGCCTCGGCACGGTCGAGGTGCTGGAACTGATCACGCGGGGCTTCCCGACGCCTCTGGAGCGCCAGGCACCGACGGTCACCACGGTCGACGGCAAACCGCGTGAGCTGAAGCTGTGCGATCCGAACGGGCCGCTGGTCGCGGAGGTCGTGAAGACGGCGTCCGACCCGTACGTCGGCCGGGTGTCGATGGTGCGCGTCTTCTCCGGCACCCTGCGCCCCGACGAGACGGTGCACGTCTCCGGGCACGGCCTTGCCGACCGCGGGCACGAGGACCACGACGTCGACGAGCGGATCGGCGCCCTGTCCGCGCCCTTCGGCAAACAGCAGCGCACGCTGAGCCACTGCATCGCCGGCGACCTCGCGTGCGTGGCGAAGCTGAGCCGCGCGGAGACCGGCGACACCCTGTCGGCCAAGGACGACCCACTCCTGATGGAGCCCTGGCAGATGCCCGACCCGCTGCTGCCGCTGGCCATCCAGGCGCACAGCAAGGCGGACGAGGACAAGCTGTCGCAGGGCCTGTCCCGGTTGGTCGCCGAGGACCCGACCATGCGACTGGAACAGAACCAGGCCACCCATCAGGTGGTGCTGTGGGCCCTGGGCGAAGCGCACGCGGACGTCGCCCTCGAACGGCTCCGCAGCCGCTACGGCGTGCAGGTAGACGTCGTACCGCACAAGGTCTCCCTGCGGGAGACGTTCGCGAGCAAATCGGCGGGCCGGGGCCGGCATGTGAAGCAGTCCGGCGGCCACGGGCAGTACGCCATCTGCGAGATCGAGGTGGAGCCGCTGCCGGGCGGCTCGGGCGTCGAGTTCGTCGACAAGGTCGTCGGCGGCGCGGTGCCGCGGCAGTTCATCCCGTCGGTGGAGAAGGGCGTACGGGCCCAGGCCGCCAGGGGAGTCGCGGCCGGCCATCCGCTCGTCGACGTCCGGATCACGCTGCTCGACGGCAAGGCACACTCCGTCGACTCCTCCGACGCCGCGTTCCAGACGGCCGGCGCGCTCGCGCTGCGGGAGGCGGCGGCCGACGTGAAGATCCATCTGCTGGAGCCGGTGGCCGAGGTGTCCGTCCTCGTCGGCGACGACTACGTCGGCGCCGTGATGAGCGACCTGTCCGGGCGGCGCGGCCGTGTCCTCGGCACCGAACAGACCAACGGTGGCCGCACGCTCATCAAGGCCGAGGTGCCCGAGATCGAGATCGGCCGGTACGCCGTCGATCTGCGGTCGCTGTCGCACGGCACCGCACGCTTCAGCCGTTCGTACGCGCGGCACGAACCGATGCCGCCGCAGATCGCGGAAAGGATTCGCGAAGACGCGCGCGACGCCTCGTAGTTGGCGCGCGACACCTCCGAGTCGGCGGGCGGCTTTGGGCCGTCCGCCGACGATTGTCGGTGGCTGGGGATACGCTGATCATTGATCAACAGGTGTGCGAAGCAGGGAAGTCGGGAAGGCCGCAGATGCAGGACGGCGGCGATCGGGGGCGGGAATGACCGTTGACAGCGGCTACGCGGACATCTTCGGGCCGCAGGTGCCGCGCACCGCCGGCGAGGGACAGACAGCGACGTTCGCGCTGGCCTCGGCGGCCTACCGGGACAACGACGTCGAGGCGATCCTCAAGGCCAACAACGAGTGGCACGAGTCGACCATCAAGCCCGGAAAGATCCCCTTGTTCAAGCCCAGGCTCGGCGAGGCGTTCTCCCGGGCCGTGGTGGACCGCATGATCGGCCCTGACCGGAAGCCGCTCATCCAGTCCTTCGGTGCCGAACCCCAGGTCGTCGTCGAGCACTGCCTGGCGGCGAACAACATCCGCAAGGAGCGCGACAACCGCCTGACGATCGTCATGGTGCTCTCCGGCCTGCTCTTCCTGCCCGGACTCCTCTGCTGGCTACTCGTCTTCCTGCTGCGCACGACCATCGCCAAGAAGGAGGACAAGCGGGCCGGTGCGCTCGCCACCACGCTGCTCCTCGCGGCGGGCGCCCTTGCCGTGATCTTCCTGATCCGCATGCCGTTCACGGGCTTCTGGGCCTGGTACGCGCGAGCGTCGGTCATCGCCCCCGTGCTCGGCTGGTTCGTCGCGAAGCAGATCTGCGAGCGCACCGCTAAGGACCTGCGGGAGCGCTGGGACAGCCTGCTGGCCGGCAGCAGCGTGGGCGCGAAGGTACCGGAGGCGGTGCCGACCAGCCCCACCGAGAGCAGGGCCGAGCAGCTGCGCCAGTCCCTCGCCAAGCTCAGCGCCGAGCAGCAGTCCAACTCCGTGTTCTACGCCGGGCCCAAGGGGATACTCGGCATGGGCACCCGCTGGGGCAGCTGGCAGCTGGCCGAGAATTTGGTCCAGGCCGACCCCGACCGGGAGATCCACCCCTTCCGCAGCTGGGATGTCATCCGGTCCATCCACGACCAGCTGCGCATGCTGGAGCGCGGTCCGCTCAACACCGGTGGTTTTCCCAAGCCTTCGATACGGCACTGGGTCGTCACGCCGATCGCCGAGGGCGCGAAGGCGGTGTCCCGGCCGGAGGGCACGGACGTCGAGGCGTACCAGGTCAAGTCGCACGCGATACAGGACATCTGCAACAAGCAGCAGTTCGGCAGCGGTGACCGGCACTACCTGGGCGTCCAGTGGACGCTCTGGGACGGGCAGTTGATCATCACCATGCTGATCACGGTGACCGTGCTGCACGAGACGTTGCGCATCGAGGTGACCGGGCATGCGCTCGGCCCGGTGAACGGGCTCTTCCAGGAGAAGCCCGAGGCGCCGACCAAGGAGGTCACCAAGTCGCTCAAGCCGTGGGAGACCCGCAAGGTGAAGCTTCCCCTGGTGAACAGCGACGAGGTGGTCCGGCTGGCGGTGCGGGCACCGATCTCCTGGTATCCGCCGCTGCTCAACTGGCTCGGCGGGACGATAGGGCTGCCCGAGCCGTTCGGGCTCCGGCATGCCTGGGCGGATCAGCCCTGGCGGCATCGCTTCATGGCCGACGACGCGCTGCGGGCGGCCACGCCGGTGCTGCGGGTGGTGCATGCCGCGGCGATCAAGGTGCTGGACGAGAACGGCGTGGACACGGAGAAGTTCGGCACGCGCTCGGGATTCCTGAGCACGGCGGTGCAGGATGCGTCACCGCGAAAGGCCGACGTCTACGACGCGTAGGCCTCCGGCGGTTGAGCAGCGTGGGTGGGTCTGGGTGACCGTCCCTGGGGGCTGCGCCCCCAGACCCCCCTTCGGCCGGAAGGGCCTCGTCCTCAAACGCCGGACGGGCTGGTTGATCAAGCCGTCGGCCAGGCCTCCGCCAGCATCTTCCGTGTGTCCGCCAGCAGCTGCGGCAGCACCCGCGTGTGCCCCACGACCGGCATGAAGTTCGTGTCGCCGCCCCAGCGCGGGACGATGTGCTGGTGGAGGTGGGCCGCGATGCCGGCGCCGGCGACCGTGCCCTGGTTCATGCCGATGTTGAAGCCGTGGGCGCCGGAGGCGGTGCGCAGGGCCGTCATCGCCTGCTTGGTCAGGGCGGCCAGTTCGATGGTCTCCGGCTCGGTGAGGTCGGTGTAGTCGGCGACATGGCGGTAGGGCACGACCATGAGGTGGCCGCCGTTGTACGGGTAGAGGTTGAGGACCGCGTACACCTGCTCGCCGCGCTTGACGATCAGCCCGTCCTCGTCGGATTTGGCCGGGATCGAGCAGAAGGGGCAGCCGTCGTCAGCGCCGGGACCGGTCGGCTTGTTCTCACCCTGGATGTAGGCCATCCGATGGGGCGTCCACAGGCGCTGGAACGCGTCCTGGATCCCCACTCCCCACTGCTGCTCCGGCTCACTCGTCATGCGTGCAGCATATGGCTTCGTCCGTTCGCGGCGTGTCGCCGGGGCGACGGGAGGGCGGCGACCGGACAAGCTGGGCCAGTGGACGACGACAGCCCTTACGCCCGCTGGGAGCAGCGCACCGAGATCCCGCTGTTCCTGGCTTCGCTGGTCTTCCTGACCGCCTATGCAGCCCGTGTGCTTGCTGTGAGCATGCCGCCCTTCTGGAAGGACGTGTGCCTGTACACGATGATCGCGCTCTGGCTGCTGTTCGCCGTGGACTACGCCGTGCGCTGGCGGCTCTTCGGGGGGCGCTTCCTGCACTTCGCCAGGACCCACTTCCTGCACACGGTCGTGGTCATCCTGCCGCTCCTGCGGCCGCTGCGGATCGTGCCGCTCTACGACGTGATCCAGCGTCGGCAGGGGCAGCCCCGGATCTCGCTGCACGGGCGCGTGATCGCTTACGCGAGCCTGGCGACCCTGCTGCTCGGCTTCGCCGGTGCCCTCGCCGTCTTCCAAGCCGAACGTGGGGCGCCCGGCGCCACCATGCGGACGTTCGGGGACGCGGTGTGGTGGGCCGCCGAGACCCTCAGCACGGTCGGTTACGGCGACATCACCCCGGTGACCGCACGCGGCCGGACGATCGCGATGGGGATGATGGCCGGCGGGCTGGCCCTGCTCGGCGCGGTGACGGGATCGTTCTCTTCCTGGCTGCTGCAGATCTTCTCCCGCGAGAGCGACAATAAGCCCCCGGAGAGCTGAATCTCCGGGGGCTTCCTGAGCTGTCGGATCAGACCTGCGCCCGCTCCTCGACCACCTTCGCGATCTTCGCGATGGCCTCGTCGAACGGGATGCCGTTCTCCTGCGAGCCGTCGCGGTAGCGGAAGGACACGGCGTTGTTGGCCATGTCGTCGTCGCCCGCGATGACCATGAAGGGCACCTTCTGCTTCTGGGCGTTGCGGATCTTCTTCTGCATCCGGTCGGAGGACGAGTCGACCTCGACCCGCAGGCCCTTCCGCTTGGCCGCCGCGGCGAACTTCGCCAGGTAGTCCACGTGCCCGTCGCCGATCGGGATGCCGATCGCCTGGACCGGGGCCAGCCACGCCGGGAAGGCGCCCGCGTAGTGCTCCAGCAGCACCGCGAAGAAACGCTCGATGGAGCCGAACAGGGCGCGGTGGATCATGACCGGGCGCTGCTTGGAGCCGTCCGCCGAGGTGTACTCCAGATCGAAGCGCTCCGGCAGGTTGAAGTCGAGCTGGATCGTCGACATCTGCCAGGTGCGGCCGATGGCGTCCTTGGTCTGGACGGAGATCTTCGGCCCGTAGAAGGCGGCGCCGCCCGGGTCGGGAACCAGGGGCAGGCCCTGCTTCTCGGCGACCTGGCGCAGCGTCTCGGTCGCCTCCTCCCAGACCTCGTCGGAGCCGACGAACTTCTCCGGGTCCTTGGTGGACAGCTCCAGGTAGAAGTCGGTCAGGCCGTAGTCGCGGAGCAGGCCGAGGACGAAGGTGAGCGTCTTGTCGAGCTCCTCCGACATCTGCTCACGGGTGCAGTAGATGTGCGCGTCGTCCTGCGTGAAGCCACGCGCGCGGGTGAGGCCGTGCACGACGCCCGACTTCTCGTACCGGTACACGGTGCCGAACTCGAAGAGGCGCAGCGGCAGTTCACGGTAGGAACGCCCGCGCGCGTCGAAGATCAGGTTGTGCATCGGGCAGTTCATGGGCTTGAGGTAGTAGTCCACGCCCTCGTCGAGCTGCATGGGCGGGTACATGCCCTCGGCGTACCAGTCCAGGTGCCCGGACGTCTCGAAGAGCTTCCCCTTCGTCGCGTGCGGGGTGTAGACGAACTCGTAGCCCTCTTCCTCGTGGCGGCGGCGCGAGTAGTCCTCCATCACACGGCGGACGATGCCGCCCTTGGGGTGGAAGACCGCGAGGCCGGAGCCGATCTGCTCCGGGATGGAGAACAGGTCGAGTTCATTGCCCAGCTTGCGGTGGTCGCGCTTCTCGGCCTCGGCGAGGAAGTCCAGGTAGCCCTTGAGCTCGTCCTTGGAGGGCCAGGCGGTGCCGTAGATGCGCTGGAGCATCGGGTTCTTCTCGCTGCCGCGCCAGTAGGCGGCGGCGTTGCGCATCAGCTTGAACGCCGGGATCGCGCGGGTCGACGGCAGGTGGGGACCGCGGCAGAGGTCCTTCCAGCACAGGTCGCCGGTCTTGGCGTCCAGGTTGTCGTAGATCGTCAGCTCACCGGCGCCGACCTCGACGTCCGCGCCGTCGTCGCTGGACGCGGAGCCCTTGAGGCCGATCAGCTCCAGCTTGTAGGGCTCGGCGGCGAGCTCCTCGCGGGCGGCCTCGTCGGTGACGACGCGGCGGGCGAACTTCTGCCCGCGCTTCTGGATCTCCTGCATCTTCTTCTCGATGGCCTTGAGATCCTCGGGCGTGAACGGCTTCTCGACGTCGAAGTCGTAGTAGAAGCCGTCCTTGACGGGCGGGCCGATGCCCAGCTTGGCCTCGGGGAACAGCTCCTGCACGGCCTGCGCCATCACATGCGCGGTGGAGTGGCGCAGGATGTTCAGGCCGTCCTCGGAGGAGATCTCGACGCCCTCGACCTCCTCGCCCTCGGAGAGCACGTACGACAGATCCCTGAGCTCGCCGCCCACGCGCGCGGCGATGATCGAGCGCTCGCCGGCGAAGAGGTCGGCGGCCGTAGTCCCCGTTGTCACCACGCGCTCTTCCCGCTCGGAATCGCGTTGGATGATCACACGGACGTCTGACACCGGTCTCTCCTGACTGAAGGTGGGATGCGGCGCCATACCAGGAGCGCGCGCATTACGCGATCGTACCGACCCCGGACGGCTGACCGCGAAACGGTCACCCTCGGCCCACCCGGCCCGCGCCCTCAGTCCTCCCGCTCGTCCCCGCCGCACGCCTCCTCGAAGAAGTCCAGATCCTCCTGGAGCGACTTCATCAGCCGGTCCCGCTCGGCCTCGTCCACCTGTACCGGCACGACGCCGGAGGCCCCGGTGAGCTTGCGGAAGCCGCCCCGGCTCTCCAGGCGCCCGTGCACCCGCACCGGCAGCCCGACGAGGTGCGCGTGCCCGGCGATGCGGTACGACTCCTCGTCCAGCGTCAGCCGGACGTGCGGCACCTCGGCGCCCGCGATGACGCGCAGCCGTACGGTGCCCTCCCCGCGCGGCCCCGACCTGCGCATCCGTACGACCGCACCCGTGAGCCTGACCGGCACGGACGGTTCCTCGCGTGAATAGCGGGCCCCGGCCTCGCGCAGCACGGGCAGATCGCCCGGCGAGAACTCGACGGGCTCGACACCGGCCGCGCAGCCCTCGGGCACACCGGCGGCGGGCGCCCACTCGACGGCGATGCGCGCGCCCTCCGTACCGCGCACGAGGGCGATGAGGGCCTCGGTGAGCTCGCGGCTGACGCCCGCCTCGACGGCGCCGTCGAAGGCGTCCATGCCGCCGGTGGCCCGCTGGTAGTCAATGGCCTCGCGGGCGGCGTACAGCGCCTGGTGGAGGCGTACGGCGAGCAGGCGCCCCGTGCCGACGGGCATGAAGGCGGTGAGGCCGCAGCCGTCCGCCGCGGAGCCGACGAGGACGCTCTCCATCATCGCGGCGGCCGTGCGACGGTGCCGGGCGCCGTAGTACCCGGCACGCGCGCGTGTGGCGAGCGCCGCGGCGAGGAGCATCTGGCGGGCGGCGCTGCGCAGTTCCTCCTCGACGGTCCAGGGCGATGCCCCGGCCGGCCCGCTCGGCGCGTCCCGCCACCAGCGGACCTCGTCGCTGGGCACGGCGAGCCCGACCAGCACCTCGCGCGCGGAGGGCATGCCGCTGCGGGACAGGGCGATGAGCGCCTCGCCGAGCAGGTCCTCGCTGTCGGGGAAGGCGCGGGACTCGGGGACGAGCAGGCTCGTGCCGTTGCCGCCCGGTCCGGGCGGGGTCCAGCGGCCGTAGCGTCCCGCCGCTCCCCCGCGCCGCTGCCAGCCGTGCCGGTGCAGCAGGGCGCTGAGCACGGCGGGGTCGACCTCGCCGGGCTCGGGGGGACGGTCCCAGGACGCCTCGACCGGGTGCGGCCTCGCTGGTCGTACCGGCTCCTCCAGGGGGCGGTGCGTCATGGTTTGCCTCCCGTCCCGGCCCGCGTCATGATCTCGCAGAGCGCCCGGTCGTCGAAGATGCGTGAGGTCGGTATCCGCACGGTGGTGCGGCGCCGCCCGGTGATCGGGTGCCCGGCCAGGTTGACCCAGTAGCAGCAGTGCCGCAGGTCGAGCCGGTCGTGGCCGGCCCGCAGCCACTGCTCCTGCGACCTCGGGACGATCATCACGACCAGGATCTTGTGCACTGAGACCGGCGTGCGGGCGAGCTTCGCCAGATGGGCGTTGTCGAGGGTGAACGAGAAGAAGCGGCCGGGCGGGTTCGGCGCAAGCTGGTAGGTCGCCTTGAGCTGGACCTTGATGGTGACCTCGTCGTCGACCGTGTGGCCGGGCGCGCTGTGGCTGACGTGCCAGTCGATGCCGTTGTCCGGGAACGGCTGCGACAGCGAGCACCCGGCCGCCGCCGCGACCGCGTGCAGATAACCCACCTGCAGTGTCTCCATGCAGGCGGTAGTGGCGAGTGAACCGCGATGGGGGCCCGTGCGTTCGGGCAGCAGCCCGCCCCGCTCGGGCTGCGCTATCGCCATGACCAACAGCCTTCCGCGCCAGGTGAATCCCCGTACCGGGCCGCTGAACTGCGTAGACCCGCACTCCTGTTGTGTCCTTCCGGCGTACGGCGCAAACGGGCCGGGTATCACCAAACGGGCAGAAGACGGTACGTCAGCTGCCGTGGGTGAACGAGGGGTTGTGTAGGTATGGCGTGCTGGTATGAGGGCCCGCTGGCGGCATTCGACACGGAGACGACAGGCGTGGACGTCGAGACCGACCGGATCGTTTCGGCGGCCGTCGTCGTCCAGGACGCGCCCGGAACCCGGCCACGGGCGACCCAATGGCTGGTGAACCCGGGCGTGCCGGTGCCGGAGGCGGCGACGGCGGTACACGGACTGACGGAGGATCATCTCCAGCGCAACGGCCGCTGGCCGGCGCCGGTGATGCAGGAGATAGTCGAGGAACTGGCCGGACAGGCGACGGTGGGCCGGCCGATAGTGGTGATGAACGCACCATTCGATCTGACGCTGCTGGACCGCGAGTTGCGCCGGCATCGCGCGTCGTCCCTGGACCGCTGGTTCGAGACGACGCCCCTGCTGGTGCTCGATCCACGCGTCCTGGACAAGCATTTGGACCGCTATCGCAAGGGTCGCCGCACCCTGACCGACCTGTGCGCGCACTACGGCGTCACGCTGGAGGGCGCGCACGACGCGGCGGCCGACGCACTGGCCTCGCTGGAGGTCGTCCGGGCGGTGGGGCGCCGTTTCGCCGCGCGCCTGGAGCGCCTGTCCCCCGCCGAACTGCACACGCTCCAGGCGGTGTGGCACGCGGCACAGGCACGCGGCCTGCAGGCGTGGTTCGCCCGCAGCGGCAGCGAGGAAGCGGTGGACCCGGCGTGGCCACTGCGGCCGGACCTGCCGGCGGCGGCATGAGCGAAACGGGTCCGCGACGACACAAAAAAGCCGGTCCGCTGTGGCGGACCGGCCTTTCCCGGTGGGCGATACTGGGTTCGAACCAGTGACCTCTTCGGTGTGAACGAAGCGCTCTCCCACTGAGCTAATCGCCCGGGAACGCACTGAACCATACAGGTCCCGGCGCGTTTCCTTCAAACCGCTTGATGACCACCGGCCAAGTAGGCCGCCAGTCCCCGCCGCCCGGACCGCATCATCAGCCAGTGGTTGGCGCGGAAGACGGGCCGCCCGGGGACGGCGAGACGCCGCAACAACGGCTTGTTCACATCGACGACCTGGTCGTAGCGAGCCAAGGTCCCGCCGGCATGCGAGGTGACCGTCCACCGTGCCCAGCCGTCGATGTCCCCGGACATGGCGATCTCCAGCACTCCGGCCTCCCGGTCCCGCCGCACCTCGCGCGCGGTGAAGACCATGTCGTACGGCAGGACGGAGCGGATCGTGATCACGCCGGTGGTCTCATCGAGTTTGGTCACCGTTCGCACCTGGGGCCACCAACGGGGGTAGTCCTCGGCCTGTTCCAGCAGGTCGTAGACGGTGGCGGGAGGCGCGGGCAGGGCCCACAGGCTGCGGAAGCGGTAGTGGCTCCAGTCCATGGGCCGAGTCTGCCCCGATCGGCGGGTCTGCGCGGTACCTGAGTACGTTCTGAGTACGCGCACTCATGCCATAGGACGTGACGCGGACCACACTCCAGGCATGACGCACTTTCCGCCACCGGCCGAGGAGTTGCGGCTCCTCGACCTCGAGCTGCGCCAGCTGGACGTCCGCCGGGCCCAGTTGCTGCACCGCCGAGCCTGGCTGGTCACCGCGCTGCAAGCGGCGGCCCGGCCGGCCCCGGCGCCCGTCGCATCGCCGCGCCCCGAGACGTCGGCACCCCGGGTCCAGAACGTGCTGCTGGTGCTCGGCGCCGTCCTGCTCACCATCGCCGCGATGGCGTTCACGCTGGTCAGCTGGGGACACCTGGGGATCGCCGGGCGCGCCCTGGTGCTCGGCGGGGTCACGGTGGCGGTGCTCGCCGCGCCGGTGCCGCTGCTGAGGCACGGGCTGCGGTCGACGGCCGAGTCGGTGGCGGGGATCGGGTTCGCGCTGACCGTGCTCGACGCGTACGCGCTGCACCAGGTCACGTCGGCCGACATGGACGCCACGGGCTACGTCGCGGCCGCTTCGGTGGTACTGGCGACCCTGTGGACGGCGTACGGCCTGCTGCCGCGCACCTCCGAGCTGCGTCTGCCCCTGCCCGCCGCACTGATCGCCGCCCAACTCCCCCTCACCCTCTGGGCGGTGGCGGCCGATGCGGGCCTGTACGGGATCACGGCCGCCGTGCTTGTGACGGCCGGGTTCGACACGGGTGTGGCGCTCCGGGTGCCCGCAAGGTCCGTACGGATCACCGCCATGATCGGTGCGTACGGCATGGGCGCCTGGGGTGTGTGGGCCGCCGGTTGGCTGTCCTGGACGGCCACCGGCCCGAGCGCCGCCGCCCGTGCGGCGGCGCTCCTCCTCTTCGCGGTGGGCATCGCGCTGACGGCGGCCTGGCGGGAGACCGCCGAGAAGCAGGCGGGCGGCCTCGCCGTCGCCGCCGGCCTCCTCACGGTCGCCGCGCTCGGCGGAACCGCCCGCCCCGTACTGCCGGACGCGTGGACGGTTCCGGCGTATCTGGCGTGCGGGATCGCGCTGCTCGCGGCGGTACGGATGGAGCGACTGCCGGAGTCGGTCCGGCACGGGCTCGCCCGGGCCTCCGCCGCCGTACAAGGACTCGCCCTGCTGTGGACGCTGCCCCTGGTCGGGATCGCGCTGTTGGGGCCGGTCGCCTGGGCGGAGCGGGTGTGGTCCGGGGCACCGGGTGGCGTGCGCGAGGCAGTGGCGGTGGACGCGCAGTGGCCCGCGGACTCGGAGACGGTGCCCGTCGTCCTGGCGGTCGTCACCGTCGTACTGGTCCTCGCCCTGCGTGAGGCCATCTGGCGGCCCCGCGCCCTGACCGGTGCGCTGGTGCTGGCGTGGGCGACGGTGCTGGTCCTTCCGGCTGTGCTCGAAGCCCCCTACGCCGTAGGCCTGGTCGCGCTCGGGATCACGACGGCAGGCGCCCTCGCGGCGGCCGCGTGGATACGGCCGTCCGAGCGCCCGGACACGGCGACGGAAGAACCCTCGGAGCCCTCCGCAAAGGCATCCACTGCTGTCGACTTCCCGACCGCTCGCCCCACCGCCACGGCCCTCGCCCTCCTCACCTCCCTCACCCTCGCCTTCCTCTCCCTGACCACCGAGCCCGCGACCCTCACCGTGCTCTCCACACTGACGGCACTGTTCGCGGCGGCCTCCTGGAAGCCGCACCTCGCCCCGGTCACGGCCCCGACCTCGCTCGCGTACGCCGCCCTGCTCGCCTGCGCGACAGGGGCCTCGGCCGACTGGGAGCCGCAGTACACCGCCCTGTTGGTCCTGGCGGTCCCGGTGGCGGCGGCCCTGCACGCGGCACGGCTCGGTGGCGCGCGGGCGACGGTCCCGGTCGAGGTGGCGGGCGCGATCGCGGCACTGCTCGCCGTCGGGCTGGCGGCGGCCTCGGCCGACCTGCCGATGCTCGCCCTGGTCCTGGCGCTCTGCGGGGTGATCACCGCCGGCGTGGCGATCCGCCCCGACCGCCGCGCCGCGGCCTACGCCTCCGCCGCCCTCTTCGTCCTGGCCACGTGGGTGCGCCTGGCGGCCTGGGATGTCGCGACGCCCGAGGCGTACACCCTGCCGGTCAGCATCCCGGCACTGCTCATCGGCGCCCTGCGCAGGCGCCGCGATCCCGAGGCCTCGTCCTGGAGGGCGTACGCCCCCGGACTCGCCGCAACCCTCCTGCCGAGCCTCCTCGCGGCCTGGAGCGACCCACACTGGACGCGCCCGCTGCTGCTGGGCCTGGCGGCACTGTCAGTCACCCTGCTGGGCGCCGGGCACCACCTCCAGGCGCCCCTGCTGCTCGGCGGCACGGTGCTCGCCCTGGACGCCCTGCACGAACTCGCCCCGTACATCGCCCAGGTGACCGAGGCACTCCCCCGCTGGGTACTTCCCGCACTGGCCGGCCTCCTGCTGCTCGCCCTCGGAGCGACGTACGAACAACGCCTGAGGGACGCCCGAAAGATGCGGAACTTCTTGGGCAGCATGCACTGAAGCGCCGTAAGGGGCGCGGGGCTGTATCGATATGCGGCTCCGCCGCGTGGGCGCGACCAGCCACAACAGCCCCGCAGTTCCCCACAACCTGTTACGGCATCTTGTCTCCCAGCAACGCGAGGTTCTCGATAGCGGCGAGGCCATACAGCGCGGTGTCGTTCGTCGACACCCAGGCCGCCTCACTACCCGGCACCAACGAAGCCGGCCCCCTCAGCTCCTCCGTCTTCCAGGGCGCCGACTCCTTGTAGCCGTCGGAGTTGTAGAACTTCTCCCACGCGCGCGTGGCGAGCTTCTCGTCGCCGGTCTGGACGGCGGCGTACGCGTCGAGGCGGGAGTGCCCCTGGAAGAGCAGCAGGGAGCCGAAGTTGGAGCCGTAGCGTGCCGCCTGCTCGGCCTTGGTGGCGTTGAAGTAGCGGCAGTAGTCGAAGTACGCCTCGTTGAACTTCGGCATATCGACGAGGTCGATGAGTTCGGCGCACAGCTCGTTGAGGCCGAACACGGCGGAGAGGTGCGAGACACCGACCACCGGCTTGTCGGCGACGGCGAACTTGCCCGTGTCGAGGTCATAGAGCCCGCTGCCCTGTACGAAGCCGTTGGGCTGGGCGGCGATCGTCTCCATCGTGGACAGCACGCGCGCGCGTGCCTTCTCCCACTTCGGCCCCTTGCGCTCCCACTCGGTCAGCCACGCCGAGACGAGCCCGCTCCAGTCCGTGCCGAAGCCGATCGACAGTGCGTGCCGGTCGGGCGTGTACGGCTCGGTGCGGATCTTGCGGATCGGGTCGAGGACCAGGAAGGTCTCGTCGGAGTCGACGTTGGCGTGCATGAGGTCGCCGACCCGTTCGTCGGCGGTGAGGAAGTAGTAGTAGCGGCGATACGTCGTGTTGGCGATGCGCTGCTGCTTGGCACTGTCGGCGTAGTGCTGCACGCCGTGCCGGGTGCCGAGGCCGGCCCACTCGCCGAGGTGGTAGACGTCGACCTCGCCGGTGTGCCGGGTCATCGCCTCGGCGAACCGGAAGATGTCCGCGCGGCCGGACCGCAGATAAGCGAACCACAGCCAGAGGTCCGGCGACAGCTCGGAGTTGTCCCAGGCGTAGCCGCCGATGTCGTACCGCCACTGGTGCCTGACGGTGTCGTAGGTGTGCATGATGTCGCCGTAGTCCCAGAAGCCGTACCAACGACGCATCTCCACCTGGTCCTTGTAATAGGTGAAGAGGAAGTCGAGGTGGTCCTCGATCTTCGCCTTGGCGGGCGTGGAGCGGTCCGGCTCGGAGTAGAGACCAGGGCCGAAGACCTTGGCCTTGATGAGCTGCTTGGGCGGGGCGGCGATCTGGGGCAACACCCGTACGGCCTCGACCTGTTGGGCGAGAGCGTCCGCCGAGGGCGTGGACTCGTTGGCCCAGAAGAGGAGTTCGGAGGTCCGGGCGATGCCGTACGGAGTGCCGAACTCCGGCTCGTAGTCCTCGTAGGTGATGTTGAGGCCCTCGAGCTGTTCGGGGTAGGTGTCCTGGCCCATGCCGTCGTGGTAGAAGCGCAGGTCCATGGGCTGCGCCTCGGGCGACCAGAGCCACATCGTGACCTCGGCCTCGTCGGTGTGGGCGTCGCGGATGTCGAGCTGGGCCGGGAACTTCTCCCAGAAGTCCCGGAGCCCGAAGGAGAGTCCGCCGCTGACGCCGCCGACGTAACCGAAGCCGGAGGCGCGTCGGCCGCCGCCGGCGCCGATCCAGCCGTACCCCTTCTTCGTGCGCTTGCGCAGGTTGAAGCCGTCGGCCGAGAGCTGGGAGAGCGTGTAGTCGCCCCACTCGGGGATGTACTGGAGCCGGGTCGTCACGCGCTGGTCCCAGGTGGCCGGGTCGGGCAGCTTCTCCCCCGCGAACTGCGCCGCCTGTACGGCCGCCCCCGGGTCGCGGCGCAGTCCGGTGATGCCCTTGACGGCCTCGCGGAGCAGGCCGGTGCCCTCGCCGCCGATGCGGATGTGACGGTCGTAGGACTGGTCGCGCATCGGCACGGTGAAGCGCACGCCGATGCCGCGGATGAAGTCGCCGCTCGCCTTGCCCGGCTCCTGGGTGCCGTCGTAAGTGATGGTGTGCACCATGCGGAAGGAGTCGGCGCCCGCGTAGAAGTAGAGCCGGATGGAGAAGGGGAGCCAGCTCCGGCTGCCCTTGCGGTGCTTGCCGTCGATGCGGACGACCGCGCGGACCGGACCCTCCTGCTCGACGGTGACCTCGGAGATGGCTCCCTCGAAGCGCTCGGTCTTGACGGCGCCCTGGTCCTCGTCCTCGATCTCGGGCTGGCGGATCAGCACGAGCCGCCCGTTCTTGGCGATCTCGGTGGAGCCGCGGGTGACCGACTTGATGAGGGTCGCGCCCGACTTACCGATCTTCGCCGTGATGACGCCGGTCGAGACGTCGATGGTGCCGCCGCGCTTGTCGACGGTGACCTTCTTCACCGGTACGGCGGCCTCGCCGGCGGCGAGCGTGAGCTTGCCGGTGCCCGAACTCACCGCGTGGGCCGTCCACTTGAGGGAGCCGTCGGGCCAGTAGGCGAGCGGCCAGGACTGCACGGGCACGGACTTGCCGTCCGCGTCGGTCACCGCGAAGGCCTGGTCCTCCTGGTAGGCACCCTTCGGCCAGGGCACACCCACGGTGGAGCCGGGCGCGGCACCGAGGCCGCCGTCCTCCAGCCAGTCGAGGGTCACGGGGTCGGCATCGGCGTCGGCGGCTCTGGGCGCGGCCTGCGCGTCCTTGGCTCCCAGTGCCCAGCTGAACTGCGCGGCGGCGCCGGCCACGGCGGCCGCCTTGAGGAGGGACCTGCGGGGGATGGGGGACATGGCCTTTCCTTCCGTGCGGGGTGCAAGGGTGTGGTCAGGGGCATGACAGAGAGAGGTACGACGCAGGGGGCGCCGACCTTGTGCGGGGCACCGCCCGTCAGCGGTGCCGGTACCGCTCCTCCACGGCGACGGCCGCCGCCGCGACGGCCCCCAGGACGGGGACCGCCAGCGGCGGGACGAACCAGGCGGACAGGGCCACGACGGCCAGCCCGCAGACGACCAGGAAGGTCCCGGCGGGATCGAGCACGGTCCGCCGCCCGGCGTCCGCGAGCAACGCCCGCCAGGCGGCACCCGGTGTCCAGACGGCGGCCGCCCGCAGCAGGGCCACGGCCACCCCGATCAGCGCGAAGACGCCGACGGCCCCGACGAACGGCCCACCGGGGATCCCGGCCCGCGCGGCCAGGACGTCCACCCAGACCGCACCGGCCGCCACCCACCCGGCGAGCCCGACGACCCACCCGCCGCGCACGGCCGTACGGAAGTCCGTGACGAACTCCCGCAGGCCACCGCCCTCGTGAGTCGTACGACGCCGCAGATGCCGTGCGCCGGCGGCGAAGGCGGCCGGATAGGTGACGGCCCCGAGGCAGGCGCCGGCGATCCACACACCGGTGAGCAGACACTCCGCGAAGACCGCGAACCGCTCGCCGAACATGGACTCCCTGCGCCGGGAGCGGGCCTTCACACGTGCTTCCGCCATGGTGACCGCCTCAGCCCTTCCTGCTCACTTCAGTCCGGACGTCGCCATACCGTCGATGAGGTAGCGCTGGAACGCCATGAAGAAGGCGATGACCGGCACGAGCGCCACCAGCGACATCGCGATCATGCCGCCGTAGTTGGCGATGCCCTCCTGGTCGCGGAACATCATCAGGCCGAGCGAGACGGTGTACTTGTCGGGGGTGTTGAGGTAGATCAACGGCCCCATGAAGTCGTTCCAGGCGTTGATGAAGGTGAAGATCGCGCTGGTGATGAGCGCGGGCCGGCTCAGCGGCAGCACGATCGACCAGTAGGTGCGCAGATGCCCGCAGCCGTCGAGTTTGGCGGCCTCGTCCAGCTCGCGCGGCAGTCCCCGCATGAACTGGACCATCAGGAACACGAAGAAGGCTTCCGTGGCCAGGAACTTGCCCGCGACGAGCGGCACCAGGGTGTCGGTGAGCTCAAGGTTGCGGAAGAGCACGTACTGCGGGATGAGCAGCACGTGGTACGGCAGCAGCAGCGTGCCGATCATCAGCGTGAAGAGCAGGTTCCGCCCGGCGAACCGGATCTTGGCGAAGGCGTAAGCGGTCAGCGAGCTCGACAGCACGACACCGACCACGGCGAGGATCGCGTACATCAGCGAGTTCCAGAAGAAGGTGCTGATGGAGATGCCGGAGATGCCGTCGGCGAGCCCGGAGAAGTTCGCCCAGACCGGCTCGGTGGGCAGCAGGTCGAGGCTGGCGACGATGTCCTTGCTCGGCTTGAACGAGGCGCCGGCCACCCAGATCACGGGATAGAGGACGACCGCGAGGACGGCGAGCGCGCCCACGTGCCAGGCGATGGATCCGAGGCGCCGCCGCTCGTTCGCGGTGTGCAGGGCAGGGCTGGTGGCACTGGTCACTTGGCGGCCTCCTCGTAGTGCACCCACTTCTTCTGCGACCAGAACAGGACCGCCGTGACGAGCGCCACCGCGATCACCAGCGTCCAGGCCATCGCGGAGGCGAAGCCCATCTGGGCCTCCTTGAAGCCCTTCTGGTAGAGGTAACAGGTGTAGACGAGCGTGGCGTCGGCGGGCCCGCACCGGGTGTCGGAGACGACATAGGCCGAGCCGAACACCTGGAACGCGTGGATGGACTCCAGCAGCACGTTGAAGAACAGCACCGGGGAGATCATCGGCAGCGTGATGTTCCAGAACCGCCGCAAGGGACCGGCCCCGTCCACCTCGGCCGCCTCGTACAGCTCCTGCGGGACCTGCTTGAGACCGGCCAGGAAGATGACCATGGGCGCGCCGAACTGCCAGATGCTCAGCGCGACCAGGGCGTAGATGACGTAGTCGGGGTTACCGATCCAGCCCCCGACATCGAGCCCGAAGATCTTCTGCGTCCGGTCCACGATCGCGTCGTCCGAGAACAGCGCCCGCCACACGAAGCCGACGGAGACGCTGGCGCCGATGAGCGAGGGCATGTAGAACGCGGCCCGGTACAGACCCTGTCCGCGCCGCTTCTGTGCGAGCAGCAGCGCGACTCCGAGCGCCAGCAGCAGCTTCAGCGGGGTGGCCACGACGACGTACTTCAGCGTGACCTCGACCGACTTCTGCCAGCGCGGGTCCTGGAACATCGTCGTGAAGTTGTCGAAGCCCACCCACTCGGGCGGCGTGAAGAGGTTGTAGCGGGTGAACGCGTAGTACAGCGACGCGACCATCGGCCCCGCCGTCAGTACCAGGAACCCCGCGATCCACGGCGACATGAAGAGATAGCCGGCGAGGTTCTCGCGGCGCCGCCCGCGCCGCCCGGCGGTGGGAGCGGCGGACCGCTTCCCGGCCGGGCGCGCGGGCGCTTCCTTGACGAGCGTCATGGTGGTACGTCCCCTCAGCCCGCGAACGCGGCCTTGGCCTCGCTGAACAGTGCCTTGGCGGCGTCGGCCGGCTTGGTCTTGCCCTGGGCGACCTCGCCGCCGATGCGCAGGAACGCCGCCTCGATGACGTCGGCGCCGGACGGGTGCGGGGTGATCTTCCCGAGGACGTCGGCCTCGGCGACCTCGTCCTCGTAGGCCGCGACGCCCTTGTTGTTGGCGTCGGTCGGCTTGAACGCGTCGTACTGCTCGGTGGTGGCGAGGATGCCGCGGTCGTAGCCCATGATCTTGCCGACCTCGGGGTCGTGGACCATGAAGTCGATGAACTGGGCGACTTCCTTCGGGTGCTTGGTCCCGGAGAAGGCACTCATCATCAGAGAGCCGAGGTACTGGCCGGTCTCCTTGCCGTCCGTTGTGGGGATCGGCGCGAGCCCGTAGTCCGACTCGCCCTCGCCCTCGTAACGGATGGAGAAGTTGTCCCAGGTGAACTCGGACGCGGCGAGCCCCGCCGAGAGACCGGACTCGGGCTTGACCTGCTCGATCTTCTTCGGGTCGGCGACGAGCCCGGATCTCACGCGCTTGTAGCCGTCCTCCCACCACTGCGTCAGATCGTCCTCGGTGAAGCCGAGATCGGAGTCGGTGAAGAAGGCCTTGCCGTTCTGACGGAGGTAGAGGTCGTAGAGGTACATGATGCTGAAGTAGCCGGTGTCACCGGCGATCTTCAGCTTGTCCTGGATCGTCTGGAGCGCGTCGAAGTACTCGTCCCAGGTCCAGCCGAACTTCGCCTCCACGCCCGCCTTCTTGAAGGCGTTGAGGTCGATGACGAGCGCCATGGTGTTGGCGCCGACGGGTATGCCGATCTGCTTGCCGTCGACCTGACCGTTCGCCAGAACGCCGTTGCGGAAGTTGTCCAGGCTCAGATTGCCGGCGTCGGCCTGCGCCTTGAGATCCAGCAGAACACCGCGCTTGTCGTACTTGCGCAGGAAGCCGACCGCATTCTGGAAAACGTCCGGCGGATTCCCGCCGGAGGCCTGGGTCTGGAACTTCTCCCAGAACGCCTCGTAGTCCGTGAATTCAGGCTTGATCTTGATCTTCGGGTACTTCTTCTCGAAGAGCGCGATCGTCTTCTTGATGGCGATGGTGCGCGGCTCGCCGCCCCACCACGCGTAACGGAGCGTCACCGTCCCGTCTCCGGAGCCGCTGTCGCCACCGCACGCGGCCGTCGCTCCCAGCCCGAGCGTGGCCGCGGAGGCCCCCGCCACCTTCAGGATCGTACGCCTCTCAACATTCCTGCTGGTTCCCATGGTTGGGCCCCCTCCCCGCAGCGTCATTGCCGCCTGCATGAATCGTTTCAAGTAAGCGCTTGCTGGCACAAGCTACGAGGGGCCTCGTGGTGCGTCAATGATTCGGACAGGAATTTCTTAGGGGCCTGCGCGGCAAGTTGACGGCCCGTCGGGAACGAACCGGGCATCAGATCGCCCGACTCCGCAGGTGAGACGCATGCGATCGACGGGCCGAACACGAACCCGCCATCCGCACGCGTCTGCCGATCGACCAGAACTCGCCTGCCCGGGCACGGCACCGTCGGGGCCCGAGCTCACCCCGGAAGGGCACATACGACGGCGGCCCGCCTGCACTCTCGCAGACGGGCCGCCGATCCGGGTGGGCGATACTGGGTTCGAACCAGTGACCTCTTCGGTGTGAACGAAGCGCTCTCCCACTGAGCTAATCGCCCGGACGCAGGAAGAACATTACCCCATGTCAGGGGGTGCGCGTGACCAGTCCGGACCCGGCCCGACCGGCCCCCGCACCCCCCGCGCGGATCACTGGTCCTTGATCTTCCAGGGCATGACGATGCCGAACTTCCACACGTAGATGCCGACGAGCACGCCCACGATCACGAGGCCGATCGTCGTCAGGATGATGTTGCGGCGGCGCACCTTCGGGTCGAGGGCCTTCTGGGCCGCCTCGGTGACCTTGCGCTTGGTCCAGCGCAGCACCAGCTGGGCCCAGACGAACTCGGTGGCCCAGATCGCCATGCCGCCGAAGATCACGACCCAGCCGGGCCCGGGCAGCGGCAGCATGATGATGCCCGCGACCACGACCGCCAGGCCGATGATGAAGACACCCACCTGCCAGCTCACGTGCAGCGCCCTGCGCGCCTTGATGAACTCCGGTGCTCTCGAGCCGAGCCCCTGCTCGCTGTCGCCCTTCACACCGTCCACTTCGGTCTCGTCAGTCGCCACGGCAACCTCGCCAGGCTCGTTACTCCCCGTATTCATACGGCCAAACCCTACCGGACCGAAACCAGTCACCGGAATGGTCGTACCTCGCGAACGGGTTCTCGGCCGGAAGAGTTACGTAAACACACGCAAAACACTCAGAGGGGTTTACAACGGCACCGTAGGTGGCATGTCGATTTCGCCGACGTGCGAATCCCCGAGCGCACACTGAGCGAAAGGCCCTGGCGCTTATGAACACCACGGTCAGCTGCGAGCTGCACCTGCGCCTCGTTGTGTCGAGCGAGTCCTCCCTGCCTGTCCCCGCAGGCCTGCGGTACGACACGGCCGACCCCTACGCCGTGCACGCCACCTTCCACACCGGAGCCGAGGAAACCGTCGAGTGGGTGTTCGCCCGCGACCTCCTCGCGGAGGGCCTGCACCGGCCCACCGGAACCGGCGACGTCCGGGTCTGGCCGTCGCGTAGTCATGGCCAGGGCGTCGTCTGCATCGCCCTGAGCTCTCCGGAGGGCGAGGCGCTGCTCGAGGCCCCGGCACGGGCTCTGGAGTCCTTCCTGAAGCGGACGGATGCCGCTGTGCCTCCCGGCACGGAGCATCGGCATTTCGATCTCGACCAGGAGCTCTCGCACATCCTGGCGGAAAGCTAGGGCGAGGCCCCCGCAAGCCGCCCGGCGCCGTCGACTCGGGGAGACGGCTCGGGCCAAGACAACCGCATAGGGCACGCACCAGCGCCGTCTCCGCATCGCCGGGGACGGCGCTGGTGTGCCTGTGGGGTGCCGCTCGGGCGGGGCGGCCCTTCAGGGCGGTGCCGTGGCCCACCCAGGCAGACCGTCGGCCGGGACGGGAACCGTCGGAGCTCCCGCGGCGTTGTAATCGACGTCACAGCAGGGGCAGGGCCGCTACGGTCCCGGCGGATGCCACTACCATCGGCCAGCATCGGCGGGCGCCCGCCCGACCCCCAGGCCAGGGAGCGAAACGTGCTCATCACCCATGACACCCGGTGTGCGCTCGATGCCGTGGTGGATCTGGTGAACACCGCGCCGGACGACGACGAGACACCGGACGGGCTGGCGGACGTCGCGGCTCTCGAGGATTTCGTGCGAACGCACGAATTCAGCGATGTCGGGGTCCTCTCGGAGTTCGATCTGTCGGCGGTACGCAAGGTGCGGGCGCGGTTCGCCGCGATCTTCGCGGAACCGGAGGCTCGGCGCGCTGCCGCGCTGATCAACGAGCTGGTCGCCGCCGCGGGCACCACGCCCCGCCTCACGGACCACGACGGCTACGACTGGCATGTGCACTACTTCGCCCCCGGTGCCTCCGTCGCCGACCATCTGGCGGCCGACTGCGGCATGGCGCTGGCGTTCTTCGTGGTGGCCGGGGAGCAGGAGCGGCTGCGGCGCTGTGAGGCGCCGGACTGCCGGCATGCCTTCGTGGATCTCTCCCGCAACCGTTCGCGGCGCTACTGCGACAGCCGTACCTGCGGAAACCGTCTGCATGTGGCCGCCTACCGGGCGCGCCGCAAGGAAGCGGCCGGCTGAGCGGCGATCGTCCGCGGGCGGACACGACGTCTGCGTCGACGCGGACCCCGGCGGGTGGCGCCGGGGGCCGCGGGTACGGCTCAGAGCAGCAGCAGGTCGTGCAGCGCAGCCATGAGGAGCAGACACCCGATCACCGCAAGGAAGATCATCAGCGGTGGTTGGGAAAGGGCGAAGAGGCACCCGCGAGGCTCGTCCTGAGGGGGCGCGGCCTCGCTTTGAGTCGTGTCCAGCATCTCGCGGCGATGATGGCCTAGTTGGCGCTCGCCGCGCGATCACCACGCCCGGAATGAGCGGGAGTTCGCCGGATTCCGCGATGTCCGGTTCGAGTCGTGATCGCTTAGGGACGGGCGGCGACCCACTGTGTCGTTTCAGTCCCGCAGGCAGGGGTCATATGCCGTGCTTCTTCAGGATGGCCTCGATGTCGCTGAAGTCGTCGCCAGCCTCGGCCCGGGGCGCGGTCGTGGGCCTGGTCGCCTGGCGGGTGCCCGGGCCCAGCGAGGGCGCCGAGGCCTGCGGCGCCACGGCCTCGCGCTGTGCGGCGGCGCGAGCTTCCTTGCGCTCCTTGCGGGTGCCGCCGCGGCGGCGCTCCACCGCGCGCGTGCTCGCGAACAGCAGCCAGGCCGCGCCGAGCACGCCGAAGCCCGCCCAGGCGGTGGGGCTGAACGCGGTGTCCGCCAGCCAGTCGACGACACCCGTCATCACCAGGCCGAGAGGCACCAGCGAGTACGCGGCCAGCCGGGCGGCCGCGAGGAACCGCTTGCGGTACGCCGTGACCGCCGCGATGCCCAGGCCGGCCACGGCGGCGGCGGAACAGACGGTCTCGGCAATCATCCGGTCCTCCAGGCAGGCTGGGTCGAGGTCAGGGCACTTCGTCCCTTCCATCCTGCACCGTGGCGCCCCCGCCCGGCCATGCCTGGGCCGGACATCAGGGACATCTCCGGGTCGCCTCCTCCACAGGTGCCGGTCGCAGGCGTACGACCCGAGTCGACCGTGCCCGGAGTCGGCCTTGCCCGAAGCACCAGGTCGGATTGGGGCGTCCGCTCCGGGACTGGGAGACTGGGGCCATGAGCGACTCCTCCCCCGACCGCCCCGCCGCCCCCGTCCTCGACGTCTGGTGCGAGCTGCAGTGTTCCGACTGCCGCAGCGCCCTGGACGACCTCCGTGCCCTGCGCGCCCGTTACGGCGACCGGCTGGAGCTGCGGCTGCGGCACTTCCCGCTGGAGAAGCACAAGCACGCCTTCGCCGCCGCGCAGGCCGCCGAGGAGGCGCTGGAGCAGGGGCAGGGCTGGGCGTACGTCGAGGCTGTGCTGGGCCGGGTCGAGGAGCTGGACGGTAAGGGAGAACCCTTCCTGGTCGAGGTGGCCGGGGAACTCGGCCTCGACGCCGAGGAGTTCGACACCGCGCTGGTCGACGGCCGGCACATCCTGATCGTCGACGCCGACCAGGCCGAGGGCAAGGCGATCGGCGTGACCGGCACCCCGACGTATGTGATCGGCGGTGAGCGCCTCGACGGCGGCAAGAGCCAGGAGGGGCTGCGCGAGCGCATCGAGGAGATCGCGGACCGGCTGCTGGCCGAAGGGGTCTGAGGCTCTGCGCCTCAGAGCAGTTGCTTGTGCAGGTTGTAGTGGGTGGTCCGGTAGCCGAGTGACTCGTAGAGCCGCTCGGCCGGGGCGTTGTCCGCGAAGACGTGCAGGGCGATGCTGTCCTTCCCGCCGACGACCGCCTGGGCCTCGGCGAGCAGCATGAGCACCCGGCCGTGGCCCCGGCCGCGGTGCCGGGCGTCGGCTTCGACTTCGAGGACGTACGCCGTGTCGGGCCAGAGCCCCAGCCAGAGGACACCGACCTGTGTCTCCTCGTGCTCCAGCACGCTGATCAGGGTGTTCTCGGTGGCCAGGCCGTCCGGCAGATATCTGGCGTGCCCCTGGTCGGCCCTGGCGTACGCCTCGTCGGCGGACACGCCCCGCACGATCAGGCTGCGGGCGAACTCCTCGCGCTCGTGCGCCAGCCAGGGTCCGTACTCGGCCTCGGTCATCGGCCGGGCCGTGGTGCCGGCGGGCAGCTCGGGCGGGGTCGGGGGCAGCGGCTTGGACATGTTCCGGCTGCGCAGGACGTACCCGAGCGCCGTGGCGAGCCGTAGCGCGGTCTCGGCGTCGCCGGGCACGCGCGCGTAGATGCTCTTGCAGCCCCAGCTCCGCGCGATCTCCTCCGCGGCGAGCACGGCCACCGTGCCGCGCCCGCGCCTGCGGTCCGGCTCCTCGATGTGCAGGTCCGTGACGCGGGCGACGGACGGGCCGTCGGGGCCCGTGCTGAGGCGGATCCCGCCCACGGGGCGGCTGTTCACGCACACCTGGTAGCGGCGTGACTGCGTCCCGTCGGCGTTGCGCTGAAGCGGCTCGATCGGCCGCAGGGTCGTGGTCATCAGGGGAGTTCTACCCACCGTGCGGCCCCGCGGCAGCCCATTTTCCGCGCCTTACGGATCCAGGTCGTCCCCGGACCGCTCGGCGAAGATCCGCATGGCCTTCGCGGTCACCGGGCCCGGCGCGCCCGGCAGTTCGCGGTCGTCGACGCGCTGCACTGCCTGGACGTCCCGCAGGGTGGAGGTGAGGAAGACCTCCTCGGCCCGCTCCAGCACGTCCAGCGGCAGGTCGGTCTCCTTGGCGCCGGTCCACTCGATCGTCAACGCGCGCGTGATGCCCGCGAGGCAGCCCGAGGCGAGCGGCGGGGTGTGGATCTCGCCGTCCAGGACGACGAAGACGTTCGACCCGGTGCCCTCGCAGAGCTGCCCGACGGTGTTGCCGAACAGGGCCTCGGTGGCGCCGTGTTGGTGGGCGCGGGCGAGGGCGACGACGTTCTCGGCGTACGAGGTCGTCTTCAGGCCGGTGACCGCGCCGCGTTCGTTGCGGGTCCACGGCACGGTGATCACGGCCGTGGAGTCGGCGTGCCGGATGGTGGCCCCGAGGGCGACGACGAGCGTCGGGCCGTGCTCACCGCGGTCGGAGCCGAGGGGGCCGTGGCCGCCGGTGTAGGTGATGCGCAGCCGGCCGAGCGGCATCGGGTTGGCCGCCAGGACGGCGACGCAGGCGCGGCGGACCTCGTCGTGATCGGGCTCGGGCAGGCCGAGACCGCGCGCCGAGCGCGTCAGCCTGTCGAGGTGCCGGGTCAGCGCGAACGGACGGCCGTCCACCGCCTTCACCGTCTCGAAGATGCCGTCGCCCACGGTCAGCCCGTGGTCGAAAACGGAGACGCGGGCGGACTCGATGTCCTGCAACCCGCCGTCGAGCCAAAGCTTCACTGGTCTCCTCGCAAGTCCGCTCCACTCACTGCGTACGCCCCCGACGCTACCGCGAGCAGCCGGGCCGCCTTCAGCTCGGTCTCCCGCCACTCCCCCTCGGGATCCGACCCCCACGTGATCCCCGCACCGGTGCCGAAGCGCAGCATCCCCTCGGCCCGGTCGATCCAGAAGGTACGTATCCCGACGGCCAGCTCGCCGACACCCCGGTCGGCGTCGACCCAGCCGATGCCCCCGCAGTACGGCCCGCGGGGCGCCGTCTCCAGCGCGTCGATGATCCGCAGGGCACTCGACTTGGGCGCGCCGGTGACCGAGCCGGGCGGGAAGGCGGCGTCGAGCAGCTCAGGCCAGCCGGCGCCCTCGCGCAGCTCACCGCGGACGGTGGACACGAGATGGACAAGGCCCGGGTGCTTCTCGACGGCGCACAGGTCGGGGACGGTCACGGTCCCGGTGGCGCACACGCGGCCGATGTCGTTGCGCACCAGATCCACGATCATCACGTTCTCGGCGTAGTCCTTCTCCAAGAGGTCCGCCTCGGTGCGCCCGGTGCCCTTGATCGGCCCGGACTCGACGACACGCCCGTCGCGCCGCAGGAAGAGCTCGGGCGACGCGGTGGCTATCTCGACCCCGTGCTCCGGCAGCCGGATCGTTCCTGCGTACGGTGCCGGATTGCCACGGGCCAACAGGGCAGTGAGGGAGTCCACATCGGCACCCGGCCCGATCGGCGCGCTCAGCACCCGGCACAGATTCGCCTGATAGACCTCGCCGGCCGCGATGAACTCGCGGATGCGCCGTACGCCCGCCGTGTACGTGGCGCGATCGAGCGAGGACGTCCAGTCACCGTCTCCCGGACCACACCACTCCCCCGGCACCGGCGCGGGCACGGCCTCCTCGCGTACGTCGCGGAAGCGGGCGCAGGTCAGACCGCCCTCGAAGTCGGCGCAGACGGCCCAGAATCCACTGGAGTCCAGGGCCGCGGGGTCGCTGGTGACATCGAGGAGACCGGTGGCGACGCAGGCGCCGAAGCGGGCGAGAGGAGGGAGGTCGAGCACGCAGTCGAGTCTATGGCGGGTGTCCGGCGGGTGACCTGGCCATGTCCCCCGTGGGAGAGCATCATCGCGTCCCTGAGCAGGTGCAGCGCAGCACGCTGCACAAACGCGTTTTTGTGCTGGCCCCGGAATCCGCTAGAGTTCAACACGTCGCCGGGCCGCGGGAGCGGAACGAAACGACAAGCGGACGTAGCTCAGTTGGTAGAGCGCAACCTTGCCAAGGTTGAGGTCGCGAGTTCGAGCCTCGTCGTCCGCTCGAAGGAACAGGGGATCTTCCCGAACCCCTACACTCCTGGTGGAGTGGCCGAGAGGCGAGGCAACGGCCTGCAAAGCCGTCTACACGGGTTCAAATCCCGTCTCCACCTCCAAGGACGATTAGCTCAGCGGGAGAGCGCTTCCCTGACACGGAAGAGGTCACTGGTTCAATCCCAGTATCG
>NZ_FNHV01000012.1:196593-344348 GCF_900103585.1 Streptomyces sp. cf386
CGATTAGCTCAGCGGGAGAGCGCTTCCCTGACACGGAAGAGGTCACTGGTTCAATCCCAGTATCGTCCACACGCCGAAGCCCCCCGGTCCGATGACCGGGGGGCTTCTTCGCGGCTCGGTGCGGCTCAGCTGGAGAACAGCATGTGGCCGAAGCTCTTGTGACGCTTGTGGCCGTAGTGGCCACCGTGGTGCCCGCCGTGCGGGGCGCCCCAGGCCGGGGCCTGCGGGGCGGCCGGGTAGGCCTGCGGCGCGGCCGGGGGCGGCGGGGACGGCTGGGACCACTGGGACTCCACGCGGGCCAGGGCCTCCAGCTCGCCGTAGTCGAGGAAGATCCCGCGGCAGCCGCTGCACTGCTCTATCTGAACACCGTTGCGGTTGTACGTGTGCATCGGCGCATGGCACTTCGGACACTGCATGGTCGGCTCAACTCCTCGCCGGTCGGTCCTGCTTCGTGTATCGCCAGGACAGACTCTGTCCGGCTGCGGTCGGTTGCACACTACTTTGCGTGTCCGTGGGTCAACTCAGGGGGGAGGCAGGCTTTTCAGTCACCGGCGGCAATTCGGTCACAGGCGTCCACGAGGGACTGCTCGACCTCGTCGAGGAGACGGTCCTCGGCCAAGGCCTTGGTGATCGCCCGGGCGGCGGTCTGCACGGTGAGGGCACGGGCCGGGATGTCCAGCGCGGGCCAGGGGTCGCCGTCGGCGGGGACGGCCGGGCCGTCGGCGGCGCGGTAGGCCGTGAGGAATCGGTTCCATTCCTCGGGTGACAGCAACCCGCACGCGTACCAGGCGGCAGGGCGTGCGAGATCCCAGGCCGGTACGCCGACTCCCAGGTCGTCGACGTCGATGAGCAGCCAAGGGCCGTCCGGGGTCGGGTGACGGACCAGTTGGCCGAGGTGGAGGTCGCCGTGGCAGAGGGTGGTGGTGTCGGGCTGGGGGGTCTCGGCGCGGGCCCAGGCGGGGAGGGTGTTCCAGGCGCGGAGGACGGCTTTGGTGGCGGAGGTCGGTTCTGTGCCGGTGGTCGGTTCTGTGCCGGTGGCCGGTTCTCCGCCGGCGGTTGATTCTGCGTCTGTGGTCGGTTCTGCGTCTGTGGTCGGTTCTCTACCGACGGTCTGTTCTGTGCCGGCGGCGGCGCGGAGGCGGGATATCGCGAGGGCCGCCTTGACGGGGCCGCGCATGGGAGGGAGCGGAGCCGGTGCGGGGGTGCGATGGAGACGGGCGAGAAGGGTGGCGGCCGCTTCCCAAGGGGCCGCGTCGGGGTCTTCCGGGTCCACCGGGGTGCCGTACGGCCAGAAGGTCACCAGTCGGCCGTGCAGGTCTACCGGCGTGGGGGTGTGCGGGGGCAGGAGGATGCCGGGGAGGTGTGTGGCGGTGGTGAGGCGGGGGGTCAGGTCGGTGGGGGTGAGGTCCGGGGCGTGGGCCTTGGCGACCGTGTCGGCGTGCCGGACGACGGTGGCGTCGGGGCGGTCGGCGAGTGTGACTGTTGCTCCGCAGGGACAGGTGGATGTGCGGTGGTGGGCGGCGACCTCGGCTTGTGCGGTGAGGTCGGGGAGGAGGGGGTGGGGGGTCACGGGGGTCCCTTGGGTGCGGATGCTTTGGGGCGAGGGTACGTGGGGTACGCGGGGGACATGGCGGACAGGGCGTGCGGGCGGGCGGTCCGACGCGGGGAGCGTGCGTGCCCTTTTCTCGCCCCCGCCGCCCCTACCCGTCCCATCCTCCAGGGGCTCTGCCCCTTCGACCCCGGGCCCTTCTGGGGGCTGCCGCCCCCAGACCCCCGCATCGGCCCCGAAAGGGCCTCGTCCTCAAACGCCGGACAGGCTGAAGAGACGCCCCTGCGGGTGGGTGGGGGATAGGGACGGCGGGAACTCGTCCTCAAACGCCGGACGGGATGAGATGCGCGGGCCTGCGTCGAGAAGTGACGGCTGCTCGCGGGCGGGTGGGAGATCGGGGCAGTAGCGCCTCGCCCTCACACACCGGATACGTTGGAATGCGCGGGACCGCGTCGAGAGGGACAGCCGATCGCGGGCGGGGGGGGGATCGCGACGGTAGAACCTCGCCCCACACGCCGGACCCACTGAGATGCGTGGCCCGCGTCGAGAAGTGACGGCTGGGCGCGGGTGGGTGGGGCACATCCGGACGGGCGGGGTCTCGTTCTCGAACGCCGAGGTGGGCTGCCATATGCGAGCCGGTGTCGAGAGGGGCGGTCCGTTGCAGGCCGCCGCAGGCGCCCCCGGTCAAACCGTCGGCGGCAAAAGCAATGCCGGCGCAGCTCCCCAGCTGCGCCGGCATTTGTGCCGTCCGCCGCACCCCCGTCCCCACGGGGTTTCATGGGTGGATGTCCCCGCCCGGACCGCTCTTCCGGGCCTGGGGTCGCCGCTCAGCGCCCCAGCATCACGCCCACGGACGACGCCTGTGTGGCCACTGCCTCCCAGCCGTCGAAGACGACGAGGAGCAGGACCGCCAGGGGAAGGGCCATGAGCGTCGCCACCAGGGGGTGGCGACGGCCCTGGCGACGGGGACGCAGCAGCGTGCGCTGCTGCATACGGATCACTGTCCGCGGTGCCGTCTGGGCCATGGACCCTCTCCTGACCTGTGTCAGTTGTCGTTGGCAGCGGCGGGTGTCTGACCTCGGGGGACGAGTGCTGCACCCGCCGCTTGACCTCAAATCTAGGCCTCCGACCACCCCCGGCACGTCATGCCCTCGTACCGATTGCCGGGCCTCCCGGAGGATGAGCCATGACCTGCGGAGTACTCCCCTGGGTGGAGACGAGGTCCTAGGTCTCGGGGTCTTCCCCGAGGGGATGCCCGGTCTGCCCGGCTTTCGACGGGCCCTAATCCGGGTTTCGCTCCGAGCTGTCCTCGCGTGGCACCGGCTGTTCGACCAGCGCCAGGACCCGGTTCGCCATGAAGCGGGCCGTCCGCACGACCGATCCGTTCCGGGTGACTTCGCTCACTTCCACTACACCTCGACGCACCGCCGTCTCCACCCGGCGGCCCGCCCGGCTCGCCACCACCTCGTAGGTGCGCGTCGTGTCCCCTGCGTCCACGACTATCTCCACGCGATCACCCTTCACGGGTTCAATCCCCCTTCTGTGACGGATGGTTGGGGGCGCGGCAGCCATTAAGTCGCCCTGTCCGTCCGCCCTCTGACCACCCTTCAAGTCTCCCACCCACCACTGACAATCCATCGGCCCGAGAGGGCGCGGCCTCTGCGCACGGCGGCCCGTGGAAACGTAAGCTGTGGCTCGTCAGACGGACCGGGCAGCGGGGATGAACATGGCGATGATGCGCCTGAGGCGCGAGGACCCGCGCGTCGTCGGCTCGTTCAGGCTTCACAGACGGCTCGGCGCGGGCGGCATGGGCGTCGTCTACCTGGGCTCCGACAAGAAGGGGCAGCGGGTCGCGCTGAAGGTGATCCGGCCCGACCTGGCGGAGGATCAGGAGTTCCGCTCGCGGTTCGCGCGTGAGGTCTCGGCGGCACGGCGGATTCGCGGCGGCTGCACGGCGCGGCTCGTGGCCGCCGACCTTGAGGCGGAGCGTCCCTGGTTCGCCACCCAGTACGTACCCGGCCCCTCCCTGCACGACAAGGTCGCCGACGCGGGCGGGCTCGGCGCGGCCGAGGTCGCCGCCATCGGGGCCGCCCTGTCCGAGGGACTGGTCGCCGTGCACGAGGCCGGGGTCGTCCACCGGGACCTCAAGCCCTCCAACATCCTGCTGTCCCCCAAGGGCCCCCGCATCATCGACTTCGGCATCGCCTGGGCGACGGGCGCCTCGACCCTCACCCACGTCGGCACCGCGGTCGGCTCCCCCGGCTTCCTCGCCCCGGAGCAGGTGCGCGGCGCCGCCGTCACCCCGGCCACGGACGTCTTCTCCCTCGGCGCCACGCTCGCGTACGCCTCCATGGCCGACTCGCCCTTCGGGCACGGCAGTTCCGAGGTGATGCTGTACCGCGTCGTGCACGAGGAGCCGCAGCTGCACGGCGTACCGGACGCTCTGGCTCCGCTCGTACGGGCGTGTCTGGCGAAGGACCCGGAGGAGCGGCCCAGCACGCTGCAGCTGTCGTTGCGTCTCAAGGAGATCGCGGCCCGGGAGGCGCAGGGCCTCTCCGACGTACGCCCGCCCGCGCCCCGCTCCGCCGAGGCGGACCGTCCGACCGGGCGGCTCGCCGACACCTACCCGGACCAGCAGCGCGCCCAGCGTCGCACGCAGGGCACCGCATCCCCCCGCGGCACCGGGCTGCCGCGCGGCACAGGCGTCCCGAGGGTGCCCGGCCCCGCACGCGACGTACCCGCGTCGAGGGGCGGCAGTGCCCCGCACAGCGGTACGGCGCCGTCCCCCCGGTCGGGGACTCGGCCGGTGCCCTCCGCACGGAACGCCCCGCGCTCCGGCAACGGAAACGGCAACCGGCCCGCCCAGCGCAACGGAAACGGTCGTCCGGCCCCGCGGAACACCGGGACCGGCCGTCGGCCCGCCAACCCGCAGCTGCTGCGGCAGCGGCTGTTCGTGTTCGTCGTCGTGACGCTGCTCGTGGCGCTCGGCATCGCGGCGGCCCAGGGCTGCCAGGGTCCGCAGCGGGGGCTCGGCGACGACGGGGACGTCGTACGGGAGCGGCAGGAGCACGTGGAGCCTGGCTACCAGCCGTTGGACGGGGACTTGATGTCCGAGCGGTACGAGTCGACCTTCGAGATCTCCGACGAGTAGTCGAGTCCCGCACAGTCGGGCCTCGCGCAGTCGGGCCTCGCGCAGTCGGGCCTCGCGGGTGTCACAGGCCGGGGAGGATCCGTTCGAAGAACTCGCGGTCGCCGTCGAAGACCGGGTCCAGGGACAGGAACTCCTCCGGTGTGACCCAGCGGGCCTCGCCGACCTCGTCCGGGTCGGGGATCACGTCGCCGGTGTCGGCGCGCGCCGTCCACCAGTGGAGGCGGAAGCGGCCGTCGTCGGTCTCGGACTCCCAGACCTTCGCCAGGGGTACGACGGTGAGGCCGACCTCCTCACGGACCTCCCGGACGACCGCCTCCCGCTGGGTCTCCCCCGGCTCGACCTTGCCGCTGAGGGGCTGCCAGTAGCCGGGGCGTGCGACGGCGGGGCCGCGGCGGATGGCGAGGACGTGGTCGGCGCCGCGGAGCAGGACCGCGACGATCGCCTCGCGCTGCGCCATCGCCGTACGGCCTAGACCTGGGGGCGGCCCGTGGCCACCGCGTAGAAGGCGACCGCGGCCGCCGCACCGACGTTGAGGGAGTCGACGCCGTGGGCCATGGGGATGCGGACCCATTCGTCGGCGGCGACGAGGGCCTGGGTGGAGAGGCCGTCGCCCTCGGCGCCGAGCATGAGGGCGACCCGCTCCATCTTGTGCGGGGCGGCCTCGTCGAGGGTCTTGGCCTTCTCGTCGGGGGTGAGGGCGAGCAGCGTGAAGCCGGCCTCGCGGACCGAGTCCAGGCCCTTGGGCCAGGTGTCGAGGCGGGCGTACGGCACCGAGAAGACCGCGCCCATCGAGACCTTGACGCTCCGTCGGTACAAGGGGTCGGCGCAGTCCGGGGAGAGCAGGACCGCGTCCATGCCGAGGGCTGCCGCCGAGCGGAAGATGGCGCCGATGTTGGTGTGGTCGTTGACCGACTCCATGACCACCACCCGGCGGGTGGTCCGCAGGAGTTCGGCGGCCGTCGGCAGCGGCTTGCGCTGCATGGAGGCGAGCGCGCCGCGGTGCACGTGGTAGCCGGTGACCTGCTCGGCCAGTTCCGGGCTGACCGCGTAGACCGGGGCCGGGAGCTCGTCGATGACGTCGCGCATGACGTCGACCCACTTGGCCGAGAGCAGCATCGACCGCATCTCGTAGCCGGCTTCCTTGGCCCGTCTGATGACCTTCTCGCCCTCGGCGATGAACAGGCCCTCGGCCGGCTCGCGCTTGCGGCGCAGGTCGACGTCGGTCAGGCCCGTGTAGTCGCGCAGGCGAGGGTCGTCGGGGTCATCGACGGTGATGAGATCGGCCACAGGGTGATACTGCCTTGTCCTGGGTGCGGTGCCAACGGCTTGGCACGGTTGGGTTACCCGCGGTTACGAAATGGGCTCGCGCGGAAGGGGTCACTGGGAAGGGGTCGGTCCTACGTTCACGACCTCGCCGATGACGATGACCGCCGGCGGCTTCACCTCGTGGGCGAGCACCGTGTCGCCGGCCGTGGCGAGGGTCGCGTCGACCCTGCGCTGGGCGGCCGTCGTGCCCTCCTGGACCAGGGCGACGGGCGTGTCCGGGGACTTGCCGTGCGCGATGAGCGTCTCGGCGACCTTCCCGATCGTGCCGACGCCCATGAGGATCACCAGGGTGCCGGTCAGCTTGGCGAGGGACGGCCAGTCGACCAGGGAGCGCTCGTCGTCGGGGGCGATATGGCCGCTGACCACCGTGAACTCGTGGGCGACGCCCCGGTGGGTGACCGGGATGCCGGCGGCACCCGGCACGGAGATGGAGCTGGAGATGCCGGGTACGACGGTGCACGGGATGCCGGCCTCGGCCAGCGCCTGGACCTCCTCCATGCCACGGCCGTACACAAAGGGGTCGCCGCCCTTGAGTCGTACGACCGACTTGCCCTGCTTGGCGTGCTCGATCAGCGCGTTGTTGATGGCCTCCTGGGCCATGAAGCGGCCGTACGGCAGCTTCGCGGCGTCGATCACCTCGACGCTCGGGGGAAGTTCGGCGAGCAGGTCGCGCGGGCCCAGGTGGTCGGTGATCACCACGTCGGCCTCGGCGAGCAGACGGCGACCGCGCACGGTGATCAGGTCGGGATCGCCGGGGCCGCCGCCGACCAGGGCGACGCCGGGGGTGCGGGTGCGGTGGTGGGGGGCCACCAGCGTGCCGTCGCGGAGGCCCTCGACGACCGCGTCGCGGATGGCGGCCGTGTGGCGGGGGTCGCGGCCCCGCGCGTCGGTGGTGAGGACGGCGATCGTGACGCCCTCGCTGTGGCCGGTCGCCGGGGTCCAGGCGGTGGCGGCGTCGGCGTCGTCGGATCGGACGCACCAGACTCGGCGGCGCTCCGCTTCGGCCGAGGCCAGCGTGTTGGCTTCGGTGTCGCCGGTGGCGATCAGGGCGTACCAGGCCTCCGCGAGGTCGCCTTCCTCGTAAGGGCGCTCGTGCCAGGTGAGCTCGCCCGCGTCCGCCATGGCCTGGACCGAGGGGGTCACCGAAGGGGACACGAGGTGGATGTCGGCGCCGGCCGCGATGAGGGTGGGGAGGCGGCGCTGGGCCACATGACCGCCGCCGAGGACGACGACCTTGCGGCCGGTGAGGCGGAGGCCTACCGGGTAGGCGGGGTTTTCGGCCATGAGGTGCGGCTCCTCTTTACGGCGGTGCGGTGGCCCTGACGTGCGGATTTTACGGGGCGGGCGGGGAAGGCTGCGCAGGTGTCCGGTGGCTGAGCGTCATTGCCGGGTGCGGGTGCGTGGGTCCGTGCCCACCCGTTCCGCCCTGCGGCACGACTGTCCACGGACCCATGGGCCCACGAAAGCGTGGGCCCCGGACCCGAAGGACCCGCGCGCCGGCCACAACCGCGGCGGGCGGCACAGGCCCTGGGCACTGCCGTCCCCGAGATCCCCTCGTGCCTACTTCTCGGTCACCCCGGCCGAGTCGAACGTCGCCACCTCGTGCATCGCCCTCGCCGTGCTCTGCACCAACGGCAGGGCCAGCAGCGCGCCCGTGCCCTCGCCCAGCCTCAGGTCCAGGTCGACCAGGGGGCGCAGGCCCAGCTTGTTGAGGGCGGCGACATGGCCGGGCTCGGCGCTGCGGTGGCCCGCGATGCAGGCGGCCAGGACCTCGGGGGCGATCGCGCGGGCGACCAGAGCGGCGGCGCCGGCGCTGACGCCGTCCAGGATCACCGGGGTGCGCAGGGAGGCGCCGCCGAGCAGCAGGCCGACCATCGCGGCGTGTTCGAAGCCGCCGATCGCGGCCAGGACGCCGATGGGGTCGGCGGGGTCGGGTTGGTGGAGCTCGATGGCGCGGCGGACGACCTCGGTCTTGCGGGCGAGGGTCTCGTCGTTGATGCCGGTGCCGCGCCCCGTGACCTCGGCCGGGTCGGTGTCCGTGAAGACGGAGATCAGGGCCGCCGACGCGGTCGTGTTGGCGATGCCCATCTCACCCGTGAGCAGGGCCTTGTTGCCGGCCGCCACCAGGTCGCGGGCGGTCTCGATGCCGACCTCGATGGCCTGCTTGGCCTCCTCGCGGGTCATCGCGGGGCCGGTCGTCATGTCGGAGGTGCCCGCGCGGACCTTGCGGGGCAGCAGACCCGGGGTCGCCGGGAGGTCGGTGACCACGCCGACGTCCACGACACAGACCTCGGCACCCACCTGGCCGGCGAAGGCGTTGCAGACCGCGCCGCCGCCGAGGAAGTTGGCGACCATCTGGGCGGTCACCTCCTGCGGCCAGGGGGTGACGCCCTGGGCGTGCACGCCGTGGTCACCGGCGAAGATCGCGACGGCCGCGGGCTCCGGGATCGGCGGCGGGCACTGCCGGGACAGCCCGGACAACTGGGCGGAGATGATCTCCAGCATGCCGAGCGCGCCGGCCGGTTTGGTCATGCGCTTCTGCCGCTCCCAGGCCTCGCCGAGCGCCTTGGCGTCCAGCGGGCGGATCTGGGCGACGGTCTCGCCGAGCAGGTCGTGCGGCTCCTCGCCGGGCAGGGCGCGACGGCCGTACGTCTCCTCGTGCACGACCCACGACAGCGGGCGGCGCTTGGACCAGCCCGCCTGCATCAACTCGGGCTCGTCCGGGAACTCGTCGACGTACCCGACGCACAGGTAGGCGATGACCTCCAGGTGCTCGGGCAGGCCGAGGGCGCGGACCATCTCGCGCTCGTCGAAGAAGCTGACCCAGCCGACGCCGAGGCCCTCGGCACGGGCGGCGAGCCAGAGGTTCTCGACGGCGAGCGCGGCGGAGTAGGGCGCCATCTGCGGCTGGGTGTGCCGGCCGAGGGTGTGCCGGCCGCCGCGGGTCGGGTCGGCGGTGACGACGATGTTCACCGGGGTGTCGAGGATGGCCTCGATCTTCAGTTCCTTGAACTGCTTGGCCCGGCCCTTGGGCAGGGACTTGGCGTACGCCTCGCGCTGTCGCTGGGCCAGTTCGTGCATGGTGCGCCGGGTCTCGGCGGAGCGGATGACGACGAAGTCCCACGGCTGCGAGTGGCCCACGGAGGGCGCGGTGTGGGCGGCCTCCAGGACGCGCAGCAGGACCTCGTGCGGGATCGGGTCACTGCGGAAGCCGTTGCGGATGTCGCGGCGCTCGCGCATGACTTTGAGGACGGCCTCGCGCTCGGCGTCGTCGTAGGCGGGCGCGGCGGGGCCGGTGGACTGACGTACTTCTTCCACTGCGGCCGTGCTCTCTTCTTGAGGGTCTTCCTGGTCGGCGGCCCGGGTGTCCAGGTCCTCCGCGTGCTGTACGAGTTCGGGGTCGCCCTCACGGGGTGCGGGGACCATGACGACGGTAGCCGGTGTCTCCTCAACGGGGAGGAGGATCGGCTGCGGCGGGGTCGGCGCGAGGTGCGGGGTGGTCGGTACCAGGCCTTCGACCGGGACGAACTGCCCGAGGGACTGGTCGGGCGTCGGCTCCAGCGGCGTGGCGGACGGGAGGACGGCCGTGGCGTCGCCCGCCTCACCGCCGAACTCCGTCGGCCCGACGGGCGGTTGGGTCGGGTCCTGGGGGTCTGGGAGCGCCTGCGCGGACTGGGCCACTGACCTCAGCTGCGGTCCGGCGGGTTCCGCGACGAACGGCTCGGGCGCCTCGGCCGGTGCGGCGTCCGCCGGGGACTGCCGCGGGTCGGGCGACTCGGCGGGCAGGTCCGGGGTCTGCTGGGCGGCCGGCAATTGGCCTGCGGGGTCCGCGATGTGGGCTTCCGCTTCGGCGACGGGCGTGCTCGCGGCCACGGCCTGGGCGGCGACGGCCGCGTCGGCGTCCGTCGGCGTACCGTCCTGGTCCGGCGGCTGGACCTGCGCGAGGTTCGGCTCCGCCAGGGGTTCCACGACCGGGGCGGAGAGTTCGGCCTGCTGCTGGGCGGTCTGTTCGGCGTCCGAGGAGTGCGGGGTCGGATCGAGGGCTGCATCAAGGCTTACGACGGCGGAGGCGTCGTCGGCGGGGTGTGGCACCTGGCCGACCTGCTCGGCGTCCGCGGGCCGGGGCGCCGGTGCCGGTTCCGATGCCGTCGGGTCGGGGGCGGCTTCGGGGGTCGGCCGGCCCTGAGCCGGGATGACACCCTCGGCTGCGACCTGGGCGGCCTCGGCGGCGGAGACGGCCTCGGGGACCGGGGCACCCTGGGGAGCGGGCTCTTCGCCGCCCTGGGCGAGAGCCTCGGGCACGACGGCGTCGGCGACCTGGGCAGCCTCGGCGGAGGGAACCCCGAGAGTCTGCTCCGCATCTACGACGGGCGTCTCCGGCACCTGGTCGGCTTCAGGGGCGGGTACTGCGAGGGGCTGCGTTGCTTCAGGGGCGGGCGCGGCGAGGGCCTGCGCTGCTTCAGGAGCGGGCGCTGCAAGAGTCTGTTCGCCCTCAGCGGCGGGCGGTGCGAACACCTGCTCAGCCTCAGCGGCGGGCGCTGCGAACACCTGCTCAGCCTCAGCGGCGGGCGCTGCAAGAACCTGCTCCGCTTCAGCAGCGGGCGGTGCGAAAGCCTGCTCGCCCTCAGCAGGGGTCGCCACGAGCTCCGGTTCGCTCTCCGCGGCGGGCACCGCGACCGCCTGTACCGTCTCGGGCACGGCCGTCTCGGCGACGTCCCCGGCCTCAGCCACAGCAGCCTCGCCGGCCGACGCGGCCTCGGGCGCGGCCTCGCCGGGAGCCTCAGCAGCCACGGGGACCTCGGAGGCCTGGGCGTCGCCCGCACCGACAGCCTGCGCGCCGTCGCCCGCGGTGCCCCCGGCAACCGGCACGCCCTCGGCGCCCGGCACGATTCCGGGAAGCTGCTCGGGCTCGACGCTCTGCCCGTCCTCGGGCGCATCGCCGGCTCCCGCGTCCTGCACGGCGTCGGGGACATCGGACGCACCAGGCACCTGTCCGGCATCCGGGGCGACCCCGCTCACCGGGACCTCCCCGCCGTCGGCGTCGGACGGGATCGCCTCGACCGTACCGGCACCGGAATCGGCCATAACTGCCGCGTCATCCTCCCCGGCGGTGGGGTCATCCACGGCAGCAGCCGGCTGACCGGCGTCCTGGCCAGGCGCCGCCCCGGCACCCGGAGCCTGCGCGGCGTCCGGCAACTCCTCGACGCCCGGGACCTGCGCACCGCCCGGCATCTCCCCGACGACCGGCTCCACACCAACGACCGGCGTGGCATCGGCGGCCGACGGCAGCTGACCGTCCTGCACACTCTCCTGCGGCACAACCACACCTGCCTCGGCGCCCAGCGGCACGTCCGAAGCAGTGGCCTGCGCCCCGTCCGCCGTACCCTGCGGAGCACTCCCCGCGGCCACGGCGTCGGTGGCGACGCCGGCCGCCACCGCCTGCGCGACGCTCACCGGCTGCCCGGTCGGGACAACCGTTTCGGCAGCCGACGCCTCGACGCTCACCGGTGCCGGGGCCGGCGCGCCCCAGGGGGTCGCCGCCTGAGGGGCCGACGCCTCGCGGTGCTGCTGGACGTCGAGGTACTCGGGGCCGGTCGCGCCGGGGTGGCGTGCGGGTGCGCCCACGGCGCCGCGGTCGGCGAGGGAGCGGACCGGGCTGGCGGAGGCGTCGGGGATGGGCGGACCGAGGTGCAGGGGGCGTCGGGGTGTGATGGGCGGAATCGGCGTCGACGGGGGCGTCGGGTTCGGGAAGCGGACGCCGCTGAGGTCGACCGAGCCGCTGTCACGGCCGGAGATCTCGTGCGGACCCGGCTCGTGGACGGCCTCCAGGACCGGCTCCGGCGCGGGTGGGGCGACCTCGTTGCCCCAGGCACCCTGGGAGCCGGGCATCAGCAGGTCTTCGTCCTCGGCGGTGGTCTCGGAGAGGTAGGTGTACGTACCGTGCGCCGCGGGGGCGCCCGGCTGCTCCACCATGCCTGCGCTCTCCGGCAGTCCCTCGCTCGGGACCTGGCCGGTGTCGGTCATGCGTACCCCTCGCCCATCGGTTAGTGCCTCTTACGACCAGCTCGCCCGGGAACGGCGCACCGACCGCCCCCGCAGTGAAGAACGAGCGTGCGTGCCCAGCGGCACGAACGACCCGCCCAAAAAGGCGACAAAGCCATTGAGTGGCATTGTCGTGGCCGTTCGGCCGTCGCGACAGGTTGATCCGCGACAGGCCGCTGTGGACTGCGCCACGTTGCGCGTCCCCCAGGTCCGCCGTACCACACGCACCCCAAACGGGGCGTGTTTTCCGGACATTGACCGACGAAGCGCCGGGCGACCGAGTGCGGTACAACGATCGGCCAGCCTACCGCGCGCGGTACGACAACAGGATCACGGGGACAGGTACACGGTCATACCGTGCGGTCGGGCAACACCCCGCTGAGCAGGAACGCAACCGTGCGCTCGCGCTCCGTCCAGGCCCGCGTGTCGAGCTCCACGGACTGCAGGAGCGCGCACTCCACGTCGTAGCCGTGTTCGGTGAGGTCCCGTCCGACGAGTTCGGCGGCGTCACGGGTCGCGGCGTGCGTGACGATGCGCTGCGGGCGCCGGTCGGCGACGGCCGAGACTACGGCGGCTCCCCCGCCACCGATGCGTACGACGTCCGGTTCCGGGAGGTTCTCCAGGACGTGCGGGGCGGTGCCGTGGACGATCTGAAGCTGGACCCCGAAGCCGCGCGCGTTGGCCCCGGTGCGCTCACAGGCCCGCGGGTCCCGGTCGACGGCGATGACGGCGGCACCGGCCCGGGCGGCCTCGGTGGCGAAGGCGCCGCTGCCGCAGCCGATGTCCCACACGAGGTCACCGACGCGCGGGCCGAGCCTGGCGAGTTGGGCCGCGCGCAGCGGTTCCAGCTCGCCCTCGCCCATGAGTCCGCCGTAGGACTCGGCGGGCAGCGTCCAGCCGCGCGGCCCGGCGCCCGGGTCGCGCCCGGAGATCCAGCCACCGGACTCCCCCGCGCCGGCCCGGCCGCCGATGACGATGACGACGTTCGGGTCGCGCCAGGCGTGGTCGGCGGCCTTGTCGGAGGTGACGACGGTGACTTGCTCGCGTTCGGTGCCCAGTTCCTCGCAGATGACGAAGGTGCGGTGCACGCCCTCCAGGAGCAGGCCGAGTTCGGCGGGTCCGGCGCCGGGGGACGTGAGGACGGCGACCTTGGTGTGGGCGCGGCACACATTCACCGCACGTCGCAGGGTGCGACGGTGTGCGACGACCACCTGGGCGTCGTCCCACGGCATGCCGGCCCGGGCGAAGGCGGCGGCGACCGAGGAGACGGCGGGGACGACCTCGACCTCCAGGCCGAACTCGGGTGCGCGCAGGGTCCGTACGACTCCGAAGAAGCCCGGATCACCGTCGGCGAGCACGACCGCGGTTCCGCGATGGCCGGCGATGCGGCGGGCGGCGAGGGCGGTGCTGCCGAGGCGGATGCGCTCGGCGGTGGGCGGCACCTCGGGGAGCGCAAGGTGGTGTGCGGCGCCGGCCACGAGCGTGGCGGCACCGAGGGCGGAGCGTGCCGCGGCGGTCAGCGGCGAACCGTCCCAGCCGATCACCGTGACGCGGTCGGCCATCGTCGTCAGTCTCCCGGGTTTGCGCAGGTCGTCGTGGGGCAGCCCCGAGGGGCGGGCTCCGTGAGGGTACCTGGTCGCTGGGCGGGCACCACCCGTGCCCGTGGGTTGGATTCCCGTCAGTTCCACTCGCCGAACGAGGTGAAGCCGCCGCTGTCGGCCAGTTGCTCCCCGGCGCCGTCGAGATCCTCCGGGAGGAGGCTCCAGACGATGAAGTCCGTGCGGACGTCGGTCCAGGTGCCGTCGTCCGTGCGGACGTGCGCTATGCACGCGTTGCGCAGGACGCCCTCGCTGATACAGCCGATCTTCTGGGCGACCTGCTGCGAGGCGGTGTTGTCGGCGGCCGTGCGCAGCTCGATCCGTTCGAACTTCTGGTCGCTGAACAGCCATTGGGCGGTGGCCAGCGCGGCCTCGGAGGCGTAGCCCTCGCCGCGGGCCCAGGGGGCGACGATGTACGACAGCTCGGTGGAGCGCACATGCCAGTTCGTCTTGGCGAGCTGGACGATGCCGACCAGGCGCTGGGTGAGGAATTCGGTGACGGCGAGGTCGAGCCCCCGCCCGGCCGCCCGCTCGGCGGGGGCGTACTCGGTGATCCAGGTGCGGGCGCCGTCCTCGGTGTAGGGCTGAGGGACGTCCGTCCAGGCGCCGACCTGCTCGTCGTTCATCATCTCGGCCAGCGCGGGCACGTCGTCCTCGTCGAGGGGGCGCAACACCAACCGCTCCGTGCTGATGGAGATGTTGGGGAAGGTGCTAGTCATGCGCCACTCCGTAACCTTCGGAAAACCTTCAGGGCCTGCTGAACTGCCCAGCATGCAGCATGAAAGCACTGAACCGCACGACAGGGCCCACTCGGGGTGAGCGAGTGGACCCTGTGCGTACCGAAACGCCGTATACGCGCCGTCAGCCGGAAGCGACCGGCAGGACCGAGCCCTTGTACTTGTCCTCGATGAACTTCTTCACCTCGGACGACGTGAGCAGCTTCGCGAGCTTCTTCACGCGCGGGTCGTCCTCGTTGCCCTTCTTCACGGCGAGGAGGTTGGCGTAGGGGTTGTCCTTCACCGACTCCAGCAGGATGGCGTCCTCGGTGGGGCTGAGGCCGGCGTCCTGGGCGTAGTTGTTGTTGATGACCGCCGCGGCCACGTCATCGAGCGAGCGCGGCAGCTGGGCGGGCTCCAGCTCCTTGAACTTCAGGTGCCTGGGGTTGGCGGCGATGTCCGCCGGGGACGCGTCCGTGCCCGCGCCCTCCTTGAGCGTGATGACGCCCTTGGAGGCGAGGAGTTTCAGGGCACGGCCCTCGTTGGTGGTGTCGTTCGGCACGGCGACGGTGGCTCCGTCGGCGAGCTTCGTGACGTCGGTGACCTTCTTCGAGTAGACGCCCATGGGCGGCAGATAGGCGTCGACGACCGGGACCAGGTCGGTGCCCTTGGACTGGTTGAAGTCGTCCAGGTAGGGCTTGTTCTGGTACAGGTTCGCGTCGAGCGAGCCCTCCTGGAGCGCGGTGTTCGGCAGGACGTAGTCCGTGAACTCCCTGATCTCCAGGTCGAGGCCCGCCTTCTCGGCGAGGTTGTCCTTGATGTACGTCAGGACCTCGCCGGCCGGGACCGCGGTGGCGCCGACGACCAGCCTGGCGTCGTCGGCGCCACCGGAGGAGCCCGAGCCGCAGGCGGTGAGCGTCAGGCCGAGAGCCAGCGTGGCCGTCAGCAGTACGGAGCGGCGCTTCACGGCGGTCAGAAGGCCGCGACGACGGCGCCGTCGTACTTGTCCTCGATGAACTTCTTCACCTCGGGCGACGTGAGCAGCTTGGCCAGCTTCTGCACGCGCGGGTCGTCCTCGTTGCCCTTCTTCACGGCGAGGAAGTTGCCGTACGGGTTGTCCTTGGGCGACTCGGCGGCGATGGCGTCCTTGGCCGGGCTGAGGTCGGCCTCCAGCGCGTAGTTGCCGTTGATGACCGCGGCGTCGACGTCACCGAGGGAGCGCGGCAGCTGGGCCGCCTCGAGCTCCTTGAACTGGAGGTTCTTGGGGTTGGAGGCGATGTCCTTGGGGGTCGCGGAGTAGCCGGCGCCCGCCTTGAGCTTGATCACACCGTTGGCCTCCAGCAGCTTCAGCGCGCGGGCCTCGTTGGTGGTGTCGTTCGGGAGGGCGATGGTGGCGCCCTTCTTCAGGTCCGTGAGCTTCTTGACGCCCTGGGAGTACACGCCGAGCGGCTCCAGGTGCACCGTGGCGTTCGGCACGGCGACGATGTCGGTGCCGTTCTTCTTGTTGAAGTCGTCCAGGTACGGCTGGTGCTGGAAGTAGTTGGCGTCGACCTCACCCTGCTGGACGGCCGTGTTCGGCGTCACGTAGTCGGTGAACTCCTTGACCTCGAGGTCGAGGCCGGCCTTCTTGGCGAGGTTGTCCTTGATGTAGGTGAGGATCTCGCCCTGCGGGGTCGGCGTGGCCGCGACCTTCAGCGGGGCGCTCGCGTCGGAGCCGGAGTCCTTGTCCGAGCCGCAGGCGGAGAGCCCGAGGGTGAGGGCTCCGGCGGCGAGGACGGCAGTGGTGATCTTGGCGGTGTTACGCACGAAAAGTGCCTTTCCTTATGGGTAATGCGACCCCGACTTGGGTGTTCGGGGAGTTCAGGGGGGAGCTGGGCCTAGACGGTCTTGCTCGTGGCCGTGGACGCCTTCAGCAGCCGCAGCTTCGGTGCCGCGCCCGAGTGGCCGCCGCGGCGGTGCAGGGAGCGGGCCGCGTAGTCGCCGGCGAACTGGATGAGGGAGATGACCACCGCGAGGATCGCGACGGTGAACCACATCAGCTCGGTCTCGAAGCGCTGGTAGCCGTAGCGGATGGCGATGTCGCCGAGGCCGCCGGCGCCGACCGTGCCGGCCATGGCCGAGTAGCCGATGAGGGCGACGATCGTGGTGGTGGTGCTGGCGATGAGGGACGGCAGGGACTCGGGGACGAGGACCTTGCGCACGATCGTCCAGGTGTTGCCGCCCATCGACTGCACGGCCTCGACGAGCCCGCCGTCCACTTCGCGGACAGCCGTCTCGACCAGGCGCGCGAAGAAGGGGATCGCGCCGATCGCGAGCGGCACGATGGCGGCCTCGCGGCCGATGGTCGTGCCGGTGATCCAGCGCGTGAAGCTCATCAGCGCGACCATCAGGATGATGAACGGCATCGACCGGGCGACGTTCACGATCTGCCCGATGACCTTGTTGGCGAGGACGTTCTGGAGCAGACCGCCGCGGTCGGTGAGGACGAGGAGGATGCCGAGCGGAAGGCCGCCGACGACGGCGATGAGGGTGGACCAGCCGACCATGTAGAGGGTGTCCCAACACGCCTGCTCCAGCAGGGGCTGCATCTCGGACCAGGTCACTTGGCACCTTCCTTCACCAACAGGGGTTCATCGATGACGTCGATCTGGAGGCCCTGTTCGCGCAGGAAGCCGATCGGCACGACGTTGTCCTCGTAGCGGCCGGGCAGCTCGATGCGCATCCGGCCGACCTGGAGGCCGCCGACGGTGTCGATGGCGGCGCCGAGGATCGAGATGTCGATGTTGTAGGTGCGCGAGAGCTGGGAGATGACGGGCTGGGTCGCCGCCTCGCCCTGGAAGGTGACGTCGACGACGGTGCGGTCGTCGCCGGAGGCCTCGCCGCCCACCGGGAAGAGGGCGGAGGCCAGTTCGGAGCCGGGCGTCGCGAGCAGCTCGCTCACCGTGCCGGACTCGACGATGCGGCCCTGCTCCATGAGCGCGGCCGAGTCGCAGATCGACTTCACGACGTCCATCTCGTGCGTGATGAGCAGGACGGTCAGGCCCAGTTGCCGGTTCAGGTCGCGCAGCAGCTGGAGGATGGAGCGGGTGGTCTCCGGGTCGAGGGCGCTGGTGGCCTCGTCGGAGAGCAGCACCTTGGGGTCGCCGGCCAGGGCGCGGGCGATGCCGACGCGCTGCTTCTGGCCGCCGGAGAGCTGGGCGGGGTAGGCCTTGGCCTTGTCGGCAAGACCGACGAGGTCGAGCAGTTCGAGCGCCTTGCGGGAGCGTTCCTTGCCCGACTTGCCGAGGATCTCCAGCGGAAGCTCGACGTTGTCCTGGACCGTGCGGGAGGACAGCAGGTTGAAGTGCTGGAAGACCATGCCGATACGGCTGCGGGCCTGCCGGAGTTCCTTGCCGGCCCGGGGGCCGCGCCCCGCGAGGGCGGTGAGGTCCTGGCCGGCGACGGTCACGGTGCCGGCGGTGGGGCGCTCCAGCAGGTTGACGCAGCGGATGAGCGAGGACTTGCCGGCGCCTGACTGGCCGATGACGCCGTACACCTCGCCTTCGCGGACATGGAGATCGACGCCGTCGAGGGCGGTGACCTCGCGGCCGCGCGAGCGGTAGACCTTGGTCAGGCCCGATGTGGTGATCACTGGGGTTCCGTCACTGTCGAGTGCACGGCGCGTCGTGGGCGCCGGGCACGTGGCGTTCAGAGTCGAAGGCAGCCAGGACGCAGCACGGTTCTCGCAGGCGCGGTCGAACCGGGAAGGAGAATCGTGTGCGCGGGGGCGGGGCTCAGTCCCGTACGCGGGGCGTACGCGTGGACATGAGCGGGCTCTCGCTTCGGGGCGCGAGGCTCAGGTGGTGCAGGGGCCCTCTAGAAGGCGCACATTCGACACATACAACGAGCACCGGGCGTCATGGTCGCCTCGGTCGCAGCGGTGCGGCAGCTCGTCGTGGTCATGCGATCAGTAAACCAGACGTACGGTCCTTACCGACCGCCGCTGTCCGCATCCTGGACAGCGGCGGACAGCCATCAGGCGCGGACGGAGATCTCCACGCCCCCGTCGATGACCAGCGCGGACAGGGCAGACAGGTCCCGCACGACGAGGTCGGCGTCGAGCTCGTGGGCCTCGTGGGTTGTGGCCAACGCCACGGTGGTCATACCGGCGGCGCGACCGGCCGCGAGACCCGCGGGGGCGTCCTCGAAGACGACGCAGTGGGCCGGGTCGACGCCCAGTTCGCGGGCGGCGAGGAGGTAGGGCTCGGGGTCGGGCTTGCCGCGCGTGATGTCGTCGGCGGTGACCATGGTCTTGGGGAGGATCCCGACGGCGTCGAGCCGGGCCTCGGCGAGCCGCCGGGTGGCGGAGGTGACGACGGCCCAGCGGTCGGCGGGCAGCGAGTCGAGGAAGTGCTTGGTGCCGGGCAGGAGGTGCACACCGTCGTTCGGTACGTCCTCCACCTCCAGGCTCTCGATCCGTGCGAGGGCCTCCGGCACGACGTCGGCGGGCAGCAGGTCGGCGACTATCTCGACGGCGGGGCGTCCGTGCAGCTCGACCCCGCCGAACTCCTCCGTGATGCCGTACTCCTCGGCCCAGCGCGCCCAGCAGCGGTCCACGGAGGCGAGGGAGGAGACGAGGGTGCCGTCGTTGTCGAACAGGAGGGCCTGTGCACGGATCTTCATGTCCTCGACCCTACGATGCGCGCCGGGGGCGGCCGCATCAGGCCTTTTGGCCCGTAATAGGCTCGCCGCATGTTTGATGCCCTGACGCTGGTGACCGGGGTCGCCGCGCTGCTGCTCGCCGCGTGGTGCGGATGGGCGGCGTACCGTGATCAGCCGACCAAGGACTGGCATTTCATCGGGATGGCCGTGGTGACGGTGCTGGCCCTGGTGCAGCTGGTGGTCGGGATCGTGCTGCTGGCGCGGGGTGAGAAGCCGGAGCAGGGCACGACGATCTTCGTGGCCTATCTGCTGGGCTCGTTCGCGTGCGTTCCGGCCGCGGGTTTCATGTCGCTGGCCGAGCGCACCAAGTGGGGCTCGGTGACGGTCGCCGCGGGCGGTGTGGTGCTGGCCGTGCTGGAGGTACGGCTCTATGACATCTGGGGAGGCTGAGGTGGCCGTGACCGAGGAGAAGCCGACCAGGACGCGGCTGATCAGTGGGCCCGGGATCCTGCTGGTGTGGCTGTACGGCGTGATGGTGGTCGGGGCCGTGTCGCGGTCGGCGTACCAGATCGCGACGGAGTTCGACCGGGCGCCGCTCGCCTACTCATTGTCCGCGGTGGCGGGGCTCGTCTACGGGTTCATCACGTACACCCTCGTCAGGGGCGGCGAAAGGGCCCGCAAGGCGGCGCGGGTTTGCTGCGCAGCTGAGCTGGTGGGCGTGCTGGCCGTGGGCACCTGGACCATGGCCGAGCCGTCCGCATTTCCCGATGCGACCGTGTGGTCCGATTTCGGGATGGGCTATCTCTTCATTCCGGTGCTCTTGCCGCTGTCCGCGCTCTATTGGCTGCGCAAGAATGCGCCGCACGGGGATGCCGCCTGAGGATGTCAGGCGGCTGCGGGCCCGTCGTGGCTGGTCGCGCCCATGCGGCGGAGCCGCACATCGATACGGCCCCGCGCCCCTTGGGGCGCTGCAGTCACGCAGTTGTTGCGTACGTCCCCGCCAGTTTCTCCAGGACGATCATCGGTACCCCGTCCGCGCCCTTCGACGTGCCCACCGCCTCGTAGCCCACCTTGCGGTACAGGCGGAGGTTGCCCTCGCTGCGGTGGCCTGCCTCCAGGCGGAACCTCTTGGCGCCGCGCTGTTCGGTGAGGGCGGCTTCAGCCGCGCGCAGGAGCCGCGCGCCGATGCCGTGGCCCTGGAGGCGGGGGTGGACGCAGAGCTTGCCGATGGCGGCGGCGCCCTCCGCGGTGACGCTGCCGCGGACCGAGCCGACGACCTCGTCGCCGAGCCGCGCCACGAAGACGCAGTCCGCGGCGACCTCCGCGCGGACCGAGTCCAGGGTTTGGACCAGCGGGTCGATGCGGTAGTTGCCGTACAGCGCCGCCTCGCTCTGGAAGCACAGGTACTGCAGCCTGAAGATCTGCTCCGCGTCCTGCTCGGTCGCCACCGAGATGGTCACGCTCATGCCCATGTGCGCACGCCTCCCGCTCACCTGATCGCCTGTTGTTCCTCACTCCTATCCCCGCGCTCTGCGGGCCGCAACCTCCGGTGTGAGCAAACGACGCAGACATCCCAGGCATCTGGAACGTTCCGGGCCGAGACTGCCCTGTGAGATACCCAACTCCCCCGCGATTTCCCGGTATGTCAGGTCCTTCGGGGAGAGGAGGGCCTCCATCAGACGCGGGCAGCGGCCGGGGAGACGGCGGACCGCCTCCCGCAGGGCGCGGTGGCGGGCGGCCGTGAGGGCGAGGTGTTCCGGGTCGTCGGCGCTCTCGTCCGCCGGCTCGTGCTCAAACGGTCGTTCGAGCCGGGTCGTACGGCGGCTGCGGCGCGCCTCGGAGCGGACCGCCCTGCGCAGCCAACCCGGTGGGTCCGGGGGCGGGCCGTCGGAGTCGAGGCGTTCGAGGAGGCGGAGCCAGACCGCCTGTTCCAGGTCGCCGGGTTCCGCTCCGCAGGCGGGTGCCTCCGCCGAGGCCTCGGCGGTGAGCAGGGGGCGCAGCGCGGCAACCAGATCGTCCGTCATATGCGGCACGACGCGGCCGCCCGGGCGCGGGGTTGCCCGGACGGCCGACGGTCACCCCAACCGGGGCGTGGGTCTCAGCCGTTGACGAAGTCCTCGCGGGCCAGCACGCCCGTGTCGGGGTTGTCGGTGAAGACACCGTCGATGCCGGTCGCGAAGTACACCTTGTAGGCGCCGAAGACATCGCCGTAGGCGTCCGCGTCGGTGCCCTTGCGGAAGTTCGCGGGGAGGAAGGGGTTCTCGTTGCGCATGGTCCAGGGGTGTAGGAGCAGGCCGACCTTGTGCGCGTCGCCCACCAGCGTGGTGGGCGTGGTGAGGTTGCCGCTCGCGTCCTTCGGGATGATCAGGTCCAGGGTGGGACCGATGCCCTGGGCGTAGGAGGCGATCTCCCGGAGGCCGGCCGGCTTGACCAGGTCGGCGACGGTGCGCGGGTCGCCGGTCTCGACGAAGTCCCAGGGGCGGGTGGTCGGGCCGGAGAGCAGGACCACGAGCGGGTTGTCGACCAGCTTGTTCAGGCGCTGGATGCTGGTCGGCTCGAAGGACTGGATGACGACCGGCGAGTTCCGGCGGTCCTTGCCGTGCTTGTGCAGCACCTTGGCGACCCGCTCCTCCAGGGCGAGGCCCAGCTTGCGGAAGTAGGTGGGGTGCTTGAGCTCGGGGTAGATCCAGACCTGCTTGCCGCGCTTGCGGGACTGCTCGTCCTGCCAGCGCAGGACCTCTTCGAAGGTCGGGACCTCGAAGCGGCCGTTGTAGAGGGTGTTGTGCGGACGGTTGGCCGGGATGCGCTCGATCGCGCGCAGCGTCTTCAGCTCGGCGAGGGTGAAGTCCTCGGTGAACCAGCCGGTGGTGGAGACGCCGTCGAGCAGCTTCGTCTTCTTGCGGTCGGCGAACTCGGGGTGGTCCGCGACATCGGTCGTGCCGCCGATCTCCGGCTCGTGCCGGCAGACCAGGTGGCCGTCCTTGGTGGGCACCAGGTCGCCCGCCTCGACGATGTCGGCGCCCATGTCGAGGGCCAGCCGGTAGGAGGCCAGGGTGTGCTCGGGCCGGTAGCCGCTGGCGCCGCGATGGCCGATGATCGTCGGCTTGGGCAGGCTGTTCAGGCCGCCGCCACCGTGCCGGGTCTCGGCGGCCTTCGCCGTACCGGACAGCCCGAGGACCGCCATGCCCCCGCCGAGCACGGCCGCTCCGAGCAGCGCCCGCCGTCCGGTCCCGACCGTCTGCTCGTTCTCCTGCGTTCCCATGAGCGCCCTTCCTGCCCGTCCCGTTCGACCTCTGTGTTCGGCGCTCCGCCTGCGGGGCGCGGGCCGATCCTAGGTGCGTGTACATGACGGAGGGGAGTCCACCGCCGGAACGCGTGGGTGACGCTGGATGTCGTACGTGAACAGAGTGGTGACGGCCCGTCGGGTTCGGTGCGGTGACGCGGGGAACGCGTCCGGTATGCCCGGAGGGCGATGTCCGTCACATCGTGGCGGGCGCGTTACACGCGGCCTTCGGTGCGCCACCGCAGGTAAACCTGCGTCAACAGTGAGTAAGACGTCGGTGAAGTCGGCGCACCCGATGTGCGGGAGACCCGGGACCGCGAGTATCGTCCTCACCTGCACAGACATATAGGAAACCGTTGACACCGGAGGGCACGTTGTCCCGCTTCGCGCTCATCAAGGCAGTGCTCGGACCGATCATGCGCCTGATGTTCCGCCCACAGGTGGAGGGCGCGGAGCACATCCCGGGCGACGGTCCGGTCATCCTGGCCGGCAACCACCTCACCTTCATCGACTCGATGATCCTGCCGCTGGTCTGCGACCGTCAGGTCCTCTTCATCGGCAAGGACGAGTACGTCACCGGCAAGGGCTTCAAGGGCCGCCTGATGGCCTGGTTCTTCACCGGCGTCGGCATGATCCCGGTCGACCGGGACGGCGGCCGCGGCGGCGTCGCGGCGCTGATGACCGGGCGCCGGATCCTGGAGGAGGGCCAGGTCTTCGGCATCTACCCCGAGGGCACGCGCTCCCCCGACGGGCGGCTGTACCGGGGGCGCACCGGCATCGCGCGGCTGACCCTGATGACCGGGGCGCCGGTCGTCCCGTTCGCCATGATCGGCACGGACAAGATCCAGCCGGGCGGGGCGGGCATGCCGCGGCCGCGCAAGGTGACGGTGCGGTTCGGTGAGGCGATGGAGTTCTCCCGGTACGAGGGGATGGACCGGGATCGCTACGTGCTGCGGGCCGTGACCGACTCGGTGATGACGGAGGTCATGCGGCTGTCGGGGCAGGAGTACGTGGACATGTACGCCAGCAAGGCGAAGGAAGCGGCGTAGCTCCGCCGGTTGGGCCGGGGGCGCGGAACTTCGGGCAGTTTGTTGACTGCGGGTTCGTCGTGGCTGGTCGCGCCCACGCGGCGGAGCCGCACATCGATACAGCCCCGCGCCCCTAAGAAGCGGCGTTGTCCAACCGTTGGCCGCGAAGTAGGAACCACGCTGCCACCGCCGCCGCGAGCAGGACTGCCGCGCCTGCGCCTGCCGCGATCGTGAGGCCGTCGACGAAGGCCTCCTGGGCCGAGGACAGCATCGCCCGAGCTGTGTCCGACGGCATCGCAGCCGCCGCCTCCACCGCACCCCCCAACGACTCGTGCGCCTCGGCCGGAGTACCCGCCGGGCCGGAGAAGTTCCGGTACACGCCGGTCACGATCGAACCCAGTACGGCGATTCCCATCGCCGCGCCCAGCTCGTACGCCGTCTCCGACACCGCGGAGGCCGCGCCCGCCTGCTCCTTCGGCACGCTGGAGAGGATCACGTCCGACGTCACCGTGAAGGAGAAGCCGGCGCCGACGCCGACCACCAGCAGGGCGGCGCCGAGCAGGGGGTATCCCGTGGAACCGTCGATCACCGTGAGCGCGGCCAGGGCCAGGCCGATCGCCGCGAGGCCGCCGGAGACCACGGCCCGGACCGAGTAACGGCGGGCGACGCGGCCGGCGATCAGGCCGGCCACCACCGCGCCGATCGCGGCGGGCAGTTCGGCCAGGCCCGCCTCGAACGGGCCCCGGCCCTGCACGAGTTGCAGGAACTGGGAGAGGAAGAACACCAGGCCGGACAGGCCGAGGATGGTCAGCAGGTCGGCCAGCACCGCGCCGCTGAAGCCGCGACGGCGGAACAGCCGCATGTCCAGCAGCGGGGTCGGCAGCGTGAGTTGGCGGCGTACGAAGCCGTACAGCGCCGCCGCGCCCAGCAGGCCCGTGGCGAGCGTGACCCACGTGATGCCGTGCGTGGCCGCCTCCTTGACGGCGTACACGACACCGATCATGCCGACGAGCGACAGGGAGACGCTGCTCAGGTCCCACGGGCCGGGACTGGGGTTCCGGGATTCGGGCAGCAGCTTGATGCCGACGAGGACGAGGACCACCATCACGGGCAGGTTGATCAGGAAGACCGAACCCCACCAGAAGTGTTCGAGCAGGAAGCCACCGACGATCGGGCCGACGGCCGTACCGGCGGAGGCGGTCGCGCCCCAGATGCCGACGGCGAGGCTGCGTTCGCGCGGGTCGTGGAAGAGGTTGCGGATCAGGGCGAGGGTGGCGGGCATCAGGGTGGCGCCCGCGACACCGAGCAACGCCCGGGCCAGGATCATCAGTTCGGGCGTGGTCGCGTAGGCGTTGAGGACGGATATCGCGCCGAACGCCGTGGCGCCGACGAGCAGGATCCGCTTGCGGCCTATGCGGTCGCCCAGGCTGCCCATCGACACGAGCAGGCCCGCGATCACGAAGGAGTAGACGTCACCTATCCAGAGGAGCTGGGTGCCGGAAGGCTTCAGATCCTCGCTGATGTAGGGGGTCGCAAGGCCGAGGACGGTCGCGTCGACGGCCACCAGCAGCACGGCGAGCACCAGGACGGACAGCGCCAGCCAACGACCGGGGCGCTTCGTCACCGCCTCGGTCGTGGTCGCCGCCTGCACGGTGCTGGTCATGATTCCTCTCTCCGTAGTGCGCCGCCGAGCAGCAGCTCGGTGATCATGTGGGTGAAGTCGTTGCGGGCGACCCTGCCCTCGGAGACCGCCCAGGCCCCGGAGGCCAGCAGGCCGTAGAGCGCCTCGGTGAGCCAGGCAGGGGTGAGGTCGATGCGGAACTCACCGCTCCGCTGGCCGCGCCGGAACAGCGCGGCGATGCGCTCGTCGATGCGCGCCCACCCCGCGTTCTGCTCCTCGCCCTCGAACAGCTGGTTCTCCGTGTAGAGGAAGGCGAGCAGTCCGGCCGCGGGCTCGATCTCGCGGACCAGCCGGTGCACGGCGTCCCGCGCGGGCCCGTCGTCGAGGCGAGCCGCTTCCAGCGCGGCCTCGCACTCCGCGATGCCGTGCGACTCCAGTGCCCGCACGAGGGCGTCGCGCCCGGCGAACTGCCGGTGCAGCGTGGCACGACTGATCCCGGCCGCCTTGGCGACCTCGTCCATGGTCGCGGTGGCTTTGCGGGTCAGCAGGGCTGCGGCGGTGCGTAGGACGTGGTCACGATCAACGGCCATGAGACGAGAATAGCGCATGTGAGACATTGATGTCTCACCATGGGCATGCGTGACTCATCACTGCTGATCAGTGGGGGTGTGCGTCAGTGCCAGGGCAGCTGCCCGCGCCGCTCCCAGTACGCGCCCGGCTCCTCAACCAGCACGGCCAGCCGCTCCAACTGCCCCTCGTCGAGGTCCACGACGGCGGCGTGCAGGTTGGACGCGAGTTGTACGGTCGTCGCGGCGCCGGAGAGGACCACACCGGCCCAGGGTTGGCACAGGATGACCGCGAGGGCGACCGCGTCGCACCCCAGAGACGTTTCTTCCGCTACGGCCTTCAGCGCGTCCGGCGCGTACGGGTCCGCGAGCCGCCCGTTGGCCACGCCCTCCTTCACGATCACCGTGAGTCCCGCGTCGTGAGCCTCGGCGAGGGCGGGGGCGGCCGAGGTCTCCAGGGCGTTGTACGTCGACTGGACGGTGCGGAAGAGGGGCTCGCCGTCGACGGTGACCGCGAGGGCGGCGCGGATGGCGTCGGCCTGGGCGGGGCCGCTGGTGGAGAAGCCGATGGTGAGGCCCTGGGCGGCGGCCTCGGCGAGCCGGGCGTGGAGGTCCCTGTCGGTGAGGGCGGGGCTGTCCGGGGTCACCGAGTGGATCTGGTAGAGGTCGAGGCGGTCGCCGAGCAGGGCGTCGGTCTCGGCGCGCTGGCGCTCGTACGTCTGGAGGCCGTGGTCCTTGACCTCGTGCGTCTCGGCGTCCGCCGTCCAGCCGGCGGTGTAGGTGTAGCCCCATTTGCTGCCGACGACGATGTCGTCGAGGTCGGGGCGGGCGTTCAGCCAGTCGGCGAGGAACTCCTCCGAGCGGCCGTAGGAGCGGGCGGCGTCGAAGTAACGGACGCCTTGGGCGTAGGCGGCGTCGAGGAGTTCGTGGGTGCGGGTGCGGAGCGCCTCGACGCTGCGGTTCTCTCCGAGGTCCTGGTCTCGGCCGAGGTTGATGTAGCCGGGGCGGCCGACGGCGGCGAGGCCTAGTCCGATGTGGCAGGTGGGGGTTGTCGCTGTGGCCAGTCGGGCGAAGGGCATCGCGGGCTCCGTTTGGGTCGGCTCCAGTACGGCTTCCGACCAACGTAACCCGCGATGACCTTGACGTAATCGCCGTCGAGCTCGGTTTGTGCGGTGGTTTGGCGAGTGCGGGTTCGTTGTGGCTTGTCGCGCAGTTCCCCCGCGCCCCTGAAGGGCGTTGGCCTTACCGCTTCTTGGCCGTCGCCCACTCGTGCTGCACCGTCACGTCCGCCTTCACCTCGGCCAACTGGATCGCGACCGCGCTCGGGGCCGTGCCGCCTCGGCCGTTGCGGGAGGCCAGGGCGCCCGGCACGTTCAGCACCGTCCGCACCTCCGGCGTCAGGTGGGCCGAGATCTTCGCGAACTGTTCGTCCGTCAGCTCGTCCAGCTCCTTGCCCTCCGACTCGGCGACCTTCACGCACTCGCCGGCGACCTCGTGCGCGACGCGGAACGGGACGCCCTGCTTGACCAGCCACTCGGCGATGTCGGTGGCGAGGGAGAAGCCGGCCGGGGCCAGTTCCTCCATGCGCTCGCGGTGGACGGTGAGGGTCGCCATCATGCCGGTGAAGGCGGGGAGCAGGACCTCCAGCTGGTCGCAGGAGTCGAAGACCGGCTCCTTGTCCTCCTGGAGGTCGCGGTTGTAGGCGAGGGGCAGGGCCTTGAGCGTGGCCAGCAGGCCCGTCAGGTTGCCGATCAGGCGGCCGCTCTTGCCGCGCGCCAGCTCCGCGATGTCCGGGTTCTTCTTCTGCGGCATGATCGACGAGCCCGTGGAGAACGCGTCGTGCAGGGTCACGAAGGAGAACTCCTTCGTGTTCCAGATGATGATCTCCTCGGCGATCCGGGAGAGGTTCACGCCGATCATCGCGGTGATGAAGGCGAACTCGGCGACGAAGTCGCGGGACGCCGTGCCGTCGATCGAGTTGGCGGCCGACCCGTGCTCGAAGCCGAGGTCCTTCGCCACCGCCTCCGGGTCCAGACCGAGGGAGGAGCCCGCCAGGGCGCCCGAGCCGTACGGCGACACGGCCGTGCGCTCGTCCCACTGGCGCAGGCGTTCGGCGTCCCGGGACAGGGACTGCACGTGGGCCAGGACGTGGTGGGCGAAGAGCACCGGCTGGGCGTGCTGGAGGTGCGTGCGGCCGGGCATCGCGACGTCGGGGTGGGCCTCGGCCAGGCCGATCAGCGCGTCCTGGAGGTCGGCGATCAGGCCGCCGATGACGCGGGCGTGGTCACGGAGGTACATCCGGAAGAGGGTCGCGACCTGGTCGTTGCGGGACCGGCCGGCGCGCAGCTTGCCGCCGAGGTCCGGGCCGAGGCGCTCCAGCAGGCCGCGCTCCAGGGCGGTGTGGACGTCCTCGTCGGCGATGGTGCCCACGAAGTCGCCCGAGGCCACATCCCCTTCGAGCTGGTCGAGGCCCGCGATCATCCGGGTCAGTTCATCCTCGGTGAGCAGCCCCGCCTTGTGCAGCACGCGCGCGTGGGCGCGCGAACCGGCGATGTCGTACGGCGCCAGCCGCCAGTCGAAGTGGACGGACGCGGACAGCTTCGCCAGGGCCTCGGCGGGACCGTCGGCGAAACGGCCGCCCCAGAGCCGTACGTCACCGCTGTTGCTGCTCACTTGCTGCGCTCCTCGGGAGGTCTGGGTGTGGCACCGCCTCCCCGTGGCGTGAACGGGGAGGCGGTCGTCAGGCTAGTGCGAACTCCTCGACGAACCCATCAACGAATTCGCCAACGAACTCACTACACAGTGACCTGCATGAGTATGCAGAGCATTGCATGATTCGTCAATTTGGGGCGCCTTTGAACGCGGGAAACCGCTTTCCCGTACCTCTCGCCGAACGCAGGCGCCGCGTTTGTACACGACGACACCACCGACTGACTCCCGAACCCGAGTGAGGCATCCGCATGTCCAGGGCTCTTCCGAAGTACAACAAGCGTCGCGTCGCGTTCATCGGCGGCGCCGCCGCGGTGGCGCTGTCCGGCACGGTGATCGCCGGCTTCGCCCTCGCCGGGGAGACGACATCGTCTTCGAAGAGCGGCACGAACGCCCGGACGCTGGCTGGCCCCGGCACCATCTCGTGCCCGGACGTCGCTTCCCGGCTGCCCGCGGTCCCGGCGACCGCGAAGGCGGAGGTCGACCGCAACCTCGCCCTGCTCAACACCCAGATCCAGGAAGCCAACAAGCGACTGGTCGACACCGTGGGCCAGGGTGGGCCCAACTTCGTCCAGAACGCCATCGTCGGCCCCCTCAAGGACAAGCGCGTGGCGACGATCAACCGCATCGCGACGGCCATCGGCCGCACGGCCGCCAGACCACAGGGTCTGGACTCGCTGGCGCCGTGCACCCTCAACGCGAACGGGAACGCGGGTGCCGCGACCCCCAGCGCGACCCCGACCAAGCAGGCCGGCGGCAACACGGGGAACACCGGCAATACAGGGAACACGGGGAACACCAACGCTGTCGGCACCATCTCTTGCCCGGACGTGAGGTCCAAGCTCCCGGCGGTCCCCGCGTCCGCGAGGGCCGAGGTCGACCGCAACCTCGCCCTGCTCAACACCCAGATCCAGGAGGCCAACAAGCGACTCGCGTCCTCGGTCGGCCAGGGCGGGCCCAACTTCGTCCAGAACGCCATCCTCGGCCCCCTGAAGGACAAGCGCGTGGCGGCGATCGACCGCATCGCCATCTCCATCGGGCGCACGGCGGCCAAGCCGCAGGGTCTGAACTCCCTGGCCGCCTGCACGCTCACCAAGTGACGTGACAGGCACTGTGGCCGCCCCGCTGAACGCCGGCCGGGGCGGCCACGGACGCGTCAACCGGACGCCGTAATTCCTTAGACAGGCGAACGACCCACACCCATAATCGGTTGACGTGGGAAAAACTTATGAGCGCATAGACGGCAGGCTCCGCACGTTCATCGAGGAGCAGCCGCTCTTCTTCACCGCGACCGCTCCCCTGTCCGCCGACGGGACGGTCAACCTCTCCCCCAAGGGCCTCCAGGGCTCCTTCGCCATCCTCGACGAACTCACCCTGGCCTACCTCGACTTCGCCGGCTCCAACGCCGAGACCATCGCCCACCTGCGGGAGAACGGCCGGATCACCCTCATGTGGTGCGCCTTCCAGGGCCCGCCGAACATCGTCCGCGTGCACGGCCAGGGTGAGGCCGTCTTCCGTGACGACCCCCGTTTCAAGGAACTGCTCGGCCACTTCCCCGACATCGACCCGAACCTGCACGGCCTGCGCGCGATCATCGTGGTGCGGGCCGAACTCATTCGCGACTCCTGCGGGTACGCGGTGCCCCTCATGACGTACCACGAGGACCGCGACCTGCACGGCAAGCGGTTCGCGCGCGAGGACGACGACTCGCTCAGCGCGTACTTCACCAAGAAGGAGTACATCGCGACCAGCCTGGATGGCCTACCCGGGCTGCCGTTGCCGCTGCCTCCGTCTAGCGTCTGAGCCATGCGCCCCGGTGTCGTCGCCCTCGCGTCCGCGTCCTTCCTCGTCCTCGGTGCCGCGCCCGGCGGCGCTCCACCGCAGCCGCTGCCCGCACGGATGGCCGACACCGGGGGCGGGAGCCAACTGATCACCGCGGTGGCACCCAAGGCCGGCTCGACGTCGGGGACGGTCACCTGGTGGGACCGGGTGGGCGGGAAGTGGGTGAAGACCGGTTCGGCGCCGGCACGGTTCGGAGCGAAGGGGCTCGTCGAGGGGGCCGAGCGCAAGCAGGGCACGAACACGACGCCGACGGGGCTGTACGGGCTGCCGTACGCCTTCGGCATCAAGGCCGCGCCGCGCGGTACGGCGTACAAGTACCGCCGCGTTCACCAGGACTCCTGGTGGTGCCAGGACAACGACTCCCGGGCGTACAACCGCTGGACCGAGCCATTGGCACGCGACTGCCGGGCCGCCGAGTCCGAGCACCTGGTCTCCTACGGCGCGCTGTACGCGTACGCGCTCGTCATCGACTTCAACTACGCGCGCCCGGTGAAGAACCGAGGGGCCGGGATCTTCCTCCATGTGAAGGGGCGCGGGGCGACGGCCGGTTGTGTCTCGGTGTCCGAGGACGCGATGAAGCGGATCCTCACATGGGCCGATCCGCGGCGGAAGCCGCACATGGCGATCGGGACGACGGACGGGCCCACGGCGATCACCCGGTACTGAGCAAGTACGGACCGAGCACAACTGAACACACGGACCTCCCCGCACGTATCTCTGGGCCAAGGGACCACGTCAATCACGCACTCCCCTTGCCCCGTCCCCGGAGGAACCGTGACCACCACGCTCGCGGGCGGCCGTGCCGCCCGACGCCAGACGATGCGCCGCATCCGCCCGCGCCGCTCCCCGGCCGTTCCGCTGGTGATCGCCCTATGGGCGGGCGCGGCGGCGGTGCTGTGGCTGTGGTGGGACAACACGCCGTCCCTCGCGGACAACACCGCCAAGATCATCGCCGCGGGCCGGATCACCGGTCTGCTCGCCGGTTACCTGATGGCCCTCGTGGTGCTCCAGATGGCGCGGGTGCCCGCGCTGGAGCGACGGGTGGGCTCGGACCGGGTCGCGCGCTGGCACGCGATGAGCGGCCGGTACACGATCTGCCTGGTCATCGCGCACGTCTTCCTCATCATGTGGGGGTACGCGCTCCAGGCCGGCAAGACGCTGGGTGACGTCGTCCAGCAGACGATCGACTCGGTCAACACGCTGCCGGACATGGGCAAGGCGGCCATCGGCACCGGGCTGCTGTTCTTCATCGCGTTCATCTCGATCGGGGGCATCCGCCGCCGGATCCCGTACGACACCTGGTACCACGTGCACCTGCTCACGTACGCGGCGGTGTTCCTGACGTTCTGGCACCAGATCTCCACCGGCAACGAGTTCGCCGTCGAGCCGACCGCGAAGACCTTCTGGTACGGCCTGTACGGCGTGGTCACCGCGCTGGTGGTCTGGTATCGGATCCTCACCCCGATCCGCCTCAACCTGCGGCACCGGATGTATGTCGAGGCGGTCATCGAGGAGACGCCGGGCGTCGTGTCGGTGCTGATCGGCGGGCGCAAGCTGCACCGTATGGGCGCGGAGGCGGGGCACTTCTTCCGCTGGCGGTTCAAGGCGCCGGGCATGCGGTTCAGCTCCCACCCCTACTCGCTGTCGGCGGCGCCCCGCCCCGACATGCTGCGGATCACGGTCAAGGCGATCGGCGACCACACGTCCCGGCTGCGCGACCTGAAGCCCGGCACCAAGGTGTGGGCCGAGGGCCCGTACGGCGCCATGACCGCCCAGCGCCGCAGCCGCGGCAAGGTGCTGCTGGTGGCGGGCGGCGTCGGCATCACGCCGATGCGTGCCCTGTTCGAGACGCTGCCCGGCGCGGCCGGTGACATCACCCTGCTCTACCGGGCCAACAGCACCCAGGACCTGGCGCTGTGGGACGAGCTCGCGGCCATCGCCGACGAGCGCGGTGCCCGGCTGATGTACGCGGTGAACAGCCCCGACGGCGAGCGGCCGGACATCTCGGCGGACCGGCTGCGCCAGAAGCTGCCGGACATCGACAAGCACGACGTGTTCATGTGCGGGCCGGCCGGCTTCGCACAGGGCGTGTACGAAGCACTGCGCGGCGCGGGTGTGCCCGCCCGCCGCATCCATCACGAGTCGTTCGAGATGTGAGCGACGGGACTTCAAGACTTCAGGAGCTGTAGAAGCCATGAGGAAGAGTCACCCCATCCGGCGTGTCGTGCTGGCCGGCGCCGCCACCGTGTCCGGGATCGTGCTGCTGCTGTCGCTGAAACCGGCCTCCGACCCGGGTTCCGCGCAGGCGGCGGGCGTCGGGGCACCGCCGGCGGCCTCGGCCCAGGGGGGCGCCGCGGCGGCCGGGTCCGGCACGGTCACCGGTGACGCGGAGCAGACCCAGTACGGCGCCGTGCAGGTGCGGCTGACCGTGGCCAACGGCAAGATCACCAAGGCCGAGGCGGTCCAGGCACCCAAGGGCGGCCAGAGCGACCAGATCACCGCCAACGCCGTACCCAAGCTCAATCAGGCGGTGGTCGCCGAGCAGAGCGCGAACATCGACGCCGTGTCCGGGGCGACGTACACCAGCGCCGGCTACAAGAAGTCCGTCCAGTCGGCGATCGACAAGGCGAACGCGAGCGCCGGCTCCCAGGGCTCGGGCGGCTCCGCCCAGGCCGCCACCGTCACCGGCGACGCCGTCCAGACCCAGTACGGCGCGGTCCAGGTCCGGATCACGGTCGCGGGCGGCAAGATCACCAAGGCCGAGACGGTCCAGGCGCCCAAGGGCGGCCGCAGCGACCAGGTCACCGCCGACGCCGTACCCAAGCTCAACCAGGCCGCCGTAGCCACCGGAACCGCCGACATCGACGCCGTGTCCGGAGCCACGTACACCAGCGCCGGCTACAAGGAATCGCTCCAGTCGGCGATCGACAAGGCGCGGGCGAGCGCCGGTTCGGCACAGGGCTCCGGTTCCGAGGGTTCGGGCGGCGCCGCCCAGGCCAGTACCGTCACCGGCAGCGTCGTCCAGACCCAGTACGGCCCGGTCCAGGTCCGGATCACGGTCGCGGGCGGCAGGATCACCAAGGCCGAGACGGTCCAGGCGCCGAGCGGCGGCCAGAGCACCAACATCACCGCCAACGCCGTACCGAAGCTCAACCAGGCGGCGGTGGCGGCCGGCAGCGCCGACATCGACGCCGTGTCCGGAGCGACGTACACCAGCGCCGGCTACAAGGAATCGCTCCAGTCGGCCCTGGACCAGGCCGGTGGCTGACACGGTGGCGGATCCGACACAAGCTCCCGCCGCGGTGCGTCATGCGGAGGAGGTCATGGGGACGGTCTTCTCCTTCGACGTCCGCGGCGGGGATCCCGGTGCCGTGCAGTCGGCGCTGGAAGAGGCGGTCGCCGGGCTGCACCGGGTCGACGAGGTGTTCAGCACCTACCGCGACGACAGCCAGATCTCCAGGCTGGCCCGCGCCGAGCTGACCGTCGACGACTGCGTCCCGGAGGTCGCCGAGGTACTCGCCCTCGCCGCCGAGGCGGAACGGATCAGCGAGGGCTGGTTCAGCCCGAAGTACGAGGGCCGCCTCGACCCGACCGGCATCGTGAAGGGCTGGTCGGTCGAGCGGGCGGCCCGGCGCCTCGCGGACCTCCCCGGAGTGAGCGGTGTGAGCGTCAACGGCGGCGGCGACGTGCAGTTGCTGGGCGTGCCTGGCCCTCAACGCCCGTGGCGCGTGGGCGTGTCCGACCCGATCCGTCCGGGCGGCCTGGCGGCGGTGATCTCCGCGGCGGGACTGGACGAACTGGCGATCGCCACATCCGGCACGGCAGAGCGCGGCGCCCACATCGTCGACCCCAGCACGGGCCGCTCCGCGGTGACGGACCTGGTCGCGGTGACGGTGGTGGCCCCATCGGTGACCTGGGCGGACTGCTGGGCGACGGCGGCCTTCGCGATGGGGTCGCGGCAGGGGTTGCGGTGGCTGGAGTCACTGCCGGGCGTGGAGGCCCTGCTGATCACGGCGGGCGACGAGGTGCGGTGCACAGGAGGCCTGGCTGCCCGACTGGGGTGACTGGGCCGACCTTTTCAGGGCGCGGGGCTGTATCGATGTGCGGCTCCGCCGCGTGTACGCGACCAGCCCCCACTCACCCGCAGTCGGCAGCGGACCCCCAGCACCCCACTCAGTGTCCGTTCTGAGCCAACCTCAACAAGTGATCGGCCAAGGCCTGCCCACCCGTAGGATTCCGGCTGATCAACAGCAACGTGTCGTCCCCGGCGATCGTCCCCAGAATGTCCTGCAGCTCAGCCTGATCAATCGCCGAGGCCAAGAACTGCGCGGCCCCCGGAGGGGTCCGCAGGACCACCAGGTTGGCAGAAGCCTCCGCAGAGATGAGCAGCTCCTGCGACAACCGCCGCATCCGCTCTTCCTTCGCCGACTCCCCCAGCGGCGCCCGAGGCGTACGGAACCCGCCCTCACTCGGCACCGCGTAGATCAGGTCACCGTCGTTGTTGCGGATCTTCACCGCGTTCAGCTCGTCCAGATCCCGGGAGAGCGTCGCCTGGGTGACGCTCAGCCCGTCATCGGCGAGCAGCTTGGCCAACTGACTCTGCGATCGCACGGGTTGCCGGTTGAGGATGTCCACGATCCGGCGGTGGCGTGCGGTGCGGGTCTGCGGCACGGCAGGCCCTGCGGCCTCGTTCGCACCGTTCTGCCCGTGCTCCTGCGCCTGACTCATCGTCGTCTCATTCCCCGGATCATCCGTCCCCGTTGGCCTCGTCAAGGATGCCGGGAAGGGCCTGAAGAAGCGCCTCCACTTCATCGTCCCCGAGGTTCAGCGGCGGCATGAGCCGTACGACATCGGGGGCGGGCGCGTTCACCAGGAATCCGGCGTCCTGAGCCACCTGCTGCACCTTGGCGGCGAGTGGCTCGGTGAGCACGATACCCAGGAGGAGGCCCGCACCCCGGACATAGTCGATCAGCGGGTGGCCGAGCGCCTCGATCCCGTCGCGCAACTTCTCGCTCTGCCGCTTGACGTTCTCCAGCAACCCCTCGTTCGCCATCGTGTCCAGCACGGCGAGACCGGCGGCACACGCGACCGGGTTCCCACCGAAGGTCGTCCCGTGCTGACCGGGCTGGAGCAGCTCCGCCGCCCGCCCGAACGCGACCGTCGCACCGAGCGGCAGCCCGCCGCCGAGCTGCTTGGCGAGGGTGACGACGTCCGGCAGGACGCCCTCGTGGGCCTGGTACGCGAACCAGTGCCCGGTCCTGCCGGTGCCGGTCTGCACCTCGTCCAGGACCAGCAGGGCCCCGGTGGCGGCGGTGATCGCCCGTGCCGCCTTGAGATAGCCGGCCGGCGGGACCACGACGCCGTTCTCGCCCTGGACCGGCTCGATGATCACCAGCGCGGTCTCCTCCGTCACCGCCTCGGCCAGCGCCTGCGCATCGCCGTACGGCACATGCGTGACCTCCCCCGGCAGCGGCAGGAACGGCTGCTGCTTGGCGGGCTGGCCGGTGAGCGCGAGGGCGCCCATGGTGCGGCCGTGGAAGCCGCCCTCGGTGGCGACGACATGGGTCCGCCCGGTCAGCCGGCCGATCTTGAACGCGGCCTCGTTGGCCTCGGCGCCGGAGTTGCAGAAGAAGACCTTGCCGTCCCGCCCGAAGAGCTGGAGGAGCCGTTCGGCGAGGGCGAGGGTCGGCTCGGCCATGAAGAAGTTGGAGATGTGGCCGAGTGACGCGATCTGCGTGCTCACGGCCTCGACGATCGCCGGGTGGGCGTGACCGAGCGCGTTGGTCGCGATGCCGCCGACGAAGTCGAGGTACTGCTTGCCTTCGGCGTCCCAGACCTTGAGGCCCGCGCCGCGCACGAGAGGGAGCCGCGGGGTGCCGTAGTTGTTCATGAGCGAGCCCTGCCAGCGCTGGGCGTACTCTGCGTTGGTCGCGGTCCCGGTCATTCGGCGTCCCCCTCAGGCGCGTCCGGCACGACCATCGTGCCGATTCCTTCGTCGGTGAAGATCTCCAGCAGGATCGAGTGCTGGACCCGGCCGTCGATGACCCGGGCGGTGGTCACGCCGCCCCGCACGGCGTGCAGACAGCCCTCCATCTTCGGCACCATGCCGGAGCTCAACTCCGGCAGCAGCTTCTCCAGTTGGGAAGCGGTGAGGCGGCTGATCACCTCGTCGGAGTTGGGCCAGTCCTCGTAGAGGCCCTCGACGTCCGTGAGGACCATGAGGGTTTCGGCGCCCAGAGCAGCAGCGAGTGCCGCAGCCGCCGTATCAGCATTGACGTTGTAGACATGGTGGTCGTCCTGGGAGCGGGCGATCGACGAGACGACCGGAATCCGGCCGTCGGCCAGCAGTGCCTCGATCGCGCCGGTGTCGATGTCGGTGATCTCGCCGACCCGCCCGATGTCGACCAACTCGCCGTCGATCTCGGGCTGGTGGCGGGTGGCGGTGATGGTGTGCGCGTCCTCGCCGGTGAGGCCGACGGCCAGCGGGCCGTGCTGGTTGAGCAGCCCGACCAGCTCGCGCTGCACCTGTCCGGCGAGCACCATCCGTACGACGTCCATGGCGTCCTCGGTGGTGACCCTGAGCCCGGCCTTGAACTCGCTGACGATGCCGTGCTTGTCGAGGGCGGCGCTGATCTGCGGGCCGCCGCCGTGCACGACGACCGGCTTGAGGCCGGCGTGGTGCAGGAACACGACGTCCTGGGCGAACGCGGCCTTCAGGTCCTCGTCGATCATGGCGTTGCCGCCGAACTTGATGACGACGGTCTTGCCGTTGTGGCGGACCAGCCAGGGCAGCGCCTCGATGAGGATCTGGGCCTTGGGAAGCGCGGTGTGCTTCCGCGCGGGTGTGTTGCTCATGACGAGTAGGCGCTGTTCTCGTGGACGTAGTCGGCGGTCAGGTCGTTGGTCCAGATGGTGGCGGTCTCGGAGCCCGCGGCCAGGTCGGCGACGATGTGCACCTCGCGGTAGCGCATGTCGACCTTCTCCCGGTCCTCGCCGACGCCGCCGTTCTTGCACACCCAGACGCCGTTGATGGCGACGTTGAGCTGGTTGGGGTCGAAGGCGGCCTTCGTCGTGCCGATCGCGGACAGGACACGGCCCCAGTTGGGGTCCTCGCCGTGGATCGCGCACTTGAGGAGGTTGTTGCGGGCGATGGAGCGGCCCACCTCGACGGCGTCGTCCTCGGTCGCGGCGTTGATCACCTCGACCTTGATGTCCTTGCTGGCGCCCTCGGCGTCCCGGATGAGCTGCTGGCCGAGGTCGTCGCAGACCTGCCGTACGGCTTCGGCGAACTCCTCGTATTCCGGGGTGACTTCGGACGCGCCCGAGGCGAGCAGCAGGACCGTGTCGTTGGTGGACATGCAGCCGTCCGAGTCCACGCGGTCGAAGGTCGTGCGCGTCGCCGCCCGGAGGGCCTTGTCCAGTGCGTCGTCGTCGAGGGCGGCGTCGGTGGTGAGGACGACGAGCATGGTGGCGAGGCCGGGCGCGAGCATGCCGGCGCCCTTCGCCATCCCGCCGACGGTCCACCCGTCCTTCGTCACCACGGACGTCTTGTGGACGGTGTCGGTGGTCTTGATGGCGATGGCCGCCTTCTCGCCGCCGTGCTCGGACAGCTGGGCGGCGGCGGTCTCGACGCCGGGGAGCAGCTTGTCCATGGGGAGGAGCACACCGATCAGACCGGTCGAGCAGACGGCGACCTCGATGGCGCCCCGCCCGAGCACCTCGCCGACCTTCTCGGCGGTGGCGTGGGTGTCCTGGAAGCCCTTCGGTCCCGTACAGGCGTTGGCGCCACCGGAGTTGAGGACGACGGCGGAGACCTGGCCGCCCTTCAGGACCTGCTCGGACCACAGGACCGGGGCGGCCTTGACGCGGTTGGAGGTGAAGACGCCCGCGGCGGATCGGCGGGGCCCGGTGTTGACCACGAGGGCCAGGTCCGGGTTGCCGTTCTCCTTGATCCCGGCGGCGATACCAGCCGCCGTGAATCCCTTGGCTGCCGTGACACTCACGGTGCGACTCCGATCGTGGAAAGCCCGGTGTTCTCGTGGAACCCGAGGGCGATGTTCATGCTCTGCACGGCGCCACCGGCCGTGCCCTTGGTCAGGTTGTCGATGGCGCTGATCGCGATGATGCGGTGCGCGGCGGCGTCGAACGCGACCTGCACCTGAACGGCGTTCGAACCGTAGACGGACGCCGTGGCCGGCCACTGTCCCTCGGGGAGCAGGTGGACGAAGGGCTCGTCGGCGTAGGCCTTCTCGTAGGCGGCGCGCACGGACTCGGCGGTGACCCCCTCCTTCGCCTTCGCGCTGCACGTGGCGAGGATGCCGCGGGGCATCGGGGCGAGGGTCGGCGTGAAGGAGACGGAGACCCGCTCCCCCGCCGCCGCACTGAAGTTCTGGATCATCTCGGGGGTGTGCCGGTGGCCGCCGCCGACGCCGTACGGCGACATGGAGCCCATGACCTCGCTGCCCAGCAGATGGGGCTTGGGCGCCTTGCCCGCGCCGGACGTGCCGGAGGCGGCGACGATCACGGCCTCGGGCTCGGCGAGAGAGGCGGCGTAGGCCGGGAAGAGGGCGAGGGAGGCGGCGGTCGGGTAGCAGCCGGGTACCGCGATGCGCTTGGACCCCTCCAGCGCGGCGCGGCCACCCGGCAGTTCGGGGAGGCCGTACGGCCAGGTGCCGGCGTGTGGGGAGCCGTAGAACGTCTCCCAGTCGGCCGCGTCCTTCAGCCGGAAGTCGGCACCCATGTCGACGACCAGCACATCGGGGCCGAGCTGCTCGGCGACGGCGGCGGACTGGCCGTGCGGCAGGGCGAGGAACACGACGTCATGCCCTGCCAGCACCTCGGCCGTGGTCTCCTGCAGAATGCGGTCGGCGAGGGGCAGCAGATGCGGTTGCAGCGCACCGAGCCTCTGTCCCGCGTTCGAGTTGCCGGTCAGGGCTCCTATCTCGACCTCGGGGTGCGCCAGGAGCAGACGCAGCAGTTCCCCGCCCGCGTATCCGCTCGCTCCGGCCACTGCCGCACGTACCGCCATGGAATCCTCCTCCTAGACGGCATGACTATACGTTTCGATGCACGTTTATGCAATCTGTATAGGCCGGGGAGGGGTGGCGGGTCACGGGGGACGGATCCGGCGGTCAGGCCGCCGGCCGGACGAGGCCCGACTCATAGGCGAAGGTCACCGCCTGCACGCGGGCGCGGGCGCCGATCTTGGTGAGGAGGTTGCTGACGTGGGTCTTGACGGTGGTCGGGGCGATGGACAGTCGCTCGGCGATCTCGGCGTTGGACCACCCGGAGGCGACGGCGACGAGGACGTCGCGTTCGCGGCCGGTGAGGGTGTCGAGCCCCGTGTTCCCGCGGAGGGGGCGGGTGGTGCGCTGTCGACGGACGGCGTCGATGAGCGCGCGGGTCAGCTCGGGGGTGATGACGGCGTCCCCGGCGGCGACGACGCGGACGGCCGCGGTCAGTTCGTCCGGCGCGGCGTCGTTGAGGAGGAAGCCGCCGGCTCCGGCGCGCAGAGCGGCGTAGGCGTATCCCTCCTGGCCGGACGGGGTCAGCACCAGGACACGGGGCGGGCGGGCCAGGGCGTGGGCGGGTTCGGGGGCGCCGAAGACGCGTGCGGGTCGGGCGATGCGTCGGACGGTGTCGATGCTGTCGACCCGGGACAGATGGGCGTCGATGAGAACGATGTCGGGGCGGAGCTCGGCGGTCATACGCACCGCCTCCTCCCCGTCGACGGCCTCGCCGACGACCGTCAGGTCGGGCTCGGCGGCCAGGAGCATGCGCAGGGCGAGACGTTGGAGGGATTGGTCGTTGACGACGAGTACGGAGACCATGCCTGTCTTCTCCCTGCTGGAGTCGGGGCCACGCACGCTGAACGAAACGGTTTCGTACATCAGATTACCGCTGCTTTTGTAAAACCGGAGTCAGTCGGAGTCACGGAGCCATGAACGGGCTGGGGCGGCTAGGACTTCGCGCGGACCAGCCCGGCGTCGTACGCCATGATCACGGCCTGGATGCGGTCGCGTGCCCCGATCTTGGCCAGGACCCGTCCGACGTGCTTCTTCACCGTGGACTCGGTGAGGACGAACCGTTCGGCGATCTCCGTGTTCGTCCAGCCCTGGCCGATGGCGACCAGCACCTCGCGCTCACGGTCGCTGAGAGTCCCCAGCCGGGGGTCCTCCGCGGCGGGGACGTCGGTCGGCGCGAGGACCTGGTGGGCGTAGGCGTCCAGCAGGCGGCGGGTCAGGCTGGGCGCGACGACCGCGTCGCCGGTGGCGACGGCCTTGATGCCGGCCACGAGTTCCTCGGGGCGGGCGTCCTTGAGCAGAAAGCCGCTGGCGCCGGCCCGCAGTCCGTCGTACGCGTACTCGTCGAGGTCGAAGGTGGTGACGATGAGGACGCGGGTACGGCCGCCGGACGCGACGATGCGGCGGGTGGCCTCGATACCGTCCATGCCGGGCATGCGGATGTCCATGAGGACGACGTCGGGGCGCAGTTCGGCGGCCATGCGGACGGCCTCCGCCCCGTGCTCCGCCTCGCCGACCGGTTCCAGGCCGGGCGTGCCTTCGAGGAGCATGCGGACGCCCATGCGCTGGAGGGGCTGGTCGTCGGCGATGAGGACGGTCGTCATGACTGGGGGTCTCCTGGTGGTACGTCGAGCACGACGTCCACGAGCCAGCCGTGGCCGGTGTCGCGCGGTCCGATGACGACGGTGCCGCCGTACATGGCGGCCCGCTGGCGGATGCCGACGAGGCCGTGGCCCGCGTCGTCCGTCCGGGCGGCCGGCTCCGATCGCGGGAGTGCCCCCGGCGGTGCGCCGGTGTCGGCGACCCGGATACGCACCTCCCGCGCCTCGACGGCGACGGTGACCTCGGCGGACGCGCCCGGCCCCGCGTGCTTGAGCGTGTTGGTCAGGGATTCCTGGACGATCCGGTACACGGTGAGCTGCACGCCGTCGCCCAGGGATTCGAGCCCGCCCACGGTCCGGTACGTCACCGGCAGTCCGGCCGCGCGCACCCGGGCCAGCAGGGGTTCCAGGTCCCGGATGCCGGGCTGCGGGCTGAGCATCCGCTCGGCGACCTGGTCCTCGCGCAGGACGCCCAGGACCCGGCGGAGTTCGCTCATGGCCTGGCGGCCGGTGTCGCCGAGGATGCGCAGGGCCTCCTCGGACTGCTCGCCCCGGCCCGCGGCGAGGGTCGCGGCGCCGTCGGCGACGGTGACCATGACCGAGAGGTTGTGGCCGACGATGTCGTGCATCTCGCGGGCCACGCGGGAGCGTTCGGCGGCGGCGGTGAGCCGTTCGCGCTGGTCGCGCTCGACCTCCAGGCGCCGGGCCCGGTCCTCCAGCGCGGCCAGATACATCCGGCGGATACGCAGCGTCAGGCCGATGGCCATGGCCGCCGTCGCCGTCCCCAGGAGGAAGAAGAGACCGCGCAGCGAATTGCCGACATCCACCAGGACGGAGACCGCCACGCTCGTTTCGACGACGGTCACCGCGGCGGCCCAGCCCAGCGCCCGCAACGAACCGTGCAGGGCCAGGGAGTACAGCGCGACGAGCGTGCTGATGCCGGCCTGCTGCCACACGCCGAACGACCACTGGACGAGGGACACCAGCGCGATCACGAAGAACGTGACGGCCGGGGCCCTGCGCCGCCACCACAGCGGCACGATGAGTCCCGCCGCGAAGAGGAACAGCACGCCCGTGGGCATCTCCGCGCTGTGGACCGCCTCGCCGAAGGGACCGCGGCTGGTGCCGGCGATCAGGTCGGGCAGGCTGATGAGGGCGACGACCAGCACCACCGCGGTGTCGAGCACCCACGGATGCCGGCGGTCCATCCGCTGCCGGTCCTGCTGGCCGCGCCACATACGGCCCAGCACCGGGTGCGCCCACTCGGCGTCGAACCCGGAGGCCGGCGGGGGCGCCGACCCCCGGGAGGTCTGCTCGGCGGCTGCCGGACGCTCCGGGTTCATGACCACCATTGTCCTCGTGCCCAGGTCAGGCGTCGGTCCGGACCAGCCGGACGGCCGCCCCGACGAGGGTCAGCGCCACCCAGCCGGCGAACACCGCGAGTCCCGCGCCGGGCGAGAGGGAGCCCGAGGTCTCGTGCAGGGCGTAGACGGCCGACCCCGCGTTGCTGGGGAAGTAGGGGCTGAGCGTGTCGTACCAGGAGTCGGGCAGCAGCGAGGCCAGGCCGGGCAGGATCAGCAGGACGCCGACCAGGGCCGCGATGGCCCCCGCGGAGGAGCGGATCAGGACGCCGAGGGCCACGCCGAACACGGCCACCAGGGCGAGATAGACGCCCGCTCCGGCCAGGCTGCGCAGGACGCCGTCGTCGCCCAGGGAGAGCGCGATCCGCTCGCCGTCCAGACCCGGGGTGCCCAACTGGAACGCGGCCAGCGCGCCGATGGTGGCCAGGACCAGGGCGATGGGCCCGATCACGAGGGCCTTGGACCACAGCACCGGCAGTCGGCGCGGTACGGCGGCGAGGGTGGAGCGGATCATGCCGGTGCTGTACTCGCCCGCGGAGAGCAGCACCCCGAGCACGCCGATGGCCAGTGACGCGAAGGTCACGCCGGTCAGGGCCAGGCTGACGGCGGTGCTGTCGCCGTCGCCGCTGCCCGGTCCGGGCGGACCGCCGGTCGCGACGGCGTCGGGGCTGTAGGTGTAGCTGGCGACCGCCCCGAAGAGGACCAGCAGGAACACGGCGACACCCAGGGTGATCCAACTGGAGCGCAGCGACCAGAACTTGGCCCACTCCGAGCGCAGCACCCGGACGCCGGTGATCTTGTAGTTAGTCGTACGGGCCGGGGCGGGGGCTGGGGCTAGGCTGGTAACACTCATCACGCGGCCTTTCGCTCGGTGTCGACCGGAGCACTCTGGTACTCGACGACATCGCGGGTGAGTTCCATGAACGCCGCCTCCAGGGAGACGGCCTGCGGGGTGAGTTCGTACAGCGGCACCCCGTGCTCTGCGGCGATCGCCCCGATCTCGCGGGCGTCGCGGCCGGTGACCAGCAGTTCCTCGGCGGAGGAGGAGCTGATCGTGACGTCCGGGCCGGCCAGCAGCGAGCGCAGCCGCATGGCCTCGGCGGTGGCGACCTTCACGCCGCCACCGCCGGCCTCGCGCGTGAAGTCGTCGACCGTGGTGTCGGCGAGCAGCCTGCCCCGCCCGATGATCACCAGGTGGTCGGCGATCAGCGCGGTCTCGCTCATCAGGTGCGAGGAGAGCATCACCGCCCGCCCCTCGTCGGCCAGGGAGCGCAGCAGGTTGCGCACCCACAACACGCCCTCGGGGTCGAGGCCGTTGACCGGTTCGTCGAGCATGACGATCGCCGGGTCGCCGAGCAGCGCCGAGGCGATGCCGAGCCGCTGGCCCATGCCGAGCGAGAAGGCGCCGACCCGCTTGCCGGCCACGCTGGTCAGCCCGGCCAGCTCGATGACCTCGTCCACCCGGCGCCGCGGAATGCCGTGGGTGTACGCGAGCGCCATCAGGTGGTTGAACGCGCTGCGCCCCGGGTGGACGGACTTGGCCTCCAGCAGCGTGCCGATCTCCTGCAAGGGCGCGGCGTGCCTGGTGTACGACTTGCCGCCCACGGTGACCGAGCCCTTGGTGGGGGCGTCCAGGCCGACGATCATGCGCATCGTCGTGGACTTGCCCGCGCCGTTGGGGCCGAGAAAGCCGGTGACCTCACCGGGCCGGACGGTGAAGCTCAGGTGGTCGACGACCGTCTTGTCGCCGTACCGCTTGGTCAGCTCACGCGCTTCGATCATGGAATCGGCCTTTCCTGCCTCGAACTCGGACCGGGCCGCGGACGCGCCGCGGTGTCTGACTTCGAACCTAGGAGCGCCGCGGGTCGAGACTCTGGGACCGGAGGGGAATCTTCGGCGCCCCAGTGGTACCGCGGTACCACTGCGCCCACCCGCGCCGACCGCTCTCAGCGGAGGCCCAGCGGACTCTCGGCGAATTCCCAGCTTGCTGTCGCGGCTTTCCCCGTTTGGGCCGCGAGGGTTCTGCCGGACGACGCGTCACCCCCACTGTCGCCTCTCCGTACGAGGAATCCATGCCCCAGACTTCCAGCGGCCCGACCACGGCCGACGGCTTCCACCCCGGGCTCCCCGGCCCGTCCGGGACCCACACCCCCACCGTCGAGATCGTCATTCCGGTCTACAACGAGGAACGCGCGCTCCCCGGCTGTCTGCGCACTCTGCACGCCCGGCTGCGTGCGCAGCTCCCGTACCCGTGGCGGATCACCGTCGCGGACAACGCCAGCGTCGACCGCACCCTCCAGGTGGCGACGGAACTCGCCGCCGAGCTGCCCGGGTTGGAGGTCCGCCACCTGGACCGCAAGGGCCGCGGCCTGGCACTGCGCACCGTGTGGGGCGCCAGCGAGGCCGACATCGTCGTCTACATGGACGTCGACCTGTCCACGGGTCTCGACGGACTGCTGCCCCTGATCGCCCCGCTGGCCAGCGGCCATTCCGACCTGGCCGTCGGCAGTCGGCTCGCGCCGGGCGCGCGGACCGTGCGCGGACCGCGCCGCGAGGTGGTCTCCCGCTGCTACAACGGGCTGATCCGGCTGACCCACGGGGCCCGGTTCAGCGACGCGCAGTGCGGCTTCAAGGCCGCCCGCACCGAGGTGCTGCGCCCGCTGCTGGAGAAGACGCGGGACGACGCCTGGTTCTTCGACACCGAGCTTCTGCTGCTCGCCGAGCACAACGGGCTGCGCATCCATGAGGTGCCGGTCGACTGGGTGGAGGACGTCGACACCCGCGTCGACGTCGTCGGCACCGCCGCGGACGACCTGCGGGGGCTGTATCGCATGGCCCGGCTGAAGGCGTCCGGCGCCGCCCGCGTCACGCTGCCACGCCGTCCCGCCCCGGCCGCCGAGCACCCGGACGCGGTACTGGCCCCCGAGACCGGCCGCTCCCGGTTCACCTGGGAGGTGGGCTGCTTCGTCGCGATCGGCATCGCCTCGACCGTCGGACAGGCGCTCCTCTACTGGCTGTTGCGGGGCTGGTGGCCGCCCGCGGTCGCCAACCTCCTCTCCCTGCTGGTGCTCACGGTCCTCAACACCGAGGCCAACCGCCGCCTGACGTTCCGCTGGTCCGCGACCGGCGTGAGCCGGGCCCACCTGGGCGCGGGCGTCCTGTTCCTGCTCGGCTACCTCGTCACTTCCGCCGCCGTGCTGCTGTACCGCGAGAGCAGTCCGGACGCCTCGGCCGCCGCCGAGACCGTCGTACTGGCCGCATCGTCGCTGCTGGTCACCGCGGTGCGCTTCGTGGTGCTGCGGCTGGCCGTCTTCCGGCGGCGCTGATGTCCCGCCGTCTTGCGGCCGCCTCGATGTCCCGTCCGTTTCCCGCCACCGGAGAGCGAACCGCAACCGTGACCGAAACCTCCCACGCCCCGTCGGCGACGTCCCAAGGCCCGTCGGCCACCTCCGCGAGCCCGCCACCGCCGGTCGTCGCCGGCCGTGCGCTGCCGCGCTGGGCCGCCCCGGCCGCCCTCGGCGCGATCCTGCTCCTGGCCGCGGTGCTCTACGGCTGGGCCCTCGGCTCCCTCGGCTGGGGCAACAGCTACTACTCGGCCGCCGTGAAGTCGATGGGGCAGAGCTGGACCAACTTCCTCTTCGGCGCCTACGACCCCGCCGGCGTCGTCACCGTCGACAAGCCCCCGGCCGCGCTGTGGCCCCAGGTCATCAGCACCAAGATCTTCGGCCTGCACGGCTGGGCGGTGATCCTGCCCCAGACGCTGGAAGGCGTCGCCGCGGTCCTCGTCCTGCACCGGACGGTGCGCCGCTGGGCGGGCGAGGGCGCCGGTCTGCTCGCCGCCCTGGTCCTGACGCTCACCCCCATCACGGTGGCGATCAACCGCGACAACAACCCCGACACCCTGCTGGTGCTGACGCTGGTCGCGGCCGCGTACGCGCTGACCCGGGCGCTGCGGGCACCCGCGGGCCGGTCGGCGCTGTGGTGGCTGTGCGGCAGCGGTTTCCTGATCGGGTTCGGGTTCCTGACGAAGATGCTGGCCGCCTGGATGGTGATCCCGGCCTTCGCCGCGGCCTGGCTGGTGGGCGCGGCCGGGACCTGGCTCGTACGGCTCCGCCGGCTGCTGGTCGCGGGGGCCGTGCTGGCCGTGTCCTCGCTGTGGTGGGTCGCTTTGGTGGCGCTGTGGCCCGGCGATCGCCCGTACATCGGCGGGAGCGAGGACGGCTCGGCCTGGGACCTGGTCATCGGGTACAACGGCTTCGGCCGGATCTTCGGTGAGGGCGGCACCGCCGGCGGTTTCGGCGGCGGTGTCTCCTTCGGGGGCGCCGCGGGGCTCGGCCGGCTCTTCAACGACCAGGTCGGCGGCCAGATCGGCTGGCTGCTGCCGCTGTGCGGAGTCGCGCTGGGCGTCGCGGTGACGGTCGCGGTGCTGCGCCGACGCGGAAGCACGGCCGCGGGCGAGCCGCTCGCCGCTTCCGGGTGGGTGCTGTGGGGGACCTGGCTCGTGGTGTGCGGGCTCGTGTTCGCCACGCAGGAGGGCACCTTCCATCCGTACTACACCACCCAGTTGGCCCCTGCCGTCGCCGCCCTCGCGGCGGGCCTCGCGACCGCGCTGGTCCGTGCTCAACGGGCCGGTGCGCGCTGGGCGTTGCCGACCGGGGCCGGGGGCGTACTGGTCACCGCGGTCTGGGCGGTCGTCGTGATCGAGCGGGAGCCGTCCTGGAACGGGTGGCTGACGTGGCTGGTGGCGGTCATGGCGTGCGCCGCGATCGCGCTGCTGCTGGTTTCGGTACGACGGCACCGGCTGCTGCCGGTCGCGCTGGGCGGGGCTGTGCTCGCGGTGGTGATGGCGCCGGGCGCATGGGCGGTCACGGTTCCCGGGTCCGACTCCGCGATGGGCGGCGCCAATCCGACGGCGGGACCGGTCGGCGGGATGCCCTTCGGGGCGGGTGGCATGCCTGGTGGGGGTTCTGCCGGGATGCCCGGCGGGGCCCTGGGCGAGGCGCCGGAGGACATGCCGTCGGGGATGCCGCCCGGTATGCCTTCGGGGATGCCCGGCTTCGGTGGCGGCCGAGCAGGCGGTGCGGGCGGCACGGCCGGCGCCGGAGGCCTCGGTCGGCTCATGGGAGCCACCGGCCTCACCGCCGACCAGCGCAAGATCCTCGACTACGCCGTCGAGAACTCCGGTTCGGCCCGGATCAGCCTCGCCGTCGAGGGCGGTGCGAACGCCACGTCCTCGTTCATCCTGGACAGCGACGCCACCGTCATCGGCATGGGCGGCTTCATCGGCACCGACGACGCGCCGTCCGTCGACCAGCTGGAGACCTGGACCGGGACCGGCCAACTGCGCTACGTCCTGGGCTCGGACGGCCGCGGCTTCGGCGCGATGCCCGGCGGCAGCGGCGACGCGGCCTCCCGGCGCTCCGAGTGGATCAGCGAGAACTGCACCGAGGTCGCGCCCTCCGCCTACGGCGGCAGCACCGACGACGACTCCGCGGCCACCGGCATGATGGGAGCCGGCACCACCCTGTACGACTGCGCCGACCAGCAGTGACGGACGGCAGAACGGACCTCGCGCACCATGGATGAGCAGCCCCCCGCCCGGCTCACCCACCGCGTCCTCGTCGTCGAGGACGACCCCGGCATCCGCTACCTGCTGGAGTCGGCCCTGAGCCTGTCCGGCTACCGGGTGAGCACCGCAACGACGGGCCACGGCGCCCTGCTGGAGGTCGAGCGGTTCCGCCCCGACCTGATCCTGCTCGACGTGATGCTGCCCGACCTGGACGGTTTCGAGGTCACCCGGGGACTGCGCGCGGTGGGTGTGCGCACCCCGGTGCTGTTCCTGACGGCCCGCACCGAGGTCGAGAGCCGGATCGCCGGCCTCGGCGCGGGCGGTGACGACTACGTGGGCAAGCCGTTCAGTGTCGAGGAGGTGCTGCTGCGCATCCGCGCCATCCTGCGTCGTACGGGGCACGACGTCCCGTACGACGCGGGCGAGGACCAGGCCGAGGTGCTGCGCTTCGCGGACCTCGAACTGGACGAGCGGGCCCACGAGGTGCACCGGGCGGGGCAGTACATCGCGCTCTCCCCGACCGAGTTCAAGCTGCTCGCCTTCCTGATGGAGAACCCGAACCGGGTGCTCAGCAAGTCCCAGATCCTCGACCGGGTCTGGGGCTACGACTTCGCGGGCGACGGCCGCATCGTGGAGACCTATGTGCGGTACCTGCGGCGCAAGATCGACCACCTCGATCCGCCGCTGATCCACACGCGGCGGGGCGTGGGGTACTGTCTGCGGCTGCCGCGCGGGACCGAGGGATGATCCGCCGGCTCCGACTGCGCGCAGCACGCTCGGGATCGTTGCGCGGCCGGCTGGTGTGGGGGGCGGCGCTGCTGGCCGCGGTCGCGGTGCTCGCCGCCCAGGCCATCGGCTTCCTGGTGCTGCGCTCGTGGCTGCTGCATCGCGTCGACGAGCAGCTCCACGACTTCGCCCTGCCGCAGCAGGCCCCTGACGCCGATGTGCCGAGGCCTCGGGACCCCGACTCGGTGACCCTGCCCTCGGACTTCCGCCTCGCCTTCTACGACGCGCGCGGCCACGAGGTCGGCAGGCTCGGCGACGGCAAGGCCCCTGGGCCGCAACTCCCGGACTCCGTACGCCGGTTGCCGCGCGGCGACGGGCGGCCGGCGACCGTGCCGGCCGTGTCCGGGGACGGCCGGTGGCGGATCCTCACCAAGGCCGGCCCGGACCGGTCGTCGTACGTCGTCGCACTGCCCCTGGACACCGTGGACGGCGCCACCGACAAGCTGCTGTGGCTCAACGGCATCGTGCTGGTCGTCACCGTCACGGGTCTGATCGTCCTCAGCCGCTGGGTCGTCCGGATCGGCCTGCTGCCGCTGACCCGTATGGAGCGCACCGCGCAGGGCATCACCGCCGGCGATCTGGGCCTGCGCCTCGCCGACACCGACTCCCGTACCGAGACGGGCCGCCTGGGCGCGGTGCTGAACACGATGCTGGAGCGGCTGGAACAGGCCCTGCGGGAACGGGAGTTCTCCGAGGCACGGCTGCGGCGCTTCGTCGCCGACGCCGGGCACGAACTGCGTACCCCGCTGACCTCCATCCAGGGCCTCGCGGAGCTGGCCCTGCGCCACGAGGAGCGGTCGCCCACCGAACGGCGTGAGGGCGACCGGCTGATCGTCCAGAACGCCGAGCGGATCAGCCTGCTCGTGGACGACCTCCTGCTGCTGGCCAAGCTGGACCAGGAGCCCGCCTACCGCAGCGAGCCGGTGGATCTGCTGGCCGTGGCCGCCGACACCGTCAGCGCCGCGGCCCACCAGAGCGAGGGGCACACCGTCCGGCTGGGCGCCCTGGGCAGCGGGGACGAGGAGGAACTGGAACTGGTCGAGACGACCGGCGATCCGCACCGGCTGCGGCAGGTCGCGGGCAATCTGCTGTCCAACGCGCTGCGGCACACACCGCCCGGAACGCGGGTGGACGTCCGCGTGGGGACCGGTCGGGCCGGCCCCGTGACCGGCGGCACGAACCGGCCGGGGCGGACGAGTCCCTCGCCGCCGCTGCGGGACGGCGCGCGGATCTGCGTACTGGAAGTGGCGGACCAGGGCCCGGGGCTGTCCCCGGAAGCCGCCGACCGTGTCTTCGAGCGCTTCTACCGGGTCGACCCGTCCCGCTCCCACGACCATGGCGGCTCCGGCCTGGGCCTCGCCATCGCGAGCGCGATCGCTCAGGGCCACGGCGGCCGGCTGGAACTGGAGACGGCCCCGGGCCGCGGGAGCGTCTTCCGGCTGGTGCTGCCCGCCTGACGAGCTGAGAGACGGCTCCGGTGCCGTGGTACCGGAGCCGTCTGTCAGCGGGACCTCGGGCGACCTACCTCTGCTTGATCCGCAGGAAGGTGACCGAGTTCGCCGGGAAGGTGTACGTGAACCGGTCGGCGACCCCCGAGAAAGTGGACGTCACCGGCGCGACCGGCGTCTGCGTCTCACTGTTCACCGCGTTCGGGTCGGCCGACAGGGTCGTCACCCGGGCCTTGGACGCGACCTTCGCGCCGCCGAGGTCGATGGCCGTACGGGCCGCCGCCGACTGGGCGTTGACGACCTTGACGATCAGGTCACCGGTCTTCTTGTCCTTGGTGACGACCTGGCGGAACGGCTCGGCCGGTTTGTCGTCCTTGAAGCTGCCCCACTCCTGGCCGTCGAGGTAGAGGCTGACCTGGCGGCCCCGCACCTTGACCTGGATGTCGTAGGTACGGCCCGTCTCGATCGACCCGGCCTTGGAGATCAGCGTCCCCTTGCCGCCGTCCACGGCCTGTTCGACGGCGGACTGGGTGTTGTTCCAGCCGCCGAGGTTCCACCAGTAGTAGTTGCCGGTGTCCTTGACGCCGAAGGCGACGAGGAAGCCCTCCTTGCCGGACTTCTTGGTGGCCTTCACCTTCAGGTCGTAGTCGTGCCAGGTCGGGTCGCCGGCCGAGACCATGGTGTTCTCGGCGGCCACGTCGGTCTGCACGTACTGCCCGTCCTGGACGCTCCAGCTGCCGCCGCCCGTGTGCTTCCACTGCGCGGCGTCACCGCTGAAGTCGTCGCTGAGCAGCGTCTTACCGTCCGCGTCGGTGACCGACACGTCGTCGTACGCCGCCGTGGTCGCCCAGGTCGACAGGCCGACCGCGCCGCTGATCGGGCCCTGCACCGAGGGTGTCCCGGTGGCCGTCGAGGGGACCACCCGGTCGCCGACGTTGGTCATGAACAGCTTCTGGACCTCGTAGTTGGCGGAGTTCCAGGAGGCGTGGTTGTTGAACCACACCATGTCCGGTCGCCACTGCACATAGTCCTCGTTGGCGAACAGCGGGGCGTACGAGGCGAGTTTGACCACGTCGGCGTTGCGCTCCAGGCCGGTCATGAACGCGGCTTCGGCGAGGCCGTTCTTGAAGGCGTTGCCCTGGGAGGCGTACTCACCGAGGAAGACCTTCGGGCCGGTGCGGTCGTAGGAGTCGTAGCGGTCGTTGTTCTGCAGGAACCACTGCGGGCTGTTGTAGTAGTGCTCGTCGACCATGGCGACCTTCTCCTGGCGGTTGAGCTGCCAGGCCGTGTCGAAGGTCTGACCGGCGTCGTCCGGGCCGGAGTTGGAGACGACGGTGATGTCCGGGTACTCGGCCTCGATGGCGGCGCGGAACTGCTTGAACCGGGCCATGAACTCGACCGGCAGGTTCTCCTCGTTGCCGACGCCGAGGTGGGTGAGGTGGAAGGGCCCCGGGTGGCCCATCTGCGCGCGCTTCTTGCCCCAGGTCGAGGTCACCGGTCCGTTGGCGAACTCGATGAGGTCGAGGGCGTCCTGGATGTGCCGCTTGAGCAGCGCGTCGTTGTCGGTGGCCTTGTTCTGGCCGCAGCCGGTCACCAGGGCCGGGACGACGGGCAGCGGCATGGCGCCGATGTCCTCGGCGAAGCGGAAGTACTCGTAGTAGCCGAGCCCGTAGGACTGGTTGTAGCCCCAGAAGTTGGAGTTGGTGGCGCGCTCCTCGACCGGGCCGATGGTGTCCTTCCACTGGTAGGAGCGCTTGCGCTGCCAGTTCGAGGCCTCGCTGTAGTCCTCCATCGAACCGGTGTTGACCAGGCAGCCGCCGGGGAAGCGCAGGAAGCCGGGCTTCAGGGCCGCGACCTTCTCGGCGAGGTCCTTGCGCAGACCGTTGGCCTGATGCTTGTAGGTGTCGCGCGGGAAGAGGGACACCATGTCCAGGGCCGCCGCGGCCGAGGAGGCGACGGTGAGGCGGCCGTCGTTGCTGGTGCGGGTCGCGGTGAAGGTGGCGCGGTACTTGGCCCAGCCGCTCTTCTGCACGGCCACCTCGCGGGCGGTGGCGAGGGTGCCGTCGGCGTCCTGGAGGGTGACGGTCAGGGCGGTGCCGCCCTCGGCGCGCGCCCACACCGAGAAGTCGTACTTCTTGCCCGCCTCGACGTGGATGCCGGTGTTGTAGCCGGCGTTCGTGACGGCCGAACCGGCCTCCAGGGACAGGTAGTTGCGGTTGCGCTCGCCCAGCCGGCCGGCGTCGTTCACCACCTGTCCGGTGCCGTCGACCGTCCAGGAGGTGAGGGGCGTGTACGACCGGTTGTCGTCCGTCGAGTACTCGAAGGACCGGTTCTGCACGAGCTCGGCGTACAGACCGCCGTCCGCGGCCCGGTTGATGTCCTCGAAGAAGACGCCGTACATCGTGTCGTCGATCTTCGCGCCCTTGGCGGCGGGGTCGACGGTGATCGCGTAGTCGGTGACGTCCTCGGCGTGGGCGGGGGCGGGGATGAGGCCGGCCGCCACCAGGAAGGCGGTGGCGGCGATGCCGTATCTCCAGCGCGTGCGTGACATGAACACTCCGCGGCTCGATGTTCGAAATATCAGACAATGATCAGGACTTCGAACGGCAAGATAGGGAGGGGGGTTTGCGAGCGTCAACAGGTCGGTCGGTATCGAAAGTGTCGGAAGCGGTCGGAGGTGAGGGACGGATGGGCGAGTTCTGGCCGGTTCCGGATGTGCTGACATATCTGGCCGGGAGCTGGCGGGTCGAGCGGTCGGTGCGGGATCTCGCGAGCGGGGACGAAGGGGAGTTCTCCGGTACGACGGTTTTCGGCCGCCTCGACGACGACGGGCTGCTGCACGAGGAGTCCGGAACTTTCGTCTGGCGGGGCGTCGGACGTCCCGCCGAGCGGACGCTGCGCTTCCTGCCGGGCGCGACGCCGGGCACCGCGGACGTGCGCTTCGCCGACGGGCGGCCCTTCCACGACCTCGACCTGACCTCCGGGCGGCACATCGCCGACCATCCGTGCTCGGCCGACCTCTACCGGGGCGAGTTCACCGTCCTGGACGAGGGCCACTGGCGGACGGTGTGGCGGGTGCGCGGCCCGGCCAAGGACCTCGTCCTCACGACCGACTACGCGCGCGAGGGCTGAGCCGGCGCCCCGTCGAAGCGGAGGTTCCAGCGGCCGGCCCGGCCGGTCACGGTGGTCGCCGAAAGGGGGCGTACGTCGAGGTTCCAGTACGTGGCGGGCGGCGCCTTCAGCGCGTACACCAGGGCGGCCCGGATCACGGACGGTTCGGCCACGGCGACGATACGGCCGCCGTCCTCCACGGGCCGGGTGTCCAGCCAGCCCCCGACCCGGGAGATGAACGCCAGCAACGACTCACCGCCGTGCGGTGTGCCGCGCGGGTCGGCCAGCCAGGCGTCCACCGCCTCCGGTTCCCGGGCCATCGCCTCGCCCAGGGTCAGCCCACGCCAGCGGCCCATGTCGCAGTCGCGCAGGGCGAGTTGCACCAGCGGGGCATACCCGAGGGCATCGCCGGTGGCGCGGCTGCGCGGGGTCGGCGAGCAGTAGCGCAGCTCGGCGGCGGCCAGCGGCAGCAGGTCGCGCGCGACGCGCTGCACCTCGTCCCAGCCGGCCTGGTCCAGCGGCCGGTCGTCCTCGAAGCGCTCGGCGAGCAGCGGTGAGCTGCGCGCGGCGGCTACGAACGTGACCCGAAGTGGCATGCGGCGATGGTGTGACGCGAAAGTGCGCAGGTCAAGAGGTGTTGTGGAGGAGTCACCGAGGGTGGACGAAACCTTACTGCGGGGTCAGGATCAGGCGGACAAGTCGCCAGAAAACAGAGCTGTTGGAAGTTCAAGCAGGACCGCCGGAAGGACAGTTCCGCCTGCGGCTCCGCTAGAAGTACAGCGCCATCCACTGGTCCGGCCGCTCCAACGGTCCGAACCCGAGCTTCTCGTAGACCCCGTGCGCGTCGTGCGTGGCGAGCAGCATGCGCTTGATCCCGTACGGCCGCAGGTGCTCGCGTACGCCGCCGACGAGCGCCGTCCCGATCCCCTTGCCGCGCACCGACGGGTCGACATACACATCGCACAGCCACGCGAAGGTCGCCCGGTCGGTGACGACCCGGGCATACGCCACCTGCTCCCCCGAAACCGTCTCGTACACCCCGAAGTTCAGCGACCCCTCGATCGCCCCGTCCTGCTTCTCCCGCGCCCGCCCGATCGCCCAGTACGCGTCGGTGGACAGCCATCGGTGCACGCGCGCGGCGTCGATGCGGTCGGGGTCGGTCGAGATCTCGTAGCCCTCGGCGAGGGGCGGGGTGTCGGTCATGCGGCGAGATTCGCAGGACGACGGCGCGGGCGTCGAGCGGTTTTCCCGGTGGGCGGGGCGTTGTCAGTGGCGGGTGCGATGCTGCGGGCATGACCGGGACGACGACAGCGGCGGACTACGCGTGGCTGGACGAGCAGTACGAGAACCTGATGCAGGCGTACTGCATCACGCTGATCCGCGGACTGACTCCCGAGGAGCTGCTCCGCGAACTGGCCGCCGAGCCCGGGCCACGGATCACCGGCGTGGACGGCCTGTGCGAGCCCTCGTACGACGATCGCGGGGCGTACCGGCTGTTCGTCGGGGCGACCTCGGTCGGCGACTGGTCCCTCATGGTCGAGTTCAACGGCTACCTCGGCGTCACGAACGAAGCCATGATCCCCCTCTCACGCGGCCGCACGGTGGTCTCCCACTTCCTCAACGTCAACGCGGTGGACCATTTCTGCTGGTACGAGGACGGCGAGCTGCGCCTGCACTTCGAGCCGCTCTTCGCCTACTACCGCGAGGGCACTCATCCCGACGAACTCCTGGAGGAAATGCGGGAGTCGGGCTTCGACCTGATCGAGCACGACGAGGACGACGAGCGGGACTACGAGGGCCTCACCGGCGCCTCCTTCGCCCTGGCCCACCGCATCACCGGCATACGCCTGACCCCGGAGCTGTTCGCGTCGGCCGAGTTCACCTGCGGTATCGCCCCGGTGCCCCACGGCTAGAGCACCTCGTCACAGGCGGTCCGCAGTCGCCGTACCCCCTCCGTGATCTCCCCCACCCCCGCCACCGCCGCGAAGCTCAACCGCACATGCCCGGCCGGAGGCTCCGCGCTGAAGTACGGGCGGCCCGGGGTGACGGCGACGCCCGCGCGCAGGGCTGCGGCGTTCAGGGCGGCCTCGTCGGCGCCGTCGGGGAGGCGGAGCCACAGGTGGTAGCCGCCGGACGGGATGTGCGGGAGGGCGAGTTCGGGGAGGTCGAGGCGCAGGGCGGCCGTCATCGCGTCGCGGCGGGTCTTCAACTCGGCGGAGATCGCCCGCAGATGGCGCGGCCAGGCCGGCGAGCCGACGAGTTCGAGTGCGGCCTCCTGCAAGGGCCGCGGCACGAAGAAGGTGTCGACCACCTGGATGGCGCGCAGCCGCTCCAGCACCGGGCCCCGGGCGGCGAGCGCGCTCAGCCGGAAGCTCGGCGAGGTCGCCTTGGTCAGCGAGCAGACGTGGACGACGACACCGTCGGGATCGTCCGCGGCCAGCGGACGCGGCAGGGGCCCGGCGTCCTCGTGCACCAGTCGTCGTACGAAGTCGTCCTCGACGACGAAGGCACCGGCCTCCCGCGCGATGCGGAGCACCTCACCGCGCCGCTCGGGGGCGAGCATGGCGCCGGTCGGGTTCTGGAACAGCGGCTGGCAGACGAACACGCGGGCGCCGGTCGCCCGGAAGGCGTCGGCGAGCAGGGACGGGCGTACACCGTCAGGGTCGACCGGAACCGGGATGGGGCGCAGGCCGGCCGCGCGGGCGATCGCCAGCATGCCGGGATACGTCGGCGACTCGACCAGCACCGGCGCACCCGGCGGTGCGAGCGCCCGTAGCGCGGTCGTCAGGGCCGACTGACCGCCCGCGGTGATCAGCACCTCGGCCGCCGTGACGGCGCCGCCCGGCCCGCCGATGCTGCGCGCGAACCATTCCCGCAGCTCCGGCAGCCCGTCCATGGGCGGCCTCCCCCACGCACCGGGCCTACGTCCGGCCCGCGACAGCGCGGCGGCCATCGCCCGCTCCGGCTGCAACGACTGGTGCAGATAGCCGCCGTTGAACTCGATCACGCCGGGCGGCGGGGCGGTGAGCGAGGCCAGCACCCCCGAGGCGTCCACCGAGCGCGGCACGAGCTCCGCGGCGGCGTCCGCGCTGAGCGTCACCTCCTGCCAGGAGGTGTCCCCGACCTGGGCGGCCTGCGGACGGGATTCGGCGCGGAACGCTCCGGCGCCGGGCCGGGTGACGACCAGCCCCTCGGCGGCCAGTTGCCCAAGGGCCCGGGAGACGGTCACCGGGCTTACCCGGAACCGCTCGACGAGGGCCCGGCTGGACGGCAGCTTTCCACCGGGAGAGTAGCGGTCCAGTTCCCGCCGCAGCTGATCCGCCAGTTCACCGACACTGCTACGCTCTTGCATGAGAGCACAGAATAGCGCTACCGGATCGACCTCGATAGCAGTCACCGCCCAGGCCGTCCCGGCAGCGCCGGCCACACCGCGCACACCGACAGCCCCGGATGCCACCGAGGCACCCCAGGCCGCCCCGGCCAGGACCACCCTCCGCGGCACCCTCCAAGCCGCCCTCGGTGTCGCGGCCTTCTCCCTGACGTTCCCCGCCACCGCCTGGGGCCTGGAGGGATTCGGACCCTGGTCCCTGGTCGGCGTGCGCTCCGTGCTGGCCGCGCTGATCGCGGGCAGCTGTCTGCTCGCCGTGGGGGTCCCCCCGCGCGAGCGAAGCCGAGCGTGGGGGAGGGTGCCGCTCCCCGCCCGCCGGCACTGGGCGGGTCTCGCGGTGGTCGCCGCCGGAGTGGTCCTCGGCTTCCCGCTCTTCAGCACGCTCGCGCTCCAGACGTCCACCACCGCGCACGCCGCCGTCGTGGTCGGGCTGCTCCCGCTGACCACCGCGCTGTTCTCCGCCCTGCGCGTCGGCACCCGCCCCTCGCGCACCTTCTGGACGGCGGCGCTCGTGGGCGCGGGCGCCGTGGTCGCCTTCACCGTGCAGCAGAGCGGCGGCGCCCTGACCACGGCCGACCTGTACCTCTTCGTGGCGCTGCTGGTGTGCGCGGCCGGCTACACCGAGGGCGGCCGGCTGGCCCGGGTGATGCCCGGCTGGCAGGTGATCGGCTGGGCGCTGGTGCTGTGCCTGCCGCTCACGATCCCGGCCGCCGCGATCGCCCTGTCGTACGAGCCCGTGCACCTGAACTGGCACGGCGTGACCGGACTGCTGTGGGTCGCGGCGGGCTCGCAGTTCCTCGGCCTGGTCGTCTGGTACCGGGGCATGGCCGCCATCGGCATCCCGAAGGCCAGCCAGTTGCAGTTGGCGCAGCCCCTGCTCACACTGGTGTGGTCGGTGCTGCTGCTGGGCGAGCACCTGACAGTGGCCGCGCCGCTGACGGCCGCGGCGGTGCTCGTGTGCATCGCCGTGACCCAGCGGGCGCGTGGCTGAGCGGGCCCGTACGACCCACTTCCAACCACCGCTCCACGCCGTAGACTCAAGGCCACGGACCGCTGCTCCCGCTCCTGGTGAGGAGGACCGACAGATGCGTGCAACCGTGGGCGACCAGCTTGTGCAGCACGGCAGGGTGGTCGGGCAACACGACAAGGTCGGCGAGATCGTCGAGATCCTGGGCCAGGAGGGCAACCCTCCGTACCGCGTCCGCTTCGAGGACGGGCACGAGGGCTTGTGCTCCCCCGGCCCCGACACCGAGATCCGTCACAGTCACAAGAACATGGCGAAGTAGCTCGCCGAGCAGATCAGCGCGGGGTCCTCGCCGGCTGCCCGTAGTGGTCGGCGACCACCCTCGCCATGGCCCCGATCCGGTCGGTGGCCACCTCCTTCGCGGCGAAGAAGACGTGCCCGTGCGCCTCCGCGTACTCCTTGGCCAGCGTGAGGTGCCGCGACAGCTCGGCCGGGTCCTGCCAGGCCGCGGGCTGCGCCGGATCGCCGGCCTTGTACAGCGCCTCGCCGAGGTACAGCCGCGTCCTGCTGCCCCGCGCCACCTCCGCCCACCAGGGCACGAGCTTGGCGTAGTCGGCGGCGGCGAAGCCGATGTTCCAGTACAGCTGCGGGCAGATGTAGTCGATCCAGCCCTCGCGGACCCACTTGCGGGTGTCCGCGTACAGGTCGTCGTACGTCTGCACCCCCGCCCGTGAGTCGGAGCCGAGCGGATCGGTGGCGGCGTTGCGCCACACACCGAACGGGCTGATGCCGAACTGTGTGGTGGGCCGGATCCGGCGGATGCCGGCCGCCATCTCGATGACCAGCTTGTCGATGTTGTCCCGCCGCCAGGCGGCCCGCGTCGGGAAGCCGCCGCCGTAGCGGTCGTAGGCGTCGGTGTCGTCGAAGGTCTGGCCCGCAACCGGATAGGGGTAGAAGTAGTCGTCGAAGTGGACCCCGTCGACCTGGTACTTCTCCACCGCGTCGAGCATCGCCTGCTGCACGAAGGTGCGGACCTCGGGCAGTCCCGGGTTGTAGTAGAGCTTGCCGCCGTACGTCACCACCCACTCCGGGTTCTGCCGGGCGGGGTGGGACTCGGCGAGCCTGGTGGGGTCCGTGTGGTTGGCGATGCGGTACGGGTTGAACCAGGCGTGCAGCTCCAGACCACGGGCGTGGGCCTCCGCGACAGCCGTGCCCAGCGGGTCCCAGCCGGGGTCCTTGCCCTGCGTACCGGTGAGAACCTGCGACCACGGCTCGTACGGCGAGGGCCACAGGGCGTCGGCCGTGGGCCGTACCTGGAGGACCACCGTGTTCAGGCGGCTGTCCACCGCCGTGTCCAGGTGGGCGAGCAACTCGTCGCGCTGCTCGTCCGCGGTCAGCCCCGGCTTGGAGGGCCAGTCCCGGTTCGTCACGGTCGCCACCCACACGCCGCGCATCTCCCGGACCGCCCTTCGCCGACCCGGGTCAGACCCGCGCGCCAGGGCGGAACTCGCCGCCACCGCGCCGCCTCCCGCCACGAGCGCCGACAAGGCGGTCACCGTGAAGGCCCGTCGTGACAGCCGTGACTTCCGGTGCAGCATCTCTTCGTACCTCCGTGTGCCGTGGTCAAGGGCCCACCCCGCAGCAGATCCGTACGTGCCGGACCGCGCCCGCGCCAGCTTTTCATGAGGCACCCGAACGATCGATCAAACTTCGCCGAAGGTAACGTGCAGGTTTGGAGCAGGCGCCGAACAACGGCGGACCTGCCGCAGTCGTGGATCAGCGAAGGGGACGATGTGACCGGCATCTCCGGAGATATTGCACGCGTCGGTGTGGTGGGCTGTGGCCAGATGGGGGCGGGCATCGCCGAGGTGTGCGCCCGCGCCGGCCTGGACGTGAAGGTCGCCGAGACCACCGGCGAGGCCCTGGAGATCGGCCGCACCCGGCTGTTCAACTCCCTGGCCAAGGCCGCCGAGCGCGGCAAGATCAGCGAGGAGGAGCGGGACGCCACGCTGGCACGGCTGTCGTTCACCACGGACCTCGGCGAGTTCGCCGACCGCGACCTGGTGATCGAGGCCGTCGTCGAGAGCGAGCAGGTGAAGACCGAGATCTTCCAGGTGCTCGACCAGGTCGTGACCCGCCCGGACGCCATCCTCGCCTCCAACACCTCCTCGATCCCGCTGGTGAAGCTGGCGGTCGCCACCTCGCGCCCCGACCAGGTCATCGGCATCCACTTCTTCAACCCGGCCCCGGTGCAGAAGCTCGTCGAGCTGATCCCGGCCCTCACCACCTCCGAGGGCACGATCGCCCGCGCCCAGTCCTTCGCCGAGAAGCTGCTCGGCAAGCACGCGATCCGTGCCCAGGACCGCTCCGGCTTCGTGGTCAACGCGCTGCTGATCCCCTACCTCCTCTCCGCGATCCGGATGTTCGAGTCGGGCATCGCCAGCCGCGAGGACATCGACAACGGCATGGAGCTGGGCTGCGCCCACCCGATGGGCCCGCTCAGGCTGTCCGACCTGATCGGCCTGGACACCGTCGCCTCGGTGGCGCAGAGCATGTACGACGAGTTCAAGGAGCCGCTGTACGCCGCTCCCCCGCTGCTGCTGCGCATGGTCGACGCCGGCCGGCTGGGCCGCAAGACGAACTCCGGCTTCTACACCTACGGCTGATTACAGACCGTCAGATTCCGGCCAAGCACGCGGGCCCGGCACCGAGAAGGTGCCGGGCCCGCGTCATTCACACACCGTGTGCACTCCGGGCTCGCATATGCCCCTCGCACACTCTCCCCATGCGCCCACCAGGCGAGTTCACTTTCCCTGCGCATGCAAGGGATGAGAAACGACTACGGATAGGAGCGGACACGTGACCGCCGATCCCGAGCATCCAGTCGTGTCTGGAGAACTCGCAGAGTTACGACGTCGACTCGACGTCGCCTACGCCCGTGTGGAGGGCGGGCTGGCTCTGCTGTCGCACCGCACCGAGGAGACCGCCAAGGAGATCGACGAGCTGAACACCCGGATCCACACACTGGAACACGCGCGCTGGCCGCTGCCCGCGGTCGCCGCCCTCACCGCCGTGGGTGCTCTCGTCGTGGCGATCTGGCAGGCCGTCGGACACTAGCCCAGGGACGTCTGCTCAGGGCAAGACGTCCTGCCCCAGCCTGAGATGGTGCAGCATCAGTAACGCGGCCGCCATGTTGGCGGCCGGGACCTCCCCACGGGCGACCATGTCGGGGACGAGCTTGAGCGGAACCCATTCCCGGCGGTCCGACTCGAAGTCGTCCACGGGATGTCCGACGTACTCGCCCTCGTCGGCCCAGTAGATGTGGTGCCGGGCGTCGGTGAGCCCGTTGGAGGGCTCCACGCTCATGAGGTGGTGCAGGGGTCCCGGCCGCCAGCCGGTCTCCTCCTCGAGCTCCCTGGCGGCCGCGCGGACGATGTCCTCGCCGTCCTCGACGACGCCCGCCGCGAGTTCCCACCCCCAGCTGTCGGTGATGAAGCGGTGGCGCCACAGGAGGAGGACTTCATTGGCCTCGTTGACCACTGTGGCGACGGCGACCGGCCGCATCCGTATGAGGAAGTGGTCCAGGTGCCGGCCGTCGGGCAGCTCCACGTCTGCCAGATTGACGGTGAACCAGCGGTTTTCATACACAGTTTGTTCGTTCTGTTTCGTCCACTGCACGGTTCTGCCACCTTCCGTCGAGTAAGTGGCAATATCGCAGCAGGGACTATGAGGTGTCGGTGTTCGAGCGTCGACCTGATACCGGCCTAGAGCGGTACGCGCAGTGCTCCGTCGATGAGTTCGGCGGCCTCGGCCGTGCCCGCGCCGCCGCTGCGCACCAGGTGTTCGCGTACCGCCCTGAGTCTGTCGCGCAGGCGCTGGGACTCCATTCCCCGCGCCTGCTCGGCCATCTGCACCGCCGTGGCCACCGCCTTGTCGGCATTGCCCTGGCGCAGCTCGATGGTGCTGAGCATGGCCAGCCGGTGCACCCGGCCCCGGTCGTGGGCGGGATTGTCGACGGCGGCCGCGGCGTGCTCCGCCGCGGCCGCCAGCTCCCCGAGACTCAGCAGCGCCTCCGCCACCTGAACATTGACGAGTCCGGGCTGGACATAGCCCGTTTCGTCGGGTTCGTATCCGCGGTGGATGCGATCGGCGGCCTGCTCGGCACGCCGGATGCAGGACAGGGCGCTCGTGCCGTCGCCGAGGTGGGCGTACGCCTTCGCCTGCATCGCGTACAGGTCGGAGGCGAGCGCCGGGGTGATGTGCTTGCCGGCGGCCCGCAGCGCGGCCTCCGCGAAGGCGACGGCCTGCCGGAACTCCCGCATGAACAGCGCCTGGTTGACCAGCAGCGCGATCACATAGGCGCCCAGCCCCCGGTCTCCACTGGCCTTCGCGAGCCGCAGCGCCTGATGGAAGTACCGCTGGGCGAGCCCGTGCGCGTCGGAGTCGTACGCGCAGATGCCCGCGACCGCCACCAACCCACCGGTGGCACGATGCAGTTGACGGCCCGTGGCGTCGGTGTAGCTGCCGCGCAGCAGCGGGGCGGCCTCCGCGTTCAGGAACCCGACGATCCGGGTGCGGGTCGCTATACCGCCCGCCTTGCGGTACATCTGCTCGTAGTGGGTGCGGGCGGCCCGCAGCATCTCGATGTCGCCGGGTGTGACCCGATGCCGCCCCCCGCGCGAGACATCGACGTCCTCGGGCGGGTTCTCCCACTCCCACACGGGCATCACGGCGGGCGTACCCGTGACCGCGGGCGCGCCCAGGATGTGGGGCCGCTGCTGCTCATCGGAGCGCCACAGCGCGGTGGCCCGCTCGACGAAGCCGGACAGCGAGGTGACGTGCGCGGTGGACGGTTCGCCGGGTACGCCCAGGCCGATGTCGTCGAGCGTGACGGTACGGTGCAGCCTCGCGGCGAGCACCTCGCAGATCAGGTCGGGCACCTGGCCGCGCGGCCGCTGGCCCTTCAACCACCGTGCGACGGCGGTGTGTTCGTATCTCAGCGCGATCCCGCGCGCCCGCCCCGCCTGGTTCACGTGCGCTGCCAGCCCCGCGTGCGAGACCCCGGCCTCGTCCAGGATCGCGTCGAGCAGAGTGTTGGGCTGCATGTATGCCCCCCGGGTGGCCTCGGTGCCGACAGAGTAGTGCGAACCGCTTCACACGGGGTGTGAAGCGAGTGCTCGAATCCGTAGGGTGCGCGCGCTGTTGCGGAGAGTTCCCATCCAGTTGACTGAAATGCCTCGCAAGAGGCCGGCCGGGCCGCCGGCTCCCCCTCGTACAGTGCGGCGGCCCGCATCCGCGCCGTCCGCCCAGCTGCCTGCCCGACACTCCGTGGCGGGGCGGACGGCCGCCGCCGGCTTGGCCGCGCGCCCCATCGCCGTTGCGTCAAAGGTGGTTGGTCGGCTGCGGATTGCCCGTGGCTGGTCGCGCAGTTCCCCGCGCCCCTAGGGAATCGCAGGGGACCCTCGTTCGATCGTTCCGTAGGACCAGTAGCGCTATGTCGTCCGTGGGCCTTCCCCTGGTGTGGCGGAGGAGGGCCGTGAAGAGCGTGCGCAGGATCGATTGCGGGGTGATCGGGTGGTTGCGTACGACCTCGATGAGCGCCGCCTGCAGCGAAAAGAACCGGCCTCGTGCGTCCCTCGCGTCCTCGACGCCGTCCGTGAAGAGGACCAGGGAGTCGCCGGGAAGCAGGGAGCCGCAGCCCGAGGGGGTCAGTTCGGCGGGGAGGGGGAACGGTCCCAAGGGCGGGAGGGGATCGGCGTCGGCGAGAGGGCCTACGCCTCCGTCCGTCAGCAGATACGGCCAGGGGTGGCCGCAGTTGAGGGCGGTCACCTCGCCGTCGCGGTCGATCTCCAGCAGCAGGAGGGTGACGAACTCCTCGGCGACCGGGGTGTCGGGCTCCAGGCCGGAGGCGGGGTGTTCGTCGCGGGCCCGTTCGCGCAGGTGTCGGGCCAGGGCCCGCTCCAGTCTGCGCAGCACCTGGCCCAGGTCGGGTTCGTCGTGGACGGCCTCGCGGAAGCTGCCGAGAAGGGCGGCCACCGTGCCGATGGCGGCGATGCCATGGCCGCGTACGTCGCCCATCACCGCCCGTACGCCGTGCTCGGTGGCGACGACCTCGTACAGGTCACCGCCGACACAGGCGTCACGGTCGGCGGAGAGCTGGGCGGCGGCGACGTTCAACCCGTCGATACGCGCGGGCAACGGCCGCAGCAGCGCGTTCTGTGCGGCCCCGGCGACCTTGCGGACCTGCCGAAGCTCACGCAGCAGGGCCTGCCGGACATGCAGGATCAGTCCGGTCCCCACGGCGAAGAAGACGGCACTGGTGACGACGCGAGCCCCAAGGCTGTCCTCCTGGGCCAGCGGACAGGCCAACTTGTACGTGATCGCCATCGCACCCCAGGCGGTGGGCAGCCCCATCGCCAGCACCTTCCGGGGAACCCGAGCCTTGATGCGGAACATGCCTATGGCCCCCCAATAGGCCCTGACAACGCAGACGGACCGACCCCGAAAGGCCGGTCCGATTCTGTCGAGAGATGGCCCGGAAGTACCAGATCACCCAGAGAAGTCACCCTATTGAGTGAGGTGACTGCAACGCGCCCCTTCAGGGGCGCGGGGAACTGCGCGACCAGCCACGACGAACCCGCGGCCGGCGAACAACACAGTCCCCCCGCGGCGATTAGCCCCTCAGAACAGCCCCCGTACGCTCGCCCGCGAGGGCAACCGCAGCGTCCCTGGCAGCCGAAGCCTCATCCACGGTCAGCGTCCGATCCCCCGCACGGAACCGCAGCGCATACGCCAGCGACTTCTTCCCGTCACCGAGCTGCTCGTCATTGACGTACACGTCGAACAGCCGGATCCCCTCAAGAAGTTCACCCGCCCCCGCACGCAACGCCGCCTCGACCTCCGCGGCCGGCACCGGCTTGTCCACCACGAGGGCGACATCCTGCGTGGCCACCGGGAACGTGGAGATGCTCGGCGCCTGAGGCGTACCGTCCCCGACCTGCTCCAGCGCGTCCAGGTCCAGCTCCATCGCACAGGTACGCGCGGGCAGACCCAGCTTCTTCAGCACACCCGGGTGCAGCTCACCGGCGTATCCGATGACCCGCTCGGCGCCCTCCACGGTGATCGCCAGCGCGGCGCACCGGCCGGGGTGCCACGGACCGTACTGCCCGCTCACCGCGATCAGTTCGGCCCCGGCCTCACGGGCCACGAGCCGCGCCGCCTCCACCGCGTCGGCCCAGTCGGCCGGACGGCCCTTGCCCCACCAGCCGGCCTGCTCCCGCGCACCGGCGAGAACGACGGCCACGTGCCGCGGCTGCTCGGGCAGCACGGCGTTCAGCGCGGCGATCTCCTCGCCGGTCGGACGCCGGTCGACGGACAGGTGCCCGGCGACGCTGCGCTCCTCGCGCGGCTGGAAGACCAGGCCCGTCTCGAACAGGGCCAGGTCGTGCGAGCCCCGCCCGTCGTTGCGCCGCAGCGCACCGAGCAGACCCGGCAGCAGCGACGTACGGAGCGCCGGCTCCTCGTCGTTGAGCGGGTTGGTCAGCTTGACGACGCGGCGGGCCGGGTCGTCGGCCGCCAGGCCGAGCTGGTCGAAGACCTGCTCGCTGACGAAGGGGTAGTTCGGCGCCTCGACGTAACCGGCACCGGCCAGCGCGCGGCCGACCCGGCGGTGCAGTCGCTGACGGTGGGTCAGGCCACGGCCGGACGGCGGCTTGGGCAGCGTGGAGGGCAGGTTCTCGTAGCCCTCCAGGCGGATGACCTCTTCGGCCAGGTCGTTCGGCTCCAGGAGGTCGGGCCGCCAGGACGGCACGGTGACGATCAGCTCGTCCTGCCCGTACACGTCGCAGCCGATCTGCTGGAGTCGCCGTACGACGGTCTCGCGGCCGTACTCGACGCCCGCCACCTTGTCCGGGTGGTCGGCCGGGCTGGTGATGGTGTGCGGCCCGGAGGGCGTGACGACCTCGGTGACACCGGCCTCGGCCGTGCCGCCGGCGAGCAGCACCAGCAGGTCCACCGTCCGCTGGGCAGCCGCGGCGGCCGCGGCCGGGTCGACACCGCGCTCGAAGCGACGGGACGCCTCCGAGGACAGCTTGTGGCGGCGTGCCGTACGCGCGATGGCGACCTGGTCGAAGTGGGCGGCCTCGATGACGACATCGGTGGACGCGTTCTCCACGTCGTCGTGGTCGGCGATCTCCGTGTTGGCGCCGCCCATGACGCCCGCGAGGCCGATCGGGCCGCGCTCGTCGGTGATGACCAGGTCCTCGGCGTGCAGCTTGCGCTCGACGCCGTCGAGGGTGACGAGCTTCTCGCCCTCCTCGGCCCGGCGCACACCGATCGTGCCCTGGACCAGGCCCCGGTCGTAGGCGTGCAGCGGCTGGCCGAGCTCCATCATCACGTAGTTGGTGACGTCGACGGCGAGCGAGATCGGGCGCATGCCGACCTTCTGCAGACGGCGCTGCAGCCAGATCGGGGAGCGCGCCTCGGGGCTCAGGCCGGTCACCGTACGGGCGGTGAAGCGGTCGCAGCCGATCGGGTCCGAGACCTGCACCGGGTAGCCGAAGGCGTTCGGGCCGGGCACGTCGAGCAGGGCCGGGTCGCGCAGCGGGATGCCGTAGCCGATGGCGGTCTCGCGGGCGACGCCGCGGATGGACAGGCAGTCGCCGCGGTTGGCGGTGACGGCGATGTCCAGGACCTCGTCGACCAGTTCGAGGAGCTCGATGGCGTCCTTGCCGACCTCGGTCTCCGGCGGCAGCACGATGATGCCGTGGGTGCCGTCGTCGCCCATGCCCAGCTCGCTGGTGGAGCAGATCATGCCGTGCGAGACACGGCCGTACGTCTTGCGCGCGGCGATCTCGAAACCGCCGGGCAGCACGGCGCCGGGGAGGACGATGACGACCTTGTCACCGACCTGGAAGTTCCGGGCGCCGCAGATGAGTTCCTGGGGCTCGCCGGTGCCGTTGGCCTGGCCGACGTCGACGGTGCAGAAGCGGATCGGCTTCTTGAACTCCGTCAGCTCCTCGATGGTCAGCACCTGGCCGACGACGAGCGGACCCTTGAGGCCGTCGCCGAGCTGCTCGACGGACTCCACCTCGAGACCGGCCGAAATGAGCTTGGCCTGGACGTCACGGCCGGTTTCGGTCGCCGGCAGGTCGACGTACTCCCGCAGCCAAGAAAGCGGGACCCGCATCAGATCTCCATCCCGAACGGCCGGGTGAACCGGACGTCACCCTCGACCATGTCTCGCATGTCTTCGACGTTGTGGCGGAACATCAGCATCCGCTCGATGCCGAACCCGAAGGCGAACCCGCTGTACTTCTCCGGGTCGACGCCACAGGCGGTCAGCACCTTGGGGTTGACCATCCCGCAGCCGCCCAGCTCGATCCAGCCCTCGGAGGAGCAGGTACGGCAGGGGCGGTCGGGGTTGCCGACGGACTCACCGCGGCAGACGTAGCACACCATGTCCATCTCGGCGGACGGCTCGGTGAACGGGAAGAAGTTGGGCCGCAGCCGGGTCTTCATGCCCTCGCCGAACAGGGACTGGACCATGTGGTCCAGGGTGCCCTTGAGGTCGGCCATGGTGAGGCCCTCGTCGACGGCGAGCAGCTCGACCTGGTGGAAGACCGGGGTGTGCGTGGCGTCCAGCTCGTCGGTGCGGTACACGCGGCCGGGACAGATCACGTACACCGGCAGCTCACGGTCGAGCAGCGAGCGGATCTGCACGGGCGAGGTGTGGGTACGCAGCACGACGCCGGACTCGGTGCCGCCGTCCGGGCCCTGCACGAAGAAGGTGTCGGCCTCGCCGCGCGCGGGGTGGTCCGGGCCGATGTTGAGCGCGTCGAAGTTGAACCACTCGGCCTCGACCTGCGGGCCCTCGGCCACCTCGTAGCCCATGGCCACGAAGATGTCCTCGATGCGCTCGGACAGGGTGGTGAGCGGGTGGCGGGCGCCGGACGGTACGCGGTCGTAGGGCAGCGTGACGTCCACGGCCTCCTCGACCAGCACCCGCTGGTCCCGCTCCGCCTCCAGCTCGGTCTGGCGGGCCGCGAGGCCCTTGTTGACCGCGCCCCGGGCCTGGCCGACGAGCTTTCCGGCGGCGGCCTTGGCATGCGGGGGCAGCGCGCCGATCTCGCGGTTGGCGAGGGCCAGCGGGGAGGTCCCGCCGGTGTGGGCGACCTTGGCCTCCTGGAGCGCGTCGAGGGAGTCCGCGGCGGCGAAGGCGGCGAGCGCCTCGTCCCGCATGCGCTCGATCTCTTCCGGTTTCAAGGCCTCGACCTCTACAGGGTCGTACGACTTATTCGGTGCCGACATCTCTTCCCGTGCTTCCGATTGGCTGGCTGAAGGTCCCCGTACCGACTCGTGGACAGATCGTCACGGTTTTTGGGACACAAAGGTGCCAAAGGCCGAGTCTAACGGGGTTGAGGAATGCGAATGCGCCCGTGGGGCCGAGGCCGGCTCTCAGGTGAGATACGCCGGTGCCGCCACGGGCAACGTAAATCGGAACTGTGCGCCGCCGCCGGGGGCGCGACCGACCTCGATGGCGCCGCCGTGCGCCTCGACGATGCCCTTGACGATGTAGAGCCCGAGGCCCGTGCCGCCGCGCTTGCTGCCCCGCCAGAAGCGGGTGAAGACGCGGTTCATGGACTCCTCCGGGATACCGGGCCCCTCGTCGCTCACCGTGACCGACGTACCGACGTCCTCTCCCTCGCGCGGGGACGTCGTGGCCGTGACGTCAATGGTGACCGTTCCGTCGCCGTGCCGCACCGCATTTTCGATGAGGTTGCTGAGCACCTGGTCGATCTTGTCGGGGTCGGCCCACAGGTCGGGCAGGGGCTGCTCGACGCGCAGCAGGAACCGGTCGGCGGTCTGGCCCGCGGCGACGTAGGCCTGGATGTGCCGTCCCACGGCCGCGCCCATGTCGACGGGCTGGCGACGCACCTCCAGCCTCCCGCTGTCGATCCGCGAGATGTCGAGCAGCTCGGCGATGAGCCGGGTGACCCGGTCGGCGTCGGCGTCGACGGTCTCCAGCATGAGCCGCTTCTGGTCGTCGGTGAAGCGTTCCCACTTGGCGAGGAGCGTGGCGGTGAAGCCCTTGACGGAGGTGAGCGGCGAGCGCAGCTCGTGGGCGACGGTGGCGATCAGCTCGGCGTGACTGCGCTCGGTGCGGCGCCGGGCCTCGGTGTCACGGAGCGAGACGACGACGCGGCGGACGGGGCCGGTCGGCTCGGCACGGACGTACCGCACCGAGACGAGTACCTCATGCCCGCCGGGGAGGAGGAGGTTCCGCTCGGGCTGCCGGCGCCGAATGGCGAGCCCGCCGTACGGATCGGTCAGCTGCCACCAGCGGCGCCCCTCCAGGTCCTCTAAGGGCAGGGCCTTCTCCAGCCGCTGCCCGAGGGCGTCGTCGGCGCGGACGGCGGTGATGCGCTCGGCGGCGGCGTTGAAGCAGATGACGTGCCCGTGCTCGTCGGCGACGACGAGGCCGTCGGGCAGGTCGTCGGGATCGATGCCGAACTCGGCGGGATCGCCGGACCGGGACCCGGACGGCCGCGGCACCTGATGTGCTCCCGGTGCGCTGCTCGTGCCGACACTCATCCCCGTACCCCACCTCTCACGACGGCTGAGGGGCCCCCGAGCTGGTCACCCTACTAGCTCTCGGTAACGGTGCGGCACCCTCCGGAGGCGCGCTGTGCACGGGCCGAGGCATAGAGACATACGGCGGCGGCGGTGGCGAGGTTCAGACTCTCGGCCTTCCCGTGGATGGGCACGCGCACGACGGCATCGGCCAGCGCGCGGGTCTCCTCCGGGAGCCCCCATGCCTCGTTGCCGAACACCCAGGCGGTGGGCCCGCCCATGCTCCCCCTGTCGAGCTCGTCGTCGAGATCCCGGTCCCCCGCCCCGTCGGCGGCGAGGATCCGCACCCCGGCGTCCTTGAGCCCGGCCACGGCCCGTTCGACGGGCACCCCGACGGCGACGGGGAGGTGGAACAGGGAGCCCACGGAGGCCCGTACGGCCTTGGGGTTGTACAGATCCACCGACGCGTCGGTGAGGACGACGGCCTCGGCCCCGGCGGCATCGGCGCACCGCAGCACGGTCCCGGCGTTCCCGGGGTCCCGCACATGGGCGAGCACGGCGACGAGCTTCGGCCGGGCGGCGAGGATCTCCTCGAAGGGGGTGTCGATGAACCGGCAGATCCCGACGAGCCCCTGCGGTGTCACGGTGGTCGAGATGTCGGCGATCACCTGCTCGTCGGCGAGATGCACACGGGCGCCCGCGTCCCGGGCCTCGCCGACGATGTCGGCGTACCGCTCCGCGGCCTCGACGGTCGTGAACAGCTCCACGAGCGTGGACCCGTACGCCGCCGCCTCCCGCACGGCCTGCGGCCCCTCCGCGAGAAACAGCCGCTCCTTGCCCCGGAAGTTCCGCTTGGCGAGCCGACGGGCGGCCGAGACGCGGGGGGAACGGGGGGAGATCAGCTCGGGGCTGACGGGGGGCATGGGGTTCACCTTGGTGTTTCGAAGTTCACGGACACAACAGGACCCGCAAGCCTCCTCGGCCTGCGGGTCCCTTCAGTCACGTCGGCCTGGGGCCGCTGGAGCGTCAGGCCGCCTTCGGGGCGTTGACGTCCGACGGCAGCGCCTTCTGCGCGACCTCGACGAGCGCGGCGAACGCGTTCGCGTCGTTGACGGCCAGCTCGGCCAGGATCTTGCGGTCGACCTCGACGTTGGCGGCCTTCAGACCCTGGATGAAGCGGTTGTACGTGATGCCGTTCGCGCGGGCAGCGGCGTTGATGCGCTGGATCCACAGCTGGCGGAAGTCACCCTTGCGCTTCTTGCGGTCGTTGTAGTTGTAGACCAGCGAGTGGGTGACCTGCTCCTTGGCCTTGCGGTACAGGCGCGAACGCTGACCGCGGTAGCCGGAGGCCGCCTCGAGGATCGCCCGGCGCTTCTTGTGGGCGTTGACTGCCCGCTTGACGCGTGCCACTTGTTAACTCCTTGTAGCGGGGCCGTGGTTGGACTCACACGACCCGGTATCGATTGGGTCCCGGTCAGAGATCAGGCGCGACGGGCGATGCGATGCGATCCGCTCGATCCGCGCCCGATGTCACTTGCCGAGAAGCTTCTTGATCTTCGCGGCGTCGCCCGGGGCCATCTCGGCGTTGCCGGTCAGGCGGCGCGTCACGCGGGACGACTTGTGCTCGAGCAGGTGGCGCTTGCCGGCGCGCTCACGGAGCACCTTGCCGGAGCCGGTGATCTTGAAGCGCTTGCTGGCACCGCTGTGCGACTTGTTCTTCGGCATAGCGCCGTTCTCTCCTCGTAGATGGCGCTCCGATGCCCGGTCGTAAAACCGGGCACGGTGGAGCGTCGCTCTGGTATCGGTTACGTCCTGGGGACTCGCGTCCCCCGGGATCACGCCTCGGCGGAAGCCTCGGCAGGAGCCTCGGTCTCCACGGCGTCCTCGGACTCCGCGGCACCCTCGGTCTCCGCGACGTTCTGCGACTTGCCGGGGTTGGCCTTCGCGTCGGCCTTGCGGGCTTCCTGCGCCTGGCGGGCCTCGGCCATCGCCTCGGTCTTCTTCTTGTGCGGACCGAGAACCATGATCATGTTTCGGCCGTCCTGCTTCGGGTTCGACTCTACGAACCCGAGGTCCTCGACGTCCGTCGCGAGACGCTGCAGCAGTCGATAGCCCAGCTCGGGCCGGGACTGCTCGCGACCACGGAACATGATCGTGATCTTGACCTTGTCGCCCTGCTTGAGGAACCGGACGACGTGACCCTTCTTGGTGTCATAGTCGTGCGGGTCGATCTTCGGCCGGAGCTTCATCTCCTTGATGACCGTGTGCGCCTGGTTCTTGCGCGCCTCACGGGCCTTCATGGCCGACTCGTACTTGAACTTCCCGTAGTCCATGAGCTTGCACACGGGCGGACGGGCGTTCGCCGCGACCTCGACCAGGTCCAGGTCGTACTCCTGCGCAAGCTCCAGTGCCTTGGCCAGCGGGACAATGCCCACCTGCTCGCCACTGGGACCGACAAGTCGCACCTCGGGAACGCGAATCCGGTCGTTGATGCGGGGCTCGGCGCTGATGGATCCTCCTCGGTTAGCACCACACGGCGGTCTGGCGGACAGCCGCGTATGTCTCGTTCGTAAGACCTAACCGCGCCGAAGCACAAAAAATGCCCCGGACGATCACAGGCGGGGCTCCAAAGCACTACCGGAGCACCGCCGCGAGTGATCGCGGGGCGCAATTTCGGGCGACTCCATCGTCCGTACGGAACGATGGTGGCCGCCTGACCGGGGTGACCCGCCGTCCCGGGGGACGGTCAGGTGGGAGATCGGAGCCTCCACTTGTGGGCTAGACACATGAGTGTCCAGCCGGTCGTTACACAAGGTTAGCAGCATCCCGGGGGTGGCGCGAACCGGCGTGCACCGGGGCCTATCGTGTGAACCATGAGTGACACCTCCTCCTCCGACACCCCCGAGACCCCCGGCCCGGCCGACTTCGACGCCATGACCCGCGACATCGCCGAGGTCCCGGCGGTCGAGGTGATCGTGACGGTGGCCGTCAACCTGATGAGCGCCGCCGCCGTGAAGCTCGGTCTGACCGAGGAGGGCGACAAGCACAAGGACCTGGACGAGGCCCGCAAGCTGGTGCACGCCCTCGCCGGTCTGCTGGACGCGAGCACGACCGAGATCAGCTCGTTCCACGCGGCACCGCTGCGCGACGGCCTGAAGTCGCTGCAGCTGGCGTTCCGCGAGGCGTCGATCGTCCCGGACGAGCCGGGTCAGGGGCCCGGCGAGAAGTACACCGGCCCGGTCTACGGCTAGTTCGCTCGCGTACGGCTGATTCATCGCCGTACGGCCCGCTCATCCTCGTACGTAAAGGGGCTCGCCCGGAGGCGTCGTCCCGGCCGGCAGCAGTGCCAGGTCGAGACCGCGCACCAGGCGGGCCCTCAGTGTTGCGTCGGCGGCGAGGCGCTCGGCGACCGCGCGGGCGGCCCGGGCGGGTACGGCGCCCTCGTCCAGGACGAGGGCGAGGGTGCCGTCGGCCTGTCCGGGCCCGAGGTGGGCGCGGAGCACGGCCGGCTCGGCGGCCACCGCGGCGCGCACCGCCTCCCGCACGGCCGGGTCGGCCAGCGGATCCGTCGTCGTCCGCCCCTCGGCGAGCGCGAGCAGCGCGCGCCCCGTCAGCTCGTACGGCACCGGACCGGCCATGTCCAGCACGATCGTGTCCGCCTTCTCGTGCACGGCGGCCTGCAGGGCCTGGTGCAGGGGTACGGCGACGGGGCGGGCCGCCGGGTCCCAGCGGGCGAGGGAGTCGCTGGACGTGAAGGCGGGCAGGGCGGTGCGATCGCCGGCCTTCAGGGTCGGTACGGCCATGTCGCTGGCCTTCTCGCGGCGCAGCCCGTTCTCGTCCTCCTCGACCTCGCCGAGCACGGCCACGACGGGGACGAGCAGCCGGGCTTCCTTCAGCGCGGCCAGGACGAGCCCCTCGGCGGTGCGGTCCTGGGCCCAGGCGGCGAGCGCTGCGCTCAGCCGGGGGTCGGCGGAGCCGTCGTCGTCGGAGAAGGGAGAGTCGGGAATGTTCTTGTTCGCCACGGTCACCGACCCTATCGGGGGGATGCTGCTGCGCTTGTGCGGCCCCGGAAACCGTGCCGTGACACGTCTGCGCGCAATCTCCGTTTCTCTGACACAGATCTAACCTCCGTCTAACGGCACGCACAGACGCCGCCCCCACCATCGCGGGCATGGAGTCCTCCAGAGCACGCCGCAGCCGCCGCGCTCGCCTTTCCCGACACCACACCCTGCTGTACGGCGCCCTCGCCGCCGTCACCGTCCTCGGCGCCACCGCCGCGGGAACCGTGTACGTGAAGGCGCAGGCGCACTCCGGGGGGAGCCCCGTATCGTCGGCGACATCGCCGTCGGCCTCGCCCTCGGCCTCGGCAGCGGGCTCGGTGAGCGGGGAGGCTTCGGTGGAACCAGTGGCGCAGCCGACGGTGGACTACGACGCGTTGCTGGCGACGGCCATGGAGTCGGTGGACGTCCCGGACGGGGTCGAGATGTCGGTGGCGGTGCTGGATCTTGAGTCCGGTGAGAGCGCCGTGTACGGGGACGGCGGTTTCGACACGGCGAGCATCGTCAAGGTCGACATCCTGGCGGCCCTGCTGCTGCGGGCGCAGGACGAGGGGCGGGAGCTGACGGCCGCGGAGAAGTCGTACGCGACCGCGATGATCGAGAACAGCGACAACGCCTCCGCGTCGGAGCTGTGGCGGACGATCGGGAAGGCGGAGGGGCTCGACGCCGCGAACGAGCGCTTCGGGCTCACCGGGACCGAGGGCGGCGACGGAATGCTGTGGGGGCTGACGCAGACCACGGCCGCCGATCAACTCCGGCTGTTGCAGCAGGTGTTCGGCGACGAATCGGAGCTGAGCGAGGCCTCGCGGACGTATCTGCGCGGGCTGATGGGGCAGATCGCCGTGGGCCAGCAGTGGGGGGTGTCGGCGGCGGCCGACGGTTCCGCGTGGGCGCTGAAGAACGGATGGCTGCCCCGTACGGCGACCGGACTGTGGGACATCAACACCGTCGGGCGGGTGACGGTCGACGGCCACGACTACCTGCTGGCCGCATTGTCGGACGGCAACGTGACACAGGCGAACGGGATTTCACTGGTCGAGGCGGCGGCCGTGGCGGCGGTGGCGGTGTTCGCCGGGGAAGGCTCCGCCGCGTCCCCTTCCCCGTCCGCTTCCGCGTCGGTGCCGGCCACGGCATCGTCGTAGCCGTTCCGGCGTGGTTCCGGCGTGCCTCAGAAGTAGAAGCGTCCGCGGCGGCCCCGCAGCACTGCGACCGCCGCGATCAGCAGGATGCCGCCGATGCTGCCCGCGAGCGCGGCGGTCCAACTCGTCGCGTCGTCGTCGGACTTGGCGGTGTCGGGGCCCGAGCCGAAGTACTCCTCGCCGTACGCCGCCGCCTGGAGGTCCTTCGGCTTGAGCTTCTCGGCCTTCTCGATGGCGGCAGCCGGGTCGATGAAGCCGTAGCCGCGGGAGTCGTCGCGGCCGTCGGCGGGGGCGTCGCGGGCCGTGTCCTCCAGGAGCTTCTTGATCTGGGCCGGGGTCAGGCCGGGGTGCGCGGCCTTGATCAGGGCCACCGCTCCGGAGACGAAGGCGGCCGCGGCGCTGGTGCCCCAGCCCTCGTAGTACTTGTGGTCGGGGTCGGCGATGACGACGTCGTCGCCGGGGGCGCTGACCGTGGCGTACCAGCGGCGGGTGGAGAAGGAGGCGCGGGTGCCGTAGCGGTCGACGGCGGTCGCGGCGATGACGCCCGGGTAGGCGGCCGGGTAGGAGATGTGGTCGCCCTTCTCGCCGCCGTTGCCCGCGGAGGCGACGACGACGACGCCCTTCTTCAGGGCGTACTGGACGGCCTCGTCCTCACCGGCCTCGGGGTGGGCGGACTTGGAGTCGTCGCCGAGGGAGAGGTTGATGACGTCGGCGCCGTGGTCGGCGGCCCAGCGGATGCCTTCGGCGAGGGCGTTGCCGCGGGTGCTGCGGGCCTTGGCGCGGGCGGGGTCGCCGTCCTCCAGGATGACGCGGACGGGGAGGATCTTGGCCTCGGGGGCGATGCCCATGACGCCGTCGCCGTTACCGGCGCCATGACCGTGGCCGGCGACGATGCCGGCCATCGCGGTGCCGTGCCGGGCCCAGGCGCGGTCGCCGCGGTCGGCGCCGAAGCCGACCATGTCCTTGCCTTCGAGGACGTTGCCGGCCAGGTCGGGGTGGTCGGCCTCGACGCCGGTGTCGAGGACGGCGACGGTGACGCCCGCGCCCTTGGTCGTCTGCCAGGCCTCCTGGGTGTGCATGGCGTCCAGGGCCCACTGCCGGGCGCGGATCGAGTCGGCGTGCGCGGTGGTGGACGGCAGGAGGGCGAGGCTGGCGCCGAGGAGGACGGCGAGCGGGCCGGTCCGTCGGGCCATGAAGGTCTTCCTGGCGCTGGTGCGGGGCGCCGTGGTCACCCCGCTGCGGGTACCGGTCCTCATGACGACTGCTCCGTGGACGGGCCGACGTTCTTGCGCAGGGCGCGTTCGACGCGGTCGGCGAGGCCCTGCGCCTCGTGGCCGAGGCCGGACTGGGCGACCGACGTGGTGGTGCCGGACTGCATGGCTTCCTCGGCGGGCTCGGGCTCGTCGACGGTGCGGTCGTCGGCCCAGCCGGAGACGGCGTAGACCACGACGGGGGCGTCGGTGAGGACGGAGACGGTCCAGGAGGCACGCTGCTCGTCGCCGAATCCGGCGGCCGGGGTGCCCTTGGCGGCGTAGGCGCGGGGCATGAGGTCGGTGCGGCGGTCCAGGCCCTCCTTGGCGAACCGGCTGTCGAGGGAGCGCATGCCGGCCGCGTCGGCCTTGGTGAAGAGCAGGCCGACGGTGGTGACGTAGCTCTGGGTGGCGTCGATGTAGGTGGCGCGCAGGAGGCGCTCGCAGCCGACGGAGGCGAGGACCTCGCGCAGCAGCGGATCGAAGGCGTTCGCACAGCCGCTGTCCGGGGCGACGGCGATCCGCGTCCAGGTCCGGTCGGCGCCACCGGGTCCGGCGCCCTTGCCGATCACCGTGCGCGGGAACAGCTGGTCGACGGGGACGCTGTGCCACAGGCTCCCGGCCGCGGCGAAGGTGTCCTGCGTACCGCCGTCGCCGGGCTCCCCGATCAGCCAACTCCCGGTCACGGCGCCGCCGATGAGGCCGACTCCGAGCACGACACAGGCGGCGGCCAGGGCGACCCTCGGCCGGATCCGCACCCCGAGGGGCCGCGGTCGCGCCTGCTCGTCGTACCCCTCGGGCTCCCCGAACGACACGACGGGCCGCCCGGCGCCCGGGGCCGCGCCCGGCGCCATGGGGGCGCTCCAGGAGAGGGACGGGTCCGGCGCGAAGGGGGCGGAGTTGTGGCCGTTCGCGGAGTGCCCTGTGGTGGGGGCGGGGGGTGCGGGGGGTGCGGAGGGTGCGGAGGCGCCGTATCCACTGCCCGCCGCCCTGTGCCCCGCCGACGGCGCCTGCTCGGGAGGGAGCGGGACCGAAACGCCGGGCCGCGGGGGCGGAGGGGCGGAGCCGGGACGGCGTGTGGGGTCCGCGGGTGCGGAGCCGGGACGGCGTGTGGGGTCCGCGGGTGCGGAGCCGGGAGAGGTGGCCGGCGGCAGGGGCATGGCGGCGGAGCGCTGCGCGGGGCCGCTGCCCGGTCGGGAAGGCGCGCCGGCCGAGCCCTGCGCGGGCGCGCTGCCCGACTGGGGAGGAACCCCGGCGGAACCCCGCGCGGGTGCGCCGGGTGCTCGGGAGGACGGGCCGTTGCCGGACTCGGGCGACGGGGCCGCGGGGATCGGCCGGAGCCGGAAGGTGGTCTCCGCCGCGGTCTCGGCGGGGGCGCCGGTACGGCGCGGCGGCGCGGGTCGCTCGGCCTGGCGGGGCGGTATGCCGCCGGGTGCGGTCTGCCCGCCGCCCTCCTGGTGCAACGATCCGCCGTTCTCCGGACGCCCGGCGGTGGGCGGCGCGTCCGGGAAGCGCGCGGAGGCTCGTGGCGGGGGCGGAGACATGGGGTCGGCGTCGGTGTCCGCGTCTGCGGGGGCCGGGGCGCGCAAGTGGGGGATCTGGGGCGACGTACCTGACATACCGGACGTACTCGATGGGTCGGACGGACTGGAGGTGCCGGACATGGGGTGGGCGGGGCTCGCCGGGGATCCCGGACTGCCGACCTGCCGCTCCCCCTGCGGCTCGCCTGCCGTCGGCGGGTCCGCGGGTCTTGGCGGGGTGGTCGGGCGGGGCGGGACGGCGGGCGGTGGGGGCGTCGTGGGGCGTGGGGGGACGGGGGCGCGGCGCGCTTCCGTGCTCATGCACCCCCCGTTTCCTCATGACCGGGCCCGATCTCGTGCACAGGCCGTCGTTCCGTGTTCCGCCCTGCCCGGCGCGGACTCGTCCGACCAGGCACGCATACCCGCACGGGCGGAGCGTCATCCCGGCACGCCCGAGCGGCCGTGGGCGATCCACACATGCGTGCGCGTCACTCTACGGGTTGATGCAGGGCGAACGGGAACCAGTCCACGACCCCGCGTAAATCTGCCCGGAACGTCCCCCTACCCTGCGGTAATCCCGTCTGGCAGGCTGCGTTCATGACTGCGCGCGCCGCCGACCGGGCCCGTTACGACCGGGCCACCGCCCATCTCGACGCCCCTCTCGCGATCGTGGACCTGGACGCCTTCGACGCCAACGCGGACGACCTGGTCCGCCGCGCCGGCGGGAAACCGATCCGCGTCGCCAGCAAGTCCGTACGCTGCCGGGCCCTGCTGGAACGGGTGCTCGCGAAGGACGGGTTCACGGGGATCATGTCCTTCACGCTGGCCGAGTCCCTGTGGCTGGCGCGCTCCGGTTTCGAGGACGTCCTGCTCGCCTACCCGTCCGCCGACCGCGCCGGGTTCGCCGAGCTGGCCGGCGATCCGAAGCTCGCCTCCGCCGTCACCGTGATGATCGACGATCCGGCACAGCTCCGGTTCATCGACGACGCCCGGGACGGTGGCCGGGAAGTGGTGCGGGTCTGCCTGGAGTTGGACACCTCGCTGAAGCTGCTCGGCGGGCGCGTGCGCGTCGGCGCCCGGCGGTCGCCGCTGCACTCCCCCGCCCAGGTCGCCGACATGGCCCGTACCGTCGCCCGGAAGCCGGGGTTCGAGCTGGTCGGGATCATGGCGTACGAGGGGCATATCGCCGGGGTCGGCGACGCGGTGGCGGGGCGGCCGCTGCGGTCGCGTGCCATACGGCTGATGCAGGGCGCCGCACGCCGGGAGCTCGCCGAGCGGCGGGCCGAGGTGGTGCGGGCCGTGCGGGCGGTCGTGCCGGGGCTGGAGTTCGTCAACGGTGGCGGGACAGGCAGTGTGCAGCACACCGCCGCGGAGGACTGCGTCACCGAGATCGGCGCCGGCTCGGGGCTGTACGTCCCACGGCTGTTCGACAACTACACGTCCTTCAACGGGCGTCCGGCCGCGCTGTTCGCCCAGCCCGTCGTGCGCCGACCGGGGGTCGGGGTGGTGACCGTCCTCGGCGGCGGCTACCCGGCCTCGGGCGCGGCCGGGCCCGACCGGCTGCCGGTGCCGTATCTGCCGGAGGGGCTGCGCTACGACCCTCAGGAGGGGCCCGGCGAGGTGCAGACCCCACTGCTCGGCTCCCCCGCCGACGATCTCCTGATCGGCGACAAGGTGTGGTTCCGGCACGCCAAGGCCGGTGAACTGTGCGAGCGGTTCGACTCGCTGCACCTCGTCGAGGGCGACTCGGTGACGGCGACCGTGCCCACGTATCGCGGGGAGGGCCGCACGTTCCTGTAGCGGCGGCTCGTGAGCGGGACGTCACCCTCCCTCGAAGGTGGCGTCCCGTTCACTTCCCCCCGGGGGCTACAGCGGCGTGACGTACGCCCCCGAGATGCCGCCATCGACCAGGAAGTCGGTGGCGTTGACGAAGGAGGAGTCGTCGCTGGCCAGGAAGGCGACGGCGGCGGCGATCTCCTCGGCCTCGGCGAAACGGCCGACCGGGATGTGGACCAGGCGGCGTGCGGCTCGCTCCGGGTCCTTGGCGAACAGCTCCTGGAGGAGCGGGGTGTTGACCGGTCCCGGGCACAGGGCGTTGACCCGGATGCCGTCGCGGGCGAACTGGACGCCCAGTTCGCGGGACATGGCGAGGACGCCGCCCTTGGAGGCCGTGTACGAGATCTGGGACGTGGCGGCGCCCATCCTCGCCACGAAGGACGCCGTGTTGATGATGGAGCCCTTGCCCTGCTGCCGCATGTAGGGGATGGCGGCCTTGCAGCACAGGTAGACGGAAGTGAGGTTGACCTCCTGGACTCGCTTCCAGGCCTCCAGGCCGGTCTCCAGGATGGAGTCGTCGTCGGGCGGCGAGATTCCGGCGTTGTTGAAGGCGATGTCGACGCTGCCGTAGGTGTCGTACGCCGTCTTGAACAGCGCCTCGACCTGCTCGGGGTCGGTGACGTCGACCTTCACGAAGATCCCGCCGACCTCCTCCGCCGCCGCCTTGCCGCGCTGCTCGTCGACGTCGCCGCAGACGATGTGGGCGCCCTCGGAGGCGAGCCGGCGGGCGGTGGCGAGGCCGATGCCGCTGCCGGCGCCGGTGATGACGGCCGTGCGGCCGACGAGTCGCCTGCAAATGTTCTCTGCGCTCACTGTGCGGGGCCCTCCGTGCTGATGAAGACGTTCTTTGTTTCGGTGAAGGCGGTCAGGGCGTCCGGGCCCAGCTCGCGGCCGATGCCGGACTGCTTGAAGCCGCCGAAGGGGGTCCAGTAGCGGACACTGGAGTGGGAGTTGACGGACAGGTTGCCGGCCCGGACCGCCTGGGAGACCCGCAGGGCGCGGCCCACGTCACGGGTCCAGATGGAGCCGGAGAGGCCGTACTCGGTGGCGTTGGCCAGCCGGATCGCCTCCGCCTCGTCCTCGAAGGGGAGGACAACGGCGACGGGGCCGAAGACCTCCTCGACGGCCACGCGCGCGCGGGGGTCGACACCGGTGAGGACGGTCGGCGGGAACCAGAAGCCGGGGCCCTCGGGGGCCTTGCCGCGGATACCGTCGGCGCCCTGGTCGACGTACGAACGCACGCGCTCCAGTTGCACCTTGGAGATCAGCGGGCCCATGTCGGTCTTCTCGTCGGCCGGGTCGCCGACCGTCACCGCCTCGATGGCGGGGGCCAACAGTTCCAGGAAGCGGTCATGGACGGAGCGCTGGACGAGGATGCGGGTGCGGGCGCAGCAGTCCTGGCCGGAGTTGTCGAGGAAGGACATGGGGGTGGCGGCCACGGCGGCTTCGAGGTCGGCGTCGGCGAAGACGATGTTGGGGCTCTTGCCGCCGAGTTCGAGGGTGACGCGCTTGAGGAGGGCCGAGCCCTTGGCCAGGACCTGTTTGCCGACCGCCGTCGACCCCGTGAAGACGATCTTCGCCACGCCCGGGTGCTCGACCAACGCGTCACCCGCGACGGGGCCGTGGCCGGGCAGGACCTGGAACAGCCCCTCCGGGAGGCCCGCCTCCAGGGCCAGCTCCGCCAGTCGCAGAGCCGTCAGCGGGGTCGTCTCGGCAGGCTTGAGGATGACCGCGTTGCCGGCCGCGAGCGCCGGGGCCATGCCCCAGGCCGCGATCGGCATGGGGAAGTTCCAGGGGGCGATCACGCCCACGACGCCGAGCGGTTCGAGGATCGTGACGTCCAGGCCGCCGGGGACGGGGATCTGGCGGCCGGTCAGCCGTTCCACTCCCCCGGCCGCGTAGTCGAGCAGATCGCGGACGTTGCCCGCCTCCCAGCGGGCGTTGCCGATGGTGTGCCCGGCCTCCCGGACCTCCAACTGGGCGAGTTCTTCGAGGTGTTCGTCCACCTTGACCGCGAAGCGGCGCAGCAGCCGGGCGCGTTCGCCGGGAGCGAGGGCGGCCCACGCGGACTGCGCCAACGCGCCGCGTACGACGGCGGCGTCCACGTCGGCCGCGGTGGCGGCCGGGACGGTGGCGACGACCTCTTCGGTGGCCGGGTCGAGTACCTGGAGCTGGTCGGACAAGGAAAGCCTCACAAACGTTCGAAGGAGCGGCGCAGCTCCCAATCGGTCACCGCGGCGTCGAAGGCTTCCAGCTCGACGCGCGCCATGTTGCGGTAGTGAGCCACGACCTCGTCACCGAAGGCGGCCTTGGCGATCGGGCTGTTCTCCCAGAGCTCGGCGGCCTCGCGCAGCGTCGTGGGGACGTGCTCGAAGTCGGCGGCGTAGGCGTTGCCGGGGCAGGGCTCGGGCAGCTCCAGCTTCTGCTCGATGCCGTACAGGCCCGCCGCGACCAGTCCGGCGACGGCGAGGTGCGGGTTGACGTCGCCGCCGGGGAGCCGGTTCTCGAAGCGCATCGAGCGGCCGTGGCCGACGACGCGCAGAGCACAGGTGCGGTTGTCGTGGCCCCAGGCGACGGCGGTCGGGGCGAACGAGCCCGGCTGGAACCGCTTGTAGGAGTTGATGTTGGGCGCGTAGAGGAGGGAGAAGTCACGCAGGGCGGCGAGCTGCCCGGCGAGGAAGTGCCGCATGACGTCCGACATGCCGCCGGGGTCCTCGGAAGAGCCCGCCATGACGTTGTTGCCGGCGGCGTCAGCGAGCGAGAGGTGGATGTGGCAGGAGTTGCCCTCGCGCTCGTTGAACTTGGCCATGAAGGTGATCGAGACGCCCTCCTGGGCGGCGATCTCCTTGGTGCCGGTCTTGTAGATCGCGTGCTGGTCGCAGGTGACCACGGCCTCGTCGTACTTGAAGGCGATCTCGTGCTGGCCGGGGTTGCACTCACCCTTGGCGGACTCGACGGTGAGGCCGGCGCCCGCCATCTCGTTGCGGATGCGGCGCAGCAGGGGCTCGATCCGCCCCGTCCCCAGCACCGAGTAGTCGATGTTGTACTGGTTCGCCGGCGTCAGCCCTCGGTAGCCCGCGTCCCAGGCCTGCTCGTAGGTGTCCTTGAAGACGATGAACTCCAGCTCGGTGCCGACGTTCGCCGTGTACCCGAGCTCGGCGAGCCGCTCCAGCTGGCGGCGCAGGACCTGGCGCGGGGCGGCCACCACCGGGGAGCCGTCGTTCCAGGCGAGGTCGGCGATCAGCATGGCCGTACCGGCGTTCCACGGGACGCGGCGGAGGGTGGCCAGGTCGGGGTGCATGGCGAAGTCGCCGTAGCCGCGGTCCCAGGAGGACATGGCGTAGCCCTCGACGGTGTTCATCTCGGTGTCCACGGCGAGGAGGTAGTTGCAGCCCTCGGTGCCGTGGTGCAGGACCTCGTCGAGGAAGAAGCGGGCGGCGAACCGCTTGCCCTGGAGCCGCCCTTGCATATCGGGGAAGGCCAGGACGACAGTGTCGATCTCACCGCTCGCGACGAGGGCGTGCAGCTCCTCGACGCTCAGCGGGGGTGTGCGGTCTGCCACGGGAGAGCCTCCATTCGGCTTACTTCGGTCAGCCGGGAGCCATAAGGTATTGCGCAGGACCATTGATTGGGAAGGGGGTCCGGCCACATGTCGCAGGCGGACACGGAGCACGGGGCGCCCGGAGCCGACGACGACCGGCTGACGTCGGTGCTGCGGCCGGTGCGGGCCGGCAACGGATTCGAGGAGGCCCTGGAGCAGGTCCTCCAGGTCGTCCGGCTCGGCCTGGTGCCGGGTGGCGAGCGGCTGCCCGCCGAGCGCGAGTTGGCGGACCGGCTGGGGATCAGCCGGGTGACGCTGCGCGAGGTGCTGAAGGTGCTCCAGGACCAGGGCCTGGTCGAGTCGCGGCGCGGGCGCTACGGCGGAACGTTCGTCCTGCCGCGCTCCGTGACGCCCGGCGAGGAGGAGCTGCGCCGCCGCCTGAAGGACGTCGACGTCGAGGACACCCTGCGCTTCCGCGAGGTGCTGGAGGTCGGCGCGGCCGGGCTGTGCGCGGCGCACGGGCTGGAGGAGGAGCAGGCCGACCGGCTCCGCGAGGCCCTGGCGCGCACGCACGACGCCCCGCTCGCCGAGTACCGCCGCCTGGACACCCTGCTGCATCTGACGCTCGCCGAGCTGTCCGGCTCCCCCACGCTCACGGCCCAGTACGCGGCCGTCCGGGCCACCGTCAACGACCTCCTCGACTGCATCCCGCTCCTCGTCCGCAACCTGGAGCACTCCCAGCGCCAGCACACCGCCCTGGTGGAGGCCGTGATCGAGGGCAACGCCGAGTGCGCGCGGGAGATCATGCGCGAGCACTGCGGGGGTACGGCGGCGCTGTTGCGGGGCTTCCTGGGCTGAGCCGGGCCGCCCCCGGGTGAGCCAAGGATTTACGGGCGATTAACGCACGGGTATTGCCTTCTCGTGGTGGACACCGCAAAGGTATGGATCCATTCCATTGAGCCGGAGCTCGGTCGACCCCACCGCGCCCGGAAATTGCCCGGTGTCCACCGCATGTGGGGAGTTGGCCGATGTCCCTCGAATCCACGGAATCCACAAGTACACCCGCCGCGGAGGCGGACGACTATCTGGAGCGCAGAACGCTGCGCCGCGGCAGCGCCGGCTGGGTGCTGCTGACCGGACTCGGCGTCGCGTACGTCGTCTCCGGCGACTACTCGGGCTGGAACTTCGGCCTGGCGGAGGGCGGCTTCGGCGGCCTGGCGATCGCCATGGTGCTGATGGGCGCGATGTACGCCTGCATGGTCTTCGCCCTCGCCGAGCTGTCGTCGATCCTGCCGACGGCGGGCGGCGGCTACGGCTTCGCACGCCGGGCCCTGGGCCCCTGGGGCGGGTTCCTCACCGGTACGGCGATCCTCATCGAGTACGTCCTCGCGCCCGCCGCCATCGTCATCTTCATCGGCGACTACGTCGAGTCGCTGGGCCTGTTCGGCCTGGAGTCCGGCTGGCCGATGTACCTGGTCTGCTTCGCGATCTTCCTCGGCATCCACCTCTGGGGCGTGGGCGAGGCGCTGCGCTTCAGCTTCGTGGTCACCGGCATCGCGGTGGTCGCCCTGGTCGTGTTCGCGCTGGCGGCGCTGCCGGACTTCTCCTTCGGGTCGCTGGACGACATCCCGGTCGACGCGTCTGCGGCGGGGTCGAGCTCCTGGCTGCCCTTCGGGCTGCTCGGCATCTGGGCGGCGTTCCCGTTCGGGATGTGGTTCTTCCTGGGCGTCGAGGGGGTGCCGCTGGCCGCCGAGGAGACCAAGGAACCGGCCCGTACGCTGCCCAAGGCGATCCGCTGGTCGATGGCGATCCTGGTGGTCCTGGCCGTGGTGACCTTCTTCGCGGCGGCCGGCGCACGCGGCTCGGCGGCGATCCAGGAGGCGGGCAACCCACTGGTGGAGGCCCTTCAGCCGGACGGCGAGGCGACGACGCTGAGCCGGATCGTGAACTACGCGGGCCTGGCGGGCCTGGTGGCGTCGTTCTTCTCGCTGATCTACGCGGGCTCGCGCCAGCTGTTCGCCCTCTCCCGCGCGGGCTACCTGCCCCGCTTCCTGTCCCTCACCAGCAGCCGCAAGGCGCCGTACCTGGGCCTGCTGGTGCCGGGCACGATCGGCTTCCTGCTGGCGGCGCTGACCGGCGACGGCGCCCGGATGCTGAACGTCGCGGTCTTCGGCGCCACCATCTCCTACGCGCTGATGTCCCTCTCGCACATCGTGCTGCGCCGCCGCGAGCCGGAGCTCGCGCGTCCGTACCGCACACCGGGCGGGGTGCTGACCTCCTCGGTCGCGCTGGTCCTGGCCTGTGCGGCGCTGGTGGCGACGTTCCTGGTGGACGTGACGGCGGCCCTGATCGCGCTGGCGGTGTACGTGGTGGCGGTCGGGTACTTCGGCCTGTACAGCCGTAAGCGGCTGGTGGCGAAGGCGCCGGAGGAGGAGTTCGCGGCGCTGGCCGCGGCCGAGGCAGAGTTGGCACGGGACTGAACCGTCGACCGTCGACCGTGAGTGTGAGGGAGTTGCTGTGGCCAGGCCGCTGATCGGGGTCAGCACCTATCTGGAGTCCGGTGTGCGCTGGGGCGTGTGGGAGCTGGAGGCGGCGCTGCTGCCGGTCGGCTATCCACGGCTGGTGCAGCGGGCGGGGGGCCTGGCCGCGATGCTTCCGCCGGACGACCCGTCGCTCGCGGCGGCTGCCGTGGCCCGGCTGGACGGGCTCGTCATCGCGGGCGGGCCGGACGTGGAGCCGGTCCGGTACGGGGCGGAGCGCGAGCCCCGCACCGGGCCGCCCGCGCGGGAGCGGGACGCGTGGGAGCTGGCCCTGATCGACGCGGCGCTGGCCTCTGGCGTTCCGCTGCTGGGCATCTGCCGGGGCATGCAACTGCTGAACGTCGCCCTCGGCGGGACGCTCGTGCAGCACATCGAGGGTCACGCGGAGGTCGTGGGCGTCTTCGGCAGCCACACCGTCAAGCCGGTGCCGGGGAGTCTTTACGCCGGTGTCGTGCCGGAGGAGACGTCGGTGCCGACGTATCACCATCAGGCCGTGGACCGGCTGGGCGAGGGGCTTGTCGCGTCGGCGTATGCGGCGGACGGGACGGTGGAGGCGGTGGAACTGCCGTCGGCCGGTGGGTGGGTGTTGGGGGTGCAGTGGCATCCGGAGATGGGGGAGGATCTGCGGGTTGTGCGGGGGTTGGTGGGGGCGGCTGCGGGTGGCTGATGGGGGGATTTTCGCCCCCGCCGCCCCTACCCGTCCCATCCTTCTGGGGCTCCGCCCCAGACCCCGCTCCTCAGACGCCGGAGGGGCTGGATCCAGCCCGTCCGGCGTCTGAGGACGAGGCCCCTTCAGGGCCGATGCGGGGGTCTGCGGGCGGCAGCCCCCAGGGATGGGACGGGTAGGGGCGGCGGGGGCGAGAAAACTACCCCCGCGTCAGCGACAGCAGATCCCGCGCCGGCCCCACCGGCCGGTGGCCCACCGGCCAGACCGCCCGGAGGTCCCGCGCCAGGGACACGTCGGCCAGCGGAATGCTCACCAGGCGCCGCATCGACAGTTCCTCCCCGACGGCCAGCTCGCTCAGCACCGCGGGCCCCGCCCCACTCACCGCCGCCGCCTTCACCGCCGTCGTGGACGACAGCTCGATCAGAGGACGGGCAAGGCCGCCCAGCGCGGCGTCGAGGACCTGCCGGGTCCCCGACCCCTCCTCCCGCAGGATCAACGGCGTAGCAGCCAACTCCGACGCCTCCAGCGCCCGCCGGCGACGCGACCAGACGTGCCCCGGCGCCGTCACCACGATGAGGTTGTCGTGGGCGATGACGACCGAGTCCAGCCCTGTCGGAACCGTGAGCCCCTCCACGAACCCGAGATCCGCCTCGTCCGCCAGCAACCGCTCCGCCACGGCCGCCGAGTTGCCCGCGAGCAGCGACACCGCCGTGTCCGGCCGCTGGGCGCGCAGCGCGAGCAGCCAGCCCGGCAGCAGATACTCCGCGATCGTCATGCTCGCCGCCACCCGCAGCCGCGAGTCCCGCCGGTCCCGCAACGCCTGCGCCCCCACGTCGAAGGCCTCCGCCGCCTCCACGATCCGCCGCGCCCAGTCCGTCACCAGCGCCCCGGCATCCGTGAGCCGGGAGCCCCTCGGTGACCGGTCGACCAGCGCGACCCCGAGCAGCCGTTCCATCGACCGGATCCGGCTGCTCGCCGCCGGCTGGGTGATCCCCAGCTCACGCGCCGCCCCACCGAGACTGCCGAGCCGCGCCACCGCCAACAACAGCTCCAGCGCGCCGAGCTCCGGGACACGATGTGCCAGGGATCCTGCGCGAAACTGCCCCTCCGCCGCGTCTGTCATAAGGCCAGTTTATGTGCCCATAGAGGCAAACTCCCTGGTGGGAGGCAAAGACTGGAGCGACCCTCGGACCATGGTCACCGCCGTCCGTCACCTCGGACCCAACTGGTACGCCTCCGTCATGGGCACCGCCGCCGTCGCCACCGCCGGAGCCGCGCTGCCGCTTCAGCTCCCCGGCCTGCGCACGACCTGCGCAGCCGTCTGGATGCTCTCCCTCGTCCTGCTCGTCACCCTGCTCACCGCCCGCGCCCTGCACTGGACCCACCACCGCGACCAGGCCCGCGCCCACCTCCTCGACCCGGCCACGGCGCCCTTCTACGGTTGCCTGGCGATGGCCCTGCTCGCCGTCGGCGGCGGTGCGGTGACCGTCGGCCGGGACTGGATCGGGACCGGGGCGGCGGTCGCTCTCGATGCCGTGCTGTTCAGCGCCGGTACGGTCGTCGCGCTGGCGGCCGCCGTCGCCGTCCCGTACCTGATGGCCGTACGCCATCGCATCGAGCCGTCACAGGCCACGCCGGTATGGCTGTTGCCGCTCGTCGCGCCCATGGTGTCCGCCGCGCTCGGGCCGCTGCTCGTGCCGCATCTGCCGCCCGGGCAGGCCCGGGAGACCCTGCTCCTCGCCTGCTTCGCGATGTTCGGGCTCAGCCTGCTCGCCACCCTGCTGATGCTGCCGCTGGTCTTCGCCCGGCTGATCACCGGCGGTCCGCTGCCCCTCGCTCAAACGCCGACCCTGTTCCTGGTGCTGGGGCCGCTCGGGCAGTCCACCACGGCCGTCGGCAGTTTCGCGGACGTCGCCCCGGGCGTCGTACCGGCCCCGTACAGCGGGGGTTTCGGCGTGCTCGCCGTTCTCTACGGCGTGCCCGTCATGGGCTTCGCCCTCCTGTGGTTCGGGCTCGCCACCGCGCATGTCGTGCGGGCCCGGCGGCACGGCATGGGGTTCGCGATGACCTGGTGGGCGTTCACCTTCCCGGTCGGCACCTGTGTCACCGGCGCCGCGGCACTGGCCCGGCACACCGGGCTCGCGGTCTACGACGGGCTCGCCGTCGGGCTGTACATCGTGCTGGTCGGCGCGTGGGCCGTCGCCGCCCTGTCCACCACGCGCGGCCTCCTCAGCGGCGCGCTGCTCGCAGCGCCCCGGACAGCACACCCGGTGCCTCGGCCAACGACGGGCCGTACCACGTCAGGTGCCGCCCGCTGACCAACGCACAGGGCAGGCCGGGGAAGGCCTCCGGGCCGTCGTCGGCCGTGAAGCGGTACGGCTCGTCGGGGAGGACGACGACGTCCGGGGGTGCTGACCTCAGCTCGTCCAAGGGGATGCGCGGGTAGCGGTCCTCGTGGGTCGTGTACAGGTGGTCCACGCCGAGGCGGGCCAGGACGTCGCCCGCGAAGGTGTCGCGGCCCAGCACCATCCAGGGGCGCCGCCAGATCGGGACCACGGCCGTCGTACGGCGCTCCGGGGGCCGCAGTGACGACCACGCCTCCTCCGCCTCGTCCAGCCAGCGCGGGCGTGCCGTCACCCCGCAGGCGTCCAGCACACGCGCCAGTTCCCGGAAGGCTCCCGGGACGTCCCGTACCTCGGTCACCAGGACCTCGATGCCGGCCGCTCGGAGGGCTGCGAGGTCGGGCTCGCGGTTCTCCTCCTCGTTGGCGATCACCAGGTCGGGGGCGAGAGCGACGACGGTGTCGGCCTTGGGGTTCTTGGTGCCGCCGACGCGGGGGACGTCCAGGTCGGCCGGGTGGCTGCACCAGTCGGTGGCGCCGACCAGGACGCCGGGGGCCGAGACGGCGACGGCCTCCGTCAGGGACGGCACCAGGGAGACGACGCGCATCAGCGCCTCGGCCGGTCCCGGACCGCCTCGATGTGCTCCGCCACCGCGACGACGACCACGCGCGTGTCCGGCACGGTCGCCCGCCAGCGGTGGCGCACCCCGCCGGTGAGGTACAGGGTGTCGCCGCGGCCCAGGCGGTACGCGCGGCCCTCCGCCTCGATCTCCACGGCGCCGTCGGCGACGTACATCAACTGGTCGTTGCGGTACTGGAATTCACGGCCCGCGTCATGGTCGCCGGTGAACTCCGAGGCGTGCATCTGGTGGTGACCGCGCACCAGGGACCGCGTCCGGGGTTCCGGCGCCAGTTCGGTGGTGTCGGCCCGGACCACGTCGACGCTGCACGCCGGGTCGGCGGCGGCGAGGAGTTCGACGGCGGTCGTACGCAAGGCGTCGGCGACCTTTTCGAGGGAGCTTCTGCTGGGGCGGGCGCGGTCGTTCTCGACCTGGCTCAGGAAGGGCACCGACAGGCCGCTGCGCTCGGCCACGACGGCGAGGGTGAGGTCGAGCGCGCGGCGTCGCCGCCGCACGGCCGCGCCCACTCGAAGAGGCTGTTCTTTGTGGTCGCCCATCGCTCCGGCTCCCTCCTTCGCTCGTCCGGCCACTGTCCTCGCGCCCGTCTTCCGGCGCACACCTTCTGTTGAGTTCCTTGCACCCTACGCATGTTCGGCAAACCGTTTCATGCGCCCGTCACATTGACGGCACATCGTGGGGAGTACGACCCATCGGTTCACGCCAGCGGATCGGCTCCCCCGGCGCTCCGGGTACCCCCGCGCCGCCTCTGACTCCCGTTCAGCGCGGAAGAGCTGTTGTTCTGTTCAATGCTCCGGAAGTCGTCCGTGTTCCCCATCTCCTACGGTGGGAGCACCTGGTCACCGCGTCAACCGGGGCCACCTGCCGGATTGTTGGGTCGGTGTCGGCGGTGAGGGCTCGGCACGGCCGGGTTCAGGTGGTGGGATAGCGCTGCGTGGTTGGCCGGATCCTTCTCGTAGGCATGCCGTACGACTATGCGGACATGCCGCGAGGGGTGGGCCCGCCGTACGTGAGGGGAAAACGTACGGCGTGACCCACCCCTCGGGCGGCGGTCCGGGCCCGTCAGGTCACCCGGCCGCCCTAGGGCGTGTCTTCTGGATCATGCCGGCGTCGCCGACCTGACCCAGAAGACACCCCCTAGCTCTTCTGCTCCGATCCGGCGACCGGAGCCCACTTGTCCACCAGACCGGGGTTCTGCTTCAGCCAGGTGCGGACGGCGTCCTGCTCCTTGCCCTTGCCGGCCTTGGTGATCTGCGACTCCAGGCCGGTGAGCTGCTTCTCGGTCATGGAGAAGCCCTTCAGCCACTTGCCGACCTCGGGGTTGTCCTCGGCGAAGCCCTTGCGGGCGAGGGTGTGCACGCCGTCGCCCTTGCCCCAGGCTCCCTTGGGGTCCTTGAGCTTCTTCAGGTCGTAGTCGCTGTACGCCCAGTGCGGCGACCAGAGCGTGACGACGACGGGCTCCTTCTTGGCGTACGCGCGCTTGAGCTCGGCGAGCATGGCGGGCGTCGAGCCGTCCACGACGTCGTACTCGCCCTGAAGGCCGTACTCCTTGAGGACCTTGTCCTTGAGCATGCCCATCATTCCGGCGCTCGGCTCGATGCCGATGATCTTGCCCTTGAACTTGGCGGCGTTGCCCTTGAGGTCCTCCAGGGAGTCGACGCCCTTCACATACGACGGGACGCTGAGCTCCAGCGAGGTGGGGCCGTACCAGGAGCCGAGGTCGTCGAGCCGGTTGCCGTACTTCTTCCAGTACTCGGCGTGTGTGGTGGGCAGCCAGGAGTCCGTCTGGAAGTCGATCTGGCCGGTGGCCACGCCGGTGTAGAGGGGCCCGGCGGCGTACTGGGTGGTGGTGACCTCGAAGCCTCGCTGCTCCAGGAGCTCCTTCCACAGGTACGTCGAGGCGATGCCCTCGTCCCACGGGATGTAGCCGAGCTTGATCTCCTTGCCCTTGCCGACGTTCGTGGCGGAGGCCTCGGCGGTGCCGGAGGTGGGGCCGAAGACGCCCATGCCGCCCGCGACGAGGGCCAGGGCGGCCACGCCTGCGACCGCGACGACGGGGCGAGGGCGGTGGTTCCAGACCTTGGTGCCACCCGCGGCACGGGCCTTGGCGGCGGCGCGGCGGCCGAGCGGGGAGATCTGCGCGCCGAGCGCGCCGGTGATGCGGTCCAGGTAGATGGCGAGGACGACGATGCCCACGCCCGCCTCGAAACCGAAGCCGATGTCGAGCTGGCCGATGGCCTCGTTGACCGCACCGCCGAGGCCGCCGGTGCCGACCATGCCGGCGATGACGACCATCGACAGGCTCAGCATGATCACCTGGTTGACGCCCGCCATGATCGTCGGCAGGGCGAGCGGCAGCTGGAGGCGCAGCAGGGTGTCGCGAGGTGTGGTGCCGAACGCCTCGGCGGCCTCGACCAGCTCGGCGTCGACCTGACGGATGCCGAGCTCGGTCATCCGGACGCCGGGGGCGAGCGCGAAGATCAGGGTGGCGATGACACCGGCGGCGGTGCCCAGGCCGAAGAAGAGGATGGCGGGGATCAGCAGCACCATCGACGGCATCGTCTGGAGCAGGTCCAGGACGGGCCGTACGACCGCGCTGACCGTCTTGGAGCGGGCCGCCCAGATGCCCAGCGGGATCGACATCACCAGCGCGATGACGGTCGCCACCAGCACCAGGGCCAGCGTCGACATGGCGCGGTCCCACAGGTCGAGCGAGTCGACCAGCACGAACCCGCCGAAGGCGAGGACGCCCGCGACCAGGCCGCGCAGCCACCAGGCCAGCACGGCGAGGATGCCCGCGAGAAGCAGGGGCTCGGGTGCGGTCAGGACGGCGTTGACGCCGTCGTACATGCCCTCCACGACCGCCTTGATCGCGTCGAAGAGCCAGCCCATGTGGGCGACCAGCCAGTCCACACCGGAGTCGACCCAGTCGCCGAGAGGGAGCCTAGGCATGGGCGATCACCTTCCCGTCGGGGGTGTCGCAGGGCGCGGGATCGGCACTCTCGTCGCCGAGGAAGCCGACCAGCCGCTGCCGCTCCACGACGCCGACGACCTTGTTGTCCTCGTCCACGACCGAGACGCGGTGCGAGAGGCGGGCGCTGATCGCGCACAGCTCAGCGAAGGTCGTCTCGGGGGTCGCGTTCTCGCAGGCGCAGAGCGGGGCGTCGGCGGTGACCGAGGTGTCCATGAGCGCGGACGCGGTCAGCACGCGGGAGCGGTCGACGTCCTGGATGAAGGAGGCGACGTAGTCGCCCGCCGGACGCAGCAGGATGTCCTCCGCCGAACCGGTCTGGACGATACGGCCGTCGCGCATGACGGCGATGCGGTCGCCGAGGCGCATGGCCTCGTTGAGGTCGTGGGTGATGAAGACGATCGTCTTCTTCAGGGTGCGCTGCAGTTCGAGCAGCTGGTCCTGCATGTCACGGCGGATCAGCGGGTCGAGCGCGCTGAAGGACTCGTCCATGAGGAGCAGGTCGGCGTCGGTGGCCAGCGCGCGGGCGAGGCCCACACGCTGCTGCATACCGCCGGACAGCTCGTCCGGCCAGGACTTCTCCCACCCGGCAAGACCGCACAGGGCCAGCGCCTCGCCGGCGCGCTGCTCGCGCTCGGCGCGGGGCACGCCCTGCACGGCCAGGCCGTAGGCGGCGTTCTCCAGCACACTGCGGTGCGGGAAGAGCGCGAAGTGCTGGAAGACCATGCTGATCTTCTTCGCGCGGACCTCGCGCAGCTCGCGGTCGCCGATCGCGGTCAGGTCCTGGCCGTCGAAGCGGACGTGGCCCGCGGTCGGCTCCAGGAGCCCGTTGAGCATGCGGAGCAGGGTGGACTTGCCGGATCCGGACAGGCCCATGACGACGAAGATCTGGCCCGGCTCCACGGTGAAGGAGGCGTCGATCACGGCGGCGGTGGTGCCGTCGGCGCGCAGCTCCTCGCGGTCGGCCCCTTGGCGGAGCCGCTCGACGGAATCTTTCGGTCGTCTCCCGAACACCTTGTAGAGATGTTCGGCCTCAAGCCTGGATGACACGCGTACCTCTTGACTCGACAACATGTGAAGGGAGCGAAGGGCGCACGGGTGACCTGCGCGAGAGTCGTCGCTCCGGGGCCGCGCCTGCCCCTGATCACCGGGCACAAACGCACAAGTGGTCCAGGCCACAGAAATGGCGTCCAGCGCAACTCGTTGCGCACCGAAGGACACGGAGCGGCGCCGAAGGATCGCCGTCGGTGCCGTACGGCGTGGCTGTCAGTGGCTTACGGCATGATGCGGGGCGTGACCGGACGACTGATGCTCCTCGACACCGCCTCGCTCTACTTCCGCGCCTATTTCGGCGTCCCGGACTCCGTGAAGGCCCCGGACGGCACTCCGGTGAACGCCGTGCGCGGTCTCCTCGACTTCATCGACCGCCTGGTCAAGGACCACCGCCCGGACGCGCTGGTGGCCTGCATGGACGCCGACTGGCGGCCCCAGTGGCGGGTCGACCTGATCCCGTCCTACAAGGCGCACCGCGTCGCCGAGGAGCGCGAGGCGGGGCCGGACGAGGAGGAGGTGCCCGACACCCTGTCGCCGCAGGTGCCGGTCATCGAGGCCGTCCTCGACGCGCTCGGCATCGCACGCGTGGGGGTCGAGGGGTACGAGGCCGACGACGTGATCGGCACGTTCACCGCGCGGGCGCAGAGCCCGGTCGACATCGTCACCGGCGACCGCGACCTGTACCAGCTGGTGGACGACGCGCGCGGGGTGCGGGTGCTGTACCCGCTCAAGGGCGTCGGCACCCTCCAGCTCACCGACGAGGAGTGGCTGCGCGAGAAGTACGGCGTCGACGGGCGGGGGTACGCGGATCTGGCGACGCTGCGCGGCGACCCGAGCGACGGTCTGCCGGGTGTGCCCGGGATCGGTGAGAAGACGGCCGCGAAACTGCTGGCCGAGTTCGGCGATCTGGCCGGGATCATGGCCGCGGTCGACGACCCCAAGGCGAAGCTCACGCCCTCGCAGCGCAAGCGGCTGGACGAGTCGCGGCCGTACGTCGCCGTCGCGCCGACGGTCGTGCGCGTCGCGGACGACGTGCCGCTGCCGGACGTCGACACGACGCTGCCGCGGGCGCCCCGGGATTCGGCCGGACTGGACGAGCTGGCGGTGCGGTGGGGGCTGGGCGGATCGCTGCAGCGGCTGCTCGTGACGCTGGGGGCGTGAAGGGCGCGCTCGGGTGAATGAGGTTCGCGGTGCGGGGAATTCGGTCCTTGCGTGCGCGACATGCACCCATTCATGAACGTTCATAGCGGCATTCGCCGGAGGGAGGTGCTAACTTAGGTAAACCTAAGCTTGGAACGAGGGAGGCCAGTGATGGCGCTACGCCCTGCCCGCAAGCCGCGGAAGCCCCACTCCGCGCAGGTCATCCGTACCGAACGGCTGACCCCGCACATGCAGCGTGTGGTGCTGGGCGGTGAGGGGCTCGACGAGTTCGCGGCGGACACCTGCACGGACCATTACGTGAAGATGCTGTTCGCCCCCGAGGGCGTGAGCTACCCCGAGCCCTTCGACCTGGAGCGCATCCGCGAGGAGCTGCCGCGCGAGCAGTGGCCGGTGACGCGGACGTACACCGTGCGGGCCTGGGACCCCGAGCACCGTGAGCTGACGCTGGACTTCGTGCTGCACGGCGACGAGGGCCTGGCCGGCCCCTGGGCGATGCGCGCCCAGCCGGGCGAGACCGTGCGGTTCATGGGCCCCGGCGGCGCCTACGCCCCCGACCCGGATGCCGATTGGCATCTGCTCGTCGGCGACGAGAGCGCGTTGCCCGCGATCGCCCGCTCCCTGGAGTCGCTGCCCGACGGCGCCACCGCGTATGCCTTCGTGGAGATCGCCGGCCCCGAGGAGGAGCAGAAGGTCGACTCCGATGTGGAGGTCATCTGGCTGCACCGCGGCTCCCGTCCGGTCGGCGAGGCACTGGTCGAGGCCGTGCGCGCGCTGGACTTCCCTGAGGGCCGGGTGCACGCGTTCGTGCACGGCGAGGCGCACTTCGTGAAGGAGCTGCGCCAGTTGCTGCGGGTCGAGCGCGGCATGCCCCGCGAGGACCTGTCGATCTCCGGCTATTGGCGGCTCGGCCACAACGAGGACGGCTGGCAGGCCTCCAAGCGGGACTGGAACGCACGGATCGAGGCGGAGCAGGAGGGGGCGGCGCCGGCCGCGTGAAACTCCTCGAAAGGGGCGGCACTTCCGGAGTGCCGCCCCTTCGTCGTACCCGGGATGCTCAGACGGACCGCTGGTACGACCGGAAGGTCCGTATCGACAGCCACACCGCCGCGACCGCCAGCGCCAGCAGACCTCCGCCCCTGATGGCGACGTCGCCCCAGTCGGGGTTCTCGGCCATGGCCGAACGGCCCGCCACCATCGCCCAGTTGAGCGGGTTGAAGTCGGCGACGTGCCGCATCCAGTCGGGCATCTGCGACGGCGCCATGAAGGCGGAGGACAGGAAGGTCAGCGGCAGCAGCAGGAAGGTGTTGATGCCGATGATCGACTCCCGCTCCTGTACGAGCATCCCCAGCGCGTTGGACAGCGCCCCGAAGATCGTCCCGAGCAGGACCGAGGCGACGACCAGCACGGCGATCCCGCCGACGCCGCCCGGATAGTCGGCGCCGCCCAGCAGGCCGAGCAGCACGATGACGACCGACTGCAGGGCGGTGACCAGGCCGTTGTTGACGACGTTGCCGTTCATCAGGGCGGCTCGGCTGACCGGGGTGGTCAGGAACCGGTTGAGCGTGCCCCGCTGGATCTCGTCGAGCGTGCCCATCCCCGCCCACAGGTTGGAGCTGAGGGCGCTCATCACGACCACGCCCGGCACCAGGTAGTCGAGGTAGGAGGTGGTGCCGAAGCCGCCGAGCTCGATGACCTTCCTGAAGAGGCTGCCGAACAGGAAGAGCCAGATCACCGGCTGGATCAGGGTGATGACGGCGTACGCGGGCTGCCTTACGAACACCATGAGTTGACGTTGCGTCATGTACCAGGTCTGGGCGACGGCGGTGCTCATCGCGCACCTCCCGTTCCGGCCAGGACGAGATCCTCGGCGCCTTCGGCCTCGGCTTCGGCCTCCGAATAACGGCGGCCGGCGTAGCGGAGGTAGACGTCGTCGAGGGACGGGCGGGCGACGGTCGCGGTGGCGACGCCGACCCCGGCGCGTTCGAGCGCGGCGAGGAGCGCGGGCATCGCGGCGGCGCCCTGGTCGGCGCGGACGCTCACGCGGCGCCCGTCGACCAGCACCTCGTGCACGCCGGGCAACCCGCCGAGGGCGCCCTTGAGCAGCGTACGACCGGCTTCGCCGACCGTCCCGCGCAGCTCCACATGGACGGCGTCGCCGCGTAGTTCGCCCTTGAGGGAGTCCGGGGTGCCCGCCACGACGACCCGGCCGCGGTCGACGATCGCGATCCGCTCGGCGAGCCGGTCGGCCTCCTCCAGATAGTGCGTGGTGAGCAGGACGGTCATGCCGTCCTCCCCGGCCAGCCGCCCGATCTCGTCCCACATCGCGGCGCGGGTCTCGGGGTCGAGGCCGGTGGTGGGCTCGTCGAGAAAGAGCACCTCGGGCCGGTGCACCAGACCGAGGGCGACGTCGAGACGGCGGCGCATCCCGCCGGAGTAGCCCTTGACGGGGCGGTCGGCGGCGTCGGCGAGCCGGAAGCGGTCGAGCAGCTCGGTGACCCGACGACCGAGGTCGGCGCGGCCCAAACCGTAGAGCCGTCCCTGGAGTTGGAGGTTCTCACGGCCGGTGGCGACCGGATCGGCACCGGAGTTCTGGGCGACCACGCCGATCGCGCGGCGCACCCGGTCCGGGTGACGCAGCACGTCGTGGCCGGCGACGGTGGCCGAGCCGGAGTCGGGGCGGGCCAGGGTGGTGAGGATCTTGACGGTGGTGGACTTGCCGGCGCCGTTGGGCCCGAGGAGGCCGAAGACGGTGCCCGGCTCGACGGTGATGTCCATGCCGTTGAGGGCGCTGACATCGCCGTAGGTCTTGATGAGTTGACGCGCCTCGACCGCGGGCGCACGGGTGGCCCTGCTGCTGCTACTCATGACGACTGCTCTCCTGATGAGCGGATGTGTGATCGATCCGCGCGAGCAGTGCCGGGCTATCCTGGGTGTGCCGCACCTCGATGACCCGGTTCTGCCTCGGCGGATCCGTTTCGGGGTTCGAGACCCCGGCGGAGCTGCTGCAACAGCCCTGCCGGGGTCTTTCTCATGTCGTGAAGTCGGCCGGCAACTCCCCCGTCTCATGGAAGTGCCGCCACTCCTCGACGCCGGGCAGCTCGCCCTTCCTGGTCTCGTCGAGGAAGCCTCGGACCCACTCCGCCTGCGCCTCGACCATGTGCAGTTGGTACTCGACCTCGACGAGGAAGAGCCTCGGCAGCGTCTCGTAGAGCTTCTCCAGCGCGCCCCGGCCGCTCGCCACCTGCACCTCCAGCGAGCTGAGCCGCATCTCCAGCAGCCGCACCACCTCGTCGGGTGGCAGCGCCGCCATCAGGGAGAGGGCCGTCTCGAAGATCGGGTACTCCTTCGCCGGGATGGCGAGCAGGTCGGACAGCCACTCGGCCATCTCCTCGCGCCCGGCCTCGGTGAGCCCGTAGACCGTGCGCTCGGGGCGGTTGCCCTGGCGTTCCACACCGGTCACCTCGACGAAGCCGTGCTTCTCGAGGTTCTGCACGACGGTGTACAGCGAGCCGTAGTTGGTCTTGGTGCTGGTGTCCTTGCCCTGGCTGCGCAGGGTCTGGGCGATCTCGTACGGATGCATCGGCTTCTGCCAGAGGGTCGTCAGCACGGCGAGCGCCAACGGATTGCTGAGCTTGCGGCGCTTCCCCGCCATGGCGACAACCTCGCTTTCGAATATCCGCAGCCGAACATATCGCGTATCGACCGAGGGCGTCAATAGACACGATGTATCGCGTTCGGGGAGCCCCGCAAGGACCCGTCAGCGCCCGACGTGAGCACTTAGGATCGGCTCGGACATGGGCACGTCATGCGTTCGAAACAGCCCCTCCCTAATTTCTGTCGCCCGACAGGAATTCTTGCGCCGCTGTGCGAAAGCAGGTTGCCGCCATGACGAGCACCGCCCCCGCCGCCCCACGCCCCGACCCGCCGCTCAACGCTGACGAGCGCTCTCTCGCCGAGTTCGGGTACCACCAGGAACTGCATCGCAGCCTCGGCCGGTACGCGTCCTTCGCGGCCGGTTTCTCCTTCATCTCCGTCCTGACGACCGTCTTCCAGTTCTTCGCCTTCGGGTACGCGTTCGGCGGCCCCGTCTTCTTCTGGGCCTGGCCCGCGGTGCTCGTCGGGCAGCTGCTGGTGGCCGCGTGCTTCGCGGAACTTGCCGCGCGCTACCCGATCTCGGGCGCGATCTACCAGTGGTCCTCGCGGCTGTCCAACCTCACTTTCGGCTGGTTCGCCGGCTGGATCATGGTGATCGGGCAGATCGTGGTGGTCGCGGCGGCCGCGCTGGCGTTGCAGATGGTGCTGCCCGCGATCTGGTCCGGCTTCCAGCTGATCGGCACCGACCCCGCGCCGACCTCGGCGGACGGCGCGGCAAACGCGGCACTGCTCGGCGTGATCCTGCTGATCCTCACCACGGTCGTGAACCTCCTGGACAACAAGGTGCTGTCACTGGTGAACCGGGTCGGTGTGACCGCCGAGATCATCGGCGCGGTACTGATCATCGCGCTGTTGCTGACCCACTCCGAGCGCTCCCCCGGCATCACCTTCCACACCGAAGGCGCCGCTCAATCGGGCCTGTTGGGCGCGCTGCTGGTCGGCTCGTTCACGGCGGCGTACGTGATGATCGGCTTCGACAGCGCGGGCGAGATGAGCGAGGAGACGCACCATCCCCGCCGTACCGCGCCCCGCACGATCCTCACCGCGCTGGGCGCCGCGGGACTGCTCGGCGGACTGCTCGTGCTCGGCGGACTGCTCGCCGCGCCCAGCCTCACCGACGGCCGGCTGGCGGTCGACGGTCTGAGCTACGTCCTCACCAGCAGCCTGGGCGACGGCGTGGGCCGGGTCCTGCTGGCCGACGTGGTGGTGGCGATCACGGTGGCGACCCTCGCCATCCAGACGGCCGCCTGCCGGATGCTGTTCTCGATGGCCCGCGACGGCCAACTCCCGTTCTCCCGCCGCCTCGCGCAGGTCAGCCCACGCACCGGCATGCCCGGCGCGCCCGCCCTGGTCGTCGGCGTCCTCGCGGCGGCCCTGCTGCTGCTCAACTTCGCCTCACCGGAGGCGTTTCTCGCCATCGGCACGACCTGCATCGTGATGCTGTACCTGGCCTACGCGATGGTCACCGGCCCCCTCCTGCTCGCCCGCCTGCGCGGCCGCTTCCCCGCCGCCGGCACCGACGAGACGGGCGCCCGCCAGTTCTCCCTCGGCCGCTGGGGCATCCCACTCAACGCCCTCGCCCTCCTGTACGGCCTCGTCATGACCGTCAACCTCGCCTGGCCACGGGCGGCGGTGTACGACCCGGCGGGTGGGCACTGGTACTTCCAGTACTTCACCGTCCTGTTCCTCGGCGTGACACTGATCGCGGGCGTCGGCTTCCGCGCGTACCGCAGGCGGGCGGCGCCCGCTGGCGCCACCCCGGCGACGACTGCACCCGAGGCCGCCGCCTAGGCCGGTCCCTCCGACCGGCCGCCTAGTCCGGTCCCTCCGCGCGCGGCTCAGTCGCCCTGCACGCGCGCGTGCAGATGCATGTCGTGCCAGCCGTCCCGGTGCAGGGCGGAGCTGCGCTTGGTGCCCTCCAGCAGGAAGCCGGCCTTGGCCGCGACTCGGCAGGAGGCCTCGTTGCGGACGGCGTGCAGGAGTTCGAGGCGGTGGAAGCCGATGTCGTCGAGCGCCCAGCGGGCCAGGGTGGTGGTGGCTCGGGCCGCGACGCCCTGGCCGCGCGCCTCGGCGGTGGTCCAGTAGGCGACCTCGGCCGTGCCGTCGTCGAGGTGGATCTCGCGCAGGGCGACGCGCCCCAGCAGACCGTCGGTGTCCGCGTCGGCGACGGCCCACTGGGGTGCCCGTTCCTCCGCCCAGGCCCGCACCCACTCCTCGATCCAGCCGCCGACCTCCGCCTCGGAGTCGGCGGCCCGGACGTGCCACCGATGGATCTCCGGGTCCTGGAACGCCGCGTGCACGGCGGGCGCGTCCTCGGCCCGCCAGGGGCGCAGGAGGAGGCCGTCACCGGTGGGGAGGGTGGGCTGCGGGGTCCGGGCGAGGGTTCCGGTGGGCAGGACGGGGCTGGTCAGGAAGGCATGTGCGGGATCCTGCCAACGCGCCCGGGCGGGTCCAACAGGTTTTCCGGCGGCGCACTCCCAGAGTTTCCGGGGCCGTACGCTTGATCGTGATGAGACGCCGCACCCCGCTCCCGCCCTCTCCCCTGCCGCAGCGCGACGGGATCGACGCGGTGCGGGTGCGCCTGCCCTTCGATGGGGCGTGGGCCACCGTGCGGGAGTATCTGGTGGAGCGGCTCTCGGGGGCTGGGCCCGGGGTGGTCACCGGGATGTTCGACGGAGGGCTGGTCGTCGGGGCGGACGGCCGGGCGGTGGCGGCGGACGCGGCGTATGTGCCGGGGATGTTCGTGTGGTTCCACCGGGAGCTGCCCCCAGAGGTGCCGGTGCCGTTCGCGGTGGACGTCGTGTACCGCGACGAGCACATCGTCGTCGCCGACAAGCCGCACTTCCTGGCCACCACCCCGCGCGGCGGCCATGTCACCGAGACCGTGCTGGCGCGACTGCGCCGGGAGCTGGACATCCCGGCGCTGGGCGCCGCGCACCGGCTCGACCGGCTCACCGCCGGGCTGGTGCTGTTCATGGTGCGGCCCGAGGAACGCGGCGCTTATCAGACGCTGTTCAGCGAAAAGCGGGTACGCAAGGAGTACGAGGCCGTGGCGCCGCACGATCCCGGGCTCGCCCTGCCCCGGACCGTGCGCAGCCGCATCCTCAAGGAGCGCGGGGTGCTCGCCGCCCGGGAGGTCGAGGGCGAGCCGAACGCCGTCACACGTGTCGAGGTCGTCGACCACCGCGCCGGACTCGCCCGCTACCGGCTGACGCCCACCACCGGACAGACCCATCAGCTACGGGTCCACATGAACGCGCTGGGCGTACCCCTCCTCGGCGACCCGCTGTACCCCGAGGTGACCGCCCCCGTACCGGCCGGCGATTTCCGACGCCCGCTCCAACTGCTGGCACGGGCAATGGATTTCACCGATCCGGTGACGGGGACGGCACATCGGTTCCGGAGTACGCGGACCCTTGAGGCCTGGGCGTCGTACGCCGGGTGGGCGGCGGGGCAGCCGTACGGCGAGGGTGCCCCGACCCGGTGACGGGTGGCGTCCGGCGCCGACCGATGGCGGGGCGGGGGCTGCCGGACGGCTGGCGACCGCCAGAAGCACACGGCAACCTCCGGCAGTAACGACCGCCCGGCAAGCGGCGAACCGCCCGGAGCACACGCCGACCACCCGACAGACGGCGATCACCGCAGGCAGACGACAACCTCCGGATCCCGCCACCGGCCCCTCAGTTACCCCGCCACCACCGCAGGAACCGCCGCAGGACCCCCTTCGGCCGCACCGGCTCGGCAGCCGGTGCCGGCGTGGGCGTCGGCGTGGGCGGCTGTGCGGCCGTCGGCTGGGGAGCCGGGGTCGGTGGCTGCTGGGGCTGCGGGGTGCCGACCTGCCAGGTGGCGCGCTGGGGCGGGACCGGGGCGTGGCCCGGCTTCTGCATGACGTCCTGCGGCGGCTTCGGCGCGAAGCGGACCGGCAGTTCCACCAGGTGAGCCGAGGCGATCGAGTGCCGCCACTCCAACTCGTCCTCGGCGCAATCGAGTTCCACGTCCGGCAACCGCATCAGCAGCGCGTCGACGCCGACTTCGGCGATCGCACGGCCGATGTCCGCGCCCGGGCACTCGTGCGGTCCACCGCCGAAGGCGAGGTGGGAACGGTTGCCCATCATGTTGGCGGAGAGGTCGGGACGCACCCGCGGGTCGACGTTGCCGGGAGCGGGAGCGAACAGCAGCCCGTCCCCCTTGCGGATGTGCTGCCCGCCCAACTCCGTGTCCTGCTTGGCGAAGTAGCCGAACACGGTGCTGAACGGCGGCTCGTCCCACAGGGACTGCTCGACCGCCTCGGGCACCGTCATCTGGCCGCCGCTGAGCTGGGCGCGGAAGCGCGGGTCGGTGAGGACCACGCGGATCACATTGGCGAGGAGGTTCGCGGTGGCCTCGTAGGCGGCGATGAGCACGACCCGCAGGTGCTGGCCGATCTCGTCGTCGGTCAGCCGGGCCGGGTGGTTGATCAGATGGGTGGCGAAGTCCTCCTCCGGCCGGGCCCGCCGCTTGGCGGTGAGCCGCATCAGCGCGTCCATGATGTACGCGTTGCTGGCGATCGCCGTCTCGGTGCCCTTGAGCATGTCGCGGGCGGCCTCGACGATACGGTCGTTGTACTCGTCGGGCATGCCGAGGATCTCGCACATCACGGCCATCGGCAGATGCTCGGAGAACTGCGCGACCAGGTCGGCGCGGCCCTCCTCGCAGAACCGGTTGACGAGGCGCTGCGTGGAGCGGTTGATGTAGCGGCGCATCCCGCGGTGGTCGATGGTGGACATGGCGCCGGTGACCGCACCGCGCAGCCGCAGGTGTTCGTCGCCCTCGGCGTGGGAGCAGATCGGCTGCCAGGCGATGTGCGGCATCAACGGGTGGTCGGGCTTGACCATGCCCTCCAGCAGCGGGTTCCAGATACGGCTGTCCCGGCAGAACTGCGAGGGCGTACGCACCATGTGCAGGTTCTCGGTGTGGCCGAGGACCACCCACATCGGCACATCGTCGTGGAGCAGTACGGGCGCCACCTGGCCGTGCTGCTCACGGAGTTGCTCGTACAGCTCCCCCAGGTCCTCCGCCTCGTGGAGCCGGTGCAGGCTTCCGGGGCCGAGCCCATGGGCCGGGCAGCCGGGCGGTGGGGCGGGAAAGGCGTCGTGCGTACCGGTCGGGGAAGGGAATTCAGGCGTCACAGGGGTCGCTCCGAAGGGGATCCGGTTTCTGGGGAGTCACAGCGCGAATTTCTGGGGATTCACAGCGCGAACGCATGCGGGCGCGCCCTACCTGAGCGCGCCCGACATGGCGAGGGAGTGCAGGAAGTGCATCAGGGTCATCAGCACGTCACGGCTGGAGGCCCGGCGGCGGACGTCGCACTCCACGATCGGGATCTCCGCGTCGAGGTCGAGCGCCGCGCGCAGGTCGTCGACGGCGTAACGGGGCGCGTCGGGGAAGGAGTTGACGGCGACGACGAACGGCACGCCGCGCTCCTCCAGTCGCCCTATCACGTCGAAGCTGACTTCGAGCCGACGGGTGTCGATCAGCACGACCGCGCCCAGCGCGCCCTCGAACAGCCCGTTCCACAGGAACCAGAAACGCTCCTGGCCGGGCGTGCCGAAGAGGTACAGCACGAGCTGGTCGGTGATGCTGATGCGCCCGAAGTCCATGGCGACGGTGGTGGCCGTCTTGGTGTCCGAGCCGAAGTTGTCGTCGACACCGATGCCGGCCTGCGTCATGGTCTCTTCGGTGGTCAGCGGCCTGATCTCGCTGACCGAGCCGACCATGGTCGTCTTGCCGACCCCGAAGCCGCCCACGATCACGATCTTGACCGCGGCCTCGGCCGTGGCCGGCAGCTGGTCCTCGGTCCGTGGACCGGGGATGGTGTCAGAGCCTTTGAAGTCCATGCATCACCGCTTCGAGAAGGGACCGGTCGGCGACGGCCTGACGCACGAGCGGGGCGCGCGCCGTCACCAGGTCGGCCGTCAGCAAGTCGGTGAGCAGGACCGTCATCGCGCTGAACGGCAGACTGAGATAGGCCGAGAGCTCGGCCACGGACAGGGGGGTCGTGCAGAGCCGGAGCAGCGCCGCCTGCTCGGGCGCGGCGGAGGGCGGTGGGTCGGCGCTCGCCACGATTAAGGTGACGAGGTCGAGTTCGGCGCGCTCGGCGCCGTCCTTCCCGGCCACCACGAAGAGCCGTTCCGGGTTCTTCTTCTGCCTCGGCGGGGGCGGTAGTGGGGGCGGTTGTCCTTGGGGGAATCGCCGCTGGCGTTGCGGAGGAGTCATACGGTCTGCCCGTTGCGCCTCGACGGGCTGGTGAGATGGGCGCCGATGCGGCCGACGAGGTCGGACATGCGGTTGCTCATCAGACCGGGTTCGGCGAACGTGTCGGAGAGCACGGCGAGATAGGCGTTGGCGCCGGCGGCCATCAGATAGAAGTAGCCGCCGTTGATCTCGATGAGGACCATCTTCATCTTGCCGTCGCTGTTCGGGATCTCCGTGGCGACCGCGCTCGCCAGGCTCTGCAGACCGGCGCAGGCCGCGGCGACGCGGTCGGCGGTGTCCGGGTCGCCGCCGTAGCGGGCGATGCGCAGACCGTCGGCGGAGAGCACCACGATCATCTCGATGCCCGGTACGCCGTCGTGGAGCTCCTTGAGCATCCAGTCGAAGTTGGCGCGCTGCTGGATCACTTGGGGTCCCCCTCGTCGTCGGCCTCGCGGCGGGCCGGTTGGGTTCGCGGCTGGAGTGTGTAGGGGTCGGGCTTGTCCTTGAGTCCGTTCCAGAACGCCTCGACCCACGCACCGGGGGCGGGCTCGTCCTGCACGGGCTCGGGCAGGGGCTCGGGGTCGGGCTTCGGCGTCGACCAGACGGTCGGCCTGCCCTCCCGTTCGGCCCGCTCGATGGCCGCCTGCTCGGCGAGCCGCTTGCTGAGCGGGGTCTTGACCCGGCTGCGGCGCTGCGGCAGCCCGCCCGCGGTCCATTCGGTGACCACGGGGACGTCGTCCTCCATGGAGACCGCGGCGGGGATCTTCGGGCTGGTGGGGCGCCGCTTCTTGGGCGTGCGCTTGGGTCCTTCGAGCGCGCCGGGGCCGAGCTTGGGCGCCGATACGGCACCGATGCCGTGCGCGTATCCGGGCGCGGCGTCCGTGGTCAGCATCTCGCGCGGGATCACCAGGACGGCGCGGACACCGCCGTACGCGGAGGTGCGCAGGGAGACCTGCATGTTGAACGCCGTGCACAGACGGCCCACGACGGCCAGGCCCAGTCGCGGGGACTCGCCGAGTTCCTGGAGGTCTCCGCCGGCCTTGGCGCGCTCCAGCATGCCCTCGACCCGGGTCCGGGCCTCCTCGCTGAGGCTGACGCCCGCGTCCTCGATCTCGATCGCGATGCCGGTCTGCACCTCGGTGGCGGTGACGTGCACCTCGGTCTGCGGCGGCGAGTAGCGGGTGGCGTTGTCGAGGAGTTCGGCCGCCGCGTGGATGACCGGTTCGACGGAGATGCCGCGGACGTTGACCTGGGCGATGGAGTCCAGCTTGATGCGCCGGTACTCCAGGATGCGGGACATGGCACCGCGCAGCACGCTGTACAGCTGGACGGGGTTGGGCCACTGACGGCCGGGGCGACCGCCGCCGAGCACGGAGATGGAGTCGGCGAGGCGGCCGATCAGCATGGTGCCGTGGTCGATGCGCAGCAGGTCGTCGAAGACCTCGGGGTTGCGGCCGTGGTCCTCCTCCATCTCCCGTAGTTCCACGGCCTGTTGGTGGACGATCGCCTGGACGCGGCGGGCGATGTTGACGAAGGAGCGCTGGGAGGAGTCGCGCAGGGCTTCCTCGTAGTCGAGGATGTCGAGCATCGACTTCACCAACGCGAGCTGCGCCGGTGGGAGTTGGGCGTAGGACGGGTCGATCTCAGCGAGGTCGCGCATCACCTCATGGGGTGAATTGCCGCACCGCAGCCGGTAGATCGCGGCGGGCGTGACCTCCGTGGCGAGGCGGGCCATCTCCTCGTCGTGGGCGGCTACACGCCGTTCCAGATACGCGGTGTGACGGGCGCGCTCGGCCCGCTCGTCCCGCAGGGCGCGGCCGCGGCGCACCGTTTCGGCCGCGGACGCCAGCACGAGCAGCAGGGCCACGGCACCGCACACGCCGACGGCCGTCCGGGCCGGTTCCGTCACCACGGCGACGGCGGCTCCGGTTGCCGCGGCCATCACTATGGCGGGCAGCAACAGGACGCGCGCGTACGGGAGTTCACGGCGACTGGTCGGGGATTGAACGCTCACCATGTGGGCCCTCTGAAACTAATCGGGTGGGTGTAGGGGGAGCTTGCAGCGGGGTACGTCATGGGTATGTCGGAATCTTCTGCGCGTTTGGGAACAAGCGCACGAATACGCCTCAACTCGGTGCGCTGCGGGCGAGCTTAGTCCGACCGGATCATCGCTGTGTCATATTCAGCAAGCACCTGAAATGGGGTGTGCGACAGGAGTACCCTCGGCCCCATTTATACGCTCAGCTCACCATCGCACACCGTACGTCACGGCGTACGGGCGTACGAAAATCACTCACCGTGACGGGTGAAGGATCGGGGATTCAGACCCCGTTCGGCCGGATGTTCAGATCCCCGCGATGCGCAGCGCGGCGTCCGCCGTCGCCTCGGCGAACACCGACACCGGGCGCTCCGGGTCGGAGCGGTGCACGAGGATGACGCCCTCGATCAGGCCGAAGAGCAGATCCGTACGCAGGTCCAGCTCGCCCTTGGCGAGCGCGCCGCCGGCGGCCGTGGCGGCAAGCAACTGGCGGTAGGCGTCTTTGAGTTCGGCGCGCACGGCGTGGAAGCCGGCGAAGCGCTCGGTGCGCACCTCGGGCAGCAGGTACAGCCCGCCGAGGTTGTGCGGGCCGCCGCAGAGCAGCTCCACGTCCGCGCGGCACAGCCGCCACAGCCGGTCCCCGGCCGGGGTCGCGTCGTCGGCGAGGAGTTCCCGGGCGTACGCGAGTGAGGGCGTGACCGTGGACTCCAGGAGCTCGGCGAGGAGTTCCTCCTTGCCGGAGACGTAGTGGTACATGGACGCCTGCCGCATCCCCGCACGCTCGGCCACGGCGCGGGTGGTGGTGGCGGCGTAGCCCCGGGTGGTGAACAACTCGGCGGCGGACACGAGGAGTTCGGCACGCGGCTCGAGCCCGCTGTCCGGCCGCTGAGCGGCCCGCGGCCTGCCGACCCGCCGACCTCCCGGCCCACCTGACGTACCCATGGGTTCGATCCTCGCACATCGGGGCGTACGGCGATCTCCGCGCGGGCTTCGGGCCGGCTCCACGCGGGCTTCGGCGGTGCGGGTCCGCCGCCGCGCCGGCTGCGCGGCTCGCGTGAAGGCGGTGGGGTCCGGGTAGGCAGCGGGCGCCGCGGTAACTGCACGGCAACACCCCCGCAATCCCCTCGACCCACCCCGCCCCTAATTTCTGTCGGGCGACAGAAAAGAGCCCGCACGCCGACACCCCAGAGCCGGAGGTCCCGCGCATGGCGACAGAGACCACGTACGGAGCCCGTGACCACGCCCGCGCCCAGGAGGGAAGCCGCGCCGAGGCCATGCCCGTCGTGCCGGCCCGGGACTGGCCCGCGCCGCCCTGCGAGGCGGGGCACCTGGTGTGGGCCGAGACGGTGGCGGGTGGCGGTTACACGCACAAGGTGCTGGCCCGCGGCACGGAACTGCGGCTGACCGATCTGCGCGGCGACGCCTGCGCGCATCTGCTGCTGTACGTGGCCGACCGCCCCTGGGAGCGGCTGAACGTCGCCGACACGGTGAAGGTGCAGTGGAACGCCTACCTCCGCGAGGGCCGCCTGCTGCTCTCCGACCAGGGCCGCGTGCTCGCGAGCGTCATCGCCGACACCGCCGGGCGCCACGACACGCTGTGCGGCACGTCCACCCTGGTCCGCAACACCGAGCGCTACGGCGACGGCACCCCGCAGTCCCCCTCCCCCGCCGGCCGTGAACTGTTCAAGCTGGCGGCGGCGAAGAACGGCCTGGAGCCCCGGGACCTGCCCCCGTCGCTGTCCTTCTTCCAGGGCGTCGAGGTCCGCGAGGACGGCACCCTCGACTTCACCGGCTCGGCCGGGCCCGGCGGCAGTGTGACCCTGCGCGCCGAGCAGGACGTGACGTTCCTGATCGCCAACGTGCCGCATCCGGCCGACCCGCGCCCCGAGTACGTCAGCACCCCACTGGAGGTACTCGCCTGGCGCGCGGCGCCGACCACCCCGGACGACCCGCTCTGGGACGCCACCCCCGAGGGCCGCCGCGCCTTCCTCAACACCGCCGAATTCCTCGCCACCAGGGGGCTCGCATGAAGACCGTGGTTGCGGCCAGGGCCGCCTGGTCGTCCGTCGTCCGCGAGGGCGAGACGCTGACCATCACCGACCTGCACGGCAACCAGGCCGTCGACTTCCTCGTGTACGACGCCCATGACACCTCGGTCCGCTACAGCGCGCCCGACACCATTCACGCGCAGGGCGGCATCTTCCTGACGACGGGCAGCATGCTGATGTCGAACGAGCACACGCCGCTGATGACCGTCGTCGCCGACGAGGTGGGCCGTCACGACACGGTCGGCGGCGCCTGCTCGAAGGAGTCCAACACCCTGCGCTACGGCCACCACACCTGGTCGCAGCACGCGTGCGTGGACAACTTCCTCGCCGAGGGCGCCAAGTACGGCCTCGGCAAGCGCGATCTGGTCTCCAACGTCAACTGGTACATGAACGTGCCGGTCGAGAAGGACGGCACCCTCGGCATCGTCGACGGAATCTCGGCCCCGGGGCTGTCCCTGACCCTGCGCGCCGAGCGCGACGTCCTCGTCCTCGTCTCCAACTGCCCCCAGATCAACAACCCGTGCAACGGCTTCGACCCGACGGCCGTGGAGATGACGATCACGGACGCGGGCGAGGCACCCCGGGCGGGCGACGCATGAGCTTCGACACGCTGCTCGTCGCCAACCGGGGCGAGATAGCCGTCCGCATCATCCGCACGGCCCGCGAGCTGGGCCTGCGCACGATCGCGGTGTTCTCCGACCCGGACCGCGCGGCGCCCCACGTACGCCTCGCCGACAAGGCCGTACGCCTCGGCCCGGCGCCCGCCAAGGAGTCGTATCTCGACGCCGACCTGGTGCTGAAGGCGGCCAAGGACAGCGGGGCCGGGGCGATCCACCCCGGCTACGGCTTCCTGTCCGAGGACGCGGCGTTCGCGCGGCGCTGCGAGGACGCCGGGATCGTGTTCGTGGGCCCTACCCCCGAGCAACTGGAGCTGTTCGGCGCCAAGCACACCGCGCGGGCGGCGGCCGAGGCGGCGGGCGTACCGCTGGCACCGGGGACGGGGCTGCTGGGATCACTGGCCGAGGCCCTCGAAGAAGCGCAGGTCATCGGCTATCCCGTCATGCTCAAGGCGACCGGCGGCGGGGGCGGAATCGGCATGTCGGCATGTCGATCCGTCGCCGAACTGACCGAGGCCTGGGAGCGGGTGCAGCGGGTCGCCGCCGCCTCCTTCTCCTCCGCCGGTGTCTTCCTGGAGCGGCTCGTCGAGCACGCCCGCCATGTCGAGGTGCAGGTCTTCGGCGACGGCGACGGCAGGGTGGTCACCTTCGGCGACCGGGACTGCACACTGCAACGGCGCAACCAGAAGGTCGTGGAGGAGGCCCCGGCACCAGGACTCCCCCCGCACATCCGCGAGCAACTGGCCACCTCCGCCCGCGACTTGTGCGCCTCCGTCGGCTACCGCTCGGCCGGAACCGTCGAGTTCGTGTACGACGCCGCCCGCGAGGAGGCATGCTTCCTGGAGGTCAACACCCGCCTCCAGGTCGAACACCCGGTCACCGAGGAGGTCTACGGCGTCGACCTGGTCGCCTGGATGCTGCGCCTGGCCCGCGGTGAACGGAACGTCGTCCGCGACCCGGGCACTCCGCGCGGCCACGCCGTCGAGGCCCGCCTCTACGCCGAGGACCCGTCGCGCGAACACCGGCCCAGCGCGGGCCTGTTGACGCGGGTCGAGTTCCCGAGCGGGGTCCGGGTCGACGGCTGGGTCGAGACGGGCACCGAGGTGACGACGTCGTACGACCCGATGCTCGCGAAGATCATCGCGTACGGCCCCGACCGCGCCCACGCGCTGGAACGGCTGGACGAGGCGCTGGCCCGCACCCGCGTCGACGGCATCGAGACGAACCTCGGCCTGCTGCGGGCCGCCCTCGCCGACCGGGACTTCCGCGGCGCCGCCCACTCGACGGCGACCCTCACGGCCGTCACCGACCCGACGCCCCGCATCGAGGTCGTCTCCGGCGGCACCCTCACCACCGTGCAGGACTGGCCGGGCCGCACCGGCTACTGGCAGGTCGGCGTGCCGCCCTGCGGCCCGATGGACGACCTGTCGTTCCGGCTCGGCAACCGGGCGCTGGGCAACCACGAGGGCGCACCGGGCCTCGAATGCACGCTCCAGGGGCCGACGTTGAGGTTCACACACCCCACCACCGTGTGCGTGACCGGCGCCCCGGCCCCGGTCACCGTCGACGGTACGGCGGTGCCACAGGGGGAGCCGGTGACGGTGCCGGCAGGGGCCGTACTGGAGATCGGAGCCCCCACCGAGCACGGCCTGCGGACCTACGTCCTCGTCGCCGGCGGTCTCGACGTCCCCGCCTTCCTGGGCAGCGCGAGCACCTTCACGCTGGGCCGGTTCGGCGGGCACGGCGGGCGCGCGCTGCGCACGGGCGACGTGCTGCACGGCGGGACGGTCGTGGACGGAACGCCGGTTCCCGCACCGGACCGCCCGCCCTTCGGGGCCGTATGGCACATCGCGGCCGTCGAAGGACCGCACGCCGCGCCGGAGTTCTTCACCGAGGACGACATCCGCGACTTCTACGCCGCCGACTGGAAGGTCCACTTCAACTCGGCGCGGACCGGCGTACGGCTCGTCGGCCCCAGGCCGCGCTGGGCCCGCGCCGACGGCGGTGAGGCGGGCCTGCACCCGTCCAACATCCACGACACGCCGTACTCCGTCGGCGCCGTCGACTACACCGGCGACATGCCGGTGCTGCTCGGCCCGGACGGCCCGTCGCTCGGCGGGTTCGTGTGCCCGGCGACGGTGATCAGCGGTGAGCGCTGGAAGCTGGGGCAGCTGCGCCCGGGCGACACGGTGCGGTTCGCGCCGGTGGACGTGGCGGGCCGGGAACGCGCCGCGATCGTCGACGGCGGTGTGCTGGCGCGGGACGGCGACGTGACCTACCGGCGCAGCGGTGACGACAACCTGCTGGTCGAGTTCGGGCCGATGCAACTGGACCTGGCCCTGCGCATGCGCGTCCACGCGCTGATGGAGGCGGTCGTCGAGACCGACCAGGACGGGATCACCGACCTGACCCCGGGCATCCGCTCCCTCCAGATCCAGACGGACCCGAGCCGACTGCCGCTGCGAGAACTCCTCGCCGAGATACGGGAGTTGGTGGCGTCACTGCCGCCCACCGACGAGCTGGTCGTCCCGTCCCGCACCGTCCATCTCCCCCTCTCCTGGGACGACCCGGCCACCCGCGAGGCCATCGCCCGCTACATGGCGGGCGTGCGCGACGACGCGCCCTGGTGCCCTTGGAACATCGAGTTCATCCGCCGCGTCAACGGCCTGAAGTCGGTCGAGGACGTGTACCGCACGGTCTTCGACGCGGAGTACCTGGTCCTGGGGCTGGGCGATGTGTACCTGGGCGCCCCGGTGGCGACCCCGCTGGATCCCCGGCACCGCCTGGTGACCACCAAGTACAACCCGGCACGCACCTGGACGGCCGAGAACTCGGTCGGCATCGGCGGCGCCTACCTGTGCATCTACGGCATGGAGGGGCCCGGCGGCTACCAGTTCGTGGGCCGTACGACCCAGGTGTGGTCGCCGTGGCAGCAGCGCGGGGCGTTCGAGCCGGGGTCGCCCTGGCTGCTGCGGTTCTTCGACCGGATCCGGTGGTACCCGGTGGACGCCGAGGAGCTGCTGGAGCTGCGGGCGGACATCACGTCCGGGCGGTTCGTGCCGCGCATCGAGGAGGGCACCTTCTCGCTCGCCGGGTACCGGGCCTTCCTCGACGAGAACGCCGAGTCGATCGCGGAGTTCCGGGGCCGGCAGCGGGCCGCCTTCGCGGCGGAACGGGACGCGTGGGAGGCGGCCGGAGAGTTCGCGCGGGCGGACGAGGCGACGGCACCGGCCGCGCCCGCGGCCGAGGTGACCGTCCCGGCCGGCGGGCGGCTCGTCGAGGCCGAGTTCGCGGCGTCCGTGTGGCAGCTCGGCGTCCGGCCGGGTGACGAGGTGACGGCCGGTCAGCCGCTGCTCGCCCTTGAGGCGATGAAGATGGAGTCCAGGGTGCACGCGCCGGTGGCCGGCGTGGTCGTGGAGGTCCTGGTCGGACCCGGGGATCTGGTGGAGGCGGGGACGGCGTTGGTCGTACTCGCCCCTGTCACGAGCTGAATCGCGAGGAGAACTGGAAATGTCGAGCGCTCTGTCCCGCGTCCGCGCCGCCTACGCCCGGATCGAAGCCGTGGACCGCCCCGAGATCTGGATCGATCTGCGCCCGCGGGCAGCGGTCGAGGACGAGGCCCGGATCATCGACGAACGCATGGCCGCGGGCGAACAACTCCCGCTCGCGGGCCGCCTGTTCGCCGCCAAGGGCAACATCGACGTCAAGGGCCTGCCCACGACCGCGGGGTGCCCTTCGTACGCCTACGACCCCGAGGCCGACGCGCCCGTGGTCGCCCGACTCCGTGCCGCCGGCGCGCTGGTCCTCGGCACGACGAACCTCGACCAGTTCGCGACGGGCCTGGTCGGCACCCGCTCCCCCTACGGCGCGGTGCGGGGCGCCCATGACCCGGCCAGGATCAGCGGCGGCTCCAGTGCGGGCTCGGCCGTCGCGGTGGCACTCGGCATCGTCGACTTCGCGCTCGGCACGGACACGGCGGGCTCGGGCCGGGTCCCGGCCGCCTTCAACGGCATCGTCGGCCTCAAACCGACCCGCGGTCTCGTCCCGACGGAGGGCGTCGTCCCGGCCTGCGCGTCGATCGACTGCGTGACGGTGTTCGCGCGGACGCTGCCGGAGGCCGAGCAGGCGCTGTCCTTCATGGCGTCCCCGTCCGCCCGCGCCCTGCCCCCGCTCCCTCAGCGCACACCGGGGCCCTGGCGGATCGCGGTCCCGCCCGTGGAGCAGCTCGGCGAGCTGGATCCGGGCTGGGCCGAGGCGTACGAGGCAGCGGTACGGCAGCTCGGCGCGGCCGGCGCCGAGATCCGCGCCGTCGACCTCGCCCCCTTCACCGAAGCCGCCGCCATGCTCTACGAGGGGGCCTTCGTCGCCGAGCGCTACACGGCCGTGGGGAGCTTTGTCGACAAGGCGCTGGCGGCGGGCGACGGCACCCTCGACCCCACCGTCGCCGGCATCATCACCCGCGCCCGCGACATCCCGGCCCACCGGCTCTTCGCCGACCAGGACCGGCTCGCCGCCCTGCGCTCCCGCGCCGAGTCCGAACTCACCGATGTGGACGCCCTGTTGCTCCCGACCACGCCCGGCCACCCCACCCTCGCCGAGGTGGCCGCCGACCCACTGGGGGCCAACGCCCGCCTGGGCCGCTTCACCAACTCCACGAACCTGTTCGACCTGGCCGCGGTCGCCGTCCCGGCCGGTGAGGTGAGCGGCCTCCCGTTCGGCGTGATGCTGATCGGCCCGGCGTTCACGGACGAACGGCTGGCCCGGATCGCCGCCCTGCTCCGCCCGGAGGTCCGCCTCGCCGTGGTCGGGGCCCACCTCTCCGACCAGCCCCTCAACCCTCAACTCCTGGCCCTGGGCGCCCGGTTCGACCGTACGACCGCCACGGCCCCGGTCTACCGCCTGCACGCCCTGTCCACGACCCCGCCCAAGCCGGGCCTGGTCCGCGTCGGTACCGGCGCGGGCGGCGCCTTGATCGAGGCCGAGGTGTGGCGGCTCCCGGCGGAGGGGCTCGGCCGGCTCCTCGCCGAGTTGCCGCGCCCTATGGCGCTGGGGAGCGTGGAACTGGAGGATGGCAGCCGCGTACCGGGGTTCCTGTGTGAGCCGGCGGCCCTCGCGGACGCCGAGGACATCACGTCCTACGGGGGGTGGCGGGCCTACCTCGGGGGCGGCCGCCGCTGAAAAAACTGAAGGCAAGGAGGTCACCCACTCCTTGCCACTCTCAACTTATAGCGCACTGGGGGGCTTGCGGCAAGGCCCCCGTCGTACCGCAGAATCGCCGACCTAGGCCAGAATTCCGCGGAACGAGGAGTCACTAAGTGCGTGTGCTGTTGTCGACGTACGGATCACGCGGGGACGTCCAGCCGATGGCCGGGCTCGCGGTGCGGTTGCGGGAGCTGGGCGCGGAGGTACGGGTGTGCGCGCCGGCGGACGAGGAGTTCGCGAAGCTGCTGGGCGGGATCGGCGTGGAGCTGGTGCCCTTCGGCCCGTCGGCGCGCGCGCTGACGAAGGCGGGGCCGGTGCCGTCGACCCTGCCCCAGCGTGCGGCCGCGGTGATCGCCAGTCAGCTGGACGCGGTCACCCCGGCGGCCGAAGGATGCGATGTGCTGGTGGCGACCGGCATGATCTCGGCTGCGGCCGGCGCGCTGTCGGTGGCCGACAAGCTGGGCATCCCCTCCGTGTCCGTGACCTTCCAGCAGCTCACCCTGCCCTCTGCGCACCGCCCGCCGCTGGCGTATCCGGGCCGCCCGCTCCCGCCCGAGGTGACCGACAACCGGGCGCTGTGGGACCTGGACGCCCAGAACGTCAACGCGCTGTTCGGCGAGGCGCTCAACACCAACCGGGCGTCGATCGGCCTGCCCCCGGTGGACGACGTCCGTGACTACGTCATCGGCGACCGGCCGTGGCTGGCGACGGACCCGGCCCTGGACCCGTGGCAGGCGACGCCGGACCTCGACGTCGTACAGACCGGCGCGTGGTTCCTGCCGGACGAACGCCCGCTCCCGGACGGGCTGGTGGCGTTCCTGGAGGCGGGCGAACCACCGGTGTACGTCGGCTTCGGCAGTATGCCCCTGCACGGATCGGAGGACGCCGCCCAGGTGGCCATCGAGGCGGTCCGCGCGCAGGGCCGCCGCGTACTCGTCGGGCGTGGCTGGGCCGACCTGTCCCTGATCGACGACCAGGGCGACTGCTTCGCCGTCGGCGACGTCAGTCACCAGGCCCTGTTCGGCCGGGTGGCCGCTGTCGTGCACCATGGCGGCGCGGGTACGACCACGACGGCCACCCGGGCCGGCACACCCCAGGTGGTCGTACCCCAGTTGGCGGACCAGCCGTACTGGGCCCGCCGGGTCGCCGAGCTGGGCATCGGCGCGGCCCACGAGGGTCCTACTCCGACCTTCGAGTCCCTCTCGGCCTCGCTCGCGACAGCCCTGGCCCCCGAGACCCGCGCCCGAGCCACCGCCGTGGCCCGCACGATCCGCACCGACGGGGCGGCGGTGGCCGCGGAGCTGCTGCTCGACTCGATCGGCCGGGCAACGCCACCGGTGTCCGCGTAAGCCACGCGGGACCGTCAAGGCCGTCACCCAGAACACCAGACCCCGCGCGCAACGGTCGCAAGCGACCTCAGATCGGAGCCCTTCGCAGTGACACCCCTGACCACCAGCACGTTCGACCTCCCCGACCGCCTCTCCGCCAAGGCCGACCCCACCCTGATCGCCGGCGACGAGCGGTACTTCGCGTCCCTCGCGGAGTGCCTGGAGCAGTCGATCGCCGAGGTGTCCGACCGACTCGACGCCGAGCGCAGGGCGCCCGGCGGTCTGGGCCGGGAGGCGATGGACCGGGACGCGGAGATCCACCGGCTGACCGCTCGCCTGCGCACCCTGCGCCGCTTCGGCCTGGACCTGTGCCTCGGGCACATGGTGAGCGCGGACGACTCCGAGCCCGTGTACATCGGACGGCTCGGCCTCACCGACAGCACGGGCCGTCGGCTGCTGGTCGACTGGCGCTCCCCCGCGGCCGAGCCGTTCTTCGGAGCCACCCACGCCAACCCGATGGGTCTGGCGAGCCGCCGCAGGTACCGCTGGACCGGCGGCCGGATCAGCGACTACTGGGACGAGGTGTTCACCCCGGGCGGACTCGAACGGCACGCCGCACTCGACGACCAGTCCGCCTTCATCGCGAGCCTGGGCACCAACCGGTCGCCCCGGATGCGCGACGTGCTCGGCACCATCCAGGCCGACCAGGACGCCATCATCCGCGCGGGATCACGCGGCGCACTCGTCGTCGACGGCGGTCCGGGCACGGGGAAGACCGTCGTCGCCCTGCACCGCTCCGCCTACCTGCTCCACTCCGACCCCCGCCTCGGTCACCGTCGGGGCGGCGTCCTGTTCGTCGGTCCGCACCGGCCGTATCTGGCGTACGTCGCCGATGTCCTCCCCAGCCTCGGCGAGGAGGGCGTGCAGACCTGCATCCTGCGGGACCTCGTCGCCGAGGGGGCCTCGGCGGGGGTCGAGGCCGACCCGGAGGTGGCCCGGCTGAAGTCGTCGGCGGACCTGGTGAAGGCGATCGAGACGGCCGTCAGGTTCTACGAGGAGCCGCCCGCCAAGGGCATGACGGTCACCACCCACTGGTCCGACATCCGGCTGAGCGCCACCGACTGGGCCACGGCGTTCGAGGCGGCGGAACCCGGCACCCCGCACAACGAGGCGCGCGACCAGGTCTGGGAGGAACTGCTCACGATCCTGGTCGACAAGCACGACGACGAGGCCTCGGCCCAGGACGGCGAGGTCTCGGAGGAGCTGCTGCGCAGGTCGCTGGCGCAGAACCGGGAGCTGCGCACGGCCTTCAACCGTGCCTGGCCGCTGCTCGAAGCGACGGACCTGGTCGGCGACCTGTGGACGGTACCGGCGTACTTGCGGATGTGCGCGCCCTGGCTCGACCGCGACGAGGTGCACAGCCTCCAGCGCACGGACCCCCAGGCCTGGACGGTGTCCGACCTGCCGCTCCTGGACGCGGCACGGCAGCGTCTGGGCGACCCCGAGACGGCCCGGGAGAAGCGTCGGCACAAGGCCATCCTCGCCGCCCAGCGCGAGCGCATGACGCAGGTCGTCGACAACCTGATCGAGGCCGTGTCCACCTCCGGCGCCGACGGTGACGACGGCCTGGGCCTGGTGACGATGCTGCGCGGCCAGGACGCCCAGGTCAGCCTGGTCGACGAGGCCGAACTGTCCACCATCGACCCCGACCTGCTGGCCGGCCCGTTCGCGCACATCGTCGTGGACGAGGCCCAGGAACTCACCGACGCCGAGTGGCAGATGCTCCTGCTGCGCTGCCCGTCCCGGAGCTTCACCATCGTCGGAGACCGCGCCCAGGCCAGGCACGGCTTCACGGAGTCCTGGCAGGAGCGCCTCGAACGCATCGGCCTCGACCGGATCGACCTGGCATCCCTGAGCATCAACTACCGGACGCCGGAAGAGATCATGACGGAGGCCGAGCCGGTCATCCGCACGGCACTCCCGGACGCCAACGTGCCGACGTCCATCCGCAGCAGCGGCGTCCCGGTCACCCACGGACCGGTCTCCGACCTCGACTCGATCCTGACCGACTGGCTCACCACCCACACCGAAGGCACCGCCTGCGTCATCGGCGCCCCCACACTCAGCCCGACGGACCGCGTCCAGTCACTGACGCCGGAGCTGTCGAAGGGATTGGAGTTCGACCTGGTGGTCCTGGTCGACCCGGAGAACTTCGGCGAGGGCATCGAGGGAGCGGTGGACCGCTATGTGGCGATGACGCGGGCGACACAGCAACTGGTCGTCCTCCGATAACTGCACGCCCCAGGGGCGCGGGGCTGCATCGATATGCGGCTCCGCCGCGCGGGCGCGACCAGCCACAACGTACCCGCGCCCGCCCGACAACCTCACCCCACCGACGAGTAGGCGACAACCCCCCGCAGCAACCCGTCAACGGCCTTCCGCGCATTCTTCGCCACAGTCGACCCCTCCACAGGAGAAGCCGCCGAAATCTGCCCGAGCACATCGATCACCTGCTTGCACCACCGCACAAAGTCCCCGGCCGGCATCTCCGCCTCCCGAAGCACCTCATCCAGCCCGGAGCCACTCGCCCACATATACGCGGCCCACGCGAAGCCGAGGTCGGGCTCACGCTGCCCCACCCCCTCGCTCTGGGTGATGCGGAAATCCTCCTCAAGGGCATCCAGCCGCCCCCAGATCCGCACCATCTCACCGAGCGCGGCCTTGGCCTTGCCGGACGGCAGCTTCGGCGCCATCGCATCGTCCCCGACCCGCGCCTCGTACACCAACGCCGAGACACACGCGGCCAGTTCAGCCGGCCCGAGCCCCTCCCACACCCGCTCGCGCAGGCACTCGCTGGCCAGCAGGTCGAGTTCGCCGTAGAGCCGAGCGAGCCGCTTGCCGTGCTCGGTGACCTCGTCGCCGCGCAGATAGTCCAGCTCGGTCAGCAGCGCGACGATCCGGTCGAACGTACGGGCGATCGTGTTCGTGCGGCCCTCGATACGGCGCTCCAGCTGCGAGGTGTCCCGCAGCAGCCGGTGGTAGCGCTCGGCCCACCGGGCGTGGTCCTCGCGGTCGCTGCAGCCATGGCAGGGGTGCGCGCGAAGCGCACTGCGCAGCCGGTCGATCTCCCGGTCGTCCGCCGCCTGGGAGCGCCGCTTGCGGTGCCGCTCCGGCGCGATGTGCCCGGCCTTGGTGCGCAGCGCGGAGGCGAGGTCCCGACGGGACTGCGGGGAGCGCGGGTTGAAGGACTTCGGGATCCGCATCCGCTCCAACGCCTCGACGGGCACCGGGAAGTCCATGGACGCCAGCCGCTTGACCTGCCGCTCGGCGGTCAGAACGAGCGGGCGCGGGCCGTCGTGATGCTCGAACCCACGATGCCCGTTCGACCGCCCGGCGGGCAGGCCGGGATCCAGCACCAGCGCGAGACCGGCGTACTTGCCCGTCGGCACATGGATGACGTCGCCCGGCTTGAGCTTCTCCAGCGCGACCGCGGCCTCCGCGCGCCGCTCCACGGCCCCCTGCCGGGCCAACTCGTTCTCGCGGTCCTTGAGTTCGCGGCGCAGTCGCGCGTACTCCTCGAAGTCCCCGAGGTGGCAGGTCATGGACTCCTTGTAGCCTTCGAGCCCTTCCTCGTTGCGCTGCACCTGCCGCGAGATCCCGACGACCGACTTGTCGGCCTGGAACTGCGCGAAGGACGTCTCCAGCAGCTCGCGCGAGCGGTGCCGGCCGAACTGCTCGACGAGGTTGACCGCCATGTTGTACGACGGCTTGAAACTGGAGCGCAGCGGATACGTACGCGTGCCGGCGAGCCCCGCGAGGTGCTCCGGGCTGATCCCGCGCTGCCACAGCACCACGGCATGACCCTCGACGTCGATGCCACGCCGTCCCGCACGCCCCGTCAACTGGGTGTACTCGCCGGGGGTGATGTCGGCATGCTGCTCGCCGTTCCACTTGACGAGCTTCTCCAACACCACCGAGCGTGCGGGCATGTTGATGCCCAGCGCAAGCGTCTCCGTGGCGAACACGGCCTTCACCAGGCCGCGGACGAACAGCTCCTCGACGACCTCCTTGAAGGTCGGCAGCATGCCCGCGTGGTGAGCGGCTATGCCGCGCTCCAGGCCCTCCAGCCACTCGTAGTAGCCGAGGACATGGAGGTCCTCGGTCGGGATGGAGGCGGTGCGCTCCTCGACGAGGGAACGGACCTTTTCCCGCGCCTCCTCGTCGTTCAGCCGCAGTCCCGCGTGCAGGCACTGCTGTACGGCGGCCTCGCAGGCGGCGCGGCTGAAGATGAAGGTGATGGCGGGCAGCAGCCCTTCGGCGTCGAGCCGTTCGATGACCTCGGGACGCCCCGGCGTCCACACCCTGGACCGCTGTCTGCGCTCGCGCTCCCGGTCGGCCTCGCGCATGGCGCGGCCCCGTCGGCGGTCCTGGTACGAGGGCCGGGTCGCCTCCATGCGGGCCAGCCGCGTGAGGTCGGGGTTGACGGCCTTCTTGTGGCCCTCTCCCTCCTCGAACAGGTCGTACATCCTGCGTCCGGCGAGCACGTGCTGGAACAGCGGCACGGGCCGGTGCTCGGAGACGATCACCTCGGTGTCGCCGCGGACGGTGTCGAGCCAGTCGCCGAACTCCTCGGCGTTGGACACGGTCGCCGACAGGGAGACGAGGGTGACCGACTCGGGAAGGTGAATGATCACTTCTTCCCATACGGCGCCCCGGAAGCGGTCGGAGAGGTAGTGCACCTCGTCCATGACCACGTAGCCGAGGCCGAGGAGGGTCTGCGACCCCGCGTACAGCATGTTCCGCAGCACCTCGGTGGTCATCACGACCACGGCGGCGTCGGGGTTGACGCTGTTGTCACCGGTGAGCAGACCGACCATGCCGTTGCCGTAACGGCGGCAGAGGTCGGCGTACTTCTGGTTCGACAGCGCCTTGATGGGTGTCGTGTAGAAGCACTTCTTGCCCTGCATCAGGGCGAGGTGGACGGCGAACTCGCCCACGATCGTCTTGCCGGAGCCGGTGGGCGCGGCCACCAGCACGCCCTTGCCCCCTTCGAGAGCCTGGCAGGCCTCGATCTGGAAGGGGTCGAGGCCGAAGTCGTACATCTCGCGGAAGGAGGCGAGCGCGGTGGCCTGCTCGACAGCACGCCTGCGCGCTGCCGCGTACCGCTCGGCCGGAGAGAGGTCCTCTGTCATCGTGCTTTCGAGCGTACCGGGCCCCACTGACAACAGGACGATCATTATCCGGATCCGCGCTCGGCAAACCCGGGATCTCCGCAGCTCACGGCCGCGAGACGGAAGCGGCCGGGCACGCCCCGTAGGCGCCCCGGCCGCAACTCTTCGGCAACCGCCGCGATCAGGTCACGTCGTCGTATCCGTTGACCCGATCGCCGCTCGCCTGCTCGGGCAGCGCCCGGGCCGCGGGGACCGACTCGATCTCGCCGATGTCGTCGGGGGTCAGGTCCAGGTCGGAGGCCTCGTCGTCGGCGGGGCCCATGGCCTCACGGCGGCTCCTGCGCCGGTCGTTGGCCAGGGAGACGACGACCGCGCCGAAGTACAGGACCCAGATCGGACCGGCGAGGGCCATCATCGTCAGCGGGTCGGTGCTCGGCGTCGCGATCGCCGCGAACACCGTGATTCCCATGATCATGCCGCGCCACCAGCCGAGCATGCGCTTGCCGGTGATGGCACCCGTGAAGTTGAGCATCACCAGCAGCAGGGGCAGCTCGAAGGAGAGGCCGAAGACGATCACCATGCGCGTGACGAGATCGAGCAGATCGTCGAGCGGCAGGAGGTTGTCGACACCGAACGGGGTGAACTCGATCAGGACGTCGGCGGTCTTGGGCAGCACCCTGTAGGCGAAGTAGGCGCCGGCGAGGAAGAGCGGGAAGCCCGTGGCGACGAACGCGTAGGCGTACTTCCGCTCGTGCTTGTGCAGGCCGGGGGCGACGAAGGCCCACAGCTGGTACAACCAGACCGGTGCGGCCAGAACGACACCGGCCATCAGGGACACCTTCAGGGCCAGCGTGAACGGCGCGAGCAGACCATTGATCGTGATCTGCGCACACGGGTTCTCGTCGCGCGCCGTCTTGGCCAGTTCCTCGAACGACTTCGGGCAGCCGACCGATTCGAGGACCGGCTTGGTGAAGAAGTTGATGATGTCCTGATAGAAGAAGGCGGCGACGACCGTGATGACGACGATCGCGAGCAGCGCTTTCGCAAGCCGGTTGCGGAGCTCACGAAGGTGCTCCGCGAGGGGCATCCGCCCCTCGGGATCCTTCTCCTCTTTGCGGGCAGACTTCAGCAACCCACGTTCCCATCTCGTGCGGCGGACCGGCGGTCACCGGCCCTGCGTCAGCGCTTGGTGGTGTCCGTCGGCTCGTTGACCGGGCGCGAGCTGGTCACGTCGCCGGGAGCGGACTGGATGATGCGCTGAGCCGGGGGCTGCTGGTCGTCGCCGGTGTTGTTGTTCGGCGGGTCGGCCGGGGCGGCGGACTTGCCGTCGTCCTTCATGGCCTTCGCCTCGCTCTTCAGGATGCGCGCGGACTTGCCCAGCGAGCGCGCCATGTCCGGAAGCTTCTTCGCGCCGAACAGCAGGATGATGACGACGAGGATGAGAATGATCTCGGGGGCTCCGAGCCTTCCGAACATAAGTCTTTACCTTCTCACCGAGGCGGCTGGGGTGGGTGCTGTCCGACCGGTCGGACATGTGTCCGAACAGTCGTGATGCCAGCGATCGTAACGCTCGGGGGTGAACGTGAGGCAATCCCCGTGCGTACTCCCTGTCTGCGGACCGGGCCTCGTTCTCCGGGCCGCGACCTGCAGCGTACCCGCCCGGACCGCCGAGGTGACAGGGCGAAGTGGCCCAAAACGCATGCGGCGCAGGACTCACACCCAATACTTGAGGGACCTACAGCGAGTCCACAGCCCTGGCCGCGCTCACCGTCGCCCGCTCCAGATCCTCGGCCGCCCTGCTGATGCGCCCCGCCGACTCCGTGACCTGCCTGCCGAGGCGCTGCGCCTCCAGAAAGACCCGCACGGCGAGCACACCGAGCACCACGAGACCCAGAAAACCCACAGCTACCGCGAACATCGGCCAGAACATGACGCCGAGCCTAGACCGTCCTACAGCGCGGAGTGCAGCCGCAGGGTGCTGACCCCGCCGCCGGTGAGCAGCTCGATGATCCGCTCGCCGGCCGGCTTGCGGACGGAGATTCCGCACCCGGGGCAGGTGAAGGAGTAGAAGGTCGTACGACTGGTCGCGCCGATGGCGAGGCGCAGCGCGCTAGCGGCGAGTTCGAAGCTGCCCCGGCAGTCCGGGCAGCCCGCCCGGAACACCACCGGGGTCACGCTTCTCATCCCGGCGAAAGCGGACGCCACCGTCATCCCCGGCACTGCAGACGTCGCCGACTCACTCAAAGCCCTTGCTCCTGCCTGTCGAACTGCCTGTCCTACTGTCCGTCGCGAACCGGCTGCGCCTCGTGAGCGCCCTGCGCCTCGACCCCGTCGTAGGCCGCCAGCGCCTCACGGGCCGCCTGCCGGGCGCTGTCCGCCAGTTCGGGCGGCGACACGATGTGGCCGTCGCGGCCGAGCCGAAGCGCCAGGCGTCGCAGCGACGCCGGGTCGGGGGTGCGCAGAGTGATACGCAACCCGCCGTCCGCCAGCTCATCCGCGCTGTCGTGCGGGTAGTACTCGGCGACCCAGCGCCCGCCCGGCCCGACCTCGACGACGACCTCCGGGTCCTCCGCGGCGGGCTGCACGAGCCCCTCCGACAGGTCCCGCGGCTCGATCTCGGGCGGCGCCGACGGCTCGTCCAGGATCTTGATCTCGGCGACCCGGTCCAGCCGGAAGGTACGGCGCGCCTCGGAGCGCCGGCACCAGGCCTCGACATAGGTGTGGCCCACGCTGACCAGACGGATCGGGTCGATCTCGCGCTCGGTCAGCTCGTCGCGGGCCGGCGAGTAGTAGCGGATCCACAGCCGGCGCCGTTCGGAGATCGCGCGGTCGACGTCGGCGAAGACCCCGCCCTCCGACTCGAACGTCACCGACAGCCGGGAACTGGCCCCGGCCGCCTCCCCGGCCGCCGTCTCCACCTTGGCCGTCGCCCGCAGCAGCGCCTGCCGGTCGCCCTCGCGCAGCCCCGGCAGCGTGGCCACGGCACGGGCGGCCACCAGCAGCGCGGTCGCCTCGTCGGCGGCGAGCCGCAGCGGTTCGGCCGCGTCCGCCCCGAGCGCGGCGGGGTTGTGCCACCAGATGCGCTCGCCGTCGGTGTCGATGTCGAGCAGATCGCCACCGCGGAAGCTGGTGCCGCACATGGGCAGCACATCGAGGTCGGAGACCAGCTCGTCCTCGGAGATGCCGAAGGCGCGCGCGACATCCTCCAGGCGCGCGCCGGGCCGCTCCCTCAGATACGTCACCAGGGAGAGCATCCGCCGGGTCTGGTCGATGGCGCTCGCGGGCCTGACCGGTTTGCCTGCCACTGTCTCGCTCCGCTCCCCCTCAGCCCTTGGCCACGGCACGCAGCCGGTCCACCACATCGGCCCGCAGCTCCGCCGGCTCCAGGACCACCACATCCGGCCCGAACTCCACCAGCCAGGCATCCAGCCCGTGCCCGTACGGAATCTCCAACTCGTCCCAGCCGTCCCCAAGTTCCCTGACCGAGGTGGCCTTCGCCCGAAGGGGGTATCCCGCGTCCGTGCGCAGCCGGATCAGCGCGGAGCGGTCGGCGGTCTCCCCCGCCCAGCTCGCGACCGTCTCCCGCACGGTGACGACATCGGGGACCTCGGCGGTGAAACGACCGCTGCGGCTGCGCACCTTGCCGGTGATCCGGGACAGTCGGAACACCCGCTCGGCACCCCGGTCCCGGTCCCAGCCGGCCAGATACCAGTGGCCGCGCCAGCACTCCAGCGCCCACGGCTCCACATGCCGCGGTCCCGGGCGGGCGGCGGTGGCCTTGCGGTAGTCGAAGACGACCGGACGACGGTCCCGGCAGGCCAGCATCAGCGGCTCGAAGGCGGCCTCGTGCACCGGGATACGGGGCTCCAGGGCGCCGTGCGCCTCGTACGGGTCTACGTCCTCGGGCAGCCCGGCCGCGCGCAGCTTCTGCAGAGCGCCGCTGGCCGCACCCGCGAGCCGGGCCTGCTGCCACACCTTGGCGGCGAGACCCAGGGCGGCCGCCTCCTCGGCGTCGAGGGTGATCGGCGGCAGCCGGTTGCTGTCACGGCGGGCGAGATAGCCGACCTCGCCGTCGAGGTTCTCCACCGTCTCGATGACGAGGCCTAGCTCGCGCAGATCGTCCTTGTCGCGCTCGAACATCCGGTTGAAGGAGTCGTCGGAGCCGGTCGCACCCATGTCCGGCCCAAAGGCCTCGACGTACGCCTCGATGGACTCACGCAGCTCGCGCTTGCTCAGCGGTCGCCGCGTCCCGAGCAGACACAGCGCCAGGTTCATGAGCCGCTCGGCCTTGGCAATGGCCATCGACGCCCTTCGCCTTCCCTATGGTGCTTACGAGCGATGACCGTACCGCCCCGAAGTGGCGTGGCAAAAGCCGAGGGCCCATGCCCGGACAGGCATGGGCCCCAGGTAGTCGGGTCCGGTCGCCCGCCGATCAGACGCGACGACCGGGTGCGACGAGCGGATTCGACGATCAGACGCCGAGCAGGTCCACCACGAAGATCAGCGTCTCACCGGGCTTGATCGCCGGGGTCGGGCTCTGGTTGCCGTAGGCGAGGTGCGCCGGGATGGTCAGCTGACGACGGCCGCCGACCTTCATGCCCTGCACGCCCTGGTCCCAGCCCTTGATGACGCGGCCGCCACCCAGCGGGAAGCGGAACGGCGTACCGCGGTTCCAGCTGGCGTCGAACTCCTCACCCGTGCTGAAGGCAACGCCCACGTAGTGGACGGTGACGGTCTGGCCCGCCTGCGCAACCGCGCCGTCGCCCTCCCAGAGGTCCTTGATCTCGAGGTCCGCCGGGGGCTCGCCGCCCGGGAAGTCGATCTCGGGCTTGTCGATGCTCACGTCTTACGCTCCATGCTTGTTGTGGAAAGGCAACGGCCCCAGTCTTTCATCACCTCGGGCGGGGTCACATCTTCGCCAGGATGTCCACGGTGAAGACGAGAGTGGCGCCCTTCGCGATGCCGCTGCCCGGCTGCGGGTTGTCGCCGTAGCCCAGCTCCGGCGGGATCACGGTCAGCACCCGGCTGCCGACCTTCTTGCCGGCCAGCCCCTGCGTCCAACCCTTGACGACCTGCTGCAGCGAGAACGACGCCAGCTGCTTGTTGGCGTACGTCGAGTCGAACTCCTTGCCGGTGTCCCACTGCACGCCCTTGTACTGCACGAGCACCGTGCTCTCGGCGCTGACCTCGGGGCCGTCGCCCTCGATGATGTAGTTCGCCACCAGCTTCTTCGGCGGGTCCGTCTTGGGGATCTCGAGGGAGGGCGCCTTGCCGTCGGTGTTGGTGCCGACCTTCGGCAGATCCACGTTGTCCTGCGCGACCACCTCGCCCTTGGCGGAGCTCTTGGCGTTGAAGGAGTCCTCGATGTCGACCACGAACACCAGCGTGTCCGTGCCCTTGATCCCGGCCTGAGCGTTGCCCTCCGTGCCGTATCCCCAGGTCGGAGGGACCGCCATCTCCACGCGGCTGCCGACCTTCTTGCCGGCCAGACCGAACCGCCAGCCCTCGTAGATCTGGCCCTGAACGAGCGGGACGAGCGCCGCCGTCTTGGCGTCGTAGGAGTTGGCGAAGACCTTCGCGGTGTCCCAGATCTGGCCGAGGTAGTGGGCCTGGATGTAGTCGTTCTCGGCCACCACCTTGCCGCCGCCCGCGATGACCGTCTTCACCGCGAGGTCCTTCGACGGATCACCGCTGCCCTTGGCGACCGTCGGCTTCTCCCCGAACTTCGTGCCCGCGGTGATCGCCGGCACCGGACCGTCCACGATCTTCGGCGCCGGAGCGGCCGACGTCTCCGAGGGAGACGCGCTCTCGGTCGCCTTGCTCGACTCGTCCTTGTCGCCGCCGCATGCGGCGAGCGTGACCATTCCTGCGGGTACGGCGATGAGAATTGAGCGTCGGCGCACGGTTGGGGCCTCGTAATCGATCGATCTTGTGGATGGCGTGCGCGCAACTCTACGGCGTGAGAAGGGCGCCGTACGGGAAACGTACGGCGCCCGTGTTGCGTTCCGGACGACCGGCCCGGAACGGGACGGCTCACATACCGGCGATCAGTTTCTCCACCCGGTCGTCCACCGAACGGAACGGGTCCTTGCACAACACCGTGCGCTGAGCCTGGTCGTTGAGCTTGAGGTGCACCCAGTCGACGGTGAAGTCCCGGCGCTGTTCCTGGGCCCTGCGGATGAAGTCGCCGCGCAGCCGGGCCCTAGTGGTCTGCGGCGGAACGGACTTGCCCTCGAAGATCTTCAAGTCGTTGCAGATACGCGCTGCTTGACCCCTCTTCTCCAGCAGGTAGTACAGGCCACGACGGCGGTGGATGTCGTGATAGGCGAGGTCTATCTGGGCGACCCGCGGATGCGACATGGTCATGTTGTGCTTGGCCCGGTACCGCTCGATGAGCTTGTACTTCATGACCCAGTCGATCTCAGTGCCGATCCGGTCGAGGTCCTCGGCCTCGATCGAGTCCAGCGTGCGCCCCCACAGCTCCAGGACCTGCTCGACCGTCCCGGTACGGATACCGCGGCGCTCACAGAAGTCCACGGCCTTCTCGTAGTACTCGCGCTGCACCTCCAGCGCCGAGGCCTCCCGGCCACTGGCCAGGCGCACCTTGCGGCGGCCCGTGATGTCGTGGCTGACCTCGCGGATCGCCCGGATCGGGTTCTCCAGGGTCAGGTCCCGCATCACTGTGCCCGCCTCGATCATGCGCAGCACCAGATCGGTCGCGCCGACCTTGAGCAACATGGTCGTCTCGGACATGTTCGAGTCGCCCACGATGACGTGGAGACGGCGGTAACGCTCCGCGTCCGCGTGCGGCTCGTCGCGCGTGTTGATGATCGGCCGGGAACGGGTCGTCGCCGAGGAGACGCCCTCCCAGATGTGCTCCGCGCGCTGGCTGACGCAGTACACGGCCCCGCGCGGGGTCTGGAGCACCTTGCCCGCGCCGCACAGCAGCTGACGCGTGACGAGGAACGGGATGAGGATGTCCGCGAGCCGGGAGAACTCCCCGTGGCGCGCGACGAGATAGTTCTCGTGGCAGCCGTAGGAGTTGCCCGCCGAGTCGGTGTTGTTCTTGAAGAGGTAGACGTCGCCCGCGATTCCTTCCTCGTGCAGGCGTCGTTCGGCGTCCACCAGGAGTCCTTCGAGAATGCGCTCGCCTGCTTTGTCGTGGGTGACCAGTTCGGTCACGTTGTCACATTCGGGTGTGGCGTATTCCGGATGTGATCCCACGTCGAGATAGAGGCGGGCGCCGTTTCGCAGAAAGACATTGCTGCTGCGGCCCCATGACACGACACGGCGGAAGAGGTACCGCGCCACCTCGTCAGGCGACAGGCGGCGCTGTCCCCTGAACGTGCACGTGACGCCGTACTCGTTCTCCAGCCCGAAAATGCGGCGGTCCATGACTGAACATTACGCCCGATCCCCTGCGCTGAAACGGGGTTCGACAGCACGGTTTGGATCATTTTCCGATGAAGCCGCAACGACCGCACCCCTGGCAGGAGCTGCGAGGACCCGCCCTGTGCCCAGCAGGACCAGCAGCGAAACCGCCCCGGCGGCACCCGGTACGGCGAACCCCCAAAGGGCCCCGCCCGCCTCCACGACCGGCCCCGCCAGACCCGTTCCGACCGACGCCCCCACGGTGAACGTCGTCACCAGCCAGGAGAACGCCTCGGTGACCGTCCCACGCGGCGCGTGCAGGTCGACCAACACGAACGCGCAGGCGATGCACGGCGCCAGGAACACGCCCGCGAGCACGGCCAACAGTGTCATCGCGACCACTCCCGGCATCAGCGTCAGCGGCAGATAACACACCGCCAGAAGCCCCACCAGCACCCGCAGTCGCCGCGCCGGATCCCCACCCCACTGCCGCGCCCCGTAGACCAAGCCACCGATCAGCGCGCCCAGCCCCAAACCCGCCATCAGCCAGCCGTACACCGCGTCACCGCCGTTGTCGTCCGCGTAGGACACGGCCGCCACCGCGATCGACCCCATCGCCATCCCGACGAACAGGAAGGCGGCGAGCAGCGCCACCAGCCCGGCCGAGCGCAGCGCCCCCAGCCAGTGCGCCTCACGCGGCGCCGAACGCCACGCGCGCGAGGGCGCCGACACGACCACCGAGAGCGCGCCCAGCACCCCGACCACGTTCAGCACGAGCAGCGCCGCCTGCGCCGACCACAGCGACGTACACAGTGTCAGCAACAACGGTCCGACCGTGAACATGACTTCCTGGGCCACCGCGTCCATGGCATACGCCGTGTGCACCTGGCCCTCCTTGTGGAGCACCGACGACCACAGCGCCCGCAGGCCACCCTCCAGCGGCGGCGTGAACAGCCCGGAGGCCGCCACGGCCGCATAGGCGAGCGGCAGCGTGCCGATGCCCACGAAGGCGAACGCGGCCATCGCGAGCGCCGAGGCGACCGCGGCGGGCAGCTGCACCCGCGGCTGGCCGTACAGGTCCACCAGCCGCCCCAGCAACGGCTGCCCCACGGCGTTGGCGACGCCGTACACGGCCGCCAGACCCCCGGCCAGGCTGTAGGAACCGCCCTCCGCGCGCACGAACAGCATGATCGCGAGCGCAGCGACGGCATTCGGTAGCCGGCCCACGAGCGTGCCGACGAGCAGCCGCGCGGCATGCCTCGCTCTGAGGATCTCCACGTATGCGCCGGTCATCAGCCGCGCCGCCCTCCGCTCAAGTTTTACGTATAACGTCCTTCGTCATACGTACCATGTGCGCTGTTCAGGAGTCCAGACGAAGGAGCAGGCGGACGGTGGCACACGGCAGCAACCGCCCCACCAGCCGGGACGTCGCCCAAGCCGCAGGCGTGTCCCAGGCCGCGGTCTCCCTCGTCCTCGGCGACAAATGGCGCGGCCGCGTCTCCGAAACCACGGCGGAACGCGTACGCCGAGCAGCCCGAGAACTCGGCTACCGACCCAACCTCGCGGCCCGCAACCTCCGCCTCGGCCACACCCGAACCGTACTCCTGGTGGTCCCCGCCCTCACCACCGAATTCTTCGCCGGCGTCTACACCGGAGCCTCCCGCGTCGCAGCCCAGCACGGCTTCGGCGTGGTCCTCTACCCCTCCCCCGAAGGCATCGGCCCCGCCCGCGACCCTTTCGCCTCCGCCCAGGCCGCCCTGGACGGCGTCATCGCCTCCTCCATGGCCGCCGACGCCCTCACCGCCATCCGCGGCGACCAACTCCCCCTGGTCATGCTCGACAGCGACCCGGACGGCAGCCTCGGCGCCGCGACCGTCAACCTCGACATCGCCGACGGCGTCCGCCAGGTCGCCGCACACCTACTGGACCTCGGCCACCGCCGCATCCTGCACCTCGCGGCCGACATCGCATCCTGGACCTTCGACGTACGCGCACGTGAGCTCGCCACACACATCGACAAAATCCCCGGCACGTCGCTGCGCACGGTCCGCGCCCCCATCTCCATCGACGGCGCCCTCACCGCCACCGCCACCGCGCTCGCCACCGAGGAACCCCGCCCCACGGCCATCGTCTGCGACGACGACAAACTCGCCGCCGGCGCCTACAAGGCCGTACGCCGACTCGGCCTGCGCATCCCCGACGACATCTCCGTCACCGGCCTGGACGACCTCGCCCTCGCCACCGCCCTCGACCCGGAACTCACCACCGTCCGACTCGACGCCGAGCTCTTCGGCGAACGGGGCATGCAAGCCCTCCTGGCCGTCCTGGAAGGCCGCGAACCCGAGAGGGGCGACATCCAGGTCGAACTCGTCGTACGAGGCTCCACAGCGCCGCCCAGCGGGCACTGAACCCCACCCGGAAAGCCCAGTACCCCGGCCGAGCGGGCGGCCGGGGCACAGAACGAGCGAATGAAGGGGCTACGCGCGGCTACGCGGACTACTCCTCGGAACTGCCGGAATCCTCGGAATCCTCCGCACCGTCAGCACTCTCGGCCTCCGTGGCCGCACCCTCGGCCTCCAGCAACCGGGCAAGCTGACGGCCGACGATGCGCTTGAACTTGCGCGACTGCGGACGCGTACGGTCCAGCACCGCCACCTCCAGCCGCTCGGCCGGAATCTCCCGCTGCGTGCCGTTCGACTCCCGGGACAGCGCCTGCACCGCCAGCTTGAGAGCCTCCGCCAGGCTCATACCGTCCTGATGGCGCTGATCCAGATAATTACTGATCAGCTCGGCATTACCACCGACAGCGACCGAACCGTGCTCGTCCACGATCGACCCGTCGTGCGGCAACCGATAGATCTGGTCACCCTCCGGCGTCACACCCACCTCGGCAACGACCAACTCCACCTCATACGGCTTCTCAGCCGCGGAGGAGAAGATCGTGCCCAGCGTCTGGGCATAGACGTTCGCCAGACCACGAGCGGTCACGTCATCACGGTCATAGGTGTAACCACGAAGATCGGCATACCGCACACCACCGATCCGCAAATTCTCGTACTCGTTGTACTTTCCGGCCGCCGCGAAGCCGATCCGGTCATAGATCTCGCTGAACTTGTGCAGCGCGCGGGACGGGTTCTCGCCGACGAACACGATGCCGTCGGCATACTGCAGCACGACCAGGCTGCGACCACGAGCGATGCCCTTGCGGGCGTACTCCGCCCGGTCGGCCATGGCCTGCTGAGGTGAGACATAGAACGGCGTCGACACCGGTTATCCGTCCCTTTCTGTCGAAGTCACAGGATCACCTTGATAAGACCGAGCCGCCGCCTACAGCAGCGCGGCCCGCGGGCCGTCGGGCAGCTCCAGACGCCGCTCCAGAATGGAACGGGCGATCTCGGAGGACTCGTCATCGCTGAGCCGGCGGAAGCCGTCCTCGGTGATCACGGTGACGATCGGGTAGATCCGGCGGGCGACATCGGGACCACCGGTCGCCGAGTCGTCGTCAGCCGCGTCGTACAGAGCCTGCACCACAAGCGTCGTGGCCTCGGACTCGCTCAGGTCGGCACGGAAGAGCTTCTTCATGGCGCCACGCGCGAAGATCGAACCCGAGCCGGTGGCGGCGTACCCCTGCTCCTCGGAACGACCACCCGTCACGTCGTACGAGAAGATCCGCCCCTTCCCCCGATCGACGTCGTACCCCGCGAAGAGCGGCACCACAGCCAGCCCCTGCATCGCCATGCCCAGGTTCGACCGGATCATCGTCGACAGCCGGTTCGCCTTGCCCTCCAACGAAAGCTGAGCACCCTCGACCTTCTCGAAGTGCTCCAGTTCCAACTGGAAGAGCTTGACCATCTCGACGGCCAGACCGGCCGTACCGGCGATACCGACGGCCGAGTACTCGTCGGCGGGGAACACCTTCTCGATGTCGCGCTGCGCGATGACATTGCCCATGGTCGCCCGCCGGTCACCGGCGAGCACCACACCCCCGGGGAACGACGCGGCCACGATCGTGGTGCCGTGCGGCGCCTCGATCACGCCCTGCGTGGGCGGGAGTTGACGTTTACCGGGCAGCATCTCCGGCTGGTGCTCGGAGAGGAAGTCCATGAACGAGGACGACCCAGGCGTCAGGAAGGCAGCTGGTAGACGCCCGGTGCTACGAGTGTTGGCTTCCACGCGATTCCTTCCACGTAAGCAGCAGCCCGCCTTATGACGTCGGGCCGATCCTTGAACTGCCCCAGTGCAGCGTTGCAGCTGAAGCACAGTACGCCACGGACCCTACCCGTCTCGTGGCAGTGATCCACATGCTCGGGCACAGCCGCCAAACATATGCAGCAGACGCCCCCTTGAGAGATGACCAACTCGTCGCGCTCGGCTTCGGTGATGCCGTACTGCCGCTTCAGATGGCCCTGCCGCCCCTGGATCGCCCGGCACGCCTTGCACCGTGTCGACAAGCCGTCGGACGCAGTGGCGTTGCGATGCCACTCGCCGTGCGGCTTCACCTCTCCACATGTCCGGCAAAGCTTGTGCCCGGCCGGAACGTCTACCTTCTCCCGCACAGGCTTCCCCATCGCCTCCCGGCGACGCCGGTAGTGCGCGGCGCTGTACTTCGCCACGCACTCCCGGCGTCGCACCTGGAGGCCATCACGCCGATTGCTGTCCCGTGCGAAGGCGGCGGGAGGCAGGTCCCGATTGCAGCCCGTGCACTCTTTGGCGTTCGGCTCGTCAGCCACTCGAATCCCTCGCGACCTTCACTTCGAAGGAAAAGCGACCAACCGACCTTTACTCGCCACCCTTTTGCACGAAGCTTCGAACGAAATCCTCTGCATTCTCCTCGAGTACATCATCGATTTCGTCGAGAACGGAGTCCACGTCATCGCTCAGCTTCTCTTGCCGCTCCTTGAGGTCCTCAGAAGCCTGCGTCTCTGCCGCCTGCTCCTCGACCTCCTCAGTAGAGCGCGTGGCCTTCTGCTGTCCGCCGCCGGTGTCCTTGGTTGCCATATCCCTCACCCCGCTCAGTTCGCCCGACATGGTCGACAGGTCGGCTTTCCTGCCGATCGGTGATGATCAGACCCTACAAGCCGGGTCCGACATCGGCCCCGCAGTTTCTCCAACGTACGGGGGCCACCTCGATGATTCCCGGCGGCCGGGTTTTCCACCCTGTCCCGCCGAGATCGCCCGAGTCCCCCTCAGCTGCCCGACAGGACCCTGACCAGGTCTTCTGCGGTACGGCAGCGGTCCAGGAGTTCCTTGACGTGATTTCGCGTTCCGCGAAGCGGTTCGAGGGTTGGAACGCGCTGGAGAGAGTCCCGACCGGGCAGGTCGAAGATCACAGAGTCCCAGGAGGCCGCGGCGACGTCGTCGGCGTACTGCTCCAGGCAGCGTCCGCGGAAGTACGCGCGTGTGTCCTCCGGTGGCTTCGCCTTGGCCCGTTCGACGGTTTCCTCGCCCATGAGGCGCTTGATGCGGCCGCGGGCCACGAGACGGTTGTAGAGGCCCTTCTCGGGGCGTACGTCGGCGTACTGGAGGTCGAGGAGGTGGAGCTTCGCTGCGTCCCAGTCGAGGTCGTCGCGGCGGCGGTAGCCCTCCATGAGCTCCCGCTTGGCGACCCAGTCCAGTTCGCCGGACAGGCTCATCGGGTCCCGCTCCAGGCGGTTCAGGGTGTCCTCCCAGCGGGTCAGGACGTCCTTGGTCTGTTCGTCGGCGTCCGCGCCGAAGCGCTCCTCGACGTACTTGCGCGACAGCTCGTAGTACTCCATCTGGAGCTGCACGGCAGTCAGTGTGCGGCCACTACGCAGCGTGACCAGGCGCTGCAGTGACGGGTCGTGGGAGACCTGGTGGAGGGTGCGTACGGGCTGGTCGACGGCGAGGTCGACCGCGATGAACCCGTCCTCGATCATCGACAGGACCAGGGCCGTGGTGCCCAGCTTGAGGTAGGTCGAGATCTCGGAGAGGTTCGCGTCGCCGATGATCACGTGCAGGCGGCGGTATTTCTCCGCGTCCGCGTGCGGCTCGTCGCGGGTGTTGATGATCGGGCGCTTGAGCGTCGTCTCCAGGCCGACCTCGACCTCGAAGTAGTCGGCGCGCTGGCTGAGCTGGAAGCCGTGTTCGTGGCCGTCCTGGCCGATGCCGACGCGGCCTGCTCCGGCGAAGACCTGGCGGGAGACGAAGAAGGGCGTGAGGTGGCGCACGATGTCCGAGAAGGGGGTTTCCCGCTTCATCAGGTAGTTCTCGTGCGTGCCGTAGGAGGCGCCCTTGTTGTCGGTGTTGTTCTTGTAGAGGTGGATGGGCTGGGCGCCGGGGAGCTGGGCGGCTCGTTCGGCGGCTTCGGCCATGATTCGCTCGCCGGCCTTGTCCCAGAGGACGGCGTCGCGGGGGTTGGTGACTTCGGGGGCGCTGTATTCGGGGTGCGCGTGGTCGACGTAGAGCCGTGCTCCGTTGGTGAGGATGACGTTGGCCAGGCCGATGTCCTCGTCGGTGAGCTGGCTGGCGTCGGCGGCCTCGCGGGCGAGGTCGAAGCCTCGCGCGTCCCGCAGCGGGTTCTCCTCCTCGAAGTCCCAGCGGGCCCGGCGGGCCCGGTGCATCGCCGCCGCGTAGGCGTTGACGATCTGGGATGAGGTGAGCATGGCATTGGCGTTGGGGTGGCCGGGGACGGAGATCCCGTACTCCGTCTCGATGCCCATTACTCGCCGTACGGTCATGCGGCCCTCCTTGCCCGGCGGCACCCTCGGTCGTGGGCGCCGCACAGATACCGCTGGCGCTCGGTTGCGTGTGCGGTGCCCGTCCCCGCACTGCGCGACTCGGCGGTATGGAAGAGCCTAGAACGCCTCTGCGCTGGTGGGGAGATCATTTGCGTCATTGCCTTGCACGCCTTGTGTTCCGGTGGTGGCCGGAAAAACAGTGGGCTGCGGGTACCCGGTGAGGGCACCCGCAGCCGCCCTGTCTTTTACAGGTACTGACCGGTGTTGGCCACCGTGTCGATGGAGCGTCCGGTGTCGGCGCCCTGCTTTCCGGTGATGAGGGTGCGGATGTAGACGATCCGTTCGCCCTTCTTTCCGGAGATGCGGGCCCAGTCGTCGGGGTTGGTGGTGTTGGGCAGGTCCTCGTTCTCCTTGAACTCGTCCACGCAGGCCTGGAGGAGGTGGGAGACGCGGAGGCCCTTGGAGTTGTGGTCGAGGAAGTCCTTGATCGCCATCTTTTTGGCGCGGCCGACGATGTTCTCGATCATGGCGCCGGAGTTGAAGTCCTTGAAGTAGAGGACTTCCTTGTCACCGTTGGCGTAGGTGACTTCCAGGAAGCGGTTCTCCTCGGATTCGGCGTACATGTGTTCGACGGCCGTCTGGATCATGCTCTCGACGGTGGTGGTCTTGCTGCCGCCGTGCTCGCCGAGGTCGTCGGCGTGCAGGGGGAGGCGCTCTGTGAGGTACTTGCCGAAGATGTCCTTCGCGGCCTCGGCGTCGGGACGCTCGATCTTGATCTTCACGTCCAGGCGGCCGGGGCGCAGGATGGCCGGGTCGATCATGTCCTCACGGTTGGAGGCGCCGATCACGACCACGTTCTGCAGGCCTTCGACTCCGTCGATCTCGGCGAGCAGCTGGGGGACGATGGTGTTCTCCACGTCCGAGCTGACGCCGGAGCCACGGGTGCGGAACAGGGACTCCATCTCGTCGAAGAAGACGATGACGGGCGTGCCCTCGCTCGCCTTCTCACGCGCACGCTGGAAGACGAGGCGGATCTGCCGCTCGGTCTCGCCGACGTACTTGTTCAGGAGCTCGGGGCCCTTGATGTTGAGGAAGAAGCTCTTGCCCTGGGCCTGTCCGGTGACCTCGGCGACCTTTTTGGCCAGCGAGTTGGCGACGGCCTTGGCGATGAGCGTCTTTCCGCATCCGGGGGGTCCGTAGAGCAGGACGCCCTTGGGGGGGCGCAGTTCGTGCTCCTTGAACAGGTCCGGGTAGAGGTAGGGCAGCTCGACCGCGTCGCGGATGGCCTCGATCTGGCCGCCGAGGCCGCCGATCTGCTCGTAGCCGATGTCGGGGACTTCTTCGAGGACGAGTTCTTCGACCTCGCTCTTGGGAACGATCTCGTAGATATAGCCGGAGCGGGGTTCGAGCAGCAGGGCGTCACCCGGGCGGATGTTCACGCCCAGCAGCGGCTCGGCGAGTCGTACGACCCGTTCTTCGTCGGTGTGCCCGAGCACCAGGGCGCGTTCGCCGTCCTCGAGGATCTCCTTGAGGGTGACGATGTCGCCGACGCGCTCGAATTCCATGGCTTCGACCACGTTGAGTGCTTCGTTGAGCATCAGTTCCTGGCCGCGCCTGAGGTCGTCGAGTTCGACGCTCGGGCTGACGTTCACGCGGAGTTTGCGGCCGCCGGTGAAGATGTCGGCGGTGCCGTCCTCGTTCGCCGTGAGGAAGACTCCGAAGCCGGCCGGTGGCTGTGCGAGCCGGTCGACTTCTTCCTTGAGGGCCACGATCTGGTCTCGGGCCTCACGGAGCGTGTTCGCGAGTCGCTCGTTCTGGGCGGACACGCCGGCCAGGTTTGTCTGCAGCTCGACGATCCGCTCTTCGAGAATCCTCGTGTGTCGCGGAGAGTCGGCGAGCTTGCGTCGCAGGACGGCGATCTCCTGCTCAAGGTAGGCGATCTGCCCGGCGGGGTCGTCGGACCCTCGTCCCGGGCGGATGCCGCGGTTCATGTCGTCGTCGTGGGCTGCCACGGTCCTCACCTCCTCCAAGGGGAGCTGGACGCTTCCAGACCCTACCTGGGTGGGTGTCGATTGAAACCCCTAGATCACAAAGACGGTCGGGGTGTGTCCGATCTTCACCCTTGCGCTCTCCCTCACGCCAGGGGAATACCCACCGGACATGATTGGAACCCAGGCAGAGGTAGGGTCAAAGCGTTCAACACCCGTCAGAGCTGGCCGGATTCCCGTACGGCTCGGGGCCAGGAAGACGGCAGGAGAGATGAGCGTGGAGCAGGCGGCCGGGGTCGAGAGTGAGGCGCTGGAGGTCTGGATCGACCAGGATCTCTGTACCGGTGATGGCATCTGCGCCCAGTACGCGCCTGAGGTGTTCGAGCTGGACATCGACGGTCTGGCCTATGTGAAGAGCTCCGAGGACGAGCTTTTGCAGGCCAAGGGGGCCACAACGCCCGTACCGTTGCCGCTTCTCACGGATGTGGTGGACTCGGCGAGGGAGTGCCCGGGCGAGTGCATCCATGTGCGTCGCGTTTCGGACAAGGTCGAGGTACACGGGCCCGACGCGGAGTGACCTTGTATATACGGGCTGTTACGACTGTCTGATTTCTCACACGTCTTGATGGCGTGGTTCAGACGCTGTGGGCACCGGCGGGTGTCGAGCGGACGAACGCGCCGTTCTTCCACTGCCACTTCGCGCTGTTCTTCACGTCGGGGCAGCAGCGCGGTACGTCGTCGGTCGAGTAGCCGAGCAGGTCTCCGAGGATGGCTCCGTCACGGACGGCGATGTCACTGACGGTGATGCCGTCCTTGGGGTTGACGAGGGTCGCAACGATGCGCGGTGTGGCCTTTTCGGCGGACGCGGTGAGGACGTAGACGCCGTCGGGCGGGGTTCCCATGGGTGAGTCGCAGTGCACGACGGCCACGGTCTCGGGACTGCCGTCGCCGTCCAGGTCCCCGGTGGCCTTCTTCGCCACGACCGCCTTCACGGGCCCGCATTGGAGCGGGAAGTCGACTCCCGCGGGGTTGGGGGGCACGGTGGCGGCGGGGGCTTTCCTCGCTTCGGGGCCGGCTGTCTGAGCCGCTGTCGCCGAGTTGGGCTGCAGGACCGAGGAGAAGGCCACGACTCCGGCGACCGCTGTGGCGGTGGCGAGCCAGTGGATCGGGCGAGTGTGGGTGTGTGCCAGTTCCGGGACGGCGGATTGCTGCACTAGGAGCGTCTCCTGTGAGGGCTGTGCCGGTGGGGTGCCCAGCATCGTGCCACACGTCACAGTGCTGTGGAACGGTGGGGGTGTGGAGTTCCGGTGCCGGATGTCGGGCGCATGGGAGTGCGGCGGGATGTCGTATGACTGTCGGAGTTGTCGTTCGGTGGACTGGCGTCAACGGAAAGGCGCTGTGGTCGAGTTCCCGGAACGACTCCGGGAACTCGACCACAGCGCTTGTACGTTGAATGCGGCACGGGGCCGCCTCAGCGGCCGGAGCCGCCGTCGGCGTTCGGGCCTTCGTAGTCCTCGCCGTAGGCGCCCTTGGCGGGGCGGCGGCGGCGCATGGGCGGCTCGACTCCGTCGGCGAGGCGGCGGGCGGTGAGGAGGAAGCCGGTGTGGCCGATCATCCGGTGGTCCGGGCGGACGGCCAGGCCCTCGATGTGCCAGTTGCGGATCATCGTCTCCCAGGCGGTCGGCTCGTTGAAGCAGCCGATCTCGCGGATGGACTCGACGGTCCGGGCGAGCTGGGTGGTGGTCGCGACATAGCAGCACACGATGCCGCCGGGGACGAGCGCCTTGGAGACGGCCTCCAGGCACTCCCAGGGGGCGAGCATGTCGAGGATGACGCGGTCGACGTCGGTGTCGCTCAGGTTGTCCTGGAGGTCGCCGACGGTGAGCTGCCAGGCGGGGTGGGGGCCGCCGAAGTAGCGCTCGACGTTCTGCCGGGCGATGTCGGCGAAGTCCTCGCGGCGCTCGTAGGAGTGCAGCATGCCCTGGTCGCCGATGGCGCGCAGCAGGAAGCTGCTGAGCGAGCCGGAGCCGACGCCGGCCTCGACGACGCGTGCGCCGGGGAAGATGTCGGCGAAGGCGAGGATCTGCCCCGCGTCCTTGGGGTAGACGACGGCTGCCCCACGGGGCATGGACAGGACGTAGTCGGGGAGCAGGGGGCGCAGCGCGAGGTAGGCGACGTTCCCGGTGGTGCGGACAACGCTGCCCTCGGGAGCACCGATCAGTTCGTCGTGCGGGAAGGAACCCTTGTGGGTGTGAAAGTTCTTCCCGGCCTCGAGCGTGAACGTGTAGTGGCGGCCCTTGGGGTCGGTCAGCTGTACCTGGTCCCCGACCTTGAAGGGCCCGCGCCTGCGGGCGGCACCGGTCGGTTCGGACATGTGAACAGCCTACCGGCGTTTCGGGGGGTCGCCGACCACGCGTGCGTGCCGGGGGTTGTTCAGTTGGGGCGGGCCATGGCCTTGACGAAGGCGCGCTCCACGTCGGCCGCGGACAGGACGCCGTAGATCTCGCCGGTCTCCTCAACGACCAGGTATTCGGTCGCCGGGGTCGCGCGGAGGGTGTCGAGGAGTTCCTCGCCCGCGAGCTCGGCCGAGACGCGCATGCCGTCCGTCAGGTCCTGGGCGAGGCCGCTGACGGCGACCCAGGGGCGGCGGTGTTCCGGTACGCCGACGATGGCGGCCTCGCGGACGAGGGAGAGGGGGTTGCCGTCGGCGTCGACGACGACGAGGGCGCGGGCGCCTGCGGCGTTGGCTCGGCGCAGGGCCTCGGAGAGGGGGGTGTCGGTCTCGACCGGGACGGCGCGGCGGGTGAGGGCGCGGGCGCGCAGTTCGGGGAGGTGTTCGCGCAGGCGGGCCATGCGCAGGCTGTTGCCGGCGCCGGTCCAGATGATCGCGGCGAGGATGGCGGCGAGCAGGGCGTCCATGACGGTGTCCATGCCGACGTTGTCGACGGCGTCGGAGCCGAGGGCGCCGGACTGGGTGAGCAGCGGGAGTCCGATGAGGACGGAGACGGCGAGGGCGCGGCCGACCCAGGCGGCGGCGATGGTGCCGTGCATCGGCTTGCCGGTGATCTTCCAGACGACCGCGCGGAGCATGCGGCCGCCGTCGAGGGGCAGGCCGGGGAGCAGGTTGAAGGCGGCCACGATGAGGTTGGAGATCATCAGGCCGGCGAGGAGGACGCCGGGTACGGTGCCGGGTTCGACGATCTGCAGGGCGGCGTAGAAGACGCCGGCGAGGACGAGGGAGAGCAGCGGGCCGACGAAGGCGAGGACGAATTCGCGTCCGGGTGTCTCGGCTTCTTTCTCGATCTCGGAGACGCCGCCGAAGAACTGCAGCTGGATGCGGCGGACGGGCAGCTTGAAGCGGAGGGCCGCGACGGTGTGCGCCAGTTCGTGGACGAGGACGGAGGCGTAGAAGGCGACCGCGAAGAAGAGGGAGACCAGATAGCGGGCGGCTCCGAGCTCGGGCAGCACGCGGTCGAGCTGTCCGCCGAACACCCAGGTGATGAGGGCGGCGACGAGGAACCAGCTGGGGGCGACGTAGACGGGGACCCCGAAGGGGCGCCCCATGAGCAGCCCGCCCCGCGGTTCCGGTGTCCGGGGCGGCTGTCCCTTGAGGCCGGTGCGGGCGAGGGGGCGGTGGGCGTCCGGCGATGCGCTCTTCGTCCACGGTGAGGTGTGGTCGGTGTCGTGCTGGACGGTGTTGTCCTGGCCGGTCTCGTCGCGGTCGGCGGCACGGTCGCGCAGGTCAGCCGGGTCGGCCTCCTGGCCGTCGGCGTCGGGCCCCTGTGTCTGCTCCCCCTGTGCTTCCTCCCCCTGTGCTTCGTCGCCGCTCGCTGACTCCGACTCCACCTTCGCGGTGGGCTCCTCTCCCGTGTGCTTCTCCGGCGCGGTTTCGGCGCTGTCGTCGTGGGAGAGGTCCAACCGTCGTACCACCATGGTCGGTTCGTCGGCGGGCGGTGTCGGGGGCTTGTCGGTGCCCGTGGCGGGTCGGGGGGTGCCGGGGCGTGTGGGGCCCGTGGCCGGGGTCGCAGGTGGTGCGTGGCGCTCGGTCGACTCCTCGTCGCCGGACCGCGGCTGCCCGCTGCCGCTCTCGTCCACGGTGTCCCCTCGTTCGAAGCGTCTTCCGCGCCTGGCGGCGGAAGGGTCTCGGGTCGATGGTATGCGTCCGTGGTGGCGCGTTTCTCCCCGGCACCCCCTCTGTTTTCCCGGCTGTCGCAGCCGTGACGGGCGCGGCTGGGTCACTGTCAGTGGTGGGCCGTAAGGTCTGTGGGCATGGAGACGAGCACGGAGGGTGCCGCCGCGGACTGCGGCGGTGACGTCGCGCCGGTGACGGGTCCGGTGACGGACGGGAACCCGGCGGGGGCGGACAGTACGGTGGCGACGGTCGAGGCGGGTGCGAGTGCGGTCACGGCCGTGGACGGCGCCGGCCGCGCGGCCATACGGCCGGCCTCGTTGTCGCCCTCGCGTGCCAGTGACTTCATGCAGTGCCCGCTGCTCTACCGGTTCCGGGTGATCGACCGGCTGCCCGAGAAGCCGAGCGCGGCGGCGACCAAGGGCACGCTGGTGCACGCGGTGCTGGAGCGGCTCTTCGACGCCCCGGCCGCCGAGCGGACGGCTCCGCGTGCCAAGTCCCTCGTTCCCGGTCAGTGGGAGCGGCTGCGGGAGAGCAGGCCGGAGGTCGTGGAGCTGTTCGCGGACGATCCCGAGGGGGAGCGGCTGGCTTCGTGGCTCGGGGAGGCGGAGCAGCTGGTCGAGCGGTGGTTCGGTCTCGAGGATCCGACGCGGCTGGAGCCCGCCGAGCGTGAGCTGTTCGTCGAGGCCGAGCTGGATTCGGGGCTGCGGCTGCGCGGCATCATCGACCGCGTCGACGTGGCGCCCACGGGCGAGGTGCGGATCGTCGACTACAAGACGGGCAAGGCACCACGGCCCGAGTATGCCGAGGGCGCGCTGTTCCAGATGAAGTTCTACGCCCTGGTGGTCTGGCGGCTGAAGAGGGTCGTCCCTCGGCGGCTTCAGCTCGTCTATCTCGGCAGCGGTGACGTGCTGACGTACGACCCCGTCCTGGCGGACCTGGAGCGGGTCGAGCGCAAGCTGCTGGCGCTGTGGGAGGCGATCCGGCTGGCGACGGAGACGGGCGAGTGGCGTCCTCGGCCGACCAAGCTGTGCGGCTGGTGCGACCACCAGGCGCATTGCCCGGAATTCGGCGGCACTCCCCCGCCCTATCCGCTGCCGGTGAGGGCGGCCGAGTCCGGTGGGCTCCCGCAGGGCAGAATGGGGCCGGACTAGCGAAGGAGACTTACGTGGCCATCCGCGTCCTACTGGTCGACGACCAGCCGTTGCTGCGCACCGGCTTCCGGATGATCCTGGAAGCCGAGCAGGACCTCGCGGTCGTCGGCGAGGCCGGTGACGGTCTTCAGGCTCTCGACCAGGTGCGGGCCCTGCAGCCCGATGTGGTCCTGATGGACATCCGCATGCCCCGGATGGACGGGGTGGAGGCGACGCGGCAGATCACCGGGCCTGGGCGGGACGGCCCGGCGAAGGTGCTGGTGCTGACGACTTTCGATCTCGACGAGTATGTGGTGGAGGCACTGAAGGCGGGGGCCAGTGGCTTCCTGCTGAAGGATGCCCCGGCCAATGAGCTGGTGCAGGCGATCCGTGTGGTGGCCGCCGGTGAGGCGATGCTCGCGCCGAGTATCACGCGTCGGCTGCTCGACAAGTACGCCACGCATCTGCCCTCGGGCGACGAGCCGGTTCCGGACACCCTGCACACGCTCACCGAGCGCGAGGTGGAGGTGCTGAAGCTGGTGGCGCGTGGCCTGTCGAACGCGGAGATCGCCGCCGATCTGTTCGTCAGCGAGACCACCGTGAAGACGCATGTGGGCCATGTGCTCACCAAGCTGGGCCTGCGTGACCGGGTGCAGGCCGCGGTGTACGCGTACGAGAGCGGGCTGGTGCGGCCCGGCGCGCAGTAGAAGCCTGCGTTACGACGGACAGGGCGCCCCTTCCGAGAAGGGGCGCCCTGCGTGCGTGTGGGGTGTGTACGACCGTCCGTCAGCCCTTGCTGAGTTCCCAGAAGCGGAACACGGTGGAGGCGTCGAGGCAGTACTCCAGGCCGTAGACGTTCTCGTGGGTGACGGCGTACTGCTTGGCCTGCCAGACCGGGAGGACGGGGAGGTCCTTGGCCACGATGTCCTGGAGCTGGCCGAACTCGTCGTCCGTCGCGGAGCGGTCGCTCTCGGCGGCCGTGCGCGGGATGAGCTTGCCGGTGATCGAGCTGTTGTCGTAGTTGTTGCTCAGCACGTTGCCTTTGCCGAAGAAGGGGGCCGTGAAGTTGTCGGCGTCCGGGTAGTCCGGGATCCAGCCCTTCACGTACACGCCGTACTTGCCGTCGGCGATGTCCTTCTCGTACTGGTCGAACGCGACGGACTGCACGTCGGCGTCGAACAGGCCGCTGTCGTTGAGCTGCTGGGCGATCGCCTTCAACTCGTCGTCGGTGGCGGGGCCGTAGCGCGACGGGGTGGACCACAGGGTCAGCTTGACCTTGCCGGTGACGCCCTCGTCCTGCAGCGCTGCGGCGGCCCTGGCCTTGGAGGGGCGGGCGCCGTAGGTGTCGAAGTAGGCCGTGTTGTGGCCGCCGATACCGGCCGGGATGATCGAGTACAGCGGGGTCGCCGTGCCCTGGTAGACGTCCTTGATGAGGGCGTCGCGGTCGATGAGGTAGGCGATGGCCTTGCGGACGCCGAGCTGTCCGGCGACCGGGTCGTCCATGTTGAAGACCAGGTGCTGGACCTCAGCGCTGCTGCCCTCGACGACCTCGACACCGGATTTGTCGCCCGACTTCTCGATGTCGGCGATGTCGCCCGCGGTGAGACCGCGGTAGGCGATGTCGACCTGGTTGTCGAGCAGAGCCTTCTTCAGGCCGTCCTGGTCGCCGTGGAAGAACCTCAGCGTCACGCCGTCGTTCTGGACCTCTGCGGTGCCCTTGTAGTTCTCGTTGACGGAGAAGACGGCTTCGTCGTCGTCGAACTTGTCCAGCTTGTAGGGGCCGGAGCCGACGGCCTCGCCGTCCTTGCGCAGGCCCTTGGCGTCGTACTGGTCCTCGTCGACGATGGAGCCGGCGCCGGAGGCTACCTTGCTGGGGAAGGTGGCGTCGGGGGTGTTGAGCCGGAAGACGACCGTCTTGTCGTCCGGCGTCTGAACCTTCTCGAGCGTCGGGAACATGACCGCGGGGCCGTCGGGATCGTTGATCTTCAGCATGCGGTCGAAGGAGAACTTGACGTCCGCCGAGGTGAGTTCGTCACCGTTGCTGAACTTCAGGCCGTCCTTGAGGGTGCACTTGTAGACCGTGGCCCTGGGGTCGGAGAAGGCGCACTGCTCGGCGGCCTCGGGCTGCGGCTCGGTGGCGCCCTTGGGGAAGCTGAGCAGCGACTGGAAGACGTTGTTGAACAACAGCCAGGAGCCGGGGTCGTAGCCGGAGGCCGGGTCGGTGGCCAGGACGTCGTCCGACATCCCCATGACCACCGAGGTGCCGGTCGCACCGGTGTCCCCCGTCTCCGTTCCGCAGCCGGTCAGCAGGCCGGAGGCCAGCCCTGCCACGACGGGCAGGACCGGCCACTGGTTGCGCATGTTCACGTACGAGTGCCTTGTCGTCGGTTGTGAGAAGCCCGGACCGCATCCTGGTTCCCGGGCCGACCCGGCGTCCTGGACCAGGCGCCGGGCACGGAGAGACGTCAGCCGCTCACGCCACGGCCGAGCTCCCACAGCTGAAGGGTGGAGGAGGAGTTGAGCGCATACGCCGTACCCGTGACGTCGTCGCCCGCGGCGACGTACTGCTTGCCCTGCCACAGCGGGATCACGGGCACGTCGCCCGCGACGATGTCCTGGATCTCCGTCAGGCTGCCGACCGCGGACAGCCGGTCGGCGGCGCGGCGGGACTCCGGGATGAGGGCGCCCCGGATGGTGCTGTTGGCGTACGGCGAGCCGAGGAAGTTGTCCTTGTCGAGGAACGGCGCGAGGTAGTTGTCGGCGTCCGGGAAGTCCGGGAACCAGCCCATGCCGTAGACCTCGTACTCGCCCTTCTGCTCGGCGGGGCGGAACGTCGCCCAGGGGGTGCCCTCGATCCTGACGTCGAACAGGCCGCTGTCGTTCAGCTGCTTCTGCAGCAGCTCGAACTCCTTCTTGGTGGCCGAGCCGTAGTGGTCGGTGGTGTAGTGCAGCGTCAGCTTCACCGGAGTGGTGATGCCGGCCTTCTCCAGCAGGGACTTGGCCTTGCCGACGCTCGGCTCGCCGTACTTGTTGAAGAACGAGTTGGAGTGGCCCGTGATGCTGGCCGGGACCAGCGAGTACAGCGGTTCGGCCTGGGAGCCGTAGACCTTGGAGATGAGCTCACCGCGGTTGATGACCTGCGCCATCGCCTGGCGGACGGCCTTGCTGCGGACGGACGGGTCGTCGGTGTTGAAGGCCAGGTAGCGGATCTCCAGGCCGGCCATGTCGACGAGGTCGACGGTGTCGTCGGAGTCGGCCGACAGCTTCTGGATCTGCTCGGGCGACATGGTGCGGGTCATCAGGTCGATGTCGCCCTTGCTGAGGGCGGTGCCCATCTCGTCGGCGTCCGCGAAGTTACGCAGTTCGACCTTGTCGTTGTTCACCGTCAGACTCCCCTTGTATTCGGGGTTCTTGGTGAACACAGCGGAGACCAGCTCGTCGTTCTTGACCTCGGCCTGGAGGGTGTACGGGCCGGAGCCTTCGACCTCGAAGCCGTCGCGCAGCTTGTTCTTGGCGTAGATGTCCGGGTCGACGATGCCGGCGACCGGGGTGGACAGCTTGAACGGGAAGGTGGCGTCGGCGGTCTTGAGGTGGAAGATGACCTCGCGGTCGCCTTGCGTCTCGACGGTGTCGATGGTGGACAGCAGCGCGAAGACACCGCTGTCGGCCTTGAGGGCGCGGGCGCGGTCGATGGAGTACTTCACGTCCTCGGCGGTGACGGCGTCGCCGTTCGCGAACTTCAGGCCCTCGCGCAGGGTGCAGGCGTAGCGTTCGTTGCCGCTGTCGGTGAAGCCGCAGCTCTCGGCGGCCTCGGGGACCGGGTCGCCCTCGCCGCGCGGCTGGATCATCAGGGTCTGCACGGTCTGGCGCAGGATGTTCCAGGTGCCGACGTCGTAGGCGTAGGCCGGGTCGAGCGGTGCGGGAGCGTCCTTCGAGGCAGTGAACGCGTCCGTGGTGCCGACGACGATCGCGTCGCCGCTGTCGCCGCTGTCGGTTCCGCCACAGGCGGCGAGAACCGGCGCGAGCAGGCCGATGACGGCCGGCAGCACCAAAGTCTTGCGGTTCATGCTCGGGTTTCTCCAGCTGTCGACTCCGTGTACCCGGCATGCAGGGGTGTCGCGGCGGATCACGGAGTAAGTGCGATGTTCTCGCGACGAGATTAGTCCGCGCCCGCAGGACGCTTCACCGCCACCGGAGTTCGGGATCCGTCACGGAGCGGAACGGGGTGCGAACACAACGGAGAACTGGCAGTGGAAGGATTCGTGCACCGTCCCACCAATCGGGACACAAGGGAGCGTTCAAAGCCCTTCATTGAGGACGAGCGGCGCGACACGGAACACCCGTCACCCCTCGATGAAGTGGCGAACGTCACAAACTGAACGGTCTTGGCGTGCACCGGAATTCAGCCATCCGGCGCATTCGAATTTCCTTGCGGAATTTCCCCGCTATCGATGCTGCACGCTGCGTGAACGGCGTACGCATTTTCGTTGTCACGCCACCATCAGACCGCGCAGAAATGCCAGATCGACCTCTTCCAGCGACGTCACCACGGTACGCCGGGCGGCCGGGGTGATCGGCGCCACCGAGGGCACGGCCACCACATGGCAGCCCGCGGCCTCGGCCGCGGCGACGCCGGTCGCCGTGTCCTCGACGACCGCGCAGCGGGCCGGGTCGGCGCCGAGTCCGGCCGCGGCGAACAGGTACGGGTCCGGGTGCGGCTTGGTGCGCGCCACCTCGTCACCGGCGACGGTCAACGCGAAGTGCTGGGGGCCGAGCGAGGTGAGCACGCGGTCGATGATGCGCCGGTGCGAGGCGGAGACCAGGGCCGTGGGGATCTCGTACTCGGCCAGCTCGGCCAGCAGCCGGGCGGCTCCCGGCATCAGCGGCAGGGCGCGGTCGATGCGGTCCTCGAAGCCCTGGTTCAACAGCAGCGTGAGCTCGGCGAGGGTGATGTCGGCGCCGGTGGCCTCGATCAGGAACCCCGCGCTGCGGGTCATGGGGCCGCCAACCACGACATGGCGCCAGGTGTCGTCGAGGGTGTGACCGAGGCCGGCGAAGATCTCGACCTCGACGTCCCACCAGAAGCCCTCGGTGTCCACGAGGGTTCCGTCCATGTCGAGGAGGACGGCTTGCAGGGCCGAGCCCTCGGCCGTACGGGTTACTGGCGCGGGGACCGTGCTGGTCATCCACGTACCTCCTTGAAGGGGCGATCAGGCCGGTTCCCAGCAAGGGAACCGGCCTGCGGTGGACCGACCAGTGTACGTCTGTACCGGCCGAAGTGCCTCGTTTATTCGGCGTGGCCCGGGGCACACCCTGTATACCGTCGGGGGCCGCTCTGACGTGCGCCGATGTACCTGCGCCGATACGGCCCCGGGCGGATTCGTCAGCGGGCGTTGAAGTACTTCGCTTCGGGGTGGTGGATCACGATCGCGTCGGTGGACTGCTCGGGGTGCAGCTGGAACTCCTCGGACAGGTGGACGCCGATGCGCTCCGGCTGGAGCAGGTCGGCGATCTTGGCGCGGTCCTCCAGGTTCGGGCAGGCGCCGTAGCCGAGGGAGAAGCGGGCGCCCCGGTACTTCAGCGAGAACATGTCCTCGATGTCGGCCGGGTCCTCACCCGCGAAGCCCAGCTCACTGCGCACGCGTGCGTGCCAGTACTCGGCGAGGGCTTCGGCCAGCTGGACGGACAGGCCGTGCAGTTCGAGGTAGTCGCGGTAGGCGTTGGCCTCGAACATGCGGGCCGTCTCCTCACCGATCCGCGAGCCCACGGTGACGACCTGGAGGCCGACGACGTCGATCTCGCCCGACTCCTGCGGGCGGAAGAAGTCCGCGAGGCACAGGCGGCGGCCACGGCGCTGGCGCGGGAAGGTGAAGCGGGTGCGTTCGTTGCCGTGCTCGTCCAGCAGGATCAGGTCGTCGTCCTTGGAGACGCACGGGAAGTAGCCGTAGACCACGGCCGCCTCCAGGAGGTTCTCCGTCTGGAGCTTGTCGAGCAGACCGCGCAGCCGCGGGCGGCCCTCGGTCTCGACGAGTTCCTGGTACGACGGACCGTCTCCGGCGCGGGCCTCCTTCAGGCCCCACTGGCCCTTGAAGAGGGCACCCTCGTCGAGCCAGGAGGCGTACTCCTTGAGCTGGATGCCCTTGATGACGCGGGTGCCGCGGAACGGCGGTTCGGGGACCGGGTTGTCGATGGCGACGTCGGAGCGGACGTGGCCTTCCTGGGGGCGTTCCTCCACCGCGACCGGGGTGGAAGCCGCGCGGACCCGGCGCTGTTTGAGGTCGGGCAGCTTCACCCCGGGCACCCCGCGCTTGACGCCGATCAGGGCGTCCATCAGCCGCAGGCCCTCGAACGCGTCGCGGGCGTAGCGGACTTCGCCCTCATACAGTTCGTGCAGGTCCTGCTCGACATAGGCGCGGGTGAGGGCCGCACCGCCCAGGATGACCGGGTAGCTCGCGGCCAGGCCGCGCTGGTTGAGCTCCTCCAGGTTCTCCTTCATGATCACCGTGGATTTCACCAGCAGCCCCGACATGCCGAT
>NZ_FNHV01000031.1 GCF_900103585.1 Streptomyces sp. cf386
TCGCTGGACCGGCGTCTGCTGCAGAAGTACGGCAAGGCGACGCCCGAGGCCCTGGTCGAGTCGGCCCTGTGGGAGGCGTCGCTCTTCGAGGAGCACGACTTCCGGGACATCAAGATCTCGGTCAAGCACAATGACCCGGTCGTGATGATCGAGGCGTACCGCCAGCTGGCCGCGCAGTGCGACTACCCCCTCCACCTCGGTGTGACGGAGGCGGGCCCGGCGTTCCAGGGCACGATCAAGTCGGCGGTCGCCTTCGGGGCGCTGCTGGCGCAGGGCATCGGCGACACGATCCGCGTCTCCCTGTCGGCCCCGCCGGTCGAGGAGGTCAAGGTCGGCAACCAGATCCTGGAGTCCCTGAACCTCAAGCAGCGCGGCCTGGAGATCGTCTCCTGCCCGTCCTGCGGCCGTGCCCAGGTCGACGTCTACAAGCTGGCCGAGGAAGTCACCGCGGGCCTGACCGGCATGGAGGTCCCCCTCCGCGTCGCCGTCATGGGCTGCGTGGTGAACGGCCCGGGCGAGGCCCGCGAGGCGGACCTCGGCGTCGCCTCCGGCAACGGCAAGGGCCAGATCTTCGTCAAGGGCGAGGTCATCAAGACCGTCCCCGAATCCAAGATCGTCGAGACCCTCATCGAGGAGGCCATGAAGCTGGCCGAGCAGATGGAGGCGGACGGCGTGGAGTCGGGCGAGCCGTCGGTCGCGGTCGCGGGCTGACGGGGCCTACGTTCCGCTGGGGCGACTTCTCGGCGCCGGTCCGGGCATTTCAGCCCGTCCGGCGTTTGAGGACGAGGCCCCTTCAGGGCCGAAGCGGGGGTCTGGGGGCGGCAGCCCCCCCCAGGGACGGGACCACAGCAGACGGCCACCCCTCAAGGGCCGCCAACCTCCACAGGCAGCGTGGCTCAGCTTCCACAGGTACAGTGCGGAGACCTGCAGTTCCCCGGAGGGCCCCCGCACGTGTTGACCCAGACCACCTCACGGGTGCTCGAACCGAGTGACCTGGACGCCGCGCTCGCCGTCCTCGACCGCGAGCCGGTCGTGAACGCCTTCGTGACGTCCCGCGTCCAGGTCGCCGGCCTCGACCCCTGGCGCCTCGGCGGCGAGATGTGGGGCTGGTACGAGGACGGCATGCTGACGTCCCTGTGCTACGCGGGCGCCAACCTCGTCCCGATCTGCGCGACCTCCCGAGCGGTACGGGCCTTCGCCGACCGCGCCCGGCGCGCGGGTCGTCGCTGCTCCTCCATCGTCGGCCCCGCCGATTCCACCGGCCAGCTGTGGCGCCTGCTGGAACCCGGCTGGGGCCCGGCCCGCGAGGTGCGCTCCCACCAGCCGCTCATGGTCACCGACCGCATGCCGACCGACATCGCCCCGGATCCGTACGTCCGCCGCATCCGCAAGGACGAGATGGAGACGATCATGCCGGCGTGCGTGGCGATGTTCACCGAGGAGGTCGGGGTATCGCCGATGGCCGGCGACGGCGGACTCCTCTACCAGGCCCGGGTCGCCGAACTCGTGGGCTCCGGCCGCTCCTTCGCCCGCCTCGACCAGAACGGCAAGGTGGTCTTCAAGGCGGAGATCGGCGCGGCGACGGACAGGGCGTGCCAGATCCAGGGCGTGTGGGTGGCCCCCGAGTACCGGGGCCAGGGGCTGGCGGTCCCCGGCATGGCGGCGGTCCTGCGCTACGCCCTGGCGGACGTCGCCCCGGTGGTCAGCCTGTACGTGAACGACTTCAACACGGCGGCGAGGCGGACGTATCAGAGGGTCGGCTTCCAAGAGGTCGGCGCCTTCATGAGCGTCCTGTTCTGAAACCCCTTAAGGGCGCGGGGCCGAATCGATATGCGGCTGCCGCCGCGTGAGCGCGAGCAACCACCGACGAGCTGCACCCGGAACACAGCGCGAACCCCCCTGTAGGCTCCCCACCATGCGTCTTCCCGGTCACGGACACCGCCGCCGACCCGACGAGATCGTGATCGGCCCGCTGGAACTTTCGGCCCACGTGGACGAGGCACTGGCCGTCCAAGCGGTCGCGTTCGGCCTGGGCCCGGACGAAGTGGCCGTACGCCGCCAGATCGTCCTGCGCCACATGGCGTACCCGGGAGCAAGGGCCCTCGGCGCGACCACCGCCGACGGACGACTCGCGGGTTTCGTGTACGGCATGCCCAACGACCGCTCCCACTGGTGGTCCACCGTCGTGCAGCCCTACCTCCGGGCCCAGGGCCACGAGGCCTGGCTGGACGACTCCTTCGTCATCACGGAACTGCACGTCCACCCCCGCTACCAGAACCGAGGCGTCGGCCGCTCCCTGATCACCACGATCACGGACAGCGCCGCCGAACCCCGCTCGATCCTCTCGGCGATCGACACCGACAGCCCCGCCCGCGGCCTCTACCACTCCCTCGGCTACACGGACCTCGCCCGCCAGGTCCTCTTCCCCAGCGCCCCGAAGCCGTACGCCGTCATGGGCGCCCCCCTCCCGCTGCGCCGCCGGTAGGCGATGCGCCGCCGCTAACCGATTTCCACCGCCCCGTACCCCCCGGCTAACCTCCTGCCATAACCCAAACCAGCAGGAGTACGAGAACCATGGCGAACGCACCGGTCCAGCGCATGTCCCAGTTGATGGCGAAGACGCTGCGCGACGACCCGGCGGACGCCGAGGTACTCAGCCACAAGCTGCTCGTCCGTGCCGGCTACGTCCGCCGCACGGCGGCCGGTATCTGGTCGTGGCTGCCCCTCGGCAAGCGGGTCCTCGCCAACGTGGAGCGCATCGTCCGCGAGGAGATGGACGCCATCGGCGCCCAGGAGGTGCTGCTCCCCGCGCTGCTGCCGCGTGAGCCGTACGACGCGACCGGCCGCTGGGACGAGTACGGCCCCGAGCTGTTCCGCCTCCAGGACCGCAAGGGCGGCGACTACCTACTCGGCCCGACCCACGAGGAGATCTTCACCCTGCTGGTGAAAGACCAGGCGTCCTCCTACAAGGACCTGCCGGTCATCCTCTACCAGATCCAGCACAAGTACCGTGACGAGGCCCGCCCCCGGGCCGGCATCCTGCGCGGCCGTGAGTTCCTGATGAAGGACTCGTACTCCTTCGACACGGAGGACGAGGGCCTGGCCCAGTCGTACGCCCTGCACCGCCAGGCCTACCAGCGCGTCTTCGAGCGCCTCGGCCTCGACTACCGCATCTGCGCCGCGACCGCCGGCGCGATGGGCGGCTCCAAGTCGGAGGAGTTCCTCGCCCCGGCCGGCGCCGGCGAGGACACCTTCGCGGACTGCCCGAACTGCGACTTCGCGGCCAACACCGAGGCGATCTCGTACGCGCTGAAGCCGGTGGACGCCGACGGCGTGGCCGCTCTCGAAGAGATCCCCACCCCCGACACCCCGACCATCGAGACCCTCGCCGCCCACCTCGGCGTCCCGGCCTCCGCCACCCTGAAGAACCTCCTCGTCAAGGTCGACGGCGAGATCGTCGCCGTCGGTGTCCCCGGCGACCGCGAGGTCGACATGGACAAGGTCGAGGCGCACTTCGCGCCGGCCGTCGTCGAGATGGTCACCGAGGCGGACTTCGCCGGCCGCCCCGACCTGGTGCGCGGGTACGTCGGCCCGCAGGGCCTGGGCGAGAAGGTCAAGTACATCGCCGACCCGCGCGTGGCCCCCGGCACCTCCTGGATCACCGGCGCCAACAAGGACGCCACACACGCCAGGAACGTCGTCGCGGGCCGTGACTTCGAGGTCGGCGAGTACGTCGACGTCGTAGTCGTCCAGGAGGGCGACCCCTGCCCGAACTGCGGCACCGGCCTCAAGCTCGACCGCGCCATCGAGATCGGCCACATCTTCCAGCTGGGCCGCAAGTACGCGGATGCGCTGAAGCTCGACGTCCTCGGCCAGAACGGCAAGCCGGTCCGCGTGACCATGGGCTCCTACGGCATCGGTGTCTCCCGCGCCGTCGCCGCCCTCGCCGAGCAGACCGCCGACGACAAGGGCCTGTGCTGGCCCGCCGAGGTCGCCCCGGCCGACGTGCACGTGGTCGCCGCGGGCAAGGCCCTGCAGACCGAACTCGCCCTCGACGTCTCCGAGAAGCTGGCCACGGCAGGCCTGCGCGTCCTGTGCGACGACCGGGCGGGCGTCTCGCCGGGCGTGAAGTTCACCGACTCGGAGCTGATCGGCGTACCGCAGATCCTGGTGGCCGGGCGGCGCGCGGCCGAGGGCGTCGTCGAGCTCAAGGACCGCAGGACCGGTGAGCGCGAGGAGCTGACGGTGGACGAGGCGATCGCGCGCCTGACCGCGTAGGCGACGGCCTAAAAGGAAGTCCTCAGAAACCTCTCCGGGTAGCTAAAGACATCTCACAGCTTCCCCTCAGGCCGTTCCCCGACCGTAGGACGTGACACAGCGTCACTCGGGAGGGGAACGGTCTTGCGTACCAGGGAACGGGGTGCCGCGGCAGCGGTCCGAAGAGGAGCGCGGCGCACGGCGGCCGCCACGGCGGCGATCACGCTCGCGGCTGCCGCCGGGGTGTTCGCCCTGATCGGCACGATGCAGGCGGACGCCGACACGACGGCGAGCAGCGGCACGCAGACAAGCAGTTCCACATCCACGGACAGCTCGGCCTCCGACAGTACTTCGTCGAGCAGCACGGACGGCTCGAGCGCCGACTCCTCCCTGCAGCCCTCGTCCGACAGCCTCACGTCCTCCTCCGGCGGCTCCACCGACTCCACCTCGGGGGCGTCGTGATGAGCACTGCCCTGCGCACGACCGCCGCCGACTGGCGTGCCCTCGGCACCGGCGTCCGACTGGTCGTCACCGATCCGGCACTGCTGGACTCCTGCAACCTGCTCCTCGCCCGCTACCTGGCCGAGGTCGCTGGTCCGGCCTGGCAGAGGGCCGCGGCGCCTGCCACCACCCCGACGGCACGGTCCGCCTGGTACGCAGCGCCCTGACGACGTTCGCGAGTGAACTCGATGCCCACGCATGTGGATTCTGCGCAGCGACGGACGGTACGCCTCTGCTGCCGATACCTCAGGAGAGCTGACATGGACCACCGCATCGACATCGGCTGGACGGCGTGCGAGGGCGACGGCCTGTGCGCCGAGCTACTTCCCGACCACGTCACGCTGGACGAGTGGGGCTACCCCCTGGTGGACAGCACCCCGGTCCCCGCCCGCACGGTCAAACGAGCCCGCAGAGCAGCGGCTGACTGTCCCGCGTTGGCAATCAAACTGACGGCGAGGGCAGTTCCCTGAAGGGGCGCGGGGAACTGCGCGACCAGCCCCCACGCACCCGCAGACAACACACAACCCCTCAAAGCCACCCGGCAAACTCCAGCAACAACTCCGCATCCTTGGGCCGCCCCACCCTCAGCGCCCGCACTCCGGACTCAACCGCCCGAAACAGCGTCCACCCCCGAAGCCGCTCCTGATCCACATCCAACGACTCCGCAAGCCGCTTCACCCGCCGCCGAGTAATCGCGGCCCCCGACGGCGAGGCGATCAGATCCTCCACCCGATCCCGCACCAACCGCGCCAGATCGAACGCACATTCCCCGACCACCGGATCCGGCCCCACCGCCAACCACGGCATCCGCTCCCCGGCCAACACCTTGGACTGCCGAAACGTCCCGTGCAGCAACCGCATCTCAGGCGGCGCAGCCAACAACTCCTCGCGCGCACCGAGCGCGGCATCCACCAGCGCCGAGACCCCCGCCTCGCCCGACGCGGTCGCCCGCATCGCCTCGGCCTGCCGCCCCGTCCGCTCGGCCACGGTCTCGAAGGCGTACTCGGTCGGCGGATCGACCCACAGCCGCCGCAACGTCCCCGCCGCCTCCAGCAACGCCTTCGCCTCCGGCAACGACCGCACCGACATCTCCGGATGCAGCCGCTCCAACAGCAGCACACCCTCGGTCACGAAGGGTTCCAGCAGTTGTACGGCACCCAGACCGCCCCAGTGCGCGAGCGCGGCCCGCTCGCTCTCCGGGCGGAACCGGGGCGGGGCCAGCTTGAGCACGGCGGGGGTTCCGTCCGCGCGCCGGACCAGCACCACCAGGCTGCTGCGGCCCCCCGGCATCTGCACGCGCTGGGCGGTCAACTCGCGTAGCGCGACGGACTGGCGGGCCGCCTCCGGCAGCTTCTCCAACCAGTCGTCACCGTCCGGTGCCGTCTCACCGAGCGCCCTGACCAGACGCTGCGGCGGTTCGAAAGCCATGCGCGAGTCGTTCCCTTCCCGTACTTCCCGTACGTTCTCTGCGGCTCGCGTCACGCGCTGGGCGCCGCCGATGCCGACGTGGTGCCCGCCCGCTCGGCGAGCCCTGGGAAGGCTACGCTCTCGCCCCGCCAGCGCACCGCCCGCACCGCCGCCTCCCGCAGTGCCTCGGCAGCGGTGCCCCGCAGCGCACCCTCGGCCGCCCGCACCAGGTCGGAGTACACCCCGGCCACCCGGTCCTCCAACTCGGCGGCGAGCCGGACGGCGGCGGCCGAGTCAGACACCGGGAACGGCAGCGCGTACGCGGCGCTCGCGGCGGCCGGCTGGGCGCCAAGGTCGCGCACCTCGCGCGCCAGCGCGTCCCGCCGCGCCCGGTGAGCGTCATACGCAGCGCGTGCTTCCGAGCGCTGCCCCTCGGCGATACGGCCGCCGACGACGCCGTACCCGTACACGGCCGCATGCTCGGCGGTGAGCGCCGCCTGCAGAGCCGTCAGCTGCTCCTTCTTGCCGGTCCCGCTCACTTGGCCCCCTCCGTCAGCAGATACGCGTGCGCCGCCCCGGCCGCCGCCACGGAGGCCAGCAGCCGTGCCAGCTCACCCGGCACATGGAGCAACTCCTTCGCACGCCGGTCCGCGAGCTCACGCTCGGCCGCGGCCAGTTCGGCCAAGGCGCCCTGTTCCGTCGCGGGCACGGTGGCCGACGGAGAGGACGACGGCGATGCCTTCCCGGCCTGCGGCGCCTTGGACACCGTAGAAGAGCTTGCGGACGGTCCGGAGGTTCCGGGGGACCCGGAAGAGCCGCCGCCGAACGCCTCCACATGCCGTACGGCCTGTGCCCGCAACGGCCCCACCAGCTCCGCCAGCACCGGGTGGGCGGCGAGGACGGCGTCGTACCGTGCGACCAGGCCCTCGCTGTCCCGGGCCGCACGCGCGCGTGCCCGTTCGGTGAGCGACGGGCTGCCGCTCGTGGTGCCGTCCGAGTCCTCGGACCCGGAGGAGCAGCCCACCAGCAGGGCGGCCCCGGCGGCAGCCGAGGCGAGCAGGGTTCTTCTGCGCGGCCCCGAGGGGGAGCGCGGCGGCGAGGGGTACGGCACGGCAGACGTCCTCGGGGAACTCGTACGAAACCAGTTGCGAAAGCAGTTACGACAGCGGCTGCGGAACCAGCGGGCCGCAGGCCCGTGATCACGGTACCCGCGCAACCGGACGGCACCACTCATCGGCACCGTTCGTGTGCAGGTGGACGGCAACACTCCCTGCGACCGGATACCCTTTGACCAGACACCGACCCATCCCACAACAGCACACGCGGCCGAGGAGTCACCCGGATGAGCACCACCCAGAGCGAGAGGCTGCGAGAACTACTGGAACCGCTCGTCAGCTCTCAGGGCCTGGATCTCGAAGAGATCGAAGTGGACTCCATCGGACGCAAGCGCGTGCTGCGCGTCGTTGTCGACTCCGACACCGGAGCGGACCTGGACGAGGTCGCCGATGTGAGCCGTGCGCTCTCGGCGAAGCTCGACGAGACGGACGCGATGGGTGAGGGCGAGTACACCCTCGAGGTCGGTACCCCGGGCGCGGAACGCCTCCTCAAGGAGCACCGGCACTACGTACGCGCGGTCGACCGGTTGGTGAAGTTCCAACTGGCCGACGACGGCGAGCTGGTGGCCCGCATCATCAAGGTCGACGACGACGGCCTCGACCTCGAAGTGCCCGGAGTGAAGGGCCGCAAGCCCACCAGCCGCAGACTCGGCTTCCCGGAGATCGACAAGGCGCGCGTGCAGGTCGAGTTCAGCCGCAAGGACAAGAAGGAAGAGGAGGCGTAGCCGTGGACATCGACATGAGTGCCCTGCGGGGCTTGGTGCGGGAGAAGGAGATCTCCTTCCCCCTGCTGGTCGAGGCGATCGAGTCGGCCCTCCTCATCGCCTACCACCGCACCGAGGGAAGCCGCCGCCACGCGCGCGTGGAGCTCAACCGGGAGACCGGCCACGTGACGGTGTGGGCGAAGGAGGATCCCGAGGATCTGGAGGAGGGCCAGGAGGCCCGCGAGTTCGACGACACCCCGTCCGGGTTCGGCCGTATCGCCGCCACCACCGCCAAGCAGGTCATCCTGCAGCGGCTGCGCGACGCCGAGGACGACGCGACGCTCGGCGAGTACGCCGGCCGCGAGGGCGACATCGTCACCGGCGTGGTCCAGCAGGGCCGCGACCCGAAGAACGTCCTCGTGGACATCGGCAAGCTGGAGGCCATCCTGCCGGTGCAGGAGCAGGTCCCGGGCGAGACGTACCCGCACGGCATGCGGATCCGGTCGTACGTCGTTCGGGTGGCGAAGGGCGTCCGCGGGCCGTCCGTCACCCTGTCGCGCACGCACCCCAACCTGGTGAAGAAGCTCTTCGCCCTGGAGGTGCCGGAGATCGCCGACGGGTCGGTGGAGATCGCCGCCATCGCGCGTGAGGCAGGTCACCGCACGAAGATCGCCGTACGGTCCACCCGTTCCGGTCTGAACGCCAAGGGTGCCTGTATCGGCCCCATGGGCGGCCGGGTGCGCAACGTCATGGGCGAGCTGAACGGCGAGAAGATCGACATCGTCGACTGGTCGGACGACCCGGCCGAGATGGTGGCGAACGCGCTGTCGCCGGCCCGGGTCTCCAAGGTGGAGGTCGTGGACATGGCGGCCCGCTCCGCGCGCGTGACGGTGCCCGACTACCAGCTGTCGCTGGCGATCGGCAAGGAAGGGCAGAACGCCCGACTCGCGGCCCGGCTGACCGGCTGGCGGATCGACATCCGCCCGGACACCGAGCAGACCGGGGAATAGATCCAAGCCGCGGGTCGCTTAGATCACGTCAGGTTATCGCCCGGCAACTGTTCGAAGCCTGCCCCAAAGGGGTGAGGTCGGTACGGGGAGGTAGACTTAGCTGTGTCTGGCCGGACACGCGTCCGCGCATGCCCTGAACGCACCTGTGTGGGGTGCCGGGAGCGAGCGGCCAAGGCTGAACTGCTGCGGATCGTGGCGATCAAGGACGAATGCGTCCCTGATCCTCGCGGTACGCTGCCCGGCCGGGGTGCGTATGTACACCCCGCCCTGGTCTGTCTCGACCAGGCGGTACGCCGCCGGGCGTTCACGCGGGCGTTGCGCGCCCCGGGAGCGCTCGACACAAAGGCGTTGCGCCGGCACGTCGAGCAGAGAACAGTTGCTGAGCAGGCAACACCGTAAGAAGCGTCGTGCGGAACCCCCGCGCGGCCCTGGTACCCCGCGAGTTGGAAGTAGGTCGAGATTGCGATGAGCACTCGATGAGCACGCGATGAGTACGCCCATGAAGTAGCGACGGTCCGGACGCACCCGGACCTAAAAGGAGCGAAGTGGCTAAGGTCCGGGTATACGAACTCGCCAAGGAGTTCGGGGTTGAGAGCAAGGTCGTCATGGCCAAGCTCCAAGAACTCGGTGAATTCGTCCGTTCGGCGTCTTCGACCATCGAAGCGCCCGTCGTCCGTAAGTTGACGGACGCCCTCCAGCAGGGCAACGGAGGCGGCAAGCCCGCCCCCGCCCGCAAGGCTGCCCCGGCGAAGCCGGCGGCCCCCTCTCCGGCGCAGGCTGCCCGTCCGGCCGCCCCGCGCCCGCCGGCCCCCAAGCCGGCCGCTGCCGAGAAGCCCGCGGCTGCCGCCCCGGTGACTCCCGGCCCCCGTCCCACTCCGGGTCCGAAGCCCGCGCCGCGGCCCGCCCCGGCGTCCCCGGCTCCGACCACGCCCGAGTTCACGGCGCCCCCGTCGGCTCCCGCCGCGCCGGCCGCCTCCCAGGGCTCCGGTGCCCGTCCGGGCGCCCCGCGTCCGGCCGGCCAGGCCCCCCGTCCCGGCGCCCCGCGTCCGGGCGGCCCCGGCCAGGGTCGTGGCGAGCGTAGTGACCGCGGTGACCGCGGCGACCGTTCCGGCGCTCCGCGTCCGGGTGGCGGCGCCCCGCGTCCCGGTGGTCGTCCGGCCGGTCCCCGTCCGGGCAACAACCCGTTCACCTCTGGTGGCTCCACCGGCATGGCGCGCCCGCAGGCGCCCCGTCCGGGCGGCGCCCCGCGTCCGGGCGGCCCCGGTGCCCCCGGCGCTCCCGGCGGCGCTCCGCGTCCGCAGGGCCAGGGCGGTCCCCGTCCCCAGGGCGGCGCGGGCGGTCCTCGTCCGCAGGCTCCGGGCGGCGCGCGTCCCTCTCCGGGCGGCATGCCCCGCCCGCAGGGTGGCGGCCCCCGTCCCGGCGGCGGCCCCGGCGGTCCGCGTCCCAACCCCGGCATGATGCCGCAGCGTCCCGCTGCCGGCCCGCGTCCCGGCGGCGGTGGCCCCGGTGGCCGTGGTCCCGGTGGCGGTGGCCGTGGTCCCGGTGGCGGCGGTCGCCCCGGTGGCGGCGGCGGCTTCGCCGGTCGTCCCGGTGGTGGCGGTGGCGGCGGCTTCGCCGGCCGTCCCGGCGGTCCGGGTGGCGGCGGTGGCGGCTTCGCCGGTCGTCCGGGTGGTCCCGGTGGCGGTGGCGGCGGTGGCCGTCCCGGCTTCGGCGGTCGTCCCGGCGGTCCCGGTGGCCGTGGTGGCACGCAGGGTGCCTTCGGTCGTCCCGGCGGTCCCGCGCGTCGTGGTCGCAAGTCGAAGCGGCAGAGGCGCCAGGAGTACGAGGCCATGCAGGCCCCGTCGGTCGGCGGCGTGATGCTGCCTCGCGGCAACGGCGAGTCCATTCGCCTGTCGCGCGGTGCGTCGCTCACCGACTTCGCGGAGAAGATCAACGCCAACCCGGCGTCGCTCGTCGCGGTCATGATGAACCTCGGCGAGATGGTCACGGCCACGCAGTCCGTCTCCGACGAGACGCTGCAGCTCCTCGCCGGCGAGATGAACTACACGGTTCAGATCGTCAGCCCCGAGGAAGAGGACCGCGAGCTGCTCGAGTCCTTCGACATCGAGTTCGGCGAGGACGAGGGCGACGAGGAGGACCTGGTGGTCCGTCCGCCGGTCGTCACCGTCATGGGTCACGTCGACCACGGTAAGACCCGACTCCTCGACGCCATCCGCAAGACGAACGTCATCGCGGGCGAGGCCGGCGGCATCACCCAGCACATCGGTGCCTACCAGGTCTCGACCCAGGTCAACGACGAGGACCGCGCGATCACCTTCATCGACACCCCGGGTCACGAGGCGTTCACCGCCATGCGTGCCCGTGGTGCCCGGTCGACGGACATCGCGATCCTGGTCGTCGCGGCCAACGACGGCGTCATGCCGCAGACGGTCGAGGCGCTCAACCACGCCAAGGCGGCCGACGTGCCGATCGTCGTCGCGGTCAACAAGATCGACGTCGAGGGTGCGGACCCGACCAAGGTGCGCGGTCAGCTGACCGAGTACGGCCTGGTGGCCGAGGAGTACGGCGGCGACACGATGTTCGTCGACATCTCCGCCAAGCAGGGTCTGCACATCGACTCCCTGCTGGAGGCCGTGGTCCTCACCGCGGACGCCTCGCTCGACCTGCGGGCCAACCCGAACCAGGACGCGCAGGGTATTTCCATCGAGTCCCGCCTCGACCGCGGCCGCGGTGCCGTGGCGACGGTCCTCGTCCAGCGAGGCACGCTGCGGGTCGGCGACACGATGGTCGTGGGCGACGCCTACGGTCGCGTGCGCGCCATGCTCGACGACAACGGCAACAACGTCGCCGAGGCGGGCCCGTCGACGCCGGTCCAGGTCCTGGGTCTGACCAACGTCCCGGGTGCGGGCGACAACTTCCTGGTGGTGGACGAGGACCGTACGGCCCGTCAGATCGCCGAGAAGCGTGCCGCCCGTGAGCGCAACGCCGCGTTCGCCAAGCGCACGCGCCGCGTCTCGCTCGAGGACCTGGACAAGGTGCTCAAGGCCGGCGAGGTCCAGCAGCTCAACCTCATCATCAAGGGTGACGCTTCTGGTTCCGTCGAGGCCCTCGAGTCCTCGCTGCTCCAGCTGGACGTCGGCGAAGAGGTCGACATCCGCGTCCTGCACCGCGGCGTCGGTGCGGTCACGGAGTCCGACATCGACCTGGCGATGGGCTCCGACGCCATCGTGATCGGCTTCAACGTGCGCGCCGCCGGGCGTGCGCAGCAGATGGCCGAGCGCGAGGGTGTGGACGTCCGGTACTACTCGGTCATCTACCAGGCGATCGAGGAGATCGAGGCGGCCCTCAAGGGCATGCTCAAGCCGGAGTACGAAGAGGTCGAGCTCGGTACGGCGGAGATCCGCGAGGTCTTCAAGTCGTCCAAGCTGGGCAACATCGCGGGTGTTCTCATCCGCTCCGGCGAGGTCAAGCGCAACACCAAGGCGCGCCTCATCCGCGACGGCAAGGTGGTCGCGGAGAACCTCAACATCGAGGGTCTGCGTCGCTTCAAGGACGACGTCACCGAGATCCGCGAAGGGTTCGAGGGCGGTATCAACCTCGGCAACTTCAACGACATCAAGGTCGACGACGTCATCGCGACGTACGAGATGCGCGAGAAGCCGCGGGCGTAAAGCCGACGGTCTGTGCTGGCCGGCGGGACTTCGGTCCCGTCGGCCAGCGCGCCGTTTGCCCGCCGCTTCACGCGGGCACCGTGGCCAGGTCTACGGAGCGTAATATCCGTCGATCGCCCCGGCCCCTTCGTTGTACGGTTTCTGATGTCCCTGGCCACACGGCCGACGGGACCATCGATCCCGTACCGGCGGGTGAACCGGCTACATACATGTACGTGGGGACACTGTCCTTCGATCTCCTTCTCGGCGACGTACGGTCGCTGAAGGAGAAGCGTTCCGTCGTCCGCCCGATCGTCGCCGAGCTCCAGCGCAAGTACGCGGTGAGCGCGGCCGAGGTGGACCACATGGACCTCTACCGGCGGGCCGAGATCGGCATCGCCGTGGTGTCCGGCGACACCGGTCACCTCACCGACGTACTGGACCGGTGCGAACGGCTGGTCGCCGGCCGTCCCGAAGTGGAGCTGCTGTCCGTACGGCGGCGCCTCCACGGTGATCATGACGACTGACGATCAACAGCCAAGAACGAAGAAGAAAGAACGGGAGACGGACCAGTGGCCGACAACGCGCGGGCGAAAAGGCTGGCGGACCTCATCCGAGAGGTGGTGGCCCAGAAGCTGCAGCGCGGGATCAAGGACCCGCGGCTCGGCTCACACGTCACCATCACGGACACCCGCGTCACGGGTGACCTGCGGGAGGCGACCGTCTTCTACACGGTGTACGGGGACGACGAGGAGCGGGCAGCCGCGGCGGCCGGACTGGAGAGCGCCAAGGGCGTTCTCCGCTCGGCCGTCGGTGCGGCCGCGGGCGTGAAGTTCACGCCGACCCTCACCTTCGTCGCCGACGCCCTCCCGGACACCGCTCGGACCATCGAGGACCTCCTCGACAAGGCGCGCCAGTCCGACGAGAAGGTGCGCGAGGTGTCCGCCGGCGCGAAGTACGCCGGTGAGGCGGACCCGTACCGCAAGCCGGGCGCGGAGGACGAGACGGACGGCGACACCGCGGAATGACGCAGAAGCACACCACGCCCGACGGCCTTGTCATCGTCGACAAGCCGTCGGGCTTCACTTCGCACGACGTGGTCGCCAAGATGCGGGGCATCGCCCGCACCCGCCGCGTCGGGCACGCCGGCACCCTCGACCCGATGGCGACGGGTGTCCTCGTCCTCGGCGTCGAGAAGGCGACCAAACTGCTCGGTCATCTGGCCCTGACCGAGAAGGAGTACCTCGGCACCATCCGCCTGGGCCAGACCACGCTCACCGACGACGCAGAGGGCGAGATCACGGGGTCGGCCGACGCCTCGAAGGTCACCCGCGAGGCCGTCGACGCGGGGATCGCCAAGCTGAGCGGCGACATCATGCAGGTGCCGTCCAAGGTCAGCGCCATCAAGATCGACGGAGTGCGCTCCTACAAGCGGGCGAGGGAGGGGGAGGAGTTCGAGATTCCGGCTAGGCCGGTCACGGTCTCGTCCTTCTCCGTCTACGACGTCCGGGACGCCGTCGCCGACGACGGCACCGCCGTCCTCGACCTGGTCGTGTCGGTGGTCTGCTCCTCCGGCACGTACATCCGCGCCCTGGCCCGTGACCTCGGCGCCGACCTCGGCGTCGGCGGCCACCTCACGGCGCTCCGCCGCACCCGCGTCGGCCCGTACAAGCTGGACGCCGCCAAGACCCTGGACCAGCTCCAGCAGGAGCTGACGGTGATGCCGATCGCCGAGGCCGCCACGGCCGCGTTCCCCCGCTGGGACGTGGATGCCAGGCGCGCCCGGCTGCTCACCAACGGGGTGCGCCTCGACATGCCCGACGAGTACGCCGGTGCCGGGCCCGTCGCCGTCTTCGACCCCGAGAGCCGCTTCCTCGCGCTCGTGGAGCAGCAGAAGGGCAAGGCGAAGAGCCTGGCCGTGTTCGGCTGAGGCTCGGGCTCGTGGTGCCTCTTGAGGGTGCCTGCCCGTGGAGCGGCGGTCACGGGGTCGTCCTTTGCCCGCCGCTCCACGGTCCCCCCTCGGTTCCCCCACCCCTAGGGTGTATCCAGCGACCCCCGTCTGTTCACCCGTCTGTGCAGGCGCTCGGAGTGAACCGAGGGAGCGGAAGGGGGCGCGTTCGCCGAGCGATCTGTCCCACTGATCACATCGCACCTACCGTCGAAAACACAGGGCCCAGGCGTATGGGCGTCTGACGTGCGGCGGGGAGGTTCGACGATGGCGGGACGGGGCCCGTGGGCGGGCGGCGACCGCCGGATGCCGGAGACGGCTGGAGCGGCGGCGGGGACGGTCGGAACGGCGGGGGACACACAGTCGGCGCAGGATGCGTGGGATGCGCCGGACGCTGTCGGACGGTCCGAGCAGGACGCCTGCGTACGGCACTCACGTTGCTCCCAGTCCTACGACGACGGCGACGGCCGAGCCCGCGCTCGTGACGACGACCGGGGCCGCGTCCGCGACGACGCGCTGGTCCGCATCCACGACCTGGCCGGGCGACCACGTGGTCTCGGCTTCGCGGCCGACCACCACGGCACGGTCGTCACCAGCCACGAGGTCGTCGACGGCCTGCCCTGGTTGGTCCTGTACGCCGCCGAGAGCGGCCGGAGCTGTGTCGTCGCCGCGAGTGCGGTGACGTCGCTGCCCGTGCTGGGCCTTGCCCTCGTACGCACCGAGGGCCTGGCCGTGGACCCGATGCCGGTGACCGTGCGGGACCGGGTCGAGACCGGGGCGTATGTGCGGATCGCGGCCGGCGGGTGGCGGGAGGCGCGCGTGCTGGGCATGGCGTCGGTGACCTACACGGCGACGGACCGCTGCCATCTCCTCGACGGCGCCCTGGAGTTGGCGATCGGCACGGCCGGCCGGGACGCGCTGCGGCTGGGCGGAGGGGCGGCCGGGGGCCCGGTGCTCGACGCCGGGACCGGAGCGGTGGTGGGCGTCCTCGGCACGGCTCTGCGGTCCGGTGGCCGTGACGCCGGGTTCGCCGTGTCGCTGCTCCCGTCGGCCGACGGGCCGCTCGCCGAGCTGTTCGCCGAGAACGCGGCGACGGTGCCGGCGTACGGCGCCGACCTGAACCTGGCGGGTGTACTGGAACTGACGGCCACGTCGGTCGGGCAGGACGGTCCGCCGGGGACGCTGACGGGCTGTGTGGGCCGGGTGGACACCGGGGGAGTGGGGACGGTCGGGGCGGTGGCCCCGGTCGAACGGGCCTCGGTGGCAACGGAGTTCGACACCTTCACCGAGAGCGGGGCAGCGGTCCTGGGCCTGGTCGGGCCCCCGGGCAGCGGCCGTACGACGGAACTCGCGGCCCTGGCCGCCCGCCGCCACCGCGGACCGGCACCGGCTCCCACCCTGTGGCTGCGCGGCGCCGATCTGAAGGACGACGACGACTCGGTGGCCGACGCCGTGCGCCGGGCGCTGATCCGGGCCGCCCGCATCGTGGCGGCCTCGACCTCGTCCGACCCCGCCCTGCAGGGCGACACGACCCCCGAACGCCTGGCCCACCACTCCCACACCACCGGCCGCCCCCTCCTGCTCCTCCTCGACGGCCCCGAGGAGATGCCCCCACTCCTGGCCCACCGCCTCACGGACTGGACGCAGGGCACGGCGGAGTGGCTGCGGGAGAACGGGGTGCGGTTGGTGGTGGCGTGCAGGGCGGAGTACTGGGAGGGGGCGGGGGCGGAGTTCCCGGAGGAGGTGCTGTACGAGGGGAGTGGGGCTGCTTCGCACGCCGGTTCAGGTACCTCAGCCCCTCCGGGGGAGTTCGAGGACGAGGCCCAGAACTCCCTGCGCCTCCCACCCTGCGTACCGCTCGGCGACCTCACCCCTGACGAGGCCCACCAGGCCCGCGCCCGCTACGGCATCCCGGAAGCCGCCCTGGCCGCCCCCGACGCCCGCCACCCCCTCACCCTCCGCCTCCTCTCCGAGGTTCGCGCCGCCCTCCCGGACACCCCTCACCCCCCACTCGACCGCGACGACGTCCTCTCCGCCCACCTCGACCTCATGTGCCTGCGTATCGCGGTGCGCCTCGCCGCCGAGAACGGCCTCCGCGGCACCGCCGTACGCCGCCTCGCCGCCAGGGTCTCCGGTCAGGTCCACGAGGCCGCCCGCCGCAGCCTCGGCCCGGGGCAGGGAGAGCTGGACCGTACGTCCTTCGAGGCCGTGTTCCCGTGGGGCCCCGCCCCCGCGCGGCTCGGCGGCGGTACCGGGTGGGCGTCCGCCGTCCTCACCGAGGGCCTCCTCGTCCCCGCCGGCAACGGCTACCGCTTCGCCCACGAGGAACTCGCCGACTGGATCCAGGGCATGCACCTCGACCTGGACGAGGCACTCCAGGCCCTGGTCCACCGTCGGCGCACCCACCCCGACGCGGAGCACCCCCTCCCCGTACCGCACCATCGCATCGGACCCGTCGTACAGGCCCTGCTCCTCCTGGACCGTCAGCACGACACCGGCCAACTCGGCCGCCGACTGGAGGAGTTGACGCACGCCCTCGACGCCGACCGGCACTCCTGGTGGGCCGCCCGCCTCCTCGCCGAGACCCTGCTGCGGGTCCCGGACACGACGCCGTATCTGGACGTACTGCGCCTGCTCGCCGACCGCATCGTCACCTGGCGGCACCGAGGACGCCCCGCGCCCCGGGACTTCCACCCCGACTTCTGGACCGCCCTCAGCCTCCCGGACACCGACCGTTTCGACCTCCTCCGCGACCTGGTCCGCGCCGACGGCCCTCCGCAAGAAACGGACACCGTCCCGGACGACGCCCTCCCGCCCACCACAGGCGGCCGCGCACAGGGGCCGACCACCTTCCTCCCTCCCCCTGTCTCGCCCTCCTCCGGCACCCCCCGCTACCTCGACGCCGTAGCGCATCTCCTCGCCGCCACCCCCACCGCCGTACAACGCCACCTCACCCGCTGGTTCGACGACGACCGCCCCCTCCCCGCCACCCCCCACGCGACCGTCGCCCGCGCGGCCCAGGCCCTGCTCTACGCGCACCGCAACCGCGCCCTGGACGACCTCACCGAGACGCTCGTCGACAGTGCGCACCGCAAGGCCGACGAACTCCTCGCCGTGCTGGCCGAGGAGGAACCGTCCGCCATCTGCCGGGCCGTCGACCGCTGGGCGCACGACGAGCGGCCCGCGCGGCGCGTCGCGGCCGTGGCGTACGGACTGCGTGCCGCACCCCATGTCCACAGCGAGGCCGACCGCGAACTGCTCCGCTACGCCGCCCTCGCCCTGCTCGCCCGCCCCGCCGACTGCACCCTGCACAGCGGCGCGGTCGCCCTCCTCGTCCGGGACCCGCGCACCCGTGCCCGCCACCTCCCGCAGGCGCTGGAGCTCTTCGCGTCCGGAGACCCGCAGTTCCCACCCAGTGCCCTGGTCGCCGCCCTGACCACCCACCCCGAACCGGTGCTGGACGCCTTCCGTGAACGCCTGGACCGACCGGACCCCGGGCAGGCGCTGCGCACCCTCGCCGACATCACCACGCCCGGCCTCGCCCTCCGCGCCGGCGCCCTCGTACGGGAGGCGGTCCATCGGCACCCCGAGTCCGCCGCCGACGTGGCCTCGTATGTCGACCGGCGCCTCGACCAGGGGCACGCCGCCCGCGCCGTACTCCTCCCGCTGGTCACCGGCCTGCTGGACGGCGGTACGGAACAGGTGCGGGCCGCCCTCGCCGCCGTACTCGCCACGTCCGGCACCCCCGAGTCCCGCCCGCTGCGCCGAGAACTCCGCGACTTCCTCCTCGCCCACGAACGCGCCCCCGCCGTCCTGGACGCCTTCCTGCACGCCACCGTCCAGCGGGGCGACGAGAGGGTGGACGAGGACCTCCGTGGCCTGGTCCATCACACCGGCCTGCTCCTCGTCCGTACCCCGGACGGCGCGGCCCGCTTCGACCGGGGCCTGGTCGACCTGGGCCGCCGCGTCCCGGGCTTCGCCGCGCAGGTCGCCGGCTGGCTGACCGACGCCCCGCAGGAGTGGTCCGCGGTGGTCGGACCGAGCTCCCGCCGCATGATCGAGAACCTGGCCGGCGGACGAGTCCCCGCCTGACCGGCACGTCCGTGCGTGCACCCGGTCACACCTCCATGCCGATGCGGGCCCGAGGCGTCCGGCATGGCACCCTTAGACCTGCGTAAGAGCGTGTGAGGCAAAGACGGACACGGGTTCGACGGGTTCGACGAGTTTGCGACAAGGAGCAGGCACAGTGCAGCGCTGGCGTGGCTTGGAGGACATCCCCCAGGACTGGGGGCGCAGCGTCGTCACCATCGGCTCCTACGACGGAGTCCACCGCGGACACCAGCTGATCATCCGGCATGCCGTGGACCGCGCGCGTGAGCTGGGCGTTCCCGTCGTCGTCGTCACCTTCGACCCGCACCCCAGCGAGGTCGTCCGCCCCGGCAGTCACCCGCCCCTGCTCGCCCCGCACCACCGCCGCGCCGAGCTGATGGGCGAACTGGGCGTCGACGCGGTCCTGATCCTGCCGTTCACGACCGAGTTCTCGAAGCTGTCGCCGGCCGAGTTCGTGGTCAAGGTCCTGGTCGACAAGCTGCACGCCAAGGCGGTCGTCGAGGGCCCGAACTTCCGCTTCGGCCACCGCGCGGCGGGCAACGTCGAGTTCCTCGTCGAGCAGGGCAAGGTCTACGACTTCGAGGTCGAGGTCGTCGACCTGTACGTGACCGGTGAGGCGGGCGGCGGCGAGCCGTTCTCCTCGACCCTGACCCGGCGCCTGGTCTCCGAGGGCGACGTCGAGGGCGCCGGCGAGATCCTGGGCCGTCCGCACCGCGTGGAGGGTGTCGTCGTACGAGGTGCTCAGCGGGGGCGGGAGCTCGGTTTCCCGACCGCCAACGTGGAGACCCTGCCGCACACCGCCATCCCCGCCGACGGTGTCTACGCCGGCTGGCTGCACGCGCAGGGCGAGGCGATGCCGGCCGCGATCTCCGTCGGCACGAACCCGCAGTTCGACGGCACGGAGCGGACGGTGGAGGCGTACGCGATCGACCGGGTCGGGCTGGATCTGTACGGCCTGCACGTCGCCGTCGACTTCCTCGCCTACGTCCGCGGCCAGGCGAAGTTCGACTCGCTGGAGGCCCTGCTGGAGCAGATGGCCGAGGACGTCAAGCGCTGCCGTGAGCTGATCGAGGCCGCCGAGTCCCGCGGCTGAACCCGGGCGGCGCGTCAACGCCGGAGGGCCGACACCGTGACGGTGCCGGCCCTCTCGCCGTTTCGGACGCTCCGCTACTGCTGCTGTGGCGGCATCTGCCCCGGAGGGAACCCCGGATGCGGCTGCCCGCCGCCGGTCTGGTCGTACGGCTGCTGGGTGAACCCGGGCTGCTGAGGCGGGCCGGACTGCCAGGGCTGGCCGGGCTGGACGCCGGGAGGGCCCTGGAACGGCTGTCCGCCCTGGGTCTGGTGGCCGGGCATCGGGGGCGCCATGGTCGGCGGCGGGTTGTTTCCGTCGCCCGTCCACAGACCCTGCTCCTGCTGAGCCCGTACGAAGTCCTCGGCCACCATGGTGGCCAGCTCGAAGTACGCCTCGCGAACCTTCGGCCGCATCATGTCGAGGTCGACCTCGGCACCCGCCGCCAGATGCTCGTCGAACGGCACGACGATCACACCACGGCAGCGCTGCTCGAAGTGGTTGACGATGTCCTCGACCTTGATCATCTTGCCGGTCTCGCGGACTCCGGAGATCACGGTGATGGACCGCGAGACCAAGGCCGCGTACCCGTGCGCCGACAGCCAGTCGAGCGTCGTACTGGCACTGCTCGCCCCGTCCACGGACGGCGTCGAGATGATGATCAACTGGTCGGCGAGGTCGAGCACGCCGCGCATGGCGCTGTAGAGCAGACCCGTACCCGAGTCCGTGAGGATGATCGGGTACTGCCTGCCCAGGATGTCGATCGCGCGCCGGTAGTCCTCGTCGTTGAACGTCGTGGACACGGCCGGGTCCACGTCGTTGGCGATGATCTCGAGGCCCGACGGCGCCTGCGACGTGAACCGGCGAATGTCCATGTACGAGTTGAGGTACGGGATCGCCTGGACGAGGTCGCGGATGGTGGCGCCGGTCTCCCGCCGTACCCGGCGGCCGAGCGTGCCGGCGTCCGGGTTGGCGTCGATCGCGAGGATCTTGTCCTGCCGCTCGGTGGCGAGCGTGGAGCCCAGGGCGGTGGTCGTGGTCGTCTTGCCCACGCCGCCCTTGAGGCTGATGACCGCGATGCGGTAGCAGGAGAGCACCGGAGTACGGATCAGGTCGAGCTTGCGCTGCCTCTCCTGCTCCTCCTTCTTCCCGCCGATCTTGAACTTCCCCGCGCCGGGGGTGGGACGGCTGCTCTTGGCCTTCTGCTTCCGGCTGTTGACCAGCCGGTCGGAGGTCAGCTCGACGGCGGCGTTGTAGCCGAGCGGCGCGCCCGGACCGACCTGGCTGCGCTGGTCCTGCTGCGGCCAGGCGGCACCGGTGCGGGGGTCCACTCCGGGCTGGCCGGGGGCCTGGGCGTAGGGCTGCTGGGCCTGCGGCGGCTGACCCGGGTGCGCCTGTGCCTGCGGCTGGGCAGGGGCCTGCGGCGGAGGCGCCACGGGCTGACCCTGCTGCGGGTGGGGCTGCTGCGGGTGCTGCTGCTGGGGCTGGGCGGCGGGGGGCTGCTGTGGGTAGCCGTAGGCGCCCTGCGGCGGCTGGGGTGCGGGCTGCTGTGGGTAGCCGTACGCGCCTTGCGGGTTCTGGGGTGCGGGCTGCTGTGGATAGCCGTAACCGCCCTGCGGCGGCTGGGGCGCGGGCTGCTGCGGGTAGCCGTAGGCGCCTTGCGGGTTCTGGGGTGCGGGCTGCTGCGGGTAGCCGTAACCGCCTTGCGGGTTCTGGGGAGCGGCGTGCGGCGGGAAGCCTTCGCCGCCGTGCGGGGCCGCGTTGGCAGCCGGGGGCTGGGCAGGGGCCTGGGCCGGGGGCTGCTGTGCGCTGGCCGGCCAGCCGGGCGGCGCGGACTGCGGTGCCTGGGGCTGGGCAGCCGGCGGCTGAGCGGACGCGGGCGGGACGGCGGGCTGTTGCTGCGGCTGCCCGGGCGCCGCCGACCACTCCGGTGCGCCGGTCGGTGCGGCGCTGGACGCCGGTGCGGGTGCCCCGCCCGTGGCCGCCGACGGGAACTCGGGCGGGAGCGGGGGGACGGTCCCTTGCGGGGCGGGCGGCGGAGTCCAGCCAGCGGAAGGGTCCTGCTGGGGAGGAGCCTGCGGGGCTGCGGCCTGCGCAGGAGCGGCCTGAGGGGCTGCGGCCTGCTGCTGTACGTCGCTCGGCGCGGTGGAGTCGCTTCCGGCGGGCGCGGCACCCTGTGCCTGTGCCTGTGCCTGTGCCTGTGCCTGTGCCTGTGGCTGCGGTTCGGCGGGGCCTGCTTCGGCCTCGCCGGTCGGGGCGGCGGCCGTGCCTCCGGCGCTGTCCGAACCCTCTGCAGTGATGTCGTTGGCGGCGCCCGGCCCTTGCTGGGCGTCTGCCGCCCCAGCACCGTCAGCCGCGTTCTGCCCGGCCGCTCCGCCCTCGTTGGGGTCGGCCGCGGGTGCGGCGCTGCTGGGGGTCGGCTCGGCCTGCGCGGCGGCATCCGCCGGCGCGGGCGCTCCCGGCGGCACCTGGGTGCCCTCGGCGGGAGTCGCTGATGTGGTGCCGCTGTCGTGCGCGGCGGAAGCCTCGTTCGTCGCCGGGGCGACCGGTGCGGCGGCGGGTTCCTGGACGTCACCGGTCGTGGCCTGGCCGGAAGCCGCGGCTGTGCCGGACGACGGAACTCCGGTACCGCTCCCCGTGTCCCAGCTGCCGGAATTCCCGGCACCGACAGCAAATCCGGCACCGTCGGAACCGCCGGTCTGGACACCGGACGGCCCCGGAACCTCGGGGGCCACCGGCGGCGGGGTGCTCGGTGCGGGGTGGTTCGGCGCCACGTTCGGGTTCGGCGGCACGTTCTGATTGGGGGCCAGGTACTGATTCGGGGCCGCGTTGGGATTCGCCGCCCACGGGGCAGGCGGCGTCGCACCAGCCGCACCCGCTGACGGGTCGAACTGTCCGCCGTGACCGGTACCTGCGTGCGGAGCCGGTACGCCGCCGCCTGCTGTCGCAGAACCGGACGTATCGCCGTAACCAGGATGGGGCGCGGGGGGCTGCTGGACGGGGGCGGCAGGAGGGGCGGGGGCAGGGGCAGCGGGAGCCGCGGGAGGCGCGGGCGTGGGAGCCGTCGCCTCTCCGGTGGGCGCCGCGCCCTGGGTGTACCAGGCAGGCGCGGCGTAGTCGATGGTGAACTCACCCGTCATCTCGACGGCGGACTCCGCGTCGGACTGGTCATCGCTGGGCGTGGTCCAGCCCGCCCGCAGCCCGTCCCGATCGCTCTGCACAATTCCTCCTGGTGTGGTCTAGCACCCTCATGCCCTGGGGGCACTCATGTGCCGGGCTGGGGGCGACCGTTCCTGTTGTCCGATCCGCTGGTTTCCCCTGGACGCGAACAACCCACCCGGGGGTTCCGACGTCGCACCCGCATCAAGCGTAAACGCCACAGGTGTCAGCAGGGCAGGCCCGTCCTGTGTGCGTTCGCACCCGCAGCATCGCTGGCCCCCTCGGGCTACTCCGCTGAGAGCCCTCCGTTGTGCGGTGCGGGCTCCAGGTCGAACTCGCCGTCGCGTGCGCCGAGTACGAAAGCCTGCCACTCCGCCTCGGTGTAACGCAGCACGGTGTCCGGATCCAGGGAGGACCGCATGGCCACCGCACCGGCCGGGAGATAGGCGATCTCGACGCGCTCCTCGTGCTCTTCGGTGCCGGGTGCGCTGTGCCACTCGACATCCGAAATGTCCAGGGCGTAGAGCTCGTCCCGCTCCCGTTCCTTCCGTGCCTTGACGTCCTCGTCCGGTGTCCCCGCGGCGCTGTCGCGTGCGTCAGCCATGGTCAAAGGGCCCTTTCTGATGGGCGAACGACATGCAGGATCACCTTACTCAGACTCCGCGAGGTCGCATGGTGCAACGATCTGATTACGAAATGCAGTCAGGTGTCGAGCTGTTCGAGGTACCACGCGAGTTTGCGCCCACGGAGAGCACTCCGGCCCATGGGACTTGATCGCTTTCATCCGTGAGTGTGCCGTTACGGGCGAGTGGTGACGTCACCTTCCGGCAGACGAGGTGGAGACCCCGGCCGCCAGAGGCCGTACGCCGAACTCCCCACCACGACACGCGTGTTCCTACGAAACCATGAAACGCAGGTTCCTACGAACCCGGAATCCCACATGCGCTCACGTGACGCGAACTGAGTCCACGCGAACTCAGTCCACGCGAACTCAGTCCATACGGCGAGCGGCGCCGAGGAGTCCGGTCTCCGCGTCCGTAGGCTGTGTCATCACGTACTGCTGGTGCTTCTGCGTGCACCACAGGGCGACGCTGTCGGCAAGGGTCGGCAGCGACGCGGTGTCGTCCCGGCCCAGCCGCATCACCTTGCCCACGACATCGGCCTCCTGCGGCGAGATCCGCTGCAGACCGACGACGTCGGCGTTGGCTAGCAGCCGCGGCGCGGTGGGGCCGAGGTAGGGAACCAGGGTCAGCACCGACTGCCAGGGCGCCGGGCTGAGGCGGCTCCTCGGCGGGCGGATGCCCAGGTCGCGGATGATGAGCACCGGGCTGACGGAGGACGGGCCCTGCGGAGCAATCCGCCCCACCTGGTGCACGGTCACACACTGCTGGCCACCGCCGGCCGCCTGTGCCATGGGCGACCACAGCTGGGGACGCGCCGTCTCGACGGCCACGCGAGCGCCGATCGCCGCGGCACGCAGGGCGATGACCTGGGCCAGCCAGGTACCGCCCACCATCAGGATGTCCAGCCGGGTGGGCCGGCAAAGCCCCAGTACCGCGGGCTGGTTGTTGGGGTCGACCCCGAGGATCAGGCCGTCGTCTCCGACGGGCATGGCCAGCTGCGCCAGCAGGTCGGCGTCCACGAGGTGGCGCTCACGCCGGGGGCCGAGCAGACCGAAGGCCGAGCGCAGACGCCGCTCCGGCCCGAGCCGGGCGGGTTCGGCGTTGCGGGGCAGATGACCGGGACGCTGCCCGGGCACGCCCGGTGTCGCGGATCCGAAGCCGGGGCGGCCGGAGGCGGGAACGGTGGGGGCGGACATCAGCGAGTACCTCCCAGCGGCAGGGTGGCCAGAACTCCGGGCAGCTGCTCACGGTCGAGCCGCAACAGACCGATCTTGAACGCGGACGCGGACCGCTCCAAATGCTGGGTCGCCTGCGCCAGTTCGTTCTCACCGCGACCGGTGACCCGTACGTGCCCCGACAGCGCCAGGGCGTTGCCCCGCCTCTTGCTGATCGTGAGGGAGAAGGTGCTGGCGAGCGCGGGCGACGAGGTCACCGCGCCGACCAACTGCGGAAGGGGAGGTGTACCGGCACCGAGCGGCGGCCACTTGGAGATCCAGTACGTGGTGTGCCAACGGTCGTCGCAGCGCCAGGCACGGGTGCTCTCGGCCGTACGACGGTTGGAGCGGCTGCCGTCGAGCGCGGCACCACCGGTGGTGGCCAGCGGGTTGACGCAGCTGGAGGTGGCGATGGCCGAGACGATCTCCGACTCGGTCAGCACCTTGGCCTGCAGGCCGGCGCCCATGAGGCGGCTGGCCAGCTGGTCGGCGACCCGCAGCAGCGCCCGCCGGGCACCCTGCATACCGCCGCCGCGAGCCTCCACGGCCTCCGGGCACAGCTCCGGGTCGAGCTTGAGCGCGACCCAGGTGAGCCGCAGACCCGGAGTCATGCTCTGCGCCTGCAGCGGCCCGTAGGAGCGGACCGCCATGGCCTGCGGAGGCAGGTGCGTCGCCGGCGCGGGCTGGGTGTGCTGGACGACCTGGACGGAGGCGAGCCGGATGTCGTCCACCTCGAGCAGGCCCTGGATCAGATCGAGAGGAATGTCACGGGCACCCTGCGTCGGACGCAGCGGGATGTCCGCGGCCTGCACCTGCACGAGGGCCGTGAGGAAGGTGCCGTCGCCGACCATGCCGATCTCACGCTGCTCACGGTCCTGGAAGGCGTAGGTCCGCAGCGCCGGGTCGCACTCGACGGCCGGAGCGAAGCCGGGGTCGGTGCCGGGCGGCACGGGCTCGGCGTTGCGCTTGCGGCGGTCCCGCAGGGCACGAGAGGTGGCGAACCCCTCGGCCAGCGGCATGCCGCGCCGACGGAGCAGCCCGGCCAGCACCAGCGGTACGGCCAGCACGATGCCCACGGTGAGACCGATGGGCCGCAGCAGCCATCCGATCAACAGCACCGCGGCGGCCAGCTCGAAGCCGACCAACTGCTGGACCCGGATGGGGCCGATACTGCCGGGTCGCCTGGAGAGCGCCGGCGAGACCGGGCTCGGGCGACCAGCGGGTGCGGACCGCTGTGCGGGTTCCGGCCCTTGGTTTTCCTGCGTACGACGGCTGCCGTTACGGCGCCGGGACCTGGTCGCAGTGCTCATCCCCCGCTACAACCCCTTTGCATTCTCTGACCGCTGCTTGAGCTGGCGGCGCACCACCGTACCCCGTACCGTACGGTGCGATCGTCACACGGCATAGTAGAGGCCCCTGCAGGAGCAAACGCCACGGAGTACCGGGCGGCCCTGGGGAATTCCGCAATCGGAAACAAAGCGAAAAAACGGGGAGTTGACCCATCGATGGCGACACGTCGGGATGAGCTGAACGCCTACTCCTTCGCGCGCAGGCGCACGGTGGCGGCGTTCTTGCAGCCATCGCCGCACGGTTCGGAGGAGGCCGCGCCGCGTCCCCTCAAGACCGTCCTGCCGAGTCTGGGCGTGGCGGTGCTGGTGCTCGTCGGATTCGGGGCGTGGGGCATGCTCAGCCCGACCGCCCCGAAGGGCTGGGACACCCAGGGCAAGAACATCCTCGTCGGCAGCGAGTCGACGACGCGATACGTCCTGGTGAAGACCAAGGGCGAGGACAAGCTCAGCCTGCACCCGGTCCTCAACCTCGCGTCCGCGAAGCTGCTGCTGAACGGCGAGAACCCGCAGGTCATCAAGATCAAGGAATCGGTGCTCGACGAGAGCAAGTACCCGATGGGCGCGACCGTGGGGATTCCGTTCGCGCCGGATCGGCTTCCTTCTCCCGATGATGCGGAGAAGGCGAAGGTGTGGGCGTTGTGTGAGGCGCCGGGCCAGGACGAGGACGGGCAGGCCGTTGAGGACGGTAAGCCAGTCAGGGCCACGTACGTGCTGGACCAGGGTGACTACGACAGCCTCCTGCACAAGGGCAACAAGGAGCTGAACCAGCGCGAGGTGCTCTACATCGAGGGCCCGAGGGACCCCAGCTCGGTCAGCGGGTTCGGGCCGCGGTACATGGTCACCGGGGACGGACGGGCCTACTTGGTAGGCGGCCAGTTGTGGAGGACGTCGACCGAGGACGCTCTGAACAACATGGAGCGCGCGGTGCTCGGTGACGGCGTGGAGCCGCAGCCGGTCAGCGCGGACTTCATCAAGACGCTGACCGTCGCGGGAACCCTTGAGTTCCCCGAGCTGGCGGACGCGGGCGCGGGCGCGAATATCCCGGGCCTCGATCCCCGCTATGCCAAGGTGGGCTTCATCCTCGAGGCCGACGCGGGCCCCAAGAGGCAGAAGTACATCGTGCTGAAGGACAAGGTTCAGCCTGTGTCCAACTTCACGGCGCAGATGTGGCTGCGCAGTGAATTCATCAGCAGGGTGTACGGCACTGCGGACCCGGCTCCGGTGGACGTCAAGTACAACGACATCCGGCCGTCGGACGGCGAGTGGATGGCGGAGAAGCAGTGGCCCAAGGAGGTCGTGGACCCGGCCAACACCAACTGGTCGGAGAACGGCGGCAACAGGGTCTCGTGCAGCATCTGGCACGGTAAGAAGGACGAGTACACCGGCCAGCAGCAGATGACGGTCTGGACCGGTCAGGAGTACCCGAAGGACGTCGCCCAGACCGGCTCGAGCACCTATGTCTCGCCGGGCAGCGGCCTGCTGTTCACGAAGCTGACGGGCGCCAGCGGCGGTGGCGGCAGCACCTTCCTGGTGACCGACACCGGACTGCGCTACTCGGTTCCCACACGTAACGACAGCGCGGTCACCGGCGGTGAGAAGGCCGACGGCCAGCAGCAGACCAACACCGCCCAGGTCCGGCTCGGGTACGGCAAGATCCGCGCGGTCCCGGTGCCGGCGGCCTGGGCGGACCTGCTCGCCGCCGGGCCGGAGCTGAGCAGCGGCAATGCGCAGCAGGCGCAGGGTTCTTAACGGAGTCGGTGCGGAGGGCCTTGGCTGAAGAAGTTGGCACAGGGCCCTTACACCCATCACAAGGTCAACTCATCAAACGGTCAACGAACTGGCTTGTGAAAGAGATGAGTTGGCTTCATCGCGATCCTGCTACAGAGCCCATCCGATGTTCGTTCTGTCGTCGGATGCGACTAGAGTGGAACCAGACCAGACTGGATACGCCCCTCGCCGCCAGGCGTTGGCGGTCCGTGTGTGGATCTGACAAGAACTCCTACGTCTCATGGGGGACACAACATGGCTGGACAGCAGTTCACCATGACCGAGGAGGAGATGGTCGCGTTCAGCGGCAAGATCTCCTCGGTCAACTCCTCGATTCAGGGCGAGATTCGCCGGCTGCAGACCGTGATCGACACCATCACGGGCGGCTGGAAGGGCTCGGCGGCCACCGCGTACAACAACCTGCAGTCGCAGGTGAACCAGGATGCCAACAAGATCAACCAGATCTTGAACGACATCAAGGAAGCGATCGACCAGAGCACCAAGAGCTACGCGGCTTCGGAAGAGGAGCAGCGCGCTTCCATCCAGAACATCGCCGCCTCGTCGCCGTTCGGATGATCGGCCCCGTGTGCCGCGCGCGGCACACGTCCGTGACCGACCATTCACACAACTGAGGAGAAGACATGTCCGGGCAAATCCTCGTCAATTTTGCCACGATCTCCCAGGCCTCTCAGGATGTCCGCTCGACGGCGAACAACGTCCGCCGTCAGCTGGACGACCTCGAGGCCGGCGTCAAGCGCATCGCTGCCAGCTGGGAAGGTGCGGCGCAGGATTCCTACCGCGCCAAGCAGACCGAGTGGGACCAGCGCGCCGCCTCCATGCAGCAGACGCTGGAGGCCATCGCCAAGGCTCTCGACAGCGCGGCCCAGAACTACCAGGCCACCGAGTCGAAGAACGCCCAGATCTGGGGCGGCTGACGTGATCGCTTGATGGGGGCGAGTGCGCGACAGCGCGCTCGCCCCCATTGGCGGTTGACGGGACGTGCGGACTCATCGGCCGGTCGCCGATCCGCACGGCCCGTACGGCCTGCATGGCCTGTACAGGAACAAAACGGGAGGACGTAAGAAGTGGGATCCGGGGCATCGCGCGCGGCGCGTCGGAGTGCCGCAGGCACCGCCGCTATGGCGGTCCTCGCCTGTGGGCTGCCCTTTGCGGCCGCCGCACCGGCCGCCGCCGCGGAACATGTGCGGACCACCTTGGCCGACGACGGCGACGTGCGTTTCCAGGTCGACGACACCAGCTGCTCGTTCCCGTCCGACCCCATCAAGGGAACCCCCTGGTCCCTGCAGCGCATCGTCCTCGACCAGCTGTGGCAGGACACCAAGGGTAAGGACGTCAAGGTCGCTGTCATCGACACGGGCGTCAACACGGTCAACGCGCAGCTCAAGGGCGGCGCCGTCGTCAGCGGCAAGGACTATCTGCACAAGGGCGGCACCGGTAAGTCCGACGAGGTGGGTCACGGGACCAAGGTGGCGGGCATCATCGCCGCCCGCCCGATCGACGACACCGGCTTCGTCGGCCTGGCCCCGGAAGCGACGATCATCCCGATCCGGCAGAACGACGATCAGGGCAGCGGGAATGTCGGCACGATGATCCAGGCCATCAAGTACGCGGCCGACGCCGGTGCCGACATCATCAACATCTCGCAGGACACGGCGTCGAAGATGGACCCCACGGTCGACGCCGGTTTCCGGGCAGCTGTCGAGTACGCCCAGGGGAAGGATGCCCTGATCGTCGCCGCGGCCGGCAACAACGGCGCGGACGGCAAGATCAAGGAGACGTACCCGGCGGCGTACGACGGCGTCCTGGCGGTCGCGGCCTCCGACCGCAACAACGCCCGCGCCCCCTTCTCTCAGTCCGGCAAGTTCGTGGGCATTGCGGCACCCGGCATCGACATGGTCTCGACGGTCCCCGTGGGCGGCCACTGCGTAGACCAGGGCACGAGCTTCGCGGCCCCCTACGTCTCGGGTGTCGCGGCCCTGATCCGCGCGAAGCACCCCAAGTGGACCTACAAGCAGGTCATCACCCAGATCGAGCAGACCGCGGACCGCACGAAGCCGGGCCGTGACGACTTCGTAGGCTGGGGCGTCGTCGACCCGGCTGCCGCGGTCAATGACGACACGACGGCGCCCTCGGAGGACGGCCCGAAGCCGGACCAGGTCGGTACCGGGGGCGACGCCGCCGACGTCGAGGCCGCGACTCTGGTCCTCGGGGAGACCCCGCAGCAGCGGACGGAGCGGTACGCGTTGTACGTGCTGGCGGCCGGGTTCGCTGTGGTGCTTCTGCTGTTCGGGGGCGGTCGGGTGCTGAGTGACTGGCGGCGTAAGCAGGGTATGGGTAACAACGTGGAGTCAACGGGGAGCTGAGGATGGCTGAGCAGTACAAGGTCGATCTGAGTGAGATCGAGGGCACGATTGCGAAGCTCAATCGTGTCATCAAGGACATGACGACGTCCAAGTCGAGCTGCATGGGTAAGACGTACCTGCCGCAGGGGGCGCTTGGGACGGGCTTTGGTGAGGCTGAGGCTCTGTACAAGGCCCACGAAGCGATGAAGGAACGACTCTACGAGATCGTCGCGCACTTGGAAGAGGTGCTGGACGACTTCGGGACGAAGACGAAGAGGACGCATGACGCGTTCAGCGACGCTGAGGCGGAGAACTATGCGGCGTTCAACCAGAAGTAACGGGGTGTCCTGCTACGTGGATGCGAGGGGGCTGTAGACATGGGCGGCAAGGACGTCGACAACTTCGAGTATGTCGAAACGAATCAGTGCGTGTCGGCAAAGCACACCACGCCATTCGGGGTCGATTTCGACATGGACCAGATGAAAGACATGGTCCGAGACGCCAATCCGGAAACCGTGAAGACGGTGGCAGAGGCCTGGACGGCCCTCAGTAAGGACCTCGTCGGAGCTGACGGGATCAAGGCGAACCTTGACGCCGCTGTTGAGCACGTCCTCGCCCACTGGGAAGGACAGAGTGCGGATCTGTTCAGGGCGCGGGCGCAGGTGATCAGCAAGAAGATCACCGACAGCTCCAAGTACGCCGACAACACCTCGCAGTCCCTCAGGGGCGCCGCTGCGAAGCTTGAAGAGATCAAGCCCCAGGTCATGGCGATGGAGAAGCCGGGCAAGCTCGCCAGCGGGGCGGACTTTGTAGGCAACCTGGGCGACCGGGACGGCGGTCCGGCTGCGGACAACGCCATCCGGGGCGGGGCCAGCTCGCAGCAAGCCCTCGACGACAACGCGGGTAGCTTGTCGGAGGGTAAGGAACGGCAGCTCCAGATGGCTGCGAAGATGGAGATGTTGGGGGCGGCTTATAACAGCCGGGCTGCGGAGATGGGGTCGTGGGTTCCGAAGCCTAAGCCCCCTGTGGGCGGGCGCAACGACCGTGACGAGTACCCCGGTGAAGCCGGAGGCATTCCGCCTGCGCCTGTAATTGTCCCCACAGGGAGTGCGCCCCGAAGCCCGCAGGGTGCCACATCTGGTACCGCTCGCGGCGGTCAGGTCGGCACGATCAGTCCTTCGAAGCCCGTGGCCCCGCCTGCGGGTATCACGGGAGGTGCACACAAGCCGGCCGCGCCGCAGCCCCAGGTCGGCACCGCAATTGACGGCGTCTCTGGTGGCCGCACCACGACACCGACTACCGGTGGTGTTGCACCGGTCGCGGGCGGATCTGCTGGCTCCGGCGGTGCGGTCAACGGGGGAGCTAGCGTCGTTGGCGGTGGGGTTGGCGGAGCGGCTGGGGCAGGTGCCGCTCGCGGAGGCATGGTCGGTCGTGCTGGCGCTGGTGCTGCGGGCACGGCGGGTCGTGCCGGAGCGGGGGGCATGGGTGGTGCCGCTGGCGCAGGTGCTGGCAAGGGCGGTGGCGCCGCCCGTACCGGAGGCATGGCTCGCCAAAGCGGTGGCGTAGTTGGTGGCACGCCCAGGGGCGGAGCCGGCGCGGGTAGGGGCACTGCAGGTGGTTCTGGCTTGCTCCGCAGCCGCGGTGCTGCAGGAGCGGGAACAGGTGCTGTTCGCAGGGGCGGCATGGTAGGCGCCCCCGGTGCACGGACTGGTCGCCCGAACGACGAGGAGCAGCGCGAGGGTGACCGTCCCGACTACCTGGTCGAGGACGAGGAGACCTGGGCGCCGCAGACCAACGCTGCGCCTCGCGTCATCGAGTAGTCGGTTGGCGCTCACAGGCACGTGACAGGATGCGTGGGCGTGGCCTTCTGGTCACGCCCACGTTCGGTATGGAGAGGAAGACGGAATGGCCTTCACGCGAACCTTGCGTGCTCTGAGCGCCACGGCACTGACGGGCACGCTGATCCTGGCGGTGGCTCCTGCTGCCTCCGCTGACCAGACCAGACGTGACCAGTGGGCGCTGGACGCGTTGCAGGCTGAATCCGTGTGGAAGGTCACGAAGGGTAAGGGCGTCACTGTTGCCGTTATCGACTCGGGTGTGAATGCCGATCATGTCGATTTGAAGGACAACGTCCTCAAGGGCAAAGACTTCGTCGACGGCGACAATGATGCTTCGTCGGTTGGTGACGACGACCACGGTTCAGGGATGGCCTCGATAATCGCTGGGCATGGACATGGTCCGGGCGCAGCTGACGGTGTTATGGGGCTAGCGTCAGAAGCCAAGATCCTTCCGATTCGGAGTGATGTCGAGAGTGATTACAGTTTCGCTGATGAGATTCGCTACGCGGTAGACCATGGTGCTTCAGTCATCAACATTTCCGTGTACGTCGGTCAAGACAATCCTGCGGATCGTGAGGCGGTTACCTACGCGCTAGAGCATGATGTCTTGATCGTGACGGCATCAGGAAACAAAGGTCGGGCTAACGATATTGGTTTCCCTGGCGAGTACCCAGGCGTCCTGACGGTCGGCGGTGTTGATAAGAGTGGGAAGATTTGGTCAAATTCCAACTATGGACCTGAGGTTCTGCTGACGGCGCCTGCCACGCGGATTGTAACGGCAGGTGCGCCAGGTAACAGGCTTCGGATTGGAGATGGTACTTCGGACTCTGCCGCCTTCGTCTCCGCCGCCGCCGCCTTGCTTCGGTCAAAGTTCCCGAGCCTTACGGCGGGCCAGATTGCTGACCGACTTGTGAAGACGGCTGTCCTCCCGGACTCTGCCAAGGGGCTTTCTCTTCCTGACGAGAAGTACGGCTACGGCGCTATCCGCCCGCTTGCCGCACTGACGGAAGATATCCCTGCGGGCTCCAAGTACGGCCCCCTCAAGGCTCCAGTATCCGAGTCTCAGAGCCCCTCCGCTGCTCCCAGCGCAGGGAAGTCCGACGCCGACTACGCCGCAGAAACCGAAAAGGCAGACCAGAAGCAAATGCTGTTCTTCGTCGTCCTCGGCGTCATCGCCCTGGCCGTGATCGGCCTGATCGTGCTCCTGGTCGTGAAGCGATCCCGGCGCAGCAAGAACAACAACGGTGGGCCCGGCGGTCCTGCTGGCTATCCGCAGTACGGCCAGCAGCCCTTCCCGCCCCAGCAGAACCCGTACCAGCAGCAGGGTGCGCCGCAGCAGCCGAACCCCTACCAGCAGCAGTCCACTCCGCCTCACGGCCAGTGGCCGCCCCAGCAGTAGTGGACTGATACGACTCGGACAACCAGCGGGCGTGACGCGACCAGGCGTCACGCCCGCTTGGCATAGTGAGAGCGACTGTGTTCCAGTTCTGCTGGCGGAGGAACCACAGTCCTGGTGAGCGTCCGGCGACCTACGTTTCACTGGCTCCTGGTGCCGCGGTAACCATTGCGTCCGGCACCCCGCACAGTCAGCAGCTCGGCAGCGTCCACTCGCACTGCGGGTCCGTCGTCCCGCCCGTGACAGACCGCTCACCCCGAACACTGCAGACTGTCCGCCACACCCCGCGCAACTTGACCTGAGCCCCGGGGCAGAGCGTGACCGCCGCCGTCTCCCTCTCAATCGGGACGGCCACGATGTCCGGGGCCTTCAACTCGGCCCACACCGTCTTCCCGATGCCGGCCTCGCGTGCCTGGACACCCCAGCGGTAGGGTCAGCGCGTCCACGCAGCAGTCCGCGTCCGCCGACGTCGTCCTCGCTGGGGCTCCGTACTTCTGGTTGCCCCTCCCCAGCGTCGCTCACCTCCAGCCGCAACAGCCCGTCCTCCTCGGAGTGGGTGATGCAGATACCCACTTGGCGGTCACCTGGGGCCCGAGCCTGCAGTGCGTTGGTGACCAGTTCCGACAGCACCAACTCTGCCGGGTCGATGACGTCCTGATTGATGCCCCAGGCGCCGAGCAAAGAGGTGACCAGGGCACGCGCCCTGGAAACGCTGCGGCGATGGCGGGATAGTCGAAACGCGATTTGGTTCAGTACGGCCATGACAGTCCCCCTGGGGAGAAGATGCTTGCCCGGAATCCCCTACAGAGAAGGCCAGTTGGGCAGCGGGACACCGGCGTCCATGGTCAGCAGGAATGGACGCGCATCAACTCAATCTGCAACGTTTCCAGTTGAGATGGCAGCAACATTCCCTCTTTCGAATTAGGGCTATGTCGTGGCCCCCGCTGTTCTGCTAAAGGTGTTGGCATGCTTGCTAACAACGCCACCTCAAGCCCATCGACCGTTCCTGGACGCCAACTTGGCGACGAGCTACGCAGGTTGCGAGAAGGGGCGGAGCTTACGACCGTCCAGGCGGCGGAGGCTCTCGACTGCACCAAGGGCAAGATCAGCCGCATCGAGAAGGGTCGCGTGGCGGTGAGGCTTCCCGACCTGACGGCCATGCTGCAGGCGTACAGGGTGTCCGACACCGAGCGTCGTGAGCGGCTGACAGTACTGGCTCGCAAGGCCAACCGGCGTCGCAGGCAAGGATGGTGGAACGTCGCATCGCGCCAGAGGGAGACGGGAGATGAGATCGAGCAGTTCGTGGAGGTGCGCCTGGCTCGGCAGCAGCGGCTGGCCGGCGACGCACCTTTGCGTCTCTGGGCAGTCCTGTCGGAAGCCGTACTCCTTCAGCAGGTTGGCGGGCCGGAGGTGATGAAGGCGCAGCTCCAACAGCTCTGGGACGTTTCCGAGCGCCCCATGTGACCGTCCAGGTGCTGCCGTTCTCCCGTGGCGCCCATGCGAGTATGTTCGGCCCGTATGTGGTGCTGGGCTTTCCCGAAGAGGGAGCTCTGGACGTGGTGTTGGCCGACAACCCAACCGGTTCGACCTGGCTTGAGCGAGAGGCGGAGGTCGCCCGATACCGGGACCTGTTCGACGCCGCACGCACGTCCGCACTCTCTCCAGTGGAGTCCCGTGCCGTCATCCATCGCAGGGCCAAGGAGTACGGACCATGAAGAACGCACGCCACAGCACGCTGGATCTGTCAGGCGCGAGGTGGCGCAGCAGCACGTACAGCGGTGGCAACAATGAGTGCGTCGAGGTGGCCGACGACCTGCCTCGCATAGTCCCCGTGCGTGACAGCAAGGACTCTGACGGGCCCGTGCTGGTTTTGAGTCCTCACGCATGGAGTGCCTTCCTCAATCACTTGAAGTGACTTCCGCGCGGGGTTGTCACCCGCGTAGGTGGATGAGGGTGGCTATAAAGCATGGATGCCGCACTCGGCAGACAGAGAAAATAGTGACCGTCTCTGGGGAAAGGCCTCGTACAGCTGTGGGCCGGCATTGATTGATCATCACCGTATACACCCAGCTCCGTTTGGCCTGCACCGTGAACCGAGGACCCACGCGAGCCTGGAGAACGTCCTGTCCAGCCGGGCAGGCTGACGCCTGCCCCGGTCCGGCGCGGGTTTCGCCGTTAGGCTGCACTGTCGAGGTCGGACAGCCGCACGAACCCGCCGAAGGCCGACACCGATGGGCCGATCGGTTCGGACAACAAGTGGAGTGCCCCACAGTCGAGCGAGCGGGTCAATAGCGGATGCAGCCAGAATGGGCAGGGGACAGCAAGCGCCTGAATCGTCAGGCCAGGGTCCCACTGGCCCGGAGCCAGATGGCGCATGGCACAGTAGTTCCTGTGTGTAATGCCGTGCCGAGTGGAAAAGACGGGAATTAATCGATGAAGTCACCCACCTTTGACGGAACTCCACAGCCGCCGTCCAGGCTTGCCACGCTGGCGTGGTTCACCTTTCAGTGGTTGCTGATCCCTGTTGAACTCACCATCAGGCTTGTGTGGAACCTTGTCATGCTCTTTGGAGATGGTGTGGACGGCGCTGAGTTGAGGGAGCCCTTGGCTCGTTTCATGTCGCCCGCGAGACTGGCCATTTCCCTGAGCCGCAACCCCAGTCGTTGGGAAGGGCATGTGAACTCTCTCTTTGGTCGTCTGGCTGATCAGATGAGGGGCAAGAAGTTTACCTTGGGTACCGTGATTAGGTACCCGCAGATGCATGTGTCACGGGAGACTGCCGGTGTGCACAGCCAAGTGAAGGCCCTAACAGTCAACTTCCGTGAATTCCGAGGCGCGAACTACCCTGTAGTTCAGTCCTCTCTCGCACGGTATGGTCTGAAAGCGAAGCCTTGCGCCGCAGGTGATCCAACACAAGGCTTGTGGGTGTATCTAGCCGATGATCCCGGCACTCCCGCTGCTGATTCTCTTACTGCATAGGGTGCGTGCTGCAGACCAGAGAATCCTCGACCGTGGGACACGGAACACATAGATAAATGTCACGCCGCTGAGCTGATCGCTTCGATCGCGAGTGGGTGCTATGCCCGTGACCGAAGCGAATCGAGCGGCTTGGTGGATCGTTCAGCCAAAGACGGATCGGGTTTCTTCCTCTATGGTCATACGCTGACCCTGCCCATGTGTGACCCCGTCGTTCTGCTCTTGAGTCGGGGTTGGGATCTGGGAGGTTTCCCTGCTGAACCGTACTGTGTCTCCGAGGCGAGACATCAAGCCCACGTAGACAGGCAGTTCGGCCAGGCTGGGAGTGCTCATGGTGATAACCAGAAGGTTCTCACCGAATGGCGATGGCACGTACAGTTCGACATGGGCGAAAGTTATGGGCTGCTGAACCTGACCGCCACCGAGCTCCGTGGCATGAAAGGAGACGATGGCAGGACCGCAGCTCAGATCGACTCGGTGAACATCGCGGTGCTCTTCGAGGGAGAGCATCTCCTGCAACGACGCAGCGACTATGTCGGGCTCGTCCAATTGCATGTCGTCCATCCGGACCAGCAGATTCGCGATGCTCACCTCCCCGGCTTCAGTTTCGAACAGACCAACCGCTGCGTGCACTGTGCCGTCCTCCTCCAAGGCCTCTGCCATGGCGCCGTAGGCAACTGCAGCTACTTCTCGCTGAAACTCAGTTCCCCCTGGCCAGATCCTCAGCGCCAGCTCTTGGAGTGCCGCTTCGAATGCGTCAGGCGGCAGCATCAGCGGAATCTCATGGAAGTCCTCAGGCGATTCAAACTCAATGAGAACTTCATGAGTCGCGGGGAGCGATGTGGTCATCAACGCCTCAATCCTCTTTGTGGCAGCACTCCGTCAGAGACTGCCAGCTGCGGGGGTATTGGAGCCTGTGAAGGCGTTGTATAGTCCGAGGCCGATACCGGGCGCCTGACCGGCGATTTGCGTACCGCGGGACCACCAAGACATCGGATCGAGGGTGCCGTCAGCACGAATTGCGCTCTTCAAGGAATTCTGCAGGCTCTCCGGTCCCCACTCGACAACCTTGCTGAGAGCTCGCTCTTTGACGGAAGCACCCATAGTGTCGAGTACGTGATTGTCCCAGGCCATCTTCAGGCGGTTGCCCATGCCGGACGTGGTGAATTTAGTGCTTCCTTCCGCATACTGCCGTCCGAGGCCAAACAAAGACCTTCCCTGGAGCCTGGCGGTATTGTATCCGGCCTCACTCAAAGCTTCGATTTTTCTGGCACGGTCGATCATTTGGACGCCGTTCTTGGCCGTCTTCATGGCAACCTTCACGCCTGCCGTGGCAGTTGTCGCCAGCTTTCCTAGCGGAACGACCCCGACCGCGTCACCCACAAGATCCATCGTGCTGATATTAGCGCCGCCGATCTTCGCGGCACCGTGTGTAGCCAGTGCTCCCAGGGAGAGAGCTCCACCGGCGAGAGCAAAGGCGCCTGAGAGAGGAGGACACCACAGGGTCAGGAGCGAAAGCACACCCATGGCAGTCGCAGCCATGCTCATCCAGTCGCCGATCTTTTTCAGCAGGTCGGCATGCTTGGTGCACCAGTTCTGGATCTTGTGCCCAAGGCGGGTGAAGGCGTCGGCGAGGCCTTCCCAGAAGCCCGGATCTGGTGCACCGTCCGTCGCCTTCTTGATCTGGCCGGCGATCTTCCGGGCATCCGACTGGTGTTCCTCGAGGAGTTCCTTCGCGTGCTTGACGATCGCCTCGAACTCGTCGATAGCGCCTTCGAGTTTGCCCTTCGCGGAATCGAGGGTCTCTCCGGCCTGCTTCAACCGGGCATTTGCCGCGTCGATCTTTGCCTGGGCGTCCCTGAGCGCGGTTGGGTCGGAGAAAGACATTCCGGAGAGGCGGAACGCGGGATCCTCCGCGGCCTGGTTGTAGGCGTTGGTGGCGCTGTCGTAGTCCCTGCGAAGAGTCTTTTCACGCTGCTTGGCTTCGGTAGCGTCGGACTCGTACTGCCGTGCCTTGGACTGGTAGTGGGTGAGCATGCCGTGCCACGACTTGAGCTGCGTTGACGCTGAGCGGATGGCGTCCCGACTGTCACCGACGTACTTGGGCAGGTCACCGACCTTGCCCGTGAAGGCTTTCGCGGCTTCGCCTTCCCAGGCTCGTCCGCCACCCTCGCCGCGGAGGGAGCGCAGAATCTCGTGAGCGCTGTCCAGGCCACTCAGCGCGCTGTTGAGCTTCGTAACGAGGTCGTTGACGCTCTCGACCTTGCCGGGTGCCGGATTGAAGCCGATCGCGGGGAAGTCCTGCGCGCCGCTCATCGTGCACCTGCCGCGGGACGAGCGGACGGCGAGGGGGTAGCCGGACTCGAGGGAGCAGGCGGTGATCCTGGCGTCGGGGACGGACCGGACGAAGGCTGGCTCGTCTTCTCCGCCTTCTCGAAGGCGTCGCGTATCGCTTGCTCGGTCTGCTCGTAGTTGTTCTTCGTCTGCTTGAGTCTCTCTTCGATGGCCTCGGTGCCGTCCGCGATCTTCTTGATCGCATTGTCCCAGGAGTCGTGGAACTCGTCGCAGGCGTTGTCGAGCGCCTCACTGCCGGTGCTCTTCGGGCCCACGTCCTTCAGGGCGTTAAGGGCCTTGCGCATGTTGTCCTGGCTGCTGTGCAGCTCTTTGATGAGCCGGTCGAGATCGTTGACCTCGACCTTGAAGTGGTCGCCCATGAAGTCCCCCGTGTGTGCTCAAAGTTCGAATGCAAACGGTGCGGGTCAGTTCAGTAGCGTGATCGTATCTACCGATGCCGCGTGCTTGACGGGCGGGGCAGAGCGCACCGCTGAAGCCGACGGGGCGATGCTCGGTTGCCGTAGGTGGCCCTCGCAAAGCGGCGCGCCGGAACGCGGGCCTTTGTGCCGGCCGGGCGAACGGGCCAGTGACACAGCCCGCGAACGGCGGGCCAGGCACAGGAAGATCCGGTATCTTCCGGCTCCTGATTGGCATGTCCTTGCCGCATTGCTGAGCGCCAAACTCAGTCGGGCGGGGGTAGCTCACGCGTATGGATGCAGTGAATGGACCAGTAGCGGTGTGAGTAGACCGGGCCTGCCTGCCATATTGACAACGGGGATGGGACAAGGGATGAGCACTCCCTTCGATGCGCCACAGCACAGCGGCACCGCCCACTTGCGGCTGAACTCGCTACCCGCGGAAGGCGGCGGAGGGTGTGCCGGCAGGACCACCAACGTTGACACGCAGCGTCTGGACGAGGCTGCCAACGCGCTGGTCGAGCTGCGCGGTGACACCGAGAACGTCGACAACACGGCCGACGACGACTGCCTGAACGCCTCCAGGAACCTGAACAAGTACAGCGCCGGGGGTATGGCCGAGGCGGGTTCCTGGGCCACCGCCGGTTCCCTGGTGACCATGGACGTCCGTTGGGGGTCGCAGGTTCTCAATCTGAAGCGCCTGCTTCAGGACATCAGCGACAAGCTCCACGCCACCAAGGGGCACTACACCCGCACCGAGCAGGAGGAGCGGGCCCGGCAGAACTCGATCAGCACGCCCTTCGGGTGAGTCGGCCGCCCGGGCCGCCGTAGCGCTGCCCGGGCCAGCCCATCGAGCCGGACCGGAACCCCTCACCCGAACGCGAGGAGCTGTCGCACATGGTGTCCGTCCCCTACCTCGACAAGGCCGACCTCGGCCCGCTGGCCAATGCCGCCGCCTCCTGGAAGGCGCTGCCGGCCAAGTACGAGTCGCTGCAACGCGAGTTCGAGCAGCGCGTCATCAACCACCTCAAGGGCCACTGGGAGGGCGACGCGGCCGAGGCCGCCTTCGCCACCATGGGCAAGGCCCGCACGGAGTACGAGAACGCCGCCACCGAGGCGGAGCGTATAGCCAAGCTGCTCCTGGACGCGCACAGCGAGTTCGCCGCCTCCCAGAAGCAACTGCACACTCTGCTCGACGAGGCCCGTACCGACAACTACAAGGTCTACGACGACGGCCGGGTTGAGGACATCGACCCGAGGCAGGACAGCCCGACCGCCTCCGGGACGCCGGGCCTCGCCGAGGAACGCAAGCAGAAGCTGGACTCGCTCGTGTCCCGGCTGACGCACATTCTGGAAGTAGCCACCGCCGCCGACGAAGCCACCCACGCGGCCCTGCAACGTGACGCCAACGGCGACAGCCAGTCCTTCAACACCAGCGTCTACACCAGCCTCGACGCCGTCGAAGCAGACCAGGCTTCTGCCCTGATGAACAAGAAGGGACGTCTCACCGACGCCGAGATCACCAAGCTCAACCTGCTCCTCTCCGCCAATTAAGGACGATCCGGAGTTCTCCCGTGACTTCGCGGTCAAGACCGGTGGTGAGAACATGCTGAGCAAGTACAACGAGCTCATGAGCCCGCCGGCCGGCACCACCCTCTCCAAGGCGCAACTGGCCGAACTCAAGGAGCTCAAGGCGAACTTGGGCACCACCATGGGAACGGCGACCACGTCGGACGACCGCCGCAAGGGCGGACCCGACCCGGAGATCACCAAGTTCCAGAACGACCTGCTCAAGGCCGGGCAGCGCGACTTCAACGCCAACCCCACCGAGTCGCCGTACGGCCTCAGTGGCTACCAGCTCACCAGCAGCCTGATGAGCGAGGGTAAGTGGGACAAGGACTTCCTTCACGACTACGGTGACGCCCTCATCACCGCGGAGAAGAACGGCGCCAACGCCGGGCAGAACCCGGATTCCTACTGGGGCTACCCGCGTACGCTGGGCTCGACCAACATCGGGGCGCTCGATCCCATGGCGGGGTACATGGACGCCCTGGGCCACAACCCGGAGGCCTCCACCGAGTTCTTCACTTCCGAGACCACGGTGAACGGCGAAAAGGTCGACCACTACGACTACTTGATGAAGGACCGGCACTGGCCCGAGGGTGCGGGCTGGACGGGGGACGAGAAGAACCCCAGCGGCTACAACAACCTCGGTCACGCGCTGGAATCCGCCGTCACCGGCCACTCGTACGACAGCAGTCCCTCTGCGGACACCCCGGCGCACAACGAGAAGCAGGCTGCGCTCATGGAGAAGGTCGTCCAGTCCGTCTCCAAGGACGACGAACTGGCCCACGACGGAATGCAGGACAGCCTGGGGCGGATGGCCGGTGAATACATGCCGGACATCCACCAGTCGTTGACGAACGACCAGTCCGGGACGAACGGCCAGCCCGGCAACAAGGACCAGTTCTATCCGATCTCGGGCAGCCGGGCACAACTGGACGAGCGGGACACCTCCCGTTTCCTCATGACCGTCGGGAAGGACCCGGACGGCTATGCGGCGATCAACCTCGGCGAAAGCGCCTACACGTCCAACCTCATCGACTACCACCTCCAGCATCCGGAGGCCTTCGACGGGTCCACGGAGACCGCCATGAGGGAGATCGCGAGGTCATCTGGGGAAGTCCAGGGAAGCATCGCGATCGGCAGGCGGGAGTCGGACATCGGCAACGGCGTGGAGGCCGACAAGGAGTACAACGACGCCCTGGGCCGTGCGGGCAGCTACGCGGCGGGCATCGTGGGCACCGGCATCGGCGTCGGCTCCTCCTTCATCGCCACGCCGGCCGTCGGTGCCGGAGTCGCCGGCCTCGCCACCACGGTCACCGGAGATCTCATCAACCAGATGGTCCAGGGATCCCAACGGGACACCCTGGGCGACACGGTGTACTCCAGCGGTGCGGACTGGGAGAACGCGAAGCACTCCACCTCGGCCGTTCTCCAGGGCGCCTACCAGAACTCAGCGGAGGCCCAGGGCAAGGGCGACGTCGCCGACTACAACAACATCCTGGCCAACGAGGTCGAGCAGGGGTTCCATTCGGCCGAGAGCAACCTGGAAGGCTACGGCCAGGACAAGAGGGGCACGGGGCAGGGCTGACCCGGGAAGCCCTTGGGCGGTCCGAGGGCACACGCGGTGCATGCAGGTTCGGTCAATCGTCACGCAGACAGGGATTGCGGCAGATGAAGTGGGACTCTCGGGCTCTGTTCCGAGGAAAAGGAAGACGTCGGCTGATCGGCTCCACGGTTGCCCTCGCCGTGCTGGGGGCCGGGTACTACGGATTTCAGCTGCAGTACCCGGCTGCCAAGACCGGACGAGCGTGCAGTGGGATGCTTCCCGTCGACCCGGTACTGGACCTGGCGGGGAAGTCGAAACTCTCCCTGCTCGGCCTGGGATTCGACGTGTCCAGTTGGCAGTTCGATGTATCCGGCGATGTGACGGAACCGGACGGGCTGGCAACGCGGTGCGTCGTCGACGGCGTCGAGATCTCCATCGAGACCTCCGCGGGTGCCCTGAACGCGTACGGTGCCTATACCTTCCAGGGCGATCAGGAGTCCTTTCCCGTGCCTTTGAACGCAGGTTGGCAGGGCTTGATGGTCACCGAAGACGACCAGGCCACTGCCTCCGTGCTTCTCAGTTGCAAGCACTGGACATCGAAAGACGGCAGTGGAGTACTCGTGACTGCCGATTCGCCCTACGACAGCAAGGTCACTGACGCTGTCCGTCTCAAGCTCGCCCGTGTGGCCACCGGAACAGCGCAGCGCGCGGCGGAGAAGACCGGCTGCGTGACGGAACCGGGGAACGCGGGCGAACTGACCGCTCCCGCTGCCACCGCGAAGACCGTGTCGGCCGGCGGTGCCACAGGCACCTGCAAGGGGATGACCTCGGTGTCGGCGGTGCGGGAAACCGCCGCGGGAGTGTCGCCGGTGGAGGAGTGTCTACTCGTCGGCAGCCTGCAACTCACAGCTGCATACGGCCCTTTCAACGATGCGTCCGACGCCGTCGTCAACGGCAAGTACGGCGGCCACGACACCCCCTCGGGAGTCGAGAGGTCCACGGCCTGGACCTCGGCCACATGCCAGGGCGCCCTGGGCGTCGGCTACTACTACGCGTCGCCGGTCGAGGGGAACGATCGCAAGTTCACCTCGGCCCCGCTCACCAAGGAGGAGTGGGAGGACCTGGCGCACTTCGCCGAGCAGTCAGCTGCCCGCCACGGGTGCGACAGCCCGGCCGCACTGCCCTGACGACCTCTGGCACCCTTGGCCGTGACCACCGCTCACGGCGCGGGAGCGTCGTGCCGGAGGTGAGCCGGAAGGCGGTCGAGGAAGTCCCGGTTCACCGGCGAGAAGTACACACGCGCCCAGGAGCCGTCCACGAATCCGATCTCATAATTCTTGTTGGCTACGTCGCGACGGTCGCGAAGCCACGCGACCTGCCGGATGTCCACGGCCCACCCGGGCTCGGCATGACCGAGTTCATCACGCCGTCGGCCCCGCTGGACGTACGTGACACGCAGCTTCCGGTCGGTCAGCTGGAGCACCTGCACCACACCCGTCGTCCTCGAAATGGGATGCAGCGCTACGGCGAACTGCCCGGCAAGGCAGTTCCAACCGCCCTTGAGGGGCTTGCCCTTCTTGCGCTCCCAGTCGAACAGGGCCTCAAAAAGGGCGCCCAGTAGATCCGTCACCACGAGGAGGAACAGGAGCCGGGCCTTCACCCCCTCCCAACGGTCACCGGGCATCCGCAAACCGCGCAGCACACGGGGGCGGCGCCCCCTGCGTGGCTTGGGAACACGTTGCCCAGGCCAAGCCGGCTGGCCGGCGACGAGTCGCTCCCCGGCCGGCAGAACCTGTGCCGCCCTCTCCTCCGCCTCCTTCAACCGCAACGGACGCAGCGCTGCGCTCCACTTCATCCGAAGACCTCCCGAACGGACTTTCCGGCGTACGGTGCTGAGTCCGCGAGCCGCTCGCCAAACCGCTGCGGCTGGGGGCGGTTGGCGTACTCCGTCTGTTCTTTGGACTGGGGGGACTCCAACGGGTTGCCGACCGGCGGGCGGTTCACCTCATGGCCCGTGACGTCGCGCACCACACCTTCGGCCTTGTCTCCCAGCTGGTTCACCGTATCGGTCACATTCCCAGCGGCATCCTTGATGGGCTGTGCATCCATCCCGTAGTGCTCTGCGAGGCTTGCGGCCGTCGGTGCTGCATCCACGGCTGCCCCCACCAACTGGGCACCCACAAGAGGCTTCACCACGCCCTTGTTGATGGCCTTGCTGAGCAGCTTGCGCTTGCCCGGGCGCAGCATCGTGCCCTTGTCCCGCCACACCGCCCGCAGCTTGGTGCGCGCCTTGGCGAGCTTCCGCAGCGCCTGCATGCGCTTGGCGAGATCGGCCAGGCTATCCGCCAGCTTGGCTGTGATTCGTACGGCCTTCATCGCGCGGTGGGCGATGCCGGCCGCCGCGATGAGCGGACCGATCGCCGCACCCACGCCCGCGGTCAGCACCGCGACGATTGCCGCCGTCGCCGCCGCAGCCAGAAGCGCCTCAACGACTTCAACGATGAGTTCGACCATCGCGTTCTCGGCCATGGTGCACGCCTCGGCCGCCGACTCCAGGAGTTCGGCCACCGTGTCCATGTCGTCGGCCTCGCCGAGCAAGGACTTCTCGAACTCGGCCATGGTCCCGCCGAAGGCTGTGGACGCGTCTCCCACCCACGTCTGCTGATGGGCCCGGCGCTCTGCGACAAGGTCGTCGACGACTCCCCGCATGTCGCTGGCAGCGGCGCGCCAGTAGCGGGCCACCTCGAGCAGTCGCTCGTTGTCGCCGCTGACCGCCTCCAGCTTCTCTTCGAGCCCGGACTCCTTGATGGCTTGCCGGATGACCTTGTCGACAGTGTCGGCGAGTGGATTGCTCCAGTCGACGGAGAAGCCGATCTGGTCAAGGATGCTCATCCGGCACCGCCCCCGAGTCCCTTGAGCATCTGGACGTGATCTTCCTCGGTGGTGTCGTACGCGGTTGCCGCGAGGCGTGCGCCCTCGGCTACCGCCGTCAGCGACTCCATGACGTCCTTGAGATCGGCCTCCGCCTCCGTGGACTGGGTGTCATAGTCGGCCTTGAGGCTCTCGGACTCCGAGAGCTTGCCGAACGCACCGGCCGGTAGATCCAGGGGTCTGATGCGGTTGCGAATGGCTTCTACTTGGCCTTCGGCACGGTCCATGGCTCTGGCGTACCGCCGCAGTGCATCGCTCTCAACTTCGGTTCCATGTCCTATGTTTGCCCCGTGTGTCTTTGGCAGCCGTGATCCAATCACCACACTACAAGGGGTAAATTCCCATAAGCGAACGGGAGTTTTGTCGTCCTCCGATCTGCCGACGAAGGTGAGGGTCGTACGCGGTCAGCGGTTGGTCAGGGCGCTGAGGCGGCGGGTGTGTGACGCGTACGACCTGTCGTGGTCGCCGATCGTCGGTCCGGAGGGAGGGTTCGGAAGGCATGGACTGGGCGAGCCGCCTTGAGAGAAGGTTCCGACGTCCTTGCCTCCGCACCTCGCGGCGCGGCAGGAAGAACAGCGTCACTTCCTCCGAGGTGCCCGAGATGACGTCGGTTCGTCGGCAACGGCTCAGACTCCGCTCAACTCCGGGACAGGCCCAAGCCTCCACCGAATCCCAGCTGTTCGGACCGCATCTCTGGGTAACCTGCGCCGCATGCGAATATCGTCACGTCACTCTCTCGTGGCTCTGATCACCTGTGGTGCGCTGGCTGTTGGGGCGGTCGGTTGTTTCTCAAGCGGCGACGGAGACAGCGGTGACGGGGGCGCGAAGGGGACGGGCCTTGAGGAGGCGCTCGCCGCTGCGCCCGTTTCGGCTGCCGACGAGGCCATCTTGTACGTCGATGTCTCCACCACGCGCGACCTGGCTGCCAAGGACAAGAAGCAGTTCAGCGGTCTGTGGGGTTACGGCATCCCGGAGCTGTCCGGTCACGCCGCAGACCCCCTCAAGGAGTGGGGCTTCGACGAAAAGGATGTAGAGACCTCCATCGTCGTCGGTAACTACAACGCCCGCATGACGGGAGAATTCGACACCGACGCACTCACCAAGGCTTTTGAGGAGAAGGGCTACGGCGCGAGCGACGTGGACGGCGGCACCCGTTTTATGAAGCCGGGCGACGATTCCACTTTCCAGGTCTCCAACTCGATCCGTGTCGGCATTCATGACAAAGACGGAACCGGTCTGGGGCTCGGCGAGCCGGAGAAATCCCTCGCCGGCGATCGCGTATATGCGGCCGTCGCCGACTGTCTTGGCGATGTCTACTATGCCTCGTTCTACGGCAAGGTCGAGAGGAAGGGCATCATCCTGCTCGCGATTGGTGCAAGGCTCGCCGCCGACGGCACCTCCACGGAGACCATCTGCACCGTCAACTCCTCCGAGAAGGCCGCCCAGAGCACTGCTATCAAGCTGCGCGGGAAGACCAAGGACGGCGAACCCTACGTGGGTTCCAAGGTCACCATCCGGGACGGCAAGACCCCGACCGTCTCCATGACCTGGAAGAACAGCAGCGAGGGACGCCGTCGGCCCGGGGACAACAACAAGACTCTCGATTTGCCGGGCTTGCTGCTGCTTGGGCGGGGGTGATCTGAACAGGGGCCGGACAGAGGGGGTAGGGGGCCAGTACGGGTCCGAATACGGCACCACTATGCTCGCCTGCGGCCGACCCGCGACGACTGAGTTCGGTCCGTTCGCCGCGGCGAACGGTATTCCCCAAGTGCACCCGTGGCCAAGGCCACCATGCGGCACAGCCACAGAAAGCGGTCCAGAACATGGCATTCCTCGGCGGCGACAGCCTGGAGCTCTTCCTCTCGCGCTGTCAGGCCATGAGCGTCGCGTCGGTGCCGGCCTGCCTGGGCGTCATGGTCTTCCTCGTCAAGGAAGAAGGCTGGCACTACAGCTTTCTCGTGCTGTGCCTCCTGCCGTTGATCGCCGCCTATCTGGGCGTCCGGGGCAAGCGGGAGATCCGTACGGGAGTGGCGGCGGCCGGGCTCGTCCTGGCTGTCGTCGCACTGCCGTTGGCGTTCGTACTCGCCTTCCTTGAGGGGGCCTGACCGGTCCCTTGAGGGCCTGACCGGCACCGGTCGATGCGCCGGTCGATCTTGCAATCGCCGGGTGCGGCAGAACCCACTGAGCATGTACGAGCACACGAGCGCGCGCTCATATTCATCAAGATCGTTCGCTCACTCAATGTGACGATTCAGTCCTCACAGAATCTCCAAGACTCGACGATAGTCTGTGCCCGCGTCATCACCACGGGGGTGTCCTATCGCCCCCTGCGTCGCAACTGATCGCTTCAGCGCAACACACAAGGGGGTCCTCAGTGGCTGGGGAATTCAAGGTCGATCTTGATCATTTGAAGTCGTTCGGTGACACATTGAAGCGATCCGTTGAGGAACTGGAGGGGGCGCGCAAAGCGCTCGCGGACGTGCGGGCCGACCAGATCGGGACGCCTCGGCTGGACGAGGCCTGTGACACCTTCCAGGACAGGTGGGCGTACGGGACCGACCAGCTGAAGGACCTGATCAAGGCCGTCGGCGAGGGCGTCGAGACGACCATGCTGAGCTACAAGAAGTTCGAAGAGGAACTGTCGAAGGCCCTCAAGCAGATGAACGACACGGCGGCCGCGAACGCAGGGGGGACCCGCTGATGGCTGCCAACCCGTACCCGAACCTCGGCTGGAATCCCGTTCCCGGCGTACCGGAAGCGGTTTCGACAGTGCAGAAGAAGGTGAAGTCCGCGGCGGAGACGCTGGACAACTGCCATCGCCAGATCGAGCGACTGCTCGCGGCCAGCTCCTCCTGGGAGGGGGACGCGGCGAACGCTTTCCGTGACGCCCTCGACGGCGACCTCAAGGAATACATGAGGAACGCCGGACAGTCCCTGGGGAAGGCCGCCGGCTGGCTGGGCACATGGGACGGCGACCTCGCATCCCACCGGGACCTGGCGAAGAAGTACGACGACGCCGCAGGTGAGAAGAAGACCGCCCGCGAGTCGGCCCAGACGCGTCATGACGAGGCCAGCAAGCACCCGGACCTCAAGCTCGCCGGGAAGGAGTTCCCCTCCCAGGCGGAGGCCGATGCCGCCACGGCCAAGCTGCGTGCCGCCGAGAGTGCGCTGAACGAGGCCACCACCCAGCTCAACAACGCCACCACCGCGTACAACGACGTCATCAAGAAGGCGAAGGAGCTGGAGGGCGACCACACCGCCCGGGCCGAGTTCATCGCCGGCAAGCTCGACGAGGCCGACGACAAGCTGGCGCCGAAGGAACCGAATTGGCTCAGCAAGACCGTTTCGGCCATCGGTGAGGGCATCGCCTGGGTCGGCAAGCAGATCTATGAGCACGCCGGAACCATCGGCGCCATCGCCGGTCTGCTCGCGCTCCTCCCGACGCCGGCCGCGCCGATCTTCGCGGCGATCGCCGTCGGCGCCAGCGCGCTCGCCATGACGAAGAACCTCTCGAGCGAGGACTTCAGGGATTCCCTGATGGGCAAGTACGGGTGGAAGGAAGGGGCCTTCGCCTGGGGCGCGATGGTCGGTGACACGCTCGGTATGGTGCCCGGCGTCGGAGCGCTCGCCAGGGCGGGAAGCGAGGCGGGGCTCGCGGCGGCGGTTGTCCGTGAGGGCGGAGAGGCCATGTCGCTGGGGTCGAAGATGGCCAACTTCGGCAGTGAAATCGTGCCGGCCTTCAAGCTCAAGGCTCTTGAGGCCGCGACGGATCCCGCGGTTGGGGCGCTTCAGTACTCCATCCAGGGCGCGAACGTACTCGCGAACGCGGCGTCGTCGCTGGAGACCGCCGGCGTTCTTCCGAAGAACGGCTACGGACATGATTCCGCCGAGGTGACGAAGATCGGCGCCGCCTCGACCGGGCTGAAGGCCGGCGCCATCGGAATCCTGACGGATATGGGCGAAATGATGAGGGGCATCCGACTGTGAACACCTTCCTCGACATCGCGCCGCCCGAGCCGAAGCCGGAGTACTGGTACGGACTCCCGTACGGCTACCTCAAGTTGGACCTCCAGCCGACAGCTGAGGGGCTCCTGGAAATGGCTCGGCAGATCAATGAACTTCCCGCCGAGGCTCGCGACCGCGCCGATCAGGCGTTCCGCCTCTACGCCGTCGTCGTGAGCATGCTGCAGAGCCAGCAGGTCCAGGGGTGCGCACTCGGCATGCACCCCGACGACAACGGCGACCCACTGATGTCCGTCCTGACGGTCTCCACGCTCGTGACGCCGAAGGGCAACGCCAAGGCCGCGCTCACCCAGATGCTGGCGGCCGGCGCCGGCACCGGTGTGGACAACGGCGTCGTCCCGGTGGAGCTGGCCGTCGGGACGGGTTTCCTCCTCGAGTCGGAACGGCGCACTGTGTCGCCGGGTGCTCCGCCCGAGGGACAGGACGAGCCCTTGGAGGAGACGGTCTGGCAGGGCACGGTGGTCATTCCGGACACGCGCGGCTCGTCGGTCATCACCGTTCAGCTGGTGACCCCGGCCGTGCACATGGCCGACGACTACCGTGGCGTGCTGCTGGGCGTCGCCCAAACGGTGACTTTCACCGACCCGGCAGGGCCGGCCGAAGCGAACGGCGCATCGGGGCCGTTCGGAGCACCTGGGGCCGGGACCGCGGGGAAGAGCCCCTTCGGATGAACACGGGCAGGACTACTGGAGGATCCGCTGTGTCAGAGACCGCGCACGCGCCTTACGCGACGGACGGCACGGACTTCAAGGGCGCACTGAGCTATTACTACCGCTCCGCGCTGACTCGATTCGCGAAACTCGGCCTGCCCAGCGCGGCTCTGTTTGTTCAGATGTTCGCGTGGCCGATGGACTACCGCGGATACTTCCTGCCGTTGGCCATCGTGGGAATGATCGGCTTCCTGGTCGCGTTCTTTCTCGTTTACGGCCGCCTGTTCCTGACCTGGAGATGTGCGCGGGCCTTCCGTACCTACCCTCTGGAATTCCGTGCGCCCGTCGAGAAGGTCAAGCTGGAGCGGCCGCTACGGCTCCACCTGCGCTTGGGCGCGCGGGCCGGCAAGGTCGGCCAGTCGGTGACACTGCTGGCCAAGGACCCCTTGGGACGCTCCCGCTGGCCGGAGGGCATCGCCAACGGCGTGTGGTTCGCCGGAGACGAACCGTTCGGGGGCGCGGCCATCGTGCCGGGCAGTGGTGAGCTGCTCTTCATGCAGCCCACCGAGTGGGCGATGTCGGCGAAGGAGCGGGAGAGCGCCGGGGAGGTTCGCATCGGGCAGGCCAAGCGGGCCGGGATCAAGAGGGCTGTGCGTTACCGGTAGTCGGCCTTGGGCGACGAGGGGCGGGCCCGGGGGCGAGCCGATAGGGGAAAGGGATGTTGTGCACGAGACCAGTCATGTGCCTGACGCAATGGGCGGTTCGGATTTCAAGAGTGCGCTGAAGGACCACTACGGCGTCACGCTGAAGCGCTTCCTGAAGGTTTTCCCGATCTTCGCGGTCATGATTCTCCTGCTGTTCGTCACGAAGAGCGATTACTTGCTGCCTCTCGCGATTATCGGGATGTTTGGATCTCTGATCTCCGCGGTTGGCTTCTACGCGAGACTCTCGTTGATCTGGAGGTGTTCGCGGGTCTTCCGCACCTACCCCATGGAATTCCGTGGGCCGATCGAGAAGATGCATACGGAGAAGCGCGCGAGGTCGAGGCTTCGCCTGCGCTTCGCCCAGCAAGCTGATCAATCGACGACGATGCTTGCGAAATCCGTCCTCGGGGGCAACGGCTGGCCGGCAGGCATCGAGAACGGTGTGTGGTTCGCCGGTGACGATCCCTTCGGCGGCGCCGCCGTCGTGCCGGGCACCGGCGAGCTGCTCTTCATGCAGCCCAATGAATGGGTGCTCTCGGCGAAGGAGCGGGAGAGCGCCGGGGAAGCTCGCATCGAGCGGGCCCGGCGTGCCGGTATCAAGAAGGCTGTCTCCTACCGGTAGTTCGATGAGCGTTGCGACGGGGTTCAGCGTGGGGGCTCATCGGCGGGGCTCAACCTCCATGAGGTCGGTGCCGCCCGGGAGGGCGAGGACACCGTGGCCCTCGAGGTCCCCCGCGTGCCAGGCGCCGTACTCCATGGCTTCCGGCCAGCGACGGCGGTGGACCGCACCGCGGGCCGACATGAAGCCGTCCGCCTTCGCCGTCTCTGCCGTGGCATTGAGCAGGAGCAGGATGGGCACGCCGATCGCGTCCTTGAGGACGGGCTGCCGCTGAGCTCCCTGGATCGGTCGCCACGGGTGTGCTTCGAGGACGCGTCGGATTCGCCGAAGAGAGCGCAGGGCGCTGACGTAGAGGCAGAGGAAAACTACGTAGACGAAGAGCAGCAGAGTCAGGATCAGGCCGAGGACGCCGCCGTCCTTGTTCTCGCTGCCGGGCATTGTGATGACGCCGAATCCCTGTAGCACGCTGAGGGTGATGAACGCCGCCGCGAAGAGGAAGGTCGCGAGTGACAGACGTGTGATCAGCGCGCGTCTTGCCTTGGCCCAGGCGGTCCGAGTCTCGGGGTGGTCGAATGCGGCCTTGCCCATGGGGAGTTGAGTATCTCGTCCCTGAACGGATCGATCTCGCATGCCGTCCTTCCGTAGCTCCGGCCCGTCAACGCATGCCTCCGGACGGACCATGAAGATACGGGACTGTGCTTCACCGGGCGGGGGTGGAGCCGCCGTTGAGGTTGGCGAGGGCTTCCACCAGCGTTCCCCAGCCGGCAACAGGGAAGATGCCCCTCACCCATGAGCCGTCATCGAAACCGATCTCATGGGTGCCGTGTCGCGCGCCATTCCGCTTTCGGATCCACGCCACACGCCTTGAAGGAACGCCCCATCCGTATTGGACGCCCGGCCCCACCCCGCGCCCGTCCGGGGACTTCTGTACGTGGACCAGGTGCAGGCCGCTGTCCCCCAGCAAAAGGACCGCCACGACATCACATCCTTCACGGGGTTGCAGAGCAACCGCCAGCTCTCCTGCAGCGCTGCCCCAATCCCCGTGCAGCGCCTGCTCTTTGTTCTCGCCCCGGCTGTCGAACGCGTCCAACGCCGCGTTCACCGGATTCAGACGGTCCAGGAACCGCTCGGCCTCAGGCGGTTGGGAGGTGTCGGCACACCCTTGCCTATGGCCACGACATGGGAGTCGCCGAGTCGCTCTCCTTCGGGAAGGACTGTCCCTGCCCGCATTCGGGCCTCCCGAGCGATGGCGTGCTGGTCTGGAGTTGCGGGTCCTGAGATCCAGTCCTTGAAATCCGACCAGGACAGCAGCTCCGAGAATTTCACCTGATTACGTCTCTCGCTGTTTTCCCGGCAGTCGACTGAACGGATAGTAGTCGACAGGCGGCGCGTGCCCGGAGGAGGTATTGGGCGTGGGCCGACAATGTCGGGTGGTTGAACGCCATCCTGCGGCGGTGTAGCCGTCGTGTCGAGGCAGCGGCACCCTACTGGTGGTGTGGCCGAAGGACTGGGCCGAGTCTGCTCGGAACGGGAGCAGGCCGGCCCCGGCCGCATTGCAAAGCTGGGCTTTGCGCACGCAGCGCTCGCGGTGGGCCCGACGAGCGAGCTCGCCGGCGTTCCAGGTGGGCAGTCGTCGACTGCGTCTTGGGCGGGTGCGCCACTCCGTCGTGATCCGGCGCGGTCGGGGAGGTTCTGTAACGGTCGACGGCTGAAGTGCCGGCGCTCAACCAACTGTGTGCTCACGGCAGTTCAATGAAGGCGCCCTGCAGACTGGCCTTGCTTGGCTTGGGTCGCGGCGGCGCGCGATGGGGGGCGTTCGGGTCGGTGAAGCGTGCGGAAGGTGCGGTCTTGAGGCGTGCGGCTCGTGAATGCGCCATGGCCATGCCGAAAAACGGGTGAATCCCTGCGACTAGGCTTTGCACAGTGCAAGATCGAATTCGCGGGGAAGCTGTATGAGCCAGGGTGCAGGGTACGACGTCGAGAGTGCGGCGCTACGGCGTTTCGCCAAGTCATTGGACAGCGCGGCCGACCGCGTGGCAGTGGTCCGGCGCCGCACGTCCGGGTTGGACCTGAGTAGTGGTGTCTTCGGGAAGCTGGCGGAGTCCGACAGCCTCAAGGCGGACTACGACACGCAGTCGACGCAGGCCGGCGAGGACCTGCGTGACGTGACGGAGACGCTTCAGCTGATCGCCGGCGGCCTGAGACTGAGCGCTGACGCCTACGATGCCAACGAGGAGGACCAGGTGCGTGCGTTCGGCGGTGACACCGCGTGAGTGACGCACTGGACAGGGTCGGCTTCTCCGTCGACTGGAGCAACCCCCTGGCAGGGGCCCTCGACGGGACGATCCGGGCGGCCATCAAGGAGCTCGGGCTCGACGACTACCTGGAGAAGGTCAGCGGGGACAACGAACGGCTGCGCGCGGTCGCGCAGGAGTGGCGCGCTGCGGCCCGGGACATGCAGGGCGTGGTCGAGGATCTGCGAGCGGAACGCCGCACACTCGAGGCGTCCTGGACAGGTGAAGCGGCCAAGGCGTTCGGTGGCCAGATGGCCGAGTTCGAGCAGGGCCTCCTCGGCGAGGCCGAGGACATGATCACGATCGCCGAACTCTTGGAGATGGCGGCCGAGGCGTGTGCTGTCGCCGAGGATGCGATGGTCGAGTTGATCGTTGAGATCGTCGAGGCACTGCTGGTCGCCGCGGCCACGGCCGCCATCGTGGCGCTGCTCACCGCGGGGATCGGCGCGGCGATCGGGCCACTCATCGCCGCAGCGGGCACGGCGCACCGGATGCTGAAGGCCGTACGTATCACGGCGAAACTGGCCGACAGGCTAAAGGACTTGGCCGACCGGCTGCGGGCGCTGCAGAAGTTGCGGCGGCTCCGCACCAAGGCCAGGGCGGCGTGGCGACACAAGCCGACCCGCAAGAAGATCAAAACGGCGGTCAAGTACCCGGTCAAGAAGGTCCTCGGCGCTCAGATGGTGGGAGCCGCGATCGATGCGGCCCCCACTGCGGGCAGCGTGCTGGAGCACGAAACCGGGTGGGACGTCGACGGGACGGTCGCGGGATGGGCGGACGGCGCCGAACGGTCGCTTCACCAGACCACCGGTCTGGACGAGGTGCGGATCGGTGACCGTACCTGGGATGTGGCGCACCAGGACAGTGCCACGCCGAAGCCCACTGAGGAGCAGGCCGAGTACCAGAACCGGCCGGAACCGCAGAGCTTCAAGGAACGGTCGGCCCTATCGGTAAGGGAAGTTTTCGGATGAGCCTGCCTGTGGATTTCCGCCGTGTGCCCTACAAGGACGTCAGGACGCGGGCCGCGGAGGCGTTGCCGGGTGGTGAGCGGCTGCTCGGCAGCGAAGTGGCCGTGCCGGGCCACCGGCTGCCGAAGCCACGGCGGAGCCGACGGCCCCGGGTGCTGCGCGGTCTTCGGATGCCGGGGGACAGGCTGGCGGGCGTCTCCCGGGTCTTCTGGCGGCTGGTGACCCTGCCCGAGATCGGCGGCTTCGACTGGCTCTTCGAATGGCGGCGCAGGCACGGCAAGCCGTTGGAGGGCGGCTGGCACAGCCTCGGCGGGAATCTGGCCGCCGCGCTCTGGCCGGTGTCGAAAACGACGGGTGTAGTGCCGGTCCTTCAGCTGACGGACCGTCGGTTGGGGATCGCATACGTGCAGCGAGCGCGTCGCAGGAGTGCTGGGCAACTGGGCGTCGTCGAGCAAGGTTGGAGCACGGAGGCGCATCACGTGGCCTGGATCCGGCACCGTACGGACGTGGACGCGGACACCTACGAGATCGGTTTCACTGACGACTCTTGGGTGAGGGTGTGCCTGCCCAGCCAGGGGGCGGTGAACTTCTTCATGGCGTTCCCGGAACACCTGCGGCAGGACGCCATGGCCATGGGGCGATAGGGCAGCACCAAGGCCAGCAGAACGTACGGATTCCCTGTACGAGCCAAATCTCGCCGGTGGGCACGACTGCTCGGAGCTGACGCTGGTCCATTGCAGGGCTGTCGCCACAGCTACCTGAACCGGGAAAATCGAAAGCTCCTGTCGGCTGGAGGACCGAGGTCCCAACAGCCGACAGGAGCTTCTCAGGGGCTTCGACAGGGGCTTCTACGGGTGATTCAACTGGGCGGAAGCCGAGGGAATCAGCCCGGGTAGCGCCCCTGAGGCGGCATCATGCCGGCCGGTCCCGTCGGTCCCATCGGCCCAGGCGTCGGCGCCCGGCGCCGCCCCGACCGCACCAGAAGCACACCGCCGATCAGCAACACCAGCCCCGCGCCCGCAGCGACCGCGCCCGTCATGAAGACCGACTGCTCCAGCTCGGGGTGCGTGTCCTTCGGTGTGCCGTCCGGCGTCGCGAAGTGCTCCTTGCCCTCGTACGCCGCCGGCGCCGTCTCGTCCTTGGGAGGCGATGCGGATGCCTTGACGGCCGCGGCCGCGTTGATCGGTCCGTAGCCGAGCAGGGCGCTGCCGCCGCCGGCGGGGCGGTTGGTGGTGGCGATCAGGACGTCGTTCACCTGGGTGGGCGTCAGCTTCGGGTTCTTCGCCTTCATGAGCGCCACGACGCCCGCGGCCAGCGCACAGGCCGGTGAGGTGCCGTTGACCGGCTTGTAGCCGCCGGTGTTCGTCGCGCTGTTGATGGCGACGCCCGGCGCGGCCACGTCGTTGTAGGTGTGCACCGTGGAGAACTCGGCGCGGGTGCCGTTCGGTTGGGTGGCGGCGACCGCGATCACGCCGGCGTAACCGGCCGGGTACGAGGTGCTGTTGAGCCCGTCGCCGGAGTTGCCGGCCGAGGCGAGCACCGGCACGCCCGCGAGCAGGGCGTAGTCCACGGCCGCGGACTCCTCGGCGGAGTACGTGTTGAACCAGTCGCTGCTGCCGAGCGACATGGAGATCACGTCGGCCCCGTGGTCGACCGCGTACTGGATCCCTGCTTCGAGGGGGCTCTTGCCCTGGTTCCGAAGTTCTTCCAGGTCCTTGATGTCGGGCGTCTCGTCATCGCTGTCGTCGATCACGCGCACAGAGAGGATCTTGGCCTTGGGAGCGACTTTGAGGACGTCCGAGGCCATGGCGGTGCCATGCTCTCCCCACTTCGGGTCTCCCGGCTCCAGCCCGTCCTGGAGGAAGTCGGGGCCCGTGGTCACCTTGCCCTTGAGGGCGGGATGGTCCTCCATCACACCCGAGTCGAGGACGGCGACCGTCATTCCCTCGCCCTGGCTCTGCTGTTGAGCGGCGGAGAGACCGAGCGCCTGTCCTTCCCAGCCGACCGGCGTGGCCGCCTGGGCGGGCGTGGTGGCCAGCGTGCCCAGCAGGCCGGTGAGGGCGACCGCGGTGCAGGTCGCGCGTATGGTCCGGAGCTTCACTGCGGGGCTCACCTCGCCAGGTTCATGATGTGGGTGCTGAACGTGTCGGCGAGGGAGTCGGCCTCGTCCATCCAGGGCTTTCGGTCCTCGACGGTCCCGACGCCCTCACCGAAGTCGCCGGGCAGGTCCGCCGGATTGCGCCCGTCGACCGCGCCGGTGGTGACGGCGACGGCGTACGTTCCGACGGGGGCGCCGCCCATGCCGTTGCGCCTGCTCTCCTGCCACTTGGCCGCGAGCGTCCCGGGAACCTTCAGCGGAACCACCGCGGCGTCGGGGACGTCCTCCTCCGACTGCTCCCCGAGGTACTCGCCCAGCTCCGACCCGGCTTCTCCGTCCTTGGGCATGACGACGATTGCGACCGTGGCGACCATCTCACCCGTGAGATCGATGTACGTGGCACGCAACACGGCCTCGCACCCGAGCTCCAGCGCCTTCTCCTTGGTCGCTCCGCTGAGGCCCTTGGCGCACGAGGTGTCCTCGGAGATACCCATCCGGTTCCACTGGGCGATCTTCTTGTCCGACGCCTCGTAGGTGTAGTTGGGCGGGTTGCCGATGGTCTCCGGGAAGAGGTTGTCGGTGGTTTCGTTGCGCCACACCACCGGCGTGTAGGCCTGGTTGGGTATCACCTGCTGCGCGTTGCTGTACGCGTGCGCCACCAGCGCCCCGCCGCCGAGCATGCCGAGCACGCCGAAGACGGTGAGCACGATGCCGAAGGCCTTACGGCCGGTCCCTCCGCCGCCCGAGGGGGGTACGGGTGTTCTGGGCACAGGGCCGCCGGGGACGGGGTACCCGGGCGCGGGACCGGTGTGCGCGGGACCACCGGGTACGGGACCACCGGGTACGGGACCGCCAGGCACAGGAGCGCCGGGAACATGCCCCCCGAGCACCGGGTTGCCGGGCGGGGCGTACCCACCGTACGGAGACGGCCCCGGCTGCCCCGGAGCGGCAGCCGGAGGAGGCCCGGGCGGCGCCGCCGGCATGGGCGGCTGCGCCGGGCTCTGGCCCGACCCCTGCCCTTGCGGTTGCCAACCACTCTGCGGGGGCGGCTGCCCATACGGATTACCGCCGCCGGGCGGCGTGGGGTAAGTCATGGTTCCCTCTCACACGTCCTTCTGCGAGGGAGCACGATGCGTGGTCCGGGCTCATACGAAAGGAACCCGCATCTCCACCGACCCGCACCCCAGGTCGCCGCGAGGCTCGATGCGATCGAGCCACTCGCGCACCTTTCGGCGCCCCCGTGAGTCTCCCGACACCCTATGACCTTCGCAGACGCAAGGTGCTGCCGGTCCCGTGGAGCTCCTATAACGATCTTATTGACGGGCTTGTCTGCGGTAGAGGGCTATGGCTGTCTCCACCGGGTAGTTGGGGACGGCGACCGTCTCACCGGTGTCCTTGGCGACGATGACCTTGCTGCCGCCCGGTGCCGCGGGTCGGGGCCGGCCTGAGGCATCGGCGATGGGCGGGAGCGTCGCGTACACCAGATAGCCGATGTCGAATTCGTGGACGTGCAGGGGAGCGGGGGTGCCGTCCGGCAGCCTGGGTTGGGCGTAGCGGCTGCGGACGATGGCGAGGGCTTGTTCGGGGGTTGTGGGTGGGGTGGGGGTGTCGGGTGGCATGAGGCCGGCGGTCTCCTGGCGCAGGGGCTCGGGGGCGTCATGCGGCCGGGTGCCCGATCCTCGTGGGGAGTCGGGCACCCGGCCACTGTCTGTCTGTGTCGCCGCTAGTCGGTGGTGGGGAGAGCGACCAGGGTGTACGCCTGGTTCCCCAGACCGGTGAGGGGGTCCGCCAAGGCCATGTAGAGCCGGTCCTCGTGCCAGAACGGCCTGCCGCTGGTGGACATCGCCTTGCCGACTTCGACCGGGTACTCGACGACTGTCTTCATCGAGCCGTCCTCGGCCCCGAATTCGACCAGCTCGGGTCCCTTGTCGTTGTCATGGCTGGTCACGTAGGCCAGGATGCGATCGCCTCCGGCCGCTGGCAGCGGGTAGTAGTCCTTGAACTGCTCTGCCTTCGTCTTCCACAGCTGCTTGCCGCTGTCGATGTCGTACGCGACCATCAGGCCCTTGCTGTTCCCTTCGGACACGCCCATGACGAACGTGTCACCGAAGACGCCGGCCTCCGGCCAGCGACCGCCGTCCGAGCCGGAAGTGTGGAGGTATTCGGCCGGCTTGGCGGGGGAGAACTCGCTGCGCACTTTCCCTGTCTTGTCGTCGAGGGAGAAGAGCGCTTCTCCGTTGTCGCCGTCCCGGATCATGACGATGGGAGAGGTCGAAAGGACGTTGCCGCTGGACAGCTCGCCGAAGCTGTCCTCGGGGATCTCGTGACGGTAGGTCCAACGGGGCTGCCCGGTGGCCGGATCGACCAGCGAGACTTCGTCCCACCCGTCGAGCCAGTTGGGGTCGTCGGGGTCGTTGACCTGGCAGTGCCGGACCCTGAGCAGCGCCTCGCCACCGCTGAAGCCGCCGCTGCCGCAGTCCTCCGTCGCGAACCGCTTCGGATTCCAGGCCGGCGTACCGTCGGCCGCCTTCAGGGCAAGCGCCGTGGTTCCGCCGTTGATGACGACGACGTCGCCGGCACGAGCGACCGACGCACCGTCCGAGGAGTCACCGAGGCTGATCTTCTTGTCCCAGAGCTTCTTGCCGGTGTTGAGGTCGTATGCCACGACGTGGTCGCAGGCCCTGTTCTCACCGTAGGTGACGACACCGATATCGCCCGAGGAGTTCTCGGGCGCGAGGCACGAATGGTTGCTGTCGCCGGGGAGCGACGAGGCCCACAGTTGCTTGCCGGTATCGAGGTCGTACGCCTTCACACCGCCGGTCAGGGCCTGGACCACCGCCTTGTCGGTGAACCAGGTGCCCCGATTCGTCTCGGTGCTGGTGTCGGGGGTCGAGCCCTGCGGCTTGGCGGCGGCCACGCTCCACAGCACGTTGTTGCTGGCCGAGCCGACGAACATGTACCAGGCCCCGTAGCCGGCCCCGCTCAGGACGAGTACGGCCATGACGAGCAGCACGATCATCCCGACCGGCTTCTTGCGCGTGTTCCCCTGGTGAGGTGGGCCGGCGGGCCCTCCAGGACCACCGGGGACGCCGTAGCCGTACCCAGGCGGGGGCTGCTGGGGGTAGCCGTGGCCCGGCTGAGGTTGTTGCGGGTAGCCGTGGCCCTGCGGGGGCTGTTGGGGATGGCCGTAGCCCTGCGACGGCGCCGGAGGCTGTTGGGGATGGCCGTACCCCGGCGGGGGTCCCTGCGGCGGCACCGCCTGCGGGGCCTGCTGCGGCTCACCGTACCCGTACTGCTGCGGAGGCTGCGGAGGCTGTGGCGGGCTCTGCGGCGGCGCCGGAGGCTGCTGGGGGTAGCCGTATCCCGGCGGGGGTACGGGCGGTGGAGGCTGCTGGCCGTACCCGCCGCCGGTTCCCTGCATACCGTCTGTGGACATCAGCTGTTGCTCCTCACGTAACGGGCCCAGGCGGCCTCGAACTCGCTCTCGCCCATGCCCGTGGCCGTGCGCAGCTGCTGATCGAGCTGGTCGGGGTTGTCGTAGTGGTCGGTGACGAACTTCAACGCCGCGGCCTCGCCGCCCTTTTCGGCGATGAACCGGATGGCCATGTAGCTGAGCGTGTAGTTCGTGGAGACTTCGTCGTCGAACCCTGCTTCATTGGGCAGCGAGCCCCCGAATTCCTTACCGGTGACGTCGTTCCGGATGCTCCATTCGCCGAGCTCCCGGTCGAAACGGAACGCCACGTAATCGGCGAAACCCTCCACGACCCACCAGTTCGTGTAGGTCTCGGAGTCGAAGCCGGAGGCGCCCTCGAGCGGCTGGACGATGGCGTGCGCGAACTCGTGGTGGGAGATCTCCTGGACGAGCTTCGGCCAGTACGCCGCGTTGGTGAAACGATTTCCGGACATGTCCATCTTCACGCGGGCGCCGCCGTACTCCAGGTCCTTCTCGTCACCGCTGGAATCGGCGTCGAAGGCGGGCATCGCCACGCTCTGGCCGGCTTCCCACTCGACGGATTCCGAGCCGTACAGGGAGGAATAGGTCTTGCGGTCGCGCTCGAGAACTGCCACGAATCCTGTGGGAGTCTCGGTTCCCGCGGGCCCCTTCGACTTCCACAGCTCGATGTCGTCCTTCGCGGCCTTCTCGATGTACGGCGCGAAACGGTCCGTGTCCGCGGCGTACTTCTTGTCCGAGATCGTGAGCGTGTGGTCCTGCTTCACGACGTGCATGTCCTCGTAGAGGTCCCAGGGAGCCGAGTTGTACACGTAGCTCGCGGAGCCGTAGGCGTCGGGCGAGGGCCCCACGCGGGTGATCTGCGGCTCGGCGTCCTTCGATTCCCGCTTGATGATCCAGCGGTACCACTCGGACACCGGCCGGACGTCCACGTTCTGGATCTTGTGGACGAAGGCGACGTCGAGAGCGACCGTCGCCCCGTCGCCGTATTCGTCGGTGGTGTTGCCGCTTTGGTTGAGGATGGAGTACTCGGCCTGCGCGAAGGGTATTTTGCGCAGATTCTGGAAGAGGTTCTGCTGCGTGTCCTTGGCCTTGCCGGTGAAGGGGGCGAGATAGGCGTCCTCGTCACCGCTCTTCAGCGCCTGGCTACGGCCGTCGAGCAACTCCTCGATGTCCGCCTGGCTGAGCAGTTGCTCGCTCTGCTCATCGCCGCCCGCACTGGGCAAAGAGCCGCCGCCGACGGCCTGGTACACGGCGAGCCCGCCGACTCCCAGGACGGCAAGCACGGCAAGGACGACCACGCCGATGACGGCCTTCTTCAGCCCCTTGCCCTGATCGCCACCGCCGCCTCCACCAGGGGGCTGCTGTTGCGGATACGGCTGATGGGGCCCAGGCCAACCGGGGACCGCGCCGGGCTGAGGCTGCGGGGGGTAGCCGACGTATCCCGGCGTGCTCTGGGGCTGGTACGGCGTGCCGCCCTGCTGCGGCACCCACCCTCCCTGACCCTGCGGCGGTCCCTGCGGATACGCGCCGCCCGGCCCTCCGGGCGGCGGAGGGTACGACATGAACTGCCTCTCCCATGAGTCTCGATGGCGCGCGGGACCAGGTGGTGCCCGCGCATGCGTAGGAGAGCGCGTGGCTGCGAAGCCCACCGAGAAATGGAGCGTTCCGCTCGGGAGGTCGACTTCAGTGTGTTCGCACGGGCGATGACTCGCCGCTCATGCCTCAGCTTCCCCGTTAATGCTCATGACAGCCTACAAGCGGGTCTGTTGAGGGCCGAGGTGGTTCCCTATCCATGTGATAAAGCTGGTGAAGATGTTGTGGTGGCGGGCTTCACGGTTCGGGTGCGCACGTGGGGTCGCGGCGTGGACGGATCGGCACGGTGATGTGCCCGTCCTGTAGAGGAGCGGTCAATGGATCGCTCCGTCCCACCCGCCTCGGGACATACCCAACCCACCTCTGAGATCCTGAGGCCCGTCATCGTCATCGGCAACGACAGTTGGGCGACCATGAGCCACAGCAGCCAAGGATGGGCTTCGGTGGAGCAACCGCAGTACCAGCCGCAGGCTCCGGGACAGTACGGGCAGGCCCCGGCCTCGACGCCGTATCCGAACCCCGTGCCATTGACCGTGGTCGAGATCCAGCACTACTGGCTGGGCAGGTACGACCGGGTCACGGAGGGGGAGCCGGCCGCCATCATCCGCTCAGCGGATCCGGCGACGAAGGGTCACGCGCTTGCATACGTCCACGTGCCGCAGGACGCCCCCAAAGGCGGGCGCACGGCGCGGCCGCCGTTCCACGTCAGTGGCCTGCAGGGTGAGTCGCTCTGCTCTGTCCGGTCCATCGGCGAAGGCGCTTACGACGTTTACGGCGGAGACGGCACGGCCATCGGGCGGATCACTCGGCGCGGCGGACGTGTTCTGCCCTGGCCGCGCCGTACGCACTGGATCCTGCAGTCGGCAACCGGGGCCGAGCAGTTGACCGCGAAGCGGGGGACGGTGGGGGGCTGGGTGGCCTGGTCTGCCGTCGGGCTCCCGTTCTACATCGTCGTCTGGGCGTTCTCGGCCGTCCAGGGGCTGCTTCTGCTGTTACTTGGGGACAAGGATGAGGCGAAGAAGGAAACGGCCTGGGAGCTGGGAGCTCCGAGCCGTGCCCTGTGGCATCCGTCCGGTGGCTCCAACGCGGTCGTCGACTATCGGGGCGGCAGCACATTTCACATCGAGTCGCAGCGGCTGGACCTCCGGCTCGCCTACGCACAGGCCGTGCTGCACGTGTGGGACGGCAACTGACGGGCAGCCGCACCACGTTGGCAGCCGCGAACCTCTCCGAGTATCACGGAGGTTGGCGCTCCGATAATCTGTGCGGCGGTCACTGGATCACAACTACGGGGAGACACGGGGATGGCGGACTTCCAGATCGATGTCGATCGTATGAAGACCCTGATCAACAGGTTGGACCAGGTGGACGACCGCATGCGCGGCGCCCAGGAGCGGCTCAACAAGGTGGGTCCCAAGGGACTGGGTACGGACGGTCTCGACAACGCCTGTGACGACTTCCAGGACGACTGGGGCGACGGCATCAAGCGGATCGCCGACGGCGCCAAGCAGCTGCATGAGGGGCTCAAGAAGACTGTCGAGTCGTACGAGTCGACCGACAAGGAGCTGCAAAAGGGCTTCAGCCAGGCGTAGTTCTGGCCCCGCTGATCCGAAAACCTGCACAACTCGCACACAACGGGGAGAAGACGATGGGAATGTTCGACGACCCCAACTGGCCCGGTCTGACGTTCAACCCGGCCAAGGGTGATCTGCACACGATCGAGTCGCTGGCGTACGACGTCAAGACGGTCGGCGACGAGCTCGACGAGATGCGCGAGATGCTGCTCAGCATCGGCAAGACGGACGGCGTGTGGGACGGTGACGCCGCCAAGAAGTTCCAGGACAAGGTCGGCGAGCTGCCCAAGTACCTGAAGCAGGGCCACGAGTCGATGAACGCCTGCTCCAGGGCGCTCCGCAGCTGGCACGACGAGCTCCAGACCATGCAGCAGCGGGCCAAGGGCCTTGAGGACCAGGCGTTCGAGGCGCGCAAGCGGCTCGACCAGAAGAACGATGCGGTCGACCGGGTCAACGTCAAGATCGAAGGGGCGATGTTCCGCCAGCTCACCGAGCAGGAGGCCAAGGCCCTCGGGGAGGAGGCCGACTCCGCCTCGGCGGCGGCCAAGGAGGCCGCGGCCGATCTCGAGTCGCTCATCAGGAAGGGCGAGGAGCTCCGCAAGAACTGGGAGGAGCAGGCCGAGAAGGCCGAGAAGGCCATTCGCGAGGCGTCGAAGAACCGGCCGCCGGACATCAGCATCTGGGACAAGATCACGGATGGTCTGAAGGGCGCCTGGGACGGCTTCAAGAACTTCCTGATCGACAATGCGGACCTGTTCTCCACCATCTCCGCCGCGCTGGCCACGGCCGCGATCGTGGTCAACGTCATCCCAATCGGCGGCCAGGTCGCCTCGGCCATTCTGGGCGCGGGGTCCATGGTGTTCGCCGGTGCGGCCGCGGCGGGCCACTACATGGGCGGAGCCCCACTGTGGAAGGTCGGCCTCGACATAGCCGGTGTGCTTCCCGGTATCGGAGTCGTCAAGGGTCTCACCGCCGGCGTCAGGGGCGCGAAGGGGATGGTCAGTGCCGGCCGGGGCCTGATGGACGGGATCAAGAACGGCCTGGTCACCCAAGGGATCAACAAGGGGATCGCCAGTACGGTCGGCAGGTTCCTTCCCGCCGCCAAGAACATCGACCCCTGGAAGGTCTCGCTCCCCATGAAGGCCGGAAGCGCCATCTTCGGCGCCGGAAAGATGATCTTCGGTGGGGACGAGGGCGGGAACAGCGCGCCGCCCGTCACCACGCAGCCGGCCCCGGCCGACCGGCCGAGCGTGGTGGACCAGCCGCCCGTCCAGACCATGCCGTACCCCGCCACGGGTGACAAGTTCCACGCGACGCTGGCGGCCTGAGGGCGATGACCGAACTCACCACGACCACGGCCGGCCCCGGGTCCGAAAAGTCCAAGCTGCACGTCGGCTGGATCATGCCGCCCTTCTTCCACGAACTCCCTGTGGATGCGAAGGACCCCGAAGAGCTCGGCGAGCGGCTCGGCCAGACGGTCACCTCCGTTCTCCCGGGCGGCACGGGGGAACAACAGGTCGAGATGTTCCTCATGTACCTGTACATCACCGCCGAGCTGCAGGAAGCCGGCGCGGTGTACGGCGGCTTCTGCTTCATGGACATGGACGGTCGTCCCAGCACCGCGAGTGTCGCCGTCTACCAGACGCCCCTGGAGAACACCACCGCCGACGACGTACTGGCGGACGCGCTGTCCACTCTCAGGCGGGCCTATCCCGACGACGACGTACGGATCAGCGCCCTCCCCGGTGGCAACGGAAATGGCCAGGCCGTCGTACGGATCGGAGACGCGCCGTTCACGCTGGACCCGGCGGACTCTCCGACCGGGGAGGCGGTCGAGGTGCCGCGCGGGCAGATCCAGGTGTACATCCCGCTGCCGAACGACTCGGACATGCTGATCTTCGAGCTCAGCACGCCGTGCATGGAGGACTGGGACTTCTACTCCGAGCTCTTCGCCACGGTCCTGCGCAGCCTGGACTGGGCGACGGAGGAGGAGGCGCAGATGGCCGCCGCCCTCTCCCAGCCCCAGCCCATCCCGGAAGTGAAGCCCGACCCCGAGGTGGTCCAGGCGCTGTACGGGTACTCCAGCCGGATCCTGGACGGCCTGTCCGTCCAGGGCCGTATGGACGAGGGCAACCAGGTTTCGGCGATCACCTGCCCCGACTGCTGGTCCAAGGGCATGAGGTCTGTGTGCTCCGGGCGCCACCAGTGGCAGATCGACGACGTGGACGAGGTCGTGCTCGGGAACGCCCTCGGGCGGCTGAAGGAGCAACTCCCGGCCCTGGACTGGACGCAGCTTGGCTACGAGTCCGGCGTGAGCCTGAAGGCGCACGGGGGTGGCGACCCCGGGTACCGGATCGGCGTCACGGTGATGCGGGGCCGGCGTCGGATCGTCGTCGAGGTCATCGCCCCCTGCATCCGAACGGTGCGGGGTTCGGCGGACTCCGTCTTCGGATAACACCGACCTGAGGAAGACTGAGAACCATGGTCAACGATCGTGACGATCTCCTGCCGGTCAATGGCAGCGCGCTGACCGCACATCCACAACTCGACACCGCGGTACGCCGATTCAGCAGTCTCTACGGCCTCGACTACGTCGACGACCGCAAGGTCGGAGCGATGCTGGTCGAACGCCAGGCTGACATCCGCCGCACGTCGTTCGGGGCCTTGGTCTGGATCTCCTCGCTCGTCGGCACCGCAGGGTTCACCTGGTTCCTGTGGGCCGGGCTCAGCAAGCCCGAGAACATCGCTGTCGCGATCGGCCCGCCGGCGGCGCTGATCGTTCTGGCGGTCGTCGGCTTCGTACGTGTCTACCGCCAGGGCAAGCGGAAGCTGCGGCACCCGCACCTTGAGGGCTACCGGTACGTGCTCGCTGCGGCGCTCGCTCATGGGGTACCGGTCACGCACATCCCCGACTGGCTGACCGGCCGCAACGGCAGCGGCGAGGGAGCCGCCGCGCTGCCTTCGTACGCGGCACCTGTCGGCAGCCAGGCTCACGGCGGTGCGCAACATGCCTTCTCCCGGGCCGGGGCTTCCGCGCCGCTCCCCCCGAAGCCGCAGGCAGTCGCTGAGTACGAGCGGATGGTGGATCAAGGCGGCTCGCACGACGAGATCGGCTGCCTCCTGGTCATCGGCGCGGCGGTGGGCGTGGGGACGGGCTTCACCAAGGACATGCCGGTGGCCTTCGCTGCCGGGATCCTCGCGCCGGTCGCGATCTGGTTCTGGGTCGCGGGTTATCGGCTGGGCAAGCGGAAGAGTGCGCTGGAGGCACGGGCGCGTGAGTACGTTCAGCAGCTGACCGCGGCGCAGGCCGCCGGCGCCGTGGTTCCGGAGCTTTCACCGCAACTGCGCAAGCTCCTCAACGCTCCCTGAAGACGGTGACGATCACCCCCCGACGACCAGGACCAGGACTTGTGAACACCATCAAATTCAAGCTGTCTGTGCCCTCCGCGCGCGAAAGAGACGAAGCGTCCTACCCTCTTGAGTACGTCATCAGGGTCCACGGTGGAAGAGTTGTCTTTGTCTGTCGAGGACAGCGGGACGAACGCGCGGCAGACGAACTTCACCCCGGATTCACCCTTTACGAGGACCTGACAGGTCTCCAGCCGATATGTTCCGTGGTCCGGCGTGAGACGGGAGCGGGTTCGGATGGCACTCTGGTCGTGATGGCGTCTGATGGAGCCCAGTTGGGTGTGCTTCGGCAGCCTCCTCGCACACAACGGTGGCGGCCACGGTATGAAATGGAACTACCGGACGGTGCGAGACTGGTCGGTCGTAGCGGAACCGTCACGTCGTGGGTTGTGTACGTTGCGCTCTCGCCTCTGTTGCTGGTCTACGCCGTAGGGCACCTTTTGGGTGGGTACGGGAAGCCTGACTGGTTCCTGCCGACGCGTACCGCGTGGCGCGCGAAGGCCAGCTCTGGACTGAGGTTCGCTGCCTTGAAGTTCTACGGACCGACCGACAAGTACAAAATCCGCTCGAAACGTTTGGATCCTCGCCTGGCTTATGCGCAGGCGGTTCTGCACGACTCATTCAGCGCATCCGGCTGAGCCGATTTCTGCCGTGCCTGGTGGGCGCGGGAAGTGACGACGCTGGTGGTGGCACCCGGCTGGGTACCACCACCGCTCAGGCCGTCAACCGACCCGCGCTCCCGCCGCCTTGGCCCGCTCCCGCGCCTCGGGGCTGACGCCGCGCTTGCGGGCCGACATCTGGCTGGTGACCGCCTCGCGCTGGGCCACACCCATCAGCCGACGCGGTCCGGGTACGGCGACGACACCGAGGAAGCGCGGGTCGCCCGCGAACCAGACCTCGTCGACCGCGTCGGCCTTCACCTGCCGTACCCAGAAGGTGTATCCGCTGCCCAGGAAGCTGCCGTAACCGAGCGAGACGCCCTTGCCCGGGTCCGGGTGCTCGGGATCAGCGAAGGAGAACCGGGTGGTGCCGTTCGTTGGCGATCGACGCGGCTCCCGGGACCGACTGCCACGGGTAGACCCGCAGGACGCGGCGTAGCGACGGCACTCCCGCGATCCGCGCCGTGTTGAGCATGGCCACGTAGATAAGCACGAACAGCACGGGCATCAGGACCCAAAGGGTCCATACCGGAGTCAGAAGCACCGCGTACAGCCAGGCCACGAAGGATGCGAGCGAGAGCAGGAAGGCGCACAGCCGGAAGGAGGCCGTGCGGCGCCAGGCCCGGCGGGTGGCCGCATCCTCGTAAGCCGTCTTCGTCAGGGGAACGTCCACTGCAGTTCACTCCATAGGGGCCGTCAGAGCCATTTGGGGTCAGCCGAAGACCGCGCGTACGGACACCTCAACCTCGGACTCGGGAATATGGGCCTTGAACTCCTCGGGGAGCGGGTTCTCGAAGCTCACCATCTCCGCCATGCCACGGTGGATGTCACGGTAGTGCTCGCGCGCGTCCACGGCCCTGGTGGTCAGTGTGAGGATCGCGAGGTTCCGCCCGTCCGGGAACGGCAGGTACGCGGTCGCCTCGTAGAGGGAACGCCGCTGGGCGTCGGCCTCCTCGGGTAGCTCCACCAGGGCCTCGGTGAACGCCGCGGGACCGCAGGGCAGGTCCGCCACAGCGACCGGCAGCGCGTTCTTGCGTGCGGTTGCCGCCTGTACCGCCGCCAGCTTCGGCGGGGTCCAGGGGATCTCGCGCCGGGCGAGCGTGACGAACGACTCCAGCATGCTGCCGTCGTCCGCCTCGTGCGCGCCGATGGCGAAGTTCACCACGCCTTCCCGCCGCATCTCCAGGGTCAGCCCCCTGGCCTGGGCGAGCTGGTCGAGGAAGTCGGCCTGCTTCCCCTCCGGCACCAGCTCCAGGAGCGAGTTGACCGCCTCGACCACCCGGGCGCCCTCGGGGGACTCCGGATCGGCGAAGAGGTCGTGGAAGGGGACCTCCACATAGCCGGGCACCAGCGCGAACCACAGGTCGCAGTCACGCTCCATGGCCGACTCATCGATGGCGTACTCGAATTCGTCCGCGTCGTCGCTCAACGGTTCAGACCCTTCATCGTTGCTCAACGGTTCCAGCCCCTCAGTGCGCGCCGAACAGGATCTTCAGCGTCTTCAGGGCGGTGGCGCTGTGGCCGGCCCCGTCGAAGCTGCCGGCCCGGACGCCGTCCGCGCCGGTCGCGGCGTTCTCCGCGGCGGGGTTCTTGATCTCGTCCCACAGGTTCTTGGCCACGCCGTACGTGCCGGTGAGCGCGCCGGCTCCGGAGACCGAGACATCGACGATCTTCGCCGCCGTTGCCGGGTTGGCGGCGCCCTTCACCAGCCAGGTGGTCAGGGGGTTGTCGGCCGCGTGGATCCGCTGCGCGGCCAGCCAGGTCTTGCCGCTTCGACAACCGGCTGATCAACGTTGCCGCGCTCGCCGCCGCCGCGACCAACAGCAGGATGGGGCCGACCGGGACGGCGAAGAACAGGGCCGCGAGGCCGGCGATCGCCGCGATCGCGCCCAGGATGTCGGTCAGGTTGTCCCCGACTCAGTCCATGGCCTTCTCGAACCAGTTCGGCTCCTCCGGCGCCAGTTTGTCCGTGGACTCCCGCAGGATCCGGGCCTTGCCGCGGGCGTCGGTGGCGTGGTTCTCCTCCAGCTCACGCGCCTTCTTGATGACGTCGTTGTACGCGGTCTTGGCGTCGTTCACCGCCTCGCGCGCGTTGTTGAGCTCGTCGGTCGCCTTGTCCAGCCGCGCCTGGGCGTTCTTCAGCTCCGCGTCGTCGGTGAATGTCTTGCCCGCGAGCTTGAGATCGGGATTGGCGGCGGCCGTCTTCTCCGTGCCCTCCGCCGTCTCGATCTTCCCCTTCGCGGTCTGCGCCTGGCCGTCGAGGGTCCTGGCCCGGTCCTGATAGCCGTCGAGCGCCTTCTGCCGGTCGGAAAGCGCGGTGGCGGCCTTGGTGATGGAGGTGTGGGCATTCTGCAGATTCTTAGGCAGGGCCCCGTCGAGCTGCTCGCGGAAGGCGACCGCGGCATCTCCCTCCCAGGAGCTCCCCGACCGCAGCTTCTCGATCATCGTGTGCGCGTCGGCGAGGGTCTGCGCCGACTTCTGGAGCTTTGCCGCCAGGTCGGACACCACCGAGACATTGCACGGTACGGGGTTGAAGCCCAGGTGTGTATACGGGTTCGCGCTCACTTCGCGCCTCCCTCGGCCGCTGCCTTGCGGAAGCCTTCCTCGAGGGCCTGGTCGACCTCTTCGTAGTTGGCCTTGCGCTGGTTGACGCTCTCCGCGAACTTGCCGGTCAGCTCCGCGATCTGCTCGGATCCGTTACTTCCAGTGCTCGTGGAACTCCGCGCAGGCGGCGTCGAGGTCCTTGGTGCCGATGCCTTCCGCGGTCACGTCCTGCATCCACTTGCGGACGTTGTCGAGTTCCGTCTTCGCGTCTTCCAGGGTCTTTCGGAAGCGACCCAGTTCCTCGGTGTCGGTGTTGAAGTAGTCGGTTGCCACAGCTTTTCTCCCCGTTGGACGGCTGGAACAAGAAGGGGTGGACCGCGGAAGCGGCCCACCCCTCCACACCGAAGCAGACTCAGCTCTCCGGCAGATATCCCGTCTGAACGAGCTGCCCGCTCGTCCGCCGCGAGATGAACTGACCACGTCCCGGCGGCATCGGCGCGGCCTTGATGTTGTTGAACACCGGTCCCTCCTGCGGATCGCCGGAGAGCACGATGCCCTGCGCGCCGAGCTCCTTGATCCGGGTGAGCACCGGCTCGAAGGACGAGCGCGAGGCACCCGAGGTGGTGCGCGCCAGGATGATGCGCAGACCCAGGTCGCGGGCGAACGGCAGGTACTCCATGAGCACCGACATCGGGTTACCCATCGACGTGGCGACCAGGTCGTAGTCGTCGATGAAGATGAACGCGTCGGGCTCGTTGTACCAGCTGCGGTTGCGCAGCTGGTCCGGGGTCACGTCCGGGCCGGGCATACGGCGGCTCATCGAGCCGGCCAGCGACTCCATGACCTCCTGCAGCTGCGGACCCGAGGCGCAGTACTTGTACATGTGGCTCTCGGGCACCTGGCCGAGCAGCGCGCGCCGGAAGTCCGACACCACGAACAGCGCCTTGTTGGTCGCGTACCGCTCGGACACCTGCTTGGCGATGAACCGCAGCAGCGAGGACTTGCCGGACTCGCTCTCGCCGTAGATGACGAACAGCGGGTCGGTCTCGAAGTCCACGAACACCGGGGACAGCGTGAGCTCGTCGACGCCGACCGCGATGCCGCGGCTGCCGAAGTCGCCGCCGCCGGGCAGCTCGGACGCGTGGAGCATCGTCGGCAGCATCCGCACCTTGGGCGCCGTCGCGCCCTGCCAGGCGTTGTTGACGCTCTGGACGAGGTTCGCCATGCCGTCGGCCAGGTCCTCCACCGCGGGCGACCCGTCGATCCGGGGCGTGGCGGCGAGGTAGTCCAGCTTGTCCGGGGACAGACCGCGACCGGGCTTGCCCATCGGCACGTTCTCGGCCCGCTTGCGGTCGAACTCCGACTCCATCGCGTCACCGAGACGCAACTCGAGACGGCTCAGGATCTGGTCGCGCAGCGCCGGCCGCATCTCGGTGTACCGGGTCGCCGTGATGACCAGGTGGATACCGAAACCGAGACCGCGGGTCGCGATGTCCGCGATGACCGGGTCGAGCATCTCGTAGTCGTTCTTGAACGTCGCCCAGCCGTCGATGATCAGGAAGACGTCGCCCCACTGCTGGTCGGGGTAGTGCCCCTGCGCGCGGCGGTTACGGAACGTCGCCATGGAGTCGATGCTCTTGGAGCGGAAGAACTCCTCACGGGCGTTGAGGATGCCGTGCACCTCCGCGACCGTACGACGGACCTTCTCCTGGTCCAGACGGGAGGCCGCGCCGCCCATGTGGGCCAGGTTCTCCAGGGCGAGCATGCCGCCGCCGCCGAAGTCGAGGGCGTAGAACTGCACTTCGGTGGGCGTGTGCGTGAGCGCGAAGGACGTGATCATCGTGCGCACGAGCGTCGACTTGCCGGACTGCGGGCCACCGACGATCAGCGCGTGACCGGCGGAACCGGACAGGTCCGCGTACATCACGTCACGGCGCTGCTCGAACGGCTTGTCGACCAGGCCGACCGGCACGACCAGCTTGCTCTGGGCGTGGTAACCCTCGGCGTGCAGACCGCGCTCCGCCGAGATGTTGAGCACCGGCAGCAGCTGGTCGAGGCTGAACGGCTCGTCCAGCGGCGGCAGCCACACCTGGTGGGCGGGCGGACCCTGACCGTCCAGGCGGCTGACGATGACGTCCAGCACGGTGTCGGCGAGCGCGTCGTCGACCTGGTTGCCCCGGGTCTCCGGCTCCGGCTCGGCGAGAATCCGCACCGGCACGGGAGCGGCGGTGAACAGTACCGGGGAGCGGTCGATCCGCCCGCCGCCCTGAACCACCGGGCCGTTCGGCCGGTAGGTACCCGACACGTACGCGGCCTTGAACTGCACCATCGTGCCGGTGTCGTACTTCAGGATGCCTGCGCCGGGGACGTTGGGCAGGTGATAGGCGTCGGGCACACCGATCGCCGTACGGGACTCCGCCGCGGAGAAGGTGCGCAGACCGATGCGGTACGACAGGAAGGTGTCGAGGCCGCGCAGCTTGCCCTCTTCGAGGCGCTGCGAGGCGAGCAGCATGTGCACACCCAGTGAACGGCCGATACGGCCGATCTGGATGAACATCTCGATGAAGTCGGGCTTCGCGGCGAGCAGTTCGCTGAACTCGTCGATGATCAGGACGAGCGACGGCAGCGGGTCGAGCGCCGCGCCCGCCGCACGGGCCTTTTCGTAGTCGGTGATGTTGGCGTAGTTGCCGGCCTGCCGCAGGAGTTCCTGACGGCGGGTCAGCTCACCGGTGATGGAGTCACGCATGCGGTCCACGAGCGTGAGCTCGTCGGCCAGGTTGGTGATCACCGCGGAGACGTGCGGCATGGAGCCCATGCCGGTGAAGGTCGCACCACCCTTGAAGTCCGCGAGCACGAAGTTGAGCGTCTCGGAGGAGTGCGTCACCGCGAGGCCCAGCACCAGGGTGCGCAGCAGCTCCGACTTACCGGAACCGGTGGCGCCGACGCACAGACCGTGCGGGCCCATGCCCTCCTGCGAGGCCTCCTTGATGTCCAGCATGACCGCCTCGCCGCTCTCGCCGAGGCCGATCGGGACACGCAGCCGCTCGTGCAGCGTGCGCGGCCGCCACGTGCGCGAGACATCCACGCTCGCCGCATCACCGATCTGCATCAGATCGGTGAAGTCCAGGTTCGCGAGCAGCGGCTCGTCCGCGTCGGCCGCACCGAGGCGCAGCGGCGCCAACTGCCGGGCCAGTGACTCCGCCTGCGCCTGCGACAGCACGTCGGGCATGCCGGTGAACACACCCGTGCCCGCCTCGAGCTCCATGCCGTCGGGGTACACCCGAACCGACAACGAGCCACGCAGCTCGTCGAGTTCACCGGGCACCACCTCGAGGATGGTCACGCCCTGAAGGCCCTCCGCCGAGGCGAGGACCGAGTCCGCCGGCACACCGCCGCCGTCCAGCACGACGACCACGTGCGGCTGGTCCAGGACCGGCTGACCGTCCCGGCTCCAACGGGAGCGGCCCTCCAGCTGGTGGGCGATCGCCTCCTCCAGCTCGCCGAGGTCGTAGCACAGCAGTCGCCGCGTACCGGCGCCGTCGGACTCCTTGTGCTGCATGTGCGGCAGCCACTTGGTCCACTCCCAGTCCACCGCAGCACCCGGCGCGGCCACGACCGCGATCAGCACGTCCTCGGGTGAGTGCAGCGAAGCCAGTTGACCGATCACCGAGCGGGTCTGGCCGTAGACCGTCTCCGAGTCGCCGGAGATCGTCACGTGGTAGAAGGACCGCAGCCCGATGGCCAGCGGAAGTTCGTTGATCGTGCCGTAACTGGCGATGAACTGCTGCATCGCATGGGCGGTCAGCGGCTCCAGCTCGTCCACCGGCGCCGTCTCGGGCGCTACCAGTGGAGTCGCCAACTGCTGCGGGCCGAGACCGATTCGCACCTGGGCGAAGTCCTGGTCGGTGGAACGCCGCTCCCACAGCCGGGAACCCTCCGCGACCAGCGCCCACAGCTGCTCCGGCGCCGGGTGGAGGTAGTACTGCGCGTCGCGCTGCTTGTGCGCCGTGCGCCGGATCTCACGCCGCTTCTGGGCCAGGTACTTGAGGTAGTCCCGCCGCCCCTCTGCCATCTGCCCGGACGGCCCCTTCCGGGCCCGCACGATCTGGGCGATCAGCATGGCGACCGTGGACACCATCATCAGCATGCCCATGATCTTCATAAAGCCCTGGGCGCCCGGCATGAAGAAGAACGCCGCCGACGAACCCATGCCGAGCATCGGCAGCAGGTTCATCAACAGGCTGTCGTCCTCGTTGCGAGGGATTTCGGGAGGGGATTCGAGCTTGACCTCCTCATTCGGCACCTCCGGCGGGAACACCCGCGGCGGGCGCTTGACGATGACGACGCTCACCGATCCACCAGTCCTTCACGCAATCGCAATCTTGAACCGCCCCCGTCGTGACGGCCCCCGTACCTACGCCAACTCGTGCCGGTCGAAGCCGGGTCCAGGAGTCGGGCGTTGATCCTACTGTTCTGCGAGGACATTGAGTCGGGAGGGGATGGGGAGATGCCGCGTGGGGACGGTAGGGTGACGCTCCAACCGAAGCGCGGAGCGGGAATCGCCCTGGCAAACCGCGACGAATCACCGAGTACTGGACGAGGGGGAACCGTCAGTGAGTACGGTTTCAGCAACCGGATTCTGCAGAGTCACGGTGGCGGCACCGAACAGCCGGATCGATGTGGCACTTCCCGAGGATGTGCCGCTCTCTGACGTGTACCCGGAGATCCTCCGGCTTTCGGGGCAGACGCCAGAGGAGGCCGCGCCCACCGGGTACAACTTGGTACGCAGGGACGGCTCCGTCCTCGACGACGGTCGCTCGCTCGCCGAACTGCAAATCCGCGACGGCGAACTGCTACTCCTGCGGCCGTTCGCGGACTCCCTGCCACCCGCCGTCTTCGACGATGTCGTGGACGCCGTGGCATCCGCCGTCGAGACCGACCGCCGTAGCTGGAACGACGGCATGATGCGCGGCGTCGGCCTGGCTGCCGGGTCGCTGCTGCTGATCATGATGGCGTTCGCCCTGTGGTTCTCCGAGCCGATCGCCCACGACATGAACGGGCTGCCCGGCATCATCGCCGGCGTCACCGGCGTCGTGCTCGTCGCGCTCGCCGCCGTACGGGCGCGGGTCTACGACGACCACCTCGCGGCCGCGGCCCTGGGCCTGGCCTCGCTGCCCCACCTGATGGTGGGCGGCTCGGGCATCGTGGGCGTCGCCGCGGGCCAGGGGCCCGGACGGCTGCACCTCCTGATCGCCCTCGCGGTCGTTCTCGTCGCTGCGGTGCTGCTCGTCCTGATGCTGCCGCAGAACGACGCGCCCTTCATCGCCGCCGCGTTCGCCTCCGGCGTCGGCGTCCTCGCCACCTTCCTGGCGACCGTCACCGAGGCCGAGCCGCGCGAGACCGCCGCCGTCACCGCTGTGGTCATGGTCGCCGTCATCGGCTTCCTCCCCGGCTGGTCCGCCCGCTTCGCCAAGCTCCCCATCGGCTTCCGCTCGCCCGACCAGATCGCCAAGCGCGGGCGCTCGGAGGACCAGCAGGAGCAGGAGCCCGTCGACTTCCAGGTCATCAACGACCAGGCGCGCCGCGGACACGAACTGCTGCTCGGCCTCGTCGGCGGCTGCGCCCTCGGCGGCGTCGCCTCCGCCGGCGTGGTGCTCGGCTTCTCCACCAGCGGCTGGGCCCAGCTGCTCTCGCTGGCGGCCGGCCTCGCCCTGCTGATGCGGGCCCGCCTCTTCCTGTACACGTCCCAGGTCGTGACCCTGATGGTCTCCGGCATCGTCACGGTCTGCCTGCTGGTGCTCGGCCTCGCCTTGAACCCGCCGGCCGACATCCTGAAGGAACTGCTCTACAACAAGAACAGCGCCCCGCTGGACATCCGCACGATCTGGCTCTCCGCCGCGGTGGCCCTGGCCGCCATGGTCCTCGTGGCCATCGCTCTGATCGTCCCGCGCAAGGGCATGACCCCGTTCTGGGGGCGCATGCTCGACCTGAGCGAAGGAGCGGTTCTGCTGTCGCTCGTCCCGCTCTGCCTGGCGGTGCTCGACCTGTTCAATGCCGCCCGGGGCATGACAAGCTGACCGCCGACCGGCCCTGAGCAGCGCACAGCGGCTGCCACCTGCGAGGGTGGCAGCCGCTGTGCTGTGCCGGGGCAGTGCTGCTGGGCTGGTACGCTGTGTGACGGCCGTTTGTGTACGCGCCCCCGGTCCACCTGGGGGAAGCGCCCAGCGGAACCCCGCCTCCCGAGTCACGGAAGCTCCCCTGAGTAGCAGACCAGGGGCACTCGGCGGCAATCACAGATCATGAGGAGTACGCGTGTCGCTCGACGCCGCTACGAAGAAGCAGATCATCAGCGAGTTCGGTACCAAGGAGGGCGACACCGGCTCCCCCGAGGTCCAGGTCGCGATGCTCTCGCGCCGTATCTCGGACCTGACCGAGCACCTCAAGACCCACAAGCACGACCACCACTCCCGCCGTGGTCTGCTGATCCTGGTCGGTCAGCGCCGCCGCCTGCTGCAGTACCTGGCCAAGAAGGACATCCAGCGCTTCCGTACGCTGGTCGACCGCCTCGGCATCCGCCGCGGTGCGGCGGGCGCCAAGTAAGACGCCGTGAGGGGAGCGGTTCCCGAAGGATCGGGAGCCGCTCCCTTTGCTGTACGTGCGGAGTGTCAACCGTCCGTGCGGAAACATGCGGAGTGTCACACACGCTTTGTAGTGTGGTAGCACAACGCAGTACGCACGACACAGCACGGCAATGAGCAGTACAAGAAGCAGTACGGACGACACAGCAGGACAAGCAGAGGAGAAGCGCACCTAGCCGCCGCCGGTCCTCGGTAGTGGCCCCCGGGGGGAAGCGAGCCCCGGGAGCTTCGATCGAAGACCGGCCCGCACCGCACGGAGCGCTTCTCCACCACCGTCCCCCTGCCACACGGGCAGCGACGGGACAAAAGACGACAAAGTAACGGAGAAAACGCTAGTGGAGAACGAGACCCACTACGCCGAGGCCGTCATCGACAACGGCTCCTTCGGCACCCGCACCATCCGCTTCGAGACGGGCCGCCTGGCCAAGCAGGCCGCCGGCTCCGCCGTGGCGTACCTGGACGACGACACCATGGTGCTGTCGGCCACCACCGCCTCCAAGAACCCCAAGGACCAGCTCGACTTCTTCCCCCTCACGGTGGACGTCGAGGAGCGGATGTACGCCGCCGGCAAGATCCCCGGCAGCTTCTTCCGCCGTGAGGGCCGTCCCTCCGAGGACGCCATCCTCACCTGCCGCCTGATCGACCGCCCGCTGCGCCCGTCCTTCAAGAAGGGCCTGCGCAACGAGATCCAGGTCGTCGCCACGATCATGGCGCTCAACCCCGACCACCTGTACGACGTCGTGGCGATCAACGCCGCGTCCGCGTCCACGCAGCTGGCCGGCCTGCCCTTCTCCGGCCCGATCGGCGGCGTCCGCGTCGCGCTGATCCGCGGCCAGTGGGTGGCCTTCCCGACGCACACCGAGCTCGAGGACGCCGTCTTCGACATGGTCGTCGCGGGCCGCACCCTGGAGGACGGCGACGTCGCGATCATGATGGTCGAGGCCGAGGCCACCGAGGGGACCATCAAGCTGGTCCAGGGTGGCGCCGAGGCCCCGACCGAGGAGGTCGTCGCCGCCGGTCTGGACGCCGCGAAGCCCTTCATCAAGGTGCTCTGCAAGGCCCAGGCCGACCTCGCCTCCAAGGCCGCCAAGCCGACCGGCGAGTTCCCGATCTTCCTCGACTACCAGGACGACGTCCTGGAGGCGCTGACCGCCGCCGTCAAGCCGGAGCTCGCCTCCGCCCTGACGATCGCGGGCAAGCAGGAGCGCGAGTCCGAGCTGGACCGCGTCAAGGTGCTGGCCGCCGAGAAGCTCCTGCCGGAGTTCGAGGGCCGCGAGAAGGAGATCTCCGCCGCGTACCGCTCGCTCACCAAGCAGCTGGTCCGTGAGCGCGTGATCAAGGAGAAGAAGCGCATCGACGGCCGCGGCGTGACGGACATCCGTACGCTCGCCGCCGAGGTCGAGGCCATCCCGCGGGTCCACGGCTCCGCCGTGTTCGAGCGTGGCGAGACCCAGATCCTGGGCGTCACCACCCTCAACATGCTCCGCATGGAGCAGCAGCTGGACACCCTCTCGCCGGTGACCCGCAAGCGCTACATGCACAACTACAACTTCCCGCCGTACTCCACCGGCGAGACCGGCCGCGTCGGCTCCCCGAAGCGCCGCGAGATCGGCCACGGCGCCCTCGCCGAGCGCGCCCTGGTCCCGGTCCTGCCGACGCGCGAGGAGTTCCCCTACGCGATCCGCCAGGTCTCCGAGGCGCTGAGCTCCAACGGCTCGACGTCCATGGGCTCGGTCTGCGCCTCCACGATGTCGCTGCTGAACGCCGGTGTGCCGCTGAAGGCCCCGGTCGCCGGTATCGCCATGGGCCTGATCTCCCAGGACATCGAGGGTGAGACGCACTACGTCACCCTCACCGACATCCTCGGTGCGGAGGACGCCTTCGGCGACATGGACTTCAAGGTCGCCGGCACCAAGGAGTTCGTGACCGCCCTCCAGCTCGACACCAAGCTGGACGGCATCCCGGCCTCCGTCCTGGCCGCCGCTCTCAAGCAGGCCCGTGACGCCCGCCTCCACATCCTCGACGTGATGATGGAAGCGATCGACACGCCGGACGAGATGTCCCCGAACGCGCCGCGGATCATCACCGTGAAGATCCCGGTCGACAAGATCGGTGAGGTCATCGGCCCCAAGGGCAAGATGATCAACCAGATCCAGGAGGACACGGGCGCCGAGATCACGATCGAGGACGACGGCACGATCTACATCGGTGCCTCCGACGGCCCCGCCGCCGAGGCCGCCCGTACGACGATCAACGGCATCGCCAACCCGACGATGCCCGAGGTCGGCGAGCGCTACCTGGGCACGGTCGTGAAGACGACCACGTTCGGCGCGTTCGTCTCCCTGCTCCCCGGCAAGGACGGTCTGCTGCACATCTCGCAGATCCGCAAGCTGGCCGGCGGCAAGCGCGTGGAGAACGTCGAGGACGTGCTCGGTGTGGGCCAGAAGGTCCAGGTCGAGATCGCCGAGATCGACTCCCGCGGCAAGCTCTCGCTCGTCCCCGTGATCGAGGGCGAGGAAGAGGCTTCCGAGGACAAGAAGGACGACACCGACAAGTGACGTCGAGTAACTCCACGGCGACGGCCCGCACCTCTTCGGAGGCGCGGGCCGTCGCCCGTACCCAAACCATGATCAAGGGCACCAACGGCATCGGCACGGTCCGCAAGACCACCCTCCCGGGCGGCCTGCGCATCGTCACCGAGACCCTGCCCTCGGTCCGCTCGGCGACCTTCGGTATCTGGGCGCACGTCGGCTCCCGTGACGAGACGCCGTCCCTGAACGGCGCCACGCACTACCTGGAGCACCTGCTCTTCAAGGGCACCACGCGCAGGTCGGCCCTGGACATCTCCTCGGCGATCGACGCGGTCGGCGGCGAGATGAACGCCTTCACGGCGAAGGAGTACACGTGCTACTACGCGCGCGTGCTCGACACCGACCTGCCGCTCGCCATCGACGTCGTCTGCGACATGCTGACGGGCTCCCTCATCCTCGAAGAGGACGTCAACGTCGAGCGGGGCGCGATCCTCGAAGAGATCGCGATGACGGAGGACGACCCGGGCGACTGCGTGCACGACCTGTTCGCGCACACGATGTTCGGCGACAACCCCCTCGGCCGCCCGGTCCTCGGCACGGTCGACACGGTCAACGCCCTCACCGCCGACCGCATCCGCCGCTTCTACAAGAAGCACTACGACCCGACGCACCTGGTCGTGGCGGCCGCGGGCAACATCGACCACAACAAGGTCGTACGACAGGTCCGCTCGGCCTTCGAGAAGGCGGGCGCCTTCAAGAACGGCGACGCTGCCCCCATCGCCCCGCGAAACGGCCGGCGCGGCCTGCGCACCGCGGGCCGCGTCGAACTGCTCGGCCGCAAGACCGAACAGGCCCACATCGTCCTCGGCATGCCCGGCCTGGCCCGCACGGACGACCGGCGTTGGGCACTGGGCGTCCTCAACACCGCCCTCGGCGGAGGCATGTCCTCTCGCCTGTTCCAGGAGGTCCGCGAGAAGCGCGGCCTGGCCTACAGCGTGTACTCGTACACCTCGGGCTTCGCCGACTGCGGCCTGTTCGGCGTGTACGCGGGTTGCCGGCCCTCCCAGGTCCACGACGTGCTGAAGATCTGCCGCGACGAACTCGACCACGTCGCCGAACACGGCCTGACCGACGACGAGATCGGCCGCGCCATCGGCCAGCTCCGCGGCTCCACCGTCCTCGGTCTGGAGGACACCGGTGCGCTCATGAACCGCATCGGCAAGAGCGAGCTGTGCTGGGGCGAGCAGATGTCCGTCGACGACATGCTGGCCCGGATAGCAGCCGTGACCCCGGACGACGTCCGTTCGGTCGCCCGCGACGTCCTGGGGCAGCGACCGTCGCTGTCGGTCATCGGCCCGCTGAAGGACAAGCAGGCGGCCCGGCTGAACGACGCCGTGGCCTGACCCGTCCGCCCTCGGAACATCCGACGTAAGGAAGCAAGAGAGATGAGCAAGCTGCGTGTGGCTGTCCTCGGCGCCAAGGGCCGTATCGGCTCCGAGGCGGTACGGGCGGTCGAGGCCGCCGAGGACATGGAGCTGGTCGCCGCCCTGAGCCGGGGCGACAAGCTGGAGACGCTCGCGGAGACGGGCGCCCAGGTGGTCGTCGAACTGACCACGCCCGACTCGGTGATGGCCAACCTCGACTACTGCGTGAACCGCGGCATCCACGCGGTCGTCGGTACGACGGGCTGGACCGACGAGCGCCTCGCGCAGCTGAAGGGCTGGCTGGCCGGGTCCCCGGAGACCGGCGTGCTCATCGCGCCGAACTTCTCCATCGGGGCCGTCCTGAACATGAAGTTCGCGCAGATCGCCGCGCCCTACTTCGAGTCGGTGGAGGTCGTCGAGCTGCACCACCCGAAGAAGGTCGACGCCCCGAGCGGTACGGCCACGCGCACGGCCCAGCTCATCGCCTCGGCTCGCGCCGAGGCGGGCACGGCCCCGGCGCCGGACGCCACGCAGACGGCCCTGGACGGCGCGCGCGGCGCGGACGTCGACGGCATCCCCGTCCACTCCGTCCGCCTGCGCGGCCTGCTGGCCCACCAGGAGGTCCTCCTCGGCGGCGAGGGCGAGACCCTCACCATCCGCCACGACTCCCTCCACCACAGCAGCTTCATGCCGGGCATCCTGCTCAGCGCCCGCCGGGTGGTGACCACTCCGGGCCTGACCTTCGGCCTGGAGCACTTCCTGGACCTCGGCTGACCCGGGGCTCACTGATGCGCGCGAAGCTCTCCTACGCCATAACGGCAGCCGTCCTGGTCGTCTACTTCGTCCTGGTCGGCAGCCGTGGCGTGATGCTCATCCAGTCCGGCACGGTCCTCACCGTCACCTTCGGCGTGGCGGTGCTGATCCTGCCGGTCATCGGCCTGTGGTTCCTGTGGAAGAACACCCAGTTCGTCCGCAAGGCCAACGCCCTCGCCGCCGAACTCGACGCCGAGGGCGCCCTGCCCGTCGACGAGCTGAGGCGCACGCCCAGCGGCCGTATCGACCGTGACTCGGCCGACGAGGTCTTCGCCAGGCGCAAGGCCGAGACCGAGGCCGCCCCCGACGACTGGCGCAGCTGGTTCCGCCTGGCCGTCGCCTACCACGACGCCCGCGACACCCCGCGCGCCCGCAAGGCCATGCAGCGGGCGATTGCCCTGCACGACGGCAGGACCGTCGAGGCCTGAGAACCGTCGAGGCCTGAGGACTGGGGCGGCCTGAGGACTGGGGCGGCCGAGGACGGGAGCGGCGGACAGAGGCGGCCCGAGTCCTACGACGACTCCTCAGCCGTACGCCGCCATATGCCGAAGGGGCCGGCCCGCACTCATTGCGGACCGGCCCCTTCGGCGTACCGTCACGGTCAGTCGCGCGCGTACTCCGCAGCCCATGCCTCGACCGTGTCCGTGGCCCGGTCGAACGCGGCGGTCCGCCCCAGGAAGTCCGCATTGCGGGTGGTCATCAGCACTGGCATGTCCTCCGCCGCACGACCTCGTCGTACGAGCCTCAGCGCCTGCCCCTGCACCGTGCGCGGCAACCCCAGCCAGCGCACCGGCTGCTGCACCGTCCGTACGGCCATGACCTGCTCCCAGGGCGCCGTACGCGTCACCAGGAAGCCGACCTGACGCAGCCCGCGCGCACTCACCCACACGCCCATGCGCAGCAGCCGCAGGGCGCCGGTGATGATCAGCAGGGCGATGCCGAACACGACGGCCGCCTCGGTCACCGTGCCGGTCAGGGCGATGATGACCGCCGCGAACAGCACATACGAGGCGAGCAGCAACCACAGCGCGGCCACGCCGACCCGCCATGGCCCGGGACGGTAGGGGCGCCGCCAGCGGTCACGGTCCTCGAAGGGCAGCGCGACATCGTCGGCCGCATCGAAGGCGCGGTCGGCCGTCAGGAAGGGCAGGGGCACGGCTGGTCCTCACTCAATCCATGCATGGGCTGTGCCCGGTGAGGCTATCGACCTGCGTCCCCGCTCACCACCCTCGGGGGTCCAAGGGGGTACCTCCCACGCCATTCGGACGGTGGGGGAGGGGTCAGCGCCCTTCGGACGCCTGTGACTGCTGGGTCTGCGTGGCGGTGTCGGTGGACAGTGCCGGCATGCCGACCACGAGCGAGCCCACCAGCCCGGCGACGATCGTGAGCCCCAGCAGCCATCGCCCGGCCATCTGGCCGGTGGACGCCCGCTCGCGGGGCGGGGGAGTGACATCGCTGCGGAACCGGTCGGCTTCGGCGACAAAGGCGAAGGGTACGGACTCGCGCCGACGGAACATGGACGGTGCGTCTCCTCTCGGGGATCGAATGAGCAGGCCTCAACAACACAGACGAGCGAATGCCCCAAAAGGTGCCCGGTTTCACCAACTTCACTCGGTCACGGCAGCGAACGTCCCGTTTGGTGGGCCGTAGAGTGGCGTCGCCAAGTGATGAGATGGGAAGGACCCGCCAAATCGTGACCCCCGACGACGAACTCAAGATCGACCTGCGCGGCGATGTCACCGTTGAACTGGTCAAGCACAGCGCGGCAGACTCCGACGTCCTGTTCGCGGCCCGTGTGTCGACCGTCGGGGAGCAGTCCCTGGACGAGCTGAACAAGGATCCGGAGCGCTCCAAGGGGCTGATCAACTACCTCATGCGCGACCGGCACGGCAGCCCGTTCGAGCACAACTCGATGACGTTCTTCATCAGCGCCCCGATCTTCGTCTTCCGCGAGTTCATGCGGCACCGTGTCGGCTGGTCGTACAACGAGGAGTCCGGCCGGTACAGGGAGCTGCAGCCCGTGTTCTACGTGCCGGACGCGTCGCGCAAGCTCGTGCAGGAGGGCCGGCCGGGCAAGTACGTGTTCGTCGAGGGCACCCAGGAGCAGCACGAGTTCGTGCAGGGCGCCATGGAGGAGTCGTACCGCCAGGCGTACCGCGCCTACCAGCAGATGCTCGCGCAGGGCGTCGCCCGCGAGGTCGCCCGCGCGGTCCTCCCAGTCGGCCTGTTCTCCTCGATGTACGCCACCTGCAACGCCCGCTCCCTGATGCACTTCCTCGGCCTGCGTACCCAGCACGAGCTGGCGAAGGTCCCGTCCTTCCCGCAGCGGGAGATCGAGATGGTCGGCGAGCGGATGGAGGCGGAGTGGGCCCAGCTCATGCCGCTGACGCACGCCGCCTTCAATGCGAACGGCCGTGTGGCCCCGTAAAGCACCGGTGTTCCCCCCGGTCTGGGCGCGCACATTGCCCCGGCCGAGCTCAGGCCCATGGATCAGCCTCACGAGGTGTCCGTATTGCGGCATTTAGAGAAGTTCATCTAGCCTGATCAAACGGACCCGGCACTGCTTGAACCCCCGAGCAGGCAGTGCCGGGCTCCTTCTTTGTCCGGACTTTCCCGCACCCCCCGAGGGCAGACCCGGCCGTGCGCAACGAGTAGCGTGTAACCCATGGCTCCGACCTCCACTCCGCAGACCCCCTTCGGGCGGGTCCTCACCGCCATGATCACGCCCTTCACGGCGAACGGCGCACTCGACATCGACGGCGCACAGCGGCTCGCCACGCACCTGGTGGACGCAGGCAACGACGGCCTGATCATCAACGGCACCACCGGCGAGTCCCCCACGACCAGCGATGCGGAGAAATCGGACCTCGTACGAGCCGTACTGGAGGCGGTCGGCGACCGAGCCCACGTCGTCGCTGGCGTCGGCACGAACAACACCCACCACAGCCTCGAGCTGGCGCGCACGGCGGAGCAGGTGGGCGCACACGGCCTCCTGGTCGTCACGCCGTACTACAACAAGCCCCCGCAGGAGGGCCTGTACCGGCACTTCAAGGCCATCGCCGACGCCACCGAGCTGCCGGTCATGCTCTACGACATCCCCGGCCGCAGCGGCGTCCCGATCAGCACCGAGACGCTCGTCCGCCTCGCCGAGCACCCGCGCATCGTCGCCAACAAGGACGCCAAGGGCGACCTCGGCCGCGCCAGCTGGGCCATCGCCCGCTCCGGCCTCGCCTGGTACTCCGGCGACGACATGCTGAACCTGCCGCTGCTCTCCGTGGGCGCGGTCGGCTTCGTCTCGGTCGTGGGCCACGTGGTCACGCCCGACCTGCGGGCGCTCGTCGAGGCGTACATCGCCGGCGACGTACAGAAGGCCACGGAGATCCACCAGAAGCTGCTCCCCGTCTACACGGGCATGTTCCGGACCCAGGGCGTCATGACGACCAAGGCCGCGCTCGCCCTCCAGGGCCTGCCCGCCGGGCCGCTGCGCGCTCCCATGGCCGAGTGCTCACCCGAGGAGATCGAGCAGCTCAAGATCGATCTTGCTGCAGGCGGGGTACAGCTCTAACACCAGACTTCGCGCGCCTGGCGCGCAGCAGACTCCACAACTGAATAAGCGGGCCACCGGTGCCTGCGCCCTACACACAATGACAACTGCTTCTGCACGAACGTCACGCGCGCCACGTGCCCAACCGGTACGTGGCGTGCGTGGTGAGGAGAGTCTTTTGAGTCATCCGCATCCTGAACTCGGCTCGCCCCCGCCGCTCCCCGAAGGCGGCCTGCGGGTCACCCCGCTCGGCGGCCTCGGCGAGATCGGCCGAAACATGACGGTCTTCGAGTACGGCGGCCGCCTGCTGATCGTCGACTGCGGAGTGCTCTTCCCCGAGGAGGAGCAGCCCGGAATCGACCTGATCCTGCCGGACTTCTCGTCCATCAGAGACCGCCTCGACGACATCGAGGGCATCGTCCTCACGCACGGCCACGAGGACCACATCGGCGGCGTCCCCTTCCTGCTCCGCGAGAAGCCGGACATCCCGCTGATCGGCTCCAAGCTGACCCTCGCCCTCATCGAGGCCAAGCTCCAGGAGCACCGCATCCGCCCGTACACGCTCGAGGTGGCCGAGGGGCACCGCGAGCGCATCGGCCCCTTCGACTGCGAGTTCGTCGCGGTCAACCACTCCATCCCGGACGCCCTGGCGGTCGCCATCCGCACCCCCGCGGGCATGGTGGTCCACACCGGCGACTTCAAGATGGACCAGCTCCCGCTGGACAACCGTCTGACGGATCTACACGCGTTCGCACGGCTGAGCGAGGAAGGCATCGACCTCCTCCTCTCCGACTCCACGAACGCCGAGGTCCCGGGGTTCGTTCCGCCCGAGCGCGACATCTCCAACGTGCTGCGCCAGGTGTTCGCGGGCGCCCGCAAGCGGATCATCGTGGCCAGCTTCGCCAGCCACATCCACCGCATCCAGCAGATCCTGGACGCGGCCCACGAGTACGGCCGCCGGGTCGCCTTCGTCGGTCGCTCGATGGTCCGCAACATGGGCATCGCGCGCGACCTGGGGTACCTGAAGGTCCCGCCGGGCCTGGTGGTGGACGTCAAGACGCTGGACGACCTCCCGGACAGCCAGGTCGTGCTCGTCTGCACGGGCTCGCAGGGCGAACCGATGGCAGCCCTGTCGAGGATGGCCAACCGCGACCACCAGATCCGCATCGTCGACGGCGACACGGTGATCCTCGCGTCGTCCCTCATCCCCGGCAACGAGAACGCGGTCTACCGCGTCATCAACGGCCTGACCCGCTGGGGTGCGAACGTCGTCCACAAGGGCAACGCCAAGGTCCACGTCTCGGGCCATGCGTCTGCGGGCGAACTCCTGTACTTCTACAACATCTGCCGCCCGAAGAACCTGATGCCGGTGCACGGCGAATGGCGCCACCTGCGCGCCAACGCCGAACTGGGCGCCCTGACCGGCGTCCCGCACGACCGCATCGTCATCGCCGAGGACGGCGTCGCCGTCGACCTCATCGAGGGCAAGGCGAAGATCTCCGGCAAGGTCCAGGCGGGCTACGTGTACGTCGACGGCCTCTCAGTGGGCGACGTGGGCGAGCCGGCACTCAAGGACCGCAAGATCCTCGGCGATGAGGGCATCATCTCGGTCTTCGTGGTGGTGGACTCGTCCACTGGCAAGATCACGGGTGGCCCGCACATCCAGGCCCGAGGCTCCGGTATCGAGGACTCGGCCTTCGGCGATGTCATCCCGAAGATCACGGAGGTGCTGGAGCGCTCAGCCCAGGACGGCGTGGTCGAACCCCACCAGTTGCAGCAGCTGGTGCGCCGGACCCTGGGCAAGTGGGTCTCGGACACGTATCGACGCAGGCCGATGATCCTGCCTGTGGTGGTGGAGGTCTGACGGTCCGTCGGACGCCGCACCGTGTGAACCAGGAGCGGGGCGCCTCGATTTGCATCGAGGCGCCCCGCTCCAGTACGTTTACGGCTCCGCCTGAACGGGAACCCGGCAGCTTCGTGCGCCGGAGCCAGCTCCCAGAGGGGGCGGGAATTCCGACTCAGAATCTCTGATAAAGTCGGAAGCGCCGGAAAGGGAAACGCGAGAGCGGGAACCTGGAAAGCACCGAGGAAATCGGATCGGAAAAGGATCTGATAGAGTCGGAAACGCAAGAACGAAGGGAAGCGCCCGGAGGAAAGCCCGAGAGGGTGAGTACAAAGGAAGCGTCCGTTCCTTGAGAACTCAACAGCGTGCCAAAAATCAACGCCAGATTAGTTGATACCCCGTCTCCGGCCGGATCACCGGTTGGGACGAGGTTCCTTTGAAGAAAACACAGCGAGGACGCTGTGAACGGCCGGGCTTATTCCGCCTGGCTGTT
>NZ_FNHV01000023.1 GCF_900103585.1 Streptomyces sp. cf386
ACTTGATGGGGTAAGGCTCCCAGTAGACGACTGGGTTGATAGGCCGGATCTGGAAGCACAGTAATGTGTGGAGGTGACCGGTACTAATAGGCCGAGGGCTTGTCCTCAGTTGCTCGCGTCCACTGTGTTGGTTCTGAAACCACGAACGGCCCCGCTGTAGTCACAGCAGCGGTGTGGCTTTGTTTGACAGTTTCATAGTGTTTCGGTGGTTATAGCGTGAGGGAAACGCCCGGTTACATTCCGAACCCGGAAGCTAAGCCTTACAGCGCCGATGGTACTGCAGGGGGGACCCTGTGGGAGAGTAGGACGCCGCCGAACAAATATTGAGAAAACCCCCGGCCGGGGATACCGGTTCGGGGGTTTTCTGCATTTCTGGCTCGTGCAGAGTTTGGGCTTTCAGGGGAGAGCCCGCCAATGCCAATCAGACTCCCCCCTTGAGTTACAGACGTCCAGCCGTCTTGAGGGCCAGATAGGCGTCTGCCAGTGCCGGTGCGAGTTCCTCCGGCGTCGCGTCGACGACCGTAACGCCGTGACGACGGAGTTGTTCCGCCGTGCGGTGGCGTTCGCTCTGGGCCTGGGCGGCTGCTGCTGCCTCGTACACAGAGTCTGTGTTTCCGCGTGCGGTTGCCATGCGTGCGATGTGAGGGTCCGCTACTGATGCCAGCAGAACTGTGTGGCGCTTGGTGAGCTGGGACAGGACGGGGAGCAGGCCCTCCTCGATCGGGGCGGTGTCGAGGGCGGTCAGCAGCACGATGAGGGAGTGGCGGGGCGCCGTACGGAGAGCTGTGGCCGTAAGGCCTCGGGCGTCCGTTTCGATCAGCTCCGGTTCGAGCGTGGCCATCGCGTTGACCAGGGAGGGGAGAACGTCGTTCGCTGTGCGGCCCTGGACGAGCGCGCGTACTCGTCGGTCGTAGGCGAGGAGGTCCACACGGTCGCCGGCGCGGGAGGCGAGAGCGGCCAGGAGTAGTGCCGCGTCCATGGAGGCATCGAGGCGTGGAGCGTCGCCGACGCGTCCTGCCGAGGTGCGGCCGGTGTCCAGGACGAGGAGGATGTGGCGGTCGCGTTCCGGGCGCCAGGTGCGTACGGCGACCGTGGATTGTCGGGCTGTAGCGCGCCAGTCGATGGAGCGGGTGTCGTCGCCGGGAACGTACTCGCGCAAGCTGTCGAATTCTGTGCCCTCGCCGCGAGTGAGGACGCTGGTGCGGCCGTCGAGTTCGCGCAAGCGGGCCAGTTTTGAGGGCAGGTGCTTGCGGCTTGTGAAGGGCGGCAGGACGCGTACCGTCCAGGGGACTTTGTGGCTGCCCTGGCGGGAGAAGAGGCCGAGGGGGCCGTAGGAGCGGATTGTCACTCGGTCGGCCTGGCGGTCGCCGCGGCGGGTGGGGCGTAGGCGGGTTGTGATGCGGCGGCGTTCGCCGGCGGGGACCGTTGTGCGGTGGCGTGAGGCTGCCACCTCCGTGCCCGGCTGCCATGTGCTGGGCGGCCAGGCGTCGCGGAGGTGGGCGCGGAGTGGGCGGCCGGACGGGTTGGTGATCGTGAGGGTGACGTCGGCCGTCTCGCCCAGGCGTACGGAGGTGTCGCCGGAGCGGGTCAGGCTCAGCCGGCGTACGGGGGCTGCCAGGGCGAAGTCGCAGACGCAGGCCGCGGCCAACGGGGCGTTGACCGCGAGGATGCCCGTCCAACTGGGGTCCCAGATGCCTACGGGGAGTGAGCCTAGGGCCGCGAGGAGCGCGGCGCGTCCGGTGAGCGCCATCAGCGGGGGACGGGGACGTGGGCGAGGATCGCGTTGATGACGGAGTCGGCCGTGACGCCTTCCATCTCGGCTTCCGGGCGGAGCTGCACACGGTGGCGGAGGGCGGGGAGGGCCAGCGCCTTGACGTCGTCGGGGATGACGTAGTCGCGGCCTGTCAGCCAGGCCCATGCACGGGCGGTGGCCAGGAGGGCTGTCGCGCCACGTGGGGAGACGCCCAGGGTCAGGGACGGCGACTCGCGGGTGGCTCGGCAGAGGTCGACCACGTAGGCCGTGATCTCCGGGGAGACCGTCGTCTTGGCCACCGCAGCGCGTGCCGCCTCCAGGTCCGCGGGGCCCGCTACGGGGCGTACGCCGGCGGCGCGCAGGTCGCGGGGGTTGAAGCCCTCGGCGTGTCGGGTGAGGACGTCGATCTCGTCCTGCCGGGAGGGGAGCGGGATGGTGAGCTTGAGGAGGAATCGGTCCAGCTGGGCCTCGGGCAGGGGGTATGTGCCCTCGTACTCCACCGGGTTCTGGGTCGCGGCGACCAGGAACGGTTCGGGGAGCTCGCGGGGCGTGCCGTCGACCGTGACCTGGCGCTCCTCCATGGCCTCCAGCAGGGACGACTGGGTCTTCGGCGGGGTGCGGTTGATCTCGTCGGCGAGGAGGAGGTTGGTGAAGACCGGGCCGGGCTGGAAGGAGAACGCGGCGGTGCGCGTGTCGTAGACGAGGGAGCCCGTCACGTCGCTCGGCATGAGGTCGGGGGTGAACTGGACGCGCTTGGTGTCGAGTTCGAGTGCGGATGCGAGGGCGCGGACGAGCAACGTTTTGGCGACCCCAGGGACTCCTTCTAGGAGAACGTGTCCGCGGCAGAGGAGGGCGACGACGAGGCCGGTTACTGCGGGGTCCTGGCCGACCACGGCTTTGGCGATCTCGGCGCGCAGGGCTTCCAGGGAGGCCCGGGCGGTGCCCGGGTCCCCGGTGGTCCCGGCGTTGTCAGTGGTCGGGTCCATCATGGACGGCGTACCTCTCTTTCGAGGGCGTCGAGTTGGTCTGCTAGGGCGATGAGGGCCGTGTCGTCGCTGGGCGGCGGGCCGAAGAGGAGTGTGTGCAGGCTCTGTCCGTCTCCGTGGTTGTGGAGATGGGCGGACAGAGCGGGGAGCAGAGCCTCGGGCGCGTGCGCCTGGGAGACGGTGACACCTACCAGGGGGGCGATGCGCGTGCGAGTGGTGGAGCGAAGAGCGGCGGCGGCGCGGTCGCGGGCGTTGGCCTTGCGGTAGAGGCGGGCGCGGCCTTCGACGGTTTCGGAGGCGCGGATCGCCACGGGGAGATTTTCGGGCACCAGGGGGCCGAGTCGGCGTGCCCTCCAGAGGGCGGCCAGGGCTGCGGCGATGAAGAGCTGCAGTGTGCCCCAGAGCCAGCCCGAGGGGAGCAGGTCGAAGAAGCTGCGTTCGTCGTCCGCGTCGGCGGCCGATGTGTCGGAGAGCGAGGGGAGGTACCAGACCAGATGGGGGCGGGAGCCGAGGAGTTGGAGGGCGAGGGAGGCGTTGCCCTGTTCGTCGAGGTGTTCGTTGGAGAGGATGTCGGGCGCGCCGAGGACGATGGAGTCGCCGTTGTCGGTGGCTTCCGGGACGCGCAGCAGGGTGGCCAGGCGCTCGCTGGGGTAGCACTCGTCGGCGTCGAGGTGGGTGGTGGTGTAGCGGACTCCGCCCAGATCGGCGGTGCCCGCGCGCTGGGCGGCGGGCAGCGCGCAGTCGGGGGAGAGCTCCGAGTCGAGGCTGGTGGCGGGGTCCGCGGTGACCCCGGGGACGAGCCGTTCGACGGACCAGCTGCCCGGGGCGACCAGGACGGTGCGGCCGCCGGAATCTGCTGTCGCCGAGCGCAGCCAGGACTGTTGACGGTGTGTCAGCAGATCGGGGGCGGCGACCAGGAGGGTGGTGTCCGCGGCAGCCGCGGCGCGTGCCTCGTCCAAGGTGGTGACCACGCGTGTGTCCACGCCGCGGTCGGCGAGGAGTTCGGCGACGGCCCGGCTGCCCTTGGGGTCGACGGAGCGTGGGTCGAGGGTGCCGTGCCGGGCGTCGGAGCGGATCGTGGCGATCACGACGGCTGCTGCCAGCAGGAGTACGACGGCGAGGGCGATGCCTCGCGCGCGGGTCCATACCTGGCGTGCGGTGGGCGAGGCCGAGGTGGACGGAAGCGTGGCCTCGGTGGTCATTCGGCGGCTCCCTGGCGGGCGTTGTGGGCCGTGCTGGGGGCACTGCTCGCGAGCTGGGGCTTGGTGCTCTCCAGGTCGCGGTCGAGTTCGGCGATGCGCTGGTACGAGTTCTGGGTCGCGGTTCGTCCGCCGTATGTGACGTCGTCGAAGTCCCGGGCTGCGGCGCGTAGTCGGCCTGTGTGGGCGGGCAGCGAGCGGCCTGCCTCGGCGGCGGCCTCGTCCGCGGTGCGGCCGGGGCGGACGTCGAGAAGGGCGCGCTCCTCGAGGGAGCGGACGATGGCGCGCATGCGTTCTTGGACGGCCTGGTTCCAGTTGCCCTGGGCGGCGTGTGCTTCGGCGGCGGCCCGATGGTCGGCGGCGCTGCGGGGGCGGTCGTCGAACAGGGGGGCGGAGGAGGTGGGTTCGCGGCGCGGGGTGCCGAGGCGCCACCACAGGGCGCCGAGGACCGCGAGGACGACCAGGATGACGACGACCATGCCGAGCGGGCCTCCGGGCGTCACGGTCGCGGCGCTGCTGAAAAGGTCCTCGACCCAGTCCCAGAAGGTGTCCAGGGCCCGCTGGAACCAGCTGGGTTCGTTCTCGTGGTACATGCCCTTGGACAACTCGCGGCGGGCCGCCTCCCGCGCAGGATCGCGCGGGATTGTCAGTGGCTGCTCGTCGTCGGAGCGCGCCAGCAGTGCCAGCACGGCTGTGTCGCCGGCGCGCAGCACCGCGCGTATGGCCGCGTCCGGCAGTGCTGACGCCGTTGTGAGAACTCCCCCCGCCAGGCTCACTGGTTCAGCTCCCCGGGGTTCCGGTGCCGTAGTCCTGGACGCCGGCTGCTCGGGCCAGTTCGAGGTCGAGGGCTTCGCGGCGGATGCGCTGGTCGATGTAGAGCAGGACGGTGACGCCGGCCGTGATCGGGAAGGTGACCATGGAGCCGATCACCGAGCCGACACCGCTGACGATGAGGAACGTCCAGCCGAGGTCGGTGGTGCCGTCGAGGAAGCTGGTGGCTCCGTCGCCGCTGAGTGCGCCGGCGAGGAAGGTGAACGGGATGACGACGATCGCCGCGACGATGTTGGCGATGATCGTGGCGAGCAACTGGATGCCGAAGACACGCCACCAAGAGCCGCGGACCAGCTTTGCGGAGCGGCTCAGCGCCTTCATGATGCCCTGCTTCTCCAGCATCAGCGCGGGCGAGGCGAGGGAGAAGCGGAACCACAGCCACAGCGCGACGATGCCGGCGCCGAGGATGCCCAGGAAAGCGAGCGCCGTGCCTCCGTCGCCGGAGCCCGAGGCGGCGACGAGGATGCCGGGGAGGGCACCCACGAACACCAGGCCGAAGGTCATGAGCAGCAGCAGGAAGAGAAGGCCGAAGAGCCGCAGCACCTGAGGACGTGCGTCGCGCCAGGCCTCGCCGGTGGTCACGGACTTGCCGAGTACCGCGCGGCTGGTGACCGTCGTCAGCAGGGCGGTCGCGATGATCGCGCCGATCACCGAGATCAGGAAGATCACGCTGGAGCTGAGCATGGCGTCGCGTGTGGCGCGAGCCAGCTCGCTGAGGGTGGCGCTCGGGTCGTTGAGCGCCTCGGTGCTGGTGAGGTCGTTCAGGACGAAGCCCTGGAGGAGGATCACCAGGATCTCCGTCACGATCGCGACGGTCAGCGAGATGCCCAGGACCGTGCGCCAGTAGGTGCGCATGGTGGAGACCGCGCCGTCGAGGATCTCACCGACGCCCAGTGGACGCAGCGGGATCACGCCGGGCTTGGCAGCGGGCGGAGGGCCGCCCCAGCCGCTTCCCCAGGCGCCGTACCCGCCTGGTCCGCCGTAGCCCGGGTGGCCTCCGCCGTAGCCGCCGTATCCACCTGGGCCGGCCGGTGGGGGAGCGCCCCAGCCGGGGCCGGGCGGTGGGGGCGGTGGGGTCTGGCCGGGAGCCTGGGGCCCCGTCGGGGCGGACCACTGGCCGGGTGGCGGCTGCTCCTTGGACCACTTCGGGCCGGCGTCCTGTGGGTCCGGTCCCGGCTGCTGTGCGGGGTCGGGACGGTCTGCGGGCTCCGTGGGGCCGGACGCGCCGGGTTCCTGTCCCTCGGACGGGGCGGATCCGGGCGAGGCCCAGCCCGGAGTGTCGTTCATCGTCGCTCCTTCACGGTGCCCGTCCGCGGTCGCGGCGGCAGGTTGGCAGCCATCGTGCCATGGGGTGGTTGGCGAGGTACCGGCCGCGGTATGGGCTGCACACCTTCAATTGTCCGCCGGACAAGGGGCAGACTGGCCGCATGGCTGATCAGTACGCGCAATCAGGCGGGGACAGCAGGCCGACCGGGATTCCGGCGATCCGGTGGGACGAACCGCCAGAGGGTCCCGTTCTGGTGCTTCTCGACCAGACGAGGCTGCCCGCCGAGGAGGTCGAGCTGGTCTGTACGGACGCGTCCGCGCTGGTGGAGGCGATCCGTTCGCTCGCCGTGCGCGGGGCACCGCTGCTGGGCATCGCCGGGGCGTACGGTGTCGCGCTCGCCGCCGCACGCGGCTTCGACGTGGACGCCGCCGCGGAGTCGCTGGCGGGTGCCCGGCCCACGGCTGTGAATCTCGGCGTCGGCGTGCGCAGGGCGCGGTCCGCGTACCGGGCCGAGCTCGCGCGCGGTGGGGATGTCGAGGAGGCCGCCGCTGCGGCTCTGAGCGCGGCGCGGGCGTTGCACAAGGAGGACGCCGAAGCCAGCGCGCGCATGGCCGAGCGGGGGCTGGCGCTGCTGGACGAGCTGTTGCCCGGCGGCGGGCATCGCATCCTCACGCACTGCAACACCGGGGCGCTGGTGTCGGGCGGGGAGGGTACGGCGTTCGCGGTGGCGCTCGCGGCGCACCGGGCCGGGCGGCTCAGGCGGTTGTGGGTGGACGAGACGCGGCCGTTGCTGCAAGGGGCTCGTCTCACGGCGTACGAGGCGGCGCGCAGCGACATGGCGTACACCTTGCTCACGGACAACGCGGCGGGTTCGCTGTTCGCTGCCGGGGAGGTGGACGCGGTGCTGATCGGGGCGGATCGCATCGCGGCCGATGGCTCGGTGGCGAACAAGGTGGGCAGTTATCCGCTCGCGGTGCTCGCGCGGTACCACCATGTGCCGTTCATCGTGGTGGCGCCGCTGACGACGGTGGATCCCGAGACGCCGGACGGGGCGTCCATCGAGGTCGAGCAGCGCGCCGGGTTCGAGGTGACCGAGGTCTTGGCGCCTCAGACGCCGGTGACGGGAGCGGGTGGCGGGATTCCGGTGGCGCCGCTGGGGACGCAGGCGTACAACCCGGCGTTCGATGTGACGCCGCCCGAGTTGGTGACGGCGATCGTCACGGAGGAGGGAGCTGTGTCGCCCGTGACGGCTGAGGCGCTGGCGGAGCTGTGTGCCAGGGGGCGGCCGGCGACGCAGAGGCCGCAAGCGAGTTATGGCCCTGCGTAGAGACCTCGACGGGCAAGCCACCGTCAGAACGAGCCTCAGGCGGGGGATCGGCCGGCACCGGGGTGGAGGGGGCGCCGTTCGCGGCTGCAGGTTCGTAGTGGGGTACGCGGGGAGCTTCCATCCCGTACGCCATCGCCCCAGGCAGAGCCGAGCAGACGCGGCCCATGGCGTGCAGGTCGTTCGTACAGTAATGATCACGCCGCAGAATCGCTGGCCGGTGGTTGGTTCCGCTTCTTCCCGGCGAGGAAGGAGGCCGCCCCGACTCCAGCAGTGATCAGCCCTGCGACTGCGGTGATAGCGCTGGGGACGTCGAGTCCTGACCCTCCTGCTGTCGTTCCGCTGTCACTCCCAGATAGGAATGTATGTGTTTCTGTGACCGTGACGGTCACAGCCGCGGGGGCTGATGGTGGTGGCGGCGGTGTGTCTGAACCGTCGCCGCTGGGGGTGCTGGAAGGGGAAGCGGCGGGAGGTGAGCCCTTCGTCGCGTCGCTGGTCGGCGAGGGAGCCGGCGGCTCTGGTTCCTCACTGGTGGACGGTGTGGGAGACGGCCGCGTTGAATCGTTCGGCGATCTCAAACCGCCAATGAGGACCACAGCGAGCAATGCCACACCCACGACCATCAGGGCAGCGCCGGCCCACACCAGACGTGATCGTCTCGGCCGCCCCGCCTTGCGTCGCGATCGGTCACGTCTTCAGGCTGCGACACCATCACAGAGCGTGCGATGCGGCTACGGCCATCCGGGTTGGGGTGGACCCGCCAGGTATCAGCGCACCGGCTGACATCAGTACCGACATCTACGTCGGCGGACGAGGGCAGACAGTGACGGCTCAGTACGACTAAGGTCACTGGCCGGTGACCTATCTCACCACAGCCTTCGCCACTGTTATGAGAATGGGATGATGGCATTCATGAAGGGACGAGTCCTTGTCGTCGACGACGACACCGCACTGGCCGAGATGCTCGGCATTGTGCTGCGTGGTGAAGGTTTTGAGCCGTCTTTCGTAGCCGACGGTGACAAGGCGCTGGCCGCATTTCGGGAGACCAAGCCAGATCTGGTGCTGCTCGATCTGATGCTGCCCGGGCGGGACGGTATCGAGGTCTGCCGTCTGATCAGGGCGGAGTCCGGGGTGCCGATCGTCATGCTCACGGCCAAGAGCGACACCGTGGATGTGGTGGTCGGTCTGGAGTCCGGTGCTGACGACTACATCGTGAAGCCGTTCAAGCCGAAGGAGCTTGTCGCCCGGATCCGGGCGCGGCTGCGGAGGTCGGAGGAGCCGGCGCCGGAGCAGTTGGCCATCGGCGACCTCGTGATCGACGTGGCCGGGCACTCCGTGAAGCGGGACGGGCAGTCGATCGCGCTGACGCCGCTGGAGTTCGACCTGCTGGTCGCGCTGGCCCGCAAGCCGTGGCAGGTGTTCACGCGTGAGGTGCTCCTCGAGCAGGTGTGGGGCTACCGGCACGCGGCCGACACCCGGCTGGTCAACGTTCATGTGCAGCGACTGCGTTCCAAGGTCGAGAAGGACCCGGAGCGTCCGGAGATCGTGGTGACCGTTCGTGGCGTCGGCTACAAGGCAGGGCCGAGCTGACATGTCCGGGGACAGTGCCGCTACGGCCCCCGGTCGGACCGGGGCCCGTCCGGAGCGGCCTGTCGGCCGGAAGGGATCGGGCTCCCGCTGGGGACGGTTCCTCGAAGGTGGGCTGCTGCAAGGCGGAGTGCAGGGCAGCCCGGTCCTTCGGCTCTTGCTGCGCTGGGTGCGTCGTCCGCTGCTGCCGGTCATGCGGCTGTGGCGGCGCAACATCCAGCTCAAGGTCGTCGTCACGACCCTGCTGATGTCGCTGGGTGTTGTTCTGCTGCTCGGCTTCGTGGTCATCGGGCAGGTGCGCAACGGTCTGCTCGACGCCAAGGTGAAGGCCTCGCAGAGCCAGGCCACTGGCGGGTTCGCGGCGGCCAAGCAGACGGCCGATGAAGCGGAGGCCGGGACCGCCGACGACGGTGCGACGGTGGACGAGCGTTCCGACCAGAACGTCATCCAGTGGATGAGCGACCTTGTCTCCTCTCTCTCCAGCGGCGGGCAGGGTGCCTTCGAGGTGGTGACGCTGCCGGCCTCCGCGGGAAGTGACACCGGTGGGCGCGGGCGGCGTGCCTCCGGTGGTGTGGACCCGACCGCGAGTGTGCCGGAGGACCTGCGGGATCGGATCGACAGCGCCACGGGTGCGTTCCAGAGTTACACCCGCATCGTCTACCAGCCCACCGCTCACAAGGACTCACAGCCGGCCCTGGTCATCGGCAAGCAGGTCAGCGACCCCAACGGCGACCCGTACCAGCTCTACTACCTCTTCCCGCTCAGCCAGGAGGAGAAGTCGCTCAGCCTGGTCAAGGGGACGCTCGCCACCGCCGGGCTCTTCGTCGTCGTACTGCTCGGAGCCATTGCCTGGCTCGTGGTGCGCCAGGTCGTCACGCCCGTGCGGATGGCGGCCGGTATCGCCGAACGGCTGTCGGCCGGGCGGCTCCAGGAACGGATGAAGGTCACCGGCGAGGACGACATCGCGCGGCTCGGTGAGGCCTTCAACAAGATGGCACAGAACCTGCAGCTGAAGATCCAGCAGCTGGAGGACCTGTCGCGGATGCAGCGGCGGTTCGTGTCCGACGTCTCGCACGAGCTGCGGACGCCGCTGACGACCGTACGTATGGCTGCCGACGTCATCCATGAGGCGCGCGAGGACTTCGATCCGGTGACCGCGCGGTCGGCGGAGCTGCTCACCGACCAGCTGGACCGGTTCGAGTCGCTGCTCGCCGACCTGCTGGAGATCAGCCGCTTCGACGCGGGCGCGGCGGCCCTGGAGGCCGAGCCGATCGACCTCAGGGAGGTCGTGCGGCGCGTCGTCAGCGGGGCCGAGCCGCTCGCCGAGCGCAAGGGCACACAGATACGGATCCTCGGCGACCAGCAGCCCATCGTCGCCGAGGCCGATGCCCGGCGCGTCGAGCGGGTGCTGCGCAACCTGGTCGTCAACGCCGTCGAACACGGCGAGGGCAGGGACGTCGTCGTCAAGCTCGCGGCTGCAGGCGGGGCGGTGGCGGTCGCGGTGCGTGACTACGGCGTCGGGCTCAAGCCCGGCGAGGCGACCCGTGTCTTCAGCCGCTTCTGGCGAGCCGACCCGGCACGCGCGCGTACCACCGGTGGAACGGGTCTGGGGCTCTCCATCGCGCTGGAGGACGCGCGGCTGCACGGTGGCTGGCTGCAGGCGTGGGGCGAGCCGGGCGGTGGTTCGCAGTTCCGGCTGACGCTGCCGCGGACCGCGGACGAGCCGCTGCGGGGCTCGCCGATACCCCTGGAGCCCAAGGACTCGCGCCGCAATCGAGGACTCAATGATGCCGGTCTGCCGTCCGGCGGCGGCGAGAAGGCGGCGACGGTGCCGGCACAGCCCACAGGTGACCAGGTGACCTCGATGCCGTCGAGGGACCCGATCGCGTCACGGTTGGGCACCGCGGTCCCCAAGGCCGATCCGACGGCGCTGCCCGGCAACGGCGCGCGTGTGGTCCCCCGGCCCGCCTCGAGTGCGCGCCGGCAGGACGACCCGCCCGGTGCGGAAGAGCCGCCGAGCGAGGAAGCCGGGCAAATCGAGGAGTCGAGCAAGCATGGGGAGGCATCTCGTGGGCGCTGACCGCGAGGGGGGCGCCCGGCGCGCGCCGGGGCGCGTGGTGGCGTACACCGCCTGTGGCGCCGTACTGCTGGCGGGGTGCGCCTCGATGCCCGACAGCGGCGATCTGCGGGGCGTCGAGTCCACGCCGCGTCAGGACACGCAGGTGCGGGTCTTCGCCATGCCGCCGCACGAGGACGCTTCGTCCTCGGAGATCGTGTCGGGTTTCCTGGAGGCGCTGACCAGCGACGATCCGGACTTTGAGATAGCGCGCAAGTACCTGACCAAAGAGGCGTCGGACAAGTGGCGGCCCTTGCTGTCCACTACGGTGCTCGCCGACGGACCGGGCGTCGAGTCCGACCGTATGGGGGGCCGGGAGGAGACCGACAGCCTGTCGTACACGCTGACCGGTACCAAGGTCGCGAGGGTTGACGCGCAGCAGTCGTACTCGCCCGCCGGCGGGGACTACAGCGAGACGATGCATCTCACCCAGGACAAGAAGACCAAGCAGTGGCGCATCGATGTGCCGCCGCGCGGTGTCGTCATGGGCAAGTCGGACTTCCAGCGCAACTACATGCCCGTCGACAAGTACTACTTCGCCACGAACACCACGCTCGGGACCTCCCCGCACACGGCGGCCGTCGCCGATCCCGTCTATGTGCGCAGGAACGTGGATCCCATGACGGAGATGGTGCGCTCGCTGCTCAAGGGGCCCACCAGCTGGCTCAATCCGGTGGTCAGGTCGAGTTTCCCGACCGGTACGGCGCTGAAGGAGGACGGCGACTCGCTGGCGCCCAACGACCAGAACATCCTGACTGTGCCGTTGAACGACAAGGCGGCCCGGGTCGGGCTGACCAAGTGCAAGGAGATGGCGGCGCAGCTCCTGTTCACGTTGCAGAACGTCACCCCGACGGTCGACGAGGTCGAACTTCGGGCGGGCGGTCGGCAGCTGTGCACGCTCACGGAGGGCGGGGCGGAGGATGTGGCCGCGCGCGGGTCGGTGGAGCGTGCCGAGTACCTGTACTTCCTCGACGCCAAGCACCAGCTCGTACGGCTGGCCGCCGCCACCAACGACACGCATCCCGATCCTGTGCCGGGTGCCCTCGGGGAGGGCGAGAAGCAGCTTGAGTCGGTAGCCGTGTCGCGTGACGAGGCCATGGCGGCCGGGGTCGCACAGGACGGCAAGGAGCTGTACGTCGGGGCGCTGGTGTCAGGCGGCCCGCTCGGGGAGCCCGAGCTGACCAGCGAGGGCAGGACGCCGGACGAGCGGTTGTCGGCGCCGAGCTGGGACGCCCAGGGCGACCTGTGGGTGGCGGACCGCGATCCCGACCACCCCCGGCTGCTTCTGCTGGAGGAGGGTGTGGGTGATCCGCTGGTGGTGAAGACACCGCCGGGGCTGGAGGGACGCATCGAGTCCGTGCGGGTGGCCGCCGACGGCGTGCGGATCGCGCTCGTCGTGAAGCAGGGCGACAAGTCGTCGCTGCTCATCGGGCGGATCGAACGCGGCGAGGACGACAAGGGCGGGGAGCGAGCGGCCGTTTCGGTGCACGAACTGCGCTCCGCGACGCCGGAGTTGGAGGAGGTCACTGCCATGTCGTGGGCCGGGGACAGTCGGCTCGTGGTGGTCGGGCGTGAGAAGGGCGGCGTCCAGACGATGCGGTATGTGCAGGTCGACGGCTCGACGCCGGAGGGTCCGGTGCCAGCGGCCCTCAGTGGTGTGAAGGAGATCACCGCGTCCGAGGACGCGCGGCTTCCGCTGGTCGGCTACTCGGAGGACGGGATCGTACGGCTGCCGTCCGGGATGCAGTGGCAGAAGGTGGTGACGGACGGAACCGCGCCGGTTTATCCGGGGTGACGTTTCGTCCGGGCCGAGCCGTTGAGGTTTGTGGACGGTGAGCTTGGCGGCCGCTTCTGGCCGGAGGAGGACTCCGGTTGGAAGCGGCCGCTTTTACGTTGCCGGCTGGGAGTCCGGTTCTTATGCGGTGGCGCGGGAATTCGGTGCTGACGCTGAACGGAAGTGCGCGTCCGCGGGGCGCTGGAGTTTTCCACAGGGAGTTATCCACAGGGGTGGTCGGCCGGGCCGGGCGTTGGCACAGTGGTGGGCATGCGGGGGTGGTGGCAGGACCTCACCGACCTGGTGCTGCCGGCCGAGTGCGGAGGCTGTGGCAGGTCTCGCACCGTGCTCTGCCCGGAGTGCCGTGCCGTCCTGAGCGGAGTCGTATCGAGCCGGGTGCGACCGGTGCTGGAGCCGCCCGGGCTGCCGGTCGTGCACGCGGCGGCGCGGTACGCGGATGAGGTGCGGGCGGTGCTGCTGGCTCACAAGGAGCGTGGCGCGCTGGCGCTCGCGGCGCCGCTCGGAACGGCTCTGGCGGGGGCTGTGCGGGCGGGGCTTCGGGAGGCCGGTGCGGGTGGCGGTGGGGCGTCGGTGCGAGGCGCGTGGCCCTGGCGAGCCGGGCGGGATGCGCGGTCTGTGGAGACCGGGTCAGCCCAGAGCGCTCAGGCACCGGCCGAGGGGGCGGGGCGGCTCGGTAGCTCCGGTACGCCTGTGCTGCTCGTACCTGTGCCGTCCGCGCGTGGGGCGGTGCGGGCGCGGGGGCATGATCCGGCGCGGCGGATCGCGCTCGCGGCTGCGGGTGAGCTGAGGCGGGCCGGGACGTCGGCGCGGGTGCTCGCCGTGCTGCGCCAGCGGCGTGTGGTGGCCGATCAGTCGGGGCTCAACTCCCGGCAGCGGCTGGACAATCTCGCGGGCGCGCTGGCAGTGGCTCCTGGGGGAGGCCGGCTGCTCGCCGGTGGTCCGGTCGTGCTCGTCGACGACCTGATGACGACGGGCGCGTCCCTGGCGGAGGCGGCGCGTGCCGTGCGGGCGGCCTTGGCGGAGGGAGAGGGCGTATACGGCAGAACGCTGGAGGAGGTGGACGCGTATGGATGGGTGACCGCGGAGTCCGCCGGGTGTGGCGACAGCACAACGGCTGTGTACGCGGCGGGAAGTCGGGAAAGCACAGGGGAACGGAGATCGGGATCGACGGAGGGCGTGGTGCGGCGGACGCGCGAGATGGCGGGAATCATGGGTGCCGGACCGGTCGGTGACCTGATCTGCGCGGCCGTGGTCGCTGCGACACCGGATTCTTTCGAAATAAACCGGAACTGACTGCGAACTTGCATCGTTGCAGGTAACGAGAGGGTCAATTCACCTGAACGGAGGTACGCCGCAGTAGAGGGTGACGACATCCGTCCAGGCGAGATATGTTCGGTTGTGAGGGAAAGGCGCAGGCCATCCCCGTCATATCCGAATGCCGTGCCGCGGGTTTTACGCAATGACTCGCGGCCATGGGGTGGAGATCTTGCCCATGGGGGAGGAGGAGGTGGAAGTCACCGAGTCCGAGGTTCCGGGGTTCACCGGAGCCTGGTGCAAAAGGGAGATGCTCCGCCGATGGAGCGGAGCGATCCGGGAACGGAGTTCTGCGTGGACATCGTCGTCAAGGGCCGCAAGACCGAGGTGCCCGAGAGGTTCCGCAAGCACGTGGCCGAGAAGCTGAAGCTGGAGAAGATCCAGAGGCTCGATGCCAAGGTGATCAGCCTCGACGTCGAGGTGTCCAAGGAGCCCAACCCCCGACAGGCCGACCGCAGTGATCGAGTGGAGATCACGCTCCGCTCCCGCGGTCCGGTGATCCGGGCGGAGGCAGCGGCCAGCGATCCGTACGCGGCACTCGACCTGGCGGCGGAGAAGCTGGATGCCCGGCTGCGCAAGCAGCACGACAAGCGTTTCTCGCGCCGAGGCGCACGCCGACTCACGGCGGCCGAGGTCCCCGACCACGTTCCGGGCGCGGCGACGCTCAATGGGAACGGCCACAGCTTCCAGACGGAAGAACCGGACGGCATTCCCACCAAGAAGATCGGCTCGCTGGAAGTGAAGGGCGAAGGCCCTCTCGTCGTACGCGAGAAGACGCACGTCGCCTCCCCGATGACCCTCGACCAGGCCCTCTACGAGATGGAGCTGGTCGGGCACGACTTCTACCTGTTCGTCGACTCCGAGACGAAGGAACCGAGTGTCGTCTACCGGCGGCACGCCTACGACTACGGCGTCATCCACCTCAGCACCGACCCGATGGTCACCCAGGCGCAGGCTCCCGCGGCAGGTGGCACGCTGGGCGGCTGACCCATCCGGCTGACAGCTGAGCCGGTGCCCCTGGAGCGCGTGTGCGCCCCCAGGGGCACCGGTGTGCGACCACTTCGCGCCCCGCTCGTCACCGTAGTGTCGGCCGGGCATGAAATCATGGCCGCACCGGCCCAACCGGTGGGTCGTTGCCTTGGGTTGGCGATGGCACAGGACCAGCCACAGCCTTCAGGGGGAGGAACGATGGCGGACAGCTTCGGACCGATGCGGGACGAGGATGCCGACGGAGACGTCGTCGGCATGGGCCCGAGCGTGGGCTCTTCACGCAAGGAGCCGATCAGAGTCCTCGTCGTGGACGACCATGCCCTCTTCCGCCGTGGTCTGGAGATCGTCCTCGCGGCCGAGGAGGACATCCAGGTCGTGGGGGAGGCGGGTGATGGCGCGGAGGCCGTCGACAAGGCCGCTGACCTGCTGCCGGACATCGTGCTGATGGATGTGCGCATGCCCAAGCGGGGTGGGATCGAGGCCTGCACCTCCATCAAGGAGGTGGCTCCCAGCGCGAAGATCATCATGTTGACGATCAGCGACGAGGAGGCCGACCTCTACGACGCGATCAAGGCCGGTGCGACCGGCTATCTCCTCAAGGAGATCTCCACGGACGAGGTGGCCACGGCCATCCGTGCGGTGGCCGACGGGCAGTCGCAGATCAGCCCGTCCATGGCGTCGAAGCTGCTCACCGAGTTCAAGTCGATGATCCAGCGGACGGACGAGCGTCGGCTCGTGCCCGCGCCGCGGCTGACCGACCGCGAGCTGGAGGTCCTCAAGCTCGTCGCCACCGGGATGAACAATCGCGATATCGCCAAGGAGTTGTTCATCTCCGAGAACACCGTGAAGAACCATGTGCGCAACATCCTGGAGAAGCTGCAGCTGCACTCCAGGATGGAGGCCGTGGTGTACGCGATGCGGGAGAAGATCCTTGAGATTCGTTGATGGATCGGCGGTCCTGGCGGTTTTGGCGGTTTGACCGGCTTCCGGTCTCGCGGTCTGACCGTGCTGCGGGTCACGCCATGATGCGCGTGAGTTCCTTGGTGAGTGGCTCGCGCAGGTCGGGTGCGTCCACGCGCTCCACGCGTACGTCCGTGCAGTCCACCCAGCCCGCCGCCTCGGCCAGGGCCTGGGCCACCGCGGGGACCGCCTTCGGGCCGTCCAGGGTGACCTGCTTGGCCACCAGCGTGCTGCCGTCGCGGGCCGGGTCCACGCGGCCGACGAGATGGCCGCCGGCCAGGACCGGCATCGCGAAGTAGCCGTAGACCCGCTTCTGCTTGGGGACGTAGGCCTCCAGTCGGTGAGTGAAGCCGAAGATCCGCTCCGTCCGTGCTCGTTCCCAGATGAGGGAGTCGAAGGGGGACAGGAGCGTTGTGCGATGGCGGCCGCGCGGGGGTGTCTCCAGGGCCGCGGGGTCGGCCCAGGCCGGCTTGCCCCAGCCCTCCACCGTGACCGGGACCAGGCCGGAGTCGGCGATCACTGCGTCCACCTGTTCGCCCTTGAGGCGGTGGTAGTCGGCGATGTCCGCGCGGGTGCCGACGCCGAGAGACTGGCCGGCCAGGCGGACCAGGCGGCGTAGGCACTCGGTGTCGTCCAGTTCGTCGTGCAGCAGTGGGTCCGGGATGGCGCGTTCTGCGAGGTCGTAGACGCGCTTCCAGCCGCGGCGCTCCACGCAGACCACCTCGCCGTACATCAGGGCGCGTTCGACGGCGACCTTCGAGCCCGACCAGTCCCACCAGTCGCTGGTTCTCTTCGCGCCGCCCAGTTCGGTTGCGGTGAGGGGGCCCTCGGAACGGAGCTGTTTGATCACCTGGTTGTAGGTGCCGTCGGGGAGTTCGTGGTTCCAGTGGGGGCGGTTGCGGTAGGCGCGGCGGCGGAAGGCGAAGTGGGGCCACTCCTCGATGGGGAGGATGCAGGCGGCGTGGGACCAGTACTCGAAGGTGTGCGGGGTGGGGGGCGTGCCCTTGGGCGCGGGCGTCCAGTACGCGTTCTCGACCGTCTTGCGGCCCACCGCGCCCAGGCGGGCGTACGGGATGAGTTCGTGGGAGCGGGCCAGGACGGAGATGGTGTCGAGCTGGATCGCGCCGAGGTGACGGAGTATGCCGCGGACGCCGGATCTGCGGTTGGGGGTGCCGAGGAAGCCCTGGGCTTTGAGGGCGATGCGGCGGGCTTCGTCTGCCGTGAGGTGGGTGGTGGGGCGCGGGGTGGTCATGGGATCGGACGATAGGGGGTGGCACTGACAATGGGGGGTGAGCTGGGGGTTTGTGGGCGGGCGTTGTGTGTTGGGGGTGGCGTTGGGGATTTTCTCGCCCCTGCCGCCCCTACCCGTCCCATCCTCCAGGGGCTCCGGCTCCGCCCCCTCGACCCCGGGGCCCTTCTGGGAGCTGCCGCCCCCAGACCCCCGCTATCGGCCCTGAAGGGGCCTCGTCCTCAAACGCCGGACGGGCTGAAATGCCTGGGCCCTGCGCTGAGAGGGTGCCGTCGTTCGACACAGACGCCGCCTGCGGCCGCGTGTGGGTCAGGGCTGGACCGGCCTCGGCCTCTGTGGTGGGGCGGGCAGGTATGGGGCTGTTGAGGGGAGGCTCAGGTCTGAGGGGAGTAGGGAACCCAGCCAGCAGTCGCGGCGTACGCCCTGGTGGACGATGGCGGAGCGGAGGGTGCCTTCGAGGGTGAAGCCGGTGCGTTCCGCCACTGCGCGGGAGGGGGCGTTGCCGACCTCCGCGCGCCATTCCACGCGGTCGATCGACAGGTGGACGAAGGCCCAGCGGGAAGCGGCGAGGACGGCCTCGGTGATGTAGCCGTTGCCGCGGTGTTCTTTTGCCGCCCAGAAACCGATCTCGGCCCCGCTCATGGAACGCATCGTGACGCCGAGCATGCCCACCAGGTCCTCCCCTTCGGGGAGGAAGAGGCCCCAGGTGAACATCGAACCGTTGTGCCAGCCCTCCGGGACCTGTTGGTGCGTGAAGCTGTGGGCGTGCTCGTACAGGTAGGGGGAGGGGATCGTGGTCCAGCGCAGGATGTCGGGGTCCTGGACGGCCTCGTACACGGCATCGGTGTCCGATGGGCCGACCGTGCGCATGAGGAGGCGGTCCGTGGTGAGCGTGACGGGTTCCATCGGCTGATTCTGCTCGGGGGTCTGTCGCGTGCGCCATTCTTTATGCGCTGCGTGAACCATGCGGTGTGTGAGCGTGTGATCGCGTTTCGCACAATTCGTTGGTGGAACGCGGCACCATCCGCGACCCCCGGCCGTTGTCCCTTTGACGGAGATTTGAAGCAGTGGATCGTCGGCGTCCCCGGCAGGCTCCCGGCGCGGCGGGGTCCTCGCATACGATGGCCGTTGCTCAGACAAGTCAAATGGAAACCGACCGTCCCAGGCCCGACCGGCAAGGAGACCAACCCCCGTGTCCGTCCTCTCGAAGATCATGCGTGCAGGCGAAGGCAAGATCCTGCGCAAGCTGCACCGCATCGCGGACCAGGTCAACTCCATCGAAGAGGACTTCGTCGACCTCTCCGACGCCGAGCTGCGGGCCCTCACCGATGAGTACAAGCAGCGCTACGCTGACGGTGAGAGTCTGGACGACCTGCTGCCCGAGGCCTTCGCCACCGTTCGCGAGGCCGCCAAGCGCGTCCTCGGCCAGCGCCACTACGACGTGCAGATCATGGGCGGCGCGGCCCTCCACCTCGGCTACGTGGCCGAGATGAAGACCGGTGAGGGCAAGACCCTCGTCGGCACCCTGCCCGCGTATCTGAACGCGCTGGCCGACAAGGGCGTCCACCTGATCACGGTCAACGACTACCTGGCCGAGCGCGACTCCGAGATGATGGGCCGCGTCCACAAGTTCCTGGGCCTGAACGTCGGTTGCATCCTCGCCAACATGACGCCGGCCCAGCGCCGTGAGCAGTACGCGTGCGACATCACGTACGGCACGAACAACGAGTTCGGCTTCGACTACCTGCGCGACAACATGGCGTGGTCCAAGGACGAACTCGTCCAGCGCGGCCACAACTTCGCCATCGTCGACGAGGTCGACTCGATCCTCGTCGACGAGGCCCGTACGCCGCTGATCATCTCCGGCCCGGCCGACCAGGCCACCAAGTGGTACGGCGACTTCGCCAAGCTGGTCATCCGCCTGAAGAAGGGCGAGGCCGGCAACCCGCTCAAGGGCCTAGAGGAGACCGGCGACTACGACGTCGACGAGAAGAAGCGCACGGTCGCCATCCACGAGGCCGGTGTCGCCAAGGTCGAGGACTGGCTGGGCATCGACAACCTCTACGAGTCGGTGAACACGCCTCTGGTGGGCTACCTGAACAACGCCATCAAGGCGAAGGAACTGTTCAAGAAGGACAAGGACTACGTCGTCATCGACGGCGAAGTCATGATCGTCGACGAGCACACCGGCCGTATCCTCGCCGGCCGCCGCTACAACGAGGGCATGCACCAGGCGATCGAGGCGAAGGAAGGGGTGGACATCAAGGACGAGAACCAGACGCTCGCCACGATCACCCTGCAGAACTTCTTCCGCCTCTACAAGCGCCACGACCAGGACGGCAAGGAAGAGCCCGGCCTGTCCGGCATGACCGGTACGGCGATGACCGAGGCCGCCGAGTTCCACCAGATCTACAAGCTCGGCGTCGTCCCGATCCCGACCAACAAGCCGATGGTCCGCAAGGACCAGTCGGACCTGATCTACCGCACCGAGGTCGCGAAGTTCGAGGCGGTCGTCGACGACATCGTCGAGAAGCACGAGAAGGGCCAGCCGATCCTCGTCGGTACGACGTCGGTCGAGAAGTCCGAGTACCTCTCGCAGCAGCTCAGCAAGCGCGGAGTTCAGCACGAAGTGCTGAACGCCAAGCAGCATGACCGGGAGGCGATCATCGTCGCCCAGGCCGGCCGCAAGGGCGCGGTGACCGTGGCCACGAACATGGCCGGCCGTGGTACCGACATCAAGCTCGGCGGCAACCCCGAGGACCTCGCCGAGGCCGAGCTGCGCCAGCGCGGCCTCGACCCCGAGGAGCACATCGAGGAGTGGGCCCACGCCCTGCCCGCCGCTCTGGAGCGGGCCGAGCAGGCGGTCAAGGCGGAGTTCGAGGAGGTCAAGGACCTCGGCGGCCTCTACGTCCTCGGTACCGAGCGGCACGAGTCGCGTCGTATCGACAACCAGCTGCGCGGTCGTTCCGGCCGTCAGGGCGACCCGGGCGAGTCCCGCTTCTATCTGTCCCTGGGCGACGACCTGATGCGGCTCTTCAAGGCCCAGATGGTCGAGCGCGTGATGTCGATGGCGAATGTCCCCGACGACGTGCCGATCGAGAACAAGATGGTCACGCGCGCGATCGCGTCCGCGCAGTCGCAGGTCGAGCAGCAGAACTTCGAGACGCGTAAGAACGTCCTGAAGTACGACGAGGTACTCAACCGCCAGCGCGAGGTCATCTACGGCGAGCGGCGCCGCGTCCTGGAGGGCGAGGACCTGCACGAGCAGGTGCAGCACTTCATGAACGACACGATCGACGCGTACATCGACGCGGAGACCGCCGAGGGCTTCGCGGAGGACTGGGACCTCGACCGGTTGTGGGGCGCCTTCAAGCAGCTCTACCCCGTGAAGGTCACCGTCGAGGAGCTGGAGGAGGCGGCCGGCGACCGAGCCGGGCTGACCGCCGACTTCATCTCGGAGTCCATCAAGGACGACATCCACGAGCAGTACGAGGCGCGTGAGACGCAGCTCGGCTCCGAGATCATGCGTGAGCTGGAGCGCCGGGTCGTGCTGTCGGTCCTGGACCGCAAGTGGCGCGAGCACCTCTACGAGATGGACTACCTCCAGGAGGGCATCGGCCTGCGCGCGATGGCGCAGAAGGACCCGCTGGTCGAGTACCAGCGCGAGGGCTTCGACATGTTCACCGCGATGATGGAGGGCATCAAGGAGGAGTCCGTCGGCTACCTGTTCAACCTGGAGGTCCAGGTCGAGCAGCAGGTCGAGGAGGTCCCCGTCGAGGACACCAAGCCGGTGGCCGACCTCGAGAAGAAGGACGCGGTGCCCGCGCAGGCGGGTGCGCGTCCGGAGATCCGCGCCAAGGGTCTCGAAGCCCCGCGCCGCCCGGACCGGCTGCACTACACCGCGCCCAAGGTGGACGGCGAGGGCGACATCATCGAAGGCGACTTCGAGAACGGCGAAGAGCCGGTGCGTTCCGAGGCCGACGGCCTCACGCGCGCGGAGCGGCGCAAGCAGTCGCGTGGTGGACGGCGCCGTAAGAAGTAGCGTCGGCGAGGCGGTGCTGCGAGGACGTGGTGCCGTCGAGCGGACAGCGACAGTGACGGTGCCTTCGGTGCCGTAGTGGCTGGAAGGGCCGGGTCTCCTTTGGGGGCCCGGCCCTTCGGCTTGGGCGGTTCGTGGACCGCCTTGTGGTCAGTCGTCGTCGTCCTTGTGGGGCCTGCGTGGGCCGCCCAGTTCCACGGCTGTGCAGCGCCAGCGGAGGTCGCCGCCCCGTTCCAGGCGGAAGGCCATGGCGCGCAGCTGGTCGCCGGCGCCGATGCGGGCGAAGGCCTCGAGGGCGCCCGGGCGGGGTTCGAAGTAGCCGATGTCGCGGACCACGGGGCGGGTGCCGTGGGTGCGCAGAGGGCTGCGTTCCGCGAGCCAGGCGAGTTCGTCGTAGGCACGGCCTGCGGTGTGGCGGAGCATCGAGTGGACGGGGCGCTGGCCGCTCAGGACCAGGAGCAGTCGGTCGGCGAAGACGTCGGTGGGGCGGGGTTGGGGGACGGCGGGAGGGCGGAGGGTGAGTTCGCCTGTGGGGGTGTGCGGGTTGCGCGGCCTGAGGGCTTGGGTGGGGGCGGTCGCGGTCGGTGGGCGGGTGTCCGTGGGCCTGGTGCGGGCGTGGAGTCCCGTCGTGGCCGGAGAGCCGGGTGGGCGGCCGTCGGGGGACGTCGTACGGGATGCGCCGCCGCTAGGGGTGCGGGGTGGGATGCCGCCGGGGCGGCGGGTGTCGCGGCGGGTCGGTGGGCGGGTGCCGGGGCGGTGCTGGGTCCTGGTCATGACCTTGTTCATGGGGTCCCCGTTCGGTGGGCCCGGGGGATACCGGGCAGTAACTTAGCGATCGGTGATCTTGTACGGGGTCCTGGGCGCCGACGGCAAGGAAGCGCTGGCTCGGATTGGGCGGCCGGAAACTTCACTTATCCGGGTGATGGGGAGGCTCGAAAGGCCAGGATGACGGGCCTGTGCCGGGTGAGTTTCCGGACCGGAGTGGACGCCGAACGAGGCGGTGGTGGGGACTCGAAAGGGGACACGCGCACGTATCCTGAAGGCCGTTCGGGAGGTGCGGGGATCCGCCCTTCCGAGTCCTTGCGGAGCCTTCCGAGTACGAAAGCGGTCAGTCATGCGCGTCTACGTCCCCCTGACCCTCCCCGGCCTCGCCGAGGCGTACAAGACGGGCGAGTTGGGGACCGGGCCGCTCGTCGCGTACGCCGTCACGCCCGCGTTGCGCGAGTGGTACCTCTCCGACGACATCGAGGAGCTGGAGTACGCGGCGCTGAACCGGGCCGCGCTGGCCTCTCTGCGGCTGCTGGCGGCGGACGGCGGGGCGGTGCGTCGGCGGGTCGTGGTCGCCGTTGACGTGCCCGACGGGGCGGCCGTCGCCGATCCCGACCGGGGCCTGGATCCGTCCGCGCTGGGTGAGGTGCGGATCGGCCGGGGCGTGGCGCTGGCGAAGGCGGCCGCGGTGCATGTCGACTCGGGCGACGCGGAGACGGACGTGGCGGCGGCGGTGGAGGCGCTACCGGCGGCGGACGGCGGGGACGACGACGCGCAGTTCGTGGTGGACGGGGCCGAGGACCACGAGCTGCTGTGGTACGCGACTCAGGAGATCCCGAATCTGGTGGGGCTGGGGGACTGACGCCGGCGCGGTGGCGCGCCGGATCGCTGCGGATACCTCGTGACCTGCCGTTCTCTTGATTGTCAGTGGTGGCGGGTACGGTTTTTGGCATGGGGAAGCGAGCAGGGACGCACATTGTCTGGGACTGGAACGGGACGCTGTTCCATGACAATGACGCGATCATCGGGGCGACGAACGCGGCGTTCGCAGAGCTGGGGCTGGAGCCGATCACGATGGAGCGGTACCGGGCGCTGTACTGCGTGCCGGTGCCGAAGTTCTACGAGCGGTTGCTGGGGCGGCTGCCGAACGAGGCCGAGTGGGAGGTCATGGACGAGACCTTTCACCGGTACTACACCGAGCACCGGGTGAGGTGCGGGCTCACCGAAGGCGCGGCGGAACTGCTCGTGCAGTGGCGGTCGGCGGGGCGCAGCCAGTCGATCCTCAGCATGTACGGGCATGACGAACTCGTCCCGCTGGTACGAGGGTTCGGGATCGAGGAGCACTTCATACGTGTCGACGGGCGGACCGGGCCGTCCGGGGGCAGCAAGGCCGAGCACATGGTGCGGCACATCGAGGCGCTCGCGAGCGTGGATCCCACTCGCACGGTGGTGATCGGGGATGCCGCCGACGACGCGGTGGCGGCGCTGCATGTGGGGGCGCGGGCCGTGCTGTACACCGGGGGGTCGCACGGTCGGGCGAGCCTTGAGGCAGTGGGGGTGCCGGTAGTGGACACATTGGGGGAGGCGGTCGCGGAGGCGGAGCGGTTGGCGGCGTAGCCGAGCTCTTTCGAGCCGTCACGTCACGGGTGCCTTCGCCCGTAGCACCGTCAGGAACTCGCGCATCCAGCCGGGGTGGTCCGGCCAGGCGCGGGAGGAGACCAGGGTGCCGTCGACCACTGCCTCGGCGTCCTGGAAGGTGGCGCCCGCGGCTTGCATGTCCAGTTCGAGGGCGGGGTACGCCGTGACGCGGCGGCCCCGGAGGCTGTCGGTCGCTGCGGTGAGCAGGGGGCCGTGGCAGATCTGGGCGACCGGTTTGTCGGCGTCGAAGAACGACTTGAGGATCTTGCGGAGTTCGGGGTCGTTGCGGAGGTACTCGGGGGCGCGGCCGCCGGGGATGACGATGGCGGCGTAGTCGCCGGGGTCGACCTCGGAGAAGGCGAGGTCGGCGGGCCAGGTGTAGCCGGGTTTCTCGGTGTAGGTGTCGAAGCCGGGCTCGAAGTCGTGGACCACGAACTGGAGCCTCTTGCGGGTGGGGGCCGCGATGTGCACGTCGTAGCCCTCTTCGCGGAGGCGCTGGTAGGGGTACAGGACCTCCAGTGACTCTGCGGCGTCGCCGGTGACGATGAGGATTTTCGCGGTCATGTCGGGTGCGCTCCTCTGGTTGGCCGTGGTGCCGTGATCTGCGGCTCCGTCGGGGCCGGCCTACTGGGCAACGTGCCTCGGGGCGGGGGGATTGCCAAGGGGGTGTGCGGCTGTGGGGGTGCCGGGAGGGTGGGGTTCTGTGGCCGGTGTGCGCCGGGTGCCGGGCGGTGCGGTCGAGGGCGGGGCGTTGCGCGGCCCGGCGCTGCGGGGTGCCGCTTTCTGCGGGACGGGTGCCGACCCAGCGGCAGGACTGCCCGCAGACCGCGTGGGTGGCATGCCGGGCGGCGCGACTGCCCACGGACCGCGCGACGGGGTCGTTCCCGTGGCGGCCCTTCGGCTGTCCCTGTGTGCGTTCGCTGCATCCAGCGGCCCCACCTCACCGCTGTTTTCGGACACGGGCTGTCTCCGGATGGCCTGCTTCCGCCTCGCCCCTTGCCCAAGCGGCCCTCTCAGTCCTCCCTCCCAGCCTCCCTCTCGCCACCCCACATCGCCAGTTACGCCCTCCCCGCCCCGTTTGACCCTGTGCAGAACGTCAAAGTTCCACCCCCGGTTTTGTACACATACGGCTCATGACGGGCCCCCTGTAAGGAGCGATAGCCTTAGTGGCGTGATCAGCGCGATAGCTCGCGGGGGCACTGGTGCCCCTGCCCTGCGCCCGGCGAGCACGGACGACATCCGTGACCGGGCGGCGGTCGCTGGTCTTCGCGGGCGGGAGGGGGGCGCAAGGGCTCCCGGGACGTCATGTACACCCTGGGCCCGGACGTCGCAGAGAGCAGCGTCACACCCCGTGGGCAGCTCAAAATTGGCTCATATATCCCCGCTCATCTCACCTCGCGGCATAGCGTCGAAGCAGACCGGACACCCCGCGTCGCGGCGTTACGCCGGAGGGGAAGAGACCGTACTTCCTTCTACGTCACGCAACGGCGCGCGACAGGAGCCAGAGGACAATGCAGACCAAGCTGGACGAAGCCAAGGCCGAGCTGCTCGAAAGGGCCGCCCGGGTAGCTGAGAACAGCCCGGTCGGGGGGTATCTACCGACCGGGACGACGGACGAGGGCACTGCCGGCACCCCGGACCACGACACCGTGCTCGCGTTCCTCCAGCGCTACTACCTGCACACCGCCCCGGAGGACCTCACCGACCGCGACCCGGTCGACATCTTCGGAGCCGCCTTCTCGCACCACCGTCTGGCCGAGAACCGCCCCCAGGGCACGGCCAACGTGCGGGTGCACACCCCCACCGTGGAAGAGAACGGGTGGACCTGCAGCCACTCCGTCGTCGAAGTCGTCACCGACGACATGCCCTTCCTCGTCGATTCCGTGACCAACGAGCTGACCCGGCAGGGGCGTGGCATCCACGTCGTCATCCACCCGCAGGTCTTCGTCCGCCGCGACGTCACCGGCAAGCTCATCGAGGTGCTCACCGCGCCGCCCACCGGCGAGCTGCCGCACGACACGCACACCGAGTCCTGGATCCACGTCGAGATCGACCGCGAGACCGACCGCGCCGATCTGAAGCAGATCACCGCCGACCTGCTGCGTGTCCTGTCCGACGTCCGCGAGGCCGTCGAGGACTGGAGCAAGATGCGGGACCTGGCCATGCGCATGGCCGACGAGCTGCCCCAGGAGCCCCATTCCGACCTGCGAGAGCAGGAGTTCGAGGAGGCCCGCGAGCTGCTGCGCTGGCTGGCCGACGACCACTTCACCTTCCTCGGCTACCGCGAGTACGAGCTGCGGGAGGACGACTCGCTGGCCGCCGTGCCGGGCACCGGGCTCGGCATCCTGCGCGCCGACCCGCACCACGCCGAGGGCGACAGCCACCCCGTCAGCCCGTCCTTCGAGCGGCTGCCCGCCGACGCCCGCGCCAAGGCCCGTGAGCACAAGCTCCTCATCCTCACCAAGGCCAACAGCCGGGCGACCGTGCACCGTCCGTCGTATCTCGACTACGTCGGGGTGAAGAAGTTCGACGAGAACGGCGAGGTCGTCGGCGAGCGGCGGTTCCTGGGCCTGTTCTCCTCCGCCGCCTACACCGAGTCCGTCCGCCGCGTGCCCGTCGTCCGGCGCAAGGTCGACGACGTGCTGAAGACCGCCGGGTTCTCGCCCAACAGCCACGACGGGCGCGACCTGCTGCAGATCCTGGAGACGTACCCGCGCGACGAGCTCTTCCAGACCCCGGTCCCCGAGCTCCAGCGCATCGCGACCTCCGTCCTCTACCTCCAGGAGCGCAGGAGGCTTCGCCTCTACCTCCGCCAGGACGAGTACGGCCGCTACTACTCCGCCCTCGTCTACCTCCCGCGCGACCGCTACACCACCGGCGTGCGCCTGCGGATCATCGACATCCTCAAGGAGGAGCTCGACGGCATCAGCGTCGACTTCACCGCCTGGAACACCGAGTCGATCCTCTCCCGGCTGCACTTCGTCGTCCGTGTCCCGCAGGGCACCGAGCTGCCGCAGCTCAGCGAGAGCGACAAGGAGCGCATCGAGGCGCGTCTCGTCGAGGCCGCGCGCTCCTGGGCCGACGGCTTCGCCGACGCGCTGAACGCCGAACTCGGCGAGGAGCGCGCCGCCGAGCTGCTGCGCCGCTACTCGGGCGCCTTCCCCGAGGGCTACAAGGCCGACCACGGCCCGCGCTCCGCGGTCTCCGACCTGGTCCACATCGAGCAGCTCACCGAGGAGAACAACTTCTCGCTCAGCCTGTACGAGCCGGTCGGCGCCGCCCCGGAGGAGCGCCGTTTCAAGATCTACCGCAAGGGCCCGGCCGTCTCCCTGTCCGCCGTCCTGCCGGTCCTCAACCGGCTCGGCGTCGAGGTCGTGGACGAGCGGCCGTACGAACTGCGCTGCTCCGACCGCAGCGCCGCCTGGATCTACGACTTCGGTCTGCGGATGCCCCAGTCGGCCGGCGCCGGTGACTATCTCGGTGACGACGCGCGCGAGCGGTTCTCGGAGGCGTTCGCCGCGACCTGGACCGGCCAGGCGGAGAACGACGGCTTCAACTCCCTCGTGCTGAGCGCCGGGCTGACCTGGCGGCAGGCGACGGTGCTGCGGGCGTACGCCAAGTACCTGAGGCAGGCGGGCTCCACCTTCTCGCAGGACTACATGGAGGACACCCTCCGCAACAACGTCCACACCACCCGCCTCCTCGTCTCCCTGTTCGAGGCGCGGATGTCGCCGGACCGTCAGCGCGCGGGCCGCGAGATCGTGGACGCGCTCCTCGAAGAGGTCGACGCGGCGCTCGACCAGGTGGCGAGCCTCGACGAGGACCGGATCCTGCGGTCCTTCCTCACCGTCATCAAGGCGACCCTGCGGACGAACTTCTTCCAGGAGGCGGGGGGCGGCAAGCCGCACGACTACGTCTCCATGAAGTTCGACCCGCAGGCCATCCCCGACCTGCCCGCGCCGCGCCCGGCGTACGAGATCTGGGTCTACTCACCGCGCGTCGAGGGCGTGCACCTGCGCTTCGGCAAGGTCGCGCGCGGCGGTCTGCGCTGGTCCGACCGGCGTGAGGACTTCCGTACCGAGATCCTTGGCCTGGTCAAGGCGCAGATGGTGAAGAACACCGTCATCGTGCCGGTCGGCGCCAAGGGCGGCTTCGTCGCCAAGCAGCTGCCGGACCCGTCCGTGGACCGGGACGCGTGGCTGGCCGAGGGTGTCGCGAGCTACAAGACCTTCATCTCGGCGCTGCTCGACATCACCGACAACATGGTCGCGGGCGAGGTCGTGCCCCCGGCCGACGTCGTACGGCACGATGAGGACGACACCTACCTCGTCGTCGCCGCCGACAAGGGCACCGCGACCTTCTCCGACATCGCCAACGGGGTCGCCGAGCAGTACAACTTCTGGCTCGGGGACGCCTTCGCCTCCGGTGGCTCGGCGGGTTACGACCACAAGGGCATGGGCATCACCGCCCGGGGCGCCTGGGAGTCCGTCAAGCGGCACTTCCGCGAGCTGGGCGTGGACACGCAGACCCAGGACTTCACAGTCGTCGGCATCGGCGACATGTCCGGTGACGTGTTCGGCAACGGCATGCTGCTCAGCGAGCACATCCGCCTGGTCGCCGCCTTCGATCACCGGCACATCTTCATCGACCCGGTCCCGGACGCGGCGACCTCGTACGCCGAGCGCCGCCGCCTGTTCGAGCTGCCGCGCTCCAGCTGGGAGGACTACAACACCGAGCTGCTGTCGGCCGGCGGCGGGATCTTCCCGCGCAGCGCCAAGGCCATCCCGGTCAACGCGCACATCCGCGAGGCCCTCGGTATCGAGGGCAAGGTCTCCAAGATGACGCCGGCCGAGCTGATGAAGGCCATCCTCATGGCGCCGGTGGACCTGCTGTGGAACGGCGGCATCGGTACGTATGTGAAGGCATCGACCGAGTCCCAGACGGACGTCGGCGACAAGGCCAACGACGTCATCCGCGTCGACGGCGCCGACCTGCGCGTCAAGGTCGTCGGTGAGGGCGGCAACCTGGGCCTGACCCAGCTCGGCCGGATCGAGTTCGCCCGGCACGGCGGCAGGATCAACAGCGATGCCATCGACAACAGCGCGGGCGTGGACACCTCCGACCACGAGGTGAACATCAAGATCCTGCTCAACGGCCTGGTCGCCGAGGGCGACATGACCGTCAAGCAGCGCAACAAGCTGCTCGCCGAGATGACCGACGAGGTCGGCCGCCTGGTCCTGCGCAACAACTACGCACAGAACACGGCGATCGCCAACGCCCTCGCCCAGTCCAAGGACATGCTCCACGCCCAGCAGCGCTTCATGAAGCACCTGGTCAGGGAGGGTCACCTGAACCGGGCGCTGGAGTTCCTGCCCACCGACCGCCAGATCCGCGAACGCCTCGGCACCGGCCATGGCCTGACCGGCGCGGAGACGGCCGTCCTGCTGGCGTACACCAAGATCACCGTCGCCGACGAACTGCTGCACACCTCGCTGCCGGACGACCCGTACCTGAGCACCCTGCTGCACGCGTACTTCCCGACCGCGCTGCGCGAGCAGTTCCCGGAGTACCTCGTCAGTCACCCGCTGCGCCGTGAGATCACCACGACCGTGCTGGTCAACGACACGGTCAACACGGGCGGTACGACGTATCTGCACCGGCTGCGCGAGGAGACCGGTGCCTCGCTGGAGGAGATCGTCCGGGCGCAGACCGTGGCGCGCGCGATCTTCCGCTCGGCGGTCGTGTGGGACGGCGTCGAGGCGCTCGACAACAAGGTCGACGCCGCCGTCCAGACCCGGATCCGGCTGCACTCGCGCCGCCTCGTCGAGCGCGGCACGCGCTGGCTGCTCAACAACAGGCCGCAGCCGCTGGAGCTCGCCGACACCGTCGACTTCTTCGCCGACCGTGTCGAGCAGGTCTGGTCGCAGCTGCCGAAGCTGCTCAAGGGCGCGGACCTGGAGTGGTACCAGCGGATCTACGACGAGCTGACCGGCGTCGGCGTCCCGGCCGAACTGGCCACCCGGGTGGCCGGGTTCTCCTCGGCCTTCCCGACGCTGGACATCGTGTCCGTGGCCGACCGCCTGGGCAAGGACTCGATGGACGTCGCCGAGGTCTACTACGACCTCGCCGACCGCCTCAACATCACCCAGCTCATGGACCGCATCATCGAGCTGCCTCGCTCGGACCGCTGGCAGTCGATGGCCCGCGCCTCCATCCGCGAGGACCTCTACGCCGCTCACGCGGCTCTGACCTCGGACATCCTGGCGGCCGGCAACGGCACCGCGACGCCCGAGCAGCGGTTCTCGGCGTGGGAGCAGAAGAACACGGCGATTCTGGGGCGGGCGCGTACGACGCTGGAGGACATTCAGGGGTCGGAGGCCTTCGATCTGGCCAACCTGTCGGTGGCCATGCGGACCATGCGGACGTTGCTGCGGCAGCATTCGTAAGTCGTGTGCCGTCAGGCGCCCCGGGCTGTGACAGCTCGGGGCGCTCGTGCATTTCGGGCGAAACGGGAATTATCGTGCTCGCGTGAGCGTGATCCGGGCCGCGTTGCGGAGAACGACGGTCGTTCCGCAGGTCGCCGCCGGGCTCGTCGTCCTGCTGCTCGTCCTTGTGATCGTCCGGCTCCCATGGGCCGGTGACCTCGGAGTGCACGCGGCGACCGTGCAGCGGCTGCGGCACAGCCTTGTCGATCCCGGCAATCCGCTGGTCGACGCGGACACGCCGAGTCCGTACTACTCGCCGTGGATGCTGGTGCTCGGGTGTGTCGCGCGGGTGACGGGGTTCTCGGTCTTCGTCGTGCTGAGGGTCGGTGCGGTGGTGGGGCTGGGGCTGCTCGTCAGCGGGGTGTGGCGGTATGTGCGGACGCTGAGCGCGCATCGGGCCGCGCCCGCGCTCGTGGCGCTGTGTCTGGTGTTCCTGTGGGGGACTTCGCTGTTCACCTGGAGCGGGTTTCTGGGGCTGAACTCGCTGGCGTTGACGGTGTCGTATCCGAGTGTGTTCGCGTTGGGGCTGGCCTTTCACCTTTGGGCCTGGCTGGCGGGGGTGGTGCGGGCGGGAGCGCGGGCGAGGGAGGGGGCGTGGGGCGCGGGCGGGTGGGGGGCGTGGCTCGGGCTCGGGGTGCTGTGGGCGGGGGTTCTGCTGTGCCATCAGTTCTCCGGGGTTGTGGCTTCGTTGGGGGCGCTGGCTGTTGTGGTCGCCGCTCGGCCGGGGCGGGCGGTGTGGCTGCGGGTGGGGGGTGCGGTGGCGGTGGGGGCGGGGGTGCTGTGGGGGTGGCCGTACTACGACTTCTTCGCGTTGTTCGGGGCGGCGGGTGATCTGGAGGCGGTGCATCGGGGGCTGTACCGGGATCTGGTGGGGCGGTACTGGCTGGTGCTGGTGGGGGTGGCGGCGCTGGTGTGGCGGGGGGTGCGGGAGCGGTGGGATCCGCTGGTGCTGTTCTTTGTGCTGGGGGTGGCGGTTGTGGGGGTGGGTGGGGTGAGTGGCCACTACTCGTGGGGGCGGGCGTTGCCTGCGGTGGTGATTCCGGCGCAGATCGCTGCCGCGTTGGCGGTGGTCGAGGTGGGGGAGAGGGTCTCCTGGCGGTGGCGTGGGGTCGGGGCCGGGGTGTTGGGCGGGGCGTTGGTCGTGGGGGTGTGGACGCAGGTCGGGACCTTGGGGTACGTCGTTCCGCGTGCGGTGTTGCCGGAGGTGGTTGCGGTGAAGTACCGGGCGCCGTGGGTGGGGTACCACTGGGTCACGCCGTGGGTGAAGTACGGGGATGTCGTGATGGCGCGGACGTTTCCGGCTCGGCAGATTCCGGCGTACGGGGCTTACACCGTGGCGCCTGGGTATCCCGACTTCTTCCTGCCGGATGAGGGGCGGCGGGAGGCGGCTGTGCGGCGGTACTTCGCGGTGGGGACGTCCGGGGGTGTGCGGCGGGGGATTGTGGAGGCGTATCGGGTGCGGTGGGTTGTGGATCGGGGGGTGGTGCGGAGGGATGCGGGGGTGCGGGTGGTGGCGTGGGGGCCGGGTGGGGAGGTTTTGTATGAGGTGGTGCGGTGAGGTTCGCGGTGTTGTGGTTGCCGCCGGTTGTTTCGCCCCCGCCGCCCCTACCCGTCCCATCCTCCAGGGGCTCTGCCCCTTCGACCCCGGGGCGCTTCTGGGGGCTGCCGCCCCCAGACCCCCGCTATCGGCCCCGAAAGGGCCTCGTCCTCACACGCCGGACGGGCTGAAAAGACGCCCCCTGCGGGTGGGTGGGGGTTAGGGACGGCGGGAACTCGGCCTCGAACGCCGGACGGGCTGGAATGCCCGGGCCGGCGCCGAGAGGGCGCCCTCGCTCAACCAGGACGTCCCCTGCGGGTGGGTGGGGGTTGGGACGGAGTCCCTCTCGGCTGGGGGTTAGTGATGGCGGGAGCTCCCTGCGTGTCCTGGCTAGCGCAGTGCGCTCCGTACCAGGCGGGCCGCTCTCCGTACCCTCGGTCCTGCCAGACGTCGTACCGCCGGGCGTACCAACCTCGCCGTCACGCCCACCGGCTTCCACCGCATCTGGAGGCGGCCGGGGCCTCGGCCCTCGGGTTCGATGGTTACGTGGTGGGGGGCCGTGGCGGTGTGGTAGTTGATGCGGGTTGTGAGGGTGGGGAAGGTCAGGGGAGCCAGGAGTACGGCCGTGTGGCGGAGGCCCTGGTGCTCGATGCGGAGGAGGGGGTGGCGGACGCCCGCGAAGCCGTGGTGGGGGACGGGGGCCGTGGACAGGTCCAGGTGGACCTGGCCTTCGAAGACGCCGGGGCCGATGGGGGTCAGGCGGAAGGGGGTGGTGAGGCGGCGTCGGCCGGGGGTGAGGAGGAGGCTTGCGCGTTGGGGGCCCACCGGGAGGCGCAGGCCGGGGTCGTAGGTCCGGATCGTCAGGTCGATCGAGGCGCCGGGTCCGCGGGTGAGTTCCGTGATCTCGTGGCGGAACTGGGCGCTTCGGAACGGGCGGGTGTCCAACTCCAGGTCGGCCACGTCCAGTTCGCGGCGGGACCAGGCCGATGTAGGGAGGGTGGCTCCCCAGTACGTGTTGCCTTCCGCGTCCTGGCTCACTTGTCGGGGTGCCACTGCGTGGCCCAATCCCCTTGCCGCCAAGCGGGCTTCGGGGAAGCGGCGTTCGCGGATCAGTTGCAGGACCACCCGTTCCGTGCGCGGCAGTCGGGCGTAGGTCGAGGGGGAGAGGGTTTCCAGGTAGGGGGTCATGATGTCCGCGAAAGAGCTCAGCCATTGTTCGTCGCGGTACGGGAGGTCTCCGGCGTACATCCGGAAGTCGTGCTTGAGGAACTTGTAGTCCTTGTCCTCGCGCAGCGCCCCGTGCCCGCTCTCGGCGAGGAAGCCGTCGATGAGGCGCTGGACCCGGACCCGGTCGCGGACGTTGTCGAGTCTGTCGCGCTGGTTGGAGATCGATGCCGCGTCCGTGGTCGCGAAAGGTGCGATGTGCCAGCGGTACACCGGGTCCGGGATGATCGTGAACTCCTTGGCCAGGCAGTACGCCTGTGCCGTGAACAGCTGGTCCTCGTAGTGGATGCCCTCGGGGAAGCGCAGGTCGTGGCGGTCCAGGAACGCGCGGGCGTACATCTTGCTCGTCGACAGGTGCTCGAAGAGCAGCCGGGGTTCCGATTCGATGCCCACCACCGTGCGGGCCTCCGCGACCAGGTGCGGCATCCATTTCGTACGACGGCCGCTGTCCTCCCGGACCCGCACCACCGCGCCCATCGCGAAGTCGATCTCCCGGTCGCGGTGGGCCGCCAGGAGCAGCTCCACCGCGTTGTCGGTGAGTTCGTCGTCGCTGTCCAGGAACATCACGTACGGGGCTCGGGCGATCTCCAGGGCGCGGTTGCGCGGGGCGCTGCAGCCGCCGCTGTTCCGCGGCAGGCGGAGGTGGCGGACACGGGGGTCCTCGGATGCCAGTTTCCTTGCCACGTCCGGGGTTTCGTCCGTCGAGTGGTCGTCGCTGATCACGATCTCGATGTTGGCGTGGGTCTGGCGGCGTACCGATTCCACTGCCCGGGGGAGGCGTTCCGCGTCGTTGTAGACGATGACCGTGACCGTGACGTCCGGGGCGACCAGGGTCGCGACTTCGGGGTTCATGCCGTCTCCCTTGGGCTCGGTGCCGGTGTGCGTTCCTCCAGCGGGGTCACCGGCGGCAGCGCTTCCTCGCTCTCGCCCAGGAACACGCGGCGTACGACCCGTTCGGCGGCGCGTCCGTCGTCGTACTCGCAGAAGCGGCGGCGGAAGGCAGCCCGCGCCTTCGTCGCGCCCTCGTCGTGCCAGGCCTCGGTGGTGAGGATCTCGGTCAGTTCCCGCTGGGTGCGGGCGACCTGGCCAGGGGGCTCGGCCATCAGGTCGAAGTAGACGCCGCGGGTGGAGCGGTACGTCTCCCAGTCGTCGGCGTGGATGACGATCGGGCGGTCGAGGTTGGCGTAGTCGAACATGATGGACGAGTAGTCCGTGACCAGGGCGTCGGCGGCCAGGGCCAGGTCCTCGACCGGGTCGTAGGCGGACACGTCGATGATTCGGCCCGCGCGGCGCAGGGCGGTCAGGGGGCCGCTCAGGGGGGATGCCGTGCCGTCGTAGAAGTAGTGGCCGCGGACCAGGAGGACCGTGTCCTCGCCGAGCCGGTCGGCGAGGCCGGCGAGGTCGAGGCGGGGGGTCCAGCCGGCCTCGTAGTCGCGGTGGGTGGGGGCGTAGAGGATGGTGCGGTGGGTCGGGGGGATGCCCAGGCGGTCGCGGACGGCGCGGATGTCGGCGGCGGTGGCCGTGTAGTAGACGTCGTTGCGGGGGTAGCCGTAGTCGAGGGAGACGAAGCGGGCGGGGTACGCGCGCTCCCACATGCGGGTGGAGTGGCTGTTCGCGGAGACGCTGTAGTCCCACTTGTCGATACGGGCCAGCAGGGCCTGGAAGTCGAGGCCCTTGGCCGCCGCCGGGAACTCCATCTGGTCCACGCCCATGCGCTTGAGCGGGGTGCCGTGGTGGGTCTGGAGGTGGATCGCGTCCGGGCGTTTCACGATCGCGTTGGGGTAGTTGACGTTGTTGACCAGGTACTTCGCCGTGGCCAGCACCTCGCGGTAGCGGCGGGTGCCGGGGAGCACGTGGTCGGTGTGGGGTGGGAGGAGGGGCGCGTTCTCGGGGGTCACCACCCACACCGGGTGGATCTGCGGGGCGAGTTCGGTGAGCTTGGCCGCGATGGCTGCCGGGTTGCAGGCGACCCCGCGGTTCCAGTACGCCGCGAAGACGGCCAGGTTGGGGTCGACCGGGCGGGACAGGGCCGTGCGGTAGTGGTGGTCGCCGAGGGCGGCTTCGATCTGGCGTCTGCGGGTTCGTACGGCCGACTTCGCGGCGCGGCGCGCGCGGTTGGCGGCCTGGAAGGCGCGGTACCTGGTGTAGGCGTTCTCTTCGAGCAGGGCCCGGCGGATGCCCTCGGGGCCGGCGGGGCGGCGGTGCCCGGCCGGGCGATGGCGGACGGCAGCTGCGGCGGCTCGGCGGAAGAACTCCCTGGCCACGGGGTCCGGCATGGGTGTGCGGGCGAAGGTGCGCAGGCAGTCGTGGACCATCACGTCGTACAGGACGGAGTGGGTTGCGCAGACGCGTGCGGGGCGGAGTGCGGAGTTCGCTGTGGGGAGGGGCGCGGCTGTGGGGAGGGGCGCGACGGTGCGGTTCTCGGTGAGGGTGAGGAGCGTTTCGTAGCGGTCGACGAGGGCGTAGTGGTCCTCGGGGGTGACCGGGGGGAGGCTCTCGGGGCGCACCTCGTGGTGTTCGTACGCCACTTGGTTCAGGGCGGCGACGCGGTCGGCGAGGAGGAGGGCGGCGTAGGCCGCGAACGGCTCGTCGGGGGTGGTGAGTCGGCGTTCGTGCGCCTGCCAGAAGGGGGTGCGCAGCGCGCGGTTGCCCAGGAGCGGGGTGACGCGGAGCGCGCTACGGGCGATGTCGTCCAGGGGGTGGGCGGCGCGGCCCGCGCGGGCCAGGCGGGGGCCGTCCTCGGCGGGGAGGCCGGTGGTGTCCCAAGTGGAGCGGACGTGGTCGAAGAGGAGGACATCAACCTCGTCCGGCAGTTCCGCGGCACGCTCGGCGACCATACGCGGGGCGCCGGCGGGCAGACCGTCCTTGCTGTGCACGAAGTGCAGCCAGCGGCCGGAGGCCCGGGCCGCCCCCGCCGACCGGGCCGCGGCGTCGTCCGTGCCGTCGGGCAGGGGCAGCACCAGCATCTCGGGGGCGTACGCCCGGGCCGTCTCCTGCGCCCAGGCGCCGACCGCGGCCACGATCACCTCGACGTCGGGGTGGGGGTGCGCGGCCAGGGAGGCGAGGAGTCCGGTCAGACGGTCCTGGGTGTTGGGCCCGTGGACGATGACGGTGAGTTCGGGCATCGCGAGGACTCCTTCGCCTTCGTCATCTTCGTCATCGCTACGGGGCACCCTGCTCGGACATAGTGTCACTAATGGGATGAAAGGGTGACCCGGTAGTGCGCCTCACGAGGGAACAGCGGCGGGGGCGGGGGTGGGGGTAGAGGCGGGGGCGGGCTTCGCCTTGGGCTTCGGGTTCGGCTTGGCCGCCTTGTCTCCCGTGAACGCCTCGTACTCCTTCAGCACCGCGTCCGTCGGCCCGTCCATGCGCAGCTCGCCGCGCTCCAGCCACAGCACGCGGTCGCAGGTGTCGCGGATCGACTTGTTGTTGTGGCTGACCAGGAACACCGTGCCCGCGTGCTTGCGCAGCTCGCGGATCCGGGCCTCGGAACGCTTCTGGAAGGAACGGTCACCCGTCGCCAGCGCCTCGTCGATCAGCAGGACGTCGTGGTCCTTGGCCGCGGCGATGGAGAAGCGCAGGCGGGCCGCCATGCCGGAGGAGTACGTGCGCATGGGGAGGGTGATGAAGTCGCCCTTCTCGTTGATGCCGGAGAAGTCGACGATCTCCTGGTAGCGGTCCTTGACCTGCTCGCGGGACATGCCCATCGCGAGGCCGCCGAGGAAGACGTTGCGCTCGCCGGTGAGGTCGTTCATCAGGGCCGCGTTGACGCCGAGGAGGGAGGGCTGGCCGTCGGTGTAGATGCGGCCGTTCTCCACCGGGAGCAGGCCCGCGACCGCTTTGAGCAGGGTCGACTTACCGGAGCCGTTGGTGCCGATGAGGCCGATCGCCTCGCCCCGGTACGCCACGAAGGAGACCTTCTTGACGGCGTGCACCTTGCGTACGCCCGCCGCCTTCTCGGTCTGCTTGCGGCGCAGGATGCGGTTGAGGGCGGCGGTGGCCGAGCCGCGGCCGGCGCCGGTGCCGTTGACGCGGTAGACGATGTCGACGGCGTCGGCGATGACAGTGGGGATCTTGTTGGCGGGGGTCTCGTCGGTGAGGGTCTCGCCGGTGGGGATGCGGTCGTCTGCGGTCTTTGCGTTGTCAGCCACGGCCGTACGTCTCCTCAGCCTTCCAGAAGTAGATGAATCCGCCGACGCCGGCCAGCAGGGCCCAGCCCGTCGCGATCGCCCACACGTGGGGCGGGAGCTGGCTCGCGTGGAAGCTGTCGATCAGGGCGAAGCGCATCAGGTCGATGTAGACGGCGGCGGGGTTGGCCTGAAGGAGCTCGGGTACCCAGGACGGCAGGCCTTTGTGGCTGCTCGTGACGTGGGTGATGCTGAACATCACGCCGGACGCGTACATCCAGGTGCGCAGCACGAACGGCATCAGCTGGGCGATGTCCGGCGTCTTCGCGCCCATGCGCGCCATGACCATCGCGACGCCCGCGTTGAAGGTGAACTGCAGGAACAGCGCCGGGACCACCAGCACCCAGGACGCGGCGACCGGGATGCCGAAGCACAGCAGGATGACGACCAGGGCGGCCATCGAGAACAGCAGCTGCTGGAGCTGTTGCAGCGCGAAGGAGATGGGCAGCGCGGCCCGCGGGAAGTGCAGGGCGCGGACGAGGCCGAGGTTCCCCGAGATCGCGCGGGTGCCCGCCATGATCGAGCTCTGCGTGAACGTCCAGACGAACACACCCGTCACCAGGAACGGGATGTAGTCCTGCACGCCGTGGCTGGTGCCCAGCAGCATGCCGAAGATGAAGTAGTAGACCGCCGCGTTCAGCAGCGGGTTCATCACCTGCCACACCTGGCCCAGCTTCGCCTGGCTGTACTGCGCGGTGAGCTTGGCGGTGGCGAACGCGCTGATGAAGTGGCGGCGTGCCCACAGCTGGCGGATGTACTCGGGCAGGGAGGGGCGGGCACCGCTGACCGAGAGGCCGTGCCGGGCGGCGAGGGCCGTGAGGTCGGTTTCGGGCGGGGCCTGAGTGGTGGGCGGTGTGTGGAGGGCCTGGGTCACATCCGCTGCTTTCGTCTGGGCGTCTGGGGAGGGGCGGGGTGAGGCTTTGGGTGCTGGTGCTGGTGCTGGTGCTGGTGCTGGTGCTGGTGCTGGTGCTGGTGCTGGTCGGTCGTGGCGCTTGCCGGGGTGTCGTTCGGCGGTTGCTTACGCTTCTCTTCACGTTTTCTTACGTCGGGACGGGACCGTATCGTCGCAACGTGAGCGTAGGCGGAGGGGGCGTCGGAACGCAACCGTTTCGTCGTGACGTCGGCGACCCGCAGACTACGTCGCGACGAAACGGTTGCGTTGCGACGCATTACGTGGGGACGGGACCGTATCGTCGCAACGCCCTATGCTGGTCCGCATGACGACCAACGCCGACCAGCCCCAGGCGCGTCCGCGCCGCCGGACCCCCGCCGGTGCGGCCGTGCTCCGCGAGGACGTGACGGAGGCCATTCGGGCGGCCGTCTTCGAGGAGCTGGCGGCCGTCGGCTACGCGCGGATGTCGATAGAGGGCATCGCGCGCCGCGCGGGCGTCGGCAAGACGGCGGTGTACCGGCGCTGGCGTTCCAAGCTGCATCTGGTGCTGGACGTGGTGTCGGCGGTCGCGGTGATGGGGCTGCCCACGCCGAACACGGGCTCCCTGGAGGGGGACCTGCGGATGCTGTACGAGGTGACCTCGCGCGCCCTGCGTCACCCCGTGGTCTCGCAGATCATCCCCGACCTCCAGGCCGAGGCGGCCCGCAACCCCGAGATCGCCGAGGCGCTGCAGAAGGCGTTGGAGCAGGGGCAGGAGGGGGTCGCCAACAAGATCCTGATCGGGGCGGAGCAGCGCGGTGAGCTGCGCAAGGGCTTCGACGACGAGCTGGCGCTCGACCTGATCTCGGGCCCGCTGTACTGGCGGACGGTGGTGGCGGCCCGCGGCCAGAAGCTGCCCAAGGGCTATCTGGACGCGCTGACCCGGGCCACGACGGAGGCGCTCAAGGCGCTGTGAGTAGGCTGCGCGCAGCGACCGCCCGTTGATCGAGGCGGCCTCACCGCGCGCGTGCGGTGAACCGGGATCCCGGAGTACCGGAACAGAGGCGGAGACTGCCGTGAGAGTCGTGATCGCCGAGGACAATGCCCTGCTGCGCGAGGGCCTGGTCCTGCTGCTGACGTCGGCCGGACACGAGGTCGTGGCCGTCGCCGGCACCGGCCCCGAGATCCTGCCCGCGCTGCTGAAGCACCACCCCGACGCCGCCGTGCTCGACGTACGGATGCCGCCGGACTTCCGCGACGAGGGACTGCGCGCCGCCCTCGCCGCGCGCAAGGAGATGCCCGGGCTGCCGGTGCTGGTGCTCTCCCAGTACGTCGAGCAGTCGTACGCCGCGGAACTCCTCGGCGGCGGCGCGAGCGGCCTCGGCTACCTGCTCAAGGACCGGGTCGGCCGGGTGGACGAGTTCCTCGACGCGCTGGAGCGGGTGGCGGCCGGCGGCACCGCGCTCGACCCCGAGGTCGTCACCGAACTGCTGACCCGGCGCCGCGACTCCCCGCTCGACTCCCTCACCCCGCGCGAGCGCGAGGTGCTGTCGCTCATGGCCGAGGGCCACGACAACGCGACCATCGCCAAGACCCTCGTCGTCACCGAACGCGCCGTCCACAAGCACATCGGCAACGTCTTCCTCAAGCTCGGCCTGCCGCAGAGCGACAGCGGGCATCGGAGGGTGCTGGCGGTGCTGGCGTATCTGAACAACGCACAGCGCGGCTAGCCGCTCAACCGCCGACCGAGCTCCGCCAACTCCCCGACCCGCAGCACCCGTCCGCCGAATCCCGGCAACGGCACGTGCAGCACCCCCGTCCACCGCTCCGGCACCGCGGAGATGCCGTACACCGCCCCGGCCAGCCCGCCTGTCACCGCGGCGACCGTGTCTGTGTCGCCGCCCAGGTCGATCGCGGCGCGTACGGCGTCCTCGTAGGAGGACGTGGTGCGCAGGGCCCAGACCGCCGAGCCGAGGCAGGGCCATACGGCACCGTTGAACTCGGTGGCCTGGTCGGGGTGCCAGTCGGGGGCGAGGACGACGGCGTAGCGGTCACGGTGGTCGGGGTGGACGGCTTCGAGGGTGGCCGGAACGGCGGCCGACGCGTCGCCCTCGTCCAGGGCGACGCGCACCAACTCGTGGAAGATGGCGGTGCCCTCCCAGGCCGCACGGTCTCCGTGGGTGAGGGCGGCGATGCGGCGGGCCGCGTCCATGGTGGCGTCGCGGCCGGCGCGGGCGAAGTGCACGGCAGCGGGAGTGGCACGCATCAGCGCCCCGTTCCCCGCCGTCCGTTGGTTCACCTGGAAGTGCAGCGCGGCGGCCATGTCCCACGCATCGCCGCTGCTCAGGACGGCTTCCGTCTGCAGACCGATGTCCTTCGGCTCCGCGGCCGCCCACCGCTGGAACCGCCGGAAGACGTCCGGGAGTTCGAGCCGCCCGCAGTCCAGCAGGGACTCGCCGACGAGTACGGCCATCTGCGTGTCGTCGGTCGCCTCGCCCGGCTCCCAGCCGCCGCCCCCGCACATCTCGCCGCCCTGCCCCGGCTCCGGGAAGCGCGCCGAGAAGGCGCCCTCGGGGCCGAACTCGAAAGGGGCGCCCAGGGCGTCGCCCACGGCGGAGCCGATGACGGCGCCGAGGGCGCGCGCGGTGCGGAAGGACTCGGTCACCCCGCGAGGCTAACCGGCCGCGCGGAAGTGCCCCGGTGGCAGAGGCGCACCGGAGGCGCCGCAGACCTCGGTCCTCAATCCCTGGCCGCCCCCGGATGCAACCGCACCCACCCCTCCCAAGCCGACGTGATCATGTCCTGCACGTCGTGCTTCGCCTTCCAGCCCAGTTCGGTGGTGATGCGGTCGGCGGAGGCGACGACGCTGGCCGGGTCGCCGGGGCGGCGGGGGGTGACGGTCGGGGGGCGGTCGTAGCCGGTGATGGCGTTGATCTTGTCGATCATTTCGCGGACTGAAACGCCTTCTCCGCGGCCGATGTTGAGGGTGAGGTCGCGGCCGGGGGTCTCTTGGAGGGCGCGGGCCGCGGCCACATGGGCCTCGGCCAGGTCGACGACGTGGATGTAGTCGCGGACGCAGGTGCCGTCGGGGGTCGGGTAGTCGTCGCCGAAGATGCGCGGGGGTGCCTCCTCCGTGAGCTTCTCGAAGACCATGGGGATGAGGTTGAAGACCCCTACGTCGGCGAGTTCGGGGGTCGCCGCGCCCGCCACGTTGAAGTAGCGCAGCGATGCCGTGGACAGGCCGGTCGCGCGGGCCGTGGCCCGGACCAGCCACTCGCCGGCCAGCTTCGTCTCGCCGTACGGCGACATCGGCACGCACGGCGTCTCCTCGGTGACGAGGGCGCCGTCTCGCGCGGCGTCCGGCATGCCGTACACCGCTGCCGACGAGGAGAAGACGAAGGAGCGGACGCGGGGGGCCATGGCCACCGCTTCCAGGAGGACGCGCAGGCCCTCGACGTTCTCCCGGTAGTAGTGCAGGGGGCGGTCGACCGATTCGCCGACCTGCTTCTTCGCCGCGAGATGGATGACACCGGTGATGCGGTGCGCCATCAGGGCGCGGGCGACGCGCTCGCCGTCCAGGGTCGAGCCGACGACCAGCGGCACGCCGTCCGGCACGCGCTCGATGATGCCGGTGGACAGGTCGTCGTACACCACGGCGTGCTCACCCGCCTCGGTCATCGCTCGTACGACGTGCGCTCCGATGTAACCGGCGCCGCCGGTGATCAGCCAGGTCATTGTGCGGCCGTCCCCTCATCAGTGGGCCTGTGGTCGTCCGCGGTCGATGTCGTGACCGTGGTCGGTGTCGGTGCTTGCGGTCGGAGCCTGCGGTCGGTGTCGGTGACGTCGGTGTCAGTGACAGTGAAGCAGGCGGTGGAGTCTGGCGCGGACTACCGAGGTAACTCCGCGTAAACCAGGGGCCACGCGTAGTGCCAGCGCTCCGGAGTTCGTGGCGTACGGCTGTACGAGTAACAAGGCGCGACGGGAGCCGAACGCGGCGCGGCGGCGCAGGAGGCCGGCGCCCGTGCGGGCGTGTGCCGTGACCTCGCGGTATGTGCCGCCTCGGAAGCGCACGCGCACGCGTAGATCCCATGTGCCGGCGCCGGACGTCCCGGAGAACGCGGCCCAGGACACCGGCGTATCCGCGGACCAGCCGCCGTCGGCCGAGCACGTGAGCGCCGCCGCGGTACGCGCCCCCGCCACCCGCCCCGTGTCCCGGCACCGCCACTCCACGTCCAGCGCCTCCGGGCCCGCCTGCGCCACCCTGCCGTACAGCTCGTGCAGGCGCAGCCGGAGCAGGGCGGCACGCGCGCGTGGGCGCAGTTCCGCGTCCACGGCGAGGGGGAGGAGGCGGACGGGGCGCGTCAGCAGGGGCTCCAGGGTGACCTGGGGGAGGTCCGCGGACCAGGCGGGCATGCCGTCGGGGGTGTGAGCGTAGGGAGGCAGGAGGCGGGCGGGGCGGGAGGCCAGGTCTCTGAGGCGGGGCAGGTCGCGGGGCTCGGGGGAGGCGAGGACCACGCGGCCGATCAGGCGGCCGGGGGCGGTGGGGTTGTGCGCCCAGTCGGATGCGTCGTACTCGGCGAGGTACGCCCGGGTGTGTGCCCACCATGCGCGCTGGTACTCGGCGTCGTGCAGGCCCAACTCGCGTGCGTACATGCGCAGTTCGTGGTCGAGGAACTTGCCGCGCGCCGCCCGCGCCAGCTCCTTCTGGCCGGCGCCCAGCAGGATCTCGTACGCCAGCCGGCATGCCTCCGTGCGCGCCCGCCAGTTGGTGATGCCGGCGCGGTCCAGGGAGATCGACAGCCGGTCGGCGGAGCGGCGGACGTGCCAGACGTACACCTGGTCGGGGACGAGGGCGATGCGCGGCCCGGCGGCCAGCACGCGCGCGCTGAAGACGAAGTCCTCGTAGAGGAAGCGGCCTTCAGGGAAGCGGATGCCGTGCTCGCGCAGAAAGTCCGTGCGGTAGAGCTTGTTGACGCAGAGCGTGTCGTGGACCAGGCGCGGGCGCTGCACGGGCCGCTCGTACACGGCGTGCGCGGCGTACAGAGCCGCCTCCCACGGCACCGCGCGCCCCTCGGGCAGCTCCCGCCGCACGCACAGCCCGCCCGCCACCTCCGCGCCCGCCCCCCTCGCCGCCGCGAGCAGCGCGTCCACGGCGCCCGGCGGCAGGACGTCGTCGCTGTCCAGGAACATCACGTACGGCGATGTCACCCGGTCAAGCCCGGTGTTGCGCGGGCTGCCGCAGCCGCCGCTGTTGACCCGGCGCCGGACCACCTTCACGCGCGGTTCGCTCGCGGCGAGGCGGGCGAGGAGTTCCGCGCTGTCGTCGGTCGAGCAGTCGTCGACGGCGATGACCTCCCGGACCGCGGGACCCTGCGCCAACGCCGAGCGGACGGCGGTCGTCACATGCGCCGCGTCGTTGTAGCCGATGACGACGACGCCGACCTGCGGCTCGCGCGCGGTGTGCGCGGCGCTCGCGGCGTGCGCGGTCTGCGCGTCGCGCGTGGCGGGTGCGGCGGGAGGGTGCATGGGGCCCGTTCTGGAATCGTGGGAGTGGTGGATTGTCGCCCGTCAAGCGGGACTTGGGGCCCGTTCCGGGAGACGGCGGGAGTCGAGGTCCGGTTCACTCGCGGGATGCGGCACTTCGGGGCCGGACGGGCCGGTCGAGCGCCACAGGCGAGTGAAGGCGAGGGCGGCTGCCGTGGCCAGGAGTCCGTTGCGCAGGAGCATCAGGGCGCAGCCGGTCCAGGTGCTGGTGATGACCTGGTGGTAGAGGGCGGGGTAGACCATGGCGCTGACCGCGGTCGCCGCGACGACCAGTGCGGCCACCGGGCGCTGGACGGTCCGCCGGGAGGTCAGGCACACGGCGGCCAGGCCCAGCAGCCAGATCATGTACTGCGGGCTGATCACCCTGCTCGTGACGGTGAAGAGCAGTACGGCGGCCAGCGCGGCGTCGTACGGGGTCGCCTCGGTCCAGCGCCCGGCCGTCGCCCGGAACCGCCAGAGCAGCAGGGCCGCGAGGGCGAGCGCCGTGAGCGCGAGGGAGACCTGGGCGACGGCGGCCACGTACGGGCCGGTGAACTCCATCGCGCCGTACTGGTAGCGCGCCCTGCCCGGCCACCCGGCATGGGTCGCGAGGCCGAGCACGGTGCCGCCGAGGGACTCGATCTGGACGCCCCGGCCGCTCTGCTGCGGCAGGAAGGAGAAGGGATCGTCGAAGGACACCGTGAGCAGCAGGAGGGCCGCCGCTCCCGCCAGGGCGCCCGAGATCCAGGCGGACCGTGAAGTACGCCCCTTCGGCGTCCCGATGAGCACCAGCGCCGGCCACACCTTCACCAGGGCGCCCAACGCCGCGAGCGCACCGCACGCACGCGTGGAGCGCGGCAACGTCAACAGGGCGATGACGGCGAAGGCCGTGACCTGGACGTCGTAGCGGGCGAACGGGATGTGCAGCAGGAGCGGGAGGCCACCGGTCCAGAGCGCGGCACCCCGCAGGGTGCGGCCGGGGCGCGTGCCCGCGCGCGTGAGGGCGACGGTGACGGCCGCGTCCATGAGCACGGTGAGGACGACGAACGCCTGGAAGTACGTCAGTCCCGGCAGCAGCGCGGGGGAGAGCAGCACCGGGCCGGCGCCGGGCGGGTACTGCCACAGCGGGTCGTGCGTCGGGAAGGCGCCGTGGGAGAGGGTGCCGTACCAGTGGCCGTACAGGCCCCACACCTCGCGGGCGACCCCGCCGCCGCCCAGCAGGTGGAAGGAGTTGTGGGCGAGCAGCCACAGCATGGCGGCGCGGGTGAGCAGCCAGACGGCGGCCAGCGTGGGGACGCGGCGGTCGGCGAGGCCGGCGGGGAAGGTGCGGCGACCGGGGCGGGTGAGGCGTGGGTGGTTCATCACGGCGGATCGTAAGCCGGGTGAATGCCATATCAGAGGTAATACGCCGTTAATCAATAGTAAGAGTCTGCTAATAGCACAAAATTGGCCCTGTGATGAACGTCGAACATGGGCAGAGGAGGAGCCGCCGCGCAGCAGCCGTCGTCGCCGTCTCTGTCCCCGTGGTCCGCCTGGTCCGCCTGGTCCGAGTGGTCCGCGTGGTCCCCATGGCCGTCATGCTCGGGATCGGGCTGTGGGGGCTCGACCGGGAGGGCATGTGGCGGGACGAGGGGGTGACGTTCCAGGTCGCCCGGCGGTCGGTGCCGGAGATCTGGCGGCTGCTGTGGGGTGTGGACGCCGTGCACGGCCTGTACTACCTGCTCATGCACGCCGTCTTCGCCGTGCACCCCGGCGAGGTCGTCCTCCGGCTGCCGTCGGTGCTCGGCGCGACCGCGGCGGCGGGGCTGGTCGCGGCGCTCGGGGCGCGGCTGGCGCGGCCGAGGGTGGGGCTGTGGGCCGGGCTGCTGTTCGCGGTGACGCCGATGGTCGGGCACTACGCGCAGGAGGGGCGGTCGTACGCGCTGGTGACGGCCGGGGTGGCGGGCGCGACGCTACTGCTGGTGCGGCGGGTGTGGTGGGCGTACGGGGTCGTTCTCGGGATCGCCTGTCTGCTGCACGAACTGGCCCTGCTCGCGGCGTGTGCGCATGCCGTGACCCTGGCGGCGGACCGGGCGCCGAGGCGGGTGTGGTTCCGGTGGGCGCGCGCGGTGCTGGGTGTGGGGATCGTCCTGATGCCGTTGGTGGCCGTGTCGCGGGCGCAGGCGGGGCAGGTGGAGTGGCTGACGGAACCGGGGTGGGGGACCGCGGAACGCCTGCTCCGGGGCTTCGTCGCCGGGCCCACGGGGGTGGTGTTCGGGGCGTGCGTCCTGCTCATGTTGGTGGGGCTGGGGGCGGGGCGGGTCACGGCGGTCGCGTTGCCGCTGATGGTGCTGCCGCCGGTGCTTCTCGTCGCCCTGTCGCAGGTGCGGCCCGTCTACGACGACCGGTACGTGCTGTACGCGCTCACCGGGGCGCCGTTGCTGGTGGCGGCGGGGGCGGATCGGGTGGCCGGGCTCGTGACGCGGGACCGCCCGTACGGCGGCCGCCTGCTGAACCACCCCCTCAACCACCTGATTCCCCTGGCCGGCACCCTCGCCATCAGCCTCGCCTTCCTCCACCACCTCCCCCTCCACCGCCAGGACCGCTCCCCGACGCACCGCCCCGACAACCTCGCCTCCGCCTCCGCCTTCGCCGCCCAGCACCTCGGCCCCGGCGACCCCGTGCTGTTCCTGCCATCCATCGGGCGGCGCGCGGCGCTCGCGTATCCGCAGGGGTTCCGGGGGGCGTGGGACATCGCGTTGCGGCAGTCCGGGCCGAGGTCGGGGACGTTGTACGGCCGTGAGGTCGGGGCCGAGGAACTGCGGCGCAGGCTCGACTCGGTGGACCGGGTCTGGGTCGTCGCCGAGCCGTACGCCCTCAACTCGCCCTGGTACCCGCGCAACCCCACCGAGCGCGCCAAACTCGACATCGTGGGCGAGGAGTTCCGCCCCCTGCCCGCCGGCCGCCCGGCCGGCCCTCTACGGCTCTACGTCCGCCGCCCACCCGCACACCAGCCCGCGGACCGGCATCGGGCGCGGCCCACGCCCGCTACGCGCCCGGCGCCTCCTCCAGCGCGGCCGAGTCCAGGGCCGCCGTGAGCTGGTCCAGTCGGGCCCGCAGCTCGCGGATCTCGTCCACGTCGAAGCCCGTCGCCTCGGCGATCCGGCGTGGCACCTGGAGGGCCCGCTCACGCAGTGCGGTGCCCTCCTCGGTCAGCCGCACCTCCACCGAGCGCTCGTCGCGGGCGCTGCGCTCCCGGCGTACCAGGCCCGCCGCCTCCAGCCGCTTGAGCAGGGGCGACAGCGTGCCGGAGTCGAGTCGCAGGTGTTCGCCCAGCTTCTTCACGGGCAGGTCGCCCTGCTCCCACAGCACCAGCATCACCAGGTACTGCGGATAGGTGAGCCCCAGGTCCTTCAGGACCACGCGATAGACGCCGCCGAAGGCGCGCGACGCGGCGTTCAGGGAGAAGCAGATCTGCTGGTCGAGGCGGAGCCAGTCCGCCGTGGGCGAGGTCGTCATGTCTCCAGGGTAGCTCGTGCTCGCCATTTAGTTGTGTGCAATTGAATTGTGTGCTCTACTTGTGGTCGTGCGGCGGCCGCCACCAGAGCCGCCGGAACGTGACTTGAGAGGGATGGTTCCCATGGACGCGCTCTACACCGCTGTCGCCACCGCCACCCACGGCCGTGACGGTCGTGCCGTCTCCAACGACGGCAAGATCGACCTCAAGCTGGCCCCGCCGGTGGAGCTGGGCGGCAACGGCGAGGGCACCAACCCGGAGCAGCTGTTCGCGGCCGGGTACGCGGCCTGCTTCGGCAGCGCCCTCGGCCTCGTCGGCCGTCAGGCCAAGGTCGACGTCTCCGAGGCCGCCGTGACCGCCGAGGTCGGCATCGGCAAGCAGGGCGAGGGCTTCGGCCTGAAGGTGACGCTGCGCGTGGAACTGCCCGACACCCTGGACGAGGCGACCGGCCGCAAGCTCGTCGAGACCGCCCACCAGGTCTGCCCCTACTCCAACGCCACCCGCGGCAACATCGAGGTCGACCTCGTCATCGAGTAACAACACCCGGAGTCATCGGGTGACCCACCCGGACCCGACCGTCACCCGATCCGCGCCAACACCTCCCCCGTCCCCCGGCTCCAAGCCACCACCACCGCCTCCTCCGGCACCCGCTTCCACCGCGTCAGCAGTAGCCAGCGCGCGTGGTAGCGCCGGGCGACGGCCGTGCGCTCGGCCCGGGTCGACGCGGGGGAGAGGTAGGCGCGGACATCGGCGAGCCGGCGTTTCCGTTCCCGCTCGTCCAGGGCAGGGTCGGGCCAGATCGGCGCGGCGAGGTTCGGCCCGTACCCGGGGATGGAGCGAGGGGCGAAGTGCCCGTCGGAGATGACGACTTCGCCCTTCCCGACCTGCCGTGTCACCCACGCGTACGACGGCCAGAGCGACGGTTGCTCCAGCCCGATCGGATCCAGCGCGCGCGGCACCACCGCCCCGCCCTGCACGGTCAGGAACCCGACACAGGCCCCGGCCGCCGCGGCCCCGCCCAGCACCCGGCGCGCCCTGCCCCACGGCCGGGCCGCCGCCAGCTCCACGGCCAGCGCGAACTGCGGGGGCACGAGGGTGAGCCCGAGGATCCTGCCGTAGGTGTAGTGGCCACTGACCCAGCCGTACGCCACGAGCAGGCAGTCGAGGGCGAACATCAGCACCAGCGGATCCCGCCACGAGGCCCGCCGCCACCGTGCCCACAACGCCGGCAGCCCCAGCAGTGCCAGCCAGAACTGCCCGAAGAGCTGCTCGTAGAGCCGCCGGTGCATCCAGTCCACGCTGTGGTCCCCGGCCAGCGCGAACACATCGAAGTACGGCCAGGATCGGGCGACCAGCAACGCCGCCGCGGCGGCCACCCCCCACCGGGCGAGCACGGAACCGCGCCACCCCCGCTGCCACCCGGCGACGAACGCCACCGCCCCCAGCACCGCCGCCGTCGCGGTGATCGGATGGACCAGCAGGATCAGCCCGTACAGCGCCCCGATCCCCGCGTACCCGGCAAGACCCGGCAGCCCGCTCGGCCCGACGTACCGGACGAGCCGCTTCCCCCGCGCCCGCGCCCCCGTCAGCGCCCACGCCCAGAACGTGAGCCCGATCGCGAAGGCCGACGGATAGCCGAGGTTCCCGGTCATCGACATCAGGCTCAGGTATCCGCTCCACCAGGCCCGCTCGGTCCCCCACAGCAGCGTCATCGCCCCCACCGCGAGCACCGGCGCCCACGGCCGCGCGGTCAGCACCCGCACGAAGCGCCCGATGCCGGTCAGCAGCACCAGCAGGTTCAGCGGCCCGGCCAGCCGCACCACCTCCCAGCCGCCCAGTCCGGTCAGCCGGGCGAACGCGCCCTGTGCGACGGCGTACGGCGAGTAGTACGGGCTGCCCGCGCCCGGCAGGTCCGCCATCGGGTGGCGCGGGTGGAACAGGTCGGCCCGCAGGCGTTCCACGACCGCCGCGTGCTGGCCCGCGTCGCAGCACAGCGGCACGGCCCAGTACGCCAGCGATATCACCAGGAAGAACAGAAAGCCGAAGACCTGGTACGGCGTCGGGCGCCGGACATGGCCGCCGCGCAGCGCGGTGGCGCCGCGCGCCGCCCTCCGGACGAGTGTGCCTACGGCCGCCTTTCCGGCCTGGGGGGTCGAGTGGATTTGGGACATTTGTCGTATATTCCCGATCGGGTCAACGACATTGCCTCACGTCACCGCATTGAGTGAGCCCAGGTGAGCCCGGGCGAGCCCGTCCCCGCCGGGACTAGCGGGCGTCCGTCAGCGACCTCGGGCCCGCCGGAGCAGGGATCCTCTCCACCCCGATCGCCTCCTCCGGCATCTGCTCGCCCAGCAATACCGTCCGCACCACCCGCTCGGCGGCGTGCCCGTCGTCGAACTCGCAGAACCGCTCCCTGAATCCCGCCCGCGACCGCGCCGACTCCTCGTCCCGCCAGGTCCCGGACGCGAACAGCCACGCCAACTCCCGGTAGGAGCGCGACACATGGCCCGGCGCTTCGGCCGTGATGTCGAAGTACATGCCCCGGCTCGCCGCGTACGCCTCCCGGTCGTCGGCGTGGATCACGATCGGCCGGTCCAGGTTGGCGTAGTCGAACATCAGGGCGGAGTAGTCGGTGACCAGGACGTCGGCAGCGAGCATCACGTCCTCGACGTGCGGCTCGTCCGTCGCGTCGATCAGCACACCCCGCCGGTGCAGATCGGCCAGGCCCGTCCCGCGTGCCGTGCCCTGCGCCAGCGACGGGTGCAGCCGTACGACGAGCGTGTGGTCGGCGCCCAGATCCGCGGCGAACCGGGCGAGATCGATCCGGTCGACATGGCCGCCCCGGCGATAGTCGCGGCGGGTCGGCGCGTACAGCACGACGGTCTGCCCGGCGGGGACGCCGAGCCGCGCACGGACGGCCTCACCGGCCTCCGGACCGGCGCCGACCAGCACGTCGTTGCGCGGGCTCCCCGTCCGCAACGAGGTGAAGTGGCACGGATACGCCCGCTCCCACACCAGCTCCGAATGCCGGTTGGCCACCAGGCTGTAGTCCCAGCGGTCGGCCCGCCACAGCATCTTCGGCACGTCGAAGCCGTGCCGGGCGCCGGGCTTGGTCAGCAGGTCGGCGGCCATGTACTTGAGCGGGGTGCCCTGGTGGGTGTGGAGGTGGACGCTGCCGGGGCGCTTGGCCAGGGTGCCGGGCCAGTTGACGTTGTTCACCCAGTACGTGGCCCGCGCCATGACCTCGTGATAGCGCTGCGAGCCCGGCGTCACGAAGTCGATCCCGGCGGGCAGCGTGTCCACCGCGTCCTCCTGGACGACCCACACACCGCTGAGGTGCGGGGCGATCTCGCGGGCCTTGGCGTGGATCGCCGCCGGGTCGCCCAGCACCCCGCGATGCGAGAACGCCGAGTAGACCACCAGGTCCGGATCGAGCGGCAGCCTCGACTGGACGGTGTACCAGGCCCGCCCGGCCCGCTGCGAGACCGCCCGCGTCACGCGCCGCTTGCCGTTCCCCGCCGTCCCGCGCAGCTCGCGCAGGCCGAGTGCCGTGGCGTACGCCGCGTAGGGCGCCCTGGCCAGCAGCCACATCTCCTTGCCACGCCGGCCTGCCGGGGGCGTGAAGCCCTTCGGGACGTGACCGGCGTGGAACGAGCGGATCTCGCGGTAGAAGTCCGCCCGGTCCGCGGGCGTCACCCGGTCCTCGCGGGCGAGCACGAACAGCATGTGGTCCAGGGCCCGTTCGAACAGCAGCGGGCGCGCCCACTCCAGGTCGGGCCGCTCTTCGAGGAACGTGAACAGGCCCTCGTACTGCGGAAAGATGTCGAAGTGCCGCCGCCCCGGCGTCTTGGTGATCGCACCCTGCCGGCGCTGCCGGTACTCGACCCCGATCCGCTCCAGGCAGGCGACGCGGTCGGCCAGCACCATCGAGCGGTAGGTGACGGGCGCGTCCTCGTACAGGCCCGGGGCGTAGCGCAGCTCGTGCTTCAGGAAGAAGTCGCGCCGGTACGCCTTGTTCCAGGCGACCAGGAACAGGTGCAGATACTCGGGGTTCTCGCGGACGGAGAAGGTGTCCGTGCCGGCCGCGGCCAGCAGGTCCGCCGCCGTGCTGCGGCCACCGCGGCCCCACCAGTGCGTGCGCACGTGGTCGAAGACCAGGATGTCCGGGTCGCCGTTCCCCTCCAGCCGGGCCGCCACCGCGGCCAGCAGGCCCGGGGTGTAGGAGTCGTCGCTGTCGAGGAACAGGACGTAGTCGCCGCTCGCCTCCTCCAGACCGGCGTTGCGGGCCCCGCCGAGGCCGACGTTCTCCGGCAGGTGCAGCACGCGCACGCGTGCGTCGCGCTCGGCGTAGGCGTCCAGGATGGCGGGGCAGCCGTCGGGGGAGCGGTCGTCGACGGCGATCACCTCGAAGTCGGTGTACGACTGCCCGAGCACCGAGTCCAGGCACTCCCGAAGGAAGCCCTGCACCTTGAAGACGGGGACGATGATGCTGAAGCGGGGCACAGGTCAGCTCCTCACGAGGACAGGGGCGGGGGCCGGGACACGCTCGGCGAGGGGGATCACCGCCGGGATCGACTCCGCCGGCTCGCCCAGCAGCACCCGGCGTACGACGCGCTCGGCGGACTGCCCGTCGTCGAACTGGCAGAAGCGCTCCCGGAAGGCGGCGCGCAGCGCCCCGGCCTCCTCGTCCGCCCACGAGCCGTCACGGAAGACGGCCGCCAGCTCGCCCGGCGTGCGCGCCACCCGGCCCGGCGGCGCCTCCATCAGGTCGAAGTAGACGCCCCGCAGCTCCCGGTAGACGTCCCAGTCGTCGGCGTACACGACGATGGGCCGGTCCAGGTTGGCGTAGTCGAACATGATCGACGAGTAGTCGGTGATCAGCGCGTCGGCGGCCAGGCACACGTCCTCGGCGGAGCGGTGTCCGGTGACGTCGATGATCCGGCCGGTGCCGCGCGCGGCGCCCTGGTCGTAGAAGTAGTGCGCGCGCAGCAGGACCACGTACTCGTCGCCGATCTCCTCGCACAGTGCCGCGAGGTCGAGGCTCGTCTCGAAGCCGGTGGAGTAGTCGCGGTGCGTGGGCGCGTAGAGCAGGGCCTTCTTGCCCTCGGGGATGCCGAGTTCGCGGCGGACGCGGGCGACGTCGGCGGCGGTCGCCGTGTAGTAGACGTCGTTGCGCGGATAGCCGTACTCCAGGGGCTCGTGCGCGGACGGGTACGCGCTCTCCCACATCTCGGTGGAGTGCCGGTTGGCGGTGAGGTTGTAGTCCCAGCGGTCGACGCGGGCCAGCAGCTTGGCGAAGCTGCCGGTCGCCGCGGCCACCACGGGATACGTCGACTGGTCGGCGCCCATCTTCTTCAGCGGGGTGCCGTGCTGGGTCGACAGATGCACACTGCCCTCGCGCTTGACCACGGCGTCCGCGAAGTTGGCGTTGTTGATGAGGTACTTGGCGCGGGCGAGCACATCCCAGTAGGCACGGCTGCCGATGACCGCGTACTCCACGTCCTGCGGCACGGTGTGTTCCTGGTCCGCCTCGACCAGGAACACCGAGCGCAGGTGGGGGGCGAGTTCGCGGGCCTTGGCGTGGATCGCGGCCGGATTGCAGACGTAGCCGCGGCCCCAGTACGCGCAGTACACGGCGAGGTTCTCGTCCAGCGGCTGCCGCAGCTGAAGCCGGTACCACAGCCGGGTGCGCAGCCCATGCGGCCACGGGACGCTCGAAGTGGCCTTCGCCGCCGCCTGGTTGGCCCACCGCAGCGCCCGGAACGCCAGGTACGCCCCGTTCGCCAGCAGTCGGTGCTGCACGCCGAGGCTGCCGCCCGGCGTCCGGAAGCCGTCGGGGCAGTGCCGCCGGTAGAGCCTGCTCGCCCGGCGGAAGAAGGAACGCCGTCCCCACGGCAGCCGTCGCGGATGGGCCGCCGTCTTCAGCACGGCGGCGACGAGCTGCTCGAACAGCGGCCCGCGCCGCCCCTCGGACAGCCCCAGCTCGGCCGCCCGCGTCAGCACCAGCTCGGCCTGGTCCAGCAGCTCGAAGTGGTGCTCCCCCGGGCGTCCCAGCCGGCTGCCCTGCCGCCGCAGCAGATGCCGTACGAGGACCTGGTGCAGCACCGCCATGCGCTCGGCGCTGGCCACGACCAGGCCGCCGAAGCCGACATCGGTGAAGTGGCCCTCGGGGAAGGCGAGCCGCTGTTCGGCCAGGAAGGCCCGGCGGTAGGCCGCACTCCACGCCGGGAGCTGGACCCCCGTCAACTCCGGCGCCTGGCCGGGCGCGAAGACCACGCCCGGCGCCCGCGACAGGAGGAGCGCGGCCGGATTGGTCGGCTCGCCCATCCACCACGGGATCCGCTCGTGCTCGAAGTGCAGGACGTCCACGTCACCGGTCTCGCACAGCCGGGCGTCCAGCGCCCCCAGCGCCCCCGGCACCAGCATGTCGTCGCCGTCCAGGAACAGCAGCCACTCACCGGTCGCCGCCCGCACACCGGCGTTTCTCGCGCCGGCCAGCCCGGCCGAAGGCGGTGAGTACACGGGCGCCACCCGGCAATCTCGCTCGGCGTACCCGTCGACGACGGTCGTCGCCGGAGAGTCGGGGGCGTCGCAGACCGGGATCAGCTCGAAGTCGCCGAAGGGCTGGGTGAGGACCGAGGCCAGCGCCAGGGACAGCCGGCCCGCGACCCCATGGGACGGAACGATGATGCTGAAGCGGGGCATTCTGCTCTTTCTGTCGTTTCTTTCTGTCGATCTGTCGATGCGCTACGGGCGGCCGGGCCGCCCGGCCGGACGCCAGGTGTGAGGCCGGGTCGGCGTGGGCCGTGACGGGCTGGAGGGCATGCGGACTCCGTTTCAGCGAGAACGGATCTCTTCAGGCTCGTGGCGACGGTACGGGGTGGCGCTGATCCAGCGGCACGACAGGCGGGAGTCCGGTCTCACCGAGCACCACATGGCGTACGACCCGCTCGGCGGCGCGCCCGTCGTCGTACGGGCAGAAGCGCATCCGGAAGGCCGACCGCAGCTGGGTGGAGCGCGAGCCGCGCCAGTGGCCGGTGGCGAAGATGTCGATCAGCTCGTCCTCGTTGCGTGACACCGCGCCCGGCGGGAAGGACCGCAGGTCGAAGTAGGTGCCGCGGGCCGCCTCGTACGCCTCCCGGTCGTCGGCGTGGATCACGATCGGCCGGTCCAGGTTGGCGTAGTCGAACATGATCGCCGAGTAGTCGGTGACCAGGGCGTCCGAGGCGAGGCACAGCGACTCGACGCTCGGATGGCCGGTGACGTCGATGACCTGGTCGGTGGTCGGGGCCAGCGGGCCGCCGTGCCGGTGGTGCCCGCGGGTCAGGACGACGTAGCGGGGGCCGAGGCGGCGAGCGACGCGGTGCGGGTCGAGGGGGGTGTGCTGGGTGCGGCGGTAGTCGCGGTGGGTGGGGGCGTAGAGGATCACGACGGCGCCCTCGGGGATGCCGAGGGACTCGCGGATCCGGGTCACGTCCGCCGAGGTCGCCTGCTGGAAGACGTCGTTGCGCGGGCTGCCGTACTCCAGGGTCGTGTAGCCGCCCGGGTACACGCGCTCCCAGGTCAGGGTGGAGTGGCGGTTGGCGGACAGGACGTAGTCCCAGCGGTCGACGTGGTCGAGGAGCTCGTCGAAGTCCGTGTCCCCGGAGGCGGCCGGGCGTTCGCGCAGGTCCAGGCCCATGTGCTTGAGCGGGGTGCCCTGCCGGGTCTGCACGAGGACCTGGCCGGGGCGCTTGACCAGGGCTCGGTCGAAGTCGGCGTTGTGGACGAGGTACTTGGAGCGGGCGAGCGCCGTCCAGTAGGCGGCCGTGTCGGGACGCACCCGCCGGGTTCCGGTCGGTACGGAGTCGTGCTGCTCGGCCTCGGCGATCCAGGCCGTGCGGACGCGCGGGGCGTGCGTGCGGAACGCCTGCTCCAGGGCGCCCGGGTGGCAGCCGTGGCCGCGGACCCCGTCGGCGGCGAAGACCGCGCGGTCGGCGCGCACCGGGAGACAGCGCTGGACGCGGTAGTGCAGGCGCAGGGCGGCGGAGCGCAGGCCCTTCAGCAGGCGGCTGGTGAACTTGCCGGTACGGCGGAGCAGGGCCGCCGTCAGCTGCAGGGCGCGGTAGGTGCGGTGCAGGCCCAGGCGGATCAGGGCGTAGTGGACGCGGGTGCGCGCCGAGGCGGGGGCGCCGGGGACGCGGTAACGGCGGTAGTACGTGCGCGCCCGGCGCAGGAAGTCGGCGCGGCTGCGGCGCGGGAGGCGGTCGCGGCGGGCGAACACCACGATCAGGTGGTCGACCATCCGACGGAACAACAGCGGGCGCCAGCGGGCCAGTTCGGGGTTCCGGTCGACGTATGCGAAGACACGGTCGTACTGCTCGAAGATGTCGAAGTGCCGATGGCTGACCGTGCCGAGGATGCCGCCGCGGCGCCGCTGCCGGTAGTGCACGCACACCCGGTCCAGGGTCGCGATCGACTCCGCCGTCATCAGGACCGGGTACGTCCAGGGCGTGTCCTCGTAGTAGCCGGACGGGAAGGCGAAGCCCTCCTGCTCGACGAACTCCCGCCGGTACGCCTTGTTCCAGGCGACCATCAGCAGCCGCAGCAGCCCCGGCCGGTCGGCCAGCCGGAAGGGTGCCGGGCCCTGCTCGGTGAGCCGGTCGGCGGCCTGGTTGCGGATCGTCTCGCCGGTCCAGAAGGTGCGCGCGTAGTCGTAGACGAGGACGTCCGGATCGCCGGTCTCCTTCAGCCGGTCGGCGATCGTGTGCAGGGCGTCGGGAGTGAGGGTGTCGTCGCTGTCGAGGAAGACCAGGTAGTCGCCGGTGGCTTCGGCCATACCGGCGTTGCGGGCGGGCCCCAGGCCCTGGTTCTCGGCGAGGTGCACGGGGCGTACCCGCGGGTCGCGGGCCGCGAACTCGTCGATGATCGCGCCGCACGCGTCCGGCGAGCAGTCGTCGACGGCGATCAGTTCGAGATCGGGGTACGACTGCGAGAGCACCGATTCCAGGCACTCGTGCAGATACGCCTGAACCTTGTACGCGGGGACAATGACACTGAACCTGGGCAAAGGACATCCACTGGGTCGACCGGGGCGGTGGCGGCGACAGCGCCTTGCCCGGCAACGGCCAATGGAGTGACTTGGTTACGCCGCGGTACGGCATACGGGGGATCATGAATGAACGTGAGGGGGCGGGCCGATGACGGTCCGCACCCTCACGCGTGTTGTGCTTGCGCCTACTTGACCGCGCCCGCCATCACGCCGGACACGAACTGCCGCTGGAACGCGAAGAACACGACCAGCGGGATCACCATGGAGATGAACGCGCCGGGCGCCAGGACGTCGATGTTGTTGCCGAACTGCCGTACCTGTGTCTGCAGTGCGACCGTGATCGGCTGGCTCCCGGAGTCCGTGAAGATCAGCGCGACCAGCATGTCGTTCCACACCCACAGGAACTGGAAGATGCCGAGCGCGGCGATCGCCGGACCGCCGAGCGGCATCACGACGCGGAAGAACAGCCGTAGTTCACCGGCACCGTCCAGCCGGGCCGCCTCCAGCAGCTCTCTCGGGATCTCGGCGAAGAAGTTCCGCAGCAGGAACACCGCGAAGGGCAGTCCGAAGCCGACGTGGAAGAGGATCACGCCGATCAGGGAGCCGAAGATGCCGATGCTGCCGAAGAGTTCGGCGATCGGGATCAGCGCCACCTGCACCGGCACGACCAACAGGCCGACCACGCCCAGGAACCACCAGTCGCGGCCCGGGAACTCCATCCACGCGAACGCGTATCCCGCGAGCGAGCCGATGAGGACGACGAGGACCGTCGCCGGGACCGTGATCAGCACGGTGTTGAGGATCGAGTCGGTGATGTCGGGGTTGCTCAGAAGCTTGTCGTAGCTGTCGAAGGTGAGTTGGGAGGGCTTGCTGAAGACCTCCCACCAGCCGCTCGCGGTCATCTCCTCCGGCGGCCGCAGGGAGGACAGCAGCAGCCCGATCGTCGGGACCAGCCAGAACAGCCCGACGACGATCAGGAACACCCGCACCAGCCCGCCGCTGACGAAGGCGGCGAGCCGCGCGCCGAGGGACTCCTCGGCCTTGACGACGGTCGGCGGCGGTGGCGCCGCCTCGGTGACCTTGCCGGCGTCCGCACTCATCGCCTGCCCTCCCGCCTCAGCCGACGGATGTTACTGCTCCTATCCGGGGGATAACCCCCGGACCCCCAGCAGAAAAGCAGGTCGGTGGCGATGGCCGGCCCGGGCATCGCGAGGCAAGCCCGAGGACTGCATTCATCCCGGGGTTGCATTCGATGTGCTGCTGCCGCCGCGCGGCCCCCGAACCCCCAGTAGACGGTCAGGTGCACGTTCATCGCCTGCCCTCCCGCCTCAGCCGACGGATGTTGAACCACATCACGGGAATCACCAAGAGGAGCAGGAACACCGAGATCGCGCTGGCGATGCCCGGCTGGTCCTCGGAGAAGCCCTTGCGGTACAGCTCCAGTGCGAGGACGTTCGCGTCGTCCTGGGAGGAGCCCGGGGCGATGATGAAGACGAGGTCGAAGATCTTCAGGACGTTGATCATCAGGGTGACGGTGACGACCGCGAGGACGGGTGCGAGCAGCGGCACCGTGACCCTTCTGAACACCTGCCACTCACTGGCGCCGTCGACCCGGGCTGCTTCCAGCAGCTCGCGCGGGATGCCCGCGAGGCCGGCCGCGATCAGCACCATCGCGAAACCGGCCCACATCCAGATGTACGACCCGATGATGGACGGTGTGACGAGGGACGGGCCGAGCCAGTCCAGCCCGTTGTACGGCTCCTTGAAGTTGTCCGCCGGGAGCTTGAGTTGGGCCCCCTCGGCGGCGGCCGGCAACGTGAACGTGCCATCGTCGGCCGCCTTCGTGGAGGCCACGACCTTGCCGTCCTTCACGGCCTCGATCTGCATCCCGGCATAGCCCAGCTCGGACGCGTCGACCCCGCCGAGCGTGCCGACGCCCTTGCCGCGCGTGAAGTCCTGCCAGGTGGTGCCGGTGATCTTGCCCGGGTCGGCCTTCGGCGCTACGGCGGTCTTGGCGTCGTCCGGCATCTGGTCCGGGGCGACGCCGACGAGGGGCAGGACGACCGGGGTGCCGGCGCTGACGGTGGCCTTGGTGATGAAACCGCCCCCCGGCGCCGCTTCCAGGGGCGATTCCCGGCCCGGGTGCGCTTTCGGGAACGCGGACGCCTGCGCGAAGGTGTCGTGGACGCCGACCCACACCGCGTTCGCGACACCCTTGTCCGGATCCTGGTCGTAGACGAGGCGGAAGATGATGCCCGCCGCCAGCATCGAGATCGCCATCGGCATGAAGACGACCAGCTTGAACGCCGTGCCCCAGCGCACCCGTTCGGTCAGCACCGCGAAGATCAGACCGAGCGCGGTGGCGACCGTCGGCGCGAACACCACCCAGATGATGTTGTTCTTGAGGGCGGTGCGGATGCCGTCGTCCGTGAAGAGGGCCTCGTAGTTGTCGAACCCGGCGAAGCCGCCGCCGGACTGGTCGTAGAAGCTGCGCACGACCGAGTACCCGATCGGGTAGACCACGAGCGCGCCGAGCAGCACCAGGGCGGGCAGCAGGAAGAGCGCCGCCATGGTCAAGCGCGTGCCGGTGACACTCTTGCGCGACTTGGGTGCGGCAGGGGCCTCAGGGGCCCCTGCCGCTTCCGTCGACGCCATGGCGTCAGTTTCCGTACGCCGCGGCCGCGTCGGCTTCCAGCTTCTGCTGGGTGCCCGCGATGTCCGACGGGTTCTTCAGGAAGTCCTGCAGGGCCTTCCACTCGCCCTTGCCGGGCGTCCCGCCGAAGGCCTGCGGGGCCTGGTCGGACATGTCGAAGCGGAAGTCGTCGCCCGAGTCGATGAGGGCCTTGGCGATCTTCTGCTGCACCTCGTTCGGATACGCCGAGTTGTCCACGTTCTTGTTCGGCGAGAGATAGCCGCCGAGCTTCGCCTGGATCGTCGCCGCGTCCGGGGAGGCCAGGAAGGTGGCCAGGGCCTGCGCCGCCTTGGAGTCCTGGAGGATGACGGCCGCGTCGCCGCCGGAGACGACGGGCGCGGTTTCACCGACGGCCGGGAACGGGAACACCTTCGCGTCCGTGCCGACCTTCGCCTTCGCCTGCGTGATGTTGACCTGCGCGAAGTCGCCCTCGTAGACCATGGCGGCCTTCGGCTGGTCGCCACCGGTGAAGGTCTGGGTGACGGATGCCGGGAAGTCCGTCTGGAGCGCGCCGGTCGCGCCGCCCGCCACATAGTCCTTCTTGCCCCACACCTGGGCGAGCGTGGTCAGCGCGTCCTTCACGGACGGGTCGGTCCACTTGATCTCGTGCTGCGCCAGCTGGTCGTACTTCTCGGGACCCGCCTGGGAGAGGTAGATGTTCTCGAACCAGTCGGTGAGGGTCCAGCCCTCCGCGCCGCCGACGGAGAACGGGGTGACGCCGGAGTCGTAGACGGTCTGCGCGGTGGTGAGAAGCTCGTCCCACGTCTTGGGCTCGGCGGCCCCCGCGTTCTCGAAGACCTGGTTGTTGTACCAGATCAGGGACTTGTTGGCGGCCTTGTAGTAGACGCCGTACTGCTTGTCGTCGACCTTGCCGATGTCCTGCCAGCCCTGCGAGTAGTTCTCCTGGAGCTCCTTGATCGCGTCGGCGCCCAGGGGCTTGGCCCACTTCTTGTCGACGGCCTGCTTTATGGCGCCGGGCTGCGGAAGCATCGCGACGTCCGGCGGCTGGCCGCCCGCGACCTTCGAGCCGAGGAAGTTGATGATCGGGTCCTGGGCGGGCACGAAGGTCACCTTGGCGCCCGTGCGCTTCTCGAACTCCGCCAGGACCTTCTTGAAGTTCGCCTGCTCGGCACCGGTCCACACGGCGGCGACCTCAAGGGATTCGCCGTTCAGCTTGGGAAGGGTGACGGTGCCGGCGGTCTCCTGGCCGGAACCGGTCTGTTCGTCGCCGCCGTCGTCATCGCCGCCGCATGCCGTGAGCGAGAGCGCGAGGGCTCCCGCCAGTACGGCGGCCGCGGTCCTGGCGGCCCTGCTTGTCCGGTTCTTGCTGCTCGTGCTGCGCATCACTGCCCCGTTCTTGGTGCCTCGTCGAACGTTCGAGCGCTGTCCCGTTTGATCTGGTCTACGCCTTGGGGTTGGGGGCGGCAAGACCGCGTCCGCTGTCAAGCGGGAGATCGTGACCGCCTCGTGACAGGGTGTCTCCGACGATTGGGCCGGATAGGTGCGGTGGGCGGGGGCTCGCGTCGTCCCTGGGGGCTACGCCCCCAGACCCCGCTATCGGCCTGAACGGCCTCGTCCTCAATCGCCGGACGGGCTGAAATGCCCCCATCGGCGTTAGAGGAGTGACGGCACCTCGGTCGCCGCGACCTCCCGCGCCGCTCTCTCCAGTGCGCTGGCCAGCAACGCCAGATCCGTAGGCCCGTTCCCCAACTCCCGCACCGGACGCCGGGCCGGGGGATCGCCCATCCGGTGCCACTCCATCGGCACCACCGTGGGCCGCAGCGTCGCCGTCCGCGGAATACGTCCCGTGACCCGCCCGCCCTGGAACGGCACCGCTCTCCCGTCCGCCCAGGCCAACCGCCCCCGCCCCGGCGCCGGTTCGTCCGGCCCCGCGGCGACCGCGTCCAGCGTCACCCGGAGCGTCGCCAGGCGGGCCGGCTCCGACTCCGCCGTACGGCCCCCGATGCCCGCGGCGGCCACCAGGTGCACCCCGAGCCGCTCGCCCTCCCGGGCCACGGCCTCCAGCGCGCGTATCACCGAGCCCGCCGCGGGCCTGCCCGGTGACCCGAGCGCGGGCGAGACCAGTGCGTCCAGGTCGTCCACGACCACGACGAGCCGCGGCAACGGCGGCACGGCCGCGGCCTGCCGACGCGCCGCCCCCGGCCGCAGCCGGATGGTGGAGCTGGGCGGTGTGTCGAGATCGCCCGTGAGATCACCGCCCCCGGTACCGGCCCCGGCCCCCGCCGCGCGTTGCGCGACCATCCGGCTCGACAGCTCACGGCCCGTGTGCCACTCGGTGAAGTCGGACCGCCCGAGCAACTCCGCGCGCCGCTTCAACTCGGCGCTGAGCGACTGGGCGAACTCCCGCATGCGGACCGGGTCGTTGGCGGTGAGGTGGGTGGTGACATGGGGGACGTCCGTACAGACCCGCAGTCCGTCGCCGTGTGCGCCGCCCGCGCTCACCGTGTCGCGGCCGTCCACCAGCACGACGCTCAGCCGGTCCGGCCGCTCGGCCGCGGCGAGCGAGGCGACGACGGCCCGCAGCAACTCCGTACGCCCGCTGCCGGACGGCCCCTCGATCAGCAGGTGCGGTCCGTCGGCGCCGAGGTCCGCGCTGACCGGCCCGCGCGGCCCGGCCCCGAGCACGGCACACGCCCGCCCGCCGAGGGCCTCCGCGTCATCGCCCGCGTCGGCCCACCGCGCCATCAGCGACGCCGGTGTGGCCCGGGCCAGCCCCAACTCGTCCAGCAGCCGCGCCGCCTGAGGCAACGGCACGGACACACGCGCGTGCCGCTCGCCGCCGGCACCCTCCGTCCGCAACGGCGCCAGCGCCCGCGCGAACCGCTCCGCCCAGGCGAGCGAGACGGCGTCCACCGCGGCGACGATGCCGTGCCCGACGGGACCGTGGCCGGGGTCGGGGTCGGTGGAGGAGGCCGGGACGGATCCTGCACGGGCGTCGCCGACCGTGCCGTCCTCCACGCGGCCAGGGCCGACCGCGCCCTGATCGGCGATTGCGCCCCGCGCCACCCGCATCAGCCGCAGCGCCGTCGCCACATCGCCGCTGAGCAGGGCGACCGCACCGCACTCCCGGAACACCGGCGACACCGTGCACGCCGCCTCGTAGGTCTCCGTCACCGGCGACGCGGGTGACGCCGAAGCCGTCTCGGCCAGGCACACGACATGGATCCCGGCCCGCGGCCCCTCCGCCGCCAGCCGCGCCACGGCCTCGCGCACATCGGCACCGCCGGGATCGCCGTCCACCACGATCACGCTGTACGGCCCCGCGAATCCGGCCGCCCCGTCGGCAGGGTCGTCGTCCCGCGCCCACGAGGGCCGCCGCACGGCACGCTGGGCCGGGACCTGCCCGCCCGCGCCATGTGCCGAGCCACCCGCACCGCTCACGGCACCGGCAGACCCCGCACCGGCGGGTGTCTCCGCCGCCAGGTCCTCAAGGCGGCGCAGCAACTCGTCCGTACGAGCCGTCGCCTGTTCGCGGTCGTAGGCCAGCAGCAGGCGGCAGTCCTGGCCGTGGCCAGGGCGGATCTGCGGGAGCCAGCCCAGCCAGGACCACTCGGCGGTGCGCTCCTCCAACGGGCGGGAGCGGTCCGCGCTGATCAGGACCAGCTCCAGGGTGTCCGGCGAGTGCAGCGCGGCGAGTTGGGCGATCACCGCGCGGGCCAGCCCCGCCAGCCGCTCGCGCGGGCCGGCCAGACCCAGCGCCCCGACCTCGCGCAGATCGGCGGTCACCGGCACCGCGGGCAGCAGCCCGGAGCCGTCGGGCGCCGCCCGGTCCGCCGTGCCGAGCCGTACCGTGAGCGCCTCCGGGTGACCCGGTGCGCGCTCCCACAGCCGGGGCCCGGGCCCCAGGGCCGTCAGCAGCAGGGACGCGGGATCCGGCCATCTCTCCGGCAGGCGGGGGCCGTTCGTCGTCGAGGTCGGCTCGGTCGGGGCCAGCGGCTCATCGTCGTCGTAGGCCCCACGCCGGGCTGTCGCCCCCTGCTCCCCGCGCCCGCCGGCCAGCCGCCGCGCCCACGCCGAGAGGCCTCCGCGCCTGCGCACGCCCGGCGGGACGTCGGTGCCCCGCAGCGGGGTGCCCTTACGGTTGCCGCCGTGCGCCGGGGTGCCCCCGCCGTCGCCCGACATGTCTTCGGCGCCGCTGTGATCCGGGTCGCCCGCCTGGAGCGCGCCCACCCCGAAGCCCGCGCCGTGTGTGTCGCCGCCGCGCGGTCCCGGAGACGGCCGTGCCTCCCCGGCGTGCCGTTCTATCCGCGGAGCCCCGCCCTGGAGCGGCACGACGGGCGGCTCGACGGGATCGTGCTCCTGAGCGGCCGACAGGGCTCCGGAGGGAGCGGACGCGTCGCCGCCGTCCGCCACGCGTGCGTGAGGCGGCGTGGCGGTACCGCGCGCGGGCGCCGCCGGGCCGTCGCTTCCCGGGCGGGGGGCGTCCCGGTCGTCCCCGGACGGGACCCGCACATGCCCCTCCCCGTCCGGCTCCGTCCGCACCCGCGCCCCCGGCCCGCCGGCCGGAGCCAGCCGCAGGGCCGACTCGCCGATCCGCAGCAGCGACCCCGGCGCGAACCGCACCGGGCGGGTGCTCACGCCGGAGCCGTCCAGCGTGGTGCCGTTGGTGGAGGCGAGGTCGGCGACCGAGACGCGGCCGTCGGCGGCGACCGTGACCGCGCAGTGGAGGCGGGAGACGTCCGGGTCGTCGAGCGGGACGTCGGCGTCGGCGGAGCGGCCGATGCGGATCTCGCCGCCGTGCAGCAGATGGACCCCGCCCGCGTCCGGGCCGGCCACGACATGGAGCTGGGTCGGGGCGTCGTCCAGCTCGGGGTGCGGCTCGGGCGCCTGCGGGGCGCCCAGGGACAGCACCGCGCCGTCCGTCAGCGGGGGCTCGCCGAGCGTGCTGCGCCGGTCGTCCAGCCGCTCCGCCCCGGCGTACAGCACGACCGGGCCGTCGCCCCCGGACACCGCCGAGGCGAGCCCCGACGCCACCGCGGCCAGGGCCGTGCCCGCGGGCGCCGTGACCAGCACGTCGCAGCTCGCGGCTCGGCCTCGCGCCGGGGCAGGCGGGGCCAGCGGGTCTACGACGGTCAGCCGGATCTGCATCGGCGTCAGCGGTCCCTTCTGCGCGGGCGCGGACCAGGGGCCGTCCGATGGATCTCCCCACCCCACACGAGCACTTCGGCCAGTACTCCACGCATCCTCGCACCTGCCACTGACAACGCGCCCCCCGCCCGAAGGCAAGTGATCTTGATTGGTCGGCTCTGCCCGCAAAAGTGCCTGACAACTGCACTGCCGGTGATCAGTTGAGATCGCTCACGTCCGCTTGCGGCAACCACCAGACAGAGCCGAGCGTCTTTCCTTCGAACATGTACGGGAAGCCGTACGTAAGACGGACAGAATGACGACAGGCCGGTGCCGTGGGGGACGGCACTACAGTGGATCGGAACGTAGGCAAGCAGCAGGGAGCGCGACGTGCGGCCGGTAGGCAGCAAGTACTTCCTCGAGGAGCCGCTCGGACGTGGCGCCACGGGGACCGTCTGGCGAGCCCGTCAGCGGGAGACCGCGGGCGCCGAGGCGGCAGTGCAGGGGCAGCCCGGCGAGACCGTCGCGATCAAGGTCCTCAAGGAGGAGCTCGCCAGCGACGCGGACATCGTCATGCGGTTCCTGCGGGAGCGGTCCGTCCTGCTCCGGCTGACCCACCCGAACATCGTCCGGGTCCGCGACCTGGTCGTCGAGGGTGAGCTGCTGGCGCTGGTCATGGACCTCGTCGATGGCCCCGACCTGCACCGCTACCTCCGCGAGAACGGCCCCTTCTCGCCGGTCGCCGCCGCCCTGCTCACCGCGCAGATCGCCGACGCCCTCGGCGCCAGCCACGCCGACGGCGTCGTCCACCGCGACCTGAAGCCCGCCAACGTCCTGCTCCAGCAGAACGGCGGCCAGATGCACCCGATGCTGACCGACTTCGGCATCGCCCGGCTCGCCGACTCCCCGGGCCTGACCCGCACCCATGAGTTCGTCGGCACGCCCGCGTACATCGCGCCCGAGTCCGCCGAGGGCCGCCCGCAGACGTCCGCCGTCGACATCTACGGCGCCGGAATCCTCCTCTACGAGCTGGTCACCGGCCGCCCGCCGTTCGGCGGCGGCTCCGCCCTCGAGGTCCTCCACCAGCACCTGAGCGCCGAGCCGCGCCGCCCGTCCACGGTCCCCGACCCCCTGTGGACGGTCATAGAACGCTGCCTGCGCAAGAGCCCCGAACAGCGGCCCAGCGCCGAGAACCTCGCCCGCGCCCTGCGCGTCGTCGCCGAGGGCGTCGGCGTGCACGCGAACTCCGCGCAGATCGCGGCCGCCGAGGGCGTCGCCGCACTGCTCGCCCCCGACCCCTCGCCGGCCACCGTGCCGGGCTCGGCCGACCCCACCCAGGTGCTGCAGCACGGCGCGGGCGCATACGACCCGAACGGCGCGACCAGCGTCCTGCCGCACACCGGCGCCCCCGGCCCGGCGGGCGCAGCCGACCCCACCGCCGTACTGCCGAACACGAGCGGTCCGGGCGGACGCGGCGGCGCCGACCCGACGGCGGTCATGCCGCCGATGCCCCCGGGACAGCCCGGTCAGCAGCCGGGGCAGCCCGGACCCGAGGACCCGCACCCCTGGCAGAACCAGCTGCGCGCGGCCCGGGACCGCAATGAGCAGACGCAGGTCCAGTACCTCGACCCCAACCAGGACCCGCTGCGCCGCCGCCCCCAGCGGCAGGTCGCCCGCCCGCAGCAGCCGCCGCACCCCCAGCAGCAGCGGCCTCCGCAGGGCCGGCCGCCGCAGGGGTACGGCCAGCCGCAGCAGCACCAGCCGCAGCCGTACGCCCCCCAGCGCCAGCCGCAGCAGCAGCCCCAGCGGTACGCCCCGCCGCCGGAGCCGCAGCGGCCGCAGCGCGAGCCGCGTCAGCCGCGTCAGCGCAGCTCCAATCCGATGCGGATCCCCGGCCTCGGCTGCCTCAAGGGGTGCCTGTTCACGATCATCATCCTGTTCGTCGCGGGCTGGCTGGTCTGGGAGCTGAGCCCGCTGCAGGAGTGGATCGGCACGGGCAAGGGCTACTGGGACCAGCTCACCGACTGGTTCAGCACCGTGACGGGCTGGATCGGGGAGCTGGGCGGGAGCTCGGGCACCAACTGACCGGACGAGGCGACGCGGCGACGAGCCGCCGAGCCGACGAGGCACGGCCTCGGCCGGGTTGGTGATTTGTCGACACCTGGCGGGTGATTTCCGCCTCTGCAGTGAAGGTTGGCTCTTCGGGCGCGTAGTTTTAGCGACTACACGCGTCGGTAGGAGCAGTCTTGGCACGGAAGATCGGCAGCCGGTACACCGCCAACCAGATCCTGGGGCGGGGCAGCGCCGGCACGGTGTGGCTGGGTGAGGGGCCCGAGGGGCCCGTCGCCATCAAGCTGCTGCGTGAGGATCTCGCGTCCGACCAGGAGCTCGTCGGACGCTTCGTGCAGGAGCGGACGGCGCTGCTCGGTCTGGAGCACCCGAACGTGGTCTCCGTACGCGACCTCGTCGTCGACGGCAACGACCTCGCGCTGGTCATGGACCTGGTCCGGGGCACGGACGTGCGCACCAGGCTCGACCGCGACCGGCGGCTCGCGCCCGAGGCGGCGGTGGCGATCGTCGCGGACATCGCGGACGGGCTGGCGGCGGCGCATGCGGCCGGGGTCGTGCACCGGGACGTGAAGCCGGAGAACGTCCTGCTGGACATGCAGGGCCCGCTCGGGCCGGGCGGCTCCCACCCCGCCCTGCTGACGGACTTCGGTGTGGCGAAACTCATCGACTCACCGCGCCGCACCCGCGCGACGAAGATCATCGGTACGCCGGACTACCTGGCGCCGGAGATCGTGGAGGGCCTGCCTCCTCGGGCGGCGGTCGACATCTACGCGCTCGCCACGGTCCTGTACGAGCTGCTGGCGGGCTTCACCCCCTTCGGCGGCGGCCACCCCGGCGCGGTCCTCCGCCGCCACGTCACCGAGACGGTGGCTCCTCTGCCCGGCATCCCCGACGAGCTGTGGCAGCTCATCGTGCAGTGCCTGGCGAAGGCGCCGGCCTCGCGGTTGCGGGCGTCGGAGCTGGGGGCGCGGTTGCGGGAGCTGCTGCCGATGCTGGCCGGGATGCCGCCGCTGGACGTGGACGAGCCGGACGCGGAGCCCGCGGAGGAGGAGACTCCGGTCGCGGAGGAGGCGGTGCCGGCGGGGGAGCGGGTACGGCGGCGGGGTGCGGTGCCCCTGGTGCCGGGCGCCAAGCCGGCCGACTCCAACCGTGACACCCATACGTCGATGAGGGTGCCGGGGCCGGACGAGCTGGCGGGCGGTGCGCGCGGCACGGCACGCGTCCCGCGGGCGGCGGGTGCCCCCCGGCCGGGCTCGGCCCGCCATCGGGCGGCGACTCGGCGACGCCGGGTGGCGCTCGGCGCGGCGGCGGTGGCGTTGGTGGCGGCGGCGGGCGTGGGCACGTGGCTGGCCACCGCTGAGGACGACGCCGGCGCGACACCCCAGGACTCGAACAACTCGGCCCCGGCGACCCCGTAGCCTCCTCGCCCCCGCCGCCCCTACCCGTCCCATCCTCCAGGGGCTCTGCCCCGTCGACCCCGGCCTTTCTGGGGGCCGCCGCCCCCAGACCCCCGCTATCGGCCCTGAACGGGCCTCGTCCGCAAACGCCGGACGGGCTGAATGACACGGACCGGCGTTGAGAGGAGACGGCTGCTTACGGGTGGGTGGGGGCCTAGGGACGGGAGTGGGCAAATGCCCCGGTAACGCCGAAGACCTCGTCAGCCCACGGCACCCGGAGCTCCCCGCTTGGCGGAGCCGTTACGCTGGAGGCGTGGCAGTCGTCGATGTATCCGAAGAGCTCAAGTCCCTCTCCTCGACCATGGAGTCGATCGAGGCCGTTCTGGACCTCGACAAGCTGAGGGCAGACATCGCCGTGCTCGAGGAGCAGGCGGCCGCGCCGTCCCTGTGGGACAACCCGGACGAGGCGCAGAAGATCACCAGCAAGCTGTCCCACCTCCAGGCGGAGGTGAGGAAGGCCGAGGCCCTGCGTTCGCGGATCGACGATCTCGCCGTGCTGTTCGAGATGGCCGAGGAGGAGGACGACCCGGACACCCGTGCCGAGGCCGAGTCCGAGCTCTCCGCCGTCCGCAAGGCACTGGACGAGATGGAAGTGCGGACGCTGCTCAGCGGGGAGTACGACGCCCGTGAGGCGCTCGTCAACATCCGCGCCGAGGCCGGCGGCGTGGACGCCGCGGACTTCGCCGAGAAGCTGCAGCGGATGTACCTGCGCTGGGCGGAGCAGAAGGGCTACAAGACCGAGGTCTACGAGACGTCGTACGCGGAAGAGGCCGGCATCAAGTCGACCACCTTCGCCGTGCAGGTGCCGTACGCCTACGGCACCCTCTCGGTCGAGCAGGGCACCCACCGGCTCGTGCGCATCTCGCCCTTCGACAACCAGGGGCGCCGGCAGACCTCCTTCGCGGGCGTCGAGATCCTTCCCGTGGTCGAGCAGACCGACCACATCGAGATCGACGAGTCCGAGCTGCGGGTGGATGTCTACCGGTCCTCCGGGCCCGGTGGTCAGGGTGTCAACACCACCGACTCCGCGGTGCGCCTCACCCACCTCCCCACCGGCATCGTCGTCTCCTGTCAGAACGAGCGGTCCCAGATCCAGAACAAGGCCACCGCGATGAACGTCCTCCAGGCCAAGCTGCTGGAGCGCCAGCGCCAGGAGGAGCGGGCCAGGATGGACGCCCTCAAGGACGGCGGCAGCTCCTGGGGCAACCAGATGCGGTCCTACGTGCTGCACCCGTACCAAATGGTCAAGGACCTGCGGACCGAGTTCGAGGTCGGCAACCCCGAGGCCGTGTTCAACGGCGAGATCGACGGGTTCCTCGAAGCCGGAATTCGCTGGCGCAAGCAGCAAGAGAAGTAACTTTGTCGACAAGGCAACTGCCGCCACCTCGGCGGCAGTTGCCTTTTCTGTGCCTGCATGTCTGGGTTTTACATCACACTCACAGGCTCCAACCCTCCCCATAGCTCCCGTTATTGGACATGGCGGCCGCAAACGGCCTTGACGAGTCCTTGAAAAATGGGAAGGGTAAAGCGTGGCATGCGTGTCTCTGGGGCGCATGTGAACCGGGGGGCTCAAGTTCAGCTACCTCCGTCGATCACAAGTCCCTGGCGCCCGCCTCATTGACGATTCAGCTACTGGGGGTAGCAACCACATGACGAAGAAGACGCGGATCCGTATCGCGCGGCTCGCAGCCGGCGCCGTGATCGCGGCCGGTGCCTCGCTGACCGCTGCGGGTGCCGCATCTGCCGCGGAGACGGAGGGCGACGGCTGCCTGCTCGGCATCTGCCTCGGGGACAACGAGGACCCGACCGACCCGCCGGTTCCCACCGACCCGCCGACGGACATCCCCACGGACATCCCGACCGACGTGCCGACGGACATCCCGACGGACCCGACGGTGGACCCGACCGAGCCGACCGAGCCGACGGACCCCACCGACGACCCGACCACCGACCCGACCGACCCGGGTGACGGCAACAACGGTGGCGGCAACGACGACGGCAACAACGGCAACAATGGTGGCGGCAACAACACCAACCCCGACGGTGGCACCTCCCCGCAGCAGGAGGGCTCCTCGGGCCTCGCCGACACCGGCACGGAGAACACCGGCACGGGCACCAGCACGACCGCCCAGGGCGGCGGCGACGAGCTCGCCGAGACCGGTGCGGCTCAGACCACGTTCCTGCTGGTCGGCGCTGCCACGATGATCGCCGGCGGTGTCGGCTTCCGCATCCTCCCGCGCCTCGTGGGCGGCCGCGGCGGTGCGGCTGCCTGACGGTAGCCGTTGATACACGCCGTGTGACGTAGGTCGTACGGCCGAGGGGCCCGAAGCGCGCTGCGCTCCGGGCCCCTCGCCATGTCCGTGTGCGGTGGGTGCGCCGCCCTACGCCGTCTGGTGCGCCAGCAGCGCGACCGCCGCGATCAGCACCGCCAGCAGGGCGATCAATGTCATCGGGTTCAGGCCCGCGAAGGGGCTCTCCTGCTGCAGCCGCTCACGGTTCGCCCGGCAGACGGGGCAGCGGCCCTCACTCACGGGCGCGGCACAGTTCGCGCACACCAGCCGGTCGTACGTCATGCGCCACCCTCCTCAGCGTGTTCCCTCCGGGGGTTCAACGGGCTCGGCCTCGAGAACGTTCCCCTCCTCTACTGTGCCAGGTTCCTGCGGAAGCTGCGCCGGGTCGCTCCCAGAGGGGTGGCTGAGGGGGTTTCGCGGCTGCGGCGCCGTTGGGGTTGCTCGCGCAGTTCCCCGCGCCCCTTTCAGGGGCGCTGTCCCGCCGGCCCTCAAGAGCGCAACCGGAACAAAAGTGCACAAGGCTTACGCAACCCGTCCTGGCGACTGCGCCTCGCCCTCCGGTTCGCGTATGGTCACGCACATCTACCCCCGGCGACCCGTGGTGCATCCGTGATCCGATTCGACAATGTCTCCAAGGTCTACCCCAAGCAGACCCGCCCCGCACTCAGGGATGTGTCCCTGGAAGTGGAGAAGGGCGAGTTCGTGTTCCTCGTGGGGTCCTCCGGCTCCGGAAAGTCCACCTTCCTGCGGCTGATCCTCCGCGAGGAGCGGTGCAGCCACGGGCAGGTGCACGTCCTGGGCAAGGACCTCGCGCGCGTCTCCAACTGGAAGGTGCCGCAGATCCGGCGCCAGCTGGGGACGGTGTTCCAGGACTTCCGGCTGCTGCCGAACAAGACGGTCGCGGAGAACGTGGCCTTCGCGCAGGAGGTCATCGGCAAGTCGCGCGGCGAGATCCGCAAGTCCGTGCCCCAGGTGCTCGACCTCGTCGGGCTGGGCGGCAAGGAGGACCGGATGCCGGGTGAGCTCTCCGGTGGTGAGCAGCAGCGCGTCGCCATCGCGCGGGCCTTCGTCAACCGGCCCAAGCTGCTCATCTGCGACGAGCCCACCGGCAACCTCGACCCGCAGACCTCCGTCGGCATCATGAAGCTGCTCGACCGGATCAACCGGACGGGCACCACCGTGGTGATGGCCACGCACGACCAGAACATCGTGGACCAGATGCGCAAGCGCGTCATCGAGCTGGAGCAGGGCCGCCTCGTCCGCGACCAGGCACGCGGCGTCTACGGCTACCAGCACTGACCGCACCGTCCACGGAAAGGCTCAACCAGACGCCATGCGCGCCCAGTTCGTACTGTCCGAGATCGGTGTCGGTCTCCGCCGCAATCTGACGATGACGTTCGCCGTCGTCGTCTCCGTCGCCCTGTCGCTCGCCCTGTTCGGCGGGTCGCTCCTGATGAGCGACCAGGTCACCACCATGAAGGGCTACTGGTACGACAAGGTCAACGTCTCCGTCTTCCTCTGCAACAAGAGTGACGCCGAGTCCGACCCCAACTGCGCCAAGGGCGCGGTCACCCAGGACCAGAAGAAGGAGATCCTCGCCGACCTGGGCAAGATGTCGGTCGTCGAGAAGACGACGTACGAGTCCCAGGACCAGGCGTACAAGCACTACAAGGAGCAGTTCGGCGACTCCCCGCTGGCCGCCTCCCTCACGCCGGACCAGATGCAGGAGTCGTACCGGATCAAGCTGAAGGACCCGGAGAAGTACCAGGTCATCGCCACCGCCTTCAACGGGCGAGACGGCGTGCAGTCCGTGCAGGACCAGAAGGGCATCCTGGACAACCTCTTCAAGCTGCTCAACGGTATGAACTGGGCGGCACGCGCGGTGATGGCGTTGATGCTGGTCGTCGCGCTGATGCTGATCGTCAACACCGTGCGCGTGTCCGCGTTCAGCCGGCGGCGTGAGACCGGGATCATGCGCCTGGTCGGTGCCTCGGGCTTCTACATCCAGGCGCCGTTCATCATGGAGGCCGCGGTCGCCGGGCTCATCGGCGGGACGGTCGCCTGCGCGTTCCTGGTGATCGCGCGGTACTTCCTCATCGACCACGGACTGGCCCTGGCGGACCAGCTGACCCTGGTCAACTTCATCGGCTGGGACGCCGTCCTGACCAAGCTCCCGCTCATCCTCGCGACAAGCCTGCTGATGCCGGCGTTGGCGGCGTTCTTCGCGCTGCGCAAGTACCTGAAGGTGTGACCAACGCCAAGGGGGCCGTACGGGCAACGGACCGTACGGCCCCTTGCGTTGTCCTAGACTCACCGGCATGTCAGGTCGTGACCTGTTCTGTCAGCCCCGCCGCTTCGGCCGCGGGGCCGCCCTGACATTGGTCTTCGCGAGCGTGCTCGTCGCCGGTGCCGCGACCGGCTCGCTGCCCGGCCCCGACCGGAAGTCCCCGGACGGCGCAACCCGCTCGGACACCTCCGCGGTCCGGCACGAGGACATCGCCGAGGTGGCCGCCGAGGCCATGGCCGCCGGCGAGTCCCCCGTGGAGGCCGCCGAGCGCGCGGTCAGCCGCAGCGGGGACCGTTGGGGCGCCGTCTACTCCGAGGGCGAGTACGAGGAGTTCGAGGAGGCCCTCGACGGCGAGTACACCGGCGTCGGGCTCTGGGCGCGGCGCGAGCGGGACGGCCGTATCGAGGTGACCAAGGTGCGCGCGGGGTCGCCCGCGGCCACCGCCGGGATCCGCGCGGGCGACCGGCTGCGCAGCGTAGACGGCGCCAAGGTCGACGGGCGTCCGGTCACCGAGGTCGTCTCGTTACTGAGGGGTGACGCGAAGGACGCGCCCGCCGGCACGGCCGTGACGGTGGGGCTGGAGCGCGGCACGCGCGCGTGGGACCTCACTCTGCGCCGGGCCGTGCTGTCCACCGACTCGGTCACCGTTCGAGAACTCGCCGGCGGCATCACCGTCATCCGGATCGCCTCCTTCACCAAGGGCTCCGGCGACGCGGTCCGCTCCGCCGTACGGCAGTCCCCGGCCGCCGCCGGCATCGTCCTCGACCTGCGGGGCAACTCCGGCGGCCTGGTCACCGAGGCCGTCACCGCCGCCTCCGCCTTCCTCGACGGCGGCCTCGTCGCGACGTACGACGTCGACGGCGACCAGCGCGCCCTGCACGCCGAACCCGGCGGCGACACCACCCGACCCCTGGTCACGGTCGTCGACGGCGGCACGATGAGCGCGGCCGAGCTGCTCACCGGTGCGCTCCAGGACCGCGGTCGCGCGGTCGTCGTGGGCACCCGCACCTTCGGCAAGGGCTCGGTCCAGATGCCGAGCCGCCTCCCCGACGGCTCCGTCGCCGAGCTGACCGTCGGCCACTACCGCACCCCCTCCGGACGGGCCGTCGACGGCGAGGGGATCACGCCCGACCTGGAGGCCGACCGGGGCGTCCTGGAGCGGGCCGCGACGGTCCTCAGCGGCCTCGGCGACTCGTAGCGCCTCGTAAATGGGCTTTCCGCGCACCCCCTCCGTAGTGCGAAAATGGACGGCACTATGAGCAAGGGAATGTACGTACCGAAGGAGTCCCAGCCCAAGCAGGGCGGGGCGGCCGCGAAGTCCAGGGACGGCGAGAAGGGCGGCAAGCGCAAGATCGTCGCCCAGAACAAGAAGGCCCGGCACGACTACGCGATCATCGACACCTATGAGGCCGGCCTGGTGCTCATGGGCACCGAGGTCAAGTCGCTGCGCGAGGGGCGGACGTCGCTGACCGACGGCTTCGTCCAGATCGACGGGGGCGAGGCGTGGCTGCACAACGCCCACATCCCCGAGTACCACCAGGGCAGCTGGACCAACCACTCCGCGCGCCGCAAGCGCAAGCTCCTCCTGCACCGCGAGGAGATCGACAAGCTGGAGGCCAAGGCCCAGGAGACGGGGCACACGATCGTGCCCCTCGCCCTGTACTTCAAGGACGGCCGGGCGAAGGCCGAGATCGCTCTCGCGCGAGGCAAGAAGGAGTACGACAAGCGTCAGACCCTGCGGGAGAAGCAGGACCGGCGGGAGTCGGACCGGGCGATCGCGGCGGCGAAGCGGCGCCAGCGGGAGGCGTAGCCCGGAGGAATACGGTGGCATCCGCGGGCGTTGGTCACGTACGATGGCATCGCGCCCCAACGCAGGGTGCACGCATTGAAAACAAAACATGGGGATGATCGGTTTCGACAGCGGCTGTTGAAGCAGGGGAAGCGTGTCGAGGAAGCGGCAATGATCTCGTAAACCATATGTCGCAAAAAATAATCGCCAATACCAAGCGCGATTCCTTCGCCCTCGCTGCCTAAGTAGCGACTTGCGAAGTGTCAGCCCGGGGGTGTTCCCGACCCGGATCCTGGCATCAGCTAGGGAACTAAACCTTGATCCCGGTCACGGGGTGAAGAGGGAAATCTAACAGTGACTGGGCTCGTCGGCGACTTGTTCGCGTGATCGCCGGGGCCGAGAAAATCGCAGCGAACTGCACACGGAGAAGCCCTGATTTTGCACCGTTGGACGCGGGTTCGATTCCCGCCATCTCCACGATCGGGAGGTTTCCGAACCTCCCTAACCCATGTGGGCAAAGGCCCCGCCGCCTTCGGGCAGCGGGGCCTTTGTCATGCCGGATGACGGCCGACGGGGGGACGGTGATCTACTGGGCGGATGCCTACCGCCTTCCGTACGGTCCCCAGCGTCCTCGCCGGTTTAGTCCTGCTCGCCGCGTGCGGTGCGGAGCGTGACTCGGAGTCCCCGGCCGGTGCCGGGGTGCCGTGTCCGTCGGACTTCGCTCGGGGCGGCCAGGCCTCCGGTGCGCCGACTCCGCTTCCCCTGCCTTCGCTCGACGGTCCGGGCGAGGGCGGCGTGAAGGTCACCGGCCTGTACGCCTGGGGCCCGGAGAGTGGCTGTGGGACCGACTTCTCCGCCGAGTTCGAGGTCACCAACCAGGGGAAAGAGGCGGCCACCTACACCGTCACCGTCGGCTTCCGCTCGGCGTCCGGAGGCAGCGTCGACAACGCGGAGCAGATCGTCACGTCGGTCGGGCCGGGGCGGACCGTCAAGAAGACCGTCGCCATGGGGGAGTCGCTCGGGCCGGACGCCGATGTGACGGGCGTGGAAGTGGTCAAGGTGCGCAGCGTCCCCGCCGACGAGGCGTCGACCGCCTCGGGGACCTGCCCCGCGTCCGGGCTGCACGTCTACGCGGACCAGGGCGACGCCGCCATGGGCCTGCGTGTCGTCGGGCTGCATCTCGTCAACTGCGGGACCCGGCCGTACGAACTCAACGGCTACCCGGAACTCGAAATCCTCGACGAGGACCACGACAAGGCCGACGGTGTGCGGATCCTCGACGGGACCGATCGGATCAGCACCGGCGTCGGAGGCGAGGGCAGCCCGCAGCGCGTCGTGCTGCGGCCGGGCGAGGCCGCGCGGACCACGCTGGCCTGGCGGAACACCACCGAATTCGGCGATCCGGTGAATGCGCCGTACGTCCGTGTGCGGGCGAAGGCGGGCGCGAGCCCCGTGATGGTGGTGCCGGAACTGGACCTCGGGACGACGGGGAAGCTCGGCGTCGGGCCGTGGCAGAAGGACGAGACGTACCAGGGTGCCCGCCCGGGCACGCAGCGGCCGACGCCGACGCCGTAGGGCTCTTTTCCACGCCCTCCCGCGCTTCCCCTCACATGGCGGACGTGCCCGATGTGTTGTCCGACCCCATATCGACGGGTCGTTCACGCTTCTACGGTCCCTCCTCATGACACAGACCAGAGCCGCAAGCCGTCATATCCCTGTCCGTTCAGCTCTCCTGGCGACCTTGCTGGTCGCCCTGATCGCCGCCTTCCTCACACCGGGCCCAGCCGCGGCGGCCTCGCTTCAGGAAGTCACCGGGTTCGGGTCGAACCCGGGTGCGCTGCGGATGTTCCGGTACGTCCCCGACGGGCTGCCCGCCGGCCGGCCCGTGGTCGTCGCGCTGCACGGCTGCACGCAGAACGCGTCCGGCTACGGCACCGGCAGCGGCTGGACCGAACTGGCCGACCGCTGGGGCTTCTCCGTGGTGCTGCCGCAGCAGCAGACCGCCAACAACGCCTCGTCCTGCTTCAACTGGTTCCAGAGCGGCGACATCGCGCGTGGCCAGGGCGAGGCCGCGTCCGTCGCGCAGATGGTCGACCGGCAGCTCGCCGACGTCTCCGGTGAGGCGTCGCGCGTGTATGCCACCGGGCTGTCCGCCGGGGGCGGGATGACCGCCGTGATGATGGCGGCGTACCCGGAGAAGTTCGCCGCCGGCGGGATCGTCGCCGGGCTGCCGTACGGATGCGCGCAGGCCGCCGGGTCGCCGTACGTGTGCATGTACGTCGGCGCCACGCAGACAGCGAAGCAGTGGGGCGACCGGGTGCGAGCCGCCCGCCCCGGCTACACCGGACCCTGGCCCACGCTCACCGTCTTCCAGGGCAGCGCCGACTACACCGTCAAGCCCGTCAACATGACCGACCTGATGAAGCAGTGGACCGATGTGCAGGGGGCCGACCAGACCGCCGACGTCAGTGACACCGTGGCCGGCTACCCGCACCAGGTCTTCCGTGACCCGGCCGGGAAGGCGGTGGCGGAGACGTACAGCATCACGGGCATGGGGCACGGGCAGCCCGTCGACCCCGGCAGCGGCACCGAGCAGTGCGGGACCGCCGGGGCCTACATCCTCGATGTGAACCTGTGTGCCGCCTACCGCCTGGGGCTGACCTGGGGGCTCGCGGGCTGAACTCCCGTGTCACGCAAGGGCCCGCCGCGCCGTACTCGCCCGTTCCGTCATCCTCGGCGGCAGCAGCGTCGCCTCCGGTGCGTCCTTGCCGTCCAGCTTGCGCATCAGCAGTTCCACGGCCCGCGTGCCCACCTCGGTGGACGGCAGGGCGATCGAGGTGACCGGTAGGCGCAGTGACTCGGCGAGTTCGTCGGGGCAGATCGCGGTGATCGACAGGTCGGCGGGCACGCGCAGGCCCAGCTGTTCGAAGGCGTCGATCAGCGGCTCCAGGATCGCCTCGTTGTGGACGACCACTCCCGTCAACGCGGGCTGTTCGCAGAGCAGTTGCTCGGCGACCGCGCGGGCAGCCGCCGGGGACGCCTCGCAGGGGTGCACCGCGGACGACAGGCGGCCCCGGTCCGCGGCGGCCGTGAAGCCCTGGACGACCCGCTGGGCGAAGGCCGTCTGCCGTACGTACACCTCCGGCGGAGAGCCCACCAGCGCCACCGCCCGGTGTCCGAGCCGCGCCAGATGCTCCACGCAGGCCTCGCCCGCCGCCTTGAAGTCGAGGTCGACGCAGGTCAGTCCGTCGGAGTCGGCGGGGAAGCCGATCAGCACGGACGGGCGGTCCAGGTCCCGTAACAGCGGCAGCCGGGGATCGTGCAGCTGGACGTCCATCACGATCAGGGCGTCCACCAGCGCCGTGTCCGCGACCCGCCGCAGCCCCTCCTCGCCCTCCTCCTGGGTGAGCAGCAGTACGTCATGGTCGTACCGTCGCGCCGTCGTCACCACCGACACCGCGAACCGCATCACCACCGGCACATTGATCCCGGCCCGTAACGGCACCACCAGCGCCAGCACGTTCGACCGCCGGCCGGCCAGTGCGCGGGCGCCGGCGTGCGGGCGGTAGCCGAGCAGGCGGACGGCCTCCTCGACGCGGCGCCGGGTCTCCTCGGAGATCGGACGCTTGCCGCTCAGCGCGTAGGACACCGTGCTGGCGGAGACTCCGGCATGCCGGGCCACGTCAGTGATCTTCACCATCAGGCCGTCTCCACCGTCAGGAACCCGGCCCCCGCCCGGGCCCGTGCCTCGCGCTCCCCGGCGGCCAGAGCCCAGGGCGCGGAGGGGTCGCTGCAGGAGGCCCGCAGCGTGTCGCCCTCCCGTACGACCGTGAAGGCCACCTCCCCGACCCGCACCGTCACCTGCGCGCCCCGCTCCAGCCCGAACGCCCGCAGGGTGACCCCGTCGGCATGGTCGTAGTCGGGCCGGTCGTCCACCGCGCCCACCGGGATCACCGCACCCGGCCGCACCAGCAGCGGCACGCTGTCGAAGCCGTGCTTCTCGCGCACCCAGCGCGGCCCGGTCACCGTCTCCCCGCCGAGGTAGTGGGTCCAGGTGCCCTCGGGGACGTAGTACGCCACGTCGCCCTCGTCGCTGAAGACGGGCGCCACCAGCAGGTCAGGGCCGAGCATGTACTGCCGCTCCAGATGCGCGCACCCGGGATCGTCCGGGAACTCCAGCACCATCGCCCGCATCATCGGCACGCCCTCGGTGTGGGCGGTGCGGGCGACCTCGTAGAGATAGGGCATGAGCCGCAGCTTCAGACGGGTGAACTTCCGTGCCACGTCCACGGACTCCTCGTCGAAATGCCAGGGGACGCGGTACGACGAGCTGCCGTGCAGCCGGCTGTGCGAGGACAGCAGGCCGAACGCCAGCCACCGCTTGAACAGCGCGGGTGTGGGGGTGCCCTCGAAGCCGCCGATGTCGTGGCTCCAGTAGCCGAAGCCGGAGAGGCCCAGCGACAGGCCTCCGCGCAGGGACTCCGCCATCGACTCGTACGTCGCCTCGCAGTCGCCGCCCCAGTGCACCGGGAACTGCTGGCTCCCGGCCGTCGCCGAGCGGGCGAAGACCACCGCCTCCTCCTCGCCCCGGTGCTTGCGCAGCACGTCGAAGACGGTGCGGTTGTAGAGGTAGGTGTAGTAGTTGTGCATCCGCTCCGGGTCGGAGCCGTCGGACCAGGCCACGTCGAGGGGCACCCGCTCGCCGAAGTCGGTCTTGAAGCAGTCGACGCCCTGCGTGAGGAGCGCCTCCAGCTTGCCGGCGTACCAGTCGCGGGCGGCCGGGGAGGTGAAGTCGACCAGCGCCATGCCCGGCTGCCACAGATCCCACTGCCAGACACTGCCGTCCGGCCGCCTCAGCAGGTGCCCGAGCGCCTTGCCCTCCGCGAACAGGGGCGAGCGCTGGGCTATGTACGGGTTGATCCAGACGCAGACCCGCAGGTCCTTCGCCTTCAGCCGGGCCAGCATGCCCTCCGGGTCGGGGAACACCCTGGGGTCCCACTGGAAGTCGCACCAGTTGAACTCCCGCATCCAGAAGCAGTCGAAGTGGAAGACGGACAGGGGGAGTTCGCGCTCTCTCATGCCGTCCACGAAGGAGGTGACCGTCTCCTCGTCGTACGACGTCGTGAACGACGTCGACAGCCACAGGCCGAACGACCAGGCGGGTGGCAGCGCCGGGCGGCCGGTCAGGGCCGTGTACTTGCGGAGGATGTCCTTCGGGGTCGGGCCGTGGATGACGTAGTACGTCAGCTCCTGGGCCTCCGCGCTGAACTGCACCCGGGACACGACCTCCGAGGCGACCTCGAAGGAGACCTTGCCCGGGGTGTCGACGAAGACGCCGTAGCCCGCGTCGGTCAGGAAGAACGGCACGTTCTTGTAGGCCTGCTCGCTGCATGTGCCGCCGTCGGCCTGCCAGATGTCGACGACCTGCCCGTTCTTGACCAGCGGCCCGAAGCGCTCACCGAGGCCGTAGACGGAGGTGCCGACGCGCAGGACCAGCTGTTCCCGCAGGTAGTGCGCCCCGGTCGCGTCCCGCATGATGCCCATGCTCTTGGGGCCGCTGGAGGTGAGCGTGCGGCCGCCGGCGAGGAACTCGACGTGCCAGGGGCCGGTGCGGGCGACCCGGACCGACAGCGCGCCGGAGGTCAGGGTCGCGTGCTCGTCGTCGTACGAGATCTGCGGGGCGGTCTCCTCCGACTCGGCGACCTCGAACCGGGGGCCGCGCGGCTGCTCGCCCGCGAAGTGGGTGAGGGTGAGGCCGATGACGTCGGGCATCGGTGTGTGGGCGTTGATCGTCATGACCGGTCCCGTCATCAGGTCGCCGCGCGAGCGGATGGGCCGGGTCGGCGCGTGGATCTCCAGCGCGCCGTCCGACTCGGTGACGTCGAGGACTTCGGCGGGGTGGGCCGCGGTGACGCCCTCGCGCAGCAGCCAGTAGCCGTCGGTGAACTTCATGTGGGGGTCCTTAACTCGACTGCGACTGCGACTGCGACTGCGTCCACGGAGATGCCCCGCTGCGATTCGTCGAATCGTTTCGACGGATGGCGTCGAAGCGCTTCGATTACTCGTTTGTCGAAGGTATGTGTGGGCTGAGGGTGCGTCAATGGCTCGTGCGGGAATGGGGGAGCCATGACGATGACGACGACCGCCCCGGCGCCGATCGTGGCGGGGCACCCCCTGCTCGGCTCCATGATCGACCTGCTGAACGACCCCCTCGCCGCCTATCTGCGGGCACGCCGCGACCATGGCGACGTGGTGCGTTTCCGGGCAGGGCCGCCGGGGCTGCGGTCCGACGTCTACGCGGTGTTCTCCGCCGAGGGTGCACAGCAGGTACTGGCGACGCGGGCAGCCAACTTCCGCAAGGACAACGTCTTCTACGAGGAACTGCGCCAGTCGGTCGGCAACGGGCTGCTCACCAGCCAGGACGACGCGTACCTGCGCCAGCGCAGGCTCGTGCAGCCGCTGTTCACCCGGCGCCGGGTGAACGGTTACGCGCAGCAGGTCGCCGAGGAGGCGGTCGCGCTGGCCGCCGGGTGGCGGGAGGTGCCGGGCGGGACCGTGGAACTGGTGGGTGAGATGCACCGGTTCGCGCTGCACGTCGTCGGCCGGATCCTGTTCGGCACGGATGTGGGCAAGGCGTTCGAGGTGATCGAGCGCACCCTGCCGCCGCTCCAGGAGTACTCGCTCAAGCGAGGCTTCTCGCCGATCAAGGCACCCCGCACCTGGCCCACCCCCGCCAACCGCCGCGCCACACGCCTCCAGGCGGAGCTGTACGCGCTGTGTGACGGCATCATCGACAACCGCCGCGACCGGCACGACCGCGACGACCTGGTCACCCTCCTCGTGCACGCCGAGAACGCCGAGGACGGCAGCCTCGACGCCGACGAACTCCGTGAACAGGTGCTGATCTTCCTGCTGGCCGGCCATGAGACGACCGCCACCGCGCTGGCCTTCGCTCTGCATCTCCTCGCCCGGCATCCCGAGGAACAGCGGCGCGTGCGGGACGAGGTGGACCGGGTGCTCGGCGGTCCCGGCGGACGGGCGCCCACGGCCGAGGACATGGAGGCGTTGCCGTATCTGACGATGGTGCTGAAGGAGGCGATGCGGCTGTATCCCTCGGCGCCCGTGATCGGCCGTCGCTCGGTCGCCGACGCGGAGGTGGACGGCGTACGGATCCCGGCCGGGGCCGACCTCCTGGTCAGCCCCTGGGTCACCCAGCGCCACCCCGGCTACTGGCCGGACCCGGACCGCTTCGACCCCACCCGTTTCACGCCGGAGGCGGAGGCGGGGCGTCCACGCTACGCATGGTTCCCCTTCGGGGGCGGGCCGCGTGCCTGCATAGGTCAGCACCTGTCGATGCTGGAGTCGGTGCTCGGGCTGGCGGTGCTGTTGCGGGAGTTCGAGTTCGAGGATGCGGAGGCGGGGGAGGTGCCGGTCGGGGCGGGGATCACGCTGATGGCGAAGGGGCCGGCGCGGGCGCGGATCGCTCCGCGGGGCTAGGCGGTCGGAGGCGAGTGCCGCGATGTGTCGTTGTTTGTCCGCTGCGCCGTTGTGGCTGGTCGCGCCCACGCGGCGGAGCCGCACATTGATTCAGCCCGTGCCCCTGAGGGCGTTGCTGCCAGGGCGATGAGTAGTGCGGCCGCTGCCGCCGTGACCGGGACGCCGTATGCCGTCGTCGGGGACAGGTGCTCCACCACCCAGCCGCCGACCGCGCCGCCGCACGCGATACCGCCCAGCAGCGCGGTCACCGCGAGGGTCATGCCCTCGTTCAGGCGGCCGTCGGGGGTGCGCTGCTGGACCAGGGCCATGTTGGTGATCATGGTCGGCGCGGTGGCCATGCCGGAGACCAGCAGGGCGACGGACAGCAGCAGGAGCGAACCGGCGACGGACGCGGCGAGCAGAGGCAGCGTCAGCAGGGCGGTCATCGCCGCTATGCACCAGGCGTAGCGGCGCTCGGCGGGACCGGACAGCCTGAGCCGGCCGAACCACAGGCCCGCCGCACAGGACCCGGCCGCCTGGAGCGCGAGCACCGCACCCGCCGCCGTGCGGTGGCCCTCCGCGTCCGCGAACGCGATCGTGACGACCTCCGTCGAGCCGAACACCGCGCCCATGGCCAGGCAGACGGCCAGCAGCGGCGGCATGCCGGGGGCGCGGAACGGCGACGGCACCGATATGCCGGCCGTACGGCCTTGAGGTGGCGGCTCGGTCGACCGCTGGGCGGTGAAGACCAGCACGCCGGTCACCAGGAGCACCACGGCGACCAGCGTCCCCGCCTCCGGGAAGAACGTCCCGCACAGGAAGGCCGCCAGCACCGGGCCCAGCATGAAGCACAGTTCGTCGGCGGCCTGCTCGAAGGAGTTCGCGGTGTGCAGGGACTCGGCGTCGCCCTTCAGCAGATGGGCCCAGCGGGCGCGGGACATACCGCCGGTGTTGGGGATGGTCGCGGTGGCGGCGTACGCGGCGAAGAGGGTCCAGGCGGGGGCGTCGTGGCGTACGCACAGCACCAGCGCGAGTTCACCCAGCGCCGCGAGGAGCGTGGCGGGCACCGCGATCCGCGCCTGGCCGTACCGGTCGACGAGCCGCGCGGTCCAGGGGGCGACCAGCGCGGTCGCCGCGAGGCCGGTCGCCGTGACGGCGCCGGCGAGGGCGTACGACCCCCGCGTCCCGGCGATCATCACGACCGCGCTCACGCTGAACATGCCCATGGGCAGCCGGGCGACGAGGTTCCCGACGGTGAAGGCGCGGACACCGGGGCGGGCGAAGAGCCGGCGGTACGGGCCGGGATTCGCGGTCTTCGGTGTCTTCAGGGTCTTTGGGGCATTCTCGTACGGCTGTTGCGGCATGACTCCACCGTCGCCCGCGGTGGATCAAGGGGTCCAACACCTGCTCGGCACGGATTCACGCACCCGCGTTGTAAGTTCGCCGCATGTCCGCTCCCGCTCATCTCGACCCCCGCCTCCTGCGCGCCTTCCTCGCCGTGGCCCAGGAGCTGCACTTCACGCGGGCCGCGGCCCGGCTGTACGTCGCCCAGCAGGCGCTCAGCCGGGACGTACGGCGGCTGGAGCGGGAGCTGGGCACCGAGCTGTTCGTGCGGACGACCCGGCAGGTCACGCTGACGGCCGACGGCGAGCGGCTGGTGCCGCACGCCCGCCGTGCCCTCCAGGCCCAGGACGACCTGCTCGCCGCCTTCGGCCAGGCCCGGCCCCTGCTGGTGGACCTGAACTCGCCGGGCATGGCCACCGGGCACAAGGTCCTGCGGCGGGCCCGCGAACTCGCCCCCGAGCACGAACTGATGGCCCGCTACGAGAGCGGTCTGACGGGTGCCGCGGGCGAGCTGGTAGCGGGGCGGCTGGACGCCTCCTTCGGGCGGTTCGCCGGGCTGGACCCGGCGCTGCGGGCGGGCCTCGACCATCAGCCGGTGCGCTGTGAGCCCATGGCGATCCTGCTGCCCGAGGACCATCCGCTGGCCGAACTGGAACGGGTGCCGCTGGCAGCGCTGGCCGGCGAGACCGTGTACGCCGGTGCCGGCAACCCCCGCACGCCGGAGTGGACCGACCTCGCGCACCGGCTGTTCGACGGACGGGGCATCGAGGTCGCCGCGCCCGCGCCGCTCGCCGTCGGCGCCGAGGAGTTCCAGCGGATCATGGCCAAGATGCGGACCCCCGTCCTGGCCGTCATCGAATTTCCGGCCATGCCCGGGGCGGTGAAGCGCCCCTTGATCGACCCCGTGCCCCTGTCACCCGTGTCACTGGTATGGCGAAAGGGCCTGGTGCACCCCGCATTCGACGCCCTTCGACGGGCGGCGGCGCAGATCGCGGCCGAGGAGGGGTGGCTGCGGCGCCCCGCCGGGGGATGGATTCCAGCCATCGATTTGGACACGATGAACGTCCACAACTGACACTCGGCAAACACAAAACCTCCGCGTGCGCTACATTCTTGGCCTGAGCACGTTTGTGGTAATGGGGGGCGCTCGGCCGGGTGGGGGCTCGGTACGGCGACGGGCGCTCAGTGTCGTGCGCGCACCCAGAACGGTCCCGTGGGGGGATGTGCGTGCGCGTGAAGAAGTGGCGAGAAGACGCCCAACCGGAGTGGCCCGAGGTCGCATCGGGGTCCGGGGGCGGTACTTCCCCGGAGGGCTCGAAGAGTGACGTCCAGGCGACCCAGGCCTTCCCGGTGACCGGGGAGACCGAGGTCCCTGGTCGGGGCCCGCGCTCCCGGTCCGAGACGGGGACGAGAGGGACCGGACAGACCGAGATACTCGACGGCTGGTCGGCCTTCGACCGGCCCTCGGCTTTCAGGAACAACGCCCACCCGCCTGCCGGTGAGACGACGCGTATGCCCGCGGTCCGCGATCCGTGGGCGGAGGCCGAAGAGCCCGAGGAGCCCGCGCGCCCGGACGCGCGGCACGGCACCACCGGCTCAGGCGCCACCCACGACCCGCACGAGGTCACCATCCAACTCGACGGCGTCGGCCTCCAGCTGGACAACATGCTGCGCGCGGCCAAGGACGCCCCGGGTGGCGGCGAGGCCTCCGACGGACCGGTGTTCGTCGACGAGTCGGGCCGCCGCAGCCGCCTCTACCGCCGTATCGGCATGGCCGTGGGCCTCGCCTGCGCGGTCTACGCCGTGGTCATCGTCGCCACCCTGCTGTCCGGCAACTCCGACGCGCCCTGGCTGCCGGTGGAGCCTCCCAAGGAGCAGCCGGCCGGCCAGGTCGACACCCCGCCGCTGCCCGCCGAGTCGGCCCCGCAGCCCTCCGGCACCGGCAGCGTCTCCCCGGGCACCTCCCCGACGGCCGGCACCGACGCGACCCCGTCGCCCGGCGCCGACGCCACCGCGCCCGGCGCGTCCACCAGCGCCGACCCCGGCGCGTCCGCCGACCCGAAGCCGAGCCCCACCAAGACCACCGTCAACCCGGGCACGAACCCCACCCCGGACCCCGAGCCCACCACCCAGCCCACCACCCCCGACCCCGACCCGAGCCCGACGGACGGCGGCGGCCCCACCGAGGAGCCGACCGATCCCGCGACCACCGACGAACCCGCCACCGGGACGGTCGCGAACGGCCCGAACGACCCCAGCCCCATCGCGCAGGAGCCGGACACCTCCGCTCCCGCGCCCGCCGCCCCGTCCCCGGAGTACACCCTCTGATGGCATCCCGCACCCGCCGTCACGGGCCCGCGAAGGGAGCCCCCGACGGCTCCCGGCGCCGCCGCGTGCCCATGCGTCTGCTTCTGCCCTCGCTCGTCCTCGTCGCCCTGATGGCGATGCTGATGCTGCGCGGCTACGTCCACAGCGAGATCCTGGCCGACTACCGCATCCGGCCCGCCGCGGCCAACGACAAGGTGCCGCAGGAGATCCTCAAGGGCGGCCCCGTCATCGACACCCGCGACGGCGACGCGAGCACGCTGCGGGTGCCGGACAACAGCGTCGTCCTCACCTTCGACGACGGCCCCGACCCCGAGTGGACGCCGAAGGTGCTGGACGCCCTGAAGCGGAACGACGCGCACGCGGTCTTCTTCATCACCGGCACGATGGCCTCCCGCTACCCGGACCTCGTCCAGCGCATGGTCGACGAGGGGCACGAGATCGGCCTGCACACCTTCAACCACCCCGACCTCTCCTACCAGTCCAAGAAGCGCATCGACTGGGAGCTGTCCCAGAACCAGCTCGCGCTCGCGGGCGCGGTCGGCATCCGCAGCTCGCTGTTCCGGCCGCCGTACTCGTCCAAGTCCGAGAACATGGACAACAACTCCTGGCCGGTGACCGAGTACATCGGCGGCCGCGGCTACATCACCATCGTCAACGACACCGACAGCGAGGACTGGCGCAAGCCGGGCGTCGACCAGATCATCCGCAACTCCACGCCCAAGAGCGGCCAGGGCGCGATCGTCCTGATGCACGACTCCGGCGGCGACCGGCACCAGACGGTCCAGGCGCTGGACCAGCTCATTCCCCAACTCAAGAGCAAGGGCTACGAGTTCCAGAACCTCACCGAGGCCCTGAGCGCGCCCAGCGCCCACACCGAGGTCACCGGTCTGGAGCTGTGGAAGGGCAAGGCCTGGGTCTTCCTGGTCGACGCCTCCGACAACATCACCGCGATCCTGGTCGTCGGACTCGCCGCCATCGGCTCCCTCGTCATCGGCCGCTTCGGCCTGATGCTGCTGCTCTCCGCCCTCCACGCCCGCCGCACCCGCCGCCGCGACTTCGTCTGGGGCCCGAACGCGCCGGTCACCGAACCGGCGTCGGTGCTGGTCCCGGCGTACAACGAGGCCAAGTGCATCGAAGACACCGTGCGGTCGCTGATGCGCAGCGAGTACCCCATCGAGATCATCGTCATCGACGACGGCTCCAGCGACGGTACGGCCCGGATCGTCGAGGGGCTGGGCCTGCCGAACGTCCGCGTCATCCGCCAGCTCAACGCGGGCAAGCCGGCGGCGCTCAACCGCGGCCTGGCGAACGCCCGTTACGACCTGATCGTGATGATGGACGGCGACACCGTCTTCGAACCGGCCACGGTCCGCGAACTCGTCCAGCCCTTCGCCGACCCGCGCGTCGGCGCGGTCGCGGGCAACGCCAAGGTCGGCAACAAGGACACCCTCATCGGCGCCTGGCAGCACATCGAGTACGTGATGGGCTTCAACCTGGACCGCCGTATGTACGACGTCCTGCAGTGCATGCCGACGATCCCGGGCGCGGTCGGCGCCTTCCGCCGCTCGGCCCTGGAACGGGTCGGCGGCATGAGCGACGACACCCTCGCCGAGGACACCGACATCACCATGGCGATCCACCGCGACGGCTGGCGCGTGGTGTACGCCGAGAAGGCCAGGGCCTGGACCGAGGCGCCCGAGTCCGTCCAGCAGCTGTGGTCGCAGCGCTACCGGTGGTCGTACGGCACCATGCAGGCGATCTGGAAGCACCGCCGCGCCCTGGTGGAACGAGGGCCGTCGGGCCGCTTCGGCAGGGTGGGCCTGCCCCTGGTGTCCCTCTTCATGGTCCTGGCCCCGCTCCTCGCCCCCCTGATCGACGTGTTCCTCATCTACGGCCTGGTCTTCGGGCCCACGGAGAAGACGATCCTGGCCTGGTTCGGCGTCCTCGCCATCCAGGCGGCCTGCGCGGCCTACGCCTTCGTCCTGGACCGCGAGCGCCTCACCCCGCTGATCTCCCTCCCGCTCCAGCAGATCCTCTACCGACAGCTCATGTACGTCGTCCTGCTCCAGTCCTGGATCACGGCCCTCACCGGCGGCCGTCTTCGCTGGCAGAAGCTGCGGCGCAAGGGCGGGGTGTCCGCACCGCCGACCGTGCCGACGCAGCGCCGACAGGTCATGGACGAAAGGCCGGTCCGATGAACCCTCCCACCACCGCACCCACCCTGCCGTCGGACTCGGCGCCGCCTGAGCAGCCCGCCCGGCCGACCCCGGTCCGCGACCGCTACTTCGACCTCCTGCGCGCCCTCGCCCTCTTCCGCGTGGTCCTCTACCACCTGACGGGCTGGGCCTGGCTCCCCCTGGTCTTCCCCTCCATGGGCGTGATGTTCGCCCTCGCCGGCAACCTCATGGCCCGCTCCCTGAAGCGCCCGCCCGTGCAGGTCATCAGGAGCCGCATACGCCGCCTCCTGCCCCCGCTGTGGCTGCTGGGCGTGGTCGGGGTCACCGGCATGGTGATCCAGGGCTGGGGTCCGGACGTCGACGGCCACCCCGGCTGGTGGTGGATCCACCTGGCCTACTGGATCGTCCCGCTCAGCGACCCGCCGTACGCCGAGGGCCTCCCCGGCATCCACGGTTTCCTCGGCGAGAACTGGGCCGTCGACCTCGCGGGACCGCTCTGGTACATCCGCGCCTACCTCTGGTACGTCCTGCTCTCACCGTTCCTGCTGAAGGCGCTGCGCGCGATGCCGCTGGCGACGCTCCTCGCGCCCCTCGCGCTGTCGGCGGCGTTCAACTTCGGCTACATCACCCTCCCCGGCGAGCGCATCCCGTCCGCACTCACGGACTTCAGCACCTTCGGCGCCTGCTGGATCCTCGGCATGGCCCACCAGGAGGGCATCCTGCGCCGGATCCCGCGCTACGTCGTCCCCTCCGTGGCCCCGATCTTCGCCGCGGTCGGCCTCTGGTACGCCCTGAACCACGACTTCGGCGAGGGCAACGACCTCGACAGCATGCCCATGGCCCAGGCCCTCTGGTCCTTCGGCACGGTCATGCTGCTGCTCCACCTCAGCCCCTCCTGGTCCGAGTGGCCGCGCCGCCTGCGCCGCTGGGACCGGGTGATCACCCTGCTCAACTCCCGTGCGGTGACGATCTACCTGTGGCACAACATCTGCATCCTCATCGCCGCGACGATGTGGGACCAGCTGTGGGGCATCGACGTGATGTGGATGCACTTCTCCTGGCTGCTGGAGAGCCCGTGGCCGGTACTGGCCTTCACCTGGGTGCTCATCGGAAGCTGCATCGTGTGGTTCGGGTGGGCGGAGGATCTGGCGGCGAAGAGGCGGCCGCAGGTGTGGCCGGACGGCTCCAAGGGGCGCACCGGCCGCAGGGCACGGCGTTCCCGGTACTGAACCGCCAACAGCCTGTGAACCCCGCCGACCGAGGTTCCGCACGGTCAGACCTCCGTGGAACACTGACGATGTTGCGCAAGTGAACGGGGTGGCCCGAGGGGCCGAGTGGCCCGGTGGTCGGTGGGGAGCAGGCGCTGATGAGCAAGCGGCAAGTGCAGAAGATGCTGCGGTTGATGGCCGGCGGAGAGCCCGTCGAGCTCACCAGCCCCTTGGCCTCCGTGAAGAAGCTCGCCAGGCTGGCCTTCATCGCCCAGCAGTTCGGGTACGAGTACGTGGACGTACGGCAGAGCGCCGGGCGCAACAACGCGCTCGTCATGCTGATCGCGCCCGACCCCAGCCCTCAGGCCCGCGCCCGCGCCGGCCAGAACTGGGCGCAGTACCCGAACGCCAGTGACGGGGTGTCCGTGCCGCCCCTCGTGCCCGACGCCTTCGAGCTCCTCAAGGCCCGCATCAACTTCGATCTCACCGGCAAGAGCGCCGAGAAGCGGATGGGCTACGGCGCCATCGGCCTCACCCTCGGCGCCGGGATCCTCGGCGTGCGGCTGGGCGGGGACGCCGCCGCCTGGATCACGGCGGTCATCGTGTGGGCGCTCTTCATGGCGATCATCGGCATCGGCTTCGCCGTCAACCGCAAGCGCAACGCCAAGTTCGCGGCCCGGCTGCAGGCCGCCGGGTTCGCGCCGATCACCGACGAGACCGGGCGGGTGCGCTATCTGCCGCCCGGCGGGCAGCTGCCGGGGCACGGCAACCCGTTCGCGGCCGGTCCCTACGGCAACCAGGCGCCCGCCCCGGGCACGCCGGGTGGTTACGGGCAGCAGGCTCCCGGGCCGTACGGCCAGCACCCGGCGCCGGGTGCGTACCCCGGTCAGCCCGCGGCGCCGGGCGCCTACCCGGCTCAACCTGCCGCGCCGGGTGCGTATCCCGCGCAGCCCGCCGCCCCCGGCCCGTACGGCAACCAGCCCGGACCCTACGGTCAGCCCCAGGGCAGCCCGTACGGCACGCCCCAGCAGCCGCAGCCGCCCTACGGCCAGCCCCAGCCGCCCTACGGCCAGCCCCAGCCCTACCCCCAGCAGCAGAGCCCCCAGCCGCCTCAGCCGCCCCACCCGCAGCAGAACCCCCACTGGCAGCCCCCGCAGCGCTGACGGGGAGGGGGTTGCTCTTCGCCCCCTATATCCTCAATGTCCATGCACCGGGTGTCCCCCGACGACCCGTCCCCCATCCCGTCCCCATATCTCGTCCTTATATAGGGACGACCAACACAACCTCTCATCCGCCCTCCGCGCCGGGTGAGAGCAAAGTTCCTTTCCGGTCACCCGGTGCCACAGCCCGGAAACGCGCCCTCCCTACCTTCGGGACCAGCCACTCAAGCGCGACCGAGCCCCGAAGACCGTGGAGGCGCCATGACAGCCCCTAGCACAGCCCCCGCCGCGAGCAGGGGAGGCCGCTGGATCGACCACTGGGACCCCGAGAACGAGGCCTTCTGGAACGAGACCGGTGAGAAGGTTGCCCGCCGGAACCTCTTCTTCTCGGTGCTCTCCGAGCACATCGGGTTCTCGATCTGGACCCTGTGGTCCGTGATGGTGCTGTTCATGGGGCCGGAGTACGGGCTCACCCCCGCCGACAAGTTCTTCATCGTGTCGATGGCCACACTGGTCGGCGCCATCGTCCGCGTGCCCTACACCTTCGCCGTCGCCGTCTTCGGTGGCCGGATGTGGACGGTCATCTCGGCGAGTCTGCTGCTGGTGCCGACGGTCGCCGCGTTCGCCGTGATGGAGCCGGGAACGTCGTTCACCACCTTCCTGCTGTGCGCGATGCTGGCCGGCATCGGCGGCGGCAACTTCGCCTCCAGCATGACCAACATCAACGCCTTCTTCCCCCTCCGCAAGAAGGGCTGGGCGCTCGGCCTGAACGCCGGCGGCGGCAACATCGGCGTGCCCGTGGTGCAGCTCATCGGTCTCGCGGTGATCGGCGCCAGCGGGGGCCCGCGGGTGCTGCTCGGGATCTACATCCCGTTCATCGTGATCGCGGCCGTCCTCGCGTGGCTGAAGATGGACAGCATCTCGTCCGTCAAGAACGACACCGGCGCCGCCAAGGACGCCGTCAAGGACGCCCACACGTGGATCATGTCCTTCCTCTACATCGGCACCTTCGGTTCGTTCATCGGCTACAGCTTCGCCTTCGGCCTCGTCCTGCAGACCCAGTTCGGCCGTACGCCGCTCCAGGCCGCCTACGTCACCTTCATCGGCCCGCTGCTCGGCTCCCTGATCCGCCCGCTGGGCGGCGCGCTCGCCGACCGGTTCGGCGGCGCGAAGATCACGCTGTGGAACTACGTCGGCATGGCCGCCGCGACCTCGGTCATCATCGTGGCCTCGATGCAGAAGTCGCTGCCGCTGTTCACCACCGCGTTCATCACCCTGTTCGTGCTGACCGGCCTCGGCAACGGTTCGACGTACAAGATGATCCCCGGCATCTTCCAGGCGAAGGCTGCCGCCAAGGGGCTCACCGGTGAGGAGGCCGCCTCCTACGGCCGCCGCCTGTCCGGTGCCTCCATGGGTCTCATCGGCGCGGTGGGCGCGCTCGGCGGACTCGGCATCAACCTCGCCTTCCGCCAGTCCTTCCTCACCGTGGGCTCCGGCACCGGCGCCTTCGTCGCCTTCCTCGCCTTCTACGGCGTCTGTTTCGCGGTCACCTGGGCCGTATACCTTCGCCGCCCGGCCGCCTCCGAGACCCACGCCACATCGGCGACAGAGGCAAAGCCGCAGCTCAGCTACGCCGAGGTGTGACGTAACACTGCCGACATGAAGCCGAACCGAGCCTGTCACGCACCGTTGACAGGCTCGATCGGCATGCAGGTGTGAACACCCTGGGTGAAGTCAGGAACTCCCACGGTGCGACCGCCTGGCGCACGCACCACATCTCGAGCGGGACGAGAGCTATGTACGACGAACAGCAGCAATCGGAACACGGGCCGCTGGCGGGATTCACCGTGGGCGTGACCGCCGCGCGCCGGGCCGACGAACTCGGGGCCCTGCTCCAGCGGCGCGGCGCGGCCGTCCTGCACGCCCCTGCCCTGCGCATCGTGCCGCTCGCCGACGACAGCGAGCTGCTCGCAGCCACGAAGGAGATCATCCAGCGGACGCCGGACATCGTGGTCGCCACGACCGCGATCGGCTTCCGGGGCTGGATCGAGGCCGCCGACGGGTGGGGACTGGGCGAGGACCTGCTGGAACGGCTGCGCGGCGTCGAGCTGCTCGCCCGCGGCCCCAAGGTCAAGGGCTCGGTCCGGGCCGCCGGGCTGACCGAGGAGTGGTCGCCGTCCAGCGAGTCCATGGCCGAGGTGCTGGACCGGCTGCTGGAGGAGGGCGTCGACGGGCGCCGTATCGCCATCCAGCTGCACGGTGAGCCGCTGCCCGGATTCGTGGAGGCGCTCAGGGCCGCGGGAGCGGAGGTGCTCGGGGTGCCGGTCTACCGGTGGCTGCCGCCGGAGGACATCGGCCCGGTCGACCGCCTGCTGGACGCCACGGTCTCCCGCGGCCTGGACGCCCTGACCTTCACCAGCGCACCCGCCGCCGCGTCCCTGCTGTCCCGTGCCGAGGAACGCGGGCTGCTTCCGGAGCTGCTCGCCGCCCTCCACCACGACGTCGTTCCGGCCTGCGTCGGCCCCGTCACCGCGCTGCCACTGCAGGCCCACGGAGTCGACACGGTCCAGCCCGAACGCTTCCGGCTCGGTCCGCTGGTCCAGCTGCTGTGCCAGGAGCTGCCCGGCCGGGCCCGGTCGCTGCCGATCGCCGGGCACCAGGTGGAGATCCGCGGCCATGCGGTCCTGGTCGACGGGGCGCTACGTCCCGTGCCGCCCGCGGGCATGTCCCTGCTGCGGGCCCTGTCCCGACGGCCGGGGTGGGTGGTGGCCCGGGCGGATCTGCTGCGTGCGCTGCCGGGCGCCGGCCGCGATGAGCACGCGGTGGAGACGGCGATGGCTCGGCTGCGGACGGCTCTGGGGGCGCCGAAGTTGATCCAGACGGTGGTGAAGCGGGGGTATCGGCTGGCGCTGGATCCGGCGGCGGACGCGAAGTACGCGGACGTGTGAGGAGGCACCCGGCGTTGGTGTCGCCCTCGCTGGGGGCTCGCAGCCCCCAGGCGCCCCCGCTTTCGGCCCCGAATGGGCCTCGTCCTCAAGCGCCGGACGGGCTGGAATGCGCTGACGGGCGCCGAGAGCGGCCGTAATCCACCAGCGCCCGCGCCAAGCACCCCACCGCCACCGTCGCCAGCACCGCCCGCAGTGCATTCCAGGCCAGCCACGGACCCTCGAACTCCTCCCGCAGGGCCGCCGGATCACCGGTCCCCTTCAGGCCGTCGTTCAGCGGGATGTTGAAGGCGACGGTGACGAAGAAGGCGAGCGCGTACGCCGTCGCGGCCGCCCACACCCACCCCCGGTACGGCGCCTCGCGCACCTGCCAGGCCGACACCCCCGTCAGCGCCAGCGCCCCGATGAAGCTCAGGAAGAACACCGGGTTCTCGAACGCGTCGTTGATGTCACGCATGACCTCGACGTACACCCGGTCATCGCTGCGCGCCAACCCCGGCATCACCCCGCAGGCGAAGATGTAGAAGGCCCCGGCGATCAGGCCCATGGCTACCGTGGCCGCGCCCAGTACGGTTCCCACAAGTGTGCTGTTCCGTGTCATGTCCTCCAGTCAACGGACCCTCACCGCGTCCGAACATGGCCGTCACGCGCAGCCCCATACGCGGTCGTCCAGCGCCAACCCCGGTACGAGGGGTTCCGGCTCCGCGAGCGGGCAGGCACTGTTAGAGGGAACGGTTCCCCCAGCCCTCCTCACGGCACCTCACCGACCCCTGCTGACCGGGGTGACCCCTAGGCGGTGACAGGCACATGGCACTGGGTTTGGCCACGGACGCGTACGAGCTGCGGTTCGACGCCGGACGGATCTGTCTGGATCTCCTCGCGACCACGCACCCCGAGGAACGGTTCGACTCCGTCGAGGTGTTGTGCGCCTGGATCGCCCGGGCGGGGCTGGTCCCGCCGGACACGCCGCTCGCCCACGCCGACGCCTCCTGGCTGGTCACCTTCCGCGAACTGCGCGGACTTGTCGGGCATTTGGTGCGGGGCGGCCTCAATCCCGAGCCCTGGCCGTCGTACGACCTCGCGCTCGCCCGGGTCAACGACATCGCCCTTGCCGCGCCCCCGGCCCCCCGTGCCGTACGCGGTGAAGACGGCACCCTGGTCCGGGAGTTGGATCATCCGCCCGAGGGCGCCGCCCTGCTCGGCGCCCTCGCGCGCGACGCCCTGGAGCTGCTCACCGATCCGGTCGCGCGGGCCGGGCTGAGGGAGTGCGAGGGGGACAACTGTCCGATCGTTTATCTCGATTCGTCCCGGGGGCGCAGGAGGCGCTGGTGTTCCAGTGAGGTCTGCGGGAACCGCGAAAGGGTCGCCCGGCACCGTCGTCGCGCGGCCCTCGCCCGCGCCTGATGGTCCGTTATGCGCCTTCTGTGAAACGGCAGTCGAAGTGATTTCGATTACATGCCGTTTACCTACGCACCCGTAGGGAAGGTCGGATTCGATCTTGCCGATGTGACGGAAATGTAAAGATCGCACGGTGGGAATGTGCTGCCATGTCCCGCTCGTCACGTCACTCCGCAGAAAACTGTCGCCTCACTTTGAACGCTCAACGGGCCCCTTCCGTACGGGTAGTCGAGCGACCGACTGGGGGAACCCCCGGACATCGGAGGTGGGCGTGCGCAAGGATTCCGTCGTGGCCAATGAACGTGGATCGAGGGCCCGACATCGCATGTCCCAGCCCTCGGAACCAGATGAGGAGCTGATGCGTGCGCTGTACAGAGAGCACGCCGGACCCCTCCTTGCGTATGTCCTTCGACTGGTCGCCGGTGATCGGCAACGAGCAGAGGACGTCGTGCAGGAGACGCTCATCCGTGCCTGGAAGAACGCCGGGCAGCTCAATCGAGCGACCGGATCGGTACGCCCCTGGCTGGTGACGGTCGCGAGGCGCATCGTCATCGACGGCCACCGCAGCCGGCAGGCCCGGCCGCAGGAGGTCGATCCGTCGCCGCTGGAGGTCATCCCCGCGGAGGACGAGATCGACAAGGCGCTGTGGCTGATGACGCTGTCGGACGCACTCGACGACCTGACCCCCGCCCACCGGGAGGTGCTCGTCGAGACGTACTTCAAGGGGCGTACGGTCAATGAGGCGGCCGAGACGCTGGGCATACCCAGTGGCACCGTCCGCTCCAGGGTCTTCTATGCCCTGCGGTCGATGAAGCTGGCTCTGGAGGAGCGGGGGGTGACGGCGTGATGAGTGTTTACGGGGGAAACCAGGGATTCGGGATGGGCGGTTCGGGTATGTCTGGCCCCATGCAGGGACATCCGGTTCCGAGCGAGCACGAGACCGTCGGCGCCTACGCCCTCGGGATTCTCGACGACGCCGAGGCAACCGCTTTCGAAGCGCATCTCGCGACCTGCGAATGGTGCGCCCAGCAGCTGGACGAGCTCGCCGGAATGGAGCCGATGCTGGCCGCGCTCGCGGACCTGCCCGGATCCGGTTCGCCCGCCATCGGCGAGTCCCTGTCGGCGAAGCCCAGCCCACGGCTGGTCAACAAGCTCGTCGACGAGGTCGCCGAGCGCCGCGCCCAGAAGCGCCGGCGCAGCTTCTACATGGTCGCCGCGTCGGCCGCGCTGATCGTCGGCGGACCGTTCGCCGCGATGGCCGCCGGCGGTGGTGACTCCGGAGGCAGCGACCAGCCGCGTGTCCTGTCGAGCTCCGCCAAGGAGATCTTCGACTCCATGGAGACCAAGGTGTCGGGCAAGGACGCCACGACCGGCGTCAGCGCGACCGTCGCCATGGCGGAGAAGGACTGGGGCACCTCGGCCTTCCTCGAACTCAAGGGCGTCAAGGGCCCGCTCAAGTGCTCCCTGATCGCCATCGGCGACAACGGCGAGCGCTGGACCGTCGCCTCCTGGACCGTCGGCAAGTGGGGCTACGGCCTCCCGGACGGCAAGACCGAGCAGTCCAAGCAGCCGCTCTACATCGGCGGCGGCGCCGCGCCGAGCGTCAATGACATCGACAAGTTCGAGGTCGTGACGCAGGACGGCGAGAAGCTCGTCGAGGTCGACGCGTAGTCGCCGTAGCTTTTCCGGGTCCCCTTCGCGTACGGTTGACGGCTGCCCAGCACGTCAGAAGGGGGCCCGGTGGCCGCTCAGGCTCAACAGGAAACCGCGCTCGAAGACTCCCTGCGAGACCGAGAGATCAGCGTCGAACAGGAACACCTGGATCGCGTGTACCAGCGCCTCGAGGAGAAGATCCACGAGGCGGAGTTCCTGATGAACGACGCGGCCAAGCGCGGCCAGGTCGGCACACCCGGCGCGCTCGCCGAGCGGGACGCGCAGGTCTTCCGGGCGGGTGTCCACCTCAACCGGCTCAACAACGAGTTCGAGGACTTCCTCTTCGGCCGTATCGACCTGCTGCTCGGCAGGGACGGCAAGAAGGGGCCGGACGGTGCCTACACCGCGGTCGAACCCGCCGAGGGCGCGGTCCGCGAGGACAACACCGCCGACATCGCCGAGACCCTGCACATCGGCCGGATCGGTGTGCTCGACCAGGACTACGCCCCGCTGGTCATCGACTGGCGGGCCCCGGCCGCGGCGCCCTTCTACCGCTCCACCCCGGTCGATCCGGGGCGGGTCGTACGGCGCCGGGTCATCCGCTCCAAGGGGCGCCGCGTACTCGGCGTCGAGGACGACCTCATGCGCCCCGAGCTCAAGGCGTCCCTCGGCGGGCACGAGCTGCCCGTCATCGGCGACGGCGCCCTCATGGCCGCCCTCGGCCAGGCCCGCAGCCACACCATGCGGGACATCGTGGCGTCCATCCAGGCCGAGCAGGACCTGGTCATCCGCGCCCCCGCCGCCTCCGTGACGTACGTGGAGGGCGGCCCCGGCACCGGCAAGACCGCCGTCGCCCTGCACCGCGCCGCCTACCTGCTCTACCAGGACCGGCGCCGGTACTCCGGCGGCATCCTGATCGTCTCGCCGACCCCGCTGCTGGTGGCGTACACCGAAGGCGTGCTCCCGTCCCTCGGCGAGGAGGGCCAGGTCGCCATCCGCGCGATCGGCTCCCTCGTCGACGGCGCCGAGGCCACGCTGTACGACTCCCCGGCCGTGGCCCGCGCCAAGGGCTCGTACCGCATGCTCAAGGTGCTGCGGAAGGCGGCGCGGGGCGCGCTGGAGGGGGGACCGGGAGGCGGGACCGCTCCCGGCCGGCCCCCCGCCGGTGACGCGGGGGCGAACCGCACCGGGCAGCTCGCCTTCGGCGACGACGACACCGACGCCGACGCACCCGCGCGGACCCCCGCCGGACCGCCCACGCGGCTGCGCGTGGTCGCCTTCGGGCGCCGCCTGGAGCTGGAGGCCGACGCGCTGGAACGTATCCGCCGGACCGCCCTCGGCGGCACGGCCCCCGTGAACCTGCTGCGCCCGCGCGCCCGCAAGCTGCTGCTCGACGCCCTGTGGGCGCAGTCCGGCGGCGCCTCCCGCCACACCGACCCGGAACTGGCCGCCGAGCTGCGCTCCTCCTTCGACGAGGACGTGACCTCGGAGGACAGCTTCCTCGCCTTCCTCGACGCCTGGTGGCCCGAGCTCACCCCGAAGGCCGTCCTGGACGCGATGGCCGACGAGCGCCGCCTCGGCCGCTGGGCCCGCCGGATCCTCAACCCCGGCGAGATCCGCAAGGTGGCCCGCTCGCTCAAGCGGGACGGCCTCTCCGTGCACGACATCGCCATGCTCGACGAGCTCCAGGCGATCCTCGGCACCCCGGCCCGCCCCCGGAAGAAGCGCGAACTGGACCCGCTCGACCAGCTCACCGGCCTTGAGGAGCTGATGCCGGTCCGCGAGGAGTCGCAGCGCGAGCGCGCCGAGCGGCTGGCGGCCGAGCGTGTCGAGTACGCCCATGTCATCGTCGACGAGGCCCAGGACCTCACGCCGATGCAGTGGCGGATGGTGGGGCGCCGGGGCCGGCACGCGACGTGGACGGTCGTCGGCGACCCGGCCCAGTCGTCCTGGTCCGACGTGGACGAGGCGGCCGAGGCCCGCGACGAGGCCCTCGGCAGCCGCCCGCGCCGCCGCTTCCAGCTCACCGTGAACTACCGCAACCCGGCCGAGATCGCCGAGCTCGCGGCGAAGGTACTGGCCCTCGCCATGCCGGGCTCCACGTCACCGTCGGCGGTCCGCTCCACCGGCGTACAGCCCCGTTTCGTGGCAACGAACAATGCACGCAGCACCGTCGCACGAGACTCCCTCGCGCAGACCGTCCGCGAGGAAGCCGCCCGGCTGCTCGACCAGGTCGACGGCACGGTCGGAGTGGTCGTCGCCATGCAGCGGCGCGAGGAGGCGGCCAAATGGCTGGCCGGGCTGGGCGACCGGGTCGTGGCGCTCGGCAGCCTGGAGGCGAAGGGCCTGGAGTACGACGCGACGGTCGTCGTCTCCCCGGCCGAGATCGCGGACGAGTCACCGGCCGGACTGCGCGTGCTGTACGTCGCGCTCACCCGGGCCACCCAGCAGCTCACGGTGGTGTCGGCGGAGCGGGACGAGCCGGACGCGACCGGGGTGCCCGACCTCCTGCGAGATTGATCCGGATGAACTACCGGTACGGGAATGGCCTTACGGGATCGGTTTGTTAGCCTGGGTGTGGCACCGGCTCGATCCAAGCCCCCGGGCCCAACCTTCGTCGCTACGAGCGACCACTTGCCGCGAGGCGAGCATGGCGGGTCGGTGTCATGAACGTTGAAGAGGCCCACGTCACGATGTGACGTGGGCCTCTTTTCATGCGAAGACGTGGCGAACAATACGTTCGCAATCCACGCCCGGCTAACTCCTACTCAGCGGTAGGTGCGACGATCGGACGGCGAACAGCGACACACGGTGAAAGCAGAGGAAGTCGGCCATGGCAACGGCGCCCAGCGTCTCCTACTCGATGACGGTCCGGCTGGAGGTGCCCGCGAGCGGAACCGCGGTCTCCCAGCTCACCGGAGCCGTCGAGTCCCACGGAGGCTCGGTGACCGGCCTCGACGTGACCGCCTCCGGCCACGAGAAGCTCCGCATCGACGTCACCATCGCGGCGACCTCGACCTCGCACGCCGACGAGATCGTCGAGCAGCTGCGCACCATCGAGGGCGTCACGCTCGGCAAGGTCTCCGACCGTACGTTCCTGATGCACCTCGGCGGCAAGATCGAGATGGCGTCCAAGCACCCCATCCGCAACCGTGACGACCTCTCGATGATCTACACGCCGGGTGTGGCCCGCGTCTGCATGGCGATCGCCGAGAACCCCGAGGACGCCCGCCGCCTCACCATCAAGCGCAACTCCGTTGCGGTTGTGACGGACGGCTCGGCGGTGCTGGGCCTCGGCAACATCGGCCCGAAGGCCGCGCTGCCCGTCATGGAGGGCAAGGCGGCCCTCTTCAAGCGGTTCGCCGGCATCGACGCCTGGCCGCTCTGCCTCGACACCCAGGACACCGACGCGATCGTCGAGATCGTCAAGGCGATCGCCCCCGGGTTCGCCGGCATCAACCTCGAGGACATCTCCGCGCCCCGCTGCTTCGAGATCGAGGCGCGGCTGCGCGAGGCCCTCGACATCCCCGTCTTCCACGACGACCAGCACGGCACGGCGATCGTCGTCCTGGCCGCTCTGACCAACGCACTTCGCGTCGCGAGCAAGGCGATCGAGAACATTCGCGTCGTCATGTCCGGCGCCGGCGCGGCCGGTACGGCCATCCTCAAGCTGCTGATCGCCGCGGGTGTGAAGAACGCCGTCGTGGCCGACATCCACGGCGTCGTGCACGCGGGCCGCGAGGACCTGCGTCAGGCCCCGGCCGACTCGCCGCTGCGCTGGATCGCCGACAACACCAACCCCGAGGGCCTGACCGGCACGCTGAAGGAGGCCGTGCGCGGCGCGGACGTCTTCATCGGCGTCTCGGCCCCGAACGTGCTCGACGGCGACGACGTGGCCGCCATGGCCGACGACGCCATCGTGTTCGCGCTCGCGAACCCGGACCCCGAGGTCGACCCCGCAATCGCCCGCCAGACGGCCGCAGTTGTGGCCACGGGCCGTTCCGACTTCCCGAACCAGATCAACAACGTGCTGGTCTTCCCGGGTGTCTTCCGCGGTCTGCTGGACGCGCAGTCCCGCACGGTCAACACCGACATGATGCTCGCGGCCGCGAAGGCGCTGGCGGACGTGGTGACCGAGGACGAGCTGAACCCGAACTACATCATCCCGAGCGTCTTCAACGACAAGGTCGCGGGCGCGGTCGCCGGGGCGGTGCGGGAGGCGGCGAAGTCGGCGTCCGCGGTGACGTCGGCCGAGTAACCACTTGGGATCGGCGCCTCACAGCCCCGAAAGTGTGGGTGGGCTGTGAGGATCGCCACGGCAAGCCCTTGTAACGGCGCGTCGTGGAACCAAGGGCATCTGGCCGCCGTTTATCGTGACGGCCAAGCTTGGGCCCTCTCTTCGTGTGACACCCAAGGGTGTTCTCGCGACTCCTCCGGGCGCCGGATTGGCTTTCCCGCCGCAGGTAGGGGCAGGATGCGTCTCTGGGCGCGAGGGTCTGACGACGGACCCGGGTCCGGGGAGTTCCCAGGGCCCTGGCAGCATCGACATCGCTGTGCCGACAAGCGGCTCCGCCGCGTGGCACGCCTCAAGGCAAATGAACACGGGAGTAACAACATGAACCGCAGTGAGCTGGTGGCCGCGCTGGCCGACCGCGCCGAGGTGACCCGCAAGGACGCCGACGCCGTGCTGGCCGCTTTCGCCGAGGTCGTCGGCGACATCGTCTCCAAGGGCGACGAGAAGGTCACCATCCCCGGCTTCCTGACCTTCGAGCGCACCCACCGTGCCGCTCGCACCGCCCGCAACCCGCAGACCGGCGACCCGATCCAGATCCCGGCCGGCTACAGCGTGAAGGTCTCCGCGGGCAGCAAGCTCAAGGAAGCGGCCAAGGGCAAGTGACCTTGCCGTCTGTACACCACGGGACGGTGTGCGGCTTGTAGTAGAACGCTGATGGGGCGGCCCCGGATTCCGGGTGCCGCCCCATCGTGGTTTCGCTTTCCAGTGGCCGCGAACGCCGGCCGGGCTGGATTTGGCTGGACTTAGCCGAGTGCCTTGCCCGGCAACTCCACCTTCGCGCCCAGCTCCACGAGCTTCTCCATGCTGTGTCTTCCCGGGGGATAACCCCCGGACCCCCAGCCGAAGACCGCGTGTCCCCGGCCGGAGTCAGGAGATCGCCGTCAGCCGAGTGCCTTGCCCGGCAGTTCCACCTTCGCGCCCAGCTCCACGAGCTTCTCCATGAAGTTCTCGTAGCCGCGGTTGATCAGGTCGATGCCGTGCACCCGCGAAGTCCCCTGGGCCGCCAGGGCCGCGATGAGGTACGAGAAGCCGCCGCGGAGGTCGGGGATGACGAGGTCGGCGCCCTGGAGCTTGGTGGGGCCCGAGACGACCGCGGAGTGCAGGAAGTTGCGCTGGCCGAAGCGGCAGTCGGAGCCGCCGAGGCACTCGCGGTAGAGCTGGATGTGGGCGCCCATCTGGTTCAGCGCGGAGGTGAAGCCGAGGCGCGACTCGTAGACCGTCTCGTGGATGATCGAGAGGCCGGTCGCCTGCGTCAGGGCCACCACCAGCGGCTGCTGCCAGTCCGTCTGGAAGCCGGGGTGCACGTCCGTTTCGAGGGCGATGGACTTCAACTGGCCGCCGGGGTGCCAGAAACGGATGCCCTCGTCGTCGATCTCGAAGGCACCGCCCACCTTCCGGTAGGTGTTGAGGAACGTCATCATCGAGCGCTGCTGGGCGCCACGGACGTAGATGTTGCCCTCGGTCGCGAGCGCCGCGGACGCCCACGAGGCGGCCTCCAGGCGGTCCGGGAGGGCCTTGTGGTTGTAGCCGCCGAGCGAGTCCACACCGGTGATGCGGATCGTGCGGTCGGTGTCCACGCCGATGATGGCGCCCATCTTCTGCAGGACGCAGATGAGGTCCTCGATCTCCGGCTCCACGGCCGCGTTCGAGAGCTCGGTGACGCCTTCGGCGAGGACGGCCGTCAGCAGCACCTGCTCGGTCGCGCCCACCGACGGGTACGGCAGCCGGATCTTCGTGCCGCGCAGCCGCTGCGGAGCCTCCAGGTACTGCCCGTCGGCCCGCTTCTCGATCGTCGCGCCGAACTGACGCAGCACCTCGAAGTGGAAGTCGATGGGCCGGCCGCCGATGTCGCAGCCACCGAGGCCCGGGATGAAGGCGTGGCCGAGGCGGTGCAGCAGCGGACCGCACAGGAGGATCGGGATGCGGCTGGACCCGGCGTGGGCATCGATGTCGGCGACGTTCGCGCTCTCCACGTGGGACGGGTCCATCACCAACTCGCCCGGTTCCTCACCCGGACGGACCGTCACCCCGTGCAGTTGCAGCAGCCCGCGTACGACACGCACGTCACGGATGTCCGGCACGTTGCGCAGTCGACTTGGCGCGCTGCCCAGCAGGGCGGCGACCATCGCCTTCGGTACGAGGTTCTTCGCACCGCGGACACGGATCTCGCCCTCCAGCGGGGTTCCGCCGTGGACAAGCAGGACATCGTCGTTGACGGTCATGTATCTCGCGTTCCGATGAGTTGGGCAGGGGCCAGGAGGGAAAGGGTAATCGCCGACGCCCCCCCTTCTGTAAGCCCGAGTACGGCTCAGGAACGTCATAGCTCTGTCACAACACGAACCGTTCGCCGTCGGGCACAAGCGGTCACCATCGTGATCGTGCGCCGGGCACCGCTTCTTTCCGCCCTCCCGTCTCCCACCACCACCCTCAAACGAGGCCTTACCAGGCCGCTCCTTCAATTCATGGCTGCATTCACTCCCGAACCGGCATTGCCTCCCCACACGAAGGGAAGATGCGGGATCATGTCTGGCATGACCGAGGTGTCCTCGCTCACAGGGCGGCTGCTCGTGGCCACGCCCGCCCTGGCGGACCCGAACTTCGACCGCGCGGTGGTGCTCCTTCTCGACCACGACGAGGAGGGCTCCCTCGGTGTCGTCCTCAACCGTCCGACCCCCGTCGACGTCGGCGACATCCTGGAGGGCTGGGCGGACCTCGCCGGCGAACCCGGTGTCGTCTTCCAGGGCGGTCCGGTGTCCCTGGACTCGGCACTCGGGGTCGCCGTCATCCCCGGCGACGCGAACGGGGAGAGCGCCCCGCTGGGCTGGCGCCGGGTGCACGGAGCGATCGGGCTCGTGGATCTGGAGGCGCCGCCGGAGCTGCTCGCCCCGGCCGTCGGCAGTCTGAGAATCTTCGCCGGATACGCCGGCTGGGGCCCCGGTCAGCTGGAGGACGAACTGGTGGAGGGCGCCTGGTACGTCGTCGAGTCCGAACCCGGCGACGTCTCCTCGCCGTCCCCGGAACGGCTGTGGCGTGAGGTGCTGCGCCGCCAGCGCAACGAGCTCGCGATGGTGGCCACGTACCCGGACGACCCGTCGCTCAACTGAAACATGTGAGCTTCAGTACTCTTGGCGTTATGAGCACTCTCGAGCCCGAGCGCGGGACTGGTACGGGGACCCTCGTAGAGCCGACGCCACAGGTGTCCCACGGCGACGGCGACCACGAGCGCTTCGCCCATTACGTCCAGAAGGACAAGATCATGGCGAGCGCCCTCGACGGCACCCCCGTCGTGGCGCTCTGCGGCAAGGTCTGGGTGCCTGGTCGCGACCCGAAGAAGTACCCGGTGTGTCCCATGTGCAAGGAGATCTACGAGTCCATGGGCGCCGGTGGGGACGACAAGGGCAAGGGCGGCGACAAGAAGTAACCCTGCCTTCGGCCTCAGTTCCGCGAGCCCCCTGGGTGCGTTTGAGCGCGCCCCGGGGGCTTCTGCGTGTCACGAAGTGGTTGAGACCTCTTGTGGACGTGTTCATGTAGTCCCTAGGCTCCGGGCGTTGTACAGAGCGAAACCGTCATTGCATATGCTGCAACGCACGCTCGGAGGAACTCCCCCATGAAGCTCCCCTCCCGACTGGCCGTACTTCTGGCGGCGGCCGTCGTCGTCACCGCCTGCGCCCCGCAGACGTCCTCCAATTCCTCCTCCGACAAGGACGAAAAGACCGGCACCCTGCGGGTCTGGCTCTTCCAGGAAGTCGGCAACAAGCCGAAGGAGAAGGTCGTCGACTCCGTCGTCGCCGCCTTCGAGAAGGAGCACGAGGGCGCGAAGGTCGAGGTCGAGTACATACCGATCGAGACCCGCGCCCAGCGCGTCAAGGCCGCCTTCAACGACCCGAAGTCCGCGCCCGACGTCATGGAGTTCGGCAACACCGACACCGCCGGCTATGTGAAGGACGGCGGACTCCTCGACGTCACCGAGGAGTTCGGCGACTGGAGCGAGTCGAAGGACACCGACCCCACGGCCAAGCAGTCCGTCACCGTGGACGGCAAGATCTACGGCGCGCCCTTCTACGTCGGGGTCCGCGCCTTGTACTACCGGACCGACGTCTTCGAGGAACTCGGCCTCGAAGTCCCGAAGACCATGGACGAGTTGGCGACGACGGCCCGCGCGATCCGCGCCGCCAAGCCCGAGCTGTACGGGCTCGTGGTGGGCGGGGCGTACACGTACGGCGCGATGCCCTTCGTCTGGGCCAACGGCGGTGAGATCGCCGAGGGCAAGGGTGGCAGTTACGCCTCGGCGATCGACAGCGCGGCGGCCCAGAAGGGCATCAAGGCGTACACGTCCCTGTTCAGCGACGACAACTGTCCGGCCGCCAAGTGCGCGGGCATGGGCGGCAACGACACGGTCACCGCGTTCGCGGCCGGCAAGGCCGGCATGGCCATCGGCGGCGACTTCAGCCACACGGCCGTGGAGGCCGGGAAGGTGAAGGGCAAGTACGCGGTCGTGCCGCTGCCGGGGGTGAAGACGGGGTCCGTCGCGCCCGCGTTCGCCGGGGGCAACAACGTCGGTGTGCTGAAGAGCACCTCGCATCGGACGCTGGCGGTCGAACTGATGGAGCAGCTCACCTCGAAGAAGACGCAGGGCTCGATGTTCGAGGCGATGGGGTTCCTGCCGACCTTCTCGGACGTGCGGCAGCAGGTCGCGGCCAAGGAGCCGTACGTCAAGCCGTTCGCGCAGACGCTCTCCGCGGGCACCAAGTTCGTGCCGGCCTCGCCCGCGTGGGCGCAGATCGACTCCTCGCTCGTGCTGCCGACGATGTTCCAGGAGGTCATCAGCGGTAAGAAGGACGTGGCGGCGGCGTCCGAGGAGGCCGCGAAGAAGATGGACGACGCGTTCGGAACCATCGGGTGACCTCGGTGACCAATCGCACCACCTGGACGCCCTGGCTCTATCTCGCCCCCGCCCTCGTCGTCCTCGGCGGGCTGCTCGTCTACCCGATCTACCAGCTCGGGCTGATCTCGTTCTTCCACTACACCCAGGCGCAGGTCAGCGGCGGGGAGCCCACCACCTTCCAAGGCTTCGGGAACTACGCGGAGCTCTTCGGCGACGAGCAGTTCTGGCAGGTGCTGCTGGCGACCGTCGTCTTCGCGGCGGCCTGCGTCGTGTCGACCCTCGCCGTCGGCTGTGCGCTCGCCGTGCTGCTCACGCGCGTGCGTGCCGTGCCGCGGCTGGCCTTGATGCTGGCCGCGCTGGGAGCGTGGGCGACCCCCGCCATCACCGGGTCGACGGTGTGGCTGTTCCTGTTCGACCCGGACTTCGGGCCGGTGAACCGGGTGCTGGGGCTCGGCGACCACTCATGGACGTACGGGAGGTTCAGCGCCTTCTTCCTCGTCCTGCTCGAAGTCGTGTGGTGCTCCTTCCCGTTCGTGATGGTGACGGTGTACGCCGGAATCCGCGCCGTACCGTCCGAGGTGCTGGAGGCCGCCGCGCTGGACGGCGCCTCGCAGTGGCGGATCTGGCGGTCGGTGCTGGCGCCGATGCTGCGGCCGATCCTGGTGGTCGTCACCATCCAGTCGGTGATCTGGGACTTCAAGGTCTTCACCCAGATCTACGTCATGACCAACGGCGGCGGCATCGCGGGCCAGAACCTCGTGCTGAACGTGTACGCCTACCAAAAGGCGTTCGCGTCCTCGCAGTACAGCCTGGGTTCGGCGATCGGCATCGTGATGCTGCTGATCCTGCTCGCGGTGACGCTCGTGTATCTGCGGCTGCTGCGCAGACAGGGGGAGGAGCTGTGACCTTCATGAGTTCCCTGCGTTCCGTGCGGTCCGTGACGTTCGTACGGCGGCCCTGGCGGCTGCTCGCGGAGACGTCCGCGCTGCTGATCGCGGCGGTGGTGGCCTTTCCGCTGTACTGGATGGTGCTCAGCGCCTTCAAACCGGCCGGGGAGATCGAGTCGAGCGAGCCTCGGCCGTGGACGCTGGCGCCTTCCCTGGATTCCTTCCGGCGGGTCTTCGAGCAGAACGAATTCGGCCGTTACTTCCTCAACAGCCTTGTCGTCGCGTGCAGCGTGGTGATCGTCTCGGCGTTGATCGCGTTTCTCGCCGCGACCGCGGTGACACGATTCCGCTTCCGCCTCCGGACCACCTTGCTGATCATGTTTCTGGTGGCCCAGATGGTGCCGGTGGAGGCCCTCACCATCCCGCTGTTCTTCCTCATGCGGGACTTCGGCCAACTGAACACGCTCGGCTCGCTGATCCTGCCGCACATCGCCTTCTCGCTGCCGTTCGCGATCTGGATGCTGCGGGGGTTTGTGAAGGCCGTACCGGAGGCCCTGGAGGAGGCCGCGTACATCGACGGGGCGAGCCGTTCGCGATTCCTGTGGCAGATCCTTTTCCCGCTGGTCTTCCCGGGGCTCGTGGCCACGAGCGTGTTTTCCTTCATCTCGGCCTGGAACGACTTCCTGTTCGCCAAGTCCTTCATCATCAGCGACACCTCGCAGTCGACCCTCCCGATGGCCCTGCTCGTCTTCTACAAGCCGGACGAGCCGGACTGGGGCGGGGTGATGGCGGCCTCGACCGTGATGACCATTCCGGTACTGGTCTTCTTCGTACTCGTACAGCGGCGCCTGGTGTCCGGGCTCGGCGGCGCGGTCAAGGACTGAAGGGTCTGATCATTCATGGATCTCATTCCGGCACCTCGCCAGACGGAGCGGGCCGAGGGCTTCTACGAACTCGGCGACGGCTTCGGGATCGAGGCCGGCCCGGGCACCGAGGACACCGCGCGCTGGCTGCGCGCGACGCTCGGCGCGGCGACCGGGCTCGCGCTGCCGCCCAAGAAGGGGGACGAGTACGACGTCCTCCATCTGTCCGTCCGGCCAGGCCTCGACGCCGAGGAATACCGCCTCGTCATCGCCCCCCATGGCCTCCACATCCAGGGCGGCTCGCCCGCCGGTGTCTTCTGGGGTGCCCAGACGCTGCGCCAGCTCCTCGGCCCCGACGCCTTCCGGCGCGCACCCCTTTCCGACCGTACGTGGCGGCTGCCCCTGACGGAGATCCGGGACGCCCCCCGATTCCGCTGGCGCGGCCTCATGCTCGACGTGGCCCGGCACTTCATGCCCAAGGACGGAGTCCTGCGCTACCTCGATCTGCTGGCCGCCCACAAACTCAACGTCTTCCACTTCCACCTGACGGACGACCAGGGCTGGCGCATCGAGATCAAGAGGTACCCCCGGCTCACCGAGGTCGGCTCCTGGCGGGCGCGCACCAAATTCGGCCATCGGGCCTCGCCGCTCTGGGACGACAAGCCGCACGGTGGCTTCTACACCCAGGACGACATCCGCGAGATCGTCGCGTACGCCGCCGAGCGGCATATCACCGTCGTCCCCGAAATCGACGTACCCGGCCACTCGCAGGCGGCCATCGCCGCGTACCCGGAACTCGGCAACACCGACGTCATCGACACCAACGCCCTCTCCGTCTGGGACACCTGGGGGATCAATCCGAACGTACTCGCCCCCACTGACAACACCCTGCGCTTCTACGAGGGGGTCTTCGAGGAAGTCCTGGAGCTGTTCCCCTCGGAGTTCGTTCATGTCGGGGGCGACGAATGCCTCAAGGACCAGTGGCGGCAGTCGCCCACCGCGCAGGAACGCATCAGAGAACTCGGGTTGAAGGACGAGGACGAGCTCCAGGCGTGGTTCATCGGCCACTTCGACAAGTGGCTGACCGCGCGCGGGCGCCGGCTCATCGGCTGGGACGAGATCCTGGAGGGCGGGCTCGCGCAGGGCGCGACGGTGTCCTCCTGGCGCGGGTACGCGGGCGGCATCGCGGCGGCCCGCGCGGGCCACGACGTCGTCATGTGCCCCGAGCAGCAGGTGTATCTGGACCACCGTCAGGACGCGGGCGCCGACGAGCCGGTGCCGATCGGGTACGTGCGCACGCTGGAGGACGTCTATCGGTTCGAGCCCGTCCCCGCGGAGTTGACGCCCGAGGAGGCCCGGCACGTGCTCGGTACGCAGGCCAATGTCTGGACCGAGGTGATGGAGGACCACGCGCGCGTGGACTACCAGACCTTCCCGCGCCTCGCCGCCTTCGCCGAGGTGGCCTGGAGCAGCCTGCCCGCCCCGGCGGAACGGGACTTCACCGACTTCGAGCGGCGGATGGCCGCCCATTACGGGCGACTCGACGCCCTGGGGGTCGCGTACCGTCCGCCCACCGGACCGCGGCCGTGGCAGCGGCGCCCCGGTGTGCTCGGCCGCCCGATCGACGGCCCGCCCCCGAACAGGTAATGGAAAAAACCGGCAAGGCGTCACCGAAGAGTGTCAATCGGAACGCATCGGTGATGCCGTACGAAAACGGACCATCTCCGCGATGAGGTGGGCGAATGCCTCCTAGCGGACCCCTGTCTTCGGGTCCTGCGAAGATGTGCCAGAGTTGCCACGTCCGCCCTGTCAGCACGTACCGTACGGCAACACAGGTGGGACCAGGTGGGGCAGCGGGAAGGGGCAGCCGGTTTGACCACGAGCGCACCGCAGGCGGCGCAGGCCGTCACGCTGCCCACGACGCTGGACGAAGCCGTGGCGGCACTCAGCGCCATGCCCGCCGCCGTGCCGGTCGCGGGCGGCACCGACCTCATGGCCGCCGTCAACTCCGGACAGCTCAGGCCCGCCGCGCTGGTCGGCCTCGGCCGGATCAGCGAGATCCGCGGCTGGCAGTACCAGGACGGCCACGCCCTGCTGGGTGCCGGCCTCACCCACGCGCGTATGGGCCGCCCCGACTTCGCCGCCCTGATCCCGGCGCTTGCGGCCGCCGCGCGGGCGGCGGGCCCGCCGCAGATCCGCAACGCGGGCACCCTCGGCGGCAACATCGCCTCGGCGTCCCCGAACGGTGACGCGCTGCCGGTCCTCGCCGCCCTCGAAGCGACCCTGATCATCGCGGGCCCGGGCGGAGCCCGCCGGGAGATCCCGGTGTCGCACCTGCTGGCCGGCATGGAGATGCTGCGCGCCGGCGAACTCATCGGCTTCGTGCGCGTGCCGCTGCTGCACGCCCCGCAAGTCTTCCTCAAGGCCACCGGCCGCACCGGCCCGGGGCGTTCGATGGCCTCCGTCGCGGTCGTCCTCGACCCCGCCCGGCGCGGAGTCAGGTGCGCCGTGGGCGCCATAGCGCCGATGCCGCTGAGGCCGCTGGAGGCCGAGGAGTGGGTGGCCCGGCTGATCGACTGGGACAACAGCCGCGCGATCGTCCCCGAGGCGCTGCACGCCTTCGGGGAGTACGTCGCCGCGGCCTGCATCCCCGACCCGGTACCGGCCGAGGACGGGTCCGTGACTCCGCATCCGCCCGCCGTACTGCACCTGCGGCGCACCGTCGCCGCGCTGGCCCGACGAGCACTGGGGAGGGCGCTGTCGTGACCGACGACCAGCACGGAGAGGGCACGCCCCAGGGCAGGGGTCGCTGGGACCCGCTGCCCCAGGGCGACTACGACGACGGCGCCACCGCCTTCGTCAAACTCCCCGAAGGGGGCATCGACGCCCTCCTGGCCTCCTCCGACACCCCGCTCGCCGCGCGCGGCCACGGGTATGTGCCGCCGCAGATAGCGTTCGCGCCGGGCTCGGCCCCGGACGCCGACCCCGCGACCGCCGGTGGTTGGCCGGTCGCCGGTGCGCCCGCCGAGGGTGCCCAGTGGCCCGACCCGAACGCCGCCCCGCAGGACCAGGGCAGCGGCCAGTTCGCGTACAACCCCGGGGCCACCCAGCAGTGGAACTTCTCGGAGACCTCGGCCGGTCAGGCGGGCCAGGAGGCCGTCGGGGCGCCCGGTCATGACGTGACCGGGCAGTGGTCGATTCCCGTCGCCGACGGTGACCTTCCGGACGAATCGGGCGAGTTCACCACGTCGTCGCTCGTCGAGCAGTGGGGCGGCACCCCGCCGGCCACGCTGCCCGGCGGCGCGCCCGCACCCTGGGCGACGCAGGCCGCGGGTCAGCCGTGGGGTGAGCAGGCGGAGGCCGCGGCGGCGACCGGCGAAGCGCTGGGGACCGTGCCCCGACCCGGACGGCCGGCCGATGCCGGGCACGCTCCCGGCCGGCCCGGACCGCACGCCGGTGACCAGCACGCCGTACACCCCGGTGACCAGCCCGGCGTACGGCCCGCCCCGAACACGCACGAGCAGCCGCCCGCGGCGGCCGGGTTCGGCCCGGGCGGGAACCCGCCCGCGGCGCCCGGAGCGGACACCCACGCGCGCGTGCACCCCGGTTCCGCCGCGCGCGCCGCCGAGGAGCAGGCGCACGCCTCCGCGCCCGTCGAGGATCCCGCCGAAAGCGCTTCAGCGGCCTCACAGGCCGCTCCCGGAGCCGGTGAGCCCGCCACGGACGCCCAGGGCGCCACAGAGGCCGCTCAGGGCCCGGAAGAGGCTTCCGTCGAGAGCGCCCCCGCCGAAGGCGGCGACTCCGCCGAGGAAACCGCCGGGGCCGCCGCCTCCGACGGCGTACCGGCGCCCCCCGGCGAGGAACACCCCCTCGCCTCCTACGTCCTGCGCGTCAACGGCGCCGACCGGCCCGTCTCGGACGCCTGGATCGGCGAGTCGCTGCTCTACGTGCTGCGCGAGCGGCTCGGGCTCGCGGGCGCCAAGGACGGCTGCTCGCAGGGTGAGTGCGGGGCGTGCAACGTGCAGGTCGACGGACGGCTCGTCGCGTCCTGCCTGGTGCCCGCCGTGACCGCCGCCGGCGCCGAGGTCCGTACGGTCGAGGGGCTCGCCCAGGACGGGCAGCCCTCCGACGTGCAGCGCGCGCTCGCGCGGTGCGGCGCCGTGCAGTGCGGCTTCTGCGTGCCGGGCATGGCGATGACCGTGCACGACCTGCTGGAGGGCAACCCGGCGCCGACCGAGCTGGAGACCCGCCAGGCGCTGTGCGGCAACCTGTGCCGCTGCTCCGGCTACCGGGGCGTGGTGGACGCCGTCCAGGAGGTCGTCGCCGAGCGCGAGGCGCAGGCGACGGCCGACGAGCCCGAACACGGCGGCGACGAGCCGCGTATCCCTCATCAGGCGGGCCCGGGGGCCGGCGGGGTCAACCCGTCGGCGTTCGATCCGCCGGGTGCCAGGGGACCGCATGACCAGGCGTACGGACCGGACGGAGGCCAGGCGTGAGCAACGAAGCCGCCACCGCGACCACAGCCGCGGAGGCAGCCCCCGCCCCCGATCAGATCCCGCACGGCCTCGGCGCCTCTCTGCCGCCCGCCGACGCGCGCGCCAAGACCGAGGGCACCTTCCCGTACGCGGCCGACCTGTGGGCCGAGGGCCTGCTGTGGGCGGCCGTGCTGCGCTCGCCGCACCCGCACGCGCGCATCACGTCCATCGACACCTCCCACGCGCGTGAGATGCCCGGCGTCCGGGCCGTCGTCACGCACGAGGACGTGCCGGGCAGCGCGCTGCACGGACGGGGCAAGGCCGACCGACCGGTCTTCGCCTCCGAGGTCGTACGCCACCACGGCGAGCCCATCGCCGCCGTGGCCGCCGACCACCCGGACACCGCCCGCCTTGCCGCCGCGGCCGTCATCGTCGAGTACGAGGTGCTCGACCCGGTGACCGACCCCGAGCAGGCCTTCGAGGCCGAGCCGCTGCATCCCGACGGCAACCTGATCCGCCACATCCCGCTGCGCCACGGCGACCCCGACGCGGCCGGCGACATCGTGGTCGAGGGCCTGTACCGCATCGGCCGCCAGGACCCGGCCCCCATCGGCGCCGAGGCGGGCCTCGCCGTACCGCGTCCCGACGGCGGCGTGGAGCTCTACCTCGCCTCGACCGACCCGCACGCCGACCGTGACCGGGCAGCCGCCTGCTACGGCCTGGAGCCCGAGCGCGTCAAGGTCGTCGTCACCGGCGTCCCCGGCGCCACCGCCGACCGCGAGGACCAGGGCTTCCAACTGCCGCTCGGCCTGCTGGCGCTGAAGACCGGCTGCCCGGTGAAGCTGACGGCCACGCGCGAGGAGTCCTTCCTCGGCCACACCCACCGGCACCCGACCCTGCTCCGGTACCGCCACCACGCGGACGCCGAGGGCAAGCTGGTCAAGGTCGAGGCGCAGATCCTGCTGGACGCGGGAGCGTACGCCGACACTTCCTCCGAAGCGCTGGCCGCCGCGGTCGGCTTCGCCTGCGGCCCGTACGTCGTCCCGAACGCCTTCATCGAGGGCTGGGCCGTACGCACCAACAACCCGCCCTCCGGCCACGTACGCGGCGAGGGCGCCATGCAGGTGTGCGCCGCCTACGAGGCGCAGATGGACAAGCTGGCCAAGAAGCTCGGCGTGGACCCGGCGGAGCTGCGTCTGCGCAACGCCATGGCGACGGGCGACGTACTCCCGACGGGCCAGACGGTGACGTGCCCGGCCCCCGTGGCCGAACTGCTCCAGGCCGTACGGGACTACCCCCTGCCGGCGCTTCCCAAGGACACCCCCGAGGACGAGTGGCTGCTGCCCGGCGGCCCCGAGGGCGCGGGCGAACCGGGTGCCGTGCGGCGGGGTGTCGGCTACGGCCTGGGCATGGTGCACATGCTCGGGGCCGAGGGCGCGGACGAGGTCTCCACGGCGACGGTGAAGGTCCACGACGGCGTGGCGACGGTGCTGTGCGCCGCCGTCGAGACCGGCCAGGGCTTCACGACGCTGGCCCGGCAGATCGTCCAGGAGACGCTGGGCATCGACGAGGTGCACGTGGCCCCCGTCGACACCGACCAGCCCCCGGCGGGCGCGGGCTGCCGAGGCCGCCACACCTGGGTGTCGGGCGGCGCGGTGGAACGGGCGGCCAAGATGGTCCGCACGCAGCTGCTGCAGCCCCTGGCGCACAAGTTCGGCATGTCCACCGAGCTGCTCCAGATCACCGACGGCAAGATCACGTCGTACGACGGCGTCCTGTCGACCACCGTCACCGAGGCGCTGGACGGCAAGGAACTGTGGGCGACGGCCCAGTGCCGCCCGCACCCGACCGAACCGCTGAACGACGCCGGCCAGGGCGATGCCTTCGTGGGCATGTCCTTCTGCGCGATCCGCGCGGTCGTCGACGTCGACATCGAACTGGGCTCGGTGCGCGTGGTCGAGCTGGCGCTCGCCCAGGACGTCGGCCGGGTGCTGAACCCGGCCCAGCTGGAGGCGCGCATCGAGGCGGGCGTGACGCAGGGCGTGGGCATAGCGCTCACGGAGAACCTGCGCAGCGCGCGCGGGCTGATCCGCCACCCGGACCTGACGGGTTACTCCCTGCCGACGGCCCTGGACGCCCCCGACATCCGGATCGTGAAGCTGGTCGAGGAGCGGGACGTGGTCGCGCCGTTCGGTGCGAAGGCGGTGAGCGCGGTGCCGGTGGTGACCTCGCCGGCCGCCATCGCGTCGGCCGTACGCGCCGCGACGGGCCGCCCGGTGAACCGCCTGCCGATCCGACCGCAGGCGGCGGTGGTGACCGGCCAGTGAGCCGGCTCCGGCTGTTCTGCCGATTGCCATGATGAGCGGGGTCGTCCTGGTCACCGGGGTGATGGCGGCCGGGAAGTCGACGGTCGCGCAGGCGCTGGCGGAGAGGCTGCCGAGAGCTGCGCATGTGCGTGGGGACGTCTTCCGGCGGATGATCGTCTCGGGGCGCGTGGAGTACGAACCCGCCGTCGAGGACGACGACGGCGGCGGGGGCGTCGATGCTGGCGAGGGCGAGGCTCAACTCCGACTGCGGTACCGGTTGTCGGCCGCGACGGCGGACGCGTATACGGAGGCCGGGTTCACGGCGGTCGTGCAGGACGTGGTGCTGGGCGCGGAGCTGGCGGCGTACGTACGGCTCGTGCGCACGCGTCCGCTCCACGTGGTCGTCCTGGCGCCGAGCGCCGCGGCCGTGGCGGCGCGGGAGGCCGGGCGGGCGAAGACGGGCTACGGGGCCTGGACGGTCGAGCGGTTGGACGGGGAGCTGCGCGCTCGGACGCCGCGTATCGGGCTGTGGGTGGACTCCTCCGAGCTGACCGTGGGGGAGACGGTGGAGGCGATTCTGGCCGGGTGGGAACGCGCGAGGGTGGGTTGAGCGTCTTACTGATGTGAAGCGCTGTCAGTGGTCGTGCTGATTCGGTGCGTTGTCGGTGGTCGTGCCGATCCGGGGGCGTTGTCAGTGGTGGCGCGTAGTGTTCTGGGCAGTGGGGACGGCAGCCGGGGCAGGGGACCGGACGGTCGGCCGTGTCCTGCCCGGGGGCGGCGAGCAAGCGCATGCGGGGGAGCCATGAGCACGACGATCACGACTCGCGCCGGTGATACGGCGATCATCCTGACGGAGACCGAGCTGGATCCGTACGTCACGCACGCGTCGACGCGGCGATGGCTGACCGGGCCCGGACTGCCGTGCGACAGCGGTGTGTTGAGCTTCGCCGAGCTGGGCCGCGAGGGCTTGCGGACCGTGGCGGACTCGACGGGCGGTCCGGGCGACCGGCTGGCCGCGGAGCTGCGGGACCAGCTGGTGATAGGCGGACTGCTGGGCGTCGGCGCCCTGGAGACGGAGTCGGTCCTGCTCGACGGCGCGACGGGCGAGATCTCGACGACGCACTTCCTGTACGACCGCCCCGACCTGATGGGCCGCCGCCCGCTGGCGCCGTCGTTGCGGACGCTGGTGCGCTTCGCGGAGGCGACGGACGAACTGGCCGGTCTGCGCGGCCAGTTCGCCTCCTACGTCGGCCGCTACGGCCCGAAGGCGGTCGCGGACGCCTCGCGGCACCTGCTGGCGGTCTTCGAGGAGGCCACGGACGGCGAGCCGGCGCCCTTCTGGAAGATGGCGGCCCTGATCCGCCCGCTCGCGCTCGTGGCGGGCCGGGCCGGCGCGTCGGGCCTGGCCCTGGACCTGCCGCTGCGCCTGCTGGACCAGGAGTTCGGCCCGCGCAAGATGGTGCGCTTCGAGGAGGTCGACTTCCCCGCCACGCTCACGCACGAGCCGACCCGCCGCTTTCTGCGCGAGGTCGGGCTGCCGGAGGACTGCGACCTGTTCTCCCTCGACCTCGACACCGACGTCCCCCTGCCGACCCTGGCCGAGCACTACGCCGACGTCGCCCCCTCGGCCGAACTCCCCTTCCGGGCCGATCACTTGATACGTCTCGGCCGGCTCATCGAGGACAACAGCCTGGTCGTCGACGGAGCGACGGGCGCAGTCCTGAACTGGAGCGAGCCCGAGGCGCGGCTGTTCCCCCTGAACACCGACATCTCGACGCTCGCCTTCACGCTGTGGCTGCTCCACCGTGAGCAGGCGATCGACGAGGAGTCGGGCCACGAGCTGACGGCCGACACCTATGACCAACTGGCCATGACCATGCTCCAGGTCCTGTCGACGGTCGACCCGACCGGCGTCGCCGCCGCGGGCGGGGACGGCCGGCACTACTGGACCGAGGTGTTCCAGGACGCGGCGAGCGGGGTGCTGGAGTCGGTGGGCGGGGTGCGGTGACGTCGGGCAGGGGGGTGGGTGAGGGCGTCCGTAAGGACAAGGACAACATCACCGTCCGCCCGGCCGAACCTGCCGATTTGGCGGCAGTCGCCGAACTCCGCTGGGAGTGGATCCTGGAGAACGACGGCGCCGCACCGGCGTCCCCGGCCGTCGATCGCGAGGATTTCGTCCGCCACTTCGTCGCCTGGGCGGGGCAGAACGCCGCCTCGCACCGCTGCATGGTCCTGGCCCGCGATGCGGAGATATCAGGGACCGCAGAGACCACGGGGACCACAGAGATCATCGGCATGGCGTGGCTGGCGGTCGTTCACCGCGTCCCGACACCGCACGCGCTGCACCGGGCATCCGGTGACCTCCAGTGCGTGTACGTCGTCCCGGAGGCGCGCGACGCGGGTCTGGGCGGTCGGCTGATCACCGAGACCCTGGACAGGGCTAGGGAGCTGGGGCTGGAGCGGGTCACCGTCCACTCCTCACCCCGGGCCGTCCCCGCGTACGCCCGCCAGGGTTTCGAGAACTCGCGGCGCCTTCTTCAGGTCCGCGTCGCGAGGACGACGCCGTATCCCTGAGGCGTCGTCCCCTCGAGTTCGCTGCCCCTGAGGTCGCGTACCGCTACGAGGACTTGGCGGTGGCGCGGCGGCGGCGTACGGCCAGGACCAGGACACCACCGAGACCAGCAGCGGCGGCTGCGGCGCCGGCCAGGAGCGGAGTGCCGTCGGAACCGGTGCTGGCGAGGTTGCCGTCGAGGGAGCCGGTGTCGGAGCCGCCGGTCGTGGCACCCGTCGAGGCGCCGGCGGAAGTGGAGCCGGTGCTGCCCGTCCCGCCGGTGCCGCCGGTGGACTGGCCGTCGGGGTCGTTGCCGTTCCCGCCGCCGGTGGAGCCGCCGTCCGTCGAGCCGCCGGAGGTGGCGGGGTCGGGTTCGTTGTCGGTGGGGATGGCGATGCGGATCTGGGCCTTGTCGTTGGCGGGGTTCTTGTCGAACGTCGGGTGGATGTCGTAGACGGACGTCGCCTTCACCTCGCCGGTGGTGGTCTTCGCGTCGTCCTTGATCTCCAGCATGAAGGTGAAGGAGGCGGTCTCGTCGACATCGAGGGTGGCGTCGGCGGGCCGGCAGACGTATGTGGACTTGCGCGGCGTCCCACCGGGCCCGGACGGCCCGTCGATCGCGAACGGCGAGCACTCCTTGGGTACCTCGGCGGCGACCGTGCCCTTCGGGATCTTCACCATGAGCGCGGTCAGGTCGTCGCTCTCCTGGTTCTGGATCCAGCCCGGTCCGTCGTTGCGGAGCTTCACCGTGACGGACTGCTTGTCTCCTGCGAGCGCCTCGGTGTCGTCACCGACGGCGACGAGGTCGGCCGAGCTGTCGGCGGTCAGGGTCAGCCGCCGGTGACTGTCGTCGAATCCCTCGCCCGGAGCCGCACCGGTGGCCGAGGTGCCGTACTGGACGGCCTCCATCAGCGCGTTGGGCAGCGCCTTGAACCGCACGGGCGTCTCTACGGACGCGCCGGGTTCGACGACGGTGTCGAGCTCGCAGAGCGCCTGCCTGACCTGGTCCTCGACGGTCGAGTAGGTACAGCCCGCCACGGGCTCGGGGAAGTCCAGCCCCCGGGTCAGCCGGATCCGGAAGGTGATGCCGTCCGCGGCCGCGGTGCCCTTGTTGGTGACGACGACGTTCTCGTCGTACACCTCACCGGGCTTGGGAGACGTACTCGGCAGACTCGAGATCACCAGGGAGGGCTCGCCCTCGGCGGCATACGCCGAGGAGACGGCGACCGCGGGAACGGCCGCGACGATCGCGGCGGCGGCCACGAAGGCGGCCGACTTACGGAGGTGCGAGGGGCGGATGCGCTGGCGCACGGATGGGTCTCCTCGTCGGGACAGGAAGCACGGCGACCGGACGTTTGCCGTCCAGTCATGTTCTGGACAGCTGGAGGGGGCTGAGGGTTGTGCTTCTGTTTGAGGAGAGAGAGTGGAGAGACGGGGCGGACGAACAACAGGGCGGCACCCTTGGTCGGATGCCGCCCTGTTGCCTTACCTGCTCAAACGCCAGAGGCCGTGGCGGGAATCGAACCCACGTAACTCGCTTTGCAGGTTTGTCCGGGCTCGTTGGGGCGTGATTCGGTCTCGTTCAGAGGGGTTCATATCCGTCCGTAAGCAGGGAGAGCGAGGGCTCCATGAACGAGCCTGGACGGCCGCGAACGGCTAGGAACGAGACGGAAACTGAGACGGGGGCGCGAGCATCCTGCGAGCTCACGCCCCGTCTCAGCTCAGGTCCCTACGTGGGCTATCTGCGTTGTGCGCCAGCGTCTCCTGGGCGTTGACAGACATTCTGGGATCACTCCGGATCGAAGACTTCTGACAGCTTGTCCATTAGGATGCATGCGTCATTGAAGTATTGCAGCATCGTTGACATGGTGATGCCAGTGTCTCCGCCGTGTGAAACGTTATTCCTGACGGTTGCGATACTGCCGATTGATTCGAGCTGGTCCGGATATTTTTCCGAAATTTCTCGCCACCATTCTACGCTGAAAGACTCGATAAGCTGTTTCAGCTTCTCGGAGTCGATGTTGCGTAGTTTTTTTAGCTGGCTTCCAACATACCGTTGGATCGGTTCTGAAGAGCGCTTCCGGCAGTATTCGGTGACGAGCTCTTTGACGGATTGCTCTACGAATCCGGAAGTGAGAATGCAGAGGTAGCGGGAGTAGTGAGATATTAACTCCCCGCTAAGGTCTGCCCCGTCGATTGTTTTAAAAAGAGATGTGAGACGCTGCTTTCTTCGAGCGACTTCCGCTCTTCCGCGCGAGGTCATGCGACGCTCGCGAACGCATCGGTGGACAGCTGGATGCGTTCGGCGACTGACTCTTCACCGGCTGTCGAGTACGTGGTGGCAGCTCTGTACTCCTTGTTTATCATGAGCGCCTCATATGCTTGCTTGAGTTGCTCATGACTTGTGATGTCGCCGGATGCAAGTCGCTGCATTACGCCCACCATCACCGAGTCGAGGACGGCGGCGTTGAGCGCCCTAACGGGCTTGAAGGCGCGCGCGCCAATTGCTTCGTAGATGTGACGACATGCGGCTCGAAATAGCCCGGCAAGCTCTTCTGAATCTTCAGGGGTTCGGTCTCGATTATTCTCCAGGTACTGGTTGAGGAACCCCTTTACTGGGCGGAAGTAGGAATCGAATTCTTCGAACAGTGCGAACACTCGAAGAGTCAGCTCATGATCCTTGTAGCGCTTTGATGGAGGGCCGTACAGCTCGCGCCAGTTAGGATCCTCGTTGAGCTCCCCGAGGAGCTGAAGAAAGGGTCCATTGAAGAGTGCAATTCGAATTTCCTGGGGCTGTAGGGGGCTGCCGCCCGTATTAAGCCTTTCGAAGATTGAATAGATTGCTTGCTGAGATCCGGTAGGAGAATCTTGCCTTAGTACCGTCGCATGGATGATGCTGTCGTCAAGGCGGCGACGGTCTTCATCGTCCAGTTCTTCGTATGTCTTCCCGTAGAACGGCTCCTGTGCGTATTTTAGGCGATATTCGCGGCCGGCGTGAATTCCGGAATAATAGGCTTGGAGGGAGCGGAGTCGCTGCTGTCCGTCGAGAACAAGCAGTGCATTGGATTTCTCGCGAACCAGGAAAACGCCCGGGACTGGCAGCCCGAGGAGAAGAGACTCAATGAATCGATCCATTTGGGGGCGATTCCAAACGAACCCTCGCTGGAATCCTCGGATTTCGTCACTTTCTGTGTATGCAGGATTAAATGAGGGGATCTGAACATCGCCTCGATCGAGGCGCTTAACGAGGCCATCGACCGGATAATCTGCTCCGTATGATGTGATCTCGTATGTGACGGTGAGGACTTCCTCCTCTGCGTCGATATCTAGAACGTGTTCGTCATCTTCTGTTTCGACTTCGGCTCCGGGCTGTTCGTTGTCCGCCATGAGATCTCCTAATCAGCCTTATTGACAGGTTGCTGTAGAGCTGTCCAGGGGGTCTAGTTGCCTCCCTGGCCCGTGGTCGATCGTAGACGTAGCGTTACACCCGAAGCGGGGCTACCGATGATTTCTGTGCCAAACACTCAACCGCGTGACGCCGCCGGTGACACGAGGGCCGGCCTGAGGGTGTGACCCATGACCAGTCTGTAGAAGGTGCATGGTCACTCGGTCGTGGGACCCTTGGCGGTGAGCTATGGAGCGTTGCGAGAGGAGCCGAAGTGCCGGAGGCCAGTCCGCGCGGAACCTACCTGATCATTGCCGAGACGCTGCGAAGCGAGATTCAGGCGGCGGACGGCAGGGACATTTTGCCCTCGGAAGCCGACCTGATGGACGCGCACAGCGTCTCCCGGAACACGATCCGCCGCGCGCTCAAGGTTCTCGAAGCTGACGGAGTCGTCGAGTCCGCCCCCGGGATCGGGTGGCGCGTGGTCCGGGGAGGTGACCGGCGGTCGCTCACGGAGCGCATGACGGACGTGATCAAAGAGGACTCACTCTCAGTAGGGGACACGTACCCGTCAGAAGCGAAGCTGTGTGAGCGGTTCGGAGCGTCCCGGACGGCCGTACGCCGTGTCCTTGCTCAGATGGAAGGAAACGGCTTGCTCACCACCGTGCACGGCAAGGGGCGGACCGTGCGCGCTCTCCCGGCGTCCGCCGCCCGGCCGTAGGCTTGGCCGCCATGGGACTGACTGAGTGGGCGTACGCGCTCTCTGAATCGCTGCTTTCCGATCCGCTTCCGCGCAGGTGGGCGCACTCACTCGGGGTCGCCAAGCGCGCTCGCTCCCTGAGCTCGATCCTGGGGGACGACGCGGAACTGTTGGAAGCGGCGGCCGTGCTGCATGACATTGGTTACTCGCCGACTATTGCCGTCACGGGCTTCCACCCCTTGGACGGCGCGCGGTTCCTCAGGGATCAGGAAGGTGCGGACGAACGGGTTGTTCGTCTTGTGGCGCATCACTCGTGTGCCTTGCTGGAAGCGGAGGAACGCGGACTTCGACAGGAACTTGAGGGCGAGTTCGAGCTAGAACGCCCCGACCTGGTGGACGCCTTGCTCTACTGCGACATGACGACGACGCCGGACGGGACGCAGACGACGCCGGCTGAGCGGCTGGATGAGATCGTGCAGCGATACGGCCCCGACACGATCGTCGGGCGGTTCATCCAGCGCGCGGCCCCCGAGATCCATGCCGCGTCGAAGCGTGTCGGGGATCGGATGGCGAACGCCTCTGTTGGTCGTCAGCCGATGTAAGGCTCTTGCCGCGCATCATCGAGACCGTGCCGGATGCGCAACATCATCGAAGGGTGGATGTCCAGCCCATCAAGGTCCGCCGGATCAATCCAGCGGACCTCTTTCGATTCGCTACTTGTGCGCGGGGAACCGCCGACCGGGTGGGCCCGGAAGCAGATGGAGAACTGTTGCCGGACCTCGCCGTCGGCGTACGCCAAAACGTGCTCCGGGTCGGTGTAGAGCCCGACGATGTTGTCGACCTCAACGTCGATACCGGTCTCTTCCCGAACCTCGCGAACGACCGTGTCCGCGATGCGCTCGCCGATGTCGTGACCACCACCGGGTAGGGCCCAAAGATCGTTGTCGGTCTTGTGGATGAGCAACAGTCGCCCCGCAGCGTCCCGGACAACCGCCGTCACCGACGGGACGACCGAGTTGGCCTTAGGGGCGTGCGGGTCGCGGAAGTAGTCGATCCGGCTCATCAGCGTGTGCCTTCCCAATCGGCGGGTGACGAGATCGGACGCGCCGACTGCCACACCTTCTCAACGCTCTCAGCGTAGGCGTCGAAGAGTTCACCGCCGGGGACGCGTCGCAGATGGAGCACGGGAGCCATGTACGCGCCGACCCCGTAGAGGTGGCCGTTCGCCAGCATCTCGTCATCGGCCCGGTAGATCGAGTTGTAGAGCGTGGTGCCGTGCAAGCGGAACTCGACACCCGGGAGACCGAAGAGCGGGGCGTAGTTGATGAGGGCGTTGCGAATCTTGCCTGCCATCGCGGCGCCGATGCCTTCGTCCTCGCCCCGCACGGCCACGGCCGGCGACTCGGGTTCTCCCAGCATGAGGCGGATGGCCACTCCGTCGGCTGCTTTCTCCTTCACGATGCGGTGAAACGTCGCGTCCTCGGTGAGCCAGAACCCCGAGTACACCAGTAGGTCAAACTGCCGGGTTGCCTTGGAGTAGAGGTTCGTCCAAAGGGTCTGCATCACGACGGACCGATGCGGATACAGCCTGACCAACTCCGCGTTGCCGGTTGCGGTCACTTCGGCCGACGTCCGTTCGTCCGGCCAGAGGTACGAGACTTCGCACTTCAGAAGTGAGGCGGTCGCGTACTGGAAACGGCGATACGGCTTGCGCTCCGGGTCGTTGATCCAGCGCTCTACTGTCTTGGCCGAGACGCCGAGACGTTCGGCGACCTCATCAAGAGTCAGGCCCAAGTCGACTATCGCGCCGCGCAGTCGCTCGTTCGCCACGTCCAACCTCCGCTCACTCGGGACGACTTGGTACGACTTCACGCTAGCTAAGAACGACCTGAGTCGTACAGGCGCGAAGTCGATCGTCGCCGCCGCCAACGCCACTCTGTAGGTACATCGAGCGCGAGGGTCTCGCCGAACTCCACAAAGCCGAAGGGCTTGACGGGGCGAACCTTCCTCTGCAAGATGAGGAACACGTAATACATGTTCCTCATGCAGGGTCCGGAGAGCAAGGCCCGGATTCCGCCCTGCGAAGAACTCAACAGAGTGCCGACCCAGCCACCTGAACACGGGTGGTCGATGGGTGCGGGTCACCACCCCGACCGCCCATGTTGGGCCGGGTGACCTGCCCGACTCTGCCTCTCGGGGCGACAGTCGGCACTTCTTGATCCAAAGCCCGCAGAACCTTGACGAGGGCAGACCCTCGCGCCTGATCGCCCGCCCGATGCGCGGGCCGCGCACCCCACCACTGACTTCCGGTACGGCGGCACTCCCGGACAAGGACAGCCCGCCGCGCCTGGTCTCCCTATCCCGACGCAGTCAGGAGTTCTTCCATGACCGAGCGCACGATTCCCGTGGACGTCATCGGCCCGATCGCCCTGGATCTGACGATGAACACCGGCAGTATCCGCGTCATCGTCGACACCACGCTCAAGCAAGCGCACATGGTGCTGACAACGGAGGCCACCTCCGGCCTGTCGGCCGACGCGATCCGCGACACCACCGTCAGCCTGAACGGGCAGAACCTCAGGGTCCGCGTCCCCGACCTCGCCGGCGGCATGAGCGGCACGACCACCGTCAGCAGGGGCGGCTACACCATGACGTTCTCCGGTGGCAACGGCGTGCAGATCGTGAACGGCAACGTCCACATCAACGGCGGCGGCAAGGTCTTCATCAACGGTCGCGAGGTCACCGCGACCGGCCCGGCCGGGGATGCGGTGACGCCGATCAGCGCCGTTGTCCATCTGCCCGCCAAGTCGGTGGCCGCAATCAGCACGCACACGGCGAACACCGTCGTCACGGGCGTGCTGGCCCGACTGGAGTACGACGGCACCTCCGGGATGCTGACCGCTGACCGCGTCGGTGACCTTGAAGCCACGGTCACCAGCGGCAGCGTCATCGTCGGCGAGGTGAACGGCCCGCTGGACATCAGCCTCACGTCCGGCAGCGTCAACGTCGGCGCCTACAGCGGCCACCACGCCCGTCTGAACGTCACGTCCGGCAGTGTCCGCATGGCAGCAACCGCGCAGTCCAGCGGCCGTCTGTCCGTGAACGCCACGTCCGGCAGCGTCCGCGTCACCGGCGCGGGTCACCTGAACGTCCGCCGCCGGGTGACCAGCGGCCACGTGCAGATCAGCTAGCACCCGCCCGGATCGCGCCCCGCAGCTTCTTCCGGACAGGAGTCCGCCGCCGATGCACGCTGCCACGTTCGCCGCCGTCTTCATCGCTCTGTACGTCGCCCACAGCGTGGGTGACCACTGGGTGCAGACCTCACACCAGTCCGCGCACAAGGGCCGTCCCGGGTGGGTCGGCCGTCTCGCGGACGCCCGGCACGTCGCCACCCTGACGCTCACCAAGGTCGCCGTCCTCATCCCGGCCGCCGCGCTGCTGGACCTGCACCTGTCGGCGCTCGGCATTCTCGCCGGACTCGGCATCGACGCCGTCACGCACTGGTGGGCCGACCGGCGCACCACGCTCGCGTGGCTGGCCCGGGTGACCGGCAAGGGCGAGTTCTACCGGCTCGGTGCCCCACGCGCCGGCCGCGACGACAACCCGCACATCGGTACCGGCGCCTATGCGCTTGACCAGTCCTTCCACCACCTGTGGCTGCTGGTTGCCGCGCTGGTCATCGCCACCGTCTGACCTCCGTTCTTCGCGGGGCGGTCGCACTCCCGGACAGGACAGCCGACCGCCCCGTGCCCTTCCCGACGTATCAAGGAGAGATCCACCATGCGTATGCGCACTTTCGTCGCCGGCCAGGAAGCGCACGGCGACATCGAGTTCGCGGAACTGGCGCTCGGTATCGACGTCGACCTGTTCCGTGGGCCGCTGGAGTTCGAGACGGACGGCGAGCGTGCCGCCCGTGAGGACGCGGCCCGTGACATCCTCGCCGACCTGCGTGCGGAGGCGGAGGCCGGTGACGAGATCGCCGGTTGGGACGCCCTGTACGCCGACGCGCTGACCCGTACGGTGCCGTTCCTGCGTGCCGCTCGCGGCTACCGGCCGGGGACGGGGGAAGCGGCGTGAACGAGACCCGCAAGCCTCTGACGAAGGTTCAAATTAGCGTCCTGACGGCCGCGTTCGTGCCCATGCTCGCCACGGGCGTGATCGGCGGTATTGGCACCTACAGCAACATCGGACACGCCTACGGCAGGGGAACCGCCCTCGGTGCCCTCGCCGCCGGCGAGGGCGCAACCGCCGTGCTCGCGCTCGTACTGCTGGGCCTGACCATGCTGGGACAGTCCTCCCCGCGCGTCGTCCGGATCGGGCTGTGGGCACTGCCGGCCGCCGCCGCCGTCATGGGCGCCATGGCCGCGCCGGACATGGGCCGGACCGTCATCTATGCCCTGACCCCGATGGGCATGTCCGTGTCCGCTGAGGGCATGGCGTTCCTGGCCCGGCGCATCGTCGTCCACACCGACGGCCGCGACGCGGAGAACGAGCGGCGCACCGCCGACATCGTGCAGGCCCTCGCCTACCACCGCGCCCGTGCCGCTCAGCACCCGGTCAGCCGGGTGCGGAAGCGGTCGGATCGGGCGTCGTGGCGTCTGGCCCGCAAGGTCGGGATCGGGGACGCGGAGCTCGGATCGAGGCTGCTGGATGTCCAGCGCGATCGGATCACCGCCGGTGCGGATGCCGCGCTCGCGTCGATGTTCGGCGGCACGACCCCCGCCCTCGCCCCGATTCCCGACACGGACGCGAATGCGGAGGAATCCACCGAGACCATGAGGAATCGGTCTACGGCTGACCTGCGGGAATCGACCCCGGCGCCGTCGGTGGTGCTGACCCGATTCGCCGCGCCCGATCCGGTAGCGGTCGACTTCATGAAGCCGACGCTTCCCTTCAAGCCGGTCCCGGCGATCGCCCCGGCGGTCGACCCGGTCAAGGCCGATCCGGCGCCGGCCGGTCGGCGGGCGGTGGCGGCTGACTCCCCCCGATCCCGTCGGGCGACCGGCCGGGTTCCCGACGTGGCCCGCTCGCCCCGGACCAAGCGCACGACGGATCAGTTGCTCGCTGAGGCGCGGACCGCGACCGCCGATTGGCCCGATGCCCGGATCACGGCAGAGGGCATCCGCCGCGAGGTCCACACCTCGCCGGCGAACGCGCGGATGCTGCGGGACACGATCCTTGCCGAGCGCGCCGCCGGTGGCGCTGAAGCCGCGTGAGCCGGCTGACCCTCGCCGACTGCTTCGACCCCACCGGCGAGCGCTTCGGCATCCCCACCTACCCGTGGCGCTACGCCCCCGACGACTTGGCCACCCGCCGCCAACTCCGCATCCGCGGACTGCGCCCGGGAGGTCAGGACATCGCGGCACAGATCCTCAGGCCGCGCCGTCGCCGCGAACCGCTGACTGCATACCTGTACCGGGTCGACCTCGCCCGCCCCGTGCGGCCGATGACCCCGGCGAGGTGGGCGGCGCTCGCCAAGGCCAATGCCGCCCGCCGCCGCTGCCCCGAGTGCCGCCGGGACGCCGGATACGTCATCCCGCCCACGCTCGGAACCTGCGTGACCTGCGCCTATCCCGAGGAACAGCGCGCCGCTTGAACCACACGAACCCGGGCCCGGCCGCCCACCTTCCACAGCAAGCCGGCCGGGCCCTTCGACTCCCGAAGGAGTGCGTACATCGTGACGGAAACCACCGCCTTCCCGCCCCCGGAGGACCCCGAGGGCACCGAACAGCCGACGGCCGACATCGTGCCGTTCCCGATGAAGAAGAAGACCGACCCCGCCGACCCGGCCATGCCGGCCGGTGTGGTGAAGCCGGGGGAGTGGGAGGCCGAACTCCCCGACACCGACGACCCGGAGGCCGAAGGGCTGAGCGAGGGAGCGCCGGTCGACCCGCCGCGCGAGGTCTACCCGCCCTCGGTCGCGGAATGGATGGAGGCCAGGGACAAGGCCCGGATGCCGGTGCTGCCGGACTGGGTGAAGCTCCCTGACCAGCGCACGGCCGTCCGCAAGTGGGCGATCCGCCACTACTCGGCCGTGGTCGGGTATCACGCCGTGCGTCTGCCGCTGGTGTACACGCCGAAGATCTGCGTGTACTCGCCGCGCGGCGCGTGGCGGTGGTCGGCCGCGATCGGCCGATGGGTGTTCGACGCTGAGGGCAAAACGCTGCGTCTCGCGTCCGTGGCGAACGAGGATGCAGCGGAGTACCTGAAGCTGTCGCGGCAGCGCAACGACCGCGTCCGGCTGCGGGGGATCGTGGCGACGATCGCCGGTTTCGTCGGTCTGGCCGCCGCGCTCACCCTGTACGTCATGGCGCCGTCGTGGCTGCTCATGCTGGCCATGGCGACGCTGACCACCACCCTCGGTGTGGTCGGGGCGCCGGCGGACCGGCCGCTCATCGACATGGCCAAGGTGACGTTCCGCAAGCGGCGGCTGTCGTCCGACATCGTCATCCGCGCGCATGAGGCTTCCGGGCTGACCACCAAGGATCAGACGATCGCGTTCCCGCGCCCGATCGGCCGGGACGGCGACGGCTGGCGGGTGGTCGTGGATCTGCCGTACGGCAAGACGTTCGAAGACGCGATGAAGGCTCACGCCCGTCTCGCCTCCGGTATGGACATCGCCCCGACTCAGCTCTTCCTCGACAAGGACGAGACGAGCGGTCGGCGGGTGTCGTACTGGATCGCCGACCGTGACCCGCTCGCCGTGCCGTCGGGCAAGTCCCCGCTGCTGGGGGCGACGCGGGTGGACTTCTGGAAGCCGTTCCCGTGGGGCGTGGACGAGCGCGGCAACCCGGTCATGGCCACGATGCTGTGGCTGTCGCTGCTGGTCGGCGCCGTGCCGCGTCAGGGCAAGACGTTCTCCGCCCGCACGATCGCGCTCGCCGCCGCGCTGGATCCGTACGTGCGCCTGTACGTGTTCGACGGCAAGGCGTCGCCGGACTGGCGCACGTTCGCCAAGGTCGCCCACCGCATCGGGTTCGGCATCGTGCCGAAGAACGGGGTCGACCCGGTTCAGCACCTGCTGACCTCGCTGCGGGAACTCAAGGCGGACGTCGAAGACCGGTACCACCGGCTGTCCGAACTGCCGCTGCACGTCTGCCCGGAGGGCAAGCTCACCCCGGAGATCAGCCGGGACAAGAAGCTGAACATGCCGCTCACGCTGTTCGTGGTGGACGAGGTGCAGGAGTACCTGACCCACCCCGAGCACGGCAAGGAGATCCTTTCCCTGATGGTCTACCTCGCCCGGGTCGCCCCGGCGGTCGGTGTCTCGGTGATGACCGCGACACAGAAGCCGGACGACAAGGCGTGCCCCTCGGAGCTGCGTGACCAGCATCAGGCCCGGTTCGCCCTGCGGGTCGGCGCCTACCAGGTCTCGGACACGATCCTCGGTGCGGGCTCGTACTCGGAGGGGTTGGACGCGTCCAAGCTGCTGAAGTCCCACAAGGGTGTGGGCCTGCTCAAGGGCATGTCGGACGACTCCGGGATCGTGCGCACCTACCTCGCCGACGGCCGCGACGCCGACCGCATCCTGACCCGCGCCGCCGCACTGCGGGAGGCGGAGGGGACGCTGTCGGGTGACGCGGTCGGCGAGGCACCCGCCCCGGAGACGTCCGCGACGATCCTTGACGACGTCGCGGCCGTGCTCGGCAAGGGCGAGGCCAAGGTGTGGTCCGAAACGGTCGTGGACCGGCTTGCCGACCTGCGGCCCGACGTCTACGGCCCGTGGGCGGAGTTGGAGCCCAAGCCCAAGGCGGAAGCGCTCACCGCCGCGCTCAAGCCGTTCGGCATCGGCACGGTGCAGATCAGCCGGCGCATCGACGGCGAACAGGTCAACAAGCGCGGCATCAAGCGCGACGACCTCACCGCCGCGATTACGGAGCGCAACAAGAAGCGGGACGCCGGATAGGTCTCACGGACTGCTACCGGTAGCGGCAGACGTCGCTACCGGTAGCAACCCTGCTAGCGACCCAAACCGCCCCTGATCAGGCCGCTAGCACGTAGCGGCCGACCTGCGAAAACCCCCTTCAACCCCTCTGAGAGGCCCCTGATGAGCCTTGCAGCGCTCGCTACCGCCTTCCTGCTGCTCGTCACCCTTGGTTACATCGTCAAGTGCTGGCTGAGCCCGTTCGGGGACTGCCGCAAGTGCGACGGCATGGGCCACGAACTCAAGACCGACCGCAAGGGCAAGACCAAGCGCGGCCGTGACTGCCGCCGCTGCGACGCCACCGGCAAGCGCATACGCGTCGGCCGCTGGATCTACAACCGCGCCGCGCGCACCTACCGCGCCGGCACCCGCTGACCCGCCGGGAGACACCGTGACGCTCACCATCCCGCTCGTTCTGCTGCTCGCCGTCGTCGTCGTTCTGCTGCTGCGCTTCCGCGCGGTCGGCGCCGGGGCGGCCGTCGCCGTCGCGCTCTTCGGCTTCTACCTCGCCCACACCGGCGCGGCCGACACCGTCAACCGGCTCGTCACCGCCGTCACCGACGCCCTACCCGGCATCACCCGCTGACCCGAAGGGAGACCAGCACCGTGAACGAACCCACCGCGTACGGCCACCTCGCCGGACACGAGACGGCGGCCGTGGAAGTCCACACCCCCACCCCGATCGTCCCCGCCCACACCGCGCCGCTCATGCCCATGCAGCCGGGCGCCATCCCGACGGTGGCGAGCGTCATCCTGCCCGACGGCCGCGTCGTCACCGGCTACGCCATCGAGCCCGCCAAGCCCGAACCGGTCGTCGCCAAGCCGGCCGTCTCCCGGGCGGCGGTGAACATCGCGCTCGGGGGCATCGGGTTTGGCGCGCTGTGCGGCGGCTTGGTCCTGCTGACCACGTTCATCGCCTCGCTCGCCGCGCTCATCCATCAGCTCATCATCCTCGCCGCCGTCATCTTCGGCGGCTGGATCGCCGTGCAGGTGTTCAGCGCGAGCGGTCACGGCGGCGGAACGACGGTCAACATCCGCAAGGCCGTCATCAAGCGCAACAAGTTCTACGGCTGACAGAAGGAGATCAACGCCCGTGATCCGACTGCGCATTCAGGTCGCCCACTGGCGTCGCCGGGCCCTGGTCCTGACCGACACGCCCCGCCCCGACTGCCGCGACTGCGAGGGATTCGGCGGCATCGAGCACCCCTACGGCGACGGCAACGGCGAGTACGCCGGGAGCGACATCGAGTTCTGCGGGTGGTGGAACGAGTCCCGTCGCTGGGTCCTGCTTCCCCTGCCGCGTCGGCCCCGGTGGCTGCGTCGCCGTGACAGCGGCCGTGACCCGTGGGGGCCCGACGGCTACAGCAACGAACCGCCCTTCTAGCTCTGCCCCGTGGGCGGCGGCACTCCCGGACAAGGACAGCCCGCCGCCCACGGTCTCCGAGTCCCGACGTAGCAGAACAGGAGACCTACAGCATGACCCAACCGCGCGTTTTCGGCGAGGGCCGATCGGCCCTCGCCACTCGAACGGGGCGAGCGCCCCGGCCGCGTCTGGATCCGATCTCGTGAACGCCGCGACGACCCCTCTGAACATCGCCCTCGCCCTCTCGTCGGCCGGCGTCCCGGTCCTGCCGCTGAGGCGCGGCAAGGTTCCCTTCGGCAACTGCCGTTCCTGCAAGGACGGCGCCTGCGGCGGCCGACCCAACATGAAGAGCGCGGGCCCCTGTCAGTGCCCTGCCCCGTGCCACGCGTGGGCCGCTGCCACCACTGACGCGGGTGTCCTGACCTCGCCAGTGTGGGCGGCAGTGTGGCGTGAGGCGGTAGCGGTCGCCTATCACCCCGGCGGGGTGGGGCTGACGGTGGTCGACCTGGACAACGCGGCGGCCGTCGCGTGGGCCCGGGAGACCCTGCCCGCGACCCGCATCGTGCAGACGACGCGGGGCGAGCACTGGCTCTACCGGGGCGCCATGCCGTCGTCCAACGCGGTCCGGCCCGGGGTCGACATCAAGTCCTTGATGCAGTACGCCCGTTGGCTCGGACCCGGAACCGGCCGCATGGCCGTTCTCCCGGCGGCCGTGCGCGCCCTGGTGGTGAAGGAAGACACCACCCCCGCCCCGGGGGAGGTGGTCTCTTCTCTCCCGACGCGCGCTCCGTGGTCGCGGCAGGTGGCCACCGGGTGCCGCCATACCGAGCGCTACGTCCGCACCGGCCTGGAACGCGGCCTCGCCCTGGTACGGGCCCGCGCCGAATCCGGCGCCGGATCACAGGCGTTCGGTGTCGCCCGGTTCCTCGCCGCACAACACACCGGGTGCCCGGGACCGTGCGGCCTCGCCGCGATCGGTGAGGAGATCGTGACGGCCGCCGTCTTGGTGGGTGTCCCGGAGAGCTACGCCCGCCGCGCGGTCGCCAACGGCCTTGAGACGGCCGTGGAGCGTGCGGCATGAATAAAGCATCCCGAACCCCCACGAACAGCCCTCAGGGCGCCGTACAGCGCCCGCCACGGCCGCGCGTAGGCGAACCGAAGGTCGCCGCCCGCAAGGGCGTCCTTTCTGCCGTTGGTTCTGACCCGCAGACGGTCACCGTCACCGGCATCACCCCGGGGCTTCAGATCCAGTGCGAGGGCATCCCTGTCGCGGACTGGCTCTGTGCCTGCGGGCATCACGAACGCGCCCGGGGCCGTGCCGCCGTCATCCGGCTGACTGCCCGTGTCCGCGTCGGTGTCTGCCCCCACACCACCACCGCCGAAGGGAGGGCGGCCTCATGACTCCACAGCCTGTGGACAGCCCCGACCTGTGGGCCGGACTGCCCACCCTGGAAGACCCGCACGGCGAGGACGACGCGGCACCGGACGTGTGGGAGGACCCCATTCCCCTCACCGGCCGCAGGGAGCGTCCGCCGTTCCCGGCCCACGTCCTCCCCACCTGGTTGGGGGAGTTCGTGACGGCCGTCGCACAGGAGACGCAGACCCCGGTAGACCTCGCCGGTTCGGTCGCCCTGGCCGTGCTCGCCACGGCGGCCGGCGGCCGGTCGGTGGTCCACGTACGCGGCAACTGGCGTGAGCCCACCAACGTCTACACGGTGGTGGCGCTCCCGCCCGCCAACCGCAAGTCCGCCGTCTTCGCGCTGCTGACCAACCCCCTCTATGAGGCCGAGAAGCAGCTCAAGACCGCGATGCAGCCCGTGATCGTAGAAGCGGAGCTGACGGCACGCCTGGCCAAGGAAGCGGCCGACAAGGCCGCCGCCAAGGCCGCGTCCGCCGACGGCGACAAGCGGGATGAGATGGTGGCGACCGCCGTGGGCCTCGCGCAGACGGCTGACACGCTCACCGTTCCCGCCGAACCGGTGCTGTTGGCGGACGACTCGACACCCGAGACGGTCACCTCGCTCATGGCGGAACAGGGCGGCCGGCTGTCGGTGATGAGCGCCGAGGGCGGCATCTTCGACATCATCGCCGGCCGCTACTCCGGGGCGCCCAACATGGAAGTCTTCCTGAAGGGGCACGCCGGGGACCGGCTGCGGGTCAACCGGCAGACCCGCCGCGAGTACATCGACGCCCCCGCCCTGACCATCGGTCTGGCCGTGCAGCCGGACGTGCTGAGGGACATCGGGAAGGTGAAGGGGTTCGAGGGACGCGGACTGCTGGCCCGCTTCCTGTACTCCCTGCCGGTGTCCACGGTCGGTGAACGCGAGATCATCACCGACCCGGTCCCGGAGCAGACGGCCGCCACCTACACCGCGAAGGTCATCGACCTCGCCCTGTCCCTGGCGGAGTGGACAGATCCGGCCGTCATCCAGCTCACCCCGGAAGCGGACGCGGCGCTGATCGCCTATCAGAAGCGCATCGAACCGCAGCTCAAGGCACGCGGCGGCAAGCTGGGCCACATCTCCAATTGGGCCGGAAAGCTGGCCGGGGCGACCGCCCGCATGGCCGCGTTGCTGCACCTCGCCGAACACGGCGGCAACGGCTACGCCCACCCCGTCACCGAAGACACCATGCGCGCGGCTATCGGGCTGGGGGAGTACTACACGGCCCATGCCCTCGCCGTGTTCGACGTCATGGGCGCCGATCCGGTCCTGTCCCGCGCCCGCAGCGTGCTGGAAGTGCTGAGGGACAACGGATGGGAGGACGTCAGCCGGCGGGACGTCTTCAGCGTCCTGTCTCGCAGCGAGGTCCCCACCGTCGCCGACCTCGAACCGGCCCTCGCGCTGCTGGAAGACCACGGATACCTGCGGTCCTACCAACCCGAGCGCACCGGCAAGCGCGGACGCCCACCGGCACCCCGCCTGCAGGCCCACCCGTCCCTGCGCCACGGCGGCCGGTGACCCCGCCCGCGCGCATAACCCCCCTCGCACAAACCGCGAAATCGCAGAAAACCCCGGGCACCTCTGCTGACCTGCGACGGCCCCCCACGCCGACCCCGGACGGGGGCCCGTCGCACAATCCCGCGATATTCCGCAAAAACCGATCGCCATCCCGCCCACGGGGACCGGCCGTCGGCCGCCCCTGATTTTTGCGGAATATCGCGGGTTTCTGCGGAGCACCGCCCACCCCCGCCCGCGCACCACATCACCGCAGGTCAACGGGCATCCACGGGTTTTCTGCGGATATTGCGGTTTGTGCGGCGGCATCTGCCCATGAACTCAGCCCTACAGGAGTGAGCCGTGGACGAACCCACCACCCTCCCCCTCGCCCCCGCCGAAGACCCGACCCTGGTTCTCCTCAAGGTCGAAGAGGCCGCCCGCCGACTCCGCATCGGCCGGACCAAATGCTTCGCCCTTATCCGCACCGGCGCACTGGAATCCGTCATGGTCGACGGACTCCGCAGGGTCCCAGCCGACGCCCCGGCCGCGTACGTGACCCGCCTCCGCACCGCCCAACGCGCCGCTTGACGACGCCCGGGGCGGCGGCACTCCCGGACAGGACAGCCCGCCGCCCCGGTCTCCATCCCGACATCAAGAAACAGGAGCCTGCCCGTGGCAGAGGACAAGAAGAAGCGCACCCGACAGCCGAACGGCCGAAGCTCGATCTACTTCGGCAAAGACGGCAAGTGGCACGGCCGCGTCACCGTCGGCATCCGCGACGACGGCACCCCGGACCGCCGCCATGTCGAGCGGAAGACCCGCGCCGAAGTGACGCTCGCCGTACGCGAGTTGGAGAAAGCGCGTGACGCCAAGACCGTGCGGAAGCCCGGCAAGGCGTGGACGGTCAAGGCGTGGCTGACTCACTGGATTGAGAACGTCGCGCCCCTCGCCGTGAACGACAACACGATGGTCGGGTACGGCGTGGCCGTCCGGAAGCACCTCATTCCCGGCTTGGGGGCGCATCGTCTCGACAGGCTGAAGCCTGAGCACATCGAGGCGTTCTACGCCAAGATGCAGGCCACCGGCAGCAAGCCCGCGACCGCGCACCAGGCGCACCGCACCCTGCGCACCGCCCTCAATGAGGCGGTACGGCGTGGCCATCTCGGCAAGAACCCCGTTCAGTTGGCCAAGGCGCCGAAGACGGGGGAGTACGAGGTCGAGCCCTACAGCGTCCAAGAGGTACAGCGGTTGCTCAAGGCCGCTGACCAGCACCGGAACTCCGCACGCTGGGCCGTTGCCCTCGCCCTCGGACTGCGACAAGGGGAAGTGCTCGGGCTGATGTGGGACGACGTCGACCTTGACGGTGGGTTCCTCGTGGTCCGCCGTAGTCGCCACCGGCCGCAGTACGCCCACGGGTGCGTGGAACCCTGCGGACGCAAGGCCGCCGGTTATTGCCCGCAGAGGCGACGCACCAACCCGGAGTTGTCCACCACCAAGTCACGCGCCGGCCGCCGCGCGGTCGGCCTCCCCGAACAGCTCGTTGACCTACTCCGTGCCCACCTCAAGGCACAGAAAGGGGAGCGGGCGGCGGCCGGGAAGCACTGGGAGGAGAACGGGTTGGTCTTCCCGGATGAGTACGGCCGTAGCCCGTCCCACCGCCGGGACTGGACCGAGTGGAAAGCTCTGCTCAAGGAGGCGAACGTTCGCGACGGACGTCTACACGACGCCCGCCATACGGCCGCGACGGTTCTACTGATCCTCGGCGTTCCCGAGCGTGCCGTCATGGGCCTCATGGGTTGGTCGACCACAGCCATGGCCGCTCGCTATCAGCACATGGTGGACGCCGTGCGGACGGACATCGCGAGGCAGGTGGACGGCCTGATCTGGCAGTCCGATGCTCTCCGGCCGAGGGCTGACGGAGGCAAGGACTTGCCCTAACAAGTCATCTCGTTCGGCGAGTCTGTGGTAGTGCCGATACGTTCACGCGCGGGCGTTCTGTCTGAGTCGGTGAATTCGGGTGCTGAATAGCCCAGTTGCCGGATAGTCTGATCATCACTTAGTCGCCGTCTCCCGCATTCGGGAGCTGACATGTGTCGTCGTCACCCCCACTGGAGTGCTGACACAAAAGGAGAAGCCTTGCCCGGCAAGGACTACAGCTACGACATCCCGGACCACCCGATCGAGTACATCAAGGTGGACCCGAGGACTATCAAGTTTGACCACCGCGCGCAGCGCAACCTCAACAAGGCCCGTGCGGCGACCATCGCTGAGAAGCTGGTCCCCACCGCACTCGGGACGCCGATCCTCTCCCAGCGCGATGACGGTCTGTACGCGGTGGACGGTATGCATCGCGTCTACGCCTGCCAGCTCATCCTGACGGGGAAGGTCTCAGTCTCGGAGGAGGTTCGCGAGGCTATCCAGACCATCACCTGTGAGGTCCACTCCGAGCTCTCTATGGCCAATGAGGCGTCGCTGTTCATCATCAAGAACAAGGAGTCCTCGAAGGTCGGCCCGAATGACGAGTTCAGGATCGGCGTATTGGCTGGGCATCCGCTCTTCCAGGACACCAACACCGTCCTGGAGAAGCACCAGCTCAAGGTAGGTAGCAGCAGCGTCAACGGCGTGCGCGGCATCAAGGGGATCCTCAGCATCGTCATGGAGCACGGCCCCGAGATCCTGGACCTGTCGCTCACCATTGCTGAGGACGCCTGGGGTCGTACCCCAGACACCTGGCACTCCGTCACTATCGGAGGCATTGCCACGGTGATGTCCAAGCACTCCGGTGAACTGAACCCCCAGGAGTTGGCGCAGAAGCTCAAGCGCCAGGGTGACCCCACATCCTTCAGGGCCAAGATCCAGACCATCGCCACCAACAACAACACCCGCCACGACGGCACCAAGGGCCGCCTCAAGGCCGCTCACTTGGCGGTTGCCTCCGCCTGGAACGCTAACCGCCGCGTCAACCGCATCCCCGTCCCGAACATCTTCGAGTAGTCCCAGCCGACGCGGTGCCCCGCCCGCTACCTGCGGCGCGGGGCACCGCGCCTCCTACGCCTGTAACCGTCAACTGAGACGGCAACTGAGACGGACGGCCGAAAGGGCGGCACCCCACCAGGGGTGCCGCCCTTTCGTTCTGCCTGGTCAGGCGACCAGAGGCCGTGGCGGGATTCGAACCCACGTAACTCGCTTTGCAGGCGAGTCCCTAAACCACTCGGGCACACGGCCAGGTCGGTGGAGCGTGGTGCTCCGTCCGAACTCGGTGGATCGACCGTATGGCGCGGTGTGGAGGGGGCTCAAGGGAATCGCGGCTGCTGCAATGGGACTGCCACACCGCGTTCATGAAACCCCGGTCGTACGACCAAGGTCGCACCGCAGGGCCGACTCCCGACAGGGGTCAAAGGGGGTTGTGGGCCTTACGCTGGCGTTCATGACTGCCCTCGATCCCCGTGACGCAAGCGCCGAGAAGATATCCGGCGGTCCCGCGGCCCCCTCGGTCCCCGAGGCCGAGGAGACCGTGTTGGGGCGGTCGTATCGGGCGCTCAGCATCGGGATCGTCTCCGTCGTGCTGCTCATCGCCTTCGAGGCGACCGCCGTCGGGACGGCCATGCCGGTCGCGGCGCGGGAGCTGGACGGGGTGTCGTTGTACGCCTTCGCGTTCTCGGGGTACTTCACCACGAGTCTGTTCGGGATGGTGCTGGCGGGGCAGTGGTCGGATCGGCGGGGGCCGTTGGGGGCGCTGACCACGGGGATCGCGTTCTTCGGGGCCGGGCTTCTGTTGTCCGGGACCGCCGGGGCGATGTGGCTGTTCATTCTCGGGCGGGCCGTGCAGGGGCTCGGCGGGGGACTGGTCATCGTCGCCCTGTACGTCGTCGTCGGGCGGGCCTACCCCGAGCGGTTGCGGCCGGCGATCATGGCGGCGTTCTCGGCGAGCTGGGTGGTGCCGTCGATCGTGGGGCCGCTGGCCTCCGGGGCGGTGACCGAGCATCTGGGGTGGCGCTGGGTGTTCGTCGGGATTCCGGTGCTCGTCGTGTTTCCGCTCGCACTCGCGCTGCCGCAGATACGGCGCCGGGCGGGCGGACCGATCGACGGCTCCGGCCGCCCCGCCTCCTTCGACCGGCGGCGCATCCGGCTCGCGCTCGGAATCTCCCTCGGTGCGGGCCTGCTCCAGTACGCCGCCCAGGACCTGCGGTGGCTCTCCCTCGTCCCCGGCGTCGCCGGCGCCGCGCTCCTCGTGCCGGCCGCGCTGGGGCTGCTCCCGCGCGGCACGTACCGGGCGGCGCGCGGGCTGCCGTCCGTCGTGCTGTTGCGCGGGGTCGCCGCGGGGTCCTTCATCGCCGCCGAGTCCTTCGTGCCGCTGATGCTGGTCACCCAGCGAGGGCTGTCGCCTACGCTCGCCGGGTTCTCGCTCGCGGCGGGCGGCGTGACATGGGCGCTGGGGTCGTGGGTGCAGTCGCGGCCGCGGGTGGAGCCGTACCGGGAACGGCTGATGACGCTGGGGATGGTGCTGGTGGCGGCTTCCATCGCCGCCGCGCCGAGTGTGCTGATCGACTCCGTGCCCGCCTGGGCCCTCGCGGTGGCGTGGGCGTTCGGCTGCTTCGGGATGGGGCTGGTGATCGCCTCCAGCAGCGTGCTCCTGCTCCACCTCTCCCGCCCAGAGCAGGCCGGCACCAACTCCGCCGCGCTCCAGATCTCCGACGCCCTGTCCAACATCGTCCTGCTGGCCGCCGGCGGCGCCGCCTTCGCGGCCCTGGGCGGCGGCGCGGTGAGCCATGCGGCGACGGAGGCGTCCGGCGCCGGTTCGCATCCGGCGGCGTTCGCGGTGGTGTTCCTGCCCATGGCGGGGGTGGCGTTGGTGGGGGCTTGGGTGACCACGCGGTTGCGGGAGCGGTGAGTCGGGAGCGGTGAGGCCTTCGGCGCATGGGGTGTTCGGGGTGGGGTGAGGCGTAAACGGCTCGCAGGTTCCCCGGCCCGCTCCCTATCGTCACGGGCATGAGCGACTTCACCATCCCCCTCCCGCCCGACGTCCGACGGGAGCTCGACGACCTCGCGGATGCCACCGGCCGTCTCCCCGAGGACATCGCGCTGGACGCCGTACTGCATCGACTGGCGCGGGAGTCGTCGCCGGTGCGCGTCGCGGCGGAGTCGCTTGCCGATGCGCATGCCGATCTGCTGCGGAGGCTCGGCGAATGACCAGGTACCTCACGGTCGCGGAGGTCATGACGATCGCCCGGATCGCCTTCGGCGGGCGTGCCCCCGAGGTGCGGGAGGCCGGGCTGTTCGTCTCCGCCGTGCACCGCCCACGCGCCCGCATGTTCGGGACGGCGGCCTACGACGACCTGTACGAGCAGGCGGCTGCGTTGCTGCATGCCATCGCGACGAACCACCCGCTCGTCGACGGGAACAAGCGCACGGCCTGGCTGGCCGCCGCCACCTTCCTCGGCGTCAACGGCGTCGACCTCACCGGCTGCGACCAGGACACCGCGTACGACCTGGTCATCACTGTCGCCTCCGGGAACGAGGGCGACATCTCCGTGATCGCGGGGCGGCTGCGGCAGTTGTGACGTCGGTCCCACCCGCGCCTGACCCGGCCTCGTCCGCACCTGGGCACCACCGGGCCGCCGGTAGGGTGGCCCGGTTGTCATACGTAGCCGAGTCGCCAACACCCAGTTAGCCGAGCCGCCCGCCCGTCACCCACCACCGCCCTACTCGACGCGCTGCGCGCGACCCCATTGATTCGACCCCCAAACGGAGACCGTGACTACCACAGCCGCCTCCTCCCACCACCTTTCCCCCGCCTTCCCCGGCCGCGCCCCCTGGGGCACCGCCAGCAAGCTGCGTGCCTGGCAGCAGGGGGCGATGGAGAAGTACATCCAGGAGCAGCCGCGTGACTTCCTCGCGGTCGCCACACCCGGGGCCGGGAAGACGACCTTCGCGCTCACCCTCGCCTCCTGGCTGCTGCATCACCATGTCGTGCAGCAGGTCACCGTGGTCGCGCCGACCGAGCATCTGAAGAAGCAGTGGGCGGAGGCTGCCGCGCGGATAGGCATCAAGCTGGACCCCGAGTACAGCGCGGGCCCGCTCGGCAAGGACTATCAGGGCGTCGCCGTGACGTATGCCGGTGTCGGCGTGCGGCCCATGCTGCACCGCAACCGGGTCGAGCAGCGCAAGACCCTGGTCATCCTCGACGAGATCCACCACGCCGGTGACTCCAAGTCCTGGGGCGAGGCCTGCCTCGAGGCGTTCGAGCCCGCCACGCGCCGGCTCGCGCTCACCGGTACGCCGTTCCGGTCCGACACCAACCCCATCCCCTTCGTGACGTACGAGGAGGGGAACGACGGGATCCGGCGGTCCGCCGCCGACTACACCTACGGATACGGCAACGCGCTCGCCGACCATGTCGTGCGGCCCGTCATCTTCCTCTCCTACAGCGGCAACATGCGCTGGCGCACCAAGGCGGGGGACGAGATCGCCGCCCGCCTCGGCGAGCCGATGACCAAGGACGCGATCAGTCAGGCATGGCGTACGGCGCTCGATCCGCGCGGCGAGTGGATGCCGAGCGTGCTGCGCGCCGCCGACCAGCGGCTGACCGAGGTCCGCAAGGCCATCCCGGACGCCGGTGCCCTCGTCATCGCCTCCGATCAGGACTCCGCCCGCGCCTACGCCAAGCTGATCCGCGAGATCACGGGGTCCAAGGCGACCCTCGTGCTCTCCGACGACACGGGCGCGTCCAAGCGGATCGACGACTTCAGCGAGAGCAACGACCGCTGGATGGTCGCGGTCCGGATGGTGTCGGAGGGCGTCGACGTCCCGAGGCTCGCCGTCGGTGTGTACGCCACCACCATCTCCACCCCCCTCTTCTTCGCCCAGGCCGTCGGCCGTTTCGTACGGTCCCGGCGGCGCGGCGAGACCGCCTCCGTCTTCCTGCCGACCGTCCCCGACCTCCTCACCTTCGCCAACGAGATGGAGGTCGAGCGCGACCACGCCCTCGACAAGCCGAAGAAGGAGGGCGAGGAGGACCCGTACGCCGAGTCCGAGAAGGAGATGGAGGAGGCGAACAAGGAGCAGGACGAGGACACCGGCGAGCAGGAGCAGTTCTCCTTCGAGGCGCTGGAGTCCGAGGCCGTCTTCGACCGGGTGCTCTACGACGGTGCCGAGTTCGGCATGCAGGCCCACCCGGGGAGCGAGGAGGAGCAGGACTACCTCGGCATCCCGGGGCTCCTCGAACCCGACCAGGTGCAACTCCTGCTCCAGAAGCGGCAGGCCCGGCAGATAGCGCACAGCCGCAAGAAGCCGGACTCCGAGGCCGACCTGCTGGAGCTGCCGGCCGAGCGGCGGCCGGTCGTCTCGCACAAGGAGATGATGGAGCTCCGTAAGCAGCTCAACACCATGGTCAGCGCGTACGTCCATCAGAGCGGCAAGCCGCACGGGGTCATCCACACCGAGCTGCGGCGGGTGTGCGGGGGGCCGCCCAGCGCGGAGGCGACGGCGGGGCAGTTGCGGCAGCGCATCGCCAAGGTGCAGGAGTGGGCCACCCGCATGAGGTGACGCCCGGCGCGGTGCCAAGGGCGTGCGCCGTACGTATCGGGGCAAAGGGCGGTGGTCCGTACCGGCCACTGCCCGGATTCTGGACGGAGCCTTCCGCTCAGCGAACCGGCTTCGCTAATGTCCCGCTACGCACACGCCCCGTGGCAGCGCCGCCGCGGAGCGCAGCCGTGAAGCGACGCGGTCCGGCACAGGCCGGGCCGCGGGCCGATCGGCGGCCTCTGAAGCGCGTCACGGACGGGACTCTGTGACGCATCCGCCGCGAGGGGGCCGTCGACCTCACCACTAAGGAGTGGGCGTCGTGACCGCGGAGACCTCTCAGACGCTCGACCGAGGACTGCGTGTCCTCAAGCTGCTGGCCGATACGGACCACGGGCTGACCGTCACCGAGCTATCCAACAAACTGGGCGTGAACCGGACCGTCGTGTACCGGCTGCTCGCCACGCTCGAACAGCACGCACTCGTACGGCGCGACCTGGGCGGCCGTGCCCGGGTCGGGCTCGGGGTACTGCGACTGGGTCGTCAGGTGCATCCGCTGGTCCGCGAGGCCGCGCTGCCGGCGCTGCGTTCGCTGGCCGAGGACATAGGGGCGACGGCCCATCTGACGCTGGTGGACGGCACGGAGGCGCTGGCCGTCGCCGTCGTCGAGCCCACGTGGACGGACTATCACGTCGCCTACCGGGCCGGATTCCGGCACCCGTTGGACCGGGGGGCCGCGGGACGGGCGATACTCGCGGCCCGGCAGCAGCCCAGGTGCGAGCCCGGGTACACGCTGACCCACGGCGAGTTGGAGGCGGGGGCCAGTGGAGCCGCCGCTCCGTTGATCGGGGTCACCGGCGTCGAGGGCAGCGTGGGTGTGGTGATGCTGGCGGACGCGGTGCCGGAGCGGGTGGGCCCGCGGGTCGTCGACGCGGCCAGGGAGGTGGCGGAGGCGTTGCGCTGACGCGCGCGTGCACTAGGCAGGGCCCCGCACCACCTCCGACACTCGTGTCATGACCTCACTGAGCATCCGCACCGTCCACGAGCCCGCCGGGTTCACCGCTGTTGCCGACTACTTCAGTGACGTATGGCAGACGCCTCGCAGCGCACCGCCCCTGCTGCCCGAGACGCTGAACAGCCTCGCCCACGCGGGTGGGGCCGTGCATGCCGCGTACGACGGGGAGCGGCTGGTCGGTGGCTGCGTCGCCGTGTTCGGGCCGCCGGCGTTGCGGGAGACGTACTCGCTGCTGGCCGCCGCCGAGCAGGGGCTCGGGCCGCAGATCAAGCGGGCGCAGCAGGCCTGGGCGGTGGAGCTCGGGGCGCTCACCATGCGCTGGACCTTCGATCCGCTGGTCGGCCGGAACGCCCGGTTCAACTTCGTCAAACTGGGCGCTACCGGCACGGACTACCTCATCGACTTCTACGGCCCCATGGCTGACGGCGTGAACGACGGCGACGAGAGCGACCGGCTGGAGGTGACCTGGGACCTGATCGGGCCGCCGCGAGGGCAGTCGCAAGGGCAGGAGCAGGGGCAGGAACATGGGCCGTCGCAAGGGAAGTCGGGTAACACCGGGCCCGGCAGCCCGGATCGCGAGGCCGCGCCCGCCACCCACACGGCCCCCGACGGCGGTCCGCTCGCCCGCCGGGACCCGGAGGACCGATATGTCTGGTGTCGCGTTCCGGACGACATAGTGGCGCTGCGGGCCGCCGACCCGGAGCTGGCGCTGGGCTGGCGGCGGGCCGTTCGCGAGGTGTTCACGAAAGCCTTCGCCGAGGGGTTCACGGCGACGGGCATGTCCCGCGACGGCTGGTACACGCTCACCCGCCGGGAGGCATCCGCGTGAAACTCGAACGCGTCGAGATCGTGCACGTCGCGATCCCTCTGGTCAGCCCCTTCCGTACCTCCTTCGGCACGATGACGACGAAGGACACCTTTCTGCTGCACGTCGTCACGGACGCGGCCGAGGGCTGGTCGGAGTTCGCGGGCGACCCCGAGCCGCTGTACTGCTCGGAGTTCGTGGCCGGCGCGGAGATCGTGCTGCGCGACTTCCTGCTGCCGCGCGTCGCCGCGCTCCCCGTGCTCGGTACGGCCCACCTCGCGTCGGCGATGGAGAAGATCAAGGGGCACGAGCTGGCGAAGGCGGCGCTGGAGACGGCGGTGCTGGACGCGGAGCTGCGGTCGTACGGGATGTCGCTGGCCACGTACCTCGGGGCGGTGCGGGAGCGGGTGCCGGCCGGGGTGTCGGTCGGGATCAAGGAGAGCGTCGGTGAGCTGCTGGACGCGGTGGAGGGGTATCTCACCGAGGGCTACGTCCGGATCAAGCTGAAGATCGAGCCCGGCTGGGACCTGGAGCCGGTACGGGCCGTACGCGAGCGCTTCGGGGACGGGCTGCCGCTCCAGGTCGACGCCAACACGGCGTACACGCTCGCGGACGCCGAGCATCTGCGGCGGCTGGACGCGTTCGGGCTGCTGCTGATCGAGGAGCCGCTCGCGGAGAACGACCTGTACGCCCACGCCCGCCTCCAGCAGCGCATCGCGACCCCCGTCTGCCTCGACGAGTCCCTGCACAACGCCCGCGACACCGCGTCCGCGATCGCGATGGACGCGTGCCGGGTCGTGAACGTGAAGCCCGCGCGGGTCGGGGGATACCTGGAGGCTCGGCGGGTGCATGACGTGGCGCACGCGCACGGGGTGCCGGTGTGGTGCGGGGGCATGCTGGAGACGGGCATCGGCCGGGCGCCGAACCTGGCGCTGGCCGCCCTGCCCGGCTGCACGCTGCCCGGGGACACCTCGGCGTCCAGCCGTTACTTCGCCGAGGACATCACCGAGCCGTTCGTGCTGGTCGACGGCCATCTGCCGGTGCCGCGGTCGCCGGGGATCGGGGTGGAGCCGTTGCCGGAGGCGTTGCGGCGCTTCACGAAGGAGCGGCGGGAGCTGTATGCGGCCTGAGGAGATCCGGACGTGATCTGACGTGACCCGCACGTGATGCGACGAGACCCGTACGTGACCTTCGTGGGGCAACCTTGGCAGCTCCGACCTGCGCCGGGTCGGAACTCGCCGTCACGTTAGATTGATCCCGTGTTCTCTCGCCTCACGCGCCCCCGGGCGCTCGCCGTCTGCGCCCTGCCGGTCGTGGCCCTGCTCGCCACGGCGGCCTTCGCGCCGCTGCCGTTCTCGCTGACGCAGCCCGGGCTGACGGCCGACGTGCTCGGCGAGAACCAGGGGGACCCGGTGATCACGATCTCCGGTGCGCCGACCCGGGACACGAGCGGCGAGCTGCGTATGACGACGATCGAGGCCACGTCCCCCGACACGGAGGTGACGTTCGGCGATGTGGTCGACGCCTGGTTCCGTACGGACAAGGCGGTCATGCCGCGCGACTCGGTCTATCCGAGCGGCCGCAGCACCAAGGAGATCGAGCAGTACAACACCGAGCAGATGGAGCAGTCCCAGGACGCCGCGGCCGAGGCCGCGCTGAACTACCTGGACCTGACCGACAAGAACATCAAGGTCGACCTGAAGCTCGCGGACGTGGGCGGCCCCAGCGCCGGCCTGCTGTTCTCCCTGGGGATCATCGACAAGCTGAACGGCGACGGCGCGGGCGGCGACCTGACCGGGGGCCGCACCATCGCCGGTACGGGCACGATCGACGCGGCCGGCAAGGTCGGCGCGGTCGGGGGCGTGTCCCTGAAGACGCAGGCGGCCAAGCGGGACGGGGCGACGGTGTTCCTGGTGCCGAAGGAGGAGTGCTCCGACGCGAAGGCGGAACTGCCGAAGGGGCTGCGGCTGATCCCGGTGACCACGCTGAAGGGCGCGGTGGGCGCGTTGGAGGCGCTGGAGTCGGGGAAGGGTTCGATTCCCAGCTGCTAGAGGGCCACAGCAGCCTTTTCCTCCACGAACCCCTCTGCTTATTACTGCCTACTACTTCACGAACCCCTCCGCCTTCATCCAGTCCAACGCCACCTGATGCGGATCCTCCCCGTCCACGTCCACCTTCGCGTTCAGGTCCCGCGCCACCGTGTTGTTCAGCTTCTTGGTGATCGGGTCGAGTACCTCGGGGATGGCCGGCCACTTCTTCAGGGTCTTGGTGTTGATCATCGGGGCGAGGTTGTAGTTGGGGAAGAAGTGCTTGTCGTCGTCCATGACCACGAGGTTCATGGACTTGATACGGCCGTCCGTCGTGAAGACCTCGCCGTAGGTGCAACTCCCCTTGGCGACCTGGGTGTAGATGATCCCGGTGTCCATCTGGGTGATGTTCTTCGTCGGCACGCTCATCCCGTACGCCTTCTGCATGCCCGGCAGCCCGTCCGCCCGGTTGGCGAACTCGACCTCCACGCACAGCGTCACGGCGGCGGGGTCGGACTTGGACAGCGCGGCCACCTGGGAGAGGTCGTTCGTGCGGTACTTCTTGTGGTTCTCCTGGTTCATCGCCAGGGCATAGGTGTTGTCCAGCGCGGACGGCGCGAGCCAGCTCACCCCGTTCTTCGCGTCGGCCGCCCGCACCGCCTCCCACTGCTCGTGCGGGTCGGTGATGGGCTCGCTGCGGCCCAGGTACGTGATCCAGGCCGTGCCCGTGTACTCGTACCCGGCGTCCGCGTCACCCTTCCGCACCGCCTCGCGACTGCCGATCGAACCCTGGATCCCGGTCCGGTCGAGCACCTCCGCACCGGCCGCCTCGAAGGCGATACCCATGATCGCGCCGAGGATGAGCTGCTCGGTGAACGACTTCGACGTCACCGTCAACTCGGCCCCCTTCAACGGCTCCCCCCGCCCGATGGTGCCGGGCCGCACGTCGTCGACCATGGGGGATCCGCTGGTCAGACCACAGCCGGGGGCCACGAACAGCAGTGCGGCGGCCGTCAGGGCCGTACGCCGCCTCACGTCTCCAACCCCCGAGGCCGCAGCAGCACTTCCGCCAGGGACGCCAGCCAGTCCACCAGCAGGGCCAGGGCGACCGTGAGGATCGAGCCCAGGACCAGGACCGGCATGCGCTGGTTGGTGATGCCGGCTGTGATCAGGACGCCCAGGCCGCCGCCTCCGCCGAAGACCGCCAGGGTCGCCGTGCCGACGTTGAGGACCAGGGCCGTGCGGACGCCCGCGAGGATGAGGGGGACCGCCAGGGGGAGTTCCACCCCGGTCAGTACTCCCGTGGGCGACATGCCGATGCCGCGCGCCGCCTCCAGGAGGGTCGGGTCGTTGGCCTTGAGGCCGGCGATGGTGTTGGACAGCACGGGCAGGACGGCGTAGGCGATCATGCCGATCAGAGCGGCCCGGCGGCCGATGCCCAGCCAGATCACCAGCAGGGCGAGGAGACCGATCGCGGGGGTCGCCTGGCCCATGTTGGCGAACGCCATGGCCACCGGGGTCGCCTTTCGGAACGCTCGCCGGGTGAGCAGGATGCCCAGCGGGATCGCGATGATCAGTACGAAGAACGTGGAGATCGCCGTGAGTTGGATCTGCTCCCACAGGGCCTTGGAGACCTGGCCGTTCGCCAGCGCGTTCTCGGAGACGGGGTCGAGGTCGGCCTGCTGGAACCACAGCCAGGTGGCGAGCAGGATCGCGACGAGGAAGGTGGGCACGAAGGTCAGCTTCTGCCAGCTCACCCTCCGGGCGGGAGTTCTCGGCGACGCGGGGGCGGCCAGTGCGGACTCGCCCGTCCCTTCTCCTGTCCCTTCGCCCGTCTCCTCCTCCGTCTCCTTCAGGTCGGGGGCCTCCGGAGCACTCACGCCTTCTTCCCCCCTCCCTCGCCCTCCTGCTCGGCGTGCGTCCGGTCGCTGCGGGTGACCTCCAGCTCGTGCTGGGCCTCCAGCGCCTCCAGCCGGTCGGCCTCCAACAGCTCGTGCACGGAGTTCATGAGCGTCTCCATGTCGACGACGCCCGTGTACTCGCCGCGCCGCCCGGTCACCGCCACCCGGCCCGCGCTGTCCGTCAGCACCGCCTCCAGCGCGTCCCGCAGGGTCGCGTCCCGGGTCACCGTGTCGTGCACGAGCGTGCCCGCCCGCGCCAGCGAACCCTTGGCCCGCATCATGTCGCCGCGCCTGAGCCACTTGTAGGGCCGCCCGCGCCGGTCGAGCAGCAGTACCTCGTTCGTCCCGCTGGCCCGCAGCCGGTTGAAGATCTCCTGGAGCGGGTCGTCGACGCCCGCCGTCGGATAGCCGGTGATCTCCACATCCCGTACGCGGGTCAGGTTCAGCCGCTTCAGCGCCGCGCCCGCGCCCACGAACCCGGACACGAAGTCGTCCGCCGGGTTGGTGAGGATGGCCTCCGGGGTGTCGAACTGGGCGATGTGCGAGCGTTCGCGCAGCACGGCGATACGGTCGCCGAGCTTGATCGCCTCGTCGAAGTCGTGCGTGACGAAGACGATCGTCTTGTGCAGCTCGTGCTGGAGTCGGATCAGCTCGTCCTGGAGGTGGTCACGGGTGATCGGGTCGACCGCGCCGAACGGCTCGTCCATCAGGAGGACCGGGGGATCGGCCGCCAACGCCCTTGCCACACCCACCCGTTGCTGCTGGCCGCCGGAGAGCTGACGCGGATAACGGCCGTGGAACTCGCCGGGATCGAGGCCGACGAGGTCGAGCAGCTCCTCGACCCGCGAGCGGATCCGCGGCTTCGGCCAGCCGATCATCTTCGGTACGAGGGCGATGTTCTGGGCGACCGTCATGTGCGGGAACAGCCCGGCGGACTGGATCGCGTAGCCGACCTTGCGGCGCAGCTTCACCGGGTCGATGTCGGTGACGTCCTCGCCGCCGATGCGGATGCGGCCACCGGTCGGTTCGATCAGCCGGTTGATCATCTTGAGCGTGGTCGACTTCCCGCAGCCCGACGGGCCGACGAAGATGACCACCTCGCCCGCCTTGATCTCCATGCTCACGTTGTCCACGGCCGGTTGCGGACTGCCGGGATACCGCTTGGTCAGGCTCTCCAGGTCGATGGAGGCACCGTGATGGCCGTTGTGGTCGGCACCATCGCCGCCGGTGTCGGACACGGATCCCCCGGTGTCAGGCATAGATCCCGTGGCGTCAGACATGGATCCCCCTGGCCTCGGGCACGGATCCCCTGGCCTCGGGCACGGGCCCCCTGGCCTCGGGCACGGATCCCCTGGCCTCGGGCATGGATCCCCTGCTCTCAGACACGGATCCCCCTAGGGATGGTCAGCCGCCCGATCAGGACATACGCGGCGTCGAACAGCAGCGCCAGGACGATGATCCCGAGCGTGCCCGCGAGTACCTGGTTGAGCGCGTTCGCGCTGCCCAGCGAGGCGAGGCCGCGGAAGATCACATTGCCGAGGCCGGGTCCGGAGGCGTACGCCGCGATCGCCGCGATGCCCATCAGCATCTGCGTCGAGACCCGGATCCCGGTCAGGATCGGCGGCCAGGCCAGCGGCAGCTCCACCCTGAGCAGCCGGGCGAGCCGGGACATCCCGATGCCCCGGGCCGCGTCCACCAGCGACGGATCGACGCCGCGCAGGCCGACGATCGCGTTGCGCACGATCGGCAGCAGTCCGTACAGCGTCAGCGCGATCACCGTGGGCGGAACGCCCAGCCCCACGATCGGGATGAGCAGACCGATCATGGCGAGCGACGGAATGGTCAGGATGCCCGAGGTGGAGAGGGTGGCGAAGTTGCCGGCCCACTCGCTCTGATACGTGGCCACGCCGATCAGCACCCCGAGCAGGGTCGCCACGACCATGCACTGGAAGACGGCGCTGGCGTGCTGGTAGGCGTCGGTGAGCAGCTGCTGGTGGCGGTTGCCCAGGTACTCCCAGAAGGTCACGAGGACTCACCCCACCAGGTCGCGGCTAGCTGCTCTCCCGGTCCTCCGCCGCCTGCTCCACCAACGGGATGATCCGCAGCGGAACGGGGTTCTCCATCACGATCGCGGTCGAGGCCCGGACGATCCCATCGAAACCGACAACCCGGTCGATCACACGCTGGAGATCGGCGTTGGAGCGCGCCACGAGACGGCACATCATGTCCCCGGTCCCGGTGGTCGTGTGCAGCTCCAGCACCTCCGGCACGGTCGTCAAGTGGGCCCGTACGTCCGCCCCTTGCCCCTGCCGGATCTGCAGCGTGGCGAAGGCGGTGACCGGATACCCGAGCGCGGCCGGATCGACCTCCGGGCCGAATCCGCGGATGACTCCGTTCGACTGAAGCCGGTCCAGCCGGGCCTGCACGGTCCCGCGGGCCACGCCCAGCCGCCGGGACATCTCCAGCACCCCGATCCGCGGCTCCCGCGCCAGCAGCACGATGATCCGCCCGTCCAGATGATCGATCGCCACAGCAGCCTGCTCCTTCTCCTGAGTCGCGGTGGTCATCCTGTACAGAGAGCCTGCAGAAACGCGCACTGCACTGGTCATATTGCCCAGTGAACGAGCGAACTATTGCGCACCTTGCCATGCGGGAGTGAGGCTGCGCCTATGACGCAGACCACACACCACACTCCCGACACCGCCCGGCAGGCCGACCCCTTCCCGGTCAAGGGAATGGACGCGGTCGTCTTCGCCGTGGGCAACGCCAAGCAGGCGGCGCACTTCTACTCGACCGCCTTCGGCATGCGGCTGGTCGCCTACTCCGGACCGGAGAACGGCAGCCGCGAGACCGCGAGCTACGTGCTGGAGAACGGCTCCGCGCGGTTCGTCCTCACCTCCGTCATCAAGCCCTCCTCCACCTGGGGCCACTTCCTCGCCCAGCACGTGGCCGAGCACGGCGACGGCGTCGTCGACCTCGCCATCGAGGTCCCGGACGCGCGTGCCGCGTACGCCTACGCCCTGGAACACGGCGCCCGCTCGGTGATCGAGCCCTACGAGCTCAAGGACGAGCACGGCACCGTCGTCCTGGCCGCCATCGCGACGTACGGCGAGACCCGGCACACCCTCGTCGACCGCTCCGGCTACGACGGCCCCTACCTCCCGGGCTTCGTCACCGCCGACCCGCTCGTCGAACCGCCCGCCCACCGCACCTTCCAGGCCATCGACCACTGCGTCGGCAACGTCGAGCTCGGCCGTATGAACGAATGGGTGGGCTTCTACAACAAGGTCATGGGCTTCACGAACATGAAGGAGTTCGTGGGCGACGACATCGCGACCGAGTACTCCGCGCTGATGTCGAAGGTCGTGGCGGACGGGACGCTGAAGGTCAAGTTCCCGATCAACGAGCCCGCGATCGCCAAGAAGAAGTCCCAGATCGACGAGTACCTGGAGTTCTACGGCGGCGCGGGCGTCCAGCACATCGCGCTGAACACCAACGACATCGTGGCGACGGTCCGCACCATGCGCGCGGCCGGCGTCCGGTTCCTCGACACCCCGGACTCGTACTACGACACCCTCGGCGAGTGGGTCGGCGACACCCGCGTCCCCGTCGAGACCCTGCGCGAGCTGAAGATCCTCGCCGACCGTGACGAGGACGGCTATCTGCTGCAGATCTTCACCAAGCCGGTCCAGGACCGGCCGACCGTCTTCTTCGAGATCATCGAGCGGCACGGCTCGATGGGCTTCGGCAAGGGCAACTTCAAGGCCCTGTTCGAGGCGATCGAGCGGGAGCAGGAGAAGCGCGGCAACCTGTGAATTCGTAGAAAGCGCAACCATTGATGGCCGCTTGACCCTCTCCAGTCGTGCGGGTGCCACGGGGGCATCCGCACGACCGGGAGAGACATCAGTGGCCGACCCCTTCGACCTGTCCACACCGTCCAAGCGCTGGCTGTGGAAGAAGGACACGCTCAAGGAGCCCACACTCCTGCAGTCATTCGCCTTCGACGAGGTCAACCAGCACTTGTACGTCCTTCAGCTCCGGCGCGGCGGCGGCGCGGCCGGCGACCTGTTCCTGAACAGGCTCGACTACCGGGGCAAGAGGCTCGGCCACATGGAACTGCGGGGCTTCGGGCACGGCGTCAGTATCGGTGTCCAGCACGCCTCCGACGGCACCGTGTGGATCTGGACGGAGGCCGACGCCAAGGACGGCTATGGCTGCGGCGTCACCCGCTTCCGCTTCGTCGGCGGCGCCGTCCGCACCCAGGAGGACGTCAAGGTCCGCCACCCGATCCCGGGTTCTACCCACAACCAGCCGTCGGTCTGCATGGCCTCGCGCAGCATCGCTGTCCGCCACCGTGTCGAGGGCGAGCCCCGCTACCGGGTCTGGGACCTGGACGCCTTCGTCGCCCGCGACTACGCCGACCCCGTCGCCGACTTCCCGCAGACCGGCGCGCACCCCGACCCCGCGATCCCCTTCCAGGGGTACGCCCTGCACGGCGACCGTCTCTACCAGCTGGCCGGCACGGCATACGACGCCAAGAAGAACCCGCCCGCCCGGCGCGGTAACGCCTACCTCTCCTGCCTCGACAGCCGCACCGGCGAACTGCTCGACCGGCAGCGCACCGAGGCCGGCCACTCCCTCGACCACCGCGAACCGGAGGGCCTCGCCGTCCGCCACGCCGCCGGGGCACGGCTGTGCCTGGGGCTCGGGTCGGGGGCGGAGGGGGCGCGCAGGTTCTCGATCTACTTCAAGCCGGGTGCGGCCTGAGGAGCTCACCCCTGGTCGGCCTCCCCGTCCATCTTCGGTACGTCCTCCACCGACGGCTCGCCCAACTCCGCCAACGCCGCCTCCGCCACCGGCACCCGCGTCGGCGAGAAACGCGGGTTGATCCGCAGCGCCTCCAGCAGATGGCGCCGGGCGGGCCAGGCCATCCGCAGTTCCCGCTCGATCATCCCCCGGTGATAGACGTACAGCGCGCTGCGGACCGTACCGCCCCGCTCCTTGTCGGTCGCCGCCTGGGCGAACTTCAGCGCCTCCTTGTGCTGCCCGGCCCGGTGCAGCGCCCAGCCCAGCGCGTCGGCCACCGCGATGCCCGGCTGGCGGCGCCACTCGGCCTGCAGGCGCCGTACGGCGGACCGCGCATCGCCGTGGTCGGCCTCGAAGAGGCCCAGGACGAGCTCCTCGTCGACCCCGCCGACCGCGGCCGCGGCCACCCGCTCGCGCAGCAGGTCGTACTGCACCCGAGCCGCCTGCCCCATCTTCAGCGACTCGTACAACTCGCCCAGTTCCAGGGCGTATTCGGGAAGCGGCTGCTTGGCGAGCGCCACCCGGTACGCGTTCAGCGCCTCCGTCGTGCGGCCCAGCGCCGCCAGCGTCCGCCCCTGCCCGGCGAGCGCGGCCCGCTGGTCGGGGTCGAGGCGCACCGCCTCCTGGAAGTGCCGCAGCGCCACGTCCAAGTCACCGCGTTCCCAGGCGAGCTGCCCGGCGCGTTCGGTGTACGCCGCCCGCTCGGCCGGGGCCGCGGCCGCCGCCGCAGCATCGGACAGGGCCGCCGCCGCGTCCTCCCGCCGGCCCCGGTCCCGGTAGACGGCCGCCGCCCGCGCCTGCACGGCGGGTCCCGAGTGCAGCTTCAGCAACTGCTCCAGGGTGCGCTTGGCCGCCTTCCAGTCGCCCATCCCCGTGTGCGCGTCGATCAGCTGCGGATACGTCGTCCACCGCTTCGGGTTCGCCTTCAGCGCCGCCTCGCCCCAGGCCCGCGCCGCCTGGAAGTCCCGCCGCGCGTTGGCCAGCGTCGCCATGCCGTCCAGCGCCGCGGCGTTGTCCGGCCGCACCTTCAGCGACGTCCGCAGCGCCTTCTCGGCCTTCGGGTAGTCGGCCGGCTCCGCGGTCCGCCGTCCCTGCTCCACATACGCCGCCCCCAGCACCGCCCACGCCTTGGCGTCCCTGGGATGCGTCCGCAGATGGGCCTCGCGCTCGTCGATCAGCAACGCCAGATCGGGCAGCGCGGCCGGCACCCCCGTCGTGACCGCGGTGAGCGCCTGCGCCCCCGCTGCCGGTGCGGGCGCCCGGGTCCCGCTCGATCCCCACGGCAGCAGCGTCAGCACCCCGCCGAGTACGGCACACCCCGCCACCGAGGCGAGCAGTACCCGTCGTCGGACACGCGGGCGGCGGTTCGGCGTGCCCTGTGCGTTCTCCAAGACGTCGTTCTCCATGGCGCTCACTGTGCGTGAAAAGGCTGCGTCAATACGACGACCACACCGGCTTACGACGGCTGCCGTACATGGGGTTCACACCGATGGCCCCGGGTGTCACGCTGTGATCATGAGCCGTATCGAAACCGCACCCGACCACACCCAGGGTGACCTCACCGAGCGGCTGCTCGCGGGTCTGCCCGCCGAGGCCGTCCTGACCGACCCCGACATCACCGCGTCCTACGCCAACGACATGGCCAGCTTCTGCCCGGCCGGTGCCCCGGCGGTGGTCGTGCTCCCGCGCACGGTCGAAGAGGTCCAGCACGTCATGCGCACCGCCACCGCACTGCGCGTCCCGGTCGTCCCGCAGGGCGCCCGCACGGGCCTGTCGGGCGGCGCCAACGCCTCCGACGGCTGCATCGTGCTGTCCCTGACCAAGATGGACCGCATCCTGGAGATCAGCCCCGTCGACCGCATCGCCGTCGTCGAGCCCGGCGTCATCAACGCGACCCTCTCGCGCGCGGTGAACGAACAGGGCCTGTACTACCCGCCGGACCCCTCCAGCTGGGAGATGTGCACCATCGGCGGCAACATCGGCACGGCCTCCGGCGGCCTGTGCTGTGTGAAGTACGGGGTGACGGCCGAGTACGTCCTCGGCCTCGACGTCGTCCTCGCCGACGGACGTCTGATGTCCACGGGCCGCCGTACCGCCAAGGGCGTCGCGGGATACGACATGACCCGCCTCTTCGTGGGCTCCGAGGGCTCGCTCGGCATCGTCGTACGGGCCGTCCTGGGGCTGCGGCCACAGCCACCGCAGCAACTGGTGCTCGCCGCCGAGTTCGCGTCCGCGGCCGCGGCCTGCGACGCGGTGTGCCGGATCATGGCCGGCGGGCACGTCCCGTCACTGCTCGAAATCATGGACCGTACGACGGTCAAGGCCGTCAACGACCTTTCGCACATGGGACTGCCGGAGACCACGGAGGCCCTCCTCCTGGCCGCCTTCGACACCCCGGACCCCGCCCCAGACCTGGCCGCGGTCGGCGCGCTGTGCGAGGCGGCCGGTGCCACCCAGGTGGTCCCGGCGGACGACGCGGCCGAGTCCGAACTGCTCCTCCAGGCACGGCGGTTGTCCCTGACCGCGCTGGAGGCGGTGCGCGGTGTGACGATGATCGACGACGTGTGCGTGCCCCGCTCGCGGCTCGGCGACCTGATCGAGGGCGTCGAGCGGATCGCCGAGAAGCACCAGCTGACCATCGGCGTCGTCGCGCACGCCGGCGACGGCAACACCCACCCGACCGTGTGCTTCGACGCGGCCGACCTCGACGAGTCCCGGCGCGCCCGTGAGTCCTTCGACGAGATCATGGCCCTCGGCCTGGAACTCGGCGGCACGATCACGGGCGAGCACGGCGTGGGGGTCCTGAAGAAGGAGTGGCTGGCGCGCGAGATCGGCCCGGTGGGGATCGAGATGCAGCGCGGGATCAAGCAGGTCTTCGACCCGCTGGGCATCCTGAACCCGGGCAAGCTGTTCTGACGTCGCGCGTGTGCGCCTCACTGGGCGAGCAGCTGGTCGAGCGCGTCGTCGATCCCCAGCTGCTCGCCCTCAGTCCCCGGGGGCACCACCCGCAACGTCCGCTCCAGCCAGGCCGACACCTGGGCCGCCGGCGCCTCCAGCAGCGCGTCCCCGTCCGGCGAACTCAGCGCCATCAGCACGACGCTGCGCCCCTCGACCTTCGTCGGCCACACCCGCACGTCCCCGTGCCCGCAGGGCCGGAACACGCCCTCGACGAGCAGATCGCGGGAGAAGGTCCAGTAGACGGGGTGCTCGGAGTTGATGTGGAACGTGATGTGGACGGCGTACGGATCGTCGCTGTGATAGCTCAGCCGGGCCGGCACGGCGACGCTGCGCTCCGGCGACAGGATCAGCCTGAGCTCCAGTTCGCGCTCGATGACGGTGTGATGCATGGCGTGGATGTCCTCTCCGGTTGACGCGTACGGCTCCCATGGGCGGGCCCGTACGAGTGGAGAGGGATGAGGGGGCCGGATCATTACGCGGGTTCACGGAGTTTTTTTCCGAACCAGTTCCCACCGGCTCCCGCTCGTTGTGAAAGCCGGCTTCCGTTCGTTGTGAAGTACGCGTGCGGCGGCGCCGGACCCGGCCCCGACCGGGTTCCGCCGGTGTTCCGCGCCGGGCTTCCGTTCGTTGTGAAGTCCGTGTACGAGGTTGCCCGGAAAGGGGTGGGTCCTGGGGGACCGGCGGTGCTTGTT
>NZ_FNHV01000025.1:0-56784 GCF_900103585.1 Streptomyces sp. cf386
GTTCACAGCGTCCTCGCTGTGTTTTCTTCAAAGGAACCTCGTCCCAACCGGTGATCCGGCCGGAGACGGGGTATCAACTAATCTGGCGTTGATTTTTGGCACGCTGTTGAGTTCTCAAGGAACGGACGCTTCCTTTGTACTCACCCTCTCGGGCTTTCCTCCGGGCGCTTCCCTTCGTTCTTGCGTTTCCGACTCTATCAGATCCTTTTCCGATCCGATTTCCTCGGCGCTTTCCAGGTTCCCGCTCTCGCGTTTCCCTTTCCGGCGGTTCCGACTTTATCAGATCCTTTCGGGCCTGACCCCCAGTCAGCGGGGCTTGTCTTCGCGGCTGTTGGGCCGTTCCGACGTCTCAAACCTTAGCGGATCCTCTCGGCGATTCCCAATCGGGCCGCCGAGTCCCAATTCGAATTGAATTCGGGCATGCCGAAATCAACCCCGGAGGGAGATCGTGCTGGTGGTTTGGTTTGCCGCTCGCGCGGCGGGAGGTGCTGTCGCAGAACCGTTACGGCTCGGCGGCAACCCGGAGAACTCTACGGATCGGGCAGAGGGCTGTCAAGCATCCCCTGTCAAGATCTTTTCTCTCGGCTCCCGGGCTCGTGTCAGTCCAGGTCGCTGAGGCGTCCGCCGGCGTCCGGCTGGGCGTCCTCCACCCTACGGAGCAGGCGGGTGAGGACCTCGCCGAGGGTGGTGCGCTCCGTTGCCGAGAGGTCCTGGAGGAGGTCCTCCTCGAAGACGGACGCGAGGCGCATCGCCTCCAGCCACTTCTCGCGGCCCTCCGCGGTCAGCTCCACGATGACGCGGACGCGGTTGGACTCGTCGCGCTCCCGGGTGACCAGACCCTCGGCGAGCATGCGGTCGATGCGGTGGGTCATGGCGGCCGGGGTGAGGCCGAGGCGCTTGGCGAGGTCGCTGGGGCCCATGCGGTACGGGGCGCCGGAAAGGACCAGGGCCTTGAGGACCTCCCACTCGGCGTTGCTGATGCCGAGCGCGGCGGTCTGGCGGCCGTAGGCGACGTTCATACGGCGGTTCAGCCGGGACAGTGCCGAGACGATCTTCTCTACCTGGGGGTCGAGGCCCTGGAACTCGCGCTGGTAGGCGGCGATCTGTTCTTCGAGTGTCGGCTCGCCGATGCCGGGGGTGTCGCCCATGGGCCGAGTATGGCACGGGCTCGCTTGGCGTTGAAGTCCTTCTCTGTGTACTCTTTAGCTTCGAACTTTAGCTTTGAAGTCTTCAGGTCTGCATACGAGGAGAGGTGAACGTGACCAGGGCGATGGGCGCAGCGATGCGCCGGATCCACGTGGGCAATGCACTCAGCGCGTTCGGGCTCGGTTTCACCGTGCCCTACCTGTACGTCTACGTGGCGCAGGTGCGAGGGCTCGGTTCCATGACGGCGGGGCTCGTCCTTGCCGTCTTCGCCGTGGCCGCGTTGGTCGTGCTGCCGTTCGCCGGGCGGGCCATCGTCCGGCGGGGCCCGCTTCCGGTGTTGCTCGCCGCTCTGGTCACCGCCGCGCTGGGGGCGCTGAGCCTGGGGCTTGCGGGAACTGCTGTGGCCGTACTGCTGTCGTCGGCCGCGCTCGGGGCGGGGCAGGCCGTGATGCAGCCGGCGCTCGCGACGATGATCGTCGACTGCTCCACCGCGGAGACTCGGTCGCGGGCGTTCGCGATGCAGTTCTTTCTGCAGAACCTGGGGCTGGGCGTTGGCGGGCTCATCGGTGGTCACCTCGTGGACGCTTCGAGCGTCTCGTCCTTCACGCTGCTGTTCGCCATCGAGGCGGCGATGTTCCTGCTGCTCGTCGTGGTGATGGTGACCGTGCGGATGCCGCGGGCGCCGCGGATCGACGGTGTGCCGGGGGCCGGGTCGGCGAAGGGGAGCTGGAAGCAGTTGCTCGGGAACCGGGCGATGGTGCAGCTGTGTGTGCTGGGCTTCGTGCTGTTCTTCGCTTGCTACGGGCAGTTCGAGTCGGGGCTCAGTGCGTACGGGGTCGAGGCGGCCGGGGTTTCCACGTCTGCGCTGGGGACGGCGTTGGCTGCCAACACCGCGATGATCGTGGTGGCCCAGTTCGCCGTGCTGAAGTTCGTCGAGCGGCGGAGGCGGTCGCGGGTGATCGCGGCTGTGGGGTTGATCTGGGCCGTGGCGTGGGTTGCGGCGGCGTATGCGGGGCTGGGGCACGGTAGTCAGGAGATGGCTACGGCTGCCTTCGTCTCGACGTATGCGTTGTTCGGGCTGGGTGAGGCGATGTTGTCGCCGACGGTTGCTCCGCTGGTGGCGGACTTGGCGCCGGAGGGGATGGCTGGGCAGTACAACTCTGCGTTTGCGCTGGTGAAGCAGCTTGCGTTGGCGGTTGGGCCGGCGGTGGGTGGGCCTATGGGGGCGTCGCTGCATGGGCCGTATGTCGTGACGTTCTTTGTGTTCTCGTTGGGGATCACGTATCTCGCGTTGCGGTTGGGGCGTCAGTTGAGTGCGGTGCAGGATCGGCCGTGGTTGGGGAAGAGTCGGGTGGTGGCGCAGGGGGTTGCGTCCTCGACGGGGGAGGCTCGGGCTCACGCCTGAGTTTTTCTCGCCCCCGCCGCCCCTACCCGTCCCATCCCCCAGGGGCTCCGCCCCTTCGACCCCGGGGCCCTTCTGGGGGGCTGCCGCCCCCCAGACCCCCGCTATCGGCCCCGAAAGGGCCTCGTCCTCAAACGCCGGACGGGCTGAAAGACACGGGCCGGCGTCGAGAGGTGACGGCTGCTCGCACCGGACTCGCTGGAATGCCCGGACCGGCGTCGAGAACGTGCCCGTCGGTCCCCTCAGACGCCAGGAGGCGTCTGCCGTTCAGGGTCTTGGTGTGTCGGTTGTGGCCTTCGGTAGGACGAACTCGCACCAGACCGCCTTTCCGCCGCCCGGTGTGCGGCGGGAACCCCAGCCCGAGGCGATCGTTGCGACGATGGCGATGCCTCGGCCGGACTCGTCGCCCGGTTCTGCTCTGCGGCGGCGTGGGAGGTGGTCATCGCCGTCGGTGACCTCGATGATCAGGCGGCGGTCGGTACGGCGCAGGCGTAGGCGCATGGGTGGGATGCCGTGCTGGAGGGAATTGGCGACCAGCTCGCTCGTGGCCAGGACGCCCAGGTCGTGGAGGTCGGTCGGGAAGCGCCAGCTCGTCAGGACGCCGGAGGCGAAGGCACGCGCGCGAGGGGCGGCTTCCACGCCGCCGAGGAGTTCCAGGGCGGCGTTGCGGAAGAGGTCGCCGTCGGGGCCCGTGCGGGCCGGGTGCTGGAGGACGAGGACTGCTACGTCGTCGTCGTGGTCCGCTGTGACTCCGGCCGAGCGGACCAGGCGGTCGCAGATCACCTGGGGGGTGCCGGTCGCACCGGCCAGTGCGCGTTCCAGGGAGGCGATGCCTTCGTCCAGGTCCTCGTCGCGGCGTTCGACCAGGCCGTCGGTGTAGAGGACCGCCGTGGAGCCGGGGCCCAGGGCGATCGAGCCGGACGCGTGCATCCAGCCGCCCGTGCCGAGGGGCGGGCCGGTGGGTTCGTCGGCGCGCTGGACCGCGCCGTTCTCGTCGCGGACCAGGATCGGGAGGTGGCCGGCGGAGGCGTACACCAGGCGGCCCTCGTTCGGGTCGTGGATGGCGTAGACGCAGGTGGCGATCTGGTTGGCGTCGATCTCCATCGCCAGGCCGTCGAGCAGTTGGAGGACCTCGTGCGGGGGGAGGTCCAGGCGGGCATAGGCCCTGACCGCCGTACGGAGTTGGCCCATGACCGCGGCTGCCCGCACTCCTCTGCCCATCACGTCGCCGATCACCAGGGCCGTGCGGCCGCCGCCCAGGGTGATCACGTCGTACCAGTCGCCGCCGACCGCGGCCTCCGTGCCGCCGGGGTGGTACGTGGCGGCGATGCGCAGGTCGTCCGGCTGTTCGAGCTCCTGGGGGAGGAGGGAGCGCTGGAGGGTGACGGCTGTTTCGCGTTGACGGCGTTCGCTGGCGCGGAGGCGTTCGGCGGCCTCCGCGTGGTCGGTGACGTCGGTGGCGAAGACGAGGACATCGGTGCCGCCGTCGTCGCCCTCGGTCACGGGGGTGCAGGTGAAGGTGTAGGAGCGGCCGTCGGGGGCCTTGCGGGACTTGAGGGTGCGGGGCTTGCCGCTGCGCAGGACCTGGTCGAGGAGCGGGAGCAGGCCCAGTTCGGCCAGTTCGGGGAGGGCCTCGCGGGCCGGTTCGCCCGGGGGGCGTACGCCGAAGGCCGCCACGTACGCGTCGTTGACGTAGGCCAGGCGGTGGTCGGGGCCGTGGACCAGGGCGACCAGGGACGGGACGCGGTCGAGGACCTCGCGGACCGGCAGTTCGTCCAGGGCGGGGATCGGCTTGGCCTCGTCGGTGAGGTGTTCGGCGCGGGCCGCGGGGACGGCGCCCGGGCTCTCCCCCCGGCGGTCCTGGGTGACCGCCGTCGCGGTTTCGGTCCGCGCTGCGGCGCGGCGCTGCGTTCCGGGGAGCCGGGCGCTCCAGCGCGTGAAGTTCACGAATCCTTGCCTCGTGTCGTCGTCTTCGGCCAGCTCCGGACCCGGCCTGGGGTCTGAGGGGTGGCACCAGCACCCCGGGATTGCAGCACTGTGGGAGAGCCTCATGGGTCGAAGGGCGGGCTGGTGCCCGTCCAGGGTCGTCCGGGGTCGGGATCGGTTCGGGGATCAGTCTGGCAGTGCGGCCCACCTGGCCGACACCCGTCAGACGCCTGCCCCGTCGGTGGAGTTCCTGGGTCCGGTCAGGACGACCCCTTCGTGTCGTCTCCCGGTTTGAGGTGATGCTTTCCACCGGCCGCGAGTTCGAACTCCGCCCGGGGATGTTCGAGCGAACCGAGGGAGACGATCTCCCTCTTGAAGAGCCCCGACAGTGTCCATTCGGCCAGGACCCGGGCCTTTCGGTTGAAGGTCGGCACCCTGCTGAGGTGGTAGACGCGGTGCATGAACCAGGCAGGGTAGCCCTTCAGCTTGCGTCCGTAGATCTGCGCAACGCCTTGGTGGAAGCCGAGGGAGGCGACCGAACCCGCGTACTTGTGGGCGTACGTCTCCAGGGGTTCGCCGCGCAGGGCGTGGGCGATGTTGTCGCCGAGGACCTTGGCCTGGCGCAGGGCGTGCTGCGCGTTGGGGGCGCACTCCTTGCCGGGTTCTCCCGCGGTGACGTCGGGGACGGCGGCGGCGTCTCCCGCGGCCCACGCGTGCGTGGTGCCCTCGATCGTCAGCTCGGGGGTGCACTTCAGCCTGCCGCGCGCATCAAGTGGCAGGTCGGACGCGGCGAGGATCGGGTGGGGTTTGACGCCGGCCGTCCAGACGACCGTACGGGTCGGGAAACGGGCGCCGTCGCTGAGGACGGCGACGCGGTCCACGCAGGATTCCAGGCGGGTGTGCAGGCGTACGTCGATATTGCGGCGGCGCAGTTCGGTGACGGTGTAGCGGCCCAGGTCCTCGCCGACCTCGGGCAGGATCCGGTCCGAGGCCTCGACCAGGATCCACTTCATGTCCTCGGGCGGGACGTTGTGGTAGTAGCGCGTGGCGTAGCGGGCCATGTCCTCCAGTTCGCCAAGTGCCTCCACGCCTGCGTAGCCGCCGCCCACGACCACGAAGGTGAGGGCCGCGTCGCGGATCGCGGGGTCGCGGGTGGAGGAGGCGATGTCCATCTGCTCGATGACGTGGTTGCGCAGGCCGATGGCCTCTTCGACGGTCTTGAAGCCGATGGCGTGCTCGGCGAGGCCGGGGATCGGGAGCGTGCGCGAGATGGAGCCGGGGGCTAGGACGAGTTCGTCGTACGACAGCTGCTCGGTGCCGGTGCCCTCCTCCTCGGTGGCGAGGGTGGTGAGGGTCGCGGTGCGCGCCGTGTGGTCGATGGCGGTGGCCTCGCCGATGACGACCCGGCACTGCGGCAGGACGCGGCGCAGCGGTACGACCACGTGGCGCGGGGAGATGGAGCCGGCGGCCGCTTCCGGGAGGAACGGCTGATACGTCATGTACGGGTCGGGAGTGACGACGGTGATCTCGGCTTCGCCCCGGCCCAGTTCCTGTTTCAGCCTCCGTTGAAGGCGCAGGGCCGTGTACATCCCGACGTAGCCGCCGCCGACAACGAGAATGCGCGCACGTTCCTTCACCATCCCATGACGCACCCGGCGCTTGCGTTTGTCCACAGGCTCGACAATTTGTGTGACCGGAGATCGTCGGCGCCACGGTTTGGCCGATTTGCCGGAGTGCGGGAAGAATCCGCAGGTCAGCGGGTGTGCGCCGGGGGGTCATGGGTGGCTCAATCGGGATGTAAACGACTCGTGCTCCGATCGAGGGGCGCTCCGTGCGGAACGTGCCCCTTCTGAATTGACCCTCGCTCAACTATGTTCGTATGTCGACGGGGTGTAGGGGGATGCGCTCTTCGGGTCCGTGAGTCACACACGACGGGCTCGTTGTCCGGGCTTGTTCCGCGACGCTCCGGCTTTTGCAATGACGGGGAGAGTCTCCGGGGGGAGACGTCATTACCGGGGGATCGCTTATGCATGTTCAGGATTCTCGATGGTCTTCCGCGTCCGCCATCGCATCGGGCGGCGGAGCGGTGGGCGGCACGATGAGCGCGGCTGCGGGCAACGGACGCGGGGATGCGCGTTCCACGCCGCTGCGCGTGGACGCACAGCGCAATCTGGAGCACGTGCTGCGTGCGGCGCGCGAGGTCTTCGGCGAGCTGGGATACGGCGCGCCGATGGAGGACGTGGCGCGGCGCGCGCGGGTCGGCGTCGGGACGGTATACCGGCGCTTCCCGAGCAAGGACGTCCTGGTGCGGCGGATAGCCGAGGAGGAGACCTCCCGGCTGACCGACCAGGCACGTGCCGCGCTCGGCCAGGAGGACGAGCCGTGGTCGGCGCTCTCACGCTTCCTGCGCACTTCGGTGGCGTCGGGCGCGGGCCGGCTGCTGCCGCCGCAGGTACTGCGGGTCGGGGTCGCCGATGACGGTTCCATGGTCGACGAGGCCCGGGTGCCACAGCAGCGGACCCAGCCGGGCGCGGGCGAGCTGCGGCTGGTGCCCGAGCAGCCGACGGTGGTGCCGGCGGACGACGCGGGGGCGGCGGCGCTGCTCGACGTGGTGGGCCAGCTCGTGGAGCGGGCTCGCGCGGCGGGTGAGCTGCGGGCCGACGTGTCGGTGTCGGACGTCCTGTTGGTGATCGCCACGGCGGCGCCCTCGCTGCCGGATGCGGCACAGCAGGCGGCGGCCTCGGCACGGCTGCTGGACATCCTGCTGGAGGGGCTGCGGTCGCGGCCTCAGTCGTGAGCCGGGCGGGGTGACCGCCGCGGGTCGGTGATCGGGAGGCGGGGTGCTGCGCCGCCCTCGCCTCGAACACCATCGTGGAACACACCAGGCATTTCAGGCATCGCGCCCAACTCCCGCCCGGTGAAGGTTTGTTGAGCCTTCCCCGTACGGGCGAGGGGTAGTACTACGGTGCTGGAAGGCCCCACGGACGAGTGGATGTCCGTACGAGTGGGTCCTGACCAAAAGCCAATATGGCACCCTGACCCGGTGTCCGGGACTGGTAGAGCTGGCGGCGGGGGCTTTCCGCGATGAGCGTTGACGGGTGGGACGAGTCACGCGGTGACGGTGACTCGGCGACTCCGCAGGTGCCGAGTCAGGGCGGACGGGCGGACCTGCCGCCGGGCGGTTGGCCGGCGGAGGGCCGCACGCACGCGCGCGCGGAGGGCAGCGTCCCGGCACAGCGCGACCGACGCGAGGACGGCGCGCTGCCCACGCCACGCGAAATGCCGCCGTCGGACGCCGACCTGATCGGGCGGATGCGTGCCGGCGACGACACCGCGTACGAGGAGCTGTACCGGCGCCACGCGGAAGCGGTGCGCCGGTACGCGCGTACCTGCTGCCGTGACGCCCACACCGCGGACGACCTCACGGCCGAGGTCTTCGCCCGCATGCTCCAGGCGGTACGCGGCGGCTCCGGTCCCGAGCACGCCGTACGGGCGTATCTGCTCACGTCGATCCGGCGGGCCGCCGCGGACTGGACGAAGTCGGCGCGGCGCGAGCAACTGGTCGACGACTTCGCGGTGTTCGCCGCGCAGTCCGCGCGCGTCTCCGAGGTCTCGGACGACGACACATTGGACCTGGGTGCCGATGTGCGGGCGATGCACGAGGCCGAGCAGTCCATGGCCATGCAGGCCTTCCGGTCGCTGCCGGAGCGCTGGCAGGCGGTGCTGTGGCACACCGAGGTCGAGGACGAGTCGCCGAGCGAGGTGGCCACGCTCTTCGGGCTCGACGCCAACGGCACGCGCGTGCTCGCCAGCCGCGCTCGCGAGGGACTCAAGCAGGCCTACCTCCAGGCCCACGTCAGCGCCAGCCTCGCCAGCGACGAGGGGTGCGCCCGCTATGCCGACCGGCTCGGCGCCTACGCCCGCGGCAGCCTGCGCACCCGTGCCGAGCGGGGTCTGCGCAAGCACCTGGAGGAGTGCGCCAAGTGCCGGCTGGCCGCGGGCCAGATCAAGGAAGTCGCCGGCGGTATCCCCGCCGTCGTGCCGGTCGCGGTCATCGGCTGGTTCGGCGTCGCCGGGTATGCCAAGGCGGCCGGGCTCATCGCCGGTGGTGCCGGGGCGGGTGCGGCCGGTGCCGCGGGAGCGGCCGCGGCGGCGAGCGGCGGTTCGTCGAGCGGTGCGTCGGGGGGAGCCGCCGCGGCGGGCGGCAGTTCGTCCGGCGGGGCGAGCTCGGGCGGCGCGGCGGCCGCCGAAGGACTGGGCGCGCCGCTGAAGGCGGGTATCGCGGCCGGTGTGGTCGCCGTGGGCGTGGCGGCGGCGATCGTGCTCGCGCTGGCCGGCAACGACCAGCCGACCCACAAGGAGGACGCCAAGCAGCCACCCGTGCCCTCCCCCATCGTCGAGGAGACGCCGACGCCCGAGCCGTCGGAGAAGGAGCCCTCGGAGCCCGCCCCGCAGCCGCCGGCGATCGTCCCGGCCGCGAACCCGAAGCCGACCCCGACACCCGCCCCGACGCCCAGCCGCACGCCCAGTCCGACGGCCACGCCCACGCCCTCCGCGACGCCGACGCCCACCCCCACTCCGACCCCGACGCCCACCCCGACTCCGACGCCCCCGCCCGCCCCGGTCGTCTACCAGTGGAGCGAGCTGTCGTACGACATCGCAGGCGACGGCACCGAGCCCGAGATGCGGATCGGGGAGAGCAGCTGGGTGTGGCAGAGGTACGGCGCCTCGATCGCCGACCAGCGGTACGCGCACGGCGTCACCGTGCACGGCCGGTCCTCCGTCGTCATCGACCTCAACCGGGAGTGCTCCGCCTACGACGCGCTGGTCGGCGTCGACGACAGCACCCTGGGCCTGGGCAAGTTCTCCTTCTCGGTCTACGCCGACGGCGTCCGGCTGTGGAAGTCCGCAGTGCTCAAGGGCGGGGACTCGGCGGTGCCGGTCCATGTGAACCTCACCGGGCGCGCGACCGTACGGCTGGTGGTCGAGCCGCACGGCACCCTCGACAACCTGATGCTGGCGGACTGGGCGGAGTCGAAGTTCAGCTGCGGGTAAGGGCGTTCAGCCGACCTGCTGCTGGCCTCACCGCACCCGCCGGGTGGGGACATGGAGGTCGCGCACGGCCTCGTCGAGCTCGCGCAGGACGTCGTCGTAGGTGAGGGCGGCGCCCCGGGTGTGCTCGGCGGTGAACTCCTCGGCCCTGAGGGCGGTGCGGGCGGCGGCCTCGGCACGGTCGGCATGGGCGCGCTCCGGCAGGGGGCGCGGATGACCGCCGCGCCAGCGCTCCGAGGCGGCGAGCAGGCGGACCGCGCGGAGATGGTCGCCGAGGCGGGTCAGCAGGTCCGCCGCCGCGTCCGTGAGGGTCGCCGTGATCACGTCGGCGCAGCGTTTCTCCACGGCCAGGTGCAGTGTGTCGACCAGGCGGGGCAGTCCGTGCTTCGCGCCCGACTCCGCCGTCGCCGTCAGGGCGTCGACCGCGTTCAGCATCACGAGGAACTGCGGCGGTGGCGTGGTGCGCTCGATCTGCGCGCGGGCCGCCTCACACAGCTCACGCGCGCGTGCGGTGTCCTGATCGTCCAGCGCGATATGGGCCCGCATCAGCAGGACGAACGCCCGTGAGTCCCCCACGCCGTACCGGTCGGCCGCGCCGCTCGCCTCGTCCAGCGCGGTCAGGGCGGCCTGATGGTCGCCCGAGCGATAGGCGATCTCGGCGAGCCTGGCGATGAGGAAGGGCGTCTCGGCGTACGCGCCCACCTCGTGGGCGAGGCGCAGCCCCTCCTCGAACTCGCCCCTGGCCTCCTCGAAGCGGCTGCGTGACATGGCCGTCTCACCGGCCGCGCTGCACACCTGGGCCCGCATCCAGCGGTCCCCGGCCCGGCGGCTGATGCTCCGCAGCTCCACGAGGTCCTCGTCGACGCTCGCCATGCCGCCGGGTGAGTCGACGAGCATGTGCGTGCGGAACATCAGGATGCAGCCGATCTCCCAGTCGCCGCCGTGCACACGGCAGTTGGCCAGCACAGCGTCCATGACCTGCCCGGTGTTCGCCGTGTCGCCCAGAATGAAGTGGGTCAACGGCCAGACCAGGCCCGGAAGACGGGCCGACTCGGGGCCGCCCCGCGCGAAGTGGGCCCGCACTCGATCGACGTACCGGCGCTGTCGATCGTCCTGCCAGTGCCCCACCGTTTCGAACTCGATGGCGAGGAACAGATGCAGCACGCGGAGATCCATCCGGGGCCCGTGCCGCGGGTGGTGCGTCTGCCCCTCGGGGGCGGCGAGGAAGGCGTCCACCGGGTCGACGGCGGGAAGGTCGCCGGAGCCCGTACGAGCCTGCCGGATGGTGGCCGGTGCCGCGGCGTCCAGGGCGGCGCACAGGCTGAGAATCCGGACGGCCCAAGCCGCGCCCTCGACACGGTAGTTGCGCAGCCACCAGAACCAGCCCATGGCGAGGGCGATGGACGTGGCGCCCGGTTCGTCACCCGCGAGGAGGGCTCGGTCGAGAGCCGCGCGGATGTTGTCCAGCTCGGTCTCCAGGCGGGAGATCCACGGGAGTTGGTCGGCGGAGCGCAGCAGCGGATCGGCCTCGTCGACCAGTGCGCGCACCCACGCGCGGTGCCTGCGCTCCGCCGCCAGACGCAGCTCGGGGAACTCGGCGGCGCGCTCCACGGCGTACTCGTGGATGGTCTCCAGCATGCGGTACCGCATGCCGTCGGAGCCGTCCCGCTCGCACGGGGTGGCCACGATCAGGGACTTGTCGACGAGCGCGCCGATGAGGTCGGCGGTCGGCCCGGTGCACACGGCTTCCGCCGCCGCGAGGTCCCAGCCGCCCGCGAAGACGGACATTTCGCGCAGCACCGTTCGCTCCCCCTCGTCGAGCAGGTCCCAGGACCAGTCGACGACGGCCCGCAGGGTCTGCTGGCGGGGCAGGACCGTACGGCTTCCGGAGGTGAGGAGGCGGAAGCGGTCGTCGAGGCGGTCGGCGATCTGACGGGGTGTGAGCAGCCGTAGCCGGGCCGCCGCCAGCTCGATGGCGAGCGGCAGGCCGTCGAGGCGGCGGCAGATCTCGGCGACGGCGCCCTTGTCGCGCTCGTCGCGCTCGTCGCGCAGTGCGGCGGCTGCGTCGGGGCGGACTGCTGCCGCGCGCTCCGCGAAGAGGCGGTGAGCCTGGTCGGGGAGCAGGGGCTCGACCGGGCGCACCAACTCGCCGGGGACACCCAGGGGTTCACGGCTGGTGGCGAGGATCGTGAGGCCTGGGCAGCGGGTGAGGAGGGTCTCGGCGAGGGTGGCGGCCGCGCCGATGACATGTTCGCAGTTGTCAAGGATCAGGAGTCGGCTGCGCGAGGCGCAGTACTCGATCAGGAGGGCGACCGGGTCGTCCTGCGGGGCCGACAGCTCGTTGGTCAGGAGCACGGTCTCGCGCAGACCGAGCGCGTTGACCACCGCGCCTGGCACCGCCTCCGGCCTGTCGAGGGGGGCGAGCTCGACGAGCCATGCCTGTGGGAGCCCGGCGGCGGCTTCCTCGGCGAGGCGGGTCTTTCCAGAGCCGCCCGGTCCGGTGAGCGTGACCAGTCTGGCCCTGTGCAATTCGGAACGGATGGCGTCGAGTTCGAGTTCCCTGCCCACGAAAGAGGTAAGGCGGGGACGGAGGTTGCCGTTGCGTTCGGGGGGTTGGGGGTGGGGTGGGGGTTGGAGGTGGTGGGGGTGGTGGGAGTTGTGGGGGTGATGCCGGCCTGGCGGGGCGGGGTGTGAATGGGGGGCCGCGTCGGAGGCCTTGGGTGGCTCGGGGGCCGTGGGGATCGCGGGGGCCGCCGGGGTCGTGGAGGCCGCGGGCGCCAGTAGTTCGGCGTGCAGGGCTCGGAGTTCGGGGCCGGGGTCCGTGCCGAGGCCGTCGGCGAGGGCGTGGCGGGTGGATTCGTATGCGGCGAGGGCGTCGGCTGGGCGGCCCGTGTCGCGCAGGGCGCGGATGAGGAGGGCGTGCAGCGGTTCGTCGTACGGGTGCGCCGTGGTCAGTTCCCTCAGTTCGGGTACGGCGTCCTGGGCGCGGCCCAGTCGCAGGTCCGCGTCGATGCGGGCTCGGGTCGCCTCCAGGCGCAGGGCCTCCGGGCGGGTCGCGGGGGCGGCGCGGTCGGGGAGGTCCGTCAGGGCGGGGCCGCGCCACAGGGTGAGGGCGGTGGCGAGGTCGTGGGCGGCGGTGTGCGGGTCGCCGCGGTCGAGGGCTGCGGTGCCCTGCCGTATCAGGCGTTCGAAGACGAAGAGGTCCACGTCGGCCTCGGTGGCTGCGAGTCGGTAGCCGCCGGGGGCGGAGGTGACGGCCTCCTTGCCGAGTGTGCGGCGCAGACGGCCTACCAGGGCCTGGAGGGCGGCCGGGGCGTCCATGGGCGGGGCGTCGGCCCAGACCTCGTCGATCAGGGCGTCGGGGGTGGCCAGGCGGCCCGGGCGTAGGGCCAGGGCCGTGAGCAGCGCGCGGAGGCGGGGGCCGCCGACGGGTATGACGGTGCCCTGGTCGTCCTCCGCCTGGGTGACGCCCAGGATTCTGTACCGCACCGGGTCATTGTCGCGGGGGTGGCTGTCAAGGGCACGGGTTTTGTCGGGTCGGGGGGTCGTGGGGCGGGGCCCAGGTGGTCGAGGGTCCACGGTTGGGGTGGTTGGCCGGGTGCGGGCCGGGAGTTTTCTCGCCCCCGCCGCCCCTACCCGTCCCATCCTCCAGGGGCTCTGCCCCTTCGACCCCGGGCCCCCTGGGGGCCTGCGGCCCTCAGACCCCCGCATCGGCCCCGAAAGGGCCTCGTCCTCAAACGCCGGACGGGCTGGGATACCCGGACCGGCGTCGAGAGCGTGCCAGCCGTCCGCTCAGACTGCACCTGCGGGTGGTGGGGGTAGGGGCGGAGTCCCCCACGGGTGGGTGGGGGATCGGGACGGCACAACCTCAGCCTCCAACACCGCACAGGCCGAAATGCGCGCGCCCGCGTCGAGAAGGTGCCGGCGGTCCACTCAGACGCCCCTGCGGGTGAGTGGAGGTAGGGACAGAATCCCCACGGGTCGGTGGGAGATCGGGACGGCACAACTCAGCCTCCAACACCGCACAGGCCGAAATGCGCGCGCCCGCGTCGAGAGGGGGCCGTCGATCGCGGGCGAGTGAGGGTCGGGGGGAGTCCCCCACAGGGCTGAAATGCGCGCACCCCCACCGAAAGGGAACCGCCGATCGCGGGCGAGTGAGGGTCGGGGACGGAGTCCCCCACAGGTAGGTGAGAGAACGGGACGGCACGACCACGGCCCCACACACCGGACGTGCTGAAACGCGCAGGCCCGCAGAAGCCAGGGACCGTACGCCCTCGTCCCCAACGCCGCCCGATGGGCTGACGTTCCTACCCCCGCCGCACCCCGGCCCCCGCCCCCAACGCCCCCCTCTGCGGCGTGATCCCCGCCGGTACCGCGCGCTGGCGGGCGGGGGTTCCTGTCCAGCAGGTGCCTCTGCGGGCCAAGAGGCGGCGTAGCCAGAGTTCCAGGGAGACCAGGTCGGCCAGGCCGTCCAGGGGGAGGGGTTCGCCCTCGGCTGCGGCGCGGAGGGCCTTGCGGACCACTCGGGCCTCGACCAGGCCCGCCTGGGCCAGGAGGGGGGTGCCGAAGAGGGCCATCAGGGAGTCTGTGGACACCCTCAGGCCCGTTCGTGCCGCCACCGCCGCCGACGCGTGGGAGGGGGCGCCCCAGCCGGGTGGGAGGTCGGCGACTCCGGCGCCCTCCAGGACCGTACGGAGGATCGCGGCGCGGGCGCCGGGCTGGACGCGCAGGGCCTCGGGGAGGGCTCGGCAGGCGCGGACGACCTGGTTGTCGAGGAACGGGGTGTGCAGGCGCTGGAAGCGGATCTCGGCGGCCTGTTCCAGGACGCGGATGTCCGAGGCGTGGCGGGCCAGTGCGGCACGCGCGCGATGGTCGCCGGGACGCTGGCCCGGGCCGACGCCGTTGCGGTGCGACGCCGCTTGCAGGCGAACCGATACTTCAGCCAGCGCCTCCCCGGTCAGCCAGCGGGCCGCGGGGCCTGGTCTGGCCCAGGTGAGCGCGGCGAGCGACGCCCCTACGGCACCTCCGGGTTCGTCGAAGCGGCGGTGGAGGAGGCGGTCAGCGAGGGATTCCAGGCCCGTTCGGTACGGGGTGCGGGACAGCTTCCGTGCCGCGCCGTACACGCGCGCGGGGACCAGTACCGAGCCGTCCGCCTTCGCCAGCGCCGCGACCGGGCGGACCAGATGGCGCCGCTTGCGGTCCATCAGGAGGTCGGCGAGGCGGGCCGGATGCGCGTCCAGGACCTGGCGGGCGCCGTATCCGGTGAAGTGGTCCGCGCTGCCCGACGCAAGGCGTGCGCGGTGTCTCGCCGCCGTGACCAGGCTCGGGCCCGGCTCGTCCGTCAACGGGCCGTCCAGGTCGGCGTACGGGAGTGTGTCCTCGCCGCCGGTCACCACCACGTGGTGCAGGCGGGGGTTGGCCGCCAGAGTGCCCGCTCGTTCCAGCTCGGCCTCGCGGCCGCCCACCGCCAGGTCGTTGAAAGTGACTGCCAGGAGGCGTTCCCCCGCGCCCGTGCCGTGTCCCAGGACCGTGCCCGGCATCCCCGGGAGGCCGGCGGCCAGCAACGCCAGCGTGCCGGACGCGGGGCCGCCGGACAGGTCCGCCCCGATGCCCGGAACCGGCATCCCGCGCGCGGCGCGCCGCTCGGCCGGGCCCATCCCGGGGACCGGTCCTGGGTCTATGTCGGCGCCGGGGACATGGCGAGGTGCGGACAGACGCGCGCGTACCGCCTCCACCAGGGCGTCGCGTACGGCGTCCACCGCGCTGTCCGGGTCCGCCGTCGGGGCCGCCACGGCCAGCGAGGCGACCGGCTCGTACCCGGCGATCTCGCGTGCGCCGGTGCGCAGGATCAGCGCATGCCCCGGCGGAATGCGCCGTACGCCGTCGTACGGGGTGGAGTCGTGCAGCGCCGCCGGTACGTCGGGGGCGGCGAGCAGGGCGGCGAGGTGGCCGAAGTCGAGGTTGGCCTCGATGAGGTCGGCGAGGGGGAGGGCGGCCGTCGCATAGGCCGTGCCGTTCGCCCAGGGGGTGTAGAACACGGGCCGCGCGCCCGCGAGATCGCCGCACACCATGATGCGGCGGCCGACCTGGACGACTGCCGTGTAGCTGCCGGACCACGCCGTCAGATGCCGAAGTGCCCCTCCGCGCGCGGCGAACAGACCGACCCGCAGCTGCTCGTCGCTCGCCCCGCAGGTGCCGAGCACCGCGATCCGGGTCTGCGCGTCGGCCTTCACCACGCGCACCTCGTCCGGGCGCCAGTCGCCGACCGCCCAGAGCGGATCGGGGTCACCCCACAGGAGTTGGGACCCCACCGGGTGCACGGTCTCGCCGTCGCTCCCGGTGGCCCCCGCGGTGCCGATTCCGGCGGTCACCGCGGCGGTGCTGCTCCATCCCACCAACCACCGCATCGACGCCTCCACAGGCTGTGGACAACCAGTGCACGGTACGAACCGGTTCCCCATGCTGCCATGAAGGACGCGTGCGGGAGGGCGGCTGAGCCGCTCGAACTCCGGGAATCGCGCCCGCGCGAGTGCCCCCAGGTCGGCTCGGTGATGCCCGAACCCCCGGACGGGGCAAGAGGATCCACCCGGGCGGAGGGAAGGAATCCATGGAGGGAGGGACGAGGAGATCGCATCGCGTCTGCGACGTGAATGCGCCCCCGATACGCTCCCCCAAAACGCCCTCTGCGCCCTCAAGTACCGTGGTCGGAGGGGTAATCACCCGAGAGAAGCGGGGTCGATTTTCAGCCAAATCGACGTCGTAGGGACAGGCTCGCGCACCCTCCGTACAAGCCCTCCGCATTACTCGCCGTGCTCGCGGTGCGCGCAGTCCGGGGAACGGAGTGCGCCCCCCGGACCGTTCCGCCGCCCGCGGGGATGTAGGCGGCGGAATCCCCCAGCCCACTGGATCCAGTACAGCGGGCCGACCCACGCAAGAGCCATGGAACCGCTCCCCCGGTGGCTGGAGAAGAGCGCACGGACGGGCGCACAGCCACACAGCGGGAGCACGCCACAACTGTCCGTGCAGAGTGCGCACTTCAGTACGGACCACAATCCCGCCAACCGGAACAATGCCCCTTAACGCTTGGGATGCGGCGAACTACGCTGGGTTTACGAATGCCGCGTGGTTATGCCAGCGCGGCAGCCGTCTGTGTCGAGGGGTGGCGCATGTCCAGGGAGCAACGCGGGCCGAACGAAAAGCTCGGCACCGTTCTCGCCCTCGCGGGAATCAGCAACGCAGGACTCGCTCGACGCGTCAACGACCTTGGCGCTCAGCGTGGCCTGACTCTTCGCTACGACAAGACCTCGGTCGCGCGCTGGGTGTCGAAAGGCATGGTGCCGCAGGGCGCCGCGCCGCACCTCATCGCCGCCGCGATCGGCCAGAAGCTGGGCCGCCCGGTGCCGCTCCACGAGATCGGCCTGGCGGACGCGGACCCCGCACCCGAAGTGGGCCTCGCCTTCCCCCGGGACGTCGGACAGGCGGTGAAGTCGGCGACGGAGCTCTACCGTCTCGACCTCGCCGGTCGGCGCACCGGCACCGGTGGCATTTGGCAGTCGCTGGCCGGTTCGTTCGCAGTAAGCGCATACGCAACGCCTGCCTCACGGTGGCTGATAACCCCGGCCGACAGTTCGGTGGCGCGCGAGGCGAGCTCCTCCGAGGGCTCCGGCGCACCGCTCAAAGTCGGCCACAGCGATGTGCAGAAACTGCGGGAGGCCGCCGACGACGCCAGGCGCTGGGACTCCAAGTACGGGGGCGGCGACTGGCGTTCGTCCATGGTGCCCGAGTGCTTACGAGTGGAGGCGGCACCGCTGCTGCTCGGCTCGTACTCCGACGAAGTGGGCCGGGCACTGTTCGGCGCCTCCGCCGAACTCACGCGTCTCGCCGGGTGGATGGCCTTCGACACCGGGCAACAGGAGGCCGCGCAGCGGTACTACATCCAGGCGCTGCGGCTCGCGCGCGCGGCAGCCGACGTACCCCTCGGCGGGTACGTACTGGCGTCGATGTCGCTCCAGGCGACCTACCGGGGCTTCGGCGACGAGGGCGTCGACCTCGCCCAGGCCGCCCTGGAACGCAACCGTGGCCTCGCCACGGCCCGCACCATGAGCTTCTTCCGCCTCGTCGAGGCACGCGCACACGCGCGCGCGAGTGACGCGCAGGCCGCCGGCGCGGCCCTGAAGGCGTCGGAGGGCTGGCTTGAGCGGTCCAGGGAGGGCGACAACGATCCGTCATGGCTCGGCTTCTACTCCTACGACCGCTTCGCGGCGGACGCCGCCGAGTGCTACCGGGACCTCAAGGCACCACGCCAGGTACGGCGGTTCACGGAGCAGGCGCTGTCCAAGCCGACGGAGGAGTTCGTGCGCTCGCACGGGCTGCGGCTCGTCGTCTCGGCGGTCGCCGAGCTGGAGTCGGGCAATCTCGATGCCGCGTGCGAGCAGGGCGTGCGGGCGGTGGAGGTCGCGGGGCGCATATCGTCCGCGCGCACCACGGAGTATGTGAAGGACCTGCTCCACCGGCTGGAGCCGTACGGCGACGAGCCGCGGGTCGTCGAACTCCGGGAGCGGGCACGGCCACTGCTCATGGCGCCGGCCTAGGCGGAGATCTTCGGCACGCGCACGCGTGCGGAGCGTGCGGCGGCTCGGAAGACCCGAGCCGCCGTCGCCCCCGTCCGGGCCGGGCCAGGCCGCTAGGACGCGCTGTTCGTGCGCCCGAAGCAGCGCTCCAGCTCATCGAACTTGTAGAAGGTGCTGCCCTTGGCCGTCGGGCGGCAGCCGGCCTTGAAGGCGGTCTCCTTCTCGTTGTAGAGCATCCGCACCAGGTAGGTGTCTCCCTTGCGGAAGACGTCCCACTGGATGTTCGAGCCGAGCGGCGCCACGGACGCGCCCCGCCACGTGTTGTCGGCGTAGGTGTACGGCCGCTCGGCCGTCGCGCCCTTCGTGCTGCCCGGCAGGCCCATCAGCGCGGCCAGCGGGATGATCTCCTCGGCGTGGGTGAAGCGGAGCTCGGCGCCCAGGTCACCGGTGCCGGCGCGCTTCGCCTCGACCTTGGTGAAGAAGTCGTCGAGGAGGACGTCCGCCATCTTGTACGTGATGTCGCTGCCCGCGAAGCCCGGGCCCTTCTCGTAGAAGTCCTCCGTGTCACTCAGGTAGCCGAACCAGGCCGCGTCCCGCTTGGAGATGTACCGCTCCATGCCCCAGCCCTTGCCGCCCGGGCTCTCGTCGCTCATGGCGGGCGCGATGGCGTACAGGTGGTAGACGGCGGTGGCTGCGGCCACACGGTCGTCGTCGGAGAGCTGGTCGACGAAGGCGCCCTTGAAGAGCTTCTTCAGTACGTCGCGGGCGGCGCGGTGGGTGGTGGGCTGGTCGGTGATCGACTTCAGGGTGCTCGCGAGCCGCTGGTCGTTCGCGATGTAGTCCCGGTAGGCCGCGCCTCCGGCCGCCTTGTGGAAGTACAGGAGGTCGACGTCCGTGCGGGTCGCGCCGATCTGCGGCTTCAGGGCGGGCTCGGTGTCGGCGAGCGCGGCGGCGTACAGGTTCGCGCTGTCGACGGCGCGTCCCTGCCCCGAGCTGACGACGTCGATCTTCTCCTTGGCACCGGCGATCCGCTGGAACAGCCCCGGCAACCGCTGCTCCATCCGCACGGCCGTGTCGTGGATCTCCCGCTTGCCGCGCCCGCTGAGATCGCCGTAGCCGACGGTGCTCATGGCCTCCTGCAGCGCCTGAACCTTGGGCCCGAACTCCTTGCCCTTCGCGGTGAGGGCGCCAGCGGCCTCGGCCTTCTTCCACAGCACGAGGACCAGGTCCGCGTCCTCACCGTCGGTCGTGGAACGGGAGCCGTGCCGGGAGACGTTCTCCGTGAAGACGGCGGTGAAGCCGGCGGGGGGCCGCTGGTAGGTGCGGGGGCTCTGGCCGGGGGTGTACGTCGCCTTGGTGCCGTAGCTGTTCCGGGTGCCGGTCTTCGTGGCGGCGCCTGCGGGGGCGGCGGCCAGGAGGGCGGCGAGGCCGAGGGCCACGGCCGGGGTGAGGCGTCCCATGGAAGGGCGTCTCGCGGATGTCCGTCTCATGGATGTGCGTCCCATGGGTGTGCCGTTTCGTTCAGTGCCGCTGCAACGCCCGACGCGGCAGACCGGATGATCAGCCGCATCGTCCGAGCGGTGGGTGAACGCGCCGTGGCTGAATCACGGCGGACGGGTGGCCGGAATTCCCGCCCTTGCTCAAAGTTCCCCCTTGGAATCACCACGTCGGGGTGCGCGAGCCCGCACTCGCGGCCGGATGTGGCGGTCCCCGGGTTTGGGGGCGTTGTCAGTGGCGCAGTGCATTATCGAAACCGGGAGGTGGGGCAGGTGCGGACGATCGCTTACGACTGTGATGTGCTCGTGGTCGGCGGTGGGATCGTCGGGCTGGCCACGGCGTATGCGATCACGCGTGCCGCGCCGGGTACGCGGGTGACCGTGCTGGAGAAGGAGCCGGGGCCCGCTCGGCATCAGACGGGGCGCAACAGCGGGGTCATCCACAGCGGGATCTACTACCGGCCGGGCTCGCTGAAGGCGCGGTACGCGGTGCGGGGCGCCGCCGAGATGGTCAAGTTCTGCGCGGAGTACGGCATCGCGCACGCCGTCACCGGCAAGCTGATCGTCGCGACCGAGCGGGAGGAGCTGCCGCGGCTGCACGCGCTGGTGCAGCGCGGGCGGGAGAACGGTATTCCGGTGCGGGAGCTGGGCGTCGCGCAGATCGCGGAGTACGAGCCGGAGGTGCGGGGGCTCGCCGCGATACACGTCGGGACGACCGGCGTGTGCGACTTCGTCGGGGTCGCCCGGCAGCTCGCCGAGGCGTCGGGGGCGGAGATCCGGTACGGCGCGCAGGTCGAGCGGGTCGACCGGCGGGCGGAGCTGGGGGTCGCCGTACGGACGACGCGGGGGGACGTCGTGCGGGGGCGGGTGCTGGTGAACTGTGCCGGGCTGTACTGCGACGAGGTCGCGCGGATGACGGGGGACGAGCCGGAGGTGCGGATCGTGCCGTTCCGGGGGGAGTACTACTCGCTGGCGCGGCCCGAGCTGGTGCGGGGGCTGGTGTATCCGGTGCCGGATCCGGCGTTTCCGTTCCTCGGGGTGCATCTCACGCGCGGGATCGACGGGGATGTGCACGTCGGGCCCAACGCGGTGCCGGCGCTGGCCCGGGAGGGGTACGGGTGGGGGGTCGTACGGCCTCGGGAGGTCGGGGGGACGGTGGCGTGGCCCGGGGTGTGGCGGATGGCTCGGCGGCACTGGCGGTACGGGGCGGGGGAGCTGCGGCGGTCGGTGTCCAAGGGGGCCTTCACGGAGGCGGTGCGGAGGTTGTTGCCCGCGGTGACGTCCGAGGATCTGGTGCGGGCGGGGGCGGGGGTGCGGGCTCAGGCGGTGTTGCGGGACGGGGGGCTGGTGGATGACTTTCTGATCCGGGAGGGGGCGCGGGCCGTGCATGTGCTGAACGCGCCCAGTCCTGCGGCGACTGCGTCTCTGCCGATCGGGCGGGAGGTGGCTCGGCGGGCGTTGGGGGTGTTGGAGGGGGCGTGAGGGTGTGACATCGCCGGGGGGTTTTCGCCCCCGCCGCCCCTACCCGTCCCATCCTCCAGGGGCTCTGCCCCTTCGACCCCGGGTCCTTCTGGGGGCTCCGCCCCCAGACCCCCGCTTCGGCCCTTAAGGAGCCTCGTCCTCAAACGCCGGACGGGCTGAAAGACACGGGCCGGCGCTGAGAAGGTGTCGTCGCTCGACACAGACGCCCCCAGCAGGTGGGTGGGGGCTAGGGACGGCGGGAACTCGTCCTCAAACGCCGGACGGGCCGGAATACCGGACCGGCACCGAGAAGTCGCCGTCGCCCCACCGGCACGCGTCCTCCGCCCCCTCACCGCCCCCGTAAAATCGACCCCACTGTGTCTGACTCCCTCCACACCCCCGAAACCGACCGTCCCGGAACCGACGAGCAACCCGGCACCGACGGCGAGCACCTCCACCATCTCCCCGGTGTGTCCGTTCGGCATACCCGGGCCAAAGGTGAGCCCCGGTTCCCGGACGGGCCCAAGGCTGATCCTGCGGGGTCGCACTTCGAGCGGCGGATTCGGAGTTTTCAGCCGCGGCGGAGTCGGGTGACCGCGGGGCAGGCGGACGCGTTGCAGCGGCTGTGGCCCAAGTGGGGGCTGGACATCGACGGGCAGCGGGTCGTCGATCTCGGTGAGCTGTTCGGGAACGGGAATCCGGTCGTTCTGGAGATCGGGTTCGGGATGGGTGAGGCCACCGCACAGATGGCCGCCGCCGACCAGGAGACCAACATCCTCGCCGTCGACGTACACACCCCGGGACAGGGAAACCTGCTCAATCTCGCCGACCAGAACGGGCTGAACAACGTCCGTGTCGGCAACGGCGACGCCATCATCCTGCTGCGCGAGATGCTCGCCCCCGACTCCCTCGACGGGCTGCGCGTCTACTTCCCCGACCCCTGGCCCAAGAAGCGGCACCACAAGCGGCGCCTCATCCAGCCCGAGTTCCTCAGCCTCGCCGCGACCCGGCTGAAGCCCGGTGCCCTCCTGCACTGCGCCACCGACTGGGAGCCGTACGCCGAACAGATGCTCGAAGTTCTGACCGGTCATCCCGACTTCGAGAACACCTGCGCCAACGGCGGTTTCGCGCCCCGTCCGGAGTTCCGGCCGCTGACCCGTTTCGAGGGGCAGGGACTGGACAAAGGTCATGTGGTGAACGACGTGCTCTTCCGCCGCGTACAGCGGTAGAAGCAGCGGGCAGAACAGCACGAACAAGCGCGTCTCGTTAGGGTCAATGCCGTGGCCACCAGTCCCCCGTACCCGACGCACCCCACCGGTCCCACCGGAGGGGCACTGCGGCACGCGCACTGGTGGCAGAAGCGGTGGGTGCGTTACGGCGCGCTCAGTACGCTGCTCGCGCTCTCCGGGCTGGTCATCCTCGCCCTGGTGCGTGAGCAGACCGGCACCGAAGGGTTCCTGGTCGGGCTCGGGCTCGCCGTCCTGCCCGTGCCGCTGCTCGTCGCCTCGTTCCGCTGGCTGGACCGGGTCGAGCCGGGCCCCTGGCGCAATCTGCTGTTCTCGTTCGCCTGGGGCGCCTGCGCGGCGGCCCTGATAGCGATCATCGCCAACAGCTTCGCGACCAGATGGATAGCGACGGCGACCGCCGATCCGTCCCACGCGGACACCCTGGGCGCCACCGTCATAGCGCCCGTCGTGGAGGAGACGGCCAAAGCGGCCGCCATCCTCCTCGTCTTCCTCTTCCGTCGACGTGACTTCACCGGGATCGTCGACGGCGTGGTGATAGCCGGCGTCACCGCCACCGGTTTCGCCTTCACCGAGAACATCCTCTACCTCGGCACCGCCTTCGGCACCGACCAGCTCTCCGGCGACAGCGGCATCGCCTCGGTCACCGCGGCGACCTTCTTCGTCCGCGTCATCATGTCGCCCTTCGCGCACCCGCTCTTCACCGTCCTCACCGGCATCGGTTTCGGCATCGCCGCCCTGTCGGGCCCGCGACAGCCGGTGCGCCGCGTCCTCCTCCCGCTCTTCGGGCTCCTGCTCGCCATGGGTATGCACGCCCTGTGGAACGGCTCGTCGGCCTTCGGCGAGTTCGGGTTCTTCGCCGTGTACGCCGCCTTCATGGTGCCCGCGTTCGGACTGCTGACCTGGCTGGTGATCTGGACCCGGCAGCGCGAACTGAGGACCGTGCGCGAGGAGCTGCCCGCGTATGTCGTCGCCGGCTGGCTGACGCCGGTCGAGCCGTTCGCGCTCGGCTCGATGCGGGCACGGCGGGTGGCCCGGCAGTACGCGCGGCAACGTGGCGGGCGGACGGCGGCCCGGGCGGTGGCGCAGTACGAGGCGTACGCCACGTCGCTGGCGTTCCTACGGCACCGGGGGCGGCGGGGGCGGGCCGGCGCCGACTTCGTCGTACGGGAACAGGAGCTGTTGCACGAGCTGTGGGGGCGCCGGGGGTTCGCGCGACCGGCACTGGAGCACGCGGTCGCCGCGCAGCCCAGGGCCGCGTACGGGTACGGCCATGGGTACGGCTACGGGGCGCCGGGTCAGTGGCCGCCGTACGGACCGGGGCACGCCGCCAGATACGGGCCGACGCAGGGCGCTGCGCACGGACCGACGCAGGGCGCCCCCTACGGCCCGGCGGCGCCGTATCCCGCCTACAACCCGTATCGCACGTGAGGCGGACCGCGAGGACGGTCGTCCTGTGGCTGTTGGCCCTGGCCGCCGTCGCGTTCACCCTCACCGTCGTCTGGGGCTTCCTCCGGCTCGACGACGACCTCGACAACCCCGAGGGCGGATTCTCGGGCTGGCAGTGCGCGAGCCGGTCCGGCACCTGCGATCCCTGAGAACGCGTGAGCCCGGCCTCCTGTGAGGAAGGCCGGGCCGTCAACGTCCTTGTGCGATCAGGAGATTGCCCTCAGGGCGTGAGCCCCTTGCCGCGCAGCCACGCCATCGGGTCGATGCCGCTCGTGCTGCCGTCGGGGTGCACTTCGAGGTGCAGGTGGGCGCCGGTCACGTTGCCGGTGGCGCCCACGCGGCCGATGACGTCACCGGTGTTGACCTTCTGGCCGACGCTCACGCTGATCGAGGACTGGTGCGCGAACCACAGCTCGGTGCCGTCGTCGAGGGTGAGCACGGTCTTGTAGCCGTACGACCCGTCCCAGCCGGCGAACGTGATGGTGCCGGAGTGCACGGCCTTGATCAGCGTGCCGGACGGAGCGGCGAAGTCGAGGCCCGTGTGGTAGCCGGAGGACCAGTAGGCGCCGGCCTGACCGAAGGTCGAGGTGATGGTGTACGAGGAGGTCGGCAGCGTGAACTGCTTGGCCAGCTCGGCGAGGCGCTCGGCCTCGGCCTTCTTGCGGGCCTCCTCCTCGGCGGCGGCCTTCGCGGCGGCGGCCTTCTCCTTGGCCTCCTGCTCCGCCTTGGCGGCTGCTGCGGCGGCCTCCTTCTCGGCGGCGGCGATCGCCTCGGCGGCGGCCTTGCTGTCGACCTGGTCCTGCTGCTGCTCGACCTGGGCGATGATCCGGGCCCGCAGCGCCTCACCGGCGTCGCCGGTGTCCTGCGTGGTCTCCTCGGTCGCGGCGCCCATGGTGCTCAGGGCCGTCCCGGTGTCCTCGGCGGCCGCGGCGGAGTCGTCTTCGGATATGAGGGGCAGGTCGGGCATGGTGATCGCGACCGGCGGCTTGCCGCTCTGCGCGGTGGCCATGCCGCCCGCGCCGACCGCGGCTATGACGCCGACGCCGAGAACCGTGGAGCTGCGCGCGAGTCCCCCGCCGCGCTGCTTGGCCACGCGATGCCTGCCACGTACCGGACGAATGGACTCCGCGGTGGGGTTCCACTCCTCGAACGGGCCCTCGTCGGTGCGGTAGCCGTCGTAGCCGAAGGTGTCGTTACTGCGCTGACTCGGCACGAACGGGGCTTGCGTAGCAGGCCTGTTGGACGCCACGTGGGCGTGCTCCTTTCCTTCCTTCTCGCCTACCGGGTTAGCTGACGGGTTCGGAGCAGGAAGGTCTCCTACGCGCGTATACCAACCGTGCTTCCACGGCGGAATCCGTGCGATTCACCCCAGGGTGGTGGTTCCCCGGCTCCCTTGCGGGACTCGGCGCGTGCGCACGGAGCCGTCTCTTGTGACGGCTGGGACAACCGCGCTGCGTTATCGAACGTTAATAGACCCGGGGTACGGATTCCAAGCCGTTCCGCTTGATCATTAACGATTTTCGCCCGGACTTACGGGTCACGAGCGGGCTAAATCGGGCGAGTTGACCAAAGCTCAGGAGTCACACAGGTATTGACGGTATGTCAGTTGTTATGCGGAGGGCGTTCGCCCGGTCACCCTTGGTGAGAAGGATCAAGGGGCGGGGTCACGGCCGCCGTACGGCGATGAGCGCCATGTCGTCCGCCATCCCTCCCCTGGAGTGCCGGCGCACGTCCGCCGCGAGCACGCCGATCAGCTCGGCCGGCTCATGGCGCGCGTTGGCCCGCCCCGCGAGCCCCACCTCGGGGTCGTAGAACACCCCCTCCTCGTCCCGCGCCTCGCTCATCCCGTCGGTGTACAGCAGCAGCGTGGCCTCGCTCGGGAAGTCGGCGTCCTGGGCCCGGTCGGGCCACGCGCCGAGCTCACCCATGCCGAGCGGCAGCGCGGGCTCCACGGCGTGCAGCGCGCGCACGGTGCCGTCGGCGTACAGCAGCAGGGGCGGCGGATGCCCCCGGTTGACGAGGCGGACGACGCTGTCGCCGTACGGCAGCTCCGCGAGCACGACGGTGGTGAACCCCTCGGCGGACTCGACCCCCTCGCTCCGGGCGCGCTCACGGGCCAGCGCCCGCTCCAGTCGCTGGGCGACCGCCTCCAGCGTGGCCTCCTGCTCGGCGGCCTCCCGAAAGGCCCCGATGACGACGGCGACGGCCCCCACCGCCCCCATTCCCTTGCCGCGCACATCCCCCACGACGACCCGTACGCCGTGCGGGCTGTCCTGGACGGCGTACAGATCACCGCCGATGGAGGCGCCCTCCTGCGCCGCCTCGTACCGCGCCGCGATCTGGAAGCCGCCGATCCGCTCGGCGGGTTCCGGCAGTACCGCGCGCTGGGCCGCCTCGGCGATCTCACGGGCGGAGGCGAGGCGCTCGTCGCTGCGGCGGACGAGGAGGTTGATGAGGACGGCGAGGACGGAGACGACCACCACGGTGACCAGCTCGGTGATCAGCTCCGCCCGGGGGAGGCCGCCGCGCAGGATGCGGAGCGTGAGCAGGACGAGGACGGCGGTGACGCCCGTGAGGATCGTGCCGCGCTGCGAGTAGAGCGGGGCGGCGACCAGGGGCGCGGCGGTGAAGAAGGGGGCGCCGGTGAAGCCGGTGGGCGTGACGTAGTCGTACACGCTCCCCACCCCGATCAACAGGGCCGGGAGCAGCCGGACGAACCGGCGTGCGTACGAGATCCGCCGTTCCTCCACGTGACCAGGGTTGCCCAAGTGGGGGTGGGGAGCGAGCGGGGAGGGCCGAGCGGAGGGGAGAGGGCGAGGGTGGAAAACACTCAGGGCCGAAACTGACTGATCAGTTCCGGCCCTGAGTTTTCAGTAGCGGGGACAGGATTTGAACCTGCGACCTCTGGGTTATGAGCCCAGCGAGCTACCGAGCTGCTCCACCCCGCGGCGATGACTTAACAGTACCCCATCCGCAGGACCGGAAGCACACGGCTTTCCCTCGACGCCGCAGAAGAGAGCTGTATCACTCAGGCCGGCAGGTGCCCGTTCGGCGTCTTCGCCCGGTCCTCGTACTCCGGCAGGACCAGGACATCCACGCCCTCCCCCGCCAGTACGCCGCTCCCGTCGGCCCCCGTCACGAACGTGTCCGGCTCCCGCCAGGCCGTCACCACCCGGCGCACCCCGGCCTCCAGGATCAGCCGCGCACACGGCGCGGGCCGGGAGGCGCGGTGGGTGCAGGGCTCCAGGCTGCTGTACACCGTCGCGGAGGCCAGCCGCGGATCCCCCGGCGCGATCTTCGCGAGCGCCGCCTCCTCCGCGTGCACCACGGGATCGCCGCCCTCCCTGGAGTACCCGCGCGCCAGCTCGGTCCCGTCGGCCGCCACGACCACCGCCCCGACGCTGAAGGCCGTCCGTGACGGCGGGCACTGCGCCGCGAGGTCGCACGCCAGCGCCAGCCAGTGCCGGTCGGCCGCGGCGGGCAGGCCGCCGGTGCCGGGCGCGGTCGGCTCGTAGCGCATCAGCACGACGTCCTCGATGCGCCGCGTCTCCAGCAGGCGCAGCCGCCCGCCCTGATATCCGCCCGGCCCGAACAGCCGGGGCGCGTCCGGGTCGCCCACGAACAGCGGCGCCAGCACCAGCTGCAGTTCGTCCGCCAGCCCCTGCTGGAGCAGCTGCGTGTGGATCGTGCCGCCGCCCTCCACCATCAGCCGCTCGACGCCGCGCACCTCGCGCAGATGCGTCAGCAGGCCCCGCCAGTCCAGCTCCGCGCCCAGCGCGACGACATCCGCCGCGACCGGGGTCCGCCGCAGCCGCTCGGCGCCCTTCTCCGTCGTGTAGACGACCTTCTCGCCGCCCGTGTGCCAGAAGTTCGCCGTCGGGTCCAGCTCGCCGGACGCGCTGACCGTGACCTTCAGCGGATACTCCGGCTTCCCCGCCGCCACCCGCGCGGCCCGCCGCTCGGCCGAGTTCACCAGCAGCCGGGGGTTGTCCGCCCGGATCGTGCCGGCGCCGATCAGGATCGCGTCCACGCCGGCCCGCACCTCGTCGACCCGGTCGAAGTCGGCCGGGCTGGACAGGAGCAGGCGCTCGGGGGTGGTGTCGTCGAGGTAGCCGTCCAGGGAGACGGCGGCGGACAGCAGGACGTAGGGGTACGGCGGCATCGGCGCGCTCTCCGGCTCGGCGGTCTCGGGCTTGGTTAAAGTTTGAAACAAACTTACACTGGCGGCATGACGACCCGCTGGCTCACCCCCGAGGAGCAACGCGCCTGGCGCGCGTACATCGGCGCCGCCCTCCTCGTCGAGGACGCGCTCGACCGGCAGCTCCAGCAGGAGGCCGGCATGCCGCACATGTACTACTCCATCCTCTCCACTCTGTCCGAGTCCCCGGAACGCCGACTTCGGATGACCGATCTCGCGGAACGGCTGAAGATCACCCGCAGCCGGCTGACGTATGCCGTCTCCCGTCTGGAGAAGGACGGCCTGGTGCGGCGCGAGGACTGCCGCTGGGACAAGCGGGGCAGCGTGGCGGCGCTCACCGACGAGGGGATGCGGGTGCTGGAGGGTGCGGCCCCGGGTCATGTCGAGACCGTACGGTCGCTGCTCTTCGACCGGCTGACCCCGGAGCAGGTCGGGCAGCTGGAGGAGATCTTCACCGCGGTCGGCGAGGGGTTCAAGGGGGAGGGCGCGCACGGCACCGCGGACGACGTGCCGTGGCGGCGGCGGTCCTCCAAGCCCTGTTCGTGATCGGCCGAGCCTGTTCGTGACCTGCGCGACAAACTTGTTGCTTCAAATTTAAAGCATGGGGTAGGGTCCTGATCCGAGGAGCTGCTTCAAATCTGAAGCAGCAGGCCCTGTACGGAACCCGGAGAACCCGCATGCCCGACTTCACCGCCGCCGCCACCCAGCGCGCCCGTGTCCGGGTCCCGCTGCGCTTCCACGACGGCTACCGCGTCGACACCGAGCTGGTCACCTTCCACGGCCTCGCCGACGGCCTGGAGCACCTCGCCGTCGTCATCGGCGACCCGGCCCCCGGCACCACCCCGCTGGTCCGCCTCCACTCCGAGTGCCTGACCGGCGACGTCTTCGGCTCGGCCCGCTGCGACTGCGGTCCCCAGCTGCGCGAGGCCGTCGAGCGCATCGCCGAGCGCGGCGGCGTGCTGCTGTACCTGCGCCAGGAGGGCCGGGGCATCGGGCTCTACAACAAGCTCGACGCGTACGCCCTCCAGGACCAGGGCCTCGACACCTACGCCGCCAACGCCGCCCTGGGCCTGCCCGAGGACGCCCGCGACTACACGGCGGCCGCCCAGATGCTCACCGCCCTCGGCATCGGCGAACTGGACCTGCTCTCCAACAACCCCGACAAGGCCGACCAGTTGCGCGACCTCGGTATCGAGGTCCGCGACCGCGTCCCCACCGGCGTCTTCGCCACCCCGGACAACGTCCGCTACCTGCGCGCGAAGGTCCTGCAGACCCAGCACACGCTGCCGCTGGGCGACCTGGCGGGACTCAACGTGGGCTGAGCGGTAAAGGGAAGGGGCGGGTGTCCGGTATCGGACACCCGCCCCTCACTCGTGTGAGACGACTACAACAGCCGTACGACGGCTACGGCGTGACCTTCTCGATCGTCACGCCGCCCACGCCCGCGGTCGTCCCGCGCGCGTTCACGAGCCGTACCTCACCGAAGAGCTGCCGGCCCTCGGGCACGGCCCGCGCGACGGTGACGTCCGCCGACACCTTCGCCGCGTCGCCCGTGCCGAGCTTCACCGGCGTCGACTCGTCGACGCTGACCTGGCCGAGCGCGGAGGAGAAGAACGCGTCCCGGTAGTCGAAGGCGGTCGAGCCGGACGGCACCTCGAAGCCGACGACCTCGACCGTGTAGGTACCGGCGGCCGGGTTCGCGATGGAGACGGCCTCCTCGGAGTCGCCGTCCGCGGACTGGCCGACGAGCTTGCCCTCGGCGTCGTACACGTTCAGGTCGAGGTCGGAGCCCAGGTCGGAGACCTTGCCGATGGCGACGTCCAGGGACGTGGTGCCCTCGGGCACCTCGACGGTGCTGGTCTGCGACGCGCCGTCGGCGATGGTCGGCCGCGCGGTCTTCGACGAGCCGAGCGCACCGCCCTTCAGCTTGCCGTCGACGGCCTCCAGCTTGTTGGTCACCGTCCAGGAGGCGGCGATCGGAGTGCCCACCTTGGCCTCCGGCACGGTCACGGCCTCCGGGGCGAAGGACGCGCCGTAGACGGTGGCATTCAGCTTGTACGGGTTGTCCAGCAGGGGCGACGTACGGCGGGAATCGACCTCGATCTCCCAGACGCCGGGCAGCGGGTCCTCGTAGGAGGCGATGTCCGTCGTGTTCGGGTCGTCGTCGGCGGCCGTGACGCCGTACGGGCTGATGGCGCTGAACTTCGTCAGGCTGCCCTCCGCCAGTCCGTCCAGCGTGACCTGGAGCGACTTCGCGCCCTCGGGGACGGTCACGAAGTAGGACTTGAAGTTGTTGCGCTGCACCGAGCCCGAGGCGGTGAAGGTGTGCTGGACCGGCGTGGAGACCACGACGGTGTTCAGGATCTGCTGGTCGACGCCCACGGTCCTCGGGTCGTCGGCCTGAAGGATCGCGCTCTTGATGCCCGCGTGCTTGGGGGCGGCCTGCACCTTGACGGTGACCGCCTTGTTCAGCGGCAGGTCGACCACCCTCGGGCCGACGATCGAGAAGGTGCGCGCCTTGTTGTTCGCGAGGCGCAGGGTGTGCGGGAGCGAGCCGGCGGGGCCGGACGTACGGGTGATGGTGACGTCGTACGTCTTCTTCTGCCCGGCCTTGAGGCCGCCCTCGCGGTCGTAGACGCCCGTGCCGAAGCCCGGTGTCTTCAGCGCCTGGTCGAGCGCGGTGTCGACCGGGGCCTTCACGGCGTAGTCGTGCGCGGTGGCGCCCGCCTTGATGGCCTTCCAGGCGTCGGCGACGTCGATGAGACCGGCGCCTTCCTCGTATGCCTGCAGTCCCTCGATGTGCTTGGCGGTCGAGGTGAGGGCCGTGCGCAGCTTCTCCGGCGTCAGCTTGATGCCCCGCTGCTTGGCGGCCGACAGGAGCAGCGCGGACGAGCCCGCGGCCTGCGGCGACGCCATCGAGGTGCCGTTGTACATCGCGTAGCCGGCCGGCAGCTTCCAGCCCGCCTCGGCGATCGGGGCGCCGGGCATCCAGGCCGGGATCGTGCTGACCGCGGAGCCGGGGGCCACGATGGTCGGCGTGAAGCCGCCGTCCTCACGCGGGCCGCGCGAGGAGAAGTTGAACAGCTGGTACTCGTTCTCCACGCCGGTGCCGTAGTTGGCGGCGAAGGTCTCCTTGGAGACGCCCGCGCCGACCGAGATGACCTTGTCGGCGAGGCCGGGGTCACCGATGGTGTTGGCGCCGGGGCCGGAGTTGCCCGCGGAGATGACGAGCTGGACGCCATACGTGTCGATGAGCCGCGTGTAGAGCTCGGCGCGGGCGTTGTTGCCGTCGTTCAGCGGGGGCAGGCCGCCGATGGACATGTTGACGACGTCGACGCCGCGGCCCGCGACGAGGTCGATCATGCCCTCGGTGAGCGCGACGTTGCTGCAGCCGGGTCCGAAGACGCAGGCGCGCGAGGAGACGATCTTCGCGCCGGGGGCGGCGCCGTTCATCTTGCCGCCGAACATGCCGTTGGCGGCGGTGATGCCGGCGACGTGGCTGCCGTGCGAGCCGGCGGTGAGGCCGATGTTGACGAAGTCGGCCTTCTTGCCGACCCAGTCGCCGCCCAGCGGGTCCATCGGGACGTCCCCCCGGACCTCCACGACGAAGTCCTGGCTCTCGGGGATGTCCGTGGCCGGGTTGTCCGTGCCGAAGTGGCCGACCTGGTGGCCGTCCTTGTACGGCTTCATCGGCGTGTCGTCGGTGAAGTCGCCGTTGTCGTTGACGTCGACGGTGACCGTGCCGGCGGCGGCGTTGTAGAGGACGCCCCAGTCGTCGGTCGTGTCGCCGTCGCGGTTGGCGTCACCGTCGGCGTCGCCTTCCGCGGCCTTGCCCTGTGCGGTGACGGCCTCGCGGAAGGTGCTGATCTGGTACGAGCCCTCGGGCGCCGTCCAGCTCTTGCCGCCGTAGGTGAAGGACGGCCCGGAGACGGAGGTGGTCATCGCCCGCCAGGTGCCGTCGCCGTCGAGGATCGGGTCGGTGGCGGTCACCCAGTCGACGATCTTGCGCTCGCCGGTCGTCGTCTTCTGCAGCGCCGGGCTGGCGAGGTCGACGCCGGTGTCGAGGACACCGATGGTCACTCCGCGCCCGTCCGCCTTCGGGTTCTTCTTCACGAAGTCGACGGCGCCCGTCTCGAAGGACGGGTTGTACGGGTTCTTCGCGGGGGTGTTCTGGTCCGGGCCCGGGTAAGTGGCCGCGGAAGCGGTCGACTTGCCGCCCCCGTCGAGGTTCGGCTGCTCAAGGGGTATCTCGTCCCGCAGGTCGATGGCCTGCACGGAGGAGAGCTTCGCGGCGGCGGCGATGGCCGAGTCCGCCTTGCCGGTCGGCACGGTGGCCCGTACGTAGCCGAGCTTGTCGTACGTACGGCCCACGGAGCCGCCCTTGACGGCGTCCAGCTCCGCGGCGACCTTCTCGGTCTGGCCGGGCGCGGTGGCGATCATCATCGTGACGGTCTTGTCGCGCTGTGCCTTGGCCTCCGCGAGGAGGTCGGCGTCGTCCGAACCCAGCTTGTCGTGGGCGGACTTGACGCCGGGGTCGGCCGCGGTGGCGGTGGAGCCGTCCGCGGCGAGGGCGAGGGGTATGGGCCCGGCCGCGGAGAGCGCGGCGACGAGCCCTGCGGCCACGGCGATACGGGCGGCGCGTTTCGCGCCCGATATCGGGGCCGAGTGGGGGGTGGTGGGCATGGTGGTCCCTGGTGCTGAAGGAACGTAGGCGTCGGCGGCCGGATCGAGCACCTTCGACCGCCGCGGTCCGGACAGTGATCCCGGATGATCGCCCAGCTTTCCTCAAGGGACCGATTTCTGTTGATAGTTCACGGAGGCGAGATCGCGGACTGGCACATACTCGCCATACGCCACCACGGACTTAACGGATCACGCTGTGACATTCCTGTGGGGCGACAGGGGCTGGTGGGGCTTCTGATGGGATTTCCGGTGAGGTTCTTGGTGGGGGTTCCTGCTGCGTCAGACCGTCGGCTTCACGGCCCGGACGACGGCGGAGTGCATGCCGTCGGCGACGCTGTGCGTGGGCGTGACCTCGACGTCCGTGAACCCCGCGGCCTCCAGCCTCGCCCGGTACTCCGCGAAGGACAGCGCGCCGGCGATACAGCCGACGTAGTCGCCGCGCTCGCCCCGTTGGGCGGGCGTGAGGGTGTCGTCGGCGACGACATCGGTGACGCCGATCCGGCCGCCTGGCCTGAGCACACGGAAGGCCTCGGCGAAGACGGCCGGCTTGTCGACGGACAGGTTGATGACGCAGTTCGAGATCACGACGTCGATCGTGGCGGCGGGCAGCGGGACGGCCTCGATGGTGCCCTTGAGGAACTCGACGTTGTCGGCTCCCGCCTTCCTCGCGTTGGCGAGGGCCAGGGCGAGCATCTCCTCGGTCATGTCCAGCCCGTACGCCTTGCCGGTCGGGCCGACCCGGCGGGCGGAGAGCAGGACGTCGATGCCGCCGCCGGAGCCGAGGTCGAGGACGCGCTCGCCCGGGAGCAGTTCGGCCACGGCGGTGGGGTTGCCGCAGCCGAGGGAGGCGGCGAGGGCTTCGGCGGGGAGGGTGTCGCGGTCGGCGGCGGCGTAGAGGGTCGAGCCGAAGTTCTCGTCGATCTCGACGGGCTCGGGTCCGCGATCGTCGGTTCCACAGCAGTCGGAGCCGCAGCAGGCGGTGCCGCCCTCGGTGACCTTCAGGGCTGCGGTGGCGTACCGCTGACGGACGGTCTCGCGCAGGTCGGTGGGCTGGTCGGTCATGGCTCACTCCTGGGTGGCTACGAACGGGCTGCATTGAAGTTCTTCGATGCAGATGCCTCCAACGTTGCGCCTTGAATCGAAGGATGTCAACATAGAAGTATGTCGAAACAAGAGCTGGAGGTGCTCGGCCAGGACGCGGCCGACGCCTGCTGCGCCGGACTGGCCTCCGCCCCCCTGGACGAGGACCGGGCCGCCGAGCTGGCGAAGCTGTTCAAGGCCCTGGGCGACCCGGTGCGGCTGCGCCTGCTGTCGATGATCGCCTCACGGGACGGCGGCGAGGTCTGCGTCTGCGAGCTGACCCCGGACTTCGAACTGTCCCAGCCGACGATCTCCCATCACCTCAAGCTCCTCCGCCAGGCCGGGCTCATCGACTGCGAGCGGCGGGGTACGTGGGTCTATTACTGGGTGCTGCCCGACACCCTCGACCGGCTCGCGCTCTTCCTGCGAACGCCGCAGGCCGCCGGGGCGCCCGCGTGAGCGCGCCGCTGGTCCGACGGGCGGCGGCCGAGGCCGTCGGCTCGGCCGCCCTGGTCGCGGTGGTGGTCGGCTCCGGCATCCAGGCCACCGAGCTGTCCCGTGACGTCGGAGTGCAGCTGCTCGCCAACTCGCTGGCCACCGTCTTCGGCCTGGGCGTGCTCATCACGCTCCTCGGCCCGGTCTCCGGCGCCCACTTCAATCCGGTGGTCACGCTCGCGGTCTGGTTCAGCGGCCGCCGGGGCGGGGACGGGCCGACGGGGCGGGACGTGGCCGCGTATGTTCCGGCCCAGGTCGTGGGAGCTGTCGGGGGCGCGCTGCTGGCCGACGCCATGTTCGCGAGACCGCTGGTCCAGTGGTCCACGCACGACCGCTCGGCCGGTCATCTGTGGCTCGGCGAGGTCGTCGCCACCGCCGGTCTCGTCCTCCTCGTCCTCGGCCTGACCCGCGTCGGCCGCGACCGACTCGCTCCCGTGGCGGTGGCCTCGTACATCGGCGCCGCCTACTGGTTCACGTCGTCCACGTCCTTCGCCAACCCCGCCGTGACGGTCGGCCGCGCCTTCACCGACACGTTCGCGGGGATCGCGCCGGCCTCGGTCGGCGGGTTGGTGGCGGCGCAGTTGGTCGGGGGCGTGCTCGGACTGGCGCTGGTGGCGGGGGTGTTCGGGCGGCGGGGGACGGCCGTACGGGCGAAGGTCCCCGCTAGCCGGGAGGCTTCCGGCACCACCGCACCCACGCTGCCCTGAGCCACGGCCGACCGCCAACCGCGACCGACGACCACGACCGCCCGGAACGAAACAGAAGGCCACCGTCATGAGCACCCACACACCCGCCGAGCGCCCCTCCGTCCTCTTCGTCTGCGTCCACAACGCCGGCCGGTCCCAGATGGCCGCCGCCTTCCTCACCCACCTCGCCGGAGACGCGGTCGAGGTCCGGTCGGCCGGGTCGGCGCCAGCGCAGACGGTGAACCCCGCGGTCGTGGAGGCGATGCGGGAAGGCGGTGTCGACATCTCCGCGGAGATCCCGAAGATGCTGACGATCGAGGCGGTCCGGGCGTCCCCCGTGGTGATCACCATGGGCTGCGGCGACACCTGCCCCGTCTTCCCCGGCAAGACCTACCTGGACTGGACGCTGGACGACCCCGCAGGTCAGGGCGTGGACGCCGTACGGCCGATCCGGGACGAGATCGAGCGCCGGGTGCGGGGCCTACTGGCCGACCTCGGCGTGCCCACCACTACGACTCACTGACGGCAACGGCGGAGGCGGAGAGGAGCGTCGCGGCGGTGAGGCTGCCCCAGAGGGCGGTCGGGCCGTGCGGGGCGAGGGCGGTGATGACCGTCGGGGAGACGGCGAGGCCGAACCCCGTGGAGAACTCGAAGCGGGCGAGGGTACGTCCCAGCACCTGGGCCGGAGCCAGGGCGGTGACGAGCGCGGTGGCGCTGCCGGCGTAGATGATCTCGCCGAGCGTGCAGACCACGGACACCGCGGCGACGGCCGGGGCACCCCAGCCGTGTCCCAGCGAGGTGGCCGCGAGGAAACCGAGGTAGGACACGGCGAGTACGACACCGGCGAGAGCCATCACGTTCCGTCGGGAGTAGCGGGACATCAGGACGGTGACCGGAACCTGCAGGGTGACCACCAGCACCGTGTTGGCCACGAAGATGGCCGCCGACCACACCGGGGACGCGTGCAACTGGGTCACCAGGATCAGCGGGAGCGCGATCTCGGGGACATTGAGACAGAAGACGTAGACCACGTTGGCGGCCAGCAGCGCGCGCATCCGAGGTGCGGGCTCGTCGGCCCGGTCCTCGGCCGGGGTGGCGGCCGGACGCGCGTGCAGACGGACCGACCACGCCAGGGCCGCCGCGGCGAGATAGGCGAGCCCGGTGACGGCCGCCAGCGCCTGCAACGCGGTGGTGCCGCCCGCCAGGCACACGGTGGCGATGAGCGCGCCGACGCCCAGCCCGGCGTTGCGCAGGGCGCGGCCTCCCGCGAGAGCGGCGTCGCGTTCCCGGCCGTGGGCGACCGTGGCCACGAGAGCCGCGTGGGCGGCCGGCCAGGCCTGGTTGCCGATGCCGAGGAAGAGCGCAGCAGTCCCGAACAACCAGACGTGCCCCGCCGGGGTGGCCAACAGCAGCGCCACGCCCAGCACCCGCACCAGCATCGACGCCGCCACGACCGTGCTGCGGGCGCCCCGGTCCAGCCAGCGGCCCACCGCGGGCATGCACAGCAGCCCTGCGACGATGCCGACCGTCATGGCGATACCGGTGGCCGGCGCGGACAGCCGCAGCACCGTCACCCCGTAGAGCAGCAGAAAGGGCCGTAGCAGGCCCGTGCCGAGCGCGTCCACGGCGAGGGCGACGGCGTAGCGGGGGCCGCCCGAGGCACGGACGAGGGCACGGGGCCGGATCTTGGCGGTGTCGGTGGTGTCGTGGGCATCGTGGGCGTCGTCGGTGTCGGTGGTGGTTGCCATGGCGGCAACAGTGCGGTCGACCGCCGGGCCGGCCACGTCGGTTGACGGACACCGTCAACCGACGCCGTCGCCCGCCCTCCGGCCAGCGATGATGAACGGATGACGCTGCGCATCGACATCAGCGGCCTGCCGTCCGAGCGACTGCGGTTCGCCGCCTCCCCGCTGGCCGAGCTGACCGCGATGCTGCATGTGCTGGCCGAACCCGGGCATCATCCGCAGCACGCCGACTGGGCCGGGGACGTCTGGGCCGCGCTGCCGCCGGAGCTGGCCGAGCGGCTCAGGGAGGCGGAGTTCCTCTGGCGTTCCTCACAGGCCGACTTCCTGTTCCCCGCCCGGCCCCGGCCGACCCTCGCCGAGGAGTTGGACGACGTGGACCGCATCGACGACGAGACGTATGTGACCGCCGCGCTCGTCACCACGTGCGGCGGCAACCGGGTCCGCCTCGCCGTACCGTCACCGCTGACCGACGCGACCGCACGCGAACGGGCCCTGGACCTGGCCCAGGCCCGCGGCGCCCGGCAAGAGGCCTTCTCGGAGCGGCTGTTGGCGGACCCGGCCGCGGTGCGGGCACGGGTGCGCCACACCCTCGAACAATGCGCCGAGGCCTTCTTCGACACCGCATGGGCGGGCGTCGCCGTGCGGCTCGCCACCGATCTGCGCCTGAAGAACGACCTGTTGAAGCGCCAGGGCATGGCGGCGGCCCTCGCCTCGGTCTCCGGCGCGGTCGCCCTGGCACCGGACGGCGACTGCATCGTCGTGGACAAACTCCAGGACAAGGCGACCGCCGCCCACGGCACCGGGGTCACCTTCATCCCCAGCGTCTTCGGCAACCCGCACCTGGTGGTGGTCCACGCGCCCGGATGGCAGCCGGTGGTGCAGTACCCCGTGGCCGAGCCGAGTCCGGCGGAACCGGTGTCGCTGGAGACGGTCACGCTACGGCTGGCGGCACTCTCCCATCCGATCCGGCTACGACTGCTGCGCACCCTGGCCCGCGGCCCGCACACCACCGGCGAACTCGCCCACACCTGGGAACTCTCACCCCCGGAGGTCTCCCGCCACCTCGCCGTCCTGCGCCGCGCGGGCCTGCTCACGGCCCGCCGCAACGGTCGCTACGTCCGTCACACCCTCGATCTGCCCGCTCTGACGGCGCTGGGTACGGACCTGTTGGCGGCCGTACTGCGCTGAGCCGACTAGGCGAGCGGTCCCAGGATCTCCTGGGACTCGATGAGCCCCTGCTCGCTGGGAGCCTCGCCGGCACCGAAGACGCGGGCGGCCTGCCGGGCCCGGAATTCGAGGTGGGCTTCGGCGGGCTTGGCGTAACCGTGGCGGGCGCGGGCTTCCGCGGGTGTCAGTACTTCCTCGGTACGGGGAGGAATGCCGAGCTTCATGGGCGCGATCACCGGGACCGTCGACGGCGAAAGCATTGCTATCAGGCGCAGTTCGAGCCGGGGCGCGAGATGGACGAGCGCGAAGGCGGCCTTCATGACGGGCACGATGAGCGCGTCGAGGAGGCGTGACTGCCGGATCCCCGCGAGCTCGCGCATCCAGCGCGGCATGGTGGCGAGCGTGGCGATCCGCTGGGCCCTCGCGACAGCCAGGGTCGCCGGCTTCGCCCACCACGGCGCCGGTGGAAGGACGAGCTCGCTCCTGAGCAGGTGGTTCATGGCCTGGCGGGCGATCGGACTGGCGGACAGCTGCGGGCGCATCCGCTCGAAGTACGCCCGGACGCCGTCACGGTCACGGGGGATGTCGTCGGGGGAACACGTCTGCAACTCCGCGGCGAGGGCGCATGCCGCCCAGTACTCCTTCTCCTCCTGCGCGGTGAGCTTCCCGGGCCCGTACTTCTCGTACGCGTAGAGGATCGAGTGCCAGCCGGTGAGCTGGATCCACAGCTGCGAGGCGGGGTCGTTGGCGTCGTAGGTCCCACCGCCGTACGGCAGCTGCCCGATCGCCTTGGAATGGACCTTGACCAGGATGTCCGCGGCCTTGCACACCTCCCGCGAACCGGCGAAGGCCACCATCGCGAAGTACCGCAGGGTCCGGTCGTAGCGGGTGCGGGAGCGCTGGTAGATGCCCTGGGTCGCGTGGACGGCGGCCACCAGCGGCGGGTCGAGTTCCTCGACGACCACGGCTCGCTGGAAACCCACGGTCGGCGCCGTCGGATAGCTCCACACCTTCCACACCACAGATCCCGGACCGAAGAAGCCGTAGTCCTCGTGCGGTTCGACCTCGCCACGCTTCAGCTTCGCCATGGAGCCGCTCCTCGTGCGCCTGCGGCGTGCGTCGTCGCCGCGGCCGTCGTCATCGTCCTCAATTACGACACTGCTGTCTTAATTTAAGACACAGATGTCGTAAACTGCCAAGGTGCCAGCGCCCCCCTCTTCCCCCTCTTCTCCCTCCTCGCCGGACAGGCCACGCAAGCGGCGCCCCTACGCCCCGCGCGTCCCGATCGAGCAACGCCGCGAGCAACTGCTCGACGCGGCCCTCGCCGTGATCGTGAGCGACGGCTACGACCGGGTCTCCATCGACGCCATCGCGAAGAGGGCCGATGTCGCCCGGTCGGTGGTCTACGGCGCCTATGAGAATCTCGACGCCCTGCTGACCGCCCTGCTCGACCGCCAAGAGGCACGCGCCTTCGAACGGCTGCTGGCAACGATCCCCAGCGCGGAGGCCCTACGTGACCCCGCCGGTTTCGCCTCCGAGGCACTGCGCCGGATGTCCGCGATGCTCCACGAGGACCCGGACACCTGGCGACTCATCCTGCTGCCCCCGGGCAACATGCCCACGGCCGTCCGCGACCGCATCGAGGCGGACAGGGAACGGTTCCGGCTCCGGGTCGAGCAATGGATCTCCCTCGCCCTGACCGACCGGAGCATCCCGAAAGACGATTCGCGACCGGATCCCCAACGTGACCCACACCTCGCCCCACAACTCGACCCGCAGGTCCTCGCCCACGCACTCGTCGCCTGCGCGGAACACTTCGGCCGCCTGGCCCTCACGGATCCCGGCAGGTTCGACGCTTCACGCCTGGTCGGCCAAGTACAGCTGGTCCTCGGCGTCATCTGGCCGCCGACGCACTGACCGCACCGCCGCCGCGCACCGGGAGATCAGCCCGGTACCGCTCTCCTCGGATCGGCCGGAGCCATGTCCCGTGCGATCTCGCGAGCCATGGACCCGAAGAGTTCTATCGTCCTGCGATTGCTGCCGTCGGACCGCCACATCAGGCCGTACCGCAGCGGCTTGTCCCCCTCCACCGGGACGTAGGAGATGCCGGGACGGCTGAGGTAGAGAGCGATGTGAGCGCCCGTCAGGATGGCTCCCTTGCCGCCCGCGACGAGTGTCAGTGCCTCCTGGAGGCTGGTGATGGACGGCCCCTGCTCGATCGGCCTGCCGCTGGGGGTGTGCGCCGGCAGCTGGTGCTCCAGCCAGTACTCCGGGATGTCGCCCGCGATCGTCAGCAAGGGCACGTCGGCCAGATCCTCGAGCGTCACGGTGTTCCGTCCGGCCAGGGGATGCCCGGCCGCGACGGCCAGCACCCTGTCCTCGGTGAGGAGGGTCGGTCCACGGGTCAGGTCGTCCTCGCGCACGGGAAAGTCCGTCAGCTGAAGGTCGAAATCGCCCTTGCGCAGCATTCCGTACGGATCGGAGAGCGGCACCTCGCACACCTCGACGGCGAGTTCGGGATGGGCGGTACGCAGCTTCTCGGTCGCCTTCATCACCATCTCCCCCGCCAAGGGCGTGGAGAAGCCGACGTGCAGGACTCCCTCGGTGCCGCGGGCCGACGCGACGGCCCGGGCCAGGGCGTCCTCGATGCCGCGGTAGTGCGGTTCGAGGTCGTCACGGAGACGGCTGCCCAGGCCGGTGAGGGCCACCCGCCGACTGGTGCGCGTGAACAAGGGCGCTCCGACACGGCGTTCCAGCCGCTGGATGAGCTGACTCACCCGGGCACGGGAGAGATGCAGCCGGGCGGCGGTACGGCCGAAGTGCAGTTCCTCGGCCAGGACGAGAAAGCAGCCGAGTTCGTTCTGGTCCACGTACGCCTCCGGGACACGTGCGGACATGGATCGGTTGGCATTCGATCGGTTGGCATTCGGATCGGTAGGGCATCGGATCGGTAAGCCTGGCTGACCGAACGTTGCGATCATCGCTGTTGTTCCCGGCCGGACGCTGCCGAAGGCTTGAGGCACCGACAACACCCCCTACTCCGGAAGGAGTTGATCGTCGTGCGTGCCTCGATCGCTGCGGGCGGGCTGAGCACCCGCAAGTGGGGCATCCTGCTCGTGCTGTGCGGCGCGATCTTCCTCGAAGGCATCGATGTGGCCATGCTCAATGTGGCCCTGCCGTCGATCCGCGCCGACCTCGGACTGCCCACCGGTGAGCTCCAGTGGGTGATGAGCGCCTACGTCCTCGGCTACGGCGGCTTCATGCTCCTCGGCGGACGGGCGGCAGATCTGTTCGGACGCCGTCAGATGTTCGTCTTCTGGCTCGCCGTCTTCCTGCTGTTCTCCGGACTCGGCGGCCTCGCCACCGAAGGCTGGATGCTCATCCTCGCCCGGTTCATCACGGGCGTCGCCGCGGCCTTCATGACTCCGGCGGGCCTGTCCATCATCACCACGAGCTTCGCCGAAGGGCCGGAGCGGAACAAGGCACTGCTCGTCTACTCGGGCACCGCCGCAGGAGGCTTCACGGTCGGCCTGGTCACCGGCGGGCTGCTCACCGCCGTCGACTGGCGGTGGGTCTTCTTCGCCCCGGTCGTCCTCTCCTTCCTCATCCTGGTCGCGGCCCTCGTGTTCGTCCCCAAGTCGGCGCGCCCCGACAGATCCGGTCAGCGGGTCGACGCGGCCGGCGCGCTCACCGTCACCGCCGCCCTGGTCCTGATCGTGCTGGGGGTCGAGCGTGCGGCCCACGCCGGGATCGCCGTCAGCGTCGGCACGCTGCTGGCCGGGCTGGCGTTCCTGGCAGCCTTCCTCCTCATCGAACGGCGTTCCGCGGAGCCCCTGGTACGCCTGGGTATCTTCCGCAACGGCGCCCTGGTGCGAGCGAACCTCTCGGCGATGCTGTTCGCCGCCGGCTTCTTCGGCTTCCAGTTCCTCGTGGTCCTCTACCTCCAGGAACTGCGCGGCTGGTCAACCCTGCAGACGAGCTTCGCGATGCTGATCATCGGCATCGACGCGATCCTTTCGCCGACCCTCACCCCACGGCTGGTCACCCGCTTCGGAAACGCCAAGGTGATCTTCGGCGGCCTCCTGCTCGCGATGCTCTCCTACGGGCTGTTCCTCCCGGTGGGAGCGGACTGGAGCTACGCGGTGATGTTTCCGAGCCTGCTGATCCTCGGCCTCGCCTTCTCCCTGGCATACGGCCCGCTCACCATCGTCGCCACGGAGGGAATCGCGGAGGAGGAGCAAGGACTCGCCGGCGGTCTCCTCTACACCGCGTTCCAGTTCGGTGCGGCCCTCGGCCTCTCCGCCGCCACCGCCGTCACCGTGGCCACCCCCCATACACAGACTCCCGCCGCCCTGCTGGACGGTTATCGAGCCGGCCTGCTCGTCCCGTTCGCGGCAGCCGTCCTCGCCGCAGCCATCGGCGCCTTCGGCCTACGGTCCCAGCGGGGAGGCACACCGCACACGGAGCCGGACGCCGCGGCCGAGGGAATGGACGCCCCCGCCTCCTCCGTCTCACCCGTCTCCCTCGCCTCTCCCGTCTCTCCCAACTCCCCCGTCTCCCACTGACCCTGGAAAGGACAGGCTCATGGCCATCACCGTCAGCGAGTTCTCCGCGATCCAGGCGAGGCCGGAACTACCAGGTCAAGGCGCATGCGGGGTGGTGGCACATCCGCTCATGCATGGGTGGTTCCGGACGCCAGGCCCCAGTGTGCTCCGGGGTCGACAGGGGCACCGGCGGCCCGAGGCGCTGGAAGCGAAGGTGCGCTTCCCCGAGACAGGGTCAACACGCAAGGAGCGACCCGACCGGGCAGTCCGACCATCTCCCCGTGGTTCCGCCAGCCCCAGGAGTCGTAGGCAGATTGTCCGGCCCGGTCGGCCGGATGGAGCAAGGCGACTCCGAGTTCGGCATGCCCATCGGCCAGCAGACGCTGTTGCAGACAGCGGCCGATGTCGCGGTGCTGAGCGTGCGGGTGCGTCACGACCTGGGTGAGGAGCAGGAACCGGGCACTGCCGGTGAGCCGTTGGATGCTCTCCTGCAACCCTCGCTCGAACCGGGCACCGGGGCTCACCGGAAATGCGAAGGCACACCCCACCAGCACCGTCGTCTCCGCGACCAGCAGCGCGAAGCCGGGCCGTCGGGCGCTGACGGCAAGCCGCCGAAGGAAGCCGTCCCGCATGGAGGGGCCCGCCTCGGCCAGGTCGGCGATGTCCTCGCTGATCCCCTCCACCTGCCGACGAGTCAGTCTGCGCAGGCGGATCCCCTCCTTGACGACCGGGGCACCGGCGCGGTCGCCGGACGTCTGCGTCCCGCCGGCCGACGGGCCCGCCGTGGACGTGTCCGGCAGGTCGCGGAGCAGGGCGGGCGGCACAAAATGTGCCGGGGGCGCGAGGAGCAGGGGCGCGGAGCCGGTGACGGCGAGGAGCTGGGTGACCTGCGCGCACGGATGGTGCAGCTGCAGGCAGGCGTGCACGCGGCCGGCATGCCGTGACGCCGTCAGGAAGACGTCCAGACCCTTGGCGTCACAAGAACCGACCGTGGTGAGATCGACGTCGATGGCGGTCATGCCGTCGCGCAGGCACTGCTCAAGCGCGGCCCGCAGCAGGGGCGCGGTGGCCGGCCAGATGTCGCCGACGAGCGCGACGAGGGCCCGCTCCCCCCGGTCACGCCGGTGGATGTCCAGACGCTGCACGGCCATCACCCCGCCCTTCGGCAGGGAGGCCCACTGGCCTGGGAAGGGTGCGGAGTTGTCGTGATCGCGGTGGGCATGATGCCGACCCGTCTCCGCACCGCCGCTTGGACGACCCGGGGTTCGTCTCTCGCCGAGGCCGACCCGGCAGGACCGCCGGAGTGCGTGATGGCCTCGGTATCTCCACCGTACGCCGCCGGCCGCCTCGACCCGCCCTGTGATCCGCTTCCATCAGCGCATCGGGCAATGGTGCGCCGGACATGGAGATGGAGATGGAGATCGTCGCGCTCTGATACGGCGTCGAGGCGTGCGTCCGACCGTCTCAGCCGCGGGGACCACCGACGGCCTGCTGGTAGCGAAACAGGCCGGTGGGGTCGTAGCGCCGTTTTACGGTGACCAGGCGGTCGTAGTTGATTCCGTAGTAGGCACGCTGCCAGTGGTGCAGGTCCGGGTCGGGGAAGTTGACATAGGCCGCGCGGGTGGAGAGGCGGCGGCAGAGCATGTGGTGGGCGGAGCGAGTCTGTTCCAGGAGGGCGCGGACCTCGGACGGCGGGGCGCCGGGCTTCCAGTGGGTACCGATGTCGATCACGAAGGTTGCGCGGCGATGCGGGTAGGCCGTCTCGTCCGGGCGCGGCGTGGCGCTTTCGCCGCCCATGGCGAACAGGGTCACGTAGCCCGTGGCCCGGCCCCGCCCCGGCTGCCAGCCCCGTGTCCAGTCGGCCACAGCGGCCACCGTGTCGGGAGTGGGCCATCGGGCGGGGACGAGGGACTTGGAGGCGTAGGCGTCCTTTGCTCCGGGGGTTTCCATGAGGTAGTCCTGCGCGGACCAGAATCCGCGTTCCTCGATGAAGGTCCGGGCCGGTCGTAGTCGGAGGAGGGGTGCGAACAGGCGGCGCAGGGATTCCTCGCCGCCGAGCCGCTGCCCGAGGAGCACCAGCGAGGTGCTGCCGTCGCCGGCGTGCTTGAAGCCGATCCGTACATCGAAGTCGTTGTCGCCGTCCGCGTCGAGGATCTGCCGGAGTTCTTCCATCACCCGGACGCCCGCGTGCAGGCCGAAGGCAAGATCGAAGACGGTGGCGCGCAGACGGCCGACCGGCACGGTCTCGAAAACGAAGCCTGTGTTGATGCCGAAGTTGCCGCCCGCCCCGCCCCGACAGGCCCAGAACAGGTCGGCGTTCTCGTCGTCGGCCGCGCGCACCAGCGTCCCGTCCGCGAGTACCACCCGGGTCTCGGTGAGCCGGTCGCAGGTCAGGCCCCATTTACGGTCGTTGAAACCGAGCCCGCCGCCGAGCGTCAGCCCGGCCACGCCCACTCCCGGGCAGCGCCCACCGGGAAAGTAGAGGTTCGCCGCACGGGCCGCGTACACGTCCGAGTTGGTGGCGCCGCCGCCCAGCCGCAGCCGCCGGCCTTGTGGCACCACCTCGTTCAGCGCGCGCAGGCTGATCACGAGACCGGGGGTGGTGGAGTAGCCGGCGTAGTTGTGTCCGCCGGAACGAGGTGCGAAGGGCACTCCGTGCTTGGCGCACCACCGGATCGCTGCCGCCACGTCGCCCTCGGTCGCGCAGGCGAGGACGCCGGACGGCTGGACGGAGGCGTAACGCTGGTTGTCGGGCGCTGCCTGTGCCGTGTACGCCGGAACCCCGGGGCGGTGCAGGGCTGCCGCCGGACTGAGGCGCTGCCTCAGTTCGCTCCACGCGGCCGGCTCGACACCCTCACCCTCGACAGGCGGATGGCCGGCGTCCGCACCGGAGCGGGTGCGAGCAGCGGCCGCACCGCCGCCCGGACCGATCAGGCTCCCGGCGGCCGCGAGGGCCGCTGCGGTCCTCAGTACATTTCGTCGGTCGGTCTGCACGGGTGGACCCCTTCGCGGTGAGCCCGGACTCCGGGCGGCAGACCCGGGTACCAGGGAGAAACGGCCCTGGTCGGCGGGCCGGATCCACGATGAGGGGGCATCGGGGCAGTCACCGGCTGTGGCACCCGGACAGGACCGCAATTCACGCGAACGGAGCCGGACGCCCGTTCCGGCTCAGACCGCCACGGCACCCGGGCCGTATGACTGCCGCATCACCGCCTGCCGCATAACTGTCGCTCCACAGAAACGGTTACTCACCGTATTCAATGACTCCACTCCGTTACCATCCGGTGGGTGTCGACGATCCCTACGCTCTGGCCGGAAACCGATTTCGGTGTGTCCGGCCCGTTCCCGCGAGCTCCGCTGACTCATCCGTTGGACCGCAGGTGGCTGCACTACGCCTTCCTGTCCCGGCAGGGCGGACAGGCGGTCATCGCGAACCTCTCCGTCCTGGGGGCCTCCACCGGCGCTGTCTCCGGTGAGCCGGGGGCGGCCCACGAAGACGAAGTGGCCCCCCGCACCGGCCCGGAACCGCAGCGCATGGCGATCCTGCTCGTCCACGAGGAAGGCCTGGGCTGGTCGTCGAGCCAGTTCAACGCGGAACAGCCGTCCGCCCCTTGGTCGGCCTTCCGGCTCCCGCGCCCGCGCCCGCACGGCAGCCCGGGCGCTCAGGACGGCTTCCGGGTCGCGGGGCGTGGTGACGGACCGGTCGTCGACCTGCACCTGCGCCGCACGAGCAGGCCCTGCACCTCCCAGTGCGCGCCGTTCGGCGACGGCGAGCACCTGCGCTGGCAGTCCGAGCCGGGCATCCTGGCGACCGGCACCCTGCGGTGGTCCCGGGCGGAGGCGGGAGGCGATGACACCGAACGGCACACCGACCTGATCGGCTATCACGAACGGGTCCGCGGGCGCTGGAGCTGGCCCGCCCTGGGCGGCTGGGTGTTCGGCTTCGTCAACGACCCCGGGGGCGACCCCACCGGTCCGCCACCGTCCGCCGTGGTCTTCACCCTGATCCAGCCGGCCCGGACCGGCCGCCCCGTCGACGCGGCGAACGGCTCGGTCATGCTGTGGCGGGACGGCCGGCCGGTACGGCACTTCCCGCGGCGCAGCCTGCGCATCACGGTGCAGGACACCCTGGCCAGGGACCGGGTCGTCCTCGTCCCGCCGCTCGCCGGGATGCTGGGCACCGCCCCTGCCGCCGCCGTTCCCCGGCGGCTGCTCATCACGGCACGGATGGGCGAGGACCGGCTCGTCATGGACTTCCACGCCCGCACGGCGGGCCGGATCGCCAACCCCTCGGAGACGAGTCTCAACCCGTTCAGCGTGCACGAGACGCTCGGTGAGTGCGAGGTGGACGCTCGCGTCTCGGGACGACGTACGTCCTTCTCGGCCCTGGGCATCGTGGAGTTCGCCGGCGGTGCGAGCGGTGACTGACCCGATCCCGCTCCGTACGGGGGCGGCCCTGCTGACGGCGACCGTCGACGAACTCTCGCAGCGGGCGCCGGCGATCGTCGCCGCGGCGGCCGGACAGATGCGCGGCATCCGGCTGGGGCTCGGCTTCCACGACGGCAGCCGAGCCCTGCTCTCCGTCCGGCACAGCCGCCTGGTCGTCGAACACCCCGCCGACGGCGTCGAGGCGGCCGACCCGGATGTCGAGGTCGTCTTCGACAACCGGGCGCTGAACCTCCTGTTCGACCTGCAACACCGTCCGGCCGACCAGGCGCTGCCGGACAGTCTGGACACCCGCGGCCCCCGCGAGCAGGTGCTGGCCGTCTGGCGCGCCTTCAGCCTGCTCGCCCAGCGTGCCGCGGGGCTGCGCTCGGTGCAGGAGCTGTGGCGGTCCTACCGGGACGACGCGCCCGCCCCATGGGGTGAGAGGGCCGACGAGGACGAGCCGCCCGGGCCCGCCGAGAGCACCTCCGGCTGGGAGGGCATGGACTACCTCCTGCACCGCCGGCCGCAGGACGCCACGGGCGGCGGCGAGCCCGAGTTGGTCGGCGGCACGGTGGTGACCCGCCCACGCCTGCTGTGGGACGGCCGTGGCAGCTCGCCGTGGTGGCACGAATCGCCGGTCCACGACGCCGATCTGCTGGCGACGATGGCGGCCTGCCGGGCCCGTACCGGCGAGGCGATGGAGGCTTTCGTCCCGTACCGGGAGCCCAGGGCCGAGCTCTACGACCTGATGCGGCTGTACCCGGCCCGGCAGGGCAAGGGGCTCCGGCCGACCCTCACCATCGCCGCCTGTGCCGCCTTCGGCGGACGCCCTGAGGACGCCGTACGGGCCGCCGCCGCGCTGGAGCTCTTCCACAACGGCTTCCTCGTGCACGACGACATCGCCGACGAGTCCACCCACCGGCGCGGTCTGCCGACCCTGCACGAGGAGCACGGCATCGGCCTGGCGGTCAACTGCGGTGACGGGCTCAACCTCCTCGCGGTGGACGCGATCCTGTCCAACCTGGACACGCTCGGTCTCGCCCGCACCCTGGCCCTCATCCACGAGGCGATCCACATGTGCCGGGAGTCCGTGGAGGGCCAGGCCATGGAACTCGGCTGGATCCACCAGCACGTGGTGCCGGCCGAGGACGAGGCGTACTTCACCATGAGCACCAAGAAGACCGGCTGGTACACCTGCATCAGCCCGTGCCGCATCGGCGCGGTGTGCGCGGGGGTGACGGACCCCGCGCTCCTCGGCCGGTTCGACGAGGCGTTCCGGCTCATCGGCATCGCCTTCCAGATCCAGGACGACATCCTCAACCTCGTCGGCCAGGAGGAGCTGTACGGCAAGGAACCCCTGGGCGACCTGCTGGAAGGCAAACGCACCGTCATGCTGATCCACCTCTTCCGCACCATGGCCGAAGCGGAGCGGCCCCGGATGCAGGAGATCCTGCAGCGCCCCCGGTCCGCCAAGGCCCAGCAGGACGCGGAGGAGATCCTCGCCGCGATGCGGCGCCACGGCTCCATCGACTACGCCGTCGACCTCGCCGCCCGCCTTGCGGACGAGGGCATCACCCGGTTCGAGGAGGACCTCGCCGTGATCCCCGAGAACGAGGGCAAGGCCGTCCTCCGCCAGATCGCCCACTACGTCACCACGAGGCTGCTATGACGCACGGGACCGAGACACCCGAGACCGAGACACCTCAGACACCGGAGCCGGGCACGGCCGGCACCGCCGAATCCCAGGATGCGGCGGTGCTCGACCTCGTCCGCCGCAGCAACGCCCGGACGCGCGCGGTGCTGTGCACCCTCGCCCGGCACGGGGTCGCCATGCGCCACGAGGAGCCCGAGCGAGCCGCGCGGCTGCTCGAAGCCCTCGGCGTATGGCCGGTGTACAAGGGCGGACAGTTCCTGTTCGACCTGCTGGAGTGGGAGGACTTCATGCTCGACGGCGACCCTCCCCCGCCGATCCGGCCCCAGGACCTCGCGGCCGCACTACGCCTGCCGCTGCGCCTGCTGTCCGAAGCCGTCGACACCGCGCCGACCATGCTCCAGACCGGGCCGCTGCACCGCACGGCCGCGGCCTTCGACCTTCCGCTGCGCTTCCTCACCGTCACGGCCAAGGCGGCGCTGGACGGCATCGCGGGCGACCTCGGCACCATGGCCGCGCCCCCGGCCGACGCGCCGGCCGACGCGCCGGCCGAGGAGGGGCCGGGCGGGTCAGAGCGGGAGCTTCCCCAACTCGCGGGCGGATTCCATCTGTACCAGGACGTCGTCCTCGGCACGGTCTCGGTCGCCGGGCCGCTGCTCGACGGCGGAGTCCGCTAGGCCGTAGGCGTCGGCGATCAGCTCGTACGAACGGATCCGGGCCGCCACGCTGGGGGCGGGCGAGACGATCATCAGCTCCTGCGCGCCGGTACGGTCCACCAGCTCGTCCAGCCCGGTCCGTACGTCCTGCGGGGTGCCGCACACGGTGTCGGCCAGACAGCCGTCGACGAACTCCCGCTGCTTCGGGTTGAGTTCGCTGCGCTCGCACTCGTCGGGATCCGGCACCAGGCCCGGCGGGCGGCTGCTACGGATCCTCAGCATCGTGTGCGCGCCGGTGAGCGCGTGCCGACGGGCCTCAGTCGCCTCCGCCGCGGCGAAGGCGAGGACGGACACCATGGCGTACGGCCGGTCCAGGACCGCCGACGGACGGAACGCGCGCCGGTAGAGGTCGAGCACCGGGGCGGTGGCGGCGGGCGCGATGTGATGGGCGAACGCGAACGGCAGCCCCAGCGCCGCCGCCAACTGGGCGCCGGTGCCGCCGGAGCCCAGCAGCCACACCGGTGGCCGCCCCGATGCCGGCGCACCACCGGGTACGCGGCTCTGCACCGGGCCGGGCACCGCGTGCACGCCGGCCAGCGGATGGCCTTCGGGGAAGTCGTCGTCCAGGAACCTGATCAACTCGCCCACCTGGCGGGAGTAGTCCTCGGGGCGCTCCAGCAGCGGGTCGGTGCGGCGCAGCGCGGTGGCCGTGGCCAGATCCGCGCCCGGGGCACGCCCCACGCCCAGGTCGATCCGCCCCGGCGCCAGCGCCTCGAGGGTGCCGAACTGCTCGGCGACGACCAGCGGGACGTGGTTGGGCAGCATCACGCCGCCCGAGCCGAGCCGGATGCGCCAGGTGTGCGCGGCCAGATGGGCCAGGATCAGGGTGGGGCAGGACGTGGCGACGCCCGGCACCGAATGATGCTCGGTCACCCAGAACCGGTGATACCCCCGCCGCTCCGCCGTCCGGGCCAGCGTCACACAGCCCCGCAGTGCCCGTGCGGCGGTGGACCCACTGCCGACGACCACGGGGTCCAGCACGGACAGCGGCACCGGAGCCCTGCCCCGCCGCGGCCCCCGGATCTCCGTGTCCATGCGCTCAACTCCCTTGGCCTCGCTACGCCTTGCCCCGCTCGTGGGGGAGGGTGACCGGAGCCGGCTCCGGTCACCCACCATTTCTCCGTACGGCCCTCTCCGGGTCAGAAGAGGTTGCCGCCCAGCGCGCACTTGGTGACACCGTTCATCGTCACCAGGCCGTCCTTGTTCTTGCCCGGCTTGGCGCCGTTCACGTGGCGCACCGACGCGGAGATCAGCCAGCCGTGCTGGTCGGCCTCGTTGGTGCGGACGTGGAAGTCACCCATGACCACCATCACCCGACCGCCCTCCTCAAGACGGTGCGTGGGACGCTCCGCCTCGGAGACCGGTGTGGGCGAGTAGAGGTAGGAGGGCGTCATGTAGTCGTCGAAGACCATGCCCGTCGGGGCAGAGATGCGCAGTTCGACGCGTCCCGGGCGCACCGGCACTCCGCCGGAGGTGATCAGGACGGCCAGGCCGGCGGGCTTGGGGTCGTCGAGGTCGATGCTGGGGGTGACGGCCTGGTCCACGCGCAGTTGGGCGTCCACCCCCGGCGTGGTGGTCTGGCCGACGGGCTCCTTCGTCTGGCCGATGGGCTGCTGCCCGCCGCCGTTGCCCTGCCCGCGCGCCTTCAGGCCCTGCTGGTAGCCCCAGTCGTAGCCGTCGGCGTAGTAGTCCTGCTCTCCGCTCCTGCCGTCGCGAGGCGGCGAGGTGCTCGGCCGTCCGGCCAGCGCGTCCATGCGGCCCTGGTCCTCACCGCGGTCGTAGGCGTCCTGTTTCGTGGTGTCGATGCTGACAGTGGTCATGTCCAGCTCCTCACTGTGACGGGGATGACGGTGCGCCTGGGGCGACTAGAGCGTGACCTGGCCGGTCTGCTGCCACTGCTTCATGGCGGCCTCACGCCCCTGCCGCTTGCCCCGGACGTACTCCGCGGCGGCATCCCGCTGGTTCTGGCGCAGTTGCTCGGAGTTCCTCTGACACTCCGCCAGCTGCGCGGTGAGGTCGTTGACCTGGCCGGTGAGGTCGTTGACCTTGTTCCGGAGGTCCGTGAGCTGCTGGTCCTGCCCGGTGGTGGTGGTGCCCTGGTTCTGGTTCTGGTTCTGGGTCGTGGTGCCGGTACCCGAGCCCTGGCCGTCCGTCAGGCCGATGACCGACACGTTGGTGACGGCCGACTGACAGCTGCCGGGCGCCATGCCCATGAAGGTGATCGTCGTGCGGCCGCTCCGCGCCTGGAAGGAGAACTCCTTCCGCTGCCAGTTCGCCTGGCCGAACCCGACTCCGGGGTCGAAGTCCCGGGAGGTGATCTCGGTGCCGCCGGTGTCGTCGGTGACCTTCACCGTGAAGTTGTTCTGCTTGCCGTTGCAGTTGCCCCACTCGTCCGGGCTGCACTCGAACGAGAGGCTGTAGGTGGCCCCCGCCTTGGTCTCGATGGTCTGCCTGATGCCGCCCTGGGTGAACTCCCGTCCCAGGTCGACGGCTTGAAGGCCGTTCGGGTGGTGTGCGAACGCGGCGTTGAGGTGGTCGTAGCCCCAGATGTTCACCGGCTCCCAGGCCGTGGCCCGGTAGGGGACGGCCGGGTGCACACCGCGCCACGACTTGTGGCTTCCGGGGACGACGGGCTCGGTGAACGTGCCGTTGCGAACGAGGTTATCCGTGGGCATTCGAGGTTCCTTCCAGAGAACGAACCGGACACCAGCACCACGCATGTCGGCATGGGGTGTCACGGTTCTGCCAGCCCTCGGCGGGATCCCCCCTCCGCTGGCCAACCCTAAATTCGAACTACGGCAGCCGCATCTTGTGACGTCGCAGGCCTCGAACAAGGCCAAGATTGTCCAATGTTCGATTAATGGTTCACGGGCGGGAGTACGCCCCCCACGGCTGAACACCAAGGTGACAGCACCCGTCGACAGCGGGCCCGGCCATGCCTGGCACCTGCCCGGCCGGCAAGGCGCAGCCGCGATCATCGCGGCGATCGTGGCTGCGGCCGGTGTAATCCCATGCAGGGAGCACTGACGGTGGTGTCCGCGAACTCCTCGGGGATTGCCTCGGCGTCAGCCCGGCAACCCACCTTGTGCCGCTGGTACATGGCGAGGTTGGAGTGAAGCGATGCTGTTGCGCATCGCGCACGCACGGACCCGAAAACGAAGCAGCGCCCGACCCGACCGAAGCCGACTCAGGCGCTGCGCAGCAGGTCAGAGGGGGGGGTACCCCGTCACCCGCACCGTAGGCCCTGTGGGACTCGAACCCACAACCAATGGATTAAAAGTCCACTGCTCTGCCAATTGAGCTAAGGGCCCAGGCGATGTTGCCACCCCGAGCATAGCCGCACGTGGCCGAGTCTCCGATCGGGTATCGGGGTCACGGCCACGTCGGCGCGCCGAAGCGCTACGGATCAACCGGTTACGGATCGACTGGTTACGGATCGACTGGTCATGGATCAACCGGTTTGGGCGCCCCCACACGATCCGCCTCCCGCGCCACCGTCCGCGCATGCTCGGGATTGAGGAACCAGTGCCGAGCCGAGACCCCCCACCAGATCGCGGCGAACCCGAGGACGGCCAGAACAGCAACCGGCGCGTAGTTGAAGGTCTCCCAGGTGACCGGGGACACCTGCGGCAGCATGAACAGCACCGTGATCACGCCGACCCACACCACCGCCGCCACGCCCACGAGCCCCGACCAGCGGCCCAGATGCCACGGCCCCCGCTCGAAGGCCTCCCCCTTGCGCAGCCGCAGCAGCGTCGGGATGACGTAGGCGATGTACAGGCCGATCACCGCGATGGAGGTCACCGCGGCGTACGCCGTGACGTTGATCAGGTAGGGCAGGCCCAGCACCAGCGCCCCGCCCGCCGCCAGCCAGACCGCCGCGACCGGCGTCCGGGTGCGCGGGCCGACCGTGTGCCACACGCGGGAGAAGGGGAGGGCGCCGTCGCGTGAGAAGGCGTAGATCATGCGGCTGTTGGCCGTCACGGACGCCATCCCGCAGAACAGCTGCGCTCCGATGACGACGAGCAGCAGCAGCTTGCCGGCCGTCGCGCCCAGTGCGTCCAGCAGGATCTGGGCGGGCGGCGCGCCCGTCGGGGACGCGAGGGCACCGTCGTACGACCGGATCGCGAAGGTGAAGCCCAGCAACAGCACGAATCCCGCGATCCACGACGTCCAGATCGACCGCACGATGCCCTTCGGGCCCGCCGTCGACGCGTCGTGCGTCTCCTCCGTCATGTGCGCCGAGGCGTCGTACCCGGTGAAGGTGTACTGGGCCATCAGCAGGCCCAGCAACACCACGTACACGCCGCTTCCCCAGCCCGTGTTGTTCACGAACTCGCCGAAGACGAAGGACGCGGACCGGTGCTCGTCCGGTACGAAGGTCAGCGCGCCGACGATCACCGCGACGCCCACCACGTGCCACCACACGCTGATGCTGTTCAGCAGCGCGACGATGCGTACGCCGAAGGTGTTCAGCAAGCCGTGCAGCAACAGGATCCCGGCGAACAGCAGGATCGTGCGGCCCGGCGTCACCTCGAAGCCGAACTGGAGGTTCAGGTACGCGCCCAGGAAGGACGCGGCCCCGAAGTCGATGCCGGCCGTCACCGCCACCTGGCCGAGCACGTTGAACCAGCCCGTGAACCACGCCCAGGCGGCGGCCGTACGGGGCGGCGCGAGCCGGTGCGCCCAGAAGTACAGGCCGGCCGATGTCGGGTACGCCGAGCAGATCTCGGCCATCGACAGGCCGACGAACAACGTCATCAGACCCACCGCGACCCAGCCCCAGGTGATCACCGCCGGGCCGCCCGTGTTCATGCCGAACAGGTAGAGGGTCAGACAGCCCGACAGGACCGAGATGATCGTGAAGGAGACCGCGTAGTTGGAGAACGCCGACATGCGGCGGGCGAGCACCTGCGTGTAGCCGAGCTGGGCCAGCCGCTCTTCATCGGAGAGATTCTCATCCGGAGCATCCGAGATCTTTCCGTCCGACCGCCCACTCGCTATGGCGTCATCTGTCATGTCCCCAGCAATTCCCTCGCCGGGGGCCTGACACACGTCACAACTTGGCTAGAAAAGGCCCTTGTAGCCCTGCCAGCCGCTCGCGATCTTCACCCGCGGCCCGAACGTCCCGTTCCCGTTCCCGGGATTGCGGTACAGGTTCCCCGCCGTGTCCCGCGCGACCAGGTCGTTCTTCCCGTCCCCGGTGATGTCGCCGACGCCGACCACGGCGTTGTACGACGCCCCCCACTGCGCGGCGATCTTCACCCGCGCCTTCAGCTTCCCGTCGCCCGCGCCGTCGAGCCGGTACAGCGCCCCGTACTTGTCGTGCGCGAGCACATCGCCGATCCCGTCGCCGGTCAGGTCACCGGCGCCGACCAGCTTCGTGTAGCCCTTCCAAGCCGAGGCGATCTTCACGCGGGGCTTCAGCTTCCCGGCGCCGTCGTTCGCGAACACGAAGACGTCACCCGTGGACGCCTGACGCGCCAGCAGATCCGTACGGCCGTCGCCAGTGAGGTCGCCGGGCGCGGTCAGGACGTCGTACGCCTTCCAGCCCGTGCCGAGGGAGGTGTGGCTGCTCGACGGGCTGTACGCCGACGACCCGCACTTGCCGGCGTACCGGCGCAGCTCCCCGCCGGGTGTCCGCAGCAGCATCTCCGCGCACCGGTCGCTGCCCATGTCGCCGAACGGGACGGCCACGGTCCCGGCGGGCCAGCCCGAGCCGGACTGCTTCCAGTCGAACGTCCCCTTGCCCCCGGTGTAGTGCAGGGTCAGGGCGCCCGAGGAGTTGAGGGTGACCAGTTCGCCGTAGCTGTAGTCGCCCTGGTCGTGGTGGCCCTGGCGGCCGCCGGCGAGCCCGAGGGCACCGCTCGTCGTGTAGCTGCCGGTGCCCTCGGTCGCGGTGGCGGTCAGGGTCCAGGTGTAGCGCCCGTTGTAGGGATACGTCCCCGCGTTCGTCTTCCCGGTCCAGCCGACCTCGGCCTGCGCGCCGCTGCCGCTGCTCGTGTACACGGCACGGCCGCCGGAGTCCTTCGCCGTGAACTTCCAGGACACCGGCTTGTTGAACTGCCAGGTGCTGTTCCAGTACTTGTCCTTGGCGTTCAGGTAGTCGTCGTCCGGATCCGCCTCGATCACCGCCAGCGCCGACGACGGCACGCCGCTCTGCACGATCCGGGTCGCCTTGTCCGGGTCGACGTACGCGATGTCGCCGCCGAACTTGTCCACGGCCCAGGTCAGCCGCCGCTGGTCGGCGGTGTTCCCGGCCGGCAGGTCGGCGATCGCGCGGACCGCGGCGGCCGTACCGGTGTGGAAGTCGGTGAGCAGCAGTTTCCCGGCGGTCCGGTCGTGCCGGACGAGATAGCCGTCGCCGACGAGGGCGGGCCCGGACGGCACGGCGATCTTCTTCTTCGCCGCCCGGTCGTACACGCCCGCCGCGCCCGTGGGCCCGCAGTTCCAGTACACCCAACGGCCCACCGTCTGAAGCTCCTTGACCGTGCAGGGCGCGCCCGTGGCGAGCGTCTCGACGGTCTTCTTCTGCTCCAGGTCGTACGCGGTGACGGTCCCGGCGCCCGAGCCCGGCGTGTACAGCCGCGGGCCCCACACGGAGGCGGCGGTGACGGAGCGGGTGAGGCGGACGTCCTGGTACCGGTAGCGGTTCAGGGCGTCGACGTACTGCTTGCCGGTGGAGGCGGCCTCGTAGACGAAGTAGCGGCCCGTGATGTCCACGAACCGGCCGCCGGTCATGGGACGTTCGTCCGCCGCGTGGTAGCCGTCCTCGCCCGTCCAGATCTGCGCGTACTCCTCCCCGTCGTCGACGAAGAAGTAGCCGACGCCGCCGTTCCCGGCCGCCCGCAGCGCCACGCAGGAGCCTGCATCGCACGGCACCCGCTTCACGTGGCCGCCGCCCACGAACGTGCCGGCGTAGCCCCGGCCGCTCAGCTCGCCCGCCGAGGCGCCGTCAGCGGAGATCGGGCGGTTGATGACGAACGGGCCACCGCTCGGGGCGGTCTCGACCGTCGTCAGTTCGCCGCCCGCGAAGTCGATGCCCCACACGCCGTCCACCGACTGGACGGGCGTGGGTGTGGTGTCCGCAGCAGCCGGTACCGCGATCGTCAGCGAGCCGGCGCTCAGAGCTGCCAGACCCACCAGAAAGGAGCGTGCGCGCACACGCCGAGACAAGGGTCCCTCCCCAGGGAAACGAGAACGAGGCCCGCGCGTCCGTGCCGAAGCCCCCCGGCCGCGCGCCTCCAAGAAAGTCAGCGGATGCTAACAACCGCCGCACAGGTAGCGGTAGTCGAAAAGGGAACGACTGTTCCACCGCGCCTCATGACACGCGAAGGGCCCGTACGACCGGAGTCGTACGGGCCCTTCAGAAATCAATCGGCGTCAGCCGTTACGGCGTCTCAGCCGTTGCGCTTCCAGCGCGGCTTGTCGTCGCGGCGCCCGAAGGACGAGCCGCCGGTGCTGCCGCGGTGGTCGTCACGGCGGCCGTACGGACGCTCGTGGCCGCCGGAGCGGAAGCCCGGACGGTCGTCACGACGGTCGCGGTTGAACGGACGGTCGCTGCCACGGTGCCCACCGCGCTCGTCACGACGCTCGAAGGGACGGCCGGCCGGACGGTCGTCGCGACGGAAGCCGCCACGGTCGT
>NZ_FNHV01000025.1:56929-122063 GCF_900103585.1 Streptomyces sp. cf386
CCGCGGTCGTTGTCCCGACGCTCGAAGGAACGCCCACCCCGGTCATCCCGACGGTCGTCCCGGCGGAAGCCGCCACGGTCGTTGTCCCGACGCTCACGACGCTCGTACGCCGGAGCCTCCGCCCGGTCGACATCCTGCACCGCCGGCTGCTCGGGCACGGCCACCTCGACGGCCTCGGCGGCCTCGGCCACCGCAGCCTGCGCCTCGGCCACCGCGGCCTCCGGGTCCTCGCCACGCTCACGCGCCGCGCGGGCCACAAGCCGGTCGGACTCCTCACGCAGCTCGACGGCACGCCGCTGCGCCCGCTCCAGCTGCTTGGTGAGCTGAGCCACGTCACGCTCGGCCTGCTGAGCGGCGTTGCCCGCCGACTCCGCCTGCACCTCGGTCATCGAACGGGCGCCGGTGATCTCGGCGACCTCCGGGTCGAAGGCGTTGCCGCCCTGGATGATGTGGCGCGAGGCGTCGACGCCCGCGTCCTCCATCAGCCGGAAGATCTGGCGCCGCTGGTGCGGCAGGGAGAGGGAGACGACCGTACCGGTCCGCCCCGCACGCGCCGTACGGCCCGCGCGGTGCAGGTAGTCCTTGTGGTCACCGGCCGGGTCCACGTTCAGGACGAGGTCGATGCCGTCGACGTGGATACCGCGCGCGGCGACATCGGTCGCGACGAGCACGTTGACGTACCCGTCCTTGAAGTCGGCCAGCGTCCGGGTCCGGGCGCCCTGGGTCATGCCGCCGTGCAGCGCGTCGGCCTTCGCACCGGCGTCGCGCAGCTGCTCGGCGACACGGTCGGCGCCCAGCTGGGTGCGGACGAAGATGATGGTGCGGCCCTTGCGGGAGGCGATCGCGGCGGTGACCGGCGCCTTGTCCTTGGGCTTCACGATCAGGATGTGGTGCGACATGGTCGTCACGGCACCCTGTGCGGCGTCGACCTCGTGCAGGACCGGGTCCTTCAGGTACCGGTCGACGAGGGTCTTGATCTCGTTCTCCATGGTCGCGGAGAACAGCATCCGCTGACCGCCCGCCGGAACCTGGTCCAGCAGCTCGGTGACCTCGGGCAGGAAGCCCAGGTCGGACATCTGGTCGGCCTCGTCGAGAACCGCGACCTCGACGTCCTCGAGCGAGCAGGCGCCGCGGTTGATGATGTCGCGGAGGCGGCCGGGAGTGGCCACCAGCACATCCACACCCCGCTCGAGGGCGTAGATCTGGTTGCCCATGGACGTACCGCCGCAGACGACCTTCATCTTCAGGCCGAGCTGGTCGCCGTAGGGCTGGAGGGCGTCCGCGACCTGCATCGCGAGCTCACGGGTCGGGGTGAGGATGATGGCGCGCGGCTTGTGCTTCTCGGTGCGGCCGCCGGAGAGGCGGGCCAGCGTCGGCAGGCCGAACGACAGCGTCTTGCCGGAGCCGGTGCGACCGCGGCCCAGGATGTCCTTGCCGGCCAGGGCGTCCGGGATGGTCGCGGCCTGGATCGGGAAGGGGGTGGTCACGCCGTTCTGCGCGAGCTTGCGCACGACGCCCTCGGGGAGACCGAGGTCCGCGAAGGTGACCTCGGGGGTCGTCTCCGCCGTCGTCTCTTCGACGGTGTCGTTCTCGCCGTTCTCGGGCACGACGACGTGATCAGTACTGGAAATGGACATGCGTATGCGAAACCTTCCGGAGTCTCGTCGGCACGCGCCCGTCAACTCCGTGATTCGCAATACGACCGCCTCAATGCGGTCAGCCACGGCAAGGGAGAGTACGCGCCACACGGCGCGCTCTGCAGTGGCGCCGGGCAAATGGGATCAAACGATCTACCACCATACGCACCCCCTGCCCCCCAAGGCAAACCGACGTCCACCGGTGTAGGCAACGTCACTCGCCACCACCCCCTCACGGCTCGGCGACTCGCCGCCCGACCTCACGTCACGCCGGCGCCCCCGCGGCCGGTGCAGGCTCCCGCTGGGCCAGCTGCGGCCCCGTCTCCTCGTGCGCCGACGAGGACGGCTCGGCCTGCGTGGGCGTCGGCTCGGCGGTCGTCGGCTGCTCGGTCGGCGTCGGCTCCGGATCCGGCGTCCGGGTGGGCGTCGGCTCAGCGGTGGGCGTGGGCCCCGGCTTCTCGCTCTGCCCCGGCTTCACCGGCTGGCCCCCCGCGGGAGCGGACGCGCTCACGCCCGCGGACGGCGAAGCCGAGGGAGCGGCCGACTTCGCCGCCCCCTTCTTCTTGTCGCCTTCGCCCTTCTTCTTCCCCCGCTCACCGGCATCCGAGCGCCCCCCGACGCCGACCCCGCCACCGGACACGGCCGACCCCCCGTCGGGCGCCTCACCGCCCCGCTGCCCGGCCGACCGCGACGGCTTCGCGCTCCCGCCTCCGCCGTCGTCACCCACGCTCATACAGCCGGCGGCTGCGGCGACGGCCATCACCGTGGCGACCAGACGGACGGGTACGTACAAGGGGCGCACGCGAGCCACCTCCAAGGGCGGGCGTAGAAGTCAACCTGCCCAACTCCCGCCGCCCACAAGAGGACACGCGCTCCGCGACAGAGCCTCACACCCGCGCGACCGGCGCCCGCTCACCCGTACCCGAGCGCATGCAGCCGCGCGTCGTCGATCCCGAAGTGATGCGCGATCTCGTGCACCACGGTCACCTCGGTCTCCTCGACGACCTCCTCCCGCGACTCGCACATCCGCAGCGTCGGCCCCCGGTAGATCGTGATCCGGTCCGGCAGCACCCCGGCGTACCACTCCCCGCGCTCGGTCAGCGGAGTCCCCTCGTACAACCCGAGCAGCTCGGGATCGTCGGCGGGCGGTTCGTCCTCGACGAACACCGCGACGTTGTCCATCAGCCGCGTCAACTCCGGCGGAATCCGGTCCAGCGCCTCGGCGACCAGTTCCTCGAACTCCTCGCGCGTCATCTCCAGCACACGCCCATTGTCGGGTACGACGCCCACCACGCCGCCGGGAAGGAGCCGCCAACGGCCCCGCATATCCATCCCCACGCTTGGGCATACGGGACCAATGGCCCGCGTCCCCGCCGCAGTCACGAAGGCCCTCGGACACCTACCGAGGGCACCGCGCGCCCTGGCCCGCCGCTACGCCATCCGCCGCCCGAGCCCCACCCCGGAACTGGTCACCCAGCCCCACCCCTGGACACGCGCCCTCGGCCTGGTCGCGGTCGTCCTCATCGGCACCTGGCTGGGCCTGCTGGTCGTCGGCAACGTACGGGTCCCGGTCGGCCCCATGAACACGACGATGACCCTGCGCCCCTCCCTCACCGGCGGCACGAAGATCAACGTCTCCCCGCTCGGCGCCCTCCAGCTGGACAGCCACATCGCCCCCGTCCGCCTGGACGTCAACGTCGACCAGCTCGACCCCGCCCGTTCCCAGGCCCTCGTCGACCACCCCGAACGCCTCTCCGGCCTCCAGGACGAGGTCGCCCAGGACGTCACCCACGGCACCGGTGACCTGGCCCTGCGCAGCTGCGTGGCCGTCGTCACCGGCGCCACCGCACTGGGCCTCGCCGTCTACCGCCGCCCCCGCCGGGCCCTCGCGGCCGGCGGCCTCGCCCTCACCCTCCTGGCCGCCTCCGGCGGCACGGCGTTCGCCACCTGGAACCCCGAATCGGTCCTGGAGCCGAAGTTCTCGGGCCTGCTCTCCTCCGCCCCGTCCCTGGTCGGCAACGCGCGCAGCATCGTCACCGAATTCGACGTCTACCAGAAGGAGTTGGCCCGCCTGGTCACCAACGTGACCAAGCTCTACGACGCCACGTCCACGCTCCCCGCGTACGCCCCGGACCCGAGCACCATCCGCGTCCTGCACGTCTCCGACATCCACCTCAACCCGGCGAGCTGGAAGATCATCGCCTCGCTCGTCGACCAGTACAAGGTCGATGTGATCGTCGACTCCGGCGACACCATGGACCACGGCACGGCCGCCGAGAACGGCTTCCTGGACCCCGTCGAGGACCTCGGCGCCCCCTACGTCTGGGTCCGCGGCAACCACGACTCCCGCCTCACCCAGCGCTATCTCGAAGGCCTGAAGAACGTCCACGTCCTGGACGCCGGCAAGGCGAAGACCGTCGCGGGCCTGCGCTTCGCGGGCATCGGCGACCCCCAGTTCACCCCCGACCGCTCCACGGTCCCCGGCGGCGACGCGGCCAACGAACTGGCGGGCGCCCGCCTGGCCACGTCCCTGCGCGACCAGAAAACCGCCGGCACCCCCGTGGACGTGGCCGTCGCCCACGAGCCGGTGGCCGCCCGCCAGACCGACGGCGAGGTCCCGCTCGCCCTCGCCGGCCACCTCCATCACCAGGAGATGGAGGTCCTGCCGTACGGCACCCGCCTGCGCATCGAGGGCTCCACGGGCGGCAGCGGACTGCGCGCGATCGAGGGCGAACACCCCGACCCCATCCAGACGTCGATCCTCTACTTCGACCGCGACACCCGCCGCCTCCAGGCCTGGGACGAGATCGAACTGGGCGGCCTGGGCCTGACGACGGCGGAGGTGAGCCGCCACCTGGTGGAGGAGAACCAGCCGGCCGACTCGACCCCGTCCCCCACCTCTCCCACCTCGCTCACCCCCACCCCGTAAACCGTTTTGGCGATACCTCCCGCCATCCCATATGCTTCTCACGTCCCCGACGCGCTGAGAAGCGCCCAGGCGGGCCGATAGCCCTCATCGTCTAGCGGCCTAGGACGCCGCCCTTTCAAGGCGGTAGCACGGGTTCGAATCCCGTTGGGGGCACGCAACACCGTGTGCGACACTGTCGTACGCAACAGCTTGGTCCTGTGGAGCAGTTTGGAGTGCTCGCCACCCTGTCAAGGTGGAGGCCGCGGGTTCAAATCCCGTCAGGACCGCTGAGGCTTTCTCGAAGGCCTCGTGGCTGGGTAGCTCAGTTGGTACGAGCGTCCGCCTGAAAAGCGGAAGGTCGCCGGTTCGACCCCGGCCCCAGCCACTCAGTACGAAAACCCCCACCGGATCCCGGTGGGGGTTTTCGTCGCTCACAGGGAGCCTGAGGGGGGTTCTTGAGACGCATCGCCCAAGGACTGGTGACAGCTGTCGCCGTCCTGTTCTCCACACTCGCCATACCCGGCTCGGCCCACGCCGCGGGGCCGACCGTCCAGTCGGCGTCCAGTGACCAGGCCGACTGGTCGGTCATCCGGGTCCGGCTCAACTACAGCGGTGAGATCGCCAAGGTCAGCGCGGCGCTTCGGCCCGTCGGCAGCGGGGAGTCGGAGGCGCCGGTCGCCACGGTCACCGACTTCACGCAGAAGTACTGGGTCAGCTCGTGGGAGGGGATCTGGGCCTCGCAGCCCGTCCACCTGGACACCCTCGGCGACTACACGATCGACGTCGAGGCCACGAACACCGCGGGCGAGACCACCGTCCAGAAGAACGCGGGCACGCTGCACTACGCGAAGCAGCCCGTCATCAGCGGTTTCGCCGTCACGCCGAGCGAGCCGGACATCGAGCACAAGACGGTCACCGCCACCGGCGACATGGTCCTCCGTGACCCCAGCACCCGCGAGACGGTGCCGCTGCCCGGTGCCACCGTGGACCTCACGTTCGACCAGAACGAGGACAAGACGGCCGTCACGGACGACGCCGGCCACTTCTCGGCCACCCACGAGGCGGTGGAGGGCGGCTGGACCTTCGCCCAGTACAACGGCGACCTCGGCTTCGCCACCAGCCCCTGGATCGACGTCAGGCCGAAGGCCGCGCCGACCCGGTTCGTCCTGGACAAGAGCAGCTATCACGTCACCGCCGGCGACAAGATCAATGTCACCGGCACGCTCCAGTACCAGTACGGCACCGAGTGGAAGCCGCTGGCCGGCATCCCGCTGGAGATGGACTACAAGGACTGCACCACCTGCAGCCCCGTCGAGTCGACCACCGACGCGAACGGCCGTTTCTCCTTCGCGAGGTACCCGTACGGCAGCAAGTCCGTGTACGAGGTGGGCTTCCCGCCGTACCCGTACAACGCCTTCATCCAGCGCACCGCGACCGCCGACGTCACCGTCGCGGTCACGGCCACGACGAAGTTCACCGAGTTCACGGCGCGCCAGGACAAGTACGCGCAGCTCGAGATCACCGGCAGCCTCGACGCTATCGGGCGCGACAGCAGTGACCAGGTCAGCGTGGACATCCAGTACTCGGCCAACGGCACCAGCGGCTGGACCACGAAGAAGACCGTGAAGACCAGCTTCGGCTCGCAGTTCATCGTGGAGCGGCTGCCGGGCTACACGGACGGCTACTGGCGACTGCGCTACGCCGGCTCCACCACCAAGGACATCCTGGGCACCGTCAGCAAGAGCCTGCGCAAGAACCGTGCCCTCACCCGGATCAAGGACGCCAACGCGTCTCCCGAGCCGGTGTCCAAGGGCCGGACGATCACCGTGAAGGGCGTGCTCCAGGAGCGCAAGGTCGGCACGACGACCTGGAAGGCGTACGGCGGGAAGAAGGTGCAGATCCTCTTCCGGCCCAAGGGCAAGAACACCTGGTATCTGATGGCCACCGTCACCACGAAGACGAACGGATCCTTCAGCAAGGGCTTCAAGGCCCAGCAGGACGGCACCTGGGTGCCCGTCCATCTGTATCCCGACAGCAAGCACTTCGTGGGCGACGGCCGGGAGGACTACGTCGACGTGCGGTGACGCGGGTCGAGTGACGTGAGCGGGGGCGGGCCCAAAAGGGTTCGCCCCTTCTTTCCCCGGGATGAGATCCTGGACCGCGTATGTCTACGCACCCTGCCCCCGCCCTCGGCCCACTGGCCCCCCGTCTGACCGAGCTCTCCCTGCGCGATGCGCATCGACTCGGTCGGCGGCTCGAAGGTGCGCGCAAGATCCGCAAGCCGGAGGCGCGCGCCGCCGTGCTCGCCGAGATCGAGGCGGACATCGCCAAGGGCGAGGAGCGGATCGCCACCCGCCGCACCCTCGTACCCGCGGTCAGCTACCCCGAGCAGCTGCCCGTCAGTCAGAAGAAGGACGCGATCGCGGCCGCCATCCGCGACCACCAGGTCGTGATCGTCGCCGGTGAGACCGGGTCCGGCAAGACCACGCAGATCCCGAAGATCTGCCTGGAACTCGGCCGCGGGGTACGCGGCATGATCGGCCACACCCAGCCCCGCCGTATCGCCGCGCGCACGGTCGCCGAGCGGGTGGCGGAGGAGCTCGACACGCCGCTGGGCGAGTCCGTCGGCTGGAAGGTCCGCTTCACCGACCAGGTGAACCCGGACGCCACCTTCGTCAAGCTGATGACCGACGGCATCCTGCTCGCCGAGATCCAGACCGACCGCGAGCTGCGCGCCTACGACACGATCATCATCGACGAGGCGCACGAGCGGTCCCTCAACATCGACTTCCTGCTCGGGTATCTGGCCCAGCTGCTGCCCAAGCGGCCGGACCTCAAGGTCGTGATCACCTCCGCGACCATCGACCCCGAGCGCTTCTCCCGCCACTTCGGCGACGCCCCGATCGTCGAGGTCAGCGGGCGGACGTATCCCGTGGAGGTCCGCTACCGCCCGCTCCTCGAAGAGGACTCCGACGACGCCGACCGCGACCAGATCACCGCGATCTGCGATGCCGTCGAGGAGCTCCAGAGCGAAGGCAAGGGCGACATCCTCGTCTTCCTCTCGGGTGAGCGGGAGATCCGGGACACCGCCGACGCGCTGGTGAAGAAGAACTACCGGTTCACGGAAGTCCTCCCCCTCTACGCCCGTCTCTCGCACGCCGAGCAGCATCGTGTCTTCCAGCCCCACACCGGGCGCAGGATCGTTCTGGCGACCAACGTCGCCGAGACCTCCCTCACCGTCCCCGGCATCAAGTACGTCATCGACCCCGGCTTCGCCCGGATCAGCCGGTACAGCCACCGCACGAAGGTGCAGCGGCTCCCCATCGAGGCGATCTCGCAGGCCAGCGCCAACCAGCGCAAGGGCCGCTGCGGCCGTACGTCGGACGGCGTCTGCATCCGCCTGTACTCCGAGGACGACTTCCTCGCCCGCCCGGAGTTCACGGACGCGGAGATCCTGCGGACGAACCTCGCCTCCGTCATCCTGCAGATGACCGCGGCCGGCCTCGGCGACATCGAGAAGTTCCCGTTCATCGACCCGCCGGACCACCGCAACATCCGCGACGGCGTCCAGCTCCTCCAGGAGCTCGGCGCGCTGGACCCGGCGCAGAAGGACGTACGCAAGCGGCTCACGGACACCGGCCGCAAGCTCGCTCAGCTCCCCGTCGACCCGCGGCTGGCCCGCATGGTCCTGGAGGCCGACCGCAACGGCTGTGTCCGCGAGGTCATGGTCATAGCGGCCGCGCTCTCCATCCAGGACCCGCGCGAGCGCCCCGCCGACAAGCAGGCCCAGGCCGACCAGCAGCACGCCCGCTTCAAGGACGAGACCAGCGACTTCCTCGCCTACCTCAACCTCTGGCGCTACGTCCGCGAGCAGCAGAAGGAACGCGGCTCGTCGTCCTTCCGCCGGATGTGCAAGCAGGAGTACCTGAACTTCCTGCGCATCCGCGAATGGCAGGACATCTACACCCAGCTGCGCACCGTCGCCAAGCAGATGGGCATCCATCTGAATGAGGACGACGCTCCCGCCGACCGCGTGCATGTCTCCCTCCTCGCCGGCCTCCTCTCCCACATCGGGATGAAGGACGTGAAGGAAGGCGCGAAGAACGACTACCTGGGTGCCCGCAGCGCCAAGTTCGCGATCTTCCCCGGCTCGGCCCTCTTCAAGAAGCCCCCGCGCTTCGTGATGTCGGCGGAACTCGTGGAGACCTCCCGTCTCTGGGCCCGCGTCAACGCCAAGATCGAGCCCGAGTGGGTCGAACCGCTCGCCGAGCACCTCCTCAAGCGCACCTACTCCGAACCGCACTGGGAGAAGGACCAGGCGGCGGTGATGGCGTACGAGAAGGTCACGCTGTACGGCGTCCCGATCATCGCCCAGCGCAAGGTGAACTACGGCCGTATCGACCCGGAGGCCAGCCGCGAGCTGTTCATCCGCAACGCCCTGGTCGAGGGCGACTGGCGCACGCACCACAAGTTCTTCGCCGACAACCGCCGGCTCCTCAGCGAGGTCGAGGAGCTGGAGCACCGGGCCCGGCGCCGGGACATCGTCGTCGACGACGAGACGCTGTTCGACTTCTACGACCAGAAGGTCCCCGACCACGTCGTGTCGGGCGCCCACTTCGACTCCTGGTGGAAGCGCAAGCGGCACGAGCAGCCGGAGTTCCTGGACTTCGAGCGCGAGATGCTCATCCGGGAGTCGGCGGAGGCGGTCACCAAGGCCGACTATCCCGACTCGTGGCGGCAGGGGCAGCTGAAGTTCCGGGTCACCTACCAGTTCGAGCCGGGCGCGGACGCCGACGGTGTGACGGTCCACATCCCGCTCCAGGTGCTCAACCAGGTCACGGACGAGGGCTTCGACTGGCAGATCCCGGGTCTGCGCGAGGAGTTGGTGACGGAACTCATCCGTTCCCTCCCCAAGCCGATCCGGCGCAACTACGTGCCGGCGCCGAACTTCGCGAAGCGGTTCCTGGACGCGGCGGTGCCCTTGCAGGAGCCGCTGACGGTGACCATGGCGCGCGAGCTGAAGCGCATGGTGGGAGTGCCCTTCACCGCCGACGACTTCGACTGGCCGAGGGTCCCCGACCACCTCCGCATCACCTTCCGGATCATCGACGAGCGCCGTCGCAAGCTGGCCGAGGACAAGGATCTGGAGACGCTGAAGCTACGCCTGAAGCCAAAGGCGAGACAGGCGCTCTCCCAGGCCGCGGCGGCCACCGCCTCGCGCGAGGGCGGCGAGTCCCTGGAGCGCACGGGCCTGACCGACTGGACCATCGGCGCCCTCACCCGCGTCTTCGAGACCCGCCGGGCCGGCCAGCCGGTCAAGGCGTACCCGGCGCTGGTGGACAACGGCGACACGGTGTCGGTCCGCCTCTTCGACACGGAGGCGGAGCAGCAGCAGGCGATGTGGAAGGGCACCCGGCGCCTGATCCTGCGGAACATCCCGGTGAACCCGGCGAAGTTCGCGTCCGAGAAGCTGACCAACGCCCAGAAGCTGGCCCTGTCCGCGAACCCCCACGGCTCCATCCAGGCCCTCTTCGACGACTGCGCGATGGCGGCGGCGGACAAGCTGATCGGCGACTTCGGCGGGCCCGCGTGGGACGAGGAGTCGTACCGCAAGCTGTTCGACAAGGTGCGCGCCGAGATCGTCGACACGACGGTCCGTACGGTCGATCACGTGCAGCAGGTCCTCGCCGCCTGGCAGGCCGCTGAGCGCCGTCTGAAGGCCACACGCAGCGCCGCCCTGCTGGCGAACCTCACGGACGTACGGGGGCAACTGGACGCCCTTGTGAGGCCCGGTTTCGTGACGGAGGCGGGGCTGCGGCGCCTGCCCGATCTCATGCGCTACCTGATCGCTGTGGACCGTCGCCTCCAGGCGATGCCGACGAACGTCCAGCGCGACACGACGCGTATGGAGAAGGTCCACGAGATGCGGGACGAGTACGCCTGGCTCCTGGAGCAGATGCCGCAGGGGCGCCCGGTGCCGCAGCAGGTCCTGGACGTGCGCTGGATGCTGGAGGAGCTCCGGGTCAGCTATTTCGCCCACGCGCTGGGCACGGCGTACCCGATCTCCGACAAGCGGATCGTGAAGGCGATCGACGCGCTGGTACCGTAATCAGACGCGCACGCTGGGTGAGTTCGACCGTGGGGCTCACCCTCCTGTACAGTCTCTTCTCGCAGCGCAACGCACGAATGGCGCAGCGAAACCTGGTCCTGTGGAGCAGTTTGGAGTGCTCGCCACCCTGTCAAGGTGGAGGCCGCGGGTTCAAATCCCGTCAGGACCGCAGTGAAGTTGAGGCCCGCATCCCGCAAGGGGTGTGGGCCTCACTCATGTGCCCGCGGGGCAGCTTGCGCCGCCTCCGCATAGTGCCTGCCACCTTGACGGCGTCACATTCGCTCGGTACCCAGAAATCAGAGCTCTTCCCGGCGTGGCTTCCCGGAGGTGGCGTATGGCGGCATCGACCAGGCACGAGACGCGGGCGTTGCTCCGCGCACACCTGTCGGCCGCCATCCCCTATCGCCATCTGACCCGCCACTGCCCGATCTGCCACCACCTACTGCGGCTGGCGATGGACTCCGCCCCCTACGCCGCACAGACGGCTCCGGACGAGGTCAGCGAGGACGAAACCGCTTCCACCGCGTGACCCTCACGGGAGGTCAACTCCCGCACAGGCAGGGGCTGCTGGAAGCCGCGCCGCCCAATAGCGCACATGGGCCAGCGGCAACAAGCACCAGGGTGTGTGACGGGAGTCACCGCATGAGTTTGTGGAAGTTCGGGACTTACACCCCGCCTACAACTGGTCAATTTAATATGTGCAATTGCACCAACCGTCAGGGATCGACCCGCACACGCTCAGCAACCACCCAGGGCCCGCCCAGGACCCTCCCAGGGCCACTCCACAGGAGATCCGACAGCCCTCCCCAGCCTCCGACAAGGCTGCCCACAGAACACCGGCCGGCACACATCCCGCGCACAAAAAAGATCGCGCTGGACTCGGCGGAGTCCAGCGCGATCTACGACGCACCCTTGTTGCGTGCCTGAAGAGCTCTGATCGGCTCGGGCGTGGGCTCTGTTGGGGCAGAACCCGCGTCGCTTGGAGCTAGAGTTCGGGCGCCGCGGCGAGTTGGGGGAACTGCCGTTTTGCCCGGTTATGGAGTTGTTCAGGCCTCGCTGCGCTGCTGCGGGATGCCCGCGAGCAGTGCGCGGACCTCAGCCTCGCGGTAGCGGCGGTGTCCGCCGAGCGTACGGATGGAAGTAAGCTTCCCGGCCTTCGCCCACCGCGTGACCGTCTTGGGGTCGACGCGGAACATGGTGGCGACCTCAGCCGGGGTCAGCAGCGGCTCGGCATCAGGGGTGCGAGCGGTCATGAGCGGCCTCCTCGGGAGAACCGAACCTTCTCGGTTCTTTCCTCTAAATTCTGCACCTTGACCCGCGTTGCCCGAAATGGCGGACGCGAGTCGAGTCGGTTATAGGACGAACGGCTTGTCCTCGGCACTACAACTACACCATCTGTCCAGCCGCGTCGGCCAAACCGATGGAATTGCCCTCCCAGGTGTTCATCAGCGACGGAAGCCGATGGACCATGCCATAGCGGACAGTCACGCCACTGTGACGATCAGTCACAGTGGCATGCAGGAGTCTCAAGACCCCCCATAGCGTGCAATGTCGAGATGGAGTCCTCCCCGGACTCCTTGTCCTATTTTGGCACGAGGAGGGGTTAGGGGCGCAAGAGCCGTGTACGTGCGGTCCGTCACGCTTACGCGCGTTGACGCAGCCTTGACGCATACGCCCGGATCGGCCCCTACGTCCCATGTTGACGAGACATCAAGAACCTCAGAGCGAGCACGAAACCCCAAAACGGGCGCGCCGTCAAACGCCAGTTCGCTACATCACACAGTGCGTTGGGTCACACCCGTCGGCTCAGTTCGCCGACCGCCGGTCCCGCACCGCCCGCCACCGCTCCACGAGCCGCGCGTAGGCCTCCCCGGCGGCCGCCCCGTCGCCCTGCCGCAGCGCCTCGATACCGGCGGCCACATCGGCCGCCGAGTGGTCGTCCTCCAGGTCCCCGGCCGGCAGGGTGTGCACCAGGCCGCCGTAGTCCAGCTCGACCAGCGAGCGCGGATGGAACTCCTCCAGCCAGCGCCCGACGTCCACCAGGCCGTCGATGAGCGGCCCTTCGTCGATGGCGTCCTTCAGCGTCCGCAGGGCCCGCGCCACCCGCCGCCGGGCCTGCACCATCGGCGTCCGGTAGCGCAGCGTCGGCGGGATCTCGCCCGAGCCCTTCTCGAAGCGCCGCTCCTCGTCCGACACCAGCACGAACCAGTGCAGCGGCACCTGCCAGGTCGAGGTGCGGATCCACGGCCGGGCGTCCGGGTTGCGGGCCAGCCAGCGCTCGTAGTCCTGGGCCGCCTGGCGCCGTACGACCTCCGGCAGCACCGCCTCCAGCACCGGCTTCGGCAACTCCTCGGGGAGCTCGCCGAGCGCCTGCCAGCCGCGCAGCCGGGTGCGCCACGGGCACACGCACAGCACCCCGTCGACCTCCAGCACGAAGGCGTCGCCGCTCTCGTGCACCGGCACCGGGATGGGCGGCGTGGGCAGCAAGTCGGCCAGGGAGCGGCGCAGTTCGTCCTGGTACGACGGGTGGTCGGGGCGGCGGGCGTAGCGGGCCCAGTGGCCGCGCTCCGGTTCCGGGAAGGCGGCCAGCGGCTCGTACACACGCAGATAGGTCGCGTACGGGACGATCACCGAGGACACCTTGGGCACGCCTGCTCCCTCCCCCGCCCTCTGCCAGGAAAACCTGCGAAACCCGCCGACAAACATGCGGGAAAACTATGCAAATCGTCGCACGGCCTTACTCCGCGAGTAGGTGATCCTGAGCACTGCGGGTTGGACGGGCGCCAACGGGTCTAATCTCATGCTCACAGCCCCCGCCACCTGTACGGGAGCTCGCTCCAAACCGCCGCAAAGTACTCAGGAGTCACCACAGTGACCGACGTAACACACGGCGTCCTGCACACCCTGTTCCACTCGGACCAGGGGGGTCATGAGCAAGTCGTGCTCTGTCAGGACCGCGCCAGCGGCCTCAAGGCCGTCATCGCCATCCACTCCACCGCTCTGGGCCCCGCCCTCGGCGGTACGCGCTTCTACCCGTATGCGAACGAGGAAGAGGCCGTCGCCGACGCGCTGAACCTCGCGCGCGGGATGTCGTACAAGAACGCCATGGCCGGTCTCGACCACGGCGGCGGCAAAGCCGTGATCATCGGCGACCCGGACCGGATCAAGAGCGAGGAGCTGCTGCTCGCCTATGGCCGGTTCGTGGCCTCGCTCGGTGGCCGGTACGTCACCGCCTGCGACGTCGGTACGTACGTCGCCGACATGGACGTCGTCGCCCGCGAGTGCCGCTGGACGACCGGACGCTCCCCGGAGAACGGCGGCGCGGGCGACTCCTCCGTGCTCACCGCCTTCGGCGTCTACCAGGGCATGCGGGCCTCCGCCCAGCACCTGTGGGGCGACCCGTCGCTGCGCGGCCGCAAGGTCGGCATCGCGGGCGTCGGCAAGGTCGGCCACCACCTGGTGGAGCACCTGCGCGCGGAGGGCGCCGAGGTCGTCATCACGGACGTGCGCGAGGAGGCCGTGGGCCGGATCCTCGCGGCGCACCCGGACGGCGTGACGGCCGTCGCCGACACCGCGACCCTGATCCGCGTCGAGAACCTCGACATCTACGCCCCCTGCGCGCTCGGCGGGGCCCTGAACGACGACACCGTGCCGGCGCTGACCGCCACGGTGGTGTGCGGCGCGGCCAACAACCAGCTCGCCCACCCGGGCGTCGAGAAGGACCTCGCCGACCGCGGGATCCTCTACGCGCCCGACTACGTGGTGAACGCCGGCGGTGTCATCCAGGTCGCCGACGAGCTGCACGGCTTCGACTTCGACCGGTGCAAGGCCAAGGCCGCGAAGATCTACGACACCACGCTCGCCATATTCGCACGTGCGAAGACGGATGGGATTCCGCCGGCCGCCGCGGCCGACCGGATCGCCGAGCAGCGGATGGCGGAGGCGCGCACGGCGCTCTGATCCGAGGAGTCGATCCCGGCGATACCCCCTCTCACACGGGTTTGGCCGGTACCCGCCGGTGGGCAGTTGGAGAGAACTCTCACTTCTACCGGCGGGTCGACCGCCAAGAAGTGGTTAAAATCGCGGTTGACCAGCGAGGACAGGGCGCCTCGAAGGTCTTGGGCACACGCGCGTGCTGCGGGCGACGTACCGTATGGGCGCGGGCTCAGGTACCGTGGAAGCCCTACGGACCGGCCTCTCCACGGAGAGTCCGTTCCAGATCATGAACGCGTGTCGAGACTCTGGGGCCGTCGAGCCCCGTCACCGAGGGGGTCGAGCCATGGGGCGCGGCCGGGCCAAGGCCAAGCAGACGAAGGTCGCCCGCCAGCTGAAGTACAACAGCGGCGGGACTGACCTGTCGCGTCTGGCCAACGAGCTGGGCGCTTCGACTTCGAACCAACCGCCGAACGGCGAGCCGTTCGAGGACGACGAAGACGACGACGACCCGTACGCGCAGTACGCGGATCTGTACAACGACGACGACGAGGACGAAGAGGACGACGAGTCCGGTCCCGCGTCGCAGCGTCGCGGCGCTTGACGTAGCGCGCTTCGCAGTTCCCGTCACAACTGCACTTCACCCGGTCCGGGCCTCAGCACTGGACCGGGTTTCGTGCTCTCACTCGGGCGGCGGACCTAGTTCGAGTAGGTGCCCACCAGCGCGGCGCCCGTCTCGTGGTCACCCCTGTCCGTGATCTCGCCGGCGACCCAGGACTCGACCCCGCGGTCGGCCAACGTGGCCAGCGCCGCCTCCGTGGACTCCTGCGGCACGATGGCGATCATGCCGACGCCCATGTTCAGGGTCTTCTCCAGCTCCAGGCCCTCGACCTGACCGGTCCTGCCGACGAGGTCGAAGATCGGGGCCGGGGTCCAGGTGGAGCGGTCGACGACCGCGTGCAGGCCGTCCGGGATCACCCGGGCCAGGTTGGCGGCCAGACCGCCACCGGTGATGTGGCTGAAGGCGTGCACGTCGGTGGTGCGGGTGAGGGCCAGGCAGTCCAGCGAGTAGATCTTGGTCGGCTCCAGCAGCTCCTCGCCGAGGGTGCGGCCGAGCTCGTCGATCTGCGCGTCCAGGGCCAGGCCGGCCTGGTTCAGCAGAACGTGCCGGACCAGCGAGTACCCGTTCGAGTGAAGCCCGGACGCGGCCATGGCGATCACCGCGTCACCCGTACGGATGCGATCGGGGCCCAGCAGCCGGTCGGCCTCCACGACGCCCGTGCCGGCGCCGGCGACGTCGAAGTCGTCCTCGCCCAGCAGACCCGGGTGCTCGGCCGTCTCGCCGCCCACCAGGGCGCAGCCGGCGAGCACACAGCCCTCGGCGATGCCCTTGACGATGGCGGCGACCCGCTCGGGGTGGACCTTGCCGACGCAGATGTAGTCGGTCATGAACAGCGGCTCGGCGCCGCACACCACGATGTCGTCCATGACCATCGCGACCAGGTCGTGCCCGATCGTGTCGTAGACGCCCATCTGGCGCGCGACATCGACCTTGGTGCCGACGCCGTCCGTGGCGGAGGCGAGCAGCGGACGCTCGTAGCGCTTGAGGGCGGAGGCGTCGAAGAGGCCGGCGAAACCGCCGAGGCCGCCGAGGACCTCGGGGCGCTGGGTCTTCTTCACCCACTCCTTCATCAGCTCGACCGCGCGGTCGCCCGCTTCGATGTCGACGCCCGCGGCTGCGTAGCTGGCACCAGTTGTCTCAGACATGGCAGTAGAGAACCTTCGTGTCGTACGGCAGGTGTTACGGGATGCCTACGGGCGGCGGATCGCGTCGGCGGCGGCCGTGGCGGCCGGGCCGGCGGCCAGCTCCGTCTCCAGGAGCTGCTTGCCGAGCAGCTCGGGGTCCGGGAGGTCCATCGGGTACTCGCCGTCGAAGCAGGCGCGGCACAGGTTCGGCTTGGCGATGGTGGTCGCCTCGATCATGCCGTCGATGGAGATGTACGACAGGGAGTCGGCGCCCAGCGAGGTGCCGATCTCGTCGATGGACATGCCGTTGGCGATGAGCTCGGCGCGGGTCGCGAAGTCGATGCCGAAGAAGCAGGGCCACTTCACGGGCGGCGAGGAGATCCGGATGTGGACCTCGGCGGCGCCCGCCTCGCGGAGCATGCGGACCAGGGCGCGCTGGGTGTTGCCGCGCACGATCGAGTCGTCGACGACGACCAGACGCTTGCCCTTGATGACTTCCTTCAGCGGGTTCAGCTTCAGCCGGATGCCGAGCTGGCGGATGGTCTGTGAGGGCTGGATGAACGTACGGCCGACGTACGCGTTCTTCACCAGACCCGCACCGAACGGGATGCCGCTCGCCTCCGCGTAGCCGATGGCGGCCGGGGTGCCGGATTCCGGGGTCGCTATGACCAGGTCGGCCTCGACAGGGGCTTCCTTGGCCAGCCGGCGGCCCATCTCCACTCGGGAGAGGTAGACGTTCCGACCGGCGATGTCGGTGTCCGGGCGGGCCAGGTACACGTACTCGAAGACACAGCCCTTGGGCTTCGCTTCCGCGAATCGCGAGGTGCGCAGGCCGTTCTCGTCGATGGCGACGAACTCGCCCGGCTCGATCTCGCGGACGAAGCTGGCGCCGCAGATGTCGAGGGCGGCGGACTCGGACGCGGCGACCCAGCCGCGCTCCAGGCGGCCGAGGACCAGCGGGCGGATGCCCTGCGGGTCACGGGCGGCGTACAGGGTGTTCTCGTCCATGAAGACGAGGCTGAAGGCGCCCTTGACCTGCGGAAGGACCGTGTGAGCGGCCTCCTCGATGGTCAGCGGCTTGCCGTCCTCGTCGACCTGGGCCGCGAGCAGCGCGGTGAGCAGGTCGGTGTCGTTGGTGGCCGCCACCCGCGGAGCGCGGCCGCCCTCCTGCTTGGGCAGGTCGGCGACCATCTCCGCGAGCTGGGCCGTGTTGACCAGGTTGCCGTTGTGGCCGAGCGCGATGGAGCCGTGCGCGGTGGCGCGGAACGTCGGCTGGGCGTTCTCCCACACGGAGGCGCCGGTGGTCGAGTAGCGGGCGTGACCGACCGCGATGTGACCCTGGAGCGAACCGAGCGAGGTCTCGTCGAAGACCTGGGAAACGAGGCCCATGTCCTTGAAGACGAGGATCTGGGAGCCGTTGCTGACCGCGATTCCCGCGGATTCCTGGCCCCGATGCTGGAGGGCGTAGAGCCCGAAGTACGTGAGCTTTGCGACCTCTTCGCCCGGAGCCCAGACACCGAAGACGCCACACGCGTCCTGGGGGCCTTTCTCGCCGGGGAGCAGATCGTGATTGAGTCGACCGTCACCACGTGGCACGGCACCGAGTGTAGGCGAGATCGACCACTGGTCCGAATTGGGGAATGCCTGATCAGCGCTGCCGTAAAGGATCACTCAGCGGCGGCTGCGTTCACCCGCTCGCCGTTTTCGCTGGTCAGAGTGAGGTTGCGGTGATCGACTTCGTAGGTGACCGTGCCGTCGAAGAGCGCCAGGAGGGTCTTCTCCGTATTCATGAGTGAGGTGTCGCACAGCATTCGTGTGGTGGACGCGGTGCCGAGCGTGATACGGCCGTCGCTGACCGTCGCCGTGGCCTTCACCTTGTTGCAGCCGAGGCTGCCGCTGACCTGTCCGGCCTTCTCGTCGAAGGTGAGGTGGGCCTTGCCGCCGGTGTCGGGGCTGGTGATGGTCCACTTCGTGCCCTTGAGCGGGGCGGCCTCCTGCTTGGTGAGGGCGACGCGGTCGCCGTCCGCCGTGGTGAGCGTCAGCTTGTCGCCGTCGACCTCGGTGGAGAGGTCTCCGTCGGCGAGGGTGCGGGCGAGGGTCGTCTCGAAGTTCGTGGGCACACCTTCGCAGGCCATCTCGGTCGCCTGCACCTTGTCGAAGGTGACGTGGCTGTCGGCGAAGGCGGCGTCGGCGCCGAACTTGTTGCAGCCCAGGTTGCCCTTGACCTCGCCGCCGTCGGCGATGCTCAGCCAGGCGCTGCTCGGAGCGGCGCTCTTCTTCCCGTCGACGGTGAGATCGTCGACGGCCCAGTGGACGCCGGTGACGGAGGCCGCCGCCCCGGAACCGACGGTGTCACTGCCCGCCTTTTCGTTGCCGCAGGCCATGGCGAACGGGAGGAGGGTGAGGACGGCGAGAGCGGCCAGTCGCTGCGGTTTGTCCATGCCGAGTGTGTCCATGCCGGTGGGACGGGAGGGACGCGGGACTGGTTCCGCTCGGTTCCGCTTGGCGCCCGTCACCCCATGAGGGGCAGCAGTCTCCCCAGGTCGGCCCGCTCCCCGCTCGCGCTCACCCTGGCCTCCGCGACGGCGTCCTTCCAGGCCACGCGCCCGGTGGCGAGCCTGATCCAGGTCAGCGGGTCGGTCTCGACGACGTTGGGCGGGGTGCCCCGGGTGTGCCTCGGTCCCTCGACGCACTGCACGACGGCGTACGGCGGGATCCGCACCTCGGTCGAGCCGCCGGGCGCCCTGGCGGCGAGGGCGTCGGCGAGGAGGCGGGTGCAGGCGGCGAGGGCCTGGCGGTCGTAGGGGATGTCGAGGCCGGGGACGGCGGCGTTGAGGTCGTCGGTGTGGACGACGAGTTCGACGGTACGGGTGACCAGGAAGTCGGCGAGGGTCATGGCGCCGGTGCGGCTGCCGAGGAGGCGGTCGCCGGGGGTCGCCGCGAGCCGGTGCGTGATGCGTTCCTCGGTGCGTGCGTAGAGGGCGTCGAGGTCGGGGTTGGCCTTGGCGAGGGCCTGGGTGTCGTCGGAGATGCCCTCGGCGCGGACGGCGGTGGCGAAGGGCCACTCCAGGAGGGTCAGTCCCTGCTTCGCCGGCTCGTCGCGCTCGAGGGCGAGGCTGACCGTCTCCACGGCCATGGTCACGTGCGCGGCCAGGTCCCGTACGGTCCAGCCCCCCAGGCGGGTGGGGAGGGCGAGTTGGTCGGGGGTGAGGGTGTGGACGGCCTGTCGTACGTGCCCGAACTGGGTGAGGATCGCGGTGCGGATCCTGGCCGGGTCGTAGGTGCGGGCGCGCTTCTTGGCCGGAGGCATGGCGGCGAGCCTAGTCGGCGGTGAACGTGGAGGCGGCCGGGAACTTGATGTCCGCGCAGTGGCGGCGGGCGGCGATGTCGTCGACGTAGGCCTTGAAGAGGGCGCGGAGGCGGGGCTTGATCACGTCCTCGTAGGAGTAGGGGACGCTGAGGGTGTGCACGGCGGGCCGGCCGGCGCAGGTGGAGGCGGCCCACCAGACGCCTGCGCGGGACCCTGCCGTACCGGGGCGCAAGGGGGTCTGGTCGCCGCCGAAGTACTCCGCCACGACCGCGTGGGCCTCGTCGCCGATGAAGGATTGGGTCTCCAGCGACCACGGAGAGAAGCTCAGCACGTGGGAGAGCCGCTTGTCGTCGTCCCTCGGCAGCTCCGGCCAGACGCGTCTGACCTGCGCCGGACTCGCGGCGAGCAGGCAACTCTCCTCGGTGCTGTGCGCGCCGATCGGGGCCGGGAGGGCTCGGTCGGGAAGGCGGCCCGTCTCCTCGCGGCCGAGGAAACGGGCGTACCAGCCGCAGGTGCCCTTCGCGGACGGGGCCTTCACCAGCTCGGCGTCCGGTATGTAGAGCCGGTCGAAGAACGCCGGAGACTTGGCCTCGGGGGTGCAGTGGAGGTGCTTCGCGGCCTTGTACGCGGCGTCGACGGCCAGCTGGATGAGGGTCCGGCGGTCCTGGAAGGTGACGTCGTCGTCGTAGGTCGCGCCCGCCGTCACGTTCACCGAGGTGATCCCGGTCTTTCCGGTCTTGACGGTCTTGTCGGCCGTGCCGGTCCGGCAGGTGACCTTGACCGTGGCGCTGTCCTGGTCGTAGCTGCCGAGCCCGCCGTCGTCCTCCTGCGAGAGTCCGAGGGGATAGTCGGGCGACTCGTCGGCCACTCGGGTCACGTCGTCGGGGCGCTCTTCGCGCTGGTCGGAGAACGGGTCCTCGTCGCCGACGAGGTTGGCGTACCTGTCACTGGGCTTCGTATGGACCTTCAGACCGAAGTGGCCGTACGACGTCCCCGGCCGCCCCACCCGGTAGATCGTGCAGCCGCCCCCGCCCGGCAGCGAGCCGAGCGTGAACGAGTCGTCGGTGGCGCTGCCCGCCCGCGCCCGTGCCGTACCGCCGCCCAGACCGAGCACCCGGTCGGGGTCGACGAGTCCCGCGCAGGCCTCGGTGATGCGCTCCCGACTGGCCTGGCGGTCCCGGTACTCCTGGGCCTCCAGCCACAGTCCCCAGCCGCTCGCCCCGATGCCCAGGACGGCGGTGACGGCGACCAGTTGGTTGAAGGCGTTGCGCAGGCGGCTGCCGCGGTCCGGGGTCCGCCAGTTCATGACGACGCCTGTTCCGTGAAGGTGGCATGGGCGGGGAACTTCAGGTCCGTGCAGCCGCGGCGGTGGGTGACGTCGTCGACGTAGGCGCGGAAGACCTTCTCGTACGCCGGTGTCGTGAGCTCGTCGTACTGCCAGGCGATGGTCATGGTGTGGATCTGGGGCCGGCCGTCGCAGACGGAGGAGGCCCACCAGACCGAGTCGTCGCCGCCACGGCCCGCCTTGCCGGGTTCGGCGAGTGTCGGGGATTCGCGCGGGATGGTGCGCCTCAGCTGCACGTTCTTCGCGCCTTCCCCGGAGTAGGTGTGGAAGGAGGCGAACCAGGTGCCCGGGCGGGAGGGGTGGTCGACGTCCGCCCGCCGTGCCGCGTCGGAGTACGCGACCTCGGCCGCGCGCTCGTCGCTGAGGGCGAGGCCGCAGGTCTCGTCCCACAGCAGTTCGTCCGGGCGGCTTTCGAGCACCTGGTCGGCGAGGCGCGGCTGCCGGGCGAAGCCTGCCTCGCGGTACCAGGCACAGGTGCCGTCCGCACGGGAGACCGGGAGGGGGCCCTCCGTCAGGGCGGGTATGTCCTGCGGCGGGTCGGGCAGGCGGTCGGCGCAGCCCAGCCGTCCGGCGAGGTTGTTGGCGGTGGTGACGGCGATCCGCGCGAGCGTGTTCCGGTCGTGCGCGGTGGGCTGGCCGTCCTCGGTGAAGGGCGGGCCGGGGTCCATCAGCGAGGCTCTCGACCACAGCGTCTTGACGGGACCGTAGGCCTCGCCTTCGGGGCAGGGGAGCTCGACGGTGACGCCCGTGTCCGTGACCACGCCCGCGATGCCGCCGCCGAGCGGCTGGTCGGGGTAGGTGTGGTCGCCCCACTCGTTGAGGAGGGAGTCGACCGGGTCCTCGGGGATCACGGGGTCGTCGTCCGGGAGGGTGCCCACCGCGGCCGTGAAGAACCAGCGCTCACCGCTGTCCGTGCCGTACTTCTCGCCCGCCTCGGTGCTGAAGATCTCGCAGTCCTGCGGCAGGCCGGCGTCGAGTTCGATCGTGCCCTCGTCGGCCACCCGGTGCGAGATGGTGCCGCCCGCCGGGGAGAGCGACAGCACGCGGCCGGCCGGGACGAGGCCCGCGCAGGCCTCGTTGATCTGGTGCCGGCCGCTGAGGACCTGCCAGATCTGCGTGCCGCTCCAGACGGTCCCGGCCACCGCCGTCAGACACAGCACCACGTTGACGAACTTGCGCACCCCGCTAGGGACTTCCACTGTTCCCCGTTCCCCCGTTGATCAGCTCACCCGAAGCTATCAGCGGGGACTGACAACGGGCTCTCCGGCCGCTGCCGACTCCCTGCCGCCCGGACCGAATCTTTCCGGCCAACTCGAACACGTTGACGAAAACGATCGGCCTTCTCCCGGCGCCTCCCCCCTGAGTCGGGTAGATCATTTTCGGCCAGTCCGGTGATCGAATGCCATGGCGCCCGCGCCGAGCCCCCGCCTACAGTGACCGCGCCCAGGCCGGGCGGATCCGACCAATCCGCTTCTTGCCGGGGCCACTTGATGACCAGCGGGGGAACGCTGTGGCGCGTCGGACGCGCCCGCATGCTCTTCCCCCGCGTCCTCACATGGGGGAAAACCTTGTTCCTACGCAACCGTGCCGTCGCCGCCGGCCTCTCGACGGCCGCCCTCCTGCTCGCCGCCGTCCCCGCCGCCCACGCGGCCGACACCTCCGCGCCCGCCGACGCGTCCACGGACCGGCTCGTCGCCGCGCCCGCCGAGAGCCGTACCGGCGACCAGGCGCAGGGCCTGCGGCAGCACCGCGCACCGTCGGCCGGGGTGTTCATCACCGACGGCGACCGCGTCCACGTCTCCTCCACCCCGCCGCCCACCGCCTCCGGCCACGGCTGGTGGAAGAAGATCAGCGGCCCCGGCACCAAGGCCAAGGTCACGGTGACGCTCCAGGCCCGCCCCTTCGGGGCCTCGGGCTGGAAGGACGTCGCCACGGGCTCGAAGACCGTCAAGTCCGGCGGCGGCGCCGGCAAGCGCGCCACCGCCCGCAAGACCTGCACCAACCTGATCCAGAAGACCGAGTGGCGCAGCGTCATCGACGTCGACATCGTCGGCGTCGCGGACTCGCCGGAGAAGGTCAGCACCAAGGCCGCCACCCTGTGGTGCGGCTTCTGATGGAGTACTGCCATGAGTGAAGGTCTTCCCGCTGGAGTACCGGCATGAGCGACGGCTTCCCCGCACCCCTGGTGATGCGTGTGCACGGTCGGCTGACCCTGCACACGTGGCTCGCCGCCGCCCACCGCGCGGGGCGGCTGGAGGAGGACCTGTTCTCCCTGGCCGTCGCCCGCACCACCGCCTACGGCTGGGCGGACTTCGGCCACGGGCTCGCCGGGACACGATGGGGCCACAACGACGCCGGCGGCGACTGGACGCAGGACGGCGAGGTCCGGGAGATCGCCTGGATCCAGGTCGACTGCGCCGAGGCGCCGGCCGGTCAGCGCGTGCCGCTCACGCCGCTGGGCCGCGTCGTCGCCGAGTGCCTCTCCCGCGTCGGCACGTTCGACGTCCACGCCGTCGAGGTGAGCGTTCCGGTGCACGAGGCGGTCGACGCCCGGCGTGATCTGGCGTACGCCGCGACCTGGGCCGATCTTGCCGACCCGGCCGGGCGCGCGGAGTGCACGGTGAGCGTGGACACGATCGCCGACCCGGCGCCGGCCGCCACGGTCGTGGAGGCGTGCCGGGCACGTGCCGGGGAGGCCGCACGTTTCGACCACGACGGCACGCGGCTGCTGTGCCGGCTGCGTGAATGGTCCCTCGATGCCGCGATCTGGGTGCTGGAGATCGTCACGGACGCCCTGCGGGTGTCCGGGCTCGGCACCCGGGCACAGGTCCGTATCGAGGTCTGAGTACATGGGTGAGGGCCCCGCCTGTGGAGACAGGCGGGGCCCTCACGCGTCGTGGAACCCGTACCTACTGGTGGGGCGTACGGGAATCGCGGCGCGCCCCGATGAGTTCGGCGACGGTGTCCAGCCAGCGGGCGGCACGGGCCTCGGCGTCCGGGCCGGCCGCCACGTCCGAGGCGGTCCGCAGCCAGCCGCGCAGCACCTCCGAGGCGTCGGCCGAGGGCAGTGGTTCGGGCAGCTCGGCGACGTATTGCACGCCCCCGGCCCGCACCGTGTCGGCGAGGAACGCCACCGAGCGCGGCAGCACCCCGAGCCGGTCCAGCGTGACGGCGGCCGCGACGGCTCCGTCGCCGAACAGGGCGGTGTGGAAGGCGTCCCGGGTGAGCCCATAGAGCAGCAGGGTGCCGACGTCGGTGGCTGCGATCAGCTCGTCGTCGGTACGGGTGGCGGGGGTGGGCGGCATGGCGATGGTCCTCGGCTACGTGGCGATCAGCTGACGGTGATCGTGTAGAGGTAGTAGGTGGGGTTGTCCGTGTCGTCCGGGGTGTCCGTCTCGGCTGCCGTCGTGACCGATAGCGGCGATGCGCTGCTCCCGGGGGACGGGCTCGCCGTGACCTCGGCCGCGCTGTGGCACAGCCCGTGCGGGCAGTACAGCAGCTTCACCGTGGTCTTGCCGGGCGCCACCGCGGTGAACTCGAAGTGCTGGGTACCACCACCGCTGCCGGTGACACCCTTGTCGCCGCCCTCGATGTCCTCGCCCTTGCTCTCGTAGCGCAGCACGGCCGAGTCCGGCCGCGGTTCGGCGAGGTACCAGTTCTCGCCGAGCGAAGGGCTGGCGGGCACCTCCAGGGTGAACTCGTCGCCGGCCTCGACGGTCACCTTCCGCTCGTCGGTGCCGTACGAGTCCGGCCCGGTCAGCCCGCAGCCGGCGAGAGCCACAAGGGGGAGGGCCGCGAGGGCGGTGCGTATGCGCACGGTGTCATCCCTGCTCGATGTAGACGTTGTTGACGTTGTCGAACCGGTCGTCGCTGGCCGCGCTGAGGTCTCCCTTGACGAAGTCCTCCTCGCTGACCCAGGTCGTCGTACCCCACGGGTTGTAGACCTGGAGCATGTTGCCTTCCTGGCCGACGATCATCATGCCGTGGCCCACCCAGTCGCCGTTCTCGTCCTTCCCCTCGACGTTGATCGGCACGGGTTTGCCCTCGGCGACGGACTTCTCGATGTCGGTCAGGACATCGCGCCGGTCGTCGTCGGACCCCATCTCCTGCACGTCGTAGCGGTCCCCGGTGTGCGGTGACAGCTGCGAGTCGGAGATCTTCTCCTGCCCCTCGGAGTCCATGCCGGCGGGCTGCCGGTCCCACAGCCAGCCGGAGTTGGCGCCGTCGCCCTCCTCGTGCAGCCGCATCTGCTCGTCGGTGAGCCGCTCGCGGAACGCCTCGGGCGAGTCGTCGGTGCCGTCCGGGCCGCCGGTGAGCCCCAGGGCGTACACCGGGTCCACCATGGCGCGCGCGGTGACGGTCGAGGACGGGACACAGGTGGAGCCGTCCTGGGACCAGTTCTCCTGGCCGTACGTCTGCCGCTCCTGACCCCAGCCGTTGGTGGTGACGGGGGCGAGGTGCTCCTGCAGCCACCGGGGGTCCTTGCCGTGGATCTTCCCGGCGAAGTCCTCGACCTGGTCGACGTCGTAGCCGGCGGCGAGGGACTTCATGATGTACGCGCGTTCCTGCGGGGTCTTCGCGTCCGCCAGCAGGCGTTCCATGCGGTCCTGGTCGGCGGCGGACAGCTTCTCCATGCGGGTGCCGGCGCGTTCGAGGTCGTTGGCGGTGAGGATCTCGTTCAGCTCGCGGTCGCCGTCGATGTTGGAGGTGTCGGCCAGCACCAGGCGGTCGGCGGCGGAGAGGTTGTCCGTGCGCATCTGCCCCGCGCGGGCTTCGGCGGCGAACTTGTTCAGGTCGCGGGCGGCGGCCCGGGCCGCGTCGTCGGCGGCCACGGCGGCCGCGAGCCGTTCGTCGACGCCGGCCGTGCCGATGGACCGGGCGCGCACCCGGGCCTGCTCCTCGCCGTCGTCCTCGTGCAGGCCGTCGAACCAGCCGTCCTCCCCGCCGAGCTGTCCGCGGGCCTCGTTCAGCTGATCGCGGCCCGTGCTGTCACGCTTCCGGGCGTCGACGAGCACGTCGGCCAGGGTCAGCAGGGCCTGGGCGCCGTCACGGAAGGCGCAGGCCATCTGGTCCGCCGAGCGGGACGCGGCGGCGACGACTTCCCCGGCCCGGGCCCCGGTCGTGCCGACCCAGGCGTTCGGCAGGCCCTCCCGGGCTACCTTGTCGACGCGGTCGCGCACGTCGTCGGCGTCGTCGGCCTGCGAGCGGTACTGCTTCGCGAGGGTCTTGAGGGTGTCCGGGTCGCCGAGCGGAGCGGGAACGGCCAGGGCGGCGTCGATGGCCTCGATGAGGTCGTTCTTGCTCTCGGCGCCGGCGATGGTGGAACACAGTTGAGTGAGGCGTTCGCGGCGGTCAGTCGTGGATTCGGTCACAGCGGTCCCTGAGCGGTGCGGCGTGGCGGGAAGGGGCGTCGGAAAGCGGGGGCTCAGCCGAAGACGGACGGCGTGGTCCGCGGGTCGGCCTGAGCGGGCTGTGTCGTGATGCCCCCGGGAAAGGGCCGTTCGCCGTACGCGATGGGGGCGACGATGCCGTCGCCGGACTGGGCGGCGCGCAGCCCGCCGATGGCCTCCCCTTCCGCCCCGCCATAGGCACGGTTGGAGATACGCACCCGGTCGGCGAGCTCGTGCAGCGCGTCGGACAGGGTCTTCGCCTCGGCCTCCCAGGCCGAGGCGTAGTCGCTGAAGGCGGGGCCCATGTCGGACCCGCCGAGCGCCTCGGGCGTGTAGCACTGGGTGGCGGTGATCGCCGTACGTATCCCGGCGGTGTCGTCCCCGGCGGCGTCCAGCTTGTCGGCCTCCGAGTCCAGCTCTCCGGCCTGTATTTGGTACCCGGTACCGACCTGCCCAGCGCTCATCGCGCCCTCCCCCGTGTGCGTCCCGTCATGGTGTCAAGGCCACCCGCTGTGCGGTGAGTTGCCGCGGCGGGCCGGTGCGATGACGGACTGATGGTAGGTCACCTGAGGTACGGCGCAGTAGACGGGACCTGTACGGCCGCCTGCCTACGCGGGCTGCGACGGCATGGAAACTGAAGGAGCGGGCACCTCGAAGAGCTCGCGGTTGCCGGGGACGCCGATGCCGCGCCAGGTGAAGGGGATACCGCGGGCCGTGTCCGGGTCGGGGCCGTCCATCAGCTGGAAGTGGAGGTGCGGCTCGGTGGAGTTGCCCGAGTTGCCGCAGCGGGCGAGCTGCTGTCCGGCGGTCACCCGGTCGCCCTCGCGGACGGTCAGCGAGCCGCGCCGCAGGTGGGCGTAGAGCGCGTAGGTGCCGTCGCCGAGGTCGAGGACGACGTGGTTGCCGACGATCCGCTTGACGCCGGCCAGGTCGCGCACCGATGCCTCCAGGATCATCAGGTACAGCAGCGCGAGCAGTGAGGTGCGGCTGAGGTGGTCGCGCTGGTCGTCGACGACCCGTACGACGGTGCCGTCGGCCACGGAGAGCAGCGGTGCGCCGAAGGCGGGAAAGTCACCGTTGCGGCGGGCGATCGGCCACAGCCAGCGGAAACCCGGGCGGGCGCCCGGCTCCGGCTCGGCGACGACGTCGATGGCGTAGGTCTGCCCGTACGCGTGCGTGCCATGGCTCGGAGTGCGGTCGGCCGGGCTGTTCAGCGCGGACCAGCGACCGGTGACGGGCGGATCGACCTCGACCGGTTCCCGGGCGACGCGAGGGCTGTCCGGGGCGCCGCCGCCGATCCTGTGGGCCACGATGACGATCGCGTAGGCCAGGACGAACGGCAGGAAGTTCCACCACCACGGATATCCGAGATCCAGCGAGAAGTGGGCGATGATCAGGCCGATGCCGGTCAGTTGCAGACCGCGGAAGGCGATCATGGCGAGTTTGCGTCCGGACATGGTTCCCCCTTGTTCCAGCTTGCTTGTTCGTGACTTCGCGTCAGGGCCGTGCCGCCGACAGCGCCACCAGCAGCGGTACGACCCGCCCCGCCGGCACCTCGTACCGGCCCCGCCCGGTCGTGTGGAGCCAGCCCGCGCCGGTCAGTTGGCGCAGGTGGTGGTAGATCTGGCCGGTCGTGCCCACCTCGTCCAGCTCGGCGAGTTCGGCAGCCGTGCGCCGGCCGCCGAGGATCTCGCGGAGCAGCCGCAGCCGGACCGGATGGCCGAGCGCGGCGAACGACTCGGCGGCCTCGGTCCAGTCGTCGTCGAGCAGGCCGTCGGTCAACGCGCCGTGCTGCCACTCGTACTGCTCCCCGGTCGGCAGCCGCACGGCGCCGGTGAAGAGCACTCCCCCGTCGGCCGCCTTCAGCTCGGCCAACTGGTCCTTGAACCCCTGCAGGGCCCAGAAGTCGCCCTCGCCGAGGCGGGGTGCGGTGTGCTGCGCGTTCTCCAGCGCGGCCAGCCGTCGCTCCAGGTCGGCGACGCGGTGTTCGAGTTCCACGCCTCGATATTACGGAACTACGTAATTACGTGCAACCGCCAATCGCCCCCCCCACCGACGACCGGCGGCACGAGCGCCGGCAGCACGACGAAGCCCCCGCCCGGCGAACCGGACGGGGGCTTCGGAGCCGTAGAGCCGCTGCCTACTTGAGCAGTGCCGGGATCGTCTCCTCGTGCGCCACGCGCAGCTCCTCCAGGGTGAGCGCGAACTCGCCCTGAACGTCCACGGTGTCGCCGTCGACGACACCGATGCGGGTGACCGGCAGGCCCCGCGCACCGCACATGTCGTTGAAGCGGACCTCCTCGGAGCGCGGCACGGCGACGACCGCGCGCCCCGCCGACTCGGAGAACAGGAGGGTGAAGGCGTCGAGCCCGTCCGGTACGACCAGACGCGCGCCCTTGCCGCCGAGCAGCGCCGACTCCACGACCGCCTGGATCAGGCCGCCGTCGGACAGGTCGTGCGCGGAGTCGATCATGCCGTCGCGGGAGGCGGAGATCAGGATCTCGGCGAGCAGGCGCTCGCGCTCCAGGTCGACCTTGGGCGGCAGACCACCGAGGTGGTCGTGCACGACCTGCGACCAGGCCGAACCGCTGAACTCCTCCCGCGTGTCGCCGAGGAGGTACAGCAGCTGGCCCTCCTCCTGGAAGGCGACCGGCGTGCGCCGGGCCACGTCGTCGATGACGCCGAGGACCGCGACGACCGGGGTCGGGTGGATGGCCACCTCGCCCGTCTGGTTGTAGAGCGAGACATTGCCGCCCGTGACCGGCGTGCCCAGCTGCTGACAGGCGTCGGCGAGTCCGCGCACCGCCTCCGCGAACTGCCACATCACCGCCGGGTCCTCCGGCGAGCCGAAGTTCAGGCAGTCGGACACCGCGAGCGGCTTGGCGCCGGTCGTGGCGACGTTGCGGTACGCCTCCGCCAGCGCCAGCTGGGCGCCGTGGTACGGGTCCAGCTTGGCGTACCGGCCGTTGCCGTCCGTCGCGATGGCGACGCCGAGGCCGGTCTCCTCGTCGATGCGGATCATGCCGGAGTCCTCGGGCTGGGCGAGGACGGTGTTGCCCTGCACGAAGTGGTCGTACTGCGAAGTGATCCACTTCTTGGATGCCTGGTTGGGAGAGGCCACCAGCTTCAGGACCTGGTCCTTCAGCTCCTCGCTCGTCTCCGGCCGCGGCAGCTTGTTCGCGTCGTCGGCCTGGAGCTCGTCCTGCCAGGAGGGGCGGGCGTACGGGCGCTCGTAGACCGGGCCCTCGTGCGCCACGGTGCGCGGGTCGACGTCGACGATCTTGCCGCCGTGCCAGTAGATCTCCAGGCGGTCGCCGTCGGTCACCTCACCGATGACGGTGGCGATGACGTCCCACTTCTCGCAGATCTCCAGGAACCGGTCGACCTTCTCCGGCTCGACGACCGCGCACATGCGTTCCTGCGACTCGCTCATGAGGATTTCCTCGGGCGAGAGCGTCGAATCACGCAGGGGTACGTCGTCCAGGGTGACGCGCATGCCGCCGGAGCCGTTGGAGGCCAGCTCGGACGTCGCGCAGGACAGACCCGCCGCGCCCAGGTCCTGGATACCGACGACCAGCTTCTCGGCGAACGCCTCCAGGGTGCACTCGATGAGCAGCTTCTCCTGGAAGGGGTCGCCGACCTGGACGGCCGGACGCTTCGACGGCTTGGCGTCGTCGAAGGTCTCCGAGGCGAGGATCGAGGCGCCGCCGATGCCGTCACCACCCGTACGGGCCCCGTACAGGATGACCTTGTTGCCCGCGCCGGACGCCTTCGCGAGGTGGATGTCCTCGTGCCGCATCACACCGATGGCACCGGCGTTGACCAGCGGGTTGCCCTGGTAGCAGGAGTCGAAGACGACCTCGCCGCCGATGTTGGGCAGGCCCAGGCAGTTGCCGTAGCCGCCGATGCCGGCGACGACACCCGGCAGCACCCGCTTGGTGTCGGGGTGGTCGGCCGCACCGAACCGCAGCGGGTCGACGACGGCGACGGGCCGCGCACCCATGGCGATGATGTCGCGGACGATGCCGCCGACACCGGTGGCCGCGCCCTGGTAGGGCTCGACGTACGACGGGTGGTTGTGCGACTCGACCTTGAAGGTGACCGCGTAGCCCTGGCCGACGTCGACGACACCGGCGTTCTCGCCGATACCCACGAGCAGCGCGTCGGACTGAGGGGCCTTCTCGCCGAACTGGCGCAGATGCACCTTCGACGACTTGTAGGAGCAGTGCTCGGACCACATGACGGAGTACATGGCGAGCTCGGCACCGGTGGGCCGGCGGCCGAGGATCTCCACGACCTTCTCGTACTCGTCCTTCTTCAGACCGAGTTCGGCCCAGGGCAGCTCGACGTCGGGGGTCGCGGCCGCGTGCTCGACCGTGTCCAGAGGCGTCCGGCTCATGCGTTGACCAGCTTCTTGAGGATCGAGGTGAAGAAGGGGAGACCGTCGGTGCGGCCGGACCCGATGAGGGGCTCGACGGCGTGCTCCGGGTGCGGCATGAGGCCCACGACGTTCCCGGCCTCGTTGGTGATGCCGGCGATGTCGTTGAGCGAGCCGTTCGGGTTGAAGTCGAGGTAACGGAAGGCGACCCGCCCCTCGGCCTCCAGCTTGTCCAGCGTGTACTGGTCGGCGACGTAGCGGCCGTCCATGTTCTTCAGCGGGATGTGGATCTCCTGGCCGGACGCGTAGTCGGCGGTCCAGGCCGTGTCCGCGTTCTCCACCCGCAGCTTCTGGTCGCGGCAGATGAAGTGCAGGTGGTCGTTGCCGAGCATCCCGCCGGGCAGCAGGTGGGCCTCGGTCAGGACCTGGAAGCCGTTGCAGATACCGAGGACCGGGAGGCCGGCCTTCGCCTGCTCGATGACCGTCTCCATCACGGGCGAGAAGCGGGAGATGGCGCCGGCCCGCAGATAGTCGCCGTAGGAGAAACCGCCGGGCAGCACCACGGCGTCGACCTGCTTGAGGTCCTTGTCCTTGTGCCAGAGAGCGACCGGTTCGGCACCCGCGAGGCGGATCGCGCGCTGGGTGTCCCGGTCGTCGAGACTCCCCGGGAAAGTGACGACGCCAATACGAGCGGTCACTTCGCGGCCTCCGCGACTTCCTCCACCTTGACGGTGAAGTCCTCGATCACGGTGTTGGCGAGGAAGGATTCCGCAAGATCATGGATGCGGGCGAGCGCGGCCTCGTCAACCGGCCCGTCAACTTCCAGTTCGAATCGCTTTCCCTGACGTACGTCCGAGATGCCTTCGAAACCCAGCCGCGGCAGTGCGCGCTGCACCGCCTGGCCCTGGGGGTCGAGGATCTCCGGCTTGAGCATGACGTCGACTACGACGCGTGCCACGTGCACTCCCGGTGGTGTGGTGCTGAGCAGGTTCCTGCAGGTGGTTTCAGACTACCTGCACAAAATTTCTACGCGCGTCGACTTGTAGGAATCTACGTGACGGCTGTCACGGCGGGGAGGAACAGCGAGTGACGGCGAAAAGTTCCGGAAAAGATCCCGGATCGACACCCGATACCTATTGCGCTCGGACACGCGGGAGGATTTAGTCGGGCTTCACATCGCATTGTCGGGCACTGTACAAATGAATTGTCAGCGTGCCGGTACGAAGGGACCGATATTCGTGGCGCAGAAGGTCGTGGTCACGCTCTTTGACGACATCGACGGCTCAGAAGCGGCGGAAACGATCGCCTTCGGACTCGACGGCAAGTCGTACGAGATCGACCTGAATGAAACCAATGCCAAGAAACTGCGTAAGGCGCTCGCGCCCTACGTGGACGCGGGCCGCAAGCGGTCGAAGTCAGGCAAGGCGTACAAGCAGACCGAGGTCGCCCCTGACCCGGCGGCCGTCCGGGCCTGGGCCCAGGCCAACAAGATGGAGGTGCCGGCCCGCGGCCGGATCCCCAAGAAGGTCTACGAGGCGTTCAGCGCGGCGCAGTGACGCCGGCCTGAGGTCTGCCGAGGTTGCCTCAGGGTCCGTCAGCGGGCCCTGAGGACGGCCCACTTGGACCGGTGCGACAACCGACTTGCGCTACCCCCCTGCCGATCAGCTAATGTCTGGGACACGCCGCCGGGCGGGCCGAAAAAGTCCAGCTCGCGGGGCTTGCGGGTGTAGTTCAGTAGTAGAACATCCCCCTTCCAGGGGGAAGGCGCAGTGTGCAATTCCTGTCACCCGCTCCGCACCGCCGTCCGAACCACTGATGTGGATCAGGTAGGCTGGTGCTCGCGCCGATCGGTGAGAGCCGTTCGGAGGCAATGCGGACGTAGCTCAGTTGGTAGAGCGCAACCTTGCCAAGGTTGAGGTCGCGAGTTCGAGCCTCGTCGTCCGCTCGGGAATGAGACCCCGGTCCTGATGGACCGGGGTCTTTTCGTGTGCCTTCCCTCTGGGCCTCTGACATTTGTCATGCGGAGTGGTGACAGCGCGCACTGCTGCCGGCCTCGGATCGCCGGGACGCTGGTGTCATGAACATCAACGAACACGAACACGTGATTGAGGTCACCGACCTGCGTCGTGTTTACGGGGGCGGGTTCGAGGCGGTGCGCGGAATCTCGTTCTCCGTGAACCGCGGAGAGGTCTTCGCGCTGCTCGGCACCAACGGCGCGGGCAAGACGTCGACCGTAGAGCTGCTGGAAGGGCTGGCGCGACCCGCCGAGGGGCGGGTCCGGGTACTCGGGCACGATCCCTACGCCGAGCGGGACGTCGTACGGCCGCGGACCGGGGTGATGTTGCAGGAGGGCGGCTTTCCGTCCGAGCTGACCGTCGCCGAGACCGCGCGGATGTGGGCGGCGTGCGTGAGCGGGGCCATGCCCGAGGCGGAGGCGCTGGACCTGGTCGGGCTCGGGCGGCGGGCCGGGGTGCGGGTGAAGCAGCTGTCCGGAGGTGAACGGCGGCGGCTGGACCTGGCGCTCGCGTTGCTCGGCAAGCCCGAGGTGCTGTTCCTGGACGAGCCGACGACCGGCCTCGACGCCGAAGGGCGCCGGGACACCTGGGAGTTGGTGAAGGAGCTGCGCGACGCCGGTACGACCGTGCTGCTGACCACGCACTACCTCGAAGAGGCCGAGAACCTCGCCGACCGGCTGGCGATCCTGCACGAGGGACGCATAGCGGCGGCCGGGACCCCGGCCGAGGTGACGGCGGCCCAGCCCTCGCGGATCTCCTTCGAGCTGCCCCAGGGCTACTTCGTGGGAGACCTGCCGCCCCTCGCCGACATGGGAGTGAGCGAGCACGAGGTCGACGGGCGCATCGTACGGCTGCGGACCCACGCGTTGCAGCGGACCGCGACCCGGCTGCTGGTGTGGGCCGACACGGCAGGGGTGGAGCTGCGGCGGCTGGACGTGCGGCCGGCGTCGCTGGAGGAGGCGTTCCTGGGGATCGCCCGGGAGGCGGCCGGCGCCGCCGAGAAGAAGGAGTACGCGGCATGAGTACGGCGGTGACCACCCCGGTGGGGCGTATGACGGCGTTGGCCAGGGCCGAGCTGACGTTGCTCGGGCGCAGCAAGGGCACGCTGTTCGCGGCGTTGTTCGTGCCGCTGGTGCTTCCCGTCAGCGTGCGGGAGGCGGCGAAGGGGATGGACCTGGCGGAGGCCGGTCTCACCCTCGGCACGGTCATCCTGCCCGCCTCGATCGGCTTCTCGCTGCTCTACGCGGTCTACACGACACTCGTCGCCGTCTACACCGCCCGACGTGAGGAACTCGTCCTCAAACGGCTGCGCACCGGCGAGCTGAAGGACACCGAGATCCTGGCCGGGGCAGCACTGCCCGCCGTGGCCACGGGCCTCGCGCAGTGCCTGGTGCTGACGGTCGGCTGCACCGTCCTGTTGGACGTGGGCGCGCCCCGTGCTCCCCATCTCGCCGTGCTGGGCCTGCTGTTGGGGCTGGTGCTGTGCGCGTCTCTGGCCGCCGTGACCGCGGCGCTCACCCGCACCGTCGAGAGTGCGCAGGTCACGACCCTGCCCGTGACGCTTCTCTCCATGATTTTCTCCGGGATGTTCATCCCCCTGGAGATGCTGCCGGACCGGATGGCCTCGGTGTGCGAACTGCTGCCGCTCACCCCGGTGATCACCCTGCTGCGGGGTGGCTGGACCGGTGAGCTGTCGGCGTACGAGGTGATCGGTCCCGTGCTGACCGGGCTGGCCTGGGCGGTCCTGGGCGTGTTGGCTGTGCGACGGTGGTTCCGATGGGAGCCGCGGCACTGAGGCAGGGGGACGGGGTATGCGCGGGCCGGGCACGTGGTGGCGGGGGAAGAGCACGCCGGAGAAGGTGGAGACGTACACGAGGTGGTCGTTCCACTTCTTCGCGGTGATCGAGGTCGTGGCGGTCGGGCTGCCGGTCGTCGGCGAGATCGGGGCCGGGCTCGGCCTCTGGCTGATGCTCATGGTGTGCGTGCACGGGGCGCTCTGCGCCCTGACCGTGTCGCGGGCGCTGGACTGGGTGCGCGGCCGGTGCGAGCAGCCGGTGTGGCTGTTGTGGACGCTCGGCGCCGCCACCGCGGTGCTCGCCGCCACGGCTCTCGCCGTCGCCGAGTACGGTCCGGACGGTGACGGCGTCGACACCGCGGCGGGCGGGGTCTTCGGCGTCGTGCTGATCTTCGGGGCGGGGACCATCGCGCTCGGCCTGCGCAGCCGACGGCACGTGTACGCCCTCGTCGTGGGGTTCGCGGCCGGTGCGGGGCTGGTCGCGTTCCTGCTGGGCCAGCCCGCTCCCGTCGCGCTGGTCAGCATGGTGTCGGTGCTGTTCGGCGGTGCGTTCCTCGCCTTCACCGCCGTCTTCTCCGTCTGGCTGCTCAAGTCCGTCTACGAACTCGACGAGGCCCGCGAGACCCGCGCCCGGCTCGCCGTCGCCGAGGAGCGGCTGCGGTTCGGGCGGGATCTGCATGACGTGATGGGGCGGAATCTGGCGGTCATCGCGCTGAAGAGCGAGCTCGCCGTGCAGTTGGCGCGGCGCGGGCGGCCCGAGGCCGTGGAGCAGATGATCGAGGTGCAGCGGATCGCGCGGGAGTCGCAGCGTGAGGTGAGGGACGTCGTACGGGGGTATCGGGAGGCCGACCTGGGGGTTGAACTCGCGGGTGCGCAGGGCGTTTTGACGGCGGCCGGGATCGAGTGCGTGGTGACCGGCGAGGCGGCCGGGCTGCCGGTCGAGGTGCAGTCGGCGCTGGCGTGGGTCGTGCGGGAGGCGACCACGAATGTGCTGCGGCACGGGGATGCCGTGCGGTGTGCGGTGGGAGTACGGGTGAGGGAGGGGCGCGTGATGCTGACGGTGGAGAACGACGGGGTTGCCGGAGCCTCCGACGGGGGTGGGGGCTCCGGGCTCGCGGGGCTGCGGGAGCGGCTGGCCGCGGTGGACGGCACCTTGGCGGCCGGTCCCGCCGGGGAGGGGCTGTTCCGGCTGGTGGCGGAGGTGCCGTTGGCGGAGGCCGGGGCGGGCGTGCGGGAGGTCACCGTATGACCGACCTCAAGAGCGACCGTATGCCCGACCGCGCGACCGGGCCCGTACGGCTGCTGCTCGCCGACGACGAGCATCTGATCCGGGGTGCGCTCGCCACGCTGCTCTCACTGGAGGACGACCTCGTGATCGTCGCCGAGGCGGCGAGCGGGCCGGAGGCGCTGGCGATGGCGCGGGCGCACGAGCCGGACGTCGCCGTACTGGATCTTCAGATGCCGGGGGCCGACGGTGTGAGGGTCGCCACATCTCTGCGGGCCGAACTGCCCGGCTGCCGGGTGATGATCGTGACCAGTCACGGGCGGCCCGGACATCTGAAGCGGGCCCTTGCGGCGGGTGTGCGCGGGTTCGTCCCGAAGACCGTCAGCGCTCAGCGGCTCGCGGAGATCATTCGTACCGTGCACGCCGGAAACCGCTACGTCGACCCGGAGTTGGCCGCCGACGCCATCGCCGCCGGGGACTCGCCGCTGACCGCGCGGGAGGCCGAGGTACTGGAACTCGCCGCCGACGGGGCGCCCGTCGCGGAGATCGCGGAGCGGGCCGCACTGTCGCAGGGGACCGTACGGAACTATCTGTCGTCCGCGGTGTCGAAGCTCGGGGTGGAGAACCGGCACGCGGCGGTGCGTCTCGCACGGGAGCGGGGTTGGGTATAGTGGTTCTCGCGCCACGGCGCATGCGAACGTAGCTCAGTTGGTAGAGCGCAACCTTGCCAAGGTTGAGGTCGCGAGTTCGAACCTCGTCGTTCGCTCCACGTCGAAGCCCCCGGTTCTCACCGGGGGCTTTCGCGTTGCCCCCGGATTTCGCCGGGGGCGGTGGCATGCGGTCAGCTCCAGCTGGTGCCCGTGAGGCGCTCGTAGGCCTCCACGTACTTCGCCCGGGTCGCGTCCACGACCTCCTGCGGCAGCGGCGGCGGGGGCTGCTCGCTCTTCCTGTCCCAGCCGGACGCCGGCGAGGTCAGCCAGTCGCGGACGAACTGCTTGTCGTACGACGGCTGCGCGCGGCCCGGCTGCCAGGTGTCGGCCGGCCAGAAGCGGGAGGAGTCCGGGGTGAGGACCTCGTCGGCGATGACCAGCGTCTCCCCGTCGAAGCCGAACTCGAACTTGGTGTCCGCGAGGATGATGCCGCGGTCGCGGGCGATGTCCCGGCCGCGGGAGTAGACGGCGAGGGTGGCCTGGCGCAGCCGCGCGGCGGTGTCGGCGCCGACCTGGCGGGCGACCTCCTCGTACGAGACGTTCTCGTCGTGCTCGCCGACCGCGGCCTTGGTGGCCGGGGTGAAGATCGGGGCGGGCAGTTCGCTGCCGTCGACCAGGCCCTCGGGGAGGGCGAGGCCGCAGACGGTGCGGGAGTCGTTGTACTCCAGCAGGCCGGAGCCGGTGAGGTAGCCGCGGGCCACGGCCTCGACCGGGACCATCTTCAGCGACTTGCAGACGAGGGTGCGGCCCGCCCAGTCGGCGGGGGCGCCGGCGGGCACGTCGGTGCCCAGCACGTGGTTGGGGACCAGGTCGGCGAGCTGGTCGAACCACCACAGGGAGAGCTGGGTGAGGATGCGGCCCTTGTCGGGGATCTCGGTCGGCAGCACCCAGTCATAGGCGGACATACGGTCACTGGCGACCATCACGAGGTCGCCCGCCTCGTTCTGGTACAGCTCGCGCACCTTGCCGGTGTGCAGGTGCACCAAGCCCGGAACCTGGATCGGCTCGGGCTTTTCTACGAATCCGGACACGGTTCCTCCCCGTGGTTCTGTCCAAGTGGCTCGATTCTCCCGTATGGCCGGGGATCACCCTTGGGTGGGGGTCTGCCGGCGAACGTCTCAGCGGAGCTCAGTCACGTTTGCAGATGCGGTCCAGGAGGTTCGCGGTGGCGCGCTGGACTCGGGTGTCGACGTGGCCCGGGCGGTCCAGCGCCGGAGACCAGGCGAAGGTTCCGGACGCGAAGACCAGGGCGCCGGAGGGGGCACGGTAGAGGGACGTCTCCTGGTGTCGGAGGGCGCCTTCGCGGTCGGTGTACGGGGAGTGGGCGAGCAGGATGCGCTCCTCGTGCTCGGGCAGCGGGGTGCGCGGGAAGTAGCGGTCGGCCTCGCCCGCGACCAGGTCGGCGATCTCGTCGCCCTCGTGGGCGCCGGTCGCCTCCCACAGCCAGTGGTCGGCGTTGCGGACGATCAGGGGGTGGGGCTCGGGAACCTGGCCGGCGTACTGGATACCGATCACCTCCTGCTCGGGGCGGTCGATCTCCCGCCAGAGCACCGGGCGGCCGGGGCCCCTGCGCTTGCGGCAGGTGAGCAGGCGGTCGGGGACGCCGGACGGGGAGGGACCCAACTCGACCTGCCAGTACATGGAGTTGGCGGAGAGGAAGACGAGGGACGTGCCGTTCTCGCGGGCCAGCTCGACGGTGCGGCGCATGTTCGTCGACCAGTACTCGTCGTGGCCCGGGAAGACCAGTCCGCGGTAGCGAGTGGGGTCGACGTGGCCGCCGTGCAGGTCACGGGCGTCGGCGTAGGCGATGTCGTAGCCGTAGCGCTCGGCCCAGCGGATGAAGTCGTAGGCGTGGCCGACGTGCAGGGGGAGGCCCGCGCCCGCGTACGGGCGGTCGAAGGAGACGGTGGTGGCGGCGTCGGCCTCGCCCAGCAGACGACCGTCCTCGTCCCAGGCGTGGTAGAGGCTGGCGCCGGTGTGGCCGTCCTCCGGGTAGAGGTTGTAGGCCTGCCAGGTGACGTCGGGGAGGAGCAGCAGCAGATCCGCGGGGTGCTTGTCGCGGACGGTGAAGGGGATGTGGGAGCGGTAGCCGTCGGCGGTGGTGAGGACGGCCACGTACGCGCCGATGCTCCAGTAGCTCGGGACCTGCAGGCGCCAGGACAGCCACCAGTGGTGGCAGGAGACCGTGCGGTCCGCGGTGAGCGGCGGGGGCTGGACGATGCCGGAGAGGCGGGGGCTGGTGGTGATCTTGGCGGCGCCGTCACCGCCGTAGTGGCCGATGCGGTAGATGTCGACGGCGAATTCCTGGGGCGGGTCGACGGTGATGTGGAAGTCGACGGCCTCGCCGGGGGCTACCGCGCCGGTCGAGGTGAAGCCCTTGATCTGGCGGTGGACGTCGTCGGCGGAGCGCGGGCCGGCGCTTCGGGGGGCCGGGACCCTGGGGGTGCCCGAGGTCGGAGGGTGGGCCTGGCCGTCGACGTACCAGGGGACGACCTGGCCGGTGTCGTCGAAGTACGTCACGTTGCCGCGCAGCCAGGGGACGGGGCCCTGACCGAAGGGGTCCGTCACGGCGTGCGCGAGTGCTCCCGACTCCCAGCGGCGGATCTGCTCGGATCCCATGGCCGTACCCCTCCCTCGTGCCCCCGTGGTGCTGCCTTGAGCGTTGCGTGTGTGGTGCGGGTGGTGCGTGCGCTTGCGGTTTCTGCCGCGTGGCGTGGGCGTTGGTGTGTCTGTCGTATGTCGTAAGCCCTTGCCATATGCGCTATCGATCCCAGCACATCACATTGCGCACGCATCCTGTCACTATTCGTTGCGAATTGGCCGAAAGTGGAACCGGGGGCTCCGACCCGCTTCGGCTGTCGGACGACGGTCGGAGGGCTGTCAGACGAGGCGTACCGGCTTCTCCGGGCGTATCCCCGAGTCCACCAGCCAGGCGCGCAGGGGTGCCGGGTCGCCGTCCTTGATGAGGCTGAGGACCCTCGGGGTGAGATCGGCCGTTCGCTCGCCGTCGATGAGGAGGGTGGGGCCGTCGAGCCAGTCCAGGCCGGGGGTCGCACCGGCGGTGTCCATCGCGGCGCAGCACACCATCGCCGTCACGTGGTCGGTGAGCAACTCGCGGGCGGTGCGCGGTGGTTGGAGCGGGAAGAGGGGGAGCGCGCCCAGGTCCAGGAAGGTGGTGTCGGGGGCGGGGGATGCCTGCTGCTCGGCGGGGGCTGCGGCCTCCTCGCGGGCCAGTTCGGCGGTCAGGCTTGCGGCGAGGGCGGAGCTTCGTTCGGTTTCCTGGTCTTCGTCGTCGTGAGCGTCATCGCCGTAGTGAAGGTCGTCGTCGAGGGAGACGTCCTCGGCCATGGACTCGTAGGGGGGCCTGGGGGCGCTGGGGGTATTGGCGGCGTCCGGGGCCTCTGCGGTTTCTGAGGACTGGACGGGGGTGTCCTCGGTGCCGTGGATGGCGTGGATGCCCTCGGCGGCGGCTGTGGGGGCCGGTGGGGACGAGAGGTGGTCCAGGACGCGGGCCAGGGTCGGGCCGTCCGTCGACGGGGGTGTGCCGTCGGTGGTGCGGCGGACGCCGAGGGCGTCGAGGACGCGGTGGAGGCGGGCCGCGTCCGTACGCCATTTGCGGTCGACGACCTCCTCCGGGTACTCCTGCCAGTCCACCGGAGACCAGTCCGGGCCGGGCTCGGCGGGTCCGCCGTGGAAGAGGCGGGCAGCGAGGAGTGAGGCGGCCTCGTCGACCGCGCCGGGCTCTTCCAGCAGGTCACAGGCGGGGCGCTCGCCCAGCCGGGAGGCGAAGCCCTCGGCCAGTCGGTCCCGGCGGGACAGCTCGGTGAGCGCGGCGACGACGCCCGCGTCCAGCCGGGACGGCCAGCGGCCCATCCGCCAGGCGGGCAGCGCGACCCGGGTGAGCAGCCGGTCCCAGCCCGCGTACGCCAGCCCGACCTGTTCCTGGGCGACGATCCGCAGTCCGTAATCCACAGCCTGTGCACGCTCGGCGGCTGCGGCGGCCACACCCCGCTCCATCTCGGTGGCGTGGTCCCGGCAACTGCGCAGCAGCAGCCGCGCGACCCAGCCGAGGCCCGCGCACACCGCCCGGGATCCCGGGCAGCGGCCGCGCGTCGAGGCGACGGCCACGGCGGCGTCCAGGCCGCGGACGAAGCGCCGTGCCTGGGCTATGTCCGGGTGGGCCGAAGGTCCCGTACCGGCAACGACCGGGGCGAGGACCGCGCGCAGTTCACCGACGCGCATCCACCACAGGAACGGGGAGCCGATGACGAGGACAGGGGCGACGGGCGTACGGCGGTGGGCGCCGCGCGACGCGCCGCCGCGCAGGCCGTTGAGCCCGCTCTCGTCACGGTCCTCGGTCGGTGGCGGGCCGTGGGACGGGTGGGTGCGGTCCTCCAGCCAGCTGTCGCAGTCCGGGGTGAGCGCTATCGCGGACGGGGCCGGGACGTCGAGGCGGTCGGCGAGGTCGCGCACCATCCGGTACAGGTCCGGGGCCTGCTCCTCGGCTATCGCGACCGTCGGGCTGACGGCGGGGCGGGAGCGGGCGACGACCAGGGCGATGACGGCGGCGGCGAGCAGGACGAGGACGGCGACGGGGGTCACGACCCACCGGGCGACGTGCCAGCCCGGGCCGACGAGGTGGTTGGTGGAGGCGCCGGCGAACAGCACCACGGCGAACGCCGCGGGCAACAGGGCCACGGCGAGCGCGCGGCTGCGGATGCGCAGCACGGCGAGGGCACGAGCACGAGCTGCCTGCGCACCCATCTCCACACCGATACCGGTCACGGCCGGACCTCACCCCCTCCGTGGTGCCCTGGCTGTCCGAACTGTCCTGGCTTTGCTCACTCCCCCACTGTGGCACCCACCACTGACATCGCAATGCCGGTGGGCCAAGTGCCGGAACGCTTGCGCCGCACCCTAGTTGGGGCGTCGACCCACGTCAGCCGGATGGGGCATCGGTCACTCGATGGAATGGCTTTGGGGAAAGGTGGATGACGGACAGCGATGATCAGGCCCCGAATCCTGAGACGGATTCGGGGCCTGCGGGGTTTATCGGAGGTGGGGGTTCGCGGGGGGTTCGAGGGAGCGTGGGGGGCGCGTACTTACGCTCCTGCCGCCTTGGCCGCGATGTCCGAACGGTGCTGGGAGCCGTCGAGCTTGATGCGGGCCACGGCCTTGTACGCGCGGTCGCGGGCCTTGGCGAGGTCCTTGCCGGTCGCCGTGACGGACAGGACACGACCGCCGGCGCTCACCACCGCGTCGCCGTCGTACTTGGTGCCCGCGTGCAGGACATAGGCGTGCGGGGCGTCCTCGGCGGCCACCTCGTCGAGGCCGGTGATCGGGTCGCCGGTGCGCGGGGTGCCGGGGTAGTTGTGGGAGGCGACGACCACGGTGACCGCGGCGTCCTCGCTCCAGCGCAGCGGCGCCAGGTCGGCGAGGTCGCCCTTGGCGGCGGCCAGCAGGACACCGGCCAGCGGGGTCTTCAGTCGGGCCAGGACGACCTGGGTCTCGGGGTCACCGAAACGGGCGTTGAACTCGATGACCCGTACGCCGCGGGAGGTGATCGCGAGACCGGCGTAGAGAAGGCCGGAGAAGGGCGTGCCGCGGCGGTGCATCTCGTCGACGGTCGGCTGGAGGACGGTCTCCATGACCTCCGCGACCAGCTTCGGGTCGGCCCACGGGAGCGGGGAGTACGCGCCCATGCCGCCGGTGTTCGGGCCCTCGTCGCCGTCGAGCGCCCGCTTGAAGTCCTGGGCGGGCTGCAGCGGGACGACCGTCTCGCCGTCGGTGATGGCGAACAGGGAGACCTCGGGGCCGTCGAGGAACTCCTCGATGACGACGCGCTCGCAGGAGTTGGCATGCGCCCTGGCCGCCTCGATGTCGGCGGTCACGACGACGCCCTTGCCGGCGGCGAGGCCGTCGTCCTTGACGACGTACGGGGCGCCGAAGGCGTCGAGGGCCTCGTCGACCTCGGCGGGCGTGGTGCAGACGTAGGAGCGGGCCGTGGGGACGCCGGCCGCCGCCATCACGTCCTTGGCGAAAGCCTTGGAGCCCTCGATCTGCGCGGCCTCCCCGGAGGGGCCGAAGACCGGGATACCCGCCTCGCGCACGGCGTCGGCGACCCCGGCGACGAGTGGTGCCTCCGGCCCTACGACCACGAGGTCGGCGTCGAGCCGAGTGGCCAGCGCGGTGACGGCCTTGCCGTCCAGGGCGTCGACCTGGTGCAGCTCGGCGACCTCGGCGATGCCGGCGTTGCCGGGGGCGCAGTGCAGCGCGCTGACGTCGGGGTCGAGGGACAGGGAGTGGCACAGGGCGTGTTCGCGGGCGCCGCTACCGATGACGAGGACCTTCACGGGGGTCAGCCTAACGGGATTTTTGTGCGGGACGATGAGGGGTGGGGGGTTGGCGACCTGTGCGTTCCTCCAAGTTGGTGGCCGCAGGTCCCGCTACTCGATGGGCCCCACTGCTCGCTCGGTCCCGCTACTCGCTCGGTCCCGCTACTCGTTAATGATCTCCTCCACCACCGTCGCCCCCAGCTCCCGCACGATCAGGTCGTGGCCGGACAGCGCCGACTCGTTGAGGTCGGGGTCGTCGTCCTCCGGGATGTCGTCCTCGGGGGCGACATGGACCGGCGGCTCGGGGGCGGCGGAAGGCTGGGGGGCCGGGGGGCGGGCAGCCGTCGGGGCCGGGGTCGCCGAGGCCGTCGGAGGCGGGGTGGGTGCCGTGGGCGCCGGCTGGGCAGGGGCCGGGCGCTGGGCGGTCGTACCGCCGCCACCGCCGTAGCCACTGTTGCCGCCACCGCCGTAACCTCCGGCGCCGCCTCCGCCCCCGCCGAAGCCGGAGGAGCCGCCGCTCGGAGGAGGCGCCGAGCCTCCGCCCGACGGGTCGATGACCGCCTCGATCTTCCACTGGACGTTGAACTGCTCGGCCAGCGACTGCTTCAGCACGTCCTCGCTGCCGCTGCTCGCGAAGTTGTCGCGCGCGCCGGCGTTGACGAAGCCGATCTGAAGGGTGGTGCCGTCGAAGCCGGCCACATGGGCGTTCTGGCTGAGCAGGATCCAGGTGAAGCGGCGACGGTTCTTGACCGCCTCCAGGATGTTCGGCCAGAGCGTGCGGGGGTCGGGGCCGCCGCCGGGGGGTGGTGCGTAGACGGGTGCCGCGCCCGCAGGGGGAGCGGGCGTGGGTGCCGCGGGCGGCGGTGTCGGCGCGGGGCCGCCGGTCGCGGGGGGCGTCGAGGGCTGGGCGCCGCCGCCTGCCGGGGTTGCCGTGGGCCAGCCGCCGGGGCGTCGGCCGCTGCCTGCGGGGGCGGCGGTGGGCCAGGCGCCGGGGGCGGAGCCGGAAGCGGGGGGAGCCGAGGGGGGTGCGGGGGCGGGAGCGGGCTCCGGGGTGGGCGGTGCCTGGGGCGGCTGCGGCTGCTGGCCGCTCTGGGGCGCGGGGGGCGCGGAGGGGGGCGTGCCCATGGGGGCGCCCTGGCCTGCGGGAGCCGCACCGGCGGCAGCGGCAGCGGTCGTACCGTCACCGCCCGGGCCACCCGGGCCGCCCATGCCGGCGGTCGGCGCACCGGTGCCCGGTCCGGCGCCGGGTGCCCCCGAAGCCCGTACGGCCGCGCGGGCCGCGGCAGCGCCGCCACCCGGCGGGACGGGCGCCGCGGCCATCCCGCCATGGGCGTCGGGACCGGGCACGTATCCCATGGCGGGCATGCCGGTGCCGCCCGCGGAGAAGTTGACGCCCCGCTCCAGCCGGTCGAGCCGGGCCATTACGGAACGCTCGTCCCCGTAGGCCGCCGGGAGCAGCACGCGCGCGCAGATCAGTTCCAGCTGGAGCCGCGGCGAGGTGGCCCCCCGCATCTCGGTCAGCCCCTCGTTGACGAGGTCGGCGGCGCGGCTCAGCTCGGCGGCGCCGAAGGTGCCGGCCTGGGCCTGCATGCGTTCCAGGACGTCGGCCGGGGCGTCGATGAGCCCCTTCTCGACCGCGTCCGGCACGGCGGCCAGGATCACCAGGTCCCGCAGCCGCTCCAGCAGGTCGGCGACAAAGCGACGCGGGTCGTTGCCGCCCTCGATGACACGGTCCACGACCTCGAAGGCGGCGGTTCCGTCACCGGTCGCGAAGGCCTCCACGACGGAGTCGAGCAGCGAGCCGTCGGTGTACCCCAGCAGGGAGGTGGCCATGGCATACGTCACACCCTCCTCCCGCGCTCCAGCCAGCAGCTGGTCCATGACGGACATGGAGTCACGCACGGATCCCGCGCCCGCGCGCACGACGAGCGGCAGGACGCCCTCCTCGACGGGGATGTTCTCGCGACCGCAGACGTCGCCGAGGTAGTCCCGCAAGGTGCCCGGCGGGACGAGCCGGAAGGGGTAGTGATGGGTCCGCGACCGGATGGTCCCGATGACCTTCTCGGGCTCGGTCGTGGCGAAGATGAACTTCAGGTGCTCGGGCGGCTCCTCGACGACCTTCAGCAGCGCGTTGAAGCCGGCCGACGTGACCATGTGGGCCTCGTCGATGATGTAGATCTTGTACCGGCTGCCGGCGGGGCCGAAGAAGGCCTTCTCGCGCAGCTCACGGGCGTCGTCCACACCACCGTGAGATGCCGCGTCGATCTCGATGACGTCGATGGAACCGGGCCCGTTGCGCGCCAGGTCCTGGCAGGACTGGCACTCCCCGCACGGGGTCGGCGTGGGCCCCTGCTCGCAGTTCAGACACCGCGCGAGGATCCGCGCGCTGGTCGTCTTGCCGCATCCGCGCGGACCGCTGAACAGGTACGCGTGATTGACCCGGTTGTTGCGCAGCGCCTGCTGCAGCGGGTCGGTTACATGCTCCTGCCCGATGACCTCGGCGAACGACTCCGGGCGATAGCGGCGGTACAGCGCGAGAGACGACACGCATACGAGGTTATAGGCGCCCACTGACAACGCGGACCGCCCGGATGTGGGGATGCCCACGGGGCGACACGGGGCGACACGGGGCGAAAGGAGCTGCACGCGCGCGTGGCCTCGTACCTGGCCGCGTACTGCAAGATCCCCAACGCGCGCCCGCTCTTCGAACGGGGGGCGGCATCCGGGGAACGCAAGACCCCCCACGCACCCGCCAGAGCCAACCTACCCTTGCTGCCTTCCGGCCCTGGGGGAGTTCAGTCAGATAGCGCCGCGTGAGGGGCTGAGCCCCAGCCTACCTGATCGCCGGGTGCCCGAACGAGTTCGCTAGCACCCTCCAGCGTCATGTAATGTTTCCGGCGGAGGATTCGCCTAGAGGCCTAGGGCGCACGCTTGGAAAGCGTGTTGGGGGCAACCCCTCACGAGTTCGAATCTCGTATCCTCCGCCAGTGCCTCACCGGGCACGATGTCGAAGGGCCCCACCGTTCGCGGTGGGGCCCTTCGACGTTGCGGGGTCAATTCAAGTGGTGGGTGTCATTGAGGGCCCGCACCATGGCGGTGCCGTCCTCGTCGTACGTCACCGTCGACAGGGAGGCCGCTGCGACTTCCATGCGGAACAAACTGTGTGGTGGGGCTTGGAGAGCGAGGCGGAGCAGGGTTCTGAGGGGGCCGACGTGGGAGACGACCAGAACCGTGGCGCCGGCGTACTGGGACACGAGGCCGTCTCGTACGGCGGCGACCCGGCGCGTGACCTGGTGCATGGTCTCGCCCGCGCCCGTGGGGGGACTCTCCGGCGAGGCGAACCAGGCGCTCAGGTCGTCCGGGTAGCGTGTGCGGACCTCGGTGAAGGTGAGGCCTTCCCAGACGCCGAAGTCCGCTTCCCGCAGGTCCCGGTCGATCTGGACGCTCAGGCCGAGGCGCGCGGCCACGGCCTGAGCGGTCTCCTGGCAGCGCCGCATCGGTGACGTGACGACCGCCGCGATGCCGCCGCGGTGGGCGAGAGCCTCTGCCGCCGCTTCGGCCTGGCGGCGTCCGGCCGGTGAGAGTCCCGGGTTGGATCCTCCGCTGCCGGAGAGCCGCCGCTGCGGGGTGAGCAGGGTTTCGCCGTGCCGCAGCAGTACGAGCGTCGTCGCGTCACTCACCTCGCGGTCTTCGCGAAGTGGTCCCGTACGGCGTCGGTCTGCTTCTCCATGACGTCGATGATGGCCTCGACCACGTTCAGGTCGGCGTCCTCGGCGATGTCCAGGGTCCGCGACCAGTCGAAGAAGCTGCGGGCCGGGTCGTTGGTGATGGGGAATACGCGGATGGTGGCCTCGTACTTGGCGACACCGCTGGTGGGGGCGACGGCCCGGTAGGACTGGGTCTTGTTGATCTCGTCGCGGGCGGCGATCTCCTGCTGGACGAGACGGCCGTTGAGCGTGAGCTTGAAGTCGTAGCGGGCCGGGACGGTGTCGACCGAGCCGCCCTCCACCCAGCTGACGTCCCGGTGGATGTCCAGGTCGCCCGGGGACACGATGTCCAGGATCTGCATGGCGTCGCGGACGGTCGCCCACACGGTGTCCGGGTCGGCGTCGAGGATGGTGGAGTGGTACATGGTGTGCTTGCGCTGGATCGTCGGCACGGCGTGCTCCTTCTTCTATTTCTTGTGCTTCTTGGCGATGACGTGGTTGCCGAGGATCAGGTAGTCGATCTCGGTGCCCATGAAGCAGTTCAGGGCGTCGGTGGGCGTGCAGACGATGGGTTCGCCGGCGACGTTGAACGAGGTGTTGATCAGGCACGGGGTGCCGGTGAGTTCGGTGAACCTCCGCAGCAGCGCCGTGAGCCGTGGCGTTCCCTCGTCGGTCAGGGTCTGGATGCGGGAGGAGCCGTCCACGTGTACGGCGCCTGGGATGCGGTCCTTGTACTCGTCGCGGACCGGGAAGACGAACGTCATGTACGGCGAGCTCGTCTTGCGGCCCATGTCGAAGATCTTCGGTGCCTGCTCCTCGAGGACGAGGGGAGCGAACGGGCGGAAGGGTTCGCGGTGCTTGACCCGGGTGTTGATGATGTCCTTGATGTCGGTGAAGCCGGGGTTGGCGAGGATGCTGCGATGCCCCAGCGCGCGTGGCCCGTGCTCGACGCGGCCTTCGAACCAGCCGATGACGACCTTCTTCGTCAGCAGCTTCGCCACCTGCTCGATGACCTCGTCGTCGTCCAGGTGTGAGACGACGACGCGGCCGGTGAAGGCCTGAAGGGCCTCCTCGATCGCGGACTCGTCGTAGGACGGGCCCAGATAGGGGGTGACCGGTGCGGAGGTGGCGGCGCGGATGTCCGCGGGGGCGGTGTCGGGGTGGTTCAGCCAGGCGTGGGCTGCCGCTCCGATGGTGATGCCGGTGTCCGAGGCGCCGAAGCTGACCTGCATGTCCTCGAAGCGGGAGCCTTCGAACAGCGGGGTGTTGTTCAGGCAGTTCAGGGCGACGCCGCCCTCGAACAGCAGCCGGTCGAGGTCCGTCCGCTTCTCCAGGTGGCGGACCTGGTGGGCGGTGGCGACGTTCAGCATCTCCTGCGCGGCGGCCGCGACGCGGGACGTGTACGCGAGGGTGTCCTCGAAGGGGCCGAAGTACTCCTCGAACAGGGCGTCGTGGCTGTGCAGGTTGTCGGTCTGAAGGGGCTGGGTGAAGGTGTAGCGGCCGTCGTCGTGCAGCCGTAGGAGGTTGTCGATGAAGGGGTTCGGGGTTGGGGGGTCGGCGTATCCGGCCAGGCCCATCACCTTGTACTCGTCGTTGTTGGGGACGAAGCCGAGGAAGCGGGTGATGGCGGAGAACAGGGTGCCCATGGAGTACTGGGCGCCGGTGACGGTGTCGTCGAAGACGGTGATCCGGCCGTCGCGGATCTCGCCCGTCAGGGTCGAGAAGCGTTCGGCGCGGCCGTCGCTGACGAGGAACGCCGCGTCCTGCATGCCGGCGAGGTAGTAGCCGGTCGTGGCGTGGGCCAAGTGGTGCGGGACGAAGCGGACCTTGGCCGGGTCGGGGCGGTGTCCGGTGCGGGCCTCGAAGTCCGCGAGGATCGCCTCGTGGCTGACGACCTGCTCGAACAGGTCGGCCATGTTGCCCATGAGGCCGGTCTTCGTGTCCTCCGGCGCCGACGAGGCGCGGATGGCGTCCAGGGTCTCGTCCAGGACCTGGGCGGACCAGTTCCAGGGGAAGGCGAACAGGTCTACGTCGTCGAACGTGATCCCGGCTTCCTTCAGGCACCAGTCGATCGCGTTCACGGGGAAGTCGGTGGTCTTCTTCTCCCGGTTGAGGCGTTCTTCCTCCACCGCGGCAACCAGGCGGCCGTCGATCAGGAGCGCGGCGGCGGCGTCGTGGCCCAAGAGGTAGTGCTTGTTGATGCCGGTCGCGCCGAAGCGTTCGGAGAAGAACTCCGACACCCGGCTGAAGCCATTACATCCGAGAACAATCACGGCAATCTTTCCTGGTCTAGGGCTGCTTGGCGGCTACTGGGCGGCTACTGGCGGCTATTTGGCGATCAACAGGTCGCGTAGCTGCTCCCCTGCCGCGGGTGCCTGGCACAGGCCCGCGCCGGTGAATCCGGCCGCGTACAGGAAGCGGCGGGTGGGGTGTTCGCCGATGAAGGCGGTGTTGGTGGGGCTCGCGTCGAAATCGCCGCTCCACGCGCGGTGCAGGCCGATGCCGTCCAGGGCGGGGAACAGGGTGCCGAGATGGCCGGCGATACGGCCGAGCCAGGCCTCGCGTGTCTCGCCCGCTTTGGGTGCGCCCATGGCGAGGAGGATGCGGTCCTTCCATGAGCGGATCCGCAGGCCGGATGCGGCGTGCATCGTCATGGGCAGATCGGGGTGCGGGGAGGGCGGTACGTCGGTGAACAGCATCTCCATCGTGCGGGGCCGCATCGGCAGGTCGACCGACGCCATGGACGCCACCTCGCCGGACCAGGGCCCGGCCGTACACACGATGCTGTCCGCCTTGATGCCGCCCTGCGCGGTGTGGACGGTGTTGTCGTCGTCGATGCGGGTGACGGGGGTGTGGGTGAACAGGCGGGCGCCGTGGTTGCGGGCGGCGGCGGCGTAGCCGCGGACGATGTCGAGGCCGTCCACGTGGTACGCCTCGGGCGACCAGGCGGCGGCCAGGACGGCGCGCTCGTTGAGCAGCGGGTTGAGTCCGGCCGCTTCCCGGGCACTGATCAGGCCGACTTGGACGCCGGCGGCCCGCTGGGCCTGATGGCCGGCCTCGAAATCGGCGATCTGCTGTTCGTCGGTGAACAGCGCCATGAACCCGAGCCGCTTCAGGGCGAGGGGGGCCTCGGTGTGGCGGGCGAAGTCCTGATAGGCGTTCAGGCTGCGTACGGCCATCCGCCCGGTGTGGGGGTCGCCGGGGAAGTAGGTGCGGATCATGCCCGCCGTGTGCGCGGATGCCCCGCCCCCGAGGCTTCCGCGTTCCAGCAGCACGGTGTTCACGCCGGCTTCGGCGAGGTGGTAGGCGGCGGAGGTTCCGATCACTCCCCCGCCGATGACGACGGCGTCAGCGCGGGCAGGCAGGGCGCTCAAGGTCGCTCCGGGCATCGCTACGCGCCGACCGTGGCGGCCTGCTGGCGCAGGTGGTCCCCGGTCTCCCACGGGTACAGCTGGAGGTTCCAGCCGCCGAGGCAGTTGATGTAGAGGGCCATCTGGCTGGTGACGGCGTAGAAGTCGTCACGGTCGAGGCGGTCGAGGACGCCGAGGAAGCGCTGGGTGAACGCCCACAGCTTCTCCAGACCGCAGTAGCCCAGGAACTCGGCGGGGACGCCGACCATAAGGCGGGTCATGTGGACGAGGGAGTCCATGGGCATGCCCTGGACCGCGGCGCGGACGAGTCCGCCGTAGGCGGCGTACCCCAGGGGCCGGGTCTCGCCGTTGACGAACAGCAGGGTGGGCAGGACGGTGCCGAAGTTGCCCGCCTGGGAGGGGATGACGCCCTGGTGGAGGTCGTCCAGCTCGGCCGGCGGTGCGAGCCAGATCTTCTCGGTCTCGGCGACGATGTCGGCGATCAGGTGGCTGGCGGCCGTGTTGGTGGCGTGGAGCATCGGGATGCGGTGGCCGCCCGGCTCGCCCGCGCGGCGGACTTCGGCGAGGATCTGCTTCTTCGTGGAGTAGACGGCGTCCCAGATCGCGGCCCCGGCTTCCAGCAGGGCGGGCATGTCCGCCTCACGAATCCGGCCGACGGGGGTGGCGGGCATCGGCTCGGTCAGGGTGCCGTACTTGATGCCCAGGTGCTGCAGGCCCGAGCAGAACACGGTGCCGTCGGGGGCCTCGCGCCGGTCGGGGATACGGGTCGCGTGGGGGGTGTGCAGCAGCGTGGGAATCGGCGCTACGTGGTAGAGGTGCTCGCCCGCGATGAGGGCGTGTCCCTGGAGGCTCCGGTACGGCAAGGACTCCCACAGGGCGTCGGCGAGTGCCGGGTTGCGGTCGTCAAGGTCGGCGGTGACCGTGATGCCGAGGTCGGGCCAGGAGATCTCGATCTGACGGCCAGGCAGCTTCTCGGACAAGGCTTTCCCCGTTCGTTGGTTTGGCTTGTCCGAGGAGTCCATCGCCAACTGGCCTGTTTCAGACAGGCGTTGAAAGCATGAAACCTTGATCGGCCTGGGATCCGCAGTTTGTGCGTTTCTATGGAACTGCAGCTCAGGCGGGCAGTGCCAAGTACACAAAGACAGAAAGGCAGACAGGCAGACAGGCAGACAGGCAGACAGGCAGACAGGCAGAAATTGAACGAGGCCCCCAGGCTGCCGTGTTGAGATTCCTGATATCTCAACACAGCGGCCCAGGGGCCTCGTTCAATTTCGCAGTGAACCGGGTTTCAGTAGTCGATACGGTCGGACTTCGCCAGCCACGCGTCGAACGGTGCCGTACGGTTCGGCATGTCAACTCGCTCGATCTCCATCGGCCACAGCTCCGCGGGCCTCTTCTCGAACAGGTCGTAGAACTTGCGATCATCGAAACCGGCCACCGCGGCGTCATCGCGATCAGCGGCGAAGATGATCCGGTCGACTCGCGCCCACAGCGCGGAGGAAAGGCACATCGGGCACGGCTCACACGAGGTGACCAGGACACAGCCCTCAAGTGAGAAGGTGCCGAGCTTCTGGCAGGCGGCACGGATCGCGCTCACCTCGCCATGCGCCGTCGGGTCCAGGTTCGAAGTGACCTTGTTGTTGCCGATCGCAACAATCTCGCCATCCTTGGCGATCAGTGCGCCGAACGGACCGCCGCCGTTCTTCACGCTGTTGGTGGCAAGGCCGATGGCCTCGTCCATCCAGGCGCGCTCGACGTCCTGGATGCTCGCTTCTTGGATGTGCGCGGTCACGGTTACTCCTTTTTGCAGACGGCGGGAACTCCCCGTTGCTGTTTGTGCGGAACAGCGCAAGTACACCCGTCGGGCCCCGTCGAGGGTCAGTCACCGAAACCATGAAGGAGTTGGCTGGTCGGCAGGCCCCTCTTGTAGATTCGCATGAAGGGCAGGAGTCGGTAACCTCAGCGCCTTCCGCCCGAAACAGGATCGAAGAGCCGTGGGTGGGTCAGTGCTCCTCGCTCTCGAAAGTGCGCAGCAGATCGGCCGCGACGCTCACGGCGATGGTCGCGGGTTCCTTGCCGGTGATGTCGGCCAGCCCGATCGGGGTCTTGATCCGATCGATGGCGGCGTCATCGAAGCCACCCTCCGTGGCGAGGCGTTTACGGAACCGCACCCACTTGGCCGCCGACCCGATCAGCCCGATGGAGCCGAGATGGGTGGTGCGCAGGGCGGCGTCGCACAGAGCCGCGTCCTCGGCGTGATCATGGGTCATGATCAGGATGCGGGTGCCGCGCGGCAGCTCCTCCAGCACCTCCTCGGGCAGTAGCGGCGTGTGATGCGTGTGCACCTGCGCCACCGCGTCCGCCAACACGTCGAGCCGCTCCTTGGTGAGGATGTCGGAGCGGGTGTCGATCAGATGGAGGTCGAGGTCCTGACGTGCCAGGATGCGCGCCAGTTCGAGACCGACGTGCCCGACTCCGAAGATCGCCACCGCCCGTACCACCGGTAGCGGTTCGAGCAGCACCTGGACCGTGCCGCCACAGCACTGCACGCCGTGCTGGTTGGTCACCTTGTCGTTCAGCGCGAAATCCATCAGCTCGGGCTCCGGCTTGGACGCTGCGATCATCTCGCGGGCCCGATCGATCGCGACGGCCTCCACGTTGCCACCGCCGATCGAGCCCCACGTCTCAGTCCGCCCCACGACCAGCTTCGCACCGGCGTCACGCGGGGCATGACCGCGCACGGTCGCGACGGTCACCAGCACACCGGGCTCCCGGCGTGCTCGCAACCGTGCGACCGCGGCGATCCACGTCATGTCAGGCACCGCTCAGCGCTTCTGCGTCGGCGCGGACCTTGCCGTTGGCGGCGTTCCCGTTGACGGCGTTCCCGTTCACAGCGTGCTCGTTGACGGCATGCCCGAGCCGCGAGGCGTCGCCGCCCTGTCGAGCCTCCTGGATCGCCCAGTACACCGCCTCCGGCGTCGCGGGCGAGGCCAGATCGACGCTGACCCCGCTCGGCCCGAACGCGGCGGCGGCCTGCCGCAGCGCCTCGCGCACCGAGAACGCCAGCATCAGCGGAGGCTCACCCACCGCCTTGGAGCCGTAGACCGCGCCCTCCTCGGTGGCGTTCTCCAGCAGCCTGACGTTGAACTCCTCGGGCATCTCCGAGAAGCTCGGCAGCTTGTAGGTGCTCGCCGCCTGGGTCAGGAGCCGGCCTCGGTTCGGGCCGTCACTGGTGTCCCAGCGCAGGTCCTCCAGCGTCAGCCAGCCCGCGCCCTGCACGAAACCGCCCTCGACCTGACCGATGTCGATCATCGGGGAGAGGCTCTCGCCGACGTCGTGCACGATGTCCACGCGCCGGATCCGGTACGCGCCGGTGAAGCCGTCGACCTCCACCTCGGTCGCCGCGGCGCCGTAGGCGAAGTACTTGAACGGGGTACCGCGGAACGACTTCACGTCCCAGTGCAGCCCCTCGGTCCGGTAGAAGCCGGCCGCCGACAGCTGCACCCGCTGGAAGTACGCGGTGTGCACCAGGTCGTCCCAGGCCAGCTCCTTGTCGCTGCCCAGGGCGCGCGCGACACCCTCGACGATGCGTACGTCGGAGGCGTTCGCCCCGAGCTGGGTGCCGGCGACCTGCAGCAGCCGGTCGCGCAGCTGTTCACAGGCGTTCTTGATCGCCCCGCCGTTGAGGTCCGCACCCGAACTGGCGGCGGTGGCCGAGGTGTTGGGCACCTTGTCGGTCCGCGTCGGGGCGAGGCGCACCTTGTGCAGCGGGATGCCCAGCGTGGTCGCGGCCACCTGCATCATCTTGGTGTGCAGGCCCTGGCCCATCTCGGTGCCGCCGTGGTTGATCAGGACGGAGCCGTCCTTGTAGATCAGCACCAGCGCCCCGCCCTGGTTGAAGGCGGTGAGGTTGAACGAGATACCGAACTTGATGCCGGTGATCGCGAGCGCCCGCTTGGTGTGCGGGTGCGCGGCGTTGAAGGCCGCGATCTCGCGCCCCCGGTCGGCGATGCCGGCGTCGTCCCGCACCTGCTGCCAGACGGTGGAGATCCGCTCGGCCTGGGTGACCAGTTGGCCGTACGGCGTCGTCTGGCCCTGGCCCGGCTGGTAGAAGTTGCGCTCCCGCAGCTCCATGGGGTCCAGGCCGAGCTGCGGCGCGCAGCGGCCCAGGATGTCCTCGATCACCAGCATGCCCTGCGGTCCGCCGAAGCCTCGGAAGGCGGTGTTGGAGACCGTGTTGGTCTTGGCGATGCGTCCGGCGACGCGCGCGTTGGGGATCCAGTAGGTGTTGTCGATGTGGCACAGCGCGCGGGCGAGGACCGGCTCGGACAGGTCCAGGCTCCAGCCGCCGTCCGCGGTCAAGGTGGCGTCCAGGGCCTGGATACGGCCCTCTGCGTCGAAGCCGATCTTCCAGGTGGCGTTGAACCCGTGCCGCTTGCCGGACATGGTCAGGTCCTGGGTCCGGTTGAACCGGAACCTGACCGGCCGGCCGGTCAGCTTGGCCCCGAGCGCGGCGATGGCCGCGAACCCGTGCGGCTGCATCTCCTTGCCGCCGAAGCCGCCACCCATCCGCAGGCACTGCACGGTCACCTCGTGGGCGGGCACGCCGAGTACGTGGGAGACGATTTCCTGGGTCTCCGACGGGTGCTGGGTGCTGCTCTGGATGAACAGCTGCCCGTTCTCGTCGACCAGGGCGAGGGCCGCGTGCGTCTCCAGGTAGAAGTGCTCCTGACCGGAGAACTGGAACTCGCCGGTGATCACGTGCGCGGAGTCGGCGAAGCCGGCGTCGATGTCGCCGTGCACCATGAGCGGCCGCGCGCCGTGGAAGCTCTCGGCCTCGATCGCGTCCTGCAGCGTGATCACGGAGGGCAGCTCATCGAGCTCCACCTCGACGGCCGCCGCACCGAGCCGGGCCGCCTCCAGGGTCTCGCCGAGCACCCAGGCGACCGCGTGGCCGTGGAACATGACCTCGTCGGGGAAGAGCGGCTCGTCGTGCTTCATGCCGGCGTCGTTGACGCCGGGCACGTCGGCGCCGGTCAGTACGCGGACCACGCCGGGCACGGCGAGCGCGGGCTCGGTGCGCAGTGCGGTGATCCGGCCATGGGCCTTCATGACCTGCACCGGGTAGGCGTGCAGCACGTCCTTGGTGCGCTGGACCAGGTCGTCGGTGTAGAGCGCGGCGCCGGTGACGTGCTGGAAGGCACTCTCGTGCGGCAGGGAGACGCCGACGACCGGCTTCTCGGGGCGCTCGGACAGGTGACTCATGACGACACCGCCTCGGTGGTCTGTGCGTGCAGCTTCTTGAGGCTCTGGCCGAGCATCGCGGAACGGTAGAGGGAGCTGGCGCGATGGTCGTCCATCGGCGTGCCCTCACCGCGCAGCACGCGGGCCGCGGCCTCTACAGTCTCCGCCGACCAGGGCCTGCCTTCCAGGGCGGCCTCGGTGGCGAGGGCGCGGATCGGGGTGGCGGCCACGCCGCCCAGTCCGATGCGCGCCTTGCGGACGATCCCGTCCTCGATGTCCAGCGCGAAGGCGACCGCCACGCTGGAGATGTCGTCGAAGCGCCGCTTGGCGATCTTGTGGAAGGCCGCGACCGGCGTCAGCGGCAGCGGGATGCGCACCGCGCGGATCAGCTCGCCGGGACGGCGCACGCTCTGCCGGTAGCCGGTGAAGTACTCCGCCAGCGGGACCACGCGCTCACCGTCGGCGTCGGCGAGCACCAGCGACGCCTCCAGGGCGAGCAGCACCGGCGGGCTGTCACCGATGGGCGAGCCGGTACCCAGGTTGCCGCCGAGGGTCCCGCTGTTGCGGATGAGCCGGGAGGCGAACTGCGGGAACAGCTCGGCGAGGAGCGGGACATCGCCGTCGAGGCGGCGCTCGATCTCGGTGAGCGTCAGCGCCGCCCCGATCTCGATGTGGTCGGACTCGACGCGCAGCTCCCTCAGTTCGGGCAGCCGGTCGATGGCGACCACACAACCCTCGCGGCGGGAGCGGATGTTCACCTCGACGCCGTAGTCGGTGGAGCCGGCGACCACCACCGCGTCGGGCCGCTCGCGCAGCACCTGCAGCGTTTCGGCCAGGGTGTTCTTCCGCAGGAACGTGCTGTCGTCCTGGGCGTATTCGGTGGCGACCGGTGCGGGCGGGTCCTGCTCGCGACGCTGCGCCAGCGGGTCCTCGTCCGTGGGCTCACCGACGGCGAACGCGGCATCGCGAATCGGGCGGTAACCGGTACAGCGACACAGGTTCCCGCTCAGCGCGTGCAGGTCGAAACCGTTCGGACCGTGCTCGTGGTCGGTGCTGGCGGCCGCGTCGGAGTCCGAGTGCGAGTCCAGGTCCGAGTCCGAGTCCGAATGCGCGCAGCGGTCGGGCCGGTAGTACTCGGAGGCCATGCTGCAGATGAATCCCGGTGTGCAGTAGCCGCACTGGGAGCCGCCGCGGACCGCCATCTCCTCCTGCACCGGGTGCAGGGTGGGCGGCGTGCCGGGTTCGCCGACGGTGGCGAGCCCCTCGGAGGTGATGACCTCCTGACCGTCGAGCGCCGCGGCCGGGACCAGGCAGGCGTTGACCGCCACCCAGTCGGTGGGCTTGTTCACCCCGGGACGTGCCACCAGGACCGAACAGGCACCGCATTCACCCTCGGCGCAGCCCTCCTTGGTACCGGTGAGGCCACGCTCGCGCAGAAAGTCCAGCACGGTGGTGTGGGGCGCAGCCGGTGAAATCGGTGTTTCTTTCCCGTTGACCGTGATCCGCGCCTCTGTCATGACAGGCCTTCGTTTCCGTGCGTGATCGGTCGATTCATGATGTTCGCCAATTTCAGGCAGCTTTCTGTGTTCAGACGCACCACGTGAACGGAGCGGGCGCAAAATGGCACGCAACAGCGACGTGCCGGAAAATGGTGACGGGAAACCCGGAATGTGCCACAGACGGGCACATCAGAACGGCTTACTCAGCAGCCGTGCGCGATCCGACCCGGAACCCAGACCGTGCGCTGGGCGAGGCGACCAAGATCAGAGCTGGTGTTCATCTGCTGGTCGCCTCCTTTCGGTGGTTATGGGTCGACGTCTACCGCAAAATAGTGGCCGGGGCCATTGAGGTCAAGGGTTGATTTCGGCATCTCTAGAGCCATCAGTGGTGATGGCCGTGCCGGCCAAGGGTCTCCACAGGCGTCGCGCCGGGACGGGTCCACTGGGGTACGGGGCGGCTGGTCGGGCCCCACGTAGCGTTACCGTCCGCGTCCGAGCGCCAGGACCAGCACGGGTTCCGTCCCTCGGGCCAGCCCTCGGGGTTGTCCTCCCATGCCTCGCCGCGGCCGTAGGGCGTCATGTCGAGCAGGCCGAGGGAGCCGTTGACCCGCTCGTTGCCGCGGCCCGTCGTGGAGTAGGTGAGGAAGACGCGGTCGCCGTCGCGCAGGAAACAGGTGAGGTAGCCCATCTCGCCGCCGACCGGTGCGTCCACGTCGCGGACCGAGTACCAGGGCTGGGTGTAGCCCATGAACTCGACGTAGGGGGCCACCTCGTCCCACGGGCCCGTGGTCAGGACGGCGAACGAGGCGCCGCGGGCGTTGAGGTAGGCGGCGTCCTGCAGGTGCCAGGCCGTGGTGGTGCAGCCCTCGCACTGCCCCTGGTGCGGGGCGCCGTCGTACCACATGTGCTGGTAGACGACGAGTTCGTCGCGGTCCTGGAAGAGAGTGAGGAACGGGACCGGGCCGTCCGCTCCGACGACCTCGACCGTCCCGTCGAACTCCACCATCGGCAGTCGGCGCCGGGCCGCGGCGATCGCGTCGCCCTCACGGGTGTGCGCCTTCTCGCGGACCAGCAGCTCGTCCCGGGCGGCCTGCCAGGTGGCCAGGTCGACGACGGGCGGGCGGCCGGGCAGCGCGGTGGTCGGGTCACTCGGCGTGGTCGTCATGGCGTCCTCCGTGGTGTCTGGTGCCGGGCAGAGTCGTACGACGACGTCCTACGACACCAGAACAGACCCGCGTCCCGGCCGGAACTCATCGCGGCGGGGCTCTCGGGCGAGTCGGCACGGATCAGGTCGGGGTGACAAGCCCACCGCTCGAACCCCGGCCGCCCCCGACCGCCCCGTACGCCTCGACATCACCAGCGCACGGCACAACCGGCAGCAGCCCGGCTCAGCTGGCCCGCACCGTGCTCGTCAGGTCCGGGGGCGGTGGGGGTTCGGGGAGCAGGGACTGGAGCTCGATGTTGATGGTGCGCAGGCCTTCCTGTTCGCCCGCGTCCCGGGCGCGTTCGCCGTCGCGGATGAGGCGGTCGGCCCTGGAGCGGTGGCGCATGCGGTCTCGGTAGCGGGTGAGGTTGTCGAAGATCAGGGGCTGCAGGACGCCGGCGCGGTCCAGGACGCGGGTGGCGTGCTCGCGTAGTCGTTCGGTGCGGCGGCGCAGGAGGTCGGCGTCGCGGGATTCCACGGCTTCGGCGATGTCGCGCTCGTAGAGAGGGAGGTCCTCGCGGTCGGAGGGGCTGCCGTGTGCGGTGACCAGGTCGCGGACCTCGGTCAGCAACGACTCGGCCTGGCGGACGAGTTCGGGCCAGGTCAGTTCGTCCTCCACGGCGTCCAGGGCGAGGCGCAGGTCGAGCAGGCACTTGGCGGCGCGGGCCGCCTCGTCGGGGGCGTGCCGGGCCGCCTCCACCGCCCGGTCCAGCTCGCCGAGCAGGTCCTCGTCGTCCACGCGTCGAAGCAGCAGGTCGGCGACCGGGTTGGGGAGGGAGCCGCAGCGGGTGCGCAGTTCGGCGAGCCTGGCTCGCTCCGCGTCCACGTCCAGCAGGAGTTCGGCGTGGTCCACGGCGGGTTCGCCGACCAGGTTGACCGTGGTCTCGAACGCCTCGTCCAGCAGCGGTACGAAGGCGCTGACCTTCACCAGCCGGGAGGCGTCGATCTCGACGGTGAGCCGTACCTCGCTGCCGGCCGGCACGGTCCGGCTCACCCGGTCGGCGCCGACCTCGATGCGGCCGATGGTCCGGTTGCGGTCGGCTCGGGCGCGTTCGCCCTCCAGGACGGGGATGCGGATCAGCCCGCCGCTCGCGCCCCGCTCGACGGTGACGGTGGTGCGCAGCGGTGCTGTGCGCCGTACCGGCAACCGCGCGCCGCGTTCGACGAGCGGGCGCACCTGGTTGTCGGTGAGGCCGACGCCGAGGGCGTGGGTGAGCATGGGCTCGGTCTCGACGGCGCCGACGGTGTAGGTCAGTTGGTCGGGGGTGAGGCGCCGGCGGGTTCCGGTGGGGTCCGTCAGGACGACCGTGAACGTGTTGCGTCGACCCGGTTCGGCGCGCAGGGTGCTGGTGAACTCGCCGCGTGCGGACAGGGCGATGCGGCCGCTGTGCCAGGGCGGGTCCGACGCCTCGTTGAGCAGTTCCACGGACATGCCGGAGGCGGCCGTACCGTCGGCGGCGGTCACCCGGCCGACCACGACCGGGTCCAGGTCGGGGCTGACCCTCGGGTACTCGCAGCGCAGCGTGAAGGCGCCCGGCTCCGACACGGGCGCGGTCCAGTCGTCGGGCAGCGGCTGGGCGCCGGCGAAGATCGCGGCGCCGCGGGCCACGACGGTCATCGGGTCGTGCCCGAAGTCCAGCGGGATGCCGAGGCCGTCGCGCGGGTCGGCCAGGCGCTCGCGCAGGAAGGGCATGGCGGTCTGCCCGCCCACCATGATCACTTTCTCGATGTCGCCGGTTCCCGCGCCGAGTTCGTCGAGCGCCGTACGGCACAGGTTGACGGACCGGGTGACGAAGGGCTCGGCGAGGCGTTCCAGGTCGGCGCGGCGCAGCTCGTGGAAGAACTCGTACCGGCCGCCGGTGTCGTCGACGAGTTCGATGTCCACGTCGGCGGTGTGTGCGCGGGAGAGCCGGATCTTCGCGGTCTCGGCGGCGTGCTTCAGTGCGGCGACGGCGGCCCGCCACCGCGGGTTGCCGCGGGCCAGTCCGGCCAGTTGCGGGACCTGCCGGACGGCGGCCGGGATCAGCAGCTCCTCCACGATCCGCCAGTCGACGAGCTTGCCCCCGAGGAAGTTGTCGCCGCAGTGGCCGACGACGGAGAACTCCCCGTCCCGCAGCCGGATCACGGCCGCGTCGAAGGTGCCCCCGCCGAAGTCGTACACCAGCCACATCGCGTTCTCGTCGGTGGCCTGGAAGCCGTACGCGTGGGCCGCCGCCGCGGGCTCCTGGAGCAGCCGGGTGAACTCCAGGCCCGCTAGGCCCGCCGCGCGCCGGGTGGCGTCGCAGGCGTTCAGGTCGAACGCGGCCGGTACGGTGATCACCGCCGCGCGGATCTGCTCCTCCAGCCGGGCCGTGACGTCGGCCCGCAGCGCGGAGAGCACCTCGGCGGACATCTGCTCGGGCGTCAGGGTGCGGCCGGAGGCGGGGAAGTGCTTGTCCTGGCCTGCCGTGCCCATGCGCAGTTTGAACTCGGCACAGGTGTTGTCCGGGTCGCGCTCGCAGCGCTCCCGGGCCGGCCGGCCGACGAAGAGCCGGTCCCGGCGGTCGATCCAGATCGCCGACGGGGTGGTCTCATCACCGTCGTTGTTCTTGATCACCTCCGTCTGCACGCCGCGCAGTACGGCGACCGCGCTGTTGGTGGTGCCGAGGTCGATCCCGATGTCGATCGTGGTCCTGCTGCTCACTGTGCGACTCCCCCTGCCTCGTCGGACTCCTCCTGCGGCGTGCCCACGATGACCTCGCCGAGTGCGAGGGGCGTGCCGCGCAGGTACACGGCGGGCCGGACGGTCTCCACGACCTCGTCGCGTTCCAGGCCGGCCATCGGCTGGTAGGCCAGCACCCGCATCCGCAGCCCCGGGTCGAAGACCGTGCCGTCGTACGACCGGGTCTGTACGCCGCTCTCCACGAGGGCGTCCACCACGGCGTCGAGGTGGCGGCGCACCCCGGCGGAAGTGCCCTCGGCCGCCTCGACCTTGTTGCACAGCCGCCACACGGCCGTGGCGAGCTCGACGAGGGCGTCGGCCTCCAGGGCGACGGGGGCGGTGAGCGGAGGGGGCGTGGGGGTGGGGGACGCTGAGGTGGGGGTCCCGGCGCCGGGTGGGGTGGACGGCATCAGATCACTTCTTCCTGTTCTCCCATAGGTCCGCGAGCCCGGTCACGACGAACCAGCCGATGAGGAAGGCGCCGCCGCTCAACCACTTCCCGGCCGTGGTCTCGGGGCCCACGAGCAGAGCGCCGCCGATCAGGGCCCCCTCCAGCAGCGCTATGAGTGCGACACCGAACGCGAGGAGCGCGCCGCCCCGTCGTGCGGCGCGTGGCCGGTACCCGGTCGTGGCCGGCGGGTACGGGTCCGGTGCGAGCCCCGCCCGGTCCAACAGGTCCATGGCCTCGTACCGGCATCCGGCGCAGCAGGGGATCCCGACGCTTCCCGAGTCCGCGAGGCTGCCCCCTGTGACGGCCAGTACCTCGGACGCGCCCACCGACCGGCCGCAACGGAAGCACTGGCCCGGGGTTCCCGCGACCGCCGGGCCGGCCGCCGCCCGGGTGAGCGTGTCGATGTTCTGCCGGATCACCGACCGGGCCTCCTCGCCCGCGGCGAGCGGCAGCACCCTGCGGTAGCCGGGGAGGGCCCTGTCGAGGTCGCGGGTGGTGTTGACGTACTCGGTGTACAGCCGGCAGGCGGCCATGGCCACCGCGTCGCGGACCTGGGAGGTCTCGGGGGCGTGCGGGCGCAGTTCCCGCAGCTCGCGCAGGCGTGGCTCGACGGTGTCCAGCATCCGGGATGCCCTCGCCGCGCCGTCCCGCGGTGACCGACCGCCGCGCTCCACGGCCTCCTTGCAGTCCAGGAGGATGTCGTTGCTCAGCAGCACGGCGAGGTTCTGCTCGACCAGGGTGCGTACGTGCCCGCTCGCGGCGAGCACGCGCGCCGACCGCAGGTGGGCGGCGGCCCTGCTGACGCGGGGGTCGCGGGCCGTGGACCTGTCCGCGGAGAGGCTGTTCGCGCAGGCCACCGCACAGCCGTTGACGGCGGTCGCCACCTCGTCGGCCGCATCGGCCGACACGGGGTGCTTCGCGCCCAGTACGGTGCGCAGCACCCGGACGTCGGCCCTCGTCTCCGCCAGCAGGGAGTCGGCGGCCCGGTCCAGCGTCACCGGATCCGCGCCCGGGCCGGGTATGGCTTCCGTCCGGTGCCGGACGGCGGCGGCGAACGGCGCGGTGACCCGGCGGAGGGCGGCGTCCACCAGGCCGTCGTCCACCGAACCGGCGCCCGCCGGGCCGTCGTTCACCGTGAAGCCCCGCATCAGCGACACATGCTGGAGGGCGGCGTCCTCGCCCCCCTTCCGCCGGGCCGCGTCCACCGCGAGCCGTGCGTGGAGGTCCAGCAGCACCGCGGGCAGGGCCTCCCTCAGGGCGGTGCCGTCCACCACCCGCAGCCGCGGGTCGTCCAGTACGCGGATGCGCTCGTCCAGCCGGCGCCAGCAGCCGTCGTCGTCCAGCACCTGGCGCCAGTACCGGTAGGCCCGCTCCCAGAGCGTCCGCAGCCCGCGGGCTCCGTAGAACTCCTTGGCCTCCAGCGCCTCGGCGTGGTGGAGGACGGCGAGGTTGTGTACGGCGATGCTGCGGGCGCCCGGGTCGCCGGCGTCCTCGGCACGGGAACCGGCCAGCCGTTCCCACGCCTTACGGGCCCGCGCCAACTCCGTCCCGTCGCTCTCCGGCAGGGGCCAGAACCAGAAGAACTCGTCCACGACCCGCCGTACCGGATCCTCCAGCCGCCGCAGTGCCTCCCGTACGGCGTTGTGGTCGGGCATCGGATCGGGCGGCAACCATCGCGTCTCCCCCGCAGCCGGGCGCCCGGCCCGCTCGGCCCCCAGCGCCTCGGCCGCGCGGGCCTCGGAGACCCGGCGCCGCACCGCGCGCGGCGTCGCCGTGACCGCAAGACCGCTGATCCGGAACGCGTTGTGCCGGTACAGCTCCCGGTCCATGGCGCCCTGGAGCCACGTCGGGACCTCCGACCGAGCCATGGGATTCCTCCGACCGCCGTCCGCCTGCCGACGGCGCCCAGCATGGGGGCGACCCCACGGGACCGGTCCCGAGTGTGGCCGACGCGGCTCCCTGGCACGTCAGGGACGTGACTCCTCCGGCACGTCGAGCGTCGGCCGCTTCGCCGGGGAGTGTCGTCGGCGTCGGTCTCGCATCGGCCAGAACAGCACATATGACGTCGATACGACGACGAAGGCCAGGCGGATCAGGCCACGCGTCGCGTCGTCGGGAACGACGAACACCGTGCCGTACAGGGTGATCAGGGCGATCCAGCTCCACCAGGGCACCAGGCGCCGCTGCCCGATCACGTCCCACAGCAGGGTGCCCAACAGGACGGAGGCGGTGTAGTACGTGTAGACGCTGGGGTCCAGGGCGATCCGGGCGTTGGCGCCGAGCAGGACGACGGCGGGCCAGCGGCCTCGCCGGACGGCGACGCAGCCCAGCGCCAGGCCCAGCGCGGCCTGTGCGGGGCGGTCCCAGGAAGGGGTCTGCGGATCGTCGACGCCGAGCCAGCGCAGCGCGGACGCGGGCTGGTTGGGGATGGTGAACTCGGCCGCGGCGAACGAGTGCGGGGCACCGAGGAAGAACGGCAGCCAGACCAGCGCGACCAGGCCCGCGCACCACAGGCCCGCGCGCAGCCACTGCCCTCGCGGCAGCGCGAGCAGCAGCGGCAGGAAGGCCAGCGCGGTCGGTTTGGAGTCCATGGCCAGGGCCAGGAAGATGCCGGTCGCGGCCGCGTTGCCGCGGGTGAGGGAGCGTACGGCCAGGGCCGTGAAGAAGAGCGCCAGGACGTCGTCGAGGTGGCCGAAGCGGACGGCGACCTCGATCCACATCGGGATGAAGGCCAGGCCCGCTATCAGCACCCGCTGCCGCAGCCGTTGGTGATTGGTGCCGGTGCCCAGGAAGTGCCAGGCGGCGCTGCGTCCCGCCACCACGAGGATGATCAGGCCGAGCAGGGACATCAGGGCGGCGGCCAGCAACTGCCCGACGGACTCGGAGAAGGGGTTGAACAGGCCCGCCACCAAGAAGCTGACCGGGCCCATCTGCAGTTCGGGGTGGTGGGCGTACAGGCTCAGACCGCCGTCCGCCCTGCCCGTGCCCGCGTAGAGCAACTCCCCGCCGGTGCGCAGATAGTGCCAGGAGAACCCCCCGTGCGGCTGGACCACGGCGAACCAGAGGGCCGTCCAGGCGGCGAGCAGCACCAGATGCATCCGCTGGCTGATGGCCGGCACGCCTCTCCCCTCTTCGGTCCTCGTCGTCTCGCACGGTGCCCACAGGTGATGCGCCCCTTCTTGAGATGGCCGGACGGCGAGGCAGGTTCTTTCCGTGACCGAAGATCAGGGGGTGCGGAATTGTCCGTGATCGGTAACGGACGGATCCCTCGGCCGCTTTCTCCCCTCTTGCCGGGTGCAAAGACCCCCACAGCAAGAGCAAGGAACACAGGACATGGCGCGAAACGGCGGACGGGGATGGTACGGCAAGGTGCTCGCGGCGGCGCTCGGGGTGACCGCGGTGGCCGCCATGAGCTCCTTCTGGAACACCCAGCTCGGTTCCGGGAAGGAACAGCCCGGCAGCCGGTCGAGCGTCTCGGCGACTCCGTCCAAGCCGAACTCCCAGGAGCAGGGCCGGAAGACGCCGCCGATATCGGCGGAGATCGTGCACGCCTCCGACGGAGGCGCCCGTAGCGTCAACATCACCATCGACGACGGGCCCGACCCTGTCTGGACCCCGCAGGTGCTGGAGGTGTTGCGGGACAACGGGGTGAAGGCCACGTTCTGCATGGTGGGTACGCAGGCCCAGGCACACCCGGACCTGGTCAAGGACGTGGTGGCGGCCGGGCACCGGCTGTGCGACCACACGGTTTCCCACGACGTCACCATGGACCGGCAGTCCGAGGCCTACCAGTCGCAGCAGATCCTGGACGCCGAGCGCATGATCACCAAGGCGTCCGGGGGCGTACGGCCGATGTACTACCGGGCCCCCGGCGGGGCCTTCACCCCCTACAGCCGCCACCTCGCCGCGTCCCACGGAATGCGCCCGCTCGGCTGGAACATCGACTCCAAGGACTTCGAACTCCCCGGCACCGAGGCCATGGTCGCCACCGTCAAGAACGAGATCTCCAACGGCCCGACCCTCCTCTTCCACGACGCGGGCGGAGACCGCTCCCAGACCGTGGCCGCCCTGCGCGAAGTCCTGCCGTGGCTCAAGGAGCAGGGCTACTCCTTCGGCTTCCC
>NZ_FNHV01000032.1 GCF_900103585.1 Streptomyces sp. cf386
ACTCCCACCCACTTGATGGGGTAAGGCTCCCAGTAGACGACTGGGTTGATAGGCCGGATCTGGAAGCACAGTAATGTGTGGAGGTGACCGGTACTAATAGGCCGAGGGCTTGTCCTCAGTTGCTCGCGTCCACTGTGTTGGTTCTGAAACCACGAACGGCCCCGCTGTAGTCACAGCAGCGGTGTGGCTTTGTTTGACAGTTTCATAGTGTTTCGGTGGTTATAGCGTGAGGGAAACGCCCGGTTACATTCCGAACCCGGAAGCTAAGCCTTACAGCGCCGATGGTACTGCAGGGGGGACCCTGTGGGAGAGTAGGACGCCGCCGAACTCCTTTTAATAGGGTTGGACCCGGAACTTTGGTTCCGGGTCCAACCCTTTTTTGTTGTGCGTCACCTGAAGTTCACGTTGCGCAACCAACATCCCTCGTATGGGTACTGCTGCAATGCTCAGGGCCGCCGGCGTCGGAGTCGGTGACGAGGTTGTCGTACCGGCCTTCGGGAACGTCGAAGTCGCCGAAGCCGTGATCCTGGCCGGGGCTCTACCGGTGTTCGCCGACATAGACCCGCTGACCTATTGCCTGGACGCGGGCGCCGTCGAGGCGGCTGTCACCCCGCGGACGGCGGCCGTCGTCGCCGTACACCGCTTCGGTCGGTCGGCCGATATCGCACGGTTGCACGAGATCGGGCAGCGTCATGGGCTGTTGGTGTTGGAACAGGGTGAGTCCGAGGCTCCGTACGACGAGATCGCTCAGCGCCGACAGCGGGCCTCGTATCTGGACGCGAAGTTGAAGGGCGTACTCACGCCCGATGGTGGTGACGGGCACACCTACCAGCAATACGTCGTGCGCGTGCCGGGGAACGGGCGGCCGGATCGCGACGCTTTTGCTCGGGCCGTGCGGGCCAGGGGTGTTGAGTGCCGGGTGCCGGTGAAGACACCTGTGCATCGGCTGCCTGAATTCCGGCGGTGTGTGGCCCTGCCGGAGACCGAGCGGGCCGCTGATGAAACGTTGGCTCTGCCTGTTGACGCCGCTCTGACCAAGCGGGACATGCAGCGGATCGTGTCCGCCTGCAACGCGCTCGGAGGACTGCTCCAGCCCGCCTTCTGAGCTGGTTTTGGAGCGCGGGTGTGTTCGGGGTATGATCTATTCCGTTGCCGCGAGGGAAACTTCGCAAAGGGCAGCAGGCCCCTATAGCTCAGTCGGTAGAGCGTCTCCATGGTAAGGAGAAGGTCAACGGTTCGATTCCGTTTGGGGGCTCCACGCAGAAAGGCCCCGCCCAGATGGGCGGGGCCTTTCTCATGCCCTTCTGCCGATTCCGCCCTCAGTCCTTGTGGATGCCCGGGACGCGCATGGCCAGGATCGCCATGTCGTCCGATGGTGCGTCCGAGGCGAAGCGTTCGACGGCGCGCATGATGCGGGCCGCCACCGCGCCGGCCGTCAGGCCCGTGCAGGTGGTGAGGACGTCGGTGAGGCCGTCGTCGCCCAGCATGCGGCTGCCTTCGCGGCGTTCGGTCACGCCGTCCGTGACGCACAGGAGGACGTCGCCCGGGTCGAGGGTGACCGTCTGCTCGTAGAGCTCCAAGTCGTCCATGACACCGAGGAGCGGCTGAGGCTCGGCGGCCGGTTCGACCGTGCCGTCCTGGCGCAGGCGGAGCGGGAGCGGGTGGCCGGCGCAGACCACCTTCAGTTCGGCGCTGCCGTCCTCCTGTGGCCTCAACTCGCCGTAGAGGAGCGTCAGGAAGCGGCTGCGGGCGCCCTCGTCGAGGATCGCCGAGTTCAGGCGCTCCAGTACCGCCGGGCCGCTGAGGCCCTCGCGGGCCAGGAGCCGGAGTGCGTGCCGGGCGAGGCCCGTCACCGCTGCCGCGTTCGGGCCCGTACCGCAGACGTCGCCGATGGCGAAGCCGTAGGCGCCGTCGCTGATCGGGAAGAGGTCGTAGAAGTCGCCGCCGACCTCGTTGCCTTCGCCGGCCGCGCGGTAGATGACCTCGACCTCGACGCCGTCGATCTCGGGGAGCTCGGGCGGCAGGAGGCTGCGCTGGAGGGACTGGCTGATGGCTGTGCGCTCGGAATAGAGGCGGGCGTTGTCCAGGGCCAGGGCGGCCCTTCGGGAGAGGTCTTCCGCCAACTCCAGGATTTCCTGGCGGAAGTGTTCGTCGGTCGGCTTGCCGAGCGTCAACATGCCGATGACTCGATTGCGGGCCACCAGCGGCAGTACGACCGTCTCGCCGCCCACGGCGGATGCCGTGGCGAGGGTGGGGCCGATGCCCGCGCTGATGCGGCCGATCGGCTCGCCCAGGCCCAGGCTGCGCATGGAGGTGCGCAGGGCCGCCTGGTGGGCCGACTGGGCGGGAGCCGACCAGACGCGGGCGCCGGGGGTGGGGACCGGGTCCGGCGGCGCGATCTTCGACAGCAACGACTTGATGCCGTCGATGAGTTCCTCGTCCTCGTGCAGGACGTAGGACAGATACGGCTCCGAGGCCTGGTCGGCGATCGTGTAGACCGCGCACCAAGTCGCCAGGGTCGGGACCGTCATCTGGGCCATCAGAGCCAGGGTCTGGTCGCGGTCCAGGGTGCCGGCGAGCAGGTCGGATGCCTCGACGAGGAAGCTGAGCGAGCCTCGGCGCAGTCGCTCCAGTTCACCCAGACGAGCCGACTCCACGGCCAGCGCGATGCGGTCGGCGGCGAACTGGAGGCGCAGCGCCTCTTCGTTGGAGTATCTGTTGGGCGCCTCGGCGGCGACACCGAGGGAGCCGGTGAGGCGGCCCTCGACCTTCAGGGGGACGGTGACGACCGAGCGCATGCCGGTGCCGCTCAGCAGGGGCACGGCGCCGGGGACCATGGTGAGGTCCTCGTGGACCGACGGCATGCGGGCCGAGCCGTAGCGGCCGGGGCCCGCTTCGACGGGCACGCGCGCGAAGCGCTGGCGTGCGGAGGGCAGGCCGGTGGAGGCGCGGACCTCCAACTCGGTTTCGTCGTCGGTCGCCAGGAGCAGGAACGCGGAGTCGCCGTCGAGCATGTCGCGGGCGCGCTCCACCGTGCGCTGGAGGAGGCCGTCGAGGTCGTCCGGGGCCGGGGAACCGATGAACACCTCGAAGGGGTCGGTGCTCTGGGCCTCGCCGGTCGTGGTGGTGTCGGAGGCCGGGACGCGCAACGGCGTCTGCAGGACGGCGCGTTCGTGGTCGCGGACCAGGAGGCAGACCGTGGACGGTTCGCCGCCCGTGTCGCGGACGCGCAGGTGCGAGGCGTACACCGGTGTGACGCGGCCGTTGGCGCCCCTGATGCCGTAACTGCCCTCCCAGCGGGAGAGCTGGAGCGCCTCCGCGATGCCGGTGCTGGTGCCCGGTGTGTGCGGCCAGGCCGCGAGGTCGGTCAGGGGCTTGCCGGTGACCTGCTCGGCCGCATAGCCGAAGAGGTCCTCCGCGTCCTCGTTCCAGGACGAGACGGCGCCCTTGCGGTCGATCTGGACCACGGCGACACGGACGCGGCCGTCGGCGAGGGGGAGGAGGTCGGAGGGCAGGGACGGGCCTGCGGCGCGGGTGCCCACCGGGCGTTCGGGAAGATCGAGTTGGAACCAGACCTGTTTGTGGGTCGGCGTGTACTCGACGCCCCAGCGGCCGGCCAGGGCCGCGCACAGCTGGAGGCCGCGGCCGCCCTCGCGGTCGGGACTGCCCATGTTGACGGGCGAGCCCTGGAGGGGGATCTCGCGCTCCGGATACCGGTCGGCCACCTCGATCCGTACACCGTCGTCACTGCGCAGACACAGGACGTCCGCGGATGTGCCCGCGTGCACGACGGCGTTGGTCACCAATTCACTGGTGAGGACTACGGCGTCGTCGACGATGTCGGCGAAGCCCCACCCCTGGAGTGTGTCGCGGACGAAGGAGCGGGCGCTCGCGACCGATCGCCCGACGGGATCGAAGCTGGCTGCCGCGCGCGCGGTGATCACAGAACTCCTCGTCCGGTTGTCGACGTGCAGGGCTTCGTGGCCGACAGGGTCGCGCCGCTGGTGCGGCACCTGCGTGCCCGTCGGCCGGTCCGGGGATGGTCCCCCCGGGATCAGTCCGGTGGTCATGTCCGGCTGCCCCTCCGATGCCCGCTCGTGCTCCTCCTGCCACCGCCCAGGCCGGACGGGACCGGCGAGGCTGGACAGCCGCATGCAAGGTTACTTACCTTCGCCGTCCGTGCGGATGCCGGTCTGCAGTGTTTCCGTCCGGAGGGTGTGCGGACGATGTGCGAAGCTGCCGAACTGTTATGGCCGGGTTCAGCCGGGGTGAAACACTGGGCAAGCTTCTTGTGAAGGTCCGGGCAGGCTGAGTGTCATTCGCGTACCGCGGGCAGCAGCACGTGGTGTGGCCTGGTATATCCGGCAGGAATACCCAGCAGTAACGGGTACGCGCAGAAGTACGAGCCAAGCACAGCAGTAACGGTCGACCCCTGCGGGAGGGACACAGTGGAGTCTGGCGCAGCGACGCGGGGCACTAAGACGCGCGCGAAAGGCGGACAGTCCCTGAGGAACGAGCGCAAGACACGTGGCGGGACCACCGCGGTGGATACGGCTGCCCTGAACCGGCTGCTGGCGGCGCTGGTGTCGATGCGTGACGGGAACTTCCGGAAACGGCTCACGGTGTCCGGCGACGGCGTGATGTCCGAGATCGCCGCGGTCTTCAACGAGGTGGCCGACCGCAATCTCCACCTGACGGGTGAGCTGGCGCGGGTGCGGCGCATGGTCGGGCGTGAGGGCAAGCTCACCGAGCGGCTGGAGACGGGCGCCTGTGAGGGCTCCTGGGCGGCCGCCGTCGACAACTCCAACGCCCTGGTCGACGACCTCGTACGGCCCGTCTCCGAGGTCGGCCGGGTGCTGTCCGCGGTGGCCGAGGGTGATCTGTCGCCGCGGATGGAGCTGCGGACGCAGGCGTCGGACGGGACCGGGCATCCCCTGCGGGGTGAGTTCCTCAAGGTCGGACGGACTGTAAACAACCTTGTCGATCAGTTGTCCACGTTCACCGACGAGGTCACGCGTGTGGCCAGCGAGGTGGGCACCGAGGGCAAGCTCGGCGGGCAGGCACGCGTGCGTGGCATGTCGGGTTCGTGGAAGGACCTCACGGATTCCGTCAACACGATGGCGTACCGCCTGACGGCCCAGGTGCGGGACATCGCGCTGGTGACCACGGCGGTCGCCAAGGGTGACTTGTCCCGGAAGGTCACGGTTCATGTGGCCGGCGAGATGCTGGAGCTGAAGAACACCGTCAACACGATGGTGGACCAGCTGTCGTCCTTCTCCTCCGAGGTGACCCGAGTCGCCCGTGAGGTGGGCACCGAGGGTGAGCTCGGCGGGCAGGCGCAGGTGCCGGGTGTGGCCGGTGTGTGGAAGGACCTCACCGATTCGGTGAACCTCATGGCCGGCAACCTGACCGCCCAGGTGCGCGGAATCGCCCAGGTGACGACCGCGGTGGCCAACGGTGATCTGTCGCAGAAGGTGACCGTGTCGGCGCGCGGCGAGGTCGCCCAGCTCGCGGACACGATCAACCAGATGACCGAGACGCTGCGGATCTTCGCGGACGAGGTCACACGCGTGGCCAACGAGGTCGGCGCCGAAGGGCGGCTGGGCGGTCAGGCGAACGTGCCGGGTGCGGCGGGGACGTGGAAGGACCTCACGGATTCCGTCAACACCGTGTTCCGGAACCTGACCATTCAGGTGCGGGACATCGCGGCGGTGACGACGGCGGTGGCCAACGGTGACCTGTCGCAGAAGGTCACCGTCGATGTGGCCGGCGAGATGCTCGAGTTGAAGAACACCGTCAACGGCATGGTCGACCAGCTGTCGTCCTTCGGTGCCGAGGTCACGCGTGTGGCGCGTGAGGTCGGTGTCGAGGGTGAGCTCGGCGGACAGGCGCAGGTGCCGGGAGCCGCGGGGACGTGGAAGGACCTGACGGACTCCGTCAACACGGCGTTCCGGAACCTCACCGGACAGGTGAGGAACATCGCCCAGGTGACGACGGCGGTGGCCAACGGTGACCTGTCGCAGAAGGTCACCGTGGACGTCTCCGGTGAGATGCTCCAGCTGAAGAACACCGTGAACACGATGGTGGACCAGCTGTCGTCCTTCGCCGACCAGGTCACGCGCATGGCCCGGGACGTGGGTACGGAGGGCCGACTGGGCGGTCAGGCCGTCGTACCGGGCGTGGCCGGTACGTGGAAGGAACTCACCGATTCCGTCAACGGAATGGCAGGAAACCTTACGGCCCAGGTGCGCAACATCGCGCAGGTCACCACTGCGGTGGCTCGCGGTGACCTGTCGCAGAAGATCGACGTCGATGCGCGCGGCGAGATCCTGGAGCTGAAGAACACCATCAACACGATGGTCGACCAGCTCTCCGGCTTCGCAGACCAGGTGACCCGGGTGGCCCGCGAGGTGGGCACCGAGGGCCGCCTCGGCGGTCAGGCGCAGGTGCCCGGCGTGGCCGGTGTGTGGCGGGACCTGACCGACTCCGTGAACGGAATGGCAGGAAACCTTACGGCCCAGGTGCGCAACATCGCGCAGGTCGCCACCGCGGTGGCTCGCGGTGACCTGTCGCAGAAGATCACCGTGGATGCGCGCGGCGAGATCCTGGAGCTGAAGAACACGCTCAACACGATGGTGGACCAGCTGTCGTCGTTCGCGGAGGAGGTCACCAGGGTCGCCCGCGAGGTGGGTACGGAGGGTCAGCTCGGCGGACAGGCCGAGGTGCAGGGTGTCTCCGGCACTTGGAAGGACCTCACCCAGTCCGTGAACTTCATGGCGAACAACCTGACCATCCAGGTGCGTCAGATCGCCGAGGTCACCACCGCGGTCGCCAAGGGCGACCTGTCCAAGAAGATCACCGTCGATGCGAAGGGCGAGATCCTCGAGCTCGTCACGACCGTCAACACGATGGTCGACCAGCTGTCCAGCTTCGCCGAGCAGGTGACCCGGGTGGCCCGCGAGGTGGGCACCGAGGGCATCCTGGGCGGCCAGGCGCACGTGCCCGGCATCACGGGCATCTGGAAGGACCTCAGCGGCAACGTCAACCTGATGGCCAAGAACCTGACCATGCAGGTGCGCAACATCTCCCAGGTTGCCGCGGCCGTCGCCAACGGCGACCTGACCCGGACGGTGACCATCGAGGCGCGCGGCGAGGTCGCGCAGCTCGCCGACACCTTCAACACCATGGTGAAGACGCTGAGTTCGTTCGCCGACCAGGTCACCAAGGTGGCCCGTGAGGTGGGCACGGACGGGATCCTCGGTGGTCAGGCGCATGTGCCGGGTGTGGCCGGTACGTGGAAGGACCTCACCGAGTCCGTGAACCAGATGGCGTCCAACCTGACCGGTCAGGTCCGCAACATCGCCATGGTCACCACGGCCATCGCCAAGGGTGACCTGACCAAGAAGATCGACATTGATGCTCGCGGCGAGATCCTCGAGCTCAAGACGACGATCAACACGATGGTCGACCAGCTGTCCAGCTTCGCCGAGGAGGTCACCCGAGTCGCCCGCGAGGTGGGTACGGAGGGCCAGCTCGGCGGTCAGGCACGCGTGCGTGACGTGGACGGCACCTGGCGCGACCTCACCGAGTCCGTGAACGAGATGGCCGGGAACCTCACCCGGCAGGTGCGTGCCATCGCGCGCGTGGCGACCGCGGTGACCCGCGGTGACCTGAACCTGAAGATCGACGTGGACGCGTCCGGCGAGATCCAGGAACTGCAGGACTACATCAACAAGATGATCGCCAACCTGCGCGACACCACGATCGCCAACAAGGAGCAGGACTGGCTCAAGGGCAACCTCGCCCGCATCTCCGCGCTGATGCAGGGCCGCCGCGACATGCAGGACGTGGCCTCGCTGATCATGAGCGAACTGACGCCGGTGGTGACCGCGCAGCACGGCGCATTCTTCGTCGCCATGCCGCTCCTCGACGGCAAGGACCTGGCGGCCGAGAACGACGACCAGTACGAGCTGCGGATGCTCGGGTCGTACGGCTACTCGATGGGTTCCATGCCGACGTCCTTCCGGCCGGGTGAGGCGCTCATCGGTACGGCCGCCGAGGAGAAGCGCACGATCCTCGTGGAGAACGCGCCCAGCGGCTATCTGAAGATCTCCTCCGGGCTCGGCGAGGCGCCTCCCGCGCAAGTGATCGTCCTTCCGGTGCTGTTCGAGGGCAAGGTGCTCGGCGTCATCGAACTGGCTTCCTTCACCCCCTTCACGCAGATCCAGAAGGATTTCCTCAACCAGATCGCCGAGATGATCGCGACCAGCGTCAACACCATCTCGGTCAACACCAAGACCGAGGTGCTGCTGAAGCAGTCGCAGAAGCTGACCGAGCAACTGCGTGAGCGCTCGGCCGAGTTGGAGAACCGGCAGAAGGCCCTCCAGGCGTCCAACGCCGAACTGGAGGAGAAGGCCGAGCTGCTGGCCCAGCAGAACCGCGACATCGAGGTGAAGAACACCGAGATCGAGGAGGCGCGGCAGGTCCTGGAGGAGCGTGCCGAGCAACTCGCGGTCTCCATGCGCTACAAGAGCGAGTTCCTCGCCAACATGTCGCACGAGCTGCGTACGCCGCTCAACTCGCTGCTGATCCTGGCCAAGCTGCTCGCCGACAACGCCGAGGGCAACCTCTCCCCGAAGCAGGTTGAGTTCGCCGAGACCATCCACGGCGCCGGCTCCGACCTGCTCCAGCTGATCAACGACATCCTCGACCTGTCCAAGGTCGAGGCGGGCAAGATGGACGTCTCCCCGACGCGTATCGCGCTCGTCCAGCTCGTCGACTACGTGGAGGCCACTTTCCGTCCGCTGACCGCGGAGAAGGGCCTGGACCTGTCCGTAAGGGTCTCACCGGAGCTGCCGGCCACGCTGCACACCGACGAGCAGCGGCTGCTCCAGGTGCTGCGCAACCTGCTGTCCAACGCGGTGAAGTTCACCGACTCCGGCTCGGTCGAGCTGGTCATCCGGCCCGCCGGGATGGACGTACCGCAGAAGATCCGGGAGCAGCTGCTGGAGGCGGGGTCGCTGACCGAGGCGGACGCGCCGCTGATCGCGTTCTCCGTGACCGACACCGGCATCGGGATCGCGGCCAGCAAGATGCGGGTGATCTTCGAGGCCTTCAAGCAGGCGGACGGCACGACCAGCCGCAAGTACGGCGGTACGGGGCTGGGGCTGTCCATCTCGCGGGAGATCGCGCAGCTGCTCGGCGGTGAGATCCATGCGCAGAGCGAGCCGGGACGCGGCTCGACGTTCACGCTGTATTTGCCGCTGCATCCCAGCGAACTGCCCCCGCACGGCTATCAGCAGCAGTTGCCGCCCCTCGACGCGGGTGACCTGGTGGCCTCCGCGGCCGACCTCGCGGAGCTGGCCGACGTGGAGATCGAGACGCCGGCCGAGGTGAGGTCGTACCGCGAGACACAGAACGGCGCAGCCGCGCTCTTCAGGCGCCGCCGCAGGGCGGCGCACGAGCTGGTGCAGCGGCCCGCGCAGCAGGAGCAGTGGTCGGCGACGGAGCAGAACGCCGTGCCGCAGTCGATGCGGGGCGTCCGCTTCGGCGGCGAGAAGGTGCTCATCGTCGACGACGACATCCGCAACGTCTTCGCACTGACCAGCGTCCTGGAGCAGCACGGCCTGTCCGTGCTGTACGCCGAGAACGGCCGTGAGGGCATCGAGGTCCTGGAGCAGCACGACGACGTGGCGGTCGTCCTGATGGACATCATGATGCCCGAGATGGACGGGTACGCGACGACCACGGCGATCCGCAGGATGCCGCAGTTCGCCGGGCTCCCGATCATCGCGCTGACCGCCAAGGCGATGAAGGGCGACCGGGAGAAGGCGATCGAGTCGGGCGCTTCCGATTACGTGACGAAGCCGGTCGATCCCGATCATCTGCTGACGGTGATGGATCAGTGGATGAGGGACCAGTGACAGGAACCAACAGTGTTCACACGGAGTTGCTGACTCAGTGTGCTCGTAGCCGTGTAGAAGTGCGGTATTCGGGGAACCTTCTGGTCTCCTGCTGCGTTTCTGCTACGTGCACAGTGACATCGCGGTGACAGGGTGTGGCGACAGGCGGGGTGCGGCTACCATGACCGGCACGAGGGCGGGCGGCGTAAGGGAGCCGTCCCCTGGGGCGGAGCCCGGTGCACTGCCGGGGCGAGGAGGGCGGGCCATGGTGCAGAAGGCCAAGATCCTCCTGGTCGATGACCGGCCGGAGAATCTGCTGGCGCTGGAGGCGATCCTCTCTGCGCTCGATCAGACCCTGGTGCGGGCATCGTCCGGGGAGGAAGCGCTCAAGGCACTTCTGACGGACGACTTCGCGGTCATTCTGCTGGACGTTCAGATGCCGGGAATGGACGGTTTCGAAACCGCCGCGCACATCAAGCGGCGGGAACGGACCAGGGACATCCCGATCATCTTCCTCACCGCGATCAACCATGGCCCGCACCACACCTTCCGTGGCTACGCGGCGGGCGCGGTGGACTACATCTCCAAGCCGTTCGACCCGTGGGTGCTGCGGGCGAAGGTCTCCGTGTTCGTCGAGCTGTACATGAAGAACTGCCAGCTGCGCGAGCAGGCGGCGCTGCTGCGGCTCCAGTTGGAGGGCGGCGGCAAGACCACGGGCGCCGACTCGAAGGAGCCGGCGGGCCTGCTCGCCGAGCTGTCGGCCCGGCTGGCCGCGGTCGAGGAGCAGGCCGAGGCGCTCTCCAAGCAGCTGGACGACGAGTCGGCGGACGCTGCCGCGGTGGCCACCGCGGCCCATCTCGAACGCAAACTCACCGGACTGCGACGGGCACTGGACGCGCTGGAGCCGGGCACCGGGAGCACATCCTCGGTGTCCTCGCAGAACTGACGTCGCGATGGCGCCGGTTGGCGGGTGAGCGGCGCCGAATCGTCCTGTGTGTGACGGGTCCGTGAACGGGCGTCAGTTCGCCGCCTCCGCAAGTGCGACACGAACGGGTGAAGCAGTGGGCACACGTGTCCACTGCCTTCTCCACCGGTAACCTCACCTCCATGGCCTCACGTTCCTCCGCAGCCAAGAAGCCGCCCGCGAAGAAGGCGGCCGCTTCCGCGAAGGCTCCGGCGAAGAAGGCCGCCGCCAAGAAAGCCCCCGCCAAGAAGGCGCCGGCCAAGAAGGCCGCGGCGAAGAAAGCCGCGCCCGCACCCAAGCCGGCGCCGAACCCGACCGGGGGCATCTACCGGCTCGTGCGTGCCGTCTGGCTCGGGCTCGCCCATGCTGTCGGCGCGGTGTTCCGCGGCATAGGGCAGGGCGCGAAGAACCTCGACCCCGCCCATCGCAAGGACGGCATCGCGCTGTTGCTCCTCGGCCTCGGGCTGATCGTCGCCGCCGGCACCTGGTCCAACCTGCGCGGTCCCGTCGGTGACCTCGTCGAGATCATCGTGACCGGCGCCTTCGGCCGGCTCGACCTGCTCGTGCCGATCCTGCTCGCGGTCATCGCCGTACGGTTCATCCGGCACCCGGAGAAGCCCGAGGCCAACGGTCGTATCGTCATCGGCCTGTCCGCGCTCGTCATCGGCGTGCTCGGCCAGGTCCACCTCGCCGTCGGCTCGCCCGCCCGCAGCGACGGCATGCAGGCCATAAGGGACGCCGGCGGGCTGATCGGCTGGGGTGCGGCGACTCCGCTGACGTACACCATGGGCGAGGTCCTCGCCGTGCCGCTGCTCGTGCTGCTCACGATCTTCGGCCTGCTGGTGGTCACGGCCACGCCCGTCAACGCCATCCCGCAGCGGCTGCGGCAGTTGGGCGTGAAGCTCGGTGTCCTGCCCGACCCCGACGAGGACGACGAGTTCAGCGAGGACGACCAGCGCTACGACGACCAGTGGCGCGAGTCGCTCCCCGCGGCGCGGGGCCGCAAGCGGGGTCCGGCGCGCGAGGCGTACGACCCCGACGGTGCCGAGCAGGAGGCCCTCTCGCGGCGTCGTGGCCGCCCGAGGCGCTCCGCGGTGCCGCAGCCCGAGATGGACCGTCCCATGGACGCTGTGGACGTCGCCGCGGCGGCCGCCGCCGCGCTCGACGGCGCTGTCCTGCACGGGATGCCGCCCTCGCCGATCGTCGCCGACCTCACCCAGGGCGTGACCGTCGGCGACCGCGCGGAGACCACCCCGGTGCCGACGCCGGTCCCGGCCGCGCGGCCCAAGCAGGAGAAGCTCCCCAAGACCGACGTACCGGATCTCACCAAGTCCGAGGTTCCGGATCTCACCAAGTCCGCGCCCGACGAGATGCGCGATCTGCCTCCGCGCGCGGAACAGCTTCAGCTGTCCGGCGACATCACCTACTCGCTGCCGTCGCTCGACCTCCTGGAGCGGGGCGGCCCGGGCAAGTCGCGCAGCGCCGCCAACGACGCCGTCGTCGAGTCGCTCACCACCGTCTTCTCCGAGTTCAAGGTCGACGCCCGCGTCACCGGCTTCACGCGCGGGCCGACGGTCACGCGCTACGAGGTCGAGCTCGGTCCCGCCGTGAAGGTCGAGCGGATCACCGCACTGACCAAGAACATCGCGTACGCCGTCGCCAGCCCGGACGTCCGGATCATCAGCCCGATCCCCGGCAAGTCCGCGGTCGGCATCGAGATCCCGAACACCGACCGCGAGATGGTCAACCTCGGTGACGTACTGCGCCTCGCGGCCGCCGCCGAGGACGACCATCCGATGCTGGTGGCGCTCGGCAAGGACGTCGAGGGCGGCTATGTGATGGCCAACATCGCGAAGATGCCGCATGTGCTGGTTGCCGGTGCGACCGGTTCCGGTAAGTCGTCGTGCATTAACTGCTTGATCACTTCGGTCATGATGCGGGCGACCCCGGAGGACGTCCGGATGGTGCTGGTCGACCCCAAGCGCGTCGAGCTGACCGCGTACGAGGGCATCCCGCACCTGATCACGCCGATCATCACCAACCCGAAGCGGGCCGCCGAGGCGCTCCAGTGGGTCGTACGAGAGATGGATCTTCGGTACGACGACCTGGCGGCGTACGGATACCGGCACATCGACGACTTCAACGAGGCCGTGCGCAACGGAAAGGTGAAGGCGCCCGAAGGCAGCGAGCGGGTGCTGCAGCCCTATCCGTATCTGCTCGTGATCGTCGACGAGCTCGCCGACCTGATGATGGTTGCCCCGCGCGACGTCGAGGACTCGATCGTGCGCATCACGCAGCTCGCGCGCGCGGCCGGCATTCACCTGGTGCTCGCCACGCAGCGGCCGTCGGTCGACGTCGTCACCGGTCTCATCAAGGCGAACGTCCCCTCAAGGCTCGCGTTCGCCACCTCGTCGCTCGCGGACTCGCGCGTCATCCTCGACCAGCCCGGTGCCGAGAAGCTGATCGGCAAGGGCGACGGGCTGTTCCTGCCGATGGGCGCCAACAAGCCCACGCGTATGCAGGGCGCGTTCGTGACCGAGGAGGAGGTCGCGGTCGTCGTCCAGCACTGCAAGGACCAGATGGCGCCCGTCTTCCGGGACGACGTCACCGTGGGTACCAAGCAGAAGAAGGAGATCGACGAGGAGATCGGCGACGACCTCGACCTGCTGTGCCAGGCGGCCGAACTGGTGGTCTCGACGCAGTTCGGGTCGACGTCCATGCTCCAGCGCAAGCTGCGCGTCGGGTTCGCCAAGGCCGGGCGGCTGATGGACCTCATGGAGTCGCGCGGCGTCGTCGGGCCCAGCGAGGGCTCCAAGGCTCGTGACGTTCTTGTGAAACCTGATGAGCTGGACGGAGTGCTTGCAGTGATCCGCGGGGAGGCTTAAGGGGAGTCCGGGGCGGAAACGGGACACGATGGTCGCCTTGCGGACGGGTGGCTGACGGGCCGATGTCCGATCGTGACTCACCCGTAAGGGATCATTGAGCAACCGTTTCCCGTCGACGTACGTCAAGTTGAGCGAAGCGACAACCTCGTAGCCCACCATCAGCGTGTCCGGCCATTCTGATGGCGTATAAAGTCCCACCGCCCGGTTGCCCCACCCTTTCGTACCCCCCCTAGACTGAACCTCCAGCACAGGTGGCTTAAACGCTCGAAAGGCGCCCCCGTGTCCATCGGCAACTCCCCTGAAGACGAGCGTCCGTTCGAAGACGTGTCCGACGAAGCCCGCCCCTCGATCGGCCATGCCCTGCGGCAGGCACGTATCGACGCCGGGTTGACCGTCGACGACGTCAGTAGCGCCACCCGGGTCCGTATCGCCATCGTGCAGGCCATCGAGACGGACAACTTCGCTCCCTGCGGGGGCGACGTGTACGCCCGAGGCCACATCCGGACCCTGGCCAAGGCCGTCCACCTCGATCCGGCCCCGCTTCTCGCCCAGTACGACGCCTCGCACGGCGGACGACCGGCGCCGACGCCGGCTGCCCCGCTGTTCGAGGCGGAGCGCATCCGTCCCGAGCGGCGAGGGCCGAACTGGACCGCGGCCATGGTCGCCGCGATCGTCGCGGTGATCGGGTTCGTCGGGTTCACCGCGTTCAAGGGCGACGACGGGGGCGGCAAGTCGGCGGTGGCCGAGGGCGGCTCGACGCCCACGGCGGACAAGACCTCGCCCACGCCGAAGACCGACAAGCCCAAGGACCCCGATCCGGAGCCGTCGGACAGCGCCATCGCGGCCGTCCCCCAGGACAAGGTGACCGTCAAGGTCAGCGCCGTCGACGGAAGGAGCTGGGTCGGTGTCAAGGACCACAACGGCCGGCTCCTCTTCGATGACCTGCTCAAGCAGGGTGACTCCAAGACCTTCCAGGACAGCGAGGAGATCAACCTCGTCCTCGGTGACGCGGGCGCGATCGACCTCTACGTCAACGGCAAGAAGATCGAGGACGACTGGCAGCCGGGCGCCGTGGAGCGCCTCACGTACACCAAGGGCGACCCGCAGGCCGGATAAGACCGGCTGAAGGGGTGAGCTGGGGACGGGGTTGGCCAAGATCGGCCAACCCCGTCGACGTGGGCTGTCAGTGAGACAAAGTAGTCTTGAGCCCATGCCTGAACGCCGTACCGTCGCACTCGTCACTCTTGGCTGCGCCCGTAACGAGGTGGACTCGGAGGAGCTCGCAGGCCGTTTGGAGGCGGACGGCTGGGATCTCGTGGAGGACGCCGCGGACGCGGATGTCGCCGTGGTCAACACGTGTGGCTTCGTCGACGCCGCCAAGAAGGATTCCGTCGACGCACTCCTGGAGGCCAATGATCTCAAGGGGCATGGGAGAACCCAGGCCGTCGTGGCGGTGGGCTGTATGGCCGAGCGGTACGGCAAGGACCTCGCCGAGGCCCTTCCCGAGGCCGACGGCGTGCTCGGCTTCGACGACTACACGAACATCTCGGACCGCCTGCAGACCATCCTGAACGGCGGCATCCACGCCGCGCACACCCCGCGCGACCGGCGCAAGCTGCTGCCGATCAGTCCGGCCGAGCGGCAGGAGTCGGCGGCCGGTGTCGCGCTGCCCGGGCACGCGCCCGTCGATCTTCCGGAAGGGCTCGCTCCGGCCTCCGGCCCGCGTGCGCCCCTGCGCCGCCGTCTCGACGGCGCCCCGGTCGCCTCGGTGAAGCTCGCCTCCGGCTGCGACCGGCGCTGCTCCTTCTGCGCCATTCCGTCCTTCCGGGGCTCCTTCATCTCACGCCGCCCGAGCGATGTGCTGAACGAGACGCGGTGGCTGGCCGAACAGGGCGTCAAGGAGATCATGCTGGTCTCCGAGAACAACACGTCGTACGGCAAGGACCTGGGCGACATCCGGCTGCTGGAGTCCCTCCTGCCGGAGCTGTCGGAGGTCGACGGCATCGAGCGGGTCCGGGTGAGCTACCTCCAGCCGGCCGAGATGCGGCCCGGGCTGATCGACGTCCTGACCTCGACGCCGAAGGTCATGCCGTACTTCGACCTGTCCTTCCAGCACTCCGCCCCCGACGTGCTGCGCGCGATGCGCCGCTTCGGTGACACCGACCGCTTCCTGGAACTGCTCGACACCATCCGCAGCAAGGCTCCCCAGGCCGGCGTGCGCTCCAACTTCATCGTGGGCTTCCCCGGGGAGACCGAGGCCGACCTGGCCGAACTGGAGCGGTTCCTGAACGGGGCACGGCTGGACGCCATCGGTGTCTTCGGCTACTCCGACGAGGAGGGCACGGAGGCCGCGACGTACGACAACAAGCTCGACGAGGACGTCGTCGCCGAGCGGCTGGCACGTGTCTCCCGGCTGGCCGAGGAACTCGTCTCGCAGCGGGCCGAGGAGCGCGTCGGGGAGACCGTGCACGTGCTCGTCGAGGGCGTGGACGCCGAGGATTCGGCGGAGGGCGCGTACGGCCGTGGCGCGCACCAGGCGCCGGAGACGGACGGCCAGGTGCTGCTCACGAGCGGCGCGGGGCTGGCCATCGGTCGTATGGTCGAGGCGAAGGTGGTCGGCACGGAAGGTGTCGACCTGGTGGCCGAGCCGCTGCAGGGCACGCTCGCGTGTGGTGAGGAGGCCGGCAGATGACCGGAGTTCCGGCGTCCGCAGCGGGCGGTTCCTCCCCGGCGGGTGCGGTGGGCAAGGTGAGCGCGGTGGGTTCGTCCAAGGCCGGCGGTGCGAAGGCCGGTGCCTCCAAGGGCGGTGCCTCGCAGGCGGGCGGCGCCGAATCCGGTGCGTCGGGCGGTGCCAAGTCCGGGCCACGCGGTGGAAAGATCGCGGCTGCGGCCGTCAACCAGGCCAGCGTCTGGAACATCGCCAACCTCCTGACCATGCTCCGGCTGGTCCTCGTGCCCGCGTTCGTCGCGCTGATGCTGGCCGACGGCGGGTACGACCCGGCGTGGCGCTCGCTCGCCTGGGCGGCCTTCGCCATCGCCATGATCACCGACCTGTTCGACGGTCATCTTGCGCGGACGTACAACCTCGTCACCGACTTCGGGAAGATCGCCGACCCCATCGCCGACAAGGCGATCATGGGGGCGGCGCTGATCTGTCTGTCCGCCCTGGGCGATCTGCCGTGGTGGGTGACGGGCATCATCCTCGGCCGGGAACTCGGGGTCACGCTGCTGCGTTTCATCGTCATCCGGTACGGCGTCATCCCGGCGAGCCGGGGCGGCAAGCTCAAGACCCTCACACAGGGCGTGGCCGTCGGGATGTACATCCTGGCACTGACGGGGTGGCTGGCCACCCTGAGGTGGTGGGTGATGGCTGCGGCGGTCGTCCTGACCGTGGTGACCGGGCTCGACTATGTGAGACAAGCCATTGTGCTGCGCAGGCAGGGAATCGCCGAGCGCAAGGCCGCGTTGGAGGAGACGGAAGCGTGAGTTCCCCGGCCACCGACGTGGTGCGACTACTCACAGTGAGGGGCGAGACGCTCGCTGTCGCCGAGTCGCTCACGGGCGGACTGGTTGCGGCGGAAATCACAGCCACCCCTGGGGCATCCAAGGCGTTCCGCGGTTCGGTGACCGCCTACGCCACCGGGCTCAAGCATGAGCTGCTCGGGGTCGACGCCACTCTGCTGGCTCAGCACGGAGCGGTGAATCCGCAGGTAGCGGCCCAGATGGCGGCAGGAGTGCGGAAGGCTCTGGGGGCCGACTGGGGCGTCGCGACGACAGGTGTCGCGGGGCCCGAGTCACAGGACGGACAGCCCGTGGGGACGGTCTTCGTGGCCGTGGACGGGCCGCTCGGACCCGGTTCCGGTTCCGCCGGTGGCGGAAAAGTGGAGGCCCTGCGGTTGAACGGCGCCCGCGAGGAAATTCGTATGGAGAGTGTACGGAGCGTACTCGCGCTGCTCCTGAAGGAGCTTGCGAGCGAACACACTGGGAATGAGCGGGCACAGGATACGGAACAGAACGGGGGGTTTTGATGTTTGCAGCCCTTAGTGAACACGACATCGCTCCCCGCACGGCCGCGGCGCAAGGCGGTACGGTGGGGCGTGAAGGATGCGGCTACGCGGTCCGAGGAGGGAGCCACCGATGATTCTGCTCCGTCGCCTGCTGGGTGACGTGCTGCGTCGGCAGCGCCAGCGCCAGGGCCGTACTCTGCGCGAAGTCTCCTCGTCCGCCCGAGTTTCACTCGGCTATCTCTCCGAGGTGGAGCGGGGGCAGAAGGAGGCTTCCTCCGAGCTGCTCGCCGCGATCTGCGACGCGCTGGACGTACGGATGTCCGAGCTCATGCGGGAAGTGAGCGACGAACTCGCCCTCGCCGAGCTGGCACAGTCTGCCGCGGCCACACCCAGCGAGCCTGTACCCGCGTCGGTCCGTCCGATGCTGGGTTCCGTGTCGGTGACCGGTGTGCCACCGGAACGGGTGACCATCAAGGCGCCTTCCGAGGCGGTCGACGTGGTCGCCGCGTGACGGTGTCGCCGGTGCGCGTGGGCTGACCACGCGCCGAAGGAGTTGTGTGAGGCCCCGGCCGGGGCTTCTCCAGGGAGATCTGGGGAAGTGCGGTCGGGGTTTCGTGCTGTACGGGGTGCGCCGGGTCCGTTTGCCGCTGCGCGGCGCGGAGGCCATCGTGGAGGGTGTGACGGCGCCCTGACGCACTGTGACGACGTTGGCCCGCGCTGCATCCGTGTGCCGTCGGTGCGCCCTCCCGGCGGGTGAGCGGGCGGCCTAGCCTCGGGCTGGAGGTGGGTGGATGGCACGGCCGATAGCGCGCTTGGGGGTGATCCTCGCGTTCGGGGCGCTGTGGTGGTGGGCCGTGCTGCGGCTCGCGCTCGTGCCGGACACGGGGGCCCTGGAGGCGGCCGTCGCAGCCGGAGGGTGGGGGCTGAGCCTGCTGCCGGTGCGCTGTGTGCCGAAGGCGCGGGCCGTCGGCACCGTCGATCCGCGGCGGTGGGCGGACGCCTGGCGGAGGGGGCGGCCTACCAAGGCATCGCCACACCGCCGTTCGGACGCAGGATCTGCCCCGTCGTGAAGGACGAGGCGTCGGACGCCAGGTGCAGCACGGCGTGCGCAATGTCCTCCGGCTCGCCGACCCGGCCCAGCGGCGACATCCGGGCCATGAACGCCTCGGTCTGTGTCTGCGCCGCGGTGTCGTGGCGGTCGGTCATGGGAGTGCGGATCCAGCCCGGGGCGACCGCGTTGACGCGGATGCCGTGCGGGCCCATCTCCGTGGCCAGCGTCTTCGTCAGCTGCACGACGGCCGCCTTGGCCGCGCCGTAGCAGAGCAGGCCGGGGCCGCCGGTGTCGACGGCGCCCGAGGCCATGGTGATGATGCTGCCCCGGACGTGCTGGGCGAGCATCGCGCGGGCGGCCTCCTGGCAGGCGTGCAGCACACCCTTGAAATTGACGTTCAGCACGCGGTCGAGATCCTCGTCGTGGGTCTCCAGGACCGGGCTGCTGTGCATGATCCCGGCGACCGCGGCCATCACGTCGAGGCGCTCGCAGGTGGCGACGGCCTGGCGGAGCTGTTCGCGGTCGGTGACGTCGAGGTGGTGGGCGCGGGCGGTGCCGCCGCTTGCCTTGATCAGGGTCGTCGTGTCGTGCAGGCCCTGCGCGTCACGGTCGGCGCAGTGCACGGTGGCGCCGGCCTCGGCGAGCAGGACGGCCGAGGCACGGCCGATTCCGCTGGCGGCGCCGGTGAGGAATGCGGTGCGTCCGGTGAGGTCGTACGCCTTCACGCCCATGAAGGGACGGTACGAGGGTTTCTGACGGGTCGTCAATTGGTCGTGCGGGGCAGAGTTCTGCGGCGTGCGGTGGTGGCGGGTGCCTTGCTCGGGGCCGGGCCCGCCTGGCAGTCGGGGCACCAGTAGGTGGGGCGCTCGCGGGAACCGTCGCCCTGGTCGGCCGCGCGGATCGAGGTGCCGCAGCGCAGGCAGGGGCGGTCGGCGCGGCCGTACACGAAGAGGTCCTGGCCGCGGCGGCCCGTCGTGCTGCGGACCGGGCGGTCGCGGTTGGCCTCCAGGAGCTTCTTGGCGAGTACGGGCAGTTGGGCGGTGTGCTCGGCGGGGAGTGCGCCGACGGGGAGCCAGGGGGTGGCGCGGAGCAGGAAGCAGAGCTCGCTCTTGTAGACATTGCCGATGCCGGCGAGGTTGCGCTGGTCCAGGAGGGCTTCGCCGAGGGGGCGGGCGGGGTCTGCGAGGAGGTTGGCGAGGGCGCGGTCGGGGTTCCAGTCCGGGCCCAGCAGGTCGGGGCCCAGGTGGCCGACGGCTCGGTCTTCCTCGGTGGTGCGTAGGAGATCGAGGACGGGGAGGCGGTAGCCGATGGCGGTACGGGCGGGACCGGGGGTGGAAGCGGTGGCGGGGGCGGCGGCGAGGATCACGCGGATCTGGTGGGCGGGGCCGCCCGTCCAGCGCTGCTGGTCGGTGTAGACCTTCCAGGAGCCTTCCATGCCGAGGTGCGAGTGGACCGTCAGGCCGCCCTCGACGCGGGTGAGGAGGTGTTTGCCGCGTGGGGTGACGTCCAGGACGGTTCGGCCTGTGAGGTCGACCGTGGCGTACTTCGGTACCCGGAAGTCGGTGCGGGTCAGCGTCCTGCCCGCGAGCGCGGTGTGCAGTCGCCTCGCGGTCTGCCAGACGGTGTCTCCTTCGGGCATGGGTCCAGGGTGGCATGGGTGGAAGGTAGCGGGGCGGGAAGTGGTGTGCGGCCGTGGGGGAGGAAGGAGGGGGTTGAGGCCTGCGGTTCGGGTCAGGCGCGTAGGCGTAGGCCTCGGGGTGTTGCGATGAAGCCCGCTCCTTCCAGGAGGGTGCCTATGGGGGAGGTCAGGGCTGAGGCGCCGTTCACGCGTTCCACCGTGACCGTGCCGAGGGAGCCCGCGCGGGCGGCCGAGGCCAGGGCTTCCGCGGCTGTGTGCAGGCGGGGGTCGTCGGTGGGTTCGTTGTCGGGGGTCGAGGGCCAGGCCAGCAGTGTCTTGCCGCCGCGCTCCATGTAGAGGGTCAGCTCGCCGTCGACGAGCACCACGAGGGAGCCCGCCTTGCGGCCCGGCTTGTGCCCGGCGCCGGTGGGGGGCTCGGGCCAGGCGAGGGCTGCGCCGTACGCGTTCGCCGGGTCGGCGGCGGCGAGGACGACGGCTCGGGTGTCGGCGGCGGGGCGGCCGTGGCGGGGGGCGAAGCCGGGGCCGGATCCGTACGGTGTGCCGCCGTTGTGCCATGCGGGGCTTTGCGGGGTGCGCCGGCCGGTCTGGGGGGCGAGGTCGCGGGGTGAGACGTAGTCGCCGGGGCCGAGGTGGGCGTCCAGGAAGTCGTGGTCGAGGTCGGGGATGTCGTACGTGGGGGCGGTGTCAGGGGTGCCGTACGAGGTCGCGCTCTCAGGGGTGTTGTACGGAGCGGCGCTGTCAGGGGCGTCGTATCTGAAGGGGTTGCCTTGGTCAGGGGCGGATGGGGTGGAGCCATCGGAGGCGCCGAAGTCGCCGGTGGTGCCAAGGCTGTCGGATCGGTACGAGCCGTGGGATCCGTCAGGGCCGGGAGCGCCGTAGGTGTCGGGGGTGCTCGGGCCGGGCAGGGTGTCGCCGCGTTCGCGAGCGTTGGCGACCGCGCGCAGGCGGTCCACCGCGCCGTCCATCGCGAACTGGGCGGCGCCGAGCCCTTCGACGATATAGCCGCGGCGGGCCTGGCCGCTGTCCTCGAAGGCGGACAGGATGCGATACGTCGCTGAGAAGCCGCCCTCGACGCCCTCCGCGCTGACCGCACCCCGGGTCACGACGCCGTGCCGGTCGAGGAGTGTGCGGGCCAGGGCGTGGGCACGCACGGTCGGGTCGGCTTCGTGTGCCGGGAGCAGGGCCCAGCGGCCGGCGACGGTGGGCGGGCCGGTGCGGGAGGCGGGGCGGGCCGCGGCCGTGAGGGAGCCGTAGCGGCCGCGCGGAACGGTGCGCTTGGCGCGGTGGGCCGTGGAGCCCGCGGTGCGGCCGGAGCCCAGCAGGGAGCGCATGGGTGCGAGCGTGTCGTTCGTCAGGCGGCCCGACCAGGCCAGTTCCCAGAGGGCGTCGGCGAGTTGGGGGTCGGTGGCGTCGGGGTGGGTGGTGGCGCGGATCTGGTCGGCGATCTGACGGAAGAACAGGCCGTATCCGCCGGACAGGGCGTCAAGGACTGACTGGTGCAGCGCCGTCGGCTCCAAGGGGTGGGGTTGCGGCAGGAGCAGGGGTGCCGCGTCCGCCATGTAGAGGGAGACCCAGCCGTCCTTGCCGGGGAGCGAGCCGGCTCCGGCCCAGACGACCTCGCCGGCTGAGGTGAGCTCATCGAGCATGGCGGGGGTGTAGTTCGCGACGCGGGATGGCAGGACCAGCTTCTCCAGGGCGGACGCGGGTACGGACGCGCCCTGCAACTGCTCGATGGCGCGCACGAGTCCGTCGACGCCGCGCAGTCCGTGGCCCTTGCCGATGTGCTGCCACTGCGGCAGGAACTGCGCGAGAGCGGTCGGCGGCACCGGCTCCAGTTCATGACGCAAGGCGGCCAGCGACCGGCGGCGCAGGCGGCGCAGGACGGTCGCGTCGCACCACTCCTGGCCGATGCCGGCCGGGTGGAACTCGCCTTGTACGACCCGCCCGCCCGCCGCCAGACGCTGGAGGGCGCCCTCCGTGACCGCCACGCCCAGACCGAAGCGGGCCGCAGCCGTGGTCGAGGTGAACGGGCCGTGGGTGCGGGCGTAGCGCGCGAGGAGATCGCCGAGCGGGTCCTTAACCGGCTCGGTGAAGGCCTCGGGGATACCGACTGGCAGGGCGGTGCCGAGCGCGTCGCGCAGGCGGCCCGCGTCCTCGATCGCCGCCCAGTGGTCGGTGCCGGCGATACGGACCTTGATGGCGCGGCGAGCGCCGGCCAACTCCTGGGCCCAGTGCGGTTCGGCGCCCCGCTCGGCCAACTCGGCGTCGGTGAGCGGGCCGAGCAGACGGAGGATGTCGGCGACGCCTTCGACGTCCTTGATGCGACGGTCCTCGGTGAGCCACTGGAGTTCTCGCTCCAGCTCGGTCAGCACCTCGGCGTCGAGCAGCTCGCGCAGCTCCGCCTGGCCGAGCAGCTCGGCCAGCAGCCGGGAGTCCAGCGACAGGGCGGCGGCGCGGCGCTCGGCGAGCGGGGAGTCTCCCTCGTACAGGAACTGGGCGACGTAGCCGAAGAGGAGAGAGCGCGCGAAGGGGGACGGCTCGGGGGTGGTGACCTCGACAAGGCGCACCTTGCGGGCCTCCAGGTCTCCCATGAGCTCTGTCAGGCCCGGGACGTCGAAGACGTCCTGGAGACACTCGCGGACCGCCTCCAGGACGATCGGGAACGAGCCGAACTCGCTTGCCACCTGGAGCAGTTGCGCGGCGCGCTGACGCTGCTGCCACAGTGGGGTGCGCTTGCCGGGGTTGCGGCGGGGCAGCAGCAGCGCGCGGGCGGCGCACTCGCGGAAGCGGGACGCGAAGAGGGCCGAGCCGCCGACCTGGTCGGTGACGATCTGGTCGACGTCGCCCTTGTCGAAGACGACGTCCGCCGCGCCGACGGGCGCCTGGTCGGCGTCGTACTCCGCGCCGGCCTTCCTCGGTTCCTGGTCCAGGAGGTCCAGGCCCATGAGGTCGGCGTCGGGCAGGCGCAGCACGATGCCGTCGTCGGCGTGCATGACCTGCGCGTCCATGCCGTACCGCTCGGAGAGCTTCGCGCCGAGGGCGAGGGCCCAGGGGGCGTGGACCTGGGCACCGAAGGGGGAGTGCACGACGACGCGCCAGTCGCCGAGTTCGTCGCGGAAGCGCTCGACGACGATCGTGCGGTCGTCCGGGATGTGTCCGCAGGCCTCGCGCTGCTCGTCCAGGTAGGACAGGACGTTGTCGGCCGCCCATGTGTCCAATCCTGCGGCGAGCAGGCGAAGGCGGGCGTCCTCCTTGGGCAGCGAGCCGACCTCGCGCAGGAACGCGCCCACCGCACGGCCCAGTTCCAGCGGGCGGCCCAGCTGGTCGCCCTTCCAGAAGGGGAGGCGGCCCGGTACGCCTGGGGCGGGGGACACCAGGACGCGGTCGCGTGTGATGTCCTCGATGCGCCAGGAGCTGGTGCCGAGCGTGAACACGTCCCCGACGCGGGACTCGTAGACCATCTCCTCGTCGAGCTCGCCGACCCTGCCGCCGCCCTTCTTGGGGTCGGATCCGGCGAGGAAGACACCGAAGAGGCCGCGGTCCGGGATGGTGCCCCCGGAGGTGACCGCGAGGCGCTGTGCGCCGGGGCGGCCGGTGATCGTGCCGGCTACCCGGTCCCAGACCACGCGTGGGCGAAGTTCCGCGAAGGCGTCGGACGGGTAGCGGCCGGCGAGCATGTCGAGGACCGCTGTGAAGGCGGATTCGGGGAGGGAGGCGAAGGGTGCGGCCCGGCGGACCATGGTGAGGAGGTCGTCGAACTGCCAGGTGTCCATCGCCGTCATGGCGACGAGCTGCTGGGCGAGGACGTCGAGAGGGTTGGCCGGGACCTTGAGGGACTCGATGGAGCCGGTGCGCATCCGTTCGGTGACCACGGCTGCCTGGACGAGGTCGCCGCGGTACTTCGGGAACACCACGCCCGTGGAGACCGCGCCGACCTGGTGTCCCGCGCGGCCGACCCGCTGGAGGCCGGAGGCGACCGAGGGCGGGGATTCGACCTGGACCACGAGGTCCACCGCGCCCATGTCGATGCCCAGCTCGAGGCTCGACGTGGCCACCACCGCGGGGAGGCGGCCCGCCTTGAGGTCCTCCTCGACCAGGGCGCGCTGTTCCTTGGAGACCGAGCCGTGGTGGGCGCGGGCGATGACCGGGGGTGCGCCCTGGGCCGCGCCCGAGCCGCCCATGAGTTCGGCCGGGGCGTGGTGCTCGTCCAGGGGTTCGCCGGTGGCCCGTTCGTAGGCGATCTCGTTGAGGCGGTTGCAGAGGCGCTCCGCGAGGCGGCGGGAGTTGGCGAAGACGATGGTGGAGCGGTGGGACTGGACGAGGTCCGCGATGCGCTCTTCGACGTGCGGCCAGATCGAAGGGCGTTCTGCGCCTTCGCCGCCGTCGGCGACAGGGGAGCCGCCGAGCTCGCCGAGGTCCTCGACCGGGACCACGACCGAGAGGTCGAACTCCTTGCCCGACTTCGGCTGGACGATCTCCACCTTGCGGCGGGGCGAGAGGTAGCGGGCGATCTCGTCGACCGGGCGGACGGTGGCCGACAGGCCGATGCGGCGGGCCGGCTTCGGGAGGAGCTCGTCCAGTCGCTCCAGGGTGAGTGCGAGGTGGGCGCCGCGCTTGGTGCCCGCCACGGCGTGGACCTCGTCCAGGATCACCGTCTCGATGCCGGTCAGGGCGTCGCGGGTGGCCGACGTCAGCATCAGGAAGAGGGACTCGGGGGTGGTGATCAGGATGTCCGGGGGGCGCGTGGACAGGGCTCGGCGCTCTGCGGCGGGGGTGTCGCCCGAGCGGATGCCCACCTTTACTTCGGGTTCGGGCAGGCCGAGGCGTACGGATTCCTGGCGGATGCCGGTCAGAGGGCTGCGGAGGTTGCGTTCCACATCCACGGCCAGTGCCTTGAGCGGGGAGACGTAGAGGACGCGGCAGCGTTTCCTGGGGTCGGCCGGTGGGGGTGTGGAGGCGAGCTGGTCGAGGGCGGCGAGGAAGGCGGCCAGGGTCTTGCCGGAGCCGGTGGGGGCGACCACCAGCACGTCCGAGCCCTCGCGGATGGCCTGCCACGCGCCCGCCTGGGCCGCGGTGGGCGCGGAGAAGGCGCCCGCGAACCAGCCGCGGGTTGCGGGGGAGAAGCCGGCTAGGGCTCGGTGTGCGTTGCTGACCATGCGTCCATCCTGCACCCGGGTACTGACAATGGGGCTGAGCTGGGGAAATGTCTTCGGCCTGGGGGTTTGGTGGGGGTGCGGGCCTGTGGGCCTACAGCCCTCGGCGTCTGGCGGAGAATTGACCCATGGCAGGTTCAGCGGAGCGGGCGCGGCACTGGCAGTACGCCGAGTTGCCCGGTGTCGATCTGCTGCGGGCCCGGTACATCCGGAAGACGTTCGTGCGGCACACCCATGAGAACTTTGTGATCGCCGCCATCGCGGATGGTGTGGAGGTCTTTCACTGTCGGGGCACCGATCAGTACGCGGGGCCGGTGCGCTTGCGTTGGTCAATCCGGATACGGCGCATACGGGGCGGGCGGGGGTTCCTGAGGGGTGGCAGTACGGGGCCGTGTATCCGTCGCCGGAGGTGGTGGCGGAGATCGCGGCCGAGACCACCTCGATCAGCGGGACACCGGGGTTCGTCAGGCCGGTTCTGGATGATCCGTACACCGTGGGTCTGGTGCATCAAGTGCTGCGTGCCGCCGACGAGGGGAACGCGCTGGCTGCCGACACGTTGCTTCGCGTGGCCGTGACGCGGCTGCTGCGGTTGAACGGCGGGGCTCTGCCGCAGCGGGAGGTGCGGACCGCGGGGGCTCGGATCGCGGTACGCGCGCGTGGGGTGTTGGAGGAGCGGATGGCCAAGCCGCCGAGTCTGGAGAGGCTGGCCTCCGATCTCGGTACCGGGCCGTTCGCCTTGCTGCGGGCGTTTCGGGACCTGTACGGGATGCCGCCGCACACCTGGCTCACCGATGCGCGGATACGGCGGGCTCGGCAGCTGTTGGACGCGGGGGGCTCGCCGGCGGAGGCCGCCATCGCCGTGGGGTTCACCGACCAGCCGCATCTGAACCGGCATTTCACCAGGATCGTCGGCGTACCGCCGGGGGCCTATCAGCGGGAGCGCAAGAACGTACAAGACGCCTGGCAGGGGCTTTCGTAGCGTCGCAGGCGTGGCAGAACAGAAAACTCTCGCAGACCTCCGCGCCGCCGGAGGCAAGCCCGACGCGGCTGTCGTACGGGACGCCTTGGGCGTTGGAGTCGCCGTCGGGCTGTCCGGGTTCGCCTTCGGGGTGACGTCGGCGGGCAGTGGCCTCACGCTCTTGCAGACCTGTGCGCTCAGCCTGCTGGTGTTCACGGGAGCGTCGCAGTTCGCGCTCGTGGGGGCGCTCGCGGCAGGCGGCACCCCGTTGACCGCGGCTGCGGGCGCCTTCTTCCTGGGGGTGCGCAACGCGTTCTACGGGCTGCGGTTGTCGCAATTGCTCAGCCTCCCGCGCGCGGTGCGGCCGTTCGCCGCGCAGTGGGTGATCGACGAGACCGCCGCTGTCGCGCTGGCGCAGCCGACGCGGCGCAGTGCGCGCATCGGGTTCGTGGTGACAGGGCTGAGCTTGTACGTGCTGTGGAATCTCACGACGTTGCTCGGGGGGCTGGGCGCCGAGGCCATCGGCGACACCGATGCCTGGGGGCTCGACGCGGCCGGGCCCGCCGTGTTCCTGGCGTTGCTCGCGCCGATGCTGAAGTCCGCGACCGAACGGGCCGTCGCCGGTCTGGCCGTGGTTCTGGGGCTCGGGTTGTTGCCGGTGCTGCCCGCTGGTGTGCCCGTTCTGGTCGCCGCCCTCGCGGCGCCGGTCGTGCTGTGGGCCGAGGGGCGTCGTAGGGGAGACACGCGGGAGGGAGAGCTGTGAGCATCTGGATGGCGATCGGCGTCACCGCTCTCGGTTGTTACGCAGTCAAGCTGGTCGGGCTGCTCGTGCCCGCAGGGGCTCTTGAGAAGCCTCTCGTTCGGCGTCTTGCCGCCCTGTTGCCCGTCGCCCTCCTTGCCGCTCTCACGGCTCAGCAGACGTTCGGCGACGGGCATGCGCTGGTGCTGGACGCGAGGGCGGCCGGAGTCGCTGCGGCTGCCGTGGTGCTCGTTCTGCGGGCCCCGTTCCTGCTTGTCGTCGCGGCGGCCGTGGTGGTGACGGCCGGGGTGCGGGCCATGGGCGGGTGAGGCGGGTCAGCCGATGTGGCGGCCGTATGCCCTGAGGGTGCGCAACGCCTCGATCGTCACCATGGGGCGTGCCTCGAGGGCGGTGCCCGGTGCCCACTGGCGCCAGACGATGGGCCAGCCGCCGTCCTCCTGCTGCTCGCCCGCCAGGTGGTCGAGGGAGCGGTTCATCTCGTCGTCCGTGAACCACGCGCGCGCGAGGGAACGCGGTGTCCTCGCGTAGTGGTGCGGGAAGTGGTGCTCGCCGGGGGCGTAGCCGGCGGGGACGGGGTACGCGTCGAGGTTGTCCGGCTCCAGTACCGCCAGGCACTGCTCGCGCACCAGGCGGCCCAGTCGGTCGGCGGCCGTCTCCGCGCGCGTGCGGTCGGGAGCGGAGTCCAGGAAGGCCACGGCGGCCTCGATCTCGTAGGGATGGGACTTCTCCAGGGACTCGACCGCCTGCCAGCAGAAGTCCGTGGCTCGGAACAGCCAGGCGTGCCACACCTCGTTGCGGTGCAGGACGCCGACCACCGGCCCGGTGGCCAGGAGCGCGCTGGGTGGGTCGTCCACGATCGGCAGGAAAGGAGCCGCGGGGTAGCCGCGCTGGCTGGGGTGGATCGCCGGGAGGGCGCCGTCCGGCGTGGCGACCGAGGTGAGGTAGCGGCACACACGGTCCACGCGCTGTCCGCCGCAGCGTTCGATGGCGTCCAGGATGTGCAGTGCGTGACCGGTGTGCAGCGGCTGGCTGACCGGGCCGCGCAGATCGGGTTCCAGTGCGTGGCCGTACCCGCCGTCCTCGTTGCGGTAGGCGTCCAGCGCGGTCTCCACCGGGTCGGCGGCGCCGTTCAGGAAGTGGTACGCGAAGAGGCGCTGTTCCAGTACGCGCGCGGTGAGCCAGACGAACTGCTCGGCGCGGAAGAGCGGAGAGTGCGCCGGGGGCGTCGGGGGGAGGGGGGCTCCTGTTTCGGCCATGCGACAGACCGTAGGGCGGAAAGCGGTCTCGGCAAGCGGTCCCGGCGCAGGCCCACTCTCAGGGGCGGGATACTGGACGCATGCGGTTGACGGTCTTCTGGGAGCGGATGGCGGCCCACTTCGGTCCGGGGTACGCCGACACCTTCGCGCGCGACCACGTGATGGCGGAGCTCGGCGGGCGCACGGTGCACGAGGCGCTGAACTCCGGTTGGGAGGCCAAGGACGTATGGCGTGTGGTCTGCGCCGTCATGAACGTTCCGGGGGAGAAGCGTTGACCGGTCACGAAGATCGCAGGACGGGAGCCGGTTGTCGGTGGCGTGGGCGAGACTTGCTCCGTGGCACGCACTGACGAGACCGGGCAGCCCGCCCGGCACGAATCCCCGTTCGGCACGACGCCGCCCACCCCGCCGCCGGGCGAAGGCGCCGCCGGGCCGGACGCCCGCATGCCTCGTTGGCTCCCGCGCGCCATGGTGCTCGCGCTGGCGCTCGTCGGTGTGTTCCAGCTGGGCAGCTGGGCCTTTCACCAGCTCACCGGGCTGCTGATCAACATCCTCATCGCGTTCTTCCTGGCCCTGGCCATCGAGCCGGCGGTGAGCTGGATGGCCTCGCGCGGCATGCGCCGAGGCCTGGCCACCGGCATCGTCTTCCTCGCCGTGATCGTGGTGTCCGCCGGGTTCGTGACGCTGCTGGGGTCCATGCTCGCGGGCCAGATCATCAAGATCGTCGAGGACTTTCCGAACTACCTCGACTCCGTCATCAACTGGATCAACGCACACTTCCACACCGAGCTGCGCCGCGTGGACGTCCAGGAGGGCCTGCTCCGCTCCGACTGGCTGCGTAACTATGTGCAGAACAGCGCCACCGGCGTCCTGGACGTGTCCGCCCAGGTCCTCGGCGGACTGTTCCAGCTGCTGACGATCACGCTGTTCTCGTTCTACTTCGCCGCGGACGGCCCGCGACTGCGCCGAGCCCTGTGCTCCGTGCTGCCGCCCGCCCGGCAGGCCGAGGTGCTGCGCGCGTGGGAGATCGCCGTCAACAAGACCGGCGGCTACTTGTACTCGCGCGGTCTGATGGCGCTGATCTCCGGCATAGCCCACTACATCCTGCTGGAGAGCCTGGATGTGCCGTATGCGCCCGTGCTGGCCGTGTGGGTCGGTCTGGTCTCGCAGTTCATCCCAACCATCGGCACCTATCTCGCGGGCGCCCTGCCCATGCTGATCGCGTTCACGGTCGACCCCTGGTACGCGCTGTGGGTGCTGATCTTCGTCGTGGTCTACCAGCAGTTCGAGAACTATGTGCTGCAGCCCAAGCTGACCTCGAAGACCGTGGACATCCACCCGGCGGTCGCCTTCGGTTCGGTCATCGCGGGTACCGCCCTCCTCGGTGCGGTGGGCGCGCTGATCGCCATTCCCGCTGTCGCCACGCTGCAGGCGTTCCTGGGGGCGTATGTGAAGCGGTACGACGTCACGGACGACCCCCGGGTCCACGGGCACCGGGGACGGGGAGCAGGGCGGGGCCTGGTCAAGCGCGTGCGTGCGCTGTGGGACCGGCGGCCCGGATCGGCGAAGCCGAGGTCGGAGTCGGGGAGTTCCGGGGAGAGCTCCACCTGAGGCGAGGCCGACGAAGGCCACGACGATCTTGACGACAACGACGGGCATGACTGGCACGGCGGACAGCCGTGAGAACGGTGTGCAGTCCGACTCGGAGCGGACGGTCGGCCGGGAATCCGGGGCGGTGTCGGGCCCCGAACCCAGTCTCGTAGGTGTCACGTGGTGCGCTTGACACGAAAATCGAACATCCATTCTCATGGAGGCTCCGGCAAGGCTCCCGGCGGGCATTTCGCCACGGTTTCGACTGAGAAGTGCCCGAGTTATCCACAGGCCGGACGGGCGTCGGGGCGCATTGTCAGTGGCAGGCGTTAGCGTCTTTGACGTGAAGCGATCGACTCAAGCAAACCGGGTGGAACCCATGGCAGGAACCGACCGCGAGAAGGCGCTCGACGCCGCGCTCGCACAGATTGAACGGCAATTCGGCAAGGGCGCCGTGATGCGCATGGGCGAGCGGCCGAACGAGCCCATCGAGGTCATCCCCACCGGGTCGACCGCACTCGACGTCGCGCTCGGCGTCGGCGGCCTGCCGCGTGGCCGTGTGGTGGAGGTGTACGGCCCGGAGTCCTCCGGTAAGACGACCCTGACCCTGCACGCGGTGGCGAATGCCCAGAAGGCCGGCGGCCAGGTCGCCTTCGTGGACGCGGAGCACGCCCTCGACCCCGAGTACGCGAAGAAGCTCGGCGTCGACATCGACAACCTGATCCTGTCCCAGCCGGACAACGGCGAGCAGGCGCTGGAGATCGTGGACATGCTGGTCCGCTCCGGCGCCCTCGACCTGATCGTCATCGACTCCGTCGCCGCGCTCGTCCCGCGCGCGGAGATCGAGGGCGAGATGGGCGACAGCCACGTCGGTCTGCAGGCCCGTCTGATGAGCCAGGCCCTGCGGAAGATCACCAGCGCGCTCAACCAGTCCAAGACCACCGCGATCTTCATCAACCAGCTCCGCGAGAAGATCGGCGTGATGTTCGGCTCGCCGGAGACCACGACCGGTGGCCGGGCGCTGAAGTTCTACGCCTCGGTGCGCATCGACATCCGTCGCATCGAGACCCTGAAGGACGGCACCGAGGCGGTCGGTAACCGCACCCGCTGCAAGGTCGTCAAGAACAAGGTCGCGCCGCCCTTCAAGCAGGCCGAGTTCGACATCCTCTACGGCCACGGCATCAGCCGTGAGGGCGGTCTGATCGACATGGGCGTGGAGCACGGCTTCGTCCGCAAGGCCGGCGCCTGGTACACGTACGAGGGCGACCAGCTCGGCCAGGGCAAGGAGAACGCCCGCAACTTCCTGAAGGACAACCCCGACCTGGCCAACGAGATCGAGAAGAAGATCAAGGAGAAGCTGGGCGTCGGTGTGCGTCCGGAGGAGCCGGCCGCCGAGCCGGGCGCGGACGCCGCGGTCTCCGCCACCCCGGACGACGCCGCGAAGACGGTGCCCGCTCCGGCGGCGGCCAAGGCAGCCAAGACCAAGGCCGCGACCGCCAAGAGCTGATCAGTGACACGGCGAACGGACTGGGCCGAATACGGCCTCTACCCGGAGGCTCCGCGTGAGCGGGGGAAAGGCGGCGACGCAGGCTCCTCCGGGACGGGCGGCCACGCCTACGGAGAGGGCGCGGCCCATGACGCGGACGGGGGAAACGACGGCACGAGGCCGTACGGCAGGAGCGCGTCGTACGGGGGATACGGCGACGAGTCGGGCCTGGCGTATGACGGCGGCCCGGGCCTGACGTACGGCGATGAGCCCGGCCAGAGTGCGGTGGACGGCGAGGCGTGGCCGGAGGGCGGCTCGACGCTCGGCGCCGGTGCGCCCCGCGGCGGCTCCCGTCGCGGCCGTGGCGGGGCTCGGGGTTCGGATGGCTCGGGCGGCTCACGCGGGCGCCGACGGCGCGGCCGCACAGAGCCGTCCGGTGAGGACGGAGGCGCCTCTTCCTCGTCGAGGGCCGAGGAGAGGTCGTCCCCAGGGGACCCGGTGGAGCAGGCGCGGGCGATCTGCCTGCGTCTGCTCACCGGGACCCCGCGCACGCGGAAGCAACTCGCGGACGCCCTGCGCAAGCGGGAGATCCCGGACGACGCCGCCGAGGAGGTGCTGTCGCGGTTCGAGGAGGTCGGCCTCATCAACGACAGTGCCTTCGCGGACGCCTGGGTGGAGTCCCGGCATCACGGCCGGGGACTGGCCCGGCGCGCGCTCGCCCAGGAACTGCGGACCAAGGGCGTCGACTCCACGCTGATCGACGAGGCCGTCGCACAGCTCGACTCCGAGCAGGAGGAGGCGACCGCACGCGACCTCGTCGCCCGCAAGCTCCGCTCCACGCGCGGCCTCGACCGTGACAAGCGCCTGCGCCGCCTCGCGGGCATGCTCGCCCGCAAGGGCTACCCCGAGGGGATGGCCCTGCGGGTGGTCCGACGGGCACTGGAGGAAGAGGGCGAGGACACGGAGTTCCTCGGGGACGAGGGGTTCTGATTCCGGTAGCGGGCCTAGGAGTGGGCGAAGGGCCGTGAGCGCAGGATTCCGGCCCTGGACACGATGGACGCGCGGGGGCGCCCATCGCGTTCGGGGCAGGGTTCGGAGTGAAGGGCGGGGCCGGCGGTCAGAGGCTCGGCAGCGACTACGCAAGGGCGTGGCCCGCACAGGCGCCGACGCCACACAACGCGGCCGCTCTCCTGAGCCCTGCTCTGCGGGACGCCGACCTCGGAAGACCTCGGAAGGGCGTCGGGAGACCTCTTCCCGCCAAGCCCGCACTCCCGGCACGGAAGGTCCTAGGCCTCCACCTCTGCCGCGCTCGCCCCGGACGTCACCGGAAGCCCCTCCGACCGCCACGCCTGGAACCCGCCGACGAGATCGGTGGCCCGTTGCAGCCCCAGTCGCCGTAGCGACTCGGCCGCCAGACTCGATGCATAGCCCTCGTTGCAGATCACCACGACTTGCAGATCGTGGCTCGTGGCCTCGGGAGCGCGATGGCTGCCCTGCGGATCGAGGCGCCACTCGAGTTCGTTCCGCTCGACGACGAGGGCGCCCGGGATCAGCCCGTCCCGCTCGCGCAGGGCGGCGTACCGGATGTCGACCAGCAGAGCCTCGCCGTGCTGTGCGGCCTCGTACGCCTCCAGCGGCTCGACCCGCGCGTAGCCGACGCGCACTCGCTCCAGCAACTCGTCGATGCCGAAGGGCTGTTCACCCCCGCCGTTCACGCCGTGAACACCGTTCACACCGCTCATCGTCGACTCACCCCCGCCAACCGACCGTTCGCCCAAACTCTGCCCCGCAGAGCCTCTCCCACAGGCAAGCCCGCCCCCATGGCACTCATTGCCAGTCCTCCGGCCGCTCCACCTGCTCCAGCCGCAGGATCGGCCCGCTTCGGCTGAAGCGGCGGATCTGCGGCAGGGGCGGATAGTAGGCGTGAACCGAGATCGCATGCTGGTCGGCGGTTTCGTTGAGGACCTCGTGCACATGGTGACGGCCGAAGGAGCGGCCCTTGCCGCTCGGCAGCCGGCGTGCACGGTCCACGTCGTCCGCCAGTTCCAGCGTCTTCCAGCCGTCGGCCGGTAGCCGGACGGCGAGTGAGTTCTCCTTGAGCTCGCCGGCGGCCGTCACGAAGGCCCCGACCGACTCGGCGTGGTCGTGCCAGCCGGTGCCGGTCCCGGGCGGCCAGCCGATCAGCCACGCCTCGCTGCCACCGGGGCCTTCGAGCCGTACCCAGGTACGGCCCTCGGGGTCGAGCGGAAGCGAGGCGATCAAGTCGGCGTCGGCGGCGGTACGCCGTACGAAGTCGAGGAGATCCGCCTGCGTAGGAGCGGAAACGGGCGCGGCAGTCGGCGTCAAGACCGGTGAGGCGACCGGCTGAGAAGCGGAAACGGCGGCAGAAGAGACAGACACGGGCACCGTCCTGAAGAGAGTTCGCGAAGAGCGCGCGACAGCAGAGGCGTCAGACAACGGCAGCGACGCGCGCTGGAAGAAAAGGGATGCGAGTTCAGCAGGACGGACGACACACGCAGCCCGCATAGCGGACGAGGTCCATATGGACCCTCCGCCACAGGCGCACACAGGTGTCGGTCATGGTCGGGAGTACACCATGGCGGTGCGAACCGGTCAACTCGCCGTCATCGGATTCTGGCGCAGTCGTCCTGGCGTTCCTCCCAGGGATCAATCGCATCTCTGACGGAAACGGGGAGCGTCGCCGTCTCCGGTCTCTTGGGAGGGGAGCGACCGCAAGACCGTCGTTGGTAGAGCCGCGAGCAAGCGAACTGTGTACCCATGTTCGCTGGTTGTGGTGACTGAGATGCGATGCGGGCACGGGTGTACGCATATCGCACGTACGGTCTCCCCAAGGAATCGGGATGAGTCGGTGAAGCCGTGGGAGGAGGGTGATCGTGCCGGTGCTGAAGGAGGGAGGGCATGCCCGGTACACGTACCGTCTGCGGGTGTCGTCGACTGCCCATACGCAGTTGCTTGCGGAGTGGGACCGCTGTCGTTGGGTGTGGAACGAGTGCGTGGCCAAGTCCAAGGCCGTGCACGCGCACAACAAGGCGCACCCGGAGGACAAGCAGACCTGCGGCCCGGCACAACTCGACAGGATGCTGACTGAGGCCCGGCGGGTGACCCCGTGGCTGCGGGAGGGCGCCAGCGTTCCGCAGCAGCAGATCATCCGGGACTTCGGCACGTCGCGAGCAAAGGCGCACAAGGACATCAAGGAGCGCTTGCCCCTCAGGCCGCGCGCTGGGATGCCCGACTGGAAGAAGAAGTGCGAAGCGGCTCCGACGCTCAACTACACAAAGCGTGGCTTCCGTCTCAAAGACGGCCGCCTACACCTGGCGGGCGGCATCGTCACGACGGTGGTGTGGTCCCGAGAGTTACCCGCCGCCCCGTCTTCAGTGCGTGTGTACCGGGACAGCCTCGGTCACTGGTACGCCTCGTTCGTCGTGTCCGCCGAAGTACAGTTGCTGCCCTCCACCGGCGCAGTGATCGGGATCGACTGGGGTGTGAAGGAGACTGCGACCACCACCTCGAACCCGCACGACCTTCCCCATGCCCAGCACGGGAAGAAGGCGCAGCAGAGGTTGTCGAGGTACGACCGGATGATGGCTCGCCGCAAACCGGCCGAGGGGCAGGCGGCCTCGAAGGGGTACCGCGAGGCGAAGAAGCTGCGTGCAAAGGCCTACCAGAAGGTCGCCCGGCAGCGGCAGGACACCGGTCGCAAGTGGGCGAAGAAGGTCGTGCGCGATCACGACGCCATCGCGGTGGAGGACTTCCGCCCGAAGTTCCTCGCCAAGACGTCAATGGCCCGCAAGGCTGCCGATGCCGCAATCGGCGCAACGAAGAAGGCCCTGCTGGAGATGGGCCGTAAACACGGGCGAGACGTCCGCCTCGTGCACCCCGTGCATACCACCATGGACTGCGCATCGTGCGGAGCGAGAACCAAGCACGCACTTCCTCTGTCGGAACGTATCTACACCTGCATCGCGTGCGGAGCCGCATCCCCCAGGGACAAGAACTCCGCTCGCGTGATGCTCGTCCGGGCTGGTCTGAACCCGGCTGGTGTCGAGGGCGCAAGACCTTCCGGAGCGTCGCTCCGAGAGGCAGCCTGAGCCAGGAATCCCCTCCCCTTCAGGGAGTCGAGCAGTCAAGATCCGGAGTACACCATGGGCTATTGGGTGCGGCCGCAGCGCGAGCCGGTCAACTAACCGCCATGTCAGCGTGAGCCTGCGCCTGCCCCGGCTTCCGCTCCCGCTTTGACCGGTCCGCCCAGCGCCGCCTCGGCCGCCGCGTACAGATCGGCCGGCCGCACCCCGCTCAACGCCGTCACCAGGTGGCCGTCGGGCCGCACCAGCAGGACCGAATGCGCCGCCGCCCCGGGATAGCTCTCCGCGACCAGCAGCTCCGCCGGATGGGGCAGTGCCGTCACCGCCGCCACCAGCCGGGGCATGATCCCCGCGGTCACCCAGTGCCTGCGCTCCCACACACCCGTGCCCGGTGCGATCAGCAGGACCAGCAGAGCGTTGCGACCGAGCCGGTCCCGTAGCCGTACGAAGGAGCCGTCCTCGGCAGTGACCTGGACGTCCATGACCTGCGCACCGCGCGGCGTGTCCACGGGGACCTCACCCTCCAGGTGCTGGGGCGTGAGCGGTGAGCCGGCGTACGACCCCGGCGCACCGATCGCTCCGTGCCCCAAGTGGCCGTCCATCAGCAGCATGTCATGGCCCCGGGCGGAGCCGGGGACGTACGAGCGCAGCCCGCCTCCGCCGCGCAGCAACGGCAGCGCCTGGTCGGCGGCGCGCAGCCGGGCGGCGACGACAGCGCGCCGCTCCGCCTGGTAGCTGTCGAGCAGCGCCTCATGCGGCCCGTGGTGCCAGGCCGGCGCCAGTTTCCAGGCGAGGTTGTCGGCGTCCCGCAGCCCCTCGTCGAGCCCGTGCGTGCCGAGAGTGCCGAGGCAGTGCGCCGCGTCCCCGGCGAGAAAGACGCGACCCACCCGCCAGCGGCGGGCCAGCCGGTGATGGACCGTGTGAACTCCGGTATCGAGAAGTTCGTACGGCGGTGTCGGTCCGTCGGTCCACCCGGCGAGCGTCTCCCGGACACGAGCAACAAGCACCTCGGGCGTGACCAGGTCCTTGCCCGGCGGCAGCAGCCAGTCCAGGCGCCACACCCCGTCCGGAAGCGGCCGTCCGGTGACCTCCCCGCCCGAGGGTCCGGACGTCCGCCACGGCGGCATCCGATGGAGCAACGCCTCGCCGTCCCACGGAAGTTCCGCCCGCAGCGCGGCCACGGCGTGTCGTTCCACCGCCGTACGGCCGGGGAAACGGATGTCCTGGAGCTTGCGGACCGTCGAGCGTGGGCCGTCGCAGCCGACCAGGTAGCTGCCGCGCCACCAGGTGCCCTTGGGCCCGCGGGTGTGGGCGGTGACGCCCGAGGCCTCCTGCTCGATGGCGTCCAGGCGGCTGTCCACGGCGACCTTGATGAGCGGTTCGCCGCCGACGGCGGCGCGCAGGGCGCCGGTCAGCACGTGCTGGGCGATGTGCAGGGGGGCCGGGTTCGTGCCGCCCTCGGGGCCTTCCGCGGTGTCGTCGAACTTGACCTCGCGCATCACCTGCTTGCGCCGCATCGCCCGCCATCCGGCCCAGCGGGCCCCGGCCTCGGCGAGCGGTACGCCTGTCAGGCGCTCCATGAGGGCGGCGGTGTCCTCGCGCAGGACGACGGTGCGCGCGAGACGGGGCTCGTCCTTGCCGGGCCCCTCGTCGAGAACGACGGACGGCACTTCCTGACGCGCCAGCGCCAGGGCGAGCGTGAGCCCGACGGGCCCCGCTCCGACGATGATCACCGGGTCCACGGCGCGGTGCCCCCTGCCCGCAGCGGTGTCCCGAGGGACGCAAGTGAACAGAAAGTTGGAGCAGGGTGCACGATCACAGAACGTATGCAACCCATTGCCGGTGCTTGCGTCAAGTGACGGAGGGCAGTGGCGATCATGCCACTGCCCTCCGTGTCGATCATGTCACTTGACGGCGCGTCAGATGCCCCCGCCTCCGGCACCGGTCCCGTAGGTGCCACCCGTTGCCGCCGGGTTCAGCTCCTCCATGTCCTCGGCGCTGAGTACGGCGCCCGTGCTCTTCTTGCTGCGCCGCAGCCTCTTCTCCAGCCAGCTCGCGAAGCTGGTGAGGATGAAGTTGAGCACGATGTAGATGATCGCCACCACGACGAAGCTGGCGATGGGGTTGGCGTAGGCGGCCGCCAGGGTGGCGCGCGTGCTGAGCAGCTCGGTGAACCCGATCATCACGCCGCCCAGGGCGGTGTCCTTCACGATGACCACGAGCTGGCTGACGATGGCCGGCAGCATGGCGGTGACGGCCTGCGGCAGCAGGATGATCCGCATCGTCTGGCCCTTGCGCAGGCCGATCGCCTTGGCCGCCTCCGACTGCCCCTTGGGCAGGGCGAGGATGCCGGCCCGGACGACCTCGGCGAGGACGGACGCGTTGTAGAGCACCAGGCCGGTGACGACCGCGTAGAGCTGCCGCTGCTCAGTGGTGAGGTTCGCCCAGCGGTCGTAGGCCTCGTTGGCGAACAGCATCAGCAGCAGGACCGGGATGGCCCGGAAGAACTCGACCACCCAGGCGGCCGGAAGCCGCACCCACAGATGGTCGGAGAGGCGCGAGATGCCGAAGACCGCGCCGAGCGGAAGGGCGATCACCATGGCCAGCGCTGCGGCCTTGAGCGTGTCGGCCAGACCCGGCAGCAGGTAGGTCGTCCAGGCCTGGGACTCGGTGAACGGCTTCCACAGGGCCCACTCCAGCTGGTTCTTCTCGTTCATGGCGCCATAGACGAACCACACGAGGAGGGCCAGCAGGGCGAAGAAGACCACCGAGATGAACACATTGCGCCGCTTGGCGCGGGGGCCTGGTGCGTCGTAGAGAACGGAGCTCATCGCTTCACCGCCAGTCGCTTGCTCAGCCAGCCGAGGATGAGGCCCGTGGGCAGGGTCAGTACCACGAAACCGAAGGCGAAGACCGCGCCGATGAGCAGCGTCTGAGCCTCGTTCTCGATCATTTGCTTCATCAGGTAGGCGGCTTCGGCCACGCCGATCGCGGCCGCCACCGTGGTGTTCTTGGTCAGGGCGATCAACACGTTGGCCAGCGGGCCGATGACCGCGCGGAAGGCCTGCGGCAGGATGATGAGCCGCAGGGTCTGACTGAAAGTCAGCCCGATGGCGCGGGCCGCCTCGGCCTGGCCCAGCGGCACGGTGTTGATGCCGGAACGAATCGCCTCGCAGACGAAGGCCGCGGTGTAGGCGACGAGACCGAGGATCGCCAGTCGGAAGCCCCGGACCTGGAAGTCGGAGGCGCCCATCGTCACGCCGAAGACATCGGCGAGGCCGAGCGAGGTGAAGATGATGATGACCGTCAGGGGAATGTTCCGGACGATGTTCACATAGGCCGTGCCGAACCCACGCATGAGCGGGACCGGGCTGACCCGCATCGCGGCCAGAAGGGTGCCCCAGATCAGGGAACCGAGGCCGGAGAAGACGGTGAGCTTCACCGTCGTCCAGAAGGCACCCAACAGGGTTGGGTTGTCATAGTCAGAAAGAAAGTCGAACACGATCTCCCGCGCTTCCGGGTGGGTGGCGTATGTGGATAGCGCGGCGCGCCGCCGCCCTGATCGCGGTGGACGGCGGCGCGCCGGTGGATCCTTGCGCTACTGGACGATGACGCCGATCTTCGGCGCGGGCTCGTTCTTGTACTTGGCCGGACCGAAGTTGTCCTTGACCGCCTTGTCCCAGGCCTTCGAGCTGACCATCTTCTCGAGGGCGGCGTTGATCTTGTTCAGGGTCTCGGTGTCACCCTTCTTCACACCGATGCCGTAGTTCTCGTTGCTCAGCTTGAGGCCGGCGAGCTTGAACTGGCCCTTGTACTGCTCCTGCGCGGCGAAGCCGGCGAGGATCGAGTCGTCCGTGGTCAGGGCGTCCACGGTGCCGCTCTGCAGCGAGGAGATGCACTCCGAGTAGCCGCTGTTCTCCTTGAGGTTGGCCTTCGGGGCGAAGTCGTTCTTGACGTTCTGCGCCGAGGTGGAGCCGGTCACCGAGCACAGGTTCTTGCCGTTGAGGTCGGTGGCCTCGGTGATGTCGGAGTCGGCCTTGACCAGAAGGTCCTGGTGGGCCAGCAGGTACGGGCCGGCGAAGTCGACCTTCTGCTTGCGCTCGTCGGTGATCGAGTAGGTTGCCGCGATGAACTTCACGTCGCCACGGGCGAGCGCGTTCTCGCGGTCGGCACTCTTGGTCTCGACGAACTCGATCTGGTCGGCGTCGTAGCCCAGCTCCTTCGCCACGTACGTCGCCACATCGACGTCGAAGCCGGAGAAGGTGCCGTCCGGCTCCTTGAGGCCCAGACCCGGCTGGTCGTACTTGATGCCGATCTTGATCTTGCCACCACCGGAGGAGCCCGAGTCGCCCTCGTTGTCACCGTCGCCGCCACCGCAGGCGGTGGCAGTGAGGGAAAGGACGAGTGCAGCGGCGGCCGCGGCGGAGGCCTTGCGGAGCTTCATGGTGAACATCCTTTGCGTGATGAAGAGATGCGTCCCCTCCGAGGGTCGTCCCCTCGGAGGGTTGGATGACGCAGGTCGTCGGGTGCGTGAAGCGGTCCGTCAGTGGTGCAGGATCTTGGACAGGAAGTCCTTCGCACGGTCGCTGCGCGGGTTGCTGAAGAACTGGTCCGGCACGGCTTCTTCGACGATCTTCCCGTCTGCCATGAATACCACTCGGTTGGCGGCAGAGCGGGCGAAGCCCATCTCATGAGTGACGACGATCATGGTCATGCCATCGCGGGCGAGCTGCTGCATGACCTCGAGGACCTCGTTGATCATCTCCGGGTCGAGAGCCGACGTCGGCTCGTCGAAGAGCATGACCTTGGGGTCCATGGCCAGCGCCCGGGCGATGGCCACACGCTGCTGCTGGCCGCCGGAGAGCTGGGCGGGGTACTTGTCCGCCTGGTTGGCCACGCCCACCCGGTCGAGCAGGGAGCGGGCCTTCTCCTCGGCCTTCTTCTTGTCCGCCTTGCGGACCTTGATCTGGCCCAGCATCACGTTCTCGAGCACGGTCTTGTGCGCGAAAAGGTTGAAGGACTGGAAGACCATGCCGACGTCGGCACGTAGCTTGGCGAGCGCCTTGCCCTCCGCGGGCAGGGGCTTGCCGTCGATGGCGATCGCGCCGGAGTCGATCGTCTCGAGGCGGTTGATGGCGCGGCACAGGGTGGACTTCCCGGACCCGGAGGGTCCGATGACCACGACGACCTCGCCGCGGGCGATCGTCAGATCGATGTCCTGGAGCACGTGCAACGCGCCGAAGTGCTTGTTCACGTTCTTCAGGACGACCAGCTCGCCGGTCGCGGCCACGTCTTCCTTGGCCACCGATACTTCGGTCATCGCTCTCAGGCTCCGTCCTCCTCGGTTTCGGAGGACAGTAATAACCGTATCCGACCTGCGTCATTAGTTCTGAGGGGAATCTGAGCATCACGATCCGATAGCAATCGGACACGTGTCGTAGCACTTGACAGCTGGGCGCGTACCGGCTGGGTAACGGAAGCCGCCCGCAACCGGAACCCACTTGACGGCGTCCTCGTCCATCAGCGTGACTTCCATGGTGCACGCGCGCGTGTGCACGCACTGTGTACCTAGCTGAATCGTACGGCCAATGAACCGAAGGAGGCCGGGGTGAGACTGCTCCTTGTCGAGGACGACAACCATGTCGCCGCCGCGCTGTCCGCGGTACTGGCGCGGCACGGTTTCGACGTCACGCACGCGCGTAGCGGCGAGGAGGCCCTGCAGGCGCTCGTTCCGGAGGGCAACGGCTTCGGTGTCGTCCTTCTCGACCTCGGCCTGCCCGACCAGGACGGTTACGAGGTCTGCGGCAAGATCCGCAAGCGCACCAGCACCCCGGTGATCATGGTCACCGCGCGCTCCGACGTCCGCTCCCGCATCCACGGCCTCAATCTCGGGGCAGATGACTATGTGGTGAAGCCGTACGACACCGGAGAGCTGCTCGCCCGGATCCACGCCGTCAGCCGGCGCAACGTGCAGGAGGACGCCGGGACGGGCGGTGAGGGAGTGCTGCGTCTGGGCACGGTCCACATCGAACTGCCCACCCGCCAGGTCAGCGTCGACGGTTCGGTTGTCCAACTGACCCGCAAGGAGTTCGATCTGCTCGCCCTGCTCGCGCAGCGCCCCGGAGTGGTCTTCCGCCGGGAGCAGATCATCAGCGAGGTGTGGCGCACGAGTTGGGAGGGGACCGGGCGCACTCTTGAGGTGCATGTGGCGTCCCTGCGCGCCAAGTTGCGCATGCCGGCCCTGATCGAGACCGTACGCGGCGTCGGCTACCGACTCGTCGCCCCGGCGTCGTAGCGGGCAAGGGTGCGCACTCGTCTCCTCCCCCTGCTCATCGTCCTGATGGCGGCCGTACTGCTCGCACTCGGCGTACCGCTCGCCGTCAGCCTGGCCTCGGCCCAGCAGCAGAAGGTGGTCGTCGACCGGATCGACGACACGGCGTACTTCGCGGCCATAGCGCGCCCGGCCGCCGACACGACCACCGGATCCCGCGACGAACTGCGCATCCTGAGCCGAGAACTCGAGAGCTACCACGATGTCTACGGCATTCAGGTCGGCGTCTTCCTGCCCACCGACACGCCCCTGGCCAACGGGCCGACGACCTGGTTCCTGCCCGAGTCCGGCGAGGTGCGTGAGGCCTTCGAGGAGTCGCTGCTCAGCCGGCGCAGCCACGACCCGAAACAGGTGTGGCCGTGGCAGCGGGGCCACCTCGTCGTGGCCTCGCCGGTCATCCGGGACGGTGACGTCGTCGCGGTCGTCGTCACCGATTCGCCCACCGGGCAGATGCGTTCGCGGATCCTGGAGGGCTGGCTGATCATCGGCGCGGGTCTGACGGCCGCGATGCTGGTGGCCGTCGGGGCCGCGCTCAGGCTGACCGGCTGGGTGCTCAGGCCGGTGCGCGTGCTGGACACCACCACGCACGCGATCGCGAGCGGCCGCCTGAAGTCACGGGTCGCGGTCGCCAGCGGTCCGCCGGAACTCCGGCGGCTGGCCCGGTCGTTCAACGAGATGGCGGACAACGTCGAGGACGTGCTGGAGCAGCAGCGCGCCTTCGTCGCCGACGCCTCGCACCAGTTGCGCAACCCGCTCGCGGCGCTGCTGCTGCGCATCGAACTGCTTGCTTTCGAACTTCCGGAGGGCAATGCGGAGATCGCCTCGGTCCAGACCGAGGGCAAGCGCCTGGCCGAGGTCCTGGACGACCTGCTCGACCTGGCCCTGGCCGAGCACACCGAGGCCGACCTGAGGCTCACCGACATCGGCGCGTTGACCGCCGAGCGTGTCGCGGCCTGGGCGCCGACCGCCAAGGCCAAGGGCGTACAGCTGGTGGCGGACTGCCCGGCCACCACCGCGTGGGCCGACCCGGTGGCGTTGTCCAGCGCGCTGGACGCCGTGATCGACAACGCCGTCAAGTTCACTCCGAAGGGTGAGCGCGTCGAGGTGACCGTCATGTCCAACGGCAGTGCATCGACGATCGTGGTGGCCGACCACGGTCCCGGCCTCACCGACGAGGAACTCGCCCGCATCGGCGACCGCTTCTGGCGCAGCGGCCGGCACCAGAACATCAAGGGCTCGGGCCTGGGCCTGTCGATCTCCCGGGCGCTGCTCGCGGCGGGCGGGGGCTCCGTCTCCTACGGCAGCAATGAACCGCACGGCCTGCGGGTGACGGTGACGGTGCCCAGGACGGCGCCGACGCAGTAGCGGGCAGGCACCGTGGCCGGCCGGGCCTGCGCCACCGGGTTTCCCCGGGCTCCTGCGGCGGGCCCGTGTCGCCAGGTTCCTACGGCTTGACCGAGCGGTAGTAGTTCCGGGCGCCGTCGTGCAGGGTCAGGGGATCCGTGTAGATCGCCGTGCGCAGGTCGACCAGTTGCGCGGAGTGGACGTGGGCGCCGATGCCGTCACGGCTCTTGATCACCGTACGGGTCAGCCATTCCGTGAGCCGGGGATCCATGTCCTTGCGGGTGATCAGTAGGTTGGAGACGGCGATCGTAGGCACCGTGTCGCCGTTCTGGATGGTGGGGTACGCCGACTCCGGCATGTTGGTCGCGCGGTAGAAGTGGGCCGTGTCCCCACCGGCGTGCACCTTGGCGACGAGGTTGGCGTCGATCGGCACGAACCGGAACGAGGAGGTCTCGGCGATCTCCTCCAGCCCGTCCGTGGGCACCCCGCTCGACCAGAAGAACGCGTCGAGCTCGTGCCCCAGACGCTTGGGCCCGGTGTCGATGCCGTCCGACCGTGGCGTGATGTCCTTCTCCGGGTCGATCTCGGCGGCCTCCAGCACCCGGGTGGCGATCAGCCGCACGCCGGAGTTCGCCCGCCCTATGGCCACCCGCTTGCCCTTCAGGTCCGCGACGGAGCGGATGTCGGAGTCCGGCGGGACGACCAGCTGGACATAGTCGTCGTAGAGACGGGCGACACCGCGCAGCCGGTCGGTGACGGGCTTGCCGCCGATCTTGAACGTGTCCACCGCGTCGGCGGCGGCGATCGTGAAGTCGGCCTGTCCGGTGGCCACGCGCTCGACGTTCTCCTGCGAGCCGTCACTCGTCAGCAGCCGCACCTTCAGCTGCGGCATGTCCTTGGCGAGCTCCTTGCGCAGAAGCGCGCCGTACTCCTGGTAGACACCCGCGCGCGTGCCGGTACTGAACGTGATCGTCCCGCTCGGCGGCTCCTCGCCCAGGGGCAGCAGCCACCACAGCAGCAACCCCAAGGCGACGAACCCGGCGGCCGTGCCCTGCAGAGCCCGGCTCCTGGTGATGCGGGTGAGTGCCTTGGACATGGCCGAGATCCTGCCAGCTGGTACGCGGTGCTGACCAGGGCAGGGGTCACAGGGGAGGGCGCGAGGGCGGCCTCGTGAGCTGGACGCCTTCGCGACAGGGACTGTCAGACCCGGCCGCTACAGTCGGCGCATGAGTTCCTCGCCCGCCGACCTGGTCCGTGAATTCCACCGCGCCTTCGGGCTCGACGCCCGTAGTACGCCCACCGAGGTCGCCCCGGACCTCGCCGCGCACCGCGGGGAACTGCTCGCGGAGGAGGCCGCGGAGGTCGCCGAGGTCTGTGTCACCGGCCCGCTCGACAAGCTCGCGCACGAGCTGGCGGACGTCGTCTACGTCGCGTACGGCACGGCGTTGGTGCACGGCATCGACCTCGACGCCGTACTCGCCGAGATCCACCGCTCCAACATGACCAAGCTGGGCCCCGACGGCCAGGTCGCCCGCCGGGCCGACGGCAAGGTGCTCAAGGGGGAGCACTACGAGGCGCCGGACGTGTCGGGTGTGCTGCGCCGTCAGGGGTGGGGGACCGGCGGGGCGTAGGGCTGTCGCCGGATGCCTGAATGTCCCGGTCTACCCTGAGCCGCGACTCTTCTCCGGTCAGTGCTGAGCGCGACTCTTCCCGGTCAGCCCTGAGTGGGCTCGTCCCAGGCGACGATCAGTTCGTTGCGGCGGCCAAAGCGTTCGAGGTGGCTGCCCACGACCTCCTGGATGGTGGTGAGTGTGGGTGCGTCGGGTGCGGTGACCCGGATCAGTAGGTGGTCGTCCTGTGGTTCGAGGACGACGTCGGTGTTCTGGAAGGTGAGGCGGTGCCCGCCGGCCGGTGTGTCCTCGACGGGGATCTTCCGGCCGAAGTGCGAGGCGAGCTGCTTGGCGTAGCGCGGGGCGGCGTCGGTGGCGACGTGGGAGAGGGAGGAAGGCATGCGAGTACTCCTTCGAGGGCTGGACGAGCTTCGAGGGCTGGACGAGCCGGCCGCTTCAAATTTGAACCTCGACGGGTCGACGATAACGCGGGGTTTCAAGTTTGAACAACCCTCCCTGTAGCGTGGATCCATGGCCGCACCGCGATGGTTGAACGAGGACGAACTCCGCGCCTGGCACGCCTTCCTGGCCGCCGGCGCGCTCGTCAATCGCCGCCTGGATCAGCAGCTCAAGGACGACGTCGGGATCACGCACCTCCAGTACGAGATCCTCGCGCGCCTCAACGCCGCCCCGGACCGGGAGATGCGCATGAGCGGCCTCGCCGACGCACTGCTCAACTCCAAGAGCGGCCTGACCTACCAGGTCACACAGCTGGAGAAGGCGGGCCTGGTGACCCGGCGCTCCTGCCCCGGCGATGTGCGCGCGGTCTACGCCGTCCTCACCGACGCGGGCAGGCGCATGCTGGAGCAGGCGGCCCCGGGCCATGTCGCGCTCGTCCGCAGGCTGCTCATCGACGTCCTCACCCCACACCAGCTCGCGACCCTCGCCGACGGTCTGACCGAGGTCACCCACCGCATCCAGGACGGCGAGACCAATGCCGTGAGGTAGGCCCCGCCCGCCCCCTCCTGCCACCTCGGTCCGGGGCAGGGCCGTTCTCCCGACCGCATACCCTTGTCCCATGAGCAGCAGCGACCGGAGCCAGGCAGTGGGCGTGAAGACATACGAGGTGCGCACCTACGGGTGCCAGATGAACGTCCACGATTCCGAGCGATTGTCCGGGCTGCTCGAAGACGCCGGATATGTACGCGCGCCCGAGGGCTCGAACGGCGACGCGGACGTCGTCGTCTTCAACACCTGCGCGGTCCGCGAGAACGCCGACAACAAGCTGTACGGCAACCTCGGCCACCTCGCCCCGATGAAGACGAAGCGCCCCGGCATGCAGATCGCCGTCGGCGGCTGCCTCGCGCAGAAGGACCGCGACACCATCGTGAAGCGGGCGCCCTGGGTGGACGTCGTCTTCGGCACGCACAACATCGGCAAGCTGCCCGTCCTGCTGGAACGCGCGCGCGTGCAGGAGGAGGCGCAGGTCGAGATCGCCGAGTCGCTGGAGGCGTTCCCCTCGACGCTGCCGACGCGGCGCGAGAGCGCCTACGCGGCCTGGGTGTCGATCTCCGTCGGCTGCAACAACACCTGCACCTTCTGCATCGTCCCGGCCCTGCGCGGCAAGGAGAAGGACCGCCGCCCCGGCGACATCCTCGCCGAAGTGGAGGCGCTGGTCGCCGAGGGCGTCTCCGAGATCACGCTGCTCGGCCAGAACGTCAACGCGTACGGTTCCGACATCGGCGACCGTGAGGCGTTCAGCAAGCTGTTGCGGGCCTGCGGAAAGATCGAGGGCCTGGAGCGCGTCCGCTTCACCTCCCCGCACCCGCGCGACTTCACCGACGACGTCATCGCCGCCATGGCCGAGACGCCGAACGCGATGCCGCAGCTGCACATGCCGCTGCAGTCCGGCTCGGACACGGTCCTGAAGGCGATGCGCCGCTCCTACCGTCAGGAGCGCTACCTCGGGATCATCGAGAAGGTCCGCGCCGCCATCCCGCATGCCGCGATCAGCACCGACATCATCGTGGGCTTCCCCGGCGAGACCGAGGAGGACTTCGAGCAGACGCTGCACGTGGTGCGTGAGGCCCGCTTCGCGCAGGCGTTCACCTTCCAGTACTCCAAGCGCCCCGGCACGCCCGCGGCCACCATGGAGAACCAGATCCCCAAGCAGGTCGTCCAGGCGCGCTACGAGCGTCTCGTCGCCCTCCAGGAGGAGATCTCCTGGGAGGAGAACAAGAAGCAGGTCGGCCGCACGCTGGAGCTGATGGTCGCCGAGGGCGAGGGCCGCAAGGACGACAGCACCCACCGCCTCTCCGGCCGCGCCCCCGACAACCGCCTGGTCCACTTCACCAAGCCGGACCAGGAGGTCCGCCCCGGCGACGTGGTCACCGTCGAGATCACGTACGCCGCCCCGCACCACCTCCTCGCCGAGGGCCCCGTCCTCGACGTGCGCCGCACGCGCGCGGGTGACGCCTGGGAGAAGCGCAACGCCGCCGAGTCCGCCAAGCCTGCCGGTGTCCTGCTCGGCCTGCCGAAGATCGGCGTCCCCGAGCCGCTGCCGGCGGCGACGGGCGGCTGCACGGCACGCTGAGCGCACGCCGCGAGAGTAGGGGGCGGGGCGGGACGAGCAGGAGAACGGGGGGCGGGACATGGCGCAGTGGGTGGTGGTCGTGCAGTCCGGTCACGGGGATCAGTACCGCTGCGAGGAGGCGGCGCGCTTCCAGGGCACCCTGGAACAGGCCCGCGCCCTCCTCTACGAGGTCGCCTGTACCTACAAGCCCGGTTTCGCGCTGCGCCAGCGGCGCCGTGAGGTGTTCCGGGTCGGTGCCGGGGACGCGTACTACGCGCACATCGAGGGTGCGGTGTCGACCCAGCGCGTCATGTTCCAGCTGGCCGAGCGGGTGTGGAGCACCGACCCGGAGCCCAGCCCCTGGCAGTAGGCTCCCGATCATGCTTGTCGCCGCCGCAGTGTGCCCCTGCCCGCCGCTCCTCGTGCCCGAGCTCGCCGCGGGTGCCGCACCCGAGCTGGACGCCGCGCGTGCCGCCTGCACGGACGGGCTCGGCGTGCTCGCGGCCGCCCGGCCGGACCTGCTCGTCGTCGTCGGAGCCGCCGAGGAGAGCGGGCACGGGGCGTACGCCGAGGGGACGCGGGGGTCGTTCCGGGGTTTCGGCGTGGACATCGACGTACGGCTGGGACGCGCCGCGGACGAGGCGACCGCCCCGGAGCCGTCGCGACGACCGCTCCCCTCCTCGCTCGCCGTCGCCGCCTGGCTGCTGGAGCGGACCGGATGGGCGGACGCCCCGATCGAGGGACTCGCGGTGGGGGAACCTCTGACGCCCGAGCGGTGTACTGAGATGGGGAGGGACATCGCCGCCCGGGCCGAGCGGGTGGCGCTGCTGGTGATGGGCGACGCCAGTGCCTGCCGCACGCTCAAGGCTCCCGGCTACCTCGACGAGCGGGCTGAGCCCTTCGACGCCTCCGTCGCGCATGCGCTGGGCAAGGCGGACGTGACGGCGCTCAAGGCGCTGGACACCGAGCTCGCGCACGAGCTGCAGGCCTCGGGCCGAGCGCCCTGGCAGGTCCTCGCGGGCGCGGCGGAGCAGGCGGGCCTTTCGGGCAGCTTGCTGTACGACGAGGCGCCGTACGGGGTGGGTTACCTGGTCGCGACGTGGTCGTAGGGGCACCGACCGAGACGGTTCGTCGGGCCCGCCGACCAAACGGCGGACGGCCGGGAGCGGTCAAGCTCCGCGGCCGTCCGGCGATGTGCCGTTCAGTTCGTCGGCGGGGGTGAGTCCGGCGGCGTACTGCTGCCGGTCGCCCTGTCGTTGCCCTTGTGCGCGAGTCGGTCCATGGCGCTCTTGGCCTTGTCCGTGCTCGTCTGGATCCTGCCGCTGTACTTGCCCTTGGTCTTCTGGTCGACGACCCTCGAGGCCTTGTCGAGGCCATGCTGGATCTTTCCCTCGTGCTGTTGCGCGAGGCCGGAGACCTTGTCCTTGGCCGGGGCGAGTTTGGCTTTCAAACTATCTATCAGACCCATGCTTCACCTTCCCGCGCAGGGCAGTTACGTGCGGGCGCCCTCTCCGGCCTCGCTGTCGGCCGTCTCGTCGGCGGACTGCTGCTTGGGGATCTCGACGCTGTCGTCGGCGTCGGTCTCGACGGACTCCGCTGCCGTCGACCGGGCTGCCGTCGACTCTGTCGCCTCGTCGGCCTTCGTCTCGGCCGGCTCCTTCGCCTCCGCCGCTGCTGCCGCCTCTTCCGTCACGGGTTCGGCCGTTGGTGTGTCGGCCTGCGCCTCGACGGTTGACGCCTCCTCCGCGGCCTTCGACCTCCGAAGAAGTCGTGCAAAAACGCCCATATCCACTCCATACGTTACTCGTGCGGGCGAAATCCCGCGTCGTCCGGTGCGTCCGGTTGCGCCCCCGGGTCGCCGCCCCCGCGAAACCGGCGGCGAAAACCTCGCAACTGGCAACGACGCCGCGCGCGTGCCGTCACGTAACTCGTTCGAGTCCACCCCGTGGGGTTTGCGAGACTGTGGCGGTGAGTAGTGCACCTTCCGCCCCCCGCGTCATCGCCGTAGTCGGACCCACCGCAGCCGGAAAGTCCGATTTGGGCGTCTTTCTGGCCCGGCAGCTCGGCGGCGAGGTCGTCAACGCCGACTCCATGCAGCTCTATCGCGGGATGGACATCGGCACCGCCAAGCTGACGCCCGAGGAACGCGCCGGTGTCCCGCACCACCTGCTGGACATCTGGGACGTGACGGTCACGGCGTCGGTCGCCGAGTACCAGCGGCTCGCGCGGGAGCGGATCGACGCACTGCTCGCCGAGGGACGCTGGCCGATTCTCGTCGGCGGTTCGGGTCTGTACATCCGCGGCGCCGTCGACAATCTCGAGTTCCCCGGCACCGACCCCGAGGTCAGGGCCCGGCTGGAGGAGGAGCTCGCGCTGCGCGGCTCCGGGGCCCTGCACGCGCGCCTGGCCGCCGCCGACCCCGAGGCCGCGCAGGCGATCCTGCCGAGCAATGGACGTCGTATCGTCCGGGCCCTCGAAGTGATCGAGATCACCGGCAAGCCCTTCACCGCCAACCTGCCGGGTCACGACTCGATCTACGACACGATCCAGATCGGCGTCGACGTGGCCCGCCCCGAACTGGACGAGCGCATCGCGCGCCGGGTCGACCGGATGTGGGACGCCGGGCTCGTCGACGAGGTCCGTGCGCTGGAGGCGCAAGGGTTGCGCGAGGGGCTTACGGCCTCGCGTGCGCTCGGCTACCAGCAGGTGCTGGCGGCGCTCGCCGGGGAGTGCACCATCGAAGAGGCGCGGGCGGAGACCGTACGTGCCACCAAACGCTTCGCGCGCCGGCAGGATTCATGGTTCAGGCGCGACCCACGGGTGCACTGGCTGAGTGGGGCTGCGGCGGATCTCACAGAACTTCCGCAGCTCGCACTGGCGTTGGTCGAACGACCGGTTACAGCCTGATCACGTGATGGCATCGGGACGCTCCGGCCGCCATCCCGGCCTCCGGCGCCATGCCATCATCGAGCTTCGATCGACCAAGTGGAGTCCGAGTTGGGAGGGCGCGTGGCGATGGAGGCCGGCCCTCGCGACACCGCACAAGGCACCGAGAACGTCACCACCGACCGGGGCGAACCGGAGCAGGACGGCGACCGTCTGAGCCCCGACGGGCCGGACGAGACCGAGGACGGCGTCGAGGGTGGCGTCACCGACGACGGCCCCGAGCCCGAGGAGATGTACGCGAGCGGCCCGGAGGTCGAGGTCGAGCTGCGACCGCAGCGCCGACTGCGCATCTGGCAGCTCGCCCCCATCGTGGCCCTGGCCGCGGTCGGCTCCCTGATGTTCGCGTTCCCGCTGGCCTTCGACTTCGGCGACAGCGGGGCCGTGATCGCCATGCTGGGGCTCCTGATCTGCTCCTGCGCGGCCGGCTGGGGCATGATGGCCGCCCGCCGCGTGGGCCACACCTGGCCCGGACTGCCGCAGCGGGGTTCCGGGCGCAGAACGGACTGGCGGGTCGTGCTGGCCTACGCCCTGGTCGTAGCCGCGGTGGTCGTGCTGGCCGTGTGGCGCGTGGCCCGGCTGCGCTGACCTTCACGCGCGCGTGGGCTGTCGTACCGACCCCTTACGATCGAGGAATGAGCACGCGGATCGCCTTCCTCAAGGGTCACGGCACCGAGAACGACTTCGTGATCGTCCCGGACCCCGAGAACGCCATTGACCTGTCCCCGGCCGCCGTCGCCGCCCTGTGCGACCGCCGCGCGGGCATCGGCGGTGACGGGCTGCTGCACGTGGTCCGGTCCGCGGCACATCCCGAGGCCCAGGACATGGCGGCCGAGGCCGAGTGGTTCATGGACTACCGCAACGGCGACGGCTCCGTCGCGGAGATGTGCGGCAACGGCGTGCGGGTGTTCGCGCGCTACCTCCAGCGCGCCGGGTATGTCACCGAGGGTGACCTCGCGGTGGCCACGCGCGGGGGCGTGAAGACCGTGCACATCGCCAAGACTGCATCCAACAGCGGCTCCGCCGCGGGTGACGTCACGGTCGGCATGGGCAAGGCGCGGCTCCCCGAAGGGGACGTCACGGTCGGCGTCGGCGAGCACAGCTGGCCCGCACGCAACGTGAACATGGGCAACCCGCACGCCGTGGCCTTCGTGGACGACCTCGCGCAGGCCGGCGACCTGTACTCCCCGCCGCCGTTCAGCCCCGCCTCGGCCTATCCGGACGGGGTGAATGTCGAGTTCGTGATCGACCGGGGCCCGCGGCACGTCGCCATGCGGGTGCACGAGCGCGGTGCCGGTGAGACCCGTTCGTGCGGCACGGGCGCGTGTGCCGTCGCCGTGGCCGCCGCGCGCCGGGACGGAGCCGACCCGGCGGTCACCGGCACCCCCGCGACGTACACCGTCGATGTACCGGGCGGCACCCTGGTGATCACCGAGGGGACCGACGGCGAGATCGAGATGACCGGCCCCGCGGTGATCGTGGCCGAGGGCGAGATCGACGTGGAGTGGCTGGAAACGCGCGCCCGCTGAACGGCTCTGTGACTTGGTATCAGAGGCTTCGGCAGCTCAGGGCCTGAGAGTGCGGCCTTCGGCGCCCCGGAGCGCGCTTGGAACCATCAACTCCGGTTCGTTGCATGGCGCGAAACCGTAAACCTGTAAACCCTCGCTCGAATGGGTGATCCGTTTCACGCTCGGCGAGAGGCGGTCAGTCGCACGTGATGGGCTCGGTAGCATCAAGCACCGGCCCGGACGGGGGAGAAGTCGCCATCCCCTGTGCCGTGTCCGCCATGGGGCACCCCGTCCGCCGGTCCACGCAGCCGGAGGTGCCCATGAGTGCGGAGGCAACGAACCCCGCGACGCCAGGCCCGGTAGCAGGCCCTGCGACGCCTGCCGTGCCTCGCAGAAAGGCGCGCGCCCGGATCGACCTGCGCCGCCTCGGCCGGGCCGCGCTGCTCGGCCCCGCCGCACGCGGCCGGCTGCCCGACGCGATCAGCCATGTCGTCGACGCCCACCGCGCCCACCACCCCGACGCCGACCTCGAACCGCTGCGCCGCGCCTATGTGCTGGCCGAGTCCTCGCACCGCGGCCAGATGCGCAAGAGCGGTGAGCCGTACATCACCCATCCGCTCGCCGTGACCCTGATCCTCGCCGAACTCGGCGCCGAGACCACGACCTTGACGGCCTCTCTGCTGCACGACACCGTCGAGGACACCGAGGTGACGCTGGATCAGGTGCGGGAGCAGTTCGGCGAGGAGGTCCGCTTCCTCGTCGACGGCGTGACGAAGCTGGAGAAGGTCGACTACGGCGCCGCCGCCGAGCCCGAGACCTTCCGCAAGATGCTCGTCGCCACCGGCAACGACGTCCGCGTGATGTCGATCAAACTCGCCGACCGGCTGCACAACATGCGCACCCTCGGTGTGATGCGCCCCGAGAAACAGGCCCGCATCGCCAAGGTGACCCGCGACGTCCTCATCCCGCTCGCCGAGCGGCTCGGCGTCCAGGCGCTCAAGTCCGAACTGGAAGACCTGGTCTTCGCGATCCTGCACCCCGACGAGTACGAGCACACACGGGAGTTGATCGTCGACAACGCCTCCCGCGCGGACGACCCGCTCGCGGAGATGGCCGACGAGATGCGCAAGGTCCTGCGCGAGGCCGACATCCATGCCGAAGTCCTCATCCGGCCACGGCACTTCGTCTCCGTGCACCGGGTGTCCCGCAAGCGGGGGCGGCTGCGCGGCGCCGACTTCGGACGGCTGCTGGTGCTGGTGAACGAGGACGCCGACTGTTACGGCGTCCTGGGCGAACTGCACACCTGTATGACGCCCGTCGTCTCGGAGTTCAAGGACTTCATCGCCGTCCCCAAGTTCAACCTGTACCAGTCGCTGCACACCGCCGTCGCCCGCGAGGACGGCCAGGTCACCGAGGTCCTCATCCGCACCCACCAGATGCACAAGGTCGCCGAGGCCGGTGTCGTGGCGCTCGGCAATCCCTACGCTCCTCCTTCGGAGGAGCAGGCCGCTTCGAGCGACGGCGAGCGCGCGGACCCCACCCGCCCCGGCTGGCTGTCCCGCCTCCTCGACTGGCAGGAGGGCGCAGCCGACCCGGACACCTTCTGGTCCACCCTGCGCGAGGACCTCGCCCAGGACCGCGAGATCACCGTCTTCCGGCCCGACGGCGGCACCCTGGGCCTGCCCGAGGGCGCGACCTGTGTGGACGCCGCGTACGCGCAGTACGGCGAGGACGCGCACGCGTGCATCGGCGCGCGCGTCAATGGCCGTCTGGCGACCCTCAGTACGGTTCTGCGGGACGGCGACACCGTCCAGCCCCTCATGGGCCAGGACCCGGCCTCGGAGCCCTCCAGGGAGTGGCTGGAGCACGCGCACACGCCCGCCGCCCGCATCGCCATCCAGCGATGGCTGGCCGCCCACCCGCCGCAGGTCGACGCCTTCGGGGGCGAGGGAGCAGGGACGGTGCCGTTCCGGTCCACGGTGGACGGATCGGCGGGCCGGGAGGCTGTCGGGGAGGAAGGGCCGGGTGTCCGCCCGGCTGCCGAGGGGACGCCCGGACGCTCCACCGCCGCCAACGTCCTCGTCGACCGGCCCGGCGCGAGCGTACGCCTCGCCGGCTGCTGCACTCCCGTACCGCCCGACGAGGTCATCGGGTTCTCCGTGCGCGGGGGAGCGGTGACCGTCCACCGCGTGGAGTGCGCCGCGGTGGCGCGGATGAGGAGCGCGGGGCGCGCGGAGGTCGGAGTGCGCTGGGGTGACACCACCGAGTGCCGGGTCACCCTGGTCGCCGAATCGTTCGTTCGCCCGCACCTGCTGGCGGACCTCACGGAGGCCATGGCCCTGGAGGGTGCGGAGATCGTCTCGGCCACGGTCGAGCCGCCCACCCAGCAGCGTGTGCGCCACACCTACACGGTCCAGCTCCCGGACGCGGCGCAGCTCCCGGGGCTGATGCGGGCCATGCGAAATGTGGCGGGCGTGTACGACGTGAGCAGGGCGCAGACGCAGGGGGTGTGAGAGCGGCTTGCGACATCGGCCCCCGTCGGCCGGGCATGCCGGCCGCTCCCCAAACCCTGCACCCACCTGACATACCCGTTCGAGTGTGCCGATCGCGCGTCTTCGACGGCCCGCACACCTGCGCTGATAGCCGTGGTGCATGCTGCTCACCCCCCGCACCGAGGCTCGGCGGCCAGCCCTTGGCGCCCCTCGCTCCCGTCCCCGGTCCACCCGGCGCCTCAGGATGCCCGCGCTGCTCGCCGCGGCCGTCTCCACCTGTCTCCTCGCGGCGAGTGCCCCCGCCACACCCCTGGGTGTCGGCGACCGCCTCTACCCGCACCTGGGCAATCCCGGCTACGACGTGGCGTCGTACGACCTCTCCTTCACGTATCCGGGCACCAACACCAAGCCCCTCCAAGCCGTCACCAGCATCGACGCCTGGACGACCACGGACCTCGACCGCATCAATCTGGACTTCGCCCACGGCAAGGTCGAGTCCGTCGAGGTCGACGGGGAGCCCGCGTCGTTCAGCAGCGTCGGTGAGGACCTCGTGGTGACGCCCGAGAGTCCGCTGCCCGACGGCAGCTTGACGCGGATCACGGTGCGGCACACCAGCGATCCCGTGTACGGGGACAAGCGGGAGGGCGGCTGGGTGCGGACCTCCGACGGCCTCGCGATGGCCAACCAGGCCGATGCCGCCCACGTCGTGTTCCCGAGCAACGACCACCCCTCGGACAAGGCGCTGTTCACCATCCGGGTCACCGCGCCCAACGGCTACACCGCCGTCGCCAACGGCCTGCGGACCGACGTGGACCGCGCGGGCCGGACGACGACATGGACGTACCGGACCGCGCATCCCATGGCCACCGAGCTCGCCCAGATCTCCATCGGCCGCTCCACGGTGCTGCACCGCACCGGCCCGCACGGACTGCCCGTCCGGGACGTGGTGCCCACCGAGCACCGTAAGCAGCTGGAACCGTGGCTGGAGAAGACCCCCGGCCAGATCTCCTGGATGGAGAGCAAGATCGGCCGGTACCCCTTCGAGACGTACGGCCTGCTCATGGCCGACGTCGCCACCGGCTTCGAGCTGGAGACCCAGACCCTCTCCCTCTTCGAGAGAGGGCTCTTCACCGAGTCCGTGTTCCCCAAGTGGTACGTCGAGTCGATCATGGTGCATGAGCTGGCCCACCAGTGGTTCGGCGACAGCGTCAGCCCGCGCACCTGGTCCGACCTGTGGCTCAGCGAGGGACACGCCACCTGGTACGAGGCCCTGTACGCGGCGGAGAAGGCCGACAAGCCGTTGGAGGCACGGATGAAGGCCGCGTACGCCGCCTCCGACCGCTGGCGCGCGGCCGGCGGACCACCCGCGGCCCCCAAGGCGCCCGAGCCCGGCAAGAAGAACGGCATCTTCCGGCCGAACGTCTACGACGGCGCGGCCCTGGTCCTGTACGCCCTGCGCCAGGAGATCGGCCGCCCGGCCTTCGAGAACCTGGAACGCGCGTGGGTGAGCCGTCACCAGGACGCGTCCGCCTCGACCGCGGACTTCATCGAGCTCGCGGAGGAGATCTCCGGACGCCACCTCGACGGGTTCATGCAGTCCTGGCTGTACGGCAAGAAGACCCCGCCGATGCCCGGTCAGCCGGAGTGGAAGGCGGCGGACCCCGAGAAGGAGCCCGCGAAGAGCGGGAAGGCCGCGACGGCTGCGAAGACCGCGAAGACCGGAAAGGCCAAGAAGACCGGGCAGACCGCGAGGAGCACCAGCAACGCGAGGAACGCGAAATAAGACGGTGACGAGACGTCCCGTGCCGTGCGACCATTTTCGGGTCGGCGCGGCACGGGACACGGGAATCTCCCGGGGCACTCGTGCGTTGGGAGCAGTGACGGATCAGCTCCCGGGTGCTACGGAGACCTTCCGAGGCACCGGTGCCACTGCCGCCGTCGGCGCAAACGGATTCCCATAGACGTAAGGACCCAATGACCTCCTCTTCTTCCTTTTCCCAGGACACTCAGCGCCTCGCGCACAGCTATCCCGAAGGTCTTCGGGCCGATGCCCTGATGGAAGAGGACGTCGCCTGGAGCCTCGAGATCGACGGAGAGCGGGACGGCGACCAGTTCGACCGCTCCGAGCGCGCGGCACTGCGCCGTGTGGCGGGCCTCTCCACCGAGCTCGAGGACGTCACCGAGGTCGAGTACCGCCAGCTCCGCCTGGAGCGGGTCGTGCTCGTCGGTGTCTGGACCTCGGGGACCGTGCAGGACGCGGACAACTCCCTCGCGGAGCTCGCCGCCCTCGCGGAGACCGCGGGCGCGCTGGTGCTCGACGGCGTGACGCAGCGCCGCGACAAGCCCGACGCGGCCACCTACATCGGCTCCGGCAAGGCCACCGAGCTCAGGGACATCGTCCTCGAGACCGGCGCCGACACCGTCATCTGCGACGGTGAGCTCAGCCCGGGCCAGCTCATCCACCTCGAAGACGTCGTCAAGGTCAAGGTCATCGACCGTACGGCTCTGATCCTCGACATCTTCGCCCAGCACGCCAAGTCCCGAGAGGGCAAGGCGCAGGTCGCGCTCGCGCAGATGCAGTACATGCTGCCGAGGCTCCGCGGCTGGGGTCAGTCGCTGTCCCGGCAGATGGGCGGCGGCAAGGGCGGCGGCCTCGCCACCCGTGGTCCCGGTGAGACCAAGATCGAGACGGACCGGCGTCGGATCCGCGAGAAGATGGCGAAGATGCGCCGGGAGATCGCGGAGATGAAGACCGGCCGCGACATCCAGCGCCAGGTGCGCCGGCGCAACAAGGTGCCGTCCGTCGCCATCGCGGGCTACACCAACGCCGGCAAGTCGTCCCTGCTCAACCGCCTCACCGGCGCGGGCGTGCTGGTCGAGAACGCCCTGTTCGCGACCCTCGACCCGACCGTGCGCCGGGCCGAGACCCCGGGCGGACGTCAGTACACGCTGGCCGACACGGTCGGCTTCGTACGACACCTGCCGCACCACCTGGTCGAGGCGTTCCGCTCCACCATGGAAGAGGTCGGTGACTCCGACCTGATCCTGCACGTGGTGGACGGTTCGCACCCGAACCCGGAGGAGCAGCTGGCCGCCGTGCGCGAGGTGATCAGGGACGTCGGCGCGACCGATGTGCCGGAGATCGTCGTGATCAACAAGGCGGACGCGGCCGATCCGCTGACGCTGCAGCGCCTGATGCGGATCGAGAAGCGTTCCATCGCGGTCTCGGCCCGTACCGGCAAGGGCATCGAGGAGCTGCTCGCGCTGATCGACAGCGAGCTGCCGCGTCCGTCGGTCGAGATCGAGGCGCTCGTGCCGTACACGCACGGCAAGCTGGTCGCCCGCGCCCACACCGAGGGCGAGGTGATCTCCGAGGAGCACACCCCGGAGGGCACGCTGCTCAAGGTGCGGGTGCATGAGGAGCTGGCGGCGGATCTCGCGCCGTACGTTCCGACGCCGACCGCCTGAGCTGTCGTACGCCGACCGCCTGGGCCGTCGTGAGACGGCGGCCTGAGCTGCCGTAGAACCGCCGAAGGCCCGCCCCCTGTCGCAGGGGAGCGGGCCTTCAGTGCGTGTCCTGTCCGTCCGGGCGCGTCAGCCCGTGTCACTTACCGCCGTACGTCTTGCTCATGTTCTGGTACAGCGCTTCGGCCTTCGCCCCCAACTGCGGGCCCGCGAGCCAGGTGTTGTCCGCCGGGCCGATCGACGTGTTCGACACCAGCTTGGTCTCGCCGCCCACCACCCGGAACCAGCCGCCGCCCGACGAACCGCCGGTCATGGTGCAGCCGATGCGGTACATCGTCGGCAGGGTCGGGCTCAGCGAGAGGCGGCCCGGCCGGTCGAGGCACCTGAACATCTGCAGGCCGCTGTACGGCGCTGCCGCCGGGTAGCCCCAGGCGCCCATCGTGGCGACGTCGGCCGCCGACGGGGTCGAGAAGTCCACGTCGAGCGCGGCGCCGACCGTCTCCTCGAGCGACTTGGAGCCCTGCTCCGGCTTCACATGCAGGACGGAGTAGTCGTACGTGGCACCCGCGCCGCCGGTCTCCGAGCCGCCCTGGATCCACTCGTTCGAGGTCGAGACCCAGTCGGCCCACCAGTTGCCGTACGGGGCGACCTCGGAGGCGTTCGCGTTGCGCAGCTGGGCCGCGGACTTGCCGAGGTCGTTGTAGGCGGGCACGAAGACGATGTTGCGGTACCAGCCACCCTTGCCACCGGCGTGCACGCAGTGGCCGGCCGTCCAGACGAGGTTGGACTTGCCGGGGTGGTTGACGTCCTTGATGACCGTGCCGGAGCAGACGGCCGGGCCGTCGGGGGAGTCGAAGAAGACCTTGCCGACGGGGGCCGCGTTCTCGTGGTACGGAGTCTTCTCGGCCGTGGCCTCGACGGGCGCCGGCTCCGGGTCACTGATGCCCTGGTCGGCCGCGGCGTCCTGCGTGGTGATCGTCTTGTTGGCCTCCTTGGCGGACTGCATCCGCTCAGGCTTCCAGAGGCCCTCGATCACCGGGTTGACGAAGTCCTTGGCTTCGCTGAGCCACTTGTCCTTGTCCCAGTTCTTCCAGGCGCCGTCCTTCCACTTGTCGACATCGATGCCATGCTCCTTGAGCTTGTCCGCGATGTCGGCCGGGATCTGGATCTTGCCGTCGCCGATGCCGGCGGCCTGGGACGCGGCTGCGTCGGCCTTGTCGCCCGCCGTGTCCTGTGCCGAGCCGCCACAGGCGGTCGCGGTCAGCGCCAGGGCGGCGACGAACCCGGTGGCGGTGAGGACGGAGCGCCGCCCGCGGCGTGGCGCTGCGGGCGTACGTGTGGAACGCATGGTGCGGTAACCCCCGTGGGAACGTGCTGTGGTGTCGTGCCTGATGGCAGGCGCCTGTCGCGCGGGGCGTACAGGCTCCGGTGCGGCCCCTCGAACGCGACACCCCACTATGCCCGGGGAATTGAGGGCGAACGGCGGCGAGGCGGTGAAGGTTTCTCCCCACCGCCCCGCCGCCGGTGCCCATGATGCCTTCGCTGACCGGTGCCCGGGTAACGGCGCCGGCCGTTACCCGGGGAACCTCACTGACCGCTACCAGGGCAGATCACTGGCCGGTGTACTTCTCACTCACCGAGTCGAAGATGTCCTTGGCCTCCTTGCCCAGCCGCGGGCCCGCGAGCCACCCCGATGTGACCGGCCCGATCGAGGTGTTGGACACGAGCGCCGGCTTGCCGTCCGAGCCCGTCGCGACCCAGCCACCACCGGACGAACCGCCGGTCATCGTGCAGCCGATGCGGTACATCGTCGGGTCCGAGGCGTTGATCGACAGCCGACCCGGCTTGTCCTGGCACTGGTACAGCTTCTGGCCGTCGAACGGCGCCGCAGCCGGGTAGCCGATCGCCTTCATGCTGGCCACGTCGGGCACGGCCGGGGCGTTGAAGTTCACCGGAAGGGCCGAACCGACCGTCTCCTCCAGGGACTTGCCGTTGCCGCCGGCCTCCGGCTTCACATGCAGCACGGCGAAGTCGTACGACGCGCCGTCCCCGCCGGTCTGACCGCCCTGCGCGATCCACTGGTCCGAGGTCTGCGCCCAGTCGGCCCACCACACGCCGTACGGAGCGACCTTCTCCCTGGCGGCGCCTTCCAACTCCGAGGTTTCCATGGCCGCGTCGTTGTACGAGGGCACGAACGCGATGTTCCGGTACCAGCCGCCGCTCTTGCCCGCGTGCACACAGTGGCCCGCGGTCCACACCATGTTGGACTTGCCGGGGTTGGCCGGGTCCTTCACGACCGTCGCCGAGCAGACGGCCGGGCCGTCGGGGGAGTCGAACAACACCTTCCCCGCCTGGGGGGCGTTGGCGTGGTACGTAGGCGCCACGGCCTGCGCGTCCACCGGCTCGGGCGTCGGGTCGGTCACACCCTGGTCACCGGAGAGGTCACTGTCGTCGACACCCCGGTCCGGGTCGTCGGCCTCCCGCATACGGTCCGGGTCCCACAGCCCCTCGATGATCGGGTTGATGTAGTCCTTGGCCTCGCGCAGCCAGTCGTCCCTGTCCCAGTTCTTCCAGGCGCCGTCCTTCCACTTGTCGAGGTCGATCCCGTGCTCCTTGAGCCTGTCCTTGATGTCGTCCGGGATCGTGATCTTGCCGTCACCTCCGGCCGCCGCGGACGCGGTGGCCTCGCCGCCGGCCTCGGCGTCGCCCGACTCACAGGCCGTTGCGGTGAGGGCCAGTGCCGCCGCGAGTGCGACCACGGACAGCGGGGAGGTTCTGCGGCGCGCGCTCCTCTCCCGACGAGCGGTGAACGACGGCCGAATCGATCGCATGATCTGACTCCCCCTGAGGTGACAGTACTTGGGCGCCGCGACCGTGAACTCCTGCTGATCACTCGCTGGTTCCGCGTGAGGTCACGGCGCGGTTGGGACGGCATCACACACTATGCCGTCGCTGTGGGGGAGTTCCGACGGAACGGCAACGGTTTCGCTACGGGCTTGCTGACCTGGCAATTCGTCCAGAGACTTGCTGATTTGACGTTCCCTCGACTCCGGTCTCGCAGCGGACACGCCGACGGCTGGGGCGGCCGTGAGAAGTCGGGCTGTTGAGAGACTTTGCCGACAGTGAGGCAACCGAGAGGCAGTGCGGGGTTTCTGACGTCTCGCGTCCTGCGATCGATTGGAGACTCGACATGACCCCCCATGCAGCGAACGACCGGCGGCTTCGGCCGGCTGCCTCGGGCCGTCTGTCCGGCTGGGTTCCCGCTACCGCACTCCTCCTGGCCATGACGACCTCCTGCACTGGCTCCGCGTCGGGGGACGACAGCGCCGCAGGCCCGAGGCCTGGCGCTGCCGGGGTGGGTGACCGGCTGTTTCCCGCGCTCGGCAATGGCGGCTACGACGTGGCGCACTACGGACTGACTCTGGACTACGTGCCCGAGAACAACCGTCTGAAGGGCACGGCCGTCATCACGGCGCGCGCCACGCAGGACCTGAGCCGTTTCAACCTCGACCTGTCGGGGCTGCGGGTACGTACGGCCACGGTGCAGGGTGCGAAGGCCCAATTCTCGCGTGAAAAGGACGAGTTGCGGGTGACACCGGCGAAGCCGGTCAAGGATGGCGACATCTTCAAGACGGTCGTCACCTACGACGGCACCCCACGCACGATCGAGAACGACGACGGAGGTCTGGAAGGCTGGATCGAGACCGATGACGGCGCGACCGCCCTCGGCCAGCCCGCCGGTTCCATGACCTGGTTCCCGGGCAACCACCATCCCTCGGACAAGGCCACGTACGACATCACGGTCACCGTGCCCAAGGACGAGGACGGCGACCCCTACGACGTGGTCGGCAACGGCGAGCTGACCGCGCAGGAGGACAACGGCGATTCGGTGACCCGGCACTGGCGCACCGAAGAGCCCATGGCCGGCTATCTCGCCCACATCTCCGTCGGCTACTTCGAGATCGACAAGGGCCGGACCGACGACGACCTGCCCGTCTACGTCGCCATCGACCCCGACGAGTCCGAAGACGCCGCGGACGTCAAAGATCTCGTGCCCGAGATCGTCGGCTGGGCGAGCAGACGGTTCGGCCCGTACCCCTTCTCCTCCACCGGCGCCATCGTCGATCACCTGCCCGACCTCGACTACGCCCTGGAGACCCAGACCAAGCCCTACTTCGACGAGGCGCCGGACGAGACGCTGCTCGTGCACGAGCTGGCGCACCAGTGGTTCGGCAACTCCGTCACCCCGCGCCAGTGGAAGGACATGTGGCTCAACGAGGGCCTGGCCACCTACGCGGAGTGGCTCTGGGAGGAGGAGCACGGCGGCAGGGACACCGACCAGATCTTCGAGGACTTCTACGACGGCACGGATTCCGAGAGCGAGGGCATCTGGGCCTTCGCCCCGGCCGATCCTCCCAGCGCGGCGCGCGTCTCCGACCCGCCCGTCTACGGACGCGGCGCCATGGTCGTGCACGAGCTGCGCAAGGCCGTCGGCGACGAGACCTTCTTCGACATCCTCCGCACCTGGACCCGACAGCACCGGCACGGCAACGCCGACACCAGGCAGTTCATCGCCCTGTGTGAGGCCAGGTCCGGGAAGAACCTGACGAAACTGTTTGATGTCTGGCTCTTCAACAAGGAGAAGCCGTCCCGGACGAAATGAGTTCCAAGCGCGTGGTTCATCCGGAGGGAAAGGTTCTGGGCGGTGGTGAACCGGCAACGGTTTCACTCAGGCAAGGATCTTGAAGCAACCCGTAACCCGGTGAACGGTCCGGGGTTGGTAGCGGTTGGGGGCCCGCCGTCCATGGGCGGCCTCCAGTGCCCAGTTCCCCGGAGTTTCGAGTGGACGCTCGCGGGGCTTCGTATGTCGGGTCGGGCGAGGACACGAGAGACCTGCTCGCCCCTGGACAGCGGGAGGACAGGGAGCCATGGCCGTGACCGAATCTTTGCGCGGGGGGACGTCCGAGTCGGCGGGGGCGCGCGCCGTGCACGAAGGGATCCTGCGGCGGCAGTCGGCGCGCGAGTCGGCGGCGCGCACCTACGCGCGCGCCCTGCCGATCGTGCCGGTGCGGGCGCGTGGGCTGACCATCGAGGGCGCGGACGGCCGCCGCTACCTGGACTGCCTCTCGGGCGCCGGGACCTTGGCGCTCGGACACAATCACCCGGTCGTCCTGGAGGCCATCCGCAAGGTCCTCGACTCCGGCGCACCGCTGCACGTCCTCGACCTGGCGACCCCCGTCAAGGACGCCTTCATCACCGAGTTGTTCCACACCCTGCCGCCCGGCCTCGCCGGGCACGCGCGCGTGCAGTTCTGCGGACCGGCCGGCACCGATGCGGTGGAGGCCGCCTTCAAGCTCGTCCGGGCCGCGACGGGTCGAACCGGAATGCTCGCCTTCAGCGGCGCCTACCACGGGATGACCGCCGGAGCGCTCGAAGCGTCCGGGGGCGCCTACGACGTACGGGTCGCGCGCCTGCCCTACCCGCAGGATTACCGCTGCCCCTTCGGCGTAGGCGGCGAAGACGGCGCCGAACTCGCCGCCCGCTGGACCGAATCCATCCTCGACGATCCCAAGTCCGGGGTACCGCGCCCTGCCGGGATGATCCTCGAACCCGTCCAGGGCGAGGGCGGTGTCATCCCCGCGCCGGACGGCTGGATGCGACGCATGCGGCAGATCACGGCCGACCGATCCATCCCACTGATCGCCGACGAGGTCCAGACGGGGGTCGGGCGCACCGGCTCCTTCTGGGCGGTGGAGCACAGCGGCGTCACCCCCGATGTGATGGTCCTCTCCAAGGCCATCGGCGGCAGCCTTCCCCTGGCCGTCATCGTCTACCGAGACGACCTCGACGCCTGGCAGCCCGGCGCCCACGCCGGCACCTTCCGCGGTAACCAACTCGCCATGGCCGCCGGTACGGCGACGCTCGCCTACGTCCGCGAGAACCGGCTCGCTGAGCGGGCTGCTGAACTGGGCTCGCGGATGCTCAGCCAACTCCAGGGACTCGCGGGGGAGTTCGCGTGTATCGGCGATGTGCGGGGGAGGGGATTGATGATCGGGGTCGAGGTGGTGGAGCCGTCGAGCGACCCCGGTCGTGTCGAGGGGCGTCCGGATTCCCTGTTGGCGGGGATCGAGGGGGTTGGCAGTGGGCCGGTCGGCAGCGGGCCGGGACTGGAGTTTCTGGCCGCTCCTGGAGGAGACGGGGAGACGCCGGGCCACGCCGAAGGCGGCGCTGCTGGTCTCGGTCGTGCCGGCGGCGGGAGAGGCGTCCTCGTAGGGCTCGACCCCGCCGAAAGCGCGGGTGGCTCATCGGCGGGCCCCGCCTCCATCGGCCGAGCAGCAGGAGCGGCGGCAGCGCAGGGCACGGAACGTCACCCTCGACCCGCCGCCCCCGAACTTGCGCTCGCCATCCAGCGGGAGTGTCTGCGACGTGGCCTGATCGTCGAACTCGGCGGCCGCCACTCCAGCGTCGTACGGCTGCTTCCTCCCCTGACCATCAGCGACGAGCAGGCAGCCGCAGTGCTGGACCGGCTGGCCGACGCGGTGGACACGGTGTCCCGCGACCACGCAGACAACGACCGGACACACCAGCCGAACCCACGGCACCGGCGGCACGACGATCGGGCCGACTGGGCGGGGTAGCACGGCAGCCGAGAGGGCGCATCAGCGCGCACTCCGAGCAGTGCCCTCGCGTCGGCGTCCGTCGACGTACCCGCTCCCGAGTCACGGCTCACCAACAAAAGACATGCCCACCCGCGTCCCAGAACGTCGGCCGTCCCGCACGGGCCGGAACCACCTCAAGAGGACCAGCCTTGATCACCACCCCCGCATCCGACGGCCGTGCCGACACCCGCGCGCGAGGCTCCTCCGACGCACGCCTTCCCCGGGAGGAACCGTCCACATCGACGACGGCGCCTACTCCCGGCGGGCAGGGACGTGGTTCCGAACCGGGCGGCAAACCGGTACCGGCAGCAGGTGCTCCCGCTTCGGCAGGTGCGTCTGTCCCGGCAGTTACACCTGCTCCCGCTTCGGCAGGTGCGTCCGCCCCGGCAGTCACACCCGCACGGCCAGGAACACCCGCCCAGGCGAGTGCACCGGCGCTGGAGGGACGCGCGTCGCAGGACCGCGGGTCGGCGCAGGGAGCTGCCGGTGCGCAGGAGTCGGTACGGGCGCCGATGCAGACAGGGGCCCCACACCCCGAGCAGCTGCACGATGGCACCGCCGACCTCTTGGAACATCCGGACCCGCACACAGCGGCCCAGGCCGCCGCCGTGGAGAACCTGCTCCGCTGCTGGGTACGTGAGACCGGCATCCCGGATCCCGGCAACGGGATCCTCCGCCTCTCCCTGCCTGCCACTGGTACGGCCCTGTTGATCCCGGTCCGATACTGGTCCCCGACCGGATGGCACCGCTTCGGCATCCCCCGCCTCGTCGACGCGCCCGACCACTCCCCACCAATCGACGCCGTCACCCTCGCGGCGCTGCTCAGCCGGGAGACGCTCGAGGGAGCGGGTGCTGCCGCTGCCACCGAACTCGTCGCCCGGGTCGCCGACTCCGTCCAGCGAACCGTTACGTTCATCAGCGAGCGCCGGGACAGTCCCGCCAAAGGCTCCGACCTCTTCCTCACGGCCGAGCAGGCACTCATGCTCGGGCACCCGCTCCACCCGACTCCGAAGAGCCGCGAGGGTCTCTCCGAGGCCGAAGGGCGGTTGTACTCACCCGAGTTGCGCGGTTCCTTCCCTTTGCACTGGCTGGCTGTCGCTCCCTCCCTCCTCGCCACCGACTCGGCATGGACCGAGCGCGGCCGTGTCGTGCCCGCAGCCCAGCTCACCGCTCGTCTGGCCGGGCCGGGGTTGCCGTTGCCCGACGGGTACACGCCTCTGCCTCTGCATCCCTGGCAGTTGCGCGAGGTACGGCACCGTCCCCAGACCGTGGCCCTGCTCGATGCCGGACTGCTCCGGGACCTCGGCGCCCACGGCGCACCCTGGCATCCCACCTCCTCTGTCCGAACCGTCCACAGATCCGACGCCACAGCCATGCTCAAGCTGTCGCTGGGCCTGCGCATCACCAACTCCCGGCGGGAGAACCTCCGCAAGGAGCTGCACCGCGGTGTCGAGGTCCATCGACTCCTGCGCAGCGGCCTGTCGACGCAGTGGCGGGCCGCACACCCCGGGTTCGACGTCATTCGCGACCCGGCTTGGCTGGCCGTCGACGAGCCGAACGGTGATCCCGTGGCCGGCCTCGACGTGATGATCCGGCACAACCCGTTCAAGCCTGCCGACGATGTGTCCTGTGTAGCCGGACTCCTCTCGCCGCGACCTCAGGCACAGTCCGCCGCCGTCGCGAGTCGAGCCCAGTCGGACAGGCAACCGCTGCAGTCCCGTCTTGCCGACCTGATCACGCGTCTCGCCGCCCGCACAGGCCGCCCTCGCGGGGCCGTAGCCGCCGAGTGGTTCCTGCGCTACCTCGAACAGGTCGTCCGGCCAGTGCTGTGGCTGGACGCCGAGGCGGGCATCGCGCTGGAGGCACACCAGCAGAACACGCTGCTCCTGCTGGACGGCGACGGCTGGCCCTCGGGTGGCCGCTACCGCGACAACCAGGGCTACTACTTCCGTGAGTCCCGGCACACGGATCTCGACGCCCGGCTGCCCGGCATCGGTGAGCACAGCGACACCTTCGTCTCGGACGAGGTCACCGACGAACGCTTCGCTTACTACCTCGCGATCAACAACGTGTTCGGCCTCATCGGAGCGTTCGGCTCCCAGCGTCTCGCCGACGAACAGTTGCTGCTCGCCGCCTTCCGCCGGTTCCTGGGCGACGTAGCCCTCGGTCCCGCCCGGCTGCGCACGTCACTGCCTGCCCACCTGCTCGACTCACCGGTTCTGCGCTGCAAGGCCAACCTGCTGACCCGGTTGCACGGCCTTGATGAACTCGTCGGCCCGGTCGACACCCAGTCCGTCTACGTCACCATCGCCAACCCCCTTCATTCCTGACCATTTCAATCCTGACCATCACCGTGCACCTCGTCAGCCAGTCACCTGGCCCTTCGACCGTGGTCGACCAATCCCGCTCGCCGTCTGTGTCCCTGACAATGCCCCTGGCTTCCGCCAACCCCCTTCATCCCTGGGGAACATGACCCGCCCAGTCTCCTGAGAGGAGTGTCGCCGTGCCTCCCACTGACGCGAGTGTCAACGCCGGCACCGTCCCCATCCCCGTCACCGAGATCGGCATCGCCACGAGCCCGGGTACTCGTGAGAGGCTGATCACCAAGACCGCCGACGAGGGCGCGGACAGTGAGGACACGCTGGATCTGCGTTTGCCGGACGACTTCCTCGCGCTCTTCGCGGGGAGCACCGATGCGGACGGGGAGCGGAGCTGGGGCGGTGTCGGCGCGGCCGGACCAGCCTCCGTTCTCTCGATTGCCGAAGATCTGCTCGACCGCGTTGCCGACTGGGGCCCGATCAGCACACCGGCAGGAATGCTTCACCTGGTCCCCGTGCATGTTGAGCGAGACCTCCCGATCATCAGCCGGTGGATGAACGACCCTGCTGTCGCCGCGTTCTGGGGGCTCGGGGGACCCCAGGCAGCGGCTGAGGAGCATCTGCGCTCCCAGCTTCAGGGTGACGGCCGCAGCGTTCCGTGCCTGGGCATGCTCGAGGGCACGCCGATGAGCTATTGGGAGATCTACCGGGCCGACCTCGACCCGCTGGCCCGGCACTACCCGGCTCGGCCCCATGACACCGGGCTTCATCTCCTTATCGGTGCTGTCGGCGATCGCGGGAGAGGACTCGGTGGAACTCTGCTCCGAGCCGTCGCCGACCTGGTGCTGGACAGGCGGCCTGCCTGCGCTCGCGTCGTCGCCGAACCCGACATTCGCAACACTCCTTCCGTTGCCGCTTTCCTGAGCGCCGGCTTCCGGTTCTCCACCGAGATCGATCTGCCCGCCAAGCGGGCCGTCCTCATGGTCAGGGACCGGAGTCTGCGCCATCTGCTGTGACGCCAAGTCGTGGCGTCATCACTTTTGGTACACCGTTCGCGCGGATCCGGTTCCCACTCCCGACCGACCGATCCGAGATCCCGCCGAGCAGATAACAGGCCGGGCCATTTCCAGGCCGAGCCCCAGGCTGAGCAAATTCCAGGACAAGGCGATCTCCCAAGACCAGGTCGATTCCCTGAGACGCCTGACGAACAAGACCGGCCCGCCGTCCCGCGACAGCCGACCCTGTCCCGGCCCCGAATCGCCCAGGACACCTCCGAGCGGACCCTGACGGCGCCCGATCGTTCCCCGACGGCAGCCGAACCGACCTCGACCGCGCTCGAACCATCGCTGACCTCAACCGACCCGACCCTGCACGAACCCGAACCGAAACGATCCCCACGCGAGGAACCCCCGGTCTTGATCCTGCCCCTAGTCCCCACCGTGATCGCCTGCTTGTCAGTGCCGGGCCGTAGGGTGGTCGGGCTATGACGAAGCCCTCACTCCCCGAACTCCTGCATGCTGCCGTCACTGCCGTCGGCGGTACGGAGCGCCCCGGCCAGGTGACCATGGCCGAATCCGTCGCGGAGGCGATCGACGGCGGCTCCCATCTGCTGGTCCAGGCCGGCACCGGCACCGGAAAGTCGCTGGGCTATCTCGTGCCCGCGCTCGCGCACGGGGAGCGCGTCGTCGTGGCGACGGCCACGCTGGCCCTGCAGCGCCAGCTCGTGGAGCGGGATCTGCCGCGCACCGTGGAGGCGCTGCACCCGCTGCTGCGCCGTCGCCCCGAGTTCGCGATGCTCAAGGGCAGATCCAACTATCTGTGTCTGCACCGCCTGCACGAGGGAGTCCCGCAGGACGAGGAGGAAGGCCTCTTCGACCAGTTCGAGGCGGCCGCACCCACCAGCAAACTGGGCCAGGACCTGCTGCGGATGCGCGACTGGGCGGACGAAACGGAGACGGGCGATCGCGACGGGCTGACGCCCGGTGTGTCCGACCGGGCCTGGGCCCAGGTATCGGTGTCGTCGCGGGAGTGCCTTGGCGCTTCGAAGTGCGCGTACGGGGCCGAATGCTTCGCCGAGATGGCCCGTGAGCGGGCCAAGCTGTCGGAGGTCGTCGTCACCAACCACGCGCTGCTCGCAATCGACGCCATCGAGGGCGCACCGGTCCTCCCGCAGCACGAGGTCCTGATCGTCGACGAGGCGCACGAACTGGTCTCCCGAGTCACCGGAGTCGCCACCGGCGAACTCACTCCCGGCCAGGTCAACCGTGCGGTCCGCCGTGCCGCGAAGCTCGCCAACGAGAAGGCCGCCGACCAGCTCCAGACCGCCGCCGAGGGCTTCGAACGGCTGATGGAGCTGGCCCTGCCAGGCCGCCTGGAGGAGATCCCGGAGGACCTCGCCTACGCGCTCATGGCACTGCGCGACGCCTGCCGCACCGTCATCTCCGCGATCGGCGCCACTCGCGACAAGTCCGTGCAGGACGAGGACGCGGTCCGCAAGCAGGCGCTCGCCTCGGTCGAGACCGTGCACGACGTGGCGGAGCGGATCACCAACGGCTCCGAGTGGGATGTCGTCTGGTACGAGCGCCACGACCGCTTCGGTGCGTCCCTGCGCGTGGCCCCCATGTCGGTGTCGGGACTCCTGCGGGAGAAGCTCTTCGCGGACCGCTCCGTCGTCCTGACCTCCGCGACCTTGAAGCTGGGCGGCGACTTCAACGGCGTCGGCGCGTCCCTCGGGCTCGCCCCCGAGGGGACGGAGGGCGACGACCTGCCGCAGTGGAAGGGTGTGGACGTCGGCTCGCCCTTCGAGTACCGCAAGCAGGGAATCCTGTACGTCGCCAAACACCTGTCACGTCCCGCGCGCGACGGCGACCGTGTCGACATGCTCGACGAGCTGACCGACCTGATCCAGGCGGCCGGCGGCCGCACACTCGGTCTGTTCTCCTCGATGCGGGCCGCCCAGCTGGCCGCGGAGGAACTTCGCTCCCGCATCCCCGAGTTCCCGATCCTCCTGCAGGGCGAGGAGACGCTCGGCGAGCTGATCAAGAACTTCGCGGCCGATCCGAAGACCTGCCTGTTCGGCACGCTGTCGCTCTGGCAGGGTGTCGACGTGCCCGGCGCCAGCTGTCAGCTGGTCGTCATGGACAAGATCCCGTTCCCTCGCCCGGACGACCCGCTGATGAGCGCCCGCCAGAAGGCGGTGGAGGACGGCGGGGGCAACGGCTTCATGGCGGTCGCAGCCACCCACGCCGCGCTGCTCATGGCCCAGGGCGCCGGCCGCCTCGTACGGGCGTCGGGGGACCGCGGCGTCGTCGCCGTCCTGGATCAGCGGCTGGCCACGGCCCGGTACGGGAGCTATCTGAAGGCGTCACTGCCCGACTTCTGGTACACGACGGACCGTAACCAGGTCCGGAAGTCGCTGGCCGCGATCGACGCGACGGCGAAGCAGGCCGAGGCGGATCAGGCCGAGGTCGACCAGTCACAGTGATCGGGGGTGGCCCTGTCGTGTCGCCGTGACAGGGCCACCCCGATCCGGAATCCGTGGCCGTAGGACCCCGCACACACCAACGCGGCGCAGTCCACAGAGCGCCAGGCCCGAAACAGCACAGGGCCCCGGAACCGGCGCAGGGGTCCCGGGGCCCGGTCAGGGGGCGATGCCTTAGGCTCCGCCCGCCGCAGCCGTCACACGCGGCGCAGCACGGCCACCACCTTGCCCAGGATGGTCGCGTCGTCGCCGGGGATCGGCTCGTACGCCGAGTTGTGCGGGAGGAGCCACACGTGGCCGTCCTCGCGCTTGAAACGCTTGACCGTGGCCTCGCCGTCGAGCATCGCGGCCACGATGTCGCCGTTCTCGGCGACCGGCTGGCGTCGGACCGTGACCCAGTCGCCGTCGCAGATCGCGGCCTCGATCATCGAGTCGCCGACGACCTTCAGCACGAACAGCTCGCCGTCGCCGACCAGCTGCCGGGGGAGAGGGAAGACGTCCTCGACCGACTCCTCGGCGAGAATCGGGCCACCGGCGGCGATACGGCCGACCAGCGGGACGTACGACGCGGCGGGCTTGCCCGCGGTGTCCGTGGGCTGCACGGAGGCGGCCTGGTCGGAGCCGCGCACCTCGTACGCGCGCGGGCGGTGCGGGTCGCGGCGGAGGAAGCCCTTGCGTTCCAGTGCCATCAGCTGGTGTGCGACCGAGGACGTGCTGGACAGGCCGACCGCCTGGCCGATCTCCCGCATCGACGGCGGGTAACCCCGCCGCTGCACGGAATCCCTGATGACTTCGATCACTCGGCGCTGCCGGTCCGTGAGTCCCGAGCTGTCCGCCCGGATGCCCGGAGGTCGGCCAGGGAGGGAGCGCTTGTGTCCCTCGGGATTCATGGCTTCGTTCATCGCATGCACCGGCTCGAGTCGGCCCTGGGAGCGGTCCTGGGCAGTGATGGTGGCACTGTCTGCGGTGGTGGTCACGTCGGCCCCTCTCGATGGTCTCCCTGCTGCACAACGGTAGTTGCTTTCGAAAGGTTGCGCCAAACACACGTTCGAGTGAAAAATCGCGAATCACCTGACGTGGGTATGTGTCTGGGTGTATGGCTAACGTGCTTCCCGGCGGGCAAAAGGGTCGATTGTTGTACTCTTCACCGTCGGTGTGCGACCTCGTGGGTTGTCGCCCCAGTCTGCCATCCGGCATCGGATCAACCGTGAAGTGACCCCCATCTGTGCGGGAGTCCCACGCGCCCTCCGTGTGGCGCTCACGGTATCTCCGTATGTGTCGCAGCGATACGGCCGTGCACGGATGGCCGCGGCGCGTCGGCGGGGTGGTACGGCATGTGCCTGTGCGCAAGCGACACGCGCGCGGGGCGTGCATGTATGAGCCAATCCCCACATCTAGTGGTTGGATTGCAGCAGCAGCCCAGAAGTTGTGGTCCCCCCGGTCTTCGGACGCTCGGAGATCGCCTATGCTTGGGGCTGCTTCGAGGGGCCCATGAGGCCCAGCGAGGCTATTGAGTCTGCTGTGAGGAGGGTTGAGAGTTATGCACTGCCCCTTCTGCAGGCACCCCGACAGCCGTGTCGTCGACAGCCGTACGACCGACGACGGCACGTCGATCCGCAGGCGCCGCCAGTGTCCTGACTGCTCCCGTCGTTTCACGACCGTGGAGACTTGCTCGCTGATGGTGATCAAGCGGTCCGGCGTCACCGAGCCGTTCAGCCGCACCAAGGTCATCAACGGCGTGCGCAAGGCATGCCAGGGACGGCCTGTCACCGAGGACGCGCTCGCCCAGCTCGGCCAGCGGGTCGAGGAGGCGGTGCGGGCCACCGGAAGCGCCGAGCTGACCACCCATGACGTGGGGCTGGCCATACTCGGCCCGTTGCAGGAGCTCGACCTCGTCGCCTATCTGCGATTCGCCTCCGTCTACCGGGCGTTCGACTCGCTCGAGGACTTCGAGGCCGCGATCGCGGAACTGAGGGAGGCGACAGGACGCCCCGCCGCGGACGACGACGACCGCGAAGGCGACGCAGAAGCTGTCGCGGGGGGCCGGGAAGACGATCGCGGGTCCGGCGGGGCTGCACAGGTCCCCGTGCCCGCCAACGCCGCCGACTGAGGGAGGGTCGGTTCGGGTCCCAGGACTCCGGATCCGACCGACAGGCGGCGACACAAGACCTGCTGCGGGTGGCGATCAGAGGGTGCCCGCAGCACCAGACAGAACACGTGCCACAGGGAACATCGGGGCACTTCAGGGCGTTTTAGCCCGTACAGGGAGGCGGCATGACAGAGACGGCGAGCGGTCCGGCACGGAGTTCCCGCGCCAAGGGCACCAAGGCGACCAAGGGACTGCGTATCGAGCGCATCCACACCACCCCCGGCGTGCACCCGTACGACGAGGTGGCCTGGGAGCGCCGTGACGTCGTCATGACCAACTGGCGCGACGGCTCGGTGAACTTCGAGCAGCGTGGCGTCGAGTTCCCCGACTTCTGGTCGGTGAACGCGGTCAACATCGTCACCAGCAAGTACTTCCGGGGCGCCGTCGGCACCCCGCAGCGCGAGGTGAGCCTCAAGCAGCTCATCGACCGCATCGTGAAGACGTATCGGAAGGCCGGCGAGGACTACAAGTACTTCGCCTCGCCCGCCGACGCAGAGATCTTCGAGCACGAGCTGGCCTACGCCCTCCTGCACCAGATCTTCAGCTTCAACAGCCCCGTCTGGTTCAACGTCGGTACGCCCCAGCCGCAGCAGGTCTCGGCCTGCTTCATCCTGGCCGTCGACGACTCCATGGAGTCGATCCTCGACTGGTACAAGGAAGAGGGCATGATCTTCAAGGGCGGCTCCGGCGCCGGCCTGAACCTCTCCCGCATCCGCTCCTCCAAGGAGCTGCTGTCCTCCGGCGGCAACGCCTCCGGTCCGGTCTCCTTCATGCGCGGTGCCGACGCCTCCGCAGGAACGATCAAGTCGGGCGGTGCCACCCGCCGCGCCGCCAAGATGGTCATCCTCGACGTCGACCACCCCGACATCGAGGACTTCATCGAGACCAAGGTGAAGGAAGAGGAGAAGATCCGCGCGCTGCGTGACGCGGGCTTCGACATGGACCTGGGCGGCGACGACATCACGTCCGTCCAGTACCAGAACGCCAACAACTCGGTCCGTGTGAACGACACGTTCATGAAGGCCGTGGAGTCGGGCGGCAAGTTCGGGCTGACGTCCCGCATGACCGGCGAGGTCATCGAGGAGGTCGACGCCAAGGCCCTGTTCCGGAAGATGGCCGAGGCCGCCTGGGCCTGCGCCGACCCGGGCATCCAGTACGACGACACCATCAACCACTGGCACACCTGCCCGGAGTCCGGCCGTATCAACGGCTCGAACCCCTGCAGCGAGTACATGCACCTGGACAACACGTCCTGCAACCTCGCCTCGCTGAACCTGATGAAGTTCCTGAAGGACGACGGCAAGGGCAACCAGTCGTTCGAGGTCGAGCGCTTCGCGAAGGTCGTCGAGCTCGTCATCACCGCGATGGACATCTCCATCTGCTTCGCGGACTTCCCGACGCAGAAGATCGGTGAGAACACGCGCGCGTTCCGCCAGCTCGGCATCGGCTACGCCAACCTCGGCGCCCTGCTGATGGCGACCGGCCACGCCTACGACTCCGACGGCGGCCGTGCCCTCGCAGGTGCCATCACCTCCCTGATGACCGGCACCTCGTACAAGCGCTCGGCCGAACTCGCCGCGGTCGTCGGCGCGTACGACGGCTACGCCCGCAACGCCCAGCCGCACCTGCGCGTCATGAAGCAGCACGCCGACGCCAACACCACGGCCGTCCGCATGGACGACCTGGACACGCCGATCTGGGCCGCGGCCACGGAGTCCTGGCAGGACGTGCTGCGTCTCGGTGAGAAGAACGGTTTCCGTAACTCCCAGGCGTCCGTCATCGCCCCGACCGGCACCATCGGTCTTGCGATGTCCTGCGACACCACCGGTCTTGAGCCCGACCTCGCGCTGGTCAAGTTCAAGAAGCTGGTCGGCGGCGGCTCGATGCAGATCGTCAACGGCACGGTCCCGCAGGCCCTGCGCCGCCTGGGCTACCAGGAGGAGCAGATCGAGGCGATCGTCGCCCACATCGCCGAGAACGGCAATGTCGTCGACGCCCCCGGCCTCAAGCACGAGCACTACGAGGTGTTCGACTGCGCCATGGGCGAGCGTTCCATCTCCGCGATGGGCCACGTCCGCATGATGGCCGCGATTCAGCCGTGGATCTCCGGCGCCCTGTCCAAGACGGTCAACATGCCGGAGTCGGCGACCGTCGAGGAGGTCGAGGAGATCTACTTCGAGGCCTGGAAGATGGGCGTCAAGGCGCTCGCGATCTACCGTGACAACTGCAAGGTCGGCCAGCCCCTCTCCGCGAAGACCAAGGAGAAGGAGAAGACCGAGATCACGGAGAAGGCCGAGGCCACCATCCGTGAGACGGTTGAGAAGGTCGTCGAGTACCGCCCGGTCCGCAAGCGCCTCCCCAAGGGCCGTCCCGGCATCACGACGTCCTTCACGGTCGGCGGCGCCGAGGGCTACATGACCGCCAACTCCTACCCGGACGACGGTCTCGGCGAGGTCTTCCTGAAGATGTCCAAGCAGGGCTCGACTCTCGCGGGCATGATGGACGCCTTCTCGATCGCCGTCTCGGTGGGTCTGCAGTACGGCGTGCCGCTGGAGACGTACGTCTCGAAGTTCACCAACATGCGCTTCGAGCCGGCCGGCATGACAGACGACCCGGATGTGCGGATGGCGCAGTCGATCGTCGACTACATCTTCCGCCGCCTGGCGCTCGACTTCCTTCCCTTCGAGACGCGCTCCGCGCTCGGCATCCACTCCGCCGAGGAGCGCCAGCGTCACCTGGAGACGGGTTCGTACGAGCCCTCCGAGGACGAGGTCGACGTCGAGGGCCTGGCCCAGTCGGCGCCGCGCGCCCAGGAGCTCAAGGCCGTCGCCGCCCCGAAGTCCGACGCCGAGGTGGCCAAGCCCGCCCCGCAGCAGGCGCACACCAGCGCCGAGCTGGTCGAGATGCAGCTGGGCATCCAGGCCGACGCCCCGCTGTGCTTCTCCTGCGGTACGAAGATGCAGCGGGCCGGCTCCTGCTACATCTGCGAGGGCTGCGGCTCGACGAGCGGCTGCAGCTGACGCCGGGCAGGGGCATCGCCCCGGCCGTCGGGTAGTCCTTGAGGGGACCTGACGGAAGGTCATACAGGAGGGGCGCCGACCATGTGTCGGCGCCCCTCCTTGCCGTATGCCCACGCGCGTGGCGGTGTTCGGCCCCGCATGTGGAAGCGCGTCCTACGGTTGGCGCCTGCCCATGGTCGCCGTGAACGTCCCCGGATCGTCCTCGAAACCGTGGATGCCGGGGCGGAACTCCCACGTGCCCGAATCCTGGCGTACGAACTCCGCGACCGTCGTCGCCGTCGAACCGAGGACGCCGCCGAAGTCGTCCTCGGCGAGGACGGTGTACTCCTCGCGGATGCGCAGAGCCGGTTTGATGACGCTGACGAAGGTGCGCTTCGCGGGGTGTTGCTGGATCAGGACGCCGACCATCACGCGCGCGTACCGGCTGTCGAGCCGGTTGAGCTCCAGCGTCATGACCTCGTCCCAGCCGAAGCCCTTGCCGTCCTTGCTGTCCCGGTTGAGATAGATGGTGCCGTCGGGCGAGCGGCTGTCGAAGTGCACCACGTAAGCCGGATCGCCGTACGGGTCGCTCGCCAGATAGGTCGCGGCGACGATATCCAGGTCGGTGGGCGGTTGCCCGGTCTGACTGGGATCCCACTTGACCGAGATCTCGACCTTCCGGATCCCCTTGTTGATGGCGCTCACCAGGCTTCCCCTTCCCCGTTCCGCTTATGCCCTCAGCCTGAACTGCCCAGCAGAAGAGGCCGGTTGTCCATCCTGCCACGCGCGCGGGATCGTGCGCCGGGGAGCTCTGAGGTCGAGCGTGACCGACGCCACGCTCCGTGGCCTTACCATGGCGCGGTGCTGGTCAAGTGGATTCGCTGCACCGTGGTGGACCGCCGCGGCTTCGAGCGGGGGCAGCGAAAATGGGCGGGGCTTCTGGGGGAGCCGGGATTTCGGGGGCAGGGAGGTGGCTGGAGCCGGGGGCGGCAGGGGGTTGCGCACATCTTCTCGTTCTGGGAGAGCCGCTCCTTCTACGACTCCTTCATGGCCCGCTCCCACGACAGGCTGGCGGCGGCCCAGTCGGGCACCTACAAGGACATGCAGGTCAAACTCTTCGACTACCGCTTCGACGTGAAGACCGGCTTCGAGCCGCGCTTCACCGAGGCTGACCTCGTAAGGGTGGCGCACTGTCGTGTGCACGAGGAGCGCGCCGAGCATTTCACGCTGATGCAGGAGAAGGTCTGGAACCCCGCGATGGCCGGTTCGCCGGGCATGGTCCGCGGACTGTTCGGCGAGGCGCCCGGCCATGAGTTCCTGGTGCTGTCCATGTGGCAGTCGGCTGCGGAGCACGGCAAGTACCGCACCGAGCGCGTGGAGCGACTGGCGTTGAGAGCCCAGATCGAGGCGGACGTCGCGGCTCTGACGGGTGACATCGTGGCGCTCGAACCCACCTGGATCGTTTGAATTCCGGACCTGTTAAGCGCGCTCTCTGATGGGGCCGATGGTGCAGGAAATGTGTGACCTACGCCGTATGGGGCCCGTACGAGTGCTCGATCGGCCCTCACTCGATCTAGGGTCTTGGCATGGCACGACCACGGCGCATCATCCTTGTCCGGCACGGCGAGTCAACGGGCAATGTTGATGACACCGTGTACGAGCGTGAGCCCGACCACGCCCTTGCCCTGACCGAGCGGGGTTGGCGGCAGGCCGAGGAGACGGGAAAACGGCTGCGGGAGGAGCTCGGCCGGGAACGCGTCAGCGTGTATGTCTCGCCCTACCGCCGTACGCACGAGACGCTGCGCGCCTTCCACCTGGACCCCGAGCTCATACGGGTGCGCGAGGAGCCCCGGCTGCGCGAGCAGGACTGGGGAAACTGGCAGGACCGCGACGACGTCCGCCTCCAGAAGTCCTACCGGGACGCCTACGGCCACTTCTTCTACCGCTTCGCGCAGGGCGAGTCCGGCGCCGATGTGTACGACCGGGTCGGCAACTTCCTGGAGAGCCTGTACCGCAGCTTCGAGGCCCCCGACCATCCGCCGAACGTGCTGCTCGTGACCCACGGCCTGGCCATGCGGCTGTTCTGCATGCGCTGGTTCCACTGGACGGTCGCGGAGTTCGAGTCGCTGTCGAACCCCGGGAACGCGGAGATGCGGATGCTCGTTCTCGGGGACGACGGCAAGTACACGCTTGACCGGCCTTTCGAACGATGGCGAGATCCGGAACCGTACGGGATCACCGGATAGAGTGGCAGGGCGATGACCGCTGACTCCTCTACCGAAGGGCGCCTGGAGCGCGCCCTCGCCAGCCTGCGCGGACTCGCGGTGGGGGACGCGCTGGGCTCACAGTTCTTCGTGCCGGTGAACTACCCGCTGCTCAAGCGCCGCGAGCTGCCCTCCGGCCCCTGGCAGTGGACGGACGACACGGAGATGGCCTGCTCCGTGGTCGCCGTCCTGGCCACCCACCACCGCATCGACCAGGACGCTCTGGCCCGCTCCTTCGCCGAGCACCACGACTTCGACCGGGGCTACGGCCCTGCGGTCAACCGGCTGCTGCGCCTGATCCGGGAGGGCGGGGACTGGCGCGAGCTCTCGGCCGCGCTCTTCAACGGACAGGGGTCCTGGGGCAACGGCGCCGCGATGCGCATCGCGCCCCTCGGCGCCTGGTACGCGGACGACCCGGAGCAGGCGACCCACCAGGCCGAGATCTCGGCCTACCCCACGCATCAGCACCGCGAGGCCGTGGTCGGTGCCATGGCCGTCGCCGCGGCTGCCTCGCTGGCCGCCGCACCCGGCGGTCCGCCCAGCCCCGGGGCGCTCCTCGACGACGTCGTCGCCCTGGTCCCGAAGAGCGCGGTCGGAGCGGGCTTGCGGCGCGCCCGCGACATGCTCGACTACGACGACGCGGCCACCGTCGCGGCTGTGCTCGGCTGCGGGCGGCGTACGACGGCTCACGACACCGTGCCCTTCGCGCTCTGGTCGGCCGCACGGGCTCTCGGTGACTACGAGCAGGCCTTTTGGACGACCGCCCAGGTCGGCGGTGACGTGGACACCACGTGCGCCATCGTGGGCGGCGTGATCGGCTCCGGGAAGGCCGGGGCGGTGCCGTCCGAGTGGGCGGGGCGGACCGAGGCATTCCCGGAATGGATGCCGACGTCGGCGTAGCGCGGCGCCTCTGATCGGTCCGAATCCTCGCTCGGCCGAATCGTTGAAATCCTAGAATAACTTTCTGTGCACGCTGGGAACTCTGCGTGACCACCGGTCCGTTGTCGTGGCAGTTGCTGTGCGACCGCTGGGGCCGCACAAGCAGGGACACGCGAGGGGCGCAGGGGGTGGGATGTATGGGGACCATGTCGGTGCTGGGTGCGCTGATCGTCTTTGCGGCTGCCGGGTGGGGCGCGCTTCGGCTTCTCTGTGTCACCGTGGGCGACCCGACGTCGGTCGTCGTGAGGGTGGTGCGGATGGCCGGCTCGTCGTCGCCGTCGGTCCCCCGGACGCGATCCGGCCATCCGCGGCCCTTCGCGGGCCCGGCCGGGTCAGCCGGCCATCGGACCCGCCGTTCCGGCGAGGGCTTCCAGGTCGCTCTTGCGGACCCGGATCACCAACCACGCGGTGGCCAGGGCGAGTACGGCCATCGCGGCGGCGGCCACGAAGCCCATCGAGATGCCCTGCGTGAGTACTTCGTGACCCCACGGGCCGGGCAGCTGCTGCGTCTTGGCGAACTCCGCCTTCTGTTCGGGCGACGCCTGGGCCATGAACGCCGGCAGTTGCTTCTCGGCCTCGTCCTTGCTGGCCGAGCCGAACACCGTCGTCAGGATGGACAGCCCGAGCGAACCGCCCACCTGCTGCGTGGCGTTGAGCAGCCCGGACGCGGCACCGGCCTCGTGCTGGGCCACGCCGGAGACCGCGGTGATCGTCAGGGTCACGAAGTTCAGGCCCATGCCGAAGCCGAACAGGAGCATCGGCCCGAGCACTCCGCCGACATACGAGCTGTCGGCACTGATGAGCGTCTGCCAGGCCAGTCCGGCCGCCGTGAGTGCCGAGCCCACGACCATGAACGGCTTGGGGCCGAGCACCGGCAGGAAGCGCTGGGAGAGGCCCGCTCCGAGCGCGATGACGACCGTCACCGGCAGGAAGGCGAGACCGGCCTCGATCGGGCTGTACAGCAGCACGTTCTGCACGAACAGCACGATGTAGAAGAACATGCCGAACATCGCCGCGGCCAGGCTGAGCATGATCACGTACGTGCCCGAGCGGTTGCGGTCGGCGAACATTCTGAGCGGGGTGATCGGCTCCTTGGCCCGCGACTCGATGAACGCGAAGGCCAGCAGCAGGACCACCGCGGCGCCGAAGGAACCTATGGTCAGGCTGTCCCGCCAGCCCTCGTCCGCCGCGCGGATGAAGCCGTAGACCAGGGCGGCCATGCCCGTCGTCGAGGTCAGCGCGCCCGCTATGTCGAAGCGACCGGTGTGCCGTTCGGACTCGCTGATGTACAGCGGGGTGAGCACAGCGATCACGATGCCGATCGGCACGTTGACGAAAAGCACCCACCGCCAGTCGAGCCACTCGGTCAGCATGCCGCCCGCGAGCAGGCCGATGGCGCCACCGCCTGCGGAGACGGCGGCGAAGACGCCGAACGCGCGGTTGCGTTCCGGGCCTTCGGGGAACGTGGTGGTGATGAGCGCCAGCGAGGTGGGCGACGCGATCGCGCCCCCCACGCCCTGGAGCACGCGTGCGGCCAACAACTGCCAGGGTTCCTGGGCGAGTCCGCCGAGCAGCGAGGCGAGGGTGAAGAGCAGGATGCCGGTCATGAAGACCCGGCGGCGCCCGAGGATGTCACCGGCGCGGCCGCCGAGAAGCAGCAGACCGCCGAAGGTGAGCGTGTAGGCGCTGACGACCCAGGTGAGGTCGGTGGTGCTGAACTTGAGCGCGTCTTGAATGTGCGGGAGCGCGATGTTCACAATCGTCGCGTCGAGTACCACCATGAGTTGGCAGGCCGCGATGACGGTGAGCGCGATGCCGGGATGCCCCTCCCGGCGGGCCGCACCTGGTTTCTGATCCTTGATCAACTGAGAGGTTGTCACTATGGGTCCCCCACAAGAGCGTTAGTGAACGCTCGCGTTCACTGTCGCGTCAACCGTAGTGAGTCCCCAGTAGTGAACGCAAGCGTTCACTTGCGTCGTCACCGCGCGGTGCGTTCCCCGCAGTTGCCGCGTGGTGGTGGTTCCCTGTTCCCCGTAGTCCCCAAAGTCCCGGCAATACCCAAAGTCCCCGCAATACCCGAAGTCCCTGAAATCCCCGCTTCCCTTGTTCGTTGGAGACGCTCAGATGGATACCTCGCGCTGGACGGCCGCCCCCGCTCAGGCGGCCTCCCTCCGTCGGCGCGGTGCTGTGCTCGAACGCGCGATCCTCGATTCCGCGCTGGAACAGCTCAGTACGGTCGGCTGGAACGGCCTCACGATGGAGGGCGTCGCCGCCGGAGCTCAGACCGGCAAGGCCGCCGTCTATCGCCGTTGGCCGTCCAAGGAGGATCTCGTCGCCGATGCGCTGCGGGCCGGACTGCCGAGCTTCGAGTCGGCTCCCGACCTGGGGAGTGTGCGCGAGGATCTGCTCCAGCTGTGCCGGCAGGCGCGGGAGGCGATGTTCTCACGCCCGGGATTCGCGCTGCGCTCGGTGATTCACGAATGCGACCGCCTCCAGGCCGAGCGCTTTCATGGCGTGATCTTCGAGGGGGTCGTGGAGCCGACGCTCGCATTGCTTCGGGAGGTGATCACTCGTGGAATAGAGCGGGGTGAGGTGCGGTCCGATGCGGCGAACGGCTATGTCTTCGATGCCATTCCGGCGATGATGATGTACCGGTCAAAGATGTGCGCGAGCGAATGGAACGATCGGGATCTGGAGGAGATGATCGACCAGTTGATGGTTCCGCTGCTCCGTCCGGCGGGGCTCTGATGTACCGCTCGGTGGGGTGCTGAGCGATCACTTCGGCGGCCTGGAGGTTGCTTCGGTGAACCAGGGTGTCGAAGCGGGTTCCGGGCGGCGTAGGCTAAGGGCGCCATGCCGTACGAACCGCCTACTCACACCGTCGAGCGCTCCCTTCGCGCCACAACCGGAGCGAAGATCATTGCCGGTGTCGACGAGGTGGGGAGGGGTGCGTGGGCCGGTCCCGTCACCGTCTGTGCGGCGATCACCGGACTGCGTCGGCCCCCCGAAGGCCTCACCGACTCCAAGCTGCTCACCATCAAGCGACGTACCGAGCTTGCCGAGCAGCTGCGGACGTGGGTGACCTCGTTCGCCCTGGGGCACGCCTCTCCGGAGGAGATCGACGAGGTGGGGATGACGGCTGCGTTGCGGCTTGCCGCGGTGCGCGCTCTTGAAGCCCTGCCGGTCCGTCCCGACGCGGTGATCCTCGATGGGAAGCACGACTATCTCGGGGCCCCCTGGAGGGTCCGTACGGTGATCAAGGGTGACCGATCCTGCGTGGCGGTCGCGGCGGCCTCGGTGATCGCCAAGGTCCAGCGCGACAAAATGATGGCCGAACTGGGTATCGACCATGCAGACTTCGGTTTTGCGGCCAATGCCGGGTATCCGTCGCCCGTGCACAAGGCCGCACTGGCGGAGCGGGGACCCACCCCGCACCATCGGTTGTCGTGGGCGTATCTTGATGCGCTGCCCCAGTGGCGGCACCTCAAGAAGGTCCGCACCTGGGCGGAAGGAAGCGTTCCGGAGATCGAGGGTCAGCTCGGCTTCGACTTCTGACGATTCCGCTCGCACTCATGTGCCACCCGCTCGCGCGGGTCGTACCAGCGTTTGATAAAAATCAGCTCATGCCTCTCATTCCCGAGGAGCCTCAGATTCACGAGAGTGCCCAGGGTCCCCGCGCCACTCCGGCCAGCGGCCGTACCGCGCCGACCCCCCGCCCCGTACCCGGCCCCCGCCCCGCGGCTCCGTCGCGCCCCGGCCGACCCGGGCCCCCGCGGCCCGCGCCGCCGGTGCAACGCGCACCGCGTGACGTGGCCGTTGCCAAGCCCGGACCCTCGGGTCCGGCTGCCCCTGCCGCCTCGGCCCAGGCCGTGGCGCCCCCGCAGATCCAGCTGATCCCGGCATCGCCCGAGGGTGCGCTCGACGCTGCCGAGGAGGCCGTCGACCTGCTCCTGGACTCGGGTCGTGCCCCCGGCGACGTGCTGGTGGTCACCACGGGCGAACAGCACCCGTGGGCCGCCCACGAGCTGTCCTTCGGTGAAGCCTCCTACTGGGCGCAGCACGACGCGGGTGACGACGTGTTCTACGCCGACGCCTCCGTCGTCGACCGTGCTGCGTCGCGTCCTGTGGTCGTGGTCGCCGTCAACGGCGGTGCTGACACCGCCGCCACCGCCCTGCCGCTGGCCCTCGGCCAGGCGAGTGCCCTGCTGATCGTCTGCGGCGACCCGCAGCAGATCAACTCGGTGCTGGGCGCGGGCGTCTGAACCGGTTCCGGCTCGTCCGGAGGAGACTCCGCAGCCACCGGGGGACAGGACGCCGCTGCGGCGGCGTCTGCACGGCCGCCTTCGGCGTGCCCGGACGGGCGGGCGAGGCGACCTGAGGTTGCCGGCTCGCCCTGTGCGTGCGCCGTCGGTGCGGGATGCGACTCCATGGCGTACCCATGGGCCGTCGTCGACATGGCGTGCGTACGTGTCGCCGTGAGGGCGTCCGGTCGCGTGTCGGCCTTGCTTGTCGTGCCAGGGGCTGTCGCGTGGGGCCGTCGTATCCCATGCGCAGTGCGGTGCAGCTGTTCGGGTCGTGGCCGGGAACTTCTGACGGTGTCCTCAGCGGGCCGCCGCGCGGCGCAGGACCTCGGAGGCCGCGCCGCCGGTGCGGGGGAGCGGGAGCGGCGCCTCGGACGTGGCGAAGGGCTCCGGCGTTGAGTCGGTGTTGGGGCGGCGTCCGCCGCGCCCCTCGCCGAGGACCTGCCAGCCGTCGCGGGTCAGGGTGATGTACGCGCCGCAGCGCAGGCCGTGCAGGGTGCAGGCGTCACGCAGGCCCCACATCCAGGCGCCGTCCTCCTCCGTCCAACGGGCGTCCCCCTCACGGCAGTAGAGCAGCACCGCGGTCCGCACCGGGGTGCGGCGGCGCAGGTCGTGCGGGATGACGCGGCGCAACTGGGAGAGCAGGGCGTTGCGGAACATCCAGCCGTCGGGCGGGTCTTGGCGGCGGGTGAACGAGGCGCTCGCCTGCAGCCGTTCCTCCGCGTCGAGCACGGCCACGATCGCGGTGGCCGGGCCGGGGCGGTGCCGTGAGTGCAGGCCGCTGACGACCTCCCGGGGGTTGCGCAGCAGCGGGATTCCCGCGGCAGACCACTCCGCGGGTTCGAGCATGCGGGCCAGGGGGTTGGCGGATGACGCGGAAGACGGAGCGAATCCGAAGGTCACGGTCCTCCCTTCGGCTACGCGCCCACACTGCGGGCGGGGTCGGAATCGGGGGAACGCGCACCGCAGCAGAGCCCTACCGGATCACGGGCCGGCCGTGCGGGGAGCGGACCTCAATTCTTCCTGCCGAACCGGGATGCGGCAACGAGCAATTGGGGCCACCGTCCGATATCCAATGGTGTGCGGGTTATATCCCTACCCAGCGGGTCACACTGCGACGCATGGGGAGACCGGACACCACCAGGTCGTACGGCTTCGCCGCGGGAGGGAGCCGAGGCCCCAGCGGTGGCCGATTGTCAGTGCCGTCGGGTTGCATGGGGACATGAACGTTGTGGAGCTGCGCGCCGAAGCCGATGCCATCCTCGCCGAGCTCGTCGGTGCCCCCGGTGGGGCGGCGCGGCTGCGGGAGGATCAGTGGCAGGCAGTGGCGGCGCTGGTGGAGGAGCGTCGGCGTGCCCTGGTGGTGCAGCGCACCGGCTGGGGAAAGTCGGCGGTGTACTTCGTGGCCACCGCCCTGCTGCGCCGACGTGGCTCCGGGCCCACGGTGATCGTCTCGCCGTTGCTGGCTCTCATGCGCAACCAGGTCGAGGCGGCGGCGCGGGCGGGCATCCGGGCGCACACGATCAACTCGGCCAATCCGGAGGAGTGGGAGGCCATCCACGAGGAGGTCGAGCGCGGCGAGACCGATGTTCTCCTGGTGAGTCCGGAACGCCTCAATGCCGTGGATTTCCGGGAGCAGGTGCTGCCCAAGCTCGCGGCCACGACCGGACTGCTGGTGGTCGACGAGGCGCACTGCATCTCCGACTGGGGCCACGACTTCCGTCCGGACTACCGGCGTCTGCGCTCGATGCTGGCCGAGCTGCCCGCAGGTGTGCCGGTCCTGGCCACCACGGCGACCGCCAACGCGCGGGTCACCGCGGATGTGGCCGAGCAGCTGGGCACCGGTGGCGGCGAGGCCCTGGTGCTGCGCGGTCCGCTGGACCGGGAGAGCCTGCGGCTCGGCGTGGTCCGGCTGCCGGACGCCGCGCATCGTCTGGCCTGGCTCGCCGAGCACCTGGACGATCTGCAGGGCTCGGGCATCGTCTACGCCCTCACGGTCGCCGCGGCCGAGGAGGCCACCGCCTTCCTGCGGCAGCGTGGCTTCCGGGTGGCCTCCTACACGGGGCGCACCGAGAACGCCGACCGGCTCCAGGCTGAGGCCGACCTGCAGGCGAACCGCGTCAAGGCGCTGATCGCGACCTCGGCGCTGGGCATGGGCTTCGACAAACCGGACCTGGGCTTCGTGGTCCACCTGGGCTCGCCGTCCTCGCCGATCGCCTACTACCAGCAGGTGGGACGTGCGGGTCGCGGCGTTGAGCACGCCGATGTGCTGCTGCTGCCGGGCAAGGAGGACGAGGCCATCTGGCGCTACTTCGCCGATACGGCCTTCCCGCCCGAGGCGCGGGTCCGCGAGACCCTGTCGGCCCTCGCCGGTGCGGGACGGCCGCTGTCCGTGCCGGCTCTGGAGGCCGTCGTCGATCTCCGGCGCACCCGGCTGGAGACCATGCTCAAGGTGCTCGACGTGGACGGAGCCGTCAAACGCGTGAAGGGCGGCTGGATCTCCACGGGGGAGCAGTGGAACTACGACGCCGAGCGGTATGCGTGGGTCGCTCGGCAGCGGGCGGCCGAGCAGCAGGCCATGCGTGACTACGTGAGTACGTCCCAGTGCCGGATGGAGTTCCTGCGGCGGCAGCTGGACGACGAGGGTGCCGTCCCGTGCGGCCGGTGCGACACCTGCGCGGGCGCCTGGGTCGACGCCGACGTCTCGGCGGAGACGTTGACGGGGGCGGTGAAGGAGCTGGACCGCCCCGGCGTGGAGATCGAGCCGCGCCGCATGTGGCCGACGGGGATGCCGGCGCTGGGCATCGAACTCAAGGGGCGCATCCCGGCCAAGGACCAGTGCTCCACCGGTCGGGCCCTGGGGCGGCTCTCGGACATCGGCTGGGGCAACCGGCTGCGCCCGCTCCTGGCGGAGAGCGCACCCGACGGCCCGGTTCCCGACGATGTCCTCCGGGCCGCGGTGGCGGTCCTCGCCGACTGGGCGCGTTCCCCGGGCGGCTGGGCGACCGAGGTCCCGGACGCCGCTGCCCGGCCGGTGGGTGTCGTCGCTGTACCGTCCATGACCCGCCCGCAGTTGGTCGGATCCCTCGCGCAGGGAATCGCGACCATCGGCCGCCTCCCCTTCCTGGGCACACTGACGTACGGCGGGCAGGGCGGCGCGCACACGGCGCGCCGCAGCAACTCCGCCCAACGCCTCAAGACGCTGTCCGACGCCTTCCATGTCTCCGAGGAGCTGGCCGGCGCCCTGGCCCGCTCTCCCGGCCCCGTCCTGCTCGTGGACGACTACACCGAGTCCGGCTGGACCCTCGCGGTCGCTGCCCGGCTGTTGCGCCGGGCCGGCAGCGAACAGGTTCTTCCGTTGGTCCTCGCTGCGTCGGGCTGAGTCTCGCGGCCTCGGTGCGCCGGACCGGCTCGCTGCCGCTGCGGTGGGTGGGCGCGCGTCCAGCTGCGCCCGGGCGTGCCCAGCTGCCTGGACGTCGTCAGTAGCGGTAGTGGTCGGGCTTGTACGGGCCCTCGACCTCGACGCCGATGTAGGCGGCCTGCTCGGGGCGGAGCTGGGTCAGCTTCACGCCGAGCGCGTCCAGGTGGAGACGGGCGACCTTCTCGTCCAGGTGCTTGGGCAGCGTGTACACACCGATCGGGTACTCGGACTGCTTGGTGAACAGCTCGATCTGGGCCAGCGTCTGGTCCGCGAACGAGTTCGACATCACGAACGACGGGTGACCGGTGGCGTTGCCCAGGTTCAGCAGGCGGCCCTCGGACAGCACGATGATCACCTTGCCGTCGGGGAACTTCCAGGTGTGGACCTGCGGCTTGACCTCGTCCTTGACGATGCCGTCGATCTTCGCGAGACCGGCCATGTCGATCTCGTTGTCGAAGTGGCCGATGTTCC
>NZ_FNHV01000026.1 GCF_900103585.1 Streptomyces sp. cf386
ACACTCGTTCGCTTCGCTGCAGGCATGATCGCTCTCCTTTCCGCCCCAGTTCCATCGCACCACGGACGTGCGCCGCGGGCGAAGCGACAGGTCCGGCGGTACCTCAAGGACCGAGCGGCCGCGTTCCCCGACGAGGGGGCGGCCATCTTCCTGCCGATCGACGACCCGCTGGGCCCCGGTCCGCCGGGGGCCTCCGAGGAGCCGGAGGAGCGCCGACTGTGCCTGCTCCACCGCCTCGCCCCGCCATGGTTTCTGTGTCCTGTACGACCAGACGACGGACGGTTACCGCTACTTGCACATCGGTGTGCACGACCAGGATGTGGTCGGGCTCTGGCTCATGACCGCCACCAGCGAACGGGAACGCGAACTGATCGGTCGGCAGTGCGGTGGTCAGCCTCTGCTCGTGCTGTACACCGCCGATCTGGACGCGGTCCGCGAGCACCTGCGGGGGCACGGCGTGCGGGTATGGAACGAGCGGCAAGACGCCGACAGCCGGTCGCTGCACTTGGCAGACCTGTACGGGAACGTGATTGTTGTGGCGCAGGTGCGCGGGACGACGGCATGACGCTGCCGCTGACAGCCACTCATTGACGACTGCGACCAGCACCGTCGCCTCATGGCGGACGGCCGACCCGTCCCATCTCGTGGCCACAACCCGGTGTCTTTTCAAGCGGCTGATCCCGCGCTCCACCGCGTGGCGCTCACTGTGGTCGATCTTGTCGAACTGCGGTGGGACGCCACGCGAACCACGCTTCTGGCGCGACAACGCGAACAAGACAGTGCCCGAGGGTCCACCGGATCTGCATGGCCCACGAGGAGAGCCCTCATCCGCTGCGGCACGTCGTGGACGTCGGCGATGAACAACCTCTGTGGGCGGGCGCCTCCTCCAAGATCCTGCTGCGTGACGCCTCCGACGCGACCCTCCGCCGCGTGGCCCTCGCCTCGCCCCACGGCGAGGACCATGCCGAGCGGTTGCGGGCCTGGGCGGCGGAGGCCGCCGAGCGCGGCTACGCCGTCAGCAGCAGTAAGTGGGACGAGGGGCTGACCGCCGTGGCGGTACCTGTCACCGGCCGCACCGGCAAGGTCATCGCCTCCCTGTCTCTCAGTGGCCCCAGCCACCGCTTCCCGTACGAGGCCGTCGAGCGCTTCGCCTCGGAACTCACCGCGGCCGCCCGCCTCATCTCCGACCAGGGGTTCCGCCACCCGCTCAGCGGCGATCGCTGAGCGGCCGCCGCCCCTGCGGTTCGACAGGGGCGGCGGCCGCTCACAGGGGCACGCGTCAGGGCACCGTCACGGGGGCGGGCTTCCGCTGGGCGGAGGCCTTCGCGCCGGCCACCGTCATCTTCAGCAGCGGCAGCGAGGCCGCGAAGGTGCCGACCGCAAGGACGAGGCTGAGGATCCCGGCCCCGGCACCGTCGAGGATGGCGCCGACGGCCAGCGGTCCGACGCCGGTGCCCAGCGCACCGGCCCCACTGAGGGACGCCACCAGACGTCCGGTCGGGTCGATGAGCGCCGCGGCGGCGAGGGTCTGCACCAGGACGGCCAGCTGGCAGGTCTGCCAGAGGACGGCCGCCACGATGAAGAGCACGGGGTCGTGGGTGAAGATCAGGACGGCCATGGCGAGTGCCTGAGCGATGACGAACGCGGCCATCGACCGCATACGCCCGAAGCGGTGTGCGGCGGCGGGGCCGACCACGGCGCCGGCGAGTGCCACGACGCTGGAGATCGCGAGGACGGCCGAGACGGCGGAGTGCAACATGCCGGTGTGCTGGCGGCCGAGGACCGAGGCGTAGGACCACGCGCCCTGGGTGACGGCCCACAGCAGCGCGGTCCCGGCGAGCAGGACCACTGAGGGCTTCGCCGAGGTCGCGGCCGGCGTGTCGTCGGCCCGGGTCGACGCCGTACCCGGCGTGGCGGGTCCGTCGGGGAGTCGGCGCACCAGTGGCCAGGCGAGCAGGCAGCACAGTGCCATCAGCAGGAAGCCGGTGCCCTCCCCCAGGCCGTGGTTGGCCTCGGGCACCGCCATGATCAGCAGGGCCGTGACGCCGACCGTGCCGGAGATGGTGACGGCGGACGCCTTGTCGGCGTCGTCGGTGGCGGCGAGCGCCGCCGTGGCCGCCGCGTAGACCGCGCCCAACCCGGCTCCGAGGATCAGGTTGGCCAGGATCAGGGTCATCGGTTCGGGCGCCACCGTCGCTCCCAGGAAGCCGACCGCCGCGACGGCCAGACCGAGGCGGGTCATCCTCACGCGCCCGGGCCGGGCGGCCCGTTTCGCCAGCAGCAGGGTGACGACCGCGGTCGCCATCAGCTGGGTCGCGGCGACGAGTCCGGCGCCGGAGTCCGACATCCTGAAGCGGGAGGCGAAGTCGTCGACGAACACGGGCATCACGTTGGCTCCGCCGTTGCCCAGGGTCACTCCGGCGACGAGCGCGACCGCCACGCCGAAGGTCAGGGCGGTTGCCTTCTGCGCCTTCATCGGGACCCCCGCTGCGAGAAGTGCGGGGCGGCCTCGGGGCCCCGGCGGACCGCCGAGCGTGCATCAACCATCAGAACCTCACCGGTAGGAGGGCATACAGAGGGGTTTCGCGAAATGAGGGTCACGGGCGCGTCGGGCGCCCGTGACCCAGGGGTTGAGCGGCTTCAGGCGGCTGGGGTCAGCCGGCCCAGACGTCCTCGACGTAGTGACCGGACTCGATGAGGGCGGCCAGCCGGGCGGATGCCTCTTCGTCAGCGGCACCGGTGTACTTGCGGTAGATCGCCATGAACGCCTCGCGCACCGCCGGGGCCATGCGGCGGCCGTCCCCGCAGATGTAGACCCGGCCGCCGGCCTCCAGCGCGGCCCACACGTCGTCGCTGTCGCGCGCGATGCGGTCCTGTACGAAGCGGGCGCCGTCCTCGGGCGCGCAGCTGAAGGTGGGGCGCATGCTGACGGCTCCGGCGGCTTCGGCCGCTTCGAACTCCTCGCGGTGCAGGTAGTCGACATCGGGGTGGTCGCAGCCGAAGTAGCACAGCAGGGTTCCGGTGGACCCGGTGTGATGGCGGTCGAGGACCGCACCGCGGAACGGGGCCAGTCCGGTGCCCGCGCTGACCAGGATGACCGGCACGGAGGGGTCCTCGGGGAGGCGGAAGGACTCGCTGCACGGGAGCACCCTCGCCTGGACGGTGTCGCCGGCCGTCACGGTCTGGATGTAGTGCGAGGCGATGCCCTGGAACATGCCCTCGCCGCCGCGGTGGGGCGCGGCGAGCAGCGACACCATCAGGTCCACCTCGCCGGGCTGCGCCGTCGCGGACGAGGAGATCGAGTAGTGACGCGGGCGCAGGACCGGCAGCAGCTCCAGGAAGCGCTCGAAGGGCAGCTCGCAGGCGCGGTAGCGCTCCAGCAGATCCAGGACGCTGCGACCGGCGAGCGTCACCTGCTCACGGAACGCCTCGGGGTCCGCCGCGGCGAGTTCGGCCAGGGGCCGCTTCTCGGGCGGGCAGGCGGTGTGCTCGGCGAGCACGGCGACCTGCTCCTGAGTGGCGGGGTCCTGCAGTTCCACGAAGTCGGTCAGCAGTCGGCGCAGGGTCAGCGGGCGGTCGACGGGCAGGGCTCCCCGGGTGCGGCGGCGCGCCTGCAGGCGGACGGTGCGGTCCAGGTCCAGGCCGAAGCGTTCGGCGACCCGCTGAACGAGGGCGTCCGGATTGCTCGGGAGGACCGCCAGGTGGTCGCCGGTACGGTAGGTGACGCCTTCGGGGAGCCGCAGCTTGAGGAAACGCTTGGAGCGGCCCAACCCGTGCCCCATGTCGACCAGTTCGTAGGCGTCGAGCACCTCCATCGGCTGTACGCCGTGTCGTGCCGCGAGCCCGCCGATGACGGAGTCGGTGGTGTCCTGGAGTTCGTACAGCCCCTGGTCCTCCTCCGGCTCGGTGGCGGCCGCGGCTCCGGCGGCCGAGTCGCCGTACCGGTCCAGCAGGGCGGTCCACAGGTCGGCCGTCCAGCGGTCCACCGCGCCCGCGAAGTCCCCGGAGGCGTCGGCCGCGCCGCGCTCCAGCAGCGAGGTGCCGCCGGCCGCGGCCAGCCGCTCGTCGATGAGAGTGGGGACGCGCTGGTAGGTGGCGGCCCAGTTGCGGTCACCGACACCGAGTACGGCGTACTGGACACCGTCGAGCGAGCCGGGCTCAAGCCCTTCCAACCACGTCACGAACTCCGCGGCGTCGTCGGTGGGCCTGCCGTTGTAGGAGGCGGCCACGATCACGACTGGCCCGTCACCGGCGCTGAGCCTGCCCACGGCGTCGTTGAGAGGGGCGACGGACGGGGCGAAGCCGTTCTCGTCGCCGTCCGCTGCCAGATCGCGGGCGATACCCGCGCACGTGCCCAGGTTGGAGCCGTGCAGGAGGGTCAGCGCGGTGCCGGTGGCGCGGCGGGCGGCGGGCCCGTCCTGACCGGCGGTGGCGCTGCTCCCGGCGACAGCGGGCAGCCGGCGCTCGTTGCTGGTGCGCCGGGCGAGCCTGAGGGTGAGCTCGTCGGGCTTGATGGTGAGCGACTGCTTGATCTTCAGCTCGTAGTTGGTGTGGTCGATGAACCGGTAGCGGTGCACCAGCAGGCCGAGCAGCAGGGTGGCCTCGTGCAGCGCGAACTGACGGCCGATGCAGGCGCGTTCACCGCTGCCGAACGGCTTGAACAGATGGACCGGGCGGGCCGCCTCGTTCTCGGGCGTGAAGCGGTCGGGGTCGAACAATTCGACGTTCTCGCCCCAGGCCGGGTCGCGGTGCAGGGCCGGGGTGAGCACCATCAGCGTCTCGCCCTTGCGCACGGTGTACTTGCCGCCGATGACGGTGTCCTCGATCGGCTCCACGGCGAAGGCGGGCGCGGTCGGCCACAGCCGCAGGCTCTCATTGAGTACCTGGCGGATGTACGTGAGCTTGCCGATGTCCCCGTAGTCGGGGTCGGGTGTGCCGGTATCGCCCCACAGGGAGTCCACCTCGGCCTGGGCTCGAGCCAGGACCTCGGGGTGCTTGGTCAGGTAGTACAGGGCGAAGGAGAGAGCCCCGCTGGTGGTCTCGTGCCCGGCGATGAGGAACGTGATCACCTGGTGGCGGATGTTCACGTCGTCCAGCGGCTCGCCGGTCGCCTCGTCGCGGGTGTGCAGCATCCGCCCGAGCAGATCGTCCGTGCTCATGTCGCCGGACGCCCGGCGCTGCCGTATCACCTCATCGACCAGATTCGTCATCAGCTCGGCGTCCTGACGGAACTGGTCGGCCTGCTTCCACTTGAACAGTTCCGTGCCGGGGATGGACTCGCCCTTGGCCTGGGTGAAGGCCAGCGCGCGGGACATGGCGTCGACAAAGGGGTGCGGCTCGTCGCGGCGGAACGACTCGAAGTCGTAGTCGAAACCGCACAGCCCGATCGTGTCGAAGGTCAGCCGCGTCATGTCCTCGGGCACGTCCACCGGCTGCTCCCCCGCGGCCCGGTCCCACTTGGCGATCAGGGAGCGGGCGACCCGGAGCATCGTCGCGTGGTAGCCGCGCATGGCACCGAGTGAGAACGCCGGCATCAGGATGTCGTGCGCCTTGCGCCAGTTCGCCTCGTGATTGAAGGAGGTGAACAGCCCGTCCCCGGCGATCTGGCGGATCTCGACCAGGTCCGGGTGCACGTTCTTGCGAAACCGGGTCTCGTCCGACAGTTCGGTCACCAGGTCCAGCCCGCCGACGAGGACGGTCTCGGTCCCGAAGACGCGGACCCGGAACACGGGCCCGAGTTCCTTGACCTCCTTCATCAAGTGGACGAGGCCGTCGGTGCCCCTCGGAATGTCGAGGGCGTGGCCGATCAGGGGGAGCGCCGGGCGCTCGGGGATCGCCTGGGCCGTGTCGGTGGACGCGTGAGTCATGAGCGTGCCTTTCGTTCCGCACCAGCAGTCGCTTGCGGATCAACATACACACGACATTGTCGAGTGACAATGTCGAGCGATTGTGTTGCATGACACGGTCGACCGACAGAACCAGGTCAGCGTGCAGAACGTCGAGGCGATGGCGGTTGACATACGACCACGTCCATCGACATGGTTAGACGACATTGTCGAACGACAAAATCACTTGTGCGCCGTCACATCCGCGCATTCGCCCCCGAACGAATCGAGGTTCCCGCCATGAGCACCATGCTCGCCGGACGGCTCCACCTGGACACCCGCACGTTCGCAGTCGAAGAGATCCCCGTACCGGTCCCCGGCCCGGGAGAGGTCCTGGTCGAAGTCCGGGCCGCCGGGGTCTGCCTGTCGGACGTCCATCTGATCGACGGCAGCATCAGCCCCTTCTTCCCCGTCGACGCGGTCGCGAACGCGCGGGCGGTCACCCTCGGCCACGAGGTCGCGGGCGTCGTCCACAGCCTCGGTCCGCAGGTGCAGGGAATCTGGGCACCCGGTCAGCGGGTCGTGCTCCAGGCGGGGCAGGCGTGCGGGGAGTGCGGAGGCTGTCTGCGCCGCATGTCCTGCCGACAGCCGCTGACGCGCGGCGTGGACTACGACGGCGGCTGGGCCCAGTACGCCGTAGCCCGTGAGGACACCCTGGTCCCGATCCCGGACGGCCTCCCCTTCGACCAGGCCGCGATCATCCCCGATGCCGTCTCCACCCCTTACGCCGCGATCGTCGAGACAGGCGCGGTCCGCCCCGCGCAGGCGGTCGGCATCTGGGGCGCGGGCGGTCTGGGCGCGCACGGTATCCGGCTCGCCCGCATGGTCGGCGCCGCTCCGATCATCGTCGTCGACCCGCTGGCCACCGCGCGCGAACGCGCCCTCGCCTTCGGGGCGGACGTCGCGCTGGACCCGAGCGCCGACGACTTCGCCGAAGCGGTGGACGAGGCCACGGGCGGACGGGGCATCCAGGCCGCGTTCGACTTCGCCGGCGTTCCCGCGGCCCGAGCGCAGGCCACCGCCGCGCTGGGTCCGGACGGGGTGCTGGTCCTGGCGGGTCTCACGCCGGAGCCGATCACCATCGGCGACAGCATGGGCTTCTGTTTCCAGGGCAACCAGATCCGCGGCCACTACGGCTCCGGACCCGAGCACGTGGAACAGCTCATCGGCCTGGCCTCCACCGGACGGATCGACCTCGCTCCGTCCATCACGGACCACATTCCGCTGGCCGATGCGGCCGACGCCGTCGCCCGCCTGGAGAAGAAGATCGGCGACCCGATCCGTTTCGTGCTCACGCCCTGAGCGCTCCGGCCCGGGACGTACCCCTCCGGTGGCCGCGTCGCCGCCGGAGGGGCTTTGCTCGGCCTGCGCGACGACCAGAACCGCCTGAGGTACGGGTCTCGTGGCGGGCCCCCGACCGCCTACGTGGAGCTTCGTGCGCCGGCATTCGTACGACGACGGCCTCGCCCGCACCTCTACCGGAGCCGCACACCGACGAGTCCGAACCCGAGTACGGCCGGCCCACGATGCCGGAGTGGTCCTTCGCGCAGGCCCTGGTCGCGATGTCCGTGTTCGACCGGGGGCTTCGTCACCGGTGGCTGAACGAGGCCGCCCCCGCGCATCCGACTTGATCGATCGACTGCCTCGGCAGACTGAGTCGCTATGATGTACCCATGGCTCATGTTTCCGCGGCCGAGCGCCGCCCCCAGCTGATCAAAGCGGCCATCGACCTCATGACCAGGGAGGGCGTCGCCGCCGGAAGCACCCGTGCCATCGCCGCCGAGCTCGGCGTCGCCCAGGCGACGGTTCACTACACCTTCGGCACGAAGGAGGACCTGTACCGGGCCGTCATGGAACAGCTCACCCACGACCTGGTCACGCAGGTCAAGGCGTGGGCGCCCACGGACGCCGACTTCGAGGAGACGATCGCCGCGCTGGCCGCCGCCCTGTGGCGCACCGTGCGGGAGCAGCCGACCAGCCACCAGCTGCTGACCGAGCTGAGCATGCTCGCGCTGCGGACACCGAAACTGCAGGAGGCCCTGGAGGGCCACTACCGCGAGGTCACGGCCGTGACGACACAGCTGGTGACCGAGGCTGCCGAGGCCACCTGCCACCGGCTCGCCCAGCCGGCGGAGACCATCGCCCGCTTCTTCCTCGCCGCCTTCGACGGGCTCACGACGCAGCACCTGTCCCTGCCGGACGAAGAGGCCGAGCTCCCCTGCCTGCAGGCCCTGGTCTCCGCGGTCGTGGCCTTGGCGGGCGGCCGGCTGGAGCTTGTGCCGGTGCCGACGGTCGCCGCTCCGGCAGATGGAGAACCGAACGACTGACGCGACACCGATGGTCCGGGAAACCTGTCGACACACTACGGTTACTCTTCCGAGCACTTGGTCCGAAGCGCCTCATCGGAGTACCCATGTCAGCTGACGTCGTTCCGGCGAGCTCCGTGACAGGACCGGACCGCCATGGTTCCCGGACGGCGGGCGAAGCCGGGTCCACGCACGAAGCCGTCGTTCCGGCCGAGGCCGTGGCTCCGCTCATGCGTGGGATCGGCGTGCTGCTGCGGCTCACCGAGGCTGACGGAACGCTGAGTCTGAGCGGGCTGGAGCGGGCCACCGGCCTGGTCCGCTCCACGGTGGACCGGATCACCGCGACCCTCGCGCAGATGGGCTACGTACGCCTGGACGGCAGGGACGCCATCCTGGCCCCCCGGCTGATGGAACTGGGCAACGCGTATCTCTCGGCGCTGCGGCTGCCCCGTCTGCTCAACGCCCACGCCGACGCCCTCGCGGACGAACTGGACGAGTCGGTGTCGCTCGCGGTGGGCGACGGCGACGGCATCCGCTTCATTCACCAGGCGACCCGTCGCCGGGCGATGTCGCTGAGTTTCCGCATCGGCGACCTGCTGCCCGCCGAGCGGACCGCGCCCGGTCCGCTGTTCGCGGCGGAGTGGGGGGAGCGGGAGTGGGCGCGGTGGCGGGAGCGCAGGGCGGCAGATCCTCACGACCACCGGTTTCCGGCCGTACCGCCGCGCACGGACGGACCGCCCGACGAGGACTTCGAGACCCGCACCCGTGAGGCACGCCTGACGGGCTGGGCCCTGGACGACCAGCTCATCGAGCCCGGCTTGGTCGCAGTCTCCATACCGGTCCGCGAGGTACGCACTACCGGTATCGCCTGTGTCGCCAGCGTCGTGAGCCACACCAGCCGACACACCGCGGCCTCGCTCCGCGACACGCTGATGCCCCGGCTGCGGGCGACCGTGGACGCGATGGAACGGGAGCTGCTCGAAGCCCCCGAGCCCGAAGGCCGGCACGCCCCGTCGGATCTCGCCGTGTGGACCGGAGCCTCCAAGCAGGAACTGGGCCGGGATTTCATCGAGTCTCTCGCACGGGGGCTGACCGTTCTCACGGCCTTCGGGGAAGACCGGGCCGAACTGACCCTCAGTGAGGTGGCACAGGTCACAGGACTGGCGCGGGCCACCGCCCGACGGGCGCTCATCACCCTCGAACACCTCGGCTACGTCACCGCGCGCGACCGCACATTCAGCCCCACCCCACGCGTCCTCGCGCTCGGGTTCCCTCCCCTGTCCCGTACGACGCTCTCCCGCATCGCCCAACCGCACCTCACCGAACTCGCCGGACAGGTCCGCGACTCGACGTCCTTGGGAGTGCTCGCGGGGGAGGACATCCAGTTCACGGCCCACGTCCCCATCAGCCGGATCATGAGCGCGAACGTCACGGTGGGCACCCGCCTGCCGGCGCCGGCGACCTCTTTGGGCCGCGTCATCCTGGCGGACCTCCAGCCGGCCGAACGCCCGCTGAACCTGCGCAAGCTGACCGCGCGCACGACCACGGACCCCGCTGATCTGGCGGCGATCCTGGAGCAGGTCCGTCAGGCGGGCTACTCGTTGGTCGACGAGGAACTGGAGGAAGGTCTGCGGTCGATCGCTGTCCCCGTGCGCGACCGCACGGGCCGGGTCGTCGCGGCCGTGAGCGTGGCGATGCACACCACCCGACGGACCCCCGGGCAGTGCGTGGCGGACGTCCTCCCCCACCTGCGCGACACAGCCGCACGGATCGAGGCGGAGCTGCACATCGCGGGACGCTTCGCCCGGATTTCGCCGGTGTGAGGGGCGCACTCGTTCCCGGGCTCACGAGGACGTCCGCCGGCACCTAGCCGACGACGTGCAGCTCGGCCTCTATGCGGGCGGCGGTGGCCAGGAGCGGGGGCAGCAGCGTGCGGCGGACCGAGACGGCGTCTCCCCGTCGCACATGCGTGGACAGGTTGACGCCGGCGACCACCTGCCCGGCCTCGCTGCGGATGGGCGCGCCGATGGAGATGAGCCCCTCCTCGAGTTCCTGGTCCACCAGGCACCACCCCTGTGCCCGCACCTTGTGCAGTTCGGCGAGGAGCGCTTCCCGTGAGGTGATGGTGCGGCCGGTGAGCGGGCGCAGAAATACCTTGTCCACGTAGGTCCGCAGCCGTGCGTCGTCGAGGTGTGCGAGGAGTACCCGGCCCAGGGAGGTGGCGTGGGCGGGCAGCCGGGTGCCGATGCTGATGGACACCGACATGATCCTCCGGGTGGGCACCCGGCTGACGTACACCACGTCGTCGCCGTCGAGCACCGCCACCGACGAGGACTCGTGGACCTCGGCGACCAGCTGTTCCAGGTGGGGCAGGGCGATCTCCGCGAGGGACAGACTGGACAGGTAGGCGTAGCCCAGCTCCAGGACGCGGGGGGTCAGGCGGAAGTGCCGGCCGTCCGCGGCCACGGCCATGTACCCGAGGTCGGCCAGCGTCAGCACGAAGCGCCGGGCGGTGGCGCGGCTCATGGTGGTGGCCTTGGCGATCTCCGCGAGGGTCATCTCGGGTGTGTCGGCACTGAACGCACGGATGACGGCAATACCTCGTTCAAGCGATTGCACGAAGTACCGGCCGAGTTCGTTGTCATTCATGCGCTGTCACTCATGCGCTGTCATTCATGCGTGGCGACTCCTGCGTCGGGGTGTCCTACGACTCGGTCTTCTGCAGGGCGAGGTCACCGCCGCGGTCGGAGACCGGCGTTTCCGTATCGCCGTTGTGGTGTTTGGCCCGCTGGATCTGTTCGTAGACGTGGGCGCGTAGTTCGGCGAAACGGGTGCTGGAGCGGGTGTGCAACTGGTCGCGTTCGTCGGGGAGGTCGATGGTCAGGTCCTCCTGCACCACGGTCGGTGAGGTGGACAGGATGATGGTGCGCTGGCCGAGGTAGACGGCTTCGTCGATGTCGTGGGTGACGAACAGGACGGTGACGCCCAGCTCGTGCCACAGCCGGCGGATGAGGTCCTCCAGTTCGGCGCGGGTCTGCGCGTCGACGGCGGCGAAGGGCTCGTCCATGAGGAGTACCTTCGGTTCGAAGGCGACGGCGCGTGCGATGGCGACGCGCTGCTGCATGCCGCCGGACAGCTGCCACGGGTAGGCCTGGTGGGCGTCGGCGAGCCCGACCACCTCCAGCGCGTGGTCGACGAGTTCCTTCTCCCGCGTCTTGCCGAGCTTCTTGCGGCGCAGCGGCAGGGCGACGTTGTCGCGGACGTTCATCCAGGCGAACAGGGACCGGCCGTACTCCTGGAAGACGACCGCCATGTCGGCCGGGGGCCCGTCCACCGGGCGGCCGTCCAGGCGTACTTCGCCGCTGGTCGGGGTGAGCAGTCCCGCCATGCACTTCAGCAGGGTGGTCTTGCCGCATCCGGACGGGCCGACCAGGCACACGAGTTCGCCGGCGCCGATGTGAAAGGTCAGGTTCCGCAGTGCTTCGACGTTGCGGTTCCGGCCGGTGTAGATCTTCTGCAGGTTGCGTACGTCGAGCATCGACGTCTCCTTGTCAGGGGTTGCGCTGGGCCCGGCGCAGGCCGTGGTACCAGGCCAGGACTCGCATCTCGGCGAGGCGGAAGAGCAGGGAGAGGGCGAACCCGAGCAGGCCGAGCAGCAGGACGCCGCTCCACATCTCGGGGATGGCGAAGGACCGCTGGAACTGCACGATGGTGAAGCCGAGCCCGTTGCTGGCGGCGAACATTTCGCTGATGACCATGAGGATGATCGCGATGGACAGGGCCTGGCGCATGCCGGTGACGATCTGCGGGCTGGCCGAGCGCAGCACCAGATGCCACAGGCGGGAGGGGCCGGTGATGCCGTAGGAGCGGCAGGTGTCGCTGAGCACCTCGTCGACGGCGCGGACGCCTTCGACGGTGTTGAGCAGGATCGGCCACATGCAGCCGCTGACGATGACGATCACCTTCATGGTGTCGCCGATGCCCGCGAACAGCATGATCACGGGCACGAGCACCGGAGGCGGGATGGCCCGGAAGAGTTCCAGGACCGGCTCCAGGACGTCGCGCACGCCGCGGTGCATGCCGACCACCAGGCCGAGCCCGACACCGACGGCGACGGCGAGGACATAGCCGACGAGCAGGCGGACGAGGCTGGGGACGACGTCCGAGGCCAGCCGTTCGCCGGTCCATACGTCCCCGAACCTGCCGAGGATGGTGGACAGCGGGGGGACGTAGAAGTCGGTGCTGCCCGCGGTGGCGAACCACCACACGGCGAACAGGACCGCGGGCAGGCCCAGGACCAGCCCGGTCCGCCGGGCCAGTGTGAGGACGGTGGTCACTGTGCCTCCCTGCGCATCGATTGGTGCCAGTGCAGTGCCCGCCGCTCGACCGCCCGCGCCACCAGGTTGACGGCGACTCCGAGGAGTCCGGTGACCAGGACCAGGGCGTAGACCCGGGGCACGGCGCCGGAGGTCTGGGCGACGGCGAGCTGGTTGCCGAGGCCGGGTGCGCCGATGACGAGTTCGGCGGTGATCGCAAGGACCAGTGCCACGGTCGCGGCCAGCCGCACACCGGTCATCACGTACGGCAGGGCGGTGGGCCACAGGACGTACCGCACCCGCCCCCACCTGCCCATCCGGTAACTGCGGGCGGTGTCCTCGGCGACCGGGTCGACGTCCTGGGTGCCGGCCAGTACCTGCACGAGGACCTGCCAGAAGGAGGCGTACACGACCAGCAGCAGCTTCGACTCCAGGTCGGTGCCGTACAGCAGCACCGCGACCGGGATGAGGGCTACCGACGGGATCGGCCGCAGGAACTCGATGGTGGAGGCGGTCACCGCCCGCAGCACCGGCACCGATCCGATCACCACGCCGGCCACCACTCCGGCCACCACGGCGATGACCAGGCCCAGGCCCCAGCCGGTGAGGGTGTCGCCGAGCGCGGTCCAGAACGCGCCTTCGCCGAGCATCTGCCACAGGGCCCGGCCCATCTCGGAGGCGGGCGGCAGGTAGTCGGCGGAGACGACACCGGTGTGCGGCAGTACTTCGAGCAGCACCACCAGTCCGGCCAGGCCCGCCAGTCCCCGCAGCGGGGTGCGCGCTGCGTCCAGAGCACGCCGGATGGGGCCGCCGCCCGGCCCGCCGGGACCGGCAGCGGTCCCGGCGGGCTTCGTCAGTACAGGGGTAGTCCCGGTCGCGCTCATGAGAACAGGGCGTCCAGGTCGGGCTTCTTGCCGCCGAAGATGCCGTCCTGCGCGCCGAGTTCGGCCAGCTTCTCCAAGGAGGCCATGTCGTACTCGGCCGGCCAGGTCGGCAGCGTCAGGCTCTTCAGCACCTCACCGTCGATCTTGGTGTAGGTAGTGATGACCTGGCGTGCCTCGCCGGGGTGTTCGGAGGCGTACTTCAGCGACTCGGTCACCGCCTCGGTGAACTTCTTCACCAGCTCGGGGTTCTCCTGGGCCAGTTTGGCGGAGGCGAAGTACGTCGCGATGGTGAGGTTCGGGTCGGTCTCGGCGAACGGCGACGCCACCACGCGGGCGCCCTGGCCCTTGGCGATGGTCAGCGCGGGCTCGCCCACCCATGCGGCGTCGACCTGACCTCCGTCCAGCGCGGCTGGCATCTGGTCGAACGGCATCTCGACGAACTTGACCTTCGACGGGTCGCCGCCGTCCTTGCGCACCACCTCACGGACCGTGGTGTCCCCGATGTTCTGCAAGGTGTTGACCGCCACCGTCTTGCCGACGAGGTCCTTGGCCGACTTGACGGCGCTGTCCTTCTTGACGGCCACTCCGCTGATGTCCTTGGCGGTGTCACCGGTGGAGGCGGTCCCGTTCACCACGGACTTGATCGGCACGCCCTTGGTCTGGGCGATCATCAGCGAGGTGACGTTGCTGAACCCGAACTGGAACTGACCGCTGACCACCCCGGGGATGATGGCGGCCCCGCCCTGGGCGGCCTCCATCTTCAGGTCGATCCCCCGACTGCTGAAGAACCCCTTCTCCTTCCCCAGATACAGCGGTGCCACATCGACGATCGGGATGATCCCGACCTTGACCTCGGTGGTCTTGCCACCGTCGGACGACGAGGCACCGGTCGCGGACGAAGAAGATCCGCATCCGGCCGCTCCCGCGACCGTCAGCACCGCTACGGCAAGCCCTAGAACGCGCCTTCGCATAGGGGCCCTCCTACAGGGGCAGTGAGTGTTCGCAATGCGCACTTAATTCCGTGTGCCGAACAAGGCAAGCGGAGGCTATTTCCCTGCCTGGTGCGCGTCAATAGGTGGCACCGGGGCACTTTCGCCGCCAGACCCTGCCACCTCTCCGCCACCACCTGGCACGCCCTCGGTCGGGGCACCGGGCAGGACTGCGACCAGGATGAGCCGCTGAGGACGACCGGGGCGTCGACGGCTCCGCCGACACCGCGACGGACCAGACCGGCCGGGCATGACCTGTGACGGCATCGCGGCGGACGCCTCACCGACCCCATTCCCGGCAGCACCACCGCCCCGCCCGTCAGGGCAGCGGCCGTCAGGAATCATCCTTCGCCGAGAGAAAGGCTGGAGAGGCCCATGGCACACGCTCCATGGCGTTTCAAGGGCGGGGAGATTGAGGCCGCGCGGCGGCCGGAGGGCCGGTTTCGCCATCGATAACGGCAAACGGCAAATACGGCGCCATCCGCCGACTCGCCCCCACGGTGGGCGCGACGCCGATCATCCCCGTCGATCCAGGTGCGCATCCGCGCATACGCTCTCCTCTTCGACGCCGACGGCGCGCTCGACCCGACCTCCGACGTCTTCGCGGCGACAGAGGCAGAGGCCGGAGAGCGGGCACCGAGGTCACGTTCGGCTTCGCAGGCATGACGGCGCCCCGCGCGCGGCCACGGCCGCCCCAGCGCCCGACGGGCTCCGGGCGTCGGCCGACGTCACACCGGAGCCGATCGCCGCCGACTGCACCACGGGCTTCACCCCCTGGTCAACGGCTTGCGCAGCCACCGCAGTTCCATGCCCGTGCACGCGGAGCAGCCCATTGGCGTGACGTCCGCCGGGCACAGGTGCCCGCCCTCTCAACCCGAACCCTCCGACCCCGGGGGCGGGGACCTTTCAGCCACACGAAAATCGGGCGGTGCTGGAGGTATTGACGCTTCCTATGGGGTCCCTATCATCCAAGATATCCGATAAGTCGACAGACGTTCGTGATGCCGAACAACCGCGACTTATGCGGCGTACGCACACCCCGCAGACCAGGCATGACGACACCCGCATCATCCGTACCGGCAAGGCTCTCCCCACACGCCACGGTTCCGGACGTCGAAGAGGGCACGTGGTGTTCGTGCGGCAAGCCCCGCCCGCCCGTTGGAGCCCCCATGCCCGCACTCGTGCACGGCTTACGCCGGCGCCCCTGCCGCACGGGCATGGTCTCCCTGCTCGGTCTGGCCATGTCGCTGCTCGCCTTTCCCACCCCGTTTTCCCACCCCGTCGTTCTCCGCCCCGTCCCCGCACGAACATCCGGCCGCGGCACAGCTGCCGAGCAGCTTCCGCTGGTCTTCGAGCGGCCCGCTGATCTCGCCCAAGCCCGACGCGGGCCACCCCGTCGTCGCCGTCAAGGATCCGACCGTCATCCAGGCGAACGGCAAGTGGCACGTCTTCATGACGACCCGCGAACACGGCGGGCGCCTGGAGCATGGCCTACACCAGTTTCACCGACTGGTCGCAGGCATCCTCCGCGCCGCTCACCTACTTGGACACCAATCCCGCCATCGGCACCCGGTACGCCGCCGCTCCCCAGGTCTTCTACTTCGCTCCGAAGGGCGTGTGGTACCTCGTGTACCAGACCGGCCCGCCCTCGTACTCCACGAGCACCGACCCCGGCAACCCTCGGAGCTGGTCGGCACCCAGGTCCTTCCAGTACGCCGCCCCGTCGGGCACGCTCGACTACTGGACCATCTGCGACAGCACCCTGTGCTACCTGTTCTCCGCGGACGACAACGGCCATGTGTACCGGTCGGAGACCAGCGCCGGCGAGTTCCCCGGCGGCTTCCGCAACACGCAACTCGTGCTCCAGGACTCCAAGTTCGCCCTGTTCGAGGGCGGCGCCGTCTACCGCGTCCAGGGCACCGACACGTATCTCCTGCTCTGGGAGGCCATCGGCAGCGACGGCAGGCGGTACTACCGCTCCTTCACCGCCCGGGGCCTCACCGGGCAGTGGCAGCCGCTGGCGGCGACCGAGGCGAACCCGTTCGCCCGTGCGAACAACGTGACCTTCCCGGCCGGCGCCTGGACGCGGGACATCAGCCATGGCGAACTCATCCGCACCGGCAACGACCAGACCATGACGATCGATCCGTGCCGTCTGCAGTTCCTCTACCAGGGCATGACCCCCCGGCCAGCGGTGACTACTCCCAACTCCCCTGGCGCCTCGGGCTGTTGACCCAGATGAACAGCACCTGCTGAGCCGTGCACCTCCCACATCCCGTACACCAGGAGAGCGATCACTGATATGTCATGGCTCGATCAAGAACGCACGCGCCGTCAGGCGCTGACGACGGCCTCCGGTCTGGCCGCGGGAGCCCTCCTGCCCGGCACCGCGGCCGCCCTGCCCGCATACGCGGCAGAACCAAGGGCCTCCTACACGAACCCGGTGCTCTGGCAGGACTTCGCGGACATCGATGTGATCCGCGTCGGCAACGTCTATTACTACTCGGCCTCGACGATGCACTACTCCCCAGGGGCGCCCATCCTCCGCTCGTACGACCTGGTCAACTGGGAGTTCGCCGGCCACTCGGTGCCGGTCCTGGACTTCGGGTCCAAGTACGACCTGAACGGCGCCCGCGGCTACGTCAGAGGGGTCTGGGCGTCGTCACTCGCGTACCGCCCGAGCAACAGGACGTTCTACTGGCTCGGCCAGATCGACTTCGCCAGGACGTACATCCACACGGCCACCGCCGTCGAGGGCCCCTGGACCAGACACGCGACGCTCAACACCGCCTATTACGACGCGGGCCTGCTCGTCGACACCGACGACACCCTGTACGTGGCGTACGGCAACACCACCATCCACGTGGCCCAGCTCTCCGCCGACGGCCGCACCCAGGTCCGCACGCTGCAGGTGTTCAGCACGCCGTCGAGCATCGGCACGCTGGAAGGCTCGCGCTTCTACAAGATCAACGGGAACTACTACATCCTCCTGACCCGCCCGGCCAACGGCCAGTACATCCTGAAGTCGACGAGCGGCCCCTTCGGCCCGTACACCCTCCGTCAGGTCCTGCTCGATCTGCGCGGACCGGTCTCCGGCGGCGGGGTCCCGCACCAGGGCGGGCTCGTGCAGACCCAGAACGGGGCCTGGTACTACCTGGCGTTCGTCGACGCCTACCCCGGCGGCCGGATTCCCGTGCTGGCGCCGATCACATGGACCTCGGACGGCTGGCCCGTCGTGCAGCTCGTCAACGGCGCCTGGGGCACGTCGTATCCCGGTCCGGTGGTCCCGACACCGCCCCGCCAGGTCACCCCGATGACCGGCATCGACACGTTCGACGGGACGACCCTCAAGCCGAAGTGGGAGTGGAACCACAATCCCGACAACAGCAAGTGGACCGTCGACAACGGCCTGACCCTGCGTACCGCGACCGTCACCAACGACCTGTACTGGGCCCGCAACACGCTCACCCACCGCATCCAGGGACCCACGTCCACCGCGACGATCCAGCTCGACTACGCGGCGATGCGCGACGGCGACCGAGCGGGGCTCGCGCTGCTGCGGGACTCGTCCGCATGGATCGGCATCAAGCGGGACGGCGGCGCGACGAGGGTCGTCATGGTCAACGGGCTGACCATGGACAGCAACTGGAACACCACCGGCACCGGTGCGGAGGTTGCCGGTGCCAACGTCTCCGGCGGCCGCATCTGGCTGCGCGCCAATGCCGACATCCGCCCCGGCGCACCCCGCCCGGGGACCTTCTTCTACAGCACCGACGGCACGAACTTCGTCCGCCTGGGGCCCGCTTTCACGATGGGCAACAACTGGCAGTTCTTCATGGGCTACCGGTTCGCGATCTTCAACTACGCCACACAAGCACTCGGTGGCTCGGTCCGTGTCGCACGGTTCGAGCTGTCGACGCCCTGAGCCGCCCCTCTGCACGGCACCATCCCCGCACCGCACCCGACCGTGCCAACCATCCAGCTTTTCAAGGAGAAGCATGGACCTCCTGAACCGACTCGGCCGACGCTGAGCCTCGACGCCGGGCCTGCTCACCGTCAACGTGCCGACGGCGCCCGAACCGCCGACCGGCTTCCGGACGACGCTGTCGGGCCTCGCCGCACTCGGCGTGGACGGACAGATCACCCCGGCGGAGTCTCTGATGAGAGCCATTAGTCGGTGAACAGCCTTGTCCGCCGCCTAAGGATGCTGCTCGGCACTAGGCACGGTCTTGGCCTGCTGGGGCGCAACTGTGCGGCGGCCTTCGGCCTGTTGGCAGGTGCGGCGCAGCTGGTTCTCGCCCTGCGGCCGGACATCTCCTTGCCCCGTTGGCAGACATTCCTCGGCTTCGTCGCTCTCGCCACTTCCATTGCAGTGCTGGCATCACTGCCACAGGAACGCATCAGCCGGGACTTCACACACCCCGATGTCACGGTCACGGTGGAAGTGGGTGATCTCTTCGACTACAGATGCCACCTCGTGATCGGCTTCAGCGATACGTTCGACACAGACACCCGTGACGAGTCACTCGTCGCGCGCCGCAGCGTTCAGGGGCAGTTCTTGCACCGGATATACGACGGCGATGTCACCGCACTTGACGTCCTCCTTGCCGATTCCCTCGGCGACCAGACGCCAGTGGTTACGGAGACACGTGCCACGAAGCGGATCGGGAAGCTGCATAGGTACCCCGTGGGAACGGTCGCCGTGGTACCCAGCAACGGACGCAGCTTCTTCTGCACCGCGTACGGACGTATGAACAACGACTTGGTCGTGAGTTGCGGCACCGAACAGCTATGGAGGAGCCTAGACCAACTCTGGTCGGCGATCCGGCGCCACGGCCATCTGGAGGCGGTCGCCATGCCCATCGTCGGATCGGACCTTGCTCGTATCAACAACATGGACCGCGCGAGCCTGCTGAAAATGATCTTACTGTCGTTCGTGGCGCAATCACGGGCGCAGCGAGTGTGTGGATCACTGACCATCGTGGTCCGCCCGCAGGACTACTTCTCTATCGACATGATAGAACTCGGCGTCTTCCTGCGGTCGCTGTGACGTGCAGGGCGCAAGACGGGTTGTGTGGCCGAGAGCATGGTCAAAGAGAGACCCGGAGCTACAAGCTGCCGGTCTACTGACTTCGGCGCTTCGAGGTGGTTGGTTGGTTTGTACGGCTGCCTGACGGTCAATTGCGCAGTACGTCGTTGGTATGCGCTACGCGGATGAGGGCGGGCTGGCGAGGGCCGTCGGGTCGCGAGGAGGTGCGGCTGGAGGCCGCCGGGTTGCTCGCCGAAGGGGGGTCACCCCGCCAGGTGCGGGTCAGCGCGAAGTCTGCCTACCAGTGGCAGCAGGCTTGGCGGAAGGCGGGGCCGAGGCGTTGGCTCCCGAGGCACGGACGGGCATTGCCACAAGCTGTCGCCGCAGTGTCGGGAGAAGCTGGCCGGCTACCTGAAGGTCGTCGTGTGGGGCCCCAACGGCATGCGGGGCTATCTCGGTCGCCCGGAACAAACAGCCAAAGTCCTCGTCGACGGCTGGCTGCACACCGGCGACGTGGGCCGGCTCGACACCGACGGATACCTGACCCTGGTCGGACGCTCGAAAGACATGATCATCCATGGCGGGGAGAACATCTACCCCAAGGAGATCGAGGACGTCCTCGTCGGTGACCCATCGGTGCTCGAGGCCGCCGTGATCGGCGTCCCCGACGAGAAATGGGGAGAAGTCGTCGTCGCCTACGTCCAGCCCCGACCTCGCCAGACCGTCGATCCGACGGCACTGCAGGAGCTCTGCGCGCGACCGCGTCCTTCGTGGTGGATGCCATCGCGAAGAACGCGGTCGGCAAGATAGACAAGGTCTCACTGCGCGGTCCTGACCTCCATGGATGGCGCTGTGGGCTGTCTCCGGTGGCGGCCCAGCTCCTGCCAGGGGCCGAGTCCAGTTCCGGGGCTCCCCGGAACTTCGCGAGCTTCGCCACGCGCCCGGCCTGCCGGGGACATCCGCGGAGTCGCTCGCAAGGGTGGCTCAGACCCTTGGCGGGTTGGGCGGCGACGGTGAGGGCCGTCGCCGCCCAACCAGATCGGTGCGCTCGCTCCCAGGTCGGAGACCGTCGAGGAACCTCAGCAACGACCGGTGGAAACCGAGTCGGAGGCCAGGAGGAAGCCGAGGAGCTCCCCGTTGACCGCCTCAGGCAGCTCTTGCCGCAGCGGGTGCCGACAGTCGGTCAGGATCACCGATCCTCGCAGTTCATGGACCTGCTCCGCGATCCGGGTGATCGCCTACTGGCCAGATCGTCGTCACATCCCAGTCGCACGCGGCGAAGGGAACCGCTCAAGAACAAGAGCTGCCAGGAGGTTCCGCCATCGAACTCGACGCCCTGCCGCTGACCACCCGGCCATCACCGACACCTCAGGTCAAGATCAAGTGCCGGAGCATGCACAGGCCGCCGCCCAGGCTTCAGCTCCATGTTGTACCAGGTGACAGCGGCTGTCCGATCGGCCCCAGATGGCGAAGTTCAACGCAGCATAGTCAGCACCAAGTCAGCACGGGAGAGGTTGAGACGGGTGATGACGTGCGCTTTTAGTCAGCACCGAACCAGCACGGGAGTCAGCACGCCAGCGTCAAATCATCCCAAATGACGCAACAAGGACACTGCCCGTTCTGCCATCGATCAAGCCCTCGGGACGGCCGTCGAAGCACCGGCATAGGGGCAACACGCACACCCCGCCCGCGAACTATGTAGTGCCACCACATGTGCCCGTGACCTGCAAATTCCTACCGTGTGCGAACACGTACCCGTCCCCACCGCACACGAGGAAGTGGCGAACATGGCCTCCGCAACAACCGCTCCCCCACCACCCGGGAATCTCAAGCGCATCGTCGCCGCCAGCCTCATAGGCACCACCATCGAGTGGTACGACTTCTTCCTCTACGGCTCCGCCGCCGCCCTCGTCTTCAACAAGCTGTTCTTCCCGGACTCCGACCCGCTCGTCGGCACCCTCCTCTCCTTCCTCACCTACGCCGTCGGATTCGCGGCCCGGCCGCTGGGCGCGCTCGTCTTCGGGCACTACGGTGACCGGCTCGGCCGTAAGAAGCTGCTGGTGCTGAGCCTGTTGCTGATGGGTGGGGCGACCTTCGCGATCGGGCTGCTGCCGACGCACGCGACCATCGGGACCGCCGCGCCCGTGCTGCTGACCGTGCTGCGGCTGGTGCAGGGCTTCGCGCTCGGCGGTGAATGGGGCGGTGCCGTGTTGCTCGTGTCCGAGCACGGGGACGCCCGACGACGCGGCTTCTGGGCGTCGTGGCCGCAGACCGGCGCGCCCGCGGGGCAGCTACTGGCGACTGGTGTGCTGTCCCTGCTGACGGCCGTGCTGTCGGACAGCGCCTTCGGCACATGGGGCTGGCGGATCCCGTTCCTGCTCTCCGGTGTACTTGTGATCGTCGGCTTGTGGATTCGTCTCTCTGTCGATGAATCGCCCGTCTTCCGCCAGGCGTTGGCGCAGGCCGCGTCCCGCAAGGCGGCGCACACGGCAGACGCCGAGCGGCTGCCGCTGGTCTCCGTGCTCCGGCACCACTGGCGTGATGTCCTGGTGGCGATGGGCGCCCGCATGGCGGAGAACATCAGCTACTACGTCATCACCGCGTTCATCCTCGTCTACGCCACCACATCGGCCGGCGTCTCCAAGCAGACCGCCCTCAACTCCGTACTGATCGCCTCCGCCGTGCACTTCGCCGTCATTCCGGCGTGGGGCGCGCTGTCGGACCGCGTCGGCCGCCGTCCCGTCTATCTGCTGGGCGCAGTCGGCATCGGGCTGTGGATGTTCCCGTTCTTCTGGCTCATCGACACCGGCGGCTTCGGCAACCTGATCCTCGCCGTGACCGTGGGCCTCGTGCTGCACGGTGCCATGTACGCACCCCAGGCTGCCTTCTTCTCCGAGATGTTCGCGACCCGGATGCGCTACTCCGGTGCCTCGATCGGCGCCCAGTTCGCCTCCGTCGCGGCCGGCGCCCCCGCACCGCTCGTCGCCACCGCGCTGCTGTCCGACTACGGCAGCTCCACCCCGATCGCGCTGTACGTCATCGCCGCGGCAGTCCTGACGGTGATCGCGGTGGGCGTCGCCAAGGAGACCCGCTACCGGGATCTGGCCGACATCGAGCCCTCCACCGACGCGCAGCCCGTGACGGCTCGAGCGACGGACGCGACGGACGCCCACACCGTCTGACCCCGGCTGTCACGGTCGAGCCCTCGAACCGGCCCCCGTACGCCCGTGCGTGCGGGGGTCAGCGCTGTGCCTGTGTCGACAACCGGTGAAGTCTCAGGGCCAGTTGGATCTCCAGGGCGCGGGCGGGGCTCTGCCAGTCGTCGCCGAGGAGGCGACCGACGCGCTCCAGGCGCTGGGCGACGGTGTTCACATGGACATGCAGTTCGTCCTTGGTGCGAGCCGGGCTCATCCCGCAGGCGAAGTACGCGTCGAGGGTGCGCAGCAGATCGGTGCCGCGCCGTTCGTCGTAGGTGACGACCTGTCCGATCGTACGGCCGACAAAGCCCGCGATGTCCCGGTCACCCGCCAGCAGCAGTCCCAGGAACCCGAAGTCCTCGGCGGCGGATCCGTCTCCGGAGCGGCCGAGCAGACGTAGGGCGTCGAGGCAGCGCCGGCCTTCGTCGTAGGCGGCGGCCACGGCGTCGGGATGGGCGGCCAGGTCCTCGACCGGGGCGGAGGCACCGACGGTCACCGCCTCGTGGACGGCGGTGCCGAGGTGCCGGGCGGTGCGGCGGGCCAGGCGTGTCGCCGTGTCGCCGGCTTCGAGAGGCAGGAGCAGCACCGTGCCGCCGTCGCGGGCGGCGGCCAGGCCGTGCCGGGTTGCCGCGAGGTGGGATGCGGCGGACCACAGGCGTCTGCGGGCGGCAGCCTCCTGGTCGGCGTCTGCCGGGGCGGCGTCGAGGCGGGCGGCGAGGACGACATGGGTGGCGTCGAGATCGGCGTCCAGCCGTGACGCGCGCTCACGCAGCAGACGTGGATCGCGGTCGCGGGCGTCGAGCAGGTCGTCCAACAGCTCACCCCGCACGCGTTGTTCGGCCTCGGCGGCGGACCGGCGGGCGAGGAGCAGAAGCGACGTGACCATCGCGGCCCGCTCCAGTGTGCGCTGGTCGACGGGGTCGAGGCCGGGGTGGCCGCGCAACACCAGCGCGCCGAGCAGTTCGCCGCCTGCGGCCACCGCGGCGATCCAGTCGTCGGCGTGCCGTACGGCGTGGCCTTCCACACGTGAGACCTCCAGAGCCCGGGGCGGTGCGGTGGTCGCGTCCGCGAACTCGACCGTGCCGTCGAGGACTTCGGAGACCGCGGCGGCCACATCGTGCACCCCGCCGCCGCGCAGCACGAGCTCGGCGAGCCGGTCGTGCACGTCCGAGGCTCGCTCGATGACCCCGCTGCGGTCCCGGATGATCTCGTTGGCCCGCTCCAGGTCGGCGAGGGCCGAGCGGGTCTCGGTGAGCAGGTTCGCCGTGTCGATGGCGGCCGCGGCGAGCGCGGCGAAGGAACCCAGCAGCGCGATCTGCTCCCGCTCGAAAACGCGGGCGCGCCGGTCCGCCGCGAAGAGGACTCCGATCACATGGTGTCCCAGCATCAGGGGCACCCCGAGGATGGCGACCAGCCCCTCGTCGCGCACGCCGGCGTCGATGGTGAGGGTGTGCTGGAACCGGTCGTCCTTGAAGTAGTCGTCGGTGACATAGGGACGGGCGGTCTGCGCGACGAGCCCGCCCAGGCCCTCGCCCATGCCGAGCCGCAGCTGCTGGAACCGGGCGGCGACCGAGCCCTCGGTCACCCGCATATAGGTGTCACCCCTGGCCGGGTCGTTCAGGCTGAGATAGGCGACATCCGTGCCGAGCAGCGATCGGGCGCGCTGCACGATCGCCTGCAGTACGGCGTCCAGGTCCCGCAGGCCCGCCAGGTCGTGTGCCGTCTCGAAGAGGGCCGACAACTCGGCCTCCCGCCTGCGCCGCCCTTCCAACTCGGAGCGCACCCGCAGCGCGAGCAGCTTGGCCTGTTCGAGGACGACGATCCGCTCGGCCGGTCTGCCCTCGGCGCGGGCGAGCAGCACCGGCTGCTCGTAGGCGTCGGGGGACGCGCCCCGGGCAAGCAGCTCGAGGAACGGTGCCTCGGCGCTGCCGGAGGACGCTCCGGCGGGAACGGAACGCTCGGCGGACTGCACGTGATCGCGGGACATGCCCACAGGATTGCTCATCCCACCGTCACCCCGTCAGCCCTGTGGATAACCCGAAAGTCGGCCGGACATTCGTGAGCCGGCACTCAGTGAGCGGTCCAGCCACCGTCGAGAACCAGCGACGTGCCGGTCACGAAGGACGCCTGCGGACTGCACAGGTACGCCACCGCCTCGGCGACCTCCCCGGGTTCGATGAGCCGCTTGACCGCACTGTCCTGCAGCAGCACCTCGGACAGCACCTGCTCCTCGGGGATGCCGTGCGCGCGGGCCTGATCTGCGAGCTGCTTCTCGACCAGTGGGGTGCGCACATAGGCGGGGTTCACACAGTTCGAGGTGACGCCATGGGGTGCGCCCTCCAGGGCGGCGGTCTTGGAGAGTCCCTCCAGGCCATGTTTGGCCGCCACATAGGCCGACTTGAAGGCCGAGGCGCGCAGCCCATGGACCGAGGACACATTGACGATCCGGCCCCAGCCCTGCCCGTACATATGGGGCAGGGCGCCACGGATGAGCCGGAACGGCGCTTCCAGCATCACGGTGAGCACCGTGTGGAAGACATCGGGCGGGAACTCCTCGATGGGGCGCACCAGTTGCAACCCGGCGTTGTTGACGAGGATGTCGGTACCGGCAGCCGCGAGTTCGGCGGCGTCCAGGTCGGTGAGGTCCAGGACGTGCGGCTCGACCGCCCCCGCGAGGGTCCGCGCCCCCTCGGCCAGCGATTCCAGGCCCGCGCCGTCCCGGTCGACCGCTCTCACCTTGGCCCCGGCGGCAGCTAGCCGCAGGGCACAGGCACGGCCGATGCCACCGGCGGCGCCGGTGACGAGGGCGGTGCGGCCGCCGAGGTCGAGCGAGGAGGGCCTGGCGGAGCCTGGGGCCGGGAGAGCGCTGGGCGGGGTCATGGCTCGACCCTAGGCAGCACCCTCGTCGGCCCACATATGGTCACGCCCCACACTTCAGTCCGAAGTCATGGGCTCGAACCACGTCGGTTCATCGGACAGTGCCTGCTTGATCCGGAACAGCTGACGTTCGTCCATGACGGGCAGCGCGTCCACGTCGTACCACCCGACTTGCAGGGATTCGTCGTCGTTCACACGTGCCTCGCCGCCGACGGCCCGGCAGCGGAAGGTGATGTCCATGAACTGGCACATGTCGCCGTTGGGATAGGTGACCTCGTTCCCTGACCTGACGAGGGCGACCCGCTCGACGACGCACCGGACGCCCGTCTCCTCGTACACCTCCCGCACGGCGCAGGCGGCGGGCTGCTCGCCGGGGTCCGGGATACCGTTGACCACCGTCCACTTGCGGTTGTCCGCGCGCTGCCCCAGCAGGACCCGTCCCTCGTCGTCGAAGACGACGGCGCTAACTCCTGGCAGCCACAGCAGCTGGTGACCGGCGGAGGCTCGGATCGTATGGATGAAGTCGGGAGTAGCCATGGCTCCGACCCTAACGGGCTGGTGGCGGTGCCCCCGGCGAGTTCCGGGGGCGTGCGACCGGCGTTCGGCTACACCTCGTCGGCGCGTCGCCCGCGCACGCCCGCACCGATCGCCCAGCCGAGTCCGCCGGCGGCGACCAGCAGCAGGGCGATCTCCGGCAGGATGCCGAGCCGTGTAGCGGGTGTCTCGGTGGAGCGCAGCGGCACCTTCTGGACCAGCGAGTCGGCGACGAACATGCCCGTCTTCTGGGTGATCCTGCCGTCCGGCATGATGATCGCGCTGACGCCGCTGGTCACCGGAACGGTGACGGTCCTGCTGTGCTCGACGGCGCGGACGCGGGACATGGCGAGCTGCTGGTAGGTCATCTCGCTGCGGTCGAAGGTTGCGTTGTTGCTGGGCACCGAGATCATCTGCGCGCCGTCGGTGACCTCGGAGCGCACGGCCCAGTCGAAGGCGGCCTCGTAGCAGGTGACGAGGCCGACCTTGGCGCCGTCCATGGTGAACACACCCGGCTCGCTGCCCCGGCTGAAGTCCTTGCGGACCATCGAGGTCCAGTTCTCGTTGATGGCGCCGACGAGCGAGCGCAGCGGGAGGTACTCGCCGAAAGGCTGGATCTGGCGCTTGTCGTACGTGTCGATCGGGCCCTTGACCGGGTCCCACAGGATCTGTTCGTTGAGCAGTTTGCCGTCCCGCTCCACGACGCCGCCGACGGAGATGGGCGCACCGATCGCCTTGGTCGCAGCGTCGATGACGGCGCGGGCGTCGGGGTTGGCGAAGGGGTCGATGTCGGAGGAGTTCTCGGGCCAGAGCACGAAGTCGGGCCGGGCGACCTTGCCCGCCTTGACCTCGGCGGCCAGCCGCTCGGTCTCACGCGCATGGTAGTCCAGTACGGCGCGCCGCTGGGCGTTGAAGTCCAGCCCCGCGCGCGGGACGTTGCCCTGGATGACCGCGACGGTCGCGGTGCCGTCCTCGGCCTTGTCGCTGACCAGCGGCCGTGCGGCGACGGCGCCCACGACCGGTACAGCCACGCTCAGCAGGGCCACGGCTGCGGCGGACCGTTGTACGGCCCGGGTGCGCCGCCTGTCCAAGAGGAGGCGTACGGCTTCGTAGAGACCGAAACCGCAGAGCGCGACCGCGAAGCCGAGCACGGGAGTGCCGCCCACCGCGGCGAGCGGCAGGAAGACGCCGTCGGCCTGTCCGAACGCGATCTTCCCCCAGGGAAAGCCGTTGAAGGGCGCACGCGCGCGTGCCGCTTCTCCGGCGATCCACAGTGCCGCCGCCCACACCGGCCAGCCCGGGAGTTTCGACACCGCGGCGACGCCGGCGCCCACCAGCGCGACGAAGATCGCCTCGATCACGACCAGCGCGATCCAGGGGCCGGGCCCGACCTCGACTCCGGTCCACACCAGCAGCGGCAGCAGGAAGCCGAGGCCGAAGAGATAACCGAGGCCGAGGCCCGCCTTCCAGCTACGGCCGTGCAGCGCCCAGCCGAAGACGGCGAAGGCCGGCAGGGCCAGCCACCACAGGGTGCGCGGCGGGAAGCTGACGTAGAGCAGCACTCCGGAGAGCGCGGCGGCGAGGGCCGGAACCAGGCGCATGAGCCGTGCCGCGCGCGAGGCGGGCGCTGTCTGCGGCTGCAGCTGGTCCGACTCGCCCACGGAAGTTGCGGTGACGGTCACTCCGGGAGTGTACGGCGGCTGACCTCGGCACCGACAGCGCGGTCCGGCGGCAGTGACCTTGACGCACTCTCCCAGGAGGCGCCACCCGTGGACCCGGGTGCCCCGGCCCCTGCGCACTCACGTGACGCATCGTTTCTGCACGACACGTCCACAAACCGGCCATAAGCCGTTACGGTATGCCGGAGCCTCAGTCGTACCGGCCGGTCAGGTCCGGGTGGCCGCGGTTCGTCACAGGTCGGGGGACCGGGTTCGGGGGGCGGGGTGGGTGTCACGGGGATGGCGTCTGCGGTGGGTCCGGGTGAGGACGGCGACAGACGAAACGTTTCTGATGCTGCGGGCGTGATCGTGCTGGGGGCCTGCGCCACGTGGTCGCTGATCTCGGCTGCCGTGACCGGTGGCCGTCCCGAGGGTGTGCTGCTCGCGATCCTCGCCGTGGCCGCCGGCTACGCCGCGGGGCGGATCAGCGGGGCGCTCCTGCCGGTCGCCGCGCCCTGCGCCGCAGCGCTGGCCGGACTGGGCCTGACGCTGACCGTCCCGCATCTGACCCCGGGGCCGCAGATCCTCGCCCCGCACGGACACGCCGGGGCCACCGCCGCCGTGATGACCCTCGCCGTCGGTGCCGCGTGCTGCGCCGCCTGGGCCGCCTCGGCACCTGTGCTGCGCCTGGCCCTGCGGACTCTGGCCGCCGGAATCGCGCTGACGGCGGCCCTCCTCGGCTCGACCACGGGCTTCTTCACCTGCGCCGCCGTCGTGCTGTGCTCGCTCGCCGCCGGGCACATGAGCCATCGCGGCGTGGGCATCGCCGGACTGGCGCTGACCGCGACTGCGGTCACCGGCCTGACCTGGGCGGTCGCCGAGCGCGCGGTGCCCGCCGGATTCGCGTCCTGGCTGGAGGGTCAGCTGACCTCACACCGGATCCAGCTGTGGCGGGACGCTCTGCACCTGGCGCGAGAGGACCTCGCCCTGGGCGTGGGCCCGGGACGCTTCGGAGAGCTCAGTACGACGGCGACCGGCACGCTGCTGTCCGACGGCAAGCCGCACTCGGCGCCCCTGCAACAGGCGGCGGAACAGGGAGTCGCCGGCGTGATCCTGCTGGCCGCGGCCTTCTGCTGGATGCTGTTCGCGCTGTGGCGTACCGCGCGCCCCACTCCGGTCGTCCTGACCGCGGGCGCCGCCCTCACGGCGGTGGCGGCGATCGCCGCCGTCGGCAACGCGCTCAGCTTCACCTCGGTGTCGGTGGGCGCGGGCCTGCTGGCGGGACTGGCCACGGCGCGACCGCTCGCCGACGGATCGTCCGGCGGCGAGATCGACGCACGCGCGCGTGGTGACCGACTGGCCCCGTGACCCGATGTGCGGTGCAGGGGTCCGCCGACCGGCATACCCCTGAAAGCTCAGTGCGCCGCGCCGGGCGCCCCGGTCCGCAACCGGTCCCTGATGACCCGTACCGCGGCCTCCGCGTCGTCCACGGTGATCGTGAACGTATGGCCGTCCCACAGCCTCAGTACCAGGCCCTCGCCACGCCGTACCACGACCGCGGTGCCCTTCTCGGGCCGCCATCGGTAGCCCCAGCCGCCCCAGTGGCGGGGAGTGACATGCTCGACGAAGTCGGCGCCTTGGACCTCAGACAGGGGGATGCGGCGGCGCGGCACACCGATATGGCCGCAGCGCACCTCCAGGCACTCCTGGTCGACCTTCAGGGCGACGTGCACGAATGCCAAGGTGCCGAAGAGAACCAGCAGCCCGGCCGCGATGCAGCCGACGACGGCCATGACGAGCGGGGCCACGCCACCGTTCCACGGTGAGTCGACGGCCAGCTCGATCCCGAGCGCCATGCAGGCGGCGCCGACGAGCGCCAGCAGCCATTGGACCCGGTTGGTCGCCCGCCCGGTCCAGACATCGGGGTGCGGTTTACCGCCGTGGGGGTGGTCCCTCATGGCTATGAGGTTACTCAGGTTTCGCTGCGCCGGTACCGCGTCGCACAGGGTGACTGCGCCGACCGGGCCAGGCCGGACCGAAAGCGTCCGTCTATGCCCGTCGGTCACCTTGCGGAGCTGATCGCCTGCAGGAGACGGCCTTCCTCGTATGCCAGGGCGGGCTCGGGCAGGCACCCCTCACGGCCGCTCAGCAGCACCGTCAGGGTGCCGTTCGCCGTGGCCCCGGGGGCGGGCTGCTCACCGAGGCGGCGCAGCGCCTGCGCGGCGACGGCTCCGGCGGAGCCGTGCAGGACGAGGGGCGGGAAGCCGGGGCGCTGGACGGCGGCGCGGATGCGGTCGGCGACGAGCTCGTAGTGCGTGCAGCCCAGGACGACGGTCGTCACATCCAAGGGGGTCAGCGCGGCAGCGGCTGCGACGGCGGCCTCGATCGCCGTCTCGTCGGCGTGCTCGACCGCCTCCGCGAGCCCGAAGCACGGCACTTCGGTCACGGTCACGCCATCGGCGAAGTCCTTTATCAGGCCCTTCTGGTACGGACTGCCGGTGGTGGCGGGCGTGGCCCAGATCGCGACAGGACCGCCGCCTGCCGCAGCCGGCTTGATCGCCGGGACGGTGCCGACGACCGGAATGCCGGGTTCGAGGCGGGCGCGCAGGGTGGGCAGGGCGTGCACGGTCGCGGTGTTGCAGCCAATGATCAGGGCGTCGGGCCGGTGCGCGGCGGCGGCGTCGGCGACGGCCACGGCGCGCTGCGTGAGGTCCTCGGGGGTCCTGGGGCCCCAGGGCATGCCGTCGGGGTCGAGGGAGAGCACAAGATCTGCGTCGGGCCGCAGCCGTCGTACCGCGGCGGTGGCCGCCAGCAAGCCGATTCCGGAGTCCATCAGCGCGATCTTCACCCGGCCACGATAGTCGATGGCCCTTTGCGGGCCGCCCCGGTGGGGCAGACTGCGCGCGTGAGCGCCATCGCGTGGACCGCCGCCGGATCACTAGCCGCCTGGCTGTGGCTGCTGCTCTGTCAGGGCTTCTTCTGGCGTACGGACATCAGGCTTCCGCCTCGGTCGGAACCGGACGACTGGCCGTCGGTCTGCGTCGTCGTACCGGCACGCGACGAGGCCGCGGTGCTGCCCGCGAGCCTGCCGTCGCTGCTCGCCCAGGACTATCCGGGGCGAGCGGAGATCTTCCTGGTCGACGACGGCAGTTCGGACGGCACCGCAGAGCTGGCCCGCGAGCTCGCGCGGCGGCACGGCGGACTGCCGCTGACGGTCGACTCCCCCGGCGAACCGCCCGCGGGCTGGACCGGCAAGCTCTGGGCGGTGCGGCACGGCATCACTCTGGCACGCGCGCGTGGCCCTGAGTTCCTCCTGCTGACGGACGCCGACATCGCGCACGCGCCCAACAGTCTGCGCACGCTGGTCGCGGCGGCGCACACCGGGGGTTTCGACCTCGTCTCGCAGATGGCCCGGCTGCGGGTGGAGAGCCTGTGGGAGCGGCTGGTCGTGCCGGCTTTCGTGTACTTCTTCTCCCAGCTGTATCCGTTCCGCCGGATCGGCAGGAAGGGAGCCCGTACGGCGGCCGCGGCGGGCGGTTGCGTCCTGCTGCGTGCGGATGCCGCCGAGCGGGCGCGGATCCCGGACGCCATCCGGCACGCCGTCATCGACGACGTGGCGCTCGCGCGGGCGGTCAAGGGAACCGGCGGTCACATCTGGCTGGGGCTGGCCGAGCGGGTGGACAGCGTGCGCCCTTATCCGCGGCTGGGCGACCTGTGGCGGATGGTCTCGCGTAGCGCGTACGCGCAGTTGCGGCACAACCCGCTGCTGCTGGCCGGGACGGTCGCCGGGCTGGCGCTGGTGTACCTGGTGCCGCCCGTGGCCTTGGTCGCGGGGGCGGTCGGCGGGGATACGCCGGCTGCGGTCGGCGGTGGTCTCGCGTGGCTGGTGATGACGGGGACGTATGTGCCGATGCTCCGGTACTACCGCCGGCCGCTGTGGCTCGCTCCGCTGCTGCCGTTCACCGCGTTCCTCTATCTCCTCATGACGGTCGATTCCGCGGTGCAGCACTACCGGGGGCGAGGCGCGGCCTGGAAGGGGCGCACCTACACGCGGCCGGACGCCGTGCCCGACGAGGGCTGACCAACCGCCCCCTCGGACTATTTGCGGCCGGGCGTCCAGTTCATGCCCCACCCGTAGGCGTGGTCGACCGTGCGCTGCGGGCTCACGCCGCGCTCGGGCACCAGGTAGCGGGCCTCGCGCTGGACGACCAGGTCGTTGCCGGTGTTGGTGATCAGAACGAGAGCGCACACCGTCGAGGGGACCGTGCACTCGTCGAGCGAGAAGTCGATCGGGGCACCGTGCTGCGGTGTGAGGGTGACCGTGGCGTGCAGGTCGGCGAAGGAACGCGCCCCTTCGTAGATGGTCACGAAGATCAGGACGCGCCGGAAGGACCGCTGGTGGTCCAGGTTGACGGTGAGGTTCTCACCGCCGGCCACGGCGCCGGTGCGGTCGTCGCCGTCGAGGTGCATGTACGGCGGCTGGTGCAGGGCGCCGTAGGCGTTGCCGAGGGACTGGATGACCCCCTTGCTGCCGTCGGAGAGCTCGTACAGGGCGCACAGGTCGAGGTCGAGGTCGTTGTGCATGGCGACCGGGCGGCCCAGTTTGCCGGCCCAGCCCGAGAACTGCTTGCGCACCTGCCAGTTGAGGTTGACGCGCATGGCGCCCGAGGTGCCGCCCTGCTTGGTCAGCGAGACGGAGGGGGCCGCCTTGGTGAGCGTCACCTTGCTCAGACTGAGGGGCGGCGCCTGGGGCACGGGCGGGGGAACCGGCGGCATGGCCGGCGGCGCCACGGCTGGGCGGGTGGTGGCCGGTGGCGGGGCCGCGGCGGGGGCGGTGCGCTGGGGTTCGTCGACGGTGATGCCGTAGTCGGTGGCAAGGCCTTCGAGGCCGCTGCTGTAGCCCTGGCCGACGGCGCGGAATTTCCAGGCGTCCTGGCGGCGGTAGAACTCACCGAGGACGAAAGCGGTTTCGACGGTGGCGCCCATGCTGTCGAAGCGGGCGACGACGGTGCCCTGGGCGGCGTCCTTGACCTCGATACCGAGATCCGGCACCTGGCCGAACGCACCGCCGTCCGCGGAGGCGGCGAGGATGACGGTCTCGATCGTGGGCTCCACGCGCGCGAGGTCGACGAGCAGGGTGTCGGTCACCCGGCCGCCGGCATCCCGTTTGCCCTCGTGCCGGACGGCGCCGGAGGAGTGTGCGGGCTGGTTGTAGAAGACGAAGTCCCCGTCCGAGCGAACCTTTCCGCCGACCAGCAACAGCGCCGAGGCGTCCGCGTCGGGCACGCCCGGTCCGGAGCGCCAGCTCAATTCGACCCGCAGTGCCGTCGTCGGCACCGGAGCATTCGATCCCTTCGACATTGACATGTCCGCCCCCACTCAAGGGTCACCGCGCCAGGCATGCCCCGGTCGCTCATTGGGTTCTTCTACAGATCCAACCTATTCCCCGCGACAGGGAACTCCCACGTGGAGCACAGGAACACCGGTGGCCAACCGCTGGTAACCCACTCGGAACTCGGCATTTACACGATCCGAACGCTGATTGGCGTCCCTTTTTGACAAGTTCGCTCGCATTGGGGATCCGCCGTCACTGCGGGCACATAAAACAACCCTCTTATCGGTCTCCCCAACCAGCACATCGTGGGCTTAACGTATGCGCCATGACCTCCCCCCGCTCCACTTATGGCGGCGGCTACTACTCCGCCTCCTTCCCGGACACCCCGATCTACGACTCGCTCGTGGCCGAGCGGGGCACCCCGCAGATCGCTCCGATCCGGGTCCCCGCCGCGTACGACATGCCGGGCAGCAACCTGCCCGCGCTGCCTTCGGCCCTGCCGGCTCTCCCGGCGGCCCCGTCCCAGCCCTCCTACGGTTATCCGCAGGCGCAGCAGCCCGCTCCGCTACAGCAGGCTCCCGCGGCTTACATCCCGCAGCAGGCGGCGCCTCGCGGCTATCCGGGTCCGCAGGCGCAGCAGCCTCGGCCGGCGGCGCCCGGCGGCACGGGCTACGAGGCGATGCGCCCCGCGGCTCCCCGCCCCGCCCCGGCTCCCTACCAGGACCCGTACAACAACCAGCAGTACCGCGGCTACTGACCCGCTCGCCCCGGGCTGTCGGTGCCACCTGGCACGATTGACCCCATGGGGTACGCGAAGCTGCAGTCGATTCACCTTCATCCGGTCAAGGCATGCCGGGGCATCACGCCCCGGGAGGCCGTTGTGGAGCCCTGGGGGCTGACCGGAGACCGACGCTGGGCGCTGATCGACGACGGGGGAAAGGTCGTGACGCAGCGCCAGCGACCGCGCCTCGCGCTGGCCGCCGCCGAGTTGTTGCCCGGCGGCGGCGTTCGGCTGTCCGCACCCGGCATGGATCCGCTGACGGTGCCCGTACCCCGTCCGGTCGGCACCGTGCCGATGGAGATCTTCCGGGACAAGGTCGAGGCGGTTCTCGCCGAGGGCGACGCCGCGCATGCCTGGTGCAGCGCCTTCCTCGGCGCGGATGTGCGCCTCGTGCACATGGACGACCCCGGCACCCGCCGTCCCGTCGACCCGGAGTACGCACTGCCGGGCGAGACAGTCTCCTTCGCCGACGGCTATCCGCTGCTGCTCACCACGGCGGCCTCGCTCGACGCCCTCAACTCCCTGATCGCGCAGGGCGAGCACGCCGGCGAGGGCCCGCTGCCGATGAACCGTTTCCGACCCAATGTGGTCGTGTCGGGCACCGAGGCCTGGGCCGAGGACGACTGGTCGCGCGTCGCCATCGGCGAGGTCACCTTCCGGGTCCCGAAGAAGTGCGGGCGGTGCGTGGTGACCACGACCGACCAGGGCAACGCCGAGCGCGGCAGGGAGCCCCTGCACACCCTGGGCAGACATCGGCGCCTCGACGGCAAGCTGGTGTTCGGCCAGAACCTCGTGCCCCTGTCGCGCGGCACGATCCGCGTCGGTGACCCGTTCACGATCCTCGGCTGACGGAGATCCCGCCGGGCGACGCCCTGCGGGAACCGGGCCCGGGGGCCCGCTCGTTGGGCTTTGCGTGAGAAGTTCATGAGAGGTCCCGGAGGCAGGTGATTTCGCTCTCTCTTCGCCGGGCCCGCGGGTGAACGGCTCTGCCAGGGGTTATCACGGAGCGGGAAGGGGGTGGCCGGACGATGCGGGCGATCAGCGGACTCTGGCGCTGGCGGCACAATCCGCTGCGCCGTGCGACCGATCTGGCCGAAGCCTGGGTCGCCCTCGCGGCCCTGCTGCTGATCCTGGCCGTCGCGCCCTTGGCCGGTTCCCTGATCGGCGGCCTCGCCCAGGACACCCTGCAGGAGTCCGTCCGCGAACAGCGCACGTCCCGGCACCTCGTGACGGCGACGGTGGTCCGCAAGGTGGAGGGCTCCCGGCTCGACGTCGACCCCGAGGCCTCCACCGGTCGGGACATGCGCACCCGGGTCGTGGCCGACTGGACCGGACCGGACGGCAGCGCTCACCGGGCAGCAGTGATGGCGGGCATGGACACCCCCCAACCCGGCGACCGCTTCACGATATGGACGGACCGCCAGGGCCGCACCGTGGCCCGCCCGCTGGACACCGCGACGGCGGCGACGCACGCGGTGCTCGCCGGATTCGGCGCGGCCCTCCTGACCGCCGGACTTGTCGAGGGCGGCAGACGCCTGATCGTCTGGCGCATGGTCCGTCGCCGGTACGCGCGTTGGGACCAGGCATGGGACAAGGCGGGTCCGGACTGGGGCAGGACCGGCACCGGCTGCTGACGGCCTTCCGGCTCTGGTCAACCCACCGTCCGCGCGCACGCTACGGTGGACCGGCCGAACTCTTCGGCAGCTAAACCCGCGTACTACGAGGTGGGGGCACATCAACGCCATGACACAGGGCACGGTCCAGGTGACGCACACCGGCACCTCGCGGTGGCGGCGCCGCACGGGTGAGTACGCATCGCTCGCCGCTGCCCTGGAGGCCGCGGCCGACGGTGACGTCCTCACCGTCGCACCAGGCACCTACCGGGAGAACCTCGTCGTCCAGCGGGCGGTGACCCTGCGCGGCCCCGAGGGTTCCCCGGGCTCGGTGCGCATCGCGCCCGTGGACGGGGTGCCGCTGACGGTGCGCGCCTCGGCCGTGGTGCAGGACCTGCATGTGGAGGGCCAGGACGCGGCGGCGCCCGCGCTGCTGGTCGAGGAGGGCGCTCCTGAGCTGTCGGACGTCCGCATCGTCACCCGGTCCGCGGCCGGCATTGAGGTGCGCGGCGGCGCGCGGCCGACGGTGCGGCGCTGCACCGTCGACAATCCCGCGGGCATCGGCATCGCCGTACTGGACGGCGGGGGCGGGGTGTTCGAGGAGTGCGAGGTCGTCGCGGCCGGCCAGGCGGGCATCGCCGTGCGCGGCGGCGCCCACCCCCGCCTGGAGCGCTGCCGGGTCCACCACGCCTCGGGGTCGGGGCTGACGGCGACCGGTGAGAACTCCGCGCTGGAAGCGGTGGGTTGCGAGATCTACGAGGTCCGCGGCTCCGGCGTCCAGATCACCGGCCGGGCCACCGCCCATCTCACCGACTGCGATGTGCACCGGACCACCGCCGACGGGGTCACGCTCGACACGGATGCCGTGCTGACGCTGGCGGACTGCCGTATCCACGACATCCCGGAGAACGCGGTCGACCTGCGCTCCCGATCGGTGCTCACCCTGACCCGCACGACGGTGCGTCAGTTCGGGCGCAACGGCCTGTCGGTGTGGGATCCGGGCACCCGCGTGGACGCCAACCAGTGCGAGATCTTCGACAGCACGGGCGACTACCCGGCGGTGTGGGTCAGCGACGGCGCGACCGCGGTGCTGGACTCCTGCCGGGTCCATGACGTGCCGGACGCCCTGTTCGTCCTCGACCGCGGCTCCCGCGCGGACGTCGTCGACAGCGACCTGTCCCAGGTGCGCAACACGGCCGTGTCGGTGAGCGACGGCGCCACCGCCCAGCTCGACGACTGCCGTATCCGGGACGCGGCGACGGGCGCCTGGTTCCGGGACCACGGCAGCGGCGGCACCCTCAACAACTGCACCCTGGACGGCAACCAGACCGGCGTGATCGTCACCAAGGGCGCCGACCCCACCATCGAGCGCTGCACGGTCGACTCCCCGACGGAGGCCGGGTTCTACGTCTCGGCGGGCGGCCGTGGCACCTTCCTGAACTGCCGGGTGCGGGGCAGCGCCGGCTACGGCTTCCATGTGATCGACGGCTGCCGTACGACGCTCAAGAAGTGCCGTACGGAGCGGTGCGCGCGCGGCGGCTACGAGTTCGCGGAGGGCGGCCCGGACGCGGCCTCCGGGACGGGCCCCGACGTGGAGGACTGCACCAGCGACGAGAGCGCGGGCCTGCGGCAGCCGTCCCCGACGCCGGAACCCGCCGTGCAGACAGCGCACCAGTCCCCCAGCCTCCTCGGCGCGATCCCCGGCCAGCGCTCCACCGAGCAGGAGCCGCTCATCGCCGCCTCGCAGCCCGAGGAGCCGACGCGGACGTCCAAGGCCGTGCTCGGTGAACTGGACGCGCTGGTGGGCCTGGAGAGCGTCAAGCGGGAGGTGCGCGCCCTCACCGACATGATCGAGGTGGGCCGGCGCCGTCAGCAGGCGGGCCTGAAGGCGGCGTCGGTCAAGCGCCACCTGGTCTTCACCGGCTCCCCCGGCACCGGCAAGACGACGGTCGCCCGCCTCTACGGCGAGATCCTCGCCTCCCTGGGCGTTCTGGACAAGGGCCACCTGGTCGAGGTGTCCCGCGTCGACCTGGTCGGCGAACACATCGGCTCCACGGCGATCCGCACCCAGGAGGCCTTCGACAAGGCGCGCGGCGGTGTGCTGTTCATCGACGAGGCGTACGCGCTGTCCCCGGAGGACTCGGGCCGGGACTTCGGCAAAGAGGCCATCGACACGCTGGTGAAGCTGATGGAGGACCACCGCGACGCGGTCGTGGTGATCGTCGCGGGCTACACGGCCGAGATGGAGCGCTTCCTGTCGGTCAACCCCGGTGTGGCGTCCCGCTTCTCACGGACCATCACCTTCAGCGACTACGGCCCCGAGGAGCTGCTGCGGATCGTCGAGCAGCAGACCGAGGAGCACGAGTACCGGCTCGGCCCGGGTCTCGCCGAGGCCCTGCTGAAATACTTCACGGCGATCCCCAAGGGCCCGGCGTTCGGCAACGGCCGCACGGCACGCCAGACCTTCGAGGCGATGGTCGAACGGCACGCGGGCCGGGTCGCCCAGCTCGAGGAGCCGAGCACGGACGACCTGACGCTGCTGTACGCGGAGGATCTGCCGGAGCTTCCCTGAGGGAGTCGCTCGACTCCCTCAGGCGGCTCCCTGCGGTGCGGCCTGCGACCGCTGCCCCGGCACGTCCGGCCTCAGCCGTGCCAGTAGCTTCTCCCGTTCCTTCGCGAACGCCGGGTCCGCCTGGTAGTCCCCGTGGCCGAGGATCGGGGCGGGCAGGGGGTGTTCGAGGGTACGGCCGTAGGCGAGGGGGTCCTTGAGGGGCTCCCGGTCCACCTCGGGGCCGCAGTCGCCGGGCAGCAGGACCGGGCCGCCGATGGGGTCGGTGAGCCGGTGGAGGTTGCGCCAGCAGTCGACCTCGGCGTGCAGGGAGGTGAGCGCGGCCGGGCCGAAGTGGGCCGGGAACCAGCGGCCGTAGAGGCGTTCCAGCGGGGAGCCGTAGGTGAGCAGCGCGACCCGCTTGCGGTCGGCGGGAGTGAGCTGCCAGGCCGCGGCGGCCGCGAGCACGCTGCCCTGGGAGTGCCCGGAGATGACGAGGCGGCGGCCCTCCTCCGCACGGGTCCAGGTCGCCATCCGCCAGGTCAGGTCGGGGACCGCGCGTTCGGCGTAGCAGGGCGGCGCGAAGGGGTGCGCGGCGCGCGGCCAGAAGGTGCCGACGTCCCACAGGATGCCGATGGTGCGCCGCGCGGAGGCGTCCTTGTAGGCGCGCCTGCCCCAGGTGACGAAGAGTATGAAGCCGACGCCGATCAGCCAGGAGCCCAGCGCCTGCGCGGTCTGGGCGGCGCCGTGGACGAAGGCGTACGTCCCCTCGGCGGCCCGGCTCGGTGTCTTGTCGCTCGTCAGGGAGCCGACCAGGGCTCCGGCGCCCAGGAGCAGGGTCGCGGTGGAGGTGACGGCGACGACGAGGGGGGCGCGGTCGGTGAGCGTGGCCATCGCGCGCGTGCTCGCGATACGGCGGGTACGTGCCGTGTCCTGGGGCTCCCCGGCGTAGTCCAGCTCCACCGTGCCCAGCTCGGTGCGGCGCAGCCGCCAGGCCCGCCATGCCAGCCAGCCGCAGAGCAGCAGCAGGAGCACCAGCAGCGGTGGGATGACGGACGCCTGCCAGGTCAGCAGGACCGGCGGGCCCTTGATGGAGGTGCCCGTGCCGTCCAGCCAGTCGGCCACCCGTTGGGACACCCCGCCGGACATCACACCGCCGAGGGCGCAGGCAAGCATCGCCACAGCCGGTCCGCCAAGGCCCCGCATAGCGGCGCGCGGGTCGGGATCGGTGCGGTGCAGGAGGTGGGCGACGACGGCGAGGACGATGACGATCAGGCCCTGGAGGAAGGCGATGGCGCCGAAGGTGGGGTCGCCCGGGAGGCGGCCCGTCGACTGCCAGCCCGGGCGGTCCCATCCGGCGTACACCAGGGTGAGCGCCAGCAGGACGAGGGAGGCCAGGGGGAGCCGTCGTACGAGACGCTCGTCGGGTTCCTGGTCGAGGCGGTTCTCACTGCGGCCCCGGCGGCAGACCACCCACACCACGACGGCCGCCCCGGCGATCAGCGCCGCGTGCAGGAGCCATCCCAGGGTGTCCAGCAGGGCGGGTCCGCCGGGTCCGCGGTCGAAGCGTGCGGCGGCCGAGCCGACCGCCGCGGCGACCGTCAGCAGGCCGGCCGCGGTGTGCGCGGCGCGCAGCCGGGCGACCAGGCGACGGCCGTACCAGAAGCCGGGGCGGCCGAGGGAGGTGCGGCCGGAGTCCTCGTCGGGCTCGGGCTCGCGGGACATCGGCTGCTGGGACTCGTACGCGCTCCAGGTGCGGCGGGAGAGGTACCAGAGCAGCCCGGTCAGTGCGGCGGGCACCACGGAGGCGAGGGCGAGCCTGCGGCCCGGGTGGCTCCACCAGCCGCCCTCGGAGACCGTCGGCGACAGGAAGCCGAGCCAGCTGTGCCGCTCGGCGCACGCGCGCTTGCCCGCGCACTGCCACGCGGTGAGGTCCAGGGCGACCTCGCAGGCCGCCGCGACGAGCAGCACCGTCAGCGTCAGTCCGGCCAGCCGCACGAGCAGACCGTAGAGACGCACGGTCCGCTCGCGGTCCCGTGCGGTGGGGCGCATCCAGTGGGCGAGGTTGACCACCATGAACGGCAGCAACAGCAGCCACAGGGCGCGGGCGCTGTTTCCGGAGGTGAGGTTGCACCAGACGTACGCCTCCGGGACCGGTTTGCCCCGGTAGTCGTCCGGCCTCTCCTCCGCGTCGACGTCCTCGGTTCGCCGGAACACTGCGGCCGTGTCGTCGCCGGTGATCCGCACGGTCCGCGGATCGTCGAGCATGTCCTGCGGTGTGGTGCCGCCGACACCGTGGACCAGGAGTTCCAGCGCGGTCCCGGCCCTCTCGGGGCCGTCGGACCCTTTCGTCGTCGCGTCCGCCCCGTTCGAGACGGCGCGTTCCTGCGCGCGTTCCACTTTTCGCACTTCCCCCGTGACGAGCCGTTGGCTTCTGTCCGTGCGGGCACAAGGATCTCCCCTGAAGGGGTCCCTTACACCTCTCGTCACGGAATCTCCCCGATCCGTGTGAAGAGCAGGGGAACGGCAGGTGCGGAAGTGACATGCGCGCGTCGGGACAGCCAGTGGCGCGGCGGGTACCGACCCGTGCGAGGATGGGACCTCCCGCGCACCTGGAGGGGCGAGAATGTCCTTGTCGGAGGGGGTGCGCAGGGCGTGTCGGACGGCTTGAGGCGAAAGGACCGGAGCGTACGTGAGTGAGAATCAGAACCTCCTCGCGGAGCAGCGGCGCGCCCTGATCCTGGACGAGGTACGGCGCCGAGGCGGGGTGCGCGTCAACGAGCTGACCCGCAAGCTCGGCGTGTCGGACATGACGGTGCGCCGCGATCTCGACGCGCTCGCCCGGCAGGGCGTACTGGAGAAGGTGCACGGCGGCGCGGTCCCGGTGATGGAGGCGAGCACGCACGAGCCGGGCTTCGAGGCCAAGTCGGGTCTGGAGCTGACGGCCAAGGAGGACATCGCGCGGGCCGCGGCCGAGCTGGTCGCGCCGGGTTCCGCGCTCGCGCTGTCGGGCGGTACGACGACGTACGCGCTGGCTCATCAGCTGGTCGACGTGCCGGACCTGACCGTCGTCACCAATTCGGTGCGGGTCGCCGACGTCTTTCACGCCGCGCAGCGCACGACGGGCCCCCGGCAGGGCGCGGCCACGGTCGTGCTGACCGGTGGGGTGCGCACGCCGTCCGACTCGCTGGTGGGCCCGGTGGCCGACCAGGCGATCGCGACGCTCCACTTCGACGTGCTGTTCCTCGGTGTGCACGGGATATCGGTCGAGGCCGGCCTGTCCACGCCGAACCTCGCGGAGGCCGAGACCAACCGGCGTCTGGTGCAGTCGGCGCGCCGGGTCGTGGTGGTCGCCGACCACACCAAGTGGGGTGTGGTGGGGCTGAGTTCGTTCGCGACGCTGGAGCAGGTCGACACGCTGGTGACGGACGCCGGGCTCCCGGCCGAAGCGCGCTCGGAGATCTCGGAACACCTGCGGCGGCTGGTGGTGGCGGGCGAGCCCGACGAGGATGCCGACCTCTGAGATCGGCGGAATCCGGCGGTGCAGACATCTGACGGGGCGCCAGCTATCGTGACGCTGCCCGGAGCGGTGTCGGCATAGGGGGTTTCGTTCATGGCTCACCTGCTGCGTGAGGTGGGGCTCGACTTCGTCGAGCGCGCGCCCGTACGGCTCGTCTTCGCGCGGGACATCTCCGCTCCCCCGGAGCCGGTGTTCCGTGCGCTCGCCGAGGACGTGCCGGGCTGGGCGGAGTGGTTCTCGGCGGTGGCGCTGGCCCGGCCCCTCGACGACGGGGCCCGGCGCGAGGTCCGGCTCCGGGGCGGCACGCGCTTCGAGGAGACGATCCTCGCGGCGAAGAGCCCTGAGGTGTACGCCTACCGCGTCGACGTCACCAACGCACCGGGCGCGCGGGCCATGGTCGAGGAGTGGCGGCTCGCCCCGGCGGGGACGGGCACGCGCGTGCAGTGGACGTTCGCGGTGGACGGCACGGCGCCGTTCCGGTTCATGTTCGGCCTCGCTCGGCCCGGCCTCGGCCGGACGTTCCGGGGCGCGGTGACCGCTCTGGATCGGCGGCTGGCGACCGCGCGCCCCTGAGGCTCGCCGACTCGCTGCTCACTCGGGCCACACGCCTGTCTCCAGCAACTGCTCGATGGCCGCCGAGAACGGCGCGATGTCCAGGCCCTGCTCGGCCAGCCACGCATCCGAGTAGTACTTGTCGAGGTACCGGTCCCCCGGGTCGCACAGCAGCGTCACGACGCTGCCCCGCCGTCCCTCGGCCACCATCTCGGCGACGATCTTCAGGGCGCTCCACAGGCCGGTGCCCGTCGAGCCGCCCGCCTTGCGCCCGATGGCCTGCTCCAGAGCCCGTACGGCGGCGACGCTCGCCGCGTCCGGGACCTTCATCATCCGGTCGATGGCGCCGGGCACGAAGCTCGGCTCCATGCGCGGCCGGCCGATGCCCTCGATGCGGGAGCCGCAGTCGCAGGTGACGTCCGGATCGCCGGTGGTCCAGCCCTCGAAGAAACAGGAGTTCTCCGGATCGGCGACACAGATGCGGGTGTCGTGCTGCAAGTAGTGGACGTAACGGGCGAGGGTCGCGGAGGTGCCGCCGGTGCCGGCCGTGGCGACGATCCACGCGGGCTCCGGGAACCGCTCCAGCTTCAACTGCCGGAAGATGGATTCGGCGATGTTGTTGTTGCCGCGCCAGTCCGTGGCCCGTTCGGCGTAGGTGAACTGGTCCATGTAGTGGCCGCCGGTCTCGACCGCGAGGCGGGCGGACTCCTCGTACATCTTGCGCGAGTCGTCGACGAAGTGGCACTGCCCGCCGTGGAACTCGATCAGGCGGCACTTCTCGGCGCTCGTCGTGCGCGGCATCACCGCGATGAAGGGCACACCGATCAGCTTCGCGAAGTACGCCTCGGAGACGGCCGTCGAGCCGCTGGACGCCTCGATCACCGGGCGGCCCGGCCGGATCCAGCCATTGCACAGGCCGTAGAGGAAGAGCGAGCGGGCGAGCCGGTGCTTGAGGCTGCCGGTCGGGTGGGTCGACTCGTCCTTGAGGTACAGGTCGATGCCCCAGTGCTCGGGCAACGGGAAGCGCAGCAGGTGCGTGTCGGCCGAGCGGTTGGCGTCCGCCTGGACCTTGCGGACGGCTTCTTTCAGCCAGGCGCGGTAGGCGACGTCGCTGTGGTCGACGTCGAGGGTCACGCCGGACGGGGTCTGCTGGACGGTGCTCACGGCGCTGCTCCTCATGCTTGGCGGCAACGGCGACTCGCGCGGCCGTCACTTCGAGCATAAACATCTTCCGCACGCTTCTCACCTGCATAAACACACCTTTGAGAGCCTCAAAGGCATCCCTGGGCCGGTTGCTTCACCGGGCCTGCGGGGGCGCATTCACGCGAGTGCTCCGAGCGCCCCCGGTCAGGCGTGACGTGTGTACTGGTGCTCGACGCGGGACGCGGGCAGACTGCACCGGACGGGACGGCGATCCCGAGCGGGGGCACACTGGATCACGACCAGGGCCGGCCATACCGACGCGGATCGAGCCGGCGACCGACGCGCACAAGGGGGCGGGGCATGGCGGAGCCGGAGTTCACGGCCACGGGCGTGCGGATCGGCAAGCGGCTGCGCTCGCTGACCCGGGCCGGGCAGGTACGGATCAGCGACGGCAGGCTGCAGCTGCTCACCAGCTACGGCAGCGAGATAGACAGCGCTCCGGTGCAGGCGGTGCGGGCGTCCAAGCCCTGGTTCGCCCAGGACGACAAGGCGCTGGCGGACGTCAACGGCACGCGCTACTCACTGACTCTGGGTGATCACGACCCCGCGCCGGGAGAACCGGGTCCTCCCGCGGCGCGCCGGTTCATCGAGGCCGTACGGAAGGCCGCGGGGCGTAAGGGCTGAGTCACCGCGAGTTGCGGTACCGCACCCCCTGCGTCACGCTGGTCACACGTCACTCTGGGTTTACCGGCGATAACGCTGCGAACCAGCCCGCCGGCCACGTCAGCAGGCGGCCGTTGTCTTCAAGCACCCTGCTGGATCCGTACTTCGTGTTCTTCCGGACCTCTTCAGTCGGGGAGTCGCAGCCGTGATCAGTTACCCAAGCAGGCACTGCACGGTGGAGCTCCAAGCCCTGCCGTCGCGGATCGGCCAGGTCCGCAGAATCGTATCGGCGCAGTTGCGCTACTGGCATCTGGATTCCTTGATAGACCGCGCCGCGCTCGGCGTGACCGAGCTGTTGACCAACGTTCACCTGCACGCCCAGCCAGACAAGATGTGCACCGTCGAGATCGAGCTGGTGCTCGACCGGCTCAAGGTCTCGGTGCGCGATCACGACCCGCGACTGCCCGTCGTGTCGGACGTCGGCGATGCCGACGCGTTCGCCACCTGCGGGCGCGGGCTGGCGATGGTGGCCGCCGTCAGCGAGAGCTGGGGCGCCTTGCCGGACGGCGAGTCCGGCAAGGTTGTGTGGTTCACGCTGCCGACGTCTGCGGCGTCGGCACGAGGCGGGGCCGCGCGGCCCCCGCAGCGGACGACGGTGTCCGTGGAGCAGGCCGCGCGGCAGTTCGCGGAGGTCGGGCAGCGGGTGGACCTGCGTCGGCCGGAACATGCTCCCGCCCGGTCGGCCGTTGTGGGCTGACCGGGCGGTGAGGGGGCTCCGGGCGCTGCCCGAGTCACTCCGTGGCGATGGCCCTCAGTACGTCCAGGCGTGCCGCACGGCGCGCCGGGCGTAGGCCCGCGAGGGCTCCGGCCGTGAGGCCCACCAGGGCCACCACCGCGAGTTGCAGGGGCGGCATCGCGAAGGCGAACGTGCTGTCGCTCGCGCCGTCCGAGGCCTCGACCAGGACCCAGCCGAGGAAGGCGCCGAGGGCCAGGCCGCCGACCGTGCCGAAGGCTGCCACCAGGACCGACTCCCAGCGGACCATGGCGCGCAGCTGGGCGCGGGTCTGGCCCACGGCCCGCAGCAGACCCAGTTCGCGGGTGCGCTCGTGGATCGCCAGGGTGAGGGTGTTGGCGATGCCGAGGAGTGCGATGAGTACCGCGAGGGCGAGCAGGGCGTAGACGAGGGTGAGCATCATGTCGATGCCTCCCGCCGCGGACTGCGCGTACTCGTCCCGGGTCTGCACCTCCGGGTTGCCGTACCGGTCCGCGACCTTCTCGACCGCCGCCTTACCCGTGTCCGTGCCGACACCGTCCTTGAAGGAGACTGCGACGAGGGTGTCGGCGTCCTGGGTGCGGTGCGGGGCCCACGCGTCGCGGGTCAGAACGTAGTCGCCGGCGAGTTCGGACCGGCCGTAGACCGCGCGGACCGTGAAGGTCTCCGTACGGCCGTCGGTGAAGGTGAGGCGGGTCTTGTCGCCGGTCGTCAGGTTCTGCTTGTCGGCCTCCTTCTCGGTGACGGCGATGCCGTCGGTGCCGAGGTCGCCCAGGGAGCCGTGGACGGCGCCGAGGTCGAAGGTGCGCTCCAGGGCCGACGGGTCGGTGACCGTCAGGGCCCGGCCCTCGCCGTCGACCTCGGCGACTCCGCGGCCGAGTCCGACGGCCGTGTCCACCTCGGGCAGTCGCTGGACCGCGTCGGCCAGCCGCGGGCTCAGACCGCTGCCGCCCGCGCCGAACGACGGGGTGCTCACGGCCACGTCGCCCGCGAAGGAACGGGACACGGTCTGGTCCATCGTCGCTTTCAGGGAGGCGCCGAACACCGTGAACAGGGACACCACGGCCACGCCGATCATCAGCGCGCTCGCGGTGGCGGCCGTCCGCTTCGGGCTGCGCAGGGCGTTGCGCCGGGCGAGTCCGCCGGTGACGCCGCGCAGTCGGTCGAGGGGGCGGCCGAGGATCCGTACGGCGGTCGTGGAGGCGACCGGGCCGAGGACCACGAAGGCGACCAGGGCGAGGACGGCGCCGGTTCCGGCCAGCCAGAGCGACGGGGACACGAGGACGCCGCTGAGCGTCACTCCGATCGCCAGGGCGATCAGGCCCAGGCCGGTGACGGCACGCAGACGGGAGGCGCCCGACGTGTCGACGGCCGTCTCCCGCAGGGCCGCCAGCGGTGCGGTGCGGCCGGCGCGCACGGCGGGCACAAGCGCGGAGCCGAGGCAGACCACGATGCCGACCGCGAGCGGCAGGGCCATGGAGAGCCCGCTGATCACCAAGTCGCCTTCGGGGAAGGGGAATCCGATCGCCGGGAACAGCGCCTGGAGGCCTGCCGCGATACCGATACCGCCTGCCAGGCCTGCCGCAGACGCGGTCACGGCCACGGCGGTCGCTTCTACGAGGGTCGACGCGGTGACCTGGCGGCGTGAGGCTCCGAGAGCGCGCAACAGGGCGTTCTCGCGGGTGCGTTGGGCCACGACGATCGCGAAGGTGTTGTGGATGGAGAAGGTCGCGACCAGCAGGGCGACGCCGGAGAAGACCAGGAGGAAGGTGGTGAAGACGGTCAGGAACTGGCTGGAGATCATGTCGGTGTTCTCCTGGGCCGACTCCTGACCGGTGATGGCCTCAATTCCCTTGGGCAGTACGGGAGTCAGAGCGTCCACCAGCTCCTGCTGGCTGACGCCGGGCCCGGCCCGCACCTGGATGCTCGCCGCCTCGCCGGGCCGCGCGGTGAGGTACTTCTCGGCGTCCGCCTGGGTCATTCCGGTGAAGGTCACCTGGGCCATGCCGTCCTCGCCGCCGAAGGTCGCGAGGCCGACGATCGTCACCTTGACCGGGTCCGGCGTACGCAGGGTCGTCGTGTCGCCGATCTTGAGGCCGCCGCGCTCGGCGGTGCCGCGGTCGACGACGACCTCGCCGGACTTCTGCGGGATGCGGCCGTCGGCGAGTTGGTAGGCGTTGAGTTCGGGGTCGGCGATCCAGTTGCCGGCAAGGGTGGGCGGGCCCTGGCCGCCGATCGGCTCGCCGTTCCTGCCTACGAGCTGACCGGCGCCCTGGATGTTGGGCGCGACGGCTGCGACGCCGGGGACCTTCTCGACCGTGGTCACCAGGTCGGTGCCGACCGGCTCGCGCACGCCCTCGCTCTCGCCGGGTGTGGTGATGGCGTCGGCGCTGCGGACGACGGCGTCGGTACCGCTGGTCGCCTTGCCGAACATGGTGTCGAAGCCGGCGCGCAGTGTGTCGCCCATGACGAGCGTCCCGGCGAGGAAGGCGACGCCGAGGAAGACCGCGAGGAACGTACCGGCGAAGCGGCGCTTGTGAGCGCGCAGGGAGGACACGCTCAGGCGGACGGACGCGTTCATGACGGCACCTCGAAGGCTTTCATGCGGTCCAGGACCTTGTCGGCTGTCGGGGATTCCATACGGTCGACCAGGCGCCCGTCGGCGAGGAACACGACCTCGTCGGCGTGGGCGGCGGCCACGGGGTCGTGGGTGACCATGACGACCGTGCGGGCCGTCTGACGCACCGCGCGGCCGAGCAGGCCGAGGACCTCCTCGCCGGAACGGGAGTCGAGGTTGCCCGTCGGCTCGTCGGCGAAGACGACGTCCGGCCGCCCCGCGAACGCCCTCGCCACGGCGACTCGCTGCTGCTGGCCGCCGGAGAGTTCCGAGGGGCGGTGGTGGAGCCGGTCGCGCAGGCCGACGACGTCGATGAGCGCGTCGATCCATTCCTTGTCGCCGCTGTCGCCCTTGCCGCCCTTACCGCCCTTGCTGCCCGCGAGGTCCAGCGGCAGTGTGATGTTCTCCGCGACGGTCAGCGTCGGTACCAGGTTGAAGGCCTGGAAGACGAAGCCGACGCGGTCACGCCGCAGCAGGGTCAGGCGGCGGTCGTCGAGGCTGCTCAGCTCGGTGTCGCCGATGTGGGCGGTGCCCGAGGTGAGCGTGTCGAGACCGGCCGCGCAGTGCATCAGGGTGGACTTGCCGGAGCCCGAGGGCCCCATGATCGCGGTGAAGCGGCCGACGGGGAAGTCGACGCTCACCCCGTCCAGGGCCCGCACGCCGGTGTCACCGGTGCCGTACACCTTCACAGCGTCGACGACACGGGCGGCCGTCGGCGTGATCGTCGTGGCGGAGGCGGCAGACGTGGCGGACGTGGCCGTCATGACGCACCGCCCTTGCGCGTACGGCCGAACTGCTCGTCCAGGACGGACAGCCGACGCCAGTACTCGTCCTCGTCGATCTCGCCGGAGGCGAAGCGGTGGCCGAGCACGGTGATGGGCGAGTTGTCGTCGGCGGTGGGCCGCAAGGGGCCACGGCGTCCGCGCCACACCGTGCGGCGCAGCAGCATGAAGCCACCGATCACGACGGCCGCCCAGATCAGCGGGAAGAGGAGGATCCACGGGCCGGGGCCGCCGTCTGCGAAGTGAGCCAGGGTCTGCATGTCGAGTCATCTCCCGAGTCGGGTCGGTCGGTTCGTTCAAGTCGTTCGGCGATGTTCTGGTCGTTCGGTGATGTCTCGAGACTCGCGCCGGGAGGGGGTCCGGGTCGTCGTACGGCCAGCGGCAGTGCACGTACCTCGCGGGGAGTACCCGGGGGTGGTTCCGCTGCTCCGGACGGCCCTCTACTTCTGTAACTACTAGTATGTACAGTGTGGATATGAGCACCTCGGACCGACTGATCGAGTCCACCCGCGAGCTGCTGTGGGAGCGCGGATATGTGGGCACCAGCCCCAAGGCGATCCTGGAGCGCGCGGGCGCCGGGCAGGGCAGCATGTACCACCACTTCAAGGGGAAGCCCGATCTCGCACTCGCCGCGATCCGGCGGACCGCCGAGGAGATGCGGGATACCGCCGCGGGAGTACTCGACGGCCCGGGAACGCCCTACGAGCGCATCGAGGCGTATCTGCGGCGCGAGCGCGATGTGCTGCGCGGATGTCCGATCGGGCGGCTGACGATGGACCCGGACGTGATCGCCAGCGACGAACTGCGGGAGCCCGTCGACGAGACGCTCGACTGGCTGCGCGAGCGGCTCGCCGGGATCGTCGAGGAGGGCAAGGAACAGGGCCAGTTCGCGGACGGACTCGACGGTGAGTCGATCGCGGCGACGATCGTCGCGACCGTGCAGGGCGGCTATGTCCTCGCCCGCGCGTCCGGTTCACCCGCTGCCTTCGACGTGGGTGTCCGGGGGCTCCTCTCGCTGCTGGCCCCGCGCGACGGCACCCGTACTTCTTGAAGGGACTTGGCATGCATGCCATGCAGTACGAGTTCACCCTGCCCGCCGACTACGACATGGACGTCATCCGCTCCCGCGTCGCCCGCGTCGGGCATCTGCTGGACGACTGGCACGGCCTCGGCGTCAAGGCGTATCTGCTGCGCGAGCGCAGCGTGCACGGCTCGCCGGTCAACCAGTACGGGCCCTTCTACCTCTGGAACACCGTGGAGGGAATGAACGACTTCCTGTGGGGAGGCGCCTTCCAAGGGCCCGTGAACGACTTCGGGCGGCCACGGGTGCGTCAGTGGACGGGGGTCGCGTACGAGGAGGGAGGTGCTGCGGACTCCCCTGCCGCGTTTGCGGTGCGTCGGTGCCAACCGGTGCCGGAAGGTGTGGAGTTGGGCGCGTTCATGGCGGACTCGGTGGACGAGACCGAGCGGCTGGCGGCGCAGGACGGCGCCCTGCTGGCCGCGGCCGTCGTCGACACGCGCGCGTGGGAGCTGGTCCACTTCTCGCTCTGGGCGCACGACACGCCCAAGGCGGAGGGCGAGGTGTACCGGGTGCTGCACCTGTCGGCGCCGGGGCGCGGCGCGTTGCCGCGAGGCCGGCAGTGGTGAGCACGGTCCGTACGGTCCTCGGCGACATCCGGCCCGAGGAACTCGGCGTGTGCGACGCACACGACCACCTCTTCCTGAGCACCCCGCAGCTGCCCGGCCAGGAGCTCAACGACGCCGCCTCCGCGCGCGCCGAGTTGGCCGCGTTCCGCGGTGCCGGTGGCTCGGCCGTCGTGCAGTGGACGCCGTACGGCATGGGACGCCGGGCCGCCGACCTGCCTCTGCTGTCCCGGGCCACCGGGGTGCACCTGGTCTGCGCGACGGGACTGCACCAAGCGGTGCACTACGCCCCGGAGTTGCTCGACGAACTGCGCGGAGGGCCGGCCGACGTCTTCGTGTCCGAACTGACCGAGGGCATCGGCACGTCGGGGGTCCGCGCCGGGTTCATCAAGGTCGCCGGCGGTTTCCATGCCCTTGACACACACGCCCGCTGGACGATGACCGCAGCGGCCGAGGCGCACCACGCCACGGGCGTGTCCATCGCCGTGCACCTGGAGCTGGGGACGGGCGCGCTCGACGTGCTGGACCTGCTGTGCGGCGAGTTGGGCGTCCCGCCGTCCCGGGTGATCCTCGGCCACGTCAACCGCTCCCCCGACCTCCTGGTCCACCGCCAGGCCGCCGAAGCGGGCTGCTGGCTGGCCTTCGACGGGCCCTCGCGCGCTCATCACGCCACCGACTGGCGCATGCCGGACGCGATGCGGGCGCTGGCCGAGGCCGGGTTCGGACACCGGCTGCTGCTCGGCGGGGACACCGTCGTCGCCGGGGCACGGTCGGTCGACGGGGGTCCCGGGATGCCGTATCTGCTGCGCCGGGTGAGACCGAGGCTCGCGCTCGCCCTCGGTGAGGAGCTGGTCGACCGCATCCTCATCGACAACCCCAGCCGGGCCTTCGCCGTCGACTGGCGCTGATCCGCGGCGGCCGGGGTGGCCGAGGTGGCCGGATCGTGTTGATCTTTGACCCGCATCTGCTCGTACGAGTGCACCTTCTGTGTGCCGTGCGGCCATACCCTGCGGGACGTCTGTCCCCACTTCGGTGGCGAGCTGTTGCCCAGACCTCGGCGTTCGTGACGTTCGCGACGTTCATGATGTTCGTGACGTACTAAGCCACGGCGATGTCCACGGACGGCCGGAGTTTCGCGGCCACGGCCAGGGCCTCATGCACGGGGTGGGAGTCGAAGGCCGTCAACAAGGCGGTGTCCGCAGGGTGTTCGGCGGCCGGGTACGCGATCTGCTCGTACGCCGCCTGGAAGCGCGGGCCCCAGCGGCGGGCGCCGAGACGGGATGTGCGGGAGCAGTTGTCGACCATGTACGCGACGTCCCGGGCGTGCATGTAGGGCAGCAGAGAGTCGACGGCCTCGATGACCGACTCGTTGACGATCTCCGACCAGGGGTGGCCCCGCTCGGCGAACTCGTCTACCTGGGCCGTCATCGGGGCGACGAACACCCCGGCGGTGAACGGGTCGACGGGCAGCTCCCGTTCGGCCCGCCGGGCATGCGCCCGCTCGCCGACCGTCCACATCGGTGAGCCGCCGATCCTGCTCATCGGGCGTGCGCCGAGCCTCCGTTCGGCCAGGATGACGCTGCGCAGCTCGGTGCCGTCGGCGACCTCGTCGTAGATCTCGGCGACGACCTCGCGGGCGGGCCCGTACGTCGCCGTGTAGGCGCGGTCGAAGATGTCCCGGCCCTCGGTGTCGAGGCCATAGCGCACGGCACGCAGTCCCGCGCTCGAGATCGTGAACAACCCTGCGGGTCAATACACCTAGCCCCTGCCGGCGTCCAGGCGTGCGATGCGCGCCACGTTCTCCCGGTCCTCCGCGTCCCCGCTCGGCTCGCCGGCGAACCAGGCGTCGAGGATCTCCTTGAGCAGCGGCTCGGACGTGAGGCGCAGGCTGAGGGCGAGCACGTTGGCGTCGTTCCAGCGGCGGGCGCCGTCGGCGGTGTACGCGTCCGTGCACAGGGCGGCCCGTACGCCCGGCACCTTGTTCGCGGCGATGGAGGCGCCCGTGCCGGTCCAGCAGCACACGACGGCCTGGTCGACGGTCCCCTCGGCGACCTCGCGGGCGGCGGCCTCCGAGCAGGCGGCCCACTGGGGGTCGGCGCCGGGGCTGAGCGCGCCGTATGTCACCACCTCGTGGCCGCGGTCGCGCAGCTCGGTGACGAGCGAGCGCGCCACCGGTTCGTCCATGTCCGAGGAGACGGAGATCCGCATGTCACGAAGCGTACCCAGGTCCTCGCCGGGGCTGCGGGCGACTAGCCACGCCGACCCTGCACATCGAGCATCCGATCACGGACTTCGACAGACGCGGCCGTACGCCACTACCGCGTCCAGCAGCTACGACGTCAGCGCACCCAGCGGATCGTCCAGCACCGGCTGCCAGGCCAACTCGGCCGCGCCGACCAGGCTGTTGTGGTCGAGCGTGCACGCGAGGATCGGTACGCCGCCGCTCTGGCCCCACAGGCTGCGGTCGGCGACGACGGCGCGCAGGCGTTCGGGGTCGGCGTCGAGGAGGGTGCGGTGGAGGCCGCCGAGGATGATGCGGTCCGGGTTGAGGATGTTGACCAGGCCGGCGAGGCCGAGGCCGAGGCGGTCGATGAGGGCCTCGGTGGCGATGCGGATCGCCGGGTCGTCGTACTGGGTGCGGATCAGGTCGATGGCCTGCTGGAGCAGGGACACCTCCGGGCCGGGCTCGCGGCCGGCCGCCGTGAGGAACGCCAGCGGGTCGGCCTCGACGTCCAGGCAGCCCCGGCTGCCGCAGTGGCAGGGTCTGCCCTCGGGGTTCACGGTGAGGTGGCCGACCTCCAGGGCCAGGCCCGAACTGCCGGTGTGCAGGCGGCCGTCCAGCACGAGCGCGCCGCCGACACCCCGGTGCCCGGTGGCCACGCACAGCAGGTCGCGCGAGCCGCGCCCCGCGCCGTGCCGGTGCTCGGCGAGCGCGGCGAGGTTGACGTCGTTGCCGGTGAACGCCGGTCCGGTGATCCCGGCCGCGCGCACGCACTCCGTGAAGATACGGCGGACGGGCGCGCCCACGGGCCAGGCGAGGTGCAAGGGGTTGAGCGCCAGGCCGTCGGGTTCCGCGACCGCCGAGGGGACGGCCAGGCCCGCGCCGACGCAGCGTCGGCCCGTCGTGTGCAGCAGCTCGGCGCCCGCCTCGACCACCGAGCCGAGCACTTTCGCCGGGTCGGCGTCGACCGTCTCGCAGCCGGGCGCGGTGGCGACGATACGGCCGCCGAGGCCGACCAGCGCCGCCCGGAAACCGTCGGCGTGGACCTGCGCGGCGAGGACGACCGGCCCGTCCTCGGCGACCGACAGCCGGTGCGAGGGCCGCCCCTGCGAACCGGCGGCGGCGCCGGGCCGGGCGTCGACCTTGATCAGCCCGAGCGCCTCCAGCTCGGCGGCGACCGCGCCGGCCGTGGCCCGGGTCACGCCGAGTTCGGCGGTCAGGACGGCACGCGTGGGCGCGCGCCCGGTGTGCACGAGCTCCAACGCGGGCCCGAGCGCGCCGCGCCCCCGGTCCAACCGCGTCCTCGAGGTGGTCCCTTCCCCCGCCGGCCGGGGGTCCGCCTTGCCGCTCATGAGGGCGAGTCTCCCATGATCCGCAGCTGTGGCGGCCTACAGGCCGCTCACTCTGAGCGTGATGTTCAACCGCCCGGTCAGCCCCAACTCAGGGGGTGCGCTGCCCGGCTGCACCTTCGGCACCCCGTGGTAGGCGAGCCGCGAGGGGCCGCCGAACACGAACAGGTCGCCGCTGCGCAGCTCGACGTCCGTGTACGGCCGCGCCCGGGTCTCGGTGTTACCGAAGCGGAAGACGCAGGTGTCGCCGAGGCTCAGGGACACCACCGGCGCTTCCGACTTCTCGTCGCTGTCGCGGTGCATGCCCATGCGGGCGTCGGCGTCGTAGAAGTTGATCAGTGCGATGTCGTACGCCGCCGCCCCCGGTGCGTCCAGTGCGTCCCGCACCGCGCGGCGGCCCAGCTCGTCGAGCCACTCGGGGAAGGGTTTCACCGGGGCGCCGTCGCCGTCGACGACCGTGCGGGCGTATGCGTACGGGTACCAGTGCCAGCCGAGGCAGACCTGCCGGGCGGTCATCGTGCCGCCGCCCGGGGTGCGGACGGTGCGCAGGCCGGCCGGTGGGAGCGCCCACGCCCGGCAGGCCGCCAGCAGCTCGCGCTGGCGCTCCGCGTCCAGCCAGTCGGGCACATGCACCGCGCCCGGCGCGACCTCCGTACGCTCCCGGGGGAACAGCTCGGCGTCCATGCCCCCATCCTCCCGCACCGGTCGTGAGCTGCGGCTCGGCCGGCCGCCGGGGTCGCTTAGCCTTGACGCACGATGAACGACCGTATGACGACGCCCTGGGGCGAGCTCGCGCTGACCCGTTTCCCCGAGGACCCGCGTGACAGGCTGCGCGCCTGGGACGCCTCCGACGAGTACCTCCTCAGGCACCTGGCGGAGCAGGAGATCCCGCTGTCCGGGACGGTCGTGGTCCTCGGTGACCGCTGGGGCGCCCTGGTCACGGCCCTCGCGGAGCACCGGCCGACGCAGATCACGGACTCCTGCATCGCCCAGGAGGCGACCCGGGCCAACCTCGCCCGGCTCGGCGTCGAGCCCGGCGCCGCCCGGCTGCTGACCACGCAGGACACACCACCGGACCGTATCGACGTGCTGCTCGTGCGGGTGCCGAAGAGCCTGGCGCTGCTTGAGGACCAGCTGCTGCGGCTGGCGCCCTCCGTACACGAGGGCACGGTGGTCGTCGGCACGGGCATGGTGAAGGAGATCCACACCTCGACGCTCCAGCTGTTCGAGCGGATCCTCGGCCCGACCCGCACCTCGCTCGCGGAGAAGAAGGCCCGGCTGATCTTCTGCACGCCCGAGCCGTCGCGGACACGGCCCGCGAACCCGTGGCCGTACACCTACCGGCTCCCCGACGGCATCGGCGCCGTCTCGGGGCGCACGGTCGTCAATCACGCCGGTGTCTTCTGCGCCGACCGGCTCGACATCGGGACGCGGTTCCTCCTCGGGCATCTGCCGGACGTCAAGGGGCCCCAGCGGGTGGTGGACCTCGGGTGCGGCAACGGCGTCGTCGGTACGGCGGTGGCGCTGGCGAACCCGGAGGCCGAGGTACTGTTCGTGGACGAGTCGTTCCAGGCCGTGGCGTCGGCGGAGGCGACGTACCGGGCGAACGGGGTGCCGGGACACGCCGAGTTCCGGGTCGGGGACGGGATGGCGGGCGTACCGGCCGGGAGTGTCGACCTCGTGCTCAACAATCCGCCGTTCCACTCCCACCAGGCGACCACCGACGCGACGGCCTGGCGGATGTTCACCGGGGCGCGGCGCGCGCTCCGGCCGGGCGGTGAGCTGTGGGTGATCGGCAATCGGCATCTCGGCTATCACGTGAAGCTGCGGCGGCTGTTCGGCAACAGTCAACTCGTCGCCAGTGACCGGAAGTTCGTGGTGCTGAGAGCCGTCAAGAAGTAGCGGTGGGGGCCGGGTCCCCGACGCGGTAGCGGTTCAGACGGTACGACTCGATCTCGCGACGCCGGATCACCGCCATGGCCCGCAGCAGCAGCCGTACGGAGAGGGGTACGGCGCTGCGGACGGGGCCGGCGAAGTCGGCGAAGGTGCGTGACTCGGCGAGCTGGACGTCCGGGCGCCAGGACTCGACCTCCCCGGGGTCGTCGCAGCTCCAGCGCATGCGCGCGGCCATCTTGGCGAGGACGTCATGGCTGTCCTGCCGGTCGACCATGTGGCCGCTCGCGGTCTCCAGGGCCAGCTCGGCTCCGGGCAGCCGGTCGGCGACGAGGTCGAACACCGAGCGGACCCGGTCCTCGTCGAGGTAGATCAGGACGGCCTCGGCGGCGAGGAAGTACGGCCCCGGGCTCGCGCGTACCGCCTCGGCCCAGGCTGGGTCGGTGACGGAGGCGGCGAGGGTGCGCCTGCGGTCGGTGTCCTGGAAGAAGGTGCGGCGCAGGGTGATGACGTCGGGCAGGTCGAGATCGAACCAGTGGACCGTGCCGTTGTCCAGGCGTTCGAACCGGGTGTTGAGGCCGGTGCCGATCTCCACGACCGTGCCGGCCGGATGGCGGCGCAGGAAGTCGGCCACCCAGGCGTCGAACTGGAGGGTGCGCAGGGTGGCGCCGATCAGGCTCTTCGCCCCGTCGAAGCGCGAGAAGTCGTAGTCGAGGGAGTCGACCATCTCCACGGCCTTCGGGTCGTGGATCAGTCCGTTGCGCTTGCGTGTCTGCACCGCCCGCCCGTAGAGCGGGATGAGCAACGTCTCCTGGATCTCGCCCAGTTCAGGCACGCGCTTCGACTTAGGCATACCTAAGTATGCACACGGTGCGTTCGGTCAGGGAGCCCTCAGGACCCCGATGATGTCGGCCACCGCCCGCACCATCGCCTCCCGTCCCACGCTCAGGTACTTGCGTGAGTCGACGGCCTCGGGGTGGGCGGCGAGGAAGTCGCGGATCGCCGCCGTCATGGCGATGTTGAGGGCCGTGCCGACGTTGACCTTGGCGATGCCGCCCGCGACCGCCGCCGTCAGTTCGTCGTCGGGGACGCCCGAGGAACCGTGCAGGACCAGGGGCACCTCCAGGGTGGCGGCGAGGCGCTTGAGGAGGTCGTGGTCGAGGGTGGCGGTGCGGGTGGTCATGGCGTGCGAGCTGCCGATGGCCACCGCAAGGGCGTCGACGCCGGAGTCGCTGACGAAGGCGTGGGCCTCGGCGGGGTCGGTGCGGGCTCCGGGGGCGTGGGCGTCGAGGGGTGGCTCGCCGTTCTTGCCGCCCAGGCGCCCCAACTCGGCCTCGATCCAAAGACCTTGGGCATGCGCCCAGTCGACGGCCGCCTTCGTCGCGGCGAGGTTGTCCGCGTACGGCAGTCTGGCCGCGTCGTACATCACCGAGCTGAAACCGGCGTCCGGCGCCTGGCGCAACAGGTCGTCGCTCTGGATGTGGTCGAGGTGCAGTGCGACGGGGACGGCGGCGCGTTCGGCGGCTGCGACGGCAGCGCGGGCCAGCGGCAGGAGCCGTCCGTAGCGGAACTTGACGGCGTTCTCGCTGACTTGGAGGACGACCGGTGAACTCACCGACTCGGCACCGGCGATGACCGCCTCGATGTGCTCCAGGGTGATGACGTTGAAGGCGGCGACGGCGGAGCGGACTGCGGCGGCGTCGGCGATGAGCTCGCCGGTGGTCACGAGAGGCACGGCCTGTCCTTTCTCGGCACGTCAGGGGCGCACCGGCGGGCGAGGGGACGTCATGGCGAAGGCTCGCCATGGGCAGGGGCTCCGTCAGGGGGCGAGGATCACCGAGCGGGTGAGGTGACGCGGCCGGTCCGGATCGAGCCCTCGGGCGGCGGCGACGGCGACGGCGAGCCGCTGGGCGCGGACCAGTTCGGCGAGGGGGTCGAGGCGGCCCTCGACCCACAACCCGCCCGTGGAACGCACCTGTTCCGCCAGCCCTTCGGGCGCCTCGCCGAACATCCAGGTCGCGGTGCCGTTCGTGGTGATGCTGATCGGGCCGTGCCGGTACTCCATCGCCGGGTAGGCCTCGGTCCAGGACAGGGACGCCTCGCGCATCTTCAGCCCGGCTTCGTTGGCCAGTCCCACGGTCCAGCCGCGGCCCAGGAAGGTGAACTGCCCGCATTCCACGAGCCCTTCGGGCAGTTCGGCGGCGAGCGCGACGCGGGCGTCGGCCACGGCCGCGTCGGTGTGCAGGCCGAGGTGGGCGCGGAGCAGGGTGAGGGCGGTGGTCGCGAACCGGGTCTGGACGACGGACCGTTCGTCCGCGTAGTCGAGGACGACGATGTCGTGCGCTGCCGCCATGACGGGCGTGTTCGGGTCGGCGGTGATCGCCGCGGTGCGGGTGCGTCCCTTCAACCGGCCCAGCAGGTCGAGGACTTCGGTGGTGGTGCCGGAGCGGGTGAGGGCGAGGACACGGTCGTACGTCCGCCCGTGCGGGAACTCCGATGCGGCGAAGGCGTCCGTCTCCCCCTGGCCCGCCCCCTCGCGCAGTGCGGCGATCGCCTGCGCCATGAAGTACGACGTCCCGCAACCGACGACCGCGACCCGCTCCCGCGGCGCCGGCAGCACCCCGCCGAGGCCGACCGCCTCCGCCGCGGCGCGCGTCCAGCACTCGGGCTGACTGTTGAGCTCGTCCTCGACATGCGTCATGCCGCCACCGTCCCGGCTTCCACTGAGCCTCATACTCATTCAAGGCATGCTTGTTCTTGCAAGATATAGCCATCTTTCGAGCAGAATCAAGCAATCGGGCGGAAGAGCGTGCGCTAAGGTCGCCGGAGACAGAGGAATGGAGGGCGGATGTCGCGCGATGCCCGCTGGAAGGCGCTGCTGGAGCTGCTCGTCGAGCGGGGCCGGCTGGACGTCGAGGAGGCAGCCGCCGAGCTGGAGGTCTCCGCCGCCACGATCCGCCGCGACTTCGACCAGCTCGCCGAGCAGCAGATGCTGGTCCGCACCCGGGGCGGCGCCGTCGTGCACGGGGTGTCGTACGAACTGCCGCTGCGCTACAAGACCGCCCGGCACGCCTCCGAGAAGCAGCGCATCGCCAAGGCGGTGGCCGACCTCATCGCGCCCGGCGAGGCGGTGGGCCTGACCGGCGGCACGACGACCACCGAGGTGGCACGCGCCCTGGCGGTGCGCAGCGACCTGGTGTCCGGCTCGCCCGCCCTGACCGTCGTCACGAACGCGCTGAACATCGCCAATGAGCTGGCCGTGCGCCCCCAGTTCAAGATCGTGGTCACCGGCGGCGTCGCGCGCCCGCAGTCGTACGAGCTCATCGGGCCGCTCGCGGACGGGGTGCTGGCCCAGATCACGATCGATGTGGCGGTGCTCGGCGTCGTCGCCCTCGACGCCACGCACGGCGCCGCCGCGCACGACGAGGCGGAGGCGGCGATCAACCGGCTGCTGTGCGAGCGCGCCGAGCGGGTGATCGTGGCGGCGGACTCCAGCAAGCTGGGCCAGCGGGCGTTCGCCCGGATCTGCGCGACCGACGCGGTGGACACCCTGGTCACGGACACGGCGGCCCCGGCGGAGACGGTGCGGCGCTTCGAGGAGGCGGGGCTGCAGGTCATCACGGTCTGACCGACCCCGGGCTCCGATCACGGCCCCATTCCCGCGCCGCCTCCCGTCAGCGGCTTGCCCTCGCGCCCGTCCCCCGGCCGGCGCACTGTTCCCGTCACCGGCCCGGCCCCGGATCCCGATCCCGGCCCCCGTCCGCCCGATTCCACCTACGCTGGGAGCGAGGCGCATGGCGGGCCAGGGAGGCTGCGATGAGCACGACACCGATCGACCACGACGGTACGGCGGCGTCGCGGTATGTGCCGATCGCCGAGCACGGGCTGATCGGCGACCTGCGCAGTGTGGCCCTGGTCGGGACGGACGGCACGATCGACTGGTACTGCTGCTCGGCCTTCGACGCGCCGAGCGTCTTCGCGGCCATCCTGGACGCGGAGCGGGGCGGCTGCTTCGAGCTGGCGGCCGCGGTACCGGCGAAGACCAAGCAGTTCTACTTCCCCGACACGAACGTCCTGATCACCCGGTTCTTCACCGAGGACGGCGTCGGCGAGGTGCAGGACTTCATGCCGGTCGACGGCGACTCGGTCGAGGCGGAACGCCACCGGCTGATCCGGCGCGTGGTGTGTGTGCGCGGGTCCATCCCGTTCCGGACGCGGGTGGCACCGCGCTTCGAGTACGGTGCTCAGCCGCACACCGTGCGCATGGTCGGGGAGGTCGCCGTCTTCGAGTCCGAGAAGCTCTCGCTCGGACTGACCTCCACCGTGCCGCTGGAGGTCGACGACCTGGACGCGTACGCCGAGTTCAAGCTCTCCCAGGGCGAGTCGGCGGTGTTCGCGCTGGACCAGGTCGGCGGCGATGTGACCCCGCGCCGGTGCGCGCGCTCCGAGGCCGAGGCGCAGTTGCACAGCACCGTCGAGTACTGGCGGCAGTGGCTGTCCGCCTCCAAGTACCGTGGCCGTTGGCGGGAGATGGTGCATCGCTCGGCCCTCACCCTGAAGCTGCTCACCTACGCGCCCACCGGCGCCATCGTGGCCGCGCCGACGACGAGCCTGCCCGAGGAGATCGGCGGCGAGCGCAACTGGGACTACCGGTACGTGTGGATCCGGGACGCCGCCTTCTGCGTGTACGCACTGCTGCGGCTGGGCTTCACCAGCGAGGCCGAGGCGTTCATGCAGTTCCTGACCCGGCACGTCAGCCGGGGCGACGGCTGCCACTCCGGACCGCTGCAGATCATGTACGGCATCGACGGCCGCGCCGACCTGACCGAACGCGAACTCGACCACCTGGAGGGACACCTCGGTTCCGCCCCGGTGCGAGTCGGCAACGCCGCCGCCGACCAGCTCCAGCTGGACATCTACGGCGCGCTGATCGACTCGATCTACCTCTACGACAAGTGGGCGCAGCCGATCTCCAGCGACCAGTGGGACGACGTGTGCGCGCTCGTGGACTGGGTGTGCGAGCACTGGGACCAGCCCGACGAGGGCATCTGGGAGACCCGCGGTGGCCGCAAGAACTTCCTGTACTCCCGGCTGATGTGCTGGGTCGCGATCGAGCGGGCCATCCGCCTGGCCAACCGGCGCGGCCTGCCCGCCGATCTGCCGCGCTGGCAACAGTGCAGGGACACCATCTACCGGCGGATCATGAAGCGCGGCTGGTCCGAGACGCGGCAGGCCTTCGTCCAGCACGAGGACGGCGACGTGCTCGACGCGGCCGTACTGATGATGCCGTTGGCGAAGTTCATCGCGCCGACCGACCCCAAGTGGCTGTCCACCCTGGACGCGCTCACCCAGGAGCTGGTGTCCGACTCACTGGTCTACCGCTACGACCCGATGGCGAGCCCCGACGGACTGCGCGGCGACGAGGGCACGTTCTCGATCTGCTCGTTCTGGTACGTCGAGGCCATGGTCCGGGCCGGCCGGATCGACGAGGCGCGGCTCGCCTTCGAGAAGATGCTGACGTACGCCAATCATCTGGGCCTGTACGCCGAGGAGATCAGCCATACCGGCGAGCAACAGGGCAACTTCCCGCAGGCGTTCACGCATCTCGCGCTGATCAGTGCGGCCTTCAATCTGGACCGCGCCCTGGGGTGAGGCGAGTTCACAGGATTCACGGGCGAGACAATCGAACTTAGGTGAGGCTAACCTAAACAGGGGCGCGGCGGAGCCGCATGTCGATGCAGCCCCAACTCACCGAAGGGCAACCCGAGATGACGCCTGGCTCGATCTTCCCGTACGTCATGCCGACCCCCGCCATGCTGCCCGACGACCGGACCGGGTGGACCCTCGACCCGGGCCGGGCGGCGCTCCTGGTGCTCAATCTGCAGCGGCGTTTCCTGCGGGAACTGGACCAGGAGGGCGCCCCTGTCGACGAACTCCTCGCGAATGTCGGCCGGTTGGTGGACGCCGCGCATTCGGCGGGCGTCCCTGTCGTCCACTCGGTTCCGGCCGGTGAGCGGGGTCCGGCACCCACCGGACGCCCCTCCGGGCCGCCGACCGACAGGAACGGCACGGACGGCGAGGCGTTCGACGAGCGGGTGATGCCGCGCACCGGTGACACCGTGCTCACCTCCCGGAAGTACAGCGCGTTCGCCCGGACCCGGCTGGACAGCCGGTTACGCGACCTCAGGCGCGATCAGGTGGTGGTCGTCGGGTTGTTCGCCCGGGTCGGCGTCCTGATGACGGCCGCCGACGCCTGGGTGGAGGATCTGGAACCTTTCGTGGTCGCGGACGCCATCGCCGATGTGTCGGCCGGGAGCCATGAGTTCGCGCTCGAGTGGGTGGCGGACACATGCGGGGCGGTGACGTCCACGGATGGGGTAGCGGCGGCCTTCGACCCCGCCGTACCGGCGGCGAAGGCGGTCTGACCGGCTCAGACGGGCGCCGTGCGGCGGGCCAGCAGGGAGCGGTGGATCTCCCCGGCGCGGATCGCGGTGGTCGACAGCAGGGTCGAGGTCAGTCCGTGGGTGTGCTCGGTGCCGCCCTGCAGATAGATCCCCGCGGTGACGTCGGACGCGGTCTCCACTCGATGGTCGCGCGAGACCCGGATCGCGTCCCCGTCGTCCCGGAGGCAGACCTTCGCCGCCTCGCCGAGCAGGGCGGTGAGGTCGCGGGGCCGGTATCCGGTGGCGTGCACGAGCACGTCGGCCTCAAGGGTCTGCTGCTCGCCGGTCGGCAGGAACTCCACCGCGATGTCGAGCCCGCCGTCCCCGCGCCGCCCGACCTCGCGGATACGGGAGACGTTGAGGAAACGCAGCCGCTCGCGGCCGATGACCTTCTCCTGGTACGCGGTGGCGTACAGGGACTCGATCAACTCCATGTCGACGACGGAGTAGTTGGTGGAGCGGTGGTAGTCGAACAGGGACTGTTTCACCTCGGAGGGTGCGCCGAAGTACACGTCCACCGCCTCCGGGTCGAAGATGCGGTTGGCGAACGGACTGTCGTCGGCCGGGGTGTAGCCGTACTTGGCGAACACCGCGCAGACCTCGGCCTGCGGGAACGAGCGGTGCAGATAGTCGACGGTCTCGGCGGCGCTCTGCCCCGCACCGAGCACGACCGCGCGGCGCACCGGGGCACCGGTGTGGGCGAGTTCGGTCACCCGTGGCAGTAACTGGCTGTTGTGCCAGACGCGTTGGGAGAGTTCGACGCCGGGCGGCACATGCGGTTCCAGGCCGACCGCCACGCTGATGTCGCGGGCGCGGTAGGTGATGTGCCGGCCCGGGCGCTCCGGGTCACGGCAGACCACCTCGAAGTGCGTGACGGTGCCGTTGTCGTCGCGCACGGGGTCGACGGCGGTCACGCAGTGGTCGTACACCACGAGGTGCCGCACCCGCTCGGCGGCCCACTCGAAGTACTCGTGGAACTCGACCCGTAGCGGGAACAGCGTCTTCTGGTTCAGGAAGTCGATCAGCCGGCCGCGCTCGCGCAGGAAGCACAGGAAGCTGAAGTCGCTGGCCGGATCGCGCAGCGTCACAAGGTCCTTGAGAAACGACACCTGCATCGTGGCGTCGTCGATGAGCATGCCCCGGTGCCAGCCGAAACCCGGCTGGCGCTCCAGGAAAAGGGCGTTGGTCCGACGTTCGGCCGGCAGATCCGCGTTGTGTTCGTCAATCGCTATGGCCAGGGCGAGATTTGACGGCCCGAAGCCGATTCCGAGGACGTCGTAGGTGGTGTCCGATCCCGTGAGCGGTGACTTCACCGTGGCATCGCCTCCCTCAGGCAGCCACATGTTAGATAAGGTTAGCCTTACCTTGCAATGGAGCCTGCCGAAGGGGAGAACCGCATGCGCGTCGCCATGTTCGGCTACCAGACCTGGGGTCACCGCACACTCCAGGCCCTGCTGGACTCCGACCACGAGGTCGTCCTCGTGGTCACGCACCCGAAGAGCGACCACGCCTACGAGAAGATCTGGGACGACAACGTCGCCGAACTCGCCGAGAAGAACGACGTCCCCGTACTCCTGCGCAACCGCCCCGACGACCCCGAACTCCTGGCCGCCCTGCGCGACGCGCGGCCCGACATCCTGGTCGCCAACAACTGGCGCACCTGGCTGCCGCCGGAGCTGTTCGACCTGCCCCCGCACGGCACGCTCAACGTGCACGACTCGCTACTGCCGTCGTACGCCGGCTTCTCGCCCATCATCTGGGCACTCATCAACGGGGAGGCGCGCGTCGGCGTCACCGCGCATCGCATGAACGCCGAGCTGGACGCCGGGGACATCCTGATGCAGCGCTCGGTGGCGGTCGGGCCGACCGACACCGCCACGGACCTGTTCCACCGCACCGTCGACCTGATCGCGCCGATCGTGCGCGAGTCGCTCGACCTCATCGCCTCCGGCAAGGACACCACCCACTGGCAGCCGCAGGACCGCAGCCGGGCGAGCTTCTTCCACAAGCGCTCGCTGGAGGACAGCCGCATCGACTGGAACTGGCCGGCGGAGCGTCTGGAGCGGCTCGTACGGGCGCAGTCGGACCCGTACCCCAACGCGTACGCGTTCCATCGCGGGCAGCGGATCAGGATCGTCTCGGCCGCCGTCTCCGAGGCGCACTACGGCGGCACTCCGGGCCGGATCTTCATCCGCGAGGGCGACGGCGTGGTCATCGTGGCGGGCAGCGACGCCCACTCGGGCCGGCACCCGGGGCTGGTCATCAAGCGACTGCGCACCGACGACGGCGCCGAGTACGCGGCGACCGACTACTTCCGCACGATGGGGGGCTACCTCACCGCCCGCCCGTGACCGAAGAAGGCCGGAGGAGATCGAAAAGGGCGGAAGAAGGCTGAAGAAGGCCGAAGAAGATCACGGACTTCGGTGACGAAACGTCAACTCACGTCCGATACAAAGAAGTTGTCCGGAACCCGTTGTTAAGGCAAGGCTTACCTTGCTTTACTGACGGCCGTACAGATCCTGCCTGCTTCACCGGCGCAAGGGACGCACATGACGAGAAAGCTCCTCACCACCCTTCTCACCGTCACCCTGGCCGCCGCCTTGGCAGCCTGCGGCTCCGTCGAGGACGACTCGAACACCTCCTCCGACGCCTCCGGCGACGCGAAGGCGGACGCCTCGTCCGCCTTCCCGGTGTCCGTCAAGCACAAGTTCGGCACCACCAAGATCACCAAGGCGCCGGAGCGGATCGTGGTGATCGGCAACGGCGGTACGGACGACGTCGACGCGCTGTACGCCCTGGGTGTCACACCGGTCGCCGTGTCCAAGGACGCCCTGAGCTCGGACGGCGTCTATCCCTGGCTGAAGGACAAGATCGACACCAAGAAGACCGAGCTGCTCGACACGCTGACCGCCGTCGACTACGAGAAGGTGGCGTCCCTCCAGCCCGATCTGATCCTGGCCACCTCCGACTTCACCCTGGACAAGGACTACAAGAAGCTCGCCGCGGTGGCACCGACCATCGGCTACGAGACGGCCTGGGGCCAGCAGACCTGGCAGGAGCATGTGCAGGTGGTCGCCAAGGCCGTCGGCAAGGAGGAGCAGGGCGAGCAGGTCATCAAGGAGACCGAGGACAGCATCGCCGCGGTGAAGGCGAAGCATCCGAAGCTTCAGGGCAAGACCTACAGCCTGTCCATCGGCAACACCCCGGCGAAGATCTTCACGATCGCGTCCGAGGAGGACTTCGCCGCGAAGCTGATGAGTCAGGTCGGGATGAGCCTGACGCCGACCGTGAAGAACATCAAGACGGTCAACGGCAGCCCGACCGGCGAGCTGTCCTTCGAGCAACTCGACAAGCTGGACGCCGATCTGGCCGTCATCGCGTTCACCACTCCGGACCTGAAGAAGGCCTTCGAGTCCAGTGACCTGGTCAAGAACATGTCCGCGGTGAAGGACGACCGGTACGTCGTGACCGATGTCGCGACCATCAGCCAGCTCCGCAGCCCGTCCGTGCTGGGCATCCCGTGGGCGCTGGACAACCTGGAGCCCGGGTTCAAGAAGCTCGACTGACCGCCCGAGGGGGGCGCGAAGGAGGGGCGGGGTGCCTTCGGGTACCCCGCCCCTCCTTCTCATGTGCCCTTGAGCCCTCTCAGGAGTCCTTGAGCGCGGAGTCGACCTCGTCCGCCGACATCTCCTCGATCTCCAGATTGATCGCGGCGACCTGTTCCAGCCGCCCGGGCGTCTCCTCCTCGGCGGAGAGCCGCTTGGCCATGCCGCCGGCCGTCAGGGTCGCGAAGAGGGACCGAACGGAGACCTCCGAGCTGTCCAGGGCCTCGCGCAGTCGGCCGACGATCACGGTGGCGAGCACCGAGTCGCCGCCGAGCGCGAAGAAGCCGTCGTCGAGGCCGACGCGTTCGACGCCGAGGACGTCCTGCCAGACCCGCGCCACGACCGTCTCCAGGGCGGTTCCGGGGGCCCGGTCCTGTTCCGCCTCCGGCACCTGCCACAGGTCCTGTACGGCACGGCGGTCGAGCTTGCCGTTGGAGGTGAGCGGGAGTTCCTCGGCCACGGCGATCCGGGCCGGGACCATGTGCGGCGGCAGCACGGACCGCGCCCACTCGCGCAGGTCCTCCTCGGCCGTGCCCTTGTCGGCGGCCACCGCGGCGGCCAGCTGGACGCCCTGGCCCCGGGGCAGCCCGGCGACGGCACGCCGTACCGCGGGGTGACCGGCGAGCGCCGCCTCCACCTCGCCGAGCTCGATCCGGAAGCCGCGCACCTTGACCTGGTGGTCGCGGCGGCCGAGGAACTCCAGGGTGCCGTCGGGCCAGTACCGAGCGAGGTCGCCGGTGCGGTACCAGCGCACCCCGTCCGCCTCAGTGAACTTCTCGGCTGTACGCGAGGGATCGGCCCGATAACCGAGCGCCACCCCGTCGCCGCCAATCCACAGCTCACCCGGCACCCAGTCCGGACAGTCCCGCCGATGAGCGTCGACGACCCGGCACCGGACATTTCGCAGCGGAGTGCCGTACGGCACCGCCCGCCAGTGCACCGGCACCTGAGCCTCCGTCACCTCGCACACGGTGGAGTGGATCGCGGTCTCCGTAGTCCCGCCCAGCCCCGTGAACCGGCAGCCGGGCGCACGCTCGGCGAGCCGCCCCGGCAGGTCGGTGCCCACCCAGTCGCCGCCGAGCAACACCGCTCGCATTCCGGTGAGTTCGCCGGGTGCGGTGGCGAGGAGAAGCATGTCGAGCAGCGGGGGCACGCAGTTGAGGAGCGTCACCTTGTGCGTGCGTACGAGGTCGACCCACTGGCTCGCCTCGCGCCGGTCGTCCTCGTCCACGAGCACGAGGGCGCCGCCCGCGCTCAGCAGCCCGAAGATGTCGTAGACGGAGAGGTCGAAGTCCAGTGCGGACAGGGCGAGGCAGCGGTCCGAAGTGCCCACGCCAAAACGGTCGTTGAGGTCGTCGATGGTGTTCATGGCCGCCCGGTGCGGCACTTCGACGCCCTTGGGCTCGCCGGTGGATCCGGAGGTGAACAGCACATAGGCGGGCTGCTCCTCGTCCACGGTCACCGGCTGTGGCAGGGGTGTTCCGGTCATCGCCTCGGCGACCGGCAGGGCGTCGAGGCCCTCGACCGGGCGTCCGTCGGTGAGCGCGACCCGGAATCCCGCGGTGGCGCGGATACGCTCGCGCCGGGCGGGCGGCTGCTCGACTCCGATCGGCACATAGGCGGCACCCGCGGCGAGCACGCCCAGCACGGCGGTGATCTGGTCGGACCCCTTGGGGAGGCTGACCGCGACCGTGTCGCCGGGGCGTACGCCTCGCTCCACCAGGGCGGCGGCGGTGCGCAGCGCGCGGTCGGCCAACTCGCCATAGGACAGAGCGCCTTCGGTCGCCCACAGCAGGGCCGGGGCGTCCGGCCGCTCGGCGGCGCGGTCGAAGAAGCCCTGGTGCAGGAGCCGGTGGCTGCGCGGGCCCTCGGTGGTGTTGACCGTGGCGCGGACCGCCGACTGCCCGTCGGGCAGCAGGGCCGGCACGGGCCGCTCCCAGACCGTGTCGTCGGTGCCGAGCCGGGTGACGAGGCCGTGGAAGGCGGCGAACATCGCGTCGATCATGCCGGGCGGGAAGGCGTCCTCGCGGACGTCCCAGTTGACCAGCAGTCCGCCGTCGACCTCGGTGACCTGGGCGTCGAGGAGCACCTGCGGGCCCTGGGAGATGATCCAGACGGGCTTGCCGAAGGAGTGCCGTACGCCTTGGTCGAAGAGTTCGCCGAGGTTGAGGGCGCTGGTGAACACCACGGGCGCCAGCACCTGTTCGCCGTTCTGCCGGGACAGGTCCCGCAGCACCTCCACGCCGGAGTGGTCGGCATGCGCCGCGTCGGTGTGCATACGGTCCTGCAGGCGCCGCGCGTGCTCGGTGAACGAGCCCGGTTCGGCGAGGTCGATGTCGAGCAGCACCGAGCTGGTGAAGTCACCGACGAGCAGGTCGACGTCGGGGTGGGAGCCCCTGCGGTCGAACATCGGCACGTTCAGCAGGAAGCGGGGCTGTCCGCTCCAGGCGGCCAGGACCTCCGAGAAGGTGGTCGCCACGGCCATGGCCGGGGTCAGTCCGTGCTGGTGGGCACGGGCGGTCAGCCGCCGCTTCTCCGCGGGCGGCAGCCAGTGGTGGCGGCGAGTCACCCGGGTCGGGTCGGTGCGCTCCGCCTCGGGCACGAGCGGGAGTTCGGGGGCGCTGGGCAGCTCGGGGATCCGCCGCTGCCACCACTCCTGGGCCTGCTCCCGGCTGAGCCGCCGTACGTCGGCGCGCTCCGCGAGGTACTCCGGGTAGCTGGTGCGGATCGGGGGGAGCGTGGTGCCGGGGTCCTGGTAGAGCCTGGCGAGGTCGGAGAGGAGCACCCGATAGCTGAGCGCGTCGGCGGCGAGCATGTCGACGTCGACGTGCAGTCGGCTCGAACCGTCCGGCAGCAGCGAGAGCTGGACGGAGAAGACCTCTCCGGCCGCGACGTCCAGGCGCGCGTGCGAGGCGGAGTGCCGGATGTCCTCCAGCCCGGCCGCCGCCGCCCGCGCGTCCAGCGTCCGCAGGTCGTTGACGATCGTCGCGGGGTGGGTGAGGTCGGGCAGGATCTGCTGGCGGCCGTCGTCGGTGAAGCGGGCGCGCAGCATGCCGTGGCGGGCCGCGAGGGCTCGTACGGCCGTGTCCAGCCGGTCGGGGTCTACGCCGGTGCCGTCGAACTCGACGTAGAGGTGGGCGGCAACGGAGCCGAGTGTGGTCTCGTCGCCGCGGCCGATCCAGTAGGCGTGCTGCATCACGGCCAGCGGGAAGGGCTCGCGTGGCTCGGGCGCGGGGGGCGGCAGGGCGGGCGTCCGCTCGGCGGGCCGCGCGGCGGCCGGTATGTGGGCTGCCAGCAGCTCCCGCCAGGCGCGCAGGGTGGGCTCCTTGGCCAGCTCCGCGAAGCTGACCCGGACGCCCTGTTTGCGCCAGCCGCCCGCGATCTTCATCAGGGTGATCGAGTCCAGGCCCCAGGCGATGAGGCTGTCGTCCTCGCTCGGGGGTTCCTCCGAGCCGAATGTGTCGGTGACCGAACGGAGCAGCTCGTCCGCGGTCGGGTGGTGCTGCGTCACCGGTTCCTCCGAAGTCGTCCGTGGTGGCTCAGAAGTCGTCGAGGTCGTTCTCGAAGTCGTCGATGTCCTCCTGGGTCAGTTCGACCAGGGGGAGGTCCGACGGGGTGAGGCCGCCGGCCGGGGCGTCCTCGGCGTGCCGGGCGAGCCCGCGCAGGGCGCACTCCCAGAGGCCCAGCAGGTCGTGCGCCTCGGAGTCGGTCAGGAACGCGTCCGGCCAGGAGACGGAGACGTTCAGCCGGACACCGCCCGTCTCCTCGACGGCCACGGCGTTGATCTCCAGCCCGAAGGCAGCGGGCTGCCGGCCCGCGGCGGAACCGCTGTTGGATGCGGTCGGCGGTGGCACCCGCAGCATGGGGGCCTCGGGGGCCAGTTCCCAGGGCTGGTCCGCCGAGCCGGACGCGGTGAAGCGGCCCAGGTAGTTGAAGAGGATCTGCGGCTGCGGAAGTTTCTCCAGGGCGGGTGCGGTGTCGGGGTTGAGGTGACGCAGGAGGCCGTATCCGAGGCCGTGGTCCGGAACGGCGCGCAGCTGCTCCTTGACGCGCTTGAGCGCCGTGCCCGCGGCGGGCCCGCCGGCCAGCGCCTCGTCGAGGTCCAGCGGGCCGGGGTCGACAGCGGCCGGATGGAAGGTGGTGAACCAGCCGACCGTGGCCGACAGATCGACCCCCTCGGCGATGTCCTCCGCACGTCCATGCCCCTCCAGGCCGACCAGAAGCGACCGCCCGGTCAGGTCGCCGCGCCGCTCCCGCCAGGCCGCCGCGGCGAGCGCGAGGGCGGTGAGCAGGACGTCGGGGGTGGCGGCGTGATAGGCGGCGGGGACGGCTGTCAGCAGGGCCGCGGTGACCTCGTGCGGAAGCACGAGGGTGTACTCGCGCACGCTCGCCGCACTGCCGAGGTCACGCTCCAGGAAGGCCCGCGCCCCTTCCAACTCGCCGGTCCACCAGGCCAGTTCGCGCACACGGTGTGGCTTGGCGGCTTCCTCGCCGAGGAGTCGGCTCCAGGTTCGGAAGGAGGTGCCGCTGCGGGCGAGGCTTCGGCCGGACTGCCACGCCTGAGCCAGGTCGGAGGTGATGATCCGCCACGACACTCCGTCGACGACCAGGTGGTGCGCGACGAGGAGCAGCCGGCCGGAGTCGGTGAACCAGACGGCCTGCAGCATGCGCCCGGCCGCCGGATCGAGCCGGGCCACGGCTGCGGCCAGCTGATCGTCCAGCCCGGCGTCCCGTACCTGACCCAGCAGTTCGCCCGCACGCACCGCTCCCTCCGCGGGCACCTCCAACCGGTCCGTCAGTCGAGCACGGAGCATGTCGTGGCGGTCCACCACCGCTTGGATCGCGGCGACGGCGGTGTCGTACGTGAGATCCGGCGGGGTCACCAGCAGGACCGCCTGGGCGAGGCCGTGGTAGGAACCGTCGGGGCCGGCCGTCCAGCGCATGATCGGGGTCAGCTCCGCCGCTCCGACCGGCTCGTCGACGAGACCGGTGTCGGACGGCCCGGCGGAGGCGGCCAGACCTGCCGGGGTCGGCGTCTGGAAGACGTTCCGGGGGCTTAGGGCGATACCGGCCTTGCGGGCCAGGGTCACCAGGCGGATGGAGACGATGCTGTCGCCGCCGAGCTCGAAGAAGTTGTCGTCGATGTCGACGTGCCCGAGCCCCAGGACGGAGGCGAACAACTCGCAGAGCAGTCGCTCGCGTTCGCTTGAGGGCGCTCGCGTCGGGGTGCCGGACGTCGTGGTCACGGGTGCCGGGAGGGACCCGCGGTCGACCTTGGCGGAGGGCAGCAGCGGGAAGGCGTCCAGGGCGGTGAGGGTGCGCGGGACCATGTGTTCGGGCAGCCGTTCCCGGAGCCAGTCGTGCAGGTCGCCGGGGGCATCGGCGGCGAGGTAGTACCCGGCGAGCTGCTTGACGCCCGGGGCGTCCTCCCGGATCACCACGACCCCGCGCCGCACACCCGGATGCTGTTCGAGGATCGCCTCGATCTCCTCCAGCTCGACCCGCATGCCGCGGATCTTCACCTGGTTGTCGGCCCGGCCGAGGAACTCCAGGGTGCCGTCGCGCTGCCACCGCACCAGGTCGCCGGTGCGGTAGAGCCGCTCGCCGGGCGGGCCGAACGGGTCGGCCACCCAGTGGTCGGCGGTGCGGCCGGGGTCGTTCACATAGCCGCGGCCGAGGTAGATGCCGCCGGCGTAGAGCTCCCCCGGCACGCCGACCGGCACCGGTTGCAGCCGGTCGTCGAGGACGTAGAGCCGGGTGTTGCCGTTGGGCCGCCCGATGGACACGGCGCTGCGGATCGCACCGGTGCGGTAGACGACGTGGCTGACCCCGATGGTGGCCTCGGCGGGCCCGTACCCGTGGTACATCACGGCCCGGCTCGCGGCGCGGAAGCGGGCGAACAGCTCGGGGGTGAGCACCTCGCCACCGCACCACACGTGTTTGAGGGAGCGGGCCCGCCGGGCGAAGCCGTCCAGCTCCAGCAGCAGGTCGAGCATGGACGATACGAGGTAGGTGAAGGTGACCCGGTGCCGTTCGACCGCGTCGAGGAGATAGTCGACGTCGCGTTCGCCGCCCGGCTCGGCGATCACCACCCTGCCGCCGTGCACCAGCGGCAGGAAGATCTCGTTGATGGAGATGTCGAAGCCGAGGGGCGCCTTGAACAGGGCCGCGTCCTCGGTGCCGAAGCCGAGCAACTCGCGCTGCCACAGCAGTCGGTGGGCGATGGCCCGGTGACGGATCATGGCGCCCTTGGGGACGCCGGTGGATCCGGAGGTGTAGATGACGTACGCGAGGCCCTCGGGGTCGACGGGGACGGTCGGGTTCTCCGGCTCCTCCGGACCGTCCAGGCGCACCTCCACGAACGGCGGCGCGTCGTCCCCGAGGACCGATTCGTCACCCGGCCTGCCCAGCACCACCGTCAACGCCGCGCTCCGGCACACCTCGGCGACCCGGAGCGCCGGCCAGGACGGCTCCAGCGGGACGAAGGCCCCGCCCGCCTTCAGCACGGCGAGCAGTCCTACGACCATCTCCACCGAGCGCTCCAGATGGATGCCGACGCGGCGCTCCGGGCCGACGCCGAGTGAAGTCAGCTGCCTGGCCAGGGCGTTGGAGCGGGCGTTGAGCTCGGCGTAGGTCAGTCGGGTACCGCCCTCGATGCCGTACTCGACGGCGGTCAGTTCAGGGGTCTTCGCCACCTGTTCCTCGACCAGTGCGGTCAGGGTGGTGGAGGGCATGGGGTGGGCGGTGTCGTTCCACTCCCCCAGCAGCCGGGCACGCTCACGCGGGGTGAGGACGTCGGCCAGGCCGACCGGCAGATCGGGCCGCCGGGCCAGCTCACCGACCAGCCGCACGAACCGCTCGACCATGTCCCGGGCGGACTCAGGGTCGTACAGGTCGAGGCTGTGGACGAGCGCGCCGGTGATGCCTCCGCCCTCCGGCCGTTCGAAGACGTGGAAGGCCAGGTCGGTCTTGGCCGTGTAGAAGTCGACGCGCAGCTCGTTGAGCGTCAGACCCACGAAGTTCCGTGTCTCGTCAGGGGCTTGCTGGTGGGCGAGCATCACCTGGAACAGCGGGTGCCGGCCCATCGAGCGGGTGGGTGCAAGCGCGTCCACGAGCCGCTCGAACGGAACGTCCTGGTGGGCGTACGCGTCCACGTCGGTCTCGCGCACCCGGGCGAGCAGGGTACGGAACGTGGGGTCGCCGGAGACGTCGGTGCGCAGCACCAGGGTGTTGACGAAGAGGCCCACGAGGTCGTCGAGGGCCTCGTCGCCCCGTCCGGCGACCGGGGTGCCGAGGGGGATGTCGTCCCCCGCGCCGAGGCGTCCGAGCAGGACCGCGAGGGCGGCCTGGAGCGCCATGAAGACGGTGCCGCCGGCTTCCGCGGCCAGACCCCGGAGCCTCCCGTGGATCTCCGCGTCGAGGGAGAAGTCCACGGCACCGGCCCGGTATCCGGCGACGGCCGGGCGGGGTCGGTCGACGGGCAGCTGCAGCTCCTCCGGCACACCCTCCAACTGCCGTGCCCAGTAATCCAGTTCGGCGTCGGCCACCCCGCTCTCTTCGAGCAACTGCCGCTGCCACAGCGTGTAGTCGGCGTACTGCACGGCCAGCGGGGGCCATGCCGGGCGGTCGCCTCGCGCCCTGGCCGCGTAGGCCGTCTCCAGGTCCCGCAGCAGTGGCTCGGCGGACCAGCCGTCGGTGGCGATGTGGTGGATGAGGAGGAGCAGGACGTGCTCGTCGGGGGCGACACGGTACAACGTGGCGCGTACGGGGATCTCGGCATCCAGCGCGAACGAGTACGCGGCGGCCTCGCACAGCAGTCCGTCGAGTTCCCCGGCACCGGCCGACACCACCTCGAAGGGCACAGCCACATCCCGCAGGACCCGCTGGAAGGGCGTGCCGTCGTCGTCGGGGTAGACCGTGCGCAGCGCCTCGTGACGGGCCACGAGGTCATGGAGGGCGGCTCGCAGCGCGTCCGGGTCGAGCTGCCCGGTGAGACGTACGGCGGTGTGGATGTTGTACGTCGGGCTCGGCCCCTCCAGCCGGTACAGGAACCACAGCCTGGCCTGCGCGGAGGACAGCGGCACCGCGTCCGGACGCCGGGTCGGCAGCAGCGCGGGGCGTCGCTCGGCGGCCGGCGCCTCCAGGAGCGGGGCGAGAGCGGCCACGCTAGGTGTGTCGAAGACCGCCCGCAGGGGGACGACGGCCCCGAGTTCGGCCCGGATGCGGGCGACCAGGCGAGTGGCCAGGACGGAGTGGCCGCCCAGGGTGAAGAACTCGTCGTGGATGCCGATGGCGGGCAGCCCGAGCAGGTCGGCGAACAGGGCGCACAGGGCCGCCTCCGCCTCGGTGCGGGGGGCGGTGGAGGTGGTGAGGCCGGAGAGGTCGGGGGCGGGCAGGGCCGTGCGGTCGAGTTTGCCGTTGGGGGTCAGCGGCAGCTCGTCGAGGATCACGACGGCAGCGGGCAGGAGATGCTCCGGGAGCGTCGCCTTCAGGTCCTGCCTGATCTGCAACGGTTCCAGCCCGGCACCGGGGTGGGGCACGGCGTACGCCACCAACCTCGGGTCGCTTGGCTGGTCCTGACGTACCGTCACCGCCGCCTGGGACACTCCGGGCAGGGCGGCCACGGCGGCCTCGGTCTCGCCCGGCTCGACGCGGAAGCCGCGGATCTTGACCTGGTCGTCGGACCGGCCGAGGAACTCCAGCGCCCCGTGCGTGGTCCAGCGCACCAGGTCGCCGGTGCGGTAGAGGCGGGCGCCGGGCGGGCCGTACGGGTCGGCGACGAAGCGGTCGGCGGTCAGGCCGGGGCGGCGGAGGTAGCCGCGGGCCAGCTGCGAGCCGCCCAGGTAGAGCTCGCCCGGGACGCCCGGCGGCACCGGGCGCAAGGAGGCGTCCAGCACGAGGGTGCGGGTGTTCCACACCGGGCGGCCGATCGGCACGGAACCGGCGGCGGACCTGGTCCCCTCGGCGCACGGCCAGGCGGTGACGTCCACGGCGGCCTCGGTGGGGCCGTACAGGTTGTGCAGCTCGGTTCCGGACAGCGACTCGGCGCAGCGCTCGGCGAGTTCGGTGGGCAGGGCCTCGCCGCTGCACACGATCCTGCGCAGGACGCCGCGCGCCTGCTCGGCCGCCGGGTCGTCGAGGAAGACGCGCAGCATCGAGGGCACGAAATGCGCGGTCGTGACCCGCCGGTCGCGGATCAGCTCGGCGAGGTAGCCGGGGTCACGGTGGCCGCCGGGTCGGGCGAGGACCAGTACGGCCCCGGTGATCAGCGGCCAGAAGAACTCCCAGACGGAGACGTCGAAGCCGGCCGGTGTCTTCTGCAACACGCGGTCCTCGGAGCCGAGTTCGTACGTGTCCTGCATCCACAGCAGCCGGTTGACGATCGCGGCGTGCGGAATCACGGTCCCCTTGGGACGGCCCGTGGAGCCGGAGGTGTAGATGACGTACGCGGGGTGCTCGGGGCGGAGGGGCTGGAGCCGGTCGGTGTCGGTGAGTTCGGCGGAGTCGAAGGCGGTGGCCTCCGCGGCCGTGGTCTCCGTGTCGAGCAGGAGCAGCGGCACCCCGGGCGGCAGTACCCGGGCGGTTTCCGCGGCGGTCAGCACCAGCGCCGGCGCGGAGTCCTCCACCATGAACGCCAGCCGCTCGGCCGGGTAGCCGGTGTCCAGCGGGACGTAGGCGGCGCCCGCCTTGAGCACCGCCAGCAGGGCCACCACCAGGTCGGTCCCGCGGTCCAGGGCCACGCCCACCAGTTGCTCGGGACCCACCCCGTGCGAGATCAGCAGCCGGGCGAGGCGGTTGGCGCGGGCGTGCAGGTCGGCGTGGTCCAGGGCGTCCGAGCCGTCTTCGGCGATGAGGGCGGGCGCGTCGGGGGTGCGTGCGGCCTGCTGGGCGAGGAGGTCGGTGAGGTGGGTGGTGGGGACCGGGTGCTCGGTGGTGTTCCAGTCCTCCAGGACCCGGCGTTCCTCGGCCTCGGTCATCAACGGCAGCCGGGAGACGGCGAGTTCGGGTTCGGTGAGGGATGCGGCGAGGAGTGTCTCCAGGTGCCGCAGGAGCCGGTCGACGGTGTCCGGGGTGAAGAGGCCGCCTCGGTAGGTGGCCTCGATCCGCAGGCGGCCATCGGTGAGGAAGGCCTCCAGGGAGAGGTCGAACTGCGTGGTGTCGTTGTGGACGGTCTCCCAGGCGGCGGTCACGCCCGGGAGCTGCGGTCCTTCGAGTCCCTGGGTGAGGAAGAGCAGCATGACGTCGAAGTAGACGGAGCGGCCCGGCTGCCGTTCCGGCTTCAGTCGCTCCACCAGTTTGTCGAAGGGCATGTCCTGGTGGGCGTAGCCGTCCGTGCACACCTGCTTGACGCGCTCGACGAGTTCGGCGAAGCCGGGGTCGCCGTCGAGGTCGGCGCGCAGGGCGAGGGTGTTGCCGAAGTTGCCGATCAGCCTTTCGAGGCCGGGGAGGTCGCGGTTCATCACGGCCGAGCCGATCGGGATGTCCGTGGCGCCGGTGGTGCGGTGCAGGAGGGCGGCCAGGCCCGCAAGCAGCACCATGAAGGGTGTCGCACCCACGTTGCGCGCATGGGCGGTGAGCCGGTCGGTGACGTCGGTGGCGAAGGTGCGGAAGCGGCGGTCCCCGTGCGCGGTGGGGCGGGCGGTGCGCGGGGCGTCGGTGGGCAGGGCGAGGGGACGGGGTGCGGGGACCAGGGTGGAGCGCCAGTGGTCGAGGTGCTCGGCCAGTCGCTCGTCGGTCCAGGTGGTGCGCTGCCAGAGAGCGAAATCGCCGTACTGGAGGGGAAGTTGTTCGAGACCGGAGGAAGGCGGCCCGTCGGTTGCCGCACGGTAGAGGGCACTCAGATCACGGGAGAGCGCGTTGAACGTACCGCCGTCCCAAGCGATGTGATGAACCGTCAGAACAAGAGTGTGGTCCTGCTCCGTGCGCTGGATCAGCAGGGTGCGCATGGGGTGGTCGCAGGCGAGGTCGAAGGGGGTCGCCGAGGCGATCCGGGCCAGTTCCTTCGTACGACGGTCCCGCCGATCTTCCGACAGGCCGCGCAGGTCGGCGGTGGCGAACTCGGCCTCCGCCTCGACATCGACGACCTGCTCCGGGGTGCCGTCCTCGGCGGCCGGGTAGCGAGTGCGCAGTATCTCGTGCCGGTCGACCAGCCCCTGCAAGGCCGTGCGCAGGGCCGCCGGGTCGAGCGGGCCCCGCAGTCTGATGGCGAGGCAGACGTTGTAGGCGGGGCTGGCCGGGTCGAGCTGCTGGAGCAGCCACATGCGGGACTGGGCGTACGACAGCGGCAGCCGGGGCGTGTCGGCGGGCCGGCGCGGGATCCGTTCGGAGCGGGCGGCGGCGTCGGCCAGACCGGCGCTCTCCAGCCTGCGGCGGAGCAGTTCGCGCTTGCGTGCGGCGAGGTCGGCGGTGGGGGTCTCCGTCACTGGTCTCCGCCTTTCGGGAGCGGTTCGCCCTTCAGCAGCAGGTGGAGGGAGGTGGTCCAGAGCGCGGCCAGCCGTTGGATCTCGGTCTCCGTGAAGAGCCGTTCCGGCCACTGCCAGCACACCGACAGTTCCGTTCCGGTGATCACCGCGTCGATGACGAGGGCGTACGGGGCGGGCATGTCGGGGTCGGCGCCACTGCCCATGGCCCCGGTCTCCGGTGCGCTCGTGAACACGGTGGACTCGCGCCGCTCTCCCATGCCCATCCGGCCCAGGTAGTTGAACTGGATCTGCGGTTCGGGGAGTGGGGAGAGTTGCTCGGCGGTCTCCGGGTTGAGGTGGCGGAGCAGTCCGTAGCCGATCCCCTTGTCGGGCAGGGCGGCCAGCTGGTCGCGGATCCGCCGTACCTGCTCCGCACCGGGCTGGGCGCCGGGATCCAGCCGGACCGGGAAGACGCTGGTGAACCAGCCGAGGGTGCTGGAGAGGTCGGCGCCGGGGAGGAGGTGCTCCTCGCGGCCGTGGCCCTCCAGGGCGATCAGGACCGAGGGGCGGGGGCCGGTACCGGTGCTTGGGGCGCCGCGCCAGGACGGCACGGCGAGTGCCAGCGCCGTCAGCAGCACTTCCTGGGCGGAAGCGGTGGTGAGAGGAGCGGTGATGTCCGGTCCCAGCGTGGTCCAGTGCCTGCGGATCGTCGCCCTGGTGTCCAGGGCGGGGTCCAGTGGTCCGGCACCCAGGGGTGGTTCCGGTTGGTCCAACATCCCCTTCCAGAGCGCGAGTTCGGCCGATCGTTCCTGGGCCAGGCCACGCAGCGCCCGCGCCCACTCGCGGAAGGACGTGCCTCGCGGCGACAGCTCCCCGCCCTCCCAGGCGGCGGCGAGGTCGGCGACCAGCACGCCCCAGGATGCCGCGTCGGTCACCAGGTGGTGCAGCACGACCAGGAGCCGTCCCTCGCGACCGCTGCCGCCGTCGAACCACAGGAACCGCGCCATCGCCCCGGTCGCCGGGTCGAGCTCGGCGACCAGCTCGTCGAACGCCTCCGGCACCAGGGTGCCGATGGCCGTGTGGTCCAGCCGCTCGGCGTCGACGCGCCGTACGCAGTCGGCGGCGCGGGCCGAGCCCACGGGTCCGGCCGCGAAGCGCCAGGACCCGTCCACGGACCGGGCGAAGGTGGAGCGCAGTAGGTCGTGGCGGTCCAGTACGGCCTGGACGGTGCGGTGCAGCCCGTCGAGGTCCATGGCGGCCGGGGTCCGCAGGAAGCGTGCCTGGCTGAGGGCTCGGAAGGGGCCGTCCTGCTGGGTGAGCCAGGTCAGTATCGGCGTGAGCGCGATGTCGCCGGTTCCCGCGTCGGGGTCGGTCACTCGGCGTGCGGCGCCGCCCGCGAGGTCTGCCGCGTCCACCCGTTCGGCGAGTTCCGCGATCGTGGGCCGCTCGAACACGTCGCGCGGCGAGATCGCGAGCCCGGCCGCCCGCGCCTGGCTGACCAGCCGCATCGACACGATGCTGTCGCCGCCGAGCGCGAAGAAGCTGTCGTGCACCCCGATCGTGTCCAGCCCGAGCACCTCGGCGAACAGCGTGGCGAGCCGCTCCTCGACCGGGTTCCGGGGCGGCTGCACGGCCGGCCCGGCGGACCGGGCCGGCGCCGGAAGGGCGGCGGTGTCCAGCTTGCCGTTCAGGGTGAGCGGGAAGCCGTCCACCGGGACGAACGCCGACGGCACCATGTACTCGGGCAGGACGGCGGCCACGGCCCGGCGCAGCAGCTCCGCCGTCTCCTCGGTCTCCGGCGCGGACAGGATGACGTACGCGACGAGGCGCCGTACGCCTGGCGTGTCCTCGCGGACGACGACCGCCGCCCGCTCCACCGGCTCCTGCTCCAGCAGCACCGCCTCGATCTCACCGGGTTCGATCCGGTATCCCCTGATCTTGACCTGGTCGTCGACCCGGCCCAGGCACTCCACCAGGCCGTCCTCGGTCCAGCGGGCGATGTCGCCGGTGCGGTACATGCGTGCGCCGGGATCGCCGGAGAACGGGTCGGCGACGAAGCGGGCCGCTGTAGCCGCGGGTTGGCCGAGGTAGCCGCGGGCCAGGCCGGCGCCGGCCACGTACAGCTCGCCCTCGACGCCTACGGGGACGGGGTTGAGGTGGCCGTCCAGGATGTACAGCGTGCCGCCCGCCACGGGGCGGCCGATCGCGGGACGCTCACTCAGCGCGAAGTCGCAGTCCGCGGAGTCGACGGTGCATTCGGTGGGGCCGTAGAGGTTGTGCGCGGCCAGCCCGTCCGTCTCGCGCAGGGTGCGCCACAGGTCCGGCGGCACGGCCTCGCCGCCGACGCCCAGCACCTTCAACTCGGCCTGCCAGTCGCCGCCCTGGGCGACCAGTTCGCCGAGCAGGGACGGGGAGAGTTCGATGAACTCGATGCCGTTCCGGGCGAGGAAGTCACGCAGGGCGGCGGGGTCGCGGCGGACGTCCTCCGGGACCATGTGCAGCTCGTGTCCGGCGAACATCCACAGCATGGGTTGCCAGGAGGCATCGAAGGCGATGGGCCAGGCGTGGCCTATGCGGAGTTGGCTGCGGCCTGCTGCTGTGGAGGCCGGTGCGTGTAGGGCTCTGTGGTGGGCGGTGAAGAGGTTGACGATGGCTCGGTGCGGGATGACTACGGCTTTGGGGCGGCCGGTGGAGCCGGAGGTGTAGATGACGTAGGCGGGGTGTTCGGGGAGTAGGGGGGTTGGGCGGTCCGTGTCGGTGAGGTTGGAGGCGGGTGTGTGCGCGAGGCGCTGACGAGTGTCGGGTGCATCAAGGATCACGCAGCGATCGGGTGCAAACGCCGGATGGCGGCCGCGGGTTGACTGTGGCTGGTCGCGCCCACGCGGCAGAGCCGCATATGTCACAGCCCCGCGCCCCTTGAAGGGCGTTGCAGTCGTCGTTGAGATGAGAGCCACCGGACATGCGTCCTCCAGCATGCCTGCGATGCGATCCCCCGGCCATGCAGGATCCAACGGCAAATAGGCCGCGCCCACCTTCTGGATCGCCAGCAGAGCGGTCATGACGTCCGGGGTCGGCGGGAGCGCGAACGCGACGATCTGTTCCGGTCCGGCGCCCAACTCGACCAGATTCCGGGCGAGTTGGTTCGCAGCCGTGTTCAGCTCCGCGAACGTCAGAGTCTGCCCGTCCCCGACCACCGCCACCGCGTCCGGCGTACGAGCCGCCTGCGCCTCGAACACCTCGGGCATCGTGCGGTACGACACCGGCAGCCGCTCCCCCACCCCGCCCGTCAGCAGCGCTGCGCGCTCCTCGGGAGCGAGGACGTCCAGCGCGGCCAGGGGGGCGTCGGGGGCGGCAAGAACGGCATGGATGAGGCGCTCGAAGCGTCCGGCCAACTCCTCCACCGTCGTACGGTCGTAGCAGTCCGGGCGGAACTCGAAGACGACCCCGAGCCGTTGCTCGGCCAGCACCGCAAGGGTCAACGGATAGTGGGTGGCACCCGAGCCCTTGACCTCGACAATCCGCAGTCCGGCGTTCCTCTCGGCCTCGGCGACCGCCGACTCGTCGATCGGGTAGTTCTCGAAGACGAGCAGGGTGTCGAAGAGGACACCCGCACCGGCAGTGCGCTGGATCTCGGTGAGGCCTAGGTACTGATGGTCCATCAACCGGGACTGTTCGTCCTGCACTCGGCGGAGGAAGGCGCCCGCGCCCTCGCCGGGCGGTACGGTCACCCGGACCGGCACCGTGTTGATGAACAGGCCGATCATGGACTCCACACCGGCCAGTTCGGCGGGCCGGCCGGCCACCGTTGCCCCGAACACGACGTCGCCCCGGCCCGTCAGGCGCGCCAGCAGGAGCGCCCACAGCCCCTGCACGACCGTGTTGACGGTGATGCCCCGACTGCGCGCGAACTCCTGTACCCGGCCGGTCAGTTCCTCGGTCAGCCGCACGGTGTGCAGCTCCGGCGGCACCGGGACCAGCCCTGCGGACGAGGGGGCCAGCACGGTCGGCGTCGCCCCGGACAGTGCCTCGCGCCAGGCGCGGGCGGAGGCCTCGCGGTCGCGGGAGGCGAGCCAGGCGAGGAAGTCGCGGTACGGCCGTACTGCGGGCAGCGGGGCCGTGGAACCGGGGGCGAGCTGGGCGGCGTACAGCTGGAGCAGTTCGCGGACCAGGAGGGGGATGGACCAACCGTCCAGCAGGAGGTGGTGGTTGGTGAGTATCAGCAGCCAGCGGTCGGCCGCTCGGCGGACGAGCGTCAGGCGCAGCAGGGGCGGGTCGGTCAGGCCGAAGCGGGCGGTCGCGTCCTCGACGATCAGCCGGGCCACCTCGCCCTCCCCGGCGGCATCCGCCTCGGCCCAGTTCACGGGCACCTGCTTGAGGACCACCTGCACCGGTTCGTCCAGGTCCTCGTGGAGGAAGGCGCTGCGCAGGTTGGCGTGCCGGGCGAAGAGTTCCTCGGCGGCGGTGCGCAGCAGGGCGGGACGCAGCGGGCCCTCGATCTCCACCAGGGACTGCATGGTGTAGACGTCCTGGGCCCCCTCGTCGAACAGGGCGTGGAACAGCAGGCCCTGCTGCAGCGGGGAGAGCGGCAGCACGTCCTCGACCAGGGAACCGTCGTCCCCGGGTGCCTTGCTCATCGAGTCCTCCACCTCGCCTTGACGTTGTCGAGCTGCGACTGGCTGAGTGACACCAGCGGGGCGCCGGTCGGGGTGAACTCCTCGGGCGCGGGACCGGTTTCGTCGGGCAGGGCCCGGGCGAGCCCTGCCGGGGTGCGGTGGGTGAACACATCGCGCGGCGACAGGGTGAGTCCGGCTCTGCGGGCCCGGTCGGCCAGCCGGACCGAGACGATGCTGTCGCCGCCGTGTTCGAAGAAGTCGTCATGGACGCCGACCCGTTCGAGGCCGAGCACCTCCGCGAAGAGGCCGCACAGCACCTTCTCCGGTTCGGTGCGGGGAGCTTCGAACGTGCTCGTGCCGGTGAAGTCGGGGGCGGGCAGGGCGCGTCGGTCGAGCTTGCCGCTGGGGGTGAGGGGCAGCGCGTCGAGGACGACGACCGCGGACGGTACGAGGTGGGCGGGGAGGCGTTCGGCGAGGGCTCGGCGCAGGGTGACGGGGTCGAGGGTGGGCGAGGGCGACGCCGACTGAGCCTCCTGCGCCGCCTCCGCCGCTCCCCCTACGACATACGCCACCAACCGCCTCGGCGCCGCCCCGTCCTCCCGCACCACGACCGCCGTCCGCACCACCCCCGGCAACGCACGTGCCGCCGCCTCGATCTCCCCCGGCTCGACGCGGAAGCCCCTGATCTTGACCTGGTCGTCGGCCCGGCCGAGGAACTCCACCGTGCCGTCGGCCCGGAGCCGGGCGAGGTCGCCGGTGCGGTAGAGGCGGCTGCCCGGTGGGCCGAAGGGGTCGGCGACGAAGCGTTCGGCGGTGCGGCCGGGTTGGTTGAGGTAGCCGCGGGCCAGGCCTGCCCCGGCCACGTACAGCTCGCCGACGGCGCCGACAGGGGACGGACGCAGGAACGGGTCGAGGACATGGACGCGCGTGTTCGCGATCGGCCGTCCGAGCGGGACCGGGCCGTCACCGCCGTCGGGGACGTGGACAAGGCTGTCGCCGGCCGCCTCGGAGCAGCCGTAGAGATTGACCAGTCGCGCCTGTGGCCAGCGCCGGGTGATCGCCGAGGCCAGCTCGCCGGAGAGGGGTTCGCCGCTGGAGATCCAGGTGCGGACGGAGGAGAAAGCGCCAGGCGGGGCGGATTCGACGAGGGTGGTGTAGAGGCTCGGGACGGCTGTGAGGAGCGTGGCCCGGTGGCGGTCGGCCAGAGCGGCCAACGCCGTCGGGTCGCCCGTCGCCTCGTCGTCGGCGAGCGCCACCGCCTCGCCCGCGGCCAGGGCGCCGAGCAGTTCGGTGAGGCCGTCGATGAAGCTCAGCGGGCTCTTGGAGACACGGACGCCGCCCGGACCGGCTCCCAGCTCCCGGCCCCAGGCCAGGCGGTTGGCCAGAGCCTGCTGAGTTCCGATCACGCCCTTGGGGCGGCCGGTGGAGCCCGAGGTGAAGATGACGTATGCGGGGTGCTCGGGCGACAGCGGCGGTAGCTGCCGTACGGCGGCCTCCGCGTCCGGCGGGCATATCAACTCGCGCTTGATGTTGAGTTGTTGGGCCGTCGACGCGTCGCAGATCACGATCCTGGGCTCGGCGTCGTCGAGCATGAGGGCGATGCGGTCGGGCGGGTAGCCGGGATCGATCGGCATACAGGCCGCTCCGGCCTTCAGTACCGCGAGGAGCGCGGTGACCAGGTCGGGGCTACGGGGCAGGGCCACGGCGACAACGGACTCCGGCCCGGCGCCGCGCTCGGTCAGGGCTGACGCCAACCGGTCGGCTCGGGCGTCGAGTTCGGCAAAGGTCAAGGTGGTGTCGCCGTGGAGGACGGCGGGGGTCTCGGGGGTGCGGGACGCCTGGGCCTCGAAGAGGGCGCGAACTGTGGGGTCCGGGAGGGGGCGTTCGCTCCAGGTGCTCGGCTCGCCCTCCGTCGGGGGCACGCCCAGCCGAGCGACAGGGGTTGCCGGGCGCTCGATGAAGTCCCTGACCAGCAGGTCGAGTTGGGCCGCGACGCGGTTCACCGCCGCACGGTCCAGCACCGTCGGCCGGTAGCCGAAGGTCAGTGTCAGCCGCGGGCCGGGCAGGGCGGTGAGGTTCAGCGGGTAGTGGGTGGCGTCGTGGACCGAGACCCCCGTCATACGGAGGCCCTCGGGGCCGAGGGCACGGGCGATGCCGTCGTCGTCGATGGGATAGCTCTCGAAGACCAGCAGGGTGTCGAACAGGACCGTGTGTCCGGTGGCGCGCTGGATGTCGGCGAGGCCGAGGTGCCGGTGGTCGAGCAGTGCGGACTGCTCGGACTGGAGCCGGACCAGCAGGTCCGCGAGCGGCTCCTCAGGACGTAACCGCGCCCGCACCGGCAGGGTGTTGATGAAGAGGCCGACCATCGACTCGATGCCGGGGACGTCGGCGTCGCGGCCGGAGACGGTGGCGCCGAGGACGACGTCGGTACGGCCGGTCAGTCGACCGAGCAGAACGGCCCACAGCCCCTGGAGCACGGTGCTGACGGTGAGACCGTGGGCCCTGGCGGTGCCGGTGAGGGCATCGGTGTCCTGCTCGGAGAGTTCCCGAACCAGGCGCTCGGGCTCCTCGGCGGGCACGTCCCGGGCATCCGGTGCTATCAGTGACGGCTCGTCAAGTCCCGCCAGTCCGGACTGCCATGACCGTTCGGCGGCAGCGCGGTCCTGCCGGGACAGCCAGGCCAGGTAGTCGCGGTAGGGCCGCACGCGGGGCAGGGCGTCGAGGTCGCCGCCCGAGGCGTACAGCTGGAAGAGTTCGCGGACCAGGACGGGGGCGGACCAGCCGTCCCAGAGCAGGTGGTGCGAGGAGATCACCAGGCGGTGGCTCAGCGCGTCGAAGGTGACCAGCCGGCAGCGCAGCAGCGGTGGCCGGGCCAGGTCGAACCGCTCGGCGCGGTCCTCGCCCAGCAGCCGTTCGAAGGCCGGTTCGCGTTCGGGGGCGGGCAGGGTGGACAGGTCGGTGACCTGCCACGGGGTCCTGACCTCGCTCCTGATCACCTGGACCGGGCGCCCGGAGCGCTGGGTACGGAACGCGGCCCGCAGGTTGGCGTGCCGGGCGAGCAGCTTCCCGACCGCCCCGCTCATCCGCTCCGCATCCAGCGGCCCTTCGAGGCGGAGGGTCATCTGGCCGGTGTAGACGTCGTGGCCCTGTTCGTCGTACAGCGCGTGGAAGACCATCCCCTCCTGCGTGGGCGACAGGGGGAGGACGTCCGCCACGGCCGGGCGGCCGGCCATCAGCCCTCGGCCTTGCGCATGGCCTCGGCCAGGCTGCGCGGGCGCATGTCCGTCCAGTTCCGCTCGATGTACTCCAGACAGGCGGCCCGGTCGTCGGGGCCGTGCACCGAGGACCAGCCGTCGGGTACGGGCGCGAAGTCCGGCCACAGGGAGTGCTGGCCTTCGTCGTTGACCAGGACGCGGAAGACGCCGCTGTTGTCGTCGAAGGGGTTGGCCATGGCTCAGTTCCTCTCCTGCTCGCCGTCCTGCGGTGGCGCGTGGTAGGTGAAGGTGCCGGACACCTGGTCGGCCGCGTCGGGTACGGGCTCGGCGGGGTCGGCACCGAGCGCGACGATCCGGTTGGCCTTGTCGACGTGGACGACCCGCGGCCGGTGGGCGGCGCGCTCGGACTCGTCGAGCGCGGCGAAGGACATGATGATCACCAGGTGACCGGGGTGGACGAGATGGGCGGCGGCGCCGTTGATCCCGATGACCCCGCTGCCGCGTTCGCCGGTGATGGCGTAGGTGGTGAGTCGGGCGCCGTTGTCGATGTCGACGATCTGGACCGCTTCGCCCTCGACGATGTCGGCGGCCTCCATGAGGTCCTGATCGATCGTCAGCGATCCCACGTAGTGCAGATCTGCCTGGGTGACGGTGGCTCGGTGGATCTTGCCGTTCAGCAAGGTGCGGTGCACCATGACCCCCTGAGGAGATTACTTAGGTGAGGCTAACCTAAATCACAATCGCCGAGTGCGGAAAGACCGATGGAAGGAGGTAGAGAAGGACGGTCGCCGAAGAACTCCAGGAGCACCCGGTTCACTTCGTCCGGCCGCTCCAGGTAGCCGTAGTGGCCACAGCCCTTGATCTCCTGGTAGACGGCACCGGGGATGGCGTCGGCGACCTCGCGCCCCAGGCGCGGCGGGAGGATGACGTCGTCCGCGAAGCCGATGACCAGGCAGGGCGCGTCGACGGCCCGGTAGGCGTCCAGCCGGCCGGCCGGGACCTCCAGGTCCAACTGGGCCCGCGCGCCGGGCCCTTGGGGCTGTGGCGAGAACTCGAAGAGCTCCAGCCAGTCCTGGATCTCCGGGTCGTCGTCGAGGGTGGCAGGGGACAGGTTCTGCAGGGCACGGATCCAGGCAATGTAGGGGGTCGGCAGCTCCAATCCGCTGTCGTACAGGGCGCGTTCAGCCCTTGTCATCGCGGCGCGCAGGACGTCGGTACGGCCACGGGTGGCCATCAGGACGCCCTGTTGGACGAGCCCGGGCCGGGCCAGCATCAGTTCCTGGACGACGTACGCCCCCAGGGAGACGCCGACGAACCGGCACGGCGTGAGACCGAGGTGCTCGGCCAGGCCCGCCGTGTCGGCCACCAGGTCGTCGACGGTGAAGCCGTCCGGGCACTCGTCCGTCGGGGGAATGCCCCGATTGTGGAAGGTGACGGCGCGGTATCCGGCGTCGACCAGCGCCGGCACCTGGTGGAGGTGCCAGGCCCGGCCTCCGGCACCCTGGCCCATCACCAGGATCACCGGCTCGCCCTCGCCGGTGTCCTCGTAGTGGAGCCGGATTCCGTTGATCCGCGCGCTCGGCATGGTGCTCCGCCCTGTCGTCCGAGTCGTCCGAGGCTGTGTCAGTCGGCTGCGGGAGAGGTTTCGGCGGGCGCCGCCCGGTCGCCCCCGTCGGCGTCCGCAGGCCGGCTGAGGGTGGCCTTGCGTAGCCCCGGCATGGCCAGGGCGAGGGCCCCCACGCCCGCCAGACAGACCAGTCCGCCGACCACCACGGCACCGCTGGACGACCCGATCGCCCTGGCCACCAGGCCCGCCTCGACGTTGCCGACGGAGGGCCCGGCGGTGGCCTGGGCCAGCCACAGGCTGCCGACCCGGCCCTGGAGCCGGTCCGGTGTGTAGTGCTGAAGCAGGGCCCGGCGCAGGATCTCCGAGGCGGTGTCGCCGAGGCCGGCCAGGGCCAGGAACACCAGCGCCAGCCACAGGTTGGGGCTCAGTCCGAAGCAGGTGATCGCCACGCCCCACACCGCTACCGCGCCGATCAGTGCCCGGCCGGTGTGATGCACCCGGCCCGTCCAGCCACTGGTCAGCGCACCGAAGAACGAGCCGACCGCCGGCGCGGTGTAGAGCAGTCCGACGGTGGACGGGCCGCCGCCGAAGTGCTCGGTGCCGAGTTCGGGGAACAGGGCGTACGGCATCGCGAAGACCACGGCGCACACGTCGATCAGCAGCAGTCCGGCCACGACCTGGTTGCCGCGCAGGAAGCGCAGCCCCTCCCCCATCGCCTTCAGCGGATGCTGCGCCTCGGCGTTCCCCTCGGGAGGGAGCTTCGGCAGCGGGGCGAGCAGGGCGAGTCCGACGACGTATATGGCCGCGTCGATCGCGAAGCACATCGCGACACCCGGCCCGGCCGCGATCACGCCCGCGAGCGACGGCCCGACCATGCCGCCCAGTTGGGCGGTCAGGGTGGTCAGCGCGCCCGCCGCGGCCAGTTGCCCGGGCGCCACCAGGGCCGGAGTCGCGGCCATCAGGGCCGGACCACCCAACCCGGCGGTGAAGCCCGCCAGCACGGCCGCCACGAAGACGAACCACACCTGCGGGTCGGGCAGCGCCGCGTTCACCGCGAGCCCCGCGATCACCACCGCGGTCACGGCCCGGGTGACGAGCATGACCTTGCGCCGGTCGACCCGGTCGGCGAGCAGACCCCCCGTGACCAGACCGACCAGCAGCGACAGGCCCAACACCAGGCTCATCAGGCCGACTTGGACCGAGGAACCGGTGAGATGGTAGATCTGCAGGCTGGCCGCCACCGAGGTGAGGTGGGTGCCCACCATGGAGATCGCCTGGGTGGCGAACATCAGCCGGAAGTTTCTGCTGGAGCGCAACGGCGCTACGTCGACGACCACTTCTCCCAGTCGCACGCGCGCCCCTAACCCTGTGCCGGGACGACGTAGGGGGCGACGCTGCGCAGCTTCTCGCAGGTCTCCTCCAATTCCCGGGCAGGGGTCGACCCGGCGAGGATGCCTGCGCCGGCCCGCAGCCAGGTGCGGCCGCCCTCCTCGAAGAGGCTGCGCAGCACGAGGGCCGCGTCGAGCGATCCGTCGGCGCCGGCGCGCAGCACCGCTCCGCTGTAGATGCCGCGCGGCTCTTTCTCATGCCGGGCGATGCAGTCGTACGCCAGGGCCTTGGGGATGCCGGAGGCGGTCACCGCGGGGAACACCGCGCGCAGGACGTCCCAGGCGGTGGCGGAGTCGGCCAGCAGGCCGTGCACGCTGGAGCCGAGGTGCTGCACGCTGCCGCGCCGGCGGATGCTGAGCAGGTCGCGCACCGAGACCGTGCCCGGACGGCAGACGGTGGCCATCTCCTCCTCGGCGAGTTTGACCGACAGCACGTGCTCGGAGATCTCCTTGGGGTCGGCGAGGAGTTCGGCGCGCAGCCGCTCGTCCTCCTGGTCGCCGAAACCGCGGGCGCGGGTGCCGGCGAGCGGCTGGGTGACGACCTCGCCGTCGGCGCTGACCTCGGCGACGGTCTCGGGACTGAATCCGGCGACCCGTCGCCCGCCGAGGTCCAACAGGAAGGAGCGGGCGGGGGTGTTGCGAGAGCGGCCGTGGACATAGGTGGCGACGAAGTCGACCGGGAAGGGCACGTCGACTGAGCGGGACAGGATGACCTTCTGCAGGTCGGAGGCCTGTATCTCCTCGATGGCCTGGGCCACCAAGTCCGGGTAACGGCCCTCGGTGTCCGATACGTCGATGGGGCGGGGTACGGCGACGGGATGCGCGTCGGCGCGGTCGAGTAACGCGGTCAGCGCGTCCAGTGTCTCCTGGTCGGCACTGCGGATCAGGGTGCCTCTCTGACCGAGCCTCACTTCGCTGTGCGGGACGACCAGATGGAGCAGGTCGTCGTCGCCCGCCCGGTCGGGGCGGCCGACGTGCAGATGGGAGAACTCGAAGGCCATCCAGCCGTAGGCGTTCCAGCCCGCTATGGCCATCCGGTCGAGTTCTTCGTGGACTTGGCGCAGTGGATGCGGCCCGAGCGCGGTAGTGGTCTCCTCGCTGAGCCAGCGGCGGCGGATCTCGGAGCGGCCGACCAGGATCTCGCCGAGCGCTCCTCCGGCGAACCAGACGTCGCCGTTCTGTTCGTAGATCACGTACTGGTCGAACAAGCCCGACTCCGCCAGTCCTGCCGCCAACTGGACGGGGTCTCCCGGCAGTTCCGTCTCCGCGCTCCGATAACGCAGCAAGGACCTACCTCCCTGGACTTAGGTTAACCTAACCTAATTCACTAAGACCCTAGCCTCCGCAGCGCGGTGACGTCCAGATCACACCGCCAGGCTTGACCGCGTCGATTCATTAGGCAAGCCTTTCCTAAACAGCAGGCGGGAGTTGAGGATGCTCGACGGTTGGGTGCCCTGGCCGAACCCGTTGGCCGAGAAGTACCGCGCAGAGGGCTACTGGGAGGGGCGGCCGCTCGACCGGCTGCTGAGAGAGAGCGCCGAGCGGACCCCGAGCCGGACCGCGCTGGTCGACGCCGACGGAAACCGCTGGACGTACGCCGAACTCGATCTGCGCGCCGACCGCATGGCGGCGGGGCTGCGTCGGCTCGGCATCGGCGGGGGCGACCGCGTGGTGGTCCAACTGCCCAACACCGACGCCTTCGTGGTGCTCTTCTTCGCGCTGCAGAGGGCGGGTGCGATACCCGTGCTCACGCTGCCGGCGCACCGCGAGAGCGAGATCGTGCATGTCGCCGAGGTGTCCGGGGCTACGGCGTACGCGATCCCGGACCTGCACGACGGCTTCGATCACCGCACGCTCGCCCGGGCCGCGCGCAAGGCGGTGCCCGGCCTTGAGCACATCCTGGTGGCGGGCGACGCCGCCGAGTTCACCGCGCTCGCCGACCTCGACGCCGACCCCGTCCCGCTGCCCGTGCCCGACCCCGGCGACGTGGCGGTACTGCTGCTGTCCGGCGGCACGACCGGCAAGCCGAAGCTCATCCCGCGCACCCACGACGACTACACCTACAACGTCCGCGCGAGCGCCGAGGTGTGCGGCTTCGACGGCGACACCGTCTATCTGGTGGTGCTGCCGACCGCGCACAACTTCGCGCTGGCCTGCCCGGGTCTGCTCGGCACGCTGATGGTGGGCGGCACCGTCGTGCTCTCCCCCACGCCGAGCCCCGAGGACGCGTTCGCTCTGGTCGAGCGGGAGAGGGTCACCGCGACCGCCGTGGTCCCGCCGATCGCGCTGCTGTGGCTGGACGCGGTGGAGTGGGAGGACGCGGACCTCTCCTCGCTGAGCCTGCTCCAGGTCGGCGGCTCGAAGCTGGGCGCGGAGCCCGCCGCCCGGGTCGAACCGGCTCTCGGCTGCACGCTCCAGCAGGTGTTCGGCATGGCCGAGGGCCTGCTCAACTACACCCGGCTCGACGATCCGCCCGAGCTGGTGATCGGCACCCAGGGCCGCCCGATGTCCCCCGCCGACGAAGTGCGCGTGGTCGACGAGGACGACCGCGACGTACCGCCCGGCGAGAGCGGCGAGTTGCTCACCCGCGGCCCCTACACCCTGCGCGGCTACTACCGCGCCGCCGAGCACAACTCCCGCGCCTTCACCACCGACGGCTACTACCGCACCGGCGACCTGGTCCGGATCCTGCCCTCCGGGCATCTGGTCGTCGAGGGCCGGGCCAAGGACCAGATCAACCGGGGCGGCGACAAGATCTCCGCCGAGGAGCTGGAGAACCACATCCTCGCCCACCCGGCCGTGCACGACGCGGCGGTGGTCGGCATGCCCGACGAAACGATGGGCGAGCGCACCTGCGCCTACCTCGTCCCGCGCGGACAGGCCCCGGGCCAGCGGGAGTTGGCCGCTTTTCTCACCGAGCGAGGGGTCGCCGCGTATAAGCTCCCCGACCGGGTGGAGGTCATCGAGGCCTTTCCCCGGACCTCGGTAGGCAAGATCGACAAGAAGGCGCTCGGCCGGCTGATCGCCGATCGCCTCCGCGCGGAGGGCATTGGTGGCAACTGAGGCCGGAACGGCCCCGCTTGTGCAGTCGGAGAAACCGTCGGAGAAACAGTCCCGCAGACGCCGCAACTCCACCCGCACGCTCGCCCTGGTGGGCGCCCTGCTCCTGCTGGTCGTCGCCGCCACGCTCAGCCTCGCGATCGGCTCGCGCGCCCTGTCACCGGGCGTCGTGCTGGACGCGCTCCTCCATGACGACGGCTCGACCGCGGCCTCGGTGATCTGGGACGTGCGTGTGCCGCGCACCCTGGCGGGCATCGCCGCCGGTGCCGCGCTCGGCGTCGCGGGCGCGCTCATCCAGGCACTCACCCGCAATCCGCTGGCCGATCCGGGGCTGCTCGGCATCAACGCGGGTGCCGCCACCGGAGTCGTGCTGTCCATCACGGCTCTCGGCATCACGAGCCTGTGGGCGTCGGTGTGGTTCGCCATGGTGGGCGCGGTCGTGGCCGGTCTGCTGGTGTACTCGCTGGCCTCGGGCGGTCGCGGAGGCGCCACCCCGGAGCGGCTCGCACTCGGCGGTGCGGTGATCGCCGCCGTGTTCACCGGCATCAGCCAGACGTTGATGCTGCTCGACGCCCAGGCGCTGGACCAACTGCGGTTCTGGAGCGTCGGTTCGCTCGCCCGGGCCGACGACGAGACGCTGACGACGATCACGCCGTTCGTCGTGGTGGGCCTGGTCCTCGCCCTCGCGCTGGTCCGGCCGCTGAACGCGCTCGCGCTGGGCGACGACGGCGCCCGGGCGCTGGGCGCGCATGTGGACCGGACGCGCTTTATCGGCCTGGTGGCCATGACGGTGCTGTGCGGTGCGGCGACTTCTGCCGTCGGGCCGCTCGTCTTCGTCGGCCTCGCCGTCCCGCACATCGCCCGCATGATCGTCGGCGCCGACCAGCGCTGGACGCTGCCGCTCTCCCTGCTCCTCGCGCCCGCCCTCCTGCTGTTCGCGGACGTCCTCGGCCGGGTCGTCGTACGCCCCGACGAACTGGACGCGGGCGTGGTGACGGCGGTGGTCGGCGCCCCGGTGTTCATCGCCCTCGTCCGCTACCGCAGGGCGGTGACCGGATGACCACCCAGGCACCGGCCCGTACCGCTGCGCGCGGCCGCTCACATGTCGTACGGAGCCGCTCGCACCGTTTCTCCCTGCGGGTGGACGGGCGCGCGGTGACGGTCTGCGTGCTGGTGCTCGCCGCCACCGCCGCGATCGGCGTCCTCGCGCTCGGCACCGGCGAGTACTCGATCTCCCCGGCGGACGTGGTCCGCACCCTGCTGGGCAACGGCAGCCCGCGCACCGACTTCGTGATCAACGACCTCCGGCTGCCCCGTCTGCTGACCGGCATCCTGGTCGGCGCGGCACTCGGCCTGAGCGGCGCCCTCTTCCAGAGCCTCACGCGCAATCCGCTGGGCAGCCCCGACATCGTCGGCTTCACCTACGGCTCGGCCACCGGAGGCCTGCTGGTCGTCCTGCTCGTCGGCGGAACCGGCGGGCAGATCGCCGTGGGCGCGGTGGGCGGAGGGCTCGCCACCGCTTTCCTCGTGTATGTGCTGGCGTGGCGGCAGGGCGTCCACGGATACCGGCTGGTGCTGGTCGGCATCGGGGTGAGCGCGCTGCTCCAGGGGGTGAACGCCTATCTCCTGGCCAAGGCCCGGTTCACCCAGGCCGCACAGGCGATGGTGTGGCTCAACGGCAGCCTCAACGGCAGGAGTTGGGCCGACGTGCGCCCGGCCGCCCTCGGCCTGCTCGTCGTGCTGCCCCTGGTGGCGCTCGTCGCGAGCAGGCTGAAGATCATGGAGATGGGCGACGACGTGGCGGGCGGCCTCGGGGTGCCCGTCCAGCGCTCCCGGCTGGTGCTGCTGGTCCTGGCCACTGCGGCCTGCGCGGTGGCCACCGCGGCGGCCGGCCCCATCCCCTTCGTGGCCCTCATCGCCCCGCAACTGGCCCGCCGGCTCACCCGGGCCCCTGGCCCGGGCCTCCTGGCGGCCACCTGCACCGGCGCCTTCCTCGTGGTGACGGCGGACTTCGCGTCCCAACGCATCCATGAGACGGCCCAGCTGCCGGTCGGTGTGGTGACCGCGGTCGTCGGCGGGGTGTACCTGGGGCTGCTGCTGCGTCGGCAGCGGCGGGCGGGGCGGATCTGAGCCGAGTGCCTCAGTGCCCGTGCTCCTCGATGCCCCTGCCCCTCCGTGCCCGTGTCAGTGCCCGTGCGTCTCGGCCCCGTCCTCGTGCGTGGGCGCCTCCGAGGTGGCTGCCGCCGACGCACCGGCCCGGACCGTGAACGCCGCGGTGTGCACCTCGCCCTCGTGCTTGAAGTCGAGGAACAGCCGGTACGCGCCGCTGCTCGGTGCCGTGGCCGTGAACGAGATCTCCGGGCCGGGCTCGGTCGTGCCGTCGCCGGGTTCCCCGTTGGGATGGACGTGGAGGTACGCGAGGTCGCCGGAGCGCAGGGCGACCAGGTGGCCGTAGGCGGCGAGGTAGGGCTGGAGGTCGGTCACCGGGCGGCCGTCGCGGGAGACCTTCAGCTTCAGCTCGCTCGCCTTGCCCGGACGCAGGGCGCCGTCCAGCCGGACCTCGTAGCCGTGGATCTTCGCCGTGGTGTTCGGCGCGGGCAGTTGCCGGGGCCGGTAGGAGCCCGCGGCGGCCAGGTCCGCGCCGAGGGTGAGGTTCTCGGCGCCCTTCTTCGCCGGGGTGAAGTCGGCGAAGACGCGGTAGCCGCCGGCGCGGGGCAGTTCGACGGGGATGCTCCAGGTGCCGTCGGCGGCGCGGGTGGGATGCAGATGGCGGTAGGTGCCCAGATCGCGTGAGGCCACGATGAGGTGCAGTTCCTTCTCGTGCTCGCGCTCGTAGGCGGTGACGGCGCGACCGGTGCTGTCGCGGATGACGAAGCGCAGGTCGGAGCGGGTCCCGGCAGTGACGCTGGAGGTCCGCAGGTCGAGGGTGTATCCGCCCTCGGACATCTGCAGCCCGCCGACCGGCTCCGTCTCGTGCCCGCCGTGGCCGGCGCCTTCCTCCGCCGCCGGTGACGCCTCGCTGTGGCTGTCGTGGGCGGCGGGCGCGGGCTCCGCGACGACGGGGTCGAGGCCCTGGCCCACACCGTAGGCGGTGCCGAAGGTCGCGGCCAGGGCGGCGGCGAACGCGGTGATCCTCAGTCCGGCATTCATGGCGGTCTCCTGCGGGTCGGATGCCTCGGTGTGATCCTTCGATGCACTTCACCATACCCCTAGGGGGTATCAAGTCAACCCGGTCCAGCACTTGCCTCGATTACCCCCTGGGGGTATACATGGACACCGAGCAAGGATACCCCCACCCCGTACCCCTGCACCTCCCACCCCGTACTCCAGGAGGAACCCATGGCCACCACCACCTACGCCGTCTCCGGTATGAGCTGCGTTCACTGCAAGGCCACGCTCACCCAGGTCATCGGCGAGTTGGACGGCGTCACCGAGGTCGGCGTCGATCTCGCGACCGGTCAGGTCACCGTCAGCAGCACCGCCGAGCCCGACGACGCCCTGATCGCCGAGGTCGTCGACGAGGCCGGCTACGAGCTCACCGGCCGCGCGGCCTGACCCGCACCCCGACCGCCGGGGCCCGGCCGCGCCGGGCTCCGCCCGCACCCCGCAGCAGGAGCAGCGATGACCACCACCGCGTCCCACCCGACCACCGAGACAGAGCTCGTCATCGGCGGCATGACCTGCGCCTCGTGCGCGGCGCGCATCGAGAAGAAGCTCAACCGCCTGGACGGGGTGACCGCCACGGTCAACTACGCCACCGAGAAGGCGAAGGTCAGCTACGGCGGCGACGTCTCCGTCCGGGACCTCATCGCCACCGTCGAGGCGACGGGGTACACCGCGCAGGAGCCCGCGCCGCCCGTGCCCGACGCGACCGGGAGCGGCGACGAGCCCGATGAACTACGGCCGCTGCGGGAGCGGTTGGTCACCGCCGTCACCCTGGCCGTGCCCGTCATCGCGATGGCCATGATCCCGGCCCTGCAGTTCGAGTACTGGCAGTGGCTGTCCCTGACGCTGGCGGCGCCCGTCGTGACGTATGCCGCCTGGCCCTTCCACAGGGCGGCGTTCACCAATCTGCGGCACGGCGCGGCCACCATGGACACCCTGATCTCGGTCGGTACGTCGGCCGCGTTCCTGTGGTCCCTGTGGGCGCTGTTCCTCGGCACCGCGGGCGAGCCGGGCATGACGCACCCCTTCGAGCTGACCATCGCCCGCAGCGACGGCGCCGGCAACATATATCTGGAGGCGGCGGCCGGAGTCACCGCCTTCATCCTGGCCGGCCGCTACTTCGAGGCCCGCTCCAAGCGCAAGGCGGGCGCGGCGCTGAAGGCGCTGCTGGAGCTGGGCGCCAAGGACGTCACGGTCCTGCGCGCCGACGGCACCGAACAGACCCTTCCCGTAACGGAGTTGAAGGTAGGCGACCGATTCCTCGTGCGTCCCGGCGAGAAGATCGCCACCGACGGCATCGTCGTCGAGGGCTCGTCGGCAGTGGACGCCTCGATGCTCACCGGCGAGTCCGTGCCGGTCGAGGTCGCCGAGGGCGACCCGGTCACCGGTGCCACGATCAACGCGGGCGGCCGTCTCGTCGTCGAGGCCACCCGGGTGGGCGCCGACACCCAACTCGCCAGGATGGCGAAGCTGGTGGAGGACGCGCAGAACGGCAAGGCCGCGGCGCAGCGGCTCGCGGACCGGATCTCCGCCGTCTTCGTGCCGATCGTCATCGCCCTCGCGCTCGGCACCCTGGGCTTCTGGCTCGGCAACGGCTCCGGACCGGCCGCCGCCTTCACCGCGGCGGTCGCCGTCCTGATCATCGCCTGCCCGTGCGCCCTGGGTCTGGCCACGCCGACCGCGCTGATGGTGGGCACCGGACGGGGCGCCCAGCTCGGCATCCTGATCAAGGGTCCGGAGGTTCTGGAGTCCACGCGCAAGGTCGACACGATCGTCCTCGACAAGACGGGCACCGTCACCACCGGCCGGATGACCCTGCTGGCCGTGCACACCGCCGACGACACCGAGGAGGCCGAAGTCCTGCGGCTCGCGGGCGCGTTGGAGCATGCCTCCGAGCACCCGATAGCCCGGGCCGTGGCCGAGGGCGCGCTGGCGAAGCTGGGATCGCTGCCTACGCCGGAGGACTTCGCGAACGTGCCCGGGCTCGGAGTGCAGGGCGTTGTCGAGGGCCATGCGGTGCTCGTGGGCCGGGAGCGGCTTCTCGCAGAGTGGGCCATGGAGCTGCCAGAAGATCTCGCGCGCGCCAAGTCCGAGGCCGAGGCATCCGGCCGCACGGCCATCGCGGTCGCATGGGACGGCGAGGTGCGGGCGGTGCTGGAGGTCGCCGACGCGGTGAAGGAGACCAGCCCCGAGGCGATTCGGAGGCTGCGCGCCCTCGGCCTCACCCCGATCCTGCTGACCGGCGACAACCAGGCGGTCGCCCATGCCGTCGCCCGCGAGGTCGGTATCGCGCCCGAGGACGTCATCGCCGAGGTGCTGCCGCAGGACAAGGCCGACGTCGTCAAGCGGCTTCAGGGCGAGGGCCGTTCGGTCGCGATGGTCGGCGACGGCGTCAACGACGCGGCGGCCCTGGCGCAGGCCGATCTGGGGCTGGCGATGGGCACCGGCACGGACGCCGCCATCGAGGCCGGCGACCTCACCCTGGTCCGTGGCGATCTGCGCGCCGCCGTCGACGCGATCCGGCTCTCCCGCAGGACGCTCGGCACCATCCGGTCCAACCTGTTCTGGGCCTTCGCCTACAACGTCGCCGCGTTGCCGCTCGCCGCGGCCGGGCTGCTCAACCCGATGATCGCGGGGGCGGCCATGGCCTTCTCCTCGGTGTTCGTGGTGGCCAACTCGCTGCGGCTGCGGTCGTTCCGGGCCGCGAACTGATCCTCGGCGAAAGCCAAGAGGACGACGAAAGCCAGGAGGGCGCCGCCCATGCGGCGCCCTCCTGCCTTGTGACGAGGTGTCAGCCGAAGGCCTTCACGGCCTGGTAGTAGGTCCAGGCCGTGCTGTTGCAGGCGGTCTTCGTCGCACCGCTGTAGCCCGCGCACACACGCTTGAGGTCCTCGTAGAAGGCGCTGTCGATGCGCGCCTTGTTGGCGTCGAACGCGCCCAGGGCCTTGTAGTTGCGGTAGCCGAAGTCGTGTCGGGCACAGGACGTCGAGAAGGGGAAGCCGAAGGGGTTGTCCGGGGAGGAGGAGCAGTAGTCGGTGGACCAGTCGAACCCGTAGGCGGCCCAGGCGGACTGGTTGCCGCGGGCGGCGACCCAGGAGTTGTAGCTGGACGCGCTGGTCTGGGTCCAACTGGCCAGGACCTGGGGCTTGTCGGCGGGGGCGGCGTCTGCGGTCGAGGCGGCGGCGAAGACGGTCACGAGGGAGAGGGCCGAGGCGGTGAGACCGGTGGCGAGCGTGCGGCGCATTCCACACCTCCATGAGGCTGCGGCCCGCCCGTCGGGCCGCAGGTTCATGACAAGATGATTGACACTCCAACGGTCCTTTTACACCGCATGCCGCCTAATGGCCCGTTAACTCATGGACATGCAAGGAGATCCGGGGATGAACTCGACGTCATCCTCCCCTGCGTACGTCCACCGCGGTGACCGCCAACGCCAACGACCCCGGGGCGAGGAACGCGAGCGGCACCAGCATCCACGCGCACAGGGCGGCGGTGACCACCGCGAGCAGCACCAGGCCACTGCCGCCCACGTCCCGCACGGAGTCCCGGGCGGCCTCGCGCACCGCCGTACGCCAGTCGGTGAGCGACTCACGGCGGGCGCAGGCCCTGAGACCAACCACCGTGGCACAGGCGCCGATCGCGGCAGCCACCACCGCGAACACCGGCGCACCCGGCAGCCCCGCCCGCGCGAGGGCCAGATCGGCGGCCAGCAGCAGCACCCCCGCCACCGCGAGGGCGCCCCCCGCCAGGTCGCCGGTGCGCAGCCGACGCCGTAGCAGCGCGAAGTACCGTCCGGCGGTTGCGGGTTGGTCCTCCCGAGCGCCCCGCAGCACCGCGCAGGCCGTCGACAGCGCGGCCGGGGCGGTCAGCAACGGCAGACTGGCCACGGCCGTGGCGAGGCCGACGCTCAGGACGTCGGCGAAGAGTGTCATCCGCGGGCCGAACACCTCGCCCGCCTCACGTGCCGGCATCTCGCTCACCCCTTGATTCCGGAGCTGGCCATGCCCTCCACCAGCAGCCGCTGGAAGGCGAGGAAGAACAGCACGATCGGCAGCAGCGCGATCACGGACATCGCGAACATGGGGCCGAACGCCGAGGTGCTGGAGGCGTCCACGAACGACCGCAGGGCGAGCGTGAGCGTGAACTTGTCCGGGTCGAAGAGGTAGATGAGCTGGGTGAAGAAGTCGTTCCAGGTCCAGATGAAGGTGAAGATCGCCGTGGTGATCAGGGCGGGGCGGGTGAGCGGCAGTACGACCTGGAAGAAGCTGCGGAAGGGGCCGCAGCCGTCGATGCGGGCCGCTTCCTCCAGCTCACGCGGCAGTCCGCGCATGAACTGCACGATGAGGAAGACGAAGAACGCCTCGGTGGCGAGGAACTTCGGCAGGATCAGCGGCCAGTAGGTGTTCACCAGGCCGAGCTGGTTGAAGATGATGTACTGCGGGATCAGCACCGCGTGGTGCGGCAGCATGATCGTGGCGATCATGAAGGCGAACAGCGGTCCGCGGAAGCGGAATCGGAGGCGCGCGAAGGCGTAGGCGGCCAGCGAGCAGCTGATGACGTTGCCGAGGACCGCGCCGCCCGCGATCAGCAGCGAGTTGGTGAGCAGCCGCCAGATGGACACGTCGTTGACGCCGTCCAGAGCCGTCGAGTAGTTGGACCACTCCAGGTGGCTGGGCAGCAGGTCGAGGCTCGCGATGACCTCGTCGGCGGGCTTCAACGAGGTGGCCAGCAGCCAGGCCAGCGGGTACAGCATGACGAGCAGAGCGGCCAGGCAGCCGACGTGCAGGGCGATCCGGCCCCAGGCAACGGGCCTGCGCGCGGCCTCGGTCGGGATGGATGTCATCGGTCCCCCTCGGAGGCGTAGAAGACCCAGGAGCGCGAGGTGCGGAACAGCACCGCGGTGACGGCGCCGATGACGATCAGCAGCACCCAGGCCATGGCGGAGGCGTAGCCCATGTGGGAGGCGACGAAGCCGCGGTCGTAGAGGTAGAGGGTGTAGACGAGGGTCGAGTCGGCCGGGCCGCCCTTGCCTGCGCCGATCGCGAAGGCGGGCGTGAAGACCTGGAAGGCCTGGATGGTCTGGAGAACGAGGTTGAAGAACAGGACCGGGGACAGCATGGGCACCGTGACGGACAGGAACTGCCGCCATTTCCCGGCCCCGTCGACGGCCGCCGCCTCGTACAGCTCGCTCGGGATCTGCTGGAGTCCCGCGAGGAAGATGACCATCGGCGCCCCGAACTGCCACACCGTCAGCAGGGCGACGGCGAGCAGCGCCCAGCCGGGTTTGTTGACCCAGCCGCCGGTGCCGAACAGGTGGTCCACCGTGCCGCCGTCGTTGAAGACCGCGCGCCAGACGAGGGCGATGGACATCGACGCACCGAGCAGCGAAGGGGCGTAGAAGGCCGACCGGTAGAAGCCCTTGCCGCGTTTCATGGACTTCAGGGCGAGCGCGACGACAAGGGCGAGGGCGAGTTGCAGGGGCACGGCGATGACGACGTACGTCAGTGTGGTCACCACCGACCGCCAGTAGCGCGGGTCCTCGGTGAACATCTGGACGTAGTTGCGCAGGCCCACCCAGCGCGGCGGGTTGAACAGGTCGTAGTCGGTGAAGGACAGGTAGAGCGACACGGCCATCGGCAGCAGGGTCAGGACGACCGCGCCGAGCACCCATGGGGACAGGAACACCCAGGCGGGGCCCTGGCGTTCGCGCTTGGGGCGGCGCTTCGAGGGCCTGACCGGCCCGGTGGCGCGGGCGGTGGCCGCGGGTATGTCGGTGGTGGTCATGACCTCAGCTCCGCCTTCGCCTCGGTGACGTAGTTCTCGGCCGCCTCGCGGGGCGACATGCGCTCGTAGGACACCTGGTCGTAGTCGCGCTGGAAGGTGGTCTGCAGGGCGTTGTCGCCGGAGGGCGGGGCCTGCGGCGGGTCCTTGAGGGAGCCTTCGAGGGAGGACTGGTAGGCGGCGATCGTCCTGTCGAAGTCCTTGAGCTGCGGCTCGATCTCCTCGCGTACGGACTCGTTGACGGGGATGCCGCGGGTGGCGCCGAGGATCTTCGCGGCCTGTTCGTCGTTGATGAGGAAGTCGACGAGCTGGGCCGCCTCCTTCGCGTGACCGGTGTTGGCGCCGACGCCGAGGAACATCGACGGCTTGAAGTACTGGCCGGGGGTGCCGTCCTCGCCGGACGGCATCGGCGCGAGCGCGACGCCGCTGGGGATCAGGGCGAGGAAACCGCTGGCCGGGGCGTCCCAGTTGGAGTCGGCCACGGCCTCGCCGCGCCCGAGCGGGGTGTTCTCGACGGAGCCGTCGAGCTGCGTGGTCTGCTCGGCGGGCGAGACGACGCCCTCGCGCCGGAGCTTGTCGGTGAAGGTCCACCAGCGGGTCAGGTCGTCGGCCGTGAAGCCGAGGCCGCCGTCCTTCGTGTAGAGGGACTTGCCCCGGCCGCGCAGCCAGACCTCGAAGCAGTCCTCGCTCTGGCCGGGGTCGGTGGCGCCGGGCTTGCCGGTCTTCTCGGCCAGGGCGCGCATGGCGTCGGCCCACTCGCTCCAGGTCCAGCTCCGGCCCGGGAGCGGAACTCCGGACTCCTTCCACACCTTGACGTCGTACGCGACGGTCTCGGTGCCGCGGCCCTGGGGAATCGCGTACTGCGTGCCGTCGAGCCGGCCGGTGGCGAGGAGCCCCGGATCGATCTCGCCGGTGCCCAGTACGGCCTTCTGCCGCGCGAGGTCGAGCAGGACGCCGCCGGAGGCGTACTGGTCGATCTGCCGGTAGTCGAGCTGCATCACGTCGGGGGCGTCGCCGCCCGCGGCCTGGGTGGCGAGCTTCTGCTTGTACGCCTCGTAGGCCGAGAACGACGTCTGCACCCGGATGTTCGGGTGCTGTTTCTCGAACAGGGCGACGGCCTGCTCGGTGCGCTCCGCGCGATCGGGGTTGCCCCACCACGTGTAGCGCAGCACGACCTTGCCGCCGCCGACCGACTCCCCGGATCCCCCGCAACCGGCCGCCATCGCGCAGAGCACGAGCGCGACGGCCGATGCGCAGAACCCCTTTGTCCTGTGTCCGGGCATGCCGAGGTCACCTCTTTTCTCCTCGGACTTTCTGTTGGCCCCCCTCGGCTCCCCTCGGCCCTCTTGGCCCCCCTGGCCGTCTACTCGCCGCCGTAAGGCAGCGTCGTCCCCGGCAGGTTGTACTCGTCCCGGCGGCCGCACATCCCGAACCCGCCGAGCCGGGTGGGCGCGGTCTCGTGTGCGGTCGCGTCGGCGAGATACGCCGGTTCGTCCGCCTCCAGCGCGTCGAGCTGGGCGCCCGTGCGCTCGGCCGTGGCCAGCGCGCCCGCCCGCCACAACTCCCGCCAGTTCGGCACCTTGGCGCGCACGAGCCGGGCGGCGGCGCGCTGGAACTCGGCGTACGGGCCGTTGTCCCCGGCGACGAGCGCCTCGCGCAGGGCGAGGTAGCCCTCGACGGCGAGGTCCCGGCGGCGGCGCGCGGCAGCCGCCGTCTCCGGGCCGGTGCCGGCCGGCAGCGTGGCCGCGGCGGCGTATCTGTCCGGATCGGCCAGCACCTCGGACGGGAAGGTGAACACGGCGTCGCCGGCCTCCGGCAGTCCGCTGTTCTGCATCAGGACGGTGATGCGCAGATCACCGCCCTGGACCATACGGTGCACGGTCCCGGGCGTGAACCAGGCGACGGAGCCCGGCTCCAACGGGATGTCCCGGTAGCCGTCGGGGCTCAGCGTCTGTACGGCACCCCGGCCGCCGGTGACGACGTACGCCTCCGTGCACACCAGGTGCAGATGCGGGCTGCCGCCGCACACTCCGTCGGCGGCCTCCCAGTCGTAGGCGCTGAGGTGGGACAGGCCGACGGCGCCGGGCAGTGGATGCGGAAGGCCGGGCTTCACGGGCTTCACCACGGCAGCCCCTCCAGGTGAGCGCCCACCCGCTCACGGTCCCAGGCCCCGTCGGCGAAGACCACCCGGTAGCGGTACGCGAAGGACTCGCCCGGCGGCAGCTCGAACTCCTCGAAGAACGCCCAGGAGAACGCCACCGTCGGGATCGGCTCCGCACGCACGAACCAGTGCGACTCGTGGATCGCGGCCTGCTCGTCGAGGTTCTCGGGCGCGTGCGCGAAGACGAGCGTGGAGTGCCCGTCGACGTCGTCGTGCACGGTGGTGAAGGCGAGCCACGGACCCTGCGTGCCCATCAGCTTGCCCGCGTCCGCGCCCGCTCCCCCGTCGATGTCCGGCCCGAAGGCGGTGCCTCCGGTGAAGTCCCGGGGGCCGCGCCACTGGAGTCCGGTGTACCCGGCCATCTCGCGGCCGGCCGTGGTGGGCGAGCCGAAAGTCAGCGGCTCGGCACGGACGTTGGTCAGCCGGATCGACCAGTCCAGGGCCCAGGCGCCGGCCTCCTCGTCCACCGAGTGGACGGTCAGCCCGCGCACCTCGCGCGCCCACTCCTGGCCGCCGTTCTCGACCCAGGTGAGTTCCTCGGTGAAGGCGAGCCGGTCGTCCTCGACAGTGAACTCGCCGAAACCGTCGTGCCGCATCGAGCCGACGCGCTCGGGCAGCGGGAGGTAACCCTCGCCGTGCACATAGCAGTTGCCGCCCCAGAAGTTCTGGCCGGAGAGATGGCTCGCGGTCATCTGCAGGCCCTTGTGCCAGCGGTGGTCGCTGGGCCGGTAGCCGGTCACGGTGTGCCCGGCGAGGGTGCGCACGGGGTGGGCGTAGGGCTTGCGGGACTCGAAGGCCTCCGGGTCGGGGCGGTAGACGTAGCGAAGGATCTCGGTGCCGTTCGCCGCCGTCACCGCGATGTGGTCGCCGTGCGCGTGGGTGACGCGGATGCTCATGCGCGCTCCTTGGGGGCCCAGTGGGGGTGGTCGCCGTGCATGGCCGGATAGAAGGGGTCGCCGGGCCGGATCTCGCCCGCGTGCACCGGGCTTCCCGTGAAGGCGGCCTTGTAGAGGGCGGCGGCGAAGTCGAGGGTGGCCCGGGCGTCGGGGCCGCTGCCGGGCGGTCGGACACCGTTGTCGTAGGCGTCGAGGAGGGCGCCGAGCTGCGCCGTGTGCGAGCTGGGCAGATCCGCCGCGGGGGTGCGCCAGGCCGTGGCGCGCTCGGACGGGACGTGCGGGGCCGGGGTGTAGACCCAGTCGTCGTTGCGGTGGCCGTACAGGTGGGTGAGCTCGACCGTCGCGTCGGCGCAGTCGATGCGGATGCGGCTCACCTCGTGCGGGGACAGCACGCTGTTGACGACGGTGGCGAGGGCGCCGTTCTCGAACCGCACGAGGGCCGTCGAGACGTCCTCGCTCTCGGTGTCGTGGACCAGGCGCGCGGCCATGGCCCGGATCTCCGCCCACGGGCCGAGCAGATGCAGCAACAGGTCGAACTGGTGGATGCCGTGCCCCATGGTCGGCCCGCCGCCCTCGGTGGCCCACCGTCCGCGCCACGGAACCGCGTAGTACGCGGCGTCCCGGTGCCAGGTCGTCTGGCAGTGCGCGACCAGCGGGGCACCCAGCTCCCCGCTCGCGATCAGTTCACGGGCGTGCACGGCTCCGGAGCCGTACCGGTGCTGGAAGACGACCGAGGCATACGCCCCCGACGCCTCCTCGGCCGCCGCGATGTCGTCGTACTCGGCGAGCGACAGGCACAGCGGCTTCTCGCACAGCACCCAGGCGCCGGCCTTGAGCGCGGCGACCGTCTGCTCCCGGTGCAGCGACGGCGGCGTGCCGATCAGGACCAGGTCGGGGCGTACGGCGTCCAGCATGTCGTCCGTCGAGGTGTACCCGGCGACGTCCGCTCCGGCGAGCTGCCGGAAGGCGTCCAGCCGGGCCTGGTCCACATCGACGGCGGCCACCAGCTCCACCCGGTCCGCGTGGTGTCTCAGTGCGGGGAGATGGCTGCCACTGACGATGGCACCGGTGCCGATCACGGCGACGCGGCGGCGGGCGGTACTTGGGGACATGCAGTTCTCCTCGGACGGCCGGCGGACAGCCCGCTTCAGAAAGCGCTTGCACTATGAAGGCGACCCTAGGCAGGGACGGAATGTAAGGACAACCCCTCTGCGGTGACATGAACAAAGCGAGACCTGTCCGGTTCGGGAGGACGAGGCTCCTTCAGGGCCGCTTCTCCAGGAACCGCCTCAGTCGCGTGAGCGGCCAGGTGTTGATCACGTCGTCCTTGGTGAGCCAGCCGCGCTGGGCCGTGCCCACGCCGTAGCGCAGGTTGGCCAGGTGGATGACGGCGTGGGCGTCACTGTCGACGGCGAACCTCACGCCGTGCCGCCTGGCCCGCAGGATGTCCTCGTCGCGCAGGTCGAGCCGGTCCGGATGGGAGTTGATCTCCAGGGCCGTACCGGTGCGCGCGCAGGCGGCGAAGACCACGTCGAGGTCGACGTCGATGGCGGGGCGTTTGCCGAGGAGGCGAGTGGTGGGGTGACCGATGATGTGGACGTGCGGGTTCTCGCAGGCCCGGACGATCCGCCGGGTCAGCGCCTCGCGCCCCTGGTTGAAGTGCGAGTGCACCGAGGCCACGCACAGATCGAACCCGGCGAGGAACTCCGGCGGCCAGTCCACGTCGCCGTCGGGGCCGATGTTCAGCTCGGCCCCGTGCAGCACCCGCATGCCGCCCCGCTTACCGCGCTTGCCGTACTCCCCGTCGAGCTCGCGGACGCGTGCGCGCTGGGCCAGGATCCGCTCGTCGGTCATCCGTTGCATGGCCATGTCGGGCCCGTGGTCGGTGACGGCGTAGTAGGCGTAACCGCGCTCGGCGGCAGCGGCGACCATCTCCTCCAGCGGGGCGAGCCCGTCGGTGAGGTCGGTGTGGGTGTGCAGGTCGCCCCGGATGTCCTTCTCCTGGACCAGCTCGGGCAGCTCTCCGCGCAGCCCGGCCTCGATCTCGCCCCGGTCCTCACGCAGGGTGGGCGGGATCCAGGGCAGGCCGAGACGGGCGTACACGTCCTCCTCGGTCTTGGAGACGATCTTCTTGCCGGTCTCGGTGTCGAAGAGCCCGTACTCGGAGAGCTTGAGCTTCTTGTGCACGGCCATCTCACGGGTGCGGATGTTGTGCGCCTTCGAGCCGGTGAAGTACTGCATCGCCGCGCCCCAGGAGTCCGGCGGTACGACACGCAGGTCGACCTGGAGGCCCTTGGTGGTGCGGATCGACGTCTTCTTCTCGCCGTGCGCGATGACCTCCGAGACATACGGCAGCTGGGTGAAGGCCCGCATGATCGGCTGCGGTTTCTTCGCCGCGACGAGGATGTCGATGTCGCCGATCGTCTCGCGGACACGGCGCAGCGATCCGGCGTAGGAGCAGCGCTCACAGCCGTTGACCTGCGACATCTCGGCGACGATGTCCTCGGCGAGGCTCATGGCGACGTCGATCAGGACGCGGTCGCCGGAGGACTGCAGCAGGCCGATGCCGTGCAGGATGTTCTCCTCGGTCTTCGGCCCGAAGCCCTTGAGGTCGCGCAGCCGCTCCTCGTGGATGGCGTCGGCGAGTTCCTCGGTCGTGGAGATGCCCAGCTCCTCGTAGAGGACCAGGGCCTTCTTCGGGCCGAGGGTGGGAATGGCCGTCAGCCGGCGGACACCGGCGGGGATCTTCGCCCGCAGTTCCTCGACGGCGGAGACGCTGCCGACCGCGAAGTACTCGACGACCTTCTCGGCGATCGACTTGCCGACGCCCGGGATCTCCTTGAGTCCCTTGACGTCGAGCTTGGACACATCGGCGTGGTGGCCGCCGATCGCCCGGGCGGCCTTCTCGTAGACGCGTGCCTTGAACGCGTCTCCTCCGGTGATCGAGATCAGGTCCGCGTACTCCTGGAGCAGCGCGGCGACCTCGTCGTTGGGGCGGGCCACAGGTCCAGGGTAGGCAAGGTGGGGCCGGGCGGCGCGGGCCGGCGCCGCCGGGCACCCGGATGCGGCCTCTACTGGCCCAGCGGCGTGGGTGGCGTGGGCGTGGTGTCCAGCACGGGCTTGGTCGGCAGCGGGGGGTGTGCGGGCGTGGCCCGTTCCTTCGTCAGGGCGGCTGCGATCCTGCGGGCGAGGAGGGGGTCGGCCGGCAGAGTGTGGGCGGCGAACCAGCGGGCGGCCGTGGGGTCGGGGGACGGTTCGACGAACTCGGCGCCCGCGTAGTCGTCGAGCGGCGGGTCGTAGACGTATCCCGCGACCACGCCGTGGTTCACCAGGCGTTCGAGGAGGGTGTCGCGGTCGTGGACGAGGAGCGGCACCCGGAACAGGGACGGTGGGCCGTCGCCCGCCCGTTCGCGCAGGGCGGGGGTGGCCCAGGTGGTGCCCGACAGCAGCGAGACACCGGTCCGGCGCCGGGCGAGGTCGCCGTCGAGCAGGGTCATGCGCAGCTCCAACTGGCCCCGGACCAGGGCCCCGTGGCGGGAGCGGAAGCCGTGCAGGTCGACCCGCACCCAGGGTTCGTACGCGGTCAGGCTCGGTGCCTGGCGGGCGCTGCGGGCGAGGCGGGGCGCGTGCAGGGCCATACGGAACTCGTCGCGCTCCAGCAGCTTCAGTCGCTGCATGGTGCGCCACACCGGGCGGACCAGGTGGAGCGTGCGTACGGCGGACCGGGCCAGCGGGCGCAGCGTGGTGGTCAGGTCGTCGCGCAGGCGGCGCGGGGTCAGCAGGTCGTCGCGCAGCAGCTCCAGTTCCCGTCGGGTGCGCGCGTCCTCGACGGCGAGGAAACCGCCGGCCATGCCCGCCACGTGCTTGGACAGGCTGAACGCGGCCGCCGTCCCGAAGGTCCCGATGGGCTGCCCGTCCACATGCGTGCCGATGGCGTGGGCCGCGTCCTCGATCAGGGGGATCCCCAACTGGTCGCAGCGGCTGCGCAGTTCGACGACACGGTCGGGCAGGCCGTACAGGTTCGTGGTCAGGACGGCGTCCACGTTCCGCCAGGTGGACTCCGGTACGGCGGTCGGGTCGATGTTTCCGTCCCACTGAGACACGGGGGCCTGGACGGGGCGCAGTCCGGCGGCGAGGACGACGAAGAGGATCACGTCGTCGTTCACCGGGGACATCAGCACCCGCCCGCCGGGCCGGCACCAGCGCCGCAGCGCCAGGTAGAGGGCCAGTCGGGCCGAGGGCGTGTAGACGCATTCGCGTCCGATGCGCCGTGTCATCATCGCGGCGAGCCGCGATCCGTACGGCATGGTCACCTCTTCCGTGGAAGGGTACGAAGAAGGTCGCCCGGGGCGGGCGGTGGTGTGCGTTCGCGCGCGTCGATCCAGGCCGCTGCGCGGGGTGTTGGAGACCGCGAGGGGCCGTGCGGACGACGCCGACGCGTGACGTGTGACAGGGGTGGATCCCGCTCAGCGAGCGCGGGCTCCCATACCCGGTGAGTGGGCCGGGCCCGAGGTACGCAGTGTGCCGACCGTCTTCAGCAGCCGGTCGGCGGGCTCGCGCAGTCCGGGGTGGGCCAGGACCGTGTTTCTCAGGCCGCGCACCGGTCTGCGCCACATCCGGTGGGCCGCCGCCACCGGGTGCGGGCGGGCCGCGAACCCTTCGGCCACCCGCAGTTCACGGGTCTTGAGCCAGTCCTTGTACTCCTTCGCGCCGCGCCCCATGTCCATGAGCGTCACGCCGTCCCGGCCCGCTGCGTAGGCCAGCCTCAGGTGCATCATCAGTCCGGGCGAGTAGTAGCCGAACTCCGGGTCGTAGGCGGTGAACCAGGCCGCGAACACGGTGCGCGACCTGGGCCCGAAGTGCGCGGCGACGGGCCGGTCACCGGCGTACACCACGGACAGGATGCCGGTGAAGTGCTCCTCGCGGACCTGGAAGAGGTGGTCCACCAGATCGACGATCCACGGCTTGGCGAACCGGTCCATCCGCCCCGTCCTGCGGTACTGGGCGGACTTCCACCGCATGAGCGTGCGCAGCACGCGCAGGTCGCGCTCGTCGTAGACGAACCGCACTTCCCCCGCGTCCCGGCCCAGGCGGCGCTCCTTCTTCAGCGTCGTCTTGGCGTGCCCCGGGTAGGTGACGCGCAGCCATTCCGGATAGTCGCCCTCGCCGGGCTTCAGGTCGAGCACGGGAGAGGCGAACGTCCCCGTGACGTACGGGCCGAACGGCTGCTGCTCCTCCACGAGGTGATCGAACTCGAAGACCGACATGCCGCAGGCCCGCAGCAGTCGGCGGGTGTCCCAGCTGACTCCCGGCCGGTGCACCAGGGCCTGGCAGTCGGAGAGGCCTAAACCGATGGCGCGGCCGACGCCTGCCGCGTTGCGCTCGTACGGGAAGAAACCGACGGCCTCCCCGTTCTCGTGCAGCACCGCGACCCGGGCCCCACCGCGGTACCTGCCCACGCCGACCGTGAACTCCGGTGCCAGAAAGGGGTTCGCGTAGTCGGGTGACTCGTCCATCGCGCGGTGCCACGCCCGGCGCAGCGACTCGTTCAGCTCCTCGGGTCTGTGAATCGTGATGGCGCTCGTGGATCGCATGGCGACCGCTCCCCCCAGAGTCCCCCCAGGACGCCCTATTGGCGCCTCGTCACATTTACGCCCATGTCGAACTATGTGACGAGGCTCAAACGTCGCGAAACAGCACGCACGCTGTCAAGGCGCAGGTGCGAACCTTTAGCTGTGCTTGGTCAGGCCCCGACCAACAGACAACAGATGGAACTTGGTGAGGCCTCCGTTGAAGCGGAAGTTGTCGTCGGAGACGAGACACCAGGGCGGCACCCTGGCCGTACAGCGCGTTGGAGATCTCCTTGCCCTTCGCCGGGACGCTGAACGCGTGCCCGAGAAGATCCGTACCGAGCTCGAAGCGGCCGCCGGCAATCTCCGAGATCCTCGCGATCAACGACACCGACTTCGTCACCGTGGAGCGGTCCTTCGCCTCCGGTGTCGGCGGGCGACGCCCTACGTCAGCGGATCGCGACGACGACATGACTGTCGCCGTACTGCCAGACGGCGCCGACATGTCGGAAGCCCGCCTGCCGCAACAGCCGTTCGTGCCCGGACACGGACAGGCGCGCCGCGCTGTCGGTCCCGGTGACCGGCTCCCGGCGGCGCCGTTCGGCGAGCAGGTCGGTCAGCTCGGGGTCCTGCGCGACGGCCGTCCACCAGGAGTCCCAGTCCTCCTGCGCCAGGGCGTGCCCGCGTTCGGCGTGCCGGCTGCCGACGCACCCGGCGAGGGCGGCGAGCTCGGTGTCGTCGTGCGGGAAGTGGTCGCCGTTGACGAGGACGCCGCCGGGCCGCAGCAGTGCCGCGAGCTGCCGGTAGGTGCGGTGCAGGGCGTCCGGGCTGAGGTAGTGCAGTGCCGTCGTCGACACGGCCGCGTCCAGCGGGCGTTCCAGGTGCAGGGCGTGGGTCCAGCCGTCCTCGCCGATCACCGCGTCGACGTAGCGGGCCGCGTCCGCGTGGTGAGTGCGGGCCAACTCCAGCAGCAGGGGGTCCCGGTCGACGGCGACGATGTCGGCGTCCGGGAGTCTGCGCACCAGTCGTGCCGCGAGCGATCCGGGACCGCAGCCGAGATCGACGACCAGCGGACGCGCCGACCGGCCGGCCACGGCCCGCTCGACGACGTCGGCGATCACCGTGAACCGCTCCTCGCGGTCCACGGCGTACCGCTGCTGCTGGCGCTCCCAGCGCTCCACCCATCGCTCCGCCGTTGCCAGGCTCAGCCCCATCCGGTCGTGCCACCTTGCCGTCTCGCACCTGTTCCACGCTGTCGGCGCCGACACTACTAGGTGGAAACGGTTCCCATTCCCTCTAATGGCGGTACGTCACCCGAGGGTGGCAAGGACGCCCAACAGGCGGTCGATCTCCTCGACGGTGTTGTAGACGTGCAGGCTCACCCGCACCGAGCCGGTCCGCTCCCCCGCGCGGCCCTGGCAGTGCTGGTCGGAGCGGATCATGAAGCCGTGGCTGAACAGGATGAAGCCCAGGTCCGAGGAGTCGATGGCGTGGTGTCGGAAGGTGACGATGCCCTGGCGCCGCTGCACGGACGAGTCGGCGGCCAGGCTGGCCCGACAGCCGAGGATCTCGTAGGCGTCGAGGTGGCGCAGGCCGTCGGTGAGCCGGGCAGCCAGGGCGACAGTCCACCGCTCGATCCGGTCGGCGCCGACGGTGTCCAGCCAGTCCAGGGCGGTGGCGAGCGAGGCGACGCCGACCGTGTTGGGAGTGCCGGACCAGCCGCCCGGGGTGAACTCCGGTCCGCGTGTCTGACGGGCCCAGACGGCGCCCGTGCCGGGCAGGGCCATGGCCTTGTGCCCGGAGAAGACGACGAAGTCGACGTCCAGATCGGCCACGGACACCGGCAGATGGCCGATGCTCTGGGCCGCGTCCAGACAGATGACCGCGTCCGGGCCGACCACCCGGCGGATGCGGTGGATGTTCATGTCGCCGCCGTACACATGGTGGACGTGGGTGGCGGCGACGAACCGGGTTCGCCCACCAGCGAGTTCGGCGAGCGCGATGTGGTCGTAGTCGCCGGAAGAGCGCTGGTACGGCATCGGGCGGACCCGGATGTGCACGCCCTGCCGGGCCAGTTGCCGCTGGGCCTCCAGCCAGGGCGCGATGTTGGCCTCGTGGTCGGCGACCGGGACGACGATCTCGTCTCCGTCGGCGAGGAGATCGGGCAGCCAGTCACGGGCGATGGTGCGCAGCCCCTCGGTGGTGCCGCTCGTGAAGTGCACGGCCGAGCGCTCCGGGGCGGGGTCGTCGAGGAACCCCTTCACCCGGTCGCGGGCCTGCTCGATCAGGGTGGTGGTCCGGTTGGCCCAGGGGTAGGTGCCGCGTCCGGCGTTGGCGTTGGTCGTGGTGAGGTAGGTGTGGACGGCGTCGAGCACGGCCTGCGGTTTCTGGGCGGTGGCCGCGCTGTCGAGATACGCCAGTTCCGGGTGTGCGGTGACGATGGGGAACTGGGCGCGCAGCGTGCGCTGCCACTCCCCCAACTCCTCGATGAGGGCGGGGCCTTGGATATCGGTCCTGGGCGCGGTCATCGGCGTCAGTCCCGTACGAGGGGTGCGCCCGCGTCGCGCCAGGCGATGATGCCGCCGGTCAGACTGCGGACGTCCGGGTGGCCCAGCCGGGTCAGCAGGGCGGCGTAGCGGGCGGACTTCTCGCCGACCGGGCAGGCCAGCAGGACCGGGCGGGAACGGCTGAACGGCAGCCCGCCGTGCAGGAGTTCCTCGAAGAGCTCGTCGACGATGTTGACCGAGCCGTCGATGTGCAGGGCGGCGTAGGCGTACGGGCCGCGCAGGTCGACGACGAGCGGTTCGCCGGTGCCGATCCACGTCTGGGCGTCGGCGACGCCGATGGCCGGAGCCGTGCGGATCTCGGCGTCCGTCAGGTCGGCCGGGGAGTTCCTGCGGCGCGGGCGGCCGAAGAGGTCGGGGCGCCGCTGACGGACGTAGCTCAGATAGCTCTCGACTCGGTCGCAGACGATGAAGACCGCGGACTGGCGCTCCGTCAGTTCCTTGTCGATGGGCTGAAGTTCGCGTACGGCGCCGAAGTAGGCGGCGCCTCCGGTGGGTCCGGCCAGGATTCCGCAGCGGCGGTTGAGGGCCAGCATTCCCTCGATCGCCTCGTCGGCGGTCACCGACTCGATGGTGTCGTAGGTGCCGGGGTCGAACAGGCCCACCTCGTGCGCCTCGTCGATGGTGCGGATGCCGGGGACGAAGTCGGACTTGGCCGCGACCAGCCCGACGACCTGTACGGCGGGGTCGTGTTCGCGCAGGGCGCGGGCGACTCCGGTGGAGGAACCGGCGGTGCCCACGCAGGCGATGAACCAGTCCGGGGCCCGGCCGTCCAGGTCCTTGACGATCTCCGGTCCGGTGCCGGTGAAGTGGGCCTCGGTGTTGCGCGGGTTGAAGTACTGGTCGGTGTGCAGATAGGTGCTGTCGGGCTCGGAGAGGGTGCGGTGGAACAGGGTGAGCGGGTCATCGGTGGCGGTCGGGTCCAGACACTCGCTCTGGCCGGGGAGTTCCTCGATCTCCGCGCCGAGCAGCAGGAGCAAATCCTTGATCTCCGGTATGCGCATCCGGTTGGTGACGCTCTTGAAGGTCAGGCCGTGCATGCCCGCGAGGACGGCCAGGGCCTTGGCGGTGTTGCCGCTCGACAGCTCGACGACCTGCCCGCCTTCTCCGGCGGGGGCCGAGGCCGCGGCGGTCAGATGCGGTCGGGCCATGTTCCAGGCGGCGCGGTCCTTCACCGAGCCGAAGGGGTTGAGCAGTTCCAGCTTGGCGTACAGGTCGATGTTGCTCAGGCCGTGCACGGCCGGGTCGATGCGCACCAGCGGTGTGTTGCCGATGGCGTCGGTGATGCTGTCGTACCTCACTGCGCTCCCCCCACGGGTGTGGTCGGCCAGTACTGGTCGTCCAGGCACCAGCGCCATCTGCCGCTCTCCTGCCAGACGGCGACCTTGCGCGCGGCAGGCTGGTGCTGGGCACGGGTGGCGTGGAAGTCCATGCAGTAGCCGGCCGTGTTGGCGAAGGCCAACAGGTCGCCGGGGGCAGGGCGGCGGGGCAGGAAGACCGTGCGGCGGGTGATCAGATCGGACTCCAGGCAACGGCTGCCGAAGAGGTGCACGGCGACGGGTTCGGTCCCGGCGTCCCCACCGGCGCCCGGCAGGACCCGCGGGACGGCGTCACCGCCCGCCGGGTCCGTCAGGGCGGCGCCGCGACCCGCCGGGTCCCGTGGCACGACGACGGGGTCCATGAGCACCCCGTGCTCCTCCAGCGCCACGTCGTCGGCCTTCGCCGCCAACCGCAGGTGAAGAGGTCCATCCGCCTCCTGGTCGCGCACCTCCAGGACCTTGGTCAGGGTCACCCCGCACTGGTCGAGCAGCGCGCGGCCGGGTTCGGTGTGCAGGTCGTAGAGGTGTTCCAGGAGCAGCGCGGCCAGTGGGCGGCCGCCGAGGGACGCGGCCGGGTGGGAGAGCAGTTCGTCGAGGTAGCGGGCGCCGGCGACCGGGCGGTGGGCGGGGTACAGACCGAGCGTGCCGCGCAGGGTTCCGGCCTCGTTGCGCAGTCCGTAGCCGTGGCCGCCGTAGGTCAGGGGCGGGCGGATGCCCAGCACGGCTTCGGTGAGTTCGGTGGTGTACCGCTCCCATTGGCCGCCGTCGGCGAGGTAGTTGACGCCGAACCCGCCGCCGATGTCCACGGCCCGGGGCCGGAGCCCCCGGCTGCGGCACTCCTCCAGCACCCGCAGGCAGCCCTCCAGCGCCACGGCCTTCTCGGTCGGGCTCGTCGTGTCGAGGTGGTACGCCACGCCGACCAGGTCGAGCACGTCGGCGTGTCGCTCGACGGCCCCCAGCAGCGGGGCCGACTCCCGTACGGCGGTGCCGAATCGGCTCTGCCTGGTCAGCACCCGTACGCCGGACGCCTCGAACCCCGATAAGCGGAGCAGGACTCGGGCCCGAGGCAGGGCGTGTCTGCGTACCAGCCTGGCGAGTTGCTCCAGTTCGCCGCGCGTGTCGAGGCTGACGGTGACCGACGTGCGCGCCGCCAGCCACAGGAACTCCGGGTTCTTCGGCCCGGTCGCCGTGATCCGGTCGGGGGTGAGGCCCGCGCCCAGGGCGTGCTGCAACTCCCCCAGCGATGCGACGTCCACCCCCGCGTCCGTGGCGGCGAGCCTCCGCAGCAGGGCGCTGGACCGGTTGGCCTTGTGGGCGAGGAACACCTGGCCGGAGAGGTGGTGGGTGCCGTACACCGCGCGGAACTGCCGGAGATTGTCGGCGAGTTGGTCGGGGACGACCAGGTTCAGCGGCGAGCCGAGCGCGTCGGTGAGCGTGTGCAGCAGCTCCGGGGAGGTCAGCAAGGAGCGCAGCCGCGACTCCAGCCGCGGTTCGAGATACAGGGGCTGCCCGCCCATGCCCGGCCCTCCCCAGCGCTTCGGGCCCGACACTCCGGGCTGACGACCACTCCCCGCGGTTTGCCGTATAGCTCCTTTCCCTGCTCCCGATGGTTTACGCCCCGTACCTGCACTGCTGGGCGGTACGTCAGCAGGTGGGCCGAAAATCACCGGTGCCGACAGCCAGACCACGCGCAGGGCCCGGAACGGCCCATTCCGTGGTAAGGACACTCCAGTTGACGCGATCGACGGGAGGGTGCGCCGTGTTCCGCAAGCGGGTGGCGTTGGTGGTCGTGGCCGGGATGCTGGGGCTGGCCGGCTGCACTGCCGAGGAGGGCACGGGTGTGGCGGGGCCGACGGACGCGGTGGTCACCGCCTCGACCGCCGTATCTCCCTCGGCGTCCCCGTCGTCGTCCCCCTCGCCCGCGTCGCCCTCGTCGTCCCCCGGTCCGACTCCGGTCCCCGTCACCGGACCGGATCAGGTGCTGGTGTCCATGGTGGTCACCGGCGGTTTCGCCGGTGTGCACAAGGAGGTGACGCTGCGGGGCGACCGCACCGCGCACGCCACCGGCAAGGGCGAACGCTCCGTCCACCGCGTCGACGCGACCGAGTTCACCGAGGTGCGCACCCTGCTCGGCGACCCGGCGCTGGACGACGTCTCCGATTTCACCAAGAACATGCAGGCTGCGGACCTGTTCCAGTACACGCTCCGCTTCGACGGCCGTACGGTCATGACCGACCGCTCCGTCGATGAACCGGCCCTCGACCGGCTCATCGACGCCCTGAGCGAATGGTTGCCGGAGAGATGATCCGGCTGCCCGCGCTCAGCCGGCCTGCCCGGCGATGTTGACCATCCAGGTGATGCCGAAGCGGTCCGTACACATGCCGAAGACGTCGCCCCACATCTGCTTCTCCAGCGGCACGGTCACCGAGGCGCCTTCGGACAGCTTCTCCCAGTAGCCGCGCAGCTCGGCTTCGTCGTCGCCGCTCAGGCTCACCGAGATGTTGTTGCCCGGCCGGTGGTCGTCCGTCGGGGTGTCGGCGGCCATGAGGGTGAAGTCGCCGGGCGTCTCCAGCATGCCGTGCATGATCTTGTCGGCCAGGGGTGTGTCCTTCTGGCCGTACTCGGCGTAGGTGTTGAGGTTCAGGGTGCCGCCGAAGACGTCCTTGTAGAACTCCAACGCCTGCCGGGCGTCACCGGCGAAGGTGATGTAGGGGTTGAGACGCGCGGCCATGAATCCTCCAGGAGTAGGGCCGGAAGCCGACTGGAAGGAACGTAGCGCGGGCCACTGACAACGGCCCGCGCACACGGCCACATGGCGCACAGCGCCGCTACAGGGTGCGCTCCAGACGGTCCGCCACCAGCTTCACGAACCGCGCGGGGTCCTTGGGCTGGCCGCCCTCGGCGAGCACCGCCAGCGTGTGGAGCAGCTCGGCCGACTCGACGAGCCCGGAGCGGTCCTCGCGCTCCTTGTACGCCTGGTTCAGGCCCTTCACCAGCAGGTGATCGGGGTTGAGTTCCAGGATTCGCTTGGTGCGCGGCACCTCCTGGCCCATCGCCCGGTACATCTGCTCCAGGGCCGGGGTCAGATCGTGCGCGTCCGAGACCACACAGGCCGGGGAGACGGTGAGCCGCGTCGACAGGCGCACCTCCTTGATGTCCTCGTCCAGCTGCTCCCCCATCCAGCCGAGCAGTCCGGCGTACTCCTCGGCCTGCTTCGCCCGCTCCCCGTCGGCCTTCTCGTCGCCCTCGGTGTCGAGGTCGATCTCACCCTTGGCGACGGACCGCAGCTTCTTGCCCTGGTACTCGCCCACGGTGTCGACCCAGACCTCGTCGACACCGTCGGTGAGCAGCAGCACCTCGATGCCCTTGTCCCGGAACGCCTCCATGTGCGGGGAGTTCTCGATGCTCTGCCGGGACTCGCCGGTGAGGTAGTAGATGTCGTCCTGGCCGTCCTTCATCCGCTCCACATAGCGCGCGAGCGTGGTCGGCTCGTCGTCGGCGTGCGTGGTCGCGAACGAGGCGACGGCGAGGATGGCCTCGCTGTTCTCGGAGTCGGTGACCAGGCCCTCCTTCAGGACGGTGCCGAACTCCCGCCAGAACGTGGCGTACCGGTCGGCGTCCTTGGCCATGAAATCCTTGACCGTGGACAGCACCTTCTTCGTCAGCCGGCGCTGCATCATCCTGATGTGCCGGTCCTGTTGGAGGATCTCGCGCGAGACGTTGAGCGAGAGGTCGGCCGCGTCGACGACGCCCTTGACGAAGCGCAGGTACGGCGGCAGCAGCTCCTCGCAGTCGTCCATGATGAAGACGCGCTTCACATAGAGCTGGACGCCGCGCTTGAAGTCCCGCGTGAACAGGTCGTGCGGGGCGTGCGAGGGGACGAAGAGCAGCGCCTGGTACTCGAAGGTGCCCTCCGCCTGGAGCCGGATCGTCTCCAGCGGTTCGCGCCAGTCGTGGCTGATGTGCTTGTACAGCTCGTGGTACTCGTCGTCGGACACCTCGTCGCGCGAACGCGCCCACAGGGCCTTCATCGAGTTCAGCGTCTCGGGCTCGGGCGCGCTGTCGCCCTCCGAGTCGCCCGCCTCCGGGACCATCCGGATCGGCCAGGTGATGAAGTCCGAGTACCGCTTGACGATCTCCTTGATCGTCCACGGGGAGGTGTAGTCGTGGAGCTGGTTCTCGGGGTCGGCGGGCTTGAGGTGGAGCGTGACGGACGTGCCCTGCGGCGCGTCGTCGACGGTCTCCAGCGTGTACGTGGCCTCACCGCGCGACGTCCAGCGGGTGCCCTGACCCTCGCCGGCGCGCCGGGTCACCAGCGTCATCTCGTCGGCCGCCATGAAGCCGGAGTAGAAGCCGACGCCGAACTGCCCGATGAGCCCCTCGGCCCCGGCCTCGTCCTGCGCCTCCCGCAGCTCTTTCAGGAACGTGGCCGTCCCCGAGTTGGCGATGGTGCCGATGAGCTTCCCGACCTCGTCGTACGACATCCCGATGCCGTTGTCCCGGACCGTGAGGGTACGGGCCTCCTTGTCGACGTCGATCTCGATGTGCAGGTCGGACACCTCGGCGTCGAGCGCGTCGTCCCGCAGCTTCTCCAGGCGCAGCTTGTCGAGCGCGTCGGAGGCGTTGGAGACGAGCTCGCGCAGGAAGACATCCTTGTTCGAGTAGACCGAGTGAATCATCAGCTGGAGCAGCTGACGGGCCTCTACCTGGAACTCAAACGTCTCGGTCGGCATGGTTCGCGACTACCTCACAGCTCAGTCACCGGAACAGGTCGCAGTCACTGTAGGACACGAGGCCGGTGCGGAGTGCGGCGGTACGGAAGAAGGCCCAGGTCGCCGGAGTCGGTCGGGTCAGACGAGGTGGGCGAAGACGACCAGGTTCGCGGTGTAGTCCTTGACCTGACGGTCGTAGTCGCCGGCGCAGGTGATGAGCCGGACCCGGGCCCGGGGGGTGTCGCCGTACACACGCTTGCTGGGGAAGGTGTCCTTGTCGAACGTCTCCACGCTGTCGATCAGGAAGGACGCCTTGCGCCCGTCCGCTCTCAGCACCTGAAAGCGGTCCCCCTTCTTCAGCTCGCTCAGGCCCGCGAACACCGCGGCGGACGTCACCGTGTCGACGTGCCCGGCGATGATCGACGTGCCCGCCTCACCGGGGGACGCCCCTTTGGCATACCAGCCGACGAGGTTGGTGTTGTTGGCAGGCGGGGGCTGGAGCTGGCCCGTGCTGCCGATGGCGAGGTCGGTGAAGGGCGCGTCTACCTCGATCTTGGGGATGAGCAGGCGCACCGGCCGGGACCTGGGCAGATGCTTGCCCTCGGTGCGGTGGGTGTGCGCGGGCGGGCCGGCCGAGCGGCCCTGCGGTGGTGCGGACGACTCGACGGCCGGTGCGCGACGGGCTTCGGACGTCTCGTCCGGGCTGCCGGGCAGGGTCACCACCAGGACCGTGACGACCACCGCGCTCCAGAACAGGGCCACCGCGGTCCGCCTTCTCCGACGAGAGGGCGCGGAAGCGGTGTCAGGAGAGGCCGGGTCGGCTTCGGGGGACGGGGGACGGCCGAAGGCCATCGGGGACCACCTCACTCGGGCAGGACACAGGGCTGGTCACAGGGCTGGTCACAGGGCTGGTCACAGGGCTGGACGGGGGCGATGGCCGGCGTGGCCGCCGCGGCGCGCGGCGCACGCGCGGCGGCCACGGCGGATATGTCGCCGGGCATGGTCAGGCCGCGGTTCCGGAGGCCTTCTTGCGCCGCAGTGCGTACACGCCGGTGCCGGCTACCGCGAGGACGGCCATCCCACCAGCGGTGACACCCGCGTTGTCGGCGAGGCCACCGCCACCGGTGTGCATCCCGCCGTGCGGCTTGTCGTGGTCGTCGCCCCAGGACTCCTTCTCGTGGTCGCCGCCCCAGGAGTCCTTCTCGTGGTCGTCGTCCTTGTAGTTCTCCGGGTCGAACTTCGAGTCCTTGTCGCCGCCCCAGTCGTCGCTGTTCAGGACCGACGCCAGCGCTCCGCCACCGGTGTGGACACCGCCCTTGGGCTCGTCGTCCTTGTCGTAGTCGTCCTTGTCGGAGTCCTTGTCGTAGTCGTCCTTGCCGGAGTCCTTGTCGT
>NZ_FNHV01000005.1 GCF_900103585.1 Streptomyces sp. cf386
CCCTCGACTTCGCCCTGCAGTGCTCCCCCGACCACCCCTGGGTCCACAAACACCCCGAGTGGTTCCACCACCGCCCCGACGGCACCATCGCCTACGCCGAGAACCCGCCGAAGAAGTACCAGGACATCTACCCCATCGCCTTCGACGCCGACCTCGACGGCCTGACCGCCGAGACCCTGCGCGTCCTGCGGCACTGGATGGACCACGGGGTGCGGATCTTCCGCGTCGACAACCCGCACACCAAGCCGGTCCTGTTCTGGCAGAAGGTGATCGCAGACATCAACCGCACCGACCCCGACGTGATCTTCCTCGCGGAAGCGTTCACCCGGCCGGCGATGATGCACACCCTGGCCCAGACCGGCTTCCAGCAGTCGTACACGTACTTCACCTGGCGCAACACCAAACAGGAACTCACCGACTACCTCACCGAACTCTCCGGCGAGGCAGCCGCCTACATGCGGCCCAACTTCTTCGCCAACACCCCCGACATCCTGCACGCCTACCTCCAGAACGGCGGCCGCCCCGCCTTCGAGGTCCGCGCCGTCCTCGCCGCCACCCTCTCCCCCACCTGGGGCGTCTACAGCGGCTACGAACTCTGCGAGAACACCCCCCTGCGCAAGGGCAGCGAGGAATACCTCCACTCGGAGAAGTACCAACTCCGCCCCCGCGACTGGGAAACCGCCGAGCGGGAAGGCCGCACCATCACGCCCCTCATCACCACGCTCAACGCGATCCGGCGCGCGAACCCCGCGCTACGGCAGCTGCGCGATCTGCACTTCCATCACGCGGACCAGGAGGCGGTGATCGCCTACTCGAAGCGGAAGGGATCGAACACGGTTCTGGTGGTCGCCAACCTCGACCCCCACCACACCCAGGAGGCCACGGTCTCGTTGGACATGCCGCAACTCGGCCTGGACTGGGATGCCTCCCTGTCCGTGCACGACGAACTGACGGGTGAGACCTACCGCTGGGGCAGGACCAACTACGTACGTCTGGAGCCCGGCAGGGTGCCCGCGCACGTGCTCCATGTCCAGGCATCCCCACCGCAGATCGGAGGGTCCCCCGCGTCATGACCGTCAACGAGCCCGTGCTGGACACCTTCGAGGACACGCCTGCCAAGGATCGTGACCCGGATTGGTTCAAGCGCGCCGTCTTCTACGAGGTCCTGGTCCGCTCCTTCCAGGACAGCAACGGCGACGGCATCGGCGACCTCAAAGGCCTCACCGCGAAACTCGACTACCTGCAATGGCTCGGCGTCGACTGCCTGTGGCTGCCGCCCTTCTTCAAATCACCGCTCAGGGACGGCGGCTACGACGTCTCCGACTACACCGCCGTACTCCCCGAATTCGGCGACCTCGCCGACTTCGTCGAATTCGTGGACTCCGCCCACCAGCGCGGTATGCGGGTCATCATCGACTTCGTCATGAACCACACCAGCGACCAGCACCCGTGGTTCCAGGAGTCGAGGAAGGACCCCGACGGCCCCTACGGCGACTACTACGTATGGGCCGACGACGACAAGGCCTACGCCGACGCCCGCATCATCTTCGTCGACACCGAGGCCTCCAACTGGACGTACGACCCCGTTCGCCAGCAGTACTTCTTCCACCGCTTCTTCTCCCACCAGCCGGACCTGAACTACGAGAACCCGACCGTGCAGGAGGAGATCCTCGCCGCCCTGCGGTTCTGGCTGGACCTGGGAATCGACGGCTTCCGGCTGGACGCGGTGCCGTACCTGTATGCGGAGGAAGGGACGAACTGCGAGAACCTTCCCGCGACCCATGAATTCCTCAGGCGGGTACGCAAGGAAATCGACGCCCAGTACCCGGACACGGCGCTGCTGGCGGAGGCCAACCAGTGGCCCGAGGACGTCGTCGACTACTTCGGCGACTACCAAAACGGCGGCGACGAATGCCACATGGCCTTCCACTTCCCCGTCATGCCGCGCATTTTCATGGCCGTACGGCGGGAATCCCGCTACCCCGTCTCGGAAATCCTCGCCAAGACCCCGGCCATTCCCGCCCGCTGCCAGTGGGGCATCTTCCTCCGGAACCATGACGAGCTGACCCTCGAAATGGTCACCGACGAGGAACGCGACTACATGTGGGCGGAGTACGCCAAGGACCCGCGGATGCGCGCCAACATCGGCATCCGGCGCAGGCTCGCCCCGCTCCTCGACAACGACCGTCACTCGATCGAGCTGTTCACGGCCCTGCTGCTCGCCCTGCCGGGCAGCCCGATCCTCTACTACGGCGACGAGATCGGCATGGGCGACAACATCTGGCTCGGCGACCGTGACGCCGTCCGCACGCCGATGCAGTGGACCCCGGACCGCAACGCGGGCTTCTCCACCTGCGACCCGGGGAAGCTCTGCCTGCCCACGATCATGGACCCGGTCTACGGCTACCAGGTGACGAACGTCGAGGCCTCGATGGCCTCCCCGTCCTCCCTGCTGCACTGGACCCGCCGCATGATCGAGATCCGCAAGCAGAACCCCGCCTTCGGACTCGGCACCTACACGGAACTCCAGTCCTCCAACCCGGCGGTCCTCGCTTTCCTGCGCGAGTACGAGGACGACCTCGTGCTCTGCGTGAACAACTTCGCGCGGTTCGCGCAGCCCACCGAACTCGACCTGCGTGAGTTCAGCGGGCGCCATCCGGTGGAGCTGTTCGGCGGGGTCCGTTTCCCGGCGATCGGCGAGCTGCCGTATCTGCTGACCCTCGGGGGCCACGGCTTCTACTGGTTCCGGCTCACCCGAGTCGCATCCCGCATCGGCAGACGGCTTTGAGCCTGAGCTTCGAGCGCGTGCCGAGGAAAGGACGGGTCACCATGCAGAAGACCGCATCTCCCCGACCGGGCCGTACGGTCGACGCGAGCCCCATGGCGTCACTCGCCGGACTGCTGCGCGAGTGGCTGCCACGGCAGCGCTGGTTCGCGGGCAAGGACCGGCCCGTCACCGACCTGGCGCTGCTGTCGATGACGGAGCTGTTCCCGGGCTGTCTGCATCTGCTGGTGCACGCCGGTCACTCGGCGGTGCCCTCACCGGGCGGCACTCCCCCGGCCGGCGACTGCTACCAACTGCTGCTCGGCGTACGGCAGCAGCTGTCGCCGCGGCTCGGCCGGGCGCTCATCGGCCAGGCGGAGGAAGGGCCGCTGGCCGGTCTGACGGTCTTCGACGCGCTGCAGGACCCCCGCTCGGCCCAGCTGCTGCTGGACCGGCTGCGGCATCCGGGCGCGGCCGGTCCGCTGCGCTTCGAGGCGGACCCGTCCGCGTCGCTGCCCGCGGGGCTCGTGCCTCGGCTGCTGGACGCCGAGCAGTCCAACTCCTCGCTGGTGTACGGCGACGCGTACATCCTGAAGCTCTTCCGGCGCATCCAGCCGGGCGTCAACCCCGACCTGGAGCTGTCCGGCGCGCTGGCCGAGCAGGGCTGCCGTCGGGTACCGGCTCCCGTGGCCTGGTTCCGGACGACGCATCCCTGGGAGGCGACGCTCGGGGTGCTGCAGCCGTTCCTGCGGGACGCCTCCGACGGCTGGACCCTGGCGCTGGACGCCCTGGCCTCGGGCGGCGACTTCACGGCGGAGGCCCGTCAGCTGGGGCGGGCGACGGCGGAGGTGCACCTGGCGCTGGCGTCGGCGTTCCCCTCCCGGGCCCGCGGCGAGAACGGCCGAACGGCGGCGGCGATGACCGAGCGCCTGGAGAACGCCGCGCACTTCGTCCCCGCGCTGCGGCCATACGTCCCCGGCCTGCGCACCGCCTTCGGCGCCCTCGCCGGCTGCGATCCCGGGCCGCCCGCCCAGCGCATCCACGGCGACCTGCATCTGGGTCAGGTGCTGCGGGCCGGCCGGGAGTGGTTCGTCATCGACTTCGAGGGTGAGCCGTCCCGCCCGCTCGCCGAGCGGCGCGGCGTCCACTCCCCGGTGCGGGACGTCGCAGGCATGCTGCGCTCCTTCGACTACGCCGCCCGGCAGCGCCGCCCGTGGCGTCCGGAGTGGGCGCGCCGCTGCCGGGAGGCCTACTGCGCGGGCTATGCCGCCGGCGCCGGGTGGGATCCGCGCAAGAAGCACGGGTTGCTGCGTGCTTATGAGACCGACCGCGCCGTGTACGAGGTGCTGTACGAGGCCCGGCACCGACCCGACTGGTTGCCCGTACCGATGGCGGCGATCGAACGCCTCGCCGTGAGAGGAGCCTGACCCCATGGCCCTGCACGAGACCTCGCGCCCCGAGCCGGCCGGACCTGGCCGGAGCGCCGCCGCGCCCGCACTCGATCCGGCCGACCGCGATCGCCTGCTGTCGGGCGCCCACCACGATCCGCACGCGCTGCTCGGCGCCCGTCCGGTGCCGGGCGGGATCGCCTTCCGGGCGCTGCGCCCGTTCGCGCGTGCGGTGAGCGTGGTGGTCGACGGGGAGCGCACGGGGCTGGTCTCGGAGGGGGGCGGCCTCTTCTCCGGCGTCCTGCCACTGGACGCCGTCCCCGCGTACACGCTGCTGGTGTCGTACGCGGAGGACGGGTCCGACGAGCGTGAGGTCCAGGACCCGTACCGCTTCCTGCCCGCTCTCGGCGAGCTCGATCTGCACCTCATCCGTGAGGGACGGCACGAGGAGCTGTGGAAGGCACTCGGCGCCGAGCCCATGACCCATCAGGGCGTGACCGGCACCCGCTTCACGGTGTGGGCGCCGAACGCGCAAGGCGTGCGGGTTGCAGGGGACTTCACCTGCTGGGACGGGACGGCGTTCCCGATGCGCTCCCTCGGGGCGTCCGGGGTGTGGGAGCTGTTTCTGCCGGGCATCGGCGAGGGCACCCGGTACAAGTTCGAGATCACCTCCCGGTACGGCGGCCGGTTCCTCAAGGCCGATCCGATGGCGCGACGCGCGGAGGTCCCGCCGGACACGGCGTCGATCGTGCATGCCTCGCACTACGAGTGGAGCGACGCGGAGTGGATGGCGCACCGGGGTGACGTCCCGGTGCACGAGGCCCCCTTCTCGGTCTACGAGGTCCACCTCCCGTCGTGGCGGCCGGGGCTGACGTACCGCCAACTCGCCGAGGAGTTGCCCGCGTACGTGGGCGGCCTCGGCTTCACCCACGTCGAGTTCATGCCGGTCGCGCACCATCCGTTCGCGGGTTCCTGGGGCTATCAGGTCACCGGCTTCTACGCGCCGACCGCGCGGCTCGGTACGCCCGACGACTTCAAGTACCTGGTGGACGCCCTGCACCAGGCCGGCATCGGCGTGATCGTGGACTGGGTGCCCGCCCATTTCCCCAAGGACGACTGGGCGCTCAGCCGCTTCGACGGGGACCCGCTGTACGAACCCGGGGACGCGCGGCGGGCCGAGCACCCGGACTGGGGGACGTTCGAGTTCGACTACGGGCGCACCGAGGTGCGCAACTTCCTCGTCGCCAACGCCACGTACTGGTGCGAGGAGTTCCACATCGACGGGCTGCGGGTGGACGCTGTCGCCTCGATGCTCTACCTCGACTACTCGCGGGACTCCGGGCAGTGGGCGCCGAACGCGTTCGGCGGGCGGGAGGACCTGGCCGCGATGGCGTTCCTGCAGGAGATGAACGCGACCGTGTATCGGCGCAATCCGGGGGTCGTCACGATCGCGGAGGAGTCGACCGCCTGGGGCGGGGTGACCCGGCCGACGGACAGCGGCGGGCTGGGGTTCGGGCTGAAGTGGAACATGGGGTGGATGCACGACTCGTTGCAGTACGTCGCCAAGGAGCCGGTGCACCGCAAGTACCACCACAACGAGATGACCTTCTCGATGGTGTACGCCTACAGCGAGAACTACGTCCTCCCGATCTCCCACGACGAGGTCGTGCACGGCAAGCAGGCGCTGGTCTCCAAGATGCCCGGCGACTGGTGGCAGCGCCGCGCCAACCACCGTGCCTACCTGGGCTTCATGTGGGCCCACCCCGGCAAGCAACTGCTCTTCATGGGGCAGGAGTTCGCCCAGGGCGCCGAGTGGTCGGAGGCGCACGGTCCCGAGTGGTGGCTGCTCGATCCCGGGTACGCGTCGGCGGGCGACCATCGGGGCGTGCAGGACCTGGTGCGTGACCTCAACGCGTGCTATCGGGCGACGGGGGCCCTGTGGGAGCGGGACACCGACCCCGGTGGCTTCCAGTGGGTGCTGGGGGACGCGGCCGACGACAACGTCTTCGCCTTCCTGCGGTACGGGGCCGACGGCAGCGCGCTGCTCGCCGTCAGCAACTTCTCCCCCGTGGTCCGCCACGACTACCGCCTCTGGGCGCCGGACCATGTCAACGCCTGGCAGGAGACCCTCAACACCGACGCAGCGCGCTACGGCGGCGGCGATGTCACCAACCCCGCCCCGGTGAAGCCGGAGGACGGGCACATCCGGCTGACCCTGCCACCGCTCGCGACGGTGTGGCTGTCGCCCTGTCCTTGAGGCCGAGATCACCGAACGGGGTCAATTGTCAGTTCCGGGCACCGCGCGCTCTCGGCTGGGCTAGATTCGGGCACCGTTGATAACGGAACTCATCGGTTACGTCACACCCGGTACGCACCAGGAGCAGCGCATGCGCGATCTCGGCCTCGCTCCCCCGACCGTCACCACCCTGACCGGCGGGCTCGCCGACAGCGTCTTCGAGACGGCGGCCCACAATCCCACGTTGCCGTTGCTCGCACGCCGCCCCGACCCCTTCTCCACCGTCTGGGAGGAGGTGACGGCCGCTGAAATGCGCGACGAGGTGACCGATCTGGCCAAGGGGCTGATCGCGTCCGGGATCTCGCCGGGCCATCGCGTGGCCATCATGGCGCGCACCCGGTACGAGTGGACGGTGCTCAGCCACGCGCTGTGGACGGTGGGCGCCGAGGTGGTCCCGATCTACCCGACGGCCTCGCGCGACCAGGTCGAGTGGATCCTGCGGGACGCGGAGTGCGTGGCCGTGGTGGTCGAGGACGAACAGGCCGTCATGACGGTGGGCTCGGTCTGCGGATCGCTGCCGCAACTGCGCCATGTCTGGCAGCTGGACGCGGGGGGACTGCAACAGCTTGTGGAGCGGGGTGAGTTCATTCCGCTCGCCACGGTCGAGTCGCTGCGCCGTATCGTGCTGCCGGACTCCACCGCGGTCGTCGCCTACACCTCCGGTACGACGGGCCGGCCCTTGGGCTGCGCCCTGAGTCACCGGAATCTGGCGAGCCCCTGCGACACACTCCTCACGGGCTGGGGCCACAAGGTGGTGCCGCCGGGAGGACAGGCGTCCGTGCTCGCCTTCCTGCCCTTCTCCCATGTGTACGGGCTCCTGCTGCAGACCCTGTGCATCCGCGGCGGCATGATGATGGGCCACGAACCCGACCTGCGCGAGGAGGGACTGTCGGCTGCCCTGCGCAGCTTCAGGCCCACCTACTTCTGCGCCGTGCCGTCGATCTTCGAGAAGATCTACAAGAACGCCCTGCGTACGGCCCAACAGGCGGGCCGGGGGGCGCTGTTCGAGCGGGCCGCCGACACCGCGCGGGACTTCGCGGCGGCACTGGAACGGCAGCGGCTGGGCGGGGGGCCGGGGCCCGGCTTCGATCTGCGACTGCAACACGCCCTGTACGAGCGGACGGTGTACCGCAAATTCCGCGCCGCGCTGGGCGGCCGGGTGATGCTGGGGACGTCCGGCGGCTCGTCCCTGAACCGTGAACTCTCCCTCTTCTACGAGGGCGTCGGCATCTACGTGAACGACGGGTACGGGCTCACGGAGACGAGCGGCGGCGTCACGGCCCAGCCGCTGGGCCGGGAGATGTCGGGGACGGTCGGGCAGGCGCTGCCCGGCATGGACATCCGGGTGGCCGACGACGGGGAGATCCTCGTGCGGGGGCCGTCGGTGTTCCAGGGCTACGTCCACGACGAGGCCTCGACGCGGGCGGCGCTGCGCGGCGGCTGGCTGGCCACCGGGGACCTCGGGCGGCTGGACTCCGACGGCTATCTCACGATCACCGGGCGCAAGAAGGACGTCGTCGTCACGAGCAGCGGCAAGAGCGTCTCCCCGGCGCTCCTGGAGCAGCGGCTCAGAATGCATCCGCTGGTGCATCAGGCGGTGGTCGTGGGCGACAACCGGCCCTGTGTCGGTGCCCTGATCACCCTGGACCCGGACTTCCTGGCGTTCTGGCGGGACTCCCTCGCGGCACGCAGCGACGCGCGGACCCGGGTGGCGCGGGAGGAGAACACGCTGCGGGAGGAGATCGCCCGGGCCGTGGCCGCCGCCAACAGCGCGGTGTCGCGGCCGGAGTCCATCCGTGTGTTCCGGGTGCTGCCCGAGCCGTTCGACGTGGCCAGCGGCTTGCTGACGCCGTCGATGAAGCTGCGCCGGGACGCGATCGTGCGGCACTACGCGCTGCAGATCGACGCGATGTACCAGGCCCGCTCGCGCGCGCCCCGGGAGCATCTGTCGGACGAGTTCGCGCACTGGGACGACGCGGACAACGTCTTCCGCTGAGCGCGGCTACTCGCCCGTGGTGAGGCGTACGACATTCGACCGCTCGCCGAGGACGAAGGCGCGGATCCGGAAGGTGGCGTGTTCGTCTCCGGGCAGGGTGGCCAGTGTCGTACCGGTGACGTCAGGATCGAGGACGGCGACGGGTTCGTACCCGGTGCCGTGCTCCTTGCGCGCCTCCAGGAGGAATCCGTCCTCGTCCGAGGAGGTGTCGGTCCAGGTGAAGCGGATGGCGTCCGGCAGTTCGGCGCGGAGCGGGCGGAACACGGGACCTCGGTAGGTCCACAGTCGGTAGAAGAACGTCGTGTCCGGCATGAGGTCGGGGTGGCGGTAACTCGACACCTGCCGGGGCAGATGGTCCAGGACGGTGTAGGGGCCCGCCTCCTCGGTCGCGAACTCCAGCATGTGGCCGGCGACTCCTGGTCGGCCGTCCGTCCAGTCGAGGTCGACGTCGGTGGGCGTCGCGAGGACACCTCGAAGGGGCTGTTCCGGGCCGGCCGTGCAGGCCGACAGCGCCAGGACCAGCGCTGCCGACGCTGCGATGCGCGCCTTTCCTCGCATACGGCGACCGCTACTTGCGCCAGAAGCGGATGTCACTCCACTCCACGGTGGCCGGCCCGCTGCCGCTGTTGGTGCGATAGGCGCCGAACTTGTCGTAGAAGCTGCCGCCGGGGCTCGCGTAGGTGTGCTTGAGCGAGCCGTTGATGTAGGTGCGGTGCTCGACGCCGACCTGGTGGACGGTGTTGACGCGGACGGTCGCGCCGACGGTCCCGGCGTTGGAGAGCGTGGTGCCGCCGTGCACGGCGTACAGCCTGCCGCCGCGCTCCACGGCGAGCATGAAGTACGGGCCGGATCCCGACTCGTGGAAGGTCTGCTTGAGGCTGATCCGGGTGCCGCTGAGGCTGGTGATGCGGAAGTAGCCCTCGAACTGGCGCGTTCCGCCGGTGTAGGTGGCGTAGCGCCGTTCAGCCCGTTGGTCGCCGCTCGCGGTGGAGCAGGTGAGCCGGAACGTCAGGCCGTCGACCTGGCCGCAGCCCCGCTCCTGCACGGAGTAGCCGGGCGACACGGACTGCCAGCCACCGGGCTCGACTTCGGCGAAGGCGTGTGGGGCGGCGAGCAAGGAGGTGGCGCACAGTGCGGAGGTGACGGTGAGGGTGCGCAGGCGTGCGAGCATCCTGCCTCCTGTTCATCTACATGAACTCTGATCCTTGATTTAGACGAGCGAGACGGACGTTAGGTCCAGACCAACGAACCGTCAAGAGATCACGCGTACACGTCTTTCATCGCCGAACCGGTGTGCCCCCGCACGGGTTGGGGCAAGGTGGCTGACGACGCATTCGTCTGCCTGCTGCTCCCGGCTGGCGGAACGACCGGTGGCACGGTGGGATCGAGGCGTGCGAAGCAGCGATCCAGGGGCAGGCGAACGTCGTCGAGGCACACGGCCTGGAGCCGCAGAAGGGATGATCACCGTGACACGACCCAGGATCCTGGTGGTTGGCGCAGGCTTCGCCGGAGTCGGCTGTGTACGCCGGCTGGAACGCAGACTCTCCCCCGACGAGGCCGAGATCACCTTGGTGACGCCGTCCTCCTACCAGCTCTATCTGCCGCTTCTGCCCCAGGTCGCCTCCGGCGTCCTGACTCCCCAGTCGATCGCCGTCTCGCTGCGCCGCAGCCGCAGGTACCGCACCCGGATCATCCCGGGCGGCGCCATCGGCGTGGACCTCGCGGCCAAGGTCTGCGTCGTCCGCACCATCACCGACAAGATCGTCAACGAGCCCTACGACTACATCGTGCTGGCGCCCGGCAGCATCACCCGCACCTTCGACATCCCGGGGCTCACCGACCACGCGTACGGCATGAAGACACTCGCGGAGGCTACCTACCTCCGCGACCACGTCATCTCCCAGCTCGACCTCGCCGACGCCAGCCAGGATCCCGACGAGCGCGCGGCACGGCTGCAGTTCGTGGTGGTCGGCGGCGGGTACGCGGGCACCGAGACCGCCGCGTGTCTGCAGATGCTGACGCACAACGCGGTCAAGCGCTATCCGCGGATCGATCCGAGCCTCATCAAGTGGCATCTGATCGACATCGCGCCGAGGCTGATGCCCGAGCTGGGCGAGAAACTCGGCGACGACGCGCAGAAGATCCTGCGCAAGCGGGGCATCGACATCTCCCTCGGCGTGTCCATCGCGAAGGCGGGTCCCGAGGAGGTCACCTTCACCGACGGCCGGGTGATCCCCACCCGCACGCTGATCTGGACCGCCGGTGTCGTCGCCAGCCCGCTGATCGGCACGCTGGGCGCGGAGACGGTCCGGGGCCGACTCGCGGTCACCGCCGAGATGAACCTGCCCGGGCACGACGGGGTGTTCGCGCTCGGCGACGCCGCCGCGGTGCCCGATGTGGCGAAGGACGAGGAGGGCGCCGTCTGCCCGCCCACCGCCCAGCACGCCATGCGCCAGGGCAAGGTCGTGGCCGACAACGTCATCGCGGCCCTGCGCGAGAAGCCGCTGCGGCCGTACAAGCACAAGGATCTCGGCCTGGTCGTCGACCTCGGCGGACGCGACGCCGTCTCCAAGCCCATCGGCATCGAGCTGAAGGGCCTGCCCGCGATGGCCGTCGCCCGCGGCTACCACTGGTCGGCGCTGCGCACCAACGTCGCCAAGACCCGCGTCATGACGAACTGGCTGCTCAACGCCGTGGCCGGGGACGACTTCGTGCGCACCGGGTTTCTGTCCCGCAGTCCGGCCAAGCTGAAGGACTTCGAGCTCGTCCACGCGTATCTGACGCCGGAGCAGCTGCGGGAGCAGGTCGGCGGGAAGGGCCCCGCCGAGGAGACGTCCGGCTGAGCGAGGTGACCACCGCGGCAGCGGGAGGGCCGGTCCGGGCGCGGCTGCGCGACCGTGTCGCGGCCTCGGACCCGGGGTTGCTGCGGCTGGGCGCAGGGCTGCGGACGGTGGGCGCGATAGCCCTCGCGCTCACCGTGCTCGCCCTGCTGGGCACCGATGTGACCCACCTGGTGGCGGGCGCCCTGGCCGCGATGGTCGCCACCTTCGCCATCCGGGAGAAACAGCGCGGACAGCAGGCCGTCACGCTCGCACTGGGGCTTCCGGTGGCGCTGGCGTCGATGACGGTCGCGGCGGTTCTGCACAGCAACGTCCTGGCGGGCGACCTGGTCTTCGTCGCGCTCATCTTCTGTGCCGTCTACGGCAGAAGATTCGGCGACCGAGGCACCGCACTCGGCCTGATCGGCTTCCAGATCTACTTCATGTCCCTCTTCGTCGGCGCCACCGTCGACGACCTGCCTGAGCTGTGCGGCGCGGTCGCGGTGGCCTTCGGGTGCAGCGCGCTGGTGCGTTTCGTGCTCGTGCCGGAGACACCGTCGGGAGTGCTCCAGCGGTTGCGGGATGCTTTCCGCGCCCGGCTGGCCCAGCTGCTGTCGGCTCAGCTCGACCTGCTCGACGCCGGCCCGGAGGAGGCGGACCGGGCCCTGGAGCGGGTGCGCGAGGGCACCGCGCGGCTGCACGAGACGGCGCTGCTGATCCAGGGCCGGCTGGCGGAGGGGACCGCCGACGAGGCCGCAGCCCGGCTGATCCAACGGCGGGTCGCGGACGCCGAGATCGCCGCCGAGCGTCTCGGGCTGTCGCTGCTCGGCGCACGCGGCGCCGAGCGCGTGGACACGCTGACCCTGCATCTGCCGGACGCGCCCGTCCCCTCGGGCGGACGGCAGCCCGTACGGGACGTGGCGACGGCCACGCTGCGACGTGACCTGGAGGCGCTGCGCCTGCTCGTCCTGCGCCCCGTCGACCAGGCCGCCGGGACCTCGGTGGCCCACCTCCGCAACCGGCTCCTCGGCTATCGCGACGAGGAGAACCTGCCCGACGCCTCCCCCGCCGTGCAGGACGTCTTCCGCCGCATCGGCGAGGCCTCCCGAGCGGTCCTCGGGCTGCGGATCGCCCTCGGCGGGGCCCAGGACGAAGCGGACGACACCCCCGCCACGGCCCGCTCGCGCGAGGAGCTGGACGCGGAGGACGCCGTGCTCGACGCCGAGGAGGAAGAGCCGGCGGAGGAACTCCGGGGTCTGCGGCGGCCCACCACCCGTGCCGCCGTGCAGGTCGCCGTGGGGTCGGCGCTGGCCATCGTCGGCGGCGAGATGCTGTCCCGGGACCGCTGGTACTGGGCGGTGCTGACCTGCTGGATCGTGTTCCTCAACACCGCGTCCACCGGCGAGATCCTGGTCAAGGGCTACCGCCGCCTGCTGGGCACGGTCCTCGGCGTCCTGGCGGGCATCGTGCTGGCGGGCGCCGTGGGGCACCACACCTGGACGGCGTTCGCGCTGGTGCTGCTGTTCGTCTTCGCGATGTTCTACTCGGCACCGCTGTCCTACACGCTGATGTCCTTCTTCGTCACCGCGGCGCTGGGCCTCCTCTACACCCTGCTGCACACCTACAGCCTCTCGGTGCTCGTGCTGCGCATCGAGGAGACGGCCCTCGGCGCGGCCTGCGGGGTGATCGCGGCCGCCTTCGTGCTGCCGGTGCAGACGGACCGCCGTACGAACGAACTCCTCGCCACCGTGCTGGAACGGCTCGGCGAGGTCACCCGCAGCGCCGTCGACCAGCTGAGCGGCGGGCCGCCCGACGAGCTGCTGGACCAGGCACGCGACCTGGACCAGTCGCTGGCCGATCTGCGGGCCGCCACCCAGCCGCTCACGCATCCGGTGACGCCCCTGCGGGCGCGGCGTGAGACCGCCCGCTATGTCGTCGCGCTGCTGGAGACGTGCGCCTACCACGCGCGCTCCCTCGCCGCGACGGCCGAGCTGCTGCCGACCCACCCGTCGATCGCTGCGGATCCCCGGCTGCGCCGGGCAGCGGGGCGAATCGCGCACAACATCGAGGCGATCTCCGCGCATGTCACCGGCGAGCACGCGACGGACGGCATCGAGACCGGCCCGAGCATCGCCTCGCTCCTGGGACCGGACGTCCCCGGTGCCCCGCGCTACGGCCGGGTCACCGACCGCGTCCTGCGGCATCTGCAACGCCTCGACGAGGGCGTGGCCGGTCTGGCCCGTCCGCTGGGCGTACCGGTGAAGGCACGGGAGGGATGACCGATCATCGAGGCGATACGGGGTACGCGTAGGGCATGACCGATGTCGTGGACTCAGTCGAACTGCTGCGGCGGATGCAGCGCGCCAGGACCTGTGCCCGGCAGGAGGAGCGGACGTGGCGGGCACGGAGCGAGACGCTGAGGTCGACCGATCCGGAGGCGGCCCGCGACGCCGCCGTACGGACGCTGGCCTACGAGACCGTGATCGCGGTGCTGGACGAGATCGTGACCCCGGGGAGGCACTCAGAGCAGACTTGAAACATGGATCGGAGTGAAACCGGTCACGTACCCCGGTCACGGTTACGCAGAATCCCCCAAGATGGTTTACGGTTCATACATACGTGGTCACGGGGTAGACCGCATCCGTCCCCCGCGCACCACCACCTACGGCCCTGGCTGGCCTCCCCCGTCCAGCCAGGGCTTTTTCATGCCCTCGGCGACCCGCCGCGCGAGATTCCCGGCCGAAACCGCCGTCCGCCGAGGTGCTCAGCGCGGCGGCAGCGGCTGAAATGGACGCAGGGAAAGCACCGGAACCTCAGTCCTCGGCGAGGAGCCCCGTGTCATGACCAAAGCGATCAAACTGCTGACTGCCCTTCCGCAGCCTCAGCGCGAGCGCCTGATGTCGCTCGCACGGGAGGTCTCCTTCCCGGAGGACGCCCGGATCTTCGAGGCGGGCGGCACGGCCGACCGCTTCTGGGTCATCCGCTCGGGCGCCGTCTCCCTCGACCAGCGTGTGACGTCCATCCAGCGGGTCACCGTCGCCAGCCTCGGTGCGGGCGACCTGCTCGGCTGGTCCTGGCTGTTCCCGCCGTTCCAGTGGGATTTCGGCGCGGAGGCCTTCAGTCCCGTGCGGGCCTACGAGTTCGAGGCGGCGGAGGTGCTGCGGCTGTGCGAGGAGGATCCGGGGCTCGGGATGTCGCTGGTGCGGCACGTCGCCGAAATCCTCGCCCACCGGCTGGAGATGACCCGGGGCAAGCTGATGGAGCAGTACGGGCAGCACCGGCGCAGCGTGCTCTGAGCGCGGGAAGCGGGTGCTCTGCCGCGTCGGGCTCGGTCTGCTCTGCGCCGCTTCAGATCCGGTAGCGGCGCAGGGCAGGGACCGCGACGGCCAGGCCCAGCATGAGGACGACGACCAGCAGGCCGCCGCCCACCGTTGCCGTACGCGCGCCGAAGGCCGAGCCCGCCGTGCCGTGCAGGACGTCGGCGAGGCGCGGTCCGCCCGCGACGACGACCGTGAACACGCCCTGCATCCGGCCGCGCATCTCGTCGCTGGCGGCGGACAGCAGGATCGCCCCGCGGAACACCATCGAGACCATGTCGGCGACCCCGGCGAGGGCCAGGAACACCACCGCGAGCCACAGACTGCCGCTCAGCCCGAAGCCGGTGATGGCGGCGCCCCAGGCGACGACCGCGCCGATCACCATCCAGCCGTGCCGACGGGCCCGGGAGAACGTGCCGGAGAACAGTCCGCCGGCCACCGCGCCGATCGGGATCGCCGCGAACAGCAGACCGAGGGCCAGCCCCTCGCCGTACGACGCGTAGTTCTGGCTCGCCAGTTGGGGGAACAGGGCGCGGGGCATGCCGAAGACCATCGCGATGACGTCGGCCAGGAAGGACAGCAACAGCACCTTGTGCAGGGCGATGTAGCGGAAGCCCTCCGCGATCTCGCGCACACCCGCGCGCCGCTTCCCGGTGCCGGTCGTGCTCGCCGGCGGCGGCAGCGCGGGCAGCCGTACGACCGCCCAGACGGTGACGCACAGGGCGAGCGCGTCGATGAGGTACAGCTCGGCCAGGCCGATGACGGGGATGAGCACACCGGCGAGCAACGGCCCCACCACCTGGCCGGTCTGCATGACGGTCGAGCCGAGGGCGTTCGCGGCGGGCAGTTCGTCGGCCGGGACCAGACGGGCGATGGAGGCGTTGCGGGCCGGGGCGTTGAGCCCCCAGAACGCCTGCTGCACGGCGAGCAGCACCATCAGCGTGGGCACGGAGTCGAGGCCGGTGACGGCCTGGAGCCAGAACAGCACCGAGGTGACGGCGATGCCGCTGTTGGTGATCAGCAGCAGCTTGCGCCGGTCCATGCTGTCGGCGATCGCGCCGCCCCACAGTGCGAACACCGCGAGCGGCAGCAGTCCGGCGAGGCTCGCGGCGCCGACCCACGCCGAGGAGCCGGTGATGTCGTAGATCTGCTTGGGCACCGCGACCGCCGTAAGCTGGCTGCCGACGGCCGTGACGATGGTCGAGGACCACAGACGGCGGTAGGCCGGGCGGCGCAGCGGCCGGGTGTCCATCGCCCAGCGACGCCGGCCGCGCCGCTGGGTTTCTACCGCGGAAGGGTCCTTCTCCTGTGGTTCGGTACTGCTCTCGCTGGTGTCCACGCGCTTCCTGGATGCTCGTTACATCTTTTCAAGCCGGAGATCACTATGGCAGCACCGCCCAGGTGTTCGGATCCGCGTCTCAGCTTCCGGCGATGAGGGTGGCACCCAGCCCGATCATCGTTGCCGCGACCAGACCGTCCAGCACACGCCAGGCCCCCGGCTTGGCGAGGTGGCGGCTCAGCAGCCGCGCCCCGAAGCCGAGCGCGGCGAACCAGCACAGGCTCGCCAGTACCGCGCCGAGTCCGAACGTCCAGCGCATCGGGCCACGGTCGGCGGCGACCGTGCCGAGCAGGAACACGGTGTCGAGGTAGACGTGCGGGTTGAGCCAGGTCATCGCGAGACAGGTCAGCACCGCCCGCCGCCGTGACCCCGCCGCGGCGCCGTCCGTCACCAGAGCGCCGCCGGGCCGGATGACCCGGCGGGCGGCGAGAGCGCCGTAGCAGAGCAGGAAGGCCCCGCCGATCCACGCGACCGCAGTCAGCACACCGGGCCACGCCACGACCACCGCGCCGACGCCGGCCACACCCAGGGTGATGAGGACCGCGTCGGACAGGGCGCAGATGCCGACGACGGCGAGAACGGCGTCGCACCGGATCCCCTGGCGCAGGACGAAGGCGTTCTGGGCGCCGATGGCGACGATGAGCGAGAGGCCGGTGCCGAATCCGGCCGCAGCGGTGGTCAAGGCGTTTGTCATGCCATTGACGCTAGGGAAGCGATCTCTTGACGTACAGCTAAAGATTCTTACGTATCATTAGCATTGATTAAGACGTCATTGCTCATGAGACAGGGCACGGATGCGCACAGAGCTGACGGAGCTTCCCCTCGACCATGTACGGACCCTGCTCGCGGTGGTGGACGAGGGCACCTTCGACGCGGCCGCCGCCGCGCTGCATGTGACGCCGTCGGCGGTCAGCCAGCGGGTGAAGGCGTTGGAGCAGCGCACGGGGCGGGTGCTGCTGGTGCGGACGAAGCCGGTGCGGCCGACCGAGTCGGGTGAGGTCGTCGTCCGGTTCGCCCGTCAGCTGGCGCGGCTGGAGCGGGATGCGCGGGCCGAGCTGGGGATGAGCGGGGCCGGGGACGCGACCCGGGTGTCGATCGCGGTCAACGCCGACTCGCTGGCGACGTGGTTCCTGCCGGCACTCACGCGGGTGCCCCAAGAGCCGCCGCTCTGCTTCGAGCTGCGGCGGGAGGACGAGAGCCGTACGGCGACGCTGCTGCGGGAGGGGCTGGTGATGGCCGCGGTGACCTCGGCACCCGATGCCGTGGCGGGCTGCTCCGTACGTCCGCTCGGCCGGTTGCGCTATCTGGCCGCGGCGAGCCCGGAGTTCGCCGAACGCCATCTCGCCGGCTCCCTGCGGGAAGCGCTCGCACAGGCGCCGGTGATGGCCTTCGACCGCAGCGACGATCTCCAGGACGCGTTCGTCCGCGCACTGCGGCGAACCCGCACCGGCGCGAGTGCGGTACGGCACTACGTCCCCACCTCGGAGGGCTTCCTGTCCGCCGTGAGCGCCGGCCTGGGCTGGGGCATGCTCCCCGAGGTACAGGCGGAACCCCTCTTCGAGGACGGCCGCCTCGTCCAACTGGCCCCGGACCGCCCGGTCGACGTCCCGCTGTACTGGCAGCAGTGGAAACTGGACTCACCGGCACTGGCCGCGGTGACGAAGGCGGTGACGGCAACGGCGGCGGAGTCACTGCGCCGCTGAACGGGTCGGGCGCTTCTCACCGCCGGTTCTGCAACGCCCCAAAGGGGCGCGGGGAACTGCGCGACCGGCCACGACACCGCCGCAGACCCAAGACAACCCAGCGTGGCACCATCAGCGGACCGCTACCGCAACGCCTCCCGCTGGCCGGCCACGCTGTCCAGAAGCATCTCCAGAGCCGTCGGATAGGCGCTTGTCACCATCAGGTTCGCCAGCAGAGGCGCCGCCTCGGCGATCCGAGGATGGCTGCTACGAGGCAGCCGCGCATACGTAGAGCGCCACATACCCTCGTCAGCGCGCAACGAGTCACTCGGCAGAGCCAACGACGCCGCGTCGAGCGCGGCAAAGGCAAGGGTCTGATCGATGAAGGCGTGATAGATGCGCACGGTGTCCCCCAGCGGGAACCCCGCGCTGCGCAGGATGTCCAACACGGCCTCGTCGGCGGCGAGTTCGTTGGCGCGCCCGGTGACCCGGTTCGTGGTCAGGACGGCGGCCTGCGGGTGGGCGACGTACGCGGCGTGGATGCGCAGCCCGACGGCGCGCAGGTCCTCCCGCCACTCCCCCGCCGGTTCCCAGCCCTGAAGCGCCTGGCCGATGAGGGCGTCACCGATGGCGAGGGTCAGCTCGTCCATGCCGCGGAAGTACCGGTACAGCGTGCTGGGGTCGGCGTCGAGGGCCAGGCCGAGGCGGCGGGCGGTGAGGCCGGCGCTGCCGTGTTCACGCAGCATGCGCAGCGCCGTCTCGACGATGAGCCGCTCGGAGAGCACGGTGCCGCTCTTCGTGGGACGTCGTCGGCGTCGTTTCTCCTCGGGAACGACTGGTTTCGGCACGATGCTCTCCGTCCGTATGCCGCAGGCCCTCGCCTTATGCCAACGCCATTGACCTTACGTGACCGGGAGGCGTTGTATCTCCGGCGGGGCCCCATCACGTCGTAGACCTTCAGTGACCTTCAGTCGAGGGAGTCATGTCATGCGTGTACTGCTCGTGGGCGCCGGCGGTGTGGGTACCGCCGTCACCCGGATCGCGGCCCGGCGTCCGTTCTTCGAGGCGATGGTGGTCGCCGACTACGACCTCGGGCGCGCCGAGGCGGCCGTGGGGGCGCTCGACGGCGACGCCCGGTTCCGGGCCGAGCGCGTGGACGCGAGCGACGAGGCGGCGGTCACCGCGCTACTGGAGCGGCACGCGTGCGACGTGCTCCTCAACGCCACCGACCCGCGCTTCGTGATGCCGCTGTTCCAGGCCGCGCGCACGGCCGGGGCCACGTATGTGGACATGGCGATGTCGCTGTCGCGGCCGCATCCGCAGCGACCGTACGAGGAGTGCGGGGTCAAGCTGGGCGACGCCCAGTTCGAGCAGGCGGCCGACTGGGAGAAGGCGGGCGCGCTGGCCCTGGTCGGCATGGGCGTGGAGCCGGGTCTGTCGGACGTGTTCGCCCGGTACGCGGCCGACGAGCTCTTCGACGAGATCGAGGAGATCGGCGTCCGTGACGGTGCGAACCTCACCGTCGACGGCTATGACTTCGCGCCGTCCTTCAGCATCTGGACGACGATCGAGGAGTGTCTCAATCCGCCGGTGGTCCACGAGGAGGGGCGCGGCTGGTTCACCACCGAACCGTTCAGCGAGCCCGAGGTGTTCGACTTCCCCGAGGGTATCGGCCCGGTCGAGTGCGTGAACGTCGAGCACGAGGAGGTGCTCCTGATGCCACGCTGGGTCGACGCGCGCCGGGTGACCTTCAAGTACGGCCTGGGCGAGGAGTTCGTCAGCACGCTGAAGACGCTGCACCTGCTGGGCCTCGACAGCACCGCGCCGGTGACCGTGCCGAGCGCCGACGGGCCTGTGCGCGTCTCGCCCCGGGATGTCGTCGCCGCGTGTCTGCCGGACCCGGCGACGCTGGGCGAGCGGATGCACGGCAAGACCTGCGCGGGCACCTGGGTGCAGGGCGTCAAGGACGGGAAGCCGCGCGAGGTGTACCTGTACCACGTGGTCGACAACCAGTGGTCCATGGCGGAGTACGGCAGTCAGGCCGTGGTGTGGCAGACCGCGATCAACCCGGTCGTGGCCCTCGAACTCCTCGCCACCGGCGCCTGGTCGGGCGCGGGCGTACTGGGTCCGGAGGCCTTCCCGGCCCGCCCCTTCCTGGATCTGCTGACCGCGTACGGCTCCCCGTGGGGCATGCGCGAACAGTGACCGGATCTGCCGGGGTCCAACGGGGTTTCACTCGCGCATCGACAGGCGACTCGAAAACGAGTAATTCATCACCGAGGGCACGTTCGACGATCGCAGGTGACTTTGATGGACGACTGGCGAAACAGCGCCGCCTGCCGCCATGAGGACCCCGACCTCTTCTACCCGATCGGCACGTCCGGACCGACCGTGCTGCAGACGGAGCAGGCTAAGGCCGTCTGCCGACGCTGCTCGGTCCGGGATCAGTGTCTGCGCTGGGCGCTCGACATGGACCAGTTCATCGGGATCTGGGGCGGCAAGAGCGAGGCCGAGCGACGGGCGTTGCGGCAGCGGGCCGGATGACCCATGGGCCACGGAACCGCGCCGTCGGGCTCGGCGGCGGATCCTGAGCCGTTCGGGGGACGTCAGCGGGCCAGCGACTCGGCATCGCCCATGACGACGACGGGATGCCGCTCGGGATCCAGCGCCAGCAGCAGCAGCCTCATGTGCTCCCGCGCGAGACTCACGCAGGCCTGGGTGGGCGCTCCGTGGTCCACGTGGAGCCAGATGCCGCCGCCGCGTCCATCGCCGAGCGGGCGGGTCCGGTCGAGGGGCGAGGTGCCGGTCGTGCGGTTGTAGTCGATGGCGATCACGTAGTCGAAGGAACCGGCGAGGGGTTCGCCCTCGAAGCCGGTACCGCTGGCGATGAATCCGTCGCCGTAGTCGTACGACAGCCTGGTCCCGGGGTCATTGAGCAGGCCCCCGGCGTCCGTCAGTGTGAAGACCCCGATGGGTGAGCGCATGTCGCCGGCAAGGTGGTGGTCGGTCCAGCCGCGCAGCGCGTTGCGAGCGGGCCAGCTGCTGCCCGCCTTCCAGCCGGTGTCGGTGCGCTCGTACAAGACGACGGTGGAGTGTGAGGAGTTCCTGCCGCGTCCGGTCACGACGAGGGCCTGCCGGGTCTCGGGCGGCACCCCGGCCCTGGTCACGGGGCCCAGTCCGGGCAGCCTTCGCGCGGCCGCCTCGGCGGCGGCGGCCTCGGCAGGGGCGCCGGCGGCGGCCTCGGGCCCGGGGGTGCGGGTGACAGCGGGCTCTTCATCCGGCGTCGGTGTGGCATCGGCGCCACAGCCGGTCAGCAGCAGGGAGGCGACCAGTAGGGCGACACCGGAGTTGTGCGTGATCATGCACAGACCTTGACCAACGCTTATAAGAAACTTGTAAGGATCCGTCCGATCCGACGGGTCGCCGCGAGCATCCGAGGGACTCGCATCCGAGCGCGAGCGTCCGAGAAGGGGCCGATCATGAGCGTTCGCATCCGCCGTGTGTACGAAGCACCCGAGCCCGAGGACGGCGTGCGCGTCCTGGTGGACCGGCTGTGGCCGCGCGGCCTGTCGAAGGATGCCGCGCGGGTGGACGAGTGGCCCAAGGGGCTCACGCCGTCCACCGAACTGCGGCGCTGGTACCACGCGGACGAGAGGTCGTACGAGGAGTTCGCCGAGCGGTACGAGGCGGAGCTCGCCGCGCCCGAGGCTGCGGAACTCGTCGATCACGTGCGGGAGTTGGCGAGCAAGGGCGATGTGACACTGCTGACCGCGTCGAAGACCCCGGAGGCGAGTCACGCCGCTGTGCTGGCCCGCCTCCTCGAAGCTTGAGAAGACGGGCCGTACGTCACCGTCAGGCCGTCTGCCGCCCCGCCGCCCGGCCCGCCGCCCGGCCCGAGAAGAGACAGCCGCCGAGGAAGGTGCCCTCCAGGGCGTTGTAGCCGTGGACGCCACCGCCGCCGAAGCCGGCGACCTCGCCGGCCGCGTACAGGCCGTCGATGGGCGTCCCGTCGGCTGCGAGCGCGCGGGAGTCGAGGTCGGTCTGGATGCCGCCGAGGGTCTTGCGGGTCAGGACGTGCAGCTTGACGCCGATCAGGGGGCCGGCCGCAGGGTCGAGGATGCGGTGCGGGGTGGCGACGCGGCCGAGGCGGTCGCCGATGTAGCGGCGGGCGTTGCGGATGCCCTGCACCTGGGCGTCCTTGCTGTAGGGGTTGGCGATCTGGAGGTCGCGGGCCTCGATCTGGCGCCGCAGGCCCTCCGCGTCGAGGAGCGGCTTGTCCGTCAGCTCGTTCATCTTCTCGACCAGTTGCTCCAGGTTCGGAGCGGTCACGAAGTCCGCGCCGTTGCGCAGGAACGCCGCCACCGGTCCCGGGGCGCCCTTGCCGAGCACGCGCTCCTTCAGGAACCCGGCGCGGTCCTTGGCGGTGATGTCGGGGTTCTGCTCGGAGCCCGACAGCGCGAACTCCTTCTCGATGATCTTCTGGGTGAGGATGAACCAGGAGTGGTCGTAGCCGGCGATGTCCTCGGTCGTGCGCAGGTACTTGAGGGTGCCGAGGGTGTCGTAGCCCGGCAGACACGGGTCGGGCAGGCGGCGGCCGAGGGCGTCGAACCACAGGGAGGACGGGCCGGGCAGGATGCGGATGCCGTGGCCGGGCCAGATCGGGTCCCAGTTCTGGATGCCCTCGGTGTAGTGCCACATGCGGTCGCGGTTGACCAGCCGTACGCCCGCCTCCGCGCTGATGTCGAGCATCCGGCCGTCGACGTAGGCGGGAACGCCGGTGACCATCTCGGCGGGCGGGGTGCCGAGCCGCTCGGGCCAGTAACGGCGGACGATGTCGTGGTTGGCGCCGATGCCGCCGGTGGTGACGATCACGGCCTGTGCGGTCAGCTCGAACTCGCCGACGCGGTCGCGGTTGGAGGCGACACCCCGGGGCGAGTTGTCCTCGGCCAGGACCGTGCCGCGCACGCCGCGTGCCGCCCCGTCCTCGATGACCAGCTCGTCGACCTGGTGCCGGTGGTAGAAGGTGAGCAGCCCGTCGCGCGAGGCCTGCTTGGCGTACCGCACGAACGGCTCCACGACGCCCGTACCGGTGCCCCACGCGATGTGGAACCGGGGCACGGAGTTGCCGTGGCCGTGGGCGCGCAGGTCGCCGCGCTCCGCCCAGCCCACCGTGGGCAGGAACTTGATGCCGTGCCCGTCCAGCCAGGCCCGCTTCTCGCCGGCCGCGAACTCGACGTACGCGCGCGCCCAGCGCACCGCCCAGGAGTCCTCGTCGTCCACCCGGTCGAATCCGGCGCTGCCCTGCCAGTCGCTCCAGGCCAGGTCGAGGGAGTCCTTGATGCCCAGGCGCCGCTGCTCCGGGGAGTCGACGAGGAACAGACCGCCGAAGGACCAGAACGCCTGCCCGCCGAGGTTGGCGGCGTTCTCCTGGTCCACCAGCGCGACCCTGCGGCCCCGGCCGGTCAGTTCGCTCGCGGCGACCAGGCCGGCGAGTCCCGCTCCGACGACGATGACGTCGGCATCCATGGCGACCGTCCCTTCCTCATTCGGTGGTTTGGCTGTGCGGTGGTGTGGCTGTGCTGTGGTGTGGCTATGCGGTGGTGCCGCTGCCGTCGGTGAGCAGCGCGGTGAGCAGTTGGCCCAGCCGGACGCGGGCGTGCTCCACGTCGTTGTCCAGCAGGAGTTGGGTGGTGACGCCGTCGTACGCGGCGACCACGGCATGGGCGGCGCCGTCGATGTCGCCGAGCACGGCGGGCAGTTCGGTGTGTCCCCGCGCGCGGGCCAGCCGGTCGGCGATCGCCCCGCGCAGCCGGGCGCGGTGTTCCAGCAGGGTCCGGGCGACGGCCGGGTCACGCGCGGCGTGCACCAGGAAGTCCGTCTTCACCAGCAGCCAGTCGCGGTCCAGCAGCAGAATCTCGGTGACCCGGTCCACGGCGGCGGGCACGTCGAGGCCGGGCCCGTCGAGGGCGAGCGCCCCGGACACCTGCTCGGCGATCAGGTCCGCGCGCTGCTGGTACAGGGCGAAGAACAGCTCGTCCAGGCTGTCGAAGTTGGAGTAGAAGGCGCCTCTGCTGTAGCCGGCGGCCTCGCAGACCTCCTCGATGGAGACGCGGCCGAACCCCTTGGCGGCGAACACGGCGAACGCGGCGTCGAGGAGATTGGCCCGTGTGCGGACGCGGCGCTTGGTGACGCGCCGGGTCGTTTCCTCTACCGCCATGTCCGGACCTCCATTCGATACGTGAATGTATCCGATACATCGATGTATCCGAAGAGGGGCGACGAGCCTGGCCGGAAACCCAATGGGAACAGATATTCGATTCAGGAGTACGCTGGAACCATGGCCACGCACCTCCAGGGCTCCCTGTTCGACCAGACCGACGAGCTGCGGCTCGGGTCCCTCGCCGGGATCCGCCGCACCCGGCTCGCGCAGGGCGCCTGGATCGACGTCCTGCCCGGCTGGCTCAGCGGAGCCGACGCGCTGTTCGAACAGCTCGCCGCCGAGGTGCCGTGGCGTGCGGAGCGGCGCACGATGTACGACCACGTGGTCGACGTACCGCGCCTGCTCGCCTTCTACGGCGCGGACGACGTACTCCCGCACCCGGTCCTCACGGAGGCCCGGGACGCACTGACCGCGCACTACGCCGAGGAGCTGGGCGAACCGTTCACCACGGCCGGGCTCTGCTACTACCGCGACGGCCGGGACAGCGTGGCCTGGCACGGGGACCGGATCGGGCGGGGCGCCCGCGAGGACACCATGGTCGCCATCCTCTCCGTGGGCGCACCCCGGGATCTGCTGCTGCGTCCGATGCGGGGTGGCGGCGAGACGGTGCGTCGCCCGCTGGGGCACGGCGACCTCATCGTGATGGGCGGCTCCTGCCAGCGGACCTGGGAGCACTCGGTACCGAAGACCACCCGCGCCGCGGGACCGCGCATCAGCGTGCAGTTCCGCCCAAACGGCGTGCACTGAGGCGTCAGAGGCGGACGCTTCGGGTACACGCGGGGGCTGCCTCCGGCGGACGGTGCCGGAGGCAGCCCTTCCTCTGGGCGAAGCCCTGGGGCGCCGCCACACTGATGCGGATGAGCGCTCAGACGCAGGCACCGGCCACGGCTCCCCGGCGCGGCGAACTGGACCTGCTCCGGGTCCTCGTGGTCCTCGGTCTGGTCTTCTTCCACACGGCCCTGGTCTTCGCCACGGAGGGCGACTACTACGTCCAGAACGCGGAGACCACCGAGGCGATCACGATCCTCGTTCTTCGTGGACGGGGACCACTTCGAGTCCGGCCATCTATGGTTCGTGCTCCTGCTGCTCGCGTTCTGCCTGCTGCTGGCTCCGTTCGCGGCACGCCTCGCGGCCGGCGGCGACCGGGCCGCGGAGATCGTCGCCGGGCACCCCGCCCTGCTTGTGCTGCCCGTGCTGCCGCTCGCGCTGCTCCAGGTGCCGCTGGGCATGGAGGAGGACTACGCGGCCTGGCACCACTGGGCCTACCTGGTGTTCTTTCTCCACGGCTTCACTCTCGTCGGGGACGAGCGGGTCCGGGCCGTCATGCGCCGGCTCGCCCGGCCGCTGGGCGTGGCGGGGGTGGTGCTGTTCGCCGCGTGCGGTCCCGGGTTCATGACGCTGGACGACCCGTTCACCGACCGCACGCCGCTCGCGCTGGTCACCCGCGCCTTGTTCAGCGCGGCGGGCTGGTGCCTGGTGGCGGCCATCCTCGGCACGCTGGACCGGCCGCGCGAACAGCGGCCTGCGGAGTCCCGCCCGAGGCCCGTGATGGCATACCTGGGCGTCGCCGCCCTGCCGTTGTACGTGCTGCACCAGCCGGTCGTGGTCGTCCTCGCGTACGGCGTGGTGGGCTGGTCGGCGCCGATCGTGGTCGAGTACACGGTGATCGTGACCGGTTCGTTCGCCGTGATCCTCGTGCTGTACGAGTGCGTGGTGCGCAGAACGCGGCTCACGCGGTTCCTGTTCGGGATGCGTGCGGCCCCGCCGAACGCGCTGTCATCTTGATCTGCTTTGCTGTGCCCGTCGGGCACGGACCTCATCACGCGGGACGATCATGCGGGCAGAGATACAGCAAGTCGCCGACGGCACCTATCTGGTGCACGGCAGCAACACGAACTGGGTGATCCTGACCGAGGGTGACGCGGTCACGCTGGTCGACACCGGCTACCCCGGTGACCGGGCCAAGCTGCTCGCCTCGCTCACGGAGGTGGGGAGTTCGCCGGAGGCGGTCACGGCCGTACTGATCACCCACGCGCACACGGACCACCTGGGCAACGCCGAGTACCTGCGCGCCACGTACGGCACCCCGGTGTACCTCCATGAGGCCGAAGTGCCGCATGCCCGCCGGGAGTTCCTGCACCAGGTGAACGTGGGGACGGTCCTGAAGAACGGCTGGCGGCCGGGGGTCCTGCCCTGGGCGATCCACGCCATCCGGTCCGGCGGCACCGCGCATGTGCCGGTCATTTCCCCCGAGGCGTTCCCCTCGGCCGGTCCGCTGGACCTGCCCGGGCGTCCCGTGCCGGTGCACACGCCCGGCCACACCGACGGGCACTGCGCCTTCCATCTGCCGGACGCCGGTGTGGTGATCGCGGGCGACGCCCTGGTGAGCGGGCACCCCACCTCGCGGATCAAGGGACCGCAGCTGCTGCCGGACATGTTCCACCGCGAGCGGGCCCGGGCCGTGGCCTCGCTGGACGTGTTCGAAGGGCTCAAGGGCGACGTGCTGCTGCCCGGGCACGGGCCCGTGCACCGGGGCTCGGTGCACGACGCCGCTCTTCAGGCCCGGGAACGCGCGCTCTAAGGTGAGGTGACGATCACCGGCGAGGCGAGGACGAACGGCCCATGGCACTGCAGATCAGCGCGACCAACCCGGAGCATCCCGCGCTCCTGCTGGAGCTGCCCTGGCACCTGCCGCTGGAGGAATGGCCGGAGGACGTCCTCGTCCCGCTCCCACGCGGCATATCCCGGCACGTGGTGCGCTATGCCCGGGCCGGCGACGAGGTGATCGCCGTCAAGGAACTCGCCGAGCGCCCGGCGCTGCGCGAGTACGAGCTGCTGCGCGACCTCGACCGGCTCGGCATCCCGGCGGTGGATCCGTTGGCCGTGGTCACGGGGCGCACCGACGCCGGTGACGGCCCGCTGGAGTCGGTCCTGGTCACCCGGCACCTGGGCGGCTCGATGCCGTACCGCTCGATGTTCGAGACGACGATGCGCCCCGCGACCATGCACCGCCTCATGGACGCGCTGGCCGTCCTGCTGGTCCGCCTCCACCTCGCCGGGTTCGCGTGGGGCGACTGCTCCCTGTCCAACACGCTGTTCCGGCGGGACGCGGGCGCCTACGCCGCGTATCTCGTGGACGCCGAGACGGGCGATCTGCACCCTCAGCTCAGCACGGGCCAGCGCGACTACGACCTGGACCTCGCCCGGGTCAACATCAGCGGCGAGCTGCTGGACCTGGAGGCGTCCGGGGCGCTGCACCCTTCCGTGGACCCGATCGAGTTCGGCACCGAGATCTGCGCCCGTTACCGGAGCCTGTGGCAGGAGCTGACCCGCACCTCGGTCTACCCTGCGGGCAAGTACCACTACATAGAGCGCCGGATCCGCCGCCTCAACGAACTCGGCTTCGACGTGGCCGAGATGCAGATCGAGCACGCCCCCAACGGCGACACGGTCACCTTCGTGCCCAAGGTCGTGGACGCCGGCCACCACCAGCGTCAACTGCTGCGCCTGACGGGCCTGGACACCGAGGAGAACCAGGCCCGACGGCTCCTGAACGACCTGGAGAGCTGGATGGCCACCCAGGACGACTACGCCCCGGGCGACCCCCTCGGCGCCCGCCCCGAGGTGCTCGCGCACCGCTGGGTCCGCGACGTCTTCCGCCCCACCGTGCGCGCCGTGCCACTGGAGCTGCGCGGTTCGATGGACCCGGCCGAGATCTATCACGAGCTGCTCGAACACCGCTGGTATCTGTCCGAGCGCGTGCAGCACGACATCGGCCTGGACGCGGTCGTCGAGGACTACATCACGAACATCCTTCCCAAGGCCCGGGAGACGCTGCAGCCGACGACGTCCGACTGACTCGGTCGTCCTGACTCAGTCGTGGGGCACCACGGCCACCGGGCAGTCCGCGTGGTGCAGAACGCCGTGTGCCACCGAGCCGATCCGGGCGCCCACGGCCGTACGGCGGGCGCGGCGCCCCACGACCATCAGCTGGGCCCGCCCGGAGACCGACAGCAGCACCTGCCCGGCACTGCCCATCTCCACGTGCTCGACGACACGGACCTCCGGGAAGCGTTCCCGCCAGGGCCGCAACGCCTCGCCCAGGGCCTTCTTCTCGTACGGCTCCAGGCCACCGGCCTCGTCGAGGAGCTTCAGGGAGCCCGGGCTGTAGGCGAACAGGGGCGGCAGGGTCCAGGCCCGTACGGTGCGCACCGTCGCGCCGCGCGCCGCGGCCGTCTCGAACGCGAGCCGCAGCACGGCGGCGCTGTCGTCCGGGTCGCCCTGCTGGCCCACGACGATCTCGCGCCCGGCGGCCTCGGCGGAGGGCTGGTCGCCGGCTCGTACGAGGACGACGGGCCGCTCGGCCCCGGCGATCACCTGCTGTCCGACGGAGCCCAGCAGGAACCCGACGACGGCGGCGCGGCCCCGCGATCCCAGCACCAGCATCTCGGCCTCGGCCGCCGCGGCGATCAGTGTCTCGGCGGGCCCGCCGTCGAGGACGTCGGTGGTGACGTCGAGGCCGGGGTGCCGCTCGGTGACGGAACGGGCGGCCTCGGTCAGCCCCTCGCGCACCCACTGGCCCTGGGTATCGGCGTCCTTGGCGTATCCCTCATCGATCGCCTCGTGCGGCTGGAACCGCCAGGCGTGCACCAGCCGAAGGGCAAGCCCTCGGCGGACCGCCTCGCGGGCGGCCCAGGCCAGCCCCGCGAGGCTCTCCTCCGATCCGTCCACCCCTGCCGTGATCGGGCGCGTCATTCCGGCTGCCTCCTCCATGTCGCGGTCACCGTCCGTGGTACCCAGTCTTCACCACACTGTGTCGCGGCCGAGAACCGCTCACTGACACAGCGTGCCCGCCTCCCGCATACCCGAGCGAAGCGGGCGGATCGAACATACGATGGGGCCGGAGTCGGCGCGGCGACTGCGCCATCCGGACGTCCGCCGCCGCGTCCAGCAAGCGACCCTCGGGGTGGGAGACGTATGGCACAGGCCGCCGACACAGCGCGGACCGTCATCCTGACCGTGGACGACGACCCGGGTGTGTCCCGGGCGGTCGCCCGCGACCTGCGACGGCGCTACGGCGAGTCGCACCGGATCGTGCGCGCGGAGTCCGGCGAGTCCGCGTTGCAGGCGCTGCGCGAACTGAAGCTGCGCGGCGATCTGGTCGCCGTGATCCTGGCCGACTACCGCATGCCGCAGATGAACGGCATCGAGTTCCTCGAACAGGCCCTGGACGTGTACCCGGGCGCCCGCCGTGTGCTGCTGACCGCTTACGCGGACACCAGCGCCGCGATCGACGCCATCAACGTCGTCGATCTCGACCACTACCTCCTCAAGCCCTGGGACCCGCCGGAGGAGAAGCTCTACCCGGTCCTGGACGACCTGTTGGAGGCCTGGCGGCGCAGCGACTACCGACCGGTGCCCAGCACCAAGGTGGTCGGACACCGCTGGTCGGCGCGGTCGTCGGAGGTGCGGGAGTTCCTCGCCCGCAACCAGGTGCCGTACCGCTGGTACTCGGCCGACGAGCCCGAGGGGCAGCGACTGCTGGCCGCCGCCGGGCAGGACGGGCAGCGGCTGCCGCTGGTGGTCACGCCGGACGGTACGCCCCTCCTCGCACCCGAGGCGCCCGAGCTGGCCGCGAAGGTGGGGCTGGCCACGACGCCGACGGCCGACTTCTACGACCTCGTCGTCATCGGCGGCGGCCCTGCCGGCCTCGGCGCCGCCGTGTACGGGGCGTCGGAGGGGCTGCGGACCGTGCTGGTGGAGCGGTCGGCGACCGGCGGGCAGGCCGGGCAGAGCTCCCGGATCGAGAACTACCTCGGCTTCCCGGACGGAGTGTCGGGCGCGCAGCTCACCGACCGCGCCCGCCGGCAGGCGACGAAGTTCGGCGCCGAGATCCTCTCCGCGCGCGAGGTGACGGGGCTGGAGGTCAGCGGCGCCGCCCGGATCGTACGGTTCTCGGACGGCTCGGCGGTCGCCGCGCACAGCGTGATCCTGGCGACCGGCGTGTCGTATCGGCAGCTGCAGGCACCCGGCTGTGTCGACCTGACCGGCTGCGGGGTGTACTACGGGTCGGCGCTCACGGAGGCTCCCGCCTGCCAGGGCCAGGACGTGTACATCGTCGGCGGCGCCAACTCGGCGGGGCAGGCGGCGATGTATCTGTCGCGGGGCGCCAAGTCGGTGACGCTGCTGGTGCGCGGGGCGTCGCTGTCGGCGTCCATGTCGCACTACCTGATCCAGCAGATCGACGAGGCGCCGAACATCTCGGTGCGCACGGGCACGGTCGTGGAGTCCGCGCACGGCTCCGACCATCTGGAGCAGCTGACGCTGCGCGAGGTGGACAGCGGGCGGAGCGAACTCGTCGACGCCCAGTGGATGTTCGTGTTCATCGGCGCGGCCCCGCTCACCGACTGGCTGGACCGGACGGTGCTGCGGGACGGCCGCGGGTTCATCCTGGCCGGGCCCGACCTGACGTCCGACGGACGGCCACCGGCGGGCTGGGAGCTGGACCGGCCGCCGTACCACCTGGAGACCAATGTTCCCGGCGTGTTCGTGGCGGGCGACGCGCGCGCGGAGTCCGCGAAGCGGGTCGCGTCCGCCGTCGGAGAGGGAGCCATGGCCGTGATGCTCGTCCACCGTTATCTGGAGCAGTCATGAGCGGGCAGTTGATGCCGTGCCAACCCGGGGAGATCGGGTCGCTGTTCCTGTTCGAGAAGCTCTCCCCCGAGCAGCTCGGCAGGCTGTGCAGCGAGGGACGGGTGGAGATGTTCGAGCCGGGGCCCGTGTACGCCGAGGGCGATCCCGCCACCTGCTTCTACGTGATGATCGAGGGCACGGTCGTCCTGTCCCGCCGGGTCGGCGGGGACGACGTGGAGGTGACCCGGACCTCGCAGCGCGGGGTGTACGCCGGGTCCATGCAGGCGTACCTGGGTGACCGGGTGCGGCAGGCCTACAACAACTCCATGCGCGTCACCGAGCCGACGCGGTTCTTCGTGCTGCCCGCCGACACCTTCGCGGCGATCATGCAGGAGTGGTTCCCGATGGCGGTACATCTGCTGGAGGGGCTCTTCTTCGGTTCGAAGAGCACTCAGCGGGCCATCGGGCAGCGCGAACGGCTGCTGGCGCTGGGCTCGTTGTCCGCCGGGCTCACGCACGAGCTCAACAACCCCGCGGCTGCGGCCGTACGAGCGACCGCGACGCTGCGCGAGCGGGTCGGCAAGATGCGGCACAAGCTGGCCATCATCGCACAGGGCTCCTACTCCCCCGAGGTCATGGCGAACCTCATCGACATCCAGGAACGCACCGCTGAGCGCGTCGCCAAGGCCCCCACGCTGAGTCCGCTGGAGGCCGCCGACCGGGAGGACGCGGTCACCGACTGGCTCGACGACCACGACATCCAGCAGGCCTGGCGGATCGCGCCCACCTTCGTACAGGCCGGTCTCGACGTGGACTGGCTGGACCAGGTCGCCACAGCGGTGGACGAGGAGATCCTGCCCAACGCGATCGGGTGGCTCAACTACACCGTCGAGACCGAGCTGTTGATGGACGAGATCAACGACTCGACCGCGCGCATCTCGCATCTCGTCGACGCCGCCAAGCAGTACTCCCAGCTCGACCGCGCGCCGTTCCAGAACGCCGACGTGCACGAACTCCTCGACAGCACCCTGCTGATGCTGTCGGGCAAGATCGGCCGGCAGATCAACGTCGTCAAGGAGTACGACCGTACGCTGCCGAGGATCCCGGCGTACCCGGCGGAGCTCAACCAGGTCTGGACGAACCTCATCGACAACGCGGTCGCCGCGATCAACAGCGCCGGCGGCGAAGGGACGTTGACCGTGCGGACGGCGCCGGATCACGACCGGCTGCTGGTGGAGTTCCGTGACACCGGGGTTGGCATCCCGGCGGACAACCGGGGGCGGATCTTCGATCCCTTCTTCACGACGAAGCCGGTGGGTGAGGGCACCGGGCTCGGTCTCGACATCTCCTGGCGGATCGTGGTCAACAAGCATCACGGCAACATCCAGGTGGAGTCGGTGCCGGGGGACACGCGGTTCCAAGTGCTGCTTCCGCTCACCGTGGCCGAGAACGACACACCCGAGATCGACCTTGCCGAGGAGTCCGCATGAGTGGTGAGAAAGGGATCGACTCCAGCGTGCCGCCCAGCGGCAGCGGATGCAGCGAGTGCGACGCGGCCGGTGGGTGGTGGTTCCACCTGCGGCGGTGTGCGCAGTGCGGGCACGTGGGGTGCTGTGACAGCTCACCCGCGAAGCATGCGACGGGGCACTACCGGGAGACCGGGCATCCCCTGGTGCAGAGCTTCGAGCCGGGTGAGGGCTGGTACTGGAGCTACGAGACGAACGAGCTGTTCGAGTCCGGGCCCGAGCTGGCGCCCCCCGTCAGTCATCCGGCGGATCAGCCGACACCGGGGCCCGCGGGGCGGGTGCCGGCGGACTGGGCGAAGACGTTGCGCGGCTAGCGACTTCGCGTGCCCGGCGCTCGGAGCGGTCCGCCGCTACGCGGCGATCGACCACACGAGGTTGACGGCCCAGCCGAGGATGCCCACAACGGCGCAGGCGAAGATGCCGAGTCCCACCCGCTCGGCCGCCTTCTCGCGCCGCGAGGGCTCCCGACTCCGGTTCGGCTTGCCCGACTTGGGCGGCCTGACCACCAGGTACGTGAGCCAGGCGAGTGCGGCCGCGGCGAACCCGACCTGCCACAGCTCGCCCATGACGCCCCAGACCCCGGCCCGCTGAATGGACTGCGTCGCAAGCCCCTCCTGGGCGGCGAACTCGGTGCCGTCCGGGTAGTCGTGCCCGGTGTCCTCCAGGTGTACGGCGACGGCGTCGTCGGCGCCGCCGCCGTCCGGCGTGAAGTCCCCGTAGCAGGAGATGTCGGAGTTCTTGCGGCTGTCGTTCGTGTCGTAGCAGCGCCCCACCTTGTACGTGCCCGGTGTGCCGTAGAGGCCTGCGGATAGGGCGAGATCGAGGGACGCGGTGACGAGCCAGAAGGCGGCGACGAACGCGGCGATGCCGCCGAAGATCCAGCGGATCACACGGACCAGGAGTCCCCGGGGGCGGGAGTCGGTGCGGGAGCCCGTACGGGAGTCGGTGCGGGTGTCTGTCATGGGGAGCCGGCTGATCCTTCGGGTGGGGGACGACGCAGACGAGCCAGGCTGCACCCTATCCTCGCTGACCAGGCGTTCCGCACCGAGTCCCTTGGCCTGTGCTGATCAGTCGGTGGCGTCGCACTCCAGGGCGCCCAGGTCGACGGCGTCGGCCATCGCCTGCATGCCCTTGTCGTTGGGGTGGATGTGGTCGCCGCCGTCGAGGGCGGGAAGCATCTTCGCGGGGTCGTAGGGGCTGCGCAGGATGCGGTCGAAGTCGGTGACGGCGTCGAACTCGCCGCTGGTGCGGATGAAGGTGTTGACCTCCTGGCGTACGGCCTCGGCGGCCGGGTCCCATTCGTGCCAGCCCTTGAAGGGGCCGACGGTCGCGACCACGACGCACTTTCCGGCGGCGTGTGCCCGGTCGACGATCTCGCGGTAGCCCTCGATCAGGTCCTCGGCCGTGACGCCCGTGTGGGCCTTGATGTCGTTCACGCCCTGGAAGAGGAACACGGTCCGCACGCCCGGCTGGGACAGGACGTCGCGCTCCAGCCGGTTCAGCGCGCTCTGCCCGGGACCGTCCGCGAGGACCCTGTTCCCTGATATGCCCTCGTTGGCGACGCCCTTGACCGCCGTGTCCGTCCGTTGCAGACGACGGGCGAGGTAGTCGGGCCAGCGGCGGTTCAGGTCGGACGTGGACTGCCAGCCGTCCGTGATGGAGTCGCCGAGGGCGACCACGGCTCCGGTGCCCTTGGGGGCGTGCACGGAGACGGCGTCGAGGTAGAACCAGGAGCCGGTCGGGATGGTCCAGGGAGTGCCGCTCTCCTCGGCGGTGTGGTCGCCCTGGGTGGCGTACGACGTCTGCATCGCCATCCAGTGCCCGCTCGCCGGGCCGGCCGCGTCCGGACTGTGCAGGCTGACGACGAGATTGGACGCGGCGGGCAGCTTCCCGGGCAGCGGGTCGCTCCACACGGTGGCGCCGGCCGGCACGGTGACGGTGCGCTCGCCGCCGAAGGCCAGGCGCCGGTTGCTGCCCGGCCGCAGTTCGGCGCCCTGCTTCTGGAGGCCCGCGTAGGCGCTGTCGAAGGTGATCGGCCGGTCGCCGAAGGCGTTGGAGAGCCGGACCCGCACTCCGCTTCCGCCGACGGTGGTGTGCACGACGAGCCGGTAGCTGCGGCCCGCGACGCCGTCGGACATCCGGTCGGCGCTGGTCGCCCAGGTGACGACGCCGCTCGGGCCGGCGGTCGCCTCGCCGGGCGCGGACTGGCAGGCGACGAGCGTCAGCAGGACGGCTGCCAGCGGCAGTTCGGCCCTCACCGGGCGAGGTCCTTCAGCGTGACGGACGCCCCGGGCCGCAGCGAGACCGTGCGGGACTCCGCGCCGTACGCGACCGTCGTGGTGCGGCCGCCGACGCTGCGGATCCGCGCCTCGGTCGGTTTGCCCTCCCGCCAGTGCAGGTCGACCTCGAAGCCGCCGCGCACGGGGACGCCCTCGACGAAGCCCGACGCGGCCCAGGCGTCGGGGAGGGCCGGGAGGAGTTCGATGTGTCCGGGCCGGGAGTACAGCAGCATCTCCACCATCGCGGCGGGGGTGCCGAAGTTGGCGTCGATCTGGAAGATGCCCCGGCCGCGTTCCACCTCGTAGATGTCGAAGAGGTTGAAGGCCGTGCCGTTGCTGCCGTCGGTGGAGGGGCGGAGGTTGTTGACGATGAGCTGGTAGGCGTTGTCGGCGTCCTTCAGGCGGGCCCAGCACAGGCTGCGCCAGGCATTCGCCCAGCCGAAGCTCTCCATGCCGCGCGCGGTGAGCAGGGCGGTGGCGCCGGCGACGATGTCGGACGGGGTGGAGCCGTCCGGGCGGATGCGGTCGCCCGGGAACAGGTTGATCAGCGGGGACAGGTGGCGGTGCGTGGTCTCACCCAGGTTGTCCGGCGACATCCACTCCTCCAGCCAGCCGGTGGTCGGGCTGACCTGCGGCAGGTACAGCTTTCTGCGCAGTGAGGCGATCGTATCCGCGTAGTCGGTGTCCCGCCGGAGTTCGGCGGCCGCGGTGCAGTAGTTCCCGAACAGCATCCACACGACTTCCTGAGCATAGGTGATGCCCTTGGCGTCCTGCGGACCGTGTTCCGGGGACCAGTCGCTGTCGTCGACGAGCACCTCCTTCGAGGTGCCGGGGAGGGTGATGGTGAGGAGCCGCGCCTCCCAGAACTCGCACGCGCCCTTGAGGAGCGGGTAGATCTTCTCGAGGTACTCGCGCGATCCGGTGTATTCGTAGTGCTCCCACAGGGTGGTGCACAGCCAGGCGTTGCCCGCCGGATGCCACCACCAGCCGCTGCCGCCGTAGGGGTTGGTGGAGAAGGCGACGGCCCAGCCGGCGTTCTTGCCGCTGGAGTTGCGGTAGCGGTTGCGCGGGTCGCTGTACAGGCGGCGGGTGAGGTCGTTCCAGGACGGGAGCTGGGCGACGCAGTAGTCGGTGAAGGCGTCGAAGCACGGGGACAGGCCGGTGCGGTCGGCCATCCAGTAGTTCATCTGGATGTTGATGTCGGTGTGGTAGTCGCCCATCCAGTCCGGGTCGTTGCCGTCCAGCCACAGGCCCTGGAGGCCCAGCGGGAGGCTGCCGCGGGAGCCGCAGATCATCAGGTAGCGGCCGAACTGCAGGTAGGCCGCCTCCAGTTCGGGATCGGGCTCGGGGTCGCGGCTGCGGGCGTGCAGACGCTCCCAGGTGTCCAGTTCGCGCTGCTCGGCCGAGGACGTGCCGAGGGAGAGGTCGAATCTTCCGTACAGGGCGCGGTAGTCGGCTACATGCGTGCGTCGCAGCGCGTCGGCCGACTCGGCGACGGCGGCACGGACCTTCGTACGGGCGAGTCGCTCGGGGTCGAGCGAGCGGTCGCGGAAGCCGGAGTCGGCGTCGGGCGCGTAGTTGGTCCCGGCGGTGACGACGACCGTGAGGTCCTTGCAGCCGGTGAAGTCGATGCGGGTGCCGTCGACGGTGACCTTGCCGCCGGTGCCGCGGGCCTTGAGGGCGGCGCCGTAGCGCAGGCCGTTGGGGAGGGTCGCGGCGAAGGACTCGGCGGCGGTGGGGTGTTCGCCGTGGGTGCCGGTGAGGGTGAGGGTGCCGGTGTAGCGGCCGCCGCCGCTCTGGGTGAAGCGCAGGACGATGACGTCGTCGGGCCGGCTGGCGTACATCTCGCGCCGGTAGGTGACGCCGGAGCGGACGTAGGAGCTGGTGACCAGGCCCTGGGCGAGGTCGAGGGTGCGGCGGTAGCCGTTGACGCCGCCGAGGTCGTGGTCGGGGATGTCGACGGTGAGCTTGGCCAGCAGGGTGAACGAGCCGAAGTCGGAGCGGCCGTAGGGGAACTGGCCGTCCTGGTCCAGGGTGTCGTTGAGGCCACCGGTCCACATGGTGGCGTCGGTGATCAGGAGGAGTTCACGGCCGGGGTCGTTGCTCGCGAGGGCACCGATACGGCCGTTGCCGAGGGGCAGGCCCTGTTCGATCAGTGAGCCCTCGTCGCCGGGGGCCTGCCACCACAGCTGGTGGCGGGCGGCGTCGGCGGGCAGCGGGACTTCGGCGGGGCGGGCGGGCGCGGCGGTGGCGGTGAACGCGGGCAGCGCGCCGAGGGCGGCGGTGAGGCCCGCGGTGGTGGCGAGGGAGAGGACGGATCTTCTGCTCGGTTCGTTCGGGCTGGTGTCCATGTGCGGCTCCGGGGTCGTCCGGGCCGGGGCCCGGCGCACGGCCGGGCCCCGACAGAGGGAGATCAGAGGGACTTCGGTACGTCGATCCGGTCGATGTCCGGCGCGTAGCCGGTGCCGCTGTCGAACGTGACGGTGTTGGCGCCGGCCTTGAGCTTCACCGGCACGTAGACGCTGTTGACGGTCCCCCAGTCACCGGTGGACGCGAACTTGTGCGGGGTGGCGCCGACTCCGTTGGCGGAGACGAGGACCGAGCGGGCGTCGCCGCTGACGTAGGCGACCTTGATCTGGTAGGTGCCGGCCTTGGCCACCACGACGTCGTTGACGCTGACCTTGCCGCCGACGTACAGGTTGCCGACCTTGCGGCCGTCGGAGCAGGCGGAGCAGTCGGCCACGGAGGCGTTGCCGCTCAGGGTGCCCGCCTCCGCCTCGTGGGCGGTCCAGGCCAGGTCCGTGCCGCGCGGGGTGACGGTGAACAGGCGGGAGCCGTGCGCGGGAAGAGCCTGGGTGATCTTGCCGGAGTAGGTGCCGAGGCTCTCCTTGTTCCACACGTCACGCACCGAGGCCTTGCCCTTGAAGCCGAGGGTCTGCCAGTCGGCGGTCACGGAGGCAGGGGCGTCGGAGAGGTTGAAAAGGGCCACGGTGTAGGTGCCGTCAGGGTTCTTGGCGGCCCAGACCTGCTGCGGGTCGGAGGCGGTGACCGGCTCGGCGGGCGGGGCGCTGCTCTGGTTGATGCCGATGACCTCGCGGTTGGTCAGCAGCGACAGCCCGTAGGAGTCGAGCTTGGTGAGGTCGTCGCCGGTGAACAGCGGGGACTTGGCGATCGCCCACAGGGTGGCGTAGCTCTGCCGCTCGGCCTTGGTGAGGCCGTCCATCTCGCCGTTGCCGACGTTGAGGGAGTCGAGGTCGTTCCAGCCGCCGGGTCCGGCGTGGTCGGTCCAGGCGGGGGCGTCGTCCCAGCGGTCGTCGACCGAGTTCTCCCAGCTGACCAGGGTGTTGCAGTAGCACTCGACGTCGGTGTCGATGCGCCAGCCGTTGGAGTACTTCTTCCAGTCCGCGACGTGCCCGTAGTCCAGCGACCAGGACAGCTCCAGGTGGATGGGGCGGCCGGCGGTCTTGATCGCCTGCTGCCAGGCGGCGACGTCGGCGACGTTGTTGTAGTTGTCGCCGCTCTTGAAGGAGCCGGGGCCCACGCCGTCGAGCTTCAGGAAGTCGTAGCCCCAGTCGGCGAACATCTGCGCCTGGGAGTCGATGTACTTCTGCGCGCAGGGGTTCGAGAAGTCGATCTTGTAGGCGCTGTCCCAGCCGTTGGTGGTGCGCAGGTCGTCGTAGACGATGTCGCCGGTGGTGCAGCCGTCGGCGTTCCAGATCGGGTTCTTGCCGTCGTTGTACGCCCCCTTCTCCAGGCCGACCGGCAGGTAGATGCCGGCCTTGAGGCCCTTGGAGTGGATGCGGTCGGCGACGGCCTTCATGCCGCTCGGGAAGCGCACCGGGTCGGCCTTCTGCCGGCCGTACTCGTCGAACTGCGACTTCCAGGACCAGTCCATCCACCAGCCGGCGTCTATGTTCACGTACTCGTAGCCGTACTTCTTCAGCTTGGCGGCCATGGCGTCGGTCTGCTTGATGACGTTCGCCTCGGACAGATAGCTGTAGTCGCCCTTCGGGTTGAGGCCCGGGTACTTCGACGACTGCATGGTCCAGCTCGTCCAGCCCATGTAGGGCTTGGCGGCCACGGTGGTGCCGGTCGGGGCGGCCGGGGGCGTGGGGGTCTCGGCCTGCGCGCTGGGGACGGCGGCGGTGACACCGGCGGTGAGGGCCAGGACCACCACGGCTCTCAGGGCGCGTGCGGGCATGACGGAGTACGAGGATGACCGCATGGGTCGTACCTCCAGGGGTCGGTTCAGCGGCTCTGACGCTGGTCGTCGGCTCTGATGAAGGACTGGATCGCGGTGGCCGCGGCCCCGCGCGCCCACTCCTCGAAGGGCAGCGGGCGGGTCTGTACGTCGCACTGGGCGGCGGAGCCGAACGCGGCCGCGGCGAAGGCGTCGCGGATCTGTTCGGCGAACAGGTCGTGGGCGGCGAGGCCCTCGCCGGAGATGATCACCCGCTCGGGGCCGAGCAGGTTGGCCACGGTGGCGATGCCGCGGCCGATCGCCTCGCCCGCCCGGGCGTAGGCCTCACGCGCCCCGGCGACACCGCGATGGGCGAGGGCCACGGCTTCCGCGGTGTCGGCGACCTCGGCGCCCGTGGTCTCGCGGATCCGCCGGAGGATCGCGGCGTCCCCCGCGATGGCCTCCACGCAGCCGCGGTTGCCGCAGTGGCAGGGCGGGCCGGCCGGATCGACGGTGACGTGCCCGATCTCTCCGGCCACACCGTGCGCCCCGGCGACCACCCGCCCGTGCACCACGAGCCCGCACCCGATGCCCGCGCCGACCGTCACCACGGCGAAGTCCGACAGCCCCACACCGGCGCCGAACCACTGCTCGGCGACGGTGAGGGCCCGTACGTCGTTGTCGACGGTGACCGGCAATCCGGTGGTCGTGGCGGCGAGTTCGGCGAGGGGCACGTCCCGCCACTCCAGGAACGGCGAGTAGCGGACGATTCCCGCACCGCGGTCCACGTCTCCGGAGACGGCGATGCCCAGCCCCAGGACCGGGACCCCCAAGTCTCCCGCCTCTGCGAGCAGTTCGCCCGCCAGCTCGGCGACCGAGGCCAGCACGACCTTCGGTTCCCGGTCCGGGAGCGGCGCGTGGCGGGCGACGCGGATGCGGCAGCACAGGTCGGTGAGCACGCCGATGACCTCGTCGCCGGTCACCTTGACGCCGATGAACAGTGCCCGTCCCCCGTCGACCCGCACCGGGTTGGCGGGGCGGCCGAGGGCGGGCCGGGCGGGCTCGTCGACGTCCTCCACCAGGTAGCCGGCCTCGATCAGGGGCCGTACCGCCTTGGTGACGGCGGCCGGGGACAGTCCCGCCCGCCGGGCCACCTCCAGGCGGGTGAGGGGCCCGTGGCTCAGAACCGTGGTGAAGATCTGCGAGACGGCCGGTGTGTTCGCCGGGAACGTCTCGGCGCGGCGGATCGAGGACATGTCCGGAACCTAGAGGTCTTATTTTCCGCCGTCAATAAAAGAAACAGGATTCCCACAGGGAACACCGGACGCCTCCCACCCGGTGATACCTGACTGTCCAACTGTGCGTCGTCTGTGGCGATGTGACGGGATGCGAGAAGGTTGCCCCGCGTGCAGGTGATCGTTCTCGTATCAGCAGCACATCTGCATCAATCCTCGGCAGCACATCGACAGAGACGGGAGTCAGCCGGATGGTCTCAGCAACGGTGGTCAGGGGTACGGCGGTGACGGCGGCCGTGGTGTCGCTCCTGGCGGTTCCCGCGCATGCCGCATCCCTGGCGCCCGGCGCCACCACCAGGGCCGAGGCCTCGGCGGCCGCCCTGCCCAAACCCGATGTCACGGGCCTGTGGAACGTCCTGCGCACGGTGCGCGGGCAGGGTGCCCCGGGCGTGATGGCGCGGCTCGACGACGGCGGCTCGGTTCACTGGGCGGCGACGGGTGTCGCCGACCGCGGTACCGGACGGAAGATCAGCAACACGGACCGGTTCCGCATCGGGAGCGTCACCAAGATCTTCTCGGCGGTCGTCCTGCTGCAACTGGCCGACGAGAAGAAGCTGAAGCTCGACGCCCCGGTCAACCGCTATCTGCCGGGACTGCTGCCCGACGACCGCATCACGGTGCGGCATGTGCTCAGCCACCGCAGCGGTCTGCACGACTACACCAACGAGATGTTCGCGCGGACGGTTCCCGGGTTCGAGGCGGTCCGCAAGAAGGTCTTCACCTACCGGCAGCTGGTGAACCGGTCGCTGAGCAAGGCGCGGACCACCAAGCCGGGCGGCGCGTACTCCTACTCCAACACCAACTTCGTGGTCGCCGGGATGCTCATCGAGAAACTGACCGGGCACTCCGTGCGGACCGAGTACAAGAACCGGATCATCGAGCCGCTGCACCTGCGCGACACCTTCTATGTGCACCCCGGCACGCAGATCCCCGGCCGGCACGCGCGCGGGTACCTCACTCCGGACGCCGCCGGCACGGCGCTCGTCGACGCCACCGAGCAGACCGCGTCCTGGGCGCAGAGCGCCGGCGCCGTCATCTCCACCACCCGGGACCTCAACACCTTCCTGTCGACGCTGCTCGGCGGCCGGCTGACCTCCCGGGCACAGCTGGCCCAGATGCAGCGATGGGTGCCGTCGGGGACCAAGCAGGAGTACGGGCTCGGGCTGCGACGCCGTCATCTGTCGTGCGGGATCTCCGTGTACGGCCACACGGGCGCCGTTCAGGGCTACTACACCTACGCGTTCGCGTCCAAGGACGGCAAGCGCAGCCTCGCCGCGCTCGCCAACACCTCCAACAACGGCACGGTCCTCAACTCCATGCTGGGCACCCTGGAGTCCGCGTTCTGCGGCAAGCAGGCGAAGTAGCGCGCACGTCGGGTGGGAACCCGCGAGATCCGCTGGACGTTTTCCGGACATCCCCACCGGATCTCGAACCACCCACCAGGACGGCACGATGAGCGAGTTGGTTCCCGGGGGCAATCTGCCCCTCCCGGGCGGCAGTGTGACCGTCCGGGTGCCCGGCCCCTTCGACGTGTCCGCGCTGATCACCGACGATGGCGGCAAGGTCCGGGGCGACGCCGACTTCGTGTTCTACAACCAGCCGTCCGCGCCGGGCGCCCGGCTCCACGGCGACACCCTGACCGTCGATCCACCGCGACTGCGGCACGGGGCCACCCGGATCACGGTGGTCGTCAGCCCCGCCGATCCCGGCACTCCCCTGGGCCGCCTGCCGGCCCCCACGCTTCACGTCACCGCCCCCGGTGGCCGCACGATCGCCCGGTTCGCCCCGCCGCGCCCGCGGCAGGAGACCGTGCTGCTGCTGGCGGAGATCTACCGGCGCGGCGACAGCTGGAAGCTGCGGGCCCTGGGGCAGGGGTACGCGGACGGGCTGGCCGGGATCGCGCGCGACTTCGGGGTGGACGTCGTCGAGGACGCCACGCCGTCGCCGGTCCCGTCGGCACCCGCGCCGCCCGTGGCCGGCGCTCCGCCGATGCCCGCCGTACGGCCCACGGCCACCATGCAGACTCTGTCCGCCGTCACCGCCCCGCCGGTCGCCTCCCCCGATCCCGACGGCTTCCTCGGCCTCGTCAACTCCGCCCGCACCAATGCCGGTTCACCTCCCGTCGTCCTCGACGCCCGCCTCGCCACCGCCGCTCGGGCCCACGCCGCCGCCATGGCCGCGGCAGGCCGGCTGGGTGTGGAGGGCCGCGACGGCGTCTCCGTGTACCAGCGCATCACCGCCACCGGATACACGTATCTCACCGTCGGCGAGCACCTGGTCTCCGGCCCCCGCACCCCCGCCGAGTTCGTCGCGTACTGCCTGCGCACCGAGCAACCCCGCCACACGCTGCACGAGCCGGCCTTCACCCACGCCGCCGTGGCGTACGTCAGGGGCGGCCGCTCGGGCGACATGTACTGGACCGCGCTGTGGGCCAGGCCCCTGGCGCCGGGGGACCTGTCCCGCACTGCGGCGGAGGTCGTCGACCTCACCAACCGCGAGCGGGCCAGGGCCGGACTGCGCGCCCTGGCAGTCGATCCCGCGCTCGGCAACGCCGCGCAGGCCTACAGCACCGACATGGCCGCCCGCGCGTTCTACTCCCACACCTCGCCCGAGGGGACCCAGCCCTGGGACCGTGCGGCCGCCGCGGGCTCCCGCATGCGCGCGATCGGCGAGAACATAGCCTGCGGTCAGCGCTCCCCCGCCGAGGTAGTGGAGGGCTGGATGAACAGCCCGGGTCACCGCGCCAACATCCTCAAGCGGGACTTCACCCACATCGGTATCGGCTTCGCGGGCGGCGGCCCCGCGGGCATGTACTGGACACAGCTCTTCGGCGCCTGACGGTCCAGCAGCACGCATCGGACGGCGGCATGCCGCTATCTGGTCGGAACGGAACCGTCCGGGACAGGATGCCCGTATGAAGGGTGACCTCTTTTCCAGCGAGCACATGGTCCAGCCGGCCACGGCACCGGGCATGACGATCGAGAACGCCAAATGCGTCAAGTACGCGGTGAACGGCGAGATGCACGCCCGCCAGGGCGCGATGGTCGCCTACCGCGGCAACCTCCAGTTCGAGCGCAAGGGCCAGGGCGTGGGCGGCATGCTCAAGCGGGCCGTGACCGGTGAGGGGCTGCCGCTGATGGCGGTGCGCGGGCAGGGCGAGGCCTGGTTCGCGCACGAGGCGCAGAACTGCTTCATCGTCGACGTCGACCCCGGCGACGAGTTCACGGTCAACGGCCGCAACGTCCTGTGTTTCGACGCCTCGTTGTCGTACCGGATAGCGACGGTGAAGGGTGCGGGCATCACCGGCGGCGGACTGTTCAACAGCGTCTTCACGGGCCAGGGCCGGCTGGGGCTGGTCTGCGAGGGCAATCCCCTGGTGATTCCCGTCTCGCCCCAGTACCCGGTGTACGTCGACACGGACGCGGTGGTCGGCTGGACGGCCGGGCTGCAGACCTCGCTGCACCGCTCCCAGTCCCTGGGCTCGATGCTGCGCGGCGGCTCCGGGGAGGCCGTACAGCTGATGCTGCAGGGCCAGGGCTATGTCGTCGTACGGCCGAGTGAGGCTACGCCGCAGAAGGCCCAGCAGCACTGACACCACCCCGGTGAGGTGATCTGCGCCTCACGAGCAACCCTGTCCGCTCCGCCGACGTCTTGATCGACAACAAGTGAAGAGCATCAGGTGACTGTCACCGATGACGCCCTGGCCTTCTGGGCCAGGGCTGATTTTCGACGCACTATACCGCCCATGTATACACACTGCGTATAGATGGCGTGTATACCGGATCGAGAGGCATACATGTACGGCAAGGCATTCGCCCCGGAGTACCAGGGCGCCCTGACCACCCTGTCCGTCAACTCCTCGCTGACCGACGTACTGGCCGCCGGCACCGAGCAGTTGAAGGCCGCCGAACAGGCCGGGCAGCACGGCGAGGCGGCGCGTTCGGGGCTCGCGGTCGCCGAGGCGCACCGTCGGCTGGGGCAGATCGGGGACGCCGACCGGGCGTGGAAGGCGAGCTACCGTGCCGCCAGGGAGGCCGGCGACACCGGGGCGATGGCCTGGGCGCTGTGGAGCGGCGGCACCCTGGCCCGACAGCGCGGTGCGTTCCCGCTGGCCCGGCGGCTCCTGCAGCTCGCGGCGGACCTCGGCGAGCGGGGCGGCGACATCGTCGTACGCGGCTACTCACTGGCCGGGCTGGCGGAGACCGGCCGGATCCAGGGCGACTACGAGGCGGTCCACCGGCTGCACGAGCAGCTGCTGGCCGAGGCCCGGCGGCGCGGTGAGGCGCGGCACACGGTGTGGGCGTTGGAGGGCATAGCCCAGATCCATCGCAACACCGGGTCGTACGACACCGCGTTCGCCCTGTTCGAGGAGGCCGCCGAGATCGCCGCCCGTGCCGACGACCGGCGCGGTCACGCCTGGGCGCTGCGCGGGCTGGCCGACATCGTCTCCGTCCGGGACGGGGACGTCGAGCGGGCGCTCGCGCTGCTGTCCGAGGCGGAGGCCACCTGCCGCGCGATGAAGCTCTCCAGCGCACTGGCCTACAACCACAAGATGCGCGGCAACGTCCTCTACCGCGCCGGGTTTTACGCCGAGGCCCGCGCCCTGTACGAGCAGGCGCTCGCGGAGTTCCGCGCCATGAGCGAGCCGCGCGGGGAGGCGCTGTCGCGACTCGGGCTGGTCAAGTCACGGGCCCGGCTGGGGCGCGATCACGCCGAGACGACCGCCGAACTGGCGGAGCTGGCAGAGGTGTTGGAGCGGATCGGGCTGCGGCACGCGCGGGAGATGGTTGCTCGGGCGCAGGCGGAGTTCGACGCCCTGGAGGACGCTGCCGCGAAGAAAGAGGAAGCCGCGGAGATGGCCGGGGCGGGCGCCGGGGCGGTGGCCGTACGGTGACGACGTTCCCTTCGGCGGTGCGGACTCCGTTCGACGCCCATCCGGTCATCCCGTCGGCGCAGGCACCGGCCGACGTCCACCAAGTCCTCGACCGCTGCCGCGCCTTGGTGCGCCCCGCGCTGCGCGACGCCGTGGGCCGGATGCACCCCTGGGTCGCTGAGATGGCCGCGTACACCTTCGGCTGGTGCGAGGTGGGCGGCGCGCCGGCCGTCGCCTCCGGCGGAAAGGGCGTACGGCAGGCACTGGCCGTGCTCGGGGCCGAGGCGGCCGGTGCTCCCGGGCAGGTCGGGGTGGACGGGGCGGTCGCGGTGGAGCTGGTGCACGCCTTCTCCCTGCTGCACGACGACATCATGGACGGCGACACGACCCGGCGCCGCCGCCCCACCGTGTGGAAGGCGTACGGCACCGGGCCCGCCGTTCTCGCTGGCGACGCCCTGTTCGCGCTGGCCGTCGAGACGCTCGCCGAGGCACCGGCGGGTCCGCAGGCGGTGCGGCTGCTGTCCGTGGCGTTGCAGGACCTGGTGCGCGGGCAGGCGGACGACCTGCTGTTCGCCACGCGTCCGTGGACGGGGCCGGAGCGGGTGCGGCCGGACGAGTACCGGGCGATGGCCGAGCACAAGACGGGCTCGCTGCTGGGCTGTGCGGTCGCGCTGGGCGCTCTGCTGGGCGGCGCACCGCCCGCGACCGTCTCCGCCCTCGATCGTGCGGGACGGCATCTGGGCGTCGCCTTCCAGGTGGTCGACGATCTGCTGGGCATCTGGGGCGACCCCGCCGTGACCGGCAAGCCGGTGCACGGCGATCTGCGGGAGCGGAAGAAGACCTTCCCCGTACTGGCCGCGCTCGACTCCCCCGCCGCCGGTCGTCTCCCCTCGCTGCTGGGGTCCGCCGCCGACCTCGCCGATACGGCCGCGCTGATCGAGGAGTTGGGTGGCCGCTCGGCCGGGCTGGCCGAGGCGCGGCGCCAGGTGACCGCCGCGGAGGCGGCTCTCGCCGATGTTCCGCTGGAGGCGGAGGTCGCCGGGGAGCTGCGGTCGCTGATCGGCTTCCTGGTGCGGCGCGACCTGTGAAGGCCCGGTCCACGCTGTACGGCGGTCACCGGCACGTCACCGTGGAGCGCGCGGCGGAACCGGGTTGACCGGCACCCCCTCCCCCGGTCAGGGTGCGAAGCGGCACGGATCACCGCCCCGCGCCGGAAAGGTGACTGCCTTGATCGGGATCACGGACGTCGAAGCCGCGGCCGACCTCATCGCCGGACATGTCGTGCACACCCCGACCGTCTCCAGCCCCGGCCTCACGGCCCTGCTCGGCGTCCCGGTCACGGCCAAGCTCGAACTCCTCCAGCGCACCGGCTCGTTCAAGGCCCGCGGGGCGACGGCGAAGCTGCTGTCGCTGACCGACGCCCAGCGCGCCGCCGGGGTCGTGGCGGTCAGCGGCGGCAACCATGGCATCGCCCTGGCGATGACGGCCGCCGCCCTGGAGGTGAAGGCCACCGTGGTGATGCCGCGTTCGGCGCCCGTCCGCGCCGTCGAGATCGCCCGGGACGCCGGAGCCTCGGTACGGCTGACGGACGACATGGACGGCGCGTTCGCGCTCGTCACGCGGCTGCGGGACGAAGGCCTGACGCTCGTCCATCCCTTCGACGACCCCTTGGTGATCGCCGGGCAGGGCACCGTCGGGCTGGAGCTCGCCGACGACGCCGGCGACCTCACGGACGTACTCGTCAGCGTGGGGGGCGGTGGGCTCGTCGCGGGCGTCGCGGTGGCGCTGCGGGCCCGGCGGCCCGGCGTGCGGATCTGGGGTGTGGAGACCGAGGGCGCCGAGGCCATGTCCGAGGCGCTGGCGGTGGGCGAGCCGGTGCCGGTGGCGCTGTCGTCGATCGTGTCCACGCTGAGCGCGCCGAGCGTGTCGCAGCTGACGTACGACCATGTGTCCGCCCTGGTCGACGAGGTGCTCGTGGTCCCGGACCGGGAGGCGGTGCGAGGTGTGCTCGACCTCGCCGAGCACGCCAAGGTGTGGACCGAGCCGGCCGCCGGCTGTCTGCTGCCCGCGGCCCGGCGCGTGCTGGAGCGGGTCGGGGACGACGCCCGGCTGGGGCTGGTCGTGTGCGGGGGCAACGCGACGACCTCGGACGTGCTGCGCTGGGCTGCGGATTTCGGCCTGCGGTGAAGCATTCCGGCTCAATTCCCTTGGCTTTTCGCGAGCTTACTCACGCGTAAGAAGCAAAGGAAAAGAAGCGCCCTTTAGTTGAGGATTTCGTTGAACGCTTCCGGCTACGTCTCTCGTACTTCCTGTGAGAAATGAGAGCCAGGGGTTCAGCGAGGGATGGCCATGGTCAAGGCGCGCGTCTCCACAGCCGAGTTGGTCGCGGGAAGGTATCGACTCGTCGATGTCGTCCATCGCGAGACGAACCGCGTCAGTTACTACGGCGAGGACATCCAGACCGAACAGCCGTGCCTCCTCACCCAGGTCGGGCTGCCCGACGATCCGAGCCCCGACGACCGGCGCCGGGCGACCTCGCGCATCCTGCGGACGTCCGAGCGGATGGGCCTGCTGCGTCCGGGCCGGGTCGCCACCGTCCTGGACGCCGTCGAGGAGTCCGGGAGCCTGTGGCTGGTGACCGAGTGGATCGACGGCACGCCCCTCGGCGAACTCCTCGCCCGGCAGGGCACGTTCAACTATGTACGGGCCGCCCGCATCGGCCTTGAACTGCTCGACGTGCTGGAGGCCGCGCACGTCGCGGGCATCACGCACGGCGAGCTGAGCCCGGGCCAGGTGTTCGTGCGCGACGAGGGTCCCCTCGTCGTCACCGGCTTCGGGCTGGCCGGCGCGACCCTCGCGCCCCGGGTCGCCGCACCGTCGTACGCCTCCCCGGAGCAGGCCCGTGACGAACGCATCGGGCCGGCGTCCGATCTGTGGGCGCTGGGCGCGATCCTCTACACGATGGTCGAGGGGCGCCCGCCCTACCGCGAACGGGACCGGCCCGAGGCCACGTTGAAGGGGGTGGACCGGCTTCCGCTGCGCGCGCCGGTGCGTGCCGGTCCACTCACCCAGGCCGTGCAAGGGCTGCTGCGCAAGGACTCCCGGGAGCGGCTGAGCAGACTGGTGATCCGCGACGCGTTCGTGCGTGTCCTCAACGAGGACCCCGAGGCGCCCCTGCAAGAGCCGGCACGCCCTCGGTCGCGCGGTCTGTACCCCGTGGGCCCGGGCTGGGGCAGACGAGCCATGGTCGCCGGTACCGCCCTCGCCGTGGTCACCGTCGCGGCCGCGGTCCTGGTCGTGACCAACGGCCGCGAGGACGAGGGGGGTTCGTCGGCGGCAGGCGCGGCACCACCCGGCCCGTCGGCCTCCGCGAAGGAACCCACGACTCCGGCCCCCACCAGGGAGCCCACCCCGTCCCCCACGAAGGAGGCGACGGAGACCGCGTCGCCCGCCCCGTCCCCGTCGGGCACCGCTCTGCCCGACGGCTTCCGGACGTACAAGTCACCGGAGGGCTTCTCCCTGGCCCTCCCCGAGGGCTGGAAGCCGCTGCGCACGACGCGCGCCTCTGACCTGGCGTACCGGGTCGTGCTCGGCTCGGCCGACGATCCGCGCACGCTCGCCGTCACCTACAGCGAGCGCGTCGGCCCGGACCCCGTCGCCGTCTGGCGCGACGACGTCGAGCCCGGCCTCAAGGGATCCGGCGTCGGCTACGAGCGCCTCGGTGACATCGAGGCGACCACGTACCAGGGCTACGAGGCCGCCGACATCCAGTGGCTCGCCGACATCGACGACACCCGTGTGCGCACCTTCGGCCGCGGCCTCCTCATCGGCGAACACCGCGGCTATTCGCTGCGCTGGACGACCCCGGAGGCCGACTGGGACGACGCAGGCAACCGGGAGGCCCTGGACGTCGTCCTGCGGACCTTCCGCGTGCCCGAGGAGTGATCAGACCGACGGTTCAGGTGCACGCATCGCCCGCAGGGGCAGGCGGTGCAGCGGCTCCGTACGCCAACTCGCCCTGAATGTCCGGTCCTTGAGCGAGCATGTCACGTCCAGGTGGTGCGGGGTCTCCAGGAAGGCGAGGTCCACGACAAGGGTGTCCGGGTCGGTCCAGCCGCCGCTGACCGCGGTGGGCAGCGGCTCGTCGGCGACGGTCCACCCGGCCTCCCCGAGCCGCACCCGCAGCGGGTGACCGTCCTCGGTGAGCGTCAGCGTCCAGCCGTCCTCGCCCGGCGCGAGGTCGATCGCGGTCAGCTTGGGCAGCTGCTCGCAGACCCCGCCGTCCGGCGTGAACGCTCCGGCGGACCAGGCCTGGGCCCGCTCGGGCGGCGCGGTCTTGCCGGCAGCGGGCGGCAGCGCGAGGTCCGCCAGCCGCTCGGCCAGGGCCGCGTCCGCCGCCTCGCCGCCGGTCAGGGGCGCGGGCCCGAACGCGGGCAACAGGTGCTCCCAGACGAGGTTCAGCACGGCCTGCATGTTCCGGGTGTCCGCAGTCGTCGCGATCACCGCGTCCTGCTCGGGCAGCACCAGGCAGAACTGACCGAACGCACCGTCACCGCGGTAGCCGTGCCGGGACATCCAGAACTTGAAGCCATAACCCCGTTGCCAGTCCTCCGAGGGCATGACACCGGGGTTCTGGATCTGCGGACGCGTGGCCTCGGCCACCCACCACTCGGGCAGCAGCCGTTCGCCCTCCCACACCCCTCCCCGCAGATACAGCTGGCCGAGCCGGGCGATGGCGTCCGTGGTGGCGTGCAGCCCGCTGAAGCCGAGCTCACGGCCGCTGCGGTCGCTCAGCCACGCGATGTCGCCGATGCCGAGCGGGTCCAGCAGGCGCGGCCGGAGATACTCGGTCAGCGACTGGCCGCTCGCCCGCTGCACGATGGCGGAGAGCGTGAAGGTGGCGGACTGGTTGTACGCGAAGACGGTCCCCGGGTCGCGGGGCGGCGGTATCAGCAGGAACCCACGCACGAGGTCCTCGCTGTCGAGGCCGTACGCCGCGTAGAGGGTGTCGCTCTCGTGCCCGCTGGCCATGGACGCCACGTGCCGTACGAGCATCGCGCGGCTGCGCGGATCGGTGATGTCGGCCTCGAACTCCGGGAAGTAGGAGATCACCGGGTCGTCGAGCCGGATCAGCCCCTCGCCGACGGCGATCCCGGCGGCCGTCGCCGTGAAGCTCTTGCTGATCGAGTAGAGGAGTTGGGGGCGCTCGGGGGTGTACGGCGCCCACCATCCGGACGCGACGAGCCGGTCGTGTCGCAGGATCATCAGGCTGTGCGGCTCGATGTCCGGGGCGGCGTCGAGGGCGTCGAGGAAGGCTAGGACACCGGAGGCGTCGATGCCCTGGGCGGCGGGGGTACTCGGGGGCAGCGGGCGAACACTCATGCGAGCATCCTCTCCCACGGCCCGGCGACGATCGAGGGAATAGGCGCTGCCGGGGGTGCATATAGGCTGCCTGTCTGCACATGTGCGGTCCGAGCACCCCTGTCCCCATGTGCCGTCCGATCAGCCCTGCTCAGGAGAGTCATCCGTGACCCTTGCGTTCGTCCCGCCCGAGACGTCCCCCGCTCCCCCGGCCCCGCTGTCCGACCTCGTCGCGCGGGACGCGCGCGAGTTCGGGGTCTACGCGCGGACCGGAGGGTGGACCTTCGGCCTGATGGTGGCGCGCAGCGTGCGCCCCGGTGGCCAGGGCGCGGACGAGACGGCGAAGGTGTCCGCGAAGGAGTTCGCCGAACTCGCCGGGTGCTCCCCGGAGCGCGTCATGCGCTACTACAAGGCCTGGGACCGGGCCGCCGACGACGGCCTCGTGCCGCACTTCGAGGCGCTCGCGCCGGGCCAGGAGGTGGAGCTGCCGGACGCCGACGTGTGGCTCAGCTACTACGTCTCCCGCAACAGCGCCACCTCCGAGCGCGGCACCGCCATCACCGAGGCAGCCGAGGCCGAGGGCATCCGCCCGACGAAGGCCCTGGAGGTCGCCGAGAACCCCACCGCGCTGCGTGCGGCCATCCTCGCCGACCCCTCCACCGCCCGTGCGGCCCGCCAGGCGCTGCTCGACCGGGTCCGCGAAGACCCGGATCTGCAGGCCGAGTTGGCGCGGGACGTCGTACGCACCGACGACCTGAAGAAGGCTGTCGCCACCGAGAGCCGGTCGGCCGACCGGATCGGTTACGTCCGCCAGATCGCCGAGTCCGGCCAGATCAAGACGCCCGCCGGGCAGACCGTCGACGCGCCCGTGGATCTGCGCCAGGAAGCCGAGCGGCATCTGTCGCTCATCGACGAGCTGGAGGAGGACGAGGACACCGGTGAGTGGGCCACGGAGGCCTACGACACGATGAAGTCGCTCGTCGTCGAGGCCGTGGAGGCCGACCCCGAGCTGCGGGTGCAGGAGCGGCGGACGAAGTTCTACAGCAGCCTGCAGAAGGCGACGAAGGTCTTCGAGGAGCTGACCTTCGACGATGTGCAGGAGTTCGTCGAGGACGACATGGTCCAGCAGTTGGAGGAACTTCAGCAGGCCATCGCCACGGCCATCGCGGCTCTGCGCGGCACGCGGGAAGGCGCGGCACGACAGGAGTAGCCGCGCTCACTCCACCGACGCGCCACCGCTCACTCTGTGTAGCGGCGGCGTGTCCACAGAGGCAGCACGAACCAGCACACCACGTACCAGACGACCACGCCCGCGACCAGCCAGGGCACAAGGTCGTCGTCCATGGCGACCCGCAGGATCAGCAGCAGCGCGGACGCCATCGTGGCCAGCAGCAGGACCAGGCCGACGGAGGTCAGCCGGGAGGCCCAGTCCACGGCCTGCGGTTTGATGCGCCGCCCCGACACCACGCGGTGCAGGGACACAGGACCGATCAGGGCACCGGTGGCGGCGGCGCCCAGGATGACCGTCACGATGTAGATGGTCTGGTCCGTGTCGTCGAGGGTGTCGTACTTGGTGGTGAAGACGACGGTGAGCAGGAAGCCGAAGAGGATCTGGACGCCCGTCTGGGCCACCCGGACCTCCTGGATGAGTTCGAGCCATCTGCGGTCGGCCCGCTCTTCCTCTGTTTCGTCGCGTCCCGTCCGCTCTTCCTGCTCCGTCATGTGGTCCGGGTAACCAGGGCGCGAAAAACTCAAACGGCGCGGCTCCGGGAGCGGCGGGTTGGCCACCCCCGGAGCCGTGCCGCGTCTACCAGCGGTTTTCCACCTGTTCCTTGATCCGCCGGTCGTAGAGGTCCTGGATCGCGGCGAGCGTCTCGTCGGACAGGTCGGGCAGCGCGGCGGCGGCCGCGTTCGCGCGGGCCTGCTCCGGCGAACGGGCGCCCGGGATCACGGTGGTCACGCCCGGCTGCTGGATGATCCAGCGCAGCGCCAGCTGCGCGGGCGTGAAGCCTTCGGGGGCGAGGGCGGCGAACTCGACGGCCGCCTCCACGCCGGACTCGTAGTCGACGCCGGAGAAGGTCTCGCCCTGGTCGAAGGACTCGCCGTGCCGGTTGTAGGTGCGGTGGTCGTTGGCGGGGAAGACGGTGTCCTTGGTGTACTTGCCCGACAGCAGGCCGGAGGCCAGCGGGACGCGGGCGATGATGCCGACGCCCGCCTCCTGGGCGGCGGGCAGCACCTCGCGCAGGGGCTTCATACGGAACGCGTTGAGGATGATCTGCACACTGGCCACGCCCGGCCGGGCGATCGCGGCCAGCGCCTCCTCGCAGGTCTCCACGCTGACGCCGTAGGCCGCGATGCGCTCCTCCTCGACGAGGGTGTCCAGGGCGTCGAACACCTCGTCCGTCGAGTAGACCGGCGTCGGCGGGCAGTGCAGCTGGACCAGGTCGAGGCGGTCCACGCCGAGGTCGCGCCGGGAACGGTCGTTCCAGGCACGGAAGTTGTCGAGAACGTAGTTCTCGGGGATCTGGTCGACGCGGCGGCCCATCTTGGTCGCCACGAAGATGTCCAGCTCGGGCCTGCCGCGCAGGAAGGCGGCGATGGTCTGCTCGCTGCGTCCGTCGCCGTACACGTCGGCCGTGTCGAAGAAGGTCACCCCCGACTCGACCGCCGCGTCCAGCACGGCGAGGGCTTCCTTGTCGTCGACGTCTCCCCAGTCGGCGCCCAGCTGCCATGTCCCGAGACCGACGACGGAGGCCCGCCGTCCCAACCTGCCGATTACACGCTCGTCCATGGCGTCAGTGTGTCATTCGTCATGCGCATGCGCGGAACGGGCCCCTCCGCGCCGCTACCTGTGAATCATTCACTCACACGAGTGAACAGGTAGTACGCGCGAGTGGTTACCGCCGAGCCGGTCCCTAGCGTGAGCCCATGATCGACGAGTTCAGCCGCAGGGGCTTCCTGCGCACCGCCGCCGCCCTGGCCACCGTGCCGATCCTGCTCCCGGCGGATCCGGCCGTCGCGGCACAGGAGTTACCGGACTTCCCCTCGGATGTGGCGCTGTACCGCTCGGCGTACCGCAACTGGGTCGGGGAGATCACCGCCGACGGGCTGTGGGCCTGCGCACCGGCCGGCCCGGACCAGGTGGTCGCCGCCGTCAACTGGGCCTGGCGGCACGGCTGGCGGGTACGCGCCCGGGGTGCCTCGCACGGCTGGTCACCCCTGACGATCACGCCGGGCACGCCGTCGGACACGCCGGTCCTGCTCGTCGACACCGCCCCTCACCTCACCGGCCTGTCCCTGGAGTCCCCGGACTCCGTACGGGCCGGCGCCGGCGTCACCACGGAGGCCCTGCTCAGCTACCTGGAGGAGCGCGGCCTCGGCGTCACCGCCGCTCCCGCGCCCGGCAACCTCACCCTGGGCGGGGCCCTGGCCATCGACGCGCACGGCACCGCCGTACCGGCGCGCGGCGAACAGCGGCTCACCGGGCACACGTACGGCTCGCTCAGCAATCTCGTGTTGTCGCTGACGGCGGTCGTCTGGGACGAGGCCAGTGGCGCGTACGTGCTGCGCACCTACGACCGTGCCGAGGCTGACTGCGCGGCGCTCCTCACCCATCTCGGCCGCTCCCTGGTCACGGAGGTCGTGCTGCGTGTGGGCGCGAACACCAACCTGCGCTGTGTGAGCCGTACGGACATCCCGGCCGGCGAGCTCTTCGCCGCGCCCGGCACGGAGGGGCGCACCTTCGAGAGTTTCCTGGACCGGGCCGGGCGGGTCGAGGTGATCTGGTTCGCCTTCACCGAGTTGCCCTGGCTGAAGGTGTGGAGCGTCTCCCCGGACCGGCCGCTGACCTCGCGGCAGGTGAGGAAGCCGTACAACTACCCGTTCTCCGACAGCGTGCCGCGCCCGGTGGCGGATCTGGTCGGGCGCATGGTGTCGGACGGGGCCTGGTATCTGGCGCCGGTGCTGGGCAACGCGCAGTACGACGTGGCCGCGCTCGGGCTGGTGGCGACACTGTCGGCGGACATCTGGGGGCCGTCCAAGAACACGCTGCTGTACCTGCGGCCGACGACGTTGAGGATCGCCACCAACGGTTGCGCGGTACTGACGAGCCGGGCCCAAGTGCAGCGCGTGGTCGCCGAGTTCACCACCTTCTACCGGGAGCGGCTCTCGGCGTACGCGGCGCAGGGACGGTTCCCGGTCAACGGCTCGGTGGAGATCCGGGTGACCGGCCTCGACCATGCGGCGGACGTCGGCCTGGAGGGTGCGCGGACGCCGCTGCTGTCGGCGCTCCGGCCGCACGAGGACCGGCCCGAGTGGGACACGGCCGTGTGGCTGAACATCCTGACGCTGCCCGGGACGCCGTACGCGGAGGCGTTCCTGCGCGAAATCGAGCAGTTCGTGCTCGACACGTTCGACGGCGGTTACGCCAGGTCCCGGGTCGAGTGGTCGAAGGGCTGGGCCTACACCGACGAGGCCGCCTGGAGCGACGACGAGATGCTGGATTCGGTCGTGCCCGGCAGTTTCGGTGAGGACGGCTGGCGCGAGGCCTCGGGAGTGCTGGACCGGCTGGATCCCCACGGGGTGTTCGGTAACGCCTTCCTCGACCGGTTGTTCGGCTGAGGCTCGGCTACTTCCGGGATGCCCTCGCCTGCACGGCGCGCGCGACCTTCGGTCCGAGCCGGCGCTTGAGGCGACGCAGCACTTCCAGTTGCCCGGCCGCTCTGTCGATCCGGTAGTACAGCCGGGGCGGAAGGTGGGGCAGCAGGGGTGAGTGGCGCTGGCCGAGGAGGGCGAACATCTGGTGCGGGGGCAGGTCGATGTAGCGGGGCAGGTTCTCGTACCAGCGGGCGCTGTAGCGGGCCGCGCTCTGGATGGACAACAGGGCCTGCTTGCGCTCCCGTTCGTAGCGGGCGAGCGCCTGCGGGAGGGCGAGATGCTGGTGCAGGGCGTCGGCGAGGGCGACGGCGTCCTCCAGCGCGAGGGTGGTGCCGGCGCCGATGGAGTAGTGGGTGGTGTGGGCGGCGTCGCCGAGCAGGACGAGGTTGTCGCGGTGCCAGGTGCGATTGGTGAGGGTGCGGAAGGTCTGCCACTGCGCACTGCCGTCGGCGCCGGAGCGGCCGATGACGGGGTGGCCGTCGAGGACGTCGACGAAGAGCTTCTCCAACAGGGCCGTTGCGTCGGCCTCGTTCGCGGTGTCGAGGCCGAGTCCGGTCCAGGTCTCAGGAGCGCATTCGACCACGCAGGTGCCGGCCTCGGGGCCGTAGCCGTAGCCGTAGCACCAGATCCAGCCGTGCTCGGTCTCGACGAAGGCGAAGGTGAAGGCGTCGAAGACCTTGCTGGTACCGAGCCAGACATAGGGGTTGCGGCCGGTGCTGATCTCGGTGCCGAAGTGGTCGGCGTGCCGGGAGCGCAGGGCGCTGTGGACTCCGTCGCCCGCCACGACCAGGTCGGCTGCGGGCAGGTTCTCCGGTGTGATCCGGTGCTCGAACTCCAGCCGGACGCCCAGCGAACGGGCGCGGGCGGCGAGGATCTCCAGCAGCCGGTGGCGACCGATGCCGCGCCCTTCGTCGCCGGGCCGCCGGGTCGTCAGTGCCGGTGAGGCCCTCAGGTCCCGTACGTGGGCGACGCCCTCGCTCCAGCGGACCGAGCTCTCGCCGATGGCTCGGGCCGACTCGGGGTCGTACTCGTGGAGCGTGTCGAGCAGGTCGCGCCAGTAGGTGACGCCCCAGCCATAGGTGGCGCCCTCCGGGTCGCGTTCGTGGACGGTGATCTCGTGAGACGGGTCCCGCAGCTTCAGCAGGATCGAGAGATACAGGCCGGCGGGCCCGCCGCCGACGCAGGCGACCTTCACACACACCCCTAGAAGTTACCCATATAGGTCATTTCGGATCCGCAGGGTAGCAGGGCGGACACCTCGCATCGCGACGTTCCGGATCGCGCCAGTTTCAGCAGGTGACACAGACCACCGGCGCCACAGCCGCCCGCGAAGGAGCACCCGAAACGCGGCCTCCACGGGAAGGAATTCCCCGTTCCGGTGACCCCAGGGCCTCATGCAAAGCAAGATCATCTTCGTTCAATCTTGCATGACATGTGGTCACTTGTCCGGATCGGAGCCAACCACTCCCGACCGATTTCTCCCTCTCTCATCCAGCCAGATAGGCATGCGGAGTCGTCCATCGAACGAACCCAGGAGGTCCATATGCCGGAACTCAGCCGTCGCCGTGCGCTCACCGCCGCGGCCGCCCTCGCGACCGTGGCGGGTGTCCAGACGATCGCCGCACCCGGCGGTTCCACCGCCGGGCACGACGACCACCACTCCCCGACGTCCTTCGACGAGGTCTACAAGGGCCGCCGGATACAGGGCCGGCCGGTCTCTGGCGGAGGTCACCAGCATCACGGCGGCGGATACGCCGTGTTCGTCGACGAGGTGGAGCTGCATGTGATGCGCAACGCCGACGGCAGCTGGATCAGCGTCGTCAGTCACTACGACCCGGTGCCCACCCCGCGCGCCGCCGCCCGCGCCGCCGTCGACGAGCTGCAGGGCGCGGCCCTTCTCCCGTTCCCCGCCAACTGACCTGCCGTAACAGCACTTTGGAGCACCCGCGACCATGACCGTCCGCAAGAACCAGGCCCAGCTGACCGCCGACGAGAAGCGGCGGTTCGTCGCCGCCGTCCTGGAGTTGAAGCGCAGCGGCCGTTACGACGAGTTCGTCACGACGCACAACGCCTTCATCGTCGGCGACACCGACAACGGGGAGCGCACCGGCCACCGTTCACCGTCCTTCCTGCCCTGGCACCGAAGATTCCTGCTCGATTTCGAGCGCGCTCTGCAGGAGGTGGACGCCTCGGTCGCGCTGCCGTACTGGGACTGGAGCACCGACCGCTCCATACGGTCCTCGCTGTGGGCGCCCGACTTCCTCGGCGGCACCGGGCGCAGCCTCGACGGACGGGTGACGGACGGGCCGTTCGCCGCGTCGACCGGCAACTGGCCGATCAACGTGCGCGTCGACGGCCGTACCTTTCTGCGCCGCTCACTCGGCGCCGCCGTGCGCGAGCTGCCGACACGGGCGGAGGTGGAGTCGGTGCTCGCCATGGCGACGTACGACATGGCGCCCTGGAACAGCGCGTCGGACGGCTTCCGCAACCACCTGGAGGGCTGGCGGGGTGTGAACCTGCACAACCGGGTCCATGTGTGGGTCGGCGGGCAGATGGCCACCGGTGTGTCGCCCAACGACCCGGTGTTCTGGCTGCACCACGCCTACATCGACAAGCTGTGGGCGGACTGGCAGCGGCGGCACCCCGGCTCCGGCTATGTGCCGGCGGCCGGGACACCGAACGTGGTCGATCTGGGCGACACGATGAAGCCGTGGAACGACGTGCGTCCCGCCGATCTGCTCGACCACACCGCGCACTACACCTTCGACGCGGCCTGAGGCGCCGTCCGGCCCGGCTCGGTCAGGCTTCGGCGGTACGGCAGTCGGGGTGGCCCCAGCCCTGGGTGTTCTTGGCGATGGGCTCCCCCGCCGCGTAGCCACGGCCGCAGAGGCAGCGGCCGGGGAACTTGGCCTTGATGGTGCGCGAGGAGCTGCCGTTCTTCCGGGGCGCCGCGGCCTTGCGGCGCGGGGCCTTGGCCGACGGGGTGTCCGGGGAGGGCGGCGGCTCAGGGGAGCCGAGGCCGCTGCCCGCGGGCTCCTGCACACCGGCCGCCTGGCTGGCCGCGCGGTCGGCGAAGTCGTTCAGCCGGTCGCCGTCGACCTGGTGGGCGGGGACGTAGCGGAACTCGACCGTGCGGCCGGCGAGCAGTTCGTCGATGCGCACGACCAGGTCCTGGTTGGCGACCGGCTTGCCTGCGGCCGTCTTCCAGCCGTTGCGCTTCCAGTTCGGCAGCCAGGTGGTGACGGCCTTCATGGCGTACTGGGAGTCCATCCGGATCTCCAGCGGTACGTCCGGGTCGGTCGACGCCAGCAGGCGTTCCAGCGCGGTGAGTTCCGCGACGTTGTTGGTGGCCTTGCCGAGCGGGCCCGCCTCCCAGCGGACCGGGGTCTCCTTCTCGTCGGCCACGACCCAGGCCCAGCCCGCCGGCCCGGGGTTTCCCTTCGAAGCCCCGTCGCACGCGGCCACTACTCGTTCACGCATGGGCCGATCATGCCATGGGCGGGCCGGGTGCCCGGTCGCGGAGTCGGTCAGGGGATGTCGCCGAGCCTCGGCATCTCGCCCTCGGTCGTACCGGTGTCGATCACCGAGAAGTTCGCGCCCTGCGGGTCGCTCAGCGCGGCGAACCGGCCGAACGGGCTGCTCATCGGGCCGAAGCGCAGGATGCCGCCGAGCTTGGTGGCCTTGGCGACGGCGTCGTCGCAGTCGGGGACGTTGAAGTAGACGTTGACGTACGGCGGGACCTCGGGCGGGAACTCCTCGGTCATCTTCATCCGGCCCAGGGCCATGGTGTCCTTGCCGAGGGTGTAGACACGGAAGTCGATCGCGTCGTCCTCCATGTTCTGCTGCCCGTAGCCGAAGACGGCGGGGAAGAAGGTGTCGGACTTCTCCGGTGTGCGGGTGAAGATCTCCGCCCAGCAGAACGCACCGGTGTCTTCCATGGCCGTCTCGAAGCCCTCGTGGGTCCCGCCCTGCCACACGCCGAAGACGACGCCGCCGGGGTCGCGGGCCAGGCACATGCTGCCGAAGTCGCCGACCGCCATCGGCTCCATCAGGATCTCACCGCCGTTGTCGCGGATCTTGGCGGCGGTGGCGGCGACGTCGGGTGAGGCGAAGTAGAGGCACCACTGCGACATGCCCTCCTGGCCCGGCATCGGCGGGACCACCGCGGCGGCCGCCTTGCCGTTCGCGTAGGCCTGGGTGTAGTTGCCGTACTCCGACGACGCCTCCCCGAACGTCCAGCCGAGGACGTCGCCGTAGAAGCTCTTGGCTCCATCGACGTCGCTGAACATCGCGTCGGCCCAGATGGGGGTTCCTTCAGGTTTCACGGCCATGACTGCGGCCCTCTCCCGGATCGGTGAGTTGTCCCGAATCTCACGCTAGTCACCCGGCAGTCCGGCCGCGCGCCGAATGCCTGCTTCCGTTCCAGACTGGGGGCAGACGGCTGCCGGTCGAAGGACGGGGCTGGGTATGGCGGACAGAACGATGCACGCGTGGTCGGTGGTCGAGCCGGGCCCGGTCGAGACGGCACCGCTCCGACTGGTCGAGAAGCCGGTCCCGGTGCCGGACGACGACGAGCTGCTGGTCCGGGTGCGGACGTGCGGGGTGTGCCGTACGGATCTGCATGTCACCGAGGGGGATCTGCCGGTGCACCGGCCGGGTGTCACACCCGGGCACGAGGTCGTCGGCGCGGTGGCCGGGTTCGGGGCGGCGGTGCGCGGCTTCGACGTCGGGGAGCGGGTGGGGGTGGCCTGGCTGCGACGCACCGACGGCACCTGCGCCTACTGTGCGCGCGGCGCCGAGAACCTGTGCCCGGCCTCGCGGTACACGGGCTGGGACGCGGACGGCGGTTACGCGCCGTACACGACCGTACCGGCCGCGTTCGCCTACCGGTTGCCCGGCGATCTCGACGACGTGACGCTCGCTCCGCTGCTGTGCGCCGGGATCATCGGCTACCGCGCGCTGCGACGGGCGGCGCTCCCCGCGGGCGGGCGACTCGGGCTGTACGGCTTCGGAGGCAGCGCCCACCTGTGCGCGCAGGTGGCGATAGCCGAGGGCGCCACCGTGCACGTGCTGACGCGGGGCGCGGCGGGGCGCAAGCTCGCGCTGGAGCTGGGGGCGGCCTCCGCGCGCGACTCCGCGGAGATGCCGCCCGAGCCGTTGGACGGCGCGATCCTGTTCGCGCCGGTCGGCGATCTGGTCCCGGTGGCGCTGCGGGCCCTCGACCGGGGCGGGACACTGGCGATCGCGGGCATCCACCTCAGCGACATCCCGGTACTGCGCTACGAGAGCGAGCTCTTCTACGAGAAGCAGCTGCGCAGCGTCACCTCCAACACACGTGAGGACGGCCGTGAGTTCCTGGCGCTCGCGGCCGAGCACGCCGTACAGGCCACCACACACCCCTATCCGCTGTCGCGGGCCGACGAGGCACTGCGGGATCTGAAGGCGGGCCGGTTCGACGGGGCGGCGGTGCTGGTGAACGACCTGTCCTGAGACGGCCGCGCGGGCGCGCGGAGGCACGGGAGGGGAGCGGGATCACCCACGGTGCGTCTTCTGCCTCATACGGCAGGTTTGCACCTCCGGCGCCTGAAACCGCCCCTTTCACGCCCTGATCATGAAGCCACCACGGCTGTTTGGCTGGTGCCCGCGCTCGCCCAGCCCGCTCACCTCCCTGGAGGGAAATTGTCCACACCGGACAGCGCCACCGGTCCCGCCGTCGACGAACCCGACCCCGCACCGAATTCAGACGGCTCGCTCACCAGTCTCAGCACCCAGGCGGCCCGACAGCTCGCCACCACCACCAAGTCCGAACCCCAGATGCAGGCCATCAGCTCGCGCTGGCTGCTGCGGATGCTGCCCTGGGTGGACGTCAAGGGCGGCACCTACCGGGTCAACCGGCGTCTGCAGCTGCGCGTGGGACGCGGCCGGGTGCAGTTCGACCACAACGGCGCCTACGACATCAAGGTCATCCCCGAGACCCTCACCGAACTGCCGGTCCTGCGCGGCTACGCCGACATCGACGTCCTCCGGGAGATCGCCACCCGGTTCCGGGTCCGGGAGGTGCGCGCCGGACAGGTACTCGTCGAGGCCGGCCAGCCCGTCACGGAGACCTACCTCGTCGTGCACGGCCGCTTCACCCGCTTCGCGGAGGGCAAGTACGGCGAGGAGGAGATCCTCGGGGTCGTCACCGACGGCGACCAGATCGGCGACGAGGCCATCGGCCAGCCCGACCCGCTGTGGCTGAGGTCGGTGCGGGCCGAGACGGCCGGCGTGCTGCTCACCCTGGACTGGAGCGTCGTCCGGGAGTTCACCGACCGGGTGCCGTCCCTCGCGGCGCATCTGGAGGCCTACGCCGCGCAGCAGAGCCTGCCCATGAACCGCAAGGGCGAGGCCGACGTACCGGTGCAGGCGGGCCATGTCGGGGAGCCGACCATCGGCGGCGGCTACGTCGACTACGACCTCGCCCCGCGCGAGTACGAACTGTCGCTCACCCAGACCGTGCTGCGTGTGCACACCAGGGTCGCCGATCTCTACAACAACCCGATGAACCAGACCGAGCAGCAACTGCGGCTGACGGTCGAGGAGATCCGCGAACGCCAGGAGTGGGAGCTGGTCAACAACCGGGAGTTCGGGCTGCTGCACAACGTCGACTACGGGCAGCGCATCAGTACCTTCACCGGGCCGCCGACCCCGGACGACATGGACGAACTGCTGTCGATGCGCCGTAAGACGAAGATGTTCATCGCCCATCCGAAGGCGATCGCGGCGTTCTTCCGGCAGTGCAACCGGCGCGGCCTGGTGCCCGGTACGGCAAGCGTCGAAGGGCACGAGATCCCCGCCTGGCGGGGTGTCCCGATCTTTCCCTGCAACAAGATCCCGGTCAGCCCGCAGCACACCAGCAGCATCATCGCGCTGCGCACCGGGGAGGGCGACCAGGGGGCCGTCGGGCTGTACCAGACCGGGATCCCGGAGGAGCACCAGCCCGGCCTGAACGTGCGGTTCATGGGCATCGACGCCAACTCGATCATCCGCTACCTCGTCACCGCCTACTACTCGATGGCGATCCTCGTCCCCGACGCGGTCGGGATCCTCGAGAACGCCCAGATCGGCCGGACGGCCGAGTGACCGTGTGGAGCACGCCATGAGCACGTCGTCCTCCGCCTCGCTGCCGGGCCCGCCGAATCTGGCGAGCAGCCTGCGCGCCCGGCGTGGTGGGGCGATCCCGGGGCTGCGGTACCGGCAGGTCGCGCCCGCCGACCCGGAGAAGGCCGCGGAGGTCGACCGCCGGCTGGAGGACTGGGCCCGGCACCTCGATCTGTTCCCCGAGGCGTGGAAGGGGGACTTCTCGGGATTCCAGTTCGGCCGGGCGGTGGTGCTCCAGCATCCGGAGGCGGCCGATCTGGAGCGGCTGACCGTCGCCGGTGAGCTGCTGCTCGCCGAGAACGTCGTCGACTCCTGCTACTGCGAGGAGGACGAGGGCCGGGGCGGTGCGCGCCGGGGCCTCGGGGGCCGGCTGATCATGGCCCAGTCGGCGATCGACCCGTACCACGGCGTTCCCGAGCTGGAGGAGGAGTGGCGCGAGGGGGTGCGGGCCGACGGTCCACTGCGCTCGTACCACTTCGCCCTGCAGGACTACGCCGCCTTCGCCACGCCCAGCCAGACCGACCGCTTCGTGCACGACATCGCCCGGCTGCACCTGGGCTATCTGGCCGAGGCCGCGTGGGCGGAGACCCGGTTCGTACCGCGGGTCTGGGAGTACCTGGTGATGCGGCAGTTCAACAACTTCCGTCCCTGTCTGTCGATCGTGGACGCCGTGGACGGCTACGAACTGCCCGAGGCCGTCTACGCCCGGCCCGAGATCCAGCGGATCACGGCGCTCGCCTGCAACGCCACCACGATCGTCAACGACCTGTACTCCTTCACCAAGGAGCTGGCCAGCGACCCCACGCACCTCAATCTGCCGCAGGTCATCGCCGCGAACGAACGGTGCGGGCTGAAGGCCGCCTATCTGAAGGCCGTCGAGATCCACAACCGCATCATGGAGGCCTTCGAGGAGGAGTCCGCCCTGCTGTCCGCCACCTCACCCCTCGTGGAGCGCTACGCGCAGGGGCTGTCCGACTGGGTGGCCGGCAACCACGAGTGGCACGCCACCAACACCCACCGCTATCACCTGCCCAACTACTGGTAGAGCGCGACTGAATGACAGACCGTCACATGGACCAGCACGAGGAGTCACCGTTGACCATCGCCCCCGAAGCCGGCACCACGCGCGTCCCGGTGCCGTCCCAGTCCACGTACCAGACCCGCGTCGCGGACTACTGGAACGCCGAGGAGAACCCGGTCAACCTCGAACTCGGAAAGATCGACGACCTGTACCACCATCACTACGGCATCGGCGACGCCGACCGCTCCGTGCTCGACGAACCCGACCCCGGTCTGCGCCGGGAGCGCCTCACCGCGGAGCTGCACCGGCTGGAACACGCCCAGGCCGAACTGCTCGCCGAACGCCTCGGCCCGCTGTCCCCCACCGACCGGGTCTTCGACGCCGGCTGCGGACGCGGCGGCGGCAGTGTCGTGGCCCATCTGCGCCACGGCTGCGAGGCCGACGGGGTCACCCTCTCGGCCAAGCAGGCCGAGTTCGCGAACGAGCAGGCCCGCAAGCGGGGCATCGACGACCGGGTGCGCTACCACTGCCGCAACATGCTCGACACGGGGCTGCCGTCCGGGGCCTTCGCGGCCTCGTGGAACAACGAGTCCACCATGTACGTCGAGCTCGACCTGCTGTTCGCCGAGCACTCCCGGCTGCTGCGCCGCGGTGGCCGCTACGTGACCATCACCGGCTGCTACAACGACACCTATGGACGCGCCTCGCGCGAGGTGTCCCTCATCAACGCCCACTACATCTGCGACATCCACCCGCGCTCGGCGTACTTCCGCGCCATGGCCCGCAATCGGCTCGTCCCGGTCCATGTGCAGGACCTGACGGAGGCGACCATCCCCTACTGGGAGCTGCGGCGCGAGGCCGATCACCTGGTGACGGGCATCGAGGAGACCTTCCTGTCCGCGTACCGCAACGGCAGCTTCCAGTACCTGCTGATCGCGGCGGACCGCGTCTGAACGACCGTCGGGCTCGTGTCGGCCACGGTCGCTCCGTGGCCGACACGTGTCTTCCCCCTGGGGCCCGGCTGTGCTTGCCTTGGGAGCCGATTTCGGTGCCCGGGGCGGGAGTTGCCGTATGCGCAAGCCGTGGTTCGTGGGGGCGCTGCTGGCCGCCGTGCTGCTCGGCGCGTGCGGGGATCCGGCGTCCGGTCCCGAGGCGGCGGCGCCTGCGGAGGTGCCTGAGGCGTCGGCCACCACACAGCAGCGGGCGCCTGCTTCGCCGTCCGCTCCCGGGACCGCTCCGAGCGCCCCCGTGAAGGCACCGACCGTGCTGTATCTGGGCGACTCGCTCGCGATGGAGGCGCAGGAGGTGGTGGGGCGGGAGCTGCGCCGGGACCTGCGGGCGACGTACACGAGCGCCCCGTACTCGGGCACGACCCTGTGCGACTACCTGGAGGGCACGGGCAAGCGGTCCCTCGTCCCGGACGCGGACAAGGCGGCCGCCCTGGTGCGCACACTGCGGCCGGACTTCGTCGTGCTGCAGTTCTGGGGCAACGCGTGGGGCTACACGTGGTGCATGGACGGGATCACCCACGACGCCTCCCCTCAGACGTACTTCAAGCGGTACCGGGCCGACATGAAGCGGCTCACCGACCAGATCTCCGCGGCCTCGGACGCACGGATCGTCTGGGTGCTGCAGGGCCCGGACCCGATCACCCCCGACCGGGTCCGGCGCGTCAACGCCCTGTACGAACAGCGGGCCGACACCTCGGGCGACCTGCTCGCCGACGCGGGCAAGGCGGTGAGTGCGGCGGGGGCCCGCTACTCCTGGGTCCAGTACCTGCCGTGCACGGCGTACGAGCGCGCACACGCCGAGTACTGCACCCAGCCGGACCGCGACCGCACCGCCGTGCACCGCGACGACGACTACCTGCACTTCTGTCTGGCGCCCACGACCTCGACACCGAAGCCGTGCCCGGTCCGCTCCCCCGGGATCCTGCGGATCGCCCAGGAGATCACACGGGTGATCCGCGAGAACCTGTAGGGCGGGCTCACTCGCCGGCGTAGGCGTTCTCCAGGGCTGCGATGTCGAACTTGCCCATCGCCATGAACGCCGCGGTCGCGCGGGCGGCCTTCGCCGGGTCCGGGTCGGTGATCATGGCCTGGAGCCGGTCCGGGATGACCTGCCAGGACACGCCGAACCTGTCCTTGAGCCAGCCGCAGGGGCCGGGCTCGCCGCCGTTCTCGGTGAGCTTGGCCCAGTAGTAGTCGATCTCCTCCTGGTTCTCGCAGAAGATCATGAACGAGGTCGCCTCGGTGAACTTGAACATGGGGCCGCCGTTGAGGCCGAGGAACTTGTGGCCGTTCGCCGTGAACTCGACGGTCATCACACTGCCGGCGGGCTGGAGCGCGCCCTCGGGGTAGCGCGCGATCTCGCCGATGCTGGAGTTCTTGAAGATCGAGACGTAGAAGTGGGCGGCCTCTTCGGCCTGGCCGTCGTACCAGAGACAGGTGGTGAAACCGTCGCTTGCCATGAGTACCTCCGGGAGGGTGGAACCACTGTCATCTGTGTCGACCGATCCTCGCCCCGAAACTCATCGGTCGCATGGCCGACCAAATTCAGATGGTCGTTACACCGTTCGGAACTAGCATCCCGGTCATGACGTCTTCGCCCGCCGACCACGGCATCCACCCGTTCCGCATCGACATTCCACAGAGCGACCTCGACGATCTGCACGACCGCCTGGACCGGACCCGGTGGCCCGACGAGCTGCCCGGCGTGGGATGGGCGTACGGCGTGCCGTCCGGCTACCTGCGCGAGCTGGTGCGCCACTGGCGGCATGAGTACGACTGGCGGGCGGCCGAGGCGCGGCTGAACGAGTGGCCGCAGTTCACGACCGAGATCGACGGAGCACATGTGCACTTCGCGCACATCCGCTCCCCCGAGCCCGACGCCACCCCGCTGATCATCACGCACGGCTGGCCGGGGTCGATCGTCGAATTCCTGGACGTCGTCGGGCCGTTGACGGATCCGGCCGCGCACGGCGGTGACCCCGCCGACGCCTTCCACGTGGTCCTGCCGAGCATTCCCGGCTTCGGGTTCTCCGGGCCCACCCGGGAGACCGGCTGGGAGGCACGCCGGATCGCCGACGCCTGGGTCGAGCTGATGACGCGCCTCGGCTACGAGCGGTTCGGCGCCCAGGGCGGCGACTGGGGTGCGGGCATCTCGCGCGAGCTGGGCCGCGCCCACCCCGACCGGGTCATCGGCATCCACCTCAATCTGCTGCCCGGCGCGCAGGCGGCCACCGAGCCGACCCCGGAGGAACTTCAGGCGCTGAGCCCCGAGGAACGGGAGCGGACGCTCGCCTCCTGGCGCCGGTGGGCGGAGTGGTTCCGGGACGGGACGGGCTACTACCACATGCAGGCCACCCGGCCACAGACCCTGTCGTACGCGCTCACGGACTCGCCGGTCGGCCAACTCGCCTGGATCGTCGAGAAGTTCCAGGAGTGGACCGACGCCGAGCAGCTGCCCGAGGAGGCCGTCGACCGGGACCAGATGCTGACGAACGTGATGCTGTACTGGCTGACGGGCACGGCGGGGTCGTCCGCCCGGATCTACTACGAGCGCGGTCACACCAAGGGTGACCGGGTCGCCGCCCCGCACAAGCCCTCGACGGCACCGACCGCGGTGGCCTCCTTCCCCGGCGACCCGCAGATCCCGCTGCGCCACAAGGCGGAGCGCACGGAGAACATCGTCCGCTGGACCGAGCTCGACCGGGGCGGACACTTCGCCGCGATGGAGGAGCCGGACCTGCTCGTGGACGATGTGCGCGCCTTCTTCCGGCAACTGCGCGAGAAGAGCTGAGCGCCTGTTCACAGGCGCTCAGCGAGCCGCTCTGCCCGCAGCGAATCTGCCGCGGGCAGAGAATCCGCATCCGGGCCTCCTCCGGGGTCGACAGTGGAGTCCACGGCATCCCCGCCATCACGAGGAGAACCGATGACTCCACTCAGCACGCTCGCCCCGCGGGCCGAGGAGGGCGACACCCCGCCCACCCGCTTCGACGACCATCTGGCCGCCCAACTGCTCGCCCAGCGGATCGTCCTGCTCGGCACGCAGGTCGACGAGGTCTCCGCGAACCGGGTCTGCACCCAGCTGCTGATCCTGTCCGCGGAGGACCCGCGCACCGACATCAGCCTGTACATCAACAGCCCGGGCGGCTCGGTCCACGCGGGCCTCGCCATCTACGACACGATGCGGCTGATCCCGAACGACGTCTCGACGCTCGCCATGGGCTTCGCGGCCAGCATGGGCCAGTTCCTGCTCAGCGTCGGCAGCGCGGGCAAGCGGTACTCGCTGCCGAACGCGCGGATCATGATGCACCAGCCGTCGGCCGGGATCGGCGGCACCACCGCGGACATCGAGATCCAGGCGGAGAACCTGGACTTCACCAAGAAGACCATCGAGCGGATCACCGCCGAACACACCGGTCAGACCCCGGAGACCATCTCCCGGGACGGCGACCGCGACCGCTGGTTCACGGCCGAGGAGGCCAAGGAGTACGGCATGGTGGACCAGGTCGTGGAGTCCCTCACGGACGTCCGGCCGGCCGCCAACCGACGACGGATTGGGCTGTGACATGGGGACCTACACGATTCCGAACGTCGTCGAGCGCACCCCTCAGGGCGAGCGGTCCTATGACGTGTTCAGCCGGCTGCTGTCGGAGCGGATCATCTTCCTCGGCACGGAGATCGACGACGGCGTAGCCAACGTCGTCATCGCGCAGCTCCTGCATCTGGAATCGTCCGGACCGGAGAACGAGATCGCGATCTACATCAACTCGCCCGGCGGCTCGTTCACTTCGCTCATGGCGATCTACGACACCATGACGTACGTGCAGGCGCCGATCTCCACGTTCTGCGTGGGCCAGGCGGCGTCTACTGCCGCCGTCCTGCTGGCCGGTGGGGACCCGGGGCGGCGATTCGTCCTGGAGCACGCGCGCGTGCTGCTCGGCCAGCCCGCCTCCGGAGGCAGCCGGGGCATGGTGTCCGATCTCGCCCTCCAGGCCAAGGAGATGGTCCGTATCCGCTCGCAGGTCGAGGAGGTCCTGGCCCGGCACACGCACCACGACATCGCGACCCTGCGCGCGGACATGGACCGCGACAAGGTGTTCACCGCCGAGGAGGCCGTGGCGTACGGCCTGGCCGACGAGGTGGTGAGCCGACGCCTCGCACGGGTCTGAGGAACGGGCGGGGGCTCACGCCGGCACGCCTCGTGGAGGTCTGAGGAGCCGGCGGGGCCCCACACCGCGACGCCTCGTCGAAGCCTGAGGCGCCGGCGCGGCCTCATCCCGCAGGGCCTCATGGGTCTGGGGCACCGGCACGCCCTCACACTGCGGCACCTTGCGCGAGTCCGTGGAGTCGGCGCGGCCTCACACCGGAACGCCTCGTGGGGCCCGTGCGCCGGCACGCGTCCCACTTCGCGACGCCTCGCCGGAGCCTGAGACACCGGCACGTCCTCACACCGCAACGCCTCGTGGGCGGCGGCCCAGGAGCACCGGCACAGCCCCACACCTCGGCGTCTCGCGCGAATACGAGGAGCCGACGCAGCCTCACACCGCGACGCCTCATGGGGGTCTGGGACGCCTACACAGCCCCCACCACGGCGCCTCGCGCGAGTCCGAGGAGACAGCACGCCCTCACACCGCAACGCCTTGTCAGAGTCCGAGGAGGCAGCGCGGCCTCACGCCGCGCCGACTCCTCGGGATCTGCGGCGTCGGCGCCCGTCTCACGCCGCCAGGCACAGTCCGTCGTACGACGAACCGGCCCTGCTGCGGCTGCCGCCCGGGGCTCGGTGGCTGGTGAGCCGGACCAACTCGCCCTGGGCCAGCGACAGCAGGTCGCCGAGGCCGAGTCCGAGGGCGTGGGCGGCGGCTGCGAGGACCTCTGAAGAGGCCTCCTTGCGGCCGCGCTCCACCTCCGAGAGATATGGCATGGAGATGCGGGCCTCGTCGGCCACGTCCTTCAGTGTGCGCTCCTGGGCAAGCCGCTCACGGCGCAGGACGTCACCGATGAGGTCGCGCCACAGGGGTTCCTTGGGCGCGGGCGCGGACGGCACCGGTGCAGGGGGCACGGCGGTGGGCCGGGCGGCGGGTGAGGGTGCCGCGTTGGCAGGGCGTTCGGACGCTGGGCGGGTCGTTCCCGGGCGCGTGGCCGACGGGCCGACGGCAGGCCGACGGGCGGCAGGCGGGCGCAGGGGAATGACGCGGGCTTCGTTCGGCGCTTGTTCGCTCACCTCCCCAGCCTAGAAGCGTTGCACGCCGGGGGAAGGGATGGGCATTCTGCCCTGGGGGAAATCGCGGCCGGTGAAGTCCGGCCGCGCGCCCGTCACTCGTCGCTCAGCCGCAGCACCGCACGCACCCGCTTGCCGACCGGCACCCGTTCGACGGCCATCTCCGCCGCCAGCGCGTGCACTATCTCCAGACCGTGTCGGCCGATCCGCTCCGGGTCCTTGGGGAACCGGCGCGGCAGGGCGGAGCTGCTGTCGTACACGCAGACCGTCACCGCGTCGTCCGTGCCCTCCAGGTCCAGGATGTACGGGCCGTTGCTGTGCCGGTCGGCGTTGGTGACCAGCTCGCTGACCACCAGGAGCACCTTGTCCTCGGCGGGCTCGGCGATCGTGGCGCACCACTCGGTCCTGAGCCGACCGAGGAACAGCGCGGCGAAGGACCGCGCCTCGGCGATGCATCCCGGTTCACCGCTGTAGTGCGCCGCCCGCCGAAGCGGTTCCACGGGCACGTCGAAACCAGTCGGAATCACTGCCCCGTCCACGTGCTCGATCATGCGTATCTCTCTCGGAAGCCGGAACTGGCCGGACACTACTGCACCAGTCCTCGTACCCAGAGCGGGGCCTCGCAGTCACTACGCAGGTGGCGCCGTACGTCACAGCGCCGGCGACTGCGGCGCGTTGTCGACAGACTCCGGCGCACTCGGGACGGACTCCGACTGCGGCGCCGATTGTGGTGCCGATTGTGGTGCCGACTCCGGTGCCGTGGTTGTGGCCTCATCCGGTGACGGCTCCGAGGTCGGCGTCTCGGGCGGCTCCGACTTCGTCGTCGACGGTTCCGTGATCGTGGGTTCCGTGGTCGTCGGCTCTGTGGTCTTCGGTTCCGTCGTCGTGGGCTCAGTCGTCGTGGGCTCAGTCGTAGTCGGCTCCTCGGTCGACGACTCCTTGGTCGACGACTCCTTGGTCGACGGCTCCTTGGTCGACGGCTCCTTGGTCGACGGCTCCTTGGTCGAGGTCTCGTCGCTCGGCGACGGCGAGGAGGGGGACGTGGACGTCCACGGGGAGCTGGGTGATGTCGGCGTCGACACGCTCACCGAGGGCGAGGGCCTCGACGGCGGCTCGGTCTTCCTGTCCTTGCGGCCGTCGTCGCCGCGCGGGCGAGAGATCCACTCCTTGCGGTCGTAGTCATAGATGACGAAGTTGTTGACGATGGTCGTCGAGGGCGAGATCACCACGACGCTGGTGGGGCGGTACGACGACCAGGAGTCACCCGTCCGCTTGGGCGTGCCCTGCTGGGCGACCGGCGAGGCCAGCGGGTTGCCGCAGGCACAGCGCGCCCGGGGTACGCCGCGGTCGTCGACAAGGACCGCCGTGCCGGACTGGAGGACGGCCTGGTAGCTGCTGACGGCGCCGTCGCGGTACCCGTGGTTGGTGACGCGGGTGTCCATGCGCATCTGCACGGGGGTGAGCGAGCGGAGGTAGGAGGGGACGTCGGCTGTGTCGACGCCTGCGATGGACGCGAACGCCCGGTTCCTGTCCGGGGCTTGCCGGAAGTACGAGATCTGCTTCTCCACGTCGCAGGCCCCGGCGTTGCGGCTGCCGGCGTACAGGCCGGGTTCGCTGCCGTCCACACCGCGCACGGCGTTCGACGGCGCCGACTCGGTCGCTGGAGACGGGCTGACCGGCGGGGCGGTGCTGTCCGTCGCCGTGGACTCGGTGAACGGGTCCGGGCCGGCCTTGCTCGCGGCCTGGAGAAAGACCTCGCCGCTCGCGGCGGTACCGCCGCCACCGCCGCCGCGCGACATGACGACGGCGACGATCACCGCGGCCACCACGACCGCCGTGAGCGCCGCGATGCGGGGCACGGACCTCCACCAGGGATGGTGGGGTTCGGGGCCGGGTGCTCCCCCGCCGGTGTCGGACGGGGGCTGCGAGGGCGGGCCCGAGGGCGGCTCGGAGGGGCCCGACAGGGGGCCCGAGGGCGGTCCTGTGGGTCGGCCGGGCGACGGAGGTTCGACGCTCACGAGGCCTTCTTCCCGACGCTGGATTCCGGCGACAGTCGGTGCGCCGGGTTCCTGCGACAGTTAGTGCTTCTTCGCGACTTATATCCTTTCGCGCCTTTCCGTACTATTCCCATTCTGTGCGCGCGTCCCACACCCCACGCAAGCCGACGCGGGACGGGCCGACCGTTCGACGGGCGCGCCCCGGGTGTGCTGCCTAGCGTGGGCAGGGTGAGCGTGCTGACCGCCTCTCGTCCGGCCGTGGCCCGTCACGGGTGGGTGCAGGCCGTCGGCGTGGTGCTCGCCGGGCTGGTGGCGATGGGGGTGGTCGCCGCGCCGGGCCTGTGGGCGGCCGGTGCCGCCGACCTCCCGGACGGCGCCTTCCCGCGGGTCGTGGTGGCCACCGTGGTCACGGCGGTCGGCGGCACGGTCGAGCTCTCGGGCAGCGCCGGAGGGCTGGCCGAGTCCGACGCCGGGCTGACCGTGATCCCGCTGTCGGTGACCCTCACCGGCGCCCTGATCCTGGCCGCCGGTTTCCTGCGGCCGCTGCGGCACCGGGCGGTCGCGGGCACCCTGGAGCTGGCGGGGTGGGCCGCCAGGATCGCCGTACTGTGGCTGGCCGCGCTCCTGGGCCTGTCCTTCGCCGCCCGCCGGACCTTCTCCCTCTCCCTGGGCGACTTCGGGGAGGACGCGCTCGGTGACCTCGGCGACCTGTTCGGCATCTCCCCCGAGGTCGGCTTCACCACGGACGTCCCCGCCACGATGTTCTTCGGTCTGCTGTGGCTGGTGGGCGTGCTGGTGCTGGCCCTGCTGGTGGCGCGCGGGGCTCCGCTGCCGGGCCGGCTGCTGCGCTTCCAGGAGTCGGTGCGGCCGGCCGCGTACGCCATGGTGGTGCTGCTGCTGGCGTGGGTCGGGCTGGGTGTCGTCATCGGCCTGGTGGTCGCGGCGACCAGAGGGCACCCGGCCGAGACCTTCGCGGTGATCCTGCTCGGCATGCCGAACCTGGTGTGGCTGGCCCTGACCATCGGGCTCGGTGCGACCTGGAACGGCCGGGTGGACGGGCCGTTCGGGCTGCCCATGCCGCATGCGTTGGACGAGGTGTTGCGGGGCGAGGATGTCTCCGAGCTGAATCTGGGCACGCTCGCCGAGCAGGACGGCAAGGTGTGGTGGCTGCTCGTCGTCGACGCGCTCCTGCTGCTGGCCGTCGCGTTCGTGATGGCGCGGCGGTCGCCGCCCCGGATGCGCGCCTGGGAACACGCCGTGCACCTGGCGACCGCGCTCGCGCCCACGGTGCTGATGATCTGTCTCGTCTGTCGCGTCTCGGCCCACTACGGCCTGTCGGTCCTGGGCATCGGTGACCTGGGCGGGGATCTGGGCGGCGAGCTGTTCCTACGGCCCCAGGTGTGGACCGCCATCGGCCTGGCGCTGGCATGGGGGCTGGTCGCCGGGTTCCTCGGCGGCCTGCTGGCGCGACGGGTGCGGCACCGGGGCTAGGTCGCGGCGCGCGCGGAGGGTTGAGCGGGCCGGGGTTCTCCGCCGGAAGACCGGCACGGCGCGGCGACGGTTTCGGGGCGGCCCCGGAGTCTACTGACGCCAACAGGTGCGGCATCACGGCGAGGCCGAAGCTCGGACGGAGGGATGAGCGCGCCAGCGCCGACTGCCGGAACCCGGAACACCGGCTCGGCACAGCACCACGGCGGTTTCGGCACGGCCGAGGCCTACTGACACAACAGGTGCGACACCACAGCGAGGCAGGCGCACGCAACGAACCGATGAGCGAGCCCGTGATCACCGCCGGAAAACGGGCTCGGCCCAGCGCGGTGGCGGTTTCGGCGGGGCCACGGCCGACGCCTTCGGGGCTTCTCCGGCTCTGAGGTCCCGCCCCGTCGCCGCGCCACCGGCCACGGCGGAGCGCAGGTCGGCGACGAAGGCGCGGCAGGAGTCGTGGCGGTCGTCGGGGCTCTTGGCCAGTGCCTTGGCGACCACCGCGTCTACGGACGGGGCGAGGTCGGGGCGCGCCTCGGTCAGGGGCGGCGGCTCGTCGTACTGGTGGGCCCACAGCAGGGCCATGTCCTCGTCCCGCTGGAACGGGGGGTGACCGGCCAGGCACTCGTAGATCACGCAGGCGAAGCTGTAGACGTCGCAGCGTGCGTCGACCGGCTTGCCCGAGATCTGCTCGGGGGCCACATAGTCGAGCGTGCCGACGAACTGACCGACGGTCGTGAAGCCGGTCAGGGACAGGGACTTCTTCGTCAGGCCGAAGTCGGTGAGATAGACGTGCTCGGGGTGGTCGCTGTCGGTGCCGCGCGCGACGAGGATGTTGCCCGGTTTCACGTCCCGGTGGACCAGCCCGTTCTCGTGCGCCGCGTCGAGGGCGGAGGCGACCTGGGCGGCGATGCGCAGCGCCGTCGGGGGCGGCAACGGGCCCTGGCGGTCGAGGAGATGGCGCAGGTCGCTGCCGGAGACGTAGCGCATGGCGATGTACAGGATGCCGTCCGTCTCGTCCGCCTCGTAGACCGGCACGATGTGCGGGTGGTCGATGGCGGCGGCCGTCCGGGACTCGTGGGTGAAGCGGCGGCGGAAGGTGTCGTTGCGGGCGAGTTCGGGGGCGAGGAGCTTCAGCGCGACGGTGCGGTCCAGGCGCAGGTCTCTCGCGCGGTAGACCACGGCCATGCCGCCCCGCCCGATCTCCAGCTCGATGCGGTAGCCCGCGACCTCCCGGCCGATCAGCTCGGAGGGCCGGCCCGAGAAGAGGCTCGCGTCACGGGCCATCGGGGGCCACGACCTGGGTCGGACCGCGGCCGCTGTCCGCGGTGGCGCGGGGTCCGTCGTCGGCGGCGTAGGTGCTCAGCCGTGCGCCGTCCGCGTACTCCCACCGCGCGTGCTCGGCGTCGTACAGCCACATGGACTCCCCGTCCACGACCACGCCGATCCGCAGCTCCGCGGTGCGGGTGTGGAAGGTCTCGCCGTCCAGTGCGCCGGCCGCCAGCTCCTCTACCGCGGACCGGTAGTCGGCCAGGGCCCGCTCGACCCGGTCGAGCAGGGGGCGCGGATCGGCGGCGCTGGCGAGCGGGCCGTCGTCGGCGGTGGGCGGGTCCTGGGGTACGGCGACCAGGAAGCGGCCGTCGACCCAGGCCGACCAGCCGTTGGCGCACAGGATGTGCCCCCAGTCGCCGCGCCGTTCGACGAGCCGGACCGGCAGGAACGCGTCGAGGGGCACGGTGGGCCGGGCGGGGTCCGGGGCCTCCCAGGCGGGCATGCCGTTGCGGGGAACGATGTGGGTGGGCCGGAAGGCGGGGGAAGTCATGGGCGCTTGCCTGCTTCCGCATCACGACGGGCTCGTGCAGCCGCAGCAGCCGGGCGCAGCTCGGCTGCGCCGTTGAGGGAGGTGCCATTGAGGGAGGTGCCGTTGTGGCTGCCCAGATCGGCGATCCCGTACGACCCGTCGGGCGGTGCGCGCAGCACCGCATGGTTCCAGGAGACGCCGGAATCGTCGATGACGATGTCGCCGAGCGGGTCGCGTCCTACGTGGTGGTCACGGCCCGGGGTCATCAAGGTCGAGCCCGACTCGGTCTCCGGGACCAGTACGGGCGCTGTCGGCGCGACGGGCTGCTCCGCCATGCCAGGATTCTATCGATCCATCTCTTTATGTGCCGTCTGGCTTCGGGGTGGGGAGGCGCCCGCAACGGCACTCAGGCGACGGGCATGACCAGCGCCGGAAGGGTCCGCTGCATACGCAGGGCGTCCACCGACTCGGCGAGCAGTTCGTACTCGGTGGTGTCGTCGCTCACGGCGATCCGCACCAGCCGTCCGCCCGCCAACTCGTCGGCGACCAGCTCCTGCCGGTCCATGTCACCGCACCAGGCCCGCAACACGGTCGGCACGTCGAGCACGGTGTCGGCGACCGGGACGAGCGCGCTCGGCGGGAAGTGCTCGGCGTCGGGCTGCGGGTCTAATCGCTCGGCGATCCAGGACGCCCGGTCGCGTAACCACCACAGGGCCAAGGCCAGGGTGGGTGCCCGGTACGTTCCCAGCGGTACTCCGATGCGCCGGCCTCCGCAGACTCCGTATGCGGTGACATGGCAAAGGAACTCGTCGTGCACGTAGCCTCCCCCGTGGTGCGTGTTCGCCTGTCGGCGGGCCTCGCTTTCCATGCGGCTCGTGAGCGGTGTGTGAGGGCACCGTCGCCCCATGTGAGGCACCCTCGTAGTGAGTATGTTCACTACTGAAACACTGTCACCACGACTTTCCGGCCAGTCTCCTGGCATATTCACAGTCGGTGTTGGCCGAAATACGGCGGGTACACGTCAAGCAGGGTTCTCGGCAGGGTCATTACCCCGGGGGTAATCGAGCTTCCCGACGCGTGCGGGCATCGTTGCGGTACCGGGTCGCCGCGACCGGCACCCGGCTTCCGACCAGCAGTGACGACCTCGATGGAGGCTGATCGACCATGCCCGCGACCACCGACCGCTACGAGATCGCCGTCGCCCGCTACTTCGAGGCCTGGAACGCCCGCGAGCCGCAGGAGCGGGCCAGGGCGGTCACCACCGCGTGGACCCCGCTGGGCGGCTATACCGACCCGCTGGCCGACGTCCGCGGGCACGAGGGGATCGTGGCCGTCGTCGCGGCGGCGCAGGCGCGGTTCCCCGGCTTCGTCTTCCGTCTCGCGGGCTCCGTCGACGGTCACCACGACACGGCGCGCTTCTCCTGGGAGCTGGTGAGCGAGGCCGACGGTTCAGCGCCGGTGGCCGGGTCGGATGTGATCACGCTGGACGGCGACGGGCTGATCCTGTCCGTCCTGGGATTCCTGGACCGGGTGCCCGCCGGGGCGTGAGCGATGAGTTCCGTGCCGTACGGCGGTCTTGACCGGTGAAGGCCACCAGACCGCCGCGAACGGAGCACGCCATGACCACCAGCGGACAACTACTGGACGCGGAATTCACCGCGGTCCTGCGCAAGAGCCCGAGCGACGGCGGTTGGACCTATGTCGTCTGGCCGAGGTCCGTCGACTTCTTCGGTACCCGCGGACTGGTCAAGGTCCGCGGGACCGTGGACGGACATCCGTTCCGGAGTTCGTTCATGGCTCTCGGAGACGGCACCCACAAGCTCCCCGTCAAGGCCGACGTACGCAAAGCCATCGGGAAACAGGAGGGCGACGCCGTCACCGTCCGTCTGACGGAACGGCTCAGCCCCTGAGCACCGCCTCGATCCGGGCCAGTTCCTCCCCGTCGAAGTCCAGGTTGCCGGTCGCGGCGACACTGTCCTCGATCTGCTGCGCACTGCTCGCGCCGACCAGCGCCGAGGTCACCCGGCCGCCGCGCAGGACCCAGGCCAGGGCCAGCTGGGCCAGCGACTGACCGCGGGACTTGGCGATGTCGTCGAGGGCCCGCAGCTTGCCCAGCAGCTCATCGGTGATCGCGTCGGCGTTCAGGAACGGGCTGCCGCCCGCGGCCCGGGAGTCCTTCGGGATGCCGTCGAGGTAGCGGGAGGTCAGCTGGCCCTGCGCCAGCGGGGAGAAGACGATCGAGCCGACCTGCAGTTCGTCCAGGGCGTCGAGGAGGCCTTCCTCCTCGGGGCGACGGTTCAGCATGGAGTAGGCAGGCTGGTGGATGAGCAGCGGGGTGCCCAGTTCACCGAGGATGCGGGCGGCCTCACGGGTCTGCTCGGCCGAGTAGTTGGAGACACCGACGTAGAGCGCCTTGCCCTGCTGCACCGCCGAGTGCAGGGCGCCCATCGTCTCCTCCAGCGGAGTGTCCGGGTCGGGGCGGTGCGAGTAGAAGATGTCGACGTAGTCCAGGCCCATCCGCTTCAGGCTCTGGTCGAGCGAGGACAGCAGGTACTTGCGCGAGCCCCACTCGCCGTACGGGCCGGGCCACATCAGATAGCCGGCCTTGGTGGAGATGATCAGCTCGTCCCGGTAGGGCGCGAAGTCCGACTTCAGCGCCTCGCCGAACGCCGACTCGGCGGCACCGGGCGGCGGACCGTAGTTGTTGGCCAGGTCGAAGTGGGTGACGCCGAGGTCGAAGGCGCGGCGCAGGATGGCCCGCTGGTGCTCGACCGAGCGGTCCGCCGGGCCGAAGTTGTGCCACAGTCCGAGGGACAGCGCCGGGAGTTTGAGGCCGCTGCGTCCGGTGCGCCGGTAGGGCATCTCCGCGTAGCGGTCGGGGTGTGCGGTGTACAACGCGACTCCAGTGGGGTTGGCACACGAGGGACGGCTCCGAGGAACCGGTCTTCCAGTGCATCCACTCTGGCGTGACCTGCGGGCAGTGGTCCAACAGGTAAATCAGATGGGATTCAGCGGCTACGCTGCTCAATCATGGAACTGCGCCATCTCCAGCACTTCGTGGCGGTCGCCGAGGACCAGCACTTCACCCGGGCGGCCGAACGCCTGTTGGTGTCCCAGTCGGGCCTGTCGGCCTCGATCCGGGCGCTGGAACGGGAGTTGCAGACCCCGCTGTTCGTCCGCACCACCCGCCGGGTGACGCTCACCCCGGCCGGCCGCGCCCTGCTGTGCGAGGCGGAGCGGATCCTGGCGCAGGTGCGGGCCGCCCATGAGGCGGTGGCCGCGGTGCAGGGCGTGCTGCGCGGGATGCTGGCGCTCGGGTCCGAGCAGTGCATCGCCGGGGTGCATGTGGCGGGGCTGCTCGCGGCCTTCCGAGGGCAGCATCCGGATGTCGAGATCTGCCTGCGCCAGGCGGGTGCGGGCGCGCTCGCGGAGGAGGTCGCGGCCGGGCGCCTCGACCTGGCCTTCGCCGTGCGGACGGTCGAAGAAGACACCGACCAGCTGCGGGCCGTACCGCTGACCAGCGAGCCGATGACCGTCCTGTGCCATCCGAGCCACCGCCTCGCGGCGGCCGGCGCCGCGGTCACTCCGGAGGAGCTGGGCGGGGAGGTCTTCGTCGACTTCCACCCGGACTGGGGGCCGCGCCGCACCACCGACGCCGCGTTCGCCGCGGCGGGCGTGCGGCGGAGCGTCGCCCTGGAGGTCAACGACGTGCACAGCCTGCTGGACCTGGTGGACGAGAACCTCGGCGTCGCGGTCGTGCCGCGCCACTTCCGGCACAAACGGCCGTCACTGACCGCGCTGCCGGTGAAGGGCACCGGCGAGACCGTCTACGAGACCGTCGCCCTGCTGCCGCCCGAGCAGGCCACGAGCCCGGCGGCCCGGGCGCTGATGGCGCTGCTGGAAACGGAAGGCGCCTGACGGACGGGTGCGCGATGGTGGAGCCATGCATGCCAAGGACATCCTCATCGACGGATACAACCGCATCCAGGAAGAAGTCCACGCCGCCGTCGAGGGCCTCGACCCCGACGAGCTCACCGCTCGCCCCTCCCCCGACGCCAACTCCATCGCCTGGCTCGTCTGGCATCTCACCCGGGTCCAGGACGACCACATCGCCGACGCCTTCGACCTCGACCAGGTGTGGCTGACCCAGGACTTCCAGAAGACCTTCGGGCTCGACCTGCCACGCCATGACACCGGCTACGGCCACACCGCCGCGAAGGTGGCCAAGGTGCGGGTCGACTCCGGTGACCTGCTGACCGGCTACTACGACGCCGTGCACGCCCAGACCCTCGGGGCCCTGCACGAGGTGGCCGCCAAGGATCTGGAACGCATCGTGGACGTGCGCTGGGATCCGCCGGTCAGCCTGGGTGTACGGCTGGTCAGCGTCCTGTCCGACGATCTGCAGCACGTCGGACAGGCCGCCTACGTACGCGGTCTGCTGGCCGGCTCCTAGGCCGCGGGCTGCTTCAGAGCGCGGCCGCGTAGCCCGGGAGTACGACGTCCTCGATGAGGGCCTTGCGCTCGTCGAACGGGATGAACGCGCTCTTCACGGCGTTCACGGTGACGGTGCGCAGGTCCTCGACCGTCCAGCCCGCCTCCTCGACCAGCAGGGACATCTCGCGCGTCATCGTCGTGCCGGACACCAGTCGGTTGTCGGTGTTGAGAGTGACGCGGAAGCCGAGGTCCTTCAGTGCGGTGATCGGGTGCTCGGCGATCGAGGTGGCGGCGCCGGTCTGGAGGTTGGACGTGGGGCACATCTCCAGGGCGATACGGCGGTCGCGCACCCAGCCGGCCAGGCGGCCGAGCTTGCCCGCCGCGAGGTCGGGGATGTCGTCGGTGATGCGCACGCCGTGTCCGATGCGCTGGGCGCCGCAGACCTGGAGGGCCTGGTGGATGCTGGGCAGGCCGTGGGCCTCACCGGCGTGGATGGTGAACGGGACGTTCTCGCGGCGCAGGTGCTCGAAGGCGTCGAGGTGGTCGGCGGGCGGGAAGCCGTCCTCGGCGCCGGCGATGTCGAAGCCCACCACACCGGCGTCCCGGAACGCCACGGCGAGGTCGGCGGCCTCGCGCACCCGGTCGAACATCCGCATCCCGCACAGCAGGGTGCCCACGCGCACCGGAGTACCGGCCGCCGCGGCCTTCGCCATCCCGGCGGCGAGGCCCTCCTGCACGGTCTCGACGACCTCGGCGAGGGCCAGCCCGCCGTTGGTGTTCAGCTCGGGGGCGTAGCGCACCTCGCCGTAGACGACCCCGTCGGCGGCCAGGTCGAGGACGTACTCCTCGGCGGTGCGCAGCAGGCCCTCGCGGGTCTGCATCACGGCGAGGGTGTGCTCGAAGGTGGCTATGTAGCGGACCAGGTCGCCGGAGTTCGCGGCCTCGAAGTACCAGGCGGCCAGCTCGTCGGGGTCGGTGGTCGGCAGGGTGTGGCCGACCGCTTCCGCGAGCTCGACCACGGTGGCGGGGCGCAGGCCGCCGTCGAGGTGGTCGTGCAGGACGGCCTTGGGGAGGCGGCGGATCACTTCGGCGTCTACGCGCGTAGCGGTCATGGTGTGGTCTTTCTTGAGCGGGGCGGTTCGAAGCGACGGGAGGCGTTCGGTACGGCGGGTCGGGGAGCGGGTCAGCCGGCGGGCTGGAGCAGGTCCCAGCGGTTGCCGTACAGGTCCTGGAAGACGGCGACGGAGCCGTACGGCTCGTGCCGGGGTTCCTCCAGGAAGGTCACGCCCGCGGCGAGCATGCGGGCGTGGTCGCGGGCGAAGTCGTCGGTGTGCAGGAAGAACCCGACGCGCCCGCCGGTCTGGTCACCGACCCGGGCGCGCTGCTCGTCACCCTTGGCCCGGGCCAGCAGCAGTGCGGTGCCCTGGCCGCCGGGCTGAACGACGACCCAGCGGGAGCCGTCCGGGCGGGGGGCGTCCTCGACGAGCCGGAAGCCGAGGGCCTCGGTATAGAAGCGGATCGCCTCGTCGTAGTCGTCGACGACGAGGGTGACCAGGGCGATGCGTCTCATCGGGGCCTTCCGGGAGGTGCGATTGACGGGAGAGGTTATACGTAAAACCTGGCGGACGCCAGTCGCCCGCGGGACGGCCCCCGATCGACCCGTCGGTCCTAGGACTCGGGCCCGAACCGAGCCGGGTCCCGGGCCCGATCCGCACCTCCCGTTGCGCCGGTACCGTCCCGGTCATGAAGATCACCGAGCCGCCCCGCGGCCCCGAGCAGCGCAAGCGCGATCTCCTGTCCCGGCTGGAGACGGAGATGGACGTCTGGGTGGCCACGGCCGACTCCGAAGGCCTGCCGTGCCTGGTCCCGCTGTGGTTCGTCTGGGAGGGCGGCTCCCTGTGGCTCGCGACGCGGCCGACCACGCCGACCGGCCGCAATCTGCGGGACGGCGGGCGGACCCGGCTGGCGCTCGGGGACACCCTGGATGTCGTCCTCGTCGACGGCGACGTTCGGATGTACGGGGCCGAGGAGGTGCCGTCGGCCGCCGCCGAGGCGTTCCTCGCGAAGACGGGCTGGGATCCCCGGGCGGACAGCAAGCCGTACGTCTATTTCCAGGTACGTCCGCTTGCGGTGCAGGTACGGAACGGGGAGCACGAGATGGCCGGCCGGCATCTCATGCGGGACGGCGTGTGGGTCGTCTGAGCCGGGTGTACCGCTGTCCGACATTCTTTCCACGCACGGGAGTTACCTGGGAGTAATCGCCGATGGTTTGATGTGCGGCGCCACTCAGCCCCCTCCACCCTCAGGGAGATCCAGTGACGCTCTTGACCTCGCGCCGCACCCCGGGCGCAGCCGCGCTCGCCCTCGCGCTCGCCACGACCGGGCTCGCGGGCGCCGCCCCCACCGCGACGGCCGCCGAGCAGGCACCGCCGCTTCGGGTGCTGTCGTACAACGTGTTCCTCTTCAGCAAGACGCTGTACCCGAACTGGGGCCAGGACCACCGGGCCGCGGAGATCGCCAAGGCGTCCTTCTTCCGCGGGAACGACGTCGTGGTGGTGCAGGAGGCGTTCGACAACTCCTCGTCGGACGCGCTCATGGCCGCGGTGGCGGGCGAGTACCCGTACCGGACTCCGGTGGTCGGGCGTACGAAGAGCGGCTGGGACGCGACCGGCGGCGCGTACTCGGCGACCACGCCCGAGGACGGTGGGGTCACGATCCTCAGCAAGTGGCCGATCCTCCGCCAGGAGCAGTGGGTCTACAAGGACGCGTGCGGGGCGGACTGGTGGTCCAACAAGGGCTTCGCGTATGTGGTGTTGAACGTGAACGGCACCAAGGTGCACGTCGTCGGCACGCACGCCCAGTCGACCGACCCGGGATGTGACGCCGGTGAGGCGGCATCGATGCGCAGCCGGCAGTTCAAGGCGATCGACGCGTTCCTGGACGGCAAGAACATCCCGGCGAGCGAGCAGGTGCTGGTCGCCGGTGACCTGAACGTCGACTCGCGCACCTCCGAGTACGCCTCGATGCTCGCCGACGGCGGGCTGGTGGGCGCCGACGCCCGCATCGGGCACCCGTACTCCTTCGACACCGAGGACAACTCCATCGCCCGCGACCGCTACCCCGACGACCCGCGCGAGGACCTGGACTACGTCCTGCACCGCGCGGGTCACGCCCGGCCCACGGTCTGGAAGAACGACGTCGTCAAGGAGCAGAGCGCGCCCTGGACCGTGACGAGCTGGGGCACCGACTACACGTACACCAACCTCTCGGACCACTACCCGGTGACCGGGTACGCGGGCTGAGCCGTCCGACGGTCCGGCTCAACCGGCTTGCAGACGGGCCGCGTTGAGCCGGGCCAGCTCCTCGTCCGTGAGGCGGAGGGCGGCTGCGGCGACGTTCTCGACCAGGTGGTCGGGGTTGCCGGTGCCGGGGATGGCGAGGACGTGCGGGCCCTGGTGCAGGGTCCAGGCGATGCGCACCTGAGCGGGGGTCGCGCCGTGCGCCCGTGCCACGGCGAGCACCTCCTCGTCGTGGGCGGCGGTCGCGCCCTGCTCGCCCGCGTCCCCGGCCACGGCGTAGAACGGCACGAAGGCGACGTTCTGCTCGCCGCACAGGCGCAGGAGCGCGTCGCTCTCGGGGTCGGGCCGGTCGAGCGCGTACCGGTTCTGCACACACACCACGGGCGCGATGGCCTGCGCCTCGGCGAGATGCCGTGGCCGCACGGCGGAGATGCCGAGGTGCCGGACGAGGCCCGCCTCGCGCAGCTCGGCCAGCGCGCCGAAGTGCTCGGCGATGGAGTCTTGCCGCATACGGCGCAGGTAGACGACGTCCAGGTGGTCGCGGCCGAGCTGGCGCAGGTTCTCCTCGACGTGGCCGCGCAGTTGGTCGGGGCGGGCCGAGGTGCCCCACTCGCCGTGGTAGTCGCGGTAGGGGCCGACCTTCGCGGCGATGACCAGGTCGTCGGGGTACGGCGCCAGCGCGGTGTTGATCAGTTCGTTCGCGGAACGGAGGGCCGAGAAGTAGAAGGCGGCCGTGTCGATGTGCGTGACGCCGAGCTCAACCGCCTTGCGCAGTACGGCGATCGAGCGCTCCCGATCGCTCGGCGTCCCGTGGTGGAAGGCAGCGCTGCCCGTCAGCCGCATCGCGCCGAAGCCGACGCGGCTCACGGACAGGTCGCCGAGTTTCCAGGTGCCCGCGGCGTCCGCGGTGATCGTCCGGTAGGTCATCGGCGGAGTTTCGCACACGCCTCGGGCACGCAGGGCGTCAGCAGTAGAGGTTGCCGCCCGGGGAGACGCCGAGGATCGACGTGAACCGGTTGTAGGCGTCCACCCGGCTCTGCACCTGGGCCGGGTTCTTGCCGTCGCACTCCAGGGAGCCGTTGATGGAGCGGATGGTCTGGCCGAAGCCGGCCTGGTTGACCATGGCGTTGTGCGGGGTCATGGTGCCGGGGCCGGTCTGCGTGTTCCAGTACCACAGGCCGGTCTTCCAGGCGACGGGCGCCTCGTTCTGCACCCGCCAGGGGTTGCCCAGGAGGTCGATGCCGAGTGCGTCGCCCGCGGCCTTGTAGTTGAAGTTCCAGCTGAGCTGGATGGGGCCGCGTCCGTAGTAGGCGTCCTGGCCTGCGGGGCAGCCGTACGGCTGGCTCCGGTCGCAGTAGTGGGGGTAGTTGGCGGTGTTCTGCTCGACGATGTGGACCAGTCCGCCGGTCTCGTGGTTGACGTTGGCGAGGAAGGCCGCTGCCTCCTGCTTCTTCACCGTGTCGCTGCCGGTGTTGGCGAAGCCGGGGTAAGCGCTGAGGGCTTCGGTCAGGCCGCTGTACGTGTAGAAGGGATTCCGGTTCGGGAACATCTGGTTGAACTGCGACTCGCTGACGACGAAACCGGCGGCGGACGCACTCTGGGCCGGCTGGAGCACCAGCGCGGCGCTGCCCAGGGCGAGTGCGGACAGGACTGCAGCTATGCGGCGCCTCGACACAGGATCAACTCCTTTGCGGAGCACGGCCGCACCCGGACAAGGGCAGGGCGAAGCAGAGCCTTGTGCGCACGCGCCGACAAGGTCGGCCACGGCGTGGGGGCGGCCGTGGTGGGGGGTGTGGAGACACACTCAACCGCTTTGGTCTGTACCAGTCAAGAGTTTGGTCTGTACCAATAAGAGGAATGCAGACCCGTCAACCCGTCCGATGAGCCCCGGAATTGGGAAGGCACCCGATCACCGCCCCGCCCGTCCCGCGTACGCGCGGACGTCGGCGTCGGGGTCGTCGACCGCGGCGGCGAGCGCCGTACGGGCGTCGTCGCGTGCGGTGTGGCGCAACAGAGCGAGTACCGCGGCCTTGCGCACATCGGCGTTCGGGTCGCCCAGCACCCCGGCGAGAGCGGGCACGCCCTGGTCCGGTGCCGCCCCGCCCAGTGCGGTCGCGGCGCCCGTGCGGACCTGCCAGGCCGGGTCGGTGAGCGCCGCTGTGACGGTGGCGAGGAGTTCGCCGGGGACACCGAGGACACCCAGGGCTTCCAGCGCCGCCCCGCGTACCAGGACATCGGGATCGCCGATCAGACGGTGCAGGGCGGCCGGTGTGCCGGCGTCCCGGTCGATGTGCGCGGTCAGGGCGGCGAAGCCACGCGCCACGGCGACCCGCACCTCGCGCGCGGCGTCGCCGGCCGCCTCGGACAGGACCTCGACGGCGTCGACCGAGACCAGGGCGCGTACGGCGGCCAGGCGCACCTCGGTCTCCGGGGCGGCCAGGAGACCGGCGAACAACTCGGCGTCCCCGAGGCGCAGGGCGCGCAGCACGTCGAGTGCCGCGGCGCGGGCCGTCGGATCCGCTGCCGTCAACGCGGCCACCAGCGGGGCGCGCAACTCCGGTTCCGCCGTGAGGACTTCGGCCAGCTCGCGCAGCGAGGCGGCGGCCGCGGCGCTCACGTGGCCGTCGGCGTCGACCAGGGCGGTGGCCAGTGCGGGACCCGCGCCGGGTGGGGCCGTCTCGGTCAGCGCCTTGACGGCGGCGAGCCGTACGGCTGCGTCCGCGTCCTTCAAATAGGGCTCCAGGGCCGGAAGATCGGGCTCCTCCTCCGTGAGCGCGACCAGTTCGAGGAGCCGTTCCCGGGTGGCTTGCGAGGTTCCGTTTGTCGGGCCGGCGGGGTCGGCCGCGCCGCCCGCCTCCGGGGTGAGCGCTGCGGGCGGGGCCTCGCGCCGCCCCGCCGTGGCCGTCTCCAGCGGATGCACCTCGCCCAGGTGGCGGGCGGGGCCGCCGGCGGGGGTGAACTCGTCGACGGGCACGAGGTAGGGCTCGACCGGGCGCGCCGTGAACTCCATGGCCCCGGTCTCGCCCTTGCGCAGGTCGAGGTGGTGCAGCCAGTCCGTGTCGTCCCGCTGGGGGTGGTCGAGGCGCTCGTGGTAGAGGCCCCAGCGGGACTCGGTGCGGGCGAGGGAGGACCGGGCGGCCATCTCCGCGCAGTCGCGGATGAAGGAGACCTCGGCGCAGCGCATCAGCTCATGCGGCGTCCGCGCGCCCATCTCGGCGATCTCGTCCCGCATCCGCTCGAAGTGCTCCAGCGCCAGGGAGAGCCGGGCGCCGCTCTTGGGCGGGGCGACGTAGTCGTTGACGAAGCGGCGCAGCTTGTACTCGACCTGGGGCTGGGCGGGACCGTCGGGGTTGCGCAGCGGCCGGTAGATCAGCTCGTGCGCCTCGGCGAGTTGGTCCTGCGGCAACTCGCCCTGGTACGCCTTGTACTGGGCGGCGTCCTCGCCCGCCAGGTCGCCGAAGACGAACGCCCCGATCATGTAGTTGTGGGGCACGCAGGCCAGGTCGCCCGCCGCGTACAGGCCGGGCACGGTGGTGCGGGCCTTGTCGTCGACCCGCACTCCGGAGGCGGAGTGGCCACCGCACAGGCCGATCTCGGAGATGTGCATCTCCACGTCGTGGGTGCGGTAGTCGTGTCCCCGACCGGAGTGGAAGGTGCCGCGGGTGGGGCGCTCCGTGGAGTGCAGGATCGACTCCAGGGCCGAGATGGACTCCTCGGGCAGATGACTGAGCTTGAGGTAGACCGGGCCGCGGTCGGAGGCGACCTCGGCGGCGAACTCCGCCATCATCTGCCCCGACCAGTAGTCGGAGTCGACGAACCGCTGCCCGTGCCGGTTGACCTGGTAGCCGCCGAACGGGTTGGCGACATAGGCGCAGGCCGGACCGTTGTAGTCCTTGATGAGCGGGTTGATCTGGAAGCACTCGATGCCGGTGAGCTCGGCGCCCGCGTGGTACGCCATCGCGTAGCCGTCGCCCGCGTTGGTCGGGTTCTCGTACGTGCCGTACAGATAACCGCTCGACGGCAGCCCCAGTCGGCCACAGGCACCCGTCGCGAGGATCACGGCGCCCGCCCGTACGGCCACGAAGGCCCCGGTGCGGGTGTTGAAGGCGGCTGCGCCGACCGCCCTGCCGCCCGCGGTCAGGACGCGCACCGGCATCAACCGGTTCTCGATACGGATCCGCTCGCGGTTCTCCCGCCTGCGCAACTGCCGGTAGAGGACCTTCTTGACGTCCTTGCCCTCGGGCATGGGCAGCACGTACGAACCCGACCGGTGCACCTGCCGGACCGCGTACTCGCCGTGCTCGTCCTTCTCGAACTTCACCCCGTACGACTCCAGGCGCTGCACCATCTCGAAGCCCCGGGTGGCCGTCTGACGGACCGTCGACTGATCGACGATGCCGTCGTTGGCGCGGGTGATCTCGGCGACGTAGTCGTCCGGCTCGGCGCGGCCGGGGATGACGGCGTTGTTCACGCCGTCCATCCCCATGGCCAGCGCCCCGGAGTGCCGTACATGGGCCTTCTCCAGCAGCAGCACGGAGGCACCGCGCCCGGCGGCGGTCAGCGCGGCCATCGTGCCGGCGGTGCCGCCGCCGATGACCAGGACGTCGCAGCTCAGCTCCTCGGCCGAGTCGAGGTCGGGGATCTCCGTCAGGGTCGGGGTGGTCATGGCTGGGGTGCCTTTCGGGACGTGCGGGGCCGAGGGGCGCGCAGTGCGTGCGGGGCCCTGGACGGGCGAGGGCCGACGATGCTCGGGACGTGCGGAGGACTGGGGCGCTCAGGACGTGCTGGGCCGAGAACACGCGGAACGTGCGCGAGGCCGGGGACACTCGGAACGCCCGGAGGACCCGGGACGCTCACGACGTGCTGGGCCGAAACCACCTGGAACGTGCGCAGGGCCGGGACGCTCAGGACATGCGGGCGCCGAACCACGCGGAACGCGCGCCGCGCCGGGAACGCTCAGGACGTACGAGGGCTGAGGGACTCCAGGATGTCGTGGCGCAGCGCCACGGTCGCGGGGTCGTCGCGGGCGCCGCGGTCCCGGGGTCGCGGCACCGTCCGGATCCCGGCGAGGCGGCCCGCGCCGAGCAGCGCGACACGGTCGCCGAGGAACAGGGCCTCGTCCACGTCGTGGGTGACGAAGACGACGGTGGCACCGGTCCCCTGCAGCACCTCCACCAGCAACTGCTGCATACCGGCCCGGGTCTGGGCGTCCAGGGCACCGAACGGCTCGTCCATGAGGACGGCCCGCGGCTGCCCGGCGAGGGCTCGGGCGAGCTGGACCCGCTGGCGCTGCCCGCCGGAGAGGCGGTGCGGCAACTGCCGTTCCAGACCGGCCAGTCCGACGCGGTCCAGCCACTGCCCGGCCCGTTGCCTGCGCTCGGCGCGGTCCAGTCCCCTGATGGCCAGCGGCAGTTCGACGTTGGCCCGCGCCGTGCGCCACGGCAGTAGGGCGTCCTCCTGGAAGACCAGCGCCCGGTCGGCGCCGGGCCCGGTGACGGTCCGCCCGTCCTGGGCGACCTGTCCGGTGAGCGCGGGCAGCAGCCCGGCCAGGGTCCGCAGCAGGGTCGACTTCCCGCACCCGGACGGGCCGACGACGGTCAGGATCTCGCCGGGGGCGGCTTCGAGATCCACCCCGTGCAGCACGACCGCACCCGGGCGGCCGAGTTCGGCGCCGGTGACGCCGAGCCGCGCCCCGGCGGCCGGGAGGTCGGTCCGCGGGGCGGTGACGGTGTTGGTTTCCATACTCATGAGGTGGCCTTCCCTTCGCGCCGCGGCAGCCAGTGCGTCAGCCGGCGTCCCAGGAGTTCCACCACGGTGGAGGTCAGCCAGCCGAGGAGGCCGATGCTCACGATGCCGGTGAACACGCCCGGGTAGTCGATGACGGTGTAGTCCTGCCAGGTCCGGTAGCCGACCCCGTACTCGCCGGAGATCATCTCCGCGGAGATCACACAGATCCACGAGACGCCGATCCCGACCGACAGCCCTCCGAAGATCCCCGGTAGCGCGCCGGGCAGCACCACGGAGGCGAGCACCCGCCATCGTCCGCCGCCCATGGTGAGCACCGCCTCCTCCCACACCGGCGCCAGCGCGCGCACCGCGTGCCGGGTGGCGACCAGCACCGGGAAGAAGGCGGCCGTGAAGGTGATGAAGACGATGCCCTGCTCGTTGCTGGGGAAGAGGAGGATCGCCACGGGCACGAGCGCGATCGCGGGGATGGGCCGCAGCACCTCCAGCACCGGACCGAACAGGTCGGCGGCCCAGCGGGAGCGGCCGACGGCCACGCCCGCGGCGACACCGAGCACCGCCGCGAGCAGGAAGCCGACGACGATCCTGCGCAGGCTGTCGGTCACGTCCTGCCAGTAGGCGGCGGTGCCGAGCCGCTCACCGAACTCCCGGGCCACGTCGGTGACGGGAGGGAACTGGTCGAAGCGCAGCCACAGTTGGACGTCGAGCGTGGTGAGCAGCTGCCACAGTCCGAGCGCCGCGATCAGGGACAGGACGCGTACGACGGGCCGGAGGGGGCCGGCGCGTCGAGCGGCCACCGCCGGCCCCGCCGATGCCGTCTTCGGCGGGGCGGTCACCGCGGTCATGACGCCTGCTCCAGCGCGGTGGCGTAGGAGACGGTGCGTGAGCCGGGGTGCCCCTGGGTGTAGGTGCCGGCGCCGGAGGCGGTGACGAAGGGCTTCAGCTCCTTGCCGTCCTGGACCCAGACCGCCTTGTCGGCGTACCAGCGGGTGCCGGTGGTGGCGTCCGGTACATAGGCGGCGCGCACCTTGTCCTCGTTCCCGGCGGCGACGAACTTCAGCAGCGCGGCGGGCGAGTCGAAGGGGCGGGTGCTGTCCTCGCCCTTCAGCCACACCTCGCTGCGGGACGCGGCGGGGGCGGAGGCGAGCCGCTCGGCGTACTCCTTGCCGTACACGCGCTTGATCGGGCCGTCGTCGACGAAGGAGTCGACGTCCACGTCGCCGACGAGTTTCGCCGACTTCAGCACCGACACGTCCTTCTTCAGCGCGGAGACGAGCTGCGGCTTGACCGCGGGGTCGAAGGTGGCGATGCCGCCGCTGCCGTTGTAGAGGTAGACGACCTCCGGGGGCAGCCCGGTGGCCTTCGCGACCTTCTCGGCGGCCTGCACGGGGTGGTCGTTCAGGTAGTTCGTCGCCTCGATCTGCGCGGATAGGAAGGCGTCGAGCACCTTGGGCCGCTGATCGGCGAAGTCCTCGCGGACCGTCACCCCGTGGAAGGTGGGCAGGTCCAGTTCGGCACCGTCGTACAGGGCCTTCGCCTTGTCCTGGAAGACGAGCAGTCCGGGCCAGGCCACGAACTGCGACAGGGCGTCGGCACTGCCCGCCTGAAGCGCCGAAGCACCCACCGCCGGCTGCTGGTTGAGCTTGCCGATGTCCTTCTCCGCGTCGATCCCGGCGCGCTGCAGTGCCCTGACGAGGGTCCCGTCGGCCGCCGAGCCCACACTGGTCGACACCTTCTTGCCCCGCAGGTCCTTCAGCGAGGTGAGCTTCGAGTCCGGCGCCGTCACCACGGTGTTGAGGGCGCCGCGCAGGTTGTAGCCGGTGACCGACACCAGCCGCGTGGGACGGTTCAGCTGCTTGCCACGGGCCGCGTTGATGAGCAACGGGAAGTCGCCCATCGACCCGATGTCGATCTTCCCCGCGGTCATCTGTGCCGTGATGGGCGCACCCGTGGCGTAGTCCTGCCACTCGACCTTGTAGGAGATGCCGTCCCGTTTGCCCTGGGCGGCGAGTGCGCGCTCGAAGTAGCCGAGGGAGCGGAGCAGGGTGCCGGCGGTGACGGTGTTGATGGTCTTGGACTGGTAGCCCACGGTGACGGTGACGTGCTTCGAGTCGTCCGCCGAGGCGCCTCCGCCGCAGCCGGTGACAAGAGTGCTGACCAGGGCGGCCGCGAGCAGGACGGCGGGGGTGGTGCGTTTGTGGTTCATCGGGAGTGGGCCTTTCACCGCAGCAGGTAGGGCATGTTGACCGTGACGGCCCCGGTGGGGCAGCGGGCGGCGCAAGGGCCGCAGTACCAGCACTCGTCGACGTGCATGTACGCCTTGCCGCTGTCGGGGTTGATCGCCAGGGAGTCCAGCGGACACATGTCGACACAGAGCGTGCAGCCGTCGATGCACTTCGACTCGTCGACGGTCACGGGCACGTCGGCCCGCTGGGGCACCAAGGGCATGGCTGTCTCCAGTGAGGTACTGCGAGGGGTGAAAGGAACGCTGCGCGGATCGCGCGTGTTCAGCGCTATCGCGCTTTCTTCAGGGGAGCGCGAGTGGTCGTCAGACGGAGCGGCGCAGCAGCCCGCTCATCGCGATCCGGTCTCCGCGGAACCGGATGAACTCCAGGTCCACGGGCCTGCCGTCGCACAGGTGGGTGAGGCGCTCCAGCATCAGCACGGCGGCGCCGCGCGGTGCCTGGAGCACGGTGGCGGAGTGCGCGTCGGCGTTGACGGCCTCCAGGGTGATCTCCGCGTGCCCGAGCGGCTGCCCGGTGATCTGCTCCAGCAGCCGGAAGACGTCGGTGTTCTCCAGGTCGGCGCCGATCAGTTCGCCGCCGATGTCCAGGGGAAGGTAGGTGAGGTCGAGGGAGAGCGGCAGCCCGTTCAGCCGGCGCAGGCGCTCGATGTAGAGCACGTCGGTGCCGGTGGGCAGGCGCAGCCGCTCGGCCACCGGTGCGGGCGCGGCGACGGGCCCCATGGTGCGTACCTCGTTGGTGACCCGGCCGTGTTCCCGCAGGGTCTCCGCGAGTCCCATCAGCCGGTCGAGGCCGTGCGAGTACTTCTCGGCGACGACGACGGTGCCGACGCCCGGCATGCGCTCGACGAGCTGCTCGGCGCGCAGCAGGTCCAGTGCGTGCCGGACGGTGTTCCGTGACACCTGGTAGTCGGCGGCGAGGACGTCCTCGTGGGGCAGCGCGCCCCCGGGAAATCCCCCGGTCAGGACCAGGTGCCGCAGCAGGTCCGCGAGCTGCCGCGCCCGGTCCGCACGCAGCCGACGGCGGCGGGCGGCGGCGAGCGGCGCGGTGTGCTCGCGGGTTCGTTCAGGTGGCATGCGGTGACCATACCGACGGTTTCCGGTCAGTGGTGTTTCTGAATCATTGCGCCACCTGAGTCCCCTTTGGCGCGCCGCTGACCTGCGGTTCCAGTGAAGATCAGCGTAGTTTCGCCACTACGCGCGCAGGACGGCCGAGATCAGCCGGCGGTCTCTGCCGCCGCCTGCTCCAGGGTGCCGACCAGGCGCTCCAGCAGACCGCGCAGCAGGTCGTCGTCGCCCTCGCTGAGCACCGGCAGGCCTGCCCGCGCCTCGCGGCTGAGCCGCCGCCAGTAGGTCTCGCCGCGTGGCGTGAGGTGGGCGAGTATGCGGCGGCGGTCGAGGGGGTCGACCCGGCGGTACACGAGGTTCTGGTCGACGAGGTGGTCGACCAGCTTGGTCAGGGTCGCCGGGGGCAGGAAGGCCGCTTCGGCCACCGCCGTCATGTAGTGGCCCTGGCCGTCGGAGAGCAGGGAGAGCACCCGCCAGGCGTCGAGCGAGCAGCCGTCCTCGTCGAGGACGCTCTGCAGCCGGCGCGCGGCCAGGCGTTCGGCGCGCGTCAACAACTGCAACAGGTCCTGGGGCTGACGCGGAGGTGGGGTAGGCATCCTGCTCCTCGGTCCCGGGGTGCCGTCATCGTACAAGTGCCGATTCGCCAAAGGATCGTCCACAGGTCACCAAAGGATCGTCGACGTCCATCATTTCCCCACCGCCCAGCCCCCGAGACGCACTGGAGTTCACCGAACGGACCCGGAATCATGACCGCATGTTCCGGCTCGACCCCCATCCGCTCGACTGGTTCACCGTCGACGACTCCGTGCTCAGCGTCGCCCTCGTGTTCCCGATGCAGGGCGCCGCGGGCATCTTCGGGCCGACCTGCGAGCTGTGCGCACAGCTCGCCGCGGAGGAGGTCAACCACGCGGGCGGTGTGCTCGGCAAGGAGCTGCGGCTGCTCCCGGTGGACGGCGGCGCCGAGCCCCGCGAGATCGCCGACCGGGTCGAGGCGCTGGTGGACCTGGGCGTCGTGCAGGGCGTCACCGGCTGGCACATCTCCTCCGTACGCCAGACACTCGCGCCGCGCATCGCGCACCGGGTGCCGTATGTGTACACCGCGCTGTACGAGGGCGGGGAACACACCACCGGCGTCTACCTGACCAGTGAGACACCCGACGCCCAACTGCGGCCGGCGATGCGGCTGCTGGCGGGCGAGCGCAAGGTGCGCCGGTGGTTCGTCGTCGGCAACGACTACGTCTGGCCGCGGCGCACCGCGCGAGCAGCGTGCACGTACGCGCGCGAGTCCGGGGGCGCGATCCGCGGGCAGGCGTATCTGCCGCTCGGCACCCACGACTTCGACGCCGTGCTGCGCAGGATCGAGCAGTCGGAGGCGGACGCCGTCCTGATGCTCCTGGTCGGCAACGACGCCGTCCGCTTCAACCGGGCGTTCGCCGCCGCCGGACTCGACCAGCGCTGTCTGCGCCTGAGCACGCTCATGGACGAGAACATGCTGATGGCCAGCGGCCCCACGGCGACCGCCGGCCTCTACAGCACGGCCGGGTTCTTCGCCTCGCTCGCCAACCAGGACACGCTCGACTTCCACGGCCAGTACGCCGGGCGGTACGGCATCGAGGCACCGGCCCCCGGCAGTCTCGGCGAATCGTGTTACGAGGGCGTGCTGTTGCTCGCCGCGCTCATCGCCCGGGCCAGGACACTGGATGTGGCAGCCATCGGCGCGTCGGCCGAGTCGGTGTCGTACGAAGGACCACGCGGGCTGCTACGGCTGAGGGACAGCCATGTCAGGCAGCGCATCTACCTCGCCCAGGCGGACGGCGTGGACTTCGACGTGCTCACCCAGCTCGACCTCGACGCCGCTCGCCCTTGACATGCCTGCACCACACGCAGATACTTCCTGCAGGAAGTATCTAGAATGCCTCGGGCGAAGTATGAATTCCGGTGCGGAATTCAACCCGGGGCTTTTTTGTTTCCCGCTTATTTCCCTGCGGAGAGCCGGAAGATACAGCCGGGTAAGTAACTCGAAACGCCGTGGAAACAGGCCGACTTGAGGCTGTGGACCGCACTTCAGGGACCCTGAAGGGCTGCTGATTCCTTCCTTTTCAGGTGTCCTCGTCATGGGGACAAGGAGGTTCAATTGTCCAGCCTTCCCCCGCTCCAACGGCGCCGCTTCCTGGCCGGCACGGCCGCGCTCGCAGCCGTCGTCGCCCTCTCGGCGTGCGGCGCGAAGACCGACGCGGCCGGCTCGTCCGACAAGGCCGCGAAGATCGACGTCAGCGGTGACTCGGTCAAGGTCGGCCTGCTCAACTCGCTGTCCGGCACCATGGCGATCAGCGAAGTGACCGTACGCAACTCGCTGACGCTCGCGATCGACGAGATCAACGCCTCCGGTGGCGTCCTCGGCAAGAAGATCAAGCCGATCAGCGAGGACGGGGCCTCCGACTGGCCGACGTTCGCCGAGAAGGCGACCAAGCTCATCAAGGAGGACGGGGTCGCGGCGACCTTCGGCTGCTGGACCTCCGCCAGCCGCAAGGCCGTCAAGCCGGTGTTCGAGAAGAACAAGTCGCTGCTCTTCTACCCGGTGCAGTACGAGGGCCTGGAGGAGTCGCCGTACATCTTCTACACGGGCGCCACCACCAACCAGCAGATCATCCCGGCCCTCGACTACCTCAAGAGCCAGGGCCTGAAGAAGCTCTACCTGGTCGGCAGTGACTACGTCTTCCCGCGTACCGCCAACAAGGAGATCCGGGCGTACGCCAAGGCCAACGGCATGACGATCCTCGGTGAGGACTACGCGCCGCTGGGGTCGACGGAGTTCAGCACGATCGCCAACAAGGTGAAGGCGTCCAAGGCGGACGCGGTGTTCAACACCCTCAACGGCGACTCGAACGTGGCCTTCTTCAAGGAGTACAAGTCGGCGGGCCTGACCGCGAAGAGCATGCCGGTCGTCTCGGTGTCGATCGCCGAGGAGGAGGTCAAGTCGATCGGTACGCAGTACCTGGAGGGCCAGCTCACGGCCTGGAACTACTACCAGACCACCGAGGGCGCGGCGAACGAGAAGTTCGTGAAGGCGTACAAGGCCAAGTACGGCCAGGACAAGCCGACCAGTGACCCGATGGAGGCCGCGTACGTCTCGGTCTACCTGTGGAAGGCGATGGTCGAGAAGGCCAAATCCTTCGACCCCGAGAAGGTGAAGGCCGCCTCGGACGGCATCACCTTCGACGCGCCCGAGGGCAAGGTCACGATCGACGGCGCCTCGCAGCACATCTACAAGACGGCTCGGATCGGCAAGGTCGGCTCCGACGGTCTGATCGAGCAGGTGTGGGACTCCGGCAAGCCGATCAAGCCGGACCCGTACCTGAAGGGCTACTCCTGGGCCTCCGGCCTGTCCTGACCCGACCGATCGCCTTGTGGGGGCCCGGCACCTGTCCGCCGGGTCCCCGCTCCCCCGCCTCCCCGGAGCCGCCGTATGACCGTGATCCTCGGTCAGACCTTCACCGGCATCAGCATCGGTGCCGTTCTGCTGCTCATCGCGCTCGGTCTCTCACTCACCTTCGGCCAGATGAACGTCATCAACATGGCCCACGGCGAGTTCATCATGGCCGGCGCCTACACGACGTATGTCCTGCAGAAGTCCATTTCCAGCGCCGGAATTTCGCTGCTGGTCGCTCTTCCCGTAGCTTTTCTCGTCTCGGGCGCTCTCGGCGCACTTCTCGAATGGCTCTTGATACGACGCCTGTATCTGCGGCCACTTGACACCCTTCTCGTCACCTGGGGTGTCTCGCTGATGCTCCAGCAACTCGCCCGGGACCTTTTCGGCGCGCCGAACGTACAGACCCGCGCGCCCGACGTCCTGACCGGGAACATCACCCTGATCGGCGGCGACGATCCGCTCACCGTGGCCAACAGCCGCCTGTTCATTCTGGGGTTGGCGGTCGCGGCGGTCGTCGCGCTCTCGCTGGCGCTGCGGCTGACGCCGCTGGGCCGCCGGATCCGGGCCGTGGTGCAGAACCGCGACCTCGCGGAGGTGTCCGGCATCTCGACCTCGACCGTGGACCGTACGGCCTTCTTCCTCGGCTCGGGGCTCGCGGGGGTGGCCGGGGTGGCGCTGACGCTGGTCGGCCCGATCGGGCCGACGATGGGCACCAACGTGATCATCGACGCCTTCCTGGTGATCGTGGTCGGCGGCATCGGACAGCTCAAGGGCACGGTGATCGTCGCCTTCGTGCTGGGCGTGCTGCAGTCGGTGCTGGAGTACTCCACCACGGTCAGCGTCGCCAAGGTGTTGGTGCTCGTCGGCATCGTCGCGTTCCTCCAGTGGAAGCCCCAGGGGCTGTACACGCTGCGTACGAGGAGTCTCGTGTGAACCCGCTCAGTCGTATGAACCTGTTCAAGGGCCCGTCGGCTCGGGCCGCGGCCGGTTTCGCGGGGTCGGCCGTCCTGTTGTTCGCCCTCGCGCCGCTGGTCCTGTCCGACTTCCGGCTGGGGCTGCTCGCCAAGTACCTGTGCGTCGCGATGGTCGCGGTCGGCATCTGCCTGGCCTGGGGCCGCGGCGGCCTGCTGACGCTCGGCCAGGGCGTGTTCTTCGGCCTCGGCGGCTACGCGATGGCGATGCACCTGAAGATCGCCGACGCGGGGCCCGGCAACCTGCCCGACTTCATGCAGCTGTACGGCACCGCCACCGAACTCCCCTGGTGGTGGAAGCCGTTCGAGAACCCGCTCTTCGCGCTCGCGGCGACCGTGCTGCTCCCGATGGCCGTGGCCGCCCTGCTCGGCTCGTTCATCTTCCGGCGCCGGGTCAAGGGCGCGTATTTCGCGATCCTCAGCCAGGCGCTCGCCGCCGCGTTCGCCATCTGGCTGATCGGCCAGCAGGACACGACCGGCGGCACCAACGGACTCACCGACATCCAGGGCTTCTTCGGCTACGCCCTCGACGACCCGGTGAACCAGCGCATGGTGTACTTCGTGATCGCCGCGGCCCTGCTGCTGCTCATCGCCCTCGCCCGCCAGCTCATCCAGAGCCGCTACGGCGAACTCCTCGTCGCGGTACGGGACTCGGAGGAGCGGGTGCGCTTCCTCGGCTACGATCCGGCGAACGTCAAGCTCGTCGCCTACGTCGTCGCGGCCGGCATGGCGGGCCTCGCGGGCGCCCTGTTCGTGCCGGCGGTCGGCATCATCTCGCCCGCCCTGATCGGCATCGTGCCGTCGATCGAGTTCGTGATCGGCGCGGCGGTGGGCGGCCGGGCCAGCCTGGTCGGCGCGGTGCTCGGCGCGGTCGCGGTGGCCTGGGCGAAGACCGCGCTGTCGGAGGAGTTCCCGGCGGCCTGGACGTACTTCCAGGGCCTGCTGTTCATCGTCGCGCTCGCCTTCCTGCCCGGCGGGCTCGCCTCGCTGGCGGGGATCGTGCGGCGCCGCAGGGCGGTCACGGAGAAGAAGGCGGCCGTCATCCCCGTAGGAGAAGCAGCATGAGCGGCCTTGAGATACGCGGACTGCGGGTGTCCTTCGACGGGTTCACCGCCGTCGACGGAGTGGACCTCGACGTCCGGCCGGGCGATCTGCGGTTCCTCATCGGCCCCAACGGCGCGGGCAAGACGACCCTCGTCGACGCGGTCACCGGTCTGGTGAAGGCGGCGGGCTCGGTGCGGTTCGGCGGTGAGGAGCTGCTCGGCCGGAGCGTGCACAGGATCGCCCGGTCGGGAATCGGCAGGACCTTCCAGACCGCCACCGTCTTCGAGGAGTTGACGGTCCTGCAGAACCTGGACATCGCGGCGGGCTCGGGCCGGAGCATGTGGACCATGCTGCGGCGCCGCAAGGGCGTCCCCGAGCCAGTCGCCAGGGCGCTGGAGACGGTCGGGCTCACCGAGCTCGCCGACTCCCCCGCCGGGACACTCGCGCACGGCCAGAAGCAGTGGCTGGAGATCGGCATGCTGCTGGTGCAGGACGTACGGCTGCTGCTGCTCGACGAGCCGGTGGCCGGCATGAGCCACGACGAGCGCCAGGCCACCGGGGAGCTGCTGCAACGCATCAGCGAGGAGCGGACCGTGGTCGTCATCGAGCACGACATGGACTTCATGCGGTCCTTCGCCCGCAGCGTCAGCGTGCTGCACGCCGGCAAGGTGCTCAGCGAGGGCACGGTGGCCGAGGTGCAGGCGGACCCGAAGGTGCAGGAGGTGTACCTCGGGCACACATCCACCGAGGTCACCGCTGACGTGGCCGTACAGGAGGCGTGATGCTCCAGATCGACGACGTACGCGTCGGCTACCACCGCAGCAGCGTCCTGCACGGCGTGTCCGTCGAGGTGCCGAAGGACGGCGTCGCCGCGGTCCTCGGACACAACGGCGCGGGCAAGAGCACGCTGCTGCGGGCCGCCGTCGGACTGCTCACGCCGACCGGCGGGACCATCCGGCTCGACGGCGAGGACATCACCCGCCGCAAGCCGCATGAACGCGTCGCGCGCGGAATGGCGTACGTCCCCCAGGGCCAGCAGTCGTTCCCGCATCTGACGACCGCCGAGAACCTCCAGCTGGTCGCGGACGGGCGCAAGCGCGGGAAGGAGGCGGTGGCCGAGGCGCTGGACCTGTTCCCGGCGCTGCGGACCCTGTCGAACCGCCGGGCGGGCCTGCTCTCCGGCGGCCAGCGGCAGCAACTCGCCATCGCCCGCGCACTGGTGACGGAGCCTCGACTGCTGCTCCTCGACGAGCCGACGGAGGGCATCCAGCCGTCGGTGGTCGCCGAGATCGAGGAGACGATCCTCGCGCTGGCCGCCCGGGGCGGGCTGTCGGTACTGCTGGTCGAGCAGCACGTCGGGTTCGCGATGCGGGCGGCGCAGCGGTACTACGTCCTGGAGGCCGGACGGGTGACGTCGTCCGGCGAGGGCGGGGCAAAGGCCGAGGGGGCGGTGCGGGAGGCCCTCAGCGTGTGAGGGTCCGCATACGCCGCTGAAGGAAGGCGCGCTCCGCCGGGCTCCGGGTGAGCGCGACGGCCGCCTCGTACGCCCGCACCGCCACTGTGTCCTGTCCGAGCCGGCGCAGGAGGTCGGCGCGGACGGCATGGAAGACGTGGTAGCCGTCGAGGTCCAGGTCGTCCACGAGGTCGAGGGCGTGGCGCGGGCCCTCGACCTCGGCGACGGCGACCGCCCGGTTCAGGGCCACCACGGGACTGGGGGCGAGGGCCATGAGCTGGTCATACAGCCGCAGGATCTGCCCCCAGTCCGTGGCCTCGGCGGTCGGCGCGTCGCTGTGCACGGCCTGAATGGCGGCCTGGATCTGGTACGGCCCCGGCTGGTTCCGGCGCAGGCAGCGCCGCAGAAGCGCCTGCCCTTCCCCGATGAGGTCGCGGTCCCAGCGATCCCGGTCCTGCTCGGGCAGCGGCACGAGCGCTCCGTCGGCGTCCTCCCGCGCGGGCCGACGGGACTCGACGAGGAGCATCAGCGCCAGCAGGCCCGTGACCTCGGGCTCGTCCGGCATCAGCTCGGCCAGCAGACGGCCCAGGCGCACGGCTTGCGCGCACAGGTCGGGCGAGCCGCCGTATCCCTCGTTGAAGATCAGGTAGACGACGGCGAGGACCCCGTACAGCCGGTCCGGCAGATCGGCGTCGCGGGGCACCCGGTACGGGATCCCGGCGTTGCGGATCTTCGCCTTGGCCCGCACCAGCCGCTGCGCCATGGTCGGCTCGGGGACCAGGAAAGCGCGGGCGATCTGGGCGGTGGTGAGCCCGCCCAGGAGCCGCAGGGTGAGGGCGACCCGCGCCTGGACGGCGAGGGCGGGGTGGCAGCACGTGAAGATGAGCCGGAGTCGTTCGTCGCGCACGGGGCCCTCCTCGGGCAGTGGGCCTGGGCCGTGCAGCAGGGCCGCCTGGGCGTGGCGTTCGGCGCGCTTGGACTCGCGGCGCAGCCGGTCGATCGCCCGGTTGCGGGCTGTGGTGATGATCCACCCGGCCGGGCTCGGCGGCACACCGGTCTCCGGCCAGCTCCGCAGTGCCGTGGTGAAGGCGTCCTGGACCGCTTCCTCGGCGAGGTCGATGTCGCCGAGGAAGCGGACGAGGACGGCGACCGCCCGGCCGTACTCCGCGCGGAAGACGTCCTCGACGTCCATGGCCGCCATCAGTCCTCGGCTTCGCCCATGAACGGCCGCACCTCGATCGGCAGGGTGGTCGCAAGGGCCAGCCTGCGGCCCCACTCCAGAGCAGCGTCCAGGTCGGGCGCCTTGATCAGGCTGATGCCGCCGAGCATCTCCTTGCCCTCGGCGTACGGCCCGTCGGTGACCAGGACGTCGCCGTCGCGGGGCCGCAGCACGGTGGAGGACTCCGGGCCGTGCAGCCCCCCGGCGAACACCCAGGCGCCCGCCTCCCGCAGCTCCCGGTTGAGGGCGTCGAGGTTCTTCTCGATCTCGCCGAGGACCTCCGGACCGGGCGGATCCCCGACCGGCTGCATCACGTTGAGCAGGTAGTACTTCATGACGGCCTCCTGGAGCCTCGTCGTGTTCTCTCACCTCCTACACGAACGGCCCGCCCCCGGATCGACACCCTCGCCGTACTCTCGAACAGCTCTACACATAAAGAAAAAATAAGCGCAGAATGTTGCCTAGGCGGCGTTAACCGCATACCGCACCAGACGCGGTCGGCCTGCGAGTCAAAGGAGACGAGTCATGGCCAACGTGCAGCCCACCAGAGGTGACATATCCGCCCACCCTGATGTGTCCGAAATGCGGGAACGCTACGCCCGCATGCTCGGCGGTCGTGACGTGGCGCTCGTGGACGGACCGGTGTTCCTGCTCGGTCTGTACTGCGCGGCGTCCCCCTGGATACTCCACTACACGACCAGCCAGCCCGCGCTCGCGACCCACAACCTGATCATGGGCATCGCGATCGGCCTGCTGGCCCTCGGGTTCACCCGGGCCCCGGAGCGTATGTACGGCCTCAGCTGGGCGTTCTGCGCGATGGGCGTATGGATGATCGTCGCGCCGTGGATCGTCGGCGCCAGCCCGGACATGGGCGTCATCCTGAACAACATCATCATCGGCGCGCTGGCCGTGCTGCTGGGGCTGCTGTGCGCCGGCACGGCCGCGAAGAGCACACCCATGCCGTAGCGGGCACACCGCTGTACGAGCACATCCGAGCTGAACCGTCCTGGCCGGTCCGCACCCGCGGACCGGCCGTTTCGCACCCCTGTCACAGGCGCCCGATCAGCGGGTCGGCATCAGCCACGGCTCCTGAGGCAGGACGTGACCCGTCTCCAGGAGCGACTTGAGGTTGGACAGCACCGCAGGCCAGCCGGACGACACGTCGGCGCGCGCGCTCTCGTCCGGCAGGTCCTCGTGGGTCACGGTGAGCCGGACGATCTCGACGTGCTGCTGGATGTCGAAGGTGACCCTGGAGTACTTGTCCTCCTGCCCCTCCTCGTCCGGCGCCACCCAGGTGGTGACCAGGCGGCTCGGGCGCTCGCTCTCCACGACGGTGCCGACCACGTCGGCGATGCCCGAGCCGTCCGTACGGATGTGTTCCCAGCGCGAACCCCGCCGCCAGTCCGAGACGTTGCTGTGGCCCCAGTAGGCGGCGGTCAGGTCGGCGTCGGTGAGCGCGTCCCAGACCTTGTCGGGCGTGCTCTCGATGTAGGTGACGTACACGAATGTGGGCTTGTCGGTCATGGCTTCCTCGGCTCGTCGTTTCACGGCCCCCAGCACGCGCAGGCGCGGCTGCTCGAACTTGTCGATCCACCGCTGCTGGATCTCGTGCAGCGGGACCGGATTGAGGTAGTGCAGCTTCTCCCGCCCCCGCCGCACCGTGCTGATCAGGTTGGCGGCCTCCAGGACGGCCAGATGCTGGGTCACCGACTGACGCGCCATGTCGATACGCGCGCACAGCTCCCCCAGCGTCTGCCCGTTGTGCTCGTGCAGCCGGTCCAGTAGCCGTCTGCGCGTGTCGTCGGCCAGCGCCTTGAAGACCTTGTCCATTCCGGGGTCGCTCTCTGATCGCACACTCAAAGTTATGCAGGTGGATGCCTGCATGTCAATCGAGACCGCTTGCCCGTTTCGATACATTTCCCAGCAATATACGACGAATGACTGTTACAAGACGTACGGGGTTCCTTGATGGACGGTCCGTAGCGTCGAACGCGTCGAAACGAACCCCCACCGAAGGAACGACTCCCTGATGCGTGCTCCCCGCACCCTGCGCACCGCCCTCGTCGCCACCGGTGTCACCGCCGCACTCGGCGTCTCGGCCGCCGGCGCCTTCGCCGTCCAGACGCCCGGCACCGCGGCTGTCACGCCGGCGGGCCACTCCGCCAAGGCCAAGCGCGTCCACGTGAAGACGGTGAAGCTCGCGGACAAGGCCAGCCGGGCGAAGGTGTACCGCACCGGCAAGAACCGCTACGAGGCGGAGATCTGGGCCAAGGGCGTGAAGTACGGAACCCTCTATACCCAGGGCATGCCCACGCACGCCCAGCACAACGGGCTGCACGTCACCCTCCAGCCGAACGGCGGGGTCACCTCCTGGGTCGAGCGGGCCGAGCCGAAGCCCGAGCCGGTCGTCAAGCGCGTCCTGGTCGCCACGCCGACCCTGGCGGACGGCGTGACGACGGCGAAGGTCTACCGGCTCGCCGTCAACCACTACGAGGCCGAGGTCCTCGCCGACGGCGTACGGATCGACACTCTCGTCGCCAACGGCCGTGCCGCGTACGGCGAGAACAACGGGCTGCACGTCGCCCTGCAGCCGGACGGCCGACTGACCTCGTGGGTCGAGCCCACGGCACCTGAGGCCTGACGCCGGGGCGCGGGCCGGCGCAGGAGGGCAGGTGCGGCCAAGTCCCGGTCGACGAAGGCCCGGAACAAACCGCTCGCCAAGGATGCCCGCGGCCGGGCACGCTGCCCGGATGGATCACACGGATCGCACGGATCACCCGGAAGCACTCCTCATCGGAGGGCGGGCCGGGGTCGGCAAGACCACGGTGGGCTGGGAGGTCTCGGCTCGGCTGCGGGCCGCGCAGGTCGCGCACGCCGTGATAGACGGCGACTTCATGGGATACGTCCATCCGGCACCGGCCGACGACGCGCATCGGGCCGGTATCACCGAGCGGAACCTCGCCGCCGTGTGGGGGAATTACGCCGAACTCGGATACCGGCGGCTCGTCTACACGAACACCGGCAGCGTGCTCGACGAGACCGCGCCCATGTTCCGCCGGGCCATGGGGGACGGCGTACGGCTCGTACGCGTGCTGCTCACCGCCACCGACGAGACGGCCGGACACCGGCTGACCGGGCGCGAGCTCGGCTCCGAGTTGGAGCACGAGGTGCGCAACAGCGCCCGCAAGGCACGGCTCCTGGACGAGCGTGTGCCCGCGGACGTGCTGCGCGTGGCGACCGACGGCCGCTCGGTGATCGACATCGCCGCCGAAGTGGTGGCCGCCACCGGGTGGTTCGCCGACTGAAGCGGAACGGACTGTCCCTCCCTCCAGGGGGAACCCGTGTCAGTGCGGGGACAGGAGGAGGGGCGAAATGGAGATCTCAGGCATCATCAGTGCCCTTGTCATCGGCGTCATCATCGGTGTGCTGGGGCGTCTCGTGGTTCCGGGCCGTCAGCGCATCGGGGTCCTGTGGACGATCCTCGTCGGCATCGTGGCCGCGCTGCTCGGTTCGGCGCTCGCGGCCGGCCTCGACGTGGCCGACACCGACGGCGTCGACTGGATCGAGTGGCTCATCCAGATCGGCCTCGCCGCGCTGGGTGTGGCCGCACTGGACCGGACGAAGGCGCGGCGCTGACGTCGTATGCGGACGCGAGGGAAGCTGACTCGGGGTGCGCGTGCGACGTCATGCGCGCCCCGGCGTCATGACTCCCCCACGGCCGCCCGCATCGCGGCGAGTCCGTCGCGAACCGTCTGGTGGGCCGGCGTCCAGCCCAGTTCCCGCTCCGCCTTCGCCGTCGACACCCGCAGCGAAGTCGACATCACCGTGTGCGCGTACGACATGGGCCGCGTCAGCCACAGCGGCACGGTCATCGGCTTCGGCAGGCCGAACTCCTCGGCCACCCACCGGACATGGGCCCCGAATCCCAGCGGGGCGCGGTCGGCGATGTTGTACGCCTGGCCGGGGCGGCCGCGTTCGACGGCGGCGACCACCGCCCGGGCCGCGTCGGTGAGGTCGATCCACGGCAGGACCCGGCCGTGGTCGGCGGTCACGGGCAGCTGCCGCTTGCGCAGCATGGGCAGGAGGGCGTTGGTGCCGCCGGGACCGTAGAACAGGCCGAAGCGAAGGGCGATGCCCGCCAACCCCTCGGCACCGAAGGTGAGTTGTTCCTTCACCCGCATCGCCGCGATATGGCCTTCCAGCTCCGGGGAGCGCCCGGGCGGCCCGAAGACGTCGTCCTCGACGATCACCCGGTCACCGTGATCGCCGTAGCCGTATCCGAAGACCATGGACTCCGCCACCAGGCGCCCGGCGCCGGTGGCCCGCGCGGCCTCGATCAGGTGGGCGGTTCCGCCGATGCGCAGCGCGTTGGTGGCGTGCATGTCGCGGTGGCGCATCGGCGGCTTGCGCAGCGCGGTCGCGGCGTGGATCACCGTGTCGAATTTCCGGCCGTCGACAGCGCGGAGCAGGGCGTCGCGGTCCGACAGGTCCGCCCGGACGCCGTTGTCCGGCCCACGACCGAGGCCGGTGACCTTGTGACCCGCCTCGGTGAGAGCGCGGGAGATGTGCCCGCCGAGGACACCGCTGGCGCCCGCGAGAAGGATGCTCTGGCTGGTGCGGCACGTGTTGCTCGCGTTCGTCGTCATGACCGTGCGACGGATCGGGCGGGTCCGGATGTGACATCCACGGACCGTAGGACCTCGCTACGGCACGTACACGTACGGCGTCGTGGTGGTCAGCGGCGCGAACCCGAGGCGCTCCAGGATCGGGCGGCTGGCACTCATGGCGTCGACCTGGAGGTACCGGTAGCCGCGCTCCACGGCGGCGCGGGCACGGTGGGCCACCAGGGCGCGGTAGATGCCGCGACCGCGCCAGGCCTCGACGGTGCCGCCGCCCCACAGTCCGGCGAACCGGGTGCCGGGCACCATCTCCATGCGGGCCGCGCTCACCGGGGTGTCCCCGGCCAGCGCGACCACGGCGACCACGGTGTCCGGATCGGCCGCGAGGCGGGCGAGCAGTTGGTGGCGCATCCGGGAGCTGTCGGTGCCGAACGCCTTCTCGTGCACCTCGGCGACGAGGTCGACGCCCTTGGTGTCGGTCACCGGCAGGACGCGGATGCCCTCCGGCGGCTCGGCGTCCAGGGTCAGTGCGGCGACCTCGCCGATCATCAGCGTCTCTTCGGGCTGGGCCGTGAACCCGGCGTCCCTGAGCCGCTGCCCGAGGTCCACGGGGAGGTCGTGCCCGTAGAGCTTCCACTCGAACTCGTGGCCGAGACCGGTGAAGTGGGCGATCTGCTCGGTGATCGCCGCGTCGGCGCTCGCGGCGTCCAGGTCGGACCACACGACGCCGTTCCAGCCGCGCGCCGAGGAGACCTGGCGGACCACGCGCCCGATCCGCTCGACCCGGGCGTCGGGGCTGTCCGGCTGTGCGCCTTCGCGCATGTCCCGGTCGTACAGGGCGAGTATCGAGGCATGATCCATGGGGTCACTCCAGCATCGGGCGGGTCCCAGGGCAACAGCTTTACCGGTCAACGACGTCTGCGCCAGGATCTGGCCGCACCGCCGTCAGATAGGCGCTCAACCGGTCGCGGTTGCGGGCCAGACAGTCGATGCGGGCCTGGATGCGGTCGATGTGGCCCTGGAGGAGGGCGGCGGTCCGCGGGGTGAGGTGTTCGGCGGGCAGCAGGATCTCGTCGGGGCCGGAGAGGTAGGGCAGGATCGCGCGGATCATCTCCGTGGTCAGGCCCGAGTCGAGGAGCCCGCGGATCTGCTGGACGTCCTGGACGGCCGACTCGGCGTAGGCCCGGTATCCGTTGTCCGTGCGGTTCGGGTGGAGCAGGTCCTGTTCCTCGTAGTAGCGCAGCAGCCTGGTGGGGACGCCGGTGCGGCGGGAGAGGTCACCGATCTTCATGCCCGCCTCCTCACTGCCCGCCTCCTCGGGCTTCGGAGTTCGAGGCCTCGATGGTCGCCCTTGCCTTCACACTGATGTGAGGGTTCGACCATGGTCGCATGTCCACCGCATCCATGGCCAAGGGCCGAGCCCTGCCCACATCACTCCCGTGGTCCGGGTTGCTCGCCCTGTCGGCAGCCGCCTTCACCGCCGTCCTGACCGAACTGCTGCCGGCGGGCCTGCTGCCCCTCATGGCACCCGCGCTGGGTGTGTCCGAGGCACAGGTCGGCTTCCTGGTCACGGGATACGCGGTGGCCTCCTTCGCGGGCGCGATCCCGCTCACCGTCCTGCTGCGGGGGCTGCCGCGACGGCCGGTGCTCATCGGTACGCTGCTGGGCTTCGCGGCCGCCAACGCGGTGGTCGCGCTGTCCTCGTCGTACGGCCTCACCTTCGCGGCGCGGCTCGTGGCCGGTCTGACCGGCGGCGCGCTGTGGGCGATGCTCGTCGGGTACGCGGCCCGGATGGTGCCGGCCGAGCGGCGGGGGCGGGCGATCGCGATCGTGCTCGCCGGGATCACGCTGGCGCTGTCGCTGGGCGTGCCCGCCGGGACCGCACTCGCCGAGGCGCTCGGCTGGCGCACTGCGTTCGGCGCACTGGCCGGGCTCGCGGTGCTGCTGGTGGGCTGGGTGCGGTGGCGGGTGCCGGGATTCCCGGGGGAGCCGCCGGGTGCGCGGCTGCCGCTCGGCCGGGTGGCCCTGCTGCCGGGGATCCCGGTCGTCCTGTCCGTCACGCTGCTCCTGCTGCTGGGCCATCAGGTGATGTACACATACGTCGCCCCGTTCGCGGCGCATGCCGGGTTCGGGCGTACCGGCCTGGTCCTGCTGGTGTTCGGGGCGGCCACGGTCGCCGGGATCTGGCTGACCGGCGTCCTGGTCGACCGGCGTCCTCGGCCGACCCTGCTGGGCGCGCTCGCCCTCTGCGCGGCTGTCATGCTCGTCCTCGGCAGCTTCGCCGACAGTCCCGCCGTCCTGCTCACCTGTGTGGCCCTGTGGGGTGTCGCCTTCGGCGGGGCGCCGACGCTGATCCAGACCGCGCTGGTCGACGCCTCGGGTCCCGCGCACGCCGATGTGGCGACGTCCCTGCAGACCACGGTCTACAACGCGGGCATCGCGGCGGGCTCGCTCACCGGTGGCGTGGCCCTGGAGCACCTGGGCGCCGGCGCCCTGCCGTGGACCTCGCTGCCGCTGATCGCGGGCGCGTTCGTCACGGTGGCGCTCGGCCGTCGGCACGCCTTTCCGGCCGTGCGTCGGCGATCATAGGGAGTGCCGGGAGGAGTCGCGCCACGAGGAGGGCCGTACGCCATGGTCGTGAAGGACACCGAACTGCCGTACCTGCGCCGCTGCGTGGAGCTTGCGACCGAGGCGCTCGAAGCCGGGGACGAGCCGTTCGGTTCGGTGCTGGTGGGGGCGGACGGTGCAGTGCTCGCCGAGGACCACAACCGGGTGGCCTCGGGCGATCGCACCCGCCACCCCGAGTTCGAGCTGGCACGCTGGTCCGCCGCGCATATGACGCCCGAGGAGCGGACGGCCGCGACCGTCTACACCTCCGGCGAGCACTGCCCGATGTGCGCGGCCGCGCACGCGTGGGTCGGCCTGGGACGCATCGTGTACGTCGCGTCGTCGGAGCAACTGGCCAACTGGCTCGCCGAGTTGGGGGTGCCCGCCGCGCCGGTACGGGCGCTGCCCGTGCGGGAGGTCGCGCCCGAGGTGACCGTGGACGGTCCGGTGCCCGAGCTGATCGAGGACATTCGCGCGCTACACCTCCGGTTCCACCGACAAACGGCCTGACCGGCGCTTCCGACCGCCGCACGCCCCGGACGCCGACGTCCCGGGAAGGTCCCACGGGTCCGCGACGGCCTGTCCGGCGGATCACGTCGGCGTCGCGGGAGCCCGGCACGCACTCCACCGGCGCCGTTGTCGTCGGTCGCCGCTCCCGGCCACCCACGCTCGGGTCCGCCGAAGGACCGCCTCTCGGAGCCCGTCTGATCCGCCGGACAAGCGCTAGCCGAGTTCCAGCGTGGTGACGCCGAAGACCTTCTCCCGGGCGTACGACCGGACCGGGCCCGTGTACATGCGGGCCGTTTCGAAGGAGGGCGTGAATCCGGCCTCCTCGGCGAGGGCGACCGCCGCCGCGTTGGTCTCGGGCACGTCGATGGCGACCTCGCGTCCGGCCACCTCAGCGGTCAGGGCGGCGAACAGGGCCCGCGCGTCCTCGGCGGTGTCGGCGAAGAGCGGGCCGATGCGCGGGCAGTCCTGGCCGGGGCGGATCACGCCGTAGCCGGTGACCCGGTCGCCGTCGCGGCGGACGACGGCGTGATGTCCGGGCCCGGTGAGCCAGTGCTCGACGAACAGGGGGCGGTCGGCCGGTGTGCAGGTGCCGTCGTACGCGGTGATCTCCGCCAGGTCCGCGGGCCGTATGGCGCGGACGTCCGCCGGAGCCTCGACGGCGGGCGCCGTTCCGGTGAACCGGAAGGTGCGGTGGGCGGGTTCGAAGCCTGAGCGGCGGTAGTTGTCCTGCTCGGCGACGACGCCGTCCAGGCCCACCGTGCGGTTCTCCGCGTGCGCCAACGCCGTCTTCCATGTGGTGAGCCCGTAGCCACGGCCGCGTACGTCGGGGCGGACCAGATACCAGCCCAGGAAGGCGTAGTCGGCGCCGTAGTTCACGACGGAGATCGCCGAGACGGGCTCGCCGTCGATCCTGCCGATGAAGAAGCCCTCCGGGTCCTGCGCGAAGAAGGCCGCGCTGTCCGCGACTCCCGGGTTCCACCCCTCGTCGACGGCCCAGCCGCGGACGACCGGCCAGTCGTCGAGATCGGCCCGGGTCACGACGAGGTCTTCGGGGGCCGGAGAGGCCATGGGTGCGCTCCATTCCGTGGGGGTTCGCGTGCGCACGGTGATCGACCGCGCACGCAGCATCCTTTCGAATGATCCACGGGGGCGTCACGGCATGATCAAGCCGTTGCCGCGCACGGGGGTACGACCGGACGGCTGTCCGCACGAAGAAGGTCCCACCGGTCGCCCGCCCGGTGGGACCTTCGTTCCGTACTCGCTAAGGGCGGGGTCAGCGCACCGCCTGTGGGCGGAAGCGCCGGTACAGGATGGCCCCGCCCAGCACGAGAACCGTGCCGCCCACCGCGGCGGCGAGGGTCTGGTCCGCTCCCGTGTGGGCGAGGGAGCCCTCGGACCCTTGGGGAACGTGCGCGGGCGGCACCGCCCTCGGCGGGTGCGTCCTCGGCTCGGACGGCTTGGGCGCCGGCCTCGTGGCGGGGGGAGGGTTCAGGCCGGGGCCGTTCACCGACTCGTTGCCGGTCGCCGGGTTGCCGACGCCGACCACGTTCACGCTGTTCCCGCTGACGTTCACCGGGACGTGAACCGGCAGCTCCACGACGTTGCCGGACACGATGCCCGGCGAATCCTTTCCGCTTCCTTCGGCCGAAGCCCCGCTGTTCGACACGGAGGCCTTCTTGCCGCCACCGTCCTTGTTGGCGCAGCTGTTGCCCGCGGCGGGGTTGAGCAGTCCCACCACGTTCACGGTGTTCCCGCACACGTTCACCGGGACATGCACCGGGAGCTGGACGGTGTTGCCGGCGAGCAGCCCGGGCGATTCGGCCGCGGCACCGTCCGCCGCGGAGTCGGCGTACGCCGGCATTGCCATGGCCATCGCGCCCGATGCGGCGGCAACGACGATCACACCGTTTCGGGTAACCCGTCTCATAGGTTCCCTGCCTTCCAGACATGGTCGCGGGCACTCGCCCGCATCGGATAAAACGCGGGCGAACCATTCGAGTTATGGCTTATCTGCCTTTCACCCCATCGAGCGTCACGGTTGTCGAACTAGTGGCAAAAACACCCGATAGGCACGAAGGGGCGCAGGATACGCCCGTCCGGGCGGTCCGGCACGTCCGGAGGCGTGCGTTCCGGGGCCCGCATATCGTGGGCGAGGACGCCGTTACCCGGTCCGCGACGGGCGTCCCTGGAGGCATTGATGCTGGCCAAGCTGTCAACGCGGCCCATGCTGCGACGCTGCGCGGTCACCGGCGCGGTCGGGGTGTTCCTGCTCGGTACGGGTCTGCCCACGGCCACCGACGACCCCGAGCCCGACCTCACCCGCTTCTACCGGCAGAAGGTCACGTGGGCGAAGTGCGCGGGCGAGGGACTGCCGAAGGACATGCAGTGCGGCAAGGTCACCGTCCCCCTCGACTACGCCAGCCCCAAGGCGGGGACTCTCGATCTGGCGCTCGCCCGTTACCGGGCGACGGGCGACAAGCAGGGCTCGGTGCTGATCAACTTCGGCGGACCCGGCGTCGCCGGTGTCCCTCAGTTCATGTCCGGCGCCAAGGAGTTCATGGAGCTGACGGACGGCTACGACATCGTGACGTTCGATCCGCGCGGAGTCGGGAGGTCCTCGCCGGTCAGCTGCGGGGACGGCGAGGAGAACATCGAGGTCGAGGACGACGGCACGGAGATCAGCCGGGATCCCCAGCACATGCTGAAGCAGTTCGAGCAGGAGTCCGCCGTGTGCGCCCGGCACTCCGGGCCCGTACTCCCCCACATCGGCACGGTCAACGCCTCGCGGGACATGGACGTGATGCGCCAGGCCCTCGGCGACAAGAAGCTCAACTTTCTGGGCTTCTCCTACGGAACGCGGCTCGGTGCGGTGTACGCCGCCCAGTTCCCCGACAAGGTCGGCCGGTTGGTGCTCGACGGCGTGGACACCCTGACCGAACCGCTGTCCGAACAGGCGGTGGCGAGCGCCAAGGGCCAGCAGCAGGCGCTGGAGGAGTTCATCGACTGGTGCGTGCACGACATCGCCTGTCCGTTCGGGCAGGACCCGCGCGAGGCCAGGAAGCAGGTCGTACGCCTCGTCGACTCGCTGGACGAGAATCCGGTGCCGTCGGTGTTCGGCGACCCGTTCACCGGACAGGACCTGGTCGGCGCCCTCGGACAGGCGCTCTACAGCGAGGAGTTGTGGCCCCTCCTCGAGCGGGCCCTCGCCGCGCTGATCGAGGACGGCGACACACACGCCATCGAGACCTTCGCGTCCGGCGGGGCCGCACCCTGGCGCCGCGAGGAGACGGGCGACCCGGACGGCGGCCTCGTCGACGCCGAGGACGTCCCCCTCGACAACCTGTCGGCGGCCCTGAGGGCGATCAACTGCGCGGACGACCCGGACCGCCCCACCGACGAGCAGATCGTCGGGGGCCTCGACCGGCTGCGCGCCCAGTACGAGCAGGCGTCGCCCGTCTTCGGCCCCTACCGGCTCGCCGGGGTGCTGCTGTGCTACGGCCGCCCCAAGGGCACGGACTTCATCCGCGACGACGTGAAGGACGTGGACACGCCGAAGATGCTCCTCGTGGGCACGCGCGGCGACCCGGCGACGCCGTACCGCTGGACCGTGGAGACGGCGAAGCGGCTCGGCCCCTCGGCCGTGGTCCTGGACAACAAGGGCAGCGGGCACACCGGATACGCCTCCTCCAAGTGCGTGCACCGCAAGGTCGACACCTTCCTGCTGTACGGCACGCTGCCCGCCGACGGCAGCTCCTGCGGGCCCGAGGACGACCGGGAATTCTGAGGACGACCCCCGGGAACAGGGCCTTGTCCGTGCGGCGGATTGCCCCTAATGCCCGAACGGCGAATCGGTCCTATCGTGCTGTTATGGAGCACGCACTCAGTCCCACGACCCTTATCGAGCTGCGGCGCCCGCGCCCCTACCCGGCAGTGTCCGTGCTGACGCCCACACATCGCCGAGAGCCCTACCGGGCGCAGGACCAGGTCCGGCTGCGCAACGTCGTCGCCGAGGCCAAGAAGCAACTGGAGGCCGATCCCTCGGTCACCCGCGAGCGACGGGCGGATGTCGAGCGGCAGCTCGACCAGGCACTCGCCGAGGTCGATCTGACGCACGCCGAGGACGGTTTGGTGATCTTCGCCGCCCCGGGTGAGCACCAGGTGTGGTCGCTCGCCCGCACGGTGCCCGAGCGCGTGGTGCTCTCGGACACCTTCCTGACCCGCAACCTCGTCTCCGCGGAGGCCGCCGAGCGGCCGTTCTGGGTGCTGTCGGTCTCCCCCGACCGCGTCACGCTGTGGGCCGGCGGCCTGGACCGCGTCACCGAGGCCCGCATCGGCGGATTCCCGCTGACCAGGCCCGTCGAGAACTTCGACGCCGAGCGCCGGGAACAGATCGGCGACAACCCGAGCACGTTCCGCGACGAGGGCACCCGCCACTTCCTCAAGGACGCGGACTCCGCGATGAGCACGGTCCTGCGGGACAACCCGCGCCCGCTGTACGTCACCGGCGAGCAGGCCGCACTGTCCCTGCTGGACGAGATCGGCGGTGTCACCAAGGAGGCGGTGCATGTCCCGCACGGCGGGCTCGCGCACGGCACGCACGAGGCGGTGTGGCAGGCGATCCGGCCGGCGATCACCGCCGAAGTCCGCCGGAACACCGACGCCGTGGCACGCGAACTCGAATCGGCCATGGGCCGCAAGTCGTTCGCGGCCGGAGTCGACGAAGTCTGGCGCAGCGCCCGCGAGGGCCGGGTACGGCTGCTGGCCGTGGAGGAGAACTATCGGGTGACGGTGCGCGGCGAGGCCGGCGACCATCTGATCCCGGCGGTGAGCGGCGATCTCGACGCCCGCGAGGACATCGTGGACGAGATCGTCGAGCAGTGCCTGGAGACCGGCGCCGACGTCCGCTTCGTACCGGACGGCACGCTGGGCGACGCCCACGGGATCGCGGGGGTGTTGCGGTACTGACGCCGGAGCGTCGAGGAGGCACAGCGGCGATACCGTCGCCTCCTCGACGGTTCATCTCCTCATGCGGGTGACCGCCTCGTCCGGGAGCCCTCCTCACACACCGTCGAAGAGCGCGCTCAGGCCGCGCTCCACGACCGCCCCGAGGTCCTCCTCCCCGGCCGGCACCGCCGCATACGTACGCAGCAGGAAGCGCTGCAGGGCGGAGGTGTCGAACTGGAGCAGCGCCATGCCGTAGGGCGAGTGCAGTTCCACGACCGTGCGCTCCGGCCCGCACGGCCAGATGTGCACGTCCCCGTCCCCGGCCGGCTCGCGCAGCCCCGCCTCCAGCAGACCGCGGGCGAAGATCCAGGTGGCCCCCTGCCCGTCGAGGGACACCTCGCCCGGGAAGTCGAGGTGCACCGCCAGCGGATCCGTGGAGGCGTACCGCAGCTTGGCGGGCACGGGGAGTTCGCGCTCCTCGCCGGTGATCAGACGGGCGGAGGCGGGCTGCTCGAGGGCGATGTCCATGGGCGGTCTCCCCTGCGGTCGGAGGTCGGACGGTTTTTGCCGCTGTGCTTTTACGACCCCGCAGGTGCCCTTCGCATTACTCCGAACCCGGCACCAATTATGTGATCTGCATCACTCCCATGGAGTGCAACCCTCGGGCCGCCGTGGATCCCCGCGCCACCCCTGGAACACACGACCGTCGAACACGCGAATGAGCGCCGTACGATCGTCTCCCGGGACCGTCAAATCGCGTACGCCGTCTACGACTTGCCCCTCCGACGACGTACCGCATACGCACGGCGCGAGCCCTCCGTGAAGACTCTGGCATATGCCAGACGCACCACCGTATCGGGTGTTGCCAAATCCCTTACAGGGCGTCGCGGGCTGTGCAACAGTCGTAACGGTCCTTCCGTCAGCCTTGGTCGTACCGTCCCCGCATCGGAGTGCGTCATGCCGTCCCATCTCTCTGCGGACCGCCCAGCCGCCCAGCCGCCCGGGCGCGGCTCGGTCGACGCGCTGATATCGCAGACGCGACGGCTCCGCGGTGACGTCGACGCCGTACGGCGGGACGCGCGCAGCGACGATTCGGACCCGCAGGAGCGGTGGCAGCGGGCGCTCTACGACCTCGCCCTGCACCAGCTCAACGACCTCGACGAGCACCTGGCCCAGCTGCGGGACGGCCCGCACCCCGCCGCACCGGCTCCCGCGGCCCAGCCCGAGCCGCCCGTCGCACCGCGCGGCTCGCTGCTCAGCCGGGTCGGCAGCGCGGAGTGGAACCTGCTCACGGACGAGGCCAGTTGGTCCGGTGAGCTCTACCAGATCCTCGGGCGTGACCCCGCCGCTCCGCCGCTCACCCTCGACGAGCTGCCGGCCCTGGTGCTCGACGAGGACCGGCCGAAGCTGACGGCGATGGTCACCCACTGCCTGGTCGACGCCAAGCCCATCGACGGGGAGTTCCACATCGTGCGGCCGGACGGCGAGGTCCGGACCGTGCACATGATGGGCGAGCCCGTGCTCGATTCTGACGGCAGCGCCGCCTCGATGTGGGCCGTACTGCGGGACGTCAGCGAACTGCGCAGGTGCCGGCGCGAGGTGAGCGAGACCCGTGACTCGCTCCAGCGCCAACGGCATCACGCGCAGACCGAGCACCGGCTCGCGGTCGAGCTGCAGGAGGCCGTGCTGCCGCCGTGGCGCGGCTCCCTGCGGCTCCCGCACGGAGGGCCCCGGACCCTGGACCTCGCGGCTCGCTATCTGCCGTCGTCGACGAGTGCGCTGATCGGCGGCGACTGGTACGACGCCCTCGAACTGGCCGACGGCGACACGCTGTTGAGCGTCGGTGACCTCACCGGGCACGGCGTCGCCGTGACATCGGGCATGGCGACCCTGCTGGGCGCCGTCCGCGGCATGGCGATGGCGGGCACCCAGCCGGGACAACTGATGTCCTGGCTCAACCAGTTGCTCGACGCCACCGTCCAGCCGGCCCTCGGCAGCGCCGTCTGCTGCCGCTACCGGCCCGAGACCCGCACCCTGACCTGGGCGCAGGCCGGACACCCCGCCCCGCTGCTGTTCCGCGACGGGACGGGGCGCAGGCTGAACCCACCGGACGGCGTCCTGCTCGGCGCCACCTCGGGTGCCGTCTACGCACAGGCGGAAGAGACCCTGGAGGTGGGCGACCTGCTCCTGCTGCACACGGACGGGCTGGCGCCCAGGCACAGCGGGGACTCCCTGAACCGACTCCTCGACCTGGCCCCCCGTCTGGACGGGGCACGCGGTGCGCAGGACTGCGTACGGCTGGTCGTGGAGGCGTTCGGAGAGAGTGAGCGCGAGGACGACGCCTGTGTGCTCATGGCCAGGGTGACGTCCTAGAAGTCCGGTGAACCGAGGTGGACTTCGGTGACGTCGGTGACGTCGGTGACGTCCTGGAGCTTGCCGGAATCGATCAGCTGCACAGTCCCCCTATGCCCGTGCGCTGTTGCCGCCCTCCGGCCTCCTCGCCTTGGGCAGCGCCAACCGGATCTCCTCCCGTAGTTCGTGGATCCTCGGGTAGCTGGAGTACTCGGCGGTGAGCCGGTACATCTGGCGCAGCCGGTCCCAGGTGCGTCCGGACGAGTTCGAGCCCATCGCCATGAGGGCCAGCCGTGCGTACCGGTCCGCCTGTTCGGGGTCGTCCGCGATGAAGCAGGCGGACGCCATGGACAGATGATCGAAGATCTTCGACCGTTCCCGGCCGTCGATGCGCAGGGACAGGGCCTTCTCCGCGTAGTGCTGGGCGTGCGCGGCCGCACCCGGCTCGAACTCGGCCAGCGTGCGGTAGGCCAGGGCCTGCATGCCGTACAGATCCTCGTCCTTGAAGGTCTGCATCCAGCTCGGCGGCGGTACGTCGCCCCGGTCGGAGACGAAGAGGTCCTCCGCCTGTCCGAGGGTGCGGCGCATGGCCTGGCCCTTGCCCATCGAGGCCTGTGCCCAGGCCTCGATGGTGTGGAACATGGCCCTGGTGCGCGGCAGCACCTCGTCGCCGGAGCCGGACTGGGCGAGTTTCAGCAGGTCGAGTGCGTCGTCGGGCCGGCCGAGGTGCACCATCTGGCGAGCCGCTCGGGAGAGCGCCTCCCCGGCGCGGGGCCGGTCGCCACCCTCTCGGGCCGCATGGGCGGCGATGACGAAGTACTTCTGTGCCGTGGGCTCCAGGCCGACGTCGTGCGACATCCAGCCCGCGAGGACGGCGAGATTGGCGGCGACGCCCCACAGGCGCCGCTGCAGATGTTCGGGGTGACGGTAGGCGAGCATGCCGCCCACCTCGTTGAGTTGGCCTACGACTGCCTTGCGCTGGAGCCCGCCGCCGCGAGCCGCGTCCCAGGCCCGGAACACCTCGACCGAGCGCTCCAGCTCCTCGATCTCCTGCGATCCGATGGGGGCGGCCTCGTAGCGGTCGAACCCGGCGGGATCGGCTTGCAGGGGGTCGTCGTACTGGGGGGTGTCGGCCCTGAGGGCCGGGTCGGTGTGCAGCCAGTCGTACATGGCGCTGCTGAGTGCGGATCCCGCGGCGAGCGCGGCACCCGCGCCCACCAAGCCGCGTCGGTTGAGCATGAGGTCCATTCCCGTGAATTCGGTGAGGACCGCAGCAGTCCGTTCGGGCGCCCACGGCACACCGTCGGGATGCTCCACACTCCCGCCGTCCTGCCGTTTCCCCGCACGCCCGTGCCGGACCAGACCGAGGTCCTCGATGGTCACGACACGGCCGAGACGCTCGGTGAACAGGGCTGCCAGCACCCGCGGCACCGGATCGCGCGGGATCTCTCCCATGTCGATCCACCGCCGCACCCGCGAGGTGTCGGTCGCCAGCTGGGGGTGGCCCATGGCCGCCGCCTGCCGGTTGACCAGCCTCGCGAGCTCGCCCTTGGACCAGCCGGCCAGGCCGAACAGGTCCGCCAGGCGGGTGTTGGGTTCTCCGCTCACGTCAAGCCCCCAGGTTCTCGGCTGAGTTGACAGTAGCCCCGTGCAAGTTGCCGGGCGACTATTCGCCAGGGTTCGCCAGGGTGCGCCAGATGGTGTGCCACTGGGCATCGGGTGTCAGGTAGGAACGCGCCACCCCGACCCGGTTCGCCGAGGGACATTCCCCAGGGTGCACCCGGGCGACCGGATCGGGCAGCGCTTTGTCGTCGCAGGCACACGAAGGGATCTGTCTCTCCCATGTACGCAGCATCATCCTCCGTGTCCGCCCCGCCCCGGTCGCTGCGTGCCCGCCCGGCGGGCAGCGGCCCCTACCTCGACCCCGCGCGGCCGACAGCAGCCCCCGTGCTCGGCACGGGCCGGCCGCGGCGCGCCGCGGGGCTCGGCACCCAACCGCTCAGCGGGAGACTCGACTTGTCCGGCCCTCAGGGCACCCAACTGCGTACCGCGATCGCGTCGGTGCACCGGATCTGCCCGGAGTTCGCTCCGGTCCAGGTACTGCGCCGCAGCGGGCGGGCCGTGCTCCTGGTCGGCACGACCGGGCGCAGCACGGCCGTCGCCAAGTGTTTACTCGACCACTCCCCAGCCTGGGCCGAGCGGATCAGGCACGAGATAGCGGCATACCGCTCGTTCGTCCGGCACCGCCCACCGGTGCGCGTGCCGAGACTGATCGCAGCGGATCCGGACAACTGCACACTCGTCATCGAGCGGATGCCGGGCCGGGTGGCGGCACTGCAGCGGCACCCGTTGGAGGTGCCGCCGCGTGCGGACATCAGGGCAGCGCTCGGAGCGATCTGCCGGCTCAACGCGTGGCGGCCACCGGCGGGCACGTTCGACGCGCCGCTGGACTACGCGACGCGCATCTCCCGGTACCACGAGCTGGGCCTGCTCACCGACCGGGACATGGGCGATCTACAGAAGCTGCTGCACGGCATCGCGGCGACCGCGGGCCGGCAGGGCATGGGCCAGTTCTGTCACGGCGACGCACTGCTCTCGAACATCCTGCTCTCACCGGCCGGTCCAGTGCTGGTGGACTGGGAGCACGCGGGCTGGTATCTGCCGGGCTACGACCTGGCGACGCTGTGGTCGGTGCTCGGGGACGCACCGGTGGCCCGGCGGCAGATCAGCCAGATCGCCCAGTCGGCGGGTCCGGCTTCACGGGACGCGTTCCTGGTGAACCTGATGCTCGTACTGACCCGGGAGATCCGTACGTACGAGACGGCCGTGCAGCGTTCGATGCACGACACGACCCCGGCGGCACCGGGAGTGGCCCACCCGGGTGCTGCGCCGTCCGGCGAGGAACAGCGGCTGCTGCTGAGGCGGCTGCACGACGACTGCCAGTTGGCCCGACGGGCCGTACGTGCGGCGGTCGGCACTCGCTGACGGGGACGGTGGTCCGCGGTGCGCGAAGGACAATGGCGCACCGCGGGCTTTCGTATGTCCGCTCGCGCACGGCCTCTTGGACACTCCTCTCTCACGGCCCATTGGTGTACGCCACTGACGCCCCGCAGGCCTGGCGGCCGCCGCCGCGAAACTCCCGGGACCTCCGATCTCCAGGGGATTTCGCCTGCCTGGCGGCATGATTGACGGATCGTCGGACAGCCGGTACCACAGACGCACGCCCGGCCCCGCACGGCTCATCGCGCCCGACCGTCCCAGGAGGCTGCAATGCGCGGATCCGTCACTGCCCCCATCCGAGCAGCCGGGCGCAGACGTACCCGCGCCGCCGCCGTCGCGTCGGCCGCGGTGGCGCTGTTGTTCCCGCTGCTGGGCGCGGCCCCGCCGGATGCCCCGCACTCGGCGGACCGCCTGCAGTCGGCCTTCGCCTCCGCAGCCGCCGAGTACCACGTGCCGCAGAGCGTCCTGCTCGGCGTCTCCTATCTGCAGTCCCGCTGGGACGCGCACGCCGGGGCGCCCAGCGTGACCGGCGGCTACGGCCCGATGCACCTCACCGACGCGCGCACCGCGCTCGCCGAGACCACCCCGCACCACAGCGAGGGCTCCGAGGACGCGCGCGGCGACAGCGCCCGCCCGCCGCTGCTCCCCGACGCGAAGCTGCCGAGCACCTCGGAGATCCCGGCCCGCCTCAGGACGCTGCCGAGGGCCGCGGAGCTGACCGGGCTGAGCCCGCAGGCGCTGCGTACGGACGCGGCGGCCAACGTGGCAGGCGGCGCCGCGCTGCTCGCCGCCGCGCAGAAGGACCTGGGCGAGCCGCTGAGCTCGGACCCGGCGGCATGGTACGGCGCGGTGGCCCGGTTCTCCGGCGCCGACGACAGGGCGACGGCCACGGCGTACGCGAACGACGTGTTCGACGTCCTGCGGACCGGCCAGGAGCGCCGGACGGACGCGGGCCAACGGGTCGCCGTCGCCGCCCTGCCGGGCCTCTCCCCCGACACCGCGCAACTGAGGCGGGCGGGGTTGCGAACGACGAACGTGCCAGGGACGGAGTGCCCGGCGACGGTGTCCTGCGAGTGGATCCCGGCGCCGTACGAGGAGTTCGGTGAGGGTGACTACGGCAACCACGACCTCGGCAACCGTCCCACCTCCCAGGGCATCGACTACATCGTCATCCACGACACGGAGGGCGCCTGGGAGGGTGTCCTGCAGATGGTCCAGGACCCGACCTATGTGTCCTGGCAGTACTCCCTGCGCTCCACCGACGGCCACATCGCCCAGCACGTGAAGGCGAAGGACGTGGCCTGGCACGCGGGCAACTGGTATGTCAACGCCAAGTCGATCGGCCTGGAGCACGAGGGCTTCCTGGCGCAGCCGGACTCCTGGTACACGGAGGCGATGTACCGGTCCTCGGCACGCCTGGTGACGTATCTCGCCGCCAAGTACGGAATCCCGCTGGACCGGCAGCACATCATCGGCCATGACAACGTGCCGGGGCCGACCACGTCGACGGTGGGCGGCATGCACACCGACCCGGGCCCGTACTGGGACTGGCGGCACTACTTCGAGCTGCTCGGCAAGCCCTTCGTGCCCACCGCGGGCGCGAACGGCGGCATGGTGACGATCCGGCCCGACTACGCCACCAACCGGCCCGAGTTCACGGGCTGCGTGTCCGCCGGCCGGACCTGCGCGGCCCACGGTTCGAGTGCGGTGCGGCTGTACTCGGGGCCCGGCACGTCGTATCCCCTGATCAAGGACATCGGTCTGGGCTCGACCCCGACCACCGGGGTGAACGACCTGTCCTCGCGGGTGTCGACCGGCCAGCAGTACGCGGTGGCCGGCCGGAGCGGCGACTGGACGGCGATCTGGTACCTCGGCCAGAAGGCGTGGTTCAAGAACCCCGCGAAGAGCCCGACCGCGGTGAACGCGACCGGTCTCGTGGTGACGCCCAAGGCCGGGGCCACGAGCATCCCGGTGTACGGGCGTGCCTACCCCGAGGCCTCCGCCTATCCGTCGGGCGTCCCCGCCCAGGCCGTGTCGCCGCTGTCGTACACCCTGCCGGCGGGCCAGCGGTATGTGGTGGGTGACAAGGTGCCGGGCGAGTACTACTACGCGGTGGCCTTCGACACCTCCTCGCACCGGGTCGTCGTCGGCAAGGACCTGTACTACGAGATCCAGTACGGGCACCGGGTCGCGTTCGTGCGGGCGGCGGATGTGCGGGTGGTGTCGTCGGCCGGCTGACGACACCACCGCCGGTCCTGTCGGGCGTCAGTCCTCCCTCTGCCAGGTGTACCGCCGCCCGGCAACCGCCCTGAAGGTCAGGTCCCCGTCCTTGAAAAGGTCACTGCGCACGGTGAGTCGACGGGTCGTGGACGCCTTCAGGGCGATGCGGGTCGCCCGGCCGCCCGCCCACTCGATGTCGAGGGTGGCGCCGCCGCGGGCGCGCAGGCCGCGTACCGAGCCGGTCGGCCAGGTGGCGGGGAGGGCGGGCAGCACCTCGATGATGTCGTACTGGCTCTGGAGGAGCATCTCGACGATCCCGGAGGTTGCGCCGAAGTTGCCGTCGATCTGGAACGGCGGGTGGGTGTCCCAGAGGTTGGGCAGGGTGGAGGACTTGAGCTGTTCTCCGAGCATCTTGTGGGCGTGGTCGCCGTCGCGCAGCCGCGCCCAGAAGTTGATCTTCCAGGCCTTGGACCAGCCGGTGCCGCCGTCTCCGCGTGCGGTGAGGGAGACCTTGGCGGCCCGGGCCCACTCGCTGCCGGGTTCGATCTGCCGTCCCGGATGGAGGGCGAACAGGTGCGAGACGTGCCGGTGGTCGTCGGTGGCGTCGTCCAAGTCCTCCTTCCACTCCTGGAGTTGGCCCCAGGAGCCGATCCGCAGTCCGGAGTCGAGTCGGCTCAGCGTCTCCTCGACGCGGCGGCGGAAGTCGGGCGCGTCGCCCAGGATCCGGGCCGCTTCGAGGGTGCTGGTGAACAGGTCGTGGACGATCTGCTGGGACATGGCCGCGCCGGCGGTGAAGTCGCCGTGCTCGGGCGAGTAGCTGGGGGTGACGACCAGGGTTCCGTCGCGCGGGTCGATGCGCAGGTTGTCGAGCCAGAACTCGGCGGCTTCCTTCATCACGGGGTACGCGGTGGTGCGCAGGTAGTGCGCGGAGCCGCCGAACCGGTAGTGCTCGTAGAGCTGTTGGGTGAGCCAGGCCGCCGCCTCGGGGAACCAGAAGGCGGTCGCCCAGTCGTGCACTCCGGTGAAGCCGTACGGGTTGGTCTCGTTGTGCACGACCCAGCCGCGCGAGCCGAACATCTCCTGTGCCGTACGGCGTCCGGGGGCGCGTAGGGCCTCGACGAAACGGTCGTACGGCTGTGTCGTCTCGGCGAGGTTCGCGGCCTCGGCGGGCCAGTAGTTCATCTGGATGTTGATGTTGGTGTGGTAGTCCGCCGACCACGGGGGCGAGGTGCTGTTGTTCCAGACGCCCTGGAGGTTGGCCGGCAGGGAGCCGGGGCGCGAGGAGGCGATGAGCAGGTAGCGGCCGTACTGGAAGTAGAGGGCTTCCAGGGCGCGGTCCGCCGGGCTCGTCCCGCCGGTGTATGACGACAGCAGTCGGTCCGTGGGCACGTCCGCGGGGAGTGACTGGCCGATGTCGAGTCCGACTCGGCCGAACAGGGCTCGGTGGTCGCGGATGTGCCGGGCGAGCAGTGCCTCGTAGCGGTCGCCGGCCCTTTCCACGGCACGGGTGACGGCGGCGTGCGGGTCCGGACCTCGGTAGTCGGGGTAGGTGTCGGCGTAGTCGGTGCCCGCGGCCAGGACGAACCAGGCGCTGTCGGCCCCGGTGACGGTGAGGGTCCCGTCGGCGGTGGATGTGAGGGTGCCGCCCTGGCTGTGCACCCGGACCTGTGTCTCGAAGCGCAGTCCGTTGTCGGCGAGTGCGCCCCGCACGGTCAGGGTTCCGTCGGCCGCGTCGGTGGTGAAGTCGGCGCGGGGCGAGGTGTGGCGCAGGGTGAAGGTGACGCTGCCGGGGCGGTCGGCGCCGAGCCGGCCCACGATCACGCCGTCGGGGTGGGAGGCGAAGAAGTCCCTTTGGTGGCGGACGCCTTGGTGGGTGTAGGTGACCGAGGCGACGGCGTTGTCGAGGTCGAGTTCGCGGCGGTAGTCCTCCGGGGTCGTCGTCGGCGCGCCCGGCAGGTCGAGGTGGAGGTCGCCGAAGGTCTGATGGGCGCCGTAGCCGATCCGCGGCTGGCCGAGGCGGTCGGCCACGGACTCGGGATCGAGGGTGGTCCGCGTGTCGAGGTCGTCCTGTACGGCGGAGATCGCGCCGGGGCGGGGCTCGCGCCAGTTGCCGTGGTCGTAGCCCTGGACGGAGCCGGGGCCACCGGTCCAGAGAGTCTTCTCGTTGAACTGCAGCCGTTCGGAGGCGAGGGTGCCGAAGACCATGGCGCCGAGCGCGCCATTGCCGATGGGCAGGGCTTCGCGCTCCCAGTCGGCGGCCGGGGCGGCGTACCAGAGCACGGACACCCCCCTCGATACGTCGGAGGAATCAACGGCGGCAGCCTCTACGGTCCCGGCGCCCAGAGCGAGCCCTCCGGCGCCTCCGGCTGCTGCTTTTAAGGTCGTTCTTCGGGTGATCCCATGCGGCTCATACGACATGACCCCTGACGCTAGAGATCCGATGACTCTGCGGCAAGGGTCATGACAAAACGAGGAGGGCGCGGAACAGCGCAGACCGTGGCGCGTGCCACCGCCGGGACGATTCAGCCCTGCTGGAAGAGCTCCGCGGGCAGCGGCTTCAGGAGGGCGTACAGGTCGTCCGTGATGGGGCGGTCCCAGGCGGCGATGGTGACCAGGACGTTGTCGCTGCGGTCGAACTGCACGCAGGAGATCCGACTCTCGGAGAGCTTCAGGCGCCGCACGATCAGGAGGTTGTCGCCCTGCATCACCGGCACGTCCTCGCTGCCGACGACGGTGACCTCCTCGTCGTTCTCCAGGGCCAGCAGCAGCTGCGCGACCTCGAACGGGATCTCTCCCTCGACGACCTCGCGGGCCGGCGAGCCCTCCGGGAGGTTGCCGATGATCATCGCGGGGCCTCGGCCTCCGAAGAGGTCGTATCGCAGGAAGACGCCCTGGCAGCTGCCGTCGGGGGCGGGCAGCAGCCCGGCGCCCAGATTGCCGGGCCAGTCGCCCGGGTCCATGGCCAGTACGTCGAAGTCGGGCCCGGCGGGCGTGGCGCTGCGGCGGCGGAGGAACGACATGTCGCCATGGTACGTGGCCCGACCTGCTCCGTGACGTGCGGGCAGGGGTTCGAGCAGTGCCCCTCGCGCATGAGCTCGGGCTCTCGCGTGGCCCACTCCGCCGCCTGGCGCCGCGAAAATCCGTTGTCCCGCCGAAGGGGCCACCTTACGGTCCCGATCATGCTTCCACCGGTGGAAACGGACGAGGAATGGGACGCCGTAGTCCCTGACGAAACGATCATGCGGCCCGGAGTGGAGGACCTGTGCGCCCGCCTCGGCCTGGGCAGAGCCCCGCTGACCCGCTTCCCGGACGGGTCGCAGCCGGTCTACGCCGTGGGCGACGAGCACGTCCTCAAGCTGTTCCCCGGAGCGGCCGCCCAGGACGGCATCGCCGAGGGCCGGGTCCTGTCCCACCTTCAGGGGCTCCTGCCCGTACCGACGCCGCGCGTGCACGACGCCGGACCGTACGAGAACGGCTGGCAGTACGTGCTGATGTCCCGGCTGCGCGGCGAAAGCCTGGCCGGTGCCTGGGACCGCGTTCCGCGCGCCGACCGTGAGCGGCTCGTCGCCGAGATCGGCGAGGCCCTCGCCGTGCTGCACACTGTGGATCCCGCGCCGCTCACGGACGTCCTCGGGCCCGGCGACTGGGGCGCGTTCGTGGACCGGCAGATCGCCGGGGCGGTGGCACAGCAGAGCGGGCACGAACTGTCGGCCGCCTGGCTGGAGCAGATCCCCGAGTTCCTCGCCTCGGTCCCCCTCCCGCGCACCCCGCGCCCGGCGTTGCTGCACACCGAGGTCATGCGGCAGCACTTCCTCGTCGATCCGGACGGCCCTCGCCTGACCGGGCTCTTCGACTTCGAGCCGGCCATGATCGGCGACCGCGCCTACGATTTCGTCGGCGTGGGCCTGTTCGTCACCCGCGGCGACCCGCACCTGCTGGCCCGCCTCACCAAGTCGTACGGCGCGGTCTTCGACCCGGCCGAGCTGCTCGCGTACACCTTGCTGCACGTGTACAGCAATCTGCCTTGGTATCTACGGGAGTTGGGCGCACCGGCCGACGGCACGTTGGAGTCCCTGGCCGAGTCCTGGTTCGGCACGGCATGACGGGCCCCTCGGGCCCTTCACCCCTCCGGCGGTGCGGGCGGGGCCAACAGGCGGCGTCGGTGGCGGAACCCGAGCGGAACACAGCCGGATCGGCGCGCAGACGGCCGGCGCGAGGGACGGCCGTCCGTCGGCTCACCTGTTTCCACGCGTCATGTCAGGTCGAACTCGCCCTCCCTCGCACCCGACACGAAGGCACCCCACTCGGCGGGGGTGAAGATCAGGGACGGGCTCTCCGGGCTGCCGCTGTTGCGCATCGCGATGAACCCCTCGACAAAGGCGATCTGGACATCCCCCAGGCCACGGCTGCTCGAGTGCCAATCGGCGTTGCTGAGGTCCAGCTCCGGCTTGTCCCAGCCCGCGAGCGGGTGCTGCTGGATGGTGCTCTCGGCCACGTCCGTGCTCCTCCCGATTCGTCGTCCGCGGCCAGCCTAGCGATCGGGTCCGAGTGCCAACAGGCCACGTGAGGGGGACCTTTGTGGAGGCGTCTGAACCGCCGTCCGGGGAGCCCTCTCAGGCGTCCGGGGCCGTGGAGCCCACGAGCCACATCGAGAAGAACTGGGACCCGCCGCCGTAGGCGTGCCCGAGCACCTTCCTGGCCCGCTCCACCTGGTGGTCCCCGGCCTGTCCGCGCGCCTGAAGGGCGGCCTCCGCGAAGCGGATCATGCCGGAGGCCCCGATGGGGTTGGTGGACAGGACGCCGCCCGACATGTTGACGGGCAGATCGCCGTCCAGCTCGGTCACCCCGGCTTCCGTGAGCTTCCAGCCCTCGCCCTCGGCGGCGAAGCCCAGGTTCTCCAGCCACATGGGCTCGTACCAGGAGAACGGCACGTACATCTCGACGGCGTCGATGTCCCGGCGCGGATCGGCGATCCCCGCCTGCCGGTACACGTCGGCCGCGCAGTCCTTGCCTGCCTGCGGTGAGACGAAGTCCTTGCCCGCGAACAGGGTGGGCTCGCTGCGCATCGCGCCGCCGAGCATCCAGGCGGGCGGTCGGGGCGCGCGGGCGGCCCCGGCACGGTCGGTGAGGATCATCGCGCAGGCGCCGTCGGAGGAGGGGCAGGTCTCCGAGTAGCGGATCGGGTCCCACAGCATGGGCGAGGCCTGGACCTTCTCCAGGGTGATGTCGTGCTCGTGGAGATGGGCGTAGGGGTTCTTCAGCGCGTTGCGCCGGTCCTTGTACGCCACCAGCGAGCCGACCGTGTCGGGTGCACCGCTGCGCCGCATGTACGCGCGCACGTGCGGCGCGAAGAAGCCGCCCGCCCCGGCCAGCAGGGGCTGCTGGAAGGGGATCGGCAGGGACAGTCCCCACATGGCGTTCGACTCGGACTGCTTCTCGAAGGCCAGCGTCAGGACGGTGCCGTGCACGCGGGCGGCGACCAGGTTGGCGGCGACGAGGGCCGTGGAGCCGCCGACCGAGCCGGCCGTGTGCACCCGGAGCATGGGCTTGCCCACCGCGCCGAGCGCGTCGGCGAGATACAGCTCCGGCATCATGACGCCCTCGAAGAAGTCGGGCGCCTTGCCGATGACGACGGCGTCGATGTCCGGCCAGGTCAACTCGGCGTCGTCGAGGGCACGTCGGGCGGCCTCACGGACGAGCCCGGCGATCGACACGTCCCGGCGCGCCGCCACGTGCTTGGTCTGGCCGATCCCTACGACGGCCACGGGCTCCTTGCTCATCGCGGATCCCCTTCGAGTACGGCGACCAGGTTCTGTTGCAGACACGGGCCGGAGGTGGCGTGCGCGAGCGCCCGGTCGGACTCGCCCCGGTGGATACGGGCGGCGGCCTCTCCGATGCGGATGAGCCCGGCGGCCATGACGGGGTTGGCGGCGAGGGCCCCGCCCGAGGGGTTGACGCGCACGCTGTCGTCGAGCCTCAGCGCCTTGCGCAGCACGACCTCCTGCGCGGTGAAAGGCGCGTGCAACTCGGCGGTGTCGACGGGCCGTTCGAACGCACCCGCCCTTTCGGCGGCCAGCCGGGCGGAAGGCGAGTCGGTCAGATCACGCACCCCGAGGCTGTGCGCTTCGATGCGGTGGTCGATGCCGCGGATCCAGGCGGGCCTGGCGCACAGTTCCCGGGCCCGCTCCCCCGCCGCGAGGACCACGGCGGCGGCCCCGTCGCCGATCGGCGGGCAGTCGCCGGTACGCAGCGGTCGTACGACGTACTCCCCCTGCGGCACCGAACCCCGCAGCTGCGCATGGGAGTTGGCGGTGGCGTCCGCGCGGCTGCGGGCGGCGACGGTGGCGAGCGCGGGTTCGTCCGTGTCACCGGCGTCGATGAGGGCCTGCGCCTGGAGGGCGGCCAGGGCTACGGAGTCGGGCCAGAGGGGGGCGACGTAGTAGGGGTCGAGCTGGCGGGTCAGGACGTCGCGCAGGGGGCCGGGTGAGGACTTGCCGTAGGAGTAGACGAGCGCGGTGTCGGCGTCCCCCGTGAGCAGCTTGGTCCAGGCCTCGTACAGCGCCCAGGCACCGTCCATCTCGACGTGCGACTCGGAGATCGGCGGCCAGGCGCCGACGCCGTCGAGGGCGAGGGTGAAGGAGAAGGCGCGGCCGGCGAGGTAGTCGCTGGAGCCGGAGCAGGTGAAGCCGATGTCGGCGGTCTTGAGGCCGGTCTGCGCGAGCACCTCGTGCAGGACGGGCATGAGCATCTCCACCTCGGAGAGCTCCTCGCTGGTGCGCCGGTGGTCGGTCTGTGCGAAGGCCACGACGGCGATCTCACGGTTCACAGCAGCTCCCGGTAGGTGTCGTAGTCCGCGTCGGGCTCGCCGGTGGGCCGGTAGTGGTCGGGGTAGCGGGCGCCTTCGGTCCACACCGGTTCGACGCGCAGACCCATGCGCACCTGGTCGTACGGGATGCCGCCGATACGGCCGTGCAGGGCGAGGTCGGCGCCGTCGAGGGCGATGTGGGCGTAGACGTACGGCACTTCGATGTCCAGGTTCTTCGCCTTGATGTTGACGATGCAGAACGTGGTGACTGTGCCGCCTGGACCTACCTCGACCTGTTCCGATGTGGCGACCCCACATGTGGGGCACGCACCCCTCGGCGGGACGTACACCTTGCGGCAGGACGGGCAGCGCTCCCCGACGTTGCGGTTTTCGGCCAGGGCGTTGATGTAGGCGGTCTGGGCGCGGCCGGGTGAGTAGGTGTAGTCGAGACGGGCGGCGGCGACGATGCCGGTGATCGGGTCGTCGAACTCGCCGCTGTGGCCCTTGGGTTCGGCAGGGTCGCCGTCGTACGGCTCGAAGCAGGCGATGTCGGTGATGGCGCCGGTGCGGTCCTCGGCCCAGCGGACCCGGACGCGCATGCCGGTGTGCACGGCGTCGGGGCCGGGGGCGTCCAGGGCGTGCAGGAGAGCGGTGTCGGCGCCGTCGAGGCGGACCAGGACCCAGGCGAAGGGGGTGTCCAGGGGCTGGTCGCGGCGGGGGGCGTGGTTCCAGGCCCAGGTGGTGACCGTGCCCGTCGGGGCGACCTCGACCAGATCGCGGATCTCCTCGGCGGTGACGGGGTCGTACTCGACGGGCGGGACGAGCGTGCGGCCGTCGCCGGTCCGCACCCCGAGCACGATGCGTTCGCGCAGGCCGGTGAGGAAGGCGCTCTGGACGGGGCCGAGGGAGCGGGTGAAGGGGAACTCGACGACGAGGGGCGCTTTGAGGACTTCGGGCACGGTGGCTCCCTCTCTAGACTCGCTTGTAGACGGGCGGCCGCTTCTCCGCGAAGGCGCGGGCGCCTTCCTTGGCGTCTGCGGTGTCGAAGATCGGCCAGCCGCGCCCCAGTTCGGCGGCCAGGCCGTCGGTCTCGGTCAGCTCGGCGGTGTCGTAGACCGACGCCTTGACGGCCTCGACGGCCAGCGGCCCGCAGGCGTTGATCTGCTCGGCGATCTCCAGGGCCTTGGCCAGGGCCGTGCCGTCGGGGACCACGTGCCCGATCAGGCCGATGTCGGCGGCTTCCCGAGCGTCGTAAGGGCGTCCGGTGAGCAGCATCTCCAGGGCGTGGGTGCGCGGGATCTGGCGTTGCAGGCGGACCGTGGAACCGCCGATCGGGAACAGCCCGCGTTTCACCTCGAAGAGCCCGAAGGTGGCCGACTCGCCCGCGACCCGGATGTCGGTGCCCTGGAGTATCTCGGTGCCGCCGGCCACGCAGTACCCCTCGACGGCGGCGATCACCGGCTTGCGGGGGCGATGGTGGCGCAGCATCGCCTTCCAGTGCAGGTCCGGGTCGGCCTTCAGCCGGTCCCGGTGGTGCTCGCCCTCCATGCCCTGCCCGGCCAGCGCCTTGAGGTCCATCCCGGCGCAGAAGGCGCCGCCCGCCCCGGTGAGCACGATGGAGCGGATCGCGTCGTCCTCGTCGGCCTCGATCCAGCCGTCGTACAGCCCGACGAGCATGGACAGCGAGAGCGCGTTCCTGGCCTCGGGCCTGTTCAGCGTGAGCACCAGTGTGGCGCCTTCGCGCCGCACGGTGAGGTGTTCCGTCCCACCCATCGCCCATCTCCCCTCTGAAAGAACGAGAACAGGTTGCAGTAGGCGGGGAGGCACTTCAAGGGTTTTCTGACAGACAGTCAGATTTCTTGTGCGCGGACCCTTCACACTTGTGCCGCCCTTTGCTCTGATGACCGGCAGCCGGTGGTGAGCGAGGTCAGGAGGAGCGGTGGAGTACAACCTTGCCGACCTGTTCGAGTCGGTCGTCGACGTGGTTCCGGGCCGCGAGGCGCTTGTGTACATCGACCAGCCGGGCACAGGCGCGGAACGCCGTCTGACGTACGCGGAGCTGGACACGGCCGCCAACCGGATCGCCCACCATCTGATCGACAGCGGGATACGGCCCGGCGAGCACCTCGGGCTCCACCTCTACAACGGGGTCGAGTACCTGCAGACGGTATTGGGCTGCCTCAAAGCGCGGATCGTTCCCGTCAATGTGAACTACCGGTATGTGGAAGAGGAGTTGGTGTACCTGTACCGGGACGCCGATCTGGTGGCCCTGGTCTTCGACACCGAGTTCACGGAGCGGGTGGCCGCGGCGCTTCCGCAGGTGGACGGGCTGCGGCATCTGGTGCGGGTGGGCGGTGCGGCTCCGGGTTCGGCGGCGGCGCCGGTCGTGCCTGCAGTGGCCTTCGCGGACGCCGAGCGCGGCGGGTCGCCCGAGCGAGGGTTCCCGGCGCGGTCCGGCGACGACCAGTTCATCATCTACACGGGCGGCACCACCGGCATGCCCAAGGGTGTGATGTGGCGCCAGGAGGACCTGTTCTTCTCGGGGCTGGGCGGCGGTGCGCCGACCGGCGAGCCGGTGCAGAAGCCCGAGGAGCTCGCCGAGCGCGTGGCTGCGGGCGGCGACGGGATCACCTTCTTCCCGACCGCCCCGCTGATGCACGGGACATCCACGCTGACCGCCTTCATCGGCTTCAACTTCGGCCAACGCGTCGTGATCCACCGCAAGTTCGCACCGGAGGAAGTGCTGCGGACGATCGAGAAGGAGAAGGTCACCAGCATGTCGCTGGTCGGCGACGCGATGCTGCGCCCCCTGGTCGACGCCCTCAGCGGGCCCATGAAGGGCACGGACTGCTCGTCGATGTTCAGCGTGTCGTCGTCCGGGGCGATCATGTCCGACACGGTGCGCCGGCAGTTCCAGGCACTCGTCCCGAATGTCCTGCTGCTGAACAACTTCGGCTCCTCGGAGTCCGGCTTCAACGGTACGGCGACCGAGGACTCCGGCCCCGAGCGCGGCTTCCGCGTCCGCGTCAACTCCCGTACACAGGTGGTCGATCCGGCCACGCACGCGCCGGTCGCAGTGGGCGAGGTGGGCAGGATCGCGCAGTGCGGCCATGTGCCCCTCGGCTACTACAACGACCCGGGGAAAACGGCCGAGACCTTCTTCGAGAAGGACGGCGCGCGGTGGGTGTTGCTCGGCGACATGGCCACGGTCGACGCGGAGGGCGTCGTGACCGTGCTGGGCCGCGGCTCGCAGTGCATCAACACCGGGGGCGAGAAGGTGTACCCGGAGGAGGTCGAGCAGGCGCTCAAGTCCCATCCCGACGTGTACGACGCGTTGGTGGCCGGGGTACCGGACGCGAAGTGGGGGCACCATGTGGCGGCTGTGGTGCAGTTGCGGTCGGGGGCTGTCCAGCCGTCGTTGTCGGACATCCAGACGCACTGCCGCTCCCATCTCGCGGGGTACAAGATCCCGCGCCAGTTGGTGATCGCGGACTCGATCCGGCGCTCGCCGAGCGGGAAGGCGGACTACCGGTGGGCGCGGGAGGTCGCGTCGGCCGCGGACGGGTGAATTCCGGGCAGCTCGGATTGAACCTAAGGTGACGTGCGGACGTACTCGTGGTGGCAGGCTCGCCCATAGGGCGCTGTCTGCCATGCCATCGCAAGACCGCACGGAAGGACCACCGGGTGTCGCTCTTCACTCGCTCTCGTCAGCCAACGGACCCTGCTGAGGGCGGGGCGGACAGGGACGAGGACACCGCCGCGACAGAGGAAGCCTCGGAAGGGGCGGATGGGGCGGCGGACGCGACGGAACCGGTGGCAGACGCGGCTGACGCGTCGAAAGCCGCCCAAGCAACCGCGACGGCCACGGAGGCGGACGGCGCCAAGGAGACCGACCCCGCGGAAGCGCCCGCCTCCCCCTCCCCCGGCTGGTTCGGCTGGCGCCGCCGCTACCCCCGTACGGCACGCGGCGTCACCGTGGGAACGACGGTCCTGGCCGGTGCGCTCCTGCTCTTCGCGCTCCTCGTGCCGAACCGCCTCGAACGGCTCGGCCCCGAGGCGTTCTTCCGGCTCCCGGCCGAGGGGATCCTGCTCGCGGGCCTGCTGCTGGCGCTGCCGCCCCGGTCACGACGGCTGACGGCGAGGGTGGCGGGAGCGCTCCTCGGGCTGCTCACCGTCCTGAAGTTCGTCGACATGGGCTTCTACCAGGTGCTGGCCCGCCCCTTCGACCTCGTCCTGGACTGGATACTGCTCGACGACGCGGCGGAGTTCGTCCGGGAGACGTTCGGGCGGACCGGTCAGGTGCTCGCGGTGGTCGGCGTGATCGTCCTGCTCCTCGCCGTGCTCGTCCTCATGACGCTGGCGATGGTGCGGGTGACGAACCTCATGGTCCGTCACCGGCCCACCGCCGCCCGCACGACGCTGATCCTGGGGACCGCCTGGATGACCTGCATGACGCTGGGCGTCCAGGTCGCCGGCGTCCCACTGGCCACCAAGGGCAACGCCGAGTTCGTCAACAACCGTGTCGAGCAGGTGCGCGCGGGCCTGAAGGACGGACAGATCTTCCAGAAGCAGGCGGCGGTGGACGCCTTCGCCCAGACACCGCCGGACCAGTTGCTGACGGGGCTTCGCGGCAAGGACGTGCTGTTCACGTTCATCGAGAGCTACGGCCGTGTCGCGATCGACGACCCGGCGATGGCGCCGCAGATCGACTCGGTGCTCAAGGAGGGGACCAACTCGCTCAAGGCGGCCGGGTTCCAGTCCCGCAGCGCCTGGCTGAAGTCGCCGGTGACGGGGGCGGGGAGCTGGCTGGCGCACTCCACGTTCCTCTCCGGTCTGTGGATCAAGAACCAGCAGCGGTACCGGAGTCTGACGACCAGCGACCGCGCGACGCTGAACAGCTACTTCCGCAAGACCGGCGCCTGGCGCACGGTCGGCGTCGTGCCCGGGGTGCGGCGGGCCTGGCCGGAGGGCAAGTACTTCGCCCTGGACCACATCTACGACTCCGAGCACCTGGGCTACCACGGCCCGTACTTCAGCTGGACGCCCGTACCCGACCAGTTCAGCCTGGAGGCCTTCCAGCGTCTGGAGCACGGCAAGAAGAACCGCGAGCCGATCATGGCGGAGATCATCCTGGCCTCCAGCCACAACCCCTGGTCCCCCATCGCCCGCATGATCGACTGGGACGACCTCGGCGACGGCTCGGTCTTCCACCAGATCAAGAAGGAGGGCACGGACCCCAAGGAGGTCTGGAAGGACCCCGAGCGCGTCCGCACCGAGTACCGCCGCGCCATCGAGTACTCGATCCGCAGCCTCACCGAGTGGGTGGAGCGCTACGGCACCGACGACACGGTCCTCGTCTTCCTCGGCGACCACCAGCCCGTCCCGACGGTCACCGCGGGCAGCACGAGCAAGGACGTCCCCGTCACGATCGTCGCCCGCGACCAGAAGGTCCTGGACCACATCGCCGACTGGAACTGGACGGACGGCCTCAAGCCCGCCGAGAACGCTCCGACCTGGGGCATGGACCGCTTCCGGGACCGGTTCATGACGGCGTACGGGCCCCGGACGGGCTGAGCGGGCGGCAGCCGGGGAGAGCCGGCAGCCGGGGGGGGGTCGACAGTCGGGGGGGCTTCGCCTGGGGGCGGAAGCACCGTATGGCGTAGCTGTACGCGACGGCGCACGGGTGGCATCCCTACGGTCGCAATGACGGTCGTCGAGGCCTCAGGACCTAAGGGGAACCCCGTGAACATACCCATACGCGCACTGTGCGCGACCGCCCTCACCGTTGTCGTCACCGCCGGACCGGCGGTCCAGATCGCCCACGCACACGGCGACCTGAACTGCAGCGACTTCCGCTTCCGGGAAGACGCCGAGGCCGAGTTCAACCGCAATCTCAGCGACCCCCACCGCTTGGACGAGGACCGGGGGCGGAACGACAACATCGTCTGCGAGTTCCTGCCCCGCCGCGGCACGGCCGTGGCGGTCGTCCCCCCCGTGGCGGTACTCCCCACGCTCACGCCGCTCCCCACCCTGGGAGTCAGAGGCGGCCTGGGCGGCAGCACGGGGCCGGCGGACTTCGAGGTGGCGCTGGGAGCGGGCATGGCCGCCTGCGCGCTGGGGCTGACCGCCGGATACGTCGTACACCGGCGCCGGCGAGCGCGGAGCTAGCTCATCGCCTCGCACCGGTCGCCTCCCGTTCTGCGCCGTTGCCCCCGGCCCCATTCCGAGGCGGCAGGCGTACGGCCGGAGAGCGGCAACTCCCCGGCCGTACCAGGTGCCCCCGCTCAGGGCCGGCCCACCACGTCCTGGCCCTCCACCACGTCGTGCGGCGCGTCCGCCGACGGCTCGGCCTCCGCATCGCTCTCGGCCCCGCCCCGGGTGTCCGCCTGACGGCCCGGCGTGCGCCCGCCCAGGCGCTCCGTCAGCCTCGTGGCCACAGGCTCCGTGTACCGGGCCGTGAGCGGGCCCAGGATCACGAGGATCAGCACGTACGCGGTGGCCAGCGGACCCAGCGACGGCTCGATGCCGGCGGTGATGGCAAGCCCGGCGATGACGATGGAGAACTCACCGCGGGCGACCAGCGTTCCGCCCGCGCGCCAGCGGCCCTTGACGGAGATCCCTGCGCGCTGGGCGGCCCAATAGCCGGTGGCGATCTTCGTCAGCGCAGTGACGACCGCAAGGGCCAGCGCCGGCAGCAGCACCGGCGGGATGCTCGCGGGATCGGTGTGCAGTCCGAAGAAGACGAAGAACACGGCGGCGAACAGGTCCCGCAGCGGCGCCAGCAGGTTGTGCGCGCCCTCGGCCACCTCGCCGGACAACGCGATGCCGACCAGGAACGCGCCGACGGCGGCGGAGACCTGGAGCTGCTGGGCGAGCCCGGCCACGACCAGGGTGAGACCCAGCACCACCAGGAGCAGCTTCTCGGGGTCGTCGCTGGACACGAACCGCGAGATGTGACGGCCGTAGCGGACCGCGAGGAGGAGGACGAGCCCGGCGACGCCCAGCGCGATGGCGAGGGTGACGCTGCCCGCCGCGAGACCGGCGCCGGCGAGCAGCGCGGTGACGATCGGCAGGTAGACGGCCATGGAGAGGTCTTCGAGGACCAGGATGCTGAGCACCACCGGTGTCTCGCGGTTGCCGAGCCGTCCGAGGTCGCCGAGGACCTTCGCGATGACGCCGGAGGAGGAGATCCAGGTGACGCCGGCCAGGACGACGGCGGCGACCGGGCCCCAGCCGAGCAGCAGGGCCATGAGGGCGCCGGGCAGCGCGTTGAGCGCGGCGTCGACGAGTCCGGCCGGGTACTGGGTCTTGAGGTTGGAGACGAGGTCGCTGGCCGTGTACTCGAGGCCGAGCATCAGCAACAGCAGGATCACGCCGATCTCGGCGCCGATGGCGACGAACTCCTCGCTGGTGCCCAGGGGAAGGAGCCCGCCCTCGCCGAAGGCGAGCCCGGCCAGCAGGTACAGGGGTATCGGCGAGAACTGGAAGCGGGCGGCGAAGCGGCCCAGCAGGCCGAGGCCGAGGATGATCGCGCCGAACTCGATGAGGAAGACCGCGGAGGAGTGCATCGCGGCTCACTCCCGTCCGAGTATCGCGGCGGCCGCCTCCACGCCCTCGCGGGTGCCGATGACGATCAGGGTGTCGCCCCCGGCCAGCCGGAAGTCGGGCGTCGGAGAGGGGATCGCCTCGGCGCGGCGCAGCACGGCCACGATCGACACGCCGGTCTCGGTACGCATCCGGGTCTCGCCCAGCACCCGTCCGTTCCAGTGCGACGTGGCGGACAGCTCGATCCGCTCGGCGACGAGGCCCAGTTCGGTGGTGGACAGCAGGTTGGGGCTGTGGTGCGCCGGCATCAGCGCGTCGATCAGCGTGTCCGACTCTCCCGAGGTGAGCCGAACCGACAGCGCGCACGCGTCCGGATCGTCCTTGCGGTACGCGCTCAGAGTTCGGGAGCCGTCCCGGTGCGCGACCACCGACAGACGGCGCTGTTCGCGTGTGGTGAGGTCGTAGCGGACTCCGATGCCGGGCAATGGCGTACTGCTCAGGCGTGGAGCGCCCATGGCCTTCCCCCTCGTTCAGGTGTCTCTTCCAGCATTCTTTGACGAAACTTTAACGACCCCTGATCTTGCGGACCGAACTCAGTCCCCTCTACGGCCACTCCCGTCCAGGAAGGCGACGACACGTCGTACGAACCATTCCGGGTCGTCGAGCCACGGAAAGTGCCCGGCACCGGGCTGCACGGCGAACTCGGCGTTCGGGAAGGCACTGGCGGCGCGACGGGCGAGTACGGGGCAGGGGCCTCCGTCGAGTTCGCCCGCCAGGACGAGCACTGAAGCGGCGAGGCGGGAGAGTTCGGTGCGCGTCGTGGGCGGGTCGTAGGCGCCGTCGGAGCCGTAGATGTCTCCTGCCTCGTCATTGAACTCGTCGTCGCCACGCGCCTCGTGCTCCTTTGCCGCCTCGTCCCAGCGCCCGTAGAAGAAGGGCGCGAACACGGCGTCGAAGTCTCCCGACCCGGCCAGCCATGCCTCGAAGGCCGGGAACGCCTCCTCGAACCACGGCTCGCCCGCCCTGAGCCGGGCCGCGGCCAGTCGCTCCTCGGCGGTGGCCGGCATGCCCAACGCCCATGGCGTCGCGGTCACCAGGGCCAGCCGCGACACCCGCTGCGGGTACCGGGCGGCATAGAGCATGGCGAGGCTTCCGCCCGCCGAGTGGGCGAGCACATCCATGTGGGCCAGCCCTATGTGGGCCCGCAACACCTCCACGTCGTCCACCAGGTGGTCGCAGCGGTACGTCGCCGGGTCCGCCGGCACGGCCGAGTCCCCGGTGCCCCGCAGGTCGAGCAGCACCAGCTGCCGGTGCGCGGTCAGTCCACCCAGGCCGCCCAGGTAGGCGGAGGCGCGCATCGGGCCGCCGGGCAGGACGACGAGCGGTTCGCCCTCACCCCGCAGGTGGTAGGCGATCTCGGTCCCGTCTGAAGCATGGAAGGTCGGCATGGCGTCGATCTTGGTCGCAGGCGCCCTGTCCCGCAACGGAGCAGCTCACAGGCGCGTGAGTCGACTTGCCCCGCGGCCCCACTCGCGAAAGTGCGGCCCGCCCCCTTGCCTGATCAACCACCGCCTGAATTACTGATCCCGAACACCCGGACCGAATGATCGGTCGTCCGAATTGACGTGGTCGGCGAGGGAGAACTCTCCATGGCGGATGCGACGGAGCTGCTGGACTCGGGGGAACGGCTCGACCCTCAGGCGCTGCGGGCGGTGCAGTTGGAGAGGTTGCGGAAGTCGCTGCGGCACGCGTACGACAACGTGCCGTTCTACCGGGAGTCCTTCGACAAGGCCGGCGTACGGCCCGAGGACTGCCGTTCGCTCGCGGATCTGGCCCGTTTCCCGTTCACCACCAAAGCCGACCTGCGCGAGAACTACCCGTACGGGATGTTCGCCGTGCCCCAGGACCGTATCCGCCGTATCCACGCCTCCAGCGGCACCACCGGACGCCCCACGGTCGTCGGCTACACCGACGCCGACCTCTCCCTGTGGTCCGACATGGTGGCCCGGTCGATCCGGGCGGCGGGCGGACGGCGCGGGGACAAGGTCCATGTGGCGTACGGCTATGGGCTGTTCACAGGTGGGCTCGGTGCACACTATGGGGCCGAACGACTGGGCTGTACGGTCATCCCCGCGTCCGGCGGGATGACGGCCCGTCAGGTCCAGCTGATCCAGGATCTCAAGCCCGAGATCATCATGGTGACGCCGTCGTACATGCTCACCATCCTCGACGAGTTCGAGCGGCAGGGCGTCGATCCGCGTGCGACCTCCCTGCGCGTCGGCATCTTCGGTGCCGAGCCCTGGACCGAGCAGATGCGTCGGGAGATCGAGGAGCGGTTCGCGATCGACGCCGTCGACATATACGGGCTGTCCGAGGTGATCGGGCCGGGTGTCGCGCAGGAGTGTGTGGAGACCAAGGACGGCCTCCATGTGTGGGAGGACCACTTCTTCCCCGAGATCGTCGACCCGATCAGCGGTGAGGTGCTGCCGGACGGTGCGGAGGGCGAGCTGGTCTTCACCTCGCTCACCAAGGAGGCGATGCCCGTCGTCCGGTACCGGACACGGGACCTGACGCGGCTGCTGCCGGGCACGGCGCGGGTGTTCCGCCGGATGGAGAAGGTGACCGGCCGCAGCGACGACATGGTGATCCTGCGTGGGGTGAACCTCTTCCCCACCCAGATCGAGGAGATCGTGCTGCGCACGCCGGGGGTCGCACCGCACTTCCAGCTGCGTCTGGCCCGGGAGGGCCGGCTCGACACCCTCACCGTGCGGGCGGAGGCCCGCCCCGACGCCCCGTCCGAGACCCGGGACGCCGCGGCGCAGGCCATCGCGGCGGCCGTGAAGGACGGCATCGGGGTGTCGGTCGCCGTGGAGATCGTCGAACCGGAGTCGCTGGAACGGTCCGTGGGCAAGATCCGCCGGATCGAGGACCTGCGTCCCCGCTAGTCACCGGCGAGACGGTCGCGCAGCTCCCGTTTGAGGATCTTGCCGCTGGCGTTGCGCGGAAGCTCGTCCACGAACACCACCCGCTTCGGAGCCTTGAAGTGGGCGAGCTTCTCGCGCGCATGGTCGATGAGTTCCTCCTCGGTGACCTCTCCCCGCGGGACGACGACCGCCGTGACGGCCTCGATCCACCGCTCGTCGGGCAGTCCGATCACGGCCACCTCGGCGACGCCCTCGTGGGTGTACAGGGCGTCCTCGACCTCACGTGAAGCGATGAGAACGCCACCGGAGTTGATGACGTCCTTCACCCGGTCGACGATGGTGAAGTAGCCGTGCGCGTCCCGCACCGCGAGGTCACCGGAGCGGAACCAGCCGTCCCGGAAGGCCTCGGCGGTCTCCTCGGGTTTGTCCCAGTAGCCCTCGCACAATTGCGGGGAGCGGTAGACGATCTCACCAGGTGTGCCGTCGGGTACGTCCTCGCCGTCCTCGTCGACCACTCGGGCGTCGACGAAGAGCACCGTACGGCCGCACGAGTCCAGCCTGCCCTTGTGTTCGTCCGGGGCCAGCACCGTGGCCAGCGGGCCGATCTCGCTCTGGCCGAAGCAGTTGTAGAAGGCCAGCTTCGGCCATCGCTCCCGCAGCCGCTCCAGTACCGGCACCGGCATGATCGAGGCGCCGTAGTACGCCTTGCGCAGTCCGTCGAGGTCACGGGTCGCGAAGTCGGGGCGGCCCGCGAGGCCGATCCACACCGTGGGCGGGGCGAACAGGCTGTCCACGCCGCCCGTTTCGATCAGGTCGAAGAGCCGGTCGCCGTCGGGCGCGTCGAGGATCGTGTTCGTGGCGCCGACCGCGAGGTACGGCAGCAGGAACACATGCATCTGCGCCGAGTGGTACAGCGGCAGCGAGTGGGCGGGCCGGTCGCCGGCGCTCAGGTCCAGGGCGGTGATCGCGCTCAGGTACTCGTGCACCAGAGCGCGGTGGGTCATCATCGCGCCCTTGGGCTGGGCTGTCGTGCCCGAGGTGTAGAGCAGTTGCACCAGGTCCTCGCTGCGCGGCTCCGGGCCGTCGTGGGCGGGGGCCGTCGCCTGTCGGGCCAGCAGCGAGTCGTCGGCTTCGCGCAGGGGCACCGTACGGACGCCGTCCGGGAGCCGGGCCGCCAGGTCCGGGTCGGCGAGGACCAGGGAGCTGCCGGACTGGCCGACGATGTACGCGAGGTCGTCGCCGGTGAGGTTCTGGTTCACCGGGACGTGCACGAGGCCGGCGCGGGCGCAGGCGAGGAAGGCGATCAGATAGGCGTCCGAGTTGTGCCCGTAGGCGCCGACCCGGTCACCGGGGGTCAGGCCCTCGTCGAGCAGGACGCTCGCCGCGCGCGACACGGCCTCGTCGAGTTCCGCGTACGTCCAGGAGCGGTCGCGGTAGTCCACCGCGACGCGCGCCGGGGTGCGCCGGGCGCTGCGTCGCAGCACCCCGTCAACCGTGCTGCCGTGTCCAGGCGTCATGACACATGATCCTCGGTGCGCCGCACGGACAGGTCAAGGAGGACGTCCAGCGGGAACAGCACACCGTGCCGGGGACACATACCCGTTGGTACGCTCAACGGCTCCTTCCCTCAAAGACGTTGGGAGGCACGATGCGCACCCGCTTCAGACGGCTCGTCGTCACGGCCGTCGCCCTGCTCACCGCCACGGCCGGGCTGCCCGCCGCCGCGGCCGAGCGGCAGGACCGACAGGACCGGCACGAGCAGCTCTCGCACGGCGGTCTGTCCGCCGTGGTCCGCTCTACCGAGTACGGAATTCCGCACATCGTCGCCAAGGACTACACGTCCCTTGGCTTCGGCACCGGTTGGGCGCAGGCCGCCGACCAGGTGTGCACGCTCGCCGACGGTTTCGTGACCGTGCGCGGCGAGCGTTCACGGTTCTTCGGCCCGGACGCGGCGACCGACTTCTCGCTCTCCTCGGCCGGCAAGAACCTCTCCAGCGACATGTACTTCCGCGGCGTACGTCAGACACGCACCGTGGAGGGGCTCCTCGCGCAGCCGGCACCGCGTGGTCCGAGCCGTCAGGTCAAGGACCTCATGCGGGGCTTCGCGGCCGGGTACAACACCTGGCTGAAGCAGAACCGGATCACCGACCCCGCGTGCAAGGGAGCCTCCTGGGTGCGGCCGGTCACCGCACTCGACGTGGCGGCCCGCTTCTACGCCATCGCCGTGCTCGGCGGCCAGGGCGGCGCCGTGGACGACATCACCTCCGCCCAGCCGCCGACCGGATCCGCCGCCCATGCCCAGGGCATCGCGACAAGCCCGGACGCCGAGGCCCTGATCCGGGCCGTGCGGGAGCGGACCGCCGACGCGGGCATGGGGTCGAACGCGGTCGCCTTCCGCGGCGACACCACGGCCAACGGCCGCGGTCTGCTGCTGGGCAACCCGCACTACCCGTGGCACGGCGGACGCCGCTTCTGGCAGGCCCAGCAGACGATTCCCGGCGAGTTGAACGTCGCCGGCGGGGCGCTGCTCGGCTCGCCGACGATCTCCATCGGTTACAACTCCCATGTGGCGTGGAGCCACACCGTGTCGACCGGCGTCCCGTTCAACCTGCACCGCCTGACGCTGGATCCCGCCGACCCGACCGTGTACGTGGTGGACGGCGAGCGGCACCGGATGACGAAGCGGACGGTGACCGTCGCGGTCAAGGACGGCGCCCCCGTGACCCGCACCCAGTGGTGGACGCGGTACGGCCCGGTCGTCGCCTCCACCGACGGCGAGCTCCCGCTGCCCTGGACCACGACGACGGCGTACGCGCTGAACGACCCCAATGCCGCCAACATGCGGTTCGCCGACACCTCGCTCGGCTTCGGCAAGGCGCGCGGCACGGCGGACGTCCTCGCGTCCCTGGCCCGGCACCAGGGGCTCCCGTGGGTGAACACGATCGCCGCGGACTCCTCGGGGCACTCGCTCTACACCCAGTCGCAGGTGCTGCCCCGGGTCACCGACGACCTCGCGGGGCGGTGCTCCACGGACCTCGGCAAGGCCACCTATCCGGCGGCGGGTCTGGCGGTCCTGGACGGCTCCCGTGGCGACTGCGCGTTCGGCCGCGACGCCGACGCCGTGCAGTCCGGGATCTTCGGGCCCGCGCGCATGCCAACGCTGAAGGACGCGCCGTACGCGGAGAACTCCAACGACAGCGCCTGGCTGGCCAACGCCGACCGGCCGCTCACGGGCTACGAGCGGATCTTCGGCACCATCGGCACCCAGCGCTCGCTGCGCACCCGTGGCGCGGTCGAGGACGTGGCGGCGATGGCGGAGCGGGGCGGTCTGACCGTCCGGGATCTGGAGCGGCAGCAGTTCGCGAACCGGGTGCCCGCGGGCGACCTGGCCGCGGCCGACGTGGCGAAGGCGTGTGCCGCGCTGCCTGGCGGTACCGCAACAGGCAGTGACGGCAAGGCGGTTGATGTCGGTGAGGCCTGTTCGGTGCTCGCGGCCTGGGACCGTAAGGCGGACACCGGCAGCCGGGGCGCCCTGCTCTTCGACCGGTTCTGGCGCAAGCTGGCCGCGAAGGTGCCGGCCGCCCAGCGGTGGAAGGTGCCCTTCTCGGCGGCGGACCCGGTGCGCACCCCGAACACCCTCAACACCGACGCCCCGGGCTTCGCCACGGCCCTCGCGGACGCGGTGACCGAGCTTCGGGCCGCGGGCATCGCGCTCGACTCCCGCCTCGGCGAGCACCAGTTCGTCGTACGGAACGGGCAGCGCATCCCGATTCCGGGCGGCACCGAGTCGCTGGGCGTGTGGAACAAGGTCGAGCCGGTGTGGAATCCGGCGGGCGGCGGCTACACGGAGGTGTCGACCGGCTCCAGCCACATCCAGGCGGTGGGCTGGGACGGCAGCCGCTGTCCGGTGGCTCGTACGCTGCTGACGTACTCGCAGTCCTCGAATCCGAACTCGCCCCACTTCAGCGACCAGACCCGGGTGTTCTCCGGTGAGAAGTGGGTGACCTCGCGATTCTGCGAGAAGGACATCCTGGCTTCGCCCTCATTGAATGTGGTGCACGTGCGCGAACGCTGAGCAGGTGTGGTCCCGTTCCCCATGGGGCGGGGCCACACTGGAGGGGCGGGTGAAATCGCCACTGATCGGCGATACATCAACGACCGTTCGCCGAATGCTTCTTTTTGCTTCTTTTTGCTCCTCCGTGCTCCTATGCGCCCCTTTGGAGAAAGGTTTCGGGAAACCGAGAGCCACTGGGACTGGGCAGGACTTGTCTCAAGTGTCAAGTCCGTGGCACGTTCACCGATTTCACGTGCCGCGTCGGGCAGGAGGTTTCCATGAGTCATGTTGTGCCTGAACACGAGCGAGCGTGGAGGATTGGTACTGCTCCAGGCATATTCCCACTCCTCGGTCACGGTATCGCGTTGTTCCGTCAGCCGTTGGCGTTTCTGAATTCTTTGCCGACATACGGGGATGTGGTCGAGATACGGCTGGGCCCGCAGCGCGCCTGGATGGTGTGTCACCCGGAGTTGGTTCACCAGATGCTCAGGGACACGCGCACCTTCGACAAGGGGGGTCCGCAGTACGACAGGCTCCGGATCCTGATGGGCGACGGCGTGGTGACCTGCCGTCACGACGACCATCGGCGTCAGCGCAGGCTGCTGCAACCGGACTTCCGCCTTTCCCGCGTCGCCGACCACACGGAACTGATGGGCGAGGAAGCCGAATCGGTGTGCCGCGAGTGGCAGCCCGGGCAGAAGGTCGATGTCACCGGGGCCACGATGGCCTTCACGACGGGGGTCATCAGCCGTGTGCTCTTCTCCGACTCGCTGGACGCCGCGACGGCCGCGGAGGTGCGGCACAGTCTCGCGGCCATCGTCCGTGGCCTGTTCGTCCGCACGGTCGTGCCGGTCGACGCCCTGTTCCGGGTGCCCACACCCGCGAACCGTCGCTACCGGCGTGCGGTCGACCGGGTGCACGCGATCATCGACGCGGTCATCGCCGAGCGCCGCGGGAGCGCTCCCCGCGACGACCTGCTGGGCACACTGCTGACGGCGGCGCAGGGCAACGGCTCGCAAAGGGCGATCACCGAACAGGAAGTCCACGACCATCTCGTCTCCCTCCTGCTCACCGGATCCGAGAGCCCTTCCATGTGCCTCGCGTCCGCCTTCAGTCTCCTGGCAGAACATCCGGAGGTGGAGCGCCGCCTGCACGCCGAGGTCGACGCCGTGCTCGCCGGACGGCAGCGGCCCGGTCCGGACGACCTCCCGCGCCTCGTCTACACCCGGTGCGTCATCACGGAGACGCTGCGCCACTCACCACCCGGCTGGCTCTTCACGCGCATGACCACCAGGGAAACGAGTTTCGCCGGGTGCCGTCTCCCCCGGGGAGCCACCGTTCTTTACAGCCCCTACCTGCTGCATCGCGACCCCACGTCCTTCGCCGACCCCGAACGATTCCTTCCGGAACGCTGGCTGCCGGGCCCGGCCGCCGACGACCGGCAGGGGGCGATGTTCCCGTTCGCCGCGGGCAGCCGCAAATGCATCGGCGACATGCTCTCCATGGCGGAGATGACCATGGCCCTCGCGACGATCGCCGGCCACTGGCGCCTGCGCCACCTGCCCGGCCCCGTCGCACAACCACGCCCCGGTGCGACGCTGGGACCGAGGTCGCTGGTGATGATCTGCGAACCACGCACGCGCGTGCCCGCCGGCACATCGGCACACGCCCGTTCACTCGCACATGGAGCAACTGCCGCCCCCCGCACACACGAACCCCGAAGGGCAGGTGGCAACGGTGTCGACGACGCATGAGGAAGTCGCGCTCGCCGCGCAGCACGGAATTCCGGCGTCCAACCTCAAGGAATTGATCGACGCGCACCTCTACATGCCCTTCCCGTTCCTGAGCAACCGCCACGCCCCCGAAGCCGCGGCAGGCGTCGACGCATGGTTACGCTCGTGCGGGCTGACCGACGAAGTGGGGGTGGCGGCCATGATCGCCTTCACTCGGCCGGCCGAGCTCGCGTCCTACAACAGCCCTGCGGTGGAGTTGGACGTCCTGCAGATCGTGTCCAACCAGATCGCCTATCAATTCGTCTTCGACGACCGGGCGGAAGAGATCGGTCGGCGGTCGCCGGAACGACTGCTGCCCATGCTCTGCGAGAGCATCGGAATTCTGCGCGACGGCGCTCCGCCCAGCACTCCCCTCGGAGCGGCGCTGGCCGATCTCCACCGACAGGTCCGGGAGCGGTGCACACCCGCGCAGGCCGCGCGCTGGGCATGGAAGAGCCGCGAATACGTACATGGCCTGCTCTACGAGGCGGTGGCCCAGGCCCACCCTCTTCCCCCACGCATGGGACTGAGCACCTCCATACGTTCGCTCACCGCGGGCGTCGAGCCCTTCTACCCGTTGGCCGAAGCGGCACAGCCGTGTGAACTGGCCCCCGAGGAGCTCCACCACCCCGTCGTGCAACGCCTGAGCCGGCTGTCGGCCGATGCGGCGGTGTGGATACCCGACCTCTTCTCCGCGGTGAAGGAGCAACGGGCGGGCGGAATGATCAATCTGGCCCTCGCCCACCAGCGGGCTCTGCGGTGCTCCCTTCCGATGGCCGTCATGCTGGCCATCCGGCAGATCAACAGCACGATCAGGGAGGTCGAGCAGCTCTACGACGAGATCAAACCGAAGTTGAGCCCCGCCGGGGTCGGCTACGTGGAGGGCATGGTCGGCTGGATCCGCGGGTGTTACTACTGGTCCCGCACCGTGCCGCGCTATGTGGACGCGACACTGACGCCCGCCCTCGCGTAGAGCACCGTGCGCCCGTCTCTGCCGCGCGGCGGGCGCACGGCCGCACCAAAGAGGGGGGTCATTCAAGTTCCCTTACCCGATAGGCGGACAATCGAACCACTTCGGCGCGGGATTCATCCTTCCCTGTCATCCTCGTGCGCCACACCGCCATCGAGCGCTCACCTGGGGCGTACGCTCTGCGCTGTCTTCCGACGATCAACGACAGGAAGCGGTAGGGCATATGGCGCATGGGGCGTGGCAACCGAACTCCGATCCCCGTCCGTTGCTCGAGCGCCAACGGGAACTGCGCGCGCTCGAATCCGCTTTGTCGGACCTGCGCGACGCCGCCGACGGCGTTCAGCGGGCGCGGCCCAGCGGAATGCTCGCCTTCACCGGTCCGGGCGGGCTGGGCAAGACAGCGCTCCTCACGAAAGCACGCGCCCGCGCCACGGGACACGGATTCACGGTGCTCTCGGCCTGCGGCGGGCAGAACGAGCAGGACATGGCGTTCCGCCTCGTGCGCCAGCTGGTCCAGCCCGTCCTGGCCACGATGGACGAGCCGGAGCGCCGTACCTTCCTGGGAAGTTGGTACGACATCGTCGCCGTCGCCCTCGGTCTGGAGGCGACGGGCACCACCCATGCGCCGGACCCGACCGGGGTGCGCGACGGCCTCGACTGGGTCATGACGCGCATCGCGACGATGAAGGCGCCGCTCGTCCTGCTCCTGGACGACCTGCACTGGGCCGATCCCGAGTCACTCGGCTGGCTCGCCTCCTTCGCCCCTCGGGCCACCGATCTCGCGCTTCTGATCCTCGTCGCCTACCGGCCCGACGAACTGCCCTCCGACGCGGCCGCGTTCCGCACGGTGGTCGAACGCCACGGGAACCGCCCCTACCCGCTCGCCCGGCTCAGCACCGCCGGCGTGGCCCAGATCATCAGGGACGAGCTGGGCGAGGGAGCCGAGGACGAGTTCTGCGACGAATGCTGGTCGGTCACCGGCGGGAGCCCGTTCGAGGCCGTCGAACTCGCCATCAAGCTGGGCGAACGGAACCTCAAGGGCGCGCAGGACGAGTTGGACGCGATGCGGGGCCTGGCCGCCGCGGTCAAGGGCCCCGGCCTGATCGAGACCCTTCACGGGCTCGGCACGAGTACCGTTCGTTTCGCCCATGCCGCGGCCGTGCTGGGTCCGCCGGTGTCACCGGAGCTCGCCGCCGCCCTCGCGGTGATCGGCAGTGAGGACGCCGTCGAGGCGACAGAGCGGCTGCGCGCCGCCCGGATCCTGGCCGACGCCCAGGGGCCCGGGGGCGGCCTCGAGTTCGTCCACCCACTCACCGCCACGACGATCTACCGGTCCATCTCCTCGGGCCTGCGGGTCGGTCTGCACGACAGGGCCGCTGAGGCCGTCCGCGCGGCGGGGCTGGGTCCGACCGCCGCCGCCCGGCATCTGCTGGAGGTTCCGTGCGAAGGCAGGCCCGAGGTGGTCGAGTGCCTCCGCGAGGCCGCCCGTGAGTACCTCCGTGCGGGGGCTCCGGAGGCCGCCCGGCGCGTCCTGGCCCGAGCGTTGCAGGAGCCACCGCTTCCGGAGGACCGGGCGCAGCTACTGCACGAGCTCGCCGGCGCGACCTTTCTGATCGAACCCACGGCCACGGTCACTCATCTCCAGGAGGCTCTGGCGGAGCCCGCAGTGGATCCCGAACTGCGGGCCTCCATCGTCTACCGGCTCACCCAGGCGCTGGCCCACACCGACCGGTTGGCCGAGGCCGCGACCGTGTCCGCCGACGAGGCGCGGCTGGCCACCCATCCGCGCATCCGACTGCGCATGCAGGCCGACCACTTCGTGTGGAGTGCCTTCCGCGCCGACGAGCCCGACTCGTACGCCCGCACGCGCAGGCTGGTGCGGCTGGCCGAGCGCCTGACCGGCCGCGGTCTGGAGGAGCGGTACATCCTGGGCTCGCGCGCCTGGGACGCCCTGGTGCGCGGCGAGCCTCGGCGGACAGCCCTCGCGTGTGCGGAGGAGGCACTGCTCGGCGGACTGAGCTGGACCGACGAGAACCGTGGTTTCGAGGTACCCGTTTCGGTCGCCCTGGTGTTCATGTACAGCGACCAGCCTCGACGGGCCGAGGAACTGTTCACCAAGGGCATCGCCGAGTGTGAGGGCAAGGGCTGGCGCGGCTCTCATCTGGCCCTGGGGCAGACCCTCTACGGCTATATCCGCTACCGTCGCGGCTGCCTGGCCGACGCGGAGGAGCTGGTGCGCGAGGGCCTGCGCATCGCCGACCGGGTCGAAGGCGCGGTCCCCGCCCAGTGGTTCGCCATCGGCATCCTCATCCAGACCCTGCTCGCCCGCGGCCGCACCACCGAGGCGCGTCGCCTCGCGAACGCCTACCACTACGGCGAGATCGTCCCGAACGCCGTCATCTACCCCGACCCTCGGACGGTGTACGCCGAACTGCTCCTGGCCGAGGGGCGGCACGCCGAGGCGGCGGAACTGTTGTCCGACGTCGGGGAGTGGCTGGACGCACGGGGATGGCGCAACCCCTCCTGGTGTCCCTGGCAGCTGCACCTGGCGTCCGCCCTCGCCCCCACCGCCCCCGGCCGGGCGCTGTCCCTCGCCCGCGACGCCGTCAAGCGCGCCCGGGAGTTCGGTGCCTCCTCCACCATCGGCCAGGCGCTGCACATCGAGGCCGAGGTGACCGGCGGCTCGTCGGCGCTCAAGCTGCACGCGGAGGCCGTGGAGCACCTGGAGCAGTCCCCCGCCGCCTACGAACTCGCCCGCGCCCTGATCGGCCACGGCGCCGCCCTGTCCCGCAACGGGCGACTCCAGGAGGCCGCCGATCGGCTCTACCAAGGCCTCGAAGGTGCCGTCCACTGCGGGGCCGAGGGGCTCGCCGCCCGGGCCAGGGAGGAGCTCTCGGCGGCGGGACTGCGGCCGCTGCCGCTGCGCTACGCGCAGGCGGACACGCTGACCGCGCAGGAACGCCGTACCGCCGAACTGGCCGTCCAAGGGCAGCCGGTGCCGGTGATCGCCAAGGAACTACGCCTCACCGAGCAGGGCGTGCGGCAGTTGCTGTCCGGTGTCTACCGCAAGGTCGGCACCGATGCCGCCGGTCTCGCGAGAGCCTTGGAGACCTTTCCCCGCCCTCGCGCCTGAAGTTCACACGGGTCGCGTCCGGCCCTCCCAGTACGGGTCCCGCAGTCGCCGCTTGTACAGCTTTCCGTTGGGGTCGCGCGGCATCTCGGTGATGAAGTCGACACTCTTGGGCCGCTTGTACCCGGCGAGCCGGTCGGCGCAGTGGTCGAGGATCGCGGCGGCCAGGGCCGGGCCAGGGTCGTGACCGGGGGCCGGTTCGACCACTGCCTTGACCTCCTCGCCCCAGTCGTCGTGCGGGATGCCGAAGGCTGCGGCGTCGGCGACGGCGGGGTGGGCGAGGAGTACGGACTCGATCTCGGCCGGGTAGATGTTGACCCCGCCGGAGATGATCATGTCGATCTTGCGGTCGCGGAGGAAGAGGTAGCCGTCCTCGTCGAGACAGCCGAGGTCACCGACGGTGAAGAAGTCGCCGATGCGGTTCTTCCGCGTCTTGGCCTCGTCCTTGTGGTAGGCGAAGCCGCCGGTGTTCATCTTCAGGTAGACGGTGCCGAGTTCGCCGGGCGGGAGTTGGTTGCCGTCGTCGTCGAAGATCGCGAGTTCGCTGATGGGCCAGGCCTTGCCGACCGTACCGGGCTTCTTCAGCCAGTCCTCGGCGGTGGCGAAGGCGCCGCCGCCCTCGCTGGCCGCGTAGTACTCCTCCACGCACGGGCCCCACCAGTCGAGCATCGCCCGCTTCACATGGTCGGGGCAGGGGGCGGCGCCGTGGATGGCGTGCCGCATGGCGGAGACGTCGTAGCGGGCGCGTACGTCCTCGGGCAGGGCGAGCAGGCGGTGGAACTGGGTCGGGACCATATGTGTGTGGGTGCACTTCTCCCGGTCGATCAGCCGGAGCATCTCCTCGGGCGTCCACTTGTCCATCAGGACCAGGCGGTGGCCTATGTGCAGCGACGCGCCCGCGAACTGGAGCACGGCGGTGTGGTAGAGCGGCGAGCAGACGAGGTGCACGTTGTCGTCGAAGGGGCGGATGCCGAAGATGCCGAGGAAGCCGCCCAGGTAGGCCTCCTCGGGGAGTTTGCCGGGCAGCGGGCGCCGGATGCCGCGGGGGCGGCCGGTGGTGCCCGAGGTGTAGTTCATGACCCAGCCGAGGGTCCGGTCGCCGGGCGGCGACTCCGGTTGTCCGTCGAGGAGTTCGGCGTACGGCCGGAAGCCCTCGACCGTGCCGATCGCGTACCGGTGGGTGACGGGCAGGCCGGCCTCGTCCGCGGCGCGGCGTACGGGGGCGGCGAAGCGTTCGTGGGTGAGGAGGACCTTGGCGCCGGAGTCGGCGACGATCCAGGCCATCTCCGGTCCGACGAAATGGTGGTTGATCGGGACCAGGTAGAAGCCCGCCTGGCTGGCGGCCAGGTATGCGGTGAAGAACTCCGCGCTGTTGGGCAGGACTACCGCGAAGGCGTCACCGCGCTCCATGCCGGCCGCGCGCAGGCCGTGGACGAGGCGGTTGACGTCGGCGTGCAGCCGGCCGGCGGTCCACTCCTCGCCGTCGGGGGCGATCAGGACCGTACGGTGAGGGTCGGCCGCGGCCTGGGCCCAGAAGCCTGCCGGGGGTGTGCTCGTGCTCGTCACTCGCCGCTCCTTCCGGCTATGCGGTTGATGCGATCGACGGCTCGCTCGAAGCCGCGGGTGAGGTCGTCGAAGACGGCCTGGACGCTGCGTTCGCTGTTCATCCGGCCGACGATCTGGCCGACCGGGGTGCCGAGCAGGGGCTCGACCTCGTACTTCTGGATGCGCGAGACGGCCTCGGCGACCAGCAGGCCCTGGAGGGGCATGGGCAGGGTGCCGGGTCCGTTCGTGTCGTCCCAGGCGTCGGTCCACTCGGTGCGCAGCTGGCGTGCGGGCTTTCCGGTCAGGGCGCGGGAGCGCACCGTGTCGCCCGAGCCGGCGGCGAGCAGTTTGCGGATCAGGGCGGGTGAGTGGAGGTCGGCCTCTGTGGTGGTCAGCCATATGGAGCCCAGCCACACACCCTGGGCGCCGAGGCTCAGTGCCGCCGCCACCTGTTGGCCGCTGCCGATGCCTCCGGCCGCCAGTACGGGCAGCGGGTCGACGGCTTCCACGACCTCGGGCGTCAGCACCATGGAGGCGATGTCACCGGTGTGGCCGCCCGCCTCGTAGCCCTGGGCGACGACGATGTCGATGCCGCGCTCCTTGTGCTTGACGGCGTGCCGGGCGCTGCCCGCGAGAGCGGCCACCAGGACATCCTGCTCATGGGCACGCTCCACCACGTCCGCGGGCGGTGAGCCCAGGGCGTTGGCGAGCAGCTTGATCGGGTAGTCGAAGGCGACGTCGAGCTGGGTACGGGCGACCCGCTCCATCCATCCGGTGATGCGCCAGCCGGAGGCCTCCCCCTCGGCCAGTTCGGGCACGCCGTACTTGGCGAGGGTGTCCTTGACGAACTCCCGGTGGCCCTCCGGGATCATCCCCTCGACGTCGGCCTCGGTGACGCCCTCGACCTTCTTCGCGGGCATGACCACATCGAGCCCGTAGGGCCTGCCGTCGACATGGGCCTCGATCCAGTCGAGATCGCGCTTGAGATCGTCGGGGGCCGTGTAGCGGACCGCGCCGAGCACTCCGAAGCCGCCGGCCCGGCTGATGGCCGCGGCGACGGCGGGGAACGGCGTGAAGCCGAAGATGGCGTGCTCGACTCCCAGTTTCTTGCTCAGCTCCGTCTGCATGGGCGCAGGATGCCGCAGTCCTTCGGACGACGGAAGGCCTTTTCTGATACCCCGTCAGATCTATTGGGCCGAACGCCCCGTTGACACCGAGCACGACTGACACAAAAGCTTCATCACGCAAGGTGATCCCGGAAAGATACTTTCAGCCGGAGTGGCGGGAGGAACCTCGATGACCGACGGCCGAAGCAGACTGACCAGGCGTCAACTGGGCAGGAGCGCCCTGGCCTTGGGCGGCGCCCTGGCCATCGCCCCCTTCCCCGCCGGCCCGGCCGCCGCCTCCCCCGGCAGCGGCAGCACCCTGCGCCGCGGTTCCCCCGAGCGCGCCGGCCTGCTCCCCGACCACCTCCGCCGACTCGTCACCGACGCCGAGGCGTTCCTCGGCCCCTCCCCCAAGCACCCCTGGTACGCGGGCGCCGTCCTGCTCGCCGGGCGTGGTGGCACGGTGGCCCTCCACCAGCCCATCGGGAAGGCGGTGCGCTATCAGTCGTACGACGAGAAGACCGACACCGGCGTCGAGTTCCCGGCCGGGCAACAGATACCGATGGCCGAGGACACCGTCTTCGATCTGGCCTCGGTGTCGAAACTGTTCACCTCGATCCTCGCCGTGCAGCAGATCGAGCGGGGTGCCCTCGGACTGGAAGCGACCGTCGCGTCCTACCTCCCGGACTTCGGCCAGGCCGGCAAGCAGGACATCACGATCCGTCAGCTCCTCACCCACACCTCGGGATTCCGGGCCTGGATCCCGCTGTACAACGCGCCGACGTACGAGGAGAAGCTGCGGCTCATCTGGAACGAGGCGCCGTTGAACCCGCCGGGGACGACGTACCTCTACTCGGACCTCAACCTGATTACCCTCCAACTGGTCCTGGAGAAGATCACCGGCCGTATGCTCGACGCCCTCCTGCGCGACGAGATCACCGGCCCGTTGGGCATGCATCGCACCCGCTACAACCCGCCCGCGGCCTGGAGGCCGAGGATCGCGGCCACCGAGGACGCCCGCAAGCCCTGGTCCGGCCTGGACCGGGGGCTCGTGTGGGGCGAGGTGCACGACGAGAACGCCTTCAGCCTCGGCGGAGTCGCGGGCCACGCAGGCGTGTTCTCCAACGCGTGGGACCTCGCGGTCCTCGGGCGGACGCTGCTCAACGGCGGTGCCTACGGCCGCTCCCGCGTCCTGGAGCCGGAGTCGGTGGAGCTGATGTTCACCGACTTCAACACCGCCTTCCCCGGCGACGAGCACGGCCTCGGCTTCGAGCTCTACCAGCACTGGTACATGGGCGCGATGGCCACCCCACACACGGCGGGGCACACCGGCTTCACCGGCACCTCGCTGGTCCTCGACCCGTCGACCGACTCCTTCCTCATCGTCCTCGGAAACTCCGTTCACCCGGTGCGCAGTTGGCGCTCCGGTTCCGCGCCCCGGGTCGCCGCCGCGAACAACATGGCCCGCGCCGTACCGGTCCGCCCACGGCACGGTCGTACCGCATGGTTCTCCGGGATGGTGACCGCCACGACCGCGACCCTCGCACTCCCTCCCCTCGACACGTCCCCCGGCGATGGCCGGCTGTGCTGCGCCCTGTGGTGGGACACCGAACCCCAGTCGGACGCCCTCACCCTGGAGGTCACGACCGACGGGGGCTCCACCTGGCAGCCGCTCCCCTTCACGACGGCACGACACGGCCGGCAGCCGCAGGACCACCCGAACGGAACCGTCACCGGCTGGTCGGGCCGGGCCTGGCACCGGCTCACGGCTCCACTCCCCGCGCACCGGGAGCTGGTGATCCGGTGGCGGTACGCGACCGACCGGCTGTACGTGGGCCGGGGCGCGTACGTCGACGGCCTGCGCGTCGAGGCGGCGGACGGCGTCCTCTTCGACGAGGCCCGGCCTGCGGACACGACACGGATCACGGCGAGCGGGTGGACGGCCTCCGCGAACTGACGACCCGGCCCTGGCCGGTCAGAACGCCGGGCAGGGCGGGGTGAGGAGGTCGGAGTGGAGAGGCGTGAGGCGGGCCGCGCGCAGCTCCTCCCGGGTTCGTGAGCGCTGGATCTTGCCGCTGGTGGTCCGGGGCACGCTCATCGGTCCGACGACGACCACCTGGACGGCCAGGCGTAGGTCTTCGGCCAGGCGTTTTCTGATCAGCTCCGAAAGGGCCGCGGGAGTGCGGCCCTTGAGGTGCAGGGGGCGGATTTCCTGTACCAGGACGATGTGCTCGTGGCCGTCGGCGTCGGGCAGGGTGAAGGCGGCGCAGGGGCCGGTGGCGGGGTCGGTGGATTCACTGACGTGTTCGATGTCCTGGGGATGGATGTTGCGGCCGTTGACGATGATCAGGTCCTTGGCGCGGCCGGTGACGTAGAGCTCGCCGTCCTGGACGAAGCCCAGATCTCCGGTACGCAGGAAGGGCCCCTCACCGTCGGCCGTGGTGGCGGCGAAGTGCTCGGCGGTGGCTCGGGGGTCGCCGAGGTAGCCGCCGGCGACGCTGTCGCCGCGTACCCAGATCTCGCCGATCTGCCCGTCCTTGAGGGGGTGTGAGGTGGCGGGGTCGACGATGCGGACGTCCACTCCGGCGGGGTGGCCGCAGCCGACGAGGTCGACGCCGTCCGGGGCGGGTACGGCGTGACCGGCCTCCAGCGCGTCCCGGTCGAAGCGTCCCACGGTCGGCCCTTTGCCGCAGGGTGTGCCGGTGACCATGAGGGTGGCCTCGGCCAGGCCGTAGCCGGGTGCCCAGACCTTTGGGCGAAAGCCGAGGGGGGCCAGCCTGCGGGCGACCGCGTCCAGGACGCCGGCCTGGACGGGTTCGGCGCCGCTCAGCGCGAACCGCAGACAGCTCAGGTCAAGGTCCGCGTCCGTGAGTTGGTGGTCCTTGAGGCTCCTGAGCAGCCAGTCGTAGCCGAAGTTCGGGGCGAAGGTGTAGAAGGCCTGGTATCGGCTGATCATCTGGAGCCACAGCAATGGGTGGGCGATGTAGGAGACCGGCGAGCTGAAGACGAGGTTGGTGTAGCTCGCGAGGGGGGTGAGCAGCATGCCGACCAGGCCCATGTCGTGGTAGTGCGGGAGCCATCCGGCGCTGGTGGGCGAGGGACCATGGCGCAACTCGTCCCTGATGTCCTCGTTGGCCATCACTTCCCTGATGGACAGCAGGTTGTGGAGCAGGTTTCGGTGGGTGATGACGACACCGCGCGGTTCGCTGGTCGAGCCGGAGGTGTACTGGACGTAGGCGGTCGCGGAGAGGTCCTGGGAGAGGGGGGACCAGGTGTCGGGGTCCGGGAGCGCGGTCACGTCGGTGGCGACGCACTCGGGGCGCGGTGCCAGGTTCAGTCCGGTGAGCCAGGAGCCGAGCGCGGGCTGGTGCGCGGCGTCGCTGAGGACCAGTCCGACGCCCGCGTCGCGGATGATGCCCTCGGCACGCTGCAGGGCCCGCCGGTCGGTGTCCGGGAGCGGGGCGGGAATGGCGACCCTCCCGGAGTACAGACAGCCGAGGAAGGCGGTGAAGAACTCCAGGCCCGCCGGATACATCAGCATGACGCGGGCGCCGGGCTGCGTCCGGTCGGCCAGCCACGCCCCCACCGTGCGGGCCCGCGCGTCGAGTTGGGCTAGTCCGAGGCGTTCCACCTCGACGAGCTCGCCCCGCACGCTGTCCACGCGCGCGTACCAGCGGGTGTCACCGAGGAGCCAGGCCTTCTCGCGCAGGAACCGGACGAGTTCGCTCAACTCTGTGCTCCCGTCCGCCCGGACAGGGTCTCCTCGACGTAGTTGACCACGGCGCCGACCGTGTGCAGCTCCCAGGCGACCTCGTCGGGGATGCGTACCTCGAACCGCTCCTCCGCTACGACGGTCATCCGCACCAGGACCAGGGAGTCCAGCCCGAGGTCCGCGATGAACGCGGTCTGCTCGTCGACCTGTTCGGGGTCGACGCCGCCGAACTCGGCGAGCATCGCCTTCAGTTCGGCCAGGATGTCGGCCCGGTTCACCGTGCTCCTCCGTCCTTCGGCGTGTCCCAGGCGACGGGCAGCACGCTGAGTCCGCGTTCGAACTGACTGGGCCGCCACCCCGGCGTGCCGTCCAGTCGCAGGCCGGGCAGTCGGCGCAGGACGGTGCTGACGGCGGCCTCGGCGGTCATACGGCCGATATGGGCGCCCAGGCAGTAGTGGGCGCCGTGGCCGAAGGCGAGATGTCCGGGGGTGGGGCGGCGCAGGTCGAGGAGGTCGGGGTCGGGGAAGCGTGCGGGGTCCCGGTTGGCGGCGCCGATGCACAGGAACAGGGACTCGTTCGCGGGGACGGTCACGGCGCCGAACTCGACGGGAGCGAGGGTGCCCCGCCAGCTGGTGAACGGCAAGGGGCTTTCGTAGCGGAGCAGTTCGCCGAGGCCGGTCGCCATCAGGGACGGGTCGTCGCGGAGTTCGGCGAGCTGGGCGGGGTGGGTGAGGAGGGCGTGCAGGCTGTTGCCGACGCTGTTGATGCTGGGGTCCTGGCCCGCGACGAGCATCATCATGACCTGGCCGTGCAGTTCGTCCTCGCTGAGCAGGCCGTCCTGGTCACGGGCCCGCACCAGCAACGAGATGAGGTCGTCGCCGGGGGCGCGGCGTTTCTCGGCGACGGCCGAGCGGACGAACGCGTCGACCTCGTGGGCGAGCGCGGCCACATACGGGACGACGTTGTTCCACTCGGCGGTGCGCCAGATCATCGCCCGCAGGTGATGCATGCGGGGCGGGGTGGCGCCGAGGACGGCGAACAGGACATTGCCGCCGAGCGGGTAGGCGACGGCCGCCATGAGGTCGCCACTGCCCCGGTCCACGATCTGGTCGATCCGGGTGTCGACGAGGCGCTGCACCCGGGTTCGCCACTGCTCCTGCCGGGCGGGCGAGAAGAACGGCCGCATGATCGCGCGCAGTTCGGCGTGGCGCGGATCGTCGCTGTCCAGCAGATGGGTGAAGAGCCGCTCCCGCAGTGCGGACGGCCAGTGCCGCATCCACATGTGGCCGGCGGAGATGCGTTTGCTGTCACAGGTGACCCGCGGGTCGATGTGGGCGTCACGGACGTCGTCGTAGCGGGTCAGCAGCCAGCCCGGGCCGTCCGGGCTGATGACGCGGCTCACCGGACGGTGTGCGCGCAGCCAGCGCAGGGTCGGGTAGGGATCGTGGTGGAAGGCCTCGGTGAACGGCGCCGGCAGCCCGCCGGGCAGGTCTTCGGGCGGCCAGCCGGGCGGGTACTCCCGGATCGCCTCGACCCTGGGCCTCCGCCGCACCGGGACGTACGGCACCGGAACCCCCTCCGCCGAAGAGCTGTCATTCGCCACGGAAACGCCCTGGAGGCGGCTGGTGCGCAGCATCGGGTAGTTGAGCTCGCCGAAGCGGTCGCCGCTCAGACCCGGGCCGCCGTGGTTGGCGAGATACGGCACGCCCGCGAGGTGGGAGTCGTTCACCCGGAGCTGGCCGCACGAGCGGACGTCCCGGAGGAACCGGTCGATGACGTCGGGGCTCCGGGTCCACAGCGAGTTGCGCAGGCCGTACGAGCCGGACGCCACGAACGACACCATCTCGGACAGGAGTTGGTCGTCGTCGGCGGGCACGGGAACGGCCAGGGTCAGCAGCGGGAAGAACGTCTCGTACCGGACCGACCGCAGCTTGAGCGCGCGGGCGAGCCCGTCGATCCGGATGAGCGCCGGCTCCGCGAAGACGGCGTCGTCGCTCTCGTGGCCGTGTACGTCGAGGTGGCGTCCACCGGTCAGTACCCGGGCGCCCGCCCGCCGGGCGTCGGCGAGTGTGGCGTCGTATCCGGCGGTGTTGGGCGAGGCCGCCAGCACCACGTCGGGGTCGTCGGGGAAGCCGGGCCGCAGGGCGCGGACGCGCTCGGTCAGCCGGTCGGTGAGTCGGTCGGCGATGTCCGGGTGGACGAGCGCGATGTTGGGCGCGCAGCAGATCTGGCCGCTGCCGTGGTACGACTCCATCAGCGCCTCGACGGCCCGGTCGAGGGGCGCGTCCCGCCACACCACGACCATGTCGTTGCCGCCGAGTTCCAGGATCGGCTTCTTTCCCGAGGCGAGGCATGCCTTCTCGAGTTGCTCACCGCGGATCGAGTCGCCGAAGTACAGCACGTCGTCCACCAGCGGGCTCTCCAGCCAGGCGTCCAGTGCCTGCGCGGGGTCGGTGCACAGCGCCGACAGGACTCCGGGCGGGGCGCCCGCCTCGGCGAGCGCGGGTAGGGCGATCTGTTCCACCAGGTACATGGCGGCGATCGGCGCGTGCCGGGACAGCCGGACCACGAGCGCGTTGCCGGCCAGTACGGACTGGAAGGCCGCGCCGACACTGAGCGCCGGGGTGTTCTGTGGTGGCTGCACACACACGACACCGTCCGGCACCCGGCGCAGCACCACCGTCCGGCCGTCGACGGTGTGCTCCGACTCCATGTGCCGCAGACACCAGTCGGTGGTCTCGGGGCCGTAGAAGGTGAGGAGGTTTTCCACCTCCATCCGGGCCAGCCGGACGGGGTGGCCCTCCTCCACCAGGAGGCCGGTGACGGCGTCGGCGTGTTCCCGCAGCCGTGCGCGGAACGCTTCGGCGAGGGCGGCGCGCCGGGCCGGTGGGCTGCCGCCCCACTCGGCCGCCGCGAGCCGGGCCGTGTGCAGAGCGGTGTCCATGTGGTCGGGTCCGGCGAGGGCGCAGCGTCCCAGGATCGTCTCGGGGTGGGCGTCGGGGCCCATGTACCCGGCGTTCAGCGCGTTGCGGTAGCAGGTGGCGCCGATGGGGTCGTCGATGAACGCGCTCGCGCGGAGCACGTACACCCACTCGGTCGGGTCGGGGACGGTGGCGCCGGCGATGAGGGGTCCGAAGGTGAGAGAGCCTTCAGCGCAGTCCGTCGCCGTTCCCTTGGGTTCCTGACAGGTCACCATGGCGGGCCTCTCTTTCAGCCGTTGGCGGTGTCGGTGGCGCGGACGCCGAGGCGCAGCAGCACGTGGCGGGACAGGTCGGTGAGGGTGACGCCGCCCTGGAGGAGTTCCATGGGCGGGATCTCGACGTCGAGGCGTTGCCGCAGCGTGGTGAGCAGTTCGGCGGCCATCAGGGAGTCGACGCCGTAGTCCTGGAGTGGCAGTTTGGGGTCGAGACGGGCGGCGTCGGTCTGCAGGATGCGGGCCATCACGTCGGCGAGTGCGGCGTTGGCGGTCTCCAGTGCCTCGTCCGCGGAGAGACCGGCGAGGGCTGCCAGGAGGTCCTGGCGGGTGTGGCCGTCGAGGTCGCCGTCGGCGGGCAGCAACGCCGCGAATCTGGGCGAGGTCAGCATCGGCAGGAAGGTGCGCAGCCGGGTCCAGTCGTAGTGGCCGATTCCGGCGACGGTGGTGCCGGACGCTGCCAGGGTCTCCAGGGCGGCCAGTGCCTCGTGGGGGCCGAGCGGGGCCATGCCGAGCGCTTCCATGGTCGGGGCGAGGCCCTCCCGGGCGACATGGCCCACGCCCCCGAGCGCGCCCCAGGTGACGGCGAGGGCCCCATCGCAGCTGTGCCGTTGCCTGGCCAGTGCTTCGGTGAACAGGTTCCCGCCGACATAGGGGGACTGTTTGATGTTTCCGAGAACCGTGGTGAAGGAGGAGTACATCCAGAACAGGCGCAGGTCGCGCTCACGCGTCAGGGTGTCGAGGACCGCCGCCCCGGCCACCTTCGGCGCCAGCACCGTGCGGATCCGTGCGTCGGTCAGTTCGGTGAGCGGGGCGTCGTCGAGGACCATGGCCGCGTGGACCACACCCACGAGCGGGTGCCCGGTGGCGTCGATGCGTCCGATCGCCTCGGCCAGAGCGGCGGCGTCGGTGACATCGACGGCGTACGGCGTGGCGGTCACGCCTCGCGCGGCCAGCTCGGCCAGCACGGCTGAGGCCTCGGGGCCGTCGGCGCCCCGCCGGGAGACCAGCGCGAGGTGGCGGGCGCCACGGTCGGCGAGCCGGCGGGCGGTGGCGGCGCCGAACCCGCTCAGCCCACCGGTGACCAGGTAGCTGCCGTCGGGGTCGAGCGGGGGCGGCTCGGGCCGGGTCCGGACGGGCACCGGCCCGTCCTGCGGGTCGAGGCTGACGACGACCTTGCCGATGTGCCGGGAGTGCTGGAGCAGCGCGAACGCCTCGGTGACCCGCGCGGCCGGGTACACGGTGTGCGGCAGCGGCCGGTAGCGGCCGTCCGCGACCCGTTCAGCGACCTCGGCCAGCAGACGCCGACCGTGTACGAGCCCGGCCTCGTCGGACAGCAGAGCGGTGACGTCGACGCCGAAGAAGGCGATGTTTCGGCTGAACGGCCGCATCAGCAACGGCTTGTTGGCATAGATGTCGCGCTTGCCGAGTTCGACGAACCGGCCACCTGACCGCAGCGTCTCCAGGCCCCGGTCGATGGCCTGCCCGGCCAGCGAGTTGACCACGACGTCCGCCCCTCGCCCACCGGTGATCCGCAGGGCCTGGTCGGCGAAGTCCAGGGTGCGGGAGTCCAGGACGTGCTCGACGCCCAGCGCCCGTAGCAGGTCGCGCTTGGCCGGGCTGCCCGCGGTGGCGATCACGGTGGCGCCCACCAGGCGGGCGTACTGGAGGGCGGCCAGCCCCACGCCACCCGCGGCGCCGTGCACGAGAACCGTCTCCCCCGGCGCCAGCCGCGCGAGGTCGTGCAGCGCGTAGTGGACCGTCAGGAAGGCCACGGGCAGGGTCGCGGCCTCCGCGAAACCGAGATCGTCGGGGACCTTCACCACAGCCGACGCGGGCACCACCGCGTGAGAGGCCAGGCACACGGAACCGACCGCGCACACCCGGTCTCCGGCGGCCAGGCCGCTCACGCCCTCGCCCACCGCCGTGACGACCCCGGCGCATTCGAGACCGAAGCCGGTCCCGACGAACGTCTCCTCTGCCGCCTCGGGGGGCAGCAGACCTGTCGCCTGCATGATGTCGCGGTAGTTCAGCGCCGCCGCCCGCACCGCGATCACCACCTCACCGACGCCGGGTTCGAGGGGGCGGGTCCGCGTCCAGACCGGCTGGTACGACAGGCCCGGCTCACCGATCTCCAGGACGAAGGGCTCGTCGCCGCTGGGCTCGACGTGTTCGCCGGAGGGGAGTTCGCGTTCCCGGGGTACGAAGCGTCCGCCCGTCGTGAGCACGATCTCGTCCTCACGCGCCGCCGCACCCTCGTCATCGCCATCGCCGGACAACGGGAGGGGCGCCAGCAGCTCGCGGGCCAGCCGGTGCGCGTCGCCGGCCGGGTCGTCGGCGCGTTCCAGGGACAGCCGGGTCACCCGCAGCCCGGGGTGTTCGTTGGCGAGGGTGCGGGCCACTCCCCAGGCGGCGGCGTCCTGCGGCTGGACGGCCCGTTCGGGCGCGGGCAGCGCGCCGCTGGGCCGGGTCACCAGCCACAGGGATGGCCGGACACCGTCCGGGAGGTCCCGGCAGGCGACGGCCAGGTCGCGCAGCGTGGCAGCGCGGCGCACGGCCTGGTCGAGCAACGCCTGCGGCTCGGTGGGGGCCTCGCCCAGCAGGAGTACGACGGTCGGGTCACCTTCACCGCGCAGTGTTGCCGCCCAGGCCGCCGGGTCGACGGGGGCCGGCGTCACGGCTGCGGACCGCGTGGTGCCGTCTGTCAGGAGTGCGGCGAGGTCCTCGGCCAGCGGCGTCTCGGGCTCGCTCTCTGTGGCCACGATCCACCGGGTGCCGTCGTCCGGGCGGGGCAGCGCGGGCTGGACGGTCTCGTACGCGGGTGCCGATGCCAGCAGCACGGAGCCGCCGTACGTAGCGGGTGCGTCGATGGCGCCACCGAGGCAGACCACATCGGTGAGGCCGCACCCGGCCAGCACATCGGGCCACTGGTCGCGCCCCAACAGGGGCGAGTCCGGCCGGAGTTCGTCGTCGGCGCACCAGAAGCTGTCGAGCACTCCGAAGAACGGCAGCAGGTAGTCCGTGTCGTGCGTCTCGAAGGCGAGCAGGCGCCCACCCGGGGCCAGCAGCCCCCGCACCCTGCACAGGGCCGTTTGCAGCTCGTTCGCGGTGTGCAGGGAGTTGGCCGCGACGATCAGGTCGTACGCGCCGTCGGTGAAGCCCTGCTCGGCTGGGTCGGCGTTCAGGTCGAACGGGCGGTAGTCGACGAACGGGTGGGTGCCGAAACGGTGTTGAGCACGGATGAAGAAGCCTGCGGACACGTCGGTGAAGTGGTAGACGGACCGTTCGGGCGGCAGCACCGGCAGCAGTGCCGCTGCGGTGCCACCCGTGCCCGCGCCGATCTCCAGGACCCGCAGTGGCCGGTCCTCGGGCCAGGCCCGGACGATCTCCGCCGCCAGTGCGGCGACGAGCCGGTTGTGGAACCGGCAGGATGGCGCCACGTCGTAGAACTGCTCCAAGGCGTCCTGGGTGCCCTGGCCGGCCAGCAGGTGAAGTGCGTCGCGCTCGCCGCGCAACACCTCTGGCAGGCAGGTCAGCTGACGGATCGCCAGTTGAGCCTCGGCGCTGCACGCCGGGAAGTCCGAAGGCAGCCGGGCCAGCAGGGGCCCCGGGGCCGCTGTGCCGGTCAGCCGCCACGGCCCGTCGTTCCCACCGGCTGCCAGACCATGGCCGGCCATCAGGCCGAGCAGGGCCCGCGCCAACTTGTCGTGTTCGGGGAGCATTCCCTGCCGTACCAGGTCGGCGGGCCTGAACTCGACCGTGTCGTCGGGCAGCAGGTCCGCGAACGCGGCGGCGGCGACATGAGCGGTCAGCCGCTTGAGCAGGGCGACGAAGTCCGTGAAGCGGGTGGAGCGCCAGCCGGCCTCCAGCGCGTCGACGCTCGCCGCGACCGCCCCGGCCAGGTCGTGGTTGCTGGCCAACGGCGATGCCTCGGAGGGCAGTTGGGGATGCGGGGCGGCGCGCAGCACGGTCTCGTACCGCAGGGGCGCCCGGTCCGCGGGGCCGGGCACGCGCCGCAGGCGTACGCCGTCCAGTTCGGCGGTGACGCTGCCGTCCGGGTCGGTGACGGTGATGTCGAAGCAGAGTTCGGTGGTGCCGCGGGTGCGGTCGCGCATGTGCAGCAGCCCTGTCGGGGATGGGCTTCGCCAGACGCGTACGGCCCCGATCGCGGCCGGAAGCCAGGCCTGCCCGGCGCCGACCTGGGCGGCGACGAGCGGCACGCATGCCTGGAGCGCACCGTCGAGCAGTGCCGGATGGGCCACGTACTGCATGGTGTCGGCCGCGTCCGTGGTGTGCCGGTAGGCGGCGAGCAGTTCCCCCTCCCCCATGTGCAGCCGCACCAGCTGCCGGAACGCGGGCCCGTAGTCCAGGCCGCTCGCGGCCAGTTCGGGGTACAGGGCGTCGGCTTCGCCCCGGCGGGTACAGCGGGCGCGTACTCCGGCGAGGTCGATCCGCGCGGGCGGGCGGCCGATCAGTTCGCGGACCCGGCAGCGGGCGTGCGGGCGGGGCGGGGTGCCGTCGCCTTCACCGCTGTCGGCGGCCTCGGTACTGGTGATGGCCACCATGCCGTCGTCGGGCGAGTACGCGAGCTGCAGCCGGACGTCACCGGCCCGGTCCCACGGGACGACCAGCGGGCGGCTCACCTCCAGCCAGGCCAGTTCCACCGGGCCGTCCAGCACCCGTCGGCCGGCCGCCAGCGCCATCTCGACGTAGCCGGTCGCCGGGAACACCACCGACCCGGCCACCTTGTGGTCGGCCAGCCACGGCACCAGCGCCGGCTCGATGGGCCCCTGCCAGGAGGGTTCCGCCGTCGGCAGCCGCTCGCCCAGCAGGGGGTGGTCCAGTCGTCCCGATCCGCTGTTGCCGATCCAGTGCTGTGGGGTGCCGCTCCAGTGGCGTTCCCGCTGCCACGGGTACGCGGGCAGTTCCGCCACCCGCGACGGGCGGGGGAACCAGCGTGTCCAGTCCAGCTCCGCCCCGGCGGCGATCAGGGCCTCGACCGACTCGCGCAGCGCGGTAGGCCCTGTGGTGTCGCGACGCAGGGTGGCGAGGACGGCCACCCGGTCGTGTGCGGCGGCGATGCGACGCAGGTAGGAGCGCAGCACGGGATGCGGGCCGACCTCCAGCAATACGTCAACGCCCGTGTCCAGGGCTTGTTCCACAGCGTCGGCGAACCGGACCGGCTCTCGGACGTTGCGCCACCAGTAGTCGGCGTCCAGGCCGCTCGCGGGTACCGGGCCGCCGGCGACCGTGGAGATCAGCGCGTCGGTTCCGCCACCCGGTGCCAGCCCGGCGAGGCCTGCGGCCAGCGGGGCCCGGACTCGCTCCATGACCGGGCTGTGGAAGGCGTAGTCGAGGTCCATGAGCCGGAAGAACACATCCCGATCCACCAACTCCTCACCCATGGACTTGAGTTGATGTACCGGCCCGGCGATCGTCACATCCCTGGCACTGTTCACGGCGGCCACGACCAGACCCGGGTAGGCCGACAGCACCCGCTCCGCCTCGGCCGGCGGCAACCCGACCGCGGCCATCCGGCCCTGACCGGCCGTCGCCGCCTGGACCCGGCTGCGCTCGGCGATCACCCACGCGGCCTCCTCCAGTGTCAGCGCGCCGACGGCGTACGCGGCGGCGACCTCCCCGACGCTGTGCCCGAGCGCGACCGTCCACCGCACACCGCGCTCACGCAGGACCGCCGTGATCCCGGCCTGCACCGCGAACAGCAGCGGCTGGGCCACCTCGGTGGCCTCCAGTCCCCACTCGTCCGCCGGCCGGCGCAACTGCCCGGCGACCGACCAACCCAGCCGGGGCGTCAGCGCGGCGTCCACGGCCGCCACCTCGCTCCGGAACACCGGGTCGTCGTCCAGCAGGTCCGCGGCCATCCCCGCCCACTGCGAGCCGTTGCCCGCGAAGACCAGCCCGACCCGGCCGTGCTCGACCGCCTCACCGGTCACGCCCTCGCCGGACAGGCTCCGCGCGGCCTCGTGCGGAGTCGAGGCCAGCGCCACCCGGCGGTAGCGGTGCCGGGCCCGGCGAGCGCCGGTGGTGACAGCGATGTCGTAGAACTCCGCCGACTCGACCGGCGCGGTATCCGTCAGCCGGGCGGCCAGCCTCCGCGCCGCCTCCTCGGCCGCCTGCGGGGTGCGGCCCGAAGCGATCACCGGCACATCGCCGGTGAACTCGCCGCCGTCTCTCGGGGCGAGCGGGGGCAGGCCGACCACCACATGTGCGTTGGCCCCACCGAACCCGAAGGAGTTGACGCCCACGAAGCGCCGCCCTTCCCGCGACGCCGTCGGACGGGCCCGCCCGACCGGCTCCAGCCCCAGCCCGGCGAAGTCGATGCCGGGGTTGAGCGGTTCCAGGTGCAGCGAGGCGGGGATCGTGCCGTGGCGCAACACCGCGAGCGCCTTGAACAGCCCCGCCATGCCCGAAGCCGGCTCCAGATGCCCCACGTTGGACTTCACCGACCCGATGGGCAGCGGCCCCACCATCCGCTCGGCGCCCAGTACCCTCCCCAGCGCTGTGCACTCGGCCGGGTCGCCGACCTGCGTGCCGGTGCCGTGCGCCTCCACGTACACCACCTCGTCGGGCGCGATCCCCGCCCGCTCGTACACCTGCCGCAGCAGATCCTCCTGGGCTTGCGCACTGGGCAGGGCCAGTCCGACGGTGCGTCCGTCGCAGTTGCTCCCGGCCCCGGCGATCACCCCGTGGATCCGGTCCCCGTCCGCCAGCGCGTCGGCGAGCGGCTTCAGCACGATCACGCCCGCGCCCTCGGCCCTGACGAACCCGTCCGCGTCCGCCGAGAACGCGGCACAGCGGCCCCGCTTCGACAGCATGGACGCCTGGCTGAACCCGACGTAACCCGCCGGGTTCAGCAGCACGTTGACCCCACCCGCCAGGGCCATACGGCTGCCGCCGGACGCCAGTTCCCGGCAGGCGCGCTCCACGGCCACCAGCGAGGACGAGCAGGCGGTGTCGATGGCCATGCTCGGCCCGCGCAGGTCGAAGAAGTACGACAGCCGGTTCGCGGCGATCGAATGGGCACTCCCCGCCATGGAGTAGGCGTTCATCTGCCGGGCCCTGGTCATCTGCAGCCCGCCGTAGGAGAAGTCGGAGATGCCGACGAACACACAGGTGTCCGAGCCCGCCAACGTCACGGGGTCGATGCCCGCGTCGTCCAGCGCCTCCACGGCCGTCTCCAGCAGCAGCCGGTGCTGGGGGTCCATCTGCGCCGCCTCTCGCGGCGAGATCCCGAAGTACTCCGCGTCGAATCCCGCGATGTCCGCCAGGAACCCGCCCCGCGCGGTGTAGGACTTCCCTGTCCTGGCCATCTCGGTGTCGACGAACCGCCCGGCCTCGAACCGGTCCTCCGGCACCTCCCCGACCAGGTCACGCCCGCCCTCCAGCGCCTCCCACAGCCCGGCCAGATCCACGATCCCGCCGGGCAGCCGGCACCCCAGGCCGACGATCGCGAACGAATCCCCCGCCATGAACACACCCCATTCCTAAAAGCTCTGCGCAGTTGCTGAATTGCGTGATCGCGTGATCACGACGAACGGAGGAAGTCGCGGACGTGACGGTCGAGTTGTCCGGCCGCGTCCTCCATCACGAAGTGGCCGGCGCCGTCGTAGCGGCGCACCCGTGCCTGCGGAAACCGGCGGGTCCATTCGGCCAGCACCGCCTGCGTGAACACTCGGTCCCTCGTCCCCCACCCGATGAACATCGGCAGCCCGGCGAGGCCGCCGTCGGCGTCGGTCGGTTCGAGGAGGCGCCACGCCGGGTCGTCGTCACTCCGGGGTATGCACCGGATGAACTCCACGGCAGTACGGCGGTGTTGTCGGCCCGCGAAGGGCAGCAGGTACGCCATCCGCTCGGCCGCGCCCAGCCGGCGTACGACTCCGAGCCGTACGGCGGCGCGCGGAAGGGCATTGGTGGCCCGCGCGAGCGCGGCGACGGGACCGCCGGCCCTGATCCACCGCAGGTACATCGGCAACCGGTGACCGGCGGGCCAGGGAAAGGCCGCGCTGTTGAGGACGACCAGCCGCGCCACCACGCCCGGATTCCGCAGGGCCCATGCGATGCCGATCGGCCCTCCCCAGTCATGCATCACCAGGGTCCACCGGCGCCCTGGCAGCCCCTGACCGGCGGTGAGATGACGGAACAGGCGGTCCAGACACCAGAGCTGCCGCTCAAGGGCGTCGACGGACCCCTGCGGCTCCGGAACGGGAGGCGACAGGCCGAACCCGGCAAGGTCGGGGGCGATGCAGCGGAAGTCCGGCGACAAGGTGCCCAGCAGGCTCCGCCAGAGGTAGCTCCAGGACGGGTTGCCGTGCAGGAAGAGCACCGGATCGCCGGTACCGATGTCGACGTAGTGCTGGTCCGTGACGGGAACCTGCCGCCAGTGACGGGGGCCCGGGTAGCCGGGAAGCGCTCGCACTCTGATCACGGTAGGGCCGGAAGACCCAACTTGCCCTTCTCGCCCGGTTTTTCACCTCAAGGGCGGATGATGTGATCAAAGAGACGAAAGCAACTTGCCGAATGGTTGGTCAGGTTTTGGGCACTATACGTCCGCCTGGAGGACGGCCATCGCCGCGTTGTGCCCCGGCACCCCGCTCACCCCTCCCCCACGCACCGCGCCCGCCCCGCACAGCAGCACGTTCGGGTGCGGTGTCTCCACGCCCCAGCGCCCCGTGCCCTCCTGGGCGTACGGCCAGGCCAGTTCGCGGTGGAAGATGTTGCCGCCGGGGAGGCGGAGGTCGCGCTCCAGGTCCAGCGGGGTCTTCGCCTCGATGCAGGGACGTCCGTCGGCGTCGGTCGCCAGGCAGCCCAGGATCGGCTCGGCGAGGTGGGCGTCGAGTTGGGCGAGCGTCGACTTGAGCAGTTCCTCGCGTACGGCGTCGTTGTCGCGTTCGAAGAGCCGGGCCGGCGTGTGCAGGCCGAACAGGGTGAGGGTCTGATAGCCCTGGTCCACGAGGGCGGGGCCGAGGATCGACGGGTCCGTCAGCGAGTGGCAGTAGATCTCGGACGGCGGCGCGGCGGGGAGCTCCCCGGCGGCCGCCTGGGCGTGGGCGGTGGCCAGTTGGTCGTAGCCCTCGGCGACGTGGAAGGTGCCGGAGAACGCCTCACGCGGGTCGACGGAGCTGTCGCGCAGTCGGGGCAGGCGCTTGAGCAGCATGTTCACCTTGAGCTGGGCGCCCTCGGCGGGGGCCGGGGGCGTGTCGCCGGTGAGGGCGGCCAGGGCGTGCGGGGAGGCGTTGACCAGGACGTGCCGGGCGACGGCGACGCCCTCGCCGTCCGCCGTGCGATAGGTGATCTCCGCCGTACGGCCGTCCGTGTCGATCCGTTCCGCCTCGTGCCCGGTGGCGATGACGGCGCCCGCCGCACGCGCCGCCGCGACCAGGGCGTCGGTGAGCGCGCCCATGCCGCCGACGGGGACGTCCCAGTCGCCGGTGCCGCCGCCGATCACGTGGTAGAGGAAGCAGCGGTTCTGCTTCAGCGAGGGGTCGTGGGCGTCGGCGAAGGTTCCGATGAGCGCGTCCGTCAGGACCACGCCCCGTACCAGGTCGTCCGCGAAACGGTCCTCGACCGCGACCCCGATCGGCTCCTCGAAGAGGGTCCGCCAGGCCTCCTCGTCGTCCACCCGGCGGCGCAGCTCCTCGCGGCTCGGCAGGGGTTCGGTGAGTGTCGGGAACACCCGCTTGGCGACCTCGCCGGTCATCCCGTAGAAGCGCTGCCAGGCCTGGTACTCGCGCTCCCCGCCGGTCAGCTTGGCGAACGCCTCGCGGGTGCGCCGCTCGCCGCCGCCCACCAGCAGACCGGTCGGCCGTCCGTCCCGCTCCACAGGGGTGTACGAGGAGACATTGCGGGTGCGGACCCGGAAGTCCAGGCCGAGGTCCCGCACGATCTTCTTCGGCAGCAGGCTGACCAGGTACGAGTAGCGTGAAAGGCGCGCGTCGACCCCGGCGAACGGCCGCGTGGAAACGGCGGCGCCCCCGGTGCGGTCCAGCCGCTCCAGGACCAGCACGGACCGTCCGGCCCGGGCCAGGTAGGCGGCGGCGACCAGGCCGTTGTGGCCGCCGCCGACGATGACGGCGTCGTACGTACGGTGTCCCGGGTGTCCCTCGTGTGCAGGCATGGTTCTTCGTAACACGTGATGATCTAGGTCGGCCATAGGTGCGACGCGCGGGAGTCACGGGACGCCGCCCCGCTCACGCACCGCCGGACGTCCCCTGCTGCCGCAGCGCAGCCACCCTCCGGTACAGCTCCGCCGCCTCCGCACCCCGCCCGAGCTGCTGAAGGCAGTGGGCCTCGTCGTTGCGGCTGGCGAGGGCGTCGGGGTGGTCGGCGCCGAGGACCCGTTCGCGGGCGGCGGCCACCCTGCGGTACTCGGTGAGTGCGTCCGGCCAGCGACCCAGCCAGCCGAGGCTCACGGCGACCTCGCGCCGGCTGACCAGGGCGTCCGGGTGGTCGGGGCCCAGCACCCGCTCCCTGATCGCGCACACGTCCCGGGACTCGGCGAGGGCCTCCTCCCAGTGCCCGAGCCGGCCGAGGTTGACGCCGAGGCCGTGGCGGGCGCGGAGGGTCTCGGGGTGGGCGGGGCCGTGGACGCGGGTGCGGTCGTCGACGAGGTCGCGGTAGAGCTGGAGCGCCTCCGCGCTGCGGCCGAGCCTGCCGAGGCTGATGCCGACCTCGTAGCGGGCGGCGAGGGTGTCGGGGTGGTCGGGGCCGAGGGCCTGGGCGCGGGCGTCGGCGACCTCGCGGTAGGTCTGGAGGGCCTCGGCCCAGCGGCCCAACTGACCGAGTGCGTAGGCGACTTCGTACCGGGTGACCAGGGTGTCGGGGTGCTGCGGGCCGAGCACACGGGCGCGGCCGGCGGCGACCTCGGCGGCCATGCGGTAGGAGTCCTCCAGGCGACCGAGTCTGCTGAGGTTGAAGGCGAGGTTGTGGCGGCAGCGCAGGGTGTCGGGGTGATCGGCGCCCATGCTGCGCTCCCGGGCGACGAGTACGGACGTGTAGACCTGGTGCGCGTCGAAGTGGCGGCCCAACTGGCCGAGCACGTACGCCATTTCCTGCCGGGCGGCGAGCGTTTCGGGGTGGTCGGGGCCGAGGGCGAGGCTGCGGGCGCGGGCGACGTGCTTGTACTCGCGCAGCGCGTCGGCGGCGCGGCCGGTGCGGCTGAGGGTGAAGGCGACCTCGTAGCGGCTGGCGAGGGTGTCGGGGTGGTCGGGGCCGAGAAGGTGCTCGCGCTCGGCGGCGACGGCCCGGTGCACCTCGCCCGCCTCGGTCCAGCGGCCCAGCCGGCCGAGGCTCAGCCCCGCGTTGTGCCGTCCGGCCAGTGCGGTGAGCGTGGCCTGGGACGGGGCGGGCGGTTCGTCCGGTACGGCGGTCTCGTCGGGCCGGCCGGTGGCCGAACGGGGGATCCACTCGCCGGTGAGCCCGGCTGCGGCGTCGGGAGGCGTGGTGCGCAGTCCGGCGCCGGTGGCCTTGTGGCCGGTGGTCATGCCACGGGTCCAGGAGGGCAGCCGGGGCGCGCGGGCCACGGGCTCCGGGGGCCTGAGGGAGGGCTCCTGGAGCGGGCGGAGAGCGGGTTGCGGGGTCACCACGGTCGGCACATACGTCGGTGTCGTACGGCCGAGGTCGATCCGGCGGCCCAACTCGCGTCCGTCGTGCGGGCGTTCCTCGGGCCGCTTGGCCAGCAGGTCGAGGATGATCCTCTCGAAGTACTCGGGCAGTTCGGCGCGGTGGCTGCGCGGGGGCCTGGGCGGGGTGTCCCGGTGGCCGACGAGGATGGCCCAGGGGTCGTCGAGGTCGAACGGCGGCACCCCGGTGGTGATCTCGTACAGCACGCACCCCAGCGAGTACAGGTCGCTGCGCTGGTCCACCTCCTCCCCGCCGATCTGCTCCGGCGACATGTAGTGCGGGGTGCCCATCGCGATGCCGGTGCCGGTCAGCCGGGAGGTGAAGCCGATGTCGTGGCCGAGGCGCGCTATGCCGAAGTCGCAGATCTTCACCGTGCCGTCGCCCAGCCGCATGATGTTCGCGGGCTTCAAGTCGCGGTGCACGATGCCCTGCTGGTGGGTGTAGGCGAGGGCGGCGGCGACCTGGTCGGCGATCTCGACGACGTCCGGGACGGGCAGCGGGTGCTGCTTGTTGTCCTCCAGGAGCTGGCTGAGGTTGCGGCCCTGAAGCAGCTCCATGACCAGGAACAGGATGCCGTCGGACTCGCCGAAGTCGTGGACGACGGTCACCCCTCGGTGCTGAAGGGCCGCGGCCACCCGGGCCTCGCGGCGAAACCGCTCCCGCAGGACTCGGGTGAAGGAGTGGTCGTGCTGGGGCCCCAGCGGCTTGAGGCACTTCACGGCGACGTGCCGGCCCAGCGACTCGTCGCGCGCACGCCACACCTCGCCCATACCGCCGCGCCCGATCAGATCGAGCAGCCGGTACCGGCCCTGGATCAGCCTGCTGTCCCCCATCTCCCGCGATCGCCCCCCGTCACGGTCGAGCCCGCCCTCCCCCGGCTCGTCCAGTATGGCGAGCTATCGCCCGAGTTTGTACGGTGCCGGGCGCGAGCCCGGGCCGAGCCGTGCCATGGCACGCAGGATGTGTTTGGGCGGGAGTTGCCAGCGCAGACGTGCGGGAACGCAGCGCAGCAGGGTGCCCGTGGCACGCAACTGACGGGTGACGGTGGCGGGTTTCGGGGCCGGTCTGCCGTACAGCTCATGGGCGTACGGCGGCAGAGCGGCGTACGCCAGGTGCGCCACGCGCCGCCACAACACCTCGCGCGCCGGGACGAGAAGGGGATGCGTCGGCGGACGGAGGAGGAAGTCGTCCACCGCGCGTGCCTCGGGTCCGCATACGAGCTCGGGCCGCACCTTCTCGAAGTACGCCTCCATCTCCTCCCGGTTCGCCGGTACGACGTCGGGGTCGAGGCCCACCAGGCGGGCGCTTACCCGGTGTTCGCCGATGTAGCGGTCGGCCTCGGCGTCGGTGAGACGGAACCCGGAGCGGCGGGCGACCCGCAGATAGGAGTCGATCTCGGCGCAGTGCACCCACAGCAGCAGTTCGGGTTCGTCGACGCCGTACCGCTCTCCCGTGTCGGGGTCGGTGGCGCCGAGCATGCTGTGGATCTTCCGCACCCGGGCGCCCGCCTTCTCGGCGGCCTCCGTGGTGCCGTAGGTGAGGGTGCCGACGAAGTTCGCGGTACGCAGCAGCCGGCCCCAGGCGTCCTTGCGGAAGTCGGAGTTCTGCATGACGCCGCGTACGGCGCGGGGGTGCAGGGCCTGGAGGTAGAGCGCGCGGACTCCGGCGACCCACATCATGGGGTCGCCGTGCATCTGCCAGGTGACCGAGTTCGGGGTGAACAGCCCGGGATCTCCCATGCCCGCAGGCTAACGCCGTACCCTCGGCATCCCCAGACCGATCCACGAGATGATCTCCCGCTGGATCTCGTTGTTGCCGCCGCCGAAGGTGAAGATCACGGCCGAGCGGTAGCCGCGCTCCAGCTCACCCTGCAGCACCGCCCCCGCCGAGCCCTCCTTCAGCGCTCCCGGCGCGGCGACGATCTCCATCAGCCAGGCGTAGGCGTCCCGGCGCGCCTCGGAGCCGTAGACCTTGACGGCGGAGGCGTCCTGTGGGGTGAGCGTGCCCTCCTGGACGGCGCTGACCATCTGCCAGTTGAGGAGCTTGAGGGCGTCCAGCTTGGTGTGGGTCTGGGCGAGGCGGCGGCGCACCCAGGGGAGGTCGATGACCCGGCGGCCGTCGGCGAGCTTGGTCTCCATGGCCCAGCGCTGGACGTCGTGCAGGGCGCGGATGGCCATGGTGCCGTGGGCGGCGAGGGTGACGCGCTCGTGGTTGAGCTGGTTGGTGATCAGGCGCCAGCCCTGGTTCTCGGCGCCGACGCGGCGGGAGACGGGGACGCGGATGTTCTCGTAGTAGCTGGCCGTGGTGTCGTGCGAGGCGAGGGTGTTGATGAGGGTGCAGGAGTAGCCGGGGTCGGTGGTCGGGACGAGCAGCATCGTGATGCCCTTGTGCGGCGGTGCGTCCGGGTCGGTGCGGACGGCCAGCCAAACCCAGTCGGCAGTGTCGCCGTTGGTCGTCCAGATCTTCTGGCCGTTGACGACATACTCGTCGCCGTCGCGCGCGGCCCGCGTCTTCAGCGAGGCCAGGTCCGTGCCCGCGTCGGGCTCGCTGTAGCCGATCGCGAAGTCGATCTCGCCGGAGAGGATCTTCGGCAGGAAGTACGCCTTCTGCTCGTCCGTGCCGAACTGCATGATCGTCGGGCCGACGGTGTTGAGCGCCATCAGGGGCAGCGGTACGCCCGCCTGGGCCGCCTCGTCGAAGAAGATGAACTGTTCGATCGTGGTCAGTCCGCGTCCGCCGTACTCCGTGGGCCAGCCCACGCCGAGCCAGCCGTCCGCGCCGAGCCGTCGGATGGTCTTGCGGTAGTGGCGCTTCTGGGCGGCCGGGTCGGTGAAGCGGGGATGCGCGAGGTCCGGGGCCAACTTGGCGAAGTAGTCACGCAGTTCGCTGCGCAGCCGCTGCTGCTCGGGTGTGTATTCGAGATGCACGGCGCCTCCAGGCTCCCAGGACCGGTCCTGACGGCGCACACCGTAGAACGTGTTCCAGAAATTGGGAATGGCGAGGAGCCGGGGGATCCGATGGACTCGGTCGAGCGGGCTCAGTCGAGCGTGGCCATGAACTCCGTGCAGGCCCGTGCGCAGTCCCGGCACGCCTGCGCGGCGTCCTCGGCGTCCGGGTGCCGGTCGAAGGCGTGGGCGCACTCCAGGTTCACCGTCCGGGTCCACTCCAGCTGGGCGCGCAGGGCGGTCTCGTCCAGTTGGTTCTGCTCGGCCAGCACCCGGCAGGTCGCGTCACACACCTCGGCGCACATGATGCCCTTGCGGCGCAGGAGTTCCTGCTCCTCGGTCCCGTCCGGATCCACCAGGCTCGCACGCAGGGCACAGGCCCGGGCGCACTCGGTGCAGGCCTGCGCGCACGCGAAACGGTCCTCCAGGAACTGGACGAGCTGCTGCTGGGTCGTTGTCTGTGTCACGCCGGTCGGGTAGCCGGTCCGGGGCGCGCCAAACCCGGGGCGGGTTCACGTGGGAGGCCAGGGGTACTCGCGGCCCATGACCAAGGCATCCATGACATCCATCGCCTCGACGGACCTCGGCTCGGGAGGTGCGTTCGGCATCGGGCTGCTCGTCGCCGGTCTGGCCGTCGTGGCGCTGCTCATCGGCGCGTTCGTGCTGGGCGCCCGGATCCGGCGCCGGGAACCGCCTCCGCCCCGCCCCGAGGAACAGCCCCGGCTGCCCGACGACGGCCCGGTCCACAAGGTCCGGGAGCACCGGGAGCCGGCCGAGGTGCCCAGGAGCGACCGTCGGCTGACCCCGCATGAGATGCCCGCCCACGGCAACAGCCCGACTCGTCCCGGCCGGTCGCAGGAACGGCGTCGCTGGGGCTAGGGCGGCAGCGGGTCGTTCGTCCGTCTGTCAGTGCCGGCCGTCGTCGGCGAACCTCCGCGCGAGGTCTCGGTAATGCTCCGCCATCTGCCCCGCCTGGGCGCCGGTGACGACAGCTCCCGGCATGGCCCCGAGCCGTTCGATCTCCTCCGCGAAGCGCAGGTGCCGGCCGTGGGCGTGCTCGCGGCAGGCCAGGCAGGTGACGCTCTCGGGCCGCGGTGAGGTCATGGCGTACGGCACCCGCAGCCCACAGCCGGTGGCGACCGTCTCCGGCAGGTCTCCGACCAGGCCGAACGTGGCAGCCAGGAGGTCACGCGCGTGTGCGTCGGAGCGGGGCAGCTTCTTCTCGACGTGGATGTGCGGACTGGCGGCGTCGTCCTTCGGCCCTGTGGGCGAGTCCATCGGTTCCTGCCTGACAGCTTCGGTGGGTCCGGGTCGGTCCACTCGCAGGGTACGTTCGCCCGGGCCGGCGGCCGGAGTGCGCGGCCCGTCATCGGTCAGTACGGTGCTTCCATGGCCGGCGACAAGGCGGAGAAGCTGCCGCGCAAGACGTACGAGAAGGAACTGCTGCGCCTGCAGACGGAGTTGGTGAAACTCCAGGAGTGGGTGCGTGCGGAGGGCGCCCGCCTGGTCATCGTGTTCGAGGGGCGGGACGCGGCGGGCAAGGGCGGCACCATCAAGCGGGTCACGGAGCACCTCAACCCGCGGGTGGCACGGATCGCGGCCCTGCCCAAGCCGACCGAGCGCGAGCGCAGCCAGTGGTACTTCCAGCGGTACATCGGGCATCTTCCGGCGGCCGGGGAGATCGTGCTCTTCGACCGCAGCTGGTACAACCGGGCCGGTGTCGAGCGCGTCATGGGCTTCTGCACCAAGCAGGAGTACCAGCTCTTCCTGCGCCAGTGCCCCCTCTTCGAGCGGATGCTGGTGGAGGCCGGGATCCTGCTGCGCAAGTACTGGTTCTCGGTGAGCGACGAGGAGCAGCAGGAACGTTTCCGGCGCCGCCTCGAGGACCCGGTGCGGCGCTGGAAGCTGTCCCCGATGGACCTGGACTCGATCACCCGCTGGGAGGATTACTCCCGTGCCAAGGACGAGATGATGGTGCACACCGACATCAGCGAGGCGCCCTGGTACGTCGTCGAGAGCGACGACAAACGCCGGGCCCGGCTGAACATGATCGCCCATCTGCTGAGCTCCGTGCCGTACCAGGACGTGCCCCCACCGGTCCTCGACCTGCCCGAGCGGCCGGAGTCGACCGGCTACCGGCGACCGCCGCGCGATCTGCAGAACTACGTCCCGGACCACGCGGCGGATCTCTGAGCCGGGCCCGCGGACGGGGCGCCGACCTCACTCCTGCCCTGACCGGACCACGGCGACCGGGCAGTGCGCGTGGTGCAGCAGGGCCTGGCTGACCGAGCCCAGGAGCAGCCCGGCGAACCCGCCCCGGCCGCGCGCCCCGGCCACCACGAGCCCGGCGTCGGCGCTGGCCTCGATGAGGGTGTGGCGGATCCGGCCGCGCACCAGCCTGCGGTCCACGGCGACGTCGGGGTACCGCTCGCGCAGCCCGCCCAGCGCCTCGGCCAGCACCCGTTCCTCCTCGTCGCGCAGCCGGCCCTCGTCGTACGTCACGAAGGGCGGGTCGGACGGTTGGTCGTAGGCCCGGTCGCTCCGGGCGCTCCAGGCGTGCAGCGCCACCAGGTCCGTTCCGTACGCGGCCGCATGGGCGAAGGCGAACTCGACGGCGCCCCGGGCCGCGGGCGAGCCGTCGACGGCGAGCAGGACCGGCCCGGCCGGGTCCGGCCTGCCGCGCACCACCAGCACCGGGCAGGCGCCGTGAGCGGCCAGCTGACCTGCGGTGGAGCCGAGCAGCAGCACGCCGAACCGGCTCAGGCCCCGGCTGCCGACCACGGCCAGGGACGCCGTGCGCGACTCGATCTCCAGCACCGTGACCGGCTCACCGACGACGATCTCGCGCGTGATCACGATGTGCGGCGCCGTCTCATGAGCGCGCCGCTCGGCCTTGGTGAGGGTGCCGTCGATCAGCTCGCGCACCCCGCCGCCGCTCGGTTCCCAGATCCGCCCGCCGGGCGGTATGTGCGCGGCCGGCCAGCCGAAGGCGTGCACCAGCCGGAGCCCCACGCCCCGCAGCCCGGCCTCACGCGCCGCGAGTTCCACGGCGGCCATGCTCGACGGTGAACCGTCCACTCCTACGACGACCGGGCCGCTCATCGCGCTCCCCCTTCCGTGCGGGATCCGCGGGCGCCGTACGACTCCTGCGCGCCGGGGTGGCGGCTCTCCGCGCCCGACCCGGCCGGGCCGTCGGCTCTTGTCTTCCAGCCTCCCCCTGCCGGGCGTCTCCCGCACCGGGCCGGGTCAGTCGGGAAGGACCAGCCGCCCCGTCTCCCCGGGCTGCAGGGTCACCTCGCGACCGGGCAGCCGTACGTCGATCGGTGAGACGTCGTGGGACGGGACCGCGATCTCCAGCAGTCCGCGTTCCAGACGCAGCCGTACGCCCCAGTTGCCCTGATAGCGCAGGGCGAACCCGTAGGAGGACAGCTCGGGCAGCGGCACGGGGTCGAGCCACAGGGCGCCGCCCCGGGTCTCCAGGCCGGTCAGCCCGCGCTGGACGAGGTCGAGGGTGCCGGCCATGGCGCCCAGGTGGATGCCTTCGCCGGTGGTGCCGCCCTGGACGTCGGCGATGTCGCCCTGCAGTGCCTCCTGGCAGAACTTCCACGCCTCGCCGCGCCGGCACCGGGCCAGGACCCAGCCGTGGACCAGGCCGCTGAGGGTGGAGCCGTGGCTGGTGCGGTGCATGTAGTAGTCGACGGTGCGCCGCCACATCTCCTCGTCCAGCCGGACACCCAACCGGCCGAAAAGGCCCCCCAGTTCGGCCGGTGAGAAGAGGTAGCCGAGCATGAGGACGTCGGCCTGTTTGGAGGCCTGGTAGCGGTTGACGGTGTCGCCCTCCGCCTCAAGGATCCGGTCCAGCCGCCGAATGTCGCCGTACCGCTCCCGGTACCCCTCCCAAGCAAGCTCGGCGAGCTCGCCGTAGCCCGCGAACTGGCTGATGACGCCGCCGTGGAACGGCACATGGAGCGTCCGCGAGACGTCCTCCCACCGTTCGAGTTCGCCCCCGTCCAGGCCGGTGCGCTCCACGAGCTCGCGCCGGCGGGGCTCCGGAAGGACGCCCAGCAGCTCCAGCGTGCGGGCGAGCACCCAGGCGGCCGTGACATTCGTGTACGCGTTGTCGTCGAGGCCAGGCGCGTCGGCACCGGGGTAGGACTCGTGGTACTCGTCGGGGCCGACGACGCCCTTGATGCGGTGGCGGCCCAGGCTCTCGTCGTAGACCGCCTTGTCCGCCCAGAAGCGGGCGATCTGCAACAGCATCTCGGCGCCCTTGGTGTGCAGGAACTCCATGTCGCCGCTCGCCTCGCAGTACTGCCACACGTTGTACGCGATCGCCGAACCGACATGATGCTGGAGACGGGAGTGGTCGGGCAGCCAGCGTCCCGAGCGCGGGTTGAGATGCAGCTGCTGGGTCTCCTCACGCCCGTCGCTGCCGCTCTGCCACGGGTACAGGGCACCCCGGCGGCCCGCTGCAACGGCAGCAGTACAGGCCTGTTCGAGGCGGCGGTGGCGGTAGCGGAGCAGGGCGCGGGAGACCTCCGGGAAGTGCAGGTTGAGGAAGGGCAGCACGAACAGCTCGTCCCAGAAGACATGGCCGCGGTAGGCCTCGCCGTGCAGTCCCCGGGCGGGCACGCCGACGTCGAGGTCGGCGGTGTGCGGGGAGAGGGTCTGCAGGACGTGGAAGAGGTGCAGCCGCAGGATGCGGCCCGACTCCCCGGGGGCGTCCAGTTCGGCGCGACGCCAGAGCTGACCCCAGGCTGTGCGGTGCGTGTCGGCCAGCGCCTCGAAGCCGGGGGCCCGGCCCACCCGGTCGACGGCGGCGTGCAGCGGGTCGCTGATCGCCGGGTCGCGGGAGGTGTGCAGGGCCACTGTCTTGTCGACGGTGACGGTGTGGCCGGGCACCATGTGGAGCGTCAACCTCTGGATGGCGTACGGCCGTTCATGGCGGATCGTGAGGGGCGTCTCGGCGCCGGCCTGAGCGGTCAGTCGGGCCGCGATGCCGATCCGGGTGTCGGAGGTGCGGGTACGGCAGCGCAGCCAGACCGTGTCCGGGGTGGCGGTGCCGGTGTGGATATGGGTGAGATGGCGGCCGTCGAGGTCCCGGTAGCGCGCCACGCCGGAGTTGGTGACCGAGCCGTCCAGGGCCGCCTCCACCTCCAGCGGGCCGGAGAACCCCTCGGCCGTGAACTCGGTGCGCAGGGCGGCGAGATGAGGGTCGCCCATGTGCACCAGCCGCTGCTGACGCACCGTCAACACCTGCTCGCCGCCGAGGTCGTACCGAGTCCGGCGCTCCAGCAGGCCCTCGGACAGATGCAACAGCTGCCGGTGGTCGAGCACGGGCGTGGAGTCGGGGGCGATCCAGTGGCCGCCGGGGAGACGGAAGCGCAGGGGCAGCCAGTTGGGGACGTTGACCATGTCCTCGTTCTGCACCTGGCGGCCCGCGACCTTGGAAGTGAGGCGGTTGTAGATGCCGGCCACATAGGTCCCCGGGTAGTGGACGTCGTCGGCGGCGCACTCGGGCAGCGCGCCCCGTGTGGCGAAGTAGCCGTTGCCCAGCGTGCACAGCGACTCCCGGAGCCGTTCGTCGGCGGGCTCGTAGCCCTCGTACTCCCAGCTCCAGCCGGTCGCTTCGTGCTCCGAGCTCCAGCCCGTCCCTTCGGCCTCCGGGCTCCGGTCGTCCGTCACTTCGGCGCTCCTCCCGCGCAGAGTTCTCCGAGGTCGTGTACGACGATGTCGGCGCCGTGCAGCAGCAGCCGGGCCCCGGTGTCCGCGCCGGCGGCCCGGTCCACGCCGACCACCAGGGCGAAGCCGCCGCGCCGGCCCGCCTCGACACCGGCCAGGGCGTCCTCGACGACGGCGGCCCGGTCGGCGGGGACACCGAGCCGGCGGACCGCCTCCAGAAACAGGTCGGGCTCCGGTTTGCCCGGCAGGCCCAGCCGGGCGGCCTCGCCGCCGTCCACCAAGGCGTCGAACAGGTCGAGCACCCCGGCCCGGCTCAGCAGCTCACCGGCGTGCCGGGAGGCGGAGGCGGCGGCCCGGGGCACTCCCGCGGCGCGCAGCGCCTGCACCAGCCGTACGGTCCCCGGGTAGGCGTCGACGCCTACCCGGGGACCGTACGGGTAGGCGTCGACGCCCTGCTCGCGCAGCCGCTGCGTGAAGAGGCGCTCCTTGTCCGCGGCGACGGCCCGTACCGTCTCCGCCGACGTCTCGATGCCGCGTGCGGCGAGGAAGGCCTCGGCTCCGTCGAGGCGGGACTTGCCGTCGACGTGGCGCAGATAGTCGTCCCGCTCGTCGAAGGGGCGGCGCAGGGCGGGGTCCTCGGGCGGGTGGGCGCGCAGGAAGGCGTCGAAGGCCTCCTTCCAGGCGGCGGCGTGCACCCTGGCCGAGTCGGTGATCACCCCGTCGGTGTCGAAGACGACGGCGCGCACGTCGCGCAAGGCGGGGGCGAGCGCGTCGCGGGACCTGTCAGGGATGCGGGGCCGCTGCACCGGTCATCCCCGCCGTGGCGGGACGGCGACCGGGCAGGGTGCGGCGCGGCAGCTCGCGGGTACGGCAATCAGGGGATGCCCGCTCGCGACGGCGTCTCGGAACGCGAACCGCACGGCCTCCTCACCTCCGCTCGACGTCTGTCCCGCGCCCGGCGGGATCCGCTCATGGGTACCCGCCAGGCCCGTCTTGTCACCTCCGGGCGCCACCTGCCGCCGTAACGGAGGCGAACGGCCCTGGCGCATCCGCCGCACCCGTGGTGTGCTGGAGGTGACGGGAAGGACCCAGCAAGACGCGGAGAAACGGCTGGCGGCCGTGCACCGCGCAATCAGGATCCGCGAGAAGTGGATGGGGCCCTTCCCGCCCCATGCTGTGGCCCGCCGCCACACTCCTCCTGACACATCACCGCCCGCCTGTGCGCTCTCCCCCTGCCGAGGGCGTCAGTCGCCCCGGTAGAGCGCGGTGAGCAGTTCGATCGCCGCCTGCGCGGCGGGATGCGGGTCGTCGCGCCACCAGGCCAGCCGGACGGCGATGGGCTCGGCGTCCCGTAGCGGCCGGTAGACGATGCCGGGGCGCGGGTACTGGTTGGCGGTGGCTTCAGCGGTCACACCGACGCAGCGGCCGGTGGCGATCACCGTGAGCCAGTCGTCGACGTCGTGCGTCTCCTCGGTCGCCGGGCGCGCATCGGACGGCCACAGGTCGGGAGTCGTGGTCCCGGTGCGGCGGTCGACGAGGAGGGTACGGTCGCTGAGGTCGGCCAGCCGGACGGCGCGGCGCCGGGCCAGTGGGTCGTCGGCGGCCACGGCGCACAGCCGCCGTTCCAGCCCGACTATGGCGGAGTCGAACCGCCGGTCGTCCACCGGCCGGCGTACGACGGAGAGGTCGCAGGTGCCCTCCGCGAGCCCCGCGGTGGCCGAGTTGTGGCGCACGAGCTGAAGATCGGTCCCTGGCTGCGCGGCGGCCCAGCGGCGCTGGAAGGCCGGGGTGTGCCGGCCGAGCGCCGCCCAGGCGTAGCCCATCCGCAGCCGGGCGTGCCCGGAGGTGGCCTCGCGGACCAGGTCGTCCAGCTCGCCCAGCACGCGCCGGGCGTGCGCCAGGACCCGCAGACCGGTGCCGGTCGGGGTCACCTCGCGGGAGGTCCGCCGCAACAGCCGTACGCCCAGGGCGCGTTCGAGGGAGGCCAGCGAGCGGGAGACGGCCGCCTGGGAGACGCCGAGGGCGATGGCGGCGTCGGTGAAGGTGCCTTCGTCGACGATCGCGACGAGACAGCGCAACTGCCTCAGCTCCACGTTCATGACCGAAGCATCCATGACTCAAGCGTATAGCTGGGCTCGTCAACGCATTTTGCGCAAGGACGGCACGGCCCCACGATGGGCGCATGCGCACCCGCCCCGCATCAGCGCCTGCCCCCGCGACCTCGCTCGCGGTCCCGCTCGCGGCCCCCGAGCCGGCCGGTGGACGTCTCGCCGGTGTGGCCACCATGGTCGGCAGCGGTCTGTCCAACCAGACCGGCGCCGCGATCGGCTCCCTCGCCTTCCCCGTCCTCGGTCCCGTCGGCGTCGTCGCCGTCCGCCAGTACGTCGCCGCCCTGGTCCTGCTGGCCGTCGGCAGGCCGAGGCTGCGCGAGTTCACGTGGGGTCAGTGGTGGCCGGTCATGCTGCTGGCCGTGGTGCTCGGCACCATGAACCTCTCGCTGTACTCGGCGATCGACCGCGTCGGCCTGGGCCTGGCGGTGACCCTGGAGTTCCTCGGCCCGCTCGCCATCGCCCTGGCGACCTCCCGCCGACGGGTGGACGTCTGTTGCGCGGTGATCGCCGCGGCCGGCGTCGTCACCCTGATGCGCCCCCAGCCCTCGGCCGACTACCTCGGGATGGCCCTGGGCCTGCTGGCCGCCGGCTGCTGGGCGTCGTACATCCTGCTCAACCGCACCGTCGGTCGGCGCATCCCCGGAGCGCAGGGCGCGGCGGCCGCGTCCTGTCTGTCCGCCCTGATGTTCCTGCCGATCGGCGTGGTCGTCGCCCTCCGGCATCCGCCGACGGCCGGCGCCGTCGCCTGCGCGGTCGCCGCCGGTGTCCTCTCGTCGGCCGTTCCGTACCTCGCGGACCTGTTCACCCTGCGTCATGTCCCGGCCCGCGCCTTCGGACTGTTCATGAGCGTCAACCCGGTCCTCGCGGCCGTGGTCGGCCTGATCGGTCTGGGCCAGGGGCTGGGGGCACCGGAGTGGGCGGGCATCGGCGCCATCGTGGCCGCCAACGCGCTCAGCATTCTGACGTCGAGGGGCTGACTCGGAGGCGGGTGCGGCGGTCCCGAAGCGCTTGCCGCCGGTCCGCTCACCGGACCAGCTCCGCGACCTTGGTGGTCTTGCCGAGGAGCCACTCCAGCGGTCCCCGGCGGAAGAGACGGGACCACAGCACGGCGAACACGGTGACCGCGACGATGAAGCCGAGCAGGACGTGCAGGGGGGATCCGGGCAGTTCCTCGATGCCGAGGAAGTGGATGGCGACCACGTGGAGGACGTAGGCGGTGAGGGACATCGTGCCGACCGCGATCACCGGGCGGACCAGCCGGTGGAAGCGCGGGAAGGCGTCGACGGCTGCGATGCACGCGATCAGGACCGCCAGGGCCACACCGGTGTTGGCCACGACCGACAGGGTCGTCTCACTGTGCGGCGAGGCCACCAGGAGACCGTACGGGGTGTCACCGCTCGGGTAGCCCCAGGTGTCGGACCACCAGGCCGACGCGGCCGATCCGCCCTCGCCCCAACCGCCGTCGCCCAGCTTCGACAGGGCGCCCGGGACCAGGTGCAGGGCCAGCCATGAGCCGCCGTAGCCGAGCACGGCCAGCACGACACCGGTGAGCGCGAGACGGACGCGTACGGCGGTGGCGGCCAGGTCGAGACGGGCCACGGCCATGCCGGCGATGACGAAGGGGATCCAGGTCAGGGCCGGGTAGCTGCCGGTGAACAGCAGCGACACGATGCCGTCGCCGCCTTCGGGCCAGGTTCCTATGCCGCCGCCCACTGCGTCACCCGAGCCGCCGTAGTCGCCGCCCGAGTTCAGGGACTGCTGGATGACGTGGAGGACCTGCGGCAGGATCAGCGCGCCCGCCGCGGCGATGATCGCCAGTGCGCGGGCGCCGAGCCGGTACAGCGGGAGCACCAGCAGGAAGTACAGGCCGTAGAAGGCGAGGATCACCTCGACCGGGGTGCCGCTCATGGTGAGCGCGGTGCCCACGACCAGCAGGACGAGCGCCCGGACGACGACCTTGGCGACCGCCTGACGGCCCGCCCGGCCCTTCTTCGGGGCACGCCGCCCCGTGATCAGCATGATCGAGAAGCCGGCCAGGAAGGCGAAGAGCGCGGAGGCACGGCCGTGCGCGAGCTCCATCAGGTGCCCGGTGACGCCGCCCTCGGAGGGGTCGGGGCCGACATGGGCCGCGTACATGCCGTAGACCGCGAGGCCTCGGGCCAGGTCCACGCCGATCAGGCGTCCCACCTGGGAGCGTCCGGTCCGCGCGGTCCCGGCAGGGTCACTCGCCGGGGTTCCGGGACGGGCGGCGTCGGGCGCGACGAGTGCCGTGTCATGTGCGTTCTGGGTCATGTTTCCCAGGCTGGAGAGCGGCCTGAGCCCGGTGTATCCGGCGAGTGTCCGGTCCGTCCCCGCCGACCGGCGGGTGCGCCCCCGCCGGAAGGAGGCCGCTACTTGATGAGCGCGTTGGCCACCACGACGATCACCCCGAGCAGCGCGTCCGCACAGCCGATGGTCAGCGCGGAGCCCCAGGAGCGACCCGCCGCGCGAGTCGCCGTGAGGCCCCAGGCGAAGAGCAGCGCGATGTTGAAGCCGAAGGCCACGTACTCGATGCCCGCGGACTGCCACCAGCCCCAGCCGGCCCCGAGCAGCATCACCGCCGTGGGCAGGGCCGCCGCCAGGACCGGCCACTCGTCCAGCAGGACACGCAGGGCTCCCCGCACGCCCGGCCGGGAGCCGTCGCCGCGCCGGGCGATGATGTGCGCGTAGCCGTGCGCGAGCGCCGAGGCCGCCGCGGTGATCAGCAGCCACTTGGCGTCGTTCAGGCGCTCGGCGCGGTCGGTGTCGCCGTACTGCGTGAGCGCGGCGACCAGCGAGCTGGCCAGCACGGCCCCGTACACACCTCCGAACAGCACGTTCGGCTGGGCCGCGGCGCGGCGCAGGCCGCGGACGCAGTGGCGGAGGGATGGGTGAACAGGCATCCGTCCACGACAACCGATCGGCCGCGGGCACCGCCATCCGTCACGCCACCGGAACCACCCCACCAGCCGGTCCCCATGAACCCCCCGGTCGGCTGGACCCGTCCCCCCGAGTGGCGGGAGTGCACGGCCGAGCCGTCTCACACGGAGCGTGGCGCTCTACGGTCGGGTTTACCGTCGGAGCGGCGATGCCGACGATCAGCATCGGCCGAGTGCGCGGCCGGAGCCGTACGCACAGCACAACGACGACAAGGCGGGACACGCGTGATCCGGGTAGTGGTGGTGGACGACGAGGCCCTGGTGCGGTCCGGCTTCAAGCTCATCCTCGGCGCGGCCGACGACATCGAGGTCGTCGCCACCACGCAGGGCGCCGAGGCGATCGACACGGTGCGCCGGGAGCGGCCGGACGTCGTGCTGCTCGACATCCGGATGCCGGACGTCGACGGGCTGACCGTGCTGCGGCAGCTGCGTAACCTGCCGGAGCCGCCGGTGGTGGCGATGCTGACGACGTTCGACGCCGACGAGTACATCCTCACCGCGCTGCGCACCGGCGCGGCCGGGTTCCTGCTCAAGGACACGGAGCCGGAGCAACTCGGCCAGCTGGTCCGGACGTTGGCCGCGGGCGGGGTGGTCCTGTCACCGAAGGCCTCCCGCGCCGTCTGGAAGAACCACCCCGGCGCCGCCACAGCGGACGACGCCGAGGCCGGCCGGGTGGCGCTGCTGACCGAACGCGAGCGCGAGGTGCTCGTACTGATCGCGGAGGGGCTCTCCAACGCCGACATCGGTGCCCGTATCCACCTCAGCGCGGGCACGGTCAAGGACCATGTGAGTGCCATTCTCACCAAGCTGCGGGTCGGCAGCCGGGTCCGGGCGGCCCTGCTCGCCCAGCGTGCCGGGCTGCTCGACGAAGCGCCGTGCTCGGGGTCGGAGCGATGACCGCGCGCCGGCCGTGGTGGGCGCGTGTCCCGGCTCCGGTCGTCGACGCCCTGGTGGTGGCCGTCGCGGTCGCTGACGTCTGGTTCAGCCTGGGGGACGAGGGCGGCGTGGAGCTGGCGACGGCCGCGCTCGCCTGTGTCGCGCTCGCCGTCCGCCGGCGCTTCCCGCTCGCGGTGTTCCTGCTGACGCTCCCGGCCAGCCTGATGCTGGACATCGTGTTCGCGCCGTTCGCCGCGCTGTTCACCCTGGCCGAGCGGTCCCGCTCCCGACGGCTCCTCATCACCTGCGCCGTGCTCTTCGCCCTCGCCTCCGCGGCCCCGTGGCCGCTCGACGAACTCGCCTCGCACGACCGCACCTGGACCCTGGTCTACTTCTTCTACACGCTGGCCACCGCCGCGACACCTGTCCTGCTGGGCCAACTCCTCCAGGCTCGAGGTGACCTGGCGGGCCGGCTCGTCGAGATCGAGGAGGCCCGCGAACACGAACGGCTGCTGCACTCCCAGGCGGTCCTGGCCCGTGAGCGTGCCCAACTCGCCCGCGAGATGCACGACGTCGTCTCCCACCAGGTCAGCCTGATCGCCGTACAGGCCGGTGCCCTCCAAGTCGCCGCCCAGGACCCGGACATCAAGGAGGGCGTCCGCACCATCCGCTCCCTGAGCGTCGACACGCTCGACGAACTGCGCCACATGGTCACCCTGCTGCGCGCCTCCGGCGGCCACGCCACCGAGCTGACCCCGCAGCCCACGCTTGCCGACCTCCGAGGGCTCGTCGCGACCAGCGGCATCACCGCGGACCTCACCGGCGAACTCCCGCCGGACATCGGCCCACCCGCCCAGCGGGCGCTGTACCGCACGGTCCAGGAAGCCCTCACCAACGTCCGCAAGCACGCCCCGGGAGCCACCGCGACCGTACGGCTGTGGCGGGCCGACGACGGTGCCGCTCTCGGCGTGACCGTGACGAACACGCCGCCCACTCGCCCTTCGCTGCCTCTCCCCGGCTCGCAGCAGGGTCTGGTCGGTCTCAGGGAGCGGGCCGAACTCCTCGACGGCACCTTCGAGTCCGGGCCCACCGCCGACGGCGGCTACCGGGTACGGCTGCGGATCCCGGCCCGCGCCGACTGACGTCCGCACCTCACCTCTCCCGCCCTGGTGGGAGTTGCCGTCAGACCCAGGTATGAACTGTCGTCCCACAGTGAACGCACAGTGTGCGATCACCCTCTTGCACGGCGAAACACCCCCCACCTGGAAGGGATACGCCGTGCGCAGACGTACGCGTATACGTACGACCCCTGCGGGACAGGTGCTCCTCGCCCTCACCGCGACCGGCTCCGTACTCGCCACCCCTCTCTCCCCCGCCTTCGCGGCGCCGTCGGCCGCGACCGCCGACCTCCGCGCGGACGTCGACCGCGACGGACGGGTCGATGTCACCGGGGCCACCGACACGGCCGGCGAGGACGGATGGTCCGTCGGCCGGGGAGCCGTCTACCTCCCCAACATCGACGACGACACCAAGCGCTGCCCGGTCAAGGGGCCGGACGGTCGGCCGCTGTCCGACGCCAAGCTGGCAGCCTGCAATGACGCCGCCGACAAGAAGGTCAACGGCAGTGCCGACGCCGCCGATCTCGCGCGGGTGCGCTCGGTGCCGATGCCGGGCCTCGCGTCCGGCGCCAAGGGCAGCGTGCAGGCGACGGCCGGGGCCAAGCACACCCGGGTCTTCCTCAAGCGCTCCGGTGCCTGGGTCCTGGTCACGGCCGACACCCGGCTGTCGGCGGCCGAGTTGCGCTCCGGCGTGGAGTTCGGCGTCGAGGCCACCGACATCATCCGGGACACCGCGAAGTGGGACGGCCGGGCGGTGATCCGGCTGAGCGTGACGTCCGCCGGCCGGACCACGTCCGACACGGTCACCCTGCGCGTCGCCCCGCTCCTGACCCACCACCACCTGCAGAACGCCCAGCAGGTCATGGTCACCAAGGTGCCCGGCAACAGCTCCGCCGACCAGCCCTACCGGCAGTTCGTGAAGAACCTGGAGACGGAGGTGCGGCGCGCCGGCATCACCAAGCCGCTCGTGACCTTCGAGAAGTACGGCGACATCTGGGCGCAGGACTTCGTCGAGCCCGCCTACGTCAGCATGGCCGGCCCGGGCGGGCGACGGCACGCGATGCGCGTGATGCTGCGCTCGGCTCAGCCCGATCGCGAGGCGGGCCGGGAGCTGTTCGAGAAGGTGCGCGGCCGGGACATCGGAGTGGTGCAGGTCTCCGGTGTGCGTGACTCGGAGGAGGGGACGCTCAACTCCACGGGGAACCTGGAGACCATTCCGCCCCACACGCACGGCGGACGCTCCTTCCCGGCCGGCCGCGTCATCATGGGCCACCGCAAGGACACCGGTTCCAAGCCGGCGCTGGCGATGCGCACCCTGCTGAAGTCCCAGGGCCTGCAGGACCCGCTCCTGCTGGACACCTCGTGGCTGGGCGTCGGCCATGTCGACGAGTTCGTGCAGTTCCTGCCCGCCGACACCCCGCGCGGCTGGCGCATAGGGGTCGCCGACCCGAAGGCCGGGCTGAAACTGCTGCGCGACGCACAGCGTGACGGTCACGGCGGAACCAAGATGTTCTCCGTGCCCCGTCTGGGAGACCAGCCGGCCCCGAAGGAGACCATCGACCAGACCCTCGCCTCCCGGCACTTCGTGGCCGACAACACCATGGCCGCTGAGCGCATCGAGGCCAACCTCGACATCCTCAGGCGCGAGACCGGCGTCACCGACGACGAGATCGTGCGGGTACCGGCCCTGTACACCCGGGAGTCCGCGATGTCGGCGGCCGACGGACAGGACGTGTCCGTGCCGCGTCTGACGCGGATGGGCGGGGACCCGGCGCTGGTGGACAAGCTCGGCCGGTACGGCCAGCAGAAGTGGCTGGACAAGGGCCCCGGCGCCTCCGCCGCCCCGGCCGCCGCCGTCCCGACCAGCGCCTACGTCCCCGGCGCCGTCAACGGCGTCCTGCTCGCCCGCGACCGCTATCTCGCCCCGCGCCAGTGGGGCCCGGTCATCGGCGGCAAGGACATCTTCACGCAGGCCGTCACCGCCGTGTACACACGGGCCGGTCTGAAGGTGTCGTACATCGACGACTGGTACACCTACCACCTGGGCATGGGCGAGGTGCACTGCGGCACCAACACCCTGCGGGACGCCTCCGCGGCCTGGTGGAAGTCGAACTGACGATTGCGTGGTCCGCGCCTGCCGGTGCGGGCGCGGACCACATCCTCTCCCGCGCGCCTACACCTCGATGTGCGAGCCCATGATGACCGTGCGGTCCCGCGGGAGACTGAAGTACTCGGCGGCGTCGGCCGTGATGTAGGACGTGGCGATGAACAGCCGCTTGCGCCAAGGGGCCATCGTGCGCGCCTTGCCGCGTCGGAGCTCGATCTTCGACAGGAAGTAGGACGCGTCGTCGAGCCGCAACGGCCCTTCGGTCGAGGACGGGTCGAGGAGCGCCAGGGTGCCGGGCACGTCCGGGATGTCCATGTAGCCGAACCGGGCGGTGACGTGGATGATCCCGTCGTCGGCATAGCCGAGGTCGTCCACGACGACCCGCTCGTCGGCCGGGACACGGGGCACCGGCTCGGTCTGCAGGGCGAGGATCACGACCTGCTCGTGCCGGACGTGGTTGTGCTCGACGTTGGCCCGCATGGCGAGCGGCGTCGTCTCCTTGCCCCGGTTGAGGAAGACGGCCGTGCCGGGGACGTGGCTCGTCGCGGCCTTGCCGCTGCGCAGGTCGTCGACGAACTCGGGCAGCGGCCCTTCGGCGCGCGCCCGTTCCGCGGTGACCACCTCGCGACCTCGCTGCCACGTCGTCATGACGGTGAACGCGGTGAGGCCGATCAGCAGCGGCAGCCACGCGCCGTGCACGAGCTTGGTCATGTTGGCCGCCACGAACAGCATGTCCACGAAGAGGAGCACGCCGCCGCCGACGGCGAGCAGCCACTTGGGTGTGCCCCATTTGGCGCGGGCGACGTAGAAGAACAGCAGGGTGGTGATGGTGATGGTGCCGGTGACCGCCATGCCGAACGCGTAGGCCAGCGCCTCCGAGGAGCGGAAGGCGAAGACCAGGGTGAGGACCGAGACCATCAGCAGCCAGTTGATCCAGGGGACGTAGATCTGGCCGATGGTCGATTCCGAGGTGTGCGCGATGCGCAGCCGCGGCAGGTAGCCGAGCTTGGCCGCCTGGGAGGCGACGGAGTACGCGCCGGTGATCACCGCCTGGGAGGCGATCACGGTCGCCGCCGTCGCCAGCAGAACCATCGGCCAGCGCCCCCAGTCGGGCACGAGCAGGAAGAACGGGCTGCTGATGTTGTCCGGATCGTCGAGGATCAGCGCGCCCTGCCCCATGTAGCTGAGGACACAGGCGGGCAGGACGAGGAACACCCAGCCTCGGGTGATCGCCCGGCGGCCGAAGTGCCCCATGTCCGCGTAGAGCGCCTCGGCGCCGGTGACGGCGAGGACGATCGCGGCCAGGGCGAAGAAGGCGGTACCCCAGTGACCGAACAGGAAGCCCAAAGCGTACGTCGGCGAGAGTGCCTTCAGGATGTCCGGGTGGTCGGTGATGCCGACGACGCCGCACGCGCCGATGGCCACGAACCAGGCGATCATGACCGGCCCGAAGACCCGGCCCACCGCCGCGGTTCCCCGGCGCTGCACCAGGAACAGCAGCACGATGATCACCGCGGTGATGGGGACGACCGCGCCCCCGAAGGACGGTTCGACGACCTTGAGCCCCTCGACCGCGGACAGCACCGAGATGGCCGGGGTGATCATGCTGTCGCCGAAGAAGAGCGACGCGCCGAAGATGCCGAGCGCGGCGAGGACCACGGCGGCTCTGCGGCCACGCTGGGCGTTCCATCGCCGCAGCAGGGTGATGAGCGCCATGATGCCGCCCTCGCCGTCGTTGTCGGCGCGCATCGCGAGCAGCACATAGGTGACCGTCACGATGATCATCACCGACCAGAACACCAGGGACACCACCCCGTACACGTTGTCCGTGCCGACCGGGACGGGGTGCGGGTCGTCGGGGTTGAACACGGTCTGGATGGTGTAGATCGGGCTGGTCCCGATGTCACCGAAGACCACACCGAGGGCGCCGACGACCACCGCGAGACGCACCGTGTCCCGTGCGCTCGCCGCGTGCGCGTGCGGCGGCCCCGCCGCGGATCCGTCGCCCGGCTCGGTCCCCTGCCGGTCATCGGCCATGGTGGTCTCCTCCTCGCGGGCGGCGGTGCCGTGGGCCAGGTGCGTCGGGGCGGCTCGCGCTCCGCTACCGCCTCCTGTGCTGAGCCGATCTTCGCTTCCTGGCGTCGGTCGGGCCACCTAGGCGCTGTCCGGCGGATCATGGGCGGAGCCATAACCTGATGGCCGCGGTCGTGACGGTGCCGTGGAAGACGTAGCCCCTCTTGTCGTAGCGGGTGGCGACGGCCCGGTAGTTCTTGAGGCGGTTGATGGTCCGCTCAACCTCGTTGCGGCGTTCGTAGATCTCGCTGTCGAAGCCTGCGGCCGGCCGCCCTTGCTGCCGCGCCGCTTACGGTGGGCCCGCTGGTCCTTCGGCTCGGGGATCGCGTGCTTGATCTGACGTCTTCGCAGATAACGGCGGTTTCGGCGTGAGCTGTATGCCTTGTCGCCGCCGCGGCGGTCAGGCCGGGTGCGCGGGTGCCCGCCCCGGGGACGGGGAAGGCGGATACGTTCGAGGACTTCGATCATCAGCGGGGCGTCACCGAACTGGCCCGGTGCGACCAGGAAGGACATGGGGCGGCATCCGCCTTCACCGGCGAGGTGGATCTTGCAGGTCAGGCCGCGCGGGGACCGGCCGCGTGCTGATGGGCTCGGCAGGACGTCGAGTCCACGCCGGCCATGCTCCAGTCGATCCGGCCGGCCAGATCGGCGTCCGCCTGGACGGCCCGCAGGATCCGGTCCCACGTGCCGTCCGCCGACCACCGCCGATGGCGCTCATAGACCGTCTTCCAGCTGCCGAAACGCTCGGGCAGGTCGCGCCACGGTATGGCGGTTCGGACCCGGAACAGGATCCCGTTGATCACTGTCCGGTGGTCATTCCATCGGCCACCACGCTGTCCTGCCGAAGGCAGATGCGGCTCCGGTCGAGCCCACTCCGCACTCGTCAGATCACCCCGCCCCACGTCGGGAACAACGAGCCGGCAACCCGACAGTCACATGATCCGCCGGACAGTGCCCAGGTGCCCCGGGAGCGACGGAGTCAGTCCTGCACCCCGGGCCCTTCATCCGTGCGCCTCACCTGGTGTCGCTCGTCCCGGTGCGGTCGGCGACGGCCGCCCGGCCCGCTTCCAGTCGGGCCGCCGGTATGCGGAACGGCGAGCAGGAGACATAGTCCAAGGCCACCCGGTGAAAGAAGTGGATGGAGTCGGGATCCCCGCCGTGCTCACCGCACACGCCGGTCTCCAGACGGGGGTTGACGGCCCGTCCGGCCTTGACGGCCAACTCCACGAGCCGCCCGACGCCTTCCTCGTCGATCGACTCGAACGGCGACACCCCGAAGACGCCCTTCTCCAGGTAGAGCGGGAAGAAGGAGGCCTCGGCGTCGTCGCGGGACAAGCCCCAGGTCGTCTGGGTGAGGTCATTGGTGCCGAAGGAGAAGAAGTCGGCGGCCCCGGCGATGCGTCCGGCGGTGAGGGCCGCGCGCGGCAGCTCGATCATCGTGCCGATCGGGCAGTCGAGGGTCACGCCGGTCTCGGCCGCGACCTCGGCGAGGACCCGTTCCGCCTCGGCGCGGGCCAGGCGCAGCTCCTCGACGGTGCCGACGAGAGGGATCATGATCTCGGCGTGCGGACGGCCACCCGCACCCAGGCGGTCCACGACGGCCTCTGCCACGGCCCGCACCTGCATGGCCATCAGGCCCGGCACGGCCAGGCCCAGCCGGACACCGCGCAGGCCCAGCATCGGGTTCTGCTCCTGCATGCGCTCGACGGCGGCCAGGAGTTCGCGATCGTGCGGGTCGGGGCTCGCCGCGGAGGCCAGGCGGACGGCGAGTTCGGTGCGGTCGGGCAGGAACTCGTGCAGCGGCGGGTCCAGCAGCCGGATCGTCACCGGCAGACCGTCCATCGCCGTCAGGATGCCGGTGAAGTCCACACGTTGGAGCGGGAGCAGAGCGGCCAAGGCCGCCTCGCGTGCCGTGTCGTCGCGGGCCAGGATCATCGCCTCGATCAGCGCCCTGCGCTCGCCGAGGAACATGTGCTCGGTGCGGCACAGGCCGATGCCCTGGGCGCCGAGGGCACGCGCGCGTGCGGCGTCCTCGGGGGTGTCGGCGTTGGCCCGCACGTCGAGGCGGCGCACGGAGTCGGCGTGGGCTAGCGCGTCCAGGACGGCCTCGGTGACCTGGTCGGTGCTCGCGTTGGTCTCCAGGGCGCGGCCGACCTCGGACGCCGTGAGCGGGAGCGCACCGAGGTGGACCGTGCCGGCGGTGCCGTCCACGGAGACGGTGTCGCCCTCGTGCACGACGACGCCCGACGTCGTGGTGAACCGGCGGCCGACCGGGTCGACGGACAGCGCCTCGGCGCCGCACACGCACACCTTGCCCATGCCACGCGCGACGACGGCGGCATGACTGGTCTTGCCGCCCCGGCTGGTCAGGACCGCCTCGGCGGCGATCATGCCGGGCAGATCGTCGGGGGTGGTCTCCCGGCGGACCAGGACCACGTGCTCGCCGGCCGCGGCACGTCGTACCGCCTCGGCGGAGTCGAAGACGACGGCACCGACCGCCGCGCCGGGCGAGGCGGGCACGCCGTGCGCCAGGGGCACGTCGGACGGGGTGGTGTCGAAGCGGGGGAACATCAGCCGGGTCAGGGCGGCGCCGTCGACACGCATCAGGGCCTCGTCGGCGGTGATGGTCCCTTCCTCCCGCAGGTCGTGGGCGATGTGGAAGGCGGCGTCGGCGGTGCGCTTGCCGACGCGGGTCTGCAGGATCCACAACTTGCCGCGCTCGACGGTGAACTCCACGTCGCACAGGTCGCGGTAGTGGTTCTCCAGGGTGCGCAGGTGGTCGCCGAGTTCGACGTACGCCCGCGGGTCGAGCGTCTTCAGCTCGCTCAGCGGCAGCGCGTCACGGACGCCGGAGACGACGTCCTCGCCCTGGGCGTCGGGCAGATAGTCGCCGTACACGCCCCGTTCGCCGGTGGCGGGATCGCGGGTGAAGGCGACGCCGGTGCCGGAGTCGCCCCCGAGATTGCCGAAGACCATCGCCTGAACGTTGACAGCCGTGCCGAGGTCGTCGGGGATGTGCTCGCGGTGGCGGTACACGCGGGCGCGTTCGACGTTCCACGAGTCGAAGACGGAACGGATGGCACGGGCCAGCTGCTCGGCGGGGTCCTGCGGGAAGTCCTCGCCGGTCTCCTTACGGATGATGTCCTTGAACTCCTCGGTGAGCGCGATGAGTTCGGCGGTGTCGAGGTCGTGGTCGGTGCCTACGGCGCGCTGCGCCTTGTGGGCGGCGAGGCCCTGTTCGAACAGGTCGCCGTCTACGCCCATCACGGTCCGGCCGAACATCTGGATCAGCCTGCGGTAGGAGTCCCAGGCGAACCGCTCCTGCCCGGAGGTCTTGGCGAGCCCGGTGACGGACCGGTCGTTGAGGCCGATGTCGAGGATGGTCTCCATCATGCCGGGCATGGAGAAGCGGGCGCCGGAGCGCACGGACACCAGCAGAGGGTCGTCGGGCGCGCCGAGGGTGCGGCCCATGGTCCGCTCCAGGCCGGCGAGGGCCTGGGCGGCCTCGACGCCGAGCTCGTCCGGTTCCTCACCCGTGGCCAGGTAGACCTTGCAGGCCTCGGTGGTGACGGTGAAGCCCGGCGGGACGGGCAGGCCGAGCTGCGTCATCTCGGCGAGGCCGGCTCCCTTGCCGCCGAGGAGGGCGGCCATCTCCCGGCTGCCCTCGGCGAATGCGTACACGTACTTGGTGGGCGCGCTCATCAGGGCCACGGCCTCTCACTCGTGGGGGACGACGGCCACGGGGCAGCCGACGTGATGGATGGCGGCGTGGGTGACGGGTCCTGCGCGGGGAACGGTCGGGCGTTCGGTCGTCCGGCGGCCGACCACGAGCAGACTCGCCCCGGTGGCTGCGCGGACCAGCACGGACTGGGCGCGGCCCTCGGTCACGGTCTCGGCGACGACGACCTCGGGGTACTTGTCCCGCCACGCCTGGAGGACTGCGGTCAGGAAACCGAGCCACTCGTCCGCCTGGGCGGGGCCGTCGACCAGACCGATGTCGCCTGCGCCGAGCCCGATCGGGGACGGAGCCTGCCAGGCGTGCACGACATGCAGGCGCGCGCCGCGCAGCCGGGCCGCCTCGAAGGCGAACTCGATCACCTCGTCGCAGGGGTCCCCGAGATCGATGCCCAGGACGACGTCCCGGTAGCCGGTGCGGGTCGACGGGCTGCCGTCGTCGGCCGGAAGGTGCTCGTCCGACGCCTCCCCCTCCGCCCGAACGAGGACGACCGGCCGGACGGCCCGGGCCACGACGCCCAAGGCGACCGATCCGACCAGGAACCCGGTGACACCACTGAGGCCGCGCGATCCCAGGACGAGCAGGTCGGCCTGTTCGGCGGCGTGCAGAAGGGCCGTGGTCGCAGGCCCCTCGATCTGTTCGTCGTCGAGTTTCACGCCGGGGCAGGTACGACGGATGCGGTTCTCGGCCTGGCGCAGCGCACGCCGGGCCAGATACCGCTGGGCGGCCGTCGCCGGCTCGCCGGCTCCTTGACGGGGGTGCCAGTTCCAGGCGTGCACCAGACGCAGCGGCCGGTCCCGGCGCACCGCCTCACGGGCGGACCACTCGGCTGCGGCGAGACTCTCGGCGGATCCGTCGACTCCAACAATGACGGGCGGAAGCATGGCGCGCACCTCCTGCTGTCGGTTGCTCTTCGGTGCCAGCGTCCTCCCCCGCCCTACCCGCGGGTATGGGCCGCCAGGGCTCCGATCCGGGCCCGTTCGGCCCCCTGCGTACGGGTCGCCCGCCCGGCAAAGCTGGACCTGGCCCGGGCCTCGAGTTCCCCCTGGGCGGAAGGCGGCACATCATGGAGCGAGTGATCATCACCGGCGTCGACCGGTCCGCACGCAGCCGTGCCGCGGCCGACTGGGCCGCGCGCGAGGCGTTGTTGCGTGGGCTGCCACTCCGTGTGGTGCATGTGTCGCCGCCGGACGGTCCGGATCCCGCCCAACAGTGGCCGTACCGTCCCGAGACGGTGGTGGACCGCGTGGTCGCCGAACTCGCCGACCGGCACCCGACGTTGACGGCCCAGGGCGTGAACCTCACCGGTGTTCCGGTGTCGGCCCTGCGCACCACGGCCGCGGATGCGGAGCTGTTGGTGCTGGGACTGCGCGGCGAGGGCAGTCATCCCAGGATCCCGGTGGGCTCGACCGCCACCGCCCTGGTCCGGGCGTGTGAGCGGCCCGTGGTGCTGGTGCCCGGCGCCTTCGCGGGTGACGGGCCGCTCGGCCGCTCCGACGGCGTGACCCTCGCGATCGATGCCCGCAACCTGGCGGGCGCCGCCGTCGGCCTCGCCTTCGAGGCGGCACGGCTGCGCCGCGCACGGCTCCATGCCGTGCACTCCTGGACGCTGCCCCCGCAGGCGGCGGAACGGCCTTTCCCCGTTCTGGAAGAGGACCGGGCCATGTGGGAGGACGACGAGGTGCAGCGGCTGTCGGACGCGCTGCGGCCGTGGCGCGGCAAGTATCCGGAGGTCGATGTCCTGGAGGACGTTGTGCTGCTCGCCCCGGAGGTGGCGCTTGTCCATGCCGCCGGGAACTCCGGCCTGGTCGTGGTCGGCCGCCGCTCGGGCGGTGCGGCGCTCGCGCTGCTGCGACATGCCATCTGCCCGGTCGCCGTAGTGCCGGAGCAGTCCGCAACGGTTCGTAGGTGCGACGAGGAGGGTCGGCCCGGAGGGTCGGGACCTTCGGCCCATGCGGCCTGCGACGGTCACGGCCCACCGTGAAGGCATGAGGAGCCGCGGTCGGATCGCCGTCATCGGCGTAGGGAACGAGTTCCGGCGCGACGACGGCGTGGGCTGGGCCGTGCTCGCCCGTCTGCGCGAGCGGGCCGGGGACCGGCCGTTGCCGGAGGACACCCACCTCGCGACCTGCGACGGCGATCCCGGACGGCTGATCGGCCTGTGGGAGGGCGCCCGCCTCGCGGTCGTCGTCGACGCGGCCCACGCCCACCCGGGAACCCCCGGCCGCGTGCACCGCCTCGAACTCGACGCGGGGCTCCTCGCACAGCCCTCCACGACCAGTTCGCACGGGCTGGGCCTCGGCGAGGCCGTCGAACTCGCACGGGTGCTGGGCCTGCTGCCGGAGCACCTGGTCGTGTACGCCGTGGAGGGCTCCGAGAGTGACATGGGTACGGGCCTCTCCCCCGCCGTCGCGGACGCAGTGGAGCCCCTCGTGGCAGCCGTTGAGGACGAGATCGCGCGGAACGGGGACGCGGCAGCCGGGAGGCCGGCATGACCGTGCGCCGCTTCCACGTGGAGGGCATCGTCCAGGGCGTCGGCTTCCGGCCGTTCGTCTACCGCACCGCGGCCGCGCTCGGCCTTGACGGCTGGGTGGCCAACGTCAACGGGCACGTGGAGGGCGAGGTCGCCGGACCGACGCGGGCGATCGAGGTGTTCGCCGCCCGGCTGCGCACGGACGCACCGGCCCTCGCCCGGGTGCGCCGCGTCCGGCTGACCGATGGCGAGCGCCAGTCGCCCTACGTCACCGGCTTCCAGGTACGGCAGAGCGCCCCCGGGGAAGCGGACGAGGCGCCCCGTGAGATACCGCCCGACGCGGCGATCTGCGACGCGTGCCTGAGCGAACTGCACGACCCCCACGACCGCCGCTACCGCTACCCGTTCATCAACTGCACCGACTGCGGCCCGCGCGCCACGATCATCGAGGGCCTGCCGTACGACCGGATCCGTACGACCATGCGCCGGTTCCCGCTGTGCGCCGCGTGCGCGGCCGAGTACGCCGATCCCGGCGACCGGCGCTTTCACGCCGAGCCCGTCGCCTGCCCAGTCTGCGGGCCACGGCTGGCATGGGAGGAGCTGCGCGGCGAGGAGGCGCTGCGGGCGGCGGTGAAGACGATCGACGGGGGCGGGATCACCGCGCTGAAGGGGCTGGGCGGTTACCAACTGGTGTGCGACGCGGGTGATCCCGCGGTCGTGGCGGAGCTGCGGCGCCGTAAGTGCCGACCGGCGAAGCCGTTCGCCGTGATGGTCGGGGACATCGAGGCGGCCGCGCGGCTGGCGCAGATCGGCGCCGCCGAGCGCCGGGCCCTGGCCTCTCCGGAGCGCCCCGTGGTGCTGCTCGGCAGCCGCCGGTGGCGTGGGCGAGGCGCCCCGCTCGCTCCGGAAGTCCACCCCGGCTTGACCCGGGTCGGCCTGTTCCTGCCCACCACCGGCCTGCACCACCTCCTGCTCGACGAGCTGGCCCGGCCGCTCGTGGTCACCAGCGGCAACCTCAGCGACGAGCCGATCGCCATCGAAGACCAGGAGGCCCAGGGTGCCCTTGCCGCCGTGGCGGACGGCTTCCTCACCCACGACCGCCCCATCCGTTCCCGGTACGACGACTCCGTCGTGCAGTTCACCGGGCGGACGAGGATCACCGTCCGCCGTGCGCGCGGGCTGGCTCCCGCCCCGCTGCCGCTGGCCGTACGGCAGCCGGTCGCCGGGGCGGGCGCGCAGCTGAAGCACACGTTCACTCTGGCCGCAGACGGCCGGGCCCGCATCGGGCCGCACACCGGGGACCTGGCCGATCTGACCACGTACGAGGCGTTCACGGCGTCGTACGAGCACCTCAAGGAGCTGACCGGCATCGAGCCGACCGTCCTCGCTCATGACCTGCACCCGGGCTATCTGTCCACGCAGTGGGCCGAGGCCCAGCCGCTGCGCCGCATCCCGGTGCAGCACCATCACGCGCATGTGGCCGCCTGCGCGGCCGAGCACGGGGTGCGGGGCCGGTTCCTCGGTGTCGCCTACGACGGGCTGGGGCTGGGTGACGACGGCACGCTGTGGGGCGGCGAGATCCTCGTCGCCGATCGATGCGGCTACCGCCGCGTGGGCAGGTTCGCCACCGCGCCCCTGCCCGGCGGCGACGCGGCGGTACGCCATCCCTCCCGCACCGCCCTCGGCCATCTGCTGGGCGGCGAGACGCTGGGCTCCCCGCACCCGTATCCCTGGCTCACCCAGCCCTTCACCGACCGGCTCGATCCGGCTGAGGTCACCACCGTGCGCTCCATGATCGCGCGGGACGTCAACTGCCCACGTGCGTCGAGTGCCGGACGGCTCTTCGACACGGCGGCCGCGCTGCTCGGCCTCGCCGACCGGGTGGGTTACGAGGGTGAGGCGGCCGTCCTGCTCGAAGCGGCGGCCGGTGAGGAGCATGCCGTACCGCTCGCCCATCGGGTCGTACGGGCGCAGGGCCTGTGGGTGTACGACTCCGCTCCGACCCTGGCCGACCTGCTGCGGCGGCGGCTGGACGGGGAGCCGGTGGCACGGCTGGCGGCGGCCTTCCATCTGACGCTTGCGATCGTCACCGCCGAACTGGTCGCCCAGGCCGTGACCGAGGGTGCGCCGCGCACGGTGTGTCTGGGTGGTGGCTGTTTCGTCAACCGGCGGCTGCTGACCGAGGTGAAGCGTCGGCTGCGCGCGCAGGGATTGCGGGTGCTGGTCGGCGGTCAGGTCCCGGTCGGGGACGGCGGCATCAGCTACGGCCAGGCGGCGGTCGCGGCCGCACGGCTGGCCGGGAAGGGGTGAACGCGTATGTGCCTGGGCATCCCCGGCCGGGTTCTGGAGATCCACGACGACGTCGGACTGCGCATGGCGACCGTCGACTTCGGCGGCATCCGGCGCGAGGTCTGCCTGAGCTGCACGCCCGAGGCGGGCGTCGGGTCGTACGTCATCGTGCATGTCGGCTTCGCGATCACGCAGGTCGACGAGGCGGAGGCACAGCGGACGCTCGAGGTGCTGCGGGCGATGGCGGGCGCGGTGGAGGGGGAGCTGGGAGAGCCGTTGCCCTGACCGGGTCCGGTCAGCCCGTCAAGAGGGCCGGTCAGCCCCTGCCGGAGGCACCCCGCGCAGTCGGAAGCTGATGGTGCACGGAACCGCCCGGACGAGGAGGACCGTCATGACCGCCCCCGCTGCCCCGGCCCTGCTCGACCAGGATGGACTGAACGCGCTGGTCGCGGCTCTGGTGGCGCAGGGACGAACCGTCATCGGGCCGACCGTCCGCGACGGCGCGATCGTGCTGGCCGAGCTGACCTCGGCGGACGCGCTCCCTTACGGCTGGGGCGTCGAACTCGACGCCGGACGTTATCGGCTCGCCCCTCGCGAGGACGGGGCGGCCTTCGCGCACAGCGCCGGCCCGCAGTCCTGGAAGTCCTACCTGCACCCGTCGCGGGAGCAGCTGTGGAGTGCCGACCGAACGCCCGAGGGCCCAGTCTCCTTCACCCCGCAAGAGCCGGAGGTGCCCTCGTACGCCTTCCTCGGCGTCCGCCCCTGCGACCTGCGGGCCATCGCGATCCAGGACCGCGTCCTGACCGGCGGACGCTACGCGGACGACGGCTATGGGAGGCGTCGATGCAAGGCGTTGCTGATCGCCGTCGAGTGCACCGAGCCCGGCGCGACCTGCTTCTGCGTATCCACCGGCGGCGGCCCCGCCGCCGACCCCGGGTACGACCTCGCGCTCACCGAGATCGTGGACGAGAACGGACACCGCTTCCTCGCCCGCGTCGGCAGCGATGAGGGCGCCGAGCTGCTGGACCGGATACCGCACCGCACCGCCGACCCGGTCACCCAGGGTACGGCCGACGCAGCAGTGGACGCGGCCCGCGACCGCATGGGCCGGTCACTGCCCCCGGTCGATCTGCACACCCTCATGGGCGCGAGCCTGACCGCCGAGCGCTGGGACGATGTCGCCGCCCGCTGTCTGACCTGCGGCAACTGCACCATGGTCTGCCCGACCTGCTTCTGCACCACCACCGAAGAGGTCACCGACCTCACCGGTGACCACACCGAGCGCTGGCAGCGCTGGGACTCCTGCTTCGACCTGGACTTCTCCCGTCTGCACGGCGGCCCGGTCCGCTCCTCCGCCCGCAGCCGCTACCGGCAGTGGCTCACCCACAAGCTCTCCACCTGGTACGACCAGTTCGGCACGTCCGGATGCGTCGGATGCGGGCGCTGCATCACCTGGTGCCCGGCCGGCATCGACATCACGGAGGAAGTCGCCGCCCTGGACGCGGAACAGGCCCAGCACGCCGAACACGCGGATCTCGGAACGGAGACGGACTGATGCCTCCCTCGCTCGCTCTGCGCATGAATCACGCGCTGCCCGTCGAGTACCGTGAGCGGCTTCTGCGCCTCGGCCGTGAGGTCCGCTTCCCGCCAGGCACCCGCCTGTTCGAGGAAGGCGGCCACGCCAACCGCTTCTGGATCATCCGGGACGGCACGGCTGCCCTTGACATGCATGTGCCCGGCCGTCGGCCGCCGGTCATCGAGACGCTCGGCGTCGGCGACCTCGTCGGCTGGTCCTGGCTGTACGAGCCGTTCGTGTGGCAGCTGGGCGCCGAGGCCCTGACGCCGCTTCGGGCCTACGAGTTCGACGCCGTCGCCGTCCGCCTCATGTGTCTGAACGACCCCGAGTTCGGGCGTGCGGTCGAGCACTGGGTCGGCCGGGTGCTGGCCCACCGGCTGAACGCGGCCCGCGCCCGGCTGGTCGACCTGTACGGGATCTACGAGACCAAGGAAGTGCGATGACGGCCGTACCGGTCCCCCATCGCGTGGTAGCCCGCCGGCCGGAGACCGCGGACACGGTCACGCTGTGCCTGGAACCGGTCGACGCGGCTCTGCCCGACTTCGCACCGGGACAGTTCGCGATGGTGCACTCCTTCGGCCGCGGCGAGATCCCCGTCTCCGCCAGCTCCGTCCAGGCCACGGGCGGCCTCGCGCACACGATCCGCTCGGTGGGCGCGGTCTCCGACGGGCTGTGCGCGACCCGGGTCGGCGACGTCGTCGGGATCCGTGGTCCTTACGGCAACAGCTGGGAACTTGAGGGGGCGCGCGGCAGTGACGTGCTGGTCGTCGCCGGCGGCATCGGTCTCGCTCCGCTGCGGCCGCTGATCCTCGGCGCACTGGCCGAGCCGGAAGCCTATCGCCGTGTCAACGTCCTGATCGGGGCGCGTGCCCCTGGCGATCTGATCGCCCGGAAGGAAGTGGCGGGCTGGGCCACGGCGTACACCGGAGTGACGGTCGATCAGCCCGACGCGGACTGGCGCGGAGACGTCGGCGTGGTCACCCAGCTGCTGGGGCGGGCGCACTTCGAGCCGGACAGCACCTGGGCGTTCGTGTGCGGGCCCGAACCGATGATCCGGGCCACCGCCCGCGAACTGGCCCAGCGCGGTGTCCCCCGCGACCGCATCCGCATCTCGCTGGAGCGGAACATGCGCTGTGCGACTGGACACTGCGGGCACTGCCAGCTCGGTCCCCTGCTGCTGTGCCAGGTGGGCCCCGTCGTGGACTGGGAGCGCGCCGAACCGCTCCTGTCGGTAAGGGAGTTGTGAGATGACCCCCAAGCTCGCCGTATTCAAACTGGCCTCCTGCGACGGCTGCCAGCTCACCCTGCTGGACTGCGAGGACGAACTCCTCGCGCTGGCGGGCGAGGTGGAGATCGCCCACTTCCCGGAGGCGTCCAGCAAGGTGACCCCCGGTCCGTACGACCTGTCCCTCGTCGAGGGCTCGGTCACCACGGCCGAGGACGCCGAGCGGGTCCGCGTGATCCGGGCGGCCTCGCGGCACCTGGTGACGATCGGGGCGTGTGCGACCGCCGGGGGCATTCAGGCGCTGCGGAACTTCGCGGATGTCGACGAGTACCGGCGGGTGGTGTACGCGCATCCCGAGTACGTCGAGACGCTGGCCACGTCCACTCCCGTATCGGCGCACGTGGATGTCGACTTCGAGCTGCGTGGCTGCCCGATCGACCGGCGTCAGCTCATCGAGGTGATCACCGCGTTCCTCGCCGGCCGCAAGCCGGACATCCCGGACCACAGCGTGTGCTTCGAGTGCAAGCGGCGTGGCACCGTCTGCGTCACCGTCGCCCATGGCACCCCCTGCCTCGGGCCGGTCACGCACGCCGGGTGCGGGGCCCTGTGCCCGGCGTACCACCGGGGCTGCTTCGGCTGCTTCGGGCCGTCCGGGTCGGTGAACCTGCCCGCGCTGATCCCGCTGCTGCGCCGCGACGGACTCGACGACGCCGCCGTGGAGCGGTTCCTGCACACCTTCAACGCCGCCGCGTTCGAGAAGTTCGAGAAGTCGGAGAAGGAGTCGGCCAAGTGACGCACCGCGGTTCCCGTCTGCTGCACGTCGGCTCGCTGTCCCGGGTCGAGGGCGAGGGGGCGCTGCGCCTGCACGTCCACGACGGCACGGTCACCGAGGCACAGCTGAACATCTACGAGCCGCCACGGTTCTTCGAGGCGTTCCTGCGCGGCCGTTCGTACACCGAGCCGCCGGACATCACGGCCCGGGTGTGCGGGATCTGCCCGGTGGCGTACCAGATGAGCGCGTGCGCGGCGATCGAGGACGCGTGTGGGGTGGCGGTGGATCCCGTGATCCGTGATCTGCGCCGGCTGCTGTACTGCGGCGAGTGGATCGAGAGCCAGGCCCTGCACATCTATCTGCTGCACGCCCCGGACTTCCTGGGCCGCGCGAGCGCGATCGAACTGGCCCGCACGCACCGGGCCGAGGTCGAGCGTGGGCTGAGGCTGAAGAAGGCCGGAAACTCGCTGATGGAGCTGCTCGGCGGCAGGGCCGTACATCCCGTGAACGTCCGTCTCGGCGGCTTCCACCGCGCACCTGCGGGCCAGGAACTCCGTCCGGTCGCCGAGGAGTTGAAACAGGCGCTCGACGACGCGTGGGACACCGTCCGCTGGGTCGCCGGCTTCGAGTTCCCGGACGCCCGGATCGAAGCCGACCTGCTGGCGCTGGCCGAACCGGGCACATACGCCATCGAGAGCGGGGCCCCGACCGTCCTGCGCACCGACGGCACCACGGGTTCCTTCCCCGTCCGGGACTTCACCGAGCACGTGACCGAGACACACGTACCGCGCTCCACGGCGCTGCACTCCCGGCTCGACGGACGGCTCCACCTCACCGGCTCCCTCGCCCGGTTCGCGATCAGCGGCCCGCTGCTGTCGCCGGTGGCGTTGCAGGCGTCCGTGGAGGCCGGGCTCGGTGATCCGCGTGAGGGGGCTGTGTGCCGTAATCCGTTCCGGTCGATCCTGGTGCGGGCCGTGGAAACGGTGTACGCCGTCGGCGAGGCGCTGCGGATCATCGAGACGTACGAGCCACCCGAGCGTCCGTACGCCGAGGTGCCGCCGGTGGCCGGGGTCGGGCACGGTGCCACGGAGGCTCCGCGCGGGGTGCTCTACCACCGCTACGAACTGGACGCCCACGGCATCGTCACCAGCGCACTGCTGGTGCCGCCCACCGCGCAGAACCAGGCCGCGATCGAGGACGACCTGCGGCGGCTGACCCAGGGGGCGATCGGCGAGGGCGACCCGGACGACGGCCAGTTGACAGCCCTGTGCGAGCGGGCGATCCGCAATCACGACCCGTGCATCTCCTGCTCCACCCACTTCCTCGACCTGACAATTGTCCGTACCTGAGAGACATGCGGGAGGTTGCGATGTCTGAATCTCCGTACACCGTGAGCGATGTGATGACCCACACCGTCGTCGCCGTCGGCAGCGAGGCGCCCTTCAAGGAGATCGTCGAGCTGCTCGACCAGTGGAAGGTCAGCGCCCTGCCGGTGCTGGCCGGTGAGGGGCGGGTCGTCGGAGTGGTCTCCGAGGCCGACCTGCTGCCCAAGGAGGAGTTCCGCAACGGCGACGAGACCGCCAGCGACCTCGCGCAGCGGCTCAAGGCGGCCGCGCTGACCGCAGGAGAGCTGATGAGCACCCCGGCGGTCACCGTGCACGCGGACGCCTCAGTGGCCGAGGCGGCACGCATCATGGCCCGTCGGCAGATCAAACGACTCCCGGTCGTGGACGGCGTCGGCATGCTGCAGGGCATCGTGAGCCGCGGTGATCTGCTGAAGGTGTTCCTGCGATCCGACGGGGAGATCGCCGACGAGATCCGCGGCAGCGTGCTGACCCATCTCCCGGTCACCACAGCGCTGGGGATCTCGGTCATCGAGGGCGTGGTCACGCTGAGCGGTTCGATGCCCGAGCGCGGGCTCGTGCCCGTCGTGGCCCGGGCCGTCCGTGCGGTCGAGGGAGTCGTCGACGTCCAGCTGGATCTGAGCCACCGATGAAAGGCCTGCACCATTGATGAAGTACCTCGACGAGTACCGCGATCCCGTACTGGCCCGGCATCTGCTGGACGAGTTGCGGCAGACCGCCACGCGCCCCTGGCGGATCATGGAGGTGTGCGGCGGCCAGACCCACACTCTCGTCCGCCAGGGCATCGACGAGCTGCTGCCGGCCGGGATGCGGATGATCCACGGACCGGGCTGCCCGGTCTGCGTGACCCCGCTGGAGACCCTGGACCGGGCCATGGCCATCGCCGCCCGGCCCGGCGTGATCCTCACCAGCTTCGGCGACATGCTGCGCGTGCCCGGCACGTACACCGACCTGCTGTCGCTGCGGGCGCGGGGAGCGGACGTCCGTGTGGTCTACGCCCCGGTGGACGCCGTACGCCTGGCCGCTGAGCACCCCGACAAGGAGATCGTCTTCCTCGCGGTCGGCTTCGAAACGACCGCGCCCGCCAACGCGATGGCGGTGCTGCACGCGGCCCGCCTCGGCCTGACGAACTTCTCGATACTGGTCAGCCACGTCCTGGTGCCGCCGGCGATGACCGCGCTGCTCGACGACCCGGACTGCGAGGTGCAGGCCTTCCTCGCGGCCGGGCATGTGTGCGCGGTGATGGGCTGGCGGGAGTACGAGCCGATCGCCGAGCGGTACCGGGTGCCGATCGTGGTCACCGGGTTCGAGCCGCTGGACCTGCTGGAGGGCATCCTCATGGCCGTACGGCAGCTGGAGTCGGGGCGGTTCGAGGTCGAGAACCAGTACGTGCGGGCCGTGCGGCGCTCCGGCAACACCGAGGCGCAGGACACGGTCCGTGAGGTGTTCCGCGTGACCGACCGGGCCTGGCGGGGCATCGGTGCGCTGCCCGACAGTGGGCTCGAACTCGCCGAGAAGTACCGGAAGTTCGATGCCGCCCGGCGCTTCGACGTGGGCGGGCTGTGCCCCGTCGAAGACGCCGAGTGCATCGCCGGCGCCATCCTCACCGGAGCCAAAGTGCCCACGGACTGCACCGCGTACGGCACCCGCTGCACGCCCCGCCATCCCCTCGGCGCGCCGATGGTGTCGTCCGAGGGCACGTGTGCGGCCTTCTACACGGCCGGACGCACTCCCGCGAGGAGGACGGCATGACCATCCAATGCCCCACCCCCCGCCACGACGACGAGGTCGTCCTGCTCGGCCACGGAGCCGGCGGCCGCCTCACCGCCGAGCTCCTCGACCGGCTGATCCTGCCCGCCCTCGACGGCGACACGGGTCCCATGGAGGACGCGGCGCTGCTGCCCGGCTACCGCGAACTGGTGATCAGCACAGACAGTTTCGTCGTCAGCCCGCTGTTCTTCCCCGGCGGCGACATCGGCGCCCTCGCCGTCCACGGCACGGTCAACGACCTCGCCATGCGGGGCGCGTGGCCTCTCGCACTGTCCGTGTCCCTCATCATCGAGGAGGGACTGCCGCTGACCGAACTCCGCACGGTCCTGGCCTCATTGGGGAAGGCCGCGCAGGACGCAGGAGTGCCCGTGGTCACCGGGGACACCAAGGTCGTGGGGCGCGGTGCCGCCGACAAACTGTTCATCAACACCACCGGTATCGGGCAGCGGCATGGTTCGCTTCATCCGTCCGCCGCGCTGGCCCGTCCCGGTGACGCGGTCCTGCTGTCCGGGCCGATCGGGCTGCACGGCACGACCGTGCTCAGCACTCGTGAGGGACTCGGCTTCGAGGGTGACATCGCCTCCGACACCCGGCCGCTGCACCGCCTGGTGCGAACCCTGGCGCCGCTCGGCGCCGACGTTCACGTACTGCGCGACCCGACGCGCGGCGGGCTCGCGGCGGCCCTCAACGAGATCGCCCGTGACTCGTCCGTCGCCGTCGAGATCGAGGAGAGCACGGTGCCGGTGCCCGAGGCGGTCGCCTCGGCATGCGACCTGCTGGGACTCGACCCTCTGGTCGTCGCCAACGAGGGCTGTCTGGTCGCCTTTGTCGCCGCCGACGCGGCCGAGGGGGCGCTGAGCGCGCTGCGGTTGGTGGACGAGGGCGCGGGCGCGGTGCGGATCGGCGAGGTGCTGCCGGACGGGCCGGCGGGGCGGGTGACGCTGCGGACGCTGGTGGGCGCGCGGCGGATCGTGGAGATGCCGCTCGGGGAGCAGCTGCCGCGGATCTGCTGAGAGTCGTCCGCTGAAGCTGCGAGGCATTCGCTGAAGGCATGTCAGCCGGCCTTGGGCCCCCACTGGGGACCGACCTTTTCCCACTCCGTGTCCCACTGCCGTAGCCGCCTGCTGTCCAGCCGAGTGGATACGCCCCAGCCGGCGAGTGCCACTGCCGCGCCGACACTCACCGCGACCGCCGTACCCAGCACGGCACCCTGGACTTCGGCCTGGTCGGGGCTCGCGGGCTCGGGCGTGAGAGCTCCCTTGTCGTTCACCCAGACCCGGGTCGTCTCCCCTGTCTCGGCGCCGGGATCGACACGAGCCAGTCCCGTCCGAGGGGTGCCGTCCGGGCCGTTCCACGGGACCATGGCCCAAGCGTGGCCGCTGCCAGCGCCTTCGGCGAAGGACGCGGACAGCTCCGCGTCCTCGGTGAGCGCGGCCGTGACGGGGCGCCGCTCGGCCCGTCGGCTGTCGATGTTCCGCTCGATGGCATGTGCGGTCAGGACGCCCGTGACGACGGCGCCCAGGGCCGCGCGAGTTCAGGTCAGGAACAGGAGCCAGGCCTCGACCGGAGAGCTGCGGCGCCTCAGGGGCTTGCGCCTCAGACGCCAGCGCAGTCGCCCGCTCCGGGTCATCGTCACCACCGGTCCGGTACGGCGTCATCGACCAGCACCTCGATGGTCGGGCGGCGGGACGTGGGCCACATACGGGCAGCCGTAGGGCCGAGGCGCAGGACCACCTGCGGGAATCGGCCGCCTACGAGGCGTTTCCGGATCTCCGCCCGCAGCGCGGGCAGTTCGAGGGGCTGGGTGTGGAAGGCAGCCACGACGTTTGTGGGCGGCTGCGTGGAGGAGGGCACGCTGGCGCGCCTGACCCGACCGGAGCCAGTCGGTGCGGCTGTCGTAGGGAGTGGACAGTACGGCGACGGTCCCGGTGCGTCCGATCCATCGGCGGCTCGGGCTGATGCGGTACCGGGCGAACTCGAGATGGTCGCGACCCGCAAGCAGGGTGGCGTCCGGGTGACGACGGCAGGCCTCGACGGGCACGCCTTCCGGGCCGACTGACCGGACGATCTCGGCGGCGTGGCGCGGATCCGCGCGGTGAACGTCCTCGGCGGTGCGCACCAGGTCGGCGAGCAGCCGGAGCTTCTCCGGTTCGTCGATGATCCGGAGGTCGGCGTCCTCGGCGCGGGCGTGGTCGCACAGCTCGTCGAGCAGGGTGTCGGGTACCGGCTCGGGCCCGAAGGGGCCGCGATGAGTGTGCGGGTGGGGCATCGCGAGGGCCAGCAGGGCCTCTTCGGGCGTGGCCGGAGCGTGGGCCGCATGGCCCACGTGGGCCAGGTAGCCGGAGTTCCCCGGTTCCGGAAGGAGGTCGACGGCGGGCCGGAAGCCCAGCCGGGGTACGGCGATCCGCGCGTTGAACAGGGGCGCCCCGCAGGCGATGACCGCCTCTCGGCCACCGGGATTGGCTGTTGTGCGGTGAAGGCGCCAGGGAGGCGGCGCGGGCCAGGTGCAGCGCAGCATGACCGGGACGCCCGTGGGAAGCACGCCCGGGGCTCTCGTACGCCCCGGACAGGGTGCTGCCCCTTTCGAGAGCTTTCCTGACCCGCGGAGCCTGGCTCAGCCCTTGGCTACCAGCTCGTCGGCGACCGTCCGCGCCCAGTCCTCGATGCGGTCGAAGTCCCGGAAGTCGCCGCCCTTTCCGTTCTTGACGATCATCCGGGCGACCCACCCCTTGGCGCCCTCCTCCAGGCAGCCGCCGAAGGTGACGTGCCCGTTGGCGTCGAGCCGGGTCATGGCCCGCTTCAGGCCGGGCACGGGCGGGATGTCCCGGTCGGAGGCCGAGGGGTCCAACGGGCCGCTGCTGAACACCCACAGCGGGCGTTCGACCAGTTCACGGCGGTGCCTGCGGAGGAACCGGCGGGATTCCCTGTGCCAGCGTCCTGCGTACAGTCCGCCGCCGACGACGACGGCGTCGTACGGGTCGACGCGGGCGACGGAACCGGCCGGCAGCGCCTCGGCTGTGAGGCCCTCCTTCCGCAGGACCTCGGCCACGGCCTCGGCTATCTGCGCGGTCGATCCGTTCGTCGTCCCGTAGGCGACCAGCACCTTGGTGGTCATGGTGCTCCGCCTCCTTTCACATGTTCACAGCTTGCGCAGCCAGTCGTCGGCGATGCCGTGCAGCGCCTGCTCGTCGGGCCGGACGTGCGAGTCGTCCAGCCGGTGGCTGAGCTTGTCGACGACCGCGACCACGCCGTCGATCTGACGGGTCATGGAGACGGCGATCTCCGTCTCGCTCTTGCGCTCCATCTGGCCCATGAGCGTGACCACGCCCTCGGTGACGGAGACGGCGATGCTGCGCGCCGGCAGCCACAGGGCCCGTACCAGAACCTCGTCGACGACCTCGGCGCGGATGTCCGCGTCCGGCCGCAGGAAGACCTGGAGCAGATCGCGGCGGGTGACGATGCCGACGAGCCGGTGCTCCTCGTCGAGGACGGGCAGCCGTTCGATGTGGTGCTGCGCCATGGTCCGGGCGGACTCGACGATGGTGTCGTCGGCGTGGACCGTGACGGCCGGCTCGGTCATCAGTTGGCCGGCGGTGCGGGCGCGGGCCTTCACGGCGCGCGCCCGGCCGGAGCGAGTCAGCCGGTCGAAGCGGAAGCGCTTCTTCGGCTCGTACGGGTCGGGCGTCTCGGCCTGCCGGACCATCAGGTCCGTCTCGGAGATGACGCCGATGACCTTCTCGTCGTCGTCGACGACGGGCAGTCCGCTGATGCGGTGGTCACCGAGCAGCCGGGCGACCTCCTTGAACGGGGTGCCGTACTCGGCGCGGACGACGTCCGTGGTCATCACGGAGCCGACCTTGTTGTGCTTCATGGTTGTCCCTCCTCAGCGGAGTCGGCGCAGATACGGGTCCTGGGGCCTGCGGGGCAGCAGGCGTACGCGCGCATCGAGCACGGTGACTCCGCCCGGTGTCGCGAGAACGGGGTTGAAGTCGGCCTCGGCCAGCTGCGGCAGGTCGCTCGCCATGCGGGACAGCCGCAGCAGCAGTTGTTCGAGGCCCTGGAGGTCCACCGGCCGGGCACCGTGCGCGCCGAACAGGAGCGGGGCGCAGCGCGGGGCCGTGATCAGGTCGTGGACGTCGTGGTCGGTGAGCGGGGCCAGCCGTGCGGCGTGGTCGGCGAGGACCTCCGTCGCGGTGCCGCCGAGCCCGAACAGGAGGAGGGGACCGAAGACCTGGTCCTGCACGACGCCGGCGAACAGCTCGGTGCCGCGGTCGGCGAGCGGCTGGATCACCACGCCCTCCAGCAGGCCGGCGAACCTGGTCTCCAAGTCACGGAAGGCGGCGCGGACTTGGGAATCCCCGCGGAGGTCGAGGTGGACGGCGTGCTCGGCGGTCTTGTGTACCAGGCCCGGCCAGTGGCCCTTCATCACGACGCGGCCGTCGGCGCCGCGCAGCCGCTCGGCGGCCAGGACGGCGTCGTTCTCGGTGTCGGCCCAGGCCCAGGCCAGCTGGGGAATGCCGTAGCAGCCGAGGAGTTCGGCGCATTCGCGGGGGTCGAGCCAGCCGCCGTCGGGGTGCCGGTCGAGGTAGGCCTCGACGAAGGCGTGGGCGCGGTTCGTCTCGACGCCGTCGAGGCCGGGGACCGTCCCGACGGGCCGGGCGAGCCAGGCGGCACGGCGGGCCGCGTGGGCCAGTGCGCGGGCCGCCGCCTGGGGTTCGGCGTAGGCAGGGATGGCGGTGTCCTCGGCGGCGGGCAGCAGTTCGACGGGCAGGGCCTGTTCGAGTCGGACGGCCACGATTGGCTTCGTCCGTCGTCCGGGCGCGCTGGTGAGGGCCCGGACGAGGTCGTCGCCCGTCGCCGCGGCGACCGCCGTGGGGACGAGGGCCACAAGGACCGCGTCGACACCGCCGTACCCCATGATCCGGTCCACACAGTCCGTGAGCTGCTCCTCCGTGACGGCGGCCGTGGCGTCCACGGGGTTGCCGGCGGCGGCGCCTGAGGGCAGGACGTCGAGCAGGGCATCGATCAGCTCGGTGCCGGGCGCCGGGAGTTCCAACCCGTTCTCGGCGCAGGCGTCGGCTGCGAGGACACCCGCTCCCCCGGCGTTGGTGACGATGGCGACGCGAGGTCCGCCGGGCAGGGGTTGGGCGTGCAACAGGGCGGCGGCTTCGAGGAGTTCGCCGATCGAGCGGGTGGCGGTGATGCCGGCCTGGGTGAACAGGGCCTGGCGGGTCATGGTGCGGGTCGCGGCGGCCGCGGTGTGGGAGGCGGCGGCGCGTCGGCCCTCGTCGGTGCGGCCGGCGTCGACGGTGAGTACCGGCATGCGGCGGGTGACGCGGCGAGCGGTGCGGGAGAAGGCGCGCGGGCTGCCGAAGGACTCCAGGTGCAGCAGGGCGAGGTCGGTGCGGCCGTCGCTCTCCCACCACTGGAGCATGTCGTTGCCGCTGACGTCGTACTTGTCACCGAGGGAGGCGAAGGAGGAGACGCCGATGCCGAGCCGGGACAGCCCGTCGAGCAGCGCGATGCCGACGCCGCCGGACTGCACGGCGACGCCCGCGGTGCCGGGGCGCGGGTGGCCGGCGGCGAAGGTGGCGTCCAGGCGCAGCTCCGGGTCGGTGTTGGAGATGCCCAGGCAGTTCGGCCCGACGAGCCGCATGCCGTACGCGCGGCACGCCGCCAGCAGGGCCCGCACCTGGTCGGCGTCCAGGCCTGCGGTGACGACGAGGAGGGCCCGTACGCCTGCCTTTCCGCAATCCTCCGCGGCGGCGGGGATCGCGGTTGCCGGTACGGCGAGCACCGCGAGGTCAGGGGTCTTTGGCAGGGCGCCGACCGAGGAGTGGCAGGGCACGCCCAGGATCGAGCTCGCGCGGGGGTTCACCGCGAACAGGCGGCCGGCGTAGCCGCCCGAGTGCAGGTGGTGCAGGATCGCCCGGCCCACCGATCCCGGCTTGCGTCCGGCCCCGACGACGGCGACCGTACGGGGCCGCAGCAGCGGCTCGAGGCTGGCGACGTCGGCGGCCCGGCCTCGTTCCTCGACGGCCGTGAGGTAGGTGTCGCTCTGGTCGAGGGCGATGGCGCAGCGCACCTCCGGGCCCTCGAAGCGGCGGGTCGTGCGCAGGCCGAGGTCGGCGAAGAGCTTCAGCACCTCGTGGTTCTCGCTGAGTGCGTCGGCCGTGAAGCTGGTGATGCCCTCGGCGCGGGCGGCGGAGACCAGGTGCTCGACGAGAAGGGTGCCGACGCCGCGGTGGTGGAGTCTGTCGGCAACCGCGATGGAGATCTCCGCCGGGTCCCCCGTCCCGCCGCTGTCGTACTCTGCGAGGCCGATCACCCGACCGCCCGTCTCGGCCAGCAGCACCCGGTACCCGGGGCGAGGCTCGGCGCAGGCCCGGTCCGCGGCCAGGCCGGCGGAGCGCCGGCTCGCGGCGAAGAACCTCAGGCGCAGGTTCTCCGGGGACATCTCCTCGTACAGCCCCTGCACCTGATCGTGATCGTCCCGCCGCACCGGACGGATGCACACGGTGGTGCCGTCCGCGAGCAGGGCGTGGACCGTGGGCCGACTGAGCGTGTCGTCCGTCATCGCGGTCTCCTCGGCGTTCCTCGGTGATTCCCCGACCCTTAAAGCGTCCAGCGGGACGGGCGGCGGCCCCATGGGCTGTCCGGGCGGTGTGGGTGGGCCGGTCGGCCCTCAAAGGAAGGCCGGGTGTCAGGCGATTCCGGTCCCGCCCGACAAAAGCCTGGTCAGACGTTCCAACTCCACTCCGCGATCTCCGGCAGATCGGTGCCGTGCTCGCGGATCCAGGCGTGGTGACGGGTGCGGGCGTCGGCCATCGACTGCCGTACGGCGGCGGCGCGGACGGCGAGGCCGGGGACGCGGTCGATGACGTCCATGACCAGGCGGTAGCGGTCGAGGTCGTTGCGGACGACCATGTCGAAGGGCGTGGTCGTGGTGCCGGACTCCTTGTACCCGCGCACGTGCATGTTCGGGTGGCCGGTGCGCCGGTAGGCGAGGCGGTGGATCAGCCAGGGATAGCCGTGGTAGGCGAAGATCACCGGCTTGTCCCGCGTGAACAGGCCGTCGTACTCGAAGTCGGTCATACCGTGCGGGTGCTCCTCGCGCGGCATGAGCCGGGTCATGTCGACGACGTTGACCACGCGCACGGCGAGGTCGGGCAGGTGGCGGCGCAGCAGTTGGGCTGCGGCCAGGACCTCCTGGGTGGGTACGTCACCGGCGCAGGCGAGCACGACGTCCGGTTCGCCGCCGTTCTCCGTGCCGGCCCAGTCCCAGATGCCGGCGCCGCGGGCACAGTGGGCGGCGGCCTGGTCCATGGAGAGCCAGTCGAAGCAGGGCTGCTTGCCCGCGACGATGACGTTGACGTAGTCGCGGCTGCGCAGGGCGTGGTCGGCGACGGAGAGGAGGGTGTTGGCGTCCGGCGGCAGATAGACCCGTACGACCTCGGGGCTCTTGTTGAGGACGTGGTCGACGAAGCCGGGATCCTGGTGGGAGAAACCGTTGTGGTCCTGCCGCCAGACGTGCGAGGTCAGCAGGTAGTTGAGGGAGGGGACGGGGGCCCGCCACGGCAGCCCCCTGGAGGTCTTCAGCCACTTGATGTGCTGGTTGACCATGGAGTCGACGATGTGCACGAACGCCTCGTAACAGGAGAACAGCCCGTGCCGGCCGGTGAGGAGATAGCCCTCCAGCCAGCCCTGGCAGAGGTGCTCGGACAGGATCTCCATCACCCGGCCGTGCCGGTCGAGATGCTCGTCGACCGGGAGGGTCTGCGCCTGCCAAGCCTTGCCGCTGGCGTTGAAGACGGCCTGCAGGCGGTTGGAGGCGGTCTCGTCCGGGCCGACGACCCTGAAGTCGCGGCGGGTCGCGGTGTCCTTCATGACCTGTTCCAGAAGATCTCCGAGGATCCGGGTCGGCTCGTGCAGGGTCGTGCCGGGCTTCTCGACCGGTACGGCGAAGCGGTCGAGGGACGGCAGCGGCAGCTCGTGCGCGAGCAGTCCGCCGTTGGCGTGCGGGGTGGCGCCTAGCCTGCGCGCGCCCTCGGGGACGCAGGCGAGGACGTCGGCGACGGGCCGGCCGTCGGCATCGAACAGCTCCTCGGGGCGGTACGAGCGCAGCCAGGTCTCCAACTGCCGCAGATGTTCCGGGTTTTCGCGTACGCCGGCCAGCGGGACCTGGTGCGAGCGCCAGGTGCCCTCCACCGGCAGCCCGTCGACCTCGGCCGGGCCGGTCCAGCCCTTGGGGGTACGCAGGACGATCACGGGCCAGTGCGCGCGCTCGCCGATGCCCTCTTCGCGGGCTGTGCGCTGGAGGAGGGCGATCCGGTCGAGGGCGTCATCAAGGGCGCGGGCCATGGCGCGGTGGACCACGTCCGGGTCGTCGCCGGTGACGTGGATCGGTTCGTGGCCGTAGCCGCGCAGGAGGGCGTCGAGCTCGTGCTCGGGCAGCCGGGACAGCACGGTCGGGTTGGCGATCTTGTAGCCGTTGAGGTGCAGGATCGGCAGCACGGCGCCGTCGTGGACCGGGTCGAGGAACTTGTTGGAGTGCCAGGAGGCGGCCAGCGGGCCCGTCTCCGCCTCGCCGTCACCGATCACGCAGGCGACCACCAGGTCCGGGTTGTCGAAGGCGGCACCGTAGGCGTGGGCGAGCGAGTAGCCGAGCTCGCCGCCCTCATGGATGGAACCCGGAACCTCCGGCGCCACATGACTCGGTACCCCGCCCGGGAAGGAGAACTGCCTGAACAGCCGCTCCATGCCGGGCACGTCGCGGGTGACGTCCGGGTAGGTCTCGCTGTAGCTGCCGTCCAGCCAGGAGCCCGCGAGCACGGATGGCCCGCCGTGACCCGGCCCCCACACGCACAGGGCGTCGAGCCCGCGCGCCCTGATGACACGGTTGAGGTGGGTGTACACGAGGTTCAGGCCCGGCGAAGTGCCCCAGTGGCCGAGCAACCGCGGCTTGATGTGCTCCGCCCGCAGCGGCTCGCGCAGCAGCGGGTTGGCCAGCAGATAGATCTGTCCGGCGGCCAGATAGTTGGCGGCCCGCCAGTGGGCATCCAGGGTGCGCAGCTCGTCGTCGGTCAGAACGGTGCTGTCCTGGTGTTCGAGCTCGGGCATCGGTGACTCCGTAAGTCGTCGAGTGCGTCGTCGACGGGGGTCGACGGGCGGTGGGAGGCGGCAGGGTCGCCAGGAGGGCCGAGAAGCTGCCGCGCAAGACGTACGAGAGGGAACTGCTGCGCCTGCAGACGGAGCGGGCGAAGCTGCTGGAGCGGTTGCGCGCAGATGGCGCCCGCCTCGTCGTCATCCTCGAGGGGCGGGAGGCGGCGGGCAAGGGCGGCAGCGTCAAGCGGGCCCCTGGGCATTTCAATCCGCGGGTTGCGCGGATCGCGGTCCTGGAGGACCCCGTGCGCCGCCGGAAGCTGTCCCCGCCGGTCCTGGAGATGCCGGAGCGCCCGGAGCCGATTGGCCACCGGTGCCCGCCACGCGGTCTGCCGACGTGCGTCCCGGACCACGCAGCGAGCCTCTGAGCCGGTCACGGCACTCACGCCGGCTGGGGTACGACGGCGACCGGGCAGGCGGAGTGGTGCAGTGCGGCGTGGGCGACGCGGCCGAGCTGGAGCCCGTGGTGGCCGGCCCGGCGCTTGGCCCCGACGATCAGGAGGTCGGCGTCGTGCGAGGCGTCCACGAGCACGCGGCGGGCGTGGCCCTCGACGGTACGGCGGCGCAGTTCCAGGTGGGGCGGGGCGTCCCGCAGGGCCTTGGCGAGGGTCTCCTCGGCGTGCTGCTCGTGCAGCCGGGCAGGTGCGTCGGCGAGCAGAGGGTGGTCGGTGGTCTCGTGCGCGGGGCACCGCCAGGCCCGTACGGCATCCAGGGGGACCCCGCGGCGCCTGGCCTCCTCGTAGGCGAAGCGCACGGCCGCCGAGTTCTCGGTGTCCTCGCCGACGGCCACGACGACGCGTCCGTGAACCGGGGGCGTGGCCTGGTTGTCGTGGCTGCCGCGCAGGACGACGACCGGGCAGTGGGCGTGCGCGGCAACCGTCAGGCTGACGGAGCCGAGCAGGGCCGCGGCGAGGCCGCTGCGGCCGCGGTTGCCGACGACGAGCGCGGAGGCGTTCCGGCTCTCCCGCACCAGGGCGTACTCGGGCTCCTCGAACACCACCTCGGCACTCACCTTCAGGTCCGGGTGGCGGTCGCGGGCCCGCTGGACGGCGGCGCCGGTGATCTCCTGGGGGAGCACCTGCGCCGAGGGCTCGCCGAGGTCCCTTGCGAGTGCGGCGCCTTCGTAGCGCTCCCACAGGCAGGCGTACACGACACGGAGCGGCACGCCGCGCACCACGGCCTCGTCTGACGCCCAGTCCGTTGCGCGCAGGCTCGGCTCGGAACCGTCGACGCCGACGACCAGAGGCAGGTCCACGGCGTTCACCTCCCCGCGCCGAGATCGAAGACGATCCGCGCCTTGACCTGACCGCGCAGCACCTCGTCGATGGACTCGTTGACGGAGGCCAGCGGGCGGGTCTCGCAGATGACCCTGGTGCGGCCGGCCGCGTGCAGTTGGAGGACCTCGGCGAGGTCCTGCCGGGTGCCGACGATCGAGCCGATCACCGAGGTGCCGTTCAGGACGGTGCCGAAGATCGGGATCTGAAGGGTGCCGTGCGCGGGAAGGGCGACCATGACGAGCTTGCCGCCGCGCCGCAGCCCGGAGTTGACGGCGGCGAAAGCGTCCTCGTTCACGGCGAGCGCGATGGCCGCGTGGGCGCCTCCGTACCGCTTGAGGACCTCGCCGACGTCGTGCTTGCGGGCGTCGATGACGAGGTCGGCACCCAGTTCGGCGGCGAGTTCGAGCTTCTCGTCGGTGACGTCGATGGCCGCGACCGTGGCCCCGGCGATCTTCGCGTACTGCACGGCCAGGTGACCGAGTCCGCCGACGCCGGAGATCGCGACGAGCTGAGAGGGCCGCACGTCGGCGACCTTGAGCGCCTTGTACGTGGTCACGCCGGCGCAGGTCAGCGGGGCGGCGTCGACGGCGGTGACGCCCTTCGGTACCGGCTGGGCGAAGTCGGCCCAGGCCAGCATCTTCTCGGCGTACCCGCCGTCGCAGCCGTAGCCGGTATTGATCTGCTGCTCGCACAGCGTCTCCCAGCCGGAGACGCAGTGCTCGCACCGGCCGCAGGCCTTGCCGAGCCACGGCACGGCGACTCGCTCGCCGATGCTCAGGTGCGTGACGCCCTCGCCGAGCTTCTCGACGAGGCCCACGCCCTCGTGGCCGGGCACGAAGGGCGGGCTGGGCTTGACGGGCCAGTCGCCTCGGGCGGCGTGGATGTCGGTGTGGCACAGCCCGGAGGCCTCGACCCGGATGCGGACCTGGCCGGGGCCGGGCTCGGGGTCGGGGCGGTCCTCGATGACGAGGGGCTCGCCGAAGGCTCGGACGACCGCTGCCTTCATGGGGTCAACTCCTTGGGTTTCGATGTCACTTGTGGGCCACGACCGCCACGGGGGCCGTGGCGTGGTGCAGGACGGCGTGGGTGACGGGCCCGATGTGAGCGCCGAACGGGCTGCGCCGGATGCGACGGCCGACGACGACCAAGGAGGCCTCGCGGGAGCCGTCCACCAATCGGACTCCGGGGCTGCCGGACGGGGTCTCCTCGGTGACGTCGACATTCGGGTACTTCTGCCGCCAGGGCCGCAGGGCCTCCGCCAGAGCGGCGGCCTGCTGCCGGGCGATCTCGTCGTGCAGCTGGGCGTCGGCGGAGAGGCCGTACACGTAGTACGGGGGCAGGTTCCAGCCGTGAATCGCCCGCAGGCCGGTCTCACGGCGGGCGGCCTCCGCGAAGGCGAACTCGATCACCGAGTCGTCGGGACTCGCCGCGTCGAGTCCGAGGACGACGGGCCGATAGGGCGTGGCGGCCGACGGGATGCCCGCCGGGTCCGGCTCGTGCTCGTCGGCGGCCTGTTCTCCGGCGCGAACGAGGACGACGGGCCGCTCGGCGTGCGCCACGACGGAGAGGCCGACGGAGCCGACCATGAACCCGCCGAATCCGCTGAGTCCGCGCGAGCCGAGGACCAGCAGTTCCGCGTCGGCGGCTGCCTTGACGAGGGTGTCGGCCGAGCCTCCGGTCAGCTGCTCGGTGGTCACCTCGATGCCGGGGTGGCGCAGCCTGATCCCCTCAGCTGCCTCGCGGGGCACCCGCTCGCTCCAGTGCTGCCGGGTCTCGGCGCCGAGCAGCGGAGCCTGGGCCATGGGCTCCGGGACGGGCTCCCATACATGGACGATCTTCAACGGCAGGCCGCGCAGCTTCGCCTCGCGGGCCGCCCACTCGGCCGCGGCCCGGCTTTCGGACGAGCCGTCGAGACCTACGACAACAGTGCGGACCATGGTTCTGCCTCCTGATCGGGGATCTGTTAACAGCTTGGGAGCCGGGTGGTCGCTCTTGCAGGGGCCGCTGGTCCCCGGCCGGGACCGACCGGCCCAGCGGCCCCTTGCCTTCAGCGCAGCCAGGGGTGACGTTCCACGATGGGTAGGCGTGCCCAGGCCTTGCCCAGCCCCCAGACCGCGCCCGCGCCCACGGCGGCAAGCCCGATCAGGACGACGGCGTAGACGACGTGGTACTCGGCGAACGGGTTGGTCGACATGCTCGGCGACCCGTCGGAGAGGTGCTTGGCCGGAGGCCACTCCGCGATCCACATCAAGGCCATCATCAGCGTGCCCGCGATCGCAGCCAGGCGGAGACCGATGCCGAGGATCAGCGCCACACCGATGCCGAGCAGGCCGAGCATGAACAGCCAGTCCGCCCAGGCGTCCCCGGCCCAGTCGTGGAAGGTCGACTCCATCGGACCGGCTGCGACCCCGCTGAGGAAGCCCTTGGTGGGCGAGCCACCGTCGACCCAGCCGTTGCCGGACTGAGTGGCGTACCCGAGGCCGAACGTCTTGTCGAGGAATGCCCACAGGAAGATGAACCCGGTCAGCAGTCGCAGTCCGGCGACGATGTAAGCGCTCGTCGCCGTGGTGTCGGCCGCCGCCTCAGCCGCCTTGGCCTTGCGCAGGGACGGGAGACGGAATCCCAGGTGGCGGTGCGGTTGATCGTGAACTGCCATCGTCTTGATCCCCCTCGGGACGGATTCGTTGTTGACGCCGTCCACTCTCGTGGCGCGGACATGCCGTCGCCCGGTGCCGAAGGTCCGTGTCCGTGGGGCTGAACGGCCCCTTCCTCGGGCCCTGTCGGCCGCCGGACCTGGAGGCGCGGACGTACCGGTCGGAGCGGTCGCGACGGATCCCGGAGGCAGTCGGCGCAAGGAGCCCCATGTCCCACGGCTCGGGCGGGCACGCCTCGGGGTGGCACCGCCTGATGCCTGCGATCCGTCGGCCGGCCCCCGGGGTCACCGCCCTCGCCGGCTACCGCCGCTCCTGGCTGCGCGGCGACCTGCTCGCCGGTGCCACGGTGGCCGCGTATCTCGTGCCGCAGGTGACGGCGTACGCAGGCGTGGCCGGGCTGCCGCCGGTCGCCGGGCTGTGGGCGATCCTGCCCGCGCTCGGCCTGTACGCCCCTGTTGGGCTCGTCCCGGCTGCTCTCGGTCGGCCCGAGGCGGCGACCGCGCTGATGACGGCGACCGCGGTGGCCCCACTGGCCGGCGCGGACCCCGACCCCTACACCACCCTGGCCGCCGCCCTCGCCGTGACGGCCGGCCTGCTGTGCCTGGCGGCCCGGCTGCTGCGCCTGGGCTTCGTCGCCGCCCTGCTGTCCCGCCCGGTCCTGATCGGCTATCTGGCGGGCGTGGCCCTGATCATGATCGTGGACCAGCTGCCCAAGCTCACCGGCATGGACACGGAGGGTTCGGGCTTCTTCCCGCAACTGTGGTCATTCGCAAGGAACTTGGGTCAGGCGCACCCAGGGACGATGGTCTTCTCCGCCGTCACGATCGCATTCCTGTTCACCCTGGCACGGCTGCTGCGGGGCCGTGCCGGGTCCCCTGCCGGCGGTGGTGCCGGGTACTGCGGCCGTGGCTGTCTTCGATCTCGACGAGGGGTACGGGATCAAGGTCATCGGCGAGGTCCCGGCCGGGCTGCGTTCTGTGGCGGCGGCCCACCTGAGCGAGCTCCCGCATCTGGCGCTGCCCGCTCTGGGCGTCCTGCCTGTCGCCTACACGGACTTCATCCTCACCGCCCACGCGTTCGCCGGTCGCGACGACGAGGCCGACCGCCTCGACGCCGACCAGGAGTTCCCGACGCTGGGCGCGAGCAATCTCGGCGCGGGCCGGCTGCAGGGCTTCCCGGTGAGCAGCCGTGCCGGCCGCTCCGCGCTCGCCTCCTCGGCGGGCGCCCGCAGCCAGGCGTACTCCCTGGTGGCGGGCATGGCAGTGCTCGCCGTGCTGCTGTTTCCCAGCCCGCTGCCGGTCCGCACGCCGTCGGCAGTACTGGGCGCGCTCGTCGTGTACTCGGCGACCGGCATGACGGACCTCGCGGGCTTCACCCGGCCGGCCGCCTTCCGGCGGCGGGAACTGCTGCTGGCGGTCGGCTGCCTGGTCGGCGTGCTCACGCTGGATCTGCTGTACGGCGTGCTCGTCGCCGTGGGTCTGTCCGTGGCCGAGTCGCTGAGCCGGGTGGCCCGGCCGCACGACGCCGTCGAGGGACTGGTGCCCGGGGTGGCCGGCATGCACGACGTGGACGACCATCCGCAGGCCCGCACCATCCCCGGGCTGCTTGTCCACCGCTACGACTGCCCGCTGTTCTTCGCCAACGCGCAGGAGTCCACCGCCGTGCTCTGGCCGCCGTCGACGAACAGACCGGCCCGGTGCGCTGGTTCGTCCTCAACACCGAGGCGAACGTCGAAGTGGACATCACCGCCCTGGACGCGGTGGACGACCTGCGCCGCGAGCTGACCCGGCGGGGCATAGTCTTCGCGCCGGCCCGGGTCAAGCAGGACCTGCTGGACGACCTGGAGGCCTACGGTCTCGCGGAGTCCGTGGGCAGGGAGCTGATCTTCCCGACCCTGCCGACGGCCGTGCGGCGTACCGGACGTGGTGCCGGGAGCGGTGACCGCCGTCAGCGGGTGTCAGGCGACCGGCAGATCGGGCCGCACGAGCGTCCCGGAACGGCCGTGCACGATCTCGTACGCCGCGTCCAGCGCCCCGATCGCGGCCAGCTGGCCGGTGTTCTCCACGAATCGGGCGGCGGCCTCGGCCTTGGGGCCCATCGACCCCTGCGGGATGGGGGTACCTCCCACGCCTTCAGGGCAGTGGGAGAGAGCGTCGCGCAGTTCGGCCGGCGTGGCGTCGAGGACGGGCCGCTGGTCGGGGGTGCCGTAGCCGGCGTAGACGTTGGGTACGTCGGTCAGCACGAGCAGGAAGTCCGCCTTCAGGTCCTCGGCCAGCCGGGCGGCTGCCAGGTCCTTGTCCACGACGGCGTCCACGCCGTGCAGCGCTCCGGTGGCCCAGTCGGCGACGACAGGGACGCCTCCGCCGCCCGCGCACACCACGACGGTCCCCATTTCCAGCAGAACCCGGACGGTATCGGCCTCCACGATCCGCTCGGGCGAGGGTGCGGGGACCACCCGCCGCCAGCCGTGCCGGTCCTCGGCCATGTGCCAGCCGTACTTCGCCGCCAGGAAGCGGGCGGGCTTCTCTGGGTAGATCGGCCCGACCAACTCGCTGGGGTGCTCGAAGGCGGGGTCGTCGACGTGTACCCGGGTGTGCGTGACGAGGGTGATGACCCTGCGGCCGGGCAGGACGTCGCGCAGGGTGCGGACCAGGAGGGTGCCGATCATGCCCTGCGTCTGGGCGCCGAGCAGATCCAGCGGGTAGGGGGAGGTGAGGGCCGCGTCGGCCGTGCTCTGGGCGGCGAGGAGGTCGAGCTGAGGGGCGTTGCCGTGGGTGACGACGAGTTCGTGGTCGTGGGCGAGGGCGGCGATCGCGGTGGCTACGCGGACAATGTTGGTGCACTGGACGTCCGCGTCGGGGCGTTCGCCCCGATGCAGCAGGGCGTTGCCGCCGAGGGCGACGACGATGCGCATGGTTTCCGCCCCTCCCTCGCCTCTCTCCGTGGCGTCTGCGCCGAGTAGCTCTCCATTCCCCATCATCGAACGACGGATCGCCCGTCCGCACAGGGTGCCGAAAGGCTCCCGCCGGCCGCCGGGTGGCCCGGTGCCGGGGCCGGGTGGCCCATGGCCCCGGCCATCGCGCGTGCTCACGCTGGAGGTGGTAGCTCCGTGCGTACGACCTGGAGGCATCCCATGAACGCACCCGCATCGACGAGCATGCCCCGGGCGCTGCCTGCCGAGCACCGGGAACGGCTGCTGCGAGTCGCCCGCGAGGTGTCCTACCCGCAGGGCGCCCGGCTCTTCGAGGAGGGCGGGCGTGCCGACCGGTTCTGGATCATCCGGACCGGCGCGGTCGAACTCGACATGCGCGTACCCGGCCGTCGGCCCGCCGTCATCGAGTCGCTCGGCCACAACGAACTCCTCGGCTGGTCCTGGCTGTACCCGCCGCACGTCTGGCATCTGGGCGCGGAGGCGGCCTCGCCGGTGCGGGCGTACGAGTTCGACGCCACCGCCGTACGCGCGATGTGCCAGAACGATCCCGAATTCGGCCGGAGCATCGCCCGGTGGGTGGGCGAGGTCGTGGCCCACCGCCTGCAGGCGGCCCGTGTCCGGTTGCTCGACCTGTACGCGCCGTACGGCAGCGGCGCCGTGCACTGACCGCGCCCGGCGGCGCGGACCGAAGCGATCGAGGAATTGGAGGAGTCATCGTGCCCGGATCCCCGCACATCGTGCGTGACGTGATGACGCGTGACGTCGCCGTCGTCGGCCGCGACGCCGCGTTCAAGGACATCGTGCGGACTCTGCAGGACCGCCGGGTCAGCGCCCTGCCCGTCGTGGACGGCGAGGGCCGGGTCCTCGGCGTCGTCTCCGAGGCCGATCTGCTGCACAAGGAGGAGTTCCGCGACAGCGACCCCGACCGGTACACGCAGCTGCGCCGGCTGTCCGACCTGGCGAAGGCCGGTTCGGTGACCGCGGGCGAGCTGATGACCCGTCCCGCCCTCACCGTCACCGCCGACGCGACGCTCGCCCAGGCCGCCCGCACCATGGCACGGGCCAAGGTCAAGCGCCTGCCCGTGGTCGACGCGGACGGACGCCTGGAAGGTGTCGTCAGCCGGGTCGACCTGCTGAAGGTGTTCCTGCGGCGCGACGAGGAGATCGCGGAGGAGGTGCGGCGGGAGGTCGTGGCCTACCTCTTCCCGGAGCCTGGACCGGCGGTACGGGTCGACGTCCTCGACGGCGTCGTGCGCCTGGGCGGCCAGATCCGGGACAAGTCGCTGGTGCCGGTGGCGGCACGGCTGGTGCGAGCGGTGGAGGGGGTTGTGGATGTGGTGTTCGAGCTGGACGGGCAGGACACCTCGACGCCGTGAGGCCGTGCAGCGCACGGCGCACACGCCCGTGGCAACCTACGCTGAGCAGGTCCTCCGGCCCGCCCTCTGAGGGGCAGAATGGAAGACGAACACCGGCAGCAAGGTCTCACCGCACGCACCACCGTCAGGGGCCGACAGGCCAGTGCGGAGGGGCCAGTCGGCGCGCCAAGGGGACGGGTTGGGCCGGTCGGCCCTAGTGGCCGAGGCCTGGACGCGTGATGATCGTCGTCAGGACGGCCCACAGGGCCGTCACACGCCCGGGGAACAAGGGGTCCAGATGACCGAGCCACGCACCTTCACCGCGCAGGACCCGATCCGCGTGTTCCTGCTGGACGACCACGAAGTCGTCCGGCGCGGGCTGTCCGACCTGCTGGACAGCGAGCCGGACATCTCCGTCGTCGGGGACGCCGCGAACGTCGAGCATGCCCTGGTAAGGGCCCCGGCGGTCCGCCCGCACGTGGCCGTGCTCGACGTACGTCTCCCGGACGGCGACGGCATCACCGTCTGCCGTGAGCTGCGCAGCCAGATGCCGGAGCTGGCGTGTCTGATGCTGACGTCGTTCGACGACGAGGACGCCCTGCTCGACGCGATCATGGCCGGGGCGTCCGGCTATGTGCTCAAGCAGATCAAGGGCTCGGACCTCGTGTCGGCGGTACGCACAGTCGCCTCGGGTCAGTCGATGCTCGACCCCGCGACGACGGCCCGGCTGATGCGCTCCCTGCGCACCGAGCCCGCACAGGCCCCGGCCGAGGCTCCGGAGCTCGCGGGGCTGTCCCCGCGCGAGCGGGAGATCCTCGCGCTGATCGGGGACGGTCTCACCAACCGCGAGATCGGCAAGAGGCTGTACCTGTCGGAGAAGACCGTCAAGAACCACATCTCCCGGCTGCTGGCCAAGCTGGGTGTCCAGCGCCGCGTCCAGGCTGCCGTGCTCGCCACGCACCTGGAGCAGCCCGAGCCGACGGGTGAACGTCCGGCACGCTGACGCGAACCGAGGCCGTACCGGACGCTGAACCGAACCGGCGCTGCTCTGCGTGCCGTTGGACCGTCCTGCTCCCACACCGATCCGAACCGAGGCCGCCCGACAGGCCGTTGGGCCCTCCGGCGCATTGTCGGGCCGTACGGCCCATGCCCTGACCGGTGCCGTGCGAGCCACCCTGGGGAGGGTCATCGAGCCGTCCCACCGTCCTTTCGGTGCGGGCGGGGAGGAGCCCCCATGCCCGCCATGCCCACTGCGGTCCCCGACGTCCGGACCCTGGAGACACTCGTCTCGGCAGCTTCGGCCGCGCCCTCGATCCACAACACCCAGCCCTGGCGGTTCCGCCTCGCCCCCGACAGCGACACGCTGGAGCTCCGGGCGGTGCCCGAGCGCGGCCTGCGCCACACCGACCCGTCGGGGCGCGCTCTGCACATGTCCGTGGGCTGCGCGCTGTTCAATCTCCGCATCGCCGTGGCGCACTTCGGCCGGGAGCCGGTGACCCGGCTGCTGCCCCGCCCCGACGAACCCGGCCTGCTCGCGACCGTGCGGCTGGGCGGTCCCGCCCGTTTCTCGGCGGTCCCTCGGCTGTACGACGCCCTGTGGCACCGGCACAGCAGCCGGCTGCCCTTCTCCGACCTGCCGATCTCCGGCTCCGTACTGGCCGAGCTCGCCGAGGCCGCTCACACCGAGGGTGCCGCGCTCGGCCGGCCCGGGGCCGATGTGGCCGACCAACTGCTGCGACTGACCCGAGAGGGGGAACAGCGCACCACGGCCGACCCTGACCGGTCCGCGGAGAGCCGCCGCTGGGTCCAGGAGCCGGACCACACCGGGCTCGGCATACCTCTGGCGGCCGTCGGGGCGCAGGATTACCGCGAGCACATACCCATGCGGGACTTCGCCGCCCACCGCCACCCTGCCGCCCTGACCGCCCGTCTCTTCGAGTCCCGGCCGACGATCGCGGTGCTGTCCACCGCGCACGACCGGCGCGCGGACTGGCTGCGCGCCGGGCAGGCCCTTGAACGCGTCCTGCTGGTGGCCACCGCCCACGGCATCCGGGCGTCACTGCTGCACCAGGCGATGGAGTGGCCCGACCTGCGCGGGCAGCTCGCGCCCGCCCCGCAGGACGACCGACGAGCCCACGCCCAGATGGTGATCCGCCTGGGCTACGGCCCTGAGGGTCCGCCGTCACCGCGGCGTACGGCGTCGCAGGCGCTGGAGGTCGCCGTACAGGCGATTCCCCGCTGAGCAGTGGGCGCTGAGCCGGCGGCGAGCCGAGGGAGCTTCCGCTTCACCGCCCCCGATCGCGCGAGCCACCGCACCCCACGCACACCCAACTCCACCAGCAGGACCGTGGATGCCGTCCCCAGGCACACCGCCCACTGCCCCGCATCGAGCGGCACCGTGCCGAACACCGTGCGCGCCCACGGCAGATGGACGGCGAGGACCTGCACCGCCAGCACACCGGCCAGGCACAGCCACAGCGTCCGGTTGCGGAACTGGTGGCGGCCGAGCAGAGGGCCGTCGTCGGCGCGGGCGTTGAGGGCGTTGAACAGCTGGAACAGGACGAACGTGGTGAACGCCATGGTCAGCGCGGTGTCGGTGTCGACCTGTTCGCGGGCGAGGGCCAGCACTGCCACCGTGCCCAGCGCCATGATCGCGCCGGCCCGGGTGACGGCCAGCAGGCGGCGGACGTCCAGGATCCGCTCGGCCGGGTCGCGCGGTGGATGGCGCATCACGTCGTCGCGGGCGGGGTCGACGGCCAGCGCCATGGCAGGCGGGCCGTCCATGATGATGTTGACCCACAGCAGCTGGGCCGCCGTCAGGGGGGCGGGCAGGCCCGCGAGGGAGGCGCCCAGCAGGGTCAGGATGGCGCCGACGTTGGTGGCCAGCTGGAAGCGGACGAACTTGACGATGTTGTCGTAGATCGCGCGTCCTTCGCGCACCGCCCGCACGATCGTGGAGAAGTCGTCGTCGGTGAGGACGACGTCGGCGGCCTCCTTGGCCACGTCCGTGCCGGTGCGACCCATCGCCACGCCGATGTGGGCGGCCCGCAGCGCCGCCGCGTCGTTCACGCCGTCGCCGGTCATGGCGACGATGTGACCGCGGGCCGTCAGGGCCCGCACGATCAGCACCTTGTGCTCCGGGGCGACCCGCGCGAACACGCCTATGTCGTCGATGCGTGCGGCCAGCTCGTCCTCGGCCATCCGGTCCAGCTCGGCGCCGGTCACCACCTGTCCGTCGATGTCGAGCTCGCGGGCGATGGCCGTGGCGGTGTCGGCGTGGTCACCGGTGATCATCTTCACCTCGACGCCCGCCGAACGGCACAGCGCCATCGCGTCCCGTGCCTGGGGACGCGGCGGATCGGCGATCCCGGCGACGGAGACGAGGGTGAGCCCCGGCAGCGCGGAGGGATCCGGCGTGCCGTCCACCAGGGCGGTGGCGGCGCCGAGGACGCGCAGCCCCGAACCGCCGAGCCGTGCGGTCACGGCCTCGACCTCGTCGCGGTGTCCGTCGTCCAGGGTACGCATGCCGTCGTCGGTCCGTACGTCGGTGCACAGGCCCAGCAGGACGTCGACCGCGCCCTTGACGTGGACGCGAGTGCGGCCGTCGGGTTCGGCGTGGAAGGTTGCCATGTACTTGGTGGCCGCGTCGAAGGGCAGCTCGCCGGTGCGCGGCAGCTCGGCCCGCAGACCGTCGGCGTCGACGCCGGTCTTGGCGGCAAGGACGACCAGTGCGGCCTCCGTGGGATCGCCCACGAAGCCGTCGTCGGTCAGGTGGGCGTCGTTGCAGAGGGCGAACGGCAGCACCGCGTACAGGAGTTGGTCGGCGCGGCCCTCGCCGCCGCGGACGGCGCCCTGGGTGCCGTAGCCCTCGCCGGTCACCTCGTAGAGCCGTCCCGCGGTCCAAAGGGCCCGCACGGTCATCTCGTTGAGGGTCAGCGTGCCGGTCTTGTCGCTGCACACGACTGTCGCCGAGCCGAGGGACTCAACCGAGGCCAGGCGTTTGACGATGGCGCCGCGCCGGGCCATGCGGTACACGCCGAGCGCGAGCGTCAGGGCCAGGACGGCGGGGAGCCCTTCGGGGATCGCGGCGACGGCAAGGGCCACGGCCCGCAGGGCGATGTCCCCCACTCCCTCGCCTCGGATCAGGGCGACGAGCGCGTAGGCGACGACCGCGACGCCGCTCAGCAGCGCGAGCCGGCGGCCTAAGCTGTCCAGCTGGATCTGGAGCGGGCTGGCCGGTTCGGCGCCGGTGCGCAACGCCTCGGCGATCGACCCGAGTTCGGTGCGCATACCGGTGGCCGTGACGATCATCTCGGCACGGCCCCGGGTCACCGCGGTGTTCATGAACAGCATGCTGCAGCGCTCGGCGAGCGGAACCGGGCCGGTCGCGGTGGCTTCGACGGCCATGGTGCTCTTGGCGACCGGCTGGGACTCTCCGGTCAGGGCCGCCTCGGCGACCTCCACCGACTCGGCGACGGTGAGCCGCCCGTCGGCGGGGACGCGGTCGCCGGCCTCCAGCAGAACTACGTCACCGGGTACGAGGGTGTGGGCCTCGGCCACTCGTTCCGTCCCGTCGCGGCGGACGCGGGCGGTGGGCACGAGCATCCGGCGCAGCGCCTCCAGACTGCGCTCGGCGCGTCGTTCCTGGAGGTAACCGAGGACGGCGTTGATCTGGAGGACGACGGTGATCACCAGGGCGTCCTTGATGTCGCCGATGGCCCCGGCCACCACGGCGGCGATCAGCAGGATCCCGATCAGCCAGTTGCGGAACTGGTCGAGGAACTTCAGCCATTCGGGCCGCCGGGCCGGTTCGGCCAGCCGGTTGGGTCCGAAGACCGTGGCGCGCTCGTCGGCCTCGCGCCTGCTCAGACCGGTCGCCGGGTCGACTCCGAGACGGGCCGCCACCTGCTCGGGGGCGAGCCGATGGACGTCCGCCCCCGCGACCGGCTCCGGCGCGACCTGTGCCGCAAGTCGCTCTCCCACGGTCACACCTCACCCGTCCGGACGACGGCGACCGGGCAGTGCGCGTGGTGCAGCACCGCCTGGCTGACCGAGCCCAGCAGCAGCCCGGCGAAACCGCCCCGGCCCCGCGCCCCGACCACGACGACCCCGGCCTCGGCGCTCGCCTCGATGAGCGAGTGCCGGATCCCGCCGCGCACCATCCGGCGGTGCACGGTGACGTCCGGGTACTTCTCCCCCAGCCCGCCCAGCGCCTCGGCGAGCACCCGCTGCTCCTCGTCGCGCAGCCGGTCCTCGTCGTACGTCACGAAGGGCGGGTCGCCCGGGCCGTCGTAGGCGCGCTCGGTCCGGGTGTTCCAGGCGTGCAGCGCGATCAGGTCCGTGCCGTGCAGGGAGGCCTGCGCGAAGGCGAACTCGACGGCTCCGCGTGCCGCGGGTGAGCCGTCGACGGCGAGGAGGACGGGCCCGGCTGGGTTGGGCCTGCCGCGCACCACCAGCACCGGGCAGGCGGCGTGGGCGGCCAGATGACCGGCGGTGGAGCCGAGCAGCAGGGCCCCGAACCGGCTCAGGCCCCGGCTGCCGACCACGGCCAGAGACGCCGCGCGCGACTCGATCTCCAGCACCATCACCGGTTCGCCGACCACGATCTCGCGCATGACCTCGATCCCCGGCGCGGCCTCGTGGGCGCGCCGCTCGGCCTTGGCGAGCGTGCCGTCGATCAGCTCGCGCAACCCGGCGCCGCTCGGCTCCCAGGGCCGCCCGGGCGGAACGTGCGCGGCCGGCCAGCCGAAGGCGTGGACCAGCCGGAGCCCCACCCCCCGCAGCCCGGCCTCGCGCGCCGCGACCTCCACGGCCGCCATGCTCGACGGCGAGCCGTCCACCCCCACCACTACCGGGCCGTTCATCGCACTCCCCTTTCCCGGGCGGGATCCTCGGACTGCGTACGACTTCCGCGTGCCAGGCCCGCCAGGCTCCGTCCGACGTGGCGAGGGCAGCGCCATGCGGCCGGGCCTCTGGCCCGGCGACCTCGGGCCGATGCCCTCGCCTCCCCCTTGTCCCCACAGATTCGCCCCGCCGGTCGGATCCCGCACAGGGGCCGTACGGGCCAGGGAACGCCCCCATCCGGCCCTCGTCCCGTCGATGGCCGGACTCCCACGCTGGAAGCACGGAGGGAGAACACGCGCGGCGGCGTGCAACAGGCTGCCGCGCCGATACCGGAGGTGCGTCATGACCGGACCTGTCGTCGTCGGACTCGACGGTTCGCCCGCGAGCGTGACGGCCGCGTGGTGGGCCGCCCGCGAAGCAGCGGACCGCCATCTGCCCCTGGTCCTGCTCCACTCCTGGACCACCCAGCCCTTGGACGTGCCCATCGCCCAGGAGGCGCACAACAAGCAGCGCTACGGCCGGGAGGTCCTGGAGCGGGCCTCTGCCGAACTCCTGCATCGCCACGGTGACCTGGCCCTGACCACGGAACTGGTGTCGGCTCCTGCCGCACACGCCCTCCTGGAGCGCGGCGAGAGCGCGTCGATGCTCGTGCTCGGCTCGCGCGGGCACGGTTCCGTGGCGAGCTTCCTGCTCGGCACCATCAGCCTGCACGTGCTGGGCCTGACGCCCTGTCCGGCCGTCGCCGTGCGGGCAGGCGATCCGGCCGTCGAGGCGGGCTGGGGTCACCCGGCGGCGCCGGACCGGAACGAGGTCGTGGTCGGCGTGCAGGAGCCGGGAGCGACGGCCGGCCCGCTGCTGGAGTTCGCGTTCACCGCGGCCGCGGCGCGCGGCGCGCGGCTGCGGGCCGTGCGGGCGCTGCCCCTGACCTCGCTCGTCACCCAGCTCGACGAGGACTTCGAGGCCGAGGAGCGCGTGCGGCTGGCCGAAGCACTGGCACCGTGGCGGGAGAAGTTCCCCGACGTCCCCGTCACCAAGCACGTGGCCACGGGCCCCGCCACGCAGGTGCTGCTCACGGCGTCCGACCGCGGCTGCCTCACCGTCGTGGGGCGCAGGCGCCATTCGTCGCACCTGACCTGGAAGCTCGGACCGGTCGCCCACGCGGCCCTGCATCACGTACCGTGCCCCGTCGCCGTCGTTCCGCACGACTGAGCCGCCCGGGGCGAGGACCGTCATGAACCGTTTCCTTCCCGGGAGGCCGTCGCACCGGCTGCTGACGGCCCTCTCCCGTATGCCGCCGCTCGAATCGCTCCTGCTGGCCGACACCGTCGTCGCTCTGACCGTCGGCGGTGCCTTCTGGCTCGCGGGCGCCACCGGCCTCGCCGAACTGTGCTGGGCCCTGGGCACGGTCGTCGCCGTAGGGCCGGCGATCGGCTGGGTGCTGGGCGCGTTGCGCCGCGGGCAGGCGGGCGTGGACCTGATCGCGGTCCTGGCGCTGGGCGGCACCCTTGCCGTGGGCGAGTACCTGGCCGGATCCCTGATCGCGCTGATGCTCGCCACCGGACGGGCACTGGAGGCGTCCGCTCGGCAACGGGCCTCGCGCGACCTGCGCGCCCTGCTGGAGCACGCGCCCCGCACCGCCCGGCGCCGCACCGGCACCGACGTGCGCGAGGTGCCCCTGGCCGTAGTCGCCGTCGGTGACCTGCTCGTGGTCGGGCCCGGCGAGGTCGTCCCCGTCGACGGGAGCGTGGCGGGTGACCCGGCCGAGCTCGACGAGTCGGTGCTCACCGGCGAACCGCTGGCTGTACGGCACCCGCCGGGCGAGTCGGTGCGCAGTGGTGCGGTCAACGCGGGCGGCGCCTTCGAACTGCGCGCCACCGCGACCGCGCAGGACAGCACGTACGCCGGGATCGTACGGCTGGCCCGGCAGGCCTCCGCAGAGTCGGCACCCGTGGTGCGGCTGGCCGACCGGTACGCGGCCTGGTTCCTGCCGCTCACCGTGGCCGTGGCTGGGTTGACCTGGCTGATCAGCGGTTCCGCCGTGCGGGCGGTGGCGGTTCTGGTGGTCGCCACGCCGTGCCCGCTGCTGCTGGCGGCGCCGGTGGCCGTGGTCTCCGGGCTGTCGCGGGCATCGCGCCTGGGCGTGGTCATCCGAGACGGCGGAGCCCTTGAGAACCTCGGCCGGGCCCGCACGCTGCTGCTGGACAAGACCGGCACGCTCACCGGCGGCCATCCCCGGGTGCTCGACGTGATCGCCGCCCACGGCTGGCAGCCGTCGCAGGTGCTGCGGCTGGCCGCCTCGCTCGACCAGTACTCGCCGCACGTCCTCGCGCGGGCCCTCGTCGACGCCGCCCGCGAGCGGGGACTGCGGCTGTCCGTGCCCGCTGACGTGTCCGAGGAGCCCGGCCGCGGCGCACGGGGCACCATCGCGGGGCGCCGGATGGGCGTAGGCGGCCTCGACACCGACGCCGAGAAGCCCGCCTGGGCCCGCTCGGCGGACAACCGGGCCGTCCTGGACGGGGCGACCGTCGTCTGGCTCACCGTGGACAGCCGACCGGTCGGTGCCGTCCTGCTGCGCGACGCGCTGCGCCACGACGCGCCACGCACGCTGCGCCGGCTGCGCTCGGCCGGCGTCGAACGGCTCGTCATGCTCACCGGCGACCGCCCCGAACCCGCCCACGAGGTCGGCGCCGTGCTCGGCCTCGACGACGTCCGGGCGGGCCTGTCCCCGGCCGGCAAGGTCACCGCGGTGCGCGCCGAACGCGACCGTGCGGTCACCGTGATGGTGGGCGACGGCGTCAACGACGCACCCGCCCTCGCCGCCGCCGACGTCGGCGTGGCGATGGGCGCGCGCGGCTCCACCGCGTCCTCGGAGACCGCCGACATCGTGCTGACCACCGACCGGGTGGACCGCCTGGCCGACGCGGTCGGCATCGCCGTACGATCCCGGCGTATCGCCGTGCAGAGCGCCCTCGGCGGCATGGCGCTGTCGCTGATCGCGATGGCCGCGGCCGCCCTCGGCTTCCTCCCGCCCGCCGTCGGCGCCCTGCTCCAGGAGGGCATCGATGTCGCGGTGATCCTCAACGCCCTGCGCGCGCTGGGCGACGACCGCAGGGCACGCCCCACGCTCCAGCCGTCCACGGAGGCCCTCATCCACCGCTTCGCGAGGGAGCACGACGACCTGCAGGACGTCCTGGAGGCCGTGCGCTCCGCCGCCGACCACCTCTCGGACAGCCCCGGACCACAGGCCCTCGCGGCCGTCCGCCATGTGCACCACCTGCTCACCGAACGGCTCCTGCCGCACGAGTACGCCGAGGAGCACCAGCTGTACCCGGCCCTCGCCCCCACGCTCGGCGGCCCCGAGGCCACCGCCACGATGAGCCGGGCCCACGTCGAGATCGACCGCCTCGCCCACCGCATCGCCACCCACCTCGCCCTGGCCGGGCCCGAAGGAATCCTGGCCCCGGAGCAACTCGACGACCTGCGGGCCTGCCTGTACGGGCTGCACACGGTGCTGCGGCTGCACTTCACGCAGGAGGAGGAGAACTACTTCTCGCTCGCGCCCTGAAAACGCCACGAACACGCCCTGCGGGCCCCGCCCGTGGAGGCGATGTCATGACCGTTCCCGGGCCACACCCGGACGCCACTCAGCCACCAGCGCCACCAGCTCGCGCGGGCTGCTGCGCCCCGACGCCGGGACCATGCACGTGGCGGGCCGTCCGGTGAGCACCGCCGCCGGCCCGGCCAAGCAACTCATCGGCCTCGTCCCTCAGGACGTGGCCCTGTACCCCCCGACCTGAGCGTCCGCGAGAACCTCCGCTTCTTCGGCCGCCTCCACCGGCTGCCGCGCCGTCAGTCGGAGCGCCGCGTCGACGAGGTGCTGGACCTCATCGACCTCGGTTCCCGGGACCGCGACGGCGTCGAGTCCCTGTCGGGCGGCATGCGCCGCCGCCTCAACATCGGGGCCGGGCTGGCGCATTCGCCGACGCTGCCGGTGCCGGACGAGCCGACCGTCGGCGTCGACCCGCCGAGCCGGCACGCGATCCTGGAGAGCGTCACCCGGTTCGGCGAGGAGGGCATGGCCGTCCTCTCCACCACGCACTAAAGGGAGGAGGCCGAGCGCCTCTGCGACCGGGTCGGCATCATCGACCGGGGCCGCCGGGTCGCCGAGGGCACCCCGCGCGAGCTGGTGGCGCTGGTGGCCGAGCGGGACCGGGTGCGGCTGACCGCCGCCGGCGGCCTCACGGCCTACCGTCCGGAGCGTCCAAGTGCCGGTGGAGCCCACGGGCAGCGCCGGGCACGGCGCCGTGTCCCCGGTGTCGGCCGTCCTGGCCGAGCACGCGGCACGGCTGCAGGCCGCCCTGTTCGCCGGTGACGAGGCCGGCGGGTCCTTCGACGAGAACCTCGCACTCGCCCGAGGCGCAAAGCAGGCCGCGTCCCCGACCGTCGTCCGCAGCGAGACCGTCAACGGCCAGAGCGACTTCCTGCCGCTCGGCTACAGCTACAGCACACCGACCATGCTGGTGCTGTTCGTGTTCATCAACGCACTGGCAGGCGGTGCTGCCATCGTGCAGACACGCCGGACGGGGGTGTACGCCCGCGCGCTCCCTGCACCCGTCGCCGCCCGCACCCTGGTGTTCGGCGAGACGATCGCCTGTCTGCTGCTGGCGGTCCTGCAGTCCCTGCTGATCGTCGGCGTCGGGGCGCCGGCCTTCAACGCGCAGTGGGGCGATCCCCCCGCCGCGGGCGTGCTGGTCACCGCATGGGCCGTGGTGGGGCACCGGCGCCGGTGTGCCGGCCGGGGCCCTGTTCCGTACGCCGGAGCAGGTGCACGCAATCGGCCCCACCCTCGGCATCGCGATGGGCATGCCGGGCGGCTGCATGTGGCCGCCGGCCGTGGCCCCCGACCGGCTGCGCGGCGCCGGACACGCGATGCCGCACGCCTGGGCCGTCGACGCGTGGACGACGCTCCTGTCCCGGGACGGGAACCTGGCCGCGATCCTGCGCGACGTGGGCATCCTCGCCGCCTCGCCACCGCCCTCCTCACCGTCGCGTCCCTGTCGCTGCGGCACCGGCTGACGACCGGCGCCGGGGCATGACCGCCGGCCGCCGCCGATCGGCCCTCGCGTGGGGCCGGTCGGCCCGCGCATCGGGCAACTCATCCGCGCTGTACTGGAGTTGAGGGACCCATTCGTTCCTCCTTCGCGAAAGGAGTCAAGGCATGGCTACGTCACGCACGTTCCGTCGCGTCGCGCTCGTCGGCGCGGCGGCGGCCGTCGGAGCCTCGGTGCCGGCGGCCGCGAGCGGCGGCGTCCGGGCGGACACTCCGGCCACCGTCACCACGGTCACCACCGCCCCTGCTCGCAGCGGGAGCCCGACGAGCACGGTCGACCGGGTCGCCGACTTCTACGGCGCCTACATCGACGTCCTGTTCGACTCCGGGCGCGGCCGGCTGGCCGACTCCCTGCGCGGCCACTACCTCACCGAGCAGCTGCGCAGCGTCCTGGCTCGCTGGGAGGCCGCCCACCACAGGGACGGCGTGCTGCGCGCCAAGGGCGTGCCGATCGCCTGGAAGGTGGTCTACAACGACAGCGGGATGGGGCACTGCTGGACCCGGGTCACGCTCACCTGGCAGGACTCCGGGAACCGGGTGCACCGCACGCGGTTGATGGTGCAGTCCGACCTGGCGACGCGGCTCATCTCGGGTATCAAGGCAGCCTGACAGCCGGGGGCGGCCCGCTCAACGGCCGCGGGTGTCGCGGCCGAAGGGCGGTCGACGGCCGCCCCGGCTGACGGTCAGTCCGGCTGACGGTCAGTCCGGGAGTTCCAGCCGGGCCGTCTCCCCGGGTTCGACACTGACCGCGCGGTCCGGCAGCCGTACGTCGATGGCGGACGCGTCCGAGGAGGGAACGGCGATCTCCAGCTTCCCGCGCTCCAGGCGCAGTCGTACGCCCCAGTGCCCCTGGTAGCGCAGAGCGAAGCCGTACGAGGACAGTTCCGGCAGCGGCACCGGATCGAGCCACAGCGCCCCCTCGCGGGTCTCCAGGCCGGTCAGCCCGCGCTGGACGAGGTCGAGGGTGCCGGCCATGGCGCCCAGGTGGATGCCTTCGCCGGTGGTGCCGCCCTGGACGTCGGCGATGTCGCCCTGCAGTGCCTCCTGGCAGAACTTCCACGCCTCGGCGCGCCGTGCCCGGGCCAGGACCCAGCCGTGGACCAGGCCGCTGAGGGTGGAGCCGTGGCTGGTGCGGTGCATGTAGTAGTCGACGGTGCGCCGCCACATCTCCTCGTCCAGCCGGACACCCAACCGGCCGAAAAGGCCCCCCAGTTCGGCCGGTGAGAAGAGGTAGCCGAGCATGAGGACATCGGCCTGCTTGGAGGCCTGGTAGCGGTTGACGGTGTCGCCCTCCGCCTCAAGGATCCGGTCCAGCCGCCGAATGTCGCCGTACCGCTCCCGGTACCCCTCCCAAGCAAGCTCGGCGAGCTCGCCGTAGCCCGCGAACTGGCTGATGACGCCGCCGTGGAACGGCACATGGAGCGTCCGCGAGACGTCCTCCCACCGTTCGAGTTCGCCCCCGTCCAGGCCGGTGCGCTCCACGAGCTCGCGCCGGCGGGGCTCCGGAAGGACGCCCAGCAGCTCCAGCGTGCGGGCGAGCACCCAGGCGGCCGTGACATTCGTGTACGCGTTGTCGTCGAGGCCAGGCGCGTCGGCACCGGGGTAGGACTCGTGGTACTCGTCGGGGCCGACCACGCCCCTGATGCGGTGCCGTCCGAGGCTGTCGTCGTAGACGGCCTTGTCCGCCCAGAAGCGGGCGATCTGCAACAGCATCTCGGCGCCCTTGGTGTGCAGGAACTCCATGTCGCCGCTCGCCTCGCAGTACTGCCACACGTTGTACGCGATCGCCGAACCGACATGATGCTGGAGACGGGAGTGGTCGGGCAGCCAGCGTCCCGAGCGCGGGTTGAGATGCAGCTGCTGGGTCTCCTCACGCCCGTCGCTGCCGCTCTGCCACGGGTACAGGGCACCCCGGCGGCCCGCTGCAACGGCAGCAGTACAGGCCTGTTCGAGGCGGCGGTGGCGGTAGCGCAGTAGGGCCCGGGAGACCTCCGGGAAGTGCAGGTTGAGGAAGGGCAGCACGAACAGCTCGTCCCAGAAGACATGGCCGCGGTAGGCCTCGCCGTGCAGTCCCCGGGCGGGCACGCCGACGTCGAGGTCGGCGGTGTGCGGGGAGAGGGTCTGCAGGACGTGGAAGAGGTGCAGCCGCAGGATGCGGCCCGACTGACCCGCGACGTCGAGTTCGGCGCGACGCCAGAGCTGGTCCCAGGCCGTGAGGTGGGTTTCGAGCAGGTCGTCGAAGCCGGGTGCCCGGCCCACCCGGTCGACGGCGGCGTGCAGCGGGTCGCTGATGGCCGGGTCGCGGGAGGTGTGCAGGGCGACGACCTTGTCGACGGTCGCCGGGCGGCCCTCCACCAGTTCCAGACAGGTGTGCTGGGTGGTACGGGTGCTCTTGTTCCGGATCGAGACCGGCGGGTCGGCGGTCAGCCGGGCGGCCATGCCGATCCGGATGTCCGAGGTACGGGTGCGACAGCGCAGCCAGACCGTGTCCGCGGCGGCGGTGCCCGCGTGCACGTGCGTGAGGTGGTGGCCGTCCAGGTCGCGGTAGCGCGGGACACCGGCGTTGGTGACGCCGCCGTCGAGCAGCGCCTCGACCTCGAGTTCGCCGGAGAAGCCCTCGGCTGTGAACTCGGTACGCAGCGCTGCCAGATGCGGATCGGCCATGTGGACGATCCGCTGCTGACGCACCGCCAGCACCCGGCCCCCGCCGAGGTCGTAGCGGGTGCGCCGTTCGAGCATGCCCGAGGCCAGGCGCAGGTCCAGGCGGTGGGTGAGCACCGGGTCGGTGTCGGGGTTGAGCCACTGGCCGTCGCGCAGGCGGAAGCGCAGCGGCAGCCAGTTCGGGACGTTGACCATGTCCTCGTTCTCGACCCGACGGCCCGCCACGTCGGAGGTGAGCCGGTTGTAGATGCCCGCGATGTAGGTGCCCGGGGAGTGGATCTCGTCGGGCGCGCACTCCGGGAGCGCGCCCCGGGTGGCGAAGTAGCCGTTGCCGAGGGTGCACAGAGATTCCCTCAGGCGTTGCTGCGCGGGATCGTAGCCTTCGTACTCCCAGGTCCAGCCCGTCACTTCGACGCTCCTCGCACCAGCAGTTCCGCCAGATCCCGTACGACGATGTCGGCACCGTGCCGCCGCAGCCGCTCCCCCGAGTCCCCGGAGGCGGCCCGGTCCACCCCGACGACGAGAGCGAACCCGCCGCTGCGCCCGGCCTCGACACCGGCCAGGGCGTCCTCCACGACGGCGGCGCGGCCGGCGGGAACCCCGAGCCGATCGACTGCCGTGAGGAACAAGTCGGGCCGCGGCTTGCCCGGCAGGTTCAGCCGGGCGGCCTCGCCACCGTCCACGAGGACGTCGAAGAGCTCGCGCACCCCGGCCCGGGCGAGCAGCTCTCCGGCGTGGCGGGAGGCCGAGGCCGCCGCGACGGGCACCCCCGCCCGGCGAAGGGCACGCACCAGCCGCACCGTTCCCGGGTAGGCGTCCACGCCGTGTGCGCGCAGCCGCTCGGTGAACAGCCGCTCCTTGTCGGAGGCGACGTCCCGCACCGTCTCGTCCGACGCATCGATACCGCGCGAGGCGAGGAAGGCGGCGGCCCCGTCGAGGCGGGACTTGCCGTCCACGAACCGGAGGTAGTCGTCCCGGACGTCGAAAGGGAGACGCCGCGCAGGATCCGCCGGCGGATGCGCGCGCAGGAAGGCGTCGAACGCCGTCTTCCACGCTGCCGCGTGCACCCGCGCCGAGTCGGTGATCACTCCGTCGGTGTCGAAGACGACGGCTCGGATGTCCCGTAAGACGGGTGCGAGTGCGTCCGGGGACGTCGTCGGGGTGAGGGGGCGCTCCATGGTCATGGTCACTCCGGTTGCGGTACGACGGCTACGGGGCAGGGAGCATGGTGCAGCAGCGTGTGCCCCACCCGGCCCAGCTGAAGCCCGAAGTGGCCGGACCGGCGCCGCGCTCCGACCACGACGAGGTCGGCGGCCGCCGACCGGCGCAGGAGCACCCGGTGGGCCGGTCCCTCCACCGTGTCGCGACGCACCGGTACGCCGGGGTGGTCCGCCATCGGGTCGTGGAGCACGGCGTCGAGCAGGGCGGACGCCCGTTCCTTCTGGTGGTGGGCCGGCTCGCCGGTGCTCACGTGGTGGTCGACCGACTCCTGGACGGGAACACGCCAGGCCCGCACGACATCGAGCGTGCATCGGCGTGCCTCGGCCTCGCGGAAGGCGAATCGCATCGCCTCACCGGCGATCGAGGGGTCGGCCGCGCCGAGCAGGATCCGCCCGTGGGTGTCTGCCAGGCCGGCCTTCACACCGCGGACCACGATCACCGGTCCGTGGGCGCGAGCCGCCACGGCCAGGCCGACCGATCCCAGGAGCAGGCCGGCGAACTCACCGCGGCCGCGTGATCCGGTCACCACGGCGAAGGCGTGATGGGCTTCGCCCAGAAGCGCGTTCGCCGCCTCGTCGGGGACCACGTCGACCGAGACCTTCACCTCGGGGTTGCGTCGATGGGCGCGTTCGGCCGCGGTGCCGACGAGGGTCTCCGCCATGACTCGCTCAGCCGGGCGTTCCGCTCCGGCGGAGGCCACGTTGCCCTCGTACCGCTCCCACAGGGACGCGTACACCAGGCGCAGCGGCAGACCGTGCCGGGCCGCCTCGTCCACGGCCCAGTCGACCGCGCCGAGACTCGGCTCCGATCCGTCGACGCCTACGACCAGGGGCAGCTCCATCGCGCCCACCGCCTTCCGTCGGGCCGCAGGGGGATGCGGCGCGGGTCCACTCCACCCTCGCACTTCGGGTCCGGCGGCAGCAGGGGTGAGTCGGCCCCATCCGGGGCCGTTGGGCCCATGCAGGGGTGCCGGGGAGCACCGGTGCGGGAGAGAACGCCGGGCCGACCCGCACACCGGCGGCATGAGGGCCGATCGGCCCGGCGGCCTGCCCGAGCAGCCCTTGGAACGTCCCGCGCCTGGGTGAAGGCTGGAGGTGAACGCCTGGCGGGTCGTCAGGACCGAGATCCGCCGAGGGCCGGACGCGGCGCTCGGCACCGGGCGCCCCCCGAGGAGGGCAGCGTTGATGCCTCTCATCCTGATCGGCGCGGTCGTACTGGACCCCAGCCTGGACTTCGGGTGACGACCACGACGACCACCGGGCGTTACCGCTCGTGATCACCACCCGCCTGGAAGGGACCGATCATGGCCACGGAAACACTGCATCCTGTCCACCCCGCCCGGCTGACCGCGACCCTCGACACCGGCCTGTCGCGTTGGCTCTGGCTGGTGAAGTGGCTGCTCGCCCTGCCCCACTTCGTCGTCCTCGCCTTCCTGTGGGTGGCGTTCGTCGTTGTGAGCGTGGTGGCGTTCTTCGCCGTCCTGTTCACCGGGCGTTATCCGCGAGCGCTGTTCGACTTCAATGCGGGTGTGCTGCGCTGGAGCTGGCGCGTGGCGTACTACGCGTACGGGGCGCTGGGCACCGACCGCTATCCGCCGTTCACCCTCGCCGACGTGCCCGACTACCCGACCCACTGGGAAGTGGCGTACCCCGAGCAACTGTCCCGGGGCCTGGTCCTGGTGAAGTGGTGGCTGCTGGCGATCCCCCACTACCTGGTGCTGGGGTTCTTCCTCGGCGGCGCCCGGATGGTCTGGTTCTCGGGCGGGCTGATCGGGTTGCTCGCTCTGTTCGCCGGCGTCTCCCTGGCCGCCACTGCCCGCTACCCACGCGGCATCTTCGATCTGGTCATCGGCCTCAACCGGTGGGCGCTGCGGGTGGCAGCCTACGCGGCCCTCCTCACCGACGTGTACCCGCCGTTCCGGCTCGACCTCGGTGGCGACGAACCGGAGTCACTGCGATGATCACCACCCTGGTCTCGACGTTCCTGTTCGTGCACGGGCTGCTCCATCTGACCGTCTGGCTACCCCACGGCACCACCGAGCAGCCGGTCAACCCCCGGTACTCGTGGGTGCTCGCCTCGGCGGGACTGCCTCAGGCACGGGATGGGGGTGCCCCCGGTCGAGCGAAGTCGAGACTGGGGGAGAGCCGGGCGGCCGTCGCCCTCGCTTCCGTCACCACCATGCTCTACGTCATCGCGGGCGCGGCCACCGCTGCGCAGAGCAGCGGCTGGACGGCCGCGGCGGTGCTCGCGGCCTCGGTCGGTCTGGTGCTGAAGTCCCTGTGGTTCAACCCGTGGCTGTCCCTGGGCGTACTCCTCGACGCGGCCGTCATCGCCGCCGTGGCGACGAGCTGGCCGGGCTCGCTGTACTGAGCCCGCCCGAGCCCGCCATCGCAAGGGCCCGTTGGGCACGGGCCCAGAGCCGCTCGGCCCACTCGTCGCCCGCCCGGTTCGGGAGAGGGTGGCAGCAGAGGCCATCCAGGGAGGCAGCCATGACCGAACACGCCGACGGAATCGTGGTGGGCGTCGACGGTTCCGAGGCGTCCGTGGCCGCGCTGCGCTGGGCGGCGGAGCAGGCACGGGCCCTCGGCACGCCGGTCGTTGCCGTGCACGCCTGGGAACCGGCCACGGCCGGGTTCGCGCCCTACGCGCCGGCGTCGGCCCGTCCGACGGTCTCGGAGCAGCGCGAGCGAGCCGCCGAGGTCCTCGCCTCGGCCGTACGTCAGGCCTTCGGCCCCCGCGTCGGCCCCGACCTGCGTGCCGTCGTGGCGGAGGGGCCTGCCGCACGGGTACTCCTGCGGTACGCACGCGGCGCTCTGCTACTGGTCCTCGGCCGCAGGGCCCACGGGCAGTGGGAGCTCCCGGCGGTCGGCACAGTCGGCCGCGATTGTCTGCGGCACGCCACGGTCCCCGTGGTGACGGTGCCCGCCCCCGACCGCCATGCGGCACGGCTCCGGGCGGTCGGCACCACTCCCGACGTACGGACCGGAGCCGCGTGACGGGGCGGCGCGGCTCGCGGTACCGCCCCCTGAGGAGATGAGCGCGATGCATGTCCTGGTGGGTTACGCGACCGCGCACGGCTCGACCCGCGGTGTCGCCGAGCGGCTGGCCGCCGGCCTTGGCCGCGCCGGGCTGAGGGCCGACGTGCGGCCCCTGGACGTCGTCGACGACGCCGACACGTACGGCGCATTCGTCCTCGGCAGCGCCGTGCACAACCAGAGCTGGCTCGACCCGGCCGGGAAGTTCGTGCGCGACAACCTGGGGCTGCTCGGCCCCCGCCCCATGTGGCTCTTCAGCGTCGGAATGCCAGGAGCGCTGCGCGGGCCGTGGAAGCGACTGGGGCCGATGGAGGCCCCGGTGATCGTCCGGAGCCTGCCCACAGATCTCTCGTACAGGGATCACCGGCTCTTCTCCGGCGTCATCCACGCCTCCCAGCTGCCGCTCGGCGGACGGATCCGGTTCCGTCTGATGGGCGGCCGGTACGGCGACCACCGCGAATGGGACGCCATCGACGGCTGGGCGGCCGAGATCGCCGGAGAACTGCTCCGCACATGATGGCTCGTACATGACGGTTCGCACATGACGACTCCCCGCCGTGCGGGCGGCGGGGAGTCGTGGCGTGTCCGTCCGCGGTCCCCGGCGATCCGAGTGCCTCAGCAGCGGACGGACGGGCGGTGGTCGGCGGTCTCGGTCCGGTGCGGGGCCCGCGTCGGCGGCACCGGCGGCCGGAGCGCCCGGCGGTTCTGCCGACGCAGCGCGAGCGTGTCGAACAGCGCGGCAAGAGCAAAGGTCACCCCCATCGCCACGAACAGCAGGAGCGTGAACCGCTCCCGGAACTCCGGCGTGAGACTCGTGCCCACGGTCCTCGCCCCCTCGGGTCGGCATCGTTCCCTCTCATCTCCAGCCAACTCCGATACGGCTCCCGGCGCATGAGCCATACGTCCCGAACGGAGGGCTGGAGCGGCCCTTGCTCTGACGGCGTCCGCCCTCACCTCGTCCCCTGGGGCCGACCGGCCCTGATGCCTGGCAGCATGGCCCATGAGCCGGGGTCAGTGGCCTCAGGGTCCGGGAGCCGGCGGCGCACAAGGCCTGCTGGTACACGCGGTGCGGGGAGGACCGACATTCCGCGGGGACGGCCTTCCAGGAGGCGACGATCACGTGGCGGGTACAGGAGGCCAAGCGCTCCTCGGCACCGCGTCGGCCGGAGCCCCAGGACCTGCGCACGCCGTCCGGGCGGCTCCCCTACCGAGGTTCCCGGTCATGGTGGGGTTACCGGACGAGCACGCGCTCCCCGGAGCACAGTACGACGGCGGTCCAGCCCAGGGTCCGATCGATCCGGTCGCGCAGGGCCGCGGCGGCGTCGGGCTCCCCGTGCACCAGATAGGTGGCGTTCGGGGCGGGCGCGCCGCGCAGCCAGTCGATGATCTGTCCGGCATCGGCGTGTGCCGAGGAGTGCGGTACGTCCGCGACCTGGGCACGCACCGGAACGTACTCACCGAACATCTTGAGCACCTTGGCGCCCTCGACGAGATCGCGGCCGCGGGTGCCCTGAGCCGCGAAGCCCACGACGACGACGGCGTTGCGCGCATCGGGCACCAGCCGCCGCAGATGGTGCAGGACGCGCCCTCCGGTGGCCATGCCGGACGCCGAGACGATGACGGCCGGACCGCTCTCGTGGCCGAGTTCGACGGATTCCTGGATCGACCGCACGGTCCGGAACGGCTCGGGGCTCAGTGCCGCCGTGCCGGCGATGGCGATCTCGGACGCAGTTCGGGCGCCCGGGTGAGGACGGCATCCCGGTACACGTCGAGGGCTGCCAGGGCCATGGGGCTGTCGACGTACACGAGCACCGACGCCGGCAGCCGGCCCGCGCTGCGGAGTTAGGCGAGTTCGTGCAGGACCACCTCAGTTCGGTCGAGGGCGAATGCCGGTATGACGACGGTCCCCCCCCCCCCCCCCCCGCGTGCCAGGGTCCGGATCACGACGTCGGCGAGGTGGGCTCGGGCGGCCTGGTCCTCGTGCCGCCGGTTGCTGTAGGTCGACTCCATCAGCAGCACGTCCGCCCCGGAGAACGGCTCCGGCGGACGCAGCAGCGGATGGCCGGGGCGGCCGAGGTCGCCGCTGACGGCGAGGGTGTGGCCGTCCTTATGCCGGCCGGGATCATGTCCGGGTGCCCTCCTCCTGGGCGCTCACCACAGTGGTCATGACTCGGCCTTCTTCGATCGGGGATACGGCACCGCGGCTGCGTTTCTCAAGAAGGGCCGGGGAGAGCGCGAAAAGACGCGTGTCCGTGGCCGGGTGACCAGCCGGCCACGCACACGCTGTGCGGCTTCGGCGCGCAACGGCGCTCAGACGAGCCGCACGGGGATGGTCCTGGTGCCCGCCTTCGCCTCCGGCACCGGAACCGTGATGGTCAGGACACCGTCCTTGTAGTCCGCGGTCGCCTCGTCGCCCGTGGCTCCGGCCGGCAGCCGGACGGAACGGGTGAACGTGCCCGTAGCGGAACTCCGTGTGGTGCTTCTCCTTGGTCTCCTCGGTGCGCTCGGCCCGCAGTGTGAGCACGCCTTCCGTGATGGTGATCTCGACGTCCTCGGCAGGGTCGATGCCAGGAAGCTCGGCCCGCAGCACGTACGTTCCGTCCGTAAGGCGCTCCTCGATGCGGATGCCGTGTGTCCCCGGTACGGTGTGGACCGTGGGGAGCCCGCTCTCTACCCAACCGAACAGGTCGGGGAGTGTGGGCCAGCCGGGCAGCCGCTCGATCATGCCGCTCATGTCGCCCTCCTCTTTTCTCTTCCTACTTCCAGCGTGACGCGGCGAGGCGGGGGCGCGCCTGGGCCGACCGGTCCCGTGGGAGACCCGATCGGCCCCCGTCGGCCGCTCGTCTTCTTCGACCAGTTCGCCGGCGTCACCGTGCGGTCGCCGAAACCCGGCCGTAGTCGCGGTCGGGTTCCTCGGTGCGTTCTCGGTGAGCATGGCGGAGTCAGGGCGCGCCGCCGCGCGCACGGCGAGGCCGTGCGCGGCCACGCGATTCTGTCGGCGCCGGAGGGGGTTGCGACGCCACCGCCAGAACCAGCCCTGCGGCACGCGCGCACGACAAGTCTTCGCCATCGGACGGCACCGCCTCGCACACGTCACCCTGGCCTCGGGATCACCCCCGGGATCCGCTGCACCGGCACCCGCGTCGACGACGTGCTCGCCGCCCAGCGGGACGGCGGCTTCGACGCCGTGTTCCTGGCCGTGGGCGCGGGCCTCGGCAGGGGTACCTACATCCCCGCGGGTGACAGCGCGCACATCCTCGACGCGGTGGCTCTGCTGGGCAGCCTGGAGGGCGAGGAACCTCCCCTGCTGGGCCGCACGGTCGCGGTCTACGGCGGCAAAAGGCCACGGACGCGGCCCGCACCGCGCGCAGGCTGGGCGCGACCGACGCCGTGGTGGTCTACCGGCGTACCCGGGACCGGATGCCCGCGCACGACGAGGAGGTCGAGGAGGCGCTGGAGGAGGGCATGCGGATGAAGTGGCTGTCCACCCTCAAGCATGCGGACGGCGGTCGCCTCACCATCGAGCGGATGCGGCTCGACGAGTCAGGATTCCCGCAGCCCACGGGCAAGTTCGACGAGCTGGCCGCCGACACGGTTGTGCTGGCGTTGGGGCAGGACTGCGATCTGTCCCTGCTGAAAGGCGTGCCGGAACTGACGGTGGACCACGGCACGGTGCAGGTCGCCGAGGGACTGGCGACCCGGCATCAGGGCATCTTCGCCGGAGGCGACATGGTGCCGGCCGAGCGGACGGTGACCGTGGCCGTGGCCGTGGGGCATGGCAAGAAGGTCGCGCGACACATCGACGCGTATCTGCGCAGGACTTCGTACGAGCCGGGTGTCAAGCACGCTCCGGCCGACTTCGACCGGCTCAATACCTGGTACTACTCGGACGCACCCGCGTCGGTTCGGCCCGGCCTCGAACTGGCCCGGCGTGTCTCGACGTTCGACGAGGTGGTGCAGGGGCTCGACGAGTCCAACGCCCTGTTCGAGGCCCGGCGCTGCAGGTCGTGCGGGAACTGCTTCGAATGCGACAACTGTTACGGCGTCTGCCCGGACAACGCGATCACCAAGCCGGGCCCCGGCAAGGGTTTCGCGATCGACCTGGACTACTGCAAGGGGTGCGGCTCTGTGTCGCCGAGTGCCCGTCCGGTGCGATGGAGATGGTGCCGGAGGAGTGACCGGAGTCCCAGGGGGTAGTCGGCGTCGGCGCGTTCGGTCCGGCCGTTCTGGATGCGGACGACGAGCGCGGCGGGTGCGCGGCCACCCAGGATCTCGGCGTCCTGCGGACGCAGCGTCACGTCCCCGCCCTTCAGCCGGGGTGCCGACGTTGCCCGGCCGAGCCCGTCCCGAAGGCCGAGGGCAGTCATGCCTTGCAGGGACCCGGCGGGACTTCGACGTCGACGTGGGTGTGGGCGACGGTGCTTGAGTGGTGGCCGGTCAACCGTATGTCATCCAGACGGGCGCGGGCAGACACGTCCGGGATACGGCCGAGCGTGGCGTGGTCACCCGTGATGGTCACTGTGCCGAGATGCCGGTCGTCCAGGTCGAGCAGGGCCGGTCCTCCTCGCTGTCGATGTCGATGTCCTTGCCGAGGGCCTGGCCCGCTGCGGGCGGACAGGCGGCTGTGCGGCAGCATGCGGGGGGCGAACTCGGCGACTGTGGCGGTGAGCAGGACGAGGGCGAGGGCCGCGGCAGTGACGGAGAGGGTGCGGTGCCGCCGGAACGCCGAGCGGATCATTCCTGGTCCCCCCCCCGTGGCGACCGGCCCGGCGGACGGACCGGGCAGCGCCCGGATCGGCGGTGGATGCCGGCCCCTCGGGATCCAGGTGCGGCAGGAGCCGGGCGGCTGGCCACTGGTACACCCGGCCGAGCCGGTACATGGTGCGGTTGGCTGCCTCACCGGGGGCATCCCGCATGAGGCAGTGTGCAAGTCCTTAGGTTGGTTCGCGGCAGAGATCGCGTTCAGGCGGTACACGCTGCGTAGGCACGAAGGTGAATGCGCCAATGCCTCACCGAGCGGCAGGCGATATACACCTCCCAGCCGATCACTGAGCGGCCATGCGCACGCGAGCGGGGAACAATTCAGGCCTGCACAGCGCTGACGCTTATACCCCACCGGGTATTCGAGCCCGAGGCGACGCCCGCCGGGCCGGCCGTCACCGACCCGACGAAGGAGCGTGAGGAAGATGGAGAAGGCAGAACGTGACTGGCCCTCAACGGCCGGAGGCACCTCTCTCGTCACAACCTGCGGGCGCCGGATCGCCGTGCGATGCCTGCGACTCGCGCCTGCGAACCCGCCCATCAGCCGGGTCACCCTGGACGTGGGTCGGGATCAAGGCGGCGAGCCGGGCGTGTGGGCGGCGCTCACCGCCGACGAGGCACGCGATCTGGCCCACCTGCTCCTGCTGCACGCCCGCCTGGCCGAGCGGGGCGCCGGGTTCAGGGAGGTGCCGAGCTTCCCATCACACCGTGAGTGAAGCGGAGCACCGCCGCGGGCACGCCTCAGTGGCACAGCAAGGCCAAGAGACCTAGTCCGCTGCGGTCGCCTCAGGTGTAGATGATCTGGCCTCCGGCCGCGTGCTCGTAGAACTCGCCGACGTTGATGATGCCCCCACCTGGTCGACCGGGTCACCCTTGGCAAGTTCGAAAGGTCGACGGATGCCTGGCAGGCGTAGATGCCCGCGCGGGTGTCGGCGATCATCTCGATGAACTCGGGGATGGGCGGGATGCCGAGCTTGTCCATCTTGCGTTCCATGTACCGCGTGACCAGGTCCGGAAGGTCTGCCTCGATCCCCTCGGCACGGGCGCCGTTGGCCATGATCAGGGCCGGGTAGATCCCTTCCAGGGATCACGTGGCCTGGGGATTCCGGCGATCTTCACAGCCGTCGTCGCCGGATCCTTGGGGAACAGTTGGTACAGCTCCTCGACGCTCACACCAGAGGTCTTGCCGAGCACGCGCACGGGGGGCCCGTGCCCTTGGCGGCGTACTGCTCGCGCATGAAGCGGATGACTGTCCAGTGCTGGTCGGTCAGCGCCTCAATGCCTGACTCGCGGGCGATCTGCTCGGCCATCGGCTCGATCCACCGGCCGGGGTCGATGAAGAAACCCTCCTCGTCGACGGGGACGGCCGCGTCGTCGTACATGGCGGTAGGCATGGTCGGATCCGTTCCGGGAGTCATGCGCGGATGTGCCGCTTGCCGCGCTCGGGCATCTCCACGCCGACGCCGGGCAGTTCCCGGCCGGGCAGCAGGCTGTGCAAGTACGGCCACTCGAAGGCCTGCTTGCCGAGGTGATGGGCGTGCGACTCCTTCAGCAGCGGCAGGCCCATCGCGGTCGGGAAGTGGCCGGGCAGCGGCTCGGTGTCGTAGTTGAAGTCGATGAGCAGAGCCTTGTGGAAGCCGGTCTCCACGAAGCAGTTGGCGTGCCCGTCGTAGGAGGCGTCCAGCGGCTCTCCGGTCAGGAGGCGGCCAATGTTGTGCGCCAGCTTCTCGCCCTCGAAGTGCGCCACCGATCCGGCCTTGGACGCCGGCACGTCTGCCGCGTCGCCGATCGCGAACACCTCGGGGCGATCGGAGTGCTGGAGGCTGTGCTGGTCGACGGAGATGAAGCCCAGCTCGTCGCCGAGCCCCTCGGAACGGCCCACGTACGCGGCACCACCGTGCAGCGGCACCACCACCGCGAGATCGACGGGCAGCTCACGTTCGTCTACGACACCAGCCGCCCGCCGGCACCATCGACTCGCCCAGGGTGAACTCGGTGACCAGCTCGATGCCCTTGTCCTCCAGAAGGCCGCCGCGCGTCCGTGCGGCGACGGGCTCGGTGAAGGCGGCATCCAGCGGGGTGACGTAGGTCAGCCGGACCTTGTCCCGGATACCTCGCCGCTGGTAGTACCAGTCGGCGAGGAAGGCGAACTCAAGTGGCGCGACAGGGCACTTGACCGGCAGATCCGCTACGTCGACCACGACGCGGCCCCCGTCGAATCGCTCCAGCGCGTTGTGCAGCCCCACCGCGCCGGGCAGGTCCTAGAAGGTGAAGACCCGCTCGCCCCAGCCGGGACCGGTCAGCCCTTCGGTCGCCGCGGGCAGAAGCGTGGCTCCGGTGGCGACCACGAGGACGTCGTAGCCCAGCCGGATGCCACGGCTGAGGTGCACAGTCCGCGCTTCCAGGTCGACCCGCTCGATCCGCGCCTGCTTGTAGTCGATGGCGGCATGCAGCTGCCGCGGACGAGAGCGGACCAGGTGGTGCGGATGGGCGAGCCCGAACGCGACGAACAGTAGGCCGGGCTGGTACAGGTGGTCGTCGTCCTGGTCGACGACCGTGATCCGGCACTCGCGCTCGCCCCACGTGCGACGCAGGCGGTTGGCCGTCATGGTGCCGGCGGTTCAACCGCCGAGAATCACGATGTGTGTGCCCATACCCCCACTGTCGTACGGCAGATGAGGGTCAGACATGGGCCGCGGGTCCCGACGCGAGCACCCACCCGGGTATGTCTTCGACTCACCCGGCCGATCCCATTCCTGCTCTGCCCACTCGCCGCCGACCCCCCTGAGAAAATACCCGGCAGGGTACATCTGCACGACAGCTCGCACGAGGGCCGAACGGCCCCTCGGCGCCCTGTCGGCCTCTCGATCCGCCGCCTCGTTCGCGGTCGAGCGGAATACGGCGGCAATCGGCACCAGCGAGGAGGTTCGAAGACGTCTTCCGCGGACGGGCAGCCGCGCACGACACGTCACCGCTCCATACCTTCCCCGCGCAGCGGGCCCACGACGGAGCCTCGACCGAATGCCTCTCCGCCGCCGAAGCGGCCCTGCGGTGCGGCTGGTTCGGTGCCCTCTTCCTCAAAGATCACCCGAGTCGCCGCTCCGCCTGGGGTCAGCCCCGGCCTGCGGGGCTGTCGGCACGAGCGCCGAACTGGTCGTGGTGCCCGAGCGGCTGCTGTGGCCACGTGAAGGCCCGGGTGTCCTGCCGCGCTACGCCGACCCCGCATTCCATCGCAACCCCTGCCCCCTGACGATCCTGTATGCCGGCGGCCAGATCGGCCGGTTCGCCGGGCTGCCGCGGCTTGGGGAGGCGCCGACCCTTGGCTCCCAGAAACCGCGGGCTGACCCCGGCGCTCTCGTTACTCGTCATGCTTCCGCGCCGACCCGGGTGCGCAGGTTGTGGAACTGGCGGGTCTGCATGATGAAGTGCGCGGGCTCCCCCAGCAACAGGTCGAAGGGCCGGGTGAGCGGACGTGGGTGGCTCTGGCCGCGCGTGCGGACCACGAGGCGGGTGTCGCCGTCGGCGGTCGGCAGCAGGTGGAAGCCCCAGATCCCGTTGACGCGCGCCTGCGGGAGAACATCCCACTGCGGATCGAAGGAGTGGCCGGAGGGCAGGCGCAGGTCCGAGCGCAGCACAAGGGTCCGGTTCGGCTCCAGGCGGGCCACGGTGAACCAGGACTGGCCGTCCCGTGTCGTCTTCAGGCGTTGTCCCTCCTCCAGGTGCTGCCACTCGGGCGCGATGTGGTCCGCACTGGGTTCTCCGTAGTGGTCCAGGAGGTCCCAGCTGTACCAGCCTGCGCGGTCGTATCCCATCTGGACCAGCCAGGGCCAGACCTTCTCGGGTGGTGCCGGAAGGGTGGTGGCCATGGTTGAGGTGCTGTCGGCGTCGGTGAAGAGTTCGTCGCCGGGGTAGGCACGGGCGGTCTCGTCGTGTGCCGCCCCCCAGGTCAGCAGCCTCGGCCGCAACCGCAGCGCGTAGAGCGCCAGTGCGGCGGAGGCCGCCATGAGGGGGAGCAGACGGGATCCCGGTCGCCGTCGGCATGATCGCTGCTCGGACATCGTGTCCTCCCTGGTCGCCGGGAGCGGGCCTTGTGTCGACGGGTCTCGAGGGCGGCCGAAGACCGATGCGCGGGGATGGACGGGCCGCGCACCGGTGGTAGTACAGAGGCTGCCGGACTACTCGGTACGGCGGTCCTCGATACGGGTGACCGGCGACTTCTCCGAGCCGGCGACCGGCGCTTCGGGCGACCGGGCCTCTGCGGGAGCCTGTCGTTCCCTCCCGTCATACCAGGTACGAGGCGGCCCGTGCGAGGGCCGATGGGACCTTCCGGAGGGCCGGTCGGCCCTCCGGAAGGTCCCATCGGCCCGGCGATCAGCTCCCCCTCGCCACTGCGCGGAGCCATGCGACGATCAGGCATCTGAGGGGACCGCACTGCTCGCCCGAACGCACAGCCCGCGTCCGCGCCCCGTGCCCGCCGGCCCCGCATCCGCTGCTGAACCGGGGCGTGCCGATACCGCCCACGCCTGCACGCCCCTGCACGCCGCCGCCGACCGGCTGCGCCGCGAAACCAGCCTGCCCGTCGCGTACTTCGGGGCCCACCCCGGCGCAGCCGACAGAGCAACGCATACGCCAAGCGGCTCGGCCTGAGACGGCCGATGCCACCTGGGCAGACGCCTGCCGGGGCCGTCAGGCCGAACGGCCCCGGTGCGACCATGCGGGTCAGCCGACGAACTCGCCCACGGCCGTCTTCAGTTCGGCAAGTCCCTTCTTCGCGTCGGAGAAGAACATCCCGGTCTTCGGGTCGGTGTAGAGCTCGTTGTCGATGCCCGCGTAGCCATGCCCCATCGAGCGTTTGATGACGACGACGCTCTTCGCCTTGTCGACGTCGAGGATCGGCATGCCCGAGATCGCGTTGCCCGGGCGGCGGGCGATCGGGTTCGTCACGTCGTTCGCGCCGATGACGAGAGCGACGTGGGCGGGAAGCCGGGGTTGATGTCATCCATCTCCTTCAGCTGGGTGTAGGGCACGTTCGCCTCCGCCAGCAGCACGTTCATATGGCCCGGCGTGCGGCCGGCGACCGGGTGAACCGCGTAGCTGACGTCGATGCCGTGGTCGGTCAGCAGCTTGGCCAGGTCACCGAGTTCGTGCTGGGCCTGGGCGGGAGCCCCGGATCCCGTCGCCGCGGATGTGCCGTCGCCGGTGCCGAAGCCGCCGATCACCATGTTGGCCATGGAGCGGTTCATGGCGTCGGCCATCAGCTTGGTGAGGATGCCACCCGAGGCGCTGACCAGCATGCCCGCGATGATCAGCGCGGTCTCGTCCAGGACGAAGCCCGCCATCGCGACCGCCGGCCCCGTGAAGGCGTTGAGCAGGGCGATGACCACCGGCATGTCGGCACCACCGATCGGCACAGCACGGTCTCTCCGTGAACGGGAACGGGCGCCGGAACGTCATGACGGCCCTCCCTCGCTGGAGGCTCTGCTTCTCACTCCCCAGCGTCGTCCGGTCGCCGGGATGACGGGATGGGCCGGATGGACGTGGCAGTCGGCCGGACGGCCCAGATCCACGCCTCCGCCTGAAGGGGAAGGGGGTATGCCGGGCCCGCCGACAACGCGGTGCGCGTCCCCAGCACGACCTCCGTCGGCCTGACGCGGGCCCGACACGGGCAGGGTGACCCACCCTGCCCTTCCCGAGGGGCCGCACGAGGCGTTCCATCCGCCGATGTGGCCTCGTGAGCCGGGTCTCAGCCTGACACCGCGGGCCATGACCCGACAGAACCGAAGGGCCCATACAACAAGGCCGATAGGCCCCAAACTCCGGCGCTTCCTACCGCTCTTCCGCCGTCAGCGGCACCCGCCACACCAGTGTGCTGCCGCCGCCCTCGGGGGTGATCACGTTCAGCTCACCGCCCAGTTGCCGGCCCCGCTCGGCCATGTTGGCCAGGCCGCTGCGCCGCCCGTCGGCCGGGATGCCGACGCCGTTGTCGGACACCGTCAGCCGCACCTCACGGCCGTCGGTCTCCAGCGCGACCTCGGCGCGGTCGGCATGGGCGTGCCGGCCGACGTTGGTCAGGGCCTCGGACAGCACGGCCTCCACGTGGTCGGCGACCTCCCGAGGCACATCGGTGTCCAGCAGGCCCTCCATGCGGACGCTGGGCGCGAAGCCCAGCATGGGAGCGGCCTCGCCGGCCACGCGGACCACGCGGCCCCGCAGCCCGCTCCCCGAGGCACCGTCGCGGGCACGCAGACCGAAGATCGTCGACCGGATGATCTTGATGGTCTCATCCAGGTCCTCCACCGCCCGCGCCACGCGCTCCGAGGCCTCCTTGTGCTCGATGAACCGACCGGCGCTCTGCAACGTCATGCCCGTCGCGAACAGCCGCTGGATCGCGAGGTCGTGCAGATCCCGGGCGATCCGGTCGCGGTCCTGGAGCAGGGCGATCTGCTCCGCGTCCTGGCGGCGCTCGGCCAGCTCCATCGCGATCGCGGCCTGGGCGGCGAAGCCCCGGAGCGGCACGATCTCCTTCTCGGAGAACGGCGGGCGCCCCACCTCACGCACCAGCAGCACGACACCGCGCACGCCGTCGCCCACCCCGATGGGCACGGCCACAGCGGCCCCGAGCCCGTCGAAGCGGGGGGAGGCAGCCGGCACACGCTCGTCGTGGGTGACGTCCGGGCTGGTGACAGGGGTGGCGGTGGAAAAGGCCTGGCCGATCAGGCTTCCGTTCATGGGCAGCACGAGCCCTTGATGGGCCTCGGCGCCCTGCCCGACGGCCAGCTCCACCTCCAGCGCGTCGGTGTCCTCCAGGGGCATGGCGACCACAGCGAGGGCTGCGCCGGTGATCTCCCTGGCGCGTTCGGCGATCAGGCCGAGGGCCTCGCCGCGCTCACCGCCGGACATCAGGCTGTGGGTGAGTTCGCCGTTGGCCTGCAGCCAGCGTTCCCGCAGCCGGGACTCCTCGTAGAGGCGGGCGTTGTCGATGGCGACGCCGGCCGCGACGGCCAGCGTCGACAGGACCGACTCGTCCTCCTCGTCGAACTGCACCCCGCCCCGCTTCTCGGTCAGGTACAGGTTGCCGAAGACCTGGTCGCGCACCCGGATCGGGGCGCCGAGGAACGTGTTCATCGGCGGGTGGTGTGCCGGGAACCCGTACGAGGCGGGATGTTCGGAGATCTTCGTCAGCCGCAGCGGCTCGGGGTGGCGGATCAGCTCGCCGAGGATGCCGTGGCCCTCCGGGAAGGGGCCGATGCGGGCGATCTGTTCCTCGGAGACGCCGACGGTGTGGAAGGCGGACAGCCGCTTGCCGTCCGGCCCGATCACGCCCAGGGCCGCGTACTCGGCGTCCACCAGCACCGCGGCGGCCTCCACGATGCTGTGCAGTGCCTGTTCGAGATCCAGTTCCCGGCCGACCGAGAGCACCGCCTCCAGGAGGCTGTGCACCCGGTCACGTGTGCCGCGAGCCGCGTCGAGGCGGGCCTGCAGTTCCTCCAGCAGTTCGTCCAGCTTCAGCTGCGGCAGCCGTACGCGGGCCTGACCAGCCTGCTCTTGGCTCTCCACCGGTGCGCCTCCACGTCCCCTCGACCCGCCCCACCGCCGACCGTTTCGGTCAACTGCCACGGTAGCGGTCCAGGCAAGGGACTGTACGGAATCAGGCCCGGTGGCCAGGGGGGTGCCCGGTCAGTCGCCTGAGAGCCGGGCGGCAACGTACTCGGTGAGGTCGAGGAGCCGGTTGGTGTAGCCCCACTCGTTGTCGTACCAGCCGAAGACCTTGACCAGATCGCCGTGCGCCTGGGTCAGCGGCGCGTCCAGGACGCAGGAGGCAGGGTCGCCCACGATGTCGCGGGAGACGATCGGGGCGTCGGACACGCGCAGGACGCCCTTCAGCGGCCCGTCAGCGGCCTCCCGGAACGCGGCGTTGACCTCGTCCACGGTGACTGGACGGTCGAGGACCACGCTCAGGTCGGTCAGCGAGCCGTCCTCGACCGGCACGCGTACGGCGATGCCGTCCAGGGTCCCGGCCAGTTCCGGCAGGACCAGGCCGACGGCGCGGGCGGCTCCGGTGGACGTGGGGATGATGTTGACGGCGGCGCTGCGGCCGCGCCGCAGGTCCTTGTGCGGGCCATCGAGGACGACCTGGTCGTTGGTGTAGCCGTGGATGGTGGTCATCAGCCCCTTGACGATGCCGAAGTGCTGGTCGAGGACCATCACCATGGGCGCCACGCAGTTGGTGGTGCACGAGGCGTTGGAGACCACGTGGTCGTGTTCCGGGTCGTACGTTCCCTCGTTGACGCCCATCACCACGGTGGCGTCGACGCCCTTGCCCGGCACGGACAGCAGCACCTTGCGCGCCCCCGCCCCGAGGTGCGCTCCGGCCCGTTCCCGGGTGCGGAAGCGGCCGGTCGACTCGATGACGATGTCCACTCCGAGGACGCCCCACGACAGTGCGGCCGGGTCGCGCTCGGCGGTCACGGCAATACGGTGGCCGTTCACGGTGATCGAGTCGTCGCCGTGCTCGACGGGGCGGCCGATACGGCCGTACGTCGAGTCGTACGCCAGCAGATGGGCCAGCGCCGCCGACGAGGTGATGTCGTTGATCGCCACGACCTCCACCGGGGTTCCGGCGGAGGCCTCCGCACGATCCAGTACGCAGCGCAGGTAGTTGCGGCCGATCCGGCCGAATCCGTTGATGCCCACACGCACGCTCATGTCCGTCGTCCTCCCGATCGGTGTCCGTGGTGATGTCCGGTGCTGCCAGCCTCCGATCTGCCGATCCGTTGCGGGAGGGCCGTACGGGGCCGGGACACGGGACGTCCGGCCCCAATCCGCCACCGTCGAGCCGCCCTTCAGAGGCCTGCTGCTCGAGCCGCTCCTCAGTGCGTGTGTCTGAAGCGGCCATGCCCGGCCTTGGTACTGGAACATCGGTACGGCCGTTGGCACTGAGATTCATCACGGGGTCTAGCTGCGGGCCTCCGCGTTCGGCTGAGGCTGGGCCTGGAGGCGTTCGCGCAGGTCGATCTCCTCGGGCGTGAGCGGGTCCTCGGGACGGCGGATGCGGACGGGCTTGGCTCGGAGCAGCAGACCGCCGTCCGCCGTGGTTGCCCTTGGCCGCCGCGGCGACCTGGCCTTCGAGGGGCTTCTCCCGGATGTAGTTCCGCTCGATCTGCCCGGCGACCGCGAGGACGGCGAAGAACATCGCGCCCATGCCGTTGGGGTCGTAGATACCGGTGAGCGGGCCTGTGAGTAGTTCGAGCTGGATGCCCCCGGCCTGGAGCTCGGCGGACAGCGTCATCAGCTCGGCCGCGTTCCTGGCCAGAGGCTTGAGTTCGTGAACGGTGAAGATGACCGGCGTCTCAGGCGCGCCCTCCTTGAACTGATGGGCCAGGGCGAGCGCCTTCTCCAGCTCGGGCCGCACCTTGATGCGGGTGCTGATCTGCTCGGCAGGCGCTGCCGGCGGGCGCGTCACAGTTCGGGCAGTCGTAACGTTCCACCGCTTCGGGGGCTCTCGCAGAATTCTCACAGACGATTTGCGAGAGTCCACGGTTTCCTGAATTCAGGATTCTGTGCGCACCTGCATCGTCGCTGACGGATTGATCGCCGCGAGCGGCGGGTCGTGCGGCGTCTCCCCCGAGTGGCTGGGACGATGCCGGTCATGGCACCGGGAACAGGCACTGCCGAGGGGTCTGCGAAGGCGCGACTCGTCCTGCTGGCTCTGGCGGCCGGTCAGTTCCTCATGGCTCTGGACAGCTCTGTCATGAACGTCTCCATCGCGACGGTGGCAGAAGATGTCGGCACGACGGTGGCGGGGATTCAGGGGGCCATCACGGCCTACACCCTGGTGATGGCGATGTTCATGATCCCCGGCGGCAAGGTCGGGGCACTGATCGGCCGGAAACGCGCGTTCATGATCGGGTGCGTCATCTACGGATGCGGCTCCCTGACCACCGCCCTCGCACCCAACCTTCCCGTGCTGCTCATCGGCTGGGCGTTCCTGGAGGGCATCGGGGCCGCGCTGATCCTGCCGGCGATCGTGGCGCTCGTGGCGCGCAACTTCCCCACGGAACGCCGTCCCGCCGCCTACGGGATGGTCGCCGCGGCCGGCGCGATCGCCATCGCGGTCGGCCCGCTCGTCGGCGGTGTCGCGACGACGTACTTCTCCTGGCGCTGGGTCTTCGCAGGCGAGGTCCTCATGGTAGTGGGCATCCTCCTCCTCGCCCGCCCGATCGCCGACGCAGTGAGCGACGAACGTCCCCGCATCGACCTCATCGGTACGGTGCTCTCCGCCCTCGGGCTCGGGAGCTTCGTCTACGGCGTGCTCCGCTCCGACGAGTGGGGCTGGTTCCAGCCCAAACCCGACGCGCCCGCCCTGCTCGGGGTCTCCCTGACGGTGTGGCTGATGCTGCTGGGCACCGGACTCATCTGGCTGTTCCTCCGCTGGGAGGCCCGCCTCGTGAAGCAGCACAAGGAACCGCTCCTCGACCCCGCCATGCTGCAGAACAAGCAGCTGAACGGGGGGCTGACGATGTTCTTCTTCCAGTACCTCGTCCAGATGGGTGTGTTCTTCCTCGTCCCGCTCTACCTGTCGGTCGCCCTGGGCCTGTCCGCACTGGAAACCGGCGCCCGCCTCCTGCCGCTCTCGGCGACCCTGCTCGCCGCCGCGGTCCTCATCCCGCGCTTCCTCCCGGACGTCTCACCCCGACGAGTGGTACGCCTCGGAATCCTCGCGCTGCTCGTCGGTGCGGTGGTCCTGATGGCCGCGCTCGACGCGGACGCCGGCGCGGAAGTGGTCACGATCCCCATGCTCCTGATCGGGCTCGGGATGGGCGCCCTCGCCTCCCAGCTGGGATCCGTCACCGTCTCCGCGATGCCGGAGGAACAGAGCGCGGAAGTCGGAGGTGTCCAGAACGCCGTCACCAACCTCGGCGCCTCGATCGGCACCGCACTCGCCGGATCGATCCTGATCGCCTCGCTCACGTCGTCCTTCCTGACGAGCGTCGAGCAGGATCCCGCAGTCCCCGCCAGCGTGAAGAGCCAGGCGACCGTCGAACTCCAAAGCGGCGTCCCCTTCCTCTCCGACGCCCAGCTGCAGAGCGCCCTCGAAGAAGCCGGCGCCAGTGCGGAGCAGACGCAGCGGGTACTGGACGCGAACGCCGCCGCGCGACTCGACGGACTGCGCGCCGCCCTCGCAATCCTCGCCTTCGCCGCACTCATCGCCCTCTTCTTCACACAGCGCATCCCCACCACCCAACCCGGCTCGACCAAGCCATAACGGGCCGCTGCGTGAACGGGAACCTGGGTCGTCACCGCTGGCAGGTCCTGCTTTCCTGCGCGCGTTCGCTGGTGACGGCAGCACTCCTCGTGGTCGCGTATCCACACCATCACGCTGTCGCCGTGGCCCGGGCTGAGGGCCATGGAGGCCATGGCGATCACCGTGCCGCTCTTCGTCCTACTGTTCGCCGCCGCCTGCTTCCTGCTGGAACACAGCGCTCCGGACAGCTTCAGCGAACCGCTGTCGCGCACGTCAGGACGAAGGTCGAGGCACCCTCGACCGACCAGGGCTGCCCGGCGTCACCGGCGAGGTGCGGGTCTCCCGGGCCGCGGCCCAGCACGTCGAGCAGCCGTGGTCCGCGGCGGACGAGATCCGGGTGGGCAACACCCAGCCGGTCGCGCATGCCCGGGGGCGACGGCCCACGCACTCGCCGACCGCCTGCAGGACCGACTGCGCGGCCAGGCCGACCGTGCGACACACCGGGGTGAGGCGAACCGCAGGTCGGCGACACCGCCGCCGTGGCGTGGCGGGCCGGCGGAGGGGCGGGACGGGCAGGCTCGCCGCACGGAACGGGCCAGCCGGAACAGGCAGGACGGGTAGCCACGGCCGGGTCGGGAGAACAAGCAGCGCCGCGCGGAGCGGCACGGGACCGAGCCCCGTGCCGCACTGCCGATGTCAGTGCGGCCAGTTGGCGGCTCCGCGTGGCAGAACTTCCTGCTGGGACGGGGCGGGGCATGCGCACCCCATCGTCCTCGTACCAACCGCCCGAACAGGCCGTCCGGTCGCCGGCGAGGGCCGAACGGCCCTAGCGTCGACCGCGCCGCCGCGGTTCGAATGATCTGATCGGAAATGAGCCGCACACGAAGCCGCCCCATCCGCCCTCGGCCGCCACAACCCCGCGCCGCGTGACGGAACCGGTGAGCCGGTCGGAGACATGAAGCAGTGAGAGACGAACAGCTACGGAAGCCCACCATGGCCTACGACAACGGCCTGCCGATCGCCCCGGGACCACGCCGGAGTATCGACCTGACAAGCACCGAAGCGCTGCGGCTCCTGGGCAGCGTGTCCTTCGGGCGGATCGTCTTCACCCAGCACGCTCTGCCGACTGTCCGCCCTGTCAACCATGTCCTGGACGAGGGTGACATCGTCATCCGCACCCACGAGGCAGCGGCCCTGACGTCACGGGCCCGGCAGGCGGGCGCACCGGGGGTCGTGGTGGCGTACGAGGCAGATGCCATCGATCCGGACACGCACATCGGCTGGAGCGTGGTCGTCACCGGCTACGCGCACCTAGTGACCGACGCCCGCGATCTGGCCCGATACCGGGACATTCTCCACCCCTGGGTGGGCCAGGCCATGGACTACGCGGTCCGAATCCGCCCCGACCTGGTCACCGGAGTCCGGCTCGCCCCCGTCGAGGCCTGATCCGTCTCTCCGGTCAGTCGTGTGGCACCACCGCGACCGGCGCGATCGCGCGTTGAAGCACCTCGTGCGTCACGGGACCGATGTGCGGTCGGACCGACGCGTGGCGCCGCCTGCACCCGAGGACGACCAGTGAGACGTCCCGGGAGGCGTCCGCGAGATGCGCGCCCGGCCTGCCGATCACGGCCTCCTCCGTCACCTCGACCCCGGGAATCTTCGCCCGCCACGGGCGCAGCGTCTCGGTCGGAATCTCCTCGAGCTCCACGGCCGGCCCGTCCCCCTCCCTCACCCACGGGGAGGGCGTCGCGCTCCAACCGTGCACGACCCGCAGCCTGGTGGCACGACGCGCGGCCGCGTCGAACCCGAATTCCAGAACCGCCTCAGTAGAGCGTCCCGGCAGGCGCAGGGCCGAGTACGACATCGCGGTACGGGGTTGCCTCGGATGCCCCCGCGCGTGTCCGCCCGGTACACCCGGTGTTCGTCCACGACGCCGGCTCCGGCGCGGACGAGGACGATGGGCCCCTCGGCCCGGCCCACCACAGGGAGTGCCACAGAGCCGAAGAGGCGTCCGGCGGCCCGCCCGAGCCCGCGCGACCCCAGCACCAGCACCTCGACCTCTCGCGCGGCCGCCGACAAGACCGTCGTGGGCTGTCCGGAGAGCTGCTCGGCGGTGATCCTCAGACCGGGGTGACGGTACGTCAGGGACACCTCGGCGTCGTGCAGCATGCGGGCGGAGCGGTCGTCTCCCGGGAGGGCCACGGCTTCCGTCGCGAACGGCGCGTAGGCGTGCGGCTGCTGTTCCCCGGCGTGCACGACACGCAGCGGGACCGCCCGCAGGTGTGCCTCGCGGGCTGCCCAGTCGGCAGCGGCGAGGCTCTCCGGGGAGCCGTCGAGGCCGACGGTGACGGTACGGGACATGAGCGGGCCTCCTTCGGTGTGTGAGCCCCACCCCTGTGTCCCGAGCCCTGCGGCAGGAGGAACCACAGGTCCCTGAGTGCAGCCGATGGTCCTGTGTGACGGCCGTCCTGACGTGCGTGGACTTGCCTGAAGAGCCGGCGGTCCCGAACGGCAGGGTGTTCGCCGGTCAGCCGATTGTCGGTACCAGCACCACTGGGCAGTGGGAGCGGTGCAGGAGTGTGTGTGCGACCGGGCCCAGTCGTGGCCCGAGCCCGCTCGTACGGCGGTGTGTGCCGATGACGACGACGGCCGACTCGTGCGTGGCGTCCAGCAGGGCCTGGGCCGGTCCTCTGCGGACCGTGTGGGTCTCGACGGCGACCTGGGGATGCTCTTCCCGCAGCTGGGCCAGGTTGAAGCGCGGCACGGCGTCCTCGGCCAGGTCGTTCTGGGCGCGCCGCCGTTGCCCGGGGCTCGTCGCGGGGATCAGGGAGGGCATTTCGGGGGTGACGTGCCGGTGGGTCGAGTGCACGACCTGCAGCCGGGCACCTCGCCGTTGCGCCTCGTGGAAGGCGTAGGAGGCCGCGCCTGCGTCGGAGTCGTCCTCCAGGCCGAGCAGCACGCTGCGCTCGCCGTCGCACGGGTGGTCACCGCGCACGACGAGCAGGGGGCCGTGCACATGCGCGGCCAGTCGCAGACTCACCGAGCCGGCCAGCAGCCCGGTGACGCCGCCCAAGCCGCGTGTGCCAACGACGGTCAGGTCGGCGCCCTCGCTCTCGCGTACGAGAGCCCGCACGGCGCCGCCCTCCGCGGCCTTGGTCACCACGGACAGGGTCGGATGACGTTCCCGGACGTGTGCGGCGGCCGATGCGAGGACGGGTTCGGCCTCGTCGCGGTCGGGCACCGCGTACACGACGCGCAGTTCGGCGCCACGGCGCTCAGCCTCGCCCGAGGCCCAGTCCAAGGCACGTACGGCGTTCAGGGAACCGTCCACTCCGACGACCACATGGTGGAGGGTCATCTCTCTCTCCCTTCTGTTCGGCTCCGTGTTCCCGATGCTCGTCCTTCCGCGACGTCGCGAGCAGGGGCCACGCGAACCCGGTGGCATGCCGTACGGCCCCCGCCACAGGGCCGTTCGGCCCCGCACCGGAGAAGCGAGAGAGGCCCCCTCCGGGTCAGGAGGAGAGGTCCAGCCCGTACATGCTGCGTCCACCGACGAGTTCGCGGCCGGTCACCAGCTCGGGTTCGATACGGATGAACACGTCCCGGGGCGAAGGCGCCCAGGAGCGCGGGCCGGTGCGAACCAGACGCTCGTGCTCGGCCGGGTCGGTGACGATCGTGGCGGAGCCGGTGACCACGACGCTCCAGCCCGAGTGCGTGGCCGCGTCGACCTCGTCGGCCTCGAGGGCGACCACCGTGCCGTCGATCGCGCGCACCAGTTCGGAGGTGGCCGCGGTGCGCAGCAGCACGGCGCCGTCGGCGTCCAGGCAGAAGTTGACGGGCAGTACCGCGGGCAGTGCCTGGCGCGTGTGCACGATCCGGCCGACTGGCACCTTCGCCAGCAGGCGGAGACACTCCTGCCGTTCGAGTTCGCGGAATCCGTCGTTGCGGTACATGAGTCAGTCCGTCTTTCGCCTGATGCGTATGGTGCGGCGGTGCGATGGGATGTCCATCGTTCGCCCCTCGGGGGCCGCGGTCGAGGGCCATCGGTCCCGTTCGTTCCGGACAACAGCCCTCATTGCGCCGTGATCCGCCGTCCGGTGATATCGCGGGGTTCGATGCGCACCCACTGATCGCGCTCCCCGCCCGCCCAGGGCCTGCTGTAGGCCTGTTCGTCGAGCCGACGCGCCTCATCGGGGTCCGTCACGGTTCGCGCGTGCCCGCGTACAAGCACGCTCCAGCCCTGGCCGAACGCGTCGTCGATGCGGTCGGCCTCGAAGGCGACCTGGCAGCCGGCAGCCTGCGACGGTGTCGTGCCGGGGGCGGTCCGGAAGACGACGGCGCCGTCCACGACGCTGTAGTTGACGGGAACGACGACCGGCCCGGTGACGGTGGGCACGGCGATGCGTCCGACGCCGTGGGTCGACAGCAGGGCGCGGCACTCCCGCGTGGACAGTTCGGTTGTGCCGGGGCGTCGGGACGCATGGGGAGCGGTGCCGGGCGGCAGATCGGTGTCGCCGCCGGTGAGTTCCCTGACGGTGGTGTGGAGGGTCTCCGCCAGTACGTGGAGGGCGCCCCTGCCCGGTGCGGCGGCCGGGTGCTCCTCCAGGTACTGCAGGTAGCTGGGGGCCATGCCCGCTCGGTCGGCCGTCTCCTCCCGGGAGACGCCGAGTTCTGCGCGTCGCCGGGCGAGTCGGCGCCCGAGGTCGCCCACGGGTGCCGCTTCGGTCGCCCTGGACGGGAGCTGTTCGGTCACGGCCCGTCACCTCCTCTCGTCAGGCCGCCGGGAGTGCGACCACGTCGTGCTGCTCTCCGCCGAGGACGACCTTGAGGGCACCGGTGTCGGCGGCCCTGCCGAAGACGTCGTACGCCTCCTCCATGAGGTCGAGCGGAAAGGTATGGGTGACGAGCTGCGAGGTGGGCAGTCGGTCGGCCGCCGCCATGCGCAGCAGGGTCGGTGTGGAGTGGGTGTCGACGAGGCCGGTGGTGATGGTCACGTTCTTGATCCACAGGTCTTCGAGGTGCAGGGTCGCGGGCCTGCCATGCACGCCGATGTTGGCGACGTGCCCGCCGGGCCGGACCATGCGCGTGCACATCTCGAAGCTCTCGGGCACGCCGACGGCCTCGATGACCACGTCGGCGCCCAGCCCGTCGGTGAGGTCGGCGATCAGCTGCTCGGGGGCCTCGCGGGCGTCGGCCACGGCATCGGCGCCGAGCTGCCGGGCCGCCTCCAGCCGGGCGGGGGCCAGGTCCACGACGACGATCCGCTCGGGCGCGAACAGACGGGCCGTGGCGATGGCCGCGAGCCCGATGGGGCCGGCGCCGACGACGGCGACGGTGTCACCGGGCCGTACCTGCCCGTTGAGCACGCCCACTTCATAAGCGGTCGGGAAGATGTCGGCGAGCAGGACGGCGTCCTTGCCGTCCAGGGTGCCAGGCAGCGCGTGGACGGACAGGTCGGCGTGCGGTACACGCACGTACTCGGCCTGGGTGCCGTCGATCAGATGGCCGAGGATCCAGCCCCCGCCGCCCCGGCACTGGCCGTACATGGCCTTGCGGCAGTAGGAGCAACGGCCGCAGGCGGTGATGCAGGAGACCAGGACGCGGTCCCCGGGCCGTGCGGTGCGCACGTCGGCTCCGGTTTCCACGACCTCGCCGACCGCCTCGTGCCCGAGCACCGTGCCGGGGCGCACCTCGGGCACGTCACCCTTGAGGATGTGCAGGTCGGTGCCGCAGATGGTGACGGTTTCGACGCGCACGATCGCGTCGGTGGGGTCCTTGAGGCCGGGGTCCGGGACGTCCTCCCAGGAGGAGTGTCGGGGACCGTGGAAGACGAAGCCCTTCATGACGATCCTTCCTTCCTCGGTCCCCCCTGGTCGGCGGCCCCAGGCTGAGCCCGGGACCAAGGCGGTGGCTGTTTGCGCCGCAGGTCCAGCTTGTCCCGCGCCCGGGCGCTCAGGCTTGGGCCGGTCGGCCCCGATCTCCGGGCCGGACGGCGCGATGCGCGACATAGGTCCGGTCGGCCCCGCGGGATCGGGCGGACTGGGCCGACCGGCCCTTCCCTCCGCCCGGCCGCGCGGGATTCCCTTTGCCCATGTCCGAGAACCACACCAGGTCCACGCCGCCTCTCTCGGTGCGCGTCGTCGCTGGAACGACGGTGGTGGAGCTGCGCGGCGAGATCGACCTCCTCGCGGCACCTGCTCTGGCGGCACGGCTGGACTCGCTGACCGCCGGGACGTGTCCCGATCTGGTGCTCGACCTGCGTTCCGTGTCCTTCATCGACTGCACGGGGCTCGGCGTCCTGTGCCGGGCCCGCAACCGCGTCCTGGACCGGCGGGGCCGACTCCGTCTGGTCAGCCACAACGCGTGCTTCCTGCGCGTACTGCGCATCACCGGTCTGGCGGGCGTGTTCGAGGTCAACCCCGGCTTGCCCACCCCCCTCGAGGCGAACGTCGTCACCGTCCCGGCAGGTTGACCGGCCCCGACCGGCTACCCGCTCACCGCCCCGGCGTCGAGCACCGTACGCGCCGACCGCCGCGGAGTGGCGGGACCCTCGGGGCCGTAGCCGAGTCGTACGAGCATGTGCGCGTGATCGGACCTTGGGTTCGCGGACTCACGCAGATCGGGCCACTCCATCGCCTGGTGCAGGAGGGACGCGCGCAGTCCGTGAGCCGTGGCGACCAGGAGGACGCGTTCGAGGGCCTGCCCAGCGCGCAGCCAGTCGGTGCGACGGTCGTGCTCGGTGGTCAGCACGGCGACAACGGGGGTCGTCTCGTAGACGCGAGCGGGGAGCCGGTCGGGATGGCGTTGAGCGGTGAAGTCGCGCATGGGGAGCCGCTCCCGGGCGTCCTGCGGGCCGAGCGCCGCCCATGGCAGGCCGGTGTCGGCCGCCGCGTACGGGTCCCCGCGCACCCACCGGCGGCTCTCGGCGCTGCGGTCGGTGTCCAGGCGGTTGCGCTGCTCGCCGTCCGCGGTGAGCGCCAGCAGGCGCGCGGTCTCGCCGTGCTCGGGGAAGAAGAGCCACGCGCCCTCCGCGCCGGCCGCCGCGGCGAGTTCGACGCGCAGACCCGGCGGGATCGGCCGGTCGGAGAACGGGAAGCGACTGCTGTGTCGACGCCAGATGGCCCCGTACAGGTCGCTGTCGCCTCGGCCCGGGCCACCGGGGGCGGGCTCGGTCGGCCGGACGGATGCAAGCAGGTCCGGTTCCTCGGGGCAGGGCAGCAGGTGGGTGACCGGATCCCAGCCGAAGTGGGCCATTGCGACTCGGAGGTTGAGCACGCAGGCGCCCACCGACAGATGCAGGGCCCGGCCTTCCGCGTCTGTGTGCCGCAGTCCGCCTTCAGGGGCGGCTCGCACAGAGAAGGTGACCGTTTCCGGATCCAGACGGAAGCGCCACGGCTGGGAGTTGTGGATCGAGGGCGCGGCGACCGCGGCCGAGACGCACGTCTCCAGTACCGCGGCATCGAAGGATGTGCTGCGCATGGTGTCCTCCCCTCTCGCCGGAGTGGTGCTGTCTTCGAGCGTGAGCACCCGGCCGCGACGCAGCGAGGGGCCGACGGTCCTTCGTGAGGGCCTGGCGGGCCATACATCCGCCGCGGGGACCTCTGGCTGATCAGGGCTGAACGTCCCGGTGCGGTACGCAAGTTGGTCCCGGTCGGTCCCCTGAGACCGCCTGATCGGCCCATGCCGGCGCGGGGCGCCCGCTGGCACGGTCAGGACAACGAAGACGCGGAGGAGGTGCGGACCGATGAGCGACGGCACATGCGCGAAGAAGCGGTTGTGGCGGTGGCGCAGCAACCCCTTGCGACGGCGTGACGACATCATGGAGGCCTGGATCGTGCTGGCCCTCTGGGCGGTCGTCCTGGTGGGTGGCACGCTGGTCGGCCTGGTGACGGCCCACGCCGCCGACGAGGTGTTCGCCCGGCAGCGCGCCGAACGGACCTCCGTGCGGGCCGTGGTCCTCGCCGACGTCCCCGCCTCGGCCACCAAGGCAGGTGGGACACGTGCGCTGGCGAGGATCAGCTGGACGACACCCGACGGCACCACGCGTACCGACAGGACCCTGGTGGACACGAGGCAGAAGGCCGGCGCCGAGGTCGTGGCGTGGCTGGACGGCCAGGGCGACCTCGCCGCCGAGCCGCCGAGCTCCGCGGAGGCCGCCGTCGAGGCCGGCGTCCTGGGCACGGCCGCCGCGCTCGGACTGGCCGGCGCGGCGGTCGGCGCCGGGGCCCTCGTCCGGTGGAGGCTCGACCGGCGACGCATCGACCAGTGGCGCCGGGAGTGGGACCTGGTAGGGCCCCAGTGGGGGCACAAGACCGGGTGAACCTGGGCACGCGTGGCCAGCCGCCGTATGCGCTCGAACCCGATCCGCGGGGGCCGAGCGGCCCGATTTCAGGGCCATCCGGTGCTGACCAGGTCCTGGATGGCTCTCCTGCGGACGACTGGCTCCTGCCGCGCTTGCCATGTGATGGCTGTCGGCTGTCACCCCGGGGAAGGGAGGAGCGACATGCAGCACCGTACGGTTGCCGATCTGATGCCCCGCGATGTCGTCCGGGCCCGGCGCGACACGCCGTTCAAGGAGATCGTCGAGCTGTTGGCGGAGAACGACGTCACCGCCGTACCGGTGGTGGACGACCTGGACCACCCCCTGGGCGTCGTGTCCGAGACCGACCTGCTGCGCAAGTGCTCCGCGCAGGCCGACCCGTCCGGGCGCGCACCGACCTGCTGCGAATCTTCCTGCGCGGGGACGACGCCATCCACGACGAGATCACCCGGGACGTGCTGCGGCAGACCTTGGACCTCGCGCCTTCGGACGTGACGGTCGAGGTGCGCGATGGGCAGGTGATACTCGGAGGTTCCGTCGAGGTGAGCAGCCTGATCCCCATCATCGAGCGGCTGTGCAGAAATGTCGACGGCGTGGTCTCGGTCTCCGCGCACATCGAGTACCGCATCGACGCCTCCCGGGCTTCCTCCACCGGAGCATGAGCACCGCGGTGGCGATCACGGCGGCAACGTCTTCCGGGCCGATATGACTTCGCCTCTGACCTCGTACAGGTCAGTGGTGGTCACGCCGGACATTGGCGTCACCCCTGCGCCTTCCCTCTGTGTGATCGGCTGATGGCAAGGGCTCGGTCATGTGGCCGAAGGCCCTCGGCGGCAGGCCACAAGGCGGGTCGCCGACGGGGCCACTGTCGCTCATGCTGGAGGAGAGTCACATGTCTCCTCGAGTTCACATCCGCGGAGGTGAACCGAATGACTCTGCCCTTTCGGTACAGGCCGGAGGGCCTGCGGGGGCGGGCCTCCTCCCAGCCTGAGCCGATCGCTGCCGAGTGCGACAAGCTCCTCGATCGGATGAACCGGCTCCTGAAGTCCGCCTCGCGTCGTGGACCGAGCCCATGGCGCGGCACCTCGCGCCGCACCGGGCGCTGCTGCCCGCTGACGTGAAGGCCGATGACGGCTGACCCACCCACCGCCGGCGAGGCACAGCCGGCGGGTGCGGGCCCGCCGACGTCATACGCAGAGAAGGAAAGGAAGCCATGAAGGTCGGAGTGCTGACCGGTGGCGGCGACTGCCCCGGCCTCAACGCCGTGATCCGCAGCGTCGTCCGCAAGGGCATCCAGGAGTACGGCTTCGATTTCGTCGGCTTGCGGGACGGCTGGCTCGGTGCCCTTCAGGGCAATGTGGTGCCGCTGGACATCTCGAGCGTGCGTGGGATCCTTCCACGCGGCGGAACCATCCTCGGTTCCTCCCGCACCAACCCGTTCAAACATGAGGACGCGGTGCAGCGCATCCAGGACGTCCTTGCCGCGCACCAGGTGGACGCACTCATCGTGATCGGCGGCGAGGACACGCTCGGTGTCGCCGCCGAGCTGAGCCATCAGGGCGTCAATCTGGTCGGCGTGCCGAAAACCATCGACAACGACGTGTCCGGCACCGACTACACCTTCGGCTTCGACACGGCCGTAGGCATCGCGACGGAGGCAATCGACCGCCTCCACACCACTGCCGAGTCGCACATGCGCACCCTGGTGGTGGAGGTGATGGGCAGGCACTCCGGGTGGATCGCCCTGCACGCCGGCGTGGCGGGCGGCGCCAACGTGATCCTCATCCCGGAGCGGCCGTTCGACATCGATCAGGTCTGTACGTGGGTGAAGAACCGATTCAAGATCCACTATGCGCCGATCGTCGTCGCCGCCGAGGGAGCCGTCCCCATCGAGGGGCAGATGATCCTCAAGGACCGGACGCTGGACGAGTTCGGCCACGTGCGGCTGTCGGGCATCGGCGAGTGGCTTGCCCAGGAGATCGAGGAACGCACGGGCACGGATGCCCGGACCACCGTCCTCGGCCACGTCCAGCGCGGCGGTACGCCCAGCGCGTTCGACCGTTGGCTGGCCACACGCTTCGGGCTGCACGCCGTCGACGCGGTCAAGGACGGCGATTACGGCAAGTTGGTCGCCCTGCAGGGCACCCAGATCATCCGCATCCCTCTCGACGGCACCAGGGCGAGGACCAAGCTGGTGGATCCGTCGCTGTACGACGAGTTCGAGGTGTTCTTCGGCTGATCCCCTCCCCCGTCAGCCGACGTGCGGCACGACCGCCACCGGGCAGCGGGTGTGGTGCAGTACGGCATGGGTCACCGGCCCCAGTCGGCCTTCGGGCGCGTGCGGGTCGGTTCGGCGGCCCACGACCAGCAGGTCCGCTCCCCGGGACGCGTTCAGGAGTGCTTGCGCGGGGTGGAGCAGGACGACATCGGTGCGGGTCGTCACCTCCGGATACTTGTCCTGCCGCGTGCTCAGGGCGTCGGACAGTCGCAGGACCTCTTGGTCCTCCCAGGTGGCGCGGTCCTCCTCGGTCACGAACAGCTTCTGGGGAGACACGGCCTCGGCGGGAAGAGCCCAGGCCTGAACCACCCGCAGACGCGCCCCGCGCGCCTCAGCTGCCGAGAACGCGAAGTCCACCACCTCACCGACCGGACGGTGTGCGTCGAAACCCACCACCAGCTGGGGCACATCGCCTGCCTTCAGCGTCCCGTCTCCGAAGCCCGCAACCGGCCGTTCGGGCACCAGCACCACGGGGCAAGCGGCTGCCGCCGCGACACGAAGGGCCACCGAACCGACCGCGAGCCCGTCGAAGCCGCCCGAGCCTCGTGCTCCGACCACGAGAAGCCCCGCGTCGCGGGCCGCGCCGAGAAGTGCCATGGCCGGGGCGTCGGCGGCCTGCTCGCCCCGCGCCTGGAGGTCCGGGTAGCGGGCGACGAGGTCGGCGATCGCCCGCTGGAGCATGCGCTCACCCACGTGGTGCAGAGTTTCCGTGGCCTGGACCGGTACGGCATCGCCCGGAAGCGGTGGAGCGGCGTGCACGAGCCACAGCGGAACGCCGCGCAGCAGCGCTTCCCGCGCGGCCCAGTCGGCTGCGGCCAGGCTGCGTTCGGAGCCGTCGATACCCGCCAGCACAGGGTGACCCATCGCGTCCTCCTTCGCCGGCCGTGCACGTCCGCAGGCGAGGCCCGCGACTCCTTCGGCCCTTCCTCCACTGTTTCACGGCGGGCCCCGAAGGTCCCGGCGAAAGAGCCGTCCGGCCCCTCCGCTGCGCTCCACCCCGGCGCGTCAATGGAAGAAACGCAGCATTCGGGAGGTGGCAGTGCCGACGTTGAGCGTCGCCGAGACGGACACGGCCGTCCGGCGGACACAAGAAGGAGAGGGACCATGACCTACGGCACACAGGTGCGCAACGAGCTGCGGACGCCCGCCCGAGAGCTGCGAAAAGCAATCCCGCAGGTGTACGAGGGGTACCGGCAGCTACACGACAGCGTGCTCGCCGCCGGCGCGCTGGATGCCAAGACCAAGGAACTGATCGCGCTGGCCATCGCGGTGAGCAAGGAGTGCGACGGCTGCATCGCCGCCCATGCCCACGCCGCGGTCCGGCAGGACGCCACCGAGCAGGAGGCGGCCGAGGCGATCGGGGTCGCGATCCTGATGAACGGCGGGCCCGGCACCGTGTACGGCCCCCGTGCCTTCGCCGCGTTCCGCGAGTTCCACGCGGAGGCGAACCCGTGACGACGGCTGACAGTCGGCTCCCAGTACATGGTCGTGGGGGGGGGACAGCGCGCAGCCGAGCAGGACGGCGCTGCGCCGGGCGACCTGCCAGACGGAGCTGACCGGCGCGGAGGAGGTGCGGGTGCTGTACGCGTGGCGGGTGGTGTACGCCTGCTGCATGTCCGTTGACTACTCCGCCGCAGGCTTTCGGGGCAAGCGCGCCGGGAGCAGCTCGTGGAGGCCCCCCTGCGGTGACGGCCAAGTCCGTCGTCCGTATGTAGGCCGTTCGACCTCCGTGAGGGCCGAACGGGCTCTGTCGAGCGGTCATGCCGCTCCGCATGGTGGACAGTGAACCCGCGAAGGCGGCACTGCGAAGCTCCGGCTTTCCCTCACGGTTCGCGCGCGACGCACATCCGGCAGGAGGCGGAACGATGACCGACATCCATGGCTTGCTCGGCGACGAGGCCAAAGACCTGCTGACCCACACCGCCCAGGGGATTCCCAAGACAGACCTGGTGCTGCCGGGTCATGACTTCGTCGACCGGGTCGTGGCCGGGAGCGACCGCTCACCCCGGGTGCTGCGCAACCTGCAGTCTCTCTTCGACCACGGCCGTCTGGCCGGCACGGGGTACGTGTCGGTCCTGCCTGTCGACCAGGGCATCGAGCACTCCGCGGTATCCGCGTTCGCCGCGAACCCCCGCTATCTCGACCCGAAGAACATCGTCGAACTCGCCATCGAGGGCGGCTGCAACGCGGTCGCCAGCACGCTCGGCGTGCTCGGCGCCGTCTCGCGGCGCTACGCGCACAAGATCCCCTTCATCGTGAAACTCAACCACAACGAGCTGCTGACCTACCCGAACCACTACGACCAGATCCTGTTCGGCAACGTCCAACAGTGCTTCGACCTCGGCGCAGCCGGGGTCGGCGCCACGGTCTACTTCGGATCGGAGCAGTCCGACCGCCAGTTGCAGGAGGTCAGCGAGGTCTTCGCGCACGCCCACGAACTGGGCATGTTCACCGTGCTGTGGTGCTATCTGCGCAACTCGGCGTTCAAGAAGGACGGCGTGGACTACTCGGTGTCAGCCGACCTCACGGGCCAGGCCAACCATCTCGGTGTGACCATCGAGGCCGACATCGTCAAGCAGAAGCAGCCCGAGAACAACGGGGGCTACCGCGCGCTGGACTTCGGCAGGACCGATCCGATCCTGTACGGCACACTCACCACCGACCACCCGATCGACCTGACCCGCTGGCAGGTGGCCAACTGCTACATGGGCCGCGTCGGACTGATCAACAGCGGCGGCGCCTCGGCCGGAACGGGCGACCACGCGCAGGCCGTACGGACCGCAGTGATCAACAAGCGAGCCGGCGGCACCGGCCTCATCACCGGCCGCAAAGCCTTCCAGCGACCCACCGGCGAAGGCATCGAACTCCTCCACGCCGTCCAGGACGTCTACCTCGACGACAGCATCACCATCGCCTGACGGAGACATGGCGCTTCGGCAGCCGGGACGGCGAACTGCAGCTGCACGCCGACACATCACCGCGTCTTCCAGCCACTGGTCCAGACGGCCGGTGTTGGTCCTCAGCTGTGGCGCCGTCCGGCCGGCCGACTGGCATTGCGGCCGGACGTCCCCCGTCAAAGTCCGAGTGGCCCATCCCCCGGCGCCCTCCCGAGCCCGACGATGGGAGTGCGGCACACGAAGCGCGGGGAGGTGCGCTGTGAACTGCTACGACTGCGTACGTGTGGGCACCATGGCATCCGGTGACGCGGTGTGCCACCGCTGCGGGATCGGGGTGCGCACCCAGCGCGCACACGTGACCGGCGAAGTGGCGCATCCCGCCGCCGCCACGAAGCTCAGCCACGGGCGAAGCCCTGCTCGGCATCCGTCATGCCTGGTTCGCCGCGCGGCCGATGCGTTCGGCCAGGTAGGGCGTGCCGGGGCGACCGCCTTGGACCGAGCATCACGGAGAGAAGGCGCTCGGCCCCACCGCCGGCGGACGGGATTCCGGCTTGCGGGGCTGGGCCCGCTGAGTGGGTGGGACCGATGAAGGCATCGCTGCCTCTGGGGCGGATCGCCGGCGTCCGCGTCGGCCTGAACTGGAGCGTGCTGGTCATCATCGCCCTGGTGACCGTCACGCTCGCGGAAGGCCGCTTCCCCGACGCTCACCCCGACCACTCCGCCTGGGTCTACTGGGCACTGGCGCTGCTGGCGGCGGTTGTGTTCCTGGCCTCGCTGCTGGCCCACGAGCTCGCGCACGCCATCGTCGCCCGCCGAAACGGTGTCAAGGTCGACGGCATCACCTTGTGGATGCTCGGCGGCGTGGCCCGCCTGCACAGCGATGCGCGTACGCCCGGCGCGGAACTGCGCATCGCGGGGGTGGGACCGCTGACGAGCGCCGTCGCCGGCGGGTTGCTCCTGGGACTGGCCGTATGGCTGGACAGCCTGCACGCCTCGGGGCTCGCCGTCGAGGCGGTCGCCTGGCTGGCCGGCATCAACATCGTGCTCGCCGTCTTCAACGCACTGCCCGCCGCCCCGCTGGACGGCGGACGGCTGCTGCGCGCGTACTTGTGGCACCGCACCGGGGACCGGCTGCGGGCCACCCGCGGCGCCGCGGCCGCAGGCCGCATGCTGGGCTGGTTCATGATCGTGACCGGATTCGCGGCGATGATCTTCGCCGGGGATCTGTCCGGGCTGTGGCCCGCCCTGATCGGCTGGTTCCTCATCGCCGCCGCAACCGCCGAGGAACGCCAGGCCGAACTGCGCGGCGTCCTGGACGACACCCCCGTCAGCCGCGTAATGACCCGCGCACCGGTCACTGTCCCGACCACCACGCTCCTCGCGTCCTTCCTGGCCGAAGGCCCCTTCGGCCACTACCGCCACTCCGCGTTCCCCGTCCTCGCCCCGGACGGCACAGCGGCCGGTCTGGTCACCGTCCGCCTCATCAACCGCGCCCCCTTCCAAGCGCGTTCCACCACCACGATCGGCGACGTGATGCGCCCGCTGCCGGACGTGACCACGGCGAGCCCGGACGACCCGGTCGTGGATCTACTGCCGCGCCTGGAGGCCAGCCGGGACCACAGGGCCCTGGTCCTCGACGACGGTCACCTGGTCGGCATCGTCACCCTCGTCGACATCACCCGCGCTCTCTCCTGGCCGGCCACAGCCACCCGCCCCAGGACCTGACACCCCCGCACCCGCGCGCCGACGATGCCGTGCGCGCAGAAGGAGGTGCGCCATGAAGTCAGCCTCACCGGGCCGTGATCGCCGCACTCCGACGCCTTGTCGAGCGGACGCCGGGCCACCGGGGCAGATCAAGGTCGCCCACCGCCGTGCATGCCGCGCATGCCGCGCATCATGAAGATCATCATCAGCGGGCAGGCCAGCGCGATCGCCCCGAGGAAGAGCGTGGCGGCCGGCACGCCGAGGGCCAGGGCACCGACCACGGCGATCGCGACCGCGATCGCGTACAGGCCGTAATTGCGTTATCGGTTGGTGGTCATCACGGGCCTCCTTCAACCGTGCCCGTCGGTGGCCGGGTCAGCCCTTGCCGAGCCGGGGACCGGCGCCGGCATGGAGAACGGACAGGCGGCGCCGGTATTCGTCCTCGTCGATCTCTCCGCGAGCGAAGCGTTCAGCGAGGAGTTGCTCGGGGGTGGGTCCGTGCGTCGGGGTTCCGGTCTGCGGCGTCTGAGACGTGTCCGGTCGGGCCAGGGCCCTGAAGGCCAGGACACCGATGGTGATGATCAGCGCCCAGAAGAGGACCATGCTGACCGACATGGCGAACCAGCCCCATCCGTTGAGATCGTGGTCGTACCAGAACATCGATCGCTCACTTCCTCATGGGCTGCGGGAGAGCCGTGGCCCGGTGCCGGCGGCCTCCCACCGCCTCATCTCCACGATCACCCCGGCCTACCGGCCCGTCATGGGCCGATGAGGCCAACACTCCTGGGCCGTTGGGCCCGTTACCCCGCGGGGGTATCCGGTGGAGCCTGAGAAGCAGCCGGACAGAGAGAAGGTCTGCCATGGATACCGCCGGCATCGTCACGGTGACCCTGGCCGTCGTGCTCGTCGCCGCGCTGGGCTGGTTCTTCTTCGGCCCGCGCCGCGCCCGCACTGCCCGGGTCGAGGGCGGGGTTCAGCTGGTGGAGGTGACCGTGCGGGGCGGTTACAGCCCCGACGTGATCCGGGTGCGGCAGGGTATGCCGGTGGAGCTGGTCTTCGACCGGCAGGAGTCCGGGGAGTGCACGAACCGGGTCGTCTTCCCGGACCTGCGGGTCAGCGCCGGGCTACCCGCGCACCAGCGCACCACCGTGCGGCTGCGGCCCGAGCGGGCGGGGTCGTTCGGGTTCGCGTGTGGGATGAACATGATCCACGGCACGCTCGTGGTGGACCCCGGCGAAGGCCCGGCCGATGAGGCACCGCCGTCCCCTGGAGCGGATACGGCACCGGAGGACCGTACCTCCGCCGCGGACGCCGAGGCGGCGGAGGTCGCCGAGCGGCGCGCGGAGATCACAGACCTGGGCCGCCGGGTCGCCCTGGGCGCTGTGCTGACCCTGCCGGTGCTGTTCGCCGTGATGGCCGATGAACTCTTCGGCGCCGACTGGGTGCCGGGCTGGATGCTGAACCACTGGGTGCAGCTGGCGCTGATCACCCCGGTGATGTTCTTCACCGGGTGGCCGATCCACCGCATCGGCTGGCTCACCCTGCGCCACCGCAGTGCCGACATGAACTCCCTGATCGCACTGGGCACTTCGGCCGCCTACGGCTACAGTCTGCTGGTCACCCTTGCCCCGTCGCTGCTGCCCGAGGGCGTCCGCGAGGTGTACTTCGAGGCCGTCGGCGTGATCCTCACGCTGATCGTCCTGGGCCGTCTGCTGGAGGCTCGCGCCAAGGCCGGCACCGGTGAAGCCATCCGCGCCCTGCTGGGGCTGCAGGCCCGTACCGCCCGGGTCGTGCGCGACGGCAGCGAAACCGAGATCCCCGTGGACGAGGTCGTCGTGGACGACGAGATCGCCATCCGCCCCGGCGAGAAGATCCCCGTCGACGCCGAGGTGCTCTCCGGGGCCTCGGCAGTGGACGAGTCGATGGTCACCGGCGAGCCGATGCCCGTGACCAAGCGCGCCGGGGACACCGTCATCGGTGCCACGGTCAATACGACCGGCTCCCTGCGGGTGCGGGCCGCCAAGGTCGGCGCCGACACGATGCTCGCCCAGATCATCCGGCTGGTGCAGCAGGCCCAGGCGTCCAAGGCGCCCATCCAGCGACTCGCCGACGCGATCTCCGCCTACTTCGTGCCCGCCGTCATCGCCGTCGCGATCGCCACCTTCACGCTCTGGTACGTCGTCGGCCCCTCCCCCGCACTCACCCTGGCCCTGGTCTCCTCCGTGGCCGTCCTGATCATCGCCTGCCCCTGCGCGCTCGGGCTCGCCACGCCGCTGTCCGTCATGGTCGGCACCGGCAAGGGCGCGCAGGCCGGCATCCTGATCCGCTCCGCCGAAGCCCTGGAGACCGCGCACAAACTGGACACCGTCGTCCTCGACAAGACCGGCACCGTCACCGCGGGCAAGCCAGTCCTCACCGACGTCCGGCCGACCGACGGCTTCACCGAGGAGGAGTTGCTGGCACTGGTGGCCGCCTCCGAAGCCGACAGCGAGCATCCCCTCGCTGCCGCGATCATCGTGGGCGCCCGTGAGCGTGGACTTGCCGTGCCCGGCGCTTCCGCCTTCGACTCGGTCACCGGCAAGGGCGTACAGGCCACCGTGGACGGCAGGAGGGTGCTCGTCGGCACGGCCCGGCTGCTCGCCGACATGGGCATCGAAGCCGCTCATCTCACCGCAGCCGCCGACGACCTCTCGGCGCAGGGCAAGACGCCGATCCTCGCCGCCGTCGACGGACGCCCGGCAGGCGTGCTGGCCGTCGCCGACACCGTCAAGGAGGATTCCACCCAGGCCATCGCCGCGCTGCACGGCCTCGGCATCGAGACCGTGATCCTCACCGGCGACAACGCCCGCACCGCCGCCGCGATCGCCGAACAGGTCGGTGTACGACGGGTGCTGGCCGAAGTCCTGCCGGAGCACAAGGCCGAGGAGATCCGCCGGCTTCAGGGCGAGGGCCGCACCGTCGGCATGGTCGGCGACGGCATCAACGACGCCCCCGCGCTCGCCCAGGCCGACGTGGGCCTGGCGATCGGCACCGGCACGGACGTCGCCATCGAGGCCGCCGACATCACCCTGATCTCCGGTTCGCTGTCGGGTGTCGTCACGGCGATCCGTCTCTCCCGCGCGACCATGCGCAACATCAAGCAGAACCTGTTCTTCGCCCTGGTCTACAACGCCCTCGGCATCCCCGTCGCCGCCGGTGCCCTCTACCCGCTGTGGGGCATCCTCCTGAGCCCGATCATCGCCGCCGCGGCCATGGCCCTGTCCTCCCTGTCCGTCGTCACCAACGCCTCCCGGCTGCGCCGCTGGCGCCCCGAACCGCTGCCGGAGGCCGAAGTGACGGACGTACGACCAATGGTCGGGTCCGGCGCGGTCCCGTACGCCCCTTTGGTGGCCGACCCGGTGTGCGGCATGCGGATCGACCCCGCCACCGCACCAGAACACCGGGACACCCCTCACGGCACCCTGCACTTCTGCTCCGGCCCCTGCGCGGCCACCTACGACACCGAGCCGCACTGTCATGACGCCGCGGCAGTTCAGCCCAAGGACGCCCATCCCCGACGCGGTGAGCACTGAGTCCCGCATTACCCCCCAGGGGTACAGTGGGTGCACGGCACAGCAGCGGAAAGGCATGGAAGCGATGACGGCACGCCGAGCCCGGCGGATCAGCGCATACGGCGGAACGGTCCGCCGTATGCGTGCTGCCGTCATCACACTGTTCGCGGTTCTCACGGTGCTCATCCACCACGAGACGACGGCCGGGACAGCCGCCCCGACACCAACCTCCGGTACCTCCGCGTCTGTCGCCGCGAGCGCGATGTCCCAACACCACCAGGGTCATACGTCGGCCATGCACGCCTCTACTCCCGCGCCCCCGGCCTCCGACCGCGGCGAGGGCGCCTGTTCGGCCATGGCCTCACAGCACTGCTCGGCCGCCGACGTCAATACGGTGCGCCTCACGCCGCCAACCGCTCTGTGCCTTTACTGCGCCGACGATTCCGCGCTCGGTCTGCCCTTTGGCCGTATGGCGCCCGGAACGCCCAGCCGCGCGCCTCCCGACCTGTCCGCCCTCTCTCGGTTCCTGCTGTAGGCCCACGGCCTCCGCGCGCCCGCGCGCGGACGGCCCGTCCCGCACGCGACCCCGTCAGGCACGTCGAGAAGAGACTCACACCATGAACGACATCAGCCGCCGCTCCCTCCTGCTGGCCGCCCTCGGCGCCGCGGGAGCGAGCACGCTCGCCGCCTGCACCAACGGCTCCGGCAGTACACCCGCCCTGGTCAGCCCCTCCGGCTCGGCGGTGGCAGCCGCCGAGAAGCGGCGCGCCGGCACCGGGACGGTACGCAACATGAGCCTCACCGCCGCGCCCGCCGTGCTCGACCTCGGCGGCGGGGTCACGGCCAAGAGCTGGGCGTTCAGCGGGCAGGTGCCGGGCAAGGAAATCCGGGTCTCCGTCGGCGACACCCTGGCCGCCGAGCTCTCCAACCAACTGCCGAACAAAACCACCACCTCCCTCCACTGGCACGGCATCGCCCTGCGCAACGACATGGACGGCGCACCCCCGGTCACCCAGCGCGCCGTACGGGCAGGCTCCAACTTCACCTACCGCTTCATCACCGGTACTCCCGGGACGTACTTCGTCCACCCCCACGTCGGCGTCCAACTCGACCGCGGTCTGTACGCCCCGTTGATCGTCGAGGACCCCAACGAGCCGCTGTCCTATGACGACGAGTGGGTCGTGGTCCTGGACGACTGGATCGACGGCGTCACCGGCACCCCCGACGAGGTCTACGACGAACTGCGGCAGGGCATGGCCGGAGGCATGCACATGGGCGGGTTCATGCTGATGGGCGCCACGAGCGACCTGCTCGGCGGCGACGCCGGCGACGTGAAGTACCCGTACCACCTGGTCAACGGCCGGGTCGCCGCCGACCCCGTCGTCCACAGGGGAAGGCCCGGCAAGCGGGTCCGGCTACGCATCATCAACGCGGGCGGGGACACTGCCTATCGTGTCGCGCTCGGCGACCACCGGATGACCGTCACCCACACCGACGGGTATCCCGTCGAGCACCAGGAAGTCGACGCGCTGCTGATCGGCATGGGTGAGCGATACGACGTCCTGGTCACCCTCGGCGACGGCGTCTTCCCGCTCGTCGCACTGGCCGAGGGCAAGGGCGCCGCGGGCAGGGCGCTGGTTCGCACCGGTGCCGGCACAGCCCCGCGACCGGGCGTGCGGCCGCAGGAGCTGGACGGGAAGATCCTCACCGCCGCGCAGCTGCGGGCGACCGACGACATCCGGCTGACCTCGAAGACACCCGATCGCGTCCACCGCGTCGAGCTGACCGGCGACATGCATCACTACAACTGGGCCATCAACGGCGAACAGTTGGACATGAGCGATCCGGCCGCCCACCCGCTGATCGTCGAAGCCGGTGAGCGGGTCCGACTGGACTTCGTCAACCGCAGCACGATGTGGCACCCGATACACCTGCACGGCCACACCTACCAGCTCGGCACCGACGGCCCGCGCAAGGACACCGCCATCGTGCTGCCGAAGAAGACGGTGTCGGTCGTCTTCGATGCCGACAACCCGGGGCAGTGGATGCTCCACTGCCACAACGCCTACCACGCGGAGGCCGGGATGATGGCCGTCCTCGCCTATCGGGCCTGACGTAGGGGGATTGCCCCGCCCCTTCCAGGAAGGTGCCCGCACCCAGGGAGGTCCGGGCGGCGCGTGCCTCGACAGCGGACCGAGGGGTGCTCCACCAGTGAGCACCCCATCCAGCTCCTCTCTGAGGTCATGCACCCGCGAAGGCATGGCATGGCGGCGCTCGGCGGCAGGGGTGAGGCTGGAAGGACAGCGAACGGGCAGCGACGCGGGAGATCTTCTGGAGGCGGCCATGGCAGGTGGTGCGGACGGACGTCGGCCGATCGTGGTGGGCGTCGACCCCGATCCTTCGAAGCGGCTTGCGTTGGCCTGGGCCACCGACGAGGCGGATCGGCGTCGCGTGCCGCTGCGGCTCGTCCACGCCCAGGGCGTGCCGACCCGCGGCTATCGATCGGGAGAGGTGCGGCCGTCCTGGGAGGAGTGGAACCAGGCGCTGCACGGCCTGGGTGACCAGGTGCTCAAGGAGGCGGTCGCCTTCGTCGAGGCGCGGCGGCCGACGGTTGAGGTGTCGACGTTGCTGGCGGAGGGTGAGCCGGCGTGGGTGCTGCGCGAGGAGGCGCGCAGCGCCGCCCTGGTCGTGGTGGGCTCCTGGCAGCTGAGCAGAAGGCGTGAAATGTTCAGCTCCGCCTCCGTGGCGCTCCCGCTCACTGCCCACGCTGCCTGCCCGGTTGCGGTCGTACCGGAGCCGGAGCACGTCACCCAGCAGCCCGCGTACTTCGTGGTCGGCGTCGACGGCAGTCCGCATTCGGCCGCGGCGGTGGATGTGGCGTTCGAGGAGGCGGCCCTGCACGGAGGTCTCCTGCGGGCCTTGTATGTGTGGCATCCGCCGCTCCTCGGTGCCCTGGACGAGGACGCCGCGGTTCTGGAGTGCCGCCGTGTGCTGTCCGAGACGGTCGCGGGCCGCACCGCGACATACCCGGACGTGGAGCTGCACCACGATGTCGTCCGCGGCCACCCGGTGCAGGTCCTGACGGAGGCCTCGGAACACGCCCTGGGACTGGTGGTGGGAACCCGGGGGCACGGAGGATTCACGGGCATACTGCTGGGCTCGGTGAGTCAGGGAGTGCTGCACCACGCCCGCTGTCCCGTCATCACGGTCCCCGTGTGAGCCGACGAACGGCCCGGGGCCTCTGCCCCGAACGGCCCTGGTGATGTCGGCGGACCCGGCACACGATGAGAGTTCGCTGCCGTTCATGGGCGGCGAACCGGCGAGACGGCAGCCGCATTCCTTGGAGTCCGCGATGGCAGCTTCAGCCCCGTTCCTCCGCGCGATCCGGCCGATTCCACCGGTGCCGAAGCCCTCGTCACCGTACGGGATCGGATGATGCGCACCGGTACGGACCCGCTGGTACCGGGGGGCGGGAGGGGCGAGGTGGTCGGTGCCGCGTCAGGTTCCGGTCCGCGTCCTCCGGTACGGGAACTTGCCGCCGGTGACGTCTTTTCCGCGCTGGACACGTCACGACGCGGCCTGTCGGCGGCTCAGGCCCGAGCGCGGCAGGAGCAGTACGGGGCCAACGAACTGCCGCGTGCGGGGCGCCGCGCCGTGTGGCGGCAGCTGGTCGCGCAGTTCACGGACCTCTTCGCGGTGGTGCTGATCGTCGCGTCGGGGATCACCTTCCTGGCGTACGGACTGGAAGAGCCGCAGGACGTGGGCACCCTGCAACTGGCGGTGGCGATCCTGGGCGTGGTGCTGCTGAACGCCGTCATCGGCTTCGCGCAGGAGTACTCGGCCGAGCGGACGGCCCAGGCGCTGGAGGCGATGGTGCCCCACACCTGCAGGGTGCTGCGCGGCGGCGAACGGCGGGAGCTGCCGGCCCGGGAGCTGGTGCCGGGCGACGTGGTCCTGCTGGAAGCCGGCGATGCGGTGTCTGCGGACTGCCGGGTGGTCGAGGCGCACGAACTCGCAGTGAACAACGCGCCGTTGACCGGGGAGAGCGACGCCGTGGGCCGTACGGCCGATGCGGTGGCGGCCGGACCGCCGCTTCATGTCCGCAACTGCGTGTTCATGGGGACCGACGTCGTCGCCGGGTCCGGGCGGGCCGTCGTCTTCGCCACCGGTCCGACGACCGAGTTCGGGCGGATCTACCGGCTGGCCGCCGCTGCCCCGCGGCAGAAGACCCCGCTGCAGCTCCAGGTGGCCTCGATGGCGCGACGGGTGGCGGGGGCGGCTCTGGCGATCGGTGCCCTGATGTTCGCCGTGCGGCTGCCCGCCGGGGAGTCCGTGGTGTCCTCGTTCGTGTTCGCACTGGGGGTCATGGTGGCCCTGGTGCCGGAAGGGCTGCCCGCCACCCTCTCGGTGTCCCTGGCGATCGGCGTACGGCGGATGGCGCGCCGCCGTGCCCTGATCAAACAGCTATTGGCGGTGGAGGCGCTCGGGTCGACCACGGTCGTGTGCACCGACAAGACCGGGACACTCACGCAGGCGGAGATGACCGTCACCCGGGTCTGGGCCGGGGGTGCGCCGCACCCCGTGAGCGGTGTGGGGTACGCCCCGGACGGCGAGGTCGCCGACGTGGTGCCGGTGCGCGAGCTGCTTCGGGTGGCGGGCCTGTGCTGCAACGCCCGGATGGTACCGCCCACCGGCCCGGAGGGTCGGGAGCACTGGCGGGTGCTCGGTGACACCACCGAGGGAGCACTGCTCGTCGTCGCCGCCAAGGCCGGGCTCGACCTGGCCGCGGAAGAGACGGCGGCCCCGCGAGTGACCGAGTTTCCCTTCGACTCGGCCCGCAAGCTGATGACCACGGTGCACAAAAGCGGCGCTCGCTACCAGGCGTGCGTCAAGGGAGCGCCCTTGGAGCTGCTGGAGCGGTGCACCGACGTGGAGTGGGAAGGCCGGCGCGGGCCGCTGACCGAGCAGGAACGGGCGGCGGTCGTCGGGGCGGGTGACGCGCTGGCGTCGCAAGGGCTGCGGGTGCTGGCCGTCGCGCGGCGGGAGCTGGACGTGCCCCGCCCCACCCAGGACGAGGCCGAGTCCGGACTCACGCTGCTGGGCCTGGTCGGCATGCTGGACCCGCCGCGTCCGGAGGTCACCGACGCGGTCACCGCCTGCCGCCGTGCAGGCATCCGGATCGTCATGGTCACCGGCGACCACCCGCTCACCGGGGAAGCTGTGGCTCGCCGCGTGGGAATCGTACGGCGGCCGGATCCGCTCGTGGTGACGGGCGCCCGGCTGGACACCATGGACGACGAGGCGCTCGACGCGCTGCTCGCCGAGCCGTCCGAGCTGCTGCTGTGCCGGGTCAGCCCGGAGCACAAGATGCGCGTGGTCACCGCCTTCCAGCGGCGCGGCGAGGTGGTGGCGGTCACGGGCGACGGGGCGAACGACGCCCCCGCGCTCAAGCACGCGGACATCGGCGTGGCGATGGGGGCATCGGGCACCGACGTGGCCCGGGAGGCGGCTTCGGTGGTGCTGCTCGACGACTCGTTCGCCTCCATCGCGGCCGCGGTGCGGCTCGGCCGGGCGGTCTACCAGAACATCCGCAAGTTCCTCGTCTACCTCTTCAGCCACAACATCGGGGAGCTGGTACCGATCCTGGCGGCGACCTTCGCCGGATTCCCGCTGGTGCCCATCAGTGCGGTACAGATCCTGGCGATCGACCTGGGATCCGATGTGCTGCCCGCCCTGGCCCTGGGCGCGGAGCCGCCGGAGCCCGACGTGATGGACCGCCCGCCGCGTTCTCGCCGGGAACGTCTGTTCTCGGCCGCCGTGGTGGGGCGGATCCTGTTCCTGGGCGGCATCCAGGCGGTCTGCGTGACCGGCGTGTTCTTCTGGCACATCGGTTCCTCGGGCATCCCGTTCGACGACTTCACCGAGGACACCCTCGTCTACCAGGAAGCGATCACCATGGTCCAGGCCGGGATCGTGCTCAGCCAGTTCTTCAACGCGCTCGCCGTGCGCACCGACCGGCAGAGCATTCTGAAAGTCGGTCTGCTGTCCAATCCGGCGCTACTGGCGGCGGGTGGTTTCGGCGTGGCCCTCATGGCCGCGATCAGCTATCTGCCGCTGCTGCAGGCCGTGTTCAACACCGCCCCGCTCGACCCGGCCGACTGGGCGGTCCTGGCCGGGCTCGGCACCCTGCCCCTGATCGCGGACGAGGCCCGGAAGGGGTGGCTGCGCCGACGCGCCGACCGCCGGAAAGGAGCCCCACGATGAAGGTGATCGTCGTCGGCTGCGGACGGGTGGGCTCCACCCTCGCCGATCTGCTCGCCACGGAAGGGCACGACGTGCAGGTCGTCGACCGGCGTCCCAAGGCGGCCCGGCGGCTGCCCGACAGCCCTCGCATCCGCTTCCACGAGGGCAACGGCTACAGCCGCGCCGTGCTCCGCACCGCCGGGATCGAGCACGCGGACGCGTTCGTGGCCGTCACCTCCGGCGACAACAGCAACATCGTCAGCGCGCGCACAGCGAAGGAGACGTACCGGGTGCCGATCGTCCTCGCCCGCATCTACGACCCCCGGCGCGCCGACATCTACCGCGAACTCGGCATCCCCACCATTGCCAGCGTCCGCTGGACCGTGCACCAGATCCACCAGATGCTGCTGCACCGCCATCTGAGCCCCGAACTCAGCTTCGGCAACGGAGAGACCCTGCTCGTCCGCTCCGAGGTGCCCGGCTACCTCGTCGGGCGGCGGCTGACCGAGTTCGACGTCGACGGCGAGATCCGGGTCGTCGAGGTCACCCGCGCGGGCCGCTCTTTGATCCCCGCGCACAGCACGCTCGCGCAGGCGGGCGACCTGGTCACCTTCGCCGTCGCCGCCACCGCGCTCGGCAGGCTGCGCGGTTTTCTCGACAAGGAGCTGGGGACGTGAACGTGCTCATCGCCGGCGCGGGACGGCTCGGCACCCAGATCGCACAGGTGCTCTCCGCGGCCCGCAACGAGGTCACGCTGATCGACATCGACGACGACCGGGTGGCCGAACTGGAAGGCCGGATCCAGGTGCGGCTGATGGCGGGCGACGCCTGCGAGCCCGTCCTCCTGGAGCACGCTGGTGCCCTGACCGCCGACCTCGTCATCGCCACGACCGGGGACGACGAGGACAACCTCGTCATCAGTCTGCTCGCCAAGCGGCAGTTCTTGGTGCCCCGCGTGGCCGCCCGGGTGAATGACGCCGACAACGCATGGCTGTTCGACGAACGCTGGGGCGTCGACGTCGCCGTTCCCGCCGCCACCCCGCTGATCTCCCTCATCGAGGAGGCCACCGGGGCCACCGACACGGTCGCCCTGCTGCGGCTCAGCAAGGCCGGCGTCGACGTCATCGAGACGGCCATCACGCCGCAGTCCAGGGCTGTGGGCCGGGTTCTGCGCGACATCCGGCTGCCTGAAGGGACGGTCGTCGCCACGATCGTCCGCGGGGGACAGCCCACTGTGCCGGATCCGGCGATCCGGCTCGCGGTCGGGGATGAACTCCTGCTCGTCTCGCACTCCGCGACCGAACAGGAGATCCACGCGGCGTTCCAGTGAACCGCCCCGGATCCGGAGCGCCGAGCGGTCACCGCCCGCCCGTCCGAGCCGCCCAGCGCCGCCGGACGCTGTCCTCGTGTTCGGCCTGCTCCAGGGCCAGGTCGACCCGGTCGAGCGCCTCCCGCAGGCGGGGGATCCAGTGGCGCCGCAGGGCACGCACCCGGTGCCGGGTGCTGAGGACCTCCGCGCCCACCGCCTCGGCGGCGGCGTGGGCGGCGGCGTACTCGGCAGCGGCGCGCACGGCACGGCCGTAGGCCGCCTCCGCAAGGACGAGCGCCGTGTTGGAGGGCGCGGCGGCGGTGGGCGGACGGGCGGGTACGGACGTGGAGACCGCCGCCGGATGACGTACCCCCATGGATACGGTCCAGTGCACCGTGACCTCGGCGGGGCCGATGCCCGCAGCGGCGGAGTCGAGGGCCTGTTCCCCGCCCAGGAGCAGTCCCCGCAGCAGCCAGCCCTCGGCCTCGGGCAGCAGGTCTTGCCAGGCCCGGCCGGCTTCCTCCTCCGCACGCAGCAGCCGCTGGTGCTCGGAGCGCAGGATGCGCAGCTTCTGCTCCAGCAGGTCGGCTCCGCGCACGGCGACATCGAGGCTGTGCCGCAGGCGCAGCCGTCCGGCACGACCGGGCGGCGTACGGCGGCGGGTGCCGGTCATCGGGACGCCCCCTCGTCACTGTCCTCGTGGTCGTCGAGGTCCTTCGCCCCGTGGGCGTCGAGCAGCCGGGCGGGAAGCATGGAGAGCTGGCTGCGGGGCAGGGTGAGCAGGGCCCGCCAGCCGCGGTCCAGCGAGGTGTCGAGGTCGCGGGGTTCGTCGCTGCGCTGGTCGGCGAAGTCCCGCAGGAACGCCTCCTCGTAGTCCAGGTAGCGGCGATCGGTGGGGCTCAGCGCCGCCTGGCCGACCAGGTCGGCGAGATCGCGGACCCGCCGGGCGCGGGCGAGGGCGGCCAGCAACTGGGCCGCGACGTCGAGGTGATCGTCGCGGGTACGGCCGGGGCCGGCGCCCTTGCGCATCAGCCGGGAGAGGGAGGACAGGGCGTCCAGCGGCGGGTAGACGCCCCGCGCCTGTGTTTCGGGCGAGAGCACGATCTGGCCCTCGGTGATGTAGCCGGTCAGGTCCGGCACCGGGTGGGTGATGTCGCCCGCGGGCATGGTGAGCACCGGCAGGACGGTGACCGAGCCCGGGCGGCCCCGGATGCGTCCGCAGCGTTCGTACAGGGAGGCCAGGTCGCTGTACAGATAGCCCGGGTAGGCGCGGCGGGCGGGGATCTCCCCGCGGGCGGCGGAGACCTCGCGCAGGGCCTCGGCGTACGTCGTCATGTCGGTCATCACCACGAGGACGTGCCGCCCCACGGTGAAGGCGAGGTGCTCGGCGACGGTGAGCGCGATCCGCGGGGTGAGGATCCGTTCGATCACCGGGTCGTCGGCCGTGTTCAGCAGCAGGACCAGTTCTCCGGCCGCGGACCGCTCCTCCAGGGCGTCGCGCACGAAGGATGCATCGGCGTGGGTGAGGCCCATGCCCGCGAAGACGACGCTGAACGCCTCTCCCGCCGCGGTGGCCTGGGCGGCGATCTGGGCGGCCAGCTCCAGATGCGGCAGCCCGGCCACGGAGAACACCGGAAGCTTCTGCCCCCGCACCAGCGTGGTCAGGGCGTCGACTGCCCCGACACCGGTGAGTACCGGTTCGGACGGGGGCTCGCGCCGCACCGGGTTGATGGGAGCGCCACCCACCTCGGCGTCGTGGGCGCCGAGGACGGGTGGACCACCATCGAGGGGCTCGCCACGGCCGTTGCAGACGCGACCGAGCCAGTCCGTGCCGACCGGGACGCGCAGCGGACTGCCCGAGAAGGCCGCCCGGACCCCCTCCGGGTCCATGCCCGCGGTGCCCTCCAGCACTTGCACGACCGCCAGGTCGCGGTCGGCGTCCAGAACCACACCGTGGCACCGTTCGCCCGAGGCGAGGGTGATACGGACGTATTCGTCCCAGCCGACCCCCGAAACGCCTTCGACGATCGCGAGCGGACCTCGAAGCTCGCGCACCGCCGTGTACTCGATCCCGCCGGACAGGCTCATGGCCGCACCTCCCCCAACTTGGCGAGCATGGCGTCCCGCCGCACCGCCACCCCGGCGGCGTCGTGCGGGTCGGTGTCCTCGCCGGCACGCAGCAGGGGACCGAAGTCGATCGCCTCGACCGAGGCCGCCGAGACGCCGGAGTCCACCAGCTCGCGGCAGCGGTCGGCGATCGTGAGGACTGCGTCGGCCAGGGCAGCCGTCTTCTCCGGCCCGCAGTACGCGTCCCGCTCGGACAGCGCGCTCTGCTGCAGTACGCCCTCGCGGACCAGCCTCCCCGCCAGCACGCTGATCCGCTCCCGCGCGGGCAGGGCGGCGATCCCGATCAGGTCCACGAGATCGGCCAGCCGGTCGGCCTCCGCCAGGACCGCTCCCACCCTGTCGCGGCGCCCGGCCCACGCCGGATCGCCGGCCGCCCGGTGTCCGGCGGCCAGAACCGGTACGTCCCGGGAGAAGGACCCGGCCCAGGAAACCGCGGGGTAGTGACGGGCGTAGGCGAGGTCGCGGTCGAGGGTCCACAGGCAGCGGACGAAGCGTTCGGTGTGTGCGGTCACCGGTTCGGTCATGTCCCCGCCGGGCGGCGACACCGCGCCGATCACAGTGACCGAGCCCCGGTTGCCGCCGAGCGTGGTCACGGCGGCGGCTCGCTCGTAGAAGGCCGCGATGGCGGAGGCCAGTCCGGCCGGGTAGCCCTCCTCGGCGGGCAGCGCACCGGTACGGGAGGCGAACTCGCGCAGTGCCTCGGCCCACCGGGAGGTCGAGTCGGCAATGACGACCACATCCAGGCCCATGTCCCGGAAGTACTCGGCGACCGTCATCCCCGTGTAGACGCTCGCCTCCCGGGCCATCATCGGCATGTTGGAGGTGTTGGCGATCGTCACCGTGCGGTCCGCCAGGCGCCCGCCCGAGCGCGGGTCCCGAAGCTCCGACAGTTCGGTGATGACGTCGGCCATCTCGTTGCCGCGCTCCCCGCAGCCGACGTAGACGATGACGTCCGCGTCGCTCCACTTGGCGATCTGCTGGAGCAGCACCGTCTTGCCGGTGCCGAAGCCACCGGGCACCGCCACCGTGCTGCCCCGGGCCACGGGGAAGAGCAGGTCGATCACGCGCTGCCCGGTGTTCAGGGCCTCGTGGCTGTCGACGCGCTCCCGCACCGGACGCGGTCGGCGCACCGGCCACAGAGCGCCGACCGTCACCTCGGTGCCGCCCACCACAGCCACCACAGCGTCTCGCGGGCGGCCCCCGGCCACGGCGATCTCCTCGACCATGCCCCCGCAGCCGGGCGGCACGAGGACCCGCACCCGCGCCGCTCCGGCGTCCCGGATCTCCCCGAGTGCCGCCCCCTCGGCCACCTGCTCGCCCTCCGCCACAGACGGGGAGAAGTTCCAAGTGCGTTCCTCGGCAGCGTGCCGCCCCGCCCCGGGCAGCAGCCAGTCGCCGGCGCCGGACAGGGGGCGCAGCAGGCCGTCGAAGATCCCGCCGAGCAGCTCGGGGCCGAGGCGCACCGACAGCGGACGGCCCTGGGGCAGCGCCGTCTGCCCCGGAGCGAGTCCACCGGTGTACTCGTACGCCTGGACGGTCACCACGTCACCGCTGATGGCCACAACCTCACCGGGCAGCCCGGCCGGGCCGATCGAGACCAGGTCGTACATCGCGATGCCGCCCGTGTACTCCATCTCCACCAGCGGTCCGGTCACGCGCAGGATCCGGGAGACCGGCTCCCGCGCAGTCGCCCGGTGACGCGTCCCGGCAGCTTCCGTCACGGCTCCCACAGGCTCCGCACCGCCCCTCCCATACGATCCAGCGCGCGGTCGGCCAGCGCGGTCAGCGACAGATCGACCCGCCTGCCCGGCGCCTGCGCCAGCACACCCCCGTCGGCGTGCTCGGTCACCTCGGCGGCGGCACCGAGGAGGACACGCGCCCGGTGTTCCAACCGCTCTCGCAGGGACGGGTAGTCATCGGTCCGGCGCAGCTCCCGGACCCGCTCGTCGGCCTCGCGGCGCAGCTCCTCGTACGACTCCCGGCGAGCGGTGAGCGTGCGGGACCTGGCTTCCCGCCTCGCCCTGACGAGGAGGTCGCGGGCGGCGTCCGCACCGTCGGCCTCGCCCTGGCGCCGGGCTTCGTCGAGGATCGTCCGGGCCTCGGTGCGGGCCTGGTCGAGCAGTGCGACGGCCTCCCGCTCGGCACCGGCCAGGAGCGCTTCCGCATCCGTGTGCGCGGCTCGCAGCAGCCCCGCCCGGACCGGCGAGAGTGCGTCGGACGTCTGCTCGGGAGCCGGGGTCGTCATGGCGGCATCACAGCCGTCAGCGGGCGACGCCCCCCGGGCGCCGCAGGGGCCGACTCCAGTGCCTCGGCCGCGGCACGGGTAAGGATCACCAGGTCTACGCCGTCCGGCAGAGTCCGCCACATCCGGCGTACGGCCGTGGGGTCGTCGGCGACGAGCACGACCGCTCCGGCCAGCGCCAGACCGGCCACACGGGACCGCTCTCCGAGGGCGGCGACGCGGCCCATGGTCACGCCTTGCCGATGAGGATGACCGCGACGACCAGCCCGTAGATGGCGATGCCCTCGGCCAGGCCGACGATGACCATGGCACGGCCGAAGAGTTCGGGCCGTTCACTGAGAGCCGCGAGGGCCGCCGCTCCGGTGTAGGCGACGGCGATGCCCGCGCCGATCGTCGCGCCGGCCACCGCGATCGCGGCGCCGATCAGGGCGGCGGAGCCGGAGCCGGACTCCTGCGCCACCGTGGTCGCGGCTTGCGCATTTCCGCCGCCGAGCGCCAGGGTGAGGACCACGGCGGCGGCCACCAGGAGCACGGCGTCAGCTGCGACCATCCACCACAGGGCCGTCCGGCCGGAGCGGCGCAGGACAAGGCGTACGGCGACGAATCCCGCCACGATGACGGGCAGGGCCAAAAACCAGGTGATCACGCTTCCTCCTTCGCCGGGCCGCGCACCACGGCCTGAGCCGCTGCGGGCGGCCAGGCACCGGCGTCCGCCCCCTTGAAGTGCTGCACGGGCAGGTGCCAGGGCCTGAAGGGGCGGCCCTCGCCCTCGAAGAGCCGGGAGAACAGTTCGTAGAACTCCAGCCGCAGCGCCTGGACACCGGCCACCAGGGCCTCCAGCGCGAAGGCCAGGGCATTGCCTACGAGAAACACGAGCACCGCTGCGACGACGCCCACCGGGCCCCGACTCGCCAGAGCCGTCGTGCCATCCCAGACGATCGCCCCCAGCGCCGCATGGGTGAGGCCGAAGGCCGCCAGCCGCGCGAACGACACGACATTCGAGCCGATCCGCACCACCGCGTCGAACAGCTGAATACCGGTCTGCACGGCACCGCCCGGACCACCCGCGGTGGTGGCGTACAGCCCCACCCCTGCCAGCGCCAGCCCGACGGCCGCGATCACGGCGCCCACGACCCCGTACGCAGCCTGGCCGAGCCACACGTACCCCGCAACGGCAGCGAGACCGAGATAGAGCGCCGCCCCGGCTATCCCGGTCGTCGCGTACAGGGCTGCCGCAGGTCCGCCCTCCCGCCACCGGTTCACGATCCCCGCGGCATAGGCGACGGCCAGCAGCACGGCGCCGAGTCCGACGGCGGTGGCCAGCAGCCGCATGGGCTCCTCCAGCGGTTCCAGCCACAGCACGGGCACCACGCCGGTCGGGCCGAAGAACTCGCCGTACGCCACCCCGGCCGAGGTGGCGGCGAGCCCAGCGCCGGCGACGAAGGGCCACAGCATGCGCAGCGCCGCCACTCGTCGCGGCCGGCCCGCTCGCAACATGAGGGCGACGACGACCAGCAGCAACCCGTGCCCGGCGTCGCCGAACATCAAGCCGAACATCACCACGTAGATGATCCCGGCCGGCATGGTGGGGTCAAGATCGGCGTAAGGCACGGTTCCGTACGTGTTGACCAGGGGCGTGAAGGAATGGCGCAGGGTCCTCGTCGGGTAGGCCGGGTGTGTGGTGTCCGCTCCGATCAGCAAGGTCGGCGGATCAACGCCGCGCGGGGTCCGCAACGGCACCAGCGCGCCCCCGACACCGGCGATGCGAGCGGCCGTGACGCCCATCTCCGCTTCGGGGCACCAACCGGCCAGTGCCGCGACCGCGCCGTGGCGGACCGCGCTGCCGAGCCGCTCCTCCAACTGCGCCTCGCCCGCCAACAGGTCCGTCCGGCCCTCACGCTCCAGGCCGTCCAGGTCAGGGGGTGCGTCGCTGAGAACGGGTTGCGCCGGCTCGGTGCGCAACCGCTGGAGGCACGTGGCCGCCGGCCCACGGACATCCGGCCCTCCGTCCCCGGCCAGGTCGATCTCGACGCAGCCCGCCTCGGCGATCCGCACCAGGCTCTCCCGCAGCGCCTTCTCCGGGGCCACGATGGCCACCCTGCGCATCCGGACCGGGGCCGCCGCCTCAGCCCGGAGCATCGAGCACCTCCGCCTGCCAGTCCCCGGGGCCACCGCCCCGGGCGGCCAGTTCCAGCGCGCCGCGGGTCCGCCACGCGTCGACGGACAGCAGTGCCACGGCCCCGACTACCGGCTGCGGCCCGAAACGGGACCGGCGCAGCAGTTCCCGGCCGTCCCGCTCGACCGCGTTCCACCAGCGCGCCTCCGCCCGCCACAGGTCCGCCGCCTCGTCGATGTCGTCCAGCAGCCACCTCGCGGTGGCCGGCAGCGCCTGCCGGAAGTCGGCGTACGACCCCGCGCCCACGGCTCGCGGGCCGAGCAGGCGAGCCGCCCGGCGGACGGAGACGTCCGGCATCCGGCGGCCGACGACGAACGCCTCACGGCCGAACAGCAGGGCAAGTCGGGCCGCCGCCCAGCGCGCCGCGTCGGGAACGGTGGTGGCGAGCCGCAGGGCGGCGGAGACGCGCATACCGGTGGCGACCGCTGCCAGGGAGTCGCCCCCGGGGTCGCCCCAGACGGAGGCCGCCAGGGCGGTACGCAGCTCCGACGGCGTACGGGTGCGGGCGAGCCGTGTCCAGGCCGTCGCCAGCGCGCCCAGGCGGTAGGGCGGGAGGGCGGGGCGTTCGGAGCCCGGCTGTCGCGGGTCGGCTGCGAGTGCCCTGAGGTGACGCTGGGTGTTGGAGAACTCGAACCCGGCAGCGAGCGCCCGGACGGCGTCGGCGCCGGTGGCCGGTTGCCAGCCGGCGAGGACCCGCAGATGCCACAGCAATGTCGCCGAGACCGCGCGCTGGGCCTCGGCCGGCGTCGCCCCCGGGGTGACGTCGTGCCGGTACGGCGTGGCCGCCAAGTAGCGCAGTGCGTCATCAAGGGTGGTGGACGCGGCCACCTCCCCGATACCCTCGGCTCCCAGGCACCTGGTCCGCAGAGCGCGCGCCCGGGTCACGCCGGCCACCCATCCGGCGCCCATCACGGACCACCTCCATGTGGCCTCTCCCGGCCTGGAGCCAGTTGGTCCTCCGGTACGGGTGGCGCCCCCTCCCCCGCCGCGAGGTCCTCGCGCACCAGCACGAGCACACGGTCGGCGAGCGCGGGCGTCCGGCTCCTGGCCCGGTCGCGTACGTCGACTGCCTCCCGTTCCGCCTCTGCGAGGAGCGCCGCCGCCTCGCCCTCGGCCACACGCAACGCCTCCTCGGCGGCGCGTTCCCGCACCCGGTCGGCCTCCGCTCGCGCCGCGGCGACGATCGCCTCGGCCTGCCGTTCGGCACGCTGCCGACGAACCGCGGCGGCTGCCTCGGCCCGCTTGCGTACGGTCCGGGCTTCCGCCTCCGCTTGTTCGAGCAGGGCGAGGGGCGGTGCGAGCTCCGCGCGGAGTTCGGCGGAGCGGTCCGCGGGGACACCGCTCGGTGCGGCCCGGCCGGGCGATGCCGCCGGCCGGAACCGTGTCAGAAAGTCCCGGAAACCCGTCACGAACTCTCCTCCTGGTGGGCCAAGGCCCTGCTTCCCAGTCTCCTTGGTAGGGGATGGCGTGTCGCGCCGCACCGGCCCATCTGTCCCGCAGGCAGGGCCGTTCGGCCCGGAGGCCGCGCCTGCCGATCGATGCGAAACTGACCGCGTAGGTGGACGGCGTCCTCGGGAGGCAGCCGTGAGCGACATCGAGCACAGCTCCACGGAGAAGGAAGTCCGCCGCACCACGCCGGGCCGCGCGTGGACACCCCAGGAGGAACCGCGCCGGGACGCGTTGGGCCGCTACCTCGCGGCAGTCGCCGCCGCCGCGTCGGCGAGGAGCACAGAGGCTACGGAGCAGGCTCCCGGCGGGGAGATACCCCAGCCGCCCGCCACTTCCGCACCGGGACCGTCCGACCGGGAACCTGCCGTACTCCGGGTGAGAGACGTCATGCAGGTGCCGGCGGCCTCCGTCCCCGGCGACCTGCCGTTCCTGGAGGTAGCCCACGCGCTCGCCCGCGAGCAGCTGAGCGCCGTGCCGGTGGTCGACGCCGACGACCACGTGATCGGTGTCGTCTCGGAGTCGGATCTGCTGGCCAAGGCCGCCGTCATGGCGGAACCGCACCGGCACGGGCCTGTCGGCAGGATGTGGATGCACCGCCTGTACGAGAAGAGCCACGGCGACACGGCGGCCACGTTGATGACCTTCCCGCCGGTCACCGTCTATCCGGCGCAGCGAGTGGCGGACGCCGCGTGGACCGCCGCCCACGCCCGGCTGAAGCGGCTCCCCGTGACCGACTATCGCGGCCGCCTCGTCGGTGTGGTGAGCCGGCGCGACCTGCTGCGAGCCCTGATCCGGGACGACGCCGAGATCCGGGCCGAGGCCGAATCCCTGCTCGGTCGGCACCTGCTGGATCCGCGCGTCGTCCAAGTCGCCGTGGAGAACGGCGTGGTGACGATGACGGGGAGACTGGACAAGGCTGTGGTCCCCGAACTGCTGGCATCGGTACGGGGCATCGACGACGTGGTGGATGTCGTCGACGACATCGAAGCGGTCTGAGCCGTGTCCGTCCACGGGGCGCAAGTCACTGCGCATGGGCGACAAGGAAGTCGGCGCTTGCGGACAGCGTGGTGAGCCGGGGCGTGTCCTCGTCCTCGATGCGCACGCCGGACCGCTCGCTGAGGACCTCCACGAAGCTCAGGACGTCCAGCGAGTCCATCTCCAGCACGTCACGGAACGCGTCGTCGGGCCCCAGAGCAGCGATGTCGGCGCCGGGGATGACGCGCGAGATCGATTCCCTGACCATGTCGAGTGCCTCGGTTCGATTCATGTTCACAGCTGCTCCGGGTTCTGCAGGAGGCGGGAGACCGCCGTGAGGTAGCGGGCACCGACGGCACCGTCCGTCGCCCGGTGGTCGGCGGAGAGGGTCGCCGTGACCATGGGTCGCACGCCCAGCAGGCCGTCGACGGCGCACGGCCGGTCGACCACCCGTCCGTAGCCGACCAGGGCCACCTGGGGCGGGTAGATCACACCGAAGACCGTCTCCACGCCCTGGTCGCCGAGGTTGGTGACGGTGATCGTCGCGTCGGACACCTCGGAACCGCGCAGCCTGCCCGCGCGGGCCCGGGTGACCAGGTTCTTCAGGGAGTTCATCAGCTGCGGGAGTGCAAGGGTGTCGGCGTGGTGCAGAGCGGGGGCGACGAGCCCTCCGCCGCGCAGGGACACGGCCACGCCGAGGTGTATGCCCTCGCCCGCCGTGAAGTGGTCCTCGGTCCAGAAGCCGTTGAGTTCGGGGACGTCCCTGGCTGCCAGGGCCGCTGCCTTGAGCAACAGAGCTGCGGGGAGCAGCCGTTCACCAACTGGGCTGCGCCGGTTGTGCTCGTGCAGCCAGGCCATAGCGGCGGCCATGTCCACGGTGGTGGAGAGGTAGTAGTGGGGAATGTCCCGGTTGGCGCGAGTCATCAGGCCGGCGATCGCCCGGCGCATGGCTGCGGCCCGCTCTTCGGACGGGCGGGTAGCAGAAGGCCGTTGAGCGGAAGGACGTCCCGCGGTGGCGCCGGTGGGCGCGGGTGGGGTCGGGGCCGCCGGGCCGGGAGCTGCCTGGCGTACGTCCGCGGCACGGACGGTCGACTCCCTGCCCGTCCCCGTCACCGTGGCCAGGTCGACGCCCAGTTCGGCGGCGAGCCGCCGGGCGAGGGGCGTGGCGCGCACGCGTGGTGGCCGAGGAGCGGCTCGGGCGGCCACCGCTGCCTCGACGTCGGTCCGGGTGACGCGCCCTCCTGGTCCGGAGCCGTGCAGCGTCTCCAGGTCGACGCCGCTGTGCTCGGCGAGATGCCGGGCCAAGGGGCCGGCCTCGAGGTGGCCGGGCTGCCCAGCGACGGACGGTGCCGACGCCGGGACAGGGGCGGGTTCGGGTGGCGGGGAGGGGGGCTCGGTGGGCGCGGAGGGCTCAGTGGTCCTGCCCTTCTTCGGTGCCCGACGGACCGGTCGTCGCTCCTCGGTCGGCCCGATCAGCGCGAGCGGCGTGCCTACCGGGACCGTCGTGCCGGGCTCGACGAGCAGCTCGGTCATGGTCCCGGTTTCGAAGCACTCCACCTCGATCGTCGACTTCGCCGTTTCGACGACCGCGACCGGATCGCCTTTGTGGACGGGGTCACCGGGTCCCACCAGCCATTCCAGCAGTGTGCCCTCGTCCATGTCGGCGCCGAGGGACGGCATGGTGAACTCGGCCATGATCAGTTCACCGCCCGGTGGGCGGCCGCGACGATGTCGGCGGTCTGCGGCAGGGCGGCCTCCTCCAGCCGCCGGGCGTACGGCATGGGCACCTCGGCGCTGCACACCCGCTCGACGGGAGCGTCCAGTTCGTAGAACGACTCTTCGGCGATGCGGGCGGACACCTCGGCGGCGAGGCTTCCCGTCCGCCATGCCTCGTCGATGACCACCGCCCGGTGGGTACGGGCGACCGAAGCGGTGATGGCCACGGCGTCGAGGGGGCGGAGCGTGCGGAGGTCGATCACCTCGGCGCTGATGCCCTCGGCAGCCAGATCGTCCGCCGCCGCGAGGGCCTTGGGCAGCGAACCGCCGTACGTGATCAGGGAGATGTCGGTGCCGGGGCGACGGATCGCGGCGTGGTCCAGGTTCACGGGTGCGGTGGTCGGGAGGAGTTCGCCGGAGACGTTGTAGAGGCTTCCGTGCTCGAAGATCAATACGGGGTCGGGGTCGGCGAGCGCCGGGGCCAGCATGTGGCGCGCGTCCTCGAGGGTGGCGGGGGCGAGGACGCGGATGCCGGGGATGTGCGCGTACCAGCCTTCCAGGCTGTGCGAGTGCTGGGCGGCGAGTTGCCGTCCGGCGCCCGTGGTCATGCGGATGACCAGCGGTACGGGCAGTTGGCCGCCCGACATGTGCAGCAGGGTGGCGGCGTTGTTGAGGATCTGGTCGAGGGCGAGCAGGCTGAAGTTGACGGTCATGATCTCGACGATGGGCCGCATCCCGGCGAGGGCGGCCCCGATTCCGGCACCGACGAACGCGGACTCGGACAGCGGGGTGTCGCGGACGCGTTCGGGGCCGAACTCCTCCAGCAGTCCGAGGCTGACGCCGAAGCATCCGCCGTACCTCCCCACGTCCTCGCCCATGAGGAAGACACGGTCGTCGGAGCACAGGGCCTCCCGGAGTGCCTCGCGCATCGCCTCCCGGTAGGTGGTCTTCGCCTCGTGCGTCCCGTCGGCGCCCATGGTCAACTCACCGCCTCCGCCGAGGAACTGGTGACGTGGCGGAGCAGGTTCTCGACCGGCTCCTCGGGTGCCAGTTCGGCCGCTTCGACGGCGTGGTCGATCTCGCCGGCGATCCGCTGCTCGATCGTGGCGACGTCCTTGTCCCCCAGCTCACCGTTCTCGCGCATGCGGTCCGTGAGCAGGCTGATCGGGTCGCGGGACTTCCACTGCTCGATCTCCGCCTTGTCGCGGTAGCGGTCCGGGTCGTACATCGAGTGGGCGCGGAAGCGGTAGGTGCGCAATTCCAGGAAGTGCGGCCCACTGCCGGCCCGGATGCCCTCGACGGCCCGCCGTGCGGCCTGTTCGACGACTTCGACGTCCATGCCGTCCACGGCCCAGGCGACCATGCCGTAGGAGGCGGCGCGCATGGCCAGATCGGTCTGTGCCTCGTGCCGTTCCAGCGCCGTGCCCATGGCGTAGCGGTTGTTCTCACAGACGAGCAGCAAGGGCAGCTTCCACAACGCCGCCAGGTTCGCGGTCTCGTGGAACTCGCCCTCGGCGAAGGCTCCGTCGCCGAAGAAGCAGCACGTGACGTTCATCCGTCCGCGCATCCGGTCGGCCAGCGCGAGGCCAGCGGCCAACGGGAGTCCGCCCGCGACGATGGCGTTGCCGCCGTAGAAGCGGCGGCTCGCGTCGAACAGGTGCATCGAACCGCCCCGGCCACCGCTGCACCCTGTCGTCCTGCCGTACATCTCGGCCATGACGGCTTCGGCGGTGATTCCGCGGGCCAGCGCGTGGCCGTGTTCGCGGTAGGTGGAGACGACCGCGTCCTCGGGTGTCAGTGCCTCGTTGACGCCGACGGCGACGGCCTCCTCGCCTATGTAGAGGTGTACGAAGCCGCGGATCTTCGCGGCGCTGTACAGCTCGACGCACCGCTCCTCGAAGTGCCGGATGCGCAGCATCGACTCCAGCAGGTCCGTCCGGTGCCCGGTGGCCCCGCGCCCGGACGGAGGTCCGGCACCCGTTTCCCCTTTGGCCGTCTTGGTCTTTTTTCCGGACTTCGGCGGCGCCGAGTCCTTCCGCGTACGGGTGGGGCGGGCCACATTCATGCCGTTCCCTCCAAGGTCGACAAATCGCCCGTGGGCAGGCCGAGTTCCCGCGCACGCAGCACACGGCGCATCACTTTCCCGCTACGGGTCTTGGGCAGGTTCTGGTCGAACGCGATCTCCCTCGGCGCGACGGCGGGGCCCAGCTTTCGGCGGCCAAAGGCCAGCAGTTCCCGCTCCAGATCCGCAGTTGGCTCGACACCGGGACGCAGCGACACGAACGCCTTGACGACGTTCCCGGCGACCGGGTCCGGCCGTCCGATCACCCCGGACTCGGCCACCGCCGGGTGCTCCATCAGCGCGCTCTCCACCTCGAAGGGGCCGATCAGATGTCCCGCCGACTTGATGACGTCGTCGGCGCGCCCCACGAACCAGTACCAGCCGTCCGCGTCCCGTCTGACCAGGTCCCCGGTCAGGTACCAGCCGCCCGCGAACGCGGCGTCGTAGCGCTTTTTGTCGTGCAGATAGCCGCGGAACATCGACGGCCAGCCTGGACGTATCGCCAACTCACCCTCGCCATCGGGGCGTTGAACCTCGGTGACCCGACCGCCGATGACCAGCGCCCGGCCGTCCTCGCCCTGCTCCAGCACCGTCGCGACGACGCCGGGCAGCGGCCTTCCCATCGAGCCGGGACGGATCTCGCTGGCGGCGAAGTTCGCGATCATGATGCAGCCGGTCTCCGTCTGCCACCAGTTGTCGTGAATCGGCAGGCCCAGCACGTCCCGGCCCCACACCACAGCCTCCGGATTGAGGGGCTCGCCGACAGAGGCGATGAACCGCAGCGCCGAGAGGTCGTAGGAACGCGGCAGGTCGTACGGGCCCTGGCGTGGTGTGGCGCGCATGAGCATGCGCAGGGCCGTGGGGGCCGTGTACCAGACGGTGACCCGCTGTTCACCGAGGATCCGGTACCAGCGCCGGGCGTCGTAGTCGCCCTCGTCGACGACCACAGTCACGCCGTGGACGAGCGGGGCGATGATGCCGTACGACATGCCGGTGACCCAGCCGGGGTCGGCGGTGCACCAATACACGTCCTCGGGGTGCAGATCGAGCGCGTACGAGGCCGTGGCGTAGTGCGCGACGACAGCCTCGTGGACATGGACCGCGCCCTTGGGGGTGCCCGTGGTGCCGCTCGTGAAGTGCAGCAGGGCCATGTCGTCGGGCGCGGTCGGCGGGATGGTGAAGGTGTCCGGCGCGGCGGACATCAGGTCGTCGAAGGACACGGTGCCGGGCAGCTCCTCGGCACCGGGGCCGACGATCAGGACGTGTTTCAGTCCAGGAACCGACGCCCGGCGCTCGGCGGCCTTGCGCCGGTACAGGACCGCGGTGGTGACCAGGACCTGAGCGTCGCCGAGCCGCAGCCGCTGCGCCACCGGGTCGGGGCCGAAGGCGGCGAAGAGCGGGCAGAGCACGCTGGTGTTCTTCAGCGTGCCGAGCACCGTGGTGTAGAGCTCGGGGCAGCGGCCCAGCAGGGTGAACACCCGGTCTCCGAGGCCGATGCCGAGTGACCGCAGGACGTTCGCGAAGCGGGCGGTACGACGTGCCAGTTCCGCGTAGGTGACGGTCGAGACGGAGCCGTCGCGGGCGACGCATCGCAGTGCGGCCTTGTCCGCGAGGTCCGACGCCGCGTGCCGGTCGACCGCCTCGTGGGCCATGTTGAGCCCTCCGTCGGGCAGCCCGGCCAGTGCGGTGCGCGCCTGCGACCAGGTGAAGGCGGAGCGGGACTGGTCGTAGTCGGTGAGTCGGGGTGGGACGACCGGTGTGGTGTCCTTGTGGATCGTTTCCCAGTGCATGGGCTGCTCCTCCCGGCACTGCCCCCTGATCTCCAGAGTCGCCGAGCCCGGCCCTGGCTGCATGTCGGCCGGAGGACCGGGCACGATCGGACTGGCGGCGGCGCACCGCGGGCGTCGATGGAGCCGAGGGGGCCGCCCACTTCTTGCGGGCCCGAATCGCACGGTGTGCGGCTGCCGTTCCGCTGCTCCGTGTCTCCTTGCAGCCCTCGGCTCAATTCCATGGCACCGCCGCTCGCCGGCGAGTTGTAGGGCCGGACGGCCCTGACCGAGGGTCCGATCGGCCCGTTCGGCCCCTCTCGGGCCGGGCGGTTCACTCGCGGTGCAGCACGACTTTGAGGGCGCCCGTGGTGGTGCCGTGTGAGAACACCTCGTAGGCGTCCTCCATCCGATCGAGGCCGAAGGTGTGGGTGACCAGCTGGGAGACGGGCAGGCGTCCGAACCTCACCAGCTCCAGCAACCAGGGGGTGGAGGACGTGTCCACCTGGCCGGTGCTGATCGTCACGTTCTTGCGCCACAGGGACTCGAGATGCAGGGTGACCGGTTTGCCGTGCGTGCCGATGTTGGCGATATGCCCGCCTGTGCGGACGGCGCGAGTGCACAGGACGAAGCCTTCCGGTTCACCCGATGCCTCGATGACCACGTCCGCTCCCGGCTCCTCGGAGAGATCGGCGATCATCTGCCCCGGCAGTTCGGCGGCATCCGCGCCCAGGTGGGCGGCGGCTTCCAGCCGGGCGGTGGACAGGTCCACGACGATGATCCGGCGGGGCGAGTAAAGACGCGCGATGGCGACCGTGGCGAGACCGACGGGCCCCGCTCCCACCACCACGACGATGTCTCCCGGGCTCACATGTCCGTTCCGCACTCCGACCTCGTAGGCGGTGGGGAGGACTTCGGCGAGCAGGACGGCATCGCTCAGCGGGAGAGCGGAAGGACGTCGGTGCGTGGAGTATTCGGCGAACGGCACCCGCACGAACTCGGCCTGGGTCCCGTTGATCAGACTCCCCAGGATCCAGCCACCGCCCCCGCGGCATTGTCCGCCCATGTTGTCGCGGCACGCCCGGCAGTGGCCGCAGGCCGAGACGGACGACACGATCACCTGGCTCCCTGGGCTCAGGTCGTGGACGTCGCTGCCGACCTCCACGACCTCGCCCACGGCCTCGTGGCCGAGGATCGTCCCCGGTTTCACCTCGGGGAGGTCTCCTCGCAGGATGTGCAGGTCACTGCCGCAGACGGTGGTGGCGTCGACGCGCACGATCGCGTCGGTCGCCTCCTCGATCGCAGGGTCCGGGACGGTGTCCCAGGAGGTCTGGTCCGGACCGTGGTAGACGAGCGCTCGCACGGTGTTCACTCCCTCGTTCCCTCACCTCCACGGTCACGCCCGCAGGGCTCCCGGGCAACACGGCCGCCCATGCGCCTCAGTCGGATCACCGCGGAGATCCGGTTTCAGTCGTGGAGGTCGGGCTCAGTCATGAGGAACGACAGCGACGGGGCAGTTCCCGTGATGGATGGCGGCCTGGGCCACGGGACCCAGGTGAGGTGCCAGGCCGTGCCGGTGTGCGCGTCGGCCGACGACCAGTAGCGCGGCGCCTTCGGCAACCCGTACCACGGCTTTGGCCGGGCTTGCGAGATGGATGCTGTCGGCTACGTCCACCTGCGGGTACTTCTCGCGCCAGGGACGGAGCGCTTTGCTCAGTTCCTTCTGCGCATCCCGCCTCATCTCTTCGGTGACGTCATGATCCACACCCCAGGGCACGCGGGCATGGAGCGGCACGCTACGTCCGTGGACGGCAAGGAGAGGAACGCCCCTGGCCGCGGCGGTGTGGAAGGCGAAGTCGAGCAGGTCGTCGGAGGATCCGTGCAGTTTCAGGGCCACGACCACGCGGCTCGCCGGTGCCGGGGGTGCCTCCTCCTCCGGGGCCTCGGCGCGGACCAGTACGACCGGCCGCTCGGCCCGTGCCACGACGGGCATGCTGACGTCGCCCAGGAAGTAGCTCTCGACAGGCTCCAGCCCCCGTGAACCGAGCACGATCATCTCGGACTCCGACGCGGCTTGGAGCAGGGCGTTCTGGGCATCTTCGGCGACCAGGTCCCCGACGATGGACAGGCCCGGGTGGTGTGCTTGGAGCTCCGCCTGCGCGGTGTGGACGAGACGCTTCGCCCAGTAGTTCTGATCGACTTCCGAGGGGACGCTGGTCGGTTCCGGTGCCAGCAGTGGCCATGCGTGCAGCAGGCGCAGGGTGAGTTTGCGCTTCTCGGCCTCGTCGGCGGCCCAGCGGGCAGCGGCAAGGCTTTCGGGTGAGCCGTCAAGGCCCACGGTGACGACTGGTTGCATGGCGGCGGCCTCCGTCTCGTACGAAGCTGGAATTGACGGTGAATGACGGTGAACGAGTCCGATGGTCTGAATGCTCCGGACGTCGCCGGCATGCCGAGCGTGATGTGTTCTCACCTTCGAAGCGTGATGTGTTCTCTCCTTCGAGGAGTACCTCAATCTCCTCCGCGGCGCATGTGGACCTGTGGAGGAATGGGCCGGAGAAGTGGAGTCCGGCACGAGAGGAGACAGGGGCGGTGTCGATTCCCCTGGTGGTCGGCGTCGACGGGTCCGAGGCGAGCCTGGAGGCGGTGGACTGGGCCGCCGCCGAGGCGGTCCTGCACGACGTGGCGATCCACCTCCTGCACGCGGCCGCGAGGAACCACGAGGCATCCGAAGTGATCGGCGCTGCCGCGCAACGTGCCAGGAAGGGCGCTCCCGCAGCACGCCTGTCGAGCGAGGTGCTGCATGAGGACGCGGCATCCGCCCTGGTCGACAAGGGACGCAACGCCTTCGCGCTGGTGCTCGGACCCCGCGGGCTCGGAGACCTCGCCGGCATGCTCCTGGGCTCGGTCAGCCTGGCCGTGGCGGCACGAGCGGACTGCCCGGTAGTCGTGGTGCGCGGTGCGGCGGAGCACCGGGGTGCCCGGTTCGGGAGCGTCGTGGTCGGTGTCGAGGACGGGGACGGCAGCGGTACGGCTGTGCAGTTCGCGCTCCGCGAGGCTCGTGCGCGGGGCTGTCGGCTGGTGGCGGTGCACGCTTGGAGCACTCCGTTCGGTGCCCTCACCACACCTCAAGCCCCGCCCTGGTACGCCTTGGAGGCCCATCGACGACCGCCGGAGCAGGTGCTCGACGACGCCCTGCGCGGCGCCGCGGAGCGATACGCGGATGCCCCGGTGGCCCGAAGGGTGATCGAGGGACCGGCACGCCAGGCGCTGCTGGTGGCGGCGTCAGGAGCGGATCTGCTGGTCGTCGGCGCCCGCAGACGACAAGGGCACTTGGGTTTGCAGCTGGGCCTGATCAATCATGCGGTACTGCATCATGCGCCATGCCCGGTCGTGGTCGTTCCCCAGATATGACCGCGCACACCCGGCGGAGACGGATCATGTCGGCGGCCGACCCTTGCGGGGCCGGACGTCCCCCCTGCGGGGACTTTCGGCCCAGTGACCGCACTCCGCTGCCGTTCCATGGTGGGACGGAGAGACGGGGGAACGGACCAGCGACCTGCTGGAGGCCGACTCATGAGTGCACAAGGTTCGCCGTCCGCGTCCGGCCCACCCCCGCCGCACCAGGAGCACGCCCCAAAGGGGGCGAATCCCCTGAGGCGTACGTCCGACAGGGTCGAATCCTGGCTCCGCCGCTTCTTGATGCTCGTGTTCCTCCTCGGCCTGCCGGTGGCCGCGCTCAGTGCCGGGCTGACGGCGTACGAGTCGTCGATGCGTACTGTGCAGACCCAATCGGCGCAGCGGCAGGAGGTCACCGCCCGGCTGACGTCGGACGTCAGGGGCAATGCCGAAGAAGCGAAGCGACAGGCGCAGGTCCGCTGGACCGATGGCAATGGCACGGTGCGGACGGGAACCGCCTGGGTAGAGCCGGGAACGCCCAAGGGCGCGACCGTGCGGGTGTGGGTGGATCTGGACGGAACCATCACTGGTCCTCCGATGAACGCACTCAACGCCAGGACCACGGGATGGTTCGTGGGCGGTATGACGACGATCGGCGTGACCGCCGGGTTCTTCGCGGCGCGGGCAGGCATGCGCCACGTGTTGGACCGCAGAAGGTACGCGCAGTGGGAGGCCGAGTGGGATCTGGTGGAGCCCCTGTGGTCCGCGCGCTTCCGCAGGTGACGGACGGGTAGCTCGGGTGGAGGCTGGAGGAGGTGACCCCGATGTCCGATGCGATGACCACCGATCTGTACGAAGTCACGATGGCCATGTCCTATCTGCAGGAGGGCATGACCGGCCCGGCGACCTTCAGCCTCTTCGTCCGCGACCTGCCGCATGAGCGGGGCTTCCTGGTCGCGGCGGGGATGGAGTCGGCCCTGGACTACCTGTCCAGCCTCCGTGTCGACCCCGAGGACGTCGACGCCTTCGCTTCCGCCCTGCACCGGCCGCCCCGGGATCTTCGGGCCCTGCTCGGCCTGGAGTTCACGGGTGACGTGCGGGCCGTGCCGGAAGGGCGGATCGTGCTGGCGGGAGAGCCGCTGCTGGAGGTGACCGCGCCGCTTCCGCAGGCCCAGTTGGCCGAAACGTACGTGCTCAACCAGGTCAGCCATCAGACCGCGCTCGCCTCGAAGGCCGCGCGCTGCACTCTCGCCGCGGCCGGGCATCCCGTCGTGGACTTCTCCCTGCGGCGGGCCCACGGCCCGCAGTCCGGGTTCCAGGCCGCCCGCCTCGGTGCGATGGTCGGCTTCGCCGGGACCAGCAACGTGGCCGCAGCCACCGCTGTCGGCATACCTGCCGTCGGTACGATGGCGCATTCCTTCGTGGAGGCATTCGCCACCGAGGAGGGAGCGTTCCGCTCCTTCGCACGGTCCCACCCCGGGCCGGTGACCTTGCTGGTGGACACCTATGACACCGAGCAGGGCGTCCGCGTCGCGGCGCGCGTCCTGCGGGACCTGGACCGCGGGCCGGGCTCGGCCGTACGGCTGGACAGCGGCGACCTCGGGGCCCTGGCGGCGCGGGCACGGGCCATCCTCGACGGCGCGGGCATGCGGGACGTGCGAATCGTCGCGAGCGGCGGTCTCGACGAGTACGCCGTGGACGACCTGGTCCGCTCCGGCGCGCCGATCGACACGTACGCCGTCGGTACCCGCGTCGGGGTCTCGGCCGACGCCCCCTTCCTGGACTCCGCCTACAAGATGGTGCAGTACGACGGCCGACCGGTGATGAAGCTCTCCTCCGCGAAGGTCACGGCGCCCGGCCCCAAGCAGGTGTTCCGCCGTCCCGGGTACGCCGACGTGATCGGTCTGGCCGACGAGCAGCCACCTGACGACGGCAGGCCGTTGCTGGAGACGGTGATGCGGGGCGGGCGGCGAACCGGAGACAAGCCCACGCTCGACGCGTGCCGGGCAACGTTCTCCGCGGACCTGGGCGAACTGCCGTCGGCGGCCCGTCGGATCCGTGGGCCGGACGCGCCTCGCGCGACGGTGTCCGAGCTGCTGAGCGCACTCACCGCCCGAGTCCGACGCCGCATCGAGGAGGGTGCGTCGGCCCCCGCCCCACAGCCCTCGGACGCAGAACGTACCGCGTCCGGATCGCATCGGTTCGTACCGAGGTGAGGAGGCAGCGATGCCGCATACGGCTGAATGGAAGGTTCGTCTCCACCTCTTCGAGGACGACGAGGGGACGACGAAGGCACGCGTGGTGCTGGACACCGGCAGCACGACGCTCACCGGCCACGGTTCCGCGCACTGCAATCCGGCGGACATGAACGTGCCTGAGATCGGCGACGAGCTGGCGGCGAGCCGGGCTATGAACGACCTCGCCCAGCAGCTGCTGAACGTCGCCGAGCGCGACATCGAAGGCGTGGGCACGTCCCGGCCGAGCACCCGTGAGATCGCTGGATGGCCCATGTGAGCCCCTGGATCGGAAGGCAAGGAGGACCAGCCATGACACATCCCGTACGACGCAGCAGGGGCGCCCATCCCATGTGGGACCCCTTCCATGAGATCGAGGATCTCCGCACCCGCATGGACCGGCTCATGCATGCGACCTTCCCCATCGCCGGCTTCCCCGAGTTCGGCACCGCCGAGGCATGGGCGCCGCTGACCGACATCGAGGACACCGAGGACGCCTACCTGGTGGAGCTGGAGCTTCCCGGTCTGGACAAGGACCAGATCACCGTGGAGGTCGTCGAAGGCGAACTGGAGGTCCACGGTGAGATCAAGGAGAAGGAACGCGCCGGGGTGGTCCGCAGGCACACCCGCCACATCGGGCAGTTCGACTACCGCACCACTCTGCCGCCGAACGCGGACACCGAGCACGTCAGCGCGGATCTGACCAACGGAGTGCTCACGGTGCGCGTCCCCAAGACCGAGAGGGGAAAATCGCAGCGCGTCGAGATCACCGGCTGAGCCGAGGCCGGGCCGCCCGCTGTTCCGTACCGGGTTCGGCAGGCCGGCGCTCGTTTCCATGAAGGGCCGACGGTTCCGTCGCCGTCGGCCCTCACGCGACCACGGTCCTCTCAGCTGCCGCGTGGACTGCCCCTCAGATGGTCGGCGAACGCCGGGAGTCGTCCGTCCGGTACCCGACGTGCTCGGCGACCGACACCACGCCGTCGACGCTCCGGCACAGCCGCTCGATGACGGGGATCAGGCTCCTGAACTCGACGGAGCCACGGAGGCCGACGTGGCCCTCGTGCACCTCGACGGTCACCTCCGAGGTATCAAGCCCCATCGTCCGGCGCAGCACGTCCTCGGCGATCTCGTCACGGATGGCGTCGTCACGGCGCAGGAAGATCCGCAGCAGGTCGCCGCGGCTGACGATGCCCAGGAGCCGGTCCGCCTCGTCCACCACAGGCAGCCGCTTGACGTGGTGGGTCTCCATCAGACGGGCGGCCTCGACCACGTTCCACTCCGGACGTGCGCAGAGCGCCGGAGCCGACATCAGTTCCTCGGCGCGGGACCCCTCGGCCTTGGCCCGCTCCCATGCCTCCAGACGCGGAACCGGGGTCCGACCGGACGGGTCTGCCTGATCGGCGCTCTTGCGCAGCAGGTCGGCCTCGGACACCACGCCGACGGGATGGTCCCGATCGTCCACCACGGGTACGGCGGTGACGTCGTTCTCCGTCAGCAGCCTGACGATCTCTTTGAACGGCATGTCACGCCGCGCCCTGACGACGTCCCGGGTCATGAGCTCAGCGACCGTTCGGTGGTGCATGTTGCCTCCCGGATACGGGCCGCCTGCCTCGCGGATTCGGGGCTTTCGGCCCCATGCGGCGGCGTGTCGCACGTGGCACGTTGGATACAGCACCATTCTGAGGAGAGGGCGGCAATCATGCGAGCTCACCTCGGCGACCAGCTCGTCATCGAGAGCCCGGCGACCGGCGCCGGCAGGCGTGACGGCGAGATCGTCGGACTCCACCACGAGGACGGAACACCTCCCTACGACGTGCGCTGGTCGGACACGGACGAAGTGACACTCGTGTTCCCCGGGCCCGACGCGCACATCCACCATGTCGGGCATGGACAGCCCGTCACCGCTCACGAACCTTCCCGGCCGTACACGGGTGAGGCGGAGGCCGTCTCCGCGGCCGCCCAGCCGACCGGGACACCCAACCCCGGCGACATCGGCCGGCGCGTGGCCGTCGAACGCCGGAGGCAGAAGCTCAGCCGGGAGGAAACCGCCCGCCGCGCACGAATGTCTCCCGCCTATCTGGCGTACCTGGAGGAACGGCCCGCCGACCCGACTGTGACGACTCTCATCAGGCTGGCCGACGCGCTGGGTACCACCGTCAGCGCCCTGCGCGGAGGAGGGATCGATCTCCCGCCCGGTCAAGGCCACGCCCTGCTGCACCCTCAACTCCGCGACCTCGGCCCGGAGGAATGCCGCACCCTGCTCTCCACACACGGGGTGGGGCGTATCGCGGTGTCGACGTCCGACGGACGCCCTGCGGTCGTCCCGGTCAACTACGAGGTCGTCGACGACACGATCATGTTCCGGACCGCGCCCGACTCCGTGCCCGCGGCGGCTGTGGGAACAGATGTCGCCTTCGAGGTCGACCACCTCGACGAGGCTCTGAGCCAAGGCTGGAGCGTACTCGCGGTCGGCCCGGCAAGCGTCGTGACGGAGCCCGACGCCGTACAGAGGCTCTCGCAACGCGCCCACACCACGCCGTGGCCGGGCGGTCAACGCGAAATGTGGGTGTCGATCCGGCCTACGAGTCTCACAGGCCGCCGCATCACTCCGGCCGGTCAGTAGGCAGCCAGAGGCAGTGGCCTCGTCCCGGCTGTCGCCGACTCGCGAGGGGAGGCTCCGGTGAGCCGACAAGTGCGCCAACACACACCGTCCGACGAACAGGTGGCGGCCCTGGTCCACGACGCCGCGGCCGCCCCGTCGATGCACAACGCGCAGCCCTGGCGCTTCCGCTATTTCCGGGGCACCCGCACGTTCGAGCTGCGTGCCGACTTCGAGCGCGCCATGCCGCACTCCGACCCCGAGACCCGCGGCCTTCATCTCGGCTGCGGCGCTGCCCTGTTGAACCTGAGGATCGCCGTGGTCCACGAGGGCTGGCACCCGGAAACCCGGCTGCTACCCGACCCCACCGACCGGGCGCTGCTCGCGAGCGTGCAGTTGACCGGCTCCGCGGGCGACGAGGGCGATCTCGGCGCGCTGTATCCGGCGATCCATCAACGGCACAGCAGCCGCTACCCGTTCGAGGAGACGGAGATCCCCGAGACCGTGCGGGAAGCTCTCGGTACGGCCGCTCAAGATGAGGGAGCAGACCTGTCGTTCCCCAGTTCATGGCATCTGCAGGACGTACTGGAACTGGTCCAGGAAGCCGAAGCGCGAAACATCACCGATCCCGGCAGCGACCAGGACCTGGCGCAGTGGACCCAGACCGATGCCCCCTCGGTGAACACCGCCGACGACGGAGTCCCGCAGTACGCCTTCGGTCCGCGCAAGCGCGGGGGCAGGGCCCCCATGCGCGACTTCGCCGGCGCCCGGCAAGTGGCGGGACGAGACGCCGCGGACTTCGAACGCAACCCTCAACTGGCCCTCGTCAGCACGGTCCACGACCGCCCGGAGGACTGGCTCCGCGCCGGCCAGGCCATGGAACGCGTCCTGCTGCTGGCCACCCTCAGGGGTCTGTCCAGTTCCTTCGCCACCCAGCCCTTCGAATGGACGGACCTGCGCTGGCCGCTGCGCGACCCGGCGTCCGGTACGGGCTACCAGCAGTTGCTGCTGCGTCTGGGATACGGGCCCAAGGGCCCCCGCACACCGCGCCGCCCGGTGACGGAGGTACTCGACATCCAGCCCTGACCATGCCCAACCACGTGCTCAGATCACCGCGCGGTCTCCGGTCGGTCCGGGGCGGTGTCCTCGCCTCTGAGCCGGGATTCGACGTCCACCACGCCCTCCACAGCGCGGACGAGGCGCTCGGCAACCCAGACCAGCGAGGTGTCCTGGACCCGTCCGCGAAGCGTGACGACCCCGTCGTGCACGGACACGTGGATGGTGTGACTGAGTGCGGGGAACAGGTACGACACCACGGTGCGGCGGACTTCCTCCGCAATGTCCTCGTCAGACCGCAGAAAGACCTTCAGCAGGTCGGCACGGCCGACGATGCCCTGCAGCCGGTCCTCGTCATCGACCACGGGCAGCCGTTTGAGGCGCTTCACGGCCATGATCCGGCTTGCCTGGGCCAGGGTGACGTCGGGATGGACCGTGACCGCGGGAGTGCTCATGAGTTCCTCAGCGGTCACCGCACCCGCCTTGGCGAAATCGGACGGGCGCCGGACCTGTTCGGAGCGGGTGAGGTCGCCCTCCCGGAACTCCTCCTTGAGCAGCAGGTCGGCCTCGGAGACCACACCGATGACCCGCCCGTCGCCCTCCACGACCGGTACGGCACTGACCTTCCACTGCTCCATCGCCCGCACGATCTCCTTGAACCGCGCGTCCCGTCCGACGGCCACCACGGGCAGGGTCATCACATCACTCACGATGTGCGGAGTGTCAGGCATGTCCTGGGTCCTTCGGGGGCGCACCGGAGGAGGTGGTTCGGCTGTATGTCTCCAGCATCACCGCATCTCGGTGTACCGCAATCCGACCGAGGGCCGCCCGGGCCGAGAGCTGGTCCGTATCCGTATGTCGCGGCGGTCCGCGGCCGGTGCGACGGTAGTCACAGGGGGTCTCTCAGCAGCCGGACGGATAAGGCGGTGGCGGCGATGGAACTCCCGCTGGTCGTGGGCGTCGACGGATCGGACTCAAGTCTGCTGGCGGTCGACTGGGCGGTGGACGAAGCGGCACGCCACGGGCTGCCGCTGCGCTTGCTCTACGCCTCCCTCTGGGAGCGTTACGAGGGAAGCCGGCCGTCCCTCAGCACCGATCGTCCTGCTGAGGAGGTCATGGTGCAGCACATCATCGCCTCCTGCACGGAACGTGCCCGGCTTCGCAATCCCGAGGTGAAGGCGTCGGGCGAGGCACTTCCCGACGATGCCGTGTCCGTGCTGCTGGGGGCAGGGCACGAGGCGTTCGCCCTGGTCACGGGCTCCCGCGGGCGCGGCGAGTTCGCCGGGCTGCTGCTGGGGTCGGTCAGCCTCGCGGTGGCGGCTCGCGCAGTGTGCCCGGTCATCGTGGTCCGTGGCTCGGAGCGGAACCTTCGAGGATCCTTCGGCAGGGTCGTGGTGGGCGTCGGCGACTCGACCGACGGCGAGGGCGCCGTACGGTTCGCCGCCCGCGAGGCCAAGGCGCGCGGCTGTGCCCTGACGGCCGTACGGACCTGGCGCAGCCCGGCTCACGAGCACGCAGACCTTCCCCTGATCGCGGACGACGCCACAGGGGCGCATGAGGAGCAGGCTTCCAACCGCCTCACCGACGCGCTCCGAGAGACCGTACAAGAGCACCCCGAGGTCGAAGTACACCGTCGGCCGGTCGAAGGCCCCGCCCACCGCGTCCTGCTGAAGGCATCGACCGATGCCGACCTGATCGTCGTCGGCGCACTGCGCCGCCACGGTCACTTCGGTCTGCAACTCGGCAGGGTCGCTCACGCCTTGCTGCACCACTCCGAGTGCCCGGTCGCCGTCATTCCGCAAAGAGTCTGAGGTTTCGCCGCGCGGGCCAGGGCTCCCACGGTTTCTCAAGGAGAGAGCAGGGCGGCGGATGTCGGAGTGGACGTGGCAGTGGGAGGGCTACGACCCCGTGGCCGAGCGGTTGCGTGAATCGCTCTGCACGCTCGGCAACGGCTACTTCGCCACGCGGGGCGCCGTGCCCGAGTGCCGGGCGGGTTTGGTGCACTGCCCGGGAACCTATGCGGCCGGGTGCTACGACCGCCTGGAGTCGACCGTGGCGGGGCGACAAGTGGTGAACGAGGACCTGGTCAACCTCCCGAACTGGCTGCCCCTGCGGTTCCGTCTGCGCCGCGCCGCGGGGCCGTGGGGCCCGTGGTTCTCCCCCGACGCGCACGCCCTCCTGGACCACCGGCACACCCTGGACCTGTGTCACGCCACACTCACCCGCTCATTCCGCCACCGGGACGACCAGCGGGGCATGCTCGGCGTTGAGCAGACCCGCCTGGTGCACATGGGGGACCCACACCTGTCTGCGCTGCAGACGGTCTTCACGGCCGAGGACTGGTCGGGAGAGATCGAGATAGAGTCCTGTCTCGACGGCGAGGTGATCAACAGCAATGTTCACCGCTACCGCGCCCTCAACCGGCGCCATGTGACCCGTGTACGGACAGGGACACAGGAGCCCCACACGGTCTGGCTGAGCTGCCGGACCAGTACTTCGGACATCGGTGTCGCCATGGCCGCCCGGACGGTCGCCGTCGGCCGGCCGACGGCCTTGTCGGAGCTTCGACCGGCCCGCCGCCGTGCCGTCCACCGCCTGGTGGCCCCGATCGCTCCCGGCCGACCCGTCGCCGTGGAGAAGACCGTGGCGCTGCACACCTCACGCGACACGGCGATCAGCGACCCGCTCGGCGAAGCGGTCGACCGGGTGTCCACCGCGGCGGGCTTCCCGGCCCTGCTGGACTCCCACGTCGCCGCTTGGGAGCGGCTGTGGCGGCACGCGGACATCCAGGTGCCGGACCAGGCCGGTCGCATACTGCGCTTCCACCTCTTTCACGTCCTGCAGACGCTGTCACCGCACACCGCGGATCTCGACGTGGGCGTACCGGCGCGCGGGCTGCACGGCGAGGCGTACCGGGGGCATGTCTTCTGGGACGAGCTGTTCGTCCTGCCGTATCTCAACCTGCACTTCCCGGAGGTCTCCCGGGCGCTGCTGAACTACCGCCACCGGCGGCTTCCGCGGGCCTGCCGGGCGGCTGCCGCGATCGGCCGGGCCGGGGCGATGTATCCGTGGCAGAGCGGCAGCGACGGCCGCGAGGAATCCCAGGGGTGGCATCTCAACCCCCGCTCCGGGCGCTGGCTGCCGGACCACTCCCGGCTCCAGCACCACGTGGGCTCGGCGATCGCCTACAACGTGTGGCAGTACTGCGAGGCCACCGGCGACACCGAGTTCCTGCACACCAAGGGCGCCGAGATGCTGTTGCAGATCGCCCGCTTCTGGGCGGACAAGGCCGTCTACGACGACAGCCTCGGACGGCACCGCATCAGGGGCGTGGTCGGCCCCGACGAGTACCACGACGCCTACCCGGGTGCCGCGCGGCCGGGACTGGACGACAACGCGTACACCAACGTCACCGCCGCCTGGGTCCTCACCCGCGCCCTGGACCTGCTGCGCCGCCTCCCCGCCTGGCGCCGGGAGGAACTGTTCGATCGCATCCGGCTGGACGGCGACGAACTCCCGAAGTGGGAGGAGATCTCCCGGCGGCTGCGAGTGCCGTTCCACCAGGGCGTCATCAGCCAGTTCGAGGGCTACGACGACCTCGCAGAGCTCGACTGGGCCGCCTACCGGGCGCGCCACACCAGCATCCGGCGGCTGGACCGGATCCTCGAGGCCGAGGGCGACACGGTCAACCGCTACAAGGCGTCCAAACAGGCCGATGTCCTCATGCTCGGCCACCTGTTCTCGCCCGCCGAGCTGCGGACCCTGTTCCGGCGCCTCGGGTACGACCTGGACGATGAGGTCTGGCGCCGGACCGTCGACTACTACCTGCAGCGCACAAGCCACGGCTCCACACTCAGCGGGCTCGTTCACGGCCTGGTCCTCGCCAGGGCCAGGCGAGCGGAGGCGTGGAGTTACGTCCAGGAGGCCCTGGAGGCAGACATCGCCGACATCCAGGGAGGCACAACCGGCGAAGGCATCCACCTTGGGGCGATGGCCGGAACCCTCGACCTGGTCCAGCGGGGTCTGACGGGACTGGGGACACGCGAGGACGCCCTGTGGCTGGACCCGGTGCCTCTTCCGGCGCTCTCCGAGTACGGATTCTCGCTGCGTTACCGCGGTCACTGGGGTGTCGGCATACGGCGCCGGAGCGGACAGCTGGAGATCAGCGTGCCCGACTCGGAAGAGTCACCGATCCGCGTGGTGCTGGCCGACCGGGCGGTCACCATCGCGCCCGGGGAGACCTGCACGCTCATGCTGCCGACGAGTTGATCCACGGCGGTGGGCGTGCCGGGCTCCGCGTCTGCCGCGTGATCCGTCAGTTTGGGGCCTGGGCTCCGAAAGCGGGGCTCCGCGCCGGGTGACAGTGCTGTGGGAGACGTGCATGAAGTGGTTGGTCTCGCTGGTCGGTGCCGGGCTCGTCATGGTCAGCCTGCGGGACCTTTTCCACACTCTTTGGCACCCCACCCGCCACGGCGGCCTGAGCCGCCTCGTGATGACAGCGATGTGGCGGCTGGCCCGGCGCTTTCGTGCGCGCAGACGAGTGGTCGGGCTTGTCGGACCGCTCGCCATGGTGACGGTGGTGGGCATGTGGGCCGGGACCGTCATCATCGGCTGGGCCGTCGTCTACTGGCCACACATGCCGGAGTCGTTCACTTTCTCTCCCGGTTCCAAAGCGGCACGGGAGCCGGCAATGCTCGACTCCCTGTACCTCTCCCTCGTCACGGTGGCCACCCTGGGCCTGGGAGACATCGCACCCGACGAGGGCTGGCTGCGCCTGGTCTCACCGCTGGAAGCGCTCATCGGCTTCGCCCTCCTGACGGCTACAGTCTCCTGGGTGCTGGAGATCTACCCCGCGCTGACCCGCAGGAGGGTCCTCGCCATCCGGCTGGCGCTGCTGCGCGACGCAGGCCCGACGACCGGACAACTCGACTCCACCGCGGGAGCCCTGCTCCTGGACAGCCTGGCCACCGAAGTCGTACGCGTCCGCATCGACTTCACCCAGTACGCCGAGGCGTACTACTTCCATGACGGCGAGGACCACTCGTCACTGGCGGCCATGGTGGGCTACGCCACCGCCCTCGCCGAGCGCGGACAAGCCGCGCGACGGTCAGAGGTACGACTGGCCGGTGACCTGCTCGCCGGTGCGCTGGCAGACCTCGCCGCCATCCTTGACCAGCGTTTCCTCCACACGGGAGGACCACCGGCGGAAGTGTTCGCCGCGTACGCCGCCGACCATGGCCGCGGCCGTGCGCAGCCCTGAGCGAGGGTGCCCTCTGCGATGGCGGGATCCGTCGTCCACGGGGTATCCGGGTTCACCCGGGAGCGGTTGATGGCGCCCGGAGCACAGAACCGTTCGGACATGGCTCTGCCATGGCACGTCACGGCGCTGATCCTCGGCCCCACCCAGCTGGGCGTGACACTTGGCTCCCAGGCTCGTCCTGGCGCCTCACCAACCCGTTCGTGCTGGTAGCCGGCTGCCCGGCACTGCGCCTCCAGGCAGCCGGAGTCTGTCTCCCGCTGCAACAAGACTTGTTGGCACGGAGCCACTTCCGCCCACCGACCTGGCATTCGCACCGCGCTGTCGGGCCTCGGCCCCATGTCGACATGCAGCCATGGAGCCCGCCACCGCTCGGGTGACGTGCCCGCCTGTCCCCCGGCATGCGCGCAGGAGGCGAAGAACCCAAACTGTTCTGGAGGAGTACCGGTCGGGGCGAGCCAGGCTCCCAGGGCTCTCCCCGCGCGGACAACGACGCTCGAAGGAGACGGCCATGCCCACTGCCCGGGAGATCATGCACAGCGGTGCCACCTGCATCCGGGAGAACGAGACGCTTCAGGACGCGGCACTCAGGATGAAGGAACTGGACGTCGGAGCCCTCCCGATCTGCGGCGAGGACGACAGACTCCACGGGATCATCACGGACCGCGACATAGTGGTGAAGTGCCTCGCCAAGGGCAAGGACCCCCGGACGGTGACCGCGGGCATGCTCGAACAGGGCAAGCCGATCACGATCGACGCCGGGGCCAATGCCGACCAGGTCCTCCATGCAATGGAAGAGCACAGGATCAGGCGGTTGCCCGTCATCGACAACCGTCGCCTCGTCGGCATGATCAGCGAGGCGGACCTCGCACGTCACCTGCCCGAGGACCAGGTGGGCCACTTCGTCGAGGTCGTCTGCGCGACCGCCTGACCGACCGGCGGACGCGATCATCCCGCCGTCACTCGTACCGCCGTGACCTTGTACTCGGGACAGGATGTGACGGTGTCCGCGTGTTCGGAGGTCAGGCGGTTCACCCCACTCGCGGGGAAATGGAACGAGCAGAACACCTGCCCTGGAGCTGTTTGTTCGCCGACCCTGGCGATGAGCCGGGCTTGGCCGTGCCGACTCTCCACGGTGACCTGCGCCCCGTCTCGGACGCCGTATCGGACGGCGTCGTCGAGGTGCAGGTCGAGGAAGTCGACCGGGTCGAGCGCGAGGTTGGCGCCGCGGCGGGTCATGCTGCCGGAGTTGTAGTGCGCCCAGCGCCGCCCGGTGACCAGGACGAGCGGATAGGCGTCGTCGGGGTTTTCCCCGGGTGGGAGATAGGGCGCCGCGGCGAGGTGGGCCCGCCCGTCCGGCGTGGCGAACTGTTCCTCGTAGAGCTTGGCCTGCCCCGGCCGACCGGGGTCCGGGCAGGGCCACGGCACCGCGCCCTCCCGGTCCAGCCGCTCGTGCGAGAGACCCGCGAAGACGGGTGCGACCCGACCCGACTCGGCCAGGGCGTCAGCCGGAGCCGAGCAGCCCAGGTCAGCTCCCATCAGCACGGCGAGGGCGCGTACGACGTCGAAGTCGCTGCGTGCCTCGCCCGGCGGGTTCACGGCCGGGCGGACCCGCTGGAACCGGCGGTCGAAGTTGACGAATGTGCCGTCCTTCTCCAGCCAGGACGCGACCGGCAGCACGATGTCGGCGTGGCGGGCGGTCTCGGACAGGAACAGTTCGTTGCACACCACGAGTGGGCACGCGTCCAGGGCCTCGGCCACCCGGTTCGCGTCGGGATCGGTGGCGCAGACGTCCTCTCCGATGACCCACAGCGCCCGCAGCTCCCCCGCCCGTGCCGCGGCGAACATGTCCGGGATCCGCATGCCGGGCCGTTCGGGGACCCGTACACCCCACACCGCCTCGGCCCGCGACCGCACCGCGGCGTCGGTCACCTTCCCGTAGCCGGGCAGCAAGTCGGGCAGCGCCCCCATGTCGGAGGCGCCCTGGACGTTGTTCTGGCCGCGCAGCGGGTTGACGCCGTGCCCGCGGTGGGTGCCCACGGCACCCCGCAGGATCGCCAGGTTGGCCAGTGACCGCACCCCGTCCGTGCCGTGCAGGTGCTCGGTGACGCCCAGACCGTAGACGATCGCGGGCTGCCGGGCACGGCCGTACAGTCGGGCGGCGGCGATCAGGTCCGCGGCGGGCACCCCGGTGATGTCCGCGACCCGGTCGGGCGGGTAGTCGTCCAGGAGGTGGGCGAGCTCTGGCAGGCCGGTGGCCCGCTCGCGCAGGAACTCCTCGTCGGTCAGTCCTTCGGCGAGCAGGACGTGGGCGAGACCGTGGAAGAGCGCCACGTTGGTGCCGGGGCGGGGCCGCAGGTGTACGTCGGCGTGCAGAGCGAGGCCCACGGCACGGGGATCGGCGACGACCAACTTGGCCCCGCGCAGGACCTGCCGGATCAGGCGTGCTCCGACCACCGGGTGGGCTTCGACGGGATTGGCCCCTACCACCAGCAGGCAGTCCGACCGCTCGACGTCGTCGAAGCTGTCGGTGCCGCCGGACAGCCCGAAGGAGGCGGTCAGGCCAGCGGCGGACGGGGAGTGGCACAGTCGCGAGCAGTTGTCGACGTTGTTCGTGCCGATGACGACCCGCATGAACTTCTGGACGAGGTAGTTCTCCTCGTTGGTGGCACGGGCCGAGGAGATCGCCGCCACGGCGTCCGGCCCGCCGGTGTCAGCGGCCTCGCTCAGGCCCCTGGCCACATGGCCGAGCGCCTCATCCCAGCCGACGGGTTCCAGGCGGCCGTTGCGGCGCAACAGGGGCCGGGTGAGGCGGTCGGGAGAGGTGAGATAGCCGTGGGCGAAGCGGCCCTTGACGCAGGCGTGGCCCTGGTTGACCGGGCCGTCCCGGGCCGGCAGGACCGCCGTGACTTGGCCGTCGGACGTGATGACGTCCAGGGCACAGCCGACACCGCAGTATCCGCACGTCGTGCGGATGGCGGCCGGCAAATGGGCGGAGGTGAGCCCACGCCCCGGTCCGGGCTCGGTGATCGCGCCGGTGGGGCAGGTATCGATGCAGCCGCCGCAGGCCACGCAGTCCGACTCGGCCCACGGCCCGCCGGTGCCGGGAGCAACGACGGTGTCACCGCCCCGGCCGGTCAGGGTCAGGGCAAAGGTGCCCTGCACCTCGGCGCACATGCGGACGCACCGACCGCAGGCGATGCACAGGTCCCGGTCCAGGTGCACATACGGGTGGGAGTCGTCCCCACCCCGCCCTCCCGCGCCCTGGGCCGTCTCGGGGCCCAAGCCCATCGACCGGCAGGCCTGCGCCAGCTCGCTGAGGTTGTCCTGGCTGAGCGCGCGGGGCGGCAGGGCGGAGGCGATGAGCGCCACCGCGTCCCGGCGCAACTGCCGGAGCTCCTCGGTGTCTGCTTCGATGCGCACGCCTGACACGGCCGGGGTCACACAGGCCGCCACGATCTGGCCATCGGCCCTTACGAGACATGTACGGCAGGAGCCGGCGGGGCTCAGCCGGTCGTCGAAGCAGAGAGCAGGCAGCGCGGCGCCGGCCACCCGCACGGCCGAGAGCAGTGAGGCACCCGCGGGGACTTCGACATCCGCCCCGTCGACCTCGATCTCGATCTCGATCACGACCCCCATCCCCGCAGCCGATCGCCGTAGGCGCGGGTGAGACTGTGCACCGCTGAAGGAATGCGCCGCCCGAAGCCACACAGACTCGCCTCGGCCAGCACACGACCGAGCCGTCCCCATTCCGGTCCGGGCGGGGCCCCGGCGGACGCAAGCTCCAGGCCACGTCGCGAGCCCACGCGGCAGGGCGAGCAGGCACCACAGCTCTCCGCCGCGGCGAACTGCCAGATGTGCCGGAGTAGTTCCTCGGGAGTCACACGCTGGTCGAAGGCGACCAGTCCGGCGTGGCCGAGTGCGGCGCCCCGGGCCGTGAGGTCGGCACTGGTCAGCGGGACATCCAGCGCGTTTGCGGCGAGGAAGCCGCCCAGCGGTCCGCCGACCTGCACGGAACTCAACTCGGCGCCCTCCTTCAGGCCGCCGCCCAGCTCGTTGACGATCCGAACCAGTGGGGTGCCCAGTTCCACCTCGTACGCCCCCGGCCGGGCGAACCGCTCGGACAGGCAGACCAGCTTCGTCCCGGTCTCGCCCGGAACCCCGCGCTCGGCGTATACCTCTCCGCCGCGGGAGACGATCCACGGGACGGAGGCAAGGGTCTCGACGTTGTTCACCACCGTCGGCACGTCCCACAGCCCGCGCCGGGTCGGGTAGGGCGGACGCGGCCGTGCGCAGCCACGGTCCCCCTCCAGGCTCGCGATCAGGGCGGTCTCCTCGCCCGCGACATACGACCCGGCGCCCTGCACCACCTGCACCTCCAAGGCGATGTCCGTGCCGTGAACGGACGGCCCCAAGTGCCCGTCCGCGTAAGCCCGCCCGACCGCTTCCCGCATCCGCGCCAGCGCCCGCGGATACTCCGAGCGCACCAGGATCACACCCCGTTCTGCCCCGCACGCGAAGCAGGCCAGGGCCAGGCCCTCCAGGACCCGCTCCGGCTCCGCCTCCATGAGCAGCCGGTCGGCGTAGGAACCGGGGTCGCCCTCGTCTCCGTTGGCCACCACCACGGTGCCGGGAGCCCGGCCGGCCGCCTCCCATTTCGCGGCCACCCGGAACCCCGCTCCGCCACGGCCTCGCAGTCCCGATGCGGCGACCTCCGACTGGACCGTGTCGGCGGAACCGGTCGTCACCATCCGCGGCCACACCTGCCACGTGGGCTCCCCGGCCACCACTCCGCCCAGGAGCACTGGGTTGCCCGTCTCGTCGGCCACCGGAATCTCGGGCACCCGAGGAGGCTCACGTCCCGCGAGCTGACCGGCCAGCGTCGGGCCCGTGCAGGGCTTGTCGCCATCGAGCGCGGCGGGACCTGCGTAGCAGTACCCCAGACAGCGGACGGCCTGCAGTGACGTCGCCCCGTCCGGTGAGACCGCGTCCGCGTCGACACCCAGCTCGCGTTCCACATCGTCGAGATGCCGTCCGGCCTGCGCGGCGAAGCACGCCGTCGCAGCGCAGATGCGCACATGACGGCGGCCATGCGGAGCGGCAAGGTCCGCGTAGTAGCTGGCTGGTCCCAGGGCGGCGGCAGCGGGCAGACCAACAGCGGCGGCTGCCGCCGGAGCCCAGGCCTCTGGGCTGTCCGCCGTATCGGCCCTGACCGCGGCCAGCGACTCGATCAGCCGGCCTCCTGGCCGCCCACGCCGATCGTCCAAGGCTCGGAACGCGTCGAAACGGTCCATGGGACCAACGGGAGCCATGTCCTCATCGTGGCGGCGGCCAGACGTGGCCGCAATTCCGGCATTGGCGCTTGCGTGCGACCGCAGCAGCGGCAGTGGGGCCACGGGGGCGGGGTAGCGGGGCCTGCCACATGGCTCCGAGTGCTGTCGCTGCATCCCATGGCAGCGGGGTGTCTCCGGAGTGAACCCGGAGATGGAGGCAATGGCGTGCGGACGCGGGAGGCCTGGTGGGTGGTCTGGTGGTCGTGGGCGTGGGCGTGGACGGGTCGGCGTCGAGTCTTGCCGCGGTGGACGCGGCGGCGCGGGAGGCGCGGTTGCGCGGGGCCCGGTTGCGGGTGGTCCATGCGTTCATGTGGTGTCATGTCGTCGTGACCGGTGAACCGTTGACGGCACTGGAGTCGCAGTCATGTGCCGCGGGGCTGGTGGTGGATTCAAGGGGCATGGGCGAGTTGGTCGGGCTGCTCGTGGGGTCGACGGTTGTGTATCTGGCGGCGCACGGCCGGTGTCCGCTGCTCGTGGCGCGCGAGCAGCAGGGCGACGGTCCGAGCGGAGCCGAGGAGACATCCCTGCCCGTCACCATCTTGTTGGGTCGCACAAGGGATAGGCGGACCCCCATGAAGACCACCCGGGTCCTTGCGGCCTACCGTCTGCCCTCGCGCCGCAGGGGCGCGTGGATGGTTGATCATTTCCTTCGTTTGTCAGGGCACTGCGGGCAGGGGCGGGCCGACACCGAATCTGATGGCAGCTCGTTGGGACAGGGCACTGTGATCTCGCCACCGGCCACGATGAAGGCGTGATCGACAAGCACTCGCCTGTTGGTCTCGGGATCGAAGATCTCGTGGGCGAGCATCATGAGCGCCTGGTGATGGATTTCGGCGATATCGGCGTTTCCTGCCCTGGCCATCCCGGCGGCATCGAGTTTCCCCCGCTTCACCTGGATCTCGAAGTACAGGAAGTGCTGCGTGGGCAATGTGTAGCGCATCCAGATGTCTTTCCCGTACTCCAGCGCCTTGTCCCTGTGGCCGGCTGCAGTGATCCTTTGGAACCCGAACTGCCGGAACAACGGAAGCAGCACTTCCTCGATCAGCTCGTCCTCCCTGCACTTGTCCAGGTATGCAGCAAGGTCGGCGCGGCGGCGGACTTCTGCGGCGCTGAGGGGACGGTGCGGATTCATCGCCACGGCAGAGACCGCGTCTGTCCCCAGATGGCGGAGATGGCAGCGCCTGTCATCTCCGTAGAACGCTTCGAAACCTTCCCTGACGAGTACGTGGTTGAGTTGACGAAGCGTGTTCGGCCGGTCAAGTCCTTCATTAAGGGCGTCAGCGGGACTCATGAGATGATCGATGAGTCTGCAGAAGGACTCCGGCGGCTGGGCGGGACCATCATGCGGCTCGGCGAGCATCGCTTCAAGAACGCCGGCCACCCAACGGTGCCGAGTGGAGCCGTCATGCACCCAGTCCGTGCCGAGCTCGGCAAAAAAATCTGTGATGTACGCGCTGGATCGGTACGGAAAGTACTTCGGCTCGGACGCGGCGTTCGGATCGTCCGAGCCGAGATTTCCACAAACCAGGTCGCCGAGCGCTTCGAGCGTTCTCTTCCTGAACATCACGACAGGCCCCTCCCCCTCAGTGCCGCACAGAGGCGGCCGCATGCCCGCGACGTTCCCTTCATGGTGGCCCGCCACGCTGCTCAACCATCCGGACCGACGTATGAGACCGACGCTCGCCCACGGGCGTCCGCGCACGTGACCTTCGTTACCGCAAGGTCGATACTGCCGACAGCAGCGTTCGGCCGACCCGCCTCCGACCAGTCCGAGATACCTGACGCCCCGTCATCAAAGTCAGCACCAAGTCAGCATCAGTACCGCCAGAACCCGCTTCCGACCGCCATGGAACGCAAAGATCAACTACTGACCTGCCCCGTCCTGACCTGCTAAAACGCAGGTCAGGAGCCCATCTACCAGCCCACCAGGAGGTACCCATGAGGATGTTGATCAACGTCGCGGAGACCGTGGTCGCGGACGCCTTGCGCGGGATGGCGGCCGCTCATCCCGAGCTGGTCGTCGATGTGGAGAACCGGGTGATCGTGCGCCGGGACGCGCCGGTGGCGGGGAAGGTCGCCCTCATCTCCGGCGGCGGCTCGGGGCACGAGCCGCTGCACGGTGGATTCGTCGGTCCGGGGATGTTGTCGGCCGCATGTCCGGGCGAGGTGTTCACCTCGCCGGTCCCGGACCAGATGGCGCGGGCCGCCGCCGCGGTGGACAGCGGGGCGGGTGTGCTGTTCATCGTGAAGAACTACACGGGGGACGTCCTCAACTTCGACATGGCCGCCGAGCTCGCCGAGGACGAGGGCATCCAGGTCGCGAAGGTGCTCGTCAACGACGACGTCGCGGTCACCGACAGCCTCTACACGGCCGGGCGGCGCGGCACGGGTGCGACGCTGTTCGTGGAGAAGATCGCCGGCGCCGCCGCGGACGAGGGGCAGTCGCTGGAGCGGGTGGAAGCGATCGGGCGTCAGGTCAACGAGAACGCCCGCAGCTTCGGCGTCGCCCTCAGCGCCTGCACCACACCCGCCAAGGGCAGCCCCACCTTCGATCTGCCGCCCGGCGAGCTGGAGTTGGGTATCGGCATCCACGGCGAGCCCGGCCGGGAGCGGCGGGCGATGATGACGTCGGGCGAGATCGCCGACTTCGCCGTCGGCGCGATCCTGGACGACATGACCCCGCGCAATCCCGTCCTCGTCCTGGTCAACGGCATGGGTGCGACACCACTGTTGGAGCTGTACGGCTTCAACGCCGAGGTCCAGCGGGTACTCGCGCAGCGCGGTGTCACAGTCGCCCACACCCTCGTCGGCAACTACGTCACCTCGCTCGACATGGCCGGCGCCTCGGTCACCCTGTGCCAGGTCGACGAGGAGCTGCTGCGGCTGTGGAACGCGCCGGTGCGGACGCCGGGGCTGCGCTGGGGTATGTGATCCGGAGCCGGACGACCGCAACGCACCTGCCACACAAGGAGATCCAGTGCTCGACGCCGAGTTCTTCCGCCGTTGGATGACGGCGACCGCCACTGCCGTCGACCGCGAGGCGGAACGGCTCACCGCCCTCGACTCGCCCATCGGGGACGCCGACCACGGCAGCAACCTGCAACGCGGGTTCCGCGCCGTCACAGCCACGCTGGAGAAGGAGGCCCCGCAGACGCCCGGCGCGGTTCTGACCCTCGCCGGGCGGCAGCTCATCTCGACGGTCGGCGGGGCGTCGGGGCCGCTGTACGGGACGCTGCTGCGGCGGGCCGGCAAGGCGCTCGGGGACGCCGGCGAGGTGAGCAAGGACGAGTTCGCCCGGGCGCTGCGCACGGGGGTGGACGCGGTCATGGTGCTCGGTGGCGCGGCGCCGGGCGACAAGACCATGATCGACGCACTGGTGCCGGCCGTGGACGCGCTCGGCGACGGGTTCGTCGCGGCGCGGGCCGCCGCCGAGGAGGGCGCCCTGGCGACCACGCCGTTGCAGGCCCGCAAGGGGCGGGCGAGTTATCTCGGGGAGCGCAGCATCGGGCACCAGGATCCGGGGGCCACGTCCTCGGCGCTGCTGATCGCGGGGCTGGTGGAGGCGAGCGGTGAGTGACGAGGCGGTGAGCAACGAGAAGGAGGGCGAGCGGCTCGTCGGCATCGTGCTGGTCTCGCACAGCGCGCAGGTGGCCGCCTCGGTGGCCGAGCTGGCGCAGGGGCTCGCGGGCGCCGGCACGGCCGTCCCCGTGGCCCCGGCGGGCGGCACCGAGGGCGGCGACCTCGGCACCAGCGCCGAGCTGATCGCCGCGGCGGCCGCCTCCGTGGACCGCGGCGCCGGGGTCGCGGTCCTGACCGACCTGGGCAGCGCCGTCCTCACCGTGAAGGCCCTGCTCGCGGAGGGCGACGAACTCCCCGACCGCACCCGCCTGGTGGACGCCCCGTTCGTCGAGGGCGCGGTGGCCGCGGTCGTCACAGCGGCCACCGGCGCCGACCTCGCGGCGGTGGAGGCGGCGGCAGCGGAGGCGTACGACTACCGGAAGGTGTAGCGGACCGGACCAGCCCCCCCCCCGCTGCGGACGCCGGCACCCCCGCCACTGACGCCCACGCGTGCCGCTGCGGACGCCGGCACGCGCCACGCCAGGGCCCCTCGGCCGCGCTACCCGATTTCCGGGCAGTGCACCGCGAGGCCCTGGCGGCCACTCCCCGCGAACCCGGTGGCCGAGGTCTCCCCCACGTCTACACCACCCCTTCCGTCACGACCTCCATCGCCGAGCGCAGCGTCGCCATCAGCTGGGCCTGTGCCGTCTCCGGGTCGGGGGCGGTGTCGGTGGTGTGCCAGGCGTGGTACTCGACGGCCGCGCGCAGCGCCGCGTTGAACATCGCCGCCTGGATCGCCGGGCGCAGGTCGTCGGCGGGCAGCCCGGCGCGTTCGGCGAGGGCGCCGGCGAACGCCGGTTCGGCCTCGTCGTACGTCTGGAGCCAGATCGCGCGCAGGCCCGGTTCGGTACGGGTCAGCCGTACCAGCGCCCCCACGGTCGACCGGTCGGGTCCGGCCTGCAGGTGCCCCTCGACCACGAACTCCCGGTCGATGACCTCCTCCAGGGCCTCACCGGGGCGCCACTGCCGCAGACAGTCGGCGATCAGGTCGATACCGGCCGAGAACAGCGGCCGTACGCAGCTCTCCTTGCTCGGGAAGTAGCGCCACACCGTCCGCGCGGAGACGCCGACCGCCGCTCCGATCTGCTCGCCCGTGGTCGCCGCCACGCCCTGGGTGACGAACAGGTCCACCGCCGCCCGCGCGATCTCCAGCCGGATCTCGGCCTTGCGCTCCTCGGTCAGGGGCGGTCGTCCCGTGGGTCGTCTGATGTCTCCGCGGGCTGCGGTCATGGTCTCCTCCGGCCGGGCGCTGATCGCTCTCCCGGAATTCTCCCCGAAGAGTTTATGTCACTCAGAGACATTAAGTCGTATGGTTGGCCCTCGGACATCGACCATCAGCCATCGACCATCGGCTATCGGCTATCGGCTATCGGCTATCGGCTATCGGCCTTACGGATGGAGCACCTCATGAGCAGCGGACTGGACGGACGCAGCGTCATCGTCACCGGAGCGGGATCGGGCATCGGGCGCGCGGCCGCTCTGGCCTTCGCCAAGGAGGGCGCCAGGGTCGTGGCGGCGGATCTCAATGCCGAGGGCGCCCAGTCCGTCGTCAAGGAGATCGAGCAGGCGGGCGGCGCCGCGGTCGCCGTCGTCGGCGACCTGAGTGAGCAGGCCGTCGTGGACCGGGTGGTCGAGACCGCCGTCGAGCGTTTCGGCGGCGTGGACGTCCTGGTGAACAACGCCGGGATCATGGACCGCATGTCGGCGCCGGCGGACGTCACCGACGCCGAGTGGGAGCGGGTGATCCGGGTCAACCTCACCGCCCCGTTCCTGCTCACCCGGGCGGCGCTGCCGCACATGCTCGAGGCGGGCCGAGGCGCGATCGTGAACACGGCGTCCGAGGCCGGCCTGCGCGGCAGCGCAGCGGGCGCCGCGTACACGGCGTCGAAGCACGGCGTGGTGGGGCTGACGAAGTCCCTGGCGGTGATGTACCGCAAGCAGGGGATACGGGCGAACGCCATCGCCCCGGGCGGCACTCAGACCGGGATCGTCGTGGAGGCCGCACAGGATGCCCACGGACCGGCGGCCCTCGGCCCGCACTTCGTCAACATCGGCAAGCTGGCCCAGCCCGAGGAGCAGGCCGCCGCGATCGTGTTCCTGGCCTCGGACGCGGCGAGCAACATCAACGGTGTTGTCCTGCCGGTCGACGACGGCTGGTCGGCGGTCTGACGCCTACTCGACGAGCGTACGGGGATCACCCGGATCGCCTGCCCTCGCAGGTGATCCGGCAGGGGCCGGGGGCCCGAGTCCGCGACGGACGCCGACCCCCCGGCCACCCGCGTCCGGCACGGGATCAGCGACGACAGCAGCCCGTGCCGACGGCATGAACTCCCGCATCCTCATGGAGAGTTCAGCCGCGAGGAACTTCAGCATACGTAACTCCCGGGGCGGGTCACCAACGACCGCCCTCTTGATGTGATCGCGTCAGCGGCGTCATATTGGTCCGGACCATTGCCGTGAGGCCGCTCCCGGGAGGCAGTGTCGTGCGACGTGTTCCCGTTCCCCTTTCGACCTTCTGCGCGGTCGCGTTGCTCTCGTCCTGCGCCTGGGGCGGGGCTAACGAGGACGGCGGCCGACCGCCCGGGGCGCCCACGGGCGTCACGGCCGCCGCCGGAAGCGCGACCAGCGTGCACGTCATGTGGAACGCCGTCTCCGCGGACCGCGGCGTCCGCGTCTACGAGGTGTATCGGGGCCCCACGAAGGTCAAGGAAGTGCCGGGTTCCGCACACATGGTGGACGTCACCATGCTCAAGCCGTCCACTGCGTATGCCTTCACCGTGCGGGCCCGCGACACCGACGGACGGCTCGGTCCGCCGAGCAAGGAGGTCCGGGCGAGGACTCCCGAAGCCGTGGCCGCCGACCGCTCCGCCCCGACCCGTCCGGGGAAGGTCCATGGTCGGGCGGTCGGCAGCCGCGCGGTTCAGCTGTCATGGTCGCAGGCCACGGACGACCGGGATGTGGTGTCGTACGACATCCATCAGGGCGGTGCGAAGATCCACAGTGTGGGCGGGAACCAGACGGCGACCGTGGTCACCGGTCTTCGGCCCGGCACCCACTATTCCTTCACCGTCCGCGCCCGGGACGCGGCCGACAACCTCTCCCCCGCCACGGCGACGGTCCGCGTCACCACGCCCGGCACCGACGACGGGCGCGGTACCGCACCGACCGACTTCCGCGCGACGACCCATCGTGAGGACGGGGCGTACTACCTCGACCTGAGCTGGGTACCACCGCGCGCGGACGGCGTGGTCGCGGAGTACCAGGTGCAGCTCGACGGCCGTACGGCCACCTCGCTGGTGTACGGCGGGAACGCGCCGCGCGAGACGGCCACGTACAGCTTCTACCTGGGCCCGGAGAAGGGAGCCGGTCACCGGGTACGGATCCGGGGCAGGCTGCCGGACGGCACCTGGGGCGGCTTCTCGGCGGAGCGGAGGGTGACGACCGGCGCGCAGGGCTGAGGCCAGGTCCGGAGTCCCCCGAATGCAGCAGTCCGTCACCTGACCGGAGGCGGCCCGCATGCGGTCGGGACCGGGGGCGCGTTGGCTGCCCCTGAGGCAGCACGGGCGTTCCCGACCCTCGGCGGCGCCAGGGATGTACCGCCGACCGTGCCGCCGGAGGGAACCCCATGCGCAACTCATCGCTACTCCTCCGCTCGGGCCTGACCTTGGCAGCCGCCTCCGTCCTTCCCCTCGCCGCAGTCGCCGCTCCGGCCGCCGCGGTCTCGGGGATCTCCGTGAGCACCACCGGGTCCACGGTCTCCGTCACGACCAGCGCGTGCACCAACGTCAACGGCAGCTGGGGCACCACCTCGCTGCTGAACAGCAGGCAGGCGAACTTCGCCCAAGGGCGCCAGGTCTCCCTGTCCGGGACGTCCGCGCTGCAGTCGGCGGCCTGGTCGACCGTGAGCGCGGGCACCTACACCGTCATCGTCGTGTGCTCCAACGGCGTGACGGCGGGCACCCAGTCGGTCATCGTCTCGGGCGCCACCCCCACCCGCACGATCTCCGCCACGGCCTCCCCGTCGCGCGGCGTCATGGGCGGCATGGGCGGTTCCTCGACGGACTACGGCACCCTGACGCTGGTCGGCGGCGGGGTCCTGGTGGTCGCGGGCGGCCTGGCCACGGCCTGGTTCCTGCGCCGCAAGTCGAAGCCGTACCGGCTCTGAGGCCGAGGGCAAAAGCCCTGCCCGTTCCACGGGCCCCGCGTCACGCCCTTTCGTGCCCCGGCAGTTCCGCTTCGCGCCCCGGCAGTTCGGCGAACTCCTCCAGGGCGTGCGTGAGCCACTGCGTCCAGAAGGTCTCCAGGTCGATGCCGGCCCGCAGCACCAGGTGCCGCAGCCGGTCCTGGGAACTGTCCTTGCCGGGCGGGAAGTCGCGCTTCTCGATCTCCTCGTACTCGGCCAACTGCCGCCGGTGCAGGTCGAGATGGCGGCGCAGATCGGCTTCGATACCGCCGGTCCCCACGACGGCCGCGGCACGCATCCGCAGCAGCAGGGAGTCGCGGTGCGGCCGCGGGTCCTGGGACGCGGAGGTCCAGCGGGCCAGTTCGGCGCGGCCCGCCGGCAGGACCTCGTAGCTCTTCTTCTGCCCGCGGGCCGGCTGGTCGCTGGGCAGCGTGCGGATGAACCCCTCGGTCTCCAGTTTTCCCAGCTCGCGATAGATCTGCTGGTGCGTCGCCGACCAGAAGTAGCCGATCGACTTGTCGAACCGGCGGGTCAGCTCCAGCCCCGAGGACGGCCTTTCGACCAGGGCGGTGAGGATCGCGTGCGGGAGTGACATGGACTCATCCTAGGGACGCGAGGAGGTCGTCCTACGCATGCGCCCACTCGCCCCTACAGGCTCGCCGCCAGCTCCGTGCCCTGCTTGATGGCGCGCTTGGCGTCCAGTTCGGCCGCCACGTCCGCACCGCCGATGAGGTGCGCGCTGGCGCCCGCGGCGAGCAGCGCCTCGTACAGGTCGCGACGCGGCTCCTGCCCGGTGCACAGCACGATCGTGTCGACCGTGAGGACCGTGCTCTCCTCGCCGACGGTGACGTGCAGTCCGGCGTCGTCGATACGGTCGTAGCGCACGCCCGGGACCATGGTGACGCCCCGGTGCTTGAGCTCGGTGCGGTGGATCCAGCCGGTGGTCTTGCCGAGGCCCGCGCCGACCTTGGTGGTCTTGCGCTGGAGCAGGTGGACCGTGCGGGGCGGGGCGGGGCGCTCGGGGGCAGCGAGGCCGCCGGGGGCCGTGTAGTCCATGTCCACGCCCCACTGGCGGAAGTACGTCTGAGGGTCCTCGCTCGCCTTGTCGCCGCCGTCGGTGAGGAACTCGGCGACGTCGAAGCCGATGCCACCCGCACCGAGGACGGCGACGCGCTCGCCAACAGGGGCGCCGTCGCGCAGCACGTCGAGGTAGCCGACGACGCTCGGGTGGTCGACGCCTGGGATGTCGGGGGTGCGCGGGGTGACGCCGGTGGCGACCACGACCTCGTCGTAGTCGGCGAGGTCCTCCGCCGACACCCAGGTGTTCAGCCGTATGTCCACGCCCTGCCAGTCGAGTTGGTGGCGGAAGTAGCGCAGCGTCTCGTCGAACTCCTGCTTGCCGGGGACCTTCCGGGCGACGTTCAGCTGGCCGCCGATCTCGCTCGCGGCGTCGAACAGCGTGACCTCGTGGCCGCGTTCGGCCGCGCTCACGGCACAGGCGAGCCCCGCCGGTCCCGCGCCGACGACCGCGACGCGCTTGCGCAGCCGGGTCGGGGACAGGGTCAGCTCGGTCTCGTGGCAGGCGCGCGGGTTGACCAGGCAGGACGTGATCTTGCCGCTGAAGGTGTGGTCGAGGCAGGCCTGGTTGCAGCCGATGCAGGTGTTGATGGCCTCAGGCTTGCCCGCTGCGGCCTTGGCGACGAAGTCAGGGTCGGCGAGCATCGGGCGGGCCATCGAGACCATGTCCGCGCAGCCGTCCGCCAGCAACTCCTCGGCCAGCTCGGGGGTGTTGATGCGGTTGGTGGTGACGAGCGGCACCGACACCTCGCCCATCAGCCGCTTCGTGACCCAGGTGTACGCGCCGCGCGGCACCGAGGTGGCGATGGTCGGGATGCGCGCCTCGTGCCAGCCGATACCGGTGTTGATGATCGTCGCCCCGGCGGCCTCGACGGCCTTGGCGAGCGTGATCACCTCGTCGAGCGTGGAGCCGCCCGGGACGAGGTCCAGCATGGACAGCCGGTAGACGATGATGAAGTCCTCGCCGACGGCCTCGCGCACGCGCCGGACGATCTCGACCGGGAAGCGCATGCGGTTCTCGTACGAGCCGCCCCAGCGGTCGGTGCGCTGGTTGGTCTGCGTGGCGATGAACTCGTTGATGAGGTAGCCCTCGGAGCCCATGATCTCCACGCCGTCGTAGCCGGCCTGCCGGGCGAGACGGGCGGCGCGGGCGTAGTCGTCGATGGTCCGCTCGACGTCTGCGTCGGTGAGCTCGCGCGGCGGGAACGGGCTGATCGGCGCCTGGAGCGGGCTCGGCGCGACGAGATCCTGGTGGTAGGCGTACCGGCCGAAGTGCAGGATCTGCATGGCGATCCGGCCGCCCTCACGGTGCACGGCCTCGGTGATGACCCGGTGCTGCTCGGCCTCGGCGTCGGTGGTGAGCTTGGCGCCGCCCTCGTACGGGCGCCCCTCGTCGTTGGGCGCGATGCCACCGGTGACGATCAGGCCCACTCCCCCGCGCGCCCGCTCCGCGTAGAAGGCCGCCATGCGCTCGAAGCCGCGCTCGGCCTCCTCCAGGCCGACGTGCATGGAGCCCATCAGGACGCGGTTGGGCAGCGTGGTGAAGCCCAGGTCGAGCGGGCTCAGCAGGTGCGGGTAACGGCTCATCGGGCCCCTCCGTGCGGTGTCGTGCCTGACGTAGTTGTAGAGGACCGCGGAGCCTTTATGCAACTAGTTGCACAACCAGGGAGGGGTGACACCGGCCACTGACACCGGCCGCCTCGCCACGACCACCGGCACAGACCGCCTTCGGGCACAGTGACCCCATGACCCCACAAGCCGACGTGATCGACCTCGCCCAGCGACTGATCCGCCTCCCCAGCCGCGCCGGCATCGACGACTACGGCCCCGTCCTGGGGGTCCTGGAGGACTGGCTCGCCGGGCGCGGGCTGCCGTATCACCGCCTCCACGGCGACACGGGCGCCGTCGGCCTGCTGATCGAGGTCGCGGGTGGCCGGCCCGGCCCCTGGTGGGCCCTGGACGCCTGCGTCGACACCGCGCCCTACGGTGACGAGGCCGCGTGGTCGTTCGCCCCCGACTCCGGCGAGGTCGTCGACGGCTGGCTGTGCGGCAGGGGCGCGGCGGACTCCAAGCTCGCCGCGGCGATGTTCTGCGGCATCGCGGCCGAGCTGCACGGCCGGGCGGGCGATCTGCGCGGCGGGCTCGCGGTACTGCTCGACGTCGACGAACACACGGGCGGCTTCGGGGGTGCCCGCGCCTACCTGGCCGACCCGGAGGCGGTCCGGCCGGCCGGGGTGATGATCGGCTACCCGGGGCTCGACGAGGTCGTGGTCGGCGGGCGGGGACTGTGGCGGGCCACGATCGCGGTGCACGCTGCCTCGGGCCACTCGGGGTCGCGCCGTACGACGCCGGGGGCCGTCTCCCGCGCGGCCCATCTCGTACGGCTCCTGGAAGAGGCCGAACTCCCTGACGCCGAGGGCGAGTTCCCCCTGCCACCGAAGCTGACGGTGACCTCCTGCCATGGCGGCCAGGGCTTCTCGGTCGTGCCCGGCCTGTGCGAGCTGGGCGTCGACATCCGCACGACGCCGAACTTCGACGCCCGCGACGCCGAGCGGCTGGTCCGTGCGGCGGTGGGCGAGCTGGACGCAGCGGTTCCCGCGCCCCGGCCGACCGCGATCACCACGGTGGCCGCCTGGCCGCCGTATCAGCTCGGTGAGGGCCGACAGCCCGCCGCCGCCCTGCTGGAGGCCGCCGCGCAGGAGGGTCTGGCCGTCCGGCCGAAGACCGCCGGCCCCTCGAACATCGGCAACCTGCTGGCGGGCGAGGGCATCCCGGCCACGGCGGGCTTCGGGGTGCGGTACGAGGGGCTGCACGGCGTGGACGAGAGGGCCTGCCTCAAGGACCTGCCCGCCGTCCACGCCGTCTACCGGCGTGCCGTACTCGGTCTGCTCGGCTCGTCATGAGCGGCCGGGTGCTCTCGTCACGCGACACCGGGCCGGCTCTTCAGCACCACGTGCAGCTCCCGCTCCTGGTCGCCCGAGACCGAGGTGAGGTCGTGCACCGTGAACAGGGAGTCCAGCGTCGTACGGAGCCGTTCGATGGCCCAGTAGCCGCCCTGCGCGTCGGCCTCGACGGTCGACGAGAGCCGCGCGGGCGGCGGGCACTCGTGCGTGTCCGTGACCTCGAAGGTGCCGAGCCACACCATGGGGCGCGTCTCATGGAGCTGCTGCGGTACGTCCTCGGGGCCCCGGTCGGACTCGAAGCACGTGCACAGCGTGTCGAAGACGATCCGGGCGTCCTCCTTGCTGCATCCGCTGATCTCGACGGAGACGGGTTCCTCGTGCATTCGTTCACGATCCATCGTGATCGCTCCTCTCGTGGCCGCGCCGCGGTGCCACGGGTAGCCCGCGGAACCGGACCCCAACCCCAAGAAAAGCACCAGGTGCGCCGTAGCACTACCGGCGGAACCCGTCCCGTCCGTTCCTCAGCTCCGCGTGAACCGGTACGTCTTGCTGTCGGTCAGCACGCAGAAGCCCGGCGAGACGACGATCACGCGCAGGGTGCCGGTACGGCGGTCGTAGTCGATGCCCTCGGTCTCGAACTCGCCCGAGCAGGAGCTGCGCAGCGGCAGCTGGCGCAGTGCCGTGACACGGCCGGTCACGTCGGAGCTGCCCGGCTCGGCGGAGAGGTCGATCTGGAGCAGCGGCTTGGTCATGCCGAAGAGGGTGCCCGCGGGGTCGTCGGAGGAGCACAGCAGGGTCGTGGCGCCGAGGAAGTCACAGCCCTGGATGTCGCGTACGGCGCGGTCCAGGCGGATGCTGGACGTCCAGGGGAGGTTCGCGGAGGGGGACGTGCCCGGGTTGACGCCGGGCGTCGGGTGGACCAGGAGGCGGGTCATGGTGCCCCACTCGCCCGAGACCATCCACTGGCCGCCGGGCGTGATGGCGACGAAGGAGTTGTTCAGCGCCTCCCCGGAGCCCAGCGTGTGGACGTACTCCGACCAGGTCCCGTCCGGCGCCTGCACCCGGAACATCTTCGCGCTGCCCGAATCCGCCTGGTACGGCTCGACGTAGTAGCCGTTGTAGGAGGCGTCGGGGTCACCCACGTGGTTCCAGCCGCGGCTGCTGACCGAGGTCGGGATGGTGCCGATGCCGGTGTAGCGGTTGGCGCTGTTCGCCGGGACCTCGACGGAGGTCAGGCCCTGGCTCTCGGTCAGCGGGTCGGCACGGTCGGATCCCACCTCCGTCCAGGTGTCGGCGGCCTGCGCGGGCGTCGCGGTGGTCAGCACGGCGGCGGAGGCGAGGGCGACGAGGCCGGTGAGAACGGCATGACAACGTTGCCGGGCGCGCAGGGCCATGGGAGCGACTCCTTGGGGGGTGGGAGCTTGTCGGCGGACAGTCTGGCGGGGTGATGTGGTCATGTACAGACCAAGGAGGCGAACGTGCGCTGTCTGATCGGCCACAGTCACGTGGCCTCGTGACCGCTTCGGCGGACGTTCCCCGTCGTGTTGAGGGATGGTGGAGGTGAACGACCAAGGGGGCCCGAATCCGGTTGAACGCGGTAGAACAAGGGGAGTCGGCACGGGGGAACGGCGTGCCGCGAGGAGGATGGGCGAAGGCGGTGCGGATGTCAGCAGCCGAACGTCCCGTGGCCGAGGGCGACGAGCCGGTGCGCGGGCCGGTAGGGCCGAGCGGGCTGCTCGACGTGCTCGGCGTGGCCTCGGTCGTGCTGGACATCGAGGGCCGCATCGTGCTGTGGAGCCCCCAGGCCGAGGAGCTGTTCGGCTATCCGGCACATGAGGCGCTGGGCGAGTACGCCGCCCGGATCATGGTCCACGAGCAGTACCTGGACCTGGTCGTCAAGCTGTTCGCCGACGTCATGGAGACCGGTCAGGGCTGGGCCGGGGCGTTCCCGATCCGGCGCAAGGACGGCAGCACGCGGCTGGTGGAGTTCCGCAACATGCGGCTGCTGGACGACCAGGGGGACGTCTACGCGCTGGGCCTGTGCGCCGACCAGTCGACGGTCCGCCAGGTGGAGCGGGACGTGGCGCTGTCGACACGGACGATCGCCCAGGCTCCGGTCGGGCTGGCCGTCCTGGACACCGAGCTGCGCTACGTCTCCGTCAACCCGGCGCTGGCCCTGCTCAACGGCGTCGCCGCCGAGGACCACATCGGCCTTACGCCACGTGAGCTGCTGCCCGATCCCGACGCCGCCGAAGCCATCGAAGCGGCTTTGCGCGAGGTGCTGCGGACCGGTGATCCGATCGTCAACCAGCGCATCATGGGCCGGACCAAGGCCGATCCGGACCTGGAGCACGTCTGGTCCATCTCGCTCTACCGGCTGGAGGACACGGCCGGGACGGTGCTCGGCGTGGCGGGCATGGCGGTGGACATCACCGAACAGCATCAGGCCGCCGTCGAGGCCGAGACGGCACGGCGGCGCCTGGCTCTGATCGCCGACGCCTCCGCGCGGATCGGCACCACGCTGGAGCTGGACCGCACGGCACGCGAACTCGCGGATGTCGCCGTGCCGGAGCTCGCCGATGTGGCGGCCGTGGATCTGCTGGACGCCGTGATGGAGGGCAGACGCAGCACCCTCGGCCCCGCCGAGTCGGCCGTGATCCGGGCCCTGGCCGTCCGGGCCGCGCACGACACGGAGGCCCTGGACGCCGCCGACCCGCCCGGGCAGGTCGCCCGCTACGGCCCGGACCGCCTGGTCACCGAGTGCGTGCGCACCGGCAGCCCCGTCATGGTCGCCCACGTCGAGGAGGAGGACCTCCCGCGTATCGCCCGCTCCCCCGAGGCCGCCATGCAGCTGGTGCGCGCGGGCGTGCACTCCTATCTGGCGGTGCCGCTGATCGCGCGCGGCGAGGTGCTCGGCGCCCTCGATCTCAAGCGCACCCGCAATCCGCTGCCGTTCAGCGAGGACGACCTGCTGCTCGCCCGTGAGCTGGCGGCCCGCGCGGCCGTGCAGATCGACAACGCACGCTGGTACCAGAACGCCCGCGACACCGCCCTGACCCTCCAGCGCAGTCTGCTGCCCAGCCACCCGCCGGTGACCGGCGGTCTGGAGGTCGCCTCTCGCTACCAGCCGGCGGGCGCCATCGCCGAGGTCGGCGGCGACTGGTTCGACGTGATCCCCTTGGAGGGCGGCAAGACCGCGCTCGTCGTCGGCGACGTGATGGGCAGCGGCATCGACGCCGCCACGACCATGGGCCGACTGCGCACCGCGACCCACACCCTGGCCTCCCTCGACCTCGAACCGACCCGGCTCCTGGAACACCTCGACAAGATCACCGAGGGCCTCGACCACTCCATCGCCACCTGCGTCTACGCCGTCCACGACCCGCGCATGAGGCAGTGCCGGATCGCCAACGCGGGGCATCTGCCACCCGTCCGGGTCCGCCACGGCCACCCCCCGGAGCTCCTCGACCTGCCCACCGGGGCACCGCTGGGCGTGGGCGGTGTCGCCTTCTCGACGACGACCGTCGACCTCGAACCCGGCGACCAGCTGGTGTTCTACACGGACGGGCTGGTCGAGACCCGGCAGCACCCCCTCGACGAGCGCCTCGACGCGCTCCTGGAGCTCCTCGACGACCCCGACCGCCCCCTGGAGGAGTGCTGCGACCTCCTCCTGCGCACCCTGCACCAGCCCGACAACTCCGACGACGTGGCACTGCTCATCGCCCGTGTGCTGCCGCCGAGTTGAGAGGTACGGCGCCGACTAGCGGTTTCCACGAGCACCCGCGCCCCGTTTTCACAGGAACTGATTACTCGTTCCTTACCGCCCGCAACCCACAATCACAGCAAGGCATGGCAGGGGATGCCGGTGGCTGTGACCGATGGGAGCGAGCCGTGACACACGATCCGGATCAGGGACACCACACCGGCGCTGAGCCGGACGGCACCGCATCGGAAGTCCTCACGGGACCGGGCGGTCCGGTGCGGGAGCACACCCGGGGTGCGGCGCTGAGCGGGCTGTGGCAGCGCCAGTCCGTCCGTGCCCGGGCGGTGACGGCAGCGGCCACGGTCGCCGTACTGGCGCTCGGCGGTACCGTCGCCTACGCCGCGACCTCGTCGGGCTCCGGCAGCGGGACCTCGTCGGCTGCCTCCGGGGCGGCCTCGCCGTCACCTGACACGCCCCGCGAACGGCACGGGCACGGCGGCCCGGGGTTCGGCTTCGGCGGAGGCGGCGTGCACGGTGAGGCCACCGTGAAGGACCCCGACACCGACGAGTGGGTCGTACGGATCTGGCAGCGCGGCACCATCGAGAAGGTGGACGGCGACCAGGTCACCGTCAAGAGCGAGGACGGCACCGAGTGGACGTGGACCGTCGGCTCGGACACGACGGTGCGCCACGACGGGGACAAGGGCTCCGGCACCGCTGACCTCAAGAAGGGCGAGGACGCCTTGGTCGTCGGCACCCGGTCCGACGACGACACCCGGACGGCCTCGCGCGTACGCGCGGGCGACTGGGACGAGTGGCGGAAGGACCGGGACCGGGGGCCGGGTGACTGGCGGGGCAAGCTCCCCGGGCCGCGCCACTGGGACGGGAACGACTCCGGCCCCTCAAAGAGCCCTTCGAAGAGCGGCACCACGACCTGACCCGGCCCTCCGGCCCGGTCGGTCGAGGCCGACGACGACCGTCGCGTGCAGCTCCTCGGAGGCGATCAGACGCGCCGACAGTCCGCTGCGGGTGAAGGCCTCCAGGGCAGTCGGCGCCTGGTGTTCGCTCGTCTCGATCAGCAGACAGCCGCCGGGCGCGAGCCAGCGGGGCGCCTCGGTGGCTACCCGGCGCAGAACGTCAAGCCCGTCCGGGCCGCCGTCCAGCGCGACGCGCGGCTCGTGGTCGCGTGCCTCCGCGGGCAGGAGGCCGACCTCGGCGGACGGGACATACGGCACGTTCGCCGCGAGGATGCCGACACGGCCGCGCAGGGCGCCGGGCAGCGCCTCGAACAGATCGCCCGCGTGGACCCGCCCGCCAAAGGGGGCGACGTTACGGCGGGCGCAGCGCACCGCCGCCGGGTCGATGTCGGCGGCGTGCAGCTCGGCATCGGCCAGTGCGGCGGCCAGTGCCGCGCCGACCGCGCCCGAGCCGCAGCACAGGTCCACCACGACGGATGCGTCCGGGGCGTGGGCGAGGGCCTGGTCGACCAGGAACTCGGTGCGGCGGCGGGGCACGAAGACGCCGGGTTCCACCTCGATGCGCAGGCCGCGGAACTCGGCCCAGCCGACGACGAGTTCGAGGGGCAGGCCGGTGACTCGGCGGTCCACCATGGCGGCCAGCTCGTCCGGGGTCCGGGCGGCGGCCAGGATCAACCGGGCCTCGTCCTCGGCGAAGACACAGCCGGCGGCGCGGAGTGCGGTCACGACGGCGTCGCGCGAGAGCGGCGACGGGGACGACGGCGAGGACGAGGAAGAAGACAGAGGGGGCATGGATGCCGAGAGCCTTTCGGAAGCCGAAGGGCGCTCTCGCGGTCGTCTACTGGCGGTGATCCGCGCCGGTTCGACCGATTCGAGGTGAGAGCACCCGAGCTGACACAGCGGTAATGGGTCTCACCTCCCGTGCTCCGCATGCCGGGACTCCCCCGGCCGGACGGCCACACTACCCCAACGATCACGAACGGTCCCCGGGCATCGAGCAAGGTGCCCGAACGCGTACGGTTGAATGAACCACTACTGATCACGCTCGACCCGCGGGCCGTCGTCCACGTCGGCCTGGAGGCACCACCCCCATGAATGTCACCCGAGGCTTCACCGGACGCCCGCGCGTCGACAACGCCGGACTGCCCCCCGGCCAGTACGACGCGGGCGACGACTGGCCCGTCCTCTCCGCCGAGGTCACGCCCGAGCTCGCGCCCGCCGACTGGTCCTTCCGTGTCGACGGTCTCGTCGAGGAGCCGCGCACCTGGAGCTGGGAGGAAGCGCACGAGCTGCCGGTGTCGGCGTACGAGGGCGACATCCACTGTGTGACGAGCTGGTCGAAGTTCGGCGTGCGCTTCGCGGGCGTGTCGCTGGACGCCTTCCTCGATTTGGCCCGGCCCCATGGGTCCGCCACACATGCCGTCGCCTACGCGCACACCGGGTACACCACGAACCTGCCGCTCGCCGACCTCACCGGCGGGCGGGCCTGGATCGCCTGGGAGTACGACGGGGAGCCGCTCACTCCGGAGCACGGTGGCCCGGCGCGGCTGCTGGTGCCGCACCTGTACTTCTGGAAGAGCGCCAAATGGATCGCGGGCCTGCGGATCCTCGACCACGACGAGCCGGGGTTCTGGGAGCAGAACGGCTACCACGCCCGGGGCAACCCCTGGGAGGAACAGCGGTACTCCGGTGACTGAGGTAACCGACATGACGGAGGTGGCCGACATGCCAGGGGTGGCAGACATGCCTGGGGTGGCCGAAGCCGAAACGTTCACTCCCGCGACCCGGTTCGCCGTGCCCGGCCGGATCGCCGTCAGCAACCGGGCCGCCGCGCGGTGGCAGACCGCCACGATCACCGAGATCCGCCGGGAGACCCCGCACGCCGCCACATTCCGCCTGGCGGTGCCCGCGTGGGCGGGCCATCTGCCCGGCCAGCACCTGATGCTGCGGCTGACCGCCGAGGACGGCTATGTGGCCCAGCGCCACTACTCGATCGCGTCCGCGCCGGACGACCCCGGGCACATCGAGCTGACCCTCGACCATGTCGAGGGCGGTGAGGTGTCCGGCTGGTTCCACACGCTGGCCGCCCCCGGTGACATGGTGGAGGTACGCGGCCCGCTCAGCGGCTTCTTCGCCTGGCCCGGCGACCGCCCCGCGCTGCTGATCGGCGCCGGCTCCGGCGTCGTACCGCTGATGTCGATGGTGCGGCACCACCGGGGTCGTGAGCTCGACGTGCCGCTGCGGCTGCTGGTGTCGGCACGCAGCCCCGAGGAGCTGATCTACGCGCGGGAGTACGGCTCGGAGACGACGCCTGTGTTCACCCGGAGCGCGCCGGAAGGTGTGCCCGTGGGACGTATGGCCGCCGCACATGTGGCGCCACTCCTGGCCGACCAGCCTCCCGGCGGGTGGGAGGCCTATGTGTGCGGCTCCAACGCATTCGCGGAGCACGCCTCACGGCTGCTCGTGGCGGCAGGTCAGCCGGTGGACCGTATCCGGATCGAGCGCTTCGGCTGATCATCGAGCCCTTCGGCTGATCAGCGACCGGGCACGGGGACGTGAGTCTGTCCGGGATCGTCAGGAAGGGTGTCCGGGGCGCGGGGTACCCGGACGGCATGCGACGAAGCCGGGTACGTGGCTGGCGCAGGCGGCCGAATCCGCTGCGGCGCCGGTCGGATGTCGTGGCGGCGTGGAGCTTTCGGGCCGTAGCCGTCCTGTTGGTCGTCGTGGCGCCCCTGGTCGGGGTGGTCGCGGGCTGGTGGGCCCATGACGACGCCCGGACCACCGCCCGGGAGCAGCGCGCCGACCGCCGTCACCTCCGTGCCGAGGCGGTCGGGGGGACGTCGGACGCGCTGCCCACTGTGCACGGCGGACGGCAGCCGTCCACGGAGGTGACCGTCCGCTGGACGGAGCCCGGGAACGGTCTACGTACGGCCACCGCACTTGTGCCGGCCGGCACACGGGCCGGTGAGACGGTCGACGTGTGGTTGGACTATCGGGGCCGGAGCGTGGCCCCGCCGCCGGACGGCACGGCGGTCTGGCAGCACACGGTCACCCTCGGCGTGTGCGCGGCGGCCGGCGCGGTCACGGTGATCCTCCTCGGCCACGCCGTCGTACGGCACACGGCAATGCGCCGTCGCCTGGCGGAGTGGGAGCGGGAGTGGGCCCGCACGGAGCCGGACTGGACGGGCCGTCGGGCGTGAGCCATGGCGTGCTGCTGGTCTGCCCCTCGGACGCGCCCAGGCCGAGTGCTTCGCCCGCCGTCGGCTACGCCCCCTGCATCCGGCGCGCGATCCTGCCGTGTCCCCGCAGGACGTCCGCCAGCCCGGTCAACCGGGGTTCACCGCGGTCGACCAGAATCCGGCCGGCGACCACCGTGGTCCAGGCCCGGGCGGGACCGCAACGCAGCCATGCCTCCACGGGGTCACTCACCGCGCCGGCCAGCGCGACCTCGTGCAGGTCCCAGACGACGAGGTCGGCGCAGGCCCCTGGCCGCAGATGGCCCAGCTCGTCGTCCCGGCCCAGGCAGCGCGCCGAACCACTCGTGGCGATGTCGAGGGCGTCACGGGCGGTCATCGCGCCCGGGCCGCCTCGGTAGCGGCCCAGCAGCAGCGCCGTCCTGGTCTCCATCCAGAGAGAGGCGTGGTCCGTGGAGGCGGAGCCGTCGCAGCCGATGCCGACGGGCAGGCCCAGTTCGCGCATCTCGCGCACGCGCGCGGTGCCGCCGCCGATGAGCATGTTGGAGCTGGGGCAGTGCGCCACGCCTACCCCGGCGGCAGCGAGGCGGCGCAGTTCGGCGTCGTTCGGGTAGATGCAGTGCGCGACCCAGCTGCGGTCGCTCATCCACCCCGTCTCCTCGAAGTACTCGACGGGACGACAGCCGTAGGTCTCCAGGCAGTAGGTGTCCTCGTCGTGGTCCTCGGCGAGGTGCGTGTGCAGACGTACGTCGTACCGCTCGGCGAGTTCGGCGGTCGCGGTCATCAGTGACTTGGTCACCGAGAACGGCGAACACGGCGCCAGGGCGACCCGCACCAACGCGCCCGGCCCGGGGTCGTGGTACGTCCGGATCAGACGCTCGCTGTCGGCGAGCACCTCCTCCTCGGTCTGCGTGACGCTCCTCGGCGGCAGCCCTCCGTCGTCGACGGAGCGGGTCATCGAGCCGCGGGTGGCGTGGAAGCGGAAGCCGATGTCGCGGGCCGCGCGGATCTCGGCGTCGACGAGGCGCGGGCGGGGATGGACGTAGAGGTGGTCGGACGACGTGGTGCAGCCGCCCATGAGCAGTTCGGCCATGCCGACGTACGCCGACACGTACGCGGCCTCCTCGTCGAGGCCGGCCCAGAGTGGGTAGAGGGTCGTCAGCCAGTCGAACAGGGAGCCGTTCACGGCGGGCGCGTAGGAGCGGGTGAGGTTCTGGTAGATGTGATGGTGCGTGTTGACCAGGCCCGGCGTGACGAGCCGTCCGGCCGCGGAGACGGTCGTGCGGGCCTCGGGCTCGCTCCCGGCGGCACCGACGCCGGTCACCCGACCATCGGTGATGGCCAGCCAGCCGCCGGGGATCTCCCGCCCCGCATCCACGACTAGCAGTTCGGCATCCCTGACCAGCAGTTCCGCGGTCCGGACCGGAGGAGCGACGGCAGACGTCATGGCGCCATCGTAGGGCTCGACGCGGGAAAGATCTGGTCAGTCGTCCGATCACCCACGTACGGTGTGATCACCCGCAGTCACTCTTCGCAAAGGCGGTCTTCCATGGCCCTGTTCGACCTTCCGCTCGACGAACTGCGCGAGTACCGCAGCAAGTCCGTCGAGCCCGAGGGCTTCGACGCGTTCTGGTCCAAGACCCTTGACGTGGCGCGCGGGCACGATCTGGACGTCCGCTTCGAGCCGGTCGACACGGGGCTGTCCACGGTGCAGGTGTACGACGTGACGTTCGCCGGGTTCGGCGGTCACCCGGTGAAGGGCTGGCTGCGGCTGCCCGCCGGGGCCACGCAGCCGCTTCCGCTGGTCGTGGAGTTCATCGGCTACGGCGGTGGGCGCGGCCTGCCGCACGAGAACCTGCTGTGGGCGTCCACGGGCCGCGCGCACTTCATGATGGACACGCGCGGCCAGGGCAGCGCGTGGGGCGCCGGCGGTGGAACCCCTGACCCGGTGGGGGCGGCGCCGGCCTACCCCGGCTTCATGACCCGTGGCATCGACGCGCCCGAGAACTACTACTACCGCCGGGTGTTCACGGACGCGGTCCGGGCCGTGGAGGCCGCCCGCTCGCACCCCCTGACCGATGCCTCGCGCACGGTCGCACTGGGTTCGAGCCAGGGCGGCGGCATCACGATCGCCGTCGGCGGCCTGGTGCCGGACCTGGCGGCGATCGCGCCGGACGTGCCGTTCCTGTGCGACTACCCGCGCGCGACGACCCTGACCGACCGCAACCCGTACCGCGAGATCGGCCTCTACCTCAAGACGCACCGGGGCCGCACCGAGGACGTCCTGAGCACCCTGTCCTACTTCGACGGCGTTCACTTCGCCGCCCGCGGCCGGGCACCCGCCCTCTTCTCGGCGGCCCTGGAGGACCAGACGTGCCCGCCGTCCACCGTCTTCGCGGCCTTCAACGCCTGGGCGCACGACGAGAAGGCCATCGAGGTGTACGACTTCAACGACCACGAGGGCGGCGGCCCGTTCCACGAGGCGGCCAAGCTGGACTGGCTGCGCCCGCACGCCTGAGCGCGTCCCGGCCGACCATGGCGAGGACGCGCTGCCCGGCGCTTCCGGTGATTTCGAGGTGCCCGGCACCTTCCGCCCAGTCCGACCAGTCGGTACGTTCAGGGCGGCCCGGGTCGCAGTGGAGCGGCCCGGGTTTCCGGCGAACGACGAAGGATGGCCCATGACGGAGCACGAGGCGCAGGTGCACGGGCACTGCGATCCGCGGTACGCGGCGGTGCTGACGGCGTTCGAGGCGAACTTCCGGGAGCGCGGGGAGCTGGGCGCCGCGGTCGCCGTCACGATCGACGGCGAGACCGTCGTCGACCTGTGGGGCGGGTGGGCCGACCCGGCACGCAGCCACCCCTGGGAGCGCGACACGCTGGTCAACGTGTGGTCCACGTCCAAGGGTCCGACGGCCCTGTGCGCGCACATCCTCGCCGACCGGGGACTGCTCGACCTCGACGCACCGGTGGCCGCGTACTGGCCGGAGTTCGCCGCCGCGGGCAAGGACCAGATCCTCGTACGGCATCTGCTGTCGCACCGTGCCGGTCTGTCCGGCCTGCGGGAACCGCACTCGCTTCAGCAGCTCTGCGACTGGGAGTTGACGACACAGCGGCTGGCGGCGATGGAGCCGTGGTGGACGCCGGGGACGGTCTCCGGGTATCACGCCCTCACGTTCGGCTTCCTGGTCGGGGAGGTCGTGCGGCGGGTGTCGGGGCTGCTGCCCGGGGCCTTTCTGGAGCGGGAGGTGACCGGGCCGCTCGGGATCGACTTCGCGATCGGGTTGCCGGAGAAGGACTCCGGGCGGGTGGCCGAGCTGATACATCCCCCCACCGCGGCGAGCAGTGAACAGGCCGCGATCTTCAGCCAGTTGACCCCCGCCGCCCTGGCCGCACTGACGAACCCGGTCGTGGGGGCGGCCCAGGCCAACTCGCCCGAGTGGCGGGCCGCCGAGATCCCCGCCGCGAACGGACACGGCACGGCGCGGGCGGTCGCCGCACTGTACGGGATCTTCGCGGGCCGCGGGGCGCACGACGGCCACCGCGTCCTCTCCCCCGAGGCCGCCGAGCGGGTCCGCGAGGGGCAGGGCGGCTGCCGCGATCTGGTGCTCGGCGCCGGGTTCGAGAGCGAGACCGAGGTCGGCCTCGGCCTGTGGCTCAGCGGGCCGAACGGCTCGTACGGGCCCAACCCTCGGGCCTTCGGGCATGACGGCTTCGGCGGCTCGTGCGGGCTGGCGGATCCGGAGGCCGGAGTGTCCCTCGGCTATGCGATGAACGCCATGGGCCCTCATATCGCCAACGACCCGCGGAAGATGGCGCTGGTCGACGCCCTGTACAGCGCTTTGTGACGAGCGGTGGGCGCGGGCCGTTCACGCCGATGCGGCGGGTCGGCCCGGCCTACCAGTAGGAAATTCCAACCCACTTAATCCGTCCGGCGTCGCGCCACCACCATCCGCACACGCGGGCTTCCGTCTCGCTGCCGCCCGAACTCGCGCAGGGCCTGCAGTTCCACCTGGAAGCCCGCACGCGCCAGCTCGCTGCGCACCTCCCCGAGCCGGAAGGCCCGGTAGTACATGACGAACGGGGGCCGCCACACGGCGTTGCGCACCCGCATCACCGCGTCGAAGCCCAGCAGCATCCAGTACGCCGGGGACGCGGGCCCCGGCGGCGCCACGAGCGGGAAGGCGAAGCATCCGCCGGGCCGCAGGACGGAGTGGACCTGGGCGAACAGCCCCGGCAGCTCACGGGGCAGGAAGTGACCGAACGCCCCGAAGCTCACCACGAGGTCGAAGGCGGGGGCGAACGGCAGGGCACGGGCGTCCGCACGAACCCAGTCCACTCGCGGCCCGTCCACCCCCACCCGCTGCCGTGCGACATCGAGCATGCCGGCACTGAAGTCGACGCCGGTGACGCTGCGTCGGCACACCCCGGCCAGCACGTCCACACCGGCGCCCGTCCCGCAGCAGAGGTCCAGTCCGTCGTCGTACGGGCCCGTGCGCGTGAGCGCCGTCGTGACGGCGGAGAGCACCGAGTCCGGCGTACGGAACGGTGTGTGGTCGAACTTGGGGGCGAGCAGGTCGTATCCGCGCTCCACGGACGACAGCGCCTGGACGGCGAGTTCACGCAACGAGGGGCCCTCGGGGCTGAACATCCGCGTCACCCCCTCGCGACGCGGTGCTTCAGGACGGCGAGAACACGCTCGCACCAGCGCAGGTTCTCCTCCTCGAAGGAGATGCCGCGCAGCAGCGTCAGATACGGCCCGACGCGCTCGGACTCACGCAGATACTCCTCCTCGGTCCGCCCGTCGAGGAGGCGGTCGCGGACACGTTCGTATCGGTCGAGTTTGCCGCGCGCCCAGGTCATGCGTTCCTCGATCAGGGCGTGGGCGGCTTCGGAGTCCTCCATGGCCTGCAGCTTGATCAGCAGTTCGTCGCGGACGGCGGTGGGCCGCCGGGGCGGCTCGGCGGCGAAGGCGCGCAGGTCCTCGCGTCCGGCCGGGGTGAGCGTGAACATCCGCTTGTTCGGCCGCCGTTCCTGCTGCACGAACCGGGCCTCGACAAGGCCGTCCTGCGCCAGGCGTTCCAGCTCGCGGTAGAGCTGCTGCGGGGTCGCGGGCCAGAAGTTGGCGAACGAGACGTCGAAGACCTTGGACAGCTCGTAGCCCGAGGCCTCGCCCTCCAGGAGGGCGGCGAGGACGGCGTACTTGAGGGACATGTGGACACGTTAACAGCAGGTGATTATTCTCATCGGCACCTACTCAACTAATTGACTATGAGGTGATCCGATGCGCGCGTTCCGCGAGGCGGTCGAGGCAGGCGACGCCGCTGCCATGGAGGCACTGCTGGCGGAGGACGTCGTCTTCACCAGCCCGGTGGTGTTCAAGCCGTACGCCGGCAAGGCGATCACGGCGGCGATCCTGCGCGGTGTCATGCGGGTCTTCGAGGACTTCCGCTATGAGCGCGAGATCAACGACCCGGGCGGCCGCGACCACGCGCTGGTCTTCACCACGCGCGTGGGCGACCGGGAACTCACCGGCTGCGACTTCCTCCGGCTCAACGAGGACGGCCTGATCTCCGAGTTCATGGTGATGGTCCGTCCACTGTCCGGAGCGCAGGCGCTGGCCGCGGCCATGGGGGCACAGTTCGAGCAGATCGAGAAGGAGGCGGCGGAGCGGTTGGCGTGAAGGAGGCGGAGGTGCCGGGGTGAGTGCACTGTCACCCCACCGACGAACCGGCTCCTACGCGGATCGACACTCCGCGAGCCGCTTCTCCAGGAACCTCCGTTCCGCGTCGTTCTCCACCAGTTCCAGGGCCCGCCGGTACGCCTCGGCGGCCTCTTCCGTACGGCCGCTGCGGCGCAGCAGATCGGCGCGGGTGGCGGGGAGGAGGTGGTACCCGGCCAGCTCCCCTTCCTCCTCCAGTTCCGCGACCACGGCGAGGCCGGCCTCCGTGCTCTCCGCCATGCCGACGGCCACCGCACGGTTGAGGCGGACCACGGCGGAGGGCACGAAGCGCGTCAACTCGCCGTACAAGGCGGCGATATCGGCCCAGTCGGTGTCCTCGGCGGTGAGCGCGGTGGTGTGGCAGGCCGCGATGGCGGCCTGGATCTGGTACGGGCCGGGCCTGCCGCGCCGCAGCGCGGTCTCCAGCAGGGCGGCGCCCTCGTCGGCCTCGGCCCGGTCCCAGGCCGTGCGGTCCTGGTCCTCCAGGGTGACCAGGTCTCCGGCGGCGTCCACGCGCGCGCGGCGACGGGCGTCGTGCAACAGCAGGAGAGCGAGCAGGCCGAGCACCTCCGGCTCGTCGGGCATGAGACGGGCCAGGACGCGGGCCAGGCGGATCCCCTCGGCACAGAGGTTCGTGCGGACGAGATCGGCGCCCGCGGTGGCCGCGTACCCCTCGTTGAACAGCAGGTAGATGACGCCGAGCACGCCCGTCGTGCGCTCGGGCAGAAGGTGCGCGGGCGGCACCCGGTACGGGATTCCGGCGTTGCGGATCTTCCGCTTGGCGCGCACCAAGCGCTGCGCCATGGTCGTCTCGGGGACGAGGAAGGCGCGGGCGATCTCCGGTGTGGTCAGGCCCGCGAGGGTCCGCAGGGTCAGTGCGACCCTGGCCTCGATGGGCAGCGCGGGATGGCAGCAGGTGAAGATCAGCCGCAGCCGGTCGTCATGCACCCCGCTGTCGTCGCCGATGTCTCCAGGTCCGTACGGCAGTTCGTCGCGGGTCGGCACCGCCACCTCCCGGAGTTTCGCCGCCCCCACCGCCTCCCGGCGCAGCACGTCCAGGGCGCGGTTGCGGGCGGTCGTGGTCAGCCAGGCGCCGGGGCGGCGCGGCACTCCGTCGCGCCGCCACCGGTCGAGGGCCTGGGCGAAGGCGTCCTGCGCGCAGTCCTCGGCGAGGTCCCAGTCGCCGGTCACCCGGATGAGGGTGGCGACCACCTGACCCCATTCCTCGCGGAAGGCCGCGCCGACGGCCTCCTCGACTCCGTCCGTCTCGCTCACTCCCAGACCGGTCGCACTTCGACCGAGCCGCCGCCGAGGGCCGCGGGATGCCGGGACGCGAGGTCGATGGCCTCGTCCAGGTCGGCGACCTCGATGATGTCGAATCCGGCGACGTACTCCTTGGACTCCACGAAGGGCCCGTCGCTGAGCAGCACTTCGTCGCCCTGGACGCGCACGGTGGTGGCGTCGCTGTGCGGCCGCAGCCGGGCCCCGCCCTTGACGACGTCACGGCTGCGGACCTCGTCGATGTACGCGGTGAAGCGCGGGTCCTCGGCGATCTCCTGCGGGCTCGGTTCCTCGCCGCCGACCGGCGTGCAGATGAACAGGACGTACTTCATGACCGCTCCTCGGTGTCGAGCGTGGCGTGTTCGTGCGCGATCAGCCAGCGCAGGCCGACGTTGCGGTAGCCGGTGGTGACGCGCATCAGGTCGTCGAGTCGCGTGCCGTCCGTGCGGGTGGCGCGCAGGCGGACGAGGGCGTGACCGAAGGCGACGCTCTCGTCGACGTGGACATGGAAGTCCCGCACCTCGCGGATGACAGGGCCGGTGACGCCGGTGAGCAGTCCTTCCATCGACTTGCGCAGGGCGTCGGTCCCTCGGTGTTCCCGGCCGTCGGCGAACGCGGCCGCGTCCGGGGCGTAGCAGGCCGCCATGCGGTCGACGTCCCGCTCTCGCGCCGCTCCGGTCAACTCGGCGTCGAGCGCGCGGATCTGTGTCTCGGCGTCCTCGTCCTCCCAGAAGGGCCGTACTTCCATGGCCCCGACGGTGGCCACGGGATGCCTCGCCGCCGCCTCGATCGCCTCCTCCAAGCTGTCGCACTCGAGGATGTCGAAGCCGGCGACGTACTCCTTCGTCTCCGCGAACGGGCCGTCGCCGCGCAGCACCTCACCGTTCCTCACCCGCACGGTGACGGCCCGGTCCGGGAGCGCCAGGCGGTGGCCGTGCAGACGTACACGGCGGTCGCCGAGGTCCTCCACCCAGGGCTCGACGGGGGCCATTCCCGAGGCGTCGGCGGTGTCGTCGCCGCAGACGAGCAGCATGTACTTCATGGTTCCTCCCGGTCCTCATGAGCTTCCTACATCCCACCGACGAACGGGGCCGGACCGAATCGACAACCGGCGGCACCGGGAGCCCCTCTGCTCCGACTGTGGTACAGTGCCAGCAGCACTTGTGTACGCCCCGTTGTGGGCGCCGGTGCGAGTTTCCCTTCAATTCGCTGATCCCCCTCGGCCGTCGCGGCCGGTGCATCAGCTTCTCGGCACCACCTCGTGAGCAACTCTTTCGTCGGCCTTTCGGCGCCGTGCACGAGGTGACGTTCCGCCGCCCGAAGGCGCGCTCGTTCTGCCCGCCTTCCTCTCGCGGCCCTCCCCTCCCTTCGCATGTCCCATGCCTTCCGTCCTTGAAAGGACCGACCACCATGACCACCACACTCGAACACCCCCCAGTCCAGCAGCAGCTCCCGCCCCGGGCCGTCACCGGAGTCCTCGACATCGACGCGAGCGGGAAGGGTCACCTGCGCGCCGAGAACTGCCTGCCGTCGCCGTCCGACTCCCAGGTGCCCGCCGCGTTGATCCGGCGGTACGGCCTGCGCAAGGGCGACCTCGTCGACGGTGTCCGCGGCGATCGGCGCGCCCTGACCGAGGTGGCCCGCGTGGGCGGGCGCCCGGCCGAGGACCTGCGCGGTCGTCCCCACTTCGGCGACCTCACCCCGCTGCACCCGCGGGAGCGGCTGCGCCTCGAACACCCGGCGGCCGGTCCGACCGGGCGGGTCGCCGATCTGATCGCGCCGGTCGGCAAGGGGCAGCGAGGGCTGATCGTGGCCCCGCCCAAGACCGGCAAGACCGTGCTGCTCCAGCAGATCGCGGCGGCCGTCGCCGGCAACCACCCGGAGTGCCGGCTGATGGTGGTACTCCTCGACGAACGTCCCGAGGAAGTCACCGACATGCGGCGCTCGGTGCGAGGCGAGGTGTACGCCTCCACCTTCGACCGGGCGCCCAAGCAGCACATCGCGCTGGCCGAGCTCGTGATCGAACGGGCCAAGCGGCTCGTCGAGGCGGGCGAGGACGTCGTCATCCTGCTGGACTCCCTGACCCGGCTGTGCCGGGCGCACAACAACGCGGCCGCGTCCGGTGGCCGCACCCTGAGCGGCGGCGTCGACGCGGCCGCGCTGCACGGGCCGAAGCGGTTCTTCGGCGCCGCACGGCTCGCCGAGGAGGGCGGTTCGCTCACCATCCTCGCCACGGCCCTGGTGGAGACCGGCTCCCGGGCCGACGACTTCTACTTCGAGGAGCTCAAGAGCACCGGCAACATGGAGCTGCGGCTGAGCCGGGATCTCGCCTCACGCCGTGTCTTCCCCGCTGTCGACATCAACCCGTCCGGCACCCGCCGCGAGGAACTCCTCCTGCCCCCGGCCGAGTTGACGGCCGTACGGGGTCTGCGCCGGGCCCTGCAGTCCCGGGACGGCCAGGCCAGTCTGGAAACCCTCCTGGAGCGCATGCGGGACACGCCGGACAACGCGACGTTCCTACGGCGGATCCAGCCGACGCTGCCCGGCCGGTGACACGCCGCGCGGCATCGCCCGTCCGGGTGCCGACGCGGCCCGTCCGGCCCGGGCAGCGCGGTGGAAGGCGGGAGCGTTTCTAGGTTGACCGTATGAAGATCGGATTTATCTCCCGGGCTCTCGCGACCACCTGCGCGCTCTGCGCGGCCGGGCTGCTGGCGCTCGCGCCCTCCGCCGCGGTCGCCCGCACCAGGCTCGATCCCGACCCACCCAGTGGGCCGCAGACGGTGACACCGCGGCCGTCGCTGCTGTACCGGCCCGGCACCCATGTGCGGCCGACCGCCGATGTGCCCCGGGTTCCGCGGCTCTCGGCGCTGTCGTGGCTGGTGGCCGACGCCGGCACCGGTGAGGTGCTCGCCGCGCGCAACGCGCACCGGGAGCTGCCGCCCGCCAGCACCTTGAAGACGCTGTTCGCCCTGACCGTGCTGCCGACCCTGCCCGCCGGCATCCGGCACCGGGTGAGAGAGGAGGAGCTGGCGGGGATCGGGGCCGGCAGCAGTCTGGTGGGGATCGCCGAGGGGCGTACGTACCGGGTCGCCGACTTGTGGCGCGGGGTGTTCCTCCGCTCCGGCAACGACGCCGTGCGGGTGCTGGCCGCGCTCAACGGCGGCTGGCGCGCCACGGCCGCCCGTATGCAGGACAAGGCCCGTGCGCTGGGCGCCCTCGACACACAGGTGGAGTCGCCGGACGGGTACGACACGCCCGGCCAGGTGTCGTCGGCGTACGACCTGGCGGTGTTCGGGCGGGCGGGGCTGCGCAACGCGGACTTCGCCCGGTACTGCGGCACGGCCGAGGCGTGGTTCCCGGGCCGGAACGGCTCTGCGTACGAGATCCGGAACACCAATCGGCTGCTGGTCGGCACCGCCGACATGGATCCGTATCCGGGCATGATCGGCATCAAGAACGGCTACACCAGCAAGGCGGGCAACACACTGATCGCCGCCGCCCGCCGAGGCGATCGCACCCTCGTCGTGACGGTGCTCAACCCTCGGTCGGGCGGCGGGCTCGCCGTCTACGAAGAGGCCGGCGAGCTGCTCGACTGGGGGTTCGACGCGGCCGGGCGGGTCGAACCGGTGGGATCGCTCGACGCCTTGCGGGCGAAGCCGAGGCCAGGGCCCGTGACGGGGCCCGTGGTGGCCGCGGTGGCGCCCGAGGGCGGTCCTGCCGGGGCCGGCTGGGCGGAGGCGTGGGCGATCGCGGGCGCCACCGGTGTGGGCGCCGGCTTCGTGTCCCTGGTGCTGCGTGCCAAGTGCTTCGAGCGCGTGGACCCGGACTGACCGACCGGCAGCCGGAGCAGCAGACCGAGCGTGATCCAGGCGTACATGTTGCTCCCGAGGAAGCCGTCCACGCCGGACGCGTCGTCGAACCACAGCCACACCACGCTGGTACAGAGCACCGCGTACAGGGCACCCGCGATCCGGACGTGCCCGGCGCGGACGAGGACGGCGAACGACGGCAGCAGCCACACCAGGTGGTGAACCCAGGTGATCGGGCTGACCAGACAGGAGGTCAGCCCGGTGAGGGCGAACGCCGCGGTCCAGTCCCCCGCCGCGACCGCCCGCCGGGTGCGCGCCGCCCAGACGCCCAGCACCAGCAGGACCACCACCGCCCAGACCGCACGGTCCGACACGCCGAGCCGGGCCAGGATGCCCTGCAGCGACTGGTTGGAGACGTAGTCGAGGCGGCCCACCCGAGTGGTGTCCCACATCGCGTGCGTCCAGTAGAAACGGGACGCGGCGGGCGCCACCCAGGCCGCCAGCGCCGTCGCCGCGGCGGCGACGGCCGTCGCCACTGCCGCGGTTCGCCAGCGCCGGGCCACCAGCAGCAGGCCGATGAACGCGGCGGGCGTGAGCTTGATCGCGGCAGCGAGACCTATGCCCAGCCCCGCCCAGCGCTCCCGTCCCGTGGACAGCAGCCAGCAGTCGAGGAGGACCAGCGCCAGCAGCAGGATGTTCACCTGGCCGAAGCTGAAGGTGTCCCTCAGCGGTTCGAAGAGGGCCAGCGCGCAGGCGGCGAGCGCGCAGCCGTACCAGCCGTAACGCCGCCAGGACCGTCCGGCCAGCACGCGCAGCGAGAAGGCGAGTGCGCCGAGGTTGAGCAGCAGCGCCACGGCGATCGCGGCGTGCAGACCGACCAGTGTCATGGGCAGCATGACGACGGCCGCGAACGGCGGGTAGGTGAAGCCGTACGTCGTGCCGGGCACCCGGTAGTCGTAGATACGGCCGCCGTGGTGGATCCAGGTGTCGACGGTGCCGTAGTAGACGCGCAGGTCGAACCAGTCGCGCAGCAGGGGCACGGTCGCGGTGAAGACGGTCACGGCGGCGGCGAGCACCAGGACGAGGGCCAGCCGACCGCGGTCGGTGCGGGGAAGTCTCATGCCGTGCGCTCCAACGCCGGGGCCTGCGCGGCCAGATGTGCCTGCCACAGGACGACCACGGCGAGCACGCCCCCCGAGACGGCCAGCACCAACTGACCGACGTCCGCGGAGCCGCCGCTGGGCAGGACGGCCAGTGCGAGCACTCCGGTCAGGGCGGCGACCCGGTGCCGTACCGATGTGCTGGGCGCGGCGGCCGCTATGAGGAACAGGCCCCACAGGGCGTACCAGGGGCGGATCGCGGGTCCGAAGGCGGCCACGGCCGCGAGACTCAGGCCGAGCGCGTACACCGGGCGCGGACGCCAGCGCCACCATATGAGGACCACGAGGACCGCTGTCAGCACCATCCCGAAGACGTGCCACGCCGGAACGGCCAGCGGCGCCAGATCGCTGCCGATCTCGTCCAACAGGGAGGCGGTGGCCCGGCCGAGCAGGCTGGTGAGCGCCCAGTTCTGCGGCGAGACCGGAGTGTCCAGGGCGCCGATCCAGCCGTATCCCGTGCCCGCGACGGCCGTCGCGGCGACCGTGGTGGCCGCGGACGCGGCCAGCGTGGTGAGCACGGCCTTGGCCACGTGGTGCCCGGCCCGCATCATCAGCAGCACGACCGCGGCGAGGCCCATCGCGGCGGGCGCCTTGACCAGGGCGGCGAGCGTGACGAGTACGGCGCCCAGGATGGGCCACCGGCCGAGGGCCGCGACCAGACCGGCGCCGAGCAGGCCGAGCATGATGGCGTCGTTGTGGGCACCTGCGACCAGGTGCAGCAGCACGAGAGGGTTCAGGGCGCCCAGCCACAACGCGGCGGCCGGGTCGGCCCCGCTGTGCCGGGCGAGGCGCGGCAACGCCGCCGCCATCAGCGCCACACCGAGCAGCGCTATCAGGCGCATGCCGATGAGCCCGGCGGGGAGTTCACCACGGGTCAGGCCGGACAGGGCGGAGGCGACACCGAGGAACACCGGGCCGTAGGGAGCCGCGGTGTGCCGCCACAGCGGGGCGACCTCGTCCGCGAGCGGTCCGCCGAGGTGGGCGGGCCCGTAGGCGTACACGTCGATGTGGGCGTCGACCATGGCGCCTTGCGCCAGGTAGCTGTACACGTCCCGGCTGAACAGCGGCGGCGCGATCAGCAGTGGGGTGGCCCAGACCGCGAGCACCAGCAGCAGGGCGCGTGGGGTGGGCGGGTCCGCGCCGCGCACGAGCCGGCCGAGCAGCAGCCAGGCCGCGATCAGCAGGACGACGCCGAAGTAGACGCCGACCAGGCCCAGGGCGGCGTGCGCCGAGGACGGGGCCAGGAGTTCCCGGACCGGTAGGGCACCGGCCGTCTCACCTCCCAGGGCGAGGAAGGCGGTGCCGGCCAGACCCAGAATCTGGCAGCGGCGGAGATCGACGGGGAAAGCCATGGCCAACACTCGGTCAGCGTGTCAACGTGGGGTGGCCGGAAGTTGACGGGGTTCCCTCCGGAGGGAAGCCGGCGTATGACCGGCCGGTGATCGAATGCGAGGGAGTTGCAGTCTGCTTCCCGTCTGCCGGATACGGCCGTTCGCAGGCCGCGGGCCGGTGGGGGCTTGTCGTGCCCACGCGGCGGAGCCGCATATCGAAACAGCCCCACGCCCGTGAGGGGGCACGCCCGCACTCGGCGCCGAGCTGATCCGTCAGAACACCGACAGACCCGTCAGCGTCGTGAATCTGTCCAGGGCCGCCACTCCCGCCACCGAATTGCCCCGCTCGTCCAGACCCGGGCTCCAGACACACAATGTGCACCGCCCCGGCACCACCGCGATGATGCCGCCGCCCACGCCGCTCTTGCCGGGCAGACCCACCCGATAGGCGAAGTCGCCTGCCGCGTCGTACGTCCCGCAGGTCAGCATGACCGCGTTGACCTGTTTGGCCTGGCTGAGGGTGAGCAGGCGGGTGCCGTCGGCCCGGATGCCGTGGCGCGCCAGGAACGTGGTGGCCAGGGCGAGGTCGGCGCAGGACGCCATGACGGAGCACTGGCGGAAGTACTGGTCGAGCAGGACCGGCACCTGGTTGTCGATGTTGCCGTAGGACGCCATGAAATGGGCCAGGGCGGCGTTGCGGTCGCCGTGGGCCGACTCGGAGGCGGCCACGTCCTGGTCGAAGTCCAGGGTCGGGTTGTCGCTCTCGGTGCGCAGGAAGGACAGGAGCTCGCCCGCCGCGTCGCCGGTACGGGTCTGGAGGCGGTCGGTGACGACGAGGGCGCCCGCGTTGATGAACGGGTTGCGCGGGATGCCGTTCTCGTACTCCAGCTGGATCAGGGAGTTGAAGGGGTTGCCGGAGGGCTCTCGGCCCACGTGCTCCCAGAGTTCGTCGCCCTCGCGGGCCAGGTCGAGCGCGAGGGTGAACACCTTGGTGATGGACTGGGTGGAGAACGGCTCGCGCCAGTCCCCCACGCCGTACAGCGAGCCGTCGATTTCCGCGACGGCCATGCCGAAGCGCCGGGGGTCGCAGGCCGCGAGCGCCGGGATGTAGTCGGCGGGCCGGCCTCGGCCGGGGGTCCGCCCGATCTCCTCCGCGATGCGCTCCAGGATCGGCTGGAAGGTCAGTGACGACGTCGACGCTGCCATGATCACCATTGTGCCTTCCAGTCGGTCCCGGTGCGCATCCGCGGAGTCGGGAGGGATCAGGCCAGCGCCCGGCCGCTGCCCGCGACGACCTCCGGACGGAGCAGGTCGGCGAGGGTCTCGGCGGGCAACAGGCCCTTCTCCAGAACGAGTTCGGCCACGCCCCGGCCGCTGGCGAGGGCCTCCTTGGCGATATCGGTCGCGGCCGTGTACCCGATGTGCGGGTTCAGGGCGGTGACCAGGCCGATGGAGTTCTCCACGGTCCGGCGCAGTGCCTCGGTGTTGGCGGTGATGCCGTCCACGCAGCGCTCGGCCAGCGTCACGCACGCGTTCCTCAGGTGCGTGATGCTCTCCGACAGGGAGTGCAGGATGATCGGCTCGAAGGCGTTGAGCTGGAGCTGTCCGGCCTCGGCGGCCATGGTGATGGCGACGTCGTTGCCGATCACCTCGAAGGCGACCTGGTTGACGACCTCGGGGATCACCGGGTTGACCTTGCCGGGCATGATGGACGAACCGGCCTGCACGGGAGGCAGGTTGATCTCACCGAGGCCCGCGCGCGGCCCGGAGGACAGCAGCCGCAGGTCGTTGCAGCTCTTGCTGAGCTTGACGGCGATGCGCTTGAGCACGCCGGACATCTGGACGAACGCCCCGCAGTCCTGGGTGGCCTCGACCAGGTTCGCGGCGGTGACCAGCGGCAGCCCGGTGATCTCGGAGAGGTGACGGCGGGCCGACTCGGCGTATCCGACGGGGGCGTTGAGGCCGGTGCCGATGGCCGTGGCGCCCAGGTTGATCTCATGGATCAACTCGACGGCCTCGGCAAGTCGGGACCGGTCCTCGTCAATCATGACGGCGTACGCGGAGAACTCCTGCCCCAGCGTCATCGGCACCGCGTCCTGCAACTGTGTACGGCCCATCTTGAGCACGTCACGGAACTCGACGGCCTTGCGGGCGAAGGCGTCCTGGAGGACGGACATCGCCTTGAGCAGCCCGCGTACCGCGAACACCGTCGCGATCTTCACGGCGGTCGGGTAGACGTCGTTCGTCGACTGACCGAGGTTGACGTCCTCGTTGGGGTGCAGGTGCTGGTACTGGCCCTTCTCGTGGCCCAGCAGTTCCAACGCCCGGTTGGCCACGACCTCGTTGGCGTTCATGTTGGTCGACGTGCCGGCACCGCCCTGGATGACGTCGACGACGAACTGGTCGTGCAGCTCGCCGTCCCGGATCTCCCGGCAGGCGGCGACGATCGCGGCGGCCTTCTTCGGGTCCAGCAGCCCGAGTTCCTCGTTGGCGAGGGCAGCGGCCTCCTTGACGGCGGCGAGGGCGTCGATGAGGTGCGGGTAGGCGGAGATGGGAGTGCCGGTGATCGCGAAGTTCTCGGTGGCGCGCAGGGTGTGGACGCCCCAGTACGCGTCGGCGGGTACGTCACGGTCGCCGAGCAGATCGTGTTCGCTACGGGTGGAGGTCACGGTCATGAGAGAACGAGTCCTCTTTCAAGAGGGTTGAGGGTGAACGCGCCCCATAGGGGCGCGGGGGACTGCGCGACCAGCCACAACCGGCCCGCAGCCGCCGGACAGGAAATCCGGCACATCCTTAGGCGCAAGCAGGAACAACAACCGGCTCCAGCGAACGAACGGGCCGCACACACCCGACCGCCTGACCGCCCCCGAGAAGCGCCTCACCCTGGAACTCGGTGAGCAGCCCCAGATCCACCCCGGCCCTGGCCAGAGCCGCGGCGGCAACCGGCACGCGCGCCCGATTCGCCCCATCGGCGATCTTCACGGCGATGGCCCGCCCGTCCGGCAGCGCGGCAACCTGCACGCCCTCGAACCCGTCCTTGGCGAGCAGCCCCGGCACGGCCCGCATCAGCGCGGCGACATCCCGCCCCGAGCCGGAGGCCATCTCGGCGTGCTCCCGCATCGCGTCGGCGACCCGCGCCTCGGGCGTACCCGCAACCGCGGTGGTGATACGAGCGACGGCCCGGGCCAGCCCGTGCAGCGAGACGGAGAACAACGGCGCCCCACACCCGTCGACGGTAGTGCGAGCGATCCGCTGCCCGGTGAGGTCCTCGACGATCTCGGCGATCGCCTGCTGAAGGGGGTGCGCCGGGTCGAGGTAGTCCTCCAGAGACCAGCCGTTGAGCCGGCAGGCGTACAGCATGGCCGCGTGCTTGCCGGAGCAGTTCTGGGCGAGCCGGGAGGGCGGTCGGCCCTCCCGGACCCAGGCGTCCCGCACGACCGGGTCGTACGGCATGTCCGGGACGTTGCGCAGGTGGTCCTCGGTGAGTCCGGCGAGCTCCAGGATCCGCCGGGTTCCGGCGAGGTGGCGTTCCTCGCCGGAGTGGCTGGCCGCGGTGAGCGACAGCAGGTCGCCGTCGAGCGGGAGCCCGGCGCGGACCATGGCCACGGCCTGGACCGGCTTGAGCGCCGAGCGCGGGTAGAAGGCGGCCTCGATGTCACCGAGCTGGAACTGGACCTCGCCGTCGGCGCCGAGGACGACGACGGAGCCGTAGTGGATGCCTTCGATCATTCCGCCGCGTATGAGGTGGGCGACGGGCGCGTGGAGGGGTTCGCGGACAAGGGGTGCGTCCGCTATGGAACTGCTGTACATCACTGCCTGGTTGTCCTGGGTCGATGGATGGTTTCGACCGACGCGGATCTCACGCGTCGGCCTTGGTGGAGGTGCGCGCGACCCTGGCACGGATGCCGTACCAGCCCGCGACCAGCGCTCCGACGATCAGCGGCAGGCACAGCACGGTGGTGCGGCCGGCGCCTCCGTCGGCGTACATGAGGACCAGGACGGAGGCCAGGAAGGCCAGCGTCACGACTTCGGTCCACGGGGAGCCCGGCAGTCGGTAGCCGGGGCGGGTGAGTTCGCCCTTCTCGGTCTTCTGCCAGAAGAGCAGGTGACAGATCATGATCATGCCCCAGGTGGCGAGGATGCCGATCGCCGCGAAGTTCAGCACGATCTCGAACGCGTCCGCGGGGACGACGAAGTTGAGACCGACACCGAGGACACAGATACCGCTGGTCAGCAGGATGCCGCCGTACGGGACCTGGCTGCGGTTCATCACCGAGGTGAACTTGGGGGCGGAGCCGGACATCGCCATGGAGCGCAGGATGCGGCCGGTGGAGTACAGGCCGGAGTTGAGCGAGGACATGGCCGCGGTCATCACGACCAGGTTCATGACGCCGCCGGCGGCCGGGATGCCGATGTTGGACAGCACGGTGACGAAGGGGCTCTCCCCCGCCTTGTACGACGACCAGGGCAGCAGCATCGACAGCAGGACGACCGAGCCGACGTAGAACAGACCGACGCGCCACATGATCGAGTTGATCGCCTTCGGCATGATCTTCTCGGGGTTCTCGGTCTCACCGGCCGCGACGCCGACCAGCTCGACGGAGGCGTAGGCGAAGACGACGCCCTGGATGATCAGCAGCATGGGCAGCAGGCCGTTGGGGAAGAGGCCGCCGTGGTCGGTGATCAGGGAGGGGCCGGGGGTGGTGCCGTCGACCTCGTGCTGGGTGACCAGCAGGAAGATGCCGATCAGCATGAACGTCACCAGCGCGCCGACCTTGATGATGGCGAACCAGAACTCCAGTTCGCCGAACATCTTCACCGACACGAGGTTCACGGTGAGGACCACCGCGAGGGCGATCAGCGCGATCACCCACTGCGGGATGTCGGAGAACATGCCCCAGTAGTGGGTGTACACGGCCACCGCGGTGATGTCGGCGATGCCGGTGGTGGCCCAGTTGAGGAAGTACATCCAGCCCGCTACGTACGCGCCCTTCTCCCCCATGAACTCTCGGGCGTACGACACGAAGGCGCCGGACGACGGGCGGTACAGGACGAGTTCGCCGAGGGCCCGCACGACGAGGAAGGCGAAGACGCCGCAGACCGCGTAGGCGATGAACAGGGACGGGCCGGCGTCGGCGAGTCGGCCGCCGGCGCCGAGGAACAGGCCGGTGCCGATGGCTCCGCCGATGGCGATCATGTTGACGTGCCGGGACTTCAGCGACTTGCTGTAGCCGAGGTCTCCGGCGTCGACGTGACCGGACTGGGGGCGCGTCTCGTCTTTGAGGTGCTGTTCGCTCACGCCTCGGGTCCGCCTTCCGTGGTGCTGTCCGTGCGCGGGGGGCGCACGATGTCGGTGAGGGTCGTCTCGACGCGGTCCAGGTGATGGGCCATGGCGTCGGTCGCGTCGAGTTCGGAACCGTCGATCAGCGCCTCGACGATCGCCCGGTGCTCCCGGTTGGACTGCTCGCGGCGGCCGCCCAGCTCGTTGAGGAAGGCCGACTGACGCGCCAGTGCGTCGCGGATCTCCTCGATGACCCGGCGGAAGACCGGGTTCTGGGCGGCCTCGGCCACGGCCAGGTGGAAGAGGGTGTCCATCGCGACCCACGCGGTGGTGTCCGTCTCCCGCTCCATACGGTCGAGCAGGTGGGCGAGGTGGTCGAGGTTCTCCGGGGTGCGGCGCAGGGCCGCGTACCCGGCGACCGGGATCTCTACGTGCCGGCGCACTTCCAGCAGGTCGCTCGCCGCGTAGTCGCCGAAGGTGGGGTCCTCGACGGTGTTCGCGACGACGAACGTGCCCTTGCCGGTCTTGGAGACGGTCAGACCCATGGTCTGCAGGGCCCGCAGGGCCTCGCGCAGCACAGGACGGCTGATCTCCAGGGTGCGGCAGAGCTCCGCCTCGGAGGGGAGCTTGTCGCCGATGGCGTACTCGCCGCGCTCGATGGCATCGCGGAGGTGTGCCAGCACCGCCTCCATGGCGCTGACGCGCCGTGGGGGCTGACTGGCTGTCCGGCTGTCTGACAGGTTCACGGTGGTGATCCTGCGGGTGACATCCCGGAACTGTCAAGAGCGGCGAATGAAGAGATTCATCCGTCCCGCTCCGTGAAAATCGGCCGGCAGCCGCCTACGACCACACCGCCCCCGCGATCGAAACCCCCAGGAACGCCGCGCCGAGCCCGGCGGTCACGCTGCCCGCGATGTTGGCGAGGGCGTAGAGCCCCGCCCCGGTCTCGGCCAGCCGCAGGGTCTCGTAGGAGAAGGTCGAGTACGTGGTCAGGGCGCCGCACAGGCCGGTGCCCAGCAGCAGCTGGAGGTGGGAACTCGCGGCGCCGGCCGCCGCCGCGCCGGTGAGCAGGCCGAGGATCAGGCAGCCGGAGACGTTGATCGCGAAAGTGCCCCAGGGGAACACCGAGTCATGGCGGGACTGCACCGCGCGGTCGGTGAGGTAGCGGAGGGGCGCGCCGACCATGGCGCCCGCGATCACCAGGAGCCAGTTCACGGCGACTTCTCACCCTTCGTGCTCTTGCCCTTCGTGCTCTTGCCCTTCGTGTTCTTGCCCTTTGCGGCAGCAGTGCGCGGGGTGTCGTCGCGGCCGACGTACCGGATGACCTCGCAGTCGTCGAGGGTCACGAGCCCTTCTCCGACGAGTGCGTCCAGCTGCGGCAGGAAGGCCCGGACCCGCTCCTCCGCGTCGACGATCACGATGGCGACCGGCAGGTCCTCGCTCAGGGACAGCAGCCGCGAGGTGTGGATGACGGAGGACGCGCCGAAGCCCTCGATACCGCGGAAGACGCTGGCGCCCGCGAGGCCGGCGGCGTGGGCGCGGTGGACGATCTCCGAGTAGAGGGGCCGGTGCTGCCAGGTGTCGCTCTCGCCGACGTAGACGGTCACGCGCAGGGCCCTGCCGGTCAGCCTTGTCATGGCTGCCTCCACTTCAGGACGCGGCGGGTCGCCGCCGCGGCGAGCCAGACCGCCGTGAGTGCCGCGATCAGGGTCGCGGCAAGGTAGGCCAGTCCGGTACGGGGGTGGCCGCCGTCGACCAGTCTCTGGATGTCGACGGCGTACGTGGAGAAGGTGGTGAAGCCGCCGAGCACTCCCGTGCCGAAGAAGGGGCGAACCAGGCGGTGGGCGGCCCACACGTCGGTGATGACCACCATGAACACGCCGATCACGGCACAGCCGACCACGTTGGTCCAGAAGGTCGCCCAGGGGAAGCCGCCCTGTTGGGCCGGCCACCAAAGGGAGGCCGCGTAGCGGGCCGTGGCGCCGAGGGCTCCGCCGACGGCGACCACCGCGACGATCGGCGCCTGCGTCCGCCACGCGGGCTGCCGCGCGGTGCGGGTGGGGGCGCGGAGGTTCTCGGTGTCCGGGGCTGTCATGGGCGTACGTCTCCTACTCGCCGGGGCCCGGGCATGCGGGCCGCGTCGTCGCAAGTAGGGACCGTTGGCGGCAGCACTGCCGCGGTTCGGGTACGGCGGGCCCCACCGCCGCGCCGCGAGGGTGGTCGCGGCCGGTGAACAGGGTAACTCCGGGCGTCCGGAAGGAGCACGTCGAGGCCTCGACCTGGGCACGTCCCACCGCTGCGGGTGCCCCGAGTGCGCGGCGCGGCTACCGTCGAAGAGCCCCTGCGCAGCTGAGGAAGAGGAGCGTGGTCGGCTTGGCCCGGAACCGTCGCCTGATCCTGAGCTCTCCGTCCGAGGTCTGGAGTCTGCTGTCCGACGGCCATCGCTACGGGGAGTGGGTCACCGGGACCCAGCAGGTCCTCGCCGCCGACCCGCACTGGCCGGATGTGGGCGCCCGGCTGCGAGTCCGTGTCGGTGTCGGCCGCCTCGCCCTGGAGGACACCTGCGTCGTCCGCATCTGCGAACCGGGGCACCGGCTGGAACTGGAGGCGAAGGCGGAGCCCTTCGGAGCGGCCCGCATCGCCATGAGGCTGATCCCCTGGGGCGAGCACACCCTCTTCATCCTCGACTGGCACCCCCTCCGCGGCCCGGGCACCCGGATGCACGGGCTGCCCGTCGACTACGTCGTCGCGATCCGCAACGGCATGATGCTGACGAAACTGGCCCGGATCGCGGTGCGCGAGCATGACGAGTTCGGTGAGGTGGCGGGACGGGGCGCGGGCTAGGGCCTGTCCGGGAGTCGGGCCGACTGCTCCCGCCCCCGCCTACCAGCCCTTCTCGAACATTCGCGCCACCTCGGCGATCCGCATCTCCTCGCGCCGGTAGTACAGGCGCCGCCGGATCCGCTTGGTGCGCAGCAGGCCGAGGTCCGTGAGGAGGCCCAGGTGGGTCTCGGCGACCTTGCGCGGCACGCCGAGTTTCGCGGCCACGGCGTCCGCGGTGACGCCGTCCTCGGCCGGGTCGCCGTGTCGCGGCTTCGGGAAGTGTGCGGCCGGGTTCTTCAGCCATTCCAGGATGTCCAGGCGCCTTACGCTGACGGGAGTCCTGAGCATCTCGTGCCTCCCTCCGTGGGGCCGCGTCATCACGCGTCCCCCCACTGTCCCGCAGTCGAAGCCGCCGTGTCCGGGACTCCGGGACCCTTGTCCGGTACCGAACGGCCGTACGACACACGGTGGTTCGTCCGGGACGCGGCGGGGCCCGGCCGCATGGGCACGGCCGGGCCCTTCTGTCACTGATTCAACGAACTCAGCGGTGGCTGAACCACGCCATCGACGACAGCGCCTTGTCGTCGTAGCCGAACAGCGCCTGGTTCTCCCAGCCGTTGCCGGAAGAGGCGTCGGTCGGGTCCCAGCCGTTGCCGGAGACGGCGGTCCAGGTCGCCTCCCAGTAGAAGACGCCGAGGCCGCGACCGTTCGGGACGGCCTCCACGATGCTCGTCACGTCGTTCATCCACCGGCGCTGCCCGGCCGTGTTCGCCGGGTAGCCGGAGACCAGTTCGCCGGTGGTGTTGATGATCTCCTCGTGCGAGTCCTCGCTGTCCAGCCGGAACGGGTAGGCCGTCTCGGCGACGAAGACCGGCTTGCCGTAGCGGGACGCCGCGTCGTCCAGGGTCGTCTGGAAGTCGTAGAGCGAGCCGTGCCAGTAGCCGTAGTACGACAGGCCGATCGCGTCGAACTTCACCCCGTTGGAGACGGCGCTGTCGAACCACCAGCGGGTGCCGGAGAGATCGCCGCCCTTGGCGAGGTGCAGCGCGACCGTGGTGGACGAGTTGACCGCCTTGACCGCGTCGTAGCCCGAGTTGAGCAGGCCGGCGAGCTGCGACCAGTTGTCCGTGGAGCCCTCGGACCACAGCATGCCGCCGTTGATCTCGTTGCCCACCTGGACCATGTCGGCGGTGGTGCCTTGAGCCTTCAACGCGTTCAACACGTCGTACGTGTGGTTGTACACGTCGGTCTTCAGTTGACTGTACGAGTGCCCCGCCCAGGCGGACGGCTTGCTCTGGGCGCCGGGGTCGGCCCAGGTGTCCGAGTAGTGGAAGTCGACCAGCAGCTTCATGCCGGCCGCCTTGACGCGCTTGGCCATGGCGAGGACGCGCGTCTTGTTGTTGTAGCCGTCGGCCGGGTTGACCCAGACCTTCAGACGCGCGTAGTTCATGCCGGCGTTCTTCAGGATGGTGACCGCGTCGCCGGTCGTGCCCGAACCGGTCTTGTAGACACCGCCCTTGGCCTCGCTCTTGACGAGGGAGGAGATGTCCGCGCCGTGGATCGATGTGCCGCCGGTGCCGGACGCGAAGGTCAGGTCGTCGACATTGATCCAGTTGCCCGCGTTCGCGTCACTGTTGATGCTGATGGTGCACTGACTGTTGGTCACATTGACCGGCACGACGATACGGATCCAGCCGCTCGCCGAGACCGGAAGATCGGTGCGCTGCTCGGCACCGCCGCAGCCCTTCAGCGCTATGTACGCCGAGTTCTGGCCACCGCCGGAGCGGACCCAGGCGGTCAGCTTGTAGTTCCCGTTGGTCAGCCCGGACAGGTACTGGTAGGTCTCCACCTTGTAGGCGGAGGACGAGTAGTGCGTCAGGCGGTAGCTCCCGCCGTGGCCGCCGGCCTCGGTGAAGGAGGCCGAGTTCTGGCCGGCCGCCGAGTACGTGGACCAGCCGGCCGGAGTCGCGGTACCGGTGCCGTCGGACTCGAAGCCGCCGTTGGTGAGCGTGCTCGCCGCCGAGGCGGTCTGCGCGGGCAGGGCGGTGAGGGCGAGTCCGGCGGCCAGCGGTATGAGCAGAACTCGGAGGGTGCGTCTGGGATGGAACATCGTCGTCCGTCGTCCCTTCGACGTGGGGTTGGGGGTACCCCTCGCCAGGAAGGTCGGCGAGGGCCTCACCACAGTGGTGAGGAGCCCCTCCGCCCGCGGCTCGCGGCACGCGCGGGCGGAGGGGAGTCGGCTCAGCCGTCGAGTCGTACGACCCGGACGGCTCCCGCGGGCACTTCGAGGCAGCCCGCGGCGCGTTCACCGGTCAGCAGTTCGGTGCCGGGCGCCTCCAGCGGCACCTTGGCGTCCGACGCGGTGTGGTTGACGGCGAACAGATAGCTGCCCGACTCGCCGGCGCGGCGGACGACCTCGACGTCGCGGGGCAGGTCGACACGCGGGGCGACCTGCGCGTCCTCGATCGCCCAGCCCAGCAGCGCGTCGAGTCCCTCGGCGCCCAGACGGGTGGAGACATACCAGGCGGTCCCCTCGCCGAGCCGGTGCCGGGTGACGGCCGGATGGCCGGCGGTCAGGCCGTCGGTGTACGTCCAGACGGTCTCGGCGCCGCGCGGGACGACGAACTCGCTCCACACGTCGCCGCTGAGCTCGGAGCCGTCGGGGCCGGTGATCCGCACCAGCTGGTCCTGGAGCAGCGGCGAGAACTCCTCGATCGTCAGACCGAGGACGTCCCGCAGCGGTCCGGGGTAGGAGCCCTCGTGCACGGCGTCGTGCTCGTCGACGATGCCGGAGAAGTACGACACGACGAGCGTGCCGCCGCTCTCGACGTACCGGCGCAGATTGCGGCCGGCCGCCTCCGTCATCAGGTACAGCGCGGGTACGACGACAAGAGGATAGGGCGACAAGTCGGCTTCCGGATGCGCGAAGTCGACCGTGAGGTGGCGGTCGTAGAGCACTTCGTAGAAGGCGTCGGCGCGCTCACGCGGGTCATGGTCCTCGCTGGGGCGCCAGTCGAGGTTCTGCGCCCACCAGGAGTGCCAGTCCCACAGCATCGCCACGTCGGCCTGCGTGCGGGTGCCGCGCACACTGCTCAACGAGTCGAGGGCGGCGCCGAGTTCGACCACCTCGCGCCACACGCGCGTGTCCGTGCCGCCGTGCGGGAGCATCGCCGAGTGGAACTTCTCGGCGCCGCGCCGGGACTGCCGCCACTGGAAGAACATGGCGCCCTCGGAGCCGCGCGCCACATGGGCGAGGGAGTTGCGGGCCATCTGGCCCGGGGCCTTGGCGGGGTTGCGGGGCTGCCAGTTGACGCCCGAGGTGGAGTGCTCCAGGAGGATCCACGGGGCGCCGCCCGCCACCGAGCGGGTGAGGTCGGCGGCCATCGCGAGGTTGACGTGGGTGCGGCGGCCGTCGGTGATCAGGTAGTGGTCGTTGGTGACGATGTCGACCTCGCGGCCCCAGGCCCAGTAGTCGACGGAGTCGCACTGGCTGAGGGCGGTCATGAAGTTCGTCGTGACGGGGACGCCCGGCGAGAGGCGGTGCAGGATGTCCCGCTCCATCACGAAGTTCTCGCGCATGGTGGCGTCGGCGAACCGCTTGTAGTCCAGCGCCTGGGCCGGGTTGACGGAAGTGGGCGTCAGGCGCGGCGGGTTGATCTGCCCGAGATCGCTGTAGCGCTGGCCCCAGAAGGCGGTGCCCCAGGCCTCGTTGACCGCGTCGACGGTCTCGTACGTCGACTCCAGCCAGCGGCGGAAGTGTGCGGCGCAGGAGTCGCAGTAGCAGGCCGAGACGGGGACGCCGTACTCGTTGTGCACGTGCCACATCGCCAGCGCCGGGTGGTCGCCGTAGCGTTCGGCGAGCTTGGTGGTGATGGTCGCTGCGGCGGCCCGGTAGTCGGCGTTGCTGTGGCAGATCGCGGCGCGGGAGCCGAACTCGTGGCGCACACCCTCCGCCGTCACGGGCAGGGCCTCGGGGTGGGCGCGGTAGAACCACACCGGCGGGCACACCGTGGGCGTGCCGAGGTCGACGCGGATGCCGTTGTCGTGGAGCAGGGCGAACAGGCGGTCCAGCCAGCCGAAGTCGTATTCCCCGGGTGAGGGCTCCAGCAGGGCCCAGGAGAAGATCCCGACACTCACCATCGTGACGCCGGCCTCCCGCATGAGCCGGACGTCCTCCTGCCAGACGCTTTCCGGCCACTGCTCGGGGTTGTAGTCCCCACCGAAGGCGAGCCTGGTGAGGCCCCTGGGGGTGGTCTCCGGCATGGATCTCTCCCGTTTAATCGATCATTTGGGAACGTGCACACACCCGATCAGCGGTGCGAGCCCAACATAACCGCACAGCAACAACCATTGACAAGTGTCCGGGATGTTTCTCTACTGTGAACGCTCACAGAAGCATGGCAGGTCTTCGCATCAGGCGGAGACCCCAGGTCAGGGGAGAGATCCATGCCCAACACGAAGCGCGTTCGCCTCGTGGCATCCACCATCGCCGTGGCCCTCGGCGCCACCGCCCTCGCCGCTTGCGGCTCCGAAGACGCGAGCGACGACGCGTCGGGGCCGGCCTCACTGACGTACTGGACGTGGACGCCCGGCATGGACAAGGTCGTCGACCTGTGGAACAAGGGCCAGGGCAAGAAGGACCAGATCACGGTCACGGTGAAGAAGCAGGCGTCCGGCGACACGCTGGTCACCAAGATCCTCACCGCGCACAAGGCCGGCAAGGCCCCGGACCTGGTCCAGGCCGAGTACCAGGCACTCCCGACGCTGGTCAGCAATGACGCGGTCGCGGACATAGCGAGCGAGGTCGGCGACACGAAGGGCAAGTTCGCCGACGGTGTGTGGCAGCAGACCACGCTGGGCACGGACGCGGTCTACGCGGTCCCGCAGGACATCGGGCCGATGATGTTCTACTACCGCGAGGACCTCTTCAAGAAGTACGGCCTGACGGTCCCGACCACCTGGGAGCAGTTCGCCGAGACCGCGCGAGCGCTGAAGAAGAAGTCCCCCGACACGGACCTCACCACCTTCTCCGCCAACGACTCCGGCCTCTTCGCGGGCCTCGCCCAGCAGGCCGGCGCCAAGTGGTGGACGACCTCAGGCGAGAAGTGGAACGTCGGCATCAATGACGCCGCCTCCCAGAAGGTCGCCAAGTTCTGGGGCGACCTCGTCAAGGAGGGCGCCATCGACAACCAGCCGATGTACACCCCGGCCTGGAACAAGGCGCTCAACACCGGCAAGCAGATCGCCTGGGTCAGCGCCGTGTGGGCGCCGGGCACGCTGACCACGGCCGCGCCCGACACCAAGGGCAAGTGGGCCATGGCCCCGCTCCCCCAGTGGTCGCAGTCGGAGAACGTCACCGGCAGCTGGGGCGGCTCCTCGACCGCCGTCACCACGGACTCCAAGCACAAGGCCGCCGCCGCGAAGTTCGCCGCCTGGCTGAACACCGACCGTGACGCCCTCAACGCGCTGGCCAAGGAGAGCGGCATCTACCCGGCCTCCACGTCGGCCCAGCTCAGCGGCGCGTTCACCACCCCGCCGGACTACTTCTCCAACCAGGCCGACTTCTACACGAAGGCCGCAGAGATCGCCGAGACCACCGCGCCGTCCGCCTGGGGCCCGAACGTGAACGTCGCCTACACGACCTTCAAGGACGCCTTCGGCAAGGCCGCCAAGGAAAAGTCGGACTTCGGCGCCGCCCTGAAGAGCATGCAGGACGACACGGTCGCCGACCTCGAGAAGCAGGGCTTCGAGGTCTCCGAGTGACCAGCACCAGCCGGAGGGCGTACGGGGTGAAGGGGGCCCCGTACGCCTTCCTCCTCCCCGCAACGATCCTCTTCCTGCTCTTCTTCGCGCTGCCCATCGGCTACGCGGTCTGGCTCAGCTTCCACAAGGTGAAGGTCTCCGGGCTCGGGCTCGGTTCCGGCGCCCGCAAGGAGGTCTGGGCCGGTCTGGAGAACTACACGGACGCCCTCACCGACAGCGAACTGGTCGACGGCGCGCTGCGCGTGCTCGGCTACGGCTGCATCGTGGTGCCGGTGATGCTGGGCCTCGCCCTGCTGTTCGCGCTGATGCTCGACTCCGACAAGGTGCGCCTCGCGCCGTTCACCCGGCTCGCGATCTTCCTGCCGTACGCCATCCCAGGCGTCGTGGCCGCGCTGTTGTGGGGCTTCCTGTACCTGCCGGACGTCAGCCCCTTCTACTACGTGCTCGAAAGGCTGGGCATGCCGCAGCCGGACCTGCTCGACGGCGGTCCGCTGTACCTCGCCCTGTCGAACATCGCGGTCTGGGGCGGTACCGGCTTCAACATGATCGTCATCTACACCTCGCTGCAGGCCATCCCGGCCGAGGTATACGAGGCGGCCAAGCTGGACGGTGCCACTCCGCTCCAGGTCGCGCTGCGGATCAAGATCCCGATGGTGGCGCCGTCGCTGGTGCTGACCTTCTTCTTCTCGATCATCGCCACGCTCCAGGTGTTCACCGAGCCGACCACCCTCAAGCCGCTCACCAACTCCGTGTCCACGACGTGGAGTCCGCTGATGAAGGTGTACCAGGACGCCTTCGGCAAGGGCGACATCTACGCGGCGGCGGCGCAGGCCACGATCATCGCCCTGGCGACGCTGCTGCTCTCCTTCGGCTTCCTGCGGGCCGCGAACCGTCGTAACAAGCAGGAGGCAGCCCGATGAGTTCTCTTGCCGTCGGCAAGGCCGACACGGCCGCCGGCAGCACGTCCGGCACCGCCCAGAGCCGCCCGCCCCTGCGCCGCCGGATCGCGCTGTTCCCGACGGTCACGCTGCTGCTCGGCGCGCTCTACTGCCTGCTGCCCGTGGCCTGGGTGGTGATCGCGGCGACGAAGTCCGGCAGTGAGCTTTTCTCCACGTTCACCTTCCTGCCGGGCACGGGCTTCGCCGACAACTTCTCGGATCTGAACGCCTATCGCGACGGCGTGTACTGGCAGTGGATGGGCAACTCCGCCCTGTACGCCGTTCTCGGCGCCCTGCTGTCGACGTGCGTGTCGGCGTTCAGCGGCTACGCCCTGGCGATGTACCGCTTCCCCGGCCGCGAGGCGATCTTCAGCGTCCTGCTGGCGGGTGTGCTGATGCCGCCGGTGATCCTGGCCATCCCGCAGTACCTGCTGCTGGCCAAGGCCGACCTCACGGACTCGTACCTCTCCGTGCTGCTGCCGCAGATCCTCTCGCCGTACGGCGTCTACCTCGCGCGGATCTACGCGGCCGCGGCCGTCCCCGCCGACGTGGTCGAGGCCGGCCGGATGGACGGGGCGAGCGAGTGGCGGATCTTCACGCGGGTCGCATTGCCGATGATGGTGCCCGGCATGGTGACGGTCTTCCTGTTCCAGTTCGTGGCGATCTGGAACAACTTCCTGCTGCCGTACATCATGCTCAGCGACGACGAGCGGTTCCCGATCACGGTCGGTCTGCAGACGCTCCTCGAACAGGGCGCCAACACGCCCGCGCTGTACACCCTGGTGATCACCGGTGCGTTCCTCGCGGTGATTCCGCTGGTGGCGCTCTTCCTGGTCATCCAGCGGTTCTGGAGTCTCGATCTGCTCTCCGGAGCCGTAAAGTCATGACCATGAGCAACACGGGGGGCCGACGCAGACCGCCGACGATCCACGACGTGGCGCGCGAGGCCGGAGTCTCACGGGGTACCGTCTCGCGAGTGCTCAACGGCGGGCACTACGTCAGCCCGGCCGCGCAGGAAGCGGTCAACGCGGCGATCCGCAAGACGGGTTACGTCGTCAACCGCCATGCGCGCTCGCTGATCACGGGGCGTTCGGACTCCATCGGCTTTCTGCTGACCGAGCCGCAGGAGAAATTCTTCGAGGACCCCAACTTCAACGTCCTGCTGCGTGGTTGCACCCAGGCGCTGGCCGCGCACGACATCCCGTTGCTGCTGATGCTGGCGGGCACCAAGGACGAACGGCGGCGCATCACGCGGTACATCACGGCCGGGCACGTCGACGGGGTGCTGCTGGTGTCCAGCCACTCCGGTGACCCTGTGGCCGAGGAGCTGCGTGAGGCGGGTGTGCCGCTGGTGGCGTGCGGCAAGCCGATCGGGCTCGGGTCCAAGGTCAGTTATGTGGCCGCGGACGACCGGGACGGCGCCCGGGACATGGTGCGCCATCTGCTGTCCGTCGGCCGCCGCCGTATCGGGGTGGTCACCGGTCCGCTGGACACCCCGGGCGGTGTGGAGCGGCTCGCCGGGTACAAGGAGGTGCTCACCGAGGCGGGTGTCGAGATCGACGACCGGCTCATCGTCTCCGGCGACTACAGCCGGGCCAGCGGTGAGGCGGGGGCCGAGCTGTTGCTGGCGCGGGCACCGGACATGGACGCGGTGTTCGTCGCGTCCGACCTGATGGCGCAGGGCGTTCTGACGGCCCTGGAGCGGGCCGGGCGCCGGGTGCCGCAGGACGTCGCGGTCGGCGGCTTCGACGACTCCCCCGCCGCGCTCGCCGCCCGCCCCGAGCTCACCACGATCCGGCAGCCCTGGGACCGGATCAGCGCGGAGATGGTGCGGGTGCTGCTGGCGCAGATCGGCGGTGAGGATCCGGCGGCGGTGATCCTGCCGACGGAGCTGGTGAGACGGGAGTCCACATGAGGGCGTGAGCGGGCAGCGGGGGCGGGCCGCACGGGTTGGGGCCGGCGGCGCGCCCTCGGCCGGCGATCGGCAGCGCGCCTTCGCCCCGTCATCGGTCAGGAATCAAGAAGTGCCCGACCGCTCCCCCGTCCTAGCGTGAAGCCACCGACGAGACGCGTCGGACCACGCTTCACGAGGAGTGCGCCATGACCGCCGGACTCAACACGATCATCTACCCCGTCAAGGACCTCGACCGGGCGAAGTCCCTGTTCAGCGCCCTGCTGGGCACGCAGCCGTATGCGGACGAGCCGTATTACGTCGGCTTCAAGCACGCCGGGCAGGACGTCGGCCTGGACCCCAACGGTCACGCGAAGGGCATGACAGGGCCGGTCCCCTACTGGCACGTGACCGACATCCGGGCGACCCTCGCGGCCCTGCTGGAGAGCGGTGCCGAGACGCTGCAGGACGTGAAGGACGTCGGCGGCGGCAGGCTGATCGCCTCCGTGAAGGACGCGGACGGCAATCTGGTGGGGATCCTCCAGGACCCGACCGAGTGACGACTGACTCTCGATCCGCTGGCCCTCGGTCCACGCTTCTGTTGCGCATGCACTAGTTGCACGCTCAATGATTGGCCGGATCGGTGTTACCGTTCCGGTATGGCAGTGAAGACGGCCGACGCAGGGCTCGAGGAACGGTGGCGGGACATCCTGTCGGTGCACGCGCGCACGATGTGCGAGATCGATCGCGTCCTGCACCCGCACGGACTGGGCGCGAGCGACTTCGAGGTGCTCGACATCCTGGCGACCGCCTCGTCCGACGAGGGCACCCAGTGCCGGGTGCAGAACCTCGTCGGACGCGTCCATCTCAGCCAGAGCGCCCTGTCCCGGCTCATCGGCCGGCTGGAGAAGGACGGCCTGGTGGAGCGTTCCATGTGCGCTGAGGACCGGCGCGGTGTGTACGTCACGTTGACCCGCAAGGGCCGCGACCTGCATGCGGAGGTTCTGCCACTGCAGCGCGACGCGCTGGTCCGGATGCTGGGCGCCTGACGCCACCCGTCGGAGACCTGGCTAGAGCACGAACTCCGCCCCGTCCGGGAGCACCTCGACGCCCGCCTCCGACACCTGCGTGCGAGCCGCCGAGGCGGGGTCGAGCAGGGGATTGGTGTCGGCGAGGTGGGTGTAGACACGGCGGACGTGCGGATGGCGGGTCAGGGCGGTGAGGCTGCCGGCGGTTCCCGAGACGGGAAGATGCCGCCCGGGCCGAGCCGCCTCGTCCGCCGCGAAGTGGGTGCCGTCCAGCACGACGCAGTCCGCCTCCGCCACGATGTCCTCCAGCATCGGCGTCCAGGTGCCGACTCGGGGCGCGTACACGAGGACGCCCCCGGTGGCCAGATCCTCGATCCGGTACGCCGTCACCCACCGGCGGTCCTTCGCCCGGCCCGGCACATACGCCGGGGGCTCCCCCACCACGGGGTGCGCCGTGACGACCAGGCCGCCGGCCAGCACGAACCCGCCCTCCGTCAGATTGTCGGCCCAATCCCACGGGGTGTGGCGGTCGAGGGCCGTCCGCGCCGGGGCCAGGGCGGCGAGCACCGGAGGAGCGGCGTACGTCTTCAGCCCAGCGGCCTCACGCAGCACGGCCAGGCCCGCCAGGTGATCGGCCTCGGCGTCGGTCAGCAGCACACCACGCACCGGAGTGTGCCGGGGGCCGGGCCACAGGGCGGGGGCGGCGGTGAGCTGGGCCCGGATGTCCGGCGAGGTGTTCAGCAGCCACCAGTCCCGGGAGTTGCCGGTGACGGCCGCGCACTCCGGGGTACGGGTGAGCAGCTTGCCGTCACGGGCGGCGGCGCACCGCGCACAGGCGCAGTTCCATCGCGGGAAGCCGCTTCCGGCGGCGGTGCCGAGCAGGACGACCCTCAAGACGACCCCCCATCCCCAACACGTCGGCCCTCCCGGTGGGATCTTCCCTCTCCATACGGCCGAACCACCCTGCGGCGGGGAGCAGTTCCGGCCGACCTTCACCGGGCGGGGCCGCTGACCACCGTCACGGGCGTCACCCCTGCCGCAGCAGTTCCCGTACGGCGCCGAAGGCGGCCTCGGCCGTCGCCGGGTCCGCGCCGGGGCGGGCGAGTGCGCTCATCGCGATCGGCGTGACGGCCGGCAGGCCCTCGCACGGGGTGAGCCCGTCGGGCGCGGCGCCGACCGAGGCGAGCAGGGCCACACCCTGGCCGGTGCGGGCGATGTCGAGGACGCCCGCGAGATAGCCGGCGTCGCCGACGACCGTGGCGGGCACTCCGTGTTGGGCGAGGGTCGCGATGGCACGGCGGCGGATCGCGCACGGTTCCTCGATCGCGACCAGCGGCACCGGAGCGGGTGCGGCCGGGGGCGCCCAGCCGGGGACGGCATGCCAGGTGAGCGGGAGGCCGCCGACGGGGGTGCCCTCGGTGGCGGCGGCCTCGGTGACGTACACCGCGACATCGACGCTGCCGCGTTCCACGGCCTCGACGAGCCGGGCCGAGCGGTCGATCCGGAACCGCACCCGGCAGCCGGGGCGTACCTCCTGGACCGCGGCGGTGAGCCGGGGCAGGAACTGGTCGGCGGCGTGTTCGGTGGAGCCGACGGTGACCGTGTCGCCCTCGGTGTCGAGCAGGGTGCGGACGGCCTCGTCGTGCACGGCGAGGATCCTGCGTGCCTGTTCCAGCAGTCGGCGCCCTTCGGGGGTGAACCGGGTGCCACGGCCCTCGCGTTCGACGACCGGCCGCCCCAGGGTCTTCTCCAGTTTGCGCACATGCTGGCTGACCGCGGACTGGCTCAGGGACAGCGCCTGGGCGGCGCGGTGGAAGCCGCCGCAGTCGGCTATCGCGGTCAGGCTGCGCAGGGCCACGATGTCGAGGACGGGTTGGGGCATGCCGTGACAGTAGCCCGCCCGGGCGATCGATCGCGATCGCTGATCGGTTTCGATGCGGAATCGTCGTTGGACGTGGTCCGCCGCCTGCGGTCATGATGAGCGCATGTTGCACGCGACCGCTTCCGCTGCCTTTCTGACGCAGCGCCGAGTCATCGACTTCGGCGTGGCGTGCAGCGCGCTCTGTCGCTGACATTCCTCTCGGCGCTCTGCCGCCGTCCCAGCTGATCACGTCGCCCCTGCTCCGACACGCGCTGACACGTGACAGCACCTTCTGCCTGCCCTTCCCTGCTCTCTTTCCCTGCTCTCTCCATCCCCTGAAACGGGAGTTGCCCCCTCATGCCCGAATCGTTCTCCTGGGACGAACCCGAAGGTCTCGCCGCGCGCGGCACGCTGATCGTGCTGGCCGGGCGGGGCGAACACGGCGGTGTGTACGAGCGGTTCGGCCGCCGGCTCGCCTTCGACGCGTACCGCGTCCGCGCCCTCGGCGACCCGGCCGCCGACCCGTCGGTGCTCGACGAGGCGGCCAAACTGCTGGCCGACGAGTCGCTGCCCGGCCCGAAGGTGCTGGTCGGCTCGGACACCGGCGCTCTCTACGCCGCGCGGCTGGCCGAAGAGCGGACGGTGGACCTCGACGCTCTGATCCTGGTCGGCCTGCCCGTTTCCCCCTGGACTGCCGGGAGTTGGGAGGCGGAAGTCGAGGCCCGCACCGCCTGCCCCACCCACCAGGGGCGGCTGACGAACGACGTGGACTTCCGGCGGGGTGCGCTCGACTCGCTCCCGGACCTGCCCGCACCCCGGCTCGACCGAGTGGGCGTCCCCGTCCTGGCTCTGCACGGCAAGGACGACACGGCGAGCCCGGTCGATCAGGCACTCGCGGCGTACCGGGGAGCGCGGACGGTCGTCTTCGACGGCGGCCGGCACGACGTCCTCAACGACGCCCTGCACCGCACCGCCGCCGCCACCGTGGTGCTCTTCCTGGAGCGGCTGCGTCTGTCCCCCGAGCTGCCCCCGATCGCCGAGGAGCGGGCATGACCGTCACGACCACCGTCGCCGAACTCCACGAGCAACTCGCCACCGACACTCCCCCGGTCCTGCTCGACGTCCGCTGGGCACTGGGCGACCCGCACGGCCGCGCGCACTACGCCGAGGGCCATATCCCCGGTGCCGTATACGTCGACCTGGTAACCGAGTTGGCGTCCGCTCCGAGCCCGCGGGGCGGTCGGCATCCGCTGCCCTCGGTCACGGATCTCCAGCGGGCGGCCCGCGCATGGGGCATCCAGGAGGGGCAACCCGTCGTCGTATACGACGACTTGGGCAACACGGCGGCAGCGCGGGCCTGGTGGCTCCTGCGGTACGCGGGGCTCGGGCGGGTGACGCTGCTCGACGGGGCGCTCGGTGCGTGGCGTGCGGCGGGACTCCCCCTGGAGTCGGGGCTGCCGGCTGATCCGGGGCCGGGCGATGTCGTCCTGCGCGCGGGCGCACTGTCGGCCACTGATGCCGACGGTGCCGCCGAACTCGCCGCCTCGGGGCTGCTGTTGGACGCGCGGGCCGCCGAGCGGTATCGCGGTGAGGTGGAGCCGGTCGACCCGCGTGCCGGTCATATCCCGGGCGCGGTCTCCGCGCCGACCGGGGAGAACCTCGCCGCGGACGGGACCTTCCGGCCGGCCGACGAGCTGCGCAAGCGGTTCGAGGACCTGGGTGCCGGTACGGCCGGGCGTGTCGGCGTGTACTGCGGCTCGGGTGTGACCGCGGCCCATCAGATCGCCGCGCTGGAGATCGCCGGCTTCGAGGCCGTCCTCTTCCCCGGCTCCTGGTCCGCCTGGTCGGCCGACCCCGATCGCCCGGCCGCGAAGGGAAGCCGTCCATGACGACCAAACCGCTGGTACGGCCCCGGCAGACCGCACCGGAGAAGCCCGCACCGTCCACCCGCGTCACCATCCGAGGCAGCGTCAAGACCGGCCGTCGCTTCACGGTTCCCCGTTCCGTGCGCCGGGCCGCCGGACCGATCGGTCTCGTCCTCCTGTGGTTCCTGACCTCGGCCACCGGTGTCCTCCCGGAGTCCGTGCTGGCCTCCCCCGTGGACGTCGTGAAGCAGGCCGTGGAACTGACCCGGACCGGTGAACTCCCCGGCGCCATCGCCGCGTCGGGCCGCCGCGACATCTTCGGGCTGTGGGGCGAGCCGCTCAAGGAGACGGCGGAGCAGATCGCCGCCGTCAACGCGGTCGCGGACGCCGCCGGGCGCCCCCGGCCCCGTATCTGGGTGTCGTTCCGCCCGATCATCGCGCCCACCGAGGAGCTGGCCTGGGAGAAGGCACACCGCACGCTGGGCGTGCTCAAGGACCAGGCACGCAACACCGAGCTGCTGCGCCACTACCGCACGACCGGGCGCCCGGCCAACGTCGGCTCCCAGCGGCTGCTCGACATCGCGGACCGGGGCGAGGTCCACGACCGCTGCCTGTGGACCGCGCCCGCCGTCGCCACCAACGCCGCCGGGGCCTCGACCGCGCTGGTCGGCACCCCCGAGACGGTGGCCAAGGCCCTGCTCGACTACGTCGACATCGGCTGCGACCTGCTGTCGATCCGCGGCTACGACCCCCTCAACGACGCCGTCGACTACGCCCGTCACGTCCTGCCGCTGGTCCGGCAGGAACTCGCCCACCGCGCGACCACCCACGCCGCCTGATGGAGATCCCGTGTTGTTCCGCCGTTCCCTGCGCACGTCCGCCGCCGCGCTCGCCCTGCTCCTGCCGTTCGCGGCGGGCTGCGGAACCGAGGCCCAGGCGGAGGCCCCGTCCTCGGTGTCCGCGGTCACGCTGAGAGTCGGTGCCACCGGCTGGAAGGTCGAGGAGGCGGTGCTGAAGTACGCCGGCCTCGACGACACCCCCTACCAGGTGAAGTGGAGCCAGTTCCAGGGCGGCGACCAGCAGCTCCAGGCCATCCGGGCCGGGGCGCTGGACCTCGCCTCCTCCAGCGAGATCCCGCCGGTCTTCGCCGCCGCCGACGGGGACCCCGACTTCAAGGTGGTCGCCGTGCAGCGCGGATCCACCCTCAACCAGGAGGTCGTCGTCCCCAAGGGGTCGGAGGTGACCGACATCGCCGGGCTGAAGGGCAAGAAGGTCGGCTACGTCCAGAACACCACCGCCCACTACTTCCTCTACCGGCTGCTGAAGCAGGCGGGCCTGAAGTGGTCCGACATCGACGCCAAGCCGCTCCTGCCGAACGACGGTATCGCCGCGCTCAACGGCGGCGGCATCGACGCCTTCGCCTCCTACGGCACGTCGATCATCACGGCCCATCAGCAGGGCGCGACCACGGTCGGCTCGGGCAAGGACATCCTGTCCGGCAACTTCCTCTGGTCGGCGCGGGACAGCGTGCTGAAGAGCCCTGCGCCGAGGGCGGCCGTCGCCGATCTGATCGCGCGGATCACCAAGGCGTACGCCTATGTCCGCGACGGCCACCTCGACGGCTTCGCGAAGATCACCGCCGACGCCACCCACCAGCCCCTCGCCCAGGCCCGGAAGGATCTGCTCGACGCTCAGAACCAGCGCCCGACCCAGGCCCGGACGGTCGGCGACGACGCCATCGCCTCGCAGCAGAAGGTCGCCGACGCCTTCACCGAACTCGGCGCCCTGAAGCAGCACTTGGACGTGAAGTCCTTCTGGACCACCGACCTGAACGCCGACCTGAAGAAGGCCCTGTGACGAACGAGACGACCGAGAGGCCCGAGCCGACCGCGCGCATCGCCGAACTGGCGGTCGAGTACGACCGCTCGGCCGCCTTCCCCGCCGAGTCCCTGCGGATCGCGCACGAGGCGGGCCTGCTCACCGCGACGATCGGCGAGCGGTACGGCGGCCGGGGCGGCGGCGTCGAAGAGAGCGCCCGGATCCTGCACTCCCTGGGACGGCTCGACCCGTCCGTCGCGCTGATCACGGCGATGACGCTGAACACGCACGCCCGGCAGGCCGCTCAGCCGCACTGGCCGCAGGAGCTGTACGCGCGCGTGGTGAAGGAGTCGTTCGAGCTCCCGGTGCTGATCAACCACGCGCGCGTGGAGCCCGAGTTGGGTTCCCCCGCGCGGGGCGGGCTGCCCGCGACGCGGGCTCGGCGTACGGCCGACGGCTGGGCGGTCAGCGGCACCAAGCGGTTCGTGACGGGCGCCGAGGGGCTGGACTGGTTCCTGGTGTGGGCGCACACCGACGAGCCCGAGCCGCGTGTGGGCACCTTCCTGGTGCCCGGCGGCTCGCCCGGCATCGAGATCACGGGCCGCTGGGACCAGTTGGGGCTGCGGGCCAGCGGCAGCCATGACGTGACGTTCCATGAGGTGGAGGTCCCGTACGAGCACGTCATCGGGATCGGTCCGTACGGTCCCGCCGCCGAGCAGGACAACCGGGCGGGCGCGGCCCTCCATGTCCCTCTCGCCGCCCTCTACTTGGGCGTCGCCCGCGCCGCACAGGCGTACTTCCACACCTTCGCCAACACGCGCGTGCCCGCCAACCTGGGCCATCCGGTCGCCCGTACCGAACGCTTCCGGCGCACGGCCGGGGAGATCGAGGTACTCCTCGCCACGGCCGAGCAGCTGGTGTTCGGCGGGGCCGTGAAGCTCGACGCCGACGACCCCTCGTACACCCCCGAACAGGCCCTCGGCGCGCGCGTACTGGCCGACCGGCACGGATTGCGGGCCGTCGAGCTGGCCGTACGGCTGCTCGGCAATCCGGGGCTGGCTCGCGGCAATCCGCTGGAGCGCCACTTCCGCGACATCCAGTGCGCGCCGGTGCATGCGCCCCAGGAGGACGTCTCCCTGGTCGCGATCGGAACAAAGGCACTCGCTGCAGAGGCACTCGGAACGAAGGCACTCACCTCATGACGGCAGCACCCGAGACGACCGTGTCCGCGCGCTTCCTGGGCCTGCTGGCCCGGGACCTGCCGCCCGACCGGCTCACCACCGACCCGGCCGCCCTGTCGCCGTACGCCACCGACCGCTCCGGCACCCGACCGGGCGGCGAACCGCTGGCCGTCGTGCACGCGCGACGCACGGAGGACGTGACGGTCACGCTGCGGCACGCGCACGCCCTGGCCGTGCCGGTGGTGCCGCGCGGTGCGGGGACCGGTCTGTCCGGCGGGGCGACGGCGTCGGAGGGGTCCCTCGTCCTGGACCTGTCCGGCATGGACCGGATCCTGGAGCTGTCGGCGGACGATCAGCTCGCCGTCGTCGAACCCGGTGTGATCACGGCCGAGCTGGACCGGGCGGCGGGCGAGCAGGGGCTGCGGTACGCGCCCGACCCGGCGAGCGCCGCCCTGTCCACGATCGGCGGGAACATCGCGACCAACGCGGGCGGGCTGCGGTGCGCGAAGTACGGGGTGACCCGGGACAGCGTGCTGGGTCTGGAGGCGGTGCTCGCGGACGGGACGGTGCTCGGGACCGGTCGCCGTACCGTCAAGGGCGTCACCGGCTACGACCTCACCGCCCTGCTCACCGGCTCGGAGGGCACCCTCGCGGTGATCACCTCGGCGACCCTGCGGCTGCGTCCGGTGCCGGTGGCGACGGCCACGATCGCCGCGTACTTCCCCACGTTCGAGGCCGCCGCCGAGGCCTCGTACGCGATCGGCCGGGCCGGTGTCGTGCCCGCGCTGGCGGAGCTGGTGGACGGACCGGTGCTGGGCGCCATCGACCCGGCGCTGCGGGGGCGGGGAGCCGCGCTGCTGCTCGTGCAGTGCGACGGTGCGGGCGCGGCGGCCGAGGCCGCGGTGGTCGCGCGGTTGCTGACCCCGTTCGCCTCGACCGTCGAGACCACCGAAGATCCCGCCGAGGCGGACGCCCTGCTCGCCGCCCGCCGGCTCGCCCTGCCGGCGCTGGAGCGGCTGGGGCGCCCGCTGATCGAGGACATCGCCGTTCCACGGTCCCGCCTCGCGGAGGCGGTGCGGGAGATCCGCGCCATCTCCGTACGCCATGACGTGCCCGTCTACACCCTCGCCCACGCGGCGGACGGGAACCTGCACCCGATCATCATCGTGGACCCCGCCCTCGACCGGCTCCCCGACGCCGCCTGGGAGGCGGCGGGCGAGATCTTCGCGCTGGCCCTGCGGCTCGGCGGCACGCTCACCGGGGAGCACGGGGTGGGCCTGCTGAAGCGGCAGTGGGTGGCCGACGAGCTGGGGCCCGCTGCCCATGCCGTGCAGCGGCGGGTGAAGGAGGCGTTCGATCCGCGGGGGATCCTCAACCCCGGCAAGGCGCTGTGAGGGCGGATGCGTCCTGCGGCGCTACGGCCGCGCGAGCAGGGTCCGTACGCCCTCCGAGGTCAGCGTCAGGGGGTGCGGCGAGCCCGCGTCTATGGTGAGCGCCAGGTCCTCGGACGGCCACTGCGAGGCGAGTGCGCCCAGCGGTACCAGGCGGTAGCGGGAGATGAAGGGCAGCAGTGCGGCCATCGCGGGCTCGGAGGTGAACACCGGGACGGTCGGGTCGCCGCCCTGCTGTTCCATGACGGGCAGCGCCACGGTCTCGGGGTCGTCGGCGACCTCCGCGCCGGCGTCGTCGGGCACGGGGACGAGGACCTCGCTGCTCGCGAGTACGTCCATCGCCGCCCTGTCCTCCGTGTTCTCGGCCAGCGCGTCCAGCGCCCGGCGGGCGGGTGTGGCGTCGTAGTGGTTCGCGGGTGTGTGCATGGCGGATCCCCTGGTAGCGGCGGTCTTGCGGCCCTGCTCGCGTACCCGATCCGGACCGGAGCATTCCTCAGGGAATCAACGGAATGTGCTCCGACGGCAGCCCCAGGCGGTCACAGCCGACCCGGCGGGCGAGGGGCTCGGCCATGGCGGGGCCCACATGGGTCCAGTACGTGGCCGCGTCCCGGAAGTAGCGCTGCATCCGCTCCCCGTCGCGCGCGTGCCGGGAGCCTGCCGTGCGGAAGAGGGTGCCTTGGAGGACGTCCCAGGTCATACGGCCCGCGTTCAGGAACATGAGCGCGAGACGGTTGTCCTCGGCGATCGTGAAGGGGGCGGCACCGGTGGCGTTGCGGTGGCAGGTCTCCATCCACTCCTCGGCGGTGCGCTGCAGTGCCGCCTCGGCCGTGTGGATCACACCGAGGGCCTCGCCGAGGTGACGCTGGTAGTCGTGGAGTTCGGCGCGGGTGCGGTCGGGTTCGAGGATGAGCGGGCGCTCGGCGACGGCCCGGGCGTACTCGTCGGCGGCCGCGTGGGCGGTGCCGATCATGATGGCGGCCAGTTCGCCGTGGAAGAAGCTCGGCGCCCGGCCGGCGTACATCGGGTTGCCGTGCAGCTCGGAGCCGACGCTGCCGCCCTCGACGGGGAGGTCCAACAGGCTGGCCTCGCGGGTGAGGTACGCGGGGATGCGGGCGTGCTCCATGAGGACGCTGTTGGAGCCGGTGCCGCGCAGGCCGAGGACGCCGTGCCAGTCGTCGAGCACCGTCCACACCGAGCGCGGGGCGACGAACAGCACCGGCGGGCCCGGCGGGCCTCCGGGGCGGTCGGGGGCGCGCAGGGTCTGACCGACGTAGTGGGTGGAGTACGGGGCTCCGGAGGAGTACGGCCAGGTGCCGTCGAGGACGACATGGCCGTCGCCGTCGGGCTGTGCGACGCCGATGGGCGTGACCGTGGACGCTGCCCGGAAGTCGCCGTCGGTGCCGAAGATCTCGTCCTGCGCCCGCTCCTCGAAGAGCGTGGCGACCTGGAGGACGTGGGCGGCGGTGAGCGACAGGGCCCAGCCGGTGGAGGGGCAGCCGCGGGCGATTTCGGTGACCACCCGGTAGAAGGTGGGCAGGCCGAACTCGTAGCCGCCGTACCGGCGCGGCTGGAGCATCCGGTAGAAGCCGGCCCGCAGGAAGTCGTCGTGGGTGTCCTTGGGGTAGTGCGTCAGCCGTTCGGTCTCCGGCTGGCGTTCGAGCAGCACGGGCCGTAGGTGCACGGCGCGTTCGACGATGTCGCGTTCGGTCAGACCGGGCTCGGGAGCGGCGATCACGATGCCTCCTGACGTATGGGGCCGTCCGTTCGTGCCGTGTTGCGTGACGCGATACGAGTGATTGAACACGGCAACCGCCTCGGGGTACCGACGGGATATCGCCAAGTGGCGGGCGGCGGGGCGGCCCGGTGTCCAGGGCTCTCACGGCGCCGGACGCGGGCGAACGGTCGTAGCCTGAAAAGGACGGGACAGGCTCCCGCCCTGGTGGGCGCGGGAGGCGGTGTATGCGTTACGACGACCGCAGGGAGGCCGGGCGGCTGCTGGCCGAGAGGCTTCAGGAGCTGCGGGGTCGGGATGTCGTGGTGCTGGGGCTGCCGCGCGGCGGCGTGCCCGTGGCGGCCGAGGTGGCGCGTGGTCTCGGCGCCCCGCTGGACGTGCTGGTGGTGCGCAAGCTGGGCGTGCCCGAGCAGCCGGAGTGGGGCTTCGGGGCGATCGGTGAGCACGGGGTCCGTGTCCTCAACGAGGACGTGATCGACGCGGCCGGGCTGCGGGCCGGCGAGCGCGAGGCCGTGGAGGAGGCCGAGCGGGGCGAGCTGGAACGGCGTGTGCGCAGTTACCGGCGGGAGCGGACCGCGCTGCCGGTAGCCGGGCGCACGGCCGTCGTCGTGGACGACGGACTCGCCACCGGGGCCACGGCCGAGGCCGCCTGCCGGGTCGTACGAGGTCAGGGCGCGGCCCGGATCGTGCTCGCGGTGCCCGTCGGGGCGAGGCACAGCGTCGCCCGGCTGGAGCGGGTGGCGGACGACGTCGTCTGCCCGCACACGCTTCAGGTCCTCGGCTCGGTGGGCGCCTGGTACCGGGACTTCACCCAGGTCACGGACGCCGAGGTCACATCCCTGCTCGCGGCTGCCGCCCGCTCCCCCACCGCGCCCGCGGCCACCTCGCCGTCGGACCGCGAGGTGCTGGTCCCGGCCGCGGGCGCGCGGGTCGGTGCCCGCCTGGTCGTGCCCGACGGGGCGCCGGCGGCCGTGGCGTTCGCGCACGGCAGTGGCAGCAGTCGGCACAGCCCGCGCAATCAGTATGTCGCCACCGCCCTCAACCGCGCGGGGCTGGCCACGCTGCTGCTCGACCTCCTCACCGACGGCGAGGCGCAGGACCGGCACAACGTGTTCGACATCCTGCTGCTGGCCCGGCGCCTGCACGCCGCGTCGGTGTGGCTGCGCGGTGAAACCGGGCTGCCCGTCGCCTACTTCGGGGCCAGTACCGGAGCCGCCGCCGCACTGGAGGCCGCCGCGCTGTCCGGTTCCGACGTCCGCTCGGTCGTCTCCCGCGGCGGCCGTCCCGACCTGGCGACCCCGGCGGCGCTGACCCGCCTGCGGGCACCGACCCTGCTCATCGTCGGCAGCCGCGACGCCCAGGTGCTCAGCCTCAACCGTCTGGCTGCCGACCGGATGCACTGCGAGCACCGGATCGCGGTCGTCCCGGGCGCCACCCACCTCTTCGAGGAGCCCGGCACCCTGACCATCGTCGCCGAACTGGCCCGCGACTGGTTCACCGCCCACCTCGACCGGCCCGGCACGGGGGCGCCACGCCGTTCCGCGTAGGCCCGGGCGGCTGGTTCCCGACCGTCCGGAGGGCCTGGCTCCGCCAGATCCCGGGGTCGTGGAGATTGCGTGCAGGCCATCTGTTTAAATTCCGAACATCCGCACGGAGAGGGATCCCGCGTGAGTGAGCCGAACGGCCCTGTCTGCCCCGAGTGCGGCACGCCCCGGGCATCGGACGGCACCCCGGACTGCTCCTGCGGCCGACTCGCGTCCGACACCCGTCGCGAGTCGCGCACGGCGGAGGCGGCGGCCGCGGAGGACTTCGACCCGGTGCGGATCCGGCCGTTCGTGGACCTCGGTGGCGACGCCGATGCCGACCCGGACGATGTCGCGTGGGAACCAAGGGAGTTGACGACGTCGGACGACGCCCGGCCGACGTCCGGGGACCCCACGGAGGAGCCTTCCGACCGGGCGCCCCTGCGCGACGCGGATGCCCTGGAAGGTCCCCGGAGCAGGCGTCGCACCCTGCTGATCACCGCAGCGGGCGCCACCCTCGTCGTCCTGTTGACGGGCGCCTTCCTGGGCGGGTTGTTCTCCTATGACAGCCCGTCACGGGAGGGCGCCGCGTCCGACGACATACGGGCACCCGTCCCGGACGGTTCGTCCGCGGACGGCACCTCCCCCGAGGGGCAGTCCTCCGGCACGTCGTCCGCATCACCGTCCCGGAGTTCGACGCCCTCACCCGGCGCGACCCCGGCCGACAGCTCCCCCACACCGACCGACGCCTCCGCCACCCCGACAACGGCCCCCTCCGGCCCGGGAACCACCCCGAGCGTCACGGCCCCCGAACCGACCGATGCGGAAGGGCGTCCCCCGGTCCTCCGCTTCGGCGACCAGGGACCGGAGGTGGTCGAACTCCAGCTCCGGCTGCGCCAGATCGGCTTCTACGGCGGTGCCGCCGACGGTGACTACGACCGCGAGGTCGAGAGCGCGGTACGCACCTACCAGCTCGCCCGCGTCGTCCTCGCGGACGAGTCGGGCGTCTACGGCACGGCGACCCGGACATCGCTGGAGTCCGAGACGTCTCAGCCGTGACCAGGCCGTCTACGTCAGCAGCTCGGCGACCGTCGTCACCCGGATCAACGGCCGGTACAGGTCCAGCACCTGCAACGCCTTGACGTGCGAGTCGTCGTCCGCACCCGCGCAGGCATCGGCGACGACCAGCACCTCGACGCCCGCGTCCGCAGCCGCCAGGGCCGTCGACAGGACACAGCAGTCGGTGCTGACGCCGGCCAGGACCAGACGGCCCTCCGAGGTGGCGCGTCGGGCCAGTTCCGGGGTCCATTTGCCGAAGGTGGTGGCGTCCAGCACGTGCCTTTCGGGGGGAGCGAACTCGTCCGTCAGCTGCCAGAGTCGGGCGTCCGGAGGTTGCAGGGCGAAGGGCCACTGCTCGTAGTACGCCCGCCAGGCGCCCTCCGGTTTGTCGGGGGCCACGAAACGGGTGAACGTCACCCGGTCCCCGAAGGCCGGCAGCAGACGTCGTACGCCCGCCGCCGCTTCGGCGAATCGAGGGGCGGCCCAGGGGCTGTCGGGGTCGGCGAAGACGCGCTGCATGTCGATGACGGCGAGCAACCCGGCGGTCATGCTGTCGCCCCTTCGTCCACCGTCGGGCTCGGTGCCTGTGCCTCCTGTACGCGGATGCGTCCGCGGCGCAGGGCCAGTGTGCCGAGGAAGCCGAGGGCGAGGGCCGCGAGGACGCCGAGGTTGGCGTACGCCCAGGCTCCGGACCTGCCGCCGAGGCCGAGGGGGCCTAGCAGATAGCCCTGCCAGTCCAGCCAGTTCGCCGTCGAGTTGGTGACCAGGCCCCAGCCGAGGGCGGTGGCCGTGAGGGTCAGGAGCAGCGGGGTGAGCGGTACGTCGCCGTAGCGGCCGGTCGGGCGGTAGAGGTCGGGCTCGTCGTAGTCGCGGCGGCGCAGGGCCAGGTCGGCGAGCATGATGCCGCACCAGGCGGCGATGGGGACGCCGAGCGTGGTGAGGAAGCCCATGAAGGGGCCGAGGAAGTCGTCGGCGACGAACACGATGTAGATCGAGCCCGCGATCATCAGCAGGCCGTCGAACAGGGCCGCCACATAGCGCGGCACGCGCAGGCCCGCCGAGAGCAGGGCCAGGCCGGACGAGTAGATGTCGAGGACCGCGCCGCCGACCAGGCCGAGGACGGCGACGACGGCGAACGGGACCAGGAACCAGGTGGGCAGGATCGTGGTCAGCGCGCCGATCGGGTCGGCGGCGACGGCCGCGCCCAGCCCGCTGGAGGAGCCGGCCAGCAGAAGTCCGAAGACCAGCAGGAGCAGGGGTGCCAGCGACGCGCCGAAGGTGGTCCAGCCGATCACGCCCCGGCTCGACGCGGTGCGCGGCAGATAGCGGGAGTAGTCGGCGGCCGCGTTGACCCAGCCGAGGCCGAAGCCGGTCATCATGAAGACGAGCGCGCCGATGAACTCCTGGGCGGATCCCGCCGGCACGGCGCTGACGGCCGACCAGCGGACGTGGTCGGCGACGAGAACGACGTAGACGACGGTGAGCACGCCCGTGACCACGGTGATCACGGTCTGGAACCGCATGATCAGGTCGAAGCCCATGACGCCGACGACGACGGTCAGCGCGGCCACGACGACGAGGGCGACCACCTTGGTCTCGGTGCCGCCGCCCCAACCGAGGCGTCCGAAGACGGTCGCCGTGGCCATGGTGGCCAGGGCGCAGAGCACGGTCTCCCAGCCGACGGTGAGGACCCAGGAGATCACCGACGGCAGACGGTTGCCGCGCACGCCGTACGCGGCGCGGCCGAGCACCATCGTCGGCGCGGAGCCACGCTTTCCGGCCACGGCGACAAAACCGCACAGCAGGAACGAGAAGACGATGCCGACCACTCCGGCGGCCAGCGCCTGCCAGAAGGAGATCCCGAAGCCGAGCGCGAAGGCACCGTAACTGAGGCCCAGGATCGACACGTTGGCCCCGAACCAGGGCCAGAACAGGGTCCGTGGAGTGCCTTTGCGTTCGGCGTCGGCGATCACGTCGAGGCCGTGGGTCTCCACCTGGAGTCCTAGGCGCGGGGGCCTGCCGTCGAGTGGGTCCGGGGATGTGATCATTGCGGCATCGTCGCACCGCTCGCCCCGTCGGGGAACTCCTCGATCGCATCGAAGCCGTCGGGGCCGGTCGAGCTGGTTGCCATGCATCAGTCACTCGTCCGAGTGGGACTTGGTGTACCGGTTGCCGTCCGAGGGTGATGTTCATGTGGCAACAGCACCCAATCCACAGGAGTACGCATGCGTATTCGCACCGCACTTGCCGCCGCCGCTCTCGGAACTCTCGTCGTCCTCGGCGGCGCCACCGCCGCCCACGCGGATGTCGACGACCAGACCACCACCGGTGCCGCCTTCGGGAACGAGAGCTGGCAGGGGCCGTCGTTCGACAAGGGCCAGAGCGGCGCCGCCTTCGGGGACGAGGCCTGGGCAGGGCCCTCGTTCGGGGACCAGGCGGGCGGCGCCTCCGGCAGTGAAGCGACCCGGGACATGGGACAGGCGCAGGGCTTCGGTGACGCCGACAGCTCGTTCCAGCAGTAGGAGGGTCTAGGCCGATCGGCGGGACCGTCCGAACTCGGCGGCCGAGGACGCCTCGTATGCGCGTCGCGTACGAGGCGTCCTCGGCCGTGGCAGTCTCCCGGAACCGTCGACCCGGTCGGCGGCCGTGGTTCAGCCGAGCTTCTTCAGCAGTTCGACGGCGAGCGGGGCGGCGGAGGCGGGGTTCTGGCCGGTGACCAGGTTGCGCTCGATCACCACGTTCGGGACCCATGGCTCGCCCACCTGGACCTGCACGCCGGCCTCGGTGAGCCGGTCCTGCAGCAGCCACGCGGCCTTGTCGGCGAATCCGGCCTGGGTCTCCTCGGCGTTGGTGAACGCGGCCACCCGGGAGCCCGCGAAGGCGTTGGTGCCGTCGGCCCTGGTGGCGGCGAGCAGCGCGGCCGAGGCGTGGCAGACGACGCCGAGCGGCTTGCCGGACTCCAGGGCGAGCGTCAGCAGCCTGCCGGAGTCGGGGTCGGCGGCGAGGTCCTCCATCGGGCCGTGACCGCCGGGGTAGAACACGGCGGCGTAGTCGTCGAGGTCCACGTCCGTCAGCCGGAGCGGCAACCGCAGCTCGGAAATCGCGGCGAGTGCGGCGGCGGTCCGGTCGGCGTTCTCCTGACCACCGTTGAACTCGGCCGCGAGGCTGCCCTGGTCGACGGGCGGCACGACCCCGCCCGGCGTGGCCACGACGACCTCGTGACCGGCGGCCTTGAAGGCCTCGTACGGGGCGACGGCCTCCTCGGCCCAGAAGCCGGTGGGGTGCTTGGTGCCGTCGGCGAGCGTCCAGTGGTCGCTTCCGGTCAGCACGAAAAGGATCTTCGACATGGAGTGCCTTTCGAGGGGTGGGTCTCCACCGTAGGCGTGTCCCGCCACAGGGATCCAACGGGCCTGTTCCAGCCGACCTCCGAATGGCCCGCGACCGACAACTCCCCGCAGGTCAGCCGCCGTTCGGCCGCAGCGCGTGCGTACGCAGCGCCAAGAGCGCCTCGAACCGGAACCGCGGGTCCCCGAGCCGGTCGCCGAACAGCGCCTCCAGCTGGCGCAGTCGCTTGCGCGCCGTCTGCGGATGGATGCCCAGCGCCTGCGCCACCTCGGGCGCCGTACGCCCCCAGGACATCAGCAGCGCGTCCAGGGTCTCGGCGAGCCGGGCGGCCCTTCCCCCGGGCAGGTCCGCGAAGACGCCCAGCACCCGGCGGCCGAGCAACTGCCCGATGGGGGCGCCCCGGACCAGGTGCAGTTCCGCGAGATCGTCGTCGACGCGCAGGAAGGCCTCGTCGTCCGGTTCCGTCGGGAGTTCGTCACGACGGTCGAGGGCGAGGCGGGCGCACTGCAGGGACAGCCACGCCTCGTGCACGGGTACGGCCGGGCCCACGGCGGCGACACGGCCCCGGGCGGCGCCCCGCACCCGTTCGATCAGCCCGCCCGTCTCCGGCTCGGGCACGATCAGGACGAGGTCGCTCCCCCGGTTGACGGAGAGCAGTTCACCGTCCGCGCCGGGCACGGAGAAGCGCCCGGCCGACCGCACCACCACACACGCGACGGCATCCGGCAGCGCCCAGCGGGCACGTTCGGCCAACGGTCCCAGCGGGGCGCGCTCCTGCCCTCTCGCCTGCTCCAACAGCTGCTCCACCAGGGTCCGGCGGGCTCGCTTCACCTCGCCCTCCGAGCGCAGCTGCGCCGCGAGGAAGCCTTTCACCGCCTCGTTGGACAGGGCGTTGATGTGGATCAGCACGGCTTCGTGCAGCGTCAGGACCGTCTCGGGCGGCAGCGCGGCCTCCTGCACGAACTCGGCGTACCGCCTGCTGCCGACGCGCGCTCCGACCCGGAAGGCTGCATGGAGGCCGTCCGTCGTACGGCCGTTGAGGAACTCGATGCGGCCCAGGTGCCGGAAGTGCCGGATGTGATGGTCCTGCGCGCTGTCGGGGTGCTCGATCAGCTCCGCGAACTGCCGTACGGCCCGGCGGACCGCCTCCGTCAGGTCGCGGCCGACGGCGGAGTCGAGCGGGCGGCGGTAGGGGGACACCTCGTCACGGATCGCCTTGATCATGTCGGTGACGATGCTCTCGGTCCGGGAGCGGATCAGCTCGGCCAGCACCGGGGGCAGCTCGTGCCAGGGCTGACGCGTGAACGTGTCGGCCTGTGACGCCATCGCGGTGACTCCCCCTTTCGGAAAGGTGTCACGCCCATGACACCTTTGCCTGCTCCGCCACGGTTCCGCTGGTACGGCTCCCTCCGGCGACGCGAGTGTTGACCCGACGTTACGCGTCAGTAGCTTCCGTGTCTCTCCCTTGTGACAAGGCCGCACGGATCCACTGCCGCACCCCACGACCAGGCAGAGGAGACACCCTCATGCGCACCCGCAGACTCCGCCGCCGTCGCCTGCTGACATCATCCTTGGCCGGGCTCACCGCAGCCGTCTGTATCGGCATGGTCGGCGTCGACCGATCCCAGGCGACACCGGACACGGACGACGCCGCCCCGGTGGCGGCACAGGATCCCGTCGGCCCGCCCCAGGACGACTTCCCGTCGGCCCTCGCCTACTCCCTCGCCCGCCCCGCGGCAGTACCGACCGGCGCCAACGACTTCACCTGCCGCCCCGGCACCGCACATCCGCGTCCCGTCGTGCTCGTGCACGGCACCATGGAGAACCGCTACGACAATTGGGCGGGACTGGCCCCGAAGCTGAAGGAGGCCGGGTACTGCGTCTTCGCCCTCAACTACGGCGGCGGTTCCGGCGCCGTGCTGGGCACGGGCGACATGAAGGACTCGGCCGGGCAGCTGGCGGACTTCGTCCACCGCGTCCGGGCCGCGACCGGCGCCGCGAAGGTCGACCTGGTGGGGCACTCGCAGGCCGGCGTGGTGGCGCGCTACTACATCGAGCGTCTCGGCGGCGCGGCCGAGGTCGACAAGCTCGCCTCGCTCAGCCCGCCCAACCACGGCACCACGTTCTCGGGCCTCGGCCTGCTCGCCGCCACGATCCCGGGCGGCACCGCACTCCTCGGAACGGCCTGCAAGGCGTGCAGCCAGCAGCTCATCGGCTCGAAGTTCCTCGCCGACCTGAACGCGGGCGGCGAGACCCACCCGGACATCACCTACACGGTGATCGCCACGCGGTACGACGAGGTCGTCACCCCGTACACCTCGGCCTATCTCGACGCCGCCCCGAACGTCACCAACGTCAAGCTCCAGGACCTCTGCCCGGCCGAGGTCACCGAACACGCCGGCATCAGCTACAACGACGTCGCCACGCGGCTCGTGCTCAACGCCCTGGATCCGGCTCACGCACAGCGCCCCACCTGCTGACACCGCGCGCCCCGTGGCTCCAGCCACGGGGCGCGTTCAGTACTTCTCCGCGCCCGCCACGATCGCCTCGCGGATGCGGTGGTACGTCCCGCAGCGGCAGACGTTGCGGATCTCGTCCAGGTCGGCCTCGCCGATCTCGCGGCCCTCCTCGCGGGCCTGGCGGACCTTGGCCACGGCGGTCATGATCTGGCCGGGCTGGCAGTACCCGCACTGGGCGACGTCGTACTCCAGCCAGGCCTCCTGCATCGGGTGGAGTTCCCTGCCGACCGTGGCGGGCAGGCCCTCGATGGTGGTGACCTCGTCGGTGGGGCGCAGGTCCTTGACCGGGACCGAACAGGGGTTGAACGCCTTGCCGTTGATGTGGCTCGTACAGGCCTGGCACACACCGAGCCCACAGCCGTACTTCGGTCCGGTGACGCCCAGGACGTCCCGCAGCACCCACAGCAGCCGTACGTCGTCCTCGATGTCCACGGTCACGGACTCGCCGTTGAGGATGAAAGTGTGTTCGGGCACGGTGGCTCCTAGAAGGCGCGGCTCAGGCCGTCGGTCGGGGACGCGGGGATCGGCGGTGTGGTGGGCAGCGGCTCGAAGCCGAGCGGTTCGCCGTGGTTGAGGGGGAACGTCGTCGGCATCGTGCCGGTCGCGCGTCCGTAGGCGCACGCAACGGCCGCCATCGCGCCCGCGACGGCCAACTCGCCCGCGCCGCCCGGAGTTTCGGCGGTCGGCGGCATGACGACGATCTCCAGCTCCGGTGGGGTGTTCCACTGGCGGGTGTAGAAGTAGTTGTCCCAACTGCCTTCCAGGAAACGCCCGTCCGCGAGGTGCAGCCCGGAACTCAGGGTGATCGCGATGCCGTCCATGATGCCGCCCATCATCTGGGCCTGAAGGCCACGGGGGTTCACCGCCAGGCCCACGTCCACCGCGCAGACGATCTTGGTCACGCGCGGGCCCGTGTACGCGTCGGGGATCTCGCGCCCGGTGGTCTCCGGACGGCAGTCGATCTCGGCGAGGATCGCGACATACGCGTGGTACTCGGGGTGCAGCGCGATGCCCTGCGCCGTCCCCGCCGGCATCGCGCGGCCCCACTCCCCCACCTCGGCGACCTTGTCGAGGACGGCCCGCGCCCGCTCGTCCTTCAGGAAGGCGCGGCGGAACCGGTAGGGGTCCTTGCCCATGCGCCTGGCCAGCTCGTCCACCACCAGCTCCTGCGCGCATCGCACATTGGGCGAGTAGATGTTGCGCATGGAGCCGGTGTTGAACCTCTTGTCGGTCTCGCTGAGGAGTTGGGTGACGACGCCGAAGTGGTAGGGGGTCTGCTGGGTGAGCGTGAAGATCGTCTCGGAGAAGGTGAGGTCGCCGACGGGCAGTCGGGCGGCCTCGGCGGTGATGATCTCGCCGACACCGTGGCCGAAGTCGGTGGCCACGGAGGTGTGGCGCTGGTCGTAGGTGAGCACCTGGCCGAGCGCGTAGGTGGCGCGCACCCGTGAGGTGGACATGGGGTGCGTACGGCCCTGGCGGAAGTCGTCGGTGCGGTGCCACATCAGCTTGACCGGTTTGCCCACCGCCCGCGAGATCTCGGCGGCCTCGGCGGCGGCGTCGTAGAAGAGCTTGCGGCCGAACGAGCCGCCGCCCTCCGTCACATGGACCTTGACCGCGCTCACCGGGAGGCCGAGCCTGAGGGCGATGTCCTGCTGGGCGACGATCGGTGTCTTCAGGCTGGCCCAGATCTCGGCCGAGTCCTCGCGTACGTCGGCGACGGCGCAGTTGGTCTCCAGGGCGCTGTTGCTGGCGAAGTGGAAGGTGAAGCGGGCGTCGACCGACTTGGTCAGCAGGTCGAGGCCGGGCAGCGGGAGTTCGGCCTTGCGGAGTTCGGCGCGGATGTCGTCGTCGGAGGCGTCCTGCGCGGTGCCCGGCCCCCAGGTGACCTTCAGGGCGCGTACCGCGTCGATGCACTGCCCGAAGGTACGGCCGCGCACGGCGACCCCGGTCGAGATGCGGACGACGTCGGTGATGCCGGGCATGGCCCGTACCTCGGCCAGGTTCTCCACGGAGCGGACGGTGCCGTTGATCGTCGGCGGCCGGCACACCATCGTCGGCAGCGCGCCCGGCACCCGCACGTCCATGGCGAACTCCTTGCGGCCGGTGACCGCCTCCAGCGCGTCGACGCGCCGCCGCCCGGTGCCGATGACCTTGAACTCGCCGCGTTCCTTCAGGGTCACGGAGACCTGGCCGGTGGCCACCGAGGCGGCCTTCTCGGCGAGTTCGCCGTAGCCGAGGCTCTTCCCGGTCACGGTCGAGAGGATGACCCCCGCCTTCGTGGTCAGGGTGTCGGCGGCCTCCCTCAGTTCGAGCGCGGCGGCCCACAGCAGGCGGCCACGGGCCACGGCGGCGGCGACGCGAATCGGGGTGTAGGTGGAGATGGTGGTGTTCGAACCGCCGGTGACCTGGTTGAACAGCAGCTCGGGCCGGGCATCGGCGAGGCTGACGTGGATCTTCTCCAGCGGCAGGTCCAGTTCCTCGGCGATCAGCATGGCGCTGGAGGTGGTGATGCCCTGACCGACCTCGGCCCGCGGCAGGGCGAAGGAGGCCGTGCCGTCGGTGTCGATCCGGATGGTGATCAGGTTCGCCGTGGGCAGCGTTGCGTGGGTGAGCATGTCATTGAGGTCGTAGATCTCGGCCGGGCCCGGCACCGAGGGGACCGCCGCTGCCGCCTCGGTGGGCGCGAGGACCGTCTCACCGAGCGGGGCGGCGACGGTCAGCGTCGAGGCTGCCACCACGTAGCCCAGAAATCTGCGCCGGCCGATGCCGTCGGGGTCGGCGGCGGGCACGGTGTCCGGCCGCTCCGAACCGTGGTGTGCTCCCATCGACTGACCTCCCGGCGACGTGGCGTGCGGCCGTGCCCGGCGGCTCCTGACTCTGCACGGCACGCACCCGTTCGGGAAGATCCTTGCGGCCTTCGACACACAACACCCACAACGCACCCCACCTGTGCCGCACCAGCCGCGCCTACCGGGTGCTACGCCCTCAGAACGCGCCCTTGCGGAACTCCGTGGCCGAATCGGCCGATGTGGTGGTGACGTTGTAGCGGTCGCCGCCCGCGTCCCGCCCGCCCTGGTTGTGGTTGTACTGGAACTTGAAGACGTAGGTTCCGGGGTCCAGGGTGTTTCCCGACTTCAGCGTCACCACGTAGTCCAGTTCGCCGCTGCTCGCCGCCGCGGAGACCGACACCTTGTCCCCGACGGAGCTCCAGGTCCCGGTGTTGGTGACCCCGCCGGTCTGGATGATCTTGACGACCACCTTGAGCGAGGTGAGGGGCTTGGTGGACTTGACGGTGACGGTGCTCTGGTCCCAGTAGTCGTTGGTGTCGGAGCCCACGCTGCCGTCCGACCACAGGTAGCCGGTCGTCGTGGCCGACTGGGCACTGCGGTCCGTCGAGGAGGAGTCCTGGTCCTCCTGACTGCCTCCGCCCGAGGTGCCCGCCGAGCCGGACGTCGCAGTGGACTCCGGCGCCGCCGCGGCCCCGCCCCCACCGGTGCCGCCCTGCACCGGCACGTAGACGACCTCGGGGTTCTTCTTGCCGCTGTCCTCCTCCTTCGGGGACGGGACGACCGTCGGCTTCTCGACGTCCTCGCCGGAGGCGCTCGCCTCGGGGACCTTCTTGTCGGCCGCCGTCGTCACCTTGTCGGAGTCGCCGGAACTCCAGTCGATGGCGGAGACCACCGAGGCGGACCCGGCGATCACCAGGACCACGGCCGCCGAACCTCCCACGGCGTTCCAGACCCGGCGCCCGGGCAGGAAGCCGCGCAGGGGCGTGCGTGCCTTGCGGGCGAACAGTTCGGCGAACTCGCCGTCCGAGCGGTCGGATCGAACGGATCGATCGGGTCGAACGGGGGGCTGCGGCATGAGAGGGATCCTTAGGCAGAGGGACTTGTGGAGGAAACGGAGGAGGTGACGGAGAGGGAGCCGGTCGGACTACGGGAGGTCGTCCGGCATGAGGGTCATCAGGTCCGACTCGGAGATGTCGGACAACTCGGCGACGCGGTAGGCCTGACGCTCCGTCATCGCCTGGAACAGCTGGCGGGCCGCGCGTCCGTTGCCGAAGCCGCGTTCCCGTGGCAACCCGTCGAAGTGGGCGGTCAGGGCCTCACGGGCGCCCGGTGTGAGCTCGTACTGGTGCTGGGCCGCCTGGTGCTCCACGATGCTGACCAGTTCGGCGGAGCCGTAGTCCTCGAAGAGCAGGGTGCGGTTGAAGCGAGAGGCCAGACCGGGGTTGGAGCGCACGAAGGTCTCCATCTCCCGGGGGTATCCGGCCACGATCACCACCACGTCGTCCCGGTGGTCCTCCATCAGCTTCAGCAGGGTGGCGATGGCCTCCTGGCCGAAGTCGTTGGTGCCGGCGTACTGGGCGAGGGTGTAGGCCTCGTCGATGAAGAGGACACCGCCCCGGGCCTGTTCGAAGACGCGGGTGGTCTTGGGGCCGGTGTGGCCGACGTACTCGCCGACGAGCGCCGAGCGGTCGGCCTCGACCAGATGGCCGCGGTCGAGGAGGCCGACGGCGGCGAGGATCCGGCCGTAGAGGCGGGCCACGGTGGTCTTGCCGGTGCCGGGGTTGCCGGTGAAGACGAGGTGGCGGCTGAGCGGGGGCGCGGCGAGGCCCATCTCCTCGCGGCGGCGCACCGTCTGCATCAGTTTCACCAGGGACGACACGTCGTTCTTGACGCGGTCCAGGCCTGCCAGTCCGTCGAGTTCGGCGAGCAGGTCCTCCAGGGTGTCCTCGGCGGGGGCGTCGGTCTCCCGCGCTCCGGTCGCCGCGGCCGTGTCCCCGCCCGCGGTGGCCGGGAGGGCCTCGACTCGGCCGGTGGGCAGGGCGGGGTGGGTCACGTTGCGCGACACGCAGTCGTCGAACACCGGTCGGGCTCCCTTCTCGGCGGCCACGTCCTCCTCGGCGTCCCGCACCACACAGCCGCGCAGCACGGGCGCGCTGCCGGCCGCCATGTGGACGGCCGGGAACGCCTCACCGTCGTGGCCGGCGCCGGTGAAGACGCACTCCTCGAAGGTGCCGCGCGCCTTCTCGCCGACGAACAGGCTGTTCTTGCCGGTGCGGGCCACGGTGACGGCCTTGACGCGCGGTTCGGCCGCAGGGCCCAGGACCAGTCCGGAGCCGGTCGCGTCGCGCACCGTGCAGTCCTCGATCCTGGGGGTCGCGCGCTCGCCGACGACCAGGCCCGCGGTGCCGGTGCCGCTGATCCGGCAGTCCCGCAGCACGGCCGACGTGCCGGTACCGCAGGTGATGCCGGCGCGCTCGGCCTCGGTGACGTCGCACTCCTCCAGAACGACCGTGCCGGTGGACTCGGCGCTGATGCCGGTGCGTCCGCGCAGCACGGACAGCCCGCGCACCCGGGCCCCGGCGGCGGCGTCGATCTGCAGGCCCGACAGTCCGCAGTCGCTGATGCGGACGCCCTCGACGGTGAGCTCGGCCCGGTCGGTGGCCCGGACGCCGTGTTCGGGGGTGGAGCCGATCCGGCAGTCGGTGAGCGACAGCCGGGAGTCGTCGCAGGCGTGCACGGCGCTGAAGCCGCAGTCCCGCACATCGGTCGACGCAAGGCTCACCTGCGAACGGTCGCCGGCCAGCAGCCCGTTGGCCCGGCTGCCGTGCACCGAGGTGCCTTCCGCGGACAGCCGCGCGGCGCCCCGGGCCACCAGACACGAACCGTACGGTCGGTCCACCTGGCAGTCGACGAGTACGACCGTGCTGTCGTCGTCGGCGCTGACGCCGGGTCCGGAGCCGCCCCGTACCCGGGTGGTGAACAGCAGCACGTCACCGGCCCCGGAGACGGCGACCCCGTCCGCCCCGGTGCCCAGCACCTGGCAGTCGGCGAGCACCACACCGCCCTCCGCGACCTCGGGACGCCCCGGGTTTCCCTCGGGTCGGCGGGAGCTCCCCAGCACCCGTACGCCTTCCGCGCCCGTCTCCTCCAGCCGGCAGTCCAGCGCGGCCACCGACGCCTCGTCCTCGACCAGCAGTCCGCTGCGGCCGGGCCCGTTGATCCGGCAGTCGCGCAGCACCGCGGTGGCCCGGCCCCGCACCCGGACCCCGGATCCGGTGACGCCACGGACGGTGAGCCCGAGGACCTCCGCAGTGGTGGCGGAGCCCAGGACGACTCCGGTGCCGTCGACGTCCTCGACCGCCGTGTCGGTCACCTCGGTCGCGCCGGTCGTGTTGGCGTGCACCCCGGCCAGGGCGGCACCGGAGACCCGGCAGCCGCGCAGGGTCAGCGACGCGGCGCCGCCCGCCTCGACACGGCCGCCGGAGATCTCGCACCCGTCCAGTTCCAGGCCGCCCGCGGCGACGAGCACGGCGGGCAGCGCCGGGTCCTGGCCGATCAGCGCGAGGCCGTCGACGCGGACGCCGGGGGCGGTGATGTCCAGGACCGGGCGGCCGGGGTCCGCCGCCAACAGTCGTACGGCATGGTCCGGCCCTTCCTCGGGCAGCAGGCTGACCGCGCGGTCCAGGACCAGCACCTCGACATAGTCGCCGGGGGCGATGCGGATCTCGTCGCCGTCGGCCGCGGCGCGTACGGCGGAGGTGATGCTGCGGTGGGCGCCGCGGCCCTTGGGGGCGACCCGGTGCACGGCGGGGATGGCGGGGGCGGTCACGGGAGCTCCATTCCCTCGGTGAGTGCGGCGGGTTGATCGGCCGGGGGCTGCGGGGCAGGCGCCGGTGTGGTGGACGTGGACGGGAACGCGCGGCTCGGTTGGACGTTCGCGCCGTTCTGGCCGGTGAGGAAGGAGTTGATGATGCCCGCGGTGAGGGCTTCCGTGGTCTGCCAGAGGTAGTCGCCGGGGCCGAGCCGGTGGAAGACGCGCGAGCCTGCGGTGGCGTGCCAGGCGTAGCGGGTGAGTCCGCTGGTGACGCCGGTGAGCGCCGAGGCCGCCGCGTTCCAGGCGCCTGCTTCGAGGGCGTCGAGGCCGGTGCGCTTCTCGCCGTTGACGCCGAACACCGCCGCGTTGACGGTGCCGTTGACGAAGCCCGTGAGCACGCCGACGCCCAGGTTGTTGAAGAAGTCGTAGCTGCCGGAGCGCCAGCGGGTGGGGTTCTCATAGGCCGACCACTCGCCGGGCCAGTCGTCCTTGGACGCCTGCGGGTGGCGGTTGAAGTCCATGCCCTGGTCGAGGTTGGTCAGGCCGTTCTTGAGATAGCCGAGCCGTGTCGTGTCGTAGAGGACGTTGACGCCGGTGCGGATGGCGCCGCCGATGGCAGCGTTGAGCAGCGCCCGTTCGAAAGCCTGCGTCGGGTCGAACCGGGTGTTGTTGATGTCGGCGACGATCGCGGACACGGCGAAACTCGTGCCGAACTCGATCAGATAGCCCATGGTGAAGTCGGTGAGCACCTTGCGCACCTGGTGGCGCCACATCGGCATGGCGCGCGAGGAGCCGTCCTCGACGCCGGTCCAGATCTCGTGGAACACATCGCGGAACTCCCGGTTCACACCGCGCAGTTCGGTGGTGTAGCCGCGGAAGTCGACCTCCCGGCCGATCAGCCGCCAGCTGCGGTGCCCGTCCAGGCCCACCTGTCCACCGACGCTGGGCAGGCTGCTGATTTCCGGCAGCTTGGCGACGTCGAAGGTCGACCAGCGGCCGAAGGCGTCGGTGGCCCAGACCCGCCCGGCGATGGTGCGCTGGGCCACCAGCCGGCCGTCCTGGTATTCCCGCCACTGGCCCCACAGCGACTCCGACTCGCGGTACCGGCCCGGCACGCCTTCGACGGGGTCGCGGCGGTGGCGCACCGTGCCCATGTCCCACTCCCGCCAGACCTCACCGTCGACGGTCACGGACACGGGCGGCTCGAAGTGCCGCCTGGATGCGGAGAGCAGCTCGGACAGAGTGGACCCGCCGGTGCTCAATGTGGGTGTGACGGGCGTCGGGGGAATCTCCACCGTGTACGCGAACTCGCGGACCCGGCCGCCGTTCCGCCGCCGTACGACCTCGTCGCCGATGCGGTCGGTCCAGCGGCCCTTGGCGAGGTCCTGGTGGTCGCGGATGCCCTGCGAGTGGACGGTGCCGTCGGCGTCGGTCTTCCGCCAGATCCAGGTGTCGTCGTCCCGCCGGGTGGCGTCGATCCAGACGGTGCCGTTGTCGGTGGCGGTGCGCTCCCGGAGCGCTTCGAGCTTGCCGTTGTCCAGCCGCTTGAAGTCGGTGAACGAGTCGTCCCAGACCGGGGAGTACAGCGAGCCGCGACTCTGCCTGCGTACGCCCTCGGTGACGTTTCCTTCGGCGTCGGTGGCCTTCCAGGTCCAGGTGCGGTGGCGGGGGTTGCCGTGCGCCTCGACGTGAAGATCGCCCCAGTGGTCGCGGCGGCCCGTGATCTGCATCTGGGTGTTCTTGTCCACCCATACGCCGGAGACGTCGTCGGTGCCGATGCCGCGCGCGGGGTTGTCGGCGAGGTATTCGCGTACGCCCGTGCCCTGCGAACGCATCGACAGCACCTCGTCGCCGGCGGCGTTGCGGAACACGTCCTCGAAGTGGCCGTCGACGGCGATGTGGCGGGTGCCAAAGACCCCGCTCGTCGTGTCCCGCCAGGGCAGTTCGTACGAGGCCGGGTTCCCGTTCCGCTTCGGGGCCGGGGCCCACTGCTTGGGATCGGTGAGGCTGCGGCCCACCTCGATGACGTTGCCGTTCTCCAGCTTGCGGGTCTCGCGGACGAGCCGGCCGAACTGGTCGATGTCCTGCCAGCTGTGACCGCCGTGCGAGACGAGCCTGACACCGCGCAGGCTGCTGCCGTCCGGCGCGATCTCGGTCCACTTGGACACCTGGAACTGCGAGTCGCCGGTGGCGAAGTTCCGGAAGAAGTCCTGGAACCGGTTCTGGCCCGCCCCCGAGTACCAGAAGGCCGCCGGGAGGCGCTGGTCGGAGATCCGGACGACGTGGATGGTGCCGCCGTCCGCGAGTTGCTCGGAGAGCTCCTCGATGATGTCGATCGGTTTGTTGTTCGGTCCGATGGCCGTGTGCAGTGCGGGGTCCACGCGCGTGCCCGCGGGCGCGTGTCCGGGCACCACGGGATGTTCCGTGTACAGGCGGGAGCCGTGGTAGCCGTCCAGCGGCCAGATGTTGCCGCGCTGCTGGGCGAGGGTCCGCTGCCCGGTGGCGGGGTCGAGGAAGCTGTCCTTGAAGCCGATGCGGTTCCAGGACCAGTCGCGGGTTCCGGACAGCACCTCGGTGCCGTCGGTGTTGAACCGTGTCCAGCTCCAGTCGCCCGACGCGTTCTTCTCCGCCCGGATCAGGCCGCCGTCGAGGGCCTTGGTGTACGTCCGGACGTCGAGGACGTCCACGGGGGCCCAGCGGTTCGAGAGTGTGTCGTGGATGGTCCGGCGGTCGTTGTCCCAGATCCGCTCCCCGGAGCGCACCTTGGTCCCGGCCTCGTCGAACTCGGTCCACCTGGCGCGGCCGACCCGGTCCACGTCGACTTGGAGGACGTTCCCGTTGCGCAGGACCTCGCGCTCGAAAAGCGTCACATTGCCGTCCCCGGTCAGCTTGAACTGGCCGGTGGCCGACTTCTCCACCTTGGCTGTCGCGTAGCGGCCGGTGAGGGGGGTGCCCGTGGGGTCGACCCGAACCGCCTTCCCGGTCACATGGTCGATCTGCCAGTACTGGCCGCCCGGCTTGCCGCCCTTGACGCGTACGGCGACGGTCTCCTCCAGCACCTTGACGCCCTGGGCGTCGAGCACCGTCCGCTCCAGCGGCTGGACCCCCTTGCCGGTGGAGGTGAGCGCGATACGGCCGTCGTCGAGCCGCTCCACGCGCAGGGTGAGGGACGGATTGCCCGAGGTGTCGAGCACGCGCGGCACACCGTCGGGGGCGCCCGCGTCGAAGCGGAGCAGGCCCCGGTCGCCGGAGAGTTGGACGTCCCGCAGGGCGAGGGTGCCCTCGGGGCCGTAGTGCCATTTGGTCGTGCCTGCGGTGTCGGTGAGGGTGAAGCCGCCGCGCAGCTCTGTCGGGGTGTTCGGGGCGAGAGGCGTGACGGTGAAGGCGTCGTCGGCCACGCGGGTGCCCACGAACTCGACAGAGTCGGGGGTCCAACCGCCTTCTGCCGCACGGCCGGTGAGCCCGAGCTTCGTGCCGTCGAGTTCGGCGGGGCCGCCCCTGAGGAACACCTCCTGGTAGAGCAGCTCGCGGTTGGCGCCGAAGCCCGAGCTCAGGTCCGTCGGGGTGTGCGTGACGGTGAAGCGGCTGCCGCCCGGGCCGGTACCGTGCGGGGTGGGCGTGACGGTGAAGTCGCCGAAGGCGCGGCTGCCGCCGTTCTGCAGGTCCTCCAGGCGGGTCGCCAGCGGCAGGTCGAGGTACTGCCGCATGGCGGTGGCGGCACCCTGCCGGATCCCCTCGTGGGCCTGCGCGGTCAGCTGCCGGAACTGGTCGTGGAGGAGGTCGGAGCCGAGGCCGAACCGGTTCAGCGAGTCGGTGGCGTCACCCGCGAGCTGCTGCACGCGCAGGACGTCCAGGTTCTGGAGGGCGTGGGAGCCGGGTGCGAGGTGCAGGAACTCCATGGCGCCGGAGATGCCCGACAGGTCCGCTGCCGCGCCGTCCGGTACGCCCCGCACGCCCGAGGCCTCGTCGAGGGTGCGCTCGAAGAGCTGGGTGATGTCGGTGAGGGCGTCGTCCAGGAGGTCCTCCTCCGGGATGGCGTTGAGGGGGAAGCGCTCCGCCAGCGGGTCGACCAGGCGGGTCGGCTCCAGGTCGCGGGCGCCCTCGGTGAACCGCAGGAAGCCGGAGCCGTCGCGGGCCGGCAGGTCACGGAAGACGAGGGCACCGCTCCGGTCGAAGTGGAAGCGGCTGCCGGTGACGGTGTCGGTGAGGGTGAAGCCGCCGGGAAGCCGCCCGGCGAGCGGTCCTTCGGTGGCGGTGAGCTGCATGGATCTGATGGAACCGGCCGGACCGTTCTCGATGACCTCCATGGTTCCGTCGGCCGCGTTGAGGTGCACCGAGATCCGCAGGCCGGGGGGTAGCCCCTCCCCGGCGAGCACGAACTCGCGGCCCACCAAGGAGCCGTCGTGGGCGAAGGTCCACGTGGTGTTCCGGGCCGGGTCGGTGACGGCGAACCTGCCGCCCTCCAGCGCTTCGACCGTGAAGTCGGCGCCGCGGACCGTCCCGTCCGCCGCCGGGGCGCGGTCGAGGAGTCCGAGGCGGAAGGATCCCGGTGCCGTGTCGGTGGACGGCACGCGCACCATCCGTATCTCGAGGTCCGCGAGATCCTCCGCGCCGGACAGCCGGATCCCGGGCGTCCGCTCCAGGACTCCCTGCCAGTGCTGGTCCACGGCCTGCCAGAGCGCGCGGTCGTCGAGGGCGGGCAAGGCGTCCGGGCCGGGCAGACGCAGGGCGGTGGATTCGTCGAGGCCGGGCAGGCGCAGGTCCGTGCCGAGGGACAGGTCGGACACGGGGCGCGTGCCGCCCGATGCCTCATCCAGGGTGCGCTCGAAGATCCGGGCGAGGTCGTCCAGGCCGGACGCGCCGCCCAGGTCGTCGAGCCGGACGGGCGGCACATCGGGCGCGCCCTCGGTGAAGCGGAGGATGCCCGAGCCGTCCCGGGCCGGTACGTCGCGGAAGGCGAGGTCGAGGTCGGCGTCGTAGTGGAAGCGGCTGCCCGTGACGCTGTCGGTCAGGGTGAAACCGCCCGGCAGACGGTCCTGGAGCGTGCGGTCGATCGTGGTGAGCGGGAACGAGTCGGTGACGCCGCGAGGGCCGACCAGCCCGACGACCCTGGTGGCCATGCCGTCGGTCATGGTCGCGGGCGTGGACCTGAACCACAGGCCGGACGGCAGCCCCAGGCCGTTGTCGACGAGCGCCGTCTCACGGGCCAGGAACTCGCCCGCGTTGCTGAACTCCCAGCGGGTGGTCCCGGCCGGGTCGGTGACACGGAACGCACCGCTGTCCAGGCGCTCCACGGTGAACCGCGGCTGTGACCCGGCCCCGTGGGGTGTCGGGGTGGCCTGCGTGATGTCCAGCCGGATGGCATCGGGCGCGCCGTCGGTGATCCGGAACTCCAGCCCCGCCAGGTCGCCCACGCCGGACAACCGCACGTCGTGGAACGGGGTCAGCCGGGTGAGCGACAGGTCGGTGGGCGATGCGGTGTCCGTCAGACGTGCCACGCTCGGCGCGTCGCCACCGGCGGTCCACTCGATCCGCGGCAGGTCGGCCGCGACGCCGTCCAGCGCGCTGTTCTCGGGGATGTGCAGTCCGCTGATCTCGGGAGTGTTCTCGGGGATGGAGTGGAGCGGGAACCTCTCGGACAGCGGGCCGCCGAAGTCGTCGAGAGCCGTCGGCGGGACGGTGTTCGTGCCCGGCACGGTCGTCCCGGCCGTGTCCAGCCGGATCGGCGGAGCCTCCGCGGGCAGGTCCACGAACTGGCCGGCCCGGTCGAAGACGAACCGGTTGCCGTCCGCCAGGTCGGTCACCGCGAAGCCGCCGGACGGCAGCCGTCCGGCCGCGTCACCCGGCAGCCGTACGACGGAGAAGGCGCCGTCGCCCAGCCCCGGCGCGGCCACCCGGAACGCGGGAACCATGTCGCCGCCCGGCCCTCGGGTGAACGTCGTGACGAGCCGTGCGTCGGTCAGCGCACCGCCGACGTGGCCGGAGAGCACCAGCTCCTCGGACAGCCGGGTCCCGTCCAGGTCGAACCGTGCGGTCCAGGCCCCGTCCGGCGTCCCCACCTTCACCCCGGTGACCACACCGAACGCGCCCTTGACCGGGTCGACCACCACACCGGTACCGGCCATCGGCACGCCGTCCGGGCCGACCACCCGGGGCAGCGCGCCCATCTCGGGTGTCGCGTCGAACCGCAGGAAGGCGTCCCGGCCCGGGATGCGCAAGTCGACGAGTTCCAGGGCACGGTCGGCGGTGTAGTGCAGACGTACGTCCCCCAGCGCGTCGGTGAGTGTGACACCGTCTCCGGCGCGTGGCGTGCTGTGCCACTCCACGCGTATGCCGGTCTGCCCCGGGTCCGTCAGCCGCAGTTCGCTCAGGGGCGGCGGCGCGTCGAAGCGGCTCAGCTGGGACGACTCCGACAGATAGCCGAGATCCAGTTCGTCGCCCAGGTCGCTCAGCCGGCCGGGGCTGTGCGCTCCGATGCCGCCCAGGTCGTCGAGTGCGGAGGTCCCGCCCAGGTCCAGCTGGTCCAGCAGCCGCAGCTGGTCGTCGAGGGACAGTCCGCGGAAGTCGTCGGCGCCGATGCCCGACGGGCCCTCCGCGTGCAGGCGCAGGTCACCCGCGAGGTCGGGCATGGGGTTGCGGCCCGCGAAGTTGGGGTTCGGGATCCACTCGACGATGTTGTGCTGTGCGTCGAGCTGGTACGCGCCGCGGATGAACTCCGGGGCGATGCCGCCGGGGAAGGCGATCTCGCGCTCCGCCTCCCAGCCCGACGCCTTCCACGCCTCGGTGCCCTCGGCGCGTTGGAAGGTCCTGCCGACGTCGATACCGCCGGGTGCCTCGATCTCGTACTTGAAGGTCCCGTCCCAGATCAGGTTCTGGTCGGTCGTCGTGCTCACGAACGCCGACGGCTGGCCGGTCCTGACCATGGAGTCGAGGTTGGTGTCCAGGGGGTCGCGCGGGCGGAGGCCGTCGCTGAAGATCTGGTCCACGCTCCGCTTGCCGCCGATGCGCCACAGCGTTTCGTCGGTCGTGCGCCAGACCGGCGCCGGAGTGATGGCCGAGATGTCGACGGAACGGTCGGCGGCGGCCGCCAGCCGGTCCAGGCCGTTCAGCGAGGGCAGGGTGACGTCGTCGAGGTGCACCGGCGGCGCGGTGAGGTCCTGGCGGAGGGACACCGGGGTCAGATCGCCGAGGTCGGTGGGGCGGCCGTCCGGGCCGAAGCGGGTGACGATGCCGTCGGGGCCGGTGACCGTGAAGTGGCCTTCGGTCAACTGCACCTTGACGTCGGGGACGATCCCGGTGTCCGACCTGACGACCCAGTTGACGGTCGGCCCGGGTTCCATGGTGATCCAGCGTCCGGTGGGCTGCCCGAGGTCGTCCAGGAGCTTCAGTTCGCCGACGGGCAGGTGTGCTCCCGGTCCATCCAGGCGGGTCATCATCACCGTGATGTTCTGGCGGACGGAGTTCAGGTTCATCCCCAGCCGGTCGAACTCGATCCGCGCCTGGTTGAACTTCAACTCGGCGGCACTCAGGTCGAGTTGGGTCTCGGCACGACGCAGTGGCGGTACGTCGGGCAGGTCCGCGACCTGGGTGAGCCTCTGGCCGGCCGTGTCCAGGTCGAAGGCGGCGTTCTGTGCCCTGACCCAGGCCTGGAAGCGGTCGGCGCCGGCCTTGCCGACGGCGCCGCCCGTGATGATCTCCCGCAGGGTGAGCGGCGGGAAGCCGGTCGGTGCCGTGACGGTCTTGCTGACGAGGTCGTTCTTCAGCGGCCCCATTCCCAGCAACTCCCGTGCACGGCCCATGTCCCCGGGGGCGTCCGGGAGCAGCCGCGCCAGGTCGTCGAGCCTGAAGCCGAGCCGCGTCGGCGAGTCCGGGCCGGTGAACTTCCCCACCAGCGGACCGGTGCCCAGCTCCTCGGGGTCCAGGACGCGGATCGTCACCTCGTCCTTGAGCCCGACATGGATGTTCACCGGGTCGGTCTTGCCGATGCGCAGGATCACCCCGTCCGGTACGACGTCGACGAGGTCGATCTCACCGTCGAGGATCTTGCGCAGCTGGCCCGTGGTGAGACCGCCGAGCTTGCCGTCGACGCTGAAGGGCGCCAGCTCCGCCAGCTCCGCCAGCTCGTCCAGGGGCTTCAGCAGACCCGCCTGGGTGCGGTCGAGGCCCACGAAGGCGTCCAGGTCCCGCAGCCGGGTGACCGCGCTCTGCGGCTGCTCCAGCAGGACGGACCGGGGGCCGGTGAGGGTCTTGCCGCCCAACTCGTCGAGGTCGTCGAGGGTGTTGAGGGCGGTGCGGAACTGCGGCGGGAGCAGTCCGTCGGCCCCCAGGTCCCTCACCTCGACGATCCCGTTGCGGAGCAGGGGCCCGAGGCGGGAGCCGAGGGCGTCCAGGTCGCTCATGGCGACCGGCTCCACCAGGTCGTCGAAGGTGCCGGAGAACCGGTTCGGCGATGTCCCCGGCACGCGGGGCAGGGAACTGGAGCTCGTGGAGCGCGGCAGCATGGCCGGCGGGGGCGTGAACTCGGTCAGTTCCTCGACCGCGTCGTCCCAGGCCCGGGTGCCGGGCACGACCAGCTTGCCGGGCTCCCCGAGCGGCCTCGTCGCTTCGGGGGTGAACAGTCCTCGGGCGGTCCTCCCGGACAGGTCGCCTGCGACGGAGGCCGCGCCCCTGCCGAGGATGGCGCCGATCGGGGGCTTGCCGCCCAGGCCGCGTTGCATGATGCCCGTGCGCCAGGCGCCCCGGAAGCCGAACCTGGCGAGCTCGGAGTAGCGCAGCGGCAGGAACGCGGACAGCATGAAGTCGAAGGCCCGGCCGACGTTGGTGAGCGCGTAGACGCCCAGCCGCCGGCCCATGCCGCCCCCGACGAACCCGGTCGTCATGAAGAAGTCCCGGCGCACCGCGAACCGCCCCCACCGCACCGCGCCCCTGGAGAAGCCGCTCGCGAAGCGCATGGCGTTCGCGAACGCCCTGGGGGCGCCTGCGAGGAAGCCGGGCAGCCGGGACATCCCGCTGAAGAACATGCGGCTGCCCGACTGAGACAGCTTCATCAGCCCCTGGCCGGTCAACGTGGCGAGGGTCCGTGGCGCCATCAGCAGCCGGCCGCCCTGGAGCAGCATCCGGCCGCCCGCTCCGAGGGCCCGGCTGCCGCCCTTCATTCCCAGCGTGAAACCGGCCTTCATCAGGCGCATCAGTCCGCCGACCGTGGTGAGGCCCTTGGTCGACGGGAAGAGGATGCCCAGGAGGGCCAGGCCCAGCCCGAGGGCGTTCGTCTTGCCCTGGGCGTAGTCCACGACGGCTTTGACGAAGAGGATCGCGCCGACGCCGAACGCCAGCAGGCCCAGTGGGCCGCCCACGATGATCGCCGCGACCGTGAGCACGATCGAAAGGATCTCCAGCGCCTTCCAGAACCCGTCGACGAACTTCTGCCAGAAGCTCTTCTTCTTCGGCGGCTTGATGGGCCGGGACACCATCGAGGCCGCCTCCCTGAGGGCGTCCTCCAGAAGCTTGGCCTCGCCGGTGATGAAGTCGACCTCGGCCTCGACGTCGTTCTTCGCGGCGGTGAGTTCCGCCGGGGGCGGCGCGTCCTTGCCCACCAGGCCGGCCGGGGGGATCGCCACCGCGCCACCGCGTTCCGCGGCGCTCTCGGCCCGGCCCTGCGCCTCCCGCAGGGCGCCCGCGTAGCGCGCGGTGGCCGAGGCCGCGCGGTCGAAGGAGCGGTTGACGTTGGCCATGAACGTCTTGAGTTCCTGCTTCACATAGGTGCGCAGGGCGTCCGCGGTCTGCCCCTCGAAGCCACCGCCCGACGCGGTGCCGAGCATGTTGTCGAGGCCCACACCGACATCACCGGCCAGATCCCGGAGCTGACGGAACTCCCGGGTGACGCCGTCGATGACATCAGGGTTTCCGACAACCGGATTTCCGTCGTACCCCACTTGATTCCAGTCGCCGGGGCTGGCCACGGGGTCCTCCAAGGTGTCCAGGACGCGAGGGTCGGCCGCTCTGTACGCGGATGACGTCGTGGTGACGTATTCAGCGGGATCAACAGTTCAACGAAGTGACGGAAGCCACATACCTGCTGGTCAGTAGGGTGCCGGGGAAAAATTCTTTGAACCTTTCGACGCCATGTCTGCGTCTACAGGGCGGACTCGATACCGCCCCTTGTTCGGTATCGCGAACCGCTTGCCGCCTCGGCCCGAACACCGGAAGAAAGGACGGATAGACGTGGCTCGCATTTCGGTCGACTACGATCTGATGTACGTCCTCGCCCGCCAGATCTGGCATCTCCGCGATGAATTGGACGTCTCCTCGCAGACGGACCGCGATTTCGCCGCCGGTGACATCGGGCCCCGCCGGGACACGGCCGAGGAGCTGACGAACTTCTACGGCGCCTGGCAGAAGTCGTTCCGCGAGGCCTGGCAGGTCATGACCGACCTCGGCAACCTCCTCGACGAGATCGGCAAGGCGTTCTACGACCAGGACGCGGGCACCGCGGCCAACGCCTCCACGATGGCGGCGTCCTATCTGCGGCAGAACATCAAGGCCGAGAACGACGCCTACAAGCAGCGCCAGGACGCCATGTACAAGCGGGCCGAGGCCGCCAACCTGGAGCGGCGGCACAAGCCCGGGCAGCTCTATCTGCAGCGGCAGCAGGAGGAGCACGAGAAGAAGCGGGCGGCCCTGGAGAAGGAGCAGGAGGCCCAGGCGAAGCGGCAGGAAGGCTTCATCAAGCAGCAGGAGGCCCTCCAGAAGGAGCAGGAGCCGCTGCGGCAGCGCCAGGACGAACTCGACCGCCGGCAGCAGGAGTTGTGGGAGCAGCAGAAGGCCGAGCGTGAGGAACAGGAGTCGGCTTTCGCGGCGAAGCAGGAAGCCCTGAACAAGGAAGCCGAATCCCTGCGGGGCGACCAGGAGCCGCTGCGGCAGCAGCAGGACGAACTGCAGCGCAAGCAGCAGGAGTTGTGGCAGGAGGAGAAGGATCTGCGCCATGCGCAGGAGGCCCTGTACCTGGCGCAGCAGGCCGCTCTGCAACAGCAGCAGGACGCGTACGACGCCAAGAGCGAGGCCCTGACGAAGAAGCAGGAGGCGCTCTGGAAGGAGCGGGACGCCCTGATGCGCAAGAAGGGCGTCACCCAGGGCGAACTCGACGCCTGGCAGAAGAAGCAGGACGCCCTGTGGGCCGAGCAGGACGCCCTGTGGGAGAAGGAGGGCGAGCCCCTCCAGAAGAAGTGGGACGACCTGGACAAGCTGGCGGCCGACCAGGAGAAGGCGTTCGATCCCCTCCAGGCACGGCAGGAGGCCCTGGACAAGCAGCGCCAGGCGCTCGCCGACCAGCAGGAACCCTTCGGCGATCGGGCGGAGGAGCTCCAGCGCAAGCAGGAGGGCCTCTGGAAGGAACAGGACGCCGCGCGCAAGACCCTGGACGGCGAGCAGGACAAGGAACAGGGCGACCTGGACCGGGAGAAGGACGCCCTGCAGAAGGAGCAGGACGCCTTCGCGCCGAAGTGGGACGAGCTGGACAAGCAGCAGGAAGCCCTGTGGAAGGACCAGGCGGCGAACGAAGAGGCGCAGAAGCAGCTCGACAAGGAAGAGGAGCCGCTGCGCCGCCAGGCCGAGGACATGCAGAAGAGCTGGGCCGCGGACCAGGAGGAGCTGGCGAAGAAGCCCGCCTGGACACCGGAGAGCGGCGAACCCAACCCCCTGAACAGGAACCGCGAACTGGGCGGGCAGGGGCCGTCGGAGACCCCGCCGCCACCGGTACCGAACGGCTACGAGCGGGACGACGAGAACGGCCACACCAAGGTCGAGTACAAGCTGGACGCGAACGGGCAGATCGAGGTCGACAAGAACGGCAACCCGGTCGAGACGACGGTCACGATCACCAACAAGAACGGGCTGACGTACCGCGAGACGTACCGCACGCTCTCCGAGGACGGCGACTCCGTGACCACCACCCACCGCTCCGACGGCACCGTCTCCAAGGTCTACCTGGATGTGGATCCCGGGGGCTACGACAAGGGGTTCATGAAGCGGTACGTCACCGACGAGAACGGCGACACCCAGCAGATCTGGACCAAGGCGCCCGACGGCGACTGGGTGCTGAACATGGACAAGGAGACGTACTTCAACTCCGAGGCCGGTCAGGAGGACCCCCAGAAGTTCCTGGACCGGCCGCCCGCCTACCTCACCGTGGAGAAGCCCCTGGTGGACGCGGGCGGGCACCTGGCCGACGGCACCTCCGCGCAGGGGACCACCACCACCCTGCCCGACGGCAACACCCGCACCGACTACACGCGTTCGGACGGCTCCGTCCTGCGGGTCGTCACCACGGACATGAACCGCTACGTCGCCGACGGCAGCGGCGAGATCCAGGAGATCTGGCAGAAGAACCAGGACGGCACCTGGTACTTGAGGGACTCCATCACCCAGCACCAGCGCTACGGCGACGAACCACCCCTCGGGACGCTCGGCGAGAACTGGCGCTGATCTCCCGGCACAGGGCCGGACAGCCTCCGGCCCACCCCTGAAGCTCCCTGCGGGCGCCGAACTCCCCCCCTTGGCGCCCGCAGGGTCCCAGGGCCCGCATCCGCGGGCCCGAGAGTTCCATCACCCAGGTGCACGGTCGGTCGCGACCGCAGGCACCGCAACGGAAAGAGGCCACGATGCCCCGTACCACCGTCGACGAAGAGGCGATCAACGCCACGGCCGCCAAGCTGAACAACGCCGTCAGCTCCACGCTGGTGCCTCAGCTGTCGGAGCTCCAGCGCGAGGTCGAGGCGCTCCTCGGCGACGGCCTGGTGCTGGCGCAGACCAGCCCCAAGCTGCGCGAGTCCTACACGAACTTCAACACCTCGGTGACCCAGGCGGTCAACAACATCACCGAGTTCGCCAAGCAGTTCCAGCAGATCGGCCAGTCCGTGAAGGACCTCGACGGGCAGATCGCCGGCGGCATCCCCGCGTGATGCGCGACAAATAAGATGAACCGGGGCGAACGGGACTCATTCTCCGTTCGCCCTGGTCGACTTCCCATGTCGAACCTCACGTTCACCTCAAAGACGCTTGAAAGTTGTGGCAACCCTCATAGACTCACCGCTCAACAGGAATCATCAGTTCCACTCGTGGATGCGGTGGTCACCTGGGCATTCATGTTCACTGCACAGCACCCGCCGCGTTCGCGGCGCCCGAACTGACCGGCTCATCAGACCGAGGCCGGTTCTGCGGGAGGCAACACATGAGAACGTCCACAACCTGTCCCGCCGACGGGAACCCTCACAGACCCGGCGGGAGCGCTCCCGCCGGCGACGGCGGCTTCCGTGAGCTGTACGAACAGCACCACGGCCCCCTGTTGCGCTACGTCAGCGGCATGCTGCGCGGCGATCAGCAGCGCGCCGAGGACTTCGTCCAGGAGACCCTGTTGCGCGCCTGGCTGAGCAGCGCGGACCAGCCGCCGGACTGGGCACCCTCACGGGCCTGGCTGTTCCGGGTGGCGCACAACCTGGTGGTGGACTGGACGCGCCGCGAGCAGTCCCGCCCCGAGTACCACCAGGAGCTGCTGGAATCGCACGCCGAGCCCGTCGACCCGATCGGCCAGGCGGTGCACCGCCGCTTCCTCGTGCACGCCCTCTCCCGCCTCTCCCTGCCGCACCGCGAGGTGCTCTTCTACGTCTACGTGCTGGGCTGGACCGGCCCGGACGCCGCGGACGCCCTGTCCATCCCCGCGGGCACGGTCAAGTCCCGTACGCATCACGCGATTCGGGAGCTGCGCCGCCGCCACCCCCAGGACGCGCTGGTGGCCGCATGACGGGGGGCATACCGGCGCGGGGCCATGTGATCTCGCTGGCCAAGCCGGACTCGTCGCTCGTGACGGCGCTGCTGGTCGCCGTCGCCGTACTTCTGCTGCTGTTCCTGCTGCTGCGGCACTTCGTGCGCAAGCGTGGCGGCTGGCGGCGGTTCCGGCGGGGCGTCGCCCAGGAGATCGCCCTGACCAGGCGGGCGTTCGGCGAGCCGCTGCGCTCCTTCCGGCGCCACCGCCGCGGGGTGCGGGCGCTCTCCCGCCACCTGTGCGACCCCCGGTCCGGCCTCCTCGTACGACGGTTGCTGGACGGCGCCGGAGCGGCCCTCGGCGAGGTGCCCGGCGCCTTCGCCTACGGCTTGCGCACGGAGCCCGGCTGGGCCGCCGTCCAGATCGCCGCCCGCCGGCTGCCCGCCCCGCCCGCCCCGTGGGAGGTCGCCGACGGCATCAGTCCGCAGTCCTGGTGCCTGAGCCTGGACGACGCGGAGTCGTTGCCGGACGCGGCGCCCCGAGCGGGCACCCGGGTGCGGCCGCTGCCGGTCACCGTCGGCATGGCGGACGACCTGTGCGTCCACCTCGACCTGGCCGCCGGTCCCCGGCTGATCACCGTCGAGGGCGATCCGGCGACCCGGTTCCGTCTGCTCCAGGCCCTGGCCGCGCAGCTGGACCGACCGGGCAGCGGAGCCTCGGTCACCGTGGCGGACGGCGTCCACCCCCACTACCACGGCGAGCCGCTCGACAGCGTGCTGCGCCGACTGGAGGACACGCCCGCCCCGACGACGGAGGGAGAGGTCGTCACCACCACCACGGTCGTGGTCTGCGCTTCCCCCACCCGCGAACAGGCCCGGCGCCTGACCGCCCTCGCCGCCACCGGCACCGTCGTCTGTCTCGCCGACGGTCCGGCCGCCGGGCACAGCTGGGCCCTGCGCGTCGACGGCCGCGGCCGGGTCAGCGCCCCGGAGCTCGACCTGTCCGCGGACTCGGCCCCGCTAAGCAGGGCCGTCGCCGCGGCCGTCCGCTCGGACCGGCGCCGCGCGCGCCGCGCCCCGGAGCGGCAGAGGCCGATGGAGACGGCCGTCGAGCCGCGTCCGGCCCCGCAGCGGCAGGTGCCCGAACCGGCCGGGCAGCCGGAGGTCTCGGAGCTGTCCGAGCTCGTCGAGCAGCCCACGCGCGCGGCCCCGGCCCGGACCGTCGCGGGTGCCGACCTCCTGTCCGAGCCGGCCACGGCCCGGACCCACCGCGCCGAGGCGTCGTCCACCGGCGGGGAGTAGCCCGCCACCGCACGCCGGCACCACAGCCCTCTTGCTCGCAGCCCTTGCTCGCCCCACGAACCACCCCCGAAGGGGAGAGATGAAACTCCTCATCACCACCGTTGCCGACGGCGACCCCGCGAGCCGTCAGGACGTCGTGCTGAGCGCCGACGCCGCGACTCCGGTCCGGGATGTCGCCGACCACCTGGCCCGGCTGCGTGCCGACGACCCGTCGTCCGCCGCGGGCGGCGCGCCCGTCTGCTACGTCGGCGACGAACCGCTGTCCCCCGGCGCCCCGTTGGCCGACACACCGGTCATGGACGGCAGCCTCGTCGGCCTCGGCGCGCCCGTTCCCCGGGTCGGTACGGAGTACGGCCCGCAGCGCTCCGCCATGCCGCAGCCGCAGCGGGTGGACCACTCGCCGGTCGTGGAACTCCAGGTGGTGGGAGGCCCGGCCGCCGGGCGGGTGTACGCGCTCGGCCTCGGCACCCACGGCATCGGCCCGCTGGAGGGGTCCGCGGTGCCCCTCCAGGGGCGTGGCCTTCCGTCCGACGGCATCCGGATCTCCGTACGCCCGGACGGCTCCGCCCTCGTCGAACTGCCGTCGGACGGCACCGCCCGCCTGTCCGTCCCCGAACCACCGGAGCACCGCGGCAAGCCCAACGTGCCGCTGCTCCCCCTCGCGGAACAGGACGAGGAGGACGAGTCGGCGGAGCAGGTCACCGATGCGGCCGACCTGCCCGACGGTTGGGAGCCCTGGCCGCTCGGTGGCGAACTGGCCCTCGGCGAATACCTGCTGCGACTGTCCGAGCCGACACAGCGGGACGCCGCCGTGGTGCCGTCCGAGGGCGGCGGCGGGCTGGACTACAACCGGCCGCCGCGCATCCTGCCGCACCTGGAGCCCGAGCGCTTCCGGCTGCCCGGACCGCCCGAGCCGCCCGGCCGTCGGCCCATCCCGTTCCTGGTGGCGTTCGCCCCCATGCTGATGGGCATCGGCATGGTGCTCATCTGGAACTCGTACTACTACCTGCTCTTCATGTTCCTGTCGCCGCTGCTGATGGCGGCGAACCACATCAGCGGCCGGCGCCAGGCACGCAAGGACTACGAGGAGAAGTCCCACGTCTACCGGCTGCGCCGCGCCTCGCTGGAGGAGGACGTCAGGCAGAAGGTCGACACCGAACAGCGGCTGCGCACCGAGAGCGCGCCCGACCCGGCGATCGCCGGGCTGTGGGGCGTCGGCCCGGGCCGCCGGCTGTGGGAGCGCCGGCGCGGCGACCCCGACCATCTCGCCCTGCGTCTGGGCACCGCGAGCCAGCCGTCGCTGCTCGGCATCGACGACGCGGCGCGCGAGGACAATCACACCGCCGTGCACTGGACCATCCCGGACGCGCCCGTCAGCGTCGACCTCGAACACTGCGGGGTGGTGGGGCTGGCCGGTGAGACCGGCCCGGTGCAGGCGCTGGCCCGCTGGATGACCGCGCAGGCCGCCGTCCTGCACACGCCGCGCGACCTGCGGATCGTCGTCCTCACCGACAAGGCGTCCGAGGAATCGTGGGACTGGGCGCGCTGGCTGCCGCACTCCCGGGACGCGTTGCCCGGAGCCCGTGGCGGCGCCGTCACCCTCATCGGCAACGACCCGGAGACGGTGGCCAATCGCGTCGCCGAGTTGGTCTCCACGCTGCGCACCCGGCAGCGGGCCGCCGAGTCGACGATGAGCAAGGCGCTGCTCAGCGAACCCGACGTGCTGGTCGTGATGGACGGCGCGCGCCGACTGCGCGATGTCCCCGGTGTCGTCTCCATCCTCAAGGAGGGCCCGGGCGTACGGATCTTCCCGCTCTGTCTGGACCACGAGGAGCGGCTCCTCCCGGAGGAGTGCACCGCGGTGGTCCGGTACGAGAACCACCGCCTGACCCTGCGCCGCACCGGTCTGCCCGCCATCCCGGACATCCGCCCGGACCTGGTGGAACCGGCCTGGTGCGAGCGTCTGGCGCGGGGCATCGCCCCGATCCACGACGTCACGCCGGACGCCTCGGAGGGACTGCCCGACCGGGTCGGCCTGCTCGACCTGCTGGACCTGCCGGAACCGAGCGGTGCGGCCGTCTCCGCGCGCTGGGAGCGGCGGGCGGCGTCCACCGAGGTGCTGCTCGGCGCGGGCTACGACGGCACGGCCGCCTTCGACCTGGTGAAGGACGGACCGCACGGCCTCGTCGCGGGCACCACCGGATCCGGCAAGTCGGAGCTGCTCCAGACCCTGGTGGCCTCCCTCGCCGTGGCCAACCGGCCCGACGAGCTGACCTTCGTGCTGGTCGACTACAAGGGCGGCAGCGCCTTCAAGGACTGCGTACGACTGCCGCACACCCTCGGCATGGTCACCGACCTCGACAGCCACCTCGTCCAGCGGGCGCTGACCTCGCTCTCGGCCGAACTGGTGCGCCGCGAGCACATCCTGGCCGCCGTCGGCGCCAAGGACCTGCCCGAGTACCAGGGCATGCGCCGCCGGGACCCCGAGCTGGAACCGGTGCCCCGACTGGTCATCGTCATCGACGAGTTCGCCACGCTCTACCGGGAGATCCCGGACTTCATCCCGGGCCTGGTCAGCATCGCCCAGCGCGGCCGGTCGCTCGGCATCCATCTGATCCTGGCCACGCAGCGTCCGGCCGGTGTGGTCAACGCCGACATCCGCGCCAACACCAACCTGCGGATCGCCCTGCGCGTCACCGACGCCACCGAGAGCCAGGACGTCATCGACACCAAGGACGCCGTCAGCATCTCCCCGAACACCCCCGGCCGGGCCCTGGCCCGCCTCGGCCACGGCACGGTCGTACCGTTCCAGACCGCGTACTCCGGAGCGACCCGCCCCGGAGCGACACTGGTACGGCAGCCGGAGCGCGCGACCGGGGCGGAGGAGTCCCGGATCTGGGGCACCGAGCTGCCGTGGCAGCGCCTCGGCCGCGCCGTCGGAGTGCCGCTCGCCGAAGCCGAGCCCGGCGCTGCCGCCCTGGACGACGACTCCCCCACCGACCTCAACGCACTCGTGGACGCGGTACGCGAGGCGGCGGAGCTCACCGGCTGCGCCCCGCAGCCCAGCCCCTGGCTGCCCCCGCTCGACCACGCCGTGCTGATCGACGACCTGCCCGAGCCCGAGCAGCCCGGCGACGCCCGCCCGGCCCCGGTGCCCTGGGCCCTGTCGGACCTGCCCGGCGCCCAGGCGCAGGAGCCGGTGCGGCTGGACCTCGCCACCTTCGGCCACCTGTACGTCGTCGGTATCCCGCGCTCCGGGCGCTCGCAGGTGCTGCGGACCATGGCCGGGGCGCTGGCCCGCGCCAACTCGGCCGCGGACGTGCATCTGTACGGCATCGACTTCGGGGGCGGCGCGCTGTCGGCCCTGGGCGTGCTGCCGCACTGCGGTGCGGTCGTGCCGCGCGGGGACACCGAGCGGCTGGAGCGGCTGCTCACCCGGCTGGACACCGAACTGCACCGCCGCCAGGAGCTGCTGACCCAGCATCACGCGGCGAACCTCACGGAGCTCCGGGAGATCGTCCCGGTATCGGCTCGCCCGGCGCACGTGCTGCTGTTCGTCGACGGCTGGGACGCGCTCGTGGACCTCATCGCCGAGCACAACGGCGGCCGGCAGATGGACCAGTTGAACCGGCTGCTGAGGGAAGGCGCCGCCGCGGGCCTGCACGTCGTCGCCACGTCCGAACGCGCCCTGCTGGCCGGTCGGGCCACCGCCCTCAACGACAACAAGCTGCTGCTGCGGCTGAACGACCGCACCGACTACCACGTCGTCGGACGCCGCTCCCGCGATCTGCCCGACGTGATCAGGCCCGGACAGGGCTGGACCTCCGACGGCACCGAGATCCAGGTGGCGTTGCTCGCGCCCGGGACGACCGGCCAGGAGCAGGCAGAAGCGCTGCGCACCATCGGCTCCGAGGCCACCCGCCGCGACGCCGGGCTGCCCGCCGGTCGACGGCCCGTGCGGATCGGCACCCTGCCGGCGAAGGTGGAGTTCACGGCGGCGTACGAGAAGGTGCCCGAGGAACTGCGCCGGCCGCAGTGGGGTCTGCTCGGGCTGGGCGGCGACGATGTCGCACCGGTCGGGGTGGACTTCGCGGGCACCTCGCCCGCGTTCGTCGTCGCCGGTCCGCCCGGCTCCGGCCGCAGCACCACCCTGGCGAGCCTGGCCGTCTCCCTGCTCACGTCCGGCACACGGCTCGTCGTTCTCACACCGCGGGAGTCGCCGCTGCGCGCCCTGAGCGGTCATCCGGGAGTACGGCTGCTCACCGCGCAGTCGCCCACGGCGCAGGAGCTCGCCGCGGCACTGGGTACCGGCAGCGAGCCCCGCGTGGTCCTCGTCGACGACGCCGATCTGCTGATCCTGCCGGAGATCGACCAGGACCTGCGGATCCTGGTCGAGTCCGGACGGGACCGTGGGGTGGGCGTGGCCGCCGGTGTCACCGGGGAGACGATGGCGGGCGCCATGGGCTGGCTCAGTGCCCTGAAGCGGCACCGCCGGGGCGTGCTCCTCGACCCTCAGAACGTGATGGAGGGCGACATCCTGGGCGTCCGGCTGGCCCACGCCCATCTGCGCAACCGCAGACCGGGCCGGGGCCTGACCGTCGACCCGCGCTCCGGGGAGCTGATCAACGTGCAGATCCCCGAGACGACCCTCGACTGACGGCCGGCGCCGCCGCGCACGCACCGGCGGCGCACGCCGTCAGCCACTCGTCGAAATCGGCGTCGTAACGGGTGCCGATGTCGGTGGCGTACACGGCGTACCCGCCTGCGTAGTCGCCCACGCGGAACCGGGCGAGCATGCGCTGGACGTCGGCCGGGTGCTTCTCGACCATGTACCGGACCGCGAGGTAGCCCCACGGGTAGGTGCGGGTCACGTCGCTGTTGGCGTACGTGTTCTGGAACAGCGTGCTCAGCCGGTACGTGTGCCTGCCCGCCTCCGCGACGGCCTGGTCGTTGGTGATGCGGCGATAGCCGTAGGAGACGTACTCGGCCACGCCCTCGATCCACCAGACGTCCGGCACCGAGGTCTGCTGGCCGAAGTCGCCCTTCATGTTGTAGCGGGCGTCGAGGTAGTGCATGTATTCGTGGTTGAGGTTCCAGATCCTGGCGGCGTGTCCGGTGTCCTGGCTCTTCTGGTACATGACCGCGAAGGGTTTGTTGGCGGAGTCCGTCGGGTCGCCGATCACGGTCATGCCGCCGTTGTCCGTGCTGATGCCGAAGATCGCGCCGGCGTACGTCCGGTAGTCCTGGGCGCTGGTGAAGACGGCGAGGTCGAGGGTCGACAGGTACTGGTCCGGGATGGGTCCGTCGTCCTTGACGAGGTCGTGGACGTACGCGTCCTGGCCCAGCACGCTGGCGCACGCCGCGGCGAGGTCGGCCGAGGTGAGCGACTGGGCCCGGATCGTGTGCGTGGCGTCGCAGTCGTGGGTGGTCGGCAGGGCAGCGCGCATCAGCTGTCCGGTCAGGTCGCAGACGCCGTAGTAGGTGCAGTTGGCGCCGTCGTAGGCGTCGGCCTGAGTCGCCACGGCCACCCAGAGACCGGCCGTGGGGCCCGTGATCCGGGACGAGTCAAGGAGCTGCCTGACCCCGGGGCGGACCGTGGGCCGCAGCGCCGGGTGTTCGACGTAACGGGCCAGGTTCATCCCGGCGTTGGAAGCGAGGTAGGCGCGGTCGGTGCCGAGCAGGTCCAGGTGGGCCAGCGCGAAGTTCTGGAGGGTCCGGGCGACGGACGGGTCGGCGGTGACCGCCTTCACGTACTCCGGGTTCCAGTTGCCGCGCCAGAGCGGGGTGTGGACGGCGTTCACAGCCGCGAGCATGCTGCGGATGGCGTCGTAGGAGCTGTCGTAGGCGTTCAGCATCCGCTGATAGACCCTCAGATAGCGGGCCTGCTGGTCGGCGCTGTCGGTGAGGACGACGACCTCGCCCAGCACGTCGCCGTTCGCGGCGGTGACGTCCCTGGAGCGCGGGCGGGCGAAGAAGGTGTCCAGGCCTTGCGTGGTGTTCCGGGCCAGCGATGTGCCGTACGGGCCCACGTCGTCAGGGTAGTTGGACTGCACGTAGTAGCCGGCGCGCAGGAACAGTACGAGCTGCAGCACCCGGGACGAGTTGTCGCCGCCGTAGGTCCGGGCCGTGTTGGTGAACGCCTGCGCGACGGTGATCATCTGGGACTCGCGGAAGACGGCGTGGGCGTCCGAACCCGTCACCGCGAAGAGGGTGTTGACGCATTCGGTGGTCGAGGCCTTGACGAAAGCGACGAGTGCGGCGCCGGTCCGTCCGCCGAAGTCGCCCGGGGTGCACGACTTCGCCTTGGCGACGGCCCCCGTGGGCGGTGGGTCCTGGGCGGGCGTCGGTGTCAGGGGCGGGAGTCGGTCCGGGGTGAGTGCCTCCTTCTGTACGGCGGTGCGTTCGGCGGCGTCGGTGAGCGAAGCGGTCGGCGGTGGGGGTGAGGTTGTGCTGCGGGGCGAGGTCACGGTGGGCGTGACGTCCGGGTCCGCCAGGGGTGCGGCGAACGCGGGCGCCGACAGGAGGCCGGAGAGCGTGGCGCAGACGGCGAGTGCGCCGAGCGTGCGTCTGGGCAGCACGAAGCGGTAGCGCATCGGGATTCCTCCAGGGAGTTGATGCGCCTCGATACGGGTGCTGAGGCGTGTGAGGCACTGTCTCAGCGCCCGCCCGCCCCAACAATGGCGTGTGACATAGCACATGGCACTGCCGGGTCATAACACCAAGACACCCGGCGCGAGCGGCCTCCTACGCCCCGGTCACGCTCCATGTGCGTGCGGCCCATGACTTCAAGTGCGGGGACTGGGCGGCGAGTTCACGGTAGGCGGAGGCCGCCGACTGGAACAGCGCGTCCACCGTCCCGGCCGGGACCGCCTCCCGTCGCCAGGCCAGGACGTAACGGCACCACAGTGGCGTACCGGTCAGCGGTTTGATCACGACATGCGGGATCGGGCGCAGCGTCGGCTGTACGGCGGACACGCCGAGCCCGTCGGCGATCATCCCCTGCAACTGGAGCTGGTCGCCCAGGAATTCGTGCACGGCCACCGGCGCGAAGCCGGCCGCCGAGCATGCCGTGTAGAAGACCCCGGGCCAGCCCGCCCCGTCGTCCGGCGTGACGAACCACGCCTCCTCCGCCAGGTCGGCGAGCGCGATCTGGGCGCGGTGCCGCAGCGGATGGCGGGACGGCAGGGCCACGAACGTCGGCTCGGTCACGATCCCGCGATGGGCCACCGCGTCCGAGTGCTCCAGCTCCCTGCCGGGGTAGTCCGCGGCGATGGCGGCGTCCACCGTGCCCGCCTCCAGCAGTTCGACGATCCGTGACGAGGCGTACACGCTGTTCACGGCGAGTGAGACGTCCGGCAGCCTGGCCCGGAGGCCGGTGACCATGCCCGCCAGCATCGGCGAATTGGTCGCCGCCACGCGCAGCGTCCGACGTGTCGACTCGGCGGCCGGCCGACGGCCGATCGCGGCCGCGCGGGCCAGGACGTCGCGCGCCTGGGCCACCACCTCGACGCCGTACCGAGTCGGCCGTACACCCGCCGGCCCGCGCTCGAACAACGGCTCACCGAAGTGCCGCTCGATGCGCCGGAGTTGGGTGCTCACCGCGGGCTGTGTATACCCCAGCTCCGCCGCTGCCCGGCCCACGCTCCCCGCGTCCGCGATCGCGCACAGCACCCGAAGATGCCGCAGTTCCAGCTCCATCCACCCCTCCTGTCGGTCAAATCACCTCAATATGGGGCATTCGCGCACTCCAAGACCCCTGCTTGAACGATCGTCGCACCCTGCGGTTAGCATATGAGCGCCTCCTAGCTCGAAAGATAGGCCCGTGACTGTCAACGACGACTCGTTCACCAACTGGAAGAACCGCGAGGAGATCGCGGAGTCGATGATCCCGCTCATCGGGAAGCTGCACCGGGAGCGGGACGTCACCGTCCTCCTCCACAGCCGCTCCCTGGTGAACAAGTCGGTGGTCAGCATCCTGAAGACCCACCGGTTCGCCCGGCAGATCGCCGGTGAGGAGCTCTCGGTCACCGAGACGCTGCCCTTCGTGCAGGCCCTCACCTCGCTCGACCTGGGCCCGTCGCAGATCGACATCGGCATGCTGGCCGCGACGTACAAGGCCGACGACCGCGGTCTGTCCGTGGAGGCGTTCACCGCCGAGGCCGTCGCCGGTGCCACCGGCGCCAACAAGATCGAGGGCGGCGAGGGACGCGATGTCGTCCTCTACGGCTTCGGCCGGATCGGCCGCCTGGTCGCCCGCCTGCTGATCGAGAAGTCCGGCTCGGGCAACGGCCTGCGGCTGCGCGCCATCGTCGTGCGCGGCGGCGGCGACGAGGACATCGTCAAGCGCGCCTCGCTGCTGCGCCGTGACTCCATCCACGGCCAGTTCCAGGGCACGATCACGGTCGACGAGGCGAACAGCACGATCTTCGCCAACGGCAACGCGATCAAGGTGATCTACGCGAACGACCCGTCGGAGATCGACTACACGGCGTACGGCATCAAGAACGCCATCCTGATCGACAACACCGGCAAGTGGCGCGACCGCGAGGGCCTGTCCGAGCACCTGCGCCCCGGCATCGACAAGGTCGTGCTGACCGCGCCGGGCAAGGGTGACGTCCCCAACATCGTCCATGGCGTCAACCACGACACGGTCAAGCCGGACGAGCAGATCCTGTCCTGCGCCTCCTGCACCACCAACGCCATAGTCCCGCCGCTGAAGGCGATGGACGACGAGTTCGGTGTGCTGCGCGGCCACGTGGAGACCGTCCACTCGTTCACCAACGACCAGAACCTGCTGGACAACTACCACAAGTCCGAGCGCCGCGGCCGGTCCGCGCCGCTGAACATGGTCATCACCGAGACCGGCGCCGCCTCCGCCGTCGCCAAGGCGCTGCCCGAGCTCAAGGCGAAGATCTCCGGCAGCTCGATCCGCGTCCCGGTGCCGGACGTCTCGATCGCCATCCTCAATCTCCAGCTGGGGCGTGAGACGACCCGCGAGGAGGTCCTCGACTACCTGCGCGACGTGTCGCTGACCTCGCCGCTGCGCCGCCAGATCGACTTCATCACGGCCCCCGACGCGGTCTCCAGCGACTTCATCGGCTCGCGCCACGCCTCGATCGTGGACGCCGGCGCCCTCAAGGTCGACGGCGACAACGCGATCCTCTACCTCTGGTACGACAACGAGTTCGGCTACTCCTGCCAGGTCATCCGCGTCGTCCAGCACGTCTCCGGGGTGGAGTACCCGACCTTCCCGGCACCGGCGGTCTGATCCCACCGACGTCGGCCCGCCTGCCCACGGCGCATGTGAAGGGGGCGGCGGGTCGACGTCGCGGGCTTCGGGCCCGTGCTCAGTGGCCGCGGAACGCCTCCTCCAGCCACCAGGACCCGCGATCGGCGACCACCTTGGCGTCGATGAGCAGCGGCGTGGAGCGCGGCCCCGCGACCCAGTCCACCACTGCCTTCAGATCGGCCCGCGTTCGCACGGTCACCGCCTCGAAGCCATAGCCCCGGCCCACGGCCGCGATGTCCGTCGGCGGGAAGCGGACGGTGTCCAGCGGGTGCCCGTCGGGGCCGAAGTGGTGCACCTCGGCGCCGTACGCCTCGTCGTCGTAGACGACGACCACCATCGGCAGCCCGAGCCGCCGCACCGTGTCGAGCTCGACGGCGCCCATCAACGCGCCGCCGTCCCCGAGCGCGGCCACCGGCAGCCGGTCCGGCTGGGCGAGCGCCGCCCCGATCGTGGTCGCCAGGCCAAGACCGATCGACTGGAAGGCCTGCGTGAAGCAGAAGCCCTTCTCGTCCGGCACCGAGAGGTAGGCGCTCGGGTAGCCCATGAAGTTGCCGGAGTCCACGCCGACGACCCGCTCCGCGGGCAGGATGTCGTCGAGCGCGATGCTCAGCGTCCGGGGGTCGATCCGCTCGCGCGTGCTCGTGTCCTCGTGCCGCACGTCGCGCAGTCGCACCCGGGCCGCGAGAGCCGCCCCGGTCTCCGGGCTCCGATAGCCCTCCCGCCGCTCGCCGCCCGCCTCGAAGACCTGGCGCGCGGTGAGCCGGACGTCGCCGGTGACGCCGAGGTGGACCGGCCGGTGCGCGCCGAGGGCCGACGGGTCGTCGTCGACCTGTACGACGGTGGCGTCGGCGCCGATCAGGCTGCCGTGCCGCATCGTCCACATGTTGAGCGCGCAGCCCCAGCCGACGATCAGGTCAGCGCCCTGGATCAGTTCGGATGCCAGGGGCGAGGCGAAACCGCCGGAGATGTCCAGCGACCAGGGGTTGCCGTGGAAGAGGCCGCGTGCGACGGCCGAGGTCGCGAGCAGCGCGCCGTGGCGCTCGGCGAGTGCCTCCAGCGCCGCCCGGCTGCCGGCACCGCGCGATCCCCGGCCCGCCACGAACACCGGCCGCCGGGACTGCCCGAGCAACTCCCTCAAGGCCGCCACGTCTTCGGCCTCCGGCTCGACCGCGCCCCGTTCCGCCGGTGGCACCGCCTGTGCCAGAGCACCGTCCGGCACGTCCAACGCCTGGACCGGCAGCGGGAGGTTGAGCAGGACGGTACGCCGCTCCCGCACCGCCAGCCCCACCGCCCCGCACGCCTCCTCGACGGCCTCCTCCGCCGACGTCACCCGAACCGTGACCGCCCCCACCGCGCGCGCCAACGCCTCCTGGTCGACATAGAAGTTGGACCTGGGCTCGGTCACCTCGGCGGCGAGGACGACGAGCGGCGTACGGCTCTTGGCCGCCTCCGCGATCCCGGTCATCGCGTTGGTCAGCCCGGGGCCCTGGTGCACGCTCACCACGGCGACCGTGCCGCTGGTGCGGGCATACGCGTCGGCCATGGTCGCCGCGCCGCCCTCATGGCGTGCGGCGACGAACCGCGCCCCCGCCGCGACCATCGCGTTCGTGACATGGAAGTTGCCGGATCCAACCACTCCGAAGACCTGGCCGACCCCGGCCGCGCACAGCGCCCGGCCGACCGCTTCCGCGACCTTCATGAGCGCTCCACCAGCGCGAGCACGCGCGCGGGAGCCCCGGAGCCGGTGACGATCGGCAGCGGTCCCGCGATGACGACGGAGCCGGTCGGCGGCAGGGCGGCGAGGTTCTGCAACTGCGTCAGGCCGTACTTGTCGCTGCCCATGAGGTAGGAGTGACAGGGATAGGCCGGGTCGAAGGAGTGCGCGCCTCCGGCGTCCGTGCCCACCGTCTCCACGCCGAGCCCGATCACCGGTGACTCCTCGGCGACCCAGCGGGCGCACTCCGCCGACAGACCGGGGGTGTGCGGGCCGTTCTCGTCGGCGTTGAGGAACGCCTCCTGGGAGTGCGAGCGGGCGCTCCAGCCGGTGCGCAGCAGCAGCCAACCGCCTTCGGGCAAGGGGCCGTTCTCGGCTTCCCATGCCTTCACATGGTCGATCTCGACCACGAAGTCGGGGTTCTTGGCCACCTCTGCGGTGAAGTCCAGCACGGCCGCCGGTGCGATCAGCCTGCCGGCCGGCACCGAGGCCACGTCGGTGAGGTCCTTGCCGGTGACCCAGTGGTTCGGGGCGTCGAAGTGGGTGCCGGTGTGCTCGCCGCTGCGGAAGTTGTTCCAGTACCAGGCGGGGCCCCGGTCGTCGTAGCGGCTGATCTCCTCCAGCTCGAAGACGGCGGTCTGCCCGAACTGGGGCGGCAGTTGGATCACCGGTGTCGACGACGACAGGGGCGAGGTGAGGTCGACGACTTCGATCGATCCACCCCGCAGACCGGACACCAGCGCGGCAAGGACGGACGGCTCGGACATGACGCCTCCTTGGTTCTCCGGAACTCGACGGTTCTCTGAACTCACAGCATCGCAGGCACACTTCCCACCTCTTGACGCGTCAATGACAACGGTGGCTTGATGGCATATCGGAGCGCTCCCACCCCACGCGCGCGAAGCGCGCTGACAGATGCGGCCAGGGAAGGGAACACCATGCGCGGCAGCCGTCACCCAGTCTCGTGGATCTTTCCGCTGCTCGCCCTGCTGGGCACGCTGCTCCTGCCCGTCGGAGTCGGCCTGGCGCCGCGAGCCGCCGCGGCAGCGACGCCCGTGCGCATCATGCCGCTCGGCGACTCGATCACCGGCTCGCCCGGCTGCTGGCGTGCGGTGCTATGGAACCGGCTGCAGTCCGCCGGGTACACGGACATCGACTTCGTCGGCACCCTCGGCCCGCAGGGCTGCGGGCAGCCCTACGACGGGGACAACGAAGGCCACGGCGGTGAACTGGTCACCAACGTGGCCGATCAGAACCTGCTGCCGGCCCGACTGGCGGCCACGTTGCCGGACATCGTTGTCATGCACTTCGGTACCAACGACGTATGGAGCGGCATCGCCCCCGATCGGATCCTCGCCGCCTACACCAAGCTCGTGGAGCAGATGCGGGCCTCCAACCCGGACATGAGGATCCTGGTCGCCCAGATCATTCCGATGAACCCGAGCAGTTGCACCGGCTGCGCGCAGCGCGTCGTCGAGTTCAACGCACGGATCCCCGAGTGGGCGCGGGCGACGGGCACCAGCCGTTCCCCCGTCACCGTGGTCGACCAGTGGACGGGCTTCGACACGGCCACGGACACCTACGACGGCGTGCACCCGAGCACATCCGGGGACGAGAAGATCGCCGCCCGTTGGTACCCGGCCCTGGCCTCGCTCCTCGGCGAGAACCCGGGGGATCCGGGAGACCCCGGTGACCCTGCCGCCTGCACCGCGTCCTTCCGGGCCGTCTCCACCTGGCAGGGCGGCTACCAGGGCGAGGTCACGGTGACCAACGCGTCCGCGGCCCCCGTCCCGGGCTGGACCGTGACCGTCGTACCGGCCGACGGCGCCCGGCTCACGCAGGCCTGGAACGGCACCTTCACCACCGCCGACGACGGCACGGCCATCGTCACCGACGCGAGCTGGAACGGCACCCTCGCGCCGGGCGCGAGCGCCACCTTCGGATTCATCGCCAGTACCCCGGCAACGGCCAACGCCCCGTCGGCGACTGTCACGTGCACGGCGCGCACCGCGTCCTCCTGACGCATCGTCACCCCATCGAACTCTTGGGAGCCGCCATGAGATCCCGCACCCGCACCGCCCCTCGAGTGGCCGCCGTAGTGGCCGCCCTCCTGGGCCTGCTCGTCCCGTTACTCTCCTCCGCCACGCCCGCCCAGGCGGCTGCCACCGGCATCCACATCAGCAACGGCCGCCTGGTGGAAGGCAACGGCAACGACTTCGTCATGCGGGGCGTCAACCACGCCCACACCTGGTATCCGAACCAGACTCAGTCGCTGGCGGACGTCAAGGCACTGGGCGCCAACTCCGTCCGGGTGGTCCTCGCCGACGGTCATCGCTGGACCGCGAACAGCGCCTCGGACGTGGCAAGCGTCATCTCCCAGTGCAAGGCCAACCGGCTCATCTGTGTCCTGGAGGTGCACGACACCACCGGTTACGGAGAGGAGGCCGCGGCCGGGACCCTCGACCAGGCCGCCGACTACTGGATCGGCCTGAAGAGCGTGCTGGAGGGCCAGGAGAACTACGTCGTCATCAACATCGGCAACGAGCCCTGGGGCAACACCAATCCGGCCAGCTGGACCGATCCCACCATCGCCGCGATCAAGAAGCTGCGGAACGCCGGCTTCGCGCACACGATCATGGTGGACGCGCCCAACTGGGGCCAGGACTGGCAGGGCGTCATGCGGGACAACGCCAAGTCCGTCTACGCCGCCGACCCCACCGGCAACCTGATCTTCTCGATCCACATGTACAGCGTGTATGACACGGCTCAGGAGATCACCGACTACCTGAACACGTTCGTGAACGCCGAACTGCCCCTTCTCATCGGTGAGTTCGGCGGTCCGCCCGACCAGTACGGCGACCCGGACGAGGACACCATGATGGCCGCCGCCCAGCAGCTCCGGCTCGGCTATCTGGCCTGGTCCTGGAGCGGCAACACCGACCCGATCCTCGACCTGGCGGTCAACTTCGATCCGAGTCGGCTGAGTTCCTGGGGCGAGCGCATCTTCCACGGCGCCAACGGCATCGCCGCCACCTCGAAGGAAGCCACCGTCTACGCCTCGGGCGGGGGCGACACCACTCCCCCGACCGCTCCCGGGACACCGACCGCCTCGGAGGTGACGTCGTCGTCGGTGAAGCTGGCGTGGGCCGCCGCCACCGACGCGACGGGTGTCACGGGCTATGACGTGGTGCGCGTGGACGGCACGAGCGAGGTCGCGGCCATCAGTACGACCGCCGCCTCCGCCACGGTCACCGGCCTCGCGCCGTCGGCCTCGTACACCTTCGCCGTCTACGCCCGCGACGCCGCCGGCAACCGCTCGCAGCGCTCCGGCACGGTGACGGCCACCACCGCCTCCGGCGGATCGTCGACGAACTGCGGTGTCGCCTACAGGGTGACGAACGAGTGGCCCGGCGGCTTCCAGGGCGAGATCGTCCTCCGCAACACCGGCAGCTCGGCGATCAACGGCTGGACGCTGCGCTGGACCTTCCCGGACAGTCAACGCGTCAGCAACCTGTGGGGCGGCACCGCGACCCAGAGCGGCGCCGAGGTGAGCGTCACCTCCGTGTCGTACACGGCGTCGATCGCCCCGGCCGGTTCCGTCACCCTCGGCTTCACGGCCACCAAGGGCAGCACGAACCCCGGCCCCGCGGCCTTCACACTCAACGACTCCGCCTGCTCACTGGCTTGACCCTCCCTACGCCGTCCTCCTTGGCGTCCTCGGCACAGGGCGTCAAGGAAGCGCACGCCGGCACCACAGGACCGTGACAGGGACCACACAGACTCACATGTAGGGCACACGAAAGATCCGGATAAGGTGAGGCTGGCCTAATGGCCGACCCATGTACCCCCAAAGGGAGCCTTGCCATGCTTCACCGGCGCCGCGGCACTGCCGCCGTCGCTCTTGCCGTCGCCGCCGCCCTGTCCCTCGCGGCCTGCGGCGGTTCCAACGACAGCGCGGACACCAAGGGTTCCGCGGCCGGAGCCGGCGACAAGAAGGACGTGGCCAAGGGGGGCAAGGACTTCGCCTCCGCCGCGAAGAAGACCGCGGCGATGGGAACCGACGCCAAGCCGGGTCAGTGGCCGCGGACCGTCGAGCACGCCATGGGCGAGACGGTCATCAAGGCGCAGCCCAAGCGTGTCGTGGTCCTGGACGTCGGCGAGCTCGACAACGTCGTCTCGCTCGGTATCAAGCCGGTCGGCCTCGCCCCCACCGAGGGCTCCCCCGAGCTGCCTTCCTACCTGAAGAAGGACGCCGGCACCCCGGAGAACGTCGGCACCATCAACAACCTCAACCTGGAGGCGATCGCCGGCCTCAAGCCGGACCTGATCCTCGGCAGCCAGCTGCGCGCCGCGGACAAGTACGACGAGCTGTCGAAGATCGCCCCCACCGTCTTCTCCATCCGCCCGGGCTTCACCTGGAAGGAGAACTACCTCCTGAACGCCGCGGCGCTGGACAAGACCGCCGAGGCCAAGGCGAAGCTCGCCGCGTACGACAAGAAGGTCGACGAACTCGACACCGAACTCGGCGCCGACAAGCCGACCGTGTCGATGGTCCGGTTCATGCCCGACGGTGTGATCCGCCTCTACGCCAACGCCTCGTTCATCGGCACGATCCTCAAGGACGCGGGCATCCCGCGCCCCAAGAACCAGGACATCGAGGACCTGGCCGCCGAGGTCAGCGCCGAGAACATCGACCAGGCCGACGCGGACTTCATCTTCACCGGCGTGTACGGCGACCCCAAGGCCACCGACAAGTCCCGCGCCCAGGGCAACCCGCTGTGGAAGAACCTCAAGGCGGTCAAGGCCGGTCACGCGTACGACGTCCCGGACGAGACCTGGTACCTGGGCCTGGGCGTCACCGCGGCCGACGAGGTCCTCGCGGACCTGGAGAAGTACCTGGCCGAGTAAGGCCAGAACGAGCGACCGGCAAGAACGAGAAACAGCAGAAGGAACCGCATGTCCCGTACCACCCGGCGACGCCTCGCCTGGACGGTCGCGGGCATGCTCCTGCTGCTCCTGGCCGTCCTGCTCAGCCTCGCCCTCGGCAGCCGCCAGATCCCCCCGGGCGAGGTGTTCGACGCCCTGCTGCACGGCGGCACCGGTGACAACGCACAGGTCGTGCGAGTGCTGCGGGTCCCCCGCACGGTCATCGGCGTGATGGTCGGGCTGGCCCTCGCGGTCGCCGGGGTGGTCATGCAGGGCATCACCCGCAATCCGATCGCCGAACCCGGCGTCCTCGGCGTCAGCCAGGGCGCCTCGCTGGGCGTCGTCTGCGCGATCGCGTTCCTCGGGGTGCACACGCCCGCCGGCTACGTCTGGTTCGCGTTCGCCGGTGCGGGGCTCGCCGCGGTGGCCGCGTACGCCGTGGCCGGCAGCGGACGCAGCGGCGCCTCGCCGGTCAAGCTGGCGCTGGCCGGGGCCGCGATGAACGCGTTCATCGCCTCCGTGGTCTCCGCGATCGTCACGACCGACGCCCGGGCCCTGGACGAGTTCCGCTTCTGGGACGTCGGCTCGATCGCCGGGCGCGACGGTGCGATCGTCGCGCAGACATGGCCGTTCCTGCTGGTGGGGCTGGTGCTGGTCGCCGCCGTGGCCAGGGGCCTTGACGCCCTCGCCCTCGGCGACGACGTGGCCAGGGGGCTCGGTCACCGGGTGGCCCTGCTGCGGGCCCTGGGCGCGCTCGCCGCGACCGTGCTGACCGGGGTCGCCGTCGCGGTCGCAGGTCCGATCGCGTTCACGGGGCTCGCCGTCCCGCACATCGCGCGGGCGCTGGTGGGCGCCGACCACCGCTGGGTCCTCGCCCTGTCCGCGCTGCTGGGTCCCGCGGTGATCCTGGTGTCGGACGTGCTCGGCCGTCTCGTCTTCGCGCCCTCGGAGGTGCCGGTGGCCGTGATGACCGCGTTGCTCGGCGTGCCGTTCCTGATCGCGCTCGTACGCAGGAAGGCGACGGTGGCGACGTGACCTTGCCTCTTGAGCGCACGGCCCTCGCGCCGCGGCGGCTGCGCCCCGCCGGCTACAGCGTCGTCCGCGTCGGGGACCGCAGCTTCCTGCTGCACCGCCGGGCGAGTGCCGTAGCCGTCCTGCTGGCCGTCGTCCTGGCGACGACGGCCGTCGTGTCCCTGTGCGTCGGCGAGTCGTACGTCTCCCCGACGGAGGTCGTCCGGGTGCTGCTCGGCCAGCCGAGTCCCGACGAGTTGGTCGTCGGCACGCTGCGTCTGCCCCGCCTGGTGACGGGTCTGCTGGTCGGCGCCGCCTTCGGTGTCTCCGGTGCGCTGATCCAGTCCGTCGCGCGCAACTCCCTGGCCAGTCCCGACGTCATCGGCGTCACCCATGGTGCGGGCGCGGCGACGGTGACGGCGATGACCTTCGGGATCACGTCGTACGCCGCCCTGCCGTACGTCTCCGTCGTGGGCGGGCTCTCGGCCGCCGCGCTCGTCTACGTCTTCGCCTGGCGGGGCGGCCTGCACGCCACACGTTTCGTCCTGGTGGGCATCGGCGTGTCGATCGCGCTGGGTTCGCTGACCCGGCTGTTCCTCACCAAGGGCGACTATCTGGTGGCCCAGCAGGCCAAGGTCTGGCTGACCGGTTCGCTCAACGGCCGGGGCTACGACCAGGCAGCGCCCCTCGCCTGGGTCCTCCTCGCGTTGCTCCCGGCCCTGCTGTGGTCGGCGTACGCCCAGCGCATGGTGTCCCTGGACGACAGCACGGCGACCGCGTTGGGCGTACGGCTCGGTCCGGTCCGGCTGGGGCTCACCGCGGTCGGGGTGGTGCTGGCGTCGGTGGCGACCGGTGCCGCGGGCCCGGTCGACTTCGTGGCGCTGCTCGCCCCGCAGATCGCCCACCGGCTGACCCGTACCGCCCAGATCCCGCTGTTCTCCTCCGCCCTTACCGGCGCCACGATCGTCGTCGTCGCGGACCTGCTGGCCCGCCGTCTGTTCTCCCCCGTCGAGCTGCCGGTGGGCGTGCTCACGGCGGCGGTCGGGGCGCCGTATCTGATGTGGCTGATCGCCCGGACCCGGGCTCGCGCGGGCAGGGGCGTCTGACCTTCGGGGCGGCCACCGGCGTCTCGGCACGGATGACCTCCGGCGGGGCACCCGTGGAGGCAACCTGTAAGAGTGCGGAAGCGTCTTCCGTGTGGAGCGGGGTGGGTCGGCCGCCTGCCGACATCAGGAACGAGGGTGGCACGATGAGCGAGAAGGCCCGCAAGCTGTTCGAGGCGCTCGACCTCGACCACAACGGGACCCTGACCCGCGCAGAGGTGATCATCGCCCTGCGCACGAAGGGCCCGTCCCTGGCCGCGTCGGGTGACCTGCCGTTCTGGGCCGTAGGAGACGAGAACGCCTCCTCCGCGCTGTTCGACGCCGCCGACCAGAACGGGGACGAGGTACTGACGCTGGAGGAGTTCACCGCGGTGGTCGACCGCCGGTTCGGCTGGAGCTGACGACTCCGTTCCGCCGGTTGCCGACGCACCTGACTCACCTGCGGCCGACCCGGCCCCTCGGCGATACGGTCAGGCGCCGCCGAGGATCAGGCAGGTGGTGGTGGCGTGGGCGATCAGCTTCCCCTGCTCGTCCAGGACCTTGCCCTCGGCCGTGGCGGTGCTGCGGCCGACGTGGATGACCTTCCCCTCGGCGGTGAGCGTCTGGCCGTCGGTGCGGGCGGCCCGGATGTAGTTCACCTTCAGTTCGAGGGTCGTGTAGCCGACCCCCGCGGGGAGGGTGGTGTGCACCGCACACCCCATGACGGAGTCCAGGAGCGTGGCCGCGATGCCGCCGTGGACGGTACCGAGGGGGTTGGCGAAGTCGGGCCGGGTGTCCAGGGAGATGACGAGGCGCCCGTGCTCCACCTCGTCGAACCGCATGCCGAGCAGTCGGCCGATCGAGGGGACGTCGGTCTCGGTCGGCCGCACGGACTGTATCCAGCGCATCAGTTCGAGGCCGGACAGTGCGGTGAGGTCGGTCGTGGACACGGATTGCTCCTTGCTCTGGTGCTGTTGAGGACTGATGCGTGATGGTGCGTCAGCCCATGGGGTTGGTCGAGTCGCGCAGGACGGCGAGGACAGGGGCGTACATCCGGGTCCTGATGGTGGCGAGGGTGTCGCCCGCCCTGGCGGCCTGGGCCTGCGCGATCCCGAGGGCCGTCGTCCGTACGGCGTCCTCGTCGACGGCGGTGTCGACGATGCCGGCGGCCACGGCGTCGGGGCCGCCGTAGCGGCGGGCGGTGAGCATGGCTTCATGGGCGGTCTTCGGTGTCAGGCGGGACTGGATGAGGGCCGACATGCCTGGCGTGAAGGGGATGTTGATGTCGGCCTCGGGCAGGCACCAGAAGCCGCGGTCGGCGCGCATGACGCGGAAGTCGTGGGCCAGGGAGAACATGGCGCCGGCGGCGAAGGTGTGTCCTTGCAGCGCGGCCACGGTGACCACCGGCAGGGTCAGCAGCCGCGCGAAGAGCGTCTGCACTGAGACGACGTAGTCCAGGTGCTGGTCGGCGTTGGCGAACAGCCAGTCCAGATCGAGGCCGTTGGAGTAGAACTTGCCCGTCGCGGCGGTCACCAGGGCGCGCGGTCCGTCCGTCTTCTCCACCTCGTCCAGGGCGGCGCCGACGGCGGCGATCCAGTCGGGGTGGAAACGGTTCTCGCCGTCTCCGAGATCGAGGACGAAGACGTTCTCCTGGCGGTCGAGCACGGGCATGACGGCTCCCTCGGGCTGGGTGGTCACGGGCGGATGACGTGACCGGGGTCGGGATCGGGCCGGTCCCGCAGCGTGCGGACCAGCAGGTCGTGGATCTCGGCGGCGGCATCGTCCAGGGGGGCGGTACTGCGTTCGGCCCGGCACATGATCACGGCGCCCTCGACGGCGGCGATGACGAAGGCCGCCAGCCTCCTGCTCCGCTGCTCGGTCAGGCCGCCGCGGAGGAACAGGCCGGCCAGCGCCTCCCGCCAGCGGGCGAAGACCTCGGCGGCGGAGCGGGCGAGGTGCGGGGCGTCGTCGTTGGTCTCGACGGCCACCGCCACGATCGGGCAGCCGGCCCGGAAGTCGCTCTCCACGAGCCGGTCCCGCCACAGGGCGAAGAACGCGTCCATCGCCTCGGTCACGTCGTCGGCCCGCGTCGCGGCGTCGATGAGCCCCGCGACGTAGTCCCCGGCCAGCGCCACCGCCTCGTCGATCAACTGGGCGCGCCCGCCCGGGAAGTGGTGGTAGACCGACCCGCGCGGGGCACCGCTGTGCGCGAGGACCCGGTCGATGCTCGTCGCGGCGGCGCCGTACTCCCGCAGCAGGACGTGGGCACTGAGGATCATCCGCTCCCGGCTGTCACTCTTGCGCGGACTCACGGCGCCGCCCCCCTTCTTCAAGCGTCCATTGGCTCCAGCAGCACTCACCTGCTCTACCGGCAGGTAACTTATGCTCTATGCCATAGAACATACAAGAGGGTGATGGCGGGTGGCTGCGTCACGCGTGGCCGGTGGCCGCGACGAGCCCCGCGATGTCGTCCTCGTGGGTCAGGTAGCGACCGGTGAGCGCGTCGGCCTCGCCCCGGATCAGCCGCAGCAGGTTCGCGATCGCCTCGGCGACCGGGGTGTACCGGCCGGTCTCGCGCTGCGTGTCGAGCCAGGATTCGATGCGGCGCTCCCACGGGTTGTCGCTGTCCCTTGTCGCGGTCGCGGACGCCCCGAGGCCGACGTCCACGATCCCCGGGTGGTAGCTGAACGCGGTGATCCCGTGCGGCAGCAGTTCGATGGCCATGTTCTCGGTCAGCTTGTTCACCGCCGCCTTGGACACCGAGTACGCGCTGACATAGGGCCAGCGGGTGTGCCCCGCGTGGCTGGAGATCGCGACGACCCTCCCCCGGCCGCGCTCGATCATGCCGGGCAGCACCGCCCGGCAGGCCGCCAGCGCACCACCCAGGTTGACCTCCATGGCGTGCCACCACTCGGCCGGGTCGTTCTCCCAGGCCGGACCGGCAGGTCCGGGCACCCCGGCATTGTTGACCAGTACGTCGATCCCGCCGAGCCGCTCGGTGGCCAGCTCGACGGCCTTGGCCAGCTCGACGTCGTTGGTGACGTCGGCGGCAGCGGTGACGACCTCGGGGCCCCGGTCGAGACCGGCGGCGGCCCTGGGCAGCGAGTCGGCGTCCCGCGTGGTCAGCACCAGGTGCGCGCCCGCCGCGTGCAGGGCCTCGGCGGTGGCCCGGCCGAGGCCGCCGGCCGCCCCGGTCACCAGGACCCGCAGCCCGGCCAGGTCCGTCGTGTCTTGAGACATCACAACCTCCACCACGATCAAGTGAATTGGTTTCAGTGCATGGGTTTCTGGATGACGACGGCCTGATCCGGCCGGGTTCCGGTCAGGCTTCAGCCGGGGCGGTCAGCGCCCGGTGGAGGTGGTCGGCCAGGGCCTGTGGCGCAGGATGGTCGAACACGAGCGTGGCGGGCAGCCGCAGTCCGGTCAGGGCGCTGAGACGGTTGCGCAGTTCCACCGCGGTCAGGGAGTCCAGCCCGGACTCGTGCAGGCTCCGATCCGGCGGCAGAGCTTCGGCGTCGCGGTGACCGAGCAGTTCGGCGGCGGCCGCGCGCACCTCGGCCAGCAGTCGTTCGGCCCGCTCGGCCGGTGCCAGTTCGCACAGTTGGACGGCGGGTGCGGAGGCGGCCGGTCCAGCAGGCACGAGACCGCGCAGCAGCGCGGGTGCCCCTCGGGTCCGCAGTTTGCCGAGGTCGAACCTGGCGAGGGTGAGGACGGTGTCGTCCTGCCGCAGCGCCGCGTCGAACAGGGCCAGCGCGAACGCGGTGGGCATGGGCACGGTGGAGTCGGGGAGGGTGCCGTCCCGGTCGGCCTCGCGCAGCACGCCGGTCATGCCGGACGCCTCCTCCCACAGGCCCCACGCCTGGGACTGCGCGGGCAGCCCGTCGGCCCTGCGGCGCTCGGCGAGCGCGTCCAGGAACCCGTTGGCTGCCGCGTAGTTCCCCTGCCCCGGACTGCCCAGCACGCCGGCCAGCGAGGAGAACAGCACGAAGGCGGCCAACTCGGAGTCCTTGGTCAGCTCGTGCAGGTTCAAGGTGCCGTCGACCTTGGGGCGCAGCACATGCTCCACCTGGTCGGCGGTCATTCCGGTCACCACCCCGTCCGAGAGCACCCCGGCCGCGTGCACCACAGCGACCAACGGGTGCCCGGCGGGCACGAGGTCGAGGGCGGCGGCGAGGCCGTCCCGGTCGGCGACGTCGCAGGCGGCGACGGCGACCTCCGCGCCCAAGCCCCTCAACTCCACGACGAGCGGGTCGTCGTCCCGCGCGCCGCTGCGGCTGGTGAGCAGGAGACTGCGGACCCCGTACTCGCTCACCAGGTGCCGCGCCACCAGCGACCCGAGCGTGCCGGTGCCGCCGGTGATCAGCACCGTGCCGCCGCTGAGGTCCGGTCGGGGGTTCCGCCCCGGCATCGCACGCTCCAGTTCCGGTGCCTGCAGCCGTCCCGCGCTGATCCGCACGTGCGGCCGTCCGGCGGCCACCGCATCGGCCAGCCGTACGGAGGACCGGGACGCTCCGTCCATCGCGTCCGTCTCGACCAGCAGGAACCGTCCGGGGTGCTCGGACTGCGCCGACCGCACCAGGCCGCGCGCCGCCGCATGAGCCAGGTCGTCGCTGCGGGTCAGCACGACGAGCGGGACGTCGGCCGGGTGGTCGGCCGCCAGCCAGTGCTGGAGGTGGGACAGCGTCTCCAGCGTCGCTGCCCGGACGTCGTCGGGCGCAGGGGTGCAGATGACCGCGTCGGCATCGGCGAGATCGACCAGGTCGGCGGTCACACCGAGATGGTCCGTACCCACCAACGCCCAATTCGGTGCGGGTGCCGCCACCGGGTCGGCGAGTTCGGTCCACCGCATCCGGTACACCGAATCCGTCGGCAGCGCGCCCGTCAGCTCGCGCAGGGCCACCATCCGGATGCCGAGCGTTCCTCGGAAGAACGGCTCGCCGTCAGCGGTGGTGAGGGTCACGGTGAACCCGTCCCGGCCGCCGGGCGCCAGGTGGGCGTACGCCTGGGTGGTGTGCCTGTCGCCGGCCCACACGTCGTGCCAGACGAACGGCAGCCCGACGTGGCCGTCCGGGCGCTGTTCGGTCACGGCAAGAGCGTGCAGGGCGGCGTCACCGAGCACGGGATGCAGTCCGGGGCCGACGAACCCGCCGGGTGCCTCCTCGGGCAGGCGCAGCTCGGCGAACAGTTCCTCGCCTCGCCGCCACAGCCTGCGTACGGCCCTGAACGCCGGACCGTACTCGTAGCCGCGCTCGGCCAACGACGCGTAGTCGACGTCGATCTCCTCGGCGCCGGTCGGGGGCATCGCCCCGGCGAACGGCTCCTCGCCGGTCTCGTCGCCGGTGTCGTGGATCGTGCCCTGCGCGTGACGTCGCCACGGGCTGCCGGGCTGTTCCGGCCTGCTGAACACCTCGACCGTGCGCCGGCCCGGGTCCGCCACGACTTGAAGCTCCGCCGTGCCCTGCTGGGACAGTGCCAGTGGCGCCTCGATGACCAGCTCACCGATTCCGGTGCCACCTGTGCCGTGCGCGGCGCGCAGCGCGAGGTCCAGCAGCGCGGTGCCGGGCAGGATGCAGGTCCCGTTCACGCCGTGGTCGACCAGCCACGGCTGCTCGACCGGCGAGATGCGGCCGGCGGCCACGAACTCACCGCTGCGGGCGGACTCGACGAACGTACCGAGCAGCGGGTGGCCGGTGCTCGGCGCCTTGGCCGAGGTGATTGTCCTGAGCCAGAACCGCCGCCGCTGAAACGGCGTGGTCGGCAGGGGGATCGGCCGCCCTGTGCCCCTGCCGGTGCCGGTGGAAAGGTGCACGCCGTCCGTCCCCCGCGTGTACAGCTCTGCGGCGGACATCAGGAACCGTGCCGGGCCGCCGTCGTCGCGGCGCAGGGTTCCGGTGACCACCCCGGTGGTGCCGCTCTCCTCCAGCGTCTGCTCGATCGCGGAGGTCAGCACCGGGTGCGAGCTGGACTCCACGAAGGCCCGGAAGCCCTGGTCGACGAGATGCTCGACGGCCGGTTGGAACAGCACGGGCTGCCGGAGGTTGCGATACCAGTACGGGCCGGTCAGCGTGGCCTCGCCGACCCAGTCCAGGTCCACAGTGGAATACATCGGCACCGAAGGCCTGGTGGTGCGCACCTCCCCCAGCCGGGCCACCAACTCCTCGCGCAGGGGCTCCATCTTCGGGCAGTGCGAGGCCACGTCGACGCGGATACGGCGGGCGTGCACGCCGTCCATCGCGCACTCGGCGAGCAGCCCGTTGACGGCCAGGTCGTCACCGGCGACGACGGTGGTGGACGGACCGTTGAGCGCGGCGATCCAGAGCTGGTCCGGCCAGCGCTCCAGCAGCCAGTCGAGCTGTGTGCGCGACGCGGTCACCGACGCCATGCCGGCGCTGACGCCGAGCTCGGCGATGACCTGGCTGCGCACCACGACGACGCGGGCGGCCTCCTCCAACGACAACGCACCCGCGACGCAGGCCGCGGCCACCTCACCCATGGAGTGGCCGAGCACCACGTCGGGTTCGACGCCGCGAGAGCGCCACAGGGCGGCCAGCGACACCATCACCGAGAACAGCGCGGGATGGATGACCTCCAGCCGTTCCAGCCGGTCGGCGTCGCCTGCCAGCACCTCGGTGAGCGACCAGTCCACGTGGGGTTTGAGCGCCCGTTCGCAGGCATGGATGGATTCGGCGAACACCGGCTCGCCCATCAGTCCGGCCGCCATGCCCACCCACTGCGTGCCTTGTCCCGGGAAGACGAACGCCACCTTGCCGTCCACACCGGCTGCTCCGGATGCCCCGGACACTCCGGAGACGACGTTCTGCGCCGGTTTCCCGTCGGCGACGGCCCGCAGCCCGGCCAGCAGCTCTTCGCGGTCGCCGCCGACCACGACGGCACGGTGGGTGAAGCGGGCACGGGACACCGTGAGCGAGTGCGCGAGGTCCACCGGTGCGATGTCCTCGGCCACGGGGAGCAGTCGGGCCGCCCAGTCCCGTAGGCGTTCGGGTGTCTTGCCGGACAACGTCCATGCGACGACGGGCGACTCGGGGGCGGACGGCTCGGGGGCGGACGTCGGTGCGGGTTCCTCCGGTGGTGCCTCCAGGATCAGGTGCGCGTTGGTGCCGCTGACCCCGAAGGAGGAGACGGCCGCGCGCGCCGGCCGGTCCCGTTCCGGCCACGGCATGGTCTCGGTGAGCAGCCGGACGTCCCCCGCCGCCCAGTCGACGTGCGGTGACGGCTCGTCGACGTGCAGGGTCTTCGGCAGGGTGCGGTGCAGCATGGCCTGTACGACCTTGATCACGCCGCCGACCCCGGCCGCGGCCTGGGTGTGCCCGATGTTGGACTTCAGCGAGCCCAGCCAGAGCGGGGTGTCACGGTCCTGCCCGTAGGTGGCCAGCAGCGCGCCCGCCTCGATCGGGTCGCCGAGCCGGGTGCCGGTGCCGTGCGCCTCGACCGCGTCCACGTCGGACGGTGTGAGGCCGGCGTCCCGCAGGGCGAGCCGGATCACCTGCTGCTGTGCCGTCCCGCTCGGCGCCGTCAGGCCGTTGGACGCCCCGTCCTGGTTAACCGCGGAACCCCGGATCACGGCCAGCACCGGGTGTCCTGCGCGGCGGGCGGCGGACAGTCGTTCCAGCACCACCATCCCGACGCCCTCGGCCCAGCCGGTGCCGTCCGCCGTCGCGGCGAACGCCTTGCTCCGCCCGTCCTCGGCCAGTGCGCCCTGTCTGCTGTACTCCACGAACGTCTGCGGCGTCGCCATGACGGCCACCCCACCGGCCAGCGCGAGCTCGCACTCGCCCCGGCGGATCGACTGTGCCGCGAGGTGGATGGACACCAGGGACGAGGAACAGGCGGTGTCGACGGTGAGGGCGGGACCGCGCAGCCCCAGCACATAGGAGATCCGCCCGGAGGCGGCGGCGCCGACCGTGCCCGTGCCGATGTAGCCCTCCAGTTCGCGGGGCACCCGGTCGGGATCGGTGACGTAGTCGTGGTGGATCAGCCCCGCGTACACCCCGACCCGCTCACCGCGCAGGGACGTCGGGTCGATGCCGGCGCGCTCCAGCGCTTCCCAGGAGGTCTCCAGGAGAAGCCGGTGCTGCGGGTCCATCGCCAGCGCCTCACGCGGCGAGATCCCGAAGAACTCGGGGTCGAAGTCGGCCATTTCGCGCAGGAACCCGCCCCGCCGGGTGCGCGAGGTGCCGCTGCGGTCGGGGTCGGGGTCGAAGAGTCGGTCGAGGTCCCAGCCCCGGTCGTCGGGGAACTCGGAGGTGGCGTCGACCTCGTCGGCCAGCAGCCGCCACAGGTCGTCGGGGGAGGCGACCCCGCCGGGGTAGCGGCAGCCGATCCCCACGAGCACCACGGGATCGTCGTCGGTACCGCTCGCTGCGTCGGTCGTGGCCTGCGGCTCGGGTGAACCGGTGAGTTCGATCTGCAGATACCCGGCGATCGCGCGCACCGAGGGGTGGTCGAACACGAGCGTCGTGGGCAGGCGCAGCCCCGTGGCGGCGGCGATACGGTCCCGCAGCCGGACCGCGTCCACCGAAGTGAGCCCGTACTCGCGCAGAGCCCGATCCGGCTCGATGGCACCGGTCTCCCCCAGTACCTCGGTGACCTCGCCCAAGACGAGGTCGACGAGCCGCCTGCCGAGGTCGGTCCCGGTGATCCCGGCCAGGTCCACTCTGGTCGGCAGCCGGTCCGGTGCGGTGGCCGACGTCGACCGCACGGCCGCGACCAGCGTGCTGCCGGGCCGGCTCAGCGCGACGTCCACGGCGTTGCGGATCCGGTGGTCGGTCAACCCCTCCGCCAGCACCAGGGTGGTGGGAGCGGACCCGGCGACGGTGATCGTCACGGTGGAGCCGGTGACCGTGACGGTGACAGTGGCGCCGTGCTCCGTGCCGGGCATGCCCACACGCCACGCCTCGTGGCCGGCCACGAGGTGACGGGCGATCAGGTCCGCGAGTTCCCCGGTGTCTCCCGCCAGGACCACCTCGCGGCCGGCCAGCGAACCGGCCCCGACGGGCAGTTCGGCGCCGGGGAGCGGGGCCAACTCACCGCCCGCGCCCATGAGATGCAGGCCGGCTGGGGAGCCGGCGACCGCGAGGAGTCGGCCGGGCAGCTCGGTCAGCGCCTTGCGCGCGATCTTGCCCGTGCCCGTCCTCGGCAGTGCGGGCAGGGCGCGGACCTCCACCGGCACCTTGAAGTAGGCGAGGTCCCGGCGGCAGCGCGCGAACAGTTCCGCGCAGTCGACGCCGTCGGGTTGGGGCACCACCAGCGCCACCGGGACCTGGCCGAACTCCTCGTCCGCCAGCCCGGTCACAGCGGCCTCGCGCACACCGGGCACCCGGGCGAGCACGGCCTCGATCTCGGTGGGGTGCACGTTCTCCCCGCCCCGGATGATCACGTCGTTGCGCCGTCCGGTGATCCAGAGGTAGCCGGCGTCGCTCTGGCGGGCGAGGTCGCCGGTGCGGTACCAGCCGTCGCGGAGCACTTCCGCGGTGGCCTCCGGCAGGTTGTGGTAACCCAGCATCACGTTCGGACCGCTGACCCAGACCTCGCCCTCCTCGCCGGTCGGTACCTCGACGCCGGTGTCCGGGTCCACCACGCGCAGGCTCAGTCCGGGCACCGGCTGACCGCACGAGCCGGGCACCCGCTCGCCGTCCGGCCGCATGGCGGTCATCGTCCCGCTCGTCTCGGTGCTGCCGTAGCTGTCGGTGAGCCGGACACCGAAGGCGGCTTCGAACGCCTCGGCGAGCGCGGGCGTGCTGACCGCGCCCGCGATGAAGCACACGCGCAGCGCGGGCAGCGTGAGCCCTTCCGCACCGGCGGCATGGACCAGGTTGTGGTAGACCGTCGGCACGCCGACCAGGAAGGTGTAGGGCCGCGAGCGCAGTTCGTCGAGCACCTCGGTGGCGGAGAACCCCGTGACCAGATGCGCGGTGGCGCCGACCGCGGTCACGCCGATCACGCACAGGTGGTGGCCGAGGGTGTGGAACAGCGGCAACGGCCACAACAGCGTGTCCGCGGAGGACAGTTCGACGGTCGGGACATAGCAGTTGGCGACGTTCCAGAGCGCGGCGCGCAGCGTGGACAGCACGCCTTTGGGGCGGCCCGTGGTTCCCGAGGTGTAGAGCAGGAAGGCCGGTTCCTCCAGACCGAGGTCGTCGCGTGCCGGGACGGCCGGCTCGCGCGTGGCCAGGTCCTCGTACGACAGGGTGTCCGGGCAGTCGCCGACGACAACGAGGTGCCGTGGTCCGGCCGGGAGTACCGCGCGCACCTGGTCGACGTGCGCGGCGTCGGTGATCACCGCTTGGGCATCGCTGTCGGTGAGCATGTGCCGCAGTTCCGCGTCGGAGGAGTGCGGGCTGACCGGCACGCCGACGCAGCCGGCGCGATTGACGCCCAGGTAGCTCTCCACCATCTCGACGCGGTTGCCCAGCAGGATCGCCACCCGCGCGCCGCGGGGCAGGCCGAGGGCGACCAGGTGTCCGCCGAGCCGGGCCGTACGCCGTTCCAGTTCCCTGTACGTCACCGCCCGGCGCTCGTCGGAGTACGCGACCTTGGTCCCGCGCAGTGCCGCGTGCGTGCGCAGCAGTTCGGGCAACGGGCGGATCAGGTCGGCACCGGGTGTCGCGGACATGCCTGCCTCTTCTCGCGGTTCGGTCATGAGAGGGCTCCCGTCACCGACTCGACCGCGGCGAGAACGGTGCCTGAGCCGACGAGTTCGACGGTGTTGTCGATCTCGGGCGCCAGGTACCGGTCCGGGCCGGGACCGGGTGCGCCGGAGGACCTCAGCAGCGCCACGACGGCACCGGTGGCGGCGGACGGCGTCAATGGGGCGCGTAAGTCGAGCGCGCGGGCGGCAGTGAGGATCTCGATGGCGACGACCCGGGTGAGGCCGTCGACGGCACGCCGCAGTTTGCGGGCGGCGCCCCATCCCATGGACACGTGGTCCTCCGCCATCGCGCTGGAGGGTATGGAATCGACCGACGCGGGTGCCGCGAGGCGCTTGAGCTCGGAGACGATCGCGGCCTGGGTGTACTGGGCGATCATGTAACCGCTGTCCACACCGGGGTCGTCGGCGAGGAACGCCGGCAGGCCGTGGTTGCGGGCGACGTCCAGGAACCGGTCGGTTCGGCGTTCGCTGATCGAGGCGACGTCCGCGGTCGCGATGGCCAGGAAGTCGAGCGCGTAGGCGACGGGTGCGCCATGGAAGTTGCCGTTCGACGCCACCCGTCCGTCGCTGTGGAGCACGGCCGGGTTGTCGACGGCCGAGGCCAACTCGCGGCCGGCCACCGCGGCGGCGTGCTCGACGGTGTCGCGTGCGGCGCCGTGGACCTGGGGCGTACACCGAAGCGAGTAGGCGTCCTGTACGCGCTTGCAGTCCGGCCCGCGATGGGAGGCGACGACACCGGAACCTGCCATGATCGCGACGAGGTTGGCCGCGGAGGCGGCCTGACCGGGGTGGGGCTTGAGTGCCTGGAGCTCGGGCGCGAACGCCCTGTCGGTCCCGAGGAGTGCTTCGACGGACATGGCGGCGGCGATGTCCAGAGCCTTGAGTAGCCGCCGCAAGTCGGTGATGGCGAGGACGAGTTGGGCCAGCATGCCGTCGGTGCCGTTGATGAGGGCGAGGCCCTCCTTCTCGTGCAGCTCGACCGGGCTGAGGCCGGCGGCGGTGAGCGCCTCGGCAGCGGGCATGAGGGCACCCGACGCGTCGCGCACCTCTCCCTCGCCCATCAACGCCAGCGCGCAATGGGACAGCGGTGCCAGGTCGCCGGAGCAGCCGAGCGACCCGTACTCGCGCACCACCGGCGTGATCCCGGCCGACAGCATGGCGGCGAGCCGCTCCGCGGTCTCGACTCGCACGCCCGTGTGCCCGGTCGCCAGCGTCGAGAGCCGCAACAGCATCATTCCGCGTACGACTTCCCGCTCGACCTCCTGCCCGGAGCCGGCGGCGTGGGAACGGACCAGGGAACGCTGTAACTGAGCCCGCTGCTCCGGCTGGATGTGCTGAGTCGCCAGGGCGCCGAATCCGGTCGAGATCCCGTACGACGGTGTCGACGCGGCGGCGAGTTCCTCCACCACGGACCGGCCCTTCTCCAACGCCGAGAACGCGTCGTCACCGAGGCAGACCGTCGCGCCTTCGCGTGCGACAGCGGCCACGTGGACGAAGGAGAGCGGACCGGTCCCGACGGTCACGGTCTGGCACGGCGTACCCATCAGGCGGCCGCGTCCGCATCGGCGTCAAGGGAGGCGAAATCCCACGTGAGTTGTGTGTTCAAGGCGTGTCTTCCTATCCAGCTGGACGGAGAACTTGCTACCGGGCCGCTAAAAGGAGATGACCTTGAACATTTGAATGTCATCCCTCTGTGCCGCAGTACGGCACGGGTGGAGGCGGAGCGCGGACGGGCGCGGGCACGCTCGGGCTGCGAAATCCCGGAGCAGTCACCGGAGTTGACCTGCCGACAGATCCGACGGGCCGTCATATCGCCCGTGGTTCGCGATCACCATCACACCGAACACACCGCACGAAGACGGCTGAGAGGAAGAGCAACATGACCAGTCGGCCCGAGGAAGCGCCGGTCGAGGACGTCCAGCCGCGGTACAGGCCGTATACGGCCAAGACCGAGGAGCCCTGGGAGGAACTCGCACACGACCGGGCCCGCTGCCCCGTCGCCCGCAACGCCGAGCTGGACGCGGTGCAGATCACCACCTACGAGGGAGTCAAGGAGGTGCTGGCCGGACACCAGGCGTGGTCCAGCGCGCTCGGCAACATCTGGCCGCTGAAGGAGCCGTTGCCGCCCGAGGAGCAGGTGCTCGGCTGGGCCGACCCGCCGCGCCACACCCGCCAGCGGAAACTGCTGGTCAAGGCGTTGTCGGCGTCCCGTATCCAGCACATGCGCGCTTTCAGCGAACGTCTCGCGGACGACATCATCGACGATCTCTGCGAACAGCGATCCTTCGAGATGTACGAGGATTTCGCGGAGCGGATGGCCGCCGGTCACGTCTGTGAGCTGCTGGGCATACCGGAGAGCGACCGCGACGATTACGCGCGGGCGGCGAAGCGGATGGAAGAGCTGGTCACGACCACCATGGACGGTCGCGCAGAAGGCGGCTACGGCACCGAGCTCAACGAGTGGCTGGACCACCTCGGCGGGATGATCCGGGCGAAGCGGGCTGCCGGTCCCGGCAGCGACGACCTGATCACCCAGCTCTCCTTCGCCCAGGTGGACGGCGACTACTTCGAGGTGGGCGAGATCGCGCGAATGATCCAGCTGCTGAATGTGGCGGGGATCGGCACGACGATCGGGGCGATCGGCAACACCGCCTACCTGCTGGACCGGTATCCCGAGCAGAAGGCCCGGTTCCTGTCCGACATCGAGGGGCTGTCACGCTCCCTGGCAGCGGAGTCACTGAGGTTCGAGTCACCCATCTCGGGGCTGTGGCGCACCTGTGCCGAGCCGACCAGGATCGGGGACCTCGATGTCGAGCCGGGTGAGAAGGCCTTCGCCGTCATCAGCGCCGCGAATCACGATCCGCTGGTCTTCGACGACCGGCCGGACGAGTTCATCATCGAGCGCGACTGGGCGAACCTGCCTATGAACCTGCCGTTCGGCCAGGGAATCCACTTCTGCGTCGGTATGAACCTGTCCCTGCTGGAGATGCAGGTCGCCGCCACGAAGCTGTACCAGCGGCTGCCCAACCTCCGGGTCAGGCCCGGCTTCCGGCCCGAACTCCTGCCGGGGGCGGTGCTGCGTCGTTTCGAGACACTGGAGATGGTCTTCGATGCCCCGGCCCTGCCGAGGACGACCTGACATCGGGCCGGCCTGTGCCTCTGAACGGCCCCTCGCCCGTGGACGGACGGACGGGCCCGTGGATGGCCAAGACGGACACGACAGAACCGCCCGGCGTGCCTCAGCGCACGGCGGGCGGTTCGCGGTCTCCGGGGCGAGGGATGTCAGACGCTGAAATCCTCGTCACGGGTCTCGGGCAGGGCCAGCACGCAGCCCAGACTGACCAGGCACAGCACACCGGCGTAGAGGCCGAGGACGAGCGGCGACTGCCAGTGCGAGGTCAGCCAGGTGGCGACCAGTGGGGCGAAGCCGCCGCCGAGGGTGACGGCGAGGATGAAGGTCGCCGAGGCTCCGGTGTAGCGCAGCCGGGCCGGGAACAGCTCCGGCAGGAACGCGGCCATGGGCACGAACATCATGCTGAACAGCACGAGCCCGATGGTGAAGGCCCCGGCGATCAGTACGCCGTTGCCGGTCTGCAGTGAGCCGAACATCGGCAGGGCCCACAGCGCGCACCCCGCCGCGCCGGTCAGCATCACCGGGCGTCTGCCGACCCGGTCGGCCATGATCGCCAGCGGCATGGTGACGACCACGTCGGCCGCGGCGGCGATGCTCGTGGCGGCCAGCATCGTGGGCTGCGGGATACCGAGGGCGGTGGGCCCGTAGGAGAGGCTGTAGACGGTCGCCAGGTAGTAGACCGAGGAACCGCCGATCGCCGCGCCCATGCCGAGGAGCAGTCTGCCTGGGTACTCCTTGACCAGGGCGCCGAGCGGGAAGCGGGGCGGCGCGGCGGCGCCGGTGGACCGCTCGTCGAAGATGGGGGACTCGGCGATCCGGGACCGGACCCAGAGGCCGACGGCGATCAGGACGGTGCTCAGCAGGAACGGGATGCGCCAGGCCCATTCGGCGAAGCCGTCCTTGCCCGCGATCGCCAGCGTCGGCAGGATCACGGCGCTGGACAGCAGGAAGCCGAGCGGCGGGCCGGCCTGCGGGATGGACGCGTACAGCGCGCGGCGCCCGGGAGGCGCGTGCTCGGCCGCCAGCAACACCGCGCCGCCCCACTCGCCGCCCATGCTGACGCCCTGCAGCAGGCGCAGGACGACCAGGAGCACGGGGGCGACGAAACCGGCGGTCTCGTACGTGGGCAGCAGTCCGACGCCGACCGTGGACACGCCCATCAGGAGCAGGGAGAGGAAGAGGGCGCGCTTGCGGCCGACCCGGTCGCCGATGCCGCCGAACACCAGCACGCCGAGCGGGCGGGCCAGGAACGCGGCGGCGACGGTGAGGAAGGCGGCCAGCGTGGACAACGTGGCGTTGCCGGAGGGGAAGAAGGCCGGGCCGAGCACGAGGGCGGCGGCCGTGCCGTACACGGCGAAGTCGTAGTACTCGATGATCGTGCCGACGAGGCTCGCTACAGCGACCCGCGACGCGGTGGATTTCTGTGCGGCAGCGGTCGTGCTCGTTGGGCTCGTTGGGCTGACGCCGACCGGTGAGGTGTCGCTGGTGGTCTCGGACATGGAGCGGCTCGCCTCCGATCAGGCCCGGATGCTCAGTGATCCAGGACACACGGTGGGGGGACTGAGCGGGGACTGTAGTGCTCCGGCCACCGCTGGCAGGTTCCGCGTGCCACCCACCGGCACACGCCCTTCGCCAACCACCCCTCTGCGCACTGCAATTGACGACACCGAGCGCGGCCCGCAGGAGCAGCGAGACACCGGAGGCTTCATGGTCCACGACATCGACACCGTTCTCGACACGCCGACCGGGGACGGTGTCGACCCGGGCGAGTTCATCAGGGCGGCGATGCGATGGCACTTCGACCGCAGGACCGGATCACCGTTCTGGTTGGCGCGGGCGAGGACACTCGATTTCGACCCGCTGACCGATGTGAAGGGCGTCGATGATCTGGCGTTGTTCCCGAACGTGTGCGACGAGCTGCGCGACGTACGCGTCGAGGATCTCGTGCCACGCGGGTACGGCGACAAGCCGGACGTCTGCGGGTTCTTCGAGAGCGGCGGCACCACCGGCCGGCCCAAGCGAGTCGTTCTCCTGCGGGACTGGTTCCTCAAGTCGCAGGAATGGCTCAGCTCCAGCCTGGACGCGCACGGTGTGCCCAGGGGCGTCAACTGGCTGACGCTGCTGCCCAGCGGGCCGCACATGGCCGGCTACGCGTATCCGCGGCTCGCGAGGGACCGTGGCGGCCACGCGTTCCCGATCGACATGGACCCGCGCTGGGTCAAGCAACTCATCGCCTCGGGCCGCGCCGAGGATGCCCGCGCCTACGCCGGCCATCTGCTGGAGCAGGCCCGGTACCTGTTACGCAGTCAGGAGGTGGGCGTCCTCGCCGTCACGCCGCCGGTGCTCGAACGCATCGCCGTCGACGACGAGTTGACCGAGCTGGTACGGAAGAAGGTCAAGGCGATCGTCTGGGCCGGCGCGCACATGGACGCCAGTACTCGCGACCTGCTCGGGGGCGAGGTCTTCCCCGGACTCGCCCTCATCGGCTTCTTCGGCAGCACGATGATGCTGCACAGTTGCAGCCCACGGGTCACCGAGGACGCCGGCGAGTCCGTCTTCGACCCGCCGGCGCCGTTCATCACCTTCCGGGTCGTCGACCCGGACAGCAGGAAACAGGTCGACCACGGCGCCCGTGGCCGGGTGGTGGTCAACCACGTCAGCCGGAGCTTCCTGCTGCCCAACAACCTCGACCGCGACGAGGCCACCCGTGTGCGGGGGCCGCGCCGACAGGTGGGCGATTCCCTGGCGGATGTGACTCCGGTCCAGGTCTTCGACGGCGAGGCCGTGATCGAGGGGGTCTACTGATGAGCGTCAAGAGCGACCTCGTCCGGCTCGACGCGCTGGGCCCCGGCGGCGCGTACCGGTCGAGGAACATCCAGACCGTCAAGGACATCCATGGTGCGCCGTTCGCCGAACTGAGCCTGGTTCCCCCGCTCTTCGTCGCCAGGACGATGTCGGCGCTGCGCAAGGCCGACCCGCTGCCGCTGGAACAGCGCCTGGACGCCGTCGCCAGGGCGGGCAGGGCCTTCGCCACCGAGACCGTCGCAGGCCTGTCCCCCGAGGAATACCAGCACGCGGTATGCCGGGTGTCGGGCCTGCCCTGGGTCACAACGGAGATGGCCCTCGCATACACCGTGCAGTACACGGATCGCGCGTACCTCAGCTCCCAGCAGGCCCGTCCCACCGGCGCGGTCAACGACTGGCGCGACCCGCGCACCCGGCACGGCAGCGGAGTGTGGGCCCGTCGCGGCGATGTGTTCGCCGTCCACGCCCCCGGCAACACCCCGAGCGCCCACACCCTGTGGTTGCAGTCCCTCGCCCTGGGCTATCGGGTGGCGGTACGCCCGTCGAGCCGCGAACCCTTCAGCCCGCACCGGTGGATCACCGCACTGCGCGACGCAGGCTTCGGCCCCGACCAGGTCGCCCTGCTGCCGACCGACCACGCCACGGCCGACGAGGTCGTGCGGGGCGCGGACCTGGCGATGGTGTACGGCGACGACGAGGTGGTGCGCACGTACTCCTCGATGGCGACGGTGCTGCCGCAGGGTCCGGGGCGGTCGAAGTTCCTCGTCACCAAGGACGCCGACTGGACGGCGTATCTGGACACCATCGTCTCCTCGGTCAGTGCCCACGGCGGAGCCGCCTGCATCAACACCACCACGGTGTTCGTCGAGGGCGACCCGGCGCCGGTGGCGCGGGCGATCGCCGAGCGGCTCTCCGTGCTGCCCAGCCTGCCGCCGCAGGACCCCAAGGCGGTGCTGCCCGTGAAGCCGATCGACGAGGCCCGCCGGATCGAGCAGTACCTGCTGGCCAAGGCCGCCGGCACCACCCCGTGGCTGGGCGGCGACGGGTTCGTCGACGACCTCGGGGACGGCACCGCGGTGCTGCGCCCCGCCGTGCACCAGGTGGCCCGTCCGGATGCCCCGCAGACCCGCATCGAGCAGCGCTTTCCCTGCGTGTGGGTGGCGCCGTGGAGCCCGGAGGCCGGGGTCGGGCCGCTCAGGGACACCGTGGTGCTCACTGCCGTCACCGACGACGAGACGCTGGTGGACCGGCTCATCGACGAGCCCAGCATCGCCAACGTCTACCTCGGCGACCACCCGACGTACTGGCTTCCCCCCGGCATCCCGCACGACGACTACCTCGAATCGTTCCTGATGCGCACGAAGGCCTGCATCCGCTGATCCGACCGCTCGAAGGAAGTCGCCGCGCCGCGCGGCCGTGAGGCACGCCCACTCACCAGGGAAGTGACGTCAGTGATCCACCCGGAACCCACCCATCGCATGCTCATCGGCGGCCGGCTCGTCGGTGCCGACGGCGACCTGCTGGACGTGCTGAATCCCGCCACCGAGGAGATCGTCGGCCGCGTCCCCGACGCCACCGACGCCCAGTTGGATGCCGCCGTCTCGGCCGCCCAACGTGCCTTCGCCACCTGGCGCACCACGCCTGTGGACGAGCGCCGTGCCGTGCTGGCCGCCTGCGCGTCAGCGGTCCGCGAGCACGCCGAGGAACTGGCCGTCCTGCTCACCACCGAGCAGGGCAAGCCGCTGGCCGACGCGCGCGTCGAGGTCATGACCTTCGCCGACTGGCTCGACGCGCACGCCGCCATGGAGTACCCCGACGACGAGGTCACCGAGACCGAGACCCATCGCATCCGGGTGCGCCGCGTACCGCTCGGCGTCGTCGCCGGCATCGTGCCGTGGAACTACCCGGTCGTCCTGGCCGCCAAGAAGATCGGCCCGGCGCTGCTCGCCGGCAACACCATCGTGGTCAAGCCCTCGCCGTACACACCGCTCACCACGCTGCGCGTCGGCGAGTTGCTGGCCGACGTCGTACCCGCCGGGGTCATCAACGTCGTCAGCGGTGGCGACAGTCTCGGCCCGAGACTCACCGAGCATCCCGGCATCCGCAAGATCGCCTTCGTCGGCTCCACCGCGACCGGCCGCAAGGTCATGGCCTCCGCCGCCCGCACCCTCTCCCGCGTCACCCTGGAACTCGGCGGCAACGACGCCGCGATCGTGCTGCCCGACGTGGACGTGGACGAGGTCGCGCCGAGGGTCTTCTGGACGTGCTTCGCCAACGGCGGCCAGCTCTGCATCGCCGCCAAACGGGTCTACGTCCACGAGGACGTCTACGACGCGTTCGCGCAGCGGTTCGCCGGGCTCGCACGGTCCGTCAAGGTCGGCAACGGTCTGGAGGACGGCGTCCAGCTGGGTCCGCTCCAGAACCGCGCGCAGTACGAGAAGGTCGTCGGCCTGATCAAGGAGACCGTGGGCTGCGGCGCCAAGCTGCTGGTCGAGGGCGCGATCCCGGACGGCCCCGGCTACTTCGTGCATCCGACCGTGGTGGACGACCCCGCCGACGACTCGGCGATCGTCACCCAGGAGCCGTTCGGCCCGGTCGTCCCCCTGCTGCGGTTCCGGGACGTCGACGATGTCGTCCGCCGCGCCAACGACTCCGAGTACGGCCTCGCCGGCACCGTCTGGAGCCGCGACGCCGCGGCGGCCGAGGAACTGGCCGCGCGGATCGAGGTCGGCACCGTCTGGATCAACCAGGAGGCGATACCGACCCCGGACCTGCCCTTCGGCGGCCACAAGGCCTCCGGACTGGGCGTCGAGAACGGCCTGGAAGGCGTGCTGGAGCACACCAACACCCAGGTGCTGTCCGTCCGTAAGGAATGAGCCCATGGACGGGTCCCGCGTTCAAGATCCACTGCCTGAGGCGCTTGGGAGGACCGCGATGACGGCATACCCCTACGACCGCCCCGCGGGCGGGACCGTGTACGCACCCGCCGTGGGCGCACTGGGCATCCTGGGCACCGGCTCGTACCTCCCCGAACAGGTCGTCACCAACGAGACCGTGGCGGAGCGGGCCGGGGTCACCGCCGAGTGGATCGAGCGGAAGACCGGGGTCGTCGAGCGGCGGTACGCCGCCGACCACGAGGCGGCCTCCGACCTGGCGTCCGAGGCCGCGGCACGCGCCCTGGCCGACGCGGGGGCCGGGCCGGACGACGTGGCGTGGATCGTCGTGGCCACCTCCACCCCCGACCACCCCCAGCCGGCCACCGCCGCGTTCGTGCAGCACCGGCTGGGCGCCCGGCGCGCCGCCGCGTTCGACGTCAACGCCGTGTGTGCCGGGTTCGTCGCCGCGCTGCACACCGGGGCCCGGCTGCTGGCCGCGCCCGAGGCGGACGGTGGCCACAGACTGGCGCTGGTCGTCGGCACCGAGGTGTACTCGCGGATCCTCGACCCGGGCGACCGCAGGACGGCGCCGCTGTTCGGCGACGGCGCTGGCGCCGTGGTGGTCGGGCCGGTGCGCGAGGGCCGCGGCTTCGTCGGCACCGGGATGCGAACCGACGGACATCTGCACGACCTGATCGGTGTCCCCGCGGGCGGCAGCCGGGCGCCCGCATCGGAGAAGACCCTGGCCCAGGGCGACCACTTCTTCCGCATGCAAGGGCGTGCGGTACGGCAGTTCGTGGAGCGGGAGCTGCCGGAGGCGGTCGCTGGCACCCTCGACGCGTTCGGGGTGGCGGCCGGGGACGTGGCGCACTTCGTGCCGCACCAGGCCAACGGGGAGATGCTGCGGTCGGTCGGCGGGCGGCTCGGACTGGACGCGGCCCGCACCCATCTGCCGGTGGACCGGCACGGCAACACCGGCGGCGCGTCCGTCCCGCTGGCACTGGACCACGCACGGCGCGGCCCCGACGGCCCGGCCGACGACGAGCTGGTGCTGCTCGCCGGGTTCGGCGGGGGCATGACGGTGGGGACGACGCTGCTGCGCTGGGGCCGCTGAGCCCCGCGGCCCGGCCGCGCGCCTGGACGCCGAGCACCTCAGCCTGATGGCCGCCCCGTTGCGGGGCGGCCATTTGCAGGTCGTAGCGGTGTTCGGTCATTCCTGCCCGGAAATCGTCAACGGCCCGCGGTGCGGAAGCCCTTGCCGTTCTTGCGGCCCAGTGCGCCGCCGGCGACGAGGCCTTCCAGGAGGAGGGCCGGCTTCTGCTCCGGCTGGGCGAGTTGGTCGTACAGGCGGTGCTGAATGGCCAGCGCGACGTCCAGACCGATCGTGTCGAGGAGTGCGAAGGGGCCCATGGGGTAGCCGTAGCCGTTCTGGATGGCGGCATCCGTGGCGTCGATGTCGGTGCCGGGCCGTTGCAGCAGATCGACCGCCGCGCCGAGGTAGGGGAAGAGAAGGCAGTTGACTATGAAGCCGGCGCGGTCGGGGCAGGTGACGGTGGTCTTCCCCAGGCCGGCGGCGAAGGCCCGGGCGCCGTCGAACACGTCGTCAGAGGTGGTTTCGGTGCGGACCAGTTCGACGAGTCGCAGTACGGGCGCCGGGTTGAAGAAGTGCATGCCGACGACATCGGCGGGCCGTCCGGTGGCTTCCGCGCAGACGGTCACGGACAGGCTGGACGTGGTGGTCGCCAGGATGGCCTCCGGTTTGGCCGTCGTGCCGAGCCGGGTGAAGAGGAGACGCTTGACGTCGAGGTCTTCCGCCACCGCTTCGACGATCAGATCGCAGTCCGCGGCCGCTTCCACGTCCGTGGCAGGGGTGAGCAGCGGCAGCGCAGCGGCCTTCTGCTCGGGGGTGATCCTGCCGCGGCGGACAGCGCGGGTCAGGGACTCCGAGAGCGCCGCGAGGGCGGCTTCGGCCTTCTCCGGGCCGCGCGCCACCAGCACGGTGGGATGACCTGCGGTCGCCGTCACCTCTGCGATACCGCGGGCCATGACGCCGGAGCCCAGGACGGCGACCGTACGCACCGGGCGGCGGACGGTGGGGTGGTCCACGGGACCGTCTGGGGTGTGCCGGCCCTCGCTGTCGTAGGTGTGGAAGCCCTCGCCGGTCTTGCGTCCCAGGCGGCCGGAGTCGACCAGGCGGGTCAGCATCGGGGCGGGGGTGAGGGAGGCGTCGCCCGTCCGCCGGTGCAGTCCCGTCAGGGTCGCGTGGGCCGTGTCCAGTCCGATGGTGTCCAGCAGTTGCAGCGGTCCGGTCGGCAGACCGCAGCCGAGTCGCATCGCCGTGTCGATGTCGTCGCGGGTGGAATGACCGGCGTCGAGAAAGGCCACGGACTGGTTCAGGTAGGCCATCACGAGTGCGGTGGCGTCCGCTGCCGGTCCGGCGCCGATCTCGACCCGTGTCAGGCCCAGTTCGGCGATCAGCGAGTCGACGGCGCTCGTGGTGGACGGGGAGGTCAGGGCGGTGGGTGCCGGCTCCACCGTGCCTCCGGGGCCGGGTGGGACGAGGAAGCGCAGCCCCGAGACCATCTCCGGTCGGCCGGACGCGATGGCGAGGTGCGCGACGGAGAGGGCGGAGGTCGTCGTGAGTACCGGGGCCTGCGAGACCTCGCCGACACGGCGTAATACGTCCGTCTTGACGGCCAGGTCGTCGGATACGGCCTCGATCACCACGGTGGCGTCCGCGAGGGCGGCCACATCGTCCGTGAGGACGACTGACTCCGCCTCCCCCGCGGTAACCGCCTTGAGGCGGTCGCCGACCCGTGCGAGTGCGTCGAGGTCGGTGTCGACGGCCACGATGCGATGGCCTGCCTGGTGGGCCAGACGCAGGAATGCCTCGCCGACCGTGCCGAGGCCGACGATGCCGGTGAGGGGGCGCGGATCGGTGGTCGGATCGGTCGTCATATCGTTCCTCGCACCTTCTGCTCGCGGAAGCGATTGATGGCGTCGATGTGCTTGGCGCGCAGTTCGTGGTCGCGCACGCCGAGGCCCTCCTGCGGGGCCAGGCAGAGGATGCCGACCTTGCCCTGGTGGAGGTTGGCGTGGACCTCGTACGCCGCCTGCCCGGCCTGCTCCAGTGGGTAGACCTTCGACAGGGTCGGGTGAATTCTGCCCTTGGCGATGAGCCGGTTGGCTTCCCAGGCCTCGCGGTAGTTGGCGAAGTGCGAGCCGACGATGCGCTTCAGCGACATCCACAGGTAGCGGTTGTCGTACTCGTGCATGAATCCGGAAGTGGACGCGCAGGTGACGATGGTGCCGCCCTTGCGCGTGACGTAGACCGAGGCGCCGAACGTCTCCCGGCCCGGGTGCTCGAAGACGATGTCGACGTCCTCGCCGCCGGTGAGCTCCCGGATGTGCTTGCCGAACCGCTTCCACTCCTTGGGGTCCTGGGTGTTCTCGTCCTTCCAGAACCGGTAGCCCTCGGCGTTCCGGTCGATGACCGCTTCGGCTCCCAGGGAGTGGCAGATGGCCGCCTTTTGCGGCGACGACACCACACAGACGGGGTTCGCCCCGCCGGCGAGCGCCAGCTGGGTGGCGTACGAACCGAGCCCGCCGCTCGCACCCCAGATCAGGACGTTGTCGCCCTGCTTCAGCTGCGCGCCGTTGCGGGAGACCAGCTGCCGGTAGGCCGTCGAGTTCACCAGCCCCGGAGCGGCGGACTCCTCCCAGGTGAGGTGCTCCGGCTTGGGCATCAGCTGGTTGGACTTCACCAGCGCCAGCTCGGCGAGGCCGCCGAAGTTGGTCTCGAAGCCCCAGATGCGCTGCTCAGGATCGAGCATCGTGTCGTCGTGGCCGTCGGGGCTCTCCAGCTCGACGGACAGACAGTGCGCGACGACCCGGTCGCCCGCGCGCCACCGGTTCACGCCGGGCCCGGTGCGCAACACCACTCCCGCCAGGTCGGATCCCAGCACGTGGTAGGGCTGGTCGTGACGCTTGGCCTGCTCACTGAGGCGGCCGTAGCGCTCCAGGAAGCCGAAGGTCGGCAGGGGTTCGAAGATCGAGGACCACACCGTGTTGTAGTTGATCGCACTCGCCATCACGGCGATCAGGGCCTCGCCGGGCCCGGGCTCCGGCGTCGGGACCTCCTGCACCAGCAGGGACTTGCGAGGGTCCTTCTCCTTCGAGTCCATGCCGTCGAACATCGAAGTGTCCTTCCGGCGCACCACGTTGCCCCGGTAGCACTCCGGCAGACGCAGAGCCGTCACGTCTCGCGATGTGACCTCCTCCGAGAGGAGAGCGCCGATGATCTCATCCATATGCCATCCCTGCCGTCCTGGGATTGAGAACTTGCTACCGGGCCGCTTCCAGGAGATGACCTTGAACATTCACGCGTCATCCCTCCGTGCCGCAGAACGGCACGACGATCGCCAGGGTGGTGGGCAGCACCGCGGCGGCGCCCAGCCGGGCGAAGGCCTGACCGACCCACACGACCTGGACCGACTGCGCGCACAGCGCGATCAGCGCACCAGGGCGCTAAAGGCCAGGCCCGCCTGGTAGACCCTCTTGCGGCCGTGGACGTCGCCGAAGACAGCGGCGGTCAGGATGAGGGCGGCCATCGGCAGGACGAACGCGTCCTGCACCCAGGACAGTTGCGAGGTCGATGTGTCCAGCGCCCCCCTGGATCGCGGGCGGACTCACCGCGACGGCAGTCACCGGCAGATAGGCGACGAAGACCCCCAGTCAGGCCATGGCGAGCGTGACCGCCCGCCTCTCCTTCGGCGCGTGCGCTCGCCCCGGGGTTCATGGGCCGCCAACAGCCGGTCCCGCGTGACTGCCTCGACTCAGTCGTCGAGGTAGTCACGCAATGCCTGTGCGCGGGACGGGTGGCGCAGCTTGCACATCGTTTTGGACTCGATCTGCCGGATTCGTTCGCGGGTGACGCCGTAGACCTTGCCGATCTCCTCCAAGGTCCGCGGTTGGCCGCCGAAGAGCCCGTAGCGCAGCGAGATGATCCCCGCCTCGCGTGCCGTCATCTGCGCCAGGAGGCTCCGCAGGGCCTGCTGGAGGAGGGCGAAGCCGACCATGTCCCAGGGCGAGGGGGTGTCGCTGTCCATGATGAGGTCGCCGAACTCGCCGTCCCCCTCGTCGGACAGCGCTACGTGCAGGGACACGGGCTCCTTGGTGTAGCCGTCCAGTTCGGCGAGTCGCTCGACGGGCACTTCCGCCTTCTCGGCCACCTGCTCGGGAGCGGGTTCGGCTCCCGTGTCGCGGAACAGCTCTCGGCGGACCCTTGCGACCCGGTTGATGAGTTCGACGGTGTGCACCGGCACCCGGATGGTGCGGCTCTGGTCGGCCAGGGCGCGGGTGACGGCCTGTTTGATCCACCACGTGGCGTACGTGGAGAACTTGAAGCCCTTGGCGTAGTCGAACTTCTCCACGGCCCTCATCAGACCCGTGTTGCCCTCCTGGACGAGATCCAGGAACGCCAGCCCGCGGCCTGTGTACCGCTTGGCCACGGACACCACCAGGCGGAGGTTGGCCTCGATGAGGTGGGTCTTCGCCCGGTGGCCGTCCTCGGCCAGGACGCTCAGCTCCCAGCGGAAGTTCCGGTCCAGGTCGGTCCGTTCGTCGAGCAGCCGCTCGGCGTACAGTCCGGCTTCGATGCGCTGGGCGAGGTCCACCTCCTGCTCGGCGGTGAGCAGACGGACCCGGGCGATGAGCCTGAGGTAGTCCTTCACCGGGTCGGTCGAGCCGCCGGGGGTGTGGAGAAGGGCGGTCGGCTCGTCGTCCTCCGGCAGCAGCGGTTCCGCGAGGTCGGCCGGCCGGGGATCGGTCTCCGTCAGGGGGCTCATGAGGTCTCCAGCAGGTCGCGCAGGAAGCGTCCGGTGGGTGATGCCGGGTGGGCGGCGATCTGTTCCGGCGTGCCTTCGGCCACCACCCGTCCACCGCGGAGGCCTCCTTCCGGCCCCATGTCGATCAGCCAGTCGGCGGCCTTGATGACATCCAGGTTGTGTTCGATCACGACGACCGTGTTGCCGCCGTCGGCCAGCCGCTGGAGCGCCGTCAGCAACCGGTCGACGTCGGCGACATGGAGACCGGTGGTCGGCTCGTCCAGGACGTACAGGGTGCGGCCGCGGGTGCGGCGCTGCAGTTCGGCGGCCAGCTTGACGCGCTGTGCCTCGCCACCGGAGAGCGTGGTGGCCGGCTGGCCGAGCCTGACGTAGCCGAGGCCCACGTCGTGCAGGGTGCGTAGATGGCGGGAGATGATCTGGTGGCCGTCGAAGAAGTCCAGGCTCTGCGTCACCGTCATCGCCAGGACGTCGGCGATCGACCTGCCCTTGTACTGCACTTCGAGGGTTTCCCGGTTGTACTGGGCGCCTTGGCAGACCTCGCACGGCACATACACGTCGGGCAGGAAGTTCATCTCCACCTTGATCGTGCCGTCGCCGTAGCAGTGTTCGCAGCGGCCGCCCTTGACGTTGAAGGAGAACCGTCCGGGCTGGTAGCCGCGCACCTTGGCCTCCGGGGTCTGCGCGAACAGCTTGCGCAGGTGGTCGAAGACGCCGGTGTACGTGGCCGGGTTGGAGCGGGGGCTTCGGCCGATGGGCGACTGGTCGACCTGGACCACCTTGTCGATGTGTTCGGTCCCGCTGATGGTGCGGTGTCGTCCGGGGGCCTTGTGGGCGCGGTGGATCTGCCGGGCCAGGGCGGTGTGCAGGATGTCGTTGACGAGCGTCGACTTGCCCGAGCCGGAGACACCGGTGACGGCCGTGAACACCCCCAGCGGGAACGACACCGAGACGCCGCGCAGATTGTGCTCGGTGGCGTCGTGCACGGTGAGTGCGCGGTCCTCGCAGGCCGTTCGGCGCTGTGCGGGCACGGGTATCGCGCGGCGTCCGGAGAGGTAGGCGCCGGTGACGGAGTCGGGGTGGTCCAGCAGCTCCGGCACGGTGCCGCAGTGCACCACCCGGCCGCCGTCCGTGCCCGCGCCCGGGCCCATGTCGACCACCCAGTCCGCGATCCGCACGGTCTCCTCGTCGTGCTCGACCACGATCACCGTGTTGCCGCGGTCGCGCAGCCGCTTCAGGGTCTCGATCAGGCGCTGGTTGTCCCGTTGGTGCAGTCCGATGGACGGCTCGTCCAGCACGTACAGCACCCCGGACAGCCCGGCCCCGATCTGTGTCGCCAGGCGGATCCGCTGTGCCTCCCCGCCGGAGAGGGAGGCGGCGGGCCGGTCGAGGGAGAGGTAGTCGAGGCCGATGTCGAGCAGAAACCGCAGCCGCTCCCCCATCTCTGCGAGAACGGCCCCGGCGATCCACTGCTCCCCTTCCGACAGCGGCAGGTCCACCAGGAATCCGGCGAGTCGGTCGAGGGGAAGGGCACACGCCTCGGCGATGTTGCGGCCCCCGACGGTGACCGCCAGAACTCCGGGCGCCAGCCGGGCGCCACCGCAGGCCGGGCAGGGCACCTCGCGCATGTACCCGGCGAACCGGTCCCTCGGTCCGGTCCCACCGCTCTCCGCGCTCTCTGCGCTCTCGCCATAGCGGCGCTCGATGTGCGGGACGACGCCCTCGTAGCGGGTGAGATGGGAGCGCTCGCGGCCGAAGCGGTTGCGGTAGGAGAGGTGCAGTTGCCGCGGTGTTCCGTGCAGCACCTTCTTGCGTATGTCGGCGGGCAGTTCACGCCAGGGAGTGATGGTGCTGAATCCGAGTTCGTCGGCCAGGGCCTGGAGGAGTCGCGCGAAGTAGTCGGCTCCGCTGGTGTTGGTCCAGGGTGCGATCGCACCGTCGGCCAGCGACTTGGTGTCGTCGGGCACCACGCGGCCGGGGTCGACCTCCGTACGGGAACCGAGGCCGGTGCACGACGAACACGCACCCCACGGCGCGTTGAAGGAGAACAGCCTCGGCTCCAGCGACTCCAACCCGATGTCGTGGGAGCGCGGGCATGCCATCCGCTCCGAGAACAGGGTCTCCCGGTCGGATCCGTCCCGGTCGACGAACTCCACTCTCAGGACACCGCCCGCGAGCCCGAGTGCCGTCTCCACTGACTCCGTCAGCCGCTGCCGGATGCCCGGCCTGACGGCGACACGGTCCACGACCACATCGATGGAGTGCTCCTTGCGCTGGTCGAGCGCGGGAGGGGTGGACAGGGCCAGGACCTGCCCGTCCACGCGCACGCGGCTGAACCCGTCGGCGGACAGCTGCCGGAAGACCTCCGCGTGCTCGCCCCGGCGGTCACGGACGACCGGGGCGAGCACGAGGAATCGCGTGCCCTCTTCCTCGGCGAGCAGCCGGTCCACGATCCGCTGGGGCGTCTGCCGGCTCACCGGCTCACCGCACTCGGGACAGTGCGGGCGGCCGATACGGGCGTACAGCAGGCGCAGGTGGTCGTAGACCTCGGTGATCGTGCCGACCGTGGAGCGGGGGCTGCGCCCCGATGTCTTCTGGTCGATCGCGATCGCCGGGGACAGCCCCTCGATGACATCGACGTCGGGCTTGTCGAGCTGCCCGAGGAACTGTCGCGCGTAGGCCGAGAGCGATTCGACGTAGCGTCGTCGGCCCTCCGCGAAAATCGTGTCGAACGCGAGGCTCGATTTACCTGATCCGGACACCCCCGTGAATACGACGAGTGCGTCTCGCGGCAGTTCGACCGACACGTCTCGGAGGTTGTGCTGACGGGCACCTTTGACGACGAGGCGATTTCTCACTTTCTCGACGGTAGCACCGCATTACCGCTGGTGAAGGCCCATGTAGCGGCCGAAATTATTGTGATGAACATCGCCCTTGACTGACGCATCGAGCCTGTGGGCAATGAAATGCGCGACGATTTCGTCGAGCGCAAGAATTACGGCGCCTCGGCCACTTGACTTCTTGGCCGAACCCTGAGCAATCGACACCCCGCTTCGGCGGGGTTGCGGTGCAGCCATATACGGAAGGACTCATTCAGGTGGTGCGAATGATCTTGCATTGACTAGGGTCTGACGACCGATACCGGGCAACCGCCCGCGTGCCGTCACTGCAGTCGATGCCGTTCAGGCCAGAGAGTGAGCAGCCAGATGCAACCGACCTTCGTCCTGGTACACGGGGCCTTCGCGAACTCCTTCTCCTTCGCACCCCTCCAGGCCGAGCTCGGCCTCCTCGGGCACCGTTCGGTCGCGGTGGACCTGCCCGGGCACGGATTCGCGGCGACCTACCCGCGCGCCTATCAGGCGCCGCAGGATCTCGAAGGACTGGCCACCGCGCCCGGCTCGATCAAGGGCGTGACGCTCGCGGACAACGCGGCGCACCTGATCGGGATCCTGGAGCGGGCGAAGCGGAACGGCCCCGTGATCCTCGTCTCGCACAGTCGGGGCGGCGTCACGGCCACCGCGGCGGCCAACGCGCGACCGGACCTCATCGACCGCATCGTCTATGTCTCGGCCTGGTGCCCGGTCGCTCTCGACGTCGGCGACTACTACGCCGAGCCGGAGATGGCCACGGTCGACCCCGCCTCCCTGGCTCTCGCGATGGCCGGGAACCCGGCCGAACTCGGCCTGCTCCGCGTCAACTTCCGCACCGCGGACCCGGCCGCCCTCGCCGCGTTCAAGGCGGCGTTCCTCGCCGACGGCACCGACGACGAGTTCCTGACCTTCCTCAACACTTTCCAGCCCGACGAGAACCTGGACGTCGGCACCTCCGCCGACCGGGCGCAGGCCGCGACCTGGGGCCGTATCCCGAAGACCTATGTGCGGCTGGCCGACGACACGAGCCTGCCGCTCGCCCTCCAGGACCGGCTGATCCGCGAGGGCGACGCGCTCACCCCGGACAACCCGTACGACGTCCGCACGCTCGACGGCAGCCACCTGAAGTGGCTGACCGATCCGGCACCGGCGGCCCGGGTCCTTGGCGACCTCGCCGAGCTCCTGACGGCGGCGGATTGACACGAAGAGGCCGAGGTCACAGCCACGGAGAGGGCAAGGTCACAGTCGTGCCCTCTGCTGCTCCTTTGCGCCTCTGGCCTAGCATCCGAGCATGACGGTCCTGCCTGACGACGGGCTTGAGCTGGCCGCCGAGTTCCCTGATGTGTCCCACGAGCAGTGGCAGCGCCTCGTCGCTGGTGTGCTGCGCAAGTCGGGCAAGGACGTCGAGGGAGCTCAGGCCGAGGAAGCCCTGTCCACCGCGCTCGAGGACGGGTTGCGCACCCGGCCTCTGTACAGCGCGCACGATGCCGCACCCGACCCCGGCCTGCCCGGATTCGCCCCCTTCGTGCGCGGCAGTCGCGCCGAGGGGAACACGGTCGGCGGGTGGGACGTACGCCAGCGGCACACGACGGCCGACGGGGCCACGGTCCTCGCGGACCTGGAGAACGGCGTCACGTCCCTGTGGCTGGCCGTCGGCGAGGGCGGCATCCCCGTGTCGTCGCTCGGCGGGGCCCTGGACGGCGTCTATCTCGACCTGGCCCCCGTCGTCCTCGACGCCGGGCTCGAAGTCGAGCCCGCCGCCCGTGAGTTGCTGCGGCTGTACGAAGAGCGCGGCGTCGCCAAGGACGCGGCGCGCGGCAACCTGGGCGCCGACCCGCTCGGCCACGAGGCCCGTACAGGGCAGTCGTACGACTTCTCACCGGTGGCCGCTCTCGCGCGGCTGTGCGCCGAGGAGTACCCGGGGCTGCGGACGCTGACGGTGGACGCGCTGCCGTACCACGAGGCCGGTGGCTCGGCCGCGCAGGAGCTGGGCTGCTCGCTGGCGACCGGTGTCGCGTATCTGCGGGAGCTGACCGAGGCCGGGCTGAGCGTCGAACAGGCCTGTGCACAGCTGGAGTTCCGGTACGCGGCGACCGCCGACCAGTTCCTGACGATCGCCAAGCTGCGGGCCGCGCGCAGGCTGTGGGCGCGGGTGGCCGAGGTCTGCGGGGCCCCGGGCGCCGGGGCGCAACTCCAGCACGCCGTGACCTCGCCGGTGATGATGACGCGCCGCGACCCGTGGGTGAACATGCTGCGTACGACCATCGCCACGCTGGCCGCCGGGGCGGGCGGCGCCGACTCGGTCACCGTGCTGCCCTTCGACCACGCCCTCGGTCTGCCGGACGCGTTCGCGCGGCGTATCGCCCGCAACACCTCGACGATCCTCATCGAGGAGTCGCACCTGGCCCGGGTCATCGACCCGGCGGGCGGCTCCTGGTACGTGGAGCGGCTCACCGACGAACTCGCGCAGGCCGGCTGGGAGTTCTTCCAGCGGATCGAGCGCGGCGGCGGCCTGGCCACCGTCCTTCGCTCGGGGCAGCTGGGGCAGGACCTCACCGAGACCTGGCAGGCCCGCAGCGGCAGACTCGCCAAGCGGCGCGAACCCATCACCGGTGTCAGCGAGTTCCCGCACCTGGCCGAGAAGCCCGTGGAGCGGAAGCCCGCGCCCGAGCAGTCGTCCGGCGGGCTGCCGCGGGTCCGGCGCGACGAGGCGTACGAGGAACTGCGCGCCCGCTCCGACGCCCATCTCGCGGCGACCGGCTCCCGCCCGCGCATCTTCCTGGCCGCGCTCGGCCCGGCGGCCGCCCACACCGCCCGACTCACCTTCGCCTCGAACCTCTTCCAGGCGGGCGGCATCGAGGCCGTCACCGAGGGCACCTTCGAGGACAGCGGCGCCACGGAGGTCTGTCTGTGCTCCAGTGACGCCCTGTACGAGGAGGAGGCGGCGACCGTGACCGCCGAGCTGAAGGCCGCCGGTGCCTCGCACGTGTTCCTGGCGGGCCGTCCCGGGCAGTACCCCGGTGTCGACGCGTACGTCTTCGCGGGCTGCGACGCCGTCGCCGTCCTGTCCGCCACCCTTGACCGCATGGGAGTGTCCTGATGTCCGCCCCCCTTGGCCCCTCCATCCCCGACTTCTCCGGGATCGAGCTGGGGACTCCGGCTGTCGACGGCGGCGCCGACGAGTGGCGTACGGCCGTCAAGAAGGCGGCCGGCGGGGACGACCTGCTGTGGGAGACCCCGGAGGGCATCCCGGTCAAGCCGCTGTACACCGGGCAGGACCTGGAGGGCCTGGACTTCCTGGGCACCTACCCGGGCGCCGCGCCGTATCTGCGCGGCCCGTACCCCACCATGTACGTCAACCAGCCGTGGACGATCCGCCAGTACGCGGGCTTCTCCACCGCCGAGGAGTCCAACGCCTTCTACCGGCGCAATCTCGCCGCCGGCCAGAAGGGCCTGTCGGTCGCCTTCGACCTGCCCACGCACCGGGGCTACGACAGCGACCACCCGCGTGTGACGGGTGACGTCGGCATGGCGGGCGTGGCGATCGACTCGATCTACGACATGCGCCAGCTCTTCGACGGCATCCCGCTGGACAAGATGACCGTGTCGATGACGATGAACGGCGCCGTGCTGCCGGTGCTCGCGCTCTACATCGTGGCGGCGGAGGAACAGGGCGTACCGCCCGAGAAGTTGGCCGGGACCATCCAGAACGACATCCTCAAGGAGTTCATGGTCCGCAACACCTACATCTATCCGCCGAAGCCGTCGATGCGGATCATCTCCGACATCTTCGCCTTCACCTCGCAGCGGATGCCCCGCTACAACTCCATCTCCATCTCCGGCTATCACATCCAGGAGGCGGGCGCGACGGCCGACCTGGAGCTGGCGTACACGCTCGCGGACGGCGTGGAATACATCCGGGCGGGCCGGGAGGCGGGCCTGGACGTGGACGCGTTCGCGCCCCGGTTGTCGTTCTTCTGGGCGATCGGCATGAACTTCTTCATGGAGGTCGCCAAGCTGCGGGCGGCCCGGCTGCTGTGGGCCAAGCTGGTCAAGCAGTTCGACCCGAAGAACTCCAAGTCGCTTTCCCTGCGCACCCATTCGCAGACCTCGGGCTGGTCCCTGACCGCGCAGGACGTGTTCAACAACGTCACGCGCACCTGCGTCGAGGCGATGGCCGCGACGCAGGGCCACACGCAGTCGCTGCACACCAACGCCCTCGACGAGGCGCTCGCGCTGCCCACCGACTTCTCCGCGCGTATCGCCCGCAACACCCAGCTGCTGATCCAGCAGGAGTCCGGCACCACCCGGGTCATCGACCCGTGGGGCGGCAGCGCGTATGTGGAGAAGCTGACGTACGACCTCGCGCGCCGGGCCTGGCAGCACATCCAGGAGGTAGAGGCGGCGGGTGGCATGGCGCAGGCCATCGACGCCGGCATCCCGAAGCTGCGGGTGGAGGAGGCCGCGGCCCGGACGCAGGCGCGCATCGACTCCGGGCGCCAGCCGGTCATCGGCGTCAACAAGTACCGGGTCGACAGCGACGAGCAGATCGAGGTGCTCAAGGTCGACAACTCCTCCGTGCGCGCCCAGCAGATCGAGAAGCTGCGCCGACTCCGTGCGGAGCGCGACGAGCGGGCGTGCCAGGACTCGCTGGACGCGCTCACCCGGGCGGCCGGGGGCGAGGGCAACCTGCTGGAGCTCGCGGTGAACGCGGCCCGCGCGAAGGCCACCGTCGGCGAGATCTCCGACGCCCTGGAGAAGGTGTACGGCCGGCACGCGAGCCAGATCCGTACGATCTCCGGCGTGTACCGCAACGAAGCAGGCGAGTCCCCGTCCGTGGACCGCACCCGCGCTCTGGTGTCCGACTTCGAGGAGGCCGAGGGCCGCCGCCCGCGCATCCTGGTCGCCAAGATGGGCCAGGACGGCCACGACCGCGGCCAGAAGGTGATCGCCACCGCCTTCGCCGACCTCGGCTTCGACGTCGACGTCGGCCCGCTGTTCCAGACCCCGGCCGAGGTGGCCCGCCAGGCCGTCGAGGCGGACGTGCACATCGTCGGGGTGTCGTCGCTGGCGGCCGGCCACCTCACCCTCGTACCGGCGCTCAAGGAGCAGCTCGCCGAGGAGGGGCGCGAGGACATCATGATCGTGGTCGGCGGCGTGATCCCGCCGCAGGACGTGCCGACGCTCCTGGAGATGGGGGCGGCGGCCGTCTTCCCGCCCGGCACGGTGATCCCGGACGCGGCGTACGACCTGGTGCGGCGACTGTCGACCGGACTCGGGCACGACCTGTGATCGATGTCGACGCCTATGTGAAGGGCGTGCTCGACGGGAAGCGGGCGATCATCGCGCGCGCCATCACTCTCGTCGAGTCCACCCGTCCTCAACACCGGGTGCTGGCACAGGAGTTGCTCACCGAGCTGCTTCCGCACAGTGGCCGGGCGCGGCGGATCGGTGTCAGCGGGGTGCCGGGCGTGGGCAAGTCGACGTTCATCGACGCGTTCGGCTCGATGCTGACGGCGCTCGGGCACCGGGTGGCGGTGCTCGCCGTCGACCCCTCCTCAAGCCGTACGGGCGGCTCGATCCTCGGCGACAAGACCCGCATGGAGCGTCTGGCCGTGGATCCGGCGGCCTTCGTGCGGCCCTCCCCCACCGCGGGCACGCTGGGCGGGGTGGCCAAGGCGACGCGCGAGTCGATCGTGGTGATGGAGGCGGCCGGCTACGACGTGATCCTGGTGGAGACGGTCGGCGTCGGCCAGTCCGAGACCGCGGTCGCGAACATGGTCGACTCCTTCCTGCTGCTCACCCTCGCCCGTACCGGCGACCAGTTGCAGGGCATCAAGAAGGGTGTCCTGGAACTGGCCGACGTGCTCGCCGTCAACAAGGCGGACGGCCCGCACGAGCGTGACGCCCGCGCGGCGGCACGGGAATTGGCGAGCGCGCTGCGGCTGATGCACGGCAAGGACGCCGTCTGGACGCCGCCGGTGCTCAGCTGCAGTGCCCGTGAATCGACCGGTCTGGACACCGTCTGGGAGCGCCTCGAACAGCACCGCACCCTGCTGGACTCGACCGGGCGCCTCGCCGCCAAGCGCCGCGACCAGCAGGTCGACTGGACATGGAGCATGGTCCGCGACGAACTCCTCGGCCGGCTGCACGCCGACCCGGCGGTGCGGGCCCTCGCACCGGCTCTCGAACAGCAGGTCAGGGACGGGGCGTTGACGCCCACTCTGGCGGCCGAGCGCATTCTGGGGGCGCTCGGGAACTCCTACCCTTCCTGAGCACCCGGGACGTGCCCCGACCTGGGGTGTGACCTGGGAGGCTGCGGTGCCTGTGGTAGCTTGCCGAGGCCAGTCGTACCCGTGTGCGTCCCTGTACGCGCACAGGTCAGGGAATCCGGTGTGAATCCGGAGCTGACGCGCAGCGGTGAGGGCGACGGGCGGGGCAACGGCCACTGGACGGCGAACACGGTCCGGGAAGGCGTCTCGTCCGGGCGACCCCGAGTCCGAAGACCTGCTGGCGCCCTCCGGCAGCGTCAAGGGCCGGCGGGAGCACCGTACGACCGGGCTTCGCGCATGAGCCCTCGACGCCGAAGGAAGTCCCGTGCCGTTCGCACGCCCTGTCCGTCCTGCCGCCGTTCTCCTGACCGGTGCCCTGCTGCTGACCGGTTGCGGCGGCTCCTCCGACTCGTCGGCCGGGAGCGCGGCCACGGGCAAGTCCGCGGGATATCCGGTCACGCTCGACAACTGCGGCCAGAAGGTGCGCGTCGCGGCGCCTCCGCAACGGGCCGTCTCCCTCAATCAGGGCACGACCGAGATCATGCTCTCCCTCGGGCTCGCCGACCGCATGGTGGGCACCGCCACCTGGACGGACCCGGTGGCGAAGGGGCTGGAGAAGGAGAACGCGAAGGTGCGGCGGCTGGCGGACAACGCCCCGTCCTTCGAGAAGGTCCTGGACACCGAACCCGACTTCGTCGCCGCGTCCTTCGCCTCCACGCTCGGCAAGGGCGGGGTGGCCACCCGCGAGCAGTTCGAGAAGCTCGGCGTACCCGCCTACCTCTCCCCCTCCGACTGCGTCGGCAAGGACAACAGCGGCGACGGCGACGGCTCGCGCACCGAGCCGCTCACCATGGACGCGGTCTACGGCGAAGTCACCGACCTGGCAAGGATCTTCGGCGTCGAGGAACGGGGCGAGAAGCTCGTCGCCGACCTCCGGGCCCGGGTGAAGAAGGCCGCCTCCGGGCTCGACGCCAAGGACGTGACCCTCCTCTACTGGTTCGCCAACTCCCAGTCCCCGTACCTCGCGGGCTGCTGCGGCGCGCCCGGCGCCATCACCCGCGAACTCGGTGCCGAGAACGCCTTCGACGACACCCACGAGGAATGGCCCCAGGTCAACTGGGAGACGATCGCCGACCGCGACCCCGACGTCCTCGTCATCGGCGATCTGTCCCGCAAGCAGCAGACGGCCGAAACGGCCGCGCGGAAGATCGAGTTCCTGGAATCCGACCCGGTGACGAAGAACATGACCGCGGTGCGCGAGAAGCGGTACGTGCTGCTGTCCGGGCAGGCCATGAACCCGACCATCCGAACCGTCGAGGGCGTGGAGAAGGTGGCGGCGGCCCTGCGCCAGTTCGGCCTGGCCGGGTGAGCACCGCCCTGTCGGAGGTCGCCCCGGCGGCCCTGCGCGGCCTGCGCCGCACGCTGCTGTGGGCGGCCGGTCTCGCCCTGCTGGCCCTCTCCGTCGCCGTGGCGATCACCATCGGTCCTGCGGACATCGCCGTCGGGGACGTCTGGGCGACGGTGGCCGCGCATCTCGGCTGGGGCCGGGCCGAGTTGACGCCCATCCGGGACGGCATCGTCTGGAACCTGCGTCTGCCGCGCACCCTGCTCGCCGCGGTGTGCGGGGCCGGGCTGGCCGTGTGCGGGGCGGTGATGCAGTCCCTGCTGCGCAACCCGCTCGCCGACCCGTTCGTCCTGGGCGTCTCCTCGGGTGCCTCGACCGGCGCGGTCGTGGTCGTCGTTCTCGGCGCGGGCGGCGGCCTGCTGTCGGTCTCCGGTGGCGCGTTCCTGGGTGCGGTGGTCTCCTTCGGGCTGGTGCTGCTGCTCAGCCACACCCTCGGCGGCACCACGGACCGGGTGGTGCTCGCCGGGGTCGCAGCGATGCAGTTGTTCTCCGCGCTCACCTCCTTCGTGGTGATGACGGCGGCCGACGCCGAGACCACACGAGGTGTGCTGTTCTGGCTGCTCGGCTCGCTCAGCGGGGCCGGCTGGACCGATGTGGGCGTGGGGCTGGCCGCCCTGTCGGTGACCCTGCTGGTGTGCGCCGGTTACGCCCGCGCGCTCGACGCGTTCGCGTTCGGCCAGGACGCCGCCGCCTCGCTCGGCGTGCACGTGGCCCGCACCCGCATGGCCCTGCTGTGTACGACCGCCCTGCTGACGGCGGCTCTGGTCAGCTCCGCCGGGGCGATCGGCTTCGTCGGCCTGGTCCTCCCGCACGCCGTCCGCCCGTTGACCGGCCCCGGACACACCCGCCTGCTGCCCGCCACCGCCCTCGCCGGAGCGGTGTTCCTGGTCTGGGTCGACACCCTCGCCCGCACCGCCCTCGACCCGCAGGAGGTGCCGGTGGGCGTGATGACCGCGCTGATCGGCGTCCCGGCGTTCGTCCTCGTCCTCTACCGGGACAGGAGCAGCAGATGACCAACCCCAGCGCATCCTCGGGACTGCGCGCCGACCGCGTCAGCCGCAGGGCCGACGGCACCCTGATCCTGGACGGCGTCAGCCTCACCCCCCGCCCCGGCACCGTCACCGGTCTGCTCGGCCCGAACGGCTCGGGCAAGTCCACGCTGCTGCGGCTGCTCGCCGGCGTCATCGCCCCCGACTCCGGTGCCGTCACCCTGGACGACCGCCCCCTGGACCGGGCGGGCCGCCGCACCGTTGCCCAGCGGGTCGCGGTCGTCGAGCAACAGGCCGACACCCAGGTCGCGTTGACCGTCGTCGACGTCGTACGCCTCGGCCGCGTCCCGCACCGCCGGGCCTGGAGCCCCGTGACCACGGCGGACGAGGCCGCCGTCCGCTCGGCCCTGGCCCGCACCCACCTCACCGACAAGGCCGACCGGCCCTGGCACACCCTCTCCGGCGGCGAGCGCCAGCGCGTCCAGATCGCCCGCGCCCTCGCCCAGGAACCGCGCGAGCTGCTGCTCGACGAACCCACCAACCACCTCGACATCCAGCACCAGCTCGCCCTGCTGGACCTGATCACCGAACTCCGCCTGACCAGCGTCATCGCCCTGCACGACCTGAATCTGGCCGCCATGTACTGCGACCGGCTCGTCGTCCTGAAGCAGGGCCGCGTGGTGGCGAACGGCACGCCGAGGGATGTTTTGACGGAGTCCCTCATCGCCGACGTCTACGGCGTACGCGCCATAGTCAGCGCGCCCGACGGCCCGGAGGACAGCCCTCACATACGCTTCCTGGGCTCGCTCACGACCTCAGCTCACCGGGCGGCGGCGCCAGGCGGAGATCATCGGTGAGGTCGCCAGATCGAGGCCGCCCGCGGTGACGTTGGCCAGGTGGCGGTCGATCTCCCCGTCGGTGGCCAACCCCGCTGCGACGAGCCTGCCGCGCACCTGGCGGACGGTGGCCTCCTCCAGTTCGGCGCATGCTGGTGAGGTGATCGGGAAGTAGGCGTCGGCCTCGACGTCGGCCAGTCCGGCCTCGCGCAGCAGCCGCGGCAGTCTGCGCCCGTACGCCAGGTCCGCGCCGCGCTCCCGAAGCAGCTCGCGGAAGCCGCGGCGCAGCCTGTTGGCCAACTCCTGCTCGGGGCCGTACTCGTCGGGGCAGATCAGCGGCCGCAGCGCCGGGTCGGCGTCCTCCAGCAGCAGCCATCCGCCGGGGCGCAGCGCCTCGATCATCGACCGCACGGCCTGGTCACGGTCGGCGACGTGGACGAGTACGAGCCGGGCGTGGATGAGGTCGAACGGTCCCCCGGGCGGGGGCGCTTCGGCCGCGACGTCATGGCGCAGGACCTCGAAGCCCTTCGCCTCCCGCATCCAGGAGGTGTCGATGTCGGTGGCCACGACGTGCCCGCTCGACCCGACGCGCTCGGCCAGCCAGGCCGGCACGATGGCCCCACCGGCGCCGACCTCCCAGCAACGCCACCCCTCGCCGACCCCGACCGACTCGAAGTGGCGGAACGTCAACGGGTCGAAGAGCGCCGACAGTGCGGTGAACCGGTCGCCCGCTTCGGTCTGGCGATTGTCCAGGAGGTAGCCCTTGCCGGAAGTATCCCGCGCGTCCCGTGCCATGGGCCGATCATGGCACGCGGGCCATGACTCGGTTGCGACGCGAGGGCGCGGCCAGTTCGTTGACATGCCCAAGACATCTGATTAGCATCCGGACACCTTCGGAAAGCGCTTTCCAGCGTCCGTCGTTTCCCACCGTCCATGTCTCCGCCTCCGCACGACCGACAAGATCCACCCACCCCCACGGGAGGACCCCGATGAGGTCGTCGTCACGCGCCGCACGCGGCGTTCCCGCCGTCGCACTCGCCCACTTGCTCGGCGCGATGACGATGCCGGCCGGCACGGCGGCGGAGGAGCCACCGGCACCCCTGGCGGAGACTTCCCCCACCGGATTCGCCGCCGTAACCGCGCTGGGCCACAACGGCACGACCGGCGGAGCGGGCGGCCCGACCGTGACCGCCACCACCACCGAGCAGTTCCTGGAGTACATCGACACCACTGGCCCGTTGGTCATCCGGGTCCAGGGCGCGATCGACATCACGAGCAAGCAGGGTGTACGCCCGAACAAGACGATCGTCGGAGTCGGTTCCTCGGCCGTCATCAACGGCGGCGGTCTGGACTTCTACCGCTCCTCCAACGTCATCGTGCGGAACATCCGGTTCACCGGCGCCGAGGACGACGCCGTCAACGTCGGCCAGGAGTCGCACCACATCTGGATCGACCACAACGAGTTCGTCGCCCCGGTCGACGGGGCGGTCGACATCGTCCGCGGCTCCGAGTACGTCACCGTGTCGTGGAACTGGTTCAACAAGACCGACAAGAGCATGCTGCTCGGCCACTCCGACGCCAACAGCGGCCAGGACACCGGGAAGTTGAAGGTCTCCATCCACCACAACTTCTTCGACGGCTCCAGGCAGCGGCATCCGCGGGTGCGGTTCGGCGAGCCGGTGCACGTCTACAACAACTACTACCGGGGCACCGCGATCTACGGTGTCGCGTCGACCATGAACGCGGGCGTGCTGGTCGAGGGCAACTACTTCGACGCCGTCCCCCACCCCTGCCACTCCGCCGGCGGCTACGACGAGTCGGGACCGGGCCGACTGGTCCAGCGGGACAACGTCTTCGCGGGTGCCGGTGTCGGCGCCTGCGAGACCAACGGCACCGTGACCGAGCCGCGCACGTACTACGCGTACGCGCTGGACCCGGCGACCGATGTGCCCTCCCTCGTCCGGGCCGGGGCGGGAGTAGGGAAGATCGGCACCTGAACCACCGTCGCCCCCACACACACGCGACGGCCAACCCCCCACAGGAGGAACCCCGATGAGTGCACGACGAGCCCCGATGCCCACCGGGCGCACACCCATACCCTGGCGCAACAAGGCGGTGGTGGCCACCCTCGCGGCCACCCTGCTGGCAGGCCCGGGCATCGCGCAGGCGACCCCGCAGACCGCGTCGGCATCCCAGGAACAGGTGTCGGCGGCGGCCACCATCACCTGGACCCTCGAACGGGCGAGCAACCCCACCCAGGACCAGCTGACGGCCTACGACCTCATCACGAAGGCCATGAACGCAGCGGTCGCCCGCTACAACAACGTCAGCGACCTGGGCAAGGCCATCACCGTCCGCTACGACCCGGGTGTGCCCACCGCCGACGGCAACATCAACGGCACCATCCGCTTCGGCAACCGCGGCTACATGACCGAGCGCACCGCGCTGCACGAGATCGCCCACACCATCGGCGTGGGGACGAGCTCGGGCTGGTCCCGTCTCGGTGGCAGCGGCACCTGGACGGGTGCGCAGGCCACGGCACTGGTCCGGCAGTTCGACGGTTCGAGCGCCAAAGTGTCCACCGGCGGCGGCCACTTCTGGCCGTACGGCCTGAACTACGACAACGAGTTCTCGAACACGGCGGCCGACCGCCATGTCCAGATCGTCGCCGCCATGGTGCGCGACGGGCTGTGAGCCGAGGCTCCTCCACGCCTTACCGGGGTATGCGCGTGCCTGCGCCGCTGACCCGGACCCTCGGGTCGTCTGCGTGCAGGGTCACGGTCAGCACACCCGGCCTGCCCATGTCCTCGCCCTGGTGCAGGGTCAGCACCGACTCCTGGGGCACCAAGGCGAGTTCACGGGCGTAGGCGCCGAAGGCGGCGGCTGCGGCACCGGTGGCCGGGTCCTCCACGACACCGCCGATCGGGAAGGGGTCGCGGACATGGAAGACGGTGTCCGCGGCCCGCCACACCAACTGCACGGTCGTCAGGTCCAGCTTCCGCATCAGGGCGGCGAGCCGCTCGAAGTCGTACGAGAGGTCCGCGAGCCGTTCCCGGCTGCCGGCGCCCAGCACCAGATGCCGGGCACCGGCGAAGGCGATACGCGGCGGCAGCAGCGGGTCCAGGTCGACCGACGGCCAGTCCAGCGCCGCGAGCGCCTCGGACAGGTCCTCCGGGGCGATCTCCTCGATACGGGGCTCCACGCTCGTCAGCGTCGCCCGGAGCGTGCCGTCCGCATCGGCGGTGACGGTCACCGGCACCGTGCCCGCCCGGGTGGCGAAGACCAGGTCTCCCGAACCGATCCGCTCGGCCAGGGCCACGGCGGCGGCGACGGTGGCATGGCCGCAGAAGGGCACCTCGGCGAGAGGACTGAAGTACCGAACGGCGAAGGCCCGACCGGGCGCCCCGGCCAAACCCTCGGGTTCCCCGGCCAGTCCCTCGGGCGGCCCGGTCAGGAACGCCGACTCGCTGTACCTCAGCCGGGCGGCGATCGCCAACATCGCCGCGTCGTCGAGTCCGGAGGCGTCCAGGACGACGCCCGCCGGGTTCCCGCCTTCCGGGTGGGACGAGAAGGCGGTGTAGTGCAGCACATCGGTGACCTGCTCATTGGTCGTCATGCCGTACGACAACCAACGCGCCGGAGCGCGGATTCCCGGCGGTGCGTCAGAACTCGGCCGAAGCCGCTGTGGCGCATGAGTTGTGGAATGTTCAATGATCCGGAGCGGCCTTTTCGCTCAACAGTTCGCCAACCGTTTCGGCAACCGTTTCGAGGCACCCCCACTCCGGCGCACCGAGTGCCGGAGCCGAGAATCCGGAGTTCTTCATGCGTCTTCGTCCCGCTCTCCGCCGTACCCGCGCCACCCGCGTCGCCGCCCTGGCCGCAGGGCTCGCCGCGGCCGGCGCGCTGACCCTGACGGCCCCCGCGTCGGCCGCGGCCCAGGCCGATGTCACAGCCACCCTCCGCGTCACGATCACCGACGGGGACTCGGTCATGACGCAGACCGCGGGCGTCTACACCTGCCACAGCGGCTTCACCGTCGGCCAGGTGAAGGACATCTCCGTCACCGTGCCCGCCGGCCAGTGGGTCCAGGTGTTCAGCAGCCACGGCTGCTACGACTCCCTCAACATCAGCGGCGCCACCATCGAGACCGACGGACAGGTCATCAGTTTCACGTTGTGACCGATCAGGCGCGGCCCTGAGCGCTGAGCCGGACCCGCAGCCGCCCTCCGCGCATCCGGCTCACCACGCTCGTCACCGCCCCCGGAGCACATGTACCCCGCACTCAACGTGCCTAGCGGCCCACCGCGTCCGCCCCCGCCTGCGCGAACTTCTCGTCCAGCGCCCCGGACGGGGCTCCCGCGACGCCGATGCCGGCGATCGGGGCGTTGCCCGCGGTGACGGGGACGCCGCCCGCGAGGAACAGGGTGCCGGGGATGTCCTTCAGGTTCGGGGCCTGCTCCAGGCGCTCGGCCAGCTGAGAGGTGGGGGCGTTCCAGGAGACCGCGGTGAACGCCTTGCGCTCGGCGGACTCGTAGGACTGCGGGCCGGCGCCGTCGCCGCGCAGGGTGACGATCGTGTTGCCGTTGCGGTCGACGACGGCGACCGTGACGCGCTGGTTCTCCTTCTCGGCGGCGTCGAGCGCGGCCTGCGCGGCCTTGGTGGCGGCGTCGATCGTCAGATGGGTGGAGGTGGTGGTGGCCCGGGCCGAGGCGGCAGCGGCGGCGGCAGGCTCCGCGGCGGGCGCCGAGGCGTTCGCGGACACCGCACCGAAGCCCGCCACGGCGACGACGGCGAGCACGGCACCGCCGGTGGCGACGCGAGCGCGGCGGGAGAACTTCTTGTGCACGGGGTTCATGGGTCGGTCGACTCCTTCGGTGGGCGGGCGGCCCGGTTGCCGCCCCGCTTCGTCCGCTCCCCACCCTCGGCCCGGAACAGGGCTCGCACGGTCGACGTTCCGGCTGTCCCGCTGTCGCGCGTCGGACGACACCGGGGTCATCCGATCGGTTGACCTGCCAAGCCCCCACGCCGGGTCACAATGGAGGTGTTTGCCCAGTTCAGCGCCCGCTAGCGAGAAGGGAGGCGGCCCCGGATGGGGAACCGGCCGTACGAACCGAGCACCGTGGACACCCGGTGGCTCGGCGTCGTGATGCACGCGGCGTTCTTCCTGCTGCTCGGCGGAGCGCTCGCCCGGTTCGTGCTGCGTCATCCCGGTGAACCGCGCACTCCCTGGATCATCGCGCTGTGCGTCGTGCTCGCCGTACTGCATCTGCTGGGCCCGCGGACCGGCGACACGCGCCCTCGGCCCACCCGTCGGCACTCGGCCTGGCTGGCGTCGGTCGTGGTGGTGTGGATGGTCCTGGTCGTGCTCGCACCCAGCTTCGCCTGGTGTGCGGTGCCCCTCTTCTACACCGCCCTGCGCACGCTGCCGGCCCGCGCCGCCCTCGTCCTGGTGGCGGTTCTGACGGCATTCGTCGTCGCCGCGCAGGTACAGCTCGCGGGCCGCTTCGATCCGAACCTGGTCCTGGCGCCGCCCGCGGTCGCCGCCCTCGCCACCGCCGTGTTCCTGCAGATGGAACGGCACACCGAGCGCCAGCGCGTCCTGATCGACGACCTGATCCGCACCCGCCACGAACTCGCCGCCTCGGAACGCCGCGAGGGCACCCTCGCCGAACGCCAGCGGCTCTCCATGGAGATCCACGACACGCTCGCCCAGGGCCTGTCCAGCCAGCAGATGCTGCTGCAGGCGGCCGACCGGGTGTGGGACACCGAACCGGACAAGGCCCGCGCCCATGTGCGCACCGCCGCGTCCGTCGCCGCACACAACCTCGCCGAGGCACGGCGCTTCGTGCACGACCTGACCCCCGCGGACCTCGCCGGTGGCGGCCTCGACCAGGCGCTGCGCGCGCTCGCCGCGCGGGAGGCGGGCACGGATCTCACCGTACGGGTCCACATCGACGACAACGGCCGCCTCCCCCATCTGCCCGACCGGGTCCAGTCCGCCCTGTTGCGCATCGCCCAGGGCGCCCTGGCCAACGTCCGCGAGCACGCGGCCGCCACGCAGGCCGCCCTCACGCTCACCCTCCTCGACGACGAGGTCGTCCTGGACGTCTCCGACGACGGCCACGGCTTCGACCCCGCCGCACCGCCCGACTCCCCCGGCACGGTGGACCGCGGACACGGGCTGCCCGCCATGCGGGCCCGGCTGCGGGCACTCGGCGGGACCCTGACCATCGACTCCACGCCCGGCGAGGGCACCGTCCTGTCCGCCGTCGTCCCCCTGGAGGCGCCCCGATGACCCCCGACCGTGCCCCCGTGCGCATTCTGGTCTGCGACGACCACGCCGTCGTACGGGCCGGACTGCTCGCCCTGCTCGACAGCGCCCCGGACATCGAGGTCGTCGCAGAGGCCGGCACCGGCGAGGAGGCGCTCGCGCTGGCCGCGAAACTCACGCCGGACGTGGTGCTGATGGATCTGCAACTGGGCGAGGGCATCGACGGCGTGGAGACCACCCGCCGCCTCACCGCCGCCTCCGGCACCTCCACCCACGTCCTGGTCCTGACCACGTACGACACCGACGCCGACATCACCCGCGCCATCGAGGCGGGCGCCACCGGCTACCTCCTCAAGGCCGAACGCCCCGACGAGCTCTTCGCCGCCATCCACGCCGCCGCCGAGGGACGTCCCGCCCTGTCCGCGCCGGTCGCCGGCCGCGTCATGGCCAATCTGCGCCGACCCCGCCCCACCCTCACCGACCGCGAACGCGACATCCTCACCCAGCTCGCGCGCGGCATCGGCAACCGCGACATCGCCCGCGCCCTGTACATCAGCGAGGCCACCGTCAAGACGCACCTGCGCCGCATCTACGACAAGCTCGGCGTCGACACCCGCGCGGGTGCGGTGGCGGTCGCGAAGGAGCAACGTTTGCTGCCATGACCTCGGAGCCTGTGAACAAGGCTCAGGGCTCGACGGTGCTGAGGAAGATCCGATACTCGATCTTGAAGATGTCGGCGGCCTCGGCGCAGATGCTCTCGGCCTCCGTGCGCAGCGGCGGTGGAGGCTGTGGTTCGTCGCTGAGTCCGTAGCAGGGAATGGGGTGGCGCAGCCGCTCGAGGTCGCCCTGCACGGCGCTGGTGGTGAGGAACACCGCACTGTACAACTCGTCGGCGTATTCAGGATCCTTGCGCCGCAGCCGTCGTTCCGTGTCGGCGGCGACCTTCCCGGCCGCGGTGAGCGCCGCCCCGCAGTCCGTGTCGTCCAGTGACGTGCTCGTCGTGCAGTTGTCCACGTCAGCGCCCGGGTGCGCGTCCTTCGCGTCCTCGTAGGCGTCCTGGATGTCCTGCGTCACGGGAGATGTGGTTGCGGGTGCGGATGAGGCAGGGGCGGCTACGGAAGAAGCCGGTGCCGGGGATGCCGCCTTCGACGTGGACGGCGCGGCAGGTGCCGGATCGCCGCTGCACGCGGTGAGCAGAACTGCGGCGGCAACCACCGGCAGCAGCGGGCGAATCCGTCGGATCGCTCCTGGTCCTGAGAACATGCCGGGATCGTAGGGACTCACTTTCGGGAGGGGTCCCGACCCGGGCCGGCCATGCCGGCCGTCGTCAACGCGGTGCTGCTGCAAGCGCCCCGCTCGCTCGTGTGCGAGTCGTGCAGGTTGAAACTCGTAGGAATCAAGGGCTTGTAGCGCGATTTAACGAGGGTTAGTTTAACCGTCACTCGAAGCCGGATCCCGGCTGCTGAGAGCCGCTCCCTGCGCGTTCGCGCACTTCAGCTAGGGGTACAGCCATGCCTGTTGACAAGCTTCAGATGTCCCGCAGAGGTTTCCTCGGCCTGGGCGCCGCGGCCGGAGTCATCACCCTCACCGCCTGCGGAACCTCCAGCGGCGGTTCCAGTGCCGGCCCGCTCGTGATGACGGTGTGGGGCGGCGACCCCGATCGCAAGACGTACCAGGCGCGCATCGACCTGCTGGTGAAGAAGCACCCGGACCTGAAGGTCAAGCTCCAGCTGATCCCGGGCGACTCGTACCCGCAGAAGGTGCAGACGATGATCGCCGGCGGCACCGGGCCGGACATCATGCAGGTCGCCGAGAGCGTCAACACGTACTCCAGCAAGAGCCAGTTGCTGCCGCTCGACGACCTGGCCAAGAAGGCGGGCCTCGACCCCGAGCAGCGGTTCGGCCCGGTCGGCTCCCTCTACACGTACCAGGACAAGCTCTATGCGATCCCGGACCGCTCCGGCGCGGTCACCGTGTTCTACAACAAGGACATGTTCGACAAGAAGGGCATCAAGGCCCCCACCGCGGACTGGACTTGGGACGATGCCCTCGACGCGTTCAAGGAGCTGACGGTCCCCGGCAAGGTGTGGGGATACAGCGGTGCCGAGTGGTTTCCGCAGTGGTGGAGCCTCGCGTACCAGAACGGCGGCACCATCATCGACGCGAACGGTCGGCCCGCCGTCGACAGCGATGAGGTGGTCGAGGCGCTCCAGTGGGCGGGCGACCTGGTCTTCAAGCACAAGGTGGTACCGAGCAAGGCGGACTACGCCGACATGGGCCCCGACATCGGCGGCGACCAGGCGTTCCCCAACCAGAAGGTCGCCACCCACGCCAACGGCTTCTGGGTCATGTCGGGTCTGACGAAGGCGGCGTTCGCCTGGGACATCGCGCCGATGTGGCGCGGCAAGAAGCAGGCCGTGTCGGCGTTCGGCAGCGGCCTGGCGATCTCCCGTACCTCCAAGCAGCGCGACAACGCCTTCAAGGCGATCGACTTCCTCACCTCCCCCGAGGCACAGACGGAGATCATCTCCTCCGGCCAGGACGTGCCGGCCAACCTGGAGGTGCAGAAGAGCCAGGCGTTCCTCAAGCCGTCGTGGATGAAGACCCAGGTGAACATGGGGGTGTTCGCCGAGTCCAGCGAGTTCGTCTTCCGGGCGCCGTTCATCCCCGAGTGGAACGAGATGCAGGACGTGATCTCGAACGGCCTCGCCGACTTCTGGCTCGGCAAGGAGCGCAGCGCCAAGAAGGCGCTGACCGCCGTGCAGAAGGACCTCGAGTCCCTCATCAAGTCCGCGGGATGACCGGCGATGGCGACCACGACGGCCACCGACTCCAAGGCCGCCCCGGCGGCCGCGCGGAAACCCGCGTCACCGAAGAGGCCGAAGCTCTCGAAGCGGCGGCGCCGTGAGGCGCTCTCCTTCTATCTGTTCGTCTCGCCGTGGGCGATCGGCTTCCTGGTGTTCCTGCTCGGGCCGATGATCGCGTCGATCTACTACTCCCTGACCGACTGGGACTCGTTCACCCCTCCCCAGTGGGTCGGTTTCCAGAACTACGTCACTCTCCTCACCGACGACCCGACGTTCTGGAAGGCCCTGTGGCACACCCTCTACTACGCCGCGATCTCCGTGCCGCTCGGCCTGGTGCTCGGGCTGTGGCTGGCGAACCTGCTCAACAAGCAGGTCAGGGCCCGCAAGCTGCTGCGCACCCTGATCTATCTGCCGACGCTGATCCCGCTGGTCGCCACCGCGATGATCTTCAGGATGGTGCTCGCGCCGAACGGCCCGCTCAACGACTTCCTCGGCCTGTTCGGCGTCTCGGGCCCGAACTGGCTGCTCGACGGACCCTGGGTCAAACCCGCCCTGATCCTGATGTCGGCGTGGGGCGCGGGCGCCGCGACCGTCCTGCTGCTCGCCGCGATGAAGGGCATCCCGCGTGAGCTGTACGAGGCGGCCGAGGTGGACGGCGCGAGCGCGATGCGGCAGTTCTGGAGCATCACGCTGCCGCATCTGACGCCCATCATCTTCTTCAACCTGATCATGGGTCTGATCAACGCGTTCCAGATCTTCTCGCAGGTCTACATCCTCATCCCGAAGGGCAAGAACCCCGCCGGCTACGACGCGGCCCAGACCATGGTGCCGCTCCTGTTCGACCAGGCGTTCAGCTACTACCACATGGGCTACGCCTCGGCGATCTCCTGGCTGCTGTTCCTGGTGATCCTGGTGTTCACGGTGATCGCCTTCCGCACCACCCGGCGCTGGGTGTTCTACGAGACCGAGGTGAAGTGATGGCGACCCTGGCGACCCCCGTCAGCAAGAAACGCCAAGAGGCCCCTGCCGTACGGGCGTTCCGCGCGACCCCGTTCACCTACGGCACCCTTCTGATCGTCGCGGCGATCCTGACCACCCCGCTGGTCTTCGTCGGTTCGATCGCGCTGTCCAGCGACGCCACCGTGAACGCCGGCTCGTTCACGGTCATCCCGCGCGAGTTCCACTGGGAGAACTTCTCCCGGGTGTTCGGCACCGAGCTGCCGGTGGGCACCTTCCTGCTCAACTCGGTGCTCATCTCGCTGTTCTCGGTGGCGGGGCAGGTCCTCTCCAGCGGCCTGGTCGGCTACGCCTTCGCCCGGCTGCGGGCGCCGGGCAAGAACACGATGTTCCTCGTCGTCATCGCGACGATGATGATCCCGACGCAGATCACGATGATCCCCCAGTTCATCCTCTTCCGGGACCTGGGCTGGGTGAACACCTTCCTGCCGCTGATCGTGCCGAACTTCTTCTCCAACGCCTTCAACGTCTTCCTGGTACGGCAGTTCGTCTCCCGGCTGCCCAGCGAGCTCGACGAGGCCGCGATGATGGACGGCCTGGGCTTCTTCGGCATCTACCGGCGGATCATGTTCCCGATGCTCAGGCCGGTCCTGATCGCCATCGGCATCTTCACCCTCACCCACACCTGGGGCGACTTCATGGGCCCCCTGATCTACCTCAACGACGAGTCGAAGATGCCGCTCGCGCTGGGCGTGCAGTACATCACCGCCACCTCTCAGGCAGGCCAGGCCCCGCCGTGGAACCTGGTGATGGTCGGGTCGATCCTGCTCGCGGTGCCAATGATCGTCGTCTACTACCTGGGCCAGAAGTACCTGTACGAAATGGACATCAGCGGCGGAAGCGCGGGAGTGAAGTGAACCGTACGGAGACCATCGAAGCCGTCCGCCTCGACAGCCGAGGCGTGTGGATCGACGGCCGGCCACGCACGCTGCTGTGCGCGTCGCTGTTCTACTTCCGCCTGCCCCGGGAGCAGTGGCGCGAGCGGCTCGCCCAGGTGCGGGCCTCCGGATACACCTGCGTCGACGTCTATCTCCCGTGGAACTTCCACGAGTTGGCACCCGGCCGCTGGTCCTTCGAGGGCCGCCGGGATGTCGCCGCCTTCCTGGACCTCGCGCACGAGGAAGGCCTGTACGTCATCGCGCGGCCGGGCCCCTACATCTGCTCCGAGTGGGACGGCGGCGCTCTGCCCGCCTGGCTGGGCCTGGACCCGGAGTTGAGGGTCCGTCAGAACGAGCCGCGGTATCTGGAGCAGGTCACCGCCTGGTTCGACCAGGTGCTGCCGCTGCTCGCCGAGCGCCAGTACCCGGCGAACGGCGCGGTCATCATGGTGCAGTTGGAGAACGAGCTGGACTTCTTCGACTGCGCGGACCGCACGGGCTATCTGACGGCCCTGCGCGAGGCGGCCCTCGGTCACGGCATCACCGTCCCGCTGATCGCCTGCTCAGGGCAGGGCGACCTCGCGGGCGCCACCGGCGATGCCGACGGTGTCGTACCGGCCTGCAACTTCTACCCGGACGACGACTCCCCGGACATCGAGGCCGAGGTGCGCCGCTATGCCGGGCTGGTCGCCGAGCGCGGGGTGCCGCTGCTGGTCACCGAGACCAACCGGCGCCATCGGACGCTACGGCGGCTGCTGGCGAGCGGCGCCAAGCTGATCGCGCCGTATCTCCAGTCGTCCGGCTGGAACTTCGGGTACACCCCGTCGACCGGCAACTGGGGCCGCCCCGGGAACTTCATGAGCCACGGCTACGACTTCGGCGGCTACGTCACGTCGACCGGCGTGGAGCGTCCGGAGTTCGCCGAGGCGCAGGTCTTCGCGCGGGTCGTCGAGGTGTGGGGCGACCGACTGGCACTTGCCGTGCCGGGCGCCCCGGACACCGAGGTGGACTGCGACTTCCCCACGAGCTCGGCGCTCGGGACGCTCGACCTTCCCGAGGGCGGCCGACTGGTGGCCGTACCGCATCTCGGAACGGAGCCCGGTACGGCGGCCGTTCGGGGGGTGCCGGTCACGGTCGCACCGGGTTCGTGTCCCCTGATGGCGGTGGACGTGCCGCTGCGGCCCTGGGGCATGGACGCGACGCTGACACTCGCCTCGGCGGATCTCGTGGCGGCGGCGGACGGGGGGCTGGTGTTCTCCTCCGATGTGCCGGTCACCGTCGTACTGGACGGGACACGGGCCGAGATCCCGGTGTCCGAGCGGCGGACCGTGGCGGGAGTGACGCTCGTCGTGCTGCCATCGGCGGACGCGGCACGCCTGCGCGCGGTCGACCCCGACGGCTCGCTGCGCCTGGCCGATGCCCCGCACCGGCCCGACCAGCCCGCGCCGACCGCCGTACTCAAGGCACGGCGGCGGACCGACATCCCGCCCGAGCAGCCCGCGGGCCGTCACGACCTGCCGCCGACGCTGGAGTCGCTGGGGGTGTACCGGGGACGTGGCGTCTACCGGACCACCACGGACCTGACGGACGTCGACGAGCTGCTGCTCACCGGCGCGGCGGACATCGTCGATCTGTCCGTCGCGGGCAGGACGCATCCGCCGATCGCCGGTTTCGGCGCGGCGCGGCGCGTCGACGTACGGGAGGTGACGGGCGGCGTCGCGATCGAGGCCGTCGTGGAGATCTGGGGCCACGCCAACTTCGACGACGCCCGCCTGCCCGCGCTCCGCCTCGGCGCCCTGCGCGGCCTGGGCACTCTGTGGAAGGTGCGCGAGACGACGGACGTCTCGGCCCTGTGGACCGTGCACGGACATTGGGCAGGCGCCCCGGCGCCCACCCGGGTGCTCGGCGGCTGGAGCAGCACGCGCGTCGCGGTGCCGGTCACCTATATCCGTACGGTCCACTCCCCCACCCCGTCGGCGCTGCACCTGCGTGGTGTCGTCGAACCGCTGCGGGTGAGTGTGGACGGCGGCGCGCCGGAGACCGTCCACACCGAGAACCCGTGGGTGCTGCTGCCCGCCGGCACCCACCAGGTGTCGGCCACGCTGCCGCACCATCCGAGCGGCCCCGGCCTGCGCGCCGAACTGCTCGCGCTCGATGCCGTACGGGACTGGTCGTGCGCGGTGCAGGACGACGAGTCGCTGACCGCGTTCGCCGACCGGTCCGGCCGCACGGAGGAGATACGCCTTCCGCTGGCGCTGAAGCCGGGAGAGGAGGCGTGGCTCGACGTCGACCTGCCGGCCGCCCCGTCTCCGGGAGGGCACCTCGTCCGGTTGGACGCCACGCAGGTCCGGGTGACCGGATGGGCCGGCGGAGAGTGCGTGGGACGCGTCTGGACCGGCGACCGGCCCGCCTTCTCGGGCGGGGACCCCGACGCTCTCTGGGTACCGCCGGGATGGCCGGGCCTGACCCTGTTCGTCCAGGGTATTGAGGGGCGGGACGCTCCGGAGATCCGTACGCTGTGGCTGGGGGAACCGACCGACTGAGGGGGATACGGGTGGCCCGGCACACGGCCCGTGACCTGCGCAGCGAGAACCGGTTCGAGGTGCTGCACGCGCTGTTCGACCTCGGGCCGTCCTCCCGCCAGGAACTCGCCCGGCACACGGGCCTCAGCCAGGCCACCGTCACGACGCTGGCCGGCGAGTTCCTGGCGGAGGGTGTGCTGCACATCGCCGCCGTGGAGCGCAACGCGGTGGGACGGCCGTACGAACGGCTCACGATCAACCCGGGCCGCGGCCGCATCGTCGGGGTCGACGTCGCCGAGACCTACGTCGACGCCACGGTGTACGACCTCGCCCTCGACGTCCTGGGCCGCCACGAGGCCCCCCTCGACGAGGATCAGAACGACCAGGCGTACGTCGTCGACGGCATCGTCGGCGCGATCGAGGCGGCCCTGAAAGCGAGCGGTACCGGGCGCGACGGGATCGTGGGGGTCGGGGTCAGCATGCCGGGCCATGTCCAGCACGACTCCGGGGTCTCCGTCTTCGCGCCCAACTGGGACTGGCACGACGTCCACATCGAGGAACTGCTGGCCGAGAGGCTGCGGTTGCCGGTGTACGTCGACAATCCGCTCAAGGCGGCGATCCTGTCCGAGATGTGGTTCGGCGCCGGACGCGTCGTGGACAGCATGGCCGTGGTCAACATCGGGACCGGGGCCGGGGTCGGCCTCGCCATCGAGGGCTCGCTGATCCGGGGCATGACCAACAACGCCGGCGAGTGGGGACACACCCTGCTGATGCTGGACGGCCGCCCGTGCCGATGCGGTCGACGCGGCTGCGTGGAGGCGTACGTCGGCGCCCCTGGCTGGGAGGCGACCCTGGCCGAGATCGACCCGTCCCATCCGGCGCTGGGCCGGTCCGGGCAGCGGGACTTCGTCGAGGCCGTCGCCGCCGGCCTGGCCGCGGGGGACCCGGTGCTGCGGGAGCTCGTCCGGCGCTCGGGCCGCTGTCTCGCCGCGGCCCTCGGTGACCTCGTCAACCTCCTCAACGTCCCGAAGGTGACCCTGACCGGCTGGCTGCCGAAGGCACTGGCCGAGTGGCTCGTCCCCGCCGTACGGGACGAACTCCCCCGCCATGTGCTGCCGGGTTCCCTGCCCGGCCTCACCGTCGAGGTGTCCGAGGTCCCCGGCAACGCCGTGTCCCTGGGCATGGCGACCTTCACCCTGGAACAGTTCCTCACCCGCCTCGGCCTGGCCAGCCCCGCCCGAACCCGAGCGCAGGCGGGGGCCGAGGCCGCGCCGACGATCGGCTGACGCACCTGAGCGAACCCTCTTTGGGACCATGGCTCTGTGGACGGAAATCCGGTCTTCGGCGGGGCCGAGCCGGTGGATGTGCTCGCGGTGGCGCCGACGGCCCGGACGGCGGTGGCGTGGCTGCCTCCGCATGAGCTCTGGCCGGCGATTCAGGACATCCGCTGGGAGCACGATCCGCAGGTACGACGGTGGCCGCCGCATGTGAATCTGCTGTTCGGCTTCGTACCGGAGGACGAGTTCGCGTGGGCGGTACCGCTGCTCTCCGCCGGGGCGGCGAGGAGCACGGCGTTCACGGCCCGTCTGACCGGTGTGCGGTACTTCCGGCACCGGCATTACGCCACAGTGTGGCTCGATCCGGCCGCGGCGGATCCGGCGCCGTGGGCCCGTCTCCACCGAGAACTGCATCTGCGGTTCCCGCTCTGCCGCGGGCGCGACGGCCGGTTCACCCCGCATCTGTCACTCGGCCGCACCCAGGACCCGGGGCGCCTGGCCGCCGAGTGCGCCGCCCGGCTCGGCACGCTGTCGGCGGCGGTCGAGGAGGTCGTCCTGCTCTCCCGACACGGCGAGGAGCCCATGCGGCCCCGGGCCGTGATCACCCTGGGGACGGGAGAGGTCCGCCGTCCGGACTGACCCACGGCGCCGGACAGACCTTCCGCCGCGTGGCCCCAGCCGGCCCACGAACGACCGAGGCCACACATCAAGCGGAAGGGAACGGGGCCGCCGGCCCCGGGTGACTGCCTGTCAGCAGGTGCGGCCGACGTAGTAGGCACCCTGGATCTTGTCGGCGGAGCCCAGCCAGGTCTTGCCAGGGGCGACGCACCGCTCGTAGTCCGGGGCCAGGGCGACCTCGACCTTGATGACCACCCTTGAGCCGTCGGAGGTGCAGTGGTTGTAGAAGGCGTCGGCGCTGGTCTCGTAGAAGCCGCAGGGGTCGGCCGCCGCGGGGGTCGCGTGGGCGGTCAGGGCACCGAGGGACGTGAGCACGAGGGCGGCGGAACCGAGGGCGCCGGTCACCATACGACGAACACGCAAGAGGAACTCCTTGGGCAGTGGCGGACACCATGCCTGGACAGGCCTTTGTCCGCCGGTCGGTTGGATACCGGAACCAGGATCGCCAGGCCGCCCGGCGCGATTGATCGACTGACGTGCCGTTCACCTGGCGAATCGTTTGGCCTCTCCCTCGATGAGGTGATCGTGCCCGGTTCTCCACCCGCCCTTGAGCTGCTGGGTTTCCATCGGGTTCCCCAGTCACCGAAAAGTGCGTTCTTCCAGGTCAGCGCAGACTCTCCTACGGTTTCCAGGTAACGAGAGGTGACCAGGAACGTCCTGGTCCGAAGAAGGAGACGCGCAGCATGGCCATCACCCTGGTGAACCCCGCCGGACTGCCGGAGGTCGACGCCTATCGGCAGGTGTCGGTCGCGTCCGGCTCGAAGCTGGTCTTCATGGCCGGACAGGTCGCCTGGGACACCGACGGCGTCACGGTCGGCGAAGGCGACCTCGCCGCCCAGGTCGAGCAGTGCTACGTCAATGTCGCGACCGCCCTGGCCGGAGCCGGCGCGTCCTTCGACGACGTGGCGAAGCTGACCGTCTACGTCGTCGACTGGACCCCCGACAAGATGCCCCGGCTCATGGAGGGCATCGCCCGTGCGGGCAAGCGGCTGGGCGTCACGCCGGTGCCGCCCGCGACACTCATCGGCGTCGCCGCACTGGACGTACCGGAGCATCTGGTCGAGATGGAGGCCACGGCGGTGCTGGACTGACGCCGACTGGGGGGCTTCCTCACCTACCGGGTCGGGCCGGTCACAGATGCCGCTGGAAACGACAGCTCCCGTTCGGCGACCACCCGGAAAGGGCTCGGCGGGCGGCCCGTCACGCGCAGGACGGTGTCGGTGGTGCGGTCTTCGGCGTCCTCGGCGATGGCGCGGTCCATGTCGGCGAGCATGGTGGCGAACTCCCGCGGTATCACCGCGGCGAGCCGGTCGCGCAGGGCGTCGTAGGTCAGGTGGTGGTGGGTCACCGGGCGGCCGGTGACCTGCGTGAGGATCGCGGCGATGTCGTCGTGGCTGAGCGCCTGCGGCCCGGTCAGGATCAGGTCCGTGTTGGGGGCGCGGTCGTCGGTCAGGGCATGGACGGCGACGGCGGCGATGTCGTCGGCGTCGATGAATCCGACCCTTCCGGTTCCGGCCGCGGTCTCGATGACGCCGCGCTCTCGGATGCTGTCGGCATGGGTGTGCGTGCCGGTGAAGTTCTGCATGAACCACGAGGGCCGCAGGACCGCCCACTGGTCGAACAGGCCGGGCAGCGCCTGGTGCACCGCCCCCACCGCCGGGCCGCCCTCGGGGATCGCCGAGGAGCTGAGCAGTACCGCGCGCCGCACGCCGGCGGCGTGGGCCCGGTGGAGGAAGGGCACCATGACCGGGGCGGGCTCCGGATCTCCGACCGGCGGCACGAGGTAGACGCGGTCGACTCCGGTAAGGGCCTCGTCGAAGGTGGCGGGGTCGTACCAGTCGAAGCGGACCCGTTCCGTGCCCGGCAGCGGGGTGGCTCGACGGCCGGCCGCCTTGACCCGGTGGCCCGCGGCGATCAGTTGTGCGGCGGTGCGACGGCCCGTGGTGCCGGTGGCGCCGATGACCAGGGTGGTGCGGGTGGCGGTCATCGGGCGCTGCTCCCGGTGAAGTCCAGGCCGGGTTCGAGGACGGCGAGGGGGTTCCAGTAGTCGCGGTAGGAGGTGAAGTGCCCGTCCTGGACGGTCACGACGGCGATGTAGGTCATCTCGAAAGGTCCTCCCGTCTTGACCACACGGCCCACACCACGCATCTCGACCACGATCGTTTCGGGGTCGGTCGTCCGGTGGATGCGCAGGTCGGGGAAGTCATGCAGGTCGATGTAGTCGGGGTAGTCACGCATGTAGGCGGCGACGGCCTCCCGGCCCGCCAACCGCCCGGGCAGGCCCGGGGGCGCGAAGGGGAACTCCATGACGCCGTCGTCGGCCCAGAGGCCGACCCAGGCGGGAATGTCCTTGTCCAGCAGCAATCGCAGGCTGTGGCGGTAGAGATCTTCCGGTGAGGTGGTCGGGGGCATGAGCTTCTCCGTCCCGTACGATACGGACCAGCGGTCCGCTTCTTCCGTGAACGATACGGACCGCCGGTCCGCATCGCAACCGGAGGAGCCTCATGCCCGAACGCAAGCCCCGTAAGGACGCGGTCCGTAACCGGGCAGCCGTCTTCGAGGCGGCCGACACCCTCTTCGCCGAATGCCGGAGCCCCGAGGAGGTCACGATGGCCGACATCGCGGCGGCGGCCGGCGTCGGCAAGGGAACCCTCTTCCGTGCCTTCGGCGACCGCACCGGGCTGATCCGCGCACTGTGCGCCGCCCGACTCGAACCCCTCAGGAACGCCATCGAGGAAGGCCCCGCGCCGCTGGGCCCCGCCACGCCCCCGATTCAGCGCGTACCGGCGCTCCTGGACGCCGTCCTGTGCTTCAAGCTCGACAACCGCCATCTCGCGCTGGCCCTTGAGACCACCGGCTCCGACAGCCCCTACCGGACGGAGCACTACGAGCGTTGGCACTCCCTGCTCCGGGACCTCCTGGACGGCGTCCCGGGCGTGACCGACAGCGGCTTCGCCGCCCACGCACTGCTCGCCGCCACCCGGGCGGATCTCGTCGAGTACCTGGCCGGTGAGAAGGGGGTGCCACGCGAGGAACTGCGCGAACAATTGGCGCAGTTCACTGCCGGAGTTCTTGGTGGCAGTGCGTGAACCGGTGATCCTTGCACCCTGGTGACGACGCTTCGACTGCATCAGGCGACCTCTGGTGGGCCTGCAAGGCGACGCTCACCAGGGTCAGGAGCTGGTCGATGTCCGATTCGCATTCCAGGTGGATGGTGACCCAATGCGAGTCGGGCACCAGCCGGACGGCGGTCGAGTTCTTCAGTTCGTCCTGGAAGCGACGGATCGTCCTGGCGGTGAGGTGCAGATCGACGTTCCGGTCCGAGTGGAAGTGCACGCTCTCGGCTCTGGCCGAGCGCAGCGCCCGACCGGTGCCGCAGCTGGGCGGGGCCTCCGAGAGGTCCGGCCGGCCCGCCAGTTGCGTCATGGCACGTGAGGCCGTGGTCATTGCTCCATCATCGGGCGCCCATGGGCAGGCCACTAAGACGTGAGCAAGCCTTGACCGGGCTGCAGAGGCAGTGGTTCGTCCGGGACCCGTCCCGCACGACCCCCGGTAGGAGACGGGCATGAAGCTGACCAACCCGTTCCGGCGGCGTCGGCCTTCGGCTCCGCCGCGGCGCCCGGATCCGAGCACTACGACCCGCCCGAGCGGCGAACGCGAACTGCGCGGTCACAGCTCGATCGTGTACTGCCTGGCCACCGTGCCGACCGTCGGCGGTGCGCTGCTGGCCAGCGGCGACACTCAGGGCGGCGTACTGCTGTGGGACGGTGGGACCGGCGAGCGTATCGCCGGACCGGTCACCGTCGACGCCCTCACCGTGTCGGACCTGGCCGCGGTCGACCTCGGCGCCGACGGCTGGATGTTGGCATGCTGCGGCTCCGACGGCGTCACGTTGTGGGACCCGCGAGCCGGGCAAGGAACCACGGCGGCTCGTCGACACCGGTGCGTCGGCCCTGGCCGTCATTCCGGGCGAGCCGCAGCTGATCGTGATCGCCGACGCGAAAGCGGTCAGGGTGATCGACCCGGCGAGCGGGCAGGAGGTGTTCGGTTTCCCTCAACCGCCGCATCCGAAGGGCCACATCGGCGACCAGGTCCACAGGCTGGCCGGCGTACGTCTGGACAACGGGATATCCGGCTTCGCCGCCGCCCGGTACGGTGGCGCGGTCCAGGTGTGGGAGCCGGTCGGGGGCGTGTGGCGCAGGCGGCGTTCCCCACTCGGAAGCCTCCGCAGTGGCGTGCTGACGGCATTCGACAGCCGACTCGCGATCGCAGCCCGGCGCGGCGTCGAGGTGGGGGACCTGAAGACCGGCGCGCGTACCGCCCGGGGCGAGCTGGACACCCCTTTCAGGGCACTCGCACCGGTTCGGCTCGGTCGGCGGACGGTGCTCGCCGCGGCGTTTCGCGAGCACCACGAGTGTGGGGTGCAACTCTGGGATCCGCAGGAACCGTCCGCTCTCAGCGCGGTGTTCAACCAGCACGGGCCGGCGTTCGGTGTTCCGGCGTACGGCAGCGCGACGATCAACGCCGTCACCGGCATCACCTGCCCGGACGGGACGACCCGGGTGGCCGGCGCCGGCAGCGACGGCTGTGTGCTCATCTCGGCGCCGCTCGACGAGCACGACCTGGTCGCCGGGCAGCATCCCGGTCCGCACCACCGCGGCACAGTGGCGGCAACTTCGCCAAGGTGCGCGCGAGCGACGGCGAGATCGTCGGACTGTGGTGCGCGAGCGGCGCGCACGCCGGCGACCGCGGGTTGATCGAAGCGGTCCTGTTCAGGGAGGACCTCGTGCACCTGCTCGGCGCCGAGTACCGGGTGGTGCCGAACACCTACGACGACCAGGGCGGCGCGTTCGTCATGTTCGGCCGGCGCCCCGCGCCCGGGGAGACCGGTCGCGCGTAGCGTCTCGCAACCGCACGCCGGCCGGTCGGACGGTCCCCCGCGCCATCCGACCGGCCACCGGTTGCACAGCGGGGACGTTATCGGCCGGCCGACGGTTCGGTATTGGACGAATTTGCACTCGCCGAGAGAGCCAGTGCCCCTTCCACCCGGCGGGAGGCCACCATCTGTCCGGGCGTGGTGCCGGCGATGGCCCGGAACTCGCGGTTGAGGTGCGACTGGTCGTAGAAGCCGCAGGCCGTCGAGAGGTCGGTCAGACTCACGGCTCCGCGACCGAGCAGCGCCACGGCGTGGCGGAAGCGGAGCACCCGCGCGGACGCCTTGGGCGTCAGCCCGATCTGCTGGGTGAACCGCCGGATCAAGTACCCCTGGCTCCACCCCACTTCGGCGGCGATACGGGCGATCGGGACGGCGCCCGCGCTGCCGGAGAGCAGTCGCCAGGCGTGGCCGACCTCGGGCGCGGGTTCCGGGCCGTACCCGAGTCGGGCGAGCAAGGCCGCGTCCAGCAGATCGAACCGGGCCGCCCAGTCCGGGGTCGACGCCAACCGCTCCACCAGCGTCCCGGCTTCGGGACCCAGAACGTCCCGGATCTCGATGGCCAGGTTCGTCAGCTCGCTCATCGGCATGCCGAACAGCCGGTAGGCGCCCAGGGGTGTGAACTCGACCCGGATCGCCTCCTGGCCGCCTGGATGCACGCAGATCGCGGGCCGGTCCTCAAGCCCCACCACCAGCGACCCGATCCTCCCGCTGCCCCCGCCCCGTACGCCCAGCCGCCGCACCTGGGAGAACGGCTCCGCAAGGCTGATCAACAGGGTCGCGCACCCGGTCGGCACCAACCGCGCCTCATACGGCGTGGTCACTGCTTCCCAGTAGCCGACGTAGCTGCGCAGAAACGGTCGCAACCCCGGATGCCAGGGGCGTGTGACCCGCCACAGACCCCCCAGCCGCGCGACCTCGACCGCACCTGCACCGGCCCTGCCGCCGTGTACACCATGAACCGCCAAGAGGCTCACCCCTCGTCGGCTGCCGGGTGTGGCAGCCGGTCGTTCCGCGTGCTGCACAGTATCCAATTCGCTGTACCCAACTCGTGGGCGAACGCGGTGGAGTTGACATGCAGAGGGGTGCAGATCCGATGAGGGTCCGTGCCCTACCCTGCCCGATCCGCGGCGGCCGTCTCGTCGACGCGATCGGCCACCCAGGCCAGGAAGGCCTGTACGTCGGTGGTGGGCAGTGCGGTCACCGCGGCGCGTGGGCCTTCGTAGCTGCGCAGCGCGGCCGTCAGGAGGGGGCGGAAGCGTTCCTCGGACGCGGCGATCGACTGCGCCGCCCGGCGCTTGGCCTGCCAGCGGCCCGTACGGCAGAAGTGCACCGAGCGGCAGCCGTTGAGGATCCGGTTGTCCGCGAGGTGTCCCTCGCCGCCACTGTGCTCACGGACCGAGGCACGGAGCGCCGTGAGCAGGTCGGCGCGGGCGGGTTCGGCGATCACCGCCCGCGCCGGACTGCCGTACAGCACTCGTCCGGCCTGATGAGCGACGGAGCGGTCGATGACGTACCAGAAGGCCGGGGGTTCCGTCGGGTCGAAGCTGACCCGGTCGGGCAGCAGGGGTCCGGTGTTGAGGTCCAGCAGGTAGCCCGCCTCACCGGACGGCCGGGCCGCGAAGTCCTTGTCGTAGACCACCAGTTCCAGTCCCGCCGCCGGGCAGGGCAGGACGGGGTGGCTGAGTGCGGCGGCCAGGTCGGACAGCGCTCGCCCGGGGAGGGGCGCGTCCACGACCACCGTCACGTCGGTGTCGCTGCGCCCGTGCCGGTAGTCGCCGAGCGCGACGGAACCGACCGCGATGACGCTCACCAGGTGGGATCCGCAGACGGCGTGCGTGCGGTGGACGACCTCCTGAAGGTAGGGGCGGAGTTCCGCGGGGACGGATTGCGGGTCCACGAGAGTCCGGGTCATACGGTCAGTGTCCGCCGAGGCCGGAAATCGACGACTGCCCGAGCCTCGGGACACGGGCTGCACCCTCGCCACGGCGGCCGGCAGCACGCCCTGCGCCGGCACCGGCCCCACCATTCCGCCCGGGCAGAGCCAGGTCCGCGAAGCCCCGCGCAAGTGCCTCTCCTGCGCGGGGCGAGACAGCAGGCGGCTCAGGCGAGTTCGACCAGAAGGTCGCCGCCCTCGACCTGCTGGACGCGATTGATGGCCAGTCGCGCCACAGTGCCGGACTTCGCGGCGGTGATGGACGCCTCCATCTTCATCGCCTCGATGGTGGCCACCGTGGCACCGGCCGCCACCTCGTCACCCTCGGCGACCGTGAGGGTGACCACGCCGGCGAACGGCGCCGCGACATGGCCGGGCTTGGTCCGGTCGGCCTTCTCCGTCACCGGGACGTCCGAGGCCGCCGCCCGGTCGCGGACCTGGATCGGCCGCAACTGGCCGTTCAGGGTGGACATCACGGTGCGCATGCCGCGCTCGTCCGCGTCGCCGACGGCCTGCAACTCGATCAGCAGCCGCACACCGCGTTCGAGGTCGACGGCGTACTCCTTGCCGGGGCGCAGGCCGTAGAAGAAGTCCTTGCTGTCCAGCACGCTGGTGTCGCCGTAGATGTCACGGTGCGTGTCGAACTCACGCGTCGGGCCCGGGAACAGCAGCCGGTTGAGCGTCGCGCACCGGTCCTTCGCCAGCCCTTCGCGGTCGTCGGCGCTGAGCTCCTGCAGCGGCTTGGCCTCGGCGCGGCCCTGCAGCGCCTTGGTGCGGAACGGCTCGGGCCAGCCGCCGGGCGGAGTGCCCAGTTCGCCGCGCAGGAAGCCGATGACGGAGTCGGGGATGTCGAACCGGTCCGGGTCGGTCTCGAAGTCCGCAGGGGAGACGCCGGCGCCCACCAGGTGCAGCGCCAGGTCGCCGACCACCTTCGACGAAGGGGTGACCTTCACCAGGCGGCCGAGCATCCGGTCGGCGGCGGCGTACATCGCCTCGATGTCCTCGAAACGGTCGCCCAGTCCCAGCGCGACCGCCTGGGTGCGCAGGTTGGAGAGCTGCCCGCCGGGGATCTCGTGGTGGTAGACACGGCCGGTCGGCGAGGCGAGACCCGCCTCGAAGGGGGCGTAGACCTTGCGGACGCTCTCCCAGTACGGCTCCAGGTCGCCGACGGCCTGGAGGTCCAGGCCGGTGGGCCGCTCGGAGTGGTCGGTCGCGGCCACGAGCGCCGACAGCGACGGCTGCGAGGTGGTGCCCGCCATGGAGGCCACCGCGCCGTCCACCGCGTCCGCGCCCGCCTGGATCGCGGCGAGGTAGGTGGCGAGCTGGCCGCCCGCGGTGTCGTGGGTGTGGATGTGCACCGGCAGGTCGAACTCCCGGCGCAGGGCCGACACCAGCTTCGCCGCGGCCGGTGCCCGCAGCAGGCCGGCCATGTCCTTGACGGCCAGCACATGGGCGCCGGCGTCCACGATCTGCTCGGCCAGGCGCAGGTAGTAGTCCAGGGTGTACAGGCGCTCCGCCGGGTCGGACAGGTCGGAGGTGTAGCACAGGGCCACCTCCGCGACGGCCGTGCCGGTCTCCCGTACGGCCTGGATGGCCGGCCGCATCTGGTCGACGTCGTTGAGGGCGTCGAAGATGCGGAAGATGTCGATGCCGGTGGCCGCCGCCTCCTGCACGAACGCGTCGGTCACCTCGGTGGGATACGGCGTGTAGCCCACGGTGTTGCGGCCGCGCAGCAGCATCTGGAGGCAGATGTTCGGGGCGGCCTCCCGCAGGGCGGCCAGGCGCTCCCACGGGTCCTCGGCGAGGAAGCGCAAGGCGACGTCGTAGGTCGCGCCGCCCCAGCACTCCAGGGACAGCAGCTGGGGCAGGGTGCGGGCCACCACCGGGGCGACGGCGAGCATGTCCTTGGTGCGCACTCGGGTGGCGAGCAGCGACTGGTGGGCGTCGCGGAACGTGGTGTCGGTGACGCCGATGGTCGGTGACGCGCGCAGCCAGCTGGCAAAGCCCTCCGGGCCCAGTTCGGCGAGCCGCTGCCGGGACCCGGCGGGCGGCTCACCGGCCGGCAGCGCGGGCAGCTTGGTCAGCGGGTCGATCAGCTCGGGCCGTTCGCCGTGCGGTTTGTTGACCGTGACGTCGGCGAGGAAGGTGAGCAGCTTCGTGCCGCGGTCGGCGGAGTGGCGGGCGGTGAGCAGGTGCGGGCGCTGCTCGATGAACGACGTGGTGACCCGGCCGGCCCGGAAGTCGGGGTCGTCCAGCACCGCCTGCAGGAAGGGGATGTTGGTGGCCACGCCGCGGATGCGGAACTCGGCCACGGCGCGCCGGGCGCGGCCCACGGCGGCGGTGAAGTCCCGGCCCCGGCAGGTGAGTTTCACCAGCATGGAGTCGAAGTGTGCGCTGATCTCCGTACCGGCGTGGGTGGTTCCGCCGTCGAGGCGGATGCCCGAGCCGCCGGGCGAGCGGTAGGCGCTGATGCGGCCGGTGTCCGGGCGGAAGCCGTTGGCCGGGTCCTCGGTGGTGATACGGCACTGGAGCGCGGCTCCGCGCAGCGTGACGGTCTCCTGGGCGAGGCCGAGGTCGGCGAGCGTCTCGCCTGCGGCGATGCGCAGTTGCGACTGCACCAGGTCGACGTCGGTGACCTCCTCGGTCACCGTGTGCTCGACCTGGATGCGCGGGTTCATCTCGATGAAGACGTGATTGCCGTCGCGGTCCAGCAGGAACTCCACGGTGCCGGCGTTGAGGTAGCCGATCTGCCGGGCGAACCGGACGGCGTCGGCGCAGATGCGGTCGCGCAGTTCCGGGTCGAGGTTCGGTGCGGGGGCGAGTTCGATGACCTTCTGGTGGCGGCGCTGCACCGAACAGTCCCGCTCGAACAGGTGGATGACGTTGCCCTGGCCGTCGGCGAGGATCTGCACCTCGATGTGGCGGGGCTCGACGACCGCCTTCTCCAGGAAGACCGTGGGATCACCGAACGCGGACGCCGCCTCACGGGATGCCGCCTCGATGGACTCGCGCAGCTGGGCGCGGTCCTCGACGCGGCGCATGCCGCGCCCGCCGCCGCCCGCGACCGCCTTGACGAACACGGGAAAGCCGACGTCCTCGGCGGCACGGACGAGCTCGTCCACGTCGGTGGACGGCTCCGAGGAACCCAGCACCGGCACGTCGGCCGCGCGGGCCGCCGCCACCGCGCGGGCCTTGTTCCCGGTCAGCTCCAGGATCTCCGCGCTCGGTCCGACGAAGGTGATGCCCGCCTCTTCGCAGGCCCGGGCCAGATCCGGGTTCTCCGACAGGAATCCGTACCCCGGGTAGACGGCGTCGGCTCCCGCCCGCCGTGCCGCGCGGACGATCTCCTCCACGGAGAGATAGGCGCGCACCGGGTGCCCCGGCTCACCGATCTCATAGGCCTCGTCGGCCTTGAGCCGGTGCAGGGAGTTGCGGTCCTCGTGCGGGAAGACGGCGACGGTGCGCGCGCCCAGCTCATAGCCTGCGCGAAACGCCCGAATCGCGATCTCGCCGCGGTTGGCGACCAGCACCTTGCGGAACATTCTGGATCCCTTCAGCCTGCCGGTGACTCAGAGCCATGGTGTCGGCGACTCCTCGCTCACGCCATGTGAGCCGGGCCACTTATCGATGATCGATCAACCGCCCGTGCGCGACCGGACGGGCCTACGCTGTCCTTGAGCCTTATGCGGTCAAGGGCGGTGTGAGCGAGGTGCCCCTATGACCAGCGCGAGTCACCGCGGTGCGGATGCCCACGACGCGATCGGCGAAACGCCGGATCGGCGCCCGTCCGCGGCGGGACATGCGGGGGTGTTCCAGGACCTGCTTCCGCTCGCGCTCTGGGTGGTCGATGCCGATGGGCGCCTGGTGCAGTGGTCGCTCGCCGCGCAGGACCTGCTCGGTCACACGCCGGAGGAGATGGTGGGGCAGGACGCCAGGCGTGTACTCGTGCCGGAGGAGAACCGGGAGCTGGCCGACCGGCTGGGCCGGACGGTGCGGACGGGTGCTGCGGTGGTCGCACGGCTGCCGGTCCGGCATCGCGACGGGACCGTGGTCGACATGGAGATGTGGCACTGTCCGATCGCGGATGTGCGGGGACGTCCAGGGGTGCTGGCGATCGCGGCGGAGACCTCAGCCGTGGAGCGGATGCGGGATTCGCTGGCCGCGCTGGAGGGGCTGTTCACCCAGTCCCCGATCGGCCTGGCCATGCTCGGCCCCGACCTGCGTTTCCTCCGGGTCAACGAGGCTCTGTCCCGGATCGACGGTGTCCCGGTGGCCGAGCACGTCGGCAGACGCGTGACCGAGATCGCCCCCGGCGCCGGTGCGCTGGAGGCGGTGATGCGCCAGGTCCTCGACCGGGGTGAGGCGGTGGTCGACTTCCGCTACACCTCCGGCACGTCGGACCCGCAACGGATGCGCACGTGGTCCTGCTCCTACGCCCCCTTGCTCGGCGGGGCCGGCCAACGGGTGGGGGTGATCGCTTCGCTGATCGACGTCACGGAGGGGCAGCGGGCCCACCTGGAGGCGGAACGGGCACGGCAGCGCCTCGCGCTGCTGGTGGAGGCGGGTACGCAGATGGGTTCCACCCTGGATCTGACGCAGACGGCGCAGGAGGTGGTCCGCGTCCTGGTGCCCCGGCTCGCGGACTCCGCCGACGTCCAGCTGCTGGAGGAGGCGATGGCCCCGGACGAGACCGCCGCGTCGGCGCACGGTGTGGTCCGGCGTGTCGCGGCGACTTTCACGGATCCGGCCGCGCCTGCCGACTACCTCGCGGTCGGCATGACCCTTCAGCTCCCTCCCGGCTCGATGTACGAGCGGCTCATCAGTGCCGGGCGTCCCATGAACCTCTACCTGAGCGACATCGGCCCGCTGGTCACCACCCCCGGCGCCGACCGGCTGCGCGAGTACCTCCGCGCCCGCGTGGGCTCGGCGCGCGTGATCCCGCTGGTGGCCCGGGGCACGGTGCTCGGCGCGGTCGCGGTGACCCGGACCCGGGATCGAGAGCCGTTCGACGACCAGGACACGCTGCTGATCGACGAGTTGGTCGCCCGAGCGGCGCTGAACATCGACAACGCCCGCATGTACAGCCGGGAACGCGACGCGGCGCTCACTCTCCAGCGCAGCCTGATGAACCCCTCCCTGCCCACCGTCAGCGGGCTGGAACTCACCGGGCGCTATCTGCCGGCCGGTGACCACGAGGTCGGCGGCGACTGGTTCGACGCCATCGCCCTGTCGGGCGGCCGGACCGCGTTGGTGATCGGGGACGTGATGGGGCACGGCATCCACGCGGCGGCGGTCATGGGACAGCTGCGCACCGCCGTACGGACCCTGGCACGCCGGGACACCGCGCCCGACGAGGTGCTGCGTGCCCTGGACGCCGCCGTGGCGGACCTCGGCGAGAACGAGATGGCCACCTGCCTGTACGCCGTCCACGACCCGGGCACCGGGCACTGCCTGATCGCCCGGGCGGGCCACCCTCCCCCCTTGGTCGCCGACGAGCGGGGAACGGTCACCTTCCTGGACGGACCCGCGGGCCCGCCCCTGGGCGTGGGCAGGCAGGACTGCCAGGTCCAGCGGGTTCCCCTGCCGCCGCACAGTCTCCTGGTGATCTACACCGACGGTCTGATCGAGACCCGCGGCAAGGATCTCGACCAGGGCATGCGCCGTCTGGCGCAGGCACTACGGCATCCCGGGCATCCGCTGGAACAGGTCTGCGCCGACCTCCTGGCCCATGTCATGCCCGAGGCGGCGGACGACGACGTGGCGGTGCTCCTCGCCCGGGCACTGCCCCGGTGAACAGGAAGGTCGGACCGTCGCGGCCGGCCCTCACCGACCGTCCCGGCCGCTACGACGAAGCACACGATGCCCGTACAGCCGATACTGGGAGTGAGCCGCTGCAAACCAGGCACTCGGATCCGCAGGAGCGCCCCGGGGCACCGCTCTGCGGGCCCCGCCGACGGCGCGAGATGGGTGGGAGATGCGCAACACATCCCCGAAGACGCTCAGCGAGAGCCCGGAGGACCCGTTTTCGATCCATCGATCCGCGTCCGCCGTGCTGGACGGCCGCGGGCGGGTCGTCGCCTGGAGCGAACAGGCCACCACACTCCTCGGGCACCGGCCCGAGGAGGTGCTGGGCCGACCCATGCATGATGTCCTGGTCGACAGCGGGGACGAGGCCCTGATCGCCGAAGCGACCACCGCTTGCGTGCGAGAGGGCGGCTGGTTCGGGCTGTTGCCGGTCCTGCACCGCGCGGGCCACCGCCTGTACGTGGGGTTCAGGGCCCGCAAGGTGCGACGGCTGGACTCCTCCGTCGAGTGGCTCCTCATCGGCGCACTCGCCGAGGACATCACCCAGTGGGAGATCGACCGGTCCGTGCTGGACGGCTTCTTCCGCCGGTCCCCGGTGGGGGTCGCGGTGCTCGGCCCGGACCTGCGCATCCTGCGGGTGAACCGGGCGATCGCGCGGTTCGGCGGGCTGGAGGCCGAGGGGTACCGCGGGCTTCGCACCTCCGACTTCCTGCTCGGCCCGGACTCGGAGCTGATCGAGCGACGGCTCCGGAGGGTACTGGAGACGGGCGAGCCCCTGATCTTCGCCGAGCAGCCCTGCCGGTTGCTGCGGGACTCCCAGAAGGAACTGATCGTCTCCGTGTCCGCCTTCCGGATGCAGGACCCCTCCGGCAGGGTGCTCGGTGTCACCGAGATCGTCGAGGACGTCACCGACCGCCATCGGGCCCGTCGGCGACTGGCGCTGATCAACGAGGCCGGCGCCAGGATCGGCAGCACCCTGGATGTGGCCAGGACGGCGCGCGAACTGGCCGAGGCGGCGGTTCCCACGCTGGCCGACGCGCTCTCGGTGGATCTGCTGGAACCCGTGCCCCGCGGGGAGGAACCGGCCCCGGACTCCATGGGCCCACTGCGCAGGATGGCGGCGCACAGCATCCAGCCCGAGGCTCGGCAGGTGATGTATCCCGTCGGCCAACTGTTCTCCTTCCCCGAGGACACGTCGCCGTCACGTTGCCTGGCCGAACGGCGTCCGGTCCTCGAACCCCTCCTGGAGGGCAATCGCGGATGGTTCGCCGCCGAGCCGGAACGGGCCGCGAAGGCACTCGCGATAGGGGTCCACTCCCTGATGGTGGTGCCGCTGGCCGCGCGCGGTGCCGTCCTCGGCCTGGTGTGCCTGTGGCGCTCGCAGCGGCCGGAGCCGTTCGAGGAGGACGACCTGACCCTGGCGGAGGAGTTCGCCGCGAGGGCCGCGGTCTGCATCGACAACGCCCGCCGCTACACCCAGCAGCACAACGCCGCCGAGGCCCTCCAGCGCAGCCTGCTGCCCAGTGAGGTGCCCGAGCACCCGGCGGTCGAGACAGCGCACCGCTACCTGCCCGCACACGCCTCCGCCGGGGTCGGCGGCGACTGGTTCGACGTGATCCCCCTGTCCGGACTGCGCGTCGCCCTGGTCGTCGGCGACGTCGTCGGCCACGGTATGCACGCCTCGGCGACCATGGGGCGGCTGCGCACCGCCGTGCACACCCTGGCGCACCTCGACCTGGCCCCGGACGAGGTCCTCGCCCGGCTCGACGACCTGGTGGACCACTTGGACACCGAACAGCGGGCAGCCGACCGGAACACGCCCCGGATCGTGGGCGCGACGTGCCTGTACGCGGTCTACGATCCGGTCTCCCGGCACTGCGCCATGGCCCGCGCGGGGCACCCGCCGCCGACCGTGCTGCGCCCGGACGGCGGGGTGCACCCGATCGACCTCCCCGCCGGGCCACCGCTCGGCGTGGGCGGGCTGCCGTTCGAGACGGCCGAGGTCGAACTGGCCGAGGGCAGCCTCATCGCCCTGTACAGCGACGGCATCCTCCTGGCCGACCACCGCGACATCGACCAGGGACTGGCCCAGCTGCGTTCCGTGCTGGCCGGTCCGTTCCACTCGCTGGAGCAGACCTGCAAGGCGGTGGAGGACACGATGCTGCCCGACCGGCCCGCCGATGACGTCACACTCCTGCTGGCCCGGACCCGGGTGCTGGCGGCGCAGAACGTGGCGACCTGGCAGCTGTCGGCCGAGCCCACCGCGGCCGGCCGCGCCCGGACGCTGGTACGGGACTGTCTGGCCGAGTGGGGGTTGGAGGAATTCGCCTTCACCACCGAGCTGATCGTGAGCGAACTGGTCACGAACGCCTACCGGTACGCCGGTGGCCCGGTGCAGCTGCGGCTGATCCGGGACGGCCATCTCATCTGCGAGGTCTCCGACACCAGCAGCACCTCCCCTCATCTGCGCCAGGCCCGCGGCACCGACGAGGGCGGACGTGGGCTGTTCCTGGTGGCCCAGCTGTCCGAACGGTGGGGCACACGCTACGGCCGCAACCGGAAGACCATCTGGGCCGAGCAATCACTGACGGCACATCAAGAGGACTCGGGCGCCTGACCCTTGTCGCCGCTACCGGCGGCTGCGCACGAGAAGATGGAGGAAGTACGGCGTGCCGATCACCGCCGTCATCAGACCGGCGCCGAGTTGGGCCGGGGCGATCACGGTGCGGCCCAACAGGTCGGCGGTGCAGACCAGCGCGGCGCCCAGGAGCACCGAGACCGGGACCACCCGGACGTGCCGTCGGCCCACCAGCGCCCGGGCCGCGTGCGGGGCGACGAGTCCCACGAAGCCGATCGTGCCGGCGGCGGCCACGGCGGTGGCGCTGAGCAGGACGCTGAGGACGAGGAAGCCGAACCGCCCCCGCGCCAGGCCGAGGCCGAGGAGCCTCGGGGTGTCCTCGTCGAGCGACACGAGGTCCAGTTCGGTGCGTCGTAGGACGGCGATGGCCAGGCCCAGGACGAGGACGGCCGCGAGCGGGGCGATGTCGGGCATGGTGCGCCCGTAGGTGGAGCCGGACAGCCAGGTGAGGGCCTTGGTCGCGTTGAACGGGTCGGTGAGGACGATGAGCAGGCTGATCAGGGCCGTGGACCCGGTGGCGACTCCGATGCCGACCAGGACGAGCCGGTTCTGCTGGAACCCGCCGCGCGCGGCGAGTCCGAAGACGATGGCCGAACTGATCGCGGCGCCCAGGAAGGCCGCGCCCGCCATGCCCCACGATCCGGCCAGGGGCACGCTCGTCACCAGGAGGACCGCGCCGAGCGCGGCCCCGCCCGAGACGCCCAGGACTCCGGGCTCCGCGAGCGGATTGCGGGTCACGGCCTGGACGAGCGTTCCGGCCAGGGCGAGTGCCGCGCCCGCGAGGAGCGCCGCGAGGACCCGGGGCACACGGGTGTCGAGGACGAAGGAGACGGTCCGACCGGCGTTGCCCTGCGCCCAGTTGACCACGTCGCCCAGCAACAGCTTGCTGTCGCCGAGCAGCACGGCGGCGATCGTCACACCCACGACCACGGTGACCAGTACGGCCGTGGTGGTGAGGAACAGGGCACGGCTTCTGATGCGCAGCCGGTCGGGTGCGGCGGCTGCGGCCGTGTCCTTCAGCCGCGTGGCCATGACGACCAGGAACACCGCGCCGACGAGGCTGGTGACGACACCCGTCGGCACGGCGACCGCCAGGTCGGCCGGTACGAGGACCCGCAGCAGCACGTCCGATCCGAGCACCAGCGCGGCACCGGTCAGCGCCGCGACCGGAAGCCGTGTCCGCGACCGGGTGAAGGCGCGGAACCTGCGGGCGAGGGAGCGGACGAGGGCGGGGGCGCACAGGCCGACGAAGCCGATCGGTCCGGCGAGGGTGACGGCCACCGCGGACAGCAGCGAGGCGAGGACGACCGCCGTGACCCGGGTGGCACGGACCGGGATGCCGAGGCCGCGGGCTGCGTCGTCGCCGAGGGACAGGGCATCCACCCGGCGGGCGATCAGCAGCAGCCCGAGCAGACCGGCGAGGCAGACGGGCGCCATCTGGGCGACCCCGTCGAAGCCGCTCTGCGCGATGCTGCCCTGATTCCACCGGTAGAGGCCTTCGGTCTCCTGGGGGAAGAGCAGGAGCAGCCCCTCGGTGACGGCGGTCAGTCCGAGGGCGAGGGCGGTGCCGGCCAGGACCAGCCGGACGGTGCCCGCGCCCAGGCCCGACAGTCCGAGGACGACGGCCGCCGCCGCGAGGCTCCCGACGAACGCGACGCCGGAGGAGGCGAGCAGCGGCAGCGAGACGCCGGTGACGGCGGCCAGCCCGAGCGCCAGGTAGGAGCCCGCGTTCACCGCGAGGGTGTCGGGCGAGGCGAGCACGTTGCGGCTGACGGCCTGCAGGGCCGTGCCCGCCATGCCGAGCACGGCCCCGACGAGGAGTCCGGCGGCCGCCCTCGGCAGCCGGGAGGCGATGACGACGGACGCGTCGGACGGGTCGGCCCGGCCGGTGAGCGCCTTCCACACCTCACCGGCGCCGACGGCGGCGGTGCCCTGCGTGATGTCGACGACCGCGAGGGCCGCGACCAGCAGGACCAGTAGGGCCGTCACCACGGCCGCGCCCGTCCGGGACGTGGTCTCCGTCGGCGTACGGGTGACGGGGGGTGTCGCGGTGACGGCCATGGCGCTACTTCGTCAGCTCGGCGACGACGGCGTCGATGTACGCCTCCATCGACTGGGGACCGCCGAACATCCAGATGCCGTCGGGCAGTCGGTGGACGTTGCCCTTCTTCACGAACGGCAGGGAGGTCCACACCTTGTCCTTGGACAGGGTGCCGTCCGCGGTGAACGGAGTGCTGCTCTTGTCGCCGTCGTTGGCGATGTAGGCGAACCGCACGTCGTCGCCCAGCTTGGTGAGGCCCTCGACGTCGGTGGTGCCGAGTCCGTAGTCCTTGTCGCCCTTGACGGTCCAGGCGTTCTTCAGACCGAGCTGCTCATTGACCGCGCCGATGAGGGAGCCGCTGGTGAAGGGCCGGATGGAGACCTGGTTGGAGATGTTGTAGCCGTCGGCGAAGGCGTACTGCGCACCGCCGAGCTTGGCATCCGCGAGGGCCTTCTTGCCTTCGGCGACCTTCGCGTCGAAGTCCTTCTTGAGCTGGTCGGCCTGCTCGGTGGTGCCGGTGGCCTGGGCGATGAGGTCGAGGTTCTTCGTCATCTGCCCGATCGGGTCGGAGGCGCCGGCGGAGCGCACCTCCAGGACCGGGGCGACCTTGCGCAGTTGCTTCACGGCGGCCGGGGGCAGGTCGGTGCTGGCGACGATGAGGTCCGGGGACAGCGCGGCGATGGTGTCCATGCTGGGCTCGCCGCGGGTGCCGATGTCCTTGGGCTCGTTCTTCAGGGGGACCGCCTGGTCCCAGGTCTGGTAGCCCTTGACGTCGGCGACGCCGACCGGGTCGACGCCCAGCGATATCAGGAGCTCGACCTCGTGCCACTCGGTGCCGACCACCTTCTTGGCCGGCCCGTCGAGTTCGACCTTCGCGCCGGAGGCGTCGGTGAGGGTGATGGCCTCGTTCGTCTTCTTCGCGTCGTCGCTGTCGGCGGCGGGCTCGGTCGTACCGCATGCGGTCAGGGCGAGCGCCGCGGCGGTGGCGACCGCCGCGGTCATCATCAGGCGTCTCATGAGGATGTGCTGAGCCTTTCGCTTCGCGTGTGGTGGCGGCCGATCGCGCGGGTGCGCAGATGGCCGGTGAGCGGGTCGGTGCCGACTTCGATGCGGATGCCGTAGATGTCGGTCAGCCGCTGGGCGGTCAGTACGTCTTCGGGAAGGCCGTCCGCGACGATGCGTCCCTCGTGCAACAGCACGATCCGGTCGGCGAGAGCCGCGGCCTGGTCGAGGTCGTGCAGGACGGCGCCGACGGCGATCCCGTGGTCGTCGGCCAAGTCGCGGATGAGGTCGAGGAGTTCGACCTGGTAGCGCAGGTCGAGGTAGGTCGTGGGCTCGTCGAGGAGCAGTACGCCGGTCTCCTGGGCGAGGCAGCCCGCGAGCCACACCCGCTGGAGCTGCCCGCCGGACAGGTGCTCGGCCCCGCGCTCGGCGAGTTCCGCGACGCCGGTCATGGCGAGCGCGCGGTCCACCGCGGCCCGCCCGTCCGGGTCCGCCCTGCCCCAGCGGCCCCGGTACGGATAGCGACCGAACTCGACGACGTCGCGCACGGTCAGCCCACTGGGCGTGGGGCGCCCCTGCGTCAGCAGCGCCACCCGGCGCGAGAACTCACGAGGGGTCAGCGCGAGGCCGTCGGTGTCGTCGATGACGAGTGTGGCGGTCCTGGGCCGCTGCAGCCGTGCGATCGTGCGCAGAAGTGTCGACTTCCCGCTGCCGTTCGGGCCCACCAGCACCGTCACTTCGCCCGGCCGCAACGCCAACGACGCCTCGTGTACGACGTCGATGCCTTCGTACGCCACGGTGACTCCCGTGGCCGACAGTTCATGACCGCGGGGACGCACCGCCGCAGAGGTCTCTTCACCCGCATACACGGAGCACAGGTTAGCCTAACCTAAGTGCCATCTGTGAAGGGGTGGACGTCCGCACGCAAGCAACACTTCGGCCAAGGTCGGTCTCCAACAGGGAGCCGACTTCCCTCGTAGGCTGAATCTCGCCCGCGAACGGACAGGAGGCCGAGGTGCCCGAGACAACGCCGACCGAGACGACGGTCGCCGAGGTGATGGCCGAGCTGGCCGAGCTGGCCGAGCTGGCCGAGCTGGCCGAGCTGGCCGAGCTGGAGGACCCGAAGGCACGCGCGGTGAACGAGAAGCACGGCGACGATCACGGTGTGAACCTCGGCAGGCTGCGCGCGCTCGCGAAGCGGCTGAAGACGCAGCAGGAACTCGCGCGCCGACTCTGGGAGACGGGTGACACCGCGGCCAGGCTGCTGGCACTCCTGATCTGCCGCCCGAAGGCGTTCACGCGTGACGAGCTGGACGCCATGCTGCGCGAGGCGCGCACGCCCAAGGTGCACGACTGGCTCGTGAACTACCTGGTGAAGAAGAACCCGCACGCCGAAGAGCTACGCCTGGCCTGGCCGGCCGACCCGGATCCGGTGGTCGCGAGCGCCGGATGGGCGCTGACCACCGAACGCGTGGCGAAAAGGCCCGAGGGCCTCGATCTCGCGGGACTGCTCGACACCATCGAGGCGGAGATGAAGGACGCCCCGGATCGCCTGCAGTGGGCCATGAACCACTGCCTGGCCCGGATCGGGATCGAGCACGCCGAGCACCGCACCCGTGCACTCGACATCGGCGAACGCCTGGAGGTACTCAAGGACTACCCGACCTCCCCCGGCTGCACGTCCCCGTTCGCGCCCGTCTGGATCACGGAGATGGTGCGCCGACAGCAGAACTAGACGGCAGTGAGGCAGATCAGACCTCTTGCGCAATTTGTCCGCATGACGTCACCATGTTTGGGCCGAAACCGCAGACGGGGATCCCCAACGATCGGCTCCCGCCCCTATGTCCACCGAACCCCCACCGTCCAAGGTCCAAACGCCTGACGCCCTCCATCCCCTGGCCAACGCCGTCCTGACTACCGACCGCACTTGGCGGGTCACGTTTTTCAACAGACCCGCTGAACGCCTTTTGGGCCTGTCGGAGGAATGGCTCGGCCGCGTGCTGTGGGATGTGGTCCCCCATTTCCACACCACAGGTGTGAAGCTCGCCTGCCAGCAGGCCACCACCGCCGGCAAGCCGACCGGCTTCAGCGTCGGCTGGCCCCTGGACCAGCGCTTGCTCCGTATTCAGGTGTTTCCCGTCTCCACCGGCATGACTCTCTGCTTCAGCGACATCACCCACCGACACCGGAACGGGGAGGAGGCGCCGGCCGAGGGCACGGTCGCCAAGTACGCCGACAGGATCGTCGAACTCACTCAGGCCCTGGCCATGGCGGTGACCGGACTGGACGTGGTGAGTGTCGTCGAGGATCACGCACGGCAATTGTTCGGCGCCGACGGGGTCGGTTTCTGGTATCGCGACGGGGAACAGTTGACGTCGTTCGGCAATGCCGGAAACACACTGGAATTCGTCAACTGGATGAAGGAGACGCCGCCACCACCGTTCGATCGATGCCCAGCCGGAGAGGCACTGACCGAACGTGCCCCGTTCTTCATCTCCTCGCCCGCCGAGTACGTCGGCCGCTACCCGCACATGGCCCACATGCCGACCGCCAGCGGTAAGAAGGCCTGGGCGTTTCTTCCCTTGGTCACCTCCGGCGACCCCATCGGCGTGTGCATCTTCTCCTACAACCGGCCCCATGCATTCAGCCCCGAGGAACGCAACCTGTTCACGGTGCTGTGCGGTCTCATAGCCCAGGCGCTGGCCCGAGCCCGTCTCTACGATGCCGAGCACCGCCGGTCGCATGAGCTGCAGCGCGGTCTCCTCCCCCGGGTCCTGCCCTCCCTCCCCGGCGTCACCACGGCCGCCCGCTACCTTCCGGCCGGCGACGGAGCCGAAGTCGGCGGCGACTGGTACGACGTGATTCCGCTGCCCTCGGATCGAGTCGCCCTCGTCATCGGTGACGTCATGGGCCATGGTCTGCGCGAGGCCGCGATCATGGGGCAGTTGCGCACCGCCGTGCGCACCCTCGCCGATCTCGGGCAAGCGCCGGACGAACTCTTCTACCACCTCAACAGCCTGGTCGGTGACCTCGGCGACGACTACTACGCCACCTGTCTGTGCGCCATCTACGACCCGACCAGCCGCCTTTGCACCCTCACCACGGCCGGCCATCCCCCACCCGTCGTCGTCCACCCCGACGGCTCCCGCTACTTCCCCGATCTGCCCGACAATCCACCCCTGGGAACCGCGGCCTTCCCCTACGAGACGGCAACACTCGAACTCCCCGAAGGCAGCCTGTTGGTGCTCTACACCGACGGCCTGATCCAGGATCCGACGCGCGATATCGACCAGGGAATGGCCGAGCTCTCCCGGCGCGTCGCAAGAACTCGGGAACCCGGCAGTGCCGATCTCGAAGCCCTCTGCGACAGCCTGCTGAGCGGCTTCTCCCACACCGACACATCGTGCTTCCGGGACGACGCCGCACTGCTGATCGCACGCACCTGCGCGTCATCTCCCCAGGACATCGCATCCTGGCAATTGCCCGAGGACCCCAAGGCCGCCGGACAAGCGCGCAAGCACGTCCGGGATCAACTCACCACGTGGGGACTGGAAGAACTGGTGATGACCACGGAACTCCTCGCCAGCGAACTGGTCGGTAACGTGATTCGCCATGCCAAGGGCCCGATCACCCTCCGCCTGCTGCGCAGCCGCACTCTGATCTGCGAGGTGACCGACCGCAGTCTCACCATGCCTCGCATTCGCCATGCGGCGGACACGGACGAGGGCGGAAGAGGCCTGCAGTTGGTCGCCGCGCTGGCCGACCGGTGGGGGGCGCGGTGCACCGACTCCGGCAAATGCATCTGGACCGAGCAATCCCTTGCGGCCGACAAATCGGCAGCTTCGTGACGGTCGGTCAGACAGACCGGGAATCCGTCGTCGTACTGCCCCGGACGAGCAACCGGTGCGGCGCCTTCGCGTCCGCCGGCGGCGATGCCGTACCGGCGATGATCCCGACGAGTGTGCTGACGGCCGTCTCCGCGATGCGGGCCTTGTCGGGCGCGATGGTGGTGAGGGTCGGCGAGCTGTACTCGCCTTCCTGAATGCCGTCGATGCCGATCACGGCGATGTCCTCGGGGACGCGGACTCCGGCGCGTGTCAGCGCGTGCATCGCGCCGATGGCGAGAAGGTCGTTGTAGCAGAAGACGGCGTCCGGTGGCTCGGGCAGGGCGAGGAGGCGGGTCATGGCCTCGGCGCCGAGGTGCCGGTGGAAGCGTGGCGTGGGGACGATGAGGCTTTCGTCGAGGGGCAGGCCCGCACCCTCCAGGGCCCGGCGGTAGCCGATGGTGCGCAGCTGCGCGGTCTCGCCGGTGCTGTAGGGCTGGTCACCGATGGCTGCTATCCGCCGGCGGCCCAGGCCGATGAGGTGTTCGGTGGCCTCGCGGGCCGCGGCGACGTTGTCGATGGCCACGTGGTGGAAGCTGCCGTTGAAGATGTGCTCGCCGAGCAGGACGACGGGCACCCGGTTGGTGCGGCCGCGCAGTTCGTCCTCGGAGATGGCGAGCGGGCTCAGCAGCAGTCCGTCGAACATGGTGGCGCGCGACTCACGGCCGAGCAGCTCCCGCTCCCGCGCCACGTCGCCGTCGGTCTGGTCGAGCATCACGACATAGCCATGGGCGCGGGCCGCGGTGATGACCTCGCGGGCCAGTTCGGCGAAGTAGGGGACGTCGAGCTCCGGCACGACGAGGGCGAGCATGCCGGTGCGGCCTCGGCGGAGGTTGCGGGCGACCAGGTTGGGCCGGTAGTCGAGCTCTTCCAGCGCCGCCTCCACGCGGGTGCGCAGTTCTTCGGAGACGGGCACCGAGGAGTTGACCACGTTGGACACCGTGCGGATCGAGACTCCCGCGCGTCGCGCGACGTCACGCAGGGTTGCGCCGGCCATCCCTGTCCCTCTCTGCCGGTGTTCCGCCCGCCGGGCCTCTCCGGCGGGGCTGCTGCACATCGCGGCAATCGAATGTTACCCGGGTATTGCATCGTTGCAAAAGGCGTCGCATCATCTCTGCATCGTTGCAATCCGGCCTTGGTGACCGCATCCCCCCAGAGGAGCCGCGCTCATGTCCAGATCATCCGTTCCGCGCCGCAGGGTCCTACGCGGCGCCCTGGGCGTCGGTGCCCTCACCGCCGGCGCCGGCCCGCTCGCCGCAGCCTGCGCCCCCGGCTCCACCGGGACCGAGCCACGCAGACTCACCGGGACGCCCACCGCTTCGGCCAAGGGCGAGATCACCATCTGGAACCGCTCGGGCGATCTCTTCAAGGTCTTCGACGCGGCCATCGACGAGTTCCGCAAGGCCTATCCCCGGGTGACGGTGAATCACCAGGCCGTCGACATCGACGCCAAACTCGCCAACACCCTGATCACCGGGGCGGATCTGCCGGACGGCAGCTTCTGGGACGACGCCAAGATCGGCAGTCAGGCCGAGCATCTGTACGACCTGACGGACCTGATCGAGCCCTATCGCAAGCAGACCTCGCCGTACAAGCTCTCGGTCAACACCGTCGACGGCCGCATCTACGGCGTGCCCTGGGATCTGGACCCGGGTCTGCTCTGGTACCGCGAGGACCTGCTGGAGGACGCGGGCGTCGATCCGGCGGGCATCGGGACGTACGACGATCTGCTGGACGCGGCCCGGGCGCTGAAGGAGAAGAACCCCGAGGCGGCCCCGATCCACCTCGACAAGGATCCCTTCCTCGGCCAGCTGTGGCTGGAGATGCTCGCCAACCAGCAGGGCACCAGCCTCACGGACGCCGATGGCAAGGTCCGACTGGACTCCAAGGAGTACCGCACCATCCTGAGCTGGGTTCGGTCAGCGGTCGACGAGAATCTGGTGACACATGCCGAGTACCTGAAGCAAGCCGACCTCGCCGCGCTGGAGGACGGCCGGCAGGCACTCGTGCCCTGGGCGGTGTGGTGGTCGTTCGCTCCCCAGCAGCTGCTGAAGCGGACCAAGGGGAAGTGGCGGGCCACTCAGCTGCCCGCCTGGACACCCGGTGGTGCGCGCAGCGGCGCCATGGGCGGCAGCAGCTTCATCATCCCGGCGAAGGCGAAGAACCCCGAACTGGCCTGGCTGCTCTATGAGTTCCTGTGTTTCAAGGAGCCCGGCTACACCGCGGTCTACGGACCGGGCAACGTCTACCCGGGCGGCCTCAACACCTCCGTGCCCAGCTACACACCCGCGCGCAAGGCCGACAAGCCGCTCTTCGAGCCGGTGCAGGCGCTCGGCGGTCAGGACCTGTGGAAGATCGCCGTGGACGCGGCCGCCACCATCCCGGCCGCCGCGCCGATCCCGGCCTGGTGGAGCAAGTCGGTCGACTACCTGGGCAACAACCTCCAGCGGCTGATGGAAGGGGCCATGGCCCCCGACGACGTCATCGACGACTCCACCCGCAAGATCCAGCGCAATCTGGTGGACCGCGCGTGACACCGACGACCCTCACCCCGCTGCGCCGCGAGGAACAGACGTCCCCGGCACCGTCCCGGGCCCGCCGTCGGCTCTTCCTCACGCCCTACCTGTTCGTCGCTCCGTTCTACGTCGTCTTCGCCGCGTTCGGCCTCTACCCGTTGCTGTTCGCGCTGCAGTTGAGCTTCACCAACTGGAAGGGCGCCGGTGAGGCGCGCTTCATCGGCCTCGACAACTACACCTACCTGCTCACCAGCCCCGAGTTCTGGGCCTCGCTGGGCAACAGCGCCGTGATGTGGCTGCTGATCGTGCCCGTGCAGATCGTCGGCGGCCTCGCCGCTGCGGTACTGCTGGCCAACGCGCGGCTGAAGCTGCGCGGGATGTTCCGGGTGGCGTTCATCGCGCCCTTCGTCACCCCGCTGGTGGCCATGGCCCAGGTGTGGATCGTGGTCTTCGACACCGACTACGGGCTGGTCAACGACCTGCTGGGACTGGTGGGCCTGCCCGCGGTCGACTGGCTGACGTCGACGGCGTGGGCCAAACCGACACTGGCGCTGCTGTTCCTGTGGAAGACCACCGGATTCGCGATCATCATCCTGCTCGCGGGACTCCAGGCCGTACCGCCCGACGTGTACGAGGCCGCGGCACTCGACGGGGCCTCACGGCGACGCCAGTTCTGGTCCCTGACACTGCCCCTGGTGCGCCGCAGCATCGCCTTCCTGGTCGTCGTACAGACCCTCGCGGTGTTCCAGATGTTCGCCGAGCCCTTCGTGGTCACCCAGGGCGGCCCGTACGGCTCGACCACCACCGGCGGTCTGTACCTCTACAACCACATCACGGCATCCGACCTCGGCACCGGAGCGGCGAACTCCTTCCTGCTCGTCCTGCTGGTGTTCGCCCTGTCCCTGCTGTCCGTGCGCCTGTTGCGCTCCCGAGACGAGTGACCCATGAAGCACAGGAATCTCGAGCATCGCGTGAAGCACAAGACCCTCGCCCAGCCCAAACCCGGACCCTTTCAGTACATCGTCCTCGGCGGCCTGGCCGTTCTGTTCGTCTATCCCATCTGGTGGGCGATCAGTTCCTCCCTGAAGCCGGCCAACGACATCGTCCGCGACCCGCTGGCGTTCTCGCCCGGCTCGGCGACGCTCGACAACTACCAGGCGATGTTCCACGACGTGCCGATCGGCACCGGGTTCCTCAACACCGTGCTGGTCGTCGCCGTCAAAGGCGCGATGACGATGTGCTTCTGCCCGCTGGCCGGCTACGCCTTCGCCAAGTACCGCTTTCCCGGCCGCGACCTGCTCTTCGGCGTCCTCATGCTCACGCTGATGCTGCCGACCCTGGTGCTGATCATCCCGCTGCTGCTGGAGATGAGTCAGCTGGGCTGGGTCAACACCTACCAGGCGCTGATCCTGCCCGGCAGCATCGACGCCTTCAGCATCTTCTGGATGCGGCAGACCATCGCCGCCGTACCCGACGAACTCCTCGACGCCGGCCGCATGGACGGGGCGAGCGAGTTCGGGATCTTCGCCCGCATCGTGGTGCCCGTCATCCGTCCCGGGCTCGCCGCGCTCGGCGTGCTGACCGCGATGAACGTCTACAACGACTTCGTCTGGCCGGTCGTCGCCGTCAACGACGAGAGCCACCAGACCCTCCAGGTCGTCCTGTCCACCCTGGCGCAGAACGTCACCGGCAACCGCATCGGCGCCGACTTCGGAACCGTCTGGGGTGAACTGCTGGCCGCCGGGAGCATCGCGATGCTGCCCGTCCTGCTGCTGTTCATCCTGCTCCAGCGCCACTTCATCAACGGAATCCTCGCGGGCAGCGTCAAGGGCTGACACCCCGCACACCCGGCATCGCCTCCAACCCGGTATCGCCCCTCGCACTCCACATCCGCCCTCCCGATCGGAGCAGACAGACCCATGCCCATCCCCCGCCCCGAGTACCCGCGCCCGCACTTCGACCGCTCGCACGCCTGGCTCAGTCTGAACGGCTCCTGGGACTTCCGGGCCGACCCCGGCGCACGGCAGACCGCGGACGCCGCCGACGGCTACGACCAGCGGATCACGGTGCCCTTCGCCTGGGAGACCCCCGCCTCCGGCATCGCCGCGCACTGGCTGCAGACGGCCTGGTACCGCCGCACGTTCACCGTGCCGACCGTCTGGTCGGGGCAGCGCATCGTCCTGCACTTCGGCGCCGTCCACCACGAGGCCACCGTATGGGTCAACGGCACCGAAGTGGCCCACCACGTGGGCGGCTACACGCCGTTCTCCGCCGATGTGACGGACGCCCTCGGCGTCGGCGAGCAGCAGCTCACCGTCCGCGTCCACTCCCCCGCCGACAAGCTGGACATCGTGCACGGCAAGCAGCGCAGCATGCCGCGCGACGACTACGACGGTGTCTGCTTCACACCCTCGTCCGGGATCTGGCAGAGCGTCTGGCTGGAGGCCCGCCCCGCCACCCACCTCACCGCAGTGCGGCTGCGCCCCACACCGGATCTGACCGGCATCGCCGTCGACGCCACGGTGCGAGGCCCGCATGCCGAGACCACCGAGCTGCGCCTGAAGGTACGCGGTGAATCCTCCGCCGTCCTCGTGAACGTCGCCGCGGACGGGCGGGCCATTGCCGAACTCCCGCTCCCCGCCCCGCGATTGTGGTCCCCCGAGGACCCGCACCTGTACTACGTCGAGGCGGAACTGACCGGCCCCGACGGCACCGACCGCGTCACCTCCTGCACCGGCCTGCGCTCGATCACCGTCGACGGCGAGGTGCTGTACCTCAACGGACGCCGGCTGTTCGTCCGCGGTGTGCTGGACCAGGGCTACTGGCCCGACACCGGGATCACCGCGCCCGACGACGCCGCCCTGCGCCGGGACCTGGAGCTGGCGGCGGAGGCCGGCTACAACCTCGTACGCAAGCATCTGAAGCTGGAGGATCCCCGCTTCATCCACCACGCCGACACCCTCGGCATGCTGTTGTGGGCCGAGCCCGCCTCTCCCGGACGCTTCTCCGCCGAGTCCGCCGCCAGGTTCGCCGAGCAGATCGAGCCCATGGTGGAACGCGACGGCAACTCGCCCGCGATCGTCATCTGGGGCCTGTACAACGAGGAGTGGGGCCTGGACTGGGACATCCCCGGCGACCCGGCCAAGCAGCGGGCGGTCGCCGACGCCTACGACGAACTCAAGGAGCTCGACCCCACCCGGCCCGCCGTCGACAACTCCGGCTGGACGCACGTCAAGACAGACCTCCTCGACTGGCACTACTACGACGAGAGCGCCGCCTCCTGGGCCACCACGGTCGCCGACCTCCTCTCGGGCAGGCGCGACGACTTCCCCGTCAGGCTCGGTCCCGACTATGTCGTCCACAAGAAGCTCGCCGTCCCCGAGCAGCCGCTGCGCGGTCTGCCCAACCTGAACAGCGAGTACGGAGGCGGCTTCACCGGCCTGGAGCGCGCCTGGCATCTGCGCTGGCAGACCCAGGAACTGCGGCGCCACGACCGGCTCGCCGGGTACGTGTACACCGAGTTGTACGACATCGAGCACGAGAGCGCGGGGCTGCTGGACTTCCATCGCGGGGCCAAGGACCTCGCCGGCGTCGACCCGGCCCATGTGAACGCGCCCACCGCCCTCGTCCTGGACGTCACCCCGGTCGCGCCCGGACGTGATCTCCTCACCGCCACACGGGAGTTCACCGTCGGCGTACGGGTCTCCCACCACGGCACCGACCCGGTCGACGGCACCCTGCACACCACGTGGACCCCGGTGTACGCGCCGACGCCCGAATCGCCCGGCGCCGCCGTGCCCGGATGCCGCGCCGAAGCAAAGCCCTATCTGCTCGGGGAGCCCGTCGAGGTCCCCGCCGCGCTCCCCGAGGGCTGGACCAGCGGGCGGCTCCACCTGGCCCTGGTGGCAGAGGGAACGGTCGTGGCCCGTACCGCACTCGACGTGGACACCCGGACCGCCCCGCACGTCGGCGACGATCCGTCGGCCCGACCGGCCGAGTAGCCCCACACCCCACCAACCTGTGCACCACCCGACACCCCACCCGCAAAGGAGTCATCCCGTGCGCGCATGGTCACCCCCGCACAGATCACCAGCCCTGCTCGGCGTACTCACGCTGCTGGTCGCCCTGTTGTCCCTCTGGTCCACTCCGACGTCCGCGGCGCCCGCCGGACAGGTGCTGGCGTCGCCGGACCTGTCGGCGTATCCGCAGGGCGACAACAGCTATCCCCGGGCGATCCGTCTCGACCATGACGGTTCGTCGGGTCAGACCATGCTGGCCGCGTTCGCCCGGCGGAACCAGAGCGGTCAGAACTCCGTGCCGATCTACCGCAGCACCAACGGCGGACAGTCCTGGAGCGCCAACCCCATCTCCACGATCACCTCGAACACCGCGGGCTGGGACCTGGAGGCCCCCGTCCTGTACGAGGTCCCCCGCACCGCGAACGGACTCAACGCCGGCGACCTGCTCGCCGCCGGCACCGCTTGGGACGCGGGCAACTTCACGGCGCAGAAGGTAGAGGTCTTCAAGAGCACCGACGACGGCCAGAGCTGGCAGTACCTGTCCAACTGCACGCAGACCAGCGGGCTGCCCAACACCGTCGGCCACGGCATCTGGGAACCCTGGTTCCACCTCGCCCCGAACAACACGCTCGCCTGCTTCATCTCCGACGAGCGCCCCGCGAACACGGCCACCAACAACCAGGTCATCGGCCACTACTCATCCACGAACGGTGGCCAGACGTGGAGCTCCACACTGACCCAGGACGTGGCTTTCCCCGCCGACAACCTGGCCCGCCCCGGCATGCAGATCATCGTGCCGCTCCCCAACGGCACGTTCATGATGGCCTACGAGCTGTGCCGCGACGCCACGGATCCCGACCACGCCTGCGAGGTGTACACCAAGACCAGCGCCGACGGCCTGAACTGGGCACCCACGGACGGTGTGGGCACCCTCGTGCAGACCAGCGACGGCCGGCAACTGCTGCACACCCCGTACCTGGCCTGGCAGTCGGGCGGCGGACCCAACGGCACCCTGCTGATGTCCGGACAGCGTGTCGTCACCGGACCGACGGGCAACAAGGCCGTCATGGCGGAGTCCGGCACGGTCGTCCTGGCCAACACCAACCTCGGCAGCGGCGACTGGACCGAGATCGAGGCCCCGGTCAACACGGACCCGACCGGCGGCTACAACACCGGCGAGCCCTCCTGCCCCGGCTACAGCTCACCGATCACCCCGCGGGCGGACGGCACCTCCTTCCTGTATCTGACCGCGACCTGGCTCGGCACCGGCAACCAGTGCCAGATCCGCTTCAACACCGGCGGTCTCGGCGGCCCGGTCGGGCAGGTCACCACCCCGTGGGTGGCCGGCAAGTGCCTCGACGTCGACACCAACACCAGCGGCAACGGCAGGGCCGCGCAGCTGTGGGACTGCAACACGGCGACCGGGCAGCGCTGGTCGGTCGCCCCGGACGGCACGGTGCGCGCATTCGGCAGGTGCCTCGACATCGACGGCAACGGCACGGCCAACGGCACCAAGGTGCAGCTGTGGGACTGCAACGGATCCGGCGGCCAGCAGTGGCAGCGCCAGTCCGACAGCTCCCTGCGCAACCCGCAGTCCGGTCGCTGCCTGGACATCCCCGCGGGCGCCACGGCCAACGGCACCAAGTTGCAGATCTATGACTGCAACGGCCTGGGCACGCAGAAGTGGAACATCCCCACGTAGCGGCCCTGGCCTCGGACTGCGCGCCCCGCCACGAGCAAGCGGGGCGCGCAGCCGGCGTGTTGATCAGGTTCCGTTGATCAGGCGCATCGCGAGGTCGGGGCTGAACACCCCGGCGGGGACGGTCGGCGCGATGCCGCACTCGCCGTCGGAGTTGCCGGGGGTCTTCACCCAGAGCAGCATCTCGGCGCCGCCGCCGGTCTGGGGCGGTGTGCCGAGCTTGCGTCCGGCCGGGTTGCACCATTCGCCGTTGGAGCCGTTGCCGTTGCGGCTGGTGTCCACGACGAAGCGGGCGGTGCCGCCGAGTTCCGCGTTGACGGCGTTGGCGTACGTCAGGGAGGCGCTGTTGCTGTAGTAGTTCGACACGTTGACGGAGAAGCCGCGCACGTTGTCGACCCCGGCTGCGTCCAGCCGGGGGGCCATGGTCGCGGCCGAGGTCCAGCCGGCGTTGCCGCCGTCCAGGTAGGCCCAGGTGTTGGGGGCCTTCTCCTGGAACATCTCGGTGGCGTACCGCAGCATGTCCAGCCGCTCGTCTATGGCGGTCTGGGTCATGCAGCTGAAGTCACCGAGGGCGTCGGGCTCGATGACGACGACGGCCGGCCGGTCCGCGATGGCCGCGGCGAAGGTGGAGATCCAGGTCTTGTACTCGGCGACGCTGCCCGCACCGCCGGAGGACTCGCCGCCGCAGGCGTCCCGGCCGGGGAGGTTGTAGGCGACGACGACGGGGAGCTTGTCGTGGCTGTCGGCCTTGCCGACATAGCTGGCGACGGCACTTCCGGTGGAACCGGTGCCGAACCAGCGGCCGATCGGGCGGGAGGCGATGTTCGTCTGGATGGAGGCCGCGCGTGAGTCGGTGGGGTTCGCGGCCACCCAGACGGCCGGGCTGGACTCGGGGCTGACATAGAAGCCGCTGGTGAGGGTGAGAGGGTCGGCCGCGGCGGCGGTGCCCGCGGTGGTCAGGGACCAGGTGAGTACGGCCGCGGTGCAGGCCAGGGCCGCCGCGAGACGGGTCTTCGTGTGCACGGTGTGCCTCTTTTCATGGGGGGAGTCGGGCTGCCGCGGGGCCCGGGGCTCGGGCATCCGCGCGCGCTCGTCCGGGCGCGCGCGGGTGCTGCGGCGGTGGTGCGGTTCGGTGACACGTGGTGGTGAGCCCTGGTGGGGGAGGTGGGGGGACTCACCACCACGTGCGGGTGGGTGGCGCTCGGCGGGCCGGCGTGGGGCTCAGCGGGCCGCCGCGAAGGTCGCCACCCAGGCGAGGGCGGAGTTCCAGTTGACCGCTACCTCGTTGGTCGAGTACGAGAAGATGTCGTCGATGTAGCAGGTGGCGGGCTTGCAGCCGGGCAGGTTCTGCTGGGCCACCGGGTCCTGCAGTGCGGAGTTGGGGCCGCCGGCGAGGGATCCGGCAGGGGGGTTCGGCAGGGCGGGGTTGAGTTGGTGGGCCCACCAGCGGCTGTGCTGGTTGTGGCTGGCCCGCTCGCCGTAGCCGGTGACGAAGGACTGGTCGAGGGCGTTGCGGCCGAGCAGGTAGTCCAGGGTTTCCAGGACCGCGTCGCGGTAGCGGGAGCGGTGGGTCAGGTCGTACGCCGTCGCGAGGACGACCGCGTTGTTGGCGGAGGCGCTGTTGGAGCCCCAGACGTACTTGCCGTCGGCCGGGAGGTAGGGGTTGGGGTAGCCCTGGGCGTCCTGGTTGCGCAGGAAGGCGTCGGCGACGGAGGTCACCCGCTTGCGGGCGCCGGTCGCCATGAGGTCCGGGAAGCGGTGGGGCAGCCGGGCGATGGTCAGGTCGGTGAGGCCGTCCGTGTCGCGCCAGGAGAACCCTTCAGTGGTGAGCTTGGCGTCGATGTGGCGCAGATAGCGCCGGTCGCCCGTCGTGGCGTACAGCTCGGTGGCCGCCCAGGAGAACTCGTCCGAGACGCGTGTGTCGTCGTAGGCTCCGCCGCCGACGCTGTCGCTGTCCGGCGCGTAGCGGTCGGGGTGCGCGAGCGCGGCCTGCCACGCCGTCCGGGCCGCGGTGAGGCAGCGGGCGGCGAAGTCCTTGTCGTACGCCTTCCACACGCGGGCGCACCGGGCGCCCGCGGCGGCCAGGTTGAGGGTCGCCGCGGTGGAGGGGGCGTGCAGGTAGCGGGGCTGGGGGTCCTGGTGGGGCAGGGTGGGCAGCGCGGTCCAGGCGGCGTCGTGGATCTTGTGGTGGGCCATGCCTGCCAGGGGCTGTCCGGACGGGACCCGCATCCGCAGCAGGAACTCCAGCTCCCAGCGCGCCTCGTCGAGCACGTCGGGTACGCGGTTGTCGTTCTCCGGGATGCTCAGCAGCCCGTCCTGGGTGGCCGCCTTGTCGCCGTGGCCGCGGGCGCGTTCGTAGGTGTCCATCAACTGCCACGCCGCGAGGGCCCCGTTGACGACGTACTTGCCCTGGTCGCCGGCGTCGTACCAGCCGCCCCGCACATCCAGCGAGTAGTCGCAGGTGCCGGGCTCGCAGGGCACGTCGGTGTCGCCCTTGTTCGGTGCGACGCCGAGGTGGCCTGCGGGACGGGCGTAGGCGTCACCCGCGAGGCCCGCCTCGATCGGGGTGCCGCTGCGGGCGGGGTAGAAGTACGCGAGGGCGTCCTCGCGGAGGGCGGCGTACGGGTTGTCGGCGATGTCGAAGGGCTGGCTGGAGCGGCTGCCCACGACCAGTTTGTAACCGCTCCCAGTCTGGTGGAACGAACTGAAGTCGGCAAGGTGCACATGGTCGCCGGAGCCCTGGTCGTCGCCCAGGACCTCAGTGCGACCTTCACGTACGACACCGCCGGAAGCGTCGACCAGCTGCCACGGCACGGGGTCCGTGGAGTCGTCGGCGACAGAGGCTCTCTTGGGCCCCTCGCTCTCGTAGCCGTACTGATTGGTGCGCACCGGTGAGCCGAAGTCCCGGCCGCCGCCCGGGGGTACCGCTCCGCCGGTCAGCGAGACGTCGTCGAGGCACAGGGTGAACGCCTGGGTGGCGCCGCCCTGCTGGAAGGACAGCTGTCCATGCAGGTCAGAGGCCTTGGACAGGCCGGTGACGGTGAAGGTCTGCGGTGTCGGGGTGAGCGTGATCGTCTTGTTGAAGGTGGTCGTGCGAGGGGCCACGCCCAGTTGCAGCACCGCGCGGACGGAGGTGGCGACGGTGGCTGACGCGGTGAAGCGCAAGGTGTAGGGCTGGTCGGCCTCCAGGGGGATGTTGTCCTGGGCGATCATCGAGTCCCACGCATGGGTGGTCCCCGCGGGGACGGCTCCGCACAGCCGGCCGTCCTCGACCCGCGACGGAGTGTTGGCACTGCTCCACCACGGTGATTTTCCGTTGTCGAACCCGCCGTTGAGGACGCGCTCGTAGGCGGTCGTCTCGGCGGGGGCTTCGGTCGCGACCAGTCCCGCGATGAGGACGGCGGGCAGGGCGACGGCACAGAGTCTTGCTTTACGTGACATTCCGGGTCCTTGTCCGATGACGAGAATCCCGGCCCGCTGTGGCGTCAGTGGCCGATCGTCGTCTTGCCGCGCGGACGTGTCAACGGTTGGAGCGCCACGAAATTCTTCGGCCGGACACTTCCCTGCAACACGACGATGGCCTACAGTCCCGGACTGTTACCGCTCCCAATTTTTTTCAGGGAGCGCACAGGCACCGGCTGAGGCTGTGGCGTCACCGCAGGTACAGGGTGCTTCAACGACCCCATTCGACCTCCACCAGGCTGTAACCGCTCTCGGCATTGCCGGCGCGAGGAGAGGAAACGCGCGATGAGAAGACTCCTACGAACCAACCTGGCGGCACTCACGGCCGCGGCATTCCTGGCCTCGCTGGCGGCCTGCGGCGGCGCGGAGAGCGACAGCGCCTCCGGCAAGACGACGCTGGTGGTCAAGACGTTCGCCCAGTTCGGCTACGACGACCTCTACGAGGAGTACGAGGCGTCGCACCCCGGTATCGAGATCAAGGAGGAGAACATCGCCAAACTGGGCGACTACGCGCCCAAGTTGCAGCAGTGGATCGCCACCGGCAGCGGGGCCGGTGACATCGTGGCGATCGAGGAGGGCAACCTCGCGCAGTACATGACCGCGCCCGACCAGTTCGCCAACCTCCTCGACTACGGGGCCGGTTCACTCAAGGGCGAGTACCTGGACTGGAAGTGGCGCCAGGCACTGACCCGGGACAGCAAGCAACTCGTCGGACTGGGGACGGACGTCGGCGCACAGGGCATGTGCTATCGCACCGACCTGTTCAAGAAGGCCGGGCTGCCCACCGACCGGGACAAGGTCGCCGCACTGTGGCCGACTTGGGACGACTATCTGGCCACCGGCGTCGAGTTCACCAAGGCCAAGACCGGTGCCCACTTCTTCGACTCCGCCGGCAGCGTCTACCAGAACATCCTGATGCAGCAGGGCGATCACACCTACTACGACACCGACAACAACCTGGTCATCGACTCCAACCCGGGCGTCAAGGCCGCGTGGGACCAGACCGTCGACATGGTCGACTCGGGCCTCTCGGGCAACATCGCCCCATGGAGCCCGCAGTGGAACGCGGGCTTCAAGAAGGGCACGTTCGCCACCATCCCCTGCCCGTCCTGGATGCTCGGCATGATCGAGCAGCAGTCCGGCGCGGAGAACGCCGGCAAGTGGGACGTCGCGAAGGTGCCCGGCAACGGCGCGGTGCGCGGCGGCTCGTTCCTGGCCGTGCCCAAGCAGAGCGAACACCCCAAGGAGGCCGCGGAGCTGGTGAAGTTCCTGACCAGCGCCAAGGGCCAGACCACGGCGTTCAAGGCCAAGGGCAACTTCCCCTCCGCGCTGCAGGCCATCGACAGCCCGGCGGTCAAGAACTACACGGTGCCGTACTTCTCCGACGCGCCCGCGGGCAAGATCTTCGGTGACAGCGTCAAGGCGCTCAAGCCGGTCTACCTCGGGCCGAAGAACATTCCCATCAACGACGCCGTCGTCAACGCCCTGACCGCCGTCGAGCAGGGCAAGCTGAGGCCCGACGCCGCCTGGAGCAAGGCCGTCGAGGACGCCGAGCGGCTGGTCCGATAACGCCCGCGCCGCCGGGCGCGGCGACACCGCCCGACGCGACCACGTCCGCGTGAGTCACCTGACCGGCTCGCACGCATGGGTCTCGTGGTCGCCGCGCCCGGTCCCGTACCGAACCGTTGCCGCGCCCGGCTCCGTACCAGATCTCCGAAGGACACATCTTGGCCACCCAGCTCCGGCCGCGTCCCGCCTCCCGCTCCGACGCACCGGCCGATCCGCCCCCGAGTTCCCGCAGGCGGCTGCTGTCCCGCCTGGACACCGTCGGCTCGCCGTATCTCCTCATCGCCCCGTTCTTCCTGCTGTTCGCCGTCTTCGGCCTCTACCCGCTCGGCTACACCGCCTGGGTCTCCCTGCACGAGTGGGAGATGTCCGGGGAGGGCAGTTTCATCGGGTTCGACAACTACGCGGACCTTTTCGCCGACCCGGACTTCTGGAACGCCGTGGTGAACACGCTGGGCATGCTCGCCCTGGCCACCGTGCCCCAGTTGCTCCTGGCCCTGGTCATCGCGAACCTGCTCAACCAGAAGCTCCGTCACATGACGCTGCTGCGCCTGGGGATCCTGCTGCCGATCGTGACCTCGGTGGCCGCCGTGGGCATCGTGTTCAGCCAGATCTTCGACCGTGACGCCGGCATGGTGAACGGTCTGCTGCAGCTGCTCGGCGTCGGCCCGGTGGACTGGCGTGCCGACAAGTGGTCGTCGTGGCTTGCCATTTCGGCCATGGTCGACTGGCGGTGGACGGGCTACAACGCGCTGATCTACCTGGCCGCCATGCAGTCGATCCCCCGCGAGCTGTACGAGGCCGCTTCCATCGACGGCGCGAGCCGCAGTCGGCAGTTGTGGACCATCACCGTCCCGATGATCCGCCCGGCGGTGATCTTCACGGTGATCTCCTCGACCATTCACGGCCTGCAGCTGTTCACCGAGCCGCTCATCTTCGGCCAGGGGGGCGACGCGATCACCGGCGGCAGTCTGCGGCAGTTCCAGACCCTGTCGATGTTCATGTTCGAGAAGGCGTTCCGGAACTTCGACTACGGATACGGCTCGGCCGTCGCCTGGATGATCTTCCTGATCATCCTCGTTCTCACCGTGATCAACTACCTGCTCGTGCGAAGGATGAAGTGACCGTGCGCAAGTCCCAACCCCTCGTCTATCTCACCCTGTTGGTCGCCATCGCGCTGTCCGCCTTCCCGTTGTACTGGCTGTTCGTGGTCGCCAGCCGCTCCAACGACGTGGTGGGCGACTGGCCGCCACCGCTGCTGCCCGGCGGGGACCTCCTCGACAACATGTCGCGGCTCTTCCAGGCCGAGGACGCCCACTTCCTCAAGGGCATGCTGAACTCGGCGATCGCCTCGCTGACCATCACCGTGTCCGTGGTCTTCTTCAGCACGCTCGCCGGGTTCGCCTTCGCCAAGCTGCGCTTCCGTGGCAAGAACTTCCTGCTCATCGCGATCCTCGGCACCATGATGGTGCCGGTGCAGATGGGCATCATCCCGCTCTACATGATCATGGTGGAGTTCGGCTGGACCAACCAACTGCAGGCCGTCATCGTGCCGTTCCTCGTCTCCGCCTTCGGCGTCTTCCTGATGCGGCAGTACGCCGAGCGCGCCATCCCCGACGAGCTGATCGAGGCGGCCCGCGTGGACGGCTGCAACACGTTCCGCATCTACTGGACGGTCGTGCTGCCCGCGCTGCGCCCCGGTGCCGGTGTGCTCGCCCTGTTCACGTTCATGGGCGCGTGGAACGAGTTCCTGTGGCCGCTGGCGGTCCTCGAACAGGACAACCCCACCGTGCAGTTCGCCCTCAACCAGCTGTCCACCGGCTACTACACCGACTACACCCTCATGTTCTCCGGGGCCCTCGTCGCGACGCTGCCGCTGCTCGTGGTGTTCGCCATCTCCGGCCGCCAGATCATCGGCGGAATCATGGAAGGAGCCGTCAAGGCATGAGCACCGCCACCGAGTCCGGGGTGCAGCATCAGCCCGGGGTGCCCCACGAGCCCGATGCGCGTCACCGGCCCGGCCAGGACGACCTGCCTCACTGGGCCGGAGCGTTCCCGCCCGGCTTCCTCTGGGGTGCCGCCACCTCCAGCTACCAGATCGAGGGCGCCGTCACCGAGGACGGACGCGGCCCCTCCATCTGGGACACCTTCTCAGCCACCCCGGGTGCCGTCGAGCGCGGCGACACCGGCGCCGTGGCCGCCGACCACTACCACCGCTACCGCGACGACGTGGCGATGATGGCCGGCATGGGCCTGGGCGCCTACCGGTTCTCCCTCGCCTGGCCCCGGATCCAGCCGGACGGCACCGGGGCCGTCAACCAGCGAGGGCTGGACTTCTACCGACGGCTCGTCGACACCCTGCTGGAGCGCGGCATCCAGCCCTGGCCCACGCTGTACCACTGGGACCTCCCCCAGCCGCTGGAGGACGCCGGCGGCTGGCCCGCCCGCGACACGGCCCTGCGCTTCGCCGACTACGCGGCGGTCGTCCACGACGCCCTCGGCGACCGTATCCCGAACTGGACCACCCTCAACGAACCCTGGTGCTCGGCGTTCCTCGGCTACGCCACCGGCCGCCACGCCCCGGGCCGCCGTGACCCGGCCGGGGCCCTGCGTGCCGCGCACCACCTGATGCTCGGCCACGGTCTGGCGGTCCAGGCCATGCCCGGGGCCCAGGTCGGCATCACGCTCAACCTCACCGATGTCCGCGCCCTCACCCATCAGGCGCTCGACGTCGACGCGGCCCGCCGTATCGACGGGATGCAGAACCGTCTCTTCCTCGACCCGCTGCTGCGCGGCGCCTACCCGACCGACGTGATGGACGACCTGCTTCCGCTGGGCCGACCCGACCACATCCGCGACGGCGACCTCAGAACGATCTCCGCCCCCCTGGCCTTCCTGGGCGTCAACTACTACTCCCCCATGCTCGTCGCCGCGTCCGACACCGCCCAGGAGCACGCCTACCCGGGGTCGCCGAAGGTGCGGATCGCCGACGGCGGACGGCCCAAGACCGCCATGGGCTGGGAGATCGACGCGGACGGGCTGCTCGCACTGCTGGTGCGGCTGAACGGCGAGCATCCCTCGCTACCGCTGTACGTGACGGAGAACGGGGCGGCCGTCGACGAGGGCCTGCGCGACGTGACCCGGGTCGGCTACCTGGAGAGCCACATCGGCGCCTGCGCCCAGGCCCTGGCGATCGGCATCGATCTGCGCGGGTACTTCGTCTGGTCCCTGCTGGACAACTTCGAGTGGTCCTTCGGCTATCGCCACCGGTTCGGGATCGTCCACGTCGACTACGCCACCCAGCGGCGCACCCTCAAGGACAGTGCCCACTGGTACGCCCGCCTGATCCGCGGCAGGACCCGGTGAGGGCGGCGGCACCGGCACCTGGGCGCCACCCGCCGACTGGGAGCGCTTACAGTGCAGGCAGTCTCCGTCAACCAGGCCAACGAGGGCGGTAATACTCCATGAGCAGTCGGCAGCCCACACTCGACGAGGTGGCCGAGCGTGCCGGTGTCTCCCGCGGGACCGTCTCCCGCGTGATCAACAACCATCCGCACGTCAGCAAGAAGGCCCGCCAGGCCGTGCAGACCGCCATCGACGAACTCGGCTACGTCCCCAGCGGCGCCGCCCGGTCGCTGGCCACGCAGAAGCGCGGTGCGGTGGTCCTTGCGATCTCCAGCGACGATCCCGCGCTGTTCACCAACCGCTTCTTCGCCGAGGTGATCGCCGGGGTCAACGCCGTCATCGAGGAGACCGACCTGGAACTGCTGCTGGTCATGGCGGCCACCGAGCGCGGCCGTGACCGTCTCGCCCGCATCCTGCAGTCCCGCGGCGCGGACGGTGTCATGCTGCTGGCCCTGCGGGAGAACGACCCCCTCGCCAAGGTCGCCGAGGGCGGCGGCATCCCCGTCGTCTACGGCGGCCGGCCGCTGGAGCGCGCCCCGCAGTACTACGTCGACGCCGACAACCGCGGCGGGGCACGGCAGGCGGTGGAGTATCTGATCTCCACCGGTCGTCAGGCCATCGGCACCATCACCGGCCCGCTCGACATGCATGTGGGCGTGTCCCGCTACCTGGGGTTCCGGGAAGCCGTGGTCCTCGCCGGTCTGAGCGACCACCGGGTGGTGCACAGTGACTTCAGCGAGGCCGGCGGTGCCGCGGCGATGGAGCGGCTGCTTGACGAACACCCGGATCTGGACGCGGTCTTCGTGGCCTCGGACGCCATGGCGGCCGCCGCCCTTCGCGTCCTGCACGATCGGGGCCGCGCCGTCCCGCGCGACATCGCGGTGGTCGGCTTCAACGACGTGGTGACCGCCCAGCACACCCACCCGGCCCTCACCACGGTCCGCCAGCCCATCGAGGCCCTGGGCCGCGAGATGACCCGTATGTTGCTCCGGCTCACCAACAACGAGACCCCGACGCCGCTCATCCTGCCCACCGAGCTGGTGATCAGGGACTCCGCCTGAGACCGCGGTCCCAGGGCCTGTCCGCCCCTGCCCGCCCGCCCGAGAGAAGGACGCCGCCGGTATGACACCCGACCTGCCTCTCCCGCCGCCCGACCACACCGTCAGCCCGCACACCGGGTACACCCGAGCGCACTGGCAGGCCGCTGCCGACGGCCTGCTGGCCGCCGCGTGGCGCTGGGCCACCCCGAGCGGTGCGCTGCTCGACCTGCCCGGCCGCCCCTCGTCGGCGGGGGTGCGCTCCGACGGCCTGGAGGGATACGCCCGGACGTTCCTGGCCGCCGCCTTCCGCGTCGCCGGAGCCGCCGGGGCGGACCCGCACGACTGGCTGGGGCGCTATGCGGAGGGCCTGGCCGCCGGCACGCGCACGCCCGGTCGCGACGACCTCGAATCGTGGCCGCTCATCCGGGACATCCACGTCCAGGGACAGCCCATGGTGGAGTCCGCCTCCGTGGCACTCGGGCTGCAACTGACCCGGCCCTGGCTGTGGGACCGCCTGGATCCGGCGGTGCAGGACCGCGCCGAGCGCTGGCTGCGTGACACGCTGCGGCACCTTCCCTCGCCGAACAACTGGTACCTGTTCCCCTTCACCGTGGCCTCCTTCCTGGAGTCGGTCGGCCGCGGGGACGAGGAGACGGGGCGCGCCCGCCACCGCGCGCTGGAGCTGCTGGAGAGCTGGTACCGCGGCCAGGGCTGGTACGCGGACGGCGACGGCCGGGCCTTCGACCACTACAACGGCTGGGCCCTGCACCTGTACCCGATGCTCCAGGCCCACCTGACCGAGGACGCCGAACTGGCCGGCGTGTACGGGCCGCGGCTGCGCGCACACCTGGAGAGCCTCGCCCTGCTCTTCGCCACCGACGGCGCGCCGATCCACTTCGGCCGTTCCCTCACCTACCGCTTCGCCGCGGCCTGCGCCGTCGCGCTGGGCGCCGTCACCGGCCACACCCCGTTGCCGGCGGGAACGTCACGGCGCCTGATCAGCGGCTGTCTCCGGTACTTCCTCGATCGCGGCGCCGTCGACGCGCACGGCCTGCTGAGCCCGGGCTGGCACGGCCCGCACCAGCCGACCGTGCAGCCGTACTCGGGCCCCGCCTCCCCCTACTGGGCGTCCAAGGCGTTCGTGGCGCTGCTCGCCGACGCCGACCATCCGCTCTGGACGGAGACCGAAACGCCGGCACCGAGCGAGGAACACGACCGGATTCTCGCACTGACCGGCCCCGGCCTGCTGATCCACAGCACGGCGGCCGACGGCATCGTCCGGCTGCACAATCACGGCAGCGACCACGTACGCCCCGAGGAGGGCGAGTCGGCCGACGCCGAGGACCCGCTCTACGCCCGCCACGCGTACTCCACCCACACGGGTCCGACAGCGCGCGGCAACCCGGCCGACAACCACTTCTCCGTCGTCCTGGGCTCGGTGCGCAGCGTGCGCCGCCGTATCCACCCGCTGGGATCCGGGAGCGACACCGACCGGGGCTGGGCCGCGTCCTGGCATCAGCCCGTCTTTCCCGACGGTCCGCCGCTGGTCCCGGGACTGCGCGTGGAGAGCGTCACGGTCGTGCGCGGCCCGTACGAGCTGCGGGTCCACCGGGTATCCGGGGGGCCGCACGGCGCCCGGGCCGAGCAGACCGGATGGGCGACCGGACCGGACGAGTATCCGCTGTCACGGCTGCATCCGCTGCTGGGCTGGTCCGACCAGGATGGTGTCCGCGCCCCTCGGGGTACCGCGTTCGCCCCCTGGGCATCGGCGCCACGACTGAGCGCGGACGCCACCGGCGACCGCCTGTTCGCGGCCGTCGCCACACTCACCGCCGAACCGCCCGCCGTCCCCGCGTCGATGGCGGTCACCGAGGCCACCGTCGCGGACGGACTGCTGCGTGTGCACTGGTACGACGACACCGTCACCCACGTGGCCTTCGCCCCCGACACGGGAGTGACGTGGTCCTGACCCCCTAGAGGTGCGGGTTGCGCAGCGGCACGACCCCGACGCAGCGGCCGTCGCGGTCCAGCAGCCGGCCCATGTGCTTGAGCGTGCGCAGCACCACCGAGCGGTCGGCGACCGTGAGATGCGGGATCCTGCCCGACAGATGGGCCTCGAAGGCGTGCACGTCCCGCAGTTCGCGCAGCCACACGTCGATCACCAGGTTGTAGGGACCGGCCGTGATGGCGCACGAGCGGACCTCGCGGACCCCGGTGAGCACCTTCGTGGTCTGCTCCACGTACTGGCCGGGCACCGAGGCGAAGTAGACGGCGGACAGCGGCCAGCCCGACAAGGGGCGGGCCAGGTCGCAGCGCAGGTTGAGCCGTGCGGACACCAGCGACTGGACCTTGCGGCGCAGGGTCGTCTGGCTGGTGCCGGTCGCCGCCGCGAGGTCGCGCAGCGACATCCGGCCGTCCACGCTCAGCAGTTCCAGCAGTTGGGTGTCCAGGTCGTCCCAGTGGGCCTGGTCCGGCGACAGCGGCCGGGCGACCGGAGGGACCGAGGCCTCGATACGGGCGGTCTGCAGGTCGTCCAGGCTGCGCAGCCGCCACCGGCTGCCCTCGGTCGGCACGCCGGTCGACACATGCGTCCGCGTGGCCCGCACACCGGGCGTGCGCTGGAACAACGACGTGGTGAGCCGGTGGAGTTCGTCCAGGCTGCGGGCCTGCACGGCGACCACGATGTCCCGGCCGCCGGCGGTGAGCTTGATGTTGGGCACGGCCGGATCCTTGGCGAAAGCCCGGGCCACGTCCTCGGCGGCGCCCGGTTCGGTGTCCACCTCGACGATCGCGGTCACCACGATCCGCGGGTCGGACAGCCGGGGATAGGCGGTCACCCAGGCGAGGCCCGCCCGCGCCAGGCGGTGCCAGCGCCGGGCGGCGGTGACCGGGTCGACGCCCAGGACCTCGCCGACGAGCTTCCAAGGGGCCCGGGGATGGATCTGGAGCGCGTGGACGACCCCTCGGTCCAGCTCGTCGAGCTGCACGGCGGCAGAATCCTGCACGCCCAGGGGCGGCACTTCTCTGCTCACGTCGCGGGAATCCGGCGAGAAACCTGCATCGTCACACCAGGTCTTCCTCTGCATTCCACACTCCTTTCCCTCGCTGCCGACAACGGAGGAGTGACCCCACCCCATGACGGATGCCAGCCCCCGGACCGCTCTTCGCGTCCACCACGCCCGGCTGATCGACGGTACGGGCGCGTCCCCGGTGGACGACGCCGTAGTCACCATCGATGCCCAGGGCAGCATCGCTTACGCCGGTCCCGCCGCGACCGCGCCCCCGGCCGGCGGCGCTGACCGGGAGATCGACGCCGGCGGCCGCACCGTGCTGCCCGGCTTCTTCGACTGCCATGTCCACCTCGCCTACGCCCAGGGCTCGCCGCCCAGCCGCCGCGCCGAGCTCGACCCGGTCCTGGTCACCCTGGACACGGCAACGCGGCTGCGCCAGACCCTGGACGCCGGCATCACCACCGCCCGCGACCTGGGCGGCCTGTCGGCGGGCTTCCGTACGGCCGTCGAGTCGGGCCGGATCGTCGGGCCCCGGCTGCACACGGCCGTGCGGATCATCAGCCACACCGGCGGGCACGCGGACGTACGGCTGCCCGACGGCACCGATCTGAGCGCCGGGATGTCCGAGATCGCCGACGACACCTCGGCGGCCCGGCTCGCGGTGCGGCGGGTGCTGCGGGACGGCGCCGACCTGGTGAAGGTGTGCGCGACGGGCGGCATGGGCAGCCCGTACGACGACCCCGACGACGAGGGTCTGCTGGAGGAGGAGATCCGGGCCGTCGTGGACGAGGCCCGCCGGCACGGCGGCAAGCCGGTCGCCGCGCACGCCCAGGGCAACGCGGGCATCCTCAACGCCCTGCGCGGCGGCGTGACCAGCATCGAGCACGGGTACGGCCTGGACGAGCGGGCCCTCGACATGGCGGCCGAGCGCGGTGTCTTCGTCGTCCCGACACTGTCCACCGTCTACGCCGGCATCAACAAGGACACGATGCCGGACTACCACTACCAGAAGAAGACCCGCTGGTCCGGCGTCACCAAGGAGAACATCGCCCGGGCCATCGAGTACGGCACCCGGATCGCGCTCGGTACCGACGCCGCCGTCGGCCCGCACGGTGTGAACCTGATGGAGCTCAGCTATCTCGTGGACCTGGGCATGGACCCCATGGCCGCCATCGTCGCCGGCACCCGCACCTCCGCCGAACTGCTCGGTGTCGCCGACCGGTTGGGCACCCTCACCGCGGGACGCACCGCCGACCTGGTCATCTGTGACGGAGATCCGCTGCGGGACATCGGTGTACTCGGCGACCCCGCGAACATAGTCTGCGTCGTCCAGGACGGCGTCGTACGCAAGGACCTGCTGCCAACAGGGGGGCGATGCTGATGAGCTCACTGACCGACCTCCCGGACGCCGAGGCACCGGACGAGCGCCGACCGAGCGGTGTCGACCGGGTGCTGTCCCTCATCGAGCGGGCGGGCAACGCGCTGCCCAACCCGATCCTCCTGTTCACCGGCCTGTTCGTGATCCTGGCCGTCGTCTCCACCGCCCTCGCGCTGGCCGACGTGACGGTCACCGTCCCCGGCACCGACGAGACCAAGGCCGTCACCGGGCTGTTCACCGGCGAGGGCGTGCGCTGGCTGACGGAGAACCTCGTCACCAACTTCTCCACCTTCCCGCCCATCGCCGCCGTGCTGCTCATGGTCATGGCGGTGGGGGTCGCGGAGAAGGCCGGGCTGCTGGACACCGTCATGCGGGCCACGCTGGCCCGTGCGCCGCGCCCGGTGCTGCCGTACCTGGTGGCGTTGGTCGCCTGCCAGGCGCACATGATCAGCGACGTCGCCGCGATCGTGCTGCCGCCGCTGGCGGCGGTGGTCTTCCGCAGCGCCGGACGCCACCCGGTGGCCGGGCTGATCGGCGGCTTCGCCTGTGTCGGCGCGGGTTATGCAGCGGGTTTCACCATCGGCTCCCTCGACGCCCTCTACATCGGCATCACCCAGCAGGCGGCCGCGGTCCTGCCGGCCGCCGAGGGCCTCGACCTGCACCTCCTCGTCAACTACTACTTCACCGCGGCCAGCAGCCTGGTCCTCGGCCTGCTCGGCGGCTTCCTCATCGCCCGCGTCCTGGAACCGCGCCTCGGCACCTACGAACCCGGCGAGGACGAGCCCGAGAGCCAGGACCTCACCCTCACCCCGATCCAGCGTCGGGGCCTGCTGTTCACCTCCGTGGTCCTCGTCCTCTACACGGGCGCCGTCCTGTCCCTGTGGCTGCCCGAGGGCGCCCCACTGCGCGGTGAGGGCGGAGCGCTCGTGCCCTCGCCGCTGCTCACGGGCATCGTCCCGGTGCTGTTCACCGCGTTCATGCTGGCCGGGCTCACCTACGGCTTCACCGTCAAGGCGCTGTCCGGCTCCGAGGGCGTCGTCACGGCGATGTCCGACGCCGTGAAGAACATGGCCGGCTACGTCGTGCTGATGTTCGTCGCCGCCCAGGTGATCGCCCTGTTCAACTGGTCCAACGTGGGGATCCTGCTCGCCGTGAAGAGCGCGGCGGGACTCGACTCCATCGGCCTGACCGGCTTCTGGGTGCTCCTGGCGTTCGTCGTCCTGGTCGCTTGTCTGAACCTCTTCATCGTCTCGGGGTCCGCCCTGTGGTCGCTGGTCGGACCCGTCTTCGTGCCGGCGTTCATGCTGCTCGGCATGAGCCCCGCCCTCAGCCAGGCGGCCTTCCGCATCGGTGACTCGGCCACCGGCATCATCACCCCGATGAACCCGTACGTCTTCCTGCTGCTGGCGCTGCTGCGCCGGTACGAACCCGACGCCCGGCTGGGCACGCTCATCTCCCGGCTGGCGATCTTCACGGTGCCGTTCCTGCTGGTCTGGCTGGCGATCCTCGGGATCTTCTACGGCTTCGATCTGCCGCTCGGCCCAGGTGCGCACATCGGCCTCAAGTGACCGCTGAAGCCGCGTTACGCGGCTGCCGCCCAGTCCACGACGACCTTGGCGAACTCCCCGGGCAACTGCTCGGGGAGTGGCACGTGGCCGCCGGACAGGACCCGGGTCCCGCAGCCCAGGGCGGCGGCGAACTTCTCCAGGGCGGGCAGGGAGTAGTGGTCGCCGGGGGCGCAGACGGCGAGGGTGCGGGCGGTGATCTCGGGCAGCCTCCGGTCCATCCCGTAGCTCCGCACGGCAACGTGGCCCTCCTCCACGCGGTCCAGGACGGTCAGCGCGTCGACCAGGAATCGGTTGAGCGCTGCTTCCTGCCCCTCCTCGTAGAAGCCGCGACGCCGGTTCCACAGCTCCACGAGGTGGGATCCGTCGGGCCTGGGATCGACGTGGTCGACGGGCTTGCGCTCGCCCGCCGTACGCCGCTTGTCGTCGTCGATGAACGGCGTGGCGGAGAGGAGGAGGCTCGCGACGCGGTCCTGGAGGCGGGCGGCGAGTTCCACCGCGATCACGCCGCCGGTGTGGTGGCCGACGAGGTGGAAACGGTCCAGACCGAGCGTGTCGACCAGGGATTCGGCGGCATCGGCGAAGCGCTCGATGGAGTGCGGTCCGTCGGGCTTGGCGGAGGCGCCGAAGCCCAGGGTGTCCATGGCGATCGCCCGGTGCTCGGCGCCGACCAGCGGCAGGACGTCGAGGTACTCGGTCCAGGAGCGGGGGGTCTGGTGCAGCATCAGGACGGGTTCGCCGGCGCCGCACTCGACGAAGTGCAACTGGCCGAATTCGCTGGGCACATAGCCCTTGTGCAGAGTCAGCAGGGTCATCAGTCGTTCGCCTTCAGTCGGGGCAGCACGTCGCTGCCGACGGCCTCGATCAGGTCGGTGGGCGGGTCATAGGAGCCGACGTGCTGGAGGAAGACGCCGCTGACGCCGGTCGTGTGCAGGGTCCGGAGTCGTTCGTTGATCTGGTCGGCGGTGCCGAACAGGCAGAACTCCTGGGCGAATCGAAGGGCGGCCTCGTCGCTGATCCAGGCCGAGCAGATGTCGACGGCGGTCTTCCAGTCCTCGGCGTGGACGAGGTCCGGGTACACGCCCTCGACCGTGTCCGGGACCTGGACGTCGATTCCCGCGAGGGCGAGGAAGGGTCCCCCGCCGTTCTGCGCGATGGAGGCGCAGATGGGCTTGATCTGGCGGGCCTCGGCCTCGATGTCGTCGGTCACCGCGCAGAACGCGGAGACGGTGAGCGGCAGTCCGGTCGTCCGTCCGGCGGCCTCGGCGCCTTCGGCCACCCGCGCGGTCGCCTGCGCGAGGGTCTTCGGTGAGACCCCGCTGAGCAGGATCACCCCGTCGGCGATCTCTCCGGCGAGGCGTAGGTTCCTCGGCCCGCTCGCCGCGAGGTGCAGGGCGACCTCGGGGCGCGGGTCGCGGAGCCGGGAGCGGACCTTGCCCTCGAACTCCCAGTCCTCGCCGGCGAGCAGGGCCCGCAGCATGCCGATTCCCTCGCGCATCACGGCCGACGTGGTCTGCCGCAGTCCGATGGGGCCGACCGAGCTGTTGCCCACACCGAGGCCCAAGGTGAAGCGGCCCAGGGCGAGTTCGGCGACGCTTCGGGCGGCCGAGGCCACGACGGCGGGGTGCCGGGTGGCCAGGTTGGTGACCGCGGTGCCGAGGCCGATGCGTTCGGTGCCGAGCGCGGCGGCGGTCAGTGTGGTGAACACGTCCCGCCACAGCAGTTGGGAGTCGGGGAACCAGACGTCGTCGAAGGCGAGCCGCTCCGCCCTCCGTACCGTCTCGACGACGCGGTCCGCGCGGTCACAGGGCGGGACTCGGACACCGACCCGCAACTCCGGTGCGGTCATCGGGCGTTCACCAAAGGAGTGTCGACGCCGACCGGGCCGAGGCCGCCCGCTCCGCCGGGGGTGCCCAGGGGCGTCGTACGGCCCGGCAGGGGCTCCTCGAAGAAGCGGCGGTTGTCGTCCCGGAAGGTGGCCTCGGCGAGGCGGTCGACGGTGATCGCCTGTTCGGGGCAGGCGGTTTCGCAGGCGCCGCAGTCGATGCACTCCGCCGGGTTGATGTAGAGCTTGCGCTCCCCTTCGTAGATGCAGTCGACGGGGCATTCCTCGACGCAGGAACGGTCCATGATGTCGACGCAGGACGCGCCGATGACGTAGGCCATGGTGCTCAGTTCTCCTTCTCGGTGGAGTGCCCGGGGAACAGGGCCGCGTCCGGGTCGATGACGGTGGCCGCGTTGTTCACCGCGGTGGCGACCTCGCCGAAGCCGACGGCGATCAGACGCACCTTGCCCGGGTAGTCGGTGATGTCCCCGGCGGCGAAGACGCGGGGCAGGTTGGTGGCCATGCGGGTGTCGACGGCGATCTTCCGGGCGTTGAGGGTCAGGCCCCAGTGCTGGAGGGGGCCGAGGTCGGCGAGGAAGCCGAGGGCGGCGACGACGGTTCGGGCCGGGAGCAGGCGGGTGGCCTTGGTGGTGCGGTGGCGGATCTCGGCCTGTTCGACGTGGACGGTGCCGTGCAGGGCGCTGACCTCGGAGTCGGTGATGATCTCGATGCCGAGGGCGCGGACCTTCTCGACGCTCGCGCGGTGGGCGCGGAAGCGGTCGGTGCGGTGGACGAGGCGGACGGAGCGGGCGACCGGGGCGAGGGTCGCGGCCCAGTCGAAGGCGCTGTCGCCGCCGCCGACGACCAGGACGTCGTGGTCGCAGTGGTCGGCCGGGTCGGGGACGAAGTAGACCTGGCCTCGGCCGAGGTAGTCCTCGCCCGCCGGGAGCGGGCGGGGGCTGAACGTCCCCACTCCGCCGGTGATCACGACCGCGCCGGCCCGGACGACGGCGCCCGCGAGTTCGGGGCTGACCGGCCTCACCGGCCGGGGGCCGGACGACGTGGTGGGCGTGATCTACGGCCACGGCGACATCGTCGCGGGACTGCAGGCCGCGCTGGCCACGGTCGCCGCGCTGGAACACCGCGAGGAGACCGGGCGCGGGCAGCACATCGACCTGTCCCAACTGGAGGCGATCTCCGCCCACATGGGCACGAGTCTCCTCACCGCCTCCCGGTCGCCGATCGGCAACGCGCACCCGCGCTGGAGCCCTCAGGGGGTGTACCGGTGCCTCGGCACGGACCGCTGGCTGGCGCTCGGCGTGCGCTCCGACGCCGAGTGGAGGGCGTTGTGCGAGGTCCTCGGCCGACCCGAACTCGCCACCGACGAACGGCTGTCGACGGCGGACGGGCGCAGACGCGAGGGGGCCCTGGTGGACGGCGCACTGAGCGACTGGGCGCGCACCCTGCCCGCCGACCTGGCAGCCGAGCTGCTCCAGGCGCGGGGGATCCCGGCCGGCGCGGTCCAGGACGGCCGCGAACTGGTCGAGCACGACCCGCAGTTGAGGGCGCGCGGCTTCTACGTCCGAAAGGAACACCCGGTCGCGGGTGCCTTCCTGCACGAGGGCCTGCCGATCCGCCTCACGGGCACGCCCGGCTCGATCCGCAGGCCCGCTCCCGTGCTCGGCGCCGACACCGACGAGGTGCTGCGCGAGGTGGCGGGGCTGTCTGCGGAGCGCCTGCGGAGTCTGCACACGGCGGGTGTCCTGAAGTGAACGGCATGACCGTGCCGGGCCTGGTCGAGGCAGCGGCGGAGAGGTTCGGGGACCAGGTCTTCCTGCGGATGGGCGACACGGCGCGCACGTACGCGGAGACCCGTGAGGCGGCGGCCACCATGGCCGGGGCCCTCGCGGAGCGCGGCTGCCGACCGGGCGACCGGGTCGCGGCCCTGCTGTCCAACCGGATCGAGCTCGTCGACCTGGTGCTCGGCTGCGCCTGGCTCGGCGCGGTCGCGGTGCCGTTGAACACGGGGCTGCGCGGCCGTTCGCTGCGGCAGGCGCTGGACGCGGCGCGGCCCCACTTCCTTTATACGGAGCGGGAGTTGACGGCTCACGCGGTAGCAGCAGGACATCGGGGTGCCGTCTGGCAGGTGGGTGATGCGGACGTCCCCCGGCCCGGCTCCGTCGTCCCGCTCCCACCCGCCCCGGTCCGTCCGCGGGACACCGCCGTCGTGCTCTTCACCTCGGGTACGACGGGCGGGCCGCGGGGTGTCCGCTGCCCCCAGGCCCAGTTCGCCTGGTGGGGCCGCAACGTGGCGGACGCGCTGCGCCTCACCCGCGACGACGTGCTGTTCACCTGCCTCCCGCTGTTCCACACCAATGCCCTGAACGCCCTGGCGCAGGCCATGACGGTGGGTGCGAGCTGTGTGGTCGGCGGGCGTTTCTCCGCCTCGCGGCACTGGGAGCAGGCGGCCGAGGTCGGGGCCACGGTGGTCTATCTGCTCGGCGCGATGGTGCCGATGCTGCTGGCACAGCCGCCCGGCCCGCGGGACCGGGCTCACCGGGCCCGGCGCGGCCTCGCCCCGGCCACCCCGGCGCCCCTGTGGGAGCCCTTCCGCGAGCGGTTCGGCGTCACCCTGGTCGACGGCTTCGGCTCGACGGAGACCAATCTCGTCATCGGCGCCACGCCCGAGCGATGCCGGCCCGGCTACATGGGCACCGTACGCAAGGGCTTCTCCGCGCAGGTGGTCGACGAGACCCTGGCCCCCGTGCCCGACGGGACGCCCGGCGAACTCCTCGTGCGCAGCCACCAGGACCATGCCTTCGCCACGGGCTACCTGGGCGACCCCGAGCCGGCGCCGGGCTCCTGGCGCCGGACCGGTGATCGCGTCGTCCGCGAGCCGGACGGCTGGTTCCGCTTCGTGGACCGCATCAAGGACGTCATCCGGCGGCGCGGCGAGAACATCTCCTCCTACGAGGTCGAGTCGGTGCTGCGGACCCATCCTGCGGTGGCCGAGGCCGCGGTCTTCCCGGTGCCCTCCGAACTGGCGGAGGACGAGGTCATGGTCGCCGTCGTGGCTCGGCCCGGCACCGCCCTGGATCCGGCGGACCTGGCCCGGCACTGCGCGCACGAGCTCCCTGCGTTCGCGGTACCGCGGTACGTGGAGGCGGTCGGGTCCCTGCCGCTCACCGAGACCGGGAAGGTACGCAAGGCGGTACTGCGGGAACGGGGTGTCACTGCCGCGACGTGGGACCTCGGTAGCCGTACTCGCGGTCACCGCCGGACAGACTAGACACGCAGGCCTGATCGAGGGACGTCAGCGCGCTTGGATCGCCGCCTCGGCTGCCGCCTTGATCCGGGCGCCGAAGCTGTCGGCGTCCTTGCGGGCGGCGGCGAGCGCCAGGCCGACGAGGAGCTTGCCGAGGCCGTGGCCTTCCAGGACGTTGAAGATGTGGACTCGCGTCCTGCCGTCGGCCAGCGGCTCCAGGTCGTAGCCGCCTTCACTGGCCGTGACGCTGTTCTTCGAGATCTCGGCCCACCGGATCCTCACCGGGGCTTCGAGGTCCGTGATGCGGAACTCCCTGGCCGTCTTCATCCCGGCGTCCTTGACCGTGCTGCGGAAGACCGTACCCACGGCGGTCGGGGTATCGGGAATCCGCTCGATCCTGAGTACGCGGGGGCTGAACTGCGGATCGTTGCGTCCGTCGGCGAGGTAGTCGAACACCGACTCGACACTTCGATCGATCTCTACCGTCGCTTCAAACTGTCCTGACATGAGCACTCCTCAATCGCTTGAGCTGCGGCGTGCCCGCGACTCTAAGGGGCCCCTGGACATCTCGCGAGGCGAACGGCACGGCCAGGGTGCTCGATCAAGCCGGATCGAGGTCGGTGTGCACCAGGTGGTGGTCCGAGTACGCGCTGGGATGCACACCGTGCTCGCGCGGGACGAAGCCTCGTACGAAGACGTAGTCGAACTTGCTCTGCCAGTCGGTGGTCGGCTCGCAGGTGCCGGACTGCGAGGGATGACACTGCGGAGCCGCATCCGCGGCCAGTTCCCACATCGGGGCGAGTTCGGGAGCGTCCGGCACGGCATTGAAGTCGCCGAGAACGATGGCGCGGTCGTGCCGGGCGACCTCGGCGGCGAGTACACGGACCTGCTCTGCCCGGAACTCCTCCTGACGTCGATGGGCGAGGTGGGTGTTGAAGACCCGGACGGACCGGTCCCCCACCCTGGTGGTGACCGCCATGTACCCACGGTCCTCGGATCCGCCGTCGGGGTACTCCACGTTGACGCGGTCTGTCATCGGTGCCGCCGAGAGAATCGCCTGGCCGAAGGCCCCCGGACTCCACGGCACTCCCCCGCAGCGGCCCCAACTCCGGAGAACCGTCCCGTACTCGACGTGGTAGACCAGCCCGTGAAGGTTCTCCAGATAGTCCCGGATCATCTCGACATCACGCACGCACGCTTCTTGCATGCCTATGACCTGGGGCGCATACGTGGCGATCTCCGCCGCCCGGTCGACGTTGCTCACCTCGCAGGGGTTGCAGATGTTCCACGTCATGACCCGGTTCGGTACGACATCCTTGACGGCTTCGACGGGCTGTGACCTGCCGAAGAGGGCACTGCTTGGTGCACTGGGGCCGACGAGCACCATGCAGGCCACGATCACAGCGCCCGCGAACAACCGCGTGCCCCTTGCGAACACCAGCGCCTCCTCGAAGTGGATACACGTCGTATCTGACGTCTCCATGCACGAGGTTATGGGACCTGGCTGTGAGCAACACACGCGAGGGCGCGGTGTGAGCCGTCAGTCCGCCGCGGGCGACACGCGGGTCACCTTGCCGTCGGTGTCGGCCTCCAGGTAGCCGGACTGGTTGTACTCGTCGCTCAGGTAGACGGCGATTCCGGCCGGGGTGTCGAAGACGTCGTTGGGCTGTTTCACCAGCAGGTAACGGTTCTCCGGATCCGGGACGTTGAGCTTCTTCCGCGCCTCCTCCAGGAGCGCGGGAACCTTGTCCCAGTTGAAGTCGTCGAGGCTGACGGGCTGTTCGCCGCCGGAGAGGGTGCCTTTGATGATGCCCTTCTCCACGCCCTGGCCCGGACGGTAGGTGTAGGAGTCGTATTTGGTGTCACTGCCGTCGACCATGAGCTGGGCCGACACGAAGTCCGGGTAGACCGAGAAGTCACCGAACCTGTCCCTGCCGGTCTCCTCCTCGAATGCCTTGATCGCGGTGCGGATGCCCTCCGGGGTCAGCATGTCGCCGACCTCGGGGTCCTTCGACTGCTGGGCTGCGGGGGCGGCATCGGTCGGTGAGGCGGTCGCCTTCGGGGTCGAGGTGGCCGAGGGGGTGGGCAAGCCACCCGCGGCGGAGTCGCGTGCGTCGGCTCCCAACGGCAGCAGCCACCAGGCCAGGGCGCCGGCCAGCGAGACTCCCGTCACGCTCAGCAGGACAGCGCGGCGCGGGCGAGGTCGGCCTGCCGCTCCCCCGGGCACGGTCACCGGTTGGGGCGGAATCTGCCCTGGAAGGGGCTGTCCCGGCGGCGGGCCGAACCCGGCGAAGGTGACGGAAGGCGGCGGGGTCAGCGGATACGAGGTGGGCTCGTCACGTACGGCCCCAGCGGCCGGCCCCGACTCGATCTCGGCCAGCCTCAGGTCCAGTACCGAGGCCGACGGCCGTGCCGACGGGTCCCGCACGAGCACGCTCATCAGAACGTCGCCGAGGGCACCGGCGCGCACCGGCGGCGCGACGTCGTCGTTGAGCACCGCGGCGAGGGTCGCCAGGGTGCTGCCCCGGCGCAGGGGGTGGTGGCCCTCCACCGCGGCGTACAGCATCATCGCCAGCGACCACAGGTCGGAGGCGGAGCCGCCCTCGTTCCCCGCTATGCGCTCCGGTGCCATGAAGTCGGGCGTTCCGATGATGGAGCCGGTGGCCGTGAGTCCGGTCGTCTCACGGATCGCGGCGATGCCGAAGTCGGTGAGGACGGGGCGCCCGTCGGGCCGCAGCAGCACATTGGCCGGCTTGACGTCCCGGTGCTGGATACCGGCGTCGTGTGCGGCGGTCAGCGCGGCCAGCACCCCCCGCCCGATCCGCGCCGCCTCGACCGCCGCCATCGGGCCCTGTGCCAGCCGGTCGGCCAGCGATCCGCCGCTGACCAACTCCATGACGAGCCAGGGGTAGGTGCCGTCGCCGCCGTCGACTATGTGGTGGATGGTGACCACGTTCGGATGGTCGATGCGGGCCAGCGCCCTGGCTTCACGCAGCACCCGCTCGCGCAGCATGCGCGCGCCGTCGGGATCGTATTCGGCGAGGTCCCGGTCGGGCGGCCGGACCTCCTTGACGGCCACGAGCCTGTGCAACGCCAGGTCCCTGGCCCGCCAGACCGTCCCCATCCCGCCCCCGCCGAGGCGGGCCTCCAACTCGAAGCGCCCGTCGACAACTCGTCTGCCGGCGCCTCTGTCGTCCTCGCTCATGGGCGGGAGCATAGTTGCCGGCACCGACAGCCTTCGCCGCAGCTGGATCGGCAGATACGCACGCGTTCCGCCGCTATCCGCGCTGCGCGAAGCGCCGCCACTCACGGCCCCCGTCGCGAGAGATCCACAGCCCTTCGCCCTCCACCAGGTCGTACGTTGCCGTCGTCGCGTCCGCGATGCCGTAGAGCGTCGTGCCGTGGACGGTGAACGACGTGAACCTCGCCGGTGTCTTCAGCTCGTGGAAGGCGCTGTTGGTGCGGTCGTCCGCGAGCCAGTAGCGGCCGCCTTCCTCACCGACGAGCAGGCGCCCGTCCGCAAGCAGGTCCAGGACCAGCGCCTCCGGGCCACGCTGCAGGTCCCGCCAGGGGATGCCGCCGGCGAGGACCGTCTGCCAGTGCTCTGCGCTGTCCGTCGTCACCAACACGCCGCGCACGCCCTCGCCCTCGCCCAGGACGAGGGACAGCGCGGCGGTGCCGGCTCGCGCAGCGAGGATGCCGCCCGTATACGGCTTCGGGACGGTGGTGGAACCAAGGGTGCGACCGTCGCGCTGCCATACGACGCGGTCGGGGTCTTCGGTCAGGGACTGGTCCAGGCTCCACACCGTGCCCCGCTCGTCCACGGCGAGACGGACGGCGCCGTCCGGCACTCCGGCCGGGGGCGCCACGGCTCGCGTGGCGGGGCGGTGGACGAGGGTCGGCTCCAGTTCGGCGAGCAGCCTGTCGCCGGGGCGGGTGCGCAAGGGGGTCTCGGCGATGACGACCCTCTGCCGCTTGCCGTGCAGGTCGAGGGCGTACGTTCCCTCGGCACCCTCCCCCTGCGGCACCCGTACGAAGCCCCCGCGCACCCCCTTGAACGCGGCCTGCACGGCCTCCGCGTCCGTGTGTTCCGCGTGCTCGGCGACCGTACGGCCGTCCGGGCCGACGATGCGCCAGGCCATGGCGGCCGGCCCCTCGTCGTCCTCGACGTTGCCGGCCTCGTACGTCAGGAGCAGCGAGCCGTCGTCCGCGCGTGCCACGCCGGTGGGTGCGCCGGCCGCCTCGATGACGTCGGCGGGGCGAGGGTGCGGATCCTCGATGACACGCTTGTACTTCGCCTCACGGTCCCCCGAGCCCCCGTCGTCGGAGCCGCCCGGGCCGCACCCGGCCAGCACCAGCGCCGCACTCGCCGCGGCCACGAGGCCGACCGTCTGCCTCTCGCGTTCCCTCAGCCATGCCATTGCCCCATCCTCCCCCTCCCTCCGGGAGAACCGGCAACACGACGTCACCGTCCCGGCCGCGACTTCTGCGGGGCCGGGACGGTGACGTCGTAGGCAAGGTTTCGTGACGCGCTGCCGCCGGCGCGGCGGCGCTTCCCGGCTTACGAGCCGTCGTCGGACGCGGTGCCGGCCGTCACGTCGGTCACCTTCCAGCGCTGGTTGGCGCCGGAGTTGGGCTGCCACACGCCGACCGCGGCACCTTCGTTCGTGGACTGGCCGCCGACGTCCGGGAGCTGGCCGGTGGCGGCGTTGACGAGGGTCCAGGTGCCGTCGCCGGTGGTGGACATGATCCACTGGGCGGCGTTGTCGCGACTGCCCTCATCGGGCTCGGCCACCAGCTTGCCGTCACGGACGGCGAGCCGCTTGTCCTGGGTCGCCTCGGTGAAGACGTAGCGCTTCCGGTTGTCGTTGCCCCGGCTGGTCTGCTCCAGCCTCCACTGTTGACCGCTCGGGTCCGCGGCGTCGGCGCTCTTGATGACGAGGCCGGTGCCGTTGTCGGCGATCGTGAGGTCCTTGCCGCTCTGGACGCCGGTCAGCCGGTAGGTGTGGCCCTTCTGGAGCTCGGCCGCGTCCTTCGCCACGCCGGTCACGCCCTTGACGAGGAAGGACGTCACGGACTGGGCGGGCACGGTGACCGTGGCCTGCTTGCCGGTGACCCGGACCGGCTGCTGCCGCTCCAGCTTGCCGTCGGCGCTGGTCACCACCGGGGTGACGGTGGCGTGGGACGAGACTCGCCCGAAATTCGAGAGGTCGAGGGTGACGTCGCGGGCCTCGGTGGTGCTGTTGACGTGGACGACGGTCGCGGCGTCGCCCTTGCGGGAGAGCGCAGCCGTGCTGGAGGTGTCGTTCGTCTTGATCAGCCGGTCGCCGGGCTTGATGTAGTGGGTGAAGTTGCGGGCGGTGTCGAACTTGGTGTTGGTGTAGATCGGGCAGCTTTCGAGGGTGTCCTTCGAGGTGCAGCTGAAGGAGAGCTGGATCGAGCCCCAGTTGCCGCCCTTGGCGGACTCGCCGCCGGGCTTCATGTTGTCGTAGTCCTCGACGGGCTGCCAGAACACCCAGGCCTTGGGCTCCAGTTCCCGCAGGTCGTCGACGATGCGCTGGGCGAGGCCCAGGCCCGGCCGCATGTCCGTGAAGCTCTGCCCGTCGCCCCAGTCGCCCTCGACCTCGCTCATCCACAGCGGCTTGTCCGCGGCCTTGGCCAGGTCGCGCACGGTGGTGCGCTGGCCGGTGCCGTAGGTGTGGACGTTCATCTGGCCGACGAGGTCGCGCACCTCCTGCGGGTAGGAGTTCCAGTTGGTGGCGAAGGTGCCGGGGTTGGTCTCGTCCATGGCGGAGATCTCCGCGTCGCTCTTGGACTCGCTCAGCACCGGGCCCAGCGCGCGGAGCACCTTCTGCTGGAGCTCGGGGCCGATGTGGGCGCCCTCCTGCCGGCCGCCGACGGGCTCGCCGTCCGCGCCGAGCTTGGTGCCCCAGTAGTTGGTGTTCGGCTCGTTGAAGGGGTCCAGGGTGTCGACCTTGATGCCGTGCGCCTTCTCCAAGCGCTCGGTGGCCCCCACCAGGTACTTGGCGAAGTCGTCGACGGACTCCGTCTTGAGCTGGTCCTTGCCCGCGTCGAAGTTGCCGGAGACGTAGCCGCTCTCGGTCATGAACCACGGCGGCGAGTTGCTGAACGTCTCCCAGTGGGTGATGTCCTTCTTGATGCGGTCGACCCACCAGCGCTGCGTTTTGTCCGCGTTCCTGTTCCAGTCGGCGGAGTCGTCGGCGTCCCACCAGTCGACGTCCTCGCGGGTGGTGCCCGCCGGGGCCTTCCACCAGCCCTCGACCGCTCCGCCGGCCCGCAGGTAGTCCTTGACGTCGGGGGCGTTGCCGCCGCCGATGTTGTAGCGGGCGATGTTCAGGGCGAGGCCGTCGTCCCCGAAGAGGAGCTTGGCCAGCTTCTCGCGTATCGCGGGCGGGTAGTCGCCGGTGGCGTTGGCGAACCAGACCAGGCTGGTGCCCCAGCCCTCGAACTTCTCCTGCTGGTAGGAGGGGTCGGGCCGGACGGTGACCGCGGCGGCGGCCGCGGCCGGGTCGGCGTGTGCGAGGGGCAGCGTGGTGGCGGCCAGGAGGGTTCCGGTCGCCAGGGCGGTGACGCCGATGGCCCCCAGGAGCCTTCTCTTGCGGGTGCGGTGTGCCATCTCGAGTACTCCAGCTCTTCTGCGTGCCGCGCGTCCCAGCGGGCTGCAGAGATCGGGGTCCGCACGGGGCGGTCTGGTGCGATTCGATGCGTTCTCGTATGGTTTCGACTAGCTAATGTTTACGTAAACATCCACTGGCGCGATGTCTACACTGTGCGAATCTCGGCGGTCAAGGAGTCGTCCGGGACAGAAAGTTGCGTGGCTTGGGGGCCGGGATGGACACGACGGACGACGGTGGCCGCACACCGGCGGGAACGCGCAGGTCGGAAGGCCGTACGAGACGGCGCTCGACCCGCCCCCGGCAGGGCGCCTCGATGGCCGACGTCGCCCGCGTCGCCGGCGTCTCCTCGCAGACGGTCTCCCGAGTCTCCAACGGCTTCCCCGGCGTCACCGACGAGACCCGCCAACAGGTCCTGGCCGCCATGCGGGAGCTGGGCTACCGGCCCAACAGCGCCGCGCGGGCGCTCAAACGCGGAGAGTTCCGCACCCTCGGCGTGATCACCTTCTCCCTCTCCACCATGGGCAACATCCGCACCCTCGAGGCGATCGCCACGTCCGCCGCCCAGCAGGGCTACGCCGTCACGCTCCTGCCCGTCGCCGTGCCGACCCAGGACGAGGTGAACGGGGCCTTCTCGCGCCTGGGCGAACTCGCGGTGGACGCCGTCATCGTCATCATGGAGATCCATCTGCTCGACGCGGCGACCGTCTCACTGCCGCCCGGCGTCCAGGTCGTGGTGGCCGACTCGGACGCCGGTGACCGCTACACCGTGGTCGACACCGACCAGGTGGGCGGCGCCCGCGACGCCGTACGGCATCTGCTGGACCTCGGCCACGACACGGTGTGGCACCTGGCCGGGCCCGAGGACTCCTTCGCCGCCCAGCGCCGCGCCAACGCGTGGCACACCACCCTCACCGAGGCGGGCCGGCTCCCACCGCCCCTCGTGCGCGGCGACTGGTCGGCCGAGTCCGGCTACCGGGCCGGTCTGCGGATCGCCGGCCAGCAGGACTGCACGGCCGTGTTCGCCGCCAACGACCAGATGGCCCTGGGACTGCTGCGCGCCCTGCACGAACGCGGCCGGAGAGTACCCGAGGACATCAGCGTCGTCGGCTTCGACGACATCGCCGAAGCCGCGTCCTTCCTGCCTCCCCTCACCACCATCCACCAGGACTTCGCCGAAGTGGGACGGCTCTGCGTCGAAGGGGTCCTCAGCAAGATCCGCCGACCCGCACAGGAACCGACGGGACACGGCACCACACTCGTCCCGACCCGCCTCGTCCTGCGCGACAGCACCGCACCACCGCCACCCGGCGGGGACGGCCACGGGGCGCGACCCCGGTCATGAACAGGCGCTCCCCGTACGGCACTTCACAACGTCCGGCCGTCCCGCTCCCCCGGACACGGCCGGGCCCGCCTCACGCCCCCGCCGGAGGCGCGATCTCCACCCGTACGCCCCGCGCCTCGAAGGCTTCGACCTGCGCGGCGGGCGCCGTCGCGTCCGTGACCAGGGTCCACTCCCCCGGGAGCGTCGCCCAGGCGTGGAACGGCGCGCGCCCCAACTTCGCGCCGTGGGCCAGCACATAGACGTGGTCGGCACGGCGGCACATCAGTTCCTTGAGGCGGGTCTGGCGCAGGTCCGCCTCGCAGATGCCGCGGTCGACCGTGACACCGTCGGCGCCGAGGAAGACCCGGTCGAAGGACATCCGCTCCAGCGCGGCCTCGGTCAGCGGACCGACGAAGCCCTCGCTGAGCGGGCGCAGCGTGCCGCCCAGGCACTCGACGTGCACGCCTTCCGCGCCCGACAGGGCGTGCAGCGCCGTCAGACCCGTCGTCGCGATCGTCAACTCCTTCGCGGAGCACAGCTCGTGTGCCAACGCGCCCACCGTCGTACCCGCGTCGAGCAGCAGCGTCTCCCCCGATTCGACCTGCCGCGCCGCCCACTGCGCGATGGCCCGCTTCTCCTCGTACGCCTCTCCCGTGCGCTGGCGCAGTGAGGCCTCGGGGTGCGCGGTCAGCGCCATCGCTCCGCCGTAGGTGCGGGCGAGGCGGCCCTGCGCGGTGAGCTGCGCGAGGTCGCGGCGGATGGTGGAGGGCGTGACGTCGAAGAGCCGGGAGAGCTCCTCGACACTGGCGAGGCCGGTGGTGGTGGCCAGGTGCACGATGCGGTCGCGTCGTGCCCGGGATGTGGTCGGCGGCATCTGCTCGGTCCTCTACGGTACGGCGGTAACGGCGGTGCAGGGGACGGCGGTTCAGGCCACCGGGGCAACCGGCGCGGTGGCCATCTCGGCCGCCTGGCGCAGTGCCTCGACCATGCTACCGGCCTCCGCCCGGCCGCTTCCCGCGATGTCGAAGGCGGTGCCGTGGTCGACGGAGGTGCGGATCACGGGCAGTCCGACGGTGAGGTTGACGCCCGCCTCGATGCCGAGAACCTTGACCGGGCCGTGGCCCTGGTCGTGGTACATCGCCACGATCAGGTCGTAGTCGCCCCGCGCGGCGAGGAAGAAGGCCGTGTCGGCGGGGAGCGGGCCGCGCGCGTCGACGCCCGCGGCCCGCAGCTTCTCCAGGGCGGGGACGATCTTCTCCTCCTCCTCGCCATAGCCGAACAGGCCGTTCTCGCCCGCGTGCGGGTTGATGCCGCAGACGCCGATGACGGGGTTCGGGGTGCCGGCCCGGACCATCGCCTCGTGGCCTCGGCGGACGGTGCGCTCGACGAGGCCCGGTTCGATGCGGTTCACGGCGTCGATCAGACCGATGTGGGTGGTGACGTGGATGACCTTGACCTTCTCCGTCGACAGCATCATCGAGACCTCGTCGGTGCCGGTGAGGTGGGCGAGGAGTTCGGTGTGGCCCGGGTACATGTGGCCCGCCGCGTGCAGGGCCTCCTTGTTGAGGGGCGCGGTGCAGATGCCGTGCACCTCACCGGCGACGGCGAGTTCGGCGGCGAGCTTGATGAACTCGTACGCGGCGTTTCCCGCGACGGGCGACAGCTTGCCCCAGGGCAGGTCGGCGGGGAGCAGGGCGAGGTCGACGACGTTGACGCGCCCGGGCGTGAACTCGGCGTCACGCAGGTGCTCGACGACCGCGATCTCGCATTCCTGAAGGCCGCGAATCCGGGCGGCTTCGCGCAGGCGCCGCGCGTCGCCGATGACGACGGGGCGGCAGCGGGTCAGTACGGCGTCGTCGAGCAGGGCCGCGACGACGACCTCGGGACCGATACCGGCGCCGTCGCCCATGGTGACGGCGATGAGGGGCAGCGGGGTGGTCATGGGAGCAACTCCTTGGCAGGGGGCCGGTAGCGGGCGGTGAGGTGTGGTGGTCGGTCGGGCACGGCTGGATCAGGCATGTGCCGCCGGGGCGAGCAGTTCGGGCCGTAGTGCGGTGGCGATACGGTGCAGGGAGTCCTCGGCGCCGAAGCTGCCGGGGCGGGTGACGACGCTGCGGCCGTCGGGGGTACGGGAGTGGACGGCGCCGTGGTGGATCTCGCCGAGGGGCACCAACTCCCGTATGGCCAGGGCGTCCAGGGTGGCTCGCGCCGTCTCGCCGCCGGTCAGGACGAGGTCGGGGCGGCCGGGATGCTGGACGGCGAGCGCGGCCAGCGCCGCGCTGAGGACACGGCCGGTGCGGGGACGCAGGCCCGCCGAACCGTCGATGGAGAGCACGGTCGGAGCGGTCCCGATGTCGGCGGGCAGTCGTGCCGTGCCCGCCGCCAACTCGTCCGGATCCACGGTCACATGGTGCGCGCCGAGCGCGGTGAGTTGCGCGATCTGCGCAACCGCGACGGGCTCCGCGGTCCCGATGACGAAGAGCAGCGGGGCGGTTTTCGGGGCGGGCGGGGGCAGCGCATGGGCGTCGGAGGCGGAGGTCCGCGCGAGCGCGCGCCCGAGTGCGGCTGCCAAGCCGCCACTGCCGAGGAGCCGGAAGCGGGGACCCAGTCGCAGCGTGGCGGCGGCGATGGCCGCCAGGTCGGCGTCGGTCTCGGCGTCCGGCGCCGGGTGCGCTCCGGCTGCGGCGATCCGTCGGAACTCGGCGTCGAGGGCGCCTCGTTCGGACCGGACGACGTCGAGGGGGACGGTTCGCACCGCCATACCCGTCAACGCCTCGGGGATCGAGCGCGGGGCGGTGGCCCCCTCGGCGCGCCAGCCGTCCGTGCCGTGCAGGGGAACGCCGTCCAGGTGCACGACACCCCCAACCACCGTGCGCCGGGCCGCGGGCAGCGCGGGTGCGATGACCACGGCGTCTGCGCCCTCGGCGTAGGCGGCGGTCTCCGCGGCGAGGTTGCCGCGCAGCTGCGAGTCCACCTTCTTGAAGAGCAGCCGGGCCGGGCCGCCCCGCGCCGCACCCAGTGCCGCGCGTACGGCATCCGCCGCCTCGTCGGGCAGCAGGTGGCGCGTGTCCAGGTCCACGACGAGGTCGCGGGGGACCGCCGCACCATCGGCCACCGCTCGGGCGGTGAGCGACAGGCGGACCGCCCCGCCGAGCGCGCAGGCGACCTCGGCGGCGCCCGACAGGTCGTCTGCGAGCGCGAGAACGGCCGGCACCCGGGACGACCCGGATGGCTCGGGCACGTACGCGGAAGTGCTTACGCACAAGAGTGGGGGCGGCGAAGCCACAGGATCGAACCTCCTTGAGAGCGCCCGGCATGGGCGACCCCGCTCGGATGATGACACACATTGCGCGATTCACGCGAGACCACTTGCGCGTTTCGCGCAGCCATGCGAGCGTTCCTCATGGCGCCGACGCCTGTCACCCGTGGACGGCGACGCCACCTGCGCATGCGGCGCACCATGCGCACCAGCGACGCACATCAGGCGTCCGGCCCGCCGTCCGGCACCACCGGAGATGCGCACATCGCACACGACATCGCATCGCTGGCGCCGCTCGCACCACTGGCACCGCTCGCATCACCCGCCCCGGAAGGAAACGCCGTGACCGTCGGCATCGATATCCCGCACGTCCCCGTCCCGCTGTCCCGTCTCGTCCTCGGCACGATGACCTTCGGCGACACCGTGGACCGTACGACGGCCGCGTCGATGCTGGACGCAGCGCTCGACGCGGGCATCACCGGCGTGGACACCGCCAACGGCTACGCGGGCGGCGAGAGCGAGCGCATCCTCGCCGAGCTGCTGCCCGGGCGCCGGGACCGGATCGTGCTCGCCACCAAGGCCGGCATCCCGCACCCCGACCAGGGCGACCACGCGCCGCTCTCCCCCGAGGGCCTGCGCGCCGCGCTCGACGGCAGCCTGAAGCGTCTCGGGACCGACCACGTCGACCTCTTCTATCTGCACCAGCCGGACCGCGCGACGCCGACGGCCGAGACCCTGGCGACCGTCGCCGAGTTCGTGCGGGAGGGCAAGGTCCTCGCTCTCGGTGTCTCCAACTTCGCCGCCTGGCAGATCGCCGAGCTCGGCCGCGTGGCCGACGAGGCCGGCGCGCCCCGACCGGTGATCGCCCAGCAGCTGCACAACCTGCTCGCGCGGCGCATCGAGGAGGAGTACGTCGAGTACGCCGCCGTCACCGGCCTGCGCACGATGGTCTACAACCCGCTCGGCGGCGGCCTGCTCACCGGCCGCCACACCTTCGAGCAGGCCCCGGACAGCGGCCGTTTCGGTGATTCCAAGCTGGCCGCGATGTACCGCGAGCGGTACTGGAACGAGGACCTGTTCCGCGCCGTCACCGACCTCACCCGCATCGCCTCCGACGCGGGCCTGCCTCTGACCGCCCTCGCCCTGCGCTGGCTGCTGTCCCGTCCCTCCACCGACGCGCTGCTGCTCGGCGGTTCGAAGGTCGACCACCTCAAGGCCAACATCGCCGCCGCTGCCGCGGGAGCGCTGTCCGCCGACGTGCTGGCCGCCTGCGACGAGGTGGGCGCCCGCCTGCGCGGTCCGATGCCCGCCTACAACCGCTGACCGCCCCACCCCCTCTGTTACGGAGACATTCATGGCAACCGGCCGCACATCAGCCGAGTTCACCGCCGCCCTGCGCGCCCGGGAGCGGCTCATCGGCTACTGGTCCCTGCTCGACTCCCCGATCGCCGCCGAGCGCCTCGCCCGCATCGGCTACGACTACCTCGCCTTCGACGCTCAGCACGGACTCTTCGGCTACCAAGGCATGCTGAACAACCTCCTGGCCACCGACACCAAGGGCAGCACCGCCGTCGGCATGGTGCGCGTGGAGGCCAACGACCTCACCTACATCGGCAAGGCACTGGACGCGGGCGCGACCGCCGTCATCGTCCCGCTGATCGACAACGCGCAGGACGCCGCGGACGCCGTCGCCGCCGTCCGCTACCCTCCGCTGGGCCGCCGCTCGTACGGGCCGATGCGCGCCCAGCTCCGGATCGGCCCGAACCCGGCCGACACCCACGAGCAGACCGCCGTCCTCGCGATGATCGAGACGGCCGACGGTCTCGCCAACGTGGAGGCGATCTGCGCGACGCCCGGCCTCGACGGCATCTACGTCGGCCCGTCCGACCTGCGCCTGGCGATCGGCGGCGCGACGTCCACCGACCCGTCCGTGCAGGAGGAGTTCGAGCAGGCTCTGGCCCGCATCAGCAAGGCGGCCGAGGCGGCGGGCATCGCGGCGGGCATCCACAACGCCGACGGCGCGAGCGCCGCCCGCCGCCTCGCCGAGGGCTTCACGTTCGCCTCGGTCGCGGCCGACGTCGTCCACCTCCAGCAGATCGCCACGTCCCACCTCGAAGCGGCGCGCGGCGGAGCGCGCTGATGCCGACCACGCTCATCACGACGCCCACCTTCGCTCGGCATTCGGCGCGCCCCTGGCAGATCCTCGAGGAGGCTGGGGCGGGACCGCTCCGCCCCCGCGCCGACGCGGCCCTGCCCACCGCCGAACTCCTCGCCCACGCCATCGAGGCGGACGCCCTCATCGTCGGCATGGACCCCATCACCGCCGAGGTGCTGGACGCCGCTCCCCGCCTCAAGGTGATCGCCAAGCACGGCGTCGGCGTGGACACCATCGACGTGGCCGCCGCCCACGCGCGCGGCATACCCGTCGTGTGCGCACCCGGCAGCAACTCCCGTGCGGTGGCCGAGTACAGCTTCGGTCTGCTCCTGTCGGCGGCGCGTTCCCTCACCGCCTCGCACACCGCGGTGGAGTCGGGCGGCTGGCCGAAGCTGTTCGGCCCCGAACTGCACGGCAGGACGCTCGGCATCGTCGGCTTCGGCCGCATCGGCCGTCTGCTAGCCGGCTACGCCCACGCCTTCGGGATGCGCGTACTCGCCCACGACCCGTACGTCCCCGGCGACGACGTCCGTGCGCACGGCGCCGAACCGGCCGCCCTCGACGACCTGTTGGCCCGCGCCGATGCCGTCAGCCTGCACTCCCCGCCCGACCCGTCCGGCACGCCGTTGCTGGACCGCGCCCGCCTCGCGGCGATGCGGCCGGGCGCGATCCTGGTCAACGCGGCGCGCGGCGGCCTCATCGACGAGAGCGCGCTCGCCGCCCTGCTGCACTCCGGGCAGCTCGGGGCCGCGGCCCTCGACGCCTTCAGCACCGAGCCCCTGCCCGCCGACCACCCCTTGCGCGAGGCGCCCCGCACCCTCCTCACCTCGCACATGGCCGCCTGCACTCCGGAGGCCAATCAGGCCATGGGCGCCATGGTGGCCGAGGACGTGGTGCGCGTACTGGCAGGCGAGACGCCCCACCACCAGGCCCGCTGAGCCCCGTCACCTTCAGGGCCGGCCGCCCCCGAACGCCCCCACGCACGCGCCCGGCACCACGACTCACCCCCCACCCGTCCCCATACCGGATACCGGCGACGACGCCGGAAGATCCCCCTAGGACCTGACATGGCCATCACGTCGACCGACGGCGCCGCCGCGGCGCCGACACCCGCGCAGCCCGACCCGTACGCGCTGCGTGCCGAAGACGCCCGCCCGGCCCCCGACTCCTTCCGTGGCCGCCTGCGCCACCTCGGCCCCGGGCTCATCCTGTCCGCCGCGGTGGTCGGCTCCGGTGAACTGATCACCACCACCGCGCTCGGCGCGAAGGCGGGCTTCGCCCTGCTGTGGCTCGTGATCATCTCGACCGCGGTCAAGGTCTGGGTGCAGATGGAGCTGGCCCGCTGGACCATCCTCAACGGCCGCCCCGCGCTGGACGGCTTCCGCGATGTCGGACCCCGCATCGGCCGCCTGAGCTGGATCAACTGGCTCTGGATCGGCATGGACTTCGCGAAGATGTTCCAGCGCGGCGGCATCATCGGCGGTACCGCGGCCGCCTGTTCCATCCTCTTCCCGATCCACGGCGGGTCGCTGAGCACCGCGTCCCTCACGATCTGGGCCGTGATCGTCACCGCCGCCGCCATCCTCATCCTCCAGACGGGCAAGTACCACGTCGTCGAGCGCGTCGAGGTCATCGGCATCACGCTCAAGACGGTGATCACCGTCGGCCTGGCACTCGCCCTGCCGCTCACCGCCTTCGGGTACGGCACCGAGCAGTTCGTCGACGGGCTCAGCTTCCAGATCCCGGCCGGCACGGTCGGCATCGCCCTCGCCATGTTCGGCATCACCGGCGTCGGAGCCGACGAGATGACGACGTACACCTACTGGTGTCTGGAAAAGGGCTACGCCCGCTGGACCGGCCCCGACGACGGGACCGAGCAGCGCGCCCGGCGCGCCGAGGGCTGGCTCAAGGTCATGCGGCTCGATGTGGGCGTGTCCTGGATCGTGTGCACCCTCTGCACCCTGTCGTTCTACGTGATCGGCGCCTCCGTGCTGCATCCGCAGGGTCTGGTGCCCGAGGGCAACGACATGATCACCACGCTGTCGCACAGCTACACCGACACGCTCGGCCCCTGGGCCGAGTACCTCTTCCTGGCCGGCGCGATCTCCGTGCTCTTCTCGGTCACCGTCGCCTCGTCGGCCAGCGTCCCGCGGCTGTGGACCAACACCCTCGGTCTGCTCGGCGTGATCGACTGGAAGGACATGCGCGTCCGCACCCGCACCATCCGGATCCTCACCTGGTGCCTGCCCCCGGTGTGGATGTCCTTCTTCCTGTGGGTCCAGTCCCCGGTCCTGATGGTGCAGATCGGCGGCATCGGCGGCGGCATCTTCCTCCTCGCCGTCGTGATCGCGGTCTGGCGCCTGCGCTACACCGGCGTCCCGCCCCGTTTCCGCGCCAACCCCTGGCTCACCGCCGCCCTCGTCATCAGCAGCGCGGCGATCCTCTTCCTCGGGGTGTACGGAGTGCTCAACACCCTGGGCCTCACGCCGGGCAGCTGAGCCGGCACGCCACCTCGGCCGGCCCAGTCGGCATGAGCGTGATCCTGAGGTGTGGTGAAGTGGGGATCATGACGACGAGTGACGCGATCGTGGTGCCGGAGCTGTACATCGGCTACCCCGAGGTGGCCTTCGGCGGCTACGTCGCGGGCGTGTTGGCGGAGAGGTCCGGGGCGCGGACGGTGCGGGTGGACTTCCGTGGGCCGGTGCCGGTCGAGGTGCCCGTGCGGATCGCCGAAACGGCGGACGGTGGCGTGGAGTTGGGCGACGCCGAACGACCCCTGGCCTCCGCGCGTCCCGCCGAGTTGCAGGTCGACCCGCCTGCCGCGCCCTCCTGGGACGACGCGGCCGCCGCGGCCGAAAGGTTCCGGGCTGCGCCGCCGTCGGGTGTGGTCGACTGCTTCGGCTGCGGCCTGCGCGCCGCTGACCGCGGTCTGCGCGTGTACTGCTCCCCGGTGCCGGGTCTCGACCTCGTCGCCTCGGCCTGGATCCCGTCGCACGCTTTCGCCGACCCTGACGGCCTGCTCCCCACCCACCTGGTCTGGGGCGCCCTGGACTGCCCGGGAAACTGGGCGGGCCGCTTCCTCGGCACCCAGCGCCCGGGTGCGGTCACCGCGTCTCTCACGGGCACGATTCTGCGGCCGGTCGCCGCGGGTGAGCCGTACATCGCATACGCGTGGCTGCTGTCGGAGTCCGGCCGCAAGCACACGATGGGCGCGGCGGTCGCCACGGCCGAAGGCGAACTGTGCGCCGTCTCCGAGGCGTTGTGGATTGATCCCAGGCCGGCCCCCTGAGGAGCCCCGCCCCCTGAGTCGACTGCGGGGCTCGCCGTACGACGTGACCCTGCGTCAATCGTTGCTCACGCACGACTGGATGCGATGTGCGTCTCCCGGGCACCATACGCGCATGACCGATGACTCCAGGGTTTCGCCGTCAGCTCCACCGGCGCCTCGCTCCAAGCGACGCAATGCCGTGCTGGCGCTGTACGACAGTCCCGTTCATCGGGACTGGGCGTTCTGGATGACCGTCGGCTGGGGGCTCCTGACAGCCGTCTCCATTCCCTCCGGCGATCAGCCCACCGAGTTGCCGGTATGGCTGGACACGCTTCTCGCCGTGCTGACGTTTGTCATCCTTTTCGGCGTCTTTCCCACCTGGCTCCGGTTGCTCGTCAGACGCTGGCTGGCGCGCAGGCGTGACCGCTCGCCCCACTCCTTTGCCGGGGCCCCGCCCGGTGCAGCTGATCGCGCCGCCGCTCCCTCCGCTCGTCGGCCCACTGCGCCGCCCGTGACAACGCCTCCGCAGCCACGTACTGAACCGGCACGACGCCGGCCTCCACCTCCCCGAACTCAGTCCCCGCACCAGCAACGGGAGGCTTCGGAACCCCAGCGGGTGCAGCAGAGCGTTCCGCTCGCCAAGGACGACACGAAGCCGCCTTCCACCTCCGCGGTATGGGTGGACGCCCGGAACAAGATGCCCCACCCCGTTGCCCGCGCCCTTCGCACGCTCCAGCAGGCGAATACCAGCAAGGAGCAGTACGAGGCGTTGCTCGATGCGGCTGAGATCCTCGCGATCAGCGTCAGCGTCACCGCGGCTGCTCTCCTGCGGGGGAAGAGCGGTGGCAGCGAAGGGAGCGAGGAGAGCGGCCGGCGCAACCTCTCCACGCTCCGCAGCGCCCTCCTCGCCGGAGGGGGTGCGACGTTCGGGACCTGGACCAACTGGCTGGAAGCCCTCCGCCCGTTCGCCGCGAGCCACCCTGATGTCGTTCCCGGGCTCCCGAACGCGCTGCGGGGCGACCTCCACACCACTGGGCTGGTCGACCACCTCAACGCCCTGCGCACGGAAAGGAATCGCGCCGCCCACGGCGACAGGCCCCAGAGTGCGGGCGAGTCCACCGTACGAGTGGCGGAGATCAGACCCCACCTCGAGCAGGCACTGATCAAGGCCGAGTTTCTGACGCGGTTACCGTGGCTGCTGACCGTTTCCTGCTCTTACCGGCCGAGGTCGGACACGTTCGACGTTGTCGCACACCACGTGATGGGTGATCACCCGGATTTCGAGCGACGGGAGTTCACCTGGCCCGATCCCGTGGCCAACGACGTGTTCTACGTCTTGAGCGCCGAAGGCCCGGTCACGCTGTCCCCCTTCGTCGCCAGTCTGTTCTGCCCGCAATGCCGGCAGATGGAGGTCTGCTATTCCGCCCGGGCCGCCAAGAACACCGGGCCCGCGACCCTCAAGAGCTTCGCCCGAGGGCACACCGTCCACTCCCCCGACCTCGGCGACGAGATTCGCTCACTGCCCGACCACCGGCAGGGAACCGCACCGTGAAAGGGGTTGACCCGCAAAGATCCTGGCGCCGCGTTTCAGGGGGATTTGTCACTTGAGCAACTAGACCTCTGCGGTTCGCTGGTTCACGGTGGTCCCTCCTGTCCGCCCATCCGACTGGAGGGACCCCGCGGTGAGACGAAGGCGTTTTGTGGCAGGGGCGATCGGCACGGTCTCGGGGATCGCGCTCGGCCCGCCTCCGGCCCAGGCCGATTTAGCGACGCCCCGGACACAGGAATGGCAGGCCGTGCCGGCGCCCGGCAGCACTCCGGCCGCGCAGCTGCGTCGTATCGCCGCTGCCGGACCCCAACTGGCCTGGGCCGTGGGCGAGGAAGGCCGCGTCGGGGCGTCGCAGGGGCGGGGGCTGGCCATGCTGTGGAACGGCAGCGCCTGGACGAAGACCGACCTGTCGCACCTGAACCACACCCGGTTGACCGACGTCGCCGGTGTCTGCGCCGCCTCGGCGTGGAGTGTGGCCCAGCCCGCCGGAACCGGTAGCCCGCTGCTGAGCTGGGACGGAGCGACTTGGCGCGAGGCGACGTTCCCGGGCTTGGGCGAGTCGGACGTTCGCCTGAACGCGGTGGCGGTCGGCCCGGACCGGCAGGTGTGGATCAGCGGCAGCCGAGGCGGAGCCGCCCGTCTGCTCCACGGGGAGGGGCAAGAATGGCAATGGCTGGACCCGCTGCCCGTCGAGAGCGCGAATCTGTACCGGGTCGTCCTGCGCTCCCCGGGCGAGGTCTGGGTGAGCGGTGACCAGTCGAACGGCGGGGGCTGGTCGGGGCTTGTGGCCCGCTGGGACGGGACGTGGACGGTCCTGCCCCCGGTAGCGGGCCTGCGTCTGGGCATAGCCGACGTCCACTCGGCCGGTCCGGACGATGTATGGGCGGTGGGCACCGAGGCCGGCATCGGCGGCCCGCCGGGCCGTCCCGGCAACCCTGTCCTGGGCCACTGGGACGGCACGTCCTGGACCCGAGAGGAAGTGGGCTTCACCGTCGGGTCGTTGAGTGGAATCGCGGGCGACGCACAGGGCCGCGCCACATGGATATCGGGCTGGAACTACCAGGACCAGAGCCGCAGTACGTATCTGCACCGCGACGAGAGCGCCTGGACCGTCGTGCGAGGCCCGGCCGAAGCGGCGCCGGCCCCGTACCTGAACGACGTGACGTCCGTTCCCGGCACCACGGAGTTCTGGTCGGTGGGCATGACCAGTCCCACACCGGCCCCTCCGACCGAGGCGTACACGGAACGCCTCGAAGCCTGACGCGGCCCCCGGGACATCAGTTGAAGGGCTCCAGTGTGAGGTAGGCCTGGCGTGGGCTGCCGTCGTGGACGAGCGCCTCGTGATGGCCGACGTCGTCGAAGGCGAACGCGTACGCCTTCCCGTCGGCCATCTGCGCGTGGATCGTGCGGGCGTAGTGGTTGGTGACGCCGTCCTTGTAGAAGGCGTCGGCACTGGAGTCGGGCTGGTTGGGGTTGACCAGGAGCGTGGAGCGGTTGAACCCGGCGCACAGGGTGCGCGAAATCGGGCCGCGTACGAGGTCGTTCGGCGCGTCGAGCTTCCTGTGGCAGCCGAAGATGGAGGAGGCGTCCGGCTTCTCGAAGCTGGTGACGACGGCGCCGGCGCTGTTGGTGAAGTTCATGACGCCGCCGGAGACCCGGCCGTAGTACTTGGTGGTGGGCTGGTCGGCGAATGGCGTGACCGTCAGTGTCGAGGTGGCGTACTTCTGCCAGACGCGGTTGACGTAGTCGTCCATGACCGAAGTCGGCAGCGCCCCGGTCTCCACTCCGTACAGCGGCGACAGGGCGCGCAGCACGGTGCCGTCGGGGCGGGTCTGGATCAGGTTGGCCCAGCCTCCGGGCTGCGCCCTGAGGGCGTTGAAGAAGCCGTTGTACCCGCCGGGCTTGAGCCGGCCGGTGCTTGCGGTGCTGCCGTCCGCTCGCTGCACTCCGACCGCGTACGGCGCGGAGAACATGTCGACCTGGGTGCTGTTGATCCACAGGCCGGAGTCGTTGAGCGTGTACTCCGACCAGTTGAACAGGATGTTCCGGTTCGGGTCGGTCGGGTTCTGCACGGCGGGCTGAACCAGGCCTCCCGTGGTGAGCTTGAACACCAGTTTCTGGCCGTAGGAGAAGTACACGCGGCCGGAGAACTTCGGTATGCGGATGGTTGCCGACTGCCCCGCCGCCGGCCCCGGGATCGCGGCGTCCGGCGCGGGAGTCGGCGGGTTCCCGCCCGCCGGCCAGGGATGGAACGTGCCGTTGGCGTCGGCCCAGCCCTGTCGTCCGGTCGACAGTTCCGTGCCCAGGTTGTAGATGTACAACTGCTCGCCGCGGGCCGAGTTGTTGGTGATCTGCAAAGGGATGGTCGCCGGGACGGCGGCGTGGGCCGGTGCACCCACTCCGGTCCCGAGAAATACACCGGCGAGGGCCGTGGCGAGGAACAACCTCACAGCTGCGGCTCGGTGTCCGAGTGTCCGTAACATGCTCTGTCTCCGTTCGACAACGGCCGATTCAGGAAATCCTGAGAGCGCTCTCAGAGTCCCGCTTTGGTACGGACCTGTCAATGAACCGGAATGAAGTAGACCGGCAAGGCAGCTCGACTCGTCGGCCAGAAGCTGGCACCGTAAACCGACGTGAAGGTGAACAAAAGCGGGCAAACAGAAAGCTCGGTGCGCTGGAGGCTCGTGCTGGCCAGCACCACCATGCTCTTCGTCGAGCTGGCGCTGATCAGGTGGGCGGGCGCCAACGTCGTCCACCTCAGCTACTTTTCGAACTTCATCCTGCTGGGGTCGTTCCTCGGCATCGGCATCGGGTTCCTGATCCCCGCCGCGCGCGGACAGTGGCTCAAACGCTGGACACCGATCCCCCTCGCGCTTCTCGTCATCCTCGTCCGCGCGTACCCGGTGCAGGTACGCCAGAGCAGCAGTGAGGTCATCTACTTCACGGCCGTGAAGACCACCGGCCTGCCCCAGTGGGTGACCCTGCCGGCCATCTTCCTGCTGACCGCGGTGATCATGGCCGGGATCGGCAAGATCACCGCAGATCTCTTCCGCCAACTCCCCTCGCTCGATGCCTACCGCTACGACCTGCTCGGCAGCATCACCGGCTCGGTCGCTTTCGCCGCACTGTCCTGGCTCCGTGCCCCCTCGGTCGTGTGGGGCGTACTCGCCGCCGCGGCCCTGCTGATCCTCGGCGGGCGCCGCAACACCCTGCTGTACGGCATCCCCCTCACGGCGATGGTCGCCGCGCTGTTCCTGGAGACGACGACGGCCGGCATCTCCTGGTCGCCCTACTACAAGATCGAGCTCAAGCCCTCGCCGACCGCCACCCGGACGTACTACATCTCCGCCAACGGCGTCCCGCACCAGAGCACCGCACCGCTCCCGGTGCTGATGCGGGAGAACTCGCCCTATCGGCAGGCGTACGAGCAGACACCACGCAACCCGCACAAGCGGGTGCTGATCATCGGGGCCGGCAACGGCAATGACGTCGCCGTCGCACTGGCGCACGGAGCCCAGCGCGTGGACGCGGTGGAAATCGATCCCCGTCTACAGGAGATCGGCGCACAGCTGCACCCCGCCAGGCCCTACGACGACCCCAGGGTGCACGTCTACATCAACGACGGACGGGCATTCCTGGAGCGGACGAACGCCAAGTACGACCTCATCGTCCTGGCGCTCCCTGACTCCCTGACGCTGGTGTCAGGTGCGAGCAATCTGCGGCTGGAGAGCTACCTGTTCACCCGGCAGGCGTTCGAGGCGGCCCGCGATCACCTGGCGCCGGACGGCGCGTTCGCCATGTACAACTACTACCGCAAGAGCTGGTTGGTCGACCGCTTCGCCGGCGATCTCGACGACCTCTACGGCCACGCCCCCTGTATGACGACGTTCAAACGGAACGCGGCCGTGCTGGTGGCCGGGATGACCCCCGCCGACCAGTCCTGCAAGCAGACCTGGCAGCCCAGCGGCCCGGTCCCGGCCGCCGCGACCGATGACCACCCCTTCCCATACCTGCTGCACCGGAACATCCCCACGCTGTATCTGGGCGCCCTGGGCGCGATCCTGCTGGTGACGCTGCTGTCGGTGCGCCTGGCCGGGGTTCGCCTCCGAAGCACCGTCCGCTACACCGACATGTTCCTGCTGGGCGCGGCCTTCATGCTGCTCGAGACGAAGAACGTGATCGGCTTCGCGCTCTACTTCGGTACGACCTGGCTGGTCAACGCCCTCGTCTTCTTCGGCGTCCTGGTCTCCGTCCTGGCCGCCGTCGAGGTCCGACGCAGACTGCGGCGGGTCAACCAGCTGGTGCTTCAGCTCATGCTCTTCGGCTCCCTCGCGGTGGCCTGGCTCGTCCCGGCGCAGGCGGTGCTCTCGCTGCCCTTCGCCGGCCGACTCACCGCCGCGATCGCCCTGGCCTTCGCTCCCATCTTCTGCGCCAACCTCATCTTCTCCGACCGACTCGCCCTCGCCCCCGACCCGACGTCCGCGTTCGGCGCGAACCTGCTGGGCGCGCTGACCGGGGGCGCGCTCGAGTACCTGGCCCTGATGACGGGCTATCAGACGCTGCTGCTGATCGTCGCCGCGCTGTACCTGGCGGCATGCATCGCCATGCGCTTCACCGGACGCGGACCCGGACAGCAGACAACCCGGATGCCGGACGAGACAGTGACCATCAAGACGTGACCGGACGGGCGGATCTCAGAGCCATCGCTGTGCCGCCTCGACGCTGCCCCCGCCACTGGTGTTGAACGCGATGGCGGCCTGAGGCGCATGGCGGTGGGTCAGGTTCACGATCCGCTCGAAGAGCGGCAGCAGCTGCTCGGTCTTACGGATCCCACCGCCGACGACCACGACGTCCCAGGGGCGCTCGGTCCACGACATCCCAGGGACGCTCGGTCAGCGACGCGACGAGAGAGCGGACTCGGCCGTTTGTCGAACACGACCAACGCCATGGCCGCGTCGATACCGTGCTCGCCGAACCGGGCCAGCTCCGCATCGAGAGCCGCGCTCAGGGCCTCCCTGTCGACGCCGGGTATCGCTTGCGGGTCGTAACCGACAACAAGTGCAGAAGGCATGCGGGCAACCTACCGAGCCGTGCCCGCGCATGATCGGCCGGAGGCCCTAGGCGTGGACGAGTTGGTCGGCCAAGTCGGCCAGGTCGTCGGCGTGCAGGTCGAACCTGTCCGAGGAGATGGGCGGGTCGCCGACGGGGCGGGCGACGTAGGCGGTGCGCAGGCCGAGGCCCTGGGCTCCGCGCAGGTCCCAGGCGTGCGCGGCGACCATCAGGAGCCGCTCCGGTGGTCGTCCGGAGACGGTGACGGCCAGCTTGTAGACCGCTGGGTCCGGCTTGTAGGTCCGGGCTTCTTCAGCGGACAGAGCCTGATGCCAGCGCAGCCCGGCATGTGCGTTGAGTCCCAGCAGCGCCGTCCGGCTCGCGTTGGAGAGGCCGATCAACGGGAACCGTTCGGCGAGCCGGGCGAGCCCTGCCACGGTGTCGGGCCACGGCGGGAGCCTGCGGCCCGACAGGGCCAGCGCCGCCACGGCGGTCGGGTCGTCGACTCCGACGGCATCGGCGACGAGCCGGGCGGCCTCCAGGTCGAGGACGTCGCTGGTGAGGTAGGGCCGGGCGCCATCGACGATGCGGCGTTGCTCGCGCTCGATGTGCTGCTGCCACAGCGACAGAAGCCGCTCGACGCTGGGAGTGTCGAGCGACGGGTCGAGTTCACGAATGCCGGCACGGATACCGGCGGGTTCGTCGACCAGCGTGCCGAGCACGTCGAACACGATGGCATCGATCTCTGGCTCTGACATGAGAGGGGTCTCCTGGACGCAGCAGGGGCGGGCGAGTGGCTGTTGGCCGAACACGGCCGGCAGCCACCGTGATTCCCGAACCGCGTCTCACGCAGACCGCAGCGCGGCCTGGTCAGAGCTCTGAGGCAGCTTGCCGGTGCGAGAGGGTGATACGCCGTCGCGACAGGTCGACTTCCAGGATCTTGACCGGCAAGGCGTCACCGACCTTGATACTGCTCGAGTAGCCATCGGCCAGTTCGGAGTCGGACGTTCCAGCGGCGGGCAGACCAGCAAGGTCCACCTCGCCGCCGACCGCAAGTGCCGCCCGCCGGCGTTCATCCTGACCACAGGCCAGGTAGCGGACAGCCCGCAGTTCATCCCCGTCCTGAAGAAGGTACGGGTACGCGGGCCCGTCGGCCGGCCCCGCATCCGGCCGGACGCGCCCACCTGCGCAAACGCCGCATCAAGGCGGTCATCCCGGAGAAGAAGGACCAGGCCGCCAACCGGAAGAAGAAGGGCTCCAGAGGTGGCCGACCCGTCAGCCACGACGCCGATCTCCACAAGGAGCGGAACACCGTCGAACGCCTGATCAACAAGCTCAAAGCATGGCGAGGCATCGCCACCCGATACGACAAGACTCCCGACAGCTACCTCGCCGGTCTCCACCTGCGCGCCTCGATGATCTGGATCAAGGACCTCACCAGGACCACCCGATGATCACGACTCGATATGCCCCTAGGTGACGCGCTGAGGTGCCGGACGCCAAGGTCGGGCAGGAGTTGGGTCAACGGTCAACCAGCCGTGGACGCGGGGCCTCACCCGTGGATTCCGCGTCGGTGTCGTCGGTGCCGACCGGGCCGCGGGGAAGCATCCGGTCCAGCCACTTCGGCAGCCACCAGTTGGTCCGGCCGAGGAGTGTCATGGTCGCCGGTACCAGCACCATGCGTACGACCGTGGCGTCGATGAAGATCGCGGTGGCCAGGCCGAGCCCGAACATTTTGGTGGAGGGGTCGTCGGCGACGGCGAAGGACAGGAAGACCGCCACCATGATGAGGGCGGCCGAGGTGATGATCCGGGCGGTGCGCGAGACGCCCTCAACGATCGCCGTGCCGTTGTCGCCGGTGCGCAGGTACTCCTCTCGTACGCGGGAGAGGAGGAACACCTCGTAGTCCATCGACAGGCCGAACAGGATGGCGAAGAGGAACATCGGGATGAACGACACGATCGGAACCGTCGCTTCCAGCCCGATGAGTGCGCCTCCCCAGCCCCACTGGAAGACCGCGACCATGATGCCGTAGGCCGCGCCGATGCTCAGCAGATTCAGCAGTACCGCCTTGAACGGTACGAGTATCGAGCGGAAGACCAGCATCAGCAGCAGGAACGACATCGCCAGCACGGCGGCGACGAACACCGGCAGGCGTTGGCTGGTGCGTTGGCCCACATCGGACAGGCTCGCGGCGGCGCCGCCGACGTGGGCCCTGGCCGGGCCGTGCCCGATCGCCGTGGGCAGCACGTCGGTGCGCAGCCGGGCGATGGTGTCGGCCGTGGCCTTGTCCTGAGGGCTGGTGGTCGGGAACACCACGAGGGTCGCGATGCCGGTGGCCCGATCGATGTGCGTCGGCGCGACGGATGCGATGCCCGGATCCGCCGCGACCGCCCCGACGAGTCGGTCCAGCACTCCCGGATCACCGGTGGGGTCCGCGGCGATGACGAGGGGACCGTTGGTGCCCGGGCCGAACCCCTCGGCGACGAGGTCGTAGGCCCGGCGCTCGGTACGGCTGTGGGGCAGTGAGCCGTCGTCGGGCAGGCCGACGCGCAGGCCGAGCACGGGCAGCGTCGCGGTCAGCAGCAGCCCCGCCGCGCCGACCGCGTACGGCACCGGGTGCCGGCTGACGTGCCCGATCCAGCGACGCCACCCGGCGGCGTGGGCGGCGCCTGCCTCCGGGTCCCGCCGCCGTGCGAGTCGGCCCGGCTTCCTGGTCTGCAGAGCCCGGCCGATCCGGCCGGCCCGGGCCAGGCGCGGGCCCGCCGCGCCGAGGAAGGCCGGCAGCAGCGTCACCGACGCGAGCACCATCGTCAGGACGACGATCGAGACGGCAACCGCGCCCACCGTCATGAACGGCACGTTCGCGACCGCCAGGCCGAGGATCGACACGACGACGGTGCCGCCGGCGAAGACCACCGGCCGCCCCGCCGTTGCCACCGCTCGTCCGGCCGCCGCCTGCGGATCGAGCCCGCACGCGAGGTACTCCCGGTGCCTGGCGAGCACGAACAGCGCGTAGTCGATGCCCACTCCGAGCCCGACCATGCTGCCCAGGACCGGTGCGAAGGTGGGGACGTCCGTGACCCCCGCCAGTACCGTCATCGTGGCGACCCCGACGGTCAGCCCGAAGACCGCCATGCCGATCGGCAGCGCGGCGGCGACGAGCGAACCGAACGCCAGGAACAGGATCGCGGCCGCGGCGAGGAGGCCGATCAGCTCGCTCGCACCGCCGTCGGGGTCGGAGAAGGCGTAGAAGAGGTTCCCGCCCATCTCGATACGCAGGGGCAGTTCGGCGCGCAGCCGGTCGCCGAGATCGACGAGGGCGTCGAGGTCTTCGGCCGACAGCCGGCTCTGGTCGGGGTACTGCACCCGGACGACCGCGATCCGCCCGTCGGCCGAAACGAGGCCGCCGCGCACGGCGGTGTCCCCGCCCGTGTCGAGCGCCCCCGCCGGGTCGCTCGTGCCGAGCACGTGCGGCAGCCGCTTCACCTCGGCCCGCAGCCGCGTGAGAGCGGTGCGCGCGCCGTCGTCGTCGAAGAACGTCGCACCGTCGTCGAGGGGGGTGACGACCACTTGGGCGGTCATCCCCTCCTGGCCGGTGCCGGCCCGCTCGATCAGTTCCGCGGCCCGTTGGGAGTCCAGTCCCGGAGCGGTCAACGAGTCCGCAGTCCGCCCGCCGAAGGCGACGGCGGCGAGGACGGCGAGTGTGGCGGCGATCAGCCATGCCGCGATCACCCGCCAGGGATGGCGGGCGGCGCTTGCGCCCAGGCGCAACAGGGCTTTCGAGAGCATCGGGTCCTCCAACCACCTCGTCGGCCGTCCTTGTACGGCCGCCGATGCCGAGGCTCGTCGCCACGGCGTTCCGCGGCATCGGCCCGCGGGCCGCGGATCCGTCGGCCCCGGGGCGGAGTGACGACCCGTCCTTTCGGCCGATGCGCGGCACGCCGCGGTCCCTAGGCTGAGAACCGTGCTCCGAGACGACCTGCGAACCCTGTGGACCGAACCCCGGCCGCCCGACGCGCCCGCCCGGGTGCGGAGGGACTGGGCGCTGCTCGCCGCGGGGCTTGCCGGTGTGGCGCTGGAGGCCACCCTGCGCGAGAACGTCGTGTGGCGGCCGGTGGCGGTGGTGTTCGCCGTATGGCTGTGCCTGCTGCCCCTGTGGCGCCGGACCCGCCCGCTGGCGATGGTGACGCTGGCGTTCGGCTCGGTGATCCTGCTTCAGGCGGCCTCGCTCGTCGCCGCACCGCGCGAGCCCGTCGGCCTGTACACCGGCGCGGTCGTGCTCGTGCTGGTGTACGCGCTGCCCCGGTGGGGATCGGGACGCGAGATCGTGCTGGGCGGCGCGGTGATCCTCGCGACCGGCGCGCTGTGTTCCGTCACGGACGAGACCCCGGTCGTCGAAAATGTCGTGGGCTTCGTCTTCCTGCTGCTGCCCGGCGTGGTCGGGGCTGCCGTGCGGTTCCGGGTGACCGCTCGCGAGCGGCAGGTGGAGCAGGTGCGCTCCCGCGAGCGCGAGCAGCTCGCCCGGGAACTGCACGACACGGTGGCCCACCACGTGTCGGCCATGGTGATCATCGCCCAGGCGGGCCGGGTGCTCGCGGGCACCGACCCGTCCGCCGCCGTCGCGGCGCTGGAGGGGGTCGAGGAGGAAGGGGCGCGCACGCTGGAGGAAATGCGCGCCATGGTCGCCGCGCTGCGCGACCGCGGGGTCGGCGCCGAGCTGGCGCCCCCTGCCGGAGTCGCGGATCTGGAGCGCCTGGTGCGCACCCCGGGTGCTCGCCTCAGGGTCGACCTGGGGCTCGACGGCGAACTGGACGCGCTGCCCCCGGCCGTGGACGCGGCCGTCTACCGGATCGTGCAGGAGTCGGTGACCAACGTGCTGCGCCATGCGGTCGACGCGACCGAGCTCGTCGTTCGGGTCGCCGCGGAACGGCACACGGTACGGGTGAGTGTGCGCGACAACGGCCGGCGCACCGGCCGGGGTCGCGACGGATACGGACTTACCGGACTGCGCGAGCGCGCGACCCTGCTAGGCGGCACACTACGAGCCGGCCCGGGTACCGACCGGGGCTGGCGTGTCGAAGCCGAACTGCCGAGAGCGAGGAGCGAGAGCGGTGTCCATTCGCGTCCTCGTCGCTGACGACCAGACGATCATCCGCACCGGGTTGCGGATCATGCTGAACGCCCAGCCCGGCATCGAGGTGGTCGGCGAGGCCGCCGACGGGCGGGAAGCGGTACGTCTGGCCCGCGAACTACGCCCAGACGTCTGCCTGTTCGACATCCGCATGCCCGTACTCGACGGGCTCGAGGCCACCCGGCTGGTCGCCGGCCCGGGCGTCGCCGACCCGCTGGCCGTGGTCGTCATCACCACGTTCGACCTCGACGAGTACGTCTACGGCTCACTGCGTGCCGGCGCCCGCGGATTCCTCCTCAAGGACACGGGACCGGACCTTCTGGCGCAGGCCGTACGGTCGGCGTCCGACGGTGAGGCGCTCATCGCGCCCAGCGTCACCGTCCGTCTGCTCCAGACATTCGCGGACCTGCCCGCCGGCCGGCCCGTGGCCCAGCCGGTGTCCCCCGTCACCGCCCGCGAGGAGCAGGTGCTCCTCGCCGTCGCCCGCGGGCTGACCAACACCGAGATCGCCGACGCGCTGCACATCAGCCTCAGCACGGTGAAGACGCATCTGGCCAGCCTGATGGCCAAACTCGGCGCCCGCAACCGGGTCGAGATCGCGATGTGGGCCTACGAAACGCGCCGTATCCTCCCCGGCACCTGAGCCGGGTGCCGGGCCATGTCCCATGAGTCCCCGCCCGGACATCAGTGCACCGGTCGGCTCACGTCGGCTCCACGTGCCTCACCCGCCCCAGAGCGTGACGTACCAGGAGGCCGGAAAGGGGACGGTGAGACACCCGATACGACAAGACTCCCGACAGCTACCTCGCCAGTCTCCACCTGCACGCCTCGATGATCTGGATCAAAGACCTCACCAGGACCGGCGGACAGTGGCGGGAGATGCCGCAGGAGTTCGACGCCTGGTCCACCGTCCACAACCGCCTCCGGCAGTGGTCTGACGCCGGCGTCTTCGAGGCCCTGCCGGGGAGCCCGACGCGGAAGCAACGAAGCGGGGCGCGGTGGACCTGTCCCTCCCGGAGAAGAGGACCAGGCCGCCAACCGGAGGAGGAAGGGCTCTGGGGGCGGTCTGCCCGTCAGCCACGACGCCGACCTCTGCAAGGAAAGCGTGGTGTTGTAGGGGCTGACGTCTCGTGATCCCTGCGTAATGCCGCCGTGGTCAGTAGGAACGGTGACGGGCGGTCAGCGGCAGGTCGTTCAGCGTGGAGTCCTGGTGTCAGTCTCTCCTGACGGCATCGGGTCTTCCCCGAAGCCGGGTATGGCGGTGGACTCAGCGCCAGTCGTCGATCACGTAGGCGTCTGGGTGGCTGTAGCCAGGTTCGTTGGGCTTGTGCATGGTCACACCTTGCAGCCAGGTACGGAAACCGCGGTCGACCATGCGCCGGTAGGCATCCTGGCGGGCCAGGCTCATTCCGGCGTCCAGTTGTCCCAGTCCCTTCTCGGTGGCCAGCTGCTCGCACGCGTTCAGCAGTCG
>NZ_FNHV01000027.1:0-41999 GCF_900103585.1 Streptomyces sp. cf386
GTGCAGCACGGCCTCGTGGAGGCGGCCCCAGACGCCGGCTCTCGACCAGATCAGGAACCTGCGGTGGGCGGTCGACTTCGATATGCCGAAGCATGGCGGCAGTTGGCGCCAGGCGCAGCCACTGACCAGGACGTAGATGATGGCCGCAAACAGCGTCGCATCAGGCGTGTCCTGCGTTCCGCCGCCCTGCGGCCGCACCTTCGGAGGTGGGATCAGCGGCCTCGCGATCTCCCATAAGCCGTCCGGCACGATCCAACTCCACGTTCCCCGCCCCATACCGGGTCAACGCCCGCCTCACCACGTAGGACACGGTCTTAGGCGACACCGACCCCACCTTCCAGCCCTCAGCCCACGCATCCGACTCCCGGACCGACGCCTACGCCGACTTCGCGCCCCCCAGGGCCAGTAGTCGTCCAGGTATCCGTGGTTCAGCCCAAGGGAAGCTTCGAGGCAGCCCGCGCGTGAACTCAAACCGTGGGCACCTTCGTGGCGCCCGTCGTAGGGGCCATCGCCACGTACCGACTCGGTAAGAGAGTGGGGCACAAGGAAGCTCAAGCCGAGCGGGAACACGCTCCGTCGTCCGGCTACTCCTATATGTGACACTGCCGAGCTGACCTGCGAGTACGCGGACCCGTCCCGCGGCCAACGGCCGGACCATCGGCGGATGAGGACCCGCCAGTCGGCGGGGGCAGTCCGGCCACCTGCCGGATGGCTATACCGCCACGGTTCCTGAAGTCTTGTGACCAAGGCTGCGGTCGGCTCGATCTCCTGACAACCTCCGTGGTCCATATCGTGTACATCCGTCTGCTGGGCACCGATGGATCGGAGGATCGGGCCGCGCTGCTGGGGCTCCTCAGGCTCGCCGTCACCGCCATGGCGCCGGCCATCCCGCGGACCCGTCTCTTCCGGCCCGGCCCGCTGCAGTGCCTGTCACCGTGGGTCGCCAAGCCCGCCCGCTTGATCACATGACCGGGCCGGCAGCGTCCCCGTCCCGATCGGAGAAGGAGCTCCCAGGATGGCTCTGCGAGTGACGATGCTGTGCGCAACCAGCGCGGCAGTCAGCGATGACCCGGTCTTCGGGGACGGTGCCTTGACTGGCCGCGGACGGCGTGAGGACACAGCGACGGAAGCTGTCCTTCCGCCGTACTCACTAGCGCTCCGAGCGCCCTCCGCCCGCTGCGCGCGGGCCGCAGCGGCCCTCTCGATCGCAGCCACGCCCGAGAATGCCCTGCGTGACCTGGACTACGGCAGCTGGTACGGCCGCCCGCGCAAAGCCATCATGGCCGAGGACCCCTACGGCTTCTCCGCCTGGCTGACGGACCCCGACGCCGCACCACACGGGGGCGAGTCCATCGCTCGACTCTGCCGTCGGACAGCGGCATGGCTGAGTTCTCTGTCCGCCGACACGGAACGCATACTCACGATCACCGAGGCCGCCATTATCCGAGCCTCACTGGTCCATGTCCTGTCCGCACCTGCCCACGCCTTCTGGCATCTCAGTGTTCCGCCCCTGTCCGCGGTCACGCTGACGATGCGCAACGGCTGCTGGAATGCCCGGACCGGCTGCATGGCCATCCCCCAGCAACAGCAGTCGGCCGACAGCTCTGCATCATCCGTCGCACCCCTACTCGTCCGGCCATGACCTCCACGTGAGCCGTCCGGGAAGAGCACGGAGAGCCGTGGGCCAGGCGGTACCTCAAAACCTCAAACGCCGCCAAGTCCTCGGCAGCACCCCGGCCGACGGGATGACGATCGGGGTACCATGCCGAGCCCATTTCCCGGCGGCCCGCTCGCGAAGTTCACCGAAGACCGCAAGTTCCTCATCGCCGAGGCCCGGTGGGGGCTTGAGGAAGTCGTAGAACTCGACTTTCCCCCGTCTTCGTGCTCGTCCAAGTCCCTTCCAGAGCCGTCGAATCCGATAACTCCAGAGAGCCTGGTGAAGGCTCCCCGACACACGGCTTGATCACCATGCCCGGAGCCTGTGATCAGCGGCACGTACGACTTCGACCGGGCACGATGAGGGGCGATACTGTCACGCACTCGCGGAGACGCACCAGCCGTAGCCGCACTACACACGCACGAAGACCGGACCCTTCTCCCCACTGGTGGCCTGAGGGCGTTCTGCAATTCTGGGATCCGGAAACCGGCACACTCATCCACACGCTGCCCCTCGACCTACCGACGAACTCCCTGTCGGCCGCGGCTCGTCGGGGGTTGCGGTGCTGACAGTGGTCACGCTTGAGCGCCGCGGGACAGAGCAGCGGTTTGCTGGTGCGAGAGCAGTCCAGCGACGGCTTGGGCAAGGTCGCTCATGTGCTCGCGACGGCCGTGGTGGCGGGCCAGGGCCCGCCAGTTCTTCAGGTGTGCGATGCCGTGCAGACCACCCCTCCGCCGGTCTGCGCGCCCATGCGACGGCGGATCCGCGTCGGCGGCGACGGCGGTCAGGAAGGCCAGGGCGCGCATGGCGAGCGTGATGTGCCGGTGCCAGGAGGTCCTTCGCGACCTTGTCGCGGACCCGGCGGGGAACGGGTACGGCCATCGCGTGATCATCGGGGGTTGTGCGGACTCCTGAAGATCGTGCGGTGGCCGCACGGCATAGCCCAGACCCTGCCCAGTGGCAGGCGATGTTCGACCAGGTCATGGCCCGGATCGCGGGCCGGTTCCGGCGGGTTGAACCCCGCGCGTCGGCCCGCTCCTACCTGTTCGGGCTGTTGTCGGGCGTGGAGCGGAAGAACTGCTGGCAGCTGGCCGAACAGGCGGGCCATACGCGACCCGGGCCGCTGCAGCGTCTGCTGCGCTATGCCTGCTGGGATGCCGACGCGGTCCGCGACGGAGATGATCGCCGCAGCGCTGGACGCCGGAGTCACTGCGTCCTGGGTGACCGGCGACGAAGCCTACGGCCAGGACCCGCGGCTCCGCGCCCTCCTTGAGGCACGCGGCACCGGCTATGTCCTGGCCGTCGCCTGCTCGACGCGAGTGAGGATCAACCACGGCCGCACTGCCGTTCGCGCGGACACCGTTGCGGGCCAACTGCCCGTCACCGCCTGGCATCGTCAGAGTGCCGTCACCAGCGCGAAAGGTCCTCGACACTACGACTGGGCCTGGATCCACATCTGTATCGGCGCGATCCGACACCTGCTGATCCGACGCAACCGCTCCACCGGTGAACACGCCTTTTACCTGTGCTGGTCGCCCGCCACGGTCTCCCTGGCCTTCCTGACCGCCGACGCGGCACCACAGCGGCCCGCCGGTCCACACCACTTCGACCACCGCCGCGATCCGATCACGCTGACCGTGCCGCAGATCCGCCGTCTCTTCGGTGCCGTCTGCAACCCGCCTGCCGTGTCGACGGCCAGGCTGCTGCAGTGGTCCTTCTGGCGCCGACACCACCAGGCAACAGCCCGACGCAGCCACTACCGACGACGAACCCTCGGACGAGCCCACTGAATAGATCACGAAACCGGACTGGAGTACTAGGGCGTGTTTGAAATGTTGATCACTAGAGCGCCCGAAGCCTCGATCGGGGCTTCGAGCGCGCCTAGGGTCAAGGCCATGGAGACGATGCATCGGCCCGCTGCACGCGTGGTCTGTCTGGACGCCTCTGACCGCGTGCTTCTGCTGCGCTGGCGCGATCCAGTCGACGGAACGTGGCTGTGGGAACCGCCTGGTGGCGGCATTGACCCTGGTGAAACGCCGCTGACGGCGGCACGGCGCGAACTGGTCGAGGAGACCGGTCTGGACCCCGAGGCGGTCCTGGAGCGGTCCGTGCCTGTCGAACGAAATGTGCGGTGGAAGGGCATGCAGTACGTCGGCACAGAGGACTTCTTCGTGGCGCGCTTCACTGAGGAGCGGCCCTCGCTGGAACGCGCCGGTCTACTTCCCGATGAACGGGCCAACCTCGACTCGCATGCGTGGGTGCTGTGGTCGGATCTGGACTCGCTGCCGGACCGGGTCGAGCCGCCACAGCTACTGGCAGTGCTCGGTGCCCTGGTGCCAGCGGGCCCTTGGCGTAACGGAGGGCACGGTTGCGGCCAGGTCGCAGGGACTGCCGTATCAACGTGAGTTGGATGGTCGCTTCGTAGCGGACGGCGAGCTTGTCGTAGCGGGTCGCGACGCCCCGGGCCTGCTTCAGCAGGCCGATCCGGCACTCGACCTTGTGCCTGGCCTTGTCCTTTTCGCGGTCGAGGCCGGGCGGCCGTCCACCTGCCGCTCCCCGACGCAGGCGGTGTCCGGCTTGGTCACGCTTCTCCGGGATGGTGTGCGGGATCTGCCGCCTGCGCAGGTAGGCGCGGATCTCGCGGGAGGAGTAGGCGCGATCGGCGAGCACGTGATCGGGCCGGACACGAGGCCGCCCGCTGCCGGTCCGGGGCACCTTGATGCGGTCCATGACCCGGATGAAGTGTGGTGCGTCGCCGCGTTGGCCGCCAGTGATCACGACGGCGAGGACGTGTCCGGCGGCGTCGGCGGCCAGGTGGAGCTTGGTGCTCAGGCCGCCGCGCGAGCGGCCGAGGCCGTGGTCGTCCGGCTCGTCCGCCAGGCCGTCCGGGGACGTCCGGCCCGGACGGGCAGCCCCCTTTTCCGGGCCCCCGCGGAGTGCTGGTGGGCGCGGCAGACTGTGGAGTCGACCGAGACCTCCCACTCGATGTGCCCGGCGGCATCTGCCTTGACCTGCAGTTTCTCCAGGACGCGGGCCCAGGTTCCGTGGATCTGCCAGCGGCGGAACACCGAGTACGACGTCTCCCACGGCCCGTACCGCTCGGGCATGTCCCGCCAAGGCGAACCCGTCCTCGCCCGCCACCAGATCCCGTCAAAGACCTGCCGCCGATCCCGCGGCTTGCGCCCCATCTTCGGCAACGGCGGCAATACCGCCTCCAAGCACAGCCACTGGTCGTCCGTCAGATCTCCACGAGCCATCCGAAGATCGTTTCACGACCTTGATCAACATCTCAAACAGGCCCTAGGACCAGCGGTTTTCCGCAATTCCGGCCGTCCAGATCAGCGCAGAACCAGCACAGGGTCGGTGGCGTGCGGACTCGGTGCCGGGCGACCTGCTACGCGGCGCGCTCTCCCGAGGCCGATGACACCGGGGCACGATTACACATTGTCGCGAACAGCTCCGCCGTACCATGCGGCACCGGCTTCACGTCCGCCTCCGCGATGTCCCAGGGTTGGCGGAGGTTGCGGAGCAGCATTCGGATGTTTCGGTGGGCGGCGCGCAGCGCGGTGATGACGAATCCGGCGCCGCTGTCCTGGAGGAAGTGGGCCGGCTCGGCGTCGAAGGACCGCGGATTGAGCGGGACGCCGACCATCCCGGCCCGCAGGTCGGTGAGGCAACTCTCCATCATCTCTGCGCAGTTGCAGAGGAAGATCGCAATGCGGTCCCCGCGGCGCAGCCCCGTGCGGGTGAGATACTCCCCCAGCGCGCGGGGGCGACGCTCCAGCTCGGCGTAGGTGACGCTACGCGAGGAGTGGAGGTAGACACTCCGCTGCCCCGCAAGCGCCGCCACGGCGGACAGGCGGTCCGCGAACGGGGCGAGGAACCGTGACCGCGACCGCCGTGATGGTGGATGGCCATAACGCCTCGGCTGCCTCGGCGCGCCCCTGCACCACCGGAGCGCGTCGTCCGCCACCGCGACACCGAACCCGGGCCCCCGGCCAGCCAGCGGGCCCGGATTTACGCCGTGCTGCCCCTGGTCGGCGCTGTGCGCGGCCGGGCGGGATGCCGTCAGCCCCCGAATCGACCGTGCGATCCCCTCGTCCCCGAGTACCACCCCTTGCCACGACACGGCCCGGCGGTGCCGCTGCGCACGCGCTGGCGGCACCGCCGGGCCCGGTGTCCTGTGTGGGTCTACTCGGTCACCTTCAGCAGCTTGTTGGGCGTTCCGCTGCTCGGGTTGGTGATCTTGTCGCCGGTTGCCGCGCCGGTGAGCGCGGTGGCGACCTGATCGGGAGTGGCGTCCGGGTGACCGGCCAGGTAGACGGCGGCGGCTCCAGTGACGTGGGGGGCGGCCATGGAGGTGCCGGAGATCGTCTTGGTCCCCTGGTCGCTGTCGTTCCAGTCGGAGGTGATGTCCGAGCCCGGCGCGTACAAGTCCACGATCGAGCCGAAGTTGGAGAAGTCCGACTGGGCGTCGTCCTTGGTGCTGGACGCGACCGTGATGGCCTCGGGGACCCGGGCCGGTGAACTCTGGCCCGCGTCCGCCGACTCGTTGCCGGCGGCGACGGCGAAGGTGACACCCGAGGCGATGGCCTTCTTGACCGCCTCGTCGAGCGCGGGGTCCGCGCCGCCGCCAAGGCTCATGTTGGCCACCGAGGGACCCTGGTGGTTCTGGGTCACCCAGTCGATGCCGGCGACGACCTGCTCGGTGGTGCCCGAGCCGTTGTCGTCGAGTACGCGGACCGCGACGATCTTGGCTTTCTTGGCCACTCCATGGGAGGCGCCGGCGATGGTGCCGGCCACGTGGGTGCCGTGGCCGTTGCCGTCGTCGGCCGTGTCGTCGTTGTCGACGGCGTCGAACCCGGAGGTGGCGCGGCCCTCGAAGTCCTTGTGGCTGATGCGTACGCCGGTGTCGATGACGTACGCGGTCACTCCTTCCCCGGCCTTGTCCGGGTAGGTGTACTTGCCGTCGCCGGCCGTGTCCTGCTGGTCGATGCGGTCCAGGCCCCAGGACGGCGGGTTGTCCTGGGTGGCATTGATGTGGAACTTCTTGTTCTGGACCACCTTGGACACCGCGGGGTCGGCCGCGAGGCGCTTGGCCTCCGTCTCGGTCAGGCTGCCGGCGGAGAAGCCGTTGACCGCCGAGCCGTAGGTACGGCTGATCTTGCCGCCGTACTCGGCTGCCAGGTCCCGCTTCTCGGCCTTGGACGCCTTCTCGTCCAAGAGGACTATGTAGCTTCCGGCCACGGCTCCTTCGGCATTCAGACCGTAGACGGAGCCCTCCGCGGGCTGTCCCGCCTGAGCCATGGGGGATACGTACAGGCCGGTGCCGACGACGGTTGCGACGGCCGCGATCGCGGTGACGATCTTGGCCTTGCCTGAGCGTTTGTGATGCGCCGTCAAGAGGGGTCTCCTCGTGAAGTGGGGGGATTTGCGTTCGAACCGCAGCGCTGCGGGCGTGCTCAGGAGAGTGCCGACTTGGCGCGAGCAGATCAATCTCTTGATGTGACCCCGACGCCCGACTGATGGTCGACCTCCACGGGATTCACGCACATTCGAAGCAACCCGAGCGCAAATGTGCAGCACTGAGCGCTGGTTGAATCACCAAGGAACAACCCAGGATTATCTGTGCCGATTTCTTCACCGTCTACTCACATGCGGTGGCATTGAGCATCACCTTGCACGGGCAACCGGGTGCGCTCGAGGCACTGTCGGGCCGGCTCCTGACCCGGACGGGTCATGGCCAAGACGTAGCTGACGTCGTCCTCTTCCGGCGCCACAGCGTGCGTCGGCCTCCACGCTCTACAACTGCGGGAGCACATCACCGGCGATGAGTTCCAGGTGGTCGAGGTCATTGAAGTCGATCAGTCGCAGATGGATTCGGCTTGCTCCGATCGCGGAGAACTCGCCGAGCCGCTCCACGAGCCGGGCCGGGGATCCGACCACCGGATCCTCCGGCGGCAGCGCGCTCTTGACATGCAGCGGTGCGGCCCGCCGTTGCGCCTCCGCGTCGGTACGGCCGATGGCCACCACGACCCCGGCCGAGAGCACCAGCGGTGGCTGACCGGCGTCGGACCGTCCGGTCCGGTCGCACGCCTCGGCAACCCGCTGGTACGCCCGGGCAGTCTCCGCCACCGACTTGAAGGGCATGTTGAATTCGTCGGCATACCGAGCGGCCAGCTCCGGGGTGCGCTTGGGGCCGCGGCCCCCGACGATGATCGGCGGCGCCGGCACCTGCACGGGCTTCGGCAGGGCAGGCGCGTCGACCAGTTGGTAGTGGTCGCCGCGATGGCTGAAGCTCTCGCCGACCGGTGTCCGCCACAGGCCGGTGATCACCGCCAGCTGTTCCTCCAGCCGGTCGAAGCGCTCCGGGGCGGGCGGGAACGGGATGCCGTACGAGGTGTGTTCCCGTTCGTACCATCCGGCGCCGAGGCCCAGCTCGACCCGCCCCCCGCTCATCCGGTCGACCTGCGCCACCATCACCGCAAGCGGACCCGGCAGCCTGAAGGTGGCGGAGGTGACCAGGGTGCCCAGCCGGATCCGGGAGGTCTCCCGGGCGAGCGCGCCCAGCGTGAGCCACGCGTCGGTAGGGCCTGGCAGCCCGGGATCGGCGCCCATCGCCTGGAAGTGATCGGCCCGGAAGAAGCCCTCGAACCCGCCGGCTTCGACGAGCCGAGCGAAGCGCAGTTGATCCTCGTAGTCGGCGCCGCGGTGCGGCTCGGTGAAGACACAGATCCGCAGGCTCATCACCCCTCCGTTTCGGTCGACGTGGATGTGTCCCGTTCCATCAGCAGCTCGTGCAGATCGGCGCTGCACCGGGCCACTTCGCCCAGGTGCGCGGTTCGGCCCAGCGTCCTCGGCCGGGGAATGGCGACGTCGACGACCTTGCGGATCCGGCCCGGGCGCGGACTGAGCACCACCACCCGGTCGGCGAGCACCACGGCCTCGTCTATCGAGTGGGTGACGAAGACGACTGTTGACGAGTTTTCGATGTGGATGCGCTGCAGCTCCACCGCGAGGTCCGCGCGGGTCAGCGCGTCGAGTGCGGAGAACGGTTCGTCCATGAGCATCACCCGGGGCTCGCCCATCAGCGACCGGCACAGTGCGACGCGTTGCTGCATACCGCCGGAGAGCTCGTGCGGCCGGTGCTTCTCGAAGCCGCTCAGCCCGGCCGTCTCGAGCAACCGCTTCGCCCGGTCGCGGTACTCGGCCTTGTTCCAGCCGAAGATCTCCACGGGCAGCAGGACGTTGTCGAGGACGGACCGCCAGGGCAGCAGTGCCGGCCGCTGGAACAGCATGGCGACATCCCGCCGGGCTCCGGTGACTCGCTCGCCGCCGATGGTGATCTCGCCCTCGGTGACCGGCAGTAGCCCGGCGATCAGCCGGAGCAGTGTGGACTTGCCGCACCCGGACCGGCCCACGACCGCCACGAACTCACCCTCGGCGATGTGAAGGCCGATGTCCTGGAGCGCCACTGTCGAACCGGACCGGCTGGTGAAGCTGCGGGACACACCGGTGAGTCTGATCATCCGGCGGTCTCCCCATCCACTGGCGATCGCCATGTCGGCCGGTTCGTGACGCCCAGTCAGGCTACCCGCAGCAGGCCGCTCGGCGGTACCTGTCGTCTCTCGGTGAATGCCCCGAGGCTCCACACCTGGCCCACAACTGCCGGTCCCTCGTACGCTGTTGCCCGCACCAAGTGTCATGCCCTCGGCGGTTCTGTCACGCCGCTCTGTCTCGTCTGTCTCGTCTGTCTCGTCTGTCTCGACGCCCCTCCGCCGGCGCAGTCGGCGGTCGGAAAGGACAACACCGTGCGCATGATCAGGTTCGCCCGTACGGTCGCCGCGGTGGCCCTGACCACGGCGCTGGCGCTGGTGGCGGGATGTGGCGGCTCGGATTCCGACGCAGGTGCCGGTGAAGACGGCAAGGCGCTGAAGAAGGTGACCTACCTGACCTCGTTCGGCAACTTCGGCCGGGACGCGTACGCCTGGGTCGCGAAGGACAAGGGGTTCTTCGAAGAGGCCGGCTTCGACGTGGAGATCAAGCCGGGCCAGGGCACTGGCGGCGTGATTCCGGCCGTCGTGAGTGGCCAGGCGCAGTTCGGCCCGATCGACCTGACGGGAGGTCTGCTGCATATGGGCAGCGGTCAGGCGAAGGACTTCGTCGCGGTGGCCGCCATCCAGCAGCGCACCATGGCCGCGATCGCCACCACCGAGGGCAACGGCATCGCCACACCGAAGGACCTCGAGGGCAAACGGCTCGCCGACACGCCCGGCTCTGTCGTGCGCAACCTCTTCCCGACGTACGCCCGACTGGCCGGCGTGGACGCCGACAAGGTGACCTGGGTCAACGGCGAGGCACAGACCCTGATGGGCACGCTCGCCGGCGGCTCGGTGGACGGCATCGGCCAGTTCGTGGTGGGTAAGCCGACGATCGAGGCGGTGACGAAGAAGAAGGCAGTCCTGCTGCCGTACAGCGACGTGATACCTGACCTCTACGGAAACGTGCTGATCACGTCGAAGAAGATCGCCGAGCAGGATCCGGAGATGGTGAAGCGATTCACCGATGCGCTGCTCAAGGGCTTGGAGTACAGCCTCGCCAACGCGAAGGAGGCCGCCGAGATCCTTGCACGGAATGTGGACGCCACGAACCCGACCGCCGCGGCCGCCGAGTTGGAGTTGATGGCCGAGTACGTCACGCCGGGCGGTTCCGGCACGGCATTCGGGACGCTGGACTCCGCGCGTGTCGCGAGGAGCATCGCGATCCTGGAGCGAGCGGGCGCGCTGCGGCAGAGAGTGACTCCTGAGCAGATCATCGACTTCGACCTGGTGCCGAAAGCCTGATCGCGCCGCGCTGGAGAAGAGCCTCGCTGAGAGAAGGGCCGCGCTGGGAGGAGGATGGGATGACCGAACTCTCGAAGCCGCAGCAGACCTCGGCGGCGGGCCCGGAGCCGGTGCCAGTGCCAGTGCCGCGAGTCGGTCCACGGCGCAGGACGGGCCTCGGTGTCCTGCTTCCGCCCTTGGCCGGGCTCCTGGTCGCACTCGGCGTGTGGTGGCTTCTCACCTCGGTGCTGGAAGCGATCCACCCGGCTGTGCTGCCTCCGCCAGGTGCCGTGCTCTCCGCGTTCGCCGCGGCCCCGGTCCGGTTCCTGGAACATGCCGCCGACACCACCGTGGAGACGGTTGTCGGGTTCGTTCTCTCCAGCGGGTGCGGCGTTCTGATCGGATTGTCACTGGCGGGCTCGCGGGTACTGGAGCGAATGTTCACGCCGCTGCTGGTCGCCGTCAACGCGGTTCCGAAGATCGCGCTCGGGCCGCTGTTGGTGGGAGCGCTCGGCTGGGGGCAGAAGCCGGTCCTGACCATGGTCTTCCTGCTCTGCTTCTTCCCGATCGTGCTGTCCACCGCAGCCGGCCTCACGTCGACCCCGGCGGACCTGGCCGAGTTGGCGCGTTCGCTGGACGCCTCGCGCTGGCAGGCTTTCCGGAAGATACGGTTGCCCGCCGCACTGCCGCAGATCTTCGTCGGGCTGAAGGTGGCCATGCCTCTCGCCGCGATCGGCGCGGTCATCGGCGAGTTCCAGGCCGGTGAGAGCGGGCTGGGCTATCTGATCGTGCAAGCGGGTGGGGTCGGCGACACCGCCACTGCCTGGGCCGCGATCATCCTGATCGGATGGATGAGTATCCTGCTCTACTTCGCTTTGGTGTGGTTGGAACGGTTGGCGTTGCCCTGGGTCAGGGACACCACCTCGCGCGGCTGAACCGGCTGGGCTCGTGGCTGGGGCAGATGGGCCAGAGCCACGCCGGCCAGGGGCCGGAGCGCGCCGGATCGCGCGGCGACCGGATCACCGCGGAGCGGTACTGCGAGCAGGTCGCCGACTGAGCAGCGTTGACTCAACGCCAAGCCGCACGGCACCTCCCGGATGACCGAACACGAGCCCCGCGCTCTGGCGGCCTCCCTCAGGGAAACGGACAAGGCACTGGCAGCACCGACCGACGCCTGATCTCGCAGATCGCCCCGCACCGGCGTCGGCGTCGGCGTCCTGGACAGGCAAGCCGTGAGGTCGCCCGCCGATGAGGACGCCCGGGATCTTGAGGGATTCCCTGGTGGAACAGTCCTGCTGACGAGCTCTTACGGCTGTGGGGCCGCGCTGCAGCGGAACCGCTCCTGGCCAGGCCGGAGCGCCAGACCGGCGGGGCCACGTCAGAGGCGCCGACGCTAATCCGGGCACGCCGGCGCCCCCAGGTGAGCGTGCCGATCCGCGGCTTGCGCAGGCTCAGCGGCACGTCGCGCGGGCGACCTCGCGCCCTGTCCCGCGCGGTCGCGGCCTTGACAGGGCGCTCCCCTGCCTGAAGGCTACCGACCAGTCGGTATGAAAGGTGGGTCGCGTCGTGCCCGAGCAGAGCATCTCCACCGGTGCGGGCGTGTTCGACGCGATCGTGGCGGGTCCGCCCGAGGGCCGCCCGGTGCTGCTGCTGCACGGCTTTCCCCAGAGGGGGCTGGCGTGGCAACGGCAGATCACGGAGTTGGCCGAGCAGGGCTATCAGGTGGTGGCGCCCGACCAGCGTGGGTACTCCCCCGGCGCCCGCCCCCAGCGGCCCGAGGACTATCGCATGAGTCTTCTCGTCGACGACGTGGTCGCGATCACTGAGAAACTGGGCTGGGCGACGTTCGACCTGGTCGGCCACGACTGGGGAGGCGCGGTGGCCTGGTGGACCGCTGACGCCCATCCCAGCCGCATACGCACCCTGACGGTTGTCTCGACACCGCATCCCGGCGCTCTGGCCACCGCCCTGCGCACCGACGAGGACCAGCGCAACCGCTCGCACTACATGATCGACTGGCGTGAAACACCCGCGACCGAGGAGCGCATGCTGGCCCACGATGCCCAGCTGCTTCGCGCTCTGTACGCAGGAAAGATTCCGCAGGCCAGCGCCGAGGCCTATGTGCGGCACCTGTCCCAGCCAGGCGCTCTCACCGCCGCGCTGAACTGGTACCGGGCAGGCCGCCCCGACGGCAAGATCGGCACCATCGGTGTGCCCACGCTGTACGTCTGGAGCACGAACGACAGCGCGTTCGGCCCGGCGGCGGCACAGGAAACCGAGCGGTGGGTCAACGGGCCGTACCGCTTCGAGACCCTCGAGGGCGTCAGCCACTGGGTCCCCGAGGAGGCGCCCGAACCGCTGAGCCGTCTACTGCTCGAACACCTGCGAGCGCACGGCTAGTACAGAACCGCAGCGCATACCCCGTCCCCCGACTCTCCGAAGAGGTGACCGTGAAGACAGCGCGTGCAGCCTGGCGCGGACTCGAGCCCGTGCACGGCATGATCTACTTCGTCCCTGAGGCAAGGCGACGGTACGCGGACCTCGGACTGAGCGGACGCGCCGGCTACTTCACCTCCCGCAGCGCCGCGTTCGGCCGAGCATCCGCCGAGCTGGTCACCGCGACCTTCTACAACTTCAACCCCGATCTCGTACGGCAGGCGCTCGACGGCGCCTGGGACGCAACGACGCCGCAGCAGGTGCTGGACGCGCGGTACGCCGCGGCGGGCGAAGCCCTGCGGCGGGCGGGAATCCACGAACTGCCCGCCCTGGGCGAGGTCCTGGCACTGACCCGCCGGGCCGCCGAGGCAGCATGCGAACACGCCCAGGGCCGCCCGCTGTTCGCCGCGCATGCCGCACTGCCCTGGCCGAAGGAGCCGGTGCCGCAACTGTGGCACGCCCAGACGCTGCTCCGGGAGTTCCGTGGAGATGGCCATGTCGCCTGCCTGCTGAGCGAGGGCGTCGGGGCTTTGGAAGCCCTGGTTCTGCACGCCGCCACCGGCGAGGTCCCCGTCGACTTCCTCAAGGCCAGCCGCGCATGGCCCGAGGAGGAGTGGGTCGACACCCAGGAGCGCCTACGCAAGCGAGGTCTCCTCGAAGGCGACTCCCTCAGCCCGGAGGGCGTACTTCTGCGTCGCCACATCGAGGACCGCACCGACCGCCTCGCCCTTCCCGCCTACGCCGCCCTGGGCGACGCCGACTGCGAACGCCTCGCCGAACTCGCCGGCCCCTTCGGCCGCGCCGTCGTCGAAGCCGGCCTTCTCAAGCTCGGCTGACCGGGCCCTTGCCCCTCCGCCCCCTGACCCCGCCGTCCCAGGCGACCGTCCCTCCGGAACCCGCCCGCGCACCCGCGCAGCACGGGAGCCGAGAACATCGATCGGCTGGGCACGCCGGGAGGGAGGCGATTCCGCTGGCCAAGGTCCGCCGCATCAGAGTTGCGGGCATCGCCGAGCGACGGCATGCCCCTCGCGTGTCCCACCCCGGCCGGGCTCAGGTTCGGCCGCGGCGGGTGTCAGATGGTGGGCGAATTCCCGCGGAGGAGGGCCGTGCGGAGGGCGGAGTGCAGGCGGGGTGTGTTCGTCCACTCGTGGTCGCGCGACGGGGAGACCCGCCAGTACAGACCGGGGCGCGTGACGCGGTGCAGCGGGGGGATCGCCACGTGGCAGCCCCGGCCAAGGACACGCACCTGCGGCAGCTCCCAGTCGGCGGCGGAGCCAGGAGGAATCAGCCAGTACAGGCGTCCGCCGAAGCCGTCCCCGATCACGGCTCCCGTCTCGTCTCCGAGGTTGCGGAGTGCGTCGATCCCGAGGTCGAGCGGTACGCGTACGGCGTCCCACCAGCCACCCGCGGCCACGATCCGCACCTCGACACTGCCCGGTTGCATCCACCACGGGGTCCCGCCGACTGTCATCGCACTCACCGGCTCTCCGATCCGACACCCCGGACCGTAGGGCGGAGGCGAACCGCCGGCTTGCCTCCGCACGCAAGGAAGTTGTCCCCGTGCGCAGCCTGCGGGGACGGCTCTCACCCGGGCACGCTACGTTCAAGTAGCTTTACAGGTCGTATTGATGTGCGAGCGCCAGGAGGCTTCCGTGGGACACCCCTGCCCCTTAGTGATCGACCCGACCGGCCGTGACATCCACGGCGAGGCCGCCCGGATACGCGAGCGCGGATCGGTGACCCTCGTCGAACTGCCCGACGGTGTGCGGGCCTGGGCCGTCAGCAGTCCCGAACTCCTCAAGCGCCTGCTCACCGATCCACGCGTCTCCAAGGACCCGCGCCGGCACTGGCCCCAGTGGATCAACGGCGAGATCTCCCCGGAATGGCCGCTGTTCACCTGGGTCGCGGTGCAGAACATGTTCACCGCCTACGGAGGTGAACACAAACGGCTGCGCGCCCTGGTCTCCAAGGCGTTCACCGCACGCCGCAGCATGGCGCTCCGACCCCGCGTCGAGGAGATCGCCACGGCCCTGCTGGAGCGGGTCGAGAAGGCCGGACGACACGGCCAAGTCGTCGATCTGCGGGAGGAGTTCTGCTATCCGCTGCCGATCCAGGTGATCAGCGAACTCTTCGGCCTGCCCGATGAACAGGGTGCGGAGCTACGGGCCGTCGTGGATGGCGTCTTCCACACCTCCGCCACCCCGGAGGAAGTCACCGACATCTACGTACGGTTCTACGCGGCGATGGGCCAACTCGTCGCTCTCAAGCGGCGGTCGCCGGGCGACGACCTGACCTCGGCGCTCATCGCGGCCCGCGACGACGGCGACACCGGGCTGAGCGAGCAGGAGCTGCTCGACACCCTGGTGCTCATGGTCAGCGCCGGCCACGAGACCACGGTCAACCTGATCGACAACGCCATCCACCTCCTGCTGACCCATCCGGACCAGCTCGCCCACCTCCGCTCCGGCCGCGTCTCCTGGGAGGACGTGGTCGAGGAGGCGCTACGCGTGGAGGCGCCCGTCGCCAGCCTGCCGCTGCGGTATGCCGTCGAGGACCTCGTGATGAGCGAGTTCGGCGGCCCGGACGGGGTGGTGATCGGCAAGGGTGAGGCCATCCTCGCCGCCTACGCGGCCGCGGGACGTCACCCCGGGAAGTACGGCGAGGACGCCGACCGATTCGACGTCGCCCGCACCGACAAGGAGCACCTCGCCTTCGGCCACGGCGTGCACTTCTGCCTGGGCGCCCCGCTGGGGCGGCTGGAGGCCCGCATCGCACTCCAAGCGCTCTTCGACCGCTTCCCCGGACTCCGACTCGCGGTTTCTCAGGACGAGTTGGAGCCGGTCGACTCGTTCATCTCCAACGGCCACCGCTCCCTTCCGGTGCGCCTGTCCTGATCACTCGCCACGCCACCACGTCAGCAGCCGGGCGCCCCATCCTCGCCGCACGCGGCCGGCCTCGGGCACCTCGGACGGCCGGGGTGGTGGCGCGGTGCGCTGCACAGGCGACTCGTCGCCGACGGTGGAGGGGGTGGACGAGGTGACGGCGGCCGACTGGAACGTCACCGGCAGCGCGGCCAGCGCGCGGTGGAAGGGGCCCGGCCGCCAGACCAGTTCCTCCACGGGTACGGCGGGTTCGACGTCCGGAAGGCGGTCGAGCAGCTTCTCCACCGCGACCGCCGCGATCAGCCGGGCCGGACCCTGCGCCGGGCAGTTGTGCGGGCCCGCGCTCCACGCCAGGTGGGCGCGGTTGCCCGCGCGCTGATCCGCCGTCAGGGACGGGTCGGTGTTCGCCGCGGCGAGACTGACCACGAGCGGATGCCCCGCCCGCAGCAGCACCCCTTCGTACACGACGTCATGGATCGGGTAGTGCACCGCGTAGTTGGCCATGGGCGGGTCGGTCCACAGCACCGCGTCGAGGGCGTCCTCCACCGGCAGGCTGCCGCCCGAGAGGGTGCCCGCGAACCGGTCGTCGGACAGCAGCAGCCGCAGGCCGTTGGCGATCAGGTTCTGCTGGGGCTCGGTACCCGCGCCCATGAGCAGCACGAGGGTGTGCACCATCTCCTCGTCCGTGAGCCCGGCGGGATGGGCCATGAGCCAGGACGTCACATCCGGCCCGGGCCGTCGGCGCTTCAGTGTGACGAGGTCCAGCAGCGTCGTCGCGAGCAGGTCGTTCGCCTTATCGGCGTCCACTCCGTCGAAGATCCCGGACATCCCCTGCACCAGCCGCTCTCCGTAATCGGCCGGGCAGCCGAACAGGCGGTTGAACACCAGCAGGGGAAGCACCTGGGCGTACTCACCGAGCAGATCGGCCTGCCCGGCCGGGGCGATGCGGTCGATGAGCGTGTCCGCGCTCGCCTCGACATAGCCGCGCAGGGTGGCAGGGGCCACCCGGGCCACGCTGTCGGTGATCGCGCCGCGCAGCCTGCGGTGTTCCGCGCCGTCGGCCCACAGCGCGTTCGGCCGGTACATCATCATCGGCACGACCGGGCTGTCCAGGGGTACGGTGCCGTCCGCCAAGTCCTTCCAGCGGCGGGGGTCCTTGGAGAACGTCTCGGTGCTGCGCAGCACGTGCAGGGCGGCGTCGTACCCGACGACGAGCGAGGCCCGCACGCCGGGCGCCAGTTCGACCGGCGCGATCGGGCCGACGTCGCGCAACCGCCGATAGACGGCTGCCGGGTCGGTGGCGAACTCGGGCCCGTGCAGGGACTCGTGCGCAGGGTGCGCGGGGCAGCCCGGCGGCGGATTGGGCGGTACGGAGGTCACGCATGCTCCAGGTGGCCGGTGCGAGTGAGGAGGTACTCGACGAGACGGATGAGTGCCCGCGTGGCCGAGACCCGGTCGCGGGCGTCGCAGCGGACGAGGGGAGTTTCGGGCAACAGGTCGAGGGCCTCGCGCACCTCGTCGAGCGCGTACGCGGGGGCGTCGTGGAACTGGTTCAGGGCGACCGCGTACGGCAGTCCGTGCTCCTCCAGTACGCCCATGACCTCGAACGACTGGCTGAGGCGGCGGCTGTCGGCGAGGACGAGCGCGCCGAGCGCGCCCCGGGTCATGTCCTGCCACAGCCGGGTGAAGCGCTGCTGGCCCGGGGTGCCGAAGAGGTAGAGCACCAGGCGGTCGTTGAGGGTGAGCCGACCGAAGTCGAGGGCGACCGTGGTGGTCGTCTTGTCCCTCATGCCCGCCAGGTCGTCGACGAGGGCGCCGGCCTCGGTCATGACCTCCTCGGTGCACAGGGGCCGGATCTCGGAGAGCGTGCCGACGAACGTGGTCTTGCCGACCGCGAAGTGGCCCACGATCAGCAGCTTGACCGCCGTCTGCACGCTGGGCCGCAGGTAGACGTCGTCAGAGGCGGGCGCGGAGTCCATCGAGCACCTCCTGGAGGATTCTGGCGTCGGTCGGCCGGGCGGCGGGGATCGGGGCGCGGGTGACGATGTGGCCGCTGTCCATGAGATCGGCGATCAGCACTTTGGCCACACCGACCGGCAGCGGCAGGTGGCCGGCCACCTCGGCGACCGACAGGGCTCCGGGCCGGCACAGCTCCACGAGCCTGCGCTTTTCCGGGTTGAGTCCGGTCAACGGCAGATCGTCGGTGGCGATCAGCAGCGTGACCAGGTCAAGGGTGTTGCGGGTCGGGTGGGCGCGGCCGTCCGTGACGACGTACGACCGCACCAGCCTGTCTGCGGGGCGGCGCCGGGGTGTCATGCCGGGCTGCCGGTGTCCTGCCGGGCGGGGCTGGTCAGCTCCTTGCCGAGCCGGTCGACGAGTTTGTGCATGCGGTAGGTGACCGCCTCCATGTCGACGTCCTCGCCGGTGGAGACGGCGAGGTAGGCGCCCTCGCCGGCGGCGACCAGGAAGACGTAGCCGTGTGCGAACTCGATCATGGTCTGCCGCCACGGGGTGTGCGCGGAGCCGCAGAACTCGGCCGTGCTGCGGCTGATCGACTGGACGCCGGACAGACCCGCGGCCAGCCGTTCGGCGTCGTCGCGGTCGATGTCCTTGGAGAAGGCGCGGAGCATGCCGTCGGCGGAGAGCAGGATCGCGTGACGCGCCTGCGGCACCTTCAGCACCTCGTCCAGCATCCAGCCCAACGTGTTGTTGGTGGGCCCGGTCATTCGTGGCTGTTCCCTTCGTCGTCGTGGAGCGTGTGCCGGGCGTCCCTGCCGGAGCGGGTGCCGCGTGCGAAGGCGCCCATACGCCGGGCGTTCTCCTCGGCCGAGCGGCCGCCGACCTCGTCGGCCGCTACGGGCTGCGGGGCCGGTTGCCGTGGGGAGCGGCGACGGCGCCTGGGCAGGCCGCCCGGCGTCGTCGCCTCCGCGGGTTCGGGTGCGGGGGCGGCCGGATCTGCGGTGGGGGCCGTGCCGGGCGAGAGCGTCTGCGCAGGGGGGTGCGCGGGCGCGGCGGATGTGGGCGCGGGCGGTTCGGCGGGCGGCACGGGCGCCTGGACGGCGGCGTCCAGGTGCGTGAGCAGGGCGGCCGGCAGGAACACCACCGCGCGTACACCGCCGTACGGGGAGAGCGTGTCCACGGAGACGCTGAACCCGTAGCGCTCGGTGAGCGCCCCGATGACGGCGAAGCCGAAACGGGGCGGGTCACCGAGCCGGACGATGTCCACGTCGTGTGTGCGGGCGAGCAGTTCGGCAGCGTGCTCGGCCGCCTGGCCGTCCATGCCGACCCCGGCGTCGTCGATCACCACGCAGGCGCCGTTGTGCACCGTCTGGACGGTGACCTCGACGGTCGTGCCCGGCTGCGAGTGACGCGCCGCATTGTCGAGCAGTTCGGCGACCGCCAGGACCACCGGTTCGACGGCCCTGCTCCGCACGGCGATGTCGACCTCGCCGTTGATACGGATGCGCCGGTAGTCGCGGATACGGGAGGTGGCGCCGCGTACGACCTCCACGAGCGCGGAGGTGGCACGCTGGCGGCCCGGCCACGAGCCGCACAGCACGGCGATGGCCTGGGCACGGCGGCCGAACTGGGCGTTGGTGTGGTCGATTTCGAGCAGGTCGCTCAGCACGCCGGGGTTGTCGTGCCGATCCTGCATCTCGGAGATGGACACCTGTTGTTCGTTGGCCAAGGCCTGGATGGAGCGCATCGACGCCTTCAAGGCGGCCTTCGCCGACTGGTCGGCGCTTGACCGGGCGTGCTCGACCGCACCGGCGAATCGCTCCACGACACCGTCGAGACACTTCGCGAACTCCGTGTCGGCGAGCCGGGTGTCGAGCAGGCCTACGGCCCGGACCTGCTGGTGGGGCGCGTCCTCCAGGGCCGGCAGCCGGGCCGAGACGAGGTGCCGCAGTTCCTCGTCCCGTGCCCGAAGGCCGTCCCCCAATTCGGCGTTCCGTCTGCGCTGCCGTGCGGTGATGCCGCGTTCGCGCACCAGCAGCACGGCGACGGCGAACAGGCCCACGGCCAGGAACCAGAACACCGCCTCCGGTATCTGTTCCGTCATCAAGTCCTCACAGCGGGTGGCGGGTCGACGGGCAGCGCACGACGGTAGTGGCGCGTCCGCATCCGGACTTGTCCGTGCGCGCAAGGAAGTTGCCGCGGGACGCACGCCCGTTCGTGAGACCTGCAGATCGCGACCGGCTCGGCTCTGGCGTAGGCCGATGAGGCCGATACGAGTTCCGGAAACCGATTGCTGGTCCCTAGGCTGCGCCGAACAACAGTCCTCGAACGCAGGAGCGTTCGGGGCTGCTCCCGAGGCCGTCGGGAGACGGCGCAGCAAAGGGGATGCGTTGCCCACGGGAAGCTACGTCGTGGAGACGACGAGGACCGCCGAGGTCGGAGCCCGCGAGCAGACCGATCTGTGGAGTGAGCGCGTCGCGGCGTACCAGACCAGGATGGACTACAGGTACGCCCGCGCCGAGGGCTTCCGCGGCGAGATGATCCGGCAAGGCAGCGACAGCTACCAGGTCGTCACCTGGTACAGCGACCAGATCGAGTACGCCCGCACACCGGGCCTGATCCGTCAGATGCCCGACCCCGACTACCGGCTCCTCTTCCCGCTCGCCGGCGAACTGCTCCTGCGGCAGGACGACCAAGAGGTGCGGCTGACGCCGGGCAAGGGCAGCCTGATCACGCTCGGTGCGCCCTTCGAGATCCTGCACGGCGCATCCCTGCGCGGTGTCATCATGTCGATCCCGGCCCAAGAGATCGACGGCCCGCTGAACCGAAAGGCGCCGCTGGCCACCGGGCTCGATCTGACCAAGGGGCTGGGCCGTGTGGTGCACTCCATGGTGCGCGGCCTGAACGACGAGCGTGGCCATCTCACCACCCCGCAGTTCGACGCCGTCTGCGACCGCGTCGTCGAGCTGCTGTGCATGCTCGCCTGCGGGGACGACCGTCCCGACGTCCCGGGGCAGCTGACCGAGGTGGAGGCGGTGGTCCGCCGCCATGTGCGCGAGCACGCGGCCGACCCCGGCCTGTCCGGCGCCTCCATGGCCCGTGCCCTCGGCTGGTCCCTCCGCCAGATCCAGCTCGCGCTCCAACACGTGGGCACCACGCCCCGCGACCTGATCCGCGAGGAGCGCCTGCGTCTGGTCCGCGAGCGTCTCCTGCGCGCCGACTGCGCGCACATGACGATCACGGACCTGACGTACGCCTCGGGCTTCTCCTCGGCGAGTGCGATGAGCACGGCCTTCCGGCGGCGCTTCGGGGTGAGCCCCCGGGAAATGCGTGCCAAGGCCCGCTGATCCCGCCCGCACCATGTAGGTCAGGGGCCCAGGCGCGCACCGGCACAACCGGTCGGCCTGCGGGCGAACACGCAGGAACTCCAGTGGTTCGGCAGTCGCATGGTCTTCGTCGTCGGCATCGTCGACCCTGCTGTCCCAGGCCGTGCCCGAGCGGCCGCGCGGGATGGCGCTGGGTGTCTGGTCCGGGGTGAACGGCCTGGCCATGGCCATGGGCCCCGTGGTGGGCGGCGCGTTGGTCGACGGCCTGGACTGGCGGTGGATCTTCCGGATCAACGTGCCGGTGCGCGTGATCGCCATTCCGTTGGTCGCCTCGGCAAAGGTTCTGGGCGCGTTCGCGGTTGGCGTGGTTCTGGCGGCCGCCTTCGTCGCCACTGGTATGCCGCCGGTCCTGTCCACAGAGCCACGACGCTGACGCGGCGAGGCGGTTCAAGCGATGAGCAGGCGGAGGCCGAGATCTGCCGCGTCGAGGCCGGCGAGGTCGCTGTTGCGCTCGGCCCACCGGCCGGAGTCGAGGTCTTCGCTGAGGCTTCGCACCGCACGCTGCTCGACCTCCGGCCCGACTCTCGTCCACACCGACATCGCACGGCGCACGTGATCCTCCAGATAGGCCCCCGGTCGACGCCAGTACGCCTCGAACAGGCCGTCAGCGCAGTCCCACGGGATGGGCACCGGCTCAGCGCGGGCGCCGACCGCGTCGGCCATCCCGGCAAGCGAGGGGAATTCCGCGAGGACGGCGGCGAACTCGGGCAGGTAGTCGCGAGTCAGCCAGAACCGGTCCTGCCATCCGGGCTCGTCGGTATCGAACGTGAGCACCACCACGCGGCGGGCCACGCGCCGCATCTCGCGCAGCCCCGCTATCGGGTCCCCCCAGTGGTGAACGGTGGAGACGGCCATCGCGACGTCGAAGGACCGGTCCTCGAACGGCAGGCTCTCGGCGGCGGCGGCCACGCACGGCGCCGAACCGGCAGGCCGCTGCCTCCGCATGACCGCCGATGGCTCCACTGCGGTCACGTGGCGATCCGCAGGCTCGTAGGAGCCAGTGCCGGCCCCGACGTTCAGCACCGCCTGCGCGTCCCCGAGCGCGTCCCAGATCTGCGCGGCGATCCGCGGCTCGGTACGCCGTGTCGCGGGGTAAGCGCCGCCGATCACGTCGTACAACCGCGCACCGAGCATCTCCAATTGCTCCTCCGGTGTCACCCTCTGTCCCTTCGCCCGTGCCTCAAGTTCCCTTTCGATAGCCGTCACCATGGCATCAGCACGATCACGCCGTTCCAGCAGCAGGCCGCGCAGTCGGCGCAGGTGCGCGACCGCGTCCGTGGAAGGGTCGTCGACCAATTCCGCAACCTCCCGCAGCCCGAAGCCCAACCGCCGATAGGCCAGCACCTCCCGCAGCCGCTCCACGTCGGCCACCGAATAGGCCCGGTACCCGGCCGCGGTCCGCGCCGACGGCCGAACGAGTCTGATCTCGTCATAGTGATGCAGCGTGCGGACGCTCACGCCGGCCAGCTCGGCCACGCGTCCCACGGTCCAGTGATCCTCCACGGCACCGACTATGCAGTCTGACGCCACGTGAGGGTCAAGAGCCTCACTCACGGCAGCAAGAGCCGAACGCGAAGCAGCGGTCCGAGGCGACTCCTACGAGGCAGAACGATGGTCCGGCTCAGCGAAGCAGGCGTCCCCGACGACCTTGGAAGAACGGGCCGTGCGCCGGGCGTCGGCGGGCCTTCACCAGGTGTCGACGCAGCGGCGCGAGCCGCGCTGCCCGGGCTCGGGGTCATGCAGCAGCGTGCTGATCCAGCGTCGGGACTCGGCCGGGTCGATGACGTCGTCGATCTCGAAGACCGATGCGACATTGAGGGCCTTGCCGTGCTCGTAGGCGGCCGCGACCCTGCGGGCGAACTCCCGCTCGCGCTCGTCCACGTCCTCGATGGCCGCCAGCTCCCGGCGGTAGCCCAGCCGCACCGCACCCTCGATGCCCATCGGCCCGAACTCGCCTGTGGGCCACGCCACCGTGAACCGGGGGATGCGGAAGCCGCCGCCGGCCATGGCCTGGGCGCCCAGCCCGTAACCCTTGCGCAGCACGATCACCCCGAAGGGCACCGTGAGCGCCGAGGCGTGTACGAACATGCGGCTGACATGCCGGACCGTCGCGGTCTTCTCCGCCTCGGGGCCGACCATGAACCCGGGTGTGTCGCACAGGGAGACCACCGGCAGCCCGAACGCGTCGCACAGTTGCAGGAAGCGGCTCGCCTTGTCGGCCGCGTCGGAGTCGATGGCGCCGCCCAGATGCCGCGGATCGTTGGCGAGGATGCCGCACGGGCGGCCCTCCACCCGGGCCAGAGCGGTGACGACGCCGCGTCCGAAGTGCCGTCGCAGCTCCAGGACGGAGTCCGCGTCGGCGAGGGTGGCGACGACCGCACGCACGTCGTACGCCCGCCGCCGGTTCTCGGGAATGAGGTGGCGCAGTCGGCGCTGGTCGGGGCACTCCCATTTCGTCACCGGGCCCTGGAAGTACGACAGATACGTGCGCGCCAGCCGGACGGCATCCGCGTCGTCCTCGGCCTCGAGGTCGATGACGCCGTTCGCCCGCTGAACCTCGACCGGCCCGATGTCCTCCGGGGCATGGCTGCCCAGGCCCCCGCCCTCGATCATCGCCGGGCCGCCCATGCCGATGGTGGCCGTGGGCGTGGCGATGATGACGTCGCAGCAGCCGAGCAGCGCGGCGTTGCCGGCGAAGCAGCGCCCCGAGCCGATGCCGACCAGCGGCACCTGCCCGTTCAGGGACGCGAACAGCGCGAAAGCCATGCAGTCCAGGCCGGAGACCACCGTGCCGTCCACGTCGCCCGGCCGGCCGCCGCCCCCTTCGGCGAACAGGACGACGGGCAGGTGCGCCTGTTCGGCCAACGCGAAGAGCCGGTCCTTCTTGCGGTGGCCCATCATGCCCTGGGTGCCGGCCATCACGCTGTAGTCGTACGACATCGCCACCACGCGGGCGGACCCAGGGCCGAACCGCTCGGCCCCCACCGTGCCCACCCCGCCGACCAGGCCGTCGGCGGGGGTGCGGCGGATGAGATCGTCCAGGGACCGGCGGCTGCGCTGGGCGGCGATGGCCAGGCCGCCGTACTCGACGAAACTGCCCGGGTCACACAGGTCGGCGATGTTCTCACGGGCGGTGCGCCGCCCCTCGGCGTGCCGCCGGGCGACCATCTCGGGGCGGTCGGCGTCGTCGCCGAACCGCTTGCGCGCCCGCACCTCCTCCAGATCGGCGCGTGGGGCGTCCGGATCCGGCCGCTCCTCGGGGCGCGGCTCACCGTCCACCGCGCCGGTGGCCTCCATCACCACCAGCGGCTGACCGTGCTCGGCCAGTTCACCCGGCTCCGCCCGTACGGCGACGACCACGCCGTCGCCCGGCGCCTGGAGCAGGTGCTCCATCTTCATGGACTCCAGGACCACCAGGGTGCTTCCGGCCCGTACGCGCTCTCCTTCGGCGACGGCGACGTCGACGACGGTGGCCGTCATGGGGGCGGTGACGGTGAGCGTGCCCTGCGGCTCGAACGCGTCGAGGATCTCCTCGTTCTTCTCCGGGCCTGTCTCCTGCGGGACCAGTGCGGGCAGGAGTTCGTCGAGGAGCGCCGTGTGCAGCCGCCCGGCGACCACCTCGGGTGCCTCCAACAGCCGCCGCAGCACCTCGGCGTTGGTGGCGACTCCCTCCACCCTCAGCTCCGCAAGGGCGCGGCGGGCGCGGGCGAGCGTGTCGGGCAAGCTGCCGGAACCGTCGTGGGCGACGAGCTTGGCCAGCAGCGAGTCGAAGCGCGGGCTGACCCGACCACCCGGAAACGCGGCGGTGTCGACGCGCACACCCGGCCCGGCCGGCGGCCAGAAGACGTCCAGCGTGCCGGCGGAGGGCAGCACGGTCCCGTCGGGGCGAACCGTCTCGGCGTTGACCCGCACCTGCACCGCGCAGCCGCGGGGAACGGGAGCCTGCCCCGCCCCGACGCGGTCGAGGCTCTCGCCCGAGGCCACCCGCAGCTGAACCTTGACCAGGTCGATGCCGGTGACCTCCTCGGTGACGGTGTGTTCGACCTGGATGCGTGGGTTGGCCTCGAGGAAGTAGAAGCCCGGGGAGCCGTCGCCGGTGTCCACGAGGAACTCGAACGTGCCGAGACCGGCATAGGCGACCTCCCGGGCCATGCGCAGCGCCGCATCGTGCAGCCAGGCCCGCACCGCCTCGTCGAGGCCGGGCGCCGGCGCGATCTCCACGATCTTCTGGCGGTGCCGCTGCAGGCTGCAGTCGCGGTCGCCGTAGCCGACGACGGCGCCCGTGCCGTCGCCGAGCACCTGCACCTCGACATGGCGGGCACGCCGCAGCAACTGCTCGACGTAGACCGCGCCGTCGCCGAAGGCGTGAGAGGCTTCGGAACGGCAGCGCCGGACGGCCTCCTCCAACTGCCCTGCCTCGTACACCGCCCGCATGCCGCGCCCGCCGCCGCCGGCGACCGCCTTGACCATCACCGCGGCCCCCTCGCCGAGGCCTGCCATGAATGCACGCGCCTCCTCGATGCCGGTGTCGCCGTACGTCGCCGGCAGCACCGGCACGCCGAGGCGCGCGGCGAGTTCACGGGCCGCGGTCTTGTCGCCGAGCGTCCGCAGCACCTCGGGACGCGGCCCGACCCAGGTGAGTCCGGCGTCGGTGCACTGCTGTGCGAAGTCGGCGTTCTCGGCCAGCAGTCCGTAGCCGGGGTGGACCGCGTCGCAGCCCGTGCGCACCGCCGCGCCGACCAAGGCCGCCGCGTCCAGGAAGGCCCCCGGCCCCTCGCCGTCGAGCACCACGACCTCGTCCGCCATGCGGGTGTGCAGCGCGTCCGCCTCGTCGCGGGAGCGCAGCGCCACCGTCAGCAGGTCCAGTTCGCGGGCGGTGCGAATCACCCGTACCGCGATCTCACCGCGGTTGGCGACCAGCAGCTTGGCCAGACGCATCGTCACCGGTCCTTTTCGTCAGCATCGGCAGCGGCCGGGGACGCCGGAGACACGGCGATGCGCGCGGCCTGCTCCAGCAGCTCGCCCTTCTTCACCTTGCCGGTGGTGGTCATGGGCAGGGCGTCGACGCACCTCACCACGGGCACCTTGTACGGCGCCATGTTCGCCCGCGCCCAGGCGCGCACGCCCTCGGCGTCCAGCGCGGCGCCGGGGCGGGGCCGGACGAACGCCAGCGGCACCTGGCCCCGTTCGGGATCGTCCATCGGTACCACCGCCGCGGTCAGCACATCCGGGTGCCGGGCCAGCAGCGCCTCCAGCTCGGACGGGAAGACGCTCATACCCGAGACCTTGATCATCTCCTTGGTGCGGCCGAGGTAGTGCAGGCACCCGTCCTCGTCGATCATTCCGATGTCGCCGGTGTGCAGCCAGCCGTCGCGCAGGACCCGGGCGGTGGCCTCCGGCTGCCGCCAGTATCCGGTGAGCAGGGAGGGGGAGCGTACGAGGATCTCGCCGCGCTCGCCCAGCGGCAGCGGCTCGGCGCTCCCCTCGTCGGCCACCATGAACTCGGTTCCCGGCACGGGCAGTCCGCAGAAGACCGGCTCGGTCAGCAGGTCGTGGTCCCCGTGTTGGAACCCGGTGGTGAAGGAGTCCGCGGTGTGCGTCTCGGTCATGCCGTAGGCCGCCTCCTGCAGCACGCTGTGCTCGCCGACCAGGGAGCTCCACCGGGCCCGGATCGTCGGCGTCAGCTTGCGCACGAACGACATGGCCCGCGGCTGCGCCAGGCTGGACAGGTCGGTGCCGGGCAGGCCGGGATGCTCCATCAGCTCGACGTAGTTGTCGACCGTGCCCAGCATCAGCGTCACGTGGTACCGCTCGATCGCCTGCAGCACGGCCTCGGGGTCCCACCGGGTGAGCAGCACGATGCCGCTGCCGGTGAGCAGCGGCAGCAGGATGCCGAAGTCCTCGCCGGCGATCCAGAAGACCGGCACGTAGATCAGCAGCACGTCGGGGTTGTCGCCGGAGAGGTCCATGCCGCTGGCGGCCGCCGCCGTCGCCGCGGTGTAGAGCATGTGCCGCTGGGAGTGTTCGCACCCCTTGGGCAGACCGGTGGTTCCTCCGGTGTAGTTCAGGGCGGCGAGCGCATCCAGGTCGGCCGGTTCGTCCTGGCCGCGGGCGCCGCCGACGGCCTGCCCCCACCCCGTGCCGGTCGGGCCGGCACCTGCCAGGCCGGACGGCAGCGGCAGCACCGGATCGGAGGGGAGCATGTCGGCGAGGCTGGTGACGAGCACGCTCCGTACAGCTGTGTCGGACCGCACCGCCTCGACCAGCGGCCGCAGGGTGTCGAGAGTGATCAGGATCTCCACCCCGGCGTCTGCCAGCTCGTGCCGCAGCTCGTACTCCCGGAACATCGGGTTCACCGGGACGTGCACGGCTCCGGTGCGCAGGATGCCGAGCATGGCGACGATGAACTGCGGGCAGTTGGGCAGGAACACCCCGACGCGGTCTCCGGGGCATACGCCACTGCGCTGCAGCCAGCCGCACAGCCGCGCCGTCAGGTCCTCCAGCGCCGCGTACGTGATCTGCTCGCCGTAGAAGGTGATCGCGACGCGGTCGGGATGGCGCCGGGCCCAGTGCCGCAGGTGGTCGGTGAGCGGCCGTTGCCCGAACGGGTACAGCGCCTCCCTCGGCATCGAGGCCGGCCATACGCGCTGCTGGCGGGCCCGTACGTCGGCCAAGTACTCCTCCACGCGTGCGTTGTCCGCCACGACGGCCTCCACCCGGCTCTGGCATACCAACTGGTCGGCATGTGCCGCATCACCGTAGAGGGAGCCCGCGAGCCGGGACAAGGGTCCGGACGCAGCGGGAGCGGGCCGGGGGCTTCCGTCTCCTTGAACTGCGCGAGGCCGGGCCGGTGACTGCCGACCCGCCGACGGTGACCCCCACACCGGCAGGTCACGAACAAGCCAGAGCCGCGTCAGGAGGCTCGTGTACGTGTCCGAAGTGCTCTGGCGCGGTGGCGGCCCGGCCGCCACTGGACGCCCCTTGACGTCCACCTTTCACACCGAGGCAGGCCGGGATACCCAAGGCCGCCGGCGCAGAGCCCGAAGCCACTTGGACATGCCGGCGGAAAGCCCTGTTCACGAACCCTTTTAGATCGACCGTACGGGCCGAATCAACTCACCCCGCGACTAATTGAATTCGATACGGGTGAATCGTGAATTGACGCAGTCGGGGCCGATGCAAATCAAGCGCAGGCATGCGTGCAGTTCATCCATCCCCGGTCAGGGCGACGATCCACGCGCGGAGACCGTGTATTCGGCAATGGCGCTAATTCGGCTTCAGCACGGCCTCGCATCCCGGCATGCTCTGGGTGCCCAGGCGCAAGGGCCGATCACCGGTCGAGCAGGCGTCGGTCATGGCGCGATGGGAGGGGTCTTCGAGGACTGAGGACTGTTGAAAGCGGCAAGGACATCCGGATGTCGCGCCGGGATGGGCCGCAGCCGCACGTTCAGCGCTTGCGGCCACACCATTTCCCCGTTTCCCTCGCACTCCCCGAAGGCCGGCTATTGGGTCCCGGCTGCGGTCGGCAGACCACGCGCCGGAGCCGTCAATACCTGTCTCTTCCGATTGGCCCGGTGATCGAAGCAAAAGGAAATGCGCACGGCTGCGAGATCGAAATTAAGCGCCCTATCGTCAGGAGCAGGTCATGAAGAGAACGCGTCATCGCACTGTGGCACTTCTGGCCACGGTGTGCGGTTTCACTCTGTGCCTCACGGGCGTGGCCCGCGCGGCCGGCGCACCGACGCCACACATTCTCGCCACGACACTGGTGAACAAGACCGGCACCACCATCACGGTCACCGCCGGAGTCGGACGGGGCAACACGATCAGTGTCTGGCAGTCAGGCAGCAGCATCAGAATCAGAGACACCGGAGACACGGTCGCACCGTCCGGCGACTGCTACGCCATCAGCACGACCGAAGTCGCCTGCAGGGCCGCCGACACCACCGAACTCGTGGTCAACGCCGGCGACCAGGACGACAACGTCACCTCCTCGCTGGCGGCCCTCGGCGTCACCCTCATCGGCGGTGCCGGCAACGACAACCTCTACGGCGGCTCCGGCAACGACACCCTCGAAGGCGACGAGGGATCCGACTTCCTCTCCGGCGGCGCAGGCAACGACACGCTGACCGGAGGAGCCGAGGCGGACAGGATCTTCGGCGGCTCCGGCAACGACTCCATCGAGGGACGCGGCGGCTCGGACATCGTGGACGGCGGTGCCGGCAACGACGTGATCTACGGCGGCGGCGGCAACGAGCGGATCGTCGCCGGTGCCGGCAACGACTACGCCGAGGGCGGCAACGGCCGGGACACCATCGACGCCGTGGACAACGTCGGCGGCAACGACTACGTCGAAGGCGGCGCCGACGTGGACGACTGCCGTGCCGACTTGGGCGACAACGTCAGCGGATGCCCCTGACCAGCATGAGCGAGCAGCGTGCAAGCACCCGTACACGGCGAGACAACACGAAAGGCGGGCACCGATGAGAACACGAAGCATCTACACCACGGTGGTGGCGATCGGCGCACTCACCTGCGCCCCGCTGACCGCCGCCTCCGCCGCGCCCGGTGCGGCCCCCGGCGGAAGCCTAGCAGGCACCACAGTTGTGCAGGAGATGGACGACACCCTGGTCGTCACAGCCGACCAGGGTGTGGCGAACGACATCACCATCCGGCGTCGGGGCAACGTTGTTGTGGTGACGGACCAGGGGGACACCGTGTCCGCCGTCGCCCCGTGTCAGTCGACGGGGACGCACACGGCAGAGTGTCCGCTGCCCGTCACGTCGATACGGGTCAACACCGACGACGCCGATGACAGCGTCACCATCTCCCCGAATCTGGAGGCCGCCGGGACGGTGATCGGCGGTGCGGGTGACGACCGCCTCAACGGCGGCCCCCGGGCGGACCGGCTCGTCGGCGACGACCCGACTGCCACCGGACTGCGGGCGACGCCGGGCAACGACACCATCAACGGCGGCCCCGGCAACGACACGATCTCCGGGTTGGCCGGCAACGACACCATCAATGGCAATGCCGGCAATGACACCCTCAACGGCGACGACGGCAACGACACCCTCAGTGGTGACCAGGGCAACGACACCCTCAACGGGGGCCGCGGCAACGACACGCACATCGGCGGCGAGGGCAACGACACCCTCAACGCCGTGGACAACGTGATCGCCAACGACAGCCTCGACGGCGGCCTCGGCTTCGACACCTGCAACCGCGACACCGGCGACACGGCCCTCAACTGCCCCTGATCAACGACCCTTCGTGCGGCCGGATGTGAAACTCACGAGGCCGCAGGTTCAAGTCCCCTCGTCCCGACAGTTCCCCGGTACCGCATGGCACTCTGTCGTCGGGTCGGGGAAGCGTGAGAGCCCCCTGGGACCGATCGGGTCGGAGGCGTCGCCGGACAGCCGTACCGGCTGTCCGGCGACAGGACCAATCCCGGCACCGCGCTCACCCGCCCACAGACCGAGTCGCATCGACCGGCTTGGGCTTCGTTCGAGTCGCCTGCCGCAGCGCAGCTCTGGGCCCGATCCGCCCCTGATGCCCGAGTCCCGAAAACCACGCGGAGCGCACCCGCACCTCGTTGATCGGATATCACTCACTCGATGAGACGGGCTCCGGATGAGGGAGGGGTCTCCGGTCCCCCTCCACAGTAGGGAGTTCTGGATAGGAGATGGAGTGCTGGTCCTCGACTTTCTCTGTGGCCGCGTCGAGCTGGGCGAGTCTCGTCTCAAGGGGGATTGATGAATCGTCCCGTGACCTCGACGTCACCTTGGAAGCGTCCTGCTTCGCCCTGATGAAGAGCTGGAAGATCCTGCGCGACTGCCGCCTCAAGGGTGACGGAGTCCACCACGCCATCCTCGGTATCGCCCCCTGTACAACCTCAGTCTTGCCGGATAGGCGAAACCACCGCGGAGCAGCCGACCTTGCCCCCATCAGCACCAAGATCATTGCAGACAGGCCTGAGCAACAGGCGCGTGGAGGCGTATTCCGCAGCGGTGCGCGTGCCTCTTCGCGCCGCGCATTGTGCAACGTGTACGCCCATGGGGAGGCCGGGACGTATGTCACTGCATGCCGCTGTCATGGTGTTGTAAAGGTGCACGCGGTTTGGCGGCCGGGATACAGGCGAAATTCCCCGCCGAAAAAACCCTCTGCCGCGAAGTCGGGTTGCCGGTCCGGGCATCGCAACCCGTCCTGCCATCGGGCCACTTGCCGATGCCGGTAGCGGGATTCGCTGGTCTCCGACGGAGAAGGTGCAAGACCACCAGCAGGCACGTGAATCGGTGCGATCCGCCGCCCTCGCACACCCGGAGATTCATGATCGATGCCAAGTACAGCCCAGCCCCCGCACACGCCGACCGACCTCGCCCGACACCCCCACTTCACGCTGCCGGACTTCGGCTATCTCCCGCCAGCGGTATACCGCTCTGACATTGACGCCATCGAGCACGACTGCCGAGCGTGGATACGGCACCACCTGGGCGATGCCTACCCTGACGGTGCTTCGCAGGAGCGGTTCATCGAGCACGACACGACCTTGTGGAAACTGCTGGCCTACCCCACAGCCCGGCATGACCGGATCACCGAGATGTGCAACTGGAACGACTTCCTGTTCAGCCTCGACGATGCTCACGTCTACGCCTCGGCGGAGGGCGCCCGCAACGAGCATTTCGACTTGTACACCCGGGTCGTCAACGGCGAAGGCATCACGCGAACGAAATCTGGCTCACCACCCAGGGCCAGCCCGACCGACTCCAGCACGCTGTCGATACCCTCGCCGACCGCGCCCGCACCATCTACAGCGAGTTGGAAAACCACTGCCTGGCACTCGCGCGCGACGTGCCCGATCCGAGCCACCCCGTGCGCCGTTACGCCGAGGCCCTGCCGTTTATGATCTCGGGCAACCTGGAGTGGTCCTACCTCACCCCGCAGCACACCATCTACATCCACACCGACTCAGCAGGCGCCTGACACCAGCGTGGTCACCCGCTCCGCATCTGGATCCAGAAAGCCGAACTGAGTGGTCCCGAAGCCGTCAGGATCCTCGCGGCCGTCACCGCCAGCCTGGCCCTGGCCGGAGTTACGGGACATCCTTTACGACCTCGTGCACGGTTGGCCGTGGCTCGGCGCTCGGGTAGCTCGTTGAGCTGTGCATGATGGGGGCTGGGGCGCGTGAGTTGATCGTGGCGGAGTACCGGGTCACTGGGCTGTCGCCGGATGTGATCGCTGAACTCATCGCCGAGGTAGGGCCGTTGTGGCACGAGCAGCATCAGGCTCGGCTGACGGCGCGGCAGCGGCGGCGGGCTGTAGGAGCCGGGGCGAAGCACAAGTTCGTCTTCGTCGACCGGCTGCTGGCCACCCTGGTGAGTCTGCGCCATGGCACCACGCATGATGTGCTGGCCTGCTGGTTCGGCGTGGACCGCTCCACCATCACCCGCGCCATCGCCGAAGTACGGCCCCTGCTGGCGCAGCGGGGCTGCACTGTCGCCCCGGGCATCCGGCTGTGCACGCTCGCCGAGGTCCTCGAGCACCTGGGCACCGAGGCTCAGACCGGGATCATCGACGGCACGGAGATCCGTGTGCGGCGCCCGGCCTCAGGCCGCAAGGACCGGGACAAGTTCGTCTCCGGCAAGACCAAGCAGAACGCCGTGAAGGCGATGGTCCTCACCGACGCCGAGGGGCGCGTGTTGTTCTGCAGCCCGGTCCGGCCGGGCAGTTGCGCCGACATCACCCAGGCCCGGCAGCTCGGGCTGGTCCAGCTCCTGGCCGACGGTCCATTCATGGAGATCCTCGCGGATGCCGGCTACCAAGGCATGGGCGCGCAGACCGGCGGACGGGTGGTGACACCGCCCCATCGCAAGTTCAAGAAGAATGCTCCCGCCTGGTATGAGGAGCGGCACGAGCAGCAGCGCAAGGCACACTCATCACGGCGCATCCGCGTCGAGCACGGCATCACCCACCTGAAGAACTGGCGGGCTCTTGCCCGCCACCTCGGCCGTCGCGAGCACATGAGTGACATCGTCCAAGCCGTCGCCGGACTGCTCTCACACCAACAGACAGCCACCCTCACCCGCAGCCTACGAGCATGAAACCCGTCAGCACCGCACACCTCGACGTGCCACGGCCAACCATGCACGAGGTCGTTAAACGTGTGATCGGGAGTAGCAACCCCGCACGCAGGTGCGGCCTCACAGACCGCCATGCGCAACGCGCCGGCCACCCCTTACAACACAGTCAGGCCGTCTAATCGAAGGCACTCTCCGCGGAAGGTGAGCGTCCAACACGCACACCACGTACTCGTCCCGGTCCACGCGGGCGGCGCTGGCACGTTGTGCGAATGGTCCCGTCACGTCGGGACCTGGAGTGGGTGATCGTCAGTTTTCGGTGTCGAGTTGGATGTGCTCGATGTCGTTGTCCAGGAAGGTGGTCAGGTCCCGGGCTTCGGTGTAAACGGCTTCCTGTTCCAGGGCGGTGAGGGAGCGCAGGGAGCTGATGTGGAGTTGGTGGTTGCGCACGGTCCAGGTGGCGGTGACGCGGCCGTCAACAAGGACGGTGCGGTGGCCTGCGACGGACAGACCGAGGTGGGGAGCGTCGATGATGCGGCTACGGTCGTGGTAGCCGAGGATGGCGTTGTCGAAGGCCGGGAGGAACCGGACGGGGGCGGGGGTGTCGGGGTGGGGGCGGGGTGCGTCGGGCAGGTCGAGCAGTTCGCGGCCGCGTTCGTCACGGAAGACGACGAGTTCTTCTCGGGCGGCTTTGATGGCGGCGGGAAGGCCGGCGAGGCCGCACCAGGCACGTAGGTCCGCGCTGGCGGCGGGCCCGTACGCGGCGAGGTAGCGGTGCAGCAGTTGCTGCCCGACGGGATCACTGCCATCGGCGGGCAGGGGGTCGATGTCCCGTTCCAGCCAGGTGCTCAACGGCAGGTTGCGTACGCCGGCGGTCTGCTGCCACAGGCCGCGGGGCGGGAGTTGAGCCATGGGGATGAGGGCTGCGACGAGCAGCTCGCCCAGGACACGACGTGGCGGGCCGGGCCAGCGGTCTTCGAGAGCTTGTACGAGCTCGGTCATGGTGCGGGGCTGCTGGTCGGCCATGACCGCGCGGCCGGCTGCGGCGACCTCGTCCACGTCGATGCCGGCCAGTTCACGCCGGTAGGTTCCCAGTACTCGCTGGCGCAGCATCGTGTCGTGGCGGGCTCGCCAGGTGAGCGCGTCGGCGGCGGTGACGAGGTGGACGGTGCGCCGCATCAGGTGAGTGCGCACCACCGCGCGACCGGTCAGCGCATCGTCCAGTTGCTTGGGCTTGAAGCCGGACAGGCGGGACCACAGCCCGGTGAAGGGTTCCTGAGGATCCTGTGCCTGCAGGCCGCACAGATGGGCCACTGCCTCCGACACGGATGTGTCGCTGCGCTTGAGCAGGTGCTGGCGGGCGAGGGCGGCGCGATTGAGGGCACGGGCGTCAAGAACAGTCATGGCATCCTCACGCGGCGGCTCGCTCGTGGGACGGGCGTCGGCGCAGGTCCGTGTGGGTGAGGGAGGGAGGTACGTAGGAGACGTCCAGAGGGCTGATGTCGGTGCCGGGCGGGACGATTGCGTCGATCTTGTCGAGAATGTCGTCGCCGAGGGTGAGGGTGGCGCCGACGAGCAAGTCGTCCAGCTGGTCCATGGTGCGCGGGCCGATGATGGCGGCGGTGGCGTCGGGGTGGCTGGTGGCGAAGGCCATGGCCACGTGCGTGAGGGAGTGGCCGGTTTCTTCGGCGAGGGTAAGCAGCTGCTCCACCGCCTCAAGCTTGCGTTCGTCGGTGAGGTGCCGGGAGACGGCGTTGTCGGGCCGCGGGGCGTTCTTGCGGTAGCTGCCGGTGAGCAGACCCATGGCCAACGGACTCCACACCAGAACGCCCAGGCCGTAACGGCGGCAGGTGGGCAGGACCTCTCGCTCGATGCCGCGGTTGAGGATGGAGTAGGTGGGCTGCTCGGTTCGCAGGCGGTGCAGTCCACGCTGCTGGGACACCCACTGGGCCTCGACGATTTCCGAGGCCGGCAGGTTGGAGGAGCCGATCGCGCGAACCTTCCCGGCACGCACGAGGTCGGTGAGCGCGGAGAGGGTCTCCTCGATGTCGGTGTGCGGGTCGGGGTGGTGGATCTGGTAGAGGTCGATGTAGTCGGTTTGCAGCCGCTTCAGTGAGCCCTCGACCGCCTGCACGACCCAGCGCCGGGAGCTGCCGCTGCGGTTGGGGTCCTCGCCCATCGGTCCGTTGAACTTGGTTGCCAGCACGACCTCGTCGCGGCGCCCTTTGACGGCCTTTCCGACGATCTCCTCGGTCTCGCTGTGGCCGTACACATCGGCGGTGTCGACAAAATTGATGCCCGCGTCCAGCGCCCGGTGGATCATGCGCACGCAGTCGTCGTGATCAGGATTGCCCGTTCTGCCGAACATCATGGTGCCCAGGCAGTAGGCACTGACTTCGATGCCGGTCCGTCCCAGCTTCCGCATCCTCACGGTGCCCCGTTTCCTTCCGCTGCCCTATGTGTTCGGTGCCTGCGCCGTCCGGGCCGCCCGTGCGGCTGCGGCGGCCCGGACGGCGCAGGCATGTCAGGTCGGTCGGTTGGTTCAGCCGTTGTACGGAGCGGTGACGTCCAGGACCCAGGTGATGCCGAAGCGGTCGGTGAGCATGCCGTACAGCGGTGCCCACTGCGCGGGCTCCAGCGGACGCACGATGGTCGAGCCCTCGGCGAGCTTGTCCCACAGGGCGCTGATCTCCTCGGCGTCGTCGCCGCGCACGGAGACGAAGAACGGGTTCTCGCCCTGGTTCCAGGGCAGCTGCGAGGGCACGTCGTAGGCCATGACGTGGAAGCCGTTGTCGCCGGCCACCTCGCCCCACATCACCCAGTCCGCCTCGCTCTCGTCCTGCACGGCGCCCGCGTCCTTGTAGGTGACCGCGACAGTACGTCCACCGAAGACGGACTGGTAGAAGTCCAGTGCCTCACGTGCCGTGCCCCGGAAGTTCAGGTGAGTGGTGGTCGTGACGGACATGACCTGCTCCTTGCTCTATGTGATGGATGCACACCGCCGACCGGTCCAGCTCCAGTGGCGGCTGCCGTGACCAGGAGCGATGCCTCCCGAACGGCTCGTATGCCACGATGGCAGAGGTAGCGGACAGGCTGTGTCCGGTACTCCAGGGAGGATGGGGCCATGCATAAAACATCTGCCCGGCTGCTCGCGCTGCTCTCGCTCCTTCAGACGCCCCGTGACTGGTCCGGCGATGTTCTCGCCGAGCGTCTCGGCATCACGTCGCGCACGGTGCGCCGTGACATCGACCGCCTGCGCGAACTCGACTACCCGATCAAGACCCTCAAAGGACCGGCCGGCGGCTACCGCCTGGAGGCCGGCACTCACCTGCCGCCCATGCTGTTCGACGACAACCAGGCCGTCGCCCTGGCCGTCGCGCTGCAGACCGCGGCCGCCGGCGTCACCGTCGCCGAAGACGCTGCCCGCGCGCTGGCCACCCTCCGCCAGGTCATGCCACCCCGCCTGCGCCACCGCATCGACCTGTTGCACATCACCGCCGTCCAACCGCCCACGGCGGCCGGCGACACCGCCCAGGTCGACGCTCAGGTCCTGATGGACCTGAGCCGCGCCATCCACGCCCGCGAGGAACTGCGCTTCGACTACGCCCCGGGTTCAAGCACCTCGGCCGATGACGTCCGCCGCGTACAACCCCACCACCTGGTCACCTGGCGTCATCGCTGGTACCTCGTGGCCTGGGACCTTCGCCGCGAGGACTGGCGTACCTTCCGCGTCGACCGCATCCGGCCCCGCACACCCACCGGCCCCCGCTTCACCCTTCGTGACCTCCCCGGCGGCACCGTCTCCACCTTCATCACAAGCCGATTCCGCGGCAACGACGGCACCACCACCGACTGGCCCTGCCAAGGCGAAGTCATCCTCCGCCTCCCGGCCGCCGATGTCGCGCCCTTCGCCCAGGACGGAATCGTCGAGGAACTCGGCCCCAACCACTGCCGGCTCATCCTCGGCTCCTGGTCATGGACCGGACTCGCCGCCGCCATCGGCCGCTTCGACACCGATATCGAAGTCATCGGCCCACCCCAACTGGCCACCGCATTCGGGGACCTCGCCACCCGCTACGCCCACGCCGCCCGCACCACAAGACCAGAGACCGGCCCTGCGCGGTGAGAACAGAACTCCGCCTGGGCATGGATGGGGGTTTGGTGATGCCAGGGCGTAACGGGGAGGCTAGCGAGGTGCCGCGAGTACGTCCCGGAGTACGTTCGCGAGCGTGACGCGGGCCAGCTCGTGCCTCACGGTCTCCTCGATGCCCTCGTAGATGCTCTGCATTACCGGCTGGATGCCGTGACCCACCACGCATCCCTGGTCCGGGGTGGTGCGGTGCATCGCGAACAACGGGCCGGGTTCCACTGCCTCGTACACGTCGAGCAGGGTCATCGACCCCAGCTCGCGCGCCAGCGACCAGCCCGCGCCCGCGCCCCGCCGGGACTCCACGAGCCCGGCCCTGCGCAGCTCGCCGAGCAGCCGCCTGATCACCACGGGGTTGGTGTTCGCGCTGGTCGCGATCTGCTCGGAGGTGGCGACCTCATGGCCCTGGCGCTGGTAGAGACCGATCCAGGCCAGCGCGTGGGCGGCAATGGTCAGCCTGCTGTTGGCGCTCATGAACCCCTCCTCTCGGCCGCAACGTTTCATGTTACGACAGCACAGTCGTAACAGCTAAGGTTGCAACAGGCTGTCGTAACAATTAGCGTTGCGACTGCCGGGAAGGGTCAATCAACGAGGTGAGAAGAATGAGCAAACCACTCACGGGCAAGGTCGCCCTGGTCACCGGGGGGTCGCGCGGACTCGGAGCCGCGACGGTACGGCTGCTGGCCGAGCAGGGCGCCAACATCGCCTTCACCTACGTCAGCTCCGAGAAGCAGGCGCAGGCCGTCGTCGACGAGGTGCACGGCAAGGGAGCCAAGGCCGTCGCCTTCCAGTCCGACCAGGCGGACACAAGCCGGGCACCGGCGCTGATCGACGACGTGGTCGCGCACTTCGGCGGCCTGGACATCCTCGTCAACAACGCGGCGATCTCGGTGGGGCAGGGCCGCACGGTGGACGACCCGGACACCGACACCGCCGCACTGGACCGGATGCACGCCACCAACTACCTCGGCGTGATCGCCGTCATCCGGGCCGCCTCCCGAGTGCTGCGCACGGGCGGCCGCATCATCACAGTGAGTTCCGGACTGGGCTCCCGGGTCGGCGCCCCCGGCCTTGCCGACTACTCGGCGACCAAGTCAGGGATCGAGAGGTACACCATGGGCGTCGCACGCGACCTCGGGCCCCGGAACATCACGGCCAACGTCGTGGAGGCCGGACTGATGGAGGGAGGCATGCAACCGCCGGACCCCGAGACCCTCAAGGCCCTGGTCAGCTCGCTGTCCCTGCAACGCATCGGGCACCCCGACGAAATCGCCGCGGCGATCGCCTTCCTGGCGAGTCCCGCCGCGTCGTACATCACGGGCGCGGTGCTGGACGCCCACGGCGGCTACAACGCCTGAACCCGAACCCCTGCCGCGCGCCCCGAAAGACATCGCGCCTTCGGGGCGCGCACCGCCGACGACCCGCGACAAGGCGTACAACTCGAAGACTGTGCGCGGTGAGTTGCGACGCCGCTGCATCCAGACGCTGATCTCCCGCAAGGGCTCCCCGAACATCAAGGGCCTGGGCAAGCTCCGCCAGGGCGTGTCCGACGGGTCCCGTGACGGGTCTGGCGGTGGATCCGTCTCTCGGCGGCCAGGGGTGCCTGTCAGTGCCGCGTGCTTCGATGGCCTGCCCAGTGCATGTGAGAGGAATGGAGATCCCGTGACACGCACGACGCCGCCGCGTCCTTTGGATGTGACCGCGGTGTTCCCGGAGTTGGCCACGATGTCCAAGAACGTCACTCGGCTGCATCCGCGGTCGGGCTTGCCCACGGTTGAGGACAGTTCGGTGGGTGGCCCGCTGCTGTGGCCGCAGGACGAGCCGTGGCCGACGTGCACACGGTCGCACGAGGTGTACGAGGTGGTGGAGCTGGAGGCGGTGCGCGCCTCGCATCACATTGCGGTCGCCCGGTGGTCACGGCCGGACGATGAACCGCCCACGCCCGAGGAACAGTCGATCTTCGACCGAAGTAATCCGAAGGAGACCGACAGCCCTTATACGGATCCTGTGCCGCTGCTGCCCGTGGCTCAGCTCTATGCCCGGGACGTCCCCGGCCTGCCTGTCCCGGATGGCACAGACCTGCTGCAGATCCTGTGGTGCCCGTTCATGGACCACGACGACGACATCCCGGCCATCCATGTGCGCTGGCGCCGCGCCGACCAGGTCACCGCACTTCTTTCGCCACCACCGGAGCCGCCTGTCATCGAACTGGAGGACTATTGGCCCGCACCCTGTGTCCTGCATCCGGAACAGGTGACCGAGTACCCGGCGCCCACCCAACTACCTGCTGCGGTGAGCGCACGCGTGGACGCGTGGCAGGAGGAGACTGGCCATCATTACACCCAGTTCGCGGTGGCTCCGGGCTGGAAGACCGGCGGCTGGGGTGTCATCTCATCGGACAATGCCGATGCCGCCGACCCGCCACGATGCGGATGCGGCACGGTGACCGAGCCCCTGCTCACCGTTGGCCTCAGTGAATGGAACGAGGACAACGAAGGCGGTTGGCGCCCGCTGGAGGACGCCGACGCCGATGACCGGAAAGGTTACCCGCCGGTGGGCGACCCGACCATGATCGAACTGGGGGACGAAGAATTGCAGATCTACCACTGCCCAGAGTCCTATGAGCACCCGCCGGTGACCGTTCGGGTGTACCGAACGCTGTAGTGCGTCGCGGCAAAGGAGTCCCTGTTCGATGAGCAGGGCCTACTTCGTGTGCGGGCCATGATCGTGGAAAGGGAGGGGCAGGCAGCGGACGGCTTGTTGTTGATCGAGGAGGTTGCGATGCCGTCGGTGGCTGGGGTTGATGGAACGTCGTGAGGCGCGGGCGAAGCAGGAGCTGGAGTCCTGAACGGAGGTCCTGGAGCAGGCGCAGGCGGAGGTGGGTGCCGCGCGGGAGAGTGTCGAGTGGGCCCGGGTGGGGCGTGAGGAGCTTGTGCCATCCAGACCACTTACCGCACCGTGCGCTAGCCGTGCTGTCCACGCGGACGTGCCTCCGACCGACCCCCGCCGGAGGCACGTCCGCGTCAGTGCCGTGTCCGGGGAAGGAGCCGGGCCGCCGGCAAGCTCTGGTGCCGCTCCCTGGCCGGCCGCATCCTCCCGATGCACGGCCGGCACACCACAGAAGGCACCGCAGCCCGGTCCGCAGGACACCGCTCCCCCGACGCAGATCGTGCACGGCAGCATCCGAGCCACCGGCGTCATCGACAGCGGAAGCGGGGGGCAGCCCGTTCCGTACCCTGGCGGCATGCGCATGCGCCCCACGGTGAGCTGGACCCCGACCGCGGACCTGCCGCCGGGCACCACGGATCTGGAGCCGGTCGTCGGTGCGCTGAGCACTGGTGGTGTGCTGGTCCTCAGCGGGGCGGGCATCTCCACGGAGTCAGGCATCCCCGACTACCGCGGCGAGGGCGGGAGCCTGAGCCGCCACACTCCGATGACCTATCAGGAATTCACGGCCAATGGCCAGGCCCGGCGCCGGTACTGGGCGCGCAGCCACCTCGGCTGGCGCACCTTCGGCCGCGCCCGCCCCAACGCCGGACACCGGGCCGTGGCCGCGTTCGCGCGGCACGGCCTGCTCTCGGGCGTGATCACCCAGAACGTCGACGGCCTGCACCAGGCCGCCGGCACCGAGGGCGTCGTGGAACTCCACGGCAGTCTGGCTCGGGTCGTCTGCCTTTCCTGCGGCGCCTTCAGCCCGCGCCGCGAACTCGCCCGGCGGCTGGAGGAGGCCAATGCGGGCTTCGAGCCGGTGGCCGCCGGAATCAACCCGGACGGCGACGCCGACCTCACCGACGAACAGATCGGGGACTTCCGCGTGCTGCCCTGCACAGTCTGCGGCGGCGTCCTCAAGCCGGACGTGGTGTTCTTCGGCGAAACCGTTCCGCCGCCGCGGGTCGAGCACTGCCGCAAACTGGTCCGCGAGGCTGCCTCGATGCTGGTCCTGGGTTCCTCGCTGACGGTGATGTCCGGGCTCCGGTTCGTCCGCCAGGCAGCCCAGGCCGGGAAGCCGGTGCTGATCGTCAATCGGGACCAGACCCGCGGCGACCGGCACGCCCTCACCCGGGTCGCACTCCCGCTGGGAACAGCCCTCACCACCGTGGCCAACCGACTGGCCATCCCCGTCGACGAGGAGACGACGGTCCGGGCGAACGAGTGACGGTCGCTGGGTGTCACCGAAGCGATCGCCGAGGTCCTGATCTCCTGCCCGGTCGGGTCATCGCACAGCCACTGCCCCGTACGACCGTAGACCTCGGAGAATTGGGTGCCCCTGTCGAGCGGCCGGGTCTGAGGGAGGATCGCGGAGACGGACGTCTCCTTGTCCCGCAAGGGCACCATGTCATGGCTGTCCGACATTCTCATGGGGCCTAGGCCGAGACTGGCAACGGCCCCTCCCACGCGCATCGCCTGCCAGATCGCGCCGTGCCAGGGAACCGCGTTCAGGGGTATGACAGGGCCCCCCACACGCCTACCGGCGGGTCACCTGCGTCCGCACACTCGAAGGCATGACACGTGAGCAGCCCGCCAGCGGGGGCACCGAACTGGGCAGCTTCCTGCGCGCTCGCCGGGTCCGGACCACCCCCGCCGACTCCGGTCTCACAGTCGGCCCGGGTCTGCGCCGGACCCCCGGACTGCG
>NZ_FNHV01000027.1:43374-101368 GCF_900103585.1 Streptomyces sp. cf386
TCGAGCACTGAGGGACTGGGCCGGGTCTCCTTGCCGCGTTCCAGACGGACGTAGTAGTCGATGCTGATACCCGCCAGCGTGGCCAGCTCCTCGCGACGCAGTCCGGGGGTCCGGCGCAGACCGGGGCCCACGGTGAGGCCTACCAGGTCGGGGCTCGTCTGGGTGCGACGCGCTCGCAGGAACCGGCCCAGTTCCATGTCGGCGCTGCTCTGCTCGGTTGCCATAGCGCCAGTGTCACACCGCGCTGACCTGCGTGGCAGGTGCGTGGGGGGCCCTGTGACACCCCTGAACGTCAGTGCCTGGCAGATCCCGGCCTGCCACCGGGGCCGGAAAAGCGCGAGGCTCGATTTCCGACAGCGCACCCGGCCTTCCCAGTGCAGGAGATCATCCCTTGTCCACGTCCGCCTCGTCCGCATCGCTCCAAGTCGGCGCGGCCGGTCCGCCACCGCAGAGCACCTCCGGCGCGCGCCCGGCGCTGGCCGCCGTACTGCTCGGCTTCTTCACGATCATGGTCGACGCGATGATCGTGAACGTGGCCCTGCCCTCGATCGGACGCGGTTTCGGCAGCGGGATGACCGGGCTGCAGTGGGTGGTCGACGGCTACACCCTCGCCTTCGCCGCGTTCCTGCTGTCCGCCGGCGCGGTCAGTGACCGTATCGGGGCCCGTCAGGCGTTCGCCTGCGGCCTCGGCCTGTTCGTGGCGGCGTCCGCGGTCTGCGCGATGGCGCCGAACCTGGGCGTTCTGGTGGCGGCGCGGCTGGTGCAGGGAGCCGGGGCCGCGCTCGTCGTTCCGTCCTCCCTGGCCCTCCTGCGCGAGACCTTCCCCGACCCGGCGGCCCGGGCGAAGGCGATCGCCCTGTGGGGCGTGGGCGGCTCCGTCGGCGCCGCGGCCGGGCCCGTGGCCGGCGGACTGCTCACCCTCGTCGACTGGCGGATGATCTTCTTCGTCAACCTGCCGGTCGGTGCATTGGCCCTGGCGCTGCTCAAGCGCGCCCCTCGCTCCCCGCGTCAGGAGGTGCCCTTCGACTGGACCGGCCAGGTGGCCGCCGTCGCCGCCATGGGCGCGCTGACCTACGCGGTCATCGAAGCCGGCGCCGACGGGTTCGGCACCGCACGGGTTCTCGTCGCGTTCGCCGTGGCGGTCGTGGCAGCCGTCGTCTACCTGATCGCCCAGGCCCGTGGGACGCACCCGATGACACCGCTGCCGCTGCTGCGTTCCCGCACGATGTCGCTCTCGGTCGCCATCGGGTTCGCCCTGAACGTCGCCTTCTACGGGATGATCTTCCTACTGGGGCTGTACCTCCAGCAGGTGCACGGGCTGAGCGCGCTCGCCACCGGCGTGGCCTTCCTGCCGATGGCCGTGCTCACCTCCTTCATGGGACCCGTCGCCGCGCGCCTGGCCCTCCGGTTCGGTGCGCGGATGCCGGTGATCACCGGCCAGTGCCTGATCGCCGCGGGCCTGCTGGCGATGGTGGCCTTGCCCGCCGGCGCGCCGGTATGGCTGACGGTGGTGCTGATGGTGCCCGTCGGCGCCGGGGGCGCTATGGCCGTGACGGCGCTGGTGTCGCTGCTGCTGGAGAAGGTGCCCGCCGAGCGCGCCGGTGTCGCCAGTGGTGTGCTGAACGCGTCCCGCCAGCTCGGCGGCGCACTGGCGGTCGCGGTCTTCGGCGCGCTGGTCGCCGACCGGAGCGGGTTCGTGTCCGGTCTGCACACCAGTCTCCTGATCGCCGCGGCGACCGTGGCGGCGAGCGTCGTGGCCACCGTCCTGCTGCGTACCCAAGTCCCTCATCAGATTCCGGCCCCTGCTGCCGATACGGACCCGCGTCCGCTCGAACGCTGACCGGTCACCTGCCCACCGCGTCCCGCACAGAAAGAACATCCCCATGCAGAACGTCACCCTCAACAACGGCGTCGAGATGCCGATCCTCGGCTTCGGCGTATTCCAGATCCCGGCGGAGGAGACCGAGCAGGCCGTCACCGACGCCCTGACCGCCGGCTACCGGCTGCTCGACACCGCCGCCGCGTACGGCAACGAGGAAGCCGTCGGCCGCGCGATCAAGAACAGCGGCATCCCGCGCGAAGACCTGTTCGTCACCACCAAGCTGTACGTCCAGGACGCGCCCGCCGAGGAGAACACCAAGCGCGCCTTCGAGACCTCGCTGAACAAGCTCGGCCTGGACTACCTCGACCTATACCTGATGCACCAGCCCTACGGCGACGTGTACGGCCAGTGGCGGGCCATGGAGGCCCTCCACCGCGAGGGCCGCGCCAAGGCGATCGGCGTCGCCAACTTCTACCCCGACCGTCTCCTCGACCTCATCATCAACAACGAGGTCACGCCCGCGGTCAACCAGATCGAGACCCACCCGTTCTTCCAGCGCACCGACTACCAGGAGCTGATGCGCGAGCACGGGGTCCAGATCCAGTCCTGGGGCGGGTTCGCCGAGGGCAAGAACGGCCTCTTCACCAATCCGGTCCTGAGCGAGATCGGTGCGAAGCACGGCAAGTCGGTGGCGCAGGTGGTGCTCCGCTGGCTGACCCAGCGCGGCGTCGTCGCGATCCCCAAGTCGGTGCGCCCCGAGCGCATGGCGGAGAACCTGGACGTCTTCGACTTCGACCTCACCGACGACCAGATGGCGGCCATCGCCACCCTGGAGACCGGCGGCACGCTGTTCTTCGACCACCACGACCCGGCCATGGTCACCTGGCTCAGCGCACGGCGCCTGGAGGCCTGAGCCCCGGAACACGTCCGCACGTCACGAGGAGAAGAACCTTGATCACCCGCACTCTCGGCAACGACGGCCCGAAGGTCTCCGCGATCGGACTGGGCTGCATGGGGCTCAGCCACGGCTACGGCCCGGCGGTCGACGACAAGAACGGCATCGCCCTCATCCGCGCCGCCGTCGACCAGGGCGTCACCTTCTTCGACACCGCCCAGGTCTACGGCCCGTTCACCAACGAGGAACTCGTCGGGCAGGCCCTGGCACCCGTACGCGACGACGTCGTCATCGCCACCAAGTTCGGCTTCTCCTACGACGGCTCCCGGTCCACCGGCCTGGACAGCCGCCCCGAGCACATCCGGGGGACGGTGGAGGACTCCCTGCGCCGGCTGGGCGTGGACAGCGTCGACCTGCTCTACCAGCACCGTGTCGACCCCGACGTGCCGATCGAGGAGGTCGCCGGCGCGGTGAAGGGACTCATCGAGGCGGGCAAGGTCAAGCACTTCGGCCTGTCCGAGGCCGGGGTGGACGTCATCCGCCGCGCCCACGCCGTGCAGCCGGTCACGGCCCTGCAGAGCGAGTACTCCCTGTGGTGGCGCGAGCCCGAGGAGCGGATCCTGCCCACGCTGCTCGAACTCGGCATCGGCTTCGTCCCCTTCAGCCCGCTGGGCAAGGGTTTCCTGACCGGCGCGATCTCCAGCACCACGTCCTTCGGCGACTCCGACCTGCGAGGCAGCCTTCCGCGGTTCACCGAGGAGGCCCGCGCGGCCAACCAGGCCCTCGTCAACCTGTTGTCGGCCGTCGCCGCCCGCAACGGCACCACCAACGCCCAGATCGCGCTGGCCTGGCTGCTGGCCCAGCACCCCTGGATCGTGCCGATCCCCGGCACCACGAAGATCCACCGCCTGCGGGAGAACACAGGCGCGGTGGACATCGAGCTCGCTCCGGAGGACCTGGCGGAGATCACCGAGGCGGCCGCACGGATCGACGTCAGTGGCGACCGCTACCCGGAGCACATGCAGCGATGGATCAACCGCTGAACCCGCCCGCGGGGCAACGCTGTGCCAGGCAAGGCAAACCTGCCACGCCGGGGCGCCGCGCGCTCCTTCGTGGCGTACTTCTGGGAGGAGCGACCGTCATGACCGGTGTCCAGATCACCGGTTGTTCCCCCTCGCGGTCGAGCGACGCTGCGCCTGGGGCCGACGAGCGCCCCGCCGCCACGGCCTCGCCCGGGAGCCGGGTCCTGCTGGCCTACTTCTCCCGGCCGGGCGAGAACTACTCCTACGGCGGGCGTACGAACCTCAAGACCGGGAACACCGAAGTCCTCGCCCGGATGATCGGCGGGCACATCGAGTGCGACGTGCACCGCATCGAAGCCGTCGACCCGTACTCCGACGACTACGACGCGACAGTCACCCGCAACGTCCGCGAACAGGACGCTGATGCCCGGCCTGCCATCGCCAACCCCCTGGCCTCGATCGACGGTTACGACGTGGTGCTGCTGGCCAGCCCCATCTGGAACGTCCGGGCGCCCGTGATCATGTCGACCTTCGCCGACAGGTACGACTTCCGCGGCAAGACGGTCCATCCGGTCACGACGCATGCGATGAGCAGACTGGGCACCACCGAACGTGACTACGCGGCCTCCTGCCCGGGCGCGACCATCGGTGATGGGCTCGCGGTGCGCGGCGAGGAAGTCCGGGATGCCGATGCCGAAGTCCGGTCGTGGCTGCTGCGCATCGGCGTCCTCCAGAACTGACCCGCTTCTCGAACGGGACAGTCTGACGGTCCCGTGCCATGTGCGACAGGTGGGAGAGGGGCCCTGTCACACCCTGGCTGGTCAATACCTGGCAAAACTCGCCCTGCCACACGTCCGGTCGGCCCCACCAGGCTGAGGGCGGAAGCCGAAATGCCGTGCGGGGCAACGGTGAAACTCCGTCGTGGGCTCACGCCGATCAGCAAGTCCCCTACCTTCCCTGAGTCGAGAGAGTGAGCATGTCTACCGAAACCCCCGAGTCAGCCACGTCTCCCCCCACCCGGGCCGCGTCCACACCATCGCGCCGTGCCTTCATCGCAACGACCTCCGCGGCGGGCGGTGTCATAGCGGCGGGCGGTCTGATCGCGGGTCCCTCGCTGATGGGCGCCGAGGAGGCCACCGCCGCCGAGGCGGCACCAGGCAGCCGCGTCTCGTTGACCGTCAACGGCGAGCGGCACACCGTCACGGTCGACAACCGCACCTCGCTGCTGGATCTGCTGCGCGAGCATCTCGGTCTGACCGGTTCCAAGAAGGGCTGCAACGCGGGGGCCTGCGGGGCGTGCACGGTTCTGGTCGATGGTCGGCGGGTCAACTCCTGTCTGACGCTGGCGGTCCGGCTGGAAGGTGCCGAGGTAACCACCATCGAGGGTTTGACCAAGGGTGATCAACTGCATCCCCTGCAACAGGCGTTCATCGACCAGGACGCCTTCCAGTGCGGCTACTGCACCCCCGGCCAGATCGTCTCCGGCGTGGGCTGCATCCAGGAGGGGCACACCGGTTCCCCGGAGGAGATCCGGGAGTGGATGAGCGGCAACATCTGCCGCTGCGGCTGCTACGTCAAGATCGTGCGCGCGGTCGAACAAGCCACGGGCCGGAAGTGAGTGGCCATGCATCCCTTCTCCTTCACCAAGGCACCCAGCACGCGTGCGGCTCTGGAGGCCGGTCGCCGCGGCGGCCGTTACATCGCCGGTGGCACCACCCTGGTCGACCTGATGCGCGAGACCGTCGAACGCCCGGAAACCCTCGTCGACATCAGCGGGCTGCCGTTGGACGAGGTCACCGTCACCGAGCGCGGCGGTCTGCGCATCGGCGCGCTGGTGACCATGAGCGAGGCCGCCGCCCACCGCAAGGTGCGGACCCTGTATCCGGTCGTCTCGCAGGCGCTGGAGCTGAGCGCGTCCGCCCAGCTGCGGAACATGGCCACCATCGGCGGCAACATCATGCAGCGCACCCGGTGCACGTACTTCCGCGATGTGACCGCCGACTGCAACAAGCGCGAGCCCGGCTCAGGTTGCGCCGCGCGGGAGGGCGTCAACCGCAGCCACGCGATCCTGGGCACCTCCGAGGACTGCGTGGCCACCCACCCATCCGACGTGGCCGTCGCCTTTGCGGCACTGGAGGCGCGGGTGCATCTGCTCGGCCCGGGCGGTGAGCGCACCGTCCCCTTCGCCGACTTCCTGCTGCGGCCCGGCGGCACACCTCAGCGCGAACAAGCCCTGACACGAGGCGAGTTGATCACCTCTGTGGAGATCCCCGCGTATCCGCGCCCGCTCAAGTCCGGCTACCTGAAGGTGCGAGACCGGCAGTCCTACGAATTCGCCCTGACCTCGGCGGCCGTCGCCCTGCACATCCGTGGCGGCGTGATCCGTGAGGCCCTGGTGGCGGCCGGCGGCGTGGGCACCGTGCCGTGGAAGCTGCCGGCCGTCGAACGAGCCCTCATCGGTGAGCGCCCTTCGGAACGCCTCTGGGCCCAAGCCGCGTCGCCGGCCGCGGACGGGGCCCAGCCGTTGGAACACAACCGCTTCAAGGTCGAGTTGCTCAAGCGAACCGTCGAACGCCAGCTGCGCATCGTAGGAGACAGCAAATGAGCCCTCAGCCGCAGGCAGCCGTCGGCGCACCGCTCTCCCGGGTGGACGGGCGCCTGAAAGTGACCGGTCAGGCCAAGTACGCCGCCGACCACGAGCCGTCGGGGTCCCAGGGGGTCGTGCACGCGGTCGTGGTCGACAGCAGCATCGGCCGGGGCCGTATCACCGGCATCGACACCCGCGCCGCCGAAGCTCAGCCCGGCGTCCTGAAGGTGATCCACCACTTCAACGCCCCCAAGCTGCCCTACGGGCCCAACCCCGGGTCGCTGAACCTGCCGGGTGAGCGGCTGCGCGTCTTCCAGGACGACCACGTCCGCTTCCACGGCCAGCCGGTCGCCGTCGTCGTGGCCACCACCCTGGAGGCCGCCCAGCACGCGGCGAGCCTGGTGAAGATCGACTACGACGCGGAACAGCCCGCCACCGACCTGGCCGAGGCCCCGGCGGCGGGCGAGCCCCGCACCTACGCGCGCGGCGACGCCGAGGCGGCCCTGCGCGACGCCCCCGTCCGGCTGGAGATGACGTACCACCCCGCCCGAAACCACCACAACGCGATGGAACTCCACGCCACCGTCGCCCAGTGGAACGGCGACAAGCTCACGCTGTGGGACAAGACCCAGTGGGTGCAGAGCCCGCGGGACGAACTCGCCGCCAACTTCGGCATCCCGGCTCAGAACATCCGCGTCATCTCACCCTTCGTCGGCGGCGCGTTCGGCAACGCCGCGCGGGCCTGGCCGCACATCACCATCGCGGCCCTCGTCGCCCGCGAAACGGGCCGCCCGGTCAAGCTCGTCCTGACTCGCAGGCAGCTCTACTTCGGGGTCGGCTACCGGCCGTCGTACGAATACAAGGTGCGCCTGGGCAGCGACCGGCGTGGGCGGCTGACGGCCATGACCCACGACCTGCGCGCGGAGACGTCCAGCTACGAGACGTTCGCCGAGCGCGGCGTCATCGTGCCGGGGCAGATGCTCTACACAACCCCCAACGTCAGCCAGACGCACCGGACGGTGCCCCTGGATGTCAACACCCCGACCCCGATGCGCGGCCCGGGCTACTCCACCGCCGCCTTCCCCATCGAAAGCGCGATGGACGAACTCGCACACGAGCTCGACATCGACCCGATCGAGCTGCGGCTGCGCAACGAACCCGACAACGACCAGTCCAGCGGACGGCCGTTCTCCACCCGGCGACTGCGCGACTGCTACACCGTCGGCGCCCGCGAGTTCGGCTGGAGCCGCCGCAACCCCAAGCCCCGCTCGACCCGGGACGGCGACTGGCTGATCGGTACCGGCATGGCCACCGCCCTCTACGACACCCTGCGCGCCCCGGGCCAGGCCTCGGTGCGGCTGGACGCCGACGGCACCGCCCTGATCGAGTCCTCGACCAGCGACATGGGGCCCGGCACCTACACCTCCATGACCCAGGTCGCCGCCGACGCCCTCGGCCTCGCGGTCCGCAACGTCACCTTCCGACTCGGCGACACGAACATGCCCACCGCCCCGCTCCACGGCGGCTCGCTGACCATGGCCAGCGTCGGCTCCACCGTCCAGGACGGCTGTGACAAGCTGCGCCATCAGGCGATCGAACTCGCCGTCGGGGACTCGCGTTCACCGCTCTACGGCGTCGACGCCGGTGACGTGGTGGTGCGCGGCGGCCGGCTGCACGTGAAGGACAACCCCGCGCGTGGGGAGACGTACCGGCAACTCCTCACCCGCAACAAGCGCGAGTATCTGGAGGCGATGGGCTCCTGGAGCCCAGGCCAGTCACGGTCGTCCATGTACGCCTACGGCGCCGTGTTCGCCGAGGTCGCCGTGGATGCCCGTCTGGGGCTGGTCCGGGTGCGGCGGATGCTCGGTGTCTTCGACGCGGGGCGGATCGTCAGCCCGAAGCTGGCCGACAGTCAGGCCATCGGCGCCATGGTCGGCGGTATCGGCGCGGCCCTGCTGGAACACACGATCACCGACCACCGCGACGGCCGGATCGTCAACGCCAACCTGGCCGACTATCTGGTCCCGGTCAACGCCGACGTACCCGACCTCAAAGCGATCTACGTCGACGGCCGGGACGACGAGGCCGACCCCCTCGGCGTCAAGGGCCTCGGCGAGGTCGTCCTGGTGGGGGTGGCCCCCGCGATCGCCAACGCCGTCTTCCACGCGACGGGCCGACGGGTGCGCGAGCTGCCCATCACCGCCGAGTCCCTGCTCTGAACCGTCCTTGGAGAGCCCGCCCATGCTGAACATCGCGGACACGCTGCACGAGTGGTGCCGCGCGGCCCGTCCCTTCGCCCTCGCCACCGTCGTCCAGGTCAGCGGCAGCGCGCCGCTGCCCGTCGGCACCGCGCTGGCGGTGGACGGCGACGGCAACGTGGTCGGCAGCGTGTCCGGAGGATGTGTGGAGGGGGCTGTCTACGAGCTGTGCCAAGAGGTACTCAAGGGCGACGAGCCCTCGGCCCGGGCCCGGTTCGGCTACTCCGACGACGACGCCTTCGCCGTAGGCCTGACCTGTGGTGGCGAACTGGACGTCCTGGTGCAACGGATCAACCCTGCCGACCAGCCCCACCTCTTCGCGGCCCTCGACGAAGTGACGTCCGGCCAGCCCGTCGCCGTGGCCCAGATCATCGACGGACCCGAAGAACTCCTGGGCCGCACCCTGAGTGTCACCGGCGACGGCAGCACGCAGGACGGAGCAGTGAGTGGAGAGGACTGGGGAGCTGCGGTTGCGGCCCAGGCCGGCGCCCTGTTGCGCGCGGGGCGTACTGGTCTGGTCGAGGTCGGCGGAGACGCGGCCACGTGCCCGGAGAGGCTGTCCGTCCTCGTCCACACCAACGCGTCCCGGCCCCGGATGCTGATCTTCGGCGCCGTCGACTTCGCCGGTGCGCTCAGCAAGATCGGTCGGTTTCTCGGCTATCGGATCACGGTGTGCGACGCCCGCCCGGTCTTCACGACCTCCGCCCGCTTCCCGCACGCCGACGACGTCGTGGCCGACTGGCCGCACCGCTACCTCGCCGCCACCGAAGTGGACTCCCGCACCGCGGTCTGCGTCCTCACCCACGACGCCAAGTTCGACATCCCTCTGTTGCGCCTGGCGCTGAGTCTGCCCGTGGGATACGTGGGCGCGATGGGCTCGCGCCGCACTCACGCTCACCGCCTTGAATTACTGCGCGAGGCCGGCGTACCAGAGGAGCAACTCGCCAGCCTGCATTCCCCGATCGGTCTCGACCTCGGCGCCCATACTCCCGAGGAGACGGCCCTTTCCATCGCGGCGGAGATCATCGCCCATACGCATCACGGCTCGGGTGCGCCCTTGAGCGGGGGCGCAGGCCCGATCCACCGGGCATAGGCAGCAATTCGGCCGCACCGGTAGACCCGTCGAACGTCGCGCGGAGCGGTCAGCGGGGGAATGACAGGGCCCCCTCACGGACACCATTTCCTTCGCGACGAGGCGACGATGAGATGGATTCCTCCCTGATTCCGTGCCCGCAACGTGCCCTTCGATGGCAATGCCGCGCCCGGGAGAACGGTTATCGACCTCGCACGACGACGTGTAACGAGGCAATCCACACAACGCATTCCGAGAAGGGCTTGTGCGTGAGGCCGAAATACAAGGCGTTCCTCTTGATCGCTGCTGCCGTCCTGAGTATGGCGGCACTCGTCTACGTAAATCTGCAGAATGTGCGAGACGCGGGCCGCCCGGTAACCGAGGTGGAGTCCTGGTGATGCTACGCAAGCTGCTGTTCTGGTGCTTCGCGGTCATGTTTCCGCTCCCCTTGATTTCCACCTACAACGTCCAGGGCACCGCGCCCGGACCGCTGAAGTACTACATCTTCCTCGGTCTCGCCGCCTATTCCTGGTGGCTGCTGTCCGTCCTGGTGAGCGTGCGACCGCCCTGGCTGGACCGCCTTGTGGGGCTGCCGGCCGTCTACGGCCTCCATGGGATGCTCGGCATCTTGGCGATCGTCGCGGCATGCATACACCGCGACCTCTCCTACTCGCCCAGCCAACTGGCCGGCGACCTGGGCAATTTCGCCTTCTACGGGGCGCTGTCGATCCTGTGCTACTCCGCGTTCTTCATGAGCGGGTGGCTGGTCGACAGGTCGAAACTGCTGCAGAAGACCAAGCGGCTCCTCGAAATCTTCTTCCGACGTCAGCTCTCCGTATGGATTCACCGGCTCAATCTGGTGATCGTCGCAATGATCTGGCTGCACGCCCATCTGCTCGTGCGGGTGAACCAGTACTTCGCGTTCATGATGCTCTTCGATCTCTACACAGTGGTCACGCTCAGCATCTATGTCTGGAAGAAATGGATCGCTCCCGACACGTATCTGACGGGGACCGTCACCGCCAATGACGCGCGCGGCAGTTCAACCCGCAGGATTTCGATGGACCTTGACCGCAAGGCGACGAGGCTACAGCCGGGCGACTTCTTCTTCCTCAGCTTCCAGGGATTGATGGGTGTGGTTCAGGCGCTCGCTGCCGTGAGAGGCGGACGCGCAGGGCTGGGCCGGGTCGGCGCGCTTGATCTCAGCGTGAGACGGGTGCGCTGGAGCGCACCTTCGTCACCGCTGTCGGCGCGGATCGGAGGGGAACTCCGCCGACGACGTCATGGGTCGTGCTGTGTCAGTTCTCGGGTGATGATGCTGACGCTTCGGAGGGGGTGGAGGCGAGGCTGCCGAGGAGTTTCACTCGTTCCTCGGTCGCGGATCCCGCGGCACTCGGGTAGGCGAAACATCGTCCATCCGGGGTGATCGGGCAGCTCCACACCTCGTAGACGAATTCGAGGTCGCCGACATCGGGATGGTGGATGTGCTTGGTCCCGCTGCGGTGCAGCCGGACGTTGTGGGTCGACCAGCGGCGGTTGAACGCGTCACCGCGGGTCACGAGCTCGCCGATGAGATCGGTCAGGCCCTTGTCACGCGGGTTCCGCCCGGCCGCAATACGCACAGAAGCGGCAGCGGCGTCCGCCACGTGCTCCCAGTCCAGGTAGAAAGTGCGCCGCCGGACTGAGGAAGATGAGCCGGGCGCTGTTCTTCTGGCTGTCCGGGTCGTCGAGCATCGGGGCGAGCAGGGCCCAGCCGAGCTGGTCTCAAGCCCGAGCAGGTCGCTGCCGAAGAGTCGGTAGCGGACCAGGCCAGCGGCAGGTTCCTCGCTCAATGTTCGGTGAGAACGCTCAACCTCCCATGCGAGAGGTCAGCGCACCGATAGTTGGCCGTGCACATCTCCACTTGGCCACTCAATGGCTTTGGATCTTCGCGGCTTCCATGGCCAATCGCCCACGCCGACCGTGATGCCTGGAGGCCGGCCCACCCAGCGGAGCCCGGCAAGTGCAGGGGGTGGTGGTGGACTGCCCAGCCCCGGTACCGCTCAGCCCGCCGTGGGCGACGGCGAGCCGCTGGGTTCTGGCCATGCGGTGCGCGGAGAATGAGCGCATGCCGTCGCAGGTTTCTGCCGCCCAGTTCGCCCGCGCACAGGTGGGCCCGGCGCTCGACTCGCCCAATGCGCGTCGCGAGGTGCTGCGCCGCCTCTACGAAGGACCGCACGGGCGGGAGCGGCTGCGGCTGCCCTACCGTCGCGCGGCCAGCGCCTTCATGGATTGGCAGGTCCATCGCGGACTGCTCAGGCCGCTCGATGCCGCAACACCGGGCAGCGCGTGGTGGCGTGCCGTCAACCAGCGTGCGCTCAGCGACGGCTGGGAGGCGCTGGGGCTTTGCGTCGGCATGCCCGGGGAGCCGACCACGCAGAGCGTCGCCGCCGCGGTCGAATTCATCCGCGCGCCGAGCCCGCGCACGTGGTACCGCGCGCACAACCTCAGCGTGGTCTCCGCCTACCTGGAGCACCGCGAGCTGGCGGAGGCGGAGAGTCGCACGGAGCGGTTCTTCATGAACGTCGTGTTGCTGCGCGTGCTGTACGCCCATGCCCTGGTCTCCGCTCCACGCCTGGCCCTGGGCTGGCTGAGGCCGGCCGCCCCGTTCCTGGGCGACCCCAGGCTGGGCATGACAGGCGTCTTCCTCTCGATCTCCCGGATCCTGCCGGACCGGTATCCGCTGGGCGACGACGTGGAAACCTACGTCGCGCGCGAGCACGGCTTCGGCCGTCTGCTCGACCACGGCGTCATCGCCCCGCGCCTCGACCTGCTGTACGGCTGGTCGGCGAGGACGCTCGCCGAACCACGACTGGCAGGACTGCTGCAGGGCGGGATCCCGGTGTACAACTGGCCCGCGCAAGACACAGAGCCCTGGCGGCCGCAGCCATCGCTGCTGGTCCGCGCCGTGCGCAGGGGCCTGCCCGCGCCGCGTAGGAATCCAGTCGCAGGTCCCTGACATTGAGCCAGAGACCATAGTTACGGGCGGTTCCGGCGTCCCAGTGTCGCCGCATGATCAGCGTCGCGCACGGTCATGTTTGATCACGCCCGGCGTCGACTTCAAGACCCCGCCCGGCTCGCTATGGCTCCAACTCGCACTCCCGAACACTGGTCGTGCGGTGTTCGTGGGTCGATAGCGGAGTGATTGCGCATCCGAGCGCAGCAGCGGGAGCAGACCAGGCCGGCGCCGGTGAGGAGGGCCGGGTAGTCGAGCCCCCGAGCCACCGGGACCCCCGAAGGACTTCCGGAGCCGACCGCTTAGCGCCCGTGTCCGATTCCTCTGCATCGGCGAGCACGGCAACAATGCTCTGCCCCGACGCGATGGCGAGACATACGAACTGCATCTGATCCCCGACAACTACGTCACCCCACAAGACGCCCGCGATCAAGAAGTAGCTGCCGGCCGCAACTACTCCCCGTTTGACATGGTTCGGACGGGTGGCAAGGTGGTGACGGGGCGACGGTTGGGAGGCCTGGTATGGCATCCGGTTCGGTATGGCGTTGCACAGCGCGGCAACTTCCACTCAGGCTCACTGTCGGTGCGTTCTTCCTCAACTCCGGACTGTCGAAACGCGACGCGGACGACGCCACCGCTGAGCGACTCCATCAGTTCGCTGCCGCCACTTACCCCTTCCTGGGCAAGTTCGGTGCCCAGAAGTTCGTCCGGCTGCTGTCCACCGGGGAGATCGCCGTTGCCGCCGCGCTGCTCCTGCCGGTCATCCCTGCCGCTGTCGCCGGGGCTGCGCTCACCGCGTTCTCCTGCGGCACTCTCGGGCTCTACCTGCGTACGCCGGGCATGCGTCAGGAAGGCAGTCTGCGCCCCACCGAGCAGGGAATCGTGCTGGCCAAGGATGTCTGGATGCTGGGCGTCGGTATCTCCCTCATCGCCGAGGGCATGACCGGACACCGGGGGCCCGCGAGCGCCGCCCTCGGCCCTTGGTGCCGCATGCTGCGACGCTGATCAACTCACCACCCCAGGGGCGACGGCGTCAGGGGAGCCGACATGGCCACGACTAGATGGTTCTTCGAGCCCGGCCATACCGGCGCGGAGTTCCGCGCCAGGCACATGATGGTCACCTACGTGCGCGGACAGTTCAAGAACGTGCACGGCTGGCTGGAGGTCGATCCCGACGAGCCGGAGAAGGCCCGAGTCGAGGCGACCGTCGACGCGACCGGGGTGTACACCGGTCAGCCCCAGCGTGACGCCCACCTGCGCAGTGCCGACTTCTTCGACGTCGAACACCACCCGACGTGGACCTTCGTCGGGTCACGCGTTCATCAGCTCAGCGCAACCGAATTCGAGGTCACCGGAGATCTCACCGTACGGGGCATCACGCATCCCGTACCCTTCGACGTCACCTGCTTGGGACAGTGGGATACCCCCTGGTGGGAGGGCAACCGAGACCGGGGCCCCCGGAGACGTGCCGGCTTCACGGCCACCACACGCATCAATCGCCATGACTTCGGCGTGAGCTGGAACGACGTGGTCGACCGGGGCGGAGTCGTCGTCAGCGCCATGGTCGATGTCGTGGTCGACATCGAGGCCGTCCTTGAGGCCGGCGAAACGGCCGCCTGAGCACGGCTTACCGTCTTTGGCCTCTCTAGGTTGCGTGATGGCTGCGCCAAATACCGACGACCGGCGCGTGGACACCAAGGTGTGGTCGGCCGCCCTACTCACCCCGAGCGGGCAGTACGTCTCCGTCACCGAGTGGAACTCCGCCGCCCGGGATGGCGCTCCGATCAGCCGGGCCCCGCTGTCCAGTGCCCAGCTGACGAAGGTGGTCACGGCCGAGGTGTGGCAGCAGGTGGTCGCCCCCAATGTCGAGGACCAGGAGAAATGGTGGACGGAGACGCCCACGCCGAGCCAGGCCGAGGGGCCGACCGTGGCCGCCCTCCTGGGCACCCTCGTCCCGCTCCTCCCCAACAACCTCCAGGTGTTGGACCAGGGCCAGGACCATCCGTACCTCCACGCCCACGACGGCAAGACAACGTGGCCCAGATCGACAGCACAGTTCGGGTCGACATCCGGCACGACATGTCCGACGCCGCCGACGAGCTGTACGGCGCCGACGCCGAGACCCTGCGCGACGGCACCAAGGTCGCCACTCGCCAGGGTCCCGGCGACAAGGACGTGATGGCCAGCGTATGTGGACCGTCGACACCATGCGGGATGACAGTTTCCGTGTCGTGATCAGTGCCTGCGCGCGCACCTACGGAATCCGACCCTCCCCTGCTGGGCCCGGAGGGCCACGCCGACCAAGGTCATGAGCAGATCGATGTCCGTGTCGCATTCCAGGCGTAGGGTCACCAGTGCGAACCCGGCACGAGCTGGATCGAGGGCGAGTGTCTCAGGCCGCCGTCGAAGTGGTGGATCATCCTCGCGGTGAGGTGCATGTCGACCTGTCGGCCGGAGTGGAAGTGCGCGTTCTCGGCTCCGGCCGAGCGCAAGGCACGGCCGGTGCCGCAGCTGGGCCGGGTCTCCGCGAGGTCCCGCCGGCTCGCGAATTGAGTCAGGGCACACCGAGCCGTGACCATGACGTCATCATGGTGCGCTCACCAGCAGTCCACCAAGGCTCGAGAGAGCCGTAACCCGACTGCAGTCCCGGGCTGTCTGGCTACTACCCCGGACGCGGGAGATGGCCTGTCCCTGCCAACGCAGTAAGCCGTACGACGAGCCACTTCCGCTCGCGCGGCCACGGACCCTGGAGCGGCGCACATCCCCGGATGCAGGGATAGGTGGAAGGCTTGGAGCATGGCCCTTCGACCGTGGCCGGAGCTCCGGCGTTCCTGGCAGCAGCCGGGTCATGCACCCGCGCTGGCCGTGATCCCCCTGGGGCTGATCGTCACGGTCTGCGTGGTGGATGTGCTGGCTCCACCGCACATCCACCTCGGTCCGCTGCTGGTGGCGGCACCCGCGATCACAGTAGCGTTCGCCGGCGCCCGCGTGACGGCGCTGATGGGAGCCCTCGCGGTGGCTGCCCAGGCGCTGGTCGGTGTGCTCAGAGGGGTCCTGTCCACCGCGAACATCCAGGCCCGATCGCCGCCCTGATCATCGTCTCCATCATCTGTGTCACCGTCTGCGTCGTGCGGGACCGGCGGGAGCGGCAGCTGCTCCGGGTGCGGTCGGTGGCCGAGGCAGCGCAGAGTGTGCTGTTGCAGCCGTTGCCCACACACACCGGGCCGCTGCGGATCGCGGGCCTGCACCTCCCCGCCGAGTCAGCAGCTGCGTGGAGTCCGGCAACGGCAGGGGCCCAAGGACGAGCCTGCGGACACCCCCCAGACCCGACAACAACCGGCGGGTGGTGATCAGCGCCCTGCCCGCGCCCCCTCCCGGCAGCAGAGGGCGCACCTGTTCCTCCGACGCGGCGTTGTCGAGGACGACCAGGACGCGCCTGTCCCCCAGCAGCGACCGATACAAGGAAGCCCGCTCCTGGGTTTCGCCCGGGATCTGCTGCTCCGCGACACCGAGCGCACGCAGCAGCAACTGCACAGCGTCATCGGCGGCCAGAGGCCGCTGGGACATGCCCAGCAGATCGAGGAAGAACACCCCGCCGGGGCAACTCGCCCGTACTGAATGAGGGGCACGCACAGCGAACGTGGTCTTCCCCAGGCCCGCGGACCCGGTGACGAGCCCCACCACACCGACATCCGGCGACCTCTCGGCGTACACCAGCTCGCTCACCCAGACCAGTTCCGCGGCACGGCCGGTGAAGTCGTCCACCGACCGCGGCAGTTCACACAGACCGGTCGGACGACGCGTCCAGTGGTCCCGAAGCCGGCCCTCGCGCGCCAACTCGACCAGCTGCCTGCGAGGATCGCCCTCCAGCGCGAGCGCGTCCGCCAAAGCGGTCACGGTCCGATGCTGAGGTCCCCTGCTGTGACCACGCTCCATGTCCGACAGAGCCCGGGCACTGACCCCGACGCCTCGGCCAACTGCTCCAACGTCAGACGCGCCGCACGCCGATGACCGCGTAAGGCTTCCCCGAAACCGAGACGTCCAGTGATGGCGCCACACCCCCCTCAGCGGCGAAAGCCCCCCGGCCCGCCCCGCCCTGCCGCGATCCTGCTCATACCGCGCACGTTCCTACCACCTACGCCCCAACCCAAGGAACCGTCCCGGCAACTGTTCGACTGCACCGCGTGCCGCCGGACGCACCGTTTGGTGCCGTGCAGCGACCGGCCATGAATCCGCCCGTCGCCGCCGCACGATGGCCACGCCCGCCCAGGCCCACCGTTACGGACTGCCGGAGACCACCAGTGGTCAAGCGATGAGCCCCGAGTACGCCTATCCAGCACCGCCCGCGCGGATGCCCAACACGCCACCACGTCGACTTCCCCGTCCCGGGGCCTGAACTCAGAATCGGATGTTCTGTGCCATGAACCTTGATCGCGCACCAACGGATCTTGATCGATGCACTTTCGTTGGCACCCCGCTGCCAAGGGTCATGCGCCACAAGGCGCTGCGGTACACAGATCGCCCCGACCGCGTCGGGTGCCTGAAGCGCAGCTCGGAGGGCTCGGTACCCGCGGTGGGTGTCGGCGCTCTGCAAGCAGCCGAACAGAGGTGGAGTAGCGCCTCTGTGGTGAACGGCCTCCTCCTGCCAGGTGAGTTGGCCGGGCTCACACGGCGGTAGGCGTCGCCCCATCCTGTGCGGCTACCTTGCGCGACCACGCTGTCTGACACGCGTAGGGACATCCCGCTGGCCGCTGTCACACGACAAGCCACCGCAATGGCGAGCGGGCGCTCCTGGCTACGCCATCGACCTGGCTACTGGTCGGCGGCCGGCACGGGCGCGATCTGCTGCATGAGGCTGATCATGTCCGGCGCGACCCACTCCTCGGCGATCTTGTCGCCCTCGATGCGGTAGATCTCGATGCTTCGGTAGCTGACCTCACGGTTCGTGGCTGGCATGCCCTGGAATTCCCCGCGGTGCGTGCCGCGGAAGTGGACCCGCACCACGACCTTGTCGTCGACGCCGAAGATCTCCTCGATGGTGATCTTGATGTCGGGGAAGGCGTCCAGGATGGTCTGGGTCCCGAATCGCCAGATCTCACGGCCGTGCAGCGGTTCAGGTGCCCCGGGGACGTTGGCGATGAAGTTCTCCGTCAGCAACTCGACGCTCGCGTCGAGATCACCGCGCTCGACCGATGCGTAGGCCGCACGCAGCAGAGCCACGTTCTCCTCCGTGGCATTGACCGTCTCGGTGCCCATTTCGGTGCCCATCTCTCGGCGTCCTCTCCCACAAGCCCGGATCCCCACGACGAGCACGATGCTGGCCGCGATCCGTCATGGCTCCCAGTAGAAACCCTGTCGCCGCGTCAAGGTCAACACGGGCTGATCAAGCTGGACCGCCCGTCTGGTCCGCTATTCGTGGCCGATCGGCCACCAAGTGGCCATTGGTCCTGTGATTCGGCCACCACGCGGACACCCCGTCGGGTCGGTACGTCGTGGACGAGTCCCAGCAGTCGTCCAAGGCAGAGCAGTTGCCATTGCCGGGCAGCGCGGACTCAGCCCGGTGAACGGGCTGTCCAGGACGGCTCCGACGCCGTGATCACACCAGCCACGCCAAGATCATCTCAGCCGTGACCAGGCATCATAGGACAACGCTTAGGGTATGCAGCATGACGCTGCAGCTTGTTCAGGTGAACTTCAAGGCTCGGGACGACTCGGCGCTCGGCCAGTTCTGGGCGGAGGTGCTCGGCTGGGGCGTTTCGAGCGAAGGCCCTGGAGTCACCAACCTGGAACCCGTGGGCTTCGACTGGCCGGACCCGTCCGCCGTCTGCGTCGATCTCGTCCGCGTCCCGGACCCGGAGACGGTGAAGTACCGCGTGCACATCGAGCTCGCCACCACCTCCGACACCCATCGGACGGAGTTGGTCGCACGTGTGAAAGACCTCGGGGCGACGCCCGTCGACGTGGGCCAGGGCGACGTGCCGTGGACGTTGTTGGCCGATCCGGAAGGCAACGTGTTCAGCGTCCTGGAGCCCCGAGAGCTCTACCGGGACACCGGGCCCATAGCCGCCGTGGTCGTCGACTGCGCCGACCCACGGGCCATGGTCCGGTTCTGGGGCGAGGCGATCGACTGGACCGTCCATGAGCTGACCGACGACCGCGCCCTGCTGCGCTCCGTCAAGGGCGTCGGGCCGTACCTGGAGTTTCGCCGCACGCTGGATGACAAGGTCGTATGGAGCCGCGTCCATTTCGACGTGATGTCCGACCCTGTCGAGGATCAGGCGAAGGAGGTCGCCCGGCTCGAAGGTCTCGGCGCGATACGGTCCGATGTGGGTCAGGGCGACGTCTCCTGGGTCGTCCTGGCCGACCCGGAGGGCAACGAGTTCTGCGTCCTCGGCCGGGGCTGACGCGGAGCTCCGTCCGCTCCCTCGCGGCGGTGCGGCAGTGCGGCAGTGCGGCAGTGCGCACCGTCGCGCGAAAGGTGAGGCTGAACTCCCGGACTGGAAGCGGGAACACAGCGGCTCCCACAAGCGAGTTCGCGCACGCGTTGAACATGCCATCGCGCGTATGAAGGGCTGAAAGATCCTGCGCGACTGCCGCCTATAGGGCGACGGTGTGCACCACGCGATACTCGGCATCGCGCGCTTGCACGACCTCGCCCTGACGGGCCAGCCCGAATCGCTTGTCGTCACTGGCTATGGCCGTGCTCACCCTGGACGGTCGACGCCGACGTTGCTGATCGGTATGCCTCAGCCATGGCGTGGAATGAGCGTTTCGGTGCGAGGCTGCCGTCGGGCATCAGCTTGCATACCCCGTAGGAGGCCATGTCGAGGTCGAAACGCGGGTCGGCGTGGTGCGGGTACTCGTAGCCGACGAAGGTGAACCAGAAGGCGGTGTCCACGCCTTCCTCGTCGAAGACGGCGAGCATCTCGCGCAGGTAGTGGGCCTGCTCTTCCTCGTCGCGGACGTAATCGCCGTTGATGCGGGGCGGATCGGCGTCGTGATCGACGACATCTACCCAGCCCATGCCGCCGCGCTCGGCTGCGCCCCGATAGGTGCAGCAGCCGAATTCGGTCGCCGCGAGCGGCTTGCCGTGCCGGAAATACTCGCGCAGGCCCTGACGGAAGGCGTCACTGGCATCGCCGTAGGCGTCCGCACTGACGATGTCGAAAGGCGCCCAATCGACCTGCTCCCACGTTCCGGAAGCGTAGGTGATCTTTCCGCGGAACCGTGGGCGCACCGTCTCCACGATGTTGGCCAGCAAGGAGTTCAGCCGGGCAGGAATCTCGGCGAGTCCGGCCAATGCCTCGGGGGCACCGCCGGCCAGGGCTTCGATTCTGGCGAGGCTGTCGTCTCCGGGGAGTATGTCGGCGGCGAACAGGCTCAGTTCGCAGCCGGCGACGAAGACGTCCGCTCCCACCTCCTGGGCGCGGTCGGCGCAGGTGGTGAAGTAGGGCAGCAACTCTTCGGCGGACAGTTCGCAAGGGAATGGGGAGAACCAGACCTCAAGCCCGGCATCGGCGGCGTGGCGGGCCGCGAGGGCCAGTCGCCCGGGGTCGCCGCCGGTGATCCGCACGGCATCGCAGTGCAGGTCGTCTGCGATGACGCGGATCTCGCGTCGCACCGCGTCGGCGTCGAAGACGGGCCGCGAACTCTTTCCGCCCGGAGTGAAGCCGGTGTCGTAGGTGATGCCTTTGGCACGCATGGGATGCTCCTGACCATCGATCGACATCTGTTGCTGCGTCTCGCCGGGCGTCGATGAGAATCGGTCCGGGAGACCACCTGACACCCGTGTTCGGCGATCGGAGCCGAACGTTAGGTACGAGTCGAATTGCCAGTCAACGACGGTCACCTCGGGACCGTGCTCTTTGCACTGGTCAGCGACACAACTGGCGATTGCAATGACGGTGATGGTCAATGCACGGCGAAGGAGCGGGTGTTGCAATGATCGGCGACCAGTGCACACACTGTGTGCCGAGACGACCGAATCAGAGGAACCGATCCCGATGCCAGGACGTAGGCTGACCCGAGCCGACCGGCAACAGATCGCCGCGGGGTTGGCGCAGCGCCTGAGCTACACCGACATCGCCAGACTCCTGAACCGTCCCGCCTCGACGGTGAGCCGCGAGGTCGCGCGCAACGGCGGACCAGGCCGGTACCGGGCGGAACTGGCACAGCTCGCGACCACCCACCGAGCCCAGCGCCGGCCGCGGCCACCCGCTCCGGTGCAGCAGGCCAACGAGCATCTCGGCCCCGACCCCGAGGCGACGGCCGCGTTCGTCACCGACCTCACCACAGCACTTGTCGAAACCGGCCTCCCGCGCACCGCCGCCCGCGTGATGGCCTGCCTGTTCGCCTCCGAGACCGGCAGTCGCACCGCCATCGAGATGGCGCAGCTCCTGCAAGTCAGTGCGGCGACCATCTCGCACGCGGTCCGCCTGCTGGAAGGGCAGGATCTGATCCGCCGCGGCCACGATGACCGTAGCCGCCGCCACCGGTACTTCCTCGACGACAAGGCGGGCCTGCGGACCGTCGCGGCCAGCGTCGCCGCCAACCAGCGGTTCGCCGCCACCGCGCTGCGCGGCGCCGAGCTCTTCGGAGCCGAGACCGCTGCCGGATCCCGGCTCGCCCTGGCAGGCCGATTCCTCGAACGCCTCGGCGACGACCTCATCCGCTCCGCCGAAAAGCACTGGCGTGACATGGTGGGTGACAGGAGCGACGAATACACGCTGACGAGCCACACGGAGTAGTACGCGGCCCCACTCGCCCTGACGATCGACCAGGCACCGAGAGGGCCCGGAGCCTGAAGATCACCCGCCGCGGCACCCCCACAGGTCCTGCGGCTGCCGTCCCGGCTGCGGCTGCTGCAACTGACCATCCGCGGACACCAAGAGACCCCGCCTGCGGCTCCGTGCCCGGAGTGTCCCCTCGGGTGTAGGGCAGCCGGCCTGGAGGCGGGGACATGAGCTGGTCGCACACCCAGCGGTGGGCCGGTGGCCCGGGCCAGCAGCTCGCAGCCGCCGTCTGGATGGAGCAGCGCCAGCGGTGGGTGGCCGGCGGTGCTGTAGATGATCAGTCGGCTGCGCAGCGGCCCGTGACGGCCGCCGGGGCCACGCTCAAGTCGACATGCAGGGCCGGTGCCCCGCCTCTACGGTGGGAGGGTGAGGGTGAGGCTTCGCACCACCCCACGTGTTGGCGTGTCCAAGACCGACTGCGCGGGCGCCGTCTACGGTTCCTTGCTTGCCGCGTCCGTACTGGCCACCGCCGGGGCCGTGGGGCACTACTCGCGATTCCAGCTCGTGATGTTGCTGATCGTCACGGGCCTGGTGTTCTGGGCCGCGCACGTCTACGCGCACATCGCGGGCGAACGGCTGGTCGGCCAGCCGTGGAGCAGACGCGAGATCCGTCTGGTTGCCGGGCACGAGTGGTCGATCGTCGAGGCCGCCGCCCTGCCTGCTGCGACCGTGGCGGTCAGCCCGCTCCTGGGGCTGGACTCGGGCGGCGGCGTATGGCTCGCTCTCGGCGTGGCCGTGGCACAGCAGGTCACGTGGGCTTGCCTCAGCGCAGCCCGGGGCGGCGCGACCCGCCGCCAACTGGTCGCCGAGGCCGCCGTCAACCTCGTGCTCGGGTTGATCATCGTGGCCGCCAAGGCGCTGCTGGGACACTGACGGCGGGTCGCGTGGCGCATCCTGTCGGAGCGCAGCCTGCGTCTACCTGCCGGTCGCCCTGGGGTTGGGTCGTCGGGATACGCGGGGTGAAGAACAGCGCGAGGATCGCAGCCGCGGCGAGGACGGCGAGTGCCGCACGCAGTCCGTCGAGGCGGGCTTCGGCGTTCGCGTCCAGCGCGGCCTGGGTCACTTCCGGACTGGTGCCCGCTTTGCCGAGGGCGTCCGTGAGCTGAGCGTCGGACAAGAAGGACACATCGCGCTGGAGTTCGGTGGTCGCCTGGTTCTTGACCTCGGCCGGGATCGCCGGGTTCTGCTCGACGGAGGTCAGGAACGACGAGCGATTCTTCACGTGTTCCACCCTCGGTTGCCATGCGCGCATCGTCCCAACGCCGCCGAACGCCAACACGTCGCCGCGCTACGAGGCCGACCGGATGGTGGACGCTGCGGAGGACGCGTGGTCCAGCGGGTGACGCAGCTGTTCCGGCTGCAGACCTGTGGGATGAGGAGTTGCTCAACGAGCCCTGCGCCAACCCGCTCCGTTGAGGACCTGCCGGACAGTCCGAGTGCCGATCGGCGGGTATCTGCCGTAGTTTGCCGAATCGCTGAGAGGACGTGGCATGGGAACCTGGGGCTCAGGGCCTTTTGACAACGACACCGCCGAGGACACCCTCGAAGAGCTCGACGAAATGTCCCAGCGGGATCGTGAGGAGACGGTTGGTTCCGTCTTCCGTTCGGCGGTGCGCGGGGCGCGCTCTCCCTCCGCATCGGTGCTGCCGGAAGAGGTGATCGTCGCCGCGGCGGTGGTCGCGGCCAACACTCCAGCCGGCGCTCGCGTCGACTGGAACGAGGACTATCCATCGATCACCGGCTGGTTGGCCAAGCCCATCAGCCCCGCGCTCGCCGCGAGCGCCGTCGAAGGGCTCCAAGCGGCACTGCCGGCGGACGGCTGGTACTGGGGCGGCTGGAAGGAGCCTCAGGACAAGGCAGAGGCGGAGTGGATCGACAGGATCACCTCCATTCTGCGAGAGGTACAGCACCCTGTGAACCATCTCGAGACCGGCTATAGCCCGTAGGGATATGTCGTGTCGGTGCTGGAGGGCGGCCGGGTCCCGAACCCGGAAGGAGTAGGGGACGGCATCGGTGCAGTCCGCGTACGCAGATGGCGGGGATGGAATCGGACCAGGTCATAGGCGTGGCGTCTGCCTTGTCCGTCCAGGTCGGCGGGTGTTCGGGCGGCGGTGACCGTCTTCGAGCACACGGCGCCCGCCTCTTTGAAGAAGGTGGAGGCAGTCTCGGGCTCGTGGCCGGAGGCGGTGACTTCGACCAGCAGCCGTTCAGGTCCCTGTACGGCGTCCTTGGCCGGCGTGCGTTCGGTGTTCTCCGGCGTGGCCCGGTTGGGCAGCCGATGCCCCGCCGCGCTCCGCGAGCCAGTCGCCGGGCGCTCGGGTGCGGGAGCGGCCGGGGCTTGAGAGCGGGTGGGTACCGACGAGGCCACGGCAGAATGATTTCCAGACGTACCGACGACCGGTCGGCGGCCCATCGGTCACGAGCAGCAGGCGCCGTACCGTCCGGGGCCGCGACCCGTCACAGGCTCGACCCTCACCGGCCAGGACCGATCCCATCCTCCGTCCACACACGACACGCCCCTCGCCCTCCGAACGCTGGCTGCCTCCCAAGCCGGCGCACGAGGACTCCGACCGGATCGACACGCTCCCCGCGCGCCGCCCTCAAAGAGGCCTTCGTTGGACGCCGAAGCCGTATCCGGATCCGGACTCGCCCGAACCGCTGATGGTCTGAGCACTGGCCACGCCCCCTAGCGCCGCTGTTCCCTCTCGGGGATTTCGCGCTGACCCAAACGCTGACCCAGCAGAAACACTTCGTCGATGACCCGGCCTGATCGGGGGTGCAGGCCCAACTCACATGGCCCGTCTCCGTCGATATGGCCTGCACCCCAGGCGATCTGGTCCGATTCGCCTCTGGTCTCAGGTGATCTGTACGACGCCCGGGAAGCGATCATGCGCACAACATGGATCAGCGCACGAGGGCACACGCGAAACGGAATCCCATGCCGTCACCGTGTCACCGTGGGCCGAGTCGGCCCAGAGGGCACCCCTGGGCCGGGGTGCGCCCCCTCTTCGCGCCGGAGGGAACTCCCTTGCGCCAGAAGCCATCTCCCTGCGCATCGCCTTGTATCGAGTGTTTGACACAAGATCCCGACCAGGGCATCTTGTACCCACCACTTGATACAAGATGATCTGGGGGGATCTCCATATGCTCGACACCGTCCCGCTCCAGTCCCGGCTCCTCGACCACGCCGACCACTACGCCCGCTGGTCCGGCCTGGCCATCGGCATCGTGGCCGCACAGCAGTTGGTCACGATGAAGAGCGGCGACATCGCCATGCCCCTCGTGTTCGCCATCACCGCTTTCGGCCTGTGCGCGGTGGGCGGCGTCCTGCTCGGCGACGCACTGACCCTGCGTCCCCAGGAAGCGGTACGCACCGCGAGTCTCGCCCCGCGCCTGATCCGAGACCAAGTACCGCCCCGCATGGCGCCCCTGCTCCTTCTGCAGGCGGCGTCCCTCGTCACCCTGCTGGCGATAGGCGCGGTCACCGCCTCATCCGACCCCGACCAAACAGGCAGAACGGGGCATGCCATCACCGTCACCTGCGAAGGCATGCGCACACCCCTCGGCCCCTGGCCCGGCCTGTACTACAGCGGCCCGATGTTCGCCGCCCTCGCAATCGGAAGCCCCGTCTGCGTCTGGGCCCTGCGCCGCATCGCCCACGGCCCGGGCAGCGACCAGCAGCGCCGCGACCGCGCGTGGGCGATCACCGGAGCCTGGGGGCTGCTGGTGTCGAGCCAGGTGCTGCTAGTCGTTCTGATGATCTTCATCGCGCTCACCGAGAAGTCCTGCGCCGGCCCGCTGGGCGCCGCCACCATCGTGGTGATCTGCCCCCTGGGCCTGCTGAGCCTGTTCACCTTCGGGTGGTCCCTGGTGACCGTGGTGGCACCCCGGGCGGTCGACGACGAGGCAGCCGACGATGGGACTTTCGACGATGAGTGACCCCGCCGTCCGCGTCGACACCACCAGCCAGGTACCGCCGTACGAGCAGATCCGCGCCCAGTTGGCCGCGCTGATCCGCACCCGCCGGCTGGCCGAGGGTGAGCGCCTGCCGACCGTGCGCCAGCTCGCCGCCGACCTCGGCCTGGCGCCGGGCACCGTGGCCCGCGCCTACCGCGAACTGGAGGCCGCCGAGCTGATCCGCACACGACGTGGCGCGGGCACCCAGGTTGCGGCGCTCCCGTCCGAGCCGTACGCACACGATGCCGACCAACTCGCCACCCTGGCCCGGGACTTCACCTCCGCCGCCCGGGCACTCGGCGCTGACACCGAGGACATCCTTACCGCCGTACGCGACGCCCTGGACCCAGGGCCCGCCTGCTCTTCGGCCACCGCCGACAACGGAACGGGTGGCCCCAAGACGGCCGAGGCGTCGGCGCACATCACAGGCGTGAGGAACGTGCTTGAGCAGTAGGCGTAGGCAACACGGCCGTGATTGCGGTCCTCGCCGAACGCGTCGGCGCCCTGGCCGAGTGCGAGCGTCTTCAGACCCCGTACCTGTTGGCCACCGCCCAAGACGAATGCGGTGGCGGTTCTCACTCGCCCGAGCTGCCTGTACGGGCACTCGACAAACCTTCCCGTTGCTCGCGCCGAGGAGTACCGGGTTCCCCAAGGCGACCGTCCGGACATCCTTTAAGTCTGCTTTCCGTCACACACGACGGTCCCGTCAACCGTCTGCGGGACCGTTCAACTCCCGCCCTGGACAAGGCCATCAGGGCCAATCTTCCTCTCCGTGTCAGCCGCTAGACGGCTCTGATGGCCAACCAGCTGTGGCTCATCAATCAACACGGTCAACAAACGGGCCGCCGGAATCTCCGACGCCCTCGCTCTGGGCACCCTCCAACGGACCCATGGATCGGGGCGGCTTGGTCCTGCCCTGGGCATGGGCGTCTGCCACCGGGATGATGAGCAAGCTGGATGCGGCGGTCGTCCATGGGGGAGACACAGCTTATGAAAGCTTGCGTGGTCGGGGCCGGCCCCGGAGGAATCGTCACCGCCAAGGTGCTGCTGGAGAACGGCTTCGACGTCACGGTCTTCGACAAGTACCAGCAGGTCGGCGGGATCTGGTCAGCAGAAGGCTGCTACGACGGGCTGGCCAACCAGTCCGCGCTCCGCCTCTTCGAGTTCGCGGACCTGCCCAACAACCTGCACTTCGCCCGCGCGGTGGACACGCAACGCTACCTGGAGAACTACGCCGAGACCTTCGGTGTACTGGACCGTGTCCGGCCCGGCACCGAGGTGATCTCCATCCGGCCGGTGGACGGGCCCGGGCGGGTGGGCGCCTCGGGCTGGTCGGTCGACTCCCGGCCCGTCGGCGACGAAGCGGCGGACGTTCATCGCGAGACATTCGACTACGTCGCGGTCGCCAGTGGGGCTCATCATCATGCCCAAATGCCCGAGTTGCCCGGGCGTGAGTTGTTCCGCGGGACCGTGCTGCACTCCAACGAAGTGCGGGTCGGGACCTTCGCCGGGCGGCGCGTGGTCGTCGTGGGCGGCGGCAAGTCCGCATTGGACCTGATCACCCGCGCCGCACACGAGGCGACCTCGGCCACACTCGTCCAGCGCAAGGTGAACTGGATGATCCCCGAACGGCTCCTGCTCGGTCTGGTCAACTACAAGTGGATCCTGTTCACCCGGCTCGGCGAGGCGCTCCTGCCCCGCTACCACGATCCGGACTGCGTCCGTCCGATCGACCGCATCGACGAGCGGGTCAAGCGGGCCCTGTGGTGGCTCATCACCCGCGACATGCTGCTTTCCACCGGGATGTACCGGCTGCCGAAGCACTTACGGCCCGCTCACGCGCTCCCCTTCCACCTGGCCCACGCGGGAGTGATACCACGCGGCTACGCGCGGGCCGTCCGCCGCGGCCTGATCGCCGCCAAGGTCACTGCCGTCGAGGCGTATACCGACAAAGGCCTGCGACTGGCGACCGGAGAGGAAGTGGCGGCGGACGTCATCGTGTTCGCCACGGGGCACCACAAAGTCTTCCCGTTCCTGGATTCGAGCGTGCGCGTGCACGATGCCGACGGGCGGCTGCGGCTCTACCGAGGCATCGTGCCACCCGGCGCCGACCGCCTGGGCTTCGTCGGTTTCCGGCAGGTCTTCAACAACATCATGGGCGTGGAACTCACCGCGCACTGGCTGACCTGCAAGTTCCGGGAAGCACTCCGCAGCACCCCGGGCGAGCAGGGGATGCAGGAGGCCATCGACGCCCGCCTGGCCTGGCAGGAGAGGGTGCTGCCCGGATCCGGAGGCTACGACTTCGGCCCGTACGACATTCATTGCGCGGACGAACTCCTGCACGACATGGGGTTGCCGTCCCGCCGCGCCGGCAACCTGCTGGCCGAGTACCTGCTTCCCGGCGGAGTCGCATACCGCTACGCAGGCCTGACCCGATCGAGTTCGCAGAAATGAACGCGGAGCATGGGCGGCCCGATGCGCCCGATGCGGAGCTGGGAGTTCTGATGAGCAATCGACCTGGTGGGCAAACACGTCAGCGACCGCCACCGCCGCGGGCGTCGTCGTGACACTCTGCGGAGTCGTCCTGGCCGGTGTGGGCGTCCTCGGCATGCTGTGGATGGTGTCGTGGATGGCCGACGCCAAGCCCTGCGAGAACCGGTGGGCCTTCGGCATCGTGGCGACGGTCGCCTCGTCATCCCCATCGTGATCGGCGGGACCCTGCTCTTCTGCGGCCCCGCGCTGCTGCGCGGCGAGGCGGACTGGGCGGGTGTCGCGGGCGGTCTGCTCTCCCTCGTGGGCGCCCTGGCCGGCATCGGCTTGGCCGACACCGGTCTCCCCCGCGACGAGTGGTGGTCGAGGCCGCCCGCCCCGTCACCCTGCCTTCCTGAACAGCTCCGACATCCGGTCCCCCACCCCATGGCCCAGCACCGCCGAGTCAGCGCCGATCAGGCCGACCCGCTCGGCCAGTTCTCGGGCGTGGACGTCGACGGCGGCCTCGATGAGCTCGGCGAACGCGTCCAGGGCGTCGTGAGCGCGGGAGCGGGCGACGGCCGCGCAGCAGATGGCGGCCAAGGCGGCCGGCCACCACCAGCAGGCGAGCAGGGCGTAGCCCACGGCCCAGGCGGCGAGGCGGGCGGCGGCGGTGAAGGAGTCGTGGGCGGACTGGATCTGGCGTACGGCGGGTTCGGGGAGAATCAGCCACAGCCGTGGCCAGAGGGCGGCGAGGTCCACTCCGTAGGTGGCGTGGACGCGCTCCGCCGTCGCCTGGACGCGGTCGCCGTACCAGGTGGGGCGGGTCGGTTTGCGTAGTGCGACGCGGTCGCGGGCCTCGGCGAGGTTCTCGATGCGCGCCTGGATGTCCGGCGGGGCCGACGGCCGGCCGTTGGGCGCAGAGATGCCGTCGTGGGCCTCCTCGTATCGCGTGTCCAGGTCCCGCCATCTGCGCCTGCGGCGCGCGGTCAGGGCACGGGACAGCGGGTCACGGCCGAACCGGAGCCAGTACCGCTCGATCGCGCCGCCGAGGAACTGCGCGGCGAGTGAGGCGGCGGTCGCGGCGAGCAGGACGAGGGCGACCAGGAGCGCGGCGGTGCCGGCGCGGTCGAGGGCGGGTCGGGTCGCGAGGTCGTCCAGCGTGGTGCGCAGCCGGTCGATGTCGTGCCAGTGGCGGTGTCCCAGGGTGGTGCCGACGGCCGTGGCGGCGAGGAAGAGGGCACCGGGAAGGACCAGCAGATTCAGCCAGCGTTCGGCGAGTTTGCCGCCCAGAGTGGCGAGGAGAGAGTTCATGCCGGCGGGGTCACTGGCGGGGGCCCAGACGGCGTTTGCGCATACGGGTGCCGTTGACGGCGCAGGGCGGGGCGGGGAGCAGGTCGCGGGCCCGTTCGACCCGGGTGCACTGGGCCGGTCCTGGGCATACGGCCACCTTGATGTCGTGCGAGATGCCGGGGACCCTCGCGCTCCGGGACTCGTTGACCAGGCCCCGTGCGTCTCCGGCTCGGCGCAGCGCCACATCCAGGTCGCGGTAGCTGGTGGAGAGTTCGTCGGCGCTCGCGCCGGACCGCAGCAAGTCCCTTGCCCGCTCGGCCGGGTCCCGGACGTCGGGGTCCTCCAGGTCGTCGGGCGAGCCGAGCAGGGCGCACACCGCGGCGGCCCGATCATCGGCGTGAGGGAAGGGGGCAGCTGCGGTCATGGTCCAAGTGTGCCGGAGATCAAGCGGAGTTGAGCATGAGTTGACATGCTGTCGGGACGACGGCTGGGGGGTGACGGCGTGAGGTTCGACCGGGACTGGCTTCTTCAGGCGGTTCGCGTGCGTCTCGACCGGGCCGGGACGGCGGACGGGCGTGTGGACGCGGACGTGGTGTTCGGCCCCGCTGCGGATGCCGAACTGCGGGGACTGCTGCGGACCTGCGACACGAGGACCGACATGGAGGCCCGGCACGCGGCCGGCTGGCTCTGCATCGCCCGTGCGATGGCCGACCCCGGGCACCGTGGCACCGTACACGGGTGCATGGCAGGGACCCTGCTCTACCCGGTGTGGGTCGCCAGTCCGGCGTTGGTGCCGCCGCAGTTGGCGGCGGGCTACGCGGCCAACGATCCAGCCATCCACCCCGACCCGACGAACGCGGACGGTCCCCACGAGTGGGCGGCCCAGGTCGCCGCGTTCGAGATCGTGGCGGAGGGGCGGCAGCACAACCCGCCGCCGGGCGCTTCCGAGTCCGTCCGCAGGCTCCACGAGATGGCCGTACTGCTGGCCACCATGTCGCCCTCGCGTGAAGCCCGGCTCGCCACCACGATCGGGCTCGCCGGTCTCGCCGTACTCGCGACGCCGGAGTACGACCCCTGGTTCCCGGGCCGGCTCAGAGGTGCCGCCGACATCGTGACCCTCGCGGGGGCGACATGGCCGTTCGAGGACATGCCGGACGCGGATCCGGTCCGGTTCGTCCGCGGTGCCCTCAGGCGGATCCCGGCCGCCTCCCCCGAACGGGTCCTCGTCCTCGCCGGTCTGGGCCGCCTGCTCCTGGACCGCTACCTGGAGTCGCACGACGCCGAGGACCTGCACGAGGCAGTGGGCATCGCGCGGGACGTACTGGCCCAACTGCCGCCCTGCCACCCGCATCTCCCCCACGGCTTCGGCGCCCTGGGGCAGGCACTGGTGCTGCTGCGGCAGCTGGAGGGCGCGACGCCCGAGCAGTGCGACGAGGCGGTGGACGTGTGCCGCCGGGCCGTCGACGGCCACCTGAAGGGACCCGCGGCGGCGGGGCACGACCTGGGCATGGCGCTCGTTCTCAGGGCACACCACACCGGCCGGGTGGCGGATCTGGACGAGGCGATCGCCGTGTTCACCGAGGCGCTGCGGGCTGCAGGGAATCCGGGAGAGACCGCCGCCCTGCGCAACGCTCTGGGCAACGCCCTGCGCGCCCGCTCCGTCGCGACCGGCTCCCAGGCCGATCTGGACGCGGCGCTCGGCTTCACCGACCTCTCCATGGCATCCGCGGAGGCGGCGGACGGCCCGCAACTGCCGCTCATCGCCCCCGCGATGGCCCTGTACAACCGCTACCTGCGCGACCCGAGAGCGAACGGGGCGGATCTGGACGAGGCGCTGCGCCAACTGCGCCGCGCCGAGAAGCTGATGGCACCGGACCACCCGGACCGTCCCGCGGCGCTCGACGACCTCGGCCTGGTGCTGATCGCCTTCTTCCAACGCTCGGGAAAGCCGGAGGAGTTGAACGAGGCCGTACTGGTCCATCGGGAGTCGGTGGCTCTCACCCGGGAGGGGCACGGGTCGCTCGGGCTGCGGCTGCTCAACCTCGGTGCCGCGTTGAGTCTGCGGCACCAGCTGACCGAGGACGGCGACGACCTGCGGGAGGCGGAGGCGTGCCGGCGCCGGGCCGCCGAACTGCCCGGCATGGGCCCCGCGCACGAGGCGGCGCTGGCGAGCTCGACCGGGCTCAGTCTCATGGGGGGCTTCGAGCGTGCCCCCGACCCCGTCGCCCGGCTCGACGAGGCGGTACGGCTCCTGAGGCAGGCGCTCGCCCTCACCCCGGAGGGCGACCCGACGCTGCCCCGGCGCCGCCACAACCTCTCCGTCGCCCTGCTGCTGCGCATCGCGAAGACGATGCGGATCGGCGAGGCACGCGAGGCACGCGAGCTGGCCGACTTGGTGATCGCAGCGCTGCCCCAGGACTCCCCCGACCTGCCCAGTGCCCTCACGGTGGCCGCGAACGCACGGCTCCTGAGCCCCCGCACCCTGCTGTCGTCGGCCGCCCAGGACGAGGTGGTCGCGCTGTACCGCCGGGCGGTCGAGGCCACCCCGTCCGGCCACCCCACACGCACCCAGCGCCTGGCGAACCTGGGCAGGGCCCTGCGCGGTGTGGGGCTCCGCCGCCGTCGCCGGCAGGCCGATCTGATCGAAGCGGCCGAGCGGCTCCGGGAAGCGGCCCTGGAGCAGCAGTGCGCGCCCGCCCTGCGCCTGGACGCCGCACGGGATTGGGGTGACGTCCGGGCGGAGCTGGGCGACTGGGCCGGCGCCCTGGACGGCTATGTCGTGGCGGTCGACCTGCTGCACTCCGTCGCGCCCCGCCATCTCGTCCGTGACGACCAGGAGTTCCTGCTGAGCCGTACCGTCGGGCTGGGCGCCGCCGCCGCTGCGTGCGCGGTGCGCTGCGGCCGGCCCGGACTCGCGGTCGGCCTGCTCGAACAGGCGAGGGGCGTGATCCTCTCCCACGCCTTCGACGCCGACAGCGATCTGACCCGGCTCCGGGAGACCGCTCCCGGCCTCGCCGACCGCTTCGAGGAACTCCGGGAGGTCCTCGACACGGCGACCCACAACCTGGGGCCCCTGCCGGAGGAAGCGCCCGGCCCCGCCGACGCCCGCGCCGATGTGCGGCAGCGGCTGGCCGCCGAGTGGCGCGGCCTCACCGCCCGGATCCGCGCCGAGCATCCCGAACTGGGCCTGCTGCGACCGGTGCGGGACTGGGACGAGGGCGAACTGCGTGCCACGGCGGCCGCGGGCCCGGTGGTCCTGGTCAACGTCTCCCCGTACGGCAGCCACGCCCTGGTCGTCACCGAGCACGCCATCGACGCCGTACCGCTCCCGGACCTCGACCCCGAAACGACGGCTACGCGCCGACGGACCTTCCAGGACGCGCTGGTGCGCATCGGCGCACCGGAAACCTCGCGCAAGCAGTCCCAGCGCGCGCAGCAGGACGTACGGGAGACCCTCGCCTGGCTGTGGCGGGCGGTCACCGGCCCGGTCCTGGACCGGCTGCCCGGGGCGGCCCGTGTGTGGTGGTCGCCCGGCGGCCTCCTGGGCACGCTGCCCCTGCACGCGGCGGCCCCTGCGGACACCGACGCCGCTCCCGGCGCCCTGGACCGGGTGGTCTCCTCGTACACGCCGACCCTGCGGGCCCTGCACCACGCCCGTCGGCGGGCCGCCCGCGCGGCGGTCGGCGGAACCCTCGTCGTCAGTGTTGCCGAGGCCGCCGGACAGGCCGCGCTTCCGGGTGCCCGCGGCGAGGCCGACCATCTGGCCCGTCTGCTCCCCGGGGCGGAGTTGCTGGCGGACGCCGCCGCCACCCATTCCGCGGTCGTGTCGGCCCTGCACCGGCACGCCTATGTCCACTTCGCCTGCCACGCCCTGGGCGACCTGGAACGCGCCTCGGGCAGCCGGCTCGTCCTGCACGACCATACCGAACGCCCGCTGACCGTCCGCGAGTTGGCCCGGCTGCGGCTGCCGTCCGTCCGGCTCGCCTACCTGTCCTCCTGTGACACCCTGCTCACCAGTCCCGAGCTCGCCGACGAGGCCGTCCACATCGTCAGCGCCTTCCAGATGGCGGGCTTCCCCCATGTCGTCGGCTCCCTGTGGCACGTCGACGACATGATCGGGAGGGAGGTGGCGCTCGGCGTGTACGACGCCCTGGACCGGGGCGACGGCACGCTCGACGTCGCCCGCACGGCCGAGGCCCTGGCCGGCGCCGTACGGACCGTGCGCGACACCTATCCCCGGACGCCCAGCCTGTGGGCGTGCCAGGTACACGCGGGGCCCTAGGGCGTTTCCGACGGGTCGCGTGACACACCACCAACCATCGACGTTTCGGACGGGGCCCTCGCCCTCGGCCCGACCCAGCCGCTGCCGCTGCCGCTGCCGCTGCCGAGCAGAACGGTCCACTCCCCACACCGTTGGGCATCCGACCTGTCCCGCTGGGACGGGGTATCCGGCATCCCCTAAGGGCCCCAAGGGGGTTTTCCCCCTTTGCATCCCGGGGGGTCACTCCATGTCCCAGCGGAGCGGCCGACGGGCATGATCCATCCATGACTTCACGGCGAACGAGAATCCGGATTCTGGCTGGTGCGGCGGTCCTCGGCAGTGTGTCCGCCCTGGTGGCTCCGGTCTCGGCGGCGGCCGGCTCCCACAGCGAGCGGGCACGAGCTGGGGCCGTCGTCTCCGTCGAGCAAGCGGCCGACCTCACAGCGGAGGAAGTGGCCGGGGAACTCCGGGGAAACATCGACTCGTCCCAGGTCCGCTACGGCGTGACCGCCTATCGGGTCACCTACCGCACCACTGACAGCGCAGGCGCCCCCACGATCGCGAGCCAGCTCGTCGTCCTGCCCAAGAATGGGGCACGTCACCTGTCCACTGTCTCCTGGCTGCACGGCACCACCGTCTACCGCAAGGACGTCGCCTCGGAGAATCCGAAGTCGAACGACCGGCTCGTCGCCCTGCTGTTCGCCTCGACCGGGCGGGCCGTTTCGGCGCCCGACTACGTGGGCCTCGGCTCGGGCGAAGGCTTCCACCCCTACGGTGACCCTCGGGCCACCGTCGCGGCCTCGATGGACGGCCTGCGCGCGGCCCGGACCTTCGCCCACCGCAACGGCCGGGAGCTGAAGCGGAAAGTTCAGGTCAGCGGGTTCTCGCAGGGCGGCCCCGCGACCATGCTGGTAGGCCGGGCGCTTCAGCAGGAGGGCGCCGACCGCTACTTCCGGCTGGGGGCACTCGCCCCGGTCAGCGGCCCCTACCACCTCTCGGCCTTCGAGGCCGCCGCAGCCGACGACAAGATCGCCAAATCCGGCATCTACCTCGCCTACTTCGTCACCGCCTGGAACAAGATGTACGGCCTCTACACGTCACCCGGCGACGTCTTCCGCTCCCCCTACGACAGCAAAGTGGAGGGTCTCTTCGACGGCCACCACACCGCCGGGCAGATCGTCAGCGATCTCCCGGCGGCCTCCAAGGACCTGTTCACCGAGGACTTCCTGAACAAGATCCGCCAGCCCGACGGTGTCCTGAAGGACAGGCTGCGCCCGATGGACAAAACGTGCGACTGGCGGCCGAACGTACCGGTGGAGATCTTCCACGGCCGGGGCGACAAGGACGTCGACCTCAGTCACGCGACGTACTGCGCCGACCAGTTGAGGAGGAACGGCGCCGCATCGCGACTGACCGACGTCGGCGACTACGACCACAACGGATCGGTGCGACAAGCCCTGCCCCGGATCGTCAGGTTCTTCGACGAGTCGGCGAAGACCGACTGAAGCGCGCCACCGGCAATGGCTCCACAGCTTCCTTGGCAACGGTGACGAGCAGGAGCGGTCGGTCGTATGACACTTCCGTCAGCCTGCGGGTCGTCGGTTCAACACGATGGTTCGGCGGTGGCGGCGAGCAGGGCGGTGTCGTCGTCGACCCGGCCGGGGGTGTTCAGCAGCTCCAGGGCCCGTTCGGTGATCTGCTGGGGGTCGGTGCGCGCGGCGGCGGGTAGCGCACCGCAGGTCTCGCACAGGGCCGCCAGGCAGGTGTCCAGGGAGAGTGACCGGTTTTCCACCAGGCCGTCGGTGTACAGCAGCAGGCTGGTGCCGGGCGGGAACGCCACCTCGCGGTCGACCGGGGTGCTGCCGAGTCCCAGCGGAGGCGCCGGGGGCAGCTCCAGATAGGCGGTGTCGGCGGCTACCAGCAGGGGCGGAAGGTGCCCGCTGGCGGCGTAGCGCAGGCGGTGGAGTTGCGGGTTGTAGACCGCGTACAGGCAGGTGGCGAAGCGTTCGGTGGCGAGTGACTGCAGGTAGGCGTCCAGCCTGGCCAGCACCTGGGCAGGGCCGGCGCCCTCCATCGCGAGGCTGTGCAGGGCGGAGCGCAGTTGGCCCATCACGATGGCGGCTTCCACGTCGTGGCCCATGACGTCGCCGATGGCGAGCCCCACGGCGCCGTCGGGCAGTGCGAGCACGTCGTACCAGTCGCCGCCGACCTCGGCGCCGCGGTTGCTGGCCCGGTAGTGGGTGGCCAGGCGGACCCCGGGCACCTGGGGCAGGCGGTGGGGCAGCAGGGCGCTCTGCAGGGTCAGGGCGAGGCGACGCTCGTTGTGGTACCGGGTGGCGTTGTCGTAGGCCAGTGCCAGACGGTGGGCGAGGTTCTCCAGATACTTGTGTTCGACCGCGGAGTAGTCGGTGTGCCGGACCAGTACCAGGGCCCCCAGTGTCTGGTCGTGGGCGTGCAGCGGCAGGGCCAGCACGGCGGCGGGCGGCGGGTGCGGGCCGGCCGGGTCCGGGGCGGTGCCGTTGATCGCGTGAGTGGCGGCGGTGGCCAGGGCCTCGCGGGCGAGAAGGGTGGTGCCTGCGATGTACGGCGGGGGTGACTGGTCCGGGGCGCGTATTGCGGCGGCGAAGTGGATGCTGATCTGGTCGGCGAAGTCGGGCAGCAAGATCTGGCCGGCAGTCTGCAGTATCTGGTCCGGGTCGAGGGTGGCGGACAGCTGCAGGCCCGCGTCAGCCAGGGAGGCCAGCACGGCCAGCTGGTTGCGGGTCTCGGTCAGGGCCTGTTCGCGCAGCCGGGACAGCTCCAACCCGGTGCGGACGCGCGCCTGCAGCTGGCGCGCGGAGAAGGGTTTGGCCAGGTAGTCGTCGGCGCCGGCCTGCCGGCCCTGCACGGATTCCTCCTCACCGGCGCGGGCGGTGAGCAGGACTATGGGCAGGCGGGCGGTGCTCGGGTCGGCGCGCAGCGCCCGGACCAGCTCGAAGCCGTCCATGCGGGGCATCATCACGTCGCTGAGCACCAGGTCCACCGGCTGCGCCAGGGCCATCTCCAGGGCGGCCCGGCCGTCGGCGGCGAGCAGCACGTCGTAGTCGGGCTGCAGGAGCTGTGTGAGGTAGGCGCGCATGTCGGCGTTGTCGTCGACGACCAGCAGGCGGGCCCGGTGGGGGCGGTCGGTTTCGTGCGGATCTGGTCCGTGGGGGGCATCGTGGGTCGCGGGGGCGTGCGGGGCGGGTGCTGTGGGGGTGGCCGCGGCGGGGACGGGGTCAGGCGCCAGCCAGCCCAGCGCCTCGTCCACATAGGCCGCGGCGCGGCCGAGCCGTGCGCCTCCGCCTTCCCCGGGGGTTTCCCTGGCGGATTCTCCGGAGGAGCCGGCGTCGGCCGCGGGCGGGGCCGGGCGGGGCCGGTGGGCGGCGGCGAAGGGGAGGTCCACGGTGACGTTGGTGCCCTCGCCGAGCCGGCTGTCCACGCGGGCGGTGCCGCCGTGCGCTTCCACCAGGTCCTTCACCAGCACCAGGCCGAGGCCGCTGCCCTCGTGGGAGCGGGAGCGGGCGCCGCGGACCCGGTGGAAGCGCTCGAACAGGCGCGGCAACTCGTCCGCAGGGATGCCGGTACCGGTGTCGGTCACGGTCAGCCGGGCTCGGTCGCCGACCGCGGCAACCTGCACCCGGGCGCCGCCGGTGAAGGTGAACTTCAGGGCGTTGCTGAGCAGGTTGAGGACGATCTTCTCCCACATCTCCCGGTCCAGGGACACCGGCTTGGGCAGCGGCGGGCAGTCCACCTCCAGCGTCAGCCCGGCCGCCTCGAAGGCGGAGCGGAACACCCCGGCCAGCTCGGCCGTGGCACCGGCGAGGTCGACCGGCTCGAGGGCCGGACGTATCTGTCCAGCATCGGCCCTGGCGACCTCCAGGAGGGTGTTGACCTGCTTCAGCAGGCGCAGGGCGCCCCGCTCGGCCAGCTCCAGCTGCTCGCGCCGCTCGGGCTGGTCCTCGTCGGCCAGGGCCTGCTGGAGCGGGCCCAGAAGCAGGGTGAGGGGGGTGCGCAACTCGTGGCTGACGTTGGCGAAGAAGGTGGTCTTGGCCCGGTCCAGCTCGGCCAGCGCCTCCGCCCGCCGGCGCTGCTCGTCGTGGGCGAGCGCGGCCGTCAGCGCCCCGGCCACGGCGGCGGCGAGCACCTCCAGGAAGTCCCGGTAGGTCCCGGCCGGCGGGAAGCAGGGGTTGACGCCCACCACCAGGACGCCCGCCACCTGGCCCGCACAGTCCAGCGGCAGAGCCAGCGCCTCCTCGACTGGGAGCCAGGAGGCCGCAGTGTGCTGCCCGGCCGTGTTGCCGCCGGTGAACGCGGCGGCCGGCAGCGTGGCAGGGGCACCGTCGGCAGCCACCTGCACCAGCCGGGCCGCGACCTCCGACCCGTCGGCCGCACCCGGCGAGACGGCCTCGGGCGCCGGCTGGAGCCCGGCGGAGGCCGCAGGCCGCAGCATCCCCGGCTCGGATGCCAGGTACAAGCCCAGGAACGGGATCTCCTCGGGATAGGAACCCAACACCTCCGCGACGACACGGGCGACCTCGCCCGGGGTGGGCAGCCCGGCGGTGAGGGCGCCGGTCTCGCTCAGCAGACGCAGCCGGCGCTCGCCCAGTACCCGGCCGGTGGTCTCGGTGATGATCTGCAGCACGCCACCGGCGGTGCCGTCGTCCAGCAGCACAGGCTGGAAAGAGGAGTCGAAGTAGCACTGCTCCGGAAAGCCGTGGCGCTCCATGATCAGAGGCTCATCGGGGATCAGCAGGGACTTACGGGTGTCGATCACATAGTGGAAGTGGGAGCTCACGGGATGGGCCCAGACCTCGGGGAACACATCCTTATATGGCCTGCCAAGGGCCCAGGGGTGTTTGGCGCCGACAATGGGTGAGGAACCCAGGTTGTACAGCGTGGCGAATTCGGTGCCCCAGTACAGAGCCATCCCGTGCTCAGAGGTGAGCATGAGGCGCATGCTGTCCACAAGGGGCCCCGGCCAGGACTCGGGGGGCCCGAGCGGCGTCTCCGCCCACTCGATCCCAGCCAGAAGCTCGCCGAATGCGCCCGCCTCGGCGAACATCCGGGCCGCCGCGGTACGCGGGTCATCGGGCCGGGTCATCGAGAAATCTTCCTCCTGGCGCCTATGCGATCCGCCCGCGCCCTCCCAAGGCTGCCGACGGCCACTCACTGCGAACCTTCTGGGCAGATAGGACGCCGGATCCGACGGTTCTGGCTACGCTCCTGACGGAATTGCGCGGCTAAAACAGTCAAAATTGTGATTTATTCAGCAGTGTACGCTTTCAGTCGGCTGCCGACGGCGGCGATCGCCGACTCGCAGTCCCCGCCGAAGAAGGTGGCGGGCCGCAAGGGCAGGTCGCGGCTTGCCCGGGTTTGCTGTGGGTGGTGGTGCTGGTCTTCACCGCGAGCGCCCAGGATCGGGATGCCGCTGCTGCAGCGAGTGTGTGAACTCGACCGCGGAATAACCCTGGTGTGGGCCGACGGCGGATACGCCGACTCGTCGACTGGGCTCGCACGCGGTTCCACCACGCGCTCACCCTCGCCAAACGCACCGACCACGCCACGGGGTTCGCCGTCCTGCCTGACCGGCGAAGCGATCCCAACATGACGCGACCCGATCCCGTGGTTGCGCTCAACTCGCGGGCGGGCCGGACCACTGATCCGCACCACCTCTGGCTGCAACGCACCGTAACCACAGCACACGCCACTTGGAGAAGATTGCGCGGATCCCACTGTCCGTCGTCTCATCGACGGGCTCGCCTCGGCCGGGCCGAAGGCCCTTGCCGCGATCCGCGCCGCACGGCTCCCAGGTCCGCGAGCATGTCTGGAAGGTGGCCGGCCCAGGCGTTCCAGACGCCGCCGCCCACAACACCACGGCCCAACTGGCCTTGGCCCAGCTGCCAAAGAAGCACCGGCGCGGGCACCAGACACTGATCCGGACCGACTCCGGCGGCGGGACCCACGAGTTCGTGATCTGCCTCGCGAAGCGCGGAGGCGGTTGTCCTACTCGACCGGAATGACCGTCATCGACGTCCTTCACCCGACCGTTGTGGAAGTCCCCGCCTTTGCCTGGACAGCGGCCGTCGAGCCCGGCGGAGATCCGTGACGGTGCATGGGTGACCGAGCTCGGCCTGCGCAACCTGCCCCCTCCACGACACCGCGCAGAACCAGATCTGGCCGGAGATCGTCCAGCTCGCCCTGGACATGCTCGCCTGGATGCCGATGCTCGCGCTGGCCGGCCGAGCCCGGCTCTGTGAGCGCCGCAACCGATGGCCTCGTAGCTGCATGGCTCGACTGCTCCCTTGGGAAGCCACCACCGCTGGACGGGTTGGCTCCGCTGATACGTAGCCCGCCGCGGTTGCGCCCGCGGAAGTGCTGCACGGGGCGACCGGACCAGCGGACATCCGGGCGCCCGCTGATAAAATGAGGGCACGCTTCGACATCACCGGGGCCCGTACCACTCGGTACGGGCCCCGGACCGTTCCGGGGCGCCAGATCAGGAAGGTTCCCCCATGAACGCGAAGCCGTCGGCCCCTGGACTCCCCCATGCCGGTACACCGCAACGGGCGACGGGATCGCAGGGCGAACCTTCGACGCCGCAGACGGTGTCCCCGGGCCTGCCTCCGGCCGCGTCCTTCGACGCACTCGGGCTGCCGTCGGAGCTGATGAAGACGATGATCGGCTTCGGGGTGACGGAGCCTTTCCCGATCCAGGCGGCTACCCTGCCGAACGCGCTGGCCGGCCGCGATGTCCTCGGCCGCGCGCGGACCGGCTCCGGCAAGACGCTGGCTTTCGGGCTGGCGCTCCTGATCCGGACCGCAGGCCTGCGAGCGGGGTCGAAGCGGCCGCTCGCGCTGGTCCTGGTGCCGACCCGGGAACTCGCGCAGCAGGTGAGCGACGCGCTGGCCCCGTACGCGCAGACACTGAATGTACGACTGGCGACGGTGGTCGGCGGACTGTCGATCAACCGGCAGCAGGCGCTGCTGCGAACGGGAGCCGACGTGGTCATCGCGACGCCGGGGCGGCTGGCCGACCTGGTGTCGCGCCGGGACTGCCACCTGGATCAGGTGCGGATCACGGTGCTGGACGAGGCGGACCAGATGTGCGACCTGGGTTTCCTGCCGCAGGTCACGGAAATCCTGGACCAGGTGCGCGCCGACGGGCAGCGGCTACTGTTCTCGGCCACTCTCGACCGCAACGTCGACCAGCTGGTGCGGAGCTACCTCCACGACCCGGTTCTCGCATCGATCGACCCGGCAGCGGGCTCGGTCACCACGATGGAACACCATGTGCTGAACATCCACGCCGCCGACAAGTACGCGACCGCGACCGAAATCGCCGCGCGGGACGGCCGGGTACTGATGTTCCTGGACACCAAGGCCGGCGTGGACCAGTTCACGCGTCACCTACGGGCCAGCGGCGTACGGGCCGGTGCGCTGCACAGCGGGAAGTCGCAACCTCAACGCACGCACACGCTCGGCCAGTTCAAGGACGGTGAGATCAGCGTGCTGGTGGCCACCAATGTCGCCGCGCGAGGCATTCACATCGACACGCTCGACCTTGTCGTCAACGTCGACCCGCCGGCCGACGCCAAGGACTACCTGCACCGAGGCGGGCGCACGGCACGCGCCGGGGAATCCGGGACCGTGGTCACCCTGGTCACCCCCAACCAACGACGCGATGTGAACCGGATGATGTCCGACGCCGGGATCCGGCCGACGGTCACACAAGTGCGCTCCGGCGAGGCGAAGCTGACCACCATCACCGGCGCGAAACGCCCCCCGACCGGGACGAAGACCAACAGCGGCAACATCCCCTTCCGCGGCCTCGGCTCCCGTACGGGCCGCCCCGCGAAGGAGTCCCGCAAAGCCGCCGAGGCCCGCAGGACCGCGGAAGCCCGCGCGGCGGCCCGGGTACGCAAAGGCCGCTGACGCCGGTGCGGCCGCTCGTGCGCTGCGTCCCGTAGTGAGGGTGGCCCGGGGTTGGCCGCCAACTTGCCTTCGGACGAGGCGAGTTGATCCGGTCATGCGGAGTCCGTGTCTCGGCGCCTTTCCACACGGCCTTCGTCGCCCGAGGGGCCCTCTTCAGAGGCCCCTCACGCATGCTCGGGAATGGTTTGGGAGCTCTCTTTCACTCCCGTGCTCCTATCACTCCCAGCGGCCGCCGTCGGCGTGAGCCCATGCCGACCAGATGTCGCCCCATCCGGCCGAGACTGGCCCGCTGCCGGTCAGGCGGGCCTGCCGCTCCGGTGGGCATACCTCACCGCCCACCGAGTGCGCCGGTCAGCGGACCGTCCGTGCCGCCTTCTCGTGCTCGAGCAGGGCAGAGAACGAAGTTGCCTGGTGGATGGCGGACGACCAGTCCGGAGCGGAGACGTCGAGCAGGACCAGAGGCGGGGGTTCCTGTCGAAAGTCATAGGTGAGCATTTCGCGGCTTCCGTCCCCGCCGATGACGACGCTCCCGGGGAAGCGTTCCTGGAAGTCGCCGGCCTCATTGACTTCGATGAGCTCCGTCACGGAATTGATCATCAGCAAGTCGTCGGCAGGAGGAACGAACCGGGCCATGCTCCCCTCCGTGACCAGGAAGCGTCGGTAGTCCTCGGGAAATCGGACCCCGAAGCGGCGCTCGGCCTGCGTGATCTGGTCGTCGTTCGAACTCATGAGGCCGTTCTATCAACAGGCGGTCAGGCCCTGCACGACGGCGTCCGAGCCGTTCTCCGATCCGGTGGCGAATGCGCGTAGTCCGGGCAGATCCTCGGCGCGGGCTGCGGCGACCCAGCCTTTGAGGCCGAGGCACGCGGGCATTCAACCTGCCGCGGCGGCGGTGAGCGCTCCGAGGGCGCTGGCCTGGGTACGCCAGTCGGTCTGGTTGGGGCTGGTACCCGCCCAGCGTTGGCCGAGGGCGTTGAGGGAGTTGCGGTCCCGCGCCCACAGCGTGTCCGCCTGCCTTCGGAGGTAACTCTGGTAGGTGGTGGAGCCGGTGGCCTTCGCGAGGTCGGCGAAGTGCCGCATGAAGATGCCCTTGAACTGCTTCTGGTTGTCGTCGCAGGACGCCGAGCCGATGTCACAGGACTCGGTGAGCACTCCGTCCCGGGTCAGCGCCGGGCTGCTGATGGCGGCGTCGGCCAGGGTGCGTGCGGTGGTCAGCAGTGAACTGTCCCCGGTCGACCTCCACAGTTCGGTGAAGCCGCCGATGGCGAGTCCCTGGTTGTAACTCCACACGGTGCTGCCGTTGTTGGCGCAGGCCGAGGTCAGCCCGTCGTTCACCAGCCCCGAGGAGTTGATCATCCCGCTGGCCTTGTACCAGGCGGCGGCCGTCTTCGCTCGCTGGAGCCATACGGTGTCGCCCGGGATGCGCTGGTGCAGCGCCGTGGTCAGCCAAAGGTACTGCCCGTTCGTCACGGCGTTCTTGTAGGTGCGCTCTCGGTCCCACCACACGCCACCGCCGCAGGTGCCGGGGTCCCAGTACTGCTGGACGTAGTCGGCGATGGTGACGGCCTCGTTGAGATAGCGGGCGTCGCCGGTGTAGTCGTACGCGTCGAGCCAGGCGATGGCCCACCAGCCCGAGTCGTCGATGGAACGGCTGATGAAGTGGCCCTCGATCGCGTCCGAGCTGCGCACACCGGCGGGGAAGACGCCCTTGTTCTGCTCGAAGGTGCGCGCGACGATCCAGTCGTAGTCGTGCGTGCCGGTGGTCCTGGCGAAATCGATGAGCGAGGTGAGGGTGGCGGCAGAGTTCCACCAACTGCTGGGCCACCAGCCGTTGTAGGGGTCGTACGAGGTCATCAGCGCGTCCGCCGCCGCGCGCGCCCTGCTCGGTGCGGGCCTGACCCACGCCGTGCAACTGCCCTCCTGGTGGCCGGCCTCCCGGCCGCAGGCGCGGACCGCGCCGCCGTAGAGGAGGCCGCGCGGGTCCCGGGTGGCGTACATCGTAGTACGGGTGCCGGTGGCTCCGGACGGAGTGCTGGTGCGGCCGAGGGAGGAGCCGTCCGGCCAGGTCGAGCCGCCGTCCCAGGAGCGGTCGAGCCAGATCTCGTCGCCGGCGCCACCGGTGTCGATGCTCGCCCAGGCCATGGAGTTCTTCTGGTCGACGTGCAGCTTGATCGTGCGGCCGTAGAGGGTGGTCGACGGCACCGGCTGGTCGTCACCGGCCGCCTGGCCGGCGTCGGTGCCGTCGCAGAGTGTGTCGCAGACGGTGGGGTAGACCCAGTTCGTACAGCCGACGCCTGCGGCGTCGCCGCAGGCCCGCACGAGTCCCCGTCTGTGGTTGCGGGGGTCGGTGATGTTGTACATCAGCGTCCTGGTGCCGGTCCAGGTGCTCGGGATGCTCGCCTTGCCGAGCAGTCCCTCCCAGGTGGCGCCGCCGTCCCAGGAGCGGTCCAGCCACACCGAGTCGCCGGGCACGCCGTTGTCGATGCTGGCCCAGGCCATGTCGTCCGCGTCGGAGACGTGCAGTTGGAGGCGACGGCCGCCCAGGTCCTTGTCCGGCACGGGGAAGCTCTCCTGCCGGGCCTGTGAGGGGTCCAGCGTGTCACAGGCCAGTACGCACACCGGGGTGGCGGCGGCCGCGGGCGTGGCGACCGGGACCAGTGCTCCGAACGCGAGAGCGGTCGTCAGCAGGAAGCCGAGGAGCCGCGTTCTGACAACGATGTCGACACTGAGTAAGGACACCGGAACTCGCCTCGATTCCACGATGGGGATGCCGGCCGGCGGGCATGACCGGGGCCGACGGCTCGCGCCGAGCCGGGCGGACATCGAGCACTGGTCCATACCTGTCTCCGAGGCAGTGAACCGGCATGGCGAGGCCCTGTCAATGCTGCCAACGGAGCTTCGTTTGGGGGCAGTTCACGGCCACCGCGACGGGTTGACACCCCGACTACGTGCGCCCATCATCGGTGGAACTTCGACGAGGCTCCTCGCGCATCCAGCTGTCCGATCGGCCACCGGGCCTCGTAGGCCATAAATTTGAATCGTTTCAGAGATCGTGCTTTCCGCGTTCCCGAACCCGCCCCGGGAGGTCTCCGTGCGCCGTCGTTCCCCGCTGAGCAGATCGCCAGGCCGGCACCACTTGCTCGGCCTCGCCATGATCGCCACCACTGCGCTGTCCGCAGGTCACGCGCCGTCCGCCGACGCCGTACCATCCGCGTCCGCGGCGACCTCTACGACCTCGACGACCACAACAGGCGTCCACAAGGCGGCCCTTGACGCCCTGAACTACTCGCCGGCCTCCCGCACCCTCAAGCCGACAGCCGTCCACCGAACGTCGGGCAGCGTCGCGAACCCGCAGAACGTCCTCAGCGGGCAGCCGACGCGACTCTCCGGCGCCCAGTCGGCCATCACCCTCGACTTCGGCAAGGAAGTCGGCGGATTGACAACGTTGTCCTTCGGGGCTGTGAGCGGCAGCGGCCAGCGGGTCGGTCTGGCATTCAGTGAGTCGTCCCTGTACGTGGGCACCAACAGCGACCGGAGCAGCGGCCGCGACGGCGAGGACGGGGCGCTCTACGCCACTGCCTCCGCCGACGGCACCTACACGATGCCCACCGCAAGACAGCGTGGCGGCTTCCGCTATCTCACCGTCTTCCTCGACAGCTCGGGCTGGGTGGACCTCAAGGGTGTCAGCCTCGAGTTCACCGCCGCTCCGGGGAAGGCCAACCCGGCCGATTACGCCAACTACTTCCACTCCAGCGACGACCTGCTGAACCGCATCTGGTACGCGGGGGCGTACACCGTGCAGCTCAACACGATCGCCTCCGACCAGGGCCGCGCCTGGCCCCCGCCGGCCACGGAGTGGGACAACAGCGCCACCGTGGGCGTGGGCGAGTCCGTCCTGGTCGACGGGGCCAAGCGCGACCGCACGGTGTGGCCCGGCGACCTGGGCATCGCCGTACCCACGCAGTACGCGTATTCCAACGACCTCACCTCGACCCGCAACGCGCTGACCACGATGTACAACGTGCAGTCGGCGGAGGGTGAAATCCCCTGGTCGGGCCCGCCGTTCAACCTCACCGGCTCGGACACCTACCACACCTGGACTCTGCTGGGGACGTCGACGTACTACACCTACTCGGCCGACCGGGCGTGGCTGGACTCCGAATGGGCCGACTACAAGCGCGGGATGGCCTTCATCATCAACAAGATCGGCGGCAACAACCTGCTCAATGTGACCCGCACCCAGGACTGGGCCCGGGTCGGCCAGGGCGGCGAGAACATCTCCGCCAACGCGCTGCTGTACGCCGCGCTCAAGGGCGGCGCCACCCTGGCCACGGTGAAGGGCGACAGCGCGCTCGCCGCGAGCTGGGCCGACAAGGCGGCCGCCCTCAAGTCCGCGGCCAACTCCCGTCTGTGGGACGCCTCGAAGGGCATGTACAAGGACAACCCGACCAGCGGCCTGTACCCGCAGGACGGCAACTCGCTCGCGGTCTGGTACGGACTCACGGACTCCACGGCCAAGGCGCGCAGTATCGTCAGCCGGCTCGCGGACCGGTGGGGCATCTACGGCCCCATCACACCCGAGTGGGGCGGCAACGTCTCGCCGTTCGCCGGCGGAATGGAGCTCAACGCCCACTTCGCCGCCAACAACGACCACACCGCCCTGGCGCAGATCCGCCGCACCTGGGGCCACATGCTGAACAGCGACATCGGTACCAAGAGCACCTTCTGGGAGGGCATCAAGGCCGACGGCGGCCACGCCTACGGGGGCTCGTTCATGAGCCTGGCCCATGGCTGGTCCACCGCGCCCACCTCCACCCTCACCTTCGACGTGCTCGGTACGGCACCGGAGTCGGCGACCGGCGCGTACCGCTTCGTCCCGCACCCCGGCGACCTGACCAGTGCCGAGGGCCGCATCACCATGCCCCAGGGCGCGGTCAACGCCTCCTGGTCGCGCGATCGGGCCGCCGGCACCTACTCGGCGCACCTCACCAGCCCGTCCGGCACCACCGGCCGGATCGGCGTCCCGAAGTTCGGCGGCGGCGACATCTCGGTGTCCGTGAACGGCAAGGTCGTCTGGAGCAACGGAACCTTCACGCCCACCTCGGGAATCACCGGCGCGAGCCAGGACGACACCTACGTCTACCTCACCGGCGTCGCCCCGGGCAGCTACACCGTGAACGCCACCGGACTGGGAAATCCGCCGCCACCCGCCGAGCCCGGTACCGGCGCGCTGCGGGCGGGCTTCACCCGGTGCGCCGGCGAAGGCGGTACCTGCTCCTTCAGCGGCACCCGCGCGGTGGCCTACGGGGCGGGCTCGTACCGGTACAAGACGGCGACCGGGAGCACCGCCTGCACCAACGCCTCCTTCGGCGGCGACCCTGCGGACAACCTCGTCAAGTCCTGCTACGTCGCCGACGCGGGCGGCCCGCCCGGGTACACCGTCTGCGCGGCCGAGGGCGGTACCTGCGCCGTGCCCGGCTACAACCGTGACGTCGCCTACGGTGCCAACGGCAACTTCGCGCACCAGGTCACAGGCGGCTCGGTCGCCTGCACCAACGCCCACTTCGGCGATCCCATCGACGGAGTGGCCAAGTCCTGCTATCTGCCGCCCGACGGAGGTCCGCCCGGCGGCTGGACCAAGTGCGCGCCGCAGAACGGTACTTGCCCGGCCGTCGCGGGACAGCCGGTGATGTACGGCGCCTTCGGAGCGTTCACCACGCTCAAGGCCACCGGCGACACCCCGTGCACCGACGCCGCGTTCGGCGATCCGATCCCCGGCGAGTCGAAGAGCTGCTACACCGCCGCCGGCGGCCCGCCCGGCTATGCCTCGGCATGCTCGGACGAGGACGGGACGTGCGCCTTCAGCGGGCAGCAGACCGTTGCCTACGGCGCACGGGGCAGCTTCGTGTACAGGTCGTTCACCGGCGGCACCGGTTGCACGACGGCGGCGTTCGGCACCGATCCGCTGCCCGGGGTGCGGAAGGGCTGCTACCGCACCTCCTGAGGAACGTGGGAACTACTGGCCTTTGCCTTGTGCGGTCAGGGCGAAGGCCAGCAGTGCCGTCGTCGTGAAGTCCAGTGCGGGCTCCACGGTCTGCCAGGCGCCCACGTCGTCGACGTACCGCGAACCCTTGCCGTCGAAGTCGGTCCAGGCTCCTGACGGCGGGGCGGCCGTGCACTTCTTCATGGTCGGGAAGCCGTTCAACTCCTCCAGCTTCGAGGCGTCGTTCGGGCCGTTGACGACGGCGCCCCGCAGGATGGCGCCCTTCCCGTCGTTGCTGCCTCGGAGGTTGGCCAACTGGTGTTCCGGGCAGTGCGGGTAGACCTCACCCGCACCGATCACGAAGCTGGTTCCCCAGGGGTTGGCGCCGAGGGCCCAGCCCCGCTGCCGGCCGGCGAAGGCTGCATAGTGAGTGTCTCCGGTGGCCTCGGCATAGAGGCGGGCGGTGGCCACCAACCCGAAGGTGTGTGGTACAGCGTCGAAGTCGTCGTAGACGGCGCCGGCTCCGAACGGGTCCTTCTTGGCACGGGCGACCCCGTCCTCCAGCTGGCGGCGCAGGTCGTCGTGCAGCTCTTCGGCCCCGATGCCGTTGGTCCGGGTGCCGTTCAGGACGGTGGCCAGGTCTGCGTGGGCCAGGGCGCTGACGTCCGCGACGCCAAGGGTGCCCTGGACGTCGGAGTCCAGATAGGCACTGGCCCATCCGGCCGCGGCGTCGGCCCAGTCACCCTCCCGGTCGTCCCCGAGTTCCCGTGCGGCCAGGGCCAGTTCGGCGCCGCCGAACTCCATGTCGTCCTGCCAGGAGTCCTCGGGATAGAAGGCGTACGGGAACGCGGTGCGGAGCGGTTCGTCGGGGTCGGGCCCGGTGTCGGCCAGGTCGTAGACGGCGGCGGCCTTGTCCAGCCAGTCCTGGGCCTCCTCCGGGTCCGTGTCGGCCGCGCGCTGTGCGGCGAGGGCGAAGACCGCGGCCACCCGGCCCGCCAGGTTGGGGCTGATCGCCTCGCCCGGGTCGGCCGCGCGGAACACCGGCCGGTGCTTGATCATGTAGTCCGGGTCACCGGGGGACACATCGAGGCGGTCGTCGGCCTCGGGAAGCCGCCACACGTCGTGATCCGTCCGTACGGCGTCGTTTCCCACGCCGATGCCGACCTGGGCGTAGAGGGTCTCGCGGTCCTCGTCCCACATCTTGTCCAGCCAGTCCAGCCCGTGCGTGGCCTCGGCGGACAGTTCCTCCATGCCCGGCAGGTCGCGCTGGGCGAGCAGGAGTTCGGCGACCGAGTAGGAGGTGGTGCCGGTGAACTTGAGGAAGTCCCCCGCGTCGAACCAGCCTCCCGAGACGTCGACCTGGTCACCGGTCGGCGTCAGCTGCTCGTCGAGCAACTCGTTGCCCTCCTCGTCGTATTCCGGGTCGGCGTAGACCGTTGCGTCCTCGTCGGCCAGATGGGAAGGCCCGTGCTGCAAGGCGCCGGGAAGCACGTCGGCTCCGTCGCGCTGTGCCTGCAGGAAGCGGATGTTGTCCCGGACGAGCGGGGTCATCAGCTCGCCGGCGTCGGCGATCCGGAAGGCAGGAGAGCGGCCGGCCGCGGTCCCGGTGAGGACGATGCGGTACGTGCCGGGGGTGTTCAGCGCCGTGAGGTCGGCGGTGCGCACCGAGGGGTACTTGGCGTTCCAGCGGCCGGTGGTGGCCCCGAGTCTCCCCGCCGAGACCACCTTGTTCTTGGCGTCGACGACCTGGAAGCGCGCTCCCGCGAGTGCCGCCGGGGACCCCATGACGTAGGCCTGCTTCGCCTCGCCGCGTACATAGCCGACCTGGTCGACCCGGATGGCCACCTTGGTGGAGGCAGAAGCAGTGTCACCGCTGTAAGGCAGGCCGTGCAGGCACACGGCGAGGAGCAGGGCGCCAAGGCCCGCGGCGACGCCGACCATCAGTCGGGGTTTGCGCAGAGAGTTCATGCGCCCACGGTGCCGGAGCCTTCATGAGATGAGGATGAGGACGCAGCGTAGGCCGGGTCCGTCGGCAGCCTGAGCTCGGCGATCAAGCCACCTCCGGGAGCGTCCGTCAGATGCACGGTTCCGTGATGCAGCTCGGCGACCCAGCGGACGATGGCGAGCCCCGTGCCCGTCCCCAAGGCGGTTGCGGGTCCCCCGGTTACACCCCGGGCGAAGACTCGCTCCCGGTCCGCGGGCGACACACCCGCTCCATGGTCACGGACCATGACGAGTCCGGGTGTGACGGTGACCTCCACCGGCGACCCGGCCGGGCTCCCATGGCGCTGAGCGTTCTCCACCAGGTTCCGTACCGCCTGGGCCAGCAGGTCCGGGTCCCCGGGCACCACCACCGGCTCGGAGCGCACCGTGACGCGTCCGTGGTCCGGCAGTTCCTCGACCGTTGTCTCCACCAGCTGGTCGAGGCGCAGCGGCACCAGCTCGGCCCGCTGTGCACCGGCCTCCATGCGGGCCCTGGCCAGCAGCCCGGTGACCAGTCGGCTCAGCCGGTCCACCAGCCGTAGGGCCTCGTCGGAGGAACCACCCCGCTCCACCACGAGCCGCAACGTCGCCAGCGGCGTACGCAGCTCGTGCGCCGCTTCGGCCAGGAACTGCTCCTGCTGCCCCAGCCCGCGCAGGGCGGGACGCATGGCCCGGCCGGACAGCAGGTGACCGACGGCCGTCGCGCAGCAGACCAGAGCCGTGCAGCCGAGCGCCAGCCAGCGCACGAGGACTTCCTGATCGCGTTCGCTGCGCGCCAGCTCCGTGCCGGCCAGCACGGCCGCACCGATCCGATCGTCGTCCCAGACCGGAGCCGCCGCCCACCTCAGCCGCCCGCCGTTCGAGGAAGGGGCGCTGAGCAGTACGGTGTCCTGTTCGTCCAGGACTTTTCGCCAGACCTGGTCGAGCCGGTCCTGACCGGGCAGCGCCGAGCGCGCGGGAACGACGTTCCGAACCGACGGCGACTCCCCCGGCGCCGCCTGCAGGACGGCCAACACCTGTGCGCCCTGCGCGAGTTCGTCCTCACGCAGCGGCTCCAGGTGCAGCACCCCCGCGTCGAACCAGACCGCCCGCGAAAGGCCGACGGCGCGGCTGCCGGCCTCGTGGTCGAGGCTGGAGCGGCGGGATTCGGCGTCGATGCGGATGGCGACTGTGGCGAGTACGACGAGGCAGGCGGCGGTCGTCGAGGCGAACAGGAGTGTCATCAACCGGCGGGTACGTCGCAGCCGGGCCACGGCGGGCGAAAGGGAGGACGCCGCGTCCCGGCGGATCACGCCTGAGCCTCGGCGGCCGGCCCTTGACCGGCTTCGCCCAGCCGGTAGCCCACGCCGCGCACTGTGCCGATCGGATCGGGTGGCCCGAGCCGCCGGCGCAGCTGGCCGATCAGGACGTCCACGACGTTGGACATCGGCTCGCTCGCTTCGTCCCAGCAGCTCTCGATCAGCTCGGTGCGCGTCACCACCTCGTCCGCGCGCAGCATCAGCACCTCCAGCACCGCGAACTCCTTGGCCGACAGGCTGAGGAGCACTCCGGCCCTGGACACGCGGCGCCGTGGCAGATCGACCTCCAGGTCACCCGCCCGCAGCACCGGCAGTCGCGTGGGCTGCTCCCTGCGGCACAACGCACGTACTCGTACGACCAGTTCGGCGAAGGCGAAGGGCTTGACCAGGTAGTCGTCCGCCCCGTGCTCGAATCCGGCCACCCGGTCGCTCACCGCGTCCAGCGCCGTCAGCAGCAGAAAGGGCAGCGTCGATCCCCTCCGCCGGTGTCCGGCGAGCAGCGTCAGTGAGTCGCCGTCCGGAACCGAGCGGTCGGCCACGACACAGGCGTAGTCGTTGACGGAGAGCTTGAGATCCGCTTCGGTCAGAGTCCGAGCGAGGTCCACCGCGAACCCCGCACCACGCAGCTGAGCAGCGACGACGGGCCCCAGTTCGGGGTCGTCCTCCAAGACCAATACGCGCATGGCCCGGAGCTTAGACGGTGTGGGCGGGGGGCCGGGTGATCCACAGGGCCACGGTGCCGTGCACCGCACGTGGCCGGTGCCAGAGCTATGTGGTCTGGCACCGGTCAAGAGCGCCTCGTCCGATGGCGCGTGCCGGGTCTTCTTGGAGCAGCGACCCCACGTCGCAGCACCCCGCTGTTTTGGTGCCGCATCAGGCGACGTTCGCGCGCTTGTGATGTGACGCGCCGGGCGGGACTCAAGAAGGCAGTGCCTGTTCGGCCCAGATCGTCTTGCCCGCTTGGCCATAGCGGCTGCCCCAGCGCGTCGTGACCTGGGCGACCAGGAATAGGCCGCGACCCCCCTTCATCGCTCCAGCGCGCCCGCCGCAGACGGGGTTGTGTGTTGCTGATGTCAGTGACCTCGCAGATGAGCGCCCCGTCGCGGATCAACCGCACTCCGACGGGGTCGCCGGCGTAGCGGATGGCATTGGTGACCAGCTCGCTGATCACGAGCTCGGTGGTGAAGCCAGGTCGTCGAGTACCGTTCGGATCCTGCAGGGAGGGACGATGACCATCTCACTCACGCGACCATCGGCAGGCTCTACCAGGTTCCTTCGGTAAGGCGCCAGTCGCCCATGACGCTGCGCCGTAGCCGGCGGACCTCGATCCAACGTTCGTCGACGGCAGCGAACGCGCGACTCGCCTGCTCCCCCGCGCTGTGGGCCCGTCGGGCTGCCAAGTGCGTGGCATGCGCACCATCTGGAGCCCAGGGAACTATGTAGTAGTGCCGCATCAGCCTGCCGGTGGCAGTCCGGAAACGGAAGCCCACCAGCCACTGCTCGTCACCCGCAGACGGAGGGCAGTCCGAGCCAGGACAGTGCGGGGAGTTCATGGGTTCCCTGCAATAGGCGGGATCCGAACGTGTGGTCTGGGTTTCCATGGAGGTGCCCACTCTCGGAGCTGGCTGATCTGTACGGATGGTTCGTCGGGCTGGCTGAGCGCTTGTCGAAAGACCGCGCCCACCGCCGATAACCCCGAGTCTCCCCAGATGCCTGACGGGCAGGAAGGCCTGGGATTTCCTGGGAGAAGCAGTCCCAGGCAGCAGATGCCGCCGCTCCACCCGGCAGGCGCCATCAGGAGGCGTCCAGATGGTGGACCGCGGCCGCCGACCAGAACGGTAAGTGCTTGCCGCATGAGGGCTGTTGCCGAGTGATCTCACTGGTGTCTGCCTGCCCCTGCCCGGGCCAGGCTTCCTGCACCTTCGGGGGACAGAGCCGGGAGCCCCGACCGGACGGGGGGACCGGCCGGGGCGGATTGGGAGCCCCGACCGGACGGGGGGACCGGCCGGGGCAGTCTGCGGTCACGAGGCTTCGTCCTCAGTGATCACCCGAACTATAGATCGCGGCAATTCACTTCAGCGTGGGTGCTCTACACCCAGGAAGAACTGTTCCCCTCTCACGGCTGTCGCGCTCGTTCTGTGACGGCCAAGGTCTCACCAGCGAGCAGGTCACACGGATCGGCGGAGGCTCGACGCCGTAACCGGGCGCCGTGCTGAGTTTTGGGCGCCTCCACGGCTGGCTCGGCGAGCGCGGCGGCATTCTTCACCTTGCGGTTCTTCAGCAGGTGCCGATTCGCCTGGCACCGCTGCGGCGGATCGCGGCCGGCGTCTCGTGGCCGGTCAGCAGGACGACCGGGCCCTTCTTGTGAGGTTCAGCACGCGCTCCAACGCGGGGAAGAACTCCAGCAGTTGAGACCGCAGCCGATTGGCCTGCCGAGTGCGGTCGTTGACCAAGTCAAGGCGGCGGGCGGTCAGGGTCCGCAGGTCGACGGCTATCTCGTCGCCGGGCTGTAGCGAACCGAGGTCCTGGCGCATGCGTGCCTGATCGGCGATGACGAACACGTCCTTGTCGTCTGTCTTGCCCTGGCCACTGCCGGCGGGCCACGCCTGATGCATGGCAAGGCCGGTGATGTAGACCATCGGCTGCCCGTGGCTGAGCAGGAGGCCGATGAGCAGGGCGGCGCCACCGTGGTCGATGTCCACCGCCCACAAGGTGTCCCAGGAGAGCGAGTCCAGCTGCGATCAGTTCCAGCAGGGCCGGTTCGTCGTTGAAGGCGCGGCGTGGCAGGAGATGTTCCGCTCGTCGACCACCAGGGGACGGATTCTCGAACACTTCGCCCGCCTCGACGCCGCACGCGCCCTCTCACAGCAGTGGTGTCGGCCTCCGGCCTCGCCATCACCTCGCCTTCCCTGCCGCGGCCCGAGATGACGCGTCCGGATCAGGAACAGGGCTCTTACTCGCTGGGGGTGGTAGGCAGCACGCCTCGCTCAGTGAAGACCTTCTTTGCCACGAAGGTGGCGTTGAGGGCCTTGGGCATGCCGCAGTAAACGGCGGCGTGTAGGAGCGCCTCGACAATCTCCGCAGGCTGCAGGCCGACATTGAGGGCTGCGTTGATGTGGACATAGAGCTGCGGCTCGCAGCCGCCCAGGGCCGTCAGCATGCCCAGGGTGACCAGCTGGCGGTCCCTCGGGGCCAGTTGGGGGCGGCTGTACATCTCGCCGAAGGCCCAGGCAACCACCTGGTGTCCCAGCTCGGGGGAGATATCGGCCAGCGAGTCGATGACCTTCTGTCCGCTCTCGCCGTCGATGCTCGACAGTACGGCCATGCCGTGGTCGAAACGCTCCTGCCGGTCCTTCGCGCTGTCCTGGGTGCTCATGGTTCCTCTTCCTCCGCCCGTCCGGCTCCGTGCGTTGATGTGCGGGTTGTGTCTGTCCTGCCGACTCATCGGCAGGACAGACAGGGGAAGGCGGGGATCAGCCGAGGGGGATGCTGATCGTCTTGGTTTCCAAGTAGCCTTCCAGGCCGTCTCGGCCGCCTTCACGCCCCAGACCGGAGGTCTTGTAGCCGCCGAATGGTGCGGTGGGGGTGGCGACGAACAGGCTGTTGATGCCGACCGTCCCCGTACGCAGCCTGCGCGCGACGCGCACGGCCCGGGAGGTGTCGCGGGTGTAGATGCCGGCTGAGAGGCCGTATTCGGAGTCGTTCGCGATGCGGATCGCCTCCTCCTCGGTGTCGAACGGAATGGCGGCGAGCACCGGACCGAACACCTCCTCCCGGGCGATCTCCATGTCGGTGGTGACGTCGGTGAACAGGGTCGGCTCGACCCAGTTGCCGCCCCCGGGGACCGTGATCCGGCGCCCGCCCGCAACCGGCTTGGCGCCTTCAGCGACAGCACCGTCGATCAGCCCCATGACCCGGTCGGACGCGGCCGGGTTCACCAGCGGGATGGACGTGACGGTCGGGTCGAAGGAGTCGCCGAGGTGGACGTTCTCGATCTGCGCGGCGGCGGCTGCGACAAAGTCGTCGTACACCGACCGCTGTACAAGGGCGCGAGTCTGGGTCGAGCACAGCTGTCCGGACAGGCCCATGGAGACCAGGCTCATCGCGTACTGCGCGGTGGCGGCGATGTCCTCGACGTCGTCGAACACGATGCTCGGGCTCTTGCCGCCCAGTTCCAGCTGCACACGCTTGAGGCCGGGTGCGGCGGCGGTGAGGATCTGCTCGCCGACCGAGCGGCGCCCGGTGAAGGCCACCTTGTCGACCAGTGGGTGCGCCACCAGCGCCTGGGAGGTGCTTGCCGTTCCGGGAACCAGGTTGAACACGCCTGCCGGCAGGTCGAGTTGTTCGATGAGCTTGGTGTAGAGGGCAGCGACGTTGGAGGCGTACTCCGAGGGCTTGAACACCACGGTGCAGCCGGCGGCGAGGGCGGGCGCGACCTTCTGGGCGAACTGCATCACCGGGGCGTTGAACGGGGTGATCGCCGCGACGACACCCACCGGTTCCTTGACGGTGATCAGCTGGTTGTTGATCTGCTCCGTGTAGACGGGCGGGGCCGCGCCATCGAGCTTGTCGATCCAGCCGGTGAAGTAGTCGAAAACGTCGGCGGCGAAGTTCGCCGAGAACCGGAAGCCGCTGCCGACAGTGATCGGCACGCCGTTGTCGAGTGACTGCAGCTGTGCGAACTCGGGACCGTGGGCGCGGATCAGGTCGCCGAGGGGCTGCAGCGCCAGCTTGCGCTCGCGGGCGGTCATCCGCGGCCAGGGTCCCTCGTCGAAGGCGCGACGGGCGGCGCTAACGATCGCCGACGGCGGCTACCGCGGAACGGGACTGGTCATCCCTCACCGCCGTCGCAGCGCGGACGAAGAACTCCCCGACGGGAAGCAGGCGCACAACAAGAGCCACAGGCAGGTCCGGGCCCGCGTCGAGCACGTCTTTGCCCGCATGAAGACCTGGAAGATCTTGCGCGACTGCCGCCTCCGCGGCGACGGCGTACACCACGCGATGCGCGGCATAGCCCGCCTGCACAACCTCAACCTCGCCGGATAGGCGCCGGCCACCTGGCGGCCGCTCACATGAGCTGCCGGTGAACGAGCCGACCCACGCCAGTCCCGAGGTCATTTCGTCTGCGGGCGGGCCTGCTTCACCTCGCGGTCGACAGCCCAGGCGTCAGCGACCGGCCCGAGGTGGCCGAGCTTGTCGGGGTTGATCACCGAGCGGATGGTCTGGATCTGCCCGTCGAGCACCTCGAGGGCCAAGGTGTGGAGCACCTTGCCGTCCCGGTCGCGGAAGATCGCTCCGGGCTGGCCGTTGACCTCGTGCGGCTCGAAGGTCACGTCGATCCGGGCCATCCGGGGGAAGACGGAGGCGAGCAGCCGGGCCACGTTCTCGGCGCCGATGACGGCCCTGGCCAGCTGCGGGGCCTTGCCGCCGCCGTCCCCGACCATCGACACGTCGGCGGCGAGCAGATCCCGCAGGCCGACGACATCGCCTTCGCGGAGGGCGTCGAAGAATCGCGTCGCCAGTTCCTGCCGCTCCTGACGGTCCGCTTCGAACCGTGGCCGTCCGGCCTGCATGTGCCGCCGCGCCCGTACCAGCAGCTGCCGGCACGCCGCCTCCGACCGCTCCACCGCCGCGGCGACCTCGTCGAAGCCGAAGCCGAACACCTCCCGCAGCACGAACACCGACCGCTCCAGCGGGCTGAGCCGCTCCAGGAGCAGCAGCGCCGCCATCGACACAGAGTCGGCCAGTTCCGCTGAGCGTGCCGGATCCTGATAGGGATCGGTGAGCAGCGGCTCGGGGAACCACGGCCCGACGTACTCCTCCCGCCTCACCCGTGCAGAGCGCAGCACGTCGATCGAGATCCGCGTCACCGTGGCGGACAAGAAGGCCTTGGTCGACGTGGGCCGGGTCGCCGAGCCGTCGAAGCGCAGCCAGGTCTCCTGTACCGCGTCCTCGGCCTCTCCCACGCTGCCCAGAATCCGGTAGGCGATCGAGAACAGCAGCGGCCGCAGCTCCTCGAACTCCTCGACCTTGCTCACGCCGACTCCCCCTTGCAGTCCTCCCGCCCGGCCGTACTCGTCGGCGCGGGCATCTTCTGGTGATCATCCGGTCCACCGGCGGCGCAGAGCAAGGCCCCATGGGCCCGGAGCCCGGAGCCCGGAGCCCGGAGCCCGGAGCCCGCGGCCAGGGGCCGGTTGCCGACGACCGTTCAGTGGAACTGCCCGACCTCGTAGTCGCCGGCCGGCTGCTGGGTGATGATGTTCAGCCGGTTCACCGTGTTCATGAAGGACACCAGGATCACCAGGGCGGTGAGCTGCTCCTCGTCGTAGTGCTCGGCGGCACGCGCCCAGACCTCGTCGCTGACCCCGCCGGGCGCGTCCGCGACCCGGGTCCCCTGCTCCGCCAGCTCCAGCGCGACGCGTTCGGCCTCGGTGAAGACCGTGGCCTCCCGCCACGCCGCCACCAGGTTCAGCCGCACCGGGGCCTCCCCGGCAGCGGCGGCCTCCTTTGTGTGCATGTCGATGCAGACGGCGCAGCCGTTGATCTGGCTCACGCGCAGCGCCACCAACTCCTGCGTCGCGGCCGGCAGCGGGGATTCCTTGAGCGCCCTGCCCGCCGACATGAGGTGCTTGAGGGCCTTGCCGGGGTTCGGGCCGGCGAAGTAGTTCAGTCGCGCGTCCATCGTGTGCTCCTCCGTGGTCGTCAGTGGCTACACCCCCTGAGACGAGGTAGCCCCACGCCCTGTGACACGGACGCGTGTGACCCACGTCTCCCTGCTGCCGGGGTGTTCGGAGATGCACAGGCGGGGTTGCTGTCTCCTCACAGGGGTGCGGGCAATCCTCGATCAAGGAGCCGACGATGAACCTCACGCTGTGGATCACTGCTGGCCGCTGTCTGACTGGCCGGCAGTGCCAGACCACTCAGCTCAGGGCGAGCCGGTTGCCGAAGGCGCCCGGGCTCAGCCCGGTGTATGGACTCCGGAACGGCTCCGGCGCCGTAATCATGCCAGCCACGACCCCTGTTCACCGCACCTCAAGATCACTTGCGGGACAGCCCTTACGACCTCGTGCATGGTTGGCCGTGGCACGTCGAGGTCTACGGCACTGACGGTGTTCACCCTCGAAAGCTGCGGGAGAGGCTGGCGGATTGTTGGTGTGAGAGCAGTCCGGCGACGGCTTGGACGATGTCGCTCATGTGCTCGCGGCGGCCAAGGTGACGGGCGAGAGCCCGCCAGTTCTTCAGATGCGCGATGCCGTGCTCGACGCGGATGCGCCGTGAGGAGTGCGCCTTGCGTTGCTGCTCGTGCCTCTCCTCGTACCAGGCGGGAGCGTTCTTCTTGAACTTGCGGTGTGGCG
>NZ_FNHV01000028.1 GCF_900103585.1 Streptomyces sp. cf386
ATCCCGTTGCTCGACGCGATCCCGCCCGTCCGCGGCCGAGTTGGCAGGCCCCGCCGCAAGCCCGACTCGCTCTTCGCCGACCGGGGCTACGACCACGACGTCTACCGCGATCAGGTCCGCGATCGCGGCATCGTGCCCGCTATCGCCAGACGCGGCACCCGACACGGCACCGGGCTGGGTACTTACCGGTGGGTGGTTGAGCGAACCTTCGCCTGGCTCCACGGCTTCCGTCGTCTGCGCATCCGCTGGGAACGCAGAGCCGACATCCACGAAGCGTTCCTCAAACTCGCCTGCTGCCTCATCACCCACCGACAACTCGGCTCATTGTGTTAGCTGTTGTTACGAGGGCGTCGTGACTGTCCTGTCAAGACCGCGTGGATCGGTTGACACCAACGGCTGACACCAACAAGCGCGGACAGCGGCGGTAGGAGCTGAACCTCAGCGGACGATCGGCTCAGGTGCACCGCTGATTGATCGACGTTGCCGTCTTCTTGTGATCGACCTGATCAGGATGCGACCACATCCCAAAGCTGTATCCAGCGCGGGCGCCGGCCAATATCCGGGACGGCGCCCCCTGGGTTACCTAGGGCACCGAGACTCCGCCGACCGCGCAGGTAACTGTGGGTGCATATACGTGACAGGAGAACGCCCCCACAGTCACCCGCCCGAGGGGCTATGAGGCTCCGGCAGGCGTGCAATGCTCGGAGAACCCCCCAAATGGCCCAAGATGGCTGCACCGTTGGAGCCCACCCCACCGAACAGGCTTGGCGGCAAGATCGCTGGGGTGGGCCGTGAGTACCTGGGAGGTACTGCAATGAGTGTGGCCCCAAACGGCTCGGCGCTGCCAATCACCCGCCCAAAGGACTGGGCTACCGTGCTCGTGATCATCGTGGTGGTTTACGTTCCCGCCGTAGAGATCCAGAGCATTTTGGCGAGCATGATCGCGCTAGCTGCTGTACTCGTATCCGGCTCCGCCGTGAAGGCAGTAGCAGCGCAGCGGCCCGAACCGACCGTGTGAGAACTGACTAGCCCCACGGGACCAGGAAGAGGGGCATGCAACCTGGAAGGGCGGGAGACGGCCACGTGTGCCCTCTGCGTGCCCGATCGAGGGGCAACGAGCGGGGACCAACGGGGAACCTCGGCGATTGCCGTGGAAACACCCAGGTCACCGTCTCGCCAGGTCAGGTCGCATCCGCGTACGCGATCTTCCAAACTGGTGCTCCATGCCCCAGCCAGCGAGGCTTGGCTGGGCCATGGAGATTCCGCTAACCGCTCGATCAACTGGCGACGTCGCGGTCCAGCGCCGTACTCGCATGCTGGAGGAACTCTCGAACACCTTGGTCCAGATGCTTGAGCATCTCAGGGAACTTTGAGGTGTCATAGGCAACGGTCGAGTCCCCCATCTCCCCAGAGATGCGAGCGAAGCTCTGCAGGATTCGGAACGGGGCAACGAGGCCACTCGACAGCTCCGCCACCTTAGTCACGAACGGTTCGAGTTCAGCCGGTCCGTCCAGGACGACATGCCGGCCGAAGCGGCTGACCTCGTCAGCAAGCGCAATGGCGTGGTCCACGTAACCATCCTTGAATTTACTGTGCTTCAGGTGCGAGGGGGGATTCGTGCCCTCATCCTCAGAAGTCCTCGACGAGTCGAGGAGCCGCCCGAAGTGCACCCAGGGTTGTAAGTGATCGTGGAACGCCGCAACAGCCGATGAGAACGCCTCGTAAGAGGCTCTTCGTGGCTCCCTGCGCTCACGTAATGACTCATTACGCATCTGCATCTTGGTTGCTGACCTTGCGGTCCAGCCAGTCACGATCATGCCGATCGTTCCCACTCCCGCGCCCAACACCGCAGCTATCCCAGCATCCATGACGACCATGATGCCGCCGTAGTGGCACCGCTATGGCGCCATGCGCACGAGTTGGCGAGGTAAGGCACGTCGGCTCCGCTGGGAGCCAATCTGGGAGCCAACCGAGGCGTCCGACGGCGGACGAACACGGACGGCCACGTACAGGTGGCACTGCTCGGACGCAGGTGAGTTGGAGGCCATCCCTCCCTCATCCTGAGCCCTCGGTTAGTCCTGCCTTAAGGCGACCCTAAAGATCGCCGCGAACCCCCTGCGACAGGCGATTTCACGGTTTCTTGGATCCGGCACTCATCAGTTCCGGTTCCGAGGAGATCCCCCATGCCCGCACGCCGCAAGGCCGCCACCATCGCCGCCCTCGGCCTGACCCCGCTCGCCCTGACCGCCCTCGCCACCGCCCCCGCGTCGGCGCACGGCTCGATGGGCGACCCGGTCAGCCGGGTCTCGCAGTGCTACGCGGAGGGCCCGGAGAGCCCGAAGTCCGACGCGTGCAAGGCGGCGGTCGCCGCGGGCGGCACGCAGGCCCTGTACGACTGGAACGGCATCCGCATCGGCGACGCGGCCGGCCGCCACCAGGAGTTGATCCCGGACGGCAAGCTGTGCAGCGCGAACAGCGAGGAGTTCAAGGGCCTCGACCTGGCCCGCGCCGACTGGCCTGCGACCAGCGTGAGCAGTGGGTCGTACACCTTCAAGTACCGCGTGACCGCCCCGCACAAGGGCACCTTCAAGGTCTACATCACCAAGGCGGGCTACGACCCGACGAAGCCGCTGGCCTGGGACGACCTTGACCTGACGAACCCCGTGGCGACGGTCACCGACCCTGCGGCCTCGGGCGGCTTCTACACGTTCTCCGGCACCCTGCCCGAGCGCTCCGGCAAGCAGCTGCTGTACGCGGTCTGGCAGCGCTCGGACAGCCCGGAGGCGTTCTACTCCTGCTCGGACGTGGCCTTCGGCGGCGGCAGCGGTGGGAACGGCAACTCCGGCACCGATGACTCCGACGGTGGCGACACCGGCGGCGACACCGGCGGCGGGGCCGCTCCGGCTCCGAGCGCCTCCGCGCCCTCCGAGGAGCAGATCGAGGACGGTGCCGACCAGTCGACGGTCGAGCACCACGGCCACGGGGACCAGGACGCCAGTACGTCGGCGGAGCCGGCCGCGGCGGCCGAGGAGGCGCAGTCCGCCACCCCGGCCAACCAGCCGAAGGCGGCAGGCGCGACCGAGAACCTCGCCGAGACCGGCGGGGACAGCAGCACGGCGTATCTCGCGATGGGCGGTGCGGCGACCCTGGCGCTCGGTTCGGCGGTCCTGTTCGCGTCGGTGCGCCGACGCGCGGCCGGCGGCGCTCGCCACGGCCGCTGACCCAGGACTCCGGGGTCTGACCGGCGGCTCAGGCCGGTCAGACCCCGGTGGTGTGTTCTGTGCCTACCGCTCTCAACCGATCACCGAGGCGCAGGTGGTGGGCGTGGCGCGGGCCGGGTCGAGCGCGTTGACCACCTCGTGGAAGGCGATCCGGTCGGTCAGGCCGATGAGCGCGTGCTCGGACAGGTCGACCGCGCACAGGTCCTGGATCAGGACGTTCTTCACGTCGGGCCCGTTCAGGAACTGGCTTCGGTACGGCGTCACCACCTCGTCGTACTTGGTGGCGATGACGGTGTAGCGGACACCGGGAACGGTGTCGCCGCCGGCGTTGAGCTTGGTCATGAACTCGGAGCCGACGACCTGCTGGGCGAGGGCGGGGGTGGCGGCGGAGAGCAGGTCCTCGGCGCCGGGGAAGTACGGCAGCAGGTTGGTGAGCCCCGCCAGGGTGGTGCCGTGGTTGTTGGGGGCGATACCGACGAGGGCGTTCACCTTGGCGGCGCCGCCGAGGAACTTGACGTAGTAGCGGGGCATCATGCCGCCCTGCGAGTGGCCGACGAGGTCGGCCTCGGCGGCGCCGGTCGCGGCGAGCACCTTGTCGACATAGGCGGACAGTTGCTCGGCCGACTTGTCGATGGGGCCGAGGGCGTGGAAGAACGGCACGCCCGGCAGCTGGCCGTAGTCGAGGGAGAAGACGCAGTAGCCACGGTTCTTCAAGTAGGGCGCGAGTCCCAGCCAGTTGTCGACGGAGTTCGCGAAGGTGCCGTGCACGAGGACGACGGGGCGGGGATGGGCGGCGGACGGCTTGCAGGAGAAGTCGTTCCAGCCACTGCTCGACGTCGCCGTCGTTTCCGCCGCCTGGGCGGTGGTGGCGGGGACGACGGCGACCGCGGCGGTCAGCAGCAGCGCGGCCAGGGGTCTGAGCACTCGTTTCCAGGGCAGCATCGTGTGATCTCCTTGCGGCTCAAGGGAGGTGCGACGGCCTTACGCCCTGTGATCCGGATCACGAGGATGCTGTTCACTCGTCAAGTTACGGGCGAGTAGGAGACGTGTGAAGTTACGCGTCAGTAAAAACTTCCAGTGATAGTCCAGTGGTGGCCGATGATGGCAGGAGACGCGTCGTAATCACTGACGAACCGTCACCAGGTAGGCCTGATTGGCCCCTTGGGAACAATGCGCACCAATTGCTCGCGCAGCGCCCGCACTTGCCCCTCACCCAGCACCTCGCCCCACGCCCGCACGACATCCGCAGCCGCCTCGTCGGCCGCACGGGTACAGGCCCACCCCCGCTCGGTCAGCACGACCAGCCGGGCACGCGCGTCGCCGGGATGCGCCCGTCGCTCGGCGTATCCCTTGCGCACGATCTCGTCGACGAGCTGGCTGGCCGCCTGCTTGGTCACGCCGAGATGGGCGGCGAGGTCGGTGACCGTCGCACCGCCCGGGGCGAGCCGGGCGAACGCGAACCCGTGCGCGGGCCGCAGCCCCTCGAAGCCCCGGGCGACCACGCCGGCATGAATGCGTTGCGTGAGCTCGCCGGCCACGGCGAGCAGGGCGGCGGACAGGGCCATGGCTTCGGAGTTCTGCACGCAGGCATTGAAACACCCTTGACGTATTGGTCAAGCTGCTTGACCATCGGATCGGAATGGTCAAGCAGCTTGACCATTCCGAACCGGTTAGTTAATCAGCAGGCACTCAACAGGAGGCACCCATGCCCGTAGTCCGCGCATCCGAAGCCGTCACCCACGAGATCCACGGCGCCCGCTTCGTCTCGTACGCCACCCCCCTCACCGGCAGCAAGGAGCTCTGCGCCTGGCGCGGCGAGATACCGGCCGGGACCAAGGCTCCCGCGCACACCGTCAACCGCGAGGAGATCCTCCACCTGCTCGACGGCGAGCTGCTGATCACACTCGACGACCGCACCGAGCGGATCCGCTCAGGCGACACTCTGATCATCAACCCCGGCGCGACCCTGACCGTCGAGAACCCGGGCGACCGTACCGCCGTCACCTGGGTCACCACGTCCATAGGCCTGACGGCGGAGCTCGCCGACGGCACGCGCATCACGCCGCCGTGGGCCAACTGAGCCCCGGGCGGCGAGCGGGTCGAAAGTGGGCCGGTCAGGGGCCTGTTCGGCGGGATCGAGGCCCTCGGCGCGCAGGGCGAGGGCGCGGACACGGGCACTCTGAGTGCCGAGGGCGTCGTACAGGGCATACGCCGCTCCGGTCAGCGCCGTCGAGTGGGCCGTCGGTTCCGTCAGGGTACGGCTGCGGGTCGTCGAGGCGCGGTCGGTGTGGCGGACGGTGAGGGTCAGGGTGCGGCAGACCTTGTCCAGGGCGCACAGCCGGGCGCCCAGTTCCTCGGCGGCGGACAGCAGGGCGCGGCGGAGCCGGTCGGGGTCGGACTCGTCGCGCGTGAAGGGACGTTCCGTGACCAGCGACCGCGATACGACCTTCGGGACGACCCGGCCCCGGTCGATTCCGCTCGCCTTCTCGCGCAGTTCGCGGCCGGCCAGCTCGCCGACCAGGCGCTGAAGCGTGGACAGCGGCGCGGCGGCGACCCGGCCGAGCGTGTCGAGGCCGTACTCGCCCAGGGTGCGGGCGGTCGCGGCACCGACGCCGGGCAGGGTGGCGACGGGCCTCTCGGCGAGGAACTCCGCGACGGCCTCCGGCTCCTCGGGCACGGCACAGGTCACCCCGGGCCGCGCGTCCCGCGCCGCCACGCGGGCCAGCATCGGCCCCGGCCCGGCGCCGATCGCGCAGTCGACCCCGTGGTGGGCGAGGGCGCGCAGCCGGATCGCCGACGCCAGCTCGACCGCGTCCCGCCCGAAGTGCCGCTCGGCGCACCGCAGATCGGCCAGCGCCCCGTCCGGCGGCAACGCCTCCACGACCGGCGTGAAGTCCTCCAGTAACCCGAGCAGCCCCGGCAGGACCGCCGCCTCGCCCGTCGGCGGCAGCTGGAAACGTACGCAGAGGATGGTCATCCCGCACTCCCGGGCTCTGGTGCCACGACTTCCGCAACATCCGCGATATCCGCAACTTCCGTATTTGTGAAGGCTCTTGGTCCGCGGTCGCGGATCCGCCCACGGGTTCGGTTCGTATCCCGCGGGCATTTGGATTCACCCGACTCGCACGCGACGTCAGTGGACCGCGTCCTCGCGCGCGGCGCCGGCGGACGGCGTTCCCGGCGCATGTGTCAGTCCGCCAGAGCCGCCGGCTGAGTGGTGGTCGACTCAGGCGGCACCATCACGATCCTGTGGACCTGCAATGCCCAGGCCAACCAGAAAGGACCCTCACCTGACATCCGTCTCAGGAGCGCTACGCCGTGTCCATCCGGCCCGCGGCCAGCGCGTCATACAGCCCGCCGTTCCTTGCGATGACCAGCAAGGTCTGAGTGCTCAGACCTCGGCGGCCCCTGGTCTGATGGTGTGCGGTGAGCACCTCATCAGGCCAGAGGCCGCTATCGGTGGGCCGTCGGCTTCTTGGCTTGATCTTTGACCTCGTCACGAGATGCCGAGCGGGAGGACGCGTTCGCGTGGGCGTCACACGTCCCGACTGAAGCCGCATCTGCCGAAGTCCGGGCAGCACGGCGGCCGTTGGAGTGCCAACCGTCACCCCGGCCAGGGCGGCAACCAGTTGATCAGCCGGGGACGGAACAGGAACCGTTGAACGGCGCAGGACGGAAGTAGTCGTAGTTCTTCGCACAAGCGGTCAGTCCGCCAGAGCAGCCGGCCGTACGGCCTGCGGCCCGAAGCGTCGGCGGGCGCGGTCCGCGGCGACCTCGGCCGCGCGGGCCCGGGCATCGCCGGGATCCAGGGAGAGCTGGCGGTAGGCGCTGTCGGCCGGCAGCAGTCCGTCGGCACGGATCACGAAGGCACGGACTCGCGCTCGCTGCAGCCCCAGGGAAGTCAGCAGACCGAGGGCAGCCGCGGCAAGGGCGGGTGAGTGGCTGGTGGATTCCGGCAGTGTGCGCGTGCGCGCGGTGGAGCTGCGGTCGGCGTACCGCACCGTGAGGGTGAGCCTGCTGGCGGCCTGGCTCTCGCCGCGGAGGCGCCCGCCGATCTGGTCGGCAAGCCCCAGGACTGCCCGGTGATGCAGTGCGGGGGCGAGACAGTCCCGCTCCAACACGAGGTCGGCGGTCAGGTGCGCTGCCGGTTCCCAGGGGATGACCGGGCGGGGATCATTGCCTCGGGCGCGCTCGGCCAGCGGCCGGGCCGAGTCGGCTCCGAGGAGTCGCTGCAGGGTCGCCGCGGGTATGTCGACGACCTGGCCGATGGTGTGCAGTCCATATCTGTTGAGGGTTTCCGCCGTGGCGCGGCCGATGCCGGGCAGCGCGGTGACCGGGCGGGGGTACAGCCAGTCGGCGGCCTGCCCAGCGCGGACCCAGGTGGTGTCTCCGGGTGCGGACGCGTCGGCCGCCATCGCCGCCAGCATCCGGTTGTTCGCGAGCCCGGCGCTGCAGTCGATGCCGTAGAGGAGCTTCAGTCTCATCATCGTCGTCTGGACCATGTCGTAGGGAGAGAGGTCGAAGTACCTGAGCGCCGAGGTCAGGTCGAGCTGGACGGCGCCCGGCGGGACGGCCTGGACGTGAGGCGTGACACCGGACATCAGTTCGATCACATCGCCGAACTGGGCCTCGCTCAGTGCCGCGTGCAGATGGAGGTGGGCGATGTGCCGCTGACGTGTGCTCATCCCGCGCTCCCAGCTTCTCGGGCAGGCCCACGATCTGCAGGTTGTCGCGGACGCCGATCAGGACGGTGCCGCCGTCCTGCGATGCGAAGGCGGCGATGGTCTTGAGCATCTTCTTCCGGGAGTCGCCCTCCGGGACCTCCTGTTCGCACTCCAGGTGCTTTCCCTCCCCGTTCGCAAGGAGAAGCTCCAGCTCCGGGCCGGGCTGCTCCCAGACGACCGAGGCATCGCGGGCGCGCCCGTACGTGGGAGCGCGTTGCTGTCGTGGGGGCGCTGGTGGAGGAAGGCGCTGAGGGCTTGGTCGAAGTTCAGAAATGAGGGGCCGTCCCCGACCAGCAGGTCGTGGCCGGACTGGGGCGTGTTGGCGTCCCGGTTGAGGGTCCACTCGGTGCGCGGCCACGACGTGGTCACCCGGCCCCACTCTTGCTGGCCGCGCAGCCAAGAGGTGGGGGCGCTGGACGGCGACGGGCCGGGGGCGACGACGTGGAGACCGTGGATGACCTGTTCGTCACCCCGCAGCAGCGCGGCGACCGTCGGCCAGGCAGGCGCAGCTCCAGGAAGCTCGCCGTGCTGTAGCGCCAGGCCCGCTCCGTCACCGGGGTGTCGTCGTTCAAGGTGACCTGCCCATGGTGCAGTTGCCACTGCTGTCCGTTCGCGACCAGTGCCAGCCGGACGTTCACGGCGGCGCGCTCGCTGAGCATCGCCACCAGGACGGCCATGTCGGTCTGCCCGTTGTTCGCCGTTGCCCGGCTTCCCTCTCCCCGCAGCGTGTGGAGCCGAACCAGGCGCATCGTCACGGCCCGTGCTCCCGAGCAGGCTACCCCGGGGGTTGGTGAGTCGAGCAGCGCGAGATGGCGGCCGCGGCGCAGTGCGGCGCTGCCCGACCGTGGACCACGCGCGCCCTGCGCATCTGGCGCCGCCGGGCTCCTGCCCGACGCGCCTGGCGGGCGATCCGGCGGAGGCGGTGCCCGGCGCCCCGGCGGACGCGTCGCCCGTCGATCCCGCGGACGCGTCCCCAGCGATCCAGTGGACGCCCCGTCGGCGATCTAGCGGGTGGCCCCGGTGTGCTCCCGCACAGTGGCCGCCTCGTTCGCCGTCGTCCCGGCCCCCGGCTCGGCGCTCTGCTTCGCGAAGCCGCGCCGGCCCGGCAGGATGGCGAGGACGATCAGTGTTCCGGCGGCCATGATGATCCCGCCGATGAGGCTGGTCTGGGCGACTCCGTGGGCGAAGGCCTGGTGGACGGCGTCCACGGCGGCCTGGGCCTGCTGGGGCCCGGCGGCGGGATCCTGCGCGACCCGCTCCGCGACGGCCAGGCCGGCGCCGACCGAGTCCTTGGCGGTCTCCATCGCCTGCGCCGGGAGCCGGTTGCCCACCAGGTCGGTCAGCTCGTCGCGGTAGGCCGTGCCCAGCAGCGAGCCCAGCACCGCGATGCCCAGCGCCCCACCCAGCTCGAGCGCGGTGTCGTTGACCCCGCCGCCGACGCCCAGCTCGGACTCGGGGAAGGAGCCCATGATCGTGTCGGTCGCCGGGGAGATGGCCAGTCCGAGCGCGAGGCCCAGCATCATCAGCGGCGTCAGGAAGTCCCCGTACGTCGACCCCTTGTCGATCTGGGTGAGCAGGAACATGCCCGCCGTGCCGACGGCCAGGCCGGTCACGGCCATCACCCTCACCCCCAGCTTCGGGGCGAGCACCCCGGTCACCGCGGACCCGAGGAACACCGCACCGCCCAGCGGCAGCAGCCGTACACCCGTGTCCAGGGCGCCGTAGCCGAGGACAAACTGCAGGAACTGCGTCGAGTAGTAGATCACGGCGAACATGCCGAAGAAGAAGAACATCACCGCGAGCATCGAGCCGCTGAAGGGCCGCAGCGCGAACTTTCGGACGTCCAGCATCGGGTGCGGGTGCCGCAGCTCCCAGGCGACGAAGGCGACCAGACCGACACCGGCGACCACGGCGGCGGTGACGGGGCCGACGCCCCAGCCGGAGTGCGGGCCCTCGATGGCGGCGTAGATCAGGGAGCCGACCGTGACGATCGACAGCAGACCACCGACGTAGTCGATCCGGCCCATGCCCTCCGCCTTGGACGGCGGTACCAGGACGAGCGCGCCGAACACGGCGGCAACGGCTATCGGCACGTTGATCAGGAAAGTCGAGCCCCAGGCGTGGTCCTCAAGCAGCCAGCCGGAGACCAGCGGGCCGACGGCTACCGCCACCCCGGAGGTCGCGGCCCAGGCGGTGATGGCCTTGGCCCGCTCACTCCGGGGGAAGGTCGCGACCACCAGGGACAGCGTGGCCGGCATCACGACCGCGGCACCCACACCCATGATCGCGCGGGCCACGACGACCAGCGAGGTCTCGTCGACCATGCTCCCCATCACCGAACCGCCGGCGAAGATCAGCAGACCCAGCACCAGCGCGCCGCGCCGGCTGTACTTGTCGCCGATCGCGCCCAGCACCAGCATCAGCGCCGCGTAGGGAACGGTGTAGGAGTCGACGACCCACTGCAGATCACTGCTGCTCAGGCCCAGGTCGGTGGTCATGTCGGGGGCGGCGACGATCAGCGACGTGTTCGCCATCACCGTGATCAGCAGGCTCAGGCACAGCACGAGCAGCGCCCACCAGCGCCGTCTGTACGGCCCGGTCATTTTCTCCACGGGGGTATGTGCAAGGAAGGGCATCAGTAGCTCCTCAGAGGGACGGGGCGGACGAGCGGAAGCTCTGAATTGCCCATCGCGTGGCGTCAGGTTCTGCTCCGGAGCGCTCAGTGGCTCGGAGCACCCGCCAGTTCGCGCAGGCGCGTATTGTTCTCCAGCGCCCACCGCACGGTCCGCGGCGGGTGCCCGAGCAGGGTTTCCAGTTGGTCGGAGAAGGCGTCGTACCGCCCGCTGGCGATCAGCCTGGTCTGGATCCTCAGGTGCGCCGCCACGTGCCGGGCCGCACCCGGATCGCCCAGGGACTCCTGCAGGACGGTCTCGTCAAGGAAGGCCTCGTTCCAGGCCTCCACTTCCTCGGGGATGTAGGTGACCTCGCGTCCCAGCACGGCTGCGTAGTCCTCAGCGAACCCGTACATGTCCTTCAGCTCCGGGCCGGTGAGCGCGTAGGACTTCGAGATGTGCGGTGCGGGGTCGACCAGCACCTTCACGCACACCTCTGCCACGTCGTGAACGGCGATGGGCGCGAGCCGCTGCTTGCCGAAGGGCAGGCGCAGTTCACCGTTGCTCAGCGGGCCCTGTTGCATCCAGGTCAGGTGGGGGTTCTCGGCGAACAGGGTCGGACGCACGTTGATGGTCGGCAGGCCGGACCAGTCCAGCACCCGCTCGCAGACCCAGTGCGCCCGCTGCTGCGGTGACCAGTCCGTGACCACTCCGCCGAGCCAGGAATGCCGCTCCTCATCCGGTGCGGTCATCTTCTCAAGCGTCATGTACGACTGCTCGTAGTTGGACAGGTGCACGAAGGCCTCGATGTCGCCCTGGGCTCGCGCCGCCGCGGCCATCACGGTGAGGGCATCGGCGTAGTACGGCTGCGGGGTCATGCTGAAGTAGATGCGCTTGACACCCTTCAGCGCGGCGGCCACGTCCGCGAGTTTGAGCAGGTCGCCGACGAAGACCTCGGCCCCGGCCTCGCGCAGCGACTGCGCGCGTTCGTCGTCCCGTCGCACGAACGCGCGCACCGGGTGGCCCTGTTCGAGCAGCATGTCGACCATCACCCTGCTCACGCCACCGACTTGACCGCCGGCGCCGGTGATCAGAATGGGATTGCGTTCCGTCATTGTTGTGTCCTTCATCTGGTTGGGGTGGGTCGGCCGTTCAGGAAGCCGAGGATGTGAAGTCGTCGAGGCGGGCGAGGAGGTCGAGGAGGGGGGCGTTGACCTCGGCGCGACGCTCCTGCCGCCTACTTGCTGGGCATGGCAGAGAGCCGTCTGGAAACTGATTGGTTTCTCACCGATGAAGGTGAGGCGAGCGGGTGACGGGCTGAGATCTCAGGGCTTCGAGATCATCGTGTGGCCGCTTTTGGGCTTGCCTCGGCGATCCTGTGGAGGGCCGCGTCGGTGTCCGCGGTGGCCAGCGCGCTGTTGATGTCGGCGCCGGCCAGTGCGCCGGCCGCTGCGGAGGCTCCGACCTGGGCGACCAGATCGGTGGCGTTGCCGGCCACCCACACACCCGGCACCTCGGTGGTGCCGGCCATGCCGGAAGCGAAACCGCGGCCCTTCGGCAGGTCCTGCACCGGCAGGCCCAGACCTTCCAGACCCTGGGTGCGGGCCTGCATCGGCGCGGCGACCGCGACGACGCGGCGGGCCACGACCTGGCCGTCGGCCAGGCGCACCCCGGCGAGGGCACCGTCCTCGTCGTTGACGACCTCGGTGACCGGGGTGTCGATGACGCGGATGCCGCGGGCGGCGAAGCGGGCGCGGCTGTCCTCGTCCAGGTCGGTGCCGTGGGTGAAGTAGGTCAGGTCCTCGGTCAGCTGACGGAACAGATACGCGTGGCCGATGGAGGCCGGGCCGGTGGCGAGGATACCGAGGGGCTCATCGCGCACCTCCCAGCCGTGGCAGTACGGGCAGTGCACCACACTGTGCCCCCAGTGCTCGGCGAGCCCGGGCACCTGTGGCAGCACATCCGTGAGGCCGGTGGCCACCAGGATGCGGCGAGCGGTGATGCTGCGGCCGTCGGCCAGGGTGACGGTGAACCGCAGGTCCCCGTCCGCCGACGGGGCGGCGGACTCGGCCGAGACCACCTCGCCGAACACGACGCGTCCGCCGTACTGGCGCACCTGCTCCCGGCCCCGTCGAAGGATCTCGGACGGCGGGGTGCCGTCCAAGACGATGAAACCGTGCACGGCCTCCGCGGGCGCGTTGCGCGGGGAGCCGCTGTCGATCACGACGACCGAGCGGCGGGAGCGGGCGAGGATCAGTGCACCGTTCAGCCCCGCGGCGCCCCCGCCGATCACCACCGCGTCGACGGTCCCCTCGGCCAGTGCGTCGCTCGCGTACGGAGGAGTCGCCACTGCCATGGCCTCCTGCGTTTCCTCATCAGTCATGGTTCGGTCAGCCCTTCGAGTTCTGGGTGGTTGGAGGGGGGCAGCTGTTCAGGAAGCCGAGGATGTGGTCGGCGACCGTCTTGGGCTGTTCGAGGTGCAGGAAGTGCCCCGCGCCGAGGACAGCCCGACGTTCGTGATGTACAGATCCAGTCCGGCGATGAAACTCGCCGTCGCCAGGACCGCGAGGATCAGACCGGGCCTTGCCGGCCTGGAAGGCATCGCAATGCCGGGCGGCGCGGAGGAGTGCAAGGCATGGGTTGCTCTCCATCGCGCCAGGCGTGCACGCACCCTGTCCGGTGAGCTCAGGACGGTTGTGTACTGAACAGTCAGAAACCTAGGTGGTTCTGTACTGAGTTGTCAAGTGCGACAGGTCGGCCCTCGCTCGCCACGACGATGCCCGGAATGTTGAGTTTGGGCTTCTTGGTGATCGCGGGCTTGGCCAGCAGCAAGGCACCGATCAGGGCGGGGGCCGCGAAGGCGACGTTCACGTACATCACCCACCGCCACGACGCCCATTCGGTGAGCATGCCGCCGAGCAGCAGCGCGAACCGCTCGATGGTTTCGCCGCCAAGATGGCCCTGGAGGTCGGCACCTCCGGCCCCGAGGTGGAACGCCTGGCCAACGACTGCTTCTCCGCGGTCGCGACAGCGGTGGCCGAGTGCGTGCGATCAGCGCAGCGCAACGGCGACATCGACCCCGACGCCGATCCCGACGACCTCGCGTACCTTCTGCTGACCATCATCCGAGGCATCGATGCCGTAGGCGCATACGGCCACAGCCCCGACCGCCCGACCTCGACCGCGGAGAGCGCGTTCGCCCTGCCGCCTCGCCCCCGCCACCACTGACAAGGGCACGGCCGGCCTCGTTGCACCGGCACCTGATGCGGTCGGCCCACTTCGACGCCGCCGAGGCACGGCCCGTAGGTTTACGCGCCGCCGGGCGGTCGTCTGGGCGGTTGGCGAAGAACTGTGCCCGCATCCAGTCGAGTTGCTCCACCGCATGCACGGTGCCGCCGGGCTTGAACTGCACGGTCAGTCGCCGAACGCCTCGCCGCCAGCAGACGGTGACACTTCGGGTGAACCCCGATGTACCGGACAACAGCCTATTCTCCGGTACATGACCCTCCCGGCCATCCCCGCGACCTGCGTCCGAGCATTCGTTCGACGAAGTTGCGGGCCCAGACGACCCCGCTCTCCCGCTCGTATTCGAGGAACTCCACTCACGCTGCAGCGGCGGCGATATCCAGGCTTTTCATCCGCGCACTCTTGGTCCTCGTCTTGGCGAGCAGTCGGCCGGCGATCGGCAGCCGGCCGAGGCGGATCATCACGGACCGAAGCAGCAACTCGGCACGGTTGCCTGGGGTGAGGAAACCGCGCATGCTCACACCGCTGCCGAGGTGGTGGTCGATGAACGGGCGCAGGTGGTCCTCCCAGTCCTGCAGCGCTCGTGGCACGTCGTGCGGGTGGCGTTCCAGCATGGTGCCGAGCAGGTCCGCCCCGGCCAGGCCGGTGGATGCCCCCATGCCGGAGTAAAGGGTCAGGCACCACGCGGCGTCGCCGACGAGCACGACTCGGCCGCGGTGCCAGTGGTCGAGGTGCACCTGCTCGGCGGAGTCGAACAGGTGGTCCGGGGCCTTCTCGAACTGGTCGAGCAGCCAACCGAGCGTGGAGCCGGTGGGCTCGGCGCCGTAGGCGGCGCGCAGCGAGTCGATGGCCGGCCGGGTGAACTCGGCGTCCACGTCGTCGGTGCGGTAGGAGAACAGCACCGACGGCGGACGGTCGGCGAACGGGAACACCCACACCGATCGGCCCGCCTCGGCCATGGTCAGCCCGTCCTGTAGGCGGTAGCCGGGTATCGGCTCGGGCAGGCTGTACACGGCGATCATGTAGTTCAGCCGACGGATCGGGCTCCGCTCGGGCTCGAACACAAGCCGGCGCACCGTCGAGCGCAGTCCGTCTGCCCCGACCACCAGGTCGAACCGTTCGACGGTCGTCGTCTCCGTCGTCAGGTCGCGGATCTCGACGTCCACCCCGTCGGGGTACTGGTCCAGCGCGATCGGCACGGTCGAGTACCGGATCTCGACCTCGTCGGGCAGGGCGGTGAAGGCCGCGTCTTCGATGTCGCCCCGCACCGTCAGTCGAGACCCGGGGAACACATCGGCGTAGCTCACACCGCGGCGGCGTCGGCCCGTGCGGTCGACGTCGTAGCTCACGCTTTCCGGAGCGACGCGATTCGACACCGCATCGGCGAAGCCCAGCCGCTCGGCGGCGGCGAGCCCGGTCCCGAACAGGGCGATGAAGTATCCGCCGCGGCGCCGCTCGGGAGCCTTCTCCAGCACCACCACGTCCCAGCCCGCACGATGCAGTCGCAGCGCGGAGGCGGTCCCGCTGATCCCGAGGCCGACGACCAGGGCCCGCTGTCGCGATGCCGTGTTCTTGTCCATGGGATTGCGTTCCGTCATTGTCGTGTCCTTCATCTGATTGGGTTGGTCGGCTGTTCAGGAAGCCGAGGATGTGGAGTCGTCGAGGCGGGCGAGGACGTCGAGGAGTGTGGCGTTGACCTCGGCGGGACGCTCCTGCTGCTTGCTGGGCATGACCGATCCCGTCTGGAAACTGATCGATTTCCAGACGGGAAAGCAGGTCGGTTTCCTCGCTGGCGAAGGTGAGGCGAGCGGTGACGGGCCGAGATCTCAGGGCTTCAAGATCATTCGGTGGCCCCTTGTGGGCTTACCTCGGCGATCCCCTGGAGGGCCGCGTCGGTGTCCGCGGTGGCCGGCATCCTGTTGATGCCGGCGCCGGCCGCTGCGGAGGCCCCGACCTGGGCGACCAGATCGGTGGCGTTGCCGGCCACCCACACACCCGCGGAGCCGGCCGTTCGGCCTTTCAGGTGCGCGCGGACGTCTGCAGGAAAAGCTCCAGCAGTGCCAGCAGCGTCTCGGGAGCGTCCTCGGTCGGGAAGTGGCCGGCGCCCGGGATCTCGACCATGGGTGCGTCGGGGTAGGCCAGATGGAACGATGGGATCACGTACTGGGGCAGCAGTGCGGTGTCCCGCATCCCGACCGCCAGCATTGCCGGCACGGCGCGCAGCGCGGCGACGGCTTCCATGGGCGGCGGGCCGGGCGGCGGGCCCTGCGGGCCCTCCAGGACCTGCCGGGGGAACGCGATGACACCGCGGCACTCAGCCGGGGTCGAAAAGGGGCTGGAGTACGCGCGGATCCAGGTCGGCGTGGCGATCTCCGGTCGGGCGACATGTTGCAGGTCGATCATCAGCTGAGCGATGGTGTGACCCGCCCGTCCGAGGATCTGCTCGAACGAACCGTCCGCGAGCGCCGACTGGGCCCACCGGAACCACCGGCTCTCGGCGCCGTTGGCCATCATCAGATCGCCGATGCCCTCGGCGAGAGGCAGCACGGTGTTCACCGCGAAGATCCGGGAGATCCGGCCGGGATTACGCAATGCGAACCCGGCGCCGATGGGGCCGCCCCAGTCACGGACCACCAGGGTGATGTCCGTGAGGTCGAGCGTGTCGACGAGCAACGATTCGAGATTCAGGATGTGTTCGCTCGCGTCGTACGTGCGGTCCTGCGGTGTCTCGCTCTTGCCGAAGCCCATGTGGTCGGGAACGACCACCCGATGGTGACGCGACAGCGGCCCGATCAGGTGGCGCCACTCGTAGCCCCACGTGGGCTCGCCATGCAGCATGACGATCGTCTGACCGGGCCGCTCGGGGCCCTCGTCGACATAATGCTGACGGAAGCCGGCAGCCTCATTGAAACGGGCGGGATACGGCCACGTGCCGTCGAACGTCTCGTCAGCAGCAATCACGGGACATCGTGCCTTCCGGTGCAGTGTTGTCCGTACTGACCGCGGTCATGAGGTCCTCCGAAGTATTTGGTTCTGAAGCAGCCTTCATCGGCTGGCTCGTTCTTGCACCGAGCTGCGTGCGACGCCCTGAACGTCATGAATTCAACGTCCAAGTCGCCTTCGCGGCGCACCGGTCCTGCAAGCCCGGACCAAGCCTGTCCGGTGAGCTCAGGATGGTTGTGTACTGAATAGTCAGGAACCTAGATGGTTCTGTACTGACTTGTCAAGAAGGGTGGGACGGCTTTCCCTTCGGTGTATGGCCAGACCACGAAGCTTCGACCCCGACCACGTCCTGCATGCCGCCGAGCGGCAGTTCCGCACCTCGGGCTACAACGGCACGAGCGTCGACGACATCAGCGCCGCCACCGGCCTGGGCCGCGGCAGCCTCTACGCCGCGTTCGACGGCAAACACGGCGTGCTGCTGCAGGCCATGGCCAGCTACTTCGCCCGGCTGGGGCAGTTTGCGCCCAAGGCCCTCGCCGGACCGGACGAAGGCGCCGCGTCCTGGAACGACTGCACGCCTACCTGCTCCGCGCCGTCCACGGGGTGCCACTCGCCGCCGACGTACCCCCCGCCCCCGACCGGACGGCCGCAGCCTGCTTCGCCGCCAAGATGACCCTGGAGATCGGCGCCTCCGACCCCGAAGTGCAACGCCTGGCCAACGACTGCTTCGCCGCGGTCGCGACAGCGGTGGCCGAATGCGCGCGAGCGGCGCAGCGCAACGGCGACATCGACCCCGACGCCGATCCCGACGACCTCGCGTACCTTCTGCTGACCATCATCCGAGGCATCGATGTCGTAGGCGCATACGGCCACAGCCCCGACCGCCCGACCTCGATCGCAGAGAGCGCGTTCGCCCTGCTGCCTCGCCACCGCCACCGCCGAGAAGGCGCCGTGCCTTCCAGCGACTTGACCCAGCAGGAGACGCTCGCATGAAAGGACGTACATTCCTCGGCGCGACCACCGCGTCGCTGGCCGCCACCCAACTCGCCGGGCCCGCCTACGCCGCCGCCGGTTCAACCGCCGGTCAGCGCACGGTCGTCGCCCGCTTCTGGGGCTCGATGCCGACGAGTGTCACCGTCTCACGCCACGGCCGTATCTTCGTCAACTTCCGCCGCTGGGGCCACGACGTCCCGTTCACCGTCGCCGAACTGCGGCAAGGGAAGCCGGTGGCGTACCCCAACGCCGAGGTGAACCGCTAGGACGCCTCCGACCTGGCCGGGCACTTCCAGTCGGTGCAGAGCGTCGTCGTCGACCCGGCCGACCGGCTATGGATCCTCGACACCGGAAACCCGCTGTTCGCCGGGTCCTCCTACGGCGGCCCGAAGCTCGTGGCGGTCGACCTGCGCACCGACCGGATCGTACGGAAGCTCCTCTTCCCGCCCGAGGTGGTGCCGTCGAACAGCTACCCCAACGACGTGTGCTTCGACCTGCGGCGCGGCGCCGAGGGCATGGCGTTCATCACCGACTCGGGCGGCTCGAACGGCGTGATCGTGGTCGACCTCGCCACAGGCCGCTCCTGGCGGCGGCTGACCGGGCATCCCTCAGTGCTCCCCGACGAGCAGTTCCTTCCCATCATCGAGGGCGAACCCCTCATGATCCGCCCCGCGGACGGCGAACCCACCTACTACGAGACCGGCTCCGACGGCATCGCTCTCAGCGCCGACGGCCAGCGCCTCTCCTACTCCCCCCTGTCCAGCCGCCGGCTGCACAGCGTGTCCACCGACGCCCTCGCCGACCCGGACGCCACGGACGCCGAGGCGGCGGCGACGGTCGAGGACCTCGGATTCAAGCCGATGGCCGACGGTCTGGAGAGCGACGACAAGGGACGGCTCTACGGCGGCGACCTGGAACACAACTCCATCTGGCGCAGGAATCCGGACGGCACCTACCGCACCCTCGCCCAGGGCACCGACCTCATCTGGGTCGACACCCTGTCCGTCGCCTCGGACCGGCACCTGTACGCCACGGCCAACCAGCTCAACCGGATGTCGCTCTTCCACGAGGCGAGGATCTGCGCCGCAAGCCCTATCTCCTGGTCCGCCTGCCGATCGACGCCGGACCGGTCAGGCTCATGTGACCCTTCCAGCCCGCGTCACGTGACTGCCTGGTCGCTGTCCCGGTGCGCACCCGGCCGGGCAGCGGTCGGCCTCGTCCCGGGCCAGGACCCGCTCAGGGTAGGGCCTGATGTTGCAGTGCGGGGCGATGGGGAGTGAGCCTTTTCCATCCTCAGCCTGAGCTGGCCGGCCTCGGGCGTCAGGTGACGCTGGTAGGGAGGCTCCGGACGGGGCTGCGCTGGGTGCTGTTGTCGATGCGCCGGTCCGGCTCGGTGCGCGCAGCCAGCCCCTGCCGGTGTAGCCGAGCTCGGCCTCCGACAGTACCCACGTCTTGCACACCCCGGCGATGAGCACGGCACGGGTTTCGCGGATATGGGGCCAGCCCAGCACACCGGCGAGACGGGTCAGCGCCTCGTCCCGGCCCCGCAGGGCGGGACGCTGGGGTCGATGGCGGTGCCCTTGGTCATGAGGGCTCCTGGGCCGGGTCCGGGACGGTATCGGGCTCGGTGGCGGTGAGGGGGAGCAGCACCTGGAAGCGGGTGTCGCCGGGTACGGACTCGACTTTCAGGTCACCGTGGTGCTTGTTGACGACGATCCGCCAGGAGATGTCGAGCCCCAGCCCGGTGCCCTCGCCCACCGGTTTGGTGGTGAAGAACGGGTCGAAGATCCGGCCGCGGATCTCGGCCGGCACTCCCGGGCCCGTGTCGCGGAACTCCACCAGCAGCCGGTCGTGCACCAGAGCGGTGCGTACGGTCAACGTCCCTTCGCCGCCCGCGCCCTTGATGGCGGAGACGGCGTTGTCGATCAGGTTGGTCCACACCTGGTTCAGTTCGGCCGGGTAGGCCGGAATCCTCGGCACCGAACGGTCGTACTCCTTCACGACCTTGACCTGGGGACCGATCTTGCCCGACAGCATCAGCAGCGTGCTGTCGAGGAGTTCGTGGACATCGGCGACCTGGTAGGGCGCGCGATCCAACTGCGAGTACTGCTTGGCGGCGTCGACGAGGTGCGAGATACGGGTGGTGGAGTCCTCGATCTCGGACATCAACAGCTCGGTCTCGACCGTGTAGGTGAGCCACCCGATGGCACTCTGCAGGATCTCCTGCTCATCGACGGCCGCCGCGATCTGCTCCAGCCAGTCGACGTCGAGACCGCCCTGCACGAAGATCGGCGCGATCTGCCAGCCGTTCTGGACACCGTGGTCGTCGAGCCAGTCGGCGAGTTCGTCCTCCCGGTCGGACGCTTCGAGCGGGCTCAGTGCCGGCGCCTTGGAGACCCGCTCGGCCGTACGCTCCTGGAGATCGACCAGGGCCTTCAGGGCGTCGCCGTGGTAAGGGCCCGAGGCGATGGCGCTGAGCTTGTTGCGCATGTGCGCGACCCGGTCCCTGAGCGCCGAGGTGGCCCGTACGGCCGCCGCGGCCGGGTTGTTGAGCTCATGGGTGAGACCCGCGGACAACGAGCCCAGCGCGAGCAGCCGTTCGCGCTGCCCGACGGCCCGCTGAAAGGTCTGCGAACCGAGGGTGAGCCCCTCCAGGAGATGGACCGCCATCGGAAACCACTCGTGGATCAAGTTCGCGAACGATTCGGCGGGCAGGACGAAGAACCGCGTCGGCTCCGACACCCGCAACGAGTTCATGTACCGCTGCGGTTTTCCGTCCCCGAGGTACGCCATCACGGCCCCCGCGTACACCCCTGGCTGGGACGTGCGGCTCACCTCGATGTCGTCGTCGCCCACCCGGCGCGACATGACGACCGTGCCTTCGATCATCACGTAGAAGTAGGTCGCCGGGTCACCTTCGGTGAACACCGGCCCGGGGTCGAACAGTTCGATCCGTCCCTCGCTGCACAGCCTGCCGAGCTGCTCGGAGTTCAGCTTCTCGAAGAGGAACAGCGAGCTGATCTCCGCCGCGCTGCACGGCATCAGCCGCCCGCTCACGACTGCTCCAGATACCGGTGGACGAGCATCACGGCCATGGCTCCCTCTCCGACGGCGGACGCGACCCGCTTCGCGGACTCCGCGCGCGCGTCCCCGGCGACGAACACGCCGGGGATGTTGGTCTCCAGGTGGTATGGCGGCCGGTCCAGCTCCCAGTCCGCCGGTGGCCGCCCGCCGGCGGTCAGATCGGGCCCGGCGAGGATGAACCCGCGCTCGTCCCGCAACACCGTACCCTCCAGCCAGTCGGTCAGCGGGGCCGCGCCGATGAACACGAACAGCCACTGCGCGTCGACCAGTTCGGTCTCCCCGCTCGTCGTGTCGCGCAACGTCAGCTGTTCCAGGTGGCCGTCGCCGTGCGCGGCCTCGACGACCGTGTGGGCCCGCACCGAGATGTTCGGCGACTCGGCGATCTGCTGGATCAGGTAGTGCGACATCGACGCGGTGAGGTCCGCTCCGCGCACCAGCAGGGTGACCGACTTGGCGCCCCTGGACAGGTACATCGCCGCCTGCCCGGCCGAGTTGGCGCCGCCGACGATGTACACGTCGTGGCCCTGGCAGGCGGCGGCCTCGGTGAGCGCGGACCCGTAGAACACCCCGCGGCCCGACAACTCGTCGGCACCCGGCGCCTCCAGCCGCCGGTACGACACACCGGTCGCCAGGATCACGCTGTGCGCCGCGATCGCCGACCCGTCCGCGAACCGTACGAGCCGCGCCGCCCCGCTGCTGTCCAGACCGGTCACCTCCCGTGCGGAGAGGATCTCGGCGCCGAACTTCGTGGCCTGGCGTCGCGCCCGGTCGGTGAGCTGGCCGCCGGACACCCCGTCCGGGAAGCCCAGATAGTTCTCGATCCGCGAACTCTGCCCGGCCTGCCCGCCGGTCGCCGACCGCTCCACGAGCACCGTACGCAGGCCCTCCGAGGCCCCGTACACGGCCGCGCCCAGCCCGGCCGGCCCGCCGCCGATGACGACCAGGTCGTAGAAGTCGGCCGTGGGTGTCGTCGCCAGTCCCACGTGCGCGGCCAGTTCGGGCACCTCCGGCTCGACGAGCGCCGAACCGTCCGCCGTGATCACCACCGGCAGCCGCTGCCCGTCCTGCCCGGCCGCCGCGAGCAGCCGCTGCCCCTCGGGCTCGTCCGTGGAGTACCAGCGGTACGGCACCTGGTTGCGGGCCAGGAACTCCCGTACGTCCGACGAGCGGGCCGACCACCGGTGACCGACGACCTTGGTGCTCGGCACCGGCCGGAAGTCACTGCACCGCCAGGCCTCCAGCAGATCGTCGAGCACCGGGTAGAGCTTCTCCTCCGGCGGGTCCCACGGCTTGAGGAGGTAGTGGTCGAGGTCGACGACGTTGATCGCGTCGATCGCCGCGTTCGAGTCCGCGTACGCGGTCAGCAGCACGCGCCGGGCGCCCGGATACACGTCCATGGCCTGTTCGAGGAACTCGATGCCGTTCATCTGGGGCATCCGGTAGTCGGCCAGGATCACCGCGACCAGATCACCGCGCAGCTTCAGCTCCCGCAGCGCCTCCAGCGCGGACTCGCCGGACTCCGCGCGCACGATCCGGTACGACTTGCCGTAGCGCCGTCGCAGGTCACGGGCGACGGCCCGGGACACCCCGGGATCGTCGTCCACGGTCATGATGACGGTCCGCGCAGCGTCCGGGGCCTGTGCCATACGTCCCCCACTCCGAGTGATGTGATCCGCTACTTGACCCATGCCGCGATCCGTTCCGCGATCGCCTCGGGGGCCTCGATGTGCAGGAAGTGACCGACGTCGGGGACGACCTCCAGCGCGTGCGGGGCGGCGAACCGATGTCGGTCGTCGACCTTCGGGGGGAGGAAGCAGCCGTCGTCGGCACCGTAAAGCTGCAGCAGGGGCACCGCGATCGGCTGAGACAGGCGGCGCGTCGCCCCAATCATGCTGGGTCGCAGCATCGCCCGGTAGTACTTCAGAGGCGCGGGCATGCTCGCCCGCAGGTGCTCGTGCAGCTCCGCCTGGAGAGCTGGATCGAGTGAGAGGCTGGGCGACCACTGACGCCAGAGGCGGTCGATGAAGGCGAGATCGCGGGCGGTGGCCACCCAGCCGCTTCCCGGCAGTTGAAAGAGCCCCATGTACCAGATCCGGCGTAGCTGAGCGAGGCGCGGCCGACTCAGGAACGTGATGGGGTGGGGGACTGCGAGCGTGACCGCGCGTTCGATCCGCTCCGGCGCGGTGACGACGGCATCGTATGTGATCAGGGCGCCCCAGTCGTGGCCGACCAACTCCACGGCTCGCCCGGGAGACCAGCGGTCGATCAGCGCGAGCACGTCGCCGGTGAGGGATGCGAAGTCGAACGGTCCCGCGGTCGGGGACGGCGCGTAACCGCGAAGCCAGGGTGCGAGGACGTGACGTCCGCGGCGGCCGAGCTCGGCGAGGAAGGGCTTCGCGGTCGGCGGATGGTCCGGGAAGCCGTGCAGGACGAGCGTCGGTTGACCATCGGGGTCACCACCCTGCAGCGCGTGAAAGGTGCCGTGTGGCAGGTCGAAGGTGACGTGTTCGAATTCCATGGGTGTCAGCCATTTCCAGGAGCGGTCGGACGAGAGAGGCTGATGCCGGCTTCAGTGTCTCTGGTTTTGGACATGTGCGTCTTTTTTGGGCGCCGGGTGTAGCGGGGTCAGCCGGCCAGTCGGTTGAGCTTGCGGATTTGTTGGTCGAAGGCGCGCGAGGGCACGATCCGGCGCAGGAGGCTGACACGTCTGGCCATCGGGCCGGCGGTGTACCGAAGCTTGGGCTTGGAATCGGTGGCGGCCGCGACGATCACCTTCGCGACAACGTCCGGGTGGTCGGCGTTGCGCACGGCCGTGGCCAGCACGTCCCGGGAGACCTGCCGCTGTGCGGCGTAGACCGGCAGGGGCGAGTCGGGTGCCATGCTGCTCGCCTCGAAACTCGTGTTTGTGTAGGCCGGCTCGACCAGCAGCATCCGCACGCCGTGCTCACGAAGCTCGTGGTCGACGGACTCGGAGTAGCCCTCGACCGCGTGCTTGGTGGCGGCGTAGACGGCCATGAAGGGGGCTGGGATCAGGCCGAGTACCGACGCGACGTTGACCACGCGGCCACTGCGCTGGGCGCGCATGTGGGGCAGCACTGCGTTGGTCATCCGCATCAGGCCGAAGACGTTGATGTCGAAGACCTCCTTGGCCTGGTCGATCGAGCTCTCCTCGCCGGCGCCGACCGCGCCCACGCCTGCGTTGTTGACCAGGACGTCGATCCGGCCGAACCGATCGATCACCTCCCCGACCAGGGAGCGGACCGATTCGTCGCTGGCCACGTCGAGATCGAGGAACGTCACGCCGGCGATCGGCTTGGCGTTCGCCGCGTTGCGGCTCGTGCCGACCACCGCGAAGCCGGCGCCCACGAGGGCGAGCGCAGCCGCCCGCCCAATCCCGGAGGAGGCACCCGTCACGAGGGCCACTGGGGAAGCTGTCTGCATGGTGGTTCCTTCGGTTGTGGACATGACTTCGTCGTGCCCTGTGTGGGGTCGCCTGTGCTCAGGTCGACACGGTCGCACCGGTCCTGCAAGCCCGGACCAAGCCTGTCCGGTGAGCTCAGGATGGTTGTGTACTGAATAGTCAGGAACCTAGATGGTTCTGTACTGACTTGTCAAGAAGGCTGGGACGGCTTTACCTTCGGTGTATGGCCAGACCACGAAGCTTCGACCCCGACCACGTCCTGCACGCCGCCGAGCGGCAGTTCCGCACCTCGGGCTACAACGGCACGAGCGTCGACGACATCAGCACCGCCACCGGCCTGGGCCGCGGCAGCCTCTACGCCGCGTTCGACGGCAAACACGGCGTGCTGCTGCAGGCCATGACCGGCTACTTCGCCCGGCTGGCGCAGGGTCCGCGGAAGATGCTCGCCGGACCGGACGAGGGCGCCCTGGAACGACTGCACGCCTACCTGCTCCGCGCCGTCCACGGGGTGCCACTCGCCGCCGACGTACCCCCCGCCCCCGACCGGACGGCGGCGGCCTGCTTCGCCGCCAAAATGGCCCTGGAGATCGGCGCCTCCGACCCCGAGGTGCAACGCCTGGCGAACGACTGCTTCGCCGTAGTCCGGACGGCGGTGGCCGAGTGTGTGCGAGCGGCCCAGCGCAACGGCGACATCGACCCCGACGCGGACCCCGACGACCTCGCCTACCTCCTGCTGACCATCATCCGCGGGACCGATGTCGTAGGCGCGTACGGCCACAGCCCCGACCGCCTGACCTCGATCGCAGAGAGCGCGTTCGCCCTGCTGCCTCGCCCCCGCCACCGCTGAGAAGGGCACGGCAGGCCTCGTTGCACAGGCATCTGATGCGGTCTGCCCACTTCGACGCCGCGGAGGCACGGCCCATAGGTTCGCGCGCCGCCGGGCGGTCGCCTGGGCGGCTGGCCGAAGAACTGCGCCTGCATCTAGTCGAGTTGCTCCACCACATGCGCGGTGTCGCCGGGCTTGAACTGCACGGTCAGTCGCGGTTTCGCGGTGTTAGCGGTCAGCCAGAGCGGCTGGACGCACAGCCTCTGCCCCGAAGCGTCGACGGGCACGGTCGGCGGCGGCTTCGGCTGCGCGGGCACGAGCGTCACTGGGATCCAGAGAAAGCTGACGGTAGGCGTCACCGGCCGGCAGCAGGTCGTCAGCGCGGAGCGCGAAGGCACGGACTCTCGCTCGCTGCAGCCCGAGGCCGGTCAGCAGACCCAGTGCGGCGGTTACGAAGGCGGGTGAGTGGTTGGTGGGTTCCGGCAATGTGCGCGTACGCGTGGTGGAACTGCGGTCGGCGTAGCGCACGGTGAGAGTGAGCCGGCCGGCGATCTGGCTTTCGCCGCGGAGGCGTTGGCCGATCTGGTCGGCGAGTCCCAGGACGGCTCGGTGATGCTGCACCGGATCGAGGCAGTCCCGTTCCAGCACGAGGTCGGCGATCAGATGCGCCGTCGGCTCCGACGGAACGACTGGGCGGGGGTCATGGCCACGGGCGCGTTCGGCCAGCAGACGGGCAGGGCCTGCGCCGAGAAGTCGTTGCAGGGTTGCCGCGGGCAGGTCGATGACTTGCCCGATGGTGTGCAGGCCGTATCTGCTGAGCGTCTCCGCCGTGGCACGGCCGATTCCGGGCAGCGCGGTGACCGGTCGCGGATACAGCCAGTCGGCCACTTGCCCGGCAGGAACCCAGGTGGCGTCACCCGGTGCGGACGCGTCGGCCGCCATGGCCGCCAGCATTCGGTTGCCGGCGAGACCGGCGCTGCTGTCGATGCCGTAGAGAGCCTTCAGCCTCATCTTCGCCAGCTGGACCATGTCGTAGGGGGACAGGTCGAAGTATCTGAGCGCCGAGGTCAGGTCGAGCTGGACGGCGCCCGGCGGGACGGCCTGGACATGAGGCGTCACCCCAGACATCAATTCGATTATGTCGCCGTACTGATCCTCGGTCAGCGAGGCGTGCAGGTGGAGGTGGGCGATGTGCCGCTGACGTGTGCTCATCCCGCGCTCCCTGGACTTCGGTGACCGAACTTCTTCAGGTCGGCGGAACGGGTGCCGGCAGGCTGGAGATCGGCATACGGATGCAGCCGTGCGCCCGCGGTGCCGTCGACCAGGGTGCGCTGCGACTGGGCGGGGGTCGGATGCGGACGCCTCTCGCCGAGGAGGGCGAGCGCGGCCTCGGGACCGTTGTCCCGGCGGGCGGCGGCGATCTCGTCCAGATCCCAGGCCATGGAGCCGACGACGGTACGGCGGGTACCACGCACCTGGACCGTGCCGCGCACCAGCAGCAGCCCGCTGTGGAACACCGTGTGCGCGCAGGCCGGATGGGAGTCCTCGAAGAAGGCCAGGTCGACCAGCCCGGACCCGTCCTCCAGCGTGACGAAGATGATCCGCTTGCCGCTCGCGATCGGCGGCGTCTGGGTCGAGGCCCGCACCCCGGCCACGAGCACCTGCTGACCGGCCCGCATCCCGGCCAAGTGCGCTGCGTCGGTCGCACCGATCTCCCGCAGCAGCCGGTGATGGTGCTCCATCAGATGCTTGGAGACATCGATGCCAAGGGTGCTCAACTCGGCGCTCAGCGCCTCCCGCCCGGTCATCTCCGGCAGCCCGCTCGGCTCCGCCCCGCCAACCGCACCCGCAACGATGGGCAGTTGGCCCTCGTGCGCGGACCGGTTCCGGGACTGCCGGTGCAACTCCGCGATCTGGAGCAGCAGATCACGCCGGGTGAGCCGGCCGTCGTGCAAGCAGTTCAGGGCACCGATCTCCGCCAGCCGCTCGGCGACCGGCCTGCTGGGACGGGCCCGCTGCCAGAAGTCCGACAGCGATCCGTACGGCTGCCCCTCCTCGATCCGCGCACACTCACCCTCACTGATGCCGTGCACCGCGGACAACGCGAGCCGTACGCCCCACTGCTCCCCGTCGGCCTTCTCCACGGTGTGCCGCACCCGGGAGCGGTTGATGTCGACCGGCAGGACCTGCACACCACCCCGCCGGGCGTCGGCGACGAGCACACGCTTGGGCCACATCCCGGGATCGTGTTCGAGCAGACCCGCCAACAGGAACGCCGGATGGTGCGCCTTGAGCCAGGCACTCTGCAGAGCAGGTACGGCGAAGGCGACCGCATGCGCGCGGCAGAAGCCGTACGCCCCGAAGGCCTCGACCGTCTTCCAGACCTCCTCCCGCACGACCGCGCTGTAGCCACGCGCGCGTGCCCGCTCGTGGAACCAGTCCCTGATCCTGGGCAGTTGCTCCTTGTCGCCGAGGGCCCGCCGGGTGATCTCCGCGAAGGCCCGGTCGCAGCCGGTCATCACATGCAGCGTCTCGATGATCTGCTCGTGCCAGATGGTCACGCCGTAGGTGTCGGCGAGCACCGGCTCCAGATCCGGGTGCGCGTACGACGGCGTGCCGCCATGGCGCGCGGCGATATAGCGCTCGGGCATACCGCCGGCGACCGGACCGGGCCGGAAGAGACTGATGTCGGCGATGACGTCCTGCACGTCGCGCGGCTGCAGCCGGGACAGCAGGTCCTGCTGACCGGGCGACTCCAGCTGGAACAGGCCCAGGGTCTGGCTCTCCTGGATGAGCTTGAACGCGAAGACGTCGTCCAGCGGCACCTGTCGCCGGTCGTCCAGGTCGATGCGGTTGCCGGTGGTCCGTTCGATCTCGGCGACGGCATGGGCCATCGCGGACTGCATCCGCACCCCCAGCACATCGAGCTTGATGTTGCCCAACGCCTCGATCTCCTCCTTCGCGGCCATGGCCATGGGGTAGTCGCCCTGCGGGGTGGGCTGCACCGGCAGCCGGTCCAGGAGGGTGGCGTCGCTGATGACCACGCCGCAGGGGTGCATGGCCATGCCGTGGACCAGGGAGTCGAGGCCCTCGGCGAGCTCCCACAAGGGCCCGTACCGGCCCGCCTCGCCCGCCAACTGCCGCAGCTCGGGCAGCTCGGCGAGCGCGCCGGTGATGTCGGCGGCCCTCAGGTGCGGGAAGCTCTTGGCGATCCGGTCGACCTCCGCCGGCGCGATCCCCAGCGCAAGACCGGTGTCGCGCAGGGCCCGGCGCGCCCGATAGGTCTCGGGCATCGCGGTGACCGCCACCCGCTCCTTCCCGAACCGTTCGAAGATCGTGTCGTAGCACTCCAGCCGACGGGCCGACTCCACGTCGATGTCGATGTCGGGCAACGACTCCCGGCGCCTGCTCAGGAACCGTTCGAACAGCAGACGGTGGTCGAGCGGGTTGGCGGTGGCGATGTCCAGCGCGTGACAGACCATCGACCCGGCGCCGGAGCCGCGGGCCGCGACCCGGATGCCCTTGGCCCGGATGTCGGCCACGACCTGGCCGATGGCGAGGAAGTACGCGTCGTAGTTCCAGTGCGAGATGACGCCGAGTTCCTCGTCCAGCCGGTCGAGTGCCGCTCGGTCGCGGTCGAGGCCGCGTCGGACCAGGCCTTCTTCGCACCTCAGGCGCAGCAGTCGGGCCGCACCACCCGCTCCCGGCTCGGCGCCGAAGAGCGACGGTTCCGGGAGGTGCGGTGTGCCGAGGCCGAGGTCCGCTCGGGGGTCGACGGTGCACGCGGTCGCCGTAGCAGCCGTGTCCGCCATCAGGCGCCGCGCCCGCCGGACATCCCCTCCCGCACACTCGGCAACCATCCGCGCGACGACCGCCATCCCCCGCTCGCCCTTGAGCCAGCGCTGCCCACTGTCCAGGCGGCGCCGGTCGATCGGTCGCAGCAGCCGCGCGGCGTCCAGGACATCGGCAAGTCTGTGTTGCCCGGGGTCGGCGTAGCGGACGGCGTTGGAGAGCACGGCGGGGGTGCGGGTGTGATCGGCCAGGGCCAGCGTCCGGGCGGCCAGCCGAAGCGATCCCGCCCCTGTGCCGAAACGTTTCTGCGCAACAACCTCCAGCCTGACCCCCCTCCCGAAGATCTCCTTCCAGGGCGCCAGCAGCTTCACCGCGACATCCTCCCGCCCCACCGACAACGCCCGCACCGGCTCCGAGAGCGGCCCGAGCAGCACCGTCAGCCCAGGGCCGCCGTACGCGCGCAGCGCCTCCCACGGCACCACCGGCGGCGTACCGGACAAGGCACCGACATGAGCGGCCGACGTGATGCGGCACAGCCGCGCCCACCCCGCCCGGTCCTCGGCGAGCAGCACGAACCGCAACGGCGGCTCGACGACATGCGCACCACCGCGCACCGGCGTACGGCGGCGCCGGCCGGGCGGCGGGGGCGCAAGGGCCTCCACCGCCAGATCGACACCGAAGACCGGCCGAACCCCTTCCTTCGCACAGGCCCGCGCGAACCGCACAGCCCCGGTGACCGTGTCCCGGTCGGTGAGCGCGAGCGCCGCCATACCCCGCTCGGCCGCCCGCCGGGCGAGCTGCTCGGGATGGGAGGCGCCGTAGCGGGCGGAGTAACCGGACGCGACGTGCACGTGGGCGAAACCCTCCATGCCGCACCTCCATCACTCCACCCCTTTTCGGCCACATGCCCGATAAATCCATCGTACGCTCGTTCGATTACTCTAACCTCATCAACCCCGGTCAGCGACCCACATTCGAACACATCATCGATTCTCAGGGAGGCGACCAGCGGCCAGAACAAGCCCACCCCGCCAGTTCCCCGACCAGCCGCGGCAGTTGAGGGAAACGCACCGAACAGAACATCCGTACGGCATCCATTCGGCCGCCCCCCACCTGCACAAACAGCACAGCCCCCGGACCGTGGGGGCATGACGCAGACCACCGGCGCCGACACTCCCCACAGCCCCTTCCTCGCCGAAGTGAAGGACGCGGTCACTCCACGAGCCACCCTGCTCGTGACCGGCGTGGTGATCCTCCACCTGCTCTTCATCGCCTCCTATGTGGGCGCACTCCACGACCCGAAACCCAAGGACGTGCCCTTCGGGGTCGTGGCCCCCCAGGCCGCCGCCCAGCAGACGGTGACCCGACTGCAGAACCTCCCCGGCGACCCGCTGACCCCACGCGCACTGCCCGACACGGCGACGGCCCGCGAACAGATCCTGAACCGCGACATCGACGGCGCCCTGCTGATCGACCCGACAGGCACCACCGACACCCTCCTGGTCGCCACCGGGGGCGGCAGGGTGCTGGCCGCCACCCTGGAGAACCTCGTCACCACCCTGGAGAAGTCCGAGGCACGCACCCTCCGCACCATCGACGTGGCCCCGGCCGACCGACAGGACGCCAACGGACTCTCGTCCTTCTACGTGACCGTCGGCTGGTGCGTGGGCGGCTATCTGTGTGCGTCGATCATGACGATCAGCTCCGGCGCCGGCCGCCCCACTCCCAGACGCTCGGTGATCCGGCTCGCCGCCATGGCCCTGGTCGCGATCGTCGGCGGCCTCGGCGGCGCCCTGATCGTGGGCCCGATCCTCAACGCCCTCCCGGGCAGCATCACCGCACTCTGGGGCCTCGGCGCCCTGATCATCTTCGCGGTCGGCGCGGCGACGCTCGCCTTCCAGGCCATCTTCGGCATGGCCGGCATCGGCCTGGTCATCCTGATCATCGTCATCCTGGGCAACCCGAGCGCGGGCGGCGCCCTCCCACCCCCACTGCTCCCACCGTTCTGGAGAGACATCGGCCCCGCACTACCGCCGGGCGCGGGAACATGGGCGACACGCTCGATCGCCTACTTCAACAGCAACGACATGACCGCATCACTGCTGGTGCTCTCGGCATGGGCGGTCGCAGGAATCGCAGTCACCCTCCTGGCGACGTCGCTGAGAACAGGCGGCCGCACGACCAAGACACCGCAGGCGAACAAGGCGCCGCAGCCGACCAAGACGCCGTAAAGGCGCGGAGGTACGCACCCGCACCCGCGTACGGCGGCAAGCGGACGTGCCGGGGGGTGTCCGCCCGCAGCGGCGGGCGTCAAGAAACACCACCTTCTCCCCCACCTCAACCGCCCGACCGAGGACGGACACCCCCCGGCGCGGCCCCGACCCACAACGCACCGCCGGGCGCTACGCGAACCCCCGCCGAACCCGCACATGCGCCGCAGGCACAGACGCGCACCCCCACCAAACCCGCACGACGACCGACCCCGCACACACGAAAGTCCCGCCCCTCACACAAGGGGCGGGACTCCATAAAAGCGACGAACCGTCAGCCGATCTCGGTACCCGTGGCCGACAGCGCCTCGGTCACCGGCTGGAAGAACGTCTCCCCACCGGAGGTGCAGTCACCGCTGCCACCCGAGGTGAGGCCGATCGCCTTGTCGCCGGAGAACAGCGAGCCGCCACTGTCGCCGGGCTCGGCGCAGACGTCGGTCTGGATCAGCCCGTTGACGATGTCACCGTTGCCGTAGTTCACGGTGGCGTCCAGCCCGGTGACCGTACCGTCGTGCACCTGGGTGGTGGACCCGCTCCGGGTGACCTCCATGCCGACGGTGGCCTCGGCGGCCCCGCTGATGGCCTGCGAGGACCCGTTGTAGAGGTTGACCTCGCTCGGGTGGTCCACCTCCGCGGTGTACTTGACCAGCCCGTAGTCGTTGTCCGGGAAGCTGGACACCTCGTTGGTGCCGATCTCGGTGCCGCTGGAGTCCGACCAGGTCGTGATGCCCTCGGTGCAGTGCCCGGCGGTCAGGAAGAACGGCTCCCCGCCCTTGACGACGTTGAAGCCGAGCGAGCAACGCCCACCGTCACCGGTGATCGCGTCACCACCCGCGACGAAGGGCTTGAACTCCCCCTTCGTCCGCTTGAGTTCGGCCTTGGCGCCGAGACCGTCGACGACCTCGGTCAGCTTGGCCAGCTCGCCCTTGGAGACCGTACGGTCCGCGGTGACGACGACCTTGTTGGTCGTGGGGTCGGTCGCCCACGAGGTACCGGGAATGGTCGCGTCCGCCTTGAGCGTCGTACGCGCGCTCTTCAGCTCGGCGAGCGAGTTCTCGACGACCCGGGCCTTGGCGCCGGCCGCCTCGACGGCGTCGGCGGCGGCCTCGTCGAGGACGTTCACCACAAGGCTCTTGGCCTGCGCGTCGTAGTAGGTACCCGCGGCATCGGCGCCGAGGTCCTTGGCGAGCGTCGAGGCGAGCTTTCCGGCCGCGCCGACCGAAAGGGTCTTGAGCGAGGGCGCCTCGGGCGTTTCACTCGCGTTCGCAGTCTGCAAGGTCACTCCCGCGGCCACCAGTGCGGCGATGCCCGCACCTGCCACGGCTGCACGCCGCTTGGGTATGCGTCGGTGCTTCAACTTACGTCCTCCTGTGGGGGGTCGGTCCGAGAGGTTGTGGGGACCTCGCCGGACCGGAAGGCGTACGGCCACGGAGGCGGCGCACAACAAATGCCGCGCCCCGGCCGGTTGAACAACGCTCACTATTCCGAGGCCCCTGGGAGCGCACAAGGTCGACTTCCGGACGCGCGTAGAACACGGTTGCACGCCCCCGCCACCTTGACCGTGCACAGTCACACGGGGCCTCTTCGCACAGCAAACACTGCAAGCGAGCGAACCATACGCAGCGCGTGAGGTCTACTCCTGTCTTGAAATCGACCCTTCCGAATCCGAATTCAAGCGCGGCTCAAGCGGCGGAAGTTCCTCCTGCACGGCCCGGGACTCGACGGACGGCGCCCGCTGGGCACCGGCGTCGACACCGGCCTCCCCCGTCGGCCCCTGCGCCCCTTTCTCCAGAAACCGCAACAACTCCACCGGAATCGGAAGCACCAACGTGGAGTTCTTCTCGGCCGCCACCGCCATCACCGTCTGCAGCAACCGCAACTGCAGTGCCGCCGGCGCATCGGCCATCTGATGCGCCGCCTCCGCCAGCTTCTTGGAGGCCTGAAGCTCCGCATCGGCGTTGATCACCCGCGCCCGCCGCTCCCGGTCCGCCTCGGCCTGCCGGGCCATCGACCGCTTCATGGTCTCGGGCAGCGACACATCCTTGATCTCCACCCGGTCGATGGTCACGCCCCACTCCACGGCCGGGCTGTCGATCATCAACTCCAGCCCCTGGTTGAGCATTTCGCGGTTGGACAACAGATCATCCAGCTCGCTCTTGCCGATGATGGACCGCAACGACGTCTGCGCCATCTGCGAGACCGCGAACCGGTAGTCCTCCACCCGCACGACCGCCTCGGCCGGCCCGGTCACCTTGAAGTAGACGACGGCGTCGACCCGCACGGTGACGTTGTCCCGGGTGATGCCCTCCTGCGCCGGCACGGGCATCGTCACGATCTGCATGTTCACTTTGCGCAGTTTGTCGACACCCGGAACGATCATGGTGAACCCGGGCCCGCGCACCTCGGACCGGAGCTTCCCGAGGCGGAAGACCACGCCCCGTTCGTACTGCTTGACGACCCGCGCGGCCGCCGCCACATACACCACACCGGCGGTCGCGAGCGTCGCTCCCGCCGCCACCAGCTCCTCGACCATCACGACCCCCGGGGTCCGAAGTGGGCGCGCATCAGGGTTTCTTGGTGCCTGCCTCGACGGTAACCCCGCACTCCGGACAAAGGGGAGCCCCCGCACGCGGTGCGTGCGGGGGCTCAGGATGCCGCTGGCTGCCGGCCGGAAGGGCCTGGTACCGGAAGGGCCTAGTAGACGCTCACGCCGTAGGCGCTGAGGGCCTCGGTGACCGGCTGGAAGAAGGTCGTGCCACCGGAGGTGCAGTTGCCGCTGCCGCCGGAGGTCAGACCGTACGCGGTGCCGTTGCTGCCGTAGAGCGAGCCGCCGGAGTCGCCGGGCTCGGCGCAGACGGTGGTCTGGATCAGACCGCCGACGACATCGCCGCCGCCGTAGTTGACGGTCGCGTTGAGGGCGGTGACCCGGCCGCTGTGCGTACCGGTGGTGGAGCCGTCGCGGATGACGGTCGTGCCCACGCTGGGCGTGGCCGCGCGGGTGATGTCCACGCCGTTCGCGGTGCCGGGCCGGCTGACGGAACCGGAGTAGCGCACGATGCCGTAGTCGTTGCCCGGGAAGCTGGAGCCCGCGGTCGAGCCGATGACCGTGGTGCGGCCGGAGTTGGAGTACCAGGTGCCCGCGCCGTCGGTGCAGTGACCGGCCGTCAGGAAGTACTGGTTGCCGCTGCTGTCCTGGACGTTGAAGCCGAGCGAGCAGCGCCAGCTACTCGCATAGATGGCGTCGCCGCCCTGGATGAACTTGCTGAACTTGCCCGCGGTGCGCTTGATCGTGAGCGCGTCGGCGTTGGCGCCGGCCTGCTCCTTGATCTTCGCGATCTCCGCCTGGGAGACCGTGGAGTCGGCGGTCAGCGTGACGCGGTTGGTCTTGCTGTCGACAGCCCAGGCGGTGCCCGGGATGTCGGCCTTCAGCACCGAGTTGCTGGCGCTCTTGAGCTCGGCGGCGCTGAACGTGGTGGAAGAGTCGGCGGCGGTCGCGTTGGGGATCGCGATCGCGGCTGCGGCCACGAGGCCGGAGGAAACGGCGATCAGCCGGGTCCGTCTCGTAATGCCGCTGCGGGGGGTGGTGCGCTTGATCCTCACTTTTCGTTCCCTCCAAGGGAAGTCGGGGGCCCGCGTGGGGTGGGGCCCGTGAGGCGCAGTCAGCGGGCCACAGGTCCGGATTCCGAACACGGCGTGCCCCTGACAAGCGCTGAGGGGAATATTCGGCCGAACGACCGGTAGATGCAAGGGCGCCTTTCGGCCGTCAACCTTTGAACGATCTACGAGAATTGGCCGTACTCGCCCCGGTCAGCCCGCCGCGGCGCCTCGGCGAAGGCGTCGGCGAAGGCGCACGGCGGCGGCAGGGCGCGGTCGAAGTCGACCGTCGTACGCCCCTCGGCATCGGGCGCGGCGGGCCACAGAAACCGGAAGCGGCAACTGCTGTAACCGCTGCTGGCAGTCGCCGTACGGCGTGCAGCGCCCGGGCACCCACCAGCGCGGTCCGTACGGCGTGGCCTCGATGCCCCGGAACGCCCGGCGCACGTCGACGGCGGGGCGAAGTCGCGTACTCCCCACGCCCCCTCGCGCACCAACACAACCAGCCGACGCTCCCCGTACGCCACCCGAGCGCGGCTAGCCGACTCCGGATCGGCCCGCAGCCTGACCTCACCACCACAGGGCCGCCCGTCCACGGTCAGCCCGTCCCCCTCGTCGGCCGTGAGGACAACTCCGTTCCCATCGGCCCCCCATGCCCCAGGGATGTCCGGAAGTCGCCTCTCCGGGGGCCTGACAGGGCCTAGCAGCCGTCGCAGGGGCAGCAGCAGTCGCAGCCGCTGCAGTCGCAGTCACGACAGCAGCCCTCGCGCTTCTTGCGGGACCACGGGCCCTCGTACTCCTTCGCGCAGCACAACTTGCAGGTGCAGCACAGCAGCCAGAACATCCCACAGCCGGCCCAGAACCCACGCCGCCCCTTCGGCGGCTGAGGGGCCGGCCCACCGCCGAACCCGCCGAAGTCACCACCGCCACCGCCACCGCCGGGCGCACCCCCACCTCCGGCGTACGGATTCCCGCCACCGGCATACGGATTCTGCGCCGCCCCATACGGCACCTGCCCATGCCCCTGCCCCTGCCCCTGCCCCTGCGCATGCCCATGCTGTGGCGGCTGCCCATAAGGCCCCACCCCCGGCTGATGCGACGCACACATGGGCACCGTGCCGAACGCCCGGTCCACCGACCGCCGCAGCTCGTGCACGAGCAGCAGATGCGCGAGCTTGGCATCGGTGAACTCGACTTCCCGCAGCGCCAGCCGCACCCCGTGCACGGCGTCGTCGGCGAGCCGGCGCGCCTCGGCGAGTGAGGTCCCGGTCCCGGTGAGCGGGTTCCACGCGCCCGACTCGGCGTCGGCCGCCCGGTCCTCCACGGCGTCCAGGAGGTGCGCCAGCCGTCCGAAGAGGCGCCCGGCCTCGGCGAGCGGCTCGGCGTTCCCCGGCCGTCCGGCCAGGATCGCGGTGTGCGCGAAGGCTGCTGCGGTCGCCGTCTCGGTCGGCTCGGTCACGGCGAGGAGAGGCGTCCCGGGCCCGGCGAGCGCCTCGATGCCGAGCTGCCGGTCCACGGCGTCGACGAGTACGGAGGTGTCGAACCCGACGGCCGAGCCGGTACGGGCACCCGCCGCACCCCAGCCCGCGGCCACCCGGCGTGCGGCGAGCGCCACCGGCCTGCGGGCCAGCAGGCCGTCCCCGTCGGCCACATGGTCACGCACCTTGGCGGAGGCGAGCACCAGCGAGACGGCGGCGGCGAGCCGCGCACCCTCGCCCTGCGCGACGGACGCGGTGCGCATGCCGCGCAACGGGCACGGTCCCGCCGTACGCCGCAATCCGCTGTCCTGCTCCGCCTGAGCCTCCGTCAGAACGGAGATGAGGAGCCCGTCATAGTTCGTCACGATCCGCGCGAGCTGACCGTGGTCCCCACGCAACGAGAGGCAAAGCCCGCACAAATGCGCCATCCATTGGCCGGTGAGCTTCTCTCCGAGCCGATGACGGCAGGGCCGGACGATTCCGAACACGACATTCCCCCGAGGTTCTTACGGCGTTCCCAAGACGCTGAGCTGCCGCATCGTATCGACCGGGGGACCGATCGCGACGGCGGTCTCGTTCACCCGTACGCTCCCCGGCTCACCCATACGCCGCGAAGAATCATATTTCACTCCCAGTCAGCAGCCGTACGTGGCATGCCCCTTGGGGGACACGGGCTCTCGACGGATTCGCTGTGCACCAGTACCGTCACAAACCCCCCGCGCGGCGTCTATCCACTTGGCACGACGTCCGCATCATGGATGACCATAGGGATGCGGAAGGCAATAGAGACCGCTGTGAGAGGAGGCGTCCATGGGATCGGTGCGCAAGGCGAGTGCCTGGCTGGGCCTCGTTGACGACAACGATGACGAGCGTTACTACGACGACGACTACTCCGAAGGGACCGAGCCCGGGGATGCCTGGGTCACCGACCCGCGGGTCAAGGTGGCCACGGACGTCGCCGAGGAGAAGGGCCGTCGTATCGGCACGGTCACCCCGGACAGCTTCCGGGACGCCCGCGCCATCGGCGAGCTGTTCCGGGACGGGGTCCCGGTCATCATGAACCTCACGGCCATGGAGCCCTCCGACGCCAAGCGCGTCGTCGACTTCGCGGCGGGGCTCATCTTCGGTCTGCGCGGCTCGATCGACCGTGTGTCCAACCGGGTGTTCCTGCTGACCCCGGCCGACACGGAGATCATCAGCGGGGAGTCGTCGGCACACCGCTCGGACGGCTTCTACAACCAGAGCTGAGGCAGGGCCGCTCACCGGCCCTGCCCCCTGGTGGGGTCAGCGGAAGGCGTCGAGTCCGGTGAGCGCCTTGCCCAGCACGAGCTGGTGCATCTCGACGGTGCCCTCGTAGGTGAGCACCGATTCGAGGTTGGTCGCGTGCCGCATCACGGGGTATTCGAGCGAGATCCCGTTGGCACCGAGAATCGTCCGCGCCGTTCGGCAGATGTCGATGGCCTCGCGGACGTTGTTGAGTTTGCCGAAGCTGACCTGCTCGGGACGCAGGCGGCCGGCGTCCATGCGCCGCCCCAGATGGTGGGCGAGCAGAATCCCCTTGTGCAGTTCGAGCGCCATGTCGGCGAGCTTGGCCTGGGTGAGCTGGAAGCCCCCGATCGGCCGGCCGAACTGCTCCCGCGACTTCGCGTAGTCGAGAGCGGCCTCGAAACAGGAACGCGCCGCGCCCATGGCCCCCCACACGATCCCGTACCGGGCGTGCGAGAGACAGCTGAGCGGCCCCTTGAGCCCGACGACCTCGGGCAGCACGGCATCGGCGGGCAGTCGTACGTCGTCGAGGACGAGCTCACTGGTGACGGAGGCGCGCAGCGACAGCTTGTGCTTGATCTCCGGGGCGGAGAACCCGGCGCTGTCGGTCGGCACGACGAACCCGCGGATCCCTTCGTCGGTCTGCGCCCAGACGACGGCGACCCCGGCCACGGACCCGTTGGTGATCCACATCTTCCGCCCGCCCAGCACCCAGTCCGAGCCGTCCCGCTTCGCGTACGTCCGCATGGCGGCCGGGTCGGACCCGTGATCCGGCTCGGTCAACCCGAAGCACCCGATGACCTCGCCGGAGGCCATCCGGGGCAGCCAGGCCTGCTTCTGCTCCTCGCTCCCGAACCGGTGAACGGCGTACATGGCGAGGGACCCCTGCACGGAGACGAGCGACCGGATCCCGGAGTCGGCGGCCTCCAGCTCCAGACAGGCCAGCCCGTACTGCACGGCGGACGCCCCGGCACACCCGTACCCCTCCAGAGACATCCCGAGGGCACCGATCTCCCCCAGCTCGCGGGCAAGCTCCCGAATCCCCGGCAGCTCCCCCGTCTCGTACCACTCGGCGACAAACGGCACGACCCGATCCGCGGCCCAGTCCCGCACGGTGTCCCGAATGGCGAGGTCCTCGGGCTCCAGGAGGTCGTCGATGCCGAGGGGGTCGGCGGGGTCGAACGGGGGCAACTTCGAGGACGCGGACATGGGAGACCCTCCGGCAGCACGGAAAACTAGCACCGCTAATTACGACTGATGCCAGACGCTACGACGCAGTGTCCCGCACGTCCAGTACGCACTACGCACCGCAAGCCGCCGACGGTGAGCACCCCCACCGGAGACGTCCACCCATCAAGAAACTGGAAACGGGTGGTGCGTGGGCGGAGAAGGCTTTGGTCAAGCGGAGACGCGGGAGTCCACAACTTCCCGAGGCCCCGGAATCTCCGCCTCCACCGCAGGTACCTCGCACTGCATGGCCCGCGGCAACCGCAACGCCATCACCGCGCCCAACAGCAACAACCCGGCACTCACCAGCAACGTCACATGCAGCCCGTGCACAAAGGAATCCCGAGCCGCATGCCGCAGGGCAGCCCCCGCGGACCCGCCCAGCTGCGCGGCAACCTCGTACGCCTCCCCCAACGAGTGCGAGGCAGCCGTAGAGGCAGAAGCGGGCACACCCCCCACATGCGCCAGCCCGGGGGCATACGCCGCGTTCATCACGCTGCCCAGCAACGCGATCCCGATCCCGGCCCCCAGTTGGTACGACGTCTCACCGATCGCCGCCGCGCCACCGGCCTGCTCCTGCGGAGCCTCGCTCAGCATCGACTCGTACGCCCCGAAGAGCGTCGTCTCCAGCCCGAAGCCGAGCAGCACGAACCCGAACAGCAGCAGCCCGGGGTTGTCCGATCCGCCCATCGCCGTCAGCAGCACGACCGCGGCCGCGGTCAGACCGAACCCGGCGCACACCATGCGCCGCGGCCCGAACCGTCGTAGCATGCGCGCCCCCGCCAGCCCCGCCGCCATCGCGGCGAAGGTCAGCGGCAGCAGCCGCAGCCCCGTCTCCAGCGGCGAAAGACCCAGCACCAGCTGTAGATACTGCGCCGCGATCAGTTCGAGCCCGACCAGCGCGAGCATCGCCAGCACGATGCACCCGACGGACGTACTGAACGCCGGTCGCGCGAACATCCGCAGGTCGACCAACGGATGCGCCCGGCGCCGCTGCCGTCGTACGAAGAGAAACAGCAGCACCGCGCCGATCACCAGCGGTGCCACGGTGAACACGCTGTCCACCGACTCCCCGCCGCCGAGCCGCTTCACGCCCAGCACCGCGCCGAACAGCCCGGCCGCCGCGAGCAACGCGCCGACCACGTCCCAGGGGCCCTTGCCGTCGCCCTTGGACTCGGGCAGCAGAAGTCGTCCCACCGGAAGGCTGACCAGCATCAACGGAATGTTGACGAGGAAGACCGAACCCCACCAGAAGTGCTCCAGGAGGAAGCCGCCGAGCAGCGGTCCGACCGCAGCGCCCACGGCGGCCACGGCGCTCCAGATGCCGATCGCGAGGGCACGCTCCCGGCGGTCCGGGAAGACCTGGCGCAGGATCGACAGCGTCGCGGGCATGATCATCGCGCCGCCGACGCCGAGCAGGGCGCGGGCCAGGATCAGCACCTGTGGGTCGTGCGCGAGGGCCGCGAGGCCGGAGGCGATGCCGAAGAGGCCGTATCCGAGCAGCAGGACGCGTCTGCGGCCCACCCGGTCGCCGAGCGTGCCGAAGAGGATCAGCAGCGAGGCGCAGACCAGCGGATAGATGTCGACGATCCAGAGCAGTTCTATCGCGCCGGGCCTGAGGTCCTCGGTGACGGCGGGGACCGCCACATGCAGCACGGTCGCGTCGACCGCGACGAGCAGCAGGCTGACGCAGAGGACGACGAGGACGACCCAGCGGTTGGCACCGGCCCCGGCCGCCCGACGGCGCAGCGCAGCGGCAGCCGCGGTCGTCCCGGACATGTACGTACCTCCCAGTGTTTCCTCTCCCTCGGCGGGCTCACGGGGTGGGGACTCCCTGTGACTCGGCCGGAGAGGAGCGGTGGTCTCCGGCCCGCGCAACGAAGGGCGAGTGACTCGTCAGGTTACGCGAGTTCCAGCCAGTGCCGAGTGGCGGACCTCTCAGACCTCGCACAGAACGCGTGTGGCGTACGCCACTCCCCTCCTGGTCACCACGTCCCGCAGGGCGGGCCGGTTCGGGCCACCGTCGATAATCGAGCCCGTGACCGATCTTGACACGCGCATGGCACCGACCGCCTCGTCGGCCCTGCGCCGCGCGGCCCCGGCCCTCCTCGGCTACGCGGCCGTACGCGCCCTGGGCCTGCTCGCCCTGACTCTGTGGAGCGCGGCACGCGACAAGAGCGCGTACACGCTGCTGACGGCCCGCTGGGACGCGCTCTGGTACACGAGGGTCGCGGAGCAGGGCTACGGCTATGAGGTGCACATGCCGAACGGCGACGTGCACTCGAACCTGGCCTTCTTCCCCCTCCTGCCCTGGCTGGAGCGGCTCGGAGCGACCCTGACCCCGCTGTCGCACGCCGACGCGGGTTTCGTCGTGAGCCTGCTCGCCTCGTTCGCCGCGGCCTGGGGGATCTTCGCGGTCGCCGATCACGTGTACGGCCGTCGGGCCGGAGTGCGTGCCGTACTGCTGTGGGCGGTGCTGCCCGTCGGGATCGTGCAGTCGATGGCGTACAGCGAATCGCTCTTCACCGCGCTCGCCGCCTGGTCGCTGTACGCCGTGCTGACCGGCCGCTGGGTGACCGCGGGCACCCTTGCCCTGCTGGCGGGCCTGACCCGCCCGGTGGGGATCGCCGTCGTCGCGGCGGTGTGGGCCGCGGGCATCGCCTCTTTCGTGCGGGACCGGAGCACGCCGACGCCGCACGGCCCCCGGCGCGCAACGCGCGCCCTCGGCATGCTTCTCGCCCCCCTCGGCACCGCCGGCTATGTCCTCTGGGTCGGCCACCGCACCGGCAAGGGCCCCCTCGGATACCTCGACGTCCAGGCGGGCTGGCGCAACGGCTTCGACGGCGGCTACGCCTTCGCCCGGTTCGTCGCCGACAAGTTCACGTCGTTTCCCTCGGCCCTGGCGGGGATCGGGCTGATCGTCGGGGTCGGGCTGGTGGCGTGGCTGTACGTCGTCTGTGTACGGCAGGGCCAGCCGCTCCCACTCCTGGTGTACGGGGGCATCGTCACCGCGCTCGCCCTGTGCGCCTCCAGCTACTTCGGCTCGAAACCGCGTCTGCTGCTGCCCGCCTTCCCCCTGCTGCTACCCCTCGCCCTGTCCCTGTCCCGACTGCGTACGCCCAGGTCGGCGGGGGTGCTGGCCGGGGTCGCGGTGGCCTCGGCGGTGTACGGGGCGTTCTGGCTGAACGGCTCCGGTCCGCCCTGATCGGCACCCGACCAGCACCCGACCGGCATCTGACCGTCGGTGAGCACTCGGATAATTCCGGCCCAGCATTCGGTGAACTAATTCATAATCGGCGAAAAACAAACGCATCAGAATGATCAAAGGAAATGAAGGGTACAGCGCCCGAGGATTGTGGATTCCGAGGAAATAAACCCCTCGCTGAGAGGAATCCCACATCACATCGTCATCACAAACCGGCGGAATCGCGCGGGAACAGAGCTCACTCGCTGTAACGTCGATTGGGTGCGTACCGAACGAACCCTCACCCGTCTGGACCGGGTGTTCACCAGGCTGGACCGGGAACCGGAACGTCCGGCACACATCGACGTGCCGAGGATGAGCCGGCACCGGATGGTGCTGTTCGCCTCCACGCTGGCCTTCTATGTGGCGATCGTATGGGCCGTCGTCATCACTTCGTGGCTGGTCCGGCTCGACTGGCAGGTCATGTTCTTCCGGCCGTACCAGCAGTGGGCCGAGATCCACGCGTTCGTCGACTACTACGTGGTGCTCGGCCAGCGCGGCCCGACCGCGGTAATGGTCGCGGCCTGGCTGGGCTGGCGTTCATGGCGCCAGCACACGCTGCGACCGCTGCTCGCGCTCGGCGTCTCCCTGCTCCTGCTGAACATCACCGTCGGGGCCGCCAAGCTCGGCATGGGCCGCCTCGGCCCGCACTACGCGACCTCCATCGGCTCGAACGAGATGTGGCTGGGCGGCGATATATTTCCCAGCGGCCACACCGCCAACGCCGTGGTGACCTGGGGAATCCTGGCCTATCTGGCCTCCACCCCGAGAGCGCGCCGCTGGCTGTCGGCCCTGTCGGCGGTGACCTCGCTGGGCGTCGGCCTCGCCACGGTCTACCTCGGTACGCACTGGCTGAGCGATGTGCTGCTCGGCTGGGCCGCGGGTCTGCTGATCCTGCTGGCGCTGCCGTGGTTCGAGCCGCTGATCACGCGCGCGGAGACCTGGATCTTCGACCTCCGCGACCGCTGGCGCGCAGGTCGGGCCGTTCCGGCGCACCTGCCGCCCGCTCCGGTCGAGGTGCCGGTGCTGCTCAAGCCGTGCCCGGCCGCCGCGGAGGACGAGGCCGCGGCACGCGAGGCGGCCACCGCGGCCCGTTCGCCGCGCGACCCGTTCCAGCTGGCGCCGAGCCCGCACACGGCCCGCCCGGAGCGCACACCGGTCACTCCGGTCAGCATCCGTCGCCCGCCCCACCAGGACCGTATGGCCCGCGGCGCGGCCCCGGCGGCCCGACCGCTGACGGGCGGCTGAACACAGAACAGCGCAGGACAGCGAGGGTTCGGTACGCACAACCGCCCCGCACAGCGACGGCCCCGGCCCCTCTCCAGGAGCCGGGGCCGTCGCTGTCGACCAGCCCTGCGTCAGTCCTTCGTCAGCCCTTCCAGGCCCGCGCCACCTGGCCGTCCTTGACCTCGAAGTTCAGCCGACCGGAGCGGTACTCCATGGTGATGATCGCCCCCGGCGGCAGCGAACGCACCGTCGACCACCCTCGGTCACGGGCGAGCCGCTCGGCCCGGTCGGCGCCGAGTCCGACATAGGTGTCCGGGTCGTCCTGGGGTTCGGCAGGGGGTTTCGGAATGGGTGCCATGCCGCCACGCTAGGGCCTGTCCGAGGCATCGGGCCAGAGCGGACAGTGAACCTTTGTAGCAGCCATCCGTGTCACACGTCCCTCTCGGGTCACGCTTTTGTCACAGGATCACGACACGCGTTTCAGCCTCACTTCGTCACACCAACGAGCGGTTCCATAGGCCTTCCGCAGGCATTCGATCCTAATTTCCGCGTGTCGCGACAGCCCCGCCAATAGCCCGGCGGAAAAGTTCCGGGAGAACTGCCCCCGAACTCGTTTTCCCCGCTATTTCGCGTGGACCGCGGGAGCCGGTTCCGCACAGAAAGCACATGGTTCCGGCACAGGACCCCCGTACGCCCCCTGTCGGAGCGCTGTCGACGCGAGCATCATGGCGTGAGCTCGCGTCGGCGCGTGCCGCGCGGGTTTCAGCGGGCCCGGGGCGCGACGAGCGAAGGGGCGAGCGAGCGATGGGGACGCAGACCGTACAGGGGACGGCACGGTCCATGCGAGGCAGGGAGCCCGGCGGCCGGGTGATCGTCGACTGGCTCACCACCACCGACCACAAGAAGATCGGGCATCTCTACCTGATCACGTCGTTCGGGTTCTTCCTGGCCGGCGGTGTCATGGCACTGCTGATGCGGGCCGAACTCGCCCGGCCGGGGATGCAACTGCTGACCAACGAGCAGTTCAACCAGCTGTTCACCCTGCACGGCACGATCATGCTGCTGCTGTTCGCGACCCCGACCTTCGCGGGCTTCGCCAACGAGCTGATGCCGCTGCAGATCGGTGCCCCGGACGTGGCCTTCCCGCGGCTGAACATGTTCTCGTACTGGCTGTTCCTGTTCGGCGGCCTGATCGTGATGGGCTCGCTGATCGTGCCGAGCGGGCCGGCCTCCTTCGGCTGGTTCGCCTACGCGCCGCTCAACAGCCTGGAGCGCTCCCCCGGGGTCGGCCCCGACCTGTGGATCATGGGCCTGGCGCTGGCCGGCTTCGGCACGATCCTCGGCGCGGTCAACTTCATCACCACGATCATCGGGATGCGTGCCCCCGGCATGACGATGTTCCGGATGCCGATCTTCGTGTGGAACACCCTGTTCACGTCGATCCTGATCCTGATGGCGTTCCCCGTGCTGGCGGCCGCGCTGCTGGTGCTGGAGGCGGACCGCCGGTTCGGTTCGGTGGTGTTCGAGGCGGGCAACGGCGGGGCGCTGCTGTGGCAGCACCTGTTCTGGTTCTTCGGCCATCCCGAGGTGTACATCATCGCGCTGCCGTTCTTCGGCATCATCAGCGAGATCATCCCGGTCTTCGCGCGCAAGCCGATGTTCGGCTACCTGACGCTCGTCGGGGCGACGATGGCGATCACCGGTCTGTCGATCGTGGTGTGGGCGCACCACATGTTCGTCACGGGCGCGGTGCTGCTGCCGTTCTTCTCGTTCATGAGCTTCCTGATCGCCGTCCCGACGGGGGTGAAGTTCTTCAACTGGACCGGGACCATGATCAAGGGCTCCCTGTCCTTCGAGACCCCGATGCTGTGGGCGACGGGCTTCCTGGTGACGTTCCTCTTCGGCGGTCTGACGGGGGTGATCCTGGCGTCGCCGCCGATGGACTTCCACGTCTCCGACTCGTACTTCGTCGTCGCCCACTTCCACTACGTCGTCTTCGGCACGGTCGTCTTCGCGATCTTCGCCGGGTTCCACTTCTGGTGGCCCAAGTTCACCGGGAAGATGCTCGACGAACGGCTCGGCAAGATCCACTTCTGGACGCTGTTCGTCGGCTTCCACACCACGTTCCTGGTGCAGCACTGGCTGGGCGCGGAGGGCATGCCGCGCCGGTACGCCGACTATCTCGCCGCCGACGGCTTCACGGCGCTGAACACGGTCTCGTCGATCGGCGCGTTCCTGCTCGGCCTGTCGACGCTGCCGTTCCTCTACAACGTCTGGAAGACCGCGAAGTACGGCAAGAAGGTCGAGGTCGACGACCCCTGGGGCTACGGCCGCTCCCTGGAGTGGGCGACCTCCTGCCCGCCCCCGCGGCACAACTTCACGACGCTGCCGAAGATCCGCTCGGAGTCTCCGGCGTTCGATCTGCACCACCCGGCGCACGCGTTGGAGGCTCCGCAGCCCGAGCCAGAGAGCGAGCAAGCCGACCCTGAGCGGTCCTGATCGCCTCGACGAGCTCGGCCGGCTCCACCACCTCGAACTCGAATCCCAGCAGCATCACGTGGATCACCATCACGTCGAGGCTCCCGGCGCCGGTGCGCAGGAGGCAGCTGTCGGGACCGTCCGCCTCCAGCTGCCCGGTGGTGGGCGAGATGCTCACGGCGGCCACCTCCAGGGGCACCAGGAGCCGGATGAGGGCGTGCGAGGCGTACGCGCGCGTGGAGACGCCCTGGGAGACGTACGCGGCGAGGTCCTCGGCGGGCGGGGTGCGCGGGGTGAAGCGCGGGCCGTGCGGGGGCTTGGGGGTGATGCGGTCGACGCGGAACGTACGCCAGTCGTCGCGGTCGAGGTCCCAGGCGACCAGGTACCAGCGGCGCTCACTGCACACCAGGCGGTGCGGTTCGACACTGCGGCGGGTGGAGGAGCCCTCGTGGTCGCGGTACTCGAACCGCAGGCGCTCGGCGTCCCGGCAGAGGTGGGCCAGTTCGGTCAGGACGGCCGGGTCGACGGCGGACGGCTGGGGGCCGCGCAGCATCGGCACGGTGAAGGCGTTGAGGGCGCCCACGCGGCGGCGCAGGCGGTTCGGCAGGACCTGCTCCAGCTTGGCGAGGGCGCGTACGGAGGTCTCGCCGATGCCCTCGATGCCCTGGCCCGCGGCGGTGCGCAGGCCTACGGCGACGGCGACCGCCTCGTCGTCGTCCAGCAGCAGGGGTGGCAGCTCGGCACCGGCGCCGAGCTGGTAGCCGCCGCCCGTGCCGGGGCTGGCGTTGACCGGGTAGCCCAGCTCGCGGAGCCGGTCGACGTCGCGGCGGATGGTGCGGGGGGTGACGCCGAGACGTTCGGCCAGGTCGGCGCCGGACCATTCCCGGTGGGCCTGGAGGAGGGAGAGCAGCCGCAGGAGTCTTGCCGAGGTGTCCAGCATGATCCGATTTTGCCAGTCGCCTCGGACAGTCCCTAGCCGCCCGGGAGCGCCCCTAACAGCGATGCCGGTACCCGGGATTCGACGCTCAGGTTGCCTTGCCGGGTTTCGTACGGGACCCGGGAGGCGGAGGGGTGCACGTCCATGGCACCCGGCGCCAGACGATGGTCCGACTCCTCCTCCGTCACGCTGGCGTACGCGTCCCAGTGCCCCTCCGGCAGGGCCACGCTGCTGGGGAGCGCGGCGCGCAGGCGGCCCGTCGTGGCCGGGGTCAGGGGCAGGGTGACCTCCTCGTGGCCCTCGCGGTGGCGCAGGACGAGGTGGGCCGCCGCCTCGGTGGCCACGGCCGCGGTGACATCAAAGGTCAGCCCGCCCGCCGAATCCGCGATGCAGTCGGCGCGCAGGGGTGCTGCCTGCGACACAGGCGTCGTCATACGCTGCGGTTCCTCCCAACTCCTCCCTCGGCTCTGTGCTCTGTCGGTTGGACCGGTGATGCGGCCTTATGGTTGCGCCCTTATGGTTGCCCGTCATGGCTGGTACGACAGCTGCGGCACCGCGAAGCACGTGTCGTTCATGTCCCCCTGGGAGACCCAGCCCCGGCCGTCCTCCCAGCGGGCCACCGCCAGACAGGCCCGGCGGCTCTTCGGCGGCTCGGGCTGTCGCTCGAACCTGACCGGGATCAGCAGGCCGTCGGCGGTGTATCCCTGGCTGCGGTTCATGAAGTCGTCGACGCACGCGCGCGTGACGCCCTGGTCGGTGCACGCCTTCGCCGCGTCGGTGAACCACATGGCCGCCGCCCAACCCTCCAGCTGCCACTGGGAGTGCGTCTTCAGCCCCTTCGTGGCGTCCCGGAACTCCCGTACGGCTGACCGGCCCGTGTCCTCGAAGTTGCGGGACGACCCGGTCGCCCACAGGGCGTTGCGGCAGCGCGGAGCGCCCTTGTAGCCGTCGGCGACGGTGGACGTCCAGTTCTGTACGTTCGTGACCTTGGCGGTGACCTCGGCGCCGACGTCGTCCATAGCCTCGCACAGCCGGGCGTTGCCGTGGCTGTCGATGGCGTCGAAGACGAGGTCGGCGCCCTGTTCCTTCAGGTCGGCCGCCACCGCACGGAAGTTGGGCAGCGCGAAGTCGACCTGTTCGGAGACCACCTCGTAGCCCTCGGCCTTCAGCCCCCGCTCGACGAGCCGGGCGTAGGAGGCGGACGCGGGCTGGTTGTACGAGACGACGGCGGCCGTACGGGCGCCGTGCTCGCGCTTGAAGTAGCGGTAGACCTCGGTGCCGCCGTACTGCTTGCCGTCCCAGCCGGTGGTGCCGTCGCGGGGCGCGAGGCTGCCGTAGATGCCGTAGAGGTGCGGGTAGGTGTCGTAGGCGGCCCCGATGGGCTGGCCGCCGATGTCGGGCACGCGCGCGCGTGAGACGCGTGCGGCGCCCGCGTAGTCCAGGGCGGTGGTGGCGACCAGGGCGACGACCTTCTCCTCGTCGACCAGCTCGTGGACGCACTCGTTGTTGCCGACGCCGCTGCCGCCGTCGTCGCACTCCCGCACCTCGACGCGGCGGCCGTCGATGCCCCCGCGCGCGTTGAGGCGGTCGAAGTAGGCCTTGGCGCCGTCCCGCGGGCCGGTGAAGGCGTCGCCGCCGACCGGGCTGGTGACGCTGGTGATGATGCCGACGCGGATCGGGGTGCGGTCGCCCGCGGGCGCCGAGGGCGCGCTTCGGTCACGGTGCTCGAAGTCGCTCTCGGGCAGCCGGCTGCCGCACGCCGTACTCAGAGCCAGCACCACCACGGCGATCGCCGCCTCAGCACCCCGGGATCGGCGACCCATTGCCGCTCAACTGGACCAGCGCGCACAGCGTCTTGGCGGACACCTTCCAGGTGCCGTCCTGTTCGACGGCGGTTCCGGAGGCGTCCGGCAGGGCGGTCGCGCCCTTCAGAGTCAGGTCGTACGTCACGTTCGCCTCGGTCGGCGAGGTGAAATCGACCTTGGAGACCTTCGCCTGGACCTGCCCGCCGCGCTCGTCACCGCTGAACGCCTGCAGGACCGGCGCCATCCGGTCGCCGTTCTCCAGGACGGTCTGCTTGTCCTCCATGGACGTCGCCGGGTCGAAGAACTTCTGCCAGTTCTGCTTGATCTCCGTCTCGGCAGCCCCCACGTCGGCGGGTGCCGTGGCGGCCGGCGACTGCTCGGCCGGCTCCGTCCGTTCTGTCTGCTCGACCGTCGGTGTCGGCGGCGACTCGTTGCCGCCGCCCCCCTCGTCGTCACTGCAGGCCGCGAGGGCCGGGGCGAGGAGCAGGAGCAGGGCCGCGGCGAACGCGGTCCCCCGTGCGGCCATCGATGGGCCGCGCCCCCTGGATGCCTTCCCCCGCCTGACGTCGCTCCCGAGAACCATCTGGCTCACCACCGGGTGTCGATCCGGGCCACATGTGCCCGGTGCTTTCAGGGTCAGCTTGCAGGAGGCATAGTGCAAGTCCATTGGCAGACATGGAATAGGGCCAGGCACATACGCGGAAAACGGATGTGCGTGCACGCAAACCCGACGTGTGGGAGCCAGCGATGCGGACAGCCCGACTGCGGACCGTGCACCCCGTGATCTGGGCCGGCTGGGCCGCCCTCGCGGCCGGTGCGGTGCTGTGCGTCATCGGCTGGTACGGCATCTCCGGCGAACGGTTCGCCGAGCGGCAGCTGCCGTATCTCGCGTCCTGCACGGTGCCCGGCGCCGCGCTGATCATCGCCGGATCGGTGCTGCTGGCCCACGGCCGGGGCGCGCAGGCCGCAGCGCGCGTGGAGGAGTTGTACGGCCTTCTGGTGGCCGCCGAGCCCGCCGACGCCGAGGAGCCCGGGCAGTCGGCCACTGCGCCGCTCGCGGTCAGCGCGGACCTGCTGATGGTGCCCGGCGGCACCCTCTGGCACCGGGCGGACTGCCCCCTGGTCGCCGGCAAGGCCGAGGCCGTCCCCGTCGACACGAAGCTGGTGAGGAGCGGCGAACTGGGCCCGTGCCCGATCTGTGAGCCCGCCGAAGCGGATGACTGATGTCCTCCCTGACGTACGACCTCACCCTGGCCGGCCTGTCGGTGGGCAGCGCCGCCGCGCTCACCGGGATCGGCCTGGTCGTGACGTACCGGGCGACCGGCGTGCTGAACTTCGCGCACGGCGCGATCGCCATGGTGTGTGCTTACGCGCTGCGGCAGTGCGTGGTGGAGTGGGGCTGGCCGCTGTGGGCGGGCGCGACGGTGACGCTGCTGGTGCTGGCGCCCGGCATCGGAATGCTGCTGGAACGGTTCGTCTTCCGCCCTCTGTCGGTCCTGGGCAGCGACCCGGCGCAGACCCTGGTGGCGTCCATCGGCGTGTTCGTGCTGCTGGTGGGCGGTGCGGCGCTGCTGTGGGGCCAGGGGGCGCGGGACGACGCGCCGGAGCTGGTGTCGGCGGATCCGTGGGGCCAACTGGCGGTGGCACTGCTGCTGGCGGCAGGCGTCGGCGCGGTCATCCGCTGGACCCGCTTCGGCCGGGAACTGCGTGCCGTGGTGGACGACCGCCGACTGGCCGTCCTCGGGGGCGTCGACGCGGACCGGGTGGCGGCGGCGGGCTGGGCGTTCGGCTCGTTCACGGCGGGCCTGACGGGCGTCCTGCTGGCGCCGTACGTCCGTCTGGACCCGTACGGCCTGCCGCTGCTGGTCATGGAGGTGGTCGCGGTCGCCGTGGCCGCGAGGATGCGCAGCCTGCCGATCGCCGTGGTGACGGCGCTGGCCATCGGGGTGGCGCAGAGCCAGCTGACGCGCCTGCACCCGACGGGCTGGGGCGCACCCCTGCTGCAAGCCGTCAGCACGAACCTCTTCGTCGTCGCCCTGCTGATCGCGGCCCTGGCCCTCCCGCGCGTGGGCACGCGCGACGCTCTCCCCCGCACCGCCACAGCGCGCGTGCCGACCCCGCCGGGCGCCTGGATCGTGGCGGCGGTGCTCTTCCTGCTCCCGCTGGGCTTCGCGGGCTCGGACCTGCATACGTCGGTGCAGGTGCCGGCACTGGCCGTAGTCCTGTTGTCCCTGGTCGTGGTCACGGGCCGCGGCGGCCAGATCTCCCTCGGCCAGGCGGCGTACGCGGGCCTGGGCGCCCTGTTCACGGCCCTGCTGGCGGCGGGCCGCTTCCCCGGCCTGCCACGCCTGCCGGAGCTGACGGCACTCGCCGTCGCGGTCGTCCTGGTGGCCCCCTTGGGCCTCCTCACCGGCTGGCCGGCCATCACCCGCCGGGGCCTGGCCCTGGCGCTGGTGACCTTCGCGGTGGGCGTCGGCGTGAGCCGCTTCGTCTTCGCCCAGCCGTACGCGATCTCGGGCCTGTCCCTGGGCCGCCCGGCGGGCTTCGCGGGCGACCGCGCGTACTACGTCCTGGAGCTGTCCGTGCTGGCGGCCGCCCTGCTCACCACCTGGCTGCTGCGCCGGGGCCGCACGGGCCGGGCCCTGGCGGCGATGCGGGACCACGAGTCGGGCGCGTCGGCGGCAGGGGTCCAGGTGCCCTCCCTGAAACTCCTGGCCTTCGTCTCCGGCGCGGCCCTGGCGGCCCTCGGCGGCGGCCTGCTCGGCATGGGCCTGCGCGCCTTCGACCCGTCCGCCTACGACCCCGTCCGCGGCCTCCTCTGGTTCGCCGCGGTGGTGGTCCTGGGCGCCGACAGCACCCTCGGCGCCCTGGCCGCGGCCGCACTCCTGGTAGGCCTCGACGCGGGCGCCCGGGGCGGGGTTGCGGCGGCGCTGATCGGCGTGCTGGCGGTGCTGGTGGGGCGGTTCCCCGGGGGACCGTACGAGGCGGCTCGGGCGGCGGCGGGGAGGCTGCGGTTGCGGCGGGGCGTGAGGCTTACGGGGTTGGGGGTGGAGGTGCGCAGGCGGCTGCGGCAGGCGGAGCGAGGCGGCACGTCCCTGGCCGCAGGCTCCCGAACCGCCGAGGCCGCCGACGGCGCTCAGCCCCCGCAAGGGCCACCCGCACCCGACAACGAAAGCGGTACGGGCGGTGCGGGTGGCGGGAACCCCAACGCGGCCGAAGGCCGCGTGCCCACCCACAGACCCGCACGCCCAAACACCACCCTCACCACCCACCACCTCCAGGCCCGCTACAACGGCTTCGCCGCCCTGGACGACGTCACCCTCACCGTCCCACCCGGCCAGGTCACCGCCATCATCGGCCCCAACGGCGCAGGCAAAAGCACCCTGTTCCACTGCCTCGCCGGCACCCACCGCCCCACCCAGGGCCAAGTCCTCCTCGGCACCCGCGACATCACCCACCTGCCCACCCACGCCCGCACCCGCCTCGGCATCACCCGCACCTTCCAGCAACTGGCCGTCTTCCCCTCACTGACCGTCGCGGAGAACGTCCAAGTAGGCGCAGAGCAAGGACGCGTCCGAGACCCCTCAGCCGTGGAACGAACCCTCAGACTCCTCGGCCTGGACGGCCCTGTACGCTCCCTGCCCGCCGCCGGCCTCCCCACCGGCACGCTCCGCCGCGTCGAGTTGGCCCGCGCCCTCGCCGGCAGCCCGCACGTACTGCTCCTCGACGAGCCCGCCGCCGGCCTGGACACCGCCGAGGTCACCGCGCTGACCCGGATGCTGAGGGCCCTCGCCGCCGACGGAACCGCCCTGCTCGTCGTCGAGCACGACCTCGACCTGGTCGCCGACCTCGCCGACACCGTGCACGTCATGACGGCGGGCCGCATCGTCGCCTCCGGCCCACCCGACCGCGTACTCGACGCCGCAGGCCCCCAGGAGACCCCCGCATGACCACCATCGCCCTGCGCCACGCGCGCGTGCGCTACGGCCCGTTGGAAGCCCTCCACGGCATCACCCTCGCCGCCCCCGGCCCCGGCCTCACCGTTCTGCTGGGCCGGAACGGATCAGGCCGTACGACCGCCCTGCGCGCCCTGGCCGGCGTCGTGCCCCTGTCCGGCGGCACGGTGGTGTGGGACGGCACCGACATCACCCGTGTGCCCGCCCACGAGCGGGCCCGCCGCGGACTGTGCCTGGTCCCCGAGCGCCAGGCCGTGTTCGGCTCCCTCACCGTCCGCGAGAACCTCGAACTCGCGGCCTCCTCGTACGACATGGCCCTTGACGCCTATCCCCCGCTGGCGCCTCTCCTCGCGCGCCGGGCCGGCACCCTCTCGGGTGGCGAGCAGCGCATGCTCGCGCTGTCACGCGCCCTGCTGGCACGCGCGCGCGTGCTGCTCGTCGACGAACCCGCGCAGGGCATGTCACCCACGGTCGGCGCCCGGACGTACGAACTGCTGAGCGCACTCGACGCGTGCGTGGTCGTCGCCGAGCAACGACTGCCGCCCGTCCTGCGCGGGCGGACGGCACTCGTCTACGAACTGCGACGCGGTGCGGTCGTGTTCAGTGGCGAGTCAGGCGAATGGGAGCGCCGTGCAGCGCACCGAACCGGGTCGCGCCCTTCCGGATGAGCAGCGACGCGGCCGAGGTCAGCCGATCCGCCACAGTGGGCTTCAACGTTTGTGTGGGCTGCGACGTCGGTGTGGGCTTCGACGTCTGCTTGGGTTTCGACGTCGGTGTGGGCTGCGACGTCTGCTTGGGCTTCGACGTCTGCGTGGGTTTCCACGTCTGCAGACGGCCCGTGAGCCCGTACCGCCGGGAGCAGTGCGGCCAGGCGCCCCACCCCTGTACGGCCACCACCTTCTTGGCGACCTTGATCTGCTCCTTGCGGGTGGCGAGATCCGCGCGCGGGGCGTACTTCGCGCCGCCGAAGCCCACCCAGGTCCGCTGGGAGAACTGCAGTCCGCCGTAGTGGCCGTTGCCGGTGTTGATGTGCCAATTGCCGCCGCTCTCGCACTTGGCGACGCAGCCCCAGGGCCAGTGGTCCTTGGCACAGCCGAACGAGGCGGGTTTGGGAGGCGGTCCAGGGGCCGGTCGGGACGCCGTATGGCTTGCGCCTGTTGTGTGCGTGGCCGGTGCTGCCTGCGACGTTGCAGGGGCAGCGGCGGTGAGCAGTGCGGCGGCGATGACGATCGAGAGCGGTGTGCATTTCATATGAGCACGCTAGGCAGCTTGTTCCGGTCAGCCGTCGCGGCGCGTCCGAGGGACCCTGGGGCCCCACCCGGTCGGCGGACCGGGCGGGGCTCCGTGCCCCGGCAGGGAGCGACACTCAGAGTTCGAGGCGCTGCCCGGGCACGATCAGGTCGGGATCACCGCCGATGACGGCCTTGTTGGCGGCGAAGATCCGCTGCCACGTGGTCCCGTGCCGGGCGGCGATGCCGCTCAGCGTGTCGCCCTCGCGGACGGTGTAGTCACCGCGGGACGAGTCGCGGGTGGTGTGTCCCGACGAACGCTCCGGCGTCTGCGCCGGATTCGACGGGGCCGCCTCGGTGTTCGACCTGGCTGCCCCGCTGTTCGATGGTGCCGACTTGCTGGAGGAGGAGGCCGACGAGCCGGCGGCGGGAGCCGCGGGTGCGCTCCCGTACGCTCCGGCCCGGGCCGAACAGGTCGGCCACGCGCCCCACCCCTGGGCACGCTGGACCTTGGTGGCCACTGCGATCTGCTGGGCCTTGGTGGCCTGGTCCGCCGTCGGCGCGTAGGCCGTACCGCCGTATGCGCGCCAGGTGGAGGCGGCGAACTGCAGTCCGCCGTAGTAGCCGTTGCCGGTGCTGATGTGCCAGTTGCCCCCGCTTTCGCACTGGGCGATGCGGTCCCACACTCCGCCGTCCGCCGCAGCGGCGTTGCCGGTGGCGGCCAGCAGCCCGAGCGGGGCGAGCAGTGCCGCCCCGGCGAGGACCGCCGTCGTACGAGTCCGGCTCCCGTTCGAAGCCTTGGACGCCTTCCGAGCGTTGTCGTGAGTGTTATCGGCACATTCGGACATGTAGGTCCCTCTCGAAGGACTCGGGGTCCCCCAAGGCGGCACGCCACTGCGCACGCCATCGGGCGTGTGAGTCGCGCCCGCCCGTCCGCCGAGGGTTGGTGCTGAGTGCTGGCTGGTGCGGTCGGCGGACGTACCCGAGCGGTGCTCGTTGCACACGGCCGAGGAATGTAGGGAGGCTGACCGGCCGGTATCAACCAACTCCTTGTCATTCCAGGCCAGTTCGCCGTTACCTCCGGTATCGGCGATTTTCGGCCACCCACTTCATTCGCTGATTTCAGGATTTGTCGACCAACCGCCCTGACGATCTGTGACCCACTTCACCCAACCAACTTCCTTGGTATTCCTAGGACTTGACGGTGAGTGCGCGATTCCGTACCCGAGGTGACCGTGTGCGGTGGATGGTTCGATTCCGTTCGGTGTGATGCGTGACTCCCGCCACAGATCGCCCGTTGTCTCCTGCATGAGCCCGGGATCCGCCCGGTTCACGGGCCGGGAGCCACCCGGCCCCGCCATGCACCACATCCCGAGGGAGCCACCCGTGCCGCGCATGCTCGACGTCAGCGACGAGGTACGTGCCGAGATCGGCGACGAGGAAGCCGACCGGCTGCTCGCCGGAGAGAACGCACCCGGCAGTTACGACTGCACGTCCTGCCGCACCCCGGGCGACTCCGAACAGGAGCGCACCAGCACCGTCCTGTTCATCGGGGAGGAGACCGCCGTCCTCGCCTTCGCCCACGCCACCTGCCTGCCCTCACAGGTCGTTCAGGTCACCGAGGAGCAGCTGAAGGGTGCCGTGAAGTCCATCACCGGCGACCGGGTCGACCTGGAGCCGGACACGATCGTGCCGGAGCAGGCCGTGCTCGGTGTCACCAGCGGACTGGTGCTGATCGCCGGGGAGTTGCACCCCGCGCTGGTCGTCGAGCCGACCGCACCCATCGCGCGCCCCGGGGCGATCGGCGCCGGGGACGACTTCCTTCCGTTGCTCATCGAGCAGGGGTTCATGCCGGCGACGGAACTGGCGGATGTACCGCCGGTGCTGCACGGCTGGTCGGTACTGCTGGCCATGGGTCAGCTGCACGCGGTTCTGCAGCCGGGCACGAATGGCGGGCAGCCGGTCGCGTGGTGGCAGGCGCATCACCCGCTGCTGGTGACGGACGGGTGGCGGGCCGCCGCGAACAAGCATCAGCAGGTACTGATGTTCGCCGCACCCGTGGGGTCCATCGGGCGCCAGCCCAGGGAGGATCTGCTGCGGGAGGCCCTGGACAAGGCCGCCGCGAACGGGAAGCTGGTCGCGGCCGCACTGCCGCTCGCGGGGACCTGACAGCGGTTCCCCGCCGCCTCGGGGACGTCGCCCGCGTCCCCGATGAGCAGGCGACCCTGCACGGCGGCCGCATCTCTTCGACTGCGGTGTCGTTTGGACATACGTGCATGCATACGACGTTCCCCGCCTTCAGGGCGGCCCATCGGCCACGCCGATCTACGACGCGCTCTACGCCGAGTACGTCAAGTCCTTCCGCTCGCTGCCGGGTGACCGCAGCGGGGAGGAGGATCTGGGGTTCATCGCGTTCGGGAACATTCCGCGGAGCACGGGCTCGTACGGAGGGCACCGCCCGGGGTCGTTCAGCAGCTCGTACAGCGCCTACAGCGCGGGCGCCCACAGCGCCCGCCACGGCAGCGGTCAGCAGCCGCAGTGGCAGCGCGTCGGACACATCGGCCCACAGGGCTCGGGGATGCACCACGTCCCGGCCGCGCTGCCTCCGGCGCGCAGAGGCTGAGCAAGCGGAAGCTGAGCAAGCGGAAGGGCGGCCCTCATCGGGCCGCCCTTCCGCTTGCGTGCGCTACTTCTTCTTGCTTCCGCGCTTCTCGCGCACCCGCACCGAGATATGGATCGGCGTCCCCTCGAAGCCGAACTCCTCGCGCAGCCGGCGCTCGATGAAGCGGCGGTACCCGGCCTCGATGAAGCCGGAGGCGAAGAGCACGAACCGCGGGGGCTTGGTGCCGGCCTGGGTGCCGAAGAGGATGCGGGGCTGCTTGCCGCCGCGGACCGGGTGCGGGTGGGCGGCGACCAGCTCACCGAGGAAGGCGTTCAGCCGACCGGTCGGGACCCGGGTCTCCCAGCCCGCGAGGGCCGTCTCGATCGCCGGGACCAGCTTCTCCATGTGCCGCCCGGTGTACGCCGAGACGTTCACCCGGGGCGCCCACGCGACCTGGCCGAACTCGGTCTCGATCTCCCGCTCCAGGTAGTAACGGCGCTCCTCGTCGAGGGTGTCCCACTTGTTGTAGGCGATCACCATCGCGCGGCCCGCCTCGACGGCCATCGTCACGATGCGCTGGTCCTGGACCGAGATGGACTCGGCGGCGTCGATCAGGATGACCGCCACCTCGGCCTTCTCGACGGCGGCCGCGGTGCGCAGCGAGGCGTAGTAGTCGGCGCCCTGCTGGAGGTGGACGCGCTTGCGGATGCCGGCCGTGTCGACGAACTTCCAGGTGACGCCGCCGAGTTCGATGAGCTCGTCGACCGGGTCCCGAGTGGTGCCGGCCAGCTCGTTGACGACGACGCGCTCCTCGCCCGCAACCTTGTTCAGCAGGGAGGACTTGCCGACGTTCGGGCGGCCGATGAGCGCGATGCGGCGGGGGCCGCCGATCCCGGCGCCGCCGAAGGTCTGCGCGGGCGCGTCCGGCAGGGCCTCCAGGACCGAGTCCAGCATGTCGCCGGTGCCACGACCGTGCAGGGCGGATACGGGGTGCGGCTCGCCGAGGCCCAGGGACCACAGGTACGTGGCGTCCGCCTCACCGCTGGGACCGTCCACCTTGTTGGCGCACAGCACCACGGGCTTGCCGGCCTTGCGCAGCAGTCGTACGACGGCCTCGTCGGTGTCGGTGGCCCCGACCTTGGCGTCGACGACGAACACGACGGCGTCGGCGGCCTCGATCGCGTACTCGGCCTGCGCGGCCACGGAGGCGTCGATACCGAGGACGTCCTGCTCCCAGCCGCCGGTGTCGACGACCTTGAAGCGGCGGCCGGCCCACTCGGCCTCGTAGGTCACCCGGTCGCGGGTGACGCCGGGCTTGTCCTCGACGACGGCCTCGCGGCGCCCGATGATGCGGTTGACGAGGGTCGACTTGCCGACATTCGGCCGGCCGACGACGGCGAGGACGGGCAACGGCCCGTGCCCGGCCGCCTCGATGGCACCCTCGACGTCCTCGAGGTCGAAGCCCTCTTCCGCGGCGAGCTCCATGAACTCCGCGTACTCGGCATCGCCAAGCTCTCCGTGGTCGTGCCCGTCGGGCGAGCCCTCGGAGTGGATGTGGTCGTTCATGAAGTCCGTACCTCGTCGTTCATCGTGGTGATCGGTGGACCACCCGGTTGTCCCCCGGCTGATCCACTACTCAGTTTCGCCTAGCGACCGGTCAGTCGCCTGGCGTTTTCCAGGTGCTCGGTGAGCTGCTTCTGGATGCGCTCGGTCGCCTCGTCGAGCGCCTTGCGCGTACGCCGTCCGCTGCCGTCGCCCGCCTCGAAGGCGTCGCCGAAGACGACGTCGACGCGGCTGCGCAGCGGAGGCAGCCCCTTTATCAACCGTCCGGGCCGGTCGGAACTTCCCAGCACGGCGACCGGGACGATCAGGGCGTTGCCGCGCACCGCGAAGTACGCGAGCCCGGCCCGCAGCGCGGCGAAGTCGCCCTCGCCGCGGGTGCCCTCGGGGAAGATCCCGAGGACGCCGCCGTTGTCCAGCACTGCCAGTGCCTGGGTGATCGCCGTGCGGTCGGTGCTCTCGCGGTCGACCTTGACCTGCCCGATGCCGAGCAGGAACGGGTCGAGCGGTCCCTTGAACGCTTCCTTCTTGATCAGGAAGTGGGTCGGACGGGGCGCCACACCCATGACCATGGGGCCGTCGATGTTGTGGGAGTGGTTGACCGCGAAGATCACCGGGCCGGTCGCGGGGACCTTCCAGGCACCCAGCACGCGCGGCTTCCACAGCCCGAACATCAGGCCGACGCCGATACGCCGCCCGACCTCGGCACCCCGCTCGGAGGGAGCTGTCACTTCGCGGCCCGCTTCTCCTCGACGAGCGTGACGACGCACTCGATGACCTGCGCCAGCGTGAGCTCGGTGGTGTCCACCTCGACGGCGTCGCCCGCCTTGGCGAGCGGCGAGGTCTTGCGGCTGGAGTCGGCCGCGTCCCGCTTGATCAGGGCCTCGCGGGTGGCGTTGACGTCGGCGCCCTTCAGCTCACCGCTGCGACGGGCGGCACGGGCCTCCGGGGAGGCGGTGAGGAAGATCTTCAGGTCGGCGTCGGGCAGCACGGTCGTACCGATGTCGCGGCCCTCGACGACGATGCCCTGCTCGGCCGAGGTGGCCAGCGAGCGCTGCAGCTCGGTGATCCGGGCCCGCACCTCGGGCACCGCGCTGACGGCGCTGACCTTGGAGGTGACCTCCTGGGTGCGGATCGGGCCGGACACGTCGGTGCCGTCGACGGTGATCGTCGGGCCCGCCGGGTCGGTGCCGGAGATGATCTCGGGCTTGCCGGCCACCGCGGCGATCGCGGTCGGGTCCTCGATGTCGATGCCGCTGGTCACCATCCACCAGGTGATCGCCCGGTACTGGGCGCCGGTGTCGAGGTAGCTCAGCCCGAGCTGCGCGGCGACGGCCTTCGACGTGCTCGACTTGCCCGTGCCGGAGGGGCCGTCGATGGCGACAATCACGGGCTTGGCGGCACCGTTTTCCACGGGAGGACACCTTCCTGGTGCGGTGAGGCGGGGTGTGGGGACGCGAGGGCGCCCCGCACAAGGTTACTGGGTTCGCGTCACTCGTCCGGCCGCGCGCACCTCAGCCCGGTGAGACCCCTACTGCCGGATCGCCCAGCCCCGCTCCCGCAACGCCGCAGACAGCAGCGTCGCGGCCTTCGGCTCCACCATGAGCTGCACCAGACCCGCCTGCTGCCCCGTCGCATGCTCGATGCGCACGTCCTCGACGTTGACCCCGGCCCGTCCCGCGTCCGCGAAGATCCGCGCCAGCTGCCCCGGCTGGTCGTCGATCAGCACGGCGACGACCTCGTAGACCCGCGGAGCGGCCCCGTGCTTACCTGGCACCCGGACCTGCCCGGCGTTCCCACGCCGCAGCACGTCCTCGACCCCGGAGGTCCCCTCCAGCCGCTTCGCCTCGTCGGACGACTGCAGCGCCCGCAGCGCCCGCACCGTCTCCTCCAGGTCCGCGGCGACGTCGGTGAGCAGGTCGGCGACGGGCCCCGGGTTCGCGGAGAGGATGTCGATCCACATCCGGGGATCGGACGCGGCGATCCGGGTCACGTCCCGGATGCCCTGACCACACAGCCGTACGGCCGCCTCCTCGGCGTTCTCCAGACGCGCGGCGACCATGCTGGACACCAGGTGAGGCATGTGGGACACCAGCGCGACCGCGCGGTCGTGGGCGTCGGCGTCCATCACCACCGGCACGGCACGGCAGTGCGAGACCAGCTCCAGGGCGAGGTTCAGCACCTCGGTGTCGGTGTCCCGGGTCGGCGTGAGCACCCAGGGCCGGCCCTCGAAGAGGTCACCGGTGGCGGCCAGCGGCCCGGACTTCTCACGCCCCGACATGGGATGCGTACCGATGTAGGACGACAGGTCGAGCCCGAGCGCCTCCAGCGCCCGGCGCGGACCGCCCTTGACGCTGGCCACGTCGAGGTAGCCGCGGGCCACGCCCCGGCGCATGGCGTCGGCGAGCACGTCGGCCACGTGCGCGGGCGGGGCGGCGACGATCGCGAGGTCGACGGGGCCCTCGGGCGCCTCGTCGGTGCCGGCGCCGAGCGCGGACGCCGTACGGGCCTGCTCGGGGTCGTGGTCGGCGAGGTGGACGACCACACCGCGCCCGGCCAGCGCCAGCGCGGCGGACGTACCGATGAGGCCGGTGCCGATGACGAGTGCGGTTCTCACTGGGCGATGTCCTTGCGCAGAGCGGCGGCGGCGCCGAGGTAGACGTGCGCGATGTCGGCACGTGCCCGGTCGGACTCGATGTGCGCGAGGACGCGTACGACCCGTGGCATGGCGCCCTCGATGTCCAGTTCCTGGGCGCAGATCAGCGGTACGTCGGCGAAGCCGCTGCCGAGCTTGCGGGCGGCGGCCGCCGGGAAGTCGCTGTGCAGGTCGGGCGTGGCCGTGAACCAGATGCTGATCAGGTCGTCCGCGCTCAGGCCGTTGCGCTCCAGGATCGCCGTGAGCAGGGCCCCGACCTGCTCGTCCATGTGGCCGGCCTCGTCCCGCTCCAGTTGGACGGCCCCCCGGACCGCTCGTACCGCCACGGCTCTGCTCCTTGCTGCTGTACGGATCGGCTCTTCGACCGGCCAGCCTAGTCAGCCCGCGTGCGGCGGACGCAGGTCGCCCGCCCGCTGAGACGCACGTTGAGACACCCGCTGGCACTCCCGCGACCCGGCCGGTCGGCTTTGAGTCAATGTCACCCGTCCATCCCGATTTCGCTACCGGACCACGAACGCCTCCGTACGCCTCTGGACGGCGTCGCACAGGTCCGCTCTCATGGGCAGCAAGCTCGCCTCGGGGGAGGCCTCATGAAGCGTCCGGGACCCTTGCTCACCCTTCTCGCGGGGCTGTTGGCCGGCGCGTTCCTGCTGGCGCTCAACGTGACGACGGGGACGAAGAGCGCGCCCTCCTCGTCGTCACCGTCACCGTTACCGTCGTCACCGACGCCGAAGTCGTCCCCGTCGCCGTCATCGTCACCGTCGAAGGTCCCCGTCCCGAACGCCGGCTACGCGGGCCGTACCGACGACGACTCCTCCGCCGTGGCCGTCACCCTGCGCGACGGCAGGGCGATCGCGTACTTCTGCGACGGCCGCGCCAAGGAGTCCTGGCTCAAGGGCGATGTGAAGGACGACGGGACCATGCGGCTCACCGGCAAGGCCGGTTCTGTCCTGAACGGCACCCTCGAGGAGGGCGAGCGGATCCGCGGCACGGTCGACATCGACGGCGGGCACTACGCCTTCACCGCCGACAGGACGAAGAAGCCGTCGGGTCTGTACCGGGCCACCACCACCGTGCGCGGCGCCGAGATCGACGGCGGCTGGATCGTGCTGCCGGACGGCCGGCAGGTCGGCGTGCTCACCCGCGACGGCAAGCCCTCGCCCGCCCCGCGGATCGACCCGGAGACCGGCGCGGTGACGGTCGACGGACAGCAGCTCACGGCCCGCCCCGCGGCCCCCTGACCCCACTGGAGTCGATCATGACCGTCGACCCGAACGCCGTCACCCAGGACTTCCCGTCCCCGCAGCCCGGCCACCGCCGCCCGAGCCCGGCCCGCTACCTGGTCCCGGCGCTGGTCGCCGGCGCGGTCGCGGTGGGCTTCGGGGCGTACGGCAAGGTGCACGACCCGTCGGGGACGGCCTTCAACCTCGCCGGGTTCAGCAGCACCGGCGCGGTCAAGTCATGGCTGGCCACGGCGGCGATCTTCTTCGCGCTGGTGCAACTGGTCTCCGCGTTCATGGTGTACGGCAGGCTCCCGGGGCCGGCCTGGTCGTCCGGGCTGCACCGCTGGTCGGGCCGTGTGGCGTTCCTGGTGTCCGTCCCGGTGGCGGTGCACTGCCTGTACGCGATGGGCTACCAGACGTACGAAACGCGCGTTTTCATGCACTCTGCCCTGGGTTGTTTCTTCTTCGGTGCTTTCAGTGCAAAGATGCTGTTGCTCCGGTCGGAGCGACTTCCCGGCTGGCTGCTGCCCATCGTGGGCGGAGTGGTTTTCACCGCTCTCACGATCATCTGGCTGACCTCCGCCCTCTGGTTCTTCCGCACTTTCGGAGTGACGACATGAGCAACCGTCCGACGCGGCGCACGATTCTCATCGCGACAGGCGGGGCGGGCGCGGCGGCGCTCGTCGCGGGTTGCGGCGATTCCGGCGACAACGGCGACACGAGCGACTCGACACCGACCTCGACCGCTTCCCCCGACCAGGACGGCCAGGACGGAGAGGAGCTGGCCAGCACAGACGACATCCCGGTCGGCGGCGGCACGATCTTCAAGGACGAGGAGGTGGTGGTGACCCAGCCGGAGCAGGGCGAGTTCAAAGCCTTCTCCGCCATCTGCACGCATCAGCGGTGCACGGTCGCCACCGTCGCCGACGGCACGATCAACTGCGCCTGCCACGGCAGCAAGTTCAAGATCACGGACGGCTCGGTGGCCCACCCTCCGGCGACGAAGCCGCTGCCCGAGAAGCAGATCACTGTGGACGGAAAATCGATCCGCCTGGTGTGACCGGCCGCGTACGCTCCGGGGCATGCGCCCCGAGCCCTCCGAGCACTTGACCCTGGTACGCGACCACACGATCTACGCCTGTGTGATGGGCTCGCGTGCCTTCGGTCTGGCGACGGACGGCAGCGACACCGACCGCCGGGGCGTGTTCCTCGCCCCCACTGCGCTCTACTGGCGCTTCGACAAGCCGCCGACGCACGTCGAGGGCCCCCAGGAGGAGCAGTTCAGCTGGGAACTGGAGCGCTTCTGCGAGCTGGCCCTGCGCGCCAACCCGAACATCCTGGAGTGCCTGCACTCCCCGCGCGTCGAGTACGTCGACGACACGGGCCGCGAACTCCTCGCCCTGCGCGAGGCGTTCCTGTCCCGCCAGGCCCATGAGACGTTCACCCGCTACGCGCTGGGCCAGCGCAAGAAGCTGGAGGCGGACATCCGCTCCCACGGCGCCCCGCGCTGGAAGCACGCGATGCACCTCCTGCGCCTGCTGACGAGCGCCCGCGACCTGATGCGCACCGGCAGCCTGACGATCGACGTGGGCGACGAGCGCGAACCCCTGCTGGCGGTCAAGCGCGGCGAGGTCCCCTGGCCGGAGGTCGAGTCCCGGATGACCCGCCTGGCGAGGGAGGCGGAGGAGTGCCTGCACCACAGCCCGCTCCCGGCCGAGCCGGACCGCCGCCGCGTGGAGGACTTCCTGATCCGCGTCCGCCGCGCCTCAGCCCTCCAGCCGGCTCCGTACGACGAAGGCGTGCAGGGCGTCGTGGACGCTCGGGGCGTCGGGCAGCGCTGAGGCCGCCTGCGCGTCGTCGAGCACAGCGTGCAGCCGCTCGATGTCGGCCGCCACGCGCGCGTGCTCGACATCGGCGGCCCCGTGCTCCTGTTCCGCCTTCGCGGCGATCAGCTCCGGCAGGTAGGCCGGGGCGTCGACCTGCTCCAGCAGTGTGGGCAGATGGGCCTGCACCTCACCGCTGCGCATCAGATGAACGCCGGTGAGCAGCACCCGGAACGTGTACAGCAGCGGCTTGAGCTCCCCGGTCTTCTCGAACAGCCGCGACTGCGTGTGGGCGAATCCCCGGTAGTGATGGGCGTGGTGGCTCGTGAGCACGCCGGGCGCGAGTTCGGCCAGCTCCCGGTGCGCGTCGGTCGTGTGCACGACGAGCGGCGAGAGCAACTGCTCCAGCACATAGCCGTTGCGGCGCAGCATCAGCCGTACGAACTTGCGCAGGTCGTGTGTGACCAGGTCCATCTCGACGCCGTCCCGCACCCACATCCGCGACCGCGTCTCCTCCGGCTCCCGCAGCCCGACGAGGTCGGCGGCCGGCAGCAGGTGCACGCCCCGCAGGTCCACGTCGGAGTCGCGCGACGGGAAGCCGTACAGATGCGCGCCGGAGACGGTCGCGAACAGCACCGGGTCGGGCTGTTCGGCGACGACGGGTGCGAGGTCGAGGTCCAGGGCGTCGATCATCCGTCAAGCGTCCCAGAGCGCCCCGAGGGTCAGCAGGTCCCCCCGGTACTCGATGCGGTCCGCCCACTCCGTGGGCCAGGCGTCGGCCCCGAGCCAGGCGCCCGCGAACGCGCCCGTCAGGCACGCGATCGAGTCCGAGTCGCCGGAGGTGCAGGCCGCCCGGCGCAAGGCGGTCAGCGGCTCGTCGACGAACCACAGGAAGCACAACAGGCCGGTGGCCAGGGCCTCTTCGGCGATCCAGCCCGCACCGGTGGCCAGGCACGGATCGGTCTCGGGCGAGGCGGTGCGCACGGCGTCGTGGAGCCGGTCCAGGATCGCCTGGCACTCGTCCCAGCCGCGCGCGATGAAGTGCTCGGCCGTGGGGTCCTGGCTGCGGGTCCACAGGTCGCCGAGCCAGCGCTCGTGGTAGCGGGTGCGGTTCTCGTAGGCGTACGACCGCAGCAGGCCGATCAGTCCGGTCGGTTCGGTGCCCTGCGCGAGCAGTCGTACGGCGTGCGCGGTCAGGTCGGACGCGGCGAGTGCCGTCGGATGCCCGTGGGTGAGCGCGGACTGCAACTGGGCGGCGCCCGCGCGCTGTTCCTCGCTCAGACCGGGGACGAGCCCGAGGGGCGCCACGCGCATGTTGGCGCCGCAGCCCTTGGAGCCGATCTGGCTGGCGTCCTGCCAGGGCAGGTCGGTGCGCTCCAGCAGGTCACAGGCCCTGAGGCAGGTGTTGCCCGGCGCCCGGTTGTTCTCCGGAGACCGGTTCCACGCCACGAACTCCGCACGCACCGGCTCCACCATGGTCCTGGGACCCAGCAGCCCCAGATCCATCGCCGTCCGCAGCCCCTTCCCCAACGCCAGCGTCATCTGCGTGTCGTCGGTGACGATCGCAGGCGTCGGCAGCTCCATCTCGCGCCACGGCCCGCACTTGGCGAGGATCGACGGCACGTCGTTGAACTCGGTCGGGAAGCCGAGCGCGTCCCCGAGGGCGAGGCCGAGCAGGGAGCCGGTGGCGGCGCGCTTGCGCACGGTGGTCGTGGTCATGCGGGGCGTCCTTCGGGGGTGGGCCGGAGCAGGGGCGGGTGAAGGGTGGTCGCGGTGCCCGCGCGGTACAGCGCGGCCGGTTTGCCTCGGCCGCCGGTGAGCCGGGCGGCGCCGGGGACGGGTGCGACGAAGCCCGGCGTGGCGAGCACCTTGCGGCGGAAGTTGGGCCGGTCGAGGGCGGTGCCCCACACCACCTCGTAGACGTGCTGCAGCTCGCCGAGCGTGAACTCGGGCGGGCAGAAGGCGGTGGCGAGGCTCGAGTACTCGAGCTTGGCGCCGACGCGTTCATGGGCGTCGGCCAGGATCCGGTCGTGGTCGAAGGCGAGCGGCCCCGCCTTGTCGTACGGCACCCAGCACGCCTGCGCCGCGTCGCTGCCGCCGTGCGGTTCGGGCGGGTGGGGCAGCAGCGCGGTGAAGGCGACCGTGACGACCCGCATGCGGGGGTCGCGGCCGGGCTCGCTGTAGGTGCGCAGCTGCTCCAGATGCAGCTCGGAGACGTCCGACAGCCCGGTCTCCTCGGCGAGTTCACGCCGGGCCGCCGTCTCCGCCGACTCGTCGGGCTGTACGAAGCCGCCGGGCAGCGCCCAGTGACCCTGGTACGGCTCCTGCCCGCGTTCGACGAGCAGGACGTGCAGGACGCCGTCGCGGATGGTGAGGACGGCGAGGTCGGAGGTGACGGCGAAGGGCTCGTGGGCGTACTTGTCGTAGCCCTCGGGAACGGTGGGTCCCGGCATGTCGCTCACCCCTTCTGCGGCCAGCTTTATAGTCAGCACGACTATTAGTCATCATGACTATAAGGAGGGTGGACGGGTTGCACAACCCAACGGAAGGCAAACCCTCGTCACGCCATTCCCCCGCCACCCGGCCCCGCGTCACCCCGGCAAGGAGTCGCGCCGCCCCAGGAACCCCAGCAACCGCGCACCAGGACCGGCCCCCACCGGCACCGCGACCGGCGCGCCGAACCGCACACCCCGATCGGCCTCCGCGACCACGCACCGGGCGACGGGCAGCAGCTCGGCCGCGAGCACGTCGGGCAGGGGCCACGGCCGCCCGCAGGCCTGCGCGACGTCCCACCCGTGCACGGCGATCTCCACCGCCCCCAGGGCGGCCATCACCCGCACGTCCAGCGACCGTTCGCCCACGAGTGCCGACTCCGGCGGCCCGGCCGCCCAGGCGCCGAGGACAGCACACGCGCGCGTACGGAAGCCGCAGGCGCGGTCGGCGCGCGGGAACAGTCCGATCCGCCCGCCGGTCAGGCCCTCGTACAAAGCGTCCAACGAGTCGTCGAGGTGTCCGAGCAACTCCCCCAGATCCCACTCGGCGCAGGGCGTCCCGCGCCCCGGGCTCGCCGCCTCCACACCGACGACGCTGCCCAGCGCGTACGTGAGCGAACGCTCCAGGAGCTCACCGGAGTTCATCGCCCCTCACCCCGACCGCGCCGCCCCGCCGCAAAGGCCCTCAGCGGCCCCTCAGGCACCTCCCACGGCCCTTCGGGCCCCGAGGGCAGCGGAGTCCGCGCGCGGCCCTCCAGCGCCGCCAGAAACGCGCTCGTGGCGTTCCGGTCCTCGATCGTCCCCATGGCCGCTCCCTCCGTCACCGATACAGACCGGCCGAGGGACGAAAACAAATCGGCCGGTCCCGGACTCAACCCGGAACCGGCCTGCACACACGCGTGGACCTACAGCACGCGTGGACCTACAGGTGTGGGCCTACAGATCGACTTCCTGCATCAGCATCCCGACCTCGGTGTTCGACAGCCGCCGCAGCCAGCCCGACTTCTGGTCGCCGAGCGTGATCGGCCCGAAGGAGGTGCGCACCAGCTTCTCCACAGGGAAGCCGGCCTCCGCCAGCATGCGCCGCACGATGTGCTTGCGGCCCTCGTGCAGGGTGACCTCGACCAGGTAGTTCTTGCCGGTCTGCTCGACCACCCGGAAGTGGTCCGCGCGCGCGTAGCCGTCCTCCAGCTGGATGCCGTCCTTGAGCTTCTTGCCCAGGTCGCGCGGGATCGGGCCGACGATGGCCGCGAGGTACGTCTTTTTGACGCCGTACTTGGGGTGGGTGAGGCGGTGGGCCAGCTCGCCGTGGTTGGTGAGCAGGATGACGCCCTCGGTCTCGGTGTCGAGCCGCCCGACGTGGAAGAGCCGCGTCTCACGGTTGGTGACGTAGTCGCCGAGGCACTGGCGGCCCTCGGGGTCCTCCATCGTCGAGACGACACCGGCGGGCTTGTTGAGCGAGAAGAACTGGTACGACTGCGTGGCGACCGTCAGGCCGTCGACCTTGACCTCGTCCTTCTCCGGGTCGACCCGCTTGCCTTGCTCCAGCACGATCTCGCCGTTGACCTCGACCCGTGCCTGCTCGATGAGCTCCTCGCAGGAACGCCGGGAGCCGTATCCGGCCCGCGCGAGCACCTTCTGCAGCCGCTCGCCCTCCTGCTCGGCGCCCGGGAAGGTCTTGGGCAGCTTGACGTCCTTCTTGCCGGCGTAGCGCTCGCGGTTGCGCTCCTCGGCCCGCGCGTCGTACTCGCGGGAACTCGCCGGAGCCGTACGGCCCCGACCGGTGCCGCGCTGCTGGCCCTGCTTGGGCCCGCCCTTGGCGCCGCCGCGCGCCGAGGCGCCGCGGCCGGACTTCGGGCCGTCCTGGGTGGCGCCGGGGCCTACGTCGTAGCGCCGCTCCTCCGGGCGCGGCTTCTTCGGCCGGCCCCCCTGCTTGTCGTCGCGGTTGTTACCGGCGCCACGGTAATTACCGCGGCCACCGCTGCTCCCGCCGCGGCCGCCGCTGTTGCCACCACGGCTCCCGCCGTTGTTTCCGCTGCTGTTCCTGCCGCTGCTGCTTCGCATCAAAGTTCCGTCTTGTCGTCTGCGTCCTCGGAATCCGGAGCGTCCGGATCGAACGACGGGACTCCTTCCAGCGTCTCGGCCTCGATCGCCTCCGCCTCCGGGAGGAAGGGCGCGAGTTCCGGGAGCTCGTCCAGACCGCGCAGGCCCATCCGCTCCAGGAAGTAGTTCGTCGTCCTGTACAGGATCGCACCTGTTTCGGGTTCCGTGCCCGCCTCCTCGACCAGCCCGCGCTGGAGGAGGGTGCGCATGACACCGTCGCAGTTCACTCCGCGTACGGCCGAGACACGGCTGCGGCTGACCGGCTGGCGGTACGCGACGACGGCGAGTGTCTCCAGAGCGGCCTGGGTGAGCCGGGCCGTCTGCCCGTCCAGGACGAGCCGCTCGACCGCCGCCGCGTACTCGGGGCGGGTGTAGAAGCGCCAGCCGCCGGCGACGAACCGCAGCTCGAAGCCACGCCCCTGCACGGCGTAGTCGTCGGCCAGCTCCCGCAGGGCACCGGCGATCTGCCGCCGCGGCCTCTCCAGGAGCTTCGCGAGGCGCTCCTCGGTCGCGGGCTCGTCCACGACCATGAGCATCGCCTCCAGGGCGGGCTTGAGGTCGAGGTCGGCGACGGTACGCAGCCCGACCGGAAGTTCGGTGGTCTCCTCACTCACGCCTTCTTCTCCTCCTTCGGCTGCTCCGGCGGCCGGTCGAACTCGTCGGTGACCGTCGGCGTCTCGTCTCCGTCCCCTCCGGTCCAGCGCACCATCAGCTCCCCGAGGGCGGTCTCCTGGTCGAGGGCCACGGCCTTCTCCCGGTACAGCTCCAGCAGCGCGAGGAAGCGGGCTACGACGGTGAGGGTGTCGTCGGTGTCCGCGACGAGGGACCGGAAGCTGGCCTCGCCGACCTCCCGGAGCCGCGCGACGACGATCCCGGCCTGCTCCTGCACGCTCACCAGCGGCGCGTGGATGTGATCGACGTAGACCTGCGGCTTGGGCTTGGGCTGCATCGCCTTGACCGCGAGCTTGGCGAATCCTTCCGCCCCGATGCTGATGACGACCTCGGGCAACAGCTCGGCGTGCTGCGGCTCCAGTCCGACGGTCCGCGGATAGCGCCGCGCCTCGTCGTCGAGCCGCCGGCTGAAGATGTCGGCGATCTGCTTGTACGCCCGATACTGCAGCAGCCGCGCGAACAGCAGGTCCCGTGCCTCCAGCAGCGCGAGATCGGCCTCGTCCTCCACCTCGGCGGAGGGCAGCAGCCGGGCCGCCTTGAGGTCGAGCAGGGTGGCCGCGACCACGAGGAACTCGGTCGTCTCGTCGAGGTCCCAGTCCGCCCCCATCGCCCTGATGTGGGCCATGAACTCGTCGGTCACCTTGGACAACGCGACTTCGGTGACGTCGAGCTTGTGCTTGGAGATCAGCTGGAGGAGCAGATCGAAGGGACCCTCGAAGTTGGACAGCCGAACCTTGAAGACGCCGTCTTCACCGGCCTCGGTTTCGTCCTGCCGGGCAGGCGGCTCAGGAGCGGGCTCGGCGGCGGGACCCTCAGGTACCGGCTCTGTCTGCGGCTCCGGTTCGAGGTCGGGTTCCGGAGCAGCGGCCTGCGGCTCGGGGTCCGGCTCCGGGACAAGGACCTGAGGTTCCGGCTCCGGTACTGCGACCTCGGGAACCTCGGGCTCCGGTTCCGTGACAACCGGAGCCGACACGGGCACCGGCGATGCTCCCGGCCCTCGCCCCAGCACACGCCGCCGACCGCCGGAGGCACCGGCGCCGGAAACGGGAGGGTTGTTCGAGGTCATGGCCCCCGCAGGCTACCGCTACCGCCCGCGAAGCCGTCGTACGAGGATGCTCGCGTCTCCCCGGCTCTCCAGATCCGCGAGGACCACGGCCACCGCCTCGCGGACGATCCGCCCACGGTCGACGGCCAGCCCGTGCTCACCGCGGAGCACCAGACGCGCGTGCTCCAGATCCATGAGCTCCTCGGCGGAGACGTACACGGTGATCTTCTCGTCGTGCCGTTCGCGACCACTGGGCCGGCGCGAGGCCTGCCGTCCGCGCTTGCGCGGCGCGGCGGAGGCGGCGGCAGAAGCAGCGGCACCGGACCCGGCAGAACCGCCGACGGTACCCGCGGAGGCCCCGGCAGAACCTTCCTGCGCCCCCTGACGGCGAGCGGAGCGCTCGGCCGCCGCGGCCCGGCTGCGTGACTCGCCGGCGTCCACGGACTCCGCGTCGGCGGCCACATGCTCCGCGCCGTCACCGTCACCGCCCTGCGCGGGCACCGACTGCGGCGCGTCCTCCGCCGCGACGGCATCGGACTCCCCCGCGGGAGCCGGCACCCGGGCCTCGCCGTTGACCGGGCGCCGGGGAGTGGACGGCTGGAGCGCCGTACCCCCTGTCGTGCGGAACAGTTCGTCGGCCCCCGGCAGACTCACTCGGCGTGACACCGGGCGAGCACCTCCCTGGCGAGCTGGCGATAGGCGGCGGCACCGACGGAGTTGGAGGCGTACGTGGTGATCGGCTCACCGGCGACCGTGGTCTCCGGGAAGCGGACCGTGCGCCCGATGACCGTGTGGTAGACGTGGTCGTCGAACGCCTCAACGACACGCGCGAGCACCTCACGGCTGTGCACCGTGCGCGAGTCGTACATCGTGGCGAGGATCCCGTCGAGCTCCAGGTCCGGGTTGAGCCGCTCCTGGACCTTCTCGATCGTCTCGGTCAGCAGCGCCACACCACGCAGCGCGAAGAACTCGCACTCCAGCGGCACGATCACCTTGTGGGCGGCCGTCAGCGCGTTGACCGTGAGCAGGCCGAGCGAGGGCTGACAGTCGATCACGATGAAGTCGTAGTCGGGCAGCAGTGGTTTCAGGGCGCGCTGGAGCGTGGACTCGCGCGCGACCTCGCTGACCAGCTGGACCTCGGCGGCCGACAGGTCGATGTTGCTCGGCAGCAGGTCCATGTTGGGGACCGCCGTCTTCAGGAGCACCTCGTCGGCCGACATGCCCCGCTCCATGAGCAGGTTGTAGACCGTGAGGTCGAGCTCCATCGGGTTGACGCCGAGACCGACCGAGAGCGCGCCCTGGGGGTCGAAGTCGACGAGCAGGACCCGGCGTCCGTATTCCGCGAGCGCGGCACCCAGGTTGATGGTCGACGTCGTCTTGCCGACGCCACCCTTCTGGTTGCACATCGCGATGATCTTCGCGGGGCCGTGGTCGGTCAGCGGACCCGGGATCGGGAAGTACGGCAGCGGACGCCCGGTCGGGCCGACGCGCTCGCGGCGCTGCCGGGCAGCGTCGGGCGCGAGCGTGGCCGCGTACTCGGGGTCGGGCTCGTACTCCGCGTCGGGGTCGTAGAAGTGCCCGTCGGGCAGTTCGTCGTAGGCGGCGAATTGGTTGTGGGGCGCGCCACTTCCGTCGCCGGCCATGGCGTTCACGTGATGGCCATCCATGCTCTGGTGTGCTGTCTGAGTCAACCCTGAGATCTGGTGACTCTGGTGGGCTGCGAAGGTGCGCACCGCAACGGAGCCGACAGCCTCGAATCCCGCGGGACCCTGGTCCCGTACCGGCATTCCTGGTTGACCACCCCCGGGAGAAAATGTCGACTCATTCACAAGTCGTCTTACCTCCTTGGTGACCAGGAAACTTCTAGACAGGTCAGCGTGGCACCATGCCGACGGTTGGCGACTCTATGGCGTGTCGGTGGTCCGCAGCAACACAATCCGCCGGACCGAGCAGATGTGTCGACAATGAAACATCCCGCTGTCAAGGGCGTACGGCCGTCGCACGGCAGGTTTCACGGGTGTGCGAATCGGTCGAAGGGTTGCGTTCGAGGCGAGTTGACCGAGAGTCGCAAAGTGACCATACACACATCCGGCCGGACCTTTTCGGGCAAGGTCCGGCCGGGTGCGTACGGTTGACGACTCGTGTTGACGTATCGCCTTTACCAGAAAGTGACTTAACCGATCGGCTCAGCCGAGCAGCGTTTCGAGCTCCACGTGCTCCAGGCCGTGCGCCTCCGCGACCTCGCGGTAAACGACCTTGCCGTCATGCGTGTTGAGGCCCTTGGCCAGCGAGGCGTCGCGGCGCAGCGCCTCGACCCAGCCCTTGTTGGCCAGCTCGAGGATGTACGGCAGCGTGGCGTTGGTCAGCGCGTAGGTGGAGGTGTTGGGCACCGCGCCGGGCATGTTCGCGACGCAGTAGAAGACCGAGTTGTGGACCGGGAAGGTCGGCTCGGCGTGCGTGGTGGGACGCGAGTCCTCGAAGCAGCCGCCCTGGTCGATGGCGATGTCGACAAGAACACTTCCCGGCTTCATCCGGGAGACCAGCTCGTTGGTGACCAGCTTCGGAGCCTTGGCGCCCGGGATGAGCACGGCACCGATGACGAGGTCGGCCTCCAGGCAGGCCTTCTCCAGCTCGAGGGCGTTGGAGACGACGGTCTGGATCTTCGTGCCGAAGACCTTGTCCGCCTCCTTGAGCTTGTTGATGTCCTTGTCGAGCAGGGTCACGTGGAAGCCCATGCCGATGGCGATCTGCGCGGCGTTCCAGCCGGAGACGCCACCGCCGATGACCACGGCCCGGCCGGCCAGCACACCCGGGACACCGCCCGGCAGCACGCCACGGCCGCCGTTGGCGCGCATCAGGTGGTAGGCGCCGACCTGCGGGGCGAGGCGGCCGGCCACCTCGGACATGGGGGCGAGCAGCGGCAGGGCACGGGAGGGCAGCTCGACCGTCTCGTAGGCGATCGCCGTGGTGCCGGACTCGACGAGGGCGTCCGTGCACTCCTTGGAGGCGGCCAGGTGCAGGTAGGTGAAGAGCGTCTGGTCCTTGCGGAGGCGGTGGTACTCCTCGGCGATGGGCTCCTTGACCTTCAGCAGCAGGTCGGCGGTGGCCCAGACCTCGTCGGCGGTGGGCAGGATCTGGGCGCCGGCGGCGACGTACTCGCTGTCCGGGATCGACGAGCCGACACCGGCTCCTTGCTCGACGACGACCTGGTGGCCGTGGCGCACCAGCTCCAGCACGCCGGCGGGGGTGATGGCCACCCGGAACTCGTTGTTCTTGACCTCGCGGGGGATGCCGACCTTCACGTCGATCACGGTCCTTGGCTCAGAGGGTGTGGGGGCATTGCAAGACATACCCAGGCATGCAGGGCACACCGGGAGACACCGCAGGAGAAGGTGCGGCAGAGCCAGTCTAATGAAGGCGTTCCCGCTGTCTAGCCTTTCATTGCATCAATCTTCTGCGGATGTACTACGGATTTCGCAGGCGTTAGGGTCGTGTTCCGGCTCGAAAGCGTCTTGTAGGGGGCTCAGCTCGTCCAGATCGGGCTCCTCGGGCTCCTCCCCCAGCATCCGCCGGGCCGCGCTCCGGTGCAGCTGCGCCGCCGCCGAATCACCGAGGTGGTCGAGGGTGTCGGCGAGCCGCAGATACAGGGCGCCCTGCAGCCGAGAGTCCTCGGCGCGCCGCGCCCACTCGACCGCCTCCTGGCAGGTTCGCAGCGACTCCTCGGGCCGCCCCGCGTACTCCTGGACCCGGGCCAGCTCGCTCAACGCCCGGGCGTGACCGCCGACATCGCCGTTCTTGCGGTGCCCGGCGACCGCGGACCGCCAGTTCCGCAGCGCCTCGCCGTACCGGCCCGCATAGGTGTGGGCCTGGGCGATACGGCCGTACAGCCGGGCGGCGTCCGCGCGCTCGTCCCGGGCCAGCCGCTGGGCCAGTGCCCGGCCGAACCAGTCGGCGGCCCGGTCGTAGTCCGCGAGCTCCAGATGGGCACCGCCTACGGATTCCATCGCGCGACCGGTCGCATACGGATCGTTCGCCTGCCGTCCGGCGTCCAGCGCGGCCCGATAGCGTGCCAGCGCATCCTGCTTGCGCCCCGTCCGGGCGTCGACGTCGCCGAGGTTCAGCAGGGCTGCGGCCTTCTCGCGGGGCAGGTTCTGCCGCTCGGCCACGTCGAGGACCAGGCTGTGGACGGCGTACAGATCATCGGCGGCGGCCTGCGTGCCGACGTGCACGACCAGCGCCCTGACCAGCTGGGACATCAGCCGCCGGGCCAGGGTGTCCAGCTCCCCGTCGGCGACGGCGGCCCGGGCCGCGGCCAGCAGGGCGGGCCTGCGGATGCGCAGCCAGTCGGCGGCAGCGCGGGGATTGGGGAAGCGCAGGGCCTGGGGCATGCCCAGGAGCTTCTGACGGGTCTCGGGGCTGTCGGTCTCGGTGATCGCCCGGCAGGACTGCAGCAGCCGTACCGTCCGCTCCAGCATGCGGGCCCGGGCGAGCTGCAGCTCGGCGGGGCGGTCCTGGGTCTCGGTGAGGGTCTTGAGGTACGGGTGAAGGCAGGCCGGGACCTCGTACTGGGGCAGCGGTGAGTCGACGGAGTGCAGCAGGCCGAGGGCGGTGAGGTCGTCCAGGGTGGTGCGGGCCCCGTCGACCGAGCAGCCGGCGAGGGCGGAGGCCGTGTGCGGGTCGACGACGCCACCGGGGGCGAGGCAGAGCAGGCGCAGTATGCGGGCGGCCGGGGTCGGAAGGGAGGCGTAGGCAAGCCGGAAGACCCGGCCGAGCGGCGCGCCCTCCTCGCCCTCGGCCCGCAGCTGTTTGGCGAGGTCGGCGACGGCCGCCTTGGGGCGGGCGGCGAGCCAGCCACCCGCCAGCATCAGCGCGGCGGGCTGCCCCTGGCACACCTCGACGAGGCCCTCGGCGGACCGCGGGTCGACGGTGATGCGGACCGAGCCGGCGAACCGGGACAGCAGCTCCACCGCCGACTTGGTGTCCAGGCCGCCGAGCGTGCAGGGCCGTACGTCCGAGATCCCGGTCAGCGGGCCGTCGGAGACGGCGACGGCCAGGCACTCCGGGGAGTCCGGCAGCAGCTCGTCGACCTGCTCGGCCTCGGCCGCGTCGTCCAGCAGGAGCAGGACCCGGCGCTCGGCGAGGGCCACACGCAGGGCCGCCGTGAGGTGGTCCGCACCGGCGCCGGGCGGGATGGGCCAGTCCAGGGCGGCGAGCAGCACGCGGGCGGCGCGCTCGACGGGGACGGGGGTGCCGTCGGGCTCGCTCAGCCGGGCGCGCAGCACGCCGTCGGAGTAACGGTCCGCCACCTGCCGTACGAGTTCCTCGGCGACCGCGGTGCGGCCGGAACCGGGGCGGCCCGCGATGAGCAGTACGCGCGCGCGTGGTGCCTTGCGGCCGGAGAGGGTGTCCAGGCCCGCGCGCTCGATGTCGGCGCGGAGTTCCTTCAACTCGCGGGTACGGCCCAGGAATTGGTTCTCGCCGGACGCCTGCGCCGACATCTGCACGCCGCCTGTGTCCACCACCTGATCCGTCACGGGCCACGCTCCCGTCCCACCACACGCGCAAGCCCGCCGGGACTCCGGTTCGGGCGTATTCAGAGCCTAGTTCACGCTCTGCTACGTTCCGTGCGGAGCACGGCGGGCAGGGAGAGGACGTCCCCCGATCGGATCAGCCGATCTTCACACTGAAGGGTGTGTTCAGGACGCGAAGGGACGAGCCGGCCACGGCGCCTCCGCCGGCCGCAGCGCGTCGAGTCCGTCGCCGCCGCGAGCGGCGACCAGGGACAACACACCCACGACGAGGCAGTTGTTGTGCAACTCGCCCGCAAGCACACCCCGGACGAGTTCGCCGACCGGCACGCGCGCGTGCTCCATGTCGGCCTCCTCGTCCTCCACCTCGAAACGCTCCCCGTCGGCCTCGGAGAGGTTGCGGGCGAGGAAGATCCGTACGGCCTCGTCGCAGCCGCCGGGGGTGGTGTACACGTCGGTCAGCACCCGCCAGTCCTCGGCCTTGACGTGCGCCTCCTCGTACAGCTCGCGCTGGGCGGCGTGCAGCGGGTTCTCGCCGGGGATGTCGAGCAGGCCGGCCGGGATCTCCCAGAGCTTCTGCCGCACGGGGTGGCGGTACTGCTTGATGAGCAGGACGCGGTCTTCGTGGTCGAGGGCGAGGACGGCCACCGAGCCGGGGTGGACCTGGTAGTCACGTCGCACCACCGAGCCGTCGGGCATGACCACGTCGTCCGTGCGGACGGAGGTCTTGTTGCCCACGAAGGGGGTGTCCGTCGCCCGGATCTCCCACTCCTGCGGGGTGTCCTTGATCGTCATGCCCTGCCTTCCACACGCTTTCAAAAAGAACCCGCCAAAGAAAACCGGGGTGCGAACCTTTGAAGGTTTGCACCCCGGCCACCGTACAACTCTCGTGTCAGTCCGAATTCTTGCCGAGGCCTTCAGCCTGCTGGCGCTCGACCGAGGCCTTCACGAGCCCGGCGAACAGCGGGTGCGGACGCGTCGGGCGCGAACGCAGCTCGGGGTGGGCCTGCGTGGCCACCAGGTAAGGGTGGACCTCGCGCGGGTACTCCACGTACTCGACGAGCTTGCCGTCCGGCGACGTGCCGGAGAACAGGATGCCCGCCTTCTTCTCCAGCTCCGCGCGGTAGGCGTTGTTCACCTCGTACCGGTGACGGTGCCGCTCCTCGATGTACTCCTTGCCGTCGTACACCTCGCGCACGATCGAGCCCTCGGCCAGCTTGGCCGGGTACATGCCCAGCCGCATCGTGCCGCCCATGTCGCCCTCACCGGCGACGATGTCGAGCTGCTCGGCCATCGTGGAGATGACCGGGTGCGAGGTGGCCGGGTCGAACTCGGTGGAGTTGGCGTCGGAGATGTCGGCCAGGTTGCGGGCCGCCTCGATCACGATGCACTGCAGGCCCAGGCACAGGCCCAGCAGCGGGATCCGGTTCTCGCGGGCGTACTTGATCGCGCCGACCTTGCCGAGCACACCACGGTCGCCGAAGCCGCCCGGGATGCAGATGCCGTCCACGTCGGCGAGCTGCTGCTTCGCGCCGGCCGGGGTCTTGCAGTCGTCGGACGTGACCCACTTGATCTTCACGCGGGCCTTGTTGGCGAAGCCGCCCGCACGCAGCGCCTCGGTGACCGAGAGGTAGGCGTCGGGCAGGTCGATGTACTTGCCGACCAGCGCGAGGGTGATCTCGTGGTCGGGGTTGTGGACGCGGTCGAGCAGGTCGTCCCAGGTCGTCCAGTCCACATCGCGGAACGGCAGGTCCAGCTTGCGGACGACATAGGCGTCCAGGCCCTCGCCGTGCACGGTCTTCGGGATGTCGTAGATGGAGCGGGCGTCGGGGCAGGCGACCACGGCCGCCTCGTCGACGTCGCACATCAGGGAGATCTTGCGCTTGATCGCGGTCGGCACCTCACGGTCGCAGCGCAGCACGATCGCGTCTGGCTGAATACCGATGTTCCGCAGAGCCGCAACCGAGTGCTGGGTCGGCTTCGTCTTCAGCTCTCCCGAGGGGCCGATGTACGGCAGGAGCGAGATGTGGACGACGAAGACGTTGTCGCGACCGACCTCGTGACGGACCTGGCGGACGGTCTCCAGGAACGGCAGCGACTCGATGTCGCCGACCGTGCCGCCGACCTCCGTGATCACCACGTCGACCTCGTCCGTCGCCATGCGGCGGATGCGGTGCTTGATCTCGTTGGTGATGTGCGGGATGACCTGCACGGTGTCACCCAGGTACTCGCCGCGCCGCTCCTTGGCGATCACCGTCGAGTACACCTGACCGGTGGTGACGTTCGCCGAACCGTCCAGGTCACGGTCGAGGAAGCGCTCGTAGTGGCCGATGTCCAGGTCGGTCTCGGCGCCGTCGTTGGTGACGAACACCTCGCCGTGCTGGAAGGGGTTCATCGTGCCAGGGTCGACATTGAGGTACGGGTCCAGCTTCTGCATGACCACCCGCAGGCCCCGGGCCTTGAGGAGCATGCCGAGGCTGGAGGCCGTCAGGCCCTTGCCGAGCGAGGAGGCGACACCCCCGGTGACGAAGATGTGCTTGGTCGTCGTGGATTTGGGCGTCATGGCCAAGAGGGTGCTCCCGTGGTCGCGGTCTGGGGTGCGGTGCGGCTGCCTGACCGAAGAGATCTCCGGGGTCGCCGTCGCTGCGGTTCCGGGGTTTCTCGCCCACCGGTCCACGGGCTACCAGGGTATCAGCGACGGAGACCGATGGCTTCCGGCCACGCTCCGCACACGAGTCACCACGAACCTGCACAGGTGTTTCGGTTTCTCACCCGTTGCTCACCCGTTCGGCCGACCCGGGTTGCCCGGAGCGGCACGCAGATCATCTACGTGCGTCGTATCCTGCTCGGACATTCGCTGCCGAGCCCGGCCGGCAACACGGCACCACCCCTCGCCCGTAACCACCGGAACAACGAGAGCTCGTCAGTTCGTTGAGCAGAGATTGTTGAGAAGCGACTGTCGTTTTGCTTCACGACCGAAGCGACTGCTTTGCTTCACCGCTCAACGACGCATAACAACCACCCCTTGACCGCACTAGCGAGAGCCCCCTTGCCAGAAGAGGGGGTGACGTGGCCGTTCGACTGGAGTTGCACGTGGCCGGGCGCATCGAAGACTACGCACTCATCGGAGACATGCAGACCGCAGCGCTGGTCTGCCGGGACGGCACAGTCGACTGGCTGTGCCTGCCCCGCTTCGACTCGCACGCCATCTTCGCCGGCCTGCTGGGCACCGAGGAGCACGGCTTCTGGCGGCTCGGCCCCGCCCACGCCTCCGACGCCCCGCCGCCCACCGCGGCCCGGCGCAGCTACCGCGGCGACTCCCTGATCCTGGAGTCCGAGTGGGACACGCCGCGCGGCACGGTCCGAGTGATCGACTTCATGCCGCCGCGTGACGGCGCGCCCCAGCTGATCCGGATCGTGGAGGGCGTCTCGGGCCGGGTGCCAATGCGCTCGGCGCTCAGGATGCGTTTCTCGTACGGCCGTGTCGTGCCGTGGGTGCACAAGCACGAGGGCCGTACGGTCGCCGTCGCCGGCCCGGACTCGGTGTGGTTCGACGCGGAGACCGAGACCTACGGCAAGTCGCTGACGACGTACTCGGACTTCACGGTCGCCCCGGGTGAGCGGATCGCGTTCACCATCTCCTGGGAGCCCTCGCACAAGCAGCCGCCGGCGCTGCCGGAGCCGGAGCAGTCGCTGGAGGCGACCGAGGACTTCTGGCGCGAGTGGGTCGAGCACTGTACGTACCACGGCCCCTACCGCGAGGCGGTCATCCGCTCGCTGATCACGCTGAAGGCCCTGACGTACGCCCCGACCGGCGGCATCGTCGCCGCGCCCACCACCTCCCTGCCGGAGGACATCGGCGGCGTCCGCAACTGGGACTACCGCTACACCTGGCTGCGCGACGCGGCCATCACCCTGTCCTCGCTGCTGCGCACCGGCTACCGCGAGGAGGCCCGCGCCTGGCGCGAGTGGCTGCTGCGGGCCGTCGCCGGTGACCCCGAGAACCTGCAGATCATGTACGGCATCGCCGGCGAGCGCGAGCTGGGCGAGGCCGAGCTGGACTGGCTGCCCGGCTACGAGGAGTCCGCGCCGGTGCGGGTCGGCAACGGCGCCGCGCACCAGCTCCAGCTGGACGTGTACGGCGAGGTCACCGAGGCCCTGCACCTGGCCCACATGACGGGCCTGGCCCGCAACGACTACGCCTCCCTGCTCCAGCTCAAGCTGATCCGCTACCTGGAAGACCACTGGGACGAGCCGGACGAGGGCATCTGGGAGGTGCGCGGCCCGCGCCGCCACTTCGTGCACTCCAAGGTGATGGCCTGGGTCGCCGTCGACCGCACGATCAAGCTCATCGAGTCCGGCGACGCCGACGGCCCGCTGGAGCGCTGGCGCGAGCTGCGCGACGACATCCACCGGGACGTGTGCGAGAAGGGCTACGACAAGGAGCGCAACACCTTCACGCAGTCGTACGGCTCCAAGGAGCTGGACGCCTCCCTGCTGCTGATCCCGCAGATGGGCTTCCTCCCGCCGGACGACAAGCGCGTCATCGGCACCATCGAGGCGATCCAGCGCGAGCTGTCCACGCCGGACGGCTTCATCCTGCGCTACCCGACGCAGGGCGAGCACGAGGGCGTCGACGGCCTCCCCGGTGACGAGGGCGCCTTCCTGGCCTGCTCGTTCTGGATGGCGGACGACCTGGCGATGATCGGCCGGGTCGACGAGGCCCGCAAGCTGTTCGAGAAGCTCCTGTCGCTGCGCAACGACCTCGGTCTGCTGGCCGAGGAGTGGGACCCGCGCCTGCAGCGCCAGGTCGGCAACTTCCCGCAGGCCTTCAGCCACGTCCCGCTGATCGACACCGCTCTGCGGCTGACGGCGTCGGGGGCGTACGGCGGCTGACAGGGCCTCCGAAGGGCCCGCAGCAGCGCTCGACAGGACGGACCTGACGCGCCCGCCTAGCCTGGAAACAAGCGATTGCCCCTTGTCCTGCCGTTTTTCGGAAGGGGGCGGCCATGGCTTCCCGGTCGAAGGCGGGCGCGGCCCTGGACGCGCTGCGCGAGGATCTCTCCGGTGATGTGTTCGCCCCGGGGGACTTCGGCTACGACGACGCCCGGGGCGTCTTCAACGCGATGATCGACCGGCGGCCCGCGGTGATCGCGCAGTGCGTGGACGAGGACGACGTCGTGCGGGCCGTGCGGTTCGGGCGGGAGCTGGACCTCCACATCGCGGTGCGCGGCGGCGGGCACAGCGTGGCGGGCATGGCGCTGAACGACAACGGTCTGGTCGTCGACCTGCGCCATATGCGCGCGGTCACGGTGCACCCGGCGGCCGAGGCGGTTCGGATCGCGGGCGGCGCCACGATGAGCGACCTGGACCGCGCCACCGAGCCCTTCGGCCTCGCCACGACCGGCGGCCGGGCCTCGACCACCGGCGTCGGCGGCTTCGTCCTCGGCGGCGGCACCGGATGGCTGGACCGCTGCTGCGGGCTCGCCGTGGACAATCTGCTCGGCGTGGAGCTGGTCACCGCCGACGGCAGCCAGGTGCACGCCAACGCGGACGAGAACCCCGACCTGTTCTGGGCCCTGCACGGGGGCGGCGGCAACTTCGGCGTCGCCACCGCGATCACGCTGAAGCTGCACGAACTGCCGGAGTTCGCCATCGCGATGGTGCTGTACCGGCCCGAGTTCGGGCCCGAGGCCGTCCGCACCTTCCGCGACGTGGTCGAGTCCGGCCCCGACGAGGTGGGCGGCGGCGTCATCCACTTCACCGGCCCGCCCGAGGAGTTCGTACCGCCGTCCCTGGTCGGCGCCTTGGTGTGCGGTGTGCTCCTGACGTACGCCGGTGCCGAGCAGGACATGCGCAAGTACGCCGAGCCGCTGCTGGCGCTGCCGCACGAGGCGGAGATCGTGGGCGCGAGGCCGTACGCCGATGTGCAGTGTCTGCTCGACGATCCGCCCGGCATGCGGCACTACTGGTCGGCGGAGTACCTGACGGGCGCGCCGGACGACTTCGTGGACGTCTACAGCGCCGAGGCGCGGACGATGCCCGTACCGACCGGCACCCAGCACGCCCTGTTCCCCCAGGGCGGCGCGATCGCGGCCGGCCCGCACGAGTACCCGGTGCCCTACCGGGACGCGCCCTGGGCGATCCATCCCTACGGAATGTGGGAGGACCCGGCGGACGACGAGCGGTGCGTTCAGTGGGTACGTGACGTGCGCACCGACGTCCGGCCGTGGAGCACCGGTGCGGTGTACCTGAACTTCATCGGCGCGGAGGGCCAGGAACGGGTGATCGCCGGCCTGGGCGCCGACAACTACCGGCGCCTGGCGGCACTGAAGCGGCAGTACGACCCCGACAACGTCTTCCGCTTCAACCACAACATCAAGCCGACCTGAGCTCCGTCAGCGTCCGTTCCCCGCCCGGATCGCCCGCCGTCGCCGGGACGAGGGCGATCTCGTCGAGCCCGGCCGCGGCGTACTCCTCGACACGCGCGCGTACGGCGTCCAAGCCGCCCACCAGGCCGACCGACCCCGCCGCCTCAGCGGGCAACGCGCGCACCAGCGTGCCGGAGTCGGCACCGGTACGGGCCAGCTCGACGGCCTCCCCGAAACCGGCGGCCTCGAACATGTCGCTGTAGCCCGGGACGGTCAGATACCCGGCGATGCTCCGCAGGATCTGCGCCAGCGAGTCCGGGGCCGGATCGACGGCTGCCGGCAGCCAGGCGGCCAGGGTCGGCGGCGACGAACGGCCCGCGCGCGTGGCAGCCGCTTCGAGCTTGGCCCGCAGCGTCCGCACCTGTTCCGGCGAGACGATGTCGAGCAGCATCCGGTCGGCGTGCACGGCGGCCGTGGCGATCGCGCGGTCGCCGAATGCGGCCACGGTGAGCGGGCCGCCGGGCGGCGGCAGGCGGCGTGGGAAGGCGCTGCCGGGGACGACCGGCTCGCCGGGCCTGCCGTGCAGGAAGCCGCGCACGGCCGCCGCCGAGGCCTCCATCGCCGCGGCGGGCCGCATCCGCGGTACGCCGTGCACGCCCTCGACGACCCGCTTGCTGGACGTCCCCAGCGCCACCCCGACCCGCCGCCCGGTGACGGCGGCGACCGAGGCGGCACCCCGCGCGATGCCGAACGCGTCCCGCACCGACACCGCCACGGGACCGGCCGTCAGCGCAACCCTCTCGGTGGCCCGCCCGATGGCCGCGGCGAGGACGAAGGAGTCCCAGGTCGGCCCCTCCCCCGCCCACACCTCGCGGTACCCGAGCCGGTCGGCGACCGCCGCCACCCGCAGCGGCTCCTCGACCGGACTGTCGTCCTCCCGTGCCACGGCGACCACACTGAAGTCCATGGGGGCGCCGCTACCCGGCCGAGCGTGCCGTAACCGGGGCCTCCGTCCGCTCCGTCGAGTCCTCAAGCACGATCCGGCCGATGACGTCGTAGCGCTCCGGCCGCCGCGCCTTCAGGTACAGACCGAGCCCGAGACCGCCGAAGAAGACCAGGCCCACGATCCACGGGATGGCCTTGAAGAACAGCGAGTCGGCCGCGGTACCGGCCGCGGTGTCCAGGTTGGCCACCAGCAGCCCCACGACGGCGATCATGCCGATGCCGCCGAGCAGCGGGGCGGTGAACGTGCGGAACCAGTGCCGGTCCTCGGGGTGGTTCCGGCGGAAGTAGCCGATGACCGCGAAGGAGCACAGGGTCTGCACGATGAGGATCGCCATCGTGCCGAGGATCGCCAGCAGCGTGTAGAGGTGGACGTACGGGTCCTGACCGGTCAGCCAGAAGGCGCCGACGAGCGCGACCGCGATGAGCGACTGCACGAAGGACGCGATGTACGGCGACCCGTGCCGGGCGTGCGTACGGCCGAGCGCGGGGTGCAGGAAGCCCTCGCGGCCGACGGCGTACAGATACCGCGCGGCGCACTGGTGGAAGGCCATCCCGCAGGCGAACGAGCCGGTGATCAGAAGCCACTGGAAGGCGTCGACCGCCCAGGCGCCGATGAAGGTGTGCGCCGGGGCGAAGAACAGATCGAGCGGGCTGGTGCCGGAGGAGATCTCGACGGAGCCCTTGAGGCCGTTGCCGGCGATGGTCATCCAGGAGACGTAGATGTAGAAGATCCCGACGCCGACCACCGAGATGAGCGTCGCGCGCGGGATGACGCGCTTGGGGTCGCGGGACTCCTCGCCGTACATCGCCGTCGACTCGAAGCCGACCCACGACCAGAAGGCGAAGAACAGGCCGAGACCGGCGGAGGCTCCGGTGAAGGCGTTCTTGGGGTTGATCGGCTCGATGGGGATGCCGTCGGGCCCGCCACCGTGCAGCAATACGGCCGTGGCGACCGCGAAGAGGACCGCGATCTCCGCGATCAGCATCACGCCGAGGGCCTTCGCGGTGAGGTTGATGTCGAAGTACGCCAGGACCGCGGTGACGGCCAGCATGGCGGCGGCGTACAGGATCCAGGGCAGGTCCAGGCCGAGCTGGTCGTGGACCGTCGTCTGCGCGAAGTACGAGAAGACTCCGACGATGGACGCCTCGAAGACGACGTACGCCAGCACGGCGAGCATCCCGGACGCCATGCCGGTGATCCGGCCGAGCCCGTGCGAGATGTAGCCGTAGAAGGCGCCCGCGGCGGTGATACGGCGGGCCATGGCGACGTATCCGACGGAGAACACCGTCAGCACGAGCGTCGCGAAGAGATAGCCGGCGGGCGCGCCCGTGCCGTTTCCGAAGCCGACCGCGATGGGCAGGTTGCCGGTCATCGCGGTGATCGGCGCGGCGGTGGCGACCGCCATGAAGACGACGCCCACCAGACCTACGGAGTTCGCCTTGAGCCGATGAACCTCACGCTGGGGTGTTTCCGTCATTCCATCCCTCTCAAGGTGCTTCCGCAACGGAATCCGAAGCTGAAGGCGCTGCTTTCTTTCGGATGCGACAGTCTGGCGGGGCGGTGATGTACGCCACAACCGACAGGGGGTCCCGCGATTCGGCGCGCGGCGCGACGCAGTGTCGTGTGCCGGGGGCTGTTGATCGTCTCCGTAACCGTCCGGAGATGTCGTGGAAGCACACGCGCGGGTAGCGTCCGGCTCATGGACAGCGGTACGGGCGGTACGGGCGGTAAGGACAGCGGATTCGAGACCTACGGCGCCGGGATCACCGTGCGGCGGGCGCTGGAGCTGCCCGGGCTGCGCAGTGGGCTGCCCGAGGTCCTCGCGGGCGCGGACCGGCTGGGGCGGACCGTGCGCTGGGTGCACGCGGGCGAGGTGCCCCACATCGCCTCCCTGCTGAAGGGCGGCGAGCTGCTGCTGACCACGGGCTACGGCCTCGGCACCCGACCGGCCGACCAGCGGGCGTTCGTGCGCACCCTGGCCGAGCGCGGCATCGCGGCCCTCGTCATCGAACTCGGCCCGCGCTTCACGCGCCTGCCCGCCGCGCTGGTCGACACGGCCCGTACGGCCGGTCTGCCGCTGGTCCAGCTGCATCGTGAGGTGCCCTTCGTGACGGTCACCGAGGAGATCCACACCGAGATCGTCAACGGCCACTACGCGCTGCTGCAACGGGCGGAGGAGGTGCACCGCCGGTGCACGGAAGCACTGCTCGGCGGCGGCGGTGTGCCCCAAGTGCTCGGCATCCTGGCCGACTTCGGCGGCAACCCGGTCTTCCTGGAGACGACCGACGGGCAGCTGCTCTACGCCGCCGGGGCCGGTCCCGAGGGCGCGGATCCGTTGCAGGTGTGGGAGGGGCTGCGGGGGCACCACAAGGATGCGCCGCCGCCCGCCGGTTCGGTGCTGGTGGATGTTCCGGGCGGCGGGCCCGGGACGGGGTCGGTCCGGGCGCGGCTGGTCCTGCTGCCCGTGCGGGGCCTGCTCGCGCCCGTCCATCGCATCGCCGCCGAGCGGGCCGCGGGGATCCTGGCCGTGGTACTGATGCAGGCCCGGCAGGAGGAGGAGCTGGCGGCACGCGGGCGCGGCGACTTCCTGACCGACCTCGCGGAGGGCCGTGTCGACGCGGCGGACGCCCCGGCACAGGCGCGCGTGCTGGGCTTCAAGCCGGGCAACAGCCCGCTGCTGCCGGTGGTGATGAGGCTCGGGGACGTGCTGTCGCCGGGCGGCGGCTGGGCGGTGCTGGCGCGCGCCGTCGGGGAGGAACTGGCGGCCGTGGGGGTTCCGGTCCTGCTGGGCGTACGGCCGGTCGAGGGGCGCGTCCCGCTGCTGGTGGGCCTGCGTTCGGAGGCGGAGCGCTCGGCGGTCGCGAACCGGGTGGCGGCGGCACTGCGGGCGGGCGTGGAGCGGGCCGGGATCCAGCGGCCCGGGGCACAGCCGCCGGTGGTGGTCGTCGGGGTGGCCGGCGGCTGGGCGGCGGCCTCGGCGGGCCTCAGGCACGCGGCGGAGACGGCGACGGCGGCACAGGGCCTGTCGGACCGACCCTGGTACGACGCCCGCCGCCTGGACATCGACCTGCTGCTGTGGCGGCTGCGCGACCAGCCCGACCTCGCGGCCTTCGTGGACCGCGCGATCGGCCCGCTCCGCGACCACGACAACCGCTCGAAACCGCCTCTGCTGCCCACGCTGGAGACGTACTTGGCGCACACGGGCCGCAAGGCGGAGACGGCCCGCGAACTGCACCTCAACCGGCAGACCCTCTACAACCGCCTCGCCCGCATCGGCGAGTTGCTCGGCACCGACCTCGACGACCCGCAGACGGTACTGGCGTTGAGCCTGGCGCTGCGGGCGCGGCGACACGTGCCATAGGGCGGGCGGCGCCTAGATCATGGGCCGGGGTTGGGTCAATTCGTCGTAGACGCTGAGGACTTGAGCGACCGTCTCGTCCTCCGTCGGCCATGTGGCCGCCTGCCGCACGCCCCGCTCCTTGAGAAGCTCCTGACGCTCGGGATCGCCCAGCAGCCGTACGACGGCGTCGGCGAGCGCCTGCGGGTCGCCGTACGGGACGAGTTCGGCCGCGTCCCCGACGAGTTCCGGGATGCCGCCGACGTCGGTCGCGATGAGCGGCACACGCGTGTGCAGGGCCTCCTGTGCCAGCACGGACCGCGACTCCCAACTGCTCGGCAGCAGCGCGGCATCGGCGGCGGCGAGCAGCTCGGAGACGTCGTCGCGCCGCCCGATGAGCCGCACGGGCAGCCCCTCGTCCTCGATCCGGCGCTGCAGTGCCCCCCGCAGCGCCCCCTCCCCCGCGATCACGACCAACGGCACGGGATCGAGCCCACGCCACGCGCGCGAGGCGTCCAGCAGCACGTCGTATCCGCGCTGCCGGTCGAGCGAGCCGACGGCGATCAGCAACGGGCGCCCGGTGGCGCCGAGTTCGGCCCTGACCTTGGGCCGCAGCCGGTCGGGGTCGTCGCGTTCGACGGCACGGCGGGACCCGGGCAGCGCGACGGCGGCCAGGCGCGCGTCCCGCGCTCCGGTCCGGCGGGCCCGGTCCACGAGCGCCGAGGTGGTTCCGAGCACGACCGAGGCGGCCTTGACGACCCGCCGTTCCAACAGCCGCACGAGATGGGCGCGGGCTCCTTCGGCCTCCGCCCGGTCGTGCCAGGTGACGACGAGCGGAGTACGCCGCCCGCTGAGGGCGAGCACGGTACGGAAGGAGGCGTGCAGCCCGTGCGCGTGCACCAGGTCGGCGTCCGCGCAGGCGGCCCGCAGGGCGGCCACGGAACCGGGATCGCTGCTGCGCGGCACATGCACGTGCTCCGCGCCGGCGCCGGTGAAGTCGTAGAGGTGATCGGCCTCGACGGGTGAGCACACGAGAACCCGCACGCCCCGCGCGACCAGCCCCGAGGCCAGCGATCGCACATGCGCACTACTGCCGGCGTTGCCGCCGCCCAGCACCTGCACGGTGCGCAGCGACGACTGGCCGTGCGGTGAGTGGCTGCTCGCGGAGGTCACGTGGCCGGGGCTCCTGGTTGTGGGTCGGGCGGTCACGAAGAACGTACAGAAGGATCGCGCGGAGGGGGTGTACCGCGCGGATCCCCGCGCATACGACGTGCTTACGCCAAGGATGCCAGGACGCACGGGTGTTCCGGGCATCGCGGGAGCGCGGAAGGCAGGCAACACGGCGTGCCGAGTCACCTGCACGAGTGAGGTGGGGTGGGCCGGTGTGCCCGAACACGCGCGCGTGGCGGACGTCTCGGCAGCCGGCCCGCCCCGGCGGCACGGCACAGGTGCGGCCCCCGAACCAGCGCGCCGCGCCGGGCCGATGGACCCGTCGTCCTCCGAACGCACCCCGGTGAGCCGCCGTTCACCTCAGCGCGCGCCCAACGCCCCCGCCGCCTCGCTCACCTTGTCGCCGTACACCGCGGCGGCCACGAGCGCGGCGGCATGCGCGACCAGCCCGGCCCGGCCGTTCCCTGCGACGACAGCTGCGCCCAGGGCCGCGCCCAGCGCATGCGCGCCGGTGTCGCCGATCATCGCCCGCTCCCCGAGGTCGTCGGGCAGCACGGCCGCGGCGGCTCCCATGGCGGTGGCGGCGATCCCGGCACCGGGCCCTTCGCGGAGCAGCCCCGGCGCCCCGAGCGCGAGCACCGCGGTGGTGGCCCTTCCCGGGTGTACGTCGACGAGGTTGACGAAGTGCGCGGCCCCGGCGATCACCACGCCCGCGAGGAGCTTGTCCACGGGCCGCTCCTTGAGGAACGCCCCCGCGACGAGCCCCGCGGCGGAGATCCCGAACAACTTGACCGCGCCGCTGGTGACTTCGCCGTCCCGCAGGGCGGACAGGTGCGCCCGCAACCCACGCCGCGGATCCCCCGCCCCGGCGACGTCGTCGTACGCCCCGCAGGCTCCTGCGACGGCCACGGCGACCCCGGCGGCCGGCCGTATCCGCCCGGCACCGACCGTCGCCGCCAGCGCGGAGGCCGCACCGGCGTACAGCTCCACGGTCCGGCCCGCGTAGTTCTTCCGCTCCCAACGGCCGCGGCCACCGGGGGCCTTGGCACGCAGGGCGGCGACGCCGGCGCGGGTGAGGGCTGCGGAGAGGCCGAAGGCGGTGGTCCTGGGGGCACGTTCGATCATTCGGCCACCTTACGGGCCACCACTGACAGCCCGGCTCTCACGCGCCCCCGGCGGACGGCGCCGCCCCTCGCAGAGCGGCCCGGAGGACCCGCTACCCGTCCGCCCGAGCGGTCGCCAGCAGCTCCTCGGCGTGCGCCCGCGCGGTCTCCGAGTCCTCCTGCCCGGCGAGCATCCGGGACAGCTCCCGAATCCGCTCCTCGCCCTCCAGGACCTTCACACCGGACCGGGTGACCGACCCGTCGTTGGTCTTCTCCACGAGCAGCTGCCGATCGGCGAAGGCGGCCACCTGCGGCAGATGGGTCACCACGACCACCTGGGCGCTCTTGGCCAGCCGGGCGAGCCGCCGCCCGATCTCGACGGCCGCCTTGCCACCGACACCGGCGTCGACCTCGTCGAAGAGGTACGTCGGCACGGGATCCGTCCCCGCGAACACGACCTCGACGGCGAGCATCACGCGCGAGAGCTCACCACCGGACGCGCCCTTGGCGATGGGCCGCGGCGGCGCCCCGGGGTGCGGGGCGAGCAGCAGCTCGACCTCATCGACACCCGACGGCCCGTACACGACCGTACGCCCGCCGACCTCGACCCCCTCCGGATCCTCGGTCTGCCGGATCTCGAAGGACACGCGCGCGTGCGGCATGGCGAGCGAGGCCAGCTCGGCGGTCACGGCGGCGGCGAACCGGTCGGCGGCCTCCGCCCGCGCATCGGTCAACGCCTGCGCCAGCCCGCCCAGCTCGGCCCGCAGCGCGTCCCGCTCGGCGGTCAGCTCGTCGATCCGCTCGTCGTCACCGTCCAGTTCGGTGAGCCGCGCGGCACTCCGCTCGGCCCAGGCCAGCACGGAGGCGACGTCCTCGCCGTACTTCCGCGTCAGCGCGCCGAGCGCGGCCCGCCGTTCCTCGACGACCGCCAGCCGCCGGGGATCGGCGTCCAGGTCGTCGGCGTAACCCGCCAACTCCCCCGCCACATCGCCCAGCAGGATCCCGATCTCGCCGATCCGGTCGGCCAGCGCGGCCAGCGCCGGGTCGTGCGACCGCACGGCGTCCAGGGCCCGCTGAGCACCCGCGACGAGCGTGGCGGCGTCGATGCCCTCGGGGTCCTCGGGATTCCCGGCGAGCGCAGCATGAGCGGCCGTGGCGGCCGACGACAGCGCCTCGGCATGCCCGAGCCGCTCCGCCTCCTCCGCCAGCTCGACATCCTCCCCGGCACGCGGCTCCACGCCCGCGATCTCGTCGAGCCCGTACCGCAGCATGTCGGCTTCCTGGGCCCGCTCACGCGCGCGCGTGACGATCTCCTCCAGCTCGACCGCCACGGCCCGCAGCCGCCGGTAGGCCTCGCCGTACTTGGCCAACGGCCCGGCGACAGCCTCACCGGCGTACCGGTCGAGCGCCTGACGCTGCCGGGACAGCTTCAGCAGCCCCTGCTGGTCGGTCTGCCCGTGCACGGCCACGAGGTCGTCGGCGAGGTCGGCCAGCAGCCCCACGGGCACACTGCGCCCGCCCACGTGCGCCCGCGACCGCCCCTCGGCGGAAACGGTACGGCTGATCAACAGCGCACCGTCGTCGAGCTCGGCCCCGGCCTCCTCGGCCCGCACGACGGCCGAGGCGCCCGCAGCGACGGTGATCCGCCCCTCCACGACCGCCTTGCCGGCCCCGATCCGCACGAGCGCCGGGTCGGCACGCCCACCCAGCAACAGCCCGAGGCTGGTGACCACCATGGTCTTGCCCGCACCCGTCTCACCGGTGACGGCAGTGAACCCCGGCGACAATTCGACGACCGCATCGTCGATGACTCCGAGCGACCGTATCCGCATCTCCTCCAACACGGACACGACCATACGAGGTCGGGGGCGGGAAGTGCGACGGCCCCCGGCCCCAGTCATGTGAAGGTCCAGGTGACGAATGGGTATCGGCCGCACATGTCACCCAGGCGAGTGGAGGTACCCAGGCGCGCGGGGAACTGCGCGACCAGCCACAAACCGCCCGCAGCCGCCGACGCTCCGCCCCCCACACAGATGGCTAGTGAGGCGCCCCCCGCCACCCAGAAACCGGCAACGCGAACTTCGCAACCAACCGATCCGTGAACGAAGCGTGATGCAGCCGAGCCAACCGCACCGGCACAGCCCCCCGCCGCACCTCGACCCTCGCCCCCGGCGGCAGCTCCACGGTCCGCCGCCCGTCACACCACAGCACACCCGGCGGAATGTGAGGCAGAACCTCCACCGCGAGCACAGAATCCGGCGACGTCACCAACGGCTTCGCGAACAACGCATGCGCACTGATCGGCACCATCAACAACGCCTCGACCTCAGGCCACACCACAGGCCCACCCGCGGAGAACGCATACGCCGTGGACCCCGTCGGAGTGGACAGCACGATGCCGTCGCACCCGAACCCCGTCACCGGCCGCCCGTCGATCTCCAGCACGACCTCGAGCAGCTTCTCGGCCCCGGCCTTCTGCACGGCCGCCTCGTTCAGCGCCCAGTCCGTGTGCACGACATCGCCGTTCTGATGCACGACGACGTCGACGGTCATCCGCTCCTCGACCTCGTACGCCTTGGTCACGACCCGGTCGACAACCTTGTCGAGATCGTCCCGCTCGGCCTCCGCGAGGAACCCGACCCGCCCGAGGTTGACACCCAGCATCGGCACCCCGGACGCCCGGGCGAACTCGGCGCCGCGCAGCAGCGTCCCGTCACCGCCGAGCACGATGAGCAGCTCGCACCCGTCGAGGCACTTCGGGGTCGCCTCCTTGACGAGTTGCACCTCGTCCGGCAACGGCAGGTCGGCGGCCTCGTACTCCAGGACGCGCACCCCGATGCCCTCCCGCAGCAGCCCCTTCACCACGAGCTCCGCGCTGCGAATGGCAGCGGGTCGTCCCGTGTGGGCGAGCAGAAAAACAGTACGAGCTAGGTTCTGCATCAACGCGGCCCCTCCGCCACTGCTCGGTCAACGTCGGCCGGGTCCAGAGCGGGCGCCCCGGCACGCAGCCACAGAAAGTACTCGACATTCCCGGAGGGTCCGGGCAACGGACTCGCCGTGACCCCCTTCACTCCGAGCCCGAGTTCCCATGCCTTCTCGGCCACGCCGCGCACGGCCTCGGCCCGCAACTGGGTGCTGCGGACGACCCCGCCGCTGCCCAGCCGTTCCTTCCCCACCTCGAACTGTGGCTTGACCATCATCACCAGGTCGGCGTCCGGCTTCACGCACCGCACCAGGGCGGGCAGCACCAGTCCGAGCGGGATGAAGGACAGATCCCCCACGACAAGATCCACTGGTTCCCCATCGATCGCTTCGAGCGTCAACTCGCGTACGTTCGTACGGTCCTTGACGGTGACGCGTTCATCACTCTGGAGAGTCCAGGCGAGTTGGCCGTATCCGACGTCGACGGCGACGACGTGCGCGGCTCCCGACCGCAGCAGGACATCGGTGAACCCACCGGTCGACGCCCCGGCGTCCAGTGCCCGCCGCCCTTCCACCGCGAGCCCCTGGGGCACGAACGCCTCCAGCGCGCCCGCGAGCTTGTGCCCGCCCCGCGACACGTACTCGGGGTCGCTGCCGTCCGCCGCGACGACGATCGCCGCCGCGGTCTCCACCTGCGTGGCCGGCTTGGTCGCGACGGTCTTGCCGACGCTGACCCGCCCGGAGGCGATCAGCTGGCTGGCATGCTCGCGTGACCGCGCGAGCTTCCGGCGGACCAGCTCGGCGTCGAGACGGCGGCGTGCGACTCCTGCCACGTTCGGTTCAGCTCCTGTTCCCGTACGGCATCCAATAGGTGTGACCCGAAGGGTCTCATTGAGGGGTGGTGGTCGGGTGGCGGGTGGGAGCCGGAGGTCCCGGGCGGGCGTCGAGCGCGGTGAGCGCGTCACGCAGCCCCCGATGCACATCCTCGTACACCTCGACGTGTCCGTCGGTAGCGAGGTGGTCGGCATCACCGAGCCGCTCCAGCCCGGCGTCGACGTCGGCGTTGCCGGTCGGGATGCGCGGGACGTTCAGCGGGGCGGGGGCGGCGGGGTCGTACTCGGGCTCAGCCGCGAGCTCGGCCTCCTCCTCGGCCTGCCCCTCCGGGATCTCCGTCTCCGGAACTGTGTCGCTCATGCCCAGACGCTACCCCGATTCGCTGGGGTACCGTCGATCGCGATGGCCACGATCGATGAGTGCCGCGCCGCACTCGAAAAGCTCTCGGACAGCATGCAGCGTGCCGAAGGGGACGTCCGTACGGCCGCGGCCCTGGACCGCTCGGTGAGCTGCCACATCACCGACCTGGACGTCACGTTCACCGGCCGCATGGCGGACGGCCGGATCCACGTCCACGACACGCTCCAGGGCCCGCCCCGCGAGAAGGCCCAGATCAGGCTCAGCATGACCGGCGACGACCTGGTCTCCCTGGTCGACGGCGAACTGCACTTCGCCAAGGCCTGGGGCTCCGGTCGGCTGAAACTGCACGCGGGCCTGCGCGACCTGATGCTCCTCAGAAAGATTCTCTAGCCCGTCCCTCAGGACGCTTCCGTGGCCACGACCTTCTTGACGTCGGACTTGTCGCCCTGGACGTCGGACTTGTCCCCGGCGCGCGCCTTCCGCGCCGCCGGCACCACCAGCGGCGTCCCCGTCTCCGGATCGTCGATGACCTGGCAGCGCAGCCCGAACACCTCCTCGACCAACTCGGCCGTCACGATGTCGTTCGGCGCGCCCTCGGCGATGATCTGCCCGCCGCGCAGGGCGATGAGGTGCGTGGCGTACCGGGCGGCGTGGTTGAGGTCGTGCAGTACGGCGACCAGGGTCCGCCCCTGCTCCTCGTGCAGTTCGGCACACAGGTCGAGGACGTCGATCTGGTGCTGGATGTCGAGGTAGGTCGTCGGCTCGTCGAGCAGCAGCAGCGGGGTCTGCTGGGCGAGCGCCATGGCGATCCACACACGCTGCCGCTGACCGCCCGACAATTCGTCGACATAGCGATCGGCCAGCTCGGCCACCCCGGTCTGCTCCATCGACTCCTGGACGACCCGCTCGTCCTCGGTCGACCACTGGCGCAGGATGCCCTGGTGCGGGTAACGGCCACGGCCCACCAGGTCGGCCACGGTGATCCCGTCCGGCGCGATCGACGACTGCGGCAGCAGCCCCAGCGTGCGCGCGACCTTCTTCGCCGGCATCGACTGGATGACCGACCCGTCCAGCAGGACCCGGCCCTGGCTGGGCTTGAGCATCCGCGACAGCGCCCGCAGCAGCGTGGACTTGCCGCACGCGTTCGGGCCGACGATCACGGTGAAGGAGTTGTCGGGTATCTCCACCGACAGCTGCTCGGCGATGACCCGCTGGTCGTAGGCGAGGGTGACGTTGTCGGCGGACAGGCGGTTCACAGTGCTCCTTCGGTTGTTCAGCCCATTGTTCGGCCCGCTGCTGAGGCTTTCTCTGCTGATGCTGCTGCCGGCGCTCATATCCGGCCCGCCTTGCGCTCGGTGACCAGAAGCCAGAGCAGGTATACGCCGCCGAGCACGCCCGTGACCACACCCACCGGCATCTGGTCGGCGCCGAAGACCCGCTGGGAGATCCAGTCGGCGGCGACGAGGAGAGCGGCGCCCATGCACAGGGAGGGCAGCAGGTTCGGCCCGGGCGAGCGGGTGAGACGCCGGGCGAGCTGCGGGGCGGTGAGCGCCACGAAGCTGACCGGTCCCGCGGCGGCGGTGGCGGCCGCGGTGAGCAGCACGGCGGCCAGCATCAGCAGCAGCCGTACGCGTTCGACGCGCACCCCGAGGGCGTACGACACGTCGTCGCCCATCTCCATCATCCGCAGCCCCCGCGCATTGGCGAGGACGAGCGGTACGAGGACGGCGCACAGCGCGAGCAGCGGCCAGACCTGGGCCCAGTCACGGCCGCTGAGGGAGCCGGTCATCCACACCACCGCACGGGCCGCGTCGACCAGATCGGCCTTGGTCAGCAGATAGCCGTTGACCGCCGTCATGATCGCGGACATGCCGATACCGACCAGGACCAGTCGATATCCGTGCACGCCCCGCTTCCAGGCGAGCAGATAGATGGCGAGCCCGGTCGCGAGCCCGCCCACGAGCGCGCCGACGGTGACCTGGCCGGCGTTCCCGGAGAACAGCACGATCACCACGAGCGCCCCGGCCGTGGCCCCCTGCCCGAGGCCGAGGATGTCGGGGCTGCCCAGCGGGTTGCGGGACAGCGCCTGGAACAGCGCACCGCCGAGGCCGAGCGAGGCCCCGACGAGGAGCCCGACCAGGACCCGCGGCAGCCGCAGCTCGTTGACGATGAACTCCTGCCCCGCGTTGCCGTTGCCGAGCAGCGTCTTGAGTACATCGCCCGCCGAGATCGGGAAGTCGCCGGTGCCGATCAGCAGGACGCTCGCGGCGAGCCCGGCGGCCAGCAGCAGGACGACGACGATCAGCGCCCGTACGTCCAGCCGGACGGAGAGCCCGCCCGGGGTCCGCACGGCACGGTTGCCACGGGGGGTCTTCCCGGCACCCTTCTCCGCGTTCCTCGCCTCGCTCTTCGACGCGCTCTTGGAGGCGTCCTTCGCATCGCTCTTCACTGCGGTCCTCACAGCTGCGCCGTCCTCCGCCGTCGTACGAGAAAGATGAAGACCGGTCCGCCGAGGATCGCGGTGACGATGCCGACCTGGAGCTCGGCGGGCCGGGCGACGATCCGGCCGAGGACGTCGGCGCCGAGCAGCAGCACGGGCGACAGGACGGCCGCGTACGGCAGGATCCAGCGCATGTCGGGGCCGGTGAAGGACCGCACGACATGCGGCACCATCAGGCCGACGAACACGATCGGGCCGCAGGCCGCGGTCGCGGCACCGCACAGCACGGTCGCGGCGAGCATCGACAGCACCCGGGTGCGGTTCAGATGGGCGCCGAGGGCCTTGGCGGTGTCGTCGCCCATCTCCATGGCGTTCAGCGGCCGGGCGAGGGCGAGTGCGAGGACGCTGCCCGCGAGCAGGAACGGCAGCACCTGGGTGATGGTCGCGTCGGTCGCCGAGGTCAGCGAACCGACCGTCCAGAAGCGCATCTTGTTGAGCGCCGCGTCGTCCGTGATCATCACGGCCTGGAGATAGCCGTAGAGCGCGGCACTGATCGCCGTACCCGCCAGGGCGAGCCGCACCGGCGTGGCGCCCCGGCTGCCGCCGAGGAACCAGACCATCGCCCCGACCGCGGCCGCGCCGAGGAAGGCGAACCAGACATAGCCGCTCAGACTTGTGACGCCGAAGAAGGTGATGGCGGTGACGACGGCGGCGGACGCGCCCGCGTTGATGCCGAGCAGCCCCGGATCGGCGAGCGGGTTGCGGGTCAGCGCCTGGAGCACGGCCCCGGCGAGCCCCAGGGCGGCGCCGGCGAGCAGTCCGAGGACGGTGCGCGAGATCCGGTCGTCGACCACGACGTCGCCGTAGGTCCCGGAGGCCTCGAACAAGCCGTGCCAGACCTCCCCGATGGACAGCTGTTTCGCCCCGATCGCGATGCTCGCCAACGCGACGACCACCAGAATCAGGACAGAGACGAGCAGCCCAACGGCTCGTATCGCCCGTCGGGTTGGGGGCGCGGACTCGGACTCCGCGCGCTGTTCGGGAGGACTGTCGACCAACACCCAGTTAGGTTAGCCTACCCTCCCATTTAGCCACGATCCCGCTGCGCGCCCATGCCCGACCGCCCTTCCGCAGCCGCACAACCACGACGAAGCCGTACGACCACTCTGGAACCGTAGGACGGCTCACAACCCCAGCCGCACCAGCGCCTTCTCCGAGTCCAGCGCGCAAGACCCCTCCCCGGCCACGGTCCAGGCAGCCGCGCAGAGCGCCCGCAGCCCGTCCAAGCCCGAACCGTCACCGTCGAGTTCCAGCCGCTCCGCCCCGGCGGTCGCCATCCAGCCACCACACCGGAAGCCGCTCCCGTCCGCCACGACCTCCGGCTGCCCGGTCAGCAACCCCCGCAGATCGGCGTCGACATACGTCGGCCGGTGCTGCGGCGGCGCGGCCAGCAACTGGGCGCCGTCGGTCACCCCGGTCAGCACGAGCAGCGAGTCCACTTCCCCGTTGAACGCGCCCTCGATGTCCGTGTCCAGCCGGTCCCCGACCACCAGCGCCCGCTCGGCGCCGGTCCGCAGGATCGTCTCCCGGTGCATGGGAGGCAGCGGCTTGCCCGCCACCTGAGGCTCGGCCCCGGTGGCTATCCGCACGACCTCCACCGCCGCGCCGTTGCCCGGTCCGATCCCCCGCGCACCCGGGATCGTCAGGTCGGTGTTGGACGCGAACCACGGCACCCCGCGCGCGACGGCGTAACAGGCCTCCGCGAACCGCCCCCACGGCAGCTCCGGCCCGCCGTACCCCTGTACGACCGCCACCGGATCGTCGTCCGCCGACTCCACCGGCTCCAGCCCGCGCTCCCGCAGCGCCACCCGCAGCCCCTCCCCGCCGATCACCAGCACCCTGGCCCCCGCCGGCACCTGCTCACTGATCAGCCGCGCGACCGCCTGCGCCGAAGTGATGACGTCGTCCGCCCCGGTCGGTATCCCCAGGGCCGTCAAATGCGCGGCCACGACATCCGGAGTCCGCAGGGCGTTGTTGGTGACGTACGCCAGATGCATCCCGCCCGCACGAGCCTCGGCGAGCGACTCGACGGCGTGCACGATCGCGTTGCCCCCCGCGTACACCACACCGTCGAGGTCGAGCAGCGCCGTGTCGTACGCCTCGCTCAGGGCCTGGCCACTGCCCTCGGGCCTCGTCCTGACGCTCTGGCTCATTCCGCATCGCTCCTCGTTCGACGGCTTTCCCCCGATCATCCCCCATGCCACTGACACCCGTACGATGCCTGGATGAACACAGCAGGTCACCCGGAAGCAACGGTGCGCCGAGGCCTCGAACTCACCCCGTTCCGAGGGCTTCGCTACGACCCCGACCGGGTCGGCAGCCTGGCGGCCGTTACTTCGCCGCCGTACGACGTCGTGGTCCGCCCCGACGGCCTGCTCCATCTCGAGTCGGCCGACCCGTACAACATCGTCCGCCTGATCCTCCCCCAGGCCGACACTCCCGGCGCCCGCAACGAACAGGCGGCGAAAACCCTGCGCCGCTGGCTGTCCGAAGGCGTGCTGACCGCCGACCCCGAGCCCGGCCTCTACGTCTACGAACAGCACGACGGCGACGGCATGCTGCAGCGCGGCATCATCGGCGCCCTGCGCGTCTCGGAGCCGTCGGAGGGCCTGGTCCTGCCGCACGAGGACGTCATGCCGCACGTGGTCGCCGACCGAGCGGCCCTGATGCGTGCCACGTCCGCGAACCTCGAACCCCTGCTCCTGACCTACCGCGGCAACGGCACGGCGGCCGACACGACCGCCGTCATCGAGCGAACGGCCGAACGTCCCCCGCTCTTCGCGACCACCACGGAGGACGGCTTCAGCCACCGCCTGTGGTCGATCACCGACCCCACCGAGCTGGCCCGCGTCCAGTCCGACCTGACCCGCCACCAGGCCCTGATCGCCGACGGCCACCACCGCTGGGAGACGTATCGCCGTCTACGCGCGGAGCACCCCTCACCCAGCGCCTGGGACTACGGCCTCGTCCTCCTGGTCGACACCGCCCGCTACCCCCTCCGCGTCCGCGCCATCCACCGCCTCCTGCACAACCTGCCCGTGCCGGACGCCCTCGCCGCCCTCGACGGTCTGTTCCGGGTACGCCGCCTCGAAGTCCCGCTGCCCGAGGCCCTGGCGGCGCTGGCCGACGCGGCCTGCGCGAGCAACGCCTACCTCCTCGCCGGAGACGGCACCTTCCACCTCGTCGACCAACCGGACCCGGCCCTCCTGGCCCGTACGGTCCCCACCGACCGCCCCACCGCCTGGCGCACCCTGGACGCGACGGTCCTGCACGCCGCCCTCCTCGCCCACGTCTGGCACATCCCCGAGGACGACCCCACCCGTATCGCCTACATCCACGACACCGCCGCCACCGTCGACAAGGCGGAACGCGACGGCGGTACGGCCGTCCTGATGCACCCGGTCCGCGAGGACGTCGTACGCGACCTCGCCCGCCAGGGCGTCACGATGCCTCGCAAGTCGACGTCGTTCGGCCCGAAGCCGGCCTCTGGCCTGGTCCTGCGCGCCCTGAACCTCTGAACGCAGAAGGGGCGGAACCCCGGCCCGGGATCCCGCCCCTCACATCAGACGTCGCTCACTCCTTGTGGCCCTCGTCGGACCCGCCCTGATCCTGCTGCTCGTCGCTGTCGTCGCCCTCGTTCTCATCCTCGTTCTCGTCGAGGGCGTCCACGAAGTCGACCCCGTCCAGCTCGGCAAGCCGGTCGGAGGCGTCCGTGCTGCCGTCCTTGTCGGCCTCGACAGCCTTGGCGAACCACTCCCGCGCCTCACCCTCCCGCCCAGCGGCGAACAGCGCGTCGGCGTACGCGTACCTCAGCCGCGCGGTCCACGGCTGTACGGCGTTGGAGGCCAGCTCAGGGCTCTGCAGCGTCACGATGGCCGCGTCCAGCTGCCCCAGGTCACGCCGGGCACCGGCCGCGACGAGCCGCATCTCGACCTGCCCGGCCTTGTCGAGCTTGGACACCTCGGGCGCCCCGGCCATGTCCAGCGCCTTCTCCGGCCGCCCGAGCCCACGCTCGCAGTCGGCCATGAGCGGCCACAGGTCCACCGTCCCGGTCATCCGCCGCGCCGCCCGGAACTCGGCGAGCGCCTCGGAATACTTCTGATTCGCGTACGCCGCGAACCCGGCCGCCTCGCGTACGGCCGCAACACGCGACGCCAGCCGCAGGGCCACCTTGGAGTAGCCGTAAGCGCCCTCGGGGTCCTCGTCGATGAGCCGCGCGACCATCACCAGGTTCTTGGCGACATCCTCCGCGAGCGTCTTCGGCAGGCTCTGAAGCTCCTGCCGTACGTCCTTGTCGATCTCGTCACCCGTGACGTCCTCGGGGATCGGCAGCCGCTTGATCGGCTCGCGGTCCCCACGGTCCCGATCCCGCTCATCACGGAACCGGCCACCGCCGCGTCGGTCGTCACGACCGCCGTCACGCCCACGGAACCCACCCGGCCGACCATCACGGTCGTCCCGACGCGGCCCACGGCCCCCACGGTCATCCCGCCCACGGAACCCACCCCGGTCACCGCGGCTGTCGTCCCGCCGGAACCCACCCCGGTCGTCACGACGATCATCGCGCCGGAAGCCCCCACGGTCGCCACCGCGGTCATCGCCACGACGGTCGTCACGGCGATCATCCCGACGATCGTCACGACGGTCATCACCACGACGATCGTCACGGCGGAAGCCCCGGTCGCGATCGTCGCCACGGAACCCGCGGTCCCGGTCATCGCGACGGAAGCCACCGCGGTCACCATCCCGACGAGTGTCGCTACGACGGTCGCCGCCCCGGTCATCGCGCCGGCCGTACCCGCCACCACGGTTGTCGTCACGCCGGAAGCCACCACGGTCATCACCACGACGGTCATCACGCCGATCATCCCGACGATCGTCACGACGGTCATCGCGGCGGTCATCACCACGACGATCGTCACGGCGGTCATCGCGGCGATCGTCGCGGCGGAAGCCACCGCGCTCGTCGTCGCGGCGGAAGGACGGGCGATCGCCGTCGCGACGGAAGCCACGGTCGCGGTCGTCCCGACGCGGCCCACCGGAACGGTCGTCCCTGCGGAACGGCGGACGAGGCCCACGATCGCCCTCACGCCGGTCATCGCGCCGGCCGTACCCGCCGCCACGGTTGTCGTCACGCCGGAAACCACCACGGTCGCCACCGCGGTCATCGCCACGACGGTCGTCACGGCGATCATCCCGACGGTCGCCGCCGCGGTCGTCACGACGGTCGCCGCCGCGGTCGTCACGACGGTCATCGCGGCGGTCGTCACGACGGAAGCCGCCGCGATCGCCGCCCCGGTCATCGCCACGGCGATCGTCGCGACGCCCGTAACCACCACGGTCGTTGTCGCGGCGGAAGCCGCCACGGTCTCCTCGGTAGCCGCCACGGTCACCACTGTCCCGTCGCCGCTGGTCGCGCTCCGGTCGATCGTCGGGAGAGTTGGTGGACATGGTGACTCCTGTCTTCGGTACCGCAAGCATTGTAAAAACAAAAGGACCCCTGGTCCCAGCTGAACGCTGGGACCAGGGGTCCTCCAAAGATTGTTCGGCGGCGTCCTACTCTCCCACAGGGTCCCCCCTGCAGTACCATCGGCGCTGTAAGGCTTAGCTTCCGGGTTCGGAATGTAACCGGGCGTTTCCCTCACGCTATAACCACCGAAACCCTAATGGTTTCGAGCGAACAAGCACACTCTTCTATTGTTGTTCTACTCAAAGCCGACAACGGTCGTTGTCTCAGAACTAACACAGTGGACGCGAGCAACTGAGGACAAGCCCTCGGCCTATTAGTACCGGTCACCTCCACACATTACTGTGCTTCCAGATCCGGCCTATCAACCCAGTCGTCTACTGGGAGCCTTACCCCATCAAGTGGGTGGGAGTCCTCATCTCGAAGCAGGCTTCCCGCTTAGATGCTTTCAGCGGTTATCCCTCCCGAACGTAGCCAACCAGCCATGCCCTTGGCAGAACAACTGGCACACCAGAGGTTCGTCCGTCCCGGTCCTCTCGTACTAGGGACAGCCCTTCTCAA
>NZ_FNHV01000029.1 GCF_900103585.1 Streptomyces sp. cf386
CCCGCGGAGCGGGTAGAACCCTGCTGCGCAGGGTTCAAGAGAACCCCCGCGCAACGCGCGGGGGTTGACGGAGGGCCACCTCCCCGCTACGCGGGGAGGTCCGGCTCTGCGCTGCGCTTCGAGCCGAGAGTCCCTTCCGCTGCGCTTCAGGGACTTGTGAGCCTGCTGACGCAGGCTCACGCGGCCCCGGTTCCCGTGGCCTTGAGGGACCGTCCGCTGCGCTCCCGGCCCCGGCCCGCTTCGCGGGCAGCTGGCTATGAGGAGTTGGGTGGGGGTGTTTCCTTGAGGAAGAACTTTCTGGGAATCCGCATTCGGGGGTGGTGCCTCCCGGTCGGGAGATCACGGGGGTGTGGGGCCCAGACGGTGAAGGAGCCCGCGAGGTGTCACGCTGGGCGGCTGTCCGGTGTCGGCGCGGTGGGTGCGGCCAGCAGGCGGTCCATGCGGTCCTGGTAGCGGTGGAGGTCTTCGGCCCAGCCGGGGGCGAAGAGGTACCGCACGGTGCTCAGTGTGATCGCGGCTTCCCCTAGTCGGCTGACGGGGGCGATACCTCCGGCACGGACCCACTGGTCCCACATCACATCGTTCATCAGCACGGTCAGCATCTCAGTGTCGGCGCGTTCCAGGAGCAGTTTCATGAGAGTGGAGGAGGCCTTGGTGCAGGCGCGGACCGCTTCACAGAGCAGGTGTGCGTCCGCTTGCTCGAAGGCGCGGACCAGGCCGGGCAGTCCGTGCGCCAGTGGGGAGAGGGTGTGCAGGTCGGTTCCGGCTTTGTCGGCGGCGATGTGGGCGGCGGTGATCCGGTCGAGCTGCTCCGGTGGGCCGGTCCACACGCTGCGCCAGGCATCGGTGAGTTCTTCGGGGCTGACGTCGGCCATGCCGCCGGTCAGCAGCCGGGCGCCGATGCGGATCAGCGTGGGGTTGAAGGGGTTGGACACCGTGCGGGGTTCGGGAAGGGTGATGCCTCCGGTGCCGGCGTGGGTGCGCAGGAGGCCGTCGAGGTCCCGTCCGATGGCGCGCCGCCCCCGAAGCAGCTGCTCGGCGAGGTCCTGGCGGGCTTCGAAGGCGGTGTCGCTGTCGCCCTGCGGGATCTGGGCGAGGGTGATGCCCGCCTGGCGCAGGGGCAGTTGGATGGTCCGGATCAGGGCGTTGCGCAGCAGTGCGGCGGTCTGTTCGGTGTCGTCGATCGCCCAGAACGTCCAGCCGATCCAGCTGATGCCGCGGCCTGGCCTGGAGAGGGCGCCGAGCCATGCGGCCCGGTGGACGATGTCGGGGCGCAGCGCGCCGGTTGCGGGGTTGGTCCACTGGTCGGCCGGGGCCAGCCAGCGCTTGGCGCGCCAGCGTTCGAACTGGTGGGGGGTGGCGGTCAGTCCGCAGCGGTTGACCTCGGCGGCCAGGGCGAGTTCCGCGGCGGTGGGCGGGGTGCGGGTCACAGACGCCTCCGCGGTCCGGGCCGGCGATGGCGTAGAGGGCGGTCACCGTGGTGACGGCGCTGGTCCACTGCTGGCTCTGGGCGGCCAGCACGGCGGCGGCGGTCACCAGCAGCCACAGCAGGGCCCGACGGGCGGTATCCGGTCCGGGCTGTTGTGTTCTGTTCACGGTCGGACTCCTTTCGTGCCGGCTTCCCGGGGCGGGGGACGGCGCTTCTATCTGGTCACACGGGCCGGGCGTAGACGGGAAGAACTTCGCGGGGCATCCCCCGCAGGCGGGGCTGTGGCGTAGTTCGCAGTACGGCGCCGTGCTCTGCGTGAACGGTCCTGGTGGCGGGCGGGAGTTGCATCGTGCAGGGGTGGGGCGCAGGGCGCTTCCTTTTCGTGCAATCTTGTCGTTCTACGCGCGTTCTCTATACGACTTGTCCTACTTACTGGGTGCCTGACAGACTTTCAGGGCACGTCAGTGGTCTCGACGACCTGCCAGCCCCGTGCCGCCGTCGGCGGAGAGGGCGTGAGCCGTGCGCTGCGGATGACCCTCGTTTCTGGGGGGCTCTGGTGGCGCGCCCAGCCTCCGGTGGTGGACTCGAAGGGGCAGACGGTCTTCGCCGGTGCGCGCTCGGTGTGCGTGACGGTGACGGCGGCCCGTGCGGGTGCTCCCTGGAGAGGAGTTCCTGTGTCTCGGGTGCGTGTCGCACCCGGCAGGACCGCCGGATGCGTTCGTTCGCACCCGGGGTCATGAGGGCTTCCGGGAGAAGGACCGTCTGCTTCTGATGTCTGCCAGTAAGGCCCCTGAGGGGCCCTTCCCGTACCCGACCACCTCTGAGTGGGCGGAGAATCTCTACCAGGCCATCACCAACACGTGCGCGGCGGAGGGCTTCGCTCCCGTTCCCCGGCAGGCCGTGCTCGAGGCGCTCGCCCCGGCGCTCGGCCAGGGCGAGGCCAAGCGCGTCATCGAACGCCGGCGCGACGGCCGTGTCCTGCGCGCGACCGCCTACCACGTCGAGCAGCGCGGCACCGACGGGGCGCTACTGCTGCTGAATGTGGCCCTCCACGGGGCGGCGACGCTGCCCTGGGCCAACAACGACCGCACCCGCAGCGAGTGGCTGCACCCCTCGCCCGACAACCTGGCCCGCATGGAGGAGCTCGTCGACCAGCAGCGGGCGGTGGCCGAGTGGACCATGGCCCGGGAGCGGGCGAAGGGGGCCCAGCGCGCTCTGGCTGCGGCCGCGCCGCGGGCGGAGAAGGACGCGGCGGTGGCCGCGGTGAAGCATGCCGAGGACGAACTGGCCCGTGCGCAGCGGGAGCTGAAGGTGCGGGAGCAGGCGCTGGGCGGCCGGCGTCCGCTGCCGGTGGTGCGGGCCGTCGTCGAGGACGGGAAGCCGGCTGCCGCGCTCACCACGGAGGAGGTCCGTGCCGAGGTGGCCGGCGAGGTGCAGCGCTACGCCGTGGAGATGCTGCAGCGGCGGGCGCGGCTGCGTTCCTACGACCTCGCGGAGTCCCTGGTGCAGGAGGGTCAGCGGGAGCCCACCGTGGTGGTGCTGCAGCGGACCCCGGTGGTCGGCCGGGACGGGTCCCGGCGGCACATCTGGCGGGGACGCCAGGTCACCGGCAACAACCGCGCGGATGCCCGCCTGCTGGTCCACGGACTGGTGGCGCACCAGGTGCTGACCGGTGTTCCGCAGTACCTGCTGCGGCTGGAGGAAGAGGAGGAGAACCGGCGGCTGGTCCTGCTGGGTCTGGGCGAGATCCTGCGCCGGGTCAGCACGCTGCTCAACACCGAGTACGCCGACCCTGAACGTGACCCGGAAGGGCGGGCGGAGCGGGCGCTGCGGACCGCGCAGGTGCCCGCCCGTGTCGTGGTCGGCGCCAGGACGCCGGAGCGGCTGGAGGAGTCGCTGCGTCAGCTGAACGTGCACGACCATCTGCGCGGCCAGCTGAACTACGGCGACATGGACCGCAGCCTGGGACTGTGGTCGACCCTGGTCAAGGCCTACCAGGCCAAGGGCGTGCTGCGCGAGCTGCTCGCCCAGGAGGTCGCCCAGGGCCGCATCGGGGCCGGGGACCTGGACGAGGATGCGATCGCCGACGCCCTGGTCGGGGCCCGGCCCCTGGACGAACTCGCCGTGCTGCTGACTCCGGGCGATGAGGTGAGCCCTCTGACGCTGCGTGATGTCGCGGTCCGCTGCGCGACGGTGATGGTGTTCCCGCCGGTGCCGCCGCGCCCGGAGAACCTGCCGCCACGGGCCCACATGCCCACCGGCCGGTACTGGCCGGTGGTGCGCACCGCCCTGCAGGAGGCGTCGTGGGCCCTGTCGAGCACGGCCCGCACCGACCGCCGCACGGACGTGTGGGCGGCCGTGGTCGCCCAGCACTTCGCCCACCGTGGCAACCCGCTCGCCGCCCGGGGGCTGTTCACCGCGCGCGACGTGCAGCACGGCGCACGGCCGGACACGCGCAGCCTCGCTTCGCTGCTGACCGCCTGCCGCAAGGGGGACGCCGAGGCCTGGGAGACCCTGGTGCGGCGGCACCTGGTGCCCGGACTGATCAACTCGCCCGAGCCGTTCGTCACCGCCGGGCAGGGCTCCGAAAAGGGCGAAGACCGCAAGGGTGTGCGGCGGACCCCCGTCAACGCGGTCCAGGCACTGGTGAACGCCTACACCGCCCCTCCCCAGGGCGTGACCCGCGAGTTGCTCATCGCGTTCGCCGAGGCGGTCCTGCAGGCCCCGGAGCTCGCGCGTGGCTCCGGTCTCCTGCCGGGTACGTTCTGGGCGCCCGACGCGCACGGCAACCCGCGCGAGGGCACGCTCGCCGACAAGGGGTGGTACGACACGACCTTCCCCAAGATCGCGTCCTCCAGGAAGCGCAAGAGGGCTGAGCCCCCCGTGGACGACTCCGCCGGCGACGAGAGCGACAAGGGCGAGGAGAGCGGTACGACGACCGAGGAGCTCGATGAGGAGGTTCTCGAGGACGCGGTCACCCGCATGACGCGCCTGCGTTCGGCGCTCAGCTCCATGGTGAGCAGCAGCGCGGACGCCGTCGCCACCGCTACCGAGCAGATCGGCCTGCTGCTGGCGACCATCGAGGACGCGGTGCGGGCCCGTGAGGAGGCAGGCGCCGACGAGGAGCCGGCCGAGGTGCAGAAGTCGTACGTGAAGGAGCTGCGCGAGATCAAGAAGCAGTGCGGGGAGATCGTGGAGCTGCTGGACTCGGCCACCGTGGAGGTGACGTCGCTGTGAGCCTCGACTGCTGCGCGGAGCCCGTCGCCGGGCCGGTGGTCGATACGCGGGTGCTGCGTCACACGTGGACGGCGCTGGGCCGCCTCGCGCGCGGCGGCTGGCCTGTCCCGCACGGCCTGGAGTCCGGCCGGCGGGCGCAGACGCTCTCGGTTCTGGACGAGGTGCTCGCCGGGCTGTACCTGGTGGTCGACGCCGGTGGCCGGCTGAGGTGGCTGGGCAAGGCTCACCGCGACGGCGGGGTCGGAGCCAGGCTGCGCGTCCATCTCTCGCACCCTGAGCGGGCTCGGGTCTTCGCCGCGGTGTTCGTCGTCGAGGCCGACCCGTTCAGCCCGCCGAAGGCGATCGAGGCGGCCGAGGGCCGGGCCGCCGATGTGATCGGGCTGCGTGGCCGGATGGGCCCGCGTACGTGGCCCGTGGTCACCGAGGCGCAGTGGCTCGCCCTGGTCACTGCGCGGCCCGCTCAGCGGGTCGTCCGGCCCCGGCCGGACGGTGCCGACTCCGGTGGCCGGTCGGCGGGGCGAGCCTGACCAACCGTCTGGGCGGGTGATTCCTGGCTGTAGTCAACGACGGGCCGGAAAGCGCCCGCCCGGGCGGGCGGGGATGTGAACCGCCGCCCCGGTACGCACTGGGCTGGTGTGCCGGGAGTCCCTGTGTGCAAGGGACGGGGCCACTGGTGTGCGGCGCATGGAGAACGAGGGAGTCGGGACGGCTTGGTGCTGCCCGATGAGTGAAGGAGGCGGCCCGATGGCGCTGGATTGGGATCGGATCGGTACGGGGGACAGTGAGGCGCTGCTGCGGCCCCGGGACATCTACGCGGGGCTGGCCAGTCGGCCGTGGCCGTATCTGCGGCATGAGCAGGGCGAGGTGCTGGACACCTGGTTCGACCATCGGCGCGATGACCGTGATGTGGTGATCAAGCAGAACACCGGTGGGGGCAAGACGGCCGTCGGCCTGCTGATCGCGCAGAGCACCCTGAACGAGGGCATCGGCAAGGCCGTGTACCTGACTCCGGACAACTACCTCGTCAAGCAGGTCCGCGAGGAGGCGGACAGGCTCGGCGTGGCCACCACGGACGATCCGTACGACCCCGCCTTCATCGCCGCCCAGGCCGTGCTGGTGACGAACTACCAGAAGCTGATCAACGGCAAGTCGGCCTTCGGTGTCGTCGGGGACGGCAAGGAGCCGCTCGGTCTGGGCATCGTCGTCGTCGATGACGCGCACGCCGCGCTGGCGCGGACCGAGGACCAGTTCCGGCTGCGGGTGCCCGCCGGCCACGAGGCGTACGGCAAGCTGCTGGAGCTGTTCGCGCAGGACCTGCGCCACCAGTCGGCGAACGCCTGGGCGGAGCTGGAGGACAAGGACCCCACCGCGTTGGCGCCTATCCCGTTCTGGGCATGGGCCGGCAAGCAGGACGAGGTGCTGAGGATCCTGCGCCCGCACCGGGAGGAACGGGCCTTCAAGTTCGTGTGGCCGCTGCTCGCCGAGGTGATGCACCTGTGCACCGCCACGGCGACGTCGGCGGCGATCGAGATCAGGCCCTCGTGCCCGCCGATCGACCGCATCCCCTCGTTCGTGCGCGCCCGCCGCCGGGTCTACCTGACCGCGACGCTCGCCGACGACAGCGCCCTGGTCACCGACTTCGGTGCCGACCCGGCGCTCGTGGCCCAGCCCGTCACACCGGGCAGCGCGGCGGATCTGGGTGAGCGGATGATCCTGGCCCCGGTGGCCCTCAACCCGGACCTGGACGACGAGGCCGTCCGCGTGCTGGCCCGCCAGTTCGCCGACGGCGACCAGGACGGCGACGGTGTCGCCGAGGCCGAGCCGGTCAACGTCGTCGTGCTGGTGCCCAGCGACCCGGCCGCCGCAGCGTGGCAGCGCTACGCCGACCACATCTGGCATGTCGGCGACCTCGAAGCGGGCGTGAAGCATCTCCAGGCCGGCACCGTGGGTCTGGTGGTGCTGGTCAACAAGTACGACGGCGTCAATCTCCCGGCCGGTGCCTGCCGTCTGCTGATCCTCGACGGTGTCCCCCGGCCTCTGGACGGGGTGGAGCGGCGCGAGGCCGTCGCACTGGCCGACAGCACCGTCCGCCTGGCCAGGGAGATCCAGCGGATCGAGCAGGGCATGGGCCGCGGCGTGCGCGACGGCGAGGACTACTGCGCGGTCCTGCTGCTGGGCGCGAAGCTCGCCACGGCCATCCACGAGCCCCGTCACCTGGCCCTGTTCTCCCCCGCGACCCAGGCGCAGCTGAAGCTGAGCCGGGACATCGCCGGCCAGATCAGGGGCGAGGGGCTGAACGCGGTGCGCCAGGCGCTGCGGGCCTGCCTGGGGCGGGTGCCGCAGTGGCGGGAGCGCAGCCGGCGGGCGCTGGCGGAGGTGCGCTACGCCGAGCACGGAACGGTGCGGGACGAAGCCGTGGCACTGCGCGAGGCGTTCGATCTCGCGGCCACCGGCCGCACCCCGGCCGCGGCCGAACGGGTGCAGAAGGCGGTCAACGCCCTCGGCGACGGCGACACGGCGCTGCGGGGCTGGCTGCGGGAGCAGAAGGCCGCCTACCTGCACCTGACCGATCCCGTGGCCGCCCAGCAGGCCCTGGCCGGGGCGCTGAACGACAACACGTTCGTCCTGCGCCCCGTCAACGGCGGCGCCCCCGTCCAGCTCAAGGCGGCCGCGGTGCAGTCGCGCGCCGCCGCCGAGTTCCTGGCCGTTCAGTACCGCGACGGCACCGGCCTCAGGCTCGGCGTCCAGTCGCTGTTCGAGGACGTGGTGTGGGGCGAGGAGGAGCGCTCCGATGACGCCGAGCGAGCCTGGCAGCAGCTCGGACTGCACCTCGGGTTCGCCAGCACGCGCCCGGAGAAGCAGTACGGCACGGGCCCGGACAACCTGTGGGCGCTCTCGGCGGCGCGGCAGGCGGTCGTCGAGCTGAAGACGGGGTGCACCACCGACACCATCGCGAAGAAGGACATGGACCAGCTCGGCGGCAGCGTCCGTTGGCTCAACGACCACAACCCGGAGGTGGAGGCCGTGGCGGTCATGCTGCACCCCAGCCAGGTCAGCGACGCCCGGGCCACCGCGGTGCCCGGCATGCGCGTCGTCACCCCGCCCTTGTTCGAAAAGCTGAAGGAAGCCGTGACGAGCTACGCGGCCGCACTCGCCGGCAGCCCGGACCGCTGGGCAGACGAACAGGCCGTCCGCGACCAGCTCGCGCACCACAAGCTCACCGGCGACCGGTTCTTCACCACCTACGCCGAACCTGTGCGCACCTCGTGACCGCCGCCGACGTCGCGGACCCGCGGTGGCCTGCCGAGGCCTTCTGGCAGGACACCACCGGTTCGCCGGAACACGGCAAGGGACGCGCGGGCCGTCTGCTCTTGTGTGAACCCCCGTAGCCGTAGGGATGGCGTCGGCCGGAATCACGGAGGGCCGTGGACGGGGTGACAGCCTGTCAGCGGCATCTGGTGAACTGGCTGCACAGGGGCCGGGGGTGCTCTCTACGGGTCGCAGGGGGTGGGTGCATGGAGATTGAGGCGTTTTTCAGCAGCGGGGACGGCTGGGCCATGCCGTGGGTGCTCGATGTCGAGCTTATCGAGTCGCTGCGGTTCGGCCCTCCGGCCGGCCGCACCGACCTGGAGGTCGCCGTCGCGCTGACCCGGCTTCTGCACCACGACTTCGTCTCCCACGGCACCGACGGCAAGGGCAGGCACCTTGATGACGAGAACGTCCCCGTCGTCATCAAGGCCCACCGCGCCGTCCTGGAACGCCTCGCCCTGAAACCGCCCACCTGGCCGTTTCGGACGTTCGATGGGCCACGCGGCTTCGGCACCTACTGGCGCGACAACGACATGCGGGGCAGCTGGCAGGCCCGCCGGGACTGCATCGAGCAGATCCTCGGCCCGACCCGCGACGCGCTGGAGGACCTACAGGAGCTGGAGTACGAACGCCGCTTCTCCAAAGGGCCGTCGGGCACCTTCAAGAACCTGATCTTCGCCGCCGACGGCGCGAAACCGCAGATCGTGCTGCGCGACGCGGTGAACAACGACGTGGAGATCGTCCGCCACGCCGACACCTGCCTGGTCTACACCGAGCCCCTGCCGCCGCACGGGCTCACCTGGCGGCAGATGGTCGCCTGGTGGACGAACAACCAGCAGCCCGATGCCGACGAGAAGAGTGCCGCCGACGCCCTCTACCGGCGCCTTTACCGGTCGCTGGACTCGCCGCCCGAACAACTCCTCATGATCACCTACTGTGCTCGCTACGCCGAGGAAGGCGGCTTCGACCTGCCCGCGCTGATCCCGCAGGTCTACCTCCACTACGACCCCTACACACGGCGCAGCGGCAAGCAGTCCGGGGCGCTGTACCGGCAGCGGATGGATTTCCTGCTCCTGGCGCCGGACCGCTCGCGCATCGTCATCGAGGTCGACGGGGTGCAGCACTACGGCCGCCCCAACCCGCCCGACGAGCAGGGGCGGGTCTCCCATACCGCCGTGCCGAAGCTGTATGCGGAGATGGTCGCCGAGGACCGCCGGCTCAGGCTCGCCGGATACGAGATCTACCGCTTCGGCGGCTGGGAGCTGACCGGCCCGGCCGGTGAACAAGTCCTGACGGACTTCTTCACCGAACTCCTCGCCCGGCATCAGAAGCCGACCCCGTGACCCTAGCTCCGGGGTGAGATGACCTGACCGGTACTCGGCGATCTCACCGGCCCCTGCCCTCACGCGGTACGCCGATAGCGGGCCGCCCTGATGGGGCGCAGCCGCACGCCCGTTGTGTGTCCCTGCGTCGCGTGGTTCTCAGGCGGCGCGGGATGAGCAGGGCAGTCGCTTCCACGGGCCGGTGTAGGCGGCGCCGCATCCGGTGCAGCGGGCGAGGTAGAGGGCGGAGGCGGGGGTGTGGGCGGGCGCGGGCACGACCGGGTGGACGGCTCCCTCGATGACGGTGGCCAGGGCGCGCCATGGGGGCAGGCAGGTGCAGGCCGGCGGTGCAGCGGGCTCGGGGCGGTCGGTCATGAGGGCTCCGGCGCGGCCGGGGGGCGGGCGCGGCGGCTGTCGGGTGCGCGGCCGATCTCGCGGGCGACGGCGTCGATCTCACGGCCGGTGTAGGCGGTGCGTACGCCGGAGATCGACATGCCGCTGGCCTCGGCGAGGGCATCGAGTCCGTACGAGCGGCGGCCGTGGAACTCCCGGCCGTAGGCGAGCAGGTGGCGGATCTCGCGGTCGGCGGCCTCGCGGGCGGCGCGGGCGTTGCCGAGAGCGATCAGCAGGGGGTCTTCCTCCAGGTCGTCGCGCTGAGCCTCAAGGGCGAACGCGTAGTCCTCGCGGGCCTGTTCGGCCTGGGCGAAGGCGTCGGCGTAGAGCTCCTGCGGTGTGACGTCACCGGGCTGCGGCAGGGGGACGCGGATGGCTGCGAGGTCACCGATCAAATCCATGATTACGACAATCGCAAAAAATTGCGGTGAGCGCAATGGATTGAGGGGCGCCCTCTTCCGAACCGCTCCCCGTGCAGGACACTGGAGGACCAGGAAGCCGACCGTGCGGGAGGTGGCGTGCCCCGAGACCAGCGCCTGGTGCAGACCGCGGTGATGGGCAGCGCGGAGTCGGAGATACCCGCCCTGCTGCCGATGCAGGCCGACCAGGCGCGCGCGTTCCGGCAGGCCCACGCCGGGCAGACGTTCTGGTGCGGGCAGTGGCTGGGCGGCTGCCGGGGACGGCTGACGATCAGGACGCCCGCCGGCCGGGTCGCACACTTCGCACACCTGCCCGGACCGGAGCACGTGGTGTGCCGCAGGGCGTCGGTGGGCGTCTCCGGCGCCGACCACCTCTACATCAAGCAGCAGCTCCTCGCATGGCTGGCCAGCCAGGGCATCGTGGCCACCGCGCGCCTGCCCGAGGGCACCGAACGGCTGGGCGGCGAGGTCGTGTTCGAGCCGGGCGGTCACGGCTGTCTGCGGGTGCTGCTGGATGAGGACGCCGCGCTGCCCGCACCCGCGGACGGCACGCAGCTGGTGCTCGGTCCGCACGTCGCGCACGATCCGCACCGGCTCACCGTCGACGGCTACGTGCTGCGCATCCGCTGCGACACCGACAACACCGGGCGCCGCGTCATGATCGGAACCCAACTGCACGGCCACACCCAGTGGTTCAGCCTCGACGAATGCCATCTGAAGCCGTGGGGGCTGTCCACGCCCGCGGTCGAAGAGGTCCGCCGCCTGCGCAGCAGCAGCCGCCCTCTCGCCGCCTTCCCGCACCGCTCCACGCCGGCCCGCTCCGATGCCGCGGTGCGGCCGGTGGCCACGCCCCAGGCGGCGGACGACCACCACGAGGCGTTCGCGGCCCTGCGTAAGGCCGTCGAGGGTGAGCACAGCACCAGCGCACTGCGCCACTGCCTCACCCAGGCAGAGGCCGCCGCCCGCGGCGGCGCGAGCGCCGAGGAGAACGATCTGCTGCGCCGCGCCGCCGATCTGCTGCTGGCCAGGGAACGCGGGGTGGGCCTCAGCGCGCCATCCTCCCCCGCACCGCGGCGCGGCCGCCTCTCCCGTGCCGGACGCACGAGTCAGAGCCGCGCGGGGCAGGCGGCCGAGGCGGTCGCCGACCTCCTGGACACGCTCGAGCGACGCCGCAGTCACCTGCGTCCCGGCGAGCAACAGCGCCTGGTGGCCCAGCTGAAGGACAAGGCCGAGGAGGCCGGGCCCTGGCTGACCCGTCAGCAGCGCAGATGGATCAGCGCCTGGGACAAGCGCACCCAGCAAACACCCGCAGCGCCCAAGACCAAGCCGGCGACGCGGGTCTCCGTTGTGCCGGCGGGCGCCGCGGAGGCCCTCGCGCGCCCCGTGGCAGCTGAGCGGCGCACGCGCGGCGGCCCACGCCGCACGCCCGCTGCAACCGCTGCCCCCGCCGATGTCGACGCGGTGGCGGACGCCGCGCGCGACGTCCTCGAGCACACCGCCCGGCTCGGCGCGACCATCAGCTGGGACCGGCTGTGTGCGCAGGTCAAAGGACTGGCCGAGCTGACCGAAGTCCAGCAGCGCCAGGCCCTGAAGTCCGCGTCCCGCTCCCGCTCCGTCCAGCCGCTGGCAGCCCTGATCACCGCTGGTAACGGGACGCCGCACCCGCACTCCCGGCACCTCGCGGGGGTGGGCGACGGGCCGACCGCCGAGGCGGCCTGGCACAAGGCCGTGGCCGGCGTCCACGCCTCCTACCGGCCCAGCCGCCCGCCGCCAGGCGCCCGGCCGGGCGGACGCACCAGCTGACCGAGGCGCGCGGTGCTTGGTGACCTCTCGCGGTGAAGGTTGGCGGGCAGCAGGGCGCCGCGGGTCTGCTGCAGGCTCATCTGTGGGCCGCGGCTCCCGCTGCGCCGCTGGTGGCGCGTGCGCGCGGGGGTCCCGGGGCGGAGCGGGGCCCCTGCTCTAGGACGGGTGGTAGGCGGTCACCAGCAGTGTGTCGGCGGTGCGCGGCCCGCCGGTGGCGGGCAGCACGTCGACGGTGATGTCGGTGAATCCGGCCTCGTCGAGCAGCTTGGTCCACACATGCTCCTGCAGGACCCAGCGCCGCATCGTGGTGGCTTCGCCGTCCGGCGTTTTTGCCGGGATGCCGGCAGCCACCGCATCGGGCTGGGCAGGCGCCCCGCTCAGGTAGTGGGCAAGGGTCGCGAACACCAGCCGCCCGCCCGGCTTGAGCGCGGCGGCCGCCGCCGGCAGTACCTCGCGTGGGTCGGTGAAGTCCAGGGCACCGAAGACGCTGTACAGCACTTCGTACGCGCCGGTCATCGCCTGCAGGTGGGACACCGCGTCGGAGGCGACGATGCGCAGGCGGGGGGCGAGGTGGGCGTAGAGATCGGTTGCCATGGTGTGCTGAGCGGGCGAGGCGTCGATGGCGACGACCCGGCCCGGCTGGTGATGGACCGCCAGGTATGCTGCGTGCCGGGCTGTGCCGGCGCCGAGGTCGCCCACACAGCGGCCGGTCAGCTCCCCGAGGACCTCCGGGCCGGGCCCGCCGTTCTGGCCCCAGTTCCAGTAGAAGGTGCCGGGAACCGCGCGGTCACTGGTGGCGCGGGCGCGGCCGTAGTGGTGCCAGAGGTCTGCGGTACTGGTGGTCACCCGGCCCATCCTTGCGGCCGCTGCCGGGTCGCGGGCCGGTTCGCCAAAATCTCACCCGCGCGGTGCCATCGGGCCCCAGCTGTATGGCCGGGGCCCGAGGAACTCGCCGTTGCGGGGTGGTCAGTGTGAGTCGTTGCCGGGGTGGCACGGGCCGCAGTCGGCGGCGTCCGTCCACAGCGACAGGTCGACTTCCCAGCCGTCGGCGGCGACGATGTGGGCCGTCTTGATCACGGAGCCGTCGTTCTTCATGTCCACCTTGGGCACGTGGTGCAGGAACTGTCCGCCGTTGAACTTCTCGCACAGCTCGGCGTAGGCCACGGTGTCCAGGATGACCGTGTGGACGCCGATGTCGACGAGCTTGCTGGGCGCCAGTCCCAGCGACTCGCCCCGGTGGTTCATCGCGGCCAGCAGGTAGGCGTAGCCCTGGCCGAGGACCCGGGCGGCCATGACCGAGTCGTAGGGGTAGTCCCGCATGAGGAGCCCGACCTGTTTGTCCCACAGGACGGGCGGCACGACGTCGCGTGCGCAGCGGACCGGGCCGGTCGTCGGGTCGGCGGCCGGAGGGGATGCAACAGCGGCGTTGGTTGGCATGGTGTGCCTCCGATGGACAGTGCCCCGCGGCGCGGGGCGGTGCACCCAGCACAGCGCGCCGACCGGCCATGTGGTGATCAACTCTCGCTGTGTGCAAGGCGTTTGCATGGCGTGCAAACGGCCTCGACGCGGCAGGGCCGAGGCCCGTAGCGTGGAGGGCCCCTGTCTGTGCGGCGTGGGAGGGACGCGTGCCCGTTGACCCGCTCTGGAACAGCACGACAGCACTGCAGTTAGCCGCGCAGCGTCACCCCGGCGCGCTCATCCGGATCGGACGCCAGCACCATTGCTGGACGCTGGCAGTGCTCGCAGACCGGATCGGCTGCTCGCCCGCGACCGTCTCCCGTCTGGAGCGCCGCACCCGGATCGCCGACCTGGCCCTGGTGCACCGTGCCGCACGGGAAGTCGGCGTGCCCCGGCACATCCTCATGACATCCCTCGCGCCACCGCCCGCTACGGCAACGGCGGCCACTAGAGTGACGGCCAGTCAGCGTGACGTTGAGGAGGACCCCATGCGCCGCCGTACGCTGCTCACCGCCACAGCGGCCGCAGGCCCCGCCGCCCTGCTGATGGGCCTGGATGATGCCCTGGCCGACACCCCTGCCCCGCCCGGCGCCGGGCCGCTGGACGGCCGCCTGGCCAGCGCCCGCGCACTGTACGACCAAGGCGCGCACACACGGCTTCTCGCTGCACTGCCCGGCCTCATCGCCGACGCGCACCACGCCGCCGCCTCCCGCCGCAGCCTCGACCAGGCCCGGCTGTCCGCCGTGCACAACCTCGCCTCCGCCGTCCTCATCAAGCTCGGCTCCTACGACCGCGCCCGGCTCACCGCGGACCGGGCCCGCACCTGGGCCGAAATCTCCGGCTCCCCGCTCGCAGCCGCGGCCGCGGCACGGGAACTGGCCATCGTGCTGCGCCACCAGGACCAGCACGACACCGCCCAGCGCCTGATGTCCTCCACGGCCACCGACCTCGAGGCGACCGGCCTGCGCACCGACGCCACGGCCGCCGCCTACGCACAGATGCTCTGCACCCTGGCCTACACCGCCGCCCGCGGCGGACAGCGCACCGAGGCCCTGGCGATGACCGAGGAAGCCCGCCGCGCCGCCCACCGCCTGCCCCAAGCCGCTCCACCCGGCCGGCTGTTTCCCGTCAGCCCGGCCGCCGTCGACCTGTACGCGGTCGGCGTGCACTGGGCCCTCGGCGACGCCGGCGCCGCACTCGACGCCGGGAAGAACCTGCGGCCCAAACAGTTCCCGACCGCCGAGCGCAAGGCCCGCCTGGGCACCGACATGGCGCGCGCCTGGTGGGCCTGGCAACGGCCAGAACAGACAGCCCGCGCCCTGCTGGACGCCTACCGGGCCAGCCCCGGCGAGGTCCGCGACCGGCCCGCGATCCGCCGCATCGTCACCGAGCTCGGCGAGCAACACCCGCGCACCAGCGGCGTACGCGAGTTGCACGCCGCTGTGGCTCAGGCCAGCTGACGCCCGCACTTTAGGCTGCCCCGGCCGCTCGGGTACGGGTTGTGCAGATGTCCTGGTGTTCGTTACTGCCGAGCCGACCTCGAAGGAGCAGCCGGTCACACCGCCCATCCCGAGAGCCTCTCGCCGCTGCGTGGCGCTGGATCGATCCTGCTGACCACCCGGCACTGGACGGTGCGGTTCGTGTAATGGCATGGCACCCGATACCGGGTACCTGAACCTGCGGATGTTCGACCGGGACGGCTACCACATCGGCCGCCTGGCGTAGGTGGTGTGCGACGCCCACCGCACCGCCAGCATCAACAAGGCCTCCATCGACCCCAGCTACCAGCGCCAAGGCCTGGGACGGCGCATGATCCGCCAGGGTCCTGGCCAACGGCCCGGCTACAGCTCCCAGACCACCCACTCACGGCCGGCCGACGAGCCGCGCCAGCGCCGTTCTTCCTTGCCGAGCCGCTTGAGCTGGCGGCGCAGGGCCCGGTGGTTACAGAGTGGTGTCCTCCCACTCTCCGGGCTTGTCGTAAATCTGCTGCAGCAGTTCGGCGAAGCTATCGCTCTCCAGGAGAATGGCGTTGTACTGCAGCGGGATCCGCTTGTCGTTGATCACCGCGGTGGGGGTACCAGGCCCTTCGGGTTCCTTTGCTCCTCCGGCCTTCTCGTAGGCCTTCTGAGAGGCAGTAACGAAGCCGCGGTACTTCATGGATCTCACCGCCGCGTCGAACTCCGGGCCGCGCAGGCCCTCCACCTTGTCGGCCAGTCGCAGCAGGTAGGCGTCCGTGTAGCCGTCGATGCTCTCCTCGGGCTGGTTGGCGTAGAGCACCTCGTGGTACTCCACGAACTTGCCTTCCTCCAGCGCGGCGCGCAGCGCGTTGACCGCCTTCTTCGACCCGGTGCCGCCGACCCGGTCGTCCAGGAAGGAAGCGAGGGTGTACTCGGCTCTTGCCCAGCGGTCGAGCATCGCCTCCCTCAGTTGCGGACCGCCGCCGGTGGTCTCGAACTCCTCGCAGTACGGACAGCGGGGATCCTCATACAGGTGCACCTTCACCGGCGCGTCGGGATCGCCGACCGAGATGGTGATGCCGTCCGCACCGAGCCTTTCCGGCAGCACCTCAGCGCTCGCGAAGTCAGGCCCGTACTGCGCCTCTCGCTGCCCACACCCCACCATCACCAGCACTGCGGCCGCGCACACCACAGCCCACCGCCCCCACGCACCATGCGTCATCCCCTCCCCAGAGAACAGCGCGAGCCTAGATCATCCGTACGGCAATCGCACCGGCGAAACCCTTCACCAGGCCCGCCCTCGCAGGTGCTCTGTTGGCGCAGTCTCCGGCCGGACGGGCGCGCCTTCCACAGGCCCGCGCGACCGGCGCCGCCATATGTCTGGTGTGGCTGCGCACCTGGCCCTCATAGGCTGGATCACCGACTCGGCCATCCTGCTGGTCGGCGGCCAGAGCTGACGGCAAAGGCCGACCCGAAGGACGGCACCTCTACAGCGCCGCTGCAGGGGATGCCTCCTCGTCGGTCCAGTCTCCATCGAACAGCGACGCCACCAAGGCTGCGTGTTCCTGGGGCAGTTGGCCTGCGCGATGTACCGAACGGGCTTTGGCGAGCCAGGCTCCGATCCTGACCGTCTCGCCATCGACGCTGACTTCCTCACGGGCGGTGGGGGCGCGGCGCTCGCGGTGCAGGAATAGTTCGAGGATCTGCGCGGTCTGGGCGAAGGTGCGGCGGGAGCGGCGGGTGGCGGTCAGTGGGTGGGTCTGCGGGGTGAGGCCGATGGCGGTCAGCAGGTGCTGCTGCCGGAGGGCAAGGGTGTTCCAGCGGGTGAGTTGGCGGTGTAGCCAGCTGCCGATCTTCACGGTGCCCAGGACGCTGCTGTGGTTGAGCGCGGCTGGGTCGTTCCCGGCGGTTAGGTGTGCGCGCAACAGGTGGTATTTGCGGTGCCAGTCTGCGCCGTGGGGCAGCTGCCAGTCTGCGTCGATGGCTGCGAGGTCGGCGCTCCGGGCCGGGGCGAGCTCACCGCGTGCGGCCAGGGAGCGCTGCTCAGCGAGCCAGGCCCCGACGGGTGTGGTGGCGGGGGCGGCGAGGTGGCCGTGGGTGCGATGGTATTCGGCGGCGGCGGTGAGCCGGGCACGCCAGGCGGCGTCGTGCTTGTCCCACACCATGCCCAGGGCGTCAAGCTCGGCGATCCAGTCATCGTCGAGGCGGCCGGCCGTGCGGGCCTCGCGCATGGTGGCGATGAAGGAGCCGAGGGCGTAGCCGTAGGGGTCGGTGTAGTCGGCGGGGGCGTCGAGGTGGTGGTGGGTGTCGTGGTAGGCCTGGGCGGCGGCGAGTCCGGCGCGGCGGGAGCGGGAGACTGCCGTGTCGTGGGGGTTGAAGGAGGTGAGGTCGAGGGCGCGGGCGATGTGCTCGGGGTGGACGGTGAAGTCGAAGTGCCAGCGGTGCTGGATCAGGTCGCTGATCTCTTTGGGCAGGCGGTTGGCCTTGTCGGGGAGCCGTTCGAGGATGCGGTGGTCGTGGCTGGCTAGAGCGGTGCTGATGGCCCAGACCGGTTCGTAGGCGGTGCCGAGGATGTCGGTGGGGTCGGTGCCCGGGGGGATGTAGACGGGGATGACGAGGCTGGCGATCTTGCCGCTGACGGACAGGCGCAGGGCGCGGCCGAGGGCCTGGACGCAGCGGATGACGCTGCGGGTGGGGTCGGCGAAGACGATCGCGTCGACGCTGGGGATGTCGACGCCTTCGGCGATGACTTTGGCGTTGGTCAGGATGGCGCAGGATGAGGCGGCGAACTGGGCGAAGGTGTCCGCGCGTTGCGCGGAGGGCATGTCGCCGTGGACGAAGAAGACCTCGGGGCTGATGTCGGGGCCTAGGCCGGGGGCGTGGGCGCGCAGGCGACGCAGGGTGTGGGGCAGTTCGCGGGCGAAGCGCTTGGCGTCCTCGACGAGGTTGAAGTAGACCAGGACGCGCCGCTGCTGGTGGGTGGCCATCGCCTTGAGGACGGCCAGGTGCAGGGCGGTGGTGCGCAAGGCCTCGTCGGTGGCAGGCTGCTGGCCTGCGGTGGTGCCGGGGGCGGGCACGTTGAGGCGGGTGCGCAGAGTCTCGTCGGTGAGGGTGGGGACGATGATGCGGTAGTCCGCGACCCGGCCGTCTTCGATGGCCCGGGCAAGGGGGTATTCGAAGATCTTCTTGCCGTAGACCGCAGCGTTGTCCATGGAGTTGGAGCGGGCGTCGCTCCCCTGCGCTGCTGCAGTCAGGAGGCCGCGCGAGCGGGAGAGGTTCGCGGATTCGGCCAGCTCGGGCGCGGCGAAGATGCGCGGGGTGGCCGTCATGTAGAGGCGGCGCTCTGCTCGGATGCGGGTGGTGTCGTGGATGGCAGCCCACTTCTTGTCGGTCCGGCCGGCGATCCGGTGGGCTTCGTCCATGACCGCCAGATCGAAGGGCGGAACCTGATACGCGGTGTGCTGGGTGCTTTCGATCTTGTCGAGGGAGTCGTACGTGCACACCACCGTCAGACCGGGCAGCGCGTCGCGGCCGGTGCCGACGGCGGCAAGCAGGGAGGCAAGCAGGCGGTAGTCGGTGACCGAGGCGATGCGCGCCGCGCTCAGGGCGTCGTGGGCGGCCGCGTCCATGGAGGAGACAATGACGAGGGGCTCGTTGTGGCCGTCATGGCGGAGCGCCAGTGCGGTCTGCGCGGCCAGGTCGAGGGTAGGGACGACGAACAGCAGGCGGCGCGCCAGCTGATGGGCGGCGCGGCTGGCGACGAGAGTCTTGCCGGTGCCGGTCGCTGACACGTACAGGCCGCGGGTCCCGGGCCTGTTGAGGTGCTTGAGGATCTTGCGCAGGGCCTGCTGCTGGTCCGCGTGCAGGGGCAGGGGTTTGCGCCGCCTGCGGCGCGCTAGTGTGTCCAGTCCCAGAGCGTGCAGGTCCTGGGCGGTAGGTGCCAGGGGCGAAGGCGGTTGCATGGGCGGTCTCCGTGCGCTGCGCGGCAGGCCAGCGGGCAGGCGGTGTCACTTCGATTCTGTCAGCCCTCCCCCACTGGCACGGGGTGTCCCGTACGGCACAGGCGAAATCTCGGGGCGGCCGACGCGTGGTCAGGGCGTGTGCGGTGCGGGGGCCGGCTGCTGCGCCGGCACGGTCTGGGTGGCCGCGGGGGCGGTCTGTGCGGCCAGTTTGCGGTAGCCCGTGGCGGTGATGGCGTGCCAGGAAAGGTAGAAGCCGACGGCGGCCAGGACTCCCAGGATGGTTGCGGTGGCAAGGAGCAGGGGCCGGTGCTCGACGGGGTAGCGCCACAGGGCGAGATCGGTCGCCAGGGTGAGCAGGATGCTGTTGAGGGTCCAGCCGCGGCAGATCCTCAGGCGGGAGCGGGCGTAGTCGGCGCGGGCGGCTAACGCAGGGATCTCGGCCAGCTTGAGGCGGGCCTGGGCGTAGGCGGCGGAGGTCGGGAAGGACTGGGTTCGCAGGCGTCGGCGTGCCGGGGCGAGGACGGTGTCGGCGGCGCGGTCGATGAGGATGCCGAGGGCGTAGGCGAAGGCGAGGGCTGCGCCGGCGGCGAGGGGGGTGGCTGCTGCAGGGGCGAGCTGGCGGCTGTTGTCGGGGCCGGCGATGGCTGCGGCGAGGATGCCCAGGCCGGTGAGGAAGCCGATGCCGACGACGAGGACTTCGACGAACATGGCGGTGGCGGCCACGACAGCGGAGGGTTCGGGCTGCGGCGGTCGGGTCACAGGTGGACACTCCAGATCTCGGCCATGTCGCTGAGCATGGTGTCGGGCAGTTCGTCGTCCCAGACGCCTCGTAACAGCATCTTGGCGGTGGTGAGGCGCTCGAAGATGATCAGGCTTTCCGGCTGGCTGGCCAGTATGTAGCGGCCGTGGGTTAAGAAGAGCTCGCTCGTGGGGCCGTAGTCGCGGTACGCCTCTTCGAGCTGCTGACGGTACGCTTCGGCAAACTGGGCTAACTTGTTGGGATAGTCGGGCTCGTGCTCGACGGTGTCGATCAGGACGTCGACGATGTCTTCTGACAGGTCGCGCCGGTAATCGTGCGCGGTGAACGTGCGGTACAGGAACTCTGCTTCGGCCAGGAGTCGGTTCGTGCGGGTGAAGTCGGGGTGCTGCGCCAAGACGTCTACCCCCCGTTCGACCTCGAGGTCGTACAGTTCGACCAGGGCGATCAAACGGTACAGCGACCTACTGACATCGCGGGGTACGTCGGTGGTGCCTGTTTTGTAGAGCAGCCGGTGGGACATACGGGCCCACAAGTCGGTTGCTTCGGTGCGGATTTGGATCTCGCACTCGTAAGGCCGGCCGTCGCCGTCCCTGAGGTCGCACGCGGCAAGCACTTGGACGTGCAGGCGGGGGTACTGCAGCGTGTACTGGCCCTCGATGTCCTCCTGCTCTCGGTAGTCCTGGGGGCCTCCGACCAGTGTCAGGTTGTCCTTGACGACCTCGAGGGCCTTGTTGAGGAAGCCTTTGTGCTGGACGGTGATACGGACGCCTGCCTTGTCCGTGATCTCCGTCCAGGGGTCGGCGTATTTCTTGTGGTACGCCTTGGTGACGAAGCTGCCGGTCTCCTTGGCCCGTGAGGTCACCTCGCAGGTGATGTGGGCGCGCGCGGCCTTGCGTCGCAGAAGGGCCGCAGTGAGCTGTGCCGCCTTCCGGATGTTGGGGAGTTCCGCCTGGTACCGGTGGAAGGCGTCGTTGACCACGCTCACCCGGTGGAATCCGCCCTGGGCGCTTGGCCGTCTGTCTGCGGGGCGTCGGGTTTGCGGGCGCTGTAGTGGCTGCGCGTGGACGTGATCTTGCCCCTGACGGTGACCGTGGACGTGCCGTCGGGATGTTCGTCGATCTTGATGTCCTCACGCACCCGCCTGACGGGCGCGACAATGGAGATCCCGCTCGCGAAGCCGATCTGCAGTTCGCTGAGGCGCGGAGCCACCCGCTCGATGTCCTTGTCGAAGACGGTCGTTGGGACGTCCTTGCTGGCCAGGTAAGTGAGGAAGTTGTCCTGGTCATGGAGGTCGAGGTGATCAGCGGCGAAGGCGGTCGGATCCAGGGTCGCGGTGTTGGAGCGCAACTCGACCAGGACAGCCATCAGATAGTCGACGCTCTTCTCGGGATCGTCGACCCGCTTGTCGACCCAGTCCACTGCTGCCTCGTGAAACTCCTGGGTGAGGCGCTTGGGATCCTCTTTCTGCCGGCAACCGAGGAAGGCCTGCAGCCAGAACTGCGCCATCTTGCCGGCCAGTTGCTTGTCAGCCGCCCACCCCTCGATGGGCCCGTCCTCGGGGACGCCGTCGACACAGAACAGAGCAGCCTTGTAGATCTTGTTGTGCTCCGTCATCAGCAGGTCGGCGAAGTAGCTCATGTCGAAGGTGCGCTTGCCCTCGACGAGAACGTCCTCAGCCCGGAGCCCGCCCTCTTGCTCCAGTTTGACGATGAGCAGCGCCCGTTTGCCAGCCAGACGTGCGGCAGCCACGAGGAGGAGTCCGGCCGGGCTTCTCCCCTTTTGGCTCTCAAAGAGCAGTTCGGCAAGGTCGACGGAAACGTCCACCAGCTCCCGCTGCTGGGCGAGGTACTCGTAGATACGGTCCGGCACGGTCGACTTTTTCACTTCAAGCTCTTCTACGACCGGGCGTCCGTGCTTGGTGAGCACGCCACGGAAGTTGGCCTGGATCTTGCCTCGCACGTCCTCGCCGAGCTGGCACACCGCTTCGCTGAGCTTGAGCTGTGCTGGTACCGGGTCCGACCGCTTGCGCTGCGGGACCAGGTGAAAGATGGCCTCGTCTACGACAAGTTGAGCGAATTCGCCTGACATGACCCACCCCGTGAATCCTTGCGCAGAAGCCCAGTGGCTGAGCATCAACCGCATGTCCGCGCCGCGTCGGAGTCGACGGGCATGTGTGTTGTTCCTCGCGGCGTGAACGCCTGCCCGACACCAGGCTGCTGACCCTGTGTCAGGCTGATGCGGTCATCGTAACGGTGCGTGCACGACCCCGAGGGCGTTTGCCGGGCAGATATGCGACGAGTCATCAGATTGACTGAAAATAGATGAACCTTGTGCCAAATATACGCGTCCGCCTCGGTTGCCGTGAACCCGCGGATCTCCCGGCAGCACCGCGTGCCACAAGGGCCGGCACTCTCGGTCATCTGCGCACCGGAATCACTCCCCCGCTTGCCGTGGGGCGGGGTGCAAGGCTCCCGGTTCTGAGGAAGCCGGGTCAAGGAGGCGCGTGAGTACGGCGTCGTGTTCCTGGTAGAGGACGCGCCCAGTCGCCTGCAGTTGTGCGGCCAGCGCGGGATCGCAGCTGTTCGGCAGGGGGCCGAGGGGGGCGGCGGACGGCAGGTCACCTGCCGCGCGCACGAGGGCAGCGTCCATGGCGACGAGTTGTGCACCGTAGGTCTGCTGCACGGTGGCGGCGATGTGCAGACCCGCAGCATCCAGGTCTCCTGCGTAGTACAGGGGAACGCCCTGGTCGACTGCGAGTTGGAGTAGGACATGGTCGACGGCACGGAGCTGGCCGCTGGTGCAGGCCATGGGCTGGGTGCTGGCGCTTTCCATCGCGGCCTCGAGGACGGAGGGGTTCTCGACGACGGTCAGCGGGTGCGGTGCCAGCCGCGGTGGGGTGCGGGTGAGGTCGAGGAGGTTGAGGGCGACGGGGGTGATGGCCTCATTGAGGCGGCGGTCGATGGGGCCGTGGCCGAGGGCGCGGACCTGGTGAAGCAGGACGGTGGCGGAGAGCCGGTCGGCGATGATGCCGTGCTCGGCGAGCAGGGCGCGTATGTGGTCGGGGCGGGTGGGTTCCGGACGGTCGGCGAGCTCGGCGAGGGCGGTGATGAGGCGTTGTCCGGGTCCGGTGGCGGGATCGAAGTAGTGCGGGTCGCCTGCGTGGTCGTGGGCGAGTTTGGCAAGGGTGCGGGGTGGTGTGTGCGGGAGGTGGCGGGTGATGGAGGCCAAGGCGTCGATGAGGCGACGCATCCCGGGAGCGGTTTCTTCGTCGGTTCCTGAGGTGAGCCTGGCCCGTAGTCCGGGCAGGTGCGGCAGCTGCTTCTCGGCGTGGCGGACCAGTTCCTGGCGCAGTTCGGCAGCGGCGAGGCGGCCGTGCCTGCGGTTGACGACTGCGCGGCCCACGGCGTCCTCGACCAAAGCCTGCAGGGTGTCTGTGGTGAGGCCGAGGGCGTCCAGGAGGGGGTGCAGCGGCACTGTGACGCCGCGGTCGGTGTGAGGGACGCGGGTGCGGCCGCGTCGGCGCTGGGCGGATGTGTCGAGCCATGACTTCAGGGCGGCCACCGCGCCGGGCGTGAGGCCGGGCACGGTGACGGTGGCGATGTCGGCGGGGGCGCTGCCGGCGCTGAGGCGGTCGTGGATGGCCTGCCACAGCGGGGTGAGTTCCGGGTCGGCGGCGAGGATGGTGTGGTCGGCGGTCATGGGGTGTCCTGGGGCTGCGGGGCGGGCACTTCGAGGGTGAGGGGCTGGGGTTCGCCGTGGCCGTGCCACAACCAGGGGACGGTGATCCGGCGTCGGCCGGCGGTGACGACTTCGTGGACCATGGCGCGCTGGGTCTCTCGTTTGATCAGGGGGGTCATGGACGGGGCGGTGGCGAGGACGTCGAAGTCCCAGGAGCGCAGCAGGGCCAGGATCTTGCGTAGGTTGCGTTCGTCGAAGGCTGCGTCGATCTCGTCGATGGACAGCAGTCGCGGGCCGGCGTAGTCGCGGGCGGAGTACATCGACCAGGCGGCCGCCAGCAAGGGCAGCATGGTGGCCAGGCGCCTCTCGCCGGTGGAAAGAGCTTCCAGCGGGTTGGAACGGGCGGTGATTTCGCGGAACTTCTCCTTGCCCGCGGCCTCGAAGGAGGCGTGGGTAACGGAGATGGTCCAGTCGTACCAGCTGCGGTAGTCGAAGGTGTGGGCGACGCGTTCTGCCCAGGGTTCGCCGGCCTTTTCGTCCATGCGCTGGCGCAGCGCGTCATACATCTGCTCGAAGGTGTCGTCAGAGGGCGGCTTGCCGATGAGTTCCACCATGCGCTGCGCCTCGGGGTTGTCACGGACGTCCCATTCGACCTGGACGCCGACGTGGGCCACGCCCGTTCGGACGTCCTTGAGGGTGTCGTGGATCCGTGCGACCAGCTCGACTGCTGCTTGCCGGCGTAGCTGGATGTCGCGCTGGAGGCGGGTGAACAGGCTTGTCTTGAGGACCTGCTTGATGTCGACGCGCAGGTCGTCCTCGAGCTGAGCGGCGGTGGCTTTGAGGTCCTGGACGGTGGTGGGGACGTCTTGGCCTCGCACCACGGCGGGATCGGCGACGAGCGCACGCCGCCAGGGGGTGTCTTCGATGCTCTCCAGTGTGACCTGCCGGTCGAAGCCGGCCAGGCCGGTGCTGGCCTTGCGGGCCGCGGTTTCCAGCAGGGCCAGGTCGCGGTCGCGCTGCCGTTCCAGGGCGGTGCGCCGGTCGGTGCCGCCGGGGGCGTCGGTGAGCAGGCGCCTGGCCCAGGCCAGGCCTGCGGTGAGGTTGGCGGGGCGGCCGGCGGTGGTGGGCAGGTCGTCGGGGACGTCGGCGAGGCGCTCATCGACCAGGCGGCCGAGCCGGGCCATGCAGATGTCGCGGTTCTTCTCGGCGGTCTCCCGCTGCGGGGCGATCCACATCAGCGTGGCCTGGGCGGCGCTGGCTTGCTTGTCGGCTTCCTGCTGGCGGCTGCGGCATTGTTCGGCGCGGGCCTCGGCCTGCTTCAGCCTTTCGTCCGTGGCGTCCCGGCGGGTCAGGAGCTCTCGGTATTCGGCGCCGTGCAGGGCGCGCATTTCGGCGACCGTCGCGGCTTCCTCCTCGGCACGTCGCTGGGACCGGGCGGCTTCCTGCTCGGCCCGGGTGTGGCGTGTGCGGCGCTCGGTGCCTTCCTGGTGGTCACTGTCTGCCCGTGCGAGGAGGTCGGTGACGCGCTGGGCGGCCGGGGCCCAGGCTTGGATGTGGCCGACGAGTTGGACGGCGGTTTCGCGGCGGGCGTCGAGGTAGTCCGGTTCGGTGCGGAGCATGTCGCCTGCGGGCAGGGCTGCTGCGCGGTTGAGCGCGCGCAGTGCCTCGCTGACGGCTTTGGAGGCGTCTTCGTGGCGGCTGGTGGTCTTGAGGGCTTCGGCGCGTGCTCGGTTCAGGTGCTGCTCGGCTGCGTCTTCGGCCGTGTGGGCTGTCTCGGCGGCTTCGATCGCCTGGTAGGGGAAGGCTTCGTGTTCGGTGTCGGCGGCTTGCTGGGCAGCAGCGGCGCGGGCGCGGGCGTCTTCGCTGGCTTGGGCGGCGGCCGCCTGCTCGGCCGCGGTCTCTGTGGCGGCTTGGGCCGCTCCGGCGGCGCGAGTCTCGCTGGCGCGGGCGTGTTCGTGGGTGAGGGCAGCGGTGGAGACGGTCGCGGTGCGGGTGGCCGCGGCTGCCGCGAGTTCGGCCAGGATGCGCTCCAGAGCCCGGTCGGCGTCGGCCAGCGCCGTGGCGGTGCTGTGTTTGAGGGCGTCGGCGGCCGCGCGCCGGTCGGCGGCCTGGCGCCGCGCGTCGTCGACGCAGGCGGCGGGCGGGAGGCTGTCGCGTTCGGCGGCGGCCTCGGTGATGTCCTGGCGGCGACGCGATAGGCGTCCTTCCGCCTGCGTGAGGGTGCTGTGGGCAACGGCCAGGTCGTCTTCGAGGCGCCTGACGCGCTGTTGGCGTGCCCTCTCCCGTGTGGTGCGGCCGATGAAGGCGGCCCGGTATCCGGCGGGAGCGCTGGCGGTAAGGACGCCGTGGGCCAGCCGGCCGGTTGCCGGGTTGCTGCCGGGGGCGTCGAGCGGGATGGCTGAAAGGATCTCGCGGACCCGTGCGGTGTCGATGGCCGGGGTGTCTTCGACGACCAGCAGGTCGGCCAGCGTGCGCCCCTGGGCAGCGGGCATCGTGGGAGTAAGGGTGAGATCGCCGTCGCATACCCGGCCGTCAGGGGTGACGAGGGCGTCCAGGAGGCCGGCCACGAGGAGGGCCCCCTCCAGGCGGTCGGCGTCTGCGGCACCCAGGCCGGGAGCGAAGTCGACGAGTGCCCACAACGGGACGCTGTCGCTGTCCGTGCGGGTGCGCCAGGCCGGAGGCGACGGGATCGGTGCGGACTGCTGGGCCTGGTGCAGCTGTTCGGTGAGGGCGCTGACGGTTTCGGTGACGGCCTGGGCCTGCCGGGCCGCTTGTTCGGCCTGGTGTTGGAGCCGCGGTGTGGCCTGGGCGTGTGCACGCACCGCCAGCAGGGTGAGGTCGGCGGGCCGCAGGGCGTGCAGGTCGGCTGCCAGTGCCGTGGGATGGGGCAGGGGGAGATCGTCGGCGGATAGGTGGGTGAGGCCGTCGCGCCAGGCGTGTACCTGGCCCAGCCAGTCGCGGACCGACTGAAGGGCGGCCGCATCGGCTCCGGCGTGGGCCTGTTCGGCAGCGTCGAGCGCAGTCTGGGCGTCCCGGCGGGTCTGCTGGTTGGCTCGGTGGGCCTGGGCGCGGCGGTTCTCGTCGGCTTCGGCCTCTGCGTGGGCCTGTTCCAGGGCGGCTTCGTGTGCAGCACCGGCTTCGTCGGCGGCTTCCCGAGCGGCGGCATGGTCGATGCGGGCCTGGTCTGCGATGCGGGCTGCGGCTTGGGCAAGAGCGCCGTCGGCAGCTGCCTTCTGTTGGTGCCCGGGGAGATCGATGCGGGCGCGGGCCGCAGCGGCTGCGGACGCAAGCCAGGCGGTGAGCTGGCTGGTGTCGGTGCGCTCTTCCATGTCGCCCGGTTCGGTCAGCTGCGGCGGCAGCGGACCGAGCAGCGGCGCGGCTTCCTGCCACTCCTGGAGGCGGGCACAAAGCTCCTCCTCAGCGCGTCGGCGGTCACGGGTGGCCTGGCCGGCCGCCTCCCGGCGAGTATGTTCCGCATCCTCAGCGGCATGCTGTTCGTCCGCGGCGGTGCGCTGGTTGCCCTGAAGGTGCTCGTAACTGCGCAGAGCCCTGTCGACGGCCTGGATCTGGCGCTGGTGGTCTTCCGCCCAGGCCAGCGGGTGACTGCACAGCCATGCTGTGTCCAGCACGGCGTCGGCGCCCGTGCGTGCCGCGGCCAGAGCTGCCGATGCTGTCATGAGGTGTTCGCAGGCGGCCTGGGCCCCCAGAGCGGAAGCAGTGGTGCGCAGGTCACCGGAGATCCGGGTGAGCTGGGTCTGAGCGGCCTGGGCATCGGTTCGGCTGCTTGCGGCCTTGCGGTCAGCCTCGTCGGCGTCGGTACTGGCTGTCTGCGCACGCTCGGCGGCGGCTTCGGCCTGGGCGGCGAGGTCGCGAGCACGTTCCTCGTGGTGCGGCAGTTCGGCGCCGGCATGTTCGCTCAGCAGCGCCTCGTCCGCGGACAGGTGCCCCCGGGTGCGGGAGATGTCGCTCTGTACGTGGTCAAACTCCTGGGCCGCCTCCTTCGATGCCTGCTGGGCGGCATCCAGCTGGTCGGTGGCCTTCTTGAGGTCGCGGGCATGGTCGTCGAACTCGGTGTTGGCTGCCGTCAGGGCGGCGGCTTCTACCTGGGCCACAGTGCGCAGGTAGCGGCGGTAGCTGCGGTCGGTGCCATCCAGGAGCTTGGCTTCCTGGCGGGTGCGCTCCAGTTTGTCTTCGAGTTCGGAAATGCGCTCCATCGCCTCGGCGACCTGGGTGAGGTTGTCGGTGTCGAGGGCGGGCAGGGCATCGGTGAGGACCTGCCGCATCCGGGTGGGTGAAATGGCTTCAGCTGTACGCACACTGCGCAGGGAACGCAGCACAGCGAGAAGGGCCTCGAACTGGACCTCGTTGAGCGGGGCGAACAGCCGGGTGCGCACGTTGTGGCGGTAGGAGCGCTCGTCTTGAGGAGTGAGCTTGGTCAGTGAGCCTCGTAGGGCTTTGGAGTTGGTGAACATCTCGCCCTGGCAGGCGGCCAGTTGACCGGCGAGCGCGTCCAGGCCGACGGGCTCACGGTCCTGTTCCAGTATCAGGTCGGTGCCTACCCGGCCGGGGGCAAGGAAGAAGGCGCGGTGCATGTCGCCTGCGGTGGCCCGCAGCCATAGGCCGGTGGTCATGTACTGGGTGGTGCCATCGGCCTGATCGTGCAGGCCGTACTCGAGCCACCAGATGCCGGTGCGGTCTTCCCGGTCGTTGAAGTCGGTGTGGCGGCTGGTGAGGGTGCCCGCAGCCTTACCGGACACCGACAGGGCGGTCTGGGAGGTGTCGGCGTCGAGCAGGACGGTGACCAGCATGGAGGCAGTCAGGGACTTGCCGGATCCGTTGGGTCCGACCAGGGCGAGCCAGCCGTCGGAGAAGTACAGCTGTTCGCTAGCCCACGCCCAGGAGTTGACGATGCCGGCGCGCGTGGGCTGCCAGCGACCTTCGGCGGTGGGGGTACCGACGACCGGAGCGTCGGCGTTCGTCAGGCTCAGGTGCAGGGCGGGGTGCTCGGTGGTCATCCGTCGACTCCTTGCTGAGCCTGGTGAGCAGCATCGGGTGTGGAGGTGGCGTCCGCTGTGGCGGGCGTGAACAGAGGTATCGCGGGGTCGGTGGGCGCGGTGCCGGCCGGGGAGGGTGGCGGGGCGGGCTGGCGGACGCGGACTCGCCACAGGTGCACCCCGGGCGTGGGCAGCCAGGTATCGGGGTGGTCGGGTCCGGAGGCAAGCAGGCCGGCGCTGGTCAGTTCGGCGGCCGCGGCGTGGGCCAGGGCGGGCAGGCGTTCGTAGGAGGCGGCCCAGCGAGGCTGGCGGGCTCGTACCTGCGTGAACAGTTCCGTGATGTCGGTCAGGGTCAGCGGTGCGGTGGGATCGTCGCGGCCGGGAAGGGTGGCCAGAAGGGCCAGGGCTGCCTGGCGTTCCATGCGGCGGCCGTTGGGAAAGTCGATGCCGCTGGACTGACCGCTGGGGTCGGTGACCTGCCACCAGTCGCGGCGCACGGTTGCGGTGAGCCCGAGGGCGGCGACGGCGTTGAGGGCGCGTTCGCGTCCGGTCAGCGTGTGCAGGTACGGGGTGGTGTCGGTGTCGTCGTCGCGAGGGTCCGTGGCAGGGTCATCGACCAAGCGGCGGATGGCGTTCAGGCGCCGTTGCTCCAGCGTGGGGGCATCCCCTGCCGTGTGGGCGGTGTGGTCCAGGAGCGATTCGGCGGACAGGGCCGCGGCATGCTGGTGGGGTGCCAGGCCGTCGAGTTGCAGCAGGGTGGGTGACAGTGAGGAGAATTTGGTGGCGAGGCGGTCTCGGGAGGCCGTGACGACGAGGTCGCCGTCCTCCTCGGCCAGGACACGGTCAAGGTCAGCGTCGACGGTGACAGTGCCTTCGGCGACGAGGATCTTCAATGCCTCGCCCAGGCTCTGGCGGTTGTGACGCGCCTGCTGCTTGCTGACGTCATCGCCGACAACGACCGGGAAGTAAGGCAGTCGCCCGTCGGTGGTGTCGGCCGCGCAGACCTGCGCGATGGCCTGCATGAGCTCGCGCACACTCATGCGCGGGCGGCGCCACAGCTGTTCGCAGGCCAGGCAGATGAGGATCATCACCAAGGTGCCGGCCAGCGGCTGCTTCTCCCGTACCAGCCTCGGGCCTCGGTCGGCCGGCACGTCCTGGCGGCGTTTGTGCAGCCGGATCAGACCGGCGACCTCATGGACCTCCAAGGTCCAACCCAGTTCCGTGCGGAAGAACTCGGCCAGCGCCGGGTGGCCCTGCAGAGCCACCCGGTAGTGCTCAGGCTCATCTTCGATGGTGAGCCGGCCAACCCGAGCAAGCAGGCGGGCGCTCGCGCGCAGGTCGGCGTCGAGCAGCAGAGTGTCGCTCATGCCACGCTCCACTTCTGCCCGGCCGCCCCGGACTCGGCTGGGCGGTGCACAGAGGATGAGTGGCCCTGAGGGGTGACCGACAGCCGCAGGTCGGGCCCGGACAGGTGTCCTTCGGCCAGTTCGACAGTGACGGTGACGTGGGGCCGGCCGGGGCTGACGGTGACTTCCAGGCCGGCCTGGTCGACGGCGGCCCGGCCCATCCCGTCCCGCTGGTCGTACTGGCTGAGCGCGATTTCGACGGCGTTGAGCAGGATCAGCGCCGCCTCAAACGGCAGTTGGCCAAGGTAGTCGAGACCGACCTCCCCGTCGGTGGTCAGCAGCTCGGCCAGATAGCGGCGGCGCTGTCCAAGTGCCTGTGCCTTGGCGTGGGCCGCGGCCCGGTCGGCGGTCGTGTCGGGAACCTTGCGGGGCCGTCCGGTGGTCCGCCCGTGCCGCTCGTGTTCCCGCAGCGTCACCTCGACCTGGTGACGGCCAGTGCCGGACTGGGCGGGAGTGCCATGAGCGACGTCCTCCTCGCCGGCACCGATGACCGCGTGCCAGGCGGACCAGTCCCCGAAGGCAGCCGCGTAGACGCGGCGGGCTTCAGAGTCGTCCGGCTGACGGTACAAGCTGTAGGCAAGGGCCCTGAAGTCGACGCCCAGGTCGCTGCCGCGCCGGCGGGCCATGTAGCGGCGGTCGATGGCGACGAGGAGTGTGTGCACGGCGCCGCTGGCCGAGTCGATCAGCCGGTGCACGGTGCCGTCCGGTTCGAACCATGCCTCCAGGTCCTTCAGGCGGCGGATGCGCTCGTCGATCCAGTGCTGCTGGTCGGCGGCGTCCAGGAGGCCCGCATGCTCGACGGCTGCTTCCACCGTGCGGGCGAATCCGGCCGCGCGCAGCTCGGCGAGTGCCCTTTCGACGCGTGGCAGCCCGCGCCCGTATTCGCGGGGGAACTGGCGCAGGGCCTCCACCACCCGGTCGCGGTTCTCGCCGAACACGTCGTTGTCCGTAACATCGGACTGCACCATCTTTGCCAGTGCCGCGTAGAAGTCCGCCGTGACCCGCTGCAGTTCGTCGATGCGGGTGCGCACGTTCTCCAGGTCGCCCGGAAGCCGGCCGTGGTCTTCCTTCAGGTGTCCGAGGATCTCCCGCAGGGTGTCGTGCACTCCATCCAGTAACCGGCTGGGCAGTTGCAGGGCGCGCACGACGTCGACGACGGCGGTGCGCACGGCGGCCACAACGCCGCGTCCGCGCTGGGTGAGTGCCCACGCCTCCTCGCGCGCCGCCAGGCCTTGCAGGCTGCGCAGCGGAGCCGCGTAGTCGTGAAACGGCTCGGCGAACTGCCACTCCTGCAGCCGGTCCAGCAATGTGCGTAGTTCAGCTTCCGGCAGCGGGTCGTGGTAGCCAACCGCCTTCAGCTGCGCGGTGATGTCCGACAGCGTCGCCATCGGCCCCCGTGTGGACAATTCCTCCAGAGCAGCAAGCAGCGCCAGGTAGCGCTCCTTCACCAGTCCCTCGGGCATCCCGAACACGTGCCAGTCCCCCGGCACGACCTCCTGCCACCACATCCGCGAACGCAAGACCATCTCCCCCCTGCAGACCGACGCCTCTACGTTTCTTCGCTTCCTGGACCCGCTTTGAAAGCTAGACGCCGCCACTGACAACACCTGCGGCGATCTCAGGAATTCTTGGATTTCGACTACTGTCCAATGACTCGAATCCACGCCCCTGGCAGTGCGGTCGAGTATCTGATGCAAGCCTGAGACTGACGCCTCCGACTCGTTTGCCCACCTGGCTGAACGAGTGGCCGGGACTACCCTTGACCTGCCACTACATGCATTCCAGACGGACGATCGATAGTCAGAGAGCCGGAATCACAGGCTTCGGGAAACAGCATCAGCCGTCACGCCGACACCAGTCGAATCAAGTCATAGTTTCTGCAGAGAAGCGGCTACTCACACCAGAAGAAATCGAACACGCATTCCACACGGAAAGCTTCGAGTGCGTGTTCGGATTTCGGCCTTGATCACGCCTGCAGCTCGGCAAAAACAACCGGTCGTTGAAATAGCAGGTTTTACACGAGAGCCTGCCGGCAAGACCTGATGCGCCAACAGGCAGCAGGGGTACCCCCGCCATCCGCAGCTCATCATCAGGCTTGAGGCCACGGGCCTTGCTCCTTGTCCACGCATCCCGGGAGGCCAACCCTGCGCTGATCGGGCTGGAGCGGCTACGAGTCGATCGCTTGGCGTAGATCTACATAACAGCGCAGCCGGACTCCGGGCTGCCCTACATCCTGGGTCGTCTTTTCTGCTGTTGCGGTTGCCCATCGTTCGGCGAGCACCCGCTGGAAGGCCTTGGCAGTCGCGTCGTCTGCAGCCGCGACATCGACGACGATCAGACCGGGCTCACTCACGTGTATCTCGTTGATCGGATCCATACACCGCCCCACGCCTGCAAAAGCTGCCGCGGTTCTGCTGACCCAGCGCCATCACCCGGCCGAGTGAGTCATAGCCCGGTGGCGGGCGGAACGGGAGGCCCGGACCTGACTCCTGGCAGACGGCTGTTTGAGGGCCTGTCGCAGACCGGGGCAGGACCGGGCCCCCTGTGCGACTTTCGGCCCGTGCGAGTGAGTCGATGGCATATCCCTGGCACGTCGGAGATCGGGCTCGTTTCGAAGATCACTGGTGGCGCTACCGCCGTCGGCCCGTCTGTCCGCCGGCCGCCAGGCGCTGCTGATGCTGGCGCACCTACGCCTTGGGCACACCTACACGCAGCTCGCAGCCGGGTTCGAGGTGGGCGTGAGCACGGCGTACCGCTACATCACGGAAGCCATCGATCTGCTCGCGGTGCAGGCGTCCAACCTCGCCACGGCGGTGACGGCCGCCTCGGCAAAGGCGTTCGCGATCCTGGACGGGACGCTGCTGCCGATCGACCGGATGGCCGCCAACCGGCCCCTCTGCTCCGGCAAACACAAGAAGCACGGCATGAACGTGCAGGTCATGGCGGATCCATACGGGAAGCTGCTGTGGGCCTCACACCGAGGAGGGCCTGGCCTGCTGGGCGGACAAGGGGCTACCAGGGCGCGGGCGGGCACTGTGCGGGTCCCCTTCCGCGGCCGGCGGGACCGGCTCTCGGCAGGTCAACGCGCGGTCAACACCGCGCACGCACGCATCCGGGCCCTCGCCGAGCAGGCCATGGCGGCCTTGAAGACCTGGCGCCTGCTGAGGAAACTCCGCTGCAGCACCACCCTGATCACCAGCCACGTCCAAGCCGTCCTCACCCTCCACCTGACCTGCGCAAACTGAGGTTGGCAAAGGCTCAATTCCTCGATCCGAAGCGGGCGACGACCTCCGATCGAGTGCCCTATCACGCGCGTACGCTGTGCGTACGCCTAATGTACGCCATGCATACGCGATGTGTACGGTTCATGGGATAGAGTGAGGGCGGAGGTGTTCCATGTCCGAGCTGTTCGACGCGGTCGACGCGCTGGTTGCGTCCCGGTCGCCGCTTCCGCCGCCGACGGAGCGCAAGCGCCTGCGCCAGGCCCATGCCCTCACCCTGGACGAGGTGGCCGCCGCCCTGGATGTGCGGCGGGCCACGGTCAGCGGCTGGGAGGCGGGCCGGAGCGAGCCGCGGCCGCCGGAGCGGGAGGCGTACGCCCGCATGCTGAAGCAGCTCGCGCAGCTCTACCCCGCCACCGAAAGCACCGCCGAGCCGCAGCAGGACGCCCCGGCGCCGGCGACGTCCACCGGCACGCCGTCCACGGGGCCTGCGGGGGAGGCACTCGGCGTTGCGGCCGTGACCGCGTCCCGCACCGCCCCGTCCCCTTCCTCCGCCGCTGCTCACACACCGGCCGACGCATCGCCTCCGGCGCGGGCCGTACGGCCGTCACCCGTGTCGCGCCGTCCGGGCGCGGAGAAGGCCGCCCCCGCCCACACGCCCACGCCCGGCGGGTCGTACGCGCACGGTCCGCTGCTCGTCCTCGACGCCAACGCCGAGCGCAACGTCACCGGTTACGGCATCGGCGGCCTGATCCTGGACGTACCCGCCAAGTCGCTGCCCGCCCTGGTGGAGTGGGCACTCACCGAGGCACAGCTGGGGGCCGAGAAGCTGCACGGCTCGGGCAAGGACGGCGACCCGCTGCTAGTGCTCACCAAAACGGCATGCGAGCGCTACGGCCTGCCCGGAGTACTGTCCGAGGCCGAGCGGCTCCCCGGGCGGCTCCCGGAGGGACACAAGGTCATCAAGCAGCTCCAGCGCGCCGACTGGCAGCTCACCAAGCGAGGACTGGGGCCCTGGGCACGGATCTACCGCCCCGCCCAGGGCAGCCGTCGGCAGTGCGTACAGCTGTGCATCCCTTCCTGGCACGCCCTCGACGACCGCGCCTGGGGCCACGCAGCCCAGCTGGATCCGGCCGAACTCGCCCGGGTGCTGGGCGTGTACGCGGCCCGGGTGATGACACCGGTCGGCTCCACCGCCGTCACGGGGCTGCAGCTGATGACTGCGCTCAACCCACCGACCCGCGCGAGCGAGCCGGACGCCACCGGCAGACGGCACCGCGAGCACCGGCCCGGGTCACTGGGAACGGAGCCGATGGACCCGGCGCCGTGCGAGGCGACCGACGGGCACCCGGTCCTGGCCCACCTGCCCCGCTTCCACGTACGCGGCCCCGGCGAGAGGCTGTTCGAGGAGGCCTACGACTGGGCACGGGATATGACGGATGCCGAATGCATGCAGCGCTACCTGGTCGGCATCGACGTGAACCTGGCGTTCGGCGCGGCCGCCAACGGCGCGGTCATCGGCCTGGCGTCGCCACCCGTGCATGCCACCAACCCGGTCTTCGACCCAGCGGTGCCCGGCTCCTGGCTCGTCGACCTCTCCCACGTCGACCTGTCCCGGGTGAAGATCGGCAAGCAGTGGCACGACCTCGACGGCCACCTGCTGCCCAGCCCGTTCACCCCGACCGGCGAACGCCCCGAGGGCCTGGCCTGGTACGCCACCCCCACGGTCGCGTACGCCGTCGAGCTCGGTTACGACGTCGCCCCCGTCGAGGCATGGGTGCGCCGCGAGAGCGGCCGGTTCCTGGACAGCTGGTACAAGCGGCTCCGCAACGCCTACGTCGACACCATGGCGGACCTCGGTGTGGGCGAGAAGCTGTCCCCGCAGGAGTTCCTGAAGGCGATGGACGGCTACAAGCAGCGTGATCCGGAACTGGGAATCGTCGTGGACGCCGTCAAGATGACCGTCAAGGGCGGCATCGGCAAGCTGCAGGAAAAGGCGCGCGGCGGCGGCTGGAAGCCCGGGCAGGCCTGGCCCGCCCTCGCCCGGCCGAACTGGCGCCCGGACATCCGGGCAGCCGTCATCTCCCGGGCCCGCACCAACATGCACCGCAAGATGCTCAACCTGGCGGCGGCCACCGGACAGTATCCGGTCGCGGTCCTGTCGGACTGCGCCGTGTACACCGCCAACGGGCCCAGCCCGCTGGATGTCCTGCCCTACGGGGACGACGGCAAGACCGTGCCGGGCTCGTTCCGGCTGGGGGTGTCGCCCGGGATGGTCAAGCACGAGGGCACCCAGAGCGTGCTGTGGGGTGCCGACGTGCTTGAGCGGCTCGGCGCCGACGGCAAGGTCGCCAATCTCGCCCGCTACATCAAGACCGGCGAGGTCACCGCCAAGGACACCGGAGAGTAGGAGAGCAGGCGGCGATGGTCACGGTCGCGGAAGAACTCGACAAGGCGGTGCAGGGGGCGTTCACGCGTCCTGTCCCCAAGTCGGCCGGGGCGCAGATGCGCTACCTCGTCAAGCAGCACGGCGGCAGGACGAAGCCTGTCGCCGAGCTGCTCGGCGTCAGCCAGCGCACCGTCGAGCGGTACGTGAACAACCAAATCAAAACCCCCCGGCCGCAGCTCGCCGACCGCCTCGAACGCGAGGTCCGCGCCCGCTGGCAGCCGCAGATCAGGGCCAGGGCGAAGCAGGCCGCGGCCACCACAAGCGGCATCATGATCGATGTCCAGGCCCGGTTCGGCTACACCGCCGCCCCCGGCACCACCGACCAGGCCCGCGTGCGGCACCTCACCCTCGCCCTGCCGCCCCGTCACGCCGCCCGTCTCCTCGAAGCGCAGGAGGCCGGTGTCGACGAAGACCGGCTCCGCGAGATCGCCGCCGAAGCCCTGGGCGAGGTGTACTTCCGCGACAACGGCCGCCGCGCCCACGGCCTCGAAGTGGAGCTCACCGACCTCCTCGACCTTGAGTTCGAGCTGTAAGCGGTCGTGTCCCACCGCGTGGGTGTAGCGCCGCGACGCATCGGCTCCTTAGTAGGGTCGGGGACTGGCGCGGTGGCTTCCGCTCCGTTTCCAGCCCCCGCCGCTTCAAACCGTGCATGCAGTTCTCCCGCACACGGCTTTCCGACATCGTTCACCGACTGGCATGCGCCGTCGCCCAGCGTACGTTTCCAGTGAGGCGGTAGACCCCGAGCCGGGTGGTCCACTCGTAGGTAAACCGGGTGGTCCAGTTCCGGCCTCGGAGTCTGTGTTTCCGGCTGGCGAAGATGGCCAGCCGTTCGTGGACGTAGCCGGCGACCGCGTTGATTCGGAGTTCCCGTTGCGGAAGTACGCTGCCCAGCCCCGCAGCACGGGGTTGAGATCGGCGACCGCGGCGGACACGGGCCGTTCGGTCTTCGAGCGGGCGGTGGCCGCGCGGACCTTGTCCCGCAGCACGCGCATCGCTCTGGTCGAGGGCCAACGACGCAGGTAGAACCTGCCTCGCCATTTCCACGATTCGACCTTCCGGTGGTGGAAGCCGAGGAAATCGAAGCCCTGCTCACCCCGAGTGAGGCAGGTGATGCCGGATTTCTCGGGGTGCAGTCGCATCCCGAGCTGTTCCAGTACCCTCGCCGCCAACTGCCGGGCCTGCTCGGCCCGTTGTCTGGTCGGCGACAGGACCACGAAGTCATTGCAGTACCTCACCAGCACTCCCAGCCGGCGACCCTCGTCCTGCCACGCCTTGTCGAGGACATGCAGGGCGACGTTGGCCAGCAGCGGGGAGATCGGTGAGCCCTGCGCCCTGCTGTGTGCGGACGGCCCGACCCGGACGCCGGTGGAGTTGTCGCTGCTCGCGACACGACGGCGAGCTGCTCGACAGGCTCCCGGACACCTTCGCCGACGATCGTGAGATGCAGTCGTCCGCCTCTTCCGCCTGTACGTCTACAGGGGCTCTGATTCTCCTCGCCGCACGCTCGCCCATCCCGTCTCCCCCGTGCGGGGACGTCTTGCGCCGGGCTGCGGAGCCGGCCACCCCGCAGGCGGAGCTGGCGACGGAGAGTACCTGCAGCGCCGTGAGCGCGGGGTCAGCCGGTGTCATCGGCACGGCGCGGTTGCCAGTTCCCCCGTTCGCGCCACTCATTGAAGGGGGCGACCCCCGCCAGGCCAGAGTGGACTGCCGCCAGGCCGTCGGCGAAGTCGGCCGCCAGCGTGGTCAGCATGTCCATGAGTTCACCCTGGGGAAGTCGCTCCCACTCCGGGTCCGGTACCCACTGTGTTCGCGAGGCGCAGTGGATGGCCACGGCCCCGCCTTCCGCGCGGAAGGTCAGCGTTCTCTCGATGCCCTGGGAGTAGAGGTCGATCTCCACCTCCCGATGTGCCCTCAGCCCCGCGAGCAGATCCGGGAACTGCTCCATGAACGCGGACAGGTCGTACGACACGTCGAGCGGCCACTCTGGCGTGCCGAAGCCGCTCATGTGGAAACTGCCGTCCCCGGCCTCGGCGAGAGCTTCGCACGCCTCCATGACCAGGGTTTCGTACTCCTCGTCCGGTTCCGAGGGAACCGGGACGCTGGCGGGGGCGCCCCTGTGTGCGGGTGGGCGGAACGATACCGAAAAGCTCATGCCCTCAAGTTTCCTATGCCAGGTCAACGACCGGGTATGCCGTGCGGTAGAGCCCGCCCGGGCCAGGGACGAGGGTGGCCGCCCGGGCGGGGACGATGGTTCCGTCCGGCATGATCACCTGTCCGAGCCCTTCTGGGATGCGCACCCTGCGGGGGCCGGAGCCGGGTACGTGGGTGCTGCGCAGGAACTGCGCGGCGGCGTCGTTGTCCAGCCATTGGCCCTGTTGGTTGCCGGTGTTGCGGGCGCGGTCGGTCAGCTTCTTCGTGTTCTTCGCGCCTGCGCCATGGGTTTTGAAGCTGTGCCCGAAGGTCTTCACGCTCTTGGCCGACCAGTTCACACAGTCTTCGTCACTGGCGGGCCGCGCCGCAGGCCAGGTCGACCGTTTGTGGTCGGCCAAGGCTGCGGTGTACCGGACTTCGTGGACGCCGCCTCGGACCGGCTCCTCGAGGATGCCGGGGATGTGGTGGGTCGCCCCCGAGGCGCCGCGGGAGGCGGAGCAGTTCGCGCCGTCGCGTTCCTGCCGCACCTTGTCGACCAGCCTCTTGACCTCGATCGTCGCCAGGGCGCGGGCTGTGATCAGGGTGTCGGCGCGGTAAGGGACTTGATACTGAACCGGGCGGCCGCCGCTGGCCCGGGATCGGGCCCTTGCCTCGGCCTTCTTCTGCGCCTCGACCGAGGCGAAGGTGGGACCGGCGCCAGGATTGGAACAGGACAGGTTGCCGGAGACGCTGGTGCTGGTGACCGCGAAGGAGCTTTGCGGGCTGGTGCACTGGCCTGCGGGCCTGCCGTCGATGCTGAAGGAGGCGGTCATCACTGCGGTGACCTTGCCGTCCACCAGACGGCTCTTTGCGCTGGTGGTGATCTGCCCGGCGAAGCTGTTCCTGGCCGTGCACCCGCCCGAACCACAGTGCACCGTTCCCGAACCGCTGAGGTTCAGGGTGATGCCACTGTCGGTGGCGTTGTTCAGCTCTTTTGCCTGCTTCTCCAGGGTGTCGAACATGGTGTCGGCGGCATCCCCGGTGACGGGCGCCAGGTCCAGGCCGTCGGAATCGCTGCCCTGGAGTGGGCCGTCCGTCACCTCGGGGGTTTCGGAGGGATCCTCGTCCTCGGCGGCTCTCTGGGACATGGCGTGAGCGAACCGGACCGAGGACGGCTCAGTCTCGCCACCGGAGGCCCCGGCCGGCCAGGAGAGGCCGTAGGGCTCCAGGCGCAGCACCCGGTGGGGCTTCTTCTCACTGACGAGCAGTCGACCCATCGAGGTGTCCACCGCGAGGGCGGGTGTGCGGTTCACCGTGGGTGGCTTCGCAGATTCGCTGGGGGCAGGCGTCTTCTCCAGCGCGTTCAGGGCCTGGGAGAGCTGGAGCGCCAGCAGGGCCGGGGACGGCCTGCGTTCGACGATCTCCTTCGTATCGCGGACGTCGCTCTCTTCCGCGGCCGTCCATGTGTCAGAGGCTTCGGAACCTTGCTGCGTACCTTGCCGGGTGAAGGTCCTGCCACCGATGTGCAGGATCTCGCGGTCAAGTCCGCCGTTGCCCAAGCCGCTGGTACCGAAGCTGCTGCCGGAGGCGGTGACCGTGATGTCCCGCTTCATCAGGCCGGCGGCGGAGTCCTCGTATCGCAGGCCAGGAGAATCGGCCAGCACCGTCACAGCCTGCCGGAACGGTCCCAGGTCCCGTTTGGCCTCCGGCTCCTTGGAGCCCGAGGTGTTGTTCCAGACCAGCAGCCCGGCCAGCAGCGCGGCGATCAGGACACCGGCGCCGCCGAACAGCAGGAGGCGCCTGCGCCGCTCGGCGGACGGCAGTCGTTGTCCCTGCCCGCCCGGCGGCGGAAAAGGAGGGCCGTACAGAGGGCCGTGGGGAGGGTAGGGCGGCGGTGAGAAGGGTGCACCCTGCTGGGGCGGGCCTTGTGGTGGTGGCCCAAACGAGCCGGGCGGAGAGGCGTATGCGGAGTACGGAGGTGGGGCGGCCGGAGGGACTGGGAGCGGCGGCCCGAAAGTGCCGGGCGGCGGGCCGTCCGGGGAATCCTGCTGTGGCTGGCCCGTCGGGGGCCGGTGTGCGTCTTCGTGCTCCGTCAAGGTGATCCCCCGTGTGGTCTGCGGGCCGCCGTCTCTTTGAATGCGGGACCGTTGCGCCCTGACTTTCATGGCCGCCGAGCCCGGAACGGTGCCTCGGCGGCGGCAGGATTCGATCGCTGGGAACAGTGTGGAGGTGACGCAACGTCACGCGCCGCTGCTTTCCGGACAACCGGTCCTGGACGCGTCGCGGGCCTCCCCGGGGCTGGCCCGGTAGGCGTCCAGGAGGGCCACTTGCCACGCCCACCATGCCCGCGCCATGTCCGTGCCCAGGCGGGCCTTGCGCTCGGGGGTCGGGAACTGCTCCGGGCGCAGGTTCCCGGCGTCCAGGGAGGTGCCGACGTCGGCGAGCGCCCAGTGCACGCCGACCGTGTACAGGTCGACGCGGCCGGGCTGATGCTGAACAGACGCCCCGGCGGAACGGCCGGGGCAGCCGGCGGGCGACACGGCGGGCTTCCTCGGTCATTGCCAGAGCCTCCGCGCGCCCGCGGCCCGCCGCGGGCGGCGGTGTAGGCGAGGGTGCACAGCATCTGCGCTTACGCGGTCTCCGCGGCGTCGCTCCACAGCCCGGTCGCCTCCAGGTCGGCGGGCTGCGGAGCTCATCAGGCGCTGGGCAGCATCGTGTTGGTCCTGGTCGCGCAGCACAATCGCCAGTTCCCGCGCGGCGGCGGCCGCTGCGAGCGGAGAGCCGGGCGCGCCCGTAGGAGCCAGCCTTGATTAGCACAGCGGAGGTGAGGCTGTACGCAGAGGAGAGCCGGGCTTGGTCCAGCGCGCTGCGGGAGTTGGTGCCCTGGCGGGCGTCCGCAGCGAGGTCGGGCAGCAGGTCCACGAGCCGTGCGTGGGAACTCTCCGGCCCCGCCTGCCGCGGAAGTGGCATGCACGGACGAGCAGTTGGCTGCTGGCTGCTGGCTGCTGGTGTTCGACAACGCCGAGCTGTCCGACATCGCAGTCCACTCGATCGGCGCAATCGCCCCACTTTGACAAGCATTTCTCGTGAGAATCAATGCCAACGAGGCGTGAATTTCCTTTACTTCGAAGAATATTAGGCATGAATGCACAACATCCTCAGGAGCGAACACTCACCCGATTCACTCTTTCGAGTGTGACGTGCCTCACAGTCGCGATGGGTCAATCGGCCATCTGCCGTTGGAATGGGTGAAGGAAGACGTATGCCTGCGTCGACCTGACGGGTCCGCCGCCGCCGCTTTGGGAAGAGCCGAAGGCGGCGGACCCAAACTCCCCGTTCGGGTGACGCGAGTTGTGCGATAGCTCACGCCAACCGCTCTCGGGCTCAGCCTCTTTCGGCCAGCGTGGCCCGCTCAGCAGCGCGTTTCAAGCTTGCCTCTGACCTGTCAGAGGCCTGCCTTCCTTCCGTGACAGCCGTGCTGCGCTCTTGCAGACTTCACCCAACCCGGGTCCAAGCAACGGCTCTTCCCACCACGCGGCGGACCCATCAGACACGACGCAGGCAAGAGGTAACGCCCATGGGCGATAAGCCCCAGACGGACGCAGCGGCTCAGGCCGCATGCGTAGAACACTCACGACCGTGGAAGCGCCACGGTCGTCGCGGAATCAAGATCACGATCATCGTGATCGAGGTCCTGCGGGTCATCCACGGCGACGCGCAGTGGGATTCGCCCCTCGAGGGCGCTCTCGCGGCCGCCATCGCACTCCTGCTCCTCGAAGCCGTCTACGACATGGTGCGCTTCGTGATCAGTAAGGCTTCGCAGATGGTGCCTGAGCGCGTCGTCCTCGACCGCAGGAGGAACGGCCGACGCCGCATCTCGTTCGGCTGGTAGTCGTGCGCACCCGTGAGAACACCGCTGTTGCCCCGCACGCCACCGCGTGCGGGGCAACAGCCCTGCCTGCGCAGCACAAGGCGAGTAGTGCCCACCGGTACCTTCCTCCCGAGCAGCGCAGCGCACCCGCTGACGCGCTGCTCGAACAGGCCGCCGCTGACTTCCTGCGCGACAAGGACCAGCTACGGGGTTACGTCAGGCGTCACAGCGGTGCCGACGCGGCCACGACCGAGGACCTGCTCCATCAGATCGCCGAGAAGTACATGCGGCGCGTGCAGCAAGAAGGCCCGGTCGAGACGCCGAGCCGCTACCTGGTCGCCGTCGCCAAGAACACCGTCACAGACCACTTCCGCACCACCACGAGGCGAGCCGAAGTGCTGGCCAGCACCAGTGACGACCTGGAGTGGTACCTCGATCTGGAGTCCTCCGCAGAGGAATCCGTCTCCGCATCCACGGAAATGAGGGAACTCTGGCTGAAGATCAGAAGTCTTCCCCCGCGGATGCAGACGGTGCTGGTGATGTCCTACATCGAGGGCCTACCGACCGACAGGATCGCCCGGCATCTGGGGACGTCGTCCACAGCCGTGATGCAGATCCGGCGCCGGGCCGTGAAGAGGCTGCGCGCGATGTACGACGCCCAGCGTTGTCTCTGATCTCGGGTGAAGACGTCATGGTCACGAGCCCGAAGATCATCGGCACCATTCCGATCACCGCACGCCTACCCTACGGAACCAGAAGCCAACTGGAACACCTAGTGCCCTTCTTCAGAGCCGAAGCCGCACGAGCCAGCGCCTTGCCCACGGCTCCCGTCAAGGGCATGAGTCGGCAGGTGGCAGCCTCCCGCCGGTCGCGCTGGAAGCAGGAGATGCAGCAGCTGCGCCGCGCCGGCGAGCTCACCGACACCGTCATCGCTCTGGTCACCGGCGGCCTTGTCAAGGAGATCGCTGGCCGCGAGTGGGACCGGGAGTGGCCCGATCCTCCGCACCAGGCCTACGGCGGGCGGTGGCCGGGCTCCCCGGAAGGCGCATGGCCCGAGAAGCTGACCGTCGACCTGCCCGGCGACCTCGTCCACATCGTTCGCGCTGCATGCTGGAACACGTCGAAGGAGGGCATCTGCCAGCTGTACAGGTGGCATGAACGTCACCCCGCAGCACGGCCCCACTGCCGCACCCGCCCCGGATGCACCGCAGAGGCCCTCGCCGAGTACACCCAACTCACCTCCAAGATCATCACCCCAGGCGTGATCTGGCGGGCCGCTTTCGCCCACGGGATCCACACCGCCGAGGCCCGACACCAGATGCCCGCCCCCGTCCTGATCAGCACCCAGGCGACAGCACCCAGACAACGCTCCTCTACCTCGCGACCAGGCATGAAGGCCGAAATCACAGGGAGGGCCTGAGCCGGAGGCCACAGACAGGTCGATGGCGTATGAGCCCGGCGCGTAAGCACGCCACCGCCCACAAGCCACTACTCAACGTGTACCCGTGCGACTCGAACGGTGTGACTCACCACCCTGGCAGGCGAGGTGATGCCGAATCCCTTACTGACCGAATGGCCGCAGTTCAGCCGCATCGACCCTGCACGGCTCGCCACCCGCACAGCAAACCCGAACGTGATCGACGGACGGGGGACGCTCCACGCGGACACCTGGCGCAAAGCCGGCTGGACCTGCCGAGCCCTCGGCCGCCCCTGAGACCCGGCCCGGCATGCAGGGCCAACAGCAGGGGCGTAAGGCGACCGGCCCGTCGCATCCACTGCGGTTTGGCCGGCTGGACGCACTGCGCATCCATGGCCCGGTCTCAACTGCCCCTGGCCAGCTGAGACCGGGCAGCTCGCCGCAAGCGGGCCCTTCGGCGATGCCGCCGGCCTCGCCGACGCCCCCCTCATCACCCGCACCGACATCGCCCGCGCCTAGCAGACCACGGTGCTCGGTCACAGCGGTATGGCCGGGCCGCGAAGAAGGGGACGACGGCATCGTCGGCGGTGGCCAGGGGAAGGGCATGCACGTGACTGAAGTGGTGACGCTCGTAATCTCGATCGTGTCCCTGTGCACCTCGATATCGGTGTTCTACTGGCAGCGTCGGCATGGGGACTTCGACCTGGCACGCCTGCTGCATGCCGACCTGACAGGCGGCGAGGTGGCCAAGGCCCGTGATGTGCTGGGCGCGCTTGTGCACACGCCTGGCTCGATTCGCGACGATGTTTTTCCTGAGGTGCGGACCGCGTACTTCACGCTCCTGTGGTGTTTCGAGCGGCTCTACGCCGGGCGCAGGGCCATCCAGGACGGCGGTACGGCCAGTCGGCGCCCGCTGCGCTTCCTCGACCGGCTGATCAGCAGTCAGCTGGCGTACTGGGCCGTGAATCTTCCCCGCGTACGGGGCGAACTGGAGCGGCGCCTGGGGCCGATCGAAGACGAACAGTCCCTGTGGGCTTTCGAGGAACTCAAGCGCAGCGTCCTGCCCGCCCGGCAGGAACCACCGCATACTTGAGCTCCACCGTCGGAACCGCAGGGCGTTTCGTTTCTCCGGTATGACCTTTCCACCCACACGGGCGGCGCCTGGGGGAAATTGCTGATCACGCCCCATTCCGGGTGGCTATCAACGGCACATGGTCAACGCTGTCCTGCGCGGCCTCGCAGCCGTCGCCCTCGCCGTCCTACCCGCCAGCGTCTCCGCCCCTGCCCACGCCGCGGAGACCCTGCCACTGGCCGAAGCCGTCGCCGGCCTGCCCGTGGCCACCGAGTCCCGCGACGGTTACAGCCGTGACAAGTTCCGCCACTGGAACACCGGTGACGACCCAGCCGACGGCTGCAACACCCGCGCCGAGGTCCTCATCCATGAGGCGGTCACCCCGCCCGCCGTCGGCCCCGGCTGCCGCCTGACCGGCGGGAGTTGGTGGTCGTACTACGACGCCATCGTCGTGACGTCAGCGTCCGGACTCGACATCGACCACATGGTGCCCCTCGCCGAAGCATGGGACAGCGGCGCATCGGCCTGGACCCCACAGCGTCGGGAAACGTACGCCAACGACCAAGGCGCCGAGCCCTCGCTCGTCGCTGTCACCGCACGCTCTAACCGCAGCAAAGCCGACCAGGACCCGGCTGAATGGCTGCCACCCGCCACCGACGTCCACTGCCGGTACCTCGCCGAGTGGGTGGGCACCAAGCTCCGCTGGGACCTGGCAGTCGACGATGCCGAGCTGGACGCGTTGGAGGACATGGCCATGGGCTGCCCCGGCCAGACGGTGACGTACGAACCCGCCCCCTGACTGAGCATGCCACCGGCCTCGCCGTCCCCGTACCGGCAGTGAGCGGCGGCCGGTGGCCGTTCCGCAGCGCGGATGCGCACGATGCCGGGCCGTTGGCTAGAGCCGAACTGCTCAGGAAAGCGGGGACGGCCTGCGGGGCGGAGGCAGCGCGGACAGCAGCTCCCACAGCGGCTGCGATCCCGAGGACCAAGAGCCAAGCAGCTGGCGGTCAACGAGGTGCAAGCGCTGCTGGCGAGCGAAGTCACGGCCAGGCTGGGTGATCCTGCCGTTGGTCACCATCACCACCACATCCGCCTTGTGGACCGGGCGTCCCGTTCCGTTGAGCACCTGCAGCTCCGGAGTGCCCACGGCAGCGCCCCGCTCGCCGTGTCGGCGGTGCTTGCATTGGATCACCCAGCGGCGCCCCAGCGGGTCTGTCGCTTTCACGTCCGCCCCGAGATCTCCTTGCCCGCCGACCTGGACGGCGTCGGTGCAGCCGTCCCGGCGCATGAGGTCCCGGATCGCGTATTCGAACTGCCGGTGGGAGAGCGTGTCCAGCTGGGCCAGCCCGTAGCGCAGAGCACGCGCGTGGCCCCGTTCCCACTGCTCGCGCTGTGCCCGCTGCTGCCACCACCCGATGCCGCCTACAACGGCGAGTACGGCCGCGATGAGCAGCAGCCACCAGTGTGCGAGCAGCCAGTTGACCACCGTCACCACCAGGCTGACTGCCGCCACCACGACCACGCACAGGACGACGAACTGCGCATCCTGTTGCTGCCTGCGGCGGTTGGGGCGCCGGGCGGACCTTCGCCGGGCCGGTGGGCGCCGGGTCATCGTTCACCGCCCAGAGCGGAGAAGTCGATCGGGTACGACACACTCGGTGTGGGTGCCGGCTGCTTCAGTGCGGGGATGTCGAACTTGACCGGGTACGACACCGTGGGGCGCGGCACAGCTGTCCTCGGTGCGCTGTTGGTGGAGTGCTCGAAGCGGATCGGGTACGTCACGGGCGGCTCGGGCGACGTGGTGTTCGCTCCGTTCGTCGTTGAGGCGTTGCCGATGCCGAGTACGACCAGGCCGACGATGGCGAAGGCGGTCATCTCCCGGCGCGCGCCCGGCGCCCATCGAGAGTGTCCGCGTACTGGTGTCCCGTCGGAGCGCACGTACGGCCGGACGAATGGCAAGTGGTCCTCCCTGGGGCGATCGTGATGTCATCCCCGCCATGCTGACTCCTGGCACTGACAGTCGATCACCAAATGGGTTCCAACTCCTCTGATTCGGCGGCAAGTTCAGGTCACCGTCTGCAGGTCTTACGGCAACTGGACGCTTGCGTCACCCAACCTTTTGCCGCGTTCACCGGCGGCCGAGGCACGCGTCGCCGGCAGCTGTTGGAGGCAGCGTCACCAGGGACAAGGGCAAGCGGCCGGGCCTTCGTAATGCGCGGCGGAGTACCGCTTGCGTAATTGGCGCCTGCTCGGGCAGATGGTGATGGAATCGGCCATTTCCGGGCGATGCAATGTTGCGGCGAGCGAGGGGGGGGGTGTGCCGCAGGCTGGGCACCCTTCGCGGGTGAGAGCTGCAGGCAGAACGGGTTTGCAGTGTTGGGCCTGGCTCGGCTGCCTTGGCTGGGTGACTTCCGCGACCGGGCGGCCTGTGGCGAGCTGAGCCTGCGTCAAGCCCGCCTGGTTTTTCCGGAGAACGAGCGAGCCGGGGGCGAAAGGCCTGCGCTGAGCGCGGATCGGCCATGTCGCCGAAGTGATTTGGCTGCGTTTCGCCTGGCTTCTGGACAGCCCATGGCCCACCTGCGGCCGGCGCCTGGATCCGTATCGGGGCTGATCCTCTGGTTAGGTCCGCGTCACCTGCCGGCCACCCGGTGACGCGAAGACCCCAGAGGACCATCCGGGCAGGTCAGGCGCATTCGTGCAGTCCGAATGTGACCTGCAGCACGGGGGATTGACCAAATTGAGTAACTCCACGTTAACTCTGCGCATCCTGTGGAAGTCTTGTGGCTGGAGTGGACGCCGTGAATTTGGGGTGGGGTGTGGCGCCCGCGTTGAGGGGGCGAAGAAGTCGTGGTGTGTTGCTGGGTGGTTTGGCCACCGCGCTGGTCTTGTCGGCGCTGCCGGCAATGCCGATAGCGGAAGCCGCGCCGCTTGCAACCGCAGAGGCAGAGTCGGGGATGGTCGACGAGTCGACTGCGTTGGCGCAGGCGCAGGCTTCGGGTGCGCCAGTGGAGGTGACGGCGGACCGCACGGAGTACTCCACAACACATGCCAATCCGGACGGCACGTTCACACTTACCCAGTCCTCGACACCTCAGCGCGTCAAGGAGGACGACGGTGGTTGGGGAACTGTCGACCCGACGCTGGAGCGTCGGCCCGATGGACGCATTGCTCCCAAGGGCGCTGCGGTCGACCTGTCCTTCTCTGACGGTGGTTCGGGAGCGGACATGCTCCGCCTGGGCAAGGACGATCGGTCGGTCACCCTCGGATGGCGTGATGCGCTTCCCAAGCCGACTTTGGACGGGGCCACGGCAACCTACGCCAACGTCTTCGACGGTGTGGACTTGCAGTTGACCGCTACCGCCGAGGGCTACCGTGAAGTGCTGGTCGTCAAGACCCCCGAGGCGGCGGAGAACCCCGCGCTGGAGCAGGTGGAGCTCGCGGCATCCGGGGACGGACTCACGGTGGTACCAGGCGCCGGCGGCGGTCTGCGCGCCCTTGACGAGGACGGAAACGCGGTCTTTCGCGGTCCCGCGGGACAGATGTGGGACTCCGCCGGCGATGCGGAGTCAGGTCCCCAGACCCAACTCTTCACTGCCGACACGGGCGTTGCGGCCAACGGCGAACCGCAGAACGACCCCTCACAGCCCGATGCGGGCGATGCCAGTGCCGTACTGCCGGTGCAGGTGAACGACGGCACTGTGGCCGTGCAGCCGGACCTGGAGTTGCTGCGCGGTGAGGACACCGTCTACCCGGTCTACATCGACCCCTCCATCGGTCTGGGCGCCCAGGAGCGCACGAAGATCTCCTCCGACGAGGACGAGTTCTGGATGTTCGAGGGCGACAAGGGCGTCGGCAAGTGCGGAACCGCGGACGGCTACTACTGCGGCGGCGGTTATGTCGATCGCATGTACTTCGAGTTCGCGCCGACAAAGCTCTCCGGCAAGTACGTGCTGGACGCCACCTTCCGCGCTCGGGAGACGTGGTCGTTCAACTGCGACCCGCACTGGGTCGACTTGGAGCGCACCGACAACATCTCCGAGGCCACCAACTGGCCAGGGCCTAAGCAACTCGACCAGATGGGCGACCGCTACATCTCCGCAGGGCGCGGCAGTCTGTGTGCCCCAGACCAGCCGGATGCCTGGATCGAGTTCAACGACAACCCGGACGAGTCGGACGAGAACCTGAAGAACACCGTCCGTTCCTTCGCGGACGGCAAGATCAATCGTTTGACGCTGATGCTGCGGGCCAAGGACGAGGGCGATCCGCGGGCCTGGAAGCGGTTCGACGACAATGCCGAACTGCAGGTCACCTTCGCGTACAAGCCTGGTGTGCCGACGGATGTTGGTCTCATCCCGGGCAACGGCACGACGGCGTACTGCAAGAAGTCGTCGTCGGATCCGCTGATCGTTACTCGTAAGGACCCGATGGTGCAGGCTCGGGTCCAGACGCAGGTCGAGTCGCACAAGGGTGATGAGGAAGGCTCTTTGCAGGCCGAGTTCGTCGTGGAGCGTGGTGACGACGCCGCTTGGCACCAGGTGTGGACCGGGCACTCCCCCGATACTGGCTGGCACCCGGACGGCACGCTGGAGAAGCTCCGTACCAGCGAGCGCGCCGACGGCGGGCTCTACCGCTACAAGGCCCGTACTCAGTCCCACTGGTCCTACAGCGGCAAGACCGGTGACCTCTGGTCCTCCTACAGCCCCTGGTGCTACTTCAAGGTCGATTCTTCGGCTCCGAAGGAGCCACGGATTACTTCCGTTTCCCCGTACACCGAGTGCGCCACTGTCTGCGAAGGCAAGGGAGGTCCGGGCGTGCCCGGCACCTTCACCTTCGAGCCCAATACGGCGGACATCAGGTCCGGCAAGACCGATGTGACGGCCTATGAGTGGAAGCTGCTGAACACTCCCGCCAAATCGGTTTCCGGAAGCCTGAAGGTCACGGTCTCGAACGTGACTCCGCCGCTGGCGGGAACCCAGGTTCTGTCGGTACGGGCCAAGGACGTCTACAACCGGTGGGGCGCCTACCAGGAGTTCATCTTCAAGGTGGCGCCCGCCGAGGCTGAAGTTGGCCGCTGGCACCTTGACGGCGTGCCGGACTCCGGAGTGATGACGGCCAAGGACACCGCTACCGTGGGACCCCGTCATGACGCGACCCTGGTGGGAGCCGACGGGACCGGCTGGTCGACCAGAGCACGCCGCGGCGAACTCGACTACTCGCTTCGCCTGAACGACGACACCACTGATCCCGCAAAGCAGACCGGACATGCGGCGACGGCAACCCCTGCCATCAATACCCAGGAGTCGTTCACTGTCTCCGCCTGGGTGCAGTTGTCCAACGCCTCAGCCAACCGGGCCGTGCTGTCCGCGCCTGGCACCAACGGCAGCGCGTTCACGCTCTACTACTCCGCTTCCTATAAGAAGTGGGTGTTCAACCGCACGGACAAGGACCTCACGAGCCCGGCATACATCCGGTCCCTGGCTGACCGTGAGAATCCGCCACTGAACGTGTGGACGCACGTGGCAGGCGTGTTCAAGACGGAAGGCGACGATGACCTCCCCGACACCGACCCGACCAACGACACCATCCAGCTGTTCGTCAACGGCCAGCCCCAGGGCCAACCGGTAATTCTGTCCAAGGCAGCGTCCACCTACACGCCATGGACCTCCAACGGGGGACTGCAGTTCGGTCGCGCCAAGGCGGGTGGCAGCTACGGTGACTACCATTTCGGCCTGCTCGATGAAGTCGCTGTGTGGCAGCGCTCCCTGGACCCGGCGGAAATCGCGGACGAAGCCAAGCTCATGCAAGACGGTGTGCCGGCCAACGAACTGGTCGCCCAGTGGGACGCCACAGCGGCCAAGGGCAGCCAGATCGCCGAGAGCACGGCCTACCCGCTGCCGGCGCTGACGCTGTCGGGTACCGGCGCAACCCTGAACGAGGAGGACAACGCTCTGTTCCTGGACGGGACAGCTGGGTACGCCGCGGCCGCGGGGCCGGCCATCGACGAGAGCGGCTCGTTCACGGTCTCGGCGAACGTCCGCCTGGATTCGACTGTCCTCGGAGCCAAGCCGGTCGGGTACCAAGCACAGGTCGCTGCCCAGCGCATGGGGGGCGAGTCCTCCTGGGCTCTGTGGGTGATGAAGCCCGAAGCGGGCGTCTACCAGTGGAAGTTCACCCGCACGGCGGTGGGCGCCGATGGCAAGGTCACCCAGAGCGCGGAAGTGCCGGCCGCGGATGTGGCAGCGACCGACACCTGGGTGCAGATCACCGGCACCTTCGATGCGCAAGAGACCTGGGAGTGGACCAACCCCTCCGACGGCGCGACAGAGACTCGCTACGGCAAGCTGCACCTGTACGTCGGCGAGTACGACCAGCCCTCCGAAGGGGCAGCCGGCTTCACGACCCCGCAGCAGGGCAGCGGCGAACTGAGCCTGGGCCGCGGAACCACCGCCAACAGCACCGGCAACTATCTGCCCGGCGGCCTTCAGAAATTGCGGATCTGGGCCGGAGCCATGACCGCCGACCAGGTCCGCTCGCAGGTCCTCGCCACTCCCGACAACATCTGACGCCCCCTACACCGCTGCCGGGTGGATGCGCGTGAGCGCCACCGCCCGGCAGCGGTGACGGGTCCGTAGTTCCTCCCCCTTGCCCTTCCTTTCCGTTCTCAACGGCACGCGCCGGCGGGCTCCTGCCCCGGCGCCGCACAGGAAAGAAACACATGATTCCCTTTGGCATACCTCGCCCCGGTCCGGGCCGCAGGGGTGGGACCAGAAGGCTCTGGTCCCGTCACCTCGCCGCGGTCACCGGTCTGGTGATGCTTCCAGGCCTTCTAACCCCAGTAGCCTTCGCCGCAAAGTCGGATCCGCTCGGCGCCCCCCAATTGAAGGAGCCCCGATCGGCCAAGGTCAGCCCGTTCACAGCCAAGGTGAACAAGAAGACCGCCGCCGTGGTGCAGAAAACAGCCGAGGCGGACCGAGCGGCATCCGCACGCGCTCGCCACGACCAGCGACGGCAGGTCACCTGGCCGAAGGCCGGAACGGTGACGCTCGCCATTCCAGGCAAGGGAGCCGCCAAGGGCACGCCCGGATCACTGCCGGTCACGGCCGCCGCACCCGCCAGGGGGACTGCAGCAAAGTCCCTCACCGTCGAGGTACTGGGCCAGAAGGCATCCGCCGGCTTCGGCGTCAAGGGCGTTGTCCTCAAGGTCACTGCGCCCAAGGGTGGCGGCAAGACCCGCCTCAGCGTCAACTACTCGGCATTCGCCTCCGCTTACGGTGGTGACTGGGCCGGCCGTCTGCGCCTGTTCCGCCTGCCGGACTGTGCCCTGAACGAGCCGTCGAAGGCCAAGTGCCGCAAGCGCACGGAACTGGACTCGGACAACGACCGGGCCAAGAGCCGCATTTCGACGCCGCTGAGTCTGGCATTCGGCGGAGAGCCGATGATGCTGGCGCTGGCAGCGGGTGCACAGTCGGGAGCCGGAAACTACAAGGCGACACCGCTGGCAGCCTCTTCGACCTGGGAGGCGGGCGGTTCGTCGGGGTCGTTCACGTGGTCGTACCCGCTGCGGGTTCCTCCGGCTGCGGCGGGACCGCAACCCGATCTGTCGATCTCGTACGACTCCGGCAGTGTCGACGGACGTACGGCGAACACGAACAATCAGGGCAGCCAGATCGGTGAGGGCTTCGACCTGACGTCGTCGTACATCGAGCGTAAGTACGGCTCCTGTGACGACGACGGCCAGACGGACAAGTACGACCTGTGCTGGAAGTACGACAACGCGTCCCTCGTGTTGAACGGCAAGGCGACCGAGCTCGTCAAGGACGACACCTCGGGCAAGTGGCGCCTGAAGAATGACGACGCCTCCACTGTCACGCACTCGACGGGCGCCGACAACGGCGACGATGGTGACGACATCGTCGCCGGCCAGGGAGACGGCAAGGGCGAGTACTGGACCGTGACCACGGGGAGCGGCACTCGGTACGTCTTCGGCCTCAACAAGCTCGACGGAGCGGGCACCGATGACCGCACCAACTCGGTATGGACCGTCCCGGTCTTCGGTGATGACGACAAGGAGCCCGGCTACAGCAGCGGGTCGTCGTTCTCCGGCCGTGCCAAGACCCAGGCCTGGCGCTGGAACCTCGACTACGTCGAGGACACCCACAACAACGCCATGTCGTACTGGTACACGGCCGAGCAGAACAACTACGACAAGCTGGGCGACGACACCACCGGAACCGGCTACACCCGCGGCGGTTACCTCAAGGAGATCCGCTACGGCCAGCGTGCGGGTGCCCTCTTCTCCGGTTCCCCCGCGGCCTCTGACAAGGTCGTCCTCTCGTACGCCGAGCGCTGCGATTCGTCGATCAGCAACTGCGACTCGCTGACCGAGGACACCCGCGACAACTGGCCGGACGTGCCGTTCGACGCCATCTGCAAGGACGGCGACAAGTGCACCGGCAACACCGGTCCCACCTTCTTCACACGCAAGCGCCTGACGGGCATCACCACATACGCGTGGAACGCGGCTGCCGCAACCCCGGCCTTCGAGCCGGTGGACGCTTGGACCCTCAAGCAGCGGTACCTGGACCCGGGTGACACCGGTGACTCCACGGATCAGTCGCTGTGGCTGGAGGAGATCCGCCACACGGGCAAGCGTGGCACCGATCTGACTCTGGATCCCGTGACATTCACGCACGAGATGCGGGCCAACCGCGTGGATGGCAAAACGGACAACATCCTGCCGCTCCACAAGCCGCGCCTGAAGACGGTCACCTCGGAGACCGGCGCGCAGACCATCGTCACCTACCTGAATGCCGACTGCGTTGCGGGTCAGGCCAAGCCGAAGGCCGACACGAACACCAAGCGCTGCTACCCGGTGTACTGGTCGCCCAACGGGGAGAAGGAGCCGATTCTCGACTGGTTCCAGAAGTACCCGGTCAGTTCGGTGTCCACCACCGATCCCCGTGGCGGCTCGGAGGCGGTGCAACACGCCTACCAGTACTCCTCGGACGGTGGGGCCTGGCACTACAACGAGGACCCGATGACTCCCGCCAAGGAGCGCACCTGGTCCATCTGGCGAGGCTTCCAGAAGGTCACCCACCTCGTGGGCGTCTCGACAGGCACCCAAAGCAAAACGGTCACCGTCTACCTGCGCGGCATGCACGGAGACCGCGTCCTGGGCTCGGACGGCAAGACCCCGGCCCCGGACACCCGAAAGACCGTGATGGTTTCCGGCATCAAAGCCGGCGCGATCAACGACTCCGATCAGTACGCCGGCTTCGCTCGCGAAACCGTCACCTACAACGGCGACACCGAAGTCACCGGCACGATCAACGACCCCTGGTCGAAGCGGACAGCCACCCAGCACAAGTCCTACGCCGACACCGAGGCCTACTACGTCCGCGCCGGCGCCACCCACACCCGTACCAACATCACCAGCGGCATCGCTCCAAGAGACCGTGTCCGCACCGTCGAGACCACGTATGACGACTACGGGATGGCCTCCAAGATCGAAGACCGTGGTGACGACGCCGACAGCAAAGACGACAAGTGCACCGTCAACACCTACGCACGCAACGACGCCTTGGGTATCAACTCGCTGATCTCCCGCGTCCGCGTGGTGGCGAAGCTGTGTCCGACATCGAACGCCGACCTTGACCTGCCCGCGGACTCGTCCCGGCCCGGCGACATCATCTCCGACACGGCGACCGCCTACGATTCCAAGATCTACACGAGTACGCAGACGCCGACCAAGGGCGAGGCCCAGTGGACGGGCCGGGCCAAGGGCTACGCCGCAGACGGCACCCCGACCTGGCAGAAGATCGCCACCACTGACTACGACGCCCTGGGCCGTCCCACGTTGGTCAAGAACGCCAACGACCTGCCCGTATCCGCCACCACGTACGCTCCGACCGCGGCCGGGCCGCTCACTGCGACGGTCGTGACAGACGCCAAGCAATACGGCACCACGACCAAGGTGGACTTCGCCACCGGCTCCCCGCTCAAGGTCACCGACCCGAACAGCAAGATCACTGAATCCGAGTACGACAGCCTCGGCCGCCTCACCAAGGTGTGGCTGCCCAACCGTCTCAAGGCGCTGGGTAAGACTCCGAATTACGTCTACGACTACAAGGTCACCAATGCGGACATGTCCTGGGTGTCCGCCGGCACTCTCAAGGGCGACGGCTCCGGCTACAACACCAGCTACACCTTCTACGACTCGCTGCTGCGCACCCGCCAGACCCAGTCCCCGACCCCGCAGGGCGGCCGGCTCATCTCGCTGACCCTGTACGACACACGGGGCATGGCGGTCAGCCAGCAGTCCGACATCTGGGACAGCACCACACTGCCCAACACCGAGCCGGCGGAGCCCTCCGAAGGCCAGGCCCCGATCCAGACAGACACCACCTACGACGGTGCCGGGCGGGCCATCAAGGCGGTGACCAAGACCAACAGCGTCACCCGCTGGACGATCGACACCACCTACACCGGTGACACGGTCAGCACGAGTGCTCCGGCAGGAGGCCAGGCGGCAGCGGTCGTGACTAACGCCCTCGGCCAGACCACCGAGCGCCTCGAGTACGCAGGTCCCAAGCCGACCGGCACGCCGTACACCACCACCAGCTACACCTACACGCCCTCCGGCCAGCAGGGCACGATCACTGGCCCTGACCAGGCCAAGTGGTCCTACGAGTACGACCTGTTCGGACGCCAGACCGCAGCCGCCGACCCGGACAAGGGCCGGTCCACGATCGCGTACAACACCCTCGACCAGGTCACCAAGACCACCAACGCCAACACCACGAACAACACACTGCTCTACGAGTACGACGACCTCGGCCGCAAGACCGGCATGTGGCAGACCGACAAAACGGATGCCAACAAACTGGCGGCCTGGAAATTCGACACACTCGCCAAGGGACAGCTGGACACGTCCGTCCGCTACGACGGCGGACTGGCAGGCAAGGCCTACACCCAGAAGGTCACCGCTTACGACAACCTGTACCAGGCCACTGGAAGCCAGTTGCTCCTGCCCGACACCGATGCACTGGTGACGGCGGGCGTGCCCAAGACGCTGTCCTTCACCACGGGCTACAACCTGGACGGCACCGTGAGCCAGTCCAGCGCACCTGCGGTGGCAGGCCTCGCGGCGGAGACCGTCTCCTACACCTACAACACCCTTGGGGGGCAGCTCACTGCGAAGGGCACTACCGGCTACCTCCAGGGCGCTGCCTTCTCCCCCCAGGGCGACCTGCGTCAGCTCAGCCTGGGCATGGACGGCACTACGTCCGCGAAAAAGGCGTACATCACCTGGAGCTACGAGAACGGCACCCGCCGCCTCACCCGAGCCCAGACCACGGACGACGTCCACAGCTACCCGCTCCAGGACCTGAATTTCACCCAGGATGACGCGGGCAACGTCACCTCCATCTTCGACACCACCACCCTGGGCGGCACGGCCAAGGCCGACTCCCAGTGCTTCGCCTACGACGGCCACCGCCGCCTGACCGAGGCATGGACCCCGAAGACCGCGGACTGCTCCGCCTCCGGCCGCGTGATGTCCAACATTGACGGCGTGGCTCCGTACTGGACGTCGTTCACATACAACGGGGTCGGCCAACGCACGACGGAAACGCGGCACGCGTCCTCGGGTGACCAGCAGCTCACCACGTACGCGTACAACGAATCGACGGACACCAGAGCGCACACGCTGGACAAGACGACCGGTTTCCGGTCCGGTAGCTATAAGTACGACAGCAGCGGTAACACGATCACCCGCCCCGGTCCCAGCGCCGAGCAGACGCTGACGTGGAACAGCGAGGGGGAGCTGAGCAAGCTCGTCGAGAGCACGAAGGAGACCACCTACCTCTACGACGCGGGCGGCGAACTGCTAATCCGCAGAGCCAAGGGCGATGGCGACACTGTCCTTTATGTGGGCGGCACGGAGGTACGCCTGGGAGTCAAGGGCACGACGAAGACGCTTTCCGGAACGCGTTACTACACGGCCAACGGCCAGACGATCGCCGTGCGCACGGCTGTGTCTGGCACGACGGGCACGAAGCTGAGCTTCCTGGCCGCCGACCACCACGGCACGTCGAGCGTCGCTCTGGATGCGAGCACGTATGCGGTCACCAAGCGCTACAGCGCGCCCTTCGGCGAGTCACGCGGCCCCAAGGCAACCACGTGGCCCGATGACAAGGCCTTCCTGGGCAAGCCGGCCGACGATTCCACTGGGTTGACCCACGTGGGGGCCAGAGAATACGACCCGGGAATCGGACAGTTCATCAGCGTCGACCCACTCCTCGAGGTCGACAAGCACCAAACCCTCAACGGTTACAGCTACTCCGTACAGAATCCCCTCACCCACTCCGACCCCAGCGGACTAGGGCTCGGTTGCGGAGGAGCCGGTGGCGCCCAGGAGGCCTGCCCGACCCGCCCTGACGGCACGCCGGGCAATGGGAGCCCCAACGAAGCCGTCGACTATTCCAAGCCGTACGTGCCACACCCCTGTAACAGCAACTGCGGGACGGCGAGCACCGACAGCTCCGGGCAGACCATGTGGAACAGCGACGGCCAAGTCCTGGCCTGCGCTTACGGACGCTGCGTCGGAAATGTCGATGTCCAACTGAACCTGGGAAACAATCGCGATACCTTCCACGGTCCGCAACCAGAACTCACCGCCAAGGAATTCATTCGGTGGCTCATTGAGGGTCCTGTATGTAATCCAGGATATCCTTGCGAGAACATGTCGATCGGAGTTGTTCCGGTCGGCCCGGGTCGCCCCGGGCCGAAGGGTCCGGGTGGGCCAGAGGCTCCTCTCTCCAAAGGTCGCGTGCAACAACTGAGTGGGGACGCGTACGAAGTGTCTCTAATGAACCGCTTCGGCGGCAAGCCAGGTCCGGACGGGAAGCCCGGGTTTAAAGTAGGGAAAAGGCAATTCGACGGCCGCTACACCCCTGAAGGGTCTGCCCGCGAGGTGTGGTATGAAGCAAAGAGCGGAAAATACTGGGAGCGCCTGAATGGGGACGCGGACGAAATGCTCAGATTCAAGTCGAAACTTGGCGAGTCGCGTCGCATAGCGGTGGAGAATGGCGCAGACTTCCGGGTGGTCTCCGAGAATCCGATCCCGCAGAACATTCAGAATTACTTCCAGAAGAAAGGGTTTGAATGGGAGGTTGTCCCGCGAGGATAGGGTGAGTCGGTAGGCATGACGGATTCCGGAGGGATGCCAAAACGCATCCCTCCGGTAGGCGCGACTGGGAGGATTACCCATGAGCAGGAACATCGGTATTAAATTCCACTTCGATGGCACGATTTCTGCGCCAGATATTATTGGATCGCTCGTACGGGGCGGCTGGAGATTGGACGACGGTGGACGCATTAGCTACCTCGTGGAGTCCGATATGACCGATTGGGAGAACGAGGCACTCAGTGCCGAGTCTGCCGTTATTGGCGAGATGGAGAAAGCGCGCCAATCCCACGGAGCCTGCGCCGTCATCCTCACCTGGGAGGCGACGGGTGTCGGAGGCTCCTTCCTTTTGTCGTCTGCCGGCCATAAGCTCTTGCTGGACCCTAGGGTGGATACCGTCTACCGCCAAGATATTGACGACTATGTCGACTTTGAATGGTATCTCGCCAGGATCCTTCCCGCAGTCGGAACGCTTGGACTAACCGGCTACGAGATCTCCGACCTGCCGTATTAACTAATGGAACACGAGAACTCGGCCTGGCCTTCACCGGGATCGCCGCCGCTCTGATCTGCTCCCGCCCACTGGACAGAGCGCCCGATTCACACGGAGCCGAGAAAGCCCGGATCAACTCCATCGAACTGTCGGCATGATTCCCGAGCAACGCCAAGCAGCTCTCTCATGGGCACAGCGCGACGGCTGGTCGCGGAGACGTCTTGGCGCGCCTCGGCAGACCACAACGGCGGTGACAGTGACAGGCCCTGATCGCTGTTCAGCGCCCGGACCTCCTCCTTCCAGCCGGGCCAGCGCAGATCGGCGTAGAACTCATCGAGTGCCCCGGACACCAGCCAGGCCAGCCACGTCGAGTGACCAACACCAAGAGCCTCCCAGCGAAGGGAATCCGGTGCGAAGTAGACAACCTCGCCAGGGGCGCCGGGACGGTCGGCGCCGACGGGAGCGGCCCCGTTGAGAGCGAAGACGCCGCCCAGCACGTCGTGTGCCACCACCAGGCCGGCCTCCGGCCGCCAGCCTGGGTCGAATGTTCCAGGGAACTGATTCACGCGAGCCAGTCCAGGCACCCCGGGCGCAGCACCGCTCACCGGGCTGCCGAAGACCCGCAGCCATCCGTCGTCCACCAGCAGACCGCCGCAGTGCAGCACCACCGCGCCCAGGTACGACCTGGCCGTGACCTGCAGCTGAAGAATCGATGCCCTACCCAGATCGCCATCGGGCGGAAGCACCTCTACAGACACCCCACTTGTATCGAGTGTCTCCCTGAGTTCCGGCCAGGCCGGTTCCTCGATGTCGATCAGCTGGCTCAACTCACGCATGCCCGCATCGTCGCACCCACATTGTGCGTCCCGACCGGCAGGGCATTTCGATGAACCACCCGCCTATCGAGATGGCCTCGAAGATCTTCCGACCGGCCATCGCAACCTGGGGTCACCCGGCTGTTCAGCCGGCCGGTGTGCCGTCAGGGTGGTCGTGGATCCACGATAGTCCGCCCAGGTCGAGGCGTTGGCGGGTGCGGGTGACGGCTACGTAGGCGAGGCGGGCTTCGGCGTCATCGATGGGATCGGGGGGCGTCGTGCTGTCTGTCTGGTCGTCAGCGCTGTTGTCTTTGTGGCGGGCGAAGTCGCCTGCGATGAGTACGCGACGCCATTCGCGTCCTTTGGCCTTGTGTGCGGTGGAGACGGTGACCTGAGCATGTGATTCGGGCACGAGCTGGGCGACGGACGCGAGGATCGCGTCGGTGCCGTGGGTGTCGACGAGGTTGACCAGAGGCTGCAGGTCGCGTCCTGCCGGGTCGTGGGCGGCGTAGTCCTGCAGGTCTCCCCAGCAGGGGAAGAGGATCAGTTCGGGGTGGTGAGTGCGCCGGCCCTCTTTCAGATCGCGGGCCGCGAGGGCCAGGGCCTGCAGGCTGTCTCCTCCCCCGGCCAGGGCAACTTGGTATCCGGCGGCCATGAGGGTCATGACCTGGGCCATGGCGCCGACGTTCGTGCGGCACAGTACGGCGTCCGGCTGGGTGACGGGGCCGAGTTCGGTGGGCACGGCGGGGGTACCGGTGAGACGGATGGGGGCGTCGGCCAGGTGCAGCCAGCGGTTGGCTTCCGCTGCGAGCTCGGGTCCGAAGCGGAAGGACTGCGACAGGGCTAGGTGGGTGCCGTCGAAGCCGGTCATGACATCTTTGGCGCCGCGCCAGTGGTAGATGGCCTGGGCGGAGTCACCGACCATGACCAGCTGGGCGTGGTCGCGCTGGCTGAGGAAGATCTGTTCGACTGCGGGGTCGGTGTCCTGCGCCTCGTCCAGGAGCAGGAAATCGGCGTCGATGCGTGGCTGGGCGAGGGCCCAGATCTTGAGGTAGTGGTCGTGGTCGAAGCGCACAGGGCCGTCGTGGGGTTGTTGCAGGTCGGCCCAGGCTCTGCGGGCGAACGGCACGAGGTGGGCGGCGAGTTCTGTGTGCAGGTCCGGGTCTTCCAGGCCGCGTAGGCAGGCCACGTGGTGGCGGGTGATGGCCTCATCGGCGCTGTGGCAGAAGCGGTTGACGGTGCGCAGGACGGCGTTCGACAGGGCGCGTTGGGAGACTTCACGGTCGCCGATACGGATGGCTTTGGTGAGGCCGAGGGCGTTGCCGGTCTGCCAGGCTGGTCGGCGGGGCGCGTTCAAGCGGCGCATGTAGCGGTGGCCGACGGCGGCGTAGGCGAGTGAGTGGGCGGTTTTGCACTGGACGGTGGGCGGGAAGCGGGTGCGTGCGTCCTGGGCGATGGCGCGGTTGTAGGCGAGGTAGCGGCCGCGGCGCTTGGTGGTGCGGGCGAGCAGGGTGAGGGTGGTGGTCTTGCCGGTGCCTGCACCGGCCTGCAGTGCCAGGTGTTCGCCGGCGGCGAAGGCGTCGGCTGCTGCCGTCTGTTCGTCGGTCGGGTTCATGGCGTGGGGCCTTCCAGGGGGCGGGTGAGGGCGTGCCCGACGGCGGACAGCAGGTGTGCGGGGGTGGCATGGGCGAGGAGTTGGCGTACGGCGTGGTCGAGGCGGTCTGCCTCCCGGTCGGCGTGTTCGGCCAGGGCGCGGTGGAGGGCCTCCCGTACGAAGCGTTCGGGGGTGAGGCCCGCGCGGCGGGCGTCCCGTTTCAGGGCGGTGTAGGTGGCGGGTGGGAAGGCGAGGTTGAGCAGGACGTGTCCGTGGGCGTCCGGGTAGTGGGTGGTGATCACGTCGATGGGCAGCCGGGGGGTGAGGCGCAGGCGGTGAGCGGCCCGTTCGGGGGTTTTGCCGCCCGCAACGGCCATGAGCCGGGTGGCGTCGCGGTTGGCGGCGAGCGGCCAGGCGTGGGCGGCGTGGCGCAGTTCGGCCGATGTCAGGGGCCGGGTCAGCGCGATTTCCAGGGCGTGGTGCGGCATGGTCACCGGTTTCTGCGCGGGCGGGCCGGAGGGTGGGGCAGGCGGGTGCGGATGTGTGCCGTGTGCAGGAGGGGGTCGAAGGGTTGCCATCCCGCCGGGGCGAGGTCGGCGGCGCCGGGGGCGGCGACGTGTTGGGGGCAGCGCTGGGCGCGCCAGCGCAGTTGCTCGCTGTAGGGGAGGTGGCCCAGGTCGTAGACGGACATGAGGGCGTCGGGCAGGGTGAGTTGGCCGCGGCGGCGGGGGGTGGGCAGCAGTCTCCAGGTACCGGCCGGTCTGGTGGGGGCGAGGACGGGGTGGGGGCAGCGGTGGCGGTGGCGGGTCTGGGCCACGCAGCGGATGTGCTCGATGGTGTGCTCGGCGAGGTAGCGGCACAGCAGCATCTGCACGACGGGGCGGGCGGGGTGCTGGGCGGTCTGTGAACTGGTGGTGGGTGGGGCGGGGGTGAAGGCGCCGGTGTCGGTCAGGCGGCGGGTTCGGACGGCGAGGTGGCGGCGGATCGCGTTGAGGTGGGGGCCGGTGCGGCAGAGGGGGGTGCGGCAGGGGCAGAGCACGGCGTGCGGGATGCGGCACCATGGGCTGCCGTCCCCGTGTGGGTAGGCGATGCCGCCGCCCAGATGCCAGCGGCAGGGTTCGGGGACGAGCGTGGCGGTCAGTTCGGTGGGGTGCAGGGCGATGGGCCGTTGGTCGGCGCGCTGGTAGAGGTCGATGCGGTTGCCGCACCGGCGGCAGCGGCTGCTTTGGCCGGCGCGCAGTAGGCGGGTGGGGCTGGTGGCGGCCACTTGCAGGGGTCGGGGGTGTCGGGTGATGCGGGGGCTGCCGTCCCAGTGTCGGCCGGCGGGAGTGGAGCACATGGGCCGGACCGTGCCATGCGACACGCGGTGACGGGCAACGTGGCGGGGTGTGTGTCCCCTGGCCAGCCCAGCGGGTTCGAACGGACGATCCGGTGAACGGTCTGTTGTTCGACGCCTGTTCCTCGGTTCGGGTGATCTGCGGCAGGGCCCTGGATCGGGGGTGCCGGGCGTCAGGCCCCTTGCGTGCCGGGCGGGGTGTGGTCGTCGCAGAGGGCGCCGAGGAGGTGCTCGATGGGCACGTCGAAGGTGTGGGCGAGGGCGTGCCAGGTGGTGACGGTGCCAGTGGTGCGGCCGTGTTCGAGGTCGATGAGGGTGCGCCGGGCCAGGCCGCTGCGGCCGGCAAGTTCGTCGAAGGTCCAGCCGCGCTCGCCCCGCAGGCGCGCGAGGTTGACGCGCAGCGCGATGAGGTCGGGGTCGGGCGGCAAGATCGTCACCCCACCATCCGAAGGTGCAGACACCTGCCCTGTCAGTGCAGACCTCTGCACTATTTGCCTGGGTGGTGAGGACGGCCATCAAGGTGCAGGGCTCTGCACTACCGTGCGTCTTCCCGGCCTCCGCGGCCGGAGTACTGACCACCCCGGGCACGGACCGACGGGAGGACGACCAGCCCATGAGGCTCGCCGACGCGCACGCAGCAGTGCGGCGCATCTGGACAGTGGAACTGCGTCCGCGACCGGGCGGCCCCGCTCTCATCTGTCCCTCCTGCACCGCCCATACGGCTCCGCTCACGGGATCCTCGGCGCGGTCGGCTGCCCTGGCTCATCTGGCCTGCCATGCCCGCGCCGACGCGCTGCCCGCCCATCTGCGCAGCTGCCAGTGCCAGGCGCGGGGCTGCCGGTGGCATCCGCGTCACCGCGGCTGCGCCGGACCGGTACTGCTCGCCCTCACCCGGGATGGCAGCGGCCGCACCTGGCGGCTGGCCGACACCTGCGCGGCCTGTGCCGCGGCGACCAGCCATACGGCCGTGGTGCCAGACACCCTGTCCGGTTCTCCCGGGCCGTCATCCTCCCCCTGCCCGTCTGCGCCCGCGCGCCGGTTCCACTCCGGGCTCCAGGAGCGGGTGCGGGTGCAGGAGATGCTCACCTACCTCGGCGCCGCGCTGCCCCGGTTCACCTCCCCCGCCGCCCGGCTGCTGGCCCTGCAGTGCGCGCTGCGCACTGACATCCGTGGGCATGTCCGGCTGCCGGCAGGCCTGTTGCAGGGCATGCGCCTGCGCCAGAACCGCGAGCTGTGGCTGGAGCTGGCCCATGCAGGCTGGCTCGCATTGCCGGACTTCCGGGCGCTGCCGGTGCAGGTGCGGCTGCTCGACGCCGCGGTGCTGGACCAGGCGCCCGGCCGCCGTGCCCGTTGCCGCGCCGCCGACTGGGCACTGCGGCCTGTCCCCCTGGTCCTGCCCGCCGCAGCGCCCGCACTGCGGCTGACCGCTCTCGTACTGGCCGCACACACATGCACCCGCGGCGAACACAGCGCCGACATGGACATCCTCACCCGCCTGTGCGGACACTCCCCGCAGCAGACCGGCGAACTGCTCGACCGGCTGGTAGCCACACGCACCCTGGAGGCATGGCAGCACAACCGACAGACCGACGAGGTGTTCTGGCAACTGCCCCAGCCGCAGGCACAGCCACACTCCGTCGGACTGCCTCGCCGACACCGGGCATGAGAATAGTGAGACTGTCTCAAGAGTAAGAAGACACCACCTGGCACGAACAACCAGCGCTGTTTGTCCGTACCATCTGTACGCCGAGGCATCTTGCGGTACTTGCGGCGCCCTGCCGGGCCGCCGATACCTCGCCGAAGAGGGGCGTCACGCACATGTGACACAGCCCCGCACGTCGTTCATTCGCCGAGGAAGGTCAGCCCCATGCCCGAGACAACAGCTCCCGCCACCGAACTGACATCGCAGTACGTCGCCCAGGTGACCAACGACCTCGAACGCAATGCCAAAGAGCAGGAACGCATCAGCGCGGAGATCGCATCCCTGCAAGAGCAGCTTGCCGCGGTACAGCACGATCACACGGTGCTGGTGAACGTACAGCAGGCGCTCGGCATCACCAAGGCGTCTGCCCAGCCCGCAGCAGAGGCCGAGAGCGCCGCGGTGCCCTCCCCCCGGCAGAAGGCCGGAGCCGCGCGCGGCGGGAAGCAAAAGGCCCGGAAGTCCGTCGCCGCACCGCACAAGGCAGCGCCCAAGAAGCCCGTGGCCAAGTCGGCGGATGCCGCAAAGACGGCCCAGCCCACCCTGGTCGAACTCATCCGCCGCCACCTCCTCGAACTCAAGGAACCCCGCTCTGCTGCAGAGATCTCTGCAGCACTCGGCCAGGCCCACCCCGAGCGCCAGATCGCGGCCAAGGTCGTGCGAGTCACGCTCGAGGGACTCGTGGCCAAGAGCCAAGCAGAGCGCACCAAGCAAGGAAGGTCCGTGTTCTACACCGCCCCCGCACCCAAGTCGGCGGCTGCGCCTGAGGCCGAGGCACAGCCCGCACAGGCTGACCACTGACAGCCCTGCGTGGAGTGGCAGTTGCCTTCCAGTGGCGATCGATGGGGGGCGACAGGTGCGGACCTCGAGGTGGATGATGTGGGCGTCGGGGGATGCGCCCGGTCTCCACGAGCCATTGATGTACGGCGGTGTGACGTCGCCGCCTGCACGCAAAACTCCCTCTCCACGACCCACCGGTAGGTGCCTGCCCAGCAGCAGCGACTCCAGGCGCCCCCACAGCTCATCCGACACAATCCACGGCGGCGCCCCCCACCAAGGCGAACGCCAAACACCCGCTCCGGACGCGGCACCAGGAGCGATGCATGTTAGCCGTTGTAAGTCAGGCGCCAGAGCTGTGCGGCTCACTCGCCTTGCACCTGACCCTCAGCAGTCCCGCCCCGCACCACCGTCCGATGCCGAACGCTCCTGTGCCACCGGTAGGCCCGATCGGCAAGAGCGGACCGGCGATCGCCGACTGCCAGGACGCGCTCGGACGCGCTTGCGGCAGGCTCATCAGACCGGCAGCGTTCCGGCCCCTTACGGTGTCAGTTCGCGTTGGGTGGAGATGGCGGTTCATGCAGGTGAAGGAACGACGAGTTTTCCATTTCCCGTACCGCCACGTCAGGTATGCGATAGGTCCGTCCCACACGGATTGCCTGCAGCTGGCCGCTGTGGATCATCCGGTACACCGCCTGTTTGGACAGGTCGAGTAGGAGTGCTGCCTCAACTGGAGTCAGGTAGACAACGTCTCGCAGCGAGGATCCCCGCGGCAGGCATGCCGTTCCTAGGGTCTCGGAGGGCTGCGCTCCCTCCGAGACGGCGCCCCCTCCGTCCTGCCGACGCTCAGCCGCCCGGACCCACAACTCGCACATCAGCCGCCGGTTGATGGCCGCTCGTTCAGGGTTCGCGAGCGGTCCCCTGCGCGTCAGCAGGTCGACGAGTTCGTAAACGACCTCGAGCGCAGGCAGACGCGCGCTGCTGAACGCGTCATGAATCGTGCTCCGGGAGATCCATGTCTTGTCGGACGGGCCTCCGGGTTCCCTCTCTTTCTCGTGATTGACTTCTTTTTCCATTTGCCTGCAACTAGGCATCCCGGCACGCACATGAATGGAGTGCAGCAGCCGATTCAGTGACCTGTGGGCGCCCTCAGGCAGGTCTGGCTTCCCCAGTATCGCCACGGCATCCCCCTTGCCGTCCGAAAGTGTCCGAGCCTGTCCTCCCCAGGATCCATGCGTCCAGCCAGTAAAGAAAGACGGCGGTCGGCCGTCCGACTGTGACAGACGTTACCAATGAGGCTTTTCAAAAGCAGTGGGGATATCCATGCTCGAGTTACGAGAGCGGCAATCGACGATCGAATAACTCGAGGGAGAATTCCTATGTCACGTGTGGCGCGCAGGCCGAACGAACGAGTGTCCGGGCGGTGTAGGCCTGGCTCGTCCCGCCGCAGGACAACCTGTCGGTCTCCTCGGCTCGATAGGCGTCGTGGACGGCGTTCCACAGCGGAACCTCGCAAGTCCCTTGGTATCCGGCGCGGAGCTGGCAAGCGGCCCTCAGATGACGAGCAGCGCCTGAGGCAGGACCTACGCAGCGGCGTCGTCGTTGGAGTAGTCAGTGGAGCTGTGCGTGTGTTCGTGGTCTGGCTAGCGGAGCACGGGCACTTGGGCAACTGAGGCTGCGGGGGCGTCTTCAGGGCAACCTTGTGCGTGAGGGGTGCCGTCCATCGGCACGGATCGAGCCGTTGTTGCCGGACGGACGTCGAAGCGGGGCGGGCGGTGGCGGGATCACCGGCAGGTGATCCCGCCACGCCTGGAAGTCACGATTGAAGGAAGAGCAGCCTGCTTCTTGATCTGGTTGAGATACTTCCTCCCCAGTCAGACGGGGAGGCTAGATTGATCATCTTTGATGCGAACGCGGTGAACCTCCTGTCGCCTGAAGGACCGCGTGCGGACATCATCCGGAAGTTGCGGCAATCGCGCCATCACAGAGTGGCTGTGCCGTGGATGGTGCTGGAGGAATTGGCTGCTCACCAGGCGAACCTCTACCCGGTCAAGCACCAGGCGGTCCTGAACACCCTGGAGAAGCTGCGTGCCATCCTCCCCTGGGAGCCGGAGAACTCGCTGGAGCCGCTGGACCTGGAGCGTCTCCTGGATCACTGGCGGAAGGTCTACGGAGAGATCTTCGAGGTGATTGAGACCAGCGACGGAGTCATCCGCAGAGCGTTCCAGCGGGAGGCGATGGCCCTGCCGCCTACGAAGCGCGGAAAGGACCACTCTGAAGGTGGCCGCGATGCGGCGATCTGGTTCTCCATCCTGGAGTTCCTCAAACAGAACCCGGACGAGCATGTCCACTTCGTCACGAACAACAGCACTGATTTCAGCGACGGGATCGGCTATCCGTACCCGATGAACGAAGACATCCGCGGCATGGAACACCGCCTCACCTTGCTGCAGGACTTCGACCAGGTCGTCTCCCAGTTCACCAAGGAGGTGTCCGGGACGGATGCGGAGGCAGCCGCAGGTGAGCTCCTGAGGTCGTTGCCTGTGCGGGAGCGGGTTTCCCAGACGGCCGTAGAGGTTCTCAGCTCCCCCACCGGTTTCGCTGGCTTGGGGACCACCGACGTCACGGTGGAGTGGCGTGAGTGGCTGGCCTCACCCGAGGTCGATCTCCTCAGTGTCACGGATGTTACGGGGCACGAGATCGAAGGCGACGTCTGGTACACGGCCAAGGCCAGCTGGCTGCTGTACGGCCTCGCCCTCAACGGAGAGGAAGCAAGCGCCCGCTACGTCTCCTGCGTGTGGCACATGAAGGTCCTCTTTTCGACAGCCGAGGGCGATGAGGCGCCGACTCTTCTCGCAACAGAAGAACCCCTGCCGCCAGACACTGACGACGAACCGTGCATGAAAATTCTGCAGGACCTCAAGAAGCGAGTCACCGGCGTTGCCGCAGGTGTGAAGCAGAATCTCCTCGCCGCGCAGTCCTCCGTGGAACGCCTGGCCACCGAACAGCTCCCACCTTCCCTGCGCGAGTTCAAACTCGCCACCGACCAGTGGGCTCGAAAGCTCGCTGCTGACAGGGCAGCGCTGCAAGCCTTGATCGACACCCCGACGACAGGATTGGCTCAGAAACTCGCCGCAGACCGAGCCGCGCTACAAGCTCTGCTCGACACCACCCCGGCGAACAAGATCGCCCGGCAGTTCGCCGAAAACCAGGCAGCACTTCGGGCCCTGATCGATCCCCCGTCGAGGTTCGTCCGGCAGCTCGCTGAAAATCAGGCCGCGCTACAGGGACTACAGGCTCTGCTGGCCCCTCAAATGACATTCGCCCAGCGGCTCGCCGACTCCATGGCGAAGCTCGACATCGCCACCACGGCGCCGCAACCGACTGCTGGTGACGATGCGCCTGATGACAATGCAGAGCAGCCGGAATCCCCAGGGGACGTTGGAGATGCGCCCACGCAGGAACCGGATGCCGACGGTGGCGACCATGATGAATAGCACAACAGGCGTTACCGTCCAGCAGCCCTCGGCTACAGCGTGGCGCGGACGCCTCACGATCGTTGAACAACACAACTCCATAGATCGGGCCCCGGGGATGCACCGCTTTCCCCGGGGCCCGTGGGTGTGTCCGAAGCGCGGTCAGTTCTCTCCGGCCGCCGTGGCGGTGAGCCAGTCGGCGGCTTCGGCGTCGGTCAGGAGGAGGGCCTGCGTCTGGTGGGCGTTGCCGTCCTGGACGACGTGGACGCGGCCCTGGTTCGCTGTTCTTCGGGGCGGGCTGCGCCACCTCGCCCGCTACTGGGAGACCTTCCGGCAGAAGGGGCAGTTTCCCGGCTCAGCAGGCGTCGGCGAGTTCTTCGATCTGGTCGGCGAGACGGTGGTCGGGGTGGTGGAACTGGGCGCCGGCGACTTCGTCGACCTGGAGGCGTTCGACCGCTTCGCGCAGGGCCTCGGTGTGGCTGCGTAGCTGGCGGCGGCGAGGGGATGCGGGTGTGAGGTGGATGTTGGTGTCCAGGGTGAGGGCCTGGTGTGCCCAGTGGTCGGCGTCGCGTAGTTCGCCGCGGCGCAGGTGGAGCAGATGCAGGCAGTAGGCGGCGGTGGCGTTGCCGGCGCCGGCGGCGAACTGCCACCACCACAGGGCTCCGTCGGGCTGTTGGGCGAGGTTGAGCAGGCAGCCGAAGTGCAGGGCGCCGTCGGCGTCGAAGGGTACGTCGACGATGCGGCTTAGGTGTTCGGCGGCGTCGTCACTGTGGAGGAGTTCGGCGGACAGGGCCTGGAGGTCGGCGTCGGCGCGGCTGAGGGAGGTGGGGAGGTGTCCTTCGGGGGCGGGGCGGGCGCCGAACATGAGCACGGCGGTCACGTCGCGGACGATCTCCTGCTTGAGGTCGTCCAGGTCGTCGTCGGTGACCGTGTCCGGGAGGGCTGCCTGGTCGAGAATCTCGTCGAAGCTGCGCGGCACGGTCTTACTCCTTCTCGTCGTCGTCACCCAGGTCGATGCCGAGCTTGGTGGCGATCCTTTTGCGGGCCAGGCGGCGGTGTGTGCGGACGGTGCCCGCGTTGATGCCCATGATGTTGGCGACCTGCTTGGGCGGGTAGCCCAGTGCGTATTGCAGGATCATCACGTCGAATTGGCGCTCGGGCAGCTCAGCTATCGCCGTGTAGAGGCCGATCGGGGACTCCAGGACCGCGAGCTGCTTGCGCATGTGCTCCAGCGTGGCGCGGGCGGCTTCGTGGACGGCGGTGGTTCGCTCGTTCGCGGCCGGGGCGGTGCTGCGGCCGTCGGCGGTGGGGGTGACGGTCATGCGCATGTGGATCTCGACGCGCATCTTCAGCAGCCGCCACGCGTATGCCTCCGGGCCGCCTTCCTCCAGGAGGACCGCGGACCAGTTCAGGGCGAGGTGGGTGTAGAGGCGGCGCACGACGGCCTTGGCGGCCTTCATGTCGCCCAGCACGGTGGCGGCGTAGCGCACCTGGGGTCTGGCGTACATCCCGTAGAAGACTTCCAGGGTCGCCGGCATCTCGTAGTCGACACCCTGCAAGGCGTTCAGTTCCTCCTTGAAGGAGGTGGGGAGGGTGTGCTGCGCATCGCTGTCCTCGGGCGTGGTCATCGCGCTCAGCCCTCCCCGTCCCGGGAAGTGACCGCCGCTGGCGCCGGGTCGGGCGCCGGCCGGGCCGTCTGGGTCTGCAGCAGCTCGGCGACACCGACCCGGGCGATGGCACGCAGCAAAGTGCGCAGCCCCGCATGGAGGTCGGGGAGGAAAACGCGCAGTGCGGTGATCACCACCAGCAGCGCGAGCAGATCGTTCACGGTCACAGGACCCCTGTCCTCTCCTGCTAACACAGCGTCAACTCACCCTGGCCATAGGGCGGCTGCGCCGGAGGGCACCTCTGTGGGCCCTCGATGGCAGGATTTCGGATCGGAGGGGCGAAACGCGCATGGCCCAGCCGACCAATTTTTGACACAAGGTGACCAGCCAGCCACACAGGGGAATAGACCTTGCCGCTAAGTTACCGCTCAGGCACCCTGCGCGAGCAGGCGTAACGGTCGCCGCGCGGCCAACGGAAGGCCCCATTCACCCCCGGGGAACACATACCCAACCCCCCGAACACGTGATGGAAGTCACACTAGTTGAACGTTTTGACACCTGAGCAACCATCGTGCCTGCTCGCGCTTTTGCGGGCGGGCCGCGATCAGAATCGATCTGCGAACGTCAGGCTCTGTCACCACACCGGCGGTCGCCATGCGGCTGGTCATGAGTCGGCTGACTCCTGGCGGAGCAGGTCAGGGCGGGCATCGGCGAGGTCGAAGGCTCTTCTGAGGCCCTCCCTGAGGGCGGGTTCGATCCGGTAGATCCGCCTGCGGTCGTCCAGCTCCAGGAGTTTGGACCGGCTGTCCGGGCCGACCCTCGCACGGCGCGGATAGCGGTGAGCGTTCCGCCGATCTTGTTCAGCGGGATCGGCGTCGTGGAGTGGTCGGCGAAGTACTCCTGGACTGCGTCGTAGGAGGCCGTGCCGCCCAGTCCGACCGGGCGCCGCAGTACAGCCCGGGCACCAGGCAGCACAGTGGCTCGGCCCCGCCGCATTGTTCCGCCGGCGCAAGTAGGCGTCCGGCCTCGACCGCCCCTCTTCCTCATCGCCCGGCCCGAGCTGCTGTTTTGACGAGCCCCTACGAGCGCGGCCAGGCGGCCGGGACGGTCGGCGGCAGCGGGATCTCATCCATCCTCAGCCACAGCTCCCGACCGGTCTGGTCGGCCACGCGGAACCTCACGTCCCCGCCCTCGTCGGCCTCGTACCGGGCATCTCCGACGGCCCGCAGCAGGGCTCGCAGCCTCGGATGGGGGGCCTGCATCGCCCGGCCGCGCACGCCCTCGCCGCGCAGGGCCGCCAGGGTGAAGGAAGCTGCATTCACCCCGGTGCGGTGGTGGCGGTCGGCGTGGGCGGCCATCTCCGGGTGTTCCACGATGGAGGCCAGCGCGTCCGGGCCGGCGATCGTGTACGTGAGCACCAGGTCGCCGCGCTGGAGCATCACCTGGGCTCCCGGCTCCATCAACATCCCGCAGTCGTGGGTCGGCAGGGCCACCTTGCCAATCATCGGCCCGGCACCGATCTCACGGACCTCGTCGAACTGCTCCACGGTGGCGTCCACGAACCGCTCGGAGTCCGGCAGCACCAGCACGCAGTGCCCGTTCCACGAGGTCCCGGACCAGCTCGGCGTGAGTGAGCCGTAGCGAGTGCCGCTTCCGTCCTTGCACTGAACCGCCAGGTCGACCGGCAGCAGTTCAGCCCGGACACCGAGCTGGCCGTAGGCATGCCGCAACGTCATGCACGCATCCACGCACACGTTCGCCGGGACCCGGCCGTCCGCGAGGGCCGCCCACAGGTGCGGCAGCACCAGTTCCACCAGCTGGTCCGGCTTCGCGTGCTGCAGCAGCGTCGCCGTCTGGTCCATGCTGCCGCGTAGGTGCATCCCGCCTGCCGGCAGAACCGGGGCTGCGTCCCGCGGGCGCGGTACCGAGGGCTCACGTGAGGCCCGCTTCTGTGGTACCCGGTGCTTCCTGCCCCGCTTCTGCTTCGACATGGACAGAGCGTAAAGATCCCAACCACTCCTGCAACAGAGCGCGTTCACGCCGCCACCGGCACTGATCAGGCCTTCGAAGGCACGCGGCTTTCCTCGGCGTCGGCGGCCTTGGAGAGGCGCCCCGGGCGTCGTCTCCAAGGGGCACCGCCGTCTCGGGGTTAGCCGAGGCGGGTGTCCCTCAACCCTCAATTCCTTCCGCAGAGGTGACCTTTCACCTCGTGGGCAGCCCGACCTCTACCGTGATCAGGACTGCCCATGGCTCTGCACGAGCACCCGTCGGTCGCCGTACCAATCTTGGGATCCGGGAACAAAGAAGGGCCGGTACCTGCAAAGCAGGCCCGGCCCTCCCCTACAGGACATGCTCCACCATGACCCGCGGTTGCCTCGCTTCAGCTGTGGTTGGACCCAGTAGCGAAGAGGCATAGGCCGCACCCCCCGGTTTGGGAAGTCCAGCCGTACGGCGAGCATCGCAACTGGGAGAGCTCGTACGCAAACGCACATTGGATGCGAGTGGGCAATCGTCTCGATTCGTCGCATCAGCTAGTTCGAGAGTCCTTGATCGCGTCTATCTGACCAGGCACTACGCGTCCTTAGCACAAGAAGACGGGCCTCTTCCTCCGAGGGGGAGGTGACCGTGGATGGCCGTGCACCAATGACCCGAAACTAGGCCTTCCGAGTGTGGCCCAAACGCCTCTCCCTGCCATGCTGGGGAACAGCAGGCCGAGAACCAAGCTTTCGGGTGGCTCCAACCGCTCGTGGTGATCAGCCAGTTGGACCCAGTAGCGGACAAGCCGTCCGGCGGATCGTCGTATTCGCCGGACGGCTCATAAGAGGAGGCATCGTGCCCCGCGATCCCCAGGACCACCCAGAGAAAACGGCAGTTGAGCCGACTTCGGCTGACGCGACCGCGCCTGAGACTGTGCGCCGGTTCGGAGCCGCCGAAGCTTCCGTGATCATCGTGCTCGTCCTGACGGCCGCAACCCTCGCCTACACCGGCATGGCGATGCTGGCGATCCTTCAGCTGTTGCTGGGGGCAGGCCTCATCGGCGCTGTCACGATCACGTTCGCCCACGCCCGGCCGGGCAAGCGGCTCTCGAAAATGCTCCGCGCGATGCTCGGGGCCGCGCAGTGAAGCGGGGACGGGCAGGACGCCCGGAGAAGCCGATCAGTCGGGAACTCAAGTCGAACGCGCAGCTCGCTGCGTTCCTCCGCAAGCGCCGTGCTGCGGGCGACTGGACGTACGAGGAAGTGGCCGAACAGTCCGACGGGCTCAGCCGACAGACCCTTCAGCGCGCCGCGGCCGGCGGCATGACGGTGCCGAGTTGGCCGGTCGTGTCCGCCTTCATCCGCGCCACAAGCCCGCTGCGCGAGACCGATGTCGAGCTGGAACGGGCCACGAAGACGGCGTTGGACCTCTGGCGCAAGGCTCGGTACGAACAGCGGCAGAAGACGATGTCTCGCCGTCCCGAGCCCCCGGTGCTCGCGCTGGTGCGTTCGGAGGCCGACTTGGCCGCCGTGCTCGTCGAGTTGTACGAGCGATCGGGGGCGCCGTCGATGAAGACCATGGAGCGTCGCGCTGGCGGCCTCGGCATACTGCCGCACAGCACCGCTCACCGGATCGTCACCCGCAAGACCCTGCCCTACACGCTCGTACAGTTCGACGCCTTCCTGAACGCGTGCGATGTACCCATGAAACGTCGCGACCCCTGGTACGCGATGTGGGCAAGAGTCGTCGGCATGCACCCAATCGAGCTCAAGTCGGAGCTGGCCAAGCTGCATGCCTCTCCGCCTTCTGAGGGGCGCGTGCGGTCGATCGCTGACACCCCGGCCAGAGGTTTCCTGGCCAACGCCGCATAAGCGGTTCGAAGGCGGAGGGCCCGGCATTCCGTGGCCCTCCGCCTTCATGCTGTTGGCCCACAGATCACACGGCGTCAGCTGCCTTGGGTGGCCGGCCCCAGCCCTGGCCCCGGTCAATCGCGGCGAGCAGGACCGGCTCGAACCCGGCGGCCGCGAGGTCAGCGTCGTCGATGAGGCCGGCCTCTGCGAGGACGGACAGCTGGACGGCCTGCTCGATGCCCTCCACCCACGCATCGCGCACGGCCTGGCGGACGTCGACGCGTGCCTGCAGCTCGGCGGTGGGGTCCCCCTCGCTCGGAGGCCACGTGCGGGACGGTCTCCACCGGACATCACCAGGCGCGCAGAGCGCGCCGGCGGCGATCAGCGGCGGGAAGCAGTGACGCGGTAGACGTCGTACACGCCCTCGACACCGCGGACCGCCTTCAGGACGTGCCCGAGGTGCTTCGGGTCGCCCATCTCGAAGGTGAAGCGGGAGGTGGCGACGCGGTCGCGGGAGGTCTGCACGGCCGCCGAGCGGATGTTGACGTGCTGGTTGAAAAGCACACGGGCGACGTCCGACAGGAGCCCGGCGCGGTCCAGGGCCTCAACCTCGATGGCAACCAGGAAAACCGAGGACTGGGTGGGCGCCCACTCGACTTCAAGGATGCGCTCGGGCTCACGGGACAGTGCCTCCATGTTCACGCAGTCGCTGCGGTGAACCGATACCCCGCTACCGCGCGTGGCGAAGCCGATGATCGGGTCACCGGGTACCGGCGTACAACAGCGGGCCAGCCTGACCGACGCGCCCTCAACACCTCTGACAATGACGCCCGGGTAGGCGCTGGATCCGTGCTTACGGCCGCGGCCGCGGGCCGGCGGAACCGACTCCTCGATCTCCTCCATGGCGGCTTCCTCACCGCCGAGCGCCTGGACGAAGTTCTGCACGACATTCTGCGCGGAGACGTGTCCCTCGCCGATCGCCGCGTACAGCGCGGAGATGTCCGGGTAGCGCATCTCGTGCGCGAGCGTGACCAGCGAGTCACCGGTCAGGATGCGCCGGATCGGCAAATTCTGCTTGCGCATCGCGCGGACCATGGCGTCCTTGCCCTGCTCGATCGCCTCGTCGCGGCACTCCCGGGAGAACCACGCCCGGATCTTGTTACGGGCGCGCGGTGACTTCACGAAGTTCAGCCAGTCCCGGGACGGTCCGGCGCCGGCCGCCTTCGAGGTGAAGACCTCCACCAAGTCGCCGTTGTCCAGGGTGGATTCGAGGGGTACGAGGCGTCCGTTGACCCGGGCCCCTATGGTGCAGTGGCCGACCTCGGTGTGGACGGCGTACGCGAAGTCGACCGGGGTGGCCCCGACCGGGAGCGCTATGACGTCGCCCTTCGGCGTGAAGACGAAGACCTCGGTGCGGGACAGGTCGAAGCGCAGCGACTCCAGGAACTCGCTGGGGTCCTCGGTCTCCTTCTGCCAGTCGAGGATCTGCCGCAGCCACGCCATGTCGTTGATGGCGGCCATGTCCTTGCCAGCCTTGGGCACGTCGGTACGTACCTTGGAAGCGCCGACGGCCTCCTGCTTGTACTTCCAGTGCGCGGCGATGCCGTACTCGGCACGGCGGTGCATGTCGAACGTGCGGATCTGCAGTTCGACCGGCTTGCCGTTGGGGCCGATGACCGTCGTGTGCAGCGACTGGTACATGTTGAACTTCGGCATCGCGATGTAGTCCTTGAACCGGCCGGGGACCGGGTTCCATCGCGCGTGCACGGTGCCGAGGGCCGCGTAGCAGTCGCGGACCGTGTCGACCAGTACACGAATGCCCACCAGGTCGTAGATCTCCGCGAAGTCACGGCCTCGGACGATCATCTTCTGGTAGACGCTGTAGTAGTGCTTCGGGCGGCCGGTGACGGTCGCCTTGATGTGGGCGGCGCGCAGCTCGGCCTGGGCCTCGTCGGTCACCATGGCGAGGTATTCGTCGCGCTTGGGGGCGCGTTCGGAGACCAGCCGTACGATCTCGTCGTACATCTTGGGGTAGAGGATCGCGAAGGCGAGGTCCTCCAGCTCCCATTTGATGGTGTTCATGCCGAGGCGATGGGCGAGCGGCGCGTAGATCTCCAGGGTCTCGCGCGCCTTCTTCTCCTGCTTCTCGCGCTTGAGGTAGCGCATGGTGCGCATGTTGTGCAGGCGGTCGGCGAGCTTGATGACCAGGACGCGGGGGTCCTTGGCCATGGCGACGACCATCTTTCGCACGGTCTCGGCCTGCGCGGCCTCGCCGAACTTGACCTTGTCCAGCTTGGTGACGCCGTCGACGAGCAGGGCCACGGAGTCGCCGAATTCGCGGTGCAGGTCGTAGAGGTCGTACTGGGTGCCCTCGACGGTGTCGTGCAGCAGGCCCGCCATCAGCGTGGCCGGATCCATACCCAGCTCGGCGAGGATCGTGGTCACCGCGAGCGGGTGCGTGATGTACGGGTCGCCGCTCTTGCGCTTCTGGCCGCGGTGCCAGCGCTCGGCGACCTGGTAGGCCTTCTCGATCTGGCGGAGCGTGGCCGTCTCGATCTTCGCATCGTTGCTGCGGACTATGCGCAGCAACGGCTCCAGCACCGGCTCGTACGGATTGGAGCGCTGGACACCGAGACGGGCAAGACGGGCCCGGACACGGTTGGAGGAACCGGAGCGGGCCGGCTGACGGGCGGACGGGCGGACGGGCGGAGCGGGCGGAGCGGGCTTGGGACGTGCCCACTCTGGCCCCGCCTCAGCGGGGGAGCTTCGTCTACCTTCGCGGACCGCTCGTAGAGCTTCGCGGATCTCCTCTGGCCCCGCCTCAACGGAGGAGCCACGCAGTCCTTCACGCACGGTCTGGGCAGCCGCCTCGTCTGAGGAGGCCAGGAGTTGGTCGAGCGGATCAGCAGAGCCCTGCGGAGCCGGAGGACGTGGAGATGCAGAGGTGGTGTCCCTGGCCATTGGCGGTGCGGTATCGGACTGTCCAGCCTTTGCTCCATGCTCGGGCATCAGTCCTCACCTCCCAGCCCCGGTAGGAGTCGGTCTTTCAGACGTTTCCGCGCCTCCGACAGGCTTACACGAACCGCCCCTGGTGTCGCGTCCACGAGCTCTGCGATTTCTCTGGGTTGGTACCCGTCTATGGTCCAGGCCATTACCTCGCGTTGGCGCTGCGACAGTTGGCGGATGGCTGCGAACACCCGTCGTTCCCGATCAGCGAGTTCGATGGAGCCGATGGACGGATCCTCCGGGGCTGGCAGGTCCTCCGAGGGGGGCTCGGCATTCTCCCATCGGGCTCCGGCAACGGACCTGAAGTAGGCGTTCCTGATCGAGACACGCACGTAGCCGCCCAGGTTGCTGATCTGCTGTCGGCGCACGAACGCCTCTGTGGTCGCGTCCTGAACCAGGTCTTGGGCCTGTTGCTGCCCCGCACCGAGCCGTATCGCGAAAAGGACCAGCTTCGGCCAGTCGCGGTCGTACCACTCCGCAAAGCGTGCCCTCCCGTCGTCCGGATCGGGGGGAGGGGGGGCCATGGGTAACGTCTCCGAGTCTGGTGACCGCTAGAGCGAGCCATCGTCAGTCGAGTCCGCGCCGACCGGTTCGATGGAACCGACCCGGATGCGGACACCGGTGCAATCATCGATGTACACGCTGCCCGCCGGTAGTTCCCTGCTGACCCTAAGCACCCTGCCGTGCCGGTATCGCTCACGGAGCCAGGTCGTGAGCAGTGTCAAACCACATCCGGTCAATGCGGCCACGATGCTGAAGAAGGTCACGGCTCGTCTCCTCCCAACCAAGTTGGCAGCGGCTCCAACTGGGTTCTGCACCCGGCGCCGCCCGTCTGGTTTCTAGGAGTCAACCGTCGCCCAAAACGTTAGCTCCGAATCCGAAACTCGTGATCGACAGAGGGCTGCGATCCAGGAAGACACCGTGGCGCACGAGTAGTTCATAGAGGTCAGCGGCCCCTCGAGCGTCGCTCCGGGGGCGCCGGTCGTCTCTTGGCCTTTCCCCTGCGGTACTTGGGGGTTGCTCAGCCCGGCCTTCAGAGCTGCTCTACGCGTGGGAACGTATTGCCCTGTCACACATCGGCCGCTTCCTGCTTAAGGAGGCAGACACGGCGCGGCGGGCGCCGTCGGGACGTGGAGCACGCATGGATCCAGTGACGATCGCGGTCACGGCGGGAGCCGCGGCGGGAGGGTACCTGCTGCGCCTCGGGTACCGGTGGATCAAGGCCCGCGCTGAGGTACGCCGCGCGGAACTGGAGCAGCAGGGCCTGTCGGAGCGCATCCGCTGCCTGCCGACCGGCAGCCGGCTGACGGAGAAGAGCGCCGACCGCGAGGTCGACATCACGGTCGGCGGCATCCACCCGGCTGCCGGGAACCAGGAGAGGTGAGCCCGTGGCCGAACCCCCGGTGACGGCCGGGACCGAGGCTCAGCACCGCCCAGCGGTGCTGAGTCAACCGGCCGTCCAGCGCGACAACTTCGAGGCCTTCTACACCCGCGAGATGCGGGCCGTGTCGGTGTTCTTGATGCACCAGGGCGCCACGCCCTACGAAGCCGCCGACGCCGCCCACGAAGCCATCGCCAAACTCCTGCCCGATCAATGGCGCACCCTGGAGCACCCCAGGGCCTGGCTGCGCGTCACCGCTCAACGCTGCTACTGGCGTCAGGACGACTGCCGCACGCTCCCGACGGACCCGGTGCCCGACCGCCCCGGCGGAACCTGCCCGGTCGCCGAAGTCGTGCTCACCGACACCCAGCAGCAGCTCGTGGACGCGCTGCAGCAGCTCACCCCCGGCAGGCGCACCGTCATGGCCTGGTTACTCGACGGCTTCGACTACGCCGAAATCGCTCAGATGCTCGGCATGACGCCTGCCGCCGTACGGCAGAACATCTGCCGGGCCCGCAAAGACCTGATCGCCATCCTCGACCTCGACCAGGGGGACGCACATGACTGACCGCACGCCCCACGAGGGCGGACGTCACACTCCCGAGGACCTGCTCGACGCCCTGCTGACCGGCAACCACGTCGAACTGCTGGACACCATGACCCGGGCCCTCGACACCGACGCCGGCCTCCGGGCACTGGCACCCCTGCGCACCGCTCCACCGGCAAAGATCAAGGACCGCGCCAGCGAAGCGACGGCCCCTCACACACCTCCCCAGACCCTCGCGGACCACGACGCACCGATGCACATCGACGGGGATCCTTACCCGGCGATCGAGTTGATCCGTGACCTCGTCGAGGCCCTGCTGGAGCTGCGGCGCTCGCCAGCCGTGTCCTCGGCGAACGAGGAGGAATCCATCATGTGCGCCGCGGCTCTGCAGGAACTGTCCGATGGCCTGGAACGACGCGTCATGGCACGCGGCGAGGCCATTGAGCTTCTCACGGAGGCTGCGCGGCACCTGGAGGTTCTGCAGAGCCTCTTTCCCCGCTCATTCGATCTCAGTCCCGCTTTCCCCGTCAGCGAGGTCATCGCGGCGTTCGCCGAGCACCTGAAGAAGATCCGCGTGGCGGTAGCCCACATGTTCGATGACGCGTACGGCAACATCTCCATCGAGTACTGAGAGCAGATCATCGGTGGTTGGTGTAGCCACCGGAGCCCGGGACCGGCCAACAGCCAGCCCCGGGCCCGACGGTGGTCACATGGCGTCGGCCCTCTTGGAGGCGGCCCCAGCCCTGGCTCCGGTCGATCGCGGCGAGCAGGACCAGCTCCCAGCCGGCGGCCGCGAGCGCGGCGTCGTCGGCCAGGCCCGCCTCGGCGAGGACGGACAGCTGGACCGTGTGCTCGATGCCCTCCGCCCACGCGTCGCGTACGGCCTGGCGCACGGCGACGCGGGCCTGCAGCTCGGCGGTGGAGTTCTCCTCGCCGTCGCGGCGGAGCCCGGCGAGGACGCGGCCGCGGGCGGCGACGGCGCCCAGGAGCACGGCGGCCTTCTCGATCGGGCTGCGCCGGCGCCGTCAGGGCCTTGGGCTGCACCCCGGGCGTAGCTGCTCCATGCGAGTGGGCAGCGGCTCCCAGGACGGCTGCCCGGCACTCTCGATGTTCGTCTCAATGACTGCCCTGGTCCATGCGCGGGCCTGGCCCCTGGGGCATGAGGGGCGTTCCCGGCCGAGTGACCGTGGCGCCTCCGAGCCGGGCTGCATGACCTGGCTGCCGCTGGCTTCCCCCGTGAACTCCCCTCGCACTACCGCCAATTCGCGCCCATCAACTCATCGATAAGCACCCTTGGCTTGAATGCCTTCCTGTCCGGTAAACCATGATCTTGGCCATGTTGCCTGTGTGGGGGCTGTGATGGGGTTGCGGATTGGCGTGTACAACTCACACACCTACAAGGGGGATTGGCGAAGTGAGACCTTTACGTGCGTCGGCATTGCGGCAGGTTGCCGTTGGTGCCGTGCTGGCGCTATTGGCGGGGGCGGGCACGGCAGCGGCGGCCTCTACGCCGCCTGCGCCCGGTCTGGGAGCTTCCCCGGCCGCGGTGGCCGCAGCAGGGCCGCAGGATCTGGCGGCCATTGCCGCTGGGGGTGAGCGGCCGGTGTCCGGCAGGAGCCCCTCAGCCGGCCCGAAGTTCTCCAAGTCGGGAACCGTCTGGCGGGTGATTACCCCGGATGTGGTGCTGCGCAACACCGTGACCGACGCGGACGGCGACACCTCGAATCTGACGTTCCAGGTGTACACCACGAACGCGGACGGCACTCCGAAGGCCGAGGTCGACCTCGACGGGACGGGCGAGTACGACGTGTTGGTGTCGTCGTATGTGTCCTCCGGCGGGACGGCGAAGGTGACCGTGCCGTACGGCTTGCTCAAGCCCGGCGTGCTGTACAAGTTCCGCACCTCCGCCTACGACGGCAGCCTGTACGAGACGACCTGGTCCCCGTGGGCGGACTTCCGCATCGAGCCCTACATGAAGTTCCCCGCGGCGCAGACATCGTCGACGATCGACTCGACCCTGCAGGAACTCGACGAGATCAACCGGACGGATCCGGGTCCGGCCCTGCCGGCGTTCGACGCGAGCGGCGCGGTGAAGCGGGAGGCCACTCAGAAGCGGACCTGCGGCACGCAGGACGCCCAGGGCCGCCAGGTGTGCATCGAGCTGTCCGCTCCCACCAAGGAGTCCCAGGCCCGCGCGAAGCAGCGAGCCGAGGCGTTGCGCGACGCTGAGGAGGCCAAGGCCCGCAAGGCCGGTAAGTCTCCTGCTGAGGCTGCCCGGGTGGCGGCTGCCGCGCCTGCGGTGGAGCTGGTCGACTGGTGTTATGACAAGCCGGTGGGCAAGGACCTCATGAGCCGCACCGAGGCGTGCCTGAAGAACATCGGGTCGGCGAAGCTGACGTTCGTCGACATTGGGCGGGATGTGACGATCGGCTTCGCCACGTTCGATTTCGAGCAGCGGATCAAGGCGTATCCGAACAAGGGCGCGTCCGGGTCGGACTTCGCCGAGTTCGACCAGCAGATCGCGATCACGCCGGTCTCCATCGATCAGGAGCTTGAAGGCGTCACGATGAAGTGGAACGCCGGGCTGTCGTGCTCGTCGTGTGTGACGTCGAAGACTCGGTGGGCGGACAACCAGAACAACCCTGCGGGTGACAACGCCTACTGGGACGCGGACGACTGGAGCCCGACCAGCGGCCGGTGGGGCACCATCCAGACCACCTGGTCCGGCACGGGCAAGGAGACCATCGACCTGGGCTGGTCGGTGACCGCGACCGTGGACGCCAGCGACACCGCGAGCGACACGGCGAGCTTCGGGACCTCCGGGATCGACAGCGTGCGGGAGCTTGCGCCGCGCTGCGACGACATCGTCAAGGGCTCGGCGCCGGGCTGTGTGCTGCCGTTCTTCAAGCTGGACTGGACGGTGGACACCAACCTGTACCCGGCCGCCGGCGCGTACTACTGGTACATGCAGCAGGTGATGCCCGACCACGCCGGCTCCCGGCGGTGGGACTCGCTGATGCACTACCTGGGTCCGGACACGCCGGTGAAGAACAGCGCCGGCGGTACGTGGACGTCGGACAACAGCCGTACCCGCGTGTGTGACAGCACCTGGAGTGTGCACCGGTCTGATGCGTCGGTGGGGTCGGTCGACTGTGACGAGTTCGCTATGGCCTCGACGCACGAGTCCGGCGGCTACCCCAACAGCGTGAACCTGGTGACGTCGGGCAGCAAGTGCGCCCAGCTGTTCACCGACAAGATGGGCGACGGTTCGGCGAACTTCGGCATCCTCGCGGACACCCGCACGGCGACGAACGGGCCGAGCGGTACGGAGCGGTGCGGGCGTGCGGCGATCCCCAGCGTGCAGAATCAGCGGGCGTTCAGCGGGTTCCCGGCTCCGTCGTGGCGGATGCTGGACGGTGACGGGTTCTTCGTGAACCTTCCGGGATTCGAGCACTGCACGTCGGCCGCGACGACCTGCACATGGCGCAAGATCGGCTGACGTAGCCTGCGCGGCAGCAGGTGCAGCAGGAAGGCGGGGCCGGTCTCACAGGGCCGGTCCCGCCTTCTCGTGTGTGGTCAGCCGGTCAGGGGCTGCCACCGCTCTTCCTGCGCGGAGTCGAGCCTGCTGCCCCACACCAGCGCCCCACCGACCACGCCGGGCTTGTCCCGCGTGGCCAGGGCCGGGGCCTCGAGCATGTCGGCGACGTCCTCCAGGTAGGTGACCAGCGTGTCGAGTTCGTCCCCGGGCCCTTCGTTGTAGCGGGACCAGCGGCCCAGGTAGCCGGTCGCAGCGTCCACGTACCAGCCCGAGGTGCGGTCAACTGGGCCGTAGGAGACGACCGGAATCCACGTCGGCTTCCACACGGTGATCCGGTCGTACTCGGGACGGCGGGCGTTGAGGGTGTCCTGGTGAGCCTGGGAATCCAACTGCTGCCGGTAGAAGTCGGCTACCGCGTCCAGACTCATCAGAGCCTGGTTACCGGGCAGGCATCCCCCGCCGTTGACGCCGTCGTCGCCTGCGGTCAAAAGCCACAGGGCGCGCAGGCCAGCGGGTATCCGGATGCCGAGGTCGCCTTCCAGGGCGGTGATGGTGGCAGGGCTCGCGCCGGCGCGGAGCGCAGCGTGGGAGTCGGGGGCATGGTGCTGAAGCCAGCGGGTGATGCGCTGCCAGACGTCGGTGATCTCTCGTCCGGTGACCTCGTCGGAGCCGGAAGCAGCAGGCTCCTGCTGGTCCTGGGCGTCGTCGGCGAGCTCGGCAGAGGGGGCGGCCAGGTTCACGTACCGGATCTCGATCCGGTCAGGCTCGCGTAGGTAGCCGATCGCCAGGTCGGGGCAGTCCTCGAACAGGTCGCCGTCGACCATCACGGTAAGGATGCCGGGCAGACCCGAGGGCTGGCCCATGTCCGGGTCGTCGGCCAACTGGCCGGCCAGGACCTTCAGAGCGTACGGGACGCCGACCCCGAGCTGGGCGGCGGAGTCACGCACGTGCTGGGGGAACTCGACGATCACGGCCTGCTGCTCCTTGTTGGTCGGGGAGTGCGTTGCCCCTCACACAGTAGGCCGCTCGCACTCAGCCCCGGGTGGTGCGATAGAGCCCCAACCGGGCGAAGCGCGACTCACAATTCCTCTGATTGCGCTGCAATTACTATGTGAGCAGCTGAAATGAACGCCTCCCGTGCCTCCCCATGGGCCTCAGGGCGGGTGTCGAGAAACACGCCTCGTTGCTCTTCACCGCCGGCAGGATCAAATATGTGCGGGTTCTCAGCTAGGTGATCCAAGAGAGCAAGCATAGGAGCGTGCAAGCACTGCGCAGCCTCCGCAAGTTCCAGGGGACCGAGCGTGCAAACCCGAGACACCAGTCCCGCAACAGCAAGGCACCTCATACCCATCTGCTGCTGAGACAGCTGCTCCGCCTCCTCTAACTCCCCTCGCTCAATGTGGCCCCAGAAGAGCCCCTCCTCCCGTATCCATTCGTCAGCCTCCCTGGTCAGAGCCTCGCATGCATCCAAGCGCAGTTGCCGCAGCCAGTGCTGGTGCTCTGCACGAGCCTGGTCCCGCACCTGCTGGCGTGTGGCTTGAGCCGTCTTTTCTGCACCGATGCGCGCACCGATGATCGCAGCGACACCGCCCACGATGGCTCCTGTGAGACCTACTGCCCCGGTGATGAACGATTCCCACCCTTGACCCATACCAACACCCTGCCCTGGTCGGCCGTTCACAGATCCGGTGCACGAATCAGTGGGCTGGCTTCCCGCGGCCCCGGCGCGCACAGGCAGCCTCATTAGGCCCGTCAGGAGAGCGTGCTGACCTGGTGGATCGCCTTCGCGTATCGCATCCTTGGTCGGTAGCGGGGTCGAGTCCTTGCCACCGCCGCGGCCTACAGCGGCCCCGCCCACCACAAGAAGGGCACCAAACCCCGGCGCACCGAGGAGCGGCAAACTGGACGGCCTGGGCCATGTGCGGCGGGCACGAGGCCGAAGAAGTTCACGGGGTACGTCGGTGGATCTCAGCTCAGCGATCATCGCGGTGGCAGGCGTCGCAGGAACCCTCGGAGGGGCGCTACTCACCCAGCGCGGCTCCGAACGAGCAAAGCGCCGGGAGATAGAGCTCGTTCGAGAACATGAGGAGATCCGCGAGAACCGATCACTGCGACGCACCTGCTATGTGGAACTCAACCGAGATGCCCGGCAGTTCACCACCGCACTCAACCGCCACCTCCACGTCATGAGGGAACGCGGCGTACAGGACGCCGACAGCGACGCACTCGAGGAGGCGAAGAACGCGCACCGCGATCGATACTCCGAAGCACAGATGATCGCCCCCGAAGAAGTGCTCATGCGAGCGAGTGCCGTCAACCAAGCCCTGAACAAGGTCTACGGCCAGGTCAAGCGCCTCGAGCGCGGTGCCCCCGAACCAGGCGAAACCATGGAGACCGCGGCCCAGGCCCAGTACAGGGTCTGGGACATGCTCCGAACCATGAGAACCGCTATGCGCCACGACCTCGGTGTGTCGCATGAAGACTGAGAGCTGGCACTCAGCTCCGTGCGAGCTCTCTTTTCTGCCTCGACCAGCCAAGAACTGATCGGGGCAGAGGGCAAAATGCAAGCTCCCGTCAGAACCCCGTTCTCTCCGAGGTCCGCCGCGGCCCGGAAGACGTTGCACGCGGCGCGCGCCTGTGACTGTAAGTGGTCGGTTCGTGGGGTGATGTCTGTTTCCGGCTGGGGTTGGAGCAAGGCCGCTGGTGGGGGCTGCGTCGGTTATTGCTTCCTGGCGAAGTTGCCGGTGTCGGCCTCGGTGAGGATGCCGAGTTTGACCAGGCGTTTCAGCTTGGCGCGGGTGCCTTCGACGTTCTTCGGCAGCAGTTCGTAGCCGAGGGCTTCGCAGACGTACTTGGCCCGCAGGGGCCCGGTCGCATGGTTGAAGGCGGCCAGGATGCGGGGGCAGTCGGGGTGCTCGGGCAGGTCCGGGGCGGCGGCGGGAGTCGGTCGGCGAGGCCGGTGACGGTCTTGCGGGTGATCGCAAGGTGGTCCAGATGGGTCTCGGCCTCTCGTAGCCGGGTCTGCAGGTCGTCGATCTGTGCGCGGAGGTCGTCGGCCAGGGCCCGGGCGGCGTCTTCCTGGAGGTCCAGGCGCCCACTTACGAAGCAGCAGTCAGCCTGTCCTCGTTCCTGCTCTGGGCAAGATCCGTTTGAAGACGGGCCCTAGAGCCACACCAGTCCGGCATACCGTTCCCGCTCGGTGCGTACCGATTCGCGGGAGCGGATCGCTTTTTTGACGAGCGCCCGCATGTGCGCTCCGTGGACGTGCCGGGCTGCCAGACCGGCAGCCGCGGCCACAAGTAGTGGTGCCATGTCGGTCAGTGTTCCCACGTCGTCTCCATCGGCCGGTTCCCTCACCCGCCCGCAGGCGGTCTTCACCACAGAAAAGGCGGCAGCTGGTCAAAATGCTGCATTGGTGGCGGAGTTGACGACCTGCATCCAGGCCTCCAGGTCGACCGGCCCGTACGGTGTGCTGGTTGTGACGGCCTGGTCGTTGGTCGACACCTCCCGGAGGGGGATGTGCCAGCTGCTCCCCCGCGTTGAGGGCAACCAGGCGTGGGGTATCGCTGATAGCTGTCCGGTGCCGCACCGCCGGCTGCGGTGGCGGTGCGGGTGCGCCCAGACGTGGGGGGCGTGGTTGTGGGAGTGCTTCAGTCGGTGTGGCGTTGGGTGGGGTCGAGGCGGCTGAGGACAGCTCGTACGAGGTCCCGACTGTAGGGCGGAAGGGATGCGGCTGTGCCGTGTGGAGTGGGCGTGTGCGGCGCTTTTGCGGAACTGGGATCCTTCGCGTCGGTGCCACCGTGCTCGGCCCAGAGCAGGTAGGTGATTTTGGCCCACTGGCGGAAGTTGCCGTGGCAGGCGACGTCGTCGATCCACAGCAGTTCGTCTGCGGGTACGTCCGCCCACAGTGGGTGGTACTCGGGGATGACGGTGAGGACTTCGGTCGGTGTGAGGGGCTTGTAGCGTTGCCAGACGAGGATGCGGGAGTCCAGCGCCGGACGGTTCTTGATCTTCTGGTAGCAGGTTTCGGCTCCGACCAAGACGACGGCGAGGCGGGTGTCCTCGTCGTCCCAGAGTTCGCGGATGAATTCGAAGGCCCGGGTGTCGAGCCACTGTGCTTCGTCGACGACCAGGACGCGTGAGGTCTCGGACAGGGCTTCCTTGAGCATGGCTTCGCAGCGGGTGCTGTTGAGGGGGGCCTCGCCGGGCAGGTCGAGCCTCTTGTACAGTGCGGCGCGCAGGGCCTGGATTTTGGCGGAGCCGACTTTGATGCGCAGGGTGGTGTGGGGGGCGAGGTCGTCGAGGTGGCTGTTGACGGCGAAGGTCTTGCCCAGGCCGACGCCGCCGTGGACGCACATGATGGCGCCCTTGCCGGCGTCGGCGTTGAGGGTGGTGACAAGGTTGGCGTAGGTCTCTGCGCTGGCCTGGGTCAGCATGGCGCGGGCGCCGGGTAGGCCCATGTAGTGGTAGTTGGGGCCGGCGGTCGGCTGGTTTTCGGCCGTGGTGGTCGGGTGGGTCACTCGGTGTCCTGGGGTTTGGGGTCGGGCCGGGGTTTGGTCCAGCGGGCGGAGTCGGGCTGGGGCCGGTTGAGGAGGTCGGGCCGGGCCTCGGCCTGCAGGTGACCGTGACATTCCGGTGTCTGCAGTTCGCGTAGCTGGGCGGTTGCTTGGCTGGCGGTGAGCCGGTTGAGGGGCTCGGGCGCGGCGGTGACGCTGGTGGCGGCGTAGCGGGGTGTGGCGTTCTTGCGGGCTCGGCGGGCTTTGGCGGCGTAGCGGTCGGCTTCGCGTCGGCGGGCGTTGCGCAGTGCGCGGGCTTGGCGGGGGCTCATCTCGTCGCTGCGGAAGGCGGGGCCGCGGTAGGTGAGGGTGTCGGCGTCGTAGAGCTCGACGCGGTGGTAGTGGTGGGGTTCGTGGCGCAGGCGGACCATCTCGCCGGCGCTTGAGTGGCCGTGCATCCAGTCGCCGACGTAGTAGGCGCTCTTCCAGCGGACGCCCTTGCTGGTGATCTTCCGGGGTGGGCCGCCGTCGGTGAGGGTGTAGGTGTGCAGGTCGCTGGGGTCGAGGGTGTCGATGGGGGTGAGGTCGGCGTGCCAGGCCTGGGCGGGGGTGCGCCGGTGGAGGCGGGCGATGGTGTGGTCGTTGTTCCACCAGTCCACCCAGTCGAGGACGACGGTGATGAAGGTTTCGTAGTCGAGGAGGTCTTCCAGGGCCCACAGGGGCTGGCCGCGGCGGTCGCGGCGGCTTCGGGGGGTGTGGGCGTAGCCGGGCAGTCCTTTGAACAGCATGTGCTTGGCGGCGCCGTTGATGGCTTCGACGGTGCCTTTGAGGTGGGGGCTGTAGGGCGGCAGGACGATCAGTTCGGTGCCGAACTTTTTGAACGCCTCGTCCACGCACTTGCCCAGGAAGTCGCGGCCGCGGTCGGTGCGGATCTTGCGGGGGATGCCGCCGAAGGGCCGGTGGTGATCAGTGCAGAGGATGGCGTCGCGGGCGGCGGCCAGGATGGCGTCCTGGCTGGGCTGGTGGGGGGTGATGGCCAGCCCGCAGATGACGGCGGTGGTGTGGTCGATGAACCAGGTGATCCAGGGTTTGCGGCGGCGTCCGTCGACGTTGACGAAGACGCTGGCTTCGACGTGGTCGGTCTCCCAGACGTCGTTGCGGTTGCCGTGTGGGCGCAAGGCGTGCACGTCGTGTCGGCGGCGGGCGGCTTCGCCCCCTCTGAGGGCAGCACGCTGGCCGGGCGTGAGTTCCCGGTCTACAGCGCGGTAAAAGGTTGCCTGGGATACGCGGGGTGGGCTGCCGAAGATGCCGTCGGCGACGAGTTCGCGGTAGGTGGCTGCCGCGTTGCCGTTCCATCGGGCCAGGGCTTCGTGCATGGCCGGGGTGAGGGTGAAGTGGCGGCGGCCTTGGGGGGTGTAGGTGCCGTTGTGGGTGTCGGCGTTGTCCATCCAGCGGCGCACGGTGCGCCAGTGGACGGTGAAGGCGGCGGCGACGGTGCGGACATCGTGGTGAGCGAGGCGGTCTGCGTCGCGCAGGCGCAGCAGTCGGCGTACGGCGGCGGCGCGCAGGGATGTGGTGTCGTAGGGGCCGTCGGGTGGAGGTGTGGCGGGCACGGAGGGCGGGCCTTCTTGTCGTCTCCTGCAGGAGTCTTGGCGGGGCGGGAGTGGTCAGGCGGGGGCGAGGGAGAGCAGTCCGGCGCCGTAGGGCTTGCCGCGGCCGATGCCGGTGAGCAGGGCGTGGCGCAGCCGGTCGGGTTCGGTGATGGTGGCCAGGCCGTCGAAGCGGGTCAGCGCATGCTGGGCGCCGGGGGCGGGGTTGGTTTCACCGGGCTCGGTGGCGGTGTTGGGGCGCTTGCGGGGGCGGCGGAAGCGGGCGGGGGTGGTGTCGGTGGTGGTCAGGGCGAGGCCGGCCTGGTGGGCGCGGCGCTGCCACCAGGCGAGTGCGTCATCTCCGTAGAGGGCGATGACCTTCCTGCCGTTCTTGTTGTCGACGGGTTGGTGGTTGTCGAGGGCGCGGCGGACAGCGCTGGCGTTGGCGGTGATGCGGTAGCGCACCGCTCGGCCGGGGTCGAGCGCTTGGAACATGGGGTGCAGGGCGCGGGTTTCGGCGCTGCCGTAGTCCTGGGGCAGGCGGGTGAGGTCGGGCGGCTGGTGGGACTGGATGAGCAGGGTGGGCGGGGTGTCGTCGGTGGCGTCTTCCAGGCGGAAGAGCAGGCCGGCCTTTTGGCGGGGGTGTTTGCCGAGGCCGTCGGGGACCAGGAGCATCACGGTCTTGTGCAGGCGGATGGTGTCGGTCAGGTCGCGGCGGACGGTCTTGCTGCGGCGGTTGAGGCGGATCCGGGTCAGCGTCGCTGTCGTGGCGAGGGTCTCGGCGGGTGTGCTGGTCACAGGGGGGTGTCCTGGTCGATGTAGGTGGCCAGCGCGGTGATCGCGGGCGGTGGGGTGTACAGGGCGGCGCGCAGGGGTTCGGTGGTGCGCCAGACGTGGCGGGTGTCGTGGAAGCGTCGGGTGGGGGTGAAGTCGACGGGTACGTCGGCGATTTCCTGGTGGGAGGGGGCGGCGGGCACGTGATCGGGTTGTCGTTCCCAGATGAAGTCCACGGGCACGGTGGCCTGTTCGGGGTGTGGCGGGGCGGCCAGGCTGAGAGGGATGTGGTGGCGGAGTTCCCCGATGGGGTCGGGGTGCGGGCCGCGCAGGACGAGGGGTTCGTCGGGGAGGCAGGCGCGGCGGCCTAGGTAGGGGCCGAAGGCGGGTTGTTCGAGCCGCTGGATGAGGTGTTCCAGGAGTGGGTCGGGGCCCTGTACGGCGAGGGTGAAGGTGGCGTCGGCGAGGTAGACACGCTTGCTGATGAGGGTGGACTTGTTCTGGGCGCGGTAGCTGCCGGAGCTGGTGCGTAGGCCTTGTTTGTGGGGGCGGCCGCCGCCGGCGGTGTGGTAGTCGGTGTGGCGCGTGCCGGGCCGGTCGATGCGGACGGTGAACTCCATGTCCGTGTAGGGGCTTTTCCCTGTGTCCGGGTCGGATGCGAGTGCTTCCTCGCGTGGGCGCCCGTCGGCGGCGGCGAACAGGCCGATGAGGGCGGAGCGAGTGGGGAAGGGGAGCGTGTCGCGGTAGTGGAAGGCGGCGTGCTCCCCGAACGACATCAGCGGGGCGGCCAGGCGAAGCAGGATGCCGTTCATGCGGCGGCCCGTGTCGGGGAGGGCTGGGCGGCGGTCTGGGTGAGGGCGTCAGTCAGGTCGTCGAAGCCGGCGTGCACGGTGCCGAGATGGTCGACGGGCGCCTCGTGCGCGGTGGCGTAGCCGGAGCCGATCAGGCGGCGGGGGCCCAGCAGCCGGTGCAGGGCGCCGGCGTGCTGGGACAAGGCTTGGATAGCGGGGGTGATGTAGCCGCCGCCGACGGCGCTTTTGACGGGCCGTTCGAAGGCGGCAGCGAGGGAAACGGGGCGGCGGTCGCGTACTGCGTAGTGCACCAAGGAGGGGTAGGTGTGCGGGGCGGTGGCCGTCTTCTTCGCGCCGGGCATGACATCGATGAAGGCCTCGGCGAACAGCTCCAGCAGATGCAGGGCCTGGTCGTGGTCGCCGCCCAGGTTGCGGGTCAGTTCGGTGAGGTTGACGGTGGCGTAGCGGTACAGGAGGCCGGTGGTGAAGAAGCTGGTATTCAGGTGTGCGCTGCCCGTCTCGTGGGGCAGCAACCAGTCCTCCACGGCGGTGAAGTAGTCGGGTTGGTGGCCGCTTTGGTGGACGGAGAAGGCGTGCGCCATCTGCACGGCGCCGTCGACCTGGGCATCGGGGACTTCGGCGAGCATGCGGCCGAAGAGATTGATGGTGGCCGTGCGCCGGCGGATGAGGGCGGCGACGGTGGGCGTGGGCAGGACGGCCTGCGTCTTGTCCTCCTTTTCCTTCTTGCGGGTGCCCTTGGCCGCTGCTTCCGCTTCCTTTGCCTTCTCCGCCTTCTCCTTGGCGAGGGCCTCTTCCAGCTGCGGGCGGTGTTCGGCGCACAGGTCGGTGAGGTCGTCGAGCACGGTGCGCGGCAGGTAGAGGGTGACCGAGGTGATGCCTCCTTGTTTTTCCTCGGTCTTCAGTCCTTCCCGGGTGGCCGAGCGCACGACCTGGGCGCCGGCGAAGGCCGCCAGGTCCGCCGGCCAGTCGGCCTCGCGCAGGGCGTCGGCGACGCGCAGGGGCAGCATGCGGGTGCGGGCGGCGTGCTCGTCGAGGTCGTCCTCCAGCCGCGTGCGGATGGCCCGCTTCCAGGACTGCGAGGACACCATGGCGCGTACCGCGCCGCCCAGTTGCAGCGTTTTGGGCAGGTCGTCCTCTCCTCGGTTCAGCAAGGAGGCGGGCAGCGGGTGCAGGGCGTGGAGGTCGATGTAGCGGGCGGGTGCGTAGGTGGCCATGTCAATGCTCCTTGGCGGACAGGGTGTGCAAGGTGAGGAAGTAGTTCTCGCGCCAGCGGGCGGCGGTCTCCAACTGGTCGTGGTCCCACCAGGCCAGGTCCTCGAGGAGGACGGCGAAGTCGAGGCGGGCGGCGTCGCGGCTGCGGAGGTGGCTGGTCAGCGACCACAGCCGGGGGTGCAGCAGCTCGGTGTCGAGTTTGGTGAGGGTTTTGACGCGGTTGGTCATGGTGGCTTCCTTGAAGCCGTACCGGGCCACGGCGATGGCGAGGTGGGTGCCGAGATCGGGGCGGCTGCGCCAGGGCCGGGCGGCCGGGCCGGGCTGTGGCGCGGGGGCCGGGTCCTGTAGTGGTGGTGGGGCGTCCGCGGCGGCGCCGACGGCTGCGGTGGGGGTCTTGGCGGGGGTGGCCAACTCCGATTGGTAGGGGGCGTCTTCGTGGGGCAGGTCACGGTCCTGGGCGATGAGGCCGGCCACGGTGTAGTGGGCGCGGTGTGCTCCGAAGCCGGCGATGTGCCGGGTGAGGTGCTCTGGCATCCGGGGGCACTCGGCGACGGGACGTCCGAATCCTGAGTTGAGGTCGGCGCGGATGCTGTTGATCGCGCACAGGGTGATGACCTGGTGGACGAAGTCGTCGTAGTGGGCGCGGCGTTGCGTGGTGGTGAAGGACATGGGTGCGAAGGCCTTGGGTGGGTCGGTAGCGGGCGACGAAGGTGGGGGCAGAGGTTCAGGGGGTCAGTGGCCGTGGCCGCGCAGCTCGGCCACGGCCCGGGCGATGGCCTCGGCGGCGCGGAAGTGCTGGGCGATGGCCGGGCGGGTGGCGACGCGGAGCGCGTGGACGGCGTCGGCGGCGAAGGCCGTGCGTGCGGCGCGGGTTGGCTCGTCCAGAAGAGTCCAGAAGGTGGCCTCAGCGCGGGGCCAGTACAGGGTGCGGGCGCTGTGCGTCCAGGGCGGCAGGTGCCTGGGCGGCCGTCCGGCCTTGTCGCCGGACGGAGAAGTGACCTGGCTCCAGGCGCTCTTGCAGACATCGTCGAGGTGTTCGCCGATCTCCTCGGCGGCCTTGCGGCATTCGGCGATGCGCTCGGCCGCGGCCGGATCGTGTTCTTGGGTCCAGGGCCAGATCGGCGGGGTCAGGGCCGTGTACCAGGTGCGGTTGGTGGTCTTGTCGTCCTGGTCGAAGCCGTAGACCCTCACCCGCAAAGCGGCCCGCAGGTCGGCAGGTAGGTCGTTGAGTGTGGTGAAGGCGTCGGGACGCTGGGTGGTGTAGCTCCTGCGGCCTTTGCGTGCTTTTCCTTTGCGGTCGTCCTCATCGCCCGCGAGCAACAGGGCGTCCAGGTCTCGCCACAGGGCCCGGTCGGCGTCTGCGAGGCGCGGCCTGTGGCGCTTGGTGACGTGCTTTTGGGCGTGGACGTGGTGGATGAGATAGGGGTCGAGGGCGGGGAGCTTTTTCTGGGTGGCCCAGGTCAGGTAGGCGTCTGTTACGTGGTGGCCGTCGGGTGAGGGGATGAGGAGGATGGCGTGCCGGGAGCGGCCGGTCAAGAGCCGGCCCGGGGAAGACACCGGCGGTGGCGCGGCATCGGGGTCGGGGCCGTCGTCCATGTCCGGTTCGGTCAGCGGTTCCTCCCAGGGGCAGCGGTCCTGGGCATCCGGCCACAGCCGGGACGGCTTGGGCACGCCTGCCAGGAGGGTTTCGTACAGGGTGCGGCCCAGGGGGTGGAAGGAGAGTGTGGAGCGCAGCGGTCCGGCTTTGGCGTTTCCGAGGGAACGGCCGTCTACGGTGCGCACAGAGCACTGGCCGGCCGCACCGTAGTATTGGTGGGTGAGCAGGTGCCACAGGGCCTGGTCGCTGGGCACGGGCTGGGGGTCGGTGTCGGTGTGCGGGCTCAGCCAGGCCAAGTTGTTTCCCTCAGGGCGGCCGAAGACCAGTTTGTTGACGCCGGCCCGTTTCGTGCACTGTGTGGCCAGCCGTGGGTCCTGCAGGAATGGCCGCTCGGGGTGGAACAGGTCCCAGATGTAGCGGTCGAAGTAGTCGTGAACGGCGCCCGGGTCGAACCCTTGAGGGTTCCTCAGCAAGTCACGGCGGCGTTGCGCCCATTGCCGTGCGGTCATCCGTCCCGGTGCCTGCGCATCCAGGCCGCTCACCCGTGCCCCCATCACAACGAGCAGGCGCAGGACGGCGGATGCCGCCGGCGGCAGGGGCAGCGCCAGGTCCTTGATGAGATGGGCGTGCAGCAGCACATCCCGCCAGCCCAGGTATTCCTGGCGTCCGTCCAGGAACAGGACGGGAATGCAGGGCTCTTTGTCGGTCGCATAATGCGGGGCAGGCACACGGGCTCCATTGCCGGGTGTGAAGAAAGAGGGGATTTCTGGAAAGAGTTGCCTGCTGAAAATCAGGAGCCCGCCGGGAGCGCGGCGCCGCGGGTGCATGCGGCCACGAGGAGGAAGCGGGCCGCGCGGTCGTGGGCCAGGTCAGGCCACGCCTGCGGGCAGCAAGTGCCGCGCAGGAACACCAAGGGTGCGGTGCACGCAGCGCAGCAGGCGCGAGATACCGGACTCGAACGTTCGTCCGGCTTCGCAATTCCATATTAGCCACAGCCCGGCAGCCTTCAGAACCACGTCGTTTACCCTGCAATTACCGGTCAGTTTCCTTTTTTTGACGCAGAGTCATTTTCCGGATGCGGAGCGGCTCTATTCGCGGTTCCGCCCCGGCATCCCCCCTTCCTTTTCGCTGCCGCGAGTCGGATGCAACCGAACCGCTTCGAGAACACAGGGGTGCGACGCGGCACCGTCTCCAGGTGTCCGGGCCTGCCCGAGCGCCTGTCGGAGTGGGCGGAGGGGCGCAGGACTCGCGAGGTGGCGGCCCACCGGGCAGACGCCGGCTCAACAGCGCTCCCCCGGTCGTTGCACAACCGTACGCGGTCTGCGATCAGCAGCAACATCGCCGTTGCAGGGCTCAAGAATGGACGGCGGCCGGAGGCACACGGGCAAAGAGGCTCAGGCCACGGTGTGGACCAGCCCCAAGGTGGCGTCGAGGCGCAGGCTGTGCCGTCCGAAACGCACCGGCCGTGCAGGGTCTTCGGCATCCTGCGGTAGCAGAACGAGGTCGGCGAGGAGAGCGTGTGTACGCCAGGAGTCGGGGACCTGGTTGCGGCGGCTGCGGTCGGCGACCCATGCGGCGGGTACGGGCAGGGTGTGCTGGAGGATCCTGCGGATCTGCGCGGTGGTCGGCTTGCGGTGCCGGGGCAGCGGCTGGGCGCCGGCTGCGTCCAGAGTGAGGCGGCCATCTGGGGTGCGGTAGACGGGCAGGAGGCGGCGGGGCATGACGCCCAGGCGGGTGGCGGCCTGGCTGGCGTGCAGGTTCTGGCGATGCAGGTCGGACAGCGACAGGGTGTCATGGCAGGCCGGGACGGTGTGCAGCGCGCCGTGGTGTTCCTCGGTGCGCTGCCGGGCCTGGTGAAGGGTGTGGCTGCGCTTCAGGGCGGCATCGGCCTGGGCGAGGTCGCCGGCGTCGCCGTGCACGCTCTCCACCAGGCTCTGCACGTCGTCGGGCAGCGTGATCGGGCCATCAGGCCGGTGGGCGAGGTAGGCGGCGGTGGCGCGCGGCAGGAACGGGGAGTCCAGACCGCGCCAGGCGGGCGGCAGGAGGAGGTGGCCGCGGTGGTCGGTGGGCTGGAGGACACTCAGGCGGGGGCGGTCCTGCTGGCGCATCCAGTCGGGCCGCTTGATGTGGTCGAAACGCCACAGCCGGCCCAGGCGTTGCAGGAGGGTGTGCAGGGCGGCCAGGTCGCTGACCATGACATCGACGTCGATATCGAGGCTCATGTCTAGCAGACTGGTCGTGACGACCACCAGGCGCTTGGGACGCTCGCCGGTGCGGGACAGGGCGGTGCGGACGCGGCGGGTGAGGGCCTCGCCCTCGTGGCCGGGCAGGCGGGCGTGCAGCAGGAGCAGTTGGCCGCCGGGGCCGCCGTCCGGCCAGTCCAGGGCCGTGTGCAGGTGTGAGTAGGTGGCCTGGGCGTCGGCCACGGTGGCGCAGTACACGGCCGCACAGCCGCCGGATGCGGCGACGGGTGCGATCTCCTGAGTGATGTGCTCCAGGCGGGTTTCCCGGACGGGGGCGCCCTCGGGATCGGCGTAGGAGGAGTGGCGCACCGGATGAAGGCGGATGTCGGCGCGGCGGCGGTTGCGGGCGGCGTGGGCGGCGGCCGCGGCGGGGGCGATGCGGGTCAGGGAGGCGTCGGAGGCCGCGGCGTAGAGCCAGCCGGGATAGGCGGGTTGACAGTCCAGGTGGGCGGTTTCGGGGTGCGGGTGGCCGGCGCCGTCGAGGTAGCTGCGGATGAGTTCGCTGCTCACGTGCCTGGGCAGGGTCGCGGAGAGCAGCACCACGGGGCAGCCCAAGGCGCCCAGCCAGTGCAGCAGACGTACGAGCATCTGCCGCATGAACGGGGGCAGGGCGTGGACTTCGTCGATGATGACGGTCCGCCCGGAGATGGCCAGCATGCGCAGGGCGCTGAAGCGGACCGGCAGCGCGGCCATGAGGGCCTGGTCGTGGGTGGCGACGGTGAACTGGGCCAGCAGGGCCCTGTCCCAGCCGCGCAGCCAGCCGTCCGGCACCGTCACCCGCTCCTCGGGCCGCTCCCCCGCCGGTGTGTCGGTGTCGTCCTCGCAGGGCCAGAAGGCGTCGCTGGTCGACGGCTCGTGGGCGGCGAGACGGTGGTCGGTGTAGGCAGTGTTGTCGTAGCTATGGCTGTGCACCAGGGAGACCGGGGCATGTTCGGGCCGGTGGGCGGCCACGTAGGCCTCGAGGACGTCGTAGGCGGCGTTGGTGGTGGCCATGGTCGGCAGCAGCCACAGGATGCCGGCCGTGTCACCGGAGGCGTTGAAGATCCGGGCGGCTTCCAGAGCAGTGACGGTCTTGCCTCCGCCGGTGGCATCCGTGACCACCAGGATCCCGGGCCCCTTCTCCCCCACCGCGGGAGCGAGTTGCTCCATCACCGAAGCCTGCAGGTCGTTCGGGGCATCCAGGCCGCCGTGCGCGAGGGTGAAGGGTGTGTGCGGCAGGGTGACGCGAGTCAGACCGGACTGCTCGAGCAGGGCGGGGGCGTCCCGGACGGCCTTCCGGTAGTGCTCGACAGCGGCGAAGGCGGGCGCCTGCGCCTTGGGCAGCCAGTAGTGACGCTGACTGGCCAGCCGGTCCGCGATGACGCCGACCCCGGTGATCAGCACGGCCGCCGTCACCGACACATCAGCCGGCACCACGGTGGCGCCGGTCAGGTGGCGCACCAGCGCGAAGTAGCGGCGGCGCAGGTCCTGCCAGGCCGACCCGCCCAGCGTGAGGTTGACCCGGGAGGCGTTGGCCGCGCCGTCGATGTCGACCTGCAGGAACCGGCCGTGATGTCCGCCCAGGATCTGCGCCACCAGCACCCCGGGACTGTCGGAGGTGTCCGCCGGGTAGCCTGCCTCCGCCAGCAACTGCAGCACACTGTGCATCGACGCCCGCTCGTGCCGCATCCGCCGCCAGTTGCCGGTGTCCGCCCGGAGGCTGTCGCTGACCCGGGCCCAGGGATGCCTCTCCTGCTCCTGGAACGCGGACGCCTTGCCCAGATCGTGCAGGCCGGCGATGAACATCACCAAACAGCGCGCCTCCGCAGGTGTCACCTCCAGCCCGGCTGCGATCAAACGCCGCTGGCCGCGGGTCAGATACCGGTCCCAGACCTCGCCTGCGACCGCCGCGACATCCAGCAGATGAAACAGCAGCGGATACACCGCCAGCTCACCGCGGTCGAACTTCCCCCACGGCGTCAGATCGATCCCGCCGTACCGGGCATCCTCCCTCACTCCCACTAGCCGCTCCCGCCGCGCCTCAACTCCCCCTGCCGTCGGGGCTGTTAGCGCTCATCCTGCCTCATGGCGATCATGCGCTGCCGTGGGCGTCCACCGGGACCGGAGGGTGTAGCCTGCAATCCGGGTTTCCGCCGGTTTCCTCATCTTGTGAAGGTGAATCTCTGCTGGTCAACGGGCCGCTCGCGACCTTTGCTCCCCACTGACGTGGGGGTCTATCCAGGTACGTGAAGCCGCCTACCGACCGGGCAGTTCAAGCTCAACCACTACGGGCGACTGCCACCCGGCGCACGGGCCTCACCGGCACAGCCAACCGTGTAAAGTAAGCAAAAAGCAGCCAGATGATCTCCAAACCCGCAGGCCACGAAGGGCCTTCCCCACGCACGTGGGGGTCTGTCCATCAGGGCGCTCTTGGCGGTGACGGATGAGACGCCTTCCCCACGCACGTGGGGGTCTGTCCCCCGA
>NZ_FNHV01000011.1:0-128269 GCF_900103585.1 Streptomyces sp. cf386
GCGGAACAGCCAGGCGGAATAAGCCCGGCCGTTCACAGCGTCCTCGCTGTGTTTTCTTCAAAGGAACCTCGTCCCAACCGGTGATCCGGCCGGAGACGGGGTATCAACTAATCTGGCGTTGATTTTTGGCACGCTGTTGAGTTCTCAAGGAACGGACGCTTCCTTTGTACTCACCCTCTCGGGCTTTCCTCCGGGCGCTTCCCTTCGTTCTTGCGTTTCCGACTCTATCAGATCCTTTTCCGATCCGATTTCCTCGGTGCTTTCCAGGTTCCCGCTCTCGCGTTTCCCTTTCCGGCGGTTCCGACTTTATCAGATCCTTTCGGGCCTGACCCCCAGTCAGCGGGGCCTGTCTTCGTGGCTGTTGGGCCGTTCCGACGAGTGAGACTTTAGCGGATTCCTCGCTCCCGAGCTAATCGGGCGCTGCGCTCTGTCGAACGCGGATTCCTCATTCCGTAATTACACATGCCAATGAGACGACGGCAGACAGATCGACTGTCGTCGAATAGTGGTTGGTCCTTGCGGAGTGGCTGTCCGGGGACCGACCGAGGTCGGCGCTCACGTCGGACAACTCGGAGAACACTACGGATCGGGGTGGGGCGTGTCAACTTCACTCTGTGCGGCACCCTAGGGGCGTAGTCTGGGTCACATGACGACGCGTACGTGCACCCAGCTGTGGTGGGCCGCCTGACGGCGGCCGAGTTCACGTATGCACTCAACGGCCGCCGCTTCGGCGGCCGTTCTCGTATCTCCCTCCAGAGCTCCTGAGGGTCGGCCGACCGGGGACGGCGGTCTCGACCAGGAGGTGGAGAAGAGATGACGCGGGTCTTCAGCGGGGTCAAGCCGACCGGGCATCTGACGCTGGGGAACTACCTGGGGGCCATGCGGCGGTGGGCCGCCGTCGACCAGCACCAGGCTGATGCGCTGTTCTGCATCGTCGATCTGCATGCGCTGACCGTGGACCACGATCCGGCGCGGGTGCGCAGGCTGAGTCGGCAGGCCGCGACGTTGTTGTTGGCGTCGGGGTTGGATCCGGAGCTGTGCACCGTCTTCGTACAGAGTCATGTGGATGAGCACGCTCGGCTGTCGTATGTGCTGGAGTGCGTGGCCACGGACGGCGAGATGCGGCGGATGATCCAGTACAAGGAGAAGGCCGCGCGGGAGCGGGAGCGCGGTGGGAGTGTGCGGCTGTCGCTGCTGACGTATCCCGTGCTGATGGCGGCGGACATCCTGGCGTACGGGACCGACGAGGTGCCGGTCGGGGACGACCAGACGCAGCATGTGGAGCTCGCGCGGGACCTCGCCGTGCGGTTCAACCAGCGGTACGGGCATGCGTTCGTGGTGCCTCGGGCCACGCCTCCGCAGGTCGCGGCTCGGGTGATGAATCTGCAGGATCCGATGTCGAAGATGGGCAAGAGCGACGACTCCGGGCCGGGGATCGTCTATCTGCTCGACGAGTCGGATGTGGTGCGGAGGAAGGTCATGCGGGCCGTGACCGACAGTGGGCGGGAGGTCGTGTACGACCGGGACGCGCAGCCCGGCGTGGCGAATCTGCTGGAGATCCTGGCGGCTTGTACGGGTGGGAACCCATCGGAGCTGAGCGGTGTATATGAGTCGTACGGCTCTTTGAAGTCAGCCACTGCGGAGGCCGTGGTCGAGGTTCTCAGGCCCGTGCAGGAGAGGCACAGGGAGCTGTGCGCGGATCCTGGTTATGTGGAGGGGGTGCTGCGGGATGGTGCTGAGCGGGCTCGGGCGATGGCGCGGCCGATCGTGGATGCCGCGTATCGGGCGATCGGATTGCTGCCGGCGGCAGCGACTGCGACCGCGGATATCGGGGTGACCGCGGATATCGGGGTGACCGCGTAGGGGGTGGGCTGGGCCGTCCCCTGGGATAGGGGACGGCCAGGCCTCACTTGGTACCGGAGGCCAGTTCGCGGCTGCGGTCGCGGGCGGCTTCGAGGGCAGCGATGAGGGCGGCTCGTACGCCGTGGTTCTCGAGTTCGCGGATGGCATTGATGGTGGTGCCGGCGGGGGACGTCACGTTCTCGCGAAGCTTGACGGGGTGTTCGCCGCTGTCGCGGAGCATCGTCGCGGCGCCGATCGCGGACTGGACGATCAGGTCGTGGGCCTTGTCGCGGGGCAGGCCGAGGAGGATGCCGGCGTCGGTCATGGCTTCGACCAGGTAGAAGAAGTACGCCGGGCCGGAGCCGGAGAGGGCCGTGCAGGCGTCCTGCTGGGATTCGGGGACGCGGAGCGTCTTGCCTACGGAGCCGAAGATCTCCTCGGTGTGGGCGAGGTCGGCTTCGCTGGCGTGGCTGCCGGCGGAGATGACGGACATGGCCTCGTCGACCAGGGCCGGGGTGTTCGTCATGACGCGGACGACCGGAGTGCCTGCGGCCAGGCGGGCCTCGAAGAAGGAGGTGGGGATGCCCGCGGCGCCGCTGATGACCAGGCGGTCGGCGGGGACGTGCGGGGCGAGTTCGTCGAGGAGGGTGCCCATGTCCTGCGGCTTGACCGTGAGGATCAGGGTGTCGGCGGTCTTGGCGGCTTCCGCGTTGGTGACCGGGGTGACTCCGTAGCGGGTGCGGAGTTCTTCGGCTCGTTCCGCGCGGCGGGCCGTCACCAGGAGGTCGGCCGGGGCCCAGCCGCCGCGGATCATTCCGCTGAGCAGGGCTTCGCCGATCTTGCCGGTGCCGAGGACTGCGACTTTCTGGGTCATGGCTGGGGTGCCCTCCGGGGGTTGCGTCGTCCGGGTTCATCCTCGCACCCGCGGCTCCCTTCGAGGTGGCGTGTCCGGTGGGCGGACGGGTTGGGCGGCGGGTCCGGACGGCTCGCCCGGCCCCGCGGCGGTCATGCCGTCCTGCGCCGCAGGGTCGCCGCGCCCAGGCCCAGGACCAGCAGGGCACAGCCCGCCACGATCAGGGCGTCGCGGACGAAGTTGGCGGTCATGTCGGTGTGCTTGAGGACCTCGTTCATACCGTCGACCGCGTAGGACATGGGGAGGACGTCGGAGATGGCCTCCAGGGCCGGGTGCATGTTGTCGCGGGGAGTGAAGAGGCCACAGAGGAGGAGCTGGGGGAAGATCACGGCCGGCATGAACTGGACGGCCTGGAATTCGGAGGCCGCGAAGGCCGAGACGAAGAGGCCGAGCGCGGTGCCGAGCAGCGCGTCGAGCAAGGCCACGAGCAGGAGCAGCCAGGGGCTGCCGGTGACGTCCAGGCCGAGGAACCAGAGGGCGAGTCCCGTCGCCAGGGCTGACTGGATGATCGCGAGGGTGCCGAAGGCGAGGGCGTAGCCGGCGATCAGGTCGCCCTTGCCGAGGGGCATGGCGAGAAGGCGTTCGAGGGTGCCCGAGGTGCGTTCGCGCAGGGTGGCGATGGAGGTGACCAGGAACATCGTGATCAGCGGGAAGATCCCGAGGAGGGAGGCGCCGATGTTGTCGAAGGTGCGCGGGCTGCCGTCGAAGACGTAGCGCAGCAGGAACAGCATCACGCAAGGGACGAGGAGCATCAGCGCGATGGTGCGGGGGTCGTGGAACAGCTGGCGCAGGACCCGGGCGGCGGTGGCGGTCGTGCGGGCGAGGTTCAGGGGGCCGGTGGGGGCGGGCCGCAGTACCGGGGTCGTGCTCGTCTGTGTGGTCATCGCATGGTCTCCTTCGCGCCGGCGGCTGCGACCGCCTCGTCGACCAGGTGCAGGAAGGCCGCCTCGACCGTCTCTGAGTTCGTACGGGTGCGGAGGACGTCCGGGGTGTCGTCGGCGAGGATCCGGCCCTCGCGCATGAGGAGGAGGCGATGGCAGCGCTCGGCCTCGTCCATGACGTGGGAGGAGATGAGGAGGGTGGCACCGCGTGAGGCGGCGATGGAGTGGAAGAGGTTCCAGAGGTCGCGGCGCAGCACCGGGTCCAGACCGACCGTCGGTTCGTCCAGGACGAGGAGTTCGGGGGTGCCGAGGAGGGCGACCGCCAGGGAGACGCGGCTGCGCTGGCCACCGGAGAGGTTGCCGGCCAGGGCGTCGGCGTGGCTGGTGAGGTCGACGTCGGCGATGGCGCGGGTGACGTTCTCGTGGCGCCGGTCGGCGGCCGCGTGGCCGGGGTCGAGGATCGCGGCGAAGTAGGCGAGGTTCTGGCGGATCGTCAGGTCGTCGTAGACGGAGGGGGCTTGGGTGACGTAGCCGATGCGGGTACGCAGGGTGGGGTGGCCGGCGGGGCGGCCGAGGACGTCGAGGGTGCCGGTGACCTTGGCCTGGGTGCCGACGATCGCTCGCATGAGGGTCGTCTTGCCACAGCCGGAGGGGCCGAGCAGGCCGGTGATCTGGCCGCGCGGGACGGTGAAGTCGAGGTCGCGGAGTACTGGGCGGGTGCCGCGTACGACGCTCAGGGCGTCGGCTCGGATGGCGGGGTTGTTGTCGGGGGTGTCGGGGGGATCGGATCGGACCGCGGAGTAATTCATCATGTGATGAATAATCCTCCGCCGAGAACTACCTCGTCAAGCGTCGAGGTGGGACAGGGGGTGAGGTGGGCGCGGCCGGTGCGCAATTCGCCCGCCCTCCCCGGCGAAGGGTTGGGAGGGAGGTCAGGGGGTGGTGGCTACGAGGAGGTCGACGTCGTAGGTCTCTTCGATGAATCCGTCCGGGAAGGTCTTGAGGAGGATCTGCTTCTCCTCGGTGAGGAAGGTGGTGCTGGCCTCTGCGCCGTTGACCAGGAAGATCGAGTGGCTGCCGAGGTTCGCCAGGTGGGTGTCGACGGTGACCTGGCGGCTCCAGCGGACCTTGCGGCGGGTGAAGGCCAGGTGCCCGGTGGGGTCGGTCAGGGCGGCTCGGGAAGCGCTGCCGCCCTGCTCGACGACGGGGTGGAGGCCGAAGCGGCCTTCGATGCGGCGTGCCTGGGCCACGTGCCAGGGGATGTCGAGGGGGGTGCTGTTCCACCAGAGGGCGAGTGCGCCGCCCGGCCGTAGTACGCGCAAGGCCTCCGGGGCCGAGTGGGCGGGGTCGGTCCAGTGCCAGGCCTGGGCGTAGGTGAGGAAGTCGGCGGAGGCGGTGGCGAGGGGGAGGGCGTTGCCGTTGCCGCGGACGATCGGGATGTCGGGGTGGCTGCGGCGGAACTGGGCTGCCATGCCGTCGCCGGGCTCCACGGCCAGTACGTCGGCGCCGCGCTGTCGTAGGAGGGCGGTGGCTATGCCCGTGCCCGCGCCCACGTCGACGACGCGTGCGCCGGTGAGGGGGCGGTCGGCGAGTTCCTCGATCGCGTCGAAGAGGGCGGGCGGGTAGGAGGGGCGGTTCGCGGCGTACTGGGCTGCGGCGGCGTCGAAGGAGCGGGCGCGGGCGGTGTGTGAGGGTGCCGTCATAGGGCCATGGTGGCCGTGGTTGGTGCGGCGTGCACCGAGTTCGCCGAGAGGTGGAGCCGACTTGGCAGGCGGGGGCATAGGCACCCGCCGGGGGGAAGGGGGCGACTGTGACTGCTCCGAGCCGTGCGTCGGCCTCGGTCGGCCGCCGGCTCCAGGGTCATGGCGTGGAAGCGCAGCGCGTCGAACGGTGTCAGTCGAACGGCGTCAAACAGTTCGGAGGAGAGACCCGCGAACGCCTCAGCCTCGTGCAGCTTGGTCGTCGGATGGCCGGCAGGCGGACGTCGCGGGGGCTGTGGCCCCGGAGGTCTCCGCGACCTCGGCCAACGGGTCGAGCGACTCCGCGCGCAGCTGCAGGAAGGCGGCCGACCTGGGCTTCCGGCCTCGGCCCGCCGGAGTCCGCGCCGGCCGACGGGGCAGAGTGGCGCGCGGCGTGTCCGAGCTGTGTCTTCGGCTAGGAGTGGCGGCGCTTCTTCGCCGGGTTGCCTGTGCGGCGGGTGGTGCGGGTGTTGTGCTGTTTGCGGGACGTCTCGTATTCCTCGCGGTGGAGTTTCTCGCCGGGGGCCTCGATGAGGGAGCGGAAGAAGTAGGCGAGGAGGGAGCCGACGAAGCCGATCATGAGGAGGCTGCGGAGGCTGGCGTGGCGGTCGGGGTCGGGGCGCTTGGTGAAGGCGTCCCAGGTGTGGCGGAAGGCGAGGGCGCTGCACACCGCGAACATCACCACGACCAGGACGGTGACGAAGGTGCCGACCGCGGCGATCTGGATCCCCTGGTAGGCGAAGCGCAGGACCAGGCAGGAGGCGACCGCGGTGGCGAGGGAGCCGACGGCCACGGCGATGCGGCGGGCGGTGTAGCCGTTGTCGTGGTCCACCCAGGTCGTGCCGAAGAAGCGGAGGGGCTCGGGGCGGGGGCCCGTGGAGCCCGCGGGGGTGTCCGGGGTGCCGTTCTTCTCGCTCTTCTCGCTCACGAGTCGATTATGGCTCCAGCGTGGCCGCGGGCTCCGTACGGGTTCCGCCCGGATCAGGAGCAGCGCGGGCGGACGTAGCCGTCGCTGCCGGTGTTCACATAGGCGTCCGAGACGAACTCGCCGTCGTCGATGTTGTCCCAGATGTTCGACGTGCCGTAGGGACCGGCCACCCACGTGCCCGGCGTCTGGCAGTAGATCGGGATCATGGCGCCCTCGGGCAGGACGCGGACGACGGGGTACTGGGTGCCGGGGCCCCGGCGGACGTTCAGGCGGACGCCCGGCGCGACCGGGTAGTAGCGCACCGCCGTGGCCGCCATGGTGGTCACGGCCTCGCCCTCGCCCCTCCCGGCGTCTTCGCCGACGCCGGCCGCCTCGGCTCTCTCGAACCCTTCAGCGCGGTCCACAGACATGGAAAACCTCCCCCGTTGATCCCCATGACTCCCATGGGGTCCCGTTGATTCCCCTAAATCACGCCACGCACACATGTGCGCGGTGGGAACACGGAGGCTAGCAAGCCGCCTCTGTCTCGTACGAGTCATCGACTAGGCTCCGTGCGTCGCGCGCGCGGACGAACAGCACGGGGGTGGTCCCATGGCGCCACAGCAGAACGCCGGAGCGGGCGCGGAAGCGGAACTTCCCGAGTACGCCGGTCACTACCACCTGGAATCGCACCTGGGGTCCGGCGGCATGGGCGTCGTACATCTGGCGCGGAGCACCTCGGGCATGCAGCTCGCGGTGAAGGTCGTGCATGCCGAGTTCGCGCGGGATCCCGAGTTCAGGGGCCGGTTCCGGCAGGAGATAGGGGCGGCGCGCCGGGTGAGCGGGGCCTTCACCGCGCCCGTCGTGGATGCCGATCCGGAGGCCGAACGGCCCTGGATGGCCACCCTGTTCATCCCCGGTCCGACGCTCGCCGAACACGTCAAGCGGAACGGGCCGATGGAGCCCGCGCAGTTGCGGCGGCTGATGGCCGGACTGGCGGAGGCGCTGCGCGACATACACCGGGTCGGCGTGGTGCACCGGGACCTGAAGCCGAGCAATGTGCTGCTCGCCGAGGACGGGCCGAAGGTCATCGACTTCGGCATCTCTCGGCCAAAGGACAGCGAACTGCGCACCGAGACCGGGAAGTTGATCGGTACGCCGCCGTTCATGGCGCCGGAGCAGTTCCGGCGGCCCCGGGAGGTCGGGCCCGCCGCCGACATCTTCGCGCTGGGGTCCGTGATGGTGCACGCGTCGACGGGGCGGGGGCCGTTCGACTCCGACAGTCCGTACGTCGTCGCCTACCAGGTCGTGCATGACGAGCCGGACCTGACCGGCGTACCGGAGAATCTGGCGCCGTTCGTGCTGCGGTGCCTCGCCAAGGAGCCCGAGGACCGGCCCACGCCCGACGAGCTGATGCGGGAACTGCGGTCGGTGGCGGCGTCGTACGACACGCAGGCGTTCATTCCGGCGCAGCGGGCCGGTGAGAAGGCCCAGCCCGAGCCGGAGTCGGGGTCAGGCTCGGGCTCGGACTCGGGGTCAGGCTCCAAGGCTGGGCCCGGTGTCGACGTAGCGGCCGAACGGGCGCCCGGAAAGCGTCGGCGCCGGCTGCTGGCCCTCGGGGCCGGGGCCGTCGGCCTCGCCACGGTCGTCGTGCTGGCCTCCGTGCAGCTTCTCGGCGGCGGGGATCCGGCGTCGAGGCCCGAGGGCACACGGACCACGTCGGCCGGGTTCGGCGGGTGGGCGACGGCACCGGCGCCCACGAAGGACACACCCCTGTGTTCCTACGGCGCCGGGAAGGTGCTGTGCTCTCAGACCGGGCTCGTCTTCGCGCTCGATCCCCAGGACGGCCGGCTGCTGTGGCGGCACCCCGTCGACACCGCGCGTGTGAGCGCACCGCCGACCATGGCGGGCGGTCTCGCACAGCCGTCGTCCTGGCCGGGCCGCCGGCTGGAAGCGCTCGATCCCGCTACGGGCAAGGCGCGTTGGCAGCAGGACGTGCCCGCGTACGACACTTCCTCGGCCGTCGGCGGGATGGTGCTGCTCACCGGCGCGGACGGCACGGTCACCGGCGTGGACGGCGCGTCGGGCGCCACGCAGTGGAGCCGCGCCGTGCCGGGGCACAGGGCGCCGTACTTCGTCTCCTTCGCCGGGGATCCGCTGGCGTACACGGCGAGCCCGACCGACGACGGGTCGGGCACGCGGGTCACCGCGGTGGACCCGGCCACGGGTGAGGTGCGCTGGGACGCCCGGCTGAAGGGGACGCTGGAGCTCGCCGGCGCGTCGGACGGGTCGGTCTTCTTCGTCTCGGTCGACGGGGTCTACAGCGATTCGAGGACCGTGGTCCGCTACTCCCCCGCCGACCGGACCACGCGGCGCGTGCCGCTGTCCGTCCCGCTGCTGCAGGCGCACGGCACCGTGCGCGGGAACGTCGTCTACCTCGTGGGCGGCGACGGTTCGCTGGTCGCCGTCGACATGGCGGCGGGCAAGCAGCTCTGGAGCCTGGAGACGTCCGTGCTCCGTACGTCGTCGCCCGTCGCCGACGGCCGGCATGTGTACGTCAGCGCCCCGGACGGACGGCTCCTCGCCGTGGACACCCGCGACGGACGGCTCCTGGGCCAGACGCCGGCCCGACTCGGCTCGGGATCGGGCCAGTTGGCGTCCGACCTGCCGGAGCCCGTGCTCGCCGACGGCCGCGTCTTCGCGAGTGCCCCCGACGGGAGCGTGTTCGCAGTCGACGGCCGTGACCCGTCGGCCTGGTGACAGGGCCGTACCTCCGACCTCTCGGCCTGGTGACAGGCGAAGGGGCCGCCTCCCCTGGAGACGACCCCTGCCCTACGCGAAGCCTCAGCCCCTACGCGAAGCCTCAGCCGAGCTTCGTCACGTCCCGCACCGCGCCCTTGTCCGCGCTGGTCGCCATCGCCGCGTAGGCCCGCAGCGCCGCCGACACCTTGCGCTCGCGGTTCTTCGGGGCGTACGCCCCGTCCAACGCCTGCTCACGGCGCGCGAGTTCCGCCTCGTCGACGAGCAACTCGATCGAGCGGTTCGGGATGTCGATGCGGATGCGGTCGCCGTCCTCGACGAGGGCGATCGTGCCGCCGGATGCGGCCTCCGGGGAGGCGTGACCGATGGACAGGCCGGAGGTGCCGCCGGAGAAGCGGCCGTCGGTGATCAGGGCGCAGGTCTTGCCGAGGCCGCGGCCCTTGAGGAAGGACGTCGGGTAGAGCATCTCCTGCATGCCGGGGCCGCCCTTGGGGCCCTCGTAGCGGATGACGACGACATCGCCGTCGGTGACCTGCTTGTTGAGGATCTTCTCGACGGCCTCTTCCTGCGACTCGCAGACGACCGCCGGGCCCTCGAAGGTCCAGATGGACTCGTCGACGCCGGCCGTCTTCACCACGCAGCCGTCGACGGCGAGGTTGCCCTTGAGGACCGCCAGGCCGCCGTCCTTGGAGTAGGCGTGCTCGGCGCTACGGATGCAGCCGCCCTCGGCGTCCTCGTCGAGTGCCTCCCAGCGCTCGGACTGGGAGAAGGCCTCGGCGGAGCGGACACAGCCGGGGGCGGCGTGCCACAGCTCGACGGCCTTCGGCGAGGGCGATCCGCCGCGCACGTCCCAGGTCTTCAGCCAGTCCGACAGGGACGGGCTGTGGACGGCGTGGACGTCCTCGTTGAGCAGCCCGGCGCGGTGCAGCTCGCCCAGCAGGGCCGGGATACCGCCAGCGCGGTGCACGTCCTCCATGTAGTACGTGCGGTCCTTGGCGACGTTGGGCGCGACCTTCGCCAGGCACGGCACCCGGCGGCTGACCTCGTTGATCTGCTCCAGACCGAACGGGACGCCCGCCTCCTGGGCGGCGGCCAGCAGGTGCAGGATCGTGTTGGTGGAGCCGCCCATGGCGATGTCGAGGGCCATGGCGTTCTCGAAGGCCGCGAAGGTGGCGACGTTGCGCGGGAGGACCGTCTCGTCGTCCTGCTCGTAGTAGCGGCGGGTGATGTCCATGACCGTGCGGGCCGCGTCCTCGTACAGCGCCTTACGGGCCGTGTGCGTGGCCAGCACCGAGCCGTTGCCCGGCAGGGACAGGCCGATGGCCTCGGTCAGGCAGTTCATCGAGTTGGCGGTGAACATGCCGGAACAGGAGCCACAGGTCGGACAGGCGTTCTCCTCGATACGGAGGATGTCCTCGTCCGAGATCTTGTCGTTCACGGCGTCGGAGATCGCGTCGACCAGGTCGAGGGTGCGGACCGTGCCGTCGACCAGCGTGGCGCGGCCGGACTCCATCGGGCCGCCGGAGACGAAGACCGTGGGGATGTTGAGGCGGAGAGCCGCGTTCAGCATGCCCGGGGTGATCTTGTCGCAGTTGGAGATGCAGATCAGCGCGTCGGCGCAGTGGGCCTCGACCATGTACTCGACCGAGTCCGCGATGAGGTCGCGGGAGGGCAGGGAGTACAGCATGCCGCCGTGGCCCATCGCGATGCCGTCGTCGACGGCGATCGTGTTGAACTCGCGCGGGATGCCGCCGGCCTCACGGATCGCCTCGCTGACGATCCGGCCGACGGGCTGCAGGTGGGTGTGGCCGGGCACGAACTCCGTGAAGGAGTTCGCCACCGCGATGATCGGCTTCCGGCCGATGTCCGCACCGGGTACACCGGAGGCGCGCATAAGGGCGCGGGCGCCCGCCATGTTGCGGCCGTGGGTGACTGTGCGGGACCTCAGCTCGGGCATCGTCGCTCGCTCCTTCGGGGACTGCAGGGACTGCGATCAGAGACTTCTGACTGCTAACGAGCGTACGCCGGTCATCCAGAGGTCGGGACGGGGTGTCCGGAATGCGGGACGTATGTCTCGCGGATCAGCTGTCCGAAGGCCCTCGCCCGGTGAGATGCCCCTGCACCACGGGCGCCACGCGCGCGATGATCTGCTCCACGTCGACCGAGGTGATCGGCTCGATCTTGATGACGTACCGCATCATGGCGACGCCCACGAGCTGCGCGGCAGCAAGCTCGGCACGCAGTTCCGCGTCCGGGGCGTCGATCTCACCGGCGATGCGCCGCAGCAGCTGCGCGGAGACGAGGCGGCGGAAGACGGCGGCCGCGGCGTCGTTGTTGACCGCCGAGCGGACGATCGCGAGCAGCGGCTTCCGGGTGACCGGGTTCTCCCAGAGTCCGAAGATGGTGCGGGTCATGCGCTCGCCGGCGTCGTCGAGCGGTCCTTCCAGCACCGCCTCCCGCACCTTCACGGCGGGCGCGAAGGCGACCTCCACCGCCGCCTCGAAGACCTGCTCCTTGGTGCCGAAGTAGTGGTGCACCAGGGCCGAGTCCACGCCGGCCGCCTTGGCGATGCCGCGCACGGACGTCTTCTCGTAGCCGCGCTCGGAGAACTCCTCGCGGGCCGCGTCGAGGATGCGGTCGCGGGTGTCGGCGGATTCCGTACGAGGGGGCCGGCCCCGGCGGCGGGAGCTCGCCCCGCCCTGGCCCGAGGTGGCGTCGGTCACGGCCGGGGCACCTTCAACGCCGAGGCCAGATGCAGCCGCGTGAAGGCGAGGGCCTCGGCGAGGTCGGCCTCGCGTTCGGCGCCGGACATGGCGCGGCGGGTGTTGACCTCTATGACGACATGGCCGTCGAAGCCGGAGAGCGCGAGCCGCTCCAGCACCTCGGCGCAGGGCTGGGTGCCGCGGCCGGGGACGAGGTGCTCGTCCTTGGCCGATCCCCTGCCGTCCGCGAGGTGCACATGGCCCAGCCGGTCCCCCATGCGGTCGATCATCTGCATGGTGTCGGTGCGGGCGGTCGCCGCATGGCTGAGATCGATCGTGAAGTGGCGGTAGTCGTCCTTCGTCACGTCCCAGTCGGGGGCGTACGCGAGCATCTCGCGGTCGCGGTAGCGCCAGGGGTACATGTTCTCGACGGCGAACCGCACATCCGTCTCGTTCGCCATCCGCCAGATGCCCTCCACGAAGTCCCGGGCGTACTGGCGCTGCCAGCGGAACGGCGGGTGCACGACGACCGTGGAGGCCCCCAGCTTCTCGGCGGCCGCCTGGGCGCGCTGGAGCTTGGTCCAGGGGTCGGTGGACCACACGCGCTGGGTGATCAGCAGACAGGGGGCGTGGACGGCGAGGATCGGGATGCGGTGGTAGTCGCTGAGCCTGCGCAGCGCCTCCATGTCCTGGCTGACCGGGTCGGTCCACACCATGACCTCGACGCCGTCGTACCCGAGGCGCGCGGCGATCTCGAAGGCCGTCGCCGTCGACTCCGGATAGACAGAGGCCGTCGACAGGGCGACCTTCGCATCCGGGATGCGCACCACTGGTTCTGCCACGAGGGACAGAGTACGGGGCGGTACTGGAGGCCGGGGAACGGATGGGCGTGGGCCCGCCATGGGGTGTGGCGGTGGTCAGGGGCGCGAACTGGGCATATGCCGGGGGCTCGGCGTGGGCGTGCGGGCCCCCGGTGTGGCGGGGTTCACGACACCCGGCCTCGACGCCGGCTCTGCCGGGGCAGCCCTGCCGGGGCTGCCGTCACCCCACCCCCATGTGATCCAGCTTCCGCAGGATCACGCCCTCGCGCAGCGCCCAGGGGCAGATCTCCAGCGTCTCCACGCCGAACAGGTCCATCGCGCCCTCGGCCACCAGCGCCCCCGCGAGCAGCTGTTCCGCGCGCCCCTCCGAGACGCCCGGGAGCTCCGCTCGCTGGGCCGTGGTCATGCCGGCCAGGCGCGGCACCCAGGCCTCCAGGGACTCCCGCTTCAGGTCGCGCTGGACGTAGAGGCCCTCCGTGGAGCGGGCCGCGCCGGCGAGGCGGGCCAGTTGCTTGAAAGTCTTGGAGGTGGCGACCACGTGGTCGGGGGCCCCGAAGCGGCTGAATTCGCCGACCGTACGGGCGATCTGGGCGCGGACATGCCGGCGCAGCGCCCTTATCGCCTCCGGGTCGGGCGGGTCGCCCGGCAGCCAGCCGGCGGTCAGCCGTCCCGCGCCCAGCGGCAGCGACACCGCCGTGTCCGGCTCCTCGTCCATGCCGTACGCGATCTCCAGGGAGCCGCCGCCGATGTCCAGCACCAGCAGCTTCCCGGCCGACCAGCCGAACCAGCGCCGGGCGGCGAGGAAGGTCAGCCGTGCCTCCTCCGCGCCGGAGAGAACCTGCAGCTCGACCCCGGTTTCGTCCTTCACGCGCGCGAGAACGTCATCGGCGTTGCTGGCCTCCCGCACCGCGGACGTCGCGAACGGCAGGACCTCCTCGACACCCTTGTCCTCGGCGGCCTGCAGCGCCTCATGGACGACGCCGATCAGCCGGTCGACCCCGTCGGGGCCGATGGCCCCGCTGTCGTCGAGGAGTTGGGCAAGGCGCAGCTCCGCCTTGTGTGAGTGCGCGGGCAACGGGCGCGCGCCAGGGTGTGCATCCACCACCAGCAGATGCACGGTGTTAGATCCCACGTCGAGGACACCGAGTCTCATGTACGGAACGCTACTGCCACCTGGGCGATCCTCTGACCTCGAAGTCGCAGGTACGGACGCCGTACTCTGGACCCGTGCCAAAGACGAAAAAGGCGAAGAACGACAAGACGGCCAAATCTGCCACGGGTTCTTCGCAGGCAAAGGCAGCCACGAAGTCGAAGAAGCCCAGGAAGGGTTCCCCGGAGCCGGACGAGAAGGGGCTCGACTTCGCGCGCGCATGGGTGGAGTTCCCTGATCCGGCGGACGACGAGCAGGTCTTCCGGTGCGATCTGACATGGCTGACCTCCCGTTGGAACTGCATCTTCGGCAGCGGCTGCCAGGGCATCCAGGCGGGCCGCGCGGACGACGGCTGCTGCACGCTGGGCGCGCACTTCTCCGACGAGGACGACGAGAAGCGGGTCGCCGAGCATGTGGCGAGACTCACGCCGGAAATCTGGCAGCACCACGACGAGGGCGTCGAGCACGGCTGGGTCTCGGAGGACGAGGACGGCGACCGCCAGACCCGCCCCTACAACGGCTCGTGCATCTTCCAGAACCGCCCCGGTTTCGCCGGCGGCGCGGGCTGCTCGCTGCACATCCTCGCCCTGAAGGAGGGCCGCGAGCCGCTGGAGACCAAGCCGGACGTCTGCTGGCAGCTGCCGATCCGGCGGACCTACGACTGGATCGACCGGCCCGACGACACCCGCGTGCTCCAGGTCTCGATCGGCGAGTACGACCGCCGCGGCTGGGGCCCGGGCGGCCATGACCTGCACTGGTGGTGCACGTCGGCGACCTCGGCGCACGGCGCGGGCGACCCGGTGTACGTGTCCTACCGGCCGGAGCTGACCGAGCTGATGGGCAAGGCGGGCTACGACCGCCTCGTCGAGCTGTGCGAGGAGCGGCTGGCGTCGCAGCTGCCGTTGCTGGCTCCGCATCCGGCGGATCCCGTCGACCAGGAGAGCCGAGCCCACAGGGACTGACGCGCTACGACGCCGACGGAGTCGGGTCGCCGCTGCCGCTGGGCGGCGGCGAGCTGCCCGGCTCCGACGGCGACGGGTCGCCGGTCGTGGGGGACGGATCGGGCGACGAGGGCGGCGGCTCGCTGGGCATGGGGTCGGTCGGAGCCGGGGTCGTCGGCGTGGGATCGGGTCCGGGGGACGAGGGCGGGGGGCCGCTGGGGCTCCCGGGGTCGGTGGGATTGCCGGGGTGGGTGGGATCGGTGGGATGCGGGTCCGGGCCGTGTCCCGGGTCGGACGGGCTGGGCGCGGTGCCGTAGCCCTCGATGGAGACGACGGCGCCGGCGGGTGAGATCGCCACGCGCGCGCTCCAGTACCCGGACGGCTCGCGCAGATGGTCGACGTACACCTTGATCGTCAACGACTCGCCGGGCGCCAGCGTTCCCGCCGACCGGCTCAGATAGAGCCAGTGCGCGCCGGTGGTCGCCGACCAGCGCACCGGCGTGTGTCCCGTCGCCGTCAGGGTGACGAGCGTGGTGTCGCCGTTGTTGCCGGCCGAGACGTTCAGGTGCCCGGCGCTCTTCCCGCCCGCGCCGCCGACGCTGACGACCTCCACGGAGACGTCCGGTCTGTCACGGCCGCCGAAACGGTCACTCCGATCGGGGCTCGCGTTGCCGGCGTTCTCGTATCCGCCCTCCGCGGATTCGCCGTCCAGGCTGCCGGGGTCGTGCGCCTCGCTCGCGCTGGCCGAGGGCCCGTCGACGCCCTCGCCGGTCGGGGTGCCCCGGTAGGCGGCCCACAGGGCGAGGACCGGGGCGGCGACGACCGTGGCGACGACGGTCGTGGTGACGGCACGCGCGCGTAGGCGGTCCCTGCGGCCGGCACGGTCCTTCGGGTCCATGGGGAAGCCACGCCGGTCGAAGCGCGGTACGGCGGCACCCCGCGCGCGTGAGTGGCGTGTCAGGGCCATGTGCACGGCCGCGCGGGGCGCCTCCAGGACGGGCAGCTCGGCGGGCGTGACGGACGCGCCGGGCCACCGGCCGGGGATCGCGCGCTCGGCGGTGCGGCGACATCGGGGGCAGTCGTCGACGTGCCGGACCAGCTCGCGGCGCAGGGCCGTGCCGAGCACGAGCTGGTTGTCGCCGGTGAGGCGGGCGACGCTCGGACAGGCGCCGGTCTCGACGACGGCGAGGGCCGCGCGCGTGCGCTCGACCTCGCAGGCGGCGGAGGCGAGCAGATCGCGGGCGGCTGCCAGGTCCATGCCGAGGACGGCGGCGACCTCGTGGGCGGCGAGGTGGTGGCGCACCGCGAGTTCGAGGGCCTCGCGCTGCTCCGGCGTGGTGCCGGCGGCTTCCGGCCAGGCGAGCAGGGCGAGTTCACGGCGCCGCTGCTCCTGGATCTCCTCGGCGACGGGCGGCCCCTCGGCCCGTGTCCCCGTCTGCCGATGGGTGCCGTGGCGGCCCGCCGCATGGCTGCTCTGACGTTTCTGCTTGGCCTCGGCCAGCTTGCGCAGACACGCCCAGCGGGCCAGCGCGTACAGCCAGGGTCGCCGGTCGGCGGCGGACTCCGGCACCCGCTGCCCGCGCCGCTCGGCGAGCGCGAGGGCGTCGCCGAGGGCGGCGGTCGCGGTGTCGTGGTCGCACAGGACGGACAGGCAGTAGGTGAACAGCCCGTCCAGATACGGCTCGTAGCGCGCGGGCGGCCGCTGTGCCGACGTACGCGCCGCCGCACGATCACGCGCCTCCCGGCGCGCCCGGTGGGCGCCGGCGGTGCGGGTCGGGGTTTCCGGACTGCTGCTCATCATTGGTGGACCGTAGGGGGACCGGGGTGGGGCCTTCTTGCCGCTTGAGTCGTTTTAATCCATACGGGTGAAACGATCCCTCAATCGGGGACAGGAACCCCTGATTCCATGGCTTGTGCATGACGAGACGGCCCTGCGGCAGCCGCGGGAGCTGGGCCGGGCACGCGGCCGTACGGCGTTGTCAGTGGGCTCGGTTACGGTTCTTCGCATGGCTGCCCGTACCAAGTCCACGAAGGACCGCCCGTCCTACCGCTGCACGGAGTGCGGCTGGCAGACGGCCAAGTGGCTCGGCCGCTGCCCCGAGTGCCAGGCGTGGGGGACGGTCGAGGAGTACGGCGCGCCCGCGGTCCGTACGACGGCACCGGGTCGGGTGACGAGTTCCGCGCTGCCCATCGGGCAGGTCGACGGGCGGCAGGCCACCGCGCGGCCCACCGGAGTGTCCGAGCTGGACCGGGTGCTCGGCGGCGGGCTGGTGCCCGGCGCCGTCGTCCTCCTCGCGGGCGAGCCCGGCGTCGGCAAGTCCACACTGCTGCTGGACGTGGCCGCCAAGTCGGCGAGCGCCGAGCACCGCACGCTCTATGTCACCGGCGAGGAGTCGGCGAGCCAGGTGCGGCTGCGCGCCGACCGCATCGGCGCCATCGACGACCACCTGTATCTCGCGGCCGAAACCGATCTGGCGGCCGTGCTGGGCCACTTGGACGCGGTGAAGCCGTCGCTGCTCATCATGGACTCCGTGCAGACCGTGGCCTCCCCGGAGATCGACGGTGCACCCGGTGGCATGGCGCAGGTCCGGGAGGTGGCCGGCGCCCTGATCCGGGCCTCCAAGGAACGCGGAATGTCGACGCTCCTTGTGGGACACGTCACGAAGGACGGCGCCATCGCCGGACCTCGCCTCCTCGAGCACCTCGTGGACGTGGTGCTCAGCTTCGAGGGCGACCGGCACGCGCGCCTGCGTCTCGTGCGCGGTGTCAAGAACCGCTACGGCGCGACGGACGAGGTCGGCTGCTTCGAACTGCACGACGAGGGCATCACGGGCCTTGCCGACCCAAGCGGACTTTTCCTGACCCGTCGTGACGAACCGGTCCCCGGCACCTGCCTGACGGTCACCCTGGAGGGCCGCCGCCCCCTGGTCGCCGAAGTCCAGGCGCTCACCGTCGACTCGCAGATCCCCTCACCCCGCCGCACCACGTCCGGCCTGGAGACCTCGCGCGTCTCGATGATGCTGGCCGTCCTGGAGCAGCGCGGCCGGATCAGCGCGCTCGGCAAGCGGGACATCTACTCCGCGACCGTCGGCGGAGTGAAGCTCTCGGAGCCCGCGGCGGACCTCGCCGTCGCCCTCGCGCTGGCCTCCGCCGCGAGTGACACACCTCTCCCCAAGAACCTCGTCGCGATCGGCGAGGTGGGCCTCGCGGGCGAGGTCAGACGGGTCACGGGCGTGCAGCGCAGACTTGCCGAGGCGCACCGTCTGGGCTTCACGCACGCGCTCGTGCCGGGCGATCCGGGCAAGATCCCTGCGGGCATGAAGGTGCTGGAAGTGGCCGACATAGGGGACGCTCTGAGGGTCCTTCCGCGCTCGCGTCGTCGAGAGGCCCCACGGGACGAGGAGGACCGCCGGTAGACTTTGCCCTGGTCTCGCCCGTCCGTACGAATCCAGTGCGCGAAACGGGAGCGCCCCAGAACCTGCGACCGGAGGAGTGCAGTGGCAGCCAACGACCGGGCAGCAGCTCCCGGAAAGTCCGGTGGGAGCTCCGGTGCCGATGGCCTGATGCGCGCCTCACTGAGCGCCGTGGCACCCGGCACGGCCCTGCGCGACGGCTTGGAGCGGATCCTCCGCGGCAACACCGGCGGACTCATCGTGCTCGGTTCCGACAAGACCGTCGAGGCGATGTGTACGGGCGGATTCGTCCTGGATGTCGAGTTCACGGCGACGCGACTGCGGGAGCTGTGCAAGCTCGACGGCGGCATCGTGGTGTCGTCCGACTTGTCGAAGATCCTGCGCGCGGGCGTCCAGCTGGTCCCGGACCCGACGATCCCCACGGAGGAGACGGGCACCCGGCACCGCACGGCGGACCGGGTCAGCAAGCAGGTCGGCTTCCCGGTCGTCTCGGTCTCCCAGTCGATGCGGCTCATCGCCCTGTACGTCGACGGGCAGCGCCGTGTCCTGGAGGACTCGGCGGCGATCCTCTCCCGGGCCAACCAGGCCCTGGCGACCCTGGAGCGCTACAAGCTCCGCCTCGACGAGGTCGCGGGAACGTTGTCAGCGCTGGAGATCGAGGACCTGGTGACGGTCCGCGACGTCTCGGCGGTCGCCCAGCGCCTGGAGATGGTCCGGCGTATCGCGACCGAGATCGCCGAGTACGTGGTGGAGCTGGGCACGGACGGACGGCTTCTCGCCCTGCAGCTGGACGAGTTGATCGCGGGCGTGGAGCCCGAGCGCGAGCTCGTGGTGCGCGACTACGTGCCCGAGCCGACGGCCAAGCGTTCCCGCACGGTCGACGAGGCGCTGTACGAGCTGGACGCCCTCACCCACGCCGAGCTCCTGGAACTCCCCACGGTGGCCCGGGCGTTGGGCTACACGGGCTCCCCGGAGGCGCTCGACTCGGCGGTGTCCCCGCGCGGCTTCCGGCTGCTGGCCAAGGTGCCGCGGCTGCCGGGGGCGATCATCGACCGGCTGGTGGAGCACTTCGGCGGGCTGCAGAAGCTGCTCGCCGCGAGTGTGGACGACCTGCAGACGGTGGACGGGGTCGGCGAGGCTCGGGCGCGCAGCGTGCGGGAGGGGCTTTCACGGTTGGCGGAGAGCTCGATTCTGGAGCGGTACGTCTAGCCGAAGCGGTACCGCGCCCCTCCGGTCGCGGTACCCCGTACCCCGCTAGTCGTTGTCCAGCACGAACGACGTCTGTGCCGTCCCGAAGCCCGGCGTCTTCGTCTCCACCAGATACGTCCCCGCCTCGGCCGCCCCCGCGGCAGGCGTCGCGCACTGGGGGGCGCTCGCGCTGCGGTCCCACTTCACCGTGAAGGTGATGCTCGACCCCGCGGGCACCCGGAACGGCAGGCTGCGGGTGACCTCGGGGCAGTCGGCGGAGGACCAGAAGTCGTCCTCGGCTCCCGCCTGAGTGATCGTCACCACCGCGTTCCTCGGGCCGAGATCGACCTTGCAGTCGTAGGTGGAGGTGTTCGTAGCGGTCAGCAGCAGTGCCGGCGTCTCGTCGGGGTTGTATGCGTTGTCCCGGCTCCGCACCGTCAACTTCACCTGGCCCGCGATGCAGCCGGGCAGCGTGGAGCCGTCGGCGACCGTGTCGTCCATGCCGACACCGCTGCCCGAGCCGCCACCCGCGGATCCGCTGCCCGAGCCGCCGTCCGACCCGCCGGAGCCCCCGGCACCGTCCCCGGAGCCGCCATCGCCGCCGGAGCCGTCACCGGACCCCGACCCGCCTGAGTCGCCGCCGCCGGTCGACTCGTCCCGGCCGCCCGGCGCCTGACTGATCGCCGGCCCCGAACCGGACGGACCCGGCGTGATCGTCGAGGGCCCGGGATTCTTGCCGTCCGACCCGCCCACGTTGTTCTTGTCGCCTCCGCCACCCGATGCCAACACCCAGGTGATCAGCAACGCCAACAAGGCGACCACGGACAGCATTACGGCCCTCCGTCGCCAGTAGATGGTGGAGGGAAGCGGACCGACCGGATTGCGCAGAGATCCCACGGCGCAAACTGTACGAGAAGTCGGCGCGTTAGCTTGCTCCACCCGCCGCCCTGGGCGGCAACTTTTCCGGATCATCATTCCGGAAACGCTCCGGCAGCCGCCGCTGCACCCCTGTCTTCCGTCAGGTGCGGCACCTGCCGATCGCAGGGTGTGACGACCTCGCCCCTCCGCCTACGGTCCGTGACCATGGACTTCAAGGACGCCGAGCTCTACCGCGAGATCACCGACTTCGCCCACGACACCCCAAGGTGGGTACAGCGCGCCGCCGAGATAGGAACGGAGGCCGGACTGCTGCTGTTCGCCGCGCTGTTCGTCGCCATGTGGTGGCGAGCCAGGGGCGACAGCGCCCGCGCCTTCGCGATCGCGGCCCTTGCACCTCTGGCCACGGCTGTGGCGTACGTGTGCAGTGAGGTGCTCAAGTCCGTTGTCACGCAGGAGCGTCCATGCCGGGCGGTGCCGGACGCGACCGCTCCGCTCAGCGCCTGCCCACCGCCCGGCGACTGGTCCTTCCCCAGCAACCACGCCACCATCGCGGGCGCCGCGGCCCTCACCCTGGCCCTGACCCGCCGGATCCTCCTGTGGCTGACGGCTCCGCTGGCCCTCCTCATGGCCTTCTCCCGCGTCTTCGTCGGCGTCCACTACCCGCACGACGTCGCGGCGGGCCTTGCCTTCGGCGCGCTGGTCGCGCTGACGGCCGTACGGCTGACCACGCGTCCGGCGACCCGGCTGGCGGAGGCGATGCGCGGGGCGGGGGCGCCGGCGTTCGTACGGTGGCTGACCGGGCAGGAGCGGTCCGGGGTGCCGCATCGCCACTGAACGGCCACCTGCCTCACGACTGCTCCAGGAGCCCCGCCTCGTACGCCACGATCGCCGCCTGCACGCGGTTGCGCACCCCCAACCGGTCGAGTACCGCGCTCACATACGCCTTCACCGTGCCCTCGACGAGGTGCAGCCGGGCGGCGATCTCCGGGTTGGACAGGCCCGCGCCGACGAGTCCGAGCACCTCGCGCTCACGCGGGCTGAGCCCGTCCACGCGCGCGCGTGCGGCGGCCTCGCGGCCGAGTCGCCCGTCGCTGCCGCCCAGCCCGTCGATGACGTACCGAGCGACCTTCGGCGACAGGAAGGCCGCGCCGGCCGCCACCGCCCGTACACCGGCGATCAGTTCGTACGGGTCCCCGGACTTCAGCAGGAAGCCGGTCGCGCCGCCGCCGAGCGCGCGGGCCACGTAAGCCTGTTCGGAGAAGGTGGTGAGCATCGCCACTGCCGTGCCCGGGACGGTCCGTACGATCTCCTCCGCGGCGGCGAGTCCGTCCAGGCGGGGCATACGGATGTCCAGCAGGGCCACGTCCGGCCGGTGCGCGCGGGTCAGCTCGACCGCCTCGCGCCCGTCGCCCGCCTCCGCGACGACCTCCGTCTCACCGCCGCTCGCCAGGATGGCGCGCACCCCGGCCCGCACCATCGCCTCGTCGTCGGCCAGCAGTACGCGGATCACCGTACGAACTCCTCATCGCTGGGAGGGCGTTGGGACAGACCCGCCCTGGGGATCACGTCCTTGGCGACCAGCCGACCCGCGTTGTCGAAGCAGAGCCTGAAGTGGTCGACGGAGACGAGGAGTTCGCCGCTCGCACGGTAGTAGCGGCAGTCGCTGCCCGCCGGGGGCGGCACGGGCGCGCGCTCCACGGGGGCGTCCCGCACGGTGCGGTCCGGCAGGACGGGCGCGAGGTCGCCGCCCGAGGCCCCCAGGCGCAGCTCGGCGTATACGGCGGGCGACAGCACCGAGTGGGTCTCCGTGTACGCGTACCAGGAGAACGCCCCGCCGACGAGCACCACGCCCGCGCCGACGGCGGCCACGAAGGCGACGGCGACCCGGCGGCGGGCTCGCGCGAAGGGGGCGTACGGGGCCGACCGCAAAGGCGTGGCGGCGGCCTGCTCCGGGACGTACGCCCGCACACGGAACCCGCCCCCGTACGGACCGGCCTCGAAGTCACCGCCGACCGCGGTGACGGCGGCGTGCAGCGCCTGGAGTCCGGTGCCACCGGAAGAGGACGGGGCAGAGGACGGGGCAGAGGGACTGGGCGCCGGGGACGCGCCCCGTCCGCCGGCCACCGTGACCGTCGTGCCGCCGGCCTCCCTGGTCGCCGTCACGGTGACCTCGGCACCCGGCGCGTGCCGGGCCGCGTTGGTCAGTGCCTCGCGGACCACCCGGTACAGGACGCGCTCGGCGACTTCGCCGGCCGGCCGCCGCGTCGCCGTACCGTCCTGCGTCGGCTCCCACCGCACCGGCAACCCCGACTCGGCGGCCCGTGCGACGAGTTGCTCGACGGTCTCGCCCGGCGGCGTCAGGGGCACCGGCTCGTCCTCCTCCCGCAGGACGCCGATGATGCGGTGCAGGCGTTCGGTGGCGTCGGCGGCGGCCACGCGCAGGTCTGCCGCGGCGGTGCGGTGGTGATCCGGGAGGTCGGAGGCGACCTGGAGGGCACCCGCACGCAGGGCGATCAGGCTCAGCTCGTGGCCCAGGGAGTCATGCATGTCCTGGGCGATGCGGGCCCGCTCGCGCAACCGGGCGCGCTCCTCCGCGATGCGCTGCTCACCCTCCAGGCGCGCGGCCCGCGTCCAGCCGGCCTCGCTCAGCCGGCGCCCCTGCCGCCAGTACCGGCCGCCGAGCCAGGGGAACACACACCCGAAGAGCAACGTGCCCGTCAGCACCACCCATTCCGGCGCCGGATCGACGCCGACCAGCGCGATCCTCGCCGTACCGAGACAGCCGACGATCCCGAAGACGACCCCCGCCGGCCGCACCCGCGCCGCACGCAGCCCGAGCAGCAGCGCGAAGACCCCGAGCGCGGGGCCGTAGGAAACGGAGAACAGGGCGGGGGTCGCGACGAGACTCAGTACGGCCGCCATCCCGAACGCCGCAAGCGGCCACCGCCGCGCCACGCCGACCGCGCCACCGAGCACGACCAGCCCGGCCACCTGCTGCCACCCGGCACACGGCTCGTCCATCCCGAGCCGGTCGGCCGTGAGCGCGGGCACCGCGAGGAGGGCCCAGAGGAGGCAGGCCCGCCATATACGAGGACGTTCCATTCACTTGACGCTACAAGCGGGTGGCGGGGCAGCACTGCTGCCGATCGTCAGGTAGGCGTCATTCTGTGGTGCCGGCCCAGGCATTCCAGCCCGTCCGGCGTTTGAGGACAAGGCCCTTCAGGGCCGAAGCGGGGGTCTGGGGGCGGCAGCCCCCAGGACCGCAGCCCACCACACCCCGCCAGCCACAAACGCACCGGCACCGCCGCCTACCCACCCAACCGCCCCCGACGTGGCAGGATCGGAAGGCCATGACTGCGCCCACAAAACCCCCCGCCGACAGCCCCGCCAACGCCAGCTCCGACGCCCCCCTGGCCCAGCTGCTGCACAGCACTGTCATCGACTGGTTCGACGACAACGCCCGCGACCTCCCCTGGCGGCGCCCCGAGGCCGGCCCCTGGGGAGTGATGGTCAGCGAGTTCATGCTCCAGCAGACGCCGGTGAACCGCGTCCTGCCCGTCTACGAACAGTGGCTCACCCAATGGCCCCGCCCCGCCGACCTCGCCAAGGACGCCCCCGGCGAGGCGGTGCGCGCCTGGGGCAGGCTCGGCTACCCACGCCGCGCACTCCGACTGCACGGCGCCGCCGTCGCCATAGCGGAACGGCACGGCGGGGACGTACCGACCGACCACGCCCAGCTCCTCGCGCTGCCCGGCATCGGCGAGTACACGGCCGCGGCGGTCGCCTCCTTCGCCTACGGCCAGCGGCACGCCGTCCTGGACACCAACGTCCGCCGGGTCTTCGCCCGCGCCGTCACCGGCGTGCAGTACCCGCCGAACGCCACCACCGCCGCCGAACGCAAGCTCGCCCGCGCCCTGCTCCCCGAGGACGAGCGCACCGCCGCGCGCTGGGCCGCGGCCTCCATGGAGCTGGGCGCGCTGGTGTGCACCGCGAAGAACGAGTCGTGCCAGCGTTGCCCGATCGCCGCCCAGTGCGCCTGGCGGCTCGCGGGCAAGCCGGAGCACGAGGGACCGCCGCGCCGCGGACAGACGTACGCCGGAACCGACCGCCAGGTGCGGGGCAAGCTGCTCGCCGTGCTGCGCGAGGCCCACACGCCCGTCCCGCAGGCGGCCCTGGACCGCGTGTGGCACGAGCCGGTGCAGCGCGCCCGCGCCCTGGACGGCCTCGTCGCGGACGGTCTGGTGGAGCCGCTGCCGGGCGGGACGTACCGGCTGCCGCTCACCTGACGCACAGTCACATCACAGCCGTAGGGCCTCTGCAACACCCGACACACAGCAACCGCATGGCCGCCATACGGGCAAATCGCCCCATACGCCAAGCAACTGCACCTCCCCTTTGCCCCTTTCCTTCTTCCGTTACACAACCGACGGACAGCCGAGCGCTAGCCGCAGGCTGCTTCGGACAGGCCCGTGACAACGCCTCCGTAGCTTCATTTCCGTACCCGACAAGCGGGGACGACTACGAACCACAGGCAGTGGGACCGACGGCGAACGAGCCGGCCGGTAACGGGGAATCGGGAGGCGGTCAACATGGCGCAGGGCGAGGTGCTCGAATTCGAGGAGTACGTCCGCACGCGGCAGGACGCGCTGCTGCGCAGTGCCCGCCGACTGGTTCCGGACCCGGTGGACGCCCAGGACCTGCTGCAGACGGCGCTGGTACGGACGTACCACCGCTGGGACGGCATCGCGGACAAGCGGCTCGCGGACGCCTACCTGCGCCGCGTGATGATCAACACGCGGACCGAGTGGTGGCGGGCCCGCAAGCTGGAGGAAGTACCGACCGAGCAGCTCCCGGATGCCTCGGTCGACGACTCCACCGAGCAGCACGCGGACCGCGCCCTGTTGATGGACATCATGAAGGTTCTGGCTCCGAAGCAGCGCAGCGTCGTGGTGCTGCGACACTGGGAGCAGATGTCCACGGAGGAGACGGCCGCGGCCCTCGGCATGTCGGCCGGAACGGTCAAGAGCACGCTGCACCGGGCGCTCGCCCGGCTCCGCGAGGAGCTGGAGAGCCGCGATCTGGACGCACGCGCGCTGGAGCGTGAGGAGCGGGAGCGTTGCGCGGCCTAGGCACGACAGCGGGCGGCACCGGGCACACGGACAGGGGTGACAGGGGCACGGACGGGGATTCCGCGGAGATCGGACCCGACCGCCCCGGACCCACACCGGTCCGGGGGACCATACAGGCGGCGTTCACGGCGGTGGCCGTGGTCGTCGCCCTCGCCCTTTTCGTCTCCTCGTGCGCCACCGGCGGCACCGGCGCCCGCGATGAGGGACCGGCACACGCCGACCTGGCGGGCGGCTCGGCCGTCTCGTCGTCGCGCGCTCCCATGGCCACGCCCTCCGCCTCGGCCGCCCCGGACCCGATGCAGGCCGTCCGCCTGGTCAAGGCGGACCCCAAGGTCTCGGGGCAGGTCAAGCGCGAACTGCAGCCGTGCGTGTCCGACGACTATCCCGTCGACGTGTCGTACGGCGAACTGACCGGCGGACCGGCGGAGGACATCGTGGTCAACGTCCTGTCCTGCGGCGATTCGGTCGGCGTCGCCTCGTACGTCTACCAGGAGCAGGACGGCGAGTACCGCAATGTGTTCCAGGCCGAGGAGCCTCCGGTCTACGCGGAGATCGACCACGGCTATCTGGTGGTGACCGAGCAGGTGTACGCGAAGGACGACGCGCTGTCGAACCCGTCCAGCGAGAACGTGATCTCATACCTGTGGAAGTCCGGCCGCTTCGTCCGGGAGGACGCCACGCGCACCGAATACGGCAACCTCGGCGGAGGCGACGAGTCGGCGGCGCCCGACGGCTGAGGCGGCGCGCGCCCCTGAGACACAGACACCACACGTCACACCGCCAGAAGCGCACGACACACGGCATACGGCACACGGCATACGAGGACTGAGAGCACCGGGATGGCAGAACAGACCCACGTCCTGTTCGTCGAGGACGACGACGTCATCCGCGAGGCCACCCAACTCGCCCTGGAGCGGGACGGCTTCGCGGTCACCGCCATGCCCGACGGGCTGTCCGGCCTGGAGGCGTTCCGGACGAACCGGCCGGACATCGCGTTGCTGGACGTCATGGTCCCGGGCCTGGACGGGGTCAGCCTGTGCCGCCGTATCCGCGACGAGTCGACCGTGCCGGTGATCATGCTCTCGGCGCGGGCGGACTCGATCGACGTGGTGCTGGGCCTGGAGGCGGGCGCGGACGACTACGTGACCAAGCCGTTCGACGGTGCCGTCCTGGTCGCGCGGATCCGTGCGGTGCTGCGCCGCTTCGGGCACGCGAGCGGCGGCGACCGGATGGAGGAGGCCGTGGCGGCCTCCAACGGCGGAATGCTGTCCTTCGGTGACCTGGAGGTCGACACCGAGGGCATGGAGGTGCGCCGGGGCGGGCAGCCGGTCGGGCTCACCCCGACCGAGATGCGACTCCTGCTGGAGTTCTCCTCGGCGCCGGGCACGGTGCTGTCGCGGGACAAGCTGCTGGAGCGCGTGTGGGACTACGGCTGGGGCGGGGACACCCGGGTCGTCGATGTCCATGTGCAGCGGCTGCGGCAGAAGATCGGCCAGGACCGCATCGAGACGGTCCGTGGCTTCGGCTACAAGCTGAAGGCCTGAGCGGGGCGGGCATGCGGGGGATGTTCAGACGCCCGGCTCCGTCCGGCGCAGGGCTCACGGACCCGGCGGACATCGCGGACACGCGCGTGATGGGTCGTGCGGGCGCGGGTGTGAGCGGGCACATGGAAAGCCGCGTGGACAGCGGTGCGAACAGCCGGGTGGGCAGCCGTATGGGCAATCGGTCGGGTAGCCGTGCGGGCAGGCGGTCGAGCAGCCGGGTGGCCATTCGTACGGGGCTGAGGTGGAAGCTGAGTGCGGCGATCGCGCTGGTCGGCACGCTCGTGGCGGTCGTGCTGAGCCTGGTCGTGCACAACCAGGCCCGGGTCTCGATGCTGGACAGCGCGCGCGACCTCGCGGACGAGCGCATCCAGATCGCCCAGCGCAGCTACGAGCAGTCCAAGCGGCTGAACTTCCCCAACGCCACGATCGACGACCCGGCCCTGCCGGCGGCGCTGCGGGACAAGGTCGAGGAGGGCCGGCGGGCGACGTATGTGACGGACACGCCGAGCGGGGCGCCCGACATCTGGGCCGCCGTACCGCTCAACGACGGGAGTGTCCTGTCGCTGCGCACCGGCTGGACCGACCGCAGCGAGCACATCCTCAACCGCCTCGACCAGGCCATGATCATCGGCTCCATCTCGGTCGTCCTCGGCGGCAGCGCACTCGGTGTGCTCATCGGCGGGCAGCTCTCGCGCCGGCTGCGCAAGGCGGCCGCCGCGGCGAACCAGGTCGCGAGCGGGGAGTCGGACGTCCGGGTACGCGACGCCATCGGGGGTGTCGTACGGGATGAGACCGACGACCTCGCGAGCGCGGTGGACGCCATGGCGGACGCGTTGCAGCAGCGGCTGGACGCGGAGCGCCGGGTCACCGCGGACATCGCGCACGAGCTGCGTACGCCGGTGACCGGACTGCTGACGGCGGCCGAGTTGCTGCCTCCGGGTCGGCCCACCGAGCTGGTGCTGGACCGGGCGAAGGCCATGCGCACGCTCGTCGAGGACGTCCTGGAGGTGGCCCGGCTGGACAGCGCCTCGGAGCGGGCCGAGTTGCAGGACATCATGCTGGGCGAGTTCGTCAGCCGGCGGGTCGCGGCGAAGGACCCCTCGATCGAGGTGCGGGTCGTCCATGAGTCGGCGGTCACGACCGACCCTCGGCGGCTGGAGCGGGTGCTGTTCAACCTGCTGGCCAACGCGGCACGGCACGCCAAGCCGCCGATCCAGGTCACGGTCGAGGGCCGGGTCATCCGGGTCCGCGACCACGGCCCCGGGTTCCCGGAGGACCTGCTCGCCGACGGCCCGAGCCGCTTCCGCACGGGCAGCAGCGACCGCTCGGGGCACGGCCACGGCCTCGGTCTGACCATCGCGGCAGGTCAGGCCCGGGTGCTGGGCGCCCGACTGACCTTCCGCAACGTCCGCCCGGCGGGCGCCCCGGAGCATGTGCGGGCGGAGGGCGCGGTGGCCGTGCTCTGGCTGCCGGAGCACGCGCCGACGAACACGGGGAGCTACCCGATGCTGCCGTAGCGGCGCCTTGGCCCCTTACTGCCGCGGTGGGCTCACCCGAACGACTTGGAGAAGTCGAGCTCCTCGCTCCGCTCGGTCAGCGAGTACCAGTTGCCGTTGTCGTCGCGGAAGATCGCCTCGATGCCGTACGGCCGCTCCTGTGGCTCCTGGATGAACTCCACCCCTCGTGCCTTGAAGGTCTCGTAGTCCCCCCGGCAGTCATCGGTCCGGAACGCCCCGGCTCCGATGACCCCCTTCCCGACCAGCTTCTTCAACGCCTCGGAGGACTCGGGGTCGAGCCCCGGCCCGTCAAGGCTCATCAGCGCGAGCTCGACATCCGGCTGGTCCTTGGCGCCCACGGTGACCCATCGCATGTCGCCCATGGAGAGATCGTTCCGCACCTCGAAGCCGATCTTCTCGGTGAAGAACGCCTTGGTCCGCTGCTGGTCGAACGTCCATACGGTGGTGATGCCCAGGCCCTTGATCATGACGCTCTCCCGTGCTCAGGTTCGCTGTTCCTTTCCGTCACGGTAGGCAGCGGGTCTGTCAGCGCGCTTCTCCAGAGTTGCTCTCCTGCGCCCCGGGCTCCTCCCGCCGCCGGAACCCGCCGGCCCACAGCATCGCGTAGCACCCCGGTATCAGCGCGGCTCCGCGACCGACGTGCTTCTCCCGGTACTCGCTGGGGGCCAGTCCGGTCCGTGCCTTGAACTTCGCGGAGAACGTGCCGAGGCTGCTGAAGCCGACCAGATGGCAGATCTCCGTCACGGTCAGATTCGCTGCCCGTAGATACTCCTCGGCCCGCTCGATCCGCCGGTGCGTCAGATACTGCCCGGGCGTCTCGCCGTACGCCGCCTTGAAGGCCCGTACGAAGTGATACCGCGAGTACCCGGCATGCGCGGCGACGGCGGCCAGATCGAGCCCTGGGTCGGCCCAGTCCCGGTCCATGGCGTCCTTGGCCAGCCGCAGCTGCCGCGTCTTGTCCATGCAGCCGATGGTGGCACGGCCCACTGACAGGACCCCCGGGCGGCGATCCACCCGGGGGTCCTGCGCGTGCCGCTTTCCCGCGGCGGCCTACTCCTTCGGCTCCGCCCCCTTGAGCGGTACCTCCTTCACGAACACGGCCGCCACCAGGGACAGCACGGCGATCACGGCCCCCAGCAGGAACGCCGAGTGTGTCCCGGCCGACACCGCGTGCTGGTACGCGTCCTGCACCGCGTCCGGCAGCTTCGCGAGGCTCGCCGCGTCCAGCTGCGCCGACTGCTCGGTCACCTTCGAACCGAGTGACCCGGACCGCTCGGACATGACGTCCTGCACCCGGTTGTTGAACAGCGCGCCCATGATCGCGACGCCGAACGAGGAGCCGAGCGTACGGAAGAGCGTGGTGGACGAGGACGCGACGCCCATGTCCTTCATCTCGACGCTGTTCTGCGCGACCAGCATGGTGATCTGCATCAGGCAGCCCATGCCGAAGCCGACCGCGGCCATGAACACCCCGGAGGTGAAGCGGCTGGTCCCGGTGTCCATCGTCGACAGCAGGTACAGCCCGACGACCATCAGCACGCTGCCGACGATCGGGAACACCTTGTAGCGCCCGGTGTTCGTGGTCACCCGCCCCGCGACCATCGAGGTGACCAGCATCGCGCCGAGCATCGGCAGCAGGAGCAGCCCGGAGTTGGTGGCGGAGGCTCCCTGCACCGACTGCTGGTACAGCGGCAGGAAGAGCGTCGCGCCGAACATCACGAACCCGGTGATGAAGCCGATCAGGGACATCAGGGTGAAGTTCCGGCTGCGGAAGATGTGCAGCGGGACCACCGGCTCCGCGGCCCTGGTCTGCCAGAACACGAACCCGACGAGCGAGGCGACGCCGATCCCGATGAGCTCCATGATCCGCGCCGACGTCCAGGCGTACTCCGTACCGCCCCACGTGGTGACCAGCACGATCGCCGTGATCCCGACGGTCAGCAGCGCGGCGCCGAGATAGTCGATCCGCGCCTTCGCCCGCTTCTTCGGCAGATGCAGTACGGCACTGATCGCGGCGAGCGCGACGACGCCGAGCGGCAGGTTGATGTAGAACGCCCAGCGCCAGCCCCAGTGGTCGGTGATGGTGCCGCCGACCAGCGGCCCGCCGATCATCGCCAGCGCCATCACGCCGGCCATCATGCCCTGGTACTTGCCCCGCTCCCGCGGCGGAATCAGATCGCCGATGATCGCCATGACACCGACCATCAGACCGCCGGCGCCGAGCCCCTGCACCGCCCGGAACGCGATCAGCTGCCCCATGTCCTGGGCCATGCCGCTGAGCGCGGAGCCGATCAGGAACAGCACGATCGACGACATGAAGACGCCCTTGCGGCCGTACATGTCGCCGAGCTTGCCCCACAGGGGGGTGGAGGCCGCGGTGGCCAGCGTGTACGCCGTGACGACCCAGGACAGATGCTCCAGACCGCCGAGTTCGCCCACGATCGTCGGCATCGCGGTGCCCACGATCATGTTGTCGAGCATCGCCAGCATCATCGTGATCATCAGCGCGAGCAGCACGACCCGTACGCTCTTGGGCTGCTTGTCCGCTTGCGCCGCCTGATCCGGCCCTGTGTCCACTGCCAGTGTGTCCGCCATGGTTCCCACTCCCCCGGCTACTTACTTGCCGCCCGGCTAGTTGTCTACACTCAGGGAAGGTAGGGGCGTAACTAGCCGGGCGTCAAGTAAGTTTTATGGAAAGCCGAGGAGTACGAGGATGGGTGGCACCATGGACGGCACCAAGCAGCGGCGCCGCGGGAACACCCGCCAGCGCATCCAGGACGTGGCCCTCGAACTCTTCGCCGAGCAGGGCTACGAGAAGACCTCTCTGCGCGAGATCGCCGAGCGCCTGGAGGTCACGAAAGCGGCCTTGTACTACCACTTCAAGACCAAGGAAGAGATCATCGTCAGTCTCTTCGAGGATCTGACGAAGCCGATCGAGGAGCTGATCGAGTGGGGCAGGCGGCAGCCGCACTCACTCGACACGAAGCAGGAGATCGTACGCCGCTACAGCAAGGCCCTGACCGACGCGGAGCCGCTGTTCCGGTTCATGCAGGAGAACCAGGCGACGGTCCGCGAGCTGAGCATCGGCGAGATGTTCAAGAACCGCATGCTCGGCATGCGCGACATCATCATCGATCCGGACGCCGACATGGTCGACCAGGTCCGCTGCATCAGCGCGCTGTTCACCATGCATGCCGGGATGTTCGTCATGAAGGATCTCGAAGGCGACCCCGAGGAAAAGCGCAAGGCCATCCTTGAGGTCGCCACGGACCTGATCACCCAGGCACACAAGGGCGCCTGAAGGGCTCGGTCACTCAGATCGTCAGCCCCTTGGCCCGCAGGAAGGCCACGGGGTCGATCGCGGAGCCGAAGTTGGCGGTCTTACGGATCTCGAAGTGCAGGTGCGGCCCGCTGGAGTTGCCGGTGTTGCCGGACTTGGCTATCTGCTGACCGGTCTTGACGACCTGGCCGATCTTCACGTCGACGCGCGACAGGTGGGCGTACTGGGAGAACGTCCCGTTGCCGTGCTTGATGACGACGGCGTTGCCGTACGCGGGTCCGTCACCGGCGCCGTTGCCGCCGGCCTTGACGACCGTGCCGCCGTGCGCGGCCACGACCTGGGTGCCGCTGGGGACGGCGAAGTCCTGCCCGCTGTGGGTGGACTGCCACATGCCGCCGGCCTGCGCGTAGCTGGCGGACTTCGTGTACTTCTTCACCGGGCTCACCCAGGACGCGGCGACGGACTGCGCCTGTACGGCGGTGGAGACACCGGTAGCGGAGGTCAGCTCGGCGGCGACCGCGCCTCCGGCGCCCAGCACGACCGAGGCCCCCAGGCCGGCGGCCACCACAGCGGCACGGGTGCGGAACGCGGACGTACGGGACGAACGGAAGGAGAAGCGCGGGGACATGCGAAACCTCATGGGGACGACGACAGAGAGAACCACCCGACGCATCAGTCGCTCGCCGGATGGCCATCCCTTGGTAACCCCCGACCCCGCGAACCCCAAAACCCCTTATCTACGATGAAAGCTAGTACCCCGCCATAAAAATCACCGCATCTTGACAGAGCAGCCATTCCGGACGAACCGGCACGGATACGGAAACCCCACAGTCGCTTCCTTGATATAAATCCCTTTTGTCCGAGCTGCCGTTTCCACTATTCCCGCTAGTAACGGACAAATCGCCTGTGCGGCATGTCACCGCCCAGCGCAATCAAGAGACCCCGGAATGTGACGGGCGCTACCCGGCCCTTCCGCCAACTCGTAACGAAATCCTGCGCAGTTATGTGAGCGACGCCTCAACATGAGCTACCGTCCGGTAACCCGCTGGTTCCCCACCAGCCACTCCCGCACACGAACATGCACGCGACAACCCGCGCACGTGACGTGAGAGGACCCCCACATGACGCTTCGCCCCTGGGCGCGCCGCATCGCGGTCAGCACCGCCTCCGCAGCCGCCCTCGTGGCCCTCGCGGTCCCCGCCGACGCGGCGACCACGACCGCGACGAGCACCTCCACCGCCACCACCGCAGCGGCTGCGGACGTCGACTACGACACCTGGCAGAAGGACTGCCGGGCGGTGATGGACCAGGCGCTGCCCGAACTGAAGCAGCGGATCGCGAGCACCAAGCCCGGTGAGAAGCAAGCGATCGTCTTCGACATCGACAACACGACCCTGGAGACGGACTTCGGCTTCAGCTACCCGCAGCCGGCCAACGGGCCGGTCCTGGAGGTCGCCAAGTACGCCCAGGAGCACGGCGTCTCCCTGTTCTTCGTGACCGCCCGCCCCGGCATCATCGCCTCGGTGACCGACTACAACCTCAAGCACGTCGGCTACCAGGTCTCCGGCCTCTATGTGCGGAACTTCATCGACCTCTTCAAGAACGTCGCGGACTACAAGACGGCCCAGCGCGTCGACATCGAGAAGAAGGGCTACACGATCATCGCGAACATCGGCAACAGCGCTACCGACCTGTCGGGCGGCCACGCCGAGAAGACGTACAAGCTGCCGGACTACAACGGCCAGTTGTCGTAGAGCCCACGGCATGCCAAAGGGGCCGGTGCTCGAAAGCACCGGCCCCTTTCAGCTGTTGACGCTTAGGCGTCCTTGCTCAGGTTCGGCCCGCTTCCACCGGCCGCCTGCTCGATCGGCGGGACGTCCGGCAGCGCCGACTTCTCCTCACCGCGGAAGGTGAAGGTCTTGGTCTCGCCCTCGCCCTCGGTGTCCACGACCACGATGTGACCGGGGCGCAGCTCGCCGAAGAGGATCTTCTCCGACAGCGTGTCCTCGATCTCGCGCTGGATGGTGCGACGCAGCGGACGCGCACCCAGCACCGGGTCGTAACCCTTCTTGGACAGCAGCTCCTTGGCGGACTGGGAGAGCTCGATGCCCATGTCCCGGTCCTTGAGGCGCTCGTCCACCTTGCCGATCATCAGGTCGACGATCGCGAGGATGTCGTCCTGGGTCAGCTGCGGGAAGACGACCACGTCGTCGACGCGGTTGAGGAACTCGGGCCGGAAGTGCTGCTTGAGCTCGTCCGAGACCTTGTTCTTCATCCGCTCGTAGTTGGACTTCGTGTCACCCGCGGCGGCGAAGCCGAGGTTGAAGCCCTTGGAGATGTCCCGGGTGCCGAGGTTGGTCGTCATGATGATGACCGTGTTCTTGAAGTCCACGACCCGGCCCTGGGAGTCGGTCAGACGACCGTCCTCCAGGATCTGCAGCAGCGAGTTGAAGATGTCCGGGTGGGCCTTCTCGACCTCGTCGAAGAGGACGACGGAGAACGGCTTGCGGCGGACCTTCTCGGTCAGCTGGCCGCCCTCTTCGTAGCCCACGTAGCCGGGGGGCGAACCGAAGAGACGCGACACCGTGTGCTTCTCGCTGAACTCCGACATGTCGAGGGAGATCAGCGCGTCCTCGTCACCGAAGAGGAACTCGGCGAGCGCCTTGGACAGCTCGGTCTTACCGACACCGGACGGACCGGCGAAGATGAACGAGCCACCGGGGCGCTTCGGGTCCTTCAGACCGGCGCGCGTACGACGGATCGCCTTCGAGAGCGCCTTGACGGCGTCCTTCTGGCCGATGACCCGCTTGTGGAGCTCGTCCTCCATGCGCAGCAGACGCGAGGACTCCTCCTCGGTCAGCTTGAAGACCGGGATGCCGGTGGCGGTCGCGAGGACCTCGGCGATCAGCTCGCCGTCGACCTCGGCGACGACGTCCATGTCGCCGGCCTTCCACTCCTTCTCCCGCTTGGCCTTGGCGGCCAGGAGCTGCTTCTCCTTGTCGCGGAGGGAGGCGGCCTTCTCGAAGTCCTGCGAGTCGATCGCGGACTCCTTGTCGCGGCGGACGCCGGCGATCTTCTCGTCGAACTCGCGCAGGTCCGGCGGCGCGGTCATCCGGCGGATGCGCATCCGGGAACCGGCCTCGTCGATCAGGTCGATCGCCTTGTCCGGCAGGAAGCGGTCCGAGATGTACCGGTCGGCCAGGGTGGCGGCCTGGACCAGCGCCTCGTCGGTGATGGAGACCCGGTGGTGGGCCTCGTACCGGTCACGCAGACCCTTGAGGATCTCGATCGTGTGCGGCAGGGACGGCTCCGCGACCTGGATGGGCTGGAAGCGGCGCTCCAGGGCCGCGTCCTTCTCCAGGTGCTTGCGGTACTCGTCCAGCGTGGTCGCACCGATGGTCTGCAGCTCACCGCGGGCCAGCATCGGCTTCAGGATGGAAGCCGCGTCGATGGCGCCCTCTGCGGCACCCGCACCGACCAGCGTGTGGAGCTCGTCGATGAACAGGATGATGTCGCCGCGGGTGCGGATCTCCTTGAGCACCTTCTTCAGGCGCTCCTCGAAGTCACCGCGGTAGCGGGAGCCGGCGACCAGCGCGCCGAGGTCCAGGGTGTAGAGGTGCTTGTCCTTGAGGGTCTCGGGCACCTCGCCCTTGACGATGGCCTGGGCGAGGCCCTCGACGACGGCGGTCTTGCCGACGCCGGGCTCACCGATCAGGACCGGGTTGTTCTTGGTACGGCGGGACAGCACCTGCATGACCCGCTCGATCTCCTTCTCGCGCCCGATGACCGGGTCGAGCTTGGACTCACGAGCGGCCTGGGTGAGGTTCCGGCCGAACTGGTCGAGGACCAGGGACGTCGAGGGGGTGCCCTCGGCAGGCCCGCCGGCGGTGGCGGTCTCCTTGCCCTGGTATCCGGAGAGCAGCTGGATGACCTGCTGCCGCACCCGGTTGAGATCAGCGCCCAGCTTGACCAGGACCTGGGCGGCGACGCCCTCGCCCTCACGGATCAGGCCGAGCAGGATGTGCTCCGTGCCGATGTAGTTGTGGCCCAGCTGAAGGGCCTCGCGGAGCGACAGCTCCAGGACCTTCTTGGCACGGGGGGTGAAGGGGATGTGCCCGGACGGGGCCTGCTGCCCCTGCCCGATGATCTCCTCCACCTGCTGGCGGACCGCCTCGAGCGAAATCCCGAGGCTCTCAAGGGCCTTGGCGGCGACACCCTCACCCTCATGGATCAGGCCCAGGAGGATGTGCTCGGTGCCGATGTAGTTGTGGTTGAGCATCCGGGCTTCTTCCTGAGCCAGGACGACAACCCGCCGCGCGCGGTCGGTGAACCTCTCGAACATCGTTAATCGCTCCTCAGAGCGGTCAGGCAGTGGGGGGAACTTCCCCTCCCTGTCCTTCCGCAGCTTAGTCCCGCAAGCGGGGACCGCTCATTCCAACTGCCGACACCGTCGATGGCCTCCTGACCCCGAACGCCGACATCTGCTCCAACCCGATGGTGCGAGACGATGTTCCCGCAGGCCAGGTGGTTACCCTCACCATCACTACGCCGATGGCGAACGTGAGACCCACTGTCCTGCGTGTCGCCCCCTCCCACTAGGGATGTCTTACCCGCTGGGACTGACACTCCATGCCGCGCCCCCCGGTTCCCTCCGCTACGGGCGAACAACCTTGCGCCTCCCCACACCCCCCGCACGCCCCCTTTTCGACACTCTGCGCATCCGCTAGGACACCCAGCGTAACCCGCATGCTCTTTCGGCGGTTGCACTTGGCATGGTCGGCACCCGCCCCGTGATCACCACGGACCTCGCCACGATTCCCCTCCCCCGTCGGCCGCTCGATCCGAGCGATCAGGTCCGTCGGTGGTACGAGAACGAACTGGGCTGGCCGGTGGTGCCCGGGGCGCCGGGATCCCCGCTGCGCCTTCGGGTGGGTCCGCGCTTCGACGTCCTGGACGTACCGGCCGCGGCGGGCCGCGCGGCACTGCGCCATCTGACGCCGGACAGCCCGGTGGCCGTACGGGGCGACCGGATGTGGCTGCTCACGGCCGCGGGCAGCGCACAGGAGGTGCCGGGGGCGCTGGACTGGCTGGAGTGGGGCACGCTGCCCCTGGACCTGACGACGCTCGGCGAGGGCGACCTCATGGAGGCGCCCGTGCCACCCGAGTCGGGGTTCGTCACGGCCGTACGGCATCCCGGCGATCCCGGGCCGAGGGCGGCCGTACGGCGTCCTGGCCTGCCGGGCGCCTGCGCGGTGCGGCCGCTTCTCCCTCTGGGGCGCTCCGGTGCCGTACAGGGGGCCGCCGTGTGGCTGCGGCCCCCCGAGCCTGGGGGCGAGGTCGAAGCCTCGCTGCCGACGATGTCGGCCATGGGGGGCGGTGGGGGCGCCCCCGATCTGGTACGGGTGCTGGACACGGTGGCGACGCACTGCCACCGCCTGTGGCTGCGACGTGTGGGCGCCCAGCCGTCGTCCTGTCCGTAGCTCAGGCCATCGGCCTGTTCGCAGGTCGGGCTATCGCCTGGGATCAGGCGTTGGCCTTCTCGTATGCCTCACGAATGGACGCGGGAACACGGCCACGGTCGTTGACCTCGTAGCCGTTCTCCTTCGCCCACGCGCGGATCTGCGCGGTGTCCTGGCTGCCACCGGAAGCGGCGCGCGCCTTTCCGCGGCCACCCGAAGCGCGGCCTCCGGTACGACGACCGCCCTTCACGTAAGGCTCGAGAAGGCCACGGAGCTTGTCCGCATTGGCAGTCGTGAGATCGATCTCGAACGTCTTGCCGTCCAGCGCAAACGTCACGGTCTCGTCCGCCTCGCCGCCGTCGAGGTCGTCGACAAGAAGGACCTGAACCTTCTGTGCCACCGGATTTCCTTTCATCGATAACTTGAGGGCCGGGGGTCTGCGGCGTCCGCCGTTTCGCCGTCCCCTGTTATATGCAGTACTGCAGTACGTCGGAAAGCAAACCGCTTTTGCGGGAAAAACACAAACCCCCGGGAGAGACCCACAGGCCCGGCCCCGTCCGGAAACATGCGCGTTTCGGACATAGGGAACCCGGGCATGGCCGCTCGGCCGGAATACGGGTTGTGGATCGTGGTGGATCCGCGGCGATCACAGATGCAGAAGCATCCGGCTGTTGCCCAAGGTGTTCGGTTTCACTCGTTCGAGACCGAGGAACTCCGCCACGCCCTCGTCATAGGAACGCAGCAGCTCCGCGTAGACATCGGTGTCAACCGGCGTCTCGCCGATCTCGACGAAGCCGTGCTTGCCGAAGAAGTCCACTTCGAAGGTCAGACAGAAAACCCGTCGAACGCCGAGCCAGCGCGCGGTGTGCAGCAACTTCTCCAGCACTTGATGACCGACGCCGGCGCCCTTCAGGCCGTGCTTCACAGCGAGAGTCCGGACTTCCGCCAGGTCTTCCCACATCACGTGCAGGGCGCCGCAGCCGACGACCTCGCCGTTGTCGTCGCGTTCCGCGACCCAGAACTCCTGGATGTCCTCGTAAAGCGTGACCGTGGCTTTGTCGAGCAGGATGCGACGCTGGACGTACTCGTCAAGGAGACGACGTACCGCCGGGACATCGCTGGTGCGGGCCCGCCGGACGGTGATGGCTTTTGCGCTGACTTCACGGCTCTCCACCGAGGGGCTCTCGGTCGAGTGGCTCTCTGCTGACATGAGCGGACGCTATCGCCCGCCTGGCTCCCGCGCCGAGCCGGGGTTCTCATGGCCGGTATCGGTACGGGTATCCGGGCCGGTATCCGTTCCGGCGGTATCGGCACCGGTAACGCGGCGTGTATCGGGCGCTTCCGTGGGTTCGGGTGTTTCCGGGCCCTGGACGATGCGTACGGCGTCTCGCAGGGCATGTCGCTGTTCGTCGCTCATCATGCCGAAGAAGGCGACGAGTGCGGCGGCGGGGTTGTCGCTCTGCGACCAGGCGTCGTTCATCAGGGCGGCTGCGTAGGCGGCTCGTGTGGAGACCGCCTCATATCGATAGGCTCGGCCTTCCGCTTCGCGGCGTACCCAGCCCTTCTGATGGAGATTGTCCAAAACGGTCATCACCGTGGTGTACGCGATGGACCGTTCCTGCTGGAGATCTTCCAGGACTTCTCGAACGGTCACCGGGCGGTTCCACTTCCACACCCGCGTCATGACCGCGTCTTCGAGTTCTCCCAATGGGCGAGGCACAGTTCAGAACAATAGTGGGAGATCCGGGTGTTGGCGCCTCGGACGTGCACTTTCTCTGGCAAATGGGAACAAAAAGGGCGTACGACTCGGAAAGCCAGAGGCTTGAGTCGTACGCCGGTCAGCTCGGCGGTGGGCTCGCCGGCTGTGTCCGCCGGGTCAGGCGTCCGGGGTCGTGGAGGCCTGGCGGGTGCCCTCCGCGCGCGCGAGGGCGGCGTCGACGGCCGCGTCCTCCTTGGCCTTGTTGGCTCCGCCCTGGGTCTTCACGATCACCCTGATCAAACCGATGAAGAACACGGCCATGACGACCGGGGGGAGGAGTGCGGAGACATAGTCCATGCGTCCAGGGTAGCCAGGGGGCGGGAGGCGGCCGGGGTGGGGGCGGCCTGGCCGGGGGTCGGGGGTCGTGGGGTGGGTTGCGTCGGGTGGGCGGGTGCGCTTGGGGGGCACCCGCCCGGGGTCCGCCTTACGGTCGCTCTCAGCCTGCGGCGAGGTGCTGGGACGGGTTCGCGGGCGGTGGGGTCGGTTTGCGGCGGGGGAAGACCTCGCCGGGGGTGGGGATGGGGCGCGTCGGCTTCGGGGCGGCGGGGGCGGGCTCCTGGCCCGGGCCGGGTCTGGGGGCGGCCGGTCTTTCGGCGGGCTTCTTCCGGGGTGGCTTGGCGGGATCCTGGCCGGTGTCCTGGGCGGGGAGGGCGACGCAGGGGCCGGGGGGAGCGTCCGAGCGGCCTCCGGGGAGGGCCTGGAGGTGGGCGCGGGACGCGGGGATGGCCGGGGTGGCGAGTGGCCGGCAGCGGGTGAGGAGGGTGGCTGCGGTGGGGGTGCCGCGCAGGGCCCTGAGGGCGGCGAGGTCGTCGGGGGTCGGGTGGTACCCGGCGGTGAGGGCCTCTTCCAGGAGGGTGAGGTACCCGGCTGCGGTGCCGGGGAGGGCGGCGCGGTAGCGGGCGAGGTCGGCCACCAAGAACGCACGCAGCCGGGAACCCTCGCGCATCGCCTCGTCGAGCGACTCGGCGAGGCGGAGACAGTCCTGGACGTCTTCGGCCGAGGCGGGGCTGGGGTGGAGGGCGAGGGCGAGAGCGCGGCGGAGCACACGCAGCTCCTCCGCACCGAACGCCATGCCGCCGCGGGATCCGTATGGCGTGGGCATGCGGTGACGATACGCGCTAATCAGACAAACACGGCATAGGGGGCGGGTGTGGCGCGGGGAGCCACTCGGGTGGTGGGGCTGGTGGGCGATGCCCGCGGCGGCCTGTGTGAGCCTCCCGCACGACCGGCGTGCCCGGACGCCAGGGTGCCCCCTGGGGGAGTTTGAGGACGAGGCCCCTTCAGGGCCGCAGCGGGGGGCTGGGGGCCACAGGCCCCCAGCAAGCCCCCAGCCGGCCCCGCACCGGGCCTCGGTGCGTAGCCCACGCGGCGACGTCACATTCGGGAGACGTTGCGTTCGTACACCAGACGTAGGCCGATCAGCGTCAGCCACGGCTCGTGTTCGTCGATGACCGAGGACTCGCCCAGGACCATCGGCGCCAGACCGCCCGTCGCGATGACCGTGACGTCGTCGGGGTTGTCGGCGAGTTCGCGGGCCATGCGGGTGACCACGCCGTCCACCTGGCCGGCGAAGCCGTAGATGATGCCGGACTGCATGGCCTCGACCGTGTTCTTGCCGATGACGCTGCGCGGGCGGGCCACCTCGATCTTGCGGAGTTGGGCGCCCCGCACGCCGAGAGCTTCGACGGAGATCTCGATGCCGGGGGCGATGACCCCGCCGATGTACTCGCCGCGCGCGCTCACCGCGTCGAACGTCGTCGCCGTACCGAAGTCGACGACGATGGCCGGGCCGCCGTAGAGATCGACCGCCGCGACCGCGTTGATGATGCGGTCGGCGCCGACCTCCTTGGGGTTGTCCGTGAGGATCGGGACGCCCGTCTTCACCCCCGGTTCGACGAGGACCGCGGGGACGTCGCCGTAGTAGCGGCGGGTCACCTCGCGGAGTTCGTGGAGGACCGAGGGGACCGTCGCGCAGATGGCGATGCCGTCGATGCCGTCGCCCAGTTCCTCGCCGAGGAGGGGATGCATGCCCATCAGGCCCTGGAGGAGGACCGCCAGTTCGTCAGCCGTGCGGCGGGCGTCCGTCGAGATGCGCCAGTGCTCGACGATGTCCTCGCCGTCGAACAGGCCGAGGACGGTGTGGGTGTTGCCTACGTCGATCGTGAGGAGCATGCCGGTCCCTACTCCGCCGCTCGCAGGTCCAGGCCGATGTCCAGGATCGGCGAGGAGTGGGTGAGGGCCCCGACCGCCAGGTAGTCGACGCCCGTGTCGGCGTACGCCTTGGCGTTGTCGAGGGTCAGGCGGCCGGATGCTTCGAGTGCCGCCCGGCCGTGCACGATCGCCACCGCCTCCTCGCACTCGATGGGCGTGAAGTTGTCCAGGAGGATCAGGTCCGCGCCCGCGTCCACCACTTCGCGGAGCTGGTGGAGGGTGTCCACCTCGACCTCGATCGGGACCTCCGGGAAGGTCTCCCGGACCGCCTTGAACGCCTGGGACACACCGCCTGCCGCCACTACGTGGTTGTCCTTCACCAAGGCCGCGTCCGAGAGGGACATGCGATGGTTCACTCCGCCTCCGCAGCGCACCGCGTACTTCTCCAGGGCGCGCAGGCCCGGGGTCGTCTTGCGGGTGTCGCGGACCCTCGCCTTGGTGCCGTCCAGTACGTCCTCCCACGCGCGCGTGGCCGTCGCGATGCCCGACAGGCGGCAGAGGATGTTCAGCGCGCTGCGTTCGGCCGTCAGGAGGTCCCGGGTGCGGGTGGTGACCGACAGGAGCTTCTGGCCCGCCTCCACCTTGTCGCCGTCCTCCACGTGGCGCTCCACCTCGAACTCGTCCTCGCAGACGATCGAGACGACCGCCTCGGCGACCCTGAGGCCCGCCACCACGCCCGCCTCGCGCGCGACGAAGTCGGCCGTGGCGACCGCCTCTTCGGGGATGGTCGCGACCGTCGTCACGTCCACGCCGTGCGCCAGGTCCTCCTGGATGGCGACGTTGGCGATGTCCTCGACCTCGACCGGGTCGAGGCCCGCTTCGGCCAGGAGTTGGGCGAGCGCGGGGTCGAGGCCGCACTCTGCGTAGTCTGCGGTCTCCCCGTCGGCACCGCAGGCGCAGTCGTCGCCGCAGCCGCCGTTCGAGGCGAGGGGAAGGTCGGGGGTGGTCACTTCTGTCACTGCTCCTGCTGTGGCTGCCGGGTCGGGGGAAAGTCTGCGGTTTCGGTGGTGTGCACGGCCAGTGTGCGGTCCGGGTTGAGGCGTACGACGATGTGGCGGCGCCATGCCGCGTCGTCGCGGTCGGGCTCGTCCTCGCGCCAGTGGCAGCCCCGAGTCTCCTCGCGAAGGTGGGCTGCCGCGACCAGGACGCGGGCCACGCACAGGAGATTCGTGGCCTCCCAGGTGTCCACGCCGGGCTCGGCCGTCTTGCCGTTCTCCGCGAGGGCGTCGCGGGCCTCGGAGTGGAGTCGCTGGAGCTGGTCGGCGGCCTTGGCGAGGGACTCGGCCGAGCGCAGGACTCCGGCGCCGTCCGTCATGGTCCGCTGGATCGCGAAGCGGGCCTCGGGCGCGAGCAGGGGGTGCTCGGGGGTCTCGGGGTAGGGCACCGGGTGCGGCACGCGTGCGTGGAGGCCGTTCGCCGCCCGGGCCGTCGCGATGTCCTCCGCGATGCGCTCGGCGTAGACCAGGCCTTCGAGGAGCGAGTTGGAGGCCAGGCGGTTGGCGCCGTGCACGCCCGTGCAGGCGACCTCGCCGCACGCGTACAGGCCGGGGACGGTCGTACGGCCCTGGGAGTCGGTGCGCACGCCGCCGGAGGCGTAGTGGGCGGCCGGCGCGATCGGGATGGGGTCGTGCACCGGGTCGATGCCGTGGGCGCGGCAGGCGGCGAGGATCGTCGGGAAGCGGTGCTCCCACATGTCGGCGCCGAAGTGCCGCGCGTCGAGGAACATGTGCTCGGCGTCCTGCTCCTGCATGCGCCGCATGATGCCCTTGGCGACGATGTCCCGGGGGGCGAGTTCGGCGAGTTCGTGCTGTCCCACCATGAAGCGCACACCGTCGGCGTCGACCAGGTGGGCGCCTTCGCCGCGTACGGCCTCGGAGACCAGGGGCTGCTGGCCCTCCGCGTCCGCGCCGAGGAAGAGAACGGTGGGGTGGAACTGCACGAATTCGAGATCGCTGAGCTCGGCGCCCGCCCGGAGCGCCAGCGCCACGCCGTCGCCCGTGGACACGGACGGGTTCGTCGTCGCCGAGAAGACCTGGCCCATACCGCCGGTCGCCAGGACCACCGCGGGGGCGTGGACCGCTCCCACGCCGTCGTGCTGGCCCTCGCCCATGACGTGCAGGGTGACGCCCGCCGTACGGCCTTCGGCGTCCGTCAACAGGTCGAGGACGAGCGCGTTCTCGATCGTACGAAGGCCACGCGCACGTACCGCCTCGACCAGAGCGCGGGAGATCTCCGCGCCGGTCGCGTCGCCGCCGGCGTGGGCGATGCGGCGGCGGTGGTGGCCGCCCTCGCGGGTGAGTTCCAGTTCGCCTTCGGAGGACTCGTCGAAGTGGGCGCCGGTCTCGATCAGTCGGCGTACGGCGTCCGGGCCCTCGGTCACGAGGATGCGTACGGCCCCCTCGTCGCACAGGCCGGCGCCCGCGACCAGGGTGTCGTCCAGGTGCTGTTCGGGGGTGTCGCCCTCGCCGAGGGCCGCGGCGATGCCGCCCTGGGCCCAGCGGGTGGAGCCGTCGTCGAGGCGGGCCTTGGTGACGACGACCGTCCTGAGGCCGGCGGCCTCGCAGCGCAGGGCCGCGGTGAGGCCGGCGACGCCGGAGCCGACGACCACGACGTCCGCGGCGATGGACCACCCGGGCGCGGGCGCGTGCAGTCGTATGCCTGTGGCGGTCACGAGGCGGCTCCGAAGGTGAGGGGAATGTTGTCGATCAGCCGGGTCGTCCCGACCCGGGCGGCGACGGCGAGAACGGCCTCGCCGGTGAAGTCTTCCTCGTGATCGGTGATCTCCGTGAAGTCCGACGGGTCGACGAGGGCCAGGTAGTCGAGTTCGAGCGGCGGGTCGAGGCGGATCGCCTCGTCGAGGACCAGCCGGGCGGCCGCTCGGACGGCCGCCGCCGCGCCGGGGACGGCCTTGGCGACGGCATGTGCGTCGGCCGCCGCGCGGGACTCCCCTATGGCGCTGAGCGCCTCGGCACGCGCCCGCGTGGCGGGGACTTCGCGGGCACGCGCGCGCAGCGCCTCCTGCGCCGCGTGCCGGTCGCGCCCGGCGAACAGCGCCTGGGACAGCGCGAGCGCCGTGCGCCGTTCCTCGGGGGAGAGGTAGCGGTTGCGGCTGGAGAGCGCGAGGCCGTCCTCCTCGCGCACGGTCGGGACGCCGATGATCTCAATGCCGAAGTTCAGGTCGCGCACCATCCGGCGGATCAGCGCGAGCTGCTGGGCGTCCTTCTGGCCGAACAGGGCGACGTCGGGGCGGGTGAGGTGCAGCAGCTTGGCGACGACGGTGAGCATGCCGTCGAAGTGGCCGGGGCGGGAACCGCCTTCCAGGCGCTCGCCCATGGGGCCGGCGCTGATGCGTACCTGGGGTTCGCCGCCCGGGTAGACCTCGTCCACGGCAGGGGCGAACACCGCGTCCGCGCCCGCCTGTTCGGCGACCTTGAGGTCGGCCTCCAGGGTGCGCGGGTAGCGGTCGAGGTCCTCGCCCTGGCCGAACTGCAGGGGGTTCACGAAGACGGTGACGACGACCTCGCCGTCCGGTCCCGCGATCTCCCGCGCGGTGCGGACCAGGGTGGCGTGGCCCTCGTGCAGGGCGCCCATGGTCATCACCACGGCGCGGCGGCCGGCACGCGTGCGTGCGTGCAGTTCGTCGGCGGTGCGCAGCAGGGTGGTGGTCATCGGGCCTCTCCCTCGGCGCCGTTGGTCCCGGTGGTTCCGCCTGCGAGCACCCCGAGGAGGTCCTCGGCGAGCTCCGGCTTCAGCAGTCCGTGGGCGAGCGCCCGGTCGGCGGTCGCGCGCGCCATCGCGAGGTAGCCGGCGACGGTCTGCGGGGCGTGTCGGCGCAGTTCCGTGACGTGCGCGGCGACGGTGCCCGCGTCCCCGCGCGCGACGGGGCCGGTCAGGGCAGCGTCGCCGGAGCGCAGCGCGTTGTCGAGCGCGGCGCCGAGCAGCGGGCCGAGCATGCGGTCGGGGGCTGTCACACCCGCCTCGCGCAGCAGCTCCATGGACTGGGCGACCAGCGTCACCAGGTGGTTCGCGCCCAGCGCGAGCGCCGCGTGATACAGCGGGCGCATCTCCTCGGCGACCCACTCCGGTTCGCCGCCCATCTCGATGACGAGGGCCTCGGCGGCCAGCCGCAGCTCCTCGGGCGCGGTGACGCCGAAGGAGCAGCCGGCGAGGCGCTGGACGTCCACGGGGCTGCCGGTGAAGGTCATCGCGGGGTGCAGGGCCAGCGGCAGCGCGCCCGCGCGCAGGGCGGGGTCCAGGACCTTGGCGCCGTACCGCCCGGAGGTGTGCACCAGCAGCTGCCCCGGCCGTACGGCCCCGGTCTCGGCGAGGCCCTCGACCAGTCCGGGCAGTGCGTCGTCCGGGACGGTCAGCAGGACCAGCTCGGCGCGCGCGAGGACTTCGGCGGGCGGCACCAGCGGCACGTCGGGGAGCATCCGCTCGGCCCGTCGCCGGGAGGCGTCGGAGACCCCGGAGACGGCCACCGGGCGGTGCCCGGCGAGCTGGAGGGACGCGGCGAGCGCGGGACCCACACGGCCGGCGCCGACGACACCGACGGTGAGCCGCGCGGGGCGGTCCTTGGGATCTGGCTGTTGGCTTGTACTCACGCGAAGGCGGCCTTCCCGTTCCAGTCCGCTCCGGGTACCGGACGATTTCTCGTCATGTTAACGCGATTGGTTCGAGAGGCGTTCGGTTGTCCACAGGCTGTGGGTTTCCCCACGCCCTCGCGCGCGCGGTCGGGTGAGGGCGGCGGTCGAAACTCGGGTGCCCGCGCGGGTGGCCGGGCGGGATGATCCGGGGCATGAGCGATACGGCGGAGCAGGGCACACAGCAGAGCACGCAGATCACCGACGACGAACGGCGCAAGCAACGCTTTGAGCGGCGCATAGGCGCATTCCGCAGCGCGGAGCGCGTCCTCTCGCGCCTCGACTTCCTTGGCACGCTCCGCGAGCGCCTCGCGCTCCTGGAGGCGGCGCCGGACGTGTACGACCTCGACGAACGGCCGGACGTCTATGGCAACGGCGTCGTCGAGGCCCTGGAGGAGAAGACCGCGGCGCTGCTCGGCAAGGAGGCCGCCGCGTTCTTCCCGACGGGCACGATGGCCCAGCAGGTCGCCCTGCGCTGCTGGGCCGGCCGCACCGGCGACCCGACCGTCGCCCTCCATGGACTGGCTCACCCCGAGGTGCATGAGCGGAACGCGTTCAGCCAGGTCAGCGGATTGCGCCCGGCCCGGCTGACGAGCGAGCCGAGGCAGCCGACCGCCGCCGAGGTCCGCGACTTCGAGGAGCCCTTCGGGGCACTGGTGCTGGAACTTCCCCTGCGCGACGCCGGATTCCTGCTGCCTTCCTGGAACGAGCTCGTCGAGGTGGTGGACGCAGCGCGGGAGCGCGACGCGGTGGTGCACTTCGACGGCGCGCGCCTGTGGGAGTCCACCGTCCACTTCGGCCGCCCGCTGGACGAGATCGCGGGCCTGGCGGACAGCGTCTACGTGTCGTTCTACAAGTCCCTGCGCGGATACGGGGGCGCCGCGCTCGCCGGTCCGCGGACACTGGTGGAGGAGGCGAAGGTCTGGCGGCACCGCTACGGCGGCATGGTGTTCCAGCAGTTCCCCACGGCGCTGTCGGCCCTGGTCGGCCTGGAGCGGGAGCTGCCCCGGCTGCCGGAGTACGTGGCCCACGCGCGCGTGGTGGCCGCCGCGCTGCGCGAAGGGTTCGCCGCGGCCGGCCTGCCGTGGGTGCGCGTCCACCCCGAGGTGCCGCACACGCACGAGTTCCAGCTCTGGCTGCCGTACGACGTCGACGTCCTCTCCGAGGCCGCGATCCGGCAGGCGGAGGAGACGAAGACGGGCCTGTTCGCGGGCGCCTGGGACCAGAAGGGCCCGGGGGTGGCCTGCACCGAGGTCTCCGTCCGCGCCGCCGGCCTGGAGTGGACGGCGGGCGACGTGAGAGCGGCCGTCGCGGAGTTCGTGGCCCGGCTGACCGAGGAGGTCAGCAGGTAGAGCGGGCCCATTGCCGCAGCCACCGGCCCAGGGCCTGGCGTATCCGCCCTCGGGCCGGGCGTCCGGCGACGACCGCCCGGAACTGCCGGTGGTCGCGCCACTCGCGCGCGACCTGCCAGTCATGGGCGCCGGGCGCGGGCGGGGCGGGCTCGCCGTGTTGCTGGGCACGGTAGGTGTCGAGGAGGTAGTGCTGCGTGATGCTCATGGCGTATCGCCTTCTCGGGACGTAGGAGACATGACGTGAAGAGGGATCGGGCTCCGCGGCTGCCCCGGTGATGCCAGGCTCGCCCCCGGACGGCGGCCACGTCGCGTCGATTGACGGCCGCCGTCAATCGACGGCCGCGTTGTCAGTGGCGGGGTGCACCATGAGGGCATGAGCGTGACCATCGACATCGCGGGGCTGCGGCCGGAGAGGCTCGCCGTCGTGCCCTCGCCCCTGGCCGAGCTCGGCATGGCGCTGCACGCGCTGTCGGAGCCGGGGCACCACCCGGGCCTGCAGGGCTGGGTGACGAGCGTGACGGCCCGGATGGACTCCCACCTGGCCGACCGGATGTGCGAGGCCGACTTCCTGTGGCGGTCGACGTTCTCGGATCTCTTCCTGCCCTTCGCCGGCCTCCCGGGCCGCAGCACCCTCCCGGGCGCCACGCTGGCGGAGGAGCTGGACCAGCTGGACAAGCTGACGGACGAGCAGTTCGTGGACGCGGCCCTGGAGTTCACCTGCGCCCTGCCGTACAGCACGCGCGGGCCCGACGCGCTCTCCGACGCCGAGGTGCGGCGGCGCGCCCTGGACCTCGCCGCCGCGCGCGGGCCGCAGCAGATGCGGTTCAGCGAGCGGCTGCTGTTCGATCCGCCGCGGATCCGGGCCTGGCTGCGGCAGTTCCTCCAGGACTGCGACGAGGCGTTCTTCGCGGAGACCTGGTCCCGGCTGCGCCACCAGCTCGCGACGGACGCCCGCCACAAGACGGACCTTCTACGGCACAAGGGCCTCGCGGAGGCGCTGGCCGCGGTGTCCCCGGCCGTGACCCTCGACGAGAGGTCCGCGCGGATCACGATCGACAAGCTGGGCGAGGGCCACACGGCCGTGGGCGACGGCGGCCTCCTCCTCGTCCCGACGAGCCTGGGCTGGCCCCACCTGATGGTCCTGCACCGCTACGCCTGGCAGCCGGTGCTGCACTACCCGGTCGGCTCCCCCGAGTTCGCCACCCCGCCCACGGTCGAGCAGCTGGCCCTGCGGATGACCGCGCTCTCCCACCCCGTACGGATGCGCATCTGCCGCAACCTCGCCCGCAGCGCGTACACCACGGGCGAACTGGCGCAGGCACACGGCATGACGGCGCCGGAGATATCCCGGCACCTGGGCGTCCTGAAGAAGGCGGGCCTGATCACCACACGCCGCCGCGGGCGGTACGTCCTGCACCAGCTGGACGTGACGGTGGTGGCCCGGCTGGGCAGCGACTTCCTGGAAGGGATCCTGCGCTGAGCATCCCGGCTCGGTCGAGGCGGTTACGCCGGCCCGAACCCCGGCTCAGTCGAACCGGATGTGCCTGACCCCGACCCCCGCCTGCCGCAGCCGTGTCCGCAGCGCGCCCTCGTTGTTCGGCCGCAACCGCAGCCCGGCCAGGACGGCGATCCGGTCCGCCGTCTTCGGCACGGTCGAGTGGTCCGTCCACAGATGCTCGGCGAACTCCGGCTCGCGCAGCCGCTCCAGGCAGTGGTCGAGCTGCTGCACGGCCCAGCTCTCGTGGCGCAGACCGGAGTTCTTCCGTGCGGCGAACGGAAGGAGGTGCCCGAAGCCGCGCTCCCGAAGCCGCCGCAGGACCGTCTCGCGCTCCGCGAGGAGGGTGAAGTGCCGTACGTCGTGGCCGAGTTCGCGCAGGCGGCCCACGGTCTCCTCGAAGTAGCCGGCGTTCGTGACCGTCATGGGGGTGATCACCACGCCCTCGTGCTTGGTCAGCGCGAGGTCGAGGACCTCGACTACGCCCTGCCGCCAGGACGCCAAGTCCTGGAAGTCTCCCCGCAGTTCGGGCGGCAGCATCCGCCGCAGCCCGAAGCCGGCGTGCTCGGGATCGCAGACCACGCTGCCGGGCAGGCGGCGCTGGATCTCGTACGCGGTCTGCGTCTTGCCGCCCCCGAAAGGGCCGTTGATCCACAGGAGCATGCGCAGACCCTAGTGGGCACCGATGAACGCGGGGTCACGCCCGCTGTGCGTCAGCCGTGCCCGCCGGCCCGCACCAGACCCGTCTCGTACGCCAGGACCACCACCTGCACCCGGTCCCTGAGCCCCAGCTTGGTCAGGATGCGGCCCACGTGGGTCTTCACGGTCGCCTCGGACAGGACCAGCCGGGCCGCGATCTCGCCGTTGGACAGGCCCTGCGCGACCAGCACCATGACCTCGCGCTCGCGGTCGGTGAGCCGCTCCAGCTCCTTGTGCTGCGCCTCCTTGCCGGTGGAGGGCAGCATCGGCGCGAACCGGTCCAGCAGGCGCCGGGTCGTCGAGGGGGCCACCACCGCGTCGCCGCTGTGCACCGAGCGGATGGCGGCGAGGAGCTCACCGGGCGGCACGTCCTTGAGCATGAAGCCGGAGGCGCCCGCCTTCAGCCCGGAGAAGGCGTACTCGTCGAGGTCGAAGGTGGTCAGGATCAGCACCTTCGGCGGGTTGGCCTCCTGGCAGATACGACGGGTGGTCTCCACGCCGTCGAGCTTCGGCATGCGTACGTCCATCAGGACCACGTCGACGGGGGTCTCCCGCAGCACCTGGAGGGCCTCGACGCCGTCGCCCGCCTCCGCGACGACCTCCATGTCCGGCTGGGCGGCAAGCACCATCCGGAACCCGGTGCGCAGCAGCACCTGGTCGTCGACGAGCATCACGCGGATCGTCATCGGGGTCCTCTTCCGTGTCTTCCGTATCCGTCTACAAGGGGGTTCTACAGGGGCGTTACAGGTGTCAACAAAGGGCGTGCGCAGGCGTCAGTGTGCGGGTTTGAGCGGCAGCAGCGCGCTGATCCGGAATCCTCCGCCCGGACGCGGCCCCGCGTCCAGGGTGCCGCCGACCATGCCGACCCGCTCGCGCATGCCGATCAGACCGTGCCCCTGGCCGTCGGCACCGCCCTCCTCGTACAGCTCGTGCGGGGCACCCTTGCCGTCGTCCTCGACGAGCAGGCCGAGGCCGTCGTCGAAGTAGACCAGGCGCACGCTCGCGCCCGTGTTGGGCCCGCCGTGCTTGCGCGTGTTGGTGAGCGCCTCCTGCACGATGCGGTACGCCGTCAGCTCGACGCCGCTGGGCAGCGGGCGCGGGGTGCCCTCGACCTTGAAGTCGACCGGGAGGCCGGAGGTGCGGCACTGCTGGATGAGCTCGTCGATCTGCTCGACGTCGGGCTGCGGGACGTACTCGCCGCCCTCCTGGTGCTCGCCGGTGCGCAGCACCCCGAGCAGACGGCGCATCTCGGCGAGGGCCTGGCGGCCGGTGGAGGAGATGGTCTCCAGGGCCTTCTTGGCCTGGTCGGGCGCGGCGTCGAGGACGTAGGCGGCGCCGTCGGCCTGCACCACCATCACGGAGACGTTGTGCGCGACCACATCGTGCAACTCGCGCGCGATCCGGGCGCGCTCGGCGGCGACCGCGACCTTGGCCTGCGCCTCGCGCTCCTTTTCGAGCCGGGTCGCGCGCTCCTCCAGCTGCTCGTAGTAGGCGCGGCGCGTGCGGATCGAGTCGCCGAGCACCCAGGCGAGCGCGAACGGCACCGTCAGGAAGATCATCAGGGCGATGTTGCCCAGGACGCTGGAGTCCCGCTCCGGCCAGCGCAGCTGTGCCAGCGGCGCCGCGCACAGGCCGGCGCCCAGCGCGAGCCGGGAGGCCCAGCGGGCGCCGGTCGCGGCGACGGTGTAGGTGATCACCAGGAAGGCGAAGTTGGCGGGTGTCGTCGCCACGTTCAGCGCCAGCTGCGCCAGTCCCACACCGGCGGCCAGTAGCAGCATTTTCTCCGGCATACGCCGGCGCAACGCGATGACCAGGCACAACAGGAGGACCACCACGATGATGGCCGCCTCTGAGTCCGTGCCCGGAGGGTTCTGTCCGCCCTCGTCCCGGACGGCCACGGTGACCGCGGAGATCCCGAAAAGGATGACGGCCCAGAAGCTGTCGACCCATGTCGGGTGCCTGCGGAGAAAGTCATAGAGGCGCTGCACGTAACCCAGCGTAGGGAAGCGAGATGCGTGCAGGGGTCAACCGGAGGGCCGATCCGCACCGGGCGCGCGTACTCCGCAAGGTGGAGGCTGCGTTCTCCTGTGCGCTTAGGACCTGCCCTAGCCTGGGCCGGTGACGGCAGAGGCGGCGGGCGAGTGGCGCGGGTGGCGGGCGGCGGCGGAATCCGCCCTGTACGGGCCGGGCGGCTTCTACCGGCGGCCCGAGGGACCGGCCGGCCACTTCCGTACGTCCGTGCACGCGTCGCCTCTCTTCGCCGGTGCCGTGGCCCGGCTGCTGTGCCGGGTCGACGAAGCCCTGGGCCGGCCCGCCTCGCTCGACCTCGTCGACATGGCGGCGGGGCGGGGTGAGCTGATCACCGGCGTACTGGCCGCCCTCCCGGCCGAGGTGGCGGCACGCACGCGTGCGTACGCCGTCGAGATCGCCGACCGACCGCACACCCTCGATCACCGGATCGAGTGGCTGCGCGAGCCGCCGCCACGGATCACGGGCCTGCTTTTCGCCAACGAGTGGCTGGACAACGTCCCCGTGGAGGTCGCCGAGGTGGACTCCGGGGGCGTACCGCGCCTGGTCCTCGTACGACGGGACGGGGTCGAACGCCTCGGGGAACCGGTCGCCGGTGCCGAGGCGGAGTGGCTGGCGCGGTGGTGGCCGCTGGGGGCCGTGGACGGGGCGCAGGGCGGGGAAGCCCTTGAAGGGCCGGAAGGAATCGAAGGGCTGCGGGCCGAGATCGGACTGCCCCGGGACGAGGCCTGGGCGAGCGTGGTCGCGGCGGTGGACCGAGGGCTCGCCGTCGCCGTGGACTACGCGCACACCGCGCGGCAGCGGCCACCCTTCGGGACGCTCACCGGCTTCCGCGAGGGCCGCGAGACGGCACCCGTGCCGGACGGCTCGTGCGACATCACGGCGCATGTCGCGCTGGACGCGTGCGCGGCGGCGTGCGCGCTGCCCGGTACACGCCTGCTCTCACAGCGCGACGCGTTGCGCGCCCTGGGCATCACCGGCGAACGCCCCCCACTGGAGCTGGCCTCCACGCGCCCGGCCGAGTACGTACGGGCCCTCGCGACAGCGGGCGAGGCCGCCGAGCTCACCGCTACGGGCGGGCTCGGGGACTTCGGCTGGCTGGTGCAGTCGGTTGGAATTCCGGACGTACTGGCGAAGTGAGACGTACTGACGAAGCGATCAGTCGCTACTTGTCGATGTCCCCGACCACGAAGAACATCGACCCCAGAATCGCCACCATGTCCGCGATCAGCGTCCCCGGCAGCAGCTCCACCAGCACCTGGATGTTGTTGTACGACGCCGAGCGCAGCTTCAGCCGGTACGGGGTCTTCTCCCCCTTGCTGACGAGGTAGTAGCCGTTGATGCCGAGCGGATTCTCGGTCCACGCGTACGTGTGCCCCTCGGGCGCCTTCAGCACCTTCGGGAGCCGCTGGTTGATCGGCCCGGGCGGCAGCTCGGCGAGGCGGTCGAGGCAGGCGTCGGCGAGGTCGAGGGAGTTGTGGGTCTGCTCCAGCAGGCACTCGAACCGGGCGAGGCAGTCGCCCTCGTCCCGCGTCACGACCTTGAGGACGTCCGCCAGCTCGCCGTACGCGAGATAGGGCTCGTCCCGGCGCAGATCGAAGTCGACGCCCGAGGCGCGCGCGATCGGCCCGCTCACCCCGTAGGCGTGCACGGTCTCCGGCGCGAGGGTGCCCACGCCCCGCGTGCGCCCCCGGAAGATCTCGTTGCCGAGCACCAGGTCGTCGAACCGGTCCATGCGCGAGCGCACGTCGGCGACGGCGGTACGCGCGCGTGTGGTCCACCCGGCCGGCAGGTCCTCCTTCAGGCCTCCCACCCGGTTGAACATGTAGTGCATGCGCCCACCGGAGACCTCCTCCATCACATGCTGGAGTTCCTCGCGCTCCGAGAAGGCGTAGAAGATCGGCGTGATCCCGCCCAACTCCAGCGGGTACGACCCGAGGAACATCAGGTGGTTGAGCACCCGGTTGAGCTCCGCGAGCAGCGTCCGGGTCCAGACCGCCCGCTCCGGCACCTCCATGCCGAGCATGCGCTCCACGGCGTGCACGACGCCCAGCTCGTTGGAGAACGCCGACAGCCAGTCGTGGCGGTTGGCGAGCATGATGATCTGCCGGTAGTCGCGGGCCTCGAAGAGCTTCTCCGCGCCGCGGTGCATGTACCCGATCACCGGCTCCGCGTGCTGGATGCGCTCGCCGTCCAGGACGAGCTTGAGGCGCAGCACGCCATGCGTGGACGGGTGCTGGGGCCCGATGTTGAGCACCATGTCGGTGCTCTCCGCGGCGCCGCCGATACCGACCATGGTCTCCGTCGTAGGAGTCATGGACACAGTCTCTCCTACGTACGCTGGCCTCATGGAGACGGGGAGCCCGGAGAACACGGGGACAGCGGGGGCCGAGCAGGCGGGGGCCGAATCGACGGAGGCCGAACCGAGGTGGACCGGTCTGCCACCCGGTCTGCTCCGTATGCGACGGTTGTTGCTGGTGGTGTGGCTGGGGCTGCTGACGGTCGGGCTCGCCCTGCTGCTCGGCCTGCTCGCCGGGCCCGCCTGGACGGCCTTCGCGCTGCTGCCGCCGGCGGTGATGGCGTGGGGCTGGGTGATGCTCGGCCGTAACTGGCGTTCGTGGCGCTACGCCGAGCGCGCCGACGACCTGCTGATCAGCCGGGGCGTGCTGTGGCGCGAGGAGACGGTGGTGCCGTACGGCCGGATGCAGCTGGTCGAGGTCACCTCGGGCCCCGTCGAGCGGCACTTCGGCCTGGCCAGCGTGCAGCTGCACACCGCCGCGGCGGCCACCGACGCCACCATCCCCGGCCTCGACCCGGCCGAGGCCGAGCGGCTGCGGGACCGGCTCACCGAGCTGGGCGAGGCACGATCGGCGGGCCTGTGACGACGCCCGGCGTCGACGACGCCGTACGCGCGCAGCGACCCCTGACCGAGCGACGGCTGCACCCCGTGACGCCGCTGAGGCGCGCGTGGGCTCCGGTCGCGGTGCTGATCGGGTGGGCGGTGCACGACCCGGACCAGGCCCAGCGCCATCTGACGAGGCTGACCACCACCACGCTCCTGCTGGCGCTCGCCGTACTCGTCCCCGCGGCCGCCCTGTACGGCTTTCTCACCTGGTGGTTCACGCACTTCGCGGTGACCGACACGGAACTGCGCATCCGGACCGGCCTGGTGTTCCGGCGCAGCGCGCACATCCGGCTGGAACGCATCCAGGCCATCGACGTCACCCAGCCGCTCCTCGCGCGCGTGGCGGGCGTGGCGAAGCTCAAACTGGACGTCATAGGCACGGACAAGAAGGACGAACTCGCCTTCCTGGGCGCGGATGAGGCCCGTGCGCTACGCGCGGAACTCCTCGCGCGCGCCGCCGGTTTCGCGCCCGAGACGGCGCACGAGGTGGGCGAGGCGCCGTCCCAGCAGCTGCTGCGCGTGCCGCCGGGCGTTCTTGCCGTCTCGCTCCTCCTGACCGGCGCCACCTGGGGAACGCTGGCGGCCGCCGCCGTCGTACCGACCGTCCTGTGGCTGCTCACCGAGAGCGCGTGGACGGTCCTCGCGACCGCCCTTCCGCTGTTCGGCGCGGCGGGGGCGAGCAGTGTGGGGCGGTTCGTCTCCGAGTACGACTGGACGGTGGGCGAGTCGCCGGACGGGCTGCGCCTCGACCACGGCCTGCTCGACCGGGCGCACGAGACGGTGCCGCCCGGCCGCGTCCAGACCGTACGGATCGTCGAGCCGCTGCTGTGGCGGCGGCGCGGGTGGGTGCGAGTGGAACTGGACGTGGCGGGCTCGTCGAACTCGGTCCTGCTCCCGGTCGCCCCGCGCGAGGTCGCCGAATCGGTCGTCGCGCGCGTGCTGCCCGGCGTGATCGTCCCCCCGCGCGCGTCCCTGTCGCGTCCGCCTCGGCGGGCGGGCCGGTGCATGCCGCTGTGGTGGCGGGGGTACGGCCTGGCCGTCACGGACGCGGTGTTCGCCGCCGGCAGCGGCCTGTTCAGCCGAAGCCTGGCGCTCGTACCGCACGCGAAGGTCCAGAGCGTACGGCTGACTCAGGGCCCCTGGGAGCGCCTGTGGGGCGTCGCCGACGTCCACGTGGACACCGGGGCGAACAAGACCGTGACGGCCCGGCTGAGGGACGCCCAGGAGGCCGCGGAGCTGTTGCGGGCGCAGGCGGAGCGGTCGCGCACGGGACGCAAGGGGGCCCGGCCGGACCGGTGGATGGTCTGAGGCCGGTCACGTCCCTGAAGGACTCCGACCGGCGTCACCCACCCCGTCGTCAGGAAACCGCGCTCCGCAGTCCCTGCACATCGATCTGTTCCGTCTCGTCGTGCGCGGTCAGGTCGATGACCTGGCCGATCCCCCGGGACTCCTCGTCCGCCGGCTTGAACTCGGCCTCGGACTCGGCCTTGTGGAGGGCGAGGGCCTCCTGGCCGACGACGTCGGCGAGGTCCTCGTTCTGCACGGACTCCAGCGCGGAGGGCGCCGCCGCCCCCTGCTTGGTGCCGAAGAAGTCGAAGCCGCCCTGGATCGCCGGACGCCGTACGGGCGTCGCCGGTACGAAGGCCACGGCGGTCGGCGCGATGAAGTGCCCCGCGGGCTGCTGCGACGGGACCGAACCGGCCGCGGGCAGGGCGGGCCGGGCCTTGGCGACGGCGTCAGCCGTGGCCACCGCGTCAGCTGCGGGCATCGGCTCGGCCGAGGCGACCGGCGTGGCCGTGGCTACGGTGCCCGCCTTGGTGAGGGCGCCTGCCGTGGTGTCGGCGGTCGCGCGCTCGTGCCCGTCGACCGCCTCGGGCTTCCCCTGCGCTTCGTCCTCCAGCGCGGGCTCCTTCTCGGCTCCGCCGACGTGCTCGGCCTCGGTGGCCTGCGTTTCGGCGGCCTGCGCCTCGCTGCCCTGCACGTCGGTGGCGCCCGAACCGTCCTTCGCGGACTCGTCGTTGGACGGGCCGTCGCCCTTCGGGGGGTCGTTCTTCGGAGGCTCGTCCTTCGGGAACTCGTCCTTGGTGGACTCGCCGCCCTCCGCCGACGCGCCGCCCTTCGAGGACTCGCCGTCCTCCGCGGCCTCCTCCCCCTCGAACCGCGCCAGCGCCTCCTTGGCCCGCAGGAACAGCCGGGACCCCTCCGGCGAGAAGACCGCCGGAGCCTCCGCTGTCTCCTCGGCGGGCTCGGTCTCCGCGCCCTCGACCTCGGCCTCGGCCTCGGCAGGGGCAGCCACAGCCCCTGTTTCCTCCGCCGAAGAAGCGGCGACCGGCGCCGGCGGCAACGCGCGCGCGGGCGTTGTCGCCTCTATCTCCAGAACCCGGCGCTCCTCCAGGACGCTCGCCCGCTCGGTCTCCGCCGTGGCGTACCGCCGCAGCAGCGCCGCGTGCTCGTTGCGCAGGCCCGCGAGCTCCGTCCGCTTGGCCCGCAGCCGCTGCTCCAGCTTCATGCGCAGCTCGCGCGACTCGTCGAGGTCGGTCTCCAGCTCGGCGACCCGCTCCTCGTACCGCCACTCGTCGCTCGCACGCGCGCGCGTGAGGTCGGCGACCTGCTTGCCGGCCTGAGTGTCCCAGCGGCGCATGACGACCGCGCCGACGACCGCCGTCGCCGCGGCGGCCGCCGCAAGGCCGCGTAGCACCATGGCCTCGGAGAACACCCAGGGCGCGAGGGCACAGACGACGGAGACGCCTGCGATCGCCGACGGGGGCAGCAGCCTGTGCAAGGGCGGGGAATGACGGTGACGTCCACGTGGCATGGCCAGAAACTTACCGCGCGTAGGCGAATCTTGTTGCCCCGCCCCGTAAAAAGACAGCCATCGCGAGTCGTTCATCCGGCATCGGGAATCAGATCCGACACCGAATTAACCAAGAACCAAGATCACAAAGGCTCGTCGGCCACATCGCCGGTCACGCCGACAGCCATGCCGACGGCCATGTCGACGGGCATGTCACCAGTCCCGTTCACCTGCCGCTCCACCGCCACTCAACCGCCCGCTCATCCACTCCAGCGTCCCCGGAATCTCCCGCCGCCAGGTGTTGAAGTTGTGCCCGCCGCTTTCGAGGATGATCGACGAGATGCGGGTCAGCTTCGTGGCCTTCACGCGCTCAATGAACTTCAGTGTGTCCTTGTAGTTGGATTCTCCAACTTTGCTGCTGCTGACAAGCAGTGAAGTGTCCGGGGCCGGCATGTGCTTGAGGTACCACCACAGGTTCGCGCGATTGCGCAGTTCCTCGTCGCCCTGGAAGAGATCGCCGGTCGTGGCGTCGATGGGCGCGTTGTAGTAGGCGGATAGCCCGGCCCCCGCGGCATACGCCCGGGGATGGTGCATGGCGAGCTTCAACGCGCAGTAGCCGCCGGTCGAGTCGCCGATGATGCCCCAACTGCCGGGCCCGCCGCCCACCCTGTAGTGGCCGGTCACAGCCTCGGGCAGATCCGAGGCGAAGAACGTCTCGGTCTGCGGGCCCCCCGGAATGTCCACGCACTCCGTGTCCCGCGGCGGCGCCACGGTGGGCCGCATCATCACCAGGATCATCGGTTCCATACGGCCCTGAGCGGCCAGCCTCGCGGCCGTACGCGGATAGTCGAGCTTGTCCACCAGCGCCTGCGCCGTACCCGGATAGCCGGTGAGGACGACGGCCGCGGGGAACGTACGCGTGCGGAACTCCGGCTGAAAATACTCGGGCGGCAGATAGACGTACGCGGGCGTGGCGATGCGCGACGTCCGGCCCAGGATGTCGACCTGCTGGATCTGACCGCCCATGCGCGGGCTGGAGCTCGCCGCCCCCGGAACCCGCCGCGTGTCCACGACCCGGAGCGGCCCGCGTTCCGGCGTGTGGTCCACGACGACGCCCTGGTCTTTCTCCTGGCCGAACAGATCGGCCCAGCTGGCGTAGAACCCGAAGGCCTGGTTGGCGGCGAGGCCGACCGCCAGGAAGAGCGTCAACTGCGTGGAGAGCAACAGGCCCACGCGTCCGCTCACCGCCCGCCAGCCGTGCCGCGCCAGCCGTGGCCACAGCCACACCGTGCCGACGAACAGCCCGACGGCGGTCACAACCGCCAGCGCCAGCACCTTGTCGCTCGTGAGACCCATCGATGGTTACCTGTCCGCACTTTCCGCCCGGTTCGCGGTTTCCCCGCGCTGCCTCCCCCGCTCCTTCGCAAGGGCTTGCCCCGGACTTTCCTTGGCCTTTGAAACGGTTTTGAGGAGCTGAGTGAACCTCTCCCCCTGAGACACCGTCCTAGAGGGCGCAATGTCGCCGGATGCCCGAATCGGCACCGGATCCAAGGTCTCTCGCGGAACACTGGGATGCGATGTCTGTCAGGACAGATGTGGAAATGTCGGGCAAGGTTCCTCAACGATCAAGCCAGGTATCGAGCCAGGCAGGACATCTGTCGAGCCGCGTACGACACCTGCTGCGCGGCCCGCGCCCCGAGGCCGTTCCCGTCCTCGTCGGCAGGGCCTGCGCCCTGGTGGGCCTGCTGAACATCGCCGCGGGCGTCTTCCCGCGCTTCCGGCACAGCCGTATGCATGCCATCGCCGAAGTGCTGCCGGGATCATTCGGGCCGTTCGCGGCCGCGCTGTCGCTCAGCGCGGGCGTGCTGTTGCTGCTGCTCGCCCACGGCCTCAAGCGCCACAAGCGGCGGGCCTGGCGCGCCGCCGTCGTCCTGCTGCCGGCCGGAGCGGTGGCGCAGTTCACGTACCGCCACTCACTCATCGGCGTGCTCATCTCGCTCGCGCTGCTCACCGTGCTGCTGCGCCATCGCGACCAGTTCGCGGCGCTGCCCGACCCGCGCAGCAGGTGGCGCGCGCTGGCCAACTTCGTCCTGATGGGCGCCGGTTCGCTCGCCCTCGGGCTGGTCATCGTCAGCGCCCACCCGAACACCCTGATGGGCGACCCGAGCCTGGCCGACCGCATCACCCACGTCCTGTACGGCCTGTTCGGCTTCGAGGGCCCGGTCGACTACCAGGGCAACACCTCCTGGACGGTCGCCTTCTCCCTCGGCGCGCTCGGCTGGATCACCGCGGTCACCACGATCTACCTGGCCTTCCGCCCCGAGCACCCCGCCGCACGCCTCACCGAGGACGACGAGGTACGCCTGCGCGCCCTGCTGGAGAAGCACGGCGGCCGCGACTCCCTCGGCCACTTCGCGCTGCGCCGCGACAAGGCCGTCGTCTTCTCCCCCAGCGGCAAGGCGGCGGTGACGTATCGCGTCGTCTCCGGGGTGATGCTCGCCAGCGGCGACCCGATCGGCGACGTCGAGGCCTGGCCCGGCGCCATAGAGCGCTTCATGGACGAGGCCAGGGCCCACTCCTGGACCCCGGCCGTCATGGGCTGCTCCGAGACCGGTGCCGAGGTATGGACCCGCGAGACCGGGCTCGACGCCCTCGAACTGGGCGACGAGGCGGTGGTGGACGTCCCGGATTTCTCGCTCGCCGGCCGCGCGATGCGCAACGTACGCCAGATGGTCAAGCGCATCGAGCGCGCCGGTTACGAGACCCGGGTACGGCGCGTCCGTGACCTCGGCGAGACCGAGCTGGCGCGGATCCGGGAGGCCGCCGAGGACTGGCGCGGCACCGACACCGAGCGCGGCTTCTCCATGGCGCTGGGCCGCGTCGGCGACCCGTCCGACGGCGACTGCCTCATCGCCACCGCCCACAAGGCCGACGAGCAGCCCGGCCCGTACGGCGACCTCAAGGCGATCCTCCACTTCGTGCCGTGGGGCACGGACGGGGTCTCGCTGGACCTGATGCGCCGCGACCGCTCGGCGGACCCCGGCATGAACGAACTGCTCATCGTGGCCGCCCTCCAGGCCGCCCCGAAGTTCGGCATCGCGCGCGTGTCGCTCAACTTCGCCATGTTCCGCTCGGCACTGGCACGCGGCGAGAAGATCGGCGCGGGCCCGGTACTGCGCGCCTGGCGGGGCCTTCTCGTCTTCCTCTCCCGCTGGTTCCAGATCGAGTCCCTGTACAAGTTCAACGCCAAGTTCCAGCCCCGCTGGGAGCCCCGCTTCGTCGTCTACCGCGCCTCCGCCGACCTGCCCCGCCTCGGCTTCGCCGCGATGCAGGCGGAGGGCTTCGTGAACCTGGCCGTACCCCTGCCGCGCTTCCTGCGCCGCCGGACGACCACTGCGCGCCCCTGCCCCCACCAGGTGGCGGAGCGGGAGGTCCGCGCGGCATAGCGCGGCCCTCCCGGAACAGGCCCGAGCGGAAGCCCACGCCCCCCCACACCTGGGCTTCCGCTCGGGCCACAGCACACGCCCACCCCCAAGGCCTCGACGCAGGCCCCCCGGCTTCGCCCGGACCACCCCACGTCCCGTCCCCTGCTTGGGCCTACGCTGAACGTATGAGCAAGCAGAGCGGACGCGGGCGCGTCGCGGGACTTCCGGAGTGGGACCGGTGCGCGGTCATGGGAGTCGTCAACGTGACTCCCGATTCCTTCTCCGACGGCGGCCGCTGGTTCGACACGACGTCCGCCGTCAAGCACGGCCTCGCCCTCGTCGACGAGGGCGCCGACCTGGTCGACGTCGGCGGTGAGTCCACCCGCCCCGGCGCCACCCGGGTCGACCAGGACGAGGAACTGCGCCGCGTCATCCCGGTCGTCCGCGGCCTCGCCGCCGAGGGCGTCACGGTCTCCGTCGACACCATGCGCGCCTCTGTCGCCGAGCAGGCCCTCGCCGCCGGCGCCGCCCTCGTCAACGACGTCAGCGGCGGCCTCGCCGACCCCGCGATGATCCCGGTCGTCGCCGACGCCGGCGCCCCCTTCGTCGTCATGCACTGGCGCGGCTTCCTCCAGGGCGGGAACGTCCAGGGGACGTACGACGACGTCGTCGCCGAAGTCGCCGACGAACTCCGCGCGCGCGTGGACGCCGTCCTGGCCGGCGGCATCGCCCCCGACCGCATCGTCATCGACCCCGGCCTCGGCTTCTCCAAGGACGCCGAGCACGACCTCGTCCTCCTCGCCCACCTCGACCGCCTGATCGGCCTCGGCCACCCCCTTCTCGTCGCCGCCTCCCGCAAGCGGTTCCTCGGCCGCGTCCTCGCCGGCCCGGAAGGCGCGCCGCCGCCCGCGCGCGAGCGCGACGCCGCCACGGCCGCCGTATCGGCGCTCGCGGCGCACGCCGGCGCATGGGCAGTGCGCGTGCACGAGGTGCGCGCCACGGCGGACGCCGTACGCGTCTCACGCGCCATCGAAGAGGCACGCGCCGCGGAGAACGCGCCCAGCGCGAACAGCGCTGAAGGAGCCCGGTGAGCGCCCCCCACACCGATGTCGAGCAGGTGGAAGCCGCCAACAGCGCCTTCTACGAGGCCATGGAGCGCGGCGACTTCGAGGAGCTCTCCTCGCTCTGGCTCACCCCGGCCGACCTGGGCGTCGACGAGGAGTACCACGACCCCGCCGACAGCGGCGTGATCTCCTGCGTGCACCCCGGCTGGCCGGTACTCACCGGACGCGGCGAGGTCCTCCGGTCGTACGCCCTGATCATGGCGAACACCGACTACATCCAGTTCTTCCTCACCGACGTGCACGTCTCCGTCACCGGCGACACCGCCCTGGTGACCTGCACCGAGAACATCCTCAGCGGCGGCCCCGCCCCCGAGGGCGGCGAGGAGCTCGGCCCGCTCGTGGGCCAGCTCGTGGTCGCCACGAACGTGTTCCGCCGCACACCCGACGGCTGGAAGCTCTGGTCGCACCACGCCTCCCCGGTTCTGGCCGAAAACGACGAGGCAGAGGGCGACGGCAACGCCTCCTGAGTGGGTAGGCGCCCCCTGGAGGCGACACCCTGGAGCCACCCGCAAGGTGGTCCGCCTGGCCCCGCCGGGACCAAGAAGTGGTTGGAATCACGCGTCTGCGGGTAGGCGCGGCTACCAACCCGTGAGCCACCGGATTCCCCAGGGGAAACAAGCGATGAATCCTCCTGGCCCCGGACCGGACCCACGCCCCAGTGGCCCGGCCCTGTCAGTGCCCGCAGGTAGATTCGTTCGAGGCCGGTGTGCCGCCCGCACGCGGCAGCGACCGGCCGTCACCGACGATTGCAGGAGTGATTCGCGTGGATCGTGTCGCGCTGCGCGGCCTGAAGGCCCGCGGGTACCACGGTGTGTTCCCCGAGGAACGCAGGGAGGGCCAGACCTTCGTCGTGGACCTCGTCCTCGGCCTGGACACCCGGCCCGCCGCCGCCGACGACGACCTGGCGAAAACCGTGCACTACGGCATCGTGGCGGAGGAGGTCGTGGCCGTCGTCGAGGGCGAACCGGTCAACCTCATCGAGACGCTCGCCGAGCGCATCGCCCAGGCCTGTCTGAAGCACGAAGGGGTCCAGGAGGCCGAGGTCACCGTCCACAAGCCGGACGCGCCGATCACGGTCCCCTTCGACGACGTGACCGTCACCATCACCCGGAGCCGAGTATGACCGCGTCCTTCACCGAGGGTCACAGCGACCCGACCGTACAGCCGGTACCCGCCTCCGTCGTCGAACAGGTCGACGCCGCCGACACCACCCTCAGCAACCCCAAACGGGCCGTGATCTCCCTCGGCTCCAACCTGGGGAACCGGCTGGAGACGCTCCAGGGCGCCATCGACGCGCTGGAGGACACCCCGGGCGTCCGCATCAAGGCCGTATCGCCCGTGTACGAGACGGAGCCGTGGGGCGTGGAGCCGGGAAGCCAGCCGTCCTACTTCAACGCGGTCGTGGTCCTCAAGACCACGCTCCCCCCGTCCTCCCTGCTGGAGCGGGCCCACGCGGTCGAGGAGGCTTTCCACCGCGTACGGGACGAGCGCTGGGGCGCACGCACTCTCGACGTCGACATCGTCGCGTACGCCGACGTCGTCTCCGACGACCCGACCCTCACCCTCCCCCACCCGCGCGCCCATGAGCGTGCCTTCGTCCTCGCCCCCTGGCATGACGTCGATCCGCAGGCACAGCTTCCGGGCCGCGGCCCGGTGGCCGACCTGCTGTCCGGCATCACTCGCGAAGGTGTCGTAACCCGGCCGGACCTGGAACTCCAGCTGCCCGAATAGTCGTTAAGGTCAAGACGACACATTCCGTGGGTACTCGGGGGAGTTGAAGGGACGCCGTGAGAGAGCTGCGCATCAGGATGCTGGCCGGTGTGTTCATCGTCGCCGGAGTCCTGTCCTGGGCGGGCGCCCGCCTGTGGAACTCCGTCGGGACCCTGCCCAGCGTCCCCCTGGCCGCCCCCATCGTCCTCGCCCTGATCGCCGTGGTCCTCCTGGCCACGGCGATCTCGATCCGCGCCCGCCTCAAGGCCCAGCGCGAACGCCGCCCCGAGGCCAAGGGCGTCGACCCCCTGATGGCCGCCCGCGCGGTCGTCTTCGGCCACGCCAGCGCCCTGGTCGCCGCCCTGGTGGCCGGCATGTACGGCGGCACCGGCGTCTTCCTCCTGGAGTCCCTCGACATCCCCGCCCGCCGCGACCAGGCCATCTACGCCGGCTTCTCGGTCCTGGCCGGCATCGGAGTGATAGCGGCAGCCATCTTCCTGGAACGCGTGTGCAAGCTGCCGGAGGACGACGAGCACAATGGGGCGGGGGCGGCTCCGACGGTGTAGCGCGGGATCAGCACACCGCGCATACGGGAATCAGCGCATCGCAGATCCGGGAATCAGCACACCGGGTATCAGCGGGCCATGATGAGGCTCATCGCCTCGTTGCGCGTCGCCGCGTCCCGCAGCTGACCGCGCACCGCCGACGTTATGGTCATCGCGCCGGGCTTGCGAATGCCCCGCATCGACATGCACATGTGCTCGCACTCCACGACGACGATCACGCCGCGCGGCTCCAGGATCTCCATCAGGGAGTCCGCGATCTGCGTAGTGAGACGTTCCTGCACCTGCGGCCGGCGGGCGAAGACGTCCACCAGCCGGGCCAGCTTGGAGAGCCCGGTGATCTTGCCCGACGTGGCAGGGATGTAGCCGACGTGGGCGACACCGCGGAACGGCACCAGATGATGCTCACATGTGCTGTACACCTCAATGTCCTTCACCAGCACCATCTCGTCGTGCCCGATGTCGAACGTCGTGGTCAGCACGTCTTCAGGCTTCTGCCACAGCCCCGCGAAGATCTCCTTGTACGCCCGCGCCACCCTCCCCGGCGTCTCCTTGAGCCCCTCGCGGTCCGGGTCCTCTCCGACCGCGATCAGCAGTTCGCGTACGGCGTTCTCGGCGCGCTTCTCGTCGAATTCGCCGATGCTGCCCTCGCCGTCCAGCGTCACGGGGTCGGTCATGTGGTGCCTCGTTCCTTCGCGGGTGGCGCGTGTGGGTCACGCGTCTGAACTGCGGGCATCCGAAAATGCCGCGCCCCCCAGGCTAAAACCTGGGGGGCGCGGCATCCATTCCGGGCCCGGTGGGGTCCACCGGGGGCCGGGGTGTCAGCTCTCCGGGCGCTCCTCGGGAGCGGGCTCGGCCGCCGGGGTGGGCTCCGCCACCGTCGACTTGGCCGTGCTGATCGCCGGCGTCGCGCCGTTGGCGCCGTTCGTCAGTGCGAGCTCCTTCGGGGAGAGCACCGGCGGACGGGTGGACGGCGTACGGCGGGAGGACCCGGTCCAGGCGGGCCGCGGCGGGCGCTTGACGATCGTGGCGAAGACCTCGGCGATCTCCTCCTTGCCGAGCGTCTCCTTCTCCAGGAGGGCCAGGACGAGGTTGTCGAGCACGTCGCGGTTCTCGACCAGGATCTCCCAGGCCTCGTTGTGCGCGTTCTCGATGAGCTTCTTGACTTCCTCGTCCACCAGCGCGGCGACCTCTTCCGAGTAATCGCGCTGGTGAGCCATCTCACGTCCGAGGAACGGCTCGGTGTTGTCGCCGCCGAACTTGATGGCGCCGAGCCGCTCGGTCATGCCGTACTGCGTGACCATCGCGCGGGCCGTTGCCGTGGCCTTCTCGATGTCGTTCGCCGCGCCCGTGGTCGGGTCGTGGAAGACGAGTTCCTCGGCCGCTCGGCCGCCCAGCATGTAGGCCAGCTGGTCCAGCATCTCGTTGCGGGTGGTCGAGTACTTGTCCTCGTCCGGGAGCACCATCGTGTAGCCGAGGGCTCGGCCTCTCGACAGGATCGTGATCTTGTGGACCGGGTCGGAGTTCGGGGAGGCCGCCGCGACCAGGGCGTGTCCGCCCTCGTGGTACGCGGTGATCTTCTTTTCCTTGTCCGACATGATCCGGGTCCGCTTCTGCGGGCCCGCCACGACGCGGTCGATGGCCTCGTCCAGCATCTGGTTGTCGATCAGCTTCTTGTCCGAGCGGGCCGTGAGCAGCGCGGCCTCGTTGAGGACGTTGCTCAGGTCCGCGCCCGTGAAGCCGGGCGTACGGCGGGCGACCGCCGAGAGGTCGACGTCCGGGGCGACCGGCTTGCCCTTCTGGTGGACCTTGAGGATCTCCAGACGGCCCTGCATGTCCGGGCGGTCGACCGCGATCTGGCGGTCGAAGCGGCCGGGGCGCAGGAGGGCCGGGTCGAGGATGTCGGGCCGGTTCGTCGCGGCGATGAGGATCACGCCGCCCTTGACGTCGAAGCCGTCCATCTCGACGAGCAGCTGGTTCAGGGTCTGCTCGCGCTCATCGTGACCGCCGCCGAGGCCGGCGCCGCGGTGGCGGCCGACCGCGTCGATCTCGTCGACGAAGACGATCGCCGGGGCGTTCGCCTTGGCCTGCTCGAAGAGGTCGCGGACTCGGGAGGCACCGACACCGACGAACATCTCGACGAAGTCGGAACCGGAGATCGAGTAGAAGGGGACGCCCGCTTCGCCGGCGACGGCGCGCGCGAGGAGCGTCTTACCGGTACCAGGAGGCCCGTAGAGCAGGACGCCCTTGGGGATCTTGGCGCCGACGGCCTGGAACTTCGCCGGTTCCTGGAGGAACTCCTTGATCTCGTGGAGTTCTTCGACGGCTTCGTCCGAGCCGGCGACGTCCGAGAACGTCGTCTTCGGGGTGTCCTTGGTGATGAGCTTCGCCTTGGACTTGCCGAAGTTCATGACCCGGGAGCCGCCGCCCTGCATCTGATTCATCAGGAACAGGAACACGACGACGATGAGGACGAAGGGCAGCAGGGAGAGCAGGATGCCGACGAACGGGTTCTGCTTGGACGGCGAGACCGTGTAGCCGTCGGGGATCTGCTTCTGCTGGTACTTGTTCTGCAGCGTGTTGGCGATGTCCACGCCTTGGTCGCCGATGTACGACGCCTGGATCTTGGTGGCGCCCTCGACCTTTTCGCCGTCCTTGAGCTGGGCCTTGACGATCTGTTCGTCGCCGGTGGTCAGCTTGACCGACTCGACCTTGTTCTCATTGATCGCCTGAATGACCTGGCCGGTGTCCACCGTCTTGTAGCCGCCGGACGAGCCGACGACCTGCATCAACACGACCACGGCAAGGACGGCCAGCACGATCCACATGACCGGCCCACGGAAGTATCGCTTCACGTCCATCCATACGGAGCGGTGTCGCCCCGTCCCTCCTGCCATAGTGAGTTTGATAAGACAGTTCTTCTGACGGTACCCCAGCTTTGACGCCCGTAGCCGCACGGGCGGGCCGCCAAGCCCGTCTGCATGCTCCAACGCGGCGAGGCCCTCCGGGGTTCCCGATCTTCGTACGGGGGTTGGGCCCTTCGGGTCCGAGTCGCCGGACCGTCGGGCTCAGCCGCCGTAGACGTGGGGCGCGAGCGTACCGACGAACGGGAGGTTGCGGTACTTCTCGGCGTAGTCGAGGCCGTAGCCGACGACGAACTCGTTGGGGATGTCGAAGCCGACCCACTCCACGTCGATGGCGACCTTGGCGGCGTCCGGCTTGCGCAGCAGGGTGCAGATCTTCAGCGACTCGGGCTCGCGGGAGCCGAGGTTGTTGATCAGCCACGACAGGGTCAGGCCGGAGTCGATGATGTCCTCGACGATGAGGACGTGCTTGCCCTTGATGTCGGTGTCGAGGTCCTTGAGGATCCGCACGACACCGGAGGACTGGGTGCCGGCGCCGTACGACGACACGGCCATCCAGTCCATGGTGACGGGGGTGGACAGCGCCCGGGCGAGGTCGGCCATGACCATCACCGCGCCCTTGAGGACGCCGACGATGAGCAGGTCCTTGCCCTCGTACTCCGTGTCGATCTTCGCCGCCAGCTCAGCCAGCTTGGCGTCGATCTCTTCCTTGGTGATGAGCACCTCTTTGAGGTCGGTGCCCATGTCTTTCGCGTCCACCCGCATCACTTTCGGTCGTCCCACCGGCCGGTCCGGGCCGCTCGTGGCGACCCCTTGGAGGGGGCCGGTGGGAGGGTCCGGTTTCAGCCTTGCCGAATCACCAGTCTGCCACCCTGGCGCTGGGCCACGACTTTGCCGGGGAGATTGATGGCTCCTTGGCCGCGCCAGCCGGTGATCAGGCGGTCGACTTCCTCGATGTGGCGGGCGAACAGCGCGCCGGCCGGCGCCCCGGCCTCGATGGCGGCGCGGCGCAGGATCCGGCGGCGTACGGCGGGCGGCAGCGCGTAGAGCTTCGCGCACTCCAGGAGGCCGGCCGAGTCGCGTACGGCGGCCTCGGCCTGGCGGGCCCAGGCGTCGAGGGCGTCTGCGTCGTCGCGGGAGAGCTGGGCCGTACGGGCGAGGGCCTCGACGACGCCCTTGCCGAGCGCCTTCTCCAGGGCGGGCAGGCCTTCCTGGCGCAGCCGCGACCTGGTGTACGCGGGATCGGAGTTGTGGGGGTCGTCCCAGACCGGGAGGGACTGGACCATGCAGGCTTTGCGGGCGGTCTGCCGGTCGATGTGGAGGAAGGGGCGCCGGTAACGGCCGTTGGCCCCCGAGACCGCGGCCATTCCGGACAGGGAGCGGATGCCGGAGCCGCGGGCGAGGCCGAGCAGGACGGTTTCGGCCTGGTCGTCGCGGGTGTGGCCGAGCAGGACGGCGAAGGCGCCGTGGCGTAGGGCCGCGGCGTCGAGGGCGGCGTAGCGGGCGTCGCGGGCGGCGGCCTCGGGTCCGCCTGCGCGGCCGACGGTCACGGCGATGGACTCGACGGGGTCGAGGCCGAGTTCGCGCAGCCGCAGGGCGACCTCCTCGGCGCGCAGGTCGGAGCCGGGCTGCAGACCGTGGTCGACGGTGATGCCGCCGGCGCGGATGCCGAGTTTGGGGGCCTCGAAGGCGAGTGCGGAGGCGAGGGCCATGGAGTCGGCGCCGCCGGAGCACGCCACGAGCACGAGCGGAGAGGGGGATCGCTCGTGCGAGAGGGCGCGCGGGGGTTCCTGCGGGAATACGCCGGGGGGTTCGTACGACGGCTCACGCGCCGTGCCGTGGGCGGCGGCGGAGCTCGTGGGGCCGAACGCGACCGTGGCGAACGTGGTGGCGGCGGACAGCACGGAAAGCGCCGTCGGCGGTGTCGCGGGCGGCGTCTCGGGGGAGGTCGCGCGCGGGCCGCCGGGCGCGGGCACGTCGGATGTGCGGCTGTGTTCGGTGAGGATGTCGTGGAGGACGCGGCGGACCGCCAAACGTATCGCCGCGACCGCAGGATGGGGACCCATGTCCGGTTCCCTTCATGAAATTGTCGGGGGGTGAGCCCGGGGTCGGTCACTCAGAGTGTGTAGATGGTGACAGAACCGGGCCGTTCCCCGAGCATTGCACGCCTACCCATGGCTCACGGTCCCTCGGACGGGTGATTGGAGGGGCGTTCGACTGCCGTCGGCCGGATTCGGTTCACGACTGTCGTATGAGATGTGCGACTCGGCGCGTGATTCACGACTCCGCCTTGCGATGCACCCGCGCGACCCAGTCCGCCGGTTTGGCGATCTCCGCCTTGGTGGGGAGGGTGTTCGGGGACGTCCACACGCGGTTGAAGCCGTCCATGCCGACCTGGTCCACGACGGCGCGTACGAAGCGTTCGCCGTCACGGTACTGCCTGAGTTTGGCGTCCAGGCCCAGCAGTTTGCGCAGGGCCATGTCGAGCCTGGAGGCACCCTTGGCGCGCCGTTGCTGGAACTTCTCGCGGATCTCCGCGACGGACGGCACGACCTGGGGACCGACCCCGTCCATCACGAAGTCGGCGTGGCCCTCCAGGAGCGACATCACGGCGGTGACGCGGCCGAGGATCTCCCGCTGGGCCGGGGTCTGCACCAGTTCCACGAAGGACCGCCCGCCGTCGTCCTCCTCGGCCTCGGGCCGGCCGCCCGCGAGCGACTGCGCGGCCTCGCGGATGCGTTCGAGGACGGTCATGGGGTCGACGTCGGTCTCCCCCAAGAACGACTGGATTTCGCCCTCCAGATGGTCCCGCAGCCACGGCACCGCGCTGAACTGCGTGCGGTGCGTCTCCTCGTGCAGGCACACCCACAGGCGGAAGTCATGGGGGTGTACGTCGAGTTCGCGCTCCACGTGCACGATGTTCGGGGCGACGAGGAGGAGGCGCCCGCCGCCGTTCTCGCCCGCCGGGAGTTCGCGGGTGGCGGGGGCGAAGGTCTCGTACTGGCCGAGGACGCGGGAGGCCAGGAAGGACAGCAGCATCCCCAGTTCCACACCGGTGACCTTGCCGCCGACGGCACCGAGCATCGCGCCGCCGGGGCTGCCGCCGCGGCGCTCCTGCATCTTGTCGAGCAGGGGCTTGAGGATTTCGCGGAACCCGGCGACGTTCGCCCGCACCCAGCCGGGGCGGTCGACGACGAGGACGGGGGTGTCGTGGATGTCGTCCGTGCCCATACGAGTGAAGCCCCGGACGTGTTCCTCCGAGGCCTTGGCGTGTCGGCGCAGCTCGGCGACGACGGCCCTGGCCTCGTCACGGCTCACCTCCGGGCCCGGCCGTACGAGCCGGGTCGCGGTCGCCACCGCGAGATTCCAGTCGACCATCTCGGCACCACCGATGCTCGTCATGTGTCAACCGTACGTGAGCGTTCCCACTTGGGGCAGGCCGTGCGGGGTTGGCTCGGTTGCTCGGGGGTGCCGGTCGTTGAGGTCAGCCGCAGCCACAGGACGCCAATGCCGTGGCCGTCCTGTCCAGGGCCGACTGGGCCGCTCCCGCGTCCGTCGTGCCGGTGGCCAGGAAAGCGAAGGCCAGGAGGCGGCCGTCCTGGTCAACCACCGTGCCGGCCAGGGTGTTCACGCCGGTCAGGGTGCCTGTCTTGGCTCGTACGATGCCTGCCGCGCCGTCCGTGTAGCGGCTGCTCAGGGTGCCGGTGAAGCCTGCTACGGGGAGGCCGGTGAGGGTGGCGCGCAGTTCCGGGTGGGCCGGGTCGGCGGCCTTGGCCAGGAGGGCCGTGAGGAGGTCGGCGGTCAGTCTGTCGTCGCGGTTGAGGCCGCTGCCGTCCTTGAAGGCGGCGCCGGCCACGGGGAGTCCGAGCTTGCGCAGCTGGGCCCGGATCGCCTGGTCGGCGCCGTCGAAGTCGGCGCGTTCGCCGCTGGCCACGGCCGTCTGGCGGGCGAGGTGCTCGGCGATGTCGTTGTCGCTGTTGGTGAGCATGCGCTCGACCAGGGCGGAGAGCGGGGGCGAGGAGACCTCGGCGAGCGACTCGGCGCGGTTGGTGGCCTTGGAAGGGCCGGGGGACGTGGTCTTGATGCCCTGGTCCGCGAGGAAGGACGCGAACTTGGTCGCAGCGTCCTTCGCCGGGTCCGCGACCCGGGTCACCGGGCCGCTGAGGGAGTCGTCGGTGCGGGCCTCGTCGGCCATCAGGGCGGTGACCCGGGCGAGGTTGCCGTTCACCCCGATGGGGTGCAGGTCGGGGCCCGGGTAGAGGGTCGTGTCGTACGAGAGGGTGACCTCGCGCAGGTCGTGCTTCTCCAGCGCCTCGGCCGTCTTGGCGGCCAGCTCACGCAGACTCGCCCAGCCGTCGGCCTCCTTGCGGGCCGTCAGCGTGGGGTCGCCGCCGCCGACCAGGACCAGTTCCTTCGTGTCGGGTTCCAGGGCGGTGCGGGTGACGAGGCGGTGGTCGGGGCCGAGGGCGGCGAGGGCGGCCGCGGCAGTGGCGATCTTCGTCGTCGAGGCCGGGGTGAGGGGCACGGAGGCTCCGTCGCCGTGGAGGCGCTTGCCGGTGGCCACGTCCACGACCGCCGCGCTGCGCTTGCCGAGCTCCGGGGCGCCCAGGAGCGGGCCCAGGACGCCGGCGAGGGCCTTGCCGTTCGGGGCCGACTTGACGGTGCTGGTGCCGCCGCCGAGGCCGGTGAGGACGGAGGCCGCGCTGGGGGCGGGAAGAGGCGCCTCGGTCGGCGAATCGGACGTATCGGTATTACGGCCGTGATCTGTGCCACCCGTGCGCTCCTGGGCGGCCGCCCGGTCCCGCTCGGCCGTACGCTGACCGGTGGAGTCCCAGGGGCCGACGGCGGTCACCACGCCGACGGCCAGCGCCAGTCCGGCGGTGGCGGCGCCCGCGGTGTACTGCCAGGTCTTCGGCCTTGTGATCCGCGCGGCCTGCGGAGAGGCGGCTCGTGCGAGCTGTGCGACCCGCGGTTTCGCGGCCGTCGCAGCGCGCGTGAGACGGGGGCGTACGGCCTCCGCGGCCCGTGCCAGACGCGGTCGTACGGCGCCCGCGAACCGCCTCAAATGCGGTCTCGCGGCTCGCCAAGGCCTCAGCTCTGGCACGACCACCAGCCCCTTTCGCGATCACACACCTGCGTGAGGGACACTTAACCACCAGAACTATGTGCTGATCATGGAGGAGCCACCGGTGGAGTTCGACGTCACGATCGAGATTCCGAAGGGTTCGCGGAACAAGTACGAGGTGGACCACGAGACCGGTCGGATCCGCCTGGACCGTCGCCTCTTCACCTCGACCGCCTACCCGACCGACTACGGCTTCGTCGAGAACACCCTCGGCGAGGACGGCGACCCGCTGGACGCGCTGGTCATCCTGGACGAGCCGACCTTCCCGGGCTGCCTCATCAAGTGCCGTGCGATCGGCATGTTCCGTATGACGGACGAGGCCGGCGGCGACGACAAGCTGCTGTGCGTGCCGGCGACGGACCCGCGCCAGGAGCACCTGCGTGACATCCACCACGTCTCCGAGTTCGACCGCCTGGAGATCCAGCACTTCTTCGAGGTCTACAAGGACCTGGAGCCCGGCAAGTCCGTAGAGGGCGCCGACTGGGTGGGCCGCACCGAGGCCGAGGCCGAGATCGAGCGGTCCTACAAGCGCTTCAAGGACCAGGGCGGCCACTGAGGCACCAGCTGCTTCGAGCCATGTGAACGGGCTGTACGCGTGCGCGTGCAGCCCGTTCGTGTGTCTGTGCGCATACTGAGGGCGGCAGGAGGTGTCGTACAGGGAGTGCTACGCAGGTGACGGACGCGGAGGATCGCAAGCCGCAGTCGGACGAGGCGAGGATGGCCTTCATGCCGCCCGCCGGCGTCGAGGTGGGGGAAAGCGAGTCGGAGACCACCTCCGAGTTCGCCCTCCCCAAGGGGCTGGACGCACTGCATCCGCCCGCCCCGGAGTCCGAGGGATCGGCGTTCAGCACACCGAGCGCCTACAGCGTCGAGGACGCCCCGCCCGCGTTCACTCCGCCGGGCGGCATACCGATGGTCAGCCTGACCAAGGACCTGCCCTGGCAGGACCGGATGCGCACGATGCTGCGGATGCCGGTGACCGAGCGGCCCGCGCCGGAGCGGATGCCGAGGGTGGAGGAAGAGGGCCCGGCCGTCCCGCGCGTGCTCGACCTGACCCTGCGTATCGGCGAGCTGCTGCTGGCCGGCGGTGAGGGCGCGGAGGACGTCGAGGCGGCGATGTTCGCGGTCTGCCGTTCCTACGGCCTGGACCGCTGCGAGCCGAACGTCACCTTCACGCTGCTGTCGATCTCGTACCAGCCGTCTCTGGTGGACGACCCGGTGTCGGCGGCGCGTACGGTTCGGCGGCGCGGCACCGACTACACACGCCTGGCCGCCGTGTACCGGCTCGTCGACGACCTCAGCGACCCGGAGAGCCACCACCTCTCCCTGGAGGAGGCCTACGGGCGGCTCGCGGAGATCCGCCGCAACCGGCACCCGTACCCGACCTGGGTGCTGACCGGGGCGAGCGGGCTGCTCGCGGGGGCGGCCTCCGTGCTGGTCGGCGGTGATGTGATCGTGTTCGTCGCGGCCATGCTGGGCGCGATGCTCGGCGACCGGCTGGCGTGGCTGTGCGCGGGGCGTGGGCTGCCGGAGTTCTACCAGTTCACGGTGGCCGCGATGCCGCCTGCTGCGATAGGGATCGCGCTGACGCTGGCGCACGTCGACGTGAAGGCGTCGGCCGTCATCACCGGTGGGCTGTTCGCACTGCTGCCCGGGCGGGCGCTGGTGGCGGGTGTGCAGGACGGCTTGACGGGGTTCTACATCACCGCGTCCGCGCGGCTGCTGGAGGTCCTGTACTTCTTCGTCGGGATCGTGGTCGGGGTGCTGGTGATCCTGTACTTCGGGGTCAACCTCGGCGCCAAGCTCGACCCGGACGCGGCGCTGAACATCTCCGATCGGCCGTCGTGGCAGATCGGGGCGTCGATGCTGTTGTCGTTGACCTTCGCGGTGCTGTTGCAGCAGGAGCGGCACACCGTGCTGGCCGTGACCCTCAACGGAGGGGTCGCCTGGGTCGTGTACGGCGCCCTGCACTACGCCGGTGACCTCTCGCCGGTGGCCTCCACGGCTGTGGCGGCGGGGTTGGTGGGGTTGTTCGGGCAGCTGATGGCGCGGTATCGGTTCGCGTCGGCGTTGCCGTACACGACGGCGGCGATCGGGCCGTTGCTGCCGGGATCGGCCACCTACTTCGGGCTGTTGTCGATCGCACAGAACAAGGTGGATGCGGGGCTTGTCTCGCTGGCCACGGCGGCTTCTTTGGCCATGGCCATCGCTATTGGGGTCAATCTCGGGTCGGAGATCTCCCGGTTGTTCCTGCGGATCGGATCGCCTGAGAAGCGGCGGGCCGCCAAGAGGACGCGGGGATTCTGAACGCCGGGTGCCTACTGGCTCGTGAGCTTCTGACCGACGGCGGCTGCGAGTTCGTTGTGGTTGATCGCGCCCACGCGGCGGAGCCGCATATCGATACAGCCCCGCGCCCCTGAAGGGCGTGTCAGTACCCCTGGTTGGGCGGGTACTGCTGGTTCTGCTGGCCGCCATAAGACTGCTGCTGGCCGTAACCCTGCGGGTACTGCTGGGCGTACGGCTGCTGCTGTTGGGGCTGCTGGCCGTAGTGCTGCTGGTCATAGCCGTGCTGTTGGTCGTAGCCGCCGTACTGCTGCTGGCCCTGGTTGCCGTACTGCTGCCCGCCCTGGTCGCCGTACGGCTGCTGCTGGGGCTGGTCGTCGGACGGGATGCGGCGGAGCTGGGTCGTCGCGTCGTCCATCGGCATGTGCTGGTGCTGGACGGGGGCCGGGGCCTCGGCCGCCGCGCGCTTCTTCTTGGCGCGCTCGCGCAGGTACTCGATGATGATCGGCACCACGGAGACGAAGACGATCAGGACGAGGATCGCCTCGACGTTCTTGTTGATGAACTCGATCTGGCCGAGCCAGTAGCCCGCGAGGGTGACGCCGGTGCCCCAGGCGATGCCGCCGATGACGTTGTACGTGAGGAACGTGGCGTACTTCATACGGCCGGCGCCCGCCACGATGGGGGCGAAGGTGCGCACGATCGGCACGAAGCGGGCGAGGACGATCGCCTTCGGGCCGTACTTCTCCATGAACTCGTGCGCCTTCTCCAGGTTCTCCTGTTTGAAGAGCTTGGAGTTGGGTCGGTTGAAGAGCTTCGGGCCGAAGAACTTCCCGATCATGTAGCCGACCTGGTCGCCGATGACGGCGGCCAGCACGATGAGCGTGCAGACCAGCCACAGGGGCTGGGTGATGTAGTTCCCCTCGGCCACGAAGAGACCCGCCGTGAACAGGAGAGAGTCTCCCGGCAGGAACGCGAAGAGGCCGGACTCGGCGAAGACGATCAGCAGGATGCCGGGAAGGCTGAAGGTCTCGATCAGGTAGTCCGGGCTGAGCCACTCGGGGCCGAGCGCAAGCGTGGTCACGTGACTGTGGCTCCTGCGGGGAAGGGGCGGGCGGGGCGGGGCTGACTGCTCAAATTATCAACGCTGCACTGGACGCCCAGGTTCCATGGACCCGTTCAGGATGCACTGTGCCCCCGCTGGGACAAAGCTGTGAGTCATGGGCATCGAAGAGTACGGCGGCGGGCAGGGACCCCAGCCCGACGTTCTGGTAGTGACCACCAACGACATTCCCGGCTACCGGGTCACCTCGGTCATCGGCGAGGTCTTCGGACTGACCGTGCGCTCCCGGCACGTCGGCAGCCAGATCGGCGCCGGGCTGAAGTCGCTCGTCGGAGGTGAGCTCAAAGGGCTCACCAAGACGCTCGTGGAGACCCGTAACCAGGCCATGGAGCGGCTCGTCGAGCAGGCACGCGCGCGTGGCGCGAACGGCGTGCTGGCGTTCCGCTTCGACGTGACGGAGGCGGCCGACGTGGGCACCGAGGTGTGTGCCTACGGGACCGCGGTGGTCCTGGCCCGGGAGTGACCCGTACGGGATCCCGGGCCAGGAGCCTAGGAGGAGTGCCGGGCGGCGTTGGCGACGATCGCGTCCCTCAGGTAGACCGCGAGGCCCGGCTTGGCCTGGTCGATGTTCTGGGTGAACCGCTCGTCGGAGACGTACATCTCGCCGAGGCAGGCGTGCATCTCGTGCCCGCAGTCGTAGTGGTTGCGGGCGATCCCCTGGCGGTGCTCCTCGGCGGCGTCCATGGCCGCCTCGGAGTCGGCCGGCTCACCGGCCTCCATGAGCGCGACGAAGCGACGGCTGAGTTCGTCGGCCTCGCGCTGGATCCGCTGCCAGTCCTCCTTGGTGTACGAGGCGGCGCGCTGCTGTGACTGCCGATAGGCGTCGGTGTTGCCCCAGCGTTCCTGCACCTCCTCCTCGTACTGGTCCGGGTCGAAGTCCCCGAACACCTCGAACTTCTCCTCCGGCGTGAGATTGATCCCCATCTTGCGTGCCTCCATGGCGTGCTCCACGGCCGCCGCCATCTTCTGCAGCTTCTCGATCCGGGCGGTCAGCAGCTCGTGCTGCCGGCGCAGATGTGCGCGCGCGTCCGCTTCCGGGTCGTCGAGCAGGGCGGCGACCTCTTCCAGAGGGAAGCCGAGCTCGCGGTAGAACAGGATCTGCTGCAGCCGGTCGAGGTCGGCGTCGCTGTAGCGCCGGTGGCCCGCGTGGCTGCGCTCGCTGGGCACGAGCAGGCCGATGTCGTCGTAGTGGTGCAGGGTGCGCACCGTCACTCCGGCGAAGCCGGCGACCTGTCCCACGGAGTAGCTCACTTCCGCTCCCTTCTCGGTACGCCCTCCACGGTGCGTCCTCACGCGGCGTGAGGTGCAAGCCCGGCGGCCCGGATCTACCGTCGTATACATGCCACTGCATCGTGGGGACAGCGAAGCACCTGACCACAAGGGCGACGGGCGCAGGATCGCCGTCAACCCCTTCTACGGCGAGGCGAACCCGGCCGGCGGCATGACCGAGGCGCCGCCCCGACACCGGCTGCCCGACACTCCCCTGCCGCCGTCGACGGCATACCAGCTGGTCCATGACGAGCTGATGCTGGACGGCAACTCCCGGCTCAATCTGGCCACCTTCGTCACCACCTGGATGGAGCCGCAGGCCGGGGTGCTGATGGGTGAGTGCCGGGACAAGAACATGATCGACAAGGACGAGTACCCGCGCACCGCCGAGCTGGAGCGGCGCTGTGTGGCGATGCTCGCCGACCTGTGGAACGCGCCCGATCCCGCGGTGGCCGTCGGCTGCTCCACCACCGGGTCCAGCGAGGCGTGCATGCTCGCCGGGATGGCGCTGAAGCGGCGCTGGGCGCGGCGCAACGCCGACCGGTATCCCGGCGCGCGCCCCAATCTCGTGATGGGCGTCAACGTCCAGGTCTGCTGGGACAAGTTCTGCAACTTCTGGGAGGTGGAACCGCGGCTGGTGCCCATGGAGGGCGAGCGGTTCCATCTCGATCCGCAGGCGGCGGCCGAGCTGTGCGACGAGAACACCATCGGGGTCGTCGGGGTCCTCGGCTCCACCTTCGACGGGTCGTACGAGCCGATCGCGGAGCTGTGCGCGGCCCTCGACACCCTCCAGGAGCGGACCGGGCACGACGTCCCGGTGCATGTCGACGGCGCGTCCGGCGCGATGGTCGCGCCGTTCCTGGACGAGGACCTGATCTGGGACTTCCGGCTGCCCAGGGTCGCCTCGATCAACACCTCGGGGCACAAGTACGGGCTGGTCTACCCCGGGGTCGGCTGGGCGCTGTGGCGGGACCGGGAGGCGCTGCCCGAGGAGCTCGTGTTCCGCGTCAACTACCTGGGCGGCGACATGCCGACCTTCGCGCTGAACTTCTCCCGGCCGGGCGCTCAGGTGGTGGCGCAGTACTACTCGTTCCTTCGGCTGGGCAGGGAGGGGTACCGGACCGTGCAGCAGGCCTCGCGGGACGTGGCCGGGACGGTCGCGGAGGCGGTGGAGGAGTTCGGCGACTTCCGGCTGCTGACGAGAGGCGACCAGCTGCCCGTCTTCGCCTTCACGACAGCGCCGGAGGTGAAGGCGTTCGACGTCTTCGACGTCTCCCGGCGGCTGCGCGAGAAGGGCTGGCTGGTCCCGGCGTACACCTTCCCGCCGAACCGCGAGGACCTGTCCGTCCTGAGGGTCGTCTGCCGCAACGGTTTCTCCGAGGACCTCGCCGAGCTGTTCGTGGAGGACCTGGGCCAGGTACTGCCGGAGCTGCGCCGGCAGTCGCACCCCCTGACACGGGACAAGGGTGCGGCCACCGGCTTCCATCACTAGGGCCTGTCCCAGGGCGCGGCTAGCGGCTCAGGCGGGCGAACCTCCTTACCGCGAGCGGGAAGAACACCGCCAGGAGCACCAACGGCCATACGATCGCCGCCACCACGTGCTCCGTGCCCGTGCCGCCGAACAGGTCGCGTACGGCCGTCGCCGTGTGGGACATCGGGTTCCACTCGACGACCGTGCCGAGCCAGCCGGGCATGGTCTCGGAGAGGGCGAGCGCGTTGGACAGGAAGCCGATCGGCCAGACCAGGATCTGCACCGCCTGCACCATCTCCGGCTTCCCGGCCACCAGCGCCAGGTGGATGCCGATCCACAGCATGGCGAAGCGGAAGAGCAGCAGGAGGCCCAAGGCGCCCAGGAAGGCTCCCGGACCGCCGTCGGCGCGCCAGCCGAGCGCGTAACCGACGCCCATGAGGACGAGCAGTGCGAGCGCCGACTGGAGCATGTCGGCCACCGAACGGCCCACCAGAACCGCGCCGTTGGCCATCGGCATGGACCGGAAGCGGTCGATCACGCCCTTGTTGAGGTCCTGGGTGACCGCGATCATCGTGCCCTCGAGGCCGAACGCCATGGTGAGCGCGAGCATGCCGGGCAGGAGGTAGTCGATGTAGGAGCCCTGGACGCCCCGGCCGCCGCCGATGAGGTAGCCGAACATCAGCAGCAGCATCACCGGGAAGACCAGGTTGACCACGACCTGCACGGGCTGCCGCGCCCAGTGGGCGAGTTCGCGGCGGGTCATGGTCCAGGAGTCGGTCAGGGCGTAGGTGGTCGTGCTCATGCGGGCTCCTTCACTCGGCGGTCGTCCCCGGTGAGGTGCAGGAACACCTCGTCCAGTGTCGGCCGGCGCAGCGCGACGTCCTCGGCCTCGATTCCGGCTTCCTCCAGGGCGCGTACGACCCCGGAGAGCGCCGCCATCCGGTCGGTGACGGGAGCGCTGAGCAGGCGGCGGTCGGGGTCGACCGAGACGGCGTCCTTCGGTACGGGCAACAGGGCCACCGCCGCGCCCAGTTGGCCGGCGTCGCGCAGCACGATGTCGATGCGGTCGCCGCCGGTCAGGGCCTTCAGCTCGTCGGCGGTGCCGTCCGCGATGACACGGCCGACGTCGACGACCGAGATGCGGTCGGCGAGTTGGTCGGCCTCCTCCAGGTACTGGGTGGTGAGCAGGACCGTCGTGCCGCCGCCGACCAGGGAGCGGACCGCGGACCAGACCTCGGCGCGACCGCGCGGGTCGAGTCCGGTGGTGGGTTCGTCCAGGAAGAGCACCTCCGGGTCGGTGATGAGTGAGGCGGCCAGGTCCAGCCGGCGCCGCATGCCTCCGCTGTACTGCTTCACGGGCTTACGGCCGGTGTCGGCGAGTCCGAAGCGCTCCAGGAGCTCGCCGGCTCGCACGCGCGCGTGGCGGGCGCCCAGGTGGTAGAGGCGGCCGAACATCTCCAGGTTCTGGTCGCCGCCCAACTCCTCGTCCAAGGCCGCGTGCTGGCCGAGGAGACCGATCCGCAGACGTACCTCGTACGCCTGCCGCACCACATCGCGCCCGGCCACCTCGACCCGGCCGCTGTCCGGCCGCAGCAGGGTGGACAGGATCCGGACCAGGGTTGTCTTGCCCGCGCCGTTCGGGCCGAGCACTCCGTGCACCGTGCCGCGCGCGACCGTGAGGTCGAGCCCGTCCAGTGCGTATCTGCCGGCTTTGCCGCCGTACTTCTTGCGTGCCCCTTCGACGGTGATCGCCGCGTCGGCCACTGAGACTCCCTCGTTAGTCAAACTTGACTACCAGCTCGAAGCTAGTGCCCCGATCTCGATTGGTCAAACTTGATTAGCGGATCTAGCCGTCGTCCCCGGGGTGCCGCTCCCCGGTCGCGTACGGGTTCTCCTGGTCCTCGGCGAGGACGCCGACGAACGGGTCGCCCTCTCCGGCGAAGGTGTAGGCGCCGCCCCTGATGCGTTCGATGAGACCGCGGGTCCACTCGGCACCGGTGTCGGCGGAGTGCACCCAGAAGTTCATGATCTCGCCGATGTGGCCGAACTGGCCGGGGCCCTCCTCGGGCGTGTAGTAGTCGGTGACGGCCTTGCGCCACTCCTCGATGCTGCGCACCCGCTCCTCAAGGAGGGCGAGGGCCTCCTCGCGGTCCAGGTCGACCATGAAGCCGAGGGCGGCGGTGAGCACGTCCGGCCGCTGGTCGTAGGACGTGAGGTACTGCCGCACCAGCCCGAGGTACTCCTCGACGCCCTTCTCGGTGATCTCGTACTCCGTGCGCGGCGGCCCGCCGGCCGTGGACGGCGCGATCTCGTGGGCGTGCAGCAGGCCCTGCTTCGCCATCTGCTTCAGGGCGTGGTAGATCGAGCCGGGCTTGGCGTTGGACCACTCGTGCGCGCCCCAGTACTCCAGGTCGTTGCGCACCTGATACCCATGGGCCCGCCCGTGCTGCCGGACGGCGCCGAGCACGAGGAGACGGATCGCTGACATGCGGTCCAGGTTAGAGCCGGGGCGCCCCGGAGCCGAGATCAGCCCCGGGAAGCGCCCTGCAGACCCGCGTCGAAACCGGTCGGCTCAGAACGGGAAGCCGCTGCGCCCGTGCTGCACCGAGATCCACTTGATCGTCGTGAACGCGTCCAGCATCGTCTCGCCGTTCAGGCGGCCGAGGCCGGAGTGCTTCTCGCCGCCGAAGGGGACGATCGGCTCGTCGTGGACCGTGCCGTCGTTGACGTGGAACATGCCGGTGTCGATCTGCTTGGCGAAGGAGACGCCCCGCTCGATGTTCCCGGTGTGGACGGCTCCGCTCAGGCCGTACGGGGTGTCGTTGACCAGACGTACGGCCTCCTCCTCGCCGTCGAAGGGGATGAGGAAGGCGACCGGGCCGAAGACCTCCTGCTTCAGCAGGGGCGAGTCGGCCGGGAGGCCGGTGAGGACGGAGGGCTCGACGAGGTTGTCCGTCGTCGTGCCGTGCACCAGGGCCGTCGCGCCCTCGGCGATCGCCTGCTCGACGGCGGCCGAGAGCGCGTCCGCCTGGGAGGAGTTGATGACCGGGCCGATGACGGTCTCGGGGTCGCGCGGGTCGCCGGCCTTGAGGGTCTTCACCTTGGCGACGAACTTGCCGGTGAACTCCTCCGCGATCGAGCGGTCCACGAGGACGCGGTTCGCGGCCATGCAGACCTGGCCCTGGTGGACGTAGCGGCTGAAGACCGCCGCGTCGACCGCGTAGTCGATGTCGGCGTCGTCGAGCACCACCAGCGCGCTGTTGCCGCCGAGTTCGAGGACCGCGTGCTTGAAGTGCGAGGCGCAGACGGTGGCGACGTGGCGGCCGACCTTGTCGGAGCCGGTGAAGGAGATGACCTTCGGAATCGGGTGCTCGATGAAGGCGTCGCCGATCTCCGCGATGTCGGTGATCACGACGTTCAGCAGGCCGGCCGGCAGCCCCGCGTCCTCGAAGATCTTCGCCACCAGGGAGCCACCGCAGATCGGCGTGTTCTGGTGCGGCTTGAGGACCACGCCGTTGCCGAGCGCGAGCGCCGGGGCGACCGACTTGAGGGAGAGGAGGAAGGGAAAGTTGAAGGGGCTGATGACGCCCACGACGCCGACCGGGACGCGGTAGACGCGGTTCTCCTTGCCGTCCGTCGGCGACGGGATGATCTTGCCTTCGGGGCGCAGGGCCAGGTGCACCGCCTCGCGCAGGAACTCCTTGGCGAGGTGGAGTTCGAAGGCCGCCTTCAGCCGGGTGCCGCCGAGCTCGGCGATGATCACGTCGGTGATCTCCTGCTCGCGGTCCTCGATCAGGCGCAGCGCCTTCTCGAAGACGCCGCGACGGGCGTACGGGTTGGTCGCGGCCCACTGCTTCTGGGCGCGGGCGGCCGCCTGGTACGCCTGATCCACCTCGTCGGCCGTGGCTATGGTGATCGACGCGAGCTTCTCACCGTCGTACGGGTTGAAGTCGATGATGTCCCAGGAACCTGTGCCCGGGCGCCACTCACCGTCGATGTACTGCTGAGCCAGGTCGGTGAAGTAGGACGACATGTGATCCCTCAATCCCTAGCGGACACCCGCTCGACTTGATCCGATCGACTTGACCGTCATCACGATCGCCCACCATGATCGTCTTCACGGTCTGATCACACGTCATCGTACTTGTGTTTCAAGAGAGTTGAAGGAGTCCCCGAAGAAGATCCCGGCTCTCGTCCAGCCCCGGACTGTCCTGCTGAAGCTCCTTCAGCGCCCGCTCGTACTGGGTGACATCCTCGTGCTTGTCGAGGTAGAGCGCGCTGGTGAGCTGCTCCAGATAGACGACGTCCGACAGGTCGGACTCCGGGAAGCTGAGGATCGTGAAGGCGCCGGACTCGCCGGAGTGGCCGCCGAAGCCGAACGGCATGACCTGCAGCCGCACGTTCGGATGCTCGGAGATCTCGATCAGGTGCTGCAGCTGACCGCGCATCACCTCACGGTCGCCGTACGGGCGGCGCAGGGCGGCCTCGTCCAGGACGATGTGGTACTCGGGGGCATCCTCGGCAACGAGGTACTTCTGCCGCTCCAGGCGCAGCGCCACACGCCGCTCGACGTCCGCCTCGCTCGCGCCCTTCATACCGCGCCGCACGACCGCGCGGGCGTAGTCCTCGGTCTGGAGCAGGCCGTGCACGAACTGCACTTCGTACGCCCGGATGAGGCTGGCCGCGCCCTCCAGGCCGACATAGGTGGGGAACCAGCTCGGCAGGACGTCCGAGTAACTGTGCCACCAGCCGGCGACGTTGGCCTCGCGCGCGAGGGACAGGAGCGAGTTGCGCTCCGCCTCGTCCGTGATGCCGTACAGCGTCAGCAGGTCCTCGACGTCCCGCGTCTTGAAGCTCACCCGGCCCAACTCCATCCGGCTGATCTTCGACTCGGAGGCACGGATCGAGTAACCCGCCGCCTCGCGCGTGATCCCGCGTGCTTCCCGCAGTCGCCTCAGTTGCGAGCCGAGCAGCATGCGCCGCACCACCGATCCGGGCTCTCCCGCGCTCACGTTCGCCAGCCTCCCCAACCGTCTTCAGGGCCCGCAGTCTGCCACTAAATCACTTCGAGCAGTACTCGTCCGATTACAGAGACGGAAAGAAGACAAGGATTCCTCTCATGAAGGAGTGAGGAGAAGACAAGAAGAGGCACAGAAGTTGGCGGAAAAAATGGCCAACAAGCGGTACGGGAGCGTCCAATTCGGTCACGTGCACGTGCATCTGCCCTTGCATCTGCTCTGCGCATCCGAAACCATGGTCCCGCGCAACCGCTGCATCGCAACGACCGCGAATACCCGGGAGTGCCTCGCATGGGGACGAATGGATCGACCATGCTCGAGCCGTTACGGCAGGGCCTTCCGCCGCTGGATCCGGCAGCCGTGTCCAACGCCGCCTCCTGTGCACTGCCCGCCCGCTACGAAGCGGTGCGTGAGGCGCGGAAGTTCACCCGGCGCACCCTTGACCAGTGGGAACTGGGATATCGCTTCGACGATGTCTGTCTCGTGGTCTCGGAGTTGGTGACCAACGCGCTGCGGCACGCGCTGCCGGCGGGCGTCCAGCGCATACCCGAGCAGACGCCGCCCGTGCGGCTGCATCTGATGCGGTGGACCGAGCGGCTGGTGTGCGCGGTGCGCGATCCCAGTCACGACAGCCCGGTCGCGCGCGACTCCGACGACTTCTCGGCGGAGTCCGGGCGGGGTCTGTTCCTTGTCGACTCCTTCAGTGACGGGTGGGGTTGGCATCCGCTCGCGGGAACGCTGAGCGGGAAGGTGGTCTGGGCGCTGTTCCGGATACAGCCGGGGCAGACCGCGCAGGCGGGATCGGCGGGTCCGGCGGAACGATGAACTGCGGCACTCGATGGCGCCGCAGTTCTACGCGCGTTACTGAGCGAGACGCGCCGATTGCCCTGAGTTGTACGCCGGTTTCGCGTGGGACGCGTCAGCCCACGACCAGGTGGTCGAACTCGCCGTCCTTGATGCCCAGGAGCATGGCCTCTATCTCGGCGCGGGTGTAGACGAGGGCGGGGCCGTCCGGGAAGCGGGAGTTGCGTACGGCAACTTCGCCGCCGGGAAGTCGGGCGAACTCCACGCAGGAGCCCTGGGAGTTGCTGTGCCTGCTCTTCTGCCAGGCCACCCCGGTCAGAGCCGTGGCTGCCATGCCGTTGTACACGTCGTGGTCCACAGGTCGCTCCCCGGTGGTGCGGTGGCTTCGAGGCCATTGATGCGAGAGGTGGTGCAGCTGGGCCGCGCAGCTGGTGTTGCAGCGGTCAACTGCTCCCGGATCATAGCTCTGTTTCACGTGCACCTGCATGAGCAGATGCACGTGCACGCGGGGTGGTCCTGCGGTTACTCCTGTGACGTACGCGGCCCTCGATGCGTTCCAGCACGTCCGGATCGAATCCCCCGTGCACTAGGAAGAGACGCGTTCCGCGGCGTTGTTGTTCCAAACTCCAAGTGGCGTTCCGGTTGCTGAAGTTGGGCCGGGCGTGGAGCGCACCATTCCCACGCCCCTCCGCAACCCGGCCGGGCCTCAGCGGGCGGCGTACGGCAGGAGGGCCATCTCTCGGGCGTTCTTGATGGCCTTGGCCAGTCGGCGTTGCTGCTGGACCGTCACTCGGGTGACTCGGCGGCTGCGGATCTTGCCGCGGTCGGAGATGAACTTTCGGAGGAGATCGGTGTCCTTGTAGTCGATGTAGGTGATCTTGGCCTGGTCCAGGGGGTTGGGGCGGGGCTTGGCCGGCTTGCGGTCGAGGTTGCGGGGCATGGGGTCAGACCTCCAGGAGGGTGTCGAAGGCGGGCGGGAGCTGCTTCCAGGCGTCGCGCCCGGCGGCGTACTCGGCGTCGGTGAGCAGGCAGGACTCCAGGAGGTCGGCGAGGCCGTCGCGGTCCAGGCCGGGGGACGTGAAGACCAGGTGCTGGCAGCAGTCGCCGTGCTCGGGGTGCCAGTCCAGCGCGGCGGCGGCCCGGCGCACCGGCGGGACCATGTCCCAGGCCGCGTCCGGGAGCGAGGCGAGCCAGGGGCCCGCGCTCTCCACGCACAGGGCGCCTCCTGCCGCGTCCCAGTGCAGCAGGACGTCCGGTTTGTCGGCGAGCCAGAAGCGGCCCCTGCTGCGGGCCGCCGCGCAGGTGATGTCCTCCAGCGCCTCGTACAGCCGCTCCGGATGGAAGGGGCGGCGCCGGTGCCAGACGAGGGTCGAGATGCCGTGCGCGTCCGCCTCGGCGGGGAGCAGGGCGCACGCCGGGTGCTGGGCGGCGGCGGCCGACTCGATGTCGAAGCCGGCCAGCGCTGCCTGGGAGAGGGGGGTGAGGGGGCGGCGGCGCGGGGCCGGCACCGTCAGGCCGTCCGCGGAGGGACTGGGTGCGGGGGCGGCCCCGGCGATCGGGACCTGGCGGGCCGTCGGGTGGAGCTGGGCCAGCAGCTCGCGGTCCTCGTCGTCGGCCTCCGGGGAGTCGGCGACGGCCAGGACGGGGGCGTACTCCAGCTGGCGCGCGAAGGTGTCGGCGACCGTGCGCTGGTCCGTCGCCGCGGCTGCCAGGCCGCGCTCGGCCAGGTCGTCGCCGTTGCCCAGGTAGGGCAGGACGAGGGCGGGGTCCACGGCGGTGATCACGCCGGTGACCTGGAGCCCGCCGGCCGTGACCACCTCGGCCATCGCCTTGGGTTCCACCGAGTCCCAGAGTTCGACGATCGCCATACGGGTGCCGCCCGCGTCCCGGATCCGGAGAAGTTCCGGCACCAGGTCCTCGCGCAGCGCGCAGCAGGCGCAGTCGTTGACGAGCGGCGCCTCGCCGGCGCTCACCAGGCCGGCGGCGTCGCGGATCGTGCGGACGACCGTGCCGGCCGCGGCCGTCGCCAGGTCGTGGTGGAGTACGACGCTGTCGGGGACGTCGGCGAGCAGCCGCTCCACGGTCGCCTTGCGGGCGTCGGCGTGCAGTCCGCCGACGATCACGACGGAGAGCCCGGGCATCTCGGACACTTCGTCAGCCCTGCTTCCCGTAGCGGCGCTCGAAGCGCTCCACTCGGCCGGCCGTGTCCAGGACGCGGGCCGTGCCCGTGTAGAAGGGGTGGCTGACGTTGGAGATCTCGACGTCGACGACGGGGTAGGTGTTGCCGTCCTCCCACTCGATCGTCTTCTCGCTGGTCATCGTCGAGCGGGTGAGGAAGGCGTGGTTCGCGGCCCGGTCGCGGAAGACGACGGGGCCGTAGGAGGGGTGGATTCCGTTGCGCATGGCGGTGCTCAGCGCTCCTCTCGGAAGTCGACGTGGCGGCCGGCGACCGGGTCGTACTTGCGCAGGGTCATGCGGTCCGGGTCGTTGCGGCGGTTCTTGCGGGTCACGTAGGTGTAGCCGGTGCCGGCGGTGGACCGGAGCTTGATGACCGGACGGAGTTCGTTGCGTGCCATGCTGGTATCTTACTGAAAATGAATTCCATTAACAGCAGAGCTTGAGGAGAGGTTCGTCACCGTGTCCGCCCACTGCATGCTGACCGGCGCCCAGCCGGGCTTCGGCAACACCATTTCCCACTCGCACCGGCGGACCTCCCGCCGCTTCGACCCCAACATCCAGACCAAGCGCTACTGGCTGCCGAGTGAGGGCCGGCATGTGCGGCTGCGGCTCAGCACCAAGGGGATCAAGACCGTCGACGTCATCGGCGTCGAGGCCGCCGTCGCCCGTATTCGCGCCCGGGGAGTGAAGGTCTGATGGCCAAGAAGAGCAAGATCGCGAAGAACGAGCAGCGCCAGGAGGTCGTCGCCCGGTACGCCGCGCGGCGGGCCGAGCTGAAGGAGATCATCCGGCGGCCGTCGTCCAGCGACGCCGAACGGCTGGCCGCCCAGCGCGAGTTGCGCAGGCAGCCGCGGGACGCGAGCGCCACGCGCGTGCGCAACCGCGACCAGGTGGACGGGCGGCCGCGTGGCTACTTCCGGGCCTTCGGACTGTCCCGGGTGAGCCTGCGGGGGCAGGCGCACGCCGGGTATCTGCCGGGGGTGCGCAAGGCGTCCTGGTAGGTCGGGCGGGTCCTGGGGCCCGGACAGGACTCCCTGGTAACTTGCTGCCGGACCGGTTGTTTCGGCCAGGTCGGCCGAATCGGCCGTATGCCGACCGCTACATCTTGGGAGCACCCAGTGACCTCGGCGACTTTCTCGCGTACGCGCACGATGTCGGGCCGGTGGATGCGGGTCGCCGCCCTGGCCGCGTCCCTGGCGGGTGCGCTCGCCCTCACCGCGTGCAGCGGCGACGGCGGCTCAGACTCCGGCCCCACTCCCGACGCCGGCTCCACGAACGGCTCCGGTCCCAGTGCCTCCGCTTCCGCCAGTGCCGACACCGGCGGCGGTACGGGAGGGTCCGGGTCCGCGGCCGGTGGGCTGGAGGGCAGCTGGCTCGCCACGACCGACGGCAAGGCCGTCGCGCTGGTGGTCACCGGCAAGGAGGCCGGGCTCTTCGCGACCGGCGGGATCGTGTGCAGCGGGACCGCCGGTGAGGAGGACGGGATGCGGATGATCCGCCTCAAGTGCAGCGACGGCAGCAAGGACCGGGCCGTCGGGATGGTCGACTCCGTCGGCAAGACCTCACTGAAGGTGACGTGGGAGGGCGGCCTCGGCGCCGAGACCTACACCAAGGCGGAGGGCGGCTCGCTGCCGACGGGGCTGCCCACGGCCGGTCTGGGATCGTGAGGTTTGATTCGGTGACTGCGCTCGATCACCGACGTCACTCCCCCTGAAGGACTCCATGCGCGCCACCTCTCTCACCGTCGCCGCCCTCGCCGCGGCCCTCCTCCTGACCGCCTGCGACGACGGCGGAGACGCTGCCGGCGGCCAGGACACCAAGGCCGGTTCCGGCTGCGCCGACAAACTGGCCGTGCAGTTCGGGCCCGCCAACGCGGCCCCCGCCGCCGGGGACACCGGCAACGTGCCCGTCACCGTCACCAACCGCAGCGGCGCCAAGTGCACCCTGGACGGGCTGCCCGGCGTCGAGTTCGAGGCGGGCGACAAAGCGACCACCATCGCGCCGGACGACGCCGCCACGTCGAAGAAGACGACCCTCGCGAAGGAGGCCACCACCTCCTTCACCCTCACCTACGTCCAGGGCGAGGGCGGCGGCACCAAGAGCCTCGCCGTGAAGTCGGTGAAGCTCCGTCTGCCCGGGTCGGCCAAGACACACAGCTTCAAGTGGTCGTACGGCGACGTCGCGCTGAAGAGTGACGGGCAGACCCCGGACGCCTCGGTGACCGGGTTCCAGCAGTCCGGCGACTGAGAGCCTGACCCGGCTCAGCGCAGCGGCCGGCGGGCCTTCGTCCGGGCCCGGTCGGCCGCCTCCGAGCCCTCCACCCAGCCCGCCTCGTCGGTGACGCCGCGCAGACGGGTCGTGGTCGTCTCCGGGAACATGCGGTCCATACGGTCGCTGACCGCGACCTCTCGGGAGGCGAGGACCGGGAGCAGGTCCTGGGTCACCTGGGTCCGCGCGGCGGCGGTCAGGTGGGTGCCGATGCGGTGGGCGTAGGCCGCCAGGAACGACTGCCGGAAGGTCTTGGTGCGTTTGCGGCCGCCCGCGCGCTGGGCCGCCTCCGCCTTGGCCATCGCGGTCTGGGCCTGCACGAGGAGCGAGGTGTAGAGGAGCTCGACCGCCTCCAGGTCGGCCTCGAATCCGATGACCGTGCTGAAGCCGAAGGGTTCGTTCCACACGGCACGGCAGTGGTTGGCGGTCGCCACCGCGTCCAGCAGGACGGCCTTCGCCTGCTCGTACGGCGGTTCCACACCGATCCGGCAGGCGCCGGGCGCGTCCTTCCGAGCGTGCCCGCTGCCCGCGAGCAGCGCCTCGTCGATGCTGTGCCGGGCCATCAGCTCCTGCGCCTTGGCGGTGAGCGCCTCCGCCTCCTCGGGAAAGCCGGTCGCCTCCGCCTTCGCCAGCAGCGCGCGGACGCGCGTGAGCATGCGGGACTCGGGCGCGGCGTCCCGGGTGGCGGGCTCCGCCGCCTGGTCCACGGGCTCCAGCGCGGGCAGGCGCAGCAGGAGGCGGTACAGCTCCAGGACGGCGGTCGCCTGCGAGAAGCGGTCCGTGCGGGGCGGGGCCTCGGCGGGCAGGTCGTCGAGCTGGGCGTTCCAGCGCGGGCCGCGGGGGCCGTCGTACGGCTGCTGCGCGCGGATCAGCGCCGAGAGCAGTCGTACGTGGCTGTCGTCCAGGTCGCGCCGCACGAGCCGTACGACGTCGGCGGGCTGCCAGCCGCGGCGCCAAGCCGCTGCCACGAACTCCCGTCCGCGCCGGGCGAGTTCGGCGTCCGCGGCCGGGTCGGCGGCGAGGAGGGAGGCGCCGGTGTCGAGGGCCGTGTCGGCGTCGGCGTAGAGGGCGTGCCGGAAGGCTCGGTCGACGGCGTCGGGGGTGCCGGGGGTGCCGCTCGAACTGTTCGTACTGCTCACCTGGCGATGGTGCCATGGGGCGGGCGGTGTCCGGTCTCGCCGGACGGCCGAAGCGATGTCAACCGCGGGTTGACACCCTTCCCCTGTCAACCTACGGTTGACACATGTCGACGAACACGACCATCACGTCATCCGTACGTCTCGACGAACTCATCGCGGCCATCAAGAAGGTCCACGACGAGCCCCTCGACCAGCTCCAGGACGCGGTGATCGCCGGCGATCACCTCGGGGAGGTGGCCGACCACCTGATCGGCCACTTCGTGGACCAGGCCCGGCGATCGGGTGCCTCCTGGACCGACATCGGCCGGAGCATGGGCGTCACTCGGCAGGCCGCGCAGAAGCGGTTCGTGCCCAAGGAGTCCATCGACATCGACCCTCAGCAGGGCTTCGGCCGCTACACGCCGCGTGCCCGCAACGCCGTCGTGGCCGCCCACAACGAGACCATCGCCGCGGGCAACGCCGAGGGCCGCCCCGAGCACCTGGTCCTCGGTCTGCTGGCCGACCCGGACGGCCTGGCCGCGAGGGCGATCACGGCGCAGGGCATCCTCCTGGACTCCGTGCGCCAGGCCGCCACCGCCGCGCTGCCGCCCGCCGCCGAGGAGGTCCCCGAGCTCGTCCCCTACGGCTCCGACGCCAAGAAGGTCCTGGAGCTCACCTTCCGCGAGGCCCTGCGCCTCGGCCACAACTACATCGGCACCGAGCACATCCTGCTGGCCCTGCTGGAGTTCGAGAACGGCACCGGCGTCCTGTCCGGCCTCGGCCTCACCAAGCAGACGATCGAGGAGTACGTCGTCGAACTGCTCTCCCAGCTCCTGAAGGCCGGCGAGGAAGGCGAGCAAGGGAAGCAGGAGAAGCAGAGCGAGCCGGGCGGGGCGCAGGACTGAGGGCGTTGTCAGACCCTGGTGCCACACTCGCTGCATGACCGACCGGTGGGCGCTCGCTCCGGCCGAGGACGGTGGCGTGGAGATCGCCCCCCTCGGTCCGGACGGGCTGCCCTCGGGGCCGGTGCGGTGGGTCGCCGACGCGGCCGAGGCCGTGCGCGAGCGGCCCGAGGTGGCGCGGTGGGTGTGGCGGTCCACCGCCGAGGTCTATCCGCGGCTGCTCGCCACGGGGGTGCGAGTCGAGCGGTGCTACGACATCGAGGACGCCGAGACGCTCCTGCTCGGCCACGAGGGGCGGTCCGGGGAACCGAGATCCGCGGCTGCCGCCCTCGCCCGGCTGCGTCACCTCCCCGTACCGCCCGATCCGCCCCAGCGGTCCGCCGAACCCGGCTCGCAGTCCCCGCTCTTCGAGCCGCAGGCGGTCCATGTGCCGCTCGCCGACCTCGTCGAGGTGTACGCCGACCAGCAGCGCCGGCATGAAGCGACCGCGCACCCACAGCGGATGCGGCTGCTGACGGCGGCCGAGTCGGCGGGCATGCTCGTCGCCGCCGAGATGAACCGGTCCGGGCTGCCGTGGAGCGCCGAGGTGCATCGCCGGGTGCTGCATGAGCTGTTGGGTGAGCGGTATGCCGGGGGCGGGGAGCCGCGGCGGCTGGCCGAGCTGGCGGACGAGGTGTCGGCCGCGTTCGGGCGCCGGGTGCGGCCCGATCTGCCCGCCGACGTGATCAAGGCCTTCGCACAGGCCGGGATCAGGATCAGATCGACCCGTCGCTGGGAGATCGAGTCCCTCGACCATCCGGCCGTGAAGCCGCTGGTCGAGTACAAGAAGCTGTACCGCATCTGGGTGGCCCACGGCTGGTCCTGGCTGCAGGACTGGGTGCGCGACGGGCGGTTCCGGCCGGAGTTCCTCGCGGGCGGGACGGTGACCGGGCGGTGGGTGACCAACGGCGGGGGCGCGCTGCAGATTCCGAAGGTCATCCGGCGTGCGGTGGTCGCCGACCCGGGCTGGCGGCTCGTCGTGGCCGACGCCGACCAGATGGAGCCGCGGGTGCTGGCGGCGATCTCCCGTGACCCCGGGCTGATGGAGGTGGCCGGGCGGGAGGCCGACCTCTACCAGTCGGTGTCCGACCGCGCCTTCTCCGGGGATCGCGACCAGGCCAAGCTCGCCGTGCTGGGTGCCGTCTACGGACAGACCTCCGGCGACGGGCTGAAGAACCTCGCCGCGCTCAGACGCCGTTTCCCCAGAGCGGTGGCGTACGTCGACGAGGCGGCGCGGGCCGGGGAGGAGGGGCGGCTCGTGCGGACGTGGCTGGGGCGGACCTGTCCGCCGGCGGCCGGGGCGTCGGAGGACGCGGCCGAGGAGGCGGGGATCCCGACCCCGGAGGCCCAGACCGAGTCGGGCGACGGTTCCGGGCCGCAGGAGTGGGTGCCGGGTTACGCCTCCACCAACGCCCGCGCGCGGGGCCGCTTCGCCCGTAACTTCGTCGTCCAGGGCAGCGCCGCCGACTGGACCCTGCTGCTGCTCGCCGCGCTGCGGCAGGCCTGCGCGGGCATGGCGGCGGAACTGGTCTTCTTCCAGCACGACGAGGTGATCGTGCACTGTCCCGAGGAGGAGGCGGCGACGGTCGTGACGGCGATCCGTGAGGCGGCGGAGCTGGCGGGGCGGCTGACCTTCGGGGAGACGCCGGTGCGGTTTCCGTTCACGACGGCGGTGGTGGAGTGTTATGCGGACGCAAAGTGATGACCGCGTGTCACAAAACACCTCTGGCTTGATATTGACGTTTGGTCAACATGGCTTAATCTGATCATCCCATCGGATCCGGCCGACGGCGCGCGTACTACACGCAAACTCGGGGGAGTGCCGCCGCAGCCGGATCCGGGGACGCAGGCGGGCCCTGGTCGGCTGAGGTGACCGACCGGGGCCCGCGTCCCGTCAGCCGATGCCCTTGGTCAGACGACCGGCGGCCGTCCCAGTCGGCAGAGCCGCCACACCGTGCGCCACCGCATCGGCCGTCGTTCGCCCGCCGGGTCCCGCACGCCTTCCAGGAAGCCGCCGAACCAGGCGCGCAGGCCGGCCCGCGACCGGGTGCGGGCGAGGGTGAGCAGGGTCCAGATGCCCAGGTGGACGGGGATGAGGGCGAGCGGGAGTCGGCGGCGGGTCAGCCAGACACGGTTGCGGGCGTTCACGCGGTAGTAGATGGCGTGCCGGGCGGGCGAGGTCTTCGGGTGCTGGAGGAGCAGTTCGGGGGCGTAGAGGATGCGCCAGCCGGCGTCGGCGGCCCGCCAGGCCAGGTCGGTCTCCTCGTGGGCGAAGAAGAACTCGGCGGGCCAGTCACCGGTTTCGTCCAGCATCGCCATGCTCAGCGCATGCCCGCCGCCGAGGAAGCCGGTGACGTATCCGCCCTTGAGCGGATCCGACTTGCCGACCCTGGGCACGTGCCGCTGCTGTGTCTCGCCGTGCTCGTCGGCGATGCGGAAGCCGACGATGCCGAGTTGGCCGTCGGCGGCGTACAGGTCGCGTACGCGGCGCAGTACGTCGGCCTCGACGAGGAGCCCGTCGTCGTCCAGGTCGACCACGACGTCGATGTCCCCGAACTCCCGCAGCCGGGCGAGGGCCGCGTTGCGTCCGCCGGGACAGCCGAGGTTCTCGTCCAGCTCGATCGGCGTGATCTCGCCGGGCAGGCCCAGTCGTTCGGCGAACTCGGGGAGCGGGCAGCCGTTGCCGACGATGACGATCCGGGCGGGGGCGAGGTCCTGCTTGGCCACGGAATCGAGCAGCGCGTCGATCTCGGCGGGGCGGTTGCCCATCGTCACCACGGCGACGGCGATCCTCGGTTCCGTCATGCCCCGCCCTCGCTTCGTCCTGCGCTTCGTCCTGGCTTGCAGCTACCGGCGGATGCTAGCCGTTCACGGTACCGACGTCTTAAGTACGCCGATTCGTATGACGGTCGACGGTCACGTGCGGCTGTTCCCTGTGCTGTACGACACAGCGGCACGGGCCGGGCAGGAGAGAGCGGCTCGGAGCGGATCCGACATGGCCTGAGCCGACGCGACGGGCCATGTGACGGGCGGGTGAACGCTGCATCAGATGCGCGTCAAGTAATTGATTGCCCCTAGGGGGCGGATGTCCGAACAACTCCTCGGCCGCGAACGTCTGGTGTCAGACGCCGGGCGCACGCCACTGGCGCACGACCAGGAGAACGTTCATGAAGCTGCTCACGCGATTCGGCCGAACGGCGCCGAACGCAGAAGGATCAACGATGAAGACCCACCGCGGCGCGCGCCGCAGCAAGTGGATCGGGCTGCTGACGCTGGGGCTGGCCCCGCTGGTGGTGTTCGGATCCCCCGGTGTCGCCTCGGCGGCGAGCACGGTGTGCCTGCAGAACGCGGACGGTTCCCAGAGTGACATCGCCGGCAACTGGTCGACTCCCGACAAGACGCGGTCGGTGGGCGTGCAGCAGGCGAACAAAACCTGGCAGGACTGGGTCTGGCGGGGCCCCACGTTCCAGTGCCCCTGGAACGTTCCCAGCTGCTCCTACGCCTGGCAGGAGTCGAAGACGACGGGCTGGCAGTGGTCGGCCGGCCTCAACATCAAGGTCCCCAGCCCTCTCAACAAGGCCTTGAGCGAGCTCGCCAGCCTCACCCCTTCGTACGGGCGCAACGGCTCCACCACCACCTCGTTCACCTTCACGACCAACCTGAAGCCGGGGCAGAAGGCCCAGCCGATCCAGGTCGTGGAGCGTCGCTGGACACAGGGCGTCTACCAGGGCATCTACCACTCCACCGGGAAGTCCTGCCTGGTGAGCCCGACCAGGCCGAACGGCAAGGCCTGGCAGTACACCTGGTCCCCCAACGAGCGTTGGGGCAGCTGGACGACCAACATGAAGGTCAGCGACTACGGGTCGTACAACGTCTGGACCCCCTGAGCTGCCGTGACCGCGTCCGGTCGTGACCGGACCGCCGAGGCACCCCGCCGACCGGGGCGGGGTGCCTTTTCGGCTCGTCGAGCACTTCCCGATTTCACCCTATAAACAGGACTTGATCCCTATGTTGGTGCGTCGCTTCTCTCGTGTCGCCGCCGGTTCGACCGCCGTGATCGCATTCGGTCTGCTGACCGCCTGCAGCACCGCGGCCCAGTCCACACCCACGCCCACGGCTGCCGGTGGCACCACCGCCCCTGTCGCCGACAAGGGCGCCGCCGGTTCGGTGAAGACGGCGCCACCGTCCCAGCTGTGCACCGCCCTTACCGCGGACGCCGCCAAGCAGCTCATCGCCGACGCCCGGCCCACGGCCCAGGTCAGCCCCAACAAGGGCGAAGCCCCGGACGTCTGCGGTTACGCCGCCGCTGACGGAACGTCGATGCTGTCCCTCACCCCGGGCACCCGCGCCTACGACACCGAACTGTCCGCCGCCCACGACGTGAGCAAGAACCCGGCCCCGGCCGGAATGCGTGACATGCGGGTCGACACGGTGAGCGGCCTGGGCGAGCAGGCCCTCCGGGAAACCGCCTATCAGGTACAGACGCGCCAGCAGATCACGTTCGTCGTGTGGAACACGGGAACCCGCACCTGGGTACTGAGCTTCGCGACCCGCGCCAACGCCTCGACAACGCCTGCCGCGGTGTCGGACGACAAGGTGGTCCAGGTGGCTCGCTTCATCACCGCGAAATTGCCTGCCGGCCGGTGAGCCCATCTCGACGCATTCCCTCCGCCCGCCTCCGCGCCATTTCCATGCACAGGAATCTGACTTGTCCGATCCTCCCGCGACGCGCACGCTGGAACCGTGAGTAACATCGCCAGCGCGAATTGAGCCATAATGGCCACTTTTGATCAGAGTCTCGGTCACAGCTGGTGGTCAGCAGATGCCGCGACGGCGACCATCAGCCTGGAGGGCATCGTCACGGGGTGGAGTGAGGGTGCTAGGCGGCTGCTGGGGTACCGCGCGTCCGAGGTGGTGGGGCGGGCCGCGGCCGATCTTCTCGTGGACCGGGAGGCGACCGGGTTCTCGCCGGTCGGGTCCCAGGAGTGGAGCGGCGCGGCGGTGCTCAGTCACCGCGACGGCCGTCGTGTCGAGCTGACCCTGCACGCCCACCCCTCCCTGGACGGCGTCGGCGCGACGCAGGCGTTCGTCGTCACCGCCACCACCGGAACCCCCGACTCGGAGCGCGACCGGCGGATGGTGGAGTGGGCCTTCGCTCAGTCCTCGATCGCCCTGTCCACCTACAGCGCGGCGTCGGGATCGTGGCGGCTGAACGCGGGCGCGGAGGCCGATCCGCTCGGGGAGGCCCGGTCCGATGAAGGGTTTCTGCGGTGTGTGCGGCGGGTCGCCGAGGAAGCCATGCCCATGCGGTACGAGGGGTTCGCCCCGGCACCACCTGCCGGTGCCGGTGGGCAGCGGTCCTGGATCGTGGAGCTGTGGCCCGTCCGGGATCCCGGCTCCGGCGCGGTCGCCGGGGTCGGCACCGCCGCCTTCGACAGCAGCGAGCAGTACGCCGCCCGGCAGCGGCTGGCTCTGCTGAACGAGGCCGGCACCCGTATCGGCACCACCCTCAACGTGACCCGCACCGCCCAGGAGCTGGCCGATCTGGCCGTCCCGCGGCTCGCGGACTTCGCCAGTGTGGATCTGCTCGACTCGGTGGTGCGCGGGGAGGAACCGGTGCCGGGGCAGGTCGACGCCGCCGTGGTGCTGCGCCGGGTCGCCCATCAGTCGGCCACGGAGGGCGGGGGTGTGCCCGAGGCCGCCGTCGACCTCGGTGGCGTGGACACCTATCCACCGTTCTCGCCGCCCGCCCGCTCCCTCACCAGCGGCCGGCCGGTGCTCAGCGGCGAGGGGGACCCCGACTTCGTCCGGTGGGTCGCCGAGCACGAGGCGAGGGCCACCGTCGTCCGGGAGCACGGCTTCCACTCGGTGATGGCCACCCCGCTGCGGGCCCGCGGCATCACGCTCGGCGTCGCGGTCTTCGTCCGTGGGAAGGGTTCGCCGCCCTTCCAGCAGGATGACCTGATCCTCGCCGAGGAACTCGCGGGGCGGGCCGCCGTGGGGGTGGACAACGCCCGGCGGTACACCCGCGAACGCACCAACGCGCTCACCCTCCAGCGCAGCCTGCTCCCCCGCGACCTGCCGAAACAGGCGGCCGTCGAGGTGGCGTACCGCTATCTGCCCGCCGGTACGGGCGCCGGCGTGGGCGGCGACTGGTTCGACGTCGTACCGCTGTCGGGGACTCGGGTCGCGCTGGTCGTCGGCGACGTCGTCGGGCACGGCATCCACGCCTCGGCGACGATGGGGCGGCTGCGTACCGCCGTCCGCACCCTCGCCGACGTGGATCTGCCCCCGGACGAGCTGCTCACCCACCTCGACGACCTGGTCACCCATCTGACCTCGGACGACGACAGCATCGTCCGGGAGCTGCCGTACACCGGCGGAATCGGCGCGACCTGCCTGTACGCCGTCTACGACCCGGTCTCCCGGATCTGCACCCTGGCGAGTGCGGGCCATGTCCCGCCCGCCCTGCTGCTCCCCGACGGCACGGTCGGCGTCGTCCGTCTCACCCCCGGTCCCGTGCTCGGCGTCGGCGGGCTGCCCTTCGAGGCGACCGAGATGGAGCTGCCCGAGGGGAGCCTGCTCGCCTTCTGCACCGACGGGCTGATCTCCCATGAGCGCGACGTCGGCCTCGGCCTGGAACGGCTCTGCGAGGCCCTCTCCTCTCCGGTGCCGTCGCTGGAGACCACCTGCGACGCCATCCTCAAGGACCTGCTCCCCGAGAGCCCCGCCGACGACGTGGCCCTGCTCCTCGCCCGCACCCGCGCCCTGCACGCCGACCAGGTCGCCGCCTGGGCGCTGCCGTCCGACCCGGCGATCGTGGCGGACGCCCGCGCGCAGGCCTCCCGGCAGCTCGCGGCGTGGGGCCTGGAGGAGGCGGCGTTCGTCACCGAGCTGGTGGTGAGCGAGCTGGTCACCAACGCCATCCGCTATGGCGGCGTACCCATCGGGCTGCGCCTGATCCGGGACCGCACCCTGATCTGCGAGGTGTCCGACGCCAGCAGCACGGCCCCCCATCTGCGCCGCGCCCGTACCTACGACGAGGGTGGCCGCGGGCTGCACATGGTCGCCCAGCTCACCCAGGGCTGGGGCACCCGCCAGACCCCGACCGGCAAGACGATCTGGGCCGAACAGCCCCTCCCGGTCGGCTGACCATGACCGGGCGTCCGGGCGGCGACCCGACCACATCGCCGGCCGATGGAGGACCGGCCGAGGGAGGGCCGGCCGAGGGAGAGGGCCACCGCACGCACACGCTCGGACTGCTCTATCCCCCGTCCGGCCGTTCCCGGGACTACACGACCATGCAGCTCGCCTTCGTCGGCGGCGTCGCCGAGGCCGCGACGCCGTACGGCTACGACGTGCTGCTCTCCCCCGCCGACACGGACGACGACCCCTCGTTCCGGCGGATGCTCGGACAGCGGCTCATGGACGGGGAGTGGGGCGGCGGCGACGGGCGGCGCGTGGACGGCGTGATCGTGATGGAGATCCGTCGCGAGGACGCCAGGGTCGAGCAACTGGTGCGGGAGGGCTTCCCGTTCGTCGCCATCGGCCGCAACCACCGCGCCGACGAGGCGGGCTGGGTCGATCTGGACTTCGCCGGGCTGGCGAGCGGGTGTGTGCGGCACCTCGCCGACCTGGGCCATCACCGGATCGCCTTCGTCAACCGCTCGGAGGAACTGTTCAACAGCGGCTACGGCTTCGCCCGGCTCGGCCACGAGGGCTACGTCACCGCGATGACGGACCTGGGCCACGAGCCGCGCGCCTACCTGTGCGGGGAGGCCCTCGCCTCGGGTGAGGAGGTCGTGGCGCGGATCCTCGCGGACGAACCGGCCACCACCTCGCTGGTCACCATGAACGAGGCGGCCCTGGAGGGCGTCTACCGCGGGCTGACCCGGCACGGCCGCGCCGTGCCGCGCGACTTCTCGGTCGTCGGGGTGGCGGCGAGCCCCTGGGCCGAGCAGGTGACCCCGCAGCTCACGGCCGCCGAGATCCCCGCCAAGGAGATGAGCCGGGTCGCCGTCGAGCTGATGGTGGAGCGGCTCCGCTCACCGGGTTCGACGCCGCGGCACGTCCTGCTGAAACCGCTGATCACCCTGCGCTCCAGTACGGGGCGGTGTCGTCCGGTGCCCGGTTCGGAACCCGAGCCGGAATTCCCCGATTTCGACGTGGATTTCTGATACGCCGACTTTGACACCTCTTTCCGTACAGCCCCTTGGAGGGCAGCATGCCGTACCCGCTCGACCGCCGCGGCTTCCTGCGGACCGCCGGCGCGGGAGCCGCTGCCCTCGGGCTCGGCGGTGCGCTGGCCTCCTGCGGCTCCGACGAGCCGAGCACGACCACCCTCACCTGGTGGGACTACTTCACGCTGGACAACTTCCAGCCCGGGATGACCCGGCTGATCAAGGATGTCGAGGCGGGCGTGCCGGACGTGCGGATCGAGCGGCGGACGTTCCCGTTCGCGGATCTGGAGCGGCAGATCACGCTGGGCGCGATCTCCGGCGACCTGCCCGACATCGCGATCGTCGACAACGTCGCCATGAACTCGCTCGGCGGCAGCGGCCTGCTGGCCGACCTCACCGGCCGGGTCGAGGAGTGGGGCCAGGCCGACGAGTACTACAAGGGCCCCTGGGAGGGCTGCCAGGTCGGCGGCAAGACCCTCGGCATCCCCAACAACAGCAACTGCCTGGCCCTGTACTGCAACACGCGGATGCTGCGGGAGGCCGACGTCGCGCCGCCCACCACCTGGGACCAGCTCGCCTCTGCTGCCGAACGGCTGACCAGTGGGGACCGGTACGGGCTGGCGCTGAGCGCGATCAAGACCGAGGAGGGCGTCTTCCAGTTCCTGCCGTTCCTGTGGCAGGCGGGCGGCGACCTGGACACCTTCGCCACCTACGGCACCACCGCCCTGACCTTCCTCGACGAACTGATCACCAAGGGCTCCCTGTCCGAGAGTTGCGTGGGCTGGACACAGCAGGACGTCAACACCCGCTTCCTCGACCAGCGCGCCGCGATGCAGATCAACGGCCCCTGGCAGATCCCCACCCTGAAGAAGGCCGCCTTCGACTGGTCCGTCGTCGCCCTGCCCCGCGACAAGGAGGCGGCCACCTGTCTGGGCGGGGAGAACTGGGTGCTGATGGCGAGCAGCGGGAAGCTCGACAAGGCGTGGGAGGTGCTGGAGTACACCCAGCGTCCGTCCGTGCTGGTGCCGTACCTCGTTTCCTTCGGCAATCTGCCCGCCCGCAAGGACCTGGCCGACCAGGGCACCTGGGCCTCCGACCCGGCCCTGCGGCTCTTCCTCAGCCAGCTCCCGCTGGCCCGTCCACGCCAGTACGGCGAGCACTACGCCGACGCGGCCCAGGCCGTCTCGGAGGCGGAACAGGCCGTGCTGACCGGCTCGACGTCGCCGGCGGCCGCGGCACGGACGGCGGCCGGCCAGATCGACAAGGCGCTGGGCGGGTGATGAGGGGGCGTCAGGGCCTCGCCTGGGAGATCCATCGCAGACGGAACCGCCTCTCCCCCTCCGCGCGCCGCCGCCGCGCCGGATACCTCTTCTGCCTCCCGGGGCTGGCCTTCCTCGCGCTCTTCCTGGCCTATCCGCTCTTCTACAACGTCTGGACCTCCGTCCATGACGTGCGCCTGAGCAGCCTGCTCGGCGGGGCCGAACCCTTCAGCGGCCTCGACAACTACCGGGCGGTGCTGGACGACCCGGCGTTCTGGCACTCCGTACGCCTGTCGCTGGTCTTCACGCTGGGCTCCCTGGTCTGCCAGTTCACCCTCGGTTTCGCCCTGGCCCTGCTCTTCGCCCGCCCCTTCCCGCTGAACGGCCTCCTGCGCTCCCTGCTCCTGGTGGCCTGGCTGCTGCCGCCCGTGGTCAGCGGCACCCTCTTCCGCTGGCTGCTGGACGCGGAGTCCGGCGCCTACAACGCCCTGCTGACGGCGGCCGGCCTGGGCACGCTCTCCCACGACTGGCTCACCGACCCGTCCACGTCCCTGACCGGGGTGACCCTCGCCAACATCTGGGTCGGGGTGCCCTTCAACATGCTGCTGCTCCTGGTCGGCCTGCACACCATCGACCCCGAACTCCACGAGGCCGCCGCCCTCGACGGCGCGAGCGCCTGGCAGCGCCTGCGCCACCTCACGCTGCCGCTGATGCGCCCGGTCTCGGTGACCGTTCTCCTGCTCGGCCTGATCTACACCTTCAAGGTGTTCGACCTCGTCTTCGTGATGACGGGCGGTGGCCCCGTGGACGCCACCCGCGTGCTCTCCCTCTACGTCTACGAGGTCTTCTTCCGCTTCTTCCGGTTCGGCGAGGGCGCCGCCGCCGGGCTGCTGCTGCTCGTCGTACCACTGCTGACCGGCCTGTTCTACGTACGACGACTGCACCGCGAGGAAGCGCCGGGAGGTTCCACGTGAAACCTCCCCGCCGCCCCCGTCACCACCCCTGGCTGCTCACCGCGGTCGCCGCGCTCATCACCGCGGCCTTCCTGCTGCCGGTGTACTGGATGGCCAAGACCAGCCTCACCGAGCCGGACCGGATCCTCGTGCCGACCCCGCAGTGGGTGCCCGCCCCGCTCACCGCCGAGAACTACCGGGCTGCGCTGGACTACGAAGGTCTCCCCCGGGCCCTGCTCAACAGCTTGGTGATCTCCAGCGGGGTCGTCGCCCTGACGCTCCTGCTCGGTGTCCCGCTCGCCTATGCCCTCGCCCGGGTCCGGATGCGCGGCTCGGGCGCGATGGTGCTCGCCCTGCTGGTGGCCCAACTGCCGCCCGCCATCGTGCTGGCGGCACCTCTGTTCATCCTGGAACGCCGGGCCGGTCTCGACGACACCTACCTCGGCCTGATCGCCGCCGACACCACGCTGACGCTGCCCTTCGCGGTGATCGTGCTGCGCCCGGTGCTGCGGGCCGTGCCGCCGGAGCTGGAGGAGGCGGCACTGGTCGACGGCTGCGGGCTGCCCGGCGTACTGCTGCGGGTCGTGCTGCCCGTCATGATGCCGAGCCTGGTCGCCACGGCCGGGCTGTCGTTCCTGATCGGCTGGGGCGAGTTCCTGTTCGGCCTCACACTGACCGACGGGCCGGACGTGCAGCCGGTCACCGTGCTGCTGAACTCCTTCGTCGGGCAGCACGGGACGGCGTGGGGCGCCCTGATGGCCACGGCCACGCTCATCAGCTTTCCGGTGGTCTGTGTGTTCGCCCTGTTCCAGCGCTTCATCGTGGGCGGGCTGACGGCGGGCAGTGTCCGGGGCTGAGCGCTGCCCAAGGTCGACGGCCGAGGGCCGTCCTCCTCACCTCGCCGTGGCCACGGCGAACCCGGCGATCCACGCCGGGATGGCCTCGTAGAAGCGGGACGTCATCTCGTACGCCCCGGACTCCGAGGCCGCCGCCAGCGAGGCGAACGCCGCGATCCAGGCGCGGACTTCGTGGGCGGAGCCGCCGCCCTCCCGGGCCATGCCCTCGACGCTCCAGGTGTCGAACGCCGCCAACTCGCCCTTCTCCAGGTGGTCGAGGAGCCGGTTGTCCCACTCCGGGTTGATCGGAATCATCGCGGTCGATCCGGCGGCGTAGTCGCGCCCGGCCTGCACGACCCGCTCCTCTCCCCTGGCCCGCTGCTCGGGAGTCGGCGGACGGCCCTCGATGAGCGCGTCGGCGACCCGGGGCGGCGCCCCGTCCAGCACGGGGACCGGCGGGTCGTGGGAGAGGCCGCCCGAGGCGAGGAACAGCACCCGGCGGTCGAGTTCGGCAGCGGCCCGCCCGATCGCCGTGCCCAGCGCCCGGATACGGCCGACCGGGCCGAGCGGGGTGGCCACGCCGTTGACGAAGACCGGGACGACGGGCACCCGGTCGATGCCGCCGAAGAGCACTTCGAGGGGCTGCGCGAAGCCGTGGTCGACGGTCATCCGGGCCGACACGGTCAGGTCCACGCCGCGGTCGAGCACGCCCTGGGCCAGCGTCTTCGCCGCCTCGGTGTCGACCGACAGCGGGCCGGCGCCCGTACCGAAGTCGCCCACCGCGTGGGCCTCGGTGGCCAGGCAGAAGGGCGGCATCTCCTTGTAGAAGAAGCCGTTGTAGTGGTCGGGGGCGTAGAGCACGACCAGTTCCGGGTCGTAGGCGCGCACGAAGTCCCGTGCGCCCGCGACGGCTTGCGCGACGCGCGCGAGGACGTCGGGGGCGGGGTCGTTCCTGCCGATGAGGGGCGAGTGGGAGAGCCCGACGGCGGCTGCGGTCATGGTGGGGCTCCTTACGGCTGGGACGGCTGGGGATGCTGGGTCGGGTGGACGACGAGCTTGCCGGTGAGGCCGCCGTCGATCATGAGCTGGAAGCCCTTGTGGATGTCGGTCAGCGGAAGGCTGCGGTCGATCACCGGGCGGACCCCGGTGGCCTCCATCAGGCGCAGCATCGAGACCAGTTCGGTGCGGGTGCAGCCGGTGGAGCCGAGGATGCGCTGCTGGAGGTAGAAGATCCGGCCCAGGTCGGCGGGCGGGTTGGTGCCGGTGGTGGCACCGGCGATGACGAGGGTGCCGCCGGGACGCAGGGACTTCAGCGAGTGCGACCAGGTCGCCTCGCCGACGGTCTCGACGACCACGTCGACCCGCTCGGGCAGCCGCTCACCCGTGGCCACGGCGGCGCGGGCACCCCAGGCCAGGGCCTCGGCGCGCTTCTCGGCGCTGCGGCTCGTCGCGTAGACGACGGCGCCCGCGGCCACCGCCAGCTTGATCGCGGCCGACGCGACCCCGCCGCCCGCGCCCTGCACCAGCACCCGGTCGCCGGCGGTGATCCGGGCCTGGGTGAAGAGCATGCGGTACGCCGTCGTCCACGCGACCGGCAGAGAGGCCGCCTCGTCGAACGACAGCCACGCGGGCTTCGGGACGAGGTTCCGGGTCGGGACGGTCAAGTACTCGGCGAACGAGCCGTCGTGCCGCTCGGACAGCAGCGCCCGGTCGGGGTCGAGGGTCTCGTCGCCGCGGCCCGCGTCCGGGTCGCCGATCACCGGGTGGACGATGACCTCGTTGCCGTCCTCGTCGTATCCGGCGGCGTCGCACCCGAGGACGATCGGGAGCCGGTCGGGCGGGTGGCCCACGCCCCGCAGTGTCCACAGGTCGTGCATGTTCAGCGCGGCGGCCACGACACGGATGACGGACCAGCCGGGGCGGGGGGTGGGCTTCGGGATGTCGCGCAGGACCAGGCCCGAGAGGGGGTCGGTGGCGCTCTGGGAGATGGCGGTTGCAGCTAGCACGTGGTCACGTTCGTTGGATTTGGCGGGCTGCTCCAGCTCGTGTGCCGCCTGGCAGAACGGTTGGCTGGGAGTGCCGCGATGGGTCGGCTTTTCGGGTGCGGCGCCGTTGTGGCTGGTCGCGCAGTTCCCCGCGCCCCTAAAGGGGCGCGTCCCTCAGGGCGTCTTGGCCTCTGCCCACTGCCTCAGCTCCGCCTTCGCCAGCTTGCCGCTGGCGTTGCGGGGGAGGTGGTCTATGAGCAGTACCCGGGTGGGGAGTTTGTAGCGGGCCAGGTAGCCGGCCGCGAACTCCCGGACCTCCTCCACCGTGGGCTTCGTGCCCTCCGTGCAGGACAGGACGGCCAGTACCGTCTCGCCCCACTTGGGGTCCGGTACGCCGATGACGGCGGCCTCCAGGACGCCCGGCAACTCGGCGAGTACGCGCTCGACCTCCGCCGGGTAGACGTTCTCCCCGCCGCTGATGATCATGTCCTTCAACCGGTCGACGATGTAGTAGTAGCCGTCCTTGTCCCGGTAGGCCACGTCCCCGGTGTGGAACCAGCCCATGTCGTCGAAGGCCGCGTGGGTGGCGTCCGGGTTGTCCCAGTAGCCGGCGGTCACGTTGGGGCCGCGGACACAGATCTCGCCCCGCACGTCCGGACCGTCGATGCCGGCGCCGGTGCCCGGGTGCGTCAGCCGTATCTCGGTGTACGGCATCGGCACCCCTGCCGATCCGGTCTTCTCCAGGGTCATCCCGGCGGGCAGATACGTCGCGAAGGGCGCCGTCTCGGTCAGCCCCCAGGCCTGCTGGAGCAGCACGCCGTGCTCGGCGTAGTCGCGGATCAGCTGGGGCGGCACGGGCGCTCCGGCGACGACCGCGGCCCGCAGGGCGCCGAGGTCGGCCTCGGCGAATCCGGGCACGCGGGCGAGGGCGGCGAACATGGCGGGCACCGCGAAGAGGCTGGTCACCCGGTGCCGTACCAGGTCCTCCAGACACTGGGCGGGGTCGAAGCCGCGCCGCAGGACGACCGTGCCGCCGCGCACCAGCGTCCGCAGGGTGAGGGCGTTGAGGCCGCCGATGTGGAAGAGCGGGGCGACGGCCAGGTTCACGTCGTCGCTGCGGGTGTCGACGACGCTGTCCACGTTGACCGCGTTCCACCACAGGTTGCCGTGGGTGAGCATGACGCCCTTGGGGCGGCCGGTGGTGCCGGAGGTGTACATCAGGGCGGCGAGGTCGTCCGCGTACAGCGCGACGGGCTGTCGTACGGGCCGGTCCGGGCCGCGCAGCCCGGACAGCGCCGTCCAGACGCCCTCGGGTACGGCGGGGCAGGCGGGGTCGGTGTCGACGAGGACGTGGCCCCGCGCCGGGACGTCGGCGAGGACCGACTCCACCACCTCTCGATGGCCCTCCTCGACGACGAGGGTGTGGGCGCCGCAGTCGTTCAGGATGTGCCGCACCTCGTCGGCGGCGAGCCGGAAGTTGACCGGCACGAAGACCGCGCCGAGGTGGGCGGCGGCGAACAGCGTCTCCAGGAAGGTGACGCTGTTGAAGCCGAGGTAGGCGATCCGGTCCCCGCGGCGCAGCCCGCGCTCGGACAGCCCGGCCGCGAACTCGCCGACGGTGCGGCCGAGTTCGGCCGCCGTGACCTCGCGACCCTCGTAGACGACGGCGGTGGACGAGGGGTACCGCGCTCTGCGGTGCAGCGCGGCGGCGGGGCTGATGTCGACGGCGGCCATGGCGTCGGCTCCTTCAGGGACGGTCGTGGGATGACTTCAAGGGCGGTCGTGGGACGACGGCTGGTCAGAGGCCGGCGCCGCCTGCCGGAGTACGGAAGCCGCGGACGGCGATGCCGCCGTCCGCGGGGATGACGGCTCCGGTGACGGTGCCGCTGTTGGCGCGGGAGGCGAGCAGGACGTAGGGGCCGGTGAAGTCTTCCGGCTCGACACTGGAGTCGTACAGGGGGATGAGCGGCGGCTGCTCGATGCCGGACGCCTCGTTCCTGGCGAAGGAGGCGGCCAGCGTACGGTCCTGGAGGCCGAGGCTCTCCGGTCCGCGCAGGTTGGTGCGCATGCCGCCGACGGCGACGCCGTTGACACGGACGCTGGGGGCCAGCTCGTAGGCGAACTGGCGGAGCAGGCCCAGGCAGGCGTGCTTGCTGGCGGTGTACAGGGCACCCCCGCCGTCGGTGTGGAAGGAGGCGTTGGACAGGGTCATGACGATGCTCCCGCGGGTGGCGACCAGCTCCCGCCAGGCGGCCTCCACGGCCAGGACATAGCCCTTGACGTTGATACCGAAGACATCGTCGAAGGCCTCGGACACTTCCTTGCCGGTGAGCCGGGTGACACTTCGGTGGTAGTCCCAGATTCCGGCGTTCGGGACGAGGATGTCCAGCCTGCCGAACCGCTCCACGGTGGCCGACACGGCCCGGTGCAGGTCGTCCGGTGAGCGCACGTCTCCGGCGAGGGCGAGGATGCCGTCCGGAAGATCGGCCAGCTGCTCCTCGTCCCGGTCCAGTACGGCCACGCTCGCGCCCTCGGCGAGACAGCGCAGGGCGACCGCGCGGCCGATGCCGGAGCCGCCGCCGGTGATCAGGGCGACGTCGCCCGCCAGCCAGCCCACGGCTCAGCGCTCCCCGAGAAAGTCGGTGACCAGCCGCTCGAACTCGGCCTGCCGCTCCAGCTGCACCCAGTGCCCGCAGCCGCCGAAGACATGCAACTGCACGTCACGGATCTGCTTGAGCATGAGCTGGGCGCCGTCGAGGGTGATGGTGCGGTCGTCCCGGCCCCAGAGCAGAAGGGTGGGGCAGGCGATCCGGTGGACGCGCTGCCAGAGCGGGTCCATGCCGTGTCGCTTGGCGAAGGCGGCGTTGTAGCGGTGGTAGAAGGCGATGTGGGACTCGTCGAGGGAGGCCTCGTAGCGGGCCTGCGCGGTGTCCGCCCAGCGCTTCGGCTCGGCGGTCATCACCCCGATGAAGTCCCGCATCTTCTTCAGCGTCGGCCCCTCCCCGTTGTAGTACCGGAACATGGCCTTCTGCCCCTCGGTCGGGGTCGGCCCGAAGGGCAGCCAGCCACCGCCGGGCGCCATCAGCACCAACTTCTCCACCCGGTCCGGCACTTCGAGGGCGGTGGCGATGGCGGCGGCACCGCCGAGGCTGTTGCCCAGCAGACGGAACCGCTCGACGCCGAGCGCGTCGAGGGTCTGGAGCAGCGCGTCCACGGTGATCTCGGTGATGCTGCGGGCGTCCAGATCGGCCTCGGTGGGCCGGTAACTGCCGCCGAAGCCGGGCTGGTCGGGGAGGATCACGCGGAAGTGCGGGGTGAGGGCGGCCAGGTTCTGGTGGTAGTTGGCGACGGCACTGGCGCCGGGGCCACCGCCGTGCAGCATGACCAGCACCGGCCCTTCGCCGGCCTCGCTGACGGCGATCGGCCCGAGCGTGGTCTGCACGGTGTGCTCGACGAGCTTGAGCTCTTCTGTCGGGGCTGAGGTCACAGGAGATCTCCGGTCACAGGAAGGTGCTGATGTTCTTGGCGAGCAGGACGTTCTGGTCGAGCAGGATCGTGCGGCGGGCGATCAGCAGGGAGCCGTCGTCGGTACGGCGCAGGACGTCGGTGCGCCCGCCGGCATAGAGGTCCACCTCGCGTTCGAGCCGGTTGCGGTAGCAGAGGAACGACGACTCGGCGACGTAGGAGCCAGGCTCAGCGGACTCATCGGCCGCCCACACCAGCACGTTGCTGATCAGATGCCGGGTCCGGGACGGCGGATCCTCGGCCCAGGCCATCCCCGAGTCGAACCGCCGGATCCGCCAGGCCAGGCTCGCCTTGGTCTCGTCGAAGATCGCCACCTCACCGGGCGAACCATCGGCCAACGCCTGCTGCCGCCGCAGCCGGTTCGTCCGCACCGGCGCCCAGTAGTGCAGATCCTCGGCGAACAACTCCAGCCAGTCGGCGTACCGGTGCTGGTCGAGGAGGCGGGCTTCGGTGGCGTAGAGGCGCTGGACGTCGTAGTGGAGCCGGATGTCGTCTTCGTAGGAGACGGAAGGGGCGGGTGCCGACGGCTCCATGGGATGGATGCTCATGGGTGGGACCTCCTGCGGGCCGAGCTCACTTGCCATGAGAGCCCGGCGGGAATGGTTTCAGGGAGCACATGTGCCGGTGGACGGCACAGCGGGCGGATGGGCGACGCCCTGCTTTTAGGGGCGCGGGGAACTGCGCGACCAGCCACAACGGACCCGCAGACACCACGCCACCGCACCCGGCAGACGATTCAGCGAAGCACCGACCGAAGATCGCCACCATCGACAAGCCGCCCCGCATCAACCTCAATGCCCCGGTCGATGATCCGCCGAGCCACCTTGACGTCCCGCCCCCGATCGATCCCCGCAGCCGCAACGACCCGATCCCCCCGCAAGCCGAAGGCCATACGTTCCCCCCGCAGAACAACCCGCTCCGCATCCGCCATCGACCCAACGGCCTCCAACCGCACCCCATACCGATCGGACCAGAACCACGGCGCCCCCACCTCCGGCACAGTCAGCCCGAGAAGCCCAGACGCCGCAGCTTCTCCACCCCGCTGCGCAGCCTCCCAGTGCTCATGCCGCACGGGATGCCCGTCGAGCCGGGCCACGTCACCGACGGCGAAGACGTTCGGATGGGAGGTCCGCTGCCCGACCCGCACCACCACACCGTTGTCGACATGGAGCCCGGCGCCCTGCGCCAACTCCACAGCCGGTCGGATCCCGATCCCCGCGACGACCGTGTCGGCGACCACGCCCTCCTCGCGCCCCGCGAGACGCACCACCAGCTGCCCGGCCCGGCGTTCGATCCGCTCGACCCCGGCGGTGATCACCTCGATGCCCTCCTCGGCATGCCTCCGATGCAGCACCCCCGCGAGGTGGTCCCCGACGACACCGGCCAACGGCACCGCCACCGGATCGACCAACGTCACCCGGCATCCGAGGGCCACCGCCACGGCGGCGGTCTCCGCACCGATCAGCCCGGCCCCGACCACGGTCACGGCCGCGCCCGGCAGCAGCCGCTCCCGCAGCCGCTCGGCGTCCTCCCAGGTCCGCAGCAGATGTACGGCGGGGTCGTCACCGCCGGGCACCGGCAGCGGACGCGGTGTGCCGCCCGTGGCCAGCACGACCCGGTCGGCCCCGGCCACCGAACCGTCGGCCAGCTCGACACCACCCTCGCCGGGGCGGATCGTCCGGACCGACGTCCCGTCCCGGAGCTCGATGCGCTGTCCCTCGTACCACTGCTCGGGCCGCAGCGACACGTCCTCGCGCCGTGCCTTGCCCAGCAGCACGTCCTTGCTGAGCGGCGGGCGGTCGTACGGCAGTCCGTGCTCGGCGGAGTAGAGGACCAGCTCACCGTCGTAGCCCCGCGCGCGCAGCGCGTCGCAGGTGGACACGGCGGCGAGCCCCGCACCCACCACGGCGATGCGCCTAGGCATCCGCGGGCTCCTCGCCCGGGTGCAGCCAGACCCCGCCGTCGCGCACCTCCACGCGATGCGCGCGCACGGCGGCGGTGGCCGGCATGCACTGCGGCTCGCCCGAGCGCAGGCAGAAGCGGGCGCTGTGCAGCGGGCACTCGACCTCGCCGTCCTCGATCCAGCCCTCGGAGAGGGAGGCCCGGCCGTGCGAGCAGGTGTCGTCGAGGGCGTGGTAGGCGCCGCCGTCGTGGAAGACGGCGATGGCGTCGCCGTGGCCGGTGGTCTCGGCGGGCACCTTCAGCGCCTCGCCGTCCTCGATGTCGCCTACGGCGGCGACGCGGATGCCGGTGTCGGTGGTGGTCATCGGGTGTCCTTCTCGGTGACTTGCTCAGTGGCCTTCTCGTGCCAGGCGGGCGTGTTCATCAGGTCACGCCAGCGGGCGTAGAAGCCGCGGGCGGCGCCGTCGCTGTAGAGGCGGCCGGTGGTGCCGGGGTGGACGCCGTCGTCGGTCTCCATGCCCAGGCCCATCTGGTAGTTGAGGGTCATCGAGCCGGCCATGAAGCCGTGCGCGGTGGCCTGGACCTCGCTCCAGTTCTCGCCGTCGTCCTGCTCGAAGATGCCGGTCGGCCCGAACGTCCGCAGGTTGTACAGGCGTTGGGCGTCCTTGACCTCGTCCGGCATCGACCGGTCGACGACCGTCCAGGCCCAGACCTCCATCCGGTCCGGGCCCTTGGGGTGCCAGACCCGGATGGAGCCGTTGACCGGGAGGTAGGAGAAGTTGGGGAAGACCGTGGCATGGCCGGTGGTCATCGGGCCCTCGACGCGGGCGTCGCCGAGCCGTTCGCGCAGCGCCTCGTAGTCGTAGTGGTCGTGTACGACCCGGTCGTCGAAGCGGCTCCGCGGGTGGGTCGGGAAGCCGGCGCCGTGGCCGAGCGGATCGGTGTACTGCCGGCCCGGCGTCTGCACGATCTCCGTCTTCGGGCCTTTTCCGCTCGGCGACATGACCATCAGCGCGGACGCGTGCGAGATGTTGACGTGGTACCAGTCGGAGGCGAACTGCTCGGCGGCGAGCTTCCAGTTGCCCTCCAGCACCCACTTGTGGACCCCGCCGACGACCTCGGTGCCCTCCGGGTCGCGGTCGAGCATCGCGTCCAGGTACCAGGTCATCCCGCCGAGCGCCGCGTCGAGCGGCGGCGCCTCGGGGTTCCAGGTCGCGAAGACGAGCCCCTTGTACGTGTCGAGCTGCGCGACCTCGGTCAGTCCCCACTGGTCCTGCTCGAAGTGGGCGGGGTAGTCCTCGCCGTTGGGGACGTTGATCAGCTTGCCGGCCATGTCGTACGACCAGCCGTGGTAGCTGCACGTGAACGCCTTCGCCGCGCCCGCGTCCGCCCGGCAGACCCGCATCCCGCGGTGCCGGCAGGCGTTGAGGAACGCCCGCAGCTTGCGGTCGCGGCCCAGGGCGACGATGACCGGGTCCTCTCCCATGTACGTGGTGAAGAAGTCGCCGGGCTTCTTGAACTGGCTCTCGTGCGCGAGGAACAGCCAGCTGGGCGCGAAGACCCGGCGCAGCTCCTGCCGGTAGAGGGCGGGGTCGCTGAAGATGGCGCGGTCGATCAGCCCGCGCTCGAGGGCGACGTACCGTCCGACGTTCTGGTGCTCCTGGTCTTGCCGCATGGGGACAGGAGACGGGGTCGCCGGGTCCCGCGCCCACCTCGCGTGCCGCAGGACGGAACAGTCACATTCCGCCCCGGCGGCGCACCCCTACTGTCCTCCGCACCCAAGTCCCACTGTGTCCTGGATCACCCCGAAGCCTCCGCTTCGCGGGGTGGGCCGGACGTCGGAGGTAAGCCGCTCCATGTCAGACACCACCGTCCCCACCACCAAGGCAACGGCCTCGACACCGGGACCCGACCGCACCCAGGTCTCCCGCGTCGCCCTCGCCAGCCTCATCGGCACCACGATCGAGTACTACGACTTCGCCGTGTACGGCACGGCCGCCGCCCTCGTCCTCGGCCCCGCCTTCTTCCCGGCGGGCGACTCCACCGTCTCCACCCTGGCGGCGTTCCTGACCTTCGCCGCCGCGTTCCTGGCCCGCCCCATCGGTGTCGTCCTCTTCGGCACCATCGGCGACCGGCTCGGCCGCAAGCGGGCGCTGGTCCTCTCGCTGCTGATGATGGGCCTGGCGACCGTGGGTGTCGGGCTCCTCCCGACGTACGAGACCGCCGGACTGCTCGCCCCCGTCCTGCTGGTGACGCTCCGTCTGGTGCAGGGCGTGAGCATCGGCGGCGAGTGGGGCGGCGCGGTGCTGCTGGCCGCCGAGCACGCGCCACCGGGGCGCAGGGCGCTGTACGCCTCGATCCCCCAGGTCGGCCCGGTCGCGGGCTTCCTGCTGTCCAGTGCCGTGATCCTGCCGACGCTCTCCATCGCCGGCCGGGACGGCTTCGCGGACGGCGCCTGGCGGATCCCGTTCCTGCTCAGCGCGGTGCTGATCGTCATCGGCCTGTGGGTGCGGACGACGGTGACGGAGTCCCCGGTGTTCAGCGGGCGGGGCCCCGAGACCCGCCCGGCCTCGCGCTTCCCGCTCGGCACGCTGATCAAGGAGTACCCCGGCCGGCTGCTGCTCGGCATCGGCGCCGCGATCGGCGGGTCGGCCGTCTACTACCTGACGATCGTCTACAGCATCTCGTACGGCCCCAAGGCACTCGGCATCCCGCAGAACACGATGCTGGCTGCGGTGAGCGTCGCCGCGGTGGCCGCCGCCGTCGCGACGGTCCCGTTCGCGCGGCTGGCCGACCGGTGGGGCCGCAAGCCGGTGATCCTCACGGGCGCGGTCGGGTGCGCGGTGTGGGCGCTGCCCATGTTCGGCTCGCTGAGCACGGGCAACGGCCTGGTCATCGCAGGGGCGTTCACCGTCGGCCTGCTCTTCTTCATCATGATGTTCTCGCCGATCGCGGCCTTCCTGCCCGAGCTGTTCCCGGCCCGGCTGCGCTACACCGGTGCCTCGGCGACCTTCATCCTCGCCAACACCCTCGGCGGCGGCTTCGCCCCGCTGGTCGCCACCTGGCTGAACAGCCAGTGGAAGTCGCCGCTGGTGCTCGGGGTGTACGCGGGCGCGCTGTGTCTGGTCAGCCTGCTGTGCGTGCTGGCGCTGCCGGAGACAAGGGACGAGGAGTTCGAGATCTGACCCTCGCCCCGCGGCACTGTGAACGGCCCGGCACAGCTCATGTCCGGGCCGTTTACAGCGCCGAAACGGTCACCTATGGTGGACGCACGTCCATCAAGATGGTCGCCTGAGGCGCCCAGGGAGACGACCATGCCTATGCCTTCCCCCACCGCCCCCTCCACCTCGGACCAGCAGACCGCGGTCGACAAGGCCCTGATCCTGCTGAAGCAGCTGGCCGAGCACGACCACGAACTCGGCGTCAGCGAGCTGGCCCGCCGCACCGGCCTGACCAAGTCGACCGCCTTCCGCCTGCTGGCCATCCTCCAGCGCAACGACCTGGTCGAACGGGTCGGCAGCGACTACCGCCTGGGCGCCCGGCTCTTCGACATCGGCACCCGGGTCTACGGCCCGACGACCGTGCTGCTGCGCGAGCGACTGCTCCCGCACCTCGCCGACCTCTACGTCCTGACCCACGAGACCGTGCACCTCGCCGTCCTGCACGACACCGAGATCGTGTACGTCAACAAGATCCACGGGCACCGCCCGACCCGCTCCCCGTCCCGTATCGGCGCCCGGATGCCCGCGTACTGCACGGGCGTCGGCAAGGCCCTGCTGGCCTTCGACCACGACGCGGCGGAGGCGGCCGTCGAGGCGGGCCTGCACGGCCGTACGGAATACACGCTCACCGACCCCACCGCCTTCCGGTCCGAACTGCGGCGCATCCGCCAGGAGGGCATCGCCTACGACCGCCAGGAGGCCACCCTCGGTCTGACCTGCGTCGCCGTCCCGGTCATGGGCCCCAGCGGCCGTCCGGTGGCGGCCCTCTCGGTCGCGGGCGCCGGCCACCGCTTCGACCCGGCCCGCTACGCGCCCGCGCTGCGGCGGGTGGCGCACGAGGCGGCTCGGGCGGTCACGGCCGCGAGGGCGGGGTCGGGCAGTACGGCGGCCTGAGAGCCTGTCGGGGAGCGGCAAAAGCGCCGGTCAGCGCAGGCCGTTCCCATGGGTCCGCGCCACGGTCGTGCCGCCGGTCCCGGGCTGCACCCGCGGCACACTCACCACGATGTGCACCAGGCTCTCCCCGTCCAGCGACTCGTACACATGCGGCCGGTCCCCCGGGTACCGCACGAAGTCACCGGACGACAGCTCGACAGGGCTGTCGACCGGCCCGACCCTGACCCGGCCGCTGATCACGTACAGGTGCTCCAGGGTGCCCACGGGATGCGGCTCGGACACCCGGCCGGCGTCCCCTGAGCCCTCCGCGCCCTTCGCGATCCGCACCAGATAGTTCTCGATGACACCGGACCCGTACACATGGTCCAGGGACCGGCTCTCGTATCCCCCGTGCTGCTGCCAGACGACCTCGTCGGCGCGCTGCACGGTCATCACCTGCTCGCGCTCGGCCACCAGCCGGGTCACCGGCACGCCGAGCGCCTCGGCGATCGAGAACAGCGTGTCCACCGTGGGATTGCCGGTGCCCTGCTCCAGCTTGGACAGCGTCTGCTTGGCCAGCCCCGCCTGCCGGGCCAGTTCGGCCAGGGAGAGGCCCCGCTGCTCTCTGAGTAGGCGCACATTGCGCGCCACCACGCTGTTTCCTGAGGACACGGCTCCACTGTAAGCGGGCCCGCGATCGGCATCCCGGGCCCGACGGCCGTTTCAGCCCGCAACGGGTTGGCGCGCGTTCAGACCCGCAACGGGTTGAAGCGCGTCGCAGCCATCAGGTACCAGGCGGTCGCCCCCGTGTGCCGGTACGGGTAATAGCCGAACCCGAACCCGGTGTCGAGCGGACTGCTCGCCGCCACGACCCCGGACCGCCCGGGCAACGCCCGCCCTCCCACGCTCTGTCCCGCCCCGAGCAGATCCTGAGCCCGCTCGATGGACTCGACCAGCCGCCGGGCCCGCGCCTCGTCCCCCCGCCCCTGCCGCTCCCGCAGGGCGAGCGCGAGATGAGCGGTTCCCTCGAACCACACGCCGTTGCGGTCGGGCCTGGGCTGGGAGTCGGCGATCGGGGCGTCCTCGTTCGCGAGGAGGCCGGCGGAACTGAAGGTGACACCTTCGTACGACTGTCCCGCCGGCACCGTGCTGTTGCGCCGCCCGGCGTGGTCGAGGACGGCCAGCTCGCGCGCGGCCCAGTCCAGCGAGGAGGCGTGCGCGCGGGAGTCGAGGGCGAGGTGGGTCCAGGTCTGGGTGTCCTCGGGGACGGGGGATGTGTTGATGCTGATGCCGTCATTGGTCCCGGTGTAGAAGAACCCGCCGTCCGCTTCCCACATCCTCTCGACGAAGGCGCGGGCCCGAGCACGCCGCTCCAGCCACACCCGGTCCCCGGTGAGCCGGGCGAGCCGCCCGAACAGACAGATCAGGTCGGTGTTGTGCTCGGTGGAGGTGAAGGGAAGTCTCTCGTTCGCACCGTTGACGCCGAACTTGTAGCCCCCGAGGGGTTCGTCGGTACGCCCGTTGTGCTCGATCCACTCCCCGATCCGCACGGCACCGTCGAGGAACCGCCGCTCGCCCGTCCGCCGGGCCAGCGCACTGAGCGCGATCCCGGCCCAGGCCATGTCCCCGACGGCCGTCCCCGTGAACCCGAACTGCGTGCCGACGTTGGCGCTGCCGTCCGCCCGCACGAACCCGTCCGGCTGCACCGAGCCGTCGTAGAAGGTGTACGGCCCGACGTTGTAGGCCTGCCGAAGCCGGCCGTCGTCATGGGCCGGGTCGTGCTGCTGCGCGTACAGCAACGCGTCCCCGAGTACGACGGCCCGGGCCCGCCCGTCCGCGTTCCGGACGGCGAGGTGGGCGAGGATCGCGAGGGCGTTGTCGTAGGTGAAGGCGGTGCTGAAGAGGCCGGCCTGGTCGGTGTAGCTCTGGGCGAGGCGGATGGTGCCGTGGTCCGGGTAGGCGTCCATGGCGGCGGCCAGGAAGGCGTGACCCCGCCGCCGGGCGGAGCCCACTCCGGCGTGCGCCGCGCCCGCCCCGGCCGCGGTGAGCATTGCGGCGCCGACACCGGCCCCGATGAGTGTGCGCCGACTGAACGCCGGGCCTTGCCTGTCGTCGGTCATGCCGGTCATGGGTCTCCCTCACCGAACCTTGAGAGCGCTCTCAGGAATGCGGGCTCATTCTGCTGGTGCGGGTGACGCGGGTCAACGCTCTTGAAGCGGGGAGCAGTTGGCGGGAGACCCCGGAGGGGGTGGCGTAGAGGGGTGGCCCACAGGAATGCCCGGCTGGGCGCAGCCACCCCGGTGGGCCACGCCCGGCCGTCAGGCCGCCCTCAGCACCACCTTCCCCGGCAGCGTGCCCGCCTCCAGCAACCGGTGGGCCTCGGCCGCCCGCGCCAGCGGCAACGCTTGGGCGATGTGCGGGCGCAGTCGTCCGGAGTCGACGAGGTCGGCCAGGGCCGTGAGGCCCACGTGGTCGGGTTCCGCGGTCACGCCGTGGAAGGAGAGGCCGCGTGCCTCTGCCCGACCGGCGAGGTCCGCGTTGCGCATCTCGACGATGGTCACGAGCGCGCCGCCCGGCCGCAGGACGTCCAGGGAGCGCTCGGCGGTCTCGCCGCCGACGCCGTCCAGGACCACGTCGACGTCCTTGACCTCCTCGGTGAAGTCCCGTGTGCGGTAGTCGATCACCTGGTCGACGCCGAGTTCGCGGACGAAGTCCGTCTTGGCGGTGCTCGCCGTCGCGATCACCTCGGCGCCCCGGGCCTTGGCGATCTGCACCGCGAGATGACCGACGCCGCCGGCCCCGCCGTGCACCAGCACCCGGGTGCCGGTGCCGACCAGCCCGGTGTCGGCCAGCGCCTGCCACGCGGTCAGCCCGGCGAGCGGCAGCGCGGCCGCCGTGCGGTGGTCCACGGTCGCCGGTTTGCGGGCGAGCTGCCGGGAGGGCGCGACGGCGTACTCGGCGTAGGCGGCCGCGGCACGCGGGATGTACGGCATGCCGTACACCTCGTCCCCGACGGCGAACCTGGTCACGCCCGGGGCCGTCTCCATCACGACGCCGGAGATGTCCCAGCCGACGGTGAAGGGCGGGGTGCCGAGCAGGGGCAGCGTGCCCGAGCGGACGAGGGCGTCGATCGGGTTGACGCCGGCCGCGTGGACGCGGACCAGCACCTCGTTCAGGCCGGGGCGGGGCCGGGACACCTCGGCCGGTTCCAGGACGTCCGGGCCGCCGAAGGCGCGCTGGGTGACGGCCTGCATCAACGCGCTCATCCGGCGTCCCCGGCCGCCGCGTCCTCGATCATCTCGTCGAGGGTCGAGCCGTCCGGCACGGCCTGTCCGACGTCCCAGTGCTCGGCCAGCCGGCCGTCCTCGATCCGCCAGATGTCGACGACCACCGAGGGGTGCGCGCCGGGCGCCGCCCTGGCCACGCTCTGCGTCCACACCTGGTCGTCCTCGGCCACGATGCGCCGCACGGTCAGCGAGAACTCGGGCATCACGGAGGCGGCGGCCGAGAACGTCTCCACGGTGCGGTCCCGGCCGGCGCCGACGCCGTGGTGGTGGTTGACGAAGCCCTCGGTGAGGAGTTCCCGGGCCCGGTCGAAGTCCTTCTCGTTGTAGAACAGCCGGATGTACTCGGCGACGAGTTCCTTGTTGGCCTTCAGCTGTGCCTGCGCGGAGGTCATTCCTTGACTCCTACCACGATCGAGTCGGGTCCCACGAGGTGTTCCGTCCAGGCACGGGCGAATCCGGCCTCCCGCATCCACTCCTGGCACTCGGCGCCGGTGTAGCCGAAGCCGCCGTCCGTGACCGCGAGCATGTTCAGGCTCATGAGCAGCGCGAACGCGTTCTCGGAGCGCTCGTCGTCGATGAGGGTGTCGTACACGACGACCGCACCGCCCGCGGGCAGCGCCTCCCATGCCCTGCGCAGCAGGAGCTTCTTCCGGTCCAGGTCCCAGTTGTGCAGGATGTGGCCGAAGGTGAGCACATCGGCCTTGGGGAAGGGGTCGGTGAAGAAGTCCCCGCCGGTGAAGCGGAGGCGCTCGCCGAGGCCGTGGTGTTCGGCGTACTCCGTGAACACCGGCTCCGCCTCGGGCAGGTCGAAGCCGGTGCCGGTCAGGTGCGGGTTGGCGAGCAGCACCTGCGTGACCAGGTCGCCCTGGGCGGTGCCCATGTCGGCGACCGTGGCGTAGTCCTCCCAGGGCACCTGCCGGGCGATGCGCAGGTTGGCGCGGTGGCTGATGCCGGTCATGGACGCGAGGAACTGCTTCAGCCGGGCCGGGTCGGCGTACAGCGCGTCGTAGGTGTCCTTGCCGGAGGCCTTCGACTCGTCCTGGGAGAGGCCGGTGCGCAGCACGTCCGTCAGGTGGTTCCAGATGCCGAACAGCCGGGAGTTCGCCATCTCCAGCAGCGGGGCGACGGTCCCGTAGCCGGGCTTGGCCCGGTCCAGGTGGGCATCGGTCTCGGGTGTGTTGTGGTAGACGCCGTCCACGCGGCGCAGGAAGCCGAGGGCGACCAGCGCGTCGAAGAAGTCCCGGGCGCCGCGCGGGTGCAGGCCGAGCCTGTCGCGCAGCTCGACCGCGTCGGCGGGCCTGCCGGCCAGTTCGGTGAAGACGCCGATCTCGACGGCGCTCAGCAGGGTCTTCGACGCCTCGAAGGCCAGCGCCGTCTCCATGATCCGGTCGGCGGACGGGGTGGTGGGGTCCAGTGGGGCGGTGGTGTCCAACGGGGTGGTGGTGTCCAGCGGCGGGCTCGTCATGTGCGTACTCCTTGATGGCGTCAGGCGTCGGTGGCGAGGAGGGCGCGCGCGTAGTGGTGGGCGGCGGGCTCGAACTGGAGGGCCTGGTGGGTGGCGACCGCGTTGACGTCGTGCCAGAACCGCTCCAGCGGACCGTGGGCCGCCTGCCCGCCGGTGCCCGCGCCGCGGAAGATCCGGTTGACGGCGGTGACCAGCAGGTCGACGGCGAAGGCGCTGTCCCGCACGTTGCGCGCCACCACATGCGGGGTGAACGGCCCTTGCGCGTCGCCCAGTTCGGCGATGCGGGTGAGCAGCAGACGGGCGCTGTCGATCTCGGCGGCCGAGCGGGCCAGGGTCATCTCCTGGCTGGCCAGCGTGCCGCCCGGTCCGGGCAGGCCCGGCGTGGGCGACACGTCCTTCAGCTTGCCGCCCAGGTAGCGGGCGAGCTCGGCCAGCGCGCCCTGGGCCGCGCCGAGGGCGGGGACGACGAACGTCAGGCCGTTGACGGCGGCCAGCGGGGCGATGGGCGTCTCGGGAGTGTCGACCGGCCGCCCGCCGAACACCGCGTCCCGGTCGACGATCCGGGCGGCCGGTACGAGGACGTCGTCCAGGACCACGGTGTTGCTGCCGGTGGCCCGCATGCCCACGGTGTCCCAGGTGTCCTCGACCGAGACCGCCGACACGGGCACCGCGACCAGCTTCAGCCGCGGTCCGCCGGCCCCGGGCAGTCTGGCGCAGACGACGACCCAGTCCGCGTACTCCACGGCGCTCATGTACGGCCACCGGCCACTGACCCGCAGCCCCGAAATGCCGGAGGCCTGCGTCGCCTCGCCGAACGGCAGCACCGAGCAGACGAACGCGGTGTCCGGCCCCTCGGCCCAGAACTCCCGCTGCCCGGCCTCGGGGAAGCACGGCACGAACCGGGGTGTGCTCGCGAACAGCGAGGCGCACCACGCGGTCGCCGGGCACGCCTCGCCCAGGGTCGCCACCGCGGCCAGCAGGTCGGTGAAAGTCCCGGCGGCGCCGCCGTACCGGGTGGGCACGAAGTGCCGCATGAAGCCGGCCTCGCGCATCGCCTTCACCAGGTCGGCGTCGATCCGCCGTCGTTCGGTCATGGCCGGGGCGAGGCCGGCGGCCGTGTCCGCGATCTGCCGGGCGGCCTCGGTCAGCCGGCCGGGCGTGGTGTCCACCATGGGTCCGGTCCTCGATTCGCAGGGACGCCCAGCGGCGTCGGATGACGTGTCTGACAGGTCAGATGACATGGAGGTCGTCGGGGTCCGCGCGGCGGGTGCGGGTCCAGTACTCGACGGCGGAGAAGGGCCAGTTGGTGGAGGAACGGCCGCCGTCCTTGTACCAGCCGCTCACCTTCGACCAGACCCAGGCACGGTCGGCGCTCGCCGCGTCGACCCACGCGTTGTAGTCGTCGTGGACGTCCTCGCGGACCTGGGCCGCGTCCGCGCCGCGCGCCAGCAGCAGCCGGATCACGTCGACGACGTACCGGGTGGCGCACTCGGAGAAGTAGACGATGCTGCCGCCCTGTCCTACGAGGTTGGTGTTGGGCCCGTACAGGCAGAACAGGTTGGGGAAGTGGGGCACGCTGATGCCGAGGTGGGCGCGGGGCGCCCCGGCCCAGTGGGTGTGCAGGTCGAGGCCGTTCTCCCCGGTCACCTTCATCGGGGTGAGGAAGCGGGAGGCCTCGAAGCCGGTGGCGTACACGATGACGTCGACCGCGAACTCCTCGCCGTCCGCGACCAGTCCGTGCGGGGTCTCCCGCGCCACGGGGGCGGTCACCAGCGTCACGTCGTCGCGCTTCAGGGTCGCGAGCCAGACGCCGTTGTCCCGCAGCACCCGCTTGGCGCCGACCGGATAGGCGGGGATGACCTTGTCCCGCAGCTCGGGCGCGTCGGTGAGCTGAGCCTCCATGGACTGCAGCAGGGAGGCGCGGAGCTGTTCGTTCAGGGCGGAGATGGCGCGCTCGGTGGGCGGGTGGTCGTGGTCGACGATCCAGCCGTCGAGGATGCCGCGCAGACCGGGCGCGAACAGCCAGAAGCGGTACCACTGGGTGTAGTACGGCACATGCTCGAACAGCCAGGCCGCGCTGTCGGACACGGGCTCGTGGTAGTGGGGGGTGGGCCGCAGCCAGGGCGGGTTGCGCTGGAAGAGGATCACCTCGGAGGCGACACCGGCGAGTTCGGGCACCAGCTGGTAGGCGCTCGCGCCCGTGCCGACCACGGCGACCCGTTTGCCCGCGAGGTCCACCGAGTGGTCCCAGGCCGCGGAGTGGAAGGCGGGTCCGGTGAAGCTGCCGAGCCCCTCCACGGCGGGCAGGGCAGGGCGGTTGAGCTGGCCGACCGCGGTGATCACGGCCCGGTGGGTCACCGTGCGGGTGGCGCCGCCGGGGCCGCGCAGGGTGAGGTGCCAGCGCCGTTCGGTGTCGTCCCAGCGCAGCTCGCGCACCTCGGTGCCGAACCGGACGCGCTCGGCCACGCCGGACTCCTTGGCGAACGCGCGCAGATACTCCAGGACCGTCTCACTGCGGCAGAAGTGGTCCGGCCAGTCGGTGCTGGGCGCGAAGGAGTAGTTGTAGAGGTGGCTGGCCACATCGGTACGGCAGCCCGGGTAGGTGTTCTCGAACCAGGTCCCGCCGACGTCCTCGTTCTTCTCGTACAGCACGACCGGCACGCCGGCCTGGGCGAGCCGGTGGGCGGCCAGCAACCCGCTGAACCCGGCGCCGATCACCGCCACGTCGAAGTCGGCGCCGGGGCTCAGCTCCTCCAGCGTCCAGTCCGGCGCCTTGGGGTCGTCCTCGGGCAGGGCGATCTCGTCGGCGAGCAGATCCAGCAGGTCGCCGGTGTCGGACCCCATGGCCCAGGTGGTGATCGCCCGCAACAGCTCCGGGGTGGGCCGCTCGGGCGCCCGCCTTTCGGCCCGCCACCGCGCCAGCGCCGCCAGGGCGACACGGCGGGCCTCCTCCTGCTGTACGGCGGTGAGGCCGCCCTGCGGCTGGAACAGCCAGCCCGGCGCGCGCAGGTCGTCGCGGAGCACCGAGGCGTCCCCGGTCAGGTGGGCGACCGTCATCAACAGGGCGGGGAGCTCCGCGCCCGCCGCCAGATGGCGGCGCAGGGTGTCGTCGTCGGGAATCGGCCGCAGCGGCCTGCTGAACGCCATGTGCGTCACCTTCGAAGGCAGAGGGTCATGGGAACTGGGCAAGGCGGCAATTCGGCGACTCAGCAACTCAGCGCGGCGAAGCGGCGGTTGAAGTAGACGGCCGGGGTGCCGGGCTCGGTGGTCCGGGTGTCGACGACCTTGCCGACGACGATCACGTGGTCGCCCGCGTCGTGCAGCTGGTCCACCAGGCACTCCACGACGGCCAGGGCGTCGTCGACGACCAGCCCGCCGCGGGGCGTGCGCACCAGCCCCCCGCGCCGGAACTTCTCCTCGTCGGAGGTCGCGAACCGCTTCGCCAGGTCGGTGTGATGCTCACGCAGCACACTCACCGCGAACTCCGCGGCCCGGGCGAACGCCGGGAAACTCCGTGCCGACTTGGCCACGCACAGCAGGACCAGCGGCGGATCGAGGGAGACCGAGCAGAAGGAACTGACGGTCAGCCCGTGCGGCAGCCCGCGCTCGTCACACACGGTGGCGATGGCGACGCCGGTCGGGAAACGGGCCATGACCTCCTTGAAGCCGTCGGTGATCGCGACGACCTCGCCGAACCGGTCGGCCTCCGTGCTCACTTGCCCGAACCCCTCAGTCATCGCGCCCACCCCTCGCACCCCGCACCACGACCGCCGAGTTGAAGCCCCACCTGCCGCGCGCCAGCACCAGCGCCGCCCGCACCGGGGTCTCCCGCGGCGCGCCGCGCACCAGGTCGATGCCGTACTCCTCGGGCACTTCGTCCGTGCCGTAGGTCGGCGGGATCACGCCCTCGCGTACGGCGAGCAGCGCCGCCACCACGTCCAGCGGGCCGCCGCCGGAGCACAGGCGGCCGGTGAGGGCCTTCGGCGCGGTCACCGGTATCCCGTGCGGGCCGAAGAGGCCGCTGATCGCCTCGGCCTCGGCGCGGTCGAGGTCGGGGGTGCCGGCCGCGTCCGCGAACACCACGTCGATGTCGGCGGGCGTCAACCCGGCGTCGTCGAGGGCGAGTTCGGCAGCACGGCGCAGACCGGGCGGGCGGCCGGTGCCCGGGGCGGGGTCGAAGGTGCTCGCGTACCCGGCGATCTCGCCGTACACCTGAGGGGCGCCGCGCTCGGCCGCCGTGGCCGCGTCCTCCAGGATGAGGATCGCGCCGCCCTCGCCGGGCACATGGCCGCTCGCGTCGCTGCCGAACGGCAGGTACGCCCGCGCCGGGTCGTCGGACGTGGTCAGCCGGCCGCCGGCGATCTGCGACACCCAGCCCCACGGGTCGAACGCCGAGTCGACGCCGCCGGTCACCACCATCGGCGTGCCGCGCCGGACCGTACGCCGGGCGTGCCCGATCGCGTCCAGGCCGCCGGCCTGCTCGGTGACCAGGGCGCTGCTGGGGCCGCGCAGTTGGTTGCGGATGGAGATCTGGCCGGTGTTCACCGCGTAGAACCAGGCGAACGACTCGTACACGCTCACCTTCTCCGGTCCCCGCGACCACAGCTTGTGGAACTCGCGGTGGGTGAACTCGAAGCCGCCCTGCCCGTTTCCGGTGACCACGCCCATGTCGTAGTCGGCGTAGGTGCCCGGCTCGATCGCCGCGTCGGCGAGCGCCCGGTCGGCCGCCACCAGCGCGTACCGGGTGGAGACGTCGGTCTGCGGAAGCAGCCTGCCGGGCAGGTGGGCGGCCGCGTCGAAGTCGCGGATCTCGCCGGCCAGCCGCACCGGGTAGCGGGAGACGTCGAAGCGGCTGAGGACGCCGATGCCGCTGTGGCCCCCCAGGGTGGCCTTCCAGTACGGCTGCGGGCCGGTGCCGTTGGGGGCGATCAGGCCGACGCCGGTGACGAGGACGCTCATGCGGCACCTCCGGGTACGTGGCGCAGCACCATGGCGCTCTGGAAGCCGCCGAAGCCACTGCCGACGGTCAGGACGTTGCGCAGCCGCCGCTCGCGCGCGGCCAGCGGCACGTAGTCGAGGTCGCACTCGGGGTCCGGCTCGTGCAGGTTGGCCGTCGGCGGCACCACGCCGTTGCCGATGGCCAGCGCGGACGCGGCGATCTCGATCGAGCCGATCGCGCCCAGCGAGTGGCCCACCATCGACTTGATGGAGCTGACCGGGGTGCGCCGGGCGTGCTCGCCCAGGCTGCGCTTGTACGCGGCGGTCTCGTGGCGGTCGTTCTGCTTGGTGCCGGAGCCATGGGCGTTGATGTAGTCGATGTCCGTGGCGTCGGTGCGCGCCTCGTCCAGCGCCGAGCGGATCGCCTCGGCCATCTCGCGTCCGTCCGTCTTCAGACCGGTCATGTGGTACGCGTTGCAGCGCGTGGCGTAGCCGGTGATCTCGGCGTAGATGTGCGCGTCACGCCGTACCGCGTGCTCGTACTCCTCGACCACGAACATCGCGGCGCCCTCGGCGAGGACGAAGCCGTTGCGGCTGCGGTCGAAGGGGCGCGAGGCCCGCTCGGGTTCGCCGTTGCGCGGGGTGGTCGCCTTGATGGCGTCGAAGCAGGCCACGACGATCGGCGTGATGGGGGTGTCGCAGGCACCGGCGAGTATGACGTCCGCGCTGCCCTCCTGGATGAGGCGGCAGGCATGGCCGACGGAGTCGATGCCGGAGGTGCAGCCGTTGGAGACCATCGCCACCGGCCCCTCCGCGCCGACCGTCCAGGCCACCTCGGCGGGCATCACACTCGGCACCAGGTAGTCGAACATGTGCGGCGACAGGTTGGCGGGGTCCATCAGCCAGTCACGGCCGCTGTCCGACAGCACCAGATACTCCTGCTCCAGGCTGGTCGCCGCGGCCACCGCGCTGCCCAGGCTCACCCCGATCCGGCCCGGATCCAGCTGCTCGAAGCCGAGCCCGCTGTCCGCGACCGCGTCCCGCGCGCAGACCACGGCGAACTGGGAGGCGCGGTCCATCCGCCGGATCTCCAGCGGGGTCAGGCCCTCCAGTACCGGGTCGAAGTCGGCCTCGCCGGCGATCTGCGACCGGTACGGCGAGGGATCGAAGAAGGAGATGCGGCGGATGGCGCTGCGTCCGGAGGTCAGCAGTTCCCAGAAGGCCTTCACGCCGTTCGCGCCGGGTGTGCGCACTCCCATGCCGGTGATCACCGTTCGGCGGGTCATCGCGTCCCGCCCGTCGTCCGAGCTGCTGCTGACTCGCTCACCCTGTGGCCCCCTTTTGCGCCGAAGCTGTGGGCGTACGGCGGTGTGCCGTGCGCCGTGCCGACGATGGCCGATGCGGCTCTACGGACCGCTGGGAAGGCGCTGGGAGGATGGTGGGAGGACGGCCCGGACCGGCCGGGCAGGCGGCCGGGCAGGCGGCCGGGCAGGACGGTTTGCCGCACGGGTTTCCGTTCGGACTACCCGAACGGCTAGTGGCGACTGTCCAGTTGGCGAGTGCGGGCCGAGCCCGTGGCCCGTAGCATGAAGAACATGGCATTTCGGGACTGGGGGGACCCGCAGCGTGCCCTGTCCGTGGCGGCGGCGCTGATGCAGGCACCCCTCAAGCAGGTACTGTCCACCCTGTCCGACGCACTCACCGACCTCGTACCGCACCACGCCGTGGTGATGCTGACCGGCGACTGCCCCAAGTCGGCGACCTGGAGCCATGGAGACGCCGAACTGACCGAGGCGGTCACCACGGCCGAGATGGCCCAGCTCGCCACCCACGTCGACATCGGCCGGCCCCGGTTCGACCGGGCCCCGCTGGCGGGCGCGCTGCGTCCGGTCCTCGCGGTGGCCTCCGCGCCCCCCGGTTCGGCGGGCGCCCTGCTGGCCCTGCTGCCGACCGGGGACACCGCGCCGGAGCCCCATGTGCAGTCACTGGTGCAGCAGTTGTGGGACCTGGCCACGCTGCGGATCATCGCCCTGTGGCCCAGCGCCGTCCCCGTGAACCAGGCGGCTCCCTGGATGGCGAGCAGCGAACGGGCCCGGATCACAGCCGATCTGACGGACTCCCACGCCGCGACGCTCACCACGCTGCTCGGCCTGCTGCGCAACCGCAGCCTCGACGACGGCACCGCGCGGCGCACGGCCGTCGACCTGGCGGTGTCCTCGCTGATCGAGCTGCGCTCGCTCGGAGAGGGCGAGCGGCTGCCGGGTGAGGAGACCGCCCAGGAGGCGTTCGGCCGGCTCACCGACATGCTCGGACTGCTGTCCCGCTACGGCAACGTGGAGCTGGAGTTCTGCGGGCCCACCGGCGAGGCGGCGCAGCGGGTCATCCCTCCGGTGATCGCGCAGACGGCGCGGACGACGGCCCGCGGCACCGCGCTGACCATGCTGGAGCAGGGCGGTGTCAGCCGGATCCGGGTCAGCTGGCACGTCGAGGACGGCGAGCTGCGCACGATCATCCGGGACGACGGCCCGGGCTCCCTGGCCGGCGACGCACTCGCCGTGCACCGGCTCGCCGACCGGGCCGCCGCCGTCAGCGGTGCCGTACACGTCGACGCCGTGGCCGGCTGGGGCACGATCGTCACCATACGACTGCCCCTGACCGCACCTGAGCGCCAGCGCAACGACCCGCTGGGCGACCTCAACCCACGCGAGCTGGACGTCCTGGAACAGCTCGTCCAGGGCCATCGCAACCGAGCCATCGCCGAGCGACTGCGGATCAGCGAGCACACGGTGAAGTTCCACGTGGCGAAGATCCTGAAGAAGCTGGGCGTCAACTCGCGGGGCGAGGCGGCGGCGCTGGCCCTGGCGGCGGGGTTCCCGGCGTCGCTGGCGTTGACGTCGTAGGAGCAGGAGCAGGAGCGGGAGCAAAAGCAGGAGCAGGGTGTGAAGGCCGCGACCGTCGTCCCGGGGTCGCGGCCTTCACGCATGTGGTGGCATCCAGATCCCCCCGGGGGGCAGCGCCCTACCCCCGGTCCCTGCGCCAGACCAGCACCCGGCGGCGTTCCGCACCCCCGATACGGGTGCGGGCGTGCAGGGTCAGGTGGTCGTTCTCCAGGGTTGCTTCCCGGGTCTGTTCGGTGTCGACCCAGTCGGGGCGGGGAGTGACCTCGATGCGGTGGACGACCTGGGAGCCGTTCAGGCGCCAGGTCCCGGCGTAGCCCATGTACGGGACGGGGCCGGGGTCCGCGCCGCGCATCATGTTCACCGAGACGTGGCCGTCCCGGGTGTAGATGAGCCGGCCGCTCGGCTCGGCGCCCAGCGGGCCCCGGGAGGTGGCGCCGGTGTCGTCCAGTTCCTCGAACGACACCAGCCGCCACACCCCGATCAGGTCATCGCCCCGCACCGCGGCCCGCTTCCTCCGGTTCCGTCGGTTCCGTCGGTTCCTCCAGGAGCGCCACCACCCGGGTCCAGCCCGCGCCGGCGCCCTCGACCGCCACCGGGAAGCACACCACCGTGAAGCCCGTCGCCGCGGGCAGCGTCGCGAGGCCCGCGAGCTTCTCCAGCTGGAGGTACTCCCGGGTGCGCCCGTACACGTGGGCGGGCCACAGCGCGCCCTGGTCGCCCGTCCTGCGGTAGTCCTCGATCATCGACCGCATGGGCCGGTCGAGCCCCCAGGCGTCGATGCCGATGACCCGGACCCCGGCCTCCACCAGGAACCGCGTGCCCTCCCCGCTGAGCCCCGGATACTTCGTCAGGTACTCGGCGGAACCCCACAGTTCGTCGGCGCCGGTCCACAGCATCACGATGTCGCCGGCCCGCAGCTCGTGCCCGGCCTCCCGCAGCGCCCCGCGCAGATGGTCGACGGTGATGCCGTCACCGGGCGGCACATGCCGTACGTCCAGCCGTACGCCCGGCCCCAGGCACCACTCCAGCGGGACCTGGTCGATGCTCTTGGCGGGCCTGCCGCCGCTGAGCGGGCCGTAGTGCAGGGGCGCGTCCATGTGCGTGCCCGTGTGGGTGGTCAGGGTCACCGTCTCGTTGGAGATCGCCATCCCGTCCGGGAAGTCCTCCGGCGTCAGCCCGAGCACGGTGGCGCCGGTGCGGTGGTCCAGGAGCTCCACGGTGACCGGCGTCGCCTCGCTCGGCGTGTGCCGGGTGACCACGCTCAGGTCGACGATGCGCGTCACGCGGCCGAGCCCTCGCCGGCGAGCTTCTCGGCCTCCTCCTTGACCGCGCCGAGGTCGGCCACGCTGTTGCGCTCCACGGCCGCCTTGATCATCTCGTCGGCCTTGTCGTAGGTGAACTTCCCGGCGACCAGGCCGTCCGCGTCGGGGTCGCGGGGCTTGAAGTCGTGCGTGAGGACCAGCTGGGTGGTGTGCTCGTCGATGGACAGCGCCCGCCACTCGCCGCCCATGTAGCCCATCATCGGGGCGTTCTCCAGCTGCCGGTAGGCGATGACGTGGCGGTCGGCGTCGATGTCGCGCCGCGAGATCCACGACTGCACCTCGCCGTTGACGTCGACGACGAGCCGGGCGATCTGGTGCCCCGGCGACTCCTCCAGGATCGTGACGTCCTCGGTGGGCGGGAAGATGCGGGCGTAGCCCTCGACGTCGACCAGGACGTCCCAGACGGTGGCGACCGGGGCGTCGACGGTGACGGTGTGTTCGGTGTGGTGCATGGGGCTCTCCTTCGTGAATCCGGGCGCGGCGAGGCCGAGCAGTTCGTCGTGGTTGGCGTAGGCGGCGTCGTACTCGATCCGGGACCGCCAGGCGTTGATGTGCTCGTGCACGGGCGGGAGCTCCGAGAAGGCCCGCAGCGCGTCGAGGTCGCGGCACACGAACTGGGCGACGGCGTTCGCGGTCATCCCCCGCGCGTGGTCGTCCACCGGCAGGCGGTGGTGCGGCCCGTACCCGAAGTGCGTGACGAGGCCCGAGCCGAGCGCGAGCTTCTCCAACTCGCTGAAGAACTGCTGACGTTGACGCTCGTCGACCGAGTCCGCGAACCGGTAGACGAGGGTGTGGATGATCACGGGTCTCCTCCGAGGCGCACTGGAAGCGGCAACGGGGGACAGCGTCCCGGCGGCGCCTCTCGGGCGGCTGGGAGACCGCTGGGAGCGGGGTCACCCGGCGCCAGGCACCTCCAAGCGCCGGACAAGAGATCCCCGGGCGGTGACAGCGAGGCTCCCGGCCTGCCAACCCATCGTGCCGAGCCGAGCCGAGGAGCAACCAGGATGGCCCCGACGCCGAGTCAGAATCCACCGCGTACGACGACTTCCGCACCGCCGGACAGTACGGCGCCGCTGTCCACCGCGCGGGGGGCTGCCGCCGGGGAGAACCGGGCGTCGTCCGGGGGCGGGCGGGGTGCCGGGGGCGGGCGGGGTGCCGGGGGCGGGCGGGGTGCCGGGGGCGGGGCCTCACGGGACGCCGGGAACGCAGGGGACGCCGGGACCGCACAGGGTGCCGAGGCCACACGGAACGCTGGGGCCACACGGAGCTCCGCTGCCGAGGCCACGCGCGCCGCAGAGAACCCCTCCCCCCGGCCCACAGCCGCACAGGACACCGCTGCCGAGACGAAGCGAGCCGTCGTGGCCACGCGGGCCGGGGAGAACCGGGCG
>NZ_FNHV01000011.1:128279-350986 GCF_900103585.1 Streptomyces sp. cf386
CAGAGAACCCCTCCCCCCGGCCCACAGCCGCACAGGACACCGCTGCCGAGACGAAGCGAGCCGTCGTGGCCACGCGGGCCGGGGAGAACCGGGCGCCGCTGTCCGAGGCAGCACGGGACGTCGCGGTCGAGGCCGCGCGGGGCGCCGGGGCCGCCGAGGCCGAGCGGCGGCTGTCGGCGGACGTGGTCAAGGCGGCGGTCGCCGCCGGGTTCGCACGGCATCTCGTGCCGGCCGCATACGGCGGTGACGAGGGGAGTTTCCTGGAGCTGGGGCGGGCCGTGAGCGCCGTCGGGGAGGGGTGCACCGCGACCGCCTGGTGCGTGTCGCTGGCCGCGCACGTCGGCCGGATGGCGGCCCATCTGCCCGAGGAGGGCCGACGCGAGGTGTGGGCGGACGGCCCGGACGCCTTCTTCGTCGCCTCCCTCACCCCGCTCGGCACCGCGCACCCCGAGCCCGGCGGCTACCGCCTGACCGGCACCTGGCCCTTCGTCAGCGCGATCGACCACGCCGACTGGGCCCTGCTCGCGGCCCAGGTGCCGGGCGCCGCCGGGGGCCCGCCCGAGCCGCGGGTCCTCGCGGTGCCCCGGGACGCCTGGCGCACCGAGGACACCTGGCACAACGTCGGCATGGCCGCGACCGGCAGCCACACCGTCACCGTCGAGGACCTGTTCGTCCCGGCCGGACGTACCGTCAGCCGCGAGGACCTCTTCACCGGGCGCGGCGCCGCCGACGTCGCGCCCCGGCTCGCCGTGCCGATGCAGGCGACGACCATGATGTTCGCGGTGCCCGCACTGGGCGCCGCCAAGGGGGCGCTCGCGGCCTGGCGGCGGCACGCCGAGCGGAAGATCCGCGCCGCCGCCGACCACCCGGCCCCCGCGCTGCCCGGCATGCCGACCTTCAACCGCGTCACCTGGGACGTGACGCTGACCCGCAGCGCCACCGAGATCGACGCGGCCGAACTCCTCCTGGAACGGGCCGCCCACACGGCCGACGAGCACGGCCCCGACCTCACCGCCCTGCAGACGATGCGCGGCTGGCGGGACTGCGCGATGGCCACCGACGCCCTGGTCGGCGTAGCCAACCGGCTGTTCCGCGGCGTCGGCACCACGGGCCAGTCCTCGGCCAACCCGGTGCAGCGCTTCTGGCGCGACATCAACTCGATCGCCGGCCACCAGGCCCTCCAGGTCGAGTCCGCGGCCACGGCGTACGCCTACCGCGCGCTGGACCTGTGACCCGAGGACCCAGCCCTTTCGACACCGGCCCGCGCATTCCAGCCCGTCCGGCGTTTGAGGACGAGGCCCCTTAAGGGCCGAAGCGGGGGTCTGGGGGCCGCAGGCCCCCAGGGACAGGACGGGTAGGGGCGGCGGGGGCGAAACACCCCCACGGCACCCCCACCCACTCCCCCCCACCCACCCCTCACGTCGTCAATTCCCGCCCCCGCCGACCAACCCGTACGACAACACCGCCCACCCCGGAAAGGAACCCGCATGTCCATAAGCCGCCGCACGGCACTCACCGCCACGGCCGCCCTCGCCGCCACCGCCCTGTCCGCCCAGACCGCCAGAGCCGGTTCGGACGACGCCTCCGCCGCCCGCCGCGTCCTGTTCGAGGACGACTTCTCCGGCGGCTTCGCCACCAGCGGCCCCGGCGCCCGCTGGACCCACATCCCGTTCGGCGGCGGCGTCGGCCAGAACGCCGTAGCGACCACCTCCCGACGCGGCCTGCGGCTCGCCGCGCCGGGCAGCAACCCCCGCACCGGCGAGCCCGCGTTCACCCTGACGCTGGGCCAGCACGAGACGAGCGGCCTGCCCGGCACGCTCGACCACATCAAGTGGCTGTCGTACCCGGACCGGCGCACGAGCGAGGGCACCCTCGGCTTCGCCGCCGAGCCGGGTCGCCTCCTGGTCGGCGAGTCCTGGATGACGTCCACCACCTACGGCACCGCCGCCCACCCCTTCGGCACCGCGGTCACCGACGCCCTGGACGACCCGCGGCTCGCCATGGCCGGACTGCCCGTCGAGGACCCGGAGACCGGCATCGCCGTCGACTTCTTCTTCACCAACAAGACGGTGTACGCCTTCTACGAGCGGCTCCCCCACCACCGTGACACGCTCGGGAACTACGCCGCCTTCACGTACGCCGTCCCGGTCGCCCGCCGCTCCTCGCCGACCGCCGAGCACCACATCAGGATCGAGTACGACCGCTCGCGCGGCGTCATCCGCTGGTGCCTGGACGGCCGCGAGGTGTTCAAGGTCGACCGCATCGGCCAACTGCTGCCCTCCCGCCGGTACCTGGTGCTCGACCACGGCGGTACCCCGACCTCGGTGACCCCACGTCAACTCACCTTCGGCCTGGGCATGTTCGTCGCACTGGACTTCGCCCGCCCGAATGTCGCCGGTTCCGGCCTCGTCCGACTGACCGACGAGGCGGGGCACTACTTCGACCCGGTGCACGGCGAGCCCACTCCGCAGTCCTTCCTCGACGCCGACAGCCGTCCGGAGAACCGGCTCTGGGGCCAGGGCGCCGCTCTCGGGGTCCGCCGTTTCCTGGTCTCCAGCCGCAACGCCGGCTGAGTTCCGGCCGTGTTCCCTACGCGCCCTTCGAGGAGCCGCCATGCCATCGTCGTACGACATCGATCCTGAACTGGCCCCGTTCGCCGAGCGGATGCGGCCGCTGGACTACGCCGACCCCGAGGGCGCGCGGTCGGTGATGCGCCAGGTGATGGCCGCGCAACCGCACTACGAGCACCTCGACCGGGTGCGGGTGGAGGACCGCACCCTGCCGGTACCGGGCGGCCCGGAGCTGACCGTCCGCGTCTACGCCCCCGCGCGGCCGGCCGACGGCGCGCGCCCCGCGCTGCTCTTCCCGCACTGGGGCGGGTTCGTCACCGGCGATCTGGACACCCCCCGTGCGTTCGCCGCCCGCATCGCCGACCAGGTGGGCGCGGTGGTGGTCTCGCCCGACTACCGGCTCGCCCCTGAACACCCTTTCCCGGCGGGCCTGGACGACTGCTGGGCGGCGCTGGAGTGGACCGTCGCGCACGCTGCCGAGCTGGGCGTCGACCCGGACCGGATCGGCGTGGGCGGGTTCAGCGCGGGCGGCGCCCTGGCCACCGCCTGCGCGCTGCGCGCCCGTGACCTCGGCGGGCCCCGCGTCCGCTTCCAGTACCTGCTGTTCCCCCAGCTCGACGACCGCCTGGAGACCGTGTCGGCACGGGAGTTCACGGACACTCCGGTGCTGGACCGGGCCAGTCTCGTGCTCTGCTGGAAGCACTACGTGGGCTCGGTCTCCGGCCCGACCCCGGTACTCGCGGCGCCGGCCCGCGCGGAGGATCTGACGGGGCTGCCGCCGGCGTTCGTCGGGGTGTGCGCCTACGACCCGCTGCGCGACGAGGGCATCCAGTTCGCGCACCGGCTCATCCAGGCGGGCGTGCCGACCGAACTGGTCCACTACCCGGGAACGTTCCACGCCTCGGTCGGTATCGGCCACGCGGCCGTCTCCCGGCGCATGGTGCGCGACCAGATCGACGCGCTGCGGCGCGGGCTGGGCGTGGACGGGGAGCCCGTCGCATAGCGCTGTCCGCCCTGCCCTATCCCCTCCTCCCCTCCCCGCGGCTGTCCGCCGTATCCGCATACGACGATGAGGGGCCCCGGGTCATACGACCCGAGGCCCCTCCTTCGTGCCTTCGTGCGGTACGCCGATGGCGTCAGGCGGCCACGCGCGCGCGGGCCGTGCGCAGCAGCAGCGCGTGCTCGGCCACCCGGCGCCCGAGGTGGGCGGCGGTGAGCACGTCGCCCTTGCGCATGGACTCGGGACCCTGGTCGCCCGGGCACTGGCCCATGGCACCCAGCCAGCCGCCCAGCCGGTTGAGGTCGTTCTCCGTGTCGCCGGGCAGCAGATCGAGGTTGACCCAGTGCATGCCGTGCTGCGCGGCCAGCACCGTGAAGTACTGCAGGGTGTTCAGCTTGTCGCCGCTCATCGCGCCGGAGGTGGTGAAACCGGCCGCGACCTTGTCCTTCCAGGCCTGCCCGTACCAGCGCTCGCTGGTCGCCGCGGCGAACTTGTGGAAGTCCGGGCTGGCCGAACCCATGTAGGTGGGCGAGCCGAAGATGATCGCGTCGGCTGCGTCGAGCCGGTCCCAGTCGTCCTCGGTGACGGTGTCGACCGTGATCACCTCGACCACGGCGCCCGCCACGGAACGTACGCCCTCCTGGACGCCCTCGGCCATTTTCGTGGTGTGCCCGTACCCGCTGTGGTAGGCGATGACGACGGATACCGGGGATTCAGACATGGTTTTCCCTTCGGACGACATATGCAGGGCTACGAATTAATGGCGCACCCGATTGCATACGAACCGCGGATCGGATAACGCCTCCAGCCTGTCAGCAGCGCGTCCGCCGGGGCACTGCTCCTTCGGGCAAAAACACCTACCCGAAGGAGCAGCCGAGGGGGCGATCAGTGGACGGAACAGACGGAATTCCGGGCCATCAGGTCGTGCTGGAGCGTCTGGAGTTCCGGAGCGGGTTCAATACCCAGCTCCATGTCGAGTATGCGCCAGAGGTTTCGGTAGGCCTGGATGGCCTCGGCGCGTCGTCCGCTTTTGTACAACGCCTTGATGAGCTGGGCGTGGAAACTCTCGTTGAGCGGATTCTCCGCGACCAGCAGCCGCAGCCGCGGGATGATCTCCTGGTGGCGGCCGAGCCGGGTGCAGGCCGCGATGTGCAGCTCGTGCGCGGACAACCGCAGTTCGTTGACGTAGGTCAGGTGGGCGTCGAGCACCGGGCCGGTGATCATGCCGGCCAGCACCGGGCCGCGCCAGAGCGCGAACGCCTCGTCGAGCAGGACGGCGGCCTTCTCCGCGTCACCCTGGTCCAGGGCGGTGCGGGACCGGCCGACCAGGCCCTCGAACACGACGACGTCGATGCTGTCGCCGGGTACCTCGATGCTGTAGCCGGCGGGCCGGGTCACCAGGACGGAATGGCCGCCGGGCCCGACCCCGCAGAGCTTGCGCGCGTGGTAGATGTACGTCTGCAGCGTGGTGAGCGCGCTGCGCGGCACACTCTCCCCCCACAGCTCCTCGATCAGGGTGTGGGCGCCGATCGACTCGCCGTACTGCACGACGAGCAGTCCGAGGAGCTGGCTGACTTTCGACCTGGTCAACGTGGTCGAGCGCCCGTTGTTCAGGACTACCTCGAACTGTCCGAGCAGTTTGAACTTCAATTTCTTTTCCCCCATTTTTTGCGGGCACGCAACAAGGGCTGGTCGAATCGTGCAGCGATCTCCGCCCGAAACCGATGTATCGCAGAATACGGAGTGATCGAGACTTCGCCGCTGCGCCCCAGTACGCCTGCCCGCGCTCACCTGGCGGTCCAGTCCAGGAACATATTGGACGGTATAAGAACAGGCGCATTCGTGCCACAGACTCCGCAGTGATCGGCGTCACACTAGCCGCGAACTGCCCAAAATAGCGGCTGGACTTTAGGCCGGGAATTGATCAGCTGAAAGCGATTTCTCAAAATTCGGCAAAACCTCGGAATTCAAAGTTGGAGATTCCCGGGGAGTCCCGGGGGCGGAAAACGGAGGCTGTCCGGCGGGCCGGCGACGGCCAGGCTGACCAGATGTCCGGTGTCGGTGTGATGCGTCGTGAACCGCCACTCCGAGGGCCGGACGGGGCGCCCCCGGTCGTCGGTCAGAACCGCGCCGCGACCGTGCAACCGGAATCCGAAGGTGTGGAACGGCAGCCGCGTGCCCACGCCGAGTGCCTTGGTGTAGGCCTCCTTCAAGGTCCACAACCGCAGCAGGGTGCGGGGGCGTTCGGCCGGTGAAGTGGCGTTGAGCACTGCCCGTTCGTAGGGGGTGCAGATCCGCCGGGCGAGCAGTTCCACCCGCACCGGGCGGGTGGCCCGCTCGACATCCGCCCCGACCTGCCCTCCCGCCACAGCGAGTGCGAGGACCAGCCGGGTGTCGGTGTGACTCAGGCTCAGCTCCAGGCCGCCGCAGCCCCGCAACCGAGGGCGGCCGGCGGGATCGCGGGTCAGCTCCAGCTCCCCCGGCTCAACGCCGAGGACCGCGCCCGCCATGCTCTTGACCAGCCGCCGGGACGCCACGAGCCGCTGCCGTGCGGCCGCCGGAAGCGCCGCGTCCAGCCGCCCCCGCTCACGGCCGAGCCACCGTACGGCTTCCGCCTCGCCGCGCACGGCCCAGTCCGCGACATCCGCGTGGACGACCACACTGCCGTACCGCCTGAGCACCTGCCGCGCCACGTCGAGGGTCTGGCCCGGCGCCACGGCCAACAGCGGCGTCACGCCACCGCGCACCGCAGCACATCCGCCCGCCACGCGGTGCCCGCCCCATCGGAGACCCGCAGATCAAGCCGCACGGCAAGCCGATACAGCGCCCCGCACAGCCTGGCCCGCCGCGCGGAGACGCCGAAGGCGGCGGTGGGGTGGGGGGACAGGGGGTGCGCTGGTCCGGAGTGCCGGGGCGGGGGGTGATGGCAGGCGGGGCAGCCGGCGGTGCAGGGACCGGAGGAGGAGCCGGATGCAGAAGGCGCTCCCCCGCCGGGCCCGGGCAAGGGAAGATCCCCGGCCGTCGGCCAGGCACCGGGGCGGCCGATGCCGTGGCCTGCCGCGCCCTGCCCTCCGCGTCCGTCCCGATGCGGCCCCGCCTCCTGCCAGCCGTCGAGGCAGGCGGCGGCCGCTGCGAGCAGGGCACAGCGCTCCAGGAGGGCATGCGGTGGTTCCTGGCCTGCCGACTCGGCGCCGGCCGCGGCCAGTTCACGCCGCTCCGCCTCCAGCAGGCCGACCAGCTCCGACAACGGCTTCGGCAGCCCACGACCGCGTACGGGGGTGAGGGGCCGGGCCAGCCTGTCCTCCCCGGTGGCGATGCGGGCGAGCCGATGACCGAGCCGCTCCCACGTCTGCGGGGACCGCTCCCGCACCGCGCGCACCAGCACGCGCCGCCGACGCCGGTATTCCACGGCCACGGCGTCCGGCCGGTGCAGCCGCGCCCCCAGTACGGGCGCGATCGCGCCGACCCCCTCCAGCAACAGCACGGGGACCAGGCAACGCGCGGCGGCGGACCGGTTCCCTCCGTCATGCCGGAGGAGCCGGTCGCAGATCCACAGGTCGAGGTAGCAGGCGCCCACGGCATCGGAGGCGGTGGCGCTCAAGGTGCCCGGCGCCGTCGGGCCTTGCGTGGCGGATGCCACGGCGCCTGCCGGGCCGGTCGCTTGCGGGCCCATGGTGCCGGGCACTTGAAGGCCCACGGTGCCGGGCGCTTCCGCACTCCTCCTGCCGGGCGCCTCCGCACTCCCTCTGCCGGGCGCCTCCCCTCTCACCGAGCCGACCGCCACGGGATCCACCGTGCCGGACGCCGGGGCGCCCACCGCGTCGACGACCACGTGCAGCGCGGCCGCCGCATGGCTGAGCAGGCGGCCGGGTTCCAGGGGGCCCCGTGCCGCCCCGGGTCCGACGACCCGTAGTCCCGCCCGCGGGGCCGTCGCCATGCCGCCACCGCTGTCGCTCCGGCCGTCCCACGGTCCTCGTCGGTCCTGTGTCCGCATGGCTCACCGCGCTCCTTTACGAAGGCCCCGTTCGGCGAGGCCTCACCATCGGCGCACGGCGTCGGAGGCGGATCGGAGTGCGGCGGAGGTGTGCTGGGCCGGTTCCAGCGGGCTCCAAGGGGGTGGCCGCACGATGCGCGTGACGGGGACCGTCCACGTCATGTGACACCCACCGAGCCCGAGGAGACGACTGCGATGGCGACTGTTGGCATCGAGGACCTGCGCCGCATCCTGGTGGCCTGCGCCGGCGAAGAGGAGGGCTCCCGGCTGGGCGGCGACACCCTCGACACCCCTTTCGAGGAGCTGGGTTACGACTCGCTCGCCCTCATGGAGACGGCCGCGGCCATCCAGGAGGAGTACGGGATCGTGCTGCCCGACGAGGAGGTGAGCGAGGCGCGTACGCCGCGCAGCCTGCTCGACCTGGCCAACGGAGCGGTCCGTACCGGCGGGTGACCTGCCCGCCGTATCCACAACCACGGCCACAACCACGGCCACGGCCACGGCCACGGCCAAAGCCACGGCCCCCGACAGCATCACCGCTGCCGGGGGCCGCCCCATGACCACGAGTCCGTCACCACGGCACGCGTTCGGCCACGTCTCCCTCCATGCTCCCGTGGAAGCCGCCCGTCCCCCCGGCGCCCAACGCCAGCCGTACGGGGACCTCGGCGCCCTCCTCGACCGTGCGGGTGCCCCGGCTGAACGGCGAGTCGGCGTTCAGGTCGGTGGCCACGAGCCCGGGGTTGGCCGCGTTGACGCGGATCCCGGCGTCGCGCAGCGCCTCGGCGTACACCAGGGTCACCGCGTTGAGGGCGGCCTTGGAGGAGCTGTAGGCGAGCAGTCCCCGTGAGGCCGCCGGGTGCTCGGGGTCGTCGAGGAGGGTCAACGACCCGAGCGGGCTGGACAGGTTGACCACCCGGGCGTCCTTCGAGCGCCGCAGCAGCGGCAGGCACGCGCGCGTCACGGCGACCGTGCCGAGGACGTTGACCTCGAACGCCCGGCGCAGATGGTCCTCCGTGATGCCCTCGACGGGCAGGCCCCACTCGGTGACGATCCCGGCGTTGTTGACGAGGACGTCGAGCCTGCCGCACTCCTCGTCGATCGTCCGCACCGCCGCGTCGACCTGCTCCCGCACGGTGACGTCGAGCCGCGCGAACCGCACGTCGAGGCCCTCCGCCCGCAGTTCGCCCGCGGCCACGCGCCCCCGTGTCTCGTCCCGTGCCCCCAGGTACACGGTCAGCCCCTCAGCCGCGAGCCGCCGCGTGATCTCCTTGCCGAGGCCTTTGTTGGCCCCGGTCACCAGCGCGATGTCCGTCATGCCACCCCCACTCGTCCCAGATCCGCGAGTGCCGCGGCACGGTCTCCGTAGGCGCGGGTGAGCGCCGAGCCGAGCCGGGCCGGTTCGACCGTATAGGTCTGGGTGCCCACGGTGACGAGGACGAGCGAGGCCATCGCACAGCCCAGCCGGGCCCGGTCCACCACGTCCCACCCCTGGCTGACGCCGGCCAGATAGCCGGCCCGGAAGGCGTCCCCGACCCCGGTGGGGTCGGTGTGCTCGGCCACGGGCACGGCCAGGACCTCGACCGTGGGTCCGTCGGCTCGCTCGATCCGACAGCCCTTCGCGCCGAGCGTGGTCACCCAGGTGCCGACGCGCTCAAGGACCTCGGCATGCTCCCAGCCGGTACGGGAGAGCAGCAGAGCGCTCTCGTACTCGTTGGTGAACAAGTGGTCGGCCCCGTCGACGAGTTCTCGCACGGCGGCCCCGTCGAGCCGGGCCAACTGCTGGGAGGGGTCGGCGGCGAAGGGGACCCCGAGAGCGCGGCAGGCGCGGGTGTGGCGCAGCATCGCCGCGGGATCGTCGGCGCCGACAAGGACGTACCCGACCTCCCGCTCCCGGATCACCGCCACCAGGTCGACGCGGTCCGCCTCGGCCATCGCCCCGGCGTAGAAGGTGGCGAGCTGGTTGCCGTCGGCGTCCGTGGTGCACATGAAGCGGGCGGTGTGCCGGTCGGCGGATACGTGGACCGCCGAGATGTCCACGCCGTGCGCGGCGAGCACACCGCCGTACTCCTCGAAGTCGACGCCGGCCGCGCCGACCAGCACAGGCCGGTGGCCGAGCGCGGCCAGACCGTAGGCGATGTTGGCGCCGACGCCGCCGTGCCGCACGTCCAGTGTGTCGGCGAGGAAGGACAGCGACACATGGTCGAGCCGTTCCGGAAGCAGCTGCTCCACGAACCGCCCGGGAAAGGTGAGCAGATGGTCGGTCGCGATGGACCCGGTGACGGCGATGGTCCGCGGCCCACGGGCCCTGTCGTCGACGGCGGCAGGGCTCTGGACACTGCTGCCGCCGACGGCAGGGTGGGCATTGCCGCCGCCGACGGCAGGGCTCTGGACACTGTCGTCGGCCATGTCAGAGCCCCGCCGCGGAGAGCAGCGCATCCACACGGTCGGTGCGCTCCCAGGTGAAGTCGGGCATCTCCCGGCCGAAGTGACCGTAGGCGGCGGTCTGGGCGTAGATCGGGCGCAGCAGGTCCAGGTCGCGGATGATCGCTGCCGGACGCAGGTCGAAGACCTCGTCGATGGCGGCCTGGATACGGTTCACCGGCACCTCCTCGGTACCGAACGTCTCCACATAGAGCCCGACCGGTTCGGCCTTGCCGATGGCGTACGCCACCTGGACCTCGCAACGGGTCGCCAGCCCGGCCGCGACGACGTTCTTGGCGACCCAGCGCATCGCGTACGCCGCACTGCGGTCCACCTTCGACGGATCCTTGCCGGAGAAGGCCCCACCACCGTGCCGGGCCATGCCGCCGTACGTGTCGATGACGATCTTCCGCCCGGTCAGCCCCGCGTCACCCATCGGCCCGCCGATCTCGAAGCGGCCCGTCGGATTCACCAGCAGCCGATACCCGTCAGCCTCCAACTTGACGCCTTCTTCAGCCAGTTGAGCCACGACAGGCTCGACGACATGCGTGCGCACATCGGGGCCGAGGAGCCCGTCCAGACTGATGTTCGCGGCGTGCTGCGAGGAGACGACCACGGTGTCGAGCCGGACCGCGCGGTCCCCGTCGTACCCGATGGTGACCTGCGTCTTGCCGTCGGGGCGCAGGTAGGGGAGGGTGCCGTCCCTGCGGACGTCGGCCAGGCGGGCGGAGAGCCGGTGCGCGAGGTGGATCGGCAGCGGCATCAACTCCGCCGTCTCGTCGCACGCGAAGCCGAACATCAGACCCTGGTCGCCGGCGCCTCCGGTGTCCACGCCCTGGGCGATGTCCGGCGACTGGGTACCGATCGACACGGACACCCCGCACGAAGCGCCGTCGAAGCCCTTGGCCGACGCGTCGTACCCGATGCGCAGGACCGTGTCCCGGACGAGCTGGGCGACCGGCGCGTACGCCGTGGTACTGACCTCTCCGGCGACGTGCACCTGACCGGTGGTGATCAGCGTCTCCACGGCGACACGGGCGGCGGGGTCGGCCGCCAGCAGATGGTCGAGGATGGCGTCGCTGACCTGGTCGGCGATCTTGTCGGGGTGGCCCTCGGTGACGGACTCCGAGGTGAACAGACGTAGAGACACGGCTCTCCCTGGGTTCGCAGCGGCTGCTGACTGCGCGAAGTGTGCGCGCCGCCGGTCGAGGACCGCTTGGAGCACCGCCGGACCGTGGGCCGCAGAACCGGGCCGAGCCCGCTGGGCGAAAAGCCCCAGGGGGCAACCAGAACGGCTACCAAATCCCCTTTCCGTACGTCGCCGAAAACCGAGAGAATATCCGAGCCATAACTGTATTCCGATCCTGTCCCGTTTCTGGTGCCGGGCACGAAATTTGCGCGAGGTCAACAACAGGATCAGGAATTGACAGAGGCCTTGCCGGCATGCCCTCGACACCGCAGGAAAATCGCCAACTGTGCGCGAGCGCTCAGGAATTGACACCTGCCTGATGGTTGCCTACGGTCCGCTCGTCAGATTTTTCCGATCGCATCCGAAGGTATTCATGACTGCATCTGCGTTGCCGAAATCCGGGCAGCAGTTGATTCTTGCCGTTCTCATGGTGTGTTCACTGCTGATCTGGCTGGACAACACCGTCCTGAGTACCACCCTGGAGACCCTCGCGGACCCGGTCCGTGGACTGAATGCCAGCCCGGCCGAACTCCAGTGGGCCACCGGCTCGTACACGCTGACCTTCGCCACCTTGATGTTCACCGCGGGCGCCCTGGGCGATCGCTTCGGCCACCGGACGGTGCTCGCGACGGGCCTGGTGATATTCGCCGGGTCCTCGGTGTGGGCGGCGTACGCGGGTGACGCGGACCAGTTGATCGCCGCCAGGGCCGCGATGGGCATCGGCAGCGCGCTGATCATGCCTGCCAACCTGGCCATCCTCATGTGGACGTTCACCGGCCCCGCGCGGTCGACCGCGATCGCCATCTCCTCGACCTCCGCCGGTGTCGGGATGGCCCTGGGCCCGGTGCTGGCCGGGGTGCTGCTCGACCACTTCTGGTGGGGCTCGGTCTTCCTGGTCAATGTCCCGGTCGTGGTGCTGGCGCTGATCGGCATCGCCGTGCTGGTCCCGAACTTCCGCAGCCCCGTGGTGCGTCCACTGGACCCGGCCGGGATGCTGCTGTCGATCAGCGGCCTCGCGACGCTCGCCTACGGGCTGATCCGCGCGGGTCAGGTGGCGGCCTGGAGCCATACGGACGTCTGGGCGCCGATCGCCGTCGGACTGGTCCTGCTGGCCGTGTTCGTCCGCGTCGAACTACGCGTCAAGGTGCCGAGCTTCGATCCCCGGCTGCTCGCGCAGCGTGCGTTCGGCGGAGGCAACGTGGCACTCGGGCTGCTCCTCTTCGCCGTGTCCGCCGTCACCTTCTACAACGCGTTCTACCTGCAGGGCGCCCGCGGCTACTCGCCGATCGAGGCGGGCCTGGCCGGCCTCCCCACCGCACTCGGCGCGTTCCTGGGGGCGCCCGTCGGCGCGCGCCTGGTGCACCGCTGGTCGCTGCGGCTCGTCACCGTGCCGGCCCTCACCGTGGCGGCCCTGACCATGGGCGCGTACGGACTCTTCGGGCTGCGGACCCCCCTCGCCTGGATCGAGATCCTGCTGTTGGTCCAGGGCCTGTCCATCGGCATGGTGATCGGTCCGGTGACCGCGGCGCTGATCAGCACACTGCCGCTGGAACGGGCCGGTGCCGGGTCGGCCGTCACCAACACCGTGCGCCAGACCGGCAGCGTGATCGGGATCGCCGTCGGCGGCACGATCATGTCGATCGTGTACCGGCGCGCGATCGAGCCCTCGCTGGGCGGTGTGCCAGAACCGGTGCGGGAGCAGGCGCGGGTCTCCGCCGAACAGGCCCGGCACGTCGCCACCGCGACCCACCGGCCCGAGCTCGTGCACGCCGCCGACGACGCGTTCGTCCACGCCATGCACGTCGGCGCGGTCTGGATCATGTTCATCGCACTCTTCGGAGCGGCCGTGCTGCTTCTCGCCCTGCGCTCGGTCCGAGAGCCCTCGGCTGCCGGGCGCGAGCCGGACCACGAGCCGGAAGCCGGCCCGTCCGCGGACGAGGCGCCCCGGACCGGGGCCGAACTCCGCCCCGCCCGCGAGGGCGACGACGTGGGCAGCCACTGACACCGTGGGAGCCAGGCAGAAACTCCCTGAGGTGCAGCCGCGCTCATCATCTTCGCCAGTGGCGCCAAGTGAATCTCCTCGGGTTGAAATACCAGCCGGACCTCGCCGACCTCGCCCGCCGCCAGCTGTGCGCCTGACTCCTGGCACCCCCTGTCCAGGGTCAGCAGCGCCCCGGCTAACGCCCCGGTCCACCGCCCCGTTCCTGGCACCTCGTGGGCAGTCCCAGATCCCTGCATTCCGTATTTCCACGGGGTTCACACCACGACGCGGGTGTACGACTTCAGTGCCGACGCCCGTACCAGGGAGAGCGGGCGCCGGTCTGTCGTGGAGTAAATCCGTTGATTGGCGGGGGATTTGAGTAAATCAGCGACCCTTTTTCCTCCTCAAGTGCACGTAGCGAGAGGTGTCATGGCAACGAACGGTAGGGAAGGATCGGGCAGCTCGAGCAGCTCGAGCAGCTCGGGCAGCCCGGGCGCATTCGAGCGCAGGCTGCTGCTGGCAGTCGACGCGAAAGGATACGGCCGCGCCGACGTGGTGACGCAGCGCCAGTTCCAGGAGGGAATCACGCGGCTGCTGGACGAAGCGGCCGCCACTGCCCGGCTGGACCGCGCGGGCTGGGTGACGCAGGAGGGCGGGGATTCCGTGTTCGCCGTCCTGCCCGAGGGAGCCTATGAGCCCGCCCTGATCGACATCTTCATGCGCGCCTTGGATGCCGGACTACGAGCCTTCAACCACAACCGGATACCGCAAGCCCGGCTCAGGATCAGGGCAGCCATCCACTTCGGCTCGACCTCGCTGGGCGCCAACGGCTTCGTCGGCCGGGCTCCGGTCGAGATCGGTCGAATCCTCGACTGCGTGGCCCTGCGCTCCGCCCTGGAGGTGGCTCCGGACGCCTGTCTGGCCGTCGCCGTGTCGACGGCCGTCTTCCACGATGTCGTAGGGGACGCGTACACGAGCATTCCGGCGGACGAGTTCCGTCACGTGCACGTCGAAGAGAAGGAGTATCGCGGCGAGGCCTGGATCTGGGTCCCGGGCTCCGATGTCCGGCAGTTGGACCTGGAACCGGACCGGCCGGTGACCGCGCCGGGCACCGTCGGCCCCGAGGACGACGAAGGGGACCGAGGTGCCGGGCGGGCACCGCAGCGACCAGAGGGGCCCACCGGTCCCGTGGACAAGAGCGACGCGCCCGTGGTGCGGATCGACGTGGAGGCGAAGGAGATAGCGGGGACCGCGACCGTGGTGCGCACAGACCGGCTCGAGGGCACCATCGAGGGCACCGCCAGGATCGGTTCCGTGACGTCCGGCGGAACATTTGTCGGGGCGGACATCTGCACCACCAAGGGCGAGAAGTGACCGCCCGGGCAGGGACGGACCGCGCCTTCGAGGACGTGGTCCGAGCCCGGACGGAGGCGGACTTCGTCGAGCGCCAGTGGCTGTACGACAGGGTCGAGCAGGGGTTGGAGGCTCAGGACGGGCAGTACGTGCTGGTGACGGGGGAGCCGGGGGCGGGCAAGACCAGCGTCCTCGCCGGCCTGGCCCGTAACCACCCGAACTGGCTGCGCTACTTCGTACGGCAGGACAGCCGGACTCCGCTCGTCGGCGGAGACATCCAGTCGTTCCTCCTTTCCACGGGCCACCAACTCGCCCGACTGCACCCGGAGATCTTCCGGCCGGAACGCCTTGAGATCGTGGTGCGCCAGCACATCGAAACCGTCGAGGCCGGGGGCCTCGCGGTCGGCATCAGGATCGACGACCTGACGGTGTCGCCGTTCTGCCAAACCGCCGCCCTGGTGCTGGACCAGGAGATCACCACCGTCGCGGGCGCGGTCAGCGCTGTCGAGATCAACACGGCCGGCCTGGAACCCAGGCTCCTGGAACCCGACAACCTGGCCCAGTTGGCACTGATCCAGCCGGCCGAGGTCCTGCTGCGGGAAGACCCTTCGGCCCGGATCGTGATCCTGCTCGACGCGCTGGACGAGCTGGCCGGCAAGCGGGAGACGGCCACCCTCCTGGAGTGGCTGGCCCACGGGCCCGAACTGCCGCCCAACCTGAGCATCGTCATGACCTCGCGACCGCACTCCGCACTCGGCCCCCTGCGGTCCGCCCGGGACGGCAGGATCAGCGAGATCGCCATCGATCCCGGTGCCCGCCAGGTGTTCGACGACCTGCTCGACTACGCCGACCGCGCGTTGGGAACCGCGCCCGTCACCACCGCGGTAACGGCCGCCGGCCTGGTTCCCGACCGGTTCAGGCGGGACATCGCCCACCGGGCGGCCGGGAACTTCCTCTATCTGTCCAGCTACGCACGGGCGTTGGCGGATGCCGTCGAACGTGCCGACGAGTCGCAGACGACCCGGCTGCTCGGCCTCGAGGGCCTCCCGCAGGGCCTTGCCGGGCTGTACGCGTTCTTCGTCGACTCCGCCCGCTCCCATGTCGCCCGGCTCGGCATGGTCGAGATCCGGGACCCATTGGGTCCCGAGGACAGGCTGACTTCACCCTGGGAGGGAGTCGGCCGCCGGATCCTCGCCGTCCTCACCGTCGCCAGAGAACCGCTGACCGCGGCGAAACTCGCCGAGCTGGGCGGCATCCGCGTCTGGCCCTCGACCGTGGACGAGGTACTGGCACGACTGCGCTGGCTGCTCGCCCCGCACAGTGACCGGTTCAGCTTCTACCACTCCTCCATCGGCGAGTTCCTCGGCGACGAGCAGACCAGTCGTCGGCACCCCGAGTGTTCGGTCGACGTACTCGAGTGGCACGAGCGGATCGTCCGGCACTACCGCGGCACCGCCGCCTCCTGGTCCGCCCTCGACTGGAACACCGTTGACCGTTACGGGCTCGCGCACCTCGCCGAACACTTGACGCGCTGCCGGGCCCAAGTGGCGAACGAGGCGGCCGACCTGGTCTGCCCCGGCTTGCGCGTCGCGGCACGGACCACCTTCGGAAGCGACCGGCACTTCCTGCGGCTCGTCGATCTCGTAGCGGACCGGGCCGTCGAGTCACTTCCGCTCGCTTCCGGCCTGCCGACCGTCCTGTACCTGGGGGTGGTACGACGCCAGATCCTGCGGTCGACCCGTCGGGTCAACCCGGAGATCCTCGGCCTGATGGCCCGGCTGGGCCGCGTCGAGGAGGCGCTGGAGCACATGTCGGCGCAGGCCCCCTCCCTCGAACAGGTCGAGGCCATGCTGGAGATCCTGCGCCACGCGCCGCCGGGCGAAAACGGACCCGGCCGGGAGGAGTTGCTGGAGCTGCTGGTGGAGAAGACCTTGGCGGTCCCGCCCCACCACGCGCCGAACGGCCACTGGTCACGCTCGCTGCACGCGGCGATGCTCACCGCACAGGAGCTCGCGCCGCACGACCTGCGCCGGGCACTGCGCCTGTGGGACCGGGCGCGAGAAGCCGTACAGCATCTCTGCCGACACGACGAAGCCCCGGATCCCATCCACCGTGCCGCAGCGGTGGCCGCGAGTGACACGGGCGAGGCACGCGCACTCATCGAGTCGATGCACACGGTCCGCGCCGACGACTACCTGGACCTCGCCGCACGCACCGAGCCCGAGGCCGTGCCCGACCTGCTCCTGCGAGCCGAGGCGAGCCTGCCCACCGACCGGCGGGCCCGCCTGCGCCTGCTGGCCGTGCTGGCGGTCGCCTGGGCGCCGCTGGCCCGAAGCGAGGCCGAGCGCCTGCTCGCGGTACTCGGCGCGGAAGCCGAGCGAGCTGCCGGGGCCGGGGCAGAGGCAGACCACGAGGTGGTGACCGGCTTGGTCGATGCCGCGTCGGCCTTGGCCGCATCGGACCGGGAGACCGCGCACCACCTCATGGAAAGGCTGGACGCCACCCTCGTCAACGGCAGGGGGAGCTCTCTCCGGGCCGCCGAGCTGTGGGCGGACTGGGGGAGGCCGGACCGGGCGCGCAGGTTGCTCGGCCGGCTGATGGAGACGGACAGCCTCACGACCAGGATCGGGGTCGGCAAGGTGCTTCGCGGATTCGCCCCGGACGAGGCGCTGCGGATGCTCGAGAAGGCGCGCGCCGAAATCCCTCCCGCGACGGCTTTCCACGATGACATGGCGAGAGGTGATCGGGATCGCGACCTGCAGAGTCTTGCCCTTGCCTGGGTCGACTTCGACCTGGGCCAGGCGGCGAAGGTGGCCCGCGAGATCGCCAACGTCTGGGGGACCGGCGACATTCCGGGCCAGTTCGAGTACATCACGGAGGAAGACTTCATCACCAAGATGGCCACCGCCGGCATGACCTTTCGTGGCGACCGGCACGTGGCCCTGGCTCAGATCGCCCACCGGCATCTGGACGCGGGCGGTACCGGCGAAGCGCGCGAACTCCTCGAGGAGGCACTGCACTTCTATGAACTAGCGCCTCCGCTGGAGGACGAGAAAATACCCGCTCCCTACTGGCCGGCCGCCCCGGACACCAAGCGGAGGCCGTTGGACCTCCTGCCCGGCCTGACGGCCATGTTCAACCTCTCCAACGAGGGGGCGGCCCGCTGCACCCAACACTTCCACCGCGACCCCGCCGACGTCATCCGTACGACCGCGCTCGGTCCCTACAGCTGGGCCAGGACGGTCCGTGCCCTCGCCGAGACAGTCGCCGACCGCGACCTGCCACGGGCCGTCGGGCTCGTGCGCTCCCTCCTCGACGGTGGAGAGCGGGCGATCGGCCTGGCCGCGGTGTTCCGAACGGCGGCGGAGGCCCCCTACAGTCCGGCCGGAGTCCGCCTGTGCGAGGAGCTCCGAGACGAACTCTACGAGGCGCTCGCCGATCTGGAGCGTTTCGAGTGGCCGCACCGCGAGGGTGCGGGACAGGACCTCGACGCCGATCAACGCGCCTGGGCGTACCTGCGCCCCGATCACCGGACCAGGTTCGAAGTCGCCGTCCGGGTCTTCCCGTACCTGCCTGACACCATGGAGCTGCTCGAACAGAACGGTACGACCTACCTGGCCTTCGCCCTCCAGATGGCCATGTGCACCTGGGCGTCGACGAAGTACGCGGACATGGAGCTGCGCGGAGCGCCTCCCCACCCGGAACTCCTGGGGATCCACGAGAGAACACTCAGCCCGTTCTGGCTGCCGGGCAACGACAGCATGCTGGTGGACCTGACGCGCGCGATGGCGACGTACGAGGACTTCCGTGCCGACGGTGCCACCGGCAACGGCGGCTTTCTCCCACCGCTCGTGATCCCCAAGGACTCGGTGTACGCAGGTGTGGTCGACCTGCTGGCCTCGCTGGCGGATGACGGAGTGACCCGTGCCTTCGCGGACCGGGTCCGCACTCTGCTGAGCGGCGAACGCCTGCCCGCTGCCGCCGGGTTGGTCGCTTTCGCCGCGGAGCACCTGCCGGAGGACGAGCGGATCCGTGAACTCGCGGACGACATCGTCTCCGCGACGGCGGACCGCACACCCGCGACCCGGGCCGTCACACTGGCGGAACTCGCGGTGTGCCCCGCCCTGGCCGGGGCGGTCGACCCCGTCGAGCTGATGACGGAGACCCTTCGGCTCCCTGTGCGCCCCACCGAGCGCTGGGTACCCGGTGAGGTGCTCGCCAAGCTCTTCCCGATCCTCGTGACCCGGCACCCCGCAGCCGCCCTGCGCCTGCTCTACGACTGCCTGGCGGAGAGCTGGGAGGCAGCGATGACCCAGCTCGAGTACGCCGCGGTGCCTCTCATCGACACCCTCGGCACCGACGCCGCCGAGCTCCTGCACGGCTCGATCCGCCGCGCGCTGGAGTGCGCCTCCCTCGACGGCACCGTTCCGCCCGCCGTGGACGGTGTCCAGATGACGTAGACGACAAGCGCGGAGGACCGACAGCACGAACAACAAGAAACCCCAGGTCAGTGGCCTGACCTGGGGTTCAAAGAAGAGCCGCCTTCGGGATTCGAACCCGAGACCTACGCATTACGAGTGCGTTGCTCTGGCCATCTGAGCTAAGGCGGCGCGCCGTCCACACTATGGTGCGATCAGCAACGTCGGTAAGTCTACACAGTTTCTGGAGTGCCCCGTACCAGCCCCTGACCGGCCCCGGAGTCCACCCTCCGGGGCCGTCCGCACCAGCTCTCAGCAGCGCTTCTCACGGGTGGGCGGCGTGCCCCGCAGGAGATACGCGTTGATCGTGTTGTCGACGCACTTGCTGCCCCGCCCGTACGCCGTGTGGCCGTCCCCCTCGTAGGTGACGAGGCGGGCCGAGGAGAGTTGGCGGGAGAGGGCCTGGGCCCAGCGGTACGGGGTCGCCGGGTCGCGGGTGGTGCCGACCACGACGATGGGGGCCGCGCCCTTCGCCTCGATGCGCTGCGGCTCGCCCGTCGCGGCCACCGGCCAGTACGCGCAGTTCAGGGTGGCCCAGGCGAGGCCCTCGCCGAAGACGGGGGACGCCTTCTCGAAGGCGGGGAGGGATGCGCGGACCTCGTCGGGGGTGGCGAAGGCCGGCGGGAGGTCCAGGCAGTTGACGGCCGCGTTGGCGAACATCAGGTTGGTGTAGTCGCCGTCGGCGTCGCGCTCGTAGTAGCTGTCGGAGAGGGCGAGCAGGCCCGCGCCGTCGTTCTTCTCCATCGCCTCGGAGAGGGCGTCGCGCAGTTGGCTCCAGGCCCCCTCGTCGTACATCGCCGCGATCACGCCGGTCGTGGCGAGGGATTCGCCGAGCCTACGGCCGTCCGGGTCGCCGGTCGGGACGGGCTTCGCGTCGAGCTTCCGGAAGAAGGACTTGAGGTTCCTGCCGACCTGGGCGGCCTTGGTGCCGAGCGGGCAGTCCGACTGCCGCACGCAGTCCCGCGCGAACGCCTGGAACGCCGTCTCGAAGCCCGCCGTCTGGTCGAGGTTCATCCTGCGGGCGGGCAGGGAGGGGTCCATCGCGCCGTCCAGGACGAGCCTGCCCACCCGGTTCGGGAAGAGCCCGGCGTACGTCGCCCCGAGGAAGGTGCCGTACGACGCCCCCACGTATGTCAGCTTCTTGTCACCCAGCGCCGCCCGCAGGATGTCCATGTCCCGGGCCGCCTCGGCGGTGGAGAGGTGGCGCAGGACGTCGGGCGAGTCCGCTCCGCAGCCCTCCGCGAACTTCTTGTACGCGCCGACCAGTTCCTCGGTCTCCTTCTCGTCGTCGGGCGTGAAGTCCGTCTGCGTGTAGCGGTCCATCGCCCGCCCGTTGAGACATTCGACGGGCTCGCTGCGGGCGACTCCGCGCGGGTCGACCGCGACCATGTCGTAGCGGGCGCGGACGCCGGCCGGGTAGCCGATCGCCGCGTACTGCTGGAGGTAGCCGATCGCCGAGCCGCCCGGGCCGCCCGGGTTCACGAGCAGCGAACCGAGCCGCTCGCCCGGCCCCGTCGCCTTCTTGCGGGCCACGGCGAGGCGGATGCTGTCGCCGTCCGGCTCCGTGTAGTCGAGCGGCGCCCGCATCGTGGCGCACTGGAAGCCGGGCGCCCCGCAGCTGCGCCAGTTCAGCTTCTGCCCGTAGTACGGCGCGAGCGCGGCCGGCGTCGACCGCGGCAGCGCGGCCAGAGCCGCCTCGGCCGCCGGGCTTCCCGAGTGCGTCGACCCACCGGAGGTGCAGGCGGAGACGAGCAGCGTGGCTGCGGCGAGGAGGGCGCCGAAGGTACGGGTCCGCCGGGAGACCGAACGGTCGCCGCCATGGCTGCGGTGGGTGCTTGTGCGGCCGTGCCCGGTCGGGCTCGCGCCCGGGCTGACTGGAGAGCTGCGCCTGGTGTACATCAGGCGAGCGTAACTCTGTGCAGTGGTTTGGATGCGTTGTGTGCGCATCGTGGCTCGTACGAGTTACATGGTCAACCGAGCTGCAGGGTCGAACGACAACGAGCCGCATGGCCGATCGAGCCGCACGGTCAATGTGCCGCGGCGCGACTCGGCCCGCTCGCGGAGCGACTCAGCCCGCTCTGAGAGCCATCGTCATCGCCTCCACCGCCAGCAGCGGCGCCACATTGCGGTCGAGCGCGTCGCGGCAGGCGGCGATCGCCTCGATGCGGCGGAGCGTCGCCTCCGGGGCGCTGTCGCGGGCGAGGCGGTCCAGGGCGTCCTCGGCGTCGGTGTTGGCGAGAGCGATGCGGGTGCCGAGCTGGAGGGCCAGGACGTCTCGGTAGAAGGCGGTGAGGTCGGTCAGCGCGAGGTCGAGGCTGTCGCGCTGCGTCCGCGTACGGCGCCGCTTCTGCTTGTCCTCCAGCTCCTTCATCACGCCCGCCGTGCCGCGCGGCATCCTGCCGCCCTGAGCCGCGCCCAGGGCCGCCTTCAGCTCCTCGGTCTCCTTGACGTCGATCTCCTCGGCGAGCTGCTTGGCGTCCTCCGAGGCGGCGTCGACGAGCTCTTGGGCGGCCTTGAGACAGCCGCCGACGTCACCGACCCTCAGGGGCAGCTTGAGCACGGCGGCCCGGCGCTCGCGGGCGGCCGGGTCGGTGGCCAGGCGGCGGGCCCGGTCGACGTGCCCCTGTGTCGCGCGGGCCGCCGCCGCTGCGACGTCGGGCTCGATGCCTTCGCGTCGTACGAGCATGTCGGCGACGGCGTCGACCGAGGGCGTCCGCAGGTTCAGGTGGCGGCAGCGGGAGCGGATGGTGGGCAGGACGTCCTCGATGGAGGGGGCGCAGAGCAGCCAGACCGTGCGGGGAGCGGGCTCCTCCACGGCCTTCAGCACGGCGTTCGCGGACTTCTCGTTCAGCCGCTCGGCGTCCTCGACGAGGATGACCTGCCAGCGGCCGTTCGCCGGCGAGGTGAACGACTTGCGGACGGTGTCGCGCATGTCGTCGGCGAGGATCTGGGTGCCGACGGCGGCGACGGTGGTGACGTCGGCGTGCGTACCCACCAGCGCCGTATGGCATCCGTCGCAGAAGCCGCATCCGGGGGCACCGCCGAGCGCACGGTCGGGGCTGACGCACTGCAACGCGGCGGCGAAGGCCCGCGCCGCCTGGTTCCGGCCCGCCCCGGGTGGCCCGGTGAACAACCACGCGTGCGTCATCTTGGACGCCTCGGGGAGCGGTGCGTCGGTGGCGACGGCGGTGACGAGGGCGTCGGCGTCCCGAGCGGCAGCGCCCAGCTGCTCACTGACCCGCTCCTGCCCCACGAGGTCGTCCCACACGGTCATGGGTCACGCCGCCTTTCGTCACACTCCGCCTTGCCCGATCCATTGTGCGGGGCGGCACTGACAACCGGGGTCGGGTGGCCTTGCGCAGCCGGCTCGGGCGGCCCGTGTCCGGAACCGGACTTCAGCCCCGCCGACCCCGCCCCCGGCCGCCCTCGTCGCCGTACTCGTCCTCATGCGGGCCCAGCAGCTCGTCCGCCAACGTCGGCAGATCGTCCAGCGGCGTCTCCTCGGCCCAGTCGGAGCGAGCCCTGCGCCGTGGCGCCCCCGCCTCGTCGACCTGAGGAAGCTCACGCGTACGGTCCTCGTCCCGGAAGAGCCCCCGCGGAACCCGGTCCGCGGGCCCCTCCCCCGACACGGGAGGCAGCACCGCCGTCTCGTCCGCGGCACCCGGAGGAACGGGCGGGAGCACAGCCGTCTCATCGGCCGCACCAGGGGCGACAGGCGGGAGCACAGCCGTCTCGTCGGCCGCACCCGGCGGCACCGGCGGCAGCACCGCCGTCTCGTCCGCCGCTCCCGAAGGCGCCGGCGGCTGCGGCAGCTTCGCCGTCACCTCGGACTCGGACTCCCCGGCAGCACGGCCACCGGAAGACCGCTCACCGCCCGCCTCCCGCCGGTCCTCGTCACGCACCGGCCGCAACACAGTCGTCTCATCCGACGCCCCACCGGGCACCTGCCCCGGCGTCACCACCGGCGTAGGCACGGTCAGCGCCTCCCCGGCGGCAGCCCCGGCCGCAGGACCCGCCGGCTTCGGACCCGCCTCCGCCGCGGCAGCCGCCTGCTCCGCCAGCCGTCGGGCCTCCTCGGCCCGCAGCAGAGCCTCCTCGGCCTTGCGCTGCTTCTCCAGGCGTCGTGCCTCGGCCTCGGCGTGAATGCGGGCCTCTTCCTCGGCCTGCTTGCGGCGCCGTTCCTCCTCGGCCTTGCGGCGTGCCTCTTCCTCGGCGCGCACCTTTTCCTCCGCGAGGAGCCGCTGCCGCTCCTCCTCGGCACGCCGACGCGCTTCCTCGGCCCGCAGCCGGGCCTCCTCCGCCTGCCGTTCGGCCTCGCGCCGCTGCGCCTCCTCCAGCTCGCGCCGCTTGCGCTCCTCCTCCTCGGCGCGCAGCCGGGCGAGCTGCTCCTGGCGCTCGCGCTCCAGGCGCTCCTCCTCGGCCTTGCGGGCGGCCTCTTCCTCGGCCTTGCGGCGGGCCTCCTCCTCGGCCTTGCGGCGCGCTTCCTCCTGCGCCTGGATCTCCGCCTCGGACAGTGGCAGCATCTGGTCGAGCCGGTGCCGGATGACCGTCGTCACGCCCTCCGGCTCCTGGCCCGCGTCCACCACCAGGTACCGGCCGGGGTCGGACGCGGCCAGCGTCAGGAAGCCGGAGCGCACGCGCGTGTGGAACTCGGCCGGCTCCGACTCCAGCCGGTCCGGCGCCTCGGTGAACCGCTCGCGGGCGACCTCCGGCGAGACGTCGAGCAGCACGGTCAGATGCGGGGCGAGTCCGTTCGTCGCCCAGCGGTTGATCCGGGCGATCTCGGTCGGGGACAGGTCACGTCCCGCTCCCTGGTACGCCACCGAGGAGTCGACGTACCGGTCCGAGATCACGACCGCGCCGCGCTCCAGCGCCGGCCGGACCACCGTGTCCACGTGCTCCGCGCGGTCCGCCGCGTACAGCAGCGCCTCCGCCCGGTGCGACAGCCCCGCGCTCGACACGTCCAGCAGGATCGACCGCAGCCGCTTGCCGACCGGCGTCGCCCCGGGCTCGCGCGTGACCACGACCTCGTGGCCCTTGCCGCGGATCCACTCGGCGAGCGCCTCGGCCTGGGTGGACTTCCCGGCGCCGTCGCCGCCCTCCAGGGCGATGAAGAAACCGGAGGTCGCGGGCACCTGCTCGGGGTCGTCGCCACCGAGCACCGCGTCCCGCAGGTCCTGCCGCAGCGGTACGCCGGAGCGGTCGTCGACCTTGGCCAGCACCAGCGCGGCCACCGGCAGCAGCAGCGCCCCGACCAGCATCAGCGTGAACGCGGCGCCGCCGTGCGCGAAGAGGAACTTGCCGCTCTCCAGCCGGTGCGGCCCGATGAGCGCGGCCACCAGCGGCGCGATCACCGCGCCGAGCGCCACGCAGACCCGTGCGACCGCGTGCAGATGCTCCGTCGTCCGCGCCCGCCGGAATTCCTCGGCCTCCTGATCCAGCAGGGTGTGCCCGGTGTTGGCGGCCACGCCCGCGCCGATCCCGGCCAGCGCGATGATCAGCAGCACGGTGGTGACGTCCGGGACGAGGCCGGCGGCCAGCAGCGCCACGCCGGTGAGGGCGATCGCCAGCGCCAGCAGCCGTCGCCGCGACAGCGCGGGCAGCACGGAGGGCGCCTTACGGATGCCGACGACCACGCCACCGGTCAGCGCGAGCACCAGCAGGCCGTACAGCACCGGCCCGCCGCCCAGGTCCTTGGCGTGCAGCACGGCCACGGCGACCGCGGCGGACACCGCCCCGGTGACGGCCGCGCACGCCGTCACCAGCAGCGGGATCGCGCCGGTACGGCCCTTGTCGACGCCCGAGCCGGTCTTCGGCCGGCGCAGCCCCTCGAGCGGCGACCGCGCGCGCGGGGTGCGCGTGTCGGGCAGCTCCAGGAAGATCAGCACGGACAGGGACGCGGCGAACAGACCGGCCGCGACATACGACGCGAGGGCCGCCTGGTGCTGCTCGAACCAGTCGAGCCCGGCACCGAGCAGGTTGTTGAGCAGGGCAGCGACGACGAGTGCGGCGGCGGCCAGCGGGATCGCCACGAAGCCCGTACGCAGCGACAGGCGGCGCAGGGCGTCCATGTGGTCCGGTAGCGGTCGTACCGTCGCGCCCTCCGGCGGCGGGGGCGGCAGCAGCGCGGGCGCCGCGCTCTCCCGGCACACCGTCCAGAAACGCTCGGCGACGCCGGTCACGAAGACGGTGACCAAGAGAACGGCCAGCGCGTTGTCCGGCGTCCAGTCGATCCACAGGGGCGCGACGATCAGCAGGCCGACCCGCAGGCCGTCCGCGCCGACCATGGTCCAGCGCCGGTCGAGCGGGCCCTCCTGGGAGGTGAGCGATGTCAGGGGGCCCAGGAGTACGGCGCCGAAGAGCAGCGTGGCCAGGATGCGCACACCGAAGACGGTCGCCACTGCGAACGCCACGCCCCGGTACCCACCGCCGAACGACCCCTCCGCGATCGCCGCCTGAAGTGCCAGCAGAACCAGCACAAGAAGGGCGAGGATGTCGCCGACACCGCCCACCAGCTGCGCGCTCCAGAGCCGCTTGAGCTGCGGTCGGCGCAGGAGGGCGCGGACGGCACGCTCGCGGGAGTCCGCGGCCAGGGAGTCGTCGGGGGCAGTGTCTTGAGCCGTTGTCTGCTCGGCACGGGTCATGCTTTCAGCCTATCGGGACCCACCGACAGCCCGGCGGGCGCGCCCGAACGCACGCACGACCCGACACCAAACTGATGCCGAGGCGTTCGTTTTGCGAACCGGAAGTGAAGAACCGGAACGTCAACCGGCCTCCATAAGAACCAGTTTGGTCCTCACGGAGACCGGTCGGCCCTCGTGATGAGGGCGGTTCAGCCGTCTGGAAAGGGGCTGGTTCAGTCGTCCGTCGCCGTCTTGGAAGCCGCCGCCTTCTTCGCCGTCGTCTTCTTCGCGGCCGTCGTGGTCTTCTTCGCCGCGGTCTTCTTGGCGGCCGTCTTCTTGGCCGGGGCGGCCTTCTTGGCGGCCGTCTTCTTCGCGGGGGCCTTCTTCGCCGTCTTCTTGGCGGGCCCCTTCGCGCGCTTCTCGGCGAGCAGCTCGAAGCCACGCTCCGGGGTGATCGTCTCGACGCTGTCGCCGGAGCGCAGGGTCGCGTTGGTCTCCCCGTCGGTGACGTACGGCCCGAAGCGACCGTCCTTGACGACGACCGGCTTCTCGCTCACCGGGTCGGTGCCCAGCTCCTTCAGCGGCGGCTTGGCGGCCGCACGACCCCGCTGCTTGGGCTGGGCGTAGATCGCCAGCGCCTCTTCGAGGGTGATCGTGAAGAGCTGGTCCTCGGTCTGGAGCGAGCGCGAGTCCGTGCCCTTCTTCAGATACGGCCCGTAGCGGCCGTTCTGCGCGGTGATCTCCTGGCCCTCGGCGTCCGCGCCGACGACACGCGGCAGCGACATCAGCTTCAGCGCGTCGTCGAGCGTCACGGTGTCCAGCGACATCGACTTGAAGAGCGAGGCCGTACGCGGCTTCACGGCGTTCTTGCCGGTCTTCGGGGTGCCCTCGGGGAGCACCTCGGTGACGTACGGGCCGTAGCGGCCGTCCCGGGCGATGATCTGGTGGCCCGTCTGCGGGTCGGCGCCCAGCTCGAAGTCGCCACTCGGCTTGGCGAGCAGCTCCTCCGCGAGCTCCACGCTCAGCTCGTCCGGCGCCAGGTCCTCGGGGACGTCCGCGCGCTGGTGGTTCTCGGAGTCCTTCTCGCCGCGCTCGATGTACGGGCCGTAGCGGCCGACCCGCAGCACGATGTCGTTGCCCACCGGGAACGACGACACCTCGCGCGCGTCGATCGCGCCCAGGTCGGTCACCAGCTCCTTGAGGCCACCGAGGTGGTCCCCGTCGCCGTTGCCGGCGTCGGCCGCGTCGCCGTTGCTGATGCCCTCGCCGAAGTAGAACCGCTTCAGCCACGGCACCGCCTGCGCCTCGCCGCGCGCGATGCGGTCGAGGTCGTCCTCCATTTTGGCGGTGAAGTCGTAGTCGACGAGCCGCCCGAAGTGCTTCTCCAGGAGGTTGACCACGGCGAAGGACAGGAAGGACGGGACGAGTGCCGTGCCCTTCTTGAACACATAGCCGCGGTCGAGGATCGTGCCGATGATCGACGCGTACGTCGACGGGCGGCCGATCTCGCGCTCTTCCAGTTCCTTGACGAGCGAGGCCTCGGTGTAGCGGGCCGGGGGCTTGGTGGCGTGCCCGTCGACCGTGATCTCCTGGGCGCTCAGCGCGTCGCCCTCGGCGACCTGCGGCAGCCTGCGCTCGCGGTCGTCCAGCTCGGCGTTCGGGTCGTCGGCACCTTCGACGTAGGCCTTCAGGAAGCCGTGGAAGGTGATCGTCTTGCCGGACGCGCTGAACTCGACGTCCCGCCCGTCGGCCGCAGCGCCGCCGATCTTGACCGTGACCGAGTTGCCGGTCGCGTCCTTCATCTGCGAGGCGACCGTCCGCTTCCAGATCAGCTCGTAGAGCTTGAACTGGTCGCCGGTCAGCCCGGTCTCGGCAGGCGTGCGGAAGCGGTCGCCGGAGGGGCGGATCGCCTCGTGCGCCTCCTGCGCGTTCTTGACCTTCCCGGCGTAGGTGCGCGGGGCGGACGGCAGGTAGTCGGCACCGTACAGCTGCGTGACCTGGGCGCGGGCGGCCGCCACGGCGGTGTCGCTCAGCGTCGTGGAGTCCGTACGCATGTAGGTGATGTAGCCGTTCTCGTACAGCTTCTGCGCGACCTGCATCGTGGCCTTCGCGCCGAAGCCGAGCTTGCGGCTGGCCTCCTGCTGCAGCGTCGTCGTACGGAACGGGGCATACGGCGAGCGGCGGTACGGCTTGGACTCGACGGACCGCACCGAGAACTGCGTGTTCTCCAGGGCGGCGGCGAGGGCGCGGGCGTTCGCCTCGTCGAGGTGGAGGGTGTTCGCGCTCTTGAGTTGTCCCAGGGAGTCGAAGTCGCGGCCCTGCGCGACCCGCCTGCCGTCGACGGTCTGCAGGCGGGCGACCAGCGACGACGGGTCCGACGAATCCCCCGCGCGGCCGGTCGCGAAGGTGCCCGTCAGGTCCCAGTACTCAGCAGAACGAAACGCGATGCGCTCGCGTTCCCGCTCGACGACGAGTCGGGTGGCGACGGACTGCACACGGCCCGCCGACAGACGCGGCATGACCTTCTTCCACAGGACCGGCGAGACCTCGTAGCCGTAGAGGCGGTCGAGGATGCGGCGGGTCTCCTGGGCGTCGACCAGCTTCTGGTTCAGCTCGCGCGGGTTGGCGACAGCGGCCTGGATCGCGGCCTTGGTGATCTCGTGGAAGACCATCCGCTTGACCGGGACCTTGGGCTTGAGCACCTCCTGGAGGTGCCACGCGATGGCCTCGCCCTCGCGGTCCTCATCGGTGGCGAGGAAGAGCTCGTCGGAATCCTTCAGCAGGTCCTTGAGCTTCTTGACCTGCGCCCTCTTGTCGGCGTTGACCACATAGATCGGCTCGAAGTCGTGCTCGACGTCCACGCCGAGGCGGCGCACCTCGCCGGTGTACTTCTCCGGCACCTCCGCGGCGCCGTTGGGGAGGTCGCGGATGTGCCCGACGCTCGCTTCGACTACGTAGCCGGGGCCCAGGTAGCCCTTGATCGTCTTCGCCTTGGCAGGCGACTCGACGATGACGAGTCGGCGGCCGCCCTGTGCGGTCTCGCTGGTCGGGGACAACTTCGCTCTTCTCTCCGGTCGACGCTGGGCCTCCCCGGGGTCGCTGGACCCTGGGGTCGGGTGGTGGTGACGCTGCGGAGTGTGACGGTACATCCCGCCCCGTTGTCAAACGGGAAAAGCCCGCAACGGCCACTCGAACGGTAACCCGACTTCCGCCATTCCTGCCGCCCGGAGTGCCCACCGGCCTTTTCGAGCCTTTCCGGAAGTGGGCCTCCCAATTATCCGCCGCCCAGCTCATGGGCCGTTCTCAGAGGCGGGTGAAGCACCACGTTCCGAGGGTCAGCGCGATCACCGAGACCAGGCCGGCCAGCGTCGCCGATGCGACGGGGCTCACACCCTGAGCGACGGGCCGGCGCTGCCGTACCCGGACCGCCGTCCACACCAGCAGCCCTCCTCCGAACAGGGCGAACACCACCCCAGCGAAGATCGCCGGTCCTCTCTCCATGGTTCCGCTTGCCCCTTTTCTCCCGTCCACGACCGCCCAGCCCGGCGAGGCTGACACGCGCGGACGGCGCACAGGCGAACCTCAGGTGAACGCGGGGCCGACGCGGCTGTGGACTCTCAACGCCCCGTGTTCCCGCCCACCACAGCAGCCCCACCCCCCTCCTCCCCCTCCTCCCCCTCATGGACCTCACCCACCTCAGACCTCACCGGGCGCGGGTATCTTTCCGGTCGTCTTCTTGGCGTCGGACCTGCTGACCGTGCACACGACCTTGTTGAAGCCCTGTTCCCAGTCCTCCTCGTCCACGATCCAGCCATAGACGGTCCGCTCCGGACCCGGCGCCCAGACCGACTCGAATTTGTTCCCGCACAGCTCGGTGGCGTTGTCGGAGCCGTTCTTGTGGCTCATTTCGCCGGGCGCCTGAACCATGCCTATGACCTGGTCGGTGTGCGGTTCGGCGCAGTCGATCAACGGAGCGTTGTAACCCTCGTCCTCTTCCTCGTAGACCCAGCGGTCGCCGACGCTCATCTGCCCGACCCACAGGTTCTCGCCGTCGTCGCGGAAACGGCCCACCTCGCCGCCTATCGCGGCATGCCGCCCGAGTACGAGACATGCCGTACCGCTGTTCGCCGCGGCGAACCCCTCGTTCGTCGGTACGACGACGTAGCCGGCCGCGTCCGGCAGCGCTTCGGCGATCGCCGTGCTCTGGTTCGCGCAGCGCCGGGCGCCCCCCGCGCGGGCGTCGGCGAAGTCGGTGGCCGTGTCGACCGCCACGACCTGCCCGTCCGGCCAGTCGTCGTCGCAGGTCCACGACCCCGAGGTTCGGCACCGACTTGAAGGGCGTCCCCGACCACACCGCCCCGGCGCCGATCCGGGCGTCTCCCCGGGCAAGGCGGGACCGCCGACTGCGCGACCACCGGCTCCTGGGCCACCGCCACCGGATTCACCGGCTCCCTGCCCGTCAGCTCCCGGACCACCGGCTGCCGGAGCGTCACCGCGTGGACCACCCACCGCCGAACCACCCACCACCACACCACCGACGCCTGACCCACCGCCTCCCGGAACGCCTGTCCCCGGAACGTCCGAACCTCCCGCCCTGGACCCGCCCGGACCCGCAGGCCCTTCCGAGCCCTCATGCCCGGCGACCCCACCCGCCCCACCACCCCTGCCAGCCCCCCCACCCGACACCCCCGTCGGAGTGCCCGGTGTCTGCGGGGTGTTCGGAGTCGGGCCCGCACCCGGCGTCTGCGGGGCACCGGACGCCGGTCCAAAACCACCCGGCGCCCTCGGCGGCACCCCGAGCCCTGCACCCGACACGCCCGCCGCCCCGGCGCACCCGGCACCCCCGCCGCCCCCGGCGTCCCTAATGCCCCTGCCACCCCCAGCACCGCCCATCCCAACCCCCGCCCCAACACCTCCTGCGCCGACCGCCGCACCAGGTCCTTCACCAGCAACCCCTGCAGCACAGGCGCCAGTTCGCCCACCCGGACCGGCGGCGTCGGGTCCTCGTCGAGCAGGGCCGTCAGCGTCGCTAAGTCCCCGTGGCGGTGTAGTCGGTGAGCAGCACGCGCGCGTAGGGGTCGCCCGAAGCGTTCGGCGCCAGAAGGATGTTGGCCGGTTTCACATCCCTGTGGAGGATGCCGATCCGGTGCCCGGCGGTCAGCGCGTCGAGCAGGGCGAGCCCGACGCGGGCCGCCTGAACGGGCGTCAGCGGCCCGGAACTCCGTACGATCTCCTGAAGGTCCACCGCGCCCGGCACGTACTCCATGACGATCCAGGGCAGCCCCTCGTGCACCACCACGTCGTGCACCGTCGCCACATGCGGATGCCCGCGCAGCCGCGCCGCGTGCTGGGCCTCGCTGCGGGCGCGGGCGATGCGAGGTCTCGCTCGCGTCCATCGGCACGTCCGGGAGCGCGATCTCCTTCATCGCGACGTCGCAGGCCAACTCATCGTCGTGCGCGCGCCGCCTGCTGCCATGTTCGAAGAGGCTCAGCAGCAGTACGGCGAGGAGCAAGTACCCGGCGCGGAAGGGCCTCGCCGACGGTCTGCATCCAGTGCGGCAGGGGCGGCGACAACAACTCGGCGAAGTAGCGCAGGTTGTCGACGGCGGAGAGCCACTCGTACAGGCCTGGGTCGGCGCCGAAGACGTAACCGATCAGCCGTCGTACGGCAACGGGATCGCGGACCACGTCGTGCCCGAAAACCCGGTCACCGCATCCTCCCGCCATCCCCGACAGTCACGGTCAACGCACCCTCCCGCCACCCCCGACAGTCACCGTCACCGCCCGCCGGCCGGCTCCAGGAACCCCTGCTCCACCAGCAACCGGATCTGGGCGGGCGTACGGTCACGCAGCAACACCGGGTCCTCGCCCATCAGTTGGGCGATCGCGTCCAGAATGCGGCCCGCGCTCAGCGAACCGTCGCACACGCCCGCGAACCCCGCGCCGACCGTGTCCACCTGGGTGGCCCGGCGCATGCCGCGGTGCTGGCGCAGCACGACGTGCTCCGGGTCCTCGGCGCCGGGCAGCCCGACCTGCTCCTGCACGATCTCGCCGACGAGCCTGAAGTGGTCCTCCAGCAGGGCCGCGTCGTCGCGGACGCGCAGGTAGTCGAGCCGCTCGAAGTGCGCCCGGACCGTGTCGCCGAGCGGCTGCTCGACCGGATGCGGCCACTCCTCCACCGTGATCGAGGGCACGGCGGCGGATGCCTTCCGCAGGGTGATCCACCCGAACCCGACGGCCTTCACCTTGCGCGCCTCGAACTCGTCCAGCCACGCGTCGTACCGCGCCTGGTACTCGGCCACGTCACCCCGGTGGTCACCGGCGTCCCTGAGCCACAGCTCGGCGTACTGAGAGATGTCCTGGACCTCGCGCTGCACGATCCAGGCGTCACACCCGCGCGGCACCCACGACCGCAGGCGGTCCTGCCAGTCCTCCCCCTCCACGTGCTGCCAGTTGGCGAGGAACTGCGCGAATCCGCCCTCGTTCAGCCGCTCCCCCGCCCCCTGAACGATCGAGCGGCACAGATCGTCCCCGCCCATCCCGCCGTCGCGGTAGGTCAGCCGCGCGCCCGGCGAGATCACGAAGGGCGGGTTGGACACGATCAGGTCGTACGTCTCGCCGTTCCTGAGCGGCTCGAACAGCGAGCCCTCCCGCAGCTCCGCGGCCGGCGCACCGGACAGCGCGAGCGTCAGCGCGGTGATGTGCAGCGCGCGCGGGTTGAGGTCGGTCGCCGTCACGCGCGTGGCGTGCTGCGCGGCGTGCAGCGCCTGGATGCCGGAGCCGGTACCGACATCGAGGGCGGAGGCGACGGGCCTGCGGACCGTGATGCCGGCGAGCGTCGTGGAAGCCCCGCCGACCCCGAGGACGACCCCCTCGCCCTTGTTCCCGATGCCGCCCGCCCCACCGACCGCGCACCCCAGGTCGGACACGATGTACCAGTCCTCGCCCCCGGGCCCGCCGTACGGTCGTACGTCCACGGTCGCGGCGAGGTCGCCGTCGGCGTCACCGGAGTGCTCGCCGACCCTGACCAGCCACCCGCTCTCCAGGCACGCGTCGACAGGCAGAACGCCCGCCACGCGCGCGTGCGGCACGGGCTGCTGCAACAGGAACAGCCGTACGAGCGCCTCCAGCGGTGTGTCTCCGCGGGTCGCCCGGAGCGCGGGCACGGTCTCGCTCCGCGCGAGCGCCGCGTACGCGGGCGCGCCGAGCAGTTCGAGCAGCCCGTCGGCGGTGAAGGAGGCCCTGAGCAGGGCATCCCGCAGCCGGGCGGCGACGTCGGGGCGATCGGAGGCGGGCAGGGCGGACAGACTGGAGTCACTCACGCCCTCATTGTGACCCGCGCCCGGGCCCGCCCGCCCCGTGAAACCTCAGCAGCCGGACCCGTCAGGCCTCAGCTGTCGGTGGAGGACGCGGACGCCGAAGCGGCCGCCTCCTTGCAGCCCTCCTGCTTGAGCAGCGCGTTCTTGGTGTCGCCGCCCGATTCCAGCTTCTTCAGGGCGTCGAGGGCGCTCTTGCGCTGGCTCACCACGTCCCGCATCTCTTCGCCGACGTCTCGCAGCCCCGACGCGAACTTCGCCTGGTCCTTGGTGTTCAGCTTGTCCGTCTGCGTCTTCAGCTCGGCGTAGCTCGTGGAGACCGCGGTGAGCTTCTTGATGGCGTCCTGCTGCTTCTTCGCGCCGTCCTCGACGCCCGGAGGCGGCCCGGCCTGCTGGAGGAGGGTCGCGCGTGCCTTGAAGCCTTCGGCGAGGTCCTGGAACGCCTGGGCGTCGACCTTCTGCAGCTCCTTGGGCGGGCTGTCCTTGGCCGCCTTGGTGATCGCGGCGTCGGCTGCCGCGATCTTCGCGTTCTGCGCCGGCGCTGTGTCGCAGATCTTCTTGGCCCAGGCGTCCAGCTCCGGGTTGCCCTCGTCGCTCGTGCATCCCGTCAGTGCCAGCGCCAGCACCGCACCGCCGGACAGTGCGGCCGTGAGCTTCTTGTTCACCGGTTTGGTCCCTTCCGTGGCTCTCGGCCCACGGACCCTACACGGCGGGCGCGGGACGACAGCGCGCCACATGTCACTTATGTAGGGTTATCCAACTCTTTGCACCATGTGAGAGAAGCGTCACGGCAAGGGCGTGAACCAGCACGAGGCGGGCGGGCGGCACGTCAACACGCGCCACCCGCCCGCCCCTTGAACTGGGCCGCCGTAAGACCGCCTACGAAACCACCGCGGGATCGACCGGTTTGGCCGCCCTGTCGGCGTTGCCTTCGTCACCCATGGCGATGCCGCGCCGCTTGGAGACGTAGACCGCGCCGACGATCACGAGGAGCGACAGTACGGCGATGGTGACCCGTACGCCGACGTTCTTGTCCTCGCCGTAGCTGAACTGGATGACCGCGGGCGCGATGAGCAGCGCGACCAGGTTCATCACCTTCAGCAGCGGGTTGATCGCGGGACCGGCGGTGTCCTTGAAGGGGTCGCCGACCGTGTCGCCGATCACCGTCGCGGCGTGGGCCTCGCTGCCCTTGCCGCCGTGGTGGCCGTCCTCGACGAGTTTCTTGGCGTTGTCCCAGGCGCCGCCGGAGTTGGCGAGGAACACCGCCATCAGCGTGCCGGCGCCGATCGCGCCCGCCAGGAACGCGCCCAGGGCGCCGACCCCGAGCGTGAACCCGATGAAGATGGGCGCCAGCACGGCGAGCAGACCGGGCGTGGCGAGCTCGCGCAGGGCATCCCGGGTGCAGATGTCCACGACCTTGCCGTACTCCGGCTTCTCCGTGTAGTCCATGATCCCGGGCCGCTCACGGAACTGCCGCCGCACCTCGTAGACCACGGAACCCGCCGACCGTGACACGGCGTTGATGGCGAGGCCCGAGAAGAGGAAGACGACCGCCGCGCCCGCGATGAGACCGACGAGGTTGTTGGGCTGCGAGATGTCCATCATCAGGTTCATCGGCGCGCCTTCGCCGCTGAGCTTCTCGCCCACGTCCCGCGCGCCGGTGGTGATGGCGTCGCGGTACGACCCGAAGAGCGCCGCTGCCGCCAGGACGGCGGTGGCGATGGCGATGCCCTTGGTGATGGCCTTGGTGGTGTTGCCGACCGCGTCCAGGTTGGTGAGCACCTGGGCGCCGGCGCCCTCGACGTCGCCGGACATCTCGGCGATGCCCTGCGCGTTGTCGGAGACCGGCCCGAAGGTGTCCATGGCGACGATCACGCCGACCGTGGTGAGCAGGCCGGTGCCGGCCAGCGCCACCGCGAACAGCGCCAGCATGATCGACGTACCGCCGAGCAGGAACGCCCCGTAGACGCCGAGGCCGATCAGCAGGGCGGTGTAGACGGCCGACTCCAGGCCGATCGAGATGCCGGCGAGGATGACGGTGGCAGGACCGGTGAGCGAGGTCTTGCCGATGTCCATGACCGGGCGCCGGTTGGTCTCGGTGAAGTAGCCGGTCAGCTGCTGGATGACGGCGGCCAGCAGGATGCCGATCCCGACCGCGACGAGCGCGAGGATCCGCGGGTCGCCGTCCTTGGCCGCGATGACCTCGTCGGTGATGCCCTCCAGGTCGGCGTACGACGACGGCAGGTAGATGAACACGGCGGCCGCGACCAGCACGATCGAGATCACTGCGGAGATGAAGAACCCGCGGTTGATCGCGGTCATGCCGCTGCGGTCGGTGCGGCGCGGGGCCACGGCGAAGATGCCGATCATCGCGGTGATCACGCCGATCGCCGGCACGATCAGCGGGAAGGCGAGCCCGGAGTCGCCGAAGGCCGCCGATCCGAGGATCAGCGCGGCGACCAGGGTCACCGCGTACGACTCGAAGAGGTCGGCCGCCATGCCCGCGCAGTCGCCGACGTTGTCGCCCACGTTGTCGGCGATGGTCGCGGCATTACGCGGGTCGTCCTCCGGAATGCCCTGCTCGACCTTGCCGACCAGGTCGGCGCCGACGTCGGCGGCCTTGGTGAAGATGCCGCCGCCGACACGCATGAACATCGCGATCAGCGCGGCACCGAGACCGAATCCTTCGAGCACCTTCGGCGCGTCGGCCGCGTACACCAGCACCACACAGGAGGCGCCCAGCAGACCGAGCCCCACTGTGAACATGCCGACGACGCCGCCCGTGCGGAAAGCGATCTTCATGGCTTTGTGCGAGACGGCGGTGAGATCCTTTTCCGGCTCACCCTCCGCCGGGGTCGCTTCCCGTGCTGCCGCAGCGACGCGCACATTGCTGCGCACGGCCAGCCACATGCCGATATAACCGGTCGCCGCCGAGAACGCGGCGCCGATCAAGAAGAACACCGATCGGCCGATGCGCTGATTCCAGTCGTCCGCGGGCAGCAGCATGAGCAGGAAGAAGACCACGACGGCGAATACGCCCAGCGTGCGCAACTGCCGGGCCAGATAGGCGTTCGCGCCTTCCTGGATGGCCGTCGCGATCTTCTTCATGCTGTCGGTGCCCTCGCCCGCCGCGAGCACCTGGCGTACGAGAACGCCGGCGACCACGAGCGCTGCCAGCGCGACGACCCCGATGACCGTGATGATGATCCGGTTGTCGTCGGTCAGCACTGCAGCTGCGAGGGTTGTGGGATGGTCAAGCTGATGAGGGGTAGAAAGCCCCGCCATTCGTCCTCCTTGACGCTTGGGCTGAGCTCAAGATGTGGACGGATTCTAGGTACCGGAACCTGATCAAAACAGAGCGCGGCAAACGGAATTAGCCTTCACATGCCGTTCAGCAAATGATCGACGTCACGCCGGTGAACCCGAAAGCGCTAATGCCCTAAAACCGTTGACGGGCGCAGGCGCACGCATTGCCACTTGATCGAATTATCGGCTCATTGATCGTGAATTCCTTCACGAATTGCGCGGCCCGTTGACGAAAACGCGAAGGGGCCCTGCTCAGCAGGGCCCCTTCGGTGATGAGAGTGGTTCGGCGGGTCGTTCAGGAGAGCACCGCGGCCGGCGGTGTGGTCGGCCAGGTCATACGGATCAGCCCACCGTGCTCCCCGGCGGAGACCTCCACGTCGTCGACGAGGCCACTGATGACCGCGAGACCCATCTCGTCCTCCTCGGCCTCCACCTCGCCGTCGCCGCCCGCGGCGCCGGATGCCCGCTCACCGGGAACGGAGCGCGGCGCCTCGTCGCCGACCTCGATGGAGAACTGTTTCTCCTCCTCGATCAACGACACCTTCACCGGCGCCGTGATGCCGACGCTCTGGTGCAGTCCGACGGCACGGGTGCAGGCCTCGCCGACGGCGAGCCTCACCTCGTCCAGGACGGCCTCGTCCACTCCGGCCCTGCGCGCCACCGCTGCCGCCACCAACCGGGCGGTCCTGACGTGCTCGGGCAGCGCGCTGAAGCGGAGTTCAACGGTGGCCATGCATCCCCCTCCGAACTACGGGCGTGCTGTCCGGAGGACCGGGCCGCCGAAAGCCCGGTCCCCCTTCCTCTTTCAACTTCTGCCGTCCCGGGCCCGCGCTGGGGCGGGCCCTGGTGCGGTGATCAGTCGGTCGCCGCCACCGCTTCCTCGACCGAGGTGTGGATCGGGAACACCTTGGTGAGGCCGGTGATACGGAAGATCTTGAGAATGCGCTCCTGGTTGCAGACCAGGCGCAAAGAGCCCTCATGGGCACGCACCCGCTTCAGGCCGCCGACCAGCACGCCGAGCCCGGTGGAGTCGAGGAAGTCCACGCCCTCCATGTCGACGACGAGGTGGAAACTCCCGTCGTTCACCAACTCGACCAACTGTTCGCGCAACTTTGGCGCGGTATATACGTCGATTTCGCCACCGACCTCGACGACCGTACGATCGCCGACGGTACGGGTCGACAGGGACAGGTCCACGGATCCTCCAGCACCTTGCTATCGAGCGGTCGCCCCTTGGGACACCTCGGCTTGAAGCCCCCAGGACGGTTCGCCAGCCGCGATGGCATTCAATCACTTACCGGCAGGCGTGCACGACGCCTTGGTCCCATTGTCCGTCACGCCAGTGACACACTCGGTGCCGATGGCCAAGAATCACCGATCCGATCGATCCCCGACGGGCCCCGTTTCCCGGGTGGACCCGGGCGCGGTGCTGGGCCGACTCGCCTCGGGGCCGAGTCGGGCTTCGCGCATCACTCATACGGAGCATGTGCCCCCGCGCGAGGGTCGCCATGCCGTCTGGCCGGACCGGATCCGCGCGGAGGTCATCGCCGCGGTGCAGACCGCGGGAATCGAACATCCCTGGGCTCACCAGGCACTAGCCGCCGAGCACGCCCTGGACGGCGACTCCGTGGTCGTCGCCACGGGCACGGCGTCCGGCAAGTCCCTGGCCTACCTCGTGCCGGTCCTGTCGACGCTTCTGGACGGCTCAGAAGCCCCGAACGGACGCGGCGCGACCGCGCTCTACCTGGCCCCCACCAAGGCTCTTGCGGCGGACCAGTGCCGTTCGGTGAAGGAACTTTCACATCCGCTGGGCAATTCTGTTCGACCCGCCGTGTACGACGGCGATACTCCATTCGAGGAACGCGAGTGGATCCGCCAGTACGCCAACTACGTCCTCACCAACCCCGACATGCTGCATCGCGGCATACTCCCGTCCCACCCCCGCTGGTCCTCCTTCCTCAAAGCGCTGAAGTACGTCGTCATCGACGAGTGCCACACCTACCGCGGTGTCTTCGGCTCCCATGTCGCCCAGGTCCTGCGCCGACTTCGCCGCCTGTGCGCCCGCTACGGCGCGTCTCCCGTCTTCCTGCTGGCCTCCGCCACCGCCGCCGAGCCCGCGGTGGCCGCCCGCCGCCTCACCGGCCTCCCGGTGGTGGAGGTCGCCGACGACGCCTCCCCGCGCGGAGAGCTGGTCTTCGCCCTCTGGGAGCCCCCGCTCACCGAGCTCCAGGGCGAGAAAGGCGCCCCGGTGCGCCGTACCGCCACCGCCGAGACTGCCGACCTCCTGACCGACCTGGCCGTGCAGGGAGTGCGCTCGGTCGCCTTCGTACGCTCCCGGCGCGGCGCCGAGCTGATCTCGGTCATCGCCCAGGAACGCCTCGCCGAAGTCGATCGCTCCCTCGCCCGGCGTGTCGCGGCCTATCGCGGCGGCTACCTCCCCGAGGAGCGCCGCGCCCTGGAACAGGCCCTCCACTCCGGCGAACTCCTCGGCCTCGCCGCGACCACGGCGCTGGAGCTCGGCATCGACGTCTCCGGCCTGGACGCCGTACTCATCGCCGGTTATCCCGGCACGCGCGCCTCCCTGTGGCAGCAGGCGGGCCGGGCCGGCCGCTCCGGGCAGGGCGCACTGGCCGTCCTGGTCGCCCGCGACGACCCGCTGGACACCTTCCTCGTCCACCACCCCGAGGCCCTGTTCGACCGTCCGGTGGAGTCGACCGTCCTCGACCCCGACAACCCGTACGTCCTGGCCCCGCACCTGTGCGCCGCCGCCGCGGAAATCCCCCTGACGGACGAGGACCTGGCGCTGTTCGGCCCCGAGACCGAGGGGCTGCTGCCGCAACTGGAGGCCGCGAAGCTGCTGCGCCGCCGTACGAAGGCCTGGCACTGGACACGCCGGGAACGGGCCGCCGACCTCACCGACATCCGCGGCGGGGGCGGCCGCCCGGTCCAGGTCGTCGAGGCCGGGACGGGCCGGCTGCTCGGCACGGTCGACGCGGGCGCCGCGCACACGACGGTCCACGAGGGCGCGGTCCACCTGCACCAGGGCCGCACGTATCTCGTCCGCTCCCTCGACCTGGAGGACTCGGTCGCCCTGGTCGAGGAGGCCGCCCCGCCGTATTCGACGGTCGCCCGCGACACGACGGCGATCTCCGTCCTGGAGACGGACGTAGAGGTCCCATGGGGCGACGGCCGCCTTTGCTACGGCTCCGTCGAGGTCACCAACCAGGTGGTCTCCTTCCTGCGCCGCCGGCTGATCACCGGCGAAGTACTGGGCGAGACGAAACTCGACCTCCCTCCTCGTACGCTGCGCACACGCGCGGTGTGGTGGACGGTCACCGAGGACCAGCTGGACGAGGCCCGGATCAACCCGGAGATCCTCGGCGGCGCCCTGCACGCCGCCGAGCACGCCTCGATCGGCCTGCTCCCCCTGTTCGCGACCTGCGACCGCTGGGACATCGGCGGCGTGTCGATCCCCCTCCACCCCGACACGCTCCTCCCCACGGTCTTCGTCTACGACGGCCACCCCGGCGGCGCGGGGTTCGCCGAGCGCGCCTTCCACACGGCCCGCTCCTGGCTCACCGCCACCCGCCAGGCCATCGCCTCCTGCGAGTGCGACGCCGGCTGCCCGTCCTGCATCCAGTCCCCCAAGTGCGGCAACGGGAACGATCCGCTGCACAAGAGGGGGGCGGTGCGGCTGCTGACCGTGCTGTTGCGGGGAGCGCCGGAGGAGACGGAAGGGGCTGGGATGGGCGGGGAAGGGGATGCGGGTCTGGGTGGGGAGGCGGAGACGGTTCTGGACGGGGACGGGGGTGCTCCGGCGGGAGAGACGGTCAGGAGGCCGACGTCGGCCGGTCCGTCCCCGCAGGGTCGGACGGTGGAGGCCGCGGTGGAGGCTCCGTCGACGGAATCGGGTGCATCGGCAGAGTCGGGTGCGCCGGCCGAGTCGGGTGCGCCGGCACGGAAGAGTCCGCAGGCAGTAACGGGTCCGTCGGCAGGGACGGGTCCGCAGGCAGCGACGAGTCCGTCGGCAGGGACAGGGCCGCAGGTCCCGCCCGGGCCCTGACCTCCGCCGCGAACGGCCCCCGGCCCGACGCCGCCGTCACGTCCGAGACCTCGCCCACCACCTCGCACCGCACGAGCCGCACGCCCTGCGCCCGGGCCACCCGCTCCGCACGGGTACAGGCCGCCGTACCGCCCTCCGCCCAGTGGTCGGCCGCCGCAAGCGCCGCCAGATCCGCGCCGCCTGCCGCTTGGTGCCGGATCACGATGGCTTGGCCCAGGGCGAGTACGACGCCGAAGACGACGCAGAGCACGGCGATGGCACCGACGCTCCAGACAGTGGCGGAACCGCGGTCGGAGCGCAGGTTGGCGGCGGGCCTCCGGACCAAGGGGCCCGGGAACAGCCTGCGGACAGACCTACAGCCCACTGCGAACCCCCCTCTCATGCCCCCACCCCCACCGTCTCCTCCGCCAACGCCACGGCCTCCTCCCGTACCTCGAAGGGGAGCCCGCGCAGCAACGGCGGCTTGGCCACGACGACCACGCGGACCTTGTCCCCCTCCCGGCCGACCGTGACCGTCGCGCCCCGCGGTGCCGCCTCACGGGCCACCTCGATGACTGCGTCGGCCGGATCCTGCCGGGCTGCCGCGCGGGCGCCCGTCCGGGCCGCGTCCACGCACTGGATCTGCGCGGCCACCACGAGCAGCCCCCACACCAACGCCATCGCAAACATCACCTGCACGGGCAGCACGACAGCCGACTCCGCCGTCACGAACCCCTGGTCCGACGCCCGGGCCCGCACCCGATCCCGCCCACGGCCAGACCTCGGATCCGGTCCCCTGCCAGAGTCTTGGCCCTGCCCTTCGTCCTGCCCTTCGCCCTGCCCTTGGTCCGACCCGTTGTCCAACCCTCGCTCGCTCATCCGCTCACATCCGCGCATCGAGCGCCCGCTCCACGATGGCCTGCAGCTCCTCGCTGACCTGCCCGCTCGTCACGACCTTGTAGAGCACCACGGCGAACGCCACCGCCGCGACGATCCCCATCGCGTACTCGGACGTGACCATCCCCGCATCCCTTCGCGCCCTGCACACCAGTCGGCGCATCCGCGCCCGTACCGCCTTGCACATCTCAACCCCCGTAAGGCTCAGTTCTGTTGAAACCATCTGTCGCACGTCTCTTGCCGACCGACCGCTGCTGAACATCCGCTGTCGGCCGTCTACTGCTGAACGTCCGCCGCAAAGCAGCGAACTCCGAACTGCGAACCGCGAACTCGACCACTGCCCCGCGGCCGTCACCGCCACCGCCCCTCATCCGTCACCCACCACCCCCTCCCAGCACCCCGCCCGCAAGCCCGATCACCACCGGCGCCACACCGACCGCGATGAACGCGGGCAGGAAGCACAGCCCCACCGGCGCAGAGACCATGACGGCCGCCCTCCTTGCCCGTTCCGTCGCGGTGCGCGCCCAGTCGGCGCGGGCTTCCCCGGCGAGGCGGGCGACCGGTCCGGCCGCCGGCAGCCCCGACACATCGGCCCGTTCCAGCAACCGCGCCAACGCCCCGGCCCTCGGCATCGAGGCCAGCCGCTGCCACGCCTCGCCCGGTTCCCCGCCGAGCCGTACCTCCGCGGCGCCCCGTGCCAGCGCGTCCCCGACAGGGCCGCCCAAGGCCTCACCCACGGCCTGGGCCGCGATCACCGGACCGGCGCCCGCCGCGATACACGCCGCCAACAGGTCGGCAGCAAGGGGAAGTTGCCGATCCCCCTCAGCGGTGTCGAGCTGCTCCCCGACACCAACGGCTCTCTGCCGGCGCCGCCACAGCCACAGCCCGCCGGCGACGACCAGCCCCACCGCGAACCCGGCGACACCACCGACCAGGACCCACCCCGCGCCCACGACCGCCGCCATGGGCAGCCCTTGCCGCACACCCCCTCGGACGTCGAACCGTCGGCGTTTCGACGTCATGTCGGCGGTGGTCATCAACTCAGCCAGCCGACGTCGGACCGTCCGCTCGTGCCACGCGGTCACGGGCCACCGCAACAGCCACCCCACGACCAACCCCGTCCCCACCGCCACCCCCAACCTGTGGAAAAGTTCCGCGCTCACACCGCCGCCTCCCTCTCACGACCTCGTCCCGCCCGAGTCCTCACACCGCCTCCGCCCGCCGCACGATCCGCAGCGCCCACCACATCCCCAGCCCCTCCAGCACCCCGCCGACCACCAGGCAGGCGAGCCCCGCCCCGGTATGGAGCAGCACATGCAGTGGGTCGGCCCCCATGGCGGCACCAAGCAGCAGCCCGAGGACCGGCAGCCCGGCGAGCATCAACACCGTCGACCGCGCCCCTGCCAACTGAGCGCGCAGATCGGCGCGTTGGTCTCGCTGCGCCCGCAACGCCCCTTCCAGCCGTTCGAGTCCGGCCGCGAGCCCGGCGCCCTGATCCACGGCAACCCGCCAGCACGCCGCCAGCCCCAACAGACCTTCGGCACCCGGCTGCCGTGCGGCGGAGGCGAGCGCGCCCGGCACATCCCCGCCGAACCGCGCCGCGGCCAGCACCGCGCCCTGCGCTTCGCCGAGCCCACCGGAGTCCCACGCCGCCCGCAGCAACGCCTCACCCGGCTGCCGTCCGGCCCGCACCTCCCCGGCGAGTGCCCCGCACAACGCGATCACCGCGTCCCCGCGACGCTCCCGTGCCCGCCGCGCCTCCCGGGCCAGCCGTGCCTTCCTCAGCAACGGCACCCCGGCCGCCCCCGCGACGACCGGCAGCACCGAGGACCCCAGCACGCCCAGCACCAGCCCGACGACCGGCGCCCACCACTCGGCCCGCAACCGCCCTCGTAGTCGCCCCAGCTCCCCGGCCAACTGCCGCCAGCCGGGAGGCCCGGCTCCCACCGCCCCACCGCCTGCAAGCAGCAACTGAGCCCGCCGCGCCCCGGAGTTGCGCCCGCCCAGCAAGCAGACCGCCGCCCCGAGACACACCACGGCAGCGCCCAACGACATCTCACCCATTCAGCTCACCGAGCCCTTCACGATTCACCGAACCCCTCACGAACAGCGAGTCCCGGCACGCCGCCCGCACCCTCACGACCCGCACCCTCACCACTCCCAGCCCGAAGCAGCCCCCGCAGCCGCTCCCAGCCCTGCTCGCACGCGAACGCCTCCGCGCCCCACCGCAGCGCCGGCACCGTCCGCACCAGCCCCGACGGATCCCGCTCCAGCACATGGACCTCGGCGATCCGCCGCCGCCCGGTCCGATCACGCACAAGGTGGAGTACGACCGACAGCGCGGCTGCCAACTGGCTGTGCAGCGCGGCCCGGTCGAGCCCTGCCGCCATGCCGAGCGCCTCAAGGCGGGCAGGGACGTCGGCTGCCGCATTCGCATGGACGGTCCCGCAGCCTCCTTCGTGGCCGGTGTTCAACGCGGCCAGCAGATGGACCACTTCGGGCCCGCGCACCTCGCCCACGACCAGCCGGTCCGGGCGCATCCGCAGCGCCTGCCGCACCAGGTCCTCGAGGGTGACCAGCCCGGCGCCCTCCTGATTGGCGGGTCTGCTCTCCAGCCGTACGACATGCGGATGGTCCGGCCTGAGCTCCGCCGAGTCCTCCGCGAGCACGATCCGCTCGCCCGGCCCGACCAGCCCGAGCAACGCGCTCAGCAAGGTCGTCTTGCCGCTGCCGGTCCCACCGCTGACGACGAAGGACAGCCGCGCGTCGACCAGCGCCCGCAGCACCCAGTCCCCGCCCGGCGGCACCGTGCCCGCCGCGACCAGCTCGTCGAGCGTGAACGCCCGCGGCCGTACGACCCGCAGGGACAGACAGGCGCAGCCGACGGCGACCGGTGGCAGCACCGCGTGCAGCCGCGTCCCGTCGGGCAGCCGGGCATCCACCCAGGGCCGCGCGTCGTCCAGCCGTCGCCCGGCCACCGCGGCGAGGCGCTGCGCGAGGCGTCGTACGGCCGCCACGTCCGGGAAGGACACGGAAGTCAGCTCCAGGCCGCCGCCGCGGTCGACCCAGACCCGGTCCGGCGCCGACACCAGCACATCCGTCACGGACGGATCGGCGAGCAGTGGCTCCAGCGGCCCGCTCCCGACCAGCTCGGACCGCAACTGCTCGGCCGCCCCGAGGACTTCGGCGTCCCCCAACACCCTGCCCTGCTCCCGCAGAGCCTGCGCCACGCGCGCGGGCGTCGGTTCGGCCCCGCTCTCGACCAGCCACTGCCGCACCCCGTCGAGCAGCCCGGATGGCATGCCCACCCGGGCCGCCGTCCCGTCCGACGCCCAACGAGCAGCCGACAGACCAGCCGGATCGGCCGGCTCCCGCAGCGCAGTGGCCGTATCCACCGTGTGGTCGAACTCCCGCCCCACAGCGGCCGTACCCACCGCACGGGCCGACTCCCGCCCTACAGCGGCCGTACTGCCCAAGCGGTCCGGCAATCCCCGCGCGGCGGCGTCACTCGCCGCGCCGTCCAACGCCCACCGCGGCGTGGCCCTACGCCCCCGGCCCGTTTCCGCACCGCCCGACCGCCACCGCTCGGGAGCCGCCCGCGCCGAACCGACTGCGCTGCCACTCACCCATGTGAGCCCCGACGCCGTCCTCATGCCGCCCTCGCTTCCAGCAACGCCCGCTCCCAGACCTCCTGGCAGAACCGAGCCAGCGGCCCCCGCCCCACCGCGCCCGGCGGAGCCTTGCTCTCGTGCGGGCGCAGCAGGCCCGACTCGATCGGCACCTCGCCGACGAGGGGGAGGTCCAGCAGCCGGGCCACCTCCCGGTCGTCGAGCCCGGGCGCGTACGGCCCGCGTACGGCCACCCGCAGATCCCGCAGGACCATCCGGACCGCCGAGGCCACCTGCCGGGCCGCGGCGACGGCGCGCAGTTCGGCGGGGACCACGAGGATCCCGACGTCGAGCTGGGCGAGTGCCTCCGCGACCCCGTCGTCGATACGGCGGGGCAGGTCGACGACGACCGCGCCGCCCCGGCGCCGGGCAGCGGCAAGCACCGCGCGCATGGCCTGCGGAGGTACAACGAGGCAGTCGCCGCGATCCCAGCTCAGCACCCGCAGGGAGTGGAGTTTCGGCAGGGACTCCTCCAGAGCTCCGCTGCCGAGTCGGCCGCGCGAGCCGGCGAACGCGGGCCAGCGCAGGCCCTCGGTGGCCTCGCCGCCAAGGAGGACATCGAGTCCGCCACCGAGTGGATCGGCGTCCACGAGCAGTGTGCGCAGTCCCTCACGTGCGGCGGTGACGGCGAGGGCGCACGCGAGCGTGGACGCTCCGGCCCCGCCGCGACCGCCGATGACGCCGACGGTGAGGGCCGGCCTGCCGACGCCCTCGGCGACGTCGGCGATGCGGTCGACCAGCCACTGCTCGCCGTCCGGCAGCATCAGGACGTGATCGGCGCCGATCTCGACAGCCCGACGCCAGACCCCCGAGTCGTCCTGGTCCCGGCCGACCAGCACCACTCCACGCCTCCGTCCGGCCCCACGCACGCGGCGTGCGGCGTCGTCGCCGACCAGGACGAGCGGCGCGGCCTCCCAACTGCCTCTGGGCGCGGGCACCCCAGGGTGGACCTCGGGTGTGGCGCCGGCCGCCGCGCACAGGCGCAGCAGGTCGTCGAGCAGTTCGGCGTCCTCGGTGACGATCAATGGCTTGCCCGGGCGCCCGGAGGCGGTGGGCGGCGGATCGTGTGTGACAGCTGCGGTCACGGTTTCCATCCCCCTTCGCTGCATCACTCGCGCAGCCCTGCGGCCCCGCGAATCCCAAACATGTGAAGAACCGGCAACCGGCCTCCATATGAACGGCCGATAGGAACCGGCCAAACACGCCCGACTAACCGGAACCGGCCATGAAGTCGGCCCGGGCCGGACGCACTGGAATCACGGTGCAGCGATCCCGGAAATCGTGTGGATCTTGGTCGATAACTGTGGACAACTCGGCGGTTGTGAATATCGCCGTCACCCATACCGGTGACCCCCGCACCGACCCCTGTGCGACTTCCGCAGAGCAGCGCGACGACTACGCAGGGTCACGGATCACGAGCACACCGATGAGACGGCAGCAGCCGCCTGGCCACGGCCCCTCGGCCGCACTCGAAGAGAGAAAACCCACCCGGACATGCGACGACCCCCGCCGGGGGGGAGAGCGGGGGTCGTCTCCACGGCCGACTCGGGGGGGGGAGGAGTCGGACCGGGTTAGCACGGTCGCGAACGATCCGTGACTTCCATGGTGTACCCGAGAGCCCTCTCAGGCAAACCCACGCGCCCACCTTACGCCGAATGGGCTGCGCCTATGCTCGGGGTCGTGGAAAACCACTCCTTGCCCCGCACAGCCGCCTTCTTTGACCTGGACAAGACGGTCATTGCGAAGTCGAGCACGCTCACGTTCAGCAAGTCGTTCTACCAAGGCGGTCTGATCAACCGCAGGGCCGCGTTGCGGACCGCATATGCCCAGTTCGTCTTCCGAGTCGGCGGTATGGACCATGACCAGATGGAGCGCACGCGCAAGTACCTCTCCGCGCTCGTCCGCGGCTGGAACGTCCAGCAGGTCAAGGAGATCGTCGCCGAGACGCTGCACGACCTGATCGACCCGATCATCTACGACGAGGCCGCCTCCCTCATCGAGGAGCACCACACGGCCGGCCGCGACGTCGTGATCGTGTCCACGTCGGGCGCCGAGGTGGTCGAGCCGATCGGCGAGTTGCTCGGCGCCGACCGCGTGGTGGCCACCCGCATGGTCGTGGGCGACGACGGCTGCTTCACCGGGGAGGTGGAGTACTACGCATACGGCCCGACGAAGGCCGAGGCGATCATGGAACTGGCCGAGTCCGAGGGCTACGACCTCTCCCGGTGCTACGCCTACAGCGACTCGGCCACCGACTTGCCGATGCTTCAGGCCGTCGGCCGGCCGCATGCCGTGAACCCCGACCGCGCGCTGCGCCGCGAGGCACTCGCGCGCGGGTGGCCGATTCTCGACTTCCACCGCCCCGTTCGGCTCAAGAAGCGCATCCCCACATTCTCGGTACCACCGCGTCCCGCCCTTCTCGCGGCCGCCGCCGTAGGAGCCGCCGCGGCCACCGCGGGCCTCGTCTGGTACGCGAGTCGACGCCGTACGGCACTCGCCTGACCTGCGCGGCCCGGGTTCCGGATGCCCTGTTCGGCACACCGGCGCCCTTTTGACACCTTTTTGAGAGTAAAAGTAAAGAACTGCAGCCAGGGCTTCCGCTTGGTTGGGTCCTGGAGTACAAAGGACTCAACGGCCCGCGAGACCAAGGACATCCGAAAGGATCACCTTTAATACGCATTTGGCCCCACGGACCGAGCATGAACATTGGGCACCCACGCGACGTCGACCCGTCGATTACGGGCCAGCCGCACCAGGTGACGGGCAAAGTTCCCGACCTGATGGGCAACATATCGAGGACGCTTGGTAACCCGGTGAACATGCCAGCGGCGGTACGAATCCTCGTACCGCCGCAACTCGTTCGAGCCCCCGTGTGGGGCTTTTCTCATGCCCTGCGGATCGCAGTCCGCAAAACGACGCCCCACGCGCGCGTGCGCCATGACGGCTCCACGCGCACCCGTGCTTCACGACAGCCCCACGCGCACGCGTACTTCACGACAGCCCCAACGCGCGCGACCTACGCCGCCCCGCGCTGCAGCGCCTCGCACACCGCTGTCGACTCACGCGCCCCGAGCTCGATCGCCTTGCCGCAGTGGGCGATCCAGGCGGCCATGCCCTCGGGCGTGCCGGAGACATAGCCGTCGAGCGCCGCCAGATAGGCCGCCCGGCCCAGTTCGGCGTGGCCGACCTCGGCCGGGCAGACGGACTTCGGGTCGAGGCCGCTGCCGACGAGGACGATGCGCTCGGCCGTTCGCGCGATCAGGCCGTTGTGGGACGTGAAGGGGCGCAGCGCGAGGAGTTCGCCGTGTACAACGGCGGCCGTCACCAAGGCGGGTGCCGAACCGCCGGCGATGATCAGCTCGGACAACCCCTCCAGACGGCCGTGCACCTCCGCCGCGCTCGGCGGCGCCAATTCGACCAGCGGCTCGTCGACCGGCTCGCCCTCCTGGCGCGGGCGCCCGACCGTGTCGTCATCGCTCGCCGCGGCCACCAGGTGCAGCCGCGCCAGCACCCGTAGCGGAGACTGCCGCCAGATGGACAGCAGTTGGCCCGCCTCGGCGGTCAGCCGCAGGGCCGCGCCCATGACGCGGGCCTCGTCGTCACCGCTGAAGTCGGTTCGCCGACGGACCTCTTCAAGTGCCCATTCGGCGCCCGACAGCGCCGCGGAACCACGGGCTCCGCGCAGGGCCGCCTCGGAGGTGATCTCGTTGCTACGGCGTCGCATGATCCGGTGCCCGTAGACCCGGTCCACGGCCTTGCGCACGGACTCAACGGACTCGGGCACCCCTGGCAGCGACCCGAGGGCCGCGAGCGGATCGGCGGTCGCGCCTGTCGTACTCATGAGTACGACACTACGCGCCCACCCCTCACCCGACACCGCAGCCCCAGCCCCCGTCGGACTTCGCCCTCATCAACGGGTCCGCACCCCACGATCGAGTGGCCTTCCCCCCACACGCCTGCCACATACAGCTACCACCCCACTACTCTTCGTGAACATGAAAATTGCTTTCGTCGGGAAGGGCGGCAGCGGCAAGACGACCCTGTCCTCCCTGTTCATCCGCCAGCTCGCCTCGACCGGCGCACCGGTCGTCGCCGTCGACGCCGACATCAACCAGCACCTGGGAGCCGCGCTCGGACTCGACGAGGCGGAGGCCGCTGCGCTGCCCGCGATGGGCGAGCGATTGCCGCTGATCAAGGACTGGGTGCGCGGCTCCAATCCGCGGATCGCCTCCGTCGAGACGATGATCAAGACGACACCGCCCGGCGAGGGGTCACGGCTGCTGCGGGTGTCCGAGCGGAATCCGGTGTTCGACGCCTGCGCCCGGCCGGTGGAACTCGACGGCGGTGCCGTCCGTTTGATGGTCACCGGCCCCTTCACGGACTCCGACCTGGGAGTGGCCTGCTACCACTCCAAGACGGGGGCGGTGGAGCTGTTCCTGAACCACCTGGTGGACGGCCCCGACGAGTACGTCGTGGTCGACATGACGGCGGGCTCGGACTCCTTCGCCTCCGGCATGTTCACCCGCTTCGACATCACGTTCCTCGTCGCCGAGCCGACCCGGAAGGGGGTCTCCGTCTATCGCCAGTACAAGGAGTACGCCCGCGACTTCGGAGTCGTCCTGAAGGTCGTCGGCAACAAGGTGCAGGGCCAGGACGACCTCGACTTCCTCCGCGCCGAGGTCGGGGACGACCTGCTGGTGACCGTCGGGCACTCGGACTGGGTGCGCGCCATGGAGAAGGGCCGCCCGCCCAGGTTCGATCTCCTGGAGGACACCAACCGCCTCGCCTTGCGCCGGCTGCACACGGCCGTGGACGCGACGTACGAGCTGCGGGACTGGGAGCGCTACACGAGCCAGATGGTGCACTTCCATCTGAAGAACGCCCTGTCCTGGGGGAACGAGCGCACCGGGGCCGACCTGGCGGCGCAGATCGACCCCGGATTCGTCCTCGGCGAGAGCCTCACCGCCCTGACTGAGGGCAACTCCCGCCTGACTCCGACCGCTTGAACCTCCACGACCACTACCGCCCAACCCCTTCCCACCCCCCAACCTGCTTCCTACCGCCCAGCCGCTACTGCATGACCGCCGGCGCCCCGGGCACTCCCTTCGGGGCCGGGGCCGGACGCCCCGAAAGGAAGGACGCCCAGCCCTGCTTCGGGGCCTCGCCGACCTCGAGCGTGCGCAGCTTCTTCAGAGTCGCCGGGTCCTGGGCGTCCAGCCAGTCGGCCAGTTGCCGGAAAGAGACGCAGCGCACGTCGGGCTTGTTGCAGACGGCCTCGATGACCTCCTCGACGGCGCGCATGTAGGTGCCGCCGTTCCAGGACTCGAAGTGGTTGCCGATGATCAGGGGTGCACGGTTGCCGGTGTAGGCCCGGTGGAAGCCCCTGAGCAGGCCGTCCCGCATCTGGTCGCCCCAGAATTCGTACTTGGCTGGGTCGCCCTGGCTCGTGGCGCCCGACTGGTTGACCATGAAGTTGTAGTCCATGGTGAGCTGCTCGTAGGAGTGCCCGGGGAACGGCACGAGTTGCATCGACAGGTCCCACAGGCCTCCCTTCTTCCCCGGCCAGACCTGGTTGTTGACACCGCTGGAGTCATAGCGGAAGCCCATCTCATAGGCGGCCTTCATGAAGTTCTTCTGGCCCTCCAGGCAGGGTGTGCGGGCGCCGATGAGTTCCTTGTCGTAGTCGAAGGGCAGGGGCGCCGCGTGGGCCATGCCGGTGTTGGTCTTCCAGGACTTCACGAACCTCTTCGCCTGGGCGATCTCGTCCTTCCACTCCTCCACCGACCATTCGCCGACTCCGCCGCCGCTGCCGCAGAAGTGGCCGTTGAAGTGGGTCCCGATCTCGTTGCCCTCCAGCCAGGCCAGGCGCAATTGCTTCGCGGTGTCGGCGATGCCCTCCTCGTCGTTGAAGCCGATGTCGGAGCTGCCCGGGGAGTGCTGCGGCGGGCGGTACAGGTCGCGCTTGTGGCTCGGCAGCATGTACACGCCGCTGAGGAAGTACGTCATCGTGGCGTTGTTCGCCGTGGCGACCTGGCGGAAGTGGGAGAACAGCTTCTGACCGTCCTCGCCGGCGCCGTCCCAGGAGAACACCACGAACTGTGGTGGCTTCTGACCGGGCTTGAGTCGTTCGGGTCTGAGCAGGTGCGGCTGGGCTCCGGTGTACGCGGTGGACCCGTCACCGATCAGGCGTACGACACTCTTGGGCGCGGGCGCCGCCGGCTTCGCCATCTCGGGTCCCGGCGCCCCCTGCCGGGGCGCTTCGGTGCCGGTCGCGCAACCGGCGAGTGATGCGGCGCAGACCGCGGCGATCGCGGTGCCCGCCGCGATCCTGTGCGTCCCGACGACCCTGTGCGTCACAGCGACGCGGGGGGTGGTGATACTGCGCGGGGCGGCGTTCCTGCGGGTGGCGGCCATGTTCCGTCCACCTTCTTCCTTCTCTCGGGAGCCGACAGCGCCGCCAAGGTCGCATGGGGCCGAGAAGGAATTAGTACGACAAGCCGACTAATGAGCCACTTCACCCTTCAGGGGGATTTATTAGTCCATTTGCTCGGAAAAACTATTCCCGCCCTTTACTCTGCATTACGATCCGTTTACCGACTGTTGTTTCATCCCGCCGCTGCACGCCGTGACCACACGGCCGCGACCCGACCCCTCGCCCATGAGCGGGGGACCACCAGATCCGCGACCGCGCTGCCCCGGAGGAAGACGGGAAACATGTCCGCCTGCGTCCCCACCCGCGCCGACGACCCGAGTCGAGCGGAGCGCACCCACGAGCCCCACAGCCCACCCCCGAACCGGCCCCGCCGCCACCGAATCGCGGGAGCCGATCTCTCGGCATCGATCGCGGTCTTCCTGATCGCGCTTCCCCTTTCCCTGGGCATCGCCCTCGCCACCGGCGCACCCCTCCAGGCAGGCCTTGTCGCCGCCGCCGTCGGAGGGATCGTCGCCGGATGGCTGGGCGGATCCCCGCTCCAGGTCAGCGGCCCCGCCGCCGGCCTCACCGTGGTCACCGCCGACCTCATCCATCAGTACGGATGGCGGACGACCTGCGCCATCACCGTCCTCGCCGGAGTCGCCCAACTCGGGCTGGGCTCCCTGCGTGTGGCGCGCGGCGCGCTCGCCGTGAGCCCCGCCATCGTGCACGGCATGCTCGCCGGCATCGGCGTCACCATCGCCGTCGCCCAGTTGCATATCGTCGTCGGCGGCACCCCGCAGAGCTCCGTGCTCGACAACCTCCGCGCGCTGCCCGCCCAGTTGGCCGAGCTGCGGCCCGCCGCAGCGTCGGTGAGCGCGCTGACCCTGGCTCTGCTGCTGCTCCTACCGCGGATTCCGGGCCGGGCCGGACGTCTCCTGCGCAAGATCCCGGCCGCGCTCATCGCCGTCGCCGGTGCCACCACGGCCGCCTCACTCGCCGGCCTGACCCTGCCCAAGGTCGACCTGCCGTCCTGGCGCAGCCACGCCCTGGCCGGGCTGCCCGAAGGCCCGGTGCTGGGCCTGATCGCCGCGGTGCTGACCACCACGCTGGTGTGCAGCGTGCAGTCGCTGCTCGGCGCGGTCGCCGTGGACAAGATGGTGGCCTCGCGTCCCGGCCTGCCCGCCCGCGTCGGACGCTCCCACCTGGACCGCGAACTGCTCGGGCAGGGTGCCGCAAACATCGTCTCCGGCACGCTCGGCGGACTGCCCGTCGCCGGTGTGGCGGTGCGGAGTTCGGCGAATGTGCAATCCGGTGCCATCAGCCGGAACTCCACGATGCTGCACGGCGTTCTCGTAGTAGTCGCCGCGCTGCTGATGGTCCCGATCCTGGAGCTCATCCCGCTCGCCTCGCTCGCCGCCCTGGTGATGGCCGTCGGCATCCAGATGGTGTCCCTGCACCACATCCGCACGGTGACCCGCCACCGAGAGGTGCTGGTGTACGCAGTCACCACCCTCGGCGTGGTGGTCTTCGGTGTCCTGGAGGGCGTGGTCCTGGGCATCGCCATGGCCGTCGCCGTCGCCCTGCACCGCCTCACCCGCACCCGGATCACACATGACGAGAAGGAAGGAGTCCATCACGTACACGTACGAGGCCAGTTGACGTTCCTCGCGGTGCCACGGCTCAGCCGAGCCCTGCATCTCGTGCCCCAAGGCTCCCACGCCGTCGTGGAGTTGGACGGGTCGTTCATGGACCACGCGGCGTACGAGTCACTGCAGGACTGGCAGAACACGCACACCGCGCACGGCGGCTCCGTAGACCTGGTCGGCCGCAGAGCCGGGGTCCGGATCGGCGAACCCACCACACCGGTCGGCCTCCATCTCGACGCGGGGAAGGACAGGACCGAGTCGGCCGACTGCCGTTGCCATCCCTGGACGGCCTGGCGCAACCACCAGTGCGAGATCCCCGAGTCCGTCCCGTCCCACGACGGATGCGAGGGCCACGCCGGGGCAGCGCAGGCGACCGGGACCAGCGACACCGAGGGGTCGGGCAACACCCACGGATCCGGCAGCACCCACCGGTCGGGCAACACTCACAGGTCCAGCGGCACCCACAGGTCCGGCGCGTCCGGCACCACCGACGCCTCCCCCACCCCCGGCGAGCCCCACCCGGACGCCGGGACGCGGTCGAGCGGCGCAGTCGCAGGGGCCCGCGATGCCGATGGACCGACCGGATCCGGCTGCTGCACCGGCAAGAGCCGAGCGGACGGATCCGGCGGGGCCGACGGGAGTCGACCGAGCGCGCAGCAACTGGCCCGCGGTATCAGCGCGTTCCAGCGCAACACCGCACCCCTGGTGCGGGGCGAGCTGGCACGGCTGGCGCGCGAGGGGCAGCAGCCTTCCCAGCTGTTCCTCACCTGCGCGGACTCACGGCTGGTCACGTCGATGATCACGTCCAGTGGTCCCGGCGACCTGTTCGTGGTGCGCAACGTGGGCAACCTCGTTCCGCTGCCCGGCCGGGAGCGCGGGGACGACTCGGTGGGTGCGGCGATCGAGTACGCCGTGGACGTGCTGCAGGTGCGGTCGATCACGGTGTGCGGGCACTCCGGGTGCGGGGCCATGCAGGCACTGCTCGGTTCCGAGCCCGGCGGTCCGCCGACCCCGCTCAGGCGGTGGCTGCGGCATGGGCGGCCGAGCCTGGAGCGGATGTCCGACGGGAACCGACCGTGGGCCAGACTCGCCGGGCGGGCGCCGGCCGACGCGGTCGAGCAGCTCTGTCTGACCAACGTGGTCCAGCAGTTGGAGCATCTGCGGGCGCATGAGTCGGTGGCCCGGGCGCTGCGGGCGGGGGCGCTGGAGTTGCACGGGATGTACTTCCACGTGGGCGAGGCTCAGGCGTATCTGCTCACCGAGGGGAACGGGGACGGGGTGTTCGACGACGTGGGGGTGGCGGATCTGTCGGCGTGAGGCGGGAAGGTGTGCGCGGCCCTGGTCGGGCGCGGGGCCGGTCGGCTCGGCCCTCGTCGGCTCGGGGCCGCGCATCATGTGCGGCTGACCCAGGTGCGGCCGCACGCCCAGGTGGGGGCGTGACGCTGCCACCCGGGTGGCGGCGCTTCACCCGAGGGTGCCGCTTCACCTGCACCTGCTCGGAATGTGAAAGGGATTACAGAGCTGAACCGGGTTCGTCCGGCGTCCGTGGGAACGGATGACCCCGGCACTGAAAGGGCAGCTCGGGGCCCTCCCGGGCCCACCCCCGCCGACAGGTCTAAACCAATTTTCCGTCGACCCTTGTCATCGGGCCCCCGGGTCTGATGAGCTGTGGCCTGGGACACAACGGACACCCTGGGAAAGGGAGATGTCGTGAGCAACGAAAGCCTGGCCAACCTGCTCAAGGAAGAGCGCAGGTTCGCACCCCCCGCCGACCTGGCCGCCGACGCCAACGTCACCGCGGAGGCGTATGAACAGGCCAAGGCTGACAGGCTCGGCTTCTGGGCCGAGCAGGCCCGTCGGCTGACCTGGGCCAAGGAGCCGACGGAGACGCTGGACTGGTCGAACCCGCCGTTCGCGAAGTGGTTCAAGGACGGCGAGCTCAACGTCGCCTACAACTGCGTGGACCGGCATGTGGAGGCCGGCCACGGCGACCGGGTCGCCATCCACTTCGAGGGGGAGCCCGGCGACAGTCGCGCCCTCACCTACGCCGAGCTCAAGGACGAGGTCTCCAAGGCCGCCAACGCCCTGCTGGAGCTCGGGGTTCAGAAGGGCGACCGGGTCGCGGTGTACATGCCGATGATCCCGGAGACGGCGGTCGCGATGCTGGCCTGCGCGCGGATCGGCGCCGCGCACTCCGTCGTGTTCGGCGGCTTCTCGGCGGACGCCCTCGCCACCCGTATCCAGGACGCGGACGCCAAGGTCGTCATCACCTCCGACGGCGGCTACCGGCGCGGCAAGCCGTCCGCGCTCAAGCCGGCCGTGGACGAGGCGATCGGCAAGGTGGACAACGTCGAGCATGTGCTCGTGGTCCGCCGTACCGGCCAGGACGTCGCCTGGGACGACAGCCGGGACGTCTGGTGGCACGAGATCGTCGAGCGGCAGTCGGCCGAGCACACCCCCGAGGCCTTCAACGCCGAGCAGCCGCTCTTCATCCTCTACACGTCCGGCACGACGGGTAAGCCCAAGGGCATCCTGCACACCTCCGGCGGCTACCTCACCCAGGCGTCGTACACCCACCACGCGGTCTTCGACCTCAAACCGGCGACCGACGTCTACTGGTGCACCGCCGACGTCGGCTGGGTGACCGGCCACTCGTACATCGTGTACGGGCCGCTGGCCAACGGCGCGACGCAGGTCATGTACGAGGGCACGCCGGACACCCCGCACCAGGGCCGTTTCTGGGAGATCGTGCAGAAGTACGGGGTGACCATCCTGTACACGGCGCCGACGGCCATCCGTACGTTCATGAAGTGGGGCGACGACATCCCCGCGAAGTTCGATCTGTCCTCCCTCAGGGTCCTCGGGTCGGTGGGTGAGCCCATCAACCCCGAGGCCTGGATCTGGTACCGCAAGCACATCGGGTCCGACCTGACGCCAATCGTGGACACCTGGTGGCAGACCGAGACCGGCGCGATGATGATCTCGCCGCTGCCGGGCGTCACGGACACCAAGCCGGGTTCCGCGCAGACGCCGTTGCCCGGTATCGCCGCGACCGTGGTCGACGACGAGGCGAACGAGGTGCCCAACGGCGGTGGCGGCTACCTGGTGCTGACCGAGCCGTGGCCGTCGATGCTGCGCACCATCTGGGGCGACGACCAGCGGTTCCTCGACACGTACTGGTCGCGCTTCGAGGGCAAGTACTTCGCCGGTGACGGGGCGAAGAAGGACGACGACGGGGACATCTGGCTCCTCGGGCGCGTCGACGACGTCATGCTGGTGTCGGGGCACAACATCTCCACCACGGAGGTCGAGTCCGCCCTGGTCTCCCACCCGTCCGTCGCCGAGGCGGCCGTGGTCGGTGCCACCGACGAGACCACCGGGCAGGCGATCGTCGCCTTCGTGATCCTGCGCGGTACGGCGAACGCCGAGGACGAGGGACTCGTGGGCGAACTGCGCAACCACGTCGGCAGCACGCTCGGCCCGATCGCCAAGCCGAAGCGGATCCTGCCGGTGGCCGAGCTGCCGAAGACCCGGTCCGGCAAGATCATGCGCCGGCTGCTGCGGGACGTCGCAGAGAACCGCCAGCTCGGTGATGTGACGACGCTGACCGACTCGACCGTCATGGACCTCATCCAGGCAAAGCTCCCGGCGGCGCCGAGCGAGGACTGAGTCTCCGCGAACCCTCTGAGAAGCTCATTCCTTCCTAAGCACCACGGCGGCTCCGGGTGGGGTTGCCGTGGTGTTCGAGGCACGGAATTCGTACGCCTTCTCATTGCCCGCGGCGGAGCTTGTCGAGCTCCTTCTCGAAGGCCTTCATCTCCGCGATCAGGTGGTCGCGTGCGTTCTCCTGCGTCTTGTCGCCCTGGTCCTTGAACGCCTCGCTGAAATGTGGCCTGAGTTGGGTCCACCAGCCGTAGTCCAGCATCGCCCATGCCTGCGGACACAACGGAGCACGGGTTTTGGGCAGGTAACCCGCACCGACCAGTGGCTCGTAGAACCTCTTCGGGTCGCTCCCCTCGAGGTAGCAAAGGAAGTTGAAGACCCGTTGCTGGGTGACGGGGTGATCGCTTGAGAGCCCCTCCAACGTCAGCTTGCCCTCGTCGCGGGCGAGCTCGTCGAAAAGGATTGCGGCCGCCAGCGACGGCCCCGGTCCAACCTCGTTGACGGTGTAGAACGACGCGAACCCGTCTGCGGCGTCCTCCTCGAGGCCCAGGTTCGGAAGCAGAAGCTGGCGCTGCAGAGCATGGCCCATCTCGTGGCCGAAGATGAACTGGGTCGACAACGCGGTCAGGTCGTCGGCGTTGAACTCGGCCTCGGGGAACAGGGCGGGACGCTTGACGGTCTTGACCACGTCGCTGAGGATCCCTTGGATCTGGGTCAGGAACGGCGGGGGCACATAGATCGTCCTGCCGTCGGGCTGGGTGACCGCATCCGTAACGCCCGGTGGGACCTTGCCGGTGACTTTCACGTCCAGGTCATGAGGGAGGGCGACCGACTTGTTCACCCAGTCGGCGGCCTGCTCGAACACCCGGGACTTCCGGACCACCGCTACGGCCTGCTTGTCCTTCGGCTTGATCGTGTTGTCCTCGTAGACGACCGTGACCTTGCCGTTCGCGTTCGCGCCAGCCTTGTCGCTGTCGCCGGCACACGAGACGACCGCGAAACCGCCGACGAGCAGGGCCCCTGCGAAAGCAGTCCTCAGCAAGTAGCCACCACTGCTCAGCACCCTGGCCAGCTCCTTTCCTTGGTCAAGGCGTTGGGGAGCGCGGCTGCCCATTCATGGTCTCCAAAGCCATTTCCCGATGCCGCAGGCAGGGCTCGAACCTGACATGCGGATTATGATCAACGAATCTGGTGTCCACAATGATCCGCTTTCGGCAGTTTTCCTCGTGTCCGTTCAAACTGGCCGCGATCTTGCACCACGGCGACGGAAGTACCACCCGCCCATCGCGCGCCGGGCGACCCTTTTCTGCCTACCGTGAGACGTACCGGACACCTCCCGCCGCCCCTTAGGCAAACTAAACAAATGCACCTTAGGTAAGCTAATAAAAACAACGTCAACCTCAGGTGCGCCGGGAAGTCTGGTCGGCATGCGCTCCGCCCTGCCCACCGACCGGAGGTCTCCCCCGTGCCCGCGCCCCACACCACGGCCCCCGCCCGCAAGATCCTCGGGCGGCTGTCGCTCCCCGAGCGGACGTTCGTCGCGGACGCGCTGCGCACCGAGACCGTCGGTGGCGTACTGCTGCTCATCGCCGCGGTCACGGCGCTGGCCTGGGCGAACGTGCCCGCATTGCAGGCCAGTTACGAGACCGTCCGCCATTTCCACCTCGGCCCCGAAGCCCTCGGCCTGAGCCTGTCCATCGAGCACTGGGCGGCCGACGGGCTACTCGCGATCTTCTTCTTCGTCGCCGGGATCGAGCTCAAGCGTGAGCTGGTGGCCGGCGATCTCAAGGACCCCAAGGCGGCCGTACTGCCCGTCGTCGCCGCGCTGTGCGGGATGGCGGTGCCCGCGCTCGTCTACACGCTGACCGTTGTCACCGGGGGCGGCTCGACGGAGGGCTGGGCGGTCCCGACCGCGACGGACATCGCCTTCGCGCTGGCCGTGCTCGCCGTCATCGGCACCTCCCTGCCGAGCGCGCTGCGCGCCTTCCTGCTCACCCTCGCCGTCGTCGACGACCTCTTCGCGATCATGATCATCGCGATCTTCTTCACCGACCGGATCAACTTCGCCGCGCTCGCGGGTGCCGTCGTCGGACTGGGCGTCTTCTGGCTGCTGCTGAGGAAGGGCGTACGCGGGTGGTACGTGTACATCCCGCTCGCCCTCGTCATCTGGGGGCTGATGTACAACAGCGGCGTCCACGCCACCATCGCGGGCGTGGCGATGGGCCTGATGCTGCGCTGCACACGGCACGAGGGCGAGCCGCACTCCCCCGGTGAGCACATCGAGCATCTCGTACGTCCCCTGTCGGCAGGGCTTGCAGTCCCGCTGTTCGCGCTGTTCAGCGCCGGTGTGGCCATCTCCGGCAGCGCGCTCGGCGATGTGTTCACCCAGCCGGAGACACTCGGCGTCGTCCTCGGGCTGGTCGTCGGCAAGACGATCGGCATCTTCGGCGGGACATGGCTGACGGCCCGTTTCACCAGGGCCTCGCTCAGCGACGACCTGGCGTGGGCCGACGTGTTCGCGGTGGCCACCCTCGCCGGGATCGGCTTCACCGTCTCGCTGCTCATCGGTGACCTCGCCTTCGCGGGCGACGCCGCACTGACCGACGAGATCAAGGCCGCCGTACTGCTCGGGTCCCTCACCGCGGCGACCCTGGCGACGGTGCTGCTGAAGATACGGAACGCCAAGTACCGCCGGATGGTCGAGGACGAGGAGCGCGACGAGGACGCGGACGGCATTCCGGACATCTATGAGGAGGACGAGCCGGAGTACCACCTGCGGCTGGCCGCCATCTACGAGCGCAAGGCCGTCGAGCACCGCCGTATCGCCCTGGAGAAGGCCGCCGCACGCAACGCGCTTGCCGAAGTGGCGGGCGGGGCAGGCGACGAGGAGCAGCGTCGGGCATGATCTGACGGGACGGTACAAAAGACGGAACCGTACGCAGTCAGGCAGAAGACGGAACCGTAACTACGAGGGAGACCGCGATGAGCGCACCCGACGGCAGCCCGGTCGGCGCCGAACGCAGCATCGGCCAGCTGTTCGCCTCGGCGACGACCGAAATGTCGGCGCTGGTGCACGACGAGATCGCCCTGGCGAAGGCGCAGCTCAAGCAGGACGTCAAGCGCGGCGCGACGAGCGGCGGCGCGTTCACGGCGGCCGGAGCGGTGCTGGTGTTCTCCCTGCCGATGCTGAACTTCGCCCTCGCGTACGGCATTCGGACCTGGAGCGACTGGAACCTCGCGATCTGCTTCCTGTTGTCCTTCGCGGCGAACGTCATCGTCGCCCTCGTGCTCGCGCTGATCGGCGTCCTCTTCGCGAAGAAGGCCAAGAAGAGCAAGGGTCCGCAGAAGGTCGCCGCCTCGATGAAGGAGACGGCGGGCGTCCTGCAGAAGGCCAAGCCCCATCCGCGTCCGGCGCCGGAGCTGGAGGACCGGGCGCCCGCGGCCATCGAGGCTGTGGCACGCTCGTCGTCATGACGGATCCCGCCACCCCTTCGGCCCAACCCGCCTCGGTCGTACGACTGGACGTCCCCGGCGGGAAAGAGGTGACCCACCGGGACGTGGCCGCCAACGGTGCGCGCTTCCACATCGCGGAGATGGGCGACGGCCCGCTGGTCCTGCTGCTGCACGGCTTCCCGCAGTTCTGGTGGACCTGGCGGCACCAGCTCGTCGCCCTCTCCGACGCGGGCTTCAGGGCGGTGGCGATGGACCTCAGGGGGGTCGGCGGCAGCGACCGTACGCCGCGTGGTTACGACCCGGCCAACCTCGCCCTCGACATCACCGGCGTGATCCGCTCCCTCGGCGAGCCCGACGCCGCGCTGGTCGGCCACGACCTGGGCGGCTATCTGGCGTGGACGGCGGCCGTGATGCGCCCCAAGCTCGTCCGGCGGCTCGCGGTCGCGTCCATGCCGCATCCGCGGCGCTGGCGCTCGGCGATGCTCTCGGACGTCAAGCAGACGAGTGCGAGTTCCTACATCTGGGGGTTCCAGCGGCCCTGGATCCCCGAGCGACAACTGACCGCCGACGACGGGGCGCTGGTCGCCCGGCTGATCCGGGACTGGTCGGGTCCGCGCCTGCCGGACGACGACGCGGTGGACACGTACCGTCGCGCGATCTGCATCCCGTCGACGGCGCACTGCTCCATCGAGCCGTACCGCTGGATGGTGCGCTCGCTGGCCCGCCCCGACGGCATCCAGTTCAACCGCCGTATGAAGCGGCCGGTCCGTGTGCCGACGCTGCATCTGCACGGCTCCCTCGACCCCGTGATGCGCACGCGCAGCGCGGCCGGCTCAGGCGAGTACGTCGAAGCGCCGTATCGCTGGCGGCTGTTCGACGGGCTGGGGCACTTCCCTCATGAGGAGGACCCGGTCGCGTTCTCGGCCGAACTGATCAACTGGCTGAAAGACCCGGAACCCGATCGGTGACCGCGCCGATGCGCCCGGTATCCGGAACTGAACACCTGTCCTACGAACAGCCAATTGCCTGGCGCATAGGCCAATTGGGCGCCCTGGAGGCGGTTATCGACCTTGGGGCAGGGGCAGACGTCGGGGTATGGGCTGGACGCACGACTACAGTGACGCAGCACGCAATCGCCGCTCGGCCGGAGGGCTGAGCTCCCACCAGCGAGGCAGCGCCCCGCAGATGCCGGGCTCAGACCTACGGGTGGGCATTCCGCGCATTCTGCGCCGCCGGGCCCGCTGGGTCTCGGTGCGCCTGCGCCACCCGCGCGGCTGACCTGCCGCCTTTCCACGACCGGGCTCACCCGCCCCGCGACCAGGGCTCACGCCCTTCGGCTCGCGGGGCCCGACAGCCCCTTCGGCACTCGGGCTCAACAGCCCTTCGGCACTCGGCCTACAGCGCGCAGCTGTCGCTGTCCACCTGCTGGTTGGCGGTACGGCCCTTGACGATGTCCTCCTGGATCTCGTCCGCGGTGAGGGCGTAGCCGGTGTTGGCGTCGTCGAGCGACTTGGCGAAGACCACGCCGTACACCTTGCCTTCGGGCGTGAGCAGCGGGCCGCCGGAGTTGCCCTGGCGGACGGTCGCGTACAGCGAGTAGACGTCACGGCGCACGGTGCCGCGGTGGTAGATGTCCGGGCCGTTGGCCGGGAGGCGGCCACGCACGCGGGCGGCACGCACGTCGTACGCCCCGTTCTCCGGGAAGCCCGCGATGATCGCGCTGTCGCCGCTCTGGGCGTCGGTGGTGGAGAACCGCAGCACGGGCGCCTTCATGTCCGGCACGTCGAGTACGGCGATGTCGCGCTCCCAGTCGTAGAGGACGACCGTCGCGTCGTACTTCCTGCCCTCGCCGCCTATCTGGACGGTGGGTTCGTCGACACCGCCGACCACATGTGCGTTGGTCATGACGCGGCGGTCGGCGAAGACGAAGCCGGTGCCCTCCAGGACCTTGCCGCAACTCGTCGCCGTGCCCATGACCTTGACGATGGAACGCTGCGCGCGGGTGGCCACCGGGCTGTTGGCCAGGGCCGGATCGGGCGGCCGGACGTCGTTGATCGGCTCGTTCGAGAACGGGCTGAAGACCTGTGGGAAGCCGTTCTGCGCGAGGACCGAGGAGAAGTCCGCGAACCAGGTGTCCGCCTGGTCGGGCAGCGCCCGTGACACCCCGAGGAGCACCTTGGAATTACGGACCTCCTTGCCGAGCGTCGGCAGCGTCGTCCCGGCGAGCGCGGAACCGATCAACCAGGCGACGAGCAGCATCGCGACGACGTTGACGAGGGCGCCGCCGGTCGCGTCCAGGGCGCGGGCCGGCGACCAGGTGATGTACCGGCGCAGCTTGTTGCCGAGGTGGGTGGTCAGGGCCTGGCCGACGGAGGCGCAGACGATCACAACGACGACCGCGACGACGGCGGCGGTCGTGCTCACCTCGGCGTTGTCGGTCAGCGCGTCCCAGATGACCGGGAGCAGATACACGGCCACGAGACCGCCGCCGAGGAAGCCGATCACCGACAGGATGCCGACGACGAAGCCCTGGCGATAGCCGACGATCGCGAACCACACGGCGGCGACCAGCAACAGGATGTCCAGCACGTTCACCGGTTCTAGCCTCGCCTCATCACTTTTCGCTCACCACGGGTCGGCCGCGGGCCCGGCCCGCCACACAGCGGAAACCCGCCACGCAGCAGAAACCCGCCACACAGCGGAATTCGGACACAACGGCCCCCGGGATGACACAGCACGGCAGACACCCTGTCATGACCGCCAGTCGAGCGGGACCTGCTTGCCCCGGTCCCAGGGCTGCTCCCAGCCCGAGAAATGCAGCAGGCGGTCGATGATCCCGGCCGTGAAGCCCCAGACCAGGGCCGATTCGACCAGAAATGCCGGACCTCGGTGGCCGCTGGGGTGGACGGTGGTGGCGCGGTTGTCCGGGTTCGTGAGATCCGCCACGGGGACGGTGAAGACGCGGGCCGTCTCATTCGGATCGACGACGTCGACCGGGCTCGGCTCGCGCCACCAGCCCAGCACCGACGTGACCACGAAGCCGCTGACCGGGATGTACAGCTTGGGCAGCACCCCGAAGAGCTGGACACCGCTCGGATCGAGCCCGGTCTCCTCCTCGGCCTCGCGGAGAGCAGCCCGCAACGGCCCGTCGGCCTGTGGGTCGCCGTCCTCGGGGTCGAGGGCGCCACCGGGGAAAGAGGGCTGTCCGGCGTGCGAGCGCAGGGAGCTGGCCCGCTCCATGAGCAACAGCTCGGGCCCGCGCTCCCCCTCGCCGAAGAGGATCAGTACGGCGGACTGGCGCCCCGCGCCGTTCTCCGGCGGCAGGAATCGGCTCAGCTCCAGCGGCTCGACGGTCTCCACCACCCGCACCACCGGATCCAGCCAGCCTGGCAGCCCCTCCTTGCTGATCACCACCGGTCCGTCCTGCGTATCGCTCACGCGCGTCATCGCCACCCCCGTCGTCCTGTCGAGTCCAACGCCCGAGGGCACCGAGATCGTTCCGGCCGGACGGCAGGAGGGCCCGACAGCGCCCGGCTCTGCCCGGTTCCCACCGTCATCCGGCCCCCAGGGGCGGGGCCGGCTTGCCGCCCGCGTCCAAGTAGGACTGCGGGGGCCTGAGGCGCTGGCCGGGGAAGCCGCCCTTCTCGTACTTGAGGAGCTTCTTCGCCTTCTCCGGGTCCGTCTCGCCCTCGCCGTACGCCGGGCAGAGCGGCGCAATGGGGCAGGCGCCGCACGCGGGCTTGCGGGCGTGGCAGATACGGCGGCCGTGCCAGATCACGTGGTGCGAGAGGTCCGTCCAGTCGCTCTTGGGGAACAGCTCGCCGATCTCGGCCTCGATCTTGTCGGGGTCCGTCTGCTCGGTCCACTGCCAGCGCCGCACCAGCCGCTGGAAGTGCGTGTCCACGGTGATGCCGGGGCGGCCGAAGGCGTTGCCGAGCACGACGAAGGCCGTCTTGCGGCCGACGCCGGGCAGCTTGACCAGGTCCTCCAGCCGGCCCGGGACCTCGCCCCCGTGGTTCTCCACCAGCGACTTGGACAGGCCCATCACCGACTTGGTCTTGGCCCGGAAGAAACCGCACGGACGGAGGATCTCCTCGACCTCCTCCGGGTTGGCGGCGGCCAGGTCCTCGGGGGTGGGGTACTTGGCGAAGAGCGCGGGGGTCGTCTGGTTGACGCGCAGGTCGGTGGTCTGGGCGGACAGCACTGTGGCGACGACGAGCTGGAAGGGGTTGTCGAAGTCCAGCTCGGGGTGGGCGTACGGGTAGACCTCGGCGAGCTCGCGGTTGATACGGCGGGCCCGGCGGACGAGGGCGGTGCGGGACTCGGCGGTGGCCTTCTTGGGGGCGACGGCGGGTTTCTGGGCAGCGGCCTTCTTCTCGGTCACCGTCTTCTGTTCGGTCGCCGTCTTCTTCTCGGTCGCCGCCTTCTTCGTACTCGCCGTCGCCTTCGTGCTCGCCGTCTTCTTCGCACTCACTGTCTTGCTCGTACTCGCCGTCTTCTTCACCGCCGCAGACCTCTTCACCGCCGCCTTGTTCGCCGGCACGGCCTGTTCTGCGGGCGCAGCCTTCCTCGCAGGCGCGGCCTTCTTCCCGGCCGCCGACGTCTTCACCGCTGCATTCCCGTCACCCACAGCCGCCCCACGCGGCGCCCTTTTCACCGCTTTTATGGTTTTCCTTCCGCCACCAGGGTCCTGTTCGCCCACAGCGGAATCGCGACGTACAACCACCCGCCCAGCCCCCTTGGCCTGTGCTCTCACCGGCGATTTGGACACCCGGCCAGCCTAAAGCCCGGCACTGACATCCGCCCCGGACCTCGAAGATCGGCCCCCAATTGGACCCCTGCCGCTTACCTCGGGACACCTGTGCGGCATCCTTGTGACAGATCACACTGTTTGGACCGTCCGGCAAAATGGGGAGCACGGTCCCCTGGTACCAAGGGGGAGCAAGATCCCCTGAGCAGGTCGACAAGGAGAGAACTCGTGGACGACCCTCTGCGGCGCAATCCGCTCTTCGCGGCTCTCGACGACGAGCAGTCCGCGGAACTGCGCGCCTCCATGAGTGAGGTGACCCTCGCACGTGGCGACTCCCTGTTCCACGAGGGCGACCCGGGCGACCGGCTCTACGTCGTCACCGAGGGCAAAGTAAAGCTCCACCGCACGTCCCCCGACGGCCGCGAGAACATGCTCGCCGTCGTCGGCCCCGGCGAGCTCATCGGCGAGCTGTCCCTCTTCGACCCGGGCCCGCGCACGGCGACCGCCACCGCGCTGACCGAGGTCAAGCTGCTGGGCCTGGGCCACGGCGACCTCCAGCCCTGGCTGAACGCCCGCCCCGAGGTGGCCACCGCGCTGCTGCGCGCGGTCGCCCGCCGACTGCGCCGCACCAACGACGCGATGTCCGACCTGGTCTTCTCGGACGTCCCGGGCCGCGTGGCCCGTGCGCTCCTCGACCTCTCCCGCCGGTTCGGCGTGCAGTCCGAAGAGGGCATCCACGTCGTGCACGACCTGACGCAGGAGGAGCTCGCGCAGCTCGTCGGCGCGTCGCGTGAGACGGTCAACAAGGCGCTCGCGGACTTCGCCCAGCGCGGCTGGCTCCGTCTGGAGGCCCGTGCGGTGATCCTGCTGGACGTGGAGCGACTGGCCAAGCGGTCGCGGTAGACGCGCCAAGTCGTACGACGCCGGGGTCCCGTCTCACTGCGAGGCGGGGCCCCGTCGCCGTTGGCCACCCGGGCAGGCCACCCCTCGAACATCCGCGCACCACGAGATAGCCTCCGCCCATGGCAAACGGGCAGTGGTACCCACCTGAGTGGCCGGACCGTATCCGTGCACTCGCGGAAGGAAACCTGACCCCAGCCGCCGCCAAGCGGGCGGCCACCGTCATGCTGCTCAGGGACACCGGCGCCGGACCTGCCGTGCACATGCTGCGCCGCCGCGCCTCCATGGCCTTCGCCGGTGGGGCGTACGCCTATCCCGGCGGCGGCGTCGATCCGCGCGACGAACATCCGGTGCGCTGGGCGGGCCCCACGCGCGCGTGGTGGGCCGGGCGGCTCGGCGTCGACGAGGCCACGGCACAGGCGATCGTCTGCGCGGCCGTGCGGGAGACGTACGAGGAGGCGGGCGTCCTGCTCGCCGGGCCGACCGACGATTCCGTCGTCGGTGACACCACCGGTGAGGACTGGGAGGCGGACCGCGCGGCCCTGGTCGCCCGGGACATGTCGTTCGCCGAGTTCCTGGACCGTCGGGGTCTGGCCCTGCGTTCGGACCTGCTGGGCGCCTGGACCCGCTGGATCACCCCGGAGTTCGAACCCCGCCGTTACGACACCTGGTTCTTCGTCGCCGCCCTCCCGGAGGGCCAGCGCACCCGCAACGCCTCCACCGAGGCGGACCGTACGGTGTGGATCCGGCCCTCGGACGCGGCCGCCGCGTACGACAAGGGCGAGTTGCTGATGATGCCGCCCACGATCGCGACCCTGCGCCAGCTGACCGGGTACGGCAGCGCCGCCGAGGCCCTCGCCGCCGCCCCCGACCGCGACCTCACCGCCGTCCTCGCGCAGGCCCGGCTCGACGAGGGCGAGATCGTGCTCTCCTGGCCCGGCCACGACGAGTTCACCAAGCACATCCCGACCGGCGGAGCCCCCGCATGACCGTGCCCGCAGCCCTGGAAGGCCTCCTCGTATGACGGACGCAGCAGCCCTGCCCGGCCAGCCGCGAGGCGGAATCCTCTCCGGCCCGGCCACCCCGCGTGCCGTCAACGTCCTCGCGCCCAACCCGTCCGCGATGACGCTGGACGGCACCAACACCTGGATCCTCGCCGAGCCGGACTCCGACCTGGCCGTCGTCGTCGACCCGGGCCCGCTGGACGAAGGTCACCTGCGCCATGTCGTCGACACCGCCGAGAAGTCCGGCAAGCGCATCGCCCTGACCCTCCTCACGCACGGCCACCCGGACCACGCCGAGGGCGCCGCACGCTTCGCCGAGCTGACCGGCACGCACGTGCGTGCCCTCGATCCGGCGCTGCGGCTCGGCGACGAGGGGCTCGGCGCCGGGGACGTGGTCACCGTCGGCGGCCTGGAGCTGCGCGTCGTACCGACGCCCGGGCACACCGCCGACTCCCTCTGCTTCCATCTCCCGGCCGACCGCGCCGTCCTGACCGGCGACACGATCCTGGGCCGCGGTACGACGGTCGTGGCGCACCCCGACGGCCGTCTCGGCGACTACCTGGACTCCCTGCGGCGGCTCAGGTCCCTCACGGTCGACGACGGCGTGCACACCGTCCTCCCGGGCCACGGCCCCGTCCTGGAGGACGCCCAGGGCGCCGTCGAGTTCTACCTCGCCCACCGCGCCCACCGCCTCGCCCAGGTCGAGACGGCGGTCGAGGACGGCTACGGCACTCCGGCCGAGGTCGTCGCCCATGTGTACGCGGACGTGGACCGCTCCCTGTGGCCGGCGGCCGAGCTGTCGGTGCGGGCGCAACTGGAGTACCTGGAGGAGCACGGCCTCATCTAGCCCGTGCCTCAGGCCTTCTGGAGCCGCGGCGCTTTGACCCCGTGCACGCGCGCGTACTCGTCCGCGAGCCACGGCCCGAGGTCCTCGACGTACGACCGGAGGATGCCCGCGTCGCTCGTCGGCTCGTACCCGAGCACGGCCGCCACCCGCATCTGCTCGGCCCGCGCGGGGTAGTACGACGCGAAGGCTTCCGCCATCTCCCCCAGATCGCTGGTCCACCCACCCCAGCGGGGCATGACCAGCGTGAACCCGGTCCGCACGAGACGCCGCGACATGAACCGCACGAGCGTCCGCCGCGCGTCCTCGCTGTCGCCGGCGCCCGCGATCCGCTCACGCCACCGAGGCAGCAGAAGGCCGAGATCGCCGTTGGTCTCGCGCGCGAGCAGCGTGTCGGGGCGATAGCGCGGCAGGTATTCCGCGAGGTCCTCCCCCAGCAGGGGCGTACAGAGGCAGGCGACGAACCATCCGAGGTCGTACGTCTCCAGATCGCTCAGCAGCCGCCCGCGGCTGTCCAGCAGCGTCCCGGACCCGTCGATCTGCGCGAACTCCTTGTCCAGCGCCTCGTCGAGCGTGCGCGCGTCCGTCCGGTCCGCATCGGTCGGTTCCGCGCGCAGGGCGACCAGCAGATCCAGGTCGCTGCGCCCCACGCGCGCGGTGCCGCGCGGAATCGCCCCATAGAGGTAGGCGCTGTGCATCCGCGCCCCGAACACGTCCAGGAGGCGGTCGCGCGCGGTGGCGACGACCGGTCGGAAGGCGTGGGGGATGCGCGCGAGGGAGCCCTCGCGCGCGATGCACCCCTGTGCGTCGAGCCCCCTGCGGAGAGCGGTTCCGGCCATGGGGCCACTGTGCCCTGCCGGGAGGCTGGGGGGCGGCTCATTTCACGGCTGGAACACGCCGCCCCCACCACCAAAGAGCCTGCCCAAGGGCCTACGCCCCCGTCAGCTCCACCTGGACCTCGACCTCCACCGGCGCGTCCAGCGGAAGCACGGCCACGCCCACCGCGCTGCGCGCGTGGACGCCCTTGTCGCCGAGGACCTGGCCCAGGAGTTCGCTCGCGCCGTTGAGGACGGCGGGCTGGCCGGTGAAGTCCGAGGCCGAGGCCACGAAGCCGACGACCTTCACCACGCGCGCGATGCGGTCCAGGTCGCCCGCCACCGACTTGACGGCCGCGAGGGCGTTCAGGGCGCAGGTGCGGGCGAGTTCCTTGGCCTCCTCGGGGGTGACCTCCGCGCCCACCTTGCCGGTGACCGGGAGCTTGCCCTCCACCATGGGGAGCTGGCCGGCGGTGTAGACGTACACGCCCGACTGGACCGCCGGCTGGTACGCGGCGAGCGGGGGCACGACCTCCGGGAGCGTCAGGCCCAGCTCGGCGAGTTTCGCCTCGACCGCGCTCATGCCTGCCTCTCCCGCTTCAGGTAGGCGACGAGCTGCTCGGGGTTGTTCGGCCCGGGCACGACCTGGACGAGCTCCCAGCCGTCCTCGCCCCAGGTGTCCAGAATCTGCTTCGTGGCGTGGACGAGCAGCGGCACGGTTGCGTATTCCCACTTGGTCATGTGGCCGACTTTATCCGCTGCCCGGCAGGGGTCGTGCGGCCGACCGCGGTCACGTTGTCCACAGGCTGTCGCGTAGTCGGTGGGCCGACTGGTTAGGCTCGAAGGCGTGAGCAGGCTCCAGGTCGTCAGCGGCAAGGGCGGGACCGGAAAGACCACGGTCGCCGCCGCGCTCGCGCTCGCCCTCGCCACCGAGGGGAAGCGGACGCTTCTCGTCGAGGTCGAGGGCAGGCAGGGCATCGCGCAGCTCTTCGAGACAGAGGCGCTGCCCTATGAGGAGCGGAAGATCGCCGTCGCTCCAGGTGGCGGGGAGGTGTATGCCCTCGCCATCGACCCCGAACTGGCCCTTCTGGACTATCTCCAGATGTTCTACAAGATGGGCGGCGCCGGCCGGGCGCTGAAGAAGCTCGGCGCCATCGACTTCGCCACCACCGTCGCGCCGGGGCTGAGGGACGTCCTGCTGACCGGCAAGGCGTGTGAAGCCGTGCGCCGCAAGGAGAAGAGCGGGCGGTTCGCCTACGACTACGTCGTGATGGACGCGCCGCCCACGGGCCGCATCACCCGCTTCCTGAACGTCAACGACGAGGTGGCGGGGCTGGCCAGGATCGGGCCGATACACAATCAGGCGCAGGCCGTGATGCGAGTGCTGAAGTCGGCGGAGACGGCCGTACATCTGGTGACGCTGCTGGAGGAGATGCCCGTCCAGGAGACCGTGGACGGGATCGCCGAGCTGCACGCGGCACGGCTGCCGGTGGGACGGATCATCGTGAACATGGTGCGGCACGAGGTGTTGGACGCGACCGACCTGGAACTCGTACGAACGGTTCCGCGCGCCGCCGTCGCCAAGGCGCTGTCCTCGGCCGGGCTGGGCGGGGCGCGGCGCGGCGGGAACGCCGAGCGGCTGGTGGACCCGCTGCTGGCGCAGGCCGACGAGTACGCCGAGCGGCACGCGCTGGAGCACGAGCAGCGGGGGGTCCTCGACGGACTGGAGCTGCCGGTGCACGAACTGCCGCTGCTGGCCGAGGGCATGGATCTGGCGGGCCTGTACGAACTCGCGGGCGAGCTGCGGGAACAGGGCCTGTCATGAGTCCGTTCACAGTTCGGGAGCAGTACGCGGTACGTCGGAAGCAGGGGATGTCATGAGCCGTCCGGAAGCCGCCCACGCGCACGACGCCGCACGCCACCCCCCGCGCCTCTCCCCCGCGCGCGTGCTCGACCTCGACCCGCTGCTCGACGATCCGAAGACCCGCATCGTGGTGTGCTGCGGCTCGGGCGGCGTCGGCAAGACCACCAGCGCGGCCGCGCTGGGGCTGCGGGCCGCCGAGCGGGGGCGGAAGGTCGTCGTGCTCACCATCGACCCGGCCCGCCGGCTCGCCCAGTCCATGGGCATCGACTCCCTCGACAACACCCCACGCCGGGTGAAGGGCGTCGAGGGCACCGGCGAGCTGCACGCGATGATGCTCGACATGAAGCGCACCTTCGACGAGATCGTCGAGGCGCACGCGGACCCCGAGCGGGCGGCCGCGATCCTGGGCAACCCCTTCTACCAGTCGCTCTCGGCGGGCTTCGCGGGCACGCAGGAGTACATGGCGATGGAGAAGCTGGGGCAGCTGCGGGCCAGGGACGAGTGGGATCTCATCGTCGTGGACACCCCGCCGTCCCGCTCCGCGCTGGACTTCCTGGACGCCCCCAAGCGGCTCGGCTCGTTCCTGGACGGCAAGTTGATCCGGGTGCTGCTGGCCCCGGCGAAGGTCGGCGGGCGCGCGGGGATGAAGTTCCTGAACGTCGGCATGTCGATGATGACCGGAGCGCTCGGCAAGCTGCTCGGCGGGCAACTGCTGAAGGACGTGCAGACGTTCGTGGCCGCGATGGACTCGATGTTCGGCGGGTTCCGCACGCGCGCGGACGCCACGTACAAGCTGCTCCAGGCGCCCGGTACGGCGTTCCTGGTGGTGGCGGCGCCGGAGCGGGACGCGCTGCGGGAGGCCGCGTACTTCGTGGAGCGGCTGGCCGCGGAGGACATGCCGCTCGCGGGTCTGGTGCTCAACCGGGTCCACGGCAGCGGCGCCGACCGGCTGTCGGCCGAGCGCGCGCTCGCCGCCGCGGAAAATCTTGAAGAGCCCCGCATTGTGGATCAGGAGGGCGGGAAAGCTGGACTTCGTAACTCCCCCGACACGTACGACAGTTCAGAATCGGCCGCTTCCGAAGCTCCCACTCCTGACGAAGGCTCCCCCGCCGCCACGGACATGGAGCGAACCGCGACCACGGACGAACCACAGTCCGTCGCCCCTCATGTGGAGCGGTCCGTCGACCAGCTCACCGCAAGCCTGTTGAGGCTGCACTCCGAGCGTATGCAGCTGCTCTCCCGCGAGCAGCGCACGCGTGATCGCTTCACCGCACTCCACCCCGAGGTGGCGGTGGCCGAAGTGGCCGCGCTGCCCGGCGATGTGCATGACCTCGCGGGACTGCGGGACATCGGAAACCGGCTCGCGGCCCATCGGCCGGAGCTGCCTGACCCCGCGGTCGACGCCTGAGGAGGACGGGCCCCCTCAGCTCACCGCCGCGAAGTCCTCGTACACCTGGTCGTCGTCGAGCGGCAGGATGCCCACCCCCCGCTCGTACTCCGTACGCGCGGTCTCCAGCAGCCGGCGCCACGAGGTGACGGTCGGCCGCCTGCGCAGCAGTGCGCGGCGCTCCCGCTCCGTCATGCCTCCCCACACACCGAACTCGACGCGATTGTCGAGCGCGTCGGCCAGGCACTCCGTGCGCACCGGGCATCCGGTGCACACCGCCTTGGCCCTGTTCTGCGCTGCTCCCTGAACGAACAGTTCATCCGGATCGGTAGTGCGGCAGGCCGCCTGCGCACTCCAGTCGACTACCCAGCCCATACCGGCGCCGTCCTCTCCCGAATCGAGGCTCCCCCACGGCGGCAGCGGCATATTCACCGCCGCCAGTTGAGGACGTTACGGAAGGTGGGCACAGCGCAACACCCCCTTCGGGCCCAATCTTGAATGGCCCGAACGGACTATGCGTAAGCGGCAGATCACCCGGGGGAGTGAGCTGGCGACATGCGTGACTTTCCCGGCAAACCGGGACAGTTCCGTTGAGTCACAACGGACGCCGGATGACACACAAGGCGGATTCGGACACGCGCCCACCAAAAAAGTTGGGGTACCTCCGGAACGATTCGGGGTCGCCGGACGTATTGATACGTGGCCGCACTGCTGTGACAGTTGAGAGCAGCTTAGGCCAAGGCCTGTGCGCCTGTCCGGCGAATGGGCTGCATCCATCATGCGAGCTCCGCTCGCGGGCAGATGGCTGACTTTGCCGTGCCATGGCCGACATCACTCGCCGGTCCATGCGCACGCACCGGTGGGCCCTCGGTTCGCTCATGTCTACGGTTTAGGCTTCGCTCATGCCAAAGAAGCGCTCGGGCGGTGGTCTGTCGCCAACGCAACAGGCCGCCAAGTTCCTCGGTGTCAGTGTGCTCGCGGGAGCCGTGCTGGCGGGTATCGCGCTGCCTGCCGTCGGCGCACTGGGCCTTGCGGCCAAGGGTTCCGTCGAGAGCTTCGACGAGCTCCCGGCCAACCTCAAGACCCCACCGCTGAGCCAGCGCACCACGATTCTGGACGCCAAGGGCGGTCAGATCGCCACGGTCTACTCGCGCGACCGCACGGTGGTCGACCTCAAGGACATCTCGCCGTACATGCAGAAGGCGATCGTCGCGATCGAGGACTCCCGCTTCTACCAGCACGGCGCGGTCGACCTGAAGGGCGTCCTGCGCGCCCTCAACCGCAACGCCCAGAGCGGCGGCGTCAGCGAGGGCGCGTCCACGCTCACGCAGCAGTACGTGAAGAACGTCTTCGTCGAGGAGGCCGGCGACGACCCGACGAAGGTCGCACAGGCCACCCAGCAGACCATCGGCCGCAAGATCAAGGAGCTGAAGTACGCGATCCAGGTCGAGGAGGAGCTCGGCAAGAAGAAGATCCTCGAGAACTACCTGAACATCACGTTCTTCGGCCAGCAGGCATACGGCGTCGAGGCCGCCGCCGAGCGCTACTTCTCCAAGTCCGCCAAGGACCTCAAGGTCCAGGAGGCGGCCCTGCTCGCCGGCATCGTCCAGTCGCCCAGCCGGTACGACCCGATCAATGACGAGGCCGAGGCCACCAAGCGGCGCAACATCGTCCTGCAGCGCATGGCCGACGTCGGCGACATCTCCCAGGCGGAGGCCGACAAGGCCAAGGAGACACCGCTGGGCCTGAAGGTCAGCAAGCCCAAGAACGGCTGCATCACCGCCGTCAAGGGCGCCAGTTTCTTCTGCAAGTACGTCGAGAAGGTCATCCTCGGCGACCCGGTCTTCGGCAAGGACCGCGAGGCCCGCGCCAAGGTCTGGAACCAGGGCGGACTGACGATCACGACGACCCTCGACCCGCAGGCCCAGGACTCGGTCCAGGACTCGCTCAAGGAGCACGTCTACCAGAAGGACAAGGTCGAGGCCGCGACCACCCTGGTCGAGCCCGGCACCGGCAAGATCCTCGGCATGGGCCAGTCGAAGCCGTACGGCTCCGGCAAGAACGAGACCGAGCTCAACTACTCGGTCGACGCGGCGTACGGCGGCTCCAACTTCGGCTTCCCGACCGGTTCGACGTTCAAGCCGTTCGTGGCGGCGGCCGCGCTGGAGGAGGGGCGACCGCCGACGCAGGAGTACTCCGCTCCGTACCAGATGCCGTATCCGCAGACGGTGCGCGGGTGTGAGAAGGCCTGGGTCAACGACGGCAACTACAAGCTGGAGAACGAGAACGAGTCCGAGGTCGGCCCCTACCGGCTCGAGGACGCCATGGCCAAGTCGGTCAACACCTACTTCGTGCAGATGATCGAGGACATCGGCATGTGCCCGGTCGTCAACATGACCGACAAGCTGCATGTGCGCCAGGGCAACGGCAAGAACATCCCCGAGGTGCCGTCGTCGATGACGCTCGGCTCGACCGGTATCTCGCCGCTCACGATGGCGAGCGCGTACGCCGCCTTCGCGGCCCGCGGTATGTACTGCTCGCCGATCGCCATCGAGTCGATCACGCAGAAGGCGGGCGGCGAGCAGAAGTCGCTGGAGGTGCCGAAGTCGACGTGCTCGCGGGCGATGTCCGAGAAGACCGCGGACACCGTCAACACGCTGCTGGCCGGTGTGGTCGACTCCGGTACGGGTGAGAAGGCCGGTCTCACCGATCGCCAGAGCGCCGGTAAGACCGGTACGACGGACGAACGCCGCAACGCATGGTTCGTCGGCTACACGCCGAACCTCTCCGGCGCCGTCTGGGTCGGCAGCGCCACCCAGGAGGTCAAGATGCGCAACATCACCATCGGCGGCCGGTACCACCCGCTGGTCTTCGGTGGTGAGGTCCCCGGCCCGATCTGGAAGGACGCCATGACCGGCGCCCTCGCGGGCAAGACCGTCGAGAGGTTCAACCTGGTCGACATCCCGAAGCCGGAGCGCGACCGGGGTGACGAGGACGACGAGGACGACGGCAACGGGAACGGCAACCAGAACGGCGGCAACGGCGAGCTCATCGGCGGCCTGGTGGGCGGCGGCAACACCGGCGGCGAGGACGGCGGCACCGTGCCGACCCCGACCTTCTCGATCCCGGAGGGCTGGTGGCAGGGCACATCCAATGGGAACGGCAACGGGGGACGTGGCTGACCGGCTGATCCCGCGAAGGACATGAAGGCATGAATGAGGGGCCCGGCAGAAGCCGGGCCCCTCATCGTGCAACAGAGCCGGATCGGTCGACGGGGCTCGGGACGCCCACCCGCACCAGCGGTCTCAGCCGGCGATCTCAGTCGACGGTCTCAGCCAGCGATCTCAACCGGCGAGCAGCTTCTTCACCACGGCGGCGACCCGGCCGCCCTCCGCCAGACCGGCCACCTTCGGGTTCACGATCTTCATGACCGCGCCCATGGCCCGCGGGCCCTCGGCACCGGCCGCCTTGGCCTCGTCGACGGCCTGGGCGACGATCTGGTTCAGCTCGTCGTCGCTGAGCTGCTTCGGCAGGTACGTGGCGAGCACCTCGCCCTCCGCCTTCTCCCGCTCGGCCTGCTCCGGACGACCACCCTGCGCGAAGGCGTCGGCCGCCTCCCGCCGCTTCTTCGCCTCGCGGGTGATCACCTTCTGCACCTCGTCGTCGGAGAGCTCGCGCTTCTCCTTGCCCGCGACCTCCTCCTTGGTGATCGCGGCGAGCGTCAGCCGGAGCGTCGAGGAGCGGAGCTCGTCGCGCTCCTTGATCGCGGCGTTGAGGTCTTCCTGCAGCTTCGACTTGAGCGTGGTCATGGGGTCGATTGTCGCAGGTGTGGGGAGCGGAACGCCCGTTGATTTCAAGGGACCTGCGCGCAGACGCCGGATCGGAGGCGGTCGAGGGCTACGGGGTACTGGGCTGCACGGGGGTACTCCACCGGTCTGACACGATGGTCGTATGCGCGCGCAATACGGAGTACCCCTGGGCATCGCGGCGGTCGGCGCCGCCGGTCTGCTGTATTCGGCGGGTTTCGAGGCCCGTTCCTTCCGCCTGCGACGGGTGACGGTGCCCGTTCTGCCCGCCGGTATGCGCCCGCTGCGGGTGCTCCAGGTCTCCGACATCCACATGGTGAGCGGCCAGCGCAAGAAGCAGCGCTGGCTGCGCTCGCTGGCCGGCCTGCGCCCCGACTTCGTGATCAACACCGGCGACAACCTCTCCGACCCCGAGGGCGTGCCGGAGGTGCTGGACGCGCTGGGCCCCTTGATGGAGTTCCCCGGCGCGTACGTCTTCGGCTCGAACGACTACTACGGCCCGAAGCTGCGCAACCCCGCCCTGTACCTACTGGAGAAGGCCCAGGGCCGCCACGGCCTGAACGGCAACGCGCCCGCCGTCGGCGTGATCCACAACCCCTGGGAGGACCTGCGCGACGGCTTCGACGCCGCGGGCTGGCTCAACCTGACGAACACCCGGGGGACGCTGAAGGTCGAGGGCGAGTCGGTGGAGCTCACCGGCCTGGACGACCCGCACATCAAGAGGGACCGCTACGCGCAGGTGGCCGGCGGTCCGTCGGGCGCCGCCGACTTCGCGATGGGCGTGGTGCACGCGCCGTACCTGCGGGTGCTGGACTCGTACACGGCCGACGACTACCCCCTGGTCCTGGCCGGCCACACCCACGGCGGCCAGCTCCGCATCCCCTTCTACGGCGCCCTGGTCACCAACTGCGACCTGAACACGGACCGAGCGCGGGGCCTGTCCACGCACACGGCGGAGGGTCGCACGGCCTACCTCCACGTCTCGGCGGGCTGCGGCACGAACCGCTATACGCCGTTCCGGTTCGCTTGCCCGCCGGAGGCGACGTTGCTGACGTTGGTGGGGCGGGAGTAGCCGGGAGCAGACCGGCCGGGGCAGGGGCCTGAGCGGACGGGCCCGAGCGGATGGCCCTGAGCGGACGGACTGGAGCGGACGGTCCTGAGCGGACGGGCTGGAGCGGACGGGCTGGAGCGGACGGGCTTGAGCGGACGGGCTGGAGCGGACGGGCTGGAGCGGACGGGCTGGAGCAGGGAAGAGAAGGGCGAATCAGAAAGGCCGACCGGGTAACCCGCACGGATTACCCGTATCGCCCGATTCGTCCAACCTGCTTAGCGTGAGGGCATGACCGCCCCGATACCCAGGGACATCCCGGATCTCCCCCCGATACCGGGCATCCCCGTGCTCATGCCCTCCCATGTGCCCGCCACGGCGGTGATGACCCCCGTCTGCCGCCCCCTGACCGCCGTGTACCGCCTACTGGTCGCACTGGTCGCCACCGCGGCGGTGACCCTCGAAATGACTCTCGGCACCCCAGGTCCACTGCGCACCCTGAGTCACTTCGCGATCCAGAGCAACATTCTGCTGGCCCTGGTCCTCGCCCTCGCCGCCCGCCGCGCCTGGACCGCCCGCCGCCCGCTGCCGTCGGCCCTGACGGGCGCCACGCTGCTGTACGCCGTGACCACGGGCCTCGTCTACCACCTGCTGCTGGCGACCGACGCGAGCTCCTTCGCGCTCCCCGGCGTCCTCACCGGCGAGGCCACCGCCCCGACAGGCTGGCACGCGATCACCAACCAGATCCTGCACACGGCGATGCCACTCGCGGCCGTACTGGACTGGCTGCTCCTGACAGCCCCCGGCCAACTGCGCCTACGACGGACGGCGACCTGGATGCTCTACCCCGTCACCTACCTGGCGTTCTCCCTCGTCCGAGGCGAACTCCTGGCCCCCGACACCCCGGGCCGCTATCTCTACCCCTTCCTCGACGTCGCCCGGCACGGCTACAAGAGCGTCCTCGGAAACGCCCTCCTCCTCGGCCTCGCCATCTACGCCCTGGCCATCGCCCTCGTGGCCCTCGACCACACCCGCCCCAACCCGATCCGCCGACGCGTCCGCCACCGCCCAGAAACCGGATTTCGTCTCCAGCCACCGGTGGGCTAAAGTAAACGTCGTCGCCGCGAGAAGCAGCGACATCGGGGTGTAGCGCAGCTTGGCAGCGCGCTTCGTTCGGGACGAAGAGGTCGTGGGTTCAAATCCCGCCACCCCGACGCCAATCAGAGGGCCAATCGCTTGATCGCGATTGGCCCTCTGTCGTGTTCGGGGACCAAAGGGAAGCCAATCGCAATGGCTCAGGTGCAGCCCCCTCAGAAGTGGCCGCCCTCTACGCGACCGCCCCGGAGGAGCGGCTGCTGACGCGGGTCCGCCCCTCGCTTCCCGATGACGTGTCACCGGTCGACCTCTGAGTTCTCGCCCGTCAAGTGGAACCGCATCGTCCGGCACCGGTCCCTCCCCTCGTGGGGACCGGTGCCGGACGGGCGGCGTGATGTCGATCCGTGTGGTGACCCGGCCTTGGTGGTCCGGCGGCGGGTCAGTGGATCGAGCGGGTTCGGAGTGGGTCGAGCGGGTGTGGATCGGGCCGTGGTGGAAAGTGACCGAGAACATGCGGCGCCATAAGTGGTCTCTCCGAGCTCTGGGCTGGTGGCCTGTCCGGGCGACGATCGAGAGCTGCGCTCTTGCGTCATGATCCTGCCAGTCGAGGGTGCCGACGAGGAGGTTCCGGTCTCCGGATGCCCCCTTAGTCGCAGGTCAGCCGTATAAAGTGAGTTTTCCGGTCCGGATGACCACGTACGGCGGAAGTGAAGGAGTGGAGGCTTTGAGTTCCGACTCCGGGGCACGCCCGGCCTTCGCGGAACGGCTCGCGTTGCTGTACAAGGAGGCCGGCAACCCTCCGCTCAAGAGCGTGGCCGAGGCGGTCGTCCGGTTACAGCGGGTCGATGAGCGGGGGCGGCCCGTACGGGTGTCCGCTCAGCGGATCAGTGACTGGCGGCGGGCCAAGAACGTGCCTGCCCAGTTCGCCGCCCTGCAGGCCGTGTTGCACGTCCTGATCCCGCAGGCCCGGCGCGCGCGGCCGACGCCCGTGTCCGCGGGGTTGTACGACCTGGGCCAGTGGCAGCGGCTGTGGGAGCGGGCGACCTCGGGGGAAGAGGAGGAGCAGGCTCCGGTCGAGGCCCCGGCCGTTTCCGGTGGGGTGTGTCCTTACCGCGGGCTGGCCTCGTACCGGCAGCAGGACGCCCGGTGGTTCTTCGGCCGGGAGCGGAGCACGGACGCCCTGGTCGCCCAGCTCCGCACCGTGGAGAAGACCGGCGGCGGTCTGGTCATGCTGGTCGGCGCCTCGGGGGCCGGGAAGTCCTCCCTGTTGAACGCCGGTCTGGTGCCCGCCCTGCGGGACGGCGCCCTCAGCGGTGAGAGCGGGCAGGCGAGCACCGTCGTACAGCTCGTGCCGGGCAGCGATCCGCTGGGCGAGCTGGCCCGCCGGATACCGGAACTCGCGGACGTCGTCCGTTCCTCGGCGGCGCTGGCCCAAAAGGGGCGCTCCGCGGAACCCTCGGCCGACTCGGACGGGGTCGAGGACCACGGCGACACCGAGCTGTGCGCCGACTTCGTGCGGGCCACCCGCGACGCTCTGCGCGCCTGGGCCCGGCGTGAGGCCTCCTCGGCGGCTCCTGCCGTGCTCATCGTCGACCAGTTCGAGGAGACCTTCACCCTCTGCCCCGACGAGCTGGACCGACGTACCTTCGTCCATGTTCTTCATGCCGCCTGCACGTCGCCCACAGCGGACGACCCCGCCCCCGTGCTCGTCGTTCTCGGTATCCGTGCCGACTTCTACGAGCAGTGCCTGGCCCACCCCGAGTTGGCCGACGCGCTGCAGCACCGGCACATGGTGCTCGGGCCGCTGACGACCTCGGAGTTGCGGGAGGCCGTGACCGGGCCGGCCAAGGCCGTGGGGCTGGAGTTGGAGCCGGGGCTGGCCGAGCTGATCGTGCGGGAGGTGAGTGCGGACGGGCCCCGCGGTACGCATGACGCGGGGGTGTTGCCGCTGCTCTCGCACGCGCTGCTCGCCACCTGGCAGCGGCGCAAGGCCGGGCGGCTGACGCTGGCCGGGTACCGGGCGGCCGGCGGTATTCAGGGGGCCGTGGCCGCCACCGCCGAGAGTGCCTGGTCCGGCCTCGATCCGGCGGCGCGCACCGCCGCGCGGCTGCTGCTGCTCAGGCTGGTCCGGCTCGGCGAGGACACCCAGGCGACCCGGCGACGCGGGACCCGGCGGCAGCTGGCGGCGGAGTCGACGGATCCGGGCAAGACGGAGGAGTCGCTGGAGGCGCTGGTCCAGGCCCGGCTGGTGACGCTGGACGCGGAGTCCGTGGAGATCACCCACGAGGCGCTGCTCCATGCCTGGCCGCGGCTGCGGGACTGGATCGACGACGACCGGCAGGGCAATCTGCTGCGCCAGCGGCTGGAGGAGGACGGCCGGGCCTGGGAGGAGTCCGACCGGGACACCTCCCTGTTGTACCGGGGCTCCCGGCTGGAGCAGGCGCACGGCTGGGTGCGGTCCGCCGGGGACAGGTTCCTGACCCGGAGCGCGGTGGAGTTCCTGGCCGCCTCGGTCCGGCTGCGCAGGCGCACGGTGTGGATCATGCGGAGCGGGGTCGCGGCGCTGGTCGCGCTGGCGTTGCTGGCCGCCGGTACGGCGGTGGTCGCCTGGCAGCAGCGGGACGACGCCGTGTTCGCGCAGGTGCTCGCCGAGGCCGACCGCGTCCAGGACACCGATCCGTCGCTGTCCGCCCAGCTCGACCTCGTGGCCCATCGGCTGCGCCCGGACGACGAGGGCGCGAACAGCCGGCTGATCTCGATCGTCAACGCGCCCCTGGCCACCCCGCTCCTCGGCCACACCGGCGCCGTCTACCTCACCACGTTCAGCCCGAACGGCCGCCTCCTGGCCACCGCCAGCTACGACCGCACCGTACGCCTGTGGGACGTGAGCGACCGCGCCCGGCCCAAGCCGCTGGGCGGCCCCCTCACCGGCCACACCAGCTGGGTGAGCAGCGCCGTCTTCAGCCCCGACGGCCGCACCCTGGCGAGCGCCGGCGACGACGGCACGATCCGGCTGTGGGACGTACGGGACCCCGCACACCCGTCGCTCCTCGGGGCGCCCCTGACCGGCCACAAGGGCACGATCTACCTGATCGCGTTCAGTCCGGACGGCCGTACCCTGGCCTCCGCCGGCGACGACAGCACCGTACGCCTCTGGAACGTGGGCGACCCGGCCCGGCCGAAGGCGCTCGGCGCGCTCACCGGGCACACCGCCGCCGTGCGGTCGGTGGCGTTCAGCCCCGACGGGCGCACGCTGGCGGCGGGCGGCGACGACGACACGATCCGGCTGTGGAACACGGCCGATCCCCGTCGCCCGGAGCCGGTCGGCACGGCGCTGACCGGGCACACGGATCTCGTGCACTCGGTGGCCTTCAGCCCCGACGGCCGCACTCTCGCCAGTGGCAGCGCGGACGACACGATCCGGCTGTGGAAGGTCTCCGATCCGGCGCACGCGGCACCGATCGGCTCGCCGCTGACCGGGCACACCGGCCCCATCTGGTCCGTGGCCTTCAGCCCCGACGGCGGCCGACTCGCCGCGGCCAGCGCGGACAGCACCGCGAGCCTGTGGAACGTCTCCGATCCGGCGTCGCCCTCGCAGATCGGCGAGCCGCTCGCGGGCAGCAGCGGCGAGATGTTCGCCCTGGGGTTCAGCCCGGACGGCCGCACCCTCGCCACCGGCAGCGGTGACAGCAAGGTCCGCCTGTGGTCGGTACCCACGCTGGACATGACCGGCCGCAGCGGTGCGTTCCGCCCGGACGGGAAGGTCCTCGCCACGGCCGCGCGCGACGGCCGGATCCGGCTGTGGAACGTGTCGGCTCCCGACCGGCCCGTGCCCCTGGGCACACCGTTCATGCCCGCGGACGGCTACGGGCGTTCCATGGCGTTCTCCCCCGACGGCCGCACCCTCGCCGTCCGGACCGGACACCACGCGCTGTTTCTGTGGAACGTCTCCGACCCGGCCCGACCGACGCTCACCGGATCGCCCCTCACCCTGCGTACCCGCTTCGCAGGCGCGGACTCCCTGGCCTACAGCCCGGACGGACGCATCCTGGCGACCGCCTACGAGGACCGCACCATCCAGCTGTGGGACGTCCGCGACCCGTCCCGCGCCGTTCCGCTCGGCGCCCCGCTGACCGGCCACAAGGGCTACGTCAACGCCCTCGCCTTCAGCCGCGACGGCTCCGTGCTCGCCAGCGGTGGCGCGGACAACACCCTGCGGCTGTGGAACGTGTCCGACCCGCGGCACGTCACCCCCCTCGGGGGGCCCGTCACGGGCCATGCGGGCCCCGTCAACACGCTGGTCTACAGCCCGGACGGCCATACGCTCGCCAGCGGCGGCGACGACGACACGGTACGGCTCTGGGACGTCAGCGACCCGCGTGCGGCGACCTCGCTGGGGTCCCCCCTCATCGGCCACACCGAGGCGGTCGTGTCGCTGACGTTCAGCCAGGACGGCCACACCCTCGCCAGCGGTGGCGACGACAACACGGTCCTGCTGTGGAACGTCACCCGGCCGTCCGACGCCTCCTCCATCGGCCGGGCGATGAGCCCCAACGCCAGGACGGGCAACTTCCTGTCGTTCAGCCCGGCGAGGCACATGCTCGGCGTCTCCAGCGGCAGCGACACCGTACGGCTGTGGAACCTGGACGTGGACCAGGCGATCCGCCGGGTCTGCTCGACCACGCGGGGTGTGCTGACGCGGGAGAAGTGGGACGAGTATCTGCCGCGGCTGTCGTACGAGCCGCCGTGCGCGAAGTAGGCCTGTACGCCGACTGAGAGCTGCCTGTGTGCTCGGTGGAGGTGGTCCGTGCACTCGATGGAGGTAATCCGTGCGCTCAGTGATGGAGCAGAAACGCATGTGACATGACGAGGGCCCACTGGACAGCGGTTTCCGTGATCCCGGTCACAACCCCTCCACGTAGCCGATCAGTCGGCTCCCGCCGGAGAGGCAGCCTTGTTACTGTGGAGACAGCCCGATCGCTGGTGCATCCCCCGTCGCCAGCGATCGGGCCTTCGCATGTCCGGAGCCGGAAAGGTGGTGGGCCCCGCAATGACCCGGCGCCTCATCGTCGTCACCGCTGTGCACGGCCCTTCGGCGGCGTTCCTGCCGGAGGCCTACGCGTCGCTGGACGCGCAGGAGTTGCCCGCGGGCTGGGAGTGGCACTGGGTGATCCAGGAGGACGGCAGAACGGACCAGGTCCGCCCGTACGTCCCCAACGACGCGCGTGTGACCTTCCGTCAGGGCCGTCCCGGGGGCCCCGGAGTGGCCCGCACCATCGCGCTCGCGCACGCCGAGGGCGAGTACGTGAAGATCCTGGACGCCGACGACCGGCTCACGCCGGGGACGCTGGCCCGGGACGTGGCCGTCCTGGAGGCCGACGGCACGGTCGGCTGGACGACCTCCCGCGTCCTGGACCTCCTGCCCGACGGCACGACGGCCGGTTTCCCCCACGACCCCGACGACGGGCCGATCGAGCCCGGCGCCGTACTCGACTTCTGGAAGGCCAACGACTTCCGCGCCCAGGTCCACCCGGCGACCCTCTGCGTACGCCGCGACCTGCTGCTCGGCCTCGGCGGCTGGATGGCGCTGCCGGCGTCGGAGGACACGGGCCTGCTGCTCGCGCTGGGCGCCGTGAGCCGGGGCTGGTTCTCGGCGGAGGTGGGGCTGCTCTACCGGAAGTGGGAGGGGCAGATGACGGGTCAGCCGGCCCACGTGGACGCGACGGAGCGGGCGGCGCGGATGGCGGTGGTGGAGGCCAGGGCGCGGGCGCTGGGCTCGTTCGGGTGGCGCTGTCCGCCCGCTACTCGCTGAGGGAGATGGCCTGGGACGGGCACTTCTCGACGGCCTCCCGCACCTGCGGATCGCCCCCGCTGTCCTCCCGTCCCGCTCGCACGACGCCGTACTCGTCCACGAACTCGAAGACCGACGGGGCGCGGTGGACGCACTCGGCCGAGCCGTAACAGAGGTTCGAGTCGATGGAAACCTTCATCCGCGCTCCCGCCGTGGACCGTCGCTGGGCTTTCACGACTCCCCTGCCCAGCCGCCGAGCCCTCCTAATCCTCGGTGATCCTCAGCGCCTTCCGCCACGTCTCATTGATCAAAGGGGAGTTCGAGCATCCGGATCGCGTTTCCGCGCAGCAGCTTGTAGGCCACCTCGGCGGAGAGCCCGCCCACGTGCTCCTCGGCCACCCGCTTCGTCTCCGGCCAGGTCGAGTCGACGTGCGGATAGTCCGTCTCGAAGGTGGCGTTGTCGACGCCGACCGTCTCGATCGCCTCGATGCCGTGCTTGTCCCGGAAGAAGCAGCAGAAGATCTGGCGGTAGTAGTACGTCGACGGCGGCTCCGGGATCAGGTCCTTCACGCCGCCCCAGGCCCGGTGCTCCTCCCAGACGTCGTCCGCACGCTCCAGGGCGTACGGGATCCAGCCCATCTGGCCCTCGCTGTACGCCAGTTTGAGCCGGGGGAACTTCACCAGGACCCCGGAGAAGAGGAAGTCCATCATCGACGCCATGGCGTTGTTGAAGCTCAGCGAGGCCTGGACGGCGGGCGGGGCGTCGGGGGACGCGGCCGGCATCTGCGACGAGGACCCGATGTGCATGTTGACGACCGTGCCGGTCTCCTCGCAGGCCGCGAAGAACGGGTCCCAGTAACCGGAGTGGATGGACGGCAGCCCCAGATAGGTGGGGATCTCGCTGAACGTCACCGCCCGCACCCCGCGCGCCGCGTTGCGGTGGATCTCGGCGACCGCGAGGTCGATGTCCCACAGCGGGATCAGGCAGAGCGGGATCAACCGGCCGCCGCTGTCGCCGCACCACTCCTCGACCATCCAGTCGTTGTAGGCGCGCACGCACGCAAGCCCGACCTCCTTGTCCTTGGCCTCCGCGAAGGTCTGGCCGCAGAAGCGCGGGAAGGTCGGGAAGCAGAGCGAGGCCTCGACATGGTTGATGTCCATGTCCGCGAGCCGCGCCTTGGGGTCCCAGCAGCCGCGTCGCATCTGCTCGCGGGTGATGCCGTCGAGCGTCATCTCGTCCCGGGAGAAGCCGACGGCCGCGATGATGCGTTTGTAGGGGAAGAGGTCGCCCTCGTACTCCCACCAGTCGGTGAGCTGGCCGTCCGGGTCCGTGGTGAAGCGGTACTTCCCGCCGATGTACTCGAGTTCGCCGATGCCGGCGGTGAGGGGCTTCGGGCCCCGGTCCCGGTATTTGGCCGGGAGCCAGGTCTCGAAGAGGTGCGCGGGCTCGATCACGTGATCGTCCACGCTGATGACCCTGGGCAGGTCCTCCGTGCCGCTCTCGGTACTGGCCACGCCTACCTCCTGCTGCTGCGCTGCTGCCTGCCGGTGTCCTGACCCACTGAATCTGACGACCCATCAGATTTAGGTTCAGGTTAGGGCGCGTCCAGAGGAGCGGCAAGAGAGCGCACGCGTCAGCTGTTCCAGCTCTCGTCGTACGGGTCCTTCGGCGCCGGCGCCGGCTTCGCCTCCGTGACCTCGATGTACGGGATCGGGCCGCCGTTGACCGGATCCTTGGCGCGGCGCGCGGTGTAGCTGCCGGTGACCTGGAGCCAGGTGTCCGGCTGGAGGACCGGCGGGACCTGGCCGGTCAGGGCGACCTTGACCGGCTGGGCGTCGGCGGCGCAGCAGTTGAGGGCCATGCGGACGAGGTAGGGGGTGCCGTCGCGGTCCAGGGCCAGGAAGCCGGTGAGCTGGACGCGGCGGCCTTGCAGGGTGCGGCCGTGGTCGTAGACGGCGCGGCCCGCGTAGTCGACCACGCTGAGGGGCAGGGGGTCGGCGGCCGGGAGGGCGGGGTAGGCGAGGGGTTCCTGGAGGGCGGTGCCGGTGCGGGTCGCGCTGTAGGAGCCGAGGGCGGGCGGGGCCACCAGGATCAGGGCGAGGAGGGGGAGGACGAGGAGCCAGGCGACCCGGGGTTCGTGGTGGGTGTGGCCCGCTTCGGCCTCGTGGCCCTCCCCTTCGGCCTCGTGGCCCTTCTGCCGCCGCGCCCGCTTCCACTCGTACCAGACGGTCGCCACCGCCGCCGCGATCAGCACCGCGCCGGCCGCCAGCACCAGCGGGCGCAGGCCCTGCTTGACGTACCGCAGATAGAGGTCGGTCGTGCCCGCGTGCAGCAGGGACGCGCCGAGCAGGAACAGGACCGCCGACTGGGCCTGACGGTTCACAGGATCACCGCCCCGACCAGTGCCGACACGACCACGGCCAGCGCGAAGGTGGCCGGTGCGAAGCGCAGGGCGAAGGCGCGGCCGAAGGTGCCCGCCTGCATCGCGAACAGCTTCAGGTCGATCATCGGGCCGACGACGAGGAAGGTGAGCCGGGCCGTCAACGAGAACTGCGACAGCGACGCCGCCACGAACGCGTCCGCCTCCGAGCAGATCGACAGCACGACGGCGAGGACCGCGAGGGCGAGGACCGACAGCACCGGATTGTCGGCCGCCGTGCTCAGCCACGTCTCCGGAACCACCGCCTTGAGCGTCGCCGCCGCCATCGCGCCGACCACCAGGAAGCCGCCCGCGTGCATCACGTCGTGCCGGACGGAGCCCCAGAACGCCTCGCCCTTGCTCTGGCCGTCGTAGGACATGGGGGAGGGCGGTCGCAGCCAGTCGGTACGGCCGAGGCGCAGCCACAGCCAGCCCATCGCGCACGCCACCAGCAGGCTCGCGACCAGGCGGGCGAGGACCATCTCCGGGTTGCCGGGGAAGGCGACCGCCGTCGCCGTCAGCACGATCGGGTTGATCGCGGGGGCGGACAGCAGGAACGTCAGCGCCGCGGCCGGGGTGACACCGCGCCGGACCAGCGCCCCGGCCACCGGCACGGACGCGCACTCGCAGCCCGGCAGCACCGCGCCCGCCGCACCGGCGACCGGGACGGCGAGGGCGGGGCGGCCGGGCAGGGCGCGGGCGAAGAAGGACGGCGGCACGAACACCGCGATCGCCGCCGAGAGCAGCACGCCGAGGACCAGGAAGGGCAGCGCCTGCACCATCACCGCGACGAACACCGTCGTCCAGCTCTGCATCACCGGAGCGGAGAGCGCGCGGCGGATCGGGCTCTGGAGGAGCACCAGCACGAGCAGGAGCATGGTGAGCAGGAGCGGGGAGTTGAGGTGCCTGCCTTCCTCGGCCCGCTCCCCCGTCGTCCGGCGGTTGTCGCGATCGTCGCCGTCGTCTCGGCCGTCGCGGTCGTCGGTCCCCTGCGGGACCGCTTTGGTGATCGCCACGGGCGAGGTACCTCCGGTGGTGCGGAAGGGCGCTGGTTTCCCTCCCCTCCAGTACGGCTGGACGGGCGTGGGCGTTCAGGGTTTGTCGAAGATCGCGTCTGGAACCACCCGTCACATTGAGGCAGTCTTTCCCCTTGTGGGGAGCGTTCCGAATCAGGGCTTAGCAAGTGACACCGCCACGCACATGGTGGTGTGCGGCGACGACGGGCTGGCACATCGGCTGGCCGCCGAACTGCGTGATGTGTACCGCGAACAGGTCACGCTCGTCGTGCCGCCCTCCGAACGGACGGTACGGCCACCGGTCGTGGGCCGGGCCCGGGCCGCGTCGGCGGCACTGTTCGACCGGATGGTGAACGCGGCCGTCAACCGGGCGGGCAGCGGGACCGGCGGCGCCGGCGGCGGCAGTGAACCGGCCGGGAGCATCCGGGTGGTGGAGGCCGCGGAGGCCACCGAGGAGAAACTCGCCGAGGCGGGCGTCGAACAGGCCGCCGCGCTCGCCCTCGTCTATGACGACGACGAGACCAACATTCGCGCCGCCCTCACCGCCCGCCGACTCAACCCCCGCCTCCGGCTCGTCCTGCGCCTCTACAACCGCCGGTTGGGCCAGCACATCGAGGAACTCCTCGACCAGGCCGCCGCGTTGGCGACGGGCGTCGGCGACGCCGGTCTGGACGCCTCCACGACCGTGCTGTCCGACGCCGATACGGCCGCCCCCGCGCTGGCCGCCACCGCCGTCGCCGGCACCACCAAGGTCGTCCAGACGGACGGCCTGCTGCTGCGCGCGGTGGAGCGCCCGCCCCTGCGCCCGGGGCAGACGCCGCCCTCCGGGCTGGCCACACTGGCCGTGCTGTCCAGCAACGACCCGGCCGGGGCGGACAGTTCGGACGGCAACGGCGAGCACGGTCCGCTGCTGTTGCCGGACGCGGCGGAGGTGCGGGGCGCCACGGGGCGGGGGACGGTCGTCCTGGAGCAGGTGTCGTACGCGGGCCCGACGCTGCCGTCCGGCAGAGGAGTCGTGCCGTCCTTCGGGTCGCTGTTCTCACGCCGGTTGAGGTGGTCGCTGGCGGGACTGGTGGGGTGTGTGGCGGCGCTGGCCGTGGCGCTGACGCTGGTGACCGGGGAACACCCGCTCTACGCGACCTACATGACCCTCCTCGACCTCTTCGCCATCAACGAACCCGCGCTGCACGAGTCCCTGGCCCGGCAGATCCTCCAACTCCTGTCCGGGCTGATGGGACTGCTGCTGCTTCCCGTGCTGCTGGCGGCGGTGCTGGAGGCGCTGGGCACGTTCCGATCCACGTCCGCGCTGCGCAAACCGCCGCGCGGGCTGGGTGGTCATGTGGTGCTGCTCGGGCTGGGCAAGATCGGCACCCGGGTGCTGACCCGGCTGCGGGAACTGCACATTCCCGTGGTGTGCGTCGAGGCCGACCCCGAGGCGCGGGGGATGGCGACGGCTCGGCGGCTGCGGGTGCCGGTGGTGCTCGGGGACGTCACCCAGGAGGGCGTCCTGGAGGCGGCCAAGATCCATCGGGCGCATGCGCTGCTCGCGGTGACCAGCGCGGACACGACGAACCTCGAGGCCGCCCTGTACGCCCGCTCCGTCCGCCCCGACCTGCGGGTGGTCCTGCGGCTGTACGACGACGACTTCGCCACCGCCGTCTACCGCACCCTGCGTGCCGCGCACCCCCATGCCTCCACCCGGAGCCGGAGCGTGACGCATCTGGCCGCGCCCGCGTTCGCCGGGGCGATGATGGGGCGGCAGATCCTGGGGGCGATTCCCGTCGAGCGGCGGGTGCTGCTGTTCGCGGAGGTGGATGTGGCCGGTCATCCACAGCTTGAGGACAAGACCGTCGGCGAGGCCTTCCGGGCGGGTGCCTGGCGGGTGCTGGCACTGGACCGGACCTCGCGGGAGGAGCGCCGCGACGATCGCCGGGAGGAACCGGCGGCCGAGGAGGCGTACGAGGACGCCGGCCGGGCGGGCGATGTGTCGGGGTGGGTGTGGGATCTGCCCGACTCGTACGTCCTCCAGAAGGACGACCGGGTGGTGCTGGCGGCCACGCGGAGGGGGTTGGCGGAGCTGCTGGGGAGGCGGTCGCGGGAGCGGGCGGGGGCGTAGGGCTCCGCCACTTCGACACCGGGGGTCTGGCGGCTGCCGCCCCCAGACCCCCGCTTCGGCCCCGAAAGGGCCTCGTCCTCAAACGCCGGACGGGCTGGAGGGCTTCAAGTGCCGCTCCGCGAAGTCCAGTTCCAGTCGCACCTGCTTGATCCGCTCGTCCACCACCAGCGAGCCGTGCCCGGCGTCGTAGCGGTACACCTCGTGGACCGCGCTCCGGGCCTCCAGGCGCTTCACGTAGTTGTCGATCTGGCGGATCGGGCAGCGTGGGTCGTTCACGCCGGCCGAGATGTAGACCGGGGCCGTCACCTGGTCCACGTACGTCAGCGGGGACGATGCCTCGAAGCGGTCCGGGACCTCCTCCGGGGTGCCGCCGAGGAGGGTGCGGTCGAGGGCCTTCAGGGACTCCATCTCGTCGTGGTACGCGGTGACGTAGTCGGCGACCGGGACCGCCGCGATGCCCACCGTCCACGCGTCCGGCTGGGTGCCGAGGCCGAGGAGGGTGAGGTAGCCGCCCCACGAACCGCCGGTCAGGACGGTGCGGGCCGGGTCGGCCAGGCCGGACGTCACCGCCCATTCCCGTACCGCCGCGATGTCCTCCAGCTCGATCAGTCCGACCCGGTGCTTGAGCGCGTCCGTCCACGCGCGGCCGTAGCCCGTCGAGCCGCGGTAGTTCACTCGTACGACCGCGTAGCCGTGGTCCACCCAGGCCGCCGGGCCCGCCGCGAACGCGTCGCTGTCGTGCCAGGTCGGGCCGCCGTGGATGTCGAAGACGGTGGGGAGGGGGCCCTCGACGCCCGCGGGGCGCTGCACGAGTGCGTGGATGCGGCCGCCGGGGCCCTCCACCCACACGTCCTCCACCGGGACCGAGCCGGGGGACTTCATGCCGGGCGGGTCCAGCACGACCTGTCCCGTCGTCGACCGCACCGCCGACGGCTCCGCCGCCGACGACCACAGATACTCCACGCTGCCGTCCGGCCGGGCCGTCGCCCCGGACACCGAGCCCGCCGGGGTCGGGATCCGCACCAGCTCACGCCCGGCCAGGTCGTAACGGAACAGCTCGCTGCGCGCCTCGAAGCTGTGCGCGATCAGCAGGCCGGTGCCGTCGGGATACCACTCCGCGCTCACATCACCGGGCAGGTCCAGCGCGAGGTCCGTCTCCCCCCCCGTCGCCACGTCCCACACCAGCGGCTCCCAGCGGCCCCGCCTCTGGTGGCCGATGAGCAGGCGGGGGTCGCCGTCGACCGGGGCGAAGCCCAGGACCTCCAGGCCCAGCTCCTCGGTGCCGCCCTTGGTGTCGTCGAGTTCGGCGACCGCCGTGCCGTCGGGGCGCAGGACACGCAGCGCCGAGTGCATCGCGTCGCCGTGCTCGGTGTGCTCGACGGCGATCAGCGTGCCGTCGTGCGAGAGGTCGCCGACGCCCGCGGACTCGCGGTGGCGGTAGAGCTCCGTCGGGGGCTCGCCGGTGCGGGCCAGATGGATCGTCGTGCCCTCCTCGTCGGTGGAGCGGCCGACGATCGCCGTACGGCCGTCACGGCCGAGGGCGAGGCCGGCCGGGTACGACGGGTCCAGACCCGGCGCCGCGAGCTCGTCCTCGCCGCCGCCGAAGCGCTGGCGGCGCCAGACTCCGAACTCGTCGCCGTCCTTGTCGTCGAACCACCAGATCCATGTGCCGTCCGGGGAGAGCACGCCGTCCGTCGTGCCGTTCGGCCGGTCGGTCACCTGGCGCTGCTCGCCCGTCGACCGGTCCCAGGCGTACAGCTCGTACGTCCCCGTCGCGTTCGACACGAACAGCGAACGGTCCGGGGCGTCCTCCGCCCAGTCGGGCAGCGACACTCGGGGCGCCCGGAAGCGCTTCTCCCACTCCGGCATGTCCTTGTCCTGCATCTGGTGATCCCGCGAATCGGACCCGTGGCTCTCAGTCATGGCCCCATAGTGCCTGGCCCGACCGACAATCCGCTGGAGAGGTCCCCAGCCTGTGGATAACTGAGGCATCTGGGCAGGTCACGGCGATTGTCAGTGGTGGGGTGCAGACTGCTTGGCATGACCGATCTGCGGAAGACAGTCGAGAGGTTCTGGGCCACCGCCGCGGCCCGGGAGTGGGACGCGTTCGCGGACACCCTGGCCGAGGACGTGACGTACACGCTGCCCCAGACACGGGAGCGGATCAGCGGCCGGGAGCGGTACGTGCAGTTCAACCGGGAGTATCCGGGGGACTGGCGGCTGCGCATCGAGCGGATCATCGCCGAGCCGGGCCAGGTCGTGAGCTGGATCCACTTCACGGTGGGGCTGGAGGAGATGTACGGCATCTCCTTCTTCACGGGGGACGAGAGCGGCCGCATATCCACGGTTACGGACTTCTGGCCGGAGCCGTACGAGCCCCCTGCGGGCCGGGAACACCTCGTCGAGCGGTACTGACCCCGCGGCCCGGCGCCGCGCGGGCGCACCGTACCGTGGAGGGCGTGTACCGGTTTCTGCTGACGCCCCGTTGGTGGGGGATCAACGTCTTCGTGCTGCTCGCCATCCCCTTCTGCGTGTTCATGGGGTCGTGGCAGCTGAGCCGGTTCGAGGCGCGGGTCGAGGACCATCGCAGCGCCGGTGAGCAGGCCGCGGAGAACAAGCGGGAGGCGGCCCGTCCGCTCGCCGAGTTGCTGCCCGTGGACAAGGCGACGGTGGGCAGGCAGGCCACGGCCCGCGGACGGTACGGCGAGCAACTGCTCGTGCCGGACCGGGAACTGGACGGCAAGCAGGGCTACTACGTCATGACCCTGCTGCGCACCGACGACGGCAAGGCCCTGCCGGTCGTACGGGGCTGGCTGCCCGGCGACGCCGACCGGGCCGAGGCCCCCGCCGCGCCCAGCGGCGAGGTCACCGTCACCGGGGCGCTCCAGGCGTCCGAGGTGCCGGGCGAGAACGGCGTGCCCGCACGGGGTGGTCTGCCGTCCGGGCAGACGGCGGCGATCAGTGCGGCGTCGCTGGTGAACCTGGTGTCGTACGACGTCTACGACGCCTGGGTCACCCTCACCAAGGCCGACTCCGGCATGAAGCCCGTGCCGGTGGCTGCCGCCAATGACACCGGGCTCGATCTGAAGGCGTTCCAGAACCTCGGCTACACCGGCGAGTGGTTCGTCTTCGCGGGCTTCGTGGTCTTCATGTGGTTCCGGCTGCTGCGCCGCGAGGTGGAGTTCGCTCGGGACGCGGAGCTGGGGCTTGTGCCGGAGGACGAGGGGCAGCCGCAGGAACCGGCGAACGCGTAGCGCTCCGCTGGGAGAGCCGCGATGGGGGGTGCCGCGAGCGGCCGTGGTTGTCTGCGGGGCCGTCGTGGCTGGTCGCGCCCGCGCGGCGGAGCCGCATATCGATACAGCACCGCGCCCCTTAGGGCGTTGCCGAACCGGGGCCTTGCCGCCCCGCTCCTCGGCAAGGCCCACCGCCCTCGAAGGCCCTACGCCCCCGCCAGCACACCCGTCCAGTAAACGGTCCCCGCACACGCGTTGGACACCACCACCGTCGCCGTAGGCGCACCCGCCTCCGTCGTGTTGGTGACCGTGACGCTGCCGTCGGCTGTGGTGTCCTCCGTCATCAGCTGGGTGGAGGTGCCGGTGTCGCCGCCCGTGGAGGTGCCATCCGTGGTGCCGGTGTTGTCCTCGGTGGGGGTCGGGTCGGGGGTGGGGTCAGGAGTGGGGTCGGTCGTCGTGGGACAGGTCTCCGAGGGGACCCAGGCGAACTTCACCTCGTAGGCGGCGCCGGGCTTGAGGACGAGTGAGGTGAGTTCCTGGGACGGGTCGGGCAGAGCGGCCGCCGCGTCACCGGCGGCATGCCGGGCCGTGAAGACCTTCGAACCGTCCGCCGCGCCCGCCGTGACCGTGCCCAGCGTGCCCGGGCCGCTCACCGTGCAGTCGGCCGCGGAGATGTTGCTGAAGCGGAAGGTGCCGTACACCGTGCCGGACGAGTCGGGGACATCGACGGACTGATTCGCCACGCCGAGCTGGTCGGCGGTGCAGACGGCCACGCCCGCCGGGCTGGTCGCCAGGGGGTTGTCGGGGCTTCCGGAGCCGGTACCCGGACCGGTGCCGGTGTCCTTGTCCTCCTCCTTCTCGCCCCCCTTGCCCTTGTCCTCGGTCTGGCCGGAGGTGCCCCCGGAGGTGCTCTCGCCGCCCTCCGTCTGCTCCCCCTGACCGGCCCCGCCCTGCGCCTGCTCGCCATGGCCGGCGTTGGACGAGTTGACACTGGAGTCGGTGGCGTTGGAGACGTGCACCAGGGCCGGGACGGCAGTGCCGACGAAGAGGCACGCGGCCGCCATACCGACGAGCGCCTGACGCTTGCGCGCCCGCCGGGCGGGTACCGCCCGCCGCAAGTGGTCCAGTGTGCCGTTGCGTGGCTCGATCTCCTGGACCGCCTGGTGCAGCATGCGGCGCAGCGCCAGCTCGTCCGATTCGAGCCCTTCGGGGCCCTGGTCGTCGGGGCCGTGGTTCACAATTCCGTTCCCAGCGTGCGATTGCTTCGGCTCTTGCTTGTCCGCCCCTCCGGCCGGGCCGTGCCTCCCCCGCGCCCCGAAGGGCGTGGGGGGACCCCCGGAGGGCTGGTGGGGGACGTGCGGGATACGCCGCCCGTCCTTGTCCTCGCTCATGCCGGCGCCTCCATGGCGACCCGCAGCGCCGCGATGCCGCGCGAGCCGTACGCCTTCACCGAGCCCAGCGAGATGCCGAGCGTCTCGGCGACCTGGGCCTCGGTCATGTCCGCGAAGTATCGGAGGACCAGCACCTCGCGCTGACGGCGCTGCAGGCCCTTCATGGCCCGGATCAGCGAGTCGCGTTCGAGCTGGTCGTACGCCCCCTCCTCCGCGCTCGCCATGTCGGGCATCGGCTTGGACAGCAGCTTCAGTCCGAGGATGCGGCGGCGCAGGGCGGAGCGTGACAGGTTGACGACGGTCTGGCGGAGATACGCCAGGGTCTTCTCCGGGTCCCGGACGCGCTTGCGCGCGGAGTGGACGCGGATGAACGCCTCCTGGACGACGTCCTCGCAGGAGGCGGTGTCGTCGAGGAGGAGTGCCGCGAGACCCAGGAGCGAGCGGTAGTGCGTGCGATAGGTCTCGGTGAGGTGGTCGACGGTCGTACCGGCCGCCGCGGCGTTCTCGGCGTGGTCGGCGCCGTCGCGCTGACTTGGGATGCGGGCGGGCCGCGCTGCGGGCATGGGCGCGATCACCGGCATGCCGCCGGGCGCACCGGGCATGCGGGGTCGGACGGGCCGGCGGGGCGGCCGTAGGGCCGTACCGCGGGTCGCCGCACTGAAGTCGAGTACCTCTGCCACGCCAGTTGGACACGCGTCCCCCCGTGAGGGTTGTACGTGCCGGACGTCACTTTTGCGACAGTCCCCGCAACCGACCCTCTTGCGCCAGGCAGCACAGCTGACCGTGCGTCAAACGCCCACATGCCTACCCGCTCTTCCCTTATGTCTCATATGAGCAAAACGTCCCCACGTCCTGCCCATTCGGCGTCCCCACGCCAGAAAAAACGCGTCTCCACGCCCCATAAGGGCGACCGCAAAGACGCTCCCCGCCCTGCAAGCGGTTGCAGGGCGGGGAGGAAATCTTCTGCCGCCGCCGAGGCTCGGATCAAGTGGTCCGGACCATCGATCGGCTCACACTCTTCACATGGATCCTACAAACGATTCAGCCATGGCCCAGAAGATTTCCGTCCACCACGGGCGCCTCACGCAAACTCCGCCGCCACCAGCTCCGCGATCTGGGCGGTGTTGAGCGCCGCCCCCTTGCGCAGGTTGTCCCCGCAGACGAAGAGTTCGAGGGCCGTCGGATCGTCGAGCGCGCGCCGCACCCGACCGACCCAGGTCGGATCCGTGCCCACGACATCGGAGGGCGTCGGGAACTCCCCGGCCTCCGGGTTGTCGTACAGCACGACCCCCGGCGCGGTGGCCAGGATCTCGCGCGCCTTGGCGACGGTGACCTCGCCCTCGAAGCGGGCGTGCACGGTCAGCGAGTGCCCGGTCAGCACCGGCACCCGCACACAGGTCACCGCGACCGGCAGCTTCGGCAGCCCGAGGATCTTGCGGGACTCGTCCCGCACCTTCATCTCCTCCGACGACCAGCCGTCCTCGCGCAGCGAACCGGCCCACGGCACGACGTTCAGCGCGACCGGCTCCGGGAACGGCCCGGTGTTGTCGCCCACGGCCCGCCGTACGTCACCGGGGCTGTTGCCCAGTTCCGTACCGGCGACCAGGGACAGCTGCTGCCGGAGCGTCTCCACACCGGCGCGGCCGGCGCCGCTCACCGCCTGGTAGGAGGAGACCACCAGAGAGCGCAGCCCGAACTCGGCGTGCAGCGCGCCCAGCGCGACGATCATGGAGAGGGTCGTGCAGTTGGGGTTGGCGACGATGCCGCGCGGCCGCATCCGTACCGCGTGCGGATTGACCTCGGGGACGACGAGGGGCACCTCCGGGTTCATCCGGAAGGCGCCCGAGTTGTCCACCACCACCGCGCCCTTGGCGGCGGCGATCGGCGCCCAGCGGGCTGCCACCTCGTCGGGGACGTCGAACATCGCGATGTCGACCCCGGCGAAGGCGTCCTCGCTGAGCGCCACCACCTCGACCTCCTCGCCGCGCACGGCCAGCTTGCGGCCGGCCGAGCGTGGCGAGGCGATCAGACGGATCTCCCCCCAGACGTCGGCACGCTGGGAGAGGATCTGGAGCATGACCGTGCCGACGGCGCCGGTCGCTCCCACGACCGCGAGTGTCGGTCGACGGGGACCCGTCCCCGCCATCAGCGTCCGGTGCCTCCGTACACGACAGCCTCGTCGCTGTCGGAGTCGAGCCCGAAGGCCGTGTGCACGGCGCGGACGGCCTCGTTGACGTCGTCGGCGCGGGTGACGACCGAGATGCGGATCTCGGAGGTCGAGATCAGCTCGATGTTCACGCCGGCGTCGGACAGGGCGGTGAAGAAGTCGGCCGTCACGCCCGGGTTGGTCTTCATCCCCGCGCCGACCAGGGAGATCTTGCCGATCTGGTCGTCGTAGCGCAGCGAGTCGTAGCCGATGCCGTGCTTATTGCGCTCCAGGGCGTCGATGGCCTTGCGGCCCTCGGCCTTGGGGAGCGTGAAGGAGATGTCCGTCAGCCCCGTGGAGGCGGCGGACACGTTCTGCACGATCATGTCGATGTTGATCTCGGCGTCGGAGATCGTACGGAAGATCGCGGCGGCCTCGCCCGGCTTGTCCGGCACACCGACGACCGTGACCTTGGCCTCGGAGGTGTCGTGCGCGACACCGGAGATGATGGCCTGCTCCACCGGCTTGTCCCCTTGCTCGATCGGCTCACTGCTGACCCGCGTGCCCTGCAGCCCGCTGAAGCTGGACCGGACGTGGATCGGGATGTTGTAACGACGGGCGTACTCCACACAGCGGTGGAGCAGCACCTTCGAGCCGGACGCGGCCAGCTCCAGCATGTCCTCGAAGGAGATCCAGTCGATCTTCTTCGCCTTCTTCACCACACGCGGGTCGGCGGTGAACACGCCGTCGACGTCGGTGTAGATCTCGCACACCTCGGCGTCCAGCGCGGCCGCGAGCGCGACGGCGGTCGTGTCCGACCCGCCCCGGCCCAGCGTGGTGATGTCCTTCTTGTCCGCGCTGACGCCCTGGAATCCGGCGACGATGGCGATGTTGCCCGCGTCCACCGAGTCCCGGATCCGGCCCGGCGTGACATCGATGATCCGGGCTTTGTTGTGGACCGAGTCGGTGATGACGCCTGCCTGGCTGCCGGTGAAGGACTGGGCCTCGTGGCCCAGGTTTTTGATCGCCATGGCCAGCAGGGCCATGGAGATCCGCTCCCCGGCGGTCAGCAGCATGTCGAACTCACGCCCGGCAGGCATCGGAGATACCTGCTCGGCGAGATCGATCAGCTCGTCCGTCGTGTCGCCCATCGCGGAAACGACGACGACCACCTGGTGGCCGTTCTTCTTCGCTTCCACGATCCGCTTGGCGACGCGCTTGATGCCCTCGGCATCGGCTACGGAGGAGCCTCCGTACTTCTGCACGACAAGGCCCACGTGCGCTCCTCGCTCAGTCCGTGTGTGTCGGCTCATTTTAGCGAGCGCCCGAAAACGACCTCGGGGTTCCCAGATGGTGAGATTCGGGCGCTCCGGGATGGTGTCTGCCCGATGGGGGGCCGGGCACTCCGGAAAGTGGGACAGGTCACTGCGGACGGGCGGTGGGACAGATCACCACGGGTGACGGGGGCCACCAGATGGCCATTGACGCTCTCCGTAGTCGCCCGCTAACTTCGCGTCGTCGTCGCTACACCAGGGGCACACGGCCCCATCGGGACTCGCGACGCGAAGGACTCTCCTCCTTTGACGACTGCGACCGCTTCAGAGATCCAGCACGTCACCCGAAGCGATACGACGGCCGATTCCCCGGCCGCGCTCTTCGAGATCCAGCCCTTCACCCCGCACTGCGAAGTCATCCGCACCGCCGGCGACCACGCCGTCATCGGTGTCTCCCCGGGCAACAGCTACTTCTCCGCCCAGCGCGTGCTGGACCTCGCCCGCTGGGGCCTCGCCCTGTTCGAGCGGGTGGACTTCGTCTACACCGACCTGTACGTGGCCGAGATGTACGCGGCGTCCGGCTATCCACCCGACGACGCGCGCCGCAAGGCGGTGAAGAACCTGCGCGGCGTGCGGGCCAAGGTCCTCGGCGCCGTCCAGGCCGCCGACCCCGGCGGCGCCCGGCTGCACGCCCACGCCATGTCCGACTTCCGCGGCAACCCGGCGTACCGCGAGATCCACGACCGCCTCCGGTCGCGGCTCACCACCGACGACGAGTTCCGCACGACCTGCGAGAAACTCGTCGACTCCTTCCTGGCCGGCAAGGAAGGAAACGTGAGCGACGCCCAGCGCGAGGTCTGCCTGGACTACGTCTGCGCCGAGGCGCCCCTCTTCCTGGACACCCCCGCCATCCTCGACGTCCCCTCCTCCCTCAACTGCTACCACCAGCTCCTGCCGATGGCCGAGCTGCTCTACTCCCGGGGCGCCGGCCTGCGCGCCTCCCGCAACCAGGGCCACGCCATCGTCACGCCCGCCGAGGGGACCACCGATGCTCACTGACGACCTCATCGACTTCCCGTTCTCCTGGCGCGGCGACCAACTACCGGACGAGGTAGAGGAGTTGCGCACCAAAACCCCCGTGCGCCGGGTCCGCACCATCGCCGGCGACGAGGCCTGGCTCGTGTCGTCGTACGACCTCTGCAAGCAGGTCCTCGAAGACCCGCGCTTCAGCCTCAAGGACACCTCCGCCCCCGGTGTGCCCCGCCAGTACGCGCTGACGATCCCGCCCGAGGTCGTCAACAACATGGGGAACATCACCGGCGCCGGTCTGCGCAAGGCCGTACTGAAGGCGCTGAACCCGAAGAGCCCCGGCCTCGCGGAGTGGATGCGTTCGTACGCCGCCGAGCTCGTCGACGGGCTGCTCCGGGAGGGTGCCCCGGCGGACCTGCGCGCCGGGTTCGCCGACCCGTACTCGGCGGGCATGCACTGCCGCATCCTCGGCATCCCGCCGGCCGACGCGCCCCGGCTGATGCGGAGTCTGGACATCGCGTTCATGAACTCGGCCTGCCCGGTCGCGGGCGCCCGGCTGAACTGGGACCGGGACATCGCGTACATGGCCGAACGGCTCGACGATCCGGCGACGACCGGCCTGATGGCCGAGCTCGCCGCGCTGCGCGCCGACCCCGACTACGGCCATCTCACCGACGAGATGCTCGCCACGGTCGGGGTGACCATGTTCGGCGCGGGCGTCATCTCCACCTCGGGCTTCCTGGCCATGGCACTGGTGTCACTGATCCAGCACCCGGACCTCCAGGCCGAGTTGGTCACGGATCCGGGGAAGATCCCGGCCGCCGTGGACGAACTCCTGCGCATCAACCTCTCCATCGGCGACGGTCTGCCGCGGCTGGCGATGGAGGACGTACGGCTGGGAGAGGTGGAGGTGAAGGCCGGGGACCTCGTCCTGGTGCTCGTCGAGGGGGCGAACTTCGACCCGGACGCCTTCCCCGATCCGCACACCGTCGACCTCGGCCGCCCGAACGCCACCGCCCACCTCTCCTTCGGCGGCGGCCGCCACTACTGCCCCGCCACCGCGCTCGGCCGGGGGCACGCCGGGATCGCGCTGGAGGTCCTGCTGGAACGGATGCCGGGGCTCCGGCTCGCGGTGCCGATCGAGCAGCTGGTGTGGCGGACCGGATTCATGAAACGCATCCCGGAGCGGTTGCCGGTGATGTGGTAGCAACCGTTTTGTCCGCCCATTGATCGCCCGTTGATCGCCCGGCGGCTCGGCGACCAGTCGTCTTTAAAGTTCAACCACTATGGTTCCGCCTGTGCGCGTACTTCTGGTGGAAGACGACGAACCGGTGGCCGAGTCGCTCCGGCGCGGACTGCTGCGCTACGGCTTCGAGGTGGCCTGGGTCAGTACGGGCGCCGCGGCGCTGAGCCACACCGAGCCCTACGACGTCGTCCTGCTCGACCTCGGGCTGCCCGACACCGACGGTCTCGACGTCTGCAAGGCGCTGCGCGAGCGCGGCGACGTGCCGATCATCGTGATCAGCGCCCGCAGCGACGAGACGGACCGGGTGGTCGGGCTGGAGCTCGGCGCGGACGACTACGTCTCCAAGCCGTTCGGGGTGCGGGAGGTCATCGCGCGGATACGTGCGGTGATGCGCCGCATCCAGCCCCGTACGCCCGCTGCCGCCGAGGCCGGTCCGGACCGCTACGGCGCCCGCCTGACCATCGACCGCAAGGCGGCCCGGGTCCGCCTGGACGACGAGGAAGTGCCCCTCGCGCCCAAGGAGTACGACCTGCTGGCCTTCCTCACCGAGGAGCCCGGGGCGCTGATGTCGCGCGAGCAGATCATGGAGGCGGTCTGGGACGCGAACTGGTTCGGGCCGACGAAGACGCTGGACGTGCATGTGGCGGCGTTGCGGCGGAAGTTCGCGGGGGCGATCACGATCGAGGCGGTGCGGGGGGTCGGGTTCCGGCTGGAGATCGCCAACAGTGACAAGAGTGACGGCGGTAGCGGCGCGTCATGATCCGTCAGCTCATCCGCAGTTACGTCGGGCTCGTCGCCGTGGCCATCGCCCTGTTCACCGTGCCGGTGGCCTTCACGCTCACGGACCAGCTGCGGGACGACACCGCGGAGTCCGTCAAGCGCGAGGCCGACACCATGGCCCTGCTGCTCGGCAACGGAAACGCCTCTTCGTGTGCGGCGCTGGACGAGATGGCCGAGGCGTACGAAGGCGAGACCACCGGCAAGGTCCAGGTGACCGCGCTGTGCGACACGAAACTGCTGAGCCCGAAGCAGGACGCGGCCCTGACCAAGGCCCTGGAGCAGGGCCAGTCCACGACCGACTGGGGATCCTCTTTCATCTGGGGGCCGCAGCTTGAGATCACCGTGCCCGCCCGCGCCAGTAAAGAGGAGCTCGACGGCCGCAACAACGGCCCGGTCGTCGGCGCCGTACGCATCGTGTACTACACCGACGGCATGACCAGCCGGCTGTGGCAGATCTGGGGCTTCCGCGCCGGCCTCGCGGTGGCCGTCCTCGCCGTGGCCGCCGTGATCGGCGCGGCGGCGGCCCGGCGTATCACCCGGCCGCTGCGTCAGCTCAACGAGATGGCGAGCAAGTTCAGCGACGGCGACCTGACGGCCCGCTCCCCGGTGACCGGCCCGCCGGAGACACAGACCCTCGCCCACACGCTCAACCTGGCGGGCGAGCGTCTGGACACCCTGATCGCCTCGCAGCGCATCTTCGTGGCCGACGCCTCGCATCAACTCCGTACCCCTCTCACCGCGTTGCGGCTGTCGCTGGACAACATCGCGGACGGCGTGGACGACGACTTCGTCAAGGAGGACGTCGAGCAGGCCACGGCCGAGGTCGTCCGGATGAGCCGGCTGGTGAACGGTCTGCTGGTGCTGGCGCGGGCGGAGGCGAAAGTCACCGCGGCGGAACCCCTCCCCATCTGGGACATCGTGCGGGAGAGGCTGGACGTGTGGAGGCCGGCCGCCGACGAGCGCGGAGTCACCATCACGCTCAGGGGGAGTGCCGACGGCCGGCTGCTTGTGCTGGCCAGCCCGGGTCATCTGGACCAGGTGCTGGACAACGTGCTCTCGAACGCCCTTGAGGTGTCACCGGACCGCGGCACGATCACGGTCCAGGTGGAGCCGAAGGGCGACGAGGTGGTGCTCGCGGTGCTCGACGAGGGTCCCGGTATGTCCGACACCGAGAAGTCCCGGGCCTTCGACCGCTTCTGGCGCGGCAAGGGCCTGACCGGGAAGTCCGGTTCGGGCCTCGGCCTCGCCGTCGTCAAACAGCTGGTGACGGACGACGGCGGGACCGTGACGCTCGGGGACTCTCCCGAGGGCGGGCTGAAGGTGCGGATCAGCCTTCGGGCATCTTCGAGGAGTGGTGGTTGACGATCAGCCACTCGCCGCTCCGCTTCTCGTAGGCGTACGTGTAGCGGGCCTTGACGGTGCTCTTCTCGCCCGTCTTGGGGTCGGTGAGCTTGAACTCGTAGGTTCCGGCATCGATCACGCTGTTGGAGTCCAGGATGTTGACGTGCGACTCGATCTTCGTGCCGACCGGCTTGTTCTGCAGGAAGTGGTCGAAGTAGTCGACGATCTCGGCCCTGTCCGAGCGGACGTTGTTGGAGACGGTCGGCAGCAGAACCGCGTCCTTCGCGTACAGGTCGGCCACCTTCTTGGAGTCGCCGGTCTGCAGGGCCGCGTTCCACTGGTCGAAGAGGCCGAGCACCTGCTTCTTGGTCGGCTGCTTGCTCTCACCCCACGACGGCCCGGCGACAGCGGCACCCGCGGCGACGGTGCCCACGGCCATCACGGCGGTGGCGGTGACCATGGCTACGCGCTTGCTTATGGAACGACGAGTCATCGCAATCTCCAGTGCAGGGTCCGGTGGGATTCCCTCCCTCCGCGGCCTGTTGGGCGGTTGCCTCTGCGGTGGAAGTGACTCCAGATTCGCCGTGCACCGGTTAGGGCCCGTGCAGTGGACGTACAGGCCCGGGACAACACGGTTCCAATTCGCGCCGGGTAGTCGCCCGATCACACAGCGGCAGCGCGCTTCCTGCGGCCACGCACCAACTCGACCCCGGCCCCGAGCGATACGACGCCCATGCCGACGGCGGTCATGACGCCCTGAGTGCCGTCGACGACGAAGGGGGCGGCCGCGGCGACGACCGCGTTGAAGAGGAAGAGGAACCAGAGGGCGGGGCGGGAGGAGAGAAGAGCCTTCATCGGGGTTTCCTTCGGGGCGGGGCCGCTGCGGCGGCCGTTGACCTGGTGACATCAACGATCGCGTTTTGCGAGGTCAGCGACGAGGGAGTGGTCTCCCGAAGGGGTGGTGTAGCGGGCTACACCAGCGAGGTGCGGGGAGGGACGCGGAGCCGTGACCGACGGATGGACGGGCGACGCCCTCGCCAACTGCGCGGCCGGGGCCATCAGCGTCGTGGGCCTGACGGGCGGACTGCGTCGGGTACGGCCGGGCGCGATGGTGCTTGTGCGTGGCGCGTACGCGGTCAACGCGGGACGGACGGTAAGGGAGTTCGTGCCGAACGCGCAGGTGTACGGGGTGGTCGTCAACGCGTTCTCGGTGGCGGCGAACGGCGTGCCGGAGCTGAGCGCGCCCCGCTGGGGGATCGTGGTCGCGGCGATGGCGATCGGTGCCGTGATCGGCGTGTGGCTCGCCGGGCGGACCTCCGAACGGCGGGCCCGGCTGGTGGTGTTGGGGCCGGCCCTGGTGGGCGGGGTGACGGCGGCGGGGAAGGGGCTGGCGCGGGGCTGTGAGTGTGGCGGAGGGGGAGCTCCGCTCACGCGTCTCTCAACTCCGTGGCCACGTGGGTCACAGACGGCGCATGCGACCGGTGCGGGGCACCGTGATGCGGGTGCCGAGCGCACGGGCGTATGCGCGCATGGTCTCCAGGTCGTGGATCTCGCCGTCCTCAATCTGCGAGACCCACGTCGGGAAGAGGTCCGCGGCGACGGCGGCCTGTCCCCGTGTCAGGCCCTGTTCCTCGCGGACCGCCCGCAGCCGGTGCCCCAGGGCGTACGCCTGCGGGGCGGACAGCGGGCCCCGGCCCAGTGAGCCGCCGCCGATCACACCCGCCCCCCGAACAGCGCCACGAGACCGTGGTCCAGCTCCGCCCCGACCGTCTCCTCGCCGGGGGAGATCACGGTGTAGGTGCGGGCCAGGAAGCGGTAGAGATCCGAGGTGGCGAAGCGGAGCACGGCCGTGCCCGCCGACGCGTGGAACTCGACGTACGTGTGGGACTCCCCGCACGGCCGGACGCGCACGCTGCCGAGCCCGGCGGGGGTGCCCAGTCCTTCGCCCAGGAGCGTGCGGGCGAACGTCCACGTCACGCCCTCGCCGTCAACGGTGACATGGGGCGGGAAGACGATGTGCACGGCCAGCGGGTCGGCGGAGGTGTAGCGGAGGGTCGCGGGTATCGCGATGTCCTGGTCCGCGGCGGTGATCAGGCGGGCGCCGGTCGGCTGCTCCAGCGTGACGTGCATGGGCGGGCTCCGTTCGGGGGGGGCGGGCACCGGTCGGGTGGGCCGACCGGTGTGCCTGTGAGACCCCCCGAGGGGCCCGAGCATTACGCCACTTCAGAAGCCTTTTTCTGTAACCCGCGTCACACGGGCCACATGGGTCACTTCGCCGGGCGCAGCCCCAACTGCTCCCCGATCTCCTGCTCCATCACCCTGCCGGCCTCGAACTCCAGGGTCTCGTCACCCATCACGCCTTGGTCCGTGTCCAGGCCGTCCAGCTCCTCCAGCGGCTGGTTGAGGCGGATGTGGGCCAGGACCGAGTGCAGGGCGCGCAGCGTCGCGGACGCCGTGGAGCCCCAGTTGGAGAAGTAGGAGAACTGCCACCACCACAGGGCCTCCGCGGTGCGCCCGGCGCGGTAGTGGGCCATACCGTGGCGCAGGTCGGTGATGACGTCTGCCAGGTCGTCGGAGATACGGGCCGGGACCGGGGCCTTGCGGGGCTCGTAGGGGTCGAAGACCTCGGAGTAGACATCGACCGGGTCCAGCAGGCGGGCGAGGTTCTCGCGGAGTTCGTCGACGTCCGGCTCCGGGCCCAGGTCGGGCTCGTAACGCTCGTCCGGGACGATGTCCTCGTGGGCGCCGAGGCGACCGCCGGCCAGGAGGAGCTGGGAGACCTCCAGGAGGAGGAAGGGCACCGTCGAGCCCGGCTCGTCGCCCTTCGCGACCTCCGTGACGGCGACCAGGAAGCTCTCGATCTGGTCCGAGATCTGGACCGCGAAGTCGTCCGGGTTCTGCTCGGTCGCGTGCAGCGTGGCGTCAGACATCTAGGAGTCGTCTCCCCTCGAAGGCGCGGCCGAGGGTGACCTCGTCCGCGTATTCCAGGTCGCCACCCACCGGGAGGCCGCTGGCCAGGCGGGTGACCTTCAGGCCCATGGGCTTGATCATGCGGGCGAGGTACGTGGCCGTGGCCTCGCCTTCCAGATTCGGGTCCGTGGCCAGGATGAGTTCCGTGACCGCACCGTCGGCCAACCGCGCGAGAAGTTCTCGTATACGCAGGTCGTCCGGCCCGACACCCTCGATCGGGCTGATCGCGCCGCCGAGGACGTGGTAACGGCCGCGGAACTCACGGGTCCGCTCGATCGCGACGACGTCCTTCGGCTCCTCAACCACGCAGATGACCGCCGGGTCGCGGCGCGTGTCCCGGCAGATGTTGCACAGCTCCTCCTGCGCGACGTTGCCGCACGTCGCGCAGAAGCGGACCTTCGCCTTGACCTCCATCAGGGCCTGGGCGAGGCGCCGTACGTCCGTCGGCTCCGCCTGCAGGATGTGGAAGGCGATCCGCTGCGCGCTCTTGGGACCGACGCCGGGCAGCCGCCCCAGTTCGTCGATGAGGTCCTGGACCACGCCTTCGTACAACGGACTGCCGTCCTTCCTGGGGGTTCCTTACGGTACGTACGGTAGTTGGCGCCGGCCCCTCTTAGAAAGGCAAGGCGGGGAACACCTGGAACGTCAGAAGGGCAGGCCCGGGATGCCGCTGCCGCCGCCCAGGCCCTGGGCCAGCGGGCCCAGCTTCTGCTGCTGGAGCGTCTGCGCGTTCTCGTTGGCCGCCTGTACGGCCGCGATGACCAGGTCGGCGAGGGTCTCGGTGTCCTCCGGGTCCACCGCCTTGGGGTCGATCTTGAGCGCCCGGAGCTCGCCGGAGCCCGTCACCGTCGCCTTCACCAGGCCGCCGCCCGCCTGCCCCTCGACCTCCGTCTGAGCCAGTTCCTCCTGCGCCCGCGCCAGGTCCTGCTGCATCTTCTGGGCCTGCTGGAGCAGCTGCTGCATGTTGGGCTGGCCACCACCGGGGATCACGATCAGCTCCTTGCGTCTCTACGCGTGTCTCTACGCGTGCCTGCACGGGTTGTCCGTACGGGATTCCCGCTCGGCTTTGCCGTTCAGCACGAGCCTACGTGGTCCGGGCAGCCGTCGCCCCAGCACTCTTTCGAGTGAGAGGAACTGAAGGTCTATACCTGATCAAGACCCTCTTCCGGGCGGAAAAGAGGCGAAAGGCATCTCTTCGCCACCCATTGGGCGGTAGGAAGGGTTCCGGCGCGTCAGCCTCAGGTGTCGCGTGACGTTCTGTGCACTACGGGGGCCGATTTCACCGTGTAGTTCGCATGTGATGTCACGCACCGTGACAGTAGGGAGTGCCGGGTGGGTCAGCCGGAGATGCAGCCCGAGAGGTCGCCGCAGGACGGGCGGGGCGGCGAAGGGGCGGCCGGACTGCGGCCGGGTGATCTGACGGGGCGGGCGTTTCCGCACGGGGACTGGGGGGAGACCGCGGTGCGGCTGGACGAGCTGTACCGGTGGGTGGAGCGGGGGGCGATGAACACGGCCGCGTGGTATCTCGCGGATCGGGTGTGGAAGCGGCGGGGGGCTCGGGCGTTGCGGGGTGGGGCGGCGGTGGGGGCCGTCGTGGGGGCCGCGCTTCCGCTGCTGGATCTGACGGGGGTGGCGAGCGGGACGGCGCCGTGGGGGTATCTGGCGCTGGTGCTGGGGGTGGCGTGTATGGCGGTCGACCGGTTCTTCGGGGTGACGTCCGGGTGGATAAGGGACGTCGCCACCGCGCAGGCCGTGCAGCGGCGGCTGCAGGTGTTGCAGTTCGACTGGGCGACGGAGAGTGTGCGGGAGGTGCTGGGGCCGGCGGAGGGGACGGCCGGGGAGGCGGCGGAGCGGTGCCTGGGGGTGTTGCGGCGGTTCTCCGAGGACGTGACCGAGTTGGTGCGGGCGGAGACGGCGGACTGGATGGTGGAGTTCCGGACCGGGTCCGCGCCCATGGGGATTCAGTCGGCGGTGGCCGGCGGGACTCGGCAGGACGCGGGGGTGGGGGTGGGGCGGTTCGCTGTGCCGCCGGGGAATGGGGCGCGGCCGAATATGCCCCGGCAACGGCCGCCTGAGCCACGGTGAGGTGAGGCGGGGCTTTTCTCGCCCCCGCCGCCCCTACCCGTCCCATCCCCCAGGGGCTCCGCCCCTTCGACCCCGGGGCGCTTCTGGGGGCTGCCGCCCCCAGACCCCCGCTTCGGCCCTTAAGGAGCCTCGTCCTCAAACGACGGACGGGCTGACATTGCCTGCGCCGCTCGTTCAGGACTGTGGGGCCGGGAAAGCCACCGGACTCCGCAAGCCCGCCCGGTTCACCGCCCTCACGCCGAAGAACACGTTGTCCTTCGACAGGTCCACCTCGTGGGTCGTCACGTCGCCCACCGGGAGGACGTGGGTCCAGTTCGGGGATGTCGTCTCGCGCCAGACGATCTCGTAGCCGGTGAGGTCGGGTTCCGGGCCCTTCGTCCAGGTCAGGCTGGTGGAGTTCGTCAGGTCGGTGGTGATGATCTTCGCGGCTCTCGGGGTGCCGGGGGCCTGGGACAGGGTCCACAGGGTCGCCGCGTTCACCCTTGCCACCCTCGCCGTGTAGGCGAAGTCGCAGAACTCCGGCAGGTCACCGTACTGCTTGCCGGTCTCGTCGACGCGGACGTCCTGGTGCTGGTGGGCGAAGTCCTCGGCCGGCTCGGTGAAGCGGGCGGCCGGGTAGCCGCGTTCGAGGAAGGGGATGTGGTCGCCGCCCCGGCGGTAGCGGTCTCTGCGGTAGACGACCCGGATGCGCATGGCTGTCGCGTCGTTCTCGGCCACGTCCGCGACGAATCGGGCCAGTTGGCGGGTGGGGGAGTCGTTCTCGCCGCCCACCGAGCGGCGGATCGCCGCCTCTTCGGGGGTTTCGGAGGACGGGACGCCTTCGGCGAACAGGCGGATCGTGTGCGGGTCGCGGGTGCCGTCGTCCGCCGTCGAGGAGCCGACTATGTCGTTCGTGAACATGGCCTGGACGTCCGCGCCCGATGACTTCAGCTGCTGTGCCATGTGCGCCGCGCCGAACAGGCCCTGCTCCTCTCCCGCCACCGCCGCGAACACGATCGTCGACGCCGGGCGGCGTTTCGCCATCACCCGCGCCAGCTCCAGTACGACGGCCACCCCGGACGCGTCGTCGTCCGCGCCCGGCGCATCCGACGTCGCGTCCATGACGTCCGTGACGCGGGAGTCGTAGTGGCCGGAGACGACGTAGACGCGGTCGGGCGTCACCGCGCCGCGGAGGGTCGCGATCACGTTCGTGATACGGGTCGGGGTGGGGATGCGTGGGGCCGGTTCCTGGACGTACGACTGGAGTTCCACCGTCATCCGGCCGCCGGAGGCCGCCGCGTACGACCTCAGCTCCGCCGCCAGCCAGTCACGGGCCGCGCCGATGCCGCGCACGGGGTCGTCCTGGACGGAGAGGGTGTGCCGGGTACCGAAGGAGACCAGTTTGCGCGTGGTGGCCTCGATGCGGGCGGGGTCGATCTCGCGGAGGAGGGTGCGGAGTTCGCGGGTGGGGCGCTGGGCGGTGGCGGGTGGGCCATCGCCTGTCGGCGGGTGATTGTCGGCTGCGGGCGCCTGCGGTGCCGCGGCCGCCGTCCCCGCCGCTCCCAACGCCGCGACGCCCGTCGCCGCCGTCGTGGTCAGAACCGTTCTCCTGGTGGGGCTGGGACGCATGTGTCCTCCCGGGGCTGCCGACGCCGACCACCGACGTCCGTCTTGGTTGTGGACACAACAACAGACACGCCAACAGACAACAAGAGCGCCTCAGTTGCCACTCCTCAACACCCACGCCTCAGTTGCACAACCGCACCCCCACCGGAGTCCCGCACGGCAGGTGCCCCCGTGTGCGGATCACCTGCCGGCTGCTCTCCTCGTCCAGGTAGGCGAGGAACCCGGCCGCCAGGGAGTCGTCGGGCGGGGTGCCGTAGGTGTAGGCGTACTCGATGTCGCGGTACGGGTAGGAGCCGTCGCCGCGCTCGATCTCGTCCACGTTTGCGCGGTCGCCGTCGAGCGGCACCGTCCGCACGCCCTTGTGCCGGGCGGCGACACTCAGCTCGCTGTACCCGAGCGCGCCGGGCTGCTCGGCGACCTTGTCCAGGACCTCGCTCGTGCCGGGGAGTTCGCACCGCGTCACGGCGGTGACCGTGCCCGTGGGCGACCGGCAGTCCAGCGAGGTGCTCTGTGCCTGCTCCCACTGCCCGAGCACCCGGTCCTGGAAGGCCTGCCGCGTCCCCGAACTGTCGCTCCGGCTGACGAGGACGACGGGCAGGTCGGCGAGCGCCTTGCCTGCGTTCGGGATCACCTCGCCCCAGCGCTTGTACCGGCCCTTGTAGATGTCCCGCACCTGCTGCACGGTCAGGCCGGCCGGCCCGAGGTCGATCCCGTCGTTGACGACGAGCGTGAAGACGGACAGCGCGACCTTCTTCCCCTTCAGGCCCAGACGGTCGCCCAGCGGACCGTCGGAGAACGCGATCACCGACCGCGCCCCCGACTTCGACCGGTCGGCCAAGGCGGCGAGCTCGGCGACGCCCGCCTCGCTGCCGCGCGTCTCGACGTCGATCTCGGCGCCCGCGCACTTGCGCTCGTAACTCTTCTCCAGCGTCTCGATCACCGGCTCGAAAGCGGTCGAGCCGATCACCGTCAGCTCGCCCTCCTCGCACTCGATCGGATTGCCGTCCCTGAAGACGACGATGCCCGCGAGGGCGAGAACGGAGAGGGTGAGCAGGCCGGTGAAGATCCTCGCCGGAAGGCTGAACACCGGTGCCTTGTCGTCCGGCGTCGCGCTGCGGTTGGGGTGCACCTCGCCGCCCCGGATCCCGCCGCGCACCCGGATGTCACAGCCCACGTCACCGCCGGACAGCATCACCAGCAGCTTGTAATGGTCGCCCGGGTTGAGCGGGACGCGCGGGACGCGCAGCCGGTTGCCCTCGTAGCCGAAGCCCCGCTGCGCGGTGAAGTGGTCCATCAGATGGTCGATGTCGGTCGGCTGGGTGACCGAGACACCCCGGATGGTGCGGTCGGTGAACACCGCGGTGAGGCCGTGCGGTTCGGGGCCGGTGTAGTCGTCGCGGTCGATGCTCTGCGAGCCGTCGTTCTCGACGCGCAGCAGCACGAGGGTCGCGTCGTCCATGTCCGCGTCGAACAGGCCGAGCCGGACGTTGGCCCGGCCCGACCGCACGTCGTCGCCTATGGGGTTGTCCATCTGGACGCGGTAGCCGATCCGCTTCTTGCGCGGCACCCGCCGCTCGTACCAGACCATGACACCGGACGCGACTACGCCGAGCACCGCGGTGCCGACAGCCACGATGTTCTCCGCGCTCAGCCACTCCACCGGGGTCACAGTAGGTTTCTGTGACCTCAACGGCCTTACGCACAAGGGTATTTGGGGTTACCGCCTGGTGTACGTCAGCTTCTCCCCGCTGCTCGTGTTCACCCGCTCCAGCGTGCCGTCCGGCAGCAGCGTGATCTCGGTGGCCTCACCCGGCGAGCACGCGGTGGCCGGCTCGCCGGTCGTCACGGCGGACGGGCCGATCGCCAACGGCCCGTCGTCGCCGGGCGCTTCGGCCAGCGGCGCCTCGAACTCGCAGTGGTAGGTGCCGGTGCCGGCCGGGCCCTCGGCGACGAGGGAGAGGACCGGGTCGCCCACCTCGCCCTGCCGGATGGTCAGCCGACGGGTGTTCTCGCCGCCGGCGTTGTCGATGGAGGCCGTCCAGGTGCCCAGGTAGTCGGCGGGGACCGCGCCGTCCGCCGGGGTCGAGGAGGTCGGGGTGGGCGTAGGCGTGGGGGACGGATTGGACTCGGTGGTGTCGGTGGTGCTCGTGACGGTCGGGGTGGTGGTCGGATCGCCGCCCGCCCCGTCGTCACCGCCGCCGTTCATGAGGGCGTACACCGAGCCACCGGCCGCGAGCGCGACGACCAGCGCGACGAGGACGAGCGCCACCGTGGAACGGCCGCTTCGGCGGGGTGGTTCGGGCGGGGTGGTGGGGAGGTACGGCACGGGTGGGCCGTACGGCGGGGTGGGGCCTTGCGGCGGGTTGGGGCTGTACGGCGGGTTCGGTCCGTATGACGGGGAAGGGCCGTAGGGCGAGGACTGGCCGTAGGGCGGGGACTGGTCGTAGGGCGGGTTCGGGCTGCCGTACGACGGGCTCGGGGCATACGGCGTCGGTGAGACGGCCGGAGTGGGCGGCGCGGGCGGGCCGGGCGGCGGGTTGGAGCCCACCGGCGGGTAGCCGTACGCCGGGTGCTGCGGGTGCTGTGGGTGCTGCTGCGGGGCGGTCTGTCCGTTCTGGGTGGCGGCCATGGTGGGGAGTTGGTCCGGCGGCGTCACGCCGGCGGCGGGAGCGTGCTCGGGGGAGGCATCCGGATCCTCCGTGTCCAGCAGCCGCACCGCATGCCGCCCCAACTGCGCCACCAGCGCACTCGGCAGCCACGGATCCCGGGACCGTCCGTCCGAGACGGTGTCCTGGGCCCCGATGCGCTCCAGGATCCGGTCCAGCGTCGGCCTGGCCCCGGGGTCCTTCCGCAGACAGTCCCGGACCAGTTCGGCGATCCCCTCGGGCACGCCCTCCAGATCGGGTTCCTCCTGGGCGATCCGGAACATCACGGCGTGCGCGCCGCTGTCGACGGATCCGAAGGGCAGGTTGCCGGTCGCGGCGTACGCGAGCACCGAGCCCAGGCAGAACACGTCGGAGGCGGGCGTGATCCGGTCGCCGCGCACCTGCTCGGGTGCCATGAACCCCGGCGACCCGACGAGCGCGCCGGTGCGGGTGAGCCCGCTCTCGTCGACCGTCTCCAGTGCGCGGGCGATCCCGAAGTCGATGACGCGGGGCCCGTCGATGGTGACGAGGACGTTGGACGGCTTCAGGTCCCGGTGCACGATCCCCGCAGCGTGGATGTCCTTGAGGGCGTGTGCCAGCCCCGCCGCCAGGATCCGTACCGACCGCTCGGGCAGCGCCCCGTGGTCGCGCCCGACGACCTGCTGGAGGCTGGGCCCGGCGACATACCCGGTGGCGACCCAGGGCACCTCGGCCTCGGTGTCCGCGTCGAGCACCGGCGCGGTCCAGAACCCGCCGACCCGCCGCGCGGCCCCCACCTCCTGCCGGAATCTGGCCCGGAACTCCTCCTGGGCGGCCAGCTCACGCCGTACGAGTTTGACGGCGACGGTACGGCCGCGGTCGGACCGGGCGAGATAGACGTCGCCCATGCCGCCCGCGCCCAGCCGCGCCAGCAGCCGGTACACCCCGATCCCGTGCGGATCCCCCGCCGCCAGCTTCTCCATCGCACCCACGCCCCCAACCCCGCCTACGCAAACCCCCGTCTACGCGACGGCCCCACGATAGTGCGGCATATGGGGAGGTGAGCGGGTCGGCGTCTACGGTTCCGTAACAGGAACGCCGAGGTCGTCGAGCACTGTCGACAACCGTTCCAGAACCCTTACGGCATCGGCGAGTTCCGCCTCCCCGAAAGCCTCCGCCAGCTTGTCCGCGAAGGCCGCGTGGCCGGGGTCGATGCGACCGATCGCCGCCCGCCCCTCCTCGGTGGGCGCGAGGAGCTTCGCGCGGCGGTGGGCGGGGTTGGGCCGGTACTCGGCCAGCCCCTTCTCCACCAGCAGGTCGGCGATGCGCTGCACGCTCTGCCGGGTGATGCCCATGGCGCGGGCGACGCCGGAGACAGGGAGGGGCTCGCCGAGCACCGCGCCCAGGACCTGCCACCAGGCCGCCGTCATCCCGGCCGGCCGGGCCAGCTCCTCGGCGACCGCGAGGAACTGGCCGTTGAGCCGGAAGACACCGAGCGCGCTGCGGCTGAGCAGGTCCTGACGTCGCGGGTCCCGGCGTTCGCGGCTCACAGCACCCCGGCCTTCTCGAGCACGGCGTAGGCCTCGGCGTCCGAGTGGTGGAACAGGCGGTACCAGGCGTCGACGGCCTCGTCCTCGTACACCTTCAGCAGCCGCAGGATCTCCCGGGCGAAGGCGACGGGCTCGGTCGGGCCGGCGGTGACGAGGCCCCGGTCGGTGACGGCGTCGGCCTCGACGTACCGCTCGCCGCCGCCGTACCCGGTCGCGGCCAGGTAGAAGGAGACCGCGCTGGTGTGGTCCCGGTCGTCGAGCAGGCCTTCGCGCGCCACCCCGGCCGTCGCCCCGCAGATCGCGGCCACCGGCACTCCGGCGTCCAGGAAGGCGCGGGCCGTGCGGGCGAAGGGGGCGAGGTCGTCGCCCGCGTCCCAGAGATCCGCGCCCGGGAGGATCAGCAAGGACGCGTCGGACGGCTGTACGTCGTCCAGGGCCAGGTCGGGCTGGATGCGCAGGCCGCCGACGGTCGTGACGGGCTCGCGGGTCGGGCCGGCGGTGCGGATCTCGTATCCGGCGCGGGCCAGCTGGGCGGTGGCGTGGCCGGGCTCCCAGTCGGCGAGGGTGTCGTAGACGGCGAGGTACACGGGCTTGCGGGTGGTGCCGGTGCTGCTGTTCATGGCTCCTCCTGGCAATCTCAGAGATCCGAAGATGACAACATGCTGTCACTTAGACAGCTTGCTGTCAATGCATCACCTGCCCACATCCACACCCCTCGCCTGTGGACAACCTGTCGCGGAATCCCCCCGACCACAGACATGACGCCGATATCTCCGCCCCACCGCCCGCTCCTACGCTCGCCGCATGACCCCTCAGCCAAATCCCGAGGTCGGCGCTGCCGTGAAGGCCGCGGACCGTGCGCATGTGTTCCACTCCTGGTCCGCGCAGGAGCTCATCGACCCGCTCGCCGTCGCCGGTGCGGAGGGGTCGTACTTCTGGGACTACGACGGCAACCGCTACCTGGACTTCACCAGCGGGCTCGTCTACACGAACATCGGCTACCAGCACCCCAAGGTCGTCGCCGCGATCCAGGAGCAGGCCGCGCGGATGACGACCTTCGCGCCCGCGTTCGCGGTCGAGGCGCGGTCCGAGGCGGCGCGGCTGATCGCCGAGCGGACGCCGGGCGACCTGGACAAGATCTTCTTCACCAACGGCGGCGCGGACGCCGTGGAGCATGCGGTGCGCATGGCACGGCTGCATACCGGCCGCGCGAAGGTGCTGTCGGCGTACCGCTCCTACCACGGCGGCACCCAGCAGGCCGTGAACCTCACCGGCGACCCCCGCCGCTGGGCCTCCGACAGCGCGGCGGCCGGAGTCGTGCACTTCTGGGCACCCTTCCTCTACCGCTCCCGTTTCTACGCGGAGACCGAGGAGCAGGAGTGCGCGCGGGCGCTGGAGCACCTGGAGACGACGATCGCCTTCGAGGGGCCGTCGACGGTGGCCGCGATCATCCTCGAAACGATCCCCGGGACGGCCGGGATCATGATCCCGCCGCCCGGCTACCTCGCCGGCGTCCGCGAGATCTGCGACAAGTACGGGATCGTCTTCATCCTGGACGAGGTCATGGCCGGGTTCGGGCGGACCGGGGAGTGGTTCGCGGCGGACCTCTTCGACGTGACCCCCGACCTCATGACCTTCGCGAAGGGCGTGAACTCCGGGTACGTCCCGCTGGGCGGCGTCGCCATCTCGGGCGCCATCGCCGAGACCTTCGGCAAGCGCCCCTACCCCGGCGGCCTGACCTACTCCGGGCACCCGCTGGCCTGCGCTGCCGCCGTCGCGACGATCGAGGTCATGGCCGAGGAGGGCGTCGTCGAGAACGCCGCCCGGCTCGGCACGGAGGTGGTCGCACCGGCGCTGCACGAGCTGGCCGCCCGTCACCCCAGCGTGGGCGAGGTACGCGGCGTCGGCATGTTCTGGGCCCTGGAACTGGTACGCAACCGCGAGACCCGCGAGCCGCTCGTCCCCTACAACCCGACCGGCGAGGCGAACGCCCCCATGGCGGCGTTCGCCTCCACCGCGAAGGCCTCCGGCATCTGGCCGTTCATCAATATGAACCGCACCCACGTGGTGCCGCCGTGCAACGCGAGCGAGGCCGAACTGAAGGAGGGGCTGGCAGCGCTGGACGCTGCGCTGGCCGTGGCGGACGAGTACACGGTGTAGGCACCCGCAGGTTGAAGGGGCGCCGCCCCTTCAACCCCGCCAGAGGGCTCCGGTGGTGTGGTCCAGGATTGCGGCGGCGAGCGGCGCGTGCACCTCAGGTGGGAGTGCGTGCCCCATGCCGGGGATGTCGACGACGCGTGCGCCCTGGATCGCCTGGGCGAGGTGGTGGGGATGCGGCGGCGGGAAGACCGGTTCGGCGGGAGCGGAGATGACGAGGGTGGGAACCGCGGTCCGGGCGAGCCGCTCGGTGCGGTCCAGGTCGGAGGCGTCGGCGCGGGCATGCGCGGTGCCGGTGGCGTAGTGCCCGGTGTGCGCGATGACCTTCCGCTCCAGGGCACGGGCGTACTCGGCGTCGAAGGGGAGCTGATCGCCACCCAGCACCCGCCAGTGCTCGACCCGCCGTTCCAACTCTGCTTCCAGGCCGAGGTCCGCCACCGGGCGGGACCACATCTCCAGCAGGCGGGGTGCGATACCCGGGAGTTCCTCGGGCGGGGTCCGGGTTCCGTCCGGCTGGATGTACGGGACGGTGCTGAGCGCGCTCGTGCCGATCAGGGTCGCGCTGAGCAACCGGCCGGGATGGTCGGCGATGAGGAGCTGCGCGAGCATGCCGCCCATGGACATGCCCACAATGTGGGCGTGTTCGACGTCGAGGGCGTCCAGCACCGCGAGGGCGTCTTCCGCAAGGTCGCCGAGGGGATAGGGCCGCTGGTCGAAAGCCCAGGTGGAGCGCCCGGTGTCGCGGTGGTCGTAGCGGATCACGCGATGGCGGGAGGCGAGCATGTCCACCAGTTCGTCCGGCCAGCCCAGACCGGATGCCTGCGCACCCATGATCAACAGCAGCGGAGACGCATCGGCGGCACCACGGCCTTCCGCCCAGAGGCGTACACCGGGCGCGGCGTCGACGAAGCGTTCCATGATGCCCCTCCTGCGGGAGACAAGAAGCAAGACGAGACGTATCGTATCGCGAATCCAGCCCATCCGGCGTTTGAGGACCAGGCCCTTTCTGCGGGCGAGGAAAAGCACCCTTGCCCGCAGAAACGTCCTGCCGAACCGAACGCGTAAGGTGGCGTGCTCGTAGACATATACGTGTACGCCACCTCATCGCGACGACGGGAGACGCCCTGACCATGCCCGGCACCGGCGGCAACGGCTCCGTGACCCGGAGCACCCTGCGGCAGCAGCTCGCGGACGCGCTACGGGACGAGGTGCTGGCCGGCCGGCTGCAGGCAGGGCGAGAGTTCACCGTCAAGGAGATCGCCGAGCAGTACGGCGTCTCCGCGACCCCCGTCCGCGAGGCCCTCGTCGATCTCTCCGCACAGGGCCTGCTGGAAGCCGACCAGCACCGCGGCTTCCGCGTCCACGAGTACTCCCTCGACGACTACCGCGGCATCATCGAGGCCCGCGGCCTGGTCATCGACGGCATGTTCCAGATCCTCACCACCGAACGCGCCACCGGCCGCACCCCCGGCCGCACCGGCCACCGCGACCCCGCCGACCCCCGCGTCCTCGCCGCGGTCGTCGGCGTACGCCGCCGCGCCGAGGAGGCCCAGCGCGCCGCCACCGCCGGCGACCTCACCGTACTGATCGGCTACGACCTGCGCTTCTGGCGCGAACTCGGCGCCCTCTTCGGCAACCCCTACCTCGCCGACTTCCTGCACCGACTGCGCGTGCAGTCCTGGGTCTGCGCGGTCCAGCACCTGCGCCGCCTGGACGACCTGCGCGGCCACCTGTGGTCCGGGCACACCGACCTGGTCGACGCCCTGATGCACCGCGACCTGCCCACGGCCCGCTCGATCATCGCCGCGCACGACGCGGACTCCCTCGCGCTGATCGAGCGGCTGGCGTCCGGATGAGCCAAGAGCGGGAGCGGCCGGAGACCCCCGACCCCGCCAAGAGCCCCGACCTCACCGACTTACCCGGCCGCGCCGACCCCACCGACGTCCTCGACGTACCCGACGTACCCGGTGTGCCCGACCTCTCCGTCGTCATCCCCGCCTACAACGAGGAACACCGCCTCACCCACACCCTCGACACCCTCACCGACCACCTGACCGACGACACCCAGCGGCCCGACTGGGAGATCATCGTCGCCGACGACGGCTCCACCGACGCCACCGCCGACCTCGTCACGGCCCGCGCCCGCCGGAACCCCCGTATCCGCCTCGTCACCACCCCCCGCAACCGAGGCAAGGGCCACGCCCTCCGCCTGGGCGTAGCCGCCTCCCGGAGCCGCCGCGTTCTCGTCACGGACGCCGATCTCGCCACGCCGATCGAAGAGCTCGAGCGGCTCGACAAGGCCCTCACCGAGGGCAACTCCGCCGCGATCGGCTCCCGTTCGGTCCCCGGCGCCACGATCGGCGACCGCCAGCACCGGCTGCGCGAACTCCTGGGCCGTGCGGGGAACCTGCTCATACGCCGTACCGCCGTCCCCGGCATCCGCGACACCCAGTGCGGCTTCAAGCTCTACGACGGCGACCGCGCCCGCGAGGCCTACGCCGCCTCCCGCGTCAACGGCTGGGCCATCGACGTGGAGGTGCTACGGCACCTGCACCGCGCCGGCCACCCCATCGCCGAGGTCCCCGTCCGCTGGTCCCACCGGCCCGGCTCCAAGGTCGGCCCCCTCGACTACGCCCGCACCCTCTCCGAGATCACGCGCATAGCGGCCCGCTCCCTGCGCCCCGCCGACCTCTTCGCCCCCTTCCTCTTCCTCCTCATGTCGGTGGCCCTCTACTCCGCCCGCTTCTTCGACCCGGCCCACCGCTACCTCCCCGACTCCCTCCGCGACCAGAACCAGTGGGAGTGGTTCTTCGCGGTCACCGCCGACAACGTCGCCCACCTCCGCAACCCCCTCTTCACCGACCTCCAGGGCTTCCCCGACGGCGTCAACCTCATGGCCAACACGGTCATGCTGGGCATGTCCGTCCCCCTCACCCCCCTCACCCTGACCGTCGGCCCCGCGGTCACCCTCAGCCTGGTCATGACGCTGGGCCTCGCCGCCACCGCGGCCGCCTGGTACTGGCTGATCGTCAAACACGTCGTCCGCAGCAGGACCGCGGCCTTCCTCGGCGCGTCCCTCGCCGCCTTCGCCCCGCCGATGGTCAGCCACGCCCACGCGCACCCGAACTTCGTGGTCCTGTTCATGATCCCGCTGATCATCGACCGCGCCCTGCGCCTGTGCACGGGGACCCGGGTCGTCCGGGACGGCGTCGTCCTGGGCCTGATGGCGGCCTATCAAGTCTTCCTCGGCGAGGAGCCGTTGCTGCTCGCGGCGCTGGGCATGCTGCTCTTCGCCGCCGCCTACGCCGCCGTACGCCGCGACACCGCACGCGCATCCTGGCGCCCGCTCCTCAGAGGCCTGCTCATCGGCGCCTCCGTCTGTCTTCCCCTCGTCGTCTACCCACTGGTCTGGCAGTTCGCCGGCCCGCAGAGCTACACCGACATCGAGCACAACCCCCGCTCCTTCAACAGCCCCCTCGCCCTGCTCTCCTTCGCCGAGCGCTCCTGGCTGGCGGGCGACGCGGAGACGGCGAGGGAACTGGCCTTCAACACCACCGAGCAGAACGCCTTCTACGGCTGGCCGCTGGTCCTGCTCGCCTTCGTGATCCTCGTACGACTGTGGAAGCGGGCCCTGGTCAAAGCGCTGGCGTTCACGGCCGTGGCCGCCGCGTTCCTGTCCCTCGGGCGGGAGTTCCGCATCCCGCTCACCGATGTCACCCTCCCCGGCCCCTGGAGACTCCTCGCCGACAAGCCGTTGTTCGAGGCGGTCATCGAGAGCCGGGTCGCGATGATCTGCGCCCCCGCGCTGGGCATGCTGGTCGCGCTCGCCGTGGACCGCCTGCTCACGGCACGCCACCTGCCCACCCGCTACGTCGGCCTGCTGGGCGTCGGCCTCGCCCTGCTCCCCCTGATCCCGGCCCCGCTGAGGGCGGTCGACCGCGTCGACGTCCCGGCCTTCATCGCGGACGGGACCTGGAAGTCGTACGTCCGTGAGGGCGAGTCGCTGGTGCCGGTGCCGTTGCCCGATCCCTCCGACGCGGAGGCGCTGCACTGGCAGACCGAGGCCGGCCTCGGCTTCAAGCTGGCGGGCGGCTACTTCAACGGCCCCTACGGCGATGAACGGATCGGCATCTACGGCGCCGAGCCCCGTTTCACCGCCAACCTGCTGCGTGATGTGCGTAACTCGGGCGACGTCCCTCCGGTCGCCGAGTCCTGGCGGGAGCAGGCCCGGGCGGACCTGGCGTACTGGCGGGCGGGCGTACTGGTGCTGGCCCCGCAGCCGAACGACGGCGCGCTGCGTGAGACCGTGGAGAAGCTGGTGGGCGGCCCGGGGCGGTGGGTCGCCGGAGTATGGGTATGGGACCTGCACGAACAGTGAGGATCCGGATCAGGACGACGATCCCGCACAGGGGGTCCGCCCACGCCCCGCACCGACTACCCTTCCCTGACCACTGTGCTACCTGAGGAGCCCTCTTTTGGCCTGTGACCTGTGGCTGGTACCGCTCGTCGACGTGTTGTGCCACACCCCGGACAACCCGTTCGCCGAGGAACTCGCGGAATACAACAAAGTCCTCGCCGAGGCCGGGCTGCCGCCGGTGCCCGTGTACCAGTACATGCCGGGCCTGTCCGGCGACGTCGCCCCGGTCGCCGGCTTCGACTACGACGCGCTGCACTTCCTGCGCCGGGCGTATCTGCTCCAGGTCTGCGGGCTCCCGGTCACCCCGGTCGACGACCTGGGCGGCGACTACGAGCAGCTCCTGGAGATGTTCGAGTCGACGGCCCAGCAGTCCCACCTGGTCTGGCACTACGACCACGCGGGCGCCTACGTCCCCGTCGACTTCCCGGCCCCGCTCTCCAGCGACGAACTCCTCGCGGGCGGCGGCCCTTTGGGCTCCTCCCAGTCACTCCTGCGCGAGCTGGAGTTCGTGGCCCAGGTGATCGGCATCGACCCGGCCAACCCTCCGGCGGCCCCCCAACCCCCGGCGGCCCCCACCGCCCTGGAGGAACCGGCCAACCCCGCCCCCTACGACCCGAGCCCCTTCGCCCGCGAACGGCATGTGTGGCTGGGGCTGCACGCCGCGGCGACGCGGAGTCTGGCGCAGGGTTCGATGATCGTGTTCAGCTGAGCTTCAGCTGGGACAGCCCCTTCTGTACGTCATCGAGGTTCATCACCGGCGTGTAGTCCAGCCGGGCGCCCAGCTCGAAGAAGAGCGGTTCGGCGATCACCGGCATCTGGGAGGGATCCTTCAGGTCGAAGAAGAAGAACATGGTGCGGAGCCCGCCGTCGGTGGTGAAGTAGGCGGCTTCCGGCTTGATCTTCTCCATCAGCTCCTGGAGGACCTGGGGCAGCTTGCCACTGCGAATGGCGTCGTTCCCCTTCTCCGTGTCGAGTTGGGCCTTGAGCAGCACGCGCATGACGTTCCCCTTCTCCTGGTCGCCCCCTGATCGCTCCCTGAGCCCTCACGCTAGGGGCGCGGCACGCGCGTCGCCCGCTCACTGCTCCATCCGTGCATGACCCCATTGGCCGTGTCGGAATGCGGCGCGCGTGCGGCCTCCGCAGCATGACGACATGCACATACGCAACCGCCGCACAGCTGCCGCAGCCGCGATGTTCCTGACCGGTCTGACGGTGCTGTGCGCGGGTGGCCCCCCGCCCATCAGCCGCCCCCAGCCTGATCTGCCACCGAGACAGACAGCCAAGGGGTCCGACGAGTTCGACGAGTTCGACAAGTCCACGACCGCGGACTCGAAGGCCGCCACGCACACCGTCGCCTCCGGGGACACGTTGTGGGACATCGCCCGGCAGGCCCTCGGTAGCGGACTGCGGTGGGACAGCGTCTACACCCTCAACCGGCGGACCATCGAGGACGAGGCCCGTCGGCACGGATACGCCTCCAGTCACCGCGGCCACTGGATCTTTCCCGGGACCGAGCTCGCCCTGCCCCGGTCCCTGACGTCGCAGACACGGCCGGCGTCGCACTTCGTGCCCGGTCCGTGCCCGACCAGGTACGAGGAAGAACTGACCGACGTCCGCTGCGGGTCCCTCGTCGTACCGGAGAACCGGGCCCGCCCGTCCTCGCGAACCCTTCGCCTGGCCGTTGCGAGGGTTCCCTCGGCATCGCCGAAGCCACACCCCGATCCGATCGTGTTCTTCGCCGGCGGGCCCGGCGTGGACGCCATCGGCGACATCGCGGAACTCACCAAGGCCGGCCTGAACCGTGACCGCGATCTGGTCGTCATGTCCCAGCGCGGGACGCTCTCTTCCCCGCCGACGCTGACGTGTCCTGAGCTCGACCGGTTCTACAAGCAGCGCATCCACCTGCTCTATGACGCTCCCTCCACCGGAGACCTCTATGCCCAGGCGGCGGCCCGGTGCCGCGATCGCCTGACAGCCCAGGGAGTCGACCTCGCGGCCTACAGCTCCAGCGAGAGCGCCGCGGACGTGGCGGATCTGCGCAAGGCACTGGGAATCCCACGGTGGAATGTCCTTTCGCATTCCTACGGGACTGAACTGGCGCTCACCTACATGCGCATGTTCCCGCAGGGAATCCGCTCGGTGACCCTCGACGGTGTCGTACCGCCGTCCGTGGCGACGCCCGGGTGGACGTGGAGCAGCGTGAAGGAGTCGTTCGACGCCCGACTGAGTGCCTGCGCGGCCCAGCCCTCCTGTCGGCAGCGCTACCCGGACCTCGGTGCCACCTTCCTCCGCCTGGTCCGCCGGCTGGAGGCCGATCCGATCACCACGCACGTGACGGTGCCGCAGGTCGGGAAGGTGAAGGTGGTGCTCGACGGTGGGGCGCTGCTGAACTGGATGGTCCTTGCCAGTCACAACGCCGACGTCTTCCCGTTGACCGTCGACGATCTGGCCCACGGCCGCCTCCAGCGCGTCGCCGAGCAGTGGGCGGCCACCCGTCTTCCCGGAACCGAAGGCGTGTTCGCTCACGGGTTGTCGCTCAGCGTGTGGTGCAGCGAATGGGTTCCGTTCGAGACCCCCCGCGAAGAGCTCGCCCGCGGGCAGCGCGCCTTTCCGGGCCTCCCCCACTCGGTCCTGGCCCAGCCGCCCCAGCTGGCGTTCCTGCGGCAGGCATGCCAGGTCTGGGACGTCCCGAAAGCACCCGACGCCATTCGCACGGTCACACGCGGCGACATCCCGACCCTGGCCATGTCCGGCAGTTTCGACGCCCAGACCGGGGCTCAGTGGGGGCGCTACGCGGCCCAGTCTCTTTCCCGCTCCAAGGTGGTGACCCTGGCCGGACTCGCCCACGGGGGGACGTTGTTCACCAACGCGTGCGGGGCAAAGGTGATCACCTCCTTCTTCGACAACCCCGAGGCCCCCGACACCGGGTGCGTGGCCTCGGTGAAACCGAAACCGTTCGTCATCGGCGGTATCGGCGCTGCGGGAGGCGTTACCGGTGAGTGAAGGCCCCGCCCACTGGTCCCGCCGCGGCTTTCTGAAGGCGGCGGCCGCGGTGGGCTGCGCGACCGTTTCGCTGGCTCCGGCGGCGGCGTCGACCGCGTCCCCGCGATCCGCTGTCTCCGGCGGCGACACCGGCGACACAGGGGGCACAAGGGACACAGGCGGCACGGGGGCGGCGCTGTTCAGCGAGCTCGACGCCAAGATCGAGGAGGCCATGAAGGCCTACGCGATCCCCGGGGCGGCGGTGGGCGTGCTCCTGAACGGCGAGGAGTACATCAAGGGTTACGGGGTCACCAAGGTCGACAACCCGGTCCCGGTGGACGGCGACACCGTCTTCCGGGTCGGCTCGACCACCAAGACCTTCACCGGTACGGCACTGATGCGGCTGGCCGAGCGGGGCAAGGTCCAGCTGGACGCCCCGGTGCGCCGCTATCTGCCCGAGTTCGCGGTGGCCGACCCGGACGTGTCGGCGCGGGTCACCGTGCGGCAGTTGCTCAACCACAGCGCCGGCTGGCTGGGCGACGACTACCAGGACTTCGGCCCCGGCGACGACGCACTGGCCCGCTTCGTGACGTCCATGGCCCGCCTGCCCCAACTCACGCCCCCTGGAGAGGTGTTCGCCTACAACAACGCCGGCCTGTGCGTGGCCGGACGGATCATCGAGGAGCTGACCGGCACGACCTACGAGGCGGCGGTGCGCAAACTGGTCATCGATCCGCTCGGGCTCGACCACAGCCGCTTCTTCAGCGACGAGATCGTGGGCTTCAACGTCGCGGCGTCCCACAACGTCGTCGACGGCAAGGCCGTACTGGAGCCGTCCTTCTGGCCCCTGCCCCGCAGCCTCACCCCGACCGGCGGCCTGATCTCCAGCGTGCGCGACCAGCTGAACTGGGCCCGCTTCCACCTCGGCAACGGCACGGCCCCCGACGGCACCCGGCTGCTGAGCAGGGCGTCGTTGGCCCAGATGCGCTCGCGGCCCGGCCCCGGCGGCACGCTGGTCGTGGAACTCGACGGCATGGGAGTCACCTGGATGCTGCGCCCGACGGCGCAGGGACCACGCATCGTGCAGCACGGCGGGACCTGGCCGGGCCAGATCTCGGGCTTCCTGATGGTCCCCGACCGCGGCTTCGCGCTGACCCTGCTGACCAACTCGGAAGGCGGGACGCGGCTCAGGGACGACCTGTTCACCGACGACTGGGCCCTGAACCGGTTCGCCGGGGTGACCAACCTGCCGGCCATGGCCACCACATTGAGCGGCCGGGAGCTGGCACCTTACGAGGGCCGTTACGTGGCAGAGCGGATCAACGACGAGGGCGCCATGGAGGACGTCGTCATCGAAGTCGACCGGCGCAACGGCCGGCTGCGCGGAACCCAGAAGTCCCAGGGGGAGACCGGCGAGCTCGGTGTCGCCTTCTACCGAAGGGACTTCGGACTGGATCTCGACGCCGACGGCAAGCAGATCGGCACTCGCTCCGACTTCGTGCGCGGACCCGACGGGAAGGTGGCCTGGTGGCGCAACCACGGACGGCTGTACCGCCACCAGGCACCTTCAGCACTTCCGAACTAGAGGAACGAGTTGATCTCGATCGTCTCGTCCCGCCCGGGACCGACACCGATCGCGGAGATCGGCGCCCCTGACATCTCCTCCAGCGCCTTCACGTAGTTCTGCGCGTTCTTCGGGAGGTCCGAGAAGGACTTGGCCGACGTGATGTCCTCGGACCAGCCGGGCAGGTTCTCGTAGACCGGCTTGGCGTGGTGGAAGTCGGACTGGGAGTACGGGAGTTCCTCGACGCGCTTGCCGTCGATCTCGTACGCCACGCAGACCGGGATCTCCTCCCAGCCGGTCAGGACGTCCAGCTTGGTGAGGAAGAAGTCGGTCAGGCCGTTGACGCGGGTGGCGTAGCGGGCGATGACCGCGTCGAACCAGCCGCAGCGGCGGTCACGGCCGGTGGTGACACCCCGCTCGCCGCCGATACGACGCAGCGCCTCGCCGTCCTCGTCGAAGAGCTCGGTCGGGAACGGACCCGAGCCGACACGGGTCGTGTAGGCCTTGAGGATGCCGATGACCCGGCTGATCTTCGTGGGGCCGACGCCCGCGCCCGTGCACGCACCGCCGGCGGTGGGGTTGGAGGACGTGACGAAGGGATAGGTCCCGTGGTCGATGTCGAGGAGCGTGCCCTGGCCGCCCTCGAAGAGGACCACCTTGTCCTGCTCCAGGGCCTGGTTGAGCACCAGGACCGTGTCGGCGACGTACGGCGCGAGCTTGCCGGCGTAGCCCAGCAGCTCCTCGACCACCTGGTCGACGGCGATCGCGCGGCGGTTGTAGAGCTTGGTGAGGATCTGGTTCTTGACGTCGAGGGCCGCCTCGACCTTCTGGGTCAGGATCGACTCGTCGTAGAGGTCCTGGACCCGGATGCCGACGCGGTTGATCTTGTCCGCGTACGTCGGGCCGATGCCGCGGCCGGTCGTCCCGATCTTCCGCTTCCCGAGGAAGCGTTCCGTCACCTTGTCCACCGTCACGTTGTACGGCGTGATGATGTGAGCGTTACCGCTGATCAGGAGCTTCGACGTGTCGACGCCGCGCTCGTTCAGCCCGTTCAGCTCGGAGAACAGGACCGACGGGTCGACGACGACACCGTTGCCGATGACCGGGGTGCACCCCGGGGACAGGATTCCGGAAGGGAGCAGGTGGAGGGCGTACTTCTGATCACCCACGACTACCGTGTGGCCGGCGTTGTTGCCGCCCTGGTAGCGCACCACATAGTCGACGGATCCGCCTAGCAGGTCCGTCGCCTTTCCCTTGCCTTCGTCACCCCACTGAGCACCGAGCAGCACAAGTGCGGGCACGCGCGTACACCCCTTCCGGGCGGGGCATGTCCAAGGTCAGGGGTGCACGCGTAGTGTTCCGCCGCGTGCACCACCGCCGGCCGCGACCGTCGTTGGCCGCGAACCGTCGTACCGGATGGCCCCGGAATAGACGAAGCCCCTGGCGCAATAGCGCAAGGGGCTCTTGCACAAAGATGCTACCCGAGGAAGCGAGGCATGGCCGAGGTGGCGACTTTCGCGATGTCCGACCAGCTGCTGGTGGTGATCGATCCGGTCGCTCGGATGATGGACGGGGAGTCCGTCAGGATCGCGAAAGACGTGCTCAGCGCGGGTGCGGCCACGAAAGTGTGCCTGCCGGACGATCCCGACGAGTTCGCCCGGGCCCTGGCGCGCCGGGGATCGCGGCGGCCCGTGGTCGTCGGCGACGACCACGCGCTGACCCGCGCGGTGACCCTGCTGCACCGGCAGCGGGAGCTGGCCGAATGCGTGCTGTCGGTGGTGCCGGTCGGGGGTGCGCTCTCGCTGGCCAAATCCCTCGGGGTACCGACGGGCGCGGTGGCAGCGGCCCGGGCCGTGCTGGAGGGCGCGGAGCGACGGCTCGATCTGCTCGTGGACGACAGCGACGGTGTGGTGTTGGGCACACTGCGGATCCCGCCGGTCCGGGAGCCCGTAGCGCCGGACGGCCCCGAGGGGGAGGGGCCGGCTTCAGGGCCGGGTGCCGGGTCCGGCGCGGGGCGGCCGTGGTTGCGAACATGCCAGTCGCTCGTACGCACGCTGGTGCCGACGCGCCCCGCCTCCGGCACCGGGTCCGGGCCCGGGTCCGGACCGTCGCGGCTGCGGATCGAGGTGGACGGCACGACCCTGGTCGATCTCGACCAGCCGGTCGAGGCGGTGTCGGTGACACCGGGGATCGCCGGCGTGGCCAAGGTGGAAGTACGTCCGCTGTCGGTGGGCGCGGAGACCTCACCGCTGCGGGCCGAGGGGCGGACCGTGACGGTGTCGGGCGCGCACTTCCGGTACGGGGCGGACACGGCGGTGTCGGGGCCGGTGCGGAGGAGGACGTGGACCGTGGGGGAAGGCGGGTTGCGGCTGGTGTTGCCGGGGCGGTGAGAGCCGGTGGACGGGCCCAGGGGCGGCGCTGGCGCCGACGCCGGTTCTGGCGCTGGTCAGCCCTGCCCGAAGGTCTCCTCCCGGTGCTCCCGCCAGCGCTCCATCATCGCCGCGATCTCGCCCTCGATGAACTCGAAGAAGGCGAGCGTCTCGGCCAGGCGGCGGCCTGCCGGGGTGTCGGCGCCGAGGCTGGTGACCCCCTCGCGCAGGGCGCTCTCCCACCGCTTGAGGACGGCTTCGCGGTTGGTCAGGGCCTCGTACCACTGGTCGCCGTGCACCCGGTAGCGCTCGCGCCGTGAGCCGGGCTCCCGTTCGCGGGACACCATGTGCGTCTGGGCGAGGTAGCGCACCGCGCCGGAGACCGCCGCGGGACTGATCTGCAGCTGTTCGCTCAGTTCGGCGGAGGTCAGCACACCCTTGTCGGAGGCGAGGAGCGCCGCGAAGACCCGGGCGGCCATGCGCTGCATCCCGGCTTCGACGAGCTGGGCCGCGAAGGACTCCACGAACTTCGACACGGACTCGACGTCCCGCCCGTCGCCGGCTGTTTCCGTCATGCGTTCATCCTATCCGTGCTTCATACGCTTCCTTAACTTCACAAATTTCTGAAAGAAGCGTACGTTCTGAAGCATGACGAAGGCCATTACCGTCTCCGGACTCCACAAGTCGTTCGGCAAGACGCACGCGCTCGACGGGCTCGACCTGGACGTCGAGGCCGGCGAGGTCCACGGCTTCCTCGGCCCCAACGGCGCCGGCAAGTCCACCACCCTCCGCGTCCTGCTCGGCCTGCTGCGGGCCGACTCGGGCGGCGCCCAGGTTCTCGGCCGCGACCCCTGGACGGACGCGGTGGAGGTGCACCGCCGGATCGCCTACGTGCCGGGTGACGTGACGCTGTGGCGGAACCTGTCGGGCGGTGAGGTCATCGACCTCTACGGCCGTCTCCGCGGCGGTCTGGACACCCAGCGCCGCGCGGATCTGATCGAACGGTTCGAGCTGGACCCGACGAAGAAGGGCCGCACCTACTCAAAAGGCAACCGGCAGAAGGTCGCCCTGGTCGCGGCATTCGCTTCGGACGTGGACCTGCTCATCCTCGACGAGCCGACCTCCGGACTGGACCCGCTGATGGAGGAGGTCTTCCAGCGCTGCGTGGAGGAGGAGCGGGACAAGGGCCGTACGGTCCTGCTCTCCTCGCACATCCTCAGCGAGGTCGAGGAGCTCTGCGACCGGGTCAGCATCATCCGCAAGGGCCGTACGGTCGAGAGCGGTTCGCTCGCCGACCTGCGCCATCTGACCCGGACGAGCGTCACGGCCGAGCTGGCGGGCGCACCCAACGGACTGTCACATCTCCCCGGCGTCCACGACCTCGACGTACAGGGCCGGCGCGTCCGCCTCCAGGTCGACACCGACAAGCTGGACGCCGTACTGCGCTCGCTGAGCGAGTCCGGCGTGCGCTCCCTGACATCGACGCCGCCGACGCTGGAGGAGCTGTTCCTGCGGCACTACCAGGACGACGTGCGCGAAGGGGTGGCCGCACGATGACCACAACCGCGACCGCCTTCGACGTACGGCCGACAGGCTCGCGCCAACTGGCCGGCACCGGAACGCTGCTGCGCTTCGCGCTGCGCCGCGACCGGCTGATGATCCCGGTCTGGGTCGGCGTGAACGCACTCATGATCCTCTCCATGCCGAACACCCTGGAGAACCTGTACGACTCCCCGGCCGACCGCGCGGGGCTGCTGCAGGACACGGCGGGCAACGCCTCCTTCCGCGCGCTGATCGGCCCCGTCTTCGACGACTCGATCGGCGCCCTGACGGCCTGGCGGGTCGGCGTGTACGCGGGCGCCCTCGCGGCCGTGGTGAGCCTGCTCCTCGTCGTACGGCACACCCGGGACGAGGAGGAGAGCGGCCGTCAGGAGCTGGTGGCGTCCGGGATGGTGGGGCGCCGGGCCTCCCTGACGGCCGCGCTGCTGACAGCGGCGGTCGCGAACGCCGTACTGGCCCTGCTGGTGACGGCCGGACTCGCCGGACAGGGCGCCTCCGGGGCGCTGGCCTTCGGGCTGGGCCTCGCCGGGGTCGGCATGGTGTTCGCCACGCTGGCGGCGATCGTCGCCCAGTTCACGGAGAGCGCACGGCTGGCGCGGGGGCTGACGGCGGGGCTGGTGGGCGCCGCGTTCGTGCTGCGGGCGGCGGGCGACTCGGCGTCGGACGACGGTTCGTCGGCGCTGACCTGGGCGTCGCCGCTGGGCTGGCTGGAGAACCTGCGGTCCTTCGCGGACGAGCGGTGGTGGGTGCTGCTGCTGTTCGCGGGGGCGGCCCTGGTGCAGGGCGTGGTGGCGTACGAGCTCGCCGGGCGCCGGGACGTGGGGATGAGCTTCCTGCCCACCCGGCCGGGACCCGCCCTCGGCCGGCTCCGCACGGCGGGTGCGCTGGCCTGGCGGCTGCAGCGGGGCAGCGTGCTCGGCTGGAGCATCGGGTTCTTCCTCGCCGGGGTCATCTACGGCGGGCTCACCGACGGGGTGGCCGATCTGGTCGGCGACAACGACAACGCGCGGGAGATCTTCGAGCGCATGGGCGGCCAGTCGGGGCTGACGGACGCGTTCCTGGCGTCGATGGTCGGCATGCTGGGTCTGATCGCCGCGTTGTATGTGGTGGGTTCGGTCCTGCGGCTGCACGGCGAGGAGACCTCGATGCGGGCCGAGCCGATCCTGGCGGGCGCGGTGGGCCGCCTGCGGTGGGCCTCCGGCCACCTGCTGATCGCCTTCGCCGGTGCCGCACTGATCATGCTCCTCACCGGCCTGGGCTTCGCCGTCGGCTACGGCAAGCAGATCGGCCCGATCCTGGGCGCCTGCCTGGTCCAGCTTCCGGCTGTGTGGGTCGTCGGGGGGCTGGCCGTGCTGCTGTACGGGGTGCTGCCGCGCGCCGCGATGGCGGCCTGGGGCGTGGCCGGGGCGGTGCTGCTGATCGGCTGGGTGGGGCCTGCGCTCGACGTCCCGCAGGCGGTGCTGGATCTGTCGCCGTTCGGGCATCTGCCGAAGTTGCCGGGTGGGGGGATGGAGTGGGGGCCGGTGCTGGTCCTGCTCGGGCTGGCGGCTGTGCTGGTGGCCGGGGGGTTGGTGGGGTTGCGGCGGCGGGATCTGACGACGTGAGGGGTGGTGGGGGTGCCGTGGGGGTGTTTCGCCCCCGCCGCCCCTACCCGTCCCATCCCCAGGGGCTGCCGCCCCTTCGACCCCGCCTCCTGGGGGCTGCCGCCCCCAGACCCCCGCTATCGGCCCCGAAAGGGCCTCGTCCTCAAACGCCGGACGGGCTGAAATGCCCGGACCGGCGCCTGGAGACGCACCCTACGAGTCTGTCCTACGCCGGCTCCACCACCAGGCCCTCCAGTCCCCGGATCACGAAGTTCGGCTTGCGCTCCGGCTCCGCCGACAGGCGCAACGTCGGCGCCTGCTCCAGCAGCGCCGTCATCGATGCCGCCAGCTCGATGCGGGCCAGCGGTGCGCCGATGCAGTAGTGGATCCCCGCGCTGAAGGAGATGTGCGGGTTCTCCTTGCGGGTGAGGTCCAGCTTGTCCGGGGCCTCGAAGGCCTGCGGGTCATGATTCGCGGAGCCGAAGAGCATGGCGATCTCCGCGCCGCGCGGGATCGTCGTGCCGGCGATCTCGATCTCGTCCAGGACCCAGCGTTCGAAGAGCTGGAGCGGGGTGTCGTAGCGCATCAGCTCCTCGATCGCGGAGGGGATCAGGGAGTGGTCGGCGCGCAGGGCCGCCAGCTGGTCGGGGTTGCGGAACAGCGCCCACCAGCCGTTGACCGTGGCGTTCACCGTGGCCTCGTGGCCGGCGTTGAGGAGGAGGACGGCCGTCGAGATCATCTCCTGCTCTGTGAGCCGGTCGCCCTCGTCGTACGCCGCGATCAGGCCGGAGATCAGATCCTCGCCGGGCTCCTTACGGCGGGCCGCGATCAGCTCCAGGAGGTAGTCGGAGAACTCGACCGAGGCGCGGACCGCCCTGGTCGCCGTCTCCTCCGACGGGTTCAGCTCGTACATTCCGCAGATGTCCGCCGACCAGGGCCGCAGCTGCGCCCGGTCCGCCTCCGGAATGCCCAGCATCTCGGCGATCACCGCGACCGGCAGGGGCTCCGCGACGTCCGCCAGCAGGTCGCCGCCGCCCGCCTCGACCAGCCCGGACACCAGCTCGCCCGCCAACTGCCGCACATACGGCTTCAACTGCTCCACCGTGCGCGGCGTGAACGCCTTCGACACCAGCCGGCGGATCCTGGTGTGGTCCGGCGGCTCCAGGTCGAGCATCCCGTGGTCGTTGAGGACGTGGAACGGCTCGTGCTCCGGCGGGGGCGCGGTGCGGCCGAAGTCCTCGTGGGAGAACCGGTGCTGATACGTCCGGCCCAGCCTGCGATCACGCAGCAGCGCCGAGACGTCCGCGTGGTGCGGCACCAGCCACTGGTTCGTGGGCTCGAAGTAGTGCACCCGGCCGCGGGCACGCAGCTCGGCGTACGCGGGGTACGGGTCGGCCAGGAACGCCGGGTCCCACGGGTCGAAAGCGAGGTCGGAAGGAGCTGCCATGCACGGACGTTAGAACGCCCTCCCCCTCCCTGACCAGGGGTGCAGGGCCCCTCTTACGCCGCGCCGAAGTCGGGGAGCGTGATCGTGCCGTCCTCGGCGAGCGGGAATCCGGGGTTGTGGGCGACCTCCCAGGCGTGGCCGTCGGGGTCGACGAACGCGCTGGAGTAGAAGCCGATCTCGTTCACGGCCGCCGGCTTGGTCACCGTCCCGCCCGCCCCTTCCACGGCCGCGAGCAGCTCGTCGACCTCCGCCTCGGAACGGACGTTGTGCGCGAGGGCGATCCCGTCGAAACCGCCTGCCCGCCCGGGCTCCAGACCGCAGTCCCGGGCCAGCTTCTCCCGGCCCCACAACACCAGCCCCAGGCCTCCCGCCTGGAAGAACACGGTCTCCGCGACCTCCTGCCCCCGCCAGCCCAGCGCCTCGTAGAACGCCTTGGACCGGGCCAGATCGGAGACTCCCAGCGTGATCAGAGTGATGCGCTGTTCCATCCCCTCACCGTACGTCCGACCCGGATGCCGCGCGGCTGGTCGCGTCAGCCCGGGGTGACCAGTCGGGCCTCGTAGGCGAACACCGCCGCCTGGGTGCGGTCCCGCAGGCCCAGCTTCACCAGGATGCGGCTGACATGGGTCTTGATAGTCGACTCGGCGACCACCAGGCGCTCGGCTATCTCCGCGTTCGACAGGCCCTGGGCGATCAGGACCAGCACCTCCGTCTCGCGCTCGGTCAGTTCCCCGTACGCCGCGTGCGCGGAGGACATCAGACGCGGGGAGTCGGACAGCTTCGAGAACTCCGTGATCAGCCGCCGGGTGACGGAGGGGGCGAGCAGGGCCTCGCCGGCCGCCACCACCCGTACACCGTCGGCGAGCTGGCGTGCCGAGGCGTCCTTGAGGAGGAAGCCCGAGGCTCCCGCGCGCAACGCCTGGTACACGTACTCGTCGAGGTCGAAGGTGGTCAGCACCAGCACCTTGGCAGCACCGTCGGCGGCGACGATCTCGCGGGTCGCCTCGATGCCGTTCAGCTCCGGCATGCGGATGTCCATCAGCACGACGTCCGGGGTGAGTTCGCGGACCCGGTCCACCGCCTCGCGGCCGTTGACCGCCTCGCCGACGACCTCGATGTCCGGCATCGCGTTGAGCAGGACCGAGAAGCCCTCGCGCACCATCATCTGGTCGTCCGCGATCAGCACGCGGATGGTCATGAGTTGTCCTCTGTGGTCGTGGTGACCGGCAGGAACACCGCCACCTCGTAGCCGCCGTCCTCTGTCCGGCCCGCCGTGATCTCACCGTTCAGCATGGAGACACGCTCCCGCATCCCGGTGATGCCGTGCCCGGCGCCGGGTGAGGGTTTCACCAGGGCGGGCGCGGGCGGCGGGCCGTTGACTATGCGCAGGCCCAGGCCGCCGAGGACGTACCCGATCTCGACGCGGGCGCTCGCGCCGGGCGCGTGCCGCAGGCTGTTGCTCAGCGCCTCCTGCACGATCCGGTACGCCGACAGCTCCACTCCCGGCGGCAGCTCACGCACCGCGCCGGTCACCGCCTTCTCGACGGCCAGTCCGGTGTCCCGCACGTTCGTCAGCAGCGCGTCCAGGTCGGCGAGGGTGGGCTGCGGGGCGTCCGGGGCCTCGTAGTCCTCGGCGCGGACGACGCCCAGGACGCGGCGCAGTTCGGTGAGGGCCGCCACCGCGTTCTCCCGGATGGTGGCGAAGGCGCGCTCCAGCTCCGGCGGCGGGTTCTCCACCCGGTAGGGGGCGGCCTCGGCCTGGATGGCGACGACCGACATGTGGTGGGCCACCACGTCGTGCAGCTCGCGGGCGATCGTCGTGCGCTCCTCCAGCAGGGTGCGCCGGGAACGCTCGTGCGCGGTCTCGGTCTGCTGGGCGGTGACCTCCTGCCGGGCGTCGCGGCGTATGTGCCAGAGAGCGACGACGAGCAGGACCATCGTGGAGATGACCATCATGGGGCCGGTGTTCGTGCCGTAGTAGCCGCTGCCGCCACCGGCGTCTGCCAAGAGGCCGTACGCCCCCGTCACTCCCCACATCCACGCCGCCGTGCGGGGCCTGGTGCGAAGGGCCACGACCGTCAGCACGGTCAGATGGCAGGCGAGGCTGCCCGGCATCCACGGCCATTCGCCCGCGCCGCCGATCACCGCGACGATCGGAGTGGCGGCCATGGACAGCCAGAACGCTCCGACGGGCCGCGCCATGGTCAGCAGAATCGGGATCGCACAGAGCGGACCGACCAGCAGGGACGGCCCGTCGGTGTCGACACTGCCGATGAACAGGGTGAGCAGGGCCACCGTGGTGATCACGGCATGGGGTGTCCAGGCCGCGTACTCGCGCAGACGGCCGGGCAGCCGACGGGTCAGCGGCCCGTCGACCCGCATCCGCGGCAGCGGACGGTAGACGAAGGCGTCGTGGAACAGGTCCTGCCGCAGCCCTTGCAGGGCGTCCGCGGCCAGCCGGAACTCCGGGCTGCGCGGCTTGGCGCCGTCCCCCGGTGGCGGTGTCTGCATGTGGGTCGTCTCGGTCACGTACAGAACGGTAGGCGCACAGGGTGTCGCGGTCGTCCCCAGTGAGAGGGGTTCCCGCAGGTCCCTCTCAGGTACTACGGGTATCCGTGCTGGTCGTGCCCGGGGTCAGTAGCCGGAAGGCCGCACCAGTCCCGACTCGTACGCGAACACCGCCGCCTGTGTCCGGTCCCGCAGGCCCAGCTTCACCAGGATGCGGCCCACGTGGGTCTTCACGGTCTGCTCGGCCACGACGAGGCGTTCCGCGATCTCCGCGTTCGACAGGCCCTGGGCGATCAGGGCGAGGACCTCCGTCTCGCGTTCGGTGAGGTCGCCGACGCGGTCCTTGAGCGGGGCGCGGGGCCGCTTGTCCAGGCGGGAGAACTCGGTGATCAGCCGCCGGGTGATGCCGGGCGCGAGCAGCGCGTCGCCGGCCGCCACGATCCGCACCGCCTCGGCCAGTTGGTCCGCCGAGGCGTCCTTGAGGAGGAAGCCCGAGGCGCCGGCGCGCAGGGCCTCGTACACATACTCGTCGAGGTCGAAGGTGGTCAGCACCAGCACCTTGATGTGCGGGGTCGCCGTGGTGATGCGACGGGTGGCCTCGATGCCGCCGAGTTCCGGCATGCGGATGTCCATCAGGACGACGTCGGGGACGAGTTCGGCGACCCGCGCCACCGCGTCCAGGCCGTCGACCGCCTGGCCGATCACGTCGATGTCGGGCTTGGTGTTGAGCAGCACGCTGAATCCCTGCCGGACCATCTGCTGGTCGTCGGCGATGAGTACCCGGATGGTGCCGCTCGTCATGTGGAGTCCTTCTTGGGGTCGTTGGCGGTGCCGACAGCGGGATCCGGGGCTTCGCAGTCCGGGGCGTCCGAGTCCGGGGGGTCGGAATCCGGGACCGTGGGTTCGGGGGTTGCCGGGAGGAACGCGATCACTTGGAAGCCGCCGTCCGGCAGGGCGTGTGCCGTCATGGAACCGTCGAGCATCGCGACCCGCTCCCGCATACCCAGCAGTCCGTGGCCGACGCCGGGCGACGGCGGTGCCGGGTGCGTCGGCCGCGAGTTGACGACTTCCACGTCCAGCCCGAGGGGGGTGTGGTCGAGGCTGACGCGGGCGGTCGCGCCCGGCGCGTGGCGCAGTGCGTTGCTCAGCGCCTCCTGCACGATCCGGTACGCCGACAGTTCCACACCGGACGGCAGCGGCCGCCGCTCGCCGCTGACCTCGACGCTCACGTCCAGGCCCGCGGCGCGGGTGTTCTCGACGAGAGCGTCGAGCCGGTCGAGGGTGGGCTGCGGGGTGTGCGGGGCGACGCCCGCGCCGGGCTCGTCGAGCGCGTACGCGCCGTCGGGATGCTCGGAGCGCAGGACGCCGAGCACCCGGCGCAGTTCGGTCAGTGCCTCCAGCGCGTTCTGCCGTATGCCGTCGAGGTTCTCCTTCAGCTCCTCGGGCGGGTTGTCGACGAGGTGCGGGGCGACCTGGGCCTGGATCGAGATGACGGACATGTGGTGGGCGACCACGTCGTGCAGCTCGCGCGCGATGCGGCTGCGCTCCTCCAGCAGGGTGCGCCGGGCGCGCTCCTCGGCGGTGAGCGTGGTCTGCTCGACGAGTTCCGCGCGTGCCTCGCGACGGCCGCGCAGGGCGACGCCGAGGACCACGACGATCGCGAACAGGATGATCGCGAGCACCCCGGTGGGCTGGTAGTTGCCCGCGCCCCACGGCCCCTGGATGACGTAGGTGACGAGCACGGTCAAGGTCAGCGTCTCGACCGACACCCGGGTGCGCACCCTCAGGGCGAGCAGCAGCAGCACGGCCATCTGCCCGATGATCCCGGCCGCGGTCCAGGGCCAGGTGAAGTCCTGCGCGTCACCGGCCAGCAGGTGGCGACGCACCTCGACGGCACCCGCCACCATGGCCCCCATCGAGAGCCACCACCCGGGTACCGGCCGCCACAACGCGAGGACCACGGCGCCGCCCTGCGCGAGCCCGATCGCGAAGGCGACCTGAGGGCCCGCCCCGCCGTTGTCCCCCAGCTGCGCCACAGCCCCCAAGGTGACACCGAACGCGACAAGGCAGAGCACGCCGTGCGGCAGCCAGCGCAGCCAGGTGGACGGGGGCAGCGGATCCGCCCGGCCGGTCCACAGATCGTCGCGCAACACCCGCAGCCAGCGTCGCACTCGGCCCGCGAGCGGGTGCTGGGTCCCCGTTTCCGTCACGTCGTCCACCTTAGGCACGGCGGACGCCAGTCGCCGCCGCCCGATCTGACGGACGGTGTGCCCGCACGACCCGCGAGCGGCCCCGCCCCTTTCCGCTGCGTCCGCCCTGCTCGTAGGAGCGAAAGGCGGCCCAACAGACCGCGAGGGCCAGCGCGAAGACCGGGAGCCAGATCAGACGGGCCGCCACCCAGCCGAGGTGGTCGGGGAGGGTGTGCAGGCCGGGGAGGTGGCCGGTCGGCAGCAGCGCGGCCGTGGTGGCCATCAGCGCCGTCTGGTGCCAGAGGAAGATCGTCATCGCGGAGAGGTTGACGAGGGCCACCGCCGCCCAGGCCAGGGGGCGTCGCATCGCGCGGCGCAGCGGCTCGCGCAGCAGCAGGGCCAGGCCGCACTGGGCCAGGCCGAAGGTGACCGCGGCCAGTGTCGGCGGGTTGAGGTTGGAGACTCCGGCACCCGGGACGCCGACCATCGACGCCGGATAGCCCGCCCAGGCGACCAGCGCGGCCGTCGCGACCGCGCCGCCCGTCAGCAGGATCCAGCCCTCCCCCACTCTCGACTTCGCTCGAGCGAGGGGACCCCCATGGCGGCGCTCCAGCTCGCCCCGGGTCCAGGCCGCACCCAGGGTGTACGGCACCAGCCAGCCTGCCGCCACGTTCACCCAGCCGAGCCAGGCGGGGGCGCCGAATCCGAAGCGCAGGAGGTCCACATGGAGGACGACGGCCAGGGGCCACAACGGGTTGAGGTGCAGGAGGAGGGGCGTCACCGCCGTCAGCGCCGCGAAGACCAGGAGGAACCACAGCGGGGACAGGGCCAGTTTGAGCAGCGTGTGGATGGTGGCCGTGTCCGTGCCCGAGAGCAGCAGCAGGACCGATGCCACCGTCCACAGGGTGAGGACGGCCGCCACCGGCTTGAACAGACGGGACAGCCGGGACCGCAGCCACTGTCCGTACGTCGTCCCGCGCTGTCGGGCCGACCGGTAGCTCCGGGTCGCCACATGACCCCCGACCAGGAAGAACACGGCAAGGGTCTGGAAGATCCAGGAGATCGGGGCCAGCCAGGGCAGGTGCTGGAGCGGGCTCGCCGTATGCAGGCCCACTCCGTCGCCGTCCACCACCAGGGCCGTGACCAGCCAGTGCCCGAGAACCACACCGAGGATGGCGAAGGCTCGCAGGGCGTCGACCGCCCGGTCCCGGTCGGCGGGGGTGGCGGCGTCGACGCGGCCGGCGCCCGTGCGTATGCCGTGCCATGCGCCGCGCAGACGGCCGGGGCGGGGCGAGGGCTCGGGCATCGACACGGGCGGCGATGCGGACACCGACGGCGGTGCGGACACAGACATCGACTCAGCCATGAGTCACCTCCGAGGTCTCGCCCAGGACGATGCGGGTCAGGTTGGCCAGGGAGGTCGACCCCGGCCTGAAGTAGTCGCTGTGGCCGCCGCCGCCCGCCGCGAAGACCCGTGCGCCGAAGGACGGGGACACCGGGTCGGTGCCGAAGCCGACGGTCGTGCCGAGCAGGTCGATCTCGATGTGCGGGACCTCCGCGACCCAGTCGTCACTGCCGCGGCCCGCCCAGACCCGGGCCGGGGTGTGCAGGGCCGTGGCGGTGTCCGCGCCCGTGCCGGGGCTGCCGATCAGCGCGATGTCGTCCACGTCCAGGTCGGAGGCCGCACGGCCGCAGACCACCGAGCCGTAGGAGTGGCAGAGGAGGGAGATGTGGGGGCGGCGGTGGGGCGAGCCGGTCGGCTTGCCGTCCGTGCGTGCGCCCGGCTCGTACCGGCCGCTGTTCTCCGTGAGCGCGCGCAGCTGTCGTATGAACTCCCGCAGTTTCGGGGCCGCTTCCTCGGCTCGGCCCGCCGTCGCCACCGTGGTGCTGACCGTGGCCGGGGTTTCGTAGCCGAGCCAGGCGACGACCGCGGTGCGGGTGCCCTGCGGGGCCTCCCGGCCGAGCCGTTCGTGCAGGGCACCGGCGGCCTCGCGGAAGCGGTCGTAGGTGTCGATGGACGTGTCGGAGCCCGGGACCAGGACCGCGATGCGGTCGGCGTGGGCCAGGTCGCCGAAGACCTCCGTAGCGAGGCCCAGGCCGCGGCCGTCGAAGGTGAGGAAGTGACGGGACGGGTCGGCCATCGCGCGGTCCGCTGCGGCCCGTTCACGGTTGCCGTGGGCCGCGGCCATGCGGGACGCCTCGGCGGCGTTGGCACGGTTGGCCGCGTACGCCTCGTCCAGCGTCACCGACGTCACCGGTGCGGCGACGGCGGCCGGGGCCGGGGCGGGGATCTCCGGGCGGGCGGCGCCGGACAGCGGGACGACCACGGCGCCGGTGATGAGGGTGGCGAGGAGGGCTCGGCGCCAGCCGTGGGTGCGGCGGCGGGTGTGGCGCGCTCTGTCCGTACCGTCGGACTTCTTCGGCTCGCTCGCCTCGGCCGCCCCCGTCGTACGCCCCATGGTCGTCTTCCCTTCCAGTCCGCCCGGCCATCGGGCTTGCCTGGTGGGGAAGTTACGGATCGCGACTCGTCGTCCGCGTCACGCCAGGGAGCTCATCTGCGACGTAGCTCTCAGGTATTACGGGTATCAGAGGGGCTGTCCGGTAGGGGGGTCAGAGCGCCCTTACGAGACGCCTCACCACGCCAGCTGCGCGATCTCCTCCACCACCACCGCACAGGCGTCCGCCGCCGGATCGATCAGCGGAAAGTGCCCGACGTCCTCCAGCAGCGTCAGCCCGACGACCTCCCCCGCCTTGGCCGCCGCGTCCGCGTACGACTCGGCGACGGCGTGCGGAACGACATCGTCCGTGCGGCCCTGGACGAGGGTCGTCGCGATGCCGGTCGGGAGCAGGAGCGCGGGATCGGCGTACGGCCGACGCTCGGCGAACTCCTCGGCACCGCCCAGGAGTTGGCGTGCGGCGCCGCCGCAGACGTCCAGCTTGTCGGCGACCGTGAAGTCGGCGATCGGGGCCAGGGCGACCACACCCCGCAGAAGCGCGGGACGGTCGGTGCGCCAAGGGGCGTCCGCGGGAAGGACATGGCGCGCCGCCGCCCAGAGGGCCAGGTGGCCACCCGCCGAGTGGCCGGTGAGCACGGTCCGGCGCGCGTCGGCCTGCGGGAGCAGCTCCCGTACCAGCGCGGGCAGCGCGTCCAGCGCGGCGGCGACATCGTCGAAGGTCTCCGGCCAGCGCCCGGCGACCGGGCCACCGCCGGAACCGGCAGAGCCGCCCGCACCCTCCCCGGTCTCCGCGCCTCGCCTGTACTCCACATTGGCCACGGCAAACCCCCGCCGCGCCAGAAAGTCCGCGAACGGCGTGACATGCCGTCGGTCGTACGGCGCCCGCCAAGCCCCGCCGTGCAGCAGAACGACCAGCGGCGCCGGGCCGCCCGGACCTGCCTCGCCGCGTGGCGCGTAGAAGTCGATCACCTGATCGGGATGGTCGCCGTAAGTGGCGATGGCGTCGGGGTCGACGGGCGGGTGCGAGAAGGCTGACTCCTCCTCCGCGGCGCTCCGGGCTGCTGCGACGTCGTCCGGCATGCTCCAACCTCTCAGCGGCGTAAAGGATTTGGACGGTGGCGGGGGTGTGGCGGACCAGGGTGGGGATTCGGCCGTTGGCGGGGACGGTACCAGGCGGGTGACGTGCGTCGACACGCGGATGTCACGCACCGTGAGGGTTAAACGGTTCTGCTGTTTCGTTACGCTGGTATCGCGGATCGCACCCCGGATCGCAGGCAGACCGAAGACACACCGAAGACACACCAAGGAGGCCGATATGTCCGCCGAACCCGGCACCGTACGTCCCGGAGGGCGCACCGCGCGTGTCCGTGCGGCCGTGCTGCGGGCGGCCGGGGACGTACTGGCGGAGCACGGTTTCGACGGCCTCGACCTCGCGGACGTCGCCCGCCGCGCCGAGGTCGGCAAGACGACCGTGTACCGGCGGTGGGGCTCGGTGACGGGGCTCGTGGCCGATCTGCTCGCCGACATGGCCGAGCAGTCGGCGCCGCGCGAGGAGACCGGGTCCGTGCTGGGGGACCTGCGGGCCAACGCGGCGCTGGTCCAGCGGACGTTGGCGGACCCCCGGCAGGGCGCGCTGTTCCGTGCCGTCATCGCCGCGGCGACGTGCGACGCACGGACGGCGGGCGCGCTCCGGCGGTTCTACGAGGTGCGGGTGACGGAGTGGGCGCCGTGCGTGGACCAGGGCGTCACCAGGGGGGAGTTGCCGGTCGGGACGGACGCGGAGGCGGTCGTACGGGCCGTGTCGGCGCCCCTCTACTACCAGTTGCTGACGACCGGAGTGCTCCCGGACGCCCCCGCCGCGGAGCGCGCCGCGCAAGCCGCGCATGCGGCTGCCGTGGCGGGGGTGTACGTCGCCTAGAGAGTGACCGGGGCAAGCGGGGTCAGCGCAGCGCCTCCCCCGACAGCACCTCCCCCAACACCCGCGCCGCCCGCTCCACGTCCGAGAACCCCACATACAGCGGCGTGAAGCCGAACCGCAGCACATCCGGATGCCGGAAATCGCCCACGACCCCTCGCTCGATGAGCCGCTTCATCACATCCCCGGCGTCCTCGCACCGCAACGCCACCTGGCTGCCGCGCTCCGCGTGGGCCACCGGCGTCAGCGTCTCCACGCGCCCCTCCCCCGCATACGCCCCGACGCACTCCAGGAAGAAGTCCGTCAGCGCGAGCGACTTCGCGCGCACCGCGTCGACGGACACGCCGTCCCAGACCTCCAGGGCCGCCTCCAGGGCGAGCATGGAGAGGATGTCGGGCGTGCCGACGCGGCCGCGCAGGGCGCCGGAGGCCGGTGCGTAGGCGGGGCGCATACCGAAGGGCTCGGCGTGCGAGTTCCAGCCGGGCAGCGGGGAGTCGAAGCGGTCCTGAAGGTCACGGCGTACGTACAGATACGCGGGTGAACCCGGGCCGCCGTTCAGGTACTTGTAGGTGCAGCCGACCGCCAGGTCCACGCCGTGCTCGTCGAGCCCGACCGGCAGCGCGCCCGCGCTGTGGCACAGGTCCCAGACGACGAGCGCGCCCGCCGCGTGCACGGCTGCCGTCAGGGACGGCAGGTCGTGCAGCCGTCCCGAGCGGTAGTCGACGTGGTTCAGCAGGACGGCGGCCGTACGGTCCCCCAGCGCCGCCGGCACCTCGGCCGGCGTCACCGGCCGCAGCGTCCGGCCGGTCATCCGGGCCGCCGACTCGGCGATGTAACCGTCGGTGGGGAAGGTCGTCGCGTCGACGAGGATCTCGTCGCGGTCGTCTCCGACCATCCGCACGGCGGCGACAACTGCCTTGAAAACATTGACACTTGTGGAGTCGCCGACCACGATCTGGCCGGGCGCCGCCCCGACCAGCGGAGCGATCCGTTCGCCGATCCGCTCCGGCGCGGTCCACCAGCCGCTCTCGTCCCAGGACCGGATCCGCAGCTCGCCCCACTGTCGCCGTACGACGTCCTCGACATGGCCGGGGACGTTCGCGGGCAGGGCGCCCAGGGAGTTGCCGTCGAGGTAGACCACTTCGTCTTCGAGTACGAACCGCTTGCGGATGCCCGCCAGTTCGTCGGCGGCGTCGAGCGCGGCCGCCCTCGCCACCTGCTCAGACATGGGACCTCGCCGTCCACAGCTCCGGGAAGACGTTCTTCTGCGCGCGCTTCTCCAGCCAGGCCACCCCGGCCGAACCGCCCGTACCGGCCTTGGCGCCCATCGCGCGACGGGTGGCGACCAGGTGGTCGTTGCGCCAGCGCCACACCAGCTCGGCCACGTCGGTCAGCGCCTCGCCGAGGCGGGTGAGTTCGGAGTTCTGGTCGCCCGCGTAGATCGCGGTCCAGACGGCCTCGACCTCGTCGGAGGGGACGTACCGCTGCGAGACGTCGCGCGTGAGGACGGCCTCGGGGATCGCGCAGCCGCGCCGGGCCAGGAACCGGAGCACCTCGTCGTACAGGCTCGGCTCGTGCAGCGCCTTCTCCAGTTCCGCGTGGACGCGCGGGGCGCCGCGGTGCGGGACCAGCATGGACGCGGACTTCTCGGCGAGCAGGAACTCCATCCTGCGGTACATCGCCGACTGGAAGCCGGAGCCCTCGCCGAGGGCGCTGCGGTACGCGTTGAACTGGGCCGGCGTGAGCTGGCCGAGCGGCTTCCAGGAGGCGTTCAGGGCGTCCAGTTCCCGTACGGAACGCTTCAGGGCGTCGATCGCCACGGCCGGACGGTCCTCGCGGAGGGCGTGTGCCGCCGTCTCCCACTCGTGGACGATGACCGTGAACCACAGCTCCATCACCTGGGTCGTGACCAGGAAGACCATCTCTCCGGGGTCGTCGGAGAGGGTGTGCTGGAGGTGGGTGAGCACGTCCGCCTTGACGTAGTCCTCGTACGGCGTCGTGCCGGCGAAGTCGAGATGCGGGGTCTCGGGCTCCTGGGGCTCCTGGGCCTCCGCCGACGTCTCCATGGACGTCTCCGCGGATGCCCTCACCGGTGTGTGAGCCTGGTGGGACATTGCTGTCTCCTGTGTTGCTCCGGGTAGCGGTCCGCCCTGCCGTTATCGGCAAAGGGGCCCCGGTCCCCACCCGGCATACTCAGGGATCGCCCGGGACATCGCAAGGCCCGCCTGGTCACACCTGCCGGGCGGGCCCTGACGACGGTCGCTTCCGCGTCCGACTTCGCTAGCCCAGCGTCTGGGCCGCCGTCGGCGAGGAGTCCTTCAGGAACTGCGTGCAGCGCTCGTACTCCTCCTGCTCGCCGATCGCTCCGGCGGCGCGGGCGAGGGCGTGCAGGGCGCGCAGGAAGCCGCGGTTCGGCTCGTGCTCCCAGGGGACGGGGCCGTGGCCCTTCCAGCCGCTGCGGCGCAGGGCGTCCAGGCCGCGGTGGTAGCCCGTACGGGCGTAGGCGTACGACTCCACGACGCTGCCGCGCTCGAACGCGTCGTCGGCCAGTTGGGCCCAGGCCAGCGAGGAGGTGGGGTACTTCGCGGCGACCTCCGCGGGGGCGGTGCCGGCGGCGAGGAGCTCGCGCGGGCCGGGGTCGTCGGGGAGGTGGGTCGGGGGCGGGCCCCCGAGGAGGTTTTCGTGAATGGCCATGGGGTCCAGTCTGGCCCATGGGCGGGTACGGCAGTGCGGTGTGGCTGCGCCGTGGTGCCCTTTCGCGACCACCGGGGTTTCCTCGCCCCCGCCGCCCCTACCCGTCCCATCCCCAGGGGCTCCGCCCCCTGGACCCCCGCTCCTCAAACGCCGGAGAGGCTGTCTTAGCCCGTCCGGCGTTTGAGGACGAGGCCCCTTCAGGGCCGATACCGGGGGTCTGGGGGCGGAGCCCCCAGTGAGGGGACGGGGAGGGGCGGCGGGGGCGAAACCAACACCACCTACAACCGCCCCCTGCTCCGCACCCCCTCCAACGGCGGCGCCGTCACCCCACCATGCGTACGGCACTCCGGGCGGGTGCAGTCCGGCGGCAGGCGTCGTACCGTCGCGAAAGCGAGCAGCGCGCCGGCGACCAGGACCCCCGCGCACAGGACCATCGCCTGGTCGAACGCGTCGTTGAAGGCGTCCGGGGAGCGGTACGCCTCCTGGCCCATACCGGTCAGCAGGGGCAGCGCGGCCACCGCCAGCAAGCCGGCCGCGCGGGCCGCCGCGTTGTTGATGCCGCTGGCCAGCCCCGCCCGGGAGACGTCCACGGAGGCGAGGACGGTCGCGGTCAGGGGGGCGACCAGGGTGACCAGGCCGAAGCCCAGGACCAGGACGGCGGGGAGGACGTCGGTGGCGTAGGTGGCGTCGGGGCCGACCCTCAGCATCAGCAGCATGCCGACCGCGCACAGCAGGGGCCCGACGGTGAGCGGGATGCGCGGACCGATGCGGTCGGCCAGGGCGCCGGAGCGGGCGGAGAGGAGCAGCATCAGGACGGTCGTCGGGAGCAGTGCCGTACCGGCGCCGAGGGCTGAGTAGCCGGAGACGACCTGGAGCTGGAGCGCGGCGAGGAAGAAGAAGCCGCCGAGGGCCGCGTACACGCACAGGGTGACGACGTTGACCGCGGTGAACTGGCGGGACGCGAAGATGTCGAGCGGCATCATCGGGTCGGAGCGGCGCTTCTCGACGACCACGAAGGCAATGCCGGCCGCCACGCCCGCCACTGCCGTCAGGGCCACTGCCAGCCCGCCCTGCGGTGCCTCGATCAGCGCGTACGTCACCAGGGCGAGGGAGGCGGCGCCCAGGACCGCGCCGAGTACGTCGAAGCGGCCGTGCTTGGTGCCGTCGCCCGACTCGGGGACGTGCCGTACGGCGATCGGCGCGCACAGCAGGGCCAGCGGGACGTTGAGCAGGAACACCCAGCGCCAGCCGGGTCCGTCCACCAGCCAGCCGCCCAGGAAGGGGCCGATCGCCGCGCCGATCCCCCCGAACCCGGACCACAGGCCCACGGCCCGACTCCGGTCGTCGGGGTGGAAGGACGCCTGGATGAGCGCGAGCGAGCCCGGCGTGAGGAGCGCCCCGCCGATGCCCTGCAGGGCCCGGGCCGCGATGAGCACCCCGGCGTTCGGGGCGAGCCCGCAGAGGAGTGAGGCGGCGGCGAACCACACCACCCCGATGACGAAGATCCGGCGACGCCCGTACCGGTCCCCCAGCGAACCGCCCAGCAGGATCAGCCCTGCCAGGGTGAGCATGTACGCGTTGACCGTCCACTGGAGCGCGGCGAGGTCGGCGTCCAGGTCCTCGCCGATGCGCGGGAGGGCGACGTTGACGACGGTCGAGTCCAGCATGGCCATGCTGGAGCCGAGCACGGTGGTGAGCAGGATCCACTTGCCTTGCGGCGAGGCCAGCCGGACATCGGGCATGACCCAGATATACAACGAGCCCGGCGCCGTAGCACCGGGCTCGTCGCGAAGACCGCGGGTTACTTGATCTTCGTACCCGTGGAGCGCAGGTTGCCGCACGCCTCGGTCACACGCGCGGCCATGCTCGCCTCGGCCAGCTTGCCCCAGGTCCGCGGGTCGTAGGTCTTCTTGGAGCCGACCTCACCATCGACCTTCAGGACACCGTCGTAGTTCTGGAACATGTGGGCCGCCACCGGACGCGTGAAGGCGTACTGCGTGTCGGTGTCGATGTTCATCTTGACGACGCCGTTGTCCAGCGCGATCGCGATCTCCTCCTCGGAGGAGCCGGAGCCGCCGTGGAAGACGAAGTCGAAGGGCGAGGCCTTGCCGTACTTGGCGGCGACGCCCTCGTTCAGCTCCTTGAGCAGGTCGGGGCGGAGCACGACGTTGCCCGGCTTGTAGACGCCGTGGACGTTGCCGAAGGAGGCGGCGAGCAGGTAGCGCCCCTTCTCACCGAGACCGAGCGCCTCGACCGTACGAATGGCGTCGTCGACGGTCGTGTAGAGGGAGTCGTTGATCTCGTGCGAGACGCCGTCCTCCTCACCACCGGTCGGGGTGATCTCGACCTCAAGGATGATCTTCGCGGCGCGGGCGCGCTCCAGCAGCTCCTGCGCGATGGAGAGGTTGTCGGCGAGGGTCTCGGCCGAACCGTCCCACATGTGCGACTGGAACAGCGGGTTCTCACCGCGCGCGACGCGCTCCTCGGACACGGCGAGCAGCGGCCGTACGTACCCGTCGAGCTTGTCCTTCGGGCAGTGGTCCGTGTGCAGGGCGACGGTGATGTCGTACTTCTTGGCGACGATGTGCGCGAACTCGGCCAGGGCGACGGCGCCGATGACCATGTCCTTGCTGTGCTGACCGCCCAGGAACTCGGCGCCACCCGTCGAGATCTGGATGATGCCGTCGCTCTCCGCCTCCGCGAAACCGCGCAGGGCCGCGTGCAGGGTCTGGGAGGAGGTCACGTTGATGGCCGGGTAGGCGAACTTGCCTGCCTTCGCCCGGTCGAGCATCTCGTTGTAGACCTCGGGGGTTGCGATGGGCATCTGTCCGCTCCTTGGAGTGTGCGGGTTGACGTACTGCGTACGGCGTTCTGCTTACGGCCCTGACCTAGACCTTGGGGGGTGTGACGTCATCGTCGGCCCCATCTTTCCAGACGAACCGGGATGCTCCGAGCGCCCCTCGGCCCCGTCCGTCAGTCGAGACCGAGCTCGTCCTTGGAGTAGGCGAAGAGGTACGGCACACCGGCCCCCTCCTGGATCTTCTCGGCGGCGCCGGTGGCCCGGTCGACGATGGTCGCGACGGCCACGACCTCGGCGCCGGCCGCCCGCACGGCCTCGACGGCGGTGAGCGGCGAGCCCCCGGTGGTGGAGGTGTCCTCGACGACGAGCACGCGCCGCCCCGCGATGTCCGGCCCCTCGACCTGCCGCTGCAGCCCGTGCGCCTTGGCCGCCTTCCTCACGACGAAGGCGTCCAGCCGCTTCCCGCGCGCGGCGGCGGCGTGCAGCATCGCGCCGGCGACCGGGTCGGCGCCCATGGTCAGCCCGCCCACCGAGTCGAACTCCAGCTCCGCGGTCAGGTCGAGCAGCACCTGCCCGACCAGGGGGGCCGCCTCCCCGTCGAGGGTGATGCGCCGAAGGTCGACGTAGTAGTCGGCTTCCAGACCCGACGACAGGGTCACCTTGCCGTGCACCACGGCCTTGTCCTTGATCTGCTGCAGCAGCTCGCCACGTACGTCAGTCATGCGGCCAGCTTAAAGGCCGCGCTCACAGCCGCCGCCAGCTCCAGACGGTCGTCGCCTCCAGCGGCTCCAGGGGCGTGACCAGGCGAGGCAGACTGTTCAGTCCGTTGGGCGGCCCGGTCTGCGGCTCGACGCACACGGCGGCCTCCTGCTCGTCGTACACGACGACCCACTCCTCCCGGCTGCCGACCTTCAGCTCCAGCTGCCCCGGCCAGGTGAGGGTGACGTCGACACCGCCGGGCATGCCGAAGCAGTCGTCCCAGGGCCCGGGCTTGGGATCGATGCGGTTCCCCGTCGGCAGGTGATCGTCCCCGCGCTCCTCCTGCCATGCGGGCGAGAAATCGAGCCGTACATCCTGGGCGCCGTCACCGCCGAGGTTCCGGTTGAACCAGGGGTGCCAGCCGATCTGAGCCGGGAACGACGCGTTGTACGTCTCGACGGACATGGTGAGGCTGAGGCTGTCCGGGGTGAGCGCGACGACATGGGTGACGCGGCCGGCGTACGGCCACGGCTCGACCAGGTCGTACGTGATGACGGCCTCGCCCTCGGCGACCCGGGCGACGCTCCAGGCGCCGTCCCGCACGGTGCCGTGGATGGCGTTCGGCGGCGCGTTGAGCGGCATCTGCCGCACGACGGCCCCGTCGAGGAACCGCCCGTCCCGGATCCGCCCGCACCAGGGAACCATCGGGAAACACCCGAACCGCTCCCCCTGCCGCAACAGCTCCGTCCCCCCGACGCGCAGCCCTCCGACCCGCCCACCGTTCCCCGGCAGCACGTCCACCTCCGCGTCACCCGCGGTCAGCGTGATGTCATCGTTACTCACGGGACGACCCTACTGGGACGATCAAGGCGCCTGAAGAGCGCACGCCTTCAACGGCAACGCTCAGCGTCGCCGCCGCAACATCCGCCCCACCACAATCGCCGAAGCCACCACAATCGCCGCCGCCGGAGCCGCCCACCGCAACGTGGAGTTCGGCGCAACCGTCTGCGGCGCGGGAACCGGCGCATACCGCCCCCGAGGCGGCGCATGGTCCACTTCCTCCGCACTACGCCCGATCATCGTCCGCCGAGCATGCGCCGCCTCGGCAACAGGCGGCTCACCAACACTCTCCTCCGCCGCAGGCTCAGACACAGGCTCAGACGCAGACGCAGGCGCAGGCGCAGGCGCTGGCGCTGGCGAGTCATCCGCATCCGGAGTCGTCTCGAACTCACTGGTCACCCGCGGTTCGAACTCCCCCGGCGCCAGGCCCTCCTCCAGCCCCTCACCTTCGCCGCCTTCAGCCCGCTCCTCCCCCGCCGCACCCCCCAGGCTCTCCGCAAACCGGCTCAGCAGCCGCGTCACCGCCGCCCCCACCGCGTCCCCCGGCAACTCCGAGACCCGCCCGTCCGCCGAGGCCGTCCCCTCGAACCGCACGGTCGAGCCTCCGTCCGCCTCCACCAGCCGCAGCGTGAGCGCGAGCTTCACCGAGCCGCTGCCGCGCGCCTCACCGGCGTCACCCTCGAAGGCGTACGAACCGTCCTCGCGCGCGGAGAGCCGTACGACCCCCCGGTACGTGATGGTGTGCCCGCTGATCCGCATCTTCAGCCGCCCGGTCAGGGGCTCGGCACCGGCGTCCTGCTGAAGCCCGGGAACCGCCCGGGCCACCCGCGCGGGGTCGGCCAGGACCTCCCTGAGCCGCTCGGCCACAACCGGAACGAACACCTCATGCTCCATGGTCACCGAGCCTACCCAGCACGAAGCGAAACGCACCCGCGCATCCTGGGATTCGCCCCGCCCGCACTCCCGCCTGGCGTACCCTCCCGCCCCTCGACCCACCACCCCGTCAACCGACCACCCCGTCAGTACCGCGGGTGCACCAACGTCGAAGCCCCCAACCCCCCGACCCGCGTCCCCTCCACCGCCCGCGCATCCGCCATCAGCCCCTCCTCCGTCAACGTCCCCAGCCGCGGCGCCCCCTGCCCGCCCCGGAGCCGCAGCACCGGCCGCTGCTCATGGCTCGCCAGGATGAAGCCCCAGTCGTGCGGTGCCCGGGTCGGGCCCGCCGAGCGGTCCGGGCCGGAGGCGAAGCCGGAGTCGTGGCCCGTGGCGCGGTAGGGGACGGTGCGTAGGCCCGCGGCGCGCACGGTCGTGTCGACCGTCCAGAAGACGCGGGGGCGGGAGGAGACCGGCCCGGCGTGCACCGCGAGGCGACCGCCGGGGGTCAGGGCGCGGCGGGCCAGGCCGTAGAACTCCTGCGAGTACAGCTTCGTGCTGGCCGTGATGCCTGGGTCGGGCAGGTCCGAGATGACGACGTCGTACGTCGCGGGCGGCGCCGCCCGCAGCCAGCGGAAGGCGTCGTCCGTCATGACGTGGACGCGTTCGTCGTCGTACGCATGCCCGTTCAGGTGGGACAGGGGAGGGTCCCGGCGCGCCAGCCGCACCACCTCCGGGTCGACCTCGACGACATCGACCCGGTGCACCCCGGCATGGCGCAGCACCTCACGCGCCGCCAGCCCGTCCCCGCCCCCGAGGATCAGTACGCGCGTGTGCTCGCCGCTCATCGCGGGGTGGACCAGCGCCTCGTGGTAGTGGCGTTCGTCCCGGCCGCTGACCCGGAGGCGGCCGTCGAGGAAGAGGTCGAGAGGGCGGCCGTGCGTGCCGCCGGTGATGACGACCTCCTGGACGTCCGTCTGGAGCGCCACCCGTACGTCCCGTCCGTACACCGCGTGCCGCGCCGCCCGTTCGAAGTCGTCGACGAGTACGGCGGCGGAGGCGAGGACGCCGAGGACCGTGAGGTTGGCGATCACCAGCAGCCAGCGGGCGCGGAGGGTGAGGTCCCCCCGGAACAGGCCGAGGATCAGCGCACAGCCCGCGACGGCGTTGACCGCGCCGGTGATCAGGGTCGAGGTCAACTGGCCCAGCAGGGGCAGCAGGAGGAAGGGGAACGCCAGGCCGCCGACCAGCGCGCCGACGTAGTCCGCGGCGAACAGGTCGGCCACGGCACCGCCCGCGTCCTGGCGCCGGATGCGCTGGATCAGCTCCATCAGCAGCGGCACTTCGGCGCCGATCAGCAGGCCGATGGTGAGGGAGAAGGCGACGAGGAGGTAGCGAGGGCCTTCGGCCCACGGGCCGCCCCAGTCGCCGGTCCAGGCGAAGACGGCGTACAGGGCGAGCGCGCTGCAGCCGCCGACGAGGGCGAGGCCGGCCTCGATGGCGCCGAACCCGGCCGCGGCGAAGGGGCGCAGCCGCTTGGCGACGAGGGAGCCGATGCCCATCGCGAAGACCATGACGGACAGGACTACGGAGGCCTGGGTGACCGAGTCACCCATCAAGTACGAGGCCAGGGCGACGAGTTCGAGCTCGTACACGAGTCCGCAGGCGGCGCAGACGAAGACGCACGCGAGGACCAGGAACCGTCCGGTGCCCGGCCGGACCGGGAGCCGCGGCGGGCCGGCCCAGGGTGGCGGAGCGCCGGGTGGTGCGGGCGCGTGCGGGTCGATCACTTTGCCGACGGTACGTCACGGTGCGGGCACGCTCGGTCACCCACACGTGTGGTGTTGAGGCTCGGGACGTTTGCGTCTCCGATCGCGGGGCCGTACCCCCACCCTCGTCCGCGTGGCCACCAACTGCCCGTCCTGCGGGTAGGCGTGCCATGTCCGCCAGTGCACCTGCCCCTGGTGGTACTGGGCGAGCAGTGCGGTGAAGGCGTGCGGGCTGCCGGGGAACACACCGGCGAGGCCGTGCGGGTGGTCGGCGACCAGGGCCAGCAACTCCTGTGCACGGCCCGCGAACTGGCCCGGCGACAGGATCTCCACCCGGGCCGCGAACTCGTACTCCCAGTCACCCGCCCGCTTGGCCACCCCGAGCGGCAACGGTGTGCTGCTGCCGGGCATACAGGCCACCGTCTCCGAACAGTCGCCCCGCTCCTCCTCCACCAGCACCTGGTGGGACGCGCCGAGCAGTCTCAACTGGAGCTTGGCACCGGCCAGTTCGAGATCCAACGCGGCCAGCGCGGGCAGCGGCTCCCGCCCCAGGGCCCAGGCGAGGTCGGTCGCGCGCGTGTCGGTATAGGCGGTGTTCAGGGTCGTGAGCATGGGTCGGCTCCGCAAGCACGCAAAGAAGGGAGGTATCGGTCTCCGGCGCACCCAGGCCGGCTCGGGGAGTCGGCCCGGTCAGCCCGGTCGGCCGGTCAGAAGGGGTGTCCGCGGGACGTCCGAGGGGCTGCGTTGGGGAAAATAACTGAATCATGAACAGTGGCGCCCCCACAGCGTTTTTACCCAAGTTCGTGGGCTTTCCATCCCTCAGAGGGCTTATCAGCTCAACTGTTCAACTCCGGCGTACGCCGGGGCGCGGAGCAGCCCGCCGTGAGCCGTACGCAAGGCCGTCGGGGGAACAGGAAAGCGGGGCCGGTCCCAGGTACCGGCCCCGCTCCGTCCGGATGCGGTTCCCCCTTCTCAGGGAGCTCAGCTGCCCCGTGTCAGCTGCCTCCGCCACCACATCCGCCCCCGCCCCCGCCTCCACAGGACGACCCGCCTCCGCAGGACGAGCTGCTTCCGCAGGACGAACCCCCGGAGCCGCCGTCGCCCCCGCCGACCCACCAGCCGCCGCCTCCGCCGTCGTACGAGCTGCCCCTGCGCGCGGACGTACGGCGGCCCGAACGCCGACCGGCGCGGGCGATCGACGCGACGAGCACCACGAGCAACACTGCGGCCAGCGCAACGATAAAGATCCCGATCATGGCGTCAGCTCCTTCCGTTCCCCCGAAGCGGAGCGAGGCGTCCCCCCGTGGGCACCTCCCGCTCGGTGTGTGCGGGTCAGATGCCCGGCCGTCTCACGACCCAAAGCAGAGTTGAGGAACTTCAGAGGGTTCGATACGAGGAACGGCCCCTGACCTGCACAGAAGTGCAGTTCAGGGGCCGTCCGGCTCATTGGGCCGCCTGTGGGCCGTGGTCTTCCCCAACGACTGTTCAGGCTCCGGGGTGTGCCCCGTCGCCGGCGCCGAGGAGGGGGATCGTGAGCCGGCGTTCGACGGCGGTGGGCAGGTACCACAGCTCGGTACGCCGCCTTCGGTCCTCCGCGCCCTGGCGCGCGGCGCGGCGGAAACCGGGCACGGCAAGGGCCAGAGCGGCCAGGGACACGGCGAGCCCGGCCCCGAGGAGCACACCGGCCAGTACGGCGCCGTCCGCCAGGGCGAACGGAAGCGCGAACCCGAGGCAGAGCGTGCCGAGGCCGCCCAGGACGGCAACCATCCCCCACAGCGGCATGAGCGGGTGCTCGTTGCGCAGGTGATTCACCAACTGTCGGTCGGTGGGACGCCGCCGCGGGTGCTCTCCGGCGGCGCTGAACAGCTCGGCCCGCCCGCGCAGCGCCCACACAGCGTGCACTCCCACCCATACGACGGGCAGAACGAACAGCGTCACCAGCACCAGACCGGCCTGGATCGCCCGCGGCACAGACACCCAGCCGGAGGCGTCGGCGACCACGGATGCCACGGCGGTCCCCACGAGTACGGCACCCGCCACGGTCGTGGCCACGAGCCATCGCCGGGCCCCACGCACCCGAGCGCTGAGAGGGAACTCGACCGCGTTCAACGTCTTCTCCAATCGATGACCGCAGGTACTCTACGCAGCCCTCCGGCAGAGGCGCCCGACGCAGCGGCCGACGCCGACGGACGACGACAGATGCCAACCGCTTTCCCCTGCTCAGAGATGGTGCGCCGGGTTCCGCCGCAGGTACCAACCTCCGGACGTAGGTTGAGGAACTCCAGAGCTTGAGCGCAGGATGACGGGCATGACCTCCACCTCCCGCCCCCTGCTCAACCGCCGGCTCGCCGAGTTCGGGACGACGATCTTCGCCGAGATGTCCGCGCTGGCCCTGCGGACCGGTTCCATCAACCTGGGTCAGGGCTTCCCCGACACCGACGGACCCGAGGAGGTCCGTGAGGCGGCGGTACGGGCGCTGCGCGACGGGCGCGGCAACCAGTACCCGCCGGGCCCGGGCGTCCCCGAGCTGCGTACCGCCGTGGCCGCGCACCAGGAGCGGCGCTACGGGCTGTCGTACGACCCGGACACGGAGGTCCTGGTCACCGCCGGTGCCACCGAGGCGATCGCCGCCGCCCTGCTGGCCCTGCTGGAGCCCGGCGACGAGGTGATCGCCTTCGAGCCGTACTACGACTCGTACGCGGCCTGCATCGCGATGGCGGGCGGGACGCGGGTGCCGGTCACCCTGCGGCCGAGCGAGGGAAGCTTCCGCCTGGACCTCGACGAACTGCGCGCCGCCGTCACCGACCGCACCCGGCTGCTGCTGATCAACACCCCGCACAACCCCACCGGCACGGTCCTCACCCGCGAGGAGCTGACCGCGATCGCCGAGCTGGCGGTGGAGCGGGATCTGCTCGTGGTCACCGACGAGGTGTACGAGCACCTGGTCTTCGACGACGCCGAGCACCTGCCGCTCGCCACCTTCCCGGGTATGCGGGAGCGGACGGTGACCATCGGGTCGGCGGGCAAGACGTTCTCCTTCACCGGCTGGAAGGTCGGCTGGGTGACCGCGCCGTCCGCCCTGGTCACGGCCGTGCGCTCGGCGAAGCAGTTCCTGACGTACGTCTCGTCGGGGCCGTTCCAGTACGCCGTCGCCGAGGCGCTCGCCCTCCCGGACAGCTATTTCGCGGACTTCCGCGCGGACATGCTGGCCAAGCGGGACCTGCTGGCGGCGGGGCTGGTGGAGGCGGGATTCGAGGTGTTCAAGCCCGCCGGCACGTACTTCATCACCACCGACATCCGCCCCCTCGGCGCCGCGCTGTCCAAGGAGGGGGACGGCTTCGCCTTCTGCCGTGCCCTGCCGGAGCTGGCCGGGGTCGTCGCCATCCCCAACGCGGTCTTCTACGACCACCGGGAGGCGGGCGCACCGTTCGTGCGGTTCGCGTTCTGCAAGCAGACGGGTGTGCTGGAGGAGGCGGTGCGGCGGCTCAAGTCACTGGCCGGCTGAGCGCTGCGGCCGTCCACAACCTGTGGACGGCCGCAGACAGCACAAACCCGGCCCGACACTCGGCCGTGGTGGCCGGTGCCCTGGCCGGGCTCTGCCGAATCCGTGTGGAGGAGGACTACTCCTCGTCGTCCTCCGGCTTCTCCGCTTCGTTGATCTCCTGCTCCAGGCCGAGCTGCTCGACGAGCCACTTGTCGAACTCGATGGCGGCCCGCACCCAGCTGACCGTCGACGAGACGAAGTGCTCCAGGGCAACGCCCGTGCCGATCAGCATCTGCGCCTCGCCGATCAGGCGGACGGTGCCGTCGTCGTGCGTGTGGCTGTACACCTTGGGCCACAGCGTCCGGCGGTTCCAGTCGTCGATCGACTCGAGAAGCTGGGGCTTCTCGTCGATCTGGTGGGGCCGGTCGTAGAACGTCCGCACCGAGAAGACCTGCTGGTCACCCTCGCCGCGGAACATGAAGTACGTACGGAACTGCTCCCACGGCGCCGCGAGGTCACCCTCGTCGTCGACGACGTACTTCAGCTCCATCTGGTCGAGGAGCTGCTTCACGAGGTCCTGATCCGGGACGACGGGGCCCGCCGGTCCTTGGGGCTGCGGCTCGGGCTGGCCCCCGAAGTTCGGAATCGAGGACGGGTCGATGCTCACCGTGATTTTCCCTTCGTACGGATTCCGCCATCCTCCCCCATGCGGGGAGGGGGGTTGCAAGCCCTGACGGGACTGTCAGCCCTCGGCTGACTCGATCCGGTCAATACTCCGGTCAGACTCCGGTCACTACTGACGGGTACCCGGCCCTACCGGGTACCCGCAAATCACAGCTTCTTGCCTGTCGCGGGCCCCACGATCAAACCGTCCCCGAAGACGTCCACCCGCACCGTGTCGCCGTCCTTGATCTCGCCGGAGAGGATCTCCTTGGCCAGGCGGTCGCCGATGGCGGTCTGCACGAGGCGGCGCAGGGGGCGGGCGCCGTAGGCCGGGTCGTTGCCCTCGTCGGCGAGCCAGGCCAGGGCCTCGTCGGTGATCTCCAGAGTGAGGCGGCGTTCGGCCAGGCGCTTGGCGAGGCGGTCGATCTGCAGCCGGGCGATCTTGGCCAGCTCGTCCTTCGCCAGGGCCGAGAAGACCACCAGGTCGTCCAGGCGGTTCAGGAACTCGGGCTTGAAGGAGGCCCGGACCACCTCCAACACCTGCTCCTTCTTCTCCGCCTCGCTGGTGATCGGGTCCACCAGGAACTGGCTGCCCAGGTTCGAGGTCAGCACCAGGATCGCGTTGCGGAAGTCGACCGTACGGCCCTGACCGTCCGTCAACCGTCCGTCGTCCAGCACCTGGAGGAGGATGTCGAAGACCTCGGGGTGCGCCTTCTCGACCTCGTCGAGCAGCACGACGCTGTACGGCCGCCTGCGCACCGCCTCCGTCAGCTGGCCGCCCTCCTCGTAGCCGACGTATCCGGGGGGCGCGCCGACCAGCCGGGCCACGCTGTGCTTCTCGCCGTACTCCGACATGTCGATGCGGACCATCGCGCGCTCGTCGTCGAAGAGGAAGTCCGCGAGGGCCTTGGCCAGCTCGGTCTTGCCGACGCCGGTCGGGCCGAGGAAGAGGAAGGAGCCGGTGGGCCGGTCCGGGTCCGCGATGCCGGCGCGGGTGCGGCGTACGGCGTCCGACACCGCCTGCACGGCCTCCGTCTGACCGATCAGCCGCCTGCCCAGCTCCTCCTCCATGCGCAGCAGCTTCTGCGTCTCGCCCTCCAGGAGGCGCCCGGCCGGAATGCCGGTCCAGGCGGCGACGGTGTCGGCGATGTCGTCCGAGCCGACCTCCTCCTTGACCATCGTGGACTTGGCGGCCTCCTCCTCGGCCTGCGAGGCGGCCTCCAGGTCCCGCTCCAGGTCCGGGATCTCGCCGTAGAGCAGCTTGCTGGCGGTGTCGAAGTCGCCGTCGCGCTGGGCACGTTCGGCCTGCCCGCGCGCCTCGTCGAGCCGTTCCTTCAGCTCGCCGACGCGGTTGAGGGACTGCTTCTCCTTCTCCCAGCGGGCGGTCAGACCGCGCAACTCCTCCTCCTTGTCGGCGAGATCGCGGCGCAGCCGCTCCAGGCGCTCGCGGGAGGCCGGGTCGGTCTCCTTCTCCAGCGCGAGCTCCTCCATCTTCAACCGGTCGACGGCGCGCTGGAGTTCGTCGATCTCGACGGGGGACGAGTCGATCTCCATACGGAGGCGGGAGGCCGCCTCGTCGACCAGGTCGATGGCCTTGTCGGGGAGGAAGCGGGAGGTGATGTACCGGTCGGAGAGGGTGGCGGCGGCCACCAGCGCGCTGTCGGCGATCTGGACCTTGTGGTGGGCCTCGTACCGCCCCTTGAGCCCGCGCAGGATCGCGATGGTGTCCTCGACGGTCGGCTCGGCGACCAGCACCTGCTGGAAGCGGCGCTCCAGGGCGGGGTCCTTCTCGATCCGCTCGCGGTACTCGTCGAGGGTCGTGGCACCCACCATCCGCAGCTCACCGCGGGCGAGCATCGGCTTGAGCATGTTGCCGGCGTCCATGGCGGAGTCACCGCCGGCACCGGCGCCCACGACCGTGTGCAGCTCGTCGATGAACGTGATGATCTGCCCGTCGGAGTCCTTGATCTCCGCGAGCACGGTCTTCAGCCGCTCCTCGAACTCACCCCGGTACTTGGCCCCGGCGACCATGGCGCCGAGGTCGAGCGCGACGAGCCGCTTGTTCTTGAGCGACTCGGGCACGTCCCCCTTGACGATCCGCTGGGCGAGGCCTTCGACCACGGCCGTCTTGCCAACGCCGGGCTCGCCGATGAGGACGGGGTTGTTCTTGGTACGGCGGGAGAGCACCTGCACCACACGCCGGATCTCCTGATCCCGCCCGATGACAGGATCGAGCTTGCCCTCGCGGGCCGCGGCCGTGAAGTCGGTGCCGAACTTCTCCAGCGCCTTGTACTGCCCCTCGGGGTCGGCGGTGGTCACCCGGCGCCCGCCGCGCGCCTTCCGGAAGGCGTCCAGCAGCTTCTTCGCACCGGCTCCCTGCTGGGTGAGCACGTCACCCGCCTGGCCGCCCTTGGCCGCGATGCCGATGAGGAGGTGCTCGGTGGAGAGGTACTCGTCCCCGAGCTCCCTGGCCCGCGCCTGGGCATCCGCGATCACGGCGAGCAGCTCACGGCTGGGCTGCGGGGGCGCCACGGTGGACCCGGTCACGCTGGGCAGCGCGGCGAGCACCTTGTCGGCACCGGCTCGCACGGCCGCCTGATCGGCCTCGACGGCGGCCAGCAGATCGACGATGTTCTCGTTGTCCTGCCCCTGGAGCAGAGCGAGCAGCAGATGGGCAGGGGTGAGATCGGGGTGCCCGTCGGTCACGGCCCGCTGCTCGGCCGCCCTGATGGCGTCCCGGCTCCGGTTGGTCAGCTCGGCGTCCACGTTCGCTTTCTCCTCCTGGCGTCAGCGTCTCCCAGTACTGACTGAGCACCGGCTCAGTGCTGACTGAATCAGCGTACACAAAGTTGAGTCTATTCCGCTCAAGGTAGTCGGGAGAGGCTTGGTACGGCTAGGTTCCGGGCCATGGCGACACACCCCCAGGATCCTGGCGCGCCGGACGCGCCGTACCTCACCTTCTGGCAGGAGAGGCACCTGTGCACCCTGACGACCCTGCGCCCGGACGGCACCCCGCACGTCGTGCCCGTCGGAGTGACATACGACCCCGAGGCGCGACTTGCTCGGGTGATCACGCGCAAGTCGAGCAGGAAGGTGCGCCATGTACTGGCCGCCGGCCCGGACGGGGCGCGCGTCGCGGTCTGCCAGATGGACGGCGGACGGTGGGCGACGCTGGAGGGGCGGGCGTTCGTGCGGACCGAGCCGGAGCGGGTCAGGGACGCGGAGCAGCGGTACGCGGTGCGGTACGGGCGGACGCCGACGCCGAATCCCGAGCGGGTGGTGATCGAGATCGAGCTGACTCGGGCGATGGGGCGCGGGTGACGGGGCGAGGGTGACGCGGCGACGGGGTGCCGGTGGCTGAATACCGGGCGCCCGGTTTCGGCCACCGCCGGAACGGGCGGATACCGGGAAATGTCCCCAGAAAACTGCAGCGGCGTCACCGTGTTCAGGTCACGGTGACGCCGCTGCGGGGGGAAGCACCTGAGCGATCTGTTACGACGGGGGAATCGCGTCAGGCACTGCGGGGGGTGGCTGAGATGGTCCTTGGGGCCGGGGCCTCGGGCTCCACCAGCCGGTGGTCGCGCTGATCCAGGTTGACGAAGATCATTCCGTATCGGACGGCACACCGCACAGGCTGCGGCGCCCCCCGAGGCCGCCGCAGACACCGGTAGGCCCGGACGTCCTCCTCGTCGTCCCGCGTGACGACGACCGGCTCACCGAAGACGGTCACCATCAGGGAGTCACCGGAGTGGGGGATCGCGGTGACCAAGTCGATGAAGTGCCAGCCGGAGCGGTAGGCGGTGGCCATTTCTCTGCGGAAGGAGCGGTCGTCTGGTGGGGTCGTCACGTCAGCTCCCGGCTCCCTCGGAGTCGGCCGCCACGGCCGGCCACACGCTGTCCGCCAGGACGTGGGTCCTCGGGCCCGCCGGCCACACACTGTCCCCTGCCCGGGCATCACCCTTCGCACCGGATAGGCCACTCAGAGTTGCGACGGCCACGACGGTGGAGAAGATGGCGACAAGCACCGAGCGAAGCATTTTGTTACGCATAGTCGGCTTCGTCCTCACTTGAAGGTCCCCTCTTCCCCCGTCGAGTAAGACGATGGCTCATTCAGGCACCTCATGGCCACACAATCGATGCATCATGTTCCTGCATGTTCAGGACCCTGGGGGGTGGAGATTTGGGAACTAATCGGACTAATACGACACATCCCCATGCGGCGACCGAGCTGTGTGAGGAAGGTGGCCGACTCTACGCAAACGCGATCCGTGCGGGACGTATCTCTCGGACGGACGCGGAACCGGCCCCGTGTCTGGAGGAGTTCTCCCTCCTCCACCCCGATCCCGACGACCCGAACTGGCTGCGCCCGGTGCCTCCGGCGGTCGCCCTCGCCCAGCGGCTCAACCCCATAGAGCACGAGATCACCGAGCGCAGGCGGCTGTCGATCGAACTGTCCGACGTTTTCGCGCCGTTCATGGCGCTCAGCACTCAGTCGGCGGCCAGCGACTCGATCACGGTGCTGGAGGGCAGCGCCCGGATCAACGGGGCGCTCAACCTGGCCACCGCCCAGTGCCAGACCGAGATGCTCACGGTCCAGCCGAGCGGCCACCGGCCCGAGCGAAGCCTGATCCAGGGGCTGGAGCGCGACCGGCCGCTGATCGAACGCGGGGTGCGGATCAGGACCCTCTATCCGCACACGGCCCGGTACAGCCCCGAGAGACTGGCCTACGTGGATCAGCTCTCCGACGGCAAGGTCGAGCACCGGACCATCGACGGAGTGGTGGAGCGGCTCATCGTCTGCGACGAGTCCGTGGCCTTCATCCCCACCCGGGACGACCAGAAGGCCGCCCTGGAGGTCCGCGACCGGGGGCTCATCCGCTATCTGATCAAGGTCTTCGAGTTCATGTGGGACCGGGCCGTCCCGCTGAGCGCGGGCGCCCCCTACGAGACCGCCCCCGACGGCATCACAGAAATCCAGCACTCCATCGCCAAGCTCCTTGTCGAGGGGCACGTCGACGAGGCCATAGCGCGCCGACTGGGCATGAACGTCCGCACCTGCCGGGCCCACATAGCCAAGCTGGCCACCGCCCTGGGCAGCGGCAGCCGTGCCCAACTCGGCTACCTCATAGCCCAGTCGGGGATCCTGGAGCAGGACCACTCGACGCCGGCGGGAGGCAGTCACACGTGACCGAGGGGCACACGCACGGTGCGGAGGACCTGTGTGCAGCGGGCAGGAAGCTGTACGAACAGGCCCTGCGTGAGGGCCGGGTATCCGCCGCGCACCTCGAACCCGCGCCCTGCCTCGTCGACCTCGGCCTGCTGCACACCGTCCTCGACGACCTCGGCTGGCTGGAGCCGGTCGCGCCCGCCGTCGCCCTGCACCGGATGCTGCGCGCCTCCGGGGACCGTATCGCCGACGAGCGACGACGTGAGGAACGGCTGAGCGAGGCGTTCGCACCGCTGATGCAGATCGACGCCGGGCGCCCCACGACCGCGGACACCTCGGCGACCAAGATGCTCAGCGGCGGCGTCCAGATCAACCGGGCCATTTCACGGGTCATGGCCGAAGCGGACCAAGAGGTGCTCTCCGTGCAGCCCAGCACCCACAAGAGCGAGGTCCATGAGGCGGCTCACGCCATCTCGCTGGACCGTGATCAGGCCCTGCTCGACCGTGGCGGCCGCATCCGCACCCTCTACCAGCACACCCAGCGCCATGTGCCGTATGTGATCGCGCGCTACGAACAGCTCCAGGGCGACGTCGAGGCCCGTACCCTCGACGAGGTCACCGACCGCCTCATCGTCATCGACAGGTCCGTCGCCTTCATCCCGGTCAGCAACACCCCCTCGGTCGCACTGGAAGTCCGCCACCCAGCCCTGATCGCCTTCTTCGTGACCACCTTCGACCGCCTCTGGCGCCTGGCCACCCCCATGTACCCCGAGGCCATCCGGCAACCCACGCTCAACGGCATCACCCCCCGCCAGCGTGCCATCGCGAGCCTCCTGGTCGAGGGCCACACCGACGCCGTCATCGCCGACCGCCTCGGTATGAACATCCGCACCGCCCGCGTCCACATCGCCAAGCTCGCGGCGACCCTGGGCAGCGAGAGCCGGGCCCAACTCGGCTATCTCATCGGCCAGTCGGGGATTCTTGACCAGGGACCCCGGGAATCCCCGACGCTCCAGGCACCCCCGGTACCCCGGCCACGCTGATCACCGCCGCCTCGGACGACGACGCCCGCGGACGGTCCAGCCCCACCTGTGCGATCCGTACCCCGAGCTGCGTCCGGTTCGCCGCCCCCAGCGTCTCCGACAACCGCGCGATGTGCGCCCGGCAGGTCCGCACGCTTATCCCCAGCCGTTCCGCGATCACCGCGTCCTGGTGGCCCTCGGCGAGCAGCGCGGCGATGGACTGTTCTCGGTGGGAGATGCCCTCGATGCCGGTGTCGGGAAGGGGCGCCGTCAGCGGGATCGCCAGCCGCCACAGGCGCTCGAACACGGTCAGCAGGTAGTTCACCAGCGCCGGGTGCCGCAGCTCCAACGCCATCGTGCGGTCGGTGTTCGCCGGGATGAAGGCGACCGTGCGGTCGAAGAGGATCAGCCGGTCGATGACCTCGTCCAGTGTGCGGGCCTCGACCGAATCGCCCATCAGCTCAAGGTAGTTGAGCAGGCCCTGGCCGTGCCGGGCCACATGCGTGTACAGGTCGCGCATCCGCACGCCCCGCCCGCGCAGCGCCAGTGCCCGGTGCAGGCCCTCCGTCAGCTCGTGCTCGGGACGGATGCCGCCGGGCTGCACGGTCAGCACCTCCGTCGTGCACGCCTCCGTCGCCGCGTCCAGGGCCGCCTGGATGCGGGAGGGGCCGTCCAGCACACGGATCGCCGTGCCCTCCGCGCCGGATGCCTGCGGCGGCTGGGGGCCGAGTCCGGCGTACCACTCGAACGCCGCCACCGCCGAGCCCACCCGACGCTGGCTCGCGCTGACCTCGTCGTACACCCCGCGCAGCAGCCGCGTCATGACCTCCTGCGGGGACGTCGGGACCAGCCAGTCCATGTCGTCGGGGTCGGGGTGCAGCAGCGCCAACTCCAGCAGGCAGGGCACCTGCTCGGCGTCCGGGCGCGGCACACGGCCGCGCCGTACGGCCCGGGAATACACGCGATCCCCGGCCTCGCACAGTCGGTCGGCACCGTGTGGATGCTCCTCCGTCCCGTGCCCGGCCATCGCCCATCCACCCCCGGTTCTTGCCTCTCTCGCCGGCTCGCCGCCTCCGGTGCGCGGTGCCGGCACCCCTGCCGGGGCGCCTCGACAGGGCGTGGCCCTGGTCGAGGGGCCCACCGTGCACAGCCCCTCGGGCGTACGGTTCGCTCGCGCTTCCGCAGCGCAACTATGCGCGGACCGGCCGTGCTCCGCAACACGGCTCCCGCCGGGTCGGGCGCCGTAAACCACCGGTACGCCCCGCTATTTCCGGGCCTCCGCCGGTCGAGTTGCAACAAGCTGATGGTCTCATCCCAGCCTTTGCCGTGTGCGCAGCAAAGCCGCCCCCGGTTCACCCCGGGCGGTGAACCCGACCGCCCCGGCGACCCGGACGCCGGCCTTCCGCGTGCACCTCCCGGAAATCAGTCAGAGATCACCGTGTTACAGACCGCACTTAACGTCAGGCCATGGCGGACATATTTGACGCGTACGCGTTGGCCGACGCGTGGGACGAGATGTTTGAGCGGCCGGGTGAGGTCAGGACCGCCTATGAGCCGGTGCTGGCTGCACTTCAGCCGATCGAGCCCGGTGAACTCCGGTTCCGGGCCGACCAGATGGCCCGGGCGTTCACCGACCGGGGCGTGACGTACGCCTTCGCGGGCGAGGAGCGGCCCTGGCCGCTGGACCTCGTGCCTCGCATCCTCGACGCCCTCGAATGGGATCTCATACAACGCGGGGTGAGCCAACGGGTCAGGGCCCTGGAGGCCTACCTCGCCGACGCCTACGGGCACGCCCGTGCCTTCGAGGACGGCGTCGTGCCCTGGCGGCTGCTGCTCAACTCCCCGCACTTCCACAGAGCGGCCCACGGGATCGAACCACCGGGCGGGGTCCGGATCCATGTCGCCGGCATCGACCTCGTGCGGGACGAGGCCGGGGACTTCCGGGTGCTGGAGGACAACGTCCGTGTGCCCAGTGGCGTTTCGTACGTCATCGAGAACCGGCGTGCCATGACCCGGATCTTCCCCTCCCTCTTCGCCGAGCAGCACGTCCTGCCCGTCGACGGGTACACGCAGAAGCTGCTCGCCGCCCTGCGCGCGGCCGCCCCCGACGGCGTCGAGGACCCGCGTGTGGTCGTCCTGACCCCCGGGCCCAACAACGCCGCCTACTTCGAGCACGCCCTGCTGGCCCGGCTGATGGGTGTGCAGCTCGTCGAGGGACACGACCTCGTCTGCCGCGGCAACCGGGTCTGGATGCGGACGACGCGCGGCGAGGTGCCCGTCCACGTCGTATACCGGCGCCTGGACGACGACTTCCTCGACCCCCTCCACTTCCGCCCCGACTCGGTGATCGGCTGCCCGGGCATCATGGGCGCGGCCATGGCGGGCAACGTCACACTCGCGAACGCCGTGGGCAACGGCATCGCCGACGACAAGCTCCTCTACACCTACGTCCCGGACCTCATCCGGTACTACCTCGGCGAGGAACCGATCCTCCCCAACGTCGAGTCCTACCGGCCTGACGAGCCAGGCCAGTTGGAGGCCGTCCTCGACCAGATCGAGCAGCTCGTCGTCAAGCCCGTCGACGGCGCCGGCGGGCAGGGCATCGTCATCGGCCCCAAGGCCGACCGGGACACCATCGAACGCACTCGCAAAGCCGTCATCGCCGATCCGCGCGGCTTCATCGCCCAGCGGCCGGTCGCCCTGTCCACCTCCCCCACCCTCGCGGGCGAGCGGATGGCACCGCGCCACATCGACCTGCGGCCCTTCGCCGTCAACGACGGCAACGATGTCTGGGTGCTGCCCGGCGGCCTCACCCGGGTCGCTCTCCAGGAGGGCAACCTCATCGTCAACTCCAGTCAGGGCGGCGGCTCCAAGGACACCTGGGTGCTCGCGGAGGGCCCGGCGGAGCGACCGGCGGCGCCGGCAGCCGTACTGCCCGACGTCGCCCCACGTCAGCTCGGACCCGACGGCACCCCCACCGTCGTACAGGAAGGGGCGCAGCAGCAGTGAACGACGTGATCCTCTCCCGCATCGCCGAGGCGCTGACCTGGACCGGAAGGTATGTCGAGCGCGCCGACGCCACGGGCCGCATCCTCGACGCCTACCTCCACCGCATGCTGGAGGACCCCTGGCGCGACGAGGACGTGGCCTGCCGGTCGCTGTACGCGATCCTCGGTATGGACGCGGGTGGTGAGCCCGTGGACATGCAGCAGGTGCTCGACCAGCTGGCCTTCGACGCCCGCTCCACCGGCTCCATCGAGGGCGCGTTGGGCGCCGCCCGGCTGAACGCGCGCAGTGCCCGCGAGGCCGTCTCGTCGGAGATGTGGGAGTGCCTGAACTCGACGTGGCACGCGCTCGCCGACCAGCGACTGGCGGCCCGGCGGACGGGGCCGTACGCCTATCTGGAGCTGGTGCGCAGACGCGCGGCGCTGTTCTTCGGTCTTGCCGACTCGACCATGAGCCGGGACGACAGCTGGCGTTTCGTCGTGCTGGGCCGCAGCCTTGAGCGGGTGGACATGACCGTACGGCTGCTGTCGGTGCGGGTGCTGGACGCCGCCCACGCACCCGACTGGCCGACCCTGCTGAGCGCGTCCGGCGCGGACGAGGCGTACGCGCGCGTGTACGGCGGTTTCGGCGACACCCCGCGGGTGGCGGAGTTCCTGCTGCTGGACCGCGAGTTCCCGCGCTCGGCGCTGCACGCCCTGACCACGGCCGAGGAGTGCCTCACCGCGCTGGGCCGGCCCCGCCAGGACCCCGCGCGCCGCCCGATCGGCCGGATGCGCACCCGCCTCGAATACCTGGACACGCACGCCCTGGAAGACCAACTGCCCGTTTTGTTGCGGGACTTGCAGCAGGCCTGCATGGCCTCGATGGACGCCGTGGCCGACCGGTTCTTCCCGTACCAGGGGCCCGTCGAGTGGGCCCAGGAAGGAGCGTGACCATGACCACGGCTCCCCTGACCGCGGACCCCACCGCGTCGCGCCGCCTCCGCATCAAGCACGTCACGCGCGTGCCCTACGCCCAGCCCGCCGCGTCCTCGCACAACGAGGTCCGCATGACCCCGCTGACGCTGCCCAGCCAGACCACCCTGGACGCCCGGGTCACCATCAGCCCGGCGGCGACCACCTGGGCGTACTGGGACTACTGGGGCACCCAGGTCACCGGCTTCGACCTGATGGACCCGCACGCCGACCTCACCATCACCGCCTCCAGCCTGGTCGAGACCCATCCGCCGGGCCCGCTCCCCGAGGCGCCCGGGTGGGCGGAGGTGGCCGAACGGACGGCGAGCTCCCGCCTGTTGGAGTTCGCGAACACGACCGGGCGTACGACGGTCCCGGCCGGGCTGATCGAGAAGGCGCGGGAGGCGGCGGCCGGCCTCGATCCGCACGGGACGGCGGTCGCCGTGTCGTCGCTGGTCGCGGACCGGGTGTCGTATCTGCCCGGCGCGACGGGAGTGAACACGTCCGCCGCGGAGGCCTGGGAGCAGGGCGCGGGCGTCTGCCAGGACATCGCCCACGTCACCATCGCCCTGCTGCGCGGGCTGGGGCTGCCGACGAGGTACGTCTCCGGCTATCTGCACCCCGAGCGAGAGGCGGAACTGCACCGTCCGGTGGCAGGGCAGAGCCACGCCTGGATCGAGTACTGGGCGGGCGACTGGTGCGGCTACGACCCCACGAACCGGACACGGGCCGACGAGTCCCATGTGGTGGTGGGCCGGGGGCGTGACTACGACGACGTCACTCCGCACAAGGGGATCTACCGGGGTGTGCCCGGCGGGCCGCCGGAGGTGACGGTGGAGTTCACGCGGGTGGTGTGAACGGGCAGAAGCAGGGGCCCGCCGGAAGACCGACGGGCCCCGCTTCAGGGCGTGTCCGCGAGCCCTACTTGCTGAGCCCGATCGCCGTGCAGCCCGCCTTGTACTCGGCCGTGCAGATCTCGGACAGCTCGTAGATCCCGTCGGCGAGGACGGTCTTCTTGATGTTGTCCTTGGTCAGCGCGACCACGGGTACCAGCAGGGACGGGATGTCCTTGTCGGTGGGGCTGTCGACCCGGTCCTGGGTGAGGGAGTCGAACTGGATGTCCTTGCCCTGGACCTTGGCCACGGCCATCTGTGCGGCGCTCTCGGCCTCCTGCGGGTACGACTTGTACACGCTCATGAACTGCTCGCCGCTCACGATCCGCTGGACGGCGTCGAGTTCGGCGTCCTGCCCGGTGATCGGCGGCAGTTCGGTCACGCCCGCGGCCTCCAGGGCCTTGATGACGCCGGCGGCCATGCCGTCGTTGGCGGAGTAGACGCCCTTGATGTTGTTCGCGCCGATCGCCTTGATCGCCTCGGCCATGTTGGCCTGGGCGTTCTCCGGCTTCCAGTCCTTGGTGTCGTACGTCTTGGCGACGTCCACCGTGCCGTTGAGCTCGGAGAGGGCGCCCGCCTTGAACTGCTTGGCGTTCGGGTCGGTGGGCGAGCCGTTCATCATGACGATCTTGTCGGAGGAGTCGACCTCCCCCATCGCCTCCAGCAGGGTGCGCGCCTGGACCTCGCCGACCAGTTCGTTGTCGAAGGAGACGTACGCGTCGATCGGTCCCTCGGCCAGGCGGTCGTAGGCGATGACCGGGATCCCGGCGTCCTTGGCCTTCTGCACTCCGCCGGCGATGGCGTGCGAGTCGACGGCGTCCAGCAGGATCACGTCGACCTGGTCGTCGATCATCTGCTGGAGCTGCTCGGTCTGCTTGGACGCGTCCGCGTCCGCGTTCTTGTAGACGACCCGGCCCTGCTTGTCGGTGAGCTCCAGGACCTTGTTCCTGATGATGGGGAAGTCGAACTTGTCGTAGCGCGTGTTCGCCGTCTCCGGCAGCAGCAGCCCCACGGTGACGTCGTTCCCCTTGGTCGGGCTCGCCTCGCTGCTGTCCCCGGTGACGCCCAGAGCCCCGCACGCGGCCAGCGAGAGGGTCATCGTGGATGCGGCGGCCACGGCGGTGGCGGTACGACGCAGGGGGCGCAAGGGACGCATAGAGGAGCTCACTTCTGGTGCCTTCGGGACACGGACGCGCCATTGCGCCCAGGTGTCTGAAAAGCCAACGCGTCGTCGCCCCCCAGCGTCAAGCCGAACTACTTAACGAGTGCGCAACGCCACGCTCCGCTGAGCATGTGAAGACATGACGGATTGCCTCCAAACACCCATTACACCCTCTCCACCGAACCTCGATCGCAGAGTCGACCAAGATCCGTACAAGCGCTCCATTCCGCGCGAGTCGCGGCCAGGGCACTCTCGCGACGACTGTCCGGCTCTCGTTCAAAGGACCGAACGAACCAAGCCAGACGACGTACGGTCCGTCGAACGGCAGGCGGCGATGATCTCCTCCAGGTCCGCCACCGCCGCGTGGACGCCCTCGGTGAGCAGGACGGCGGTGGGGTTGAGGAGGATCTCGTCGACGCCGGCGGCGCGATAGGCGGCCAGGGTCGCGGCGATCTCGTCCGGGGTGCCGGTGACGACCACGTCGGCGCGCAGGAGTTCCGCCGCCGGGTCGGGGCCGTCGACGTCCAGGCCGGCGCGACGCAGCATGTCCGCGTAGTGCGGGGCGCGCAGATGGGTGCCCGCGGCCGCCTCCGCCATGCGGCGCGGGTCGCGGCCCGGGCGGCGGACGGCGACGTGGACGGCCGTGGCGATACGGGGGCGGGTAGCGCGGCCCGCCTCGGCGGCGCCGGCCGCCAGTCGCGGTGCGAGGGTGTCGCGAAGGTAGTCCGGCGGGGTCATCCAGGTGATCGCCACGTCCGCGGTGGCGCCCGCGGTACGGGCCATGCCGGGGCGGAGCACCCCGGCGCCCACTTCCACCGGCGCGTGCGGCCCGACCGGCGGGAGCGCCGCGTGCAGCCGGTGGTACGGGCCGTCGTGCGCCACGCTCTCGCCGTTCAGCAGGGCCCGTACGGAGGTGACGTACTCCCCGACCGCCGTGCGCGGGCTGCGATACGGCTCCGGAGTGAGCCCGTGCGCGAACTCGGGGGTGCCGATGCCGTACCCGGCCACCACCGGCCGCCCGGTGAGCAGGGCCAGGGAACGGGCCTGGAGTGCCGCCTCGTACGGGTGCCGCAGGGGGAGGAGGGTGACCGCCGTGCCCACGGGGACGGTGTGGCCCAGTCCCGCCAGGTACGCCAGCACCTGGTGCGGTTCCGACCGGAAGGACTGGCAGAGCCAGAGGCGGCGCGCGTCGGTGCGGGCGACCAACTCGGCGAAGGGGGCGACGAGTTCGGGGTGGTCGGGCTGGAGGGGGTAGAGGACGGCGGGGACGGAGGGGACTGCGGGGACGGGGGTGGGGGCGGGCTCGGGTGCGAGGTCGGATGGGGTCATGGGTGCGGTCATGGGTGCGGTCACGGGCGGGTTCCTGTGGGTGTGCGGTCGAGGGTGGCCACGAGGGTGCGGGCCGGGTCGAGGAAGCGGGCGGCGGCTTCGGCGATGTGCCGGTCCGTCACGTCGGCGATGGCGTCCGGGTAGCGCGTCAGCCAGTCCAGGTCCATCCCGCTCGCCGCGAACCCCGCCAGGGCACTCGCCTCCTCCGCCCGGGTGGCGAGGGCGAACCGGGTGAACCCGGCCGCGTACCGGCGTACCCGGTGCGCCTCCTCCGGGGTGGGACCGGCCTGGGCCAACTCACCCATGGCGGCAGCGACTTCCTCGGCGAGCCGGTCCCCCGTGCCGACGGCACCGACGCAGTCGACCTCCAGCCAGCAGCCCGCGCCGTTCTGCCTGATCCGGGCGTCCACCGCGTACGCGAGCCCGTGCCGCTCACGCAGCCGCCGGGTCAGCCGGGAGGTGGCGTGGCCGCCGAGCACGGTCTGGGCGAGGTGCAGCGCGGTGTGGCCGGGGTCAGGGACGGGAACGGCCGGGCCCGCGGTGAGCAGGAGCGCCTGGTCGGCGGACGGGTCGTGCAGGGCGAGGCGCCCGGGGGTGGGCTCGGGGCGGGGGAACGGCGGCAGCGTGAGCCCGGAGGGGCCGCCGGTCCACTCGGCCAACTCCTCCCGTACGGCGGCCAGGACGCGGTCCGGGTCCTGGCCGCCGAGGATGAGCAGTACGGCACCGTCCGGGACGACGGCCCGGCGGTGGAAGGCGAGCAGGTCGACGTCTTCTGCCGTGCCGGTGGGGTGGCCGTCGTCCACCAAGGGGTGCGGGCCGCCGAAGGCATGGCGGAGCTGGGCGCGGCGCAGACGGGTGCGGGGGCCGGGGATCGCCCGCGGTGCGGGTCCGCTTCGTGACGGCGGCCCGGCCGGGTGGTCGTACGCCGGCCGCAGCAGCAGATCGGCGAGCAGCTCCAGGGCGCCCGCCAGCCCCTCCGCCAGCACGCTCACCGACAGCACCAGCTGCTCGGCGGTCACCACCGTGCTGAACTCGGCACCGAGACCGGCCGCCCGGTCGGCGACGGCCCGGCGGTCACGGGTGACGCCAGCGGTGCCGAGCCCGGCCGCGAGCAGCTCCTGCACGGCGGCGAGGGCGGGTTCGGTACGGGCGTACGGCAGGACGAGGCGGATCTCGGCGAGGGGCGCGTCCGGGACGGTCACGACGACCGTGTCCAGGCCGTTCGGCAGGACGGTGCGCAGGGTGGGACCGGGGGCGGGTGACGCGGTCATAGGGCGGCTCCCTTCCATGCGGCGACTTCCTCCGGAACGGGGACGGACCTGGGCGCGGCGGGCAGGTCACGAGCGGCGGCGGACACATCGGCGGCGGTGACGGCGGCCAGGCGGGCCGGGGCGGCGTCGGAGCCCGCACCACCCGCCCAGGCGAAGAAACACGCGGTCATACGGCTCCTCCCTCCAAGACATGCACGGACCTGGACGCGCCCAACAGGTCCCGAGCGGCGGCCGACACATCGGCGGCGGTGACGGCGGCCAGGCGGGCCGGGATGGTGTCGGGGGTCGTGTCGCCCGCCGGGGTGAAGAGGAGGGTCGCGCGGCCGTGGGTGACCGCGCGGGTGGCGAGTGAGTCGGACTGGCGGTAGCAGGCCGCCCGCAACACGGCCACCGCGCGCCTGAGTTCGGGCTCGTCCGGCGGGGTGGCGGCCATGTCGGCGAGCGTGTCCAGCCACGGGTCGAGGGCGTCCTCGGGACCGGCGCCCGGCGCCCGGCCGAGCAGCACGAGGGCGAGGTCGGGCGCGGCCGAGGCGAGCCACTGGCCCTGGTAGCCGGCGTGCACGCTCGCTCCGTCCCATGCGCCGGTACGGGCGATCAGTCGGGGAATCCGGCGGCGCAGCACCTCGCAGAGCACGATCTGGGCGAGGTACGGACCGAGGCCCCGTCGGTTCGGGTCGGCCAGGGCGTGGCCGATCGCGACGCCGTTGCGGGCGTAAGGGAGGGAGGAGGTGGCGCCGGGCGGGTGGCGGCGGGAGGCTTCCCGCTGGGCGGGTGCCTCGGCGGCGGAAGCGATCTCCGGGGCAGGCGTCGTCCACGCGCCGAACTCTCGCTCCACCAGCTCCCCCACCCGCCCCGCGTCCACGTCCCCGACCACGGACAGCACGACCCGCTCGGGCCGGTAGTGGCGGTGGAAGAAGGTCTCCGCCTCCGCCACCGTGGCGTCCCGCAGTTCCGCCGTCGTGCCGTAGGCGTCCCGGGCACCGGGGTGGAGCGCGGCGAGGACGGTGTCCCACAGGCGGTTCCCGGCGTCGGCGGCGCGGATCTCCTCGCCGATGACGGCCGCCTCGGAGCGTACGGTCGCGGTGGACGGCCCGAAGCGGAGCAGCCGTCGGGCCTCCAGGGCGAGGACGTCGGGCAGCGCGTCGGCGGGGACGACGGTGTGGAAGACCGTGTGGTCGCGGTGGGTCTCGGCGTTGCACATGCCGCCCGCCTCCTGGACGAGGGCCACGAATCCGTCGGCATCGTCGTCGCGCGGGAACATCAGGTGCTCCACGAGGTGCGCCATCCCGTGCCGCCCCGCCGGGTCGTCGTCGCCGCCCGCGCGCACGGTCAGCGCCACGGCCACGAGCCCGCGTCCGGGCAGCTCCTCGGTGATCAGCCGCACCCCCGTCTCCGGCCGCAGGCTCACGGCAGCGGCCGGTACACGGACACGCACATCTTGCGGCTGTCGCCCCCGTCGAAGGGCTGCTCACGCCAGCCGGAGTAGCGGGCGGACAGCTCCAGGCGGGCGATCCCGGCGAGCAGGTCCAGCTCGCTCGGCCACAGGTAACGCATCACCGTGGTCGCCGACTTGGGCGGCTCACCGTCGAGGAAGAGGGTGTTGTGCACCATCATGTTCTGCGAGGCGGGCAGCACCCCGATGGACTCGATCATGGCTCCGCGCCCGGCGACGGGATAGGTGCTGATCTCGTTCTTCTTCTGGACGTGGTAGTCGCTGGGGTCGAACGTCTCGATCACGACGCATCCGTCCGGCGCGGTGTGCCGGGCCACGGCATGTATGAGGGCGATCTGCTCGTCCGGGGTGACCGCGCAGCACAGCGAGTTGAAGGGCGCGAGGACGACGTCGAAGGTACGGCCCAGGTCGAGCGCGGCGAAGTCGGCGTGCACGGGGGTGATCCGACCCTCGGGGTCCTTCTCGGCGAGCCGGGCGAGCATGCCCTCGGAGGAGTCGACGCCGTGTACCCGGAAACCCTTGTCGGCCAGCGGCAGCGCGACCCGGCCGGTGCCGACGCCGAGTTCGAGGACGCATCCGCCGGGTGCGGTGAGCGTGAGGAGGAAGTCGGCGATGTCCTCCAGGTCCGGGGTGGAGGGGTAGATCTCGTCGTACACCTCGGCGATCGCGTCGCTGTAGGCGGTGGTCAGGGCGGTGCCGAGCCCGCCGGCCTCGGGGAGCGCGGAGGCTTCGGTGGTCGTGGTGCTGGTGGTCATCGTCCGTCTCCCGAGCGGGTGTCGAGGTTGTTCTGGGGATGCAGCGGGTCGATTCCCGCCTCGCGGAAGGCCCGTACGACGTACTCCTCACGCGTACCGCCCTCGGAGCCGTTGGCCAGGGCGTGCGCGATCAGCCCGGAGGCGAGGGCGAAGGCGCGGTGCTGGCCGAAGCTCATGCCGCTCTGGCCGGGGCGCGGATCCTCGGGATCCCAGGCGGCGGCGACACCGGGAACCGGCTCCTCGGTGAAGACCGAGGTGTCGGCGCCGGTCAGGGTGGCCGCGTGCGGAGCCACGGCGTCCGCGACCGCGCGCTCGCCGGGCCGGTGGTCGCCGTGCAGATAGACGACCACGGAATCGCGGCGCGGGAAGTCCTGCGGATCGGAGAGCACCTTCGCGTGATACCGGGCTCCGACGGCCTCCAGCGCGTCGAGTGCCAGGCCCCACAGCACGACCGCCGCGTCCGCGTCCCGCGCGTGCAGGAAGAGACGGCGTACGGGTCCGGCGGGCCGGGGCAGCGGGCGCGACCCCATGACGTAGAAGAACCCGGGGGACAGCGCGGGCCGTGCGGCGTCCAGCGCGAGTTCGACGTACTCGCCCGGCGCGGGCGGCGTGGCCGGGCTCAGCAGCCGGTCGGCCGGCACGCGCGCGGTGACCTCCGGAAGACGTACGACGAGCTGGTCGCCGTCCGGCCGCCGCAGCACCTCGACGAGGCGGCCCCGGGTGGGCGTGCTGCGATGCGGCACGGCAGCCGCGAGCCGACGCTCCAGCTCGGGGTCGCGCAGGGTGCGCCGGGGCGGCGGACCGTCCGGGAGGGCACCGCCCTGATGGCGGCCCGCGTGGAGCTCCTCGTACAGCGCGTTGGTGAGCCGGCCCCGCAGATCGCGCGGGCTGTCGGCGGTCACCGTACGCCCGGCGACGGCGGCCTCACGGGCACCCGGCACGACGCTGACGTCGGTGAGCGCGGCGGCCAGCCGTGGGGCGAGACCCCGGTGCCGGGCGACGGGGGAAGCGGCAGGCACCGGGGGGTCCAGGGGGGTGACGGGAGTGAGGGGGGCGGCGAGGGTCATCGGGGGCTGCTCCCGTTCGAGAGGGGGTGGTCCGGGAGGGGAGGGCCCGGGAGGACGGGGGCCGAGACGACAGTTCCCGGCAAGGTCAGGCCCAGCGTGCGCGCCGCAGTCGCCGGGTCGAGCAGAACCGTCCGGCCGATGCCGGCCGCGGCCCGTGCGACCGGGTTGAGCGTGGCGTGCGACTCGGCCGTGGCGATGAGGCGGTCGTACATGTGCCACCCGGCGTACGCGGCGGCCCGCTCGGGCAGCCCGGCGTCGGGTGTACGGCTCTCCAGGTAGCCCTGCCAGAAGGCGCCGATCCTGGGCAGATGGCGGCGCAGGCTCGCCGAGCCGCGCGTGACGATCTCCTCGTGCGTCAGCCCGAACCCGGCGGCGGGCTCCGGCTGCCCGGTGCCCTCGCCCGTCGGCGCGAACACGGAGTACGCGGCGTGGAAGAGCCACTCCCCGGCGAACGCGCCCACGTCCCGCGCGGGATCGGCGAGCCGGAACTCCTCCCAGTCGCACAGGTAGAGGTCCCCGGTGCCTTCCTCCGCCCGGATGAACTGGTCGAAGCGCAGATCGCAGTGCGTGGGCGCGTGCGGCACGGTCTTCTCCAGGTCCCGCAACCGGTGCAGGGCCGCGACCACCTCGGTGTCGTCCTGGACCAGCTGCCAGGCGGCGATCTGCGCCATGCTCCGCTCCTGGACGGCACTCCACGGCAGCGCCTTCAACCAGGCGAGCGGCGGCAGCGGAGCCTCACCGGTGTCCACGTCCTCGGCGGGGCCCAGCCCGTGCAGAGCGCCCACCGCACGGCCTGCCTCGCGGCACAGCTCGTCGTCGAACTCCCCGTCCAGCGCCAGCTCGGCGCCCGAGCGGGCCCCCGGCACCAGGCGGTGCACCGTCACCCCGGCCGCACGGTCCGCGCCGATCAGCGCGGGCGAGCGCAGGGGCGAGGCCGACGGCGGCCGACGGGCCGCCAACTCCTCGAAGCTCAGGGCGCGTTCGAGTTCGGGGCAGCCGCCGTCCGGCAGCAGGGCGACCGTCTTGACGAAGACCTGCTCGCCGGTGGTGGTCGGCCCCGCCCAGTTGTCGTTGCGCCCGCCGAACGCGGTGACCGCCTCCGCGTCGAGAGGGCCCAGCCCGATCCGCTCCAGCAGTGCGTTCACGGCGGGCACGGTCGCCAGCTCGGTGGGCCGGTAGCGCTGCCGCGTACGCGGCTGTTCGGTCGTGGTGGTGGACACGGTGGTCAGGGTGGTCATGGTGTGGCTCCCCCGGGGACCGCGCGGCGGCCCTCCTCGTCGATCAGGTCAGCGATGAAGGCGGTGTAGTCGGTGAGTTCGTCGCTCCAGTCGCAGTACGCGGCGAAGTCCCGCATGTGCGCGACGATCCGCAGCACGGCGGCCCGGGCCGCCCACTCCCGGTCCGCGCCCGCCCCGTACGCGTCGAGCAGCACGCCCGGCAGATCCGGCCCCGGGTCGTCCCCGAACACCGGGACGGCCCAGGCGAGTTCGGCCAGGTCGCCCAGCAGCCAGCCCAGGTCCAGCTCGGGCCGGCCGGCCCCCAGGTCCTCCCCGGTGAGCAGCGCCACCGGACCCCGGTGCAGGGGCGGGATCAGCGCGCCGAGGGAGGCGAAGCCGTGGACGAGGGCCGGGCCCGGGTCGCCGGGGGCCGTCAGCTCGGCGTACCAGGCACGGAGCAGGTCGAGACGCGCGGGCCCCCAGACACGTACCGCGTGCTCACGCAGGCGTCGTACGGCAGGAGGGGCCGCGTCGCAGCCGTCGACGAACGACCGCAGTCGTACGAGCGCGGGCGGAACGTCCGCCGTGGGCGCGGGAGTCGTGTGCAGCTCCCGCAGCGCCGCACCCGTCGCGGCCAGCGTGTGCGCGACCAGCCGCCGTGCCTGCGGCCGTGGATCACGCAGCCAGGCGGCGGCCGAGTACGGCCCGTCGGCGAGGTACGCGAGCCCGTGGCCCGAGGGGCGGGGGACGACCAGTCGAGCGCCAAAGGTGTGGTGGGGAACGTACGACACGAAGGGCACCGCCGGCGGGTCCGACCGCCGCGCTCCCGGCCCCTGCCACCACTCGTAACGCCCGTCGGCCGTGGGCGTGACGCGGGTGACCTGGAGCCCGGTGCCGAACTCCGCGACCGGCTGTGCGGTGGCCGCCGTCACTCCTCCTCCCCCCGCCGCGCCCTCGCGTACGCGCCCACGCACAGCCCCATCAACTCCGAGAGCGGGGCCGCGCCACCGTCCTCCCGTTCGCCGGTGCTCGCGCTGACCGCGGGCACGGTCGGTGCGACGACGACGCCGGGGCGGGCCCGCAGCGTGTCCAGGTGGCCCCGCAGTACAGGGCTCAGCTGGGCGCCGGGCGGCAGCGAGGGGGCCACGCCGACCAGGGCGGTCGTGGACTGGAGGGCACAGAGCAGCGGGGTGTCGGTGAGACCGAGCGCGTACCGGCTCAGGAAGTGCATCGTCGCCGGGTGGACGAGGACGAGATCGGGCCAGCCGGCCAGTTCCACATGGGGGGCGGTGCCGGGATCCGCCTCGTTCCAGTCGTCGGTGAAGACTTCCCTTCCACTGAGCACGGATATCGCCTCCGCCGAAACGAATCGACGGGCGGCGCGGGTCAGCACGACCCTTTTCTCCATCTCCGGAAAGGTGTTGTTCAGCCAGTTGGTCCAGAAGGGAAGAAATGCCACGCTGAGCGCTCCGGTGCCCACAAGGAGCACTCGCCGGAATCCGGGATCCGCGACACCGGTGGGGTCCGGGATCTCCATGACCGTCCTCCTGGGGTATGTGGTTCGGTTTGCCCGGGGAGGGGCCGGCGGCCTGGCCGGCACCGGCCCCTCCCCGCGGGTCACTGCTCGGGGTGTCCCGTCAGCACTTGTTCTCGATGGTCTTGGCGGTCAGCGAACCGATGGCCGCGGCGCACTGCTGCGAGGAGCGGGCCGTGATGATGGTCGCGCGGATCGCCCACGGGATGGTCGGGCTGAACGCGGGCGCGGCGTCCTTGCCGTCGTACAGGCCCAGCTCCTCGGCGGAGGTGTAGGCGGTGTAGCCCTCGAACAGGTCCTTCTCGTTCTGCGTCGACTGCATGAGTCTCTCCCTTGGTGTCGCGAGCCCTTGGAAGCTCGCGGAATGAATTCAGAGGCGTATTACGGCCGTTCGCCTTTCGGCTGCGGCCCGCCGCTGCTGTCCGCTGTGGACATGAGAAATATGGCTCAGCCGAAAAGCCGCCCGCTATTGTCAGTTACGGCATGACCGCAGTCGGCATAACCGGAATCGGCATGACCGAGAACGGCATGACCGAGAACGGCACTGCCGCAACCGCCAATACCGCCGCCCCCGCCCGCCCGCGTAAAAAGATCAGGGTGAACACACCTGAATCCGCAACCACCCAGGCCCCGCGGCCCGCGCCCCGGCCGCCGCTTCGGGCCCTCCTCGCCCACGCGCGCCCGCACCGGCGCGTCCTCCTGCTGGTCCTGGTGCTGACCCTCGCGGGCAGCGCGGCCGGGCTTGCCCAGCCGATGGTCGTGGAATCGGCGCTCACGGCGCTCATGACCGGCCAGGGCCTGCGCGACGAGATCCTGCTGATGCTGGCCCTGCTGGCGGGTTCGATCGTCCTCACCTGGGCCCAGGCCCTGCTCAGCGAGCGCACGGCGGAGAAGGTCGTCCTGCAGGTGCGCAAGGGCCTGATCCACCGTCTGATCCGGCTGCGTACCGGCGAGTTGGACAAGACCGAGCCCGGCGGCCTGACGACCCGGGTGACCTCGGACAGCACGCTCGTGCAGCACGCGGCGACCAGCGGGGTCATCCAGCTGCTCGACGGAGGCATCCATCTGCTGGCCACCATCGTCTTGATGGGCATGACCAGTCTGCCGCTGCTCGGCATCACCTCCGGCGTCCTGCTGGTGGTCGGTGTCGCCATGGGCGTGGTGATGCCGCGGATCCGGCAGGTCACCACGGTCGCGCAGACGTCGGTCGGCGAGATCGGCGCCGCCCTCGACCGCTCGCTCGGCGCCGCCCGCACCGTGAAGGCCAACGGCGGCGAGGCGACGGAGACCGCGCGGGCCGTGGCCGCCGCCGAGGACGCCTACCGGGCGGGCCTGGCCGGCGCCCGCTACCACGCCACGATCGCGGTGCTCTCCTCCCTGGTCGTCCAGGCCTCGTTCCTGGCGGTGATCGGCTTCGGCGGCGCCCTGGTCGCGACCGGCACCCTGGACCTGGCCGCGCTGATCGCCTTCCTGCTCTACCTGTTCAACCTCGGCGGCCCGGTGCTCGCCCTGGTCGGCGGCACGACCTCCCTCCAGCAGGGCCTCGGCGCGCTCACCCGGATCGAGGAGGTGCGGCACATGGAGACCGAGACGGACGTGGACGAGACCCCGGCCCGCCCCGTCGGCCCGCCGCCCCGCGTCACGCTGGAGAACGCCACCTTCGCCTACCCGGGCCGCACCGGCACCCTCGACGACGTCAGCCTCACCGCTCCGGCGGGCGGCGTCACCGCGCTCGTCGGCCCGTCCGGCAGCGGCAAGACGACCGTCTTCTCACTCCTCCAGCGCTTCTACGACCTGGACTCCGGCCGCATCCTGCTCGACGACACCGACATCGCCACCCTCAGCCGCGCCGAGGTGCGCCGCCGGATCGCGTACGTCGAGCAGGACACCCCCATGCTGGCGGGCACCCTCCGCGAGAACCTGCTGTACGCCGCCCCCGACGCCGGCGAGGCGGAGGTCGACCGGGTCCTGCGGGACACCCTGCTCGACTCGCTCGTCGCCCGCCTCCCCGAGGGCCTCGACACCCACGTCGGCACCCGCGGTCTCGCCCTGTCCGGCGGCGAACGCCAGCGCCTGGCCATCGCCCGCGCCCTGCTGCGCCGCCCGCAGGTGCTGCTGCTCGACGAGGCGACGGCCCACCTCGACGGACTGAGCGAGACCGCGCTGCGGCAGACCGTGGAGCGCGCCGCCGAGCACTGCACCGTCGTCCTGATCGCCCACCGGCTCTCCACGGTGACCTCCGCCGACCACATGGTGCTGCTGGCGGGCGGCCGCGTGCGCGACCATGGTCGGCACGGGGAACTGCTGGGCAGGGACGGGCTGTACCGAGACCTCGCCGCCACCCAGCTGACGGCAACGGGAGCGTGAGAGCACCCCACGACGTCCGTACGCGACCCCGTACGGCGTCCGACACGCACCACTGACCACCCGTCAGAAGCAACACAGCGAAGGAAGACCAGATGCCGAAGAACCCGGCACCCGCACCCGCACCCGCGACCACGGACCGGTCGGACGACCACGACGAGTACGACGACAAGTACGAGTTCGAGGACGAGTACGAGGACGACGACGAGTACGAGAAGAACCCCGTCGTCGAGACCCTCGTCGAGGACGACCGGTTCGGCGCGATAACGGTCCGGCTCGACACCGAGCTGGGCGAGGTCACCGTCGAGGGCGAGTCGGTGCCGCGGATCGAACTGTTCCGTGCGGAAGGGACCGAGGCCGAGGACCACATCCCGGTCGGCACCCGGAAAGGGAGCCTGCTCACACTGACCGTGGACGGCGAGGAGGCCGTCCTCGACCCCGCCAAGGGACGGCTGAGCCGTCGCTCGTACCGCGTCGACGTCCGTCACGCGGACCACGCCTGGCGTCTGGTGCCGGACTCCATCCCGGGCAGCCGTCTGCTGCGGGACGAGCAGCACATCGGCGACTTCTCCTCGGACGGCGACGGAAGCGTGATCGCCGAGTGGCGCGAGGACGCCGAGCCGGAGCCCCTGGACGCGGCCCTCGGCTACGCGCTCGCCGTGGCCTTCGGTACGGGCGCCCAGCCCTGGTGGATGATCGCGATCGAGATGGTCGGCGACATGACCCCGGGCTGACCGCAGCCCCGCCGGGACAAGGCGGAACGACAGGGAAGGGCCCCTCCGGCGCCGTACCGGAGGGGCCCTTCCCTGTCACCACACCGCCACCGCCACTACGCGGCGGCGCGGCCATCCGTGTCGTGCCCCCTGATGTCGTCCGCGTAGAGGTGCGAGACGATCGCCGCCTCGAACCGTGACTTGAGGTCGAGCTTGCGCACGATGCTGGCGGTGTGGGCCCGTACCGTGCGCTCCGCGATGCCCAGCCGGCGGGCGAGCCACCGGTTCTGCTCCCCCGTGGCGAGCAGGAGCAGGACCTCGCGCTCGCGGTCGGTCAGCGCGGCGAAGTCGAGCGCGTCCTCCCGTACGACAACAGTCATGTGTTTCCCCCAGATCGTGTGCGGTCGTGTCGCGGTCCGTCGGCTCGTGGCCGGCGTTTCCGTCGGTTCTTGGCCGACGGATTCCAGCCTGCCAAGGGTCGGGGCGCGGAGCGGGACCCGTACACAGCAACTTGCTGCACGCGGTCGACACCATCCTGCCGACCGCACTCCGCACGTCGCGCCGCCCAAGCTCTTGACCAGCGCATTACCCTGTGTCCGAATCAATTCGGTGGATTCCACATCGCCACGGCCTGACCAGCCGTAAGAAGCGCAGGGGGAAGGATGAACAATGCGGGCACCATGGACCTGCTGGGGCTCTCCGCACTGGAGGAACGCGTCTACCGGCACTTCCTGAGACATCCGGGTACGCCGACGGAGGACATCCATCTGCTCCTCCACGCACGACGGGGCGACGTCCGCGCCGCGCTGGAGCGACTGACGGAGCTGGGCCTGCTCCGCCGCGCGGACGACGAGAACGAGGACGCTCCGGAAGGCGGCCTGACGGCGGCGGACCCGGAGATCGCGGTCGGGCTGCTCACCGACCGAAGACTGAGCGAGCTGCACCATGAGCTGCAGCAGGTGACCAGGGGGCGCAACCTGGTCGCGGAACTCCGTGCGGAGCAGAGCGCGCACCTGCCGACAGGCGGTGGTGTGGAGCGGATGACGAACCTCACGCAGATCCGCAACCGCATCGACGACCTCGCGTTCTTCGCCCGCGAGGAGATCATCTCCGTCGAGCCCTACCAGGCGCTCACCCCGGAGAACATCGAGCACGCGCGCCCGCTCGACAGCCGCTGTCTGCGCCGGGGCGTCCGTATCCGCAACGTCGTACTGAAGGAAGCCCTGGACGACCCACCGACCGCGGCCTACCTGCACGAACTGTCCGCCCAGGGCGCCAGCATCAGAACCGCCCCCGACATCGCCGAACGCATCCTCGTCTACGACCGCCACACCGCCCTGGTCCCGGCGAACCCCGCGGACACCTCACGCGGCGCCCTGGTGGCCCAGGAACCGGGCCTGGTGGCCAGCGTCCTGTCCCTCTTCGAAAGAATCTGGGACCAGGCCACGGACCTGTCCCACCTACGCGACACCCCGCCCTCGGCATCCATCCCCCTCTCCCCCATGGAGCTGGAGGTCCTCAAATCCATGTGCCGAGTGACAAAGGACGAGATCGGCGCCCGCGAACTGGGCATCTCCCTACGCACCTACCGCCGCCACGTAGCCGACATCCTCCGCACCCTGAACGCCAGCAACCGCCCCCACGCAGCGCTGCTGGCCCGCGAACGGGGTTGGATCTGACAACTTCCCGGCCTGTGTCTTTCAGCCCGTCCGGCGTTTGAGGACGAGGCCCCTTCAGGGCCCCAGCGGGGTCGAAGGGGCGGAGCCCCTGGAGGATGGGACGGGTAGGGGCGGCGGGGGCGAGAACTCCCGTCAGCCGCCCCCTTCCGCCCCCTCCGCACGCCACGCACGCAGCGCCGGATCCTCAAGAACACCGGCCAACCACGCCCGCACCGCAGCACCCGCAGTCCCCGACGACCCCGACGGGGGCCGGATCCGCAGATGGATCCGGCCCCCGTCCTCGTCGAGTCGCCAGTCGTGCCCCCAACCCTCGGGCAACGTACCGATCACCCTGATCACTGCGGTCGCCGCAGGCGCATCACCGGCTGTCCTACGGACCAGCACCACGTCCTGGAACTCCACAGCCTCATCCACTCCGTTCACTGCCACCCGTTGACGGCCACCTGGACCGAGGGCCCGCCCCCGACCTCCATCGTCACCGCCGCACTCACGGGCAACGCGACCATCAGAGCCAGCGCGAGCACCGGAAGCCCTCTTCTCATGACGGCCTTGGTCGTCGTCATCCCCGTGTTCCCCGCAATCCCCGTGTTCCCCCTGTTTTCCATGTCCACGACTCTGCCAGCGCACACGAACCGCTTCCAGAGCGATCACTGTCAGGATCCTGCACGCCAAGAACCACTTCCTGTCAGACCCTTGGCCCCACACCCCTGACCCCAGGCCTCACCCCTAGCCCCTCCGTACAACCAATTCCGGACCCCGCGAGTCCTGTTCGGCGACGGTTGATCATCACCGTCGCCGAACACGACCGAGGGACCCGATGAACCCAGCCAGACGCACGACCGCCGGGGCCGCAGCCGGCGTCGTGCTCGCTATCGCAGGCGGACTGCTCACCATCACCACCGCACCCGCCTCCGCCGCCGTGACCTGCACGTCACCGGTCTTCAAGCGACAGTTCTTCGCGAACACGGCCTTCTCCGGTACACCGAAGAAGACCGACTGCGACACCGCCGTCGACCAGAACTGGGGCACCGGCGCCCCGGCATCCGGCCTCCCGAAGGACAAGTTCTCCGTCCGCTGGAGCCTGACCCGCGACTTCGGCTCCGGCGGCCCCTTCTCCCTCACCGCCTCCGCCCAGGACGGCATCCGCGTCTATCTGGACGGCAAGCTCAAGATCGACCTCTGGAAGAACGTGTCCACGACGGTCAGGAAGACCGTCAACGTCACGATCCCGGCCGACAAGCACAGCCTGCGCGTCGACTTCGTCAACTGGACCGGGACGGCGAACGTCAAGTTCGCCTACGCGCCCCGCACGTCCGCGGACGTCGACAAGGTGAAGCCCCTTGCTCCGACGGCGACTTCGGCGTCGTACGACGCTTCGACCGGCAAGGCGAAGCTGACCTGGGCGAAGAACAAGGAAATGGACCTCGCCGGCTACCGCGTCTACCGGCGCCTGAAGGGCGCACCGTTCGGCGGCACGCCGCTCGCGACGACCGCTTCCTCGACGTACTCGGACGCCACCCTCCCGGTGACCGGCGCGACCTACTACTACGAGGTCCGCGCCTACGACAAGGCCGGCAACGAGTCGACGGGCACGGCGGACCAAGCCGTCACCACCGCCGACCGGGTCGCCCCCGGCGTACCCACCATCACGCGCGCGACGGGCGAGGTGACCCCGACCGGCGGCACGGGCGGGCTCCAGGTCGGCTGGGACGCGGTCGCGGACGCGGCGTCGTACCGCGTCTACCGCGCGGCGAGCGAGAACGGCACGTACGCCAAGGTCGGGAGCACGGACCAGCTCACCTACCTGGACACCTCGGCCGCCGAGAACACCGTCTACTACTACCGGGTGTCGGCCGTCGACGCGGCGGGCAACGAGTCCGCGCGGTCCGAGCCCCAGCGGGGCAAGATCTGGGACAACGACCCGCCGCCGCTCGTCTCCGGGCTGAGCGTCACCCCGACCGAGTACGGCTTCCAGCTGGACTGGGACAAGAGCCCGGCCGAGGATCTGCAGCACTACCGGGTCTACTGGGGCGAGCTCCTGGGCGACGAGGGCGACGAACAGGTCTGCTATGGCACCGTGTCGGACTACGTCTCCCCCGACGAGACGTCCTTCGCGTACACCACGCTCCCGGACGGCGACGAGGTCTGCTTCTTCCTCGACGCCGTGGACGACGACGGGAACTCCGCCATCAAGTGGAGCGACGACGGCGTCCAGGCCGTGACCGCGACCGAGCTCGACATGACGCCGAGCGTGGCGACGCCCGAGGGCTCCCCGCTGCACCTGACGGCGACGGGCGCGGAGGGCGACGAGGGCAACCAGCTCACGTGGTCCGGGCTCGGCGCGGGCGAGGAGGAGTCCGCCGACCCGGCGGAGAGCTTCCGCGTCTACCGGTGGAACCCCGCCTCCGCCACGTACGAGAAGATCGCCGAACTCCCGGCCGGCGCCTTCACGTACTTCGACACGGGCGCGCGGCGCGGCACCACGTCCTTCTACTGGGTGACCGGTGTGCAGGCCGACGGCACCGAGTCCGTCCCGGCGGGCGACTGGACGGTCACCGCCCCCGCCGCCTGACCCAGGTACACGGGGCACAGGGAAGGGGCCCGGAGAGTTCACTCTCCGGGCCCCTTCCCTGTCCGCTGTCCGCGTGCGCGTCCGCGTGCGCGCGCCGTCAGTCCGACGACTGCTGCCGCTTCGGCCGCCAGACCACCAACGCGCTGGTCTGCTGCACCTCCTGATACGGCACCAGATCCCGGCGGTACGACGCGTGCACCGCCGCCTCGCGCTGCTGCATCGTCGCCGCCGCGCCGTCCAGGGCCGACTGGAGTTCGGCGACCCGGGACTGGAGCGCGGCGACCTGGTTCTCCAGTTCGATGATGCGCTTGATGCCGGCCAGGTTGATGCCCTCGTCCTGCGACAACTGCTGGACGGTACGCAGCAGTTCGATGTCGCGGGCCGAGTAGCGGCGGCCCCGGCCGGCGGTGCGGTCCGGAGACACCAGGCCCAGGCGGTCGTACTGGCGCAGCGTCTGCGGGTGCAGGCCGGAGAGCTGGGCCGCCACCGAGATGACGTAGACCGGGGTCTCCTCGGTCAGTTCATACGGATTGCGTCGACGGCCGTCCATCTCGATCAAGCTCCCTTCGCGGCCTGGAACAGCTCAGCCCGCGGGTCCTCGTCCGCGGTCGCCTCGCGATACGCCTCAAGCGCGTCACGAGCCTTCCCCGTCAGGTCCTTCGGAACACTCACCTCGACGGTGACCAGGAGGTCGCCGCGGGTGCCGTCCTTACGGACCGCGCCCTTGCCCCGCGCCCGCATCGTACGGCCGTTGGGCGTGCCGGGCGGCAGTTTCAGGGTGACCGGCGGTCCGCCCAGGGTGGGGACCCTGACCTCGCCGCCGAGCGCCGCCTCCGTGAACGTCACGGGGACGGTGACCGTGAGGTTGTCGTCCTTGCGGCCGAACACCGGGTGCGCGTCGACGTGCACGGTGACGTACAGATCGCCCGCCGGGCCGCCGCGCTCGCCGGGTGCGCCCTTGCCGCGCAGCCGGATGCGCTGGCCGTCCGACACCCCGGCCGGGATGCGGACCTGCATCGTCCGGGACGACTTGGCCCGGCCGCTGCCCTTGCACTCCAGGCACGGGTGCTCGGCGATCAGGCCGCGCCCCTTGCAGTCCGGGCAGGGGTCGGTCAGCGAGAAGCCGCCGCCCGAACCCCGGGCCACCTGGCCGGTGCCGACACAGGTCGGGCACACCCTGGGCGTGCCGTTCTTGTCGCCGGTGCCCGCGCAGGCCTTGCACGGGGACTGCGAGGACATCCGCAGCGGGACCGTCGCTCCCTCGATCGCCTCGGTGAAGCTGAGGGTGACCTCGGTGTCGATGTCCTGGCCGCGGCGGGGCTGGGTGCGGGTGCCCGCGCCCGTGCCGCCGCGGTTGAACAGGCCGCCGAATACGTCACCGATTCCGCCGCCGAAGCCGCCGGAACCCCCTTGGCCCTGGGCGCCGCCTCCGAAGAGGTCGCCCAGGTCGAAGTTGAAGGAGCCGCCGGCGCCGCCCGGCCCCGGACGGAAGCCGCCGTTGCCGAAGAGGGCGCGTGCCTCGTCGTACTCCTTGCGCTTCTTGGGGTCGCCGAGGACGTCGTTCGCCTCGGAGATCTCCTTGAAGCGCTCCTCCGCCTTGGCGTTGCCCTTGTTGGCGTCCGGGTGGTTCTCGCGGGCGAGCTTGCGGTACGCCTTCTTGATCTCGGCTTCGGTGGCGTCCTTGGGGACGCCGAGGACCTTGTAGAAGTCCTTCTCGATGAAGTCCTTGGTGCTCATCCCCGACGTCCCTCCTCCCTGATCGGGTTTCCCGTCAGTTCAACGTCAGCCCTCGTCCGGGCCACCGTTCTCCTTGTCGTCGCCCGCTGCCTCGGTCGCCTCCTCGGCCTTGACGGTCTGCGCGCCCGGCTGGGGCTCGGCGACGGCCACCCGCGCGGGGCGGATGGTGCGCTCGCCGATGCGATACCCGGGCTGCAGGATCGCCACGCAGGTCGTCTCGGTGACGTCCGGAGCGTAGGAGTGCATCAGGGCCTCGTGGATCGTCGGGTCGAAGGGCTCGCCCTCCTTGCCGAACGCCTGCAGGCCCATCTTCGCCGCGACGGTCTCCAGCGACTCCGCGACGGACTTGAATCCGCCGACGAGCTCGCCGTGTTCCCGCGCACGGCCGATGTCGTCGATCACGGGCAGGAGCTCGGTCAGGAGGTTCGCGATGGCGATCTCCTTGACCGTGATCCGGTCCCGCTCCACACGGCGGCGGTAGTTCTGGTACTCGGCCTGGAGCCGCTGGAGGTCCGCCGTGCGCTCACCGAGCGCCGTACGCACCTGGTCCAGCTGGGCCACCAGGCCCGCGTCTGCTGCTCCGTCCCCGGCCGGGGCCGCCCCCTCGCTGTTCGACGAGGTTGCGGCCTTCGACTCGGCGTCGTCAGGGGTCGCGCCGGAGGGGACGTCGGGCCTCTCCTCGAAGCCCGGGGTCTCCTCCGTCATTACGCGGCACCGTCCTTGCGCTCGTCGTCCACGATCTCGGCGTCGACGACGTCGTCGTCAGCGGCCTTGCCACCCGGAGCGGCGCCCTCGGGGCCGCCCGCGGCCTGCGCGGCCTGGGCGTCGGCGTACATGGCCTGGCCCACCTTCTGGGAGACCGCGGCGACCTTCTCGGTGGCCGTGCGGATCTCGGCGGTGTCCTCGCCCTTGAGCGCGGTCTTCAGCTCCTCGACGGCGGCCTCGACCTCGGTCTTGACCTCGCCGGGGACCTTGTCCTCGTTGTCCTTGAGGAACTTCTCCGTCTGGTAGACGAGCTGCTCGCCCTGGTTGCGGGTCTCGGCGGCCTCGCGGCGGGCGTGGTCCTCCTCCGCGTACTTCTCGGCCTCTTCGCGCATCCGGTTGACCTCGTCCTTCGGCAGCGAGGAGCCACCGGTGACGGTCATCTTCTGCTCCTTGCCCGTGCCGAGGTCCTTCGCGGTCACGTGCATGATGCCGTTGGCGTCGATGTCGAAGGCGACCTCGATCTGCGGGACACCGCGCGGGGCCGGCGGCAGACCGGTCAGCTCGAACATCCCGAGCTTCTTGTTGTACGCCGCGATCTCGCGCTCGCCCTGGTAGACCTGGATCTGCACGGACGGCTGGTTGTCCTCGGCCGTCGTGAAGATCTCGGACCGCTTGGTCGGGATCGTGGTGTTGCGCTCGATGAGCTTGGTCATGATGCCGCCCTTGGTCTCGATACCGAGGGACAGCGGGGTCACGTCGAGGAGCAGGACGTCCTTGACCTCACCCTTGAGGACACCGGCCTGCAGGGCGGCGCCGATGGCGACGACCTCGTCCGGGTTGACGCCCTTGTTGGCGTCCTTGCCGCCGGTCAGCTCGCGGACGAGCTCGGCGACGGCGGGCATGCGGGTGGAGCCACCGACGAGGACGACGTGGTCGATCTCGTTGATGGAGACGTTGGCGTCCTTCATGACGTTGAAGAACGGGGTCTTGCAGCGCTCCAGCAGGTCGGCCGTCAGCTGCTGGAACTGAGCCCGGGTGAGCTTCTCGTCCAGGTGCAGCGGGCCCTCGGCGGAGGCGGTGATGTACGGCAGGTTGATCGAGGTCTCGGTGGAGGAGGACAGCTCGATCTTGGCCTTCTCGGCGGCCTCGCGGAGGCGCTGGAGGGCCATCTTGTCCTTGCCGAGGTCCACGCCGTGGCCGCTGGCGAACTGCTTCACCAGGTAGTCGACGACGCGCTGGTCCCAGTCGTCACCACCGAGGTGGTTGTCACCGTTGGTGGCCTTCACCTCGACGACGCCGTCGCCGATCTCCAGCAGGGACACGTCGAAGGTGCCGCCGCCGAGGTCGAAGACGAGGATCGTCTGGTCGTCCTTGTCGAGGCCGTACGCGAGCGCGGCCGCGGTGGGCTCGTTGACGATGCGCAGGACGTTCAGACCGGCGATCTCGCCGGCCTCCTTCGTCGCCTGGCGCTCGGAGTCGTTGAAGTACGCCGGGACGGTGATGACCGCGTCGGTCACCTTCTCGCCCAGGTAGGACTCGGCGTCCCGCTTCAGCTTCTGGAGGATGAAGGCGGAGATCTGCTGCGGGTTGAAGGGCTTCCCGTCGAGCTCCATCTTCCAGTCGGTGCCCATGTGGCGCTTCACGGAGCGGATGGTCCGGTCCACGTTGGTGACCGCCTGGCGCTTGGCCACCTCGCCGACGAGCACCTCGCCGTTCTTGGCGAAGGCGACGACGGACGGCGTGGTCCTGGCACCCTCGGCGTTGGTGATGACGGTGGGCTCGCCGCCTTCGAGAACGCTGACGACGGAGTTAGTCGTGCCCAGGTCGATGCCGACCGCACGTGCCATGGTTGATTCCTCCAGCTGACTTGAGTGGAACGGACTCAAGTGTGCATGACGCCTCCCGCCCGGTCAACAGAGCTGAGTCGACCCCACTCAACTCTTATCCGTTCCTTACACGCAACTGGGCTCTGACCTGCGTAGATGTGACGTGAGTGGACGTCCGCGTGGTATCCCCCACGGGGAAATAGGGTTGACGCCGAGGCCCGTAGACCTTGATCCGCAGCAGTCCGAGTACGGCGATGAGGGCGACCGCCGCCACCCAGTACAACCCGGACACCGCGAGCCATCCCATGTGCACGAGAACCCCGACCAGCACCCCGGCGAAGGCGGCGACCCCCAGCAGGACGGTCGCGCCCTGCGGGGTGAGGCCGAGGCGGCGCATACGGTGGGCGAGGTGATCGGGTGCGCCGCGCAGCAGGGGCCGCCCGGCCAGTCGCCGGGACAGCGTCACGAGGAGTACGTCGGCGGTGGCGAGGGCGGTGAGCGAGTAGAGGATGCCCACGCTCGACACCGGATCGCGTCCGGCCCGGGTCATCACGGCCGACGCCGCCACCATGAACCCGACGAACAGGGACCCGCACGACCCGAACCCGATGCGCGCGGGCGGCCAGTTGTGCATGAGGAACCCGGTCAGCGCGGCGGCCAGCACACTGAGCAGCACGGCGAGTTCGTCCATCACCTCGGCCGCCGCGAGCACACCGACACCGAAGGCGGTGACGACCCCGACGGTGCCGGCCAGCCCGTCCGCGTGGTCGAGCGCCTTGAAACCGACGGTGACGAGGACGATCAGGCCGACGGCCGGCACCCCCAGCAGGAAGCCCGTGTCGCCGTACGGCACCACGCAGGCCGCCGCCACGGCCGTACCGCCGACCAGGAACCGCGCCTTCACCCGCCGCACGTCGGCGACCAGCCCGAGCAGGGCGACGGCACCCCCGGCGATCAGCAGCCGCCTGATCTCGGGGCCGAGCGGGGCGACCCCCGCCCACTCCCAGCCGGCCACGACCAGGCAGGTGGCGAGGACGACGGCCAGACCGCCGAACAACGGCAGGGGCCGCTGCCGCCGACGGTCGATGACGCCGAGGCGCAGCGCGGGCAGCCGGAAGAGCGCCGAGAGGAAGGCGGCGAGGAGGAGGGCGGTGGTGGCGGCGGCGATCCCGTACAGCACGGAGCTAGGTTAGTGCCGTATATCCACTTTTGAGATGAATAACACGTTCGGATCTTAAGGCAACCCTCAGCGACCCAGATCACCCCGCACCTGGCTACAGTGCGACGGAGGATGGGGGTAGTCTCAGACGGACTGCATAAGTTACCGCTTAGTAATATCTAACCCCTCGCAGGCCCGAGGAGCCCCGAAATGCAACTCGCCGCGATCATCGTGTCGCTGGTACTGACCGTGGTCGGCGTTGCGCTGCTAGCACGCGCCATCGGCCAGTTCGTCCGGTACTTCAAGCTCGGCCAGCCGGTCCCGGCCGGCAGCCGGACCGACAACCCCTACGCGCGCAGTGTGACGCTGATACGCGAGTTCCTGGGCCACACCCGGATGAACCGCTGGGGCATCGTCGGCTTCGCGCACTGGTTCGTGGCGGTCGGCTTCCTGACCCTGCCCCCGACCCTGGCGCAGGCGTTCGGCCAGCTCTTCCAGGCCGACTGGACGCTGCCCGTCATCGGCGGGTTCCTGCCGTTCGAGCTGTACATCGAGTTCATCGGCGTCATGACGATCCTGGGCATCGCGGTGCTCATCGTGATCCGCCTGCTGAGCCTGCCCTCCCGAGCCGGCCGCAAGTCCCGCTTCGCGGGCTCGAAGTCAGGTCAGGCGTACTTCGTCGAGTACGTCATCCTCACCATCGGCCTCGCGATCTACGTGCTGCGCGGCCTGGAGGGCGCGATCCACCACGTGGAGCACTACGAGGCCGCGTACTTCGCCTCGTACCCGCTGGTCCTGGCCTTCAAGGGCCTGAGCGTCCCCACGCTCCAGACGCTGATCTACTTCACCGCGATGGTGAAGATCAGCACCTCGTTCATCTGGATGATCGTGGTCTCGCTGAACACCAACATGGGCGTTGCCTGGCACCGCTTCCTGGGCTTCCCGAACATCTGGTTCAAGCGCAACGCGACGGGCGAGACGGCCCTCGGCGCCCTCCAGCCCATGACCTCCGGCGGCAAGCCGATCGACTTCACCGACCCCGGTGACGACGACGTCTTCGGCGTCTCCCAGGTCGAGCAGTTCTCCTGGAAGGGCCTGCTGGACTTCTCCACCTGCACCGAGTGCGGCCGCTGCCAGTCGCAGTGCCCCGCCTGGAACACCGGCAAGCCCCTCTCCCCGAAGCTGCTGATCATGTCGCTGCGCGACCACGCGCACGCCAAGGCGCCCTACCTGCTGGCCGGTGGCGGCAAGTCGATGGAGGGCGAGGAGAAGGCGTCCGAGGAGCAGCTGAAGGACGTCCCCGCAGCCGCCCTCGCGGAGGCCGAGCGCCCCCTCATCGGCACCGTCGAGGAGAACGGCGTCATCGACCCGGACGTCCTGTGGTCCTGCACCACCTGCGGCGCCTGTGTCGAGCAGTGCCCGGTCGACATCGAGCACATCGACCACATCGTCGACATGCGCCGCTACCAGGTGATGATCGAGTCCGCGTTCCCGTCCGAGGCGGGCACGATGCTCAAGAACCTGGAGAAGAAGGGCAACCCCTGGGGCCTGGCCAAGAAGCAGCGCCTGGAGTGGCTCAAGGAGGTCGAGTTCGAGGTCCCGGTCGTCGGCCAGGACATCGAGGACCTCACCGAGGTCGAGTACCTGTACTGGGTCGGCTGCGCCGGCGCCCTGGAGGACCGCGCCAAGAAGACCACGAAGGCCTTCGCCGAACTCCTCCACATCGCGGGCGTCAAGTTCGCGATCATGGGCGGCGACGAGAAGTGCACCGGCGACTCCGCCCGCCGCCTCGGCAACGAGCCCCTCTTCCAGGAGCTCGGCATGGAGAACGTCATGGCCCTGAACATGGCGTTCGGCGAGGAGATGGACGACGACGGCAAGGTGACGCCCGAGTCCGCCAAGCCGAAGTCGGCGAAGAAGATCGTCGCCACCTGCCCGCACTGCCTCAACACGATCGGCAACGAGTACCCGCAGATCGGCGGCGACTACGAGGTCATCCACCACACCCAGCTGCTCCAGCACCTGGTGGACGAGGGCAAGCTGGTCCCGGTGACCCCGGTCGAGGGCATCATCACCTACCACGACCCCTGCTACCTGGGCCGCCACAACAAGATCTACACGCCCCCGCGCGAGATCATCGCCAACGTCCCGGGCCTGCGCAACGAGGAGATGCACCGCCACAAGGAGCGCGGCTTCTGCTGCGGCGCCGGTGGTGCCCGGATGTGGATGGAGGAGCGGATCGGCAAGCGCATCAACAACGAGCGCGTCGACGAGGCTCTCTCCACCAACCCCGACATCATCTCGACGGCCTGCCCGTTCTGCCTCGTCATGCTGACCGACTCGGTCAACGGCAAGAAGAACGACGGCAAGGCCAAGGAGTCCATCACGGTCGTCGACGTCGCCCAGCTCCTGCTGGAGTCGGTCAAGACGCCGGTGGACCCGCAGGACACGGCCGAGACGGAGAGCGAGCCGGAGCCGGAGCCGGTGAAGTAGCTTCTATAGCAGTCCGACGCCCCCCTGTCCTCATCGGGCAGGGGGCGTCGTCGTACACGGCAGGAAGCGATCGGAAAGGATCCGCGGCGTGATCATCTTCGGCACCAAGGGCTACCTCTACCAGCTCGCGATACTCACCCTGGTGTGCGGCCAGTGCGGCAACCCGGCCGCACACACGCTCAGGAAGCGCGTCACGAAGTTCACGCTGTTCTTCGTGCCGTTGTTCCCGTTCTCGACCAAGTACGCGACGCAGTGCACCTTCTGCGGCGCCGAGCAGAAGGTCACCGCGGAGCAGGCGGAGCAGTTGCAGGCGCAGGCCGCGTCCGGCGGGCACGGCGGACAGCAGGCCTACGGGCAGCCGCAGCAGCCGTACCAGTCCTGATACGGCCGGTCAGGACTTCGTCTGCTTGGTGCCGTTCACCGGGTCGGCGGCGTGCTTCGGGCCGGGCCGGGAGGAGAACTGGCCGACGAGTTCACGGAAGCAGACCAGGGCGGTGATCGGCGGGATGCCGACGACCACCATCGCGAGCAGGGAATGCGGTGACTGGCCGATGCACAGCGCCACCGCCACGCCGGAGGAGACCAGCATGACCGCCCAGGAACGGCGGGCCGTTCTGCGCTGAACGGATGCGCGCAGGATGGACAGTCCCGCTAACAGCCACGGCCCGTACACCGTCAACGGCCACCATTCGCCCAGTTTCGGCGACACGACGAGCAGCGCGATGGTGCGGAGCTGATCGTACGAGTACGAGATGGACCAGGTCAGCATCGTCACCGCACACACCGTGATGGCCGCGACGAGGACAGCGACGGTGATGATCCGCGGGTTTCCGCCGAGGATGCGAGCGCCTGCCTGGGGCCGCCGGCGATTGACCGGGCGGCGCGGGCGGGTGTCCCTGTCCCTGTCCAGCGGGCGGGTGTCCCGGTCCAGCAGACGAGCGTCCCGGTCCAGCAGACGTGTGCCGCTGTCGAGCAGGGGAGCGGGCGGATCGAGATCCATGCCGTGCGTCGTGTTCAGCATCTGCGCCAGCTCGGCATCCGGGTCCCACGCCTCCGACGAGATCGTCGTCGGGCCGGGGACCTGCCAGAGATGCTGCGTGTCGACCTGCTGCGTGTAATGAGGGTGATCGCCTAGCGCGTCATAATCGGTCCTCATTTCTAGAACCCTTCCCCTTCCATCGACGCCCGGAGATATTCACTCTCCATCCGACCGATGGTTCTCAGAAAGTCCTCAAGCAGATCCGAACAGTGCGTGACGCTTTCCCCGGTGGTCTGATCAGCTGCCTGCCGCGAGCGGAACGGACCACCCTCACCTGCATGTCTTTCCTGCCAAGTCACGCCCACCTAACGAGTGCCGGACGGCCCAGGACATCTGGCATTCGGGGGAATATCCGTCAACGGTGATTATCGGGAAGATCCAATGACAGGGCCCGTCCGGTGAAATTCTGAAAATGTCGAAGATATCGATGGCGCCGAGGATGTATGACTAAATCTTGTCGGGTGCGGTGCGTCGCCGGGCCGCGAGGGAGAGGGCCAGGGCGGGGCCGACGGCGAGGAGGAGGGCGAGGGCCGCGTAGCCGTAGGTGAGGGTGGCCAGGGAGGCGACCGCGGCCACCAGCAGCGGGCCGCCCGCGTCGCCGAGTTCACGGCCGAGCTCGGCGGAGCCCATGGTCTGGCCGAGCCGTTCCGCGGGGGTGGAGGCGGCCAGCGCGGCGAAGCCGAGCGGGGTGATCAGGCCGGTGCCCATGCCGATCAGGGCCGCGGCGGCCAGGACGCCGGTCAGTCCGGGGAGCATCGCACAGGCCAGACCGGCAGCCGTGATCAGCAGCCCGGCGGTGAGGCCGCCGCGGGCCGTCAGGCGGCCCTCGTCCAGTGCTCGCCCGGCCTTCGGCTGTACGACGGCCGCGCAGGCCGCCAGCACCGACACCGCGGCGCCGGTCGCCACCGTGCCGAGTCCGGCGGCGGCGCCGGAGACCGGCAGGAAGCCGACGCCGACGGAGAGGGCGGCGGTCGCGCCGGCCAGGGCTGCGGTGGGCCGCAGGAAGGCGGGGTCGGCCAGGCGCCGGGCGAGGTCCACGACGGTCTGCCGCTGCCTGGGCAGTGGCGGTACGTGCGGGACGGCGACGGCGGCCCAGAGCGCGACCGCCGCGCCGAGCACCGCCAGCACGACGAACAGCAGCCGCAGACCGCCGGCCCACACCAGGACGCCGCCGAGCAGCGGGCCGAGGGTGTACCCGATGGACTTGTAGAAGCCGTAACTGCCGAACGCCCGCCCGTGCTTGGCCGCCGGGTTCAGCCGGGCCACCAGCGCGGACGCGGACGGCGAGAACGCGGAGGCCGCGGCGCCCTGACCGAGGCGGGCCGCCCACAGCCAGCCGGGGCTGTCCGCGACGACGTACGCGCCGGACGCCACCGCGAACGCGACAAGCCCGCCGAGCAGCACCGGCCGGGCACCGATCCGATCGGCGAGCGCCCCGAACAGCGGCTTGAGCAGCACCTCGGCACCGTCGTACAGGGCCAGCAGACCGCCCAGGACGAGCAGCGAGGTCACGGCGTCGTCGGAGTGCCCGCCGAGGTTGGCGGCAATGCCGTGGGCGCCGAAGGCGGTGGTGAAGCCGGCGGCGTAGAGGGGCCACATCTGGGCGGCGGGGGCGGCGTGCCGTGCCGACGTCGCGGTCATGCGGTGCCTTCCTCGTCAGTCACATGCACGTCCGTATCAGCTGTCGCGTCCGGCAGGAAGGGCGCGTCGATCAGGCCCTTGTCGCCCAGGCACCTATCGCCGCCCGCCGAACTCCCAGTCATGGACCTCGACGTCGGCATACCGGTCCACCGTCAGCACGGCACGCGCCGCCTCCGGGTCCGGCGCCCTGAGCAGCACCGCCGTGCCCACCCAGGTGGCGCCGTCGTCGGAGAGGAGCGGCCCGTACGCGATCAGTTCGTCGCGGTCGGGCGGTACGGCGAGGTCGGCGGCCTGCCCCGCGACGCCGAGGCCGAGCACCAGGTAGCGGTTGCCGTCGGTCCGGCCGCCGGGGAAGTCCCACATGGTGCGCCCGAGCAGATTGCGCCACCGGCGCAGCAGCACGTCCCGGTACGCGCCCGCCTGGTAGTTGGGCTCGTCGAAGGCGAACGCGCGGGCGGCGGCGGGGTCGGGCAGGTCGACGATGTGCACGCTGCCGGTGGGCGTCTCGCCGTCGGCGGCGAAGGTCGGGCCGCGGGCGATCAGCTCCTTCGCATACCCGTCCATGTAGGACCAGTGCGCTTCAAGCAGTTCCTCGCGCAAGGGGAGCGAGCCGGGCCGATCGCGGTGGTAGCAGAAGAACTCCATGCGCCCAGTGAAGCCGGGCGGACCCCGACCGCGCTAGCGTGCCGATCATGGCGGACTGGGAGATACGGCCCGCCTCGGCGTCGGACGTCGAGGCGGTGGCCGAGTTGCGCGCGGTCGTGCTGCGGGCGGATCTGGAGCGGCTCGGGCGGTACGACGAGGGGCGTGTGCGGCAGCGGTTGCGGGACGGGTTCGAGCCGGACCACACCTGGGTGATCGAGGTGGGCGGCGCGTTCGCGGGGTGTGTGGCGCTGCGGCCGGCCGAGGACGCCCACTGGCTGGAGCACTTCTATCTGGCCCCGCGGCTGCAGGGCGGCGGTATCGGTTCGGGTGTGCTGCGCGAGCTGCTGGAGCGGTGCGACCGCGACGGTGACGGCCTCGTCGTCCGGTTGAACGTGCTGCGGGGCAGCCCGGCCCGACGGCTGTACGAGCGGCACGGGTTCACCGTCGAGACCGAGGACCGGGTGGACGTGTTCATGGTGCGTGGCCCTCGCGGCCGAGCTGCTGAGGGCCGCTGAGGACTCCCGACGGCGCTACGGCTTGCGCGCCACCCCGCCGAAGTCGTCGACCTCGTCCGGCGCCTGGTCACCCGACGCGCTCGGGCGCCACCGGGACACGGACACGACACCCGGCTCCAGCAGCTCCAGACCGTCGAAGAACCGGGCGAGTTCCTCCGGGCTGCGGTTGACCCGGGGGTTGTCGCTCGCCTCGTTCCACTGCTCGATCATCTCCCGCATCGCCTGCGGGTTGAGCACCTCGGTGTCGTCGCAGAGCACGAGGTGGCTGCCGGAGGGCAGCGCGTCCACGAGGCGGCCGACGATGCCGTAGACGGTGTCGTCGGTGATGTGGGCGGTGATCCCCAGCAGGATGAGCGCGACCGGCTGGCTGAAGTCCAGGGTCTTGGCGGCCTGTTCGAGGATGGCCTCGGGTTCGCGCAGGTCGGCGTCGATGTAGTCGGTGGCGCCTTCGGGCGTGCTGGTGAGCAGGGCCTCGGCGTGGGCCAGGACGACCGGGTCGTGGTCGACGTAGACGATCCGGGTCTCGGGGACGAGCCGCTGGGCGACCTCGTGGGTGTTGTTCGCGGTCGGCAGCCCGGTGCCGACGTCCAGGAACTGCCGGATGCCGGCCTCGCGGACGAGGTACTCCACCGTCCGGACGAGGAACGCCCGCTGGGCCAGGGCGATGTCGAGGATCGCCGGATTGCCGCCCGCGATCTGGTCGCCGACGGCCCGGTCTATCTCGTAGCAGTCCTTGCCGCCGAGCCAGTAGTTCCAGATCCGGGCGGAATGCGGCACGCTGCTGTTGATCAGCGGGCGTTCAATTGCCATGGGAGCTCCCCGAGTTGGCCGGATGTCACCCCATAACCTAGCCCCGCCGGCCGAACGACTTCCCGCTTCCCCGCACAGGGCTGTCGCCTCTCCTCGAACGCGTGCATCATTACCCAGTTGTTGTCCCTGGTGCTGACGAGGTGATCGGTGCGCACGCGAAGAGCCGGGATGTGTACGGCGACCATGAGCGCGGCCCTTCTGCTGGCAGCGGCCTGCGGTCCCACCCCGCACGACGACGCCGATGCGGCCCGGCACACCCCGGTCCACGTCGCCGACGCCCCCGCCCAGCTCCCCATCCCCCGGGGCAAGGGCAGCAAGACCCCCGACGACGACTTCAACGGCGACGGCCACCGCGATCTCGTCCTCAACGACCTGGTCAAGGCCCAGGCCCACGCCGACGACGCGGGCATCGGCATCGTCTACGGCAGCGACCGCGGACTGCAGCCCGGCGCACGGCAGTTGCTCAGCCCGCGGCGGCACGCGGCGCCGACGAAGGGACAGCTCCCGGCCGTCTTCGACGCGGAGGAGACCTGCGACCTGGACGGCGACGGCTTCACGGACCTGGTCGTCTCCACCGACCCGCCCTACGACGGCCAGGGCCGGCCGCCGGTCCCGCTCCAACTCCTCTTCGGCTCCCCGAAGGGCCTGACCGGCAAGGCGGTCAAGCTCACCATCCCCGGCGCCGCCCGCGTCGGCAACGACTGGCCCGACCAGCCGGTGTGCGGCGACTTCGACGGCGACGACGCCGAGGACCTGGTCGTCCACGCGTCCGGCGGCCGACTGAGCTTCCTGCGGGGCCCGTTCAGCCGCAAGGGCACCCCGCGCGCCGCGGGCGCCCCCGTCCCGGCCCCCGGCAACGTCCCCACGGGCCCGTCCGCCGACGTCAACGACGACGGATACGACGACCTGGTGGTCCGTACGACGCAAGGCGCCGGCCCCTCGGCCCTCGTCCTCGGCGGCCCCACCGGCCCCACCCGCACAGGCGTCACCCTCCCTTCCGGCATCGACGTCGCCCTCGGCGCCTTCGGCAGGGGCAGGGCCGCCCTGGACGCGGCGATCGGCACCCTCGACGGAACGTCCCTGCGCTACGACCTCCCGGCCACCGCCGCCCGCGGCACCCTCGACGTCCCCGGCTCCATGCTCGACACCGCCGACTTCGACGGCGACGGCCTCGGCGACCTCATCTCCAGCGGCTCCCGGCTGCGCGTCTTCCCGGGCCGTAAGGCAGGTCTCAAGACGGCGGGCATGGTGACCGTCGAGCCGCCCGCCCAGGGCACCACGCGCGTCGTCACCGTCGGCGATTTCGACGGGGACGGGCGGGCGGAGCTGGTGGTGCGGGCGTACGTCGGCGAGACCAAGGACACGGTGGCCGTGTATGCGGGGGTGAAGGAGGGGTTGGTGGAGGCGGAGCCGTCGGTGACGTTCTCCAGCGCGGAGTTCCTGGCACCGTAGGAGGCCTGCGTCGGTCGCCGAGGAACCCGCGACGTCAGCACGCCCTGCTGGAAGTTGGCACCCGTCATGTGGAACCACGAAGGCGACAAGCGCGCTCTGCGTGGTGTAGGCCCACAAATATGGGGGGTGCTGTGAGCCGGGTTCTTTACAGCGAGCGGCCATGGAATCCGCTGGCACGGACCGTGGAGTTGTCCGAGGACCGGTTGCGGAACGGCAGCAGGACCACGCCGTTGAGTGAGCTGAACCTCGGCGCCATGGCCGAGGCGTTCCAGCGCGGCTGCTGGCTCGGGGGCGGCGGGACGGAGCGCCCGCTGCAGTGGCTGGCGCCCGGGACCGGGGTCGTTCCCGTGACCCGCGTCACCGGCACCACCACCCTGGTGCGGGTGCGGCACGCGGCCGAGTTCGCACACAGGCTGGGCGAGCTGGCGGTGTGGCGGTGTGGTGGGCCTGACCAGGTGGCGGCCCTGGCAGCCCTGGCCCGGGCCGAGGGCGTACCGCTGTGGATCGCCCGGCGGATCGCGCCGGGGCCCGCCGGGCCGATCGCCGTCGCGGTGGACCGGCGCCTGGTGCGCGTGGATGTCTGGGGGCCGCACGCTCCCGTCGTACGGATCCGAGCGCCGTACGGCTTCCGCCGCGACGCCCCCGAACCCTCCAAGGGCCTGTGGCTGACGATCGGCGACGCCACGGCGGAGCTCGAACTCAACAGGAGGCTGCGCAAGTCCAAGGCGTCCGTGGAGGTACGGCTCCCAGGGCAGCACTGGGTGCTGCGGCGGGAGAACGCGGTGAGCTCGTGGCTGCTGCGCAACGAACGCCCCGTCGCTCTGCTGGGGCGGCCCCCGCGCCGACGGGTACTGGAGCCGGGCGCGGTACTGCTGCCGCTGTCCCCTGTGCGGTACGAGAGCCCTGACCCGCTGGACGCCGTCATGGCGCAGGTCTTCGCCGTCGCCTTCGGGCTCGGGGACACGACGGGCTGGGCACGGTTCCGGTCGCAGCGGCGCCCGCTGAACGGGGGCGAGCCGATCGCCACCGACGACTGGTGGGACCGCCCCTGGTTCAGCAACCTCGGGAACAGCAGCGCCGACAACGAACCAGGCGGCAGCGACGGCTGGGGCGGCGGCGACAGCGGTGGAGGCGGCGGGGGCGACAGCGGGGGCGGGGGCGGAGACGGTGGTGGTGGAGGAGGAGGCGACTGAGAACGGCCGAAGGCAGCCTGCCTGAGCCGCCTCAAGAATTTCCCGAACTCACGTACAACCCTTGCGCCCCTCCAAGGGTCTCCTGATCGCCGTCCACCCGGTGAAGCCGAGGACAACTCCCGGCGAACACGGGCAGACAGGCACCCCACCGACTGCGGATGCCCCGCCAGGCATCCCCGCATGCAGCAGGAGACCCGCATGCACAAGCACCACCCCCTGCGCCTCGCCCTCGCGACGGCCACCACCGCCGCCCTGGCGGGCGGCCTGCTCACCCTCACGACCGCCGCACCGGCGACGGCCGCGACCGGCCAGTACGCGGCCGACTTCAACGGCGACGGCTACAAGGACGCCGTGGCCGCGGCCACCCAGGCCCGGGTCGGCGGAATGTGGTGGGCGGGTGCCGTGGGCATCGCGTACGGCTCGTCGAGCGGCGTCGGCCGCACCGCGTCCGTCAGCCAGAACACCACCGGAGTGCCCGGCGCGGCCGAGGACTACGACACCTTCGGCGAGGCCCTGGCCGTGGGCGACCTCAACAAGGACGGCTACAGCGACCTCGTGGTCGGCGCACCGAACGAGACGGTCGGCAACGACGAGGGGGCCGGTGCCGTGGTGATCGTATGGGGCTCGTCGACCGGTCTGAAGGGCGCGACCACCGTCAAGGACCCGGCGCCCACCAAGCACGACGGCTGGGGACAGGCCCTGGCCGTCGGCGACTTCACCGGTGACGGAAGGCCCGACCTCGCGGTGGGCGCCACCGGCACCACCCAGTGGATCATCAAGGGCGGCTTCAGCAAGTCCGGCACGACGGGCGCGAAGATCACCTACACGACGACGTGGACCGGCAGCGCGGGCGTACGCCGGCTCGTGTCCGGCAAGGTCAACACCGACACCAAGGCCGATCTCCTCATCGGCGGCCGCAGCAAGCTCTCCTCCGAGAACTACCTCGACCGCAACCACCTCTACTTCGGCACGACTTCGGCCCCGACCAAGCAGCGCGAACTTCCGTACGGCACCCAGCTCACCGTCGCCGACCTGAACAAGGACGGCTACGGCGACGTCGTCACCGGCTGGACCCAGACCGCGACCGGCGGCACGATGGCGGGCAACGGCCCGGCGTCGGTGTCGTACCTCACCTCCTCCGGCGTCTCCTCCACGCTCCAGCTGCCGTGGCCCGGCATCCCCTCCGTCGGCGACATCAACGGCGACGGTCACAAGGACCTGGCGCTCGGCGACCCCGACGACTCCACCGAGGCCGGGGTCGCCGGAGCCGTCCACCTGCACTACGGCGCCGCCGCGGGCCTCACCACGGACGCCGTGACCCTCACCCAGAACTCCGCCGGTGTGCCCGGCTCCGCCGAGACGAACGACTTCTTCGGCGAGAGCACCCTGCTCACCGACCTGAACAAGGACGGCAAGGCCGATCTGCTGACCGCCGCGAACGGCGAGAACGACTTCGACGGCCTCGTCACCGTCCTGAAGGGCTCGGCCTCGGGCATCACGACGTCCGGCGCGAAGACGTTCGGCCCGAGCGGCTTCGGCATCTCCACCGGCGACGACCCCCGACTCGGCATGATCATGGCCGGCTGACCCAAGGAGCCCAAGAGCCCTCATGCGCAGACACACCTCGGCGGCCCTGGCCGCCACCCTCCTCACCGCGGGCCTGGCCCCGCTCGCCCTGAGCGCCCCGGCGTCCGCCGCGGTCGCCAAGCACTACGACGACTTCAACGGTGACGGTTACCGGGACGTGGCGTACCGCGGCTACAACCGGGACGGCCACGACGGCGGCGCCGTCACCGTCGTCTACGGCAAGTCCGGCGGCCTCGACACCGCGCGCACCCAGGTCGTCGACCAGGACAGCGCCGACGTCCCGGGCACCGGCGAAGAGGACGACAACTTCGGCGAGAGCATCGCCAGTGCCGACCTCAACAAGGACGGTTACGCGGACCTGATCGTCGGCAACCCCACCGAACACGTGGGCAGCGCCCAGTACCGCGGCACGGTCACGATCCTGTGGGGCTCGTCGAGCGGCCTCAAGGGCGGCACCAACCTCGCTCCCAGGGGCTCCGCGACCGGTTCGCACTCCCACTTCGGCCGTGACCTCGCCACGGGCGACTTCAACGGCGACGGCTCGCCCGACCTCGCGGTCATCGGCGGCCTGGAGGCCTGTCTGTACCGCGGACCGTTCACCAGGTCCGGCACGACCGGCAGCGTCAGCAAGATCGACAAGGAAGGCCAGGGCTGGTACTCGAACGGCCTCGCCTCCGGCAAGGTCAACGGCGACGGCAAGACCGACCTGGTGGTGCTCGGCGAGCAGTTCGTCGACAACAAGCCGACGCCCCGCATCTGGTTCCTCAAGGGCGCCTCGGGCGGCCTGACATCCGGCGCCTCCAAGACGTACAGCAGCGAGCCGTGGACCGCGGCGATCGGCGACTTCGACAAGGACGGCTACGGCGACATCGCCGTCGGCCTGCCCGACAACAACAGCGGCAAGGGCATCGTCAGCGTCTGGCGCGGCACGTCCTCGGGCCCGAGCGGCTCGATGACGTACAACCAGGCCAGCTCCGGCGTCTCCGGCAGCCCCGAGGCGGACGACAACTTCGGCTACGCCGTCTCGGCCGGCGACACCAACGGCGACGGCTACGCGGACCTGGCGGTCGGCGTGCCGTACGAGGACGTGAACGGGCTGGCGGACCAGGGCGGCGTCCACGTCTTCCGGGGCGGCTCCGGCGGCCTGAGCGGTTCCCGGTCCTCCTGGATCGCGCAGACGGTGCAGGGTCCGGCCGGCTCGGACGTGGGCTTCGGCTACGCGCTGCGCGTGCGCGACGTGACCGGCGACGGCAAGGCGGACCTGGGCATCGGCGCGGCGAACGTCAGCGTGCTGCTGCGCGGTTCGAGCAGTGGGCCGACGGCGAGCGGGCTGACGGAACTGCCGCTGATGGGCGGGGTGTTCAGCGACTGAGATGACGTAGGAGAGCGGCGGGTCCGGGGGCGCTGGTGGTGATCATCGTGCTCCGGGCTCGCCGCTTTCCCGGCGGAGTGAGGGCGCCCTCCTCAGCAAGCTCAAAGATTTACCGAACTCACGTACAACCCTTCCGCCCCATCACCGGTCTCCTGTTCGCCGACCGCACCGTGAACCCGAGGACAACTCCCGGAGAACACGGCGGTCGCACCCCACCAACTGCGGATGCCCCGCCAGGCATCCCCGCATGCAGCAGGAGAACCCGCATGCACAAGCACCAGCTGCGCCTCGCCCTCGCAACGGCCACCGCGGCCGCGCTGACGGGCGGTCTGCTCACGCTCACCGCGTCCACCGCGACCGCCGCCGACTCGGTCCACGTCCCGTACGCCGACTTCAACGGCGACGGCATCGGTGACATCGTCGCCTCGGCCCCCTTCGCCTACGTGAACGGACGCGCCGACGCCGGTCAGGTCGTCGTGCTGTACGGCACCGCCACCGGAGTGTCGTCCGCCAAGCGCACCACGATCAGCCAGGACACCGCCGGATCCCCCGGCACCGCCGAGGCGGGCGACATCTTCGGCGCCGACACCGCGTACGCCGACTTCAACGGCGACGGGTACGACGACCTCGCCGTCTCCTCCTCTCGGGAGAAGGTCGGCACCGACACCAACGGCGGCGGCGTCGCCGTCCTGTGGGGCTCGGCGAGCGGCCTCACCGGCAAGGGCGTCACCGTCGCGGACCCGGCCCCCTCCTCGCACGACTTCTGGGGCAAGGACCTGGCCGCCGGCGACTTCGACGGCGACGGCAAGGCCGACCTGGCCGTCGGGAACTCGTCCAACACCATCCACGTCTTCAAGGGCGGCTTCAGCTCCACGGGGACCGCCGGCGGGCGCTACACCATCAAGCCGCCCATCATCAACGGCTCCAACGACTACCCGTACGGCCCGGTCAGCCTCACCGCCGGTGACGTGAACGGCGACAACCGGACCGACCTGATCGTCGACGGGTACGAGACCCAGTCCGACTACGGCTGGAACACCAACTACTACGTGCCCGGCACCGCGAGCGGCCTGAGCGTCGCCTCCGCCCAGGCCCTCAAGCCCGGCATCATCACCGCCATCGGCGACATCAACGGGGACGGCTACGGCGACATCGTCAGCGGCGCCGGCTGGGACGCCACCACCGAGGACGGCACCCCCGTCCCGGACGCCGCCAACGGCGGCAAGGTGAACATCACCTACGGCTCCGCCTCCGGACCCGCCGGCACCGCGGGCATCACCCAGAACTCCGGCAACGTCCCCGGCACCTCGGAGAAGGGCGACGGCTTCGGCTGGGACCTGGACCTCGGCGACATCAACGGCGACGGCTACCAGGACCTGGTCGTCTCCTCCCCGACCGAGGACATCGCCGGTGTCACCAACACCGGCCAGGTCACCGTCCTGTACGGCTCCGCGAGCGGCATCGACACCGCCTCCGGCATCCAGGGCCTCGCCCAGAGCACCGCGGACGTCCCCGGCAACGACGAGAAGAACGACCTCTTCGGCGCCGACGTCAAGCTCGACGACGTCACCGGCGACGGCAAGGCCGACCTCGTCATCGGCTCGTACGAGAACGACGGCAACGGCGGCCTGACCTACCTGCCCTCCAACGGCACGAAGATCACCACGTCCGGCTCGCGCTCCGTCGCCCCCAGCACCTCGGGCGTGTCGACGGCCGGTACGCCGCAGTTCGGCGTCAACTTCGCGGACTGAGCGGCCGTAGGACACGAGCAGCTGCCGTAACCCCTGAACGGCCGGGCCCGCCCCGCGGGCCCGGCCCTCTCCACGGAGCCCACCTTGCGCAAGCGCACCCTCCTCGTGGCCGCCGCCCTCACCGGCGGCCTGCTCACCGCCCTGCCCGCCACCGGCGCCTTCGCCGCGCCCTCCGGTCAGGCCGGTGACTTCAACGGCGACGGCTACCGGGATGTCGCGATCGGCGCCTCGTGCACCGACGTCGGCTCGGCGTCCTGCGCCGGTGCCGTCGTCGTGCTGTACGGCTCGTCTTCCGGCGTCTCGGCCTCGAAGAAGGCGATCATCACCCAGAACTCGGCCGGCGTGCCCGGCACCGCCGAGGACACCGACCTGTTCGGCGCCAGTCTGGCCGCCGCCGACCTGGACCGCGACGGCTACTCCGACCTCGTCGTCGGCTCCTCCGGCGAGAGCATCGGCGACCGGGACGGCGTCGGCTCCGGCACCGTGCTGTGGGGCTCCAAGTCCGGTCTGTCCGGCGGCAAGGGGCTGCCGCAGCCGACCTCGCTCTCGGAGTGGGGCGGCTTCTCGCACGGCGTCGCGACCGGGGACTTCGACGGCGACGGCGACACGGACGTCACGCTCACCGGACAGAGCCACACCCGCCTGTACCTGGGCCCGTTCACGCGTACCGGCGGCCCGTCGAGCCACTACGGCGTCGGCGAACTCGGCTCCACGTACGAGGTGATCGCGGGCGACCTGACCGGCGACGGCGCGGCCGAGCGCGTCTACCCGTTCGGCGTGGACGGCGACTCCGGCGGCCAGATCCTCTACTACCGCCACACCGCCTCGGGCTACGAGCTGACCGAACTGCCGAACGCCGACGGCTTCCCGGGCTCCGTCGCCGACATCAACGGCGACGGCTACGGCGACCTCGTCCTCGGCGACCACACCGACCCGTACAGCTACAAGCCCGGCGGTCACAAGGGCGGCCAGATCACCGTCTGGTACGGCGGCCCGAACGGCCCCGACCCCGCGCAGCAGCCGACCGTCGTCCACCAGGACAGCACCGGCGTGCCCGGCTCCGGCGAGGCCGACGACGCCTTCGGCGCGGCTCTGAGCACCGGCGACATCAACGGCGACGGGTTCGCCGACGTGGCGGTCGCGGCCCCCGGCGAGGACATCGGCTCGGCTCAGGAGGCGGGGTCGGTGACCGTCCTGTTCGGCTCGGCCTCCGGGCTGAAGAGCAGCGACGCCAAGTCGTACACCCAGAACACCGCCGGCGTGCCCGGCACCGCCGAGGCCTGGGACCGCTTCGGCTCCGCGGTCGACCTGACCGACCTCACCAAGGACGGCAAGGCGGAACTCGTCATCGGCGTCGACGGGGAGAACGGCGCCGGGGGCGTGTGGACCCTGCGCGGCGCCTCCGGCGGCCCGACCACGACCGGCGCCAAGGGCCTGGTCGCCGCCGACATCTCCCTCAAGTACGGCAACGGCTTCGGCTCGGTGATCGCCCAGTGACGTACCGTCAACTTCCTGGTGAGGCACGTACTTCCATGCGGAACCGCATCTCCGTCGCCCTCCTCGCTGCGGCCCTGACCCCGCTCGCGTTCACCCTCTCCGCCCCCGCCGCGCACGCCGCCACGGCCGCCAAGCCGTACGACTTCAACGGCGACGGCCGCGTCGACCTCGCGATCGGCGCGCCGGGCGCCACCGTGGGCGGGAAGGCCAAGGCGGGCGCCGTGTCCGTCGTCTACGGCGGCTCCAGCGGGCTGAAGACCTCGACGCGGACCCTCATCACCCAGAACACGGCCGGCGTCCCGGGCACCGCCGAGGCCGACGACGCCTTCGGAACCGCCGTCGCCTCCGCCGACCTCAACACCGACGGGTACGCGGATCTGCTGATCGGCGCGCCCGGCGAGGACGTCAACGGGGACACCAACGACGGCACGGTCGTCGCGATCTGGGGCTCCAAGTCGGGGCTGTCCGGGGCCCGTTCGGTGCCCAACCCGCTCGACGAGGACCTCGACCGCTACGGCCAGTCGCTGACGGTCGGCGACGTCGAGTACGACGGCGACCTGGACATCGTCATCGGCTCCACCGGCCCGGTCGGGCTGACCTTCATCAACGGCCCGTTCACCAGGACCAGTTCCTTCCAGGGCGGTTCGGGCTCGGGCTTCTACGACACCCACTCCACGTCGTACGGCATCACGTCCCTGTCCCTCGGGCACGTCTCGGCCTCCTGGGAGACCAACCTCGTCGTGCACGGCCGCAAGCTGGGCACCGACGACGCGGTCACCCACCTGGTGACCGACCCGTCCATCGGCAACTACACCGACTGGTGGCAGGAACTGCCCTCCGGATACGTCTCCGCCCTCGGCGACATCGACAAGGACGGGCACGCGGACATCGCGATCGGCAACGAGCGCGAGACCTCCGCCGACCCGGCGGGCGCCAAGGGCGGCAAGGTGACGGTGGTCTACGGCGGTCCGGCCGGCGTCGACCCGTCCCGCACCCCGCTCGTCCTCACCCAGGACACCGCCGGTGTCCCCGGCGCCTCCGAGTCCGGCGACCGCTTCGGCAGCGGCGTCTGGCTCGGGGACCTCAACGGCGACGGCTACGCCGACCTGGCCGTCGGCGCGTCCGGCGAGAACTCCGGGGCCGGCGCGGTGACCGTCCTGTACGGCTCGGCATCGGGGCTCAAGACCTCCGGCGTCCAGTCCCTCACGCAGAACACCGCCGGCGTCCCCGGCACCTCCGAGTCGAACGACCGCTTCGGCGCCCGCGTCCTGCTCGCCGACCACTCCGGCGACGGCCGCGCCGAACTCACCGTCTCCGCGACCGGCGAGAACGGCGACGGCGCGATCTGGTCCCTGCGCGGCGCGACGACCGGGGTGACGACCGGCGGCGCGATCAGCTTCGGCCCCGGAACGACGGGCGTGTCCACCGCGGGCGGCCCGGCATACGGCGCGGCCCTCAACTCCTGAGCTCCTGAACTCCCCTATCCTGAAAGGGACTTCACCATGCGCAAGCGCACCCTGCTGCTGGCGGCCACGCTCACCACGGGCCTGCTGTCCGCCCTGCCCGCCACCAGCGCCTCCGCCGCCCCCTCGGGCCTGGCCGGCGACATCAACGGCGACGGCTACCGCGACGCCGTCATCACGGCGCCCCTCGCCAAGATCGCCGGCAAGAGCAACGCCGGCTACGTCGCCGTCGTCTACGGCAGCGCGAGCGGCCTGAACACCAGCACGCGGCAGATCATCAGCCAGGACACCGCCGGGATCCCCGGCGTCCCGGAGAGCGGCGACTACTTCGGCGACCGCGTCACCACCGGCGACCTGGACGGCGACGGCTACACCGACATCGTCGTCGGCGTGCACGCCGAGCAGATCGGCTCGACCGGCGACTCCGGCGTCCTGACGGTGCTGTGGGGCGGCGCGAGCGGGATCAAGTCCGGCACCGACATCTCCTCCCCGCTCCCCGAGAACCGGAACGAGCTGGGCTGGTCCGTGGCGACCGGCGACTTCGACGGCGACGGCGACACCGACCTCGCGGCGGCGAACATCGCCTACCCGGAGCTGAACGTCTTCAAGGGCCCGATCTCCCGCACCGGCCAGGCCACGGAGCTCGTCGGCATCGACACCTACGAGCAGACCGGCATCAACACCGACCAGATCGTCGCGGGTGACGTCACCGGCGACGGCACGTCGGACCTGCTGGTCATGGGCCAGGAGGAGATCACCGACGGCTACCGCACCCGCAGCGTCCTCTACAAGGGATCGGCGGCCGGCCTCACCCCCGGCAGCAAGGTCGCGGGCGGCTACGCGGCGGTCATCGCGGACGTGAACAAGGACGGCTTCGGCGACATCGTCACCGGCAACTTCATGGAGAAGTCGACCGACGAGCCCAACGGCGGCCTGGGCGGCGCGGTCACCGTCACCTACGGCGCCGCGGGCGGCCTGAGCACCCGCACCCCGGTCCGGATCACCCAGGACACCGCGGGCGTGCCCGGCGCGTCCGAGAAGAACGACGCCTTCGGCTGGAGCCTCGACGCCGGTGACACCAACGGCGACGGCTACACCGACATCGCGGTCGGCGTCGCCAACGAGGACCTGGGCGCGAAGAAGGACGCCGGCTCGGTCGTGATCCTGCGCGGCGCCGCGTCCGGCCTGACCGGCACCGGCTCCCAGGCCTTCTCGCAGGACACCAGCGGGGTGCCGGGCACCGCCGAGTCGTACGACTACTTCGGCCACTCCGTCCTGCTCACCGACGCCGGCAACGACGGCCGCGCCGAGCTGGTCACCGGCGCCCGCGGCGAGAACGACGGCGCGGGCTCCGCCTGGACCCTGCGCGGCAGCGCCTCCGGCATCACGACCACCGGCGCGAAGTCCTTCGGCAGCACGACGGTGGGCGGGCCGTCGGGCCTCACCTACTTCGGCGACGTACTGGCGGGCTGACCCGCACGTCCTGCCGCGGTGAGCGTCTCCCGTACGTCCAAACCCTGAACGACCACGGAGAACAGCACCGTCCCTCCCCTAGGGGATGTCACAGCTCGGCCGCAAAGCCGGGCCCGAACCGCAGGGCCCGGCACGCGGATCTCCAGGACCAGGTACGTTCGAAGACGTGGCTGGATTCAGGATCGGACGGGGCAGCCGGAACAACGGCACCCCGCAGACGCGCCCCCAACAACCTCCGTACGGGCAGCAGGCGCCCCAGGGACCGTCGTACGGCTATCCTCCGCCGTCGCAGCAGCCGTACGGCGGCTCGGGCGGCGGCGGTGGCGGCTGGCCGCAGGCCAACGGCGGTGGCGGCCACGGCGGTTACGGCGCAGGCGGTCACGGTGGGCACGGCGGCAGTCACGGCGAGCCGGAGTACTTCGGCGACGGCGGCTACCCGCAGGGCCCGGGCGGCGCCCCGGACCCGTACGCGGCGAACAACCCGGGCCACACCCAGGCCTTCTCGGTCGGCGACGACCCCTACAACCAGGGCGAGACCTACCAGGCGGGCGCGGCCCCGGCCGGCCCGATCGGCCCCCGCCTGCACTGGAAGCAGCTGCTCCGCGGCATCGTCCTCTCCCCCACGCAGACCTTCCTCCAGATGCGGGACTACACGATGTGGGGCCCCGCCCTCGTCGTGACCTTCCTCTACGGCCTCCTGGCCGTCTTCGGCTTCGACACCGCACGCGAGGACGCGATCAACGCGACCCTCTCCAACGCGGTCCCCATCGTCCTGACGACCGCGGTCGCCATGGTCCTGTCGTCCTTCGTCCTGGGCGTGGTCACCCACACCCTGGCCCGCCAGCTCGGCGGCGACGGCGCCTGGCAGCCCACGGTCGGCCTCTCCATGCTGATCATGTCCCTCACGGACGCCCCCCGCCTGATCTTCGCGATGTTCGCCGGCGGCGACGCGACGTTCGTCCAGGCCCTCGGCTGGGCGACGTGGGTGGCAGCGGGCGCCCTCCTGACCCTGATGGTGCACAAGTCCCACGACCTGCCGTGGCCGAAGGCGCTGGGCGCGAGCGCGATCCAGCTGGTCGCGTTGCTGTCGATCGTGAAGCTGGGCACGTTCTAGCAGCCTCTGCGGGATGCGGGATGCGGGATGCGGGATGACGTAGGAAAGGGCCCCCGGCACACGGCCGGGGGCCCTTTCCCTTACCTGCTCGACTGCTCGACTCAGGCGTCGAGCACCTGCCCGTCCCGCCGGACGACGGGGGGCTCGACACTCCACGGGAAGTTGATCCAGTCATCGGTGCGCTTCCACACGTACTCGCACTTCACGAGGGAGTGGGACTTCTCATAGATGACGGCGGACCGCACCTCGGCGACATGATCGAGGCAGAAGTCGTGCACGAGCTTCAGCGTCTTGCCGGTGTCGGCGACGTCGTCGGCGATCAGCACCTTCTTGTCGGTGAAGTCGATCGCGTTGGGGACGGGGGCGAGCATGACGGGCATCTCAAGCGTGGTCCCCACACCCGTATAGAACTCGACGTTCACCAGATGCAGGTTCTTGCAGTCGAGGGCGTAGGCCAGCCCACCCGCGACGAAGACCCCGCCGCGGGCGATGCTGAGCACGATGTCCGGCTCGTACCCGTCGTCGGCGATGGTCTGCGCGAGCTCGCGGACGGCGGTGCCGAACAGCTCGTAGGTGAGGTTCTCCCGCACAGGCTGATCACTCATGGCACCGCTCGTCCCGTCACTCATCCCGCTGCTCACCCCTCCACTCACACCTGAGTCCGATGGAAGTTCTGGAAGGACCGGGAGGCCGTGGGCCCGCGCTGCCCCTGATACCGGGATCCGTACCGCTCGCTCCCGTACGGGAACTCGGCGGGCGAGCTGAGCCGGAACATGCACAGCTGGCCGATCTTCATGCCGGGCCAGAGCTTGATGGGGAGCGTGGCGAGGTTGGACAGCTCAAGGGTGACGTGCCCGCTGAAGCCGGGGTCGATGAACCCGGCGGTGGAGTGGGTGACGAGCCCGAGCCGCCCGAGGGAGGACTTCCCCTCAAGCCGGGAAGCAAGATCGTCGGGCAGGGAGATGACCTCGTACGTCGAGGCGAGCACGAACTCCCCGGGGTGCAGGATGAACGGCTCATCACCCTCGGGCTCGACGAGCCGCGTCAGATCCGCCTGCTCGACGGAAGGGTCGATGTGCGGGTACCGGTGGTTCTCGAACACCCGGAAATACCGGTCCAGCCGCACATCGACGCTCGACGGCTGCACCATGGATTCGTCATAGGGATCGATCCGTACCCGCCCGGCGTCGATCTCGGCCCGGATGTCTTTGTCAGAGAGAAGCACGCCCCGAGGATACGCAAGGCGCGCGGAACGACCACAATCGTGCCGTCCGCGCGCCTGGCGCTACCTGGGATCCTTCTCTACGGCTACTGCTGCTTGCCGCTGCTACTGCTGCTACTGCTGCTACCGCTTCTCCAACTGCACCGGCACCACACTGCGGAGCCGGGCACAGCGAGGACATCGAACGAGCCGGCCGGGACCGAGGCGCTCGGCCTGCTGCATCGGGAACGAAGCGGTGCTGAACACGTGCCCATCGGCACAACGGACGACGGTGCGCTCCATCAAGTCCTAGAGTCCCTTCCCCAAGAGCCGCGTCTGGCTGCTGCCTGCCTGACGACGAGAGGCCACATTACGGGATCAAAGGGACGGCCCTCCAGGCGGCACTCCGACCCCACCCGGACCCTCTCCGACCCCTCCACCGTACGCCCCAACTCCGGTCCCCCGCACCCGGATCCCACTCCCCGAAACGCACTCCGACCCCAGGGCTTCAGCGCCCGGGGCCGGAGATGAGGTATGGTGACGAGGCGATCGGACACCGCCTCCGGATCTTCATCGCGGCGGGCGTCTTACGCGGGTGTAGTTTAATGGTAGAACATCAGCTTCCCAAGCTGAGAGCGCGAGTTCGATTCTCGTCACCCGCTCCATATTGAAACCCCAGGTCAGCGGCCTGGGGTTTGTTTGTTGTCTAGACCATTTCCGGGTTCCGCGCCCTCCGTGTGCGCTAAGTCGCCGGCATCGCACCCGAAGGCGACGAGGAAGCCTGCCGCTTGGGCCGCCGTCCGCCACGCCGACGACCACATCCATATCGACGCCACCCTCGTACGCCAGGACGGCCGTCGCCCCCAGCGCGCCGTCCAGCGCGAAGCCCGCCAGATCGAAGTCGACTACGGGCTGAGGCGGTTGAAGCCGGGCGACGGCACCGCCGCCAAACGCCCCACCAGCGAGGAACACTTCAAGGCCAAGCGCCTGGGCCAAGACGCCACCTCCCACGATGTCCTGCGCCTGCGGGTCCGCCGCCTCGGCGAACGCCACGCACCCGGCCCACGAGCCGAGGCAGCCAGGGCTCGTAGGGTCACACAACGCCCGGCTGCTCCCGTCCAACCAGCGGGAGCCACTCCAGTGCCGCGGTCGTCACCAGCACGTAGGCGCTGGTGGTGTCCGCTTCCACCGGCGGGGCAGGCCGGGTCACCGGCTGCTCGCGGTGGCGGCGATGACAGGGAGTACGGCGAGGGCAAGGATGCCACCGGTGAGGGCGAGGACGGGGTAGCCGGCGGCGGAGACGACGAGGCCGGACGAGAGGCCGCCGGTGGCGCCGGCGATGGCGATGGAGACGTCGACCACGCCCTGGGTCTTGGCGCGGGTGGCCAGCGGGACGGCGTCGGTGATCATCGCGGTGCCTGAGACGAGACCGAGGTTCCAGCCCAGCCCCAGGAGGGCGAGGGCCAGGGCGAGCGGGGCGATGGAGTCCGCGGGCGCCGCGGCGGCGGTGATTCCGGCGGCCAGGAGGGTGAGGCCGGAGGCGGCGGCGGTCGCCGTACGGCCATGGCGGTCGACGAGCCAGCCGGTCAGTGGGGAGGGCAGGTACATGGCGCCGACGTGGATGGCGATGACCAGGCCGGAGGCCGCCGTGCCGTGCCCGTGGTCGTGCATGTGCACGGGGGTCATCGTCATGATCGCGACCATGACGAGCTGGGTGAGGATCATCGTCAGCGCGCCCGGTATCAGCCCCGGCCCTCGGGTCTTCACCTCGGTGGCGCCCGTCCCCTGCCGAAGGTCGAGGCTGCGGGCGAGCAGCAGCGGGTCCGGGCGCAGCCAGGCTGCGAGGACGAGGGCAGCCAGCGCGTAGGCAGTACCGGAGAGCAGGAACGGCCCGGCCAGGGTGGGGATGCCCAGGCTGTCGGCGAAACGGCCGGTGGGTGCGGCGAGGTTGGGGCCGACCACACCGCCGAGGGTGGTGGCGACCAGGACGGTGGACACGGCGCGGGCGCGGTGGGCGGGGGCGGCGAGGTCGGCTCCGGCGTACCGGGCCTGGAGGTTCGTCGCCGTGCCGGCGCCGTAGACGAACAGGGCGATGAAGAGCAGTACAGGGTTGTCGGCGACGGCGGCGGCGATGACGCCCGCGCTGCCGACGGCGCCGGTCAGGTACCCCACGGCCAGGCCGGGCCGGCGGCCGCGGGCCTGGGAGATGCGGCCGATGGTGACGGCGGCCAGCGCCGAGCCTGCGGTGAACAGGGCGCTGGGCAGACCCGCGAGGTCGGTGGAGCCGAGCATGTCCTGCGCGAGCAGGGCTCCGACAGTGATGCCGGCCGCGAGCCCCGCCCCGCTCAGGATCTGGCTGCCGACCAGGACGGTGAGGACGCGGCGCTGCGCCTCCGGCCCGAGCGATATAGCGGCGGTGTCGGCTGAGGCGGTGTCGGTCACGGACGGTTTCCTCCCTCCCGCTACAGGACGTCTACGACGAGATAGCCGTCGATGCGGCGTACGTGCTCGCTGTCGGGGTCGGGTGGGAGCACGTGCCCGAGGTCGCCCGCGCGGACCTCGCTGATCCACTGGTCGTGCTGGTACTCGTGGTTGATGAGCGCGGTGAGCAGGTGGGTGGCCACGACCGTGAGTTGGGTGGGGGCGCCGACCCGGCCGGCGGCGATGTCACCGATGCGGGCGTGGACGCGTTCCGCGACGGTCGTGCGGAACTCGGTGAGCCGTTTCACCGTGGGCAGCGTGCCGCGGAACTTCTCCGGATTGGCCGAGTCCATGAGCCCGTCCAGTTCCGGGTCCGGGCTGGGCTCGGCCGCGGTGAGGTTGCGGATCATGAAGTGGGCGACATGGGCCTGATGGCCCAGGTGCCAGCCGATGGCGCTGGAGTTCTCGTGCGGGCGCCAGGTCACCTCGTCCGGGGTGAGGTCGCGCCACAGGTCGTCGGTGTAGGCGCGGGCGCGGTCGTACTCGCGCAGCAACGCGTCTATCGGGAGCATGAGTTCGCCTCTTCTGCGGTCGGGGTGGTCCGGGTGGTCAGGGTTGCCGTCACCGCTCGCTCGGCGGCGGCGAGGGCGCCCTCGATGTGCCCGGCGTACTGGGCGGCCGTCTCGGTCGAGGCCCAGTGCAGCCTGCCGTCCAGTGCGGGTTGCTGGTAGAGGGGGTGGCCGAACAGGGAGTAGTCGGCCAGGCGGTGCACGGCGGGCGGAGCGGTCCACCGCTCCCCGCTCCAGTCCTGGATGTGAAGTACCTCGGGCTCGGCGGCGGCGGGGCCGAAGAGCTGTGTCAGCTGGGCGAGCACCGCTTGCTCGGCATCGGGTCCGATGGCCTGGGCCGCGGCGAAGCCGAACAGCGCGGCGGGCCGCCCGTCGGGGCCGGACATGTCGTGCAGCTCCTGCAGCGGGCCGGTTCTGCTGACCGCCGTCCCGGCGAGCCCTTCGTCGCGCCAGAAGGCGGAGGGGTAGCGTGCGACGACCTTGGCGACCGCCCCCATCCACACGGGGGTCGACCTGGCGTGGCGGACCAGTTCCGGCGACAGTTCCGAGCCGAAGTCGATGTGCGCGAGGGCGAGCGCGGGAGGTACGGCGACGACGACGTGCTTGGCGTGCAGCACCGAGTCCGGGGTACGGACTTCGAGGCGGCCGGTGGCGCGGCGGTGGATCGTGGTGACGGGAGTGTCCAGTCGTACGGCGTCCGCGGGCAGTTCGGCCGCGAGACCGCGGGCGAGGGTGTCGGCCCCGAGCGCGAAGCGGCGGGCGGGGGCGTCGAGCAGGTTGCCGGGCAGCCGACGTACGCCGGTGGCGTCCTGCACGAGCGTGTCCCCCGCGAGATGCTGCTCGAAGGTGTCGACGCCGAGCCGCGCGGCAAGATCCGCGACCCTTCTCTCTCCGTCCCAGAACCAGGTGGCCCCCAGGTCGAGGGCCCCGGGCGGGGCGGCCGTGCCGAGCAGGCGTCCGCCGACGCGCTCGCGGGCCTCCAGGCACACGGTGTCGCGTCCGGCGGCGACCAGGGCGTCGGTCGCGGCTAGGCCGGCGATCCCGGCACCGACCACGACGACGTCGTGACTGTCACGCTGGAGCATGTACGGCTCCCTTTCACCTTCGTCAGCGGCGGTCAGGCGCCGGGAATGAGGACCATCCGGAACCGGGCCTTGCCCTCTCGCTGAGTGTCGAGCGCCTGCTGTGCTTCCTCCAGCGGGACCGTTCGCACCCGGGGGCGGACACCGGTGGCGACCGCGAAGCGCATGGCCTGTTCGGTGTCGGCGGGGCTGCCGGTCAGATGACCGGTGATGCTGCGCGCCCCCATGACGACTTTGGCCAGGGGCAGTTGGAGTGGAGTTCCGTCGAGGCCGACGACGGTGAGCCTCCCGTGCGGGGCGAGCCCGTCCACCAGCTCCGCGAGCGGCTTGCTGCTGGAGGCCGTGGACAGGATCAGCCGCGCCCCGCCCAGCTCCCGCAGCGCCCCTCCGGGTTCCTGCCGCTCGGTGTCGATGTAGTGCCGCGCGCCCAGTTCCCCGGCGAGCCGGCGCTTGTGTTCACCCCGGCCGATCGCCACCGTGTCGAACCCCATGGCCGCGGCGAACTGCACCGCCAGATGCCCCAGGCCGCCGATGCCGAGGACGGCGACCCGGTCGCCGGGCCCTGCGCCGGAGTGCCGCAGGGCGTTGAACGTGGTGACGCCGGCGCAGCCGAAGGGGGCGGCCTCCGCCGCGGACAGTTCCTCGGGGATCCGGGCGAGAGTGGGGGCGGGAACCGTGAGGGTGCTCGACCACCCGCCGGGATACGACAGGCCCGGGACCTTCCGTTCCGGACAGTGCACGACATCGCCGACACGGCAGGCGGAGCAGTGCCCGCAGCTGCCGCCGAACCAGCCGACGGCGACCCGGTCGCCGATCTCCCAGTCACGCACGCCCGGGCCCAGATCCGCGACCACTCCGGCCACCTCGTGGCCCGGGGTGACGGGAAATCCGTTGGCCGGGGAGGGATCGGCGACCGTGCCGGCGTCGGCCCCGCAGATCCCCGACGCCATGACGTCCAGACGCACCTCGCCAGGCCCGGGCCGACGTGCTTCCACCGGCCCCAAGAGCACGGGCCCGCCGGGCTCGGCCACCTGCGCGGCACGGTGGACTCGACGACCGTCCTGGGACACGGCACATCACTCCTGACGAGACGGGTTCGGATACGACACGGAATTTCCCGGCGTTCCGAAATGCCGGACGGGAATACGCCGACTGCCTCGCGGATTCAGCGGAGCAGGGTTCCCCACCATAGAGCGACCAAATGCCGGGCGGTAGAGGACACTGGTGAATATCGGTATAGCCTGGCGTTATGACTGAGAGGAGTTCAGGATGAACATCGAAGGGCTGCGGTACGCGCAGGCCGTGTCCCAGACGAAGTCCTTCAGCGCCGCGGCGCGCGACTACGGCGTCACCCAGCCCGCCCTCTCCAACGGCGTGGCACGGCTGGAGGAGGAACTCGGCGTCAAACTCTTCGACCGCTCCCCACGCGGCGTCAAGCCCACTGCCCACGGCGCCCGCATCCTCCCCATGATCGACCAGGCCCTCGGGGCACTGGACTCCATCACCGCCGAAGCGCGGCGACTGGCCCGCCCGGCGACCGGCGCGATCCGCATGGGCGTCTCGCCCCTGATCGGGGCCGACCTGGTGGCCTGCGCCTTCGACGCCGCCCGCAGCCTGTCCCAGCCGCGTGACCTGGTGCTGCGGGAGGCCGATCTGGACCTACAGCGCGCCTCGCTGAAGGCAGGCGAGCTGGATGTCCTGCTAGTGCCCGCGGTGGAGGCCATGCCGGCCTACCGCCACCGGGTCATCCTCAGCGAGCCCGTGGTCGTGATCGATCCGGCCGCGGACCCCGCCGAAGGTCCGGTGGAGCTCGGAGCCGCCGCCGGAGCCGCCTACATCCTCGTCCCCGACACCTGCGGACTGACCACGTTCACCACCCAGCTCTTCCACAGCAACGACCTGGCCCTGCGCACCTATCCCGGCGAGGCGGCCAGCTACCGCGTGCTGGACGAGTGGGCCGGCATGGGAGTGGGCGCCGCGCTCCTGCCCCGCTCCAAGGTGACCCACCAGCACGCCAACTGCCGACCATTGGTGCGCTCCGGCGCCCCGGTCGAGATCTCCTACGAGGCGGTCTGGGCGCGCGAGAACCCCCTGGCCGCCGACCTCGAGGAGTTCGTGGACGCCCTCGCCGAGGCCGCCGCACCCCTGGAGCAGGTCGGCGCGGACGCCCACGAGAGTGCTTCCGCGCCCACCGGCGAGAGTGAGAGCGAAAGCGAGTAATTAGCTTCGGCTATAGCCACATTACAGATGAGCCTCTACCGGAGGGATTCCGGGAAACCTACGGTGGGGCGTGCACCAAGCGCCTGCGGATTTCTCGCGCAGGCGACGAGACGGCAAAGGATGCACCATGGCTTATCTGGAAATCACCCTCACCGTGGAAAGGGCGCGGCGCGTCGAGGCGGCCGGTGTCTACCAGCGGTACAAGCAGCCGTTCCTCGACACGGTCCCCTGCGCCGTCTCCAAGGAACTGCTCGTGCGCGACGAGGACGTCCAGGTGCTGCACGGCTTCTCCACCGTCGACCAGGCCCGCGCCTACCTCGACAGCGACCTGTTCACCAAGCACGTCGTCGGCGGCCTGTCACCGCTGCTGTCCGCCGACCCCGAGGTCCGGCTCTACGAGACCGTCTGACCTGCCGGAACCCTCGTCACCGTCCGACCCGCCAGAACCCTCGTCCCGGCGGAATCCTTCCCCGGTACCTCCGTGCGCTGCCTGCGGCGAAGCAGCTCCCCACGTGGTTCTTCCACAGCGCCGTACGGTTCCCCACGGCGGAGCCGTACCCGCCCCTTTCGCCTCCGCTTCCCGTATCCCGGGTTCGTCCTGCGGATGCCGTCTCACAGGGCGCCGCCGGCCGTAGGTCGTCCGCTGAACGTACCGGCCGGACGTGGCGCCGCATTTTCCCTGAACGCCCTCTCACCAGGAGCACAGCATGTCCCGCACCACCCTCGACCTCACCGGCAAGAAGGCCATCGTCATCGGCGGCACCAGCGGTATGGGTCTGGCCATCGCCCGGCACGTCCTCGACGCCGGCGGCAGCGTCGTCGTCACCGGCCGGACCCCCGCCAGCGCGGAGGAAGCCGCCGCCGCTCTGGCGGACTCCGGCAACGTCGCCGCGCTGGCCGCCGACCTGGGCGACGCCGACGCCGTCGAGCGACTGCGCGCCGACCTGGCCAAGGACCACGCCGACGCCGCCCTCCTCGTCAACGCGGCCGGTGTGTTCGCCCCGAAGCCCTTCGTGGACCACACATACGACGACTACGACCGCTACCAGGCTCTCAACCGGGCCTTCTTCTTCCTCACCCAGACCGTCGTCGGCAACATGATCGCCCGCGGCACCAAGGGCTCCATCGTCAACGTCGGGTCCATGTGGGCCCACCAGGCCATCGCCGCGACGCCGTCGTCGGCGTACTCGATGGCCAAGGCGGCCCTGCACTCCCTCACCCAGCACCTGGCCATGGAACTCGCTCCGCAGGGCATCCGGGTCAACGCGGTCGCTCCCGCCGTCGTCCGCACGCCCATTTACGAGGAGTTCATCCCCAAGGCGGACGTCGACTCCGCCCTGGACGGGTTCAACGGCTTCCACCCCCTCGGCCGTACCGGAACCCCCGACGACGTCGCCGCCACCGTCGCCTTCCTTCTGTCGGACCAGACGGACTGGGTCACCGGCGCGGTCTGGGACGTCGACGGCGGCGTCATGGCCGGACGCAACTGACCAGCTCTGCACAGCTTTTCAAGGCATCGCCGCCCAGCACGCGTCACCTCGGTGCCGGGCGGCGGGCCACGGCCACCGGCCCAGGGGTGGCGGCCCTTCAACCGAACCTCGCACCCCTCCAGCACGCGCCCCGATCCCGAAAGACCCACGCCGGTCGATGTGCAACGCATCGCCAGAGGCGGCCTCGACCCTACAGGTCCGCGCCCAGCGTGCCCGGGAGTCTTCGCCTTTCGTTCAACACCCCTGCCCTGCAAAGGAATCCGCACCATGCCCGTAGTCAATGAGATCGACGTCAACGCTCTGCACAACACCATCGACGCCGTCCAGGCCACCCCCGCACTCGGCCAAGTCACCTTCGCGGTCGACGGTTCCTGGCAGGGCGGCTGCAGGCTCGACGCGCGGACCGGCACCCTGACGCAGGGAGGCGAGCAGGACGAGAAGCGCGTCGCGAAGTACACGATGAGCAGTGACGAACCGGCCGCGTTGCTCGGCACGGACACCGCCGTCTCGCCCGCCGAGTATCTGCTGCAGGCGCTCGCCGGCTGCTACACCGTCACGATCGCCACCCTGGCGGCCTCGCAGGGCATCGAGCTGGGGAGCGTGCGCCTGGAACTCGAAGGCGACGTCGACCTGCGCGGATTCCTCGGCATCGCCCCTGCGATCCGCCCGGGCCTGGGCCAGGTGCGCGTTCGCGTTCACGCCGAGGCACCCGGCGCCACCCGTGAGCAGTTGGAGGAACTCATCGCCCTCGTCGAGAACCGTTCGCCCATCCGCGACACCCTCGTCAACCCGGTCGGCGTCGTCACCACGCTTGCCTGATCGAACCGGCTGGCTGTGATCACGCCGGCTGCCACGCAGGTACGGCCGACGCGGTCCGCCACGCAGGAGAACGAGGAAGCGGTTGCCGGACCGCGACGGCCCGGCAGCCCGTCGCCCTTGCTGCGCGCAGATCCGGAGATCAGGATCTACGACACAGTCCGAGAAAGGCACAGCACGATGACGAGCGGGGCCATGTCACGCCTGGCGGACGACGCGGAGGCCGCGCTCTGGAGGAGGTCATCGCGTTCCTCGGCCGGGTCGTCGAGGCGCTCGCCGGCGATCACGCGGTGAAGGCCGCCGCCCACGCCCTCGGAACCGACTCGGCCGACAAGACCGAGGAAGACCGCGCCAGTACCGCCTTCACCGCTGTCATCCAGGCCGGGCAGGCCGGGCAGGCCAGCGGAGATCTACACCCCGACGTCACCGTCCAGGACATCTACCTGCTGTACGCCACGGCCCCCGCCGACCAGCCACCCGCTGCCCGCGCCCGCTGGCTCCCCCTGGTCCTGCCCGGCCTGACCACCCGCGCCCGTACCGTGGAAGGCTGAACCGGCCCGCAATCGCCGGAGCGTCACATGCGGCGCCGGGGTGCATCGAGCCGTTCCCGCTCACCCCCGCGCCGCGCTGCCCCGCCGCCCAACAGACCCACGCCGACTTCGCTGCCCGCTCCACGAACGTCCGGATGGCTACGAGAACCTCACGGTCGCTCACGGTTCAGAAATCGCGCTCAGTCGGCTGTGACGCTCTCTTCGGCCGCCTGGAAGGTGTCGTGCAGGTGGGTGAGGAGGCCGTCGGTCACAGCGGCGAGCTGGGTGACCTGCTCGGCCGAGAGAGCGTCGAAGACGAGTCTGCGGACTGCTTCGACGTGGCTGGGTGCGGCCTTCACGATGGCCGTTCGGCCGGCGGGAGTGAGGCGGAACGTAGAGCCGCGCCGGTCGGTCTCGCACTCCTCCCGCTCGACCAGCCCTCGTCGCTGCATCCGGGCGAGCTGGTGGGACAGGCGGCTCTGTTCCCAGGCGAGGGAGGCGCCGAGATCGCGGACGCGCAGCCGGTTGCCGGGGGCGTCATGGAGACGGCCGAGCACTTCGTAGTCGGCCAGCGAGATGCCGTGCTCGTCCTGGAGTTGACGGCCCAGTACTGACTGGAGCTGGGCCGTCAGGTTGATCAGCCCGCGCCATGCCTGTTGTTCCTCGGTCGTCAGCCATCTCGCCATGAGGGCAGCCTAGCGGAATGCATGACACATCATGTAAGTTCCATGATGTGTCATGCAACGGCGTCGCTCGGCCCGAGGAGCGCGAGGAGCAGCCATGAGAGCCGTCACCATGAGCGAGTTCGGCGCTTCGCCCGTGCTGTGCCACGACGTTCCCGAGCCGCTCGCGGGGCCCGGGCAGGTGATTGTCCGCGTGCAGGCGTCGTCGGTGAACTGGGTCGACGCGGACATCGCCCACGGGATGTTCCCGCAGACGGCACCGCACGAGCCGCCGATCACTCTGGGGCACGACTTCGCCGGGACCGTGGCGGCGGTGGGCGCGGGCGTCCGTACCGTCGAGGTCGGCGACGAGGTCTTCGGGACGATCTCGGTGGCAGGGCCGGTCCGTGAGGGGGCCTGGGCCGAGCTCGTCGCGACCGGCGAGTGCACGCTCACCCGCAAGCCCGCCGCCGTCGACACCGCGACCGCCGGGGTCGCCGCTCTGGCCGGCACTGTCGCGGTCATGAGCGTCGACGCGCTGAACCTGGCACCCGGCGAAACCGTCCTGGTGATCGGCGCGACCGGCGGCGTCGGCGGTGTCGCGGTGCAACTGGCCCGCGCGGCCGGTGCGATCGTCCTCGCGCCAGGACTGCCCGAGGACGAGGAGTATCTGCGCGGCCTCGGCGTGAGCGAGGTCCTTCCGCGGGGAGACGCGGCCGAAGTCATCGCCGCCGTACGCAAGCCCCACCCGGGCGGGGTGGACGCGTTGCTCGACGCGGTGACCGCGTACGAGATCACCCCGTTCGCGGACGTCGTCCGGGACGGAGGCCGGATCGCCTCGCCGACCGACGCCGCCGGCTACGGCCCCGGTTGCACCAACATCACGCACGGCCCGTGCACCGAGATCCTCGACCGCGTGGCGCGCCACCTCGCCGACGGCACGTTCACGATTGCCCTCCAGGGCAGCTACGACCTGGGGGACGCGGCCAAGGCCCTCCAGGCCCTGACCGCCCACCACACGCGCGGCAAGATCGCCGTACGCGTCGCCTGACCCCACCGCCACCCTTCAAGGAGCAGTTGTGACCTCACAGTTGACGGGCCGGCGGACGCTGACCCGCATCACCACCAAGCAGCAACTGGGCCCCGACGCCCAGGTCGACGACAAGGCCCTGGTCTTCGTGCCGACCGACCCGGCGCTGACCGACCCGTTCCTCGCCCTGGTCGAGGACTGGTTCTCCACCCCGGGATTCGAGTGGCACCCCCACCGCGGCCTGGAGACCGTCACCACCGTCATCGACGGCGTCCTCGAACACGGCGACAACCTCGGCAACGCCGGCAGCCTGGAGGCCGGCGAGGTGCAGTGGATGACCGCCGGGCACGGCATCGTCCACCGTGAACTCGCCTACCGCGACGAACGCGCCCACACCCTTCAGATGTGGCTCAACCTGCCCAAGGAAAAGAAGCTGACGCCGTCGCGCTACCAGGACCTCACGAACGCGACGATGCCCCGCGTGCACACGCCGGGCATCAGCATCGACGTCCACGCCGGCACCGTCGGCGGCGTCACGGGTGCGGCCCGGACCCACCACCCGGTCCAGGGCCTGGTCGTCACGCTCGACCCCGGCTCCTCCTACGACCTCCAGGTCCCCGCCGAACACCGCCTTTTCGCACACGTCATGAGCGGACGCCTGCTGATCGGCGGCCGGGAACTGCACGCCGGCCAGACCGGCTGGTCCGACCCCGTCACCGGTGCGGCACCCACGACGCTGCACCTGGCGGCCGTCGAGCCCGAGCAGCAGGCCCGCGTGATGGTCTACAGCGGCACGCCGTTGCGTGAACCGGTGACCCTGGGCGGTCCGTTCGTGATGAACACCAAGGCCGAGATCACCAAGGCGTTCACCGACTTCCACGCCGGAGCCTTCGGACCGGTGCCGCGCCTGGCCCGTCTCGCCTACGACCGATGAACCCGTGACCCTCGGCCGTCCGAAGGGAGAGCGGTGCACCGCACGCCACGACCTGATCGAGGTCGTGACAGCGCCGGCTGCGAGAGTTCGCCTACCCGGTGCGAAGGCTGCCTCGCTCTGTGCGCGCAGTCGCGATGACACCGTCAGTCGGTCTGCGAGCCGAGTCATCCCGCGCCTCGAAGGCGCTTCCCCAGCCACCGTCGGCCCCGGCATCACGGCGCCGTGCCCACCGCGTGCCCATAAGAACGGACAACAGCGGTCGACAGCGGTGCGATCCGACCGGCACGAACACCCCAGCAGGCAGTCATCCACGCAGGTCAGAGCCGTAAGGCCCACCAAGGCGCCGTCGCTTCCCAAGCCGAGAGCGCGAGTTCGATTCTCGTCATCCGCTCCATACGAAACCCCAGGTCAGCGGCCTGAGGTTTGTCGTGTCTGGGCACGCCGATCCGCGTCGGGCGGGTTGTGCTCAGGCTGGCCGGGTGGAGGCCCGTAGTTCGATCTCGTATCCGCCCTGTGGGGTGGGTTCCGCGGTGAGGGTGCCGTTGAGCAGTTCGGCGCGTTCTCTCAGGCCGATCAGGCCGTGCCGGGCGCTGGGCAGGGCGACGGACGGGCGGGTGGGGGCGGTGTTGGTGACGGTGAGGCCGAAGTGCTGCGCGTCATGCCACAGGCGCACCTCTGCGCGGGCGCCCGGGGCGTGCTTGCGGACGTTCGTGAGGGCTTCTTGGACCGTGCGGTAGACGGTGCGTTGGGCGGTGGTGCTGATGCCGGGCGGGAGCTCCCCGGTCAGGGTGGTCTCGATGCCGCTGTTGGCGATCAGCTGCTGGAGGTCGGCGAGGGTGGGCTGGGGGGTGAGTTCGGTTTCCTTGCCGCCGGAGGCGCGCAGCAGGGTGACCATGTGGCGGAGTTCGTCGAGGGTGTTCACGCTCAGGGTGCGGATGGTGCGGGCGGCGTCGCGGGCATCGGGATCCTTGGCGGCGACCTGCAGGGCTCCGGCCTGTACGGCGATGAGGCTGACCTGGTGGGAGACGACGTCGTGCATCTCGCGGGCCAGTTGGGCGCGTTCGCGGGCGAGGACGGTCTGGGCGTAAAGGGCGCGTTCGTGTTCGCGGGCCACTTGGACCTCGACAAGCTGGCGGGCCACGTCGCGTCTGGCCTGCACGAGCTGGCCGCACAGGATCGGAGCGAAGGCCATGGCCAGCGTGTAGACGAACTCGATGAGCGTCCAGGTCCGGTCGCCGGAAAACGGGTCGCCGGAAAACGTGTCGGACAGGGGCCAGGCGAGGGTGGTCGCCGCCGCGTTCAGCAGGGCGCAGCCGGCCAGCAGCGGGCGGTTGCGGGTGCGCGTGGCCAGTGTGTACAGGGCGGAGAACGGGGCGACTGCCACGTCCATGAACAGGGTCATGGGCAGTGTCAGCAGGAAGACGGTCAGTGGAAAGCGCCTGCGCAGGAGCAGTCCGGCGCAGCCGAGGGCGGCGCAGGCCCACATGAACGGTGTCGCCTCGTCGTAGAGGTTGATCCAGGCGTCGAGGGCGGCGAGCACGACGAGGCCCGCGTCGACGGCCCAGGGCGGCACCCGCCGCAACAGTGCCTGTGCCTGCCCCGTGCTCATCACTCGTTGCCCCGTGCCGTGCCGGCGCCGACGTCGCCGTTGTCGCCGAGCAGTCCGGCCCGCTCGGCGAGCAGTGCCGCCTGGACGCGGCTGGAGACCCGGAGCTTGGTCAGGATCGAGCTGACGTGGTCCTTGACGGTGCCCGCGCTCAGGTGGATGCGGGTGCCGATGTCGGCGTTGGACAGTCCTTCCGCGATCAGGACGAGGACGTCACGTTCGCGGTCGGTGAGCAGGTTCACGCGCGCCACGTCCTCCGCGACCTGGGGCGCGTCCGCCCCAGGATGGCCGCGCAGCAGAGCACGCGAGGCTTTCGGGGACATCACCACCCCGCCCGCGGCCAGGGTGCGTACGAGGTGGGCGAGTTGTTCGGGCTCGGTGTCCTTGAGCAGGAAGCCCGCGGCTCCCGAACGCAGCGCGGTCAGGATGTACTCGTCGGTGTCGAAGGTGGTCAGCATGGCCACCGTCGGCGGCTCGGGCAGCGTCTGTATCTCCCTCAGGACGGTCAGGCCGTCCACGTCCGGCATGCGGATGTCGAGGAGCACGACGTCCGGATGCTCGCGCCGGATCGCGTCGGCGGCCTGCGCTCCTTCCGCGGTCGCCACGACCTGGATGCCGTCGGAGGCGTTCAGGATCAGCTCGAACCCGGACCGCACCAGCGCCTCGTCGTCCACCACCACTACCCGGATCACCGGCGTTCCGCCTCACACTCGTCTGCTCTGTCCAGCTTCTCGGCGACCAGTACACCCCCCATCGGGGCGTCCACGTTCCCGTACGGTGATCGCTCGCTGTCGACAGTACGTCCGGCCAGGTGCGCGACGGTGCGGCCGCTGGAGACTCCCGCCACCCGGCAGGCTGGTTCCAGCCGGTCGGGGGGGGGGGAGCGCTCCGGCCCGTCGGCGGGCGGGTGGGCGAGGTCCGGCGGATGGTGTCGGCGGTTCTCGTCCGGTGGGATCGGTCCGTGGGCCCGACCGGGTCTGCCGGCCGCAGTCGATTTCCGAACCGTTCGAGGATCACCCAGCCATGCCCGAGTTGTACCTTCGTCAGCCTGTCCGTGCTCTGCGCCGCTGTGCGGCGCAGCCCCATGTGCTGTTCGGGGGCGTGTACGGGGCGGTACTGGCCAGCTCCATGGTGGCCGCCCTGACGGAGCAGGGTGAGACGGCGCCCGCCGACCGGTTCAGCAGCGCCCAGTGGCTCCTGATCACGGCCGCCGCATCGGCCTTGGCGCACGGTTACGCACATCTGATCGCCCTGCGCGGCGACCGGACCCATCACGGTGTGCGCGCCGTGGTGCGGCTGTTGCTGTCCGAGTGGCCGTTGGTGGTGGCGACGGTGCCGACGGTGGTCCTGCTGCTCGGCGCGGGCTGGGGGTGGTGGCCCTCGGCGGGCATCGAGTACGTGGC
>NZ_FNHV01000033.1 GCF_900103585.1 Streptomyces sp. cf386
GTCGACGTGGAGGGGCATGGTCGCGAGCCGGTCGCCGGTACGGATCTGTCGCGCACGGTGGGCTGGTTCACGAGCAGCCACCCGGTACGGCTCGCGGTCACCGGCGTGGACCTGGAGGAGGTCCTGGACGGTGGACCAGCGGCCGGTGCCCTGCTGAAGGGCGTCAAGGAACAGATACGGTCCCTGCCCGGTGGCGACAGCCTGGGCTACGGACTGCTGCGGTACCTCAACCCGCAGACGAGCCCCGTCCTGGCCGATCTGCCCGCCGCGCAGATCGGCTTCAACTACCTGGGCCGCTTCACCACGGGCGGCGGCCGGCAGTCGGCCACCGCCGTGGAGGCCTGGCAGCTGACCGGCCAGACCGCGATCGGCGGCTCGGCAGGCCCGGACATGCCCGCCCTGCACACCCTCGAAGCCGCCGCGACCGTCCAGGACACCCCGGACGGCCCGGTCCTGACCGTCACGCTCGGCTGGCCGACGACCCTGCTGGACGAGACGGCGGCGGAGGGCCTCGGCCGGATCTGGCGGGACACTCTCGTCGGTCTCGCGACCCACGTCGGCGATCCGGTCGGCGGTGATCGGGCCGTCGGCGATCGCGCCGCCGGTGATCCGGCGGTCGGCGGACACACCCCCTCCGACTTCCCCCTCCTCGCCCTGACGCAGCGGAGTGTGGAGGAGCTGGAGGCCCAGGTGCCCGGCCTGGTGGACGTCTGGCCGCTGTCGCCGCTCCAGCAGGGGCTGTTGTTCCACGCGGCCTACGACGACCAGGGACCCGACCTCTACGAAGGGCAGCGGATCCTGGCCCTGGACGGGCCCTTGGACGTGGAGCGGCTGCGGGCCTCCTGGCGGGCCCTACTGCACCGGCATCCGATCCTGCGGGCGAGCTTCCACCAGCAGGACTCCGGCGGGGCGGTGCAGGTTGTCGCCGGGGACGTGGAACTTGCCTGGCACGAGGCCGACTTGACGGGGCTGGGCGAGGCCGAGGCGCAGGCCGGGCTCGACCGGCTGGTGCGGGGCGAGCGATCGCGCCGTCTCGACGTGACCCGGGCCCCGCTGCTGCGCCTGACCCTCGTCCGGCTCGGCGAGCACCGGCACGTCCAGATCGTCACCAGCCACCACATCGTCACGGACGGCTGGTCCCTGCCGGTGCTCATCGGAGAGATGTCCGCGATCTACGCGGCCGGCGGGTCCACACGGGCACTGCCCCCGGCGACCTCGTACCGCGAGTACCTTGCCTGGCTCGGCACGCAGGACAAGGAGGCGGCGCGAGAGGCCTGGCGGGCCGAGTTCGCGGGCGTGGACGAGCCGACGCTCGTGGCACCCGGGGAACAGGGCGGGGTGCCCACGGTTCCGGCCCGGGTGGCCTTCGAGTTCACCGAGGAACTCACCGGCGCGGTGGCCGAGTTGGCGCGCGATCGCGGCCTGACCGTGAACACGGTGGTGCAGGGCGCCTGGGCGCTGCTCCTCGCCCGACTCGCCGGCCGGACCGACGTGGTGTTCGGCGCGACGGTCGCGGGGCGGCCGGCGGAGCTGCCGCGTGTGGAGTCCATGGTCGGGCTCTTCATCAACACGCTGCCGGTACGCGTGCCGCTCAGCGGTGACCGGACGGTCGCCGAACTCCTCCAGGACCTCCAGCGGCGGCAGGTCGCGCTGATGGCGCACCAGCACATCGGTATGTCCGAGATCAGGCAGCTCACCGGTCCGGGCGCGGTATTCGACGCGCTCTTCGTGTACGAGAACTATCCGCGCCCCCGCCTCGCCGAGCCCTCGCCCGACACCCTGACCATCCGCCCCGGCGGCAGGCCGGAGGACACCGGCCACTACCCGCTCACCCTGATCGCGGTGCCGGGGGACCGGCTGCACGGCGAACTCATCTACCGCCCCGAGGTGTTCGGGCAGGACTGGGCCCAGCAGGTGACGGCCTCCCTCGGGCACGTCCTCGAACAGCTGGCCGCGGGCCCGGACGCCCCCGTCGCGGGGGTCGGTGTGCTGAGCCCGGCCCGGCGCGAGCTGGTGGTGGGGACGTGGAGCGGCACACGGGAGCCGGTCGAGGCCGCCCCGCTGCCGGAACTGTTCCGGCGTCAGGTACGGCGATCGCCGCACGCGGTGGCGTTGGTGTCGCGCGGCACCACCGCGATCGCCGCGTCCGCGACGGAAGCCCCGAGCACGGTGCCCGCCTCCGCGACGCGAGCCCCGGGCGCACCGGACGCCGTCGGCGCCGGCGAGCACACCCTGACGTACACCGAACTGGAGACATCCGCCGGCCGCCTGGCCCGCTACCTCGTCGACGCGGGCGTGGGACCGGAGGTCCGGGTCGCCGTGCTGGTGCCCCGCTCGGAGGCGATGGTCGTGTCTGTGCTGGCCGTGTCCATGGCGGGCGGTGTCTTCGTCCCCGTGGACGCGGGCCACCCGGCGGACCGGGTCGCGTTCCTGGTGCGGGACGCCGACCCGGCGGCCGTGGTGTGCACCCGGCGGACCCGGCGCGCGGTGCCCGACGGGTTCCGGGGAAGGATCGTGGTCCTGGACGACCCGGACGTCATCGCGGGCGTGGCCCGTCGCGCGGGCGGTCCCCTCGACGACGGGGAGCGGAACGGAACCCTGCGCCCGGAGAACGCCGCGTACGTGATCTACACCTCCGGGTCGACCGGCACCCCGAAGGGTGTGGTCGTCACCCACCAGGGACTCGCCCACCTCGCACGGGCCCAGATCGAGCGGTTCGCGGTGCGACCCGACGCACGGGTCCTGCAGTTCGCCTCGCTCGGCTTCGACGCCGCCGTCTCCGAACTGTGCATGGCCCTGCTGTCCGGCGCCTCGCTCGTGGTGCCGGACCAGGACGGGCTGCCGCCGCGGGTGACGCTCGCCGACGCCGTACGGGAGTGGGGCGCGACCCACGTCACCGTGCCCCCCAGCGTGCTCGCCACCGAGGAGCATCTGCCCGCTTCCCTCAGGACGCTGGTGGTGGCCGGCGAGACCTGCCCGCCGGCGCTGGTGGACCGGTGGGCCGCCGACCGGCGGATGGTGAACGCGTACGGCCCCACGGAGGTGACCGTGTGCGCGGCGATGAGCCAACCGCTCGCCCCCGGCGCCGATCCCGTCCCCATCGGCGGCCCCCCGCCGAACGTACGTGTCTACGTCCTGGACGCCTTCCTCCAGCCGCTGCCCCCGGGAGCGGTCGGCGAACTGTACGTCGCGGGCCCGGGGCTGGCCCGCGGTTACGGCGGGCGGCCCGGACCGACCGCCGAGCGCTTCGTCGCCTGCCCGTTCACGCCCGGCGCGCGCATGTACCGCACCGGGGACCTCGCCTGCTGGACCGACACCGGCGAACTGGTCTTCGCGGGGCGTGCGGACGGTCAGGTGAAGGTACGGGGTCACCGCATCGAACCCGCGGAGGTGGAGAGCGTCCTGACCGCGCACCCGGCGGTCGCGCAGGCCGTGGTGGTGGCCCGCGAGGACCGCCCGGGCGAACAGCGCCTCGTCGCCTACGTCGTCACGCGGGCGGCCGAGCCGGGCGGTACCGGGCCTCAGGTCGGCGACGCCGAGCAGACGGGTCGTTCCGCGCAGAGCGGCGCCGCCCCGCCATCCGGTCGTACCGCGCAGAGCAGGCCGTGGACCGACGAATTAGCTTCCGCAGTACGGGACTTCGCCGCCACGCGCCTGCCGGAGTACATGCTGCCGACCGCCTTCGTACCCCTCGACGACCTGCCCCGCACCGCGAACGGGAAGCTCGACCGGGCCGCGCTGCCCGCCCCGGACTTCGCCGGAAGGGCAGGGGGCCGTGAGCCGCGTACGCCCGCCGAGACCGTCCTGTGCGAGGTGTTCGCGGACGTCCTGGGCCTGGCCCGGGTCGGGGCCGACGACAGCTTCTTCGAGCTGGGGGGCGACTCCATCTCGTCGATGCAGCTGTCCTCCCGGGCCCGGCAGGCCGGACTGGTGGTGACGCCGCGTCAGGTCTTCGAGGAGAAGACCCCCGAACGCCTCGCCGTCGTCGCCGTCGCCGTCGACGCGACCGGCCCGGCAGGTCCCGACGCCGAGGACGTCGCGATCGGCGAGGTGCCGTGGACCCCGGTGATGCGGGAGCTCGGCGAGCACGTCCTGCGCCCCGGATTCGCGCAGTGGGTGGTCCTCGGGGCCCCGCCGGACCTCACCCGCGAGGTCCTCGTGGCGGGTACCGGCGCCCTGCTGGCCACGCACGCCATGCTGCGGGCCCGGGTGGCCGAGGGCGCCCGGCTCATGGTCGGCGCGGCCGGGTCCGTGGACGCGGAGGAACTCGTCGTCAGGGTCGACGCACGGGACGTGGCCACGCAGGATCTCGACGCGCTCGCGGTCCGTGCGGCACGCGAGGCCGTGGGGCGGCTCGATCCCGCCGCCGGCGCGATGCTCAGGGCGGTCTGGGTGGACGCCGGGCCCGAGCGGAGCGGACGCGTCGTGCTCGTCGTCCATCACCTCGCCGTCGACGGGGTGTCCTGGCGGGTCCTCGTCCCCGATCTCGCCCAGGCCTGCCGGGCCGCCGCGGCCGGACGGGAACCCGAACTCGACCCGGCGGTCACCTCGTTCCGGCGATGGGCGACCCTGCTGGCCGAGCAGGCCGTCGCACCCGGCCGGACCGCCGAGCTGCCGCAGTGGACGCGGCTCCTCGACGTCGCCGAACCCCTCGTCGGCGACCGCGCGCTGGACCCGGCGGTCGATACGGCCGCCACCGTGCGCCACGCCTCGTGGACGGTGCCCGCGCAGGAGGCGGCCACCCTGACCGCCACCACACCCGTCCTGTTCCACTGCGGTGTGCACGAGGTGCTGCTCGCCGGCCTCGCGGCGGCCGTGGCGGCCACCCGGGCGGACCGCGAGCGGGTCCTGCTGGTCGACGTCGAGGGCCACGGCCGGGAACCGGTCGACGGAGTGGACCTGTCCCGCACGGTGGGCTGGTTCACCCGCACGCACCCGGTGCGCCTCGACCTGAGCGGCGTCGACCTGGACGAAGCCCGCACCGGAGGCCCGTCGAGCGGATCCGTGCTGAAGGCGGTGAAGGAGCAGACGCGAACGGTGCCCGGCGACGGGCTCGGCCACGGACTGCTGCGGCACCTCAACCCCGACACCGGACCGACCCTGGCCGCCCTTCCGGCACCCCAGATCGGCTTCAACTACCTCGGCCGCTTCACCGCGGGAACCCGCCAAGGGGCCCCAGCGGACTGGCAGTTGACCGGGGAAATCGGCGGTGGCGCCGACCCGGACATGCCGTCCACGCACGCGCTGGAGGCCGGCGCCGTCGTGGTGGACACTGCTGACGGACCCGAGCTCACCCTGTCCCTCGGCTGGCCCCGTGGCGTGCTCGACGACGCCGCCGCCCGACGGCTCGGGCAGGCCTGGCTGGACATGCTCCGCGGCCTCGCCGCCCACACCGCCGGCCCCGCCGCCGGCGGGCACACCCCTTCCGACTTCCCCCTCCTCGACCTGGCGCAGAACCAGATCGAGGAACTCGAAGCCGGGTTCACCGACGACGACCGGTCCTGACCGGCTGCCCACACCCTGCCGAGGAGAGAAGCGATGACCCGATCCGCAGTCGAGGACGTGTGGCCGCTGTCGCCGCTGCAGGAAGGCCTGCTCTTCCACGCCGCCTTCGACGACCAAGGGCCCGATGTCTACACCGTGCAGTCCGCTCTCGCCGTCGACGGGCCGCTGGACGAAGCACGGTTACGTGCGTCCTGGACGGCGCTCCTGGAGCGGCACGCCGCGTTGCGCGCCTGCTTCCGGCAGGTCAGCGGAGCACAGATGGTGCAGGTCATCGCGCGCACCGTGACCCTGCCGTGGCGCACCGAGGACGTGTCGCACCTGCCCGGGGCCGAGGCCGACGCCACCGCCGAACGCCTCGCCGAGCGCGAACGCGCCGAGCGCTTCGACCTGGCGACCGCGCCGCTGCTGCGGGTCCTGCTCGTCCGGCTCGCCGAGCACCGCCACCGCCTGGTGATCACCAGCCACCACATCCTCATGGACGGCTGGTCCGCACCCGTGCTGATCGGCGAACTCGCCGCCCTGTACGCGGGCGGGGGCGACGTCTCGCGGCTGCCCCGCACGACGTCGTACCGCGACTATCTGCTGTGGCTGGGCAAGCAGGACAAGGAAGCGGCCCGCACCGCATGGCGGGAGGAGCTGGCCGGGGCCGACGAGCCGACCCTGGTCGCACCGGTCGTCCCCGACCGTCTGCCCGCCTTCCCCGACCACGTCGACCGCGAGCTGCCGGACCCGCTCGCCCGCGCTCTGACCGAGCTGGCCCGCACCCGCGAACTGACCGTGAACACCCTGGTGCAGGGCGCCTGGGCGCTGGTCCTCGCCCGGCTGGCCGGGCGCACGGACGTGGTGTTCGGCGCCACGGCGGCCGGGCGGCCCGCGGATCTGCCCGGCGTGGAGACGATGGTGGGGCTGCTCATCAACACCCTGCCGGTACGGGTGCGGCTCGACGGCGACCAGCCGGTCGCCGACCTGCTGCGGGGCCTTCAGGAGCGGCAGTCCGCGCTGATGGGCCACCAGCACCTCGGCCTGCTGGAGGTCCAGCAACTCGCCGGTCCGGGCGCGATGTTCGACACGCTCGTGATCTACGAGAACTTCCCGCGGCAGCCCGCCGCACGAGCGGGCCGGTCCAGCGCGCCCGACACCCCGGTCATCCGGCCGGAGGGCTTCGCCCGCGAGGCGGCGCACTATCCGCTGACCCTCGTGGTCGCCCCCGGCGAGCGCACCCGGTTCCGGCTCGAATACCGGCCCGACCTTTTCGAGAGGGCCGCCGCCGAGGCCGTCCTGACCTCCCTGGTCGGGGTCCTGGAGCAGCTGGTGGCCGACCCGACCGTGCCGACGGGCCGCGTCCGCGTCACCGAACCGGCGCTCCCCGAGGGAAGTGCCGTGCCCGGCGTGGCGCCGGACCGCACGGTGCCCGAGCTGATCGCCGAGCGGGTCGCGAGCGCACCGGACGCCGTGGCACTCGTATCGGACGAAGAGGCCCTGACGTACGGCGAGTTGTGGACGTCGGCGGGACGGCTCGCGGCGTATCTGGCGGACGTGGGCGTGGCGCGCGGTGACCGTGTCGCGGTGGTGCTCGAACGGTCCGCGGACGTGGTGGTGGCGCTGCTGGCGCTGTGGCGGGCCGGGGCCGTGCAGGTGCCGGTGGATCCCGGGAACCCGGCCGAGCGGGTGGCGGCGGTCCTCGCGGACTGCGGAGCCTCGGCGGTGCTGTGCACCGGTGCGACGCGCGCCGCGGTGCCGGACGGCGCGAAGGGCGTCGTGGCCCTCGACGACCCGGCGGTACGGGCCGACGTGCTCGCGCACGGGGCCGACCCGGCCGCCCTCCCGGTCACCGCGCACGAGCTGGCGTACGTGATGTACACCTCCGGCTCGACGGGGGAGCCCAAGGGCGTCGCGGTCCCGCACGGGAGCGTGGCCGCGCTGGTCGGCGAGCCCGGCTGGCGGCTGGGCCCGGACGACACCGTCCTGCTGCACGCCCCGCACGCCTTCGACGCCTTCCTGTTCGAGGCATGGGCGCCGCTGGCCGTGGGCGCCCGCGTGGTCGTCGCCGGACCGGGTGTGGTCGACGCCCGGGAGGTGCGCCGGTACGTGGCCGACGGCGTCACCACCCTGCACCTCACCGCCGGCACGTTCCGGGTGCTCGCCGGTGAGACTCCCGAGTGCTTCACCGGGCTGCGGGAGGTCCTGACCGGCGGGGACGTGGTGCCCGTCGACGCGGTGGCGCGGGTGCGCGCCGCCTGCCCGGAGGTGGCCGTACGGCATCTGTACGGCCCCACGGAGACCACCCTCTGCTTCACCTGGCACACCCTGCGGCCCGGCGACGAGGACCTGGCCGTGCTGCCGGTGGGCCGTCCGCTGCCCGGCCGCCGGGCCCATGTGCTCGACGCCTTCCTCCAGCCCGTGCCGCCCGGCGCAACCGGCGAGCTGTACCTGGCGGGCGCGGCACTGGCCCGCGGCTACTGGAACGCGCCCGGCCGGACCGCGGAACGCTTCGTGGCCTGCCCGTTCCTGCCCGGCGAACGGATGTACCGCACGGGGGACCTGGCCCGCTGGACGCACGACGGCGAGCTGGAGTTCGCCGGCCGCGCGGACGCCCAGGTGAAGATCCGGGGCTTCCGGGTGGAACTCGGCGAGATCGAGGCGGCCCTGACCGCGCACCCCGCCGTCGCCCAGGCCGTGGCCGTCGCCCGCGACGACGGTCCCGGCGGCCGGCGCCTCGTCGGCTATGTGGTCCCGGCCGCCACGGAGACGGTGGACCCGGACGGGATACGTGAGTACGTCGCCCGGCGCCTGCCCGACTACATGGTTCCGGCCGCCGTCCTGGCCCTGGGCGCCCTGCCCGTGACCCGCAACGGCAAGGTCGACCGCAAGGCGCTGCCCGCCCCGGACTTCGGAGCCCGGGTCACCGGACGCGGGCCGCGCACGGGGGCCGAGGAGAAGCTCTGCCGTCTCTTCGCCGAGGTGCTCGACCTGGAACGCGTCGGCTCCGACGACAACTTCTTCGAGCTGGGCGGGGACTCCGGCCTCGCGATGCGGCTCGCCGGCCGGATCCGTGAGGAGTTCGACGCCGAACTGCCCATCCGGCAGTTCTTCGGCTCGCCCACACCCGCCGGCGTCGCCCGCCTCCTCGCCACCCGTGCCCGCCCGGTCCTCGGCGCCGCGGGGCCCCCGGCGGACGAGGCGGAAGTCCCCGTCACGGCTGGGCAGTTGCAGACCTGGCTGACGTCCAGGCTCGACGAGCAGGCGGGCGTGGACCGCATCCCGGTGGCCCTGCGGCTCACCGGCGAACTGGACAAGCAGGCGCTGCGGGCGGCCCTCACGGACCTCGCCGCCCGCCACGCCGTCCTGCGCACGGTCTTCCCCGGCACCCGTGGGGCAGAGCTGCACCAGCGGATTCTGCCCGTCGAGGAGGCCCTCACCAACGGCCCCCTGACCACCGATCTCCTGGCCGAGGAGCCGGTGGAGGAGGACGAGCTCGCCGACGTCCTCACCGAACGTGCCCGCCACCCCTTCGACCTCTCCCGCGACACCCCCTGGACCCGGCACCTGTTCGCCCTCTCCGAAACCGATCACGTACTGCTCCTGGTCGTGCACCGGATCGCGGCCGACGACGCCTCCGTCGACATCCTGCTGCGCGACCTGGCCACCGCCTACACCGCCCGTCGTGAGGGCCGTATGCCCGAACGGGCGCCGCTGCCCGCGCAGTTCGCCGACTACGCCCGGTGGGAGCGGGAGTTGCTCCGGGGCGAGCAGGCCAGGGAGAGCCTGGCGGGCGACCAGCTCGACTACTGGAAGGGCACCCTCGCCGGCATCGACTCCGAACTCGCCCTGCCCGCCGACCGGCCGCGCCCCCAGGTCGCCTCCCACCGGACGGGTGCCGTACCGCTGCGCCTCGACGCTGACCTTCACGCCCGCCTCACCGACCTGGCCGAATCCGTCGACGCGACGCCGTTCACCGTGGTGCACAGCGCGCTCGTGGCCCTGCTCGCCAGGCTCGGCGCCGGCGACGACATCACCCTCGGCACGCTGATCCCACGCCGCGACGACCCCGCCCTCGAAGGTGTCGTCGGCCCCTTCGCCGGCCCCCTCGCCCTGCGCGGCGACGCCTCCGGCGACCCCACCTTCACGGACCTGCTCGCCAGGGCCCGGGAGACGTACCAGGAAGCGGCAGCGCACCGGGACGTCCCCTTCGAGCGGCTGGTGGACGTCCTCGGCCTGCCGCCCTCGCTGGCCCGCCACCCGGTCTTCCAGGTCATGCTCGACGTCCGCGACGACATCGCCGACGCCTGGGACCCCTGGGAGCTGCCCGGGATCCGCACCCTCCGCCTGGAGACGGGCCCGCAGGCCACCGAGACCGACCTCTCGCTCGATCTCGCCGAACGCTATTTGTCCGACGGTGACTTCGGAGGCATCGACGGCCAGGTCCGCTACGCCGCCGACCTGTTCGACGAACCCACCGTCACGGCGTTCGCGCACCGGCTCACCCGACTCCTGGAACAGGCCGCCGCCGACCCGCAGCTGCGGCTGAGCGGGCTGGACGTCTTCCTGGACGAGGACGAGCGCCGACGGGCGGTGGACCTCGGCAACGCCACCGAGACGCCGCTCCCCGACGCCACCACGGTGGAGCTGTTCGCCGCGCAGGCCTCGCGCACCCCGGCCGCCGTGGCCGTCCTCGACCAGCGGATCCCCGGCATGTACGAGGCGTCCATGACGTACGAGACGCTGGACGCCGCCTCCGACGAGGTGGCCCGGCGTCTGGTGGCGGCCGGCGCGGGCCCCGAGCGCGTCGTCGTCGTGACGACACCGCCGACCCTGATGCTGGTGATCGCGCTGCTCGGCGTGCTGAAGTCGGGGGCCGCCTGCCGCTTCGTCGATCCGTCCCGGCCCTGGGAGGGCGACGACCGGAACCGGCCCGCAGTCCTGCTGTGCGATGCCGCCGGGCCCGTACCGGCCGACCACGGCGTCCCCGTCGTCCTGCTGGACGACCCGGTGACGGGCGGGACGACGGACTCGGATCGGCCGCCCGCGGACGGGCCCGACTCCCTTGTCGCGCAGGGGAGTCGGGGACAAGTCGGCGCAGGCGATGTGTTGCCGCGCCCGCGCCCCGACCACCCCGCCGTGCTGCTCGACAGCGCGGCACACCCCGCTGCCGTGGCGGTCGTCTCCCACCGCGCGCTGGTCAACCAGCTCGCGCACCGTGCGCGCACGACGCAGACCGACGAACCGCTACGACTGGACAGCCGCGCCCCGGCCGCGGACCTCCTGACCCCGCTGCTCACGACCCTGTGCTCGGGAGGCCAGGTGACCCTGGGCACGGCGCAGGCGACACCGCTCCCCGCCGGACACAGCGCCGCGGAGACGGGCGGCACCTGGCTGGAGCACGAAGGCGGAGCCCGGTCGGAGCGCGACGCCGCCACCGCGACGGTCGCTACCGGCGAACAGCCCTCCCCGGGACGCCAGGTGGCCAACACCCGCGCCTACGTGCTGGACGACTTCCTGCGACCGGTGCCCCCGGGGGCCCTCGGTGACCTGTACCTGGCGGGCGCCTCACTGGCCCGCGGCTACCTCGGCCTCCCCGGCACGACCGGTGAGCGGTTCGTCGCCTGCCCGTTCGGCCCCGTCGGCGAGCGGATGTTCCGCACCGGGTACCGGGCGCGACGGGACGCGACAGGCGGGCTCACCGTGCGGGCCGGTACCGACCCCGCCACCCGACGCGGACGCGCGGGCCGCCGTACCGGCGTGGGAGGCGGCGACCTGAACGTCCTGCTGCCGCTGCGCCCCGAGGGCAGCCGCCCGCCCCTGTTCTGCGTGCACCCCGGCATGGGGCTGAGCTGGGGATACGCCGCGCTCCTGCCGTACCTCCCCGGCGACGTGCCCGTGTACGGCATCCAGGCGCGCGGTCTGGCCCGTCCCGAGTCGCTGCCGGGCAGCATCGAGGAGATGGCCGCCGACTACGCGGACGAGATCCGTGCCGCGCAGCCCTCCGGCCCCTACCACCTGCTCGGCTGGTCCATCGGCGGCACCCTCGCCCAGGCCGTGGCGGCCCGCCTGGAGGAACTGGGCGAACAGGTGGCGCTGCTCGCGCTGCTCGACGCCTACCCCACGAGTTCCGCCCAGTCCCGGATGCGCGGCGAGGAGGGCGGACCGGCGGACGGCTACGCCGTGCTGCGGCAGGACGAGGGCGGCATCGCCGACCTCTACCGCTCGACCGGCCTGAGCGAGCAGTCCCTGGCCAACCTGGAGAAGGTGCTGCGGAACATGGCCGGCTTCACGCCCGACCACACCCCGCGGACCTTCGGCGGCGACCTGCTGCTCTTCGTCGCCACCGAGGACCGGCCCGCCGATCTGCCGGTGACGGAGGCGACCGCCGCGTGGCGGCCCTACGTCGGCGGGCGGATCGAGTCGCACGAAATCGCCGTCAGCCATTACGACATGCTCCAGCCCGGCCCCTTGGCGCAGATCATGCGCAGGGTCACCGAAAAACTCGCCACCGAAGAACCCCGGAAGGACTGAGGAAAATGACCAATCCCTTCGACAACGAGAACGGCACCTTCGTCGTCCTGGTGAACGAAGAGGGCCAGTACTCGCTCTGGCCGAATTTCGCGGAAATACCCGAGGGCTGGACCGTCGCGCACGGTGAGGCCGCCCGTCAGGAATGCCTTGACTTCATCGAGGAGAACTGGACGGACATGCGCCCCAAGAGCCTGGTGGACGAAATGAGCCGGGCCGAGAGCTCCACGCCGTAGCGCGGGGCGCGGATGAACACCGAATCCATCGCGGCCATCGCCATCGGCGACGTCGCCCTCATCGTCGTCGCCTCGCGGCTCCTCGGCGGTCTGGCCCGGCGCTGCGGCCAGCCCGAGGTCATCGGGCAGATCATCGCCGGGATCGCGCTCGGGCCGACCCTGCTCGGGCGACTGCCCGGCAACCCGACGGACCGTCTCTTCCCGGCCGAGGTACTGCCGTTCCTGACGGTGCTCTCCCAGGTCGCCGTCGTGCTGTTCATGTTCGTCGTGGGGTACGAGATGGACCCGCGGCAGCTGCGCCGGGGCGGCAGAGCCTCGACGACGGTGGCGCTGTGCGCGTTCCTGGTGCCCGCGGGCATCGGGGCGGGGCTCGCGGGCGGCTTCCCCGGGCTGTTCGCGGCGGTCCGGCCCGACGGCGCGGACGGTGCGGACGGACGGCCGTTCTGGATGTTCATGGCGGTCGCCCTGTCCGTCACCGCGCTCCCCGTACTCGCCGCGATCGTCCGTGAGCGTGGCCTCGCGGGCACCCCGGCGGGCAGCGTGGCCACCGCCGCCGCCGGACTCATGGACGTGGTGGCCTGGCTGGTGCTCGCCGTCGCGCTGGTCGGCACCGGGCACGCGACCGGGCCCGCCTGGCCGATGACGCTGCTGCTGAGCGTGGTGTTCGTGGCGGGGCTGTTCCTCGTCGTACGCCCCCTGCTGGCACGGTGGCTGGAACGGTCGGGCGCGTTGCAGGCCAACCAGCGCACGCTCGCCCTGGCCCTCGCCCTCGGCAGCGGCTGGGTCACCGCGGAGCTCGGTCTGCACGCCGTCTTCGGCGGCCTGCTCGCCGGTATCGCGATGCCCCGCAGAAACGGTGTGCCGGACGCCGACGTGCTCCGTCCCATGGAGGAGAGCGCCGGGCTGCTGCTGCCGCTGTTCTTCGTGACGACGGGCCTGTCCTTCGACATCGGCTCCGTCGACGGCGCCGGTGCCGGCCTGCTGTTCCTCGTCCTCGCCGTGGCCACCTTCGGCAAGCTCCTGCCCGCCTACGGCGCGGCACGGATCAGCGGCATGGACCCGCACGGGTCGGCGCTCGTGGCGGCCCTGGTGAACACCCGCGGCCTGACGGAACTGATCGTCCTCAACGTCGCCCTGGACGCCGGGATCATCGGCGAGGAACTCTTCACCATTCTCGTTCTGATGGCGCTGGTGACCACGTTCATGACGGGGCCGCTGATCTCGCTCGTCGAGCGCGGAAGGCGCCTGCGTGCCGGGCCCGTGGGAAAACCGGTAACGGCCGGCGGTGCACCGGAATTGGACACGCTTGACGGTCGTACGTCGTCATTACGAGACTCGACCGAGAAGTCGGAATTCCACGGCCGGGAGGGGTGATTCCCCGGTGCGGGAAAACACGAACAAACCTGAAGGGGGATGTACGTTGCCGGAATCCGAGGAATTCGACGTCGTGGTCGTCGGCGGAGGTCCCGCCGGATCGACCCTGGCCGCACTCGTGGCCATGCAGGGCCACCGGGTGCTGGTCCTGGAGAAGGAGTTCTTCCCGCGCCACCAGATCGGCGAGTCGCTGCTGCCGTCCACCGTGCACGGCGTGCTGCGGATGACCGGGGTCGCGGACGAGCTGGCCGAGGCGGGCTTCCCGCGCAAGCGCGGCGGCACCTTCCGCTGGGGCGCCAACCCGGAGCCGTGGACCTTCTCCTTCTCCGTCTCCCCGCGCATGTCCGGGCCGACGTCCTACGCGTACCAGGTGGAGCGGTCCCGCTTCGACGAGATCCTGCTGAACAACGCCCGCCGTGTGGGCGCCGACGTCCGCGAGGGCTGTGCCGTCGTCGACGTGATCGCCGACGACGAGCGGGTCCGCGGGGTGCGGTACACCGACGCCGACGGAGCCGAACGCCGGGCCCTCGCCTCGTTCGTCGTGGACGCCTCCGGCAACAAGAGCCGCGTCTACCAGCGGGTGGGCGGCACCCGCGAGTACTCGGAGTTCTTCCGCAGCCTCGCCCTGTACGGCTACTTCGAGGGCGGCAAGCGGCTGCCCGCACCCAACTCCGGCAACATCCTGTCCGTCGCGTTCCCGAGCGGCTGGTTCTGGTACATCCCCCTCAGCGACACCCTGACCAGCGTCGGCGCCGTCGTCCGGCGCGAGATGGCGGAGAAGATCCAGGGGGACCGGCACAAGGCGCTCATGGCCCTGGTCGACGAGTGCCCCCTCATCGGCGAGTACCTCGCGGACGCCCGACGCGTGACGAGCGGACCGTACGGCGAACTCCGGGTCCGCAAGGACTACTCGTACCACCACACGACGTTCTCCCGCCCCGGCATGGTCCTGGTCGGCGACGCCGCCTGCTTCGTCGACCCGGTGTTCTCCTCCGGCGTCCACCTCGCGACGTACAGCTCGCTGCTCGCGGCCCGCTCCATCAACAGCGTGCTCGCCGGACGAGTCGAAGAGCCCCGCGCCATGCGGGAGTTCGAGGCCCGCTACCGGCGTGAGTACGGCGTCTTCTACGAGTTCCTGCTCTCCTTCTACGAGATGCACCACGACGAGGACTCCTACTTCTGGCAGGCCAAGAAGGTCACCCGTACCGACCGGCCCGAGCTGCAGTCCTTCGTCGAGCTGATCGGCGGGGTCTCCTCGGGCGATCAGGTCCTCACCGACGCCGACGTCGTCGCCAAGCGCCTCGCGGCGGGCTCCGCGGAGTTCGCCGACGCGGTCGGCACGCTCGCCGGTGACGCCGACGACAGCATGGTGCCGCTGATGAAGTCGTCGGTCGTGCGCGAGGTGATGCAGGAGGGCGGCCAGGTCCAGATGCGGGCGCTGCTCGGCGCGGACGCCGAACCGGAAGCGCCCCTGTTCGACGGCGGCCTGGTGCCGTCCGCGGACGGCATGTTCTGGCAGGACACGGACCGGGCGGCGCGCACCGCCGACGGCGCGGGTGAGTGAGGGGATGCGCTGATGGCGCGGCCGACCGACCTCTCGATGCACAACCGGCGCGACCGCCTCGACCCCCTGCCCGAACTCACCGGGCTGAGCGCACGGGCGCCGCTGACCCGCACCGACCTCACCGACGACCCGTCGGCCGGCACCGGCTGGCTCGTCACCGGGCACGACGAGGTGCGTGCCGTCCTGGGCGACACGGAACGGTTCAGCACCCAGCTGCCCGGCACCTCGGGGCGGCCCGCGCAGGTGGGCAACCTCGTGCAGTACGACCCGCCCGACCACACCCGGCTGCGGCAGCTGCTCGCCCCTGAGTTCACCGTCCGCCGGATGCGGGGCCTCGAACCCGCCGTGGACCGGATCGTGGAGGACTGCCTCGACTCCCTGGAGAAGGCCGGGCGGCCCGCCGACTTCATGCGCCACGTCGCCTGGTCCGTGCCGGGCCTGGTGATGTGCGAGCTGTTCGGCGTGCCGCGCGACGACCGGGCCGAGCTGGCCCGGCTGCTCAAGGTGGGCCGCCCCGCGTTCCGCGGTCGACGCGCCCAAGTGACCGCGGGCGGCGCCTACTTGGCGTACATGGGCCGGCTCGTGGCGCGCAAGCGCCGCGACCCCGGCGACGACCTCCTCGGCAGGGTGGTGCGCGAGCACGGCGCGGAGGTCAGCGACGAGGAACTGGTCGGTCTCGGCGCGTTCGTCATGGGCTCGGGCGTCGAGAACGTGGCGGCGATGCTGGGCCTCGGCGTCCTCGCCCTCCTGGAACACCCGGGACAGCTCGAACAGCTCCGCGCACGACCGGAGTTGACCGACCACGCGGTCGAGGAACTCATCCGCTACCTCTCGGTGATCCCGACCGCGACACCCCGCACCGCACGCGAGGACGTGACTCTCGGCGGCCAGGTGATCAAGGCCGGTGACCGGGTGGCCTGTTCGCTGATCGCGGCCAACCGCGGCACACCCGAGGGCACCGCGGACGACCTCGACATCACCCGGGACGCCGCCCCCCACGTGGCGCTCGGCCACGGCATCCACTACTGCATCGGCGCCTCCCTCGTCCGCATGGAACTGCGCAGCGCCTATCCGGCGGTGCTGCGCCGCTTCCCCGCGCTCCGGCTCGCCGTCCCCCCGGACGAGATCCAGTTCCGGCCGCAGGCGCCGTACGGCGTGGAAACACTGCCCGTCACCTGGTAGCCCGTCACTCGGTAGGAGGAGCCATGTCCCAGGCAGCCACGCCCGGCGCGGACACACCGGCCGCGTCCCGGGCGGCCGGTCGCGGTACGGCCGAGCCTCCACTCGCCTACGCGCGCCGCGACCGGTTCGCCCCGGCCGCCGACCTGCGCGACCTCGCCGCCCGCGGTCCCGTCACCCGCGTCGAGGTCGGGCCGGGCACCGACGGCAAGTCCGTCTGGCTGGTCACCGGCTACGCCGAGGTCCGCCAGGTCATGGCCGACCATGTGCGCTTCTCCACCCGCCGCCGCTTCGGGTCGAGGACCGCGACCAGCCGTGACGCCGGGGTGCGGCCCGACCCGATGGTGGGCCAGCTCATGGACTACGACCCACCCGAGCACACCCGGCTGCGGCAGCTCCTCACCCCGGAGTTCACCCTCCGCCGGATCCGCAGACTCCGGCCGCGCATCGACACGATCGTCGGTGCCCGCCTGGACGCCCTGGCCGCGGCCGGCCCGCCCGCCGACCTGGTCCCGACGCTCGCGCTGCCCGTACCCGGCGCCGTGCTCTGCGAGCTCATCGGCGTGCCCCGCGACGACCGCGACGAGTTCCTGCACCGCTGCCACGGCTTCCTCGCCGCCGGCCAGGGCCGCGGCCGGCGCGCCGCGGTGGGGGAACTGCTCTCCCGGTACGTCGCCGCGATGGTGGCACGGCAGCGCCGCGACCCGGACGACGGCTTCCTCGGCATGCTGGTGCGCGAACACGGCGACGAGATCACCGACAAGGAACTGCGCGGCGTATGTGTCCTGTTGGTGCTGGCGAGCCTCGACAACCTCTCCGGCATGCTGGGCCTCGGCACCCTGCTGCTCCTCGAACACCCCGACCAGCTGGCGGCCGTACGCGACGACCCCGGCGCGGTCGACCGCGCGGTCGACGAACTGCTCCGCCACCTCACCGTGCCGCACGCGCCGACTCCCCGCATCGCCCGCACGGACGTCACCGTCGGCGGACAGCTCATCAAGGAGGGCGAGTACGTCCTCTGCTCCCTGCCGATGGCCAACCGGGACCCCGCCCTGCTGCCGGATCCCGACCGCTTCGACATCACCCGCGAGCCCACCGCCCACGTCGCCTTCGGGCACGGCATCCACCACTGCCTGGGCGCGCCCCTCGCCCGCATGCTGCTCGGCGTCTGCTACCCGGCCCTGTTCGGACGCTTCCCGGGGCTCCGGCTCGCCGAGCCCGCGGCCACCGTCCCGTTCAGGGTGCACGCCCTGGCCCACGGCGTGGACCGTCTGCCGGTCACCTGGTGAGAGGAGATGAGTGAGATGAGGGACATCAGCGAGACGGGGACCCGGACGGTGGGGCCGCGCGTCGAGGTCGACCGCAACCGGTGCGTGGCCTCCGGCCAGTGCCTGGCCCATCTCCCCGCCGTCTTCGACCAGTCGGACCGGGACGGCAGGGTCCTGCTCGTCGACCCGGCACCCCGGGCCGGCCTGGTGCCGGCGGTGCGGGCGGCCGCGGACCGCTGCCCGTCCGGCGCGATCACCCTGCACGAGCCCGACCGACCGGGCCACGACCTGGAGGAGGAGTGATGGAGCAAAGCGCCGTGAGTACGACGGAGGCGACCCGGACGGCGGTACGAGACGTCGTGGCGCCCCTGTGGTGCGAGGCCCTGCAGGTGCCCGAAGTGGCCGACGGGGACGACTTCTTCGCACTCGGCGGCCATTCACTGGCGGCCCTGCACGTGATGACCACGGTCGAGCAGACGTACCAGGTGGAACTGGGCGGCGTGCGCGACATCTGGGAGAACCCGACGCTCGGTGAGTTCGTCGCGGCGGTCGCGGCCCTCGTCACCGACCCCGCCGAGTAGGGCGCGGGCATGCGGGCGGAGCACCCACCGGCACTGCTGCCGGCCCTGCGGGAAGGACGGGCCCGCATCGACGTGGCCGGGCAGCGCCTCGAAGGAGACGAACTGACGGGCGCCGTAGGCGCGCTGGCCCGTTCCGTGGCCGGCGCCCGCAGGGTGGCGGTCGTGGCACACCCGAGCGTCGCCACCGTCGTGGCCGTCGCCGGCGTCCTGACCGCCGGGGCCACCGCGGTCCCGCTGCACCCGGCGGCCGGCGCGCACGAACGCGCGCACATCCTGCGCGACTCCGGGGTCGACCTCGTCCTGGACGAGCCCGCCCTCACCGGCCGCGCAGCGCCGCCACCCGAGCCATCCCCCGACGAGACACCCGCGCTCATCCTGTACACGTCCGGCTCCACCGGACCGCCCAAGGGCGTCGTCGTCCCGCGCCGCGCGATCGCCGCGAGCCTCGACGCCCTCGCCGCACTGTGGGAGTGGACCCCGGACGACGTCCTCGCCCATGCCCTGCCGCTGTCCCATGTGCACGGCCTCGTCTTCGGCTCCCTCGGCCCTCTGCGCATCGGCTCCCCGCTCGTACACACCGGCCGCTACCTCACCCCCGTACCGCACGCCACGGTCTACTTCGGAGTGCCGGCCCTGTGGGGGTCCATGGGCGCGGCCGACCTGACACAACTGCGGTCGGCGCGGCTGCTGGTGTCCGGCGCGGACCGCCTGCCCGGCGCGGTCGCCGAGCGCGTACTACGGCACTCCGGGCACCGGATCCTCAACCGGTACGCCATGACGGAGACCCTCGTCATCGCCTCCCCCCGACCGGCGGACCTGCGCACGGACCGGCCGACCGGCTCGGTGGGACTCCCGGTCCCGGGGATGCGGGTGCGGCTGCACAACGAGGACGGGACGGACAGGACGGACAGGGCGGACGGGGCAGGTATCGGCGGTGAGGTCCAGGTGCGTGGCAGCGGGCTGTTCTCCGGCTATCTGGGGCGCGGCCCCGCCGTCGACGACGACGGCTGGTTCGGCACCGGAGACCTCGGCGAGTGGCTGCCGGACGGATCGCTGCGGCTGCTCGGCCGCAAGGACACCGACCTGATCAAGAGCGGCGGCTACCGGATCGGCGCGGGCGAGGTCGAGGACGCGCTCCTCGCCCACCCGGCCGTCGTGGAGGCGGCGGTGATCGGTGTGCCCGACGACCGGCTCGGGCAGCGCGTCGCCGCCTGGATCGTGGCGGACGACCCCGACCGCGCCGGCCTCATCTCGTTCCTTGCCGCCCGCCTCGCCCCGTACAAGCTGCCGCAGGAGATCCACGAGGTGCCGGCCCTGCCGCGCACCGCTCTGGGAAAGGTGTCCAAGAGCCTGCTCGCGGCGGAGTTCCGATCCTGATAAGTCCCCTACCGATCAAGGGAGTTGGCAGATCATGCCGCAGTCCTTCACGCCGCGTTCCTGTACGCCGCCGGCCGCTCACCGTCCGCTGGAGCTGCCGGCACGCGAACCCAAGCCCCGCACCCGCGGGCGCACCATGGTCATCGACCCCGGAGCACCGCTGCGCTGGTTCGAGGACGTCGTCGACAGCGCCGGAGACCTCATCGACCTGGTCAAGTTCGGCTGGGGGACGGCGCTCGTCACCACCGGCATCAAACACAAGACGGAGGTGCTGCGGCAGCACGGCATCTCCTACATGTTCGGCGGCACCCTCTTCGAGAAGTACGTGCTGCGAGGCCGGTTCGAGGACTACCGCGGCCTGTGTCTGGAACACGGATGCGACCGCGTGGAGGTGTCCGACGGCACCATCGACCTCGCCCCGGAAGACAAGAGCCGGTACATCACCCGGCTCGCCGCGGACTTCGAGGTGATCTCCGAAGTGGGGTTCAAGGACCCGCACCGCTCCGAACTGTTCGCGCCGAGCCAGTGGATCGCCGGGATACGGCGCGACCTGGACGCGGGGGCACGCTCGGTGATCCTGGAGGCGCGCGAGAGCGGCACCAGCGGCATCTGCCGGGCCGACGGAGAGCTGCGGTTCGGACTCGTCGAGGACGTGCTCGACGCCGGACTGCCCACCGATCTGCTCATCTTCGAGGCGCCCACGAAAAAACTCCAGACGTATTTCGTGAAACGGGTCGGCGGCGACGTCAATCTCGGCAACATCGCCCTGTCCGACATCATCGCAGTGGAGACACTGCGGCTCGGCCTGCGCGCCGACACGCTGCTGGACACCGAGGAATCCCGAGAATTCGGAGTGACCTCGTGAGGAATTCCGCGGACGCGTTTCACATCGCCGTACCGGCCAACGACCTGGACGCCGCCGCACGGTTCTACAATCGGCTGCTCGGCTGCCCGATCGCCCGCCGCTATGCCGACCGTGTCACATTCGACTTCTTCGGCGACCAACTCGTCTGCCATCACTCACCGGACGAACCCGTCGCGGCCCGACCGCAGCTGTACCCACGGCATTTCGGGGTGACGTTCCGGGCGCCCGCCGACTTCGAGTCGCTGCTGCGTCTGGTCGAGGTACGGAAGGTGCCGGTCTTCCAGGAGGTGCGGTCCCGGTTCCAGGGAACGGTCGAGGAGCACCGCACGCTGGTCCTGATCGACCCGACCGGCAACCTCCTGGAGTTCAAGCACTACACCGACCCGCGGATGATGTACTGACCGCGGTTGATGTTCCGACTTACGGCAGCCGCACCGCCCGCAGCTCCCGCGCGCCGGCCGGCGAGGCACAGCCCGCCAGTCCCAGCGCGTCGCGCAACTCCTCGGCCAGCAGGTCGAGCACCCGCCGTGCACCGGCCTGTCCGCCCGCGGCGAGCCCCCACACCGGAGGCCTCCCCACCAGCACCCCCGAGGCGCCGAGAGCCAGCGCCTTGAGCACGTCCGTGCCGCTGCGGACCCCGCCGTCCATCAGCACCTCGCAGGAGTCCCCGACCGCCTCGGCCACGGTGGGCAGTGCCTCGACAGCGGGCAGTGCGCCGTCGAGCTGGCGTCCGCCGTGGTTGGACACCACCACGGCGTCGACCCCGAGGCGGGCCGCGTGCAGCGCGTCGTCCGGTGCGAGGATCCCCTTCAGGACGATCGGCAGTCGCGTCACCGACCGCACCGCCTCCACGTCCGACCAGGTCAGCCCGGGGGAGAACGCCGCCGCCGTGTGCGCGGCCACCGCGGAACCGTCCCCGGCGCTCCGATGGGCCGCCGACTGCGCGCCGGAGGCCAGATGCGCGGCCCGCACATGGCCGGGCAGCGCGAACCGGTTGCGCACATCGCGCTGGCGACGCCCCATCCACGGCACGTCCACGGTGAGCACCAGCGCCTCGCAGCCCGCGTCCTCGGCACGGCGGGCCAGGTCCAGGGAACGTCCGCGCTCGCGCAGCCAGTACAGCTGGAACCAGACCCGGCCGCCGACCGCCGTCACCTCCTCCACGGGCACGCTGCTCAGCGTCGCGACCGTGAAGGGCACATCCGCGTCCCGTGCGGCTCGTGCGGCGGCCGGCTCCCCGTCGGGGTGCACCAGCCGCTGGTAAGCGACCGGCGCGACCACCACCGGCATCCGCGCGGGTCGCCCGAGCAGCGTCGTGTCCGTGGTGCAGCCGGAGACGTCCCGCAGTACCCGTGGGGTGACGAAGACCCGGTCGAAGGCCGCCCGGTTGGCCGCGAGGGTCAGCTCGCGGCCACTGCCGCCGGCGACGAAGTCCCACACGTCGCGGGGCAGTACGGCCGCCGCGGCCCGCTCGACGTCGTCCAGGTCGCGCAACTCCCGCGGACCGGGCGGTGGTGCGTCGAGGGCGTGGGGCGCCCCCGGAGCCTGCGCCCCGCCCGGCCCGCCCCCGTCAGTGCTCGGCACGCCGCCCCGCCCGCTCCAGCTCCACGGCCTCGTACAGGGCCTTGATGTTGGAGCTGCCGAACGTCCGCGCTCCCCGGCGCTCGATGACCTCGTGGAAGAGGGTGCGGCGCGGGTGCGTGGACGCGGTGAAGACCTGGAAGAGCTGGCCGCCGTGGTCCTCGTCGACCAGGAGGTTCGTCGACCGCAGGTCCTCCAGGGTGTGCGCCTGGAGGCCTATCCGCTCGCCCAGCAGGTCGTAGTACGTCCCCGGAGTGCTGAGGAACGCGATGCCGCGCGCCGAGAGCGCCCGCACCGAGCGGACGGCGTCGTCGCTGGAGAACGCCAGGTGCTGGACGCCCGGACCGTGATGGCTCTTCAGGAACTCGTCGATCTGCCCCGGCTGCGCCTCGGGGTCGGGCTCGATGAGCGTCAGGGTGACCGCCTCCGACACGGCGCTCTGCACGACCTTGGACTCCATCGCCTGGGCGCCGACGACGATGCGCTCTTCGTAGATCTCCCGGAAGCCGAAGGCCTGTTGGTAGAACCGGGACGTGTGGTCGAGCTCGCCCGCGTCGAGGCACACCGCGAGGTGGTCGACGTCCAGGAGCCCCACCTCGCCGCCGGAGGTGTCCGCCGCGCCCGGGACCGGCACGAACCCGGCCGGCAGCCCCGGACCTTCCCCGGAAGCCCGCTCCACGAGGGTGTGCACCACGTCGCCGAACCCCGAGACGGCGGCCGTGACACGCGGCCCGGCGCCCTCGTGCCGGGTGGGCCGGCGCACCGGCTGCGCCCCGCCCTCCACCGCGGCGGCGAAGGCCGCGGACACGTCGGCGGTGCGCAGGGCGAGGTCGGCGACGCCGTCGCCGTGCGTGGCGACGTACGCGGACGCGGGGTGGTGTGCCGAGGTCGCTGCCGTGAGCACCAGGGTCGTCCGCCCCTGGCGCAGGGCGATGCCGCGGTGCTCGGCGAAGGAGCCGGTGCCGACGACCGTGAAGGCATAGCCGTCGACCCAGGCGGACACGGCCCGGTCGAGGTCGTCGACATACAACTCGACGTAATCGATGGCGAGATCGGTCAGTAAATCCGTCATGAGAGTCCTCGTGCGGGGAGAGGGTGCGGATTCGAATTCCTCGGACCGCCGCCCGAATGCGCCACGCGGACTTGGCTGTTCCATTTCCGTGGGCGTCTTTACCGCCGGACGGCGAGGTCGAATACTTCTGATGCGGCCCCGATCGTACGGAGGTCGGCGGAATACCGCATCTGTCAAAATGAAGGACTCAGGTGATGGAAATCCTGAATTCCGAGATCATTCGGGCCGAGTTGCCCGCGACCACCCTGCACGCCTCGCTCGGCGACGCGTCGATGGCGTCCATGAACCTGCTCAACGAGATCGCCGGCACCTACCCGAACGCGATCTCCTTCGCGGCGGGCCGCCCCTACGAGGGCTTCTACGACGTGTCACTGCTCCACGAGTACCTGCGGACCTTCTGTGACCACCTGCGCACCGAACGGGGGATGAGCGAGCCGCAGGTCGCCCGCACGCTCTTCCAGTACGGCGACACCAAGGGGATCATCGGCGACCTCGTGGCGCGCAGCCTCGCCGCGGACGAGGGCATCGAGGCCGACCCGGCGTCCGTCGTCGTCACCGTCGGCTGCCAGGAGGCGATGTTCCTGGTCCTGCGCGCCTTACGGGCGAACGACCGGGACGCGCTGCTCGCGCCGAGCCCGACCTACGTCGGCCTGACCGGGGCCGCGCTCCTCGCCGACCTGCCCGTCCTGCCCGTGCGCACCGGCACGGACGGCATCGACCTCGACGACCTCGCGGGGCGGCTGCACCGGGCACGTGCCGCCGGCCACCGCGTCCGCGCCTGCTACGTCACGCCCGACTTCGCCAACCCGGTCGGCGTGAGCATGTCCCTCGCCGACCGTCACCGGCTCCTCGAACTCGCCGCGGCCGAGGACCTGTTGCTCCTGGAGGACAACGCCTACGGACTGCTGAACGGTGCCGCCGAGCGACCGCCCACGCTGAAAGCACTCGACCGGCACGAACGCGTCGTCTACCTGGGCTCGTTCGCCAAGACCGGGATGCCGGGCGCCCGCGTGGGCTACGTCGTGGCAGGGCAGCGGGTGAGCGGGGCGTCCGGCGACGGCACGCTGCTCGCCGACGAGTTGTCGAAGATCAAGAGCATGCTCACGGTCAACACGGCGCCCATCGCCCAAGCGGTCGTCGGCGGCAAACTGCTCGCCCACGGCTGCAGCATGGCCCGGGCCAACCGCCGGGAGACGGAGGTCTACCGCCGCAACCTGCGGCAGGTCCTCGACGGCCTCGACCGGCGCCTCGGCGGGCACCCCGAGGTCTCCTGGAACGCGCCGACGGGCGGCTTCTTCGTCGTGCTCACCGTCCCGTTCACCGTCGACGACGAGCTGCTCGCCCACGCGGCCCGGCAGCACGGCGTGCTCTTCACACCCATGCACCACTTCTACGGCTCCACCGCCGGGCATCACCAACTGCGCCTGTCCATCAGCACGTTGACGCCCGACCGGATCGAGGAAGGGCTGGACCGGCTGGCCGAGCTGATCGGCGAACGGCTGTCCGGGCGAGAAGGCGCGGGGGAGACCCTCCCGAGTGGTGCGCCGTGACCATCCGCACGCTGGCAGTCGTCGGCACCGGCCTCATCGGCACCTCCGTGGCACTCGCGGCGAGCAGACAGCGCGTGACCGTCTACCTCGCGGACCGGGACGAGTCCGCCCTGCGCGCTGCGGAGGCCCGCGGCGCCGGCCGGTCCGAACCCCCGCCCCACCCCGTCGACCTGGCGGTCCTCGCGGTACCGCCCAGCCAGATCGCCCCGGTCCTGGCACAGGTGCAGTCACAGGGCCTCGCCCGCAGCTACACCGACGTGGCGAGTGTGAAGGCCCTCCCGCAACGCGAGATCCTCGCCACCGCCCCCGACCCGTCCTCCTACGTCGGCGGCCACCCCATGGCGGGCCGCGAGCGCTCGGGCCCCCTCGCGGCCCGCGCGGAGCTGTTCCGGGACCGCCCCTGGGTGCTCACCCCCACGCGGTTCACCACCAAGCCCGCCTTCGACCGCGCCCTCGGACTGATCGCGCTGTGCGGCGGGGTACCCCGTGTGATGCGGGCCCGCGCGCACGACGACGCGGTCGCCCTGACCTCCCACGCACCGCATCTGGTGGCCAGCCTGATGGCGGCGCGGCTGCGGGACGGCCCGGTACCGGCGGCCCGCCTCGCCGGGCAGGGACTGCGCGACGTGACCCGCATCGCGGGCGGTGACTCGCGCCTGTGGGGCGACATCGTGGAGTCCAACGCCGCGGCCGTCGCGGACGTGCTCACCCGGCTCCAGGAGGAACTCGCCGGCGTGCTGGCCGCCCTGTACGACCTCGCCGAGCAGGACGGCGGCCCGGGTCCCGAGACCCGCGGCAAGAGCAGGCACACCCTCGTGGACCTGCTGGAGCGGGGCATCGCCGGGGTGGGTGAGCTGTCCGACGACCGGGCCGACGGCACCGACCACTGACAGGGGACGACGCGGGCCGCGGTTCTGTGGCATGTGCGCGACGGGTGCGCAAGGAGCCTGTATCCGAGGCGTCTGTTGTGTCCGCGCTGTGACCGCCGCCCGCGTAGAACTTGGCCCCATGCCCACTACTCACAAACGAACCGTTTCCACAGTGCTCGCGGTATCCGCGCTGCTCACCGCCGCACTCCTCACCGGCTGTTCCGACGACGGCTCGTCGTCGAACGAGGCCGCGGGCCCCGCCGGCGCCGAGGCCTCACCGACCAGCCCGCAGGACCAGGCCCTGGCCTTCTCGAAATGCATGCGGGACAACGGCGTGGCCGCCTTCCCCGACCCGGAGCCCGGCGGCGGTCTGGCACTCAGCCCGGACAGCGGCATCGACCCCAACTCGGCCGAGTTCCAGCAGGCGTTACAGGCCTGCCGCGACAAGATGCCCCAGGGCGAGGTCGGCGGCGGCGGTGCCGGCGGCGGCGCGCTCGACTCCACGAAGGTCGCCGCCTGGGCGAAGTGCATGCGGGAGAACGGCCTGCCGGACCTGCCCGACCCGGAGATCAACGGCGGCAACATGAGCATCGACTTCGGGGGCAGCGGTATCAACCCCGGCGGCGAGGAGTTCCAGAAGGCGAGGATGGCCTGCCAGGACAAGTGGCCCGGCGGTGGTCTCACCGGCTCGGGCGGTGGCCAGTGACCGCACCCGACGAGACCCGCGAGCGGGAACACGACGCGGACACCGAGGCGCCGCACCCGAACGGTGCCCCCGGCCCCCTGGGCCCCGCGGGCACCGACGGCGCCCCGGACTCCTCGGTGGCGCTGGAACTGCGCAAGCCGGGCGAGGTGTCACCGCCGAACGCCGGGGACCTGGAGGCGAGGCCCACGACCACACCGGACGTGGGCTCCCGCCCCGGGCCCCTCGACACCGCCGTACCGGAAACCGCCCCGGCCCGGACGGACGGCGACGACCCCTCCGCCTCCACGGGTTCCCGACGGCGCCGCCCCCTGCGCATGGCGGGGCTGGTCGTGCTGGCGATCGCGGTGGTCGCCGGAGCCGGGGCGGCGAGCGCCGGGGTCCTCGGCGGCGACGGCGGCGGCACGGACCGGACCGCGCCCGACGCCCCGCCGAACACCACCGAGGTGAAGCGCACGACGCTCACCCGCAGCGAGACCGTGGACGGCACCCTGGGCCACGGCGACGTGTCGGCCGTACAGGCACCGGCCGGCCGGCAGGGCGGCGGGGGAGGAGTCGTCACCTGGGTGCCCGCTGACGGCGATGTCATCGAACGGGGCGATGCCGTCTACCGGGTCGCGGAGGAGAAGGTCCCGCTCCTGTACGGCTCGCTCCCCCTCTACCGGCAGATGGAGGAGGGCACCGAGGGCGCCGACGTGCGGATGCTGGAGAAGAACCTCGCAGCGCTCGGCTACTCGGGCTTCACCGTCGACGACGAGTACACCTCCGGCACCGCCGACGCCGTACGCGACTGGCAGGACGACCTGGGCCGCGAGGAGACCGGCACCGTACGGCCCGGCGACGCCGTGATCGCCGACGGTCCCCGCCGGGTCGCGGACGTGAAGGCGGTGCCCGGGGCGCCGCTCAGCGGTGCCGTGCTGACCTGGACCGGCACCGAGCGCGTCGTCAGCGTCGATCTCGACGCGCAGTACGAGGACCTGGTCCGCAAGGGCACCAAGGCCACGGTCACCCTGCCCGACGACACCACCGTGCAGGCCGAGGTCACCGACATCGGCACCCCGACCACCGGCCAGGACGCCGCCGGGTCCGGCGGAGGCTCGGGCAACGGCGGTTCCGGCGACGCCGACAAGGCCACCCTGCCCGTCGAGTTGAAGGTGGCCGCCCAGAAGGAGCTCGGCCGCTACCAGGCCGCCGCCGTCGACGTCTCCCTGAAGGCGGAGACCCGCGAGAACGTCCTCGTGGTCCCCATCAACGCCCTGGTGGCACGACAGGGCGGAGGCTACGCCGTGGACGTCGTCGGACCCGACGGCGAGGTGCGGCCGACGCGGGTCGAGGTCGGCATGTTCGCCGACAGCATGGTCGAGATCTCCGGCAAGGGCATCGCGGACGGCACGGTCGTGGGGGTGCCCAGGTGACCGTGACCGCGGGCCCGGTGGTCGAACTCGCCGGGGTCTCCAAGACGTACGGCGACGTCCGCGCCCTGAGGGACGCCGACCTCGTCATCCACCGCGGCGAACTGCTCGCCGTCGTGGGCCCGTCCGGCTCCGGCAAGTCCACGATGCTCAACATCATGGGCACCCTCGACAGACCCTCCACCGGCACCGTCCGCATCGACGGACACGACGTGGCCCGCCTCACCGACCGGGAGCTGTCCGCGCTGCGCGCCCAGGCGATCGGGTTCGTCTTCCAGCAGTTCCATCTCGCCCCCGGCGTACCGGCGCTGGACTCCGTCTCGGACGGGCTGCTCTACAGCGGCCGTTCCCGAGCCGAGCGGCGCCGGCTCGCCGAACGCGCCCTGCGCAGGGTGGGGTTGGGGCACCGTCTGCACCATCAGCCGCACCAGCTCTCCGGCGGCGAGAAGCAGCGGGTGGCCATCGCCCGCGCGGTGCTCGGCGATCCACCGCTGCTGCTCGCCGACGAGCCCACCGGCGCGCTCGACTCGCGCTCCGGCGCCGTCGTGCTCGACCTGCTCCACGAACTGCACCGGGCGGGCACCACGGTGGTCGTGATCACCCACGACCGGGACATCGCCGCCGCACTGCCGCGCGAGGTGCGGATCAAGGACGGCGGCATCGAGTACGACACCGCGCGCGGGCGCCCGGACGGGACGCCCGCGACCGCTGTCCTGGAGGAGGCCACGCGATGAGCCTGACGACGGCACGCGCGCCGCAGGGCCCGCCCGACTCCGCCGCACGCCCCCGCCCGAAGCCCGCCCGGCTCGGCCCCGCCGATGTGCTGCGGGTCGGCGGATCCGGACTGCGTTCGAGGCCGCTGCGGGTGTTCCTGTCGGCCCTCGGCATCGCGATCGGCATCGCCGCCATGGTCGGCGTGGTCGGCATCTCCACGTCGAGTACGGAGGACCTCGACCGGCGGCTCGCGGCGCTCGGCACCAATCTGCTCACGGTCACCGCGGGCCAGTCCTTCTCGGGCGGCGCCGCCCATCTGCCCGACGAGGCCGTCGACATGATCGGCAACATCGACGGCGTCACGGCGGTGTCCGCCGTCGGCCGGACCGACGCCAAGGTCTACCGCAACGACCGCGTCCCCAAGCAGGAGACCGGCGGCCTCACCGTGTCCGCGGCCCGCACGGACCTGCCGCGCAGTGCGGGCGTGGAGGTCGTCGACGGCCGCTGGCTGAACGCCGCCAACGCGCGGTATCCCGCCGTCGTCCTCGGCCCCAAGGCCGCCGAGCAGCTCGGGGTGTTCCGGGCCGGCGCCGACACCAGGGTGTGGATCGGCGAGCAGTGGTTCACCGTGGTGGGCCTGCTCGCCCCCAACGACCTGGTGCCCGAGCTGGACTCCGCCGCCCTGGTCGGCTGGCCGGTCGCGGAGGAGCACCTGGGCTTCGACGGCTATCCGACGACCGTCTACACCCGCACCGAGGAGTGGGCCGTGACCGACGTCCAGTCCGTCCTCGGCCCCACCGCCAACCCGGAGAACCCCGGCGAGGCCAATGTGTCGCGGCCCTCGGACGCCCTCGCGGCGAAGGAGGCCACCGACGAGACGCTGAGCGGTCTGCTCCTCGGGCTCGGCGCGGTCGCCCTGCTCGTCGGCGGGGTCGGCGTCGCCAACACGATGGTCATCTCCGTGCTGGAGCGCCGCTCCGAGATCGGCCTGCGCCGCTCCCTCGGCGCGACGCGGGGGCAGATCCGTAGCCAGTTCCTGTGCGAGGCCCTGCTGTTGTCCGCGCTCGGCGGCCTGGGCGGCGTCCTCCTCGGCATCGCCGTCACCTCCGGATACGCCGCCTACCAGGGCTGGCCCTCGGTGGTGCCGACCTGGGCGATGGCGGGCGGCGTCGGGGCGACCCTCGTCATCGGCGGCCTGGCCGGGTTCTACCCCGCCGTCCGCGCCGCCCGGCTGCCGCCCACGGAGGCGCTGGCCACCACCTGACCCCGCGCCCCCGGTACCGCGGTGTCCTCTCCGCCTCCATCCCCCGTCGGCGGCGAGGGCACCGCTCAGCCATGCCCGCGCACCCGCGCCGGCCCGCTCGCGCCCCGCCTGGACAGCCGCCCCTTCCCCTACGCTCACCGCATGGCAGAGCAATCAGCGAAGGCCGGTGACGACGCCCTGTTCCAGCTGCTCGGTCAGCAACGGATCGGCACGCTCGTGACCCTCAAGCGCGACGGCCGCCCCCAGTTGTCGAACGTCGGCTACGCCTACGACCCGGAGGCACGCCTGATCCGGCTCATGGTCACCTACAACCGGGCCAAGACCCGCAACCTGCGCCGCGATCCACGAGCCAGCTTCCTCGTCACCAGCCCCAACGGCTACGCCTACATGATCGCCGAGGGCCAGGCGGAGCTGACGCCCATCACCACGGACCCGCACGACGTGGTCGCCGACGAACTCATCGAGGTCTTCCGCGGATTCCAGGGCGAACACCCCGACTGGAACGGTTTCCGGGCCGCCATGGTCGCCGAACGGCGCCTGGTCGTCAGGCTTCCCGTGGACCGCGTCTACGGGGCGGCCGGCCGCCGCCTGAGCGGCCCCCGCAACACCTCCGCCCCGGCCGGCGGGCTGACGCTCGGCACGGCCTGAGCGGGCTGCCGCCGATACGGAGCGGGGCGCCTCGCAGGCGGCTCAGCGCAGGACCAGCGGCCGTCGTACCCGCGGCGGCAGCGATCCCACCCGGTGATGCCCCTCGACCACCACAGTCGTCCCCGGCGCGATCTCCGTGAACCCGGCGTCCCGCACCAACGGCAGCCCGGCGCCGGTCAGTTCACACCAGCGCCCCGGCTCCGCGGTCCGCACGGCCAGCGGGAACCCCGCCTCGCGCCAGGCCCCCCGCTCCTCGTCCGACAGCTCCCACCAGGCGATCTGTGCCGCGTGCCCCGTCTGCGCCATCGTCTTGCCGGCCGACATGTCGAGTTCCGGATTCACCCAGAGCACGGGCGCCGACGGATCGGCGGCCAAGGGCGGCTCCGGATCGTCCAGCTCGGTCCCCGACACCTGGAGCTTCGCCAACTCCTTGGGCCACCCGTCCAACGGCACGGGCGGAAAGACGCGCACCTCGGCCGACTCACCGGGAACGGTGATCCCCGGCAGCCCTTCCGCCCGCCGCCACTCGGCCCCACGGGCCCGCCGCACGACCTTCCGGATCCGCGCGTCCTCCCAGTCCCGCATGGCCTGAGCCCACTCACCGTCACCGACGGACCGCTCGTCACTGAGCATGACCAGCACGGCGCGGGCGGCGGTCTCCAGCGCGTCCGTCCGGGCGGGGGGAGCGTCCCGCTCGATCCGTACGACGAGGGGCAGTACGAATTGCGGGGCATGATCGCGGTCACCGGATTCGGACCGGAACGGGCTGTCCTGGGTGGTGGGGCTGTCGGAACTCACGGGGGCCAGTCTGCCAGGACGAAGATCTGCGCGAAGATGTGCTCATGCAACGCGATCTTCGTCTGGACAACGTAGGCCGCCGCTACGGCCTACGCGGCCCATGGGTCTTACGAGGCGTCCACCTCACCGTGCCCCCCGGCAAACTCATCCGCATAGAGGGCCCCAACGGCACCGGCAAATCCACCCTCCTGCGCCTCCTGGCCCGCCTGGACGCCCCCTCGGAAGGCCGCATCAGCGGAGCGCCCCGCACCGCCTACGTCCCCGAACGCTTCCCCACCGCCCTCCCCTTCACCGCCCTCGGCTACCTCACCCACCTCGGCACGGTCCACGGTCTGTCCCGGCCGGCGGCCACCCGTGCCGCCCTGGAGTGGCTCGACCGCTTCGGCGCGGCCCCGTACGCCCGGACGCCGATGGCCCAGCTGTCGAAGGGCAGCAGCCAGAAGGTCGCCGTGGCCCAGGCGCTGCTCGCGGACCCGGAGTTGCTCGTCCTGGACGAGGCGTGGACCGGCCTCGACTCGGCCGCCCGCGCGGAACTGGAGCGTGCCGTCGCCGAACGGACCGCCGCCGGCACCGCGGTGGTCTTCGTCGACCACGACCCGCGCCGCCTCGCCGGGGCGCCCGACGCGACGTACACCGTGCACGACGGGGCGCTGAACCTCCGTACCGACCAAGGGACTTCCCCGCCCACCGGCCCGCACACGACCGTCGTCGTCCGGGGCCCGAGCGGCGCGAGCCTGCCCGCCGAGGCGATCCGTATCGCCACGCGAGCGGACGAGACCACCCCCGGCACCCACCGCCTCACCGCACCCGCCTCCCACTCGGACGTACTCCTCCGCGCTCTGCTGACCACCCGCCCGTCCTGGCACGTGGTGAGCGTGAGCCAGGAGACCACCACCCCTTCCGAGCACCCTTCCGAAGCCGAGAGTCGCCGATGACGTCGATGAGAGCCCTCCTCCGCTACCAGGCCGCCCTGCTGGCCCGCTCGCAGCGCTGGCTGCCGCCGTTCATCCTGTACGCCGCCTTCCTCGCCGTCGGCGTACAGGGCGGCCAGCCCATCCTCGACTCGCTCGGCTTCACGGCCGCGGCCCTGCTGCCCGTCGCCGCCTGGCTGGTGCGGATCTGCGTCACCAACGAGCCGCCCGCCGCCCGCAGTTGCGTCGCCGCGGCGGTCGGCCCGGGCCGGGCGCACCTCGCGGCGCTGCTGGTGGCGCTGGCCGCGGCGGCGGCGCTCGGTACGGCGGCGATCGTCGTCGTCACCCTGATCAGCGACCCGGCCAGTGCCGATCACCAGATCCGGGTGCCACGGCTGCCCGCGGGCGCCGCCGGTCTGCTCGCCGCGCTGGCCTGCGCCCTGCTCGGTACGGCGGTAGGCGCCCTCACCACCTGGCCGGTGCTGCGCTCGACCGGCCGTGCGGTCCCGGCGATGCTGCTCGCGGCGCTGCTGTCCGTGGTGGTGACCGGCTCCCCGGCCCAGGCGGCGGTCAGCGGCCTGGTCACGGGCTCCCGCTCGGGCACGGTTCCCCTGCCGGTCCTGCCCTTGATGGCAGCGACCCTGTTCACCGCGGCGGCGACGGCCGCGGCCTGCGCCCTGACCTCCCGCAGATCACCCTGAACAGCGGATCACCCGGAACAGGCCGTACGCTGCGCCTCGTGCCACTCACACACCGGGCAGAGCGTGATCCCCTTGTACGACTCCGGGTACTCCGTGGGCTCCCGGCACAGCACGCACTCCGCATACGGAGGCCCGTCGGCCGTGGGCGGCTTCACCGCGTCACGGATCGTGCAGTAGTCCTCGCTCATACCCCCCAGCGTAGGCCGCTCAGCCCTGCCCGCCCGCCGCCCCGATCAGTTCGGACACCTTCACGAACCGAAAGCCCCTCTCCCGCAGCTCGGGCACGATGCGCCGGACCACCCGCTCGGTCGTCGGCGCGGCACTGAGCGTGCAGTGCATGACGACCACCGACCCCGCGCGCACCCCGCCCAGCACCTCCTCGGCGACCGCGTCGGCGTCGGTGGCGAAGGCGTCCCCGCTCGCCACGTCCCACTGCACGGCCGTGACGCCGGCCGGGGTCAGCGCCCTCAGAGCGCCCCGGTCGTAGCAGCCGCCGGGAAACCGGAAGTACGGCATCGCATCCCGCACCCCCACCTTCCTGAACACGGCGTACGCCCGCTCCACATCCGCCCGCACCCGGTCCTCGGCGAGGGTCGGCAGCCCGTAGCAGTCGTCGGTGACGGCGTAGTGGCTGTACGAGTGGTTGCCCACCTCGAACAACGGATCCCGCCCGATGGCCCGGGCCTGCTCCGGATACTCCTCGGCCCACCGCCCGGTCATGAACACGGTCGTCGGCACCTTCAACTCCCGCAGCGCGGCGACCAGCCCCGGATTGTCGAACCGCTCCCCCCGCTCCGCCCGCGGCCCCTGATCGGCGGTCATGTCGGCGTCGAAGGTGAGCGCCACGGTCCTGTCCCGGGTCCGGGGACCGTGCTCGAAGACGGGGGTCAGACCGGCGGGGCCGGGGGCCAGGGTCGGTGGTCTGGACGCCGGGGCGGCGGGAGAGGCGGCGGAGGCGCTGGGCGCGGGGCGGGGCGCGAGGGACTCATCGGCCGGGGCGCACGCGGTGAGCGCTGCCCCCAGGGCGCAGACGGCGGTGACGCGTCGTACAAGAGTGATCACCGCAGGAAGATATGATGATTAAAGGGATATTCCGGTGCGCGCATGGGTGTGCCGGGCCGGTGTCACTCACCCGGCGGGGCCGGTCTTCTCAGTCGGTGCGCGTGCACCGCCCCGTCGGGGCGGTGGCCGGAGGGCGGCACTGGAGGGCGTAGTCGGACGCGTTCGTGCTCAGGTAGCGGCCGATGCAGGTGGTCGGGGTGGTTCGGTCGCGCTCGGCGCAGAAGGCCAGGGCGGCGTGGCCGTCGGTGAAGGGGCCCGGGGCGTAGAACACCCAGAAGCCGGGGCGCAGGGAGGCGTAGTCGCCGCTGCGCAGGACAGCCGCCTCCGGCACCGTTCGGCGGATCTTGGCGAGCGTCTGGTCCCGGACGGTGGTGCCCGCGGCGATGGGCTCGGAGTGGAGCTGGGCGATCCAGCGCCCGTCCGAGGGTGTTGCGCTGGTCGGGGTGGGGGTGGGAGTGGGTGACGGTGCGGGGGTGGTCGGCTTCTGCTTCGCCGGGCCGGGGGTGGAGACCGTGGTTCTCGGGCTGGTCGCGACACGGGTCTTGTCGTCGCCGTCGGTGCCGCCGGGGCGCAGCGCGAACACCAGGGCCGTCGCCGTACCGATCACCAGCGCCGCGGTCACGGCCACCACGAGGGGGGTACGGCGTCGAGGGGCGGGCACCCGCTGCGGAACCGTGGGACGCGGGGTGTCCAGTTGGGTGGGGGTCGGTGGCGTGGACGGGGGCGGTGCGGCGGTCGTCAGCGTCGGCTGCGCCCAGTGCGGGGTCGCCCCTGCCTCGACCTGCGCCAGCATCGCGTCCAGCCGGGCGGCGTCCGGGCGTGCCGCCGGGTCCCGTACCAGCAGGGCGTCGAGCACCGCGGTCAGCGGGCCCGAGCGGGTCGGGGGCGGGAGCGGGTCGTCGAGTACGGCGGCCAGGGTGGCCAGCGTGGTGGGGCGGCGCAGGGGGCTGATGCCCTCCGCGCACACGTACAGGACCACGCCCAGCGACCAGAGGTCGGCCGCCGGATCGTCCTCGTGGCCCCGGATGCGCTCGGGGGCCATGTACTCGGGCGATCCGACGAGCTCGCCGGTGGCCGTGAGGCCCGTCGTGCCCTGCAGGGCGGCGATGCCGAAGTCGGTGAGGACGGCGCTGCCGTCGGTGCGCAGGAGGATGTTGGCGGGCTTGACGTCCCGGTGGTGGATGCCCGCCGCGTGCGCGGCCCGCAGCGCGGCGAGCACCTGGCGGCCGATGCGGGCCGCCTCCGCCGGGGTCAACGGGCCCTCGTCCAGTCGCTGTTGGAGCGAGAGGCCCGGCACCAGCTCCATCACGATCCACGGGTGCGGCTCGGCGTCCACGATCTGGTGGACCGTCACCACATGCGGGTGGCTGAGCCGGGCCAGCGCCCGCGCCTCCCGCATCACGCGCTCGCGCATCACACCGACCGTGTCCGCGTCGGACCGCACCGCCTTGAGCGCGACCTCGCGGTGAAGCACCGTGTCGCGAGCCCGCCACACGGTGCCCATTCCTCCGCTGCCCAGCCGTTCGACCAGCTCGAAACGGCCGTCGACGAGATCCCCCGGTGCGTTCATGCCGCACAGGTTAGAGGACGAACGGAAAGGAGAGTTCCGCTAGGGGGCCGCTGCCCGTCACCGTTACCTTCGCCAGGGTCCCGTCACCGCGAACGTCGTCCCCGGCGTGTAGCAGTTCACGTACATCGTCTCCCCGTCGGGCGAGAAGGTGACCCCCGCGAACTCGCCCCACTCCGGCTCCTCGGGGGTGCCGAGGTTCTGGGCGTTGCGCGCCATCGCGTACACCTCGCCGCGTCGCGTCACCCCGTAGACGTGCTGGGCGCCGTTGCCGTCCTCGCACACCATCAAGCCGCCGCTGGGCGCGAGGCAGATGTTGTCCGGGGACTCGCCGGGGAGCTGGAGGTCCGTGTTCGGACCGAAGACGATCACCAGCGTGAGACGGCGCGCGGGCGGGTCGTAGCGCCAGATCTGGCCGTAGTGGTCCGCCGCCGAGCCCTCCGCGCTGCGGGCGAAGGAGGACACGAAGTAGACGTTGCGCCCGCCCCAGTAGCAGCCCTCCAGCTTCTGCGCGTGGGTGATGCCCTTGGGGCCGAAGTCCTGGTGGCGGATGGGGGTCTGCGCGGCGAGGGGGTCCGGTACGTCGACCCACTCGATGTTCTCGAAGCTCGCGCCCGTCTCCTGGATCGAGGAGAGGTCGGGTACGCCCGGTACCCGCATGGCCTGGAGCCGGCCGCCCGCGCGCAGGGAGCCGAGACCGCCGCGCGGTGCGTGGGGGAGGAAGCGGTAGAAGAGGCCGAAGGGCTTCTGGAAGGCGTCCTCGGTCTCGTAGACGATGCCGTGCCGCGGGTCCACCGCGATCGCCTCGTGCTGGAAGCGGCCCATCGCGGTCAGCGGGACCGCGCCGGAGCGGTAGGGGTTCGCCGGGTCGACCTCGAAGATGAAGCCGTGGTCCTTGGTGTAGCCGTTGGTGCCGGCCCGGTCCTCGGTCTCCTCGCAGGTCAGCCAGGTGCCCCAAGGCGTGGGCCCGCCCGCGCAGTTGACGGCCGTACCGGCGATGGCGACCCGCTCGGACAGGACGTGGTTGCGGGAGTCCAGCGTCAGCGCCGTACAGCCGCCCTTGCCCGCCGGGTCGTAGGTGAGGCCCGCCACGGTCGGGACGGGGATGGCCGCGGTGTTGCGGTTCTCGTGGTTGCGGACCAGGTGGACACGGCGGCCGTATCCGGCGAGGGCGGTCATGCCGTCATGGTTGGAGGGGACCTTGCCCTCCCCGGAGCGGAGCCGGTCGCCCTCGCGGGAGAGGACGCGGTAGCGGAAACCTTCCGGCAGATCGAGCAGACCCTTCGGGTCGGGGACCAGAGGGCCATAACCCGAGTGGCCCAGGTTCCGCGCGGCGGCCGTGCCCGCGAAGAGTTCGGAGAGGTTTCCGGCGAAGGCGATCGAGACGCCCAACGCGCCGGAACGGGCGAGGAGCTGACGACGCGTCGACGCTGTTTCGGACATGGAGCAGCCTTCCTGCTGGCGGACAGGAACTGTGACCCCGCCGTGTCTATCACCTGCTGCGAGTCCCGTGAACCACGCGCGTAGCGTGTGTCACTTCTGCTCGGGCTGCCCGTCGGTGTCCGGCGTGGATTCCTCGACGGCGATGTGCTCGGGGGTGGGATCGACGGCGGTCTGGTCAGGGGCCGGCTCGACGGCGTGGTCCGGCGGCCGCTGGGCGGGCCGGTCCTGCGGCGGCCTGTCGGCCCCTCGCTCCAGGAACCGCAGCAGTTCCACCGGGATCGGCAGCACCAGCGTGGAGTTCTTCTCCGCGGCCACCGCCATCACCGTCTGCAGCAGGCGCAGCTGGAGGGCGGACGGCGCGTCGGCCATCTGGTGCGCGGCCTCGGCCAGCTTCTTGGAGGCCTGGAGTTCGGCGTCGGCGTTGATGACCCGGGCCCGCCGCTCGCGGTCGGCCTCGGCCTGCCGGGCCATGGAGCGCTTCATCGACTCGGGCAGCGACACGTCCTTGATCTCGACACGGTCGACCTGCACGCCCCAGCCCACCGCGGGGCTGTCGATCATCAGTTCCAGGCCCTGGTTGAGCTTCTCGCGGTTGGACAGCAGATCGTCCAGATCGCTCTTGCCGATGATCGAGCGCAGCGACGTCTGCGCCATCTGGGAGACCGCGAAACGGTAGTCCTCGACGCTGATGATCGCGGCCGTCGGATCCACGACCTTGAAGTACACGACGGCGTCGACCCTTACGGTCACGTTGTCGCGGGTGATGCCCTCCTGGGCCGGCACGGGCATCGTCACGATCTGCATGTTGACCTTGTGGAGCCGGTCCACGGCAGGGACGATCAGTGTGAATCCCGGCTCGCGCACGGTGCCCCGCAGTCGTCCGAGCCGCAGGATCACCCCGCGTTCGTACTGCTTGACGACCCGCGCGGCGGCCGCGACGTACACGACTCCCGCCGCGGCGACGCCCGCAGCCACGCCCAGCAGCTCCTCGACCATGACGATCTCCTCGCCGAGAGGCCCGTTCCGTATACACCTGTAACGATATGCCCGGTGTCTGGTCCGGGGCCATGGACGGCCCCGGACCAGGGGTCATACCTCAGAGCCTGAACAGGCTCTCAACAGGAGTCGTACGCCGGTCAGGGCGCCGTGACCCGCACCGGGTCCGTGACCCGCACCGGGTCCGTGCCCGCCGCGCTGTGCCGCTCGGCCCAGTTCTCCAGGGCCGTACGGCAGGCGTGGTCGAGGTGGTGCAGGCCGGACAGGTCCAGCTCCACCGGGCGGTCCTGAGGCAGCGCCTCCAGGCTGTCGAGGATCTTCGGCAGCCTGAGGAAGGTCGCGTTGCCCGACAGGTGCGCCTGGATCGGGCCGGCGCCCTTGTCTATGATCTCCAGCTTCAGGTGCGAGGCCTCCCAGGCGGTCTTGGCGATGGACAGGGCCAGACCGATGAGCACGCCCTCGAACATGTTCACCGCGACGATGGAGACGGCGGTGACGACGAGGATCAGCGCCTCGCCCCGGTGGCCCCGCCACAGGGAGACGATCCCGCGGAAGGGGATCAGCTTCCAGCCCGAGTGGACCAGGATGCCGGCCAGCGCGGGGATCGGGATCAGCGCCAGCGTGGCGGGCAGCAGCGCCGCGAACAGCAGCAGCCACACGCCGTGCATGACGCGCGCCGCCTTGGTCTTGGCGCCCGCCTGGACGTTGGCGGAGCTGCGCACGATGACCGCGGTCATCGGCAGCGCGCCGAGCACACCGCAGACGGTGTTGCCCGCGCCCTGGGCCATCAGCTCCTTGTCGTACTCGGTGCGCGGCCCGTCGTGCAGCCGGTCCACGGCCGCGGCGCTGAACAGCGACTCGGCCGACGCGATGAGTGTGAAGGCGACGATCGTGGCCAGCACGCCGACATCCGCGAGCTCACCGAAGGCGCTCAGGGACGGCGGCTGGATGGATCCCAGCAGGCCCTTGACCTCGACGGTGGCGACGGGCAGGGAGAACACCGCGGCGGCGGCCGTCGCCAGCCCGACCGCGGCGAGCGGACCGGGGATCGTACGAACCTTGCTCGGCATCCGCTTCCACAGCACCAGGATGGCGATGGTGCCGGCGCCCAGTCCGACCGAGGCCAGCGCCTCGGTGTTCCCGACGGCCTCGACGAGCGCGCCGGGCAGCCCGGCTATTTTCTCCAGACCGGAGGCGGGCGCCTTGGCGTCCGCGACCGAGTAGAGCTGTCCGGCGATGAGCACAAGGCCGATACCGGCCAGCATGCCCTCGACGACGGAGACCGAGATGGCCCGGAAGTAGCGCCCCAGCTTCAGAGCGCCCATGAGGAGCTGGAGCATACCGGTGGCGAGCACGAGCACCCCGAGGACCGGCAGCCCGAACTCCTGCACGGCCTCGAAGACCAGCACGGTCAGACCGGCGGCCGGTCCGGAGACCTGAAGGCTGCTGCCGCGCATCAGCCCGGTGACGATGCCGCCCACGATGCCGGTGACGAGCCCGAGCTCGGCCGGGACTCCGGAGGCGACGGCCACGCCGACGCACAGCGGCAGCGCGACCAGGAAGACGACCAGTGAGGCGGCGAAGTCCTGCCGCAGGTGAGGGTATTTGGTCATCATGCCGATCACAGCGCTTCGAACGCGTCGGTCTCGGCGGAGTGGGCGCGCACGGCGCCCTTGTGCACTTCGTAGTACCAGGCGTGCAGGGTCAGTTGACGCTCCTTCAACTTCTGCTCGATGAACGGGTACGAGCGCAGCCGCAGCAACTGCGTCAGCACATGGGCCTGGACGCCCTCGGCGACCTCCGGGTCCTCGACGGCACCGGTCGGCCGCGGAGTGGCGTTCGAGAGCCAGTCGCGCACGGCCGGTACGGCGTCCAGGTCGTCGCCGCGCACCAGCGCGCCGACGGCCCCGCAGTGGGAGTGGCCGCAGACCACGATGTCGCTGACGCCGAGGACCTCCACGGCGTACTCGATGGTGGCCGCCTCGCTGGTGGGGTGCTCGGAGGCGTACGGCGGGACGATGTTGCCCGCGGTGCGCAGCTCGAAGAGCTCGCCGGGTCGGGCGCCCGTGATCAGGGCCGGGACGACCCGGGAATCGGAGCAGGTGATGAACAGAACCTGGGGGGACTGACCGGCGGCCAGCTGGGCGAACTCCTCAGGGCGCTGTCCGAACGAACGGGCGTTGTCGATGAGGGGCTGCATATGTGGTGACTCCTCCTGGCGCGCCGCAGTGGCGCGTCGGGGTTTACATGACAGAGGTGGGGGGGGGGACTGCTCTGCTTCTCAGCAGCGGAAGACCTGAAGTGCGGCCGGAGTGCGGGACACCGAGGGTCTCGACGTGCGCTGGTGTGCGGCGCCGGTTCTGACCGGCTCGTGCGTGGCCGCGGGGTCCCGGGCGAGCAGGGGCCGATAGGGCGCCTCGGGCCCGGAATCGGCCGTGCGCAGACGGTCATGGGTGCGCAGTGGACCGGTCGGGTCCCCATGGCCCGACGGTATGCAGTGGCGGGACGTGAGGGTTTCGTCGCGCAGCGCCTTCCCGGAGAGCTTGATTCCGGGCTGGGCTTTGGCCTCTGCCTGACTGACCGTATGCGCTTCTGCGAAGTGCGCGGTGGGTGCGAAGAACTGGAGGGCGAGCAGGACGGCGGCGAGGATCGAAACCACGGTCCGGGCCGTCGTACCTCGGAACATGCGCCCCCCTCCGGTCAGTCCACACCTCTTGCGCGAGCCAACAACTGGTCAACCGTTGGTCAAGAAACACATTAGCCCGGCAAAGTTGTTTGCAGGGTTAACTTAACGTTTCAAGCTGAAGAGAGCCTGAAACGCGAGGGTGGCATGGCTTGAACTCCCCCTTGACCAGGGGGAGTTGGCGAGTTAGGGGCGTCAGGCGCCGACGATGCCCTTCGCGTCGCGCGCCAGGGCGGTGAGGCGCGAGATGGCGCGGAAGTACTTCTTGCGGTAGCCGCCCTTCAGCATGTCCTCGCTGAAGAGCTGGTCGAAGGGCACGCCGGCGGCCAGGACCGGGACTTCACGGTCGTAGAGCCGGTCGGCGAGGACGACGAGACGCAGGGCCGTCGACTGGTCGGGAATCGGCTGCACATCGGTCAGGCAGACCGCCGTGAGCCCGTCGGTCAGCGCGCCGTAGCGGCTGGGGTGGACCCGGGCCAGGTGGTCCAGCAGGTGCGGGAAGTCGTCCAGCGAGGCGCCCTCGGTGGCGTACGCCGCCTTCGTCACCTGTTCGTCGGAGTACGGCGCCGGCGCCTGGGGCAGGCCGCGGTGGCGGTAGTCCTCGCCGTCGATGCGCAGCGTGCGGAAGCGGGCCGACAGGCCCTGGATCTCGCGCAGGAAGTCGGCCGCCGCGAAGCGGCCCTCGCCGAGCTTGCCGGGCAGGGTGTTGGAGGTGGCGGCGAGGGCGACGCCCGCGTCGACCAGCTTGCCCAGCAGGGTGGAGACGAGGACGGTGTCGCCGGGGTCGTCCAGCTCGAACTCGTCGATGCACAGGAGGCGGTGACCGGAGAGGGTCTGCACCGTCTGCTGGAAGCCGAGGGCGCCGACGAGGTTGGTCAGCTCCACGAAGGTGCCGAACGCCTTGAGGGACGGCTCGGCCGGGGTGGCGTGCCACAGCGAGGCGAGCAGATGGGTCTTGCCGACGCCGTAGCCGCCGTCGAGGTAGACGCCGCGGGGCCCGGCCGGGGTCTTGGGCGCCTTGGACCTGCCGAACCCCAGGAAGCCGCGCTTGCCGCCCTTCCCGGCGCCGCTGGCATGCGCACCGCCGAGCCCGCCCGCGAAGGCCTCCAGCACGCCGACCGCCTCGGTCTGGCTGGGCTGGTTCGGGTCCGGTATGTACGTGCTGAACCGGACCGAGTCGAAGCGCGGCGGCGGCACCATCTCGGCGACCAGCCGGTCCGCGGGGACATGCGGCTCACGGGCACACAGGGACAGCGGGCTCGCTTCGGCTATCGACTGCGGACCGGAGGCGGCGGAGGAGGACGACACGGTTCACCATGCTAAGCGCCGTGCCACACTCCATGACATGCGACGCCTGTTCCCTGTGACCGACGAAACAGCAGCGAGGGCCTCCGGCGGTTTGGCCGGGGACGACGGGTCCGGAGCTGCCGAAGGGGGGCCTGTGGTCGGTGCCCCCGGTGGGGGTGCTGAGGGTAGGGGCGCCGGAGCGGCCTCAGCGTCCGGCGCAGCACGTGACGGACGAGGGGCGGGAATCAGCGCGGCGGGTCCCGTCACCGGGGGCACCGGAGGAACGGGCCGGACCGCCGACCGCGGGCAGGGAGCCGGGGGCGCTGCGACGGCTCCCGTGGGCGGCCGCCCGAGCGGTGAGGCCGCTGCTGCCGGTGCCGGTGCAACCGGTGGTGGGCAGGCGGGCGGGGCGGCTGAGGGCAGTGGCCCGGCGGGTGGCCCGACTGGGGACGGCGAGCAGGTGGGCGGGGTGGCCGGGAACGGTGGCCCGGCGGGCGGGTTGGCCGGGGACGGTGTGCCGGTGGCCGGGGCGGCCGAGGACGGTGGCCCGGCGGGTGGGCTGACCGGGGACGGTGGCCCGGCGGGTGGGGCGGCCGAGGATGGTGGGCAGGCGGGCGGGGTGGCCGGGGTCGACGGGTCCGGTGGTCCCGCGGACGTCGGTGCCGATGAGGTCGGTGGTCCCGGGCGCGGGGCTCGTCGCGGTGCCGCCGGCGGGGCCGGTTTCCCCGGTGCCGATCTGGTCGATCGGGAGTGGAGTCTCGCCGAGCTTGCCGTCGCCTATGCCTACCCCCGGCAGGGGCCCGGCGGTCGGCAGCCCTGGTTGCGGGCCAACATGGTGTCCACGCTGGACGGTGCCGCCCAGCACGACGGGCGTTCGCAGCCCATCTCCTGTGCGGCCGACATGCGGATCTTCGGCACGCTGCGGGCGCTGGCGGACGTGGTGATCGTGGGTGCCGAAACGGTACGTCAGGAGGGGTACCGTCCGGCACGCGCGCGGGCGGAGTTCGCGGAGGCGCGCCGGGCCGCCGGGCAGGGGCCCGCGCCGGCCATCGCGGTGGTCAGCGCGAGCCTGGACCTGGACTACAGCCTGCCGCTCTTCACCTCGCCCCTCGTGCCCACCCTTGTCCTCACCGGCGCCGCCGCGGCCCCGGACCGGATCGCGGCCGCGGAGAAGGCGGGCGCGCGGGTGGTGATCGCCGGTGACGGCGTCGGCGTGGACCCCGTCCGTGCCGTCCAGGCCCTCGCCGAGCTTGGCCACACCCGGCTGCTGACCGAGGGCGGGCCACGGCTGCTCGGCCAGTTGGTGGCCGCCGGAGTGCTCGACGAACTCTGTCTGACGATCTCCCCGATGCTCACCGCCGGTGACGCCCAGCGCATCGCCGGCGGGCCCTCGGTGGCGGTCCCCGCACGGTTCGAGCTGGCGTCCTTGCTGGAGGAGGAGGGCTTCCTGTTCGGCCGGTACCGGCGGAGGTGAGGTTGGTCCGGACATGGGTTCCATCGGTGCCGTGGTCCTGAAAACGGCGGAATCCACCGTTCCGTTTAGCTTCCGCCGGGCACACTAAAACTCGCAGCCCCCGTGCGAGCACGGGGCAGGATGGTTTCCGCAGAAGGGGCGCCCGGTGTTCACAAGCGTTTTGATGATCGAGAAGGCCCTGACCTCCGCCGACGTGGAGTTCGTCACCACCTTGCACGGGGATGAGCAGGTCGCCTTCCATGTGCTGCTCCAGCCGCGGGGCGAGCAGGCCGACAGGCTCTTGCGCGCCATCGACGACATCGCGCTCGGCGAGCTGGACGAGGCCGTTCGGGAGGGGAAGACGCCGGAGGGGGAGGAGGCGATGAGCACGGGGGAGCGGGCGCTGGAGGTGTCGCTCACGGCGCTTCGCGGGGCCGGTGCGGAGGCCGAGGGGCGGCTGCTGGAGGATCATCCGCTCGATGCGCTGAAGGCCGTGGTGGAAGAGGTCGGGGCGGATGAGGTCATCGTGCTGACCGACCCTCATTACGTGGAGGAGTTCTTCCACCGTGACTGGGCGTCGAGGGCTAGGCACAAGGTGGGGGTGCCGGTGCTGAAGCTGTTCTCGCACAGCAAGGCGTAGGGGTTTTCGGGGTTGCGCCGTAGGGGCTTGTGAGACCTGCCGGCTGCGGGTTGTGTGGGGCTGGTCGCGCAGTTCCCCGCGCCCCTGGGCGTTGCGATCACCGCCAGCTAATAGGCTGAGGGCTCACCGTCGTACCGCAATCCTGGGAGAACACACATGGCACCCGGCATTCCCTCCGCCATGGACCGACCGCACTTCATCGGCATCGGTGGGGCCGGGATGTCGGGGATCGCGAAGATTCTCGCGCAGCGTGGGGCCGGGGTGGCCGGCAGCGACGCCAAGGAGTCCGGGACCGCCGAGGCGCTGCGGGCGCTGGGCGTGACCGTGCACATCGGGCATGCGGCGGAGCACCTCGCCGACGACGCCAGCTGTGTCGTCGTGTCGTCGGCGATCCGGCAGGACAACCCCGAGCTGGCCCGCGCCGCCGAGATGGGCATCCCGGTCGTGCACCGTGCCGATGCGCTGGCCGCGCTGATGGACGGGCTGCGTCCGATCGCCGTCGCCGGTACGCACGGCAAGACGACCACGACGTCGATGCTGGCGGTCTCCCTGTCCGAGCTGGGCCTGAAGCCGTCGTACGCCATCGGCGGCGACCTGGACGCCCCCGGCTCGAACGCCCTGCACGGCGACGGCGACATCTTCGTCGCAGAGGCGGATGAATCGGACCGCAGCTTCCACAAGTACGCGCCCGAGGTCGCGATCGTCCTGAACGTCGAGCTCGACCACCACGCCAACTACGCGTCGATGGACGAGATCTACGAGTCCTTCGCGACGTTCGCCGACCGGATCGTCGACGGCGGCACCCTGGTGATCTCGGCGGACCAGGACGGGGCGCGGGAGCTGACCCACCGGGTGTCGGGCGCCGTGCGGACCGTGACCTACGGCGAGGCGGAGGACGCCGACGTCCGTGTCCTGTCCGTGCTGGCGCAGGGGCTGAAGAGCCAGGTCACCGTCCTGCTGGACGGCCAGGAACTCACCTTCGGGGTCTCGGTGCCCGGGCGCCACTACGCGCTCAACGCGGTGGCCGCCCTCGCGGCGGGCGCGGCGCTGGGCGTGCCGGCCGCCGAGCTGGCCCCGGCGCTTGCGGCCTACACGGGCGTGAAGCGGCGGCTCCAGCTGAAGGGCGAGGCCGCGGGCGTCCAGGTCATCGACTCCTACGCCCACCACCCGACCGAGATGACGGCCGACCTGGAGGCCATGCGCGCCGCCGCCGGTGACGCCCGGATCCTGGTCGCCTACCAGCCCCACCTCTTCTCCCGCACCCAGGAACTGGGCAAGGAGATGGGCGACGCCCTCGCCCTCGCGGACTCCTCGCTGGTCCTGGACATCTACCCGGCCCGCGAGGACCCGATCCCCGGCGTCACCAGCGACCTGATCATCGAGGCGGCCCGGGCGGCCGGCGCCGAGGTGACGGCGGTGCCCGACAAGAGCGAGGTGCCCGCGCTCATCGCGGGAATGGCGAAGCCCGGTGATCTCGTTCTCACCATGGGCGCGGGCGATGTCACCGACCTCGGCCCGCTCATCCTGGACCGCCTGGCGAAGTGAGGGGCAAGCATTCATGTCGTACGACGTCGAAAAGCCGGACGAGGAGTGGCGCGCGGAGCTGAGCCCGGCCGAGTATGCCGTCCTCCGGCAGGCCGGCACGGAGCCCGCCTTCTCCGGTGAGTACACCAACACCAAGACGACGGGCGTCTACTCCTGCCGCGCCTGCGGCGCCGAACTCTTCACCTCCACCACCAAGTTCGAGTCCCACTGCGGCTGGCCGTCCTTCTACGACCCCAAGGACACCGACGCGGTGGAGCTCATCGAGGACCGCTCGCACGGGATGGTGCGGACCGAGGTGCGGTGTGCCCGTTGCGGGTCGCATCTCGGGCATGTCTTCGAGGGCGAGGGGTATCCGACGCCGACCGATCAGCGGTACTGCATCAACAGCATCTCGCTGCGGCTGGCGGCGGAGGAGGACTGACGGCCGAGGAAGACTGATGCCCGCGAGGACTGACGCGGGCAGGGCGGGCGCGGCCGGCGGATTGCGGTCGCGCTGGCACGGGGGATGCGGGTGTTCCTAGACTCGTAGGAGGGGTCCGGCCCGGCGGGTCGGCCCCATGGTCGGTCCGGTGGTGCGGGAAGGCGGTGGCGCCGCATGTCGTACGTCGCTGTGAGTGCGATCAGCCATCCCGGGCTGCTGCGGGAGCGGAACGAGGACAGCCTCGTCGTCGGGCCGTGGACGCTGTGCGCCACCGTGACCGAGAACCCGCAGACCCTGATCTTCCCGCTCGGCACCCCCCTCGTCGTCGCCGTGGCCGACGGGCTCGGCGGGCATCCCGGCGGGGAGGTGGCCAGCGCTCTGGTCGTCCGACAGATCGCGTCCTTGGGGCCCGCGCTGACCAGCGAGGTCGCCGTCCGGGAGGCGCTGAACGTCTGCAACCGCGCCGTGTTCCAGGCCGCCGACGCCGAGCAGGGAGCCGACCTCGTCGGCATGGGGACGACGGTCGCCGGTGTCGTCGTACAGCCCGGTTCGCTGTTCGTGTTCAACGTGGGCGACAGCCAGGTCTTCGCGGCCTCCCCCGACGGGCTGCGTCAGCTCAGCATCGACGACAGCCCGCCGCATCCGGCCGGGCAGACCACGGCTCTTGTCACCCAGTGCCTGGGCGGCTCGCCCATCTTCCGCGCCGTCCACCCCCATGTCACCTCCGCGACCATGGCGCCGGGCGAGCGCTTCCTCATCTGCTCGGACGGCCTGACGGACCCGCTCACCACGGACGTACTGGACGAGATCCTGCGGGGGCACGACGACGGCCGGGCGGCCTTCGAGCTGTGGAAGGCCGCGATCGAGGCGGGCGGGCCCGACAACATCACCGTGGCGGTGGTGCGGGTCGAGGAGGAGTAGCGGGCGGTTCCCGGCCTCGTCCAGTTTCCAGTAGCCCTTCGCGTAGGCGCGCCGGCGGTCCAGGCCGAGGAGCGACTTCAGATGGTGCCGGGCCGCGGCGCACTTTCCCGCGTGCAGATCAACGGAGTACGGCATTCCCGAACTGTTGTCCCGCAGGGCCGCCGCAATATGGAGGGCGGTGCATCCATAGGACGTGCCGAACTCTCGGCTGCTCGGTCGCGTCAATGCGCTGCTGTGGTCATTTCAGTAGCTCCTTGGACGTATTCCGGATGGCCTCTGATGAAATTCTGAAATTCGCCGGTGGCCAGCCGGATCGGAGCCGTCGTGGCCTGTGAGGAGCCTGCTGTGACGGGCGTGTGCTCCAGCGGGTCGAGCGTGAACAGGCCGCCGGATGGGGCAGGCGGTTTGTTCGCCGGTCGCGGTCAATGAGCATCGGCTCACCTTCGGATTTCACTCTATTGACCGGAGCGTAATGCGCAACGCGCAATCGTTGCCTGGTGGTTATTGACCAGTGAATGACAGGGGGGCTCATGTCTCGCGTATCGCGTCCGGCATTCGAGGAGTTACAACGGCTAACACAATGAGGTGGATCAGTCCTGATGGCTGTATCCGGGGCCGCATGTGAGCGTTCAGAATTTTCCCCACGATCGAGGCCTTGAGCGTCACGTAATTCCCCAGGCGGAGGCTCCCCATGGCGAAGGGGTGCCCGTTTGGAGGGCGTGATGGGGCAACCCCTCATGAAAGGCCTTGCTCCTGTGCGGGTGTCATTCAACGCAGCAGGAGCACGCTCCTGACGCCGGCGTGGTCCGAGGGCCACAGTCCTGACGGAGTGCGGTCCGCCTGGGTGTCGCCCACCCGGTTGCTCGCCAGCGCGGTGACGCCGCTGCCGCGGAAGAGCACGTAGTCGATGCGCTGGGCGAGGCTGGACGTGGGGTTGATCAGGTTGGCGGCCTGGCAGCAGGTGAAACCGGGGTTGCCGGGGCGGGTGGCAGTCCATGCGTCGGTGAAGTCGGCGGCCAGCAGGTGGTTGTAGGTCTGGGTGGTGGTCCCCGGTGTTGCGCCGACTCCGCCGGCGGCCGAGTTGAGGTCGCCGAGAAGCACGGTGGGGAGTGTGGTGTTCAGCGGGCCGGTGAGCAGTTCGTCGGCCTGTGCTTCCTGGACGGTGGGAGAGGCGGGCTCCAGATGGGTGGTGACCACCCGGGCGGTGTTGCCGCGCACGGTGGCGTCGGCAGCGACCCAGCCGCGCTCGACCCGGATGGGGACGTTGCCGGGCGGAACGCAGCCGAACAACGGGCGGCAGATGGGCACGTGGGCCTGGAACCGGGCGGCCTGAGGGTTGGCCACGGAGAAGACGCGCGCGGGCAGGTCGGTGCGGGCCAGGAGCACGTCGCGGTCGGTGAGCCGGATGTCCTGCAGACCGCCGCCGGGCAGGGAGCGCGGGGCCTCGAAGTCGCTGCCGACGGTGACGGTGGCCACGGCCGCGTAGTGCTTGCCCCGGGAGGCAAGCTTGTCGAGCAGGATCTGCAGGAAGTCGTACTCGACGTGGGTGGCGCTGCCCGGTCCGGCTGGTGTCTGGCTGCGCCACAGCACGGCTTCCTGGAGGCCCACGAGGTGGGGGTCGCTGCCGGCGATCTCGTCGGCCAATGCCTCGGCGCGCTCGGGGAAGTTGGTCGCCTGGACGTTCGCGTATACCGCGGTCACCGCGGCGACGAGCGCTTGTGGGTTACCGGCGGCGAGGACGGGCGCGAGGTCGGCGCCCAGGTAGAGGTTGCGGGTCATGACCCGCAAAGGGGCGGGGGCCTCGGCGGCCGAGGCCGCAGGGAGTGACCCGGGTGTGAGGAGCAGGAGCGCGAGCGCGCCCAGGGCGGCTGTGAACCAACGGCGGAACATACAAGCAGACCTTTCGGTGCATAGGCGATTAAAGTGCCTATCTTCGGCAACAGCTAAGGCGGCCGGACGCGATGTGTCGATCCAGATGTAGGCCGGGTAGCCGAAGCCCTTCGCAAGAAAGGGCTGCTCTGATGGGCGGATGGTGCCGACGGAGTCGACTCCGGGATCCCCATGAGGAAGAACGTGAACTTCTGGCTGGGGAATTACGTGACCGTCCACACCGCAACGACGTCATCCGGTTGATCCCTCTGCTCGATGCGATTTGCTGCTAGGGAATCCGGAACCTTGCGCACGTCGGCCCGCGCTGTGTGAGCGAGCCGCACTCGTCCTGGATTCCGTCGCCCGCATTGAGGGCCATGATGCTGATGCCTGCGGCCTGTGGTGGAAGGGACATCGGCATACTGACCCGCTGCTCGACCACGCCCTTGTCGTTGGGTCTGAGCTCGCTTGAGTAGGCGTCGACCGACTCAACAACAGGCTCGGACAAGTCGGCCCTGACAGCGTTTACAAACACATCAATGCTGGCGCCCGTCTCGACGCCGTCAGCATGAACATCGAAACTTAATTTCAGATTGGACCGAGGGCCCTCGGCTTTGATGTGGGTGATGGTCGGCCGCCCGTTTCCCCCAGCAGCCTTTGCCGCGCCGATAACCGCCACGCTCAGAGCCGCCATATAGAGGATCACCCCGAGAATGAGCACAACGGTCTCCCACAGGTTGCCCCGCCGTGTGGGGTGGACGAGCAGAGCCACAATGCTGCAGACGATGGCGAGGATGGCGCAGAGCGAGGCCACATAGATGGGCCACGAGTCGTTGTTGAGGGCAACGAACACGACGTCGCTGCTGAGGCCGAGCAGGGTCATGACGCCGGCAACGGCGACGAGGGCGCCTGCCAGGATCTTAGCGACGTCGTCCAGGCGCTTTCCGATCCTGGCCTGGATCTCCTCGTACGTCGGGGCAGGTTCTTGTTCGCTGCCCCGCTGCGGTACCCCGTTCATTGCGCTCCTCCTGACCGCAGGCTCTGGGCGGTCAGCCGGTCGTCCGGCTGGCGTCCGGCCCTAGTGGAAGACGCTAGGCTCGGGTGAGAACCTCAGCGACCCGGAGTTGGGCCGGACAGACGAGTCTGAGGAACGCCTCGTGGGTGTCCGCCCTGCGTTCCCATCGGATGCGCAGTCGCCGGAAGCCGTGCAGTCAGGCGAACGTGCGCTCGACCACCCGCCGGTAAGTACCCAGCCCAGTGCCGTGCCGGGTGCCACGGCGGGCGATGGCTGGAACGATGCCGCGAGCGCGGACCTGGTCGCGGTAGATGTCGTGGTCGTAGCCGCGGTCGGCGAACAGCGAGTCGGGCTTGCGGCGCGGACGACCCACCTGGCCGCGGACGGGCGGGATCGCATCGAGCAGCGGGATCAGCTGGGTGACGTCGTTGCGGTTGCCGCCGGTCAGCAGGACCGCGAGCGGGGTGCCGTGCCCGTCGGTGATCAGGTGGTGCTTCGAGCCGGCCCGGCCGCGGTCGACCGGCGACGGGCCCGTGTGCTGCCCCCTTTTGGCGCCCGGACGTGGGAGGAGTCGACCACACAGCGAGACCAGTCCAGCCGTAAGGCCACGTTCAGCTCAGCAAGCAGGACCTCGTGCAGCCGCTGCCAGACACCGGCCTCGTTCCAATCCCGCAGCCTGCGCCAGCACGTCATGCCCGAGCCGAAGCCCAGCTTCCTGGGCAGGTACTCCCACTGGATCCCCGTGGGCAACACGTACAGGATTCCGCACAGCACCTCCCGGTCCGGCAACGGCTTGCGGCCCGGATTCCGAAAGCGTCGCTCGCGCTGCGGAAGCAGCGGCTCCAAGCGGTCCCACAGCTCATCCGACACGATCCACGGTGACGTCCCCACACCGGAACGAACGCTCAACTCCCGCCCCGGACGCGGCCACCAGGGCTGATCCACCTCATTGTGTTAGCCGTTGTTAGCGCCGAGGTCGGCTTCGATGCTCACGCCACGCGAGCGCCAAGTCCTCGACGGCATCAAGCTGGGTGCTGCTTCGCGTACCGAGGCCGTCATCGACGGAATCAGGAGCGGTTGTATCAACCTGCAACGGTCGGTCAGGACAACGGTCAGTCAAGAAGCCCTGGGTGACGACTCTCGAGCGAGGGCGAGGACGATCCGGGCCGTGGAGTCCACGAGTTCCTTGTCGATGGGCGCGCCGAACACGAGCGCCCGGTAGTACAGCGGGCCGAGCAGCAGATCCACGAGGTGGTCGAGGGTCCGGTCGTCGACGGTGAGGTCGAGATCGCGGGCGAGGAGTTCGCGCAGGCCGGCCGCGTCGCGTTCGCGTTGCTCCTTCAGGAAGCCGTCCCGCAGTGACGTGGCCGTGTCGCTCTCCAGTTGGGCGTGCCCGAGCAGTGCCTGCAGCACCTGGCCGGCCGGCTCCTCGAAGAAGTCGGCCACACGCCGCAGATGGGACGCGAGGTTCGCCTCGGCGCTCGCGGCCTCGTCCGTCCGCCACTCAAGGGCCTCACGGGCGTCGTCGATGAGTGTGTCCAGCAGGATGTCGACCTTCGACTTCCACCAGCGGTAGATCGTCTGCTTGGCGACCCCCGCGCGCTGGGCGATTCCCTCGATGGTCAGACCGGTGAATCCTCGCTCGACGAGGAGATCATCCGCTGCGTGCAGCACCGCGAGCCGGACGCTCTCGCTGCGGCGTGGGCCGGTTCGGCTGATGACCGTGGTCTGTTCGCAGTCCGGTTGTGGCTTCCGCGTGGCGCTGATGGTCCCGTCAACCTTTCGAGTCGTGCGTCTGCTGAGAATTCTGGCACAGGGGCTCCACCGCGGACCCGTGTCCGGCCGGCCGGGCTCAGGCGGCCTTCCTGCCGGTTCGCACCAGGCTGAGCAGGACGCCGAGGGAAAGTGCGGCGACCACCGCGCTGAACGTCTCACCGGCGGGGCGCAGGCTGGTCTCGCGGATCAGGACGCCCACGCCGATCGCGGGCACCGCGAGCATCGAGTACAGGATGGCGAAGAAGGTGGAGACCGACGCGCCGCGGTGCTGAGGGGCGCTGCGTGTGATGATGCTGCCGATGCCGTGGCCGACGGCGATTCCCGTCGCCAGCCCGTTGACGGCGGCGCCGATCAGCAGGGGTGCCAGGGTGCTGGTGGCCATCGACGTGGCGATCAGGCCGGCGGCGACGATCAGCCCCACGCAGGACGTGGGCAGAGCGGTGGCGGGCTTGAGGACGCGGACCAGGAGCTGGCCGAACGCGGTGCATGCGAAGGCGATGAACACCACGAGGCCGGTCAGCGCATGGCTGGGCTCGTCCAGCACCGTGCCCAGGAACAGGCCGGTCACGGCGGTCAGGACGCCGAGCACGGCGAAGCCCGAACCGGCCGCCATCGCCGAGCGCAGGAAGTCCGAGCGGATCTCGCCCGGCACGTGCAGCGGCTGGAACTGCAACGAGAAGCCGGAGCGGTGCTCGGAGCTCTCTCCGTTCACCATGACCCCGAGCATGCCGATGGCGGCCAGAGCGAGCATGACGACCCAGGGCGTGCGCAGCGGGGATGGGGCGACGTCGGCCAGGATGCCGGCCAGCAGCGTGCCGCAGGCCAGGCCGCCCATGTTCGCGAACAGTGCGACGGTGGCGGGCTTCACGCGGGCGTCCGGCCCGAGCCGTTCCGCGAGCGAGGCGGTGGCGGCGCCGGTCACCAGAGCCGCCGAGAAGCCGGAGATGACCCGGGCGACGAGCATGGCTCCGACGTTCTCGGCGTACAGGAAGACGACCGCGGCGCACACGGACAGCAGCGTGGCCGCGATCAGCACGGGGCGGCGTCCCACCTGGTCCGAGAGTCGCCCGAGGGCCAGCAGGCCGACGACGACGCCGAGCGCGTAGACGGCGAAGACCACGGTCACGGTGAAGGGCGTGAAGTCGAACTCGGCGCCGTAGAGCGGGTAGAGGGGGGTCGGTGCGGTGGTGCCCGCCATGGTGATCCATAAGGCGAAGGCCACGCTGAACACGGCGAGCCCGTCGCCCCTCACCCTCTCTGGTGTGCTGGTCCGGTCCATGGAGTGGACGGTCGGGTTCCCCACTGCTGTGGCCTCTCATGAGCGGTCGTAGGCGGAAGACGACGCGCGGCGCGATCAAGGCGAGACTTACCGTTGCGTCTATTCAAGAGACTAGACTAGTCGTTGCGTCTATTCAATGGGGTGTGCATCCATCGGCGGGGTGCTTGGGATCAACGGGTGCTTGGGATCAACGGGTGCCTGGGATCAGCGGGGTGCTCGCCGGATCTCGCGTCAGAGCATCTTGCGCTGCACCATGATCGACAGTACGAGTGCGCCCGGCAGCAGGGGGACCCACACCGTCAGGACGCGATAGCCGATGACGGTGGCCGCGGCGAGGCCCATCGGGGCGCCGAAGGTGACCATCATGAACACCAGAGCCGCGTCCACGGGGCCGATGCCGCCCGGTGCCGGTACGGCACCCACCGCGGTGCTGGCCAGGAGGAGGGCGAGGGTCACCTGCGTCCAGGACAGCGGCAGACCGAGCGCGAAGCCGACCGAGGCGATCACGCTCGCCTGGAGCAGCGGGGTGGCGGCCGCCCCGCCCCAGAGGGCGAGGACGCGGCTGGGCCGGGTGTGCAGGATCCGGGCGTCGGTCAGGGCGGTGCGTACGAAGCAGACGAGGGGGCGGCGCAGGGGGCGTACGGTCGCCGCGAGGATGCCCGCTGTGGCGAGCACAGCCGTCACGCCGAGGGCCACCAGGAGCAACGTCCGCCTGTTCGGGACGAGTTCGCCCAGGTGCAGCAGCTCGGGGAAGGCCACGAGGAAGCCGAGCAGCACCGCCGTCTTCGCGATCGGTTTGACCAGCGAGTACAGGGCGAGCGAGGCGGTGCCGCGGGCCAGGGGTATGCCCTGGCTCTGCAGGAAACGCAGGGTGACGGCGTGGGCGCCGATGCTGGCCGGCAGCACCTGGTTGGCGGCGCCGGCCGCGAACTGCGACGCGAGCAGCCGGCCGGGCGGCAGCCGCTCCGGAATGGCCCCCTGGCGGACGACCGCGGCGACCACCCAGCCCATGCAGGTGAAGAAGAGGCCGGAGAGCAGCCACCACGGGTCGGCGGAGGCGAGCCGGGTCGCCCCGTCGTGGACGGTGTGCCAGTCGGCCGCCGCCCAAGCGCCGATCAGCAGGAGCGGGAGCAGGGTGAGCGCGTGGCGGGTGAGGCGGGCGGGGGAGAAGCGGGTGCGGTGGGCAGGGGAGAGGGGAGGGAGCGGGGAGTGGGCCGGAGCGGGGGCGGCCGTGGCGGGCAGCGGTCCGGGGAGATCGCTGAGCGGGAGCGAGGACACAGCGCGGTCGTCCTTCCGCGTCCCACCCGCGCGGACGCGGGGCGGACGGCTAGAGGGAGGGCGAGGCAGGAGGGGACGACGGAAACGTGCCCGTTCGACGTGACGCCGTGGTGTCCGGGAGCGGAAGCGGCGTCGGCGAGCGGGCGACGTGGTCCTGCTACGGATGGTGCCCGCGAGCCGCCGCCTTCACCCTCACCGCATCCAATGCCCGCCGCTGCTCCACCCCAGCAGGCGCCGGGCGCGTCCCCCGTCCGCCGTCCCGTCCGCTCCGAAGCCTCCGCCCTCCGCGACCAGGACCAGGCCCGCCAGCACGGGGGCCAGTCGGGTCGTGACGTGGGCGGGGTGGCGGGCCGTCTCCTCGTCCAAGCCTGCGATGACCCGCCGTTGTTCGTCGGGCGGGCACAGGGACAGGTGGAACAGGGTCTGGCGCCAGGCGTACGCCGCGTCCTTGATGGTGGCCAAGGGGCGCGGGTTGTGGTGGACGCGGGCGGTCAGCCGGCACACCGTGCCGAAGCCGTGGCGCGCCAGGTCGGCCCAGTCGGGACGCGGGGCGATGCCCACCCGGTGGACCAGGGTGGCCAGGTTATGCGTGGTGAGGATCTGCGCCTGCTCGATCACCGTGCCGTTCGCCGCCACCGACCAGGACCCGGCCCTGGTCCCGGACGCCGCCGCGGCCCGCTCGGCGCACAGCCGCGCGAAACCGGGGGACGTACGGGCGCCGCGGGAGTGGCTGAGCGCCGTGCCCGTCTCGATGATCGCCAGGTTGCGGATCGCCGCGTAGTCGATGCCGTAGTACCGCTCGTACAGCGTGCCGCGGAGCAGTTCGCCCGCGATCCGTGCCGCCGTGAGGAACTTCGGGCTGAACGTGTCCATGAAGATGTCGGCGGCCAACTCCTCGACGAACGGCGCGCCCAGGTCGCCCTGGCGGGCGAGCACGCCGAGCTCGCGGACGAGCGGGTTGGGCAGGATCGTGCCGGGGAACGCCTGCACGGCCAGCTCGCCGAGTTGCCGCAGCACGGCGAGCGCACCGTCGCTGTCCGGCTTGCCCAGCACCGCGGCGCGCTGCCCGGACACCGCCCGTACCCAGGGCAGTTCCTCGACGCGTACCTGCCGTTCCAGGTTGAGCAGGAGCAGGGAGCGGCGATTGCGGAACGCCCGGTAGTTCGCGGCCATCAGTGTCCGCAGTGTCTCGTCGCGGTACGCCTGCGCGGTGGTGGCCGCGACCAACTGCGGTACGAGTTCGGCCATGACCTCGGCGGACGGGACGACGCCGCGCTCCACGAGCGTGCCGATCGGCGCCCTCAGTGTGGCCTCGACCACCCTGCGGACGGCGGGCGGTACGGCCGCCCCGGCGGGCAGGCCGGTCTCCCGGCTCTCCTCCCGCGTCACCGGGGCGACGACGGGGGCGACCTCCGGGACGCCCGTCTCCTGCGGGAGCCCGGCGAGCCGTCCCAGCGCCACCTGGGCCAGGGCGTGGTGGGAGGGGAGTGCCGCCTGCTCGGCCTGGGCGCGGCGCAGGGACGTGTGCGGTGCGGATCCGGGCAGCCCGCGCCGCCGCACCATGGACGCCACGGCGTGCCGCAGCAGACCGAGCCGGCGCGCGTCCAGGGGCCGGCCGGCGACCGTCTCCTCCAGCGCGCCGCGCAGAATGCCCAGGTTCTGCTTCGGGTTGCGGTGCTTGGAGCAGCGGGTGTGCTCCGCGGCCAGCAGCCGGTAACGGTCCAGCAGGGCGGCGCCGCTCGCCAACCAGTCGGCATCCGGGTCGAGTTCGAGCACCCGGCCGTCCCGCGCCGTCCGCAGCCAGTGGACGAGCAACTCGTCACCGAACGGCTGCCACACGGCGAGCGCCTCACGCTGGCTCTCCACGGCCGCGTTGGGCCGCCGCCGTACGAGGGTGCCGACGGCGTCGGAGACGGTGCGGCGATGCACGGGCGGGCCGACGTCTGCTGTTCGTGCGTCCGGGGCGGGGCTGTCCGTCGGGCGGGTGCCCGCCATGCCGGGGTCCGTCGGGCGGGGCAGGAAGCGCAGGCGGTCGGCGAACGGCTCCAGTTCTGCCGCGAGGTCCAGTGCCGCGTCCGTCTCCCCGTGCCGTACGAGCCAGGCCATGGTGAGCAGTGCGGCCTCCTCCGGTACGTCGATCTCGTAGTGGCCGGTGTCCAGCCGGGCCCACAGCCAAGCGAGTCCGTCCTCGGTCAGGCAGTGGGCGAAGAGCGCGCGCCGGTCGGCCGGTACCCCGAAACTCCGCGCGGCCTCGGTCTCGTGCGGCTGGAGTGGGCCGCCCGCACCCGGGGTGCCCGTGGCGAAGCCGCCCCGGACCACCTCGGGGGTCACCCAGGCCGGCAGCCCGGCCACGGGGGTGCGCGAACCGACCGTCAGCCGGCCCGCCGACATCCCTGCGAGGACCTCCCGCCAGCGCTGCCCGCGCACCTCGGCCCGGCGCCGGGTGTCGGCGTCCGCGTGGGTCAGCGCGGTGGTGAAGGCCTTGGCCAGCTGGGCCGCCGCATAGGACGGGGCCGCGGTGAGGGGCTGCTGCTCAGCGTTGTCGTTCATAAGCCGGCGTGGCAGGTTCCGCCCCTGCGCCCTCCGGGTCTCAAGCCCGGTGCTCTGCTGCTGAGCTACACGCCGATGAAGGCCGACGGTAGACGTCGGGATGATCACCGTACAAGTGGATTTCCGCTCGCGGCCGGTCCGCTGCCGCAGGGGCCCTTGATCTACGCGTTGCTTAGGTTAGCCTTCCCTTAATTTTCATTCAGGGGGAGGTCTTTTCCATGGCACCGGTCATGTCCCGCCGTCGACTGCTCACCGCGGGCGGCGTCCTTGCGCTCGGCCCGATACTCGCCGCCTGCGGCGGGGGTGAGAGCGCCGACAACGAGTCGGGTGGGGCCGGCGGCGAACGCTGGTCGTTCAAGGACGACCGAGGGCGCACGGTCACCCTCGACAAGGCGCCGGAAACCCTCGTCGCCTTCGTCAGCACCGCCGCAGCGCTGTACGACTACGGCGTGGAGTGCGACGGCGTCTTCGGGCCCACCCGGCCCGTCGACGGCAAGCCCAATCCGCAGGCCGGCGACATGGACGTGTCGAAGCTGACGAGTCTCGGCACAGAGTGGGGGCAGTTCAACGTCGAGAAGTACGCCGCGCTCCAGCCCGACCTGCTGATCAGCAACATGTTTCCGGCGCCCGACCTCTGGTACGTCCCGCAGGAGAGCCGCAAGAAGATCGAGGCGCTCGCCCCGAGCGTCGGCATCGGCGTCGCCCGCACCTCCCTGCTCGACCCGCTCAAGCGCACCGCCGAACTGGCCGAGGCGCTCGGCGCCGACCTGGACGCGAAGAAGGCGGCCGATGGCAGGGCCCGCTTCGACAAGGCGGTCGAGACCCTGCGCAAGGCTGCTGCGGCGAACAAGGGGCTGAAGGTCATGGCCATCACCGGCGACGCCGAGCAGTTCTATGTCGCGGTCCCCGACTCCTACTGCGACCTGAACTACTTCAAGGACCTCGGCGTGGAGTTCGTCGAGGGGAAGAAGTCCGACGAGTGGGGCTTCTGGGAGTTCCTGAGCTGGGAGAACACCGACAAGTACCATGCGGACCTCATCATGGTCGACAATCGCTCCTCCGCCATGAGCGCCGAGCAGCTCGCCGCGAAGTCGACCTGGCGGCAGCTGCCCGCGGTCAAGGCGGGCCAGACCGTGCCCTGGGCCATGGAGGAGCGCTACAGCTACGCCGGGTACGCGCCGGTCCTCGAACGGCTCGCGGACGCCGTGCGGAAGGCGAAGAAACTGTCCGCATGACGGGCCGTAGACGGGCCGATGACGAGCTGCAGACCAGGCGTTGAATCAGCCATCCATCGGACGGTTGACTTTCGGCTGGCCGAGCCAGAGCATTGCGGGGGTGAGCCACTTCGAGTACGACTCCCTCGGGTCGACCACCGCACTCCCCGTCGACCTGGACGAAGCCGCCCACCGCTGTCTCGTCGCCGGGTTCGACGGGGCCGCGAGCGTGCCGGACACCCTCAAGGAACTCATCGACCGGGGTCTCGGCGGGGTCATCCTGTTCACCCGCAACGTCCGTGACGCGGGGCAGGTGCGCCGCCTCACGGACGAGCTGCGGGCCATCCGCCCCGACCTCCTCGTCGCCATCGACAACGAGGGCGGCGGCATCGGCCACCTGGTCGCCGCCGGCGCCCCCGAGGTCCCCGGCTCCTACGCCCTCGGCGTCGTCGACGACCCGAACCTCACCGCCCGCTGCGCCGACGCACTGGCCGGGCACCTGGCCACCCTCGGCATCAGCGCCTCCTACGCCCCGGTGGCCGACCTCCAGCACCGGCCGGACAACCCGATCGTGCGCACCCGCTCCTTCGGCGCCGACCCCGAACTCGCCGCCCGCCATCTGCTCGCCTGGATCACCGCCACCGAGGCCCGCGGCATAGCCTCCTGCGCCAAGCACTTCCCCGGCCACGGCGGCACCGTCACCGACAGCCACCACGGCATGGCCGTCGACCCGCGGCCGTACGACCAACTGCTCGCCGACCTCGAACCGTTCCGCGCGGCCGTCGCCGCGGGTGTGCCGATGCTGATGAGCGCCCATGTCATTTTCCCGGCGCTCGACCCCAATCGCCCCGCCACCCTCAGCCGCCGCGTCCTGGGCGACCTGCTGCGCCACGACCTCGGCTTCGACGGCGTCCTCGTCAGCGACGCGCTGGAGATGAGGGCGATCGCCGACCAGTACGGCGAGGCGGCCGGCGCGCGCATCGCGCTTGCCGCCGGGGCCGACCAGGTCATCGTCGCCGTAGCGGATCTGGACGTCACGCTGGCCTGCCGGGACGCGGTGCTCGACGCGCTGCGGACCGGTGTGCTGGCGCAGGAGCGGATCGAGGAGGCGGCAGGACGGGTGCGGCGGCTCGCCGAGCGCTATGCCGCCCCGCCCGCCGACGTCGCCGACTGGGACGCCGAGGCCGGTCTCACCGCCGCGCGTCGCGCCGTACGGAGCCGGGGCGTACCGCCCGCCGTGCGCGGCGCCCATGTCGTCGACCTGTTCCCGTCGCCGTATCCCGCGCTCAACTGGGGCGGCGAGGACCTGCTCACCGAGGTGCGTGCCGTCGACCCCACGGCGACGGGGACGGCGGTGACGGGGGAGTGCACGGACCCGGACGCCCTCGTCGAGGGCATCGTGGGCCGCTGCGGCTCCGCTCCGCTGGTCGTGGCCACCTGCGACGCCGGCCTGCATCCCTGGCAGGCGCGGCTGCGTGACACCCTGTCGGCCCGGCGGCCGGACGCGGTCCTGGTCGACACGGGACTGCCCGAGGGCGGTGCGCTGTGCTCGTACGGGCGGGGGCGGGTGAACCTGCGGGCGGTCGCCGAGGTGCTGGCGGGCACCTGAGCGACCGGCCCACGGCGCTCAGGACGGCCGTACGACCTCCTTGATCCCCCGCGCCGCCAGGTACTCCGCGTCCTGCGCCCGCCCTGCCAGGACCACCGCCGGACGGACCCCCTCCGCGCGCAGCCGCATCCACGCTTCGAAGTACGCGCCGCCCGGCCCGGACACCGACCGGGTGGCGGGAGTGCAGTCCAGGATCAGGGCCGTGTCGCGCGGCCGGACGGAGTGCGGCTCGGCCACCGTCTCGGCGAAGGCCTCGGCGATGGGCTTCGGGCGGCCGGAGGAGTCGAACAGGCCCAGCGTGTACTCCAGTTCCGGGAAGTCGGCCAGCGACCGGTCCACGTCGTGGGAGCACCACCAGGTCACGCCCCACAGCCCCGCGCACTCGGCCGCGTTCCGTACGGTGGCGCGCGCGAAGTCCGGGGCGTCGGCGGCCGGGATGTGCGGTTCGGGTGCGCCCGTCTCCTGGACCCAGACGGGGCGGGCGGGGTCGGTGGCGTAGGCCTTGGCCAACTCGGTGCCGTACTCGGCGAGATGCCGGACCTGCGGGGAGCGGGGGCCGTAGCGGCGGGCGCAGTCGCCGGAGAACACCCAGGGGTGGACGGTGGTCAGGTCGCCCTTGCGGGCGGAGGCCTCGGGGGTGAAGGGGTGGTCGTCGCCGTACCAGGCGGCGTCGTACGCGGAGTGCGTGACCAGGCCGCCGTGCTCGCCGAGTCCGTCCCGGGCGGCGGCCAGCAGGGTGTCGAGGTAGTGGTCGACCTCGTCCGCCGTCACCGGGTTGTGCTCGACCAGGTTGTTGAGCTCGTTGCCGAGCTGGAGGCCGAGCAGGTGGGGGCGGCCCGCGAGGGCGCGGCCGAGGGTGCGCAGGAGGTCGGCCTGGGCGGCGATGGCCTCAGGGTCGGTGAACACGTTGCGGTGGTGCCAGCTGCGGGTCCACTCCGGGTAGAAGTCGAAGCTCGACAGATGGCCCTGCACGCCGTCCACCAGGACGTCCAGACCGGCCTCGCCGGCCAGGTCGACGAGGTGCGCCAGCTGGTCGACGGCGGCGGTGCGCACGAGGGTGCGGTTCGGCTGGAGCAGTGGCCAGAGGTGGAAGACACGGACGTGGTCGAGACCGAGCCCGGCTATCGCGTCCAGGTCGGCACGCGCGCGTGCCGGGTCGAAGTCGTGCCAGGAGTGGAACCAGCCGTGGCGGGGCGTGTAGTTGACGCCGAAGCGGAGCGGGTGGATGGGATCCTCCTCGGGCCGGATCTGCTCTGGCCTTGGCCGCCGTCTGTCTCTTGGCCGCCATCTGTCTCTTGTCTGCCGCGAATGTATCAACCACCATGGGCAACGATGAATAGTGATTTGAACCAAACCTCGGCGTACGTCGTCGGCCTGGATGCCGGAGGCACCCGCACGCGCGCCCTCCTGGCGCCCGCGCACGACGGCGACCCGGAGGGCGAGGGCGTCGGCGGTCCGGGCAACGCCCTCACCGTGCCCGGCCACGACCTCACCGAGCACCTCGCCGAGGCCCTCGCGCACGCCGTGCCGGAAGGGCTGCGCGGCCGGGTCGTGGCCGTGGCGGGCGGGTTCGCCGGCGCCTCGCGGACCGCTCCGGACGAGCCGGGCCGGGTCAAGGCGCATGCCGCGCTCACCGTCGCGCTGAGCCGGCTGGGCATCGACGCCGACTCGGTCGAGATCCACAGCGACATCGAGGCCGGGTTCGCCTCCGCGCCCGGACATCCCGCCGACGGCCTCGCCCTGGTGGCCGGCACCGGCGCGGTCGCGGCCCGCATCACCGCACGTGCGTGCACCACGACCGCCGGCGGCGACGGCTGGCTGCTCGGCGACGACGGCGGCGGCTTCTGGATCGGGCGCGAGGCGGTGCGGGTGGCGCTGCGCATGGCCGACGGGCGGGGTGCGCCGACGGCGCTGGCCGCGTCCGTGGGGCGGGCGCTGGGGGTGCCGGGCGACGTACTGCCGGGCGATGTTCCGGGGCCGTACGGCGAAGGTCGGCCGTACGCCGCAGGTCACTGGACGCGGGCCCGGCGTGAGGCCTACCGCATGCATCTGCTCCCCGCCGTCATGGGACGACCGCCGGTCGCACTCGCCGAGTTCGCGCCGCTGGTCGCCGAGGCCGCCCGGCATCAGGACGCCGTCGCCGCGGGCATCCTCGGCACGGCCGCCGACCACCTCACCGGCTATGTCCGCGCCCTCGAACCCCGGCCGGGCGAGCGGGTCGTCGCCACAGGGGGCTTGCTCGGCCCCGACGGGCCGCTCACGGAGCCGCTCACCGCCCGGCTGGCGCCGCTCGGACTCACCCTCGACTGGGTGGCGGACGGCTCTCAAGGCGCGGTGGCTCTCGCGCGCCTCGCCCTCTGAACGCACGAACCGCCCTCAAGAACGCGCAAGAAAGGGACCGGCCGCATGCCGACTCCGGACCACGCGGCCATGCCCCTCGCCGCCGACCGCCCCCGCTACCTCGACCCCGCCGCCCCCGTCGACGCCCGAGTCCGCGACCTGCTCTCCCGCATGACCCTGCGGGAGAAGGTCGGCCAGCTCAACCAGCGCATGTACGGCTGGAACGCCTACCGCCGCACCCCCGACGGCGGCTTCGCACTCACCGACGCCCTGTACGCCGAGACCGACCGCTTCGAGGGACTCGGCGCCCTCTACGGGCTCCAGCGCGCCGACGCCTGGTCCGGCGTCGACCACGGCGGCGGACCCGGTGCCGAGGACGCCGCGGCGCTCGCCGACCTGGTGCAGCGGCATGTCGTCGAACGCAGCCGGCTGGGCATCCCGGCACTGTTCGTCGAGGAGATGCCGCACGGGCTCATGGCCCTCGACGGCACCGTCCTCCCGGTCAATCTGGCCGTCGGCGCCACCTGGGACCCGGAGCTGTACGAGCGCGCCGCCGCCCACGCCGCCGCCGAACTGCGTGCCCGGGGCGGTCATGTCGCCCTGGTCTCGGCGCTCGACATCGCCCGCGACCCGCGCTGGGGCCGTACGGAGGAGTGCTTCGGCGAGGACCCGTACCTGGCCGCCCGGCTGACGGAGGCCGTGGTCCGCGGCATGCAGGGCACGGGGGAGTACTTCGCCCTCGACAAGGCGCCCGTCGTCCTCAAGCACTTCGCCGGCCAGGGCGCCACCGTCGGCGGCCGTAACTCCGCCGAGTCCGAGCTGGGCCTGAGAGAACTGCACGAGATCCACATCCCCGCGGCCCGCGCCGGAATACGCGCCGGGGCCGCCGCCGTCATGTCCGCGTACAACGAGGTCGACGGGATGCCCTGCTCCGGCAACCGCGCGCTGCTCACCGAACTCCTCAGGGGGCACTGGGGGTTCGAGGGGCTGGTCATGGCGGACGGACTGGCCGTGGACCGGCTGGCGCGCATCACGGGGGACAAGGCCTCCGCGGGAGCCCTCGCGCTCAACTCCGGTGTGGATCTGAGCCTTTGGGACGAGGGCTTCACGCGTCTGGAGGAGGCCTGCGAACGAGGGCTGGTGACCGGAGAGGCACTCGACACCGCCGTCGCCCGCGTCCTGCGCCTCAAGTTCCGCCTCGGGCTCTTCGACCGGCGTCACTCGACGCCCCCGCCGACCGGAGGCAGGGACATCAGCACCGCACTCGCCCGCGCCTCCGTCACGTTGCTCCGCAACGACGGAAGCCTTCCCGTGCGGGCCGCGACCGTCTCCCGCCTGGCCGTCATCGGTCCCCAGTCCGCGACCGCCGCACACCAGTCGGGCGACTACACGGCTCCGCAACGCCCCGGCACCGGAGTGAGCGTGCTCGACGGTCTACGGCGGCTCGCCCCGCCCGGCGTCGGCATCCGTCACGCCCCCGGCTGCGCCCTCACCGGCGACGACCTCTCCGGCATCCCCGAGGCGGTCGCCGCGGCCGCCGCCTCCGATCTGGCCGTGCTGGTGCTGGGCGGCAGCAGCGCCCGTACGCCCGACACGGAGTTCGACGCCAACGGGGCCGCGCGGACCGCCGTTTCGCACATGACGTGCGGTGAGGGCGCCGACCTGGCCGGGCTGGGGCTGGGCCGCGCCCAGTACGCGCTCCTGGCCGCCGTGGTCGCGACGGGCACACCGACGGCCGTCGTCCTGATCCAGGGCCGCCCGCACGTCCTGCCCGACACCGGGGCCGCCGTGCTCACCGCCTGGTACCCCGGCCCGTGGGGCGGCGAGGCGATCGCCGAGGTGCTGCTCGGGCTCACCGAACCCGTCGGCCGGCTGCCGGTCTCGGTGCCGCGCTCCGCCGCCCAGCTCCCCGTCTACTACAACCACAAGGACACGGAGTACGGCGGCTACGTCGACGAAAGCGCCGAGCCGCGGTACTCCTTCGGGCACGGGCTGTCGTACACCACCTTTGAGTTCGGCCCGCCCCGGCTGTCCGGGCGCGACGTCGAGGCCGACATCACCAACACGGGCCCCCGTCACGGCCGTTCCGTCGCCCAGCTCTATCTGCGCCGACTGCGGACCCCCATGTGGCCGCGCACCCTAGAGCTGTGCGGTTTCCAGGCCGTCGACCTGGCGCCGGGCGAGACCCGCACGGTCACGTTCCCGGCCGGCGCCGTCCCGCCCGGCACAGTCGTCGAGTTCCGCGTCGCCGAATCGGCGGGGGCGGCACTGGCCGCCGTACCGACTCAGAGCTTCACGGCACCCGACGAGACCCCCTTGTAGAACCAGCGCTGCGTGATGACGAACAGAATCAGCACCGGAATCACCGAGATCACCGAACCCGCCATCACCAGCCGCTGGTCGTACCCGAACGACGACGTCTGCAGCCGGGCCAGACCCAGCGTCAGCGTGAAGTGCTCCTCGGAGCGCAGCACGATCAGCGGCCAGAGGAAGTCGTCCCAGGCGCTGATGAAGGTGTTGATGGTGACGACCAGGATCGCGCCGTACGCGGAGGGCAGGTACAGATGGCGGAATCGCTTCCACTCGCCCGCGCCGTCCAGCATCGCCGCGTCCTCGATCTCGCGCGGTACGGCGAGGAACGCGGCCCGCATGATGAGGACGTTGATGGCGGCGACGAAGCCGGGCAGCCAGACGCCGACGAGGTTGTCGACCAGGCCCAGGTCCCGGACGCTCAGGAAGAGCGACACCATGATCGACTCGAACGGGAACATCATGGACGCCATCAGCACCACCCACACCAGCTTGCGGCCCTTCCAGCCGGGCTTGGAGAGCATGTAGCCGGCCATGGTGGAGAAGACCAGCTGGCTGGTGATGGAGATGACCGCGATGAACAGGCTGTTCCTGATGTACGTCCACACCGGGACCTGGTCGAAGACCTCCTTGTAGGCCCGCAGGGTGGGGTGGTGCGGGATGAGGGAGGCGCCCGCGCCGAAGACGTCCTCGGTGGGGCCCTTGAGTGACGACAGCACCTGCCACATCAGGGGGCCCACGGTGATGAACAGGACGAACACCAACAGCAGGTAGCGGACGACGAGTTCGCGCGGGCGGCCGTAGTCCCGCCAGCGGGGCATCAGACGCCGGTTCTTCTCGACGGCCGTGGTCATCCCTCGTCCTCCTTCGTCAGGCGCTGGGCGAGCAGCGTGAGGCCCAGGGTCAGGGCGAACAGGGCGACGCTGACCGCCGCGCCGTAGCCGGCGTTGCCGGTGAGGGGGTCGAGGCCGACGTCCCGGATGTAGAAGGGGAGCGTGCGGTCTGCGCCGCCGGGGCCGCCGGTCGCGCCGCCGAGCATGTAGATCTCGGTGAAGACGCGCAGCGAGCCGATGCCGGTGAGGGTGCCGACCAGCATCATCGAGGTGCGTACGCCGGGCACGGTGATGTGCCAGAAGCGGCGGATCGCGCCGGCGCCGTCCACCGCCGCCGCCTCGTGCAGCTCCTTGGGAACGTTCCCGAGCGCGGCGAGGTAGAAGATCATGTACCAGCCGAGGCCCTTCCACAGCGTCAGGCCCATCGCCGACAGCAGGATCAGCCATGAGTCGGACAGGAAGGGGATGGCGTCGCGGATGATGTGCGCCTTCTCCAGCCAGGTGTTGACCAGACCCTGGTCGCTCAGCAGCCACTGCCAGCTCAGGCCCACGACCACGCTGGAGGCGAGGACCGGGGTGTAGAAGGCGGAGCGGAAGAAGCCGATGCCCGGGAGGTTCCGCTCGACCAGGATCGCGAGCAGCAGGGGCAGCAGGACCATCAGCGGGACGACGATCACCGCGTACAGGATGCTGTTGCGGGTCGCCAGCCAGAAGTCCGAATCCCCCAGCATCCGGGTGTAGTTGTCCAGGCCCACCATGTCGTACGCGCCGCCGAGCGGCTTGGCGTCGGTGAAGGACACCAGGAGGGTGTTGAGGAACGGAAACACCCCGAAGACCGTCGTGCCGACGATCGCCGGGAGCATCCACAGCCAGGGCAGCCACCAGCGGCGGTAGAGCGCCGCGCCCCCCGCGTCCGCGGTCGGGCCGGGGACCACGGAGCGCAGGACGCGGCGCAGGCGCCCCGGCGGTTCGGGTACGGAGCCGGGGCGGGGGGCGCCCGATCCCAGGGGAGTCGGAGCGGGCGCCTTGCCCACGGTGTGCTGAGCCATCGTCAGCCTGCCTGCTCGATCAGCTCGTTGGCCTTGGACTGGGCGTCCTTGAGGGCGTCCGCCGCGCTCTTCTTGCCCTGCATGGCCAGCTGGATCTGGGCCGAGATGGCGTTCAACTCGCCCGGTGTGAGGGCGACTTCGTCCGCCGTCGCGGTCTTGCGGTCACTGGCGACGATCTTCCGGGCCTCGGCGAAGGGGTCCGTGCCCTTGACCGACTGGAAGAACGGGTCGTCCAGGGAGGCCGTGGTCGACGGGAAGATCACCACGTTCGGGTCCTTCGCCCACTCCAGCTGGTTCTGCGCGTTGGTCAGGAACTGCGCGAAGGAGAGGGCGGTCGTCGCGTTCTTGCTGGTGGAGGCGGTGCCTATGTACTGCGGGGCGCCGACGGTGTGGCCGAGGTCGTCCAGCATGAAGCGGGCGACGCCGGTCTTCTTGTACACGGTCGGGTTGTTCTGCTGGATGAACCGCAGGAAGTTGGGGTTGGTGGGGCCGTAGACCAGCTTGGCCTGGCCGTAGACGTTGGCCGGGTCCTGGGTGGAGGAGAGGGAGTCCCGGGGCATTCCGCCGGCCTTGTACAGCTTGGTCATGGCCTCGACCCACTGCACGGTCTTCTGGTCGTCGGCGAAGGTGAACGACTTGCCGTCGGCGGAGAAGATCTGGATGCCCATCTGCTGCCAGTCGGCCGGGATGCGCAGCTGCGGGTTGGCGAGGAAGGCGTAGTACTTGCCGTCCGAGGCCTTGGCCACCTTCTCGGCGTCCTCGAAGAGGCCGAGGACGGTCGTCGGAGGTTTGGCCGGGTCCAGGCCCGCCTTCTTCATCAGCTCGGTGTTGAAGGTCTGCACGATGCCGCCGGAGTACCAGGGCAGTACGGAGTGAACCTTGGTGCCGGAGGCGTCCGCGTACAGGCTCGACTTCCACAGCGCGGGGACGAACGGCTTGCCCGCGTCCGGCGCCTTCTTGTCCAGGTCCAGCAGATAGCCGTTCTTGGTGAGCGCGATCGCCGTGTTGACGTTGATGTTGACCACGTCCGGCAGGGTGCAGCCCTGTGCGTCGGCGACCAGGCGCTGGGTGAAGGTGGCGTCGCCCGGGTCGTCGATCCACTTCACCTTCGCGTCCGGGTGCTCCTTCTCGAAGGCGGCGATGACGCCGTTGAAGTAGTCGCCGAAGTCTTTCTTCAGGTTGGTCGTCTGGAAGGTGATGGTGCCCTTGACGTCCCCGGAGAGCGCACCGGATCCGACGTTCGCCTTGTCCACCTTGCAGCCGCCGGCGGTGGCGTCGCCGTCGTCGGAGCCGCCGGAGAGGCCGCAGCCGGCGGCTGCGAGCGCCAGGGCGAGGAAACATGCCAGGGATCCGGGAAGTCTGCTTGCGCGCATGGGGTGCCCTCCTGCGGCCGACCGAGCCGACGGGTTCGCTGGTTCAAATCACCAACTTGGACTCTGATTGATGAAAAGGTGGACCAGAATTCATCGGAGGTCAATGGGTTGCCGTGTTGCTTTTCGGGTTCGGTCAGTGCCGGTGCTCGTGGTCGTGATGGGTCGGGTCGCCCGGGTGCTCGTGCCCGGGGGCGTACTCGACGCCGCTCCGTGCCTGGTCCAGCCAGCCGAAGAACGCCCAACGGCCCGCCGCCTGCCGCAGCTCGCGCTCGATGCCGTCGCGGGTCTGTTCGTACGGCAGGAAGTCCGTCGGCCCGGCCGACGTGCCGTAGGGGTCGACGCCTTGCCTGAGGGCCTGAGGGGTCAGGAAGCGGTCCCGGTTGCGCTCGTAGTAGTCCCGTACGGCCTCTTCGGGGATGTGCTGTTCGGACTCCAGCGTGGTGAGGAGCAGGCGTGCGGCGGGGGAGTGGGCGAGGGCTGCGGCGACGATGCTGCCGAGGTCTGCGACGTCGCGCTCCGCGGGGAGTGCCGGGGGGTGTAGTCGTTCGTCTGCGGCGCCGTTGTGGCTGGTCGCGCCCACGCGGCGGAGCCGCCTATCGACACCGCCCGCGCCCCTTAGGGGCGTTGCCGAACCGCCGTCGCGTAGTCCGCGTTCCGCGCAGGCCCGCAGGGCGAGTTCGTCGATCACCACCACCTGTGTCGCCCACCGCCGCCGCTGCCGCTCTGCCCGTGCGAGCGCCTCGGGGCGGGCCGCGCGGTCGGGGGGCGGTACGGCCGTCAGGAGGGCGTCGACACGGGCCTTTGCGACGGCTCGGCCGTGGACCATGGCCGCGTGATCCGGACCTGAGGCGTGCTCCCTCACGACGTCACCTCCAGCTCCACAGCCGCCGTATACGCCACGCACCCGTGCCAGCCCACCTTCGCCATCAGCCAGTACGAACCCGGTGGCACCGCCCCGCCGTCCACCTCGATCGCGCACTCCAGCCGCTCCCCGCCTGCCACGGTGAAGCCCTGGCAGCCCGGCGTCACACCCGCCCAGGTCCCCCACGAGGAGACAGCCCAGAGCGAGCCGCTCACCGGGCCCCGGGTCGGGTTGCGCAGGGTCACAGGGACCCGGGCCCGCTCGCCCCGGCGCACGGTGACCCGACCGACTCCCAGCTCTGTGACCAGCGTTGGACCCCTGTGCCCGTCCCCCACATCCAGCGCCACGACGTCTTCGTACGTCTGCCCGCCATACGTCAGCCGGGCGGCGAGCCAGTGCCGCCCGGGCTCGGCCCCGTCCGGCGGTGTCACCGTGGCCTCGGTGAGCGTGAACCCGCCCGGTCCCAGCGCGTACGGCAGCTCCGCCGGCTCGACGGACCAGCCGGGCGGGGCGTGCAGGGTCACCGTGCCCGACACCGGGACGTCGGTCAGTTCCGAGCTGATCCGGACCGTCGCCGGGACGGGGGCGTCGGCGACGGTGAGGGTGGTGGGCGAGATGTAGACCGCTACCGGCATGTTGCCGCGTGGGGCGGGGCCGGAGTTGTGGAGCCAGTAGCGGGTGGGGACGGGCTGGGCCGGTTCGTGGGCGGCGATGCCGGGGCCGGGTGAGGGCTCCGTTTCGGCGGCCGTGGCGAGCAGGGTCGTCACCTCGAAGCCGGTCAGGTCGAGTTCGAGTGCCCCCGCGTCGCCGGGTGCAAGCGGCTCACCCCGCCGCTCCAGTACGTCCGCCCGCGCACCGTCCGTCCACTCCCGAGGCCCAATCACCCGAGCCCGCACCGGCCGCCCGTTCACCTCGTGCACCCGCACGACGACGCCCCGCCCGGGATCGACCGCCGCCACACTCCCGCGCGCCAGCGGTGACCCCACCGGCTTGAGCGCGTCGAGCAGCACCTCCCCGGCGGGATCGAGGCCCAACAGCACGGCCTTCCTGGGCAGTACGGCATCCTCCGCGGCCGTCTGACGCAACCGCGCGGTCAGCGGATGGTTGAAGGCATGCCCGGCCTGTGGCAGTCGCAGCTCGCGCCAGTCGCCCGCGCCCGCGACCACGGCGTACTCGAAGGTGTGGGACCAGCGCTGGAGCTGGAACGCGGATCCGTCGGGCGCCGTGCGACGGGGCGGGTCGACCCAGATGCCGGAGGGCCAGCCCGTGCAGGAACGCATCAGGGACATGTAGAGGTCGCCCGACGAGGTCACCACACAGCCCGGCGTCCCCCGGTTCAGGACCGCGAAGCTGCGGCCGTCCCACGCGTCGCCGGGCGGCAACGCCTCCCCGCTGCCCGCCGCCGTGGCCCGCAGTACCGCGTCGTCCAGATCGGCGATCAGCGCGTCCACGGCCTTGGCGTCGTCCTCGGGCCGGGCGCCCGCCACCACGAGCAGCGGCAGTCGCTCCAGGTCGCGCAGGTCGGCGCCGGGCACCCACTCCTCCCGCAGCGAGGCGCGCGGCGCGACCCAGACGGCGGCCACGCCCCGCTCGGTGAGCTGTCGGCGCAGTTCGCGCCCGGCCGCGGGGTCCCAGCCGAGGGCCTCGGCGACCAGCGAGTTGCGCTCCGGCGCGCCGACCGCGATCCGGATGTCGGGCAGGTTGGAGTCGACCTCCAGGTCGCCGTAGCGCGGGCCCCCGGCGATCGTCGAGGTCGCCGTCACGCCCACGCGCACCAGGGCCGCCGCGAGCCCGGTGCCCAGCTCACCGGCCTCGTCCCAGGAGGCGTACACCAACTCGGCGACACCGATCGACCGTTCACCGAGCGGACGGCCGGAGCCGTCGGCGACCGCGACCCGGGCGGTGGACCCCAGCCCGAACCAGGTGTTGGCCGGGTTGTCCAGCGTCCACGGGAACTGCTCGCTGTCCACCTCCACGAACCCGAACCCACGCCCGATCACCGCGTCCGCCACTTCGTGCACCGGCAGCCCGCCGCGCACGTCGGAGGGCCAGCGGACCCGGATGAGGCGGTCGGCGCCGTGGTAGCCGTCGATGGTGGTGGTGAGGTCGAGGCGGTCGACGCCCTTCCAGAGGGTGAGGCGCTGGGTGTAGCGGAAGAGGCCGAGGTCGGCGCGGACGGTGATGCGTGCTCCGGCGGGGGAGTGCTCGACATCGATGTCGGCCGTGACGTCCCGGCTGCGGGCGGCCGTCGTACCGGTCGGTGTGAGGTGCCAGGGGCCCTCGCCGAAGCGCGGGTGCCTCGGGTATTCCTCCTGTACGACCAGCTCGTTGCCGATGTCGCCCGCGCGCAGCAGTTCCCGGCCGTCCTCTGACAGCGCCCGCAGGCTGCTGACGGCTCCTCCGCGCGCGGGGTCGACCGTCACCTCGTAGAACTCGTTGCGGATGGTGGCGCCTTCGGCGCGCGTCCACTCGGCGACGGTTCCCTCCGCGAGCGGGAGCGCCTTGAGGCCCATGCCGGGCACTTCCGGGACGACGACACGGAGCTCGCCGTCCTCCCGTACGGCGGGCAGCGGCAGTCCGGTGTCGTCGAGCGGGACGAGCCCCGGGTCCTCGACCGCCAGCACGTCGCGCCGCTCCCAGGTCGCCGCGTTGAAGACCACCAAATCCGGTGTGCCGCCGGGAAGCTGGGCGACCCTGCCCGCGAGGGCGTCGGTCGCGTCGGCGTGCACGGTTTCGGCGAGGTCGTACAACTCCCGCCAGCCGGTGAGCAGATCGATGTAGACCTGGTCCGACTCCGAGCCGGTGATGGCGTCGTGATGGGCGCCGTAGATCAGCTGCCGCCAGGCCTTGTCGAGCGCCGCGTCCGGGTAGGGGTGCCCGGTGAGCAGCGAGGCGAGCGTCGCCCAGGCCTCCGCGTCGGCGAGCAGCGTCTCGCCGTGGCGCTGGGCCTGCTTGGTGTCGATGTAGGAGACGTCCTTGCCGGTGTAGATCGGGTTCATGTCCCGTGTCTGCGGGGACGCCTTGCGGCCCTCCGACTCAAGCTCCGACCGCACGGCCGCGAAGAAGTCCCTCGGGATGCCGCTGACGAAGCGCGGCCAGACGTAGCGGGCGTTCCAGTCCCGGTGGATGCCCATCACCCAGCGGCACGGCGGCGCGTAGTCACCGCCGACCGGGAGCAGGACGTTACGGGTGAGGGCGACCTGCTTCAGCCCCTTGAAGAGTTTGAGCGCGGCCGCCTCCGCCTCCGGGAGGGTGGGCGCGTTGTCGATCGCCCAGCCGGCGCCGTAGTGGTTGACCATGTAGGCGGTCAGGATCCCGCGCCCCGAGGGGGCGATCCAGTCGAACTCCGCCGGGAACTGCATCCGGTTCGGATCCCGCGGCTCCTCGCCGAACACGGAGAGGGTCGGCCCCCACTGGTGGAAGGGCCCGCGCGCCCAGGAACTGGAGCTGACCCCCGCGTCCGCCATCAGCCCCGGGAACTGCGGATCGTGCCCGAACGCGTCCAGCTGCCAGGCCGTCTCCGGGGACGCCCCGATGATGCCGCGCTGGAAGCCGTCGCCGTACAGCGCGTTGCGTACGGTCGCCTCTGCGCCGGTGAGGTTGGTGTTGGGCTCGTTGTAGGTGCCGCCCATGATCTCGACGCGACCGGTGCGGATCAGCTGGCGCAGGAAGGCGCGCTCCTCCGGGAAGGCGTCCCAGTAGGGCTTGAGGTAGTCGACCTCCGCGAGCACGAAGGTGTACGCCGGGTCGCGCCGCGCCAGATCGCAGTGGGCCCGCACCAGGCTCATCCCGGACTGGCCGCGCGAGTCGAAGGTGCGGGCGGGCAGTCCGGTGGTGGCGGGGTCGTCGGCGACGTCCCAGGTCTCGGTGTAGGCGCCCTGGGTGTTCCACCAGACCGGGTCGTAGTGGAAGTGGCTGACCATGAACATGGTCCAGCCGGGCTCGGCGGCCGTGAACGGGGCGGAGTGCTCCGCGGTGTGCGCCGGGTCGTCGGCGTCCGTGGCCGTGACCCTGACGTGCGTACGGTCACCGGGGGCGAGGTCGGTCGTGACCGGTATCTCGGCGCGTACGGTGCCGTCGTCTCCCGTGGTCGCCTCGGCGCTGCCGTGGACCCCCGGCCCCTCGACGGTGAGGCGGACCGTCCGGCCGGGGACGTGCCCGATCTCGGCACTCACCACCTGGAGCGGATCGTCCTCGGTACCGACGAACAGTTCGGTCGACTCGACAGAGATGACGCGCATGGGGCTCCTACGAGTGCTCGTGGGGAGCCCCATCCTGGCACCGAGGAGATGGTTCAAACAACCATCTGTATGTTTCCTCGGTGGTTCATCCATGCAGTCCCGGCCGGACTGAACCGTCTGGACAGGCTCAGCGCGCCCGGCGCGACTTCACCGCGTGCTGCGGTGTGATGTGGTCGGTCAGCGCCAGCGAGGCGCTCGCCCGCTGGTAGGACACCTGGCCGACCCGGACGTAGAGGCAGTCGACGATCATCAGGACGGAGTGCCGGCCGCCGATGCTGCCGGTGCGGAAGCTGGTCTCCGAGGTGGACGAGATGAGCCGGATATCGGCGGCCTTGGCCAGGGGAGAGCGCGGGTCGGTGGTGATGGCGATGGTGGTGGCGCCCCGCTCCTTGGCCATCTCGAACGGTTCGAGGGTCTCGCGGGTGGCGCCGGAGTGGGAGATGCCGATGGCCACGTCGGCGGGGGTGAGCAGGGCCGCCGAGGTGGCCGCGCCGTGCACCTCGGTCCAGCCGCGGACCTGGCAGCCGATGCGGAACAGCCGCGTCTCCGTCTCCTGGGCCACCGCGCCGCTGCCGCCCACGCCGTAGACGTCGATGCGGCGGGCGCGGGCCAGGGCTTGGGCCGCCCGCTCCAGCGCGTCCAGGTCGATCCGTTCGATGGTCTGCTGGATCGCGCGCAGATCCGCGCTGCCGACCACCTGGACGACCCGCTCAAGACTGTCGTCGGGCGAGATGTCCGGGCCGATCTCGGCGGTGCCCCAGTCGGAGACCTCGCCACGGCCGCGCTCCTGGGCCAGCTCGATGAGCAGATGCTGGTAGGAGTCGAGGCCGATGGCCCGGCAGAAGCGGGTCACCGTCGCCTGCGAGGTGCCGGTGCGGCGGCCCAGCTCGGCGGCCGAGCAGTGGGTGACGGCGGCCGGATCCTCCAGGATCAGCTCGCCGACCTTCCGCAGGGAGCCGGCCAGCCGGGGCAGCTCGGTGCGGATCAGTGTGGTGACGTCCGTCGAGGGCATGCAGAGAAGGTATCAGCCACCCTTTGGCGCACAGCTTGAATACCAGGACCGAGGAGTACGGCTCAATGGTCCGCACCGCTTCATTGCTCGTTCCGCTTCATTGCCCGTACCAACCGGTGTGTGATTTATTGATTCATCGATGGGTGAGTACGAGGTGGTTCAATCCACCGGTGGGGAGTGACGCGTGTCCGACGAGTCCGTGAGCGCCCGGCGCTTCGCACGCGAGAGCATGGCCGTCCTCGACCGCCTGACCGAGTCCGCCCGCGACGACGTGACCCGCGCCGCCGAGCTGATCGCCGACTGCGTGCGCGCGGACGGCGTGCTCCAGGCCTTCGGCACCGGCCACTCCCAGGCCATCGTCCTCGAACTCGCCGGCCGGGCCGGCGGGCTGGTGCCGACGAACCGGCTGAGCATCGCCGACCTCGTCCTGTACGGCGGCGACGCGCCGACCGTCCTCGACGATCCGCTCCTGGAACGTCAGGCGGGGGTCGCCGCCCGCATCTACGACCTCGCCGCACCGCGTCCCCAGGACCTCTTCGTCGTGATCTCCAACTCCGGGGTCAACAACGTGATCGTGGAGATGGCCCTGCAGGCCAAGGAACGCGGCCACCGCCTCCTCGCCATCACCTCCCTCTCCCACACCCGCGCCGTCCCCGCCGGCCATCCGAGCGGCAAGAAGCTCGCCGACCTCGCCGACGTCGTCCTCGACAACCGGGCCCCGCGCGGCGACGCACTGCTGGATCTCCCCGAGGGCGGCGCCGTCTGCGCCCTGTCCACGCTGACCGGTGTGATGCTCGTCCAGATGGCCGTGGCCGAGGCCTCCGCCCAGCTCCTCGCCACCGGGGAGCACCCGCCGGTCTACGTCTCCGCCAATGTGCCGGGCGGCTTCGAGGGCAACCTGGAACTGGAGAAGCGGTACGCCGGACGGATCCGGCGCACCGCAAGCTGATCACTCCAGGGGGCTGATCACTCCACGGGTACCGGCGTCAGCGCCACGGCCAGCGGATAGGCCCCTGTCCGCAAGGGCTCCTCGGTCGCGCCCGACGCGGTGTCGACCGGGACCAGGGCGCTTGCGTCGGCCGTGGTGACGTATGCCGTGCCGCCGCTCCAGTCCAGACCGACGTCGAAGGCGGACCGCCCGACCGTCACCTTCGCTCCCGGGGCGCCGCTCACCGTGTCGACGGGCGTGACGTAGTCCCCGGTGCTGGGGCTGACCCACAGCGTCCGGCCGTCCGGCGACAGACCGAGCCCATAGGCCTGACCGGAGACCAGCAGGGTCGGCTCGGTGTCGTTCGTCGCCGTGTCGATCGGAGTCACCGTCGAGCCGCCGGAGTTGGACACGTACACCGTCCTCCCGTCCGGCGCGGCGACGACGTTGAAGGGCCGGGGGCCGACCGGAATGGCCTTCCCGGCGCTCGCGGAGGCGAGGTCGACAGGGCTCACCGTGTTGTCGTGGATGTTGGCCACGTACAGGGTCCTGCCGTCCGGCGTGACCGCCATGTTCTCCGGACCCGAGCCGACCGCGACGGGTGCCCCCGCCTTCAGCGTCTGCGTGTCCACGGGCTGGACCGTGCCGTCCGTGTAGTTGGCGACCCAGAGCGTGCCGCCGTCCGGGGTGAGAGCGAGCCCGGCCGGGACCCGGCCCACGGCGACCGTGGCGGTGACCGTGCTCCGCGCCACGTCGATCACGCTGACCGTGTTCGAGCCCTGGTTGGCGGCGTAGGCGGTGCGCCCGTCCGCGCTGACGACGACCTCGCCGGGGTTGTTGCCGACGGCGATGTCCGTGGTCGTACCGGAGCCGAGGTCGATCGAACTGACCGACGCGCCGCTGAAGTTGGCCGTCAGGGCGCGGGACGTGCCGGTGCCGTCCGTGACCTGGACCGGGATCGCGCGGGTGAGGATGCCGTCACCCGAGACGACGACGGAGTGCACGCCCGGCGCGGTGGCGGTCAGCGTGACGGTGGCCGAGGCGCTGCCCCCGGCCGGGACGGTCACGCTGCCCTCGCTCGGCGAGGCCGTGACCCCGTCGGGCACGTCCAGCCTCCAGGTGACCGTCCTGGCGGACGTGGACCGCTCGTCGGACAGGTCCAGGGTCACCGTCTGCGATGAACCCGGCTTCAGCGAAAGGGAGTTGGGGGTGAAGGCGGCGTCGACACCGGCATCGGGGGCGTTCTCCAGCAGCGTGGTGTAGAGGAACTGGTCCATCACTCCGGGGGACACCTGCTGGGGGATGGCGTCCAGCGCCTTGCGCTCGCCCCTGAGCCGGTTCCAGTACGTCGACACGGCGTCGGCGTCCCCGCGCTTGCCCGCGAGCAGCAGTTCCACGGCCGTCTCGCCCGCGGTGCCGTAGCGGCCGAGCTTGTCCAGCCAGGCCGAGGTCTCCGCGAGGAACCCGGGGTTGTCGAGGCGGGCGCGCAGCTGGGCCGGGGTGGCGGCCATGTCGGTGAAGTGCGACTTCAGCCGCGCAGCCGCCCGATCGAGCCCGCTGTCCTGTTCATAGGCCTTGCGGAAGGCGGCGATGAGGGCGGTGAGGGTGGGGGACTCGGTCGGGTCGAGCTGGGAGGAGTAGTTGTTCTCGGCGAAGATGCGCAGCCACTTGGATGCTCCCGGCCCGGCGAGATCCCGTACGGAGGCGAGGAACGCGGCCCGGGGATCGTAGGCGTCCGGGTTCCAGAGGTACGCGGCCGAGGTGAACAGCGCGATCCGGCTCGCCTCGCCCTGGACCATCGGGTTGGCGGTCACCCCGGTCGCGGCGCTCGCCACGCCCGGCTCGCGGCCCGTGTAGGGGCCCAGCAGGAGGCGGCTGGTGACGTAGTCGTTGACCGGGTAGTTGTCCCAGACCAGGATCGGGTGGCCGTACACCTCACGTGCCTGTGCGACCTGCTCTGCGGTGATGGTCGGCGCGATCACGCCGACGCCGGTCCACTCGACGACCACGGACGGGTCGAGCTTCTCGCGCAGCGCCTTCTTGTACGGCGAGTCGGCGAGGTCGGAGTACTCGGTGGGGACCATCTCCAGGGGCTCCAGGTCCTGGTGCTCGGCGCTGAACTCCCGCCACACCGTGTTGAGCAGATGGGCCTGCGCGGCTCCCGCCGCGCCCCCGCCCGTGCCGAACTCCGCTTCGTCCGCGGCGCAGTTCCACTTGGTGTAGCTGATGTCGTCCAGCGGGATTGCGAAGGAGCGCACGCCGATGGCGTACAGCGAGTCGAACTTGGTGGTGAGCGCCTTGATGTCGGCGGCGGAGGAGTAGCAGACGGAGAGCCCGGGGGAGAGGGCGTAGGTGAAGCGGACGTGGTTGGCGCGGGCCCGGTCGACCAGCTCCTTCAGCTTCGCCAGTTCGGCGGGCGGGTACTCGTCGCGCCAGCGGGCTCGGAGGTAGTCGTCGTCCTTGGGGGAGTAGACGTAGACGTTCTGCTTCGTACGGCCGTAGAAGTCCAGTTGGGCGAGGCGTTCGGCGTGCGACCAGGGGGTGCCGTAGAAGCCCTCGATGACTCCGCGCAGGGCGGCCGTGGGCCAGTCGCGGACGTTCACCGCGGGCACGTGGTTCTTGGTGACGAGCTGGCGCAGGGTCTGGGCCGCGTAGAAGGTGCCGGTGGTGTCGACTCCGGAGAGGGCGACGAGGCCGCGGCCGTGGGAGCGGCCGGAGGCGAGGACATAGCCGCCGGAGGGCAGCCCTGCCGGGGACTTGGCGCCGAGTTGCCCCAACACCCGCCCGGTGGCGGTGTTTTCGGTGGGGCCACCGAGGTAGACCGTGAGGGCGGAGGCGGGTGGCTTCTCGCCCGCGGGCACGGTGACGATGCGTCGGGCGCCGGCGTCGCGCAGGACCGATGTGACGAGGCGCCGGGCGGAGGGGTCGGTGTCCGGGCCGACGACCTCGACGACCTTGTCCGGAACGGTGAGCCGGCCCGGGCCCGTGTGCATGCTCCGGGGCGTCGGCCAGACCTGCGGGGGCGGGGCGGAGGGTTCGGGCGCGGCGCTCGCCGCGGGTGCGGTGAGGCCGAGGGTCAGGAGCAGGGCTGCGGTGGCCGATATGAGCGGTCGGTGTGGATGTCTGACACGAAGGGACGGCAGCAAGGATCCTCCCGGGGTGAATGTATCCACCGGGAGATGCTAGGGATGATGAATGCCTCATTCAATGGCTTCGTTGCGGGTTCGTTGAATGCCTTCGAAGTGGATTCGTTGAGGAGGCAGCCTGCCGCAGGGGGCGCACACTGGAGATATGTGCCGTCGGTGCTCAAGGGGGTGTCGGCATGGCTGCTTCGGAGCGCCCCAGGGTGCGGCTGTGGCGGTGGCGACGCAGTCCGCTGCGGCGGCGCAGTGACCTCGTCGAGGCCTGGGTCGTGTTGTGCGCGTGGGTGTTCGCGCTGGCCGGCGCCCTGTTCGCGGGGGTGGTGGCGGCGGACGCGGTCACCCACTCCGCCGAGGAGCAGCGGGCCAGGAGCCACCAGGTGACAGCCGTACTGGTGAAGGGCACGGAGGCCCCGGGGGCCTCACAGGTCACCACCGACCATCTCGTGTGGGGCACGGTCCGCTGGACCGACCCCGACGGCACGATCCGCACCGACGAGGCACGGGTGCCGCCCAAGACCCACGCGGGCAGCAAGGTCGAGGTGTGGACGGACCGCAACGGTGTGGTCGTCAACGAGCCGCTGTCCGAGACCGAGATCCTGCTGCACGCGATCGCCGGAGGCGTCCTGGCCGCAGGGGCGGCCGGCGGCGTCGTGCTCGGGTTCTCCTGGACGGTACGCCTGGGGCTGGAGCGACGGCGGCTGGAGCAGTGGGCCGCGGAGTGGGAGCGGTTGGACACGCCGTGGGGGTGGAAGACGGGCTGATACGGCGTCCCGCTGGACTCACAGCGCCCCGGCGTCGCTCCGGGGCGCTGTCGCTGTCACTTGACGTCCGCGCTCGGCAGCGCCGACGGGGACGCGGTGTTCAGGTCCTCCAGGCCCTTGGGGATGGCGAGTGTGAGCACCGGCGCACCCGGCTGGGGCGCGGGCGGCGTCATCTGGTCCTTGGGGAGCTTCGGCGGCGTGGTCTGCTGGAAGTTGTTGGCGTCGAAGTTGACCAGCTGCGTCTTCTCCAGGATCGTCATGTGGTCGAGCACGGTGTCGTTCGCCAGATCGGCCAGCTGACGGACCATGCTGTTCTGCGTGGTGCCCCGGATCTTCGCGATGACCGGGAAGATCTGCCCGTGCGTCACCCGCATGATGGCGACACCCGTGGCGTCGAATTCCTTGCCGGTCTTGGAGTCCACGGTCGCCACGAACTGCTGCTGCTGCGGGCTGGCCTGGTTCGGCAGCGTGATGTTCAGCTCGGACGCGAGCTTGCGGCAGGCGAGGTCGAGCCGGGCATGCCCGACGACCAGGTGCTCACCGGCCTCCTTCATCGCCGGGGTGGTCCCACGCTGCATCGCCATCAGGCCCAGCGGGTGCTCCCACAGCCCGGCGGCGCGGACCTTGACGACGAAGTCCCGGTCGGCTTCGGTCAGCGGGCCGTACTGGGTGTTGGCGATGATGCGGTCCTGGTTGGCAGAGGTGGTCTCCACGCCCAGCATGGCGGGGTAGGCGAGGGCGGAGAGGGTGAGGACGAGGGCACCTCCCACGAAGACGGTGCCTACCATGCGGCGCGAGATGGGCATCGTGACTCCTGTCGTGAACGGCCGGTACCCCCTGAGGTACGGATGGATCACGGGAAACAATCACCGCCGCGGGAAAAAACTTGCGATCCGCTGTGCGTCGTCCCTCACACCCCACCGCGAGACGTGCTCACGGCACCGGTCGATCGGCCGCTACGACGCTCGACGGCCCTCCGCGACCAGGGCGGCCACCTGACGCGCGTACTCGGTGGGGTGGGTGACGTGCGGGACGTGTCCGGCGCCTTCGAAGGTGTACGTCGCCGACCGCGGGAGCGCACCGTGGAGCCGCCCGACGATCGTGGCGAACCACGGCGGGCTCTCGCTGCCCTTCGTCAGCAGGGCGGGCCCCGGGTAGCCGGAGAGGCCGCCGAGGTCGAGGTCGGCCCACGCCGGGTCGCTCTGCTCGTCCGCGAACGTGGCCGCGTTGGCACGGAACGTCTCCCGCACCCGGTCCGGCATCCGCTCCCACTCCCCGGGACCGAAGGCGACCTCCTCCACGAACTGCCGCGCCCCCGCGACCGTTTCACCCGCCCGCAACCGGTCGACGACGGACGCCATACGCCGCCCGGTGGCCGCCATCAGCGGACGTGACCCGGGGTCGTCGGCCACGATGCCCATCAGCGGCGGTTCGTGCGCGACGATCCCCCGGAAGAGCTCCGGACGGCGGGTGGCCAGGCCCAGCGCGGTCGACGCGCCGAAGGAGTTGCCCGCGACGAACGCCGGGGCGAAGCCGATGGTCTGCATCAGCGCCGCCAGGTCGTCCTCGTCCTCGCGACGTGACCCCTGCCCGGGTGGGCGCTCGCTCCGGCTGTGTCCGCGACGGTCGTACACCAGCACCCGGTGGTCCCGGGTGAGAGCCTTCAGGACCGGCACCCAGTTGTAGTGGTCGCCCCAGGACCCATGGACCAGGACCAGCGGATCGCCGTCGCCCGCCACCTCGTAGAAGAGTTCCACGCCGTTCACCGCGACCCGTGGCATTCCCTGTTCTCCCCTCGTCCTCTCGCCGATCAGCGCAGGTGCCGCTCGAAGAAGGCCATCGTGGCGTCCATGGAGTCCGGCCACCGCGGCCCGAAGGTGTGCCCCTCGCCCCGGTACGTCCGCAGCTTCACGTCCTTGTCGGCCGCCTCGAACGCGGCGACCGTCTCCCTCGTCCAGGCCAGGGGACAGGTGTCGTCGGCGGTGCCGTGGTGGATCAGCAGGGGCTCGGTGACCCGGTCCACGTAGGTGACCGGCGAGATCTGCCGCCAGAACTCCGGGTTCTCCTTCGGCGTGCCGTGCGCGGTCTCGATCTCCTGGACGAGCGGGTCGCCCTCGGGGCGCTGGAACTGGTCGATGTTCTGCTCCGGCCGCGAGCTGACCGGCGCGAAGACGACGGCGGCATCGACCAGCCCCGGCGCCACGACCAGCGTGTTGTACACGACCCCACCGCCCATCGACCGCCCCAGCAGCCCGATCCGCTCGTCGTCGACGTTCGGCCGCGCGGCGGAGCGCAGGGCGAGCACGGCGGCGATGACGTCCTCGGTGTAGCCGAGCCGCAGGTTGACGTCGTTGTCGGGGTCGTCGTCGGAGCCGGCGTGGTTGCGGTAGTCGGTGTGCAGGACGACATAGCCGTTGCGGGCGAGGAGGTCCTGCTCCCGGGGCATGCCGCGGCCGGTGGTGTAGACGTCCGGGTCGATGTAGCCGTGTGCCAGGACCAGCGCCGGGAACGGGCCCTCGCCCTCGGGGACGTTCATGATCCCCGAGATCGTCAGGTCGTTCGCGCGGTAGGTGACGGCGTACTGCGTATAGGCGTCGGTACGGACGCGTACGGCACCGAGCCGGAGGTCGGAACCCCGGTGCTCGCGCTGCATCAGGGCGGGGAGGGAAACCGGGTCGGCGGGCGTCGGGGAGGGCGAGGGCGTCGTGGCGGGGGGTTCGCCGCCGGTCCGGGGTGACGTCGACGAGGTCTCGGTGCGCGCCGTGTCCTCGGCGTCGCCTCCGCCTCCGGTGCAGCCCGCGGCGGCCACCAGCGCGAGTCCGGCGGCGAGACACGAGGCGCCTCGCGGTAACCGCATGACGTCCAGTATCCGGCCCTCGGCCGGCGGACGCGCCCCCTCCGCGAGGCCGCGGGAGAGCCGTTGTGAGGCACATCACCTTGGGGCTAGGGTGATAGCGCTTGAGGAAGCCCACCGGCCGTGGGCCGAGCGGCGGCGCGCGCGACCGGGACGGCTTCAGGTGAGGGAAGTGATCCCGTTGTCCGTCGCCTGGGACGACATCGGCGGGCTCGCCGATGCACACGAACGGTTCCTCGCCGGCTCACTGGTCGAGTCGGACGTGCGGGACTCGGTGCTCGACTCCTGGAAGCGATGCCGCTCCGCCGGGCTGGAGCCGCACCGGCTGCTGGTCCGCTACACCGGCGACGTGACGCTGGACGACCGGCTGCTGCGCGCCGTCGACCCGGTCCTGAAGGCGCTGTCCGCCTCCCTCGCCGATGGGGGCATGGCGATCGCGCTCTGCGACGGACAAGGCCGGATGGTCCAGCGGCTCGGCGGGGACCGACAACTGCGCGAGCGCCTCGACGCGGTCAAGTTCGCCCCCGGGTTCGACGCCTCGGAACCCGTCGTGGGCACCAACGGCATCGGCACCGCCCTCACCGAGCGCGGCCCCGTCTACATCGCCGGCCGGGAGCACTTCGCCGACTGCCTGCAGCCCTTCGCGTGTGCGGGGGCGCCCGTCCGGGACCCGCTCAGCGGGCGCATCGAGGCCGTCCTCGATCTCACCTGCCTGCGCGACCAGGGCGATCCGGCCATGGTGCGGATGGTCCGCGAGGCCGCCCGGGACATCGAGGCCCTGCTGCTGGAGCAAGCCACCCGACGGGAACGCGCGCTCCTCGCCGCGTACCGGCGGGGCGACGGCCATACGGCGGGCCGGCCGAAGCAGTCCGCGCAACCGCAGCCCGGCCAGGACGGCGGCGCCCTCGCCCGGATCGATCTGGCGGTACTGCGCGAGAAGGCCGAGGAACTCCTCGCCGCACCGCACCGCACCCTCGACGAGATCACCCTGCCGAGCGGCCGGACCGCCATGCTGTGGCGTCGGCAGGTGCGGGGAGCGGCGGGGGAGAGCGGGGTCGCGGTGGAGGTGCGGGTGCTGGGCGGGCCCCGCCTGAGGCATCTGCGTCCGGCGCCACCCGGGCCCGCGGCGCCCCCGCCCCGGCCCGCACCGGAGTCCACCGAAGCACTCCCACCGCCCGGCCCGACTCCCCGGCCGCCCACACCGGACGCGTACCCCGACGGGACCGGTGCCCCGCACCCGGCCGTATCCCCGCCCCGGACCTCCACCCTCCCCGAACCCGAGCCGGACGGCGCCGGAGCCGAAGGCTGGCTGCTCCTCGTGGGCGAGCCCGGCGTCGGCCGGCTGGCCGTCCTCGCGCGCCGGCGCCTGGAGCTGCTGCACGACGTGAGCGTCCGCATCGGCACCACCCTCGACGTCACCCGCACCGCGGAGGAGCTCGCCGAGGTGACCGTCCCCCGGTTCGCCGACTTCGTCGCCGTCGACCTGCCCGACTCCGTGCTGCGCGGCGAGGAACCGGAGGCGGTCGGCGGCCGGACCGCGTTGCGGCGGGTGGCCATCCGGGCCGTCCGCCGGGATCCGCACAACCTCTACGACGTCGGCGATCACGTCGAGTACGTTCCGTCCACGCCGCAGGCCCGCTCCCTGGAGACGAGACAGTCCGTACTGGAACCCGTCCTGTCCGAGGCGGGCGGCTGGATCGCACAGGACCCGGAGCGGCTGGAGCGGGTGCTCGCGGCCGGCATCCACTCCCTGATCACCGTGCCGCTACGGGCCCGTGGCACGACCCTCGGCGTGGTCAGCTTCTACCGCTCCCTGCAGCCCGCCCCCTTCGAGAACGACGACCTGTCCCTCGCCCAGGAGCTGGTCGGCCGCGCGGCGATCTGCATCGACAACGCCCGCCGCTACACCCGCGAACACAACACCGCCCTCACCCTGCAACGCAGCCTGCTGCCGAGGGGCCGTTCCGAACAGAGCGCCGTCGAGGTCGCCTACCGCTATCTGCCCGCGCAGGCCGGCGTCGGCGGCGACTGGTTCGACGTCATCCCGCTGTCCGGGGCCCGGGTCGCGCTCGTCGTGGGCGACGTCGTCGGGCACGGCCTGCACGCCGCCGCCACGATGGGCCGACTGCGCACAGCCGTCCACAACTTCTGCTCCCTGGAGCTACCGCCCGACGACGTCCTCACCCACCTCGACGACCTGGTCGGCCGACTCGACCGCGGCGAGGGCTGGGCCGCGGAGAGCGCCCCCGACTCCGGCATCGTCGGCGCCACCTGTCTGTACGCCGTCTACGATCCGGTGTCCCGGCACTGCACCCTCACCCGCGCCGGGCACCCCCTGCCCGCGGTCGTCGCGCCCGACGGCACGGTCGAGTTCGTCGACCTGCCCTCCGGCCCGCCCCTCGGCCTGGGCGGAATGCCGTTCGAGACGGTCGAGCTGGAGCTCGCCGAGGGCAGCCAACTCGTGCTCTACACCGACGGTTTGATCGAGGACCGGCACCGCGACATCGACGCCGGCCTGGACAGGCTGCGCGCTGTCCTGACCTGCGCCGGCCGCCCGCCGGAGGAGACCTGCGAGGCCGTCCTCGACGCCCTGCTCCCGGCCCGCCCCGGCGACGACGTCGCGCTGCTCGTCGCCCGCACCCACGCCCTGGGCCCCGACCGGGTGGCCCAGTGGGACCTGCCCAGTGACCCGGCGATCGTCTCCCACGCGCGCGTGGCGGTCACCGAACGGCTCGCCGCCTGGCATCTCGACGAGCTGGCCTTCACCACCGAACTGATCGCCAGCGAACTGGTCACCAATGCCATCCGCCACGCCACCGGCCCCATCCAACTCCGCCTCCTGCGCGACCGCGCCCTGATCTGCGAGGTCTCCGACGGCAGCAGCACCTCCCCCCGCCTGCGCCGCGCCCGCACCGAGGACGAGGGAGGCCGGGGCCTGTTCCTCGTCGCGCAACTCACCGAGCGGTGGGGCACGCGGTACTCACCCCACGGGAAGATCATTTGGGCGGAGCAGCCGCTGCCGTGAGGCGGGGCGGTTCAAGGGGAGCCGACCTCGAACCAGACGACTTTGCCGGTGCTGAGGCGGGTGGCGCCCCAGCGGCGGGCGAGTCGGTTGACGAGGTAGAGGCCGCGTCCGCCTTCGTCGGTGGCGCGGGCTTGGCGCAACCGCGGCAACTGCGGTACGTCGTCGCCGACTTCGCAGCGCAGGACGTCGGTGCGTAGCAGGCGCAGGGTGACGGGTCGGGTGGCGTAGCGGACGGCGTTGGTGACGACTTCGCTGACGAGGAGTTCGACGGAGTCGGTGAGTTCTTCCAGTCCCCAGCGGGCCAGGGCGCGTCGGGCGAGGCGGCGGGCGCGGCCGGGGGCGGCGTCTTCGGGCTCGAGGAACCAGTAGGCGACGTCGCTGGGGGCGATGCCGTCGAAGCGGGCGGCGAGCAGGGCGATGTCGTCGTCGCGGTCGCCGGGGCCGAGCATGTCGAGGACTTCGTCGCAGAGGGCTTCGAGGGGCGGGGGGTGGTCGGGTCCGGTGAGCTGGGCGGTCGCGGCGAGCTTTTCGCGTAGTTGCTCTATGCCGGTCCAGACGTCGCGCAGCCGGGACTCGACCAGGCCGTCGGTGTACAGAAGCAGCGTCGCTCCGGCCGGCGCGTCCAGTTCCACGGCCTCGAAGTCGACGCCGCCGACGCCGATCGGGGCGCCCGCGGGAACGCGGAGTACTTCTGCCCGGCCGCCGAGGTGGAGCAGGACGGGTGGTGGGTGGCCGGCGTTGGCGATGGTGATGCGGTGGGATACGGGGTCGTAGACGGCGTACAGGCAGGTGGCCATGCGGTCGGTGCCCAGGCGTTGGGCCTGTTCGTCGAGGTGGTGGAGGACTTCTTGTGGGGGCAGGTCGAGGCCGGCGAGGGTCTGGGCGGTGGTGCGCAGTTGGCCCATGATCGCGGCCGAGGTCATGGAGTGGCCCATGACGTCGCCGACGACCAGGGCGACGCGGCTGCCGGGCAGGGGGATCGCGTCGTACCAGTCGCCGCCGACGCGGGCGGTTTCGGCGGCGGGGAGGTAGCGGGAGGCGAGCCGGACGCCGGTGGGGCGGGGGAGTGTTTCGGGCAGCATGGTGCGCTGGAGTTCGTCGGCGATGTAGGCCTCGCGGCCGTAGAGGACGGCTTTGTCGATGCCGAGGGCGCTGTGGGTGGCGAGTTGGGCGGCGACGAGGAGGTCGTCGGGTTCGAAGGCGAGGCGGTCGGGGCGGCGTAGGAAGACGGCGGCGCCGATGACGCGGCGGCGGCCTCGTAGGGGGGCGAGGATGGCGCGTTGTCCGTCGGGGATGATCAGTTCGCCGTCGTCGCCGAGGAGTTCGGGCAGGGCGGCGCGGGCTGCGGGTGCGTCGGCGAAGACGGGGCGTACGCCGCGCAGGACCTCGGCGAGCGCGCCGCCGGGGCGGACCTCGCACAACTCGGCGGTCAGGGCCGACAACTCGGCCAGCTCCGTCGGCTCCGGCTGGGCCTGCGCGGGCAGGAAGCCGCCGTCGGTGTCCCGTTCCTCGGGGATGCGGTCCGTGCGGCGCAGGCGCAGGACGACGGGGCCGGTGGGCCGTTCGTCGCCGACGGGGAGGGGGTCGCGCAGGTAGACGAGGATCGCGTCGGAGAAGGTCGGCACGGTCGCCCGGCACAGCCCCATCACGATCTCGTCCAGGTCGATACCGCGCGCGATCCGCCGGGTCGCGGCGCCGACGAAGCGCAGCCGGTCACCGTCCCG
>NZ_FNHV01000037.1 GCF_900103585.1 Streptomyces sp. cf386
ACGGTCTGGCTGTCTGCCACTGCGGAGCGGGGTCGGAGGCGGGTGAGGACGTGTGCTTCGTCAAGTTCGGTGCCGTACGCCCTGGCCCGGACGCCGCGGACCGGTTCGAACGACTGCTGAACGCGTGCGAGCAGCTGGCCACCGAGAAGGGACTGGGACAACTGGACGCCGGAATGAGCCTGGCCCGCCAGGATGCCTACCGGCGCATGGTCGACCGCGGTTTCCGTACCTGGCTGCAAGGCGTGACCATGCACAAGCCCAACGAACCTGGCTACAGCCACCCAGACGCCTACGTGATCGACGACTGGCGCTGAGTCCACCGCCATACCCGGCTTCGGGGAAGACCCGATGCCGTCAGGAGAGACTGACACCAGGACTCCACGCTGAACGACCTGCCGCTGACCGCCCGTCACCGTTCCTACTGACCACGTCGGCATTACGCAGGGATCACGAGACGTCAGCCCCTACAACACCACGCTTTGAAGGTCAGTAGACACGTTCAACGAGTGCTCCCCGCGCCCGCGGGGATGGTTCCCCGGGCTTGTACGTGGGCTCCGGACTCGGCATGTGCTCCCCGCCCCGCGGGGATAGTCCCGTGATCGCCGCGCCGAACGCGTCGATCAGCACATGTTCCCCCGCCGCGGGGATGGTCCCATCTCCTCCATGGCGGCCTTGGCTGTCACGTAGTGCTCCCCCCCCCCGCACACGAGGGGATGGTCTCAGGTCGACCGCGATGAGGTCCTCGTGGCGGAAGTGCTCCCTGCACCCGCGGGGTTTGCCCCACCTCCTGACGGGTGGCGCGCGCATGCTTGTCTAGGTCTCGCACACTCGGGGTTGGCCCGAACGACGTCCCGCATGCTCCTCGCACCCGCGGGAATGTTCGCGGCACCCCAAGCAGCGTCGGCAGCCGTGGCAGTGCTCCCCGGATCCCCGCGGGGATGTTCCCATCATCCCGCTGCCCGTCGACACGTGGATGCCGCGCTCCCCGTACCAGTGGGGATAGTCCCGCCACAATGTTCGCGATCGCCAGGGCCATATTCGGTGGGATTGCTCAGGCCACCGGTCGCGCTGTGGCTATGGTGCAGTGCTCCTAGGGCGCGTGTCGAAAGTGGATCTTGGTCGGGCGATGATCTTGTTTCGTGGCGCGTGGAGATCTGACGGACGAGCAATGGGCCCAGTTGGAGCTGCTGTTGCCGAGGGGCAAGAAGCCCGGCCGGCCGCCGGTGTGGACGCGGCGGCAGCTGATCGACGGCATACGGTTCCGGGTCCGTACCGGCATCCCCTGGCGGGACATGCCCGCCGAGTACGGGCCGTGGGGCCGGGCATACGACCTGTTCCGCCGCTGGCAGCGGGACGGCACCTGGCAGCGCATCTTCACCCAGCTCCAGGCTCGGGCCGATGCGAAGGACCTGATCACCTGGGATCTCAACATCGACTCCACCGTCTGCCGGGCCCACCAGCACGCCGCCGGAGCGAGGAAAAGGGGGACCTACAGAAGGAACCGCCCGGCGGTGTCGTCACCGAGCCCGACGACCATGGCCTCGGTCGCTCACGCGGCCGCCTGACCACCAAGCTGCACCTGGCCGTCGAGCAGGGCCAGAAGCCCATGTCCGTCGTGATCACCGCAGGGCAGCGCGGGGACTCTCCGCAGTTCGAGGTCGTCCTCGGCCGCGTCAGGGTGCCCCGGCTGGGGACGGGAAGACCGCGCACCCGCCCCCGGCGGGTGCGCGCTGATAGGGCGTACGCTTCCCGAAAGAACCGTGCCTACCTGCGCCGACGCGGCATCCGCTGCACCATCCCAGATAAAGCTGACCAGGCCCGCAACCGGAAGAACTCGGCCCCCGCGGCGGCCGCCCGCCGAAGTTCGACCCGGAGGACTACAAGGCTCGGCACGCAGTCGAGTGCGGCATCAACCGCCTCAAGAGGCACCGGGCTGTGGCCACGAGGTACGACAAGCTCGCGGTCCGCTACGAGGCTACCGTCCTCGTATCCGCCCTCAACGAGTGGCTGTGACCAGCACATTCGATAGACGCCCCAGGAACACCAAGAAGGTCACCTGAACTTCGATGGCCCTGTTCATCAGGGGAAAGCCATCGTCGCTGTCGCCTGTCGGTGAAACTACTGATGATCTTCGCGTGATGTCGCGCCCCGGTTGCCCTTCGCTGCAGGTCAGGGCGTGTGCTCCAGCGGCATCACGCGGCGAAACTCAGTAACGGCCCAGGGAGCGATTACCAGTGACGGCTGGTTGGTCAGGGCTACGAGACGTTGAGCGGCAGATCTCGGTGGAAGACGGCCATAGCCTGGCCGGGGCCGTTGTAGTCATCGACGATCTTCGTGTTGAAGCCTAGGCTGCGGTGGAAGGAGATTGAGCCGGTGTTCTCGATTGACGTGATCGCCTTCAACTGCCGTGCACCGTGACGTTCCGCTGCTTCGGCGAACGCCGTATACAGACGACGCCCAAGACCGGTGCCACGGGCGTCGTCCCGCGTGGCGATCAGATGCACGTACCCGGTGCCGTCTGGGGTGACGAACCCGAAGATGTACCCACGGACTCCGTCCTCGGCTCGGGCAACCAAGCAGGTGGAACCGAACTCTTGCACCAGTGCAAGAAGGTGCAACGACCGAAGGTCGCGTTCGCCCCAGTAACGGGGGTGATCAGTCAAGACCTGATGGAAGTCGGCCACCCCGGCCGTTGCGATGTGTATCCCCATGGTGACGATCATGGCAGGTGCCTTGGCCGTTACGGGCGAAGGGTCTGCAGGGAGACATCGAGCCGTGGCCACCAGGCACGACGAACTCGCGGTCCGCTACGAGGCTACCGTCCATGTGACTCGGTGGGTTGCTGCCTGAGATGGGGCCAGGGTGGTGAAGGTTCGAGTGCTGCTGGCCGTGGCTGCGGACGACACGACCTGCGGTACAGGTCAGTCCGCCGCAGACTCGGCCTCTGGCAGCGCCGGATAGTCGGTCGGGTAGAGCCCGGCAGCGAAGCCGTACACCACATCGCCTCCGCGGGGCAGTTGCGCGTAGTCGTTGGCAAGCTCCAGCACCCGCGCCCAGAACTCGCGGGCCTGCTCCCGCGGGATCCGCACATGCCGCACGATCGAGGAGAGCTGATCCGCCTGATGTGCGGAGGCCGACTCGGCCGCGGCCGTGGCGAGATCGTTGTTGCAGTAGGGTCCCTCGGCCCCGTCTGTGGGGCTGACCGTGCCGACGCGGAAGATGCGCGCGGTGCGGCCGTAGTAGCGCTCATCAATGGCCCGCACCCGGCGGGTCCGCACGACTTTCAGCAGCTGGGCATCCACCAGGACGCTCACGTGGTGCGCGACCGTGCTCTTGGGGCGGCCGAGTGCAGCGGCCAGTTCGCTCACCGTCGCGGCGCGTTCGAGGAGCAGCTCAAGGACGGCGTTGCGCAGTGGGTTGGCCAGCGCGCGGAGCTGGGCCGGGGCTGTCACATCTGTGACGTCGGAGACGTCGTAGTCGGGGAGACGGGGATTGTTCGACACTCTTCGATTATTCTAAACTTCCGGATCATTCGCTACCCACACTCAAGGGGTTTGGGCATGACAGAGGTCGTACTGTTCCATCACTCGCAGGGACTGACGCCCGGAGTCGCCGCTTTCGCCGACGAACTCCGCGCTGTCGGCCACACCGTCCACACGCCCGACCTCTTCGACGGACGCACCTTCGACTCCCTCGAAGAGGGCCAGGGCTACGTCGAGCAGCTCGGCTTCGGCGAGATCACCGAGCGCGGCGTCCGCGCGGCCGAACTCCTGCCGCAGGACGCCGTTTACGCTGGCTTCTCACTCGGTGTGCTGCCCGCCCAGAAGCTGGCGCAGACGCGGGCGGGCGCGCGGGGCGCGCTCCTGTTCCACGCCTGCATCCCCGTGTCGGAGTTCGGCGCGGCATGGCCTGACGGCGTGCTGGTGCAGGTGCATGCGAAGGAAGCCGATCCGTTCTTCGCCGAGGACATCGACGCCGCCTGCGCGCTCGTCTCCGACTGCGCTGATGCGGAGATGTTCCTGTACCCCGGAGACCAGCACCTGTTCGCGGACAATTCGCTGCCGTCCTACGACCCGGACGCTGCCAAGCTCCTGACCCAGCGGGCGATCGAGTTCCTCAGCTCGCGCTAGGTTGTTGGCGGGTTCTGCGCAGTGCCAGAGGCGCAGAGCTGCGACGGTCGAGGTGGCGTAAAAGACATACGCCCTCTTGTCGAATCGCGTGGCCACCGCCCGGTTCGCCTTCAATCGGTTGATCAGCCGCTCAACTTCGTTTCTGCGGCCGTAGCATGCCGCATCGAAGCCGGTGGGCCTGCCGCCGCTGCTGCCACGGCGCAGGCGGTGGGCCCGCTGATCAAGGCGTTCGGGGATGGTGTGCTTGATCTGCCGACGCCGCAGATAACGGCGGTTGCGGCGCGACGAGTACGCTTTGTCGCCACTGAGATGGTCCGGCCGGGTGCGGGGACGGCCGCCGTCCAGCCGAGGCACGCGAAGGCGGTCGAGAACCGGGAGCATCTGTGGGGCATCGCCCCACTGACCGGGGGTGACCAGCATGGCAAGAGGCCGAAGACCGCCCTCACCTGCCAAGTGAGTCTTCGTTGTCAGGCCCCCGCGCGAACGGCCCAGCGCCTCATCGGGGCGGTGCTGAGCGGGCCGGGTGCGCTTGCCCGTTTTCCGCGGCGCCTGCTTGCGTGCGCCGGCGGCGTGTTGATGAGCACGGCACACTGTGGAGTCCACACTCACCATGGACCAGTCGATCCGGCCATCCGCGTCGGCATCGGCCTGGACGGCCCGGACGATCCTCTCCCAAGTGCCGTCCGCGGACCACCGCCGGTGCCGGTCGTAACAGGTCTGCCAGCTCCCGAACCTCCTTGGAAGGTCCCTCCACGGGATGCCGGTCCGTATGCGGAACAAGATCCCATCGATGATCTTCCGGTGTTCCTTCCAGCGTCCGCCCCGACCGGTGTTCTTCGGCAAGTGCGGCTCCAGCTGGGCCCATTCAAAGTCAGTCACATCACCTCGCCCCACGCAGTGCTGAACGATCGGCGGTCCAGCTCGCCACTGACCTATCGGACCTAGGGCGGTAGTGGGTGTCTCGGGTACCGGTGGAAATGGGTGCTGGGCCCGATGGTGATGCCGCAAGGCTGTGTGTGACAGTGGCATGGACCTTATGTGTCGGTTCCCCGAGAGGAGGAGCCATGACGCAGCCCGGCACCGATCCGCTGCACGAATGCGCGGCGCAGACGCGGCGAAGCGATCATCCGTTCGCTCGCGGTCCGGAGACCAGGACGCCCGCGTCGGCCACGCGAATTCCGGCGACGGCGTGGCCTTCAGCTGCCCGTATGCCCGCCGGTCAGGGCGAACCCCTCAACGATCAAGAACCACGGCTCCCGTGTCTGTTCTGTCAGGCGTTACGGGAAGGTAGCTTGGTGGAGAAGGCCCTGCGAGGAGGGCGGTTTGATGCCGTGGTTCATATGGCTGCTCGCCGCCGGGGTGCTGGGTGCCGCGGAGTTCTTCACCCTGACGCTTGCCTTCGGGTTGCTGGCGGGCGCCGCGCTGGTGGCCGCTGTGGTCGCCGGTGTGGGCATCGGCGTTCTCGGCCAGCTCGTCGCCTTCGGGGTAGCAGCGGCAGCAGGTCTCGTCATCGTCCGTCCTGTCGCTCTGCGGCACATGGCACAGCAACCCCTCACACGCGAGGGCAGTGATGCGCTGATCGGCAAGCGGGCCGAGGTCATGCAGGAGGTCACCGCAACCCACGGCCTGATCAAACTCTCCGGCGAGGAGTGGTCCGCCCGCGCCCTCGACGAGAGCCTGGTGATTCCGGTGGGAGCGCTGGTGGATGTCATGGAGATCGAAGGCGCCACGGCCATCGTCTACCCCCGCGAGCTTCTTCCATGAACGGCTGAACACACAGCAACGGAGGCACTGTGGAACCAGTTGTCATCCTCACTCTTGTGGCGGCCATCGTCGTCGTCTTTCTGGTGGCCTCCACCGTGCGGATCGTCCCGCAGGCACGCCGCTACAACATCGAGCGGTTCGGCCGATATCGCCGGACGCTACAGCCCGGCCTGAACTTCGTCGTGCCGGTGGCGGACCGCATCAACACCAAACTCGACGTGCGCGAGCAGGTCTATTCCTCCGACCCCAGGCCGGTGATCACCGAGGACAACCTCGTGGTGAACATCGACACCGTGCTCTACTACCAGATCACCGACCCGAGGGCGGCGGCCTACGAGGTCGCCGACTACCTGCATGCGATCGATCAGCTCACCGTGACTACGTTGCGTAACGTCATCGGCAGCATGGACCTGGAGGAGACGCTCACCTCGCGTGAGGAGATCAACTCCAGGCTCCGCGCCGTCCTCGACGACGCCACCGGCAAGTGGGGCATCCGGGTCAACCGCGTGGAGATCAAGGCCATCGATCCACCGCACACGATCAAGGAAGCGATGGAGAAGCAGATGCGGGCCGAGCGTGACAAGCGCGCGGCCATCCTGCACGCCGAAGGGGAGCGGCAAGCCAAGATCCTGACCGCGGAAGGCACGAAGCAGAAGGACATCCTGGAGGCACAGGGCACGCAGCAAGCCATGATCCTTCGGGCGGACGGCGAGGCAAAGGCGGTGGAGCTCGTCTTCCAGGCCGTCCATCGCAACAATGCCGACCCGAAGGTCCTGGCCTACAAGTATCTGGAGACGCTCCCGCACTTGGCGAGCAGCGACAACAACACGTTCTGGGTGATCCCGGGGGAGCTGACCGAGGCGGTGCGGACCGTCACCCGTGCGTTCGGTGATCAGGCCACGGCGGGTGCTCCCACACCCCCGCAACCCGCGGAGGCAGGCACTGCCGACGCAGCGTCGCCTGAGAGCCTGGTTCCGGAGCTCGGTGCGGGCTCGACGGTGTCGCTCGACGCGGCGGCGGCTGCTGACGAGGCCGAGAAGCAGGCCGCCGCCGCGGTGAGCGATGCCAAGGCGGAGGCCGAGGCCGCGATGTCGTCCCAGGTGCCGCGCCGGGGGCAGACGTCCGGCGATTGAGCCCGCCCTCGGGCTGTCGCCAGGACCGCCGTGACGCGACTGGGCGGCGGCGACAGACACCAAGGGCGAGGACTCGCTGCGGCGCGCCGCCGACCTGCCGGCCTTCGCCCTCCTGGCTCGCCCGGCAGCCCCCTGATTCATTCGGTCCTGCTGCGCCGCCTGACCGCTATGCGCCAGGCCAGATACACGGCGCTCACCGGCGACAACACGATCAGCACCGTCAGTGTGAAGGCGCTGGACATGGGGTGCAGTTCCGTATCACGACGCCACGCCGCCCTGCGCCGAAGAACCCTCGGCAGGTTCCGGGCGAAGCCGACGACGCCACCGAAGTAGACGGCGAGGGCAGCGAGCAGCAGGTGATGGGGCTTCTTGGAAACGACCCGTGTTGCTCGTTGCCTCACTTGATCCAGTTCTCAACGACCCGGGAGGGTTGGTAGGTATCACGCCCCCCACAAACCGGTGCCGCGAGGCTGGTCAGGTGCAGCCCGTGTTCGCGGCCCTGCTCAAGGCTGCACGAGACTCTGCCGGGCAGCCTTACTCCTCTGCCGCGGGAATGGCCGACCGCGCCGCGTAGCGGCTGCGCATCGCGTCGCTGGCTGCGGGGCCCGCGGTGAAGACGTAGGCGGCGCTGTCGTCGAGTGGGCGGCCGGTCTTGGCGTCGACGACGACTGGCTCGACTTCCTCGCCGCTGTGCGCGTCGACGAGGATCATGCTGCGCTCCGTCGGCGTGAGGCGGGAGTTGCCCCACGCGGCCAGGGCGACGATCACCGGGCGCAGGGAGCGCCCGAGTTCGGTCAGTACGTACTCGTGCCGGACGGGGCTGGTCTGGTAGGGCCGGCGCTCCATCAGACCGTCCGCGACCAGGGTCTTCAGCCGGGTGGTGAGCATGCTGGAGGAGATGCCCAGGTTCTCCTGGAACTGGTCGAAGCGGGTGTAGCCGTCGAAGGCGTCGTGGAGGATCAGCAGCGTCCACCACTCGCCGACGTGCTCCACCGTCGTGGACAGCGGGCACTCCCGGTCCTCCAGCCTGATCCGGCTTGCCACGGCGACCATCTCCTCAGTTACTGCTAAAGTCGAAGTTAGTAGCTTCTATTTTAGCAGTCGAGGCGAGAGTGGCGCCTCGTATGCCCGCGCCCGGAAACGGAAGACATCGTGACCACATCCATCAGCGAATCCCTCGAAGACCGGCGCGCTCTGGTCACCGGCGGCACCAAGGGCACCGGAGCCGCCATCGCGCGACGCCTTGCCCAGGCCGGTGCGACCGTGCTCGTCACAGCCCGCAGCCGCCCCCACGACGTGGAGGAGAAGACCTTCATCGCCGCCGACCTTTCCTCCGCCGAAGGCGCCGCCCACGTGGCCGCCGAGGTGGACGCCCGCGCGGGAGGCGTCGACATCCTGGTCAACACCCTCGGCGGTTCCGAGGCGCCGGCCGGAGGGTTCGCGGCGCTGGGTGATGACGACTGGGCCAGGGAGCTGAACACGAATCTGCTGGCCGCCGTCCGCCTGGACCGCGCACTCCTCCCGCACATGATCGCCCTGGGCAAGGGTGCGATCGTGCACGTCACTTCGATCCAGCGCCGCATGCCGCTGTGGAACGGAACCCTGGCCTACGCCGCCGCCAAAGCCGCCCTGACCACCTACAGCAAAGGACTGGCCAACGAGGTCGCCCCTCACGGCGTCCGCGTCAACACCGTCTCACCCGGCTTCGTCCAGACCTCCGCTGCCGACGACCTCGTCGCCCGGATCGCCCACGACGCCGGCATCACCCAGGAAGCGGCACTGGGCCGGCTCATGGACTCCCTGGGAGGCATCCCGCTCGGCCGCCCCAACCAACCCGAGGAAGTCGCCGAACTCGTCGCCTTTCTCGTCTCCGACCGCGCCTCGGCCATCGTCGGCGCCGAACACGTCATCGACGGCGGCACCACACCCACCATCTGAACCCGCCACCACCATCAGGAGGGTCATGCACGACAACCAGCCCCGGACCATCACCCCGCACGACCTGCCCGAGGTGATCACCCGCTACCTCAGAGCGCACCGCTCCCACGAAACCGCCACCGCGGTCACGGCGTTCACCGACGACGCCACAGTGATCGACGACGGCAACACGTACCAAGGCACCGCCGCGATCGAGCGGTGGCTGGACCGATCCGCCACCGAATTCACCTACACCATCCACCTCACCGGCGCCCAGCAGAGCGACACGGCCCACTACATCGCCACACACCACCTTGAAGGCAACTTCCCCGGCGGCACCATCGATCTCCGCTATCGGTTCACGCTGCGCGACGACCTCATCGAACACCTCGCCATCGAACCCTGAGCCCGCTCCCGCACCACCTGTTCCCGCCTACGAGAGAGATCCAGCCCTCAAGTTCGGCATCCACCGCGGATCAGCTTGGACGCCTGAGGAATCGAGGCGAGCAAGTCCGGGGCCATCCTCAGCGCAGGGTGAGGAGATTCAAAGATCCCCATCAGCAGGACCGTGTCCTGCTCCGTCAGCGCCGCCCAGCCGTCCTCACTCATGGCCGGCCGACCGCATCCTGATCGTCCACCGCTTCATTTGCTTCCGCAGGCGACGTTTGAGATCACCCCAGGAGCCCGAGCCGTTCCGGCCCGAGCCTGCGCCAGCCTTTGTGGGAGGCAAGCAACGCACGCTGACCGGGCCGAACCCGGTCGATCGCGGTAAGAAGGGCAGCAAGCTGCACGTGTTGTCCGAGGCCCAGGGCATGCCCCTGGCCGTCGCGGTGTCCGGTGCGAACACCCGGCGGAGTCTCCTCAACCGCCAGGAGTCCCGGCTGTGCGCCCACCTACAGGCGAACCGCAGCCTCCGCGGGGACGGCCTAGTAGGGGAAGCGGTGCCGGTCCGTGTGGCTGATGAGCCCACCAAAGAGACACGCTCTGGGTCGTGTCCGCAATGTCAGGGCAGCCGGAGTCGTAGGCAGGCGAGGGTGAGTAGGGCTTGGTAATGGCGGGCGCGTTTGTCGTAGCGGGTGGCCAGGGCTTTGTTGTGTTTGAGCCGGTTGAAGTAGCGTTCGACGACGTTGCGGCGTCGGTAGGCCGCTCGGTCCAGTCGGCACCGGCTCTCGCCTCGCCGGATGCGACCGTTGATCTGGTCGATGCGTTCCGGGATTGCCGCTTTGATGCCCCGACTGCGCAGGTAGCTGCGGATCTTCGTGGACGAGTAGCCCTTGTCTGCCGCGACCTGCGCGGGGCGGGTGCGAGGACGGCCGGGCCCGCACCGCTCGATGCGGATGCGGGCCATCACCGCCTCGAACTGGTGCAGTCGTTGACGTTCCCGGCCGTCAGGGTGAAGGCCAGGGGCCTGCCCTTCCGTCGCAGGCGAGGTGGATCTTCGTGGTCAGTCCCCCGCGGGAGTGGCCGATCGCCTCGCCCGGCCACTCCTGCCCCCCCTTTTTCGCGCTCCGGCCGCGTGTTGGTGGGCGCGCACGGTGGTCGAGTCGATGCGCACGGTGGTCCAGTCGACCGCACCGACGGCATCGGAGTGCTGCTGGACATGGGCCAGCAGGCGATCCCAGGTACCGTCGGCGGATTATCGGCGGAAGCGTTCGTAGAGCGTCTTCCACGGCCCGTAGCGTTCGGGCAGGCCGCTCCGGTGGACGCTTTCACAGGATGCCGTTGAGGACCTGCCGCCGGTCACGGACCGGGCGGCCCATCCGAGGCGGAGCCAGCAGCGGCTCAATGACCGCCCATGCCTGATCAATCAGCTCATGACGACGCGCCACGAACAGACCAGCGCGACAACCGGTTTGCGGACACGGCCTGGGCATACGGTCAACGACCAGAGCATGGAGGTTTCCCTCATGGCCGTCACTGCACGCTCCAACCACATTTAGTTCGCGCCGCTGTGCGCAACTTCGTAAGATCTCCGGCGCGAGGCGGTACCGCAATGGCCGAGTGCTCGCCCTGGAACTTCGGAGAATCCCATGCGCCGTCCTCTCGTGCTCACCGCTGCCGCCGCGCTGCTGTGCGCCGGCTGTTCCACGGCCGACGCCGGAAGCCGTGACAAGCCGACGGCCGCGTCACCGTCCTCCACATCGTCGTCCGGCCCCCGCTCCGCCGTTCGAGCGGCCGTCTCGGCTCTCCGCGAGGACAGCGCCGGGTTCCGCCAGGAGGCCGAACTGGAGGGTGAGGGCCAGGTGTACGGCCTCACCATCACCGGCGGCTTCGACTTTGCCGCGGACAGGGGTCACCTGGCGGTCGACCTCCCCGGCGGCGCCATCGACCACAGCGACCAGGTCTTCGCGGACGGCAAGATTTACATCAGCGGCGTCCAGGGGATCGGCGAGGATGCCTGGGGGGTCATGCCCCGGGACAAGGCGCAGGCCCATTACCTGCTGCGGGCCCCGCTCAACGACCCCGAGCACGTCCTGCAGCAGATCGCCGCAATGCGCAAGATCTCCCGGGAGGGCGAGGAGAACGTTCAGGGGGTACGCGCAGTGCGCTACCGCGGCATCCTCGACCATCGGACTGTCACTCTGCGCATGACCCCGGATGTCCGCACGAAGACGGACCAAGCCCGCGACGCCCTGGGCAGCGACCTCCCGGTCTTCGCGGACGCATGGGTCGACGGCCGGGGGCGCCTGGTGCAGACCCGCATGAGTGTCAACATGTCCGGTGCGCGGGTGACGTTGACCATGGCCCTGTCGGACATCGGTGAGCCGGTCCGCGTGACGGTTCCGCGGGCTGCGGACACGATCCCCGTCACCGAGGTCGGCGGCATCCTGAACGGCTGAGCCGGACGGCCGCTCCTGCGATCGCCCTCACCCCACTCGCGATCGACGCCGGCGACGAGCTCACCGAGTATCAGGCAGGTGTCCTGTGGGCCGCGATCAAGGAGTTCGAGCACGTCGCGATCGCCTACGGCACCGCGATGGCTGCCCAGGGCACGCCACTCAAGCTCGCTGTGAAGGCGGCGATGCTGGTGTTTCGGTAGAACCTCTCCGCGTGCACGCGCGCCGCGGTGGCCGGAGCCTGATTGCGTGGACTTCCCCGTCGATGTGGCGCTCGCCGAGCTCGTCCCGACGCTGCCGGTCGGGACGGGCTGGCGGTACGAGATGAAACTCGACGGCCACCGGACCGTCGTCTGGCGGGAGAAGGACACCGTCCGACTGCAGGCCCGCTCCGGGCGGGACGTCCCCGCCGTGTGGATGGACCTGGCCCTCGCGGCACCTCGACTTGCTGCCGCCAGGAGTCGTTCTGGACGGCGTTATGCGACCTGTGGGGGTGTCTCAGCCCCAAGGTGTCTCAGGCGGCGCAGCTCCCATAGACGAGGCGAGACGAGGCGAGACGAGACGTGACGGGCGTCGCGGACACGTGCCGCAGCGGCCGCTCAGAGGTGGCCGTCCAGGAACTTCCGTACCTCGGCGACGGTCATAGGCCCCGTGCCGTGCGCCACCGCCTCTCCCTCCTTCAGCAGGACGTAGGACGGGGCTCCGGTGATCCCGTATCGCTCGGTTGCGGCCGGACAACGCGTGATGTCGGCGCGGACGACCGTCAGGCGGCCCGTGTAGTCGTCGGCGATGCCACCCACGACGAGGTCCATCACCCGGCAGGGCTCGATTGCCTTGGGCCATGTCCCGGTGAAGTATGCGAGGACCGGAACTCCGCTCATCCCGAGGATGAAATTGAACTCCGCGTCCTCACGGGGTCGGTGAACCCGCTTCGCCATGGAAGCTCCTGACCTCACGTTCCGTCATTCCACCCCCATCATCCCCCGAGGCCTTGTCTGGTCTTCACATCGACCCCCGGTCTCAGCTGGCCAATACCGCTCTTCCCCGGGCCGCATGAGTCAGCTGATGGCACCGAGAACGAGACACGATTCCTGGACCGCTCGCGGACGCGGTCGTGGACGGTCGAAGTACGCGTCAGCTGACCCGAAGACCGACCGCCAGCGTCAGTTCAAGGACCCGGTGTGGCGATGCGAGATCCGGAAACAGCTCCCGCAGCTGCGACATCCGGTACCGGACTGTCTGGGGATGGACGAACAACGCCGCCGCCACCTCGTCCCGTCTGCCCTGGTGCAGCAGCCACGCCCGCAACGTCTCCTCCAGCCGCCGTGCGGTCGCGACAGGCAAGGTCCGCAACGGTGCGAGAGCTCGGGCACGCAGGTCTGCGAACGCGTCCACGTCGGCGCTCAGCACCAGCTCGGGCAGGTGGTCCTCGGTGTCGCGAACATCAGAGGAGAGGGAGCGCGCGCGTACGGCTCGTGCGTACGAGGCGGACGCACGAGTCCAAGGCCGGGCCGGGCCGACCACGGCGGTGCGGTCGGTCAGCTGCCGCAAGAGATGTGATCGGTCGGCATCGGGGACGAGCAGCACACCGGTGGCGTCCGGCAGATCGTCGAGGACGAGGGTGCTCGGGTCGAGCGCGCGGTAGGCGGGCCGGGCCTGGGCGGCGGGCAGCAGGACCGCGGTCAGCGAAACCGGAGGCTGCCACCCGGCCCGTTGAACAGAGGCCAGCAGCACGTCCGGGCTCGCGCCGGCGAGGAGGTCGCGGGCCAGGTGTTCCAGGTGGCGCTCCTGGGCCCTGCCCCGGGCGGCCAGTTCGTCGGCGTGCCCCGCGGCGCTCGCGGCGGAGAGCTCGTCGATGTAGGCGAAGGTCAGCTCGGCGAACTTGGCGACCTCGGCGGCGGGCAGACCTGCGGGTACGGCACCCGCTGCCAGGCATCGCCAGGCCACGCGGGCGCCGACGCGGTAGGCGCTGAGCAGGGCGTCCATCGAACGGCCGTCGCGCACCTCGCCGCGGCCCAGCTCGTAGGCCGCGTCACCGCCGTCGCCGCCCGTGGCGTTCCCGCTCGCGAGGTCCAGGTAGTGCCCCAGGGCGGTGCGCACAGCTCGGCGGATGGTGCCGCCCATGCGGCCCGAAAGGGCGTTGGCGTAGGGAGGGACCTCGTCGATGATCGCCTGGACGACCTCGTCGGCGGTCGTCCTCAGCGCGGCCCGAAGTACGGTGACCGTCGTCTCATCCAGGGCCAGTTCGCTGGCCCTCCGGATTACATGGCTCACGTTTTTGTTTCCTGCGAACAATTCCACCTACCAGATTCACGTCTTGCGGTCAGGACTTTACGCCCTGAGACGCAGCAAGCTGGAGCCATGACGAGTACAGCCCTCCGCAGCAGGGCGTGGAAACTGCTGGAGATGGTCACGACGCCACTGCTGCCGTCGGACTACCTCGACCTGGTCAGCCCGCTGCGTGCGGGCGCTGACCTGCGTGGGCGGATCGAGGCCGTGCACCCCGAGACGGGTGACGCCGCGACCATCGTGATCAGGCCGGGACGGGGCTGGCGCGGCCACACAGCGGGTCAGTACGTGCGGATCGGAGTCGACGTCGACGGGGTGCGTCTGTGGCGTGCCTACTCGCTCACCTCGCCGACAAACCGCCAGGACGGCCGCGTCACGATCACCGTGAAGGCGATCCCCGACGGCAAGGTCAGCAACCATCTGGTCCGCAGGGCGAAACCGGGCACGCTGATCCAGCTCGACCAGGCGACCGGTGACTTCGTGCTGCCGCAGGCCAAGCCCGCCAAGGTGCTCTACCTGACGGCCGGTAGCGGCATCACGCCCGTGATGGGCATGCTGCGCGACACCGAATTCGACGACGTCGTCATGGTCCACTGCGCGCCCCAGCCGCACGACGTGATCTTCCGCAACGAACTGCACGACCTGGTCGCGGACAAGAAGCTGCAGCTCACCGAGGTGCACACCGACACAGACGGCATGCTCGACATCGCCCGTCTCGACGAACTCGTGCCCGACTGGGCCGAGCGCGAGACCTGGGCTTGCGGGCCCGCGGGCCTGCTCGACGCCGCCGAAAAGCACTGGACCGAGCACGGAGTACAAGAGCGCCTGCACACCGAACGCTTCCGCCCCAGCATCGTCGTCGCCGGCGACGGCGGCGATGTCACGTTCAGCGCCACCGGCAAGACCGTCGACGCGGACGGCGCCACGCCGTTGCTGGACATCGGCGAGGAGGCCGGCGTGCTCATGCCCTCCGGGTGCCGCATGGGCATCTGCTTCGGCTGCATCACGCCGCTCAAGGCGGGCGCCGTCCGCGACCTGCGCACCGGCGAGATCACCGAGGCCGAGCCGGGCGTCCTCATCCAGACCTGCGTGTCCGCCGCGGCGGGCCCCTGCGACATCGAACGGTAGGAGCACCTTGACCGCCATCGACCCCACCGCCCACCTGACCGCGGAGCAGATCGAGGAGCTCGGCCGCGAGCTGGACGCGATCCGCGACGAGGTGATCGCCAGCCGTGGCGAGAAAGACGCCGCCTACATCCGCAAGGTCATCTCGGCGCAGCGCAAGCTCGAGCTGGTCAGCAGGGGCGTGCTGCTGTTCTCGATCTTCCCGCCCGCGTGGCTGCTCGGCACCGCCGGTCTGTCCGTGGCGAAGATCATGGACAACATGGAGATCGGCCACAACATCCTGCACGGTCAGTGGGACTGGATGCGGGACCCGAAGATCCACTCCACCACCTGGGAGTGGGATCACGTCTCGCCGTCCGATCAGTGGAAGCACTCGCACAACGAGCTGCACCACACGTACACCAACGTGATCGGCAAGGACAACGACCTCGGCTACGGCATCATGCGCGTCGACGAGGACCAGAGGTGGCACCCGTTCCACCTCGGCCAGCCGCTGTGGAACTTCATCAACGCCTGCTTCTTCGAGTACGGCATCGCAGCGTACGACCTGGAGCTCGGCAAGAACCTGCACAAGCGCCGCCGCAAGAACCCGGAGTTCCGCGCGCGGGCCAAGGCCGTGGGCCGCAAGATCCGTAAGCAGGTGCTCAAGGACTACGTGATCCACCCGCTGCTGTCGGGCCCGTCGTTCCTCCCCACGCTCGCCGCCACGTTCACCGCGAACCTGGTCCGCAATATCTGGACCCACTCGGTGATCATGTGCGGGCACTTCCCCGAGGGCGTGCAGGTCTTCGAGCGCCGGTCGATCAAGGGCGAGACGCGCGGCCAGTGGTACCTGCGCCAGATGATGGGCTCGGCGAACATCAGCGGCAGCAAGGCCATGCACTTCATGACCGGCAACCTGTCGCACCAGATCGAGCACCACCTGTTCCCGGACCTGCCGAGCAACCGGTACGCCGAGGTCGCGGTGAAGGTGCGCGCGCTGTTCGAGAAGTACGAGCTGGAGTACGTCACCGGGCCGCTGCCCAAGCAGGTGTTCTCCGCCTGGCGCAAGGTCTTCCGGCTCTCGCTGCCGAACAAGAAGCCCAAGGTAAAGACGCCGGACCGCGAGCAGGAGCTCGTCGCGGCCTGATTCCCGGTATTGGTTCAGATCTTTCGGCCGTACCGGCGGCACCGCCGGGTTCGGTGAGATCCGTTGCGGACGGTGGGCGGCCGCGACATCAGACCGTACGACACGGGATCCGGGCAGCCCGGTGTCCGGCTGCGCTGCCTGGACGTGCGCCAGGAGTTCAGCAGACAGCCCCTGGCGAGGTGTTGTAGTGCGCTGACCTGCCGTGGCCGGGCCGGTAGTCGGGTGCGTACGCGCACTCGGTTTGCCGACGGGCGGGCTGGGTGGAAGGCATGGGCTGTGACGTGGACACTGCCGGAACCGATGCTCGCCGCCCCTGTGTCCGACCCTGCGCTGCTGCCGGGGTGGGCGGGTGAGCCGAAGTAAGACAGGTGTCAGGCCCTGGTTGCGGCAGTCCTTCCGGCAGCATTCAACGCGTCACAGGGAGGGAGGCCACGGTGTTGCCCTGGCCCAGAGCTTCGCGCAGGGTGGCGTTCTCCGCTTCGAGTTCGGCGTTCCGCAGGCTCAGCGTCTGGACGTGGTTGGCGTAGGCGGCGATGGTGGCGCGTGCCTCCCGCTGCTCGGCCGCGTGTGGGGAGCCCAGCGTGCGGTCCGCCTTCTTGAGGCGGGCGATGTCCGCCGTCAGGGTGTCGGTCTGCGGTCGGGGCGTTCCGGGGTTTACCCGTCCACGACGTAAGCGTCCTGGTGCGTACTCGCCGCCGACACATCAAGGCGTTCGCATGTGCCCGGCGCTTGCCTTGATGCGAACGGAAGCCTACGCAGCGTTGAAGTCCGGCCTTTGGGGCTGATCGGGCGAGGCTCAGCAGGCGACAGCCCATGTCCGGTCGATCCCGCAGCCCACCATGGGTAGCCGTCCTGGCAGGTTCTTGGTCTGCTGGTGGTACTCGGCCCGCATTTGGTTGACCAGCGAAAACAGCAATCGTCGATGCCAGTGGCGAGTTGCCGGCCCGCGCATGGTCCGGATCTTGAGGTGGACGGCCAGGTGCTGTACGTCCTCGCTCTCCGTGGGCAGGAACGGCCGGACCGCGGATGGGGCGTTGGCTGGGCGGATGGTCCGGTTGTGTCCAGCGTGGCTGTGGCCGACACCGTAGTGATCAACCTGTGTGGCTCGGACCTTTGCTCCCGAGCGTGGGCCGTGGCAGGGCTCGATCCCGACGTTCGGCCCGGGGGTTTCCTGTCCGTACTCGGGGCGAACGGATCGGCACGGCCAGTTTTGTGGAGGCGCCTGGCCGGGCCGTCGGCGGTAGTCCGTCGGCACCGCTTACAGCTCTCGGCCGCCCAGCCCCGCAGGGCCGGCCGCACGTATGTCACGCGGACTCGCGCCGAGTTCACGGCGGCAGGCCTTGTTGAAGGCCTGGAGATCGGCGATGCCGACGGCCGCGGCGATGGCGGTGATGGAAAGGGTGGAGGACAGCAGGAGGTGGCGGGCGCGTTGAAGGCGTCGGTGCCGGATGTATGACACGACCGTGAGGCCGGTTTCGGCACGGAACACTCGCGTCAGGTGTGTGTGGGAGATTCCGACGACGCGTGCGACGTCCGGTACGGACAGCGGGCCTGCCAGGTGTTCCTCGACGTAGGCCTGTGCGGCGGCGACGAACGGGTGGCGGCGCCCGGCTCCCTCGCTCCTCGGCAACCCGGCGATGCGCCACAGAGCGGTCCAGACCTCGGCCGTGGCTCGCGGGGGAGAGGTCGGCATGGCCGTCACGGCGCGGCGGAGCAGATCGGCCAGGCGTGTGCTCTCGGCCGCGGCGTCCTGCATCACCGGCACCACGCGTGCGGTTCCGCCGTCGTGCAGCCGCAGATGGACGTAGAGATGCTCCGACCTGCCCCGGTAGTGAAAGTGCACCTCCGTGTTCGGCGGCACCAGGCTGACGTGGCCGGGGCGTATGGGGTGGACCGACTCTCCGAGGGTCAGAGCACCCTCGTAGTGGTAGAGATGCAGCTGCCACAGGTCGGGCAGCCGGAAGACGTCATGGGCGGAGAAGACGCCGTGCACCCCGATGCCGGCATTGACCACGGTGGGCGCCTCGTCGAGTCGTACTGTTGCGTGTTTCACGAAGATGGAAAATTACCAGCACTGGACGATTTCAGCCCACGACCGATCCGGATCGGGCACCTACGTTCGTCGCATGTCAACCAGCAAGCAACTCCTGACATCGGTTCAGGTGGCGCGGTTCGTGGCACAGGGATTCCTGCGCCTGGACGGGGTGGTGCCGCGGGAGATCAACGAACGGGCCATCGCGACCTTGGCCGAGGGTCTGCCGGACGTGGCCTACGGCACTCCGCTGGGTGGGGCGTTCGCGTCGGACACCTTCGTCCACGAGCTGCTCGATCTTCCGGTCGTCGCAGGCGCTGTCGAGAGCCTGGTCGGTCCCGGGCCGACCGTCGACCACCATGCGGTTCATGTGCGCGAGCCGCACGAGGGACAGGCGCAGCCGCTCCACGGAGACGCCATCATCGATGTCCGGCCGGATGCGTTCGACATCCAGCTCATGTACTACCCGCACGAGGTGACCGCCGAGATGGGCGGCACCCTCAGTGTGCCAGGAAGCCATCTGCGCAGGATCAACGAGACGGACGTCGGCCGCGTCCAGAACCTCAGGGGGCAGACCCGTCTGACCTGCCCGGCAGGCACGGTCGTTCTCGTGCACCACGGCATCTGGCACGGTGGCCGCCGCAACGACACCGCGGGTCGTCGCTACATGTACAAGCTCCGCCTCAACCCGACCGTGCCGCAGGTGCGCCTGTGGGACGTGTCCGACCTGCACGACCCTGCGGTGACCGCGGAGCTGAACACGTACTTCCCCTGGTACGAGCAGGCCACGGCCCGACTGGAGATCTACAACCGGGTCCTGATGTGGCGGGCCCTGACCGGTGACGACTCGTTCGATGTCGACTACTGGGTCACGCGCGTCAGCAACCGGCCGACCCTGAGGAGTCACGCATGAGGCAGCAGGTTCTGGTCCTCTACCTCGCCACGTCGGCGCTGGACTCCGACGTCGTGGGCTGGTCCCGGTACGACGGGACCGGCAGGACCCGCCCGACGACCGGTGACAGCGACGAGCCGCCCTATCCCACAGGGCTTGCCGCGCTGCTCGACGGGTGGCGCCTGTTCCAGGCATCCCAACTGCTGCCGCCGCAGGCCGGTCACGAGTACGACGTCTCCTTCCTCAAACACGAGTTCTTCTTCGAGAAGACGGAGGACGACTCTTGATGACATCCACCTTTCCGTGGCGGAGAGGCGGGAGGCGAACGGCCGTCCTCGCCGCGGTGACCGCCCTGATGGCAACACTTCTGAGCGCCTTGGGTACCGCCGGGACGGCGCAGGCGGCCACGGTGGATACGAGCGCGTCTTATGTGCTGGTCAACCGGGGCAGTGGCAAGGCCCTGGATGTGGCGGGTGTGAGCACGGCTGACGGGGGCCTGACGCAGTGGACCCGTACCGACCATGCCAACCAGAGGTTTCAGTTCGTGGACTCGGGTGGTGGCCACTACCGGTTGAAGGCGCAGCACTCGGGCAAGGTGCTGGACGTCCTGAACCACTCCACGGTCGACCACGCGGACATCGTGCAGTGGGGTGACGCCTATGGCACCAACCAGCAACTCCGGCAGCGTGGACATCAAGCCGATCCTCCAGTGGCTCGCCTACACCAAGGGCTGGATGCCCGGCAACGAGACCATCGGTGAGGTGCAGTTCGGCTACGAGATCACCTCGTCGTCCGGCGGCCTCAACTTCAACACCAACAACCTGACCGTCAACGGCGGCTGACCAAGCATCAGGGCCGAGGTCGGTCCGCGTCCTTCCGTGGGCGCGGTCGACCTCGGCCCGCAGCGCGTTGTCCTCCGCGAAGGCGCCTGCGACGCAGACATGTCCCTGGCAAGCCTGCTGTCGGAAGCTGTGCCCCATGCACTGAGTGGGTTCTGCTGCCGGGTGCGAGAATGCCGGCAGTAGCAGGCGAGGGGATGGGGAAAGGCAGCGACCGTGCCGGACAACCGAGCGAGAACACCTTCGATGGAGGACCACGGCGAGCGCGGTGGGGGACCCGCATCGGTGACGATCGCCTATATCGCCGAGTCCGCGGGCGTCTCCGTTCCCACCGTGTCGAAGGTGCTCAACGGCCGCTCGGGAGTGTCGGACGAGACCCGGGCCCGCGTCGAGGAACTGATCCATCAGTACGGATACCGCAAGCCTCCGAAGAACCGCAGCAATCTCGTGGAGCTCGTGTTCCGCGAGCTGGAGAGCATGTGGGCCGTGGAGATCATCCGCGGTGTCGAGCGCGTGGCCCGCAGGAACCGGATCGGTGTGCTGGTGTCGGAGTTCGGGCTGCCCGACACGGCGGGCATGACCATCGACGACACGGTCGGCCGGCGTCCCCAGTGCGTGCTGTCGGTGGCGCAACTCTCCGAGGCGGAGCGGGAACAGCTGAAGGCGAAGGGCATCCCGTTCGTCGTCTTCGACCCGATCGACGAGTTGCCGGACGACGTTCCGTTCGTGGGTGCCACGAACTGGAGGGGCGGGCAGGCGGCGACCAGGCATCTGGTCGGCCTGGGGCACCGGCGCATCGCCATGGTCAGCGGGCCTGATCACCCCTTCTGCCTCGCCCGGTTGTCCGGCTACTCGTCCGCTCTCGCGGAAGCCGGACTGCCGGTGGAGCCCGACCTGGTCGTGAAGACCCAGCTCACGCGTGAGCACGGGTACGCCGCCGCGCGGGAGTTGCTGTCCCGACCCGATCGCCCCACCGCTGTGTTCACCGCCAACGACATGCAGGCGCTCGGTGTCTACCAGGCCGCGCGCGAGCTGGGCCTGCGCATCCCGCACGATCTCAGCGTGGTGGGCTTCGACGACGTACCGGCCGTGGCCTGGATGGATCCGCCTTTGACCACGGTCCACCAGCCGCTGGCCGAGATGGCGACGGCGGCCACCGAGCTGGCTCTGGCGCTCGGGCGGGGTGAGCAGGTGGCGCAGGTGGGGCTGGAGATCGCCACCACTCTGGCCGTCCGGGAGAGCACGGCTCCGCCGAAGGAGGAGTGAGGCAGTGCGGCAGGGACGCCGCTGCCCCGGCTGCCCGTGAGGTGGGCAACCAGGGCGAGGGGCCTGTCGGTCAGGATTCCTTGACAGCCGTACCGGTGACTGAATCTCCGGACTTCGTGACCTTGTACTTCACCTTGGCGCCGCTGTGGAAGTGGAAGGTCAGCGTCGCGGGTTCGCCGTCACGCAGGGACTCGAGGGTCTCGGTGGTCAGGATGATCGTGCCGTTCGGGTAGTCCGGCCGGAAGGCCTTGTTGAATTCCTGGTACGGAGTCCAGCTGGTCGGGCCGGCGTTGGTGCCGTCGGCGTACGTGGCCTCCATGGTCGCCAGGTCGTCTCCCTGGTACTTCGTGGGAATGGTGAACTTCTCGGCCGTGCCCGTGGCGTCCGACAGCACCGGAGTGTCGTAGGTGACCACGCCGATCTGCCAGGGCAGCCCCTGGGAGAACCGGGCCTGGAGCGTCGCGTTGACCCCGTAGTCGCGATCGCCGGCCAGCCGGGTCAGGGCCGGTGCCGTGAGGGTGAGCCGATTCTCGAAGACGGTGTAGTCCCGGCCCTCGGCCAGCTTGGTGTCGCCGTGCCACAGCCCCCGGAACTTGGTGCCGTTCCGGTTCAGGGTGAGCGACTGGGCCGTGATCCGGCTCGACTTCGCCACGAAGACCTTGTCGAAGGAGGCGGTTCCCGAGCGGGTGGTCCAGCTCGACTTGATCCAGGCGAAGAGGGCGGGGTCACGCCACTTCAGGGTCTCCCGGTTCAGGTAGGCGAAGCCGGGATCCCACAGGGCGGTGGTGACACCGGCGACGCGTGCCAGGTATCCGACGTGCTCGTAGTACTTCAGCGCCTCGCCCCGCTCGATGCGGGAGGGGTGGTTGTCGTCGGGGTAGGCGAGCAGGCCGTACTCACCGAGGTAGACGGGGATGCCCCTGGCGACGAAGGTGTTGTGCATGCGGGCGAAGGCGTCGTCGGCGTCGTTGCGGGCGTTGTCGTCGTACCGGGTGCCGCCCGCGATGTTCACGCTGAACGGGTAGTAGCTGTAGTAGTGCACGGTGGCGACCAGGTTCTTGTCGCGCAGCGCGCTGATCGTGGTGTACAGGTCGTCCATGAGGTCCTGGGAGGGGGTGCCGACCTGTGTGGTCAGGACGAGCAGGCGGTCCTTGTTCCCGCCGCCCGAAGCGCGGACGACCTTCTGGAACGAGGTGTTCAGCTCGTTCATGTACTGGGTCTTCTGTGCGGCTGTGGCGTCGCCGAAGGTCGGTTCGTTGACGCCTTCGAAGAGCAGGGTGCGCGGCTCGTTCCGGAACGCTGCGGAGATCTGGGTCCACAGTGCGTCGTAGCGAGCGCGTACGTTGTCGTGGTCCGTGGAGATCTTCTCGATCCACTGCCATGAGTCGTGGTGGACGTTGAGCACGACGTAGAGGTTCTCGGCCTGTGCCCAGTCCACCACCTGCTGGACCCGGCTCATGTACGCGGCGTCGACGGTGTAGGGCGCGGTGGCCGACTGGTGTGCGCTCCAGGTCACCGGGATGCGGACGCTGCGGAAGCCCTGCGCCCGGACGGTTTCGAACAGCTCTCTGGTGGCCTTGGGGTTGCCCCAGGACGTCTCGTCCGGAATCGCGTCCAGGGTGTTGCCCAGGTTCCAGCTGGGCTGCATCGCGTCGACGGCGTCCATGGCGCGGGCCGGAACCCTGACCGTGGAGCCTGTCTGCTGTGCCGCACCGCCCGGCGTGGCGATCGCGGTGCCGCCGGACAGCCCCAGGACGACGAGCAGCGCCATCAGCAGGCCGGTCAGGCGTCCTGGGCCGTGGCTGCTTTGGCGGGCGGGTTGCCGTATGCCCTTCATGTTCTTTCCTTTCGTTCGGTCGTAGGGGGTTGGGCTTCAGCCGTCGAGGGGCTCGTAGTCGAACCAGTCGAAGTGGACGGTGCCTGCCGTGGCGTACATGCCGATGACCCGGCCGGTGAAGCCGCCGGCCACCTCCGTCGACAGGTAGCGACCGTCGAGGGTCGCGAGCTCGGTCAACGTTCCGTCCGGGGCTTCGATCCCCAGCGAGGCGACGTCGGGTCCGGTGCAGGGCCCGTGCGGTGACGGCGGGTCGGTGACGGCGACGGCAAGGGTCACCGGCCCGGCGGGCACGGACTGGGCGGCCACGACCGTGCGCAGGGAGCCGACGCGCGCGATCACCCGCACCTCCGCGCCGCACGCCTCGATCGCGTAGTGGTGCCGCTCGTCCAGCCGTACGGCGAGGCCGCCGCGCCCCTGCCCCGCGTCGACCAGGGCGCGCGCCCGGCAGGAGAAGTGCTGCTGACGTCGGCCCGTGAACACCACGTCGGGCTCGTCCAGGGAGGCGCCCCGCGCGCGGAGCGTCAGCCAACCGGGGCGCTCCTTGGTGGTGCAGAGCTCGGCGGGGCGGTCCCGCACGGAGATCCAGGTCGACCCGAGTTCGCTGAGCTCGAAGTCGTCGCGCCCTTCCTCGACGGGGCCGGGGGTGAGCGGCCAGGGGAGCGCGGACAGGTCCGAGGTGACCTCGCCGACGACCGGCCAGTCGTCCTCCCAGGTCACGGGCGCGAGGAAGGTCTCCCGGCCGAGCACGTGCCAGCCGGGGGTGCCGCCGCGCGGACGTACGCCGAGGAAGACCATCCACCATGAGCCGTCGGGGCCTTGGACCAGGTCCGCGTGGCCGGTGTTCTGGACCTGGTGGTCGGTGCCGCGGTGGGTGAGGATCGGGTTGGCCGGGTGCGGTTCGAACGGACCGGTCGGCGTACGGCCGCGGGCGATCGACACACCGTGGCCGCGCTCCGTGCCGCCCTCGGCGATGAGCAGGTACCAGTAATCGCCGATCCGGTACAGGTGCGGCGCCTCCGGAGCCTTCGCGCCGGGGCCGCCGGACCAGAGCCGGTGCGGTGTGCCGTACGTCTGCCCGGTGGACGGGTCGATACGGACCTGCGACACCCCGGCGACCGTGCACCAGCAGGTGTCGTCCTCGTCCCAGGCCAGGTCGGGATCGATACCGGGTACGCCCGGTGCCCAGATGGGGTCCGACCACGGCCCGGCGGGGTCGGTGGCCGTGACGATCAGATTGCCGCCGCCCTCGCTGCAGTTGGTGACGATCAGCCAGAAGCGCCCGTCGTGATGGCGCAGGGTGGGGGCGTAGATCCCGCCGGAGGACGCCATGGAGGCCGGCAGCCGCAACTGCTCCGGCCGGTCCAGGACGTTGCCGATCTGCCGCCAGTGCACCAGGTCACGGCTGTGGAAGAGGGGTATGCCGGGGAAGTACTCGAAGCTGGAGCAGGCGAGGTAGTAGTCGTCGCCGACACGGCAGATGCTCGGGTCGGGGTGGAACCCGGGGAGCACGGGGTTGGTGGCGTGGGCGGGCGGGGTCTGAGCGGGCACCCTCGGTCGTCCTTTCGTCGGGTGGGTGGCGGGGTCGGCGCTCAGGGAGCGTCCGGTTCCGTGCGGGTGATGCGGAGCAGCGCCGCGGAGGGCGTGGTGGGCAGGGTCACGGTGAGGTCGGCGGTGTCCGGGTTCCAGACGGCAACTGCCTGACCTGCGGCGGGGTACAGCACCTCGGAACGGGCCACGCAGCCCGCCCGTTCAGCCAGCCGGAGGGTGATGGTTGCCTCGCCGCCCGCGCGGCGCCAGACGGTGAGGTAGGTGGCGGCGGGGGTGTGCAGGGCGAGCGCGATCCAGGGGTCGTCCCAGCCCGGGAGGCCCAGTGGCCAGGAGGGCACGGCTTGGGGCAGGTCGGCGCGGATGGCCTTGTACGTGGCGACCGCTTCGTGGACCAGGGCGCGGGCCTCGGGCCCCAACTCCAGCAGGCGCCCGGAGAGATGGACGCGGCCGAGGAGGGCGCTCGCCATGGTGAAGGCGACCTCGTCGAGTGAGTCCTCCGGCTGCGGATAGGCCCACACGGCACCCTGCTCGGGGGTGACGGCGGTGGGCGCGGAGGCCGCGATGGGCGCGTAGTGGTGGAGGTTCTGCTGGTCGCTGGTGGACTGCAGTTGCAGCCGCGACAGCAGGGCGTGGTCCAGGCGCATGCCGCCCGAGGCGCAGTTCTCCACCACCAGGTGTGGATGGCGGTCCAGGATGCCGTCGAGCCAGTCCAGGTGGGCGCGGTTGTGGCCGAGCAGTCCGGCGCCCGCGCTCTCGCCGGGGTGGGCGCTCGTGCCGGAGCCGGGGTCGATGTTGTGGTCGAGCTTGAGGTACCCGACGCCCCATGCGCCGACCAGGCGGTCCACGACCTGGTCGAGATGGGCGCGGGCGGCCGGGTGGCGCAGGTCCAGGTGGTACCGGCCGGACTCCGTGACGCGGACGCCGTCGCGGCGGAAGTACGCCTCGTCGGGCAGGGAGTCGGCCACCGGGCTGTGGACGCCGATCACTTCCGGCTCCAGCCACAGGCCGGGCACCATGCCGCGCTCCCGGATGCGGTCCAGCACCTCGTGGATGCCCTTTTCGCCGGGGAAGCGTGAGGCGGCCGGCTCCCAGGCGCCGACGGTGGTCCACCAGCCGTCACCGCCGTCGTCGTACCAGCCCGCGTCGATGACGAAGTACTCGGCGCCGGCCTCGGCCGCCGCGTCGATCAGCGGCAGCAGCTTCTCGGTGGTGGGGTCTCCCATCAGGCAGTTCATGTAGTCGTTGAAGATGACGGGCAGACCTTGGTGGTCGGAATGCGGACGCCGATGGGCGCGTCGGTACCGGGTCAGGGTGGCGAACGCGGCGTCGGGGCCGCCGTCGGCACTGAAGGACAGGGCCACGGGTACGGTGCGGAAGACGGCACCCGGTTCCAGCGGCTGCCGCCAGCCGTGGTGGGAGTCGGTGGGCCCGAACAGCGCCAGGTAGGCCGTCCTCTCGCGCTCGGCGCACTCCCAGCGCCAGCCCCCGCCGTTGTGCTCGACCTGCCACACCCAGGTGCGGCCGGTGCGCCGGTCCGTCAGGCCCCCCATGGGCAGGTGCCCGCAGCTGGACCAGGTGCCCTGTCCGGTCAGGGCGAAGCCGGAACGGCCGTTCGCGTGCTGCACGCGTCCACCGTGGTCCGGCGAGGTCAGCCGCAACGGGCGGCGCTGCCAGCGGCATTCGGCGAGCCAGTCGTTCTCCGCCCACAGCAGGTCGGCGGCGTCCAGGTCCGCCGGGTCCGGCGTGGTGAGGCACCCCGTCGCGAACGAGCTGACCGACTCCAGGTGGAGCGTGTCCTGCCCTTCGTTGCGAAGCGTCACCTCGCTGCGGAGCACGGGTAAGCCGTCCGGCGACCGGTAGGTCACCTCCGCGACCAGACCGGTGTCCGGGTCGTGGAGTTGGACGGTCAGGATGTGCCAGCCACCCTCGCGGGCCGCACTGTGGGTCCGGTGGCGCAGCCGCTCGCCGAGACCCGTCTGGACCAGACGGCTCCCGGACCAGCTGCGCCCGTGACCCGTGGCCGTCACCTCCACCAGAGGCAGGGACCCACGGGTGCCGTTGCCTGCCTCGCCCGGCCGTCCGAGGTGCGTCAGGCGGGCACTGCCGTCGTCGCCGAGGGTGAACTCGACGTGCAGGGCGTCGTGACCCCAGCGAAAGCTCCGCTGTTCCGTTTCCATGGTGGCCCTCTCCGGGTCAGTGGCCGCGCAGGACCGCGCAGGCGCCGGGCGGCAGTTCGTGGGCCGCCCCGCCGGTGAGCAGGTCGTGGGCGGGATCCGGCAGGGGCACGGTGTCGTCGGTGTGGTTGATCAGGACGTGCCAGCGGCGGCCGTCGGCCGCGTGCCGGGTGACGGCTTCGACACCGGCCGGCAGGTCCGGCAGCTCCGGCTCGACGCCGGCTTCCTTCAGGAGCCGTCCGACCAGGGCGCCGTAGTCGGCGTCGTCCAGGCGGGTGGACAGATACCAGCCCTGTCCGGTGCCGAAGCGGTGCCGGGTGAGTGCCGGGCTGTCCGCGAGCATGGCGTGGGTGTAGGCGGCGAGCGCTTCGGCGCCTTCGGTGCGCAGGGACTCGCTCCAGACGGTGCCGTGCGAGCCGTCCGACAGGGTGATCCGCTCGTCCGTCCGCAGTGGCCGGTGCTCCTCGACGCAGATGCCCAGCGCCTCGCGCAGCGGTGCGGCCGGGTAGCCGCCGAGCCGGGCGTGCATGCGGTCGTCGACGTAGCCGGTGGCGTGCTGGACGAGGAGTGTCCCGCCGCCCTCGACGTAACGGCGCAGGTTCTCCGCGCCCTTGTCGGACAGCAGGAACAGGGCGGGGGCGATGACCAGCCGGTAGCGGCTCAACTCGTGCTCGGGGTGGGCGAAGTCGACCGTGACGCCCGCGTCCCACAGCGCGCGGTGCGCCCCGGCGAGCGGCCCGTGGTAGTCGAGCCGGGAGGAGGGGAGGCCGTCCGCCTGCAGTGCCCACATGGCGTCCGGGTCGTCGAGCACGGCCACTTGCGCGGTGACCGTCGATCCGGCCAGCTCCCCGAGCGCGGCGACCGCCTCCCCGGTCCGCGTGGCCTCGCGGAAGATACGGCTGTCGGGGCCCGCGTGCGGGAGCATCGCCGAGTGCCAGGTCTCGGCGCCCGCCCGGGACTGCCGCCACTGGAAGAACAGGGCGCCCTCCGAGCCGCGCGCGATGTGGCCGAGGCTGTGGCGCAGTACGTCGCCCGGTTCCTTGCCGATCACCTGATCGCCGTCGTAGACCGTGCTGGTGCCCTGCTCCATCAGCAGCCACGGGCGGCCGCCGGCCAGGGAGCGGGAGCGGTCGGCGTAGTAGGCCACGTGTGCGGCGCCGTCGAGGCCGTTCGCGTCCGGGTACTGGTCGGAGCTGACCACGTCGAGTTCGCGGGCGAACGCCCACAGGTTCAGCCGCAGGTCGTAGGGCAGCATCAGGTTCGTCGTCACCGGACGGTCGCTGTGCTCGCGGATCGCGTCGCGCTGTTCGCAGTAGGCGGCGATGATCTCGTCGGCCCAGAAGCGGTGGAAGTCCACCGTCTGGCCGGGGTTCTTGTGGTACTGCGTCGCGCGGGGCGGCAGCACCTGTTCCCAGGAGGTGTAGCGCTGGCTCCAGAAGGCCGTTCCCCAGGCCTCGTTGAGGGCGTCCAGCGAGCCGTGCCGGGCGCGCAGCCACACGCGGAACGCGGCCGCCGTGTGGTCGCACCAGCAGAGCGTGCCGTACTCGTTGTGCACGTGCCACAGCGCGAGGGCGGGGTGATCGCCGTACCGTTCGGCCAGCGCGGAGGCGATCCGGCGGGCCGCGCTGCGATAGGCGGGCGAGGCGAGGCAGTAGGTGTCGCGACTGCCGTGCACGAGACGGGTGCCGTCGGCCCTGACCGCCAGCGCCTCGGGGTGGGCGAGGGTGAACCAGGGCGGTGGGGAGGCAGTCGGGGTGGCGAGGTCGACGGCCACGCCGTTCGCGTGGAGGCGTTCGATGTGGGCGTCCAGCCGGCTGAAGTCGTAGCGCCCCTCCTCCGGTTCGAGCAGGGCCCAGGAGAAGACTCCGAGGGTGGCCAGGTTGACCCTGGCCCGGCGCATGAGTTCGTCGTCCTCCTTCCAGACCGGCTCGTCCCACTGCTCGGGGTTGTAGTCGCCGCCGAAGGCGAGACCGCCCAGGCGGTCGGTGATGCGGCGTGCCGTCATGACGGTGACCCTCTCCCACGAAGTGTCGAAGCGCTTCACTTGCGAGGGAAGTTAACGGACATGTTTCGAGCGAAACAAGAGCCCGTGCGGGAGGAAAGTTTCTCTCCGCTGGTCCATTGACAGCCAGTGAGCGAAAATGACAGCGTCGATGCGCTTCGACAAGTCAGCCTCTTGTCCCACGTTCACGCCCGATTGCCGAGGGATCTGTCTCGTGGCTTCTCCGTCCTGTACGACCGTGACCGCCGCGACGGCGATGGGGGGTTTCCCGAAGCTGCCCGCCGGGTTCCGCTTCGGTGCGGCCACGTCCGCCTACCAGATCGAGGGCGCCCATGACGAGGACGGCCGCGGACCGTCCGTCTGGGACACCTTCAGCCACACCCCCGGGCGCACTCACGCGGGTGCCACCGGCGACGTGGCCGCCGACCACTACCACCGCCACCGCGAGGACGTGGCACTGCTGCGCGATCTCGGCGTCGACAGCTACCGCTTCTCGATCGCATGGTCCCGGCTGCTGCCCCAGGGTGTCGGACCGGTCAACCCCAAGGGGTTGGACTTCTACGACCGCCTCATCGACGACCTGCTGGCCGCCGGTGTCGCACCGGCCGTCACCCTCTACCACTGGGATCTCCCGCAGGCCCTGGAAGACCGTGGCGGCTGGCGCGTGCGGGAGACCGCCGAGGCCTTCGCGGCATACGCGGCACTCGCCGCCGAGCGCTACGGCGACCGTGTGGAACGCTGGATCACCCTCAACGAGCCCTACTGCTCCGCCTTCGTCGGCTACGCCGAGGGCCGGCACGCGCCCGGCGCGCGGGAGGGACGGGGCGCCCTGGCCGCCGCCCACCACCTGCTCCTCGGCCACGGTCTCGCCGTAAGCGCCCTGCGCGCCTCGAGGGCCCGGGAGATCGGCATCACCCTCAACTTGGACCGCATCCACGCCGCTTCCGACCGCCCCGAGGACCGCGCCGCCCTGCGCCGCGCCGAGACCCTGCACAACGACATCTGGACGGAGCCGCTCTTCGCCGGACGTCATCCCCGCGACGAGGCCGAGACCTGGGCCGGGCTCGCCGACGGCCCCTGGCGGCTGCCGGGCGACCTGGACCTGATCGGCATCCCGCTGGACTTCGTGGGCCTCAACTTCTACCGGCCCCTCACCGTGGCCGCCGCACCACACCAAGCGGCCGACCCCGAGCAGCGCACCGCCGTCGACGTCGGCGTGGCCGAGCTGGACCCGTACGGCACCCGGCACACCACCATGGGCTGGCCGGTCGTCCCGTCCGCGTTCACCGAACTGCTCCGTGACCTCCACGCCCGCTACCCGCAGTTGCCGCCGATCTGGATCACCGAGAACGGCTCCGCGGAGGCCGACACGGTGTCACCCGACGGCCGCATCCACGACCCCGCCCGCATCGCCTACCTCGCCGACCATCTCGCCGCAGTGGCCGACGCCGTCGCCGCCGGTGTGGACGTACGCGGCTACTACGCCTGGTCGCTGCTGGACAACTTCGAGTGGGCGCGAGGCTACGACCAGCGCTTCGGGCTCGTCCATGTCGACTACGCCACCCTGACCCGCACCCCCAAGGACAGCTACCACTGGTACCGGAGGCTGATCACCGCGCACCGCGCGGGGACGGAGGAACCTGCCCGATGAAGTTCACGGACGGCTACTGGCTGATGCGTCCGGGCTGCACCGCCCGCTACGCCACCGAGGTCGCCGACGTTCGTGCCGGCGACCACCGGATGACCCTGTACGCACCCGTGAAACACGTCACCCGACGCGGGCAGACCCTCAACAGCCCGCTGCTGACGGTGGAGTGCTGGTCCCCGGCCGAGGGGGTCATCGGCGTGCGGACCACCCACCACGCCGGATCGGTGCGCCGGGACGGAGCGGTGCTGGAGCTGTCCTCCGGCGAACTGTCGCTGCGGGTGGACACGGAACAGTCGTGGCGGCTGGAGTTCACCGCCGGCGGACGCGTGCTGACCTCCGTCGGCGAGCGCGGCACCGGCTTCGTCACCGACGCCGAGGACCGGCACCACATCGTCGGCCAACTCGCCCTGGGGGTAGGCGAGTTGGTCTACGGGTTGGGGGAGCGGTTCACCCCGTTCATCAGGAACGGGCAAGTGGTGGACATCTGGCAGGCCGACGGCGGCACCAGCAGCGAACGTTCAGCGTCGAGGACCAGTCGCTGGAGTACTTCGTCGTCCACGGCCCGACCCCGAAGCAGGTCCTGGACCGCTACACCGGGCTCACCGGCCGCCCGGCGCTGCCGCCCGCCTGGGCACTGGGCCTGTGGCTGACCACGTCCTTCACGACCGACTACGACGAGGCCACCGTGGGCCGCTTCATCGACGGCATGGCCGAGCGCGGCATCCCGCTGAGCGTCTTCCACTTCGACTGCTTCTGGATGCGCGCCTACCAGTGGTGCGACTTCGACTGGGACGCCGAGACCTTCCCCGACCCGGCGGGCATGCTCGCCCGGCTCAAGGAGCGTGGACTGCGCGTCTCCGCCTGGATCAACCCGTACATCGCCCAGAAGTCCGAGCTGTTCGAAGAGGCCATGAGCGCGGGCCACCTCGTACGCCGCGCGGACGGCAGCGTGTGGCAGTGGGACCTGTGGCAACCGGGCATGGCCCTGGTCGACTTCACCAGCCCGGCCGCCCGCGACTGGTACATCGGCAAGCTGCGCATCCTGCTCGCCCAGGGCGTGGACTGCTTCAAGACCGACTTCGGCGAACGCGTTCCCACCGACGTCGTCTGGCACGACGGCTCCGACCCGGAGCGGATGCACAACTACTACACCCACCTCTACAACCAGGCGGTTTTCGATCTGCTGCGCGAGGAGCGGGGCGAGGGCGAGGCGCTGCTGTTCGCCCGCTCGGCCACCGCCGGCGGCCAGCAGTACCCCGTGCACTGGGGCGGTGACTGCGACTCCCACTTCGGCGCCATGGCCGAGTCCCTGCGCGGTGGGCTCTCGCTCGGCCTGTCCGGGTTCGGCTTCTGGAGCCACGACATCGGCGGCTTCGAGGGCACCCCGACGCCGACCGTCTTCAAACGGTGGGTGCAGTTCGGGCTGCTTTCCTCGCACAGCCGCCTGCACGGCAGCAAGTCGTACCGCGTCCCGTGGGACTACGGCGAGGAAGCCGTCGAGGTCACCCGCGAGTTCACCCTCCTCAAACAGCGCCTCGCCCCCTACCTCCAGCGCGCCGCCCAGCAGGCCCACACCACCGGCGTCCCGGTGATGCGGGCCATGGTTCTGGAGTTCCCCGACGACCCCACCGCCGCGGTGCTGGACCGGCAGTACATGCTCGGGGAGGACCTGCTCGTCGCGCCCGTCTTCACGGACGACGGCACGGTCGAGTACTACGTGCCCGAGGGCACCTGGACCAACGTCCTGACCGGCACCCAGGTCGCCGGCCCCCGCTGGGTGCGCGAACAACACGGCTTCCACACCCTGCCGTTGCTGGCCCGCCCCGACTCCGTCGTCCCCTTCGCCGCCGACGACCAGCATCCGGTGTCGGCCTGGGCGGATGACGTCGAACTGCGGATCCACGCCTTCGCGGACGGCGCCCGTCGCACGGTGGTGATCCCGCGCACGGACGCCCTCGGCGAGACGGCCCGCTTCGAGGTCCACCGCGAGGGAGACCGCCTGAGCGTCACGACCGACAGCCCGTACCCCTGGCGACTGCGGATCGGCGGCCCCGGGGGCACGGTGCACACCAACGCCGCGGGGCGGGCGACGACCGAGGTGCGCTACGAGGACTGAGCGCCCACCACCGCCCTCGTACCGATGTCCGTGACTCTGATCGAGCCGCCGCACCTGCTGCCGTCGGCGGAGACGAGGCAGTTGTCTTCCGTGCGGGGCAACTGCCGCCGGCCGCCGCCGGTGCCGACCTCCAGGCGGGCGACCGGGTTGCGGTGGCCGATCGAGGTCGAGTGGCCCGAGTGCGCAGGGCAGCGGGCCTTCGTTGGTGATCCGTACGGTGATCGACTTGCCGTTGGCCGCGCGGCCGAGCATGTACGCGCCGCACGCCCAGGACGTCTCGTAGTCCGTGGTGTTCATGGCCGCACACGGGACCAGCCTGCCCGCCGCCGCGATCGCCTTCCCGCACACGCATCCCAGTATCATCACCATCACCCTCGGCATGCGGACTCCGGAACAGGTCGGACGAAACGTGGAAGTCCATGATCAGCGCGTCCCGGACGGTCTCTGGGGGATCTGCGCACGCAGGGGCTGATCAGGCCGGACGTGCTCACGGGGCACGGTGGGGGAGGGATGTGCGGTGTTGCTGACCGACAGGGCCATCGAGCAGATCCGTGAGCTGATCCGGACCGGTGCCCTGCCCCCGGGCTCGAAACTCCCTCCGGAGCCGGACCTGGCCGCGCAGCTGGGTCTGTCCCGCAACCTCGCCCGCGAAGCGGTCAAGGCGCTGGCCGTGGCGCGGGTCCTGGAGGTCAGGCGCGGCGACGGAACATATGTGACCAGCCTCCAGCCGAGCGTGCTGCTGGAGGGGCTCGGTGGCGCGGTGGAGCTGCTGCAGGGCGACTCGGTCGCCCTGCAGGACCTCATGGAGGTACGGCGGCTCCTCGAACCGATGGCCACGGCACTTGCCGCCACGCGGATCTCTGATGATCAGCTGGCCGAGGTGAAGGGGCACCTGGACGCCATGCGTGAGGCCCGCGACGACGTCGAACGGCTCAACGCACATGACGCCGCCTTTCACCGTGCCGTTGTCTCCGCCACTGGCAACGAGACCCTGCTCACCCTCCTGGAAGGGATCTCCGGCCGCACCCTGCGCGCCCGCATCTGGCGTGGTCTGGTCGACGACAAGGCCGCGGGCCGCACGGTGGCCGAGCACGAGGCGATCTACAACGCCCTGTCCACTCGTGACGCCACCCTCAGTCAGGCCGCGGCACTGCTGCACGTGAGCAACACCGAGCAGTGGCTGAGGGAGCACCTGCGCTCGGGCGAGCCCCTCCGCTTCGGGACGACAACGGGGAAGTGACGGGCGGGCGTTGTGAGTGCCATCGATGTTCGCCCGGGATCCGAGCCCGGAAAGGGCTCAGAATCCAAGAGCGGGGGTTATCCCGTGGTCAGAGCGGTCCACTTCTGATTGGAGCCGCCGGTGCAGTCCCACAGGTGGAGCTGCGTTCCGTCGGTCGTGGAGAAGCCCGGAACGTCGAGGCAGCGGCCGGAGGCGGGGTTGCGGTAGCCGCCGTTGTACGGCTTCCAGACCTGGTTGGCGCCGCCGTGGCAGGCCCAGATCTGCACCTTGGTGCCGTTGGCGGTGCCCCCGCCGGCGGCGTCGAGGCACTTGCCCATCGAGCGCAGCGTGCCGTCGGTGTAGGCGGACCAGAACTGATTGGCGCCGTTGCCGCAGCTCCACGTCTGGACGGCGGTTCCGTCGGCGGTGCCGGCGCCGTTGACGTCCAGGCACTTGCCGGCGATGCCGGACTGCACGCGTTCGGGAGCGGGCGCGGGGTTCCGCAGCCACCCCGCGCTGTCCGCGGCCTGGATGCCACGGTGGAAGGCGGTGGCCATCTTCTGGTAGCCCGAGTCGTTGGGATGCAGGGTGTCGGCAAGGTCGGCCGTGGTCAGGATGCTCATGTCCACATATGCGACATGCTTGCCCGCGGCCTGTGCGTCGTTCACGATCTGGGGGATGGCCCGGTTGTAGGCGGCACGGTACTGCTCCTCCGAGCCGCTGGTGGACACGACCAGGGAGGCCACGAGGACGGTTGCGTCGGGGGCGGCGGCGGTGATCTGGTCGACCAGGGACCTCAGCCGGGCGGTGGCGGTGGAGACCTGGTAGCTCTCGTTGAGGTCGTTGGTACCGATGTGCAGCGTCACGAGGTTGGGGCGGTAGTGGGTCAGCGAGGCGTCGGTGAGTGCGGCGAGCTGGTGGATCTTGTATCCGGAGTGGCCTTCGTTGTCGGGGTCGGACATCGAACCGCCCCGCAACGTGCCGACGAAGTCCAGGGGATGCCCGTCCGCCGCGAGTTTGTCCCACAACGGGCCCCGGTAGCCGTTGCCGGTACTGCTTCCCACGCCCCACGTGATCGAGTCGCCCAACGGCATGACCCGTAAAGGCGTGTTGGGAGCGGCGGAGGCAGGGGCCACGCCTGCGGCCGTCGCCCCGAACGCGGCAGCGACAAGCGTGATCAGAGGGAGAACCCGAGGTCTTCTCATGCAGCGTCCTCTTCTGCGAGTGATGGGGTGAACCCTCGCGGCTGATCGCCGTTCCAGTGCATGGATACCACGATCCCGACCGGAACATCCCATGAATGAACTGAAATCAGGGAACGGAGACGCGACGGCGAGCGTGTGGGTCCGCTAACATCCCATGTCTGGCCTCGGTGTCGGGTCAGCTCGTAACGCGCAAGGTGGCGTCCGCGGTGAACTGGGGGTGCTGTCACTGCGGGCAGCGCGATGCGTCAATGCTTCCGTCATCCGGCTTGTGGTTAAGGCGCTGATCACTCAACGTACCGGGCGACGGCGGCCGGGCCGTGCCGTCAGGTCAGACATGAGGGGAAGCGGTGCAAGCGTGTCATTGTCAACTTGGCGATCGTCGAGGTCTTGTTCCTCAACGCCGGGACCGGTCAGAACGGGGTGCTCACGGTCGCCGAGTTCTTCGGTCTGCACGCCGCCGTGCTGATGCTGTTCCAGCTGCTGCCGGCCAGGCTGCCGTGGCTCGACCGCCGAATCGGCATGAACCGGCTGACGGTGTGGCACCGGTGGGTCGGCTTCACCCTGTTGTGGACCATCCTCACCCACGCCGTACAGGCGGTCGGCAGCGCAGGCGCCGGCCTGCGGCACATCCCGGTCGGGAGCCGCGCGTTCGTCGAGGGGCCGTACGGCGCGTTCACCTCGTTGCATCGAACGCGGCCCGGCGCACTCCTGATCGCCGGAGGGTTGGGGATCACGCCGGTGCGGGACCTGCTGGAGGAGGAGCCAGCCGGCGACGTCGTCGTGCTCTACCGGGTGCGCAGCGAGCACGACGCCGTGCTCGTCGACGAGGTACGGGCCCTGGTCGCGGACCGCGGTGGCGAGCTGCACCTGCAGACCCGTCGCACGGGGGAGGGGAGCACGCAGTTCGAGCCGGACATTCTCCGTGCCCTGGTTCCCGACATGGCCGAGCGCGACGTGTACGTCTGCGGCCCGCCCGCGATGACCTCGGCCGTGCTCAGCGCGCTGCGCGGCCTGAAGGTCCCGCACCGGCAGGTACACGCTGAGCGGTTCGCCCTGGCCTGAGAAGTTCGGCTTCCGCGCCGAGGGGCCGGTCGGTACGCAGGCCATGATCAATCCGAATAACCTTCGCCGAGTAGGACTCGGACGTGGGTGATGCAGGGCCTCACTCAAGCCGGGGGACGCCTGCGGCGGCAGACGATTCGACAAAGGAGAGGCCGATGAGCGTTCTTGACGGAATTCTCGCGGGAGTTCGCGAGGACTTGGAAGAGCGTAAGCGTGCGACGCCGCTGGCGGAGCTGCGCTCCCGGGCAGCGGACGCGGCACCCGCGCTCGACCCGCTGCCCGGTTTCCGGGCGCCCGGGGTGTCCGTCATCGCCGAGGTGAAGCGCAAGAGCCCCAGCAAGGGAGCGCTGGCGGACATCCCCGACCCCGCCTCCCTCGCGACCCGGTACGCGGCCGGCGGTGCCGCCGCGATCAGCGTGCTCACCGAGAGCAGGCGGTTCGGCGGCTCGCTCGCAGATCTGGACGCCGTACGGGCCCGCGTCGACGTGCCCGTCCTGCGTAAGGACTTCATCGTCGACCCCTATCAGCTGTGGGAGGCCCGCGCCCACGGAGCCGACCTTGCGCTTCTCATGGTCGTGTCGCTGGACGACGCCCAGCTCACCGACCTGATGGCACTGTGCAAGGAGCTGGGTCTCACGCCGCTCGTGGAGGCGCACACGGCCGACGAAGTGCGACGCGCCGTCGCTGCGGGAGCCGAGCTGCTGGGCATCAACGCGCGGGACCTGACAACGCTGGACGTGGACCGCAAGGTGTTCGCCGAGCTCGCGCCGGCCATCCCGGAAGGCACGGTCAAGGTCGCGGAATCCGGTGTGACGGGCCCCAAGGACGTGGCGGAGTACCGCGGTTGGGGAGCCGACGTGGTGCTGGTCGGTGAGGCACTGGTCCGCTCCGGGGACCCGCGCACCGCCGTGCGCGAATTCATCGAGGCGGCCGGGGCGTAACGGCGCACGGCACCCTCGCGCCCAACCCAACACCTTCCCCGAGGAGCCTCTCATGACCGCTGCCTTCCACGTCCTGACCACCGGCTACGCCGACGAGCGGGTGGCCGGCACCGTCACCCTGCTCGTCGACGGCGACAAGGTCGTGATCGTCGATCCCGGCATGGTCGCGGACCGCCGGCTCATCCTGGACCCGCTCGCGCATCACGAGCTCAACCCGGAGGACGTGACCGACGTGATCTTCAGTCACCACCATCCGGACCACACGCTGAACGCGGCCCTGTTCCCCGAGGCCCGCTTCCACGATCACATGGCGATCTACCAGAACGACATCTGGGAGGACCGCGCTGCCGACGGATACCAGGTGTCGTCGTCGATCACGCTCATGACGACCCCCGGCCACACCGCCGAGGACGTCAGCACCCTGGTCACCACCGACGAGGGCCTGGTGGTCCTGACTCACCTGTGGTGGACCGCCGACGGGCCGTCCGACGACCCCTTCGCGCCCGACCGTGAGCAGCTGCGGGCCGCCAGGGAGAAGGTCCTCGCCCTCGGCCCGGCGCTGATCGTGCCGGGCCACGGCGCACCGTTCGTGCCGTCGGCGTCGACGCCCGTCTAGCCTGCCGCATACCTTCGTCGCCCAGCCATGAACCATCGGCCGATTCCGTCCCGCCCTCCCGCTTCCGACACTGGTACCGGCCCCGGGGGGAAGGGGAAGGCGAGGGCACATGAGGATCAGCCGGGCCCGGTTCCTGGCCATGGCTTCGGCGGCGGTCGGCACGTTCCTGCTGCCGACGACCAGAGCGGCGGCGATGATCCGAATCGTCCACGGAGAACGGACGCCACCGCGCCGCGGCAGGAGCCACGGCAGATCGTCCACGAAGCCGCCGTAGGCTGACCGTTGAACCGCCGAACGCGCCCCGACCCCTCGTGTGGGCCGGGGCGCGTCGCTTTGTGCGGGGTCAGTGGCCTTGCCAGCAGGACCACCACGATGGTCAGCGAGGGCCGGCCGCCCCAGCCGCACTGGTGCGACGCGTGGGTGGACACCGACTACGAAGCCGGCCTGCGCCTGCTCCTCGGCCACCTCGCGGAGTCCGGCGCCCGCCGGATCGGGCTCTCGCTGCCCCTGCACGACGACGCGTACCCGCGCCTGAACGCGCAGGCTTACCGGGCCTGGTGCGACGAACACGGCATGCCCGCCCTCGTGGAGGAGTACGCCCCGCTGCCCGACCCCTTCACCGCCGAACAGGACGCGGTCAGCCGGCTGCTCGACCACGATTGACGGCCGGACGCCGTCGTCGGCGTCCACTCCGACTCCGGTCACAACATCCTGGCCGCCGCTCGCCACCACCGGCTTCGGGTACCGCAGGACCTGCTGGTGGCATGCATCAGCGAGGATCCGGACTACGCGGCGACCACCCCGCCCGTCACTCCGCTCAGCCTCCGTCCGGACCGGATGGGCGACGAAGCGGTCGACCTGCTGATCGCCGTCATCAACGCCCGCAGCGGCGTGGACCGGCACCGGCTCGTGCAACCGGTGCTGCTCCCTCGACGGTCCACACGGCGGGCGGTGCGACGGAGGAACGGCACACCGTGACCGCACGGCCCGACCGTCCCGCCGCGGGGACCGCGCCGTCCCGCGGCACGGCCCCCGCCCGGTGTCGTCACAGCGGGAGGATCTGCCAGTCCTGGTTGGAGCCGCCGGTGGCGGGCCACTGGATGACCGCAGCGCCGTCCGCGGTGGCGGCGTCCTTCACGTCGGCGCACCACCCGTTGCGGACGTTGACGAGCTGGTAGGACCCGCCGGTCTGGGAGGGGACCAGCTTCCACGACTGGTTGTCGCCGCCGTCGTCGCTCCACTGGTTCAGTCCGTCACCCTGGGCGGAGCCCCCCGGGCTTTGAAGGACCCTGCCGCTGCGGACGTTGGACAGCCGGTAGGAGCCGTCGGTGTTGGGCAGCAGCTTCCACTGCTGGTTGGTACCGCCGCCCCACGGCCACTGGATGACGGCGCTCCCGTCGGCGGTCGAGGCATCGCTGACGTCCAGTACCTTGCCGCTCTTGCGGTTCACCAGCCGAACGGTGCCGACGTCCGCGCTGAAGGGCCGGTCGTAGACCTCCAGGCTGCGGATCGACGCCCAGACGCCCGAGGGCAGCCCGGTGACCGTCACTCGCACATACCGTGCCTGAGCGCGGAAGACGGAGACCCGCACCTGACTGGTGCCGGTGGTGGCGGTCAGGTTGGCCAGGGTGGTCCAGTTGGCGTTGTCGGTGGAACCCTCGATCCGGTAGCGGTAGTTCGTGGCCGGGGACTCCCAGGCGATACGGGTTCCGGTCAGCGACCTCGCCGACCCCAGGTCCACCTTCAGCCACTGCCCCGCTTCGCCGTTGCTCGCGCACCAGCGGGTGGCGGTGGAGCCGTCGACGGCCCTGGCCGCGGTGTTGCCCTTGGAGGTCTCCTCGCTGCCGGCCGTGGCCGTCTTGCCGACGGCGATGTCGGCCGGCTGCAAGGAGCGGTCCAGCGTGACCCCGACGACGCTGTCCTCGGGGATGCGGGTGCGGTTGATGCCGGTGATCGTCACCTTCCCGTCCGAGCCGACGGTGTACGACAGGTCGGTACCCGTGGCGACCTCGAAGACGCGGGTGACCTTGGCGTCCCCGGTGGACGGGGTGGTGAAGGAAGTGCCGTTGTAGCCGGGCAGCAGGTGGACGTAGAAGGTGTTGTCCTTCTGCGTGAAGCCGTACTGGCCGTCCACCGGTTCCCACGGCCCGCCGCGCGTGCCGTAGACGGCCTGGCCGCAGGTGGAGAGGAAGGAGCCGACCTTGCGCACCGCCGCCGCCTGGTCGGCGGGGACCACGCCGGTGCGGTCGGGGCCGACGTTGAGGAGGACGGTCATGTTCCGCACCCAGGCGTTGACCAGGACGTTCATGATGCCGCCGAAGCTCATCACGGGCGCGCCCGCCGTGTGGCCCCAGGCGCCGCCGATGGTGAAGCACTTCTCCGCCAGCCTGCCGGTGCGCATCGGCCCGGTCGGCACGGAACCGCCTTCCTCGCTGGTGAAGTCGCCGATCCAGCCGGAGCGCAGGGTGGTGACGATGTCGGGCTGGTGCTTGCGCACGAGGCCGGTCAGGCCCAACGGCCTGCCGGTCGCGGAGTCGGTCTCGCCGTAGGCGGAGTCCACCGGCCACTCGTTGGCGGGATCGCGGAACTTGCCGGGCTCCCAGAAGAAGGCGGCGTCCGCGTCGGTGCCCTGCTGGCCGAGCCAGCCGCCGTCCCACCACAGGTCGTCGATCTTGCCATACTGGGTGACCAGTTCCTTGACCTGCTGGTACACCTCGTTCTTCATGATCCGCGCGTTCTCCTTGTGCGCGGGATCGGTGACGTACCCCCACTTGTTCGGGAGGCAGTTGGTGCCGCGGACGTCGTAATAGCCGGGGTAGCGCCAGCTCAACGGCGAGTAGTACAGACCCACACGCAGCCCGGCGTTGCGCACGGCGGTGACGTACTGGCCGATGAAGTCGCGCTGCAGGGGCGCCTGTCCGCTGTGCCAGGCATTCGGGTGCGTGGACGGCCACAGCGCGAACCCGTCGTGGTGACGGGCCGTGAGCACCGTGTACCTGGCGCCCATGTCCTTGGCCAGCTGCGCCCAGTCGGCGGGGTTGTACGCAGCCGCGGTAAACTGCTCGCCGCCTGCGTCGGTGACGTACTTCCGGTAGTTCTCCGGGGTGACGGCGGCGTTCTCCATGTACCACTCGCCCCTGGCCGGGCCGGAGTAGACCCCCCAGTGGATGAACATGCCGAGCTTGGCGTCCTGCAGCCACTTGATCTTCTCGTCGGACTGCTGCTCGATGCCCAGGTCCGGCTGGGGGACCCGGAGCGGGAGGAGCGGCAGCGGCTGTGGGGAGGCGGCGGCGTGGGCGGGGGGCGCCAGTGTCGGCGAGACGGCTGCGGCAACCGTCATTGCGGCCATGCCGGTCAGCACTCTGCGGCGACTGATCGGTTCGGGCAAGGTTCTCTCCTGACTGTTCGCAGAACCGCACGGAAGGTGTGCTGGTTCAGGTTCAAAGCAAGCGGGGCGTGGGGTGTCCCGGTGATGAACCCCGTGCCGCGACGCAACAGGAACATTGGATGTATTAGCGGCTGCTGAACGGGCTGTTGTCCAGAGATCCGAGGCAAATGCCCAATACAGCAGGCCTTTTGCGCCAACCCCCGCCGGACCGACCAGTCTTGACATGGGATGTATCTACCGTGCGGTAGCTATTGACGAGGTCATGCCTGGTACCTACTGTCCTGCGACGGATCCGAACAGATTTCAACAACACGAAGCCTGTGGCTCGGAGCGGAGTACCGATGCTCAGACGTGCGTTCTCCCCTCTTCTCGTCCTCGTCCTGGGCGTGTTCACGCTGCTCGTCTCCGGCGCGCCGGCTCAGGCGGCCCCGGGCACCGTGACCAACGGGACGCAGTTCACCGACACCACCGGAGCCGTGGTGCACGCCCATGGCGGCGGGGTGATCAAGGTGGGTGCGTACTACTACTGGTTTGGCGAGAACCGCAACGCCGACAACACGTTCAAGGCCGTCTCCGCCTACCGCTCCACCGACCTGAAGACCTGGGAGTTCAGACGCCACGTGCTGACCCAGGCCGGCGACCCCGAGCTCGCGGTCGCCAACATCGAGCGGCCGAAGGTCATTTACAACAGCGCGACCGGCAAGTTCGTCATGTGGATGCACAAGGAGAACGGCAGCGACTACAACGAGTCCCGTTCCGCGGTCGCCGTCTCCGACACCGTCGACGGCGACTACGCCTGGCGGGGCAGCTTCCGGCCGCCGTCCGGCACCACGTCACGGGACATGACCCTGTTCAAGGACGACGACGGAACGGCCTACCAGGTCACCTCCGCGGCCGGCAACGCCGATCTGCACCTCTACAAGCTCACCGCCGACTACACCGGCTACGACAGCCTCATCGCCAACCCGTGGCCGAACAACTACCGCGAGTCGCCCGCGCTGTTCAAGCGCGACGGCGTCTACTTCATGCTCACGTCCGGCACCAGCGGCTGGAATCCCAACCAGCAGAGGTACGCGACCGCCACCAGCCTGGCCGTCCCTTGGACCGCCATGACCGAGATCGGCGACGCCACCGCCTACGGCTCCCAGACGGCGTTCGTGCTGCCCGTGCAGGGAACCTCGGGCACCTCCTACCTCTACATGGGCGACCGCTGGGGCAACTCCATGGGCGGCACGGTCAACGACTCGCAGTACGTCTGGCTGCCGCTGACCTTCCCGACCAGGACCACCATGAACCTGTCGTGGTATCCGCAGGTCACCATCGACACGGTCGCCGGCACGGTCACCGGTGTGGGCGGCGGCCCGTACTACAACCTGGTTGCCAGGCACAGCGGTAAGTGCCTCGACGTCACCGACAATTCGGCCGCCGACAGCGCGATCGCGCTGCAGTACACCTGCAACGGTGGCCTCAACCAGCAGTGGCGGCTCCAGGACGCGGGCGGCGGCTACGTACGGGTGCTCGCCCAGCACAGCGGTAAGTGCCTGGACGTCGAGGGAGGCTCCACCGCCGACGGCGCGTTCGTGAACCAGTACCACTGCACGACGGGCACCAATCAGCAGTGGCGGTTCGATGACCGGGGAGGCGGCTACCACCGCCTGGTGGCCCGGCACAGCGGCAAGTGCCTCGACGTCGCCGACGCCTCGACGGCCAACGGCGCCCGACTCATCCAGTGGCCCTGCGGTACCGGCGCCAACCAGCAGTTCCAGCGGCCCGCGGTGTGAGATGGGCGGCAACGCCGACCGACGATCTCCAACAGCAGCGCGCCCCGGCCTCGCCCGGGGCGCGTCCCCCCACAGCGGCGAAGCAGCCGCGCTCAGTGAAGGAGAGACAGATGACGGGCATGCGTACGGCATGCAGGGTGTCGTGGTGGCGACGAGGCAGGCGAACGGCCGTGCTCGCTGCGGTGATCGCCCTGATGGCAACGCTGCTGACCGGGTTGGGCGCCGCCGGGGTGGCGCAGGCGGCCAGTGTGGACACGAGTGCGTGGTATGTGCTGGTCAACCGGGGCAGTGGCAAGGCTCTGGATGTGGCGGGCGTCAGCACCGCCGACGGTGCGAGCCTCACGCAGTGGACCCGCACCGACCACGCCAACCAGCGGTTCCAGTTCGTCGATTCGGGCGGCGGCTACTACCGGCTGAAGGCGCAGCACTCGGGCAAGGTCCTGGACGTGCTGAACAACTCCATGGCCGACCACGCGGACATCGTGCAGTGGGGTGACACCAACAGTGTCAACCAGCAGTTCCGGCTGGCTGATTCGTCGGACGGTCATGTCCGGCTGATCGTCCGCAGCAGCGGCAAGGCCGTGGAGGTGGACAACGCTTCGACCGCGGACGGTGCCAAGGTCGTGCAGTTCACCGACTGGGGAGGGGTCAACCAGCAGTGGCAACTGGTCCGCGTCGGCAGCGGCGGCGGTGGCGGCTCGCTGCCGTCGACGTTCCGGTGGTCCTCCAGCGGCGTGCTGGCCGGCCCGAAGCCGGACGGCCAGCACAACGCCGTGGCCATCAAGGACTTCTCGGTGATCCGCCACAACAACCAGTGGCTGGTCTATGCCTCGGCCGTGGGCCCGAACTTCGGTTACGGGCTGGAGCAGTTCAGCTTCGGTGACTGGTCACAGGCCGGGTCGGCACAACACTCGTACCTGGACCAGTCGCCGATGGGACCGGGCTACCGGGCCGCGCCCCAGGTGTTCTACTTCGCGCCGCAGAACCTCTGGTACATGGTCTACCAGACCCCTGCGCCCACCTACTCCACCAGCACCAACCCCGCCGACCCGAAGTCGTGGTCCGCGCCGCGCACCTTCATCGCCCAGGAGCCGCCGATCGTCACGGAGAACAAGGGCAACGGCACCTGGATCGACTTCTGGGTCATCTGCGACTCGGCCAACTGCCACCTGTTCTTCAGCGACGACAACGGCCACATCTACCGTGCCGAGACCAGCCTGGGGAACTTCCCGAACGGTTTCGGGAACACGCAGATCGTGATGTCGGACACCAAGAACAACCTGTTCGAGGCGACCAACGTGTACAAGGTCGCCGGCACCAACCAGTACCTGCTCCTTCAGGAGGCCATCGGCAACAACACGGGCCGGCGCTACTTCCGTTCCTTCACCTCGACCAGCCTCACCGGCGGCTGGACCCCCCTCGCCCACGCATGGGACGACCCCTTCGCCGGCCGCAGCAACGTCACCTTCCCGAACGGCGCCTGGACCGAGGACATCAGCCACGGCGAGATGGTCCGCGCCGGCAACGACCAGACCCTCCCGATCGACCCCTGCCGTATGCAGTACGTCTACCAAGGCCTGGACCCCAAGGCCGGCGGTGACTACAACTCGCTGCCCTGGCGGATGGGCCTGCTCACCCAGACCAACTCCCCCTGCTGACGGCCCGAACCGTCATCGTATCCACGTCACCCCGCCGGGCGGCCTGCCCGGCGGGGTGACGTGCTGTTCGCGCGCTCCTGCCGGTCTCAGGCGCCTTCAGGCCATGGCCAGGACGGCGGAGACCAGAGCCCGCAGGCAGACCCTTTCGGCGTCCTCGTCCGGCAGCGAGAGGTGCTGCATCGTCAGCCCGTCGAAGCCCGCGAGGAAGAACCTCGCGATCGTCTCGGCGGGCTGGGCGAGCTGGTGGCCGGTGCGTGCGGCGGCCTCGCTGATCAGCTTCGCCGTCATGGCCGAGACGCCGCGGTAGTGGCCTTGCAGGGCCTCCTGGAGGTGGGGCGTGCGCAGGGCGAACATGGACAGTTCCGTGAGGAGCTGGTACGACGCCGGCTGTTCGAGCACGGTGTGCCACAGGGCCTCGGCGAGCGTGACGATCGAGTCCTCGAAGGCCGCGTCCGTGGGTGCCGCCCGCTCCACCTGGGTGACCAGGTCCTGGATGAGCTGCTCCATGACGGCCCGGTACAGATCTTCCTTCGTGCCGAAGGTGTAGTGCACGGTCGCCTGAGCCACGCCGAGCTCGGCTGCGATGGCGCGAGTGCTGCCGGCCGCCACGCCCTCCCTGGTCATGAGGTCGATGGCGGCCTTGATCAGTTGAGGGCGGCGCTCCGCCGCGGATACATGAGCCATGACGGCATCTTATGTGACTCAGTCTGGCGAACAGGTCGACCGACAAGGTCCGGTTTCCGGTGGTGGATGGGCGGGACGTTTCAAGGCCTCCGAAGGTTCCGTCAATCGACTGTGTCGGTCAACATGATCGATCGACATTGTCGACTGACAATGTCGCCTGTGCGGTTCTGGCCAGCGACAGCCTGCGCCGAACGAAAGGCAAGCTCATGACCCACGAGGCCCTGTGCGGAACCGAGCCGATCCCTCAGCGTCCCGCCCTGCCCCTGGTCGGCCACGCGTTCGACATTCCCGGTGGCGCCGACGGCCTGCTCTACGTGATGAAGGAGGCCAGGGAGCTGGGGCCGCTGTTCAAGCTCCGCATCTTCGGCAACGAGATCAACTTCGCTTCCGGCCTCGACCTGGTCACCGAGCTGGCGGACGAGAGCCGGTTCCGCAAGAACGTGCACCCCGACCTCGTGATCCTTCGCGAGATCGGCGGCGACGGGCTCTTCACCGCGTTCAACGACGAGCCCAACTGGCGCAAGGCGCACGACATCCTGATGCCGGCCTTCTCGCTCGGCGCGATGCGCGGCTACCACGCGACCATGCTCAAGGTGGCCCGGGAGCTGATCGGGAAGTGGGACCGGGCGGCCGGGACGGAGCCCGTGGACGTGGCCGGCGACATGACGCGGCTGACGTTCGACACGATCGGCCTGTGCGGCTTCGGCTACGACTTCGAGTCCTTCGGCCGCGAGGAGCCGCACCCCTTCGTCACCGCACTGTCGCGAGCGCTCGGCTTCGCCCAGGCCAAGGGGGAGTCCATCCCGGGCACGGACCTGTTCAAGTGGAAGCAGGCCGAGCAGTTCCGCGCCGACGTGGGTCTGATGAAGGACCTGGTCGACGACGTGATCCGGGAGCGCCGGGCCTCCGGAGACCCGAGCACCGACGACCTGCTCGGGCGCATGCTGCACACCCCGGACGCGGTGACGGGCGAGCCCCTGGACGACGTCAACATCCGCTACCAGGCGATCACTTTTCTTATTGCCGGGCACGAGACCACCAGCGGGGCCCTGTCCTTCGCCCTCTACTACCTGACCAAGCACCCCGAGGTCCTCGCCCGCGCCCAGGCCGAGGTCGACGCGCTGTGGGGCGACTCCGACGCCCCCGAGCCCGACTACGGCGACATCGGCAAGCTGACGTATATCCGCCAGGTGCTCAACGAAGGCCTGCGGCTGTGGCCGACGGTGCCCGCGTACGCCGTGGAGCCGCTGGAGGACACCGTCATCGGCGGCAAGTACGACGTGCGCAAGGGCGACTCGATCCAGGTGCTCATCCCGCAGCTGCACCGGGACCCCGCCTGGGGCGAGAACGTCGAGCTGTTCGACCCCGACCGTTTCCTGCCCGAGCGGGAGGAGGAGCGGCCGGTCCACCTGTTCAAGCCGTTCGGCAGCGGCGAACGCGCCTGCATCGGCCGCCAGTTCGCGCTGCACGAGGCGACGCTGGTCCTCGCGCTGCTGATCCACCGCTACCGCCTGATCGACCACACCAACTACCAGCTGAAGATCAAGCAGTCACTCACCCTCAAGCCCGACGAGTTCACCCTGAACCTGGCCCGGCGTGCCGCCGGGGAGCGCCGCCTGCCCGCCGCCGCGCCCGTCGTCGCGAGCAGCGCTCCCGCCGGTCAGGACGGGCCCGGCGTCCGGCGCGCCACCGGAACCGCGCTGACCCTCCTGCACGGCTCCAACCTGGGCACCTGCGCGGGCATCGCCCGCGACCTGGCGGCGGACGGTGACGAGAGCGGCTTCGCCCCGTCCGTCGCTCCCCTCAACGACGCCGTGGGCAAGCTCTCCCCGGGTGACGGACCGGTGGTGATCGTGGCCGCCTCCTACAACGGCAGGCCCACCGACGACGCCACGGAATTCGTCGCATGGCTGGAGGGCCTGGAGCCCGGCGCACTCGACGGTCTCCAGTACGCCGTACTCGGCGTCGGCGACCGCAACTGGGCCGCCACCTACCAGCGCGTCCCCACCCTCATCGACGAGAAGCTCACCGCCGCGGGCGCCACCCCACTGCTGGAGCGCGGCGCCGCGGACGCCGCCGGCGACTTCGCCGGCACGGTGGACCGGTGGGTCGGCGACCTGTGGACCACCCTGCTGGAGCGGTACGGTGCCGCCGCCGCGGAAGCACGGGAGAGCGAGTCGGCCGCCGACGAGGAGACGGGACTGTACGAGCTTCAGGACGCGACCGACTCGGTCATCGGCGGCCTCGCGGCACGCCACGGCGTACAGCCGATGGAGGTGCTCGACGCGTACGAACTGGTCGACATGGGCAACGAGTTGGGCCGCTCCAAGCGATTCCTGAGGCTGCGGCTGCCCAAGGACGTCACCTACCGCACCGGCGACCACCTGGCTGTCCTGCCGAGCAACCCGGACGCCCTCGTGCGGCGGGTGGCCGACCGCTTCGGCCTCGACCTGGACCGCACCGTGCGACTGCGCGCCCGTCGCCGCAGCCGGGGCGCCCTGCCCGTCGACCGGCCACTGACCCTGCGCCGTCTGCTGACCGACTTCGTGGAACTGCAGGACCCAGCCACCCCGGAGCAGGTCGCCGTGCTCGCCGAGCACACCGCCTGCCCGCCCGAGAAGCGGCCCCTGGCCGAACTCGCCGCGGCGGACCCGGAGGCCTTCCGCGAGCAGGTGACCGCCGCCGGACGCAGCGTCCTGGACCTGCTGGAGCGCTACCGCGCCTGCGAGCTGCCCTTCGAACGCTTCCTGGAACTGCTGCCCGTCCTGCGCCCCCGCCACTACTCCATCTCCTCGTCCGCCGAAGCGGCGCCCGGCGAGGTGGACCTAATGGTGTCGCTGCTCGCCGCGCCGCACCGAGGCGGTGAGGGCACGTTCCACGGCATCGCCTCGCACCACCTCCAGACCGTGCACGCCGGCGACACCGTCCAGGCCAGGGTGCTGCCCTGCGCCGAGGACTTCCGTCTGCCGCAGGACCAGTCGGTGCCGGTGATCCTGGTCAGCGCGGGCACCGGGCTGGCGCCCTTCCGCGGCGCCGTCCTCGACCGCCACCACACCCGGTCGACCGGAACGCTGCTGTGCTACTTCGGCTGCGACCACCCCGACGTCGACTACCTCCACCGTGCGGAGTTCGAGACGGCCGAGGCAGCCGGAGCCGTCAGCATGCGCCCCACCTTCTCCTCCGCCCCCCGAGGACGGTGCCCGCTTCGTCCAGGACCGCATCGCGAAGGAGAGCGACGAGGTCTGGGCGGTACTGGAGGCCGGCGGCCGTGTCTACGTCTGCGGAGACGGCCGTCGCATGGCCCCGGCGGTGCGGGAGGCGTTCAGGGAGATCTACCGGGACCGCACGGGCGCGGGCGGTGACGAGGCCATTGCTTGGCTGGCCGCTCTGACCGAGTCCGGCCACTACGTGGAAGACGTCTGGGCCGGCTGACCACCGCAGGCGTCCATCGAACCGACCCCGACTCGTGAGGCTCTCATGCTTGTTGCACACTCGGCGCCGCGCCGAGGAACGGCGGTAGTCCCCAACTCCTCGCAGAGGAGCGTCCGATGAACGCGCGCGGCGCCTCCGCCCTGACCTTCGGGGTGGCGGTGGCGCTCATCGCCGGAGTCACCCTCGGCAACGGCGGCGCGAACGTGATGCCCGTCTTCGTCGACGACTTCGCCACCCGCTTCGGACTCTCGGACTCCGGCGCCGGGATCGTGGCCGCGAGCCAACTGATGGCCACGGCGGTGGTGACGCTGCTGCTGGCCAAGCGGGCCGCGCGGCCGGGCCGGGTGCGGATGACCCGCCTCGGCCTGGCCCTCTCGGGAGCCGGCTTCCTCGGAGCGGCGGCGGCCATCGACCCGGTGACCCTGGTCCTGGCCAACCTGGTCCTCGGCGCGGGGCTCGGCGCGGTCTACGCGGCGGCCACGGCGGCGCTCGCCGCCACCGACGACGCCGACAAGGCGTCCGCCGTCACCATCTCCGGCACGGTCGGTGTGACGGCACTGCTGATCACGGGCGTCCCCGCGGCCAACCACGACGTCGGGGAGGGCGCCGGGTTCCTGCTCATGGCGTTGTGCTGCCTCGCCGCCTGGCCGCTGGTACGCCGGCTCCCGGACGGTCCCGCCACAGCGGACACCGGGCCCGCCGGCGGGGGAGAGGCGACCGCGACCAAGCCGTCCGTGGTTCTCCTCCTCGGGACCGCACTCCTGTGGACCGTCACTCAGGGCGCGTGGTCGTACGCCTCGGTCCTCGGCCGTCAGCACACCGGGATGTCCCACTCGGCCGTGTCGGCGGTCCTCGCGATCTCCAGTGTCGTGGCGCTCGTCGGTGCGGCGGTGGGCCCGGTGGCGGCGCGGCGCTTCGGGCGCATGCGGTCCATTGCCGTCTTCGTCACGGCACAGGCCCTCGCGATGGCGCTCCTGGTCCTCACCCACGACCCCGTGCTCTTCACCGCCGCGGCCGTCCTCTGGCAGGCCTGTCAACTGGCCGTCCTGGTGCAGATGCTCGCCGCCGCCGCACTCATCGACCCGACCGGACGCATGGTCGCCTCCCTCAGCGGCGCGGGAGCCCTGGGAACCGGCATCGGACCCCTGGCCGTGGGAGCCGTCCTCGACGCCGCCGGGGCCGACGTGCTCGGCATCGTCCTCGCGCTCGGCACCGTCGTCGCCTCGCTGCCCCTGCTCCGGATGACGGTGGCCGGCACGGCGGCATCGCCCGAGAAGGAGCTCGCTCCTTCCTCCACCGAGACCGGGTGAGCACTTCAGCCGGGTCGTCCGACGCGGCCGGGCGTGGCCGGGCATCAGCGGCCCCCCGCTGGCCGCTGCGGTCCCCTCTGTGGCCGCAGGGGTCAGTTCCCGCTGGTCGCCCGGTGCATAGGTTCCCGGCAAACAACATCTGAGACATCCCAGAAAGGAGGCGGACTGGTGAGTGAGAACCAGTACGACACCTGTGTGATCGGTGCCGGACCCGCGGGCCTGGCGGTCGCGAGGGCGCTGGCCGAGCGCGGCCTGCCGTATACGCATATCGAGCGCCACACCGGACCGGGCGGGCTGTGGGACATCGACAACGCGGGCAGCCCGATGTACGAGTCGGCCCACTTCATCTCCAGCAAGACCCTTTCCGGCTTCGGCGGCTATCCGATGCCGGACCATTTCGCCGACTACCCGCCGCACCGGCAGGTCCTGTCCTACCTGACGTCGTTCGCCGAGGCGTACGGGCTGGGGGACAGGATCGAGTTCGGCACCGAGGTCCGCGGCGTGGAGAAGGACCCGGACGGCACCTGGACGGTCACCCGGGCCGACGGCCGGGCGAGCATGCACAGGCACGTCATCGTGTGTACGGGGGCGCAGTGGCACCCGAACGTCCCCGACCTGCCCGGCGACTTCACCGGCGAGGTCCGCCACACGGTCACCTACCGCAGCAGCGCCGAACTGCGGGGCAAGCGGGTGCTGGTGGTGGGCGCGGGGAACTCCGGGCTGGACATCGCCTGCGACGCGGCGCGGGCCGCCGACCACGCGGCGATCAGCATGCGCCGTGGTTACTGGTTCATACCAAAGCATCTGTTCGGCCGGCCCGTGGACACCATCGCCGCGGGCGGGCCCCACCTGCCGATGTGGGTGCAGCAGAAGCTGTTCGGCGGCCTGCTGCGGCTCCTCAACGGCGACCCGCGCAGGCTCGGTCTGCAAAAGCCCGACCACAAGCTGTTCGAGACCCACCCTGCCCTCAACTCGCTGCTGATCCACCACCTCCAGCACGGGGACATCACGGCCAGGCCCGGCATCGCGCGCACCGAGGGCAGGACGGTGCACTTCACCGACGGCACGAGCGACGACTTCGATCTGGTCCTGCTGGCCACGGGATACGTCCACAAAGTCCCCGTCGCGCAGCGGTACTTCGGCGACGAGCAGCACCCCGACCTCTACCTGTCCGCGTTCTCCCGCGAGCACGAGGGCCTGTTCGGTGTCGGCTTTGTGGAGACCAACTCCGGTGCCTACCAACTCTTCGACGCGCAGGCCCAGTTGATCGCCTCCTTCGTCCGCGACGCGCGGGCCGGGCTGCCGACGGCCGAGCGGTTCGCCCGCATGATCCGCAGTGACCGGCCCGATCTGTCCGGCGGACTGAAGTTCGTCGACTCGCCGCGCCACACCGGCTACGTCCACAGCGAAGCCTTCGTGAAGTACCTGGGAAAGGTCGCCGAAGGGATGGGCTGGCGTACCGCAGGCCTGCCGCCTCGGGCGACGTCCCCGCGACAGGAGGCGGTGGCCTCATGACGTACGACTTCCGTGACCAGGTCATCCTGGTGACAGGCGGCGCCGGAGGCATCGGCAGCGCCCTGTGCCACCGCTTCGCCGCGGGCGGCGCCCGTCTCGTCGTGGTCGACATCGACGAGGTGCGGGCCAGGAGGACCGCCGGCGAGCTGCCGGGGAGCGGGCACGTGGGGCTCGGCTGCGACCTGCTGGACCGCGCCGGGGTGGAGCAGATGCTCGACGTCGTCTCGGCCACCCACGGCCGGATCGACGTCCTGGTGAACAACGTGGGCATGACCAGCTCCGAACGGTTCGACGCGCGCAGCGTCGAGAGCATCGAGCGGGAGATCGACCTCAACCTGGTCTCCCCGCTGGTCACCACCCGGCTCGCCATCCCGCTGCTGAGGGCCTCCGGCGACCCCCGGGTGATCACGACCGTGTCCCTCGGCGGGATCTTCCCGCTGGGCGAGACCCCCGTCTACACCGCCTCGAAGTTCGGGCTGCGGGGCGCGATGCTCGCCATCGGGCTGGACTTGCGGGGCAAGGGCATCCAGGCGGGTTCGGTGCTGCCGTCGGCGACCGACACGCGGATGCTCCGCCAGGAAGCCGTCGAGGGCGGGAACTCCATGCAGTTCCAGGACGCGCCGCAGCAGCCGTCCGATGTCGTCAGAGCGGCTGTGAGCCTGCTGGACAAACCCCGCCTGGAGGCCTACGTCAGGCCCGGTGAGTCCCGGCTGGTGCGGTGTGCGCTGCTGGCACCGAATCTGCTGCCCCGGCTCTTCCCCCTGTTCCGCAAGCGGGGTGAGCGAGGCATGGCCCGCTATCTGGAGGACCTGCGCCGCAGGGGACTGGCCCGTCAGGTCGGCGGCCGGTGGGAACTGGTGGAGGAAGCATGAGCGGCACGCACCTGACCGGTTACGAGGAGACGCTCGACATCGTCAACCCCGCGACGGGCGAGCTGATCACGACCGTGACCGCGGCGAGCGAGCAGGACGTCACGCTGGCCGCCGAGCGGGCGCACAAGGTCTTCGAGAGCGGCGTCTGGGCCGGCAGGTCCCCGCGGGAGCGGGCCGCTGTGCTGCTGCGCCTTGCCGGTCTCATGGAGCGCGACGCCGAGGTGCTGGCCCGGCTGGACTGCGAGGACGCGGGCAAGCCGATCACGGAGTGCCGTACCGGCGACGTGCCCGCGGCGATCGAGTCGACGCGCTGGTTCGCGGAGGCGGCCGACAAGGTCTTCGGCCGCGTCGCCCCCACCGGTCACGAGAGCCTGGGCCTGGTGAGCCGGGAACCGGTCGGGGTGGCCGCCGCGATCCTGCCCTGGAACTACCCGCTGGCGATGGCCGCCTGGAAGGTCGGGCCCGCGCTCGCCGCGGGCAACTCCCTGCTGCTCAAGCCCGCCGAGGCCACACCGCGCTCCACCCTGCACCTGGCCGCGCTGGCGGCCGAGGCGGGCCTGCCGGACGGTGTGCTCACCGTGCTGCCCGGCCACGGCACCGTCACCGGTACGGCGCTCGCCCGCAACCGCCTCGTGCGCGCACTGTCGTTCACCGGATCGACGGCCACCGGTCGCCGCATCCTGGCGGGTGCGGCGGAGACCAACTTCAAGCGGGTCTCCTTGGAGATGGGCGGCAAGAGCCCCCAGGTTCTGATGCCGGACGCGCTCGAGTACGGCGGCGAACTCATCGACAACATGATCGAGGCCGCGTTCCTGACGATGGGGCAGAACTGCACCGCCGGCTCCCGCGTCCTGGTCCACCACAGCATCGCCGAGGAGGTGCTGGACCGTTTCACCCGGGCCGCGAAGAGCCTCACCATCGGCGACCCCGCCGACGCACGCACCCAGGTGGGGCCGCTCATCAGCCGTGCCGCCTTCGACCGGGTCGCGGCGGCGGTGGACGCGGCCCGCTCCACCGGAGCCCACATTCACACCGGCGGTCTGCCGCACGGTCTGCCGCCGCGCGGCGCCTACTATCCGCCCACCGTGATCAGCCGGGCCCCGGCGGGCAGCGACGTCCTCACCAAGGAGCTGTTCGGCCCTGTCGTCACCGTCCAGACGTTCGCCTCGGAGGACGAGGCGCTGAGGTTGGCGAACGCCACCGAATACGGGCTCGCCGCCTCGGTGTGGACCCGGGACCTCGACGCCGCGCTCCGGCTCGCGCGGGGCATCGAAGCCGGGGTGGTCTCCGTCAACGCCTACAGCGAAGGCGACATCACGACGCCCTTCGGCGGGTGGAAGCAGTCGGGGTTCGGCGGCGCGGAGAAGTCCACCGACGCCTTCGCACAGTGGACCAGGGAGAAGACCATCTGGATCCGCACGCGTTGACCCGGTGGCCCGCTGACGCGGGGGGCACTCCCGTCACTGCTCCGGGCCCTCCTCGCGCAGCCGGGCCGGGGCCACCCCGTGCCAGCGGTGCACCGCCCGCCGCAGTGCCCGTACATCGGAGAAACCCGCCTGGCGGGCGATGTCCCGCAGGGTCGGCTCGGGTCGGCGCAGCAACTGCTCGACCCGCTCGCGACGCACTCCGTCGACGACCGCCTCGTACGTCGTGCCGCACTCGGCAAGCCGACGGCGCAGCGTGCGCTCACTGGAGGCGTGCCGTCGGGCCTGCTCGACGAAAGACGGAACGTCGGGCAGGCTCTGCGCGATCGAGATCTCCAGCACCTCCAGCAGATCCTGCTGGTCGCGCCTCGACGCCACCTGCTCCGCCAGCAGCTCCACGACACCGGTGTAGGTGACCCGGTCGCGGCCCGGCATCGGCCGCCCGGCCCATGCCGTGGGGAACACCAAGCGGTTCTCCGCGGCGTCGAACCGTACCGGGCACCGGAACAGCCCGGTGAACGGCCTGGTGTCGCGCGGGGCGGGAAAGGCGAACTCGACGCTCTGCGGGGCGAACTCCTCCCCGGAGCTCAGCCGCGTGAGGGCGACGACGCTGGCGAACGCCTCCTCCGCCAGGAAGACCCCGACCGCAGGATCGAGGGCGGGGTCGGGCAGTGCGGCCCGCAGCACGTAGCCCGCTTCCTCCTGGCCGGCCGACCAGACCACCATCGCCCCGGACAGGTTCTGGAAGCGCACGCCCGTCTCGATGGCCTCCCGCAGGGTCTCCGCGGCCATCTGGGCGAACCCCAGGAGACCCCAGGAGGTCAAGTGCTGCGCGGCACCGACCCGCAGGCCCAGGTGAGCATCACCGGTGAGCTCCAGCGCACGCCGGATGACGGCACTGCCCTGGCGGTAGGAGACCCGCAGCGCCGCCGAGCCCATCATCCCCTCGTCCAGCCCGACCCGGCTCAACTCGGGCCGGAGGTCGACTCCGTATCCGTCGGTGACCGGCGTGAGACAGCGCAGAATGTTCGGCGGGATGGTCGCCGAAGTGCTGCGGCTGGTTCCCGGGGACTGCGCCGGGGTGGGGCTCTCGGACATGGCGATCCTTGTGACCGGGCTTTGCTCGCTGCGCACAGAGTAGAGCGAAAGACCGGCGCACTCGCCCGCGGCCGAGTGCGGTGCCCGCCCGGGACCCTCCCCGGGCGGGCACCGGCCTCGACTCAGGACGTGGTGCCGGTCACCGTGCTTCCCGACTTGGTCACGTGATACGTCACCGTCGCGCCGCTCCAGAAGTGGAAGGTGAGCTTCACGCGCGCGTTGTCCCTCACCGCGTCGAGGAAGGCGGGAGTGAGGCGGATTTCCTTCTTGCCGTAGTCCGGCGCGAAGGCGGTGTTGAACTGCTGGTACGGAGTCCAACTGGTCGGACCGGCGTTGCCGCCGTCGGCGTACTCGGCCTTCATCGTCGCCAGCACGTCACCCCGGAACTGCATGGGGATGCGGAACGAACCGGCTGTACCGGTCGTGCCCGACTGCGCCGGGGCGTCGTGGGAGATCACCCGGATCCGCCAGGGGACGCCTCGGGAGAAGTCGGCCCGGAGCGTCGCCTTGACTCCGTAGGAACGGTCGCCGACGAGCCGCGTGAGCGCGGCCGCCTTCAGGGTGAGCCGGTTGCCGGAGAGGGTGTAGTCCCTGCCGCTGACCAACGTGGTGGTGCCCTGCTTGAGAGCCTTGAAGGCGGCCCCGTTGAGGTTCAGTGTGAGCGTACGGTCCTTGACGGGACCGGACTTCGGTACGAAGACGTCGTCCGAGGAGGCGGTTGCCGATCGCGTCGTCCAGCTCGACTTGAGCTGATGGAAGAGCCCCGCGTCCTTCCACTGGAGTTTCCCGCGGTCGTAGAAGGAGCCGTTGTCCCACAGCACGGTGGTGACCTTGTTGCTCCGGGCGGCGTGGCCGAGCGCCTCGAAGTACTTCAGCATCTCGCCGCGTTCCACGGCGCCGGGACCGTGGTCGTAGCCGAGCAGGCCGTATTCGCCGAGAACGACGGGGATGCCCCGGGCGACGAAGGTGTCGCGCATCCGCTTGAACGTCTTGTCCAGGTCTCCCTGGGCCTGCGCGTCGAAGCGGGTGGAGCCCGCGACGTTCACGCTGAACGGGAAGTAGCCGTAGTAGTGCACGGTGGCGATCAGCCGGGGGTCGTGCAGCGACTTGATCGTGGTGGCCAGATTGTCCATCAGCCGCTGGTCGGGGGTGCAGACCTCGGTGGGCAGCATGAGCAGGCGCTTGGTGTTGTTGCCTCCCGACGCCCGCACGACCTTGTGGAAGGACGTGTTCAGCTCGTTGAGCAGTTCGGCCTGGCGAGCGTTGTCGGCGTTGTCGAACTTTGGTTCGTTGATGCTCTCGAAGACGAGCTTGGCGGACTCGTTCCGGAACGCCGTGGCGAGTTGCTTCCAGGTCGTGTGGAAGCGGGCCAGCACCTTGTCGTGCTCGGTGGACATCTTGCCGACCCACTGCCATGAGTCGTGATGGACGTCGAGGACGACGTAGAAGCCCTCGTCGATGGCCCAGTCGACGACCTGCCTGACCCGGCTCAGATACGCCGGATCGATGGTGTAGTTCGGCGCGGCTGCCTGGTGGTCGCTCCAAGTCACCGGGATGCGGATGCTGTTGAAGCCCTGGGCGCGGATCTTGTCCAGGAGGGCCTTGGTGGTGCGGGGCTGGCCCCACGACGTCTCGTCGGGGATGGCGTCGAGAGTGTTGCCCAGGTTCCATCCCGGCTGCATCGCGGCCACGGCCGCCATCGCGCTGTCGGGAACCGTGGCCGTGGCCGCGGACGCTTCGGGCTTGGCGTCGACTCCGAACGCCCCGAAGACCGTGCCGTAGGCGATGCCGCCCGCGGCGATCAGCGCCAGCGGTGTACCCACTGCGAGCCGAAGCCGGCGTCGGCGGTGCTGTGGGGCCTGCTGCTCCTTCATTGCTCATCCGTTCTGGAAGATCGAGCCGGTGTCGCCCCTTAGACCGTGTCCTACGTGGTGAGGCGGGCGTTGACCCGGTATGGGGCGGGGAACGTGGAGTTGGATCGTGCCGGACGGCTTATGGGAGATCGCGAGGCCGCTGATCCCACCTCCGAAGGTGCGGCCGCAGGGCGGCGGAACGCAGGACACGCCTGATGAGACGCTGTTTGCGGCCATCATCTACGTCCTGGTCAGTGGCTGCGCCTGGCGCCAACTGCCGCCATGCTTCGGCATATCGAAGTCGACCGCCCACCGCAGGTTCCTGATCTGGTCGAGAGCCGGCGTCTGGGGCCGCCTCCACGAGGCCGTGCTGCACCG
>NZ_FNHV01000030.1 GCF_900103585.1 Streptomyces sp. cf386
TCACCCACCAACGCCGCCGCACTCCCATGCGGCACCGCCACACCCTTCGGCACCCCCGTCGACCCAGACGTATACATCACATACGCCACATCACCCGGACCGACCCGAACCACGGGCGCATCTCCGCAGACCGCCAACTCGCCCACGACAGCGGGCTCGTCCACCACTACGACCCGCACGCCGACACCCTCCGGCACCACCGCACGCGTCGCCTCCGAGCACACCACCACCGCCGGGACGCAGTCCGCCAACACCAGCGACACCCGCTCGACCGGCGACCCCACATCCACGGGAACGTACGCCGCCCCCGCACGCCACACCCCCAGCAGCACCGCCACCAGGTCCACGGACCGCTCCATCACCACCGCGACCCGATCACCACGCCGCACCCCCACACCCGCGAGATACGACGCAACCCGACCCGAGGCGGCCCACAACTCCCCATACGACAGCGACCGATCACCCTCCACCAACGCCACCGCACCCGCGAACTCCCGCACCCACTCCGCAACCAACTCCGGCACCAACCCGGCCGGAACCCCGCCCGCCGTGGCCCCCCATCCCTCCAGCACCAGACCGCGCTCCGGACCGATCAGCACGCCCACCCGGCCCACCGGCACGGACGGATCCCCGACCACCTGTTCCAGGACGCGCGCGAGGATGCCGCCCAGTGCCTCGCCGAGCTGCTCGTCGACGAGGTCGGGGTGGTAGGTCACGTCCACGCGGAGGCGTTCGTCGGGGGCGATGCCTATGGACAGGGGGTAGTGCGTGGCCTGGCGTGCCTCCACGGAGGAGAAGGTGACGGTGTCGGGGGCGGGCGACTGCCTGCCGGTGCGGGGGTAGTTCTCGTAGACGAGGAGCGTGTCGAAGGTCGCTCCGGGGCCGGCCGCGCTCTGGATGTCCGCCAGGCCCAGGTGCTGATGTGGCATGAGTGCGGTGTGGTGTTCCTGGAGTTCGGCGAGCATGCGCAGCACCGGCTGCGCGCCGTCGAGGCGTACCCGGACGGGGACGGTGTTGATGAACAGGCCGATCGCGGACTCGGCGCCCGGAAGCTCCGGTGGGCGGCCCGCGACGGTCGCGCCGAAGACGACGTCCGTACGGCCGGACAGCCGGGCCAGCACCAGCGCCCAGACGCCCTGGACAACGGTGTTCAGGGTGAGGCCGTGGGTGCGTGCCAGGTCGGTGAGGGCGCTGGTCGTCTCCGTGGAGAGGTGGACGGAACGGCGAGTCGGTGCGGCCGTGCCGGGTGCCGGGGGCGTCGCCGTGGCGACGAGCGTGGGCTCCTCGGCGCCGGCGAGTTCCGTGCGCCAGGCGGTCCGCGCGGCCTCCTTGTCCTGGCGGGCCAGCCACGCCAGGTAGGCGCGGTACGACGTGACCGGCGCGAGGGACGAGGTGTCGCCGTCCGCCTCGTAGATCGTGGTGAGTTCGTCCAGCAGGACGGGCAGGGACCAGCCGTCGAGCAGGATGTGATGGCTCGTCAGGACAAGGCGGTGTTCGCGTGCTCCGAGACGTACGAGGAGGAGTCGCAGCAAGGGGGCGACGGCCGGGTCGATCCTTCGGGCCCGTTCGGCGCGCACCAGGCGGTCCAGTTCGGTGTGCGCGGCGGTCTCCGTCCGGTCCGAGAGGTCGGCCTCGGTCCACGGCAGGGTGACCTCCCGCATGATGAGCTGCACGGCCTCGCCGGAGGCGCGCCGGTGAAAGCTCGCCCGGAGGGCGGGGTGGCGGGCGAGGAGCACCTGCCACGCCGTCCGCAGCCGGGCCGCGTCCAGCGGGCCTTCGACGGACAGGACGGACTGCACGGTGTAGGTGTCGGGCCGGTCCCCTCCGTCGAAGTCGGCGTGGAACAGCAGGCCTTCCTGCAGCGGCGACAGCGGCCATACCTCCGCGAGGGCGGACCCCTGGACAGCGGATCCTAGACCGGCGGTGGGAGCCTTCACAGTGACCGTCCTCCTTCGAGTCCTTCGACTCCTTCAAGTCCTTCGAGCCCGTGGTGCTCTTCGATGCCGTGGTGCTGTTCGATGCCGTGGTGCTGTTCGATGCCGTCGCGTTCTTCCAGGCCGTGGCCGGCCAGTTGGGCCGCTATCGCCTCGAACTCCTCGACCTCGTCCTGGGCGAGGTCGACGAGCGTGAAGTCGGACGGGGTGTGTCCGCCCGCGGTGGGGTCGGCCGTGTGGCCGGCGAGGGCGGCGAGCAGGTCGAGCCAGGTGCGGCCCAGGCGGTCGGCCGTCGCCTCGTCGAGGACCGCGGTGGGCCAGCTGAGTGTGAGGGTGAGCTCGGGTCCGTCGGTGGTGTCGCGGACGGCTGCCGCGGCTTCGACGACGTGTGCCGCGGGCAGGTCGGGGGCGGCCGAGCCGCCGATCGGGGTCTGTCCTGCCAGCTGCCAGGGGGCCACGGACCCGGTGCCTGGGGCCGTGGAGAAGCGGCCCAGGTAGTTGAAGCCCACCTGGGGGCTGGGCAGGGCGGCCAGGATGGGGGCGGTCTCGGGGCCCAGGTGGCGCAGCAGGCCGTAGCCGAGTCCGTCGCCGTCGCCCGGTATCTCCCGCACCTGCTCCTTGACGGCCTTCAGGAGGGTGCCGACGGACGGTCCGCCGGCCAGTGCCTCGACGAGGTCGACGCGTGTGAGGTCGACGCGTACGGGGTGCACGCTGGTGAACCAGCCCACGGTGCGCAGCAGGTCCGCGCCGCCGAGCGAGTGGCGTCCGTGGCCTTCAACGTCGACCAGGACGACGCCGGTTCCGTCGCCGTTCCCGTCGCCGTTCCCGTCGCCGGGGTGCTGTGCGGTGCCCGCGTCCGCGTCGGTGGGGCGTCCGCGGACCAGGCGGACCGCGCCCGCCAGGGTGGACAGGAGCACCTCGTGGACGCCGCAGTGGAACAGGAGCGGGGTCTCGCCGACGAGGGTGCGGGCCTGTCGCGGGGGCACCGTCCACCTCGCGCGGCGCACGGTGGCCGCGGTGTCCCGGACCGGGTCGAGGTTGCGCCTGCCCAAGGGGGGTTCCGCATGGGCCACCACGGCGCCCCAGCCCTCCAGTTCGGCGGTGCGCTCGGGCTGGCTGGCCTGTCCGGCGAGGAGGCTCGCCCAGCGGCGGAACGACGTTCCGACCGGGTCGAGGGAAGGCTCGCGGCCGGTCGCGGCGGCCTCGCAGGCGGCCCGCAGATCGGGCACGAGAATCCGCCAGGAGACTCCGTCCACGGCCAAGTGGTGCAGCGCCAGGACCAGTCGGCCGGTGCGGGCGGGCCCGGCGTCCAGCCACACCGCCTGGAGCATCACGCCGGACGACGGGTCGAGGCGCCGTACCGCATCGCGTGCGGCCCGGTCCGCGGCCTCGTCCAGGTCGGGCTCGGTCACCTGCGTCGCGTCGGTGGTGGTGACCAGGTCCGTCGGGTCCACCGCGCCCTTCTCGCGCACGACGAGGCGTGTCGCCGGCCCGTCCGATTCGGTCCGGGCGCGCAGCATGTCGTGGGTGTCGAGCAGGGCCCGTATGCCCGCCGCCAGAGCCTCGGTGCCCAACCCGGCCGGTGCGCCGAGGGTCACCCACTGGGCGAAGGCTCCGCCGGTGACCCGCTCGCCGAGTGCCCGCATCACCGGTGTCCACGGCACTTCGCCCACACCGATGTCCCAGGCGGGCTCCGTTCCGGTGCCGAGCCGGGCGACGGGTGCGAGGTCGGCCGCCGTCGGGCGTTCGAAGACGTCCTGCGCGGTGAAGGACACACCGGCCCCGCGGGCCCGGCTGACCAGTTGCATGGAGGTGATGGAGTCGCCCCCGAGGCGGAAGAAGTTGTCGTCGGCGCCGACCCGTTCCAGGCCGAGAACCTCGGCGAACAGGGCGCAGAGGATCTCCTCCGCGGCGCCCTCGGGAGCACGCCCGACAACGCGTTCGGCGAAGTCGGGGGCGGGCAGGGCCGGGACGTCGGTCTTGCCGTTCGGGGTGACCGGCAGGGTGTCCAGCACCATGACGGCCGCGGGCACCATGTGGGCGGGGAGGCTGTCGGCGATGGCCGTACGGACGGACTCGCCGTCCAGGAGCCGCCGTTCAGGCGTTGTGGAGGCGGCGCTGTCCACAGTCGTGGCCACTGCGCCGGTCACCGTCGTGGAGACGGCGCCCTCCGCCGCCGGGGTCACATAGCCGACCAGGCGCCGCTCGCCCCTGCCGTCCCGCCGCAGTGCGACCACCGCGCGCCCGACCCCGGGGTGCGCGGCGAGGACCGCCTCGATCTCGCCGGGTTCGACGCGGAACCCGCGCACCTTCACCTGTGCGTCGGCGCGCCCCTCGTGGACGAGGTCGCCCGCCCGGGTCCGGCGCACCAGGTCTCCGGTGCGGTACATGCGCTCGCCGGGGGCGAACGGGCAGGCCACGAACCGTCCGGCCGTCAGTGCGGGTCGGTCCAGGTAGCCGCGGGCCAGACCGGCGCCGGCGAGATAGAGCTCGCCGACCGTGTCGGGGCCCACCGGGTGCAGGAAGCCGTCCAGCACGTAGGCGGCGGTGCGGGCGATCGGGCGGCCCGTGGTGGGCCGGTCCTCGGCGTGCAGCGGGCGGCTCGCCGTCGAGGTGACGGCCGCTTCGGTGACGCCGTACTCGCTGTGCACGGCACGGCCGGTGACGGTCCAGCGGCGCCGCAGGTCGTCGGGCGCGCTCTCGCCGCCGATGATCAGCACGCGCAGTGCGGGCAGGTGCCGGGGCGGCAGCTGGGCGAGCATCGTCGGGGTCATCGCCACGTGGGTCACGTGGGCGGCGCGCATCAGGCGGACCAGGTCCTCTCCGCTCGCGTGCCGCCGTGCGGGCGGGGCGAGCACCAGGCGTCCGCCCGCGCACAGCACCGGCCAGATGTCCGCCATCGACACGTCGAAGCTCGGCGAGACGAGTTGCAGGACCCGGCCGGTCGCGTCCAGTGCGTAGCGCCGGGCGTGGTCGGTGACGAGGTTGCGCAGCGCGCCGTGCGGGACGACCACGCCCTTGGGGGCGCCGGTGGAACCGGACGTGTAGATCGTGTACGCGGCGTGCGCCGCCCGCAGCGGCGCCCGGCGGTCCCGGTCGGTGACGGGTCCGTCGGCGTGCGCGGCGATCGCCCGGGACATCTCCTGGTCGTCGACGGCCACGACGTGCCCCGGGTACTCCGGTGGTACGGCGTCGCGTGTCGCGCGCGTGCACACCACGACCGGCGGAGCGACGTCGTCGAGCATCAGGCGCAGCCGCGCCGGCGGGTGGCCGGGGTCGAGCGGGACGAAGACGCCGCCCGCCAGCGACACGGCCAGCAGGGCCGTGATCAGCTCGACGGAGCGGTCGGCCAGGACGGCGACCCGGCACTCCGGTCCGACGCCCTCGCTCATGAGGTACCGGGCGAGGCGGGCCGACCCGGCGGCCAGTTCGGCGTAGGTGACGGTCCGTCCGTCCGCCTCCAGGGCCACGTCGGTGGGCGCTTCGACGGCCCGGCGTGTGAAGGCGTCGGGGGCCAGGGTGTCGTCGTGGGTGCCGGACGGGGCGGTCTCCTCCGCCGCGCTAGCGCGCGCGACGGCGAGCGCGCGTTCACCGGTGCCCAGGACGGCGACGCGTCCCAGGGGTTGTGCGGGGTCGGCCGTCATCTGTTCCAGGACGCGGGTGAGCCGGCGGACCAGTTCGGCGACGCGTTCCGGCGCGAACACGTCCGGGCGGCCTACGAGGTGTCCGCGCAGCCGCTCGTCGGGCACCACGATCAGCGCCAGCGGGTAGTGGCCGCGGTCCTCGGGCTCCCCGACGGGACGCATGGTCGGCGCGGACTCCCCGGCGGAGGGCGTGGCCGGTGCCTCGGGCAGGTTCTCGAACACGACGAGGGTGTCGAAGACCGCGCCGTCGCCTGCGGCCCCGCGGATCTCCTTGAGGCCCAGGTGCTGGTGGGGCATGAGGGAGACGTGGTGTTCCCGCAGCTCGGTCAGCAGCTCGGCGACCGGCCGGTCCGGCGCCAGGGCAGCGCGCACGGGCAGGGTGTTGATGAACGGTCCGACGATCGACTCGATGCCCGGCAGCTCGGCGTGCCGGCCCGCCACCGTCGTACCGAAGACGACGTCCGTACGTCCCACGAGCCGGGCGAGCACCAGCGCCCACGCCGCCTGGACGACCGTGTTGACCGTGACGCCGTGGGCACGCGCCAACGTGCCGACGGCGGACGTGAGTTCGTCGCTGAACTCGAACCGCACCGGTCGGGGCACGACCGGTGTTCTGACGGCCTCCTCGGGCACCACCAGCGTGGGCTCCCCGGCTCCCGCGAGCGCCGACCGCCAGGCGCGGCGTGCCGACTCCCGGTCCTGGCGGGACAGCCAGTCCAGGTAGGCGCGGTACGAGGTCGCGGTGGGCAGCGTCCGCCCGTCGCCGTCGGCGGCGTACAGCTCGGCCAGCTCGCCGAAGACGACGGACATGGACCAGCCGTCGAGGAGGGTGTGATGGCTGGTGATGACCAGGCGGTGACGGTGTCCGTCGAGCCGGATCAGGAGCAGCCTCAGCAGCGGGGCCGCCGTGAGGTCGAAGCGCTCGGCCTTCTCCGCCTCGGCGAGCCGTGCGGCCTCGGCCGCCGCCTCGGGACCCGGCAGCGCCGACACGTCGGCCGCACGCCAGGGCAGCGGCACCTCCCGCTCGACGACGAGCACCTGCTCGCCGGAGTCGCGTCGGCCGAAGGAGGCGCGCAGGACGGCGTGGCGGTCGAGGAGCACCTTCCAGGAGGCACGTAACCGCGCCACGTCCAGGGGTCCGTCGAGGGCCAGGACGCGCTGGCTGGCGTACACGTCGGGGCTGTCGTCGTCGAACGTCGCGTGGAAGAGCATGCCTTCCTGGAGCGGTGACAGCGGCCATACGTCCACGAGGCCGGGCCGCTCCGCGCGCAGCCGTGCGAGTTCGTCCGGCGCCAGGTCCGTCAGGAGCGGTCCGGTGCCGGGGGCGCCGGTCTCTTCACCCCCGGTCGGCCGTGCTGCTTCGGTGGGCGTGGCCACGGTCGCCAGGGCCGCCGGTGTCTCGTTCTCGAAGACGTCCTGCGCGGTGCAGAGCAGGCCCGATCGGCGTGCCTGCGCGGCCAGTTGCATCGCCATGATCGAGTCGCCGCCCAGGGCGAAGAAGCTGTCGTCGGCGCCGACCTCGTCCAGTTTCAGTACGGCGGCGAACAGCTCGCACAGCGCCGCCTCGGCGGGTGTCCGAGGAGCGCGCCCGGTGACTCTGCCGGCGAAGTCCGGCGCGGGCAGGGCCGCTCGGTCGACCTTGCCGTTCCGGGTGACCGGCAGGGCGTCCAGGGCGCACACCGCGGCCGGCACCATGGACTCCGGCAGTAGCCCGGCGGCATGGGCGCGTACGGCCTCGGGTTCCACGCCGTCCGGGTCCTCGGGCACGACGTAGCCGACGAGACGGCGCTCGCCCGGGGTGTCCTCACGAACGGTCACGACGGCCTGGGCCACCGACGGATGCGCCGCGAGCGCCGCCTCCACCTCACCCAACTCCACCCGGAACCCACGGATCTTCACCTGCGCATCCGCACGCCCGACAAAGACCAGCGCACCGCCATCGGTCCACCGCACCAGGTCACCAGTCCGGTACATCCGCTCCCCCGGCACAAACGGACAGGCCACGAACCGCCCCGCCGACAGTCCGGGCCGGTCCCAGTAACCAAGCGCGAGGCCGGCACCGGCGACGTACAACTCACCGACCAGGCCGGGCTCCACGGGCCGCAGGAAGGCGTCGAGCACGAAGGTGCGCCGCCCCGGAAGAGCGCGTCCTATGGGGAGCACCGGGCCTGTCTCCCCGCCCGGCCGGATCAGGTGCCAGGTCGCGCAGAGGGTGGCCTCGGTGGGCCCGTACAGGTGCCGGACGGTCACGTCGGGGCAGGCCTCGCGCACTCGGGCGACCGAGGCGGCGGGCACCACGTCTCCGCCGGTCAGCACCTCGCGCAGACCGGTGAGGCTCTCCGGCTCCTGGTCCGCGAGGACCCGGAACGTGCCCGCCGTCAGATGCAGCCGGGTGACGCCCGCGGCCACGTACGCGCGTACGCGCTGCGCGTCGACGGGACCCGGCTCGGCGACGACCACCCGGCCGCCCGCGGCGAGCGGGACCCACACCTCGTACAGGGAGGCGTCGAAGGCGTGCGGCGCGTGCATCAGCACCGTGTCGTCCGGGGTCACCTCCCAGGCCCGCTCGCCGACCAGCGCGGCCACACCGGCATGCGGCACGGCCACGCCCTTCGGTGCGCCCGTCGACCCCGAGGTGTACATCACGTAGGCCACGTCGTGCGGGCTCGCCGGGGTGAGGGGGAGGTCGACTGCCTCGTCGGCGGCCGGCTCCCCGGTGGTGGCCGGGTCGTCGAGCATCACCACCCGGGCACCGCTCTCCGGCACCGTCGCCCGCGTCGTCCCGGCGCACACCACCACGGACGGGGCGCAGTCGGTGAGGACCCGCGCCACCCGTTCCGCCGGATGGCCGGGGTCCACAGGGACATAGGCGGCCCCGGTCCGCCACACCCCGAGCAGCGCCACCACCAGGTCCGCCGACCGCTCCATCACCACGGCGACCCGATCACCCGGGCAGACGCCCGCGCCCACCAGATACCGGGCGACCTGCCCGGCCCGCCGCCACATCTCGCCGTACGTCAGGGAGCCCGAGCCGTCCGTGAGGGCCACGGCGTCGGGGCGACGCAGCGCCTGCCCGGCGATCAGCTCCGGAACCGGCGGTGTGCGCATCGGCTCGGGTGCGGGGGCGGCGAGGGGCGCGGCCATGGGGCCGGGACGAGTCGCGGCGTCGATCCGGCCGATCGGCGTGGCCGGGGCCGCGACCAGGCGTTCCAGGAAGCTCACCAGGGACCGGTGGCTCCCCCGCACCCAGTCCTGGTCGTAGTGCGCGGGGTTGGCCTCCAGGGAGACGGCCATGCCCTGGTCGTCGGACCAGCCGCTCACCACCACGCTGAGTTCCTCGACGCGGCGGTTCGACAGGTCCCGGACGATGCCTCGGCAGTCGCCGAAGCGCAGGTTCTCCCCGAGGGGGAGGATGTTGACGAAGGGTCCGAAGTGCCAGCGCCCGCCGTCCGGCCAGCCCAGTTCGCGGCGCAGTCGCTCGCCCCGGTACCGCTGGTGCCTGAGCAGGCCGGCGGTTTCGGGCCCGGCCGCGCGGGCCAGGTCGTTCAGGCTCATGGCCGGGGTGGCGGGCAGCCGGAAGGGCAGGACGTTCGCCATCGTGCCCGGGGTGCGCCGCGCGGGGCCCGTCAGGCGTGCGGCGACGGGCAGGCTCAGTACGGCTTCGTCGGCGCCCGTCATCCGGCAGGCGAAGGCGCCGACCGCGGCGACGACCAGCCGGGGCCAGCTCACCTTGGCGTGGGCCGCGGCCTCGTGCAGGGCGCGCACGGCGGGCGGCGGAAGGTGGCCCGTGGCCTGCACGGGGCCGTCGGGAGCGGTGGGGCGGTGGCCCGGGAGGGCGGCGAGCTCCGGCCGGTCGGCGAAGTGGTCGTGCCAGTAGCGGCGGTCCCGGGCGTACTCCTCGGAGTCGCGGTACGCGGACTCCTGCCCCAGCAGCTCACGCAGCGGCGCGTGGCCCGCGGGCCGGGCCGGGTCTCCGTGCAGCGCGGCCGTGTACAGCTCGGCGACGCGGCGGGCCATCAGCGAGCAGCCGAAGCCGTCCATCAGCAGGTGGTTGTAGCGCTGGTACCACACGTGCCGGTCGGGTGCGAGGGCGAGCAGGGCGTACGCGAACAGGCCGGCGTCTGCGGACCGGGCCGTCCGGTGCAGCTCCGCGCGCATCCATGCCTCGGCCGCGGCCCACGGGTCCTCGTGCGCGGTGAGGTCGACCGCCGTCAGGCTCCACTCCGGTGCCGGGACGACGAGTTGGGACACCCCGCCGCCGGGTTCCTCCACGAACCGCACGTGCAGGATCTCGGTCTCCTCGACGACCTGGCGGAGCGCGTCCTCGAAGGCTCCGGTGTCCAGCGGCCCGAGGATCTCGACGTGCTGGCCGATGGTGTAGAAGCCGCGTGAGCTCTCGATGCGCTGGGCCAGCCAGATCCCCTCCTGGCTCTCGGACAGGGGCAGGGTGGAGTCCGCTTCGCTGCTCATCGCTCTCCCTTCGGCGGCGCGGCGGTGCGTGTCTGGTGGGTGTGCGGGGGTGCGGTGCGGGAGCCCCGGGGTTGCCCGGGGCGGGGGCCGCGTAGGTGCCCCGCGTGCGCAGGGGCTCGCGTTCGCGACTGCGCTACGGCCGTGCCCCAGAGGGGCGCGGGGCTGTACTGGATCTGTGGCTCCGCCGCGCGGGCGCGACCAGCCGCGACGGCGCCGCAGTCGAAGGACCGCCCATCACAGCCCCGCGGCGGAGCCGCATGTCGACATAGCCGGCGGAGCGCTCAGGGCTCGTCCGGCTCGCCCCGGCGGCGCACCATGTACTCGCCGCCGCCTCCCGGTGGCATCCCGCCGCCGAGTACGAGTCCGTCGCCCCCGGCCATCTGCCCCGCCCCGGGCATCGGCCCCGTGCCGAGCATCGGGCCGCCGCCCATCACCGGACCGTCCCCGAGGGTCATGACCTGCGCCCGCGCGCGGACCCCGAGGTGTCCTTCAGAGCCGTTGGCGCCGGCGGCCGGCCGGTCGAACTGGGTGCGGTAGAGCTCCGCGTACAGTTCCCCGGCCGCCAGGAGCTCCTCGTGCGTGCCGCGTTCGCGCACCCGGCCCCCGTCGATGACGAGGATCTGGTCGGCCTCGCGGATGGTGGACAGGCGGTGGGCGATGACCAGGGAGGTCCGATCGCGCAGCGCGGTGGTCAGGGCCCGTTGGACGGCCGCCTCCGACTCGGAGTCCAGGTGGGCGGTGGCCTCGTCCAGAATGACGACGGAGGGTGCCTTGAGCATGAGCCTGGCCAGGGCGAGCCGTTGTTTCTCACCGCCGGAGAGACGGTAGCCGCGGTCGCCGACGACGGTGTCGAGGCCGCTGGGCAGCGAGCGGATCAACTCCCCTATCTGCGCCCCGTCACAGGCTCGCATGAGGTCCTCTTCGGTGGCCTCGGGCCGGGCGTACAGCAGGTTCGCGCGGATGGTGTCGTGGTAGAAGTGCGCGTCCTGGGTGACGACCCCGACGGTGTCGCGCAGTGAGTCGAGGGTGACGTCCCGCAGGTCGTGGCCGTCCATGCGGACGACCCCGGAAGTGGGGTCGTAGAGGCGGGACACCAGATGCGTCATGGTCGTCTTGCCGCCGCCCGACGGCCCGACCAGAGCGGTGAGCTGTCCGGACAGCAGCTCGAAGGACAGCTCGTGCAGCACCTGCGGGCTCTTCCTCGAACGCTCCCCCGGGGACTGCGTGTTGGACTCCAGGGACGCCAGGGACACCTCGCTCGCACGCGGGTAGCCGAACGACACCTGGTCGAACTCGATGCGCGGCGCGGGGCCGGTCCCCGGCGCCGCCAGGGGGGTCGCGCCGGGCTTCTCCTCGATGAGCGGTTTGAGGTCGAGCAGTTCGAAGAGGCGGTCGAAGCTGACCAGCGCGGTCAGGGCGTTCGCCTGCATGCCCGACAGCTGGGTGATGGGCCCGTACAGCCGGCCGAGGAGTACGGCGAGGGCGACGAGCGTGCCGATCCGGAACACGTCGTCCAGCACGAGGGCGCCGCCGGCTCCGTACACGAGCGACGTCGCGAGCGCGGCGAGCAGCCCCATGGAGATGAAGGACAGCCGGCTGAACACGGTCCACTTCACACCGACGTCACGCACCTTGCCCGCGCGCGCCGAGAACGCGTCGGCCTCCGCCTTCGGGCGGCCGTACAGCTTGGCGAGCATGGCGCCGCTCACGTTGAACCGCTCCTGGACGACGCCCGCCAACTCCGCGTTGGACTGCATCTGTTCCCTGGAGTAGCGCTGCAGGCGCCGGCCGACGTAGATGCCCGGCACGACGAACAGCGGCAGCAGGGCCACGGCGATCAGGCTGATGAGCCAGGACAGGTAGAACATCTCGGCGAGGACCAGGAAAACGGTCAGCACGCTGGTCACCGAGGTCAGCAGCAGACCGAGGGCCTGCTGGGCCAGCATGACGTCCGCGTTGAGCCTGCTGGTGAGCAGCCCGGTCTGGGTGCGGGTGAAGAACGCCATGGGCTGCCGCTGGACGTGGGTGAAGGTCTGGACGCGCAGATCGTGGCTGACGCCCTGACCGATCCGGCCGGAGAAATAGCTCTGCCCGAGCTGCATCACCGCGTCGACCACGGCGAGTCCGGCGGCGGTGAGGGCCAGCGCGATGACCAGCCCCAGATCGTCCTTGAGGATTCCCTCGTCGATGATCTCCTTGAGCAGCAGTGGCGTCGCCACGATGGCGAGCGAGTCGACCACGGTGGTGAGCAGCAGGAACAGCAGCGAGCGCCGGTGCGGCTGTATATAGGTGAGCGCGCGGCGCACGGTGCCGGGCCGCAAGGACTGCCTTTTGTTCTTGCTGTCGGACGAGTTCGGGTCTCCGACGGTAATTCCACCAGGACCTTGGCTGATTAACACGCGACGGAAACCTCCTGGGATCACGTAATTCCATCGGCTTCACACCTAGCAGGGACACTACCGTTCGGGATTTTCGCCCACCAGGGCCGTCGGCAGGCAATCCAAAAGGCTACGGAAAGAGGGCATGCCAGAATCCCGGGAACTCAAGAATCCCGGGTATGTGAATTCACCGAAGAAGGTCGGGGCAGGGCCGTGGGTGTTTTCACCTCACGGCCCCGCTGTCCGACTGTGCGAATCGGCCGGTTGGACACACGCCGCCGCGCTATGCCATCTCGGCGACCTTCCGCTGCACCCGCTCCGCGAACTCCGTCCACATCTCGGCGCATTCCTTGGCGAGATGGGCGACGACGACACCGCAGTGCGGCGGAACCCGGTCGACGATCCGCTCCCATTCCTCCGTGTCGAGGGTGTGGAGGTTCAGCAACCGCAGCAGGGTGCGCCCGGTCTCGCTGAACCGCAGCGCCGGGTCCGCCTTCAGCCGCTCCACGAGCGCGGCCCGGTCCTGCGCCGAGGCGCGCGGAGCCACTCCGACGGGACCGAGGGCGCCACGGTTGGCGTTGTCTCCGTGGTGCGGCTGCCTTCTGCCCTGTGGCTGTGGGTCCTCTCCGCGCATCATGCGGTTGCGCACGTCGCGGACCGTCTCGGGTGAGATGGAGGCGGCCCGGGCCACCTGACGCAGCGACAGGCTCGGGTTCTCGGCGATGATCTCGCTGGCCAGCCTGCGGCCCTCGGCGCCGCTGACCGGGCGGATCCGGCCGTCCTGGCCGATCCGGCTGGTCCGCGCGGGCTCGCCGCCCTGCGACCGCCGGCGCAGTTCGGCCACCGTGCCCGGCGCGATGCCGGTCACCGAGGCGATCATGCGGTCCGACCACTGCGGATGCGTGCTGATGATCCGGTCCGCGGCACGCTTGCGGTCCGTGGTCGTCAGCGGTATTCCGTGGGCGATGTTGGACTCCACGGCCAGGACGAAGGCATCGGCGGCGGCGCCGTCGAAGAATCTGGCCGCGATCTTGCTCTGGCCGCGCAGTTCCGCGGCACGCACCCGGTGCACCCCGTCGATGATCCGCATCGTCGGGCGGTGCACGGTGATCGGAGGCAGCGGTGAATGCACCGCCGCCAGAGCTTCCACGTGTTCCTGATCGGCTCCGGAGAGCCTCGGCGAGTCGCCTGTCGACAAAGAGCTGATCTCGACTTCGACGACCATGAGTCGATCGATGCGCGGGTGGCCAGGTATCGCCAACTCAATTCCCCCTAGTGACTCAGTCCCGCTCCATGCGCATACGCAGCCGCGCGTGGTGGATCACACCGTGACCGGGGTCAGCATCCCGTCAGCGGTGAATCCGTAGCTGAACGTTTCGCCGAGTCTCTGAATCCTGCTCGCGCCCCTTGCTCATTCCCCGGTTCGTGTCCCGGCCGAAAACGTCTTCGCCTGGTGCGGGGCGAGATGCCCGTCGCAGAAACACGCCTGGCGGAAGAACGTCTCCCGATGGCCGAACACGATGACCCTAACAACGACTTTCCGGGCTTGGACACCCCTACCCACCCCTACGGGGTCATTCCTGTCCGCCTCTGAGGGGTCATTCCCGAGCGGTCGTCACACCCGGGTGAGAGCCGGAACCAGGGCGTCCTTCCGCAACGGGAAGGCGACCTCCACGACCATGCCACCGCCCGGCCGCGCGCGGGCGGTGAGCGCGGCGTCGTGGGCGGTGGCGATGGTGCGCACGATGGACAGGCCCAGCCCGTGATGACCCTCGCCGGCGGTGCGGCCGAGCCGTTGGAAGGGTTCGAAGAGCCGCTCGACCTGATCCGGCGGGACCTCGGGACCGGTGTTGGTGACGGTCACCACCGCCTGCCGGCCCCTCGTGGCCGTCGTGATCTCCACCCGCCCGCCGGGGACGTTGTAGTCCACGGCGTTGTCGACGAGGTTGGCCACCAGCCGCTGCACGAGTGCGGCGTCGCCCGTCATCGGGGCGGGCGCCGACCTGATCTCCACATCGAGGTCGCACCGGCCGGCGTCCGAGCGCGGGATGCCGACCGCGTGCTCGGCCACGTCGGCGAGGTCGACCTCCTCACGACGGTCCAGGCCGCGTTCACTGCTGGACAGGGTGAGGAGCGATTCGAGCAGACGGGCCTGCTGCTGGCTGATCGCGAGCAGCCGCTCCATGTTCGAGCGGTATGACTCCACGGTGGCGTCGCGGTCCATGAGCGACTCCTCCACCAGCGCGTGCTCCAGGGTGAGCGGCGTACGCAACTCGTGTGCGGCGTTGGCGACGAAACGCCGGTGGGAGTCGAGGGCGACCTCCAGCCGGCCGAGCAGTCCGTCGACGGTGTCGGCGAGGTCCTTCAGCTCGTCGGCGGGCCCGGCGACGGCGAGGCGTTCGTGCACATTGCGCGCGGAGATACGGCGGATGCTGCCGGTCATCGTGCGCAGCGGCCGTAGTACCCGCCCGGCGATCAGCCAGCCGAGCGCGATCGAGATCACCGCCATGATGGCGAGGGCGATGCCCGCCTGCACCAGCAGATTCTCCAGCCCCTGCTGGTGCTGACGGTAGGCGTGTTCGCGCAGGTCGCCGAGGCCGGAGTCCAGGGTGGGCGGAGTGCCGTCCGTCAGTCCGAGGGAGGCACCGGAGTCCGGGCCGCGGGTCAGCCGGGACACGTCGCCGCCCTCCCTGCCGACGATGACGTTCGACGAGGCGTGTGTGACGAGCAGGTAGGTGATCGCGAGCAGCACCGCGCCGGAGACGACGAAGAGCACCCCGTACAGCAGGGTGAGGCGCATCCGGACCCGACGGGGCGTCAGACGGCGTACGGCCGCGGTGAGAAGGCGGGCGGTGCCGGCGAGCGGCGCCACCGTGGGCTTCGGCAGTCGCATGGTGCCTCAAATCCGGTAGCCGCCGCGCGGGACGGTCTCGATCAGCGGCGGGTCGCCGAGCTTGGGGCGCAGCCGGTTGATGGTCGCCTTGACGGTGGTGGTGAAGGGGTCGGCCGCCTCGTCCCACACCCGTTCCAGCAACTCCTCGGCCGACACCACCCGCCCTTGGGCCGCGAGCAGGTACTCCAGGACCGCGAGTTCCTTCGGGGTGAGCGCGAGCCGCCGCGCGGCGCGCGTCGCCATCCGCCGCGCCGGGTCGAGCCGCAGATCACCGTGGACGAGGACCGGCGGCACGGCCGGCTGCGAGCGGCGGCCGAGCGCGCGGATACGGGCGACCAGTTCGGCGTACGCGAAGGGCTTGGGCAGATAGTCGTCGGCGCCGAGGCTCAGGCCCTCGACCCGGTCGGCGATGGTGCTGGACGCGGTCAGCATCAGCACCCGGGCGTGCACCGGCTGGTCGGCCAGCCGGGTGCACACCTCGTCGCCGTGCACGCCCGGCAGATCGCGGTCGAGGACGACGACGTCGTACTCGACGACCGAAGTGCGCTCGAGCGCGTCCGCGCCGTCGTACGTCACGTCCACCGCCATGCCCTCGCGGCGCAACACCCGCGCCACCGACTGCGCGAGCTCGGCGTGGTCCTCGACCACCAGCACCCTCATCGACTCTCCTCGCGTCCGGCAGGGCCGGGCGGCCCGCACCTGATCACGCCGCACGAGACTGCCCGATCTCCCGTCACGCACCGGTCACATTCGGCGGTTCCGCGGACGGCGGACCGCAGCTCTCTGTTCGCAGATCGCAGCGTACCGACGCGAACCACCCGTCCACAGGCCCGGATCAGGGCACATCCGGCTCCGGCCGGACTTCTGTGAACCACCGACCCCTGTGACCCGCGCGGGCTTTCGGACCGCGCTGTGACCGCCCGCCCCGTAGAACAACCGGAGCGGAACCGACCGTAACGCCGGCAGTGACGCCCGAGCGGCAGGGAGTTGTGACCTCGCAGATGACCGAAGGACTCCTCTTCCCGGACCTGTCACGCCGGATGGCGCGCGGCGCGGTGACGGCGCTTCGAGCGCTGACCGGAGCCCTTGGCAATGGTGATCTTGGCCATCAGGTCCGTGCGGCGCTGGACGTCCAGTTTTCGGTACGCGCGCGTCAGATGCTGTTCGACCGTGCTCACCGTGATGAACAGCTTGTCGGCGATCTCCCGGTTGGTGAGTCCCCGCGCGGCGAGCGTCGCGACCCGCAGTTCCGCGTCACTGAGCTCGGCGGGGTCCTGCCGCGGGCGGGTCGCGCCCGTGCCGTCCTGGGCGGCGGACGTGCCGGTGTGGGTGGGCGGTGCCTCAGGGGCCGGTACGCCGCACTCGCCGGCCAGCCGGCGCGCCCTGCGGGCCAGGGCGCGGGCCTGCCCGGCGTCGCCGAGTTCACGGTGTGCGCCGGCCAACTCGTCGGTGGCTCGGACGAGTTCGAGCCGGTGCCCGGTCTCCCGCAGGATCTCCACGGCCTCCTCCAGCAGCGGCAGTCGGCGTGCGGGGGTGAGGGTTCGGGCGAGGACCCGCAGCGACACCCCGCGCGTCCACGCGGCTCCGGGACCGACCAGCGCGAGCTGTTCCTCCGCCAGGCCGCGGGCGCGGCGCTCGTCGCCGAGCGCCAGATGGGCCAGGGCGGCGTCGGTGCGCCAGGGGACCAGGGCGGGCAGGTCGAGGCCCCAGCCGGTCATGGTGTCGCCGCAGGCGCGGAAGTCGTCGAGCGCCGCGTAGGGGCGTCCGGCCGCGAGGTAGTAGCAGCCCCGCGCCCACAGGTAGAGCAGTCCGTCGGGGGTCTGGAAGGCCGCCTCCGTCACCGGAGTGCTGAGCTGGTCGGCCGCCTCGCCGAGCCGGCCCATGGCCGTCTTCACGTAGAGGGTGACGGCGACGAGCGACGCGAGGGCGACCCCCCAGCCTTCGGCGGGCACGAGGACGTTCGCCGTGCGCGCGGACTCCTCGGCGGCGGTCAGCCCGCCCAGCCGCACTTCTATACGGGCCTGGACGGCAGCGAACCGTGCCTGCCACATGGGGGCGCCCCGCTCGGTGGCCTCCTTGAAGAGCGTCTCGCACCAGTACGCCGCCTCGTCGAGGTGGTCGGCGAGGACGAGCGAGTCCAGGGTGGCGACCAGCGAGGGGACCGTGTGGTCGTCCAGACGGGTGCCCTGGAGGATCTGTTCGGCCCGCACCACGACGTCGTCCCTGGTGGGGTCGGACGCCGCCTGCGCCAGGGTCGCCACCCGGTCATGGACGCTGCGTGCGGACGGGGCCGCCCGCAGCACCGCACCGTGCGGGTCGGCCCGGTCGTGGCGGGGCAGTCCCGGGTAGGTGCGGGCCGTCCACAGCCGGATGTCGTCGAGCCGGTGGCGCAGTCCCGCACCCGCGCCGGTGCGCGGGGCGGTGTCCAGCACGGCGAGCGCCTGGTCGACCTGGCCGAACCACAGGAGGTGGCCCGCCAGTTCGGCGGACTGCCGGTGCCCGAGGCGGCCCGCGAGGGCGGCGGCCGTGAGGTCGGGCAGGTAACGGGCGCCGATGGCAGGGTTGACCCGCCAGGCGGCCCGGGTCAGCGCGGCCCTGATGTCCAGGGACCGCCCCTCGTCGGTGCACAGGTCGCGGGCGGCGCGCAGGCAGGAGAGCGCCAGGGTGACGTCGTCGTCGGCCAGGGCCCGGTCGGCCGCCTCGAGGAGGGTCGGCAGCGCCCAGGCGTCGTCGACGCGCTCCGCGAGCATCAGATGCCGTGCGACCACGGTCGCGGCCCTGCCGTGCTCGTGCAGCACCGTGGCGACGCGGGCCTCCAGGCGGGCACGGTACGAGGGCTCCATGCCGCGCAGCACGGCGCGGCGGCCCGCGTCGTGCCGGAACCAGCCGGAGTCGAGCAGTCCGATCGTGTCCAGGCCGGCCAGGCCGCGGTGCACCGACTCGCGGCCGACACCGAGGACTTCGGCCAGTTCGGTGGGCGCGGCCTGCGGGCCGAGGACGGCGAGCGCCCAGGCGATGTGCTGGAGCGCCGGGTCGAGGCGGTACAGGCACGCCGTGACGGCACGTTCATAGGACTCGCCCGGCTCATACGCGTCGAGCCCGTTCTCGTCGCCGTCGGCGAACGACGCGACGATGTCCTCCAGAAGCGCTTTCGTCAGCAGGGGATTGCCACCACCGGTCCGGTGCAGCTGAGCGACGAGCGGGCGCGTCCGCCACCGTTCTCCTCCCTGGGCACCGATCATTTCTCCGATGCCACGTCGTGTCAGCGGGCCGAGCCGGATATTGCGGCAGCCCGGAAGACGTAGGAAATCCATCTGGACGCGAGTGTTGTCGGATAATTCACCGTCAGCCTCGGCAAGCACCATAAGAATGCGGTTCTTGCTCAGCCTGCGGGCCAGATAGAGCAGGCACTCAATTGAATCCTGATCTACGTGGTGCACATCATCGACGATGAGCGTCACGGGCTTTTCCCGTGCCGTTTCGAGGACAATGGCGCACAACTCCGCGACCACCGCGGACCGCGCCGCACCGGCCATACCCTCGTCCGGCAACCCGGCCGAGAGCAGTAACTGCCCCATCACCCCAAGGGGCATGTCGCGCTCCGCCTCCGATGCCGTGGCCTGCATCAACAGCGCCCCGGCGGCGTTCGCCCGCTCCCCGAAGGCACGGAGTAACGCGGTTTTCCCGCTCGCGACCGCGCCGCTCACGACCAGCACGCCGCCGCGTCCGGCCATGGCGGCGGCGAGCATGCCGTCCATGGTCGACAGTTCCTCGTTCCGTTCCACCAAGTTCATGAGCCGACTTGTCCCCCAGTCTCGACGGCTGATTCTCGCGCGGCACGGGCAGCCGATCAGACGCAGCCTTTCGGACGAGACCACCCATCCCTGTGAAGATTCTCCCACAGCGAAAAATCAACTACCAGCCCAATTCGGCGCAGGAACTTCCGAGTAGCACTTAATTCACGCCATTCACCGCACGAACGGACCATTCAATTCCGCATCGAATGGCAGCCCTTGCGCGATTTTCAGATGGCTGAAATCAACGACCATTCGGAAGGCGGGCGGGGCGAATCCGGCTGACCTGGCACGCTCGCCGCACCAGGGGCCTGCGGACGATCACACGCCCGGCACGGACGCGTCATCGACAGTGGTATAGACCTTTGCGGCGAAAGTTTTCCGTCGGCTTTCGGTCAGCGTCTCGGAGCCCCGTGGCGACCGGTCGGGGGTCGGTCGTCGGTCTTCGGCACCACCAGTCTGAAGGGTGCGGCGCGGGGCGGCCCAGCCGTTTCGACAGGGGTCGAAACCAGCAGCTCACGGCTCCGGCGGTGAAGCGAATGAACATCCCCGGCGTTCCCCGCGTACGACCTTGCGGTGAGCGCGCGCGGGTGGGCCCCAACCTCAAATGTTGCTCTGAAGGTGACTGCCCCGGGGTTCGGGCGAGGCCGGCGGGGCCATACCCCCGTCACGTCCGGCACGTCCGAGAGACAGGACAGCGGGTACGGAAGAGGCCGAGGAGGGGACGATGGAGCGACTGGGCACGGGGATCGGGTGGCGTCCGGAGATCGCGGACGCCGTGGAGCGCATGCCGGGCATCGACTGGGTCGAGACGGTCGCCGAGAACGTCTGCCCCGGACACCTCCCGGAGTCCCTGGTACGGCTGCGCGAGCGCGGTGTCACCGTGATTCCGCACGGCGTCTCGCTGGGCCTGGGCGGCGCGGAGCGACCCGACGCCGGGCGGCTGGCCGCGCTCGCCGAGCGGGTGGAGGCGCTGGGGGCGCCGCTGGTCACCGAGCACATCGCGTTCGTACGGGCCGGCGGGCCGCTGACGGCGTCCCCCCGCCTGGAAGCGGGGCACCTCCTGCCGGTCCCCCGCACCCGGGACTCCCTCGACGTGCTGTGCGAGAACATCCGTATCGCGCAGGCCGCACTGCCCGTGCCGCTCGCCGTGGAGAACATCGCCGCGCTCATCTCCTGGCCGGGCGAGGAGATGACCGAGGGACAGTTCCTGTACGAGCTGGCCGACCGGACGGGCGTACGGCTGCTCATCGACGTCGCCAACCTGCACACCAACCACGTCAACCGCGGCGAGGACCCGGCCAAGGCGCTCGCCGAGCTGCCGCTGGAGGCCATCGCGTACGTCCATGTCGCGGGCGGCTTCGAACGCGACGGCGTCTGGCACGACAGCCACGCCCACCCGGTCCCCCGACCGGTCCTCGACATCCTCACCGACCTCGCCTCCCGGGTGTCCCCGCCGGGAGTCCTGCTGGAACGCGACGAGAACTTCCCCGAACCGGGCGAGCTGGAGCGGGAGTTGGGGGCGATTCGGGGGGCGTTGGAGAAGGGGGAGGCAGAGCGGCGGGCGTTCACGGAGCGGGCGTCGACGGAGCGGGTGTTCGCGGAGGGGGCGCCCTCCGCGGGCCCGTCCGGGACGACGCCGACTGCGCAGGCGGTGCGCGAGCAGAGGGCGACCGAGGAGCGGGAGGCGACGCGGGCACACGACGCGGCGCCGGCCGACCCCGCCGTCACCGACCCCACTGTCACCGACCCCGCCCGCCAGCGCCTGGCCCTCGCGCAGGCCGCCCTGCTGTCCGCGCTGGTCGCCGGGACGCCGGTGCCGGAGGGGTTCGACCGGGTGCGGCTGGGTGTGCAGGCGCGGGCGCTCGCCGGGAAGCGGGCGGACGTCGTGGCGAAGGTCGCGCCGGAGTTGCCGGTGATCCTGGGGGGCGGGTATCGGCGGGCGTTCGTCGCGTACACGCACGGGCACCCGATGACCGACGGCTATCGGCGTGACGCGCTGGACTTCGCCGGGTATCTGCTGGCCGAGGGGCGGCTCGAGGACGCGCGGACGCGGGCGGAGTTGCGGGAGTGGTGGCTGGAGCGGTCGGGGCCGAGGCCGCGGTCACGGCGGCCGGGGGTGCGGTTGGCGCGGGCCACGCGTCGAGTGCTGCTGGGGCGGTGAGCGCACCCCTCGTGCGCCTCCTGTCGCTGCGGCGACCAGGCGCCGCCCCGCCGCGAGTGTGCGGGGACTAACACCCCGGCCGCACACCGCGGGCCGGGCGACCGTTTCACCCGCCTTCACCCCGGAACGTCACATACCTCCACTCCCCTGTTCGCCCGTATCGACCCCCGTTGCAACCATTCGCTCCTGTACGGCAGTTGGCGTAGGCGCCGAAGTACCCCGAAGTAATATGCCAACCCAACGCGAAGCGCACTAACGTGCGGTGCCGCAACAGGAGGCACCATGCGACCGCGACCACCCATCAACGGACGAGGCATCTTCAGCGGCACCGGGCTCATCATCACGGGCCTGACGGCGACGCTGCTGGCGATGATCTTTCCGATCTGGTCGTACTCCGACCGGTCCGGGACCGGCCTCGACGTGCTCAACGCCGAGACCGTCTCGACCGGCTACGGCCCGCTGTCCGCCCTCGACCGCGACTTCATCACCAAGGTCCGGCTGGCCGGGCTGTGGGAGCTGCCCGCCGGTGAGCAGGCCCGGCAGAAGGGGTCCACCCCGGCCGTACGGACCGCCGGCGAGCACCTCATCGAGGGGCACACGTTCCTGGACGACCGGGTGCGTGACGTCGCCTCCAAGCTCAGCCTGGCACTGCCCAACGAGGCCACCGAGCAGCAGCGCGCGTGGCTGGCGACCCTGGACTCGGCCCAAGGCGTCGAGTACGACCGGCAGTTCGCCAACATCCTGCGGCTGGCGCACGGCAAGGTGTTCTCCGTCGTCGCACAGGTGCGGGCCAGCACCCGCAACTCCCTCGTCCGCGAGCTCGCCGACGACGCCAACAGCACCGTGCTGGACCACATCACGGTCCTGGAGGCCACCGGCTACGTCGACTTCGACGCCCTGGCCCGGGACATGGTCGCCGACAGCACCCCTCCGCTCACCCCGGCCCCGGCCCCGCCCGGCCCGACCGTCGACCCGGCCCCGGCCGTCCCGGTGACCCCGCCCCCGTCGCCGACGTACACGCTGCCGTCGGCCGCCAGCAGCCCGCGCCCGGAGGACACCGAGGGCTCCTGACGCCCCGAACTCGCCGATCCGGCAAGTCCTGAAATACACCCCGAAACCGCAACCATCAATTGAGGAACCCCCACGGCGAGCAACCAAGTCCGCGAGAGCGGCGGCGGTTTAGCCGCACAAAGGTGCCGTTGTACGAGGCCGCGTTCCTGTCCGGCGACCCCCGGCGGGTCGCCGACCTGACGCCCGTCTCCATGGCGCGGCAGCAGCCGCTGCTGCTCGCGCGCACCGGCTGGGCGACGGTCGTCGATCCGCGCGGGCGCGACGAGATGGAGCGCTCGGTGATAAGGGCCATCGGGCCGGAGGGCCAGTCGCGGATCGAGCCGGTGCGGGACGCGACGGCCGCCGCCGACGCGGTGGGCAGCCTGGGCGACCGGCTGGTCAGCGCGGGTCTCGCCGTTCCCTACGAGGCGCGCAGCGACGTCGCGACCGCGATCCGGCAGGTGCGGCTCGCCGCACCGGTCGTGCCGGCGCTGGGGGCGTCCGCTTTGCTGGCGCCGGCCCAGTCGGACATCCCGGCGCATCTGGTCGCCCTGTGGTTCGCGCTCCCCTTCGTGCTCACCCTGAGCTGCCTCGCCATCGCCCGGATCGAGATCCACCCGTACGCCCAGTGGGCCTCCCCGGCCGGGCAGCGGCTGCTCAGTGCTCTGGTCCGGCGCTCGGGGGCCGGGGACGACCGTACGTACCTCACTTCCGTCGCCGTACGGGGCGTGCGTGCGATCGGCGAACCGGACCTGCGGGCGGCCTTCGCGCACCGCGAGCCGCACCATGAGGCGTTCCACCGGCGCGACTGACGGCCGCGGCGGCCGGTGACGCATCGGGGGCATTGACGACGACACCGGCCGGACGGTGCTTGCCTTCATCAACAGACGAACGAAATATCCCTTTTGTTGCTGCCGTGCATTGAAGGGATACGCGATGAGAGCACCCGCCCTCTATTCGGTCGCCGGAGCCCTGCTCCTGACCGCCCTCACCACCGCCCCTGCCGACAGCACCACGGTCGCGGCTCCGGGGGCGGACGAGAGGCACGGCACCACGGTGGCCGTCGCACGCGCCGAGGAGGCCGGCATCACCTTCGGCGACTGTGCCAAGGACCTGGAGCTGCCGGACAGCGTGAAGTGCGGCACGGTGTCCGTCCCGCTCGACTACACCGATCCCTATGGCAAGCAGATCCGGCTCACCGTCAGCCGGGTGCCGGCCACCCACAAGGACCCGCACAACAGCAAGCGCCGGGTCCCGAGCCAGGGCGCCCTGGTCTACAACCCGGGCGGTCCGGGCGGCTCCAGTCTGCACTTCCCGCTGATCGGTGTGCTGCCCGCGTGGAAGCGGCTGGCGGGGGCGTACGACCTGGTCGGCTACGCCCCGCGCGGAGTGGGCTCGTCCGCGCCGGTGTCCTGCCAGGACCCCAAGCAGCTCCTGACGGGGCCCACGGACGCACCGACGCACCCCTCCGAGTCGTACAAGCGGGAGCGCATCGCCCGGGCTAAGGCCTACGCGCGCGGCTGCGCCGAGCGCACCGGAAGCGCGCTGCAGCACTACAACTCGCTCAACAACGCCCGTGACCTGGATGTCCTGCGCGCCGCGCTGGGCGAGGACAAGCTGACGTTCATGGGCGCGTCGTACGGCACCTACTTCGGCGCGCTGTACGCGACCCTCTTCCCCTCCCATGTGCGGCGGATGGTGTTCGACTCGGCGGTGAACCCGGACCCGGCGCAGATCTGGTACCGCAGCAACCTGCTGCAGTCGGCCGCGTTCGAGGGGCGGTGGGCGGACTTCAGGGAGTGGGTCGCCAAGCACCACGACGTGTACGGCCTCGGTGACACCTCCGACAAGGTGCTGCGCACCTACGAGAAGGTACGGGGGTGGGTGGCCATGGAGCCGGCCGGCGGGAAGGTCGGGCCCGGGCAGTTGCAGGAGGCGTTCCTGCAGGTCGGGTACTACGACGACTACTGGCCCGCGCGGGCGCAGGCGCTGTCGGCGTATCTGAAGGGCAACGCGAAGCCGCTCGCCGAGCTGGCCTCGCCGACGACGGAGGCGGCGGTCGGGAAGGAGAACACGAACGCGGTCTACACGGCCGTGGAGTGCAACGACGCGCCCTGGCCGACGAACTGGGCGGTCTGGGACCGGGATAACACACGGCTCGCGCGCGTGGCGCCGTTCGAGACCTGGGACAACGTGTGGATGAACCTGCCGTGCGCCTACTGGCGGGCGCCCCGGCAGCAGCCCCTCGATGTGCGGACCGGTCCCGGTGAGGTGCCCCCGGTGCTGATCCTGGCGGCCGAGCGGGATGCCGCCACGCCGTACGACGGGGCGCTGGAGATGCACCGGCGGCTGTCGGGCTCGGTCCTGGTGACCGAGCGGGACGCGGGCACGCATGGCATCGCGTACGGCCCGAACGCCTGCGTCAACGGCTACATCGACGCGTATCTGCTGTCGGGCCGCCTCCCGGAGCGGCGTGCGTCGTGCGAGGGGCACCCGGAGCCCAAGCCGGAGCGCCCGGAGCACCGTAAGGCGAAGAAGCTCGGCAAGCAGACCGAGACGAAACCGGGCGGCCGCCCCTAGCACACCGCGGCCGCCCGGCTCCCGCGCTGATCAGGCGAGCCCGGCGACCAGCTCGGCCACGGACTTCCGGCGCCCGGTGTAGAACGGCACCTCTTCGCGGACGTGCATCCGGGCCTCGGACGCACGCAGGTGGCGCATGAGGTCGACGATGCGGTAGAGCTCGTCGGCCTCGAACGCCAGGAGCCATTCGTAGTCGCCGAGGGAGAACGAGGCGACCGTGTTGGCGCGGACGTCCGGGTAGCCGCGGGCCATCTTGCCGTGGTCGGCGAGCATGCGGCGGCGGTCCTCGTCGGGCAGCAGGTACCAGTCGTAGCTGCGGACGAAGGGGTAGACGCTGACGTAGTTGCGCGGCGTCTCGTCGGCGAGGAACGCCGGGATGTGCGAGCGGTTGAACTCGGCGGGGCGGTGCAGCGCCATGTTCGACCAGACCGGCTCCAGCGCGCGGCCCAGCTTGGTGCGGCGGAAGAGGTTGTACGCCTCCTGCAGCTGGTCGCTGGTCTCGGCGTGCCACCAGATCATGAGATCGGCGTCGGCGCGCAGCCCGGACACGTCGTAGGTGCCGCGGATCGTCACGTCCTTGGCGGCGAGCTGGTCGAACAGCTCCTGGACCTCGTCGGCGTAGCCCGCGCGGTCCTCGGGGAGGACGTCCTTCAGCTTGAAGACGGACCAGAGGGTGTAGCGGATGACCTCGTTGAGGTCCTTGGCCAGCTTGCCCTTGTTCGGGATCCTGCCGGACTCGGTGGTGGAGGCGTCGTCACTCATGTCCCCTATTCTCCCGCTCCGCCGTGGAGACTCTGCACCGGGTTGGCGGTGAGCTCCTCCAGACCGCTCAGGTCGCCGTCCAGCTGGTCCACCGCGGCATACGCGCTCGCGATGCAGGCCGGGATGCCCACGCCGTCGTACTGCGCGCCGCACACCGCGAGGCCGGACAGCTTCGCGACGTGCTCGCGGATGCGGGCCACGCGCGCGTGGTGGCCGACGGGGTACTGGGGCAGGCCGTCGGTCCAGCGGGTCACGCGGCTTTCGAGGGGCGTGGCGTCGAGGCCTGTCGCCGCCTTGAGGTCGTGCCGGGAGACGTCGACGAGGTGGGCGTCGTCGCGCTGCAGGATCTCCGTCTCGCCGTACCGCCCGACAGAGGTGCGCAAAACGAGGGTGTCCGGATCCTCGTCGGCGATCCAGCCCCACTTCTGGGAGGCGAACGTCGACGCCTTGATGGTGCGCCCGTCGACCGGCGGCACGAGGAAGCCGCTGCCCTCGGGGAGGCCCGCTTCGGCGCGGCGGTAGGCGAGGGTGATCAGCGCCATGGAGGCGTACTCGATGCCGTCCAACTCGACGGCGGCTTCGGGGGCCTCGGCGCGCAGGAGGGCGGCGGCGACCGGGGCGGGAACGGCGACGACGACCGCGTCGGCGTGCAGCACCCGGTCGCCGGTGACGATGCGCCACCCGGCGGGGGCCTCGCGGCGCAGCTCCGTCACCGGTGCCCCGGTCACGATCTCGCCGCCCCGCGCGCGCACCGACTCCGCGACGGCGAGCGGGAGAGAGCCCACGCCCCCCTCGATGCCCATGAACACCGGCCCGGTCTGCCCGCCCGCCGCCTTGGCCTGAATCTCACGGACGGCCTCGGTGATCGAGTCGTGCGTCTGCGCGGCCTGGAAGAGCTGGGGGACCGCCGAGCGCATCGAGATGCGGTACGCGTCGCCCGCGTAGACCCCGCCGAGCAGGGGCTCGACCAGGCGGTCGACGACCTCGCGGCCGAGGCGTGCCGCCACGTACTCGCCGACCGCCATGTCGTCCCCGACCTCCGTGCGGGGCAGGTCGGCGTCGCGCTCGATGCGGGCCAGGCCCTCGTCGGACAGCACGCCGGAGAGGGCGGCGGCGGTGCCGGGGACGCCCATCACATGGCCCTTGGGCATGGGGCGCAGGGCGCCGCGGGTCCAGATCGAGGCGGTCGAGGTGGCGGGCGGCTGGAGGCGCTCGTCGAGGCCCACCTCGCGGGCGAGGGCGACGGCCTCGGGGCGGCGGGCCAGCATCGACTCGGCGCCGAAGTCCACGCGCACGCCCGCGATCTCGCCGGGCAGCAGCTTGCCGCCGACCCGGTCCGAGGCTTCCAGGACGGTCACACGTCTGCCACCGGACAGCAGCCGGTGGGCGGCCGCCAGACCGGCGATCCCACCGCCGATGACGACGACATGGGCCTGCCTCGCGGGGCCGTCTGCGGTGCGTGTGTCCACGCTGTGCTCGCGCATGATCCCACTCTCTCAAACACCACTGACACTCCCGGCAGAGGCCGTACCGCCCCATCGCGCCCGGACCCGTGTGCCCGCGCCGAGTCCCGACCGTGACCGCATCGGGACCGATTCCCGCCAACGTTCGGCAGGCCCCCGGCGTCGAAGAAGCATCAGTCGCCACGACGACCCTCGGGGGTACGCCCACATGCGCACACGACGTTCCGTACGAACCGCCGGCCCAGCACCCAGGGCGCTGGCCGGTCTCCTGCTGACCGCGGCCCTGGTGCTCACCGGCTGCAGCGCCTCCGACGACTCGGCGGGCTCCAACAAGGCCGCCGCGGACGAGGCCGCCCAGGCGGCGGAGCCGCAGGCAAGCGCGGCGCAGGGCGCCCCGGACAGCGGCACCGGCTCCGGGAAGGCCGCGCCGGTCAAGGTCCCCGCGAGCCACATCATCCGTACGGCCTCACTGACCGTGCAGGTCAAGGACGTACCGAAGGCCCTGGACGAGGCCCGCACCAGCACCGAGAACGCGGGTGGCTACGTCGGCAACGAGACCACCACACGGGACGAGGAGGGCCACGAGCGCACCCGTGTCGTCCTGCGCGTGCCCGTCGACAGCTACGCCGAGGTGCTGACGGAGCTGGAGGGCGCGGGCAAGCTGGTCGAGCGCAGCGCCAAGGCGCAGGACGTCACCGACCAGGTCGTCGACGTGGAGAGCCGCATCAAGTCGCAGCGCGCCAGCGTCGCCCGTATCCGTGAGCTGATGGACCAGGCGACCAAGCTCAGCGACGTGGTCACCCTGGAGGGCGAGCTGAGTACCCGCCAGGCCGACCTGGAGGCGCTGCTCGCCCAGCAGTCCTCCCTGAAGGACCGCACCAGCCTGGCCACCATCACCCTCACCCTGTCGGAGACACCGGTGAAGAAGGTCGCGAAGGACGACGACGACCCGGGCTTCCTGGACGCCCTCGCGGGCGGCTGGGGCGCGTTCGTGACAATGCTGCGCTGGATCGCGGTGGCGTTCGGCGCGGTGCTGCCCTTCGCCGTGGTGGCGGCGCTGATCGTGCTGCTGTGGCTGAAGGTCCTGCGACCCCGGCTGCCGCGCCGCCCGGCCACCGCGCCCATGACATCGGCACTGGGCCCGCTGCCGACGGCCCACCCGGCACCGCGGCCCACGCGCGCGGGGGACGAGGGTGGCCGTGAACAGGGCGGCGGACAGGACTGAAATGCCCGGCGCTCGTAGCGTGTTCGCATGAGCATGAGCGCTGCGAGGAGTGTGTCGGGTACGCGAGAGCGGCTGGTGGTGATCGGCGGCGACGCCGCGGGGATGTCCGCGGCGTCGCAGGCACGGCGTCTGAGGAGCGCCGAGGAGCTGGAGATCGTGGCGTTCGAACGCGGCCACTTCACCTCCTTCTCGGCCTGTGGCATTCCCTACTGGGTGGGCGGCGACGTCCCCGACCGCGACCAGCTGATCGCCCGTACACCCGAGGAGCATCGGGCCCGCGACATCGACCTGCGCATGCGGACGGAGGTCAAGGAGATCGACGTGGCCGGCGGCCGGGTACGCGCGCGTGACGTCGATTCCGGCGCCGAGTCCTGGACGTCGTACGACAAACTCGTGATCGCGACCGGCGCCCGCCCGATCCGCCCCGACATGCCGGGCGCCGACGCGCCCGGTGTCCACGGCGTGCAGACCCTGGACGACGGCCAGGCCCTCCTCGACACGCTGGCACGCACGCGTGGCCGCCGCGCGGTGGTGGTCGGCGCCGGCTACATCGGCGTCGAGATGGCCGAGGCGCTCATCAACCGCGGTTACGAGGTCACGGTCGTCAACCGCGGCAGCGAGCCCATGTCCACGCTCGACCCGGACATGGGCCTCCTGGTGCACAAGGCCATGGAGGGCCTGGGCATCACCATGGTCAACGACACCGAGGTCACCAAGATCCTCACGGGCGACGACGGCAGAGTCCGCGCGGTGGCGACGGAGGACGCCGAGTACCCCGCGGACGTGGTCGTCCTCGGCATCGGCGTCCGCCCGGAAACCGCCCTGGCCCGCGCGGCCGGCCTCCCCCTCGGCGACCACGCCGGCCTGCTGACCGACCTGGCCATGCGTGTACGCGGCCACGAGAACATCTGGGCGGGCGGCGACTGCGTCGAGGTCCTCGACCTGGTCTCCGGCCGACAGCGCCACATCGCCCTCGGCACCCACGCCAACAAACACGGCCAGGTCATCGGCACGAACGCCGCCGGCGGCTACGCCACGTTCCCCGGCGTGGTCGGCACCGCCGTCAGCAAGGTCTGCGACCTGGAGATCGCCCGCACCGGCCTGCGCGAGAAGGACGCGCGCAGGGCGGGCCTGCGGTACGTGACGGCCACGATCGAGTCCACGAGCCGCGCGGGCTATTACCCCAACGCCTCGATGATGACGGTCAAGATGCTCGCCGAACACCGCACAGGCCGACTGCTGGGGGTCCAGATCGTGGGCCGAGAGGGCGCCGGCAAGCGCGTCGACATCGCGGCGGTGGCCCTGACGGCAGGAATGACGGTGGAACAGATGGTGTCCCTGGACCTGGGCTACGCCCCACCGTTCTCCCCGGTCTGGGACCCGGTACTGGTAGCAGCCAGAAAGGCGGCAAAGGCGGTGAACGCCGCCACTTCATAACAGGCGGCGCGACCAACGCCGTCAAGGGGCGCGGGGAACTGCGCGACCAGCCACAACGAACCCCCGGCCGCCGAACCACCCACACCCCTACGGCGATTACGCGCTGCCGTTGATCCTCTCGATAGCCTGCCGAGCCTGCTCGGCAGGCGGCCGGGAAGGCAACGAAGACACAGACGCCGTGGCCGGCATGGCGGCGGCAGCGGGCTGCTCCCCCGCCGGCTTCGCATGCGCCGCAGCCGGCCGAGCCGACCGCAACCGATGACTGACGGCCTCGTCCAACGTCACCGGCCGCTGCATCTGCGAAGCCAGCCGCCCCGCCTCCTGACCCAGCCGGGCCACGTCTTCCCAGGGCAGCCGCACCACCACGGCGATCTCGGCCTCACCGTCGGGCAACGCGTGAATCGGAGGAGTAACTCGGTCGTTCATCGCCTGTTCCTCACGTAGTCCCCGCGACCCGCCTTCCCCGCGCCGCGGGCGGTTGCCGAGACATACGCACACGGCAACGGCCCCGTTCACCGAATCGCCGCACGTATCGGCGGCAAGGCGGAGCCCTAGCGCGCGGTCTGCGTGTGGACGTACTCGACGAGCCGGGTCAGCGCGTCCGGGTCCGTGGTCGGCATGACGCCGTGGCCGAGGTTGAAGACGTGACCCTCCAGGTCGGCGGCGGCGTCGAGCACCTCGCGGGTCTTGGCCTCGACCGCCTCAGGGGTGGTGAACAGGATGGTCGGGTCGAGGTTGCCCTGGAGCGCCTTGCCGGGGCCGACCCGGCGGGCGGCCTCGTCGAGCGGGACGCGCCAGTCGACACCGACGACGTCCGCGCCGGCCTCGCCCATGAGCTTCAGCAGCTCACCGGTGCCGACGCCGAAGTGGATGCGCGGGACGCCGTACCCGGCGACGGCGTCGAAGACCTTCGCCGAGGCGGGCATCACCGAGCGCCGGTAGTCGGCGGGGGCGAGGGAGCCGACCCAGGAGTCGAAGAGCTGGACCGCGGAGGCGCCGGCCTCGATCTGCACCTTGAGGAAGGCGGCCGTGATCTCCGCGAGGCGGTCGAGCAGGTCGGCCCAGAGCTCGGGGTCGCCGTACATCATCGCCTTGGCGTTCTCGTACGTGCGCGACGGACCGCCCTCGACGAGGTAGCTCGCAAGGGTGAATGGCGCGCCGGCGAAACCGATGAGCGGCGTCGAGCCGAGCTCGCGGGTGAGCAGGCCGATCGCCTCGGTGACGTACGAGACGTCCTCGGGGGTCAGGTCGCGCAGCTGGGCGAGGTCGGCGCGGGTGCGGATCGGCTTCTCGACGACCGGGCCGACGCCGGGCTTGATGTCGAGGTCGATGCCGATGGCCTTGAGCGGGACGACGATGTCGCTGAAGTAGATCGCCGCGTCCACGTTGTGCCGGCGCACGGGCTGCAGGGTGATCTCGGTGACCAGTTCGGGCCGCATGCAGGATTCGAGCATCGGGATGCCCTCGCGCACCTTGCGGTACTCCGGCAGCGAGCGCCCGGCCTGCCGCATGAACCACACCGGTGTGTGCGGCACGGGTTCGCGCCTGCACGCCTTGAGGAAGGCGGAATCGTACGTGGCCGGCGGCGGCGTCTGGTTGGCACTCACGGGGGCAAGTCTCGCACGGCCGTACCGGGCCCGACGCCGGGGTTGCCGTGTTGTCAGGGTGTCCCTCCCTGCACGAAGCCCCCGTTCCCTTTAATCTTCCCGGCATGGCTGCGGCTCAGGGAAGACTGTCGGACGGAACTGGCGGAATGGATGACGCGAAGGAGACCGGGGAGGCAGACCGGCATTCGCGCAATACGGCTCCACCGGCTTTCCGGGCCGCTGTCGAGGCACTGCGGAGCAGCCGCCTGCGGCCGCAGATCGAGGTCGAGCAGACCAAGGCACCCCAGCGGCTGGCCCCGTACGCGTACGCGCTGGAGGCCACCGTCGTCGACGGCGACCAGGACCTGGCCGACGGCCGTCTGGTGCTGCTGCACGACCCGGACGGCCACGACGCCTGGCGGGGTGCCTTCCGGCTGGTGACCCTGGTGCGGGCGGAGCTGGAGCCGGAGATGGCCGCCGATCCGCTGCTGCCCGAGGTGTGCTGGTCCTGGCTGACCGGTGCGCTCCAGGCACGCGGGCTGTCGTACGGCGAACCGAGCGGCACCGTCACGCGCGCCAGTTCGCACTACTTCGGCGGCCTGTCCGAGCGGCCGGCGGCCTCGCAGATCGAGATCCGCGCCTCCTGGACGCCCCGTGAAGGCCTGGGCGGCGTTCCGGACACGGCGGCCCACCTGGCGTCGTGGTGCGATCTGCTCGCGCAGGTCGCGGGGCTGCCGCCGGCGGGCCCGGGTGACGCCTCGGTGGTGACGTTGCCGCAGCGTCGTGATCCACAGTCCCGCTGACCGCCACCCGCTTGACCGTCACTTTGTCGATACGGCCGCTTTCGGTCAGGAACAGTCTCGAATCGAGCCAATTCCTTCACCGAACGATCGACCACGTGTCTGAATTGCCCTGATTGTTACTCACTAAATCGTGATCTTTCTCTAAAGGGCCACAGGTTTGGTGCCGAAGACGACTGTGACCTTGAAGTCGTCCCCGCACCCAGGAGGCCTGGTGTCCGTTCTCCTCGAGCAGCCTGCAAGCCTGGTCGCCTACCGCCCGAACAAGCCGACCGCCATGGTGGTCGTGGCCGATCCCCGCGTCCGCTCCACCGTGACCCGCCATCTGTGGGCGCTCGGGGTGCGCGATGTCATCGAGGCCTCGTCCATCGCGGAGGCTCGTCCCCGCATCGGCAACCCCCGCGACATCTGTGTCGCCGACGTCCACCTGCCCGACGGCTCCGGCCTCACCCTCCTGTCGGAGACCCGCGCCGCGGGCTGGCCCAACGGCCTGGCCCTGTCCGCGGCCGACGACATCGGCGCCGTACGCAACGCGCTCGCCGGAGGCGTGAAGGGCTACGTCGTCACCGGTACCCGCACCAACGTCGGGCTCCCCACCCGACCTGGTGCCGCTCCCATCGGCGCCGCCGCCGCCCGTATGCACCGTCGCCACCCGGGTGCCCCGAGCCACCCGGGCGGCTACCGCGAGCTCTCCGGCCGTGAGGTCGAGGTGCTGCGGCTGGTGGCGGAGGGCCAGTCGAACAAGGCGATCGGCGTCTCGATGGGCCTGTCCGCGCTGACCGTCAAGAGCCACCTCGCCCGCATCGCCCGCAAGCTCGGCACCGGTGACCGCGCCGGCATGGTCGCCGTGGCCCTGCGGACCGGGATCATCCACTGAGAGTCCACCGACATCACACGAGCCGCAGCAGCATTCATTGAACGCGTGATCATTCACTGACGTGAAGGGGATCGGCCGCTGATCCCCACCCGCGTCCTCACCTGTCGTGAACCGGATCTTTCACTTACCTGACTGGTTTACGACCCTCAGGCGCCCGCCGACGGAACGTTCCGTCGGCGGGCGCTGTCCATACACAGATACCCTTGACATGTGACCGACGCCCAAGAGACCGCAGCAGACAGTTCACTGCGAACCACCGGAGGCGCCCCTCCGGACGACGGCGGATCTTCTGTTACGGAGGCGCCGATCCCTTTGCTGGAGCCCCGCGAGGGCATTCCGCCCGTGATCGCCGACGAGGCCGCGCTCGCCGAGGTGATCGCCGCCTTCGCCGCGGGCTCGGGCCCGGTCGCCGTCGACGCCGAACGCGCGTCCGGCTATCGCTACGGCCAGCGTGCCTATCTGGTGCAGCTGCGCCGCGTGGGCGCGGGGTCCGCGCTGATCGACCCCGTGGCCTGTCCCGATCTGTCGGGACTCGGCGAGGCGCTGTCCGGCGTGGAGTGGGTGCTGCACGCGGCCACCCAGGATCTGCCCTGTCTGCGCGAGATAGGCATGGTGCCGAGCCTGCTGTTCGACACCGAGCTGGCCGGAAGACTCGCCGGGTTCCCCAGGGTGGGCCTCGGCGCGATGGTCGAGAACGTCCTCGGGTTCGTCCTGGAGAAGGGCCACTCGGCCGTCGACTGGTCGACCCGGCCGCTGCCCGAGCCTTGGCTGCGGTACGCGACGCTGGACGTCGAGCTGCTCGTGGATCTGCGGGACGCGCTGGAGAAGGAGCTGGACCGGCAGGGCAAGCTGGAGTGGGCGCGGCAGGAGTTCGAGGCGATCGCGACCGCGCCGCCCGCCGAGCCGCGCAAGGACCCCTGGCGGCGCACGTCCGGGATGCACAAGGTGCGGCGGCGTCGACAGCTGGGGGTGGTGCGGGAGCTGTGGGAGACGCGGGATCGCATCGCTCAGAAGCGGGATGTCTCGCCGGGCAAGGTGCTCAGTGACGCGGCCATCGTGGAGGCCGCACTCTCTCTGCCGGGCAGTGTGCACGCCCTCTCCGCGCTGAACGGTTTCGGGCATCGGATGGGGCGGCGGCAGCTGGAGCAGTGGCAGGCCGCCGTGGATCGGGCGAAGGCCGTGACGGAGTCGCAGTTGCCGGCGCCCGGACAGCCTGTGACGGGCCCGCCGCCGCCGCGGGCGTGGGCCGACAAGGATCCGGTTGCCGCGGCTCGGCTGTCCGCGGCTCGGGCCGCCGTGTCGGCGCTCGCCGAGCAGCTCAACATGCCTCAGGAGAACTTGATCACGCCGGACACCGTGCGGCGGGTCTGCTGGGAGCCGCCGAAGGTGGTCGACGCCGGGTCGGTCGGGGAGGCGTTGGCCGGTTACGGGGCACGGGCCTGGCAGGTGGAGCAGGTCACGCCGGTTCTGGTTGCCGCTCTGTCCGCCGAGGCGCCGTAGGGCAAGCACCTCACCTCGTCGCACCTCGCATGAAGCCGTTGTAGATGAACCGCTGCAGCACCAGGAAGACGATCAGCGTCGGCAGGATCACCAGCACCGCTCCTGCCGAGATCGTTTCCCAGTGGGCGCCGAACGGGCCCTTGAAGCGGAACAGGGACGTCGAGATCACGCCAAGGTCTTCCGACGGCATGTAGAGGAACGGGATGTAGAAGTCGTTGTAGGTGGTGATGCCCTTGACGATCACCACCGTGGCGATGGCCGGCTTCAGCAGCGGGAAGATGATCCTGCGGTAGATCGTGAAGGCGCCTGCGCCGTCCAGGCGGGCCGCCTCGTCCAGTGACGTCGGGATCGAGCGGACGAACTGCAGGAAGATGTAGATCGAGACGATGTCCGTGCCCATGTAGAGGACGACCGGCGCCCACAGGCTGTCGAACATGCCGAAGCTGTTGACGATCTGGAAGGTCGCCACCTGGGTCGTGACGCCGGGGACCAGGGCGGCGATCAGGAACAGGGCCACGACCAGCTTCCTGAAACGGAAGGTGAAGCGGTCGATGGCGTACGCCGTCATCGAGCCGATGAGGACCGTGCCGCCGATGGCGAAGAGCAGGATGACCGCCGTGTTGGCGAAGGCCGAGAGCATACGGCCGTCCTGGAACGCGGTCGCGTAGTTGTGGAGGTTCAGCAGGTCGTCGGGGAGGGCGAGGGCTCCGCTGCCGTTCGCCATCTCCTGCTCGGACTTGAGGGATGTCAGGAGTACGGCGGCCAGCGGGAGCAGGACCACGACCGTCGCGCCGACCAGGGACAGGTACATCAGGGTGCGGGCCACTGCGCTGCGCGTCATGCGAGGTCCACCTTGTCGTCGGGGACGAGACGCCGCTGCACCCAGGTCACCGCCAGGACGATCAGCAGCAGCACGACCGCGGCGGCCGAGGCGAGCCCCGTCTTGTTGAACTGGAAGGCCAGCTTCACGGTCTGGATCACGAAGGTCTCGGTCCCGGTCGCCCCGCCGGTCATGATGTACGGGATCTCGAAGACCGAGAGCGAGCCGGAGATCGAGAGGATGACGGTCAGCGACAGGACCGGCTTGATGCCCGGCGCGATGATGTGGCGGAACTGGTGCCAGCGGTTCGCGCCGTCCAGTTCGGCCGCCTCGTACAGCTCCCCCGGGATGGACTGGATCGCGCCCAGGAAGAGGACGAAGTTCAGGCCCAGGTAGCGCCAGACGGAGACGGCGGCCAGCGAGGTGTTCGCCGACTCCGGGGTGCCGAGCCAGGCCCGGTCCGTCTCCACTCCGAACAGGCCGAGGACGGAGTCGAGGGTGCCGCCGTCCTGGAAGAAGTAGAGGAAGACGAAGCCGATCGCCACCCCGTTGATCAGGTACGGGAAGAACAGCACGCCCTTGAAGAAGTTCCGGAAGCGGACGTCGAAGCTCAGGATCGTGGCGAAGTAGAGCGCGGCGACTATCTGGAAGACCGAGGCTGCCAGGTAGTAGCCGCTCACCCAGAAGACCTCGAACAGGTCGGAGCGGGTGAAGAGTTCGGCGTAGTTCTCGGCGCCCGTGTAGTGCAGCTCGGGGCTCACTCCGTCCCAGTCGGTGAAGCTGTACGCGACCATGTTGGCGATCGGCGCGTAGGTGAAGACGATCAGCAGGGCGAGCGGCGCGAACAGGAAGAGCCAGGGGGTGGCCCCGCGCCGCAGACGTGCCGTGCGCGGGGCGGGGGCCGGTTCGGGGGCGGCGTCCACCGCCCCCGTGGGGGCCTTGGCGGGCGCCTGCCCGGTCGTCGTGTCCGTCATCAGGACCCCAGCGACTTCTGGGTCTCGGTCCACTTCTCGCCGAGGCCGTTCAGGAAGTCGTCCAGGTCGCCCTTGGTGGCGCCGCGGGCGAGGTCGACGAGGTCCTGGCGGTAGTCGGGCTTGTAGATGCCGATCTCGGACTGGTTGTCGATGGACTTCACCTCGGCGCCCTTGCTGTCGTCGAGGTCGAGGATCCTGACCCCGGCCTCCTCGTACGGCTTGAGGATCGCGGGCAGCGGGTCGGCCTTGAGCGGGGACAGCGCGAGGTTGTCCGCCGCGTAGCCGGACTTGTCGGTGAACCAGTCGATCCAGGCGCGGGCCGCCTCCTTGTGCTCGGAGTGGACGTTGACGGCCTGGTTGTAGTCGGGCTGCGCCACCGCGCAGAACGTGCCGTTCTGCTGGGCCGGGAAGGGCATGAACCCGATGTCGTCCGGGTCGGCGCCGGCCTGCTTCGCCGCGCCCTGCATCTGGATGACCGCCCAGGAGCCGAGCCACATCGTGGCGATCTCGCCCTTCGCGATCCGGGGCTTGGACGCCTCCCAGTTGGTGGTCGTCGGGTCCTTCTCGACGAGCCCCTCGTGGACGATGTCGTAGAGCAGCGTGTCGGCGGTGCGCACATCGGCGCCCTCGGCCCACGGGTCGCCCTCGGCGAGCTCGGTGGTGGCCTGTTCGTCGCAGCTGACCGAGCCGTTGACCTGCGTCCACTGGGTGAGCGGCCACATGTCCTTGAAGTTGGTGTAGTACGGGATCGCGTCGGTCTTGGACTTGATCGCCTTCAGGTCGTCGAGGAACGCGGCCGGTGTGGTGGGCCAGTCGGTGATCCCGGCCCGCTGCCAGACCTTCTTGTTGTAGATGAAGCCCGGCACCGCGCCGAGCGGGCTCTGGCCGTAGACCTTGCCGTCCACGGCGGTGTAGTCGGTGAAGCGGTACTTCTTGCTCCGCTCCGACCGACTGCCCAGCGAGGCGAAGAACCTGGGGTAGTCCTTCTTCTCGATCACGGCCGGGATCATGAGGACGTCGCCGTAGTTCTCCGTGTTCATACGGATCTTGACTTCGCCCTCGTAGTCGGTGATGGCGTCGAACTCGACCTTCACCTTGGGATACGTCTTGCTGAACTCGGCGGCGTACTTCTTCATCGTCCCGTCCTGCACGAGGTCGGTCCGGTGGGTGAGAACCATGATGGTGCCGCTCACCTTTGACGGGTCGTCGGCCGCTCTGGCCTCCGCCCCCTTCGAACTTCCTCCGGTGCCGGTGCACGCCGAGAGCAGCAGGGCACCTGTGGTGACGGCGAGGACTGTACGGCGGTTCATGTGCATCAGCTCCGTTCTCGGGACGGACGAGCACGAGCGGGTTGGCTGGTTCCGAACTCTGACAACGTTTTCTTAACCGGTAAAGTCCGTATCTCGCCAACGATGCCGAACTGTTTCCCAGCCCTGGGCTATATCGGTTTAGGAGTGCGCGCATGCTTCAGGCCACACCGCTCACCGACGGATGGATCCTGCGACACCCTGAGGGCGCGGCAGCGGTGCTTCCGGCCGCCGTACCCGGCTGTGTGCACACCGATCTGCTGGCGGCGGGGGTGATCCCGGACCCGTTCCTCGGGCGGGGCGAGACCGAGGTGGCCTGGGTGGGGCGACGGGACTGGACGTACGAGACCGACCTGGACACAGCGTCCGCCCATGAGCAGACCGACCTGGTCTTCGACGGGCTCGACACCGTCGCCGAGATCTCGCTCGACGGCCAACTCCTCGGCCGGGTACGGAACATGCACCGCTCGTACCGCTTCGACGTGACCGGGCTGAGCGGGCGGCTCTCGGTGCGTTTCGTCTCCGCGTATGCCGAGGCCGAGGCCGTGCGCGGCAAGCTGGGCGAGCGGCCCGCCGCCTATGCCGAGCCCTACCAGTACCTCCGCAAGATGGCCTGCTCCTTCGGCTGGGACTGGGGGCCGACGCTGGTGACGGCCGGGATCTGGCGGCCGGTGCGGATGGAGCAGTGGTCGACGGCACGGATCGCCCGGGTGCGGCCCCTGGTGTCCGTCGAACAGGGCACGGGACACGTCGAGTTGGCGGTCGACGTCGAGCGGACCCGGGTCGAGGCGCCGCTCACCGTCGAGGCGACGGTCGGCGGGGTGCGGGCGCGGGCGGAGGTCGACGGGGCGAGTGGGGTCGTGCGGCTGGACGTGCCGGACGTACGGCTGTGGTGGCCGCGTGGATACGGCGAACAGCCGCTGTACGACGTCGAGTTGGTGCTCCTGCACGGCGAGGACACCTTGGACCTGTGGCGACGGCGGATCGGCTTCCGGACCGTCGAGCTGGATCGCCGGGCCGACGCCCACGGCACCGGGTTCACCCTCGTCGTCAACGGCGAGCGGCTGTTCGCGCGGGGCGTCAACTGGATCCCGGACGACGTGTTCCCGTCCCGGGTGACCCGTGAGCGGTACCGGGAGCGGCTGCGGCAGGCGGCCGATGCGGGCGTCGATCTCGTACGGGTCTGGGGTGGCGGGATCTATGAGAGCGAGGACTTCTACGACGCCTGCGACGAGATGGGGCTGCTGGTGTGGCAGGACTTCCCGTTCGCGTGCGCGGCCTATCCGGAGGAGCAGCCGTTGCGCGGGGAGGTGGAGGCCGAGGCCCGCGAGAACGTCGTACGGCTGATGCCGCATCCCTCGCTGGTGCTGTGGAACGGCAACAACGAGAACCTGTGGGGGTTCCGGGACTGGGGCTGGGAGCCCCGGCTGGCCGGGGACTCCTGGGGCGAGGGGTACTACCTGGGCGTACTGCCGCGCGTGGTGGCCGAGTTGGATCCGACGCGGCCGTACACGGCGGGGAGTCCCTGGTCCGGTTCGTGGGAGCGGCATCCGAACGATCCGGCGCACGGCACGCATCACTCCTGGGAGGTCTGGAACCGGGAGGACTACGCCGAGTACCGCGCGAACGTGCCGCGATTCGTGGCCGAGTTCGGCTGGCAGGCGCCGCCCGCGTACGCCACGCTGCGGCGGGCGCTGCCCGGTGAGGAGCTCGCGGCGGACTCCCCCGGCATGCTGCACCACCAGAAGGCCGAGGACGGGAACGGGAAGCTGAGGCGGGGCCTGGAGCGGCATTTCGCCTTTCCCCAGGGGAATTTCCAGGGGAATTTCGAGGGGGACCCCAAGAGCGACTTCGATCGCTGGCACTACCTCACGCAGGTCAATCAGGCGCGGGCCGTGGCGGCCGGGATCGAGCACTGGCGGTCGCACTGGCCGGTGTGCGCGGGCACGGTCGTCTGGCAGCTCAACGACTGCTGGCCGGTGACGTCCTGGGCGGCGATCGACGGGGACGGGCGGGAGAAGCCGCTCTACCACGAGCTGCGGCGGCTGTACGCCGACCGGTTGCTGACGCTTCAAGTGCGGGAGCGAGGGCTGATGTTGGCCGTCGTCAATCAGGCCGCCGGGGAGTGGGCGGGGGCGGTGCTGCTGCGGCGGATGTCGGTCGAGGGGGTGGTGGCCGGGGAGGCGAGTGTGGGGTTCGGTGCGGAGGGGCGGGCGGTGGCTCTGGTCGCCGTACCGAAGGAGCTGGAGCCTGTCGGGCCGAAGGAGTTCCTGGTGGCGGACGCGGACGGTCTGCGGGCCGTGCACTTCCCCGCGCCGGATCGGGAAGTGCCGTATCCCCGGCCGGAGTTCGAGGTGGCGATCGTGCCCGGTGGCATCAAGGTGACGGCCCGCACCCTCGTCCGGGATCTACTGCTCCAGGCCGACCGGCTGCATCCGGACGCGCGGGCGGACCGAGGGCTCGTCACGCTGCTGCCCGGCGAAGAGGTGACCATCGGTGTGCACGGCTGGGAGACTCCTGACGCCAACGCCAACGCCAACGCCGCCCGGTCCGCCCTGTACTGCATGGAGCCCGCCCGATGACCGCCCTGCCGAGTCCTCGCGTCACCATCAAGGACGTCGCCGCCCGGGCCGGTGTGTCCAAGGGCGCCGTGTCCCTCGCCTTCAACCACAAGCCGGGGCTGTCGGAGGCGACCCGGGACCGGATCTTCCAGGCCGCCCGGGAGTTGGGCTGGGCGCCGAACCTGACGGCGCGGACGCTGGCCGGGTCGCGGGTGGACGTGGTGGGTCTGGCGATCTGCCGGCCGGCCCGGCTGCTCGGTCTCGAACCCTTCTACATGGAGTTCGTCTCGGGAGTGGAGAGCGTCCTGGCCGAGCACTCCTGCTCGCTGTTGCTGCGGCTCGTGCGGAACGTGGAGGAGGAGGTGGGACTGCAGGAGGCCTGGTGGCGGGGGCGGCAGATCGGTGGGTCGATCCTGGTCGACTTCCGGCCCGACGATCCCCGGGTGCCGGCGGTCGAGCGGCTCGGGATGCCGGTGGTGGCGGTCGGGAACCCGTCGCTCACGGGCGAGCTGACGTCGGTGTGGACCGACGACGCGACGGCCGTGACGGAGGCGGTGCGGTATCTGGCCGCGCTGGGGCATCGGCGGATCGCGCGGGTCGGGGGTGCGGCGGCTCTCGGGCACACCTCGATCCGTACGGCCGCCTTCGACGAGGCGGCACGGGGTCTGGAGCTGGCGGGGGCATGGCAGGTCGCGACCGACTTCTCGGGCGACGCGGGCGCCCGGGCCACGCGGTCCCTGCTGACGGCGTCCCCGCCGGACCGGCCGACGGCGATCGTGTACGACAACGACATCATGGCGGTGGCCGGGTTGTCGGTGGCGGCCGAGATGGGGCTGTCGGTGCCGGGGGATGTCTCGCTGCTGGCGTGGGACGACTCGCAGCTGTGCCGGCTCACGCATCCGACGCTGTCGGCGATGAGCCATGACGTGCACGGATTCGGGGCGGATGTGGCGCGGACGCTGTTCGGGGTGATCACGGGCGACGGGCCGGGATCGCATCCCGTGCCCACTCCCGTACTGACTCCGAGGGGGTCGACGGCACCCCCGAGGTGACACTCGAAGCGAACCCCGGAGCGAACCCCGAAGTGACCCCCGGGGTGTGACCTTCGCCGCTCCCGCCCCCAGGACTGTGCAGCTACGTTACCCGTAAGTAGCATGGGCACCTGAGCGCGCGCTCAGCGTGCCGCGCAGCAGTAGTGCCATCCCGCACCCTGGAGGAGAGCCATCGTGCCTCGTACCGTCAGGGATGTCGTCTTCGTAGACGGCGTCCGCACCCCGTTCGGCAAGGCGGGCCCGAAGGGCATCTACCACGAGACCCGCGCCGACGACCTCGTCGTGAAGGCGATCCGGGAGCTGCTGCGCCGCAACCCCGGTCTCGACCCGAAGCAGATCGACGAGGTCGCCATCGCCGCGACCACGCAGATCGGTGACCAGGGCCTGACCCTCGGCCGCACCGCGGGCATCCTCGCCGGTCTCCCCCAGTCGGTCCCCGGCTACTCGATCGACCGCATGTGTGCCGGCGCGCTGACCGCCGTCACCTCCGTCGCGGGCTCCATCGCCTTCGGCGCCTACGACGCCGTCATCGCCGGTGGTGTCGAGCACATGGGCCGCCACCCGATGGGCGAGGGCGTGGACCCGAACCCGCGCTTCGTCAGCGAGAAGCTGGTCGACGAGTCCGCCCTGTTCATGGGCATGACCGCCGAGAACCTGCACGACCGCTACCCGACGATCACCAAGCTGCGCGCCGACGAGTACGCGGTGCGCTCGCAGGAGAAGGCCGCCAAGGCGTACGCCAACGGCAAGATCCAGCAGGACCTGGTGCCGATCTCGGTCCGCCGCACCAACGCCGAGGCCGGTGAGACGGGCTGGGGCCTGGTCACCGCCGACGAGCCGATGCGCCCGGGCACCACGCTGGAGAACCTGACCGGCCTGAAGACCCCGTTCCGCGTCCACGGCCGGGTCACCGCCGGTAACGCGGCCGGTCTGAACGACGGCGCCACCGCGTCGATCATCGCGAGCGAGGACTTCGCCCGCGAGAACAACCTGCCGGTCAAGATGCGCCTCGTCTCCTACGCCTTCGCGGGCGTCGAGCCGGAGGTCATGGGCTACGGCCCGATCCCGGCCACGGAGAAGGCCCTCGCCAAGGCAGGCCTGTCCATCGAGGACATCAACCTCTTCGAGATCAACGAGGCCTTCGCGGTCCAGGTCCTCGCCTTCCTGGAGCACTACGGCATCGCCGACGACGACGCCCGCGTCAACCAGTACGGCGGCGCCATCGCGTACGGTCACCCGCTGGCCTCCTCCGGCGTCCGGCTGATGACTCAGCTGGCCCGCCAGTTCGAGGAGCAGCCGGAGGTCCGCTACGGCCTCACCACCATGTGCGTCGGCTTCGGCATGGGCGCGACGGTCATCTGGGAGAACCCGCACCACAAGGACGCCGGAGGCGACAAGTGAGCACCACCGAACTCCTGAAGGGCGCCGCCGAGCTGTTCCCGGACGAGGTCGTGACGTCCGCGCACGTACGCCACCTCGACCTGCCGTTCGGCGCCGGGCGCTTCGCGCTCATCACGCTGGACAACGGCTTCGACCACACCAAGCCGACCACCTTCGGCCCGCAGTCGCTGGCGAACCTCAACACCGCCATCGACCAGGTCGAGGCGGAGGCCGCGGCCGGCGACATCGTCGGTGTCGGCATCACCGGCAAGCCGTTCATCTTCGCGGTCGGCGCCGACCTCAAGGGCGTCGAGCTGCTGAAGGAGCACAAGGACGCGCTGGCCATCGGCAAGGGCGGCCACGAGGTCTTCAAGCGGCTGTCCGGCCTCGCGGTCCCGACCTTCGCGTACTACAACGGTGCCGCCATGGGCGGTGGCGTCGAGGTCGGTCTGCACTGCAAGTACCGCACCGTGTCGAAGGCGCTCCCGGCGTTCTCGCTTCCCGAGGTCTTCCTCGGTCTGGTCCCCGGCTGGGGCGGCTGCACGATCCTTCCGAACCTGATCGGCGCCGACAAGGCCGTCTCGGTGATCATCGAGAACAGCCTCAACCAGAACAAGCAGCTCAAGGGCCAGCAGGTCTTCGACCTGGGCATCGCCGACGCGATCTTCGAGGGCGCCGACTTCCTGGAGCAGTCGCTGATCTGGACGGCGAACGTCCTCAAGGGCGACGTCGAGGTCGAGCGTCCGGTGATCGACCGCGGTGAGGCCTGGGACCAGGCCGTCGCCAAGGGCCGCTTCATCGCGGACAGCAAGGTGCACGGCGCCGCTCCGGCCGCCTACCGCGCCCTCGACATCATCGCCGCCGCCAAGAACGGCGACCTGCAGCAGGGTTACGACGCCGAGGACAAGGCCCTCGCCGACCTGATCATGGGTGGCGAACTGCGCTCCGGCATCTACGCCTTCAACCTGGTGCAGAAGCGCGGCAAGCGCCCGGCCGGCGCCCCGGACAAGAACCTGGCGCGCCCGGTCACCAAGGTCGGCGTCGTCGGCGCCGGTCTGATGGCCTCCCAGCTCGCGCTGCTCTTCCTGCGCCGCCTGGAGGTCCCGGTCGTCCTCACGGACATCGACCAGGAGCGCGTCGACAAGGGTGTGGGCTACGTCCACGCCGAGATCGAGAAGCTGCTCGGCAAGGGCCGTATCAACCAGGACAAGGCCAACCGCCTCAAGGCCCTGGTCAGCGGTGTGCTGGACAAGGCCGAGGGCTTCGCGGACGCGGACTTCATCATCGAGGCCGTGTTCGAGGAGATCGGCGTCAAGCAGCAGGTGTTCGCGGAGGTCGAGGCGGTCGCCCCGGCGCACGCGATCTTCGCGACGAACACCTCCTCCCTCTCCGTCTCGGAGATGGCGTCGAAGCTCAAGAACCCCGAGCGGGTCGTGGGCTTCCACTTCTTCAACCCGGTCGCGGTCCTTCCGCTGCTGGAGATCGTCCGCGGTGAGAAGACGGACGACGCCTCGCTGGCCACGGCCTTCGCCGTCGCCAAGAAGCTGAAGAAGACCGCGGTCCTCACCAAGGACGCCCCGGCGTTCGTCGTGAACCGCATCCTCACCCGCTTCATGGGCGAGATCCAGAACGTCATCGACGAGGGCACGTCCGTCGAGGTCGCGGAGAAGGCGGTCGAGCCGCTGGGTCTGCCGATGTCGCCGCTGGTACTCCTGGAGCTGGTCGGTCCCGCGATCGGTCTGCACGTCTCCGAGACCCTCAACCGGGCCTTCCCGGAGCGCTTCACGGTCTCCCCGAACCTCGCGGCCGTCGTCAAGGCGGGCAAGCGCGGCTTCTACGTCTACGACTCCGGCAAGCCGGAGCTGGACCCCGAGGTCGCCGCGCTGCTGAAGCAGGGCGATGTCGTCCTGACCGAGGAGCAGGTCCGCGACCGCGTCCTGGACGCGGTGGCCCAGGAGATCGGTCTGATGCTCGACGAGGGCGTCGTCGCCGAGGCCCAGGACATCGACCTCTGCCTGATCACGGGCGCCGGCTGGCCCTTCCACCTGGGCGGCATCACGCCGTACCTGGACCGCGAGGGTGTCTCCGAGCGCGTGAACGGCAAGAAGTTCCTGGCGCCGGGCGTGGCGAGCGTCCCCGCGTAAGCGCTCCGCTGTGAACGCCGGTGCCCCGCATGCCTGCTGGTGTGCGGGGCACCGGCGTTTTCACTCGCCGGTCGCGCGACGCGACGGGTCGACGGGCTCGTCGAGGGCGACGTGGTTGACGTGGGTGACGAGGCCCTAGACCTCCCGCCACGCCTCCAGCGCCAGCCCCGGCTCGTCCTTGCGCCGAGTGACCAGCAGCTGTCCCGTCGACGGCGACAACGTGGCCGCGACCACCCGCTCGTCCTCGTCCAGGGCCAGGGCGACCACCGCGTCCGCCGGCAGCTGCGGCCCCGACTCGGTCCACCACGCGCCCGCCGACTCCTGCTCCGTCGGATACGCGGCGAAGGCGACCCGGCCGCTCGCCGAGCGCTGGGCGAGCAGCGTGCAGTCGTGGTCGTCCAGCTCACAGCGGATCGCGGAGACCGGGCCGGGGCCGGCCGAGGCCAGCAAGGTGACCGGCTTGGTGCCGGGGCGCCAGGCGCACAGGTCGCCGGAGTCGTCGGCGTAGAAGAGGGTGGTGTGGTCCGCGGAGGTGGCCAGGGCCTGCAGGGTGCCCGGGCGGACCGGGGTCTCCATCGCCTCCTCCAGGACCGGCACGCTGCCCGGCTTCTCCTGCCGCCAGTGCAGGAGGGCGCCGGGAACGGCGGCATACAGCTCGACCAGCCCCGACTCCCCCGTCACGGCGGCCAGTCGGTCGTCGACCTCGCGTCCCTTGAGGTCGCGCCACGGACCCCAGCCGCCCACCTCCTTCTGGCCGCGCATGCTCACTCCGCCCGCCTTGTTGCGTACGAAGACATGGGAGCGTCCCTGCGCGTCGACCGTGACGGCCGGTGTGCCGGTGCGGTCGCCGCTGCTGTCCGGGTGGCCGATGGAGATCCAGTCCAGGGCGGCCAGGCGCGGGCGGAAGTGCGTGGAGTGGACCAGGCCCGCCTCGCCCGGCTTGGTGGGCCGCCAGCCGGCCAGATGGGCATAGGCGTCGGCGCCCTGGCCCACCGCGGGGCCGGGGCGCAGCTTCTGGTCGCCGCCGACCTTGCGCGGGGTTTCCCAGGGGCCGCCTGGTCCGAGTTCCGCCCGGCACAGGACGGCGTCGTCGGTCGGCAGATAGACGCTGAGGCGGCCGTCGCGGCCGCGGATGAGCCAGTCGCCGTTCACCTGTTCACTCTATTCGGGGTCCTGGCGGCTCTGCGGCCCGACCCCGGGCAAGCTGGATCACAGCAGCAACGTCCGTACGAGAACAGGAAGTCGACGTCATGACCGACAAGCTCACCGTGAGCGTTCTGGGCACCGGCATCATGGGCGCCGCGATGGCCCGCAACCTGGTCAAGGCAGGACACACCGTCCGCGCCTGGAACCGCACCCGCGCCAAGGCCGAGCCCCTTGCCGCCGACGGCGCGACCGTCACCGACACCCCCGCCGAGGCGGTCCGGGACGCCCATGTCGTCCTGACCATGTTGTACGACGGTCCGGCGACCCTGGACGTCATGCGTGAGGCGGCGCCCGCGCTGAGCCCCGGTGCCGTCTGGGTGCAGTCGACGACCGCCGGTATCGAATCCATCGCCGGCCTGGCCGCGTTCGCCGACGAGCTCGGCCTCGTCTTCTACGACGCCCCGGTGCTCGGCACCCGTCAGCCCGCCGAGGCCGGTCAGCTCACCGTCCTTGCGGCCGGGCCGGTCGCCGGGCGGGAGACGGTGACGCCGGTGTTCGACGCGGTCGGTGCCCGTACGGTGTGGACCGGCGAGGACGGCGGGGCGGGCACCGCGACCCGCCTCAAGCTGGTCGCCAACAGCTGGGTGCTCGCGGTCACCAACGCGGCCGGGGAGGTGCTGGCCCTCTCCAAGGCCCTCGACGTCGACCCCCAGCGCTTCTTCGAGGTGATCGACGGCGGCCCGCTCGACATGGGCTATCTGCGGGCCAAGACCGGCCTGGTGCTGAACGGCGGGCTGTCCCCGGCCCAGTTCGCCGTATCCACGGCCGCGAAGGACTCACGGCTCATCGTGGAGGCGGGCGAACGGTACGGCGTACGCCTGGACGTGGCCGAGGCGAGCGCGGAGCGCTTCGAGCGGGCGGCCGCGCTCGGGCATGGGCACGAGGACATGGCGGCGGCGTACTTCGCGAGCTTCGAGGAGGCGGAGGGGTAGGGGGTGCCGTGCGACCCTTGCCCCATGAACGATGACGTCCCCCTGCTCGTGATCGTCGACGCCGCGAACGTCGTCGGGTCGGTGCCCGACGGGTGGTGGCGGGACCGGCGGGGGGCCGCGGAGCGGTTGCGGGATCGGCTGGCGGTGGACGGGGTGCCCGGGAAGACGGGGCCCGTGGAGATCGTGCTCGTGGTGGAAGGGGCGGCTCGGGGAGTGGAGCCGGTGCCGGGGGTGCGGGTGGAGGCCGCCGCCGGGAGCGGGGACGACCACATGGTCGAGCTCGTCGCCGGGGCCGGTGGGCGGCCCTGCCTGGTGGTGACCGCGGACCGGGAACTGCGGCGGAGGGTGACGGAGTTGGGGGCGGAGGTGGCGGGGCCGCGTACGGTACGGCCCTGACGACGGGCGTACGCGGGTGCCGTGGACGACTGCTGCACGCGGGTGCCGTACGCCGACTCGGTACGGCTCACCGGGCCCGGCTCCGCGCATACAGCACCGCCCCCTCCACCACCCCCACCTCCTCGTACCCCGCCGCCAGGAACCGCCGCAGACTCGGCACCCGTTCCGGCCCGTACGGCTTGCCCCGCGAGTCGTCGACGACCAGCGCCGGCGCGCGCTCGGCCATCTCCTCCCGGAAGACCGCCCAGGCCCCGTCGACGGCGTACCGCTCGCCGACCTGCGGTGTGTCCCGCCCTCCGCTGTAGTTGGTGAGGAGCCCGGCCGTGAGGTACCGGCTCGCGGGCCTGCGCTCGGCCAGCCAGTACGTCTCGGGGTGTATGCCCCAGACCAGCACCCGGTCCCGTGGCTCCGTCCGGGCCGCCACCTCGTCCGCGAGCCGCCTCGCGTGGTCGAGGTCGGACCGGGGCGCGAGCAGGCCCCAGGCCAGGAACAGGGCGCAGCAGCAGGCCGAGGTCAGGAGGGCGCGGGTCAGGCGCTCGCGCGGGAGGGTCTGGAGGGCGGCCGTCGCCAACAGAGCGAGGGGCGGGAGGAGTTGGAGGTAGTAGTGGCCGAAGAAGTGGCAGCCGAGCACGACCGCCCCTGCGGACGCGGCCGGCCAGAGCCACAGGTCAGCCGTTCCGGTGCGGGTCGGCCGCAGGACCCGTAGCACCGGTGGGATCAGTCCCGCGCAGGCCGCCGTCAGGATCGCCGTGTTCGTCAGGCCCCGCGTCAGGACGTGCATCTCTGACCCGGCGAAGGAGGCGTACGCCCCCGATCCCGTGACCGTCCAGAACAGGAACCCCGCCGGGTCGGTCACCGCGGCCGCGCCCAGCACCGGCACGACGACCCCGACGCCCAGCCGCATCAGTCCCCCGGCCCGCACCTCCCCCGCCGACAGGCACAGCCACACCACGGGCACCAGCACCGCCCCGCCGGTCTGCTTGGCGAGGAACGCGCCCGCGACCGCCAGGCCGGCCGCACCCCACCGGCGCCGGTCGGCGCACCACATCGCCGCCGCCGTGCAGGGCAGCATGAACACCTCGAAGGTCGCGGCCTGGGCGTCCTCGGGGTTGAGCCCGACCGACACCAGCAGATACAGCACCCCGGCGGTCCCGCCCGCCCGGTCGCCCCAGCGGCGGCGCGCCAGCGAGGCCAGCAGCACGGCGGTCAGCAGCTGGGCCCCGACCGCCAGGACCCGCACCGAGGTGAGCGTTCCGGACCCGGCCACCGCGAACGCGGCCTCGTACAGCCACGGCACCAGCGGCGGCTTGCGGTCGACGACCGTCTCGTACAGCTCTCCGCCCTGCGCCAGCAGCCGTGCCTGTACGGCGAGATAGCCCTCGTCGGGGTTCCACAGCGGCCGGGTGAAGGAGGGGAGCCGGGTGACGCAGGCCAGCAGGGCCAGGGCGGGCAGCAGCCGTCTCCAGTAGCCGCGGTCCGCAGGCGGGTCGGACACGGAGCGTGGCGGTGCGAGGAGCCCGGCGAGCATGGGGTGAACGCTATCCGGCCCCGCAGTCCCTACCGAAGCGGGACATACGGGGCCGGGGCGTCGGGTGTAGGTCCACCCGTCAACCGCTGGTGCCGGCTACGGGGTGTCTCCCTTCGGCGGCTTCGCGACCTCATCGACGGTGGTCTCCTGGTGCAGGCCGAGGCGGCTGTGGGAGCGGCCGTAGAGGAAGTACACGACGGAGCCGATCGCCATCCAGATGGCGAACCGGACCCATGTCTCGGCGGGCAGGTTGATCATCAGCCACAGTGAGGCGCACACAGACAGGATCGGGAGGACCGGCACCCACGGGGTGCGGAAGGACCGGTGCAGGTCGGGGCGGGTCTTGCGGAGGATGATCACGCCGATGGCCACGACCACGAAGGCGAACAGGGTGCCGATGTTCACCAGGGCGGCGAGTTCGGTCAGCGGGGTGAAGCCGGCGAGGATCGCGATGATCACGCCGAGCAGGATGGTCGGCCGGTGCGGGGTCTTGAACCGCGGGTGGACGTGGGAGAAGAAGCGCGGCAGCAGTCCGTCGCGGCTCATCGCGAAGAAGACGCGGGTCTGGCCGAGGAGCAGGATCATGCAGACCGTGGTCAGGCCGACCGCGGCGCCGAAGCTGATGAAGCCCGCGAACCAGGGGTGTCCGGTCTCCTTGAAGGCGTCGGCGAGCGGGGCGTCGACGGACAGCTTGCTGTAGTGCTGCATGCCCGTGACGACGATCGACACGGCGACGTACAGCGTGGTGCAGATGAGGAGGGAGCCGAGGATGCCTCGGGGCATGTCCCGCTGCGGGTTCTTGGTCTCCTCGGCGGCCGTGGCCACGACGTCGAAGCCGATGAAGGCGAAGAACACGACCGAGGCGGCCGTGAAGATGCCCATGACGCCGAAGTTGGACGGAGCCCAGCCGAACATCAGCTGAATGAGGGGCGCGTCGAGGTTGCTCCCCGCTTCCACTGTCTGCGCCTTCGGGACGAACGGGTCGTAGTTGGCGCCCTCGATGAAGAAGGCACCCGCGATGATCACGGTCAGGACGACGGCCACCTTGATGGCGACGACCACGGACGTGATCCGCGCGGACAGCTTCATGCCGAGGACGAGGATGAAGGTGAGGACGAGGACGAGTGCGGCGGCGAGGATGTCGAAGCCGAAGGCGTCGGCGCCCTCTCTGCTGCCCAGAGTCGCGGGCATGTGCCAGCCCGCGTTGTCCATGAGCGACTGGATGTAGCCCGACCAGCCGACGGCCACCACCGCCGTTCCGAGTGCGAACTCCAGGACCAGGTCCCAGCCGATGATCCAGGCGGGCAGTTCGCCGAGGGAGGCGTACGAGAACGTGTACGCGGACCCGGCGACCGGGAGTGTGGACGCGAACTCGGCGTAACAGATCGCGGCCAGCGCACAGGCGACACCGGACACGACGAACGCCAGGGCCACCGCGGGCCCGGCGTTGTTCTTCGCGACGGTGCCGGTGAGCACGAAGATGCCGGTGCCGATGATGACGCCGACGCCGAAGACGGTCAGATCCAGCGCGGACAAGGATTTCTTGAGCGCGTGCTCCGGCTCCTCGGTATCGAGGATGGACTGCTCGACTCTCTTCGTCCGGAAGATTGTGTTGGTCACGGTCATTACCTCCCACGCTTGTCGTCCTCGACATGATCGAGAGGGGGCGTGGTACGCATGCCCCGACGCGGGCGGATTCACACAGATGGGCCGGTTTCACCACCCTTCACGGTAGTGAAACCGGCCCGTCCGGCGCTACGGGTCGCGGTCAGTCGCGCGCGGGCTCCACCGAGTCCACCTCAGCGGCCGTACGGTCGAACCGACCGTCCAGCTTGGAGACCAACCCGGTGACCTGGCGGGCGATGTCGGGGGCGGTCAGGCCGATCTCGGCCATCACCTCGGCGCGGGCTGCGTGGTCGAGGAAGCGCGGCGGGATGCCGAAGTCACGCAGCGGGACGTCGACGCCCGCGTCGCGCAGGGCCTGTGCGACGGCCGAACCGACGCCGCCGACGCGACTGTTGTCCTCGACGGTGACGACCACCCGGTGGCGCTCGGCGAGCGGGGCCATGGCCTCGTCCACCGGCTTGACCCAGCGCGGGTCGACGACGGTGGTGGTGATGCCCTGCTTGTCGAGGAGCGAGGCGATCTCCAGGCACATGGGGGCCAGCGCACCGACGGAGACGAGGAGGACGTCGGGCCGGTCCGTCCCCGGCTCACGCAGGACGTCCATGCCGCCGACGCGGCCCACGGCGGGCACGGCGGGGCCGACGGCGCCCTTGGAGAAGCGGACCACGGTCGGGGCGTCCTTGACCGCGACGGCCTCGCGCAGCTGCGCCCGCACCTGGTCGGCGTCGCGCGGGGCGGCCAACCGCAGCCCGGGCACGACCTGGAGGATCGACATGTCCCACATGCCGTTGTGGGAGGCGCCGTCGGTGCCGGTGACGCCGGCCCGGTCGAGCACGAAGGTGACACCGCACTTGTGCAGCGCCACGTCCATGAGGACCTGGTCGAAGGCGCGGTTGAGGAAGGTGGCGTAGACGGCGAAGACGGGGTGCACACCGCCCGTCGCCAGGCCCGCCGCGGACACGGCGCCGTGCTGCTCGGCGATGCCGACGTCGAAGATCCGGTCCGGGAAGGTGTCCGCGAACTTCTTCAGGCCGACCGGCTGCAGCATCGCCGCGGTGATCGCCACGATGTCGTCGCGCTCCTTGCCGAGCTTGACCATCTCGTCGCCGAAGACGGAGGTCCAGTCGGCACCCGAGGCCTTGATCGGCAGGCCGGTGTCGGGGTGGATGGGGCCGATGCCGTGGAAGCGGTCGGCCTCGTCCTGGAGGGCGGGCTGGTAGCCGCGGCCCTTCTCGGTGAGGCAGTGCACGATGACGGGCCCGCCGAAGCGCTTGGCGCGGGCGAGCGCCGACTCCAGCGCCTCGATGTCGTGGCCGTCGATCGGGCCGACGTACTTCAGCCCCAGGTCCTCGAACATGCCCTGCGGCGCGATGAAGTCCTTGAGGCCCTTCTTGGCGCCGTGCAGGGTCTCGTAGAGCGGCTTGCCCACGACCGGCGTGCGGTCGAGGATCTCCTTGGTGCGGGTGAGGAAGCGCTCGTAGCCGTCGGTCGTCCGCAGCGTCGCCAGGTGGTTCGCGAGACCGCCGATGGTGGGCGCATACGACCGCTCGTTGTCGTTGACGACGATGACGAGCGGGCGGTCCTTCGCCTCGGCGATGTTGTTCAGCGCCTCCCAGGCCATACCGCCGGTCAGCGCGCCGTCACCGATGACGGCCACGACGTGGTCGTCGCGTTTGCGCAGCTGGTTGGCTTTGGCGAGCCCGTCGGCCCAGCCGAGGACCGTGGACGCGTGACTGTTCTCGATGACGTCGTGCTCGGACTCGGCCTGCGAGGGGTAGCCGGACAGGCCGCCCTTCATCTTCAGCCGGCTGAAGTCCTGGCGGCCGGTGAGCAGCTTGTGGACGTAGGACTGGTGGCCGGTGTCCCAGAGCACCTTGTCCTTGGGCGAGTCGAAGACCCGGTGCAGGGCGATGGTCAGCTCCACCACACCGAGGTTGGGGCCGAGGTGGCCGCCGGTCTTGGAAACCGCCTCGACGAGGAAGGTCCGGATCTCCTCTGCCAGCTGGTCCAGCTGCTCAGGGCTGAGCCGGTCCAGATCGCGCGGTCCCGTGATGCGGGTCAGCAGCGGCACCCGTGCCTCCTTGCAGTAGAGCTGTTCGAGCTGTTGCCGGGCTTGTCGAGTCTAATGTTCCGCCTTCGCGGCCGACGCGCGGGCGGTGCGTCATACGTCACGGGATCGGCTGTACCCATGTTGTGGCGTTCCTACGACATGACTGTGCCCGGCACCGCCATTGGTGCCGGGCACAGGGTCGGTGCGCTGCCTTACGCGCGTCCGGCCGTCTTCTGGGTCTTACGGGTGATCGAGTCGATCACGACCGTCGTCAGCAGAACGCCCGCGGTGATCATGTACTTCACCGGCTCGGCGATGGACTCCAGCTGGAGCCCGTACTGGATCGAGACGATGACCAGCACACCGAGGAGCGCGTTCCACGTGCGCCCACGCCCACCGAACAGCGACGTACCGCCGATGACCGCCGCGGCGATCGCGTTCATCAGCAGGTCACCGGTACCGGCGCTCTGGTTGGCGGACGCGATCTTCGAGGCCAGGAACAGACCACCGATCGCGGCGAACCCACCGGAGATCGCGAACACCGAGATCCGGACGGCCGTGACATTGATACCCGCACGACGCGACGCCTCGACGCTGCCACCGAGCGCGAAGACCTTGCGGCCGTACGAGGTACGACGCAGCAGGAAGTCCGTGGCGACCAGGAACACCAGGAAGATCACCGTGGCCAGCGGCAGGCCCTTGTACTGGTTGTACATGATCGCCGCGGCGAAGGAGACGACACCCAGCAGCACCGTCCGCAGGATCGTGTCGCTCAGCGGCCGGGACGGGATCCCGACGGCCGCACGGCGGCGGTTGCCCAGGAAGGAGGTGATGAAGAACACCGCGGTCACCACGGCCGCCAGGCCGTAGGCGGCCGCCACGTCCGTGAAGAAGTACGTCGTCAGCTTGCCGATCAGACCGTCGCTGTCGAGGTTGATCGTGCCGTTCTCGCCCAGTGTCTGGAGCATGAAGCCGAGCCAGAACAGCAGACCGGCCAGCGTGACGGCGAACGCCGGGGCGCCCAGCACCGCGAAGAAGAAGCCGTGCGCCGCGCCGATGGCGGCACCCGCCGCGATGGCGAAGAGCACGGCCGCCCACTCGGGCCAGCCCTGGTTCACCGCGAGGACGGCGGCGATGGCGCTGGACGCGCCGCTGACCGAGCCGACCGACAGGTCGATCTCGCCGAGCAGCAGCACGAAGACGATGCCGACGGAGATCATGCCCGTGCCGACCATCGTGACGGTGATGTCGCTGATGTTCTGCGCGGACAGGAAGGCGGAGTTCAGGCTCTGGAAGATCACGCAGATGGCGACCAGGCCGAGGATGACCGGCAGGGAGCCCAGCTCACCGGCCTTCAGCTTGCGCCGGAACTCGGTGAGGTAACCGGCCAGGCCCTGCTCCTGCACCAGCAGGCGGGGGTCGACGGCGGTCACCGCGGCCGCGGCGGCCTCGGTGTTGAGAACCTCGTGCTCGCCCTGCGATGTCGTGGAGGTCTTGTCGATGCTCACTTGGAAACCTCCCCGTTCGTGCGCGCCGCACGGCGGGTCACGGCGTTCTCGGTGGCGCCGGTGATGGCGGAGATGATCTCCTCCTGCGAGGTCGTCTTGACCTCGAAGACGCCGTTGTTCTGGCCGAGGCGCAGCACCGCGACCTTGTCCGCCACGGCCTTGACGTCGGCCATGTTGTGGCTGATGAGGATCACGGCGTGGCCGCGCTCGCGCAGCCGCTCGACCAGGTCGAGGACCTGGGCGGTCTGCTCGACGCCGAGGGCGGCGGTGGGCTCGTCGAGGATGACCAGCTGGGGCTCACCGAGCATGGAACGGGCGATGGCCACGGTCTGGCGCTGACCGCCGGAGAGCGAGGCGATCGGGATACGCACGCTGGGGATGCGGATCGACAGCGTCTGGAGCAGCTCCAGCGAGCGGCGTTCCATCTCGACCTCGTCGAGGACACCGCGCTTCTTCAGCTCGCGGCCCAGGAAGAGGTTGCCGACGACGTCGATGTTGTCGCACAGCGCGAGGTCCTGGTACACCGTCGCGATGCCCAGGCTCTGGGCGTCGTGCGGCCGGTTGATCGAAACGGCCTTGCCTTCCCATTCGATGACGCCCTCATCAATGGGGTGCACGCCGGCGATCGTCTTGACCAGCGTGGACTTTCCGGCGCCGTTGTCGCCCACCAGGGCGACCACTTCACCGGCGTGGACCTCAAGCTCTACGTCGGTGAGCGCCTGGACGGCACCGAAACGCTTGGAGACCCCGCGCAACGCCAGCACGGGCGTAGCGGACACGTGAACCATCTCCTTCGCCGCCTGACCCGGCGGAAGGTAGTGCAGAAGAGTTTTCTGGGGGGGGTCCGTCCGGCGCCCCGCACCGAGCTTGCGGGGCTGTCTGATGCGCGGGGCGCCGGAGGAGTTGTGGAGCGGTCATGTCCCCGTGCGGGAATTCAAGGACGAATTCCCGCACCTGGAAAGGGACCTGAGGCCGCTTACTTGATGCCGAGCTTGTCGCAGGCGGCCTTGTACTTGCCGGTGCAGATCTCAGCGGCCGTGTAGACGCCGTCCTTGATGACGGTGTCGTTGACGTTGTCCTTGGTCAGCGAGGTGACCGGGACGAGGACCGACGGAACGTCGTTGGCGCTGTCGCTGGAGACCTTGTCCTTGGCGATGGAGTCGAGCGACTTGCCCTGGGCGAGCGCGACGGCCATCTCGGCGGCGGCGGCGGCCTCGGGGGCGTACGGCTTGTAGACGCTCATGTACTGCTCATCGGTGATGATGCGCTGCACCGCGGCGAGTTCGGCGTCCTGGCCGGTGACCGGGATGTCGCTGAGGCCGGCCGCCTTCAGGGCGGTGATGATGCCGCCCGCCATGCCGTCATTGGCGGAGTAGACGCCGATGATCTTGTCCTTGCCGACCGCCGAGATCGCCGCCTCCATGTTGGAGTTGGCGTTCTCCGGCTTCCACTCCTTGGTGTCGTACTCCTTGCCGACGTTCACCTTGCCGTCGAGGGCGGCGTGCGCGCCCTCCTTGAACATGGCGGCGTTCGGGTCGGTGACGGAGCCGTTCATCATGACGATCTGGCCGTCCTTGGCCTTGTCGCCCAGGGCCGTCAGCAGGGCCTCGCCCTGGGTCTTGCCGACCTCCACGTTGTCGAACGAGGTGTAGGCGCTGATCGGGCCCTCGGCCAGGCGGTCGTAGGCGACGACCTTGATGCCCTGGTCCACGGCCTTCTGCACGGAGTTCTTGATCGCCTTGGCGTCGACGGCGTCCAGGATGAGGACGTCCACCTTGTTGGTGATCATGGTGTCGACCTGCTGCGCCTGCAGGTTGGCGTCCTGCTTGGCGTTGTTGTAGTCGACGGTGGCCTTGCCGTTCGTCAGCTCCTTGATCTTCTCCTCGATCAGGGGCCGGTCGAACTTCTCGTAACGCGCGGTCTGGTTCTCCGGGAGCAGGAGACCGACCTTGATGTTGTCGCCCTTGGCGGCGGAGGCGGTGGAGTCGTTGTCGCCACCGGCTTCCTCGGCGCTGCCACAGGCAGCCAGCGAGACGGCCATCGCACCTGCGGCAACGGCTACGGCGGCACGACGCATACGCGTGTTCACTTCAGAAACCTCCCTGACGAGGCCGCGTCGTTGCGGCCGAGGTGGCTGGAAGTCAACTCGGCCACACGTGCGACGTCAAGAAGTAAATCCTTAACGGGTTGGCAACGGTGCCATCCGTTCTCTAAGTGAAGGCAGGCGCGGCCGCATGCAGCGTGCTGTCCAAAAGGGTTGAATCGCCCATCTCGCTGAGCGCGAGCGCGAGCGCTCCGAGCACCTCCGCACGACCGCCAAGTGCCCCGGGAAGAACGGACAGTTGGCGCGCCGCACTGGGAATGGCGTAGCGGCCGACGGACTCCCGGATCGGCCCGAGCACCAGCTCGCCGGCCTCGGCGAGATCGCCGCCCAGGACCACACGGCTCGGGTTCAGGAGATTGCAGAGATTGGCGACCCCGCTGCCGATATGACGGCCCACGTCGGCGATCACCCGACGGCACCCCGGGTCCCCGTCCCTGGCCAGCCGTACGACACCCTCCATGGTGAGGTCGGTGCCGTGACTGGACTGCAGGAGCGGGAGCACATAGCGCGCCGCCGCGAAGGTCTCCAGGCAGCCCCGGTTTCCGCAGCGGCAGACCGGGCCGGATTCATCAAGGGTGATATGGCCGATTTCTCCCGCAGTGCCGCCGGGCCCCCGGTAGATCTTGCCGCTGATGACGAGACCGGCGCCGACACCGCTGGCGACCTTGATGTACGCCAGGTCCCGCACGCCCCGCCCGCTGCCCCAGACCAGCTCGCCCAGGGCACCCAGGTTGGCGTCGTTGTCCACGTGCACGGGTACGCCGAGCCGGCCGCGCAGCTCCTCGGCGGGCTTGGTGCCGGTCCAGCCGGGCAGGATGGCGGTCGAGCCGAGGGTGCCGGACTCGACGTCGATCGGGCCGGGCACGCCGAGGCCCACCCCGGCGATCTTGGAGCGGTCGACGCCGGTCGCCGCGATCAGCCGGTTGACCAGCTCTTCGGCCCGGTCGAACCCTTGCGTCGAGGAGGCGTCGACGTCCAGCGGCTCGGACTCCTCGGCCAGCACCTGGTGGGCGAGGTTCCCGACCGCGACGCGCAAATGCGTATGGCCGAAGTCGACCCCTATGACGATGCCGGCGTCCCCGCTCAGCGAGACGCTGCGGGCCCGGCGGCCGCCCGCCGATGTGGGCGTGACCTCGACGGTTCCGCCGTCCTTGAGCTCCCGGACGATGTTCGAGACCGTAGCCGCGGACAGACCCGTGGTCCTGGCGATCTCCGCCTGGGTGAGCGATCCGGCCAGCCGGACGGCCCGCACGACCCGCTCCAGGTTGGCTCGGTGCAGCGACGACTGCGACCCCGGAGTCTCCACGACGACCTCCTGCGCGCGGGACCGCTTCGATGAGGCCCCGTCAGTGTCCAACTAGTGAACTCTAAGCTGAGCCGTTCGGGTTGCCTCCCGTCAAGAGGTTGAACCGGATCCGGGTACGTGCACATACATGTACACGCCGTTCCCGGGAGCGGGAACGGCGTGCATACGAACGGTTTCGGAGCGCTACCTCCGGCTGCAGCTATCCGCGGTCTACTTCAGCGCCCCCGCGGTCAGCCCCGCCACCACCTGCCGCTGGAAGATGATGTAGGCGGCCAGCACCGGCAGCATCGCCATCACCAGACCGGCGAAGAGGCCGGACCAGTCGCCCTTGTAGCCCTGGCTGACGGCCAGTTGCACCAGGCCCTGAGTGAGGACGCGCTTGTCCGGGTCGGTGTTGAGCACCGTGGGCAGCATGTACTGGTTCCACTGGCCCAGGAAGTTGAAGATGCCGACGCTGATCAGTCCCGGCTTGGCCATCGGCAGCATGATCTGGAAGAAGGTACGGGAGTGCGAGGCACCGTCCACGAAGGCCGCCTCGGCCACCGATGTGGGCAGCGTGCGGAAGAACGCCGTGAGGAAGAACACCGTGAACGGCAGCGAGTACGCGATGTAGACCAGGATCAGGCCGTGGATCGTGTTCAGCAGGCCCATGTTGTTCACGACGTAGAACAGCGGGACCAGCGCGAGCATGATCGGGAAGCTCATGCCGCCGATGAACAGGAAGTAGATGAAGCGGTTGCCCGGGAAGTCGAAACGGGCGAGCACATAGGCCGCCATCGAGCCGAGCACCAGGGTGCCGATCAGCGAGCCCCCCACCACCAGGATGGTGTTGAGGAAGTAGTCGCTCATGTTGGCCTGGGTCCACGCCCGCGACCAGTTCGAGAAGTGCAGTTCGTCCGGCAGTGACCAGGGCGAGCTGAAGATGGAGCGGTCGTCCTTGAAGGACGTCATCACCGCCCACAGCAGCGGCATGGCGACCATGAACGCCCAGATGACGAGAACGCCGTGCGAGAAGACGTTGAGGACGGTGCCCTCTTTCTTCTCCTTGGCCGGCACTTCGGTCGGGGCTCCCGTCTTGGTGACGGTCATACCGGACTCGGCCGGTACGGGAGCGGTGGTCTCGGTCGTCTTCATCTGTCAGAACTCCAGCCGCTCGCGCCGCCCCAGCCGCATCACGATCGCGGCGAAGGCCAGCGTGACGACGAGCAGGGCGACACCGATCGTGGTGGCGTAGGCGGCCTGTCCGTCACGGAACGCTTTCTGGTACACGTACAGGACCATGACCGTGGTCGAGTAGTCCGGCCCGCCGGGCCCGGTCGTCATGATGTGTACGACCGCGAAGGACTCGGCGCCGAGGGCGAGGATGCCCATGTAGACCCAGCCGGACTGCACGGTGTCCCACAGCAGCGGCAGGGTGATCCGGAAGAACGTGCTGGCGCGGCCGGCGCCGTCGAGCAGCGCGGCCTCGTACAGATCGGCCGGAATGGAGGCCATACCGGCCGAGAACAGGACCACGAAGAAGCCGACCGTGGACCAGACGATCACCCCCATCACGGCCCACAGGGCGAGGTTCGGATCGCCGAGCCAGAGCGGCTGGACGCTGTCCAGCCCGACCCCGCGCAGGATGGAGTTGATCGCGCCGCTGTCCGGGTTGTACGCGAAGGCGAACAGCAGCGCGACGATGGCGATCGACAGCACCTGCGGGAAGAAATAGACGATCTTGTAGAACGACGACCCGCGGACCCCGGTGATCGCCGGGCCGCCTTTTCTGCGCCGTCCGCCCACATTGATCATGAACGCGAGGAACAGCGCGAAACTCAGCGTCACCAGCGGCAGCAACAACGCGAACAACAGGCTGTGCTGCAACGACTTCCAGAAGATGTTGTCGTCCAGCATCCTCTCGTAGTTGTCGAAGCCGACCATCTTGAATTCGGGGCTCAGCCCGGTCCAGTCCGTGAACGAGTAGTAGATGGACTGGATGAACGGCCAGACGACGAAAAGCGCGTACAGCCCCAGGGGCACCGCGAGGAACCCCACGATGAACCGGTACTTGCCGTGCTGCATGTGCTATCGACCCCGATCTGCGCGCGGGTGCAGCCGCTGGTGACGGATCCGCACGGGACCTACTGGTGCTTGTAGTGCTTGATCGACGTGTCCTTGGCGGTCTCGTCGGCGAAGGCCTGGATCTTCTTGATGGCCTCGGCCGGAGTGAGGCGACCGGCCATCATCTCGCCGAGACCGGACACACCGATCTTCTCCTTCTGCAGCTGTACATACCAGTCCTGCATCCGCGGATTCACCACGTTCTGGCCGGCCTTGTCCAGCGCCGCCACACCGGACTTGAGACCCGGGGTGAGGGTGATGCCGTCGGTGCCGCCGTTGTACGCGGTCAGCGACTTGACCTTGCTGGTGAAGTTCTTGGAGCTCGCCTCGCTCAGCATGATGCGCAGCTGCTCCATGCCGCCGGCGGTGTTCTTCGCCTTGGCCGGGACGATGAACGGCTCACCGCCGGACGCCCAGATCGTGCCGAAGGGCAGCTTGTCGGAGCTGTCGATACCGGTCGGCGCGGAGACCGCGAGGTCGAAGTCCTTCGGCATGACGTTCGCCGACTCGTTCTCCACCCAGGAGCCGTTCGGGATGAACAGCGCCTTGCCCTCGGCCCACGCGGTCTGCGACTGGATGTGGTCCAGACCCGGGGTGCCCTTGAGGACATAGCCCTTCTTGTAGAGCTCGTAGTAGGCCTCGAAGCACGCCTTGACCGCCGGGTGCTTCCAGGCGTTCGGCTCCAGGTTGTCGATGGCGTCGAGGACCTCCACTCCGCCGACCTTGCCGATCATCGGGTAGAGCGAGAAGGGGAGGTAGTACGGGTACTTGCCCGCGTACGTCCAGCCCGCCATGCCCTTCTTCTTGGCCTTCTCGCAGACGGCGAGCATCTCGTCCCACGTCTCGGGGTACGTGGCATCGAGCGAGTCCAGGGCCTTCTGCGAGTACCAGACGCCGTACACCGTGTAGGCGTAGTACATGATCCAGACCGGGTCGCCGTCGAGCTGGCCCATCTCCACGATGCCGGGGCGCAGGGTGTCGCGGACCTTCTTGTTCGGGTCGTCGTACGACGGGGCGTCCAGCAGCGGTGTGAGGTCGGTGAGCTGGTCCTTGCCGGCCAGGACGCCCATGTCCATCTGCTCGGCGCCGGAGTTGTCGATGAGGTCCGGCGGGGTGCCCTGGTTGAAGCGGGGCTGGAGCGTGGACTGGATCTTCTGGGTGGCGGAGAACTTCACCGTCACCTCGGGGAAGTTCTTCTCGTAGACCTTCACGGCGTCCTCGGCGTACTCCTTGCCGAAGCCGCCGTCGAACAGCACGAACTCCATCTGCGCGGTGTCATTGACGCCGAGCGGGTTCTTCTCGGTCTTCTTGCCTTCCTTGGCCTTGTCTCCGTTGCCTCCTCCCCCGCCGCTGGCACACGCGGACAGGAAGCTCATCGTGGGTACGGAGATCAGGCCGAGCGCGGCGGACCGCTTGATCAGATCGCGCCGTCCGACACCTACGGAGCCGTTTTTCTCAGGGTTCTGGGCAGAAGTGGATCCCATGCTCAAGTCCTCGCCTTCTCCAGGACTCAGGCGGTGAACCGGATCCTGCCCGGCACCGCGGTCGGGTCACGCTGGGTTGTGCAGGAAGTGCGGAATCATGTGAAGTGCCGACAGGTATAGTCCACTTCCCGCCAGCGGAGCAAGATCGAATGCAAGGTTGGCCAGTGGTCTTTTCCGAGTTGAGACCTCACGGAAATATGAGTGGCCTGTGCGCCGCTTGCCCGAAAAATCCGCGACATAGGCCCCGAATGCCACAGCCAACACCCTTGACAATACTTGGCACTTGAGCCACAACTGATCCTTGCGCAGCGAAGTTGACAACGTTGTCCCGTGCGCAGGGAGGGTACCGGCTTATGCAGCACAGAGCTCGGCACAGATGGGGTACGGCGGTCGTGTCGGCGACCGCCTTCGCTTTGACCGTGGGCTCGCAGGGCGCGGCGATCGCCCTGCCCGACGCCCCCGCGGCGGCCGACCGGGAGTTCGCGTCCTCGTTCGAGGCGGACGACCCGGCACCCGACTGGCTCAACACCGTCGACACCGCGCCCGACGGCGAAAAGCGGGCCTCCGGCGTCGACGGCGGCTACAGCAGCGGCATTCCGGGCAATGTGACCGACCATGTCACGGATGTGCGGGCGAACGGCGAGAACACCGGCGGCGGGGAGGTGAAGGAGAACCTCGTCGACGGCGAGTCGAGCAGCAAGTGGCTGGTTTTCGAGTCCACCGGGTGGGTGGAATTCGATCTGGACAAACCAGTAAAAATAGCGAAGTACGCGCTCACCTCGGCCAATGACTACGCCGAACGCGACCCGCGGGACTGGACCCTGAAGGCCTCCACGGACGGCAAGGACTGGAAGACCGTCGACACCCGCTCGGACGAGACGTTCGCCGAACGGTTCCAGACAAAGACGTACGACATCGCGGAACCGGCGGAATACCAGCACTTCCGGCTGGAGGTCACCAAGAACAACGGCGCCTCCGACATCCTCCAGCTCGCCGACGTCCAGTTCTCCACGGGCGGCAGCGAGGGTCCGGTCCCGCAGGACATGCTCTCCCTCGTCGACCGCGGCCCGAGCGGCTCCCCGACCGCCAAGGCGGGCGCCGGCTTCACCGGCAAGCGGGCGCTGCGCTACGCCGGCCGGCACACGGCGGACGGGCGGGCGTACTCGTACAACAAGGTGTACGACGTGAACGTGGCCGTCGGCCGCGACACCCGCCTGTCCTACCGCGTCTTCCCGTCGATGGCCGACGGCGACCTCGACTACGACGCCACGAACGTCTCCGTCGACCTCGCCTTCACCGACGGCACCCACCTCAGTGACCTCGGCGCCACCGACCAGCACGGCTTCGAGCTGTCGCCCCGTGGGCAGGGCGCGGCCAAGGTGCTCTACGTCAACCAGTGGAACGCCGTCGCCTCGCGGATCGGCTCGGTCGCGGCCGGCAAGACGGTCGACCGGATACTCGTGGCGTACGACTCCCCCAAGGGCCCGGCGAAGTTCCGGGGCTGGCTGGACGACATCACGCTGAAGTCCGTCGCGCCGGAGAAGCCGAAGGCTCACAAGTCGGACTACGCGCTCACCACCCGCGGCACCCTCTCCAGCGGCGGATTCTCGCGGGGCAACAACTTCCCGGCGACCGCCGTGCCGCACGGCTTCAACTTCTGGACGCCGGTGACGAACGCGGGCTCGCTGAGCTGGCTGTACGACTACGCCCGTGCGAACAACGACGACAACCTGCCGACGATCCAGGCGTTCAGCGCCAGCCACGAGCCGAGCCCCTGGATGGGTGACCGGCAGACCTTCCAGGTGATGCCGTCGGCTGCGTCCGGCACCCCGGACACCGGGCGTGAGGCGCGCGAGCTCGCCTTCCGGCACGAGAACGAGACCGCGCGGCCGTACTACTACGGGGTGCGGTTCGAGAACGGGCTGAAGGCCGAGATGGCGCCCACCGACCACGCGGCGGTGCTGCGCTTCACCTACCCGGGTGACGACGCGAGCGTCCTCTTCGACAACGTCACCGACCAGGCGGGGCTGACGCTCGACAAGGAGAGCGGGACCTTCACCGGCTACTCGGACGTGAAGTCCGGGCTGTCGACGGGAGCGACCCGGCTGTTCGTGTACGGCGAGTTCGACAAGCCGGTGGCTGAGGGATCCTCCAGCGGGGTGAAGGGGCACCTGCGCTTCGACGCCGGTGCCGACCGCACCGTCACGCTCCGCCTCGCCACCTCGCTGATCAGCATCGACCAGGCCAAGGACAACCTGCGCCAGGAGGTCGACGGCGCCTCCTTCGAGACGGTGAAGTCGCGCGCCCAGCGCCAGTGGGACCGCATCCTCGGCAAGGTCGAGGTGGAGGGCGCGACGCCGGACCAGCTGACCACGCTGTACTCCAGCCTGTACCGGCTGTACCTGTACCCCAACTCCGGCTTCGAGAAGGTCGGTTCGAAGTACCAGTACGCGTCGCCGTTCTCGCCGATGCCGAACCCGGACACCCCGACGCACACCGGCGCGAAGATCGTGGACGGCAAGGTGTACGTCAACAACGGCTTCTGGGACACCTACCGGACGACCTGGCCCGCGTACTCGCTGCTGACGCCGAGTCAGGCGGGCGAGATGGTCGACGGCTTCGTGCAGCAGTACAAGGACGGCGGCTGGACCTCCCGCTGGTCCTCCCCCGGCTACGCGGACCTCATGACCGGCACCTCCTCGGACGTCGCCTTCGCGGACGCCTACGTCAAGGGCGTCGACTTCGACGCGAAGTCGGCGTACGACGCGGCCGTGAAGAACGCGACCGTGGTGCCCCCGTCGTCCGGCGTGGGCCGCAAGGGCATGGAGACCTCGCCCTTCCTCGGCTACACCAGCACCGAGACGCACGAAGGCCTGTCGTGGGCGCTGGAGGGCTACCTCAACGACTACGGCATCGCGCGGATGGGCCAGGCGCTGTACAAGAAGACGGGCGAGAAGCGCTACAAGGAGGAGTCGGAGTACTTCCTCAACCGCGCCCAGGACTATGTGAATCTCTTCGACTCGAAGGCCGGCGGTTTCTTCCAGGGCCGGGACGCCAAGGGCGACTGGCGCGTCGAGTCCTCGAAGTACGACCCGCGCGTGTGGGGCTACGACTACACGGAGACGAACGGCTGGGGGTACGCCTTCACCGCGCCCCAGGACTCGCGGGGCCTGGCGAACCTCTACGGCGGCCGCAGCGGCCTCGCCGACAAGCTCGACGAGTACCTCGCCACCCCGGAGACGGCCTCGCCCGACTTCGTCGGCTCCTACGGCGGTGTCATCCATGAGATGACGGAGGCCCGGGACGTCCGGATGGGCATGTACGGCCACTCCAACCAGGTGGCCCACCACGCCCTCTACATGTACGACGCGGCCGGGCAGCCCTGGAAGACGCAGAAGAGCGTCCGTGAGGTGCTGTCGCGGCTGTACACCGGCAGCGAGATCGGGCAGGGCTACCACGGTGACGAGGACAACGGCGAGCAGTCGGCCTGGTTCCTCTTCTCCGCGCTGGGCTTCTATCCGCTGGTGATGGGCAGTGGTGAGTACGCCATCGGGTCGCCCCTGTTCACCAAGGCGACGGTCCAGCTGGAGAACGGCCGCAAGCTGGTCGTCAAGGCGCCGAAGAACAGCGCCCGCAATGTGTATGTGCAGGGGCTGAAGGTCAACGGCGTTCCGTGGAAGTCGACTTCGCTCCCCCACTCGCTGCTCGCGAAGGGCGGAGTCCTGGAGTTCGACATGGGTGCGCGGCCCTCATCCTGGGGCACCGGCAAGAACGCGGCGCCCGTGTCGATCACCGAGGACGACGAGGTACCGGTCCCGAGGGCGGACGTCCTGAAGGGTGACGGGCCCCTGTTCGACAACACCTCGGCGACCCAGGCGAGTGTCACCTCGGTGGATCTGCCGGTGTCCGAGGACGCCAAGGCCGTGCAGTACACGCTGACCTCGCCGTCGGACCGGACGAAGGCGCCGACCGGCTGGACGCTCCAGGGGTCGACGGACGGCACCACGTGGCGGACCCTCGACGAGCGCTCCGGGCAGTCCTTCGCATGGGACCGGCAGACACGGGCGTTCTCCGTGGGGTCCCCGGGTACGTACGGGAAGTACCGCCTGGTGTTCGACGGCGAGGCGGTGGTGTCGGAAGTCGAACTGCTCGCCTGAGCAGACGCATTGGGGGTCTCATGCAGGGTGTCGATCCGGCCTGGCTGCCGGACGAGGCGTTCCGGCCGATCGGCACCCGGCGGACCCTGATCCGCGGCTCGGGTCCGCTGGTGGACACGGTGCACGCAGAAGTGGCAGAGCCCTGCGTACGGTTCGGGGGGAGCGTCTCGCGCGACGAGTCCCCCGAACCGTACGACCTGGTCCTGGAGCTGACCGGGACCGACGACGGCGAGGCTTTCACCGTCGAGCGCGGTGGCGGCGTTACGACCGTCACCGCGTCCGGCGGTCCGGGGCTGCTGTACGGCCTGTTCCACGTCGTACGCCTCGGGGACGCTGCCTTCCAGGGCTCGTCCGCGCATGAGGAACACCGGCCCGCGTCGGCACTGCGCATGCTCGACCACTGGGACAACGTGGCCGTGCACCCGGTGATGGGCCAGGTGGAGCGCGGGTACGCCGGCGGGTCGCTGTTCTGGGCGGACGGGCGGGCGCGCGGTGAGCTGCTGGGGCGGGTGCGGGAGTACGGCAGGCTGCTGGCGGCGTGCGGGATCAACGCGCTGGCCGTGAACAACGTCAACGTGCACCAGGCCGAGGCGCGTCTGCTCACCGACCGGATCGACCGGGTCGCCGAGATCGCGGACGCGCTGCGGCCGTACGGCATCCGCACCCATCTGTCGGTCACCTTCGCCGCCCCGATGGTGCTCGGCGGGCTGCCGACCGCCGATCCGCTGGACGCGGCGGTCCGGGCGTGGTGGGCCGGGGCGAGCGCGCGGGTGTACGAGGCGATCCCCGACTTCGGCGGGTTCGTCGTGAAGGCCGACTCCGAGGGGCAGCCGGGGCCGTTCGTGTACGGCCGCAGTCACGCGGACGGCGCGAACATGCTGGCCGCCGCACTGGAGCCGTACGGCGGGACGGTGCACTGGCGGGCGTTCGTCTACGACCACCGGCAGGACTGGCGGGACCGGACGACGGACCGGGCGCGTGCCGCGTACGACCATTTTGTGCCGCTGGACGGGCAGTTCGCGGCGAACGCGGTCCTCCAGGTCAAGCACGGGCCGATGGACTTCCAGGTGCGCGAGCCGGTCTCCCCGCTGATCGGCGCGATGCCGCGCACCCGGCTCGCGGTGGAGATGCAGGCCACCCAGGAGTACACCGGGCAGCAGCGGCATGTGTGCTGGCTCGGGCCGATGTGGAGCGAGGTGCTGCGGTTCCGGCCCGACGGGGTGCCGGTGGCGGACCTGGCCGACGGCATGGTCGCCGTGTCCAACGTCGGCGACGACCCTTTCTGGACCGGGCACCCGCTGGCCCAGGCGAACCTGTACACCTTCGGGCGGCTGGCCTGGCAGCCGGACGCTGATCCGGGCCGGATCCTCGACGAGTGGATCCGGCTCAGCTTCGGTACCGGCCCGGCGGCGGGGCTGCGCGCGGTGCTGGCGGGTTCGTGGCGGACGTACGAGAAGTACACCGCGCCCCTCGGGGTGGGCTGGATGGTGCAGCCCGGCCATCACTACGGGCCGAGCGTCGACGGCTACGAGTACAGCCCCTGGGGCACCTACCACTTCGCCGACCGCGACGGCATCGGCGTCGACCGCAGCGTGGCGACCGGCACCGGGTATGCGGGGCAGTACGCCAAGGCGTGGGCCGAGGCGTACGAGTCGCCGGAGACCTGCCCCGACGAGCTGCTGCTGTTCTTCCACCACGTGTCGTACGAGCATGTGCTTCGGAGCGGGAAGACGGTGATCCAGCACATATACGACACTCACTTCGAAGGCGTGGAAGAGGTGGAGGAGGCCCGGGAGGTGTGGGCTTCGCTGGCCGGGCTCATGGACCCGGCGCGCCACGCGCGTGGGGCGGAGCGGTTCGAGGAGCAGCTCCGCAGCGCCCGCGAGTGGCGCGATCAGATCAACAGCTACTTCTTGCGCAAGTCGGGTGTGGCCGACGCACATGGGCGTCGCATCCACTGAATCGGGACTGATGAATCGGGACTGACAGATCGCGATCGCGGTGCTTATGATGCCGACGATGAAGAACTTCTCCTCGTACCGATTGGGGGACTCGTTCGCGCAAGGTGAGTGCTGATGGCACATCACTTCGCGAACGGGATTCCGGCCCATTTGTCGATGTGGCAGCGGGTACGCGAGTACGCCGTGCCACTGTCCATGATCGAGACCGCGACCGCACGGCGTGCGGTCGGTGACTGGGCGGGGGCCTGCGCCGCCGCCCGGATCGACCCCGATCTCGATCTGCGCGCCGTGCGCAACCGCCACGGCACCGATCTCGTCACCCGCCTTCGGGCAGATCTGCGTCGGCTGGCGCCTGATCTGCTCCGCTGGCACATGCCCCGGATCGCCCCCGACGGGCGACTCCGTCCCGGCCTCACCGTCTCCCTGACCCGTTACCGGGTTCCCGGTGCCACTCCGCTGCAGCTGGTGGTGCGGACACCACCGGCCTGGGCGGACGCCGGACAGCGGATGGCGCTGTCCCTGTGGGAGGAGTCCGGGGACAGAGCCCCCGGCCACCATCCGCACCCGCACCCCGACCGGCGTTTCCGGCTCGACCTGCACCGGCATCTCTGGGACTCCGGACGGAGCGGCGAACTGGCGCGGCGGTGCGGGGCGCATTCCTTGGCACCACCCGACCTGCCCGACCACCTCGACTCCTCGTGGGCGGTGGCGAGTTGGGCCGCCGAGGCGGAGTTGCTGTTGCGGGCCGAGGGCTGTCCCCGCGGTGCCTTCACGGTGCGGCTCGGTGCGCGAAACCGCGCCGTGCTCGAACTCGTGGCCCCCGACGACAGCCATGTCCCGACGTTCCGTCCGCTGCGGGAGGCGCTGCCGCCGCAGGAGGTCGCGGCGCTTCCGGTGCTGCCGGAGGCGGCGGCCCGGGCCCTTCCGGATCTGGAGCTGTTGCGGGTCGGGATGGTGACGGCCGACCGGCTGCATCCGCTGGTCGCGGCCGCGTTGACGGCGTGTGGGTCGGTGGCCGCGACAGGCTCGATGACGGCGTACGGCTCGGCGACGGCGACCGGCGCGGTGGCGGCGACCGGGGCGGTGGCGGCGACCGGGGCGGTGGCGGAGCCCGGCTCGGAACGCGCGGTCGGCCCCGTCACGGAGCCCAGCGATCCGCATCGGGTGGAGTGCCGGGGCGAGGTCCATCGGATCGCGCTGCGGGACGGGGTGCTGACCGCGGTCGATCACGACCCGGCCCAACTACGCCGCGAGGAGCTGCTGGTGGCGCTCGGCGGGCCGCCGTTGCCCTGTCTGCGGGCGATCGATGCGGTGCACCGCAACCCGGAGGCGCTGCCGGCGGTCCGGGAGCGGCTCGGTCACGGTGATGTCGCCGGGGCGCTGACCGTGGTCGAGGGGCTGCTCGGTCCCGCCGCGGTCCTGCGTGACGGGCCGCTCCGGGAGGAACTGGAGTCGGCCGCGGTCCGCCGCATCGACCACGGGCTCTACCGCTCGGGTCTGGCCGACGTACACCCCGATGCCGCTACGGCGGGCGGCGCAAACGCCTCGGGCGCAGGTCGCTCGGGGGCAGGTCACCGGCCGCGGCTCGACCGCCGTACGCCTCCCGCGCTGTGGCGCAAGCGGAGCAGTCGGGCCCGGCCCCGTACCGGTCAGGCCTGCTGACCGGGCGAGCGGCCGGCGCCCAAGTCCCGCGCCCGCACGGCGCGTTCCACTCCACATTGCACATTCCACATTCCTTTTGACGACTTCTGGAACGGGCTGTCCCGTTCCCTGACCTCCCCCAGGTGATGCCCATGACTTCCAGCACCCTCCTGCCCGTCGACCCCTTCGAGACCGCCACCCAACTCACCCTCGCCGACGATCTCCTGACGATCCTTCGGACGACCACCACCGAACCGCGCCCCGACGACCAGCTCGAAGCGCTCACCCTGGCCGTCGCTGCCGATCTGCCCGTGCTGCTCTGGGGCGAGCCGGGCATCGGCAAGACCGCGGCCCTGACGCAGCTCGCCGACTCCCTGGACCTGCCGCTGACGACCGTGATCGCCAGCGTCCACGAGCCGACCGATTTCTCCGGGCTTCCCATCGTGGGCGAGGACCCGGCGGTGCGTGGTGTGCCGATGGCACCGCCGCAGTGGGCCGTGGAACTGGTACGGGCCGGGCGGGGGCTGCTCTTCCTGGACGAGCTCTCCACCGCCACCCCGGCCGTGCAGGCCGCGCTGCTCCGGGTCGTCCTGGAGCGCAGGGTCGGTGCGCTGCAACTGCCGCCGGGGGTAAGGATCGTGGCGGCCGCCAATCCGCGCGCGTCGGCGGCGGACGGGTGGGAGCTGAGTCCGCCGCTGGCCAACCGGTTCGTGCACCTGTACTGGGTGCACGACCAGGACGTGGTGGTGCGGGGCCTCGGCGGGGTCTGGCCCCGGGCCGAGCTGCCCCGCCTGGAGCCGGAGCGGCTGGCGGAGGCGGTGGCCTTCGCGCGGCGCGCGGTCTGCGGGTTCCTGAAGGTCCGGCCGACGCTGATCCACCGGCTGCCGAGCACCGAGACGCGGCGCGGCGGCGCCTGGCCCTCGCCCCGGAGCTGGGAGACGGCGTTGACCCTGCTGGCCTTCGGCACGGCGGCCTCCGTCTCGCGGGACGTTCTGGCTTTGCTGGTACGGGGCGCGGTGGGAGACGGTCCGGGGCTCGAACTCCTCGCCCATCTGGACCGGATGGACCTGCCGGACCCGGAGTCGCTCCTGGCCGATCCGGCCTCCGCCGAGCTTCCGGAGCGGGGCGATCTGCGTCAGGCCGCGCTGGAGGCCGTGGTGGCCGCCGTCGGGGCGCGGCCTGAGCGGGAGCGGTGGGAGGCGGGCTGGGCGGTGCTCGTCCGTGCGCTGGAGACCGGCGCCCCGGACCTGCTCGTCGCCCCCGCCACGACTCTGGCCGCGCTGCGACGCGACAACTGGGAGGTGCCGAAGGCGGTGGAACGACTGACCGCCGTCGTCGGTCTCGCCGAGCGCGCGGACCGGTCGGTGGAGCGGGCCGGGCGGGCCGAGGGGGCGCGCCGATGACCGAGACCCTGAAGCACGCCGAGGCGGGGCCGTCCCGGGGCAGTGCGCCGATGACCACGAGGCGCCCGCTGCCGCGCCCGATGGCCCCACCTCCGCCGCCGCGCCCGGTACGGGCGACCGTGCCGGGACCACCGGCCGGTCACGACGGGCCGGACAACCCGCCCGGACTCCCGCTGGACATGGAGAAGTTGCTGTCCGCCCGGCTGCACGCGGTCAAGGTCCGCCCGTACCTCGCTGTCGCGCTGTTCGCGCTGTCGGTGGTGGAGGACCGGTCGGTACCGACCATGGCGGTCGACGCGCACTGGCGCTGCTACGTCTCCCCCGGCTTCGTGGCGCGCACCCCGGTCGAGGAACTGGCGGGCGTCTGGGTGCACGAGGTGTCCCATCTGCTCCGGGACCACCACGGGCGGGGCGAGCGGTACGCGCGGGAGCATGAGGAGTACGGGCCGGGCGAGAGGCTGCGGCGGAACATCGCCGCCGACTTCGAGATCAACGACGACATCTACGGCGAGGGTCTGCCCCGGCCGACCGGGGCGGTGCGCCCGTCGCTGCTGCGGCTGCCCGACGGACTGCTGATGGAGGAGTACCTGCGGACTGCCTCAATGTCTGGGCTCGCCGCGGACCTGGCCTGGCTGGACTGTGGCAGCGGTGCGGACGGACAGGACCGGCCGTGGGAGCTGGGGCCGGACGGGTCACACGGGCTGACCAGGCAGCAGCGGGACGCGGTGCGCTTCCGGGTCGCCGAGGGGATCAAGGGCCGGCCGGGCAGCGCCCCTGAGGGGTGGCGCCGATGGGCGGACGAGGCGTTCCATCCGCCGCAGCCGTGGCGGCGGCTGCTGGGGGCGGCCGTACGCTCGGCGGCGGGCGCGCCAGGGGTGGGCGAGAACCACAGCTACCGGCGTCCGTCCCGGCGCTCGGCCGGTGTCCCCGGGGTACTGCTGCCGAGCCTGCGGCGTACGCCGCCCCGGGTCTGCGTCGTGATCGACACCTCCGGGTCGGTGAGCGACGCCGAACTGGGCAGCGCGCTGCTGGAGGTGGCGGCCATCTCACGCGCGGTGGGCGGGCGGCGCGACCTGGTGTCGGTGATCTCCTGCGACGCGGCGGCCGGAGTGGCCGTCCCGCTCTGCCGCGCCGAGAACATCGAGCTGGTCGGCGGCGGGGGAACGGATCTGCGCTCCGGTTTCGCCCGGGCGCTCCGCTCCCGGCCCCGCCCGGACGTGATCGTCGCTCTCACGGACGGTCAGACGCCATGGCCCTCCGCGCAGCCGCCCTGCCGCACCGTCGTCGGTCTCTTCCCCCGGGTCGGCGGCACCGTCAACGAGAACAATCCGGACTACGTCCCGGACACCCCGCCGTCCTGGGCACGTGTCGTCACCATCAACTGAGAAGGCTCAGGATCGCCACCCCGAGCGGGTCGAGGGTCAGGGGCTCGCCCTCCTCTGTCCGTTTGCCTGTCAGCAGGTCGATGGCGGTGCTGTGGGCGGTCAGACGGGCCGGTTCGGGGGCGTGGTTGAGGAGGAAGAGGAGACGGGTGCCGTCGGGGGCGATCCGGGTCGCGGTCTCCACGGTCGGGTGGTCGGCGTACGGGCCGATCAGCTCGTGGCGGGCGAGGATACGGCGGACCACCTGGTCGACGCCGGGCTGGGCGAGGGCGGTGGCGACGTACCATGCCTCGCCGTCGCCGTACGCGTGCCGTGTCACGGCCGGGGTGCCTGCATAGAAGTCGCTGCCATAGGTGGCGATCGGCTCGGCGCCGCGCGGCTGGACGATCTCGAAGACGAGGCGCGCCTCTGTCTCCAGTTCGGGAATGTGCTGGGCGAACTCCGGTTGCCGCGAGTCCCACTCGTCGACCCGCACGCCCGTCAGGGGAGCCAGCGGTCCCGGGACGTCCGTCAGGAACGCGCGGTCGTGTTCGTCGCCGCGGCCCGAGAGGAAGGTCGCCACAACCGTGCCGCCGCGTGCGGCGACCCCTTCGAGGCGCTCGGCGAGGTCGCCCTTGACCAGGTGCAGAACGGGAACCAGAACCACGTCGTACGAGGTCAGGTCGGCGGTCTGGGGGACGACGTCCACGTCGGCGCCGGCCTCGCGGGCGGCCCGGTAGTAGGCGTGGACCACCTCCTGGTACTTGACCAGCCGGGAAGGGCCGTCGGAGATCTCCAGGGCCCACCAGCTGTCCCAGTCGAAGATCAGCGCGGTACGGGCCGGGGTGCGGGCGCCGAGGGTCGCGTCACCGAGCGCCTCCAACTCACGCCCCAGATCGGCCACTTCACGGAACACCCGGGTGTCGTCCCGGCCCGCGTGGCCGATGACCGCGCCGTGGTACTTCTCGCAGGCACCGCGTGAGGCGCGCATTTGGAAGTAGAGGGCCGCGTCGGCGCCATGGGCGACGGCCTGGAAGGTGGCGAGGCGGAGTTCGCCGGGGCGGCGCAGGGGGTTGACGTCACGGCAGGCCGTCGTGGACGGGGTCTGCTCCATCAGCCAGAAGGGGGCACCGTCCTTGAGGCCGCGCATCAGGTCGTGGGCGAGGGCGGGCCAGGTGGGCGGGGCGTCGAGGGGCGGGTAGCTGTCCCAGGAGGCGAAGTCGAGGTGGGGCGCCCAGCGGTGGTAGTCGAGGGGGCGGAACATGCCCATGAAGTTGGTGGTGACGGGCGTGTCGGGGTCATGGGCGCGGATCACCTCCTTCTCGGCGAGGAAGCAGTCGAGGAGGGCGTCGGTGGTGAAGCGGAAGTAGTCCAGGGTGATGCCCTGGAAGGCGGTGTGGTCGGGACCGCGCCAGTGCTCGGTGAGGGCGCTGGGCGGCTCGATCTCGCCGAAGTCGGTGTAGCGGTGGGACCAGAAGGTCGTCCACCAGGCGTCGTTGAGGGTGTCGAGGCTGCCGTACTTGTCCTGGAGCCAGGCCCGGAACGCCTCCGCGCACAGGTCGCAGTAACAGACGCCGCCGTACTCGTTGTTGATGTGCCAGGCGAGCAGTGCCGGGTGGTCCGCGTAGCGTTCCGCGAGGCGTGCGGCCATCGCCGTCGCGTGGTCGCGGTACGCCGGTGAGCTGGGGCAGAAGTTGTGGCGCTGGCCGTAGCGGTGGCGGCGGCCCTCGAAGTCGGTGCGGTTGACCTCGGGGTGTCTCCTGGCCAGCCAGGGCGGGAGGGCCGCGGTGCCGGTGGCCAGGCAGACCTGGCGGTTCTCGGCGGCGGCGCGGTCGAGGATGCGGTCGAGGGCCGTGAAGTCGTAGGTGTCGGGGGCGGGTTGGGTGAGGGACCAGGTGAAGACGCCGACGGTGAGGGTGTCGATGCGGGCCTGCGTGAACAGGCGGTGGTCGTCGTCCCAGACCGGCTGCGGCCACTGTTCGGGGTTGTAGTCGCCGCCGTACGGGATCCTCGGGGTGCGCGGCGCGGTCATGCGGTGAAGTCCTCCTGGGTCTCGGCGATCACCGGACGGCTGCTGTGCAGCAGGGAGAGCAGCAGCGGCGCGGCCAGCAGGGCGGGCAGGGCCTCGGTCAGCAGGGCGGTCGACGCGGCCACCAGTAGGAGCAGGGAGGCCGCGGCGAGGGTGGCGCGGGCGTGCCGGACGACGAAGTACGCGGCGAGGCGGGCGGTGTCGCGGGTGCGGAAGGCGAACAGCGAGGTGAGGACCAGCGCGTGCGCGCCCCACAGCAGCGAGCCGGCGCCGATCACCCCGAGCAGCACCGCCCACCAGCCGGGCAGGCCGGTGGCGGAGAAGTGGGTGAGGGTGAACGCGATGACGGTGAGCCAGGCGAGCAGGGGCGTCCAGAGTTTCAGCGCCGGGCGGGCGTTGAGCCGCCAGCCGCGTGCGTAGGTGCGCGCCGGGTGCAGGTCCGTGAGGTCGCGGCTGCGGTGGTGCAGGGCGTACAGGGCGGCGGACAGGGCCGGGCCGAGCGGCAGCAGGCATACGGCGGCCAGCGGCAGGTTGCCCGGGTCGGGGCCGAGGAGGAGCAGACCGGCGAGGCCGGGCGACGCGGCGAGGAGCAGCAGCGCCTCGACGGTGACGAGGGTGTGGATCAGGCCCGCGGCGCGGGAGAGGACTCCGGTACCGAAGGCGGCCGTAGGGGCGCCGCCGCTCACCCGTTCTCCTTCTTGAAGCGTTCGTACGCCTTGTTGTGCAGGTCGACGAGCTGGTCCATGTTCTTGGCCTTCAACTCGGCGACGTAGGCGTCCCATTCGGACATCGGGCGTTTGCCGAGGACGAACTTGAGGGTGTTCTGGATGGCGTGGTCCTTGAGCGGGGTGTCCCAGAGCGTCGCCTGTTCCTGCTCCATGGACTGCAGCGGGTGCGCCGGGTCGATCGGGAGCTCTTCGCGCTGGGACATGGCGTCCTGGAACTTCTGCTCGTCCGGGCTGAAGTTGGAGGAGACGAGGGCCCAGCTGCCGCCGTAGGTGAAGACGCCGTTGAAGAAGCCGTAGTCCTTCTGGAGGTCCTTCGGGGCGTCCGGTTCGGAGCCCATGAGGGAGATACCGGGCTTCAGCTCGTAGGTGTCGCCGGACTTGGTGTAAGTGACGCCCTCGACGCCCCACTTGCAGAACTGCTGGCCCTCGTCGGAGTACCAGAGCCAGTCCACGAACTGCATCATCGCGACGAAGGTGTCGCTCTTGAGGGCCTTGCTGGAGATCATGACGCCGTTCTCCAGACGGGTACCGCCCAGGACCACCGGGCCCGCGGGGCCGAGGGGCACCGGGACCATCTCGATCTTCGCGCCCTTGACCTGCTTCTCCAGGTTGTAGCGGTAGTTCTGCACCAGCTCCTGCGGGTTGGCGCTGATCACATAGGACTTCTCGGCCAGCAGTTTCTGCACGGCCTGGTCGTCCTGCTGGGTGAAGCTCTCGGGGTCCAGCAGCTTCTCGGCGACGAGCTTTCTCAGGTACTCGATCATCTGGCGGTAGCTGTCCGTCGTGGCGTTGAAGACGAACTTCCCCGCCTCGGTGTCGAAGGTGAGGTTGTTGTAGGTCCAGCCCGCCTTCACCCCGTACGACTGGCCGAGGTAGCTGAACAGCGCGCCGCACGGGAAGGGGGTGTTGCTGCTCCAGCGGTCGGTCCAGGGGTATTTGTCGGGGTACTCGGCCTTGAGTGCCTTGAGGACGTCGTACACCTCGTCCCAGCTGGTGGGCAGGTTCATACCGAGCTTGTCGAGGACGTCCGTGCGGAAGGACAGGGAGTAGCCGGACTTGACCTTCTCGTGCAGGCCGGGCAGCAGGTAGTAGCTGCCGTCGGACTGGCGTATGGAGTCGAGCTCGGGCTCCAACTTCCATCTCTTGACCTTGTCCTGGAAGTTGGGCATCAGGTGCACGTAGTCGCTGACCGCGAGGATCGCGCCGGACGACACGAACGCGACCTCGGAGGGGTGATACGTCTTGGGAATCAGGAAGGGGGCGTCGCCCGCGCCGATGAGGACGCTGCGCTTCTTCTCGTAGTCCGCCAGCGGGACGTCGAGGGGCTCGATGGTGATGCCGGTGCGCTTGGTGACCTCCTTCCAGAACAGCCAGCTGCTCTTCATCGGGTAGACGGGGTTGTTGTTGTGCAGCATCGAGAAGGACAGCGGCTTCGCCGCCTTGAACCGCTGTCCGGCGCGGTACTCCTTCATCGCGCCGTTCTGCTTCTTCGACAGGTCCTTGGAGTCCCCGCCGTCGTCGCCGCTGCCGCAGCCGGTGAGGGTGGCGAGGCCGATGAATCCCGCGGCGGCGAGGATCTGGCGCCGCGACAGCTGACCTGAGTTCTTCACGGATACTCCCTTGTTAGCCCTTGACCGCGCCGAGCATCACGCCCGAGACGAAGTAGCGCTGGACGAACGGGTACACACAGAGGATCGGCAGCGCGGTGAGCACGATGGTGACCGCCTGGATGTTCGCCCCGACCTGGCTGAGCTGCTCGGTGCCGGCACCGGCGTTGGAGCCTCCGGTGGCGCCCTGGATGAGGTTGCGCAGGTAGACGGTGACCGGCATCAGATCCGTCCGGTCCATATAGAGGAACGCGCTGAACCAGGAGTTCCAGAACGACACCGAGTAGAAGAGCACCATCGTCGCCACGACCGCCTTGGACAGCGGCAGCACGATCCGCAGCAGGATGCCGTACGTGCTCAGGCCGTCGATCTGGGCGGCCTCCTCCAGCTCGGTCGGCAGGCTCTCGAAGAAGGCCTTCATGACCAGGAGGTTGAAGACGCTGATCGCGTTGGGCAGCGCGATGGCCCACACACTGTTCTTCAGTCCGAGGCTGGTGATCAGCACATAGTTGGGGATCAGGCCACCGGTGAAGAACATGGTGAACACGGCGATGCCGACGAGCGCGCCACGGCCCTTGAGGTGCTTCTTCGACAGGACGTAGGCGTAACAGGTCGTCAGCACCATGGCGACGGCGGTCGCGACGACCGTGTAGAACACGGTGTTGCCGTAGTTGCGCCAGAACATGGAGTCCTGGAACACGATCTTGTACGTGGTGAGGTTGAACCCCTCGGGCCACAGGGTCACTTCGCCGGCGCGGATCTGTCGCTCCCCGCTGAAGGACCGCGCGATGATGTTGAGGAAGGGGTACAGGGTCACGACCACGACGAGGGTGAGGATCACCCCGTTGACACCCTGGAAGACGCGGTGGGAACGGCTCGGCTTCACCACAGGCTGGTCCCCACTGTGCGGCGCGAGAGCGTGTTGGCGGACGTGATCAGGACCAGGCCGATGATCGCCTCGAACAGGCCGATGGCGGCGGCGTAGCTGAAGCTGTTGGACTCCACACCGGTCCGGTAGACGTAGGTGGAGATCACGTCGGAGGTCTGGTAGGTCAGCGGGTTGTACAGCAGCAGGACCTTCTCGAAGCCGACGGCCATGAAGGTGCCGACGTTGAGGATCAGCAGCGTGATCATGGTGGGGCGGATGCCGGGCAGGGTGACGTGCCAGATCTGCCGCCAGCGGCCCGCGCCGTCGATGCGGGCGGCCTCGTACAGGTCCTCGTCGATGGTGGTGAGCGCGGCGAGGTAGAGGATCGTGCCCCAGCCGGCGGTCTGCCAGATCTCCGAGCCGACGTAGACGGTGCGGAACCACTCGGGTTCCTGGATGAACCGGATCGGGTCGTGCCCGAACCACCCCAGGACGTGGTTGATCGGGCCGTCCGTGGCGAGCATCTGCATCGTGATGCCCGCGACGATCACGATCGACAGGAAGTGCGGCAGATACGACACCGACTGCACGAATCGTTTCAGCGAGCGTCGGCGCACCTCGTTGAGCAGCAGGGCGAGCACGATCGGGATCGGGAAGCAGAAGACGAGCGTCAGTCCGCCGAGCCACAGGGTGTTGCGGAACACCTGCCAGAAGGTGGGGTCGCTGAGGAACATCTCGACATAGCGCAGGCCCACCCAGTCCTCGCCGAAGATCGATCCGCCCGGCTCGAAGCGCCGGAAGGCGATGACGTTGCCGATCATCGGCAGATAGCGGAAGACCAGGAAGAACAGCAGCGGCAGCAGGGCCAGCGAGTACAACTGCCAGTCCCGGCGCAGCGCCCGACGCCAGCCGGTGCGCGTCGGCGGACGGCCACGGCGGGGTGGGGCTTTCGTCGGCGGCGGCTCCTGTGTGCCGGGGGGCGGAGCCGATCTGGTGGGGGTGCTCATGCGGTAGGCCTCCCGGTGGCACCGAAAGTTTCGGAGTCGTACCGGCAACTTTGCGGCGAGGTTAGGGGCGGGTGTAATGGCTGTCAATGGGACTGACACGGAAGGTGAGTTGAGGAGGCAGTTGCCCGGACGAGCCCCGAACTACGAAACATTCATATTCAGAAGCGCAACAATCGGAGGCAGCTGGTGCCCGCGTTCGACCTGCCCTTGGCGGAGCTGGAGCGCTACCGCCCGGATCCCCACGAGCCCGCCGATTTCGACGAGTTCTGGCACGACACCCTCAAGGAGGCGGCACAGCCGGAGGTGTTGGTGTCGGCGCACCCGGTGCGGACCGGGCTGCGGCTGACCGAGATGTGGGACGTGACCTTCCGGGGGTTCGCCGGCGACCCGGTGCGGGCCTGGTTCAGCAGACCGGCCGGGGTGCGCGAACCGCTGCCCGCGGTCGTCGAGTACGCCGGCTACGGCCGTGGCCGCGGCCTCCCGCACGAGCGGCTGACCTGGGTGAACGCCGGGTACGCGCATCTGCTGATGGACAACAGGGGCCAGGGCGACCAGTACGGCAACGGCGGCGCCACCCCTGACCCGCACGCCACGGCGCCGGGCGGCCCGGGCCCGGCGGTACGCGGGCTGTTGTCACCCCACGACCACCACTACCGCCGCCTGATCACGGACGCGGTACGAGCCGTCACGGCCGTGCGGGCCCTGCCGGGCGTGGACGCCGCACGGATCGCCGCCGTCGGCAACAGCCAGGGCGGCGGGCTCGCCCTCGCCGTAGCGGGACTCGTGCCCGACCTCGCGGCGCTCCTCGCCACCGCCCCGTTCCTGTGCGGCATCCGGCGCGCCCTCGACCTCACGGACGCGGGGCCGTACGGCGAGATCACCGCGTACCTCTCCGTGCACCGGGGCGCCGAGCGCGCCGCGTACGACACCCTCGCCTACCTGGAGGGGATCACCTTCGCGCGGCGCGCCCACGCTGCGGCCCACTTCGGGGTCGGCCTGCGCGACACGGTGTGCCCGCCGAGCGGGGCGTACGGCGCCTTCAACCGCTATGCGGGGCTGTCGGGCGCGGACCCGCGCAAGGAGATCCACGCCTATCCGTTCAACGGCCACGAGGGCGGCGACGCGGTGCACGTGCGTCGCCAACTGGACTGGCTGTGCGAAGTGTTGGCCTTCGACCCACGGTCCGCGTAAATGCGGCCGGATTTCCAACTGGCTTGACGGTGTTGTCCGTTGAGGCGATAGAGTCATGCGGGGGCCGCTCGACAACGTTGTCGACCTTGCATCCCCGCACAGCCACTCTCCAACCGGACGGGCCTCTCTCCCCCCTCGGGTCCGTCTGGCTCGCGGACCCGGTGGACGACGGCTCAACGCCCACCGGGTCCGCTCGAGAACGAACCTCACGCCGTCGCGGCGGTCACCTCCACGGAGAGGTCGTTGTCGACCGTGTAGTAGGGACGTACGGCGACATCGCCGACCGCGGCCGTCGGATAGACGAAGATCTCCTTGCGGTCCGCCACGTCGTCGAGCAGCCGGCCGATCCGGATCGAGGTGGCATCCGCAGCCGGCCGGGGCTGGACGGAGAGGTCCCAGACGCGGCTTCCGGTGTCATGGTGGGCGGCCAACTCCCCGTAGTCCACGGTGAAGGAGAACGCCCGGCCGTCGCTTGCGGCCCGTGGTTCCAGGGTCCGTACGACGCCCTTCCCGCCCCGCAGACGCAGTCGTACGGCGGCCCCCTCGGCGAGCGTGGCGCCGTGCAGCCGGGCCCTGACCGTCAGCGTCCGGCCCGCGACCTCGATGCCCTCGACCTCCGCGTGGGCGGTGCGCAGCCAGGCCCGCACCGCGAGATAGCCGTCCTTGGTGGTGTACGGCACCCGCACGGCGACCGGCGACGGCCAGTCGCGGGCCCGTCCGTCGACGAGGGTCCGCAGGTCACGCAGACCGGGGCGGAGGCGGAGGCGCCCTGCGCTTGACTCTCCGCGCTCACCTGGTTCTCCGCGCTCGCCCGGTTCTCCTGGTTCGGGAAGCAGGTACACGTCCCAACGGCCCTCGGCGAGGGCGAGCTTCGGCTCCAGGACGGCGCGCAGGCGGCCGTCGTCCTCGGGCTCCAGGTCGAGCATGTGCAGAACCTTCTCGGGCTGCCCCTTCTTGGGACGCAGCCGCAGCAGCAGCCGGGGCGGGTGGGAGCCGGCGGCCGTCTGCGCCGGCAGCAGGAAGGTGATGCGCCCGTCCGAGTCGACCGTGCAGTCGGTGCGCGGTGTCGCGTCACGTGTCGTGCCGGGTTGCCTCGTCATCGCTGTCCCCTCCGTACCGTGCGCACCGCGCGGGAGGCCACGGCATAGGCGGCGTCGCGGGCGGCGAAGCCCTGGCTGACCAGGGCACGTTGTATTCGGCCGGGTCCCTGCCCGACCGGTCGCCCGGCCCTGCGAGCCGACAGTGCCTCGTCGATCAGTCGCTCGGCGTGGTCGACGATCGGGAGCGGCGCGAACCGTCGCGCGTTCGCCATGGCCGTACGGCCCATCTGCCGGCGTCGTTCGTCGTCGCGGACGAGGTCCAGGAGTGCGGCGCCCAGCGCGTCACGGTCCCCGACCGGCACGAGTCGGCCGTCGACCCCGTCCTTGATGATCTCGCCGGGTCCGTACGGGCAGTCGGTGCTGACCACCGGCAGTCCGCAGCGCATCGCCTCGACGATGGTCATGCCGAACGGCTCGAAGTTGGACGCGGCCGCGCCGATCGAGCCCTTGACCCACTCCGCCTCCATGGGAGCCGCCGCGCCCATGAGGAAGACGTTGTCGTACAGGCCGAGGCGGTGGATGAGCTGCCGCAGCCGGTCCTGTTCCTCGCCCTTGCCGTAGATGCGCAGGTGCCAGTCGGGACGTTCGGCGGCGACGAGGGCGAAGGCCTCGATGAGCAGGTCGTACCGCTTCACCGGGACCAGCCGCCCCGCCGCGACCACGACCTTCGCGGTGCCGTCCGCGGCGGCCAGCGCGGGGTCGGGAACGCTGTTCGGGAGTGCCTCCACCCGCACACCGGGCAGCCGCATCTTGCGCCGGTAGGCGGCGGCGTCCGCCTCCGTGACCGTGGTCAGCACGTCCAGCCCGCGATACGCCCGGCGCAGCGCGGTGCGCAGCCGGGGCGGGTGGTTGTCGAGGGTGAGGTGCTCCTGCCCGATGCGGATGACGCGTTCCGGTGCCTGGAGCGCGAGGTGCACGTTGAGTCCGGGCCGGGTGCCGATGACGACATCGGCGTCGGTCGCCGCCAGACACTCGCCGATCCGCCGGTCGGTCAACTCGCTGTACTGCCGGTGGCGGTACTCGGCGGCGGGGAACACGCGCGCCGGTCTCAAATGCAGGGGATGTTCCTTCTCGTGCCGCAGATCCACCAGCGGGTTTAAGGAAACCTTCGGGTCCAGGGTGAAGTTGGGGTGTTCCCGGTGCCGCAGCACGGAGACGATCTCCACGTCGTGCCGCTCGGCCAGCGCCTGAGCCAGGTTGAACGTGGTGGTGATCGTGCCTCCGATCCCGTAGGCGTTGTGCAGCAGGAAAGTGATCTTCATATGGGCTAGACCGCGTCGAACCCCCTTACGGTTGCCTTCCGTTACCAGTTTGTTTTCCTGTTCAACACTCTGCCGACCGGGGCCGGTCGCCGCTCGCGGTCACCACCCCACCCGGATCGACGACGGGCCCGGCGGGCGACGGCTCGACGCCCACCGGGTCCGCTTCGGGCGGCGGTTCAGCCCACCCGACAGGGCAGGGTCGCCGTACTGTCGCCGCCGGAGCCGGAGACGACGTAGCCGAAGGTCGTGCTCTCCCCCGGATCGAGGGAGCCGTTCCAGTCGACGTTGTGGACCATCACCGCCTGTCCGGTGTAGGTCGCGTTGCCGCTCCAGAGGCTCTCCACCTTCTGGCCGACCGGGAGCGTCCAGTCGACCATCCAGCCGAGCATGGGGACGTCGCCGGTGTTGGTGACGGTCACCTCGGACTGGTAGCCACCGGACCAACTGCCGGTCGTACGGCGGGCGGCCGAGCACTCGCCGGGCACCGGGTCGGTCGGGTTGCCGGGCTCCTTGATGCCGGTCACCTCGCCGTTGCCGCCGTCGAAGACGATGTCGGAGCAGGAGTAGAAGGTTTCCTGACTGTCGGAGCGCTGCCAGACCATGTAGACGATGTGGCGGCCCGACTTGTTGTCAGGAAGCTTTCCTGTCCAGGAGTAGTTGGCCTCGACCGTGCCCGGGGAGCCGTTGAGCGGCGGGTGGTCGACGGAGAGGAAGGGCTGCTCCTCCATGTCGTCCCAGGTGAGGGTCTGGGTCGGGTCGAAGCCGTCCTTGGTGATGTAGACGTAGAACCAACCCGGGTGCGCGGCCCAGGCGTTGTACGAGAAGTCGACCGTCGCGCCCGAGGTGAGATGGGTGAGCGGCCAGTCGTCGCGCGGCACGTTGAAGCCGGTGAAGTTGGTGTTGCCGCCGCTGCACAGCTCGCCGTCGGGCACGAAGCCGCGGGTGCGGCCGGCGCCGTCGGAGCGGAGCACGGAGAACCAGTTGTAGAACGGCGTTGTGCCGCTGATCTGTTGGGCCGCCTTACAGGCAGGGTTGACCGGCTTGATCTCTCCGGTGTCGGTCAGCCCGTCCTGCCAGCACAGGAAGGTGCGGCTGCCCGGCTTCATGGGGGTGCCGTGGGCCTCCGCCTCGCCGCCGGTGCTCATGACGAGGGCCACGGCGGGGATGGTCGCGAGCAGGGAGACCAGGACGAGGAAGAGCGCTCTGGCGCGGGTGGGGAGCGTTAATCGGCGAGGCGGGGGTGCGCTCGCGTCAGTTGTTGTCAGGATCATGACATACGAGTCCGTTCCTTCAGGTACGGGCTGTGCGGATGCATGTGTGCGGGTGCGGATATGCCGTCGCATACGCGAGGCGATGCGACCGGGTGGGGCGGGAGCGGCACACAGGCGGCGGGTTCCGGTCCACCGCATGGGAGCGCTCCCACCTCCCCTTGGTTCGGAAAGTAGCGCCGAGTGGCGCAGTTGTAAACGGATGACGCACGAGGCGTCACAGGCGTACGGGGCAACGGCTGTCGTCCGTCAGCAGTTGCCGGCGAGCGTCCGTGAGGACCGCGCCGGTGCCGGGGCGGACGGGCCCGACAGGGCGTCCAGTACCGGTGGTTCGGCGTCCACGGACGGCAGTTCGATGGTGAACTCGGTGCGACCGGGCGCGCTCTCGACGTCGATACGGCCGCCGTGCGCGGAGACGATCGCCGCCACGATGGCGAGGCCGAGACCGGATCCCCCGTCGTGCGGGCCGCTGCGGGCGCGGGAGGCGTCGGCGCGGGTGAAGCGTTCGAAGACGGTGGGGAGGAAGGCGGGCGGGATGCCGGGGCCGTTGTCGCGGATGCGGATCACGACGCCGGAGCCGTCCCTCGCCGCACCGGATCCGTCCCCCGCCTCCACCGTGGCCACGACCCGTGTGCCCGCCGGTGTGTGCACCCGGGCGTTGGCGAGGAGGTTGGCCACCACCTGGTGGAGGCGGGCCTGGTCGCCGAGGACCGACGGGGCCGCGTCGAGGCGCAGTTCGAGCTGCCAGTCGTGGGTGCCGCCCGCCGCTCGCGCGTCCCAGACCGCCTCGGCGACCAGCGCCGCCATGTCCACCTCGGCGGACTGCAGCGGTCGCCCCTCGTCCAGGCGGGCCAGCAGGAGCAGATCCTCGACCAGCCCCGTCATCCGGGCCGACTCGGCGGACACCCGGCGCCAGGCGAGCACCGGCTCGACCCGGTCGGTGCCGCGGCTCATGAGTTCGGCGTAGCCGGCGATCGAGGCGAGCGGGGTGCGCAGTTCATGGCTGGCGTCGGAGAGGAACCGGCGCATCCGTTCCTCGCTGCGCTGGCGTGCGGTGAGCGAGGACTCGACGTGGTCGATCATGCGGTTGAGCGCGGCGCCGACCTGGCCGGCCTCGCTGGCGGGGTCGGTGTCCGGGGCCGGGACCCGGGTGAGGCCGGTGACCTCGCCGCGGTCGAGCGGGGCGCGGGAGACCTCGGCGGCGGTGGCGGCGACCCGGCCGAGGGGGCGCAGTTGGCGTCGTACGACCACGGCGCAGACCCCGCCCGCCACGGCGAGACCGGCCACCGCCACGGCTGCCTCGGCGGCGACGAGTCCGCCGATCATGCGCTGGACGTCGTCCATGGGCAGCCCGGTGAGGACCCGGATGCCGCCGCTCTCGACCGCTGCGACCCGATAGGTGCCGAGGCCCGGGACGGTCCGGGTGTGCTCGGTGCCGTCCGTCGCGATGTCCGCCAACGCGGCGGTCTGCTCGGCGGTGAGCGTCTTCGGCGCGGCGTCCTGGCTGACGACCGCGGCGGCGACGATCGTGCCGTCCTCGTCGAGGCGGGCCGCGAGCAGGCCGGCCGGGTGGCCGTTCTCGTTGAGGAAGCCCAGGTCGTCCTCGACGTCCGGGTGCAGCGCGGCCCCGCCCAGACTGCGGGAGACGGCGTTGGCGACCCGGCCGTCCAGGTCGCCCATCAGATAGGCGCGTTGGACGAAGGCCGTGGTGAGCGCCATCGCGACGCACACGGCGACCAGGGTGAGGCCGATGAACACGAGCAGGCGCGTGCGCAGGGAGCGAAGGGGTCGTCGCGTGCTCATCTCCCGTCCTCCACCGGCCGGATGGCGTAGCCGAGCCCGCGCACGGTGTGGATCAGCGGCGCCCGGCCGTGGTCGATCTTGCGGCGGAGGTTGGAGATGTAGACCTCCACGAGGTTGCCGCCGCCGTCGAAGGAACTGCTCCACACATGATCGAGGATCTGCGCCTTGCTGAGCACCTGCCGCGGGTGGCCCATCATCAGGCTGAGCAGGTCGAACTCCTTGGCGGTGAGCGGGACGGGCACGCCCGCGCGGTGCACCTCGCGGCTCTCCTCGGTCAGCACGAGGTCGCCGAGGACGCGCACGGACGTGTCGGACCGGGCCCGCTCGGCCCCCGCCCGGCGCAGCAGTCCACGCAGCCGCAGGACGACCTCCTCCAGGGAGAACGGCTTGGTGACGTAGTCGTCGGCACCGGCGCCGAGGCCGTCCAGCCGGTGCTCCAGGGCGTCGCGGGCGGTGAGCATGAGGACGGGCAGCTTCGGGTTCTCGTACCTGAGGCGGCGGAGCACCTGGAGGCCGTCCAGGTCGGGCAGCATCCCGTCGAGCACGACGGCGTGCGGCGGGCAGCCCCGCGCGATCCTCAGCGCGCTCTGTCCGTCGAGCGCCGGGTAGGCGCGCCAGCCCGCCTCCTCGACGGCGACGGAGAGCAGGTCGGTGAGCGCGGGCTCGTCGTCGACGATGAGCACACGGACACGGCCGTTTCGCAGCCCTTGGGTGCCAGTCATGTCCCGATCCTGTCCCCGTCCGCTGAGGGAACCCTGTGTTCCACCTGAGGATGGGTGATGACCTGGGGTTTCCCGGCGCGGGGAGGGCGGTTGAGGGCAGCCCCCGCCCGGACACGGCGAAGGGCCGCACCCCCGGTGACCGGGGATGCGGCCCTCAACCGCCGTGCCGTACCGCTGACTTGATCGCTTACTTGCGGATCAGGCTGCGCAGCACGTACTGCATGATGCCGCCGTTGCGGTAGTAGTCGGCCTCACCGGGGGTGTCGATGCGGACGACCGCGTCGAACTCGACGCCCGTGTCGGTGCTGACCTTGACCGTGCGCGGCGTGGTGCCGTTGTTGAGCTCCTCGACGCCGGTGAAGGAGAAGGTCTCCTCGCCGGTCAGACCGAGGGACTCGGCGTTCTGGCCCTCCGGGAACTGGAGCGGCAGGACGCCCATGCCGATGAGGTTCGAGCGGTGGATGCGCTCGTACGACTCGGTGATGACGGCCTTGACGCCGAGGAGCGCGGTGCCCTTGGCGGCCCAGTCACGGGACGAGCCGGAGCCGTACTCCTTGCCGCCCAGGATGACCAGCGGGATGCCCTGCTCGATGTAGTTGCGCGAGGCGTCGTAGATGAACGACACCGGGCCGTCGGCCTGGGTGAAGTCGCGGGTGTAGCCGCCCTCGGTGCCCGGCGCGAGCTGGTTGCGCAGGCGGATGTTGGCGAACGTGCCGCGGATCATGACCTCGTGGTTGCCCCGGCGCGAACCGTAGGAGTTGAAGTCACGACGCTCCACACCGTGCTCGGTGAGGTACTTGCCGGCCGGGGTGTCGGCCTTGATGGCGCCGGCGGGCGAGATGTGGTCGGTGGTGACCGAGTCGCCCAGCTTGGCGAGGACGCGCGCGCCGGTGATGTCGGAGACCGGGGTGGTCTCCATCGTCATGCCCTCGAAGTACGGGGGCTTGCGGACGTACGTCGACTGCGCGTCCCACTCGAAGGTGTCGCCGGTCGGGATCGACAGGGCCTGCCACTGGGCGTCGCCCGCGAAGACGTCCTGGTAGGACTTGTTGAACATGTCCTCACCGATGGCGTTGGCCACGACGTCGTTGACCTCGGCCTCGGTCGGCCAGATGTCGGTCAGGAAGACCGGCTTGCCGTCCTGGTCGGTGCCGAGCGCGTCCTTGGTGATGTCCACCTTCATGGAGCCCGCGAGGGCGTACGCGACGACCAGCGGCGGGGAGGCCAGGTAGTTCATCTTGACGTCGGGGTTGATACGGCCCTCGAAGTTCCGGTTGCCGGAGAGGACCGAGGTGACGGCGAGGTCGTGGTCGTTGACGGCCTTGGAGACCTCCTCCGGCAGCGGGCCGGAGTTGCCGATGCAGGTGGTGCAGCCGTAGCCGACGAGGTTGAAGCCGACCTTGTCGAGGTACGGGGTCAGACCGGCCTTGTCGAAGTAGTCGGTGACGACCTTCGAGCCCGGGGCGAGGGTGGTCTTGACCCACGGCTTGCGGGTCAGGCCCTTCTCCACGGCCTTCTTCGCGACGAGCGCGGCGGCGACCATGACGTACGGGTTCGAGGTGTTGGTGCAGGAGGTGATGGCCGCGACCGTCACCGCACCGTGGTCGATCTCGTAGGTCGAGCCGTCGGGGGCGGTGACGGTGACCGGGTTGGACGGGACGCCGTTGGGCGCGACGGCCGGGGCGTCGGAGGCCGGGAAGGACTCCTTGCCGGACTCGTCGGCGGTGTCGACGTAGTTGCGGACGTCCTGGGCGAACTGCTGGGCGGCGTTCGCGAGGACGATACGGTCCTGCGGGCGCTTCGGGCCGGCGATCGACGGGACGACCGTCGAGAGGTCCAGCTCCAGCTTCTCGGAGAAGTCGGGCTCGGCCTGCGGGTCCAGCCAGAGGCCCTGCTCCTTGGCGTACGCCTCGACGAGCGCGAGCTGCTGCTCGGAGCGGCCGGTGAGCTTGAGGTACTTGATGGTCTCGCCGTCGATCGGGAAGACCGCGGCGGTGGAACCGAACTCCGGCGACATGTTGCCGATGGTGGCGCGGTTCGCGAGGGAGGTGGCGGCGACACCCTCACCGTAGAACTCGACGAACTTGCCGACGACACCGTGCTTGCGGAGCATCTCGGTGATGGTCAGCACGAGGTCGGTGGCGGTCGTGCCCGGGGTGAGCTCACCGGTCAGCTTGAAGCCGACGACGCGCGGGATGAGCATCGAGACCGGCTGGCCGAGCATCGCGGCCTCGGCCTCGATGCCGCCGACGCCCCAGCCGAGGACGCCGAGGCCGTTGACCATGGTGGTGTGCGAGTCGGTGCCGACGAGGGTGTCGGGGTAGGCCTGGCCATTGCGGACCATGACCGTGCGCGCCAGGTGCTCGATGTTCACCTGGTGGACGATGCCGGTGCCGGGCGGGACGACCTTGAAGTCGTCGAAGGCGGTCTGGCCCCAGCGCAGGAACTGGTAGCGCTCCTTGTTGCGGCCGTACTCGAGGTCGACGTTCTGCTTGAAGGCGTCGTTCGTGCCGAACTTGTCGGCGATGACGGAGTGGTCGATGACCATCTCGGCCGGGGAGAGCGGGTTGACCTTCGCCGGGTCGCCGCCGAGGGCCTTGACGGCCTCACGCATGGTGGCGAGGTCCACGACACAGGGCACGCCGGTGAAGTCCTGCATGATCACGCGGGCCGGCGTGAACTGGATCTCCTGCGACGGCTGGGCCTGGGAGTCCCAGCCGCCGAGGGCGCGGATGTGGTCGGCGGTGATGTTCGCGCCGTCCTCGGTGCGGAGGAGGTTCTCCAGCAGCACCTTCAGGCTGTAGGGGAGGCGCGCGGCGCCCTCGACCTTGTCCAGCCGGAAGATCTCGTACGACTCGTCGCCCACCTGCAGCGTGCTGCGGGCGTCGAAGCTGTTCGCCGACACGACAGTCTCCTTCATTTTTGTGCGCTTACCACCGCATCCTGCCGCCACGCCGCCTTGGCCGATCCGCTAAGGTAAGGCTAAGTTAGGCATGCCTTACTGCTAGACCCGGCAAGGCGTGCGACTGCGGTGCGCCTCGGCAGATATCTCGATGTCGAGATAACTCTAGTACACGGGGCCGGATTGGTCATGCCCGGCCTCCCTCTCCCATTCCATCAGCCGCACCCTTGCGCACACCTCCACGGGAATCCGCGCCCCTTCACATGGGCTCTTTGCATGACCATGCGAGTTCATGCATACTCTTCCTATGTCCAAGGTCCTCACCTCCCTGCCCACCGGCGAACGTGTCGGCATCGCCTTCTCCGGCGGTCTCGACACCTCGGTCGCGGTCGCCTGGATGCGCGACAAGGGCGCCGTCCCGTGCACCTACACCGCCGACATCGGCCAGTACGACGAGCCCGACATCGCCTCGGTGCCCGGCCGCGCCAAGACCTACGGCGCCGAGATCGCGCGCCTGGTCGACTGCCGTGCCGCCCTGGTCGAGGAGGGCCTGGCCGCGCTGACGTGCGGCGCGTTCCACATCCGCTCCGGCGGGCGGGCGTACTTCAACACCACGCCGCTGGGCCGCGCCGTCACCGGCACGCTGCTGGTGCGGGCGATGCTCGAGGACAACGTCCAGATCTGGGGCGACGGCTCGACCTACAAGGGCAACGACATCGAGCGGTTCTACCGCTACGGCCTGCTCGCCAACCCCCACCTGCGGATCTACAAGCCCTGGCTGGACGCGAACTTCGTGACCGAGCTCGGCGGCCGCAAGGAGATGTCGGAGTGGCTGGTCGCCCACGGCCTGCCCTACCGGGACGCCACGGAGAAGGCCTACTCCACCGACGCCAACATCTGGGGCGCCACCCACGAGGCCAAGACCCTGGAGCACCTGGACACCGGCGTCGAGACCGTGGAGCCCATCATGGGCGTGCGGTTCTGGGACCCGTCCATCGAGATCGCCGCCGAGGACGTGACGATCGGCTTCGAGCAGGGCCGCCCGGTCACCATCAACGGCAAGGAGTTCGCCTCCCCCGTCGACCTGGTGATGGAGGCCAACGCCATCGGCGGCCGCCACGGCCTCGGCATGTCGGACCAGATCGAGAACCGCATCATCGAGGCCAAGAGCCGCGGTATCTACGAGGCCCCGGGCATGGCGCTGCTGCACGCGGCGTACGAGCGCCTCGTGAACGCCATCCACAACGAGGACACCCTCGCCCAGTACCACAACGAGGGCCGCCGCCTCGGCCGCCTGATGTACGAGGGCCGCTGGCTGGACCCGCAGGCGCTGATGATCCGCGAGTCTCTGCAGCGCTGGGTGGGCGCCGCCGTGACCGGCGAGGTCACCCTCCGGCTGCGGCGCGGCGAGGACTACTCGCTCCTCGACACGACGGGCCCGGCGTTCAGCTACCACCCGGACAAGCTGTCCATGGAGCGCACCGAGGACTCGGCCTTCGGCCCGGTCGACCGGATCGGCCAGCTCACCATGCGCAACCTCGACATCGCCGACTCGCGCGCCAAGCTGGAGCAGTTCGTCGGCCTCGGCCTGATCGGCACCGGCAGCCCCACCGTCGGCGCCTCCCAGGCCGCCGCGACCGGCCTCATCGGCACCATGCCGGAGCTGCCCGAGGGCGGCGCCGAGGCCATCGCCTCCCGCGGCGAGGTCTCCGAGGAGGACGCGCTGCTGGACCGCGCGGCGATGGAGTCCGGCACGGACTGACCGCCACGAGGGGACGGACACGGGAAAGCCGGCCGGGCGCCACGGGCGCCGGGCCGGCCTTTCCCGTCCGTGTGCCATCAGTCGGCCGAGTCGGGGTAATCGAGGGACAAGTACCCCGACCGCGAAGGGAGGCAGCCATGCCCCTCACGTTCCGCAAGAGCTTCCGGATCCTTCCGGGAGTGCGACTGAACATCAACCGGCACTCCTGGTCCCTCACCACCGGCGGCAAACACGGCCCCCGGCGCACACACAGCAGCACCGGACGTCGTACGACATCAATGGATTTGCCCGGACCTTTCGGGTGGCGGCGCAGCCGTAACGCCAGGCGACGTTGACGGCCCGTCACTCGAATGACCCCCCTATCGAGGTCTCATCTCATATCTGAGATAACCTCAACCTCATGGCAGACGACTACCTCGTACGCATCGGCAAGCTCATCCGTGACGCCCGGCAACACCGTGGCTGGACACAGACGCAGCTCGCCGAGGCGTTGGGCACCTCCCAGAGCGCCGTCAATCGCATCGAGCGCGGCAACCAGAACATCAGCCTTGAGATGATCGCCCGAATCGGTGAAGCCCTGGACAGCGAGATCGTGTCCCTGGGATACGCCGGGCCGATGCATCTGCGGGTCGTCGGCGGACGTCGGCTGTCCGGTTCGATCGACGTCAAGACCAGCAAGAACGCCTGCGTGGCCCTGCTGTGCGCCTCGCTGCTCAACAAGGGGCGCACGGTGCTGCGCCGCGTCGCCCGCATCGAGGAGGTCTACCGCCTTCTGGAGGTGCTCAACTCCATCGGCGTACGCACCCGTTGGATCAACGACGGCGTCGACCTGGAGCTCGTACCGCCGGCCGAGCTGAACATGGCGGCGATCGACGCCGAGGCGGCCGTACGCACCCGCTCGATCATCATGTTCCTCGGCCCGCTGCTGCACCGCATGGACCTCTTCAAGCTGCCGTACGCGGGCGGCTGCGACCTCGGCACCCGGACCATCGAGCCGCACATGATCGCGCTGCGCCGGTTCGGACTGGACGTGGCGGCGACCGAGGGCCAGTACCACGCCACGGTCGACCGCTCCGTCCGTCCCGACCGTCCGATCGTGCTGACCGAGCGCGGCGACACGGTGACCGAGAACGCGCTGCTGGCCGCGGCGCGGCACGACGGCGTCACCGTCATCCGCAACGCCTCCTCCAACTACATGGTCCAGGACCTGTGCTTCTTCCTGGAGGCGCTCGGCGTCCGGGTCGAGGGCATCGGCACCACCACGCTCACCGTGCACGGTGTGCCGGACATCGACGCCGACGTGGACTACTCGCCGTCCGAGGACCCGGTCGAGGCGATGAGCCTGCTGGCCGCGGCGGTGGTGACGGAGTCGGAACTGACGGTGCGTCGCGTCCCCATCGAGTTCCTGGAGATCGAGCTGGCGGTCCTGGAGGAGATGGGACTAGACCACGACCGTACGCCCGAGTACTTCGCGGACAACGGCCGTACGCGCCTGGTGGACCTGACGGTCCGGCCCTCCAAACTGGAGGCGCCGATCGACAAGATCCACCCGATGCCGTTCCCGGGCCTGAACATCGACAACGTCCCGTTCTTCGCGGCCATCGCCGCCGTCGCGTCGGGCAAGACCCTGATCCACGACTGGGTCTACGACAACCGCGCGATCTACCTGACCGACCTCAACCGCCTGGGCGGCCGACTCCAGCTCCTAGACCCGCACCGCGTCCTGGTCGAGGGCCCGACCCGCTGGCGCGCCGCCGAGATGATGTGCCCGCCCGCCCTGCGGCCCGCCGTGGTCGTCCTGCTGGCGATGATGGCGGCGGAGGGCACGTCGGTGCTGCGGAACGTGTATGTCATCAACCGGGGTTACGAGGACCTCGCCGAGCGGCTGAACTCCATCGGGGCGCAGATCGAGATCTTTCGGGACATCTGACCGGCGCGTGCCGCCACACCCTGGCCGGCCTGCACGAATGCGCGGCCAGCCCCGAGTGGGGGACGACGCCCTTGGGTGTGCCGGTGGAGCCGGAGGTGTGGATGACGTAGGCGGGGGTCGACGGGTTCGGGGAGGGGGCGTCGAAGGGCTCGCCCTCGTACGCCTCCGGGTCCAGGACCAGCACCGGCACATCGCCCGCAGTGTTCGGCAGCACGTCGTCCGCGACGACGAGCACCGGAGTTGCGTCGGCCAGCGTGCGGCGCAGGCGTTCCGCGGGGTGCTCGGGGTCCAGCGGCAGATACGCGGCGCCGGTGCGCTGGACGGCGAGCGCGGTCACCGGCCAGTCGGTGCCGCGTGCGCGCATGAGCGCCACGATCCGACCGGGACCGGCGCCGTACCGGACCACCCCCCATACGGGCGAAGAGTTCCTCCGCCGCGGCACGATGGCGGGCGGCGACGCCGACCTGTCCATCATCCAGGGCCGCAAGGTCGCGGTCATCGGTTACGGCAGCCAGGGCCACGCCCACGCGCTGTCGCTCCGTGACTCGGGTGTCGACGTCCGCGTCGGTCTGCACGAGGGCTCCAAGTCCAAGGCGAAGGCCGAGGAGCAGGGCCTGCGCGTGGTGACCCCGTCGGAGGCCGCCGCCGAGGCCGACGTCATCATGATCCTCGTCCCGGACCCGATCCAGGCCCAGGTCTACGAGGAGCACATCGCCCCGAACCTGAACGACGGCGACGCCCTGTTCTTCGGCCACGGTCTGAACATCCGCTACGGCTTCATCAAGCCCCCGGCCGGCGTCGACGTCTGCATGGTCGCCCCCAAGGGCCCGGGCCACCTGGTCCGCCGCCAGTACGAGGAGGGCCGCGGCGTTCCGTGTATCGCGGCTGTCGAGCAGGACGCCACCGGCAACGCCTTCGCGCTGGCCCTGTCGTACGCCAAGGGCATCGGCGGCACCCGCGCCGGCGTCATCAAGACGACCTTCACCGAGGAGACCGAGACCGACCTGTTCGGTGAGCAGGCCGTCCTCTGCGGTGGTACGGCCGCCCTGGTCAAGGCCGGTTTCGAGACGCTGACCGAGGCCGGCTACCAGCCGGAGATCGCGTACTTCGAGTGCCTGCACGAGCTGAAGCTGATCGTGGACCTCATGTACGAGGGCGGCCTGGAGAAGATGCGCTGGTCGATCTCCGAGACCGCCGAGTGGGGCGACTACGTCACCGGCCCGCGGATCATCACCGACGCCACCAAGGCCGAGATGAAGCAGGTCCTCGCCGAGATCCAGGACGGCACCTTCGCCCAGGCCTGGATGGACGAGTACCACGGCGGTCTGAAGAAGTACAACGA
>NZ_FNHV01000046.1 GCF_900103585.1 Streptomyces sp. cf386
AGGTAACCGGCGACGACCTCCGCGACCGTGGGGTCGTCGTCGACCACCAGGATCCGCCCGGCCTGCCCCGTGACCTCGTACGACTGCTCCATGCCCCCAGCCTCGCACCGGGCCCGCCTCTGTGCGGCTTCGGTCGGCTCCCGGGGCTCCGACGTCCGCGTTTCGTAAGGAACGAAGGACCGATATGTCCGAATCCCCTTCGTAGGGTGAGAGCCGTGACCACCGACGCGGATGTAGATGTCGTGCTCCCCTGCCTGAATGAGGCCGAGGCCCTCCCCTGGGTCCTGGCCCGGATTCCGGCCGGCTGGCGGGCCCTGGTCGTGGACAACGGCTCCACGGACGGATCGGCGGATGTCGCCCGATCGCTCGGGGCGACCGTCGTGCACGAGCCCCGGCGGGGTTTCGGCGCGGCCTGCCACGCGGGGCTGACGGCGGCCACCGCCGAGTTCGTGTGCTTCTGTGACTGCGACGCCTCCCTCGACCCGGGCCGGCTGGAACCCTTCGTTCGTGAGGTCCGCTCCGGCGCGGCCGACCTGGTGCTCGGCCGCAGGCGGCCGCAGAGCCGCGGCGCATGGCCGCCGCACGCCAGGGCCGGCAACCTCGCGCTCGCCCTGCTGCTGCGCCGCCGCACCGGCCTGCGCCTGCACGACCTCGGACCCCTGCGCGCCGCCCGCCGAGAGCCCCTGCTCGCCCTCGACCTCACCGACCGGCGCAGTGGCTACCCGCTCCAGATGGTGGTGCACGCCGCCGACGCGGGCTGGCGCATCGCCGAGCACGACGTGCCCTACCTGCCCCGCGCCGGCGCCTCGAAGGTGACGGGCACCTGGCGCGGCACCTGGCAGGCGGTACGGGACATGAGCCGCGTGCTGAACGAAACACCCGTACGCGAGAGGACGGCCCAGTGACCACCCTCCTCGTCATCGCCAAGGAGCCTGTGCCGGGCCGGGTCAAGACCCGGCTCACCCCGCCGTTCACTCCCTCGGAAGCCGCGGCCCTCGCCGAGGCCGCCCTCGCCGACACCCTGCGGGCCGTGGCCGCCACGCCCGCCGCCCGCCACGTCCTCGTACTGGACGGCACTCCCGGTCCCTGGCTTCCGCCCGGTTTCGACGTCGTACGGCAGTGCGCGGGCGGTCTCGACGAACGGCTCGCAGCCGCCTTCGCCGGGTGCGACGGCCCCGCCCTGCTGATCGGCATGGACACTCCCCAGGTGACGCCCAAGCTGCTCACCGTCGACTTCGCGGACTGCGACGCGTACTTCGGTCCGGCCGAGGACGGCGGCTTCTGGGCCCTCGGGCTGGCCGAGCCCGACCCCGCCCTGCTCCGGGGCGTGCCCATGTCGACGCCGGTCACCGGCGCCGTACAACGGGAGCGGCTCGTGCGCGCGGGGCTGCGCGTACGGGACCTGCCCCGCCTGCGGGACGTCGACACGGCCGCCGACGCCCACGCCGTCGCCGCACTCGCCCCGCACGGGACCTTCGCGGCACGGCTGGCCCGGTGCCGGGCGGTGACGCGCCCATGACCACGACGCCTGCCGCCTGGGCCGCCGCCGACCCGTACGCCACCGCCCTCCAGGCCGGTCGCGGCCCGCTGTTCCTGCGCCGCGCCGACGGATGGCTGCTGCCGCTCGACGTCGAACGCTGGTGCGCGCATGCCGACCCGGTCGACCTGGACGTACTCAACCGGTGCGAGGGCACTGTGCTGGACGTCGGCTGCGGACCCGGACGGCTGGTCGCGGCACTCGCCGCCCGTGGCCGCAGGGCCCTCGGTATCGACGTCAGCGAGACCGCCGTCCAACATGCCGTACGGCTCGGGGGCCAGGCGCTGCGGCGCTCGGTCTTCGACTCCCTGCCCGGCGAGGGCCGCTGGGGCACCGTCCTGCTCATGGACGGCAACGTCGGCATCGGCGGCGATCCGCGCGCCCTGCTGGACCGGGTGGCCGGACTCCTCTCCCCCGGCGGCCTGTTGATCGCCGAGACCGCGCCGGTGGACATCGACGAGCGGGCCGAGGTGCAGGTCGTCGACGTCATCCACAACTGTGGACCGGACGGTGGGTTCCCCTGGGCGCGGCTCGGCACCCCGGCCCTGCTGCGGTACGCCCGCAGGGCCGGGTGGAGGGCTGTCGGTCAGTGGACGGCCGGGGGGCGCTGCTTCGTCGCCCTGCGCAGCCGCAGCGCCAGCAGCAGCGCCGAGGCGCCGAAGAGCACAGCGGTGATCAGCAGCCAGCGGGCCAGGAAGCCCTCCGGAGACAGTCCCGTGCCCAGGCGGTAACGCCGGTCCACCATCCCGCTGATCAGCGGGAACCACACCAACAGAAGCAGGCCGGACAACGCTGCCGGGACACGGACGTACATCACCCACTCCCTGTGCCCGGCCGCACCGAGCCCCCGTACGACGGACCGATCCACCGCCGCGTACAGCGGCAGCAGGACGAGGTCGTGCAGCAGCGCCGCCCCCACGAACCACACCGCCACCCCGAACCAGTCGTCGACGAGGAGGCGGACGCCCGCGTATCCGGCGAGGGCGAACGAGGCGGCGAGCAGCAGAAGCTGGAAGGGACTTCCTACAGGGATCAGCGGTCGGCGCTTCAGTCGGGGCATCAGAGGTCTCCGAACGTCATACGGGCCACCCACTTGGTGTTCAGCACGCCGGGCGCCGCGGGCACGATGATCCGCGCCGGGAAGCCGTGGTCGGGGGACAGGTCCTCGCCGTTGACGTACAGCGCGAGCAGGGAGCGCGGATCGGCGACCTGGTTGGCCCGCAGGGCGGCACGACGGAAGGCGCCGCGCCGCTGGAGGGACTCGACGAGCACGTCCGGCGGATCGTCGTCGTACCCGACGAGCGCGGCGAGGTCGCGCAGCCGCACCCCGCGCCACCACTGGTCGGACGTCGACCAGCCCTCGACACAGGCGATGGGCAACGCCGCGCTGTGCAGGGGAAGGCGGGCCAGCTCGGCACGGCTGAGGCGGACGGTACCCGTGCGCCCGGTCAGGACGAGGTGCCAGGCGTCCTCGGCCGTCTCCGCCGCGTCGATTCCGGCGTACCGTGCCGTCTTGTTGATCTGGAACCCGTTCGGGCCGCTGCCCGGGTCGACTCCGCCGTGCGGGGCCAGCAAGGCGGTGCGCCGCAGCAGCCCGTCGAAGCTCTGCCCGACCGTGGTCGCGAACAGCAGCAGCGAACCGCCCCCGACGAACCACAGGGCACCGCGCCGGGAGACGGTCGGCGGGTCCGGGCGCGGGGAGACCAGATCGGACGGGACCGGATCCGACGGTTCCTCCTCCCCGAGGCGGCGCAGGTTCCGTACAGCCGCCGGAATCTTCAGGACGGCGTGGGCGACGAACGCGGCGAAGAACACCCACGCCCCGTAGAAGTGCAGGGTGTAGAAGGACCCCGGGAAGACGTAGTCCAGCTGGATGTTGAGCACGCCCGTCACGAACTCGAACAGCGCGCCGCCGACCAGGAACAGCAGCGAGATCCGCTCCAGCGCGTGCGCGAGCGAGCGGGCCGGCGGCAGCGTGAACAGCCTCGGGATCACCGACCACAGCTTGGCCAGCAGGACCGGGATCAGCGTGATGCCGAGCGTGACGTGGAGGCCCTGGTTGAGCCGGTACAGCCAGTGCGGATCGGTCGGCCAGGAGAAGAGGTAGAAGCTTAGGATCCCCTTGTCCGGGGTCTTGTCGTTCACCGCAGCCAGGTTCGGGTTGTAGGCGGCGTAGGACACCAGCCCCGTCACGAACAACACCGTGATCCCGCCGAGCAGGACGACGCCGAGCACCGAGGTCAGCCACGGGCCGCGCAGGGGGCTGCGCCAGAAACCCGGCGAGGAAGGAGACCGTGTCATGGCTCGACCGTAGGTCCGAGACACCCCCGGATCGGCCCCGCGCCCCATGACGAAACGCTGACATCCGGCCCGGACGGAGGTACTTCAACCCATCGCCCGGCCTAGCGTGCGGATGTGACCCGCCCCCTCCTCCGCGATCTGTACGCCGCCCTGGCCGCCGCCCTCCTCGTCACGGCGGCCGTACTGGTCGGACGGCACATCCAGCACTCCCACCACACCCTGTTCGTCAACTGGCCACCGCTGCTGGCCACCTGGGCCCCACACGTCGGCCCCGGCACGCCGGCCGCCCTCCTCGTGGCGGCGGCCGTAGTGGCATACGGCCCCGCGCTCGCCGGCCGGCTGCCCTGGCGGGCCCTGCTCGCGACGGCCTGGGCGACGGCAGCGGCCTGGATCGCCTCCCTCGCCCTGATCGACGGCTGGCAGCGGGGCATCGCGGGCCGCCTCACCACCCCCCACGAGTACCTCCAGGTCATCGCCCGCTTCGACGACATCCCGGCCACCCTGCGGGACTTCACCCACCACATCCTTCTGGAGTCCCCCGACAACTGGCCCGCCCACGTCGCCGGGCACCCCCCGGCGGCGACGCTCACCTTCGTCCTCCTCGACCGGATCGGCCTGCGGGGCGGCGGCTGGGCCGGGGTGTGGTGCATCGCCGTCGGCGCCACGGCATGCGTGGCCGTGCTGGTCGCGGTACGGGCACTGGCCAGTGAGAACCTCGCGCGACGAGCGGCGCCCTTCCTGGTCCTGGCCCCCGCCGCGGTGTGGATGGGCACCTCGGCCGACGCGTACTTCGCGGCGGTCGCGGCGTGGGCCGTGGCGATGCTGGCACTCGCGGTCACCGGTCGGTCGTTGTGGTGGGCGGCAGCGGCCGGACTCCTCTTCGGGCTTACGTGCTACCTCTCGTACGGTCTCACCCTCGTCGCCCTCATCGGCGCGGCGGTACTGCTGCTGGGCCGACGGCGTGTCCGGGAGCGACCGGTGCTGCTCGTGGCACTGCTCGCCGGTCTGACCGTCGTACCGACAGCCTTCACACTCGCCGGGTTCGACTGGTGGGAGGCGTACCGCCTCCTGGTCACGCGCTACTACCAGGGCGTGGGCGGCATCCGCCCGTACGGCTACTGGGTGTGGGCGAACCTCGCCTGCGCGGTCCTGATCACGGGCCTGGCGACGGCACCGGGGCTGCGGCGGACGGGTGCCACGGTGCTGCTCCGGCGGCGCACCGAACCCCCCGAGCACGTCCGCCTCGCCCTCCTCGTGTCCGCCGCCCTCCTCGCTCTCCTGGCGGCCGACCTGTCCGGCATGAGCAAGGCCGAGACCGAACGCATCTGGCTCCCCTTCGCGGTGTGGCTACTGCCGGCCTGCGCGTTCCTCACCCGACCCCGCGCCTGGCTGGCCGCCCAGGCGGTACTCGCACTCCTCCTCAACCATCTGCTGCGCACCGGGTGGTGACGCCAGGCGGCAGCGAGGAAGGTGGAAGCGGAAGGTGGAGACATGACGATCGACGTGACGGCCGAGCGCGTGATCCCGCTGCCGCGCGAGAGTGTGGCCGCGTACGCCATGGACTGGCGGCACGACGCCGACTGGACACAAGGCATCCGTACGGCCGAGCTGACGCGGGAGGCGGACGGCGGGGGCTTCGGCGTAGGGGCGGAGGTCACCCGCACGGCGCACTTCCTGGGCCGCCGCATCGACTACGTGCTGCGAGTCGCCGCATACGACCCGCCCGGGCTGCTGGACATGGTCTCGGTGGCGGGCCCGATGCCGATGCACGTCACCTACACCTTCGAGCCCCACGCCGACGGCACCCTCGCCCGCATCCGCGTCCGCGGCGGGAACGGTGGCTTCTACCGCCTGGCCGCCCCCCTGCTCGCCCGCCAGGTGCGGGGCAACCTCGCCAAGGACCTGCGCGACCTGCAAGCACGGCTTGTGGAACAGGAGTGAGACGGCGATGGCGTACGACGAAGGACTGGCCGAGCGGATCCGGGAACGGCTGGGCACGGACCCGGACATCAGCGAGAAACGGATGTTCGGCGGGCTCGCGTTTCTGTACCGCGGCAACATGGCCGTCGGCGTCACCGGCGACGACCTCATGGTCAGGGTCGGCCCGGAGGCGACGGACACGGCGCTGGCGCGGCCGGGGGCAAGGATCTTCGACATGACCGGCCGTCCGATGCGCGGCTGGGTCGTGGTGGAGGGCACCTCGGTCGCGGAGGACGAGGCGCTCGGCACCTGGGTCGACGAGGGACGCGCGTTCGCGGCGGGCCTGCCGCCCAAGTGAGGCACAGGCACGACATGCGCAGCATGTGACGCAGCACACCTTCGACTGCCGATGACTTCAGGCGCGGCCATCGGTCATACAGCGGACTGCACCGGACCAGACGGGAGACACCACCGCCATGACCACCACCTCGACCACCGCCGTGAAGGGCCCCGCGAGCTACTTCCCCTCCATCGAGAAGAAGTACGGCCGCCCGATCGCGGACTGGCAGGACCTCATCCGCTCCTCGCCGCTGACCCGGCACATGGAGCTGGTCAACTGGCTGAAGTCCGAACACGGGCTGGGCCACGGCCACGCCAACGCACTCGTCGCCCACACGCTCGCGGAGCACACCGGCCAGTGAGGCGCGCACCCGCATTCGGTCTGCCGCAGCCAGGTGGCCGGGTAACACGCGCTCAATGCGGCTGCGGTCAGCGGTCATCTCCTGAGTTGCTCGTGCGCCGCTGAGTTCTCCTCGGTGTGCGCCTGCAAGGACGGCATGGCCACCACCACTCGCTTCCAGACCTGGAGCAGCCGCAAGTCACCTGCAAGGGCTCTCCACGCCTCCGGGAGAACCGCGTGCCCACAGCGTGCCCGTAAGGGCGGACAACCACGGTCATCAGCGGTGCGATCCCGCGCCCTCGGACGCCACCCTCACAGCACATATGACCAGGTCAGAAGGGATCGGGCCGCCCTAGCGCCGTCGCTTCCCAAGCTGAGAGCGCGAGTTCGATTCTCGTCACCCGCTCCATGATTAAGGCCCAGGTCAGAGACCCGGGCCTTTTTTCTGTCCGTGGTGATCAGCGGTCGCGTGCCAGATTCGTGCCCCCGCTCCGAGGACTGGCCGGCGCGGGCCATGAGGTCCTGAGCTTGGCGCCGGTGTCGGCGCCGAGGGTGTTGCCGGTGTGCCGGGCGGGCATAGTGACAGGCCCCCTAAGGGCTGCGGCCGTAGTACTGGCGGACGAGAAGCTGGACCGTGCGGCGCGCGCGACGCGGATCAACGAGGCCGCGCCTCGCAGGATGAAAACCGGCCGACTGAACGAGCATGCCGGTGGCGATGAGAGGTTGCGGCCGATCCGGTCGGCGAGGTGGCCGGTGGGCCCTGTCCGGTGCCTCCACGAGATCGGGTAGAGGCCCTGTGGAAGGGAACCAGCGTCAGCACCTTGGCCGAGAGGCTGGTTCCAGCCGGTCGGGGGGGGGGAGCGCTCCGGCCCGTCGGCGGGCGGGTGGGCGAGGTCCGGCGGATGGTGTCGGCGGTTCTCGTCCGGTGGGATCGGTCCGTGGGCCCGACCGGGTCTGCCGGCCGCAGTCGATTTCCGAACCGTTCGAGGATCACCCAGCCATGCCCGAGTTGTACCTTCGTCAGCCTGTCCGTGCTCTGCGCCGCTGTGCGGCGCAGCCCCATGTGCTGTTCGGGGGCGTGTACGGGGCGGTACTGGCCAGCTCCATGGTGGCAGCCCTGACGGAGCAGGGTGAGACGGCGCCCGCCGACCGGTT
>NZ_FNHV01000004.1 GCF_900103585.1 Streptomyces sp. cf386
CACATCCGAGATCCGGGCCGTCGACCACGACATCGCCCCCGGCGTGTATCCGGACATGACCGAGCACGGCTTCGCGGCCGACGAGTGGCCCGCGCTGTACGAGCAGGTGATGGCGGCGGACATCCTGGTCCTGGCCGGCCCGATCTGGCTGGGCGACAACAGCTCCGTCACCAAGAAGGTCATCGAGCGGCTCTACGCCTGCTCCTCGCTGCTCAACTCCCAGGGCCAGTACGCCTACTACGGCCGCGTCGGAGGCTGTCTGATCACCGGAAACGAGGACGGCGTCAAGCACTGCGCGATGAACGTCCTCTACAGCCTCCAGCACCTCGGCTACACGATCCCGCCCCAGGCCGACGCCGGCTGGATCGGCGCGGCCGGCCCCGGACCCTCGTACCTCGACCCCGGATCAGGCGGCCCGGACAACGACTTCACCAACCGCAACACCGCCTTCATGACCTGGAACCTGATGCACTTGGCTGCCCTGCTCAAGCGCTCGGGCGGCGTCCCCGCCCACGGCAACCAGCGCTCCGAGTGGGACGCCGGCTGCCGTTCCGACGCGGCCAACCCCGAACACCGCTGAGGGGCTCACGCCCGAGGTGCACAGAGCCGGCGTAGCCAAATGAGCAGCAGAGTCCCCCTGCTATGGTGCGCCGATGTCAACGATCAAGCAGTTCCAAGTCACCTTCGACTGCGCAGAACCTGAGCGGGTCGCTCGCTTTTGGTGCGAGGTGTTGGGGTACGTCGTACCGCCGCCACCGGAGGGGTTCGCCACTTGGGACGACTTCAAAGCCGCGCAGCCTCCTGAGCAGCAGGGTTCATGGTTTGTGTGCCAGGACCCTTCAGGTGTGGGCCCGCGCATGTACTTCCAGCGGGTTCCTGAAGGGAAGGTCGCCAAGAATCGGGTGCATCTCGACGTACGGGTCGGCACCGGACTCGTGGGAGAAGAGCGCCTGGCCACGCTTGAGGCCGAATGCGCACGACTGGTCGCGCTCGGCGCCGTACATGTGCGAACGCTGGTGGCCGATGAAGAGAACGAGTCGTGCATCACGATGCAGGACGTCGAGGGCAACGAGTTCTGTCTCGACTGAACATCCGCTGAGTCGGCGAGGTGGCGAGCCGTTTCCCTTGGACCTCTCCTGCAGGGTGAGAGGGCTGTCTGAACGGCCAGGAGCGCTCCTCGCGGCAGACCTCGCCTTCGGTTGGCCGACCTTCCCGACAGGAGGCTCACCGATCGGGTCAACGGCGAGGGGGAGTCATGCACGTTGGCGGCGGTGTCACACCGGTGGAGAGGCCCGGTCGAGAGAGAGGACGCGACGACGTGGATGTGTATGAGGCCGTGGACAGTCGCCGGGCCGTGCGGGCGTTCAGCGATGAGCCGGTGTCGAAGGAGATACTCGAACGAGTGCTGACCGCAGCGACGCGGGCTCCGTCGAGCGGGAACCTCCAGCCGTGGCATGTGTATGTCGTGACCGGCGAGCCCTTGGCCGAACTGAAGAGGCGTGCGACGGCCAGGGCGCTCGCGGGAGACCCGGGTGATGACCGGGAGTATCCGATGTACCCGGCCGAACTGACCTCGCCGTACCTGGACCGTTTTTCCGCCGCGGCCGCCCAGCGGTACAAGGCCCTGGGAATCGAGCGCGACGACCCCGACAGGCCCAGGAAGATCGCCGCCTTGAACTCGGAGGCGTTCGGGGCGCCGGTCGTCCTGTTCTGCTACGTCGACCGGACGATGGGGCCCGGACAGTGGGCTGACGCGGGGATGTACTTGCAGACGGTCATGCTGCTGTTGAGGGCGGAAGGGTTGCACAGCTGCCCCCAGGTCATGTGGACCATGTACCGCAAGACCGTCAGCCAGGCAGTCGGAGCCGATGACGGGCTCGTACTGTTCTGCGGTGTCTCGGTGGGATTCGAGAAGGAAGGCGCGCCACGGCTGCGTACCGGGCGGGCGGACCTGGCAGAAACAGTCAGCTTCATCGACGTGTGACCGCCCTGAACCCCTCATCGGCTGAACCCGATGGCGTGGATCGATCTGCTCGTCCTCCTTAGCCTCGTCCTCGTCCTCCGCCTCGTAGAAGGAGCACAGCTGGCCTGCCGGTAGTACCGGGGCGACCCCGCGGACTTCCCCCAGCGAGCCACCGCAGAGGAACCCGTTCGTGAACCCCTTGGCGGAGTGCTGGCCAGGCCTATAACCCTTTGACGGGCGCGCCGCCCAGCTCCGACGATCAGGCGCATGTCCGCCGCCCTGGCGCCTCTGCGCCACCGTCCGTTCCGTCACCTCTTCATCGGTACGACGGCCAACCTGCTCGGCAACGGGGTGGCGCCGATCGCCCTGGCCTTCGCCGTGCTGGACGCCACCGGCTCGGTCGGCTCGCTCGGGTTGGTGGTCGGCGCCCACTCCCTCACCAGCATCCTCTTCCTGCTGTACGGCGGGGTGTTGGCGGACCGGCTGCCGCGCGGCCCGCTACTGGTCGGCAGCAGCGTGGTCAGCGCCGCGAGCCAGGCGGTGATCGCCGCCCTGGTTCTCACTCACAGCGCCGCCATCCCGCTGCTCATGGTGCTCGCCGCGGTCAACGGGGCGTCAAGTTCCTGCTACCAGCCCGCCGCTCAGGCCCTGCTGCCCCAGACCGTGCCGGCCGAGTCCCGCCGCGCCGCCCTCGCGCTCTCCCGGATCGCGGGCAGCAGCGCGATGATCGTGGGCGCCTCGCTGGGCGGTGTACTGGTCGCCGCGGTCGGCCCAGGCTGGGGCCTGGCCGTCGACGCGCTCAGCTTCGCGCTCGCCGCCGCGTCCTTCGCGCTGGTCCGCGTTCAGGTCGTGCCGCCTGCGCCCAGCCCCGGCGTGGTGCATGAACTCCGCGTCGGCTGGCAGGAGTTCACTTCCCGCAGTTGGGTGTGGGTGATCGTGGTGGCCTTCTGCTTCCTCAACGCCGGCATCACCGCCTCGTTCACCGTCCTCGGCCCGGCCGTAGCCGACACCACCGGGATCGGCCGCACCGGATGGGGCCTGGCCGTCGCCGCGGGCTCACTCGGCGCGGTCGCCGGCGGCGTACTGTCGCTGCACTGGCGGCCCCGGCGCGCGATCCTGGTCGGCTGCGCGCTGATGAGCCTGACGGCGATGACCCCGCTGCTGCTCGCGCTCGCCCCGTACACCTGGGCGCTGGTCGTGGCCAACTTCGTGGCGGGCGTGGGCGTCGAGCAGGCCGGCGTCGCCTGGTACTCGACCCTCAACGAGCAGATCCCCGAGGACCGTCTCGCCCGCGTCTACGCCTACGACGATCTCGGCTCCTACCTCGCGCTCCCGCTCGCCCAGTTCGCCGCCGGACCCGCCGTACTCCTCCTCGGCCTCCACGCCACCCTCTACGCGGCCGCCGCGCTCATCCTCCTCGCCACCCTCGCCATGGTCGCCACCCCCTCCATCCGCGCGCTGGTCCCGAAGACCGCAGAACCGCTGCCCGCCTCCGAAGATCCCGTGCCTCACTGAGCTCGACTCTGAGCGAGGTCCCTTGAGCCAGTCCCGATGCTTGAAAATGACGCGGCTGATCCGTCTTTCTGGATCTTTCAGCGTCCTGTCCGGTTACGCAGTCGATTCTCCCCAAGCGCTCCCCAGCGCGCAGGAACGCTGAGTGACTGGTGCAAGTCTCGCTGTGGCTTGAGGGTCAGAATTCGGCCAACTCTCCATTCGCCAAGGCAGTTGCGTGCATGGTCGTGTTTGCGCTCTGGCGGTTCCCGGATTTCGCCGTGAAGATGCCCGCCGTACCGGCGAACGGGGGGCGGAATGGGGTTCGGGTGGGGCCTGCGTGTGCGGCCAGGTGCGGCGGAGGACGTGGTCCAGGGGCGGCCCGCCTCGAAATTCTGCAACCCATCATCGACATCCCCATCTCCGTGCAGCCCTAGCGGCTGTTGAGCACTACAACAGCCGCCTACCGCTTGGGCGCGAGTAGCTCGCCCGAACCTCGGACGATCAGTCGGGTGGGAACAGTGATGGTGCGGGCGCGCGTGCGGTCGCCGTCGAGTCGGGTCAGCGCGGTGGTCGCTGCCGTTCTGCCGAGTTCTTCCGGGTCCTGGGCGACGACCGTCAGGGCCGGCTCGAGTGCTTCGGCGAGTGAGACGTCGTCGAAGGCGACGACCGCGACGTCCTTGCGTTTGCTGCGGGCGAGTTCGGCGACTATCCCCAGCGCCATGATGTTGTTGCCGGCGAACAGGGCCGTGGGGGGATCGGCCAGGCCGAGGAGTTGGGCGGTCGCAGCCTCGGCCCCTTGCTGGTCGTGGGCATTGGTGACCAGCGAGCGGTCGTAGGAGATGTCGGCCTCCTGCAGCGCCGAGCGATAGCCCGCCAGGCGCTCGCGGCGCGTGTACAGCTTCACCGGCAGGTCACCGACAAATCCGATGCGCCGGTGCCCGTGGGCGATCAGGTGGGCGACACCGTCGTGGGCTCCGGCACGGTTGGAGCTGACGATGCTGTCCGTGGCGAGACCGACTCCGGGTCGGTCGAGGAAGATCACGGGCAGTCCCGCCGTACGGTGGGCCTTGAGGTGGGCGTGGTCGGCGCCGACGGACGGTACGACGATCAGGATGCTGACGCGGCGGGCGAGGAACTTGTCCGTCAGGGCGCGTTCGCGGTCGGGGTCGTCCGCGGAGGAGCCCATGAGCAGGGTCAGTCCGCGTTCGCGGACGGTGTCCTCGATGGCGCGGGCCACTGCTCCGAAGAAGGGGTTGGCGAGGTCGGGGATGACCAGGCCGATGGTGGTGTCGGGTCCGCCGACGCGGATGTTGCGGGCCATGAGGTTCGGCTGGAAGCCGAGCTTGGCCACCGCGGCGAGCACCTGTTCCCTGGTCTGAGCGGAGGCGGGCCCGTCCTCGTTGAGGACGCGGGAGACCGTCTTGGCGCTGACGCCGACTTCTCGGGCGACATCGGCCAGGGTGGGGCGGCGGTTCGCTGCCATGGAGGAAACCGTCTCCTGAGGGCTCTCGGTTCCGGCCGCGGCCTCGGCCGGAAACTGCGAGAGCTGGGTCGTGCTGTCAGGTGGCCTGGACTCCGGCGGCCTTCGCCGCCTCGGAATCCGCTACGACAGTATCTCCGGCCGCATCGACGGTGAGAGCGCCGGTCATGATGGCGACGACCTCGGCCATGGAGTAGTCGGAGGGTTTGATAACGGCGGCGCGCCGTCCGAGGCGGTGGACGTGGATCCGGTCGGCGATCTCGAAGACGTGCGGCATGTTGTGGCTGATCAGGACGACCGGCATGCCCTTGTCCCGGACCCGGCGGATGAGGTCCAGCACTTGACCGGACTCCTTGACGCCGAGCGCGGCGGTGGGCTCGTCCATGACGACGACACTGCGGGCCCAGGCGACGGAACGGGCAACCGCGACCGCCTGCCGCTGTCCGCCGGAGAGCGTCTCGACCGCCTGCGTCAGCGAGCGCAGACCGATCTTCAGGTCGGCCATGTGCTCGGCGGCCTCCTGGCGCATGCGCTTCTTGTCCAGCATGCGGAAGACGTTGCCGAGGACGCCGGGGCGGCGGAGTTCGCGCCCGAGGAACATGTTCGAGGCGATGTCCATGGAGGCGGCCACGGCGAGGTCCTGATAGACCGTCTCGATGCCGTGGGCACGGGCACTCTGCGGCCCGGAGAACTGGATCGGCTTGCCGTTGAGGCGTATCTCGCCCGCGTCGGGGACCACGGCGCCGGTGAGCGCCTTGATCAGGCTGGTCTTGCCCGCTCCGTTGTCGCCGATGACGGCGAGGACCTCGCCGGGCATCAGGTCGAAGTCGGCGCCGTCGATGGCGGTGACGTGGCCGTAGCGCTTGACCAGACCGCGGGCCTGCAGCACGGGGGTGGGGGAGGAGGTGGCGGTCATCGGGCCTTCTTCCGGGAGAGCTGGTCGACGGTCACCGCGAGGATCACCAGGACGCCGGTGATCAGGGTCTGGTAGATGGAGGCGACGCCCATCAGCTGCAGGCCGTTGCGGAAGACGCCCACGATGAGGACGCCGATGAAGGTGCCCAGGACCGATCCACGTCCGCCGAAGAGGCTGGTGCCGCCGAGGACCACGGCGGTGATGCTGTCGAGGTTGTCGGTCTGGCCGGCCTGCGGGTCGCCGACTCCGGTGCGGGAAATGAGCAGCAGGGCGGCGATGCCGTAGAGCAGACCCGCCACGGTGTAGATGCCGATGGTCAGGCGGGAGGTGCGGATGCCGTTCAGCCGCGCCGCTTCCTGGCTGTTGCCCAGGGCGTACACGTGCCGGCCCCAGCCGGTGTTGCTCAGCGCGTAGGCGAGGAGGAGGAACAGGGCGATGGTGACGAGGGAGCCGTAGGTGATGTCGGTGTGGCCGAGCGGGAAGGTCTCGCCGAGCGCCGTCAGCGGGCCCGGCAGGTTGGTGACCGTCTGCTCCTCGGAGTAGATGTGGGTCAGCGCGAACGCCACGTTGAGCATGCCGAGGGTGACGATGAACGGCGGCAGCGGGATCTTCTGCACCAACAGCCCGTTGAGCAGCCCGAAGCCGCCGCAGACGACCAGGCCCAGGGCGATGGCGGCGAGCGGGGGCAAAGAGCCCTCGGCGGCCATCTTGGCGATCACGATGCTGCCGAACGCCATCACGGCACCGCACGACAGGTCGATGCCCGCCGTGAGGATGATCAGGGTCTGACCGATGGCGAGGGTGCCGACGACCATGACCTGCTGCACGATCAGCGAGAAGTTCCCGCCGGTCAGGAACTGGTCGGTCGAGAAGGAGAAGAAGGCGCAGGCCAGGAGGAGGGCGACCAGGGGTCCGGTGGTCGGTGCCGTGAGCAGTCTGCGGGCCGTGGTCGGTGCTTTGAGCTCGGCGTACGGCGAGGACGTGCCCGGGGGTGTGGTCGTGGCTGTCATGCGAGGTCCTTGTCGGAAGACAGTGGTCGTTGTCCTTCCTGGTCGGAGGACAAAAGGACGAGCGGGCGGCCGTCCCCTGGTCAGGGAGAAAGGGACGGCCGCCCCGCTGAGGGGGCTACGGATCAGGCGGGTGGCTCAGCCCCAGCAGTTCTCCAGGCCGTAGGCGGTGTCCTTCGACGTGACGCCGTCCTGGGCCTTGTCGCTGATCAGCGTGACGCCGGTGTCGGTGTAACCGGACGCCTTCTTGCCGTCCTTGGCGTACGCCACGACAGCCTTGACGCCCTCGGCGGCCATCTTCAGCGGGTACTGCTGAGAAGTGGCGGCGATCTTGCCGTCCTTGACGGCCTGGGTGCCGGTGCAGCCGCCGTCCACGGAGACGATCAGTACGTCCTTCTCCCGGCCCTTGGCCTTCAGCGCGGTGTACGCGCCCAGGGCCGCCGGCTCATTGATGGTGTAGACGACGTTGATGTCGGGCTCCTTCTGGAGACAGTTCTCCATCGCCGTCTGGCCCTTGGCCTGGTCGCCGCCGGTGTCCTGGGCGCAGGCGACATCCTTGTCGGTGGCGCCGAAGCCCTTGAGGAAACCGTTGTGCCGCTGGACGCCGACGGAGACGCCCGGCGCCAGGTCGAGGGCGGCTATCTTCGCGGTCTTGCCCTTCATGGCGGCCTTGGCGTACTCGCCGATCAGCTCGCCGGCCTTGAGGTTGTCGGTGGCGAAGAGCGCGTCGACCGCGCTCTCCGGGTCGGTCGGGGTGTCCAGGGCGATGACCAGGACGCCCTTGGCGCGGGCCTTCTCGATCGCGGGCACGATGGCCTTGGAGTCGCTCGGGGTGATCAGGATGCCCTTGACCCCGGCGGCGACCATGTTCTCGATGGCGGTGACCTGACCGGCGTTGTCCCCGTCGAACTTGCCTGCCGCGGTGGACAGTTGGGCGCCGTTCTCCTTGGCGGCCTTCTCCGCGCCCTCCTTCATCTTCACGAAGAACGGGTTGGTGTCGGTCTTGGTGATCAGACCGACCTTGATACTGCCCGATCCAGTGCTCGCGCTGCCCGATCCGGATCCGGATCCACAGGCGGTCAGGGCGAGGGCTGCGACACCCGTGCAGGCAGCGGCTCTGAGCAAGGAGGAGGGCAGACGAGAGGTGCGTGACATGAACGACTCCTGCGGGATTGCGGGCGAGCGGCCGGCATCGAGGCATGCCGTCCCAAGATGTCATCGTTGACTTATGTCATCGTTGACACTTCTTGGCGAGGATGATGGACTCCGCCTCCAGGCAACGTCAATGCCTTGCACCCGTCACAAATCGGCAACGCCCGGGGCTGCCGCCCGCCCGAAGCCGCTTAACGACTGCCCGCAACGTGCCCGTTCTGCCAGCACGTTCCAAGAGAAGAGCAGCCCATGACCCCGCCTCGGATCACCGTCCTGGGAGAGTGCGTCGCCGACGCGTTCACCGAACCCGCAAGTACCCGGAACGAACTCGCCCTGCGCGTGCTCCCGGGCGGCGGACCGGCCAACACGGCAGTGGCCCTGTCCCGCCTGGGCACCCCGGCCCGCCTCCTCGCGCGGCTGTCCGGCGACGTGTTCGGCCGCCTCTTCCGGGCCCACCTGGAGGCATCCGGGGTGGACCTGTCGCACGCCGTCGAGGCCGCCGAGCCCAGCACGCTGGCCGTGGCCGAGCTGAACACCCAGGGCCAGGCCACATTCTCCTTCCACGCACAGGCCACCGCCGACTGGCAGTGGACGAGCGCGGAACTGGCCGGGGTGGACCTGGCCGACACCGCCTGCGTACACACCGGATCACTGGCTCTGGTCAAGGAACCCGGCGCGGCGGTGGTGGAGGACTTCCTGGCATCGGCCGCGCCCCGGGCCACCATCAGCATCGACCCCAACGTCCGGCCGCTGCTCGTACACCCCGACGTCTACCGCGCCCGGCTGGCGCACTGGTGCAGCCTCGCCGACGTGCTCCGGCTGAGCGAGGACGACCTGGAACTCCTGCTGCCGGGCACGCCGCCCGAGGAAGCGTGCGACATCTGGCACGCGGCCGGGGCGCGGCTCGTCGTGATCACGCGCGGTGCCGACGGCGCCTTGGCCTCGCTCGACGGCGAACGGGTCCAGGTGCCCGCCGTCTCGACGAGTGTCGCCGACACGGTCGGGGCGGGCGACTCCTTCACCGCCGGACTGCTGCACCACCTCGGCGCTCGTGGGCTTCTGGGTGGCCGGCTGACGGAACTCCGCCTGGACGATGTCGAGGAAGCCTGCTGCTTCGGCACCCGCGTCGCAGCCCTGACCTGCTCGGTCGCCGGCCCCAACCCACCGTGGCAGAGTCAACTGGCGCAGCTTGCCGCCACCGACCACGCGTGACGGGTGAGCATGCCGCTCAACAGGACATCATGGCCGAACCGTTGACGCATTGGCCGGATTGCCTCCATCATCGGGCCACTCGGTGTCATCGATGACACAAGTCAACGATGACACCCCTCGCCGATGCCGTGGACGACGGCGCCGGAAGAGGGCGTCACCTTTCGCCGGATCCGCGCCGGGCAGCAGGCTTCGTTGCGCGGACGGCCGCAGCACAGGAGACAGCATGAGCTCTGGACGTGTATCCCGGCATGCCCGTATACGGATGATCGCGGCGGTGGCGACCGTCTGCGCCCTGTCGGCGGCCTCGCTCGCCAACCAGGCCGTAGCCGCCGACACCCCGCCGCACTCCGAGACCTACCGCCCCCGGTTCCACTACACGCCGGACAAGAACTGGATGAACGACCCCAACGGTCTCGTGTACTTCGAGGGCGAGTACCACCTCTTCTACCAGTACAACCCCAACGGCAACTCGTGGGGAGACATGTCCTGGGGGCACGCGGTGAGCAAGGACCTCGTGCATTGGAAGGAACTGCCGCTCGCCCTGTCGCACGACGACAACGAGATGGTGTTCTCCGGCAGCGCGGTCGTCGACCGGGACAACACCACCGGCTTCGGCACGAAGAAGAACCCGGCCATGGTGGCGATCTACACCAGCTACAACAAGGCCACGGGCGTCCAGGCGCAGTCGCTCGCCTACAGCACCGACCGTGGCCGTACCTGGACCAAGTACCAGGGCAGTCCCGTCATCGACATCGGCTCCAAGGACTTCCGCGACCCCAAAGTCCAGTGGTACGCGCCGACCAAGAGCTGGCTGATGACGGTGTCGCTGTCCGCCGAGCGCAAGGTGCAGTTCTACACCTCCAAGAACCTCAAGGACTGGAAGCTGCAGAGCGAGTTCGGGCCGGCCGGCGCGACGGGCGGCGTGTGGGAGTGCCCGGATCTGTTCCCCCTCGCGGTCGACGGGGACAAGAAGAAGATCAAGTGGGTCCTGGTCGTCAACATCAACCCCGGCGGCATCGCGGGCGGTTCGGCCGCCCAGTACTTCGTCGGCGACTTCGACGGCAAGAAGTTCACCGCCGACGACAAGGGCACGTACACCCCGCCCACCGGCACGGTGGTGCAGGACTTCGAGGGCACGGACTTCGGTTCGTGGACGACCACGGGCAGCGCGTTCGGCCAGGCGCCGACCGCCGGGGCGGTGGACGGTCAGGGCACAGTCGACGGCTTCGACGGCAAGGGCCTCGCCAACAGCTTCCACTCGGGTGACGGCGCCACCGGCACCCTCACCTCGCCCGAATTCACGGTCGACAGCTCCTACCTGAACTTCAAGGTCGGCGGCGGGCGGCACCCGCACGAGCCCGGAACCGTCATGGAGCAGGGACCACTGCCGGAGGGCACGGTCCTGGCCGACTTCGAAGGCGGCAGCTACGGCGACTGGACGACGACCGGAGACGCCTTCGGCTCGGCACCGGCCACCGGCGCCATCGGCAACCAGCAGGAAGTCTCCGGATTCCTGGGCGACGGCCTGGTCAACAGCTACCTGAACGGCGACACCTCCACCGGCACCCTCACCTCGCCCGAGTTCACCATCGACAAGAAGCACATCGACTTCCTCATCGGCGGCGGCAACCACCCCGCCGGTTCCGCCGAACCCACCGCCCTCGAACTCGTCGTCGACGGCGAAGTGGTGCGTAGCGCCACCGGAAAGGACGGCGAGGCGCTCAACTGGGCTTCCTGGGACGTCGGCGACCTCGCCGGCAAGCAGGCGCAGATCAGGATCGTCGACGACAACACCGGCGGCTGGGGCCACCTCAACGTCGACCACATCATGCTGTCCGACGCCCCGACCCAGCCCGTCTCCCAGGAGACGTCCGTCAACCTGATCGTCGACGGCCAGGTGGTCCGCAGCGCCACCGGCGCCAACAGCGAGACCCTGGACTGGGCCTCCTTCGACCTGCGCCCCTACGCCGGCAAGAAGGCGAAGATCCAGATCGTCGACATGAACCATGCCGGCTGGGGCCACCTCCTGGCCGACCGGTTCACCGAAGCCGACACCGCCGCCAAGTCCGTCGTACAGCGCGCCGACTGGGCCGACTACGGCAAGGACTACTACGCGGCCGTGTCCTGGGAGAACGCACCGGGCGGCAAGCGGTACATGGTCGGCTGGATGAACAACTGGGACTACAGCGGCGCCATCCCCACCTCCCCCTGGCGCGGTGTGCAGAGCATCCCCCGGGAGATGGCCCTGCGTACGGTCAACGGCCAGATCCGGCTGACCAGCAAGCCGGTCAGCAGCCTGGAGTCCCTCCGGAAGAAGCGCCCGGCGACAGCGACCCGCGTAACCGTCAAGAGCACCACGCAGACCCTGATCGGCCCCGCGGCCCAGGGCAAGGCCCTCGACATCGAGGCGACCTTCTCCCTCAAGGACGCCGACCGCTTCGGTCTGAAGGTGCGTACCGGCGCCGACGGCGAGGAGACCGTCATCGGTTACGACACCACGACACAGGAGCTGTACGTCGACCGCACCCACTCCGGTGCTGTCGACTTCAACAGCACCTTCCCCGGCGTCCAGACCGCGCCTCTGAAGGCGAAGAACGGCAAGGTGAAGCTGCGGATCCTCGTCGACTGGTCGTCCGTCGAGGCCTTCGGCGGCAGCGGCGAGGCCGTCATCACCGACCAGATTTTCCCCGACCCCGCCAGCCAGGGAGTGCAGATCTTCGCCGAGAACGGCTCGGTGAAGCTGGACCAGGCCCGCGTCTGGCCCCTCGACTCCTACCGCGACTGACGCCGACTGATCCCGACTGTCCCCGACCGACTTCGACCACAGAGGACACCACACCGTGAACAAGACCCTGTTCGCCGAGTTCACCGCCCGCGAGGGAGCGCAGGACGAGGTAGCCCGCCTGATCCTGGAGTACGCCAAGAAGGTGCGCGAGGAAGAAGGCAACATCGCCTTCGACGTCTACACCAGGTCGGCCACCCCACGCGGCTTCTGGATCTTCGAGGTGTACCGCGACGAGGACGCCTTCCAAGCGCACTTGAAGGCACCGTACGGCGGTCCGTTCAACGCGGCGCTCGTCCCGCTGATCGAGGAAGACGCCTCGGTGCTGACCTTCCTCGATCCGGTGACCTGACCTGACCTGACCTGACCTGACCTCGCCCGATCCGATGACTGACGTCGGGCGCCGACGAACCCCAGGTGGCCGTACGACCCGCCGACCCCGCTCCGCGCATTCCGTCACAACCGAGCGGCCTGTGTTCAAGGTCGGTTGACCATTCTGCTCAGAGATAGTCGGCCTTACGTTCCAGGCACGGGATGGTCGAGCCCTCCGTATGGTTGGGCCGCCCAGGGGGTGCCGGTCAGGTTCTGCATCGACATCCAGGCGACGAGCCTCGGGTTCCGGCCGCTGACCGAGGACCGCGGTCTGCCGGAGGACGCCTCAAACGGACTGCGGGACGCGTTCAACGCGTGGGGCGGGCCACAGGACGCGCACGGAACGACATGGATCACATGGGTGAGCTGGCAGCCGCCGACTGGGACGAGACCGATCGGTCCGGCACGCTCAGCTCTCCATTTGGGAAGCCGCTGCGGTCTCGACTTCGGCTCGTCCCGTCCGGCGGTGGTCAGCCGCTCGTTCCATGGTCTGCGTCACTCTTGCTCCGGAGGCTGAGCTGTGGCTGACTGGCAGCGGCGCCGAGGGGGTGGGCATGGGCAGCTGGGTCGTGATCGCGGAGTACTACAGCAACGTGTACAGGACCGAATTCATCTGCCGTGGGCTGGAAACGAAGGACCAGGCACTGAAGGCACTCCGTGCTGCCCTCCACACGTACGTACCGAGCAAAAATATCGTCGAGAAGCGGCGCCACGTGTACCGCTTCGCCGACCAGGAGTCATACCTGGTGGTGATCAAAGGCAAGCTGACGGTGTGGGAGTGCACCCTGCGCATCGCGGAGCTGGTTTCGGACTCGACCGACCCGGCCGTGGCCAAGCGGGCGCAGATGGACGACGGCGCGGCAGAGGTGGCTGACGGGCCGCAGGACCGGATGCCGCCCGGCTACTGAGCGACAGACCGAACTCCGCTCGGGTCAACTGTTTTCGCGACCCAGCCGGAACTGGCAAGGCGCGTGCCGGTATCTGATCGCCGACCGACTCGACATCTCCGGCGCCCGGTGGCGCCTCGACGGTGCCGAAGCCGTTCTCAAACTCCGGACCGTCCACGGGAACGGCGACTTCGACACCAAACTGGTCTACAAACTGGTCGAGGCCGTGGACGAGAAGAACACGCCGCAAGGCAGGCGCTCGCGCCCGCGTGAGATCGGCATGGGGTCAGGAATGAACCGACGTCAGGCCGCGCATGGACGGAGGGCCACGCACTTCTAGACGGAAGTCATGCGCTCCTGGACGGAAGAGGGATGCCTGACCGCCGACGGTCGCTCTAGCGTCGAGCGGACCGATGACGACCCGGCCCCCAAAGGATCCTCATGCCCGTAATTTGCGCTCCGGCCTGGCTGCCCCGGTCCCTGCCCCGGTTTCGGCACCGCTGGGCGGCCGTGGCCGGCCTGCTGGTGCTGTCCCCGATCAGCGCGGAGTACCTCATCGGCTACGGCGAAAGCACGGGTCGGCCACTGGAGCTGCTGGCGGGCCTGCTCATCCTCGCGCCGCTCTACGGAACCGTCGCAGTGCTCATCCGCGAGATCACTCGGCGCACAGGTCGCGGCTGGCCGACGATCCTCTTGTTGAGCGCGGCCTTCGGGGTGATCCAGGCCGGCTTGATCGACCAGACCCTGTTCGACAATGTGGTCGATGCCGATGGCCCCGACTGGGCCACCCAGGCGCTGGTCACCCTCATCCCGGGCCTGGGGGTCGATGCGGCGCGCTTGCTGAACTATGTCGGGGGGCATGTGATCTGGAGTTTCGCCGCTCCGATCGCGGTGGTCGAATCCTGTGCCCCGCGCATCGCGAACCGGCGGTGGCTGGGCCCGGTCGGAGTCGGCGTCATGGTGCTGCTGTGGGCGCTGAGCGCCGCGCTGGTCCACAACGACACGGCAGCAGCGGACTCCACCGCCGGCCCGGCGCAGCTGATCGGCGCCGTAGTGGTCGCCATCGCCCTGATCGCCGCCGCGTTCACCGTCCGGCCTGCGAGGACCCGGTCGTCTGCGACGGCGCCGTCGTGGTGGCTGGTCGGCGGTGTCACAGGGGTTGCCTGGTGTGCCAGTCAGCTGCTGCCGGCGACCTGGGCGGGGGTGACGGTGAATGTGGTCGTCATGGTCGTACTCGGCTGGCTGCTGCTGCGCTGGTCGCGCCGCCAGGGCTGGGACCGCCGGCACGTACTGGCCGCCGCGGGCAGTGCCCTCGTCGTCCGCGCCGGGCTGTCCTTCCTGGTCGAACCGCTCGGCGACAACGTGGATTTCACGGTGAAGTACGCGGTCAATGCCGCGATGCTCGGTGGTGTCTCCGTCCTTCTCCTCATCGCCGCCCACCGACTGCGTCGACAGGAGCCGAGCGCATGCTGACCGTCCGCGGCATCTCCTACCTGGTCGGCGAGGCGAGCACCGATGACGTGCGGCGGGACATGGAGGTCATCGCCCGGGATCTGCACTGCACCACGGTGATGCTCATCGGGGACGGGAAGCGGTTGACCGATGCCGCCCGCACCGCCCTCGAGACCGGTCTCGGCGTCTACATCCGGCCCAGCGTTCCCGAGCTGCCTCAGCCGAAGCTGCTGGAGCACCTGGACGCCGTCGCCGAGGCGGCCGAAGAACTCCGCCGGGAACACCCGGACCGGGTGACGCTCCTGGTCGGCAGCGAGTTCTCCCACACCGTGCCCGGCATCGTCCCCGGACCCCGGTCGTTCCTGCGCCTGAAGCTCATCGTGCGTTTCCACCGCCTGCTGCGGCGCAGAATCGACCGGCGGCTCCACAGGCTGCTCACCACCGCCGTGACCACCGCGCGGCGCCGCTTCGGCGGGCCGGTCACCTACTCCGCAGCCGGGTGGGAACACGTCGACTGGTCGCTGTTCGACGTGGTCGGCGTCAGCTTCTACCGTTCCGGCCGCAACCGCACCACCTACGCAGACCGCCTGCGTGCCCTGGTTCGCGACCACGACAAGCCCGTCGTCATCACCGAGTTCGGGTGCGGTGCCTTCACGGGAGCCGACCAGCGGGGAGCCGGGTCCTTCTGGATCGTGAACTGGTTCGCCGTACCGCCGCGTATCCGCGGCGACCACTCCCGTGACGAGGCCGTCCAGGCCCGCTACCTCGGTGAACTCATCGACCAGTACGACGCCGAGGGCGTGCACGGCTGCTTCGTGTTCACCTTCGCCATGCCCGACTTCCCGCGTCACGAAGATCCGCGTCTCGACCTCGACAAGGCCGGCTTCGGGATCGTGGCAGTGACCGGCGACGGCGCGTGCAGACCCAAGGAGGCGTTCCACGAGGTCGCGCGGCGCTACGGCGACACAGCCGTGGAGGAATGACCGAGTGAGCGGAGCGGCCAGCATCCAACACCGAACCCCGAACGAGCCACGCAAACACTGCTCCAACGGGACAAGGGCTTCGCCGACGCCCTGCGTCTCGCAGACCGGCCGAGGACGCTCACATGACGGCGCCGTCGACCAGATCGAGGTCGGGCAGGTTCAGTGAGCAGATCCGCGCGGCCTCGTCGGCGGGTAGACCGAAGCGCCGCAGTAGTCCGCGGACGACCAGGTCCGCGGACGACGCGTCGTCTCGTTCGGGCTGCGCGTGCAGCAGCGATCCGAGGGCCAGTTGGGCGCTGACCGTCATCGCGAGGGCCAGGTCCAGATCCTCGACCTCGAATCGCCCTGCCGCCGCCGCGGTGCGGATGTCGCGCAGCGCGCGCGGCGCCAGGCCGCGATCGGAGTGGGCGACTTCAAGGCCGTGGTTGAGCAGAACCCGGCTGAGCTGTGGGTAGCGGCGGTGCAGCCGGCCCGTCATCCGGAAGCTCTGCGCGAACGCGACCGCCGGGTCCTCGATGTCCGCGGTAAGCCGGTCCACGAACCCGCCGAACCACTCCAGCGCGTCCTCTACCGCGAGACGGAACAGGTCCTCTTTGGTCTCGAAGTGGTTGTAGAAGGTGCCGACCCCGACATCGGCGAGCTCGGTGATCTCCAGGACCGCGACGTCGGTCCGCCCCGCAGGGCGCCCGGCCCGGAGAACACCCCGGACGGGCATGGACCCGGCGACCGTCCCGCTGACCTTCTTCCGCAAGACCTCGGGCTCCATCACCGGCCCGTACGACGAGATCGTGAAGCCCGCCCACGTCCGGTTCCTCGACTACGAGAACGAGCTCGGCCTGGTCGTCGGACGCCCCCTGGAAGTCGGCGCCACCGTGATCGCCGCCAACTGGAAGGACCACATCGCCGGCCTGGTCGTCACCAACGACGTCTCGACAGCCGTGCCGCCATGGACGACCTGCTCAAGTCGGAGCAGGTCGCCGGGATCGTGGCCGACCAGCAGACGGTCCTGACGGCCGTCCACGCGTACACCGTGGAACGGAGTGTGCCGGTCATCCGCGTGTGCGGCGGTCCCGCTTCAGCCCGGGGTTCTGCTTGACCAGCGTGCGCAGCAGTACGCGTCGGGGTGTCAGCCGCCCAGCTCCGCGCGCACGCCCTCGCTGTAGATCTGCACGAACGCCTTCGTCCCGGCGTATCCGGCCTGACCCGGCTGCGGGAGGAAGCCGCGGCGACCGTGTCGAACAGCTGCGCCCGCTGCCCGGCATCGGCCACGTCGCAGGCGATGACCTCGACCCGGACGGTGCCGGACAGTTCTTCGGCGAGATCGCGCAGCCGGTCCTCGCGCCGGGCCACCAGCGTGACGTCGTGCCCGCGCCGGGCCAACTCGCGTGCGATGTCGGCACCGATGCCCGACGAGACGCCGGTCACGACTGCGGTGGTGGTCGGCGTCGGCCGCTCGGCCATCGTCTCCCGTGTCACCCGCAGCCGCGACCACGTCTCCCGCTCGGCCTCCAGCCGCGCCGTCAACTCCGTGATCTGCGACTCAAGTTCCTACACCCGCGCCCGGGCAGCCACTTCCCGGGATCCAACTCCTCGAACAATGAGCCAGCGGCACCTCTCTGGCTCAGTGGTCCTAAAACGGCTGATCCTGGCGCATGACGTCGCCAATGACGGAGGCGACGTAGGGAAGGTCCCAGTAGACCGAGTGGGTCCACATACCGGTGCTGGCCTGGTGGCCGACGGGGAGGTCCACGGGAGCGGTGCCGTCGTGCAGACGGAACACCTTGGAAGCGGCGAAAGCCAGAACGTCCAGCGGCTCCCAGAGATTGGTCCAGCGGTTCAGGGAAGCCGGCAGGTGTACAGGCGTGTGTCCGGCGTAGGGAGAGAGTTGCCCTCCTCGGGGATCGCACACATGGAAAAAGGCTGCCTGGGAACCGAACGTGACAAGGGACTCGGTCCACAGAGGCACAGTGGCAGTGGCCATATCGACGGCGATGACACCGCCCAGGCTGTGGGCTGCGACACGCACCGGACGGTCAGGGCTGCGCCCGAGATCGGGGTGTACGTCGTCGATGACCTCGCGTACGCGGGCGTGGACGGCAGCCTGGTGGCGTTGGTAGACGAGCACGTCACCGAGGAAACGCGTGGTGCCGGGCCCGAACCGGCTCCGTACGGCATGGTTCAGCCGCGCGCCCACTGCCTGAACGGCTGCGCCGGCGACACGGTCCAGATCCTTCAACCGACGGCGCACCAGGGAACGGAGACGGCTGTCACCGTCGGCTCCTTGACCACGCAACCCGTAGTACGAGTCCTCCGAGTCGGAGTCAGCCTCATCCAGGAGCGCATGTGCCAGAGCGCGCCCGGTCTCGCCCAGCAGCTGAGCGTCGCTGGTACGAGAGAGCCACTCAGTGTCGGGCCACAGCTCCGCCACGTACTCGAGGATCTGATCCGGATCGAGACGATGACGGCTGCGGTCCCGCAGCCCGTCGTCCTCTCCGTCATCCCATTCGACGAGATGTGTCCGTAGGCTGGCCTCGACCTGCGAAAGCTGCTGGTTTTGGTCGACGGCTTCGGTGAACACCGGAGTGGAGAGGGGGGCGCCCACGACGTGCTCCGGTGCCTCGCTGTCGCGCAATATCTCCGGACCGGTCCGGTAGGCAGGAAGCGCGGCGTCGATGAACTGGTCCTGCGCGCCCAGGTCACCCCAGTGGACCGGAACCATGTCGACGCCGGACGCGGTGGCGAGTGCCGACACTGCCGTGGCGAACTCGTCTCGATCGCGGTTGGCGACGCCATGGATGACGAAGACCGGATCCTTCACGTAGTGACTCCCTCTATGCAGTGGTGTGTGCTGTCGCAGCAGGACTGCCGTACACGGCGTAGGCCAACCACGTCGGATCGCCGCCGTGAAGGTCACGGATCGTCTGCCGGGCCGCGAGAGAAGCCTGGCCGAGTGGCTGGCGCCGGCTGATCAACTGGTCGTAGAAGGCTTCCGCGAACTGCAGAGCTGACCGCGACCGTACGGGCCAGAGAGTGCCAACGAAGGCGCCTGCCCCCGCATTGAGGAACTGAGGTGCCCACCCCAGGCTCTCGCCGAACCAGTCGATCTCCCCAGCACTACGGCAGGCGTTGAAGAACACGAGTGGGCGATGAGGGCGCAGGGTGCGCAGTTGTGCCGCCGACGCCAGGTCGATGGGATCGAAGGGGCCGTCGGCCATCGTCACGCACGAGCCGGCTCCCGTGAAAGCGTTGTGGCAAGCGAAGTGGAGCAGGCCCGCATGTCCGCCCTCGATCAGTGCGGTCAGCGCCGCCCGCTCGGTCAGCACACCGCCGTCGGCTACCTCCTCGCCCAGCCGGGCCCGCAGGGAAGTCACTTCCTCGCTCGCGTCGGCAGGGGAGCCCGGCGGAACGACGAACGCCACGCCCGGCAGGCGCAGGCTGCGGACTCTGTCCTGCCCGAACACCCGGCGCACCACCGGAAGCCACTCGGCCAGGAAACCTCTGTCGTCCCGCCCCTCGTTCAACGGATACAGCAGCTCCCAGGGGACCATGTCGTGTTCCCCCAGGACCGTGAAGGCCGTCACGTGGTCGGCCTCATCCCAGAACTGGCTCTGGACTGCCTGGGGAACCGCAGACGTCCAGAGCTGTACGCCGTGACTGCGCAGGCGGTCTCGCAGCCGCCGCGCATCCCTGTCGCCGCCGTTGTTGTCCGCAGCGGCCCTTGCGGCTCTCCGCAGCTCGGCGTAGATCTGCTCGCTGGCCTTACGGGAGTCGCCGGCGAAGTGAATGATCTCCGGTGGGTGGAAGGTCTCGCCGATCAGTTGGAAGCTGAGCGTGCCGGCTGCCTCGTCCTTCAGCACCTGGAGAGTGACCTCCCCCGGATCGAAGGCCATGGAAGGCAGCGGCACATGGCGCTGAGGACCGTCCCTGGTGACACCGCCGTGCCCGACCGACAGCTGACAGGTCACCTCACCGAGGAAGGTGCCGCCCCGGAAGGCTCGCACGGTCACCCTGTGCAGCCCCGGCATCGGAGCCTTCAGTCGGAACAGCAGCACGTCTGAGTCCCGGCCGGGCATGACGTCCAACTCCTGCTGTAGTTCATCGATGACCACCAGACCGGGAGCATGGATGGTGATCAGGACTCGGGCACCGTCGGGAGGGAGGAATAACGGGCGAAGCGGTTGCACAGCTCGTCCACCCCGCCCGGTACCTCGGACGATCTGTACGTGCAGGGGCACTTCCCGCCCAGGAGACGTTTGCTCGGCCAGTTCCGCGACCAACTGGTGCGGTTCTGCCCAATCACCGGTGGCTGTCATGTCCGTCATAGGGGGACGGGGCGGCGGCGTGACGACGCGCTCGAATGCCGAGGGGCCTGAGCGCACGGCCGCGTCGTCTGGGGGAGGCTCGGGCGATCTGCCGCTCACTTCTTTCGACGGATCCTCACTGGAGTTTTGTGTGTACCAGGCCGGTGGTGTGTGGTTGACGTCGAGCTCGCCTGTGAGTTCAACGGCGCTCTCAGCATCGCGGTGGTCGTCCTCGGCAGGAACGGCCCATGCCGACGGCTGGTTATCCCGGTCTCTGGAAGGGATGGCAGGGGTGCGAGACTTGTTTTTTCTCGGGCGGGTGGACGGCTCGTCGGCCTCGTCAGCTTCTTCCGCCCAGGACCATCCGTCGTCCTCGGCACGTCTGCGTCGACGCGGCCGCTCCTGGGGGGCCGGTGCTGATCCGACGGTGCCTTGGATGGGGTGGCGCCGGTCCGGGTTGAGGAGGTTGAGGACCTGCGCCTCCATGTCGACGGTGGCGAGTTCGCCGCGGACGGCCATGGCGAAGAGCTGGGCGACCCGGTCCTTCTCGTCCTGTCGGCCCTCCTGGCGGATCTTCTCCAGGAAGTCCTTGGCCCCGGCAGGGTCGGCCGCCAGCATGAAGCTGAGCTGCTCCAGCTCCTCGCCGTGCAGCATGCGCCGGAACACTTCTTGCCGCTCCCGGGTCACGGCGGTCTCGACGCCCCGCAGGTTCTTCGCGTGCTCGATGGCGTGGTTGTCCGCTCCCAGGCGGACGTACAGCCGTACACGCAGCCCGAGTTCGGCCCCCAGATCGCTCCAGCGACCGCCGATGCACTCCCGGGTGATGACGCGGTTGGCCTGTTCGGCATCGGTCACCAGGTACGAGCGCGTGACCTCGCCCAGCCGTTCCAGGATCGGGGAGGTGAGCCGCTTGGCGACATCCGTTACCGCCTGGACGGCGACCAGATGGGGATCGTCCACCTTCCACTGGATGTCCACCTCGGCCTTGAAGAAGGCGGTGCTGCCGGCGGCCGGAAGCTCGATGCGTAGGGGCGTCACGAAGGTGCCGACCGCGATCTCGCAGACGGTGACGGGCCGGGCCAGCATCGGCTTGTCGACGTGCCGGACACCGAAGGCGGTGACCACGCTGTAGCCGCCGTTCCGGTAGAACACCACCGACGTTCTCTGGGCACTCACCGGTGGCACACCGCCCGTCGGCGAGTACTCCCGCAGGAGCGGGCCCGTAGGCCCCGCGCCCCCGGCCGCTGCGTCCGCGTCCTCAGCCATACCTTTCCTCCCCGTGCGTCCGCGTCCACTCCGGCAGCGAGACGGTGAGCCACCACAGGGCCGCCTGCGCGTTCGGGGGCGGATACTCCTGATCGCTCATCATTTGGCGTAGCAGCTAGCTCAGCCGCCAGTCCTGCTCCTCGATCGCCGGCGCCGCGAGTCCCGGCCGGGTCCACCGCCTCGGCTCGAAACTGTCGTCCGATTGCCTTCTGTTGGCGACTGCAGGAGGGCGTGCGGCGCCAGACTCTCCAACTTCGCGTCCATCAGCCCCTCTTGCTCACCTGGCTCTCGAAGACAACGGTACTCAGAAGCGGTCCGGTCCGATGGTTTTCGTTGGGTGCGGCTCCTCCTCCGCGGTGAGATCGTCGGTCAGGGCTGGAGTCCGGCGTTGTGCTGGTCGGGCGAGGGATAGAGGCGTTCGCGTTCTCTCGGGGCGTGGGTAGGCCCAGTAGGCCGGGAAGCCGCCGTCGCTGATGACGGCACGGAGGGTCTGCCGGTGATGTCGAGGCGGTCGGCGATCAGGTGGCGGGCTGCTCCAGGCCCATGCGCCCGCGAGGCTTGCCCAGGTCGCATGAGGTCATCCCGGACCAGGCCAGGTGCAGCGGCAGGTCGACGACCCCTTGGGCCGGGCCGTGCAGATCGTCCAGCGATTCCGGCAGACGACGCCGGAACGTTCTCCCGGTACAGCGCGAGATCGCCGACGACCTCGCCGCCTGTTCCGCCCGAAGAAGAGGGATGGGTTGTTGGTCATGACGCTCGGTTGACGCTCTGGGCGCCCCCACGCGAGGCAGTGAGCCGATGAACAGGCTCTGACCTGATCTTGTTCGGGCCTTGTCGAGGTCGACACCTTTCCGATGACGGACAGTTCCACGAGACCGGATCCGGCCGGTACGCCTACACTCGGGCGGCACCGCACGCTTTGTCGACGCCTTCGTCTCGCGCGCGACGGTCAGATCCGCTGACGGGATGACAGGCCCTGGCCCGTTCCGAGATGTTGGGTGTTCCGGGACAGTCCACGACGCGTGTTGGCCGTGGCGTGGGCGCGCAGGGCCCTGAGCAGAGGTCTGTCGTCGTCGGCACGGGTGGCCAGGACGACCCGGCTGGGTTCGGCGCCTTTCAGCGGGACCGTGGTCAGGTCGGGTCGGACCTCCTTGGCCAGGACGCTTGCCGGGGCGAGGGACACGGCCTGGCCGGTGGCGATGAGTTCGAGCTTGTCCTCCATGGCCGTGACGACGGGGCCGGTGGGCGCCCTCCTGCCGTGGGGGCGGGGGTCGACGCACCAGAACGCGTTCCAGTGGTCGTCGGGGAAACGGGGGAGGGGTTCCTCGGCGATGTCGTCGAGCGTGACGTGGTTCCGGTCGGCCAGTCGGTGGCCGACGGGCACCAGCAGCACCCGGGGCTCCTCGTAGAGGATCGTCACGCTCAACCCGTCGGGAGGGAAGGGCAGCCGGCCCAGCACCGCGTCCACCCGGCGTTCCAGCAAGGCCGGCTGGGGCTCGTTCCAGGCGAGGTAGCGGGTGTGTACGTCGGCGTCCGGGTGGCGGCGGCGCAGTTCGCGTACCGCCGGGGTGACGGTGAGGCCGGTGGTGAAGCCGATGGTGACGCGGTGCTGTTCGGCGGCGGCACGGGTCTGGGCCACCGCCTGGGCCGCCGAGCGCAGTAGCGGACTGGCCAACGGGCTTGCACAGAAGGCCGGTTGAGGAACAGCGACGAGGTGGACCGCCTCGCGCGGCACGATCGAGGGCACCCCGGCGTCGGCGTCGTAGCCCTGGCTCAGTTCGTGCTGCCTCCCGCTTCGGCGGACAGTTCCGCCCACTCCTCCCCTTCTCCCCCGTTCGAGGCTGGAGCCACTGGGTGCGAACGTCGCGCGCAGTCCAGGCATCCGAAGTGCTCGTGGTTGATCGAAGGAATCGCGCCCCCCAACCCGGTTACGCGACCGCCGGTCGCGCCCCGCATTCACATCAACTCCTGTCCCGGCGACGGCATCCGCGTCTGGCTCGCCTACCCGGCCACGAATGATCGAGTCATGAACGTCCTCGGCACCCCCCATGCTTTCGGCCAGCCCCCTCACAAGTGTGGGATCGCCTTGTGGGTGAAGGTGGGCGACGTCCCCGGGTTCGCCCAGGAGGCGGTCAGTTCGCTGGAGGGGAAGAACTGGAGGAAGCGGGGGTCGGCCTGGGAGCGGTCGACCAGGGTCTTCTCGACGATCAGCGAGTTGTACTGGTCGGCGGTCGTCTCGAGTGTTGGCGTTGAGGACGACCTCGTGGCCCCAGGTGCGGGCCCAGCGGGCGATGCCCGGCATGCGGGAGTGCTCGGGGGTCAGGCACTCGGCGGCGGTGACGTTCTCGCTGCTCGCCCAGATGCCGGTGGAGGTGTTGAGGACGATGGTCTGGTTGCCGAGCACGTGCCCGGGGTCTCGATCACGGCTACGCCGGGGCCGAGGATCAGGGAACCGTCGACGGGGAGGAAGGCGTCCGGCCGTACGTCCTGGTAGGTCTCCGGCTGGTACCAGGGCTGTTGCAGCGGGTGCAGTTGGGACATGGCCAGCAGTTCGTGGCGCTGCACCATGACCTCGGGGCCGCGGCGTCGGTCCACGACAGGGACTCCGGCACCGTGATCACATGCCGGTGGTCGACCAGGGCGTAGGGGGCGAAGGCGCCCAGGGTGACGCCCATGACCCGGTCGCCGACGGACCTGTGCCGCACGTCGGTGCCGATCGCGTCGACCTCGCCTTGGGCCGGGCTGACCGTCGTGCGGGGCTCCCTCGACGACCGGGCCGTGATGGCGAAGGCCTTCGCCGGCAGCGACGCCGTGATCTCGGCCATCGGGGTCGCCCTGCGCGCGAAGAAGCCCATCGACCTGATGCAGCGCACCCTGCCGGTCGTCACCGCCGCGGCGCAGGACGCCGGTGTCGAGCGGTTCGTGCTCGTCTCAGCGTTCGGTGTCGGGGATACGGCGGCGAAGGCGTCGTTCCTCGGGCGGCTTGTCTACAAGACGGTCGTTGCCGCGATCTTCAAGGACAAGGAGCTCTCGGAGGAGAGCCTTCCCGCGAGCGGTCTGAACTGGACGATCGTCCACCCGGTCAACCTCCAGGAGGCTCCGGCCGCATCCGCCGCCACGGTCAAGCGCCTCGACCGGGTCGCCAAGGTCCCCGGTCTGCCCACCCTTCCGTTCGTGAACGTCGCGCGCGCCCTTGTAGAGATCGCCGACGACCGCGGTCTCGCCGGGCAGCGGGTGCTGGTCACGACCGAGAAGGGGTGGAAGCCGCAGGGGGCACGCGGTCTGCGAGGGGCGTTCGTGGGGCGTTGCGCGCGGCCGGGCACCTGCGGGATCACCGCCATCCTGAAGACGTACGCGTGCGTACCTGGCGAAGCCCCGCCGTCTGGAACCGCGGGGCTTCCCTTGAAGCCGGTGCTGTCCATCTGGTCGATGAAGGCCTGGTCCGTGGCCTGACCCGCTGCGAAGGAGTACGAGGTCGCCGCGTTCTCGGCCTGGGTGTCGATCGCGGCCGTGGTGCCGCCGGCCTGGTTGAAGACCTGTTGCAGCGTGGTCTGGCCCCCCGGCCCGTGCGTAAACCTGGTCCCACAGTTGGAGTGTTCCCGCGTCGCCGCCGACGGCCAGGGTGCGGCCGTCGGGGCTGATGGCGAGGGCGTTGACCGCCTCGGCGGTGCCGCCCAGCGGGGCGGGGAAGACGGTGCGTAGCACACCCGCGCGATGGCGGAGGCTTCCGTCCCACAGGGCGACACGTCCGGTCTGGTCGCCCGCCGCCAGACGGGAGCCGTCGGTGGTGAAGGCCAGGGCGCCGATCTCGTCGCCCTGGACCAGACCGCGTCGGGTGACGGAGCCGGAGGGCAGGCGGGCGGTGTGGTTGTCACCGACGAGCAGTCCGCCGTAGGGACGGACGGCCAGGAGGTTGCCGGCCAGGCCCGGGAGCACGGCGGTCCGGTGGTGGTGCACGGTGTCCCACACTCGTTGCTCAGCTCCCCGAGGGGAAGTGGGGGAGGTGCGGGCCGTGTAGAGGCCGCGGCCGCCCGGCTCCGACGCGATGGAGACCACCGCCGCGTCGGAGCCGGGGGTCGTCAGGTCCAGCGTGGTTTGCGTACGGCCTCGGGTCATGTCCCAGACCGTGCGGAACGGGCTCCTCCATGGGAGAGGAGGATCTCGCGGCTGGTGTCGGAGACCGCCCTCGTGACCCGAGTCTCAGCTTTGTGTCGTTTCCTCTGCGGAACCGTCTTGATCGGAGTAGATCGCTGGGCTTGTGATCTGAGCTGTCGCGGGCCTCCCAAGTCGGCAGTCCATAGGTCTCGCATGCGTCGATGCCGTCGGCGAGGGCCCGCCGGCCTGGACGCGGGCTGCCGGAGCGGAACTCGCGCGGACAAGCCTCCGGGTGTGTGACCCTCTCGACTGCGCGGTGCGGTCGATGAGCTTTCCCGAGTTCCGCTCCGGATGGGTGGATCAGCGCAGTCCGGCGAAGAGATCGTTCTCGGGTACGGCCGCGCCGGTGGCGTCCTGGACACGTACGAAGGTCTCCATGCCCATCAACTCGCCGAACCTCTCCTTGCCCATCTTGAGGAAGAAGATGTTCTCGCCCTGACTGGCGTGCGCGGCCAGTGCGTCGAACTTCTGGCCGCTGAACGCGGTTGTGTCCACCCACGTGGTGATCTCATCGTCGGGGAGGCCGATCTCGGCCATCGCGGCGGCCTCGGCAGGATCCGGCTCCGGCATGTCCGGATGAAACTCGCGCATGATCTCCCCGAACCGCTGCATCCCTGAGCGGGGCATCGTCGTCCAGTACACCTTCGGTGTCAGCGCGGTCATCTCCAGTGCCGCCATCGTGATGCGGTGGGCCTGGATGTGATCGGGGTGGCCGTAGAAGCCGTTCTCGTCGTAGGTGACGACCACATCGGGTCGGTAGTGCCGCATGAGTTCCGCGAGTCGGGCCGCGCCTTCCTCCACGGGGGTCCGCCAGAAGGATCCGGGGGCGTCGTTGTTCGGCCAGCCCATCATCCCGGAGTCGGCATACTCCAGCATCTCCAGATCGCTGACCTTAAGGACGTCACAGCTCGCCTCAAGTTCTTGACGGCGCATCAGGGCGACGGCCGCCGGATCGTGCCCGGGATCGCCTGGCTTGACACCCCCCGGTCCGTCACCGCAACCGCCGTCGGTACACGTCACGAGAACCGTGCGGATGCCTTCCGCCGCGTACCGCGCGAGGACCCCTCCGGTTCCGGTGGCCTCGTCGTCGGGGTGGGCGTGCACTGCCATGAGCGTCAAAGGCCGGTCAGTCATCAAGCAGTCCTCCTGCAGAAATACGTCTTGGTCCGAGTGCGCCGCGGGCATCCCGCGACCTTGGGGCCCGGATCCTGCCGGGGCGGACGACCTTGCGATCTCCGTGTTCCCCGCCGTACGGCGCCGGTCCCTTGATCGATGCAACCGCGCCGGCCGGACCAACTGTTCCCGGCGCGGCCGCTTGGCCTTCCAGGCGTCGGCGTTTCAACGCCAGCGAGGTGCAGGCGCGACCTGCTTGTCTCAGCGCCACGTCGGATTTCGAGAGAGTCTGTCGCCAAGCGGTGAGAACGCACTCTTCCTCAGGAGAGCGATGTCGCTGAGTTTGGGAAGCACCTCGGTGCTTCCTTCGGGACCATGGTTGTGCTCTGCACGATGAAGGGCCCGAGTGTTGCCGAAGTCCAAGGTCGATCTGTACGCGGGGATCCGTCGTGACGCCATGACCACCTCATCACCGGCCTGGCCACGGCACTGAGCACCGGCATCGCCTCGCTACTCGCTGCCGTCTGGGTCTTGCTGCCGCCCGACAAACGTCCTCTGCCATCCGTCGCCTACGACCAACTCCCGCGGCCCCGCAGGCCCCGAGCTGTCGAAGACCGCCGAACGCGAGCCGATGTCCCATCTCCGCTCGGCTTCCTGGCCGAACTCCTCCTGTCCGAGTGCCTGGCGCGTGGGTGTCGCGGCTCTCTGGAGGGCTGCAAACCGCACCCCCGCCGATCGGCGGGGGATGGGCCTGCCATGTGGCTGGACTTTTGCATCGTGAGTAGTGCTTGGTGCTCTGTGAATAGCAGGTAAGACGCAGGTCATAGGGGTGGGGTCAGTTGTGGGGTCAGTTGGGGGGTGTCCCCACCCGTTGTGTCTCAAGCAGGACAGGCCTCCCCCGATCGGGCCTACTGGAGTGAGAGGTGTCGGCTGCGACCCGAACCTCGGGTTGATCTTGATCGCATTCTTTGAATGCGCAGCCCGACCCAGTGATCCGATGCGGCCGGCGGTTGGGGCCGCACTGAGGTGAACGACTCATGCGTTCGTGGATTTGTTACCGGATCACGGCTCATGACTCTGTGGCCTGTGCGTGGCCCGGGTCGGCTGCGCATATGTGTCAGGGTCGCCAGATTGCCGCCGTGACGGGCACCGGTCGGAACGGCTGGGAGGAACTGCCGTGACCTGCAACTCCCCTGACGGAGGTCCCGGGATCTGCCCGGACGATGCAGTCGCCGTCGAGCACCCTGCTGCCACGGGCAACGCTGGGGCCCGTACCGAGGCGGCGCTGGCGGCGGTGCTGGCCGAGGTCCTGCACACCGAGCGCGTGCCGGTGGACGGTCACTTCTTTGCCGATCTCGGCGCCGACTCCCTGGTCATGGCGCACTTCTGCGCCCGCCTCCGCAAACGCGACGACCTTCCCACCGCGTCCATGAAGGACATCTATCAGCACTCCAACATCCGTGACCTGGCGGCCGCACTCAACGGCACCCACCTGGCCCCCGCCCGCGCCGACGCACCATCCGGCACAGCGGTGCAGGCGCCGGCCAAGTCATCGAGCGACATGGAAGCGCCACTGGCCAAGGTGCTGGCCGAGGTCCTGCACACCGAGCGCGTGCCGGTGGACGGTCACTTCTTTGCCGATCTCGGCGCCGACTCCCTGGTCATGGCGCACTTCTGCGCCCGCCTCCGCAAACGCGACGACCTTCCCACCGCGTCCATGAAGGACGTGTACCGTCACTCCACGATCCGTGACCTGGCGGCCGCCCTCTTGCAGACCGACACATCTCCCGCTCCCGTCACGGCTGGTTCTGCGGAACCCGTGCAGAACGTCGAACCGATCGACACCCATTCCGGTCGGCCGTCCGGTACATGGCAGTACGTGCTGTGCGGCGCGGCCCAGTTGTTGACCTATGGCAGCATGTCGTGCCTGGGCGGCCTTGCTTTCGTCCGGGGCTATGCGTGGATCGTCGCCGGTTCCGGCACGGTGGACGTCTACCAGCGGGCGGTCCTGTTCGGGGCGGCGGCCTTCCTGGTCATGTGTGCCTTCCCGATCGCGGCCAAGTGGCTGCTCATCGGCCGCTTCACTCCACGCGGGATCCCGGTGTGGAGTTTCGGCTACCTGCGCTTCTGGTGGGTCAAGACCCTCATCCGGTCCAGCCCGGTCCGGCTCTTCATCGGCTCACCCGTGTACGCGATGTACCTGAAAGCACTGGGCGCGCACATCGGCAAAGGCGTCACGATCCTCACTCGTAACGTTCCGGTCTGCACCGACCTGATTTCCATCGGTGACGGTACGGTCGTCCGCAAGGACGTGTTCTTCTCCGGCTATCGCGCGTACGACGGCTGGATCGAGACAGGGCCGGTGACCCTCGGTGCTGATGTGACCATCGGTGAGCAGTCGGTCGTCGACATACATGTGTCGATGGGTGACGGCGCCCAGCTGGGCCACGCCTCTTCCCTGCACCCGGGACAGACCGTGCCGGCCGGCCAGGCGTGGCACGGCACGCCCGCGCAGCCAACCGACACCGACTTCCGGACTGTCGGCCCGGGGGCCTGCGGCACCCTGCGCAGGGCGCTCTACGGTTCGTGGCAGCTCGTCGGCGTGCTTCTGCTGTATCTGCCGCTGACCGTGGCGGGCGTGAGCATCGTGGTGTCCGCGGTGCCACAGCTCAACGCTGTGGCGACCATCGGATTGGCGGCCTTCGGCAGCTCGGCGTTCTACCTGGAGGCACTTGTCGCTTCCCTGATCGCCTTCTTCGGCGGCCTGCTGATCGGCCTGCTGGCGATCAGGACACTGCCGCGCCTGCTCAATCTCGTGCTCAAGCCGGGCAGGACCTACTCGCTGTACGGCTTCCACTACGGCGTTCAGCGCATGGTCACACGCATCACCAACATCAGGTTCTTTACCACCCTGTTCGGGGACAGCTCAGCGATCGTCCACTATCTGCGGTCCATCGGATACGACCTGTGCCGCGTCGAACAGACGGGGTCGAACTTCGGCTCGCTGGTCAAGCACGACATCCCGTACCTGACTCAGGTCGGCAGCGGAACGATGATCGCCGACGGCCTGTCGGTCATCAACACCGAGTACTCGGCCACCTTCTTCCGCGTCAGCCGAACCACGATCGGGCCACGCAACTTCCTGGGCAACAACATCGTCTATCTCCCACGAGGCCGGACCGGCGACAACTGCCTGCTCGCGACCAAGGCCATGGTCCCCGTCGACGGACCCGTCCGCGAAGGTGTCGGCCTGCTCGGCTCTCCCAGCTTCGAGATACCCCGCACCGTGATGCGCGACCGGCAGTTCGACGACCTGGCCACCGGCGACGAACTGCGCCGCCGCCTGGCCGCCAAGAACAAGCACAACGCGCTCACCGCGATCCTGTTCCTGCTGGTGCGCTGGGTGCACTTCTTCGGGCTCAGTGTCATCGCCATGGCCGCCGTCGACCTCTATCTCACTGTCGGCGCGGGAGTGTTCGCCCTGGCCGGCCTGCTCACACTCGCGTTCACCGTCTGCTACTTCGCGCTGGTCGAACGGATCGTCACGGCAATCCACCCTCTGAAACCGCTGTACTGCTCGATCTACGACCTCTCCTTCTGGCGGCACGAACGCTACTGGAAGCTGTCCTCCCACCGATTCGAACAGATCTTCAACGGTACGCCGTTCAAGACCATGGTCTGGCGCCTGCTGGGGGTCAGAATCGGAGGCCGGGTCTTCGACGACGGCTGCGCGCTGCCCGAGCGGACCCTCGTCACCATCGGGCACGGCAGCACCCTCAACGCCGCCACTGTCATCCAGTGCCACTCGCAGGAGGACGGCGCCTTCAAGTCCGACCGCATCACTCTGGGTGCGAACGTGACCGTCGGCGTCGGCGCCCTCGTCCACTACGGCACCACGGTCGGCGACAACGCAGAACTCACCGCTGACGCCTTCCTGATGAAGGGCGAGGAAGTGCCCCCTCGGGAGCAGTGGGGCGGGAACCCCTCGCGGGAGACGGGTGTCGTATCTGCACGGCGGAGCGATCGGCAACTGACTGATGGGGGGAGCGGAGCCAAGGAGTCTGTCCGAGTTCCATCCCGCCATGCGGTGACCTGAACTGCCCGCAACTCCTCGGCGGGCGCTTGTACTTCACCCTGCCGATGGGCGGCGAGACGCGTGGGCGCGTAGAGAGCCACCCTCCACAACCCGCGAAACGGATGGGCACAGCACCTCGCTGTGCCCATCCGTTTTGGTGTTTCAGCCCCGAACGGAGCGCAGCTGCACACGCTCAGGGCGGCAGCCCTCCAGGACGCTTACTCAGAGCCAATCTCGTCGCTTGAAAATGACGTACAAACTGGTACAAACAACCGCCATCAGGGCGATCGCAAAGGGGTATCCGAACACCCAGTGCAACTCCGGCATGTGCTCGAAGTTCATCCCGTAGATCGTCCCGACCAGCGTCGGAGCGAACAGAATCGCCGCCCATGACGAGATCCGTTTGATCTCCTCGTTCTGCTCGAACCCCGCCTCCGCCAGCGCCCGCATCTCCGCGTTCTGCTGCTGCGTGACCAGCGTCGCGTTGACCGTGAGGATCTCGGTGAGAGCCTGGCGGAAGCCGTCGACGCGCTCGCTGGTGTGGGTGACGTGGTCGGCCACGTCGCGGAGGTAGCGCTGGAGTTCCTCGTCCGTGCCGTATTTGGAGAAGCCGGCCATCAGGCCGTGCAGCATGCCGACCAGCGGGCGGGTGGCGCGCTGGAATTCGACCATTTCCCGGGAGAGTTCGTAGATACGGCGGGAGACCTCGGGGTCGCCGCGGAAGACCTCGGTCTCGATCTCGTCGATGTCGATCTGGACGCCTGACACCACCGGTTCGTAGCCGTCGACCACCGCGTCCAGTATCGCGTAGAGCACCGCTTCCGGGCCGAGCTTGAGCAGCTCCGGCGTCTCCTCCATGCGTCGGCGCACCGCCGACAGATCGGGGGCCGCGCCATGGCGGACCGTGATCACGAAGTCGGGGCCGACGAACACGTGCAGTTCACCGAAGTCGACCTCCTCGGGTGCGTCCAGGTAGCGGGCCGCTCGCAGGACCACGAAGAGCGTGTCGCCGTAGCGCTCCAGCTTGGGTCGCTGGTGTGCCTCCATCGCGTCCTCGACCGAGAGGGGATGCAGGTCGAACTCCGCGGCCAGGGAGAGAAGCTCCGCCTCCGTGGGGCGGGCCAGCCCGATCCACGCCATGCCGGACGGCTGGTCGCGCAGCTCGCGGTAGGTCTCGGCGAGGGTGGCGGGCGACGACACACGCACGCCGTCCCGGTACAGCGCCGCCTGCACGACGCTCGGCACTTCGGGGGAGTCGGGAGCGGTGGAATCCTCCGAAGGCGCCTGCTCCGGTGGCTTCGGTGGCTGCGGCGGGGTGGCGGCTCTGCGCCAGACGGACTTCATGGGGTTCTTCGAGGCGGGGCGTGTGCGTCGCTCGGACATCTCGGCTGCCTCCCGGTCGAGACGACGAGTGTGTGTGCGTGGTCTCGGAGCAAGATGTGCTTGATCTCGGAGCAGGATATACGGGGCGAATGGCATGGGCGGGGCGAGGCGATCCCGGCTTCCGTGAGAGTTTCCGTGAGGGTTGCGGACAGAAGGTGTCCGCAAGCCTCGCTAGCGTGCCCGGTATGACGAAGCGCAGCGCCAAGAAGACGACGGCCGCAGCGGGCCCCGTGCTCAGCACCCGCGCCCTCAATCGCGCCACCCTCGACCGGCAGCTCCTGCTGCGCCGCTCCCCGCTGTCCGCCCCGGCGGCCGTGGAGCATCTGGTCGGCCTCCAGGCCCAGGAGGTCAAGCCGCCGTACTACGCGCTCGCCGCGCGCCTGGACGGCTTCAGGCCCGAGGAGCTGTCCGGGCTGCTGGCCGACCGCGCTGCCGTGCGCATCGTCACCATGCGCTCGACGATCCACCTGCACACCGCCGACGACAGTCTCACCCTGCGCCCGCTGGTGCAGCCCGCCCGGGACCGCGAGATCAACTACTTCCGCGAGGGCCTCGTCGGCGTCGATCTGGACCGGCTCGCCGTACTCGCCCGCGACCTCGTCGAGGCCGAGCCGCGCACGATGAAGCAGCTCCGTGAGGCCCTCGGCGGTGAGTGGCCGGACGCCGACCCGCAGTCCCTGGCCGTCGCCGCCCGCTGCAAGCTCCCCCTCGTCCAGGTCACCCCGCGCGGAATGTGGGGCCGCAGCGCCCAGGTCTCCCTCACCACCGCCGAGCACTGGCTGGGCCGCCCCGCCGAGCCGGCCGCTTCCGCCGACGCCACGGTCCTGCGCTATCTGGCCGCCTTCGGGCCCGCCTCGGTGAAGGACATGCAGACCTGGTCCGGGCTGACCCGGATGCGCGACGCCTTCGAGCGGCTCCGCCCCGAGCTCGTCACCTTCCGGGACGGCAACGGCGTCGAACTCTTCGACCTCCCCGACGCCCCGCGCCCGGACCCGGAGACCCCGGCGCCGCCCCGCTTCCTGCCCGAGTTCGACAACCTTCTGCTCTCCCATGCCGACCGCACCCGGGTGATCCCGCCCGCGAACCACGGCCGCACCTGGCAGGCGAACACCGTCTACTGCCCGCTCCTGGTAGACGGCTTCCTCGCGGGAGTGTGGCGGATCCTCGGCGAGGACCTCGTCATCGAGGAGTTCACGAAGCTCACCCAGGCCCAGCGCGGGGAGGTGACCGAGGAGGCGGAGCGCGTGCTGAAGGTCATGCACCCGGAGACGCCGTACGACATCCGGTTCGGGACCGTCATCCCCTAGGGTCTGCCGTCGGCACGCCCGGCCCCGCCCCCGTCGTCATTCCGCCCGCCCCGTCACCGCGACCGTCACCCCGAGCCCGATCATCGTGCACCCGCCCGCTCCGCCTATCAGCGACAGCCGGCGGTCGGAGCCGGCGAACCAGGTGCGGGCCGCCGACGCGGTCAGGCCCCACAGGGTGTCGGTGACCAGGCCGATGGTGATCGGGACCAGGCCCAGCAGGAGCATCTGCAGGGCGACATGGCCCGCCGAGGGGTCCACGAACTGGGGGAGTACGGCGGCGAAGAACACCACGCCCTTGGGGTTGGTGACACCGACGAGGGCGCCGTCGAGGACCGTCCGCAGATCGCCGCGTGACGGTCCCGTCGGCTGAGCCTGTATCGCGGCCGCCTTCAGCTCCTTGCGGTGGCGGAACGCCTGCACGCCCAGGTAGACCAGATAGGCCGCGCCGGCCAGCTTCACCGTCAGATAGATCGCCACGGACCGCTCCACCAGGGAACCGATGCCCACCGCGACGGCGATCACGAGCAGATACGAGCCGAGGACATTGCCGAGGGCGGTCGCCACGGCGGTGCGGCGGCCGTGTGCCAGGGCGCGGCCGATGACGAACAGGACGCTCGGTCCCGGAATCACGATGACCAACAGCGACATCGCCGCGAAGGCCAGCAACCGGTCTGCGGACACCATGCCCATCACCTCCATCCGGCACCCATTCAAACAGGACCCACCGACAACGGGCATGGATACGGACATGTATGCGGGTTTACGAGGCGATCGGACATACGGGTATACGGGGCGTCGGACATGGATAGGGGGCGTTGCGGGCCGCTCGTGGAGGCCCGCAACGCCCCCTGGTCTTTCACCTGAGGTGTGCTCAGGAGACCTTCTGGGCGCCGTTCCCGGCTACGACTCGACCTGTTCGGTCACCTCGTCCGAGAAGGTGGTCAGCCGGGTGTAGACACCCGGGTAACCGGCCTGGGCGCAGCCCTCACCCCAGGAAACTATCCCTGCCAGGACGCCCCCGATGAGCAGGGGACCGCCGCTGTCGCCCTGGCAGGTGTCAACGCCGCCGGAGGAGTATCCGGCGCAGATCATGTCGGACTGGATGAAGTCCGAACCGTACGAGCTGCCGCAGCTGGAGTCGGAGACGGTCGGCACGGTCGCCGTCCGCAGCTGGTTGGAGGAGCTGCCGCCCGAGGAGGTGGTGCCCCAGCCCACGATGCGCGCGGTGGTGCCGGCCGCGTACACACCGGTGTCCGAGGAGTCGACGTAGGAGGCCGTCGTGTACGGCATCGAGGTCGAGAGGGTCAGCACGGCCACGTCGTTGCCGTTGGTGGCGTCCGTGTAGTCCGGGTGGATCCAGATGTCGCTGACCCGGCTGACCGTGCCGTTCGTGCCGTTGCGGTAGGTGCGGCCGCCGACGACCCGGACGCTGCTGGTGGTCTCGTCGACCATACAGTGCGCCGCGGTGACGACCTTGGTCGCGGAGACGAGCGTGCCACCGCAGAACTGGCTCTGCGAGGCGTCCGTGATCTGCATGACGTACGGGTATGCGGACGCCGTGGTCGTCGTGCCGCCCACGATGCGCGTGGACGCGGCCTCAGCGGTGGGGGCGCTGAGCAGGGCGGCCGCGGCGGCGGCCACGGTCGCCGTGACGACGGCGGTGTTTCTGGCACGGGTGAGCCCGAACATGAGTCTCCTCATTGGGGGTTGCCGGTGGGGGGTCGCGCGGGTGTGGGGGGTTGAGCACGAGGGCCGCGGGACCGGCCTCCGTGTGCCCGGCGAGCGGCACATCCACAAGGTAGGTCCCGGAAGTTCCCCTTCCCAATGAGGGAACCCCCTAAGGGAGTTGGGCAGGGAAAACCCTCGGTCGTGCCGGATAAACCCGCGCAGGCCGACAAGGACGGGTGAACTCAGGTCGTACGGCGCCTCGAACGCGCGGCGCCTCGAACGAGCGCCGCCCGGCGCCCGGACTCAGGTCGTACGACGTCCCGCCGCGAGTCTGACGATGTCGACCCGCGATCGGATCCCCAACTTGCGATAGACCCGGGTAAGTGTCGCTTCGACCGTTTTGACGCTGATGAACAGACGTCCGGCGATCTCCCGGTTGGTCGCGCCCTCCATGACGAGCGCGGCGACCTGACGCTCCATCGAGGCGAGGCCGTCCAGCCCCTCCAGGCCGTCCGGCGCGGCGACGGGGGCGGGCGCAGGCTCCGCGGGGCGCGCCTCGGAAGCGGCCTCGACCGCCGCTGCGACCCGCCGCAGCCAGGGCAGTGCCCGGCAGCGGCGGAACAGCCGGGCCGCCTCGTCGTACGACGTCGGGCCGGGAGCGCCGGTGCGCAGTTGGGCGAGGGCGAAGGCGGCCCTGGCCTCCTCCAAGCCGTAGCCCAGCTTGCCGAGCCGGTCCTGTGCCGACGTCAACTGGGCCATGGCGGCGTCCTGTTCGCCCCGTGCCGCGCGGATCAGCGCCTCGGCGCGGTCGAGGACGGCCAGCACGCTCTCCCGGTTCAGCCGCAACGCGTGCTCGCGCGTGACGCCGATGAGGTCCTGCGCCTCCGCGAACTCCCCGCTGCGCACCAAGGCCTCGGCGAGGTCGCCGTGCCAGCGGCCGCGCGCCGGGTCGGTGATGCCGAGGCCCTGCTCGACCTCGCGCACCCGGCGCAGCGAACGGACCGCCGCCTGTGTGTCCCCCGCCACCAGCTGGGCGTGGCCGAGGGCGGCCAGGGCACGGGAGACGTACATCTGGTCGCCGTCCTCCTCGGCGTGCTCCACCGCTTCCCGCGCCAGCGCGAGGGCCCGGTCCACCTCCCCGCCCGCGGCCTCCGCGAGCGAGGTCAGCACCGCGGAGGCCACCTCGCCGATCCCGGTGTCGCGGGCCAGCCGCAGGCTCTCGCGGGCCAGGTCGAGGGCGCGTCCGCAGTGGCCGGAGTGCAGCTCGGTCTCGGCGACCCCGCGCAGGAAGTGCACCTCGCTCTCCACCCACCCGTGCCGGCGCACCTCACGCAGCAGCGCGGTGACCGCCGCCCGCGCCTCGGGCAGCTGGTCGCTCATGATCAGCCAGCGGAAGCGGGAGTACCCGGCCCCGTTGTGATGGCACGCCACCCTCGGGTCCTGAGGCTCCTCCAGCGCACGCCGGATCGTCGCGGGGGCGTCCGGGTGGCCCATGAGCGTCTCGATCTGGGCCCGGAAGGCGAGCGCCATGAGTTCCGTGTACCGGTCGCCCGCCCGCGCGGCCAGCTCCGCCGAGTACGCGGCCTCCTCCCGGGCCTCGTCGAAGTCGCCCTTCACGAGCAGGGCGCGCCACGTCAGTTGGTAGTGGACCAGGGCGAGCAGCTGCGGGTCGTCGCCGGCGTCGGCGAGCGCCTGCGGGAAGATCGCGTCGACCTCGTTCATCGCATGGCCCGCCGTGTCGATCACGGCGATCCAGGCCCGCACCCGTTCCGCCGGCACGGTGGTGCGGGCGAGCACCTCGCGGGCGATGTCCCGGGCGAGGTCAAGCTCGCCGGCGGTGATGGCGTCCTCGACGGCCTGCAACCGCAGGGCCTCCGGGCTGGGACCTGTCGTTCGGGCCGGCCCGGAGTCGTGGGGGGCGGTGCGCTCTCCCTCGGCGGGGGCATCCCCGGCCGCGTTGTCGTCGGTCGCCGGCTTCCCCCCGGCTTCACGGCGCTGTTCCTCGCCGTCGGCCTGATCCGAAGGGCGGACCCTGTGTGCACCGTCCGCCGGGGTGTGCCGGGCGGCGAGCAGGCAGAGCTGCGCGGCGACCGACGGTGCTCCCCGGTCCCGGGCCAGGGTGGCGGCCTCGGCGAGGCTGGCGGCGACCTCGGGGTCGGTGCCGGTGGTCGCGAGGGCCAGGTGCCGGGCGCGTTCGATGGGGTCGGAGGCGGCTGTGGACAGCGCGGCGTGCGCGGCGCGGCGCTCCTGCGCGGGCGCCTCCGCGTACAGCGCGGCGGAGATCATCGGGTGCGCGAACCGTACGGCGGGCCCCTCGGGCTCGGTCGCCAGCAGCCCCAGCCCGGCGGCCTGGGCGGTCTCGGCCTCGGCGTTGTCACGGCCGGCCGCGTGCAGCAGGGCCAGCGTGGGGCGGGCGCCGGCGCTCGCGACCAGGAGGGTGCGGCGGGCCTCCTCCGACAGCATCTCCAGACGGTTCAGCACCAGGGCGCGCAGCGAGGTGGGCACCGGCAGAGGTTCGCCGGGGCGGGGCGGGGTGGGGTTCTCGGCGAGGGCGCGGCCCAGTTCGAGGGCGAACAGGGCGTTGCCGCCGCTGGTGCGGTGGATGTCCCGGACCGTGGAGCGGGGCAGGCCGGTGAAGCCGCGGTGGTCGAGGAGGGTGGACATCTGGGCGCGGGACAGCGGGCCCAGCCGTACGGCGAGGGTGTCCGGCGGGGACGCGCGTAGATGGCGGTCGTACTCCTGGCCCTCTGTCCGGACCGCGAAGAGCATCCGCACCGGGGTGTCCCCGAGACGGCGGGCGGCGAAGCCGAGGAGTTCGGCGCTGGCCGGGTCGAGCCACTGGAGGTCGTCGGCGACGACGAGGACGGGGCCGTTGTCGGCGAGGGCACGCAGGGCGGACAGCACGGCCAGGCGCAGGGCGAGGCCGTCGCGCTGGAGGGTGGACTCGCCGCGGCCGGTGAGTGCCGATTCCAGGGCGGTGAGCTGGGCGGCGGGGAGCCGGTCGGACACCTCGTCCAGGACCAGCCCGAGGAGGTCGGCCAGGGCGAGGAAGGGGAGGTGGGATTCGGACTCCGTGGGCGAGCAGCGCAACACGGTACGTGCCGTCCGGCCGCATTCCGTGGCCAATGCCCGCAGGATCGTCGACTTCCCAATTCCGGCAGGCCCGTGAAGCAGCACGCTGCCGCCCCGCCCGAGCTGCTCACGCGCCGCGCTGACCAGCTCCTCCCTGCCGATGACCTGGTCGGGGCGGCAGCTGGCAGGCTCCTTGAAGTCCCGTCGCACGGTCACCGCTCCCCTCCGTGTGTCGTGTTCGGGCCAATATTAGGCAACGGATCTTTGAAATTCGGACCGAAGGCATGGTGAGGCAAATAACAACCGGGGAGCATGGGGAAATTCAAGTCTCGGGTGAATGAATGAGAGGCGTCCGAGCGGGCCGGCCGGAGGGCGGGCGACCTGCGGCCCCGCGCATCGGCGGTCGTACGGCCCCTGCCGCTCTACGGCAGCAGTCTCGCCCGGCGAGCCGCCACCACCGCCTCACCGCGTGTGTGGGTGCCCAGCTTGCGCATGGCCGAGCGCAAGTAGCCCTTGACCGTCTCCGCCCGCAGCCCCAGCCGCTCGGCGGTGGCCGCGTTCGTCGCACCGGCGGCCACACACGCCAGTACGTCCAGTTCGCGGGGCGCCAGCCGCACGGCGTCCTGCGCGGCCCCGTCCGTCAGCAGGCCGCAGGCGGCCAGGAGCTCCGCGCGCAGGGCGGGGTCGCCGATGCGCGGGGCCAGCGCCCGCAGCGCGGCGTGCGCCTCGCGGACCTGCTCCCACGCGGCGTCCCGAGCGGACGGCACCGTCTGCGGACGCGCCGCCGCCAGCAGCCCCCGCACCTCGTCCCGCACCGCCAGCGCCTGCTCCACGTCCCGCGCCGCGTCCACGGCCGCCGTCAGCGTGCGGTCGCCCAAGGGCTGGGCGGTGCGCAGGGCGCCGTACAGGACACCGCGCACCCGGCGCCGTACGACGACCGGGACCGCCACCACCGAGCACAGCCCCTCCACGGCGACGGCGGCGTCGTACTCATGGGTGATCTGCCGTGAGGCCGAGTAGTCCGTGACCGCGCAGGGGCGGGCGAGGGCGACGGCCTTGCCGCCCAGGCCGTTGCCGGCGGTCACCGCGAGTCTGCGCAGGGAGTCGGTGGCCGTGCCGTTCAGTTCGCTGATGCGCATCCGACGGTGCCCGGCCTCGACCAGGCCGCCGAACGCGACCGGGAGGCCGGTCGAGCGGCGCAGGCGCACCAGTGCGCCCCTTATTTCCACCGATGCGGCCGCGTCCACTGCCACGTGCTCGCCCTTTCACCCGCTGTTTCCCGAGCGCACACCCCCGTTCGGGGGTAGTGAGACCCACGTCACGGATTACACGATGACAGAGAGCCGCCCGGCAAGGTCCGGTATCTAGGAGGACAGATGACGACGGGGACGGAGCTGTTCCGCAGCGCGCGGGACTTTCTGCTTCAGCACCGCGAGGATTACGCCACCGCCTACGAGGGCTTCGCCTGGCCGCGCCCCGACCGCTTCAACTGGGCGCTCGACTGGTTCGACGTGATCGCGGCGGGGAACGACCGCCCCGCGCTGCACATCGTCGAGGAGGACGGCACCGAGGTCCGGGTGTCGTTCGCCGAGATGGCCGAGCGGTCCGCCCGCGTCGCCAACTGGCTGCGGGCCCGAGGTGTGCGGCCCGAGCACCGCGTCCTCGTCATGCTCGGCAACCAGGTGGAGCTGTGGGAGACCGCCCTCGCCGCCATGAAGCTGGGCGCGGTCGTCATCCCGGCCACCCCGCTGCTCGGCCCGGCCGACCTGCGCGACCGGGTGGAGCGCGGACGCGTCCGCCAGGTGCTGGTGCGGGCCGAGGACACCGGCAAGTTCGACGACGTACCCGGCCGCTACACGCGCATCAGCGTCGGAGGGGAGCGGGAGGGGTGGCAGACCTACGAGGACGCGTACGCCGCCTCCGCCGAGTTCACCCCCGACGGGCCGACCGGGGCCGACGACCCGCTGATGCTCTACTTCACCTCCGGCACCACCGCCCGCCCCAAGCTGGTCGAGCACACCCACGCCTCGTACCCCATCGGGCACCTGGCCACCATGTACTGGATCGGCCTCAAGCCCGGCGACGTGCACCTGAACATCTCCTCGCCCGGCTGGGCCAAGCACGCCTGGTCGAACCTCTTCGCGCCGTGGAACGCGGAGGCGACCGTCTTCATCCACAACTACACCCGCTTCGACGCGGCCCGGCTGATGGCCGAGATGGACCGCGCGGGCGTCACCACCTTCTGTGCCCCGCCGACCGTCTGGCGCATGCTCATCCAGGCCGACCTGAGCGCGCTGCGCACCCCGCCGCGTGAGGTCGTGGCCGCCGGAGAGCCCCTGAACCCCGAGGTCATCGAGCAGATCCGGCGCGCTTGGAACGTCACCATCCGGGACGGCTTCGGACAGACCGAGACCGCCGTCCAGGTCTCCAACAGCCCCGGTCAGCCCCTGAAGACCGGCTCCATGGGCCGCCCCAGCCCCGGCTTCCGCGTCGAACTCCTCGACCCGGTCAGCGGCGCACCCGGCGCCGACGAGGGCGAGATCGCCCTCGACCTGTCCGGCCGCCCCGTCGGCGTGATGACCGGCTACCACGGCGACGCCGACAGGACGGCGGAGGCGATGGCCGGCGGCTACTACCGCACCGGCGACATCGGCTCCCGGGACGCCGACGGATACATCACCTACGTCGGGCGGGCCGACGACGTCTTCAAGGCGTCGGACTACAAGATCAGCCCCTTCGAGCTGGAGAGCGCCCTGCTGGAGCACGAGGCGGTGGCCGAGGCGGCCGTGGTGCCCGCGCCGGACGAGCTGCGGCTCGCGGTGCCCAAGGCCTACGTAGTCCTCGCGGAGGGCTGGGAGCCGGGCCCCGACACGGCCAAGGTGCTCTTCGAGCACTCGCGGGAGGTCCTCGCGGCGTACAAGCGCGTCCGCCGACTGGAGTTCGCCCCGCTGCCCAAGACGGTCTCCGGCAAGATCCGCCGCATCGAACTGCGCGAGGCCACGGCGGCAGGCTCGGACGCCGAGTACCGCGAGGAGGACTTCCGGTGACCGCACAGCTGTCGTACACGCACGGCACGAGCGGGACCGCTCTGCTCGGGGACACGATCGGGGCCAACCTGGACCGGGCGGTCGCCGCCTGGCCGGACCGGGAGGCGCTGGTCGACGTGGCGTCCGGGCGGCGCTGGACCTACGCCCGATTCGCCGCCGACGTCGACGAGTTGGCGTACGCGCTGATCGCGAGCGGGGTCGCCAAGGGCGACCGGGTGGGCATCTGGGCGGTCAACTGTGCCGAGTGGGTGCTGGTCCAGTACGCCACCGCCCGCATCGGCGCGATCATGGTGAACATCAACCCGGCCTACCGCACCCACGAGGTCGAGTACGTCCTCAACCAGGCCGGCATCTCGCTCCTCTTCGCCTCCGTCGGTCACAAGACGAGCGACTACCGGGCGATGGTCGAGCAGGTACGGGGCAGGTGCCCGCGGCTGCGGGAGACGGTGTACATCGGCGACCCGAGCTGGGCGGCGCTGATCGCGCGGGGAAGGCCGGTGCCGTACAAGGCGCTGTCCTGCGACGACCCGATCAACATCCAGTACACGTCGGGCACGACGGGCTTCCCCAAGGGGGCCACCCTCTCCCACCACAACATCCTCAACAACGGCTACTTCGTGGGCGAGATGATCGCCTACAGCGAGCAGGACCGGGTGTGCATTCCCGTGCCCTTCTACCACTGCTTCGGCATGGTCATGGGCAATCTGGCCGCTACGTCCCACGGCGCCTGCATGGTCATCCCGGCCCCCTCCTTCGACCCGAAGGCCACCCTGGAGGCCGTCCAGCAGGAGCGGTGCACCTCGCTGTACGGCGTGCCGACCATGTTCATCGCGGAGCTGAACCACCCCGACTTCGCCTCGTACGACCTCTCCTCGCTCCGCACCGGCATCATGGCGGGCTCGCCCTGTCCGGTGGAGGTGATGAAGCGGGTGGTCAGCGAGATGAACATGGCCGAGGTGTCCATCTGCTACGGCATGACGGAGACCTCCCCCGTCTCCACACAGACCCGGCGCGACGACGACCTGGAACACCGCACCGGCACGGTCGGCCAGGTCCTCCCGCACGTCGAGGTGAAGATCGTCGACCCGGCGACCGGAGTGACCCAGCCGCGCGGCACGGCGGGGGAGCTGTGCACCCGCGGCTACAGCGTGATGCTCGGCTACTGGAACGAGCCCGAGAAGACCGCCGAGGCCGTCGACGCCGGTCGCTGGATGCACACCGGCGACCTCGCGACGATGCGCGAGGACGGCTACGTCGAGATCGTCGGCCGTATCAAGGACATGATCATCCGGGGTGGCGAGAACATCTACCCGCGTGAGATCGAGGAGTTCCTGTACGCCCACCCCAAGATCGCGGACGTCCAGGTCGTCGGCGTCCCGCACGAGCGGTACGGCGAGGAGGTGCTGGCGTGCGTCATCCCGCGCGATCCGGGTGACCCGCTGACGCTGGAGGAGCTGCACGCCTTCTGCGACGGGCAACTGGCGCACTACAAGATCCCGAGCGGGCTGCGGATCCTCGACTCGTTCCCGATGACCGTGTCGGGGAAGGTGCGGAAGATCGAGCTGCGCGAGCGGTACGCCACGGGCGGCCAGGGGTCTGTCCGCCGGGAGAGGCCCTAGTCGCGGCGCATACAGACCCGGGGCCACCGGTCGAGGCCGAGCTCCGCCTCATGGGCGCGGATCCTCCGCAGCCCGGGGGTGAGCTCGGTGTCGTCCAGGACGCGGAAGCCGAGGCGTGTGTAGTACGGCCCGTTCCACGGCACCTCGGTGAAGGTGGTCAGGGTGAGGCCGGTCAGGCCTTCGTCGCGGGCGCGGTCGGCGGCGTACGCGAGGAGGGTCCGGCCGACGCCCCGGCGGGCGGAGTCCGGGTGCACCGAGACCTGCTCGACGTGCAGGGCGCCGTCGACGGGCTCGCCGATCAGATAGCCGATGGGGCCGTTGCCGTCGTCGCAGGCCACCCACGCGCGGCCCGCCCGCCGGAAGCCCTCCAGGACGTCCAGGGCGGGCGGCTCGTCGTCGGCGATCGCCGCCATGCCGAGGGCGCGGAAAGGGGCGCCCGCGGCGCGCTCCATGTCCTGGAGGGCCGGGAGCTCGGCGGGTGTGGCGGGGCGGATGCGCATGAGGGGAGTGTCCGTCGCGGACCACGGGGAGCGCGAGCGGATTACCGGGCGCCCGTCGCGTCCAGCTCGTCGGCGAGGCTGTTGACCGGCTGCGGGGTGCCCGTGAGGTCGAGGACGAACAAGGGGACGCCCAGGGTGTCGGCCCGGGTGCGGGCGTCGGGGGCGTATCCGGCGAGGGAGAAGTAGACGCAGGCCGTCGACTCCGTCATGGCCGTCAGCCACAGACACTCCACGTCCCGCAGGGAGGCCGGCTGTACGGTCGGGTCGACCTGGGCGAGCAGGCCGTGGGCGGCGATACCGATGCCGGTCGGTGGCCGCTGGTCGGCGCGGCGGATGTCGCGGTAGCCGAGCCAGCGCAGATAGACGGCGGCCGCCGTGACCGCGTCGCGCGCGGTGCGGATCGTGATGGGCTGGAAGGCACGGCGCGCGGCGGGCGCCTCGCGCGGCGGCGGCTCGGTGGCGTCCTGCGTGGTGCCCGTGGCCTTCTGCTGCCCGCCCGAGGCCTCCTGCGCCACCGGAACGCGCAGCACCGTCCCGCAGGGACAGCCCAGCTCCGGGCGGGGCCATTCGCCGTCCCGGCCGCACGCCGTACAGCGCACGCTGATCCATTCGTCGTCCCAGGTGCGATGGACGGCGGCCGTCGCGGTCCCGGTCGGGTCCAGGGACGGCGTGACGGGCACCCCGCACTCACACGGATAGGCGGGTGCCTCGTAGAGATGCTCGCGCCGGCAGGCCGGGCAGCGCACCGACACGCTCTCGGACATGGCCACTCCAGGACGACCTCGCATCGGGACAGCGGTCCCATCGTCCTCCAGAACGTGCCTGGTTGTCCGCCCCTTGACGGTCTTCACCCACCCACCTACATTACTTCCAGATAGTAGAAAATAGTTTCCGCGATACGGAATAAATGGCTCGCGGGACTGTCATCGTCACGGAATTGCTCACCGCGGGGCGCGACGGGAGTGCGAATCCGACAGCCGAAGCAGGAGTACTCAATGGCTCGTATGACCGCTGCCCGAGCGGCAGTCGAGATCCTCAAGCGCGAGGGCGTCAGCAACGCGTTCGGCGTGCCGGGCGCGGCGATCAACCCCTTCTACGCGGCGCTCAAGGCGTCGGGCGGCATCCAGCACACCCTGGCCCGCCATGTGGAGGGCGCCTCGCACATGGCCGAGGGCTACACGCGCACGCACGCGGGCAACATCGGTGTCTGCATCGGCACGTCCGGGCCCGCCGGCACCGACATGATCACCGGTCTCTACTCCGCGATCGGCGACTCGATCCCGATCCTGTGCATCACCGGCCAGGCGCCGACCGCCGTGATCCACAAAGAGGACTTCCAGGCCGTCGACATCGCCTCGATCGCCAAGCCGGTCACGAAAATGGCGGTGACCGTCCTGGAGGCCGCACAGGTCCCCGGCGTCTTCCAGCAGGCCTTCCACCTGATGCGCTCCGGCCGTCCCGGTCCGGTCCTCATCGACCTGCCGATCGACGTCCAGCTCACCGAGATCGAGTTCGACCCGGAGACCTACGAGCCTCTCCAGGCCTACAAGCCGGCCGCTTCCCGCGCCCAGATCGAGAAGGCGATCGGGATGCTGAACGCGTCCGAGCGCCCGCTGATCGTCGCGGGCGGCGGTGTCATCAACGCCGACGCCGCCGAACTCCTCGTCGAGTTCGCCGAGTTGACCGGCACCCCGGTCGTCCCGACCCTGATGGGCTGGGGTTTGCTGCCCGACGACCACGAGCTGAACGCCGGCATGGTGGGCCTGCAGACCTCGCACCGCTACGGCAACGCGACCTTCCTGGAGTCCGACTTCGTCCTCGGCATCGGCAACCGCTGGGCCAACCGCCACACCGGCAAGCTCGACGTCTACACGGCCGGCCGGAAGTTCGTCCACGTCGACATCGAGCCCACCCAGATCGGCAAGATCTTCGCCCCGGACTACGGCATCGCCTCCGACGCGAAGGCGGCCCTGGAGCTGTTCGTGGAGGTGGCGCGGGAGTTGAAGGCGGCCGGCAAGCTGCCCGACCGCTCCGCCTGGGCCGCGTCCGCGCAGGAGAAGAAGGCGACCCTCCAGCGCCGTACGCACTTCGACGACATCCCGATCAAGCCGCAGCGCGTCTACGAGGAGATGAACAAGGCCTTCGGCCCGGAGACCCGGTATGTCTCCACCATCGGCCTCTCGCAGATCGCCGGCGCCCAGATGCTGCACGTCTTCAAGCCGCGGCACTGGATCAACTGCGGCCAGGCGGGCCCGCTCGGCTGGACCATCCCGGCCGCGCTGGGTGTTGCCAAGGCCGACCCGGAGGCGCAGGTCGTCGCCCTGTCCGGCGACTACGACTTCCAGTTCATGATCGAGGAGTTGGCGGTCGGGGCGCAGCACAGGATCCCGTACGTCCACGTCCTGGTGAACAACTCCTACCTGGGCCTGATCCGTCAGGCGCAGCGGGCGTTCGACATCGACTTCCAGGTCAAGCTGGAGTTCGAGAACGTCAACTCGCCCGAGCTGGGCGTCTACGGCGTCGACCACGTCAAGGTCGCCGAGGGCCTCGGCTGCAAGGCGATCCGGGTGACGGACCCTGCCGAACTGGGCGCGGCCCTGGAGCAGGCCAAGAAGCTCGCCGCCGAGTTCCAGGTGCCGGTCGTCGTCGAGGCGATCCTGGAGCGTGTCACCAACATCTCCATGTCGACGACCAACGACATCAGCAACGTCGTCGAGTTCGAGGAGATCGCGACGGAGCCGGGTCATGCACCGACGTCGATCAAGACGCTGAAGGTCTGACGCCGCAGACCCTGAGGGGCGGTCCAACCGGAAGGTTGGGCCGCCCCTTTGGCGTTCCCCCGTGTTCCCCCGTGCTCCCCCGTCGCGGTGCCCGCCGCCCCCGTGTCGGCGGGCCCCGCGTGAGAAGAATGTGCCCGCTGCAGGGGGTGGTTGAAGCCTCCCGACGCCTGTTCAGAGGTTGATCTGAGGGTTCCGTAGCGGGAGTACGTCCGATGGCGTACGCGGTCTACTCCTCCCTCGCGGCTCACTCCTCCCTGAACACGCCGAAGAGCGCCGGGTACGGGACCGTCCGTACCCGGCGCTCTTCAGCCGGTGAGGTATTCGGTTGTGGCCGTCCGACGGCGCGAGGCTGGGCGCGACAGGACATTCGCGCCGCCGGACGGGGTCTGGAGGAGGAGGGCTTGGGACCGCGGCGGCAGCGATGGCCCCGGGGGCTCCTTCCCTCTGGTCGAAGAAGGAGGCCGGGACCTTCACCACCGCACTGGCTCGCACGCCGCCGCGGTCCTCACGTTGCCCGCGCCCGATCCGAGCGACCACCCCTCATCCGGGTCGATCGGCGATGGGGCGCGGGCGTGCGACCGACTCTTGACCTCCCGTCAGGAGTCGGACGCAGCCTGGGAATCCTGGGGGATCAGTCCTCGCGCAGGGCGCGGACCGCCTCCTCCACGCGCTTGCCGTACTCGGGGTCGGCGGCGTGGAAGTGGGCCAGGTTCTTCTCGATCACGTCGTCGCGGGAGACCTGGGAGAGGCCGCCGGCGATGTTGGCGATCAGACGCGACTTCTCCTCGGCCGACATGAGGCGGTACAGCTCGCCGGCCTGGAAGAAGTGGTCGTCCTTGGTGTGCAGGGGCGCCTCGTGGGTGCCCGTGTGGCCGTTCACCGCGAGCGGGGCCGACAGGGGACGACCGGTCTCCACCGGGCCGTCGTAGGAGTTCGGCTCGTAGTTCTTGGCGTGGCGGCCCTGGGGGTTGGTCGCCATGAAGCCGTCGCGGCCGTAGTTCTGCGCGGTCGTCGCCTTCGGGGCGTTCACCGCCAGCAGGGTGTGGTTGACGCCCAGACGGTAGCGGTGGGCGTCCGCGTAGGCGAACAGACGGCCCTGGAGCATCTTGTCGGGGGAGGGGCCGATGCCCGGCACGAAGTTGTTCGGGGAGAACGCGGCCTGCTCGACCTCGGCGAAGACGTTGTCCGGGTTGCGGTCGAGGACGAGACGGCCCACGCGCTGCAGCGGGTAGTCCTTGTGCGGCCACACCTTGGTGAGGTCGAACGGGTTGAAGCGGTAGTCGGCCGCCTCGGCCGCCGGCATGAGCTGGACATAGAGCGTCCAGGACGGGTGCACGCCCCGCTCGATGGCCTGGAGCAGGTCCGTCTGGTGGGAGTTCGGGTCCTTGCCCGCGAGCTCCGCGCCCTGCTCGGCGCTGAGGCAGCGCACGCCCTGGTTGGTCTTGAAGTGGTACTTGACGAAGAAGGCCTCGCCCTCGGCGTTCGTCCACTGGTAGGTGTGCGAGCCGTAGCCGTTCATGTGGCGGTACGACGCCGGGATGCCGCGGTCGCCCATCAGCCAGGTCACCTGGTGCGTGGCCTCGGGGGCGTGCGCCCAGAAGTCCCAGACGTTGTCCGGCTCCTGGCGGCCGGTGAACGGGTCGCGCTTCTGGGAGTGGATGAAGTCGGGGAACTTGATCGGGTCCTTGATGAAGAACACCGGGGTGTTGTTGCCGACGAGGTCGTAATTGCCCTCCGCCGTGTAGAACTTGAGGGCGAAACCGCGCGGGTCGCGGACCGCGTCCGCGCCGCCGAGGCTGTCGGCCACGGTCGAGAAGCGCAGGAACACCTCGGTCCGCTTGCCCACCTCGCTCAGGAAGTCGGCGTGGGTGAAACCGGTGACGTCGTCGGTCACCTCGAAGTGGCCGTACGCGCCGGAGCCCCGGGCGTGCACCACGCGCTCCGGAATGCGCTCACGGTTGAAGCGGGCCAGCTTCTCCAGGAGGTGCTGGTCCTGGAGCAGGAGCGGGCCGCCGACGCCGGCGGAGGCGGAGTTCTGGTTGTCGGCGACGGGGGCGCCGGACTCGGTCGTGAGCACGCGCTTCGACATCGTGGACCTTCCGTACGAGAGTCAGCGGGAAGCTTCGGAAAAGAACTTCCGCTTTGTGGAGCCTAGGTTTGGGGCGATCTGGACGTCAACACTTTGTTGAAATGGTTTCCGGGCGACACCACCGCCTGGGCGCGACAGGACAGGTGTCAGCGGCGGCGTCGCCCGGAAGTCTGGGAGGGGCTGCGAGCCCCTTAGAGCTGCGCTCCGGAGAGGCGCTCGACGGCCCGCAGCAGGGCCGAGTGGTCCAGGCCGCCGTCGCCCTGCGTGCGCAGGGACGCGACCAGCTGGGCGACCACGGCGCCGACCGGCAGCGCGGCGCCGACGTTGCGGGCGGCGTCCGTGACGATGCCCATGTCCTTGTGGTGCAGGTCGATACGGAAGCCGGGCTTGAAGTCCCGGTTCAGGAAGTTGTCCTTCTTCCGCGTCAGCACCGTCGAGCCCGCCAGGCCGCCGTTGAGGACGTCCAGCGCCGCCTTCAGGTCCACGCCGGACTTCTCCAGGAAGACCACGGCCTCGGCGCACGCCTGGATGTTCACGGCGACGATCAGCTGGTTGGCCGCCTTCACGGTCTGACCCGAGCCGTGCGGACCGCACAGCACGATGGTCTTGCCGAGCGCGTCGAGGATCGGCTGAGCGGCGTCGAAGTCGGCCTGCTCGCCGCCGACCATGATCGACAGTACGGCCTCGATGGCACCGGCCTCACCGCCGGACACGGGCGCGTCCAGGACGCGGATGCCCTTGTCCTTGGCCGCCTTCGCCAGGTCGACCGAGGTCTGCGGGGTGATCGAGGACATGTCGACCAGCAGCGCCCCGGACTTCGCGTTCTCCAGGATGCCGTCGGGGCCGTAGGAGATGGCCTCGACCTGCGGGGAGGCCGGAACCATCGTGATGACGACGTCGGCGTCCTTGACGGCCTCGGCGATCGAACCGGCGACGGTGCCGCCCGCCGCGGCGAGCCGGTCCAGCTTGTCCTGCTCCAGGGTGAAGCCGGTGACCTGGTAACCCGCCTTGATCAGGTTCTCGGACATGGGGGAGCCCATGATGCCGAGGCCTATCCAGGCGATCTTGGGGAGGTTGCTCATGATGGGGTGCCTCTCAAATACGGGGGTGTGTTCAGCGGGCGGCGCGCGCTTCGCGGGGCAGCCACTCGAAGACCTCGGAACTCGGCTGGTCGCCCGGCTTGTACTCCAGGCCGACCCAGCCGTCGTAGCCCGCCTTCGTCAGCTGGTCGAGCAGGTCCTCCAGCGGCAGTGTCCCGGTACCCGGAGCGCCACGGCCCGGGTTGTCCGCGATCTGCGCATGGCCGGTCTTCGACGCGTACTGCTCGATCACCGACGGCAGGTCCTCGCCGTTCATGGACAGGTGGTAGAGGTCCATGAGGAAGCGGGCGTTGCCCAGCCCCGTCGCCTCGTTGACCTTGTCGACGATGGCGATGGCGGCCGGCGCCGACACCAGCGGGTACAGCGGCGACTCGGGCTTGTTCAGGGCCTCGATCAGCAGGATCGCGCCGATCCGGTCGGCCGCGCGGGCCGCGAGGACCAGGTTCTCCAGCGCGAGCGCGTCCTGCTCGGCCGGGTCCACGCCGTCGACGCGGTTGCCGTACAGGGCGTTGAGCGCCTTGCAGCCGAGGGAGGCCGCGAAGTCGGCCGCCACGTCGATGTTGGCGCGGAACCGCTCCGACTCCTCGCCCGGGATCGACAGGGCGCCGCGGTCCGGGCCCGGGAGCTGACCGGCATAGAAGTTCAGCCCGGTGAGCTGGACGCCCGCGTCCTCGATCGCCTTCTTCAGGGCGTCGAGCTCGGACTGCTCGGGGGTGGGGGAGTCGATCCAGGGCCACCACAGCTCGACCGCGGTGAAGCCGGCCGCGGCGGCGGCCGCGGGGCGCTCCAGGAGCGGGAGTTCCGTGAAGAGGATCGACAGGTTGACGTTGAAGCGCTGGTCTGCGAATCCCATCGGGGGCCGCGCTCCTTCCGTGGTTTGAAATTCCGTATTACGGAAGTTGTTTTCTGCTTACTGGAAGATTGCCGTCGTGTGTCGCGGCTTGTCAAGAGGGTGTGTGGGCATGGCGGGGTGATCGCCGACCTGCTGTGACTTCCCCCACCCACCCTTGCCGCGGCGAGGAAGGCTTACCTACGTTCGATCGCATGTCCTCCCACGGCCCCGCTCCCGTCGAGTTCGCCGTCGACCTGAGCGCACACGAAATGCTCCGGCGGGCCCACGTCCTGGACGCCCTCGGCCCCGACTGGGACCCGGGCGAGGCGCTGCGCGGTGAGGAGGAGGCGTACGCACTGCTCTACTCCGGCCTCGACGCGGAGCAGCAGCGCGTGTACGACGAGCTGGTCTCGGCCGGTGTGCTCCCGCCGCGAGGGGACGGGCATGCTGCCCCGTGACCCGCAGGCGGACATCGGTCGCCGCGCCTGGGTTGCCTGCCCGAACTGCAACGACCATCGCGGGTGCGGCGACTGCGAGCAGGCCCGCACCTGCTCCGAGCACTGGCGCTACCTGCTCTCCAACACGGGCAGCCTGCTGCACCTGCAGTGCCGTTCGTGCACCCATGTGTGGACCCACGAGACGGGTTTCGGCGCCACCCGCTCCATCTGGCAGCGCATGACCGGCGCCTAGTGAGGCCGGTCGGCGGATCGCCCCCCGCTTTTCGGATGACCTCACCGTCTGGCACCACGGACGGCAAGCCGACCTGACCGAAGATCGCGGTCGGCGGTCATCCCCGGCCGCCGCCCGTCCGCCCGGAGGCAGCCGTGCAGATCCTGCTCATGGCCAGCGCGTTCAACAGCCTCACCCAGCGCGTCCATGCGGAGCTACGCGACCGCGGCCACCAAGTGGCGGTCGAACTCGCCCTGCCGGACGGTTCGTTGGCGGAGGCCGTGCGGCGGCACGCACCGCAGCTCGTCGTGGCGCCGATGCTGAAGACGGTGATCCCCGAGGAGGTGTGGGCGGCGTACCCGTGCCTCGTCGTTCATCCGGGGCCCGTCGGCGACCGAGGGCCGTCCTCCCTGGACTGGGCCATCCACGAGGGCGCCGACCGGTGGGGCGTCACGGTTCTGCAGGCCGACGCGGAGATGGACGCGGGCGACGTGTGGGCCTCCGTGCCGTGCCGGGTTCCTCCCGTGGCCAAGAGCGACCTGTACCGGGGCGAGATCGCCGACGCCGCGCTCGCGGCCGTCCTCCTCGCCGTGGAGCGCTTCGCGAGCGGAACCCACACTCCGTGCAAGCAGGACGAGGCGGGCCTGGCGGGCACCGCGTTGCGTGTCCGGCCGTACCTGGACCAGAGCGTCCGGCGGATCGACTGGGCCGCAGACCCCACGGCGACCGTAGTCCGCAAGCTGCGGGCGGCGGACTCGCAGCCCGGAGTGCTGGACGTGCTGCTCGGCGGTGAGTGGTACCTGCACGGGGGCCACTCCGAGAGCGCGCTGCGCGGCCGCCCGGGCGAGCTCCTGGCCACCAGGGCCGGAGCGATCTGCCGGGCCACCACGGACGGCGCCGTGTGGATCCCCGAACTGCGGCCCCGACGCCTGCCCGGGCGGCCGCCCACGTTCAAGCTCCCCGCCGTGCGGGCCCTGGGCGACCGGCTGCCGCCCCTGCCGGAGCTGGCGCCACCCCTGCTGCCCGACGAGCGGGAGGGCGCCTGGACGGACATCCGCTACCGGGAGGACGGCAGCGTCGGCTTCCTCTCGTTCTCCTTCCCGGGCGGCGCCATGAGCACCGAGCAGTGCGGGCGCCTCCTGGCCGCCTACCGGGAGGCATGCGCCCGCCCCACCTCGGTGCTGGTGCTGGGCGGGCAGCGGGACTTCTTCTCCAACGGGATCCACCTGGGCGTCATCGAGGCCGCCGCCGACCCCGGAGCCGAGTCCTGGGCGAACATCAACGCCATCGACGACCTCGTCGAGGCGATCCTGACCACCGCCGACCGGATCGTGGTCTCGGCCGTCGCGGGCAACGCCGCCGCGGGCGGGGTGATGCTCGCCCTGGCGGCCGACGAGGTGTGGTGCCGCTCAGGCGCCGTACTGAACCCCCACTACCGCCTGATGGGGCTGTACGGCTCGGAGTACTGGACGCACACGCTGCCGCGCAGGGTCGGGCCGGGCGTGGCCGAACGGCTCATGCGGGAGGCGCTGCCCGTCAGCTCGGCGAGCGCCCAGCGGCTCGGACTGGCCGACCGGGTCATCGACTGCGGTCCCGGCGAGTTCGCGCACGAGGTCGGCACCCTGGCGGCGCGGCTCGCGGCACTGCCGGGGACGGCGTCCCGGATCGCCGCGAAGAAGGCGGAGCTGGACCGGCAGGAGGCCACGACCCCGCTCGCCGCCTTCCGCGAGCGGGAGCTGGCCCGCATGCGCCGCACCTTCGACGACCCGGACGCTCCCTACCACGCCCTGCGCCGCGCGTTCGTCCACAAGCGGCGGCCCGGGTGCACCCCGCCGCACCTCGCTCCGCCCCCGGTTGCGTAAACCGGCTCTCCCACCACTGCCGCTCCTGTCACCGGAATGGCCCACAGTCGCGTTTCACCCCCACCGGACGGCTGATACGAAGAATCAGAGGGTCCGAAATGCTGGCCTTCATCCCTTACCTCCCTGGGAGGCGGTCTCATGACTGAGGCGACGCCGGATACGGTCGGCGCTGCGCGCACCACGGGCACGCCCGCCGACGAGACACCCACGATCCACATCCTCTGGATCAACGCGGGTCTGAGCTGCGACGGCGACTCGGTCGCGTTGACGGCGGCCATGCAGCCGAGCATCGAGGAGATCGTCCTCGGCGCGCTGCCGGGTCTGCCGAAGATCGCCGTCCACTGGCCGCTCATCGACTTCGAGTGCGGTCCGGTCGGCGGTGCGGACACGTTCATCGAGTGGTTCTTCAAGGGCGAGCGGGGCGAGATCGACCCGTTCGTGCTGGTCGTCGAGGGATCCGTGCCCAACGAGGCGATCAAGCCCGAGGGCTACTGGTGCGGCTTCGGGGACGACCCGGAGACCGGCCAGCCCATCACCACCAGCGAGTGGATCGACAGGCTCGCGCCGAAGGCCCTGGCCGTGGTCGCCATCGGCACCTGCGCGACGTACGGCGGCATCCACGCGATGGCCGGCAACCCGACCGGCGCGATGGGCGTTCCGGACTATCTCGGCTGGGACTGGAAGTCCCAGGCCGGCATCCCGATCGTCTGCGTCCCCGGCTGCCCGATCCAGCCCGACAACTTCGCCGAGACGCTCACCTATCTGCTCTACCAGGCCACCGGCGCCGCCCCGATGATCCCGCTGGACGACAAGCTGCGTCCGTCCTGGCTGTTCGGGGCCACCGTGCACGAGGGCTGCGACCGGGCCGGCTACTACGAGCAAGGCGAGTTCGCGGAGACGTACGACTCGCCGAAGTGCCTGGTCAAGGTCGGCTGCTGGGGCCCGGTGGTGAAGTGCAACGTGCCCAAGCGCGGCTGGATGAACGGGATCGGGGGCTGCCCGAACGTCGGCGGCATCTGTATCGCCTGCACCATGCCCGGCTTCCCCGACAAGTTCATGCCGTTCATGGACGAACCCCCCGGCGCCAAGCTGTCCGTCTCGGGCAGCTCCGCCTACGGCGCCGTGGTCCGCAAGCTGCGGAACATCACGGCCAGGACGGTGGACAAGGAGCCCAAGTGGCGCCGTACCGGAGAGCGGATCACCACCGGATACCGGCCGCCGTGGTGACGCCCCGCCACCCCTGATCCGCCTCAGCTTCGTGCCCCCCGGCACACCACACATGAACCCCCGCACAACGAAGGGCACGGCAAAAGACGATGGCAGCGAGGACGAAGGCGGCCGGCGACGGCAGCGGCCTGGTGGAGATGTCCTGGGACCCGATCACCCGGATCGTCGGCAGCCTGGGCATCCACACGAAGATCGACTTCAAGCAGAAGCGGGTCGCGGAGTGCTACAGCACCTCGTCGGTCTTCCGCGGCTACAGCGTCTTCATGCGGGGCAAGGACCCGCGCGACGCCCACTTCATCACCAGCCGCATCTGCGGGATCTGCGGCGACAACCACGCCACCTGCTCGGTGTACACGCAGAACATGGCGTACGGCGTGAAGCCCCCGCACCTCGGTGAGTGGATCATCAACCTCGGCGAGTCCGCCGAGTACATGTTCGACCACAACATCTTCCAGGAGAACCTGGTCGGGGTCGACTACTGCGAGAAGATGGTCAAGGAGACCAACCCCGGCGTCCTCGAACTCGCCGAGCGCACCGAGGCCCCGCACGCCGCGGAGCACGGCTACCGCACCATCGCCGACATCATGCGCTCGCTGAACCCGCTGGAGGGCGAGTTCTACCGCGAGGCGCTCCAGGTCAGCCGCTACACCCGGGAGATGTTCTGTCTGATGGAGGGGCGCCATGTGCACCCCTCCACGCTCTACCCGGGCGGCGTCGGCACGATCGCCTCCGTGCAGCTCTTCACGGACTACATGAGCCGCCTGATGCGGTACGTGGAGTTCATGAAGCGGGTCGTGCCCCTGCACGACGACCTGTTCGACTTCTTCTACGAGGCCCTCCCCGGCTACGAGGAGGTCGGCCGCCGCCGTGTCATGCTCGGCTGCTGGGGCGCGCTCAACGACCCCGAGTACTGCGACTTCACCTACGCCAACATGACGGACTGGGGCCGGCGGATGTTCGTCACGCCCGGTGTCGTCGTCGACGGCAAGCTCGTCACCAACGACCTCACCGAGATCAACCTCGGCATCCGCATCCTGCTCGGCAGCTCCTACTACGAGGACTGGCAGGGCCAGGAACAGTTCGTCACCCACGACCCGCTCGGCAACCCGGTCGACCCGCGGCACCCGTGGAACCAGCACACCATCCCCGCCCCGCAGAAGCGGGACTTCGACGACAAGTACAGCTGGGTGATGTCCCCGCGCTGGTTCGACGGCAAGGACCACCTCGCCCTGGACACCGGCGGCGGCCCCATCGCCCGCCTGTGGTCCACGGCCCTGTCCGGACTCGTCGACATCGGGTACGTCAAGGCCACCGGCCACAGCGTGGTCATCAACCTGCCCCGCACCATGACCAAGCCCGAGACCACCTTTGAGTGGAAGATCCCGCAGTGGAGCAACGCGCTCGAACGCAACCGCGCGCGCACCTACTTCCAGGCGTACGCCGCCGCGGTCGCCCTGCACTGCGCGGAGAAGGGCCTGGAGGAGGTCCGGGCCGGACGCACCCAGACCTGGGAGAAGTTCGAGGTCCCGGACGAGAGCATCGGCTGCGGCTTCACCGAGGCCGTCCGCGGCGTCCTCTCCCACCACATGGTGATCCGCGACGGCAAGATCGCCAACTACCACCCCTACCCGCCGACCCCCTGGAACGCCAGTGTGCGTGACAGCTACGGCACCCCGGGCCCGTACGAGGACGCCGTGCAGAACACCCCGATCTTCGAGGAGAACCCCCCGGAGAACTTCAAGGGCATCGACATCATGCGCGCCGTCCGCAGCTTCGACCCCTGTCTGCCCTGCGGCGTCCACATGTACGTCGGCGGCGGCAAGACCGTGAAGAGCCTGCACGTGCCCACCGGCCTGAGCGGACTGGGCGGATGAGCGCGAGCACGACGGCGCGGCCGGTGTCTGCGGAGGAGACCGGCCGCCGGGTCGAGGAGGTGCTCGACCGGTTGGCCACCAGCGGCGACCCGGCCGTCGCCGCCGCGGCCGAGGAACTCGTCCGGTCCCTCATGGACTTCTACGGCTCCGGACTGGCCCGTGCCCTCCACCTGCTGTCGGCCGCGCCCGGCGACCCGCTGGCACGGCTCCTCGGTGACGAACTCGTCGCGAGCCTGCTCGTCCTGCACGACCTGCACCCCGAGGATCGGGACACCCGGATCGGCCGGGCCCTCGACAGCGTGCGGGAGCATGATCTGGACCTCGTGGGCTTCGACGAGGACAGCGGCACCCTGACGTTGCGGGCGGCCGCCGCGGGCGGCGGCTGCGGCTGTGGCTCCGGGGCGGGCGCCCGGGAGGCCGCCGAGGCGGCGCTCGCCTGCTTCGTACCGGAGGTCAGGGCCGTCGAGGTCGAGGTGGAATCGGCGCCGACCCTGTTGCAGATCGGGACGAAGACCCGGTGACCGCGGCCACGGTCGGCCTGCGGAGGTTTCTCACCGAGCGTCCGCCGCAGCCCGAGCGGTGCGAACTGTGCGCGGTCGTGGTGCCCGAGGACCACCGCCACATGGTCGACACCGAGAAGCGCGCCCTCGTCTGCGTCTGCACCGCCTGCGCGGTGCTCATGGAGCGGCCGGGGGCTGCCGCGGGCCGCTTCCGCGCGGTCCCGGCCCGCTACCTCACCGACCCCGGGCACCGCCTCGACGAGCGGGCGTGGGAGGCGCTGCGGATTCCGGTCGGCGTCGCCTTCTTCTTCCGCAACGCGGCGCTCGACCGACTGGTCGCCCTCTACCCCAGCCCGGCGGGCGCCACCGAGAGCGAACTCGAACCGGACACCTGGACCGAGGTCCTCGGCGACAGTCCACTCGCCGCGCTCCTCGAACCCGACGTCGAGGCGCTCCTGCTGCGCCGCACCGACGGCCAGATCGAGTGCCACCTCGTCCCGATCGACGTCTGCTACGAACTCGTCGGCAGGATGCGCCTGTTGTGGCAGGGCTTCGACGGCGGCGCCGAAGCCCGGGCCGCCCTGGACGCCTTCTTCGCGGACGTCCTGCGCCGCGCCCGGCCCCTGGACGAGGCGGAGCGGCCGTGACCGAGTTCTCGTTCGCCTGCACCGGCGTCCGCGCCGACCGGTACGCCGCCGGACCCACCCTCGTCTTCCGGCTGCGCGTCACCGCGTCCGGCGACACCCCCGTGCACGCCGTCGCCCTGCGCTGCCAGATCCGCATCGAACCCGCCCGTCGCGGTTACGGCCCTACTGAGGCCGACGGGCTCACCGACCTCTTCGGCGAGCGCTCCCGCTGGGGCAGCACCCTCCAGCCCGTGCAGTTCGCCCAGGTCCCGCTGATGGTCTCCGCGTTCACCGGCGAGACCGAGGCCGACCTCGTCGTCCCCTGCACCTACGACACGGACATCGCCGCGACCCGCTACCTGGACGCCCTCACCGACGGGGAGGTCCCGCTGCTGATGCTGTTCTCCGGCACGGCGTTCACCGGAAGCGGCGGGTTCCGGGTGGAGCCCGTGCCGTGGGACCGCGAGGCGGCCTTCCGGATGCCGGTCGCCACCTGGCGGGAGGCCATCGAGCAGCACTTCCCCGGCTGCGGCTGGATCCGGCTGCCCCGCGACACCATGGACGCCCTCCTCGCCTACCGCTCCCGGCACGCGCTGCCCTCCTGGGAGGCGACGCTGACGGCACTGCTCGACACGGCCGCCCCACCGGGGAACGACCCGCTGCGCGCGCTCACCGCCACCGTCGGAAGGACCGAACCGTGACCGCCACCGCGTTCGCCCCCGCGACCGAGGAGCGCCTCGCCCTCGCCCGGCAGGTGGCCGACGCCGTGCTCTTCGAGGGGTACGTGCTCTACCCGTACCGCGCCTCGGCGGCGAAGAACCGGCTGCGCTGGCAGTTCGGAGTGCTGGTGCCGCCCGCCTGGGGCGCCGACTGCGAGGAGCACGACTTCCAGCACACGGAATGCCTGATGGAACCGAAGCCGGGCGCGACCCTCGCGGTCGAGGTCCGCTTCCTGCACACCCGGCGCCGCGCCGTGCAACGTGCCCTTTCCGATGGTGACTTCGAAACCGTGGCCGAACTCCACCTCGACGATCGGGTACTGGTGCCCTGGGACGAAGGAGCCGAGGAGCGCGTCGAGTTGGTCACTCCGGTCGGCCAACTGCTGGGCGATGGCGTCGAACTCCCCTTCCGTAAGCCGGCCGTCGAGGACACCGAGCCCGTCCTGGACGCCGCTGGCCGGACCGTGGGCCGACTGGTCCGGCGCGGCGCCGAGGTCAGCGGGGTGGTGCGGCTCTCCGCCCGCGAACTCGACGGCCCCTACCGGACGATGCGGCTCACCGCCGTCGTCGAGAACACCACCCCGTGGACGGCCGCGGAGGACGGCGCCGCCGACCGGGACGCGGCGCTGCCGCACTCCCTGGTCGCCACCCACCTCCTCATGGCCCTCGACGCGGGCTCGTTCCTGTCGATGACCGATCCCCCCGAGTGGGCCAAGGGCGCGGTCGCCGCCTGTCGCAACCTGCACACCTGGCCCGTCCTCGCCGGGGAACCCGGCCGCGCGGACCTCGTGCTCTCCTCGCCGATCATCCTGGAGGACCACCCGGCCATCGCGCCCGAAAGCCTGGGTGCCCTCTATGACGCCACCGAGATCGACGAGATCCTCGCCCTGCGCACCGCCGCCCTCACCGACGAGGAGAAACGCGAGGCCCGCGGCACCGACGCACGGGCCGCCGCCGTCATCGACCTCGCGGACTCGATGCCGGCCGAGGTGCTGGAACGCCTGCACGGCGCGGTGCGCGGCCTGCGGGAGGTCACCGGGGAGTCCGCCGGTTTCCCCGACGAGTTCGGAGTGCGGCGCCCCGACACGCCCTGGTGGGACCCGGCGAGCGACGCGGGCTTCGACCCGGAGCACGACCGGGCCATGGTCGACGGCCGGCCGGTCGGCAAGGGCAGCCGCGTCGAGCTGCGTCCCGGCCTGCGGCACACCGACGCACAGGACCTGTTCCTCCAGGGCCGCACCGCGACCGTCGAGGCGGTGCTGCACGACGTCGACGGCACGGTGCACCTCGCAGTGACCGTCGACGGCGACCCCGGCGCCGACATCCGCCGAGAGCAGGGCCGCTACCTGTACTTCCAGCCGGACGAGGTCGTACCACTGGAGGATCCCCGATGACGCGGACGCTCGTGGCCGGCATCGGCAACATCTTCCTCGGCGACGACGGCTTCGGCGTGGAAACCGCACGCCGGCTGGCCGAACGGCCCCTGCCCGCACACGTCGAGGTCGTCGACATCGGCGTACGCGGGGTGCACCTCGCCTACCAGCTCTTGGACGGCTACGACACCCTCGTCCTCGTCGACGCCACGGCACGCGGCGAGGCCCCCGGCACGCTGTACGTCATCGAGCACGACGGCCCCGGCGACGACGACACCGATGACGCCGGCGATGCCGCTCCCGCGATCGACGGCCACCGCATGACCCCCGACGCCGTCCTGGCGCTGCTGGACACCCTGTGCGCCGGCGCCGGCGGACAACCGCCGCGGCGCGTCCTGATCGTGGGATGCGAACCGGCCTCGATCGACGAGGGCATGGAACTCAGCCCATCGGTGGCCGAGGCCGTTCCGCAGGCCGTTCGGCTGATCGAAGAGTTGCTGGAGAGCGGCCCGTCGGCCTGGTCACAGGCCCCGACCGCCGAAGCTTCGACATGAGGAGAAACGGGATGAAGAAGATCATCGCTGCCGGCGCCGCCGGTGCCGCCCTGGCCGCAGCGGCCGCTGTCGTCACACAGGTGCTTCCCGACCTCAGGCGCTACCTCCGGATGCGCCGGATGTGAACCCACTCCCGGCGGGCCGCTGCCGGGCGACAGCCGGCGGTGTGCCGCCGCCTTGCGTCGAACGGCGTACCCGAGGGCCCGGCCACGGCGTGCCGGGCCCGACCGCCCGGGGCGCTCGCCTCTAATGAAGGCCGGCCCCGGGAGGACGAGGACCCATGCACGAGATGTCCGTCGCTCTGGCCGTGATCGACCAGGTGGAAACCGCCGCCGCGCAGACCTCGGGTGTCACCGCGGTGCGCTCGGTACGGCTCGAGGTGGGTGAACTCGCGGGTGTCGTACCCGACTCCCTCGCCTTCTGCTTCGAACTCGCCTGCGCCGGAACCCTGCTGGAAGGCGCCGAACTGGTCACCGAACCGGTGCCCGGACGGGCCCGCTGCACGCCCTGCGCGCACGCATGGGCGGTCGGCATGCCGCCCCGGCTGACCTGCCCCGCGTGCGACGGGGCGGACGTCGAGCTGATCTCGGGCCGGGAGCTGCGGATCGCCGACGTGCGGTGGGAGGGCGGCGACCCCACGCACGCGGCCACCCCTGAACCGATCTCCGAGGAGTGCTGAACCATGTGCCGTGTCGTCGACCTCCAGCAGGCCGTGCTCGCGAAGAACGACGCGACCGCCCACCTCCTGCGCACCCACCTCGACGCCCGGGGCACCACGGTCGTCAACCTGCTGTCCAGCCCCGGCAGCGGCAAGACCGCGCTGCTGGAAGGCGAACTGCTGCTGGCCCGGGAGCGGTCCGTGCCCGTCGCGGCGCTCACCGCCGACCTCGCCACAGAGAACGACGCGACACGCCTCGCGCGATCCGGAGTTCCGGTCAAGCAGGTGCTCACCGACGGGCTGTGCCATCTGGAGGCGGCGATGCTCGCCGGGCACCTGGACGGATGGCTGCCCGACGGCACCCGGCTGCTGTTCGTGGAGAACGTCGGCAATCTGGTCTGCCCCGCCTCGTACGACCTGGGGGAGACCCTGAGGGTTGTCCTCGCCTCCGTGACCGAGGGCGAGGACAAGCCGCTCAAGTACCCCACCGCCTTCGGCCTGGCCCATCTGGTCGTGGTCACCAAGACCGACATCGCCGAGGCGGTGGAGTTCGACGAGAGCGCGTTCCGCGCGAACGTGGAGCGGGTCAATCCGGGCGTGGAGGTGGTCCTGACGTCGGTGCGCCGGGGGCAGGGCGTCGGCGTGCTCCTCGACCGGGCGCTCGCCGCGGCCGGGGGCGGGCCGCTCCATACGCCGGTCATGGCCCGTCGGCCGGACACCGGTCACACCCACGCGCACTCGCACACGGACGCGGAGTACGCCGGTCATCCACACGTACACGCACCCGCGGCAGACGCGGTCGCCGCCCCTGCCGCCCCTCGCTCGTGAGCGCTCCGCCACAGTCCGCCGCTCTCGCCGCGGACCCGCCGAGCCGTCGCCGGGTGGTCGTGCGGGGCGTGGTGCAGGGCGTGGGCTTCCGGCCGTACGTGTACGGCCTCGCCACCGAACTCGCCCTCGTCGGGCATGTGACCAACACCCCGGACGGCGTCGTCGCCGAGGTCGAGGGCAGTGCCTCGGCCGTGGCCCGCTTCTGCGACCGGCTCGCGGTCCAGCCGCCTCCGCTGGCCCGCGTGGAGTCCGTCCACCACCAGGAGCTGCCCGCCGCCGGAGGCGAGGCGTTCACCATCCTCGCCTCCCGCACCGGCGGCCCGGCCCGCACCCTGGTCTCCCCGGACACGGCCACCTGCGCCGACTGCCTCGCCGAGCTGGCCGACCCGGCCGACCGGCGCCACCGCCACCCGTTCGTCAACTGCACCCACTGCGGGCCGCGCTTCACCATCGTCACCGGCGTCCCGTACGACCGGGCGAACACCACGATGGCCGGCTTCCCCATGTGCTCCGACTGCGCCCGCGAGTACGGCGATCCCGCCGACCGGCGCTTCCACGCGCAGCCGGTCGCCTGCCCCGCCTGCGGGCCCCGGCTGCGCCTGATCGTCCCCGGGTCCGAGAGCCCCGCCGGGGCGGACCCGGTCACCGAGGCCCGCGCCCTGCTCGCCCGCGGCGCGATCCTCGCCGTGAAGGGACTCGGCGGCTACCACCTCGCCTGCGACGCCACCGACGACACCGCGGTCCGTCTCCTGCGGCAGCGGAAGGCGCGGGGCGACAAGCCCTTCGCCCTCATGGCGAGGAGCGCGGACGAGATCGAGCACCTCGTCCGGCTGGGCCCCGAGGAGCGGAGCCTGCTCGAAGGCGCCGTCCGGCCCGTCGTACTGCTGCGGCGGCGCCCGGACCCGTCGTACGCCGCCGGGTCGGCGCGCCCCGCCGAGGCCGTCGCGTCCGGCAGCCCCGACCTCGGCGTGATGCTGCCGTACACCCCCCTGCACCATCTCCTCCTCGGCCTGCCCGGCGACCTGGACGGTCCCCGGCTGCTCGTCATGACCAGCGGAAACGTCTCCGGCGAGCCGATCGTCACCGACGACGCCGAGGCCCTGGAGCGACTCGCGCACCTGGCCGACGCCTGGCTCACGCACGACCGGCAGATCCAGGTGCCGTGCGACGACTCCGTGGTCCGGGTCTGCGACGGAGAGCCGCTGATCATCCGGCGCTCCCGTGGCTACGCCCCGCTGCCGGTCGCCCTTCCACTTCCCGTCCGCCCTACCCTCGCCGTCGGCGGCGACCTGAAGAACGCCTTCTGTCTCGGCGAGGGGCGGCAGGCGTGGCTGTCGGCGCACATCGGCGACATGGACGACGTCGAGACGCAGTACGCCTTCGAACGCGCCGTGGAGCAGCTGGAGTCCATCACGGGCGTACGGCCGAAGAGCCTGACGTGCGACCGGCATCCCGGTTACCGCTCCGCCGGGTGGGCCGACCGGAACGCGGCTGGCCGGACCGTCGTACGCGTCCAGCACCATCACGCCCACATCGCCGCCGCGATGGCCGAACACGGGCTGGACGGCACCCGGCAGGTGATCGGCGTCGCCTTCGACGGCACCGGGCACGGCGACGACGGTGCCGTGTGGGGCGGGGAGTTCCTGCTCGCGGACTACGACGGCTTCACGCGGTTCGGGCATCTCGCGTACGTCCCCCTGCCCGGCGGTGACACGGCGGTGCGTAGGCCTTACCGCATGGCGCTGGCCCAACTGCGCGCGGCCCGGATCGGCCGGCTCGACGACCTCGCCTGTACGGCCGCCTGCCCGCCCGACGAACTGCGCCTGCTGGAACGGCAGTTGGAGCGCGAACTGAACTGCGTCCCCACATCCAGCATGGGCCGGCTCTTCGACGCGGTCTCCTCGCTTGCCGGGGTCTGCCACCTGGCCGGCTACGAGGCGCAGGCCGCCGTCGAGCTGGAGGCCGCCGCACTGCGCGCGCCCGGCGACGACACCACCGCGTACACCTTCGAGCTCCTGGGAAGCGACCCGGTGCGGGCCGACCCGGCGCCTCTCTTCGCGGCGATCGTCGCCGACCTGCGGGAGGGCGTCGAACCGGCACGGGTGGCGGCCCGCTTCCACCGCGCCGTGACCGCACTGGTGCGCCGGATGTGCCTGCGGGCGCGGGAGCGGTACGGCTTGGACACGGTGGCCCTGACGGGCGGCGTGTTCGCCAACACGCTGCTCTCATCGGCCTGTTCGGCAGCCCTGCGCGAGGACGGCTTCACGGTTCTGCGGCACCGCCTGGTGCCGCCCAACGACGGCGGGCTGGCGCTGGGCCAGCTGATGGTGGCCGCCCGGAAGACGCCCCACGACTGAGCGACCACGACTGAGCGACCCGCGACCCCACAGCGAGGAGAGGCCCATGTGCCTGGCGGTACCCGGCAGAGTGCTGGACATCGAGGAGCGCGACGGCACCCGGATGGCCACCGTCGACTTCGGCGGCGTGGTCAAGGAGGTGTGCCTGGAGTACCTGCCGGACCTCCAGGTCGGCGAGTACGCCATCGTCCACGTCGGTTTCGCCCTGCAGCGGCTGGACGAGGAGTCGGCGAAGCAGACGCTGGAGCTCTTCGCCGAACTCGGCATGCTCCAGGAGGAGTTCGGCGACCCCTGGGAGATGGCGGCGGCGGAGGCGGGCGTGGAACCGGTGGAACCGGTGGAAGGGGTGCGTGGCCAGTGAAGTACATCGAAGAGTTCCAGGACCCGGAGCTGGCCCGTCGGCTCCTTGACGACATCCGGGCCACGGTGACCAGGCCGTGGGCGCTGATGGAGGTGTGCGGAGGACAGACGCACAGCATCATCCGGCACGGCCTCGACCAACTCCTGCCGGACGAGGTCGAGTTGATCCATGGGCCGGGCTGTCCTGTCTGTGTGACCCCGCTGGAGGTCATCGACAAGGCGCTGGAGATCGCCTCGCGGCCGGGGGTGATCTTCTGCTCCTTCGGCGACATGCTGCGTGTGCCGGGCACCGGCCGGGACCTGTTCCAGGTGCGCGGCGAGGGCGGGGACGTACGCGTCGTCTACTCGCCGCTCGACGCCCTGCGGATCGCACAGCAGAACCCGGACCGCGAGGTGGTGTTCTTCGGCATCGGCTTCGAGACGACCGCGCCCCCCAACGCCATGACGGTCCATCAGGCCCGCAAACAGGGCATCAAGAACTTCAGCATGCTGGTGTCCCATGTCCGCGTCCCGCCCGCCATCGAGGCGATCATGTCGTCGCCGAGGTGCCGGGTGCAGGGCTTCCTCGCGGCCGGGCACGTGTGCAGCGTGATGGGCATGGGGGAGTACCCCGAGCTGGCGGAACGCTTCCGGGTGCCGATCGTCGTGACGGGCTTCGAGCCGCTCGACATCCTCGAAGGCGTCCGCCGGACCGTACGGCAGCTGGAGCGCGGTGAGCACACCGTCGACAACGCCTATGCCCGTGCCGTGCGCGCCGAGGGCAACCCGACCGCCCGGGCCATGCTGGAGGACGTCTTCGAGGTCACCGACCGTGCCTGGCGGGGCATCGGGGTGATCCCCGACAGCGGCTGGCGGCTGTCGCCGAAGTACCGCGACCACGACGCGGAGCACCGCTTCTCCGTCGACGGGATCCGGACCGAGGAGCCTGCGGAGTGCCGTAGCGGAGAGGTTCTGCAAGGCCTGCTCAAGCCGCACGAGTGCGAGGCCTTCGGCACTCTGTGCACCCCCCGTACGCCGCTGGGCGCCACCATGGTCTCCAGCGAGGGCGCCTGCGCGGCGTACTACCTGTACCGGCGGCTGGACGTGCCCGCCACCGCGCCGGCCCGGGAGGCGAGCCCCGTTGTCTGACACGACCGATCTTCCCGCCCCGTCCCTCGACGTCGAGGGGTGGACGTGCCCGGCGCCCCTGCGCGACCGGCCGCGTGTCGTCATGGGCCACGGCGGCGGCGGAGCCCTCTCCGCCGAACTGGTCCAGCAGATCTTCGCCCCTTCGTACGGCGGCGAGGCGCTCTCCCAGATGGGCGACGCGGCCGTGCTCTCCCTGGGCGGGGCCCGGCTGGCGTTCTCCACGGACTCCTACGTCGTACGGCCGCTGTTCTTCCCCGGCGGCAGCATCGGCGACCTGGCGGTCAACGGCACCGTCAACGACCTTGCGATGAGCGGGGCCCGGGCCGCCTACCTCTCCTGCGGATTCATCCTGGAGGAGGGCGTCGAACTGGACACGGTCACCCGGGTCGCCGAGGCGCTGGGCGCGGCCGCGCGCACCGCCGGCGTGGAGGTGGCGACCGGTGACACGAAGGTGGTGGAGGCCGGACACGGCGACGGGATCTACCTCAACACGGCCGGCATCGGTGTCGTCCCGGCGGGTGTCGACCTGCGTCCGCAGCGGGTCGTCCCCGGCGACGTCGTGATCGTCAGCGGCGCCGTCGGTGTCCACGGGGTGGCGATCATGAGTGTCCGCGAGGGCCTGGAGTTCGGCGTGGAGATCGAGAGCGACTGCGCGGCGCTCGGCGGCCTGGTCGACGCCATGCTCGCGGTCACCGCCGATCTGCACGTGCTGCGCGATCCCACCCGGGGCGGCCTCGCGGCCTCCCTCAACGAGATCGCGGTCGCGTCCGGCACGGGCGTCGTCATCCGGGAACGCGACGTCCCCGTCCCGCCCGCCGTGGCGGGCGCCTGCGCCATCCTCGGCCTGGACCCCATGTACATCGCCAACGAGGGCAAGCTGGTGGCCTTCGTCCCGCGCGAGCACGCCGACGCCGTTCTGGCGGCGATGCGGGCCCACCCCCTGGGCGCGGACTCGGCGATCATCGGTGAGGCCGTCGAGTCCCACCCCGGCATGGTCGTGGCCCGGACCGGGCTGGGCGGAACCCGCGTGGTCGACCTTCCGCTCGGGGAGCAGTTGCCGAGGATCTGCTGAACCGGATCCGGGCGTCGCGGGAGCCGGCGGTCGGACGGCCGGGGCAGCCGGCTGACCCGGCCCCGCTCCAGCCGGCTCTCCGGGCGACGAGGAACGGCGGGCTCGGCACACGCGTGGTCGGGCGGTCGAGCGGCGGTCCGCGTGATCGGACGCGCGGGCGTGCCACAGCACCCGCGCCTGCCGGGTGTCGGCTCGTGGTCGACTCGGTCGGCGAGGGGTGCGGCGCCCGCAGGAGCGGGTCGGTGGCGGGCGCCGGAGTGGGCGGGAGACCCGGGGCGGGGTCGTGGCCCGGAGCGGCTGAGGCACGTGGCGCGAACGGTGCTCAAGTGATGCCTCTCGGACCCGGCGGGTCGGGCCTTCGTCGGCTACAGTCGCTGCTGGGCGGACGACCCGGCTCCGCCGCCATGAAAGTGATCGGCCTGCGGTGCATCGTGGCCCTGGTGCTGTCGATCGGTGCCTCCTGTAGAGCCCTGATGTGCCCTCGCGGTGGGCAGTCCGCCTGAAGTGCAGGTCAGAGGGGTGTCTTGGGGGCAGCATGCGATTGAGAGTGGAGTTCACCACCGAACCCTTCGACCTCGACGAGGCGCCCGCGCACGCGCTGGTGGCCCGTGAGGTCATCGAGGCGGCCGAGCTCGACGAGGTGGATGTCGGCCCGTTCGGCAACACGGCGGAGGGCGGTGCCGACGCCGTGCTCACCGCCCTGGACGCCCTGCTGCGCAAGACCCTGGAGGCCGGTGCCACCCGGATCTCCCTGCAGATCAACGTGATCGGGGAGGGCGAGCAGTGACCGGCACCGGCGAGGAGCCCTTCATCGCGGCCGTGAAGCCGCTGGTCGACGCCATGGGCGGCGAGATAATCCCGCCGGACGAGGCCGGCGCCGAGGATGTCGTGCTCTCCTGGGACGGCGCCGACGTCCTCGCCGTACGCCTGCCTCAGCTGGCCGACTCCCTGGACCACATCCTGGCCGCCATGGAGCGCCGCAAGGGCAAACCGCTGGCCGACCTGGACCGCAAGGCCAAGCAGGAGGTCGTGCGGATACTCGAGGCGCGCGGTGCCTTCTCCGTGCGGCACGGCGTGGAGACCGTGGCGAGCGCGCTCGGGGTGAGCCGCTTCACGGTCTATAACTATCTGAACCGTGAGAAGAACGCTTGAACCGGGGGAAGTGCGTCTGAACCGGGGGAAGTGTGCCTGAATCGGGAGAGGGGCGTCTGAGGCCTGGGGGGAGAACGGCTGAGGCAAACCCGCTCGTGTTTCGGCGGCGCGAATTTTCAACAAAGTGTTGACGTCTCGTCGTCGTAGGGCGTTAGCTATCGGCACGCCCGTTCAGCACGAAGGCCCTTCGCGGCCACGGAGGCTCCCGTGACGTCGAATTCCACGCCCCCGGGCCTGGCCCGGTTCAACGCCCTGGAGGAGCACGCGGCACATGCCGCTCTCCACGAGGCGTGCGCCGCCACGGCATGGGTCAAGCGGCTGCTCGCCGACCGCCCCTACGCCACCGCCGACGCCCTCTACGAGGCCAGCGACGCCGCCATGGCAGCGCTGACCGCCGAGGACCTGGCCGAGGCGATGTCCGGGCACCCGCCGATCGGCCGCCCCAAGCCGGGCGACCCGACCTCGGCCCGGGAGCAGCGCGGCATGGCCGGCGCCTCCGAGGAACTCAAGTCGGAGATGCTCGAACTCAACCTGGCCTACCAGGACCGGTTCGGCCATGTCTTCCTGATCTGCGCCACCGGCCGGACCGGTGAGCAGATGCGCGACGCGGTCAAGGAACGGATCGGCAACTCGCCGGAGCAGGAGCGGGAGATCGTCCGCACCGAGCTGGGCAAGATCAACCGTATCCGGCTCGCCCGCATCGTCGAAGAGGACTGACAGCAGCATGAGCACCAGCACCACCGCCTCGGTGTCCACCCACATCCTGGACACCAGCATCGGCCGCCCCGCGGAGGGCGTCGCCATCCAGCTGTCCGCCCGCTCGGGCCGGGACGCGGACTGGCAGACGCTCGGCGGTTCCGCGACCGACGCCGACGGGCGGTGCAAGGACCTGCCGGCCCTGCCGGAGGGGACCACACACGTACGGCTCGACTTCGCCGTGGAGCCGTATTTCGAGAAGAAGCAAGCCGATGCGCAGCAGGACGCCCCCGCGAATCGGGACAGCGGTGCCGTGTTCTTCCCCGAGGTGGCGATCACCTTCGCCGTGAAGCCCGGGGAGCATTACCACGTGCCGCTGCTGCTCAACCCGTTCGGCTACTCCGTTTACCGAGGGAGCTAGCAGACATGCCCACGATCCTGGGACAGAACCAGTACGGCAAGGCCGAGAACCGAGTCGTAAAGATCACGCGGGACGGCGCCACCCATCACATCAAGGACCTCAACGTATCCGTGGCGCTCTCCGGCGACATGGACGAGGTCCACTACTCCGGCTCGAACGCCAACGTCCTGCCGACCGATACCACCAAGAACACGGTGTACGCGTTCGCCAAGGAGCACGGCATCGAGTCGGCCGAGCAGTTCGGCATCCATCTGGCGCGGCACTTCGTGACCAGCCAGGAGCCGATCAAGATCGCGCGGATCCGCATCGAGGAGTACGCCTGGGAGCGGATCGACGCCTCCGACGCCAACTCCCAGTTCATAGGCGCGGACGAGGTCAAGCACTCCTTCGTCCGCAAGGGCCAGGAGACCCGGGTCACCCAGATCACCTACGACGGTGAGAAGTGGGAGGTCGTCTCCGGCCTCAAGGACCTCGTCGTGATGAACTCGACGAACTCCGAGTTCTGGGGCTACGTCAAGGACAAGTACACGACCCTCAAGGAGGCGTACGACCGCATCCTGGCCACCCAGGTCTCCGGCCGCTGGCGGTTCAACTGGACCGACGACGAGCAGCGGATGCCCAACTGGGAGAAGTCCTACGAGCAGACCAAGAAGCACATGCTCCAGGCCTTCGCCGAGACGTACTCGCTGTCGCTGCAGCAGACCCTGTACCAAATGGGTGCGCGCATCATCAACAACCGCAGCGAGATCGACGAGGTCCGCTTCTCCCTCCCGAACAAGCACCACTTCCTGGTGGACCTGGAGCCGTTCGGGCTGAAGAACGACAACGAGGTGTACTTCGCCGCCGACCGTCCCTACGGCCTGATCGAAGCCACCATCCTGCGGGACGGCTGCGAACCGAAGATCCCGGTGGACCTCACCAACCTGTAAGCCGACAACTCCATTTCGGCACCCGCGGCCGGAGGGGCGAGCCTGTGAGGCTCCCCGGCCGCGGTACTCAAATCCCCCAGGGTCCTGCCGTGCCCTCCGCTTCAGCACACATCGTCGAAAAGGGACGAATCATGGCAGCAGCCCAGCGCATCGTCATCGAGAACTGTGCGATCGCGACAGTGGACGCGAGCGACACCGAGTACGCCACGGGTCATGTCGTCATCGCGGACAACCGCATCGAGTCGCTCGGCGCGGGCAAGGCCCCGGAGGGCCTGGAGAACGTCGTACGCCGTATCGACGCCACCGGGCACCTGGTGACCCCCGGTCTGATCAACACGCACCACCACTTCTACCAGTGGATCACCCGCGGCCTGGCCACGGACCACAACCTCTTCAACTGGCTGGTCGCCCTCTACCCGACCTGGGCGCGCATCGACGAGCAGATGGTGCGCTCCGCCGCGCAGGGCTCGCTGGCGATGATGGCCCGCGGGGGCGTCACCACCGCCATGGACCACCACTACGTCTTCCCGAAGGGCTCCGGCGACCTGTCCGGCGCGATCATCGGCGCCGCCCGTGACATGGGCGTCCGCTTCACCCTCGCCCGCGGCTCCATGGACCGCAGCGAGAAGGACGGCGGGCTGCCGCCGGACTTCGCCGTCGAGACCCTGGAGGGTGCGCTCGCCGGGACCGAGGCGACCGTCAAGGAGCACCACGACTCCTCCTTCGACGCGATGACCCAGGTCGCCGTCGCCCCGTGCTCGCCGTTCTCCATCTCCACCGAGCTGCTCAGGCAGGGGGCCGAGCTGGCCCGCCGGCTCGGTGTGCGCATGCACACCCACGGTTCGGAGACCGTGGAGGAGGAGAAGTTCTGCCACGAGTTGTTCGGCATGGGCCCGACCGACTACTTCGAGTCCACCGGCTGGCTCGGCGAGGACGTGTGGATGGCGCACTGCGTCCACATGAACGACTCCGACATCGCCGCCTTCGCCCGGACGAAGACGGGTGTCGCGCACTGCCCGTCCTCCAACGCCCGCCTCGCGGCCGGCATCGCCCGTGTCCCCGACATGCTGGCGGCCGGCGTCCCGGTCGGCCTCGGCGTCGACGGCACGGCGTCCAACGAGTCCGGCGAGCTGCACACCGAACTGCGCAACGCCCTGCTGATCAACCGCCTCGGCGCCCACCGCGAGGCCGCACTGAACGCCCGGCAGGCGCTGCGGCTCGGGACGTACGGCGGTGCCCAAGTCCTGGGCCGCGCCGCCGAGATCGGCTCGCTGGAGCAGGGCAAGCTGGCCGACCTGGTGCTGTGGAAGCTGGACACGCTCGCCCACGCCTCCATCGCCGACCCGGTGACCGCGCTGGTCTTCGGCGCGGCGGCCCCGGTCACCGCGTCGTTCGTGAACGGCCGCCAGATCGTGGAGGACGGGCGGCTGCTCACGGCCGACGAGGACGCGATCGCCCGCTCGACGCGGGAGGAAGCGCAGCGCCTGGCGAGGATCGCCGCGCAGTAACTCCGTACCGCGAACTCCGTATCGCCGTACGGCACTTGATCTCCGGCCAGGAGGGACGGCTCCCGGCCGGTAGCCGTGGACCCGAGCGGGGTCCATGGCGGCCGTCGCCGGGGCGCGTGTTGGACGCACGCGCCCCGGAACGGTCTCCGTTTCCCCCAGAACGGGCCCGTCCCCGGTCCCGCACGACCATTTGCACCACCTCCATGAACCCACGTCAAAGCCGACGTGTTCAACCGACCGGAGGAGAGCCGCAGTGTCCGCCCAGAAGTCCGCTCACCCAGTCGACGAGAAACTCCCCGCCCTGAAGATGGCGACCACCGGTCTTCAGCACGTGGCCGCCATGTACGCGGGAGTCGTCGCCCCACCCCTGATCGTCGGCGCGGCCATAGGCCTGTCCGCCACCGACCTGACCTTCCTCACCGGTGCCTGCCTCTTCACTGCGGGCCTCGCCACCTTCCTCCAAACCATCGGCGTCTGGAAGATCGGCGCCCGGCTGCCGTTCGTCAACGGCGTCACCTTCGCCGGCGTCGCCCCGATGACCGCGATCGCCGCCTCCACCGAGCACAAGTCCGACGCCCTGCCGATCATCTTCGGCGCGGTGATCGTGGCAGGCCTCCTGGGCTTCCTGGCCGCCCCCTTCTTCAGCAAGGCGGTCCGCTTCTTCCCGCCGGTGGTGACGGGTACGGTCATCACCCTGATCGGCATCTCCCTGCTCCCGGTCGCCTTCGGCTGGGCCCAGGGCCCCAACCCGGCGGCGCACGACTACGGTTCGGCGACGAACCTGGGCCTTGCGGCCGCCACCTTGCTGATCGTCCTGCTTCTGCGCCGCTTCACCACCGGCTTCGTCAAGCAGATCGCCGTCCTGCTCGGCCTGGTCCTCGGCACGCTGATCGCGATCCCGTTCGGCGTCACGGACTTCGGCCCGGTGGCGGACGCGGACGTGATCGGCTTCCCGACCCCGTTCCACTTCGGCGCCCCGCAGTTCCAGCTCGCCGCGATCATCTCGCTGTGCGTGGTGATGGTGGTGTCGATGACCGAGTCGACGGCCGACATGCTGGCGCTGGGTGAGATCGTCGAGCGCCCGGCCGACGAGAAGACCATCGCGGCGGGTCTGCGCGCCGACACCCTCGGCTCGGCGATCAGCCCGCTCTTCAACGGCTTCATGTGCAGCGCCTTCGCGCAGAACATCGGCCTGGTGGCGATGACGAAGATCCGCAGCCGGTACGTCGTCGCCGTGGGCGGTGGCTTCCTGGTGCTGATGGGCCTGTGCCCGATGGCAGCGTCGCTCATCGCGGTCGTACCGCGCCCGGTCCTGGGCGGCGCGGGCGTCGTCCTGTTCGGTTCGGTGGCCGCCAGCGGTATCCAGACCCTTGTCCGGGCCGGCCTGGAGAAGGACAACAACGTCCTGATCGTCGCTGTCTCGCTGGCCGTCGGCATCGTCCCGATCACGGCGCCGGAGTTCTACCACGCCTTCCCGGAGACGGTGCGGATCGTGCTGGACTCGGGCATCTCGACGGGGTGCGTGGCGGCGGTGGCGCTCAACCTCGTCTTCAACCACCTGGGGAGGGGCCGGGACGCGCAGGACGTCACCCACCCCATGGAGGCGGGGGAGGAGATCACCGGGTCGGCGACCCGGGCCCCGGCCACGCCATGAGGTTGGCGAACAGCTCGGCCTGCTCGACGGCGTCGTCCAGCGCATGGTGGGTGTGACGGCGCCTCGACAGCAGCTCGCGCGGCATCGTGCCCTTCGCCACGGCCCGCAGGGGCAGACCCGCCTTCGTCGCGTACAGCGTCTTCATGTCCATACAGCCGGAGTGCCCGAAGGGGCTCGCACCGGTGAACCGGATCAGATACCAGTACAGGAAGGTCCAGTCGAACGACGCCGGATAGCCGGCCATCACCGGCTGGGCGCCCGCGCTCACCTCGCGCACCCATGCGGTGAACTCGGTGAGCGCGGCGGCAGGTTCGGCACCCTCGGTGCGGAGCCGCTCCCGGTCCAGGCCGCTCACCGCCAGGGCCTCAGGTACGAACTCCTCGCTGATCGGGCGGAGTTCACGGTAGAAGGTGTGCTTCTCCGGGTCGGCCGCCGTGAATGCGTCGGCGTCCTGCACCCCGGCGACAGCGGCGCCCAGGCTGAGCATGGAGTACGGCCCCGGGATCGGGCCGTCGGCCTCGATGTCGACGGAGATGTAGAGGCTTGGTTTCGTGCGTCGTGCGGACATGGTGGGGGAGCATCCCAGGTGTACGGGGCTTCCCGCATCCGAATTCCCCGCACGGCGACACACGCTCGCCCCGGCGGAACTCCGCGAGTCCTGCCGGGGCGAGTCGTACCGAGGTGCCGGGTCAGCGGGTGTAGGTGACCCGGTGCTCCTTCAGGGCGCCGCAGTTGGAGCCCGTGACCTGCACGTACACGTTGTTGATGTGGCCGCCCCAGTCGACACAGTGGGCCTTGCCGTAGACGTAGGTCGGTCCGGCGTACGACGTGTAGCGACCGTAGTCCTCGTCGTACTCCTCGGTGTCGGGGACGTAGACCCACGCGGACATGTCCACGGCGGTGCCCGGGTTGGTGCGGATGGTCGCCACGCAGTTCTCGCCGTTGGAGGCGTTGTACGTCAGGTAGACGGTGCCCAGCGAGCCGACCGGCGCCGAGTTCACGGTCTTGTAGCCGCTGCCGCAGACCTTCTGCGGCGTGGTGTTGGGCGCGGCGGAGGCGGGCGCCGTCAGGGCGGCCGTGGTCCCCACCGTGAGGGCCGCTAACGCGGCGGCGGACATCACAGAACGGGTGAATCGCATATTTCCCCCTAGTGACCATTGCGGGTGGTTGCTCCTGCATGATGTGACCCGCGGGGGATGCGAATGGTTGTGCTCAGTTCTGTTGTTCCCTCAGAGCCCGAACAGGCTCGGATCCGAGGCCAGTTCCTTGAAGTAGTCCTGCGGGTTGGCCACCATCCTGCGTTCCTTGAGATCCAACAGGCCGCCGACCGCCGTGAGTTCGGCCGCCACGGTGCCGTCCGTCTTGCTCATGATCTGCCGGATACGGAAGGTCTTGCCGCCGGACCACTCGAAGGCGCAGGTCACGTCGACCTCGTCACCGGCGAGCAGCTCCCGCTGGTACCGGATGGTCGTCTCCAGTGCGACGGGACCGACCCCCTTGCCTATGAGGCCCGTCTGGGTGATGCCCGCGGCCTGGAGCAACGACCAGCGGGCGTGCTCGGCGTAGTTGATGTACACGCTCTGATTGACGTGCCCCTGCACATCGGTCTCATAGCCGCGGACGGTGATCCGGACGGAGAACGGCTCGCTCACTGCTTCCCCTTGTCGCATTCGATGCCCTGTGCACTGATCGTTGCATGCAAGTCATGCCCGCCGCGGGGAAGCCAGCAAATATCGCACCCTTGTGCGGGGTTCGGTGTACTCGCCGACCTGCCAACCCGCCTCCTCCAGTGTGGCCGCGCAGGCCCGCAGGCGCGCGCCGTCGGGCTCGCGCACGGCGACGGCCTCCGGCTGCGGGGTCGCCCGCACCCGGTACCCCTCCTCGGAGTCCGGCTCGGCCGGAGGATGCCCGGCGGCCTCCAGCGCCAGCGCGGCGGCCTGCACCAGATGCGTACGCTCCCACGCGCACGGTCGGTCCATGGCCCCGTCCGGATGGGTCATCCGGCGCAGCTCCAGCAGCCCCTGCCAGGCACCGCGCACCTCACGCAGCCGGGCGGGGCCCGATTTCGGGGCGGCCTCCTCGCCGCCGATCCGCGCGGCGAACACACCGCCGGCCGCCGGAGCCTCGGACTCCGAGGGCGCCGTCGGCTCCGCATCCCGTGCCCGATGCCCCGCCGGCGTCAGAAAGTGATCGTGCGGCGGGCGCGGGTGCCGGAAGGCCAGCCCTCGCTTCACCAGCGCCGCGAGCTGCGCCTCCGTACCTCTGACCCGCCCGGTCACGGGGTCGGCGGCATCGATGACACGTCGCTGAGCTGCGGTCGGCGGTCTCGTCACGGCGTGCTCCTCCCCGGGCGCCAGGACACCGACCCCACCCCCTGTGAAGGCGTCGGCACCATCTGCTGGGAAGGCTACGACCCGGGTCTGACATTCCACCCCGAGATCACCGGCCGCCCATGCTCGGTGCCCAGTCGGCACAGCGCCCCCGTGGCCAGCTGGAACAGCGCCCCGTCCGCCGGCGGCAGCCCGAGCCGGCGGGCCGTGAGTACGCGCAGGAAGTGCCCGTGTGCCACGAGCATCACATCCCCGTCGTGGTCGCCGAGCGCCGCGTCCACCTTCGCCAGCATCCGGTCGGCACGCTCCCCGACCTGCTCGGGGCTCTCCCCGGGATGATCGGGCGGCCCGGGCGTGACCCCGTCCGTGAACAGGAACCACTCCGGCCGCTCGCGCTGGATGTCGACGGTGGTGATCCCCTCGTAGCCGCCGTAGTCCCACTCGCGCAGATCCGCGTCGACCCGCACGTCGTCCAGCCCGATCAGCTCGGCCGTCTCCCGCGCCCGCTGCAGCGGGCTGACGAAAACGGCACCGATCCGCTGCGACCGGATCAACGGCACCAGCCCCCGCGCCTCCTCCCGCCCGTGCTCGGTGAGAGGCACATCCGTCCATCCCGTGTGCCGCCCGGACCGCGACCACTCGGTCTCACCGTGCCGGACGAGAAAGAGGTCAGTCACGTGCGCACCCTTCCAGCTCACCTCCCCGGCACCCTGCCACAGGTGCGCGGCGGCCCGCAGGACGGACTGGGCCGGACGGCCGATCGTGCGAGCGCCGGGCGCACGTAAGGGATGAAGCGCCTCCCGTCAAGCGACGAACAGTCGGGGCTGGGGCGCCTGCCGGTCACAGGGGGAGCGTGGCAGACGACCGCCCGTGCGACCGCCGGAGCGGGGAGCGGACCGCGGAGGAGGACACATGTACCGCTGGCTGGGTGCCATGGCGATCCGTCGTCCCCGACTGGTCCTGCTCGCCGCGCTGGGCTTCCTCGTCCTGTCGGTGGTGGTCGGCTCGGGAGCGCCGGACCGGTTGAAGACCCAGGGATACGACGACCCGTCGTCCGACTCGAGTTTCGCGGCCCGCATGACCGCCGAGTACCGGGGGACGGCTCCGAACCTGGTCGTGGTGGCGCGGGCCCCCCAAGACGGTGTCGACGGCCCTGCCGCCCGCAGCGCCGGGCGGGAACTGACCCGGCGGCTCGCCGCCCAGCCACAGGTGAGCGACGTGTCCTCGTACTGGAACGGTGGCGCGGCCGAACTGCGCAGCCCGGACGGCCGCTCGGCCCTGCTGCTCGCACACGTCGACGGCGAGGGAGAGCAGCTCGGCTCCCGCGCCGAGCAGGTGCGCGAGACCCTGTCGGCCCCGACTGCGGATGGATGGTCCGCACTGACGGTGCACGTGGGTGGGGCGGCGCTCGCCGAGGCCGAGATGCAGGACATCACCGGCTCCGACCTGAAGCGGGCCGAGGCCGTCGTCCTGCCGGGCACGCTCGTGCTGTTGGTCCTGGTGTTCGGCGGTGTGGTGGCCGCGGCCCTGCCCCTGCTGATCGGGATCCTGGCCATCGGCGGGACCCTGCTGGTCCTGAGCCTGCTCGGCAGCGTCACCGATGTGTCGGTGTTCGCGCTGAACCTCGCCACCGCGCTCGGCCTCGGCCTCGGCATCGACTACGGGCTGCTGATCGTCTCCCGGTTCCGGGAAGAGCTCGCCGCGGGGCACGCGCCGCGCGAAGCCGCCCTTCGGACCGTGAACGCCGCGGGACACACCGTCTTCTTCAGCGCCGCGACGGTCTGTGCGGCGCTGGCGACCCTGCTGGTCTTCCCGCCGTACTTCCTGCGCTCCTTCGCCTACGCGGGCATGGCCGTGGTGGCCGTCGCGGCGGTGGCGGCCACCACGGTCCTGCCGGCCCTGCTGGTGCTGCTCGGCCGGCGCGTGAACGCGTGCGCGGTGCCGTGGCGCCGCAGCGTCAGGGCCGGCTCCGCCTCGCGATTCTGGGAGCGGCTGACCCGGATCGTCGTACGCCGCCCGCTGCTCGCCGCGCTTCCGGTCCTGGCCCTGCTGGCGGTGCTCGCGGCGCCGTTCACACACGCCGGGTTCGCGACCCCCGACGACCGGGCGCTGCCGCAGAGCGCGTCCAGCCGGCAGGCCGGGGACCTGGTGCGCAGCGAGTTCGCCGGCGGGAACGCGGGCGCCCTCACGGTGTTCACCACCAGCCCCACGCCCGAGGTCGCGCTCGACTACGCCCCACGGCTGTCCGCCCTGCCGGACGTGGCCGAGGTCAGGGGGCCGTCCGGAGTGTGGCGTGACGGTGAGCCGGTCGCCGAACCCGGCCGTGCCGCGACCGGCCCCGCGCCGTCCGAAGCCGGCGCTCCGGCGATCCTCTCGGTGGTGCCCTCGGTCGACCCGCGCTCGGACGCCGCCCAGCAACTGGTCCGCGACATCCGCAGGACGCCCACGCCCGCGGGCACCGAGATCCACGTCGGCGGTCCCAGCGCGGTGCTGGTCGACGCCAAGGACACGATCGCCGGGCGGCTGCCACTGGCGGCAGCCATGATCGGCGTCAGCACGTGCGTGCTGCTGTTCTTCTTCTCCCGCAGCCTGCTCCTTCCGCTGAAGGCGATCGCGCTGAACTGCCTGAGCCTCGCGGCGGTCCTCGGCGCCATGGTGTGGATCTTCCAGGACGGACACCTGGGGACCCTGCTCGGCTTCACGCCGGGACCGCTCAGCACCACCATGCCGGTGCTGCTGTTCTGCATCGTCTTCGGGCTCTCCATCGACTACGAGGTCTTCGTCCTGGCCCGCATCAAGGAGGCGCACGACGCCGGGCGGGACACGGCCGACTCGATCGTGACCGGGGTGGCCCGTACCGGCGGCATCGTCACGGCGGCCGGGGCCCTGCTCGCCTTCACCCTGCTGGGCTTCGGCACCTCCGAGGTGGCCCTGCTGCAGTTCTTCGGGATCGGCGCCGGCTTCGGCGTCCTCCTCGACGCGACCCTCGTGCGCGGAGTCCTCGTACCGGCGCTCATGCGGCTCGCCGGCGCCCTGAACTGGTGGGCGCCGCGTGCCCTCGGCGGCAGGACGCCGACTCGCCCGCCCCCGCTCCCTTGGCCTCCTCCACCACCCCCTCCGCCCCCGCCCGAACCCCTCTCCCACGACCCGTCCCGCACCGCCGCCCGCCTCGGGCACCCGAGCCAGAGCAGGTTTCCCCATGACTGACATCGCCCATGACAGCCCCGATGACATCGCCATAGTCGGACTCGGCTGCCGCTTTCCCGGCGCCCGCGACAGCCAGGCGTACTGGAAGCTTCTCCTCGACGGAGAGCGGCAGTTCGCCCCGGTCCCCAAGGACCGCTGGAACCACGACACGTTCCACGCACCCGCCGACCGGCGCGCAGACGACTCCGCGTACACCGACCAGGTCGCCTTCCTGGACGATGTGGACCGCTTCGCCGCCCTGCACTACGGCCTGCCGCCCCGCCGCGTTGAGGCCATGGACCCGCAGCACCGTCTGATGCTCGACGTGACCCGCGAGGCCCTCGACGACGCAGGGCTGGGCCGGGGAGGCTTCGACCGGGAGAGCACCGGCGTCTTCTTCGGCCTCTCGGTGTCCGACTACAAGGAGCTCATGGCGGCCCGCCTGCGGGCCATGACCCTGGCCGACGGGTCGCTCGGCGGCGCGGCCGACCCCGGCCTCCTGCAGGCTCTGAAGGAGGCGGCCACCGAGCAGCTCGGCCCCGTCCAGGCCTTCGCCCTGCCGGGAAGCCTGCTCAACATGGCGCCCGCCACCGTGAGCCGGCACTTCGACCTCGGCGGCCCCAGCTTCGCCGTCGACGCCGCCTGTTCCAGCGCCCTCGTGGCCCTCGACCAGGCGGTCCTCCACCTGCGCAGCGGGTCCTGCACGACGGCTGTCGTCGGCGGTGTCTACCTCAGCCTCACCCCGGACAGCCTCGTGGGCTTCTCCCGCCTGGGCGCCCTGTCGGCCAGCGGGGTGTGCCGCCCGTTCGACGAACGGGCCGACGGCTTCGTCCTCGGCGAAGGCGCCGGCGCCGTCCTCATACGGCCGCTTCAGGACGCCCTCGCCGCCGGTGACCGCGTCTACGCCGTCATCAAGGGCATCGGCTCGGCGAACGACGGCACCACCCCCGGACCCCTGGTGCCCAACCCCGAAGGCCAACTGCGGGCCATGCGCCGTGCCTACGCCGACGCGGGAGTGCCGCCCTCCGCCGTGGGCTTCATCGAGGCGCACGGCACGGGCACCTCCGTCGGCGACCGCGTCGAGGTGGAAGCGCTGCGCCGGCTGCGGACCGAGCACGCGGGCGGGGACCCCGGCCCGTGCCACCTCTCCTCGGCCAAGGCCCTCATCGGGCACTCGCTGTCCGCGGCCGGCATCGCCGGGCTGATCAAGACGGCCCTGGTCGTGCACCGCCGTACGGTCGTGCCTCAGCCGGACTTCAGCCCCCACCCGGATCTCGGGCTGGACGCCGCCGGTCTGCGTATCGCCGACACCGCCCGGCCGTGGCCGGACGGCGACGCCCCGCGCTGCGCGGCGGTCAGCTCGTTCGGCTTCGGCGGTACGAACGTCCATGTGGTCCTCCAGGAGGCCCCGGCACCGGCCCCCGCACTACGGCCGGTCCGCACCAGGTCCGTGGCCGAGCCCCACCTCGCCCTGATCTCGGCGGGCGGGCCGGAGACGCTCCAGGAGCACATCGGGGCGCTGCTCGACACCCTGGAGCACACGCCCACGCCGTCGATGGCCGAGGTCGCCCACACCCTGGGCGGGCGCGAGCCGCTGCCGAGCAGGCTCGCGATCGTGGCCGCCGACCCGGCCGAGTTCACCGAGCGGCTGCGGCGGGCGCGTCGGCAGCTGGCCGACGGCGCCCGGGGCGATCTCGGCGACGGTGCCTTCGCCGCCGACGCTCCGCTGCCGCCCGCCGAGCGGCGTATCGCCTTCGTCTTCCCCGGTCAGGGGAGTCAGCGGCCGGGCATGATGCGGGACCTCCACCAGAGGTTCCCCGAGTTCCGGCAGGCCGTCGACGGGCTGGGCGCGGTGGCCCGGCGGGCCGCAGGCGTCGACGTCGCCGGTCTGCTGTACGGCGGGACGGCGAACGGCCTCGACGAGGACCCGGAGCTCGGGCGGCGGCTGTCCCGCACGGAGGTGTGCCAGCCCCTGCTGGGCACCGTGCAGATCGCCGCCACCCGGCTGCTGGCCGCGTGCGGGGTCGAGCCCGACCTGGTACTCGGCCACAGCGTCGGGGAGTTCGCGGCGGCCGCGGCGGCCGGTGTGCTCACCGACGACGAGACCGTACGGCTGCTTGCCCACCGCGGTGCGGTGCTGCGGGACGCCGAGGGCGAGCCCCGTGGCGGGATGCTTGCCGTGCAGGCCGATGAGGAGACCTGCCGTGAGCTCGTGCGGGACATCGACGGCGTATGGCTCGCGTGCTTCAACCAGCCGCGGCAGATCGTGGTCAGCGGCGGCAAGGAGGGGCTCGACGCGCTGCGCCGCGTGTGCGTGGAGGCAGGCGTCGTGGCGGCCCCGCTCGACGTGTCGAACGCCTTCCACTCCCCGCGGCTGGCGCGCGCCGACGACGCCATGCGCACGGACCTCGAACGGCGTCCCCTCGCCGCTCCCCGCATGCCGTTCGTCTCGGCGGTGAGCGGGACGGTGTGCGACGAGCCCGAGCTGCTGCGCGAGCTGTGGTCGCGGCACGCGTCCGCACCGGTCCGCTTCGGTGACGCCGTGCGCGCCGCCCACGACGCGGGCGCCCGCGTCTTCCTCCAGGTGGCGGGCGGCGGTTCGCTCCTCACCTCGGTCCGCCGCAACCTCGCCGACCAGGGCGACGTCCACGTCGTCGCCGCCGACGGCACGGCGCCGGACGACACGTACGGGTTCCTGTGGGCCCTCGCCCGGCTCGCGGTCCTGGGCGTCCCGGTCGACCCCCGGGCCCTGGTGCGGGAGCGGGAACGCCGGCTGCTGGACCTGCCGGTGGCCCGGCTGGAGGCGCAGCCCTACTGGGTGCCGCAGGCGCGGCCCGCGCGCGACGAGCCTCGCCGCGGCGCCCCCGTTCCGACCCCGCCCGACACGTCGACGGGCGACCCGAACCAGGAAGACCGGATGACCGAGGAGAACCCGATGACCAAGGAGAACCCGATGTACGAACTGCTCGACCTCATCCAGCAGCAGGTGTCGGCTCTCAGGCGCCTCAGCGAGACGCTGCCCGCAGCCGCTGCTCCGGCCCCCGCTCCCGCCCCCGCCCTCGCTCCCACCCCGTCCTCCCAGCCGTGCGCCCCACCCGGTGCCGGCGCCGGTGACGAGGCGCAGGACGCCGTGTTCGAACAGGTCGCCCGCATCAGCGCGTTTCCGGTGGACCATCTGCGCGTCGACCAACTGCTCGTCGAGGAACTCGGGTTCGACTCGCTGATGCTGACCGACCTGTTCGCCTCGCTCAAGCGACGGTGGCCGTCCCTGACGGTGGACGAGGGATGTGCCCGGCCGACCGTCGGAAGCGTCGTCGCGATGATCACGGGCACCGCCGAGACGGCCGAACCGGTCACACCTCCCCTCACAGCCCCCGCCACCACAGCCCCCGCCCCCGCGGTCCCCGCACCCCCCGAGGAGCAGACCCGCATCGAGTGCTTCCCGGAGGTCACCGCACACCACGAGCGCATGGACACACTGCGCCGACTCCAGTTGCCCAACCCCTACTTCCTGGTCCACGAGGGCGGCATGACGGACCGGACGGTCGTCGACGGCCGGGAGCTCATCTCCTTCTCCGGCTACAACTACCTGGGCCTGGCAACGCACCCGCAGGTGACCGAGTCGGTGAAGGAAGCCGTCGAACGGTGCGGTACGTCGGCGTCAGCCAGCCGGCTGCTGTCCGGGAGCCGTCCGCTCCATGTGCGGCTGGAGACCGAACTCGCCCGCACGCTCGGGACGGAGGACGCGATCACCATGGTGAGCGGACACGCCACCAACGTCACCGTGATCGGGCATCTCGTCGGGCCGGGTGATCTGATCGTCCACGACGCGCTCGCCCACGACAGCGTCCTGCAGGGCTGCCGGCTCTCCGGCGCGACCCGGCGTCCCTTCCCGCACAACGACGCCGGAGCCCTGGACACCCTCCTCACCCAGGTCCGTCACCAGTACCGCCGGGTGCTCGTCGTGGTCGAGGGCGTGTACAGCATGGACGGCGACATCGCCGCCCTACCGGACCTCATCGAGGTCAAGCGCCGGCACGGGGCGCTGCTGATGGTCGACGAGGCGCACAGCATCGGAGTGCTGGGAGCCACCGGGCGGGGTGTCGGCGAGTACTTCGACGTCGAGCGGTCGGACGTCGACCTGTGGATGGGCACCCTGTCCAAGGCCCTGGCCGGGTGCGGTGGTTATGTCGCCGCGAGCCACGCCGTCGTCGAGTACCTCAGGTACACCGCTCCGGGCTTCGTCTACAGCGCGGGCATGACGCCCGCCAACACGGCCGCCTCGCTGGCCGCGCTGCGGCTGATGCGGGCCGAGCCGGAGCGGCTCGCGCGGCTGAGGGACAACTCCGCGCTGTTCGTGCGTCTGGCCCGCGAGGCGGGCGTCGACACCGGGGACAGCCACGACACACCGATCGTGCCGTGTGTCGTCGGGGATTCGGAGCACACCCTGCGGCTGGCCAGGGCGCTCTTCCGGCGGGGCGTCAGCGTCAACCCGATCCTGTATCCGGCGGTCCCCGAGGAGTTGGCCCGGCTGCGGTTCTTCGTCACGTGCGACCACACGCCCGACCAGATCCGGTTCACGGTGGCGGCGTTGCAGCGGGAACTGCGGGAACTGGGGGAGCTGCGGGACGTCGGCGTCGCCCGCGCCGCGTGACCCCGCGCCGCGTGACCCCGCGCCGACGTCCCCGCGCCGACGTCCTCGCACCGCGCTACTGGCGGTACCCGCTCAGGAACCGCCCGATCCGCCCGATCGCCGCCTCCAGGTCCTCCGCGTACGGAAGGGTCAGGATCCGGAAGTGGTCCGGGGTCGGCCAGTTGAAGCCCGTGCCCTGGACGACCTGGATCTTCTCCCGGAGCAGCAGGTCCAGGACGAACTTCTCGTCGTCGTGGATCTTGTGCACCTTGGGGTCGAGGCGCGGGAAGGCGTAGAGCGCGCCCTTCGGCTTCACGCACGACACGCCCGGGATCTCGTTGAGCTTCTCCCAGACCACGTCGCGCTGTTCGCGCAGACGGCCACCGGGATTGGTGAGCTCCCGGATCGACTGGCGACCGCCCAGGGCGGCCTGGATGGCGTACTGCGCGGGCGCGTTGGCGCACAGGCGCATGGAGGCCAGCATCGTCAGGCCCTCCAGATAGTCCTTGGCGTGCTGCTTCGGGCCGGTGACCACCAGCCAGCCGGAGCGGAAGCCCGCCACCCGGTACGTTTTCGACAGGCCGCAGAAGGTGAGGACCACCAGATCGGGGGCGAGGGCGGCGGCCGAGTGGTGCACGGCGTCGTCGTAGAGGATCTGGTCGTAGATCTCGTCGGCGAAGACCATGAGGCCGTGGCGGCGGGCCAGGTCGAGGATGCCCTCGACGATCTCCTTGGGGTAGACCGCGCCGGTGGGGTTGTTCGGGTTGATGATGACCAGGGCCTTGGTGCGGTCCGTGATCTTCGAGGCCATGTCGTCCAGGTCGGGGTACCACTCGGCCTGCTCGTCGCAGAGGTAGTGCACCGCCTTGCCGCCGGCGAGGGTCGTCACCGCCGTCCACAGCGGGAAGTCCGGGGCGGGGATGAGGATCTCGTCGCCGTCCTCGATCAGCGCCTGTACGGCCATGGAGACCAGCTCGGACACGCCGTTGCCGAGGAAGACGTCGTCGACGCCGACCTCCAGGCCGAGCGTCTGGTAGCGCTGGGCGACGGCCCGGCGGGCGGAGAGGATGCCGCGCGAGTCGGTGTAGCCGTGCGCCTGGGGGAGCATCCGGATCATGTCCTGGAGGATCTCCTCCGGCGCCTCGAAGCCGAAGAGCGCGGGGTTGCCGGTGTTGAGGCGCAGGACGCTGTGACCCGCCTTCTCCAGTGCGTCGGCGTGCTCGATCACCGGGCCGCGGATCTCGTAGCAGACCTCGCTGAGCTTGTTCGACTGCCGGAACTCCATGCGCGCTCGCCCCTCCGGTTTCGTGTGTTGCTTGGTTTTACCAAGTTCGAGCTTGGAAAGTCCAACAACATGTCTAGACTGCGTCGCATGTCACCTCGCCGAAGCTACGACCAGTACTGTTCCACCGCCCGCGCACTCGACGTGGTCGGCGACCGCTGGACCCTGCTGATCGTCCGGGAACTGCTGGCCGGCCCGCGGCGCTACACCGACCTGCATGCCGACCTGCCGGGCGTCAGCACGGATGTACTCGCCTCTCGGCTGAAGGACATGGAACGGGACGGCATCAGCACCCGCCGCCGGCTGCCGCCGCCCGGAGCGGCGTATGTGTACGAACTCACCCCGCGCGGGCGCGCGTTGCTGCCGGTGCTCCAGGCGCTGGGGGAGTGGGGCCAGGCCGAACTCGGCGAGCGGCGCCCCACCGACGCCGTACGCGCGCACTGGTTCGCGCTGCCGCTGCTGCGCGCCCTGCGGGAGGACGGGGACGGCGAGGGCCTCGTCGAAGTCCGGCTGGAGGAGGGGGACTTCCATCTGTACGTCGGTGCCGAGGACGGGCCGGTCTACGGGGACGGGCCGGCTCCGGGAGAGCCCGATGCGCGGCTGGTCCTCGACTCCGGGACGTGTGAGGCGGTCGCGCGAGGGGAGTTGAGTGTGGCCGACGCCGTGCGGGGCGGGCGCATAGAGGTGGCAGGGGACGGCACATTGGCCAAGGCCCTGCGTGACGGCTGAGCGACGGACAGCCCGCGTCCGTACGAAGACGAACAGCCCGCCGTACGAAGACGTACGACGGGCTGTCCCGTTCTCCTTGACGAGCCGTCAGGCGCCCGGCGGCACCCGCGACGGCCGCCCCGACCCGCGGGTCAGCGCGTACCCGCCGATCCCCGCGAGCGCGGCCAGCACACCGCCGATCGCCGTCCACACCCATCGGTCGGACCACCAGCCGGAGGCCCAGCCGTCGCTGGGTTCGAGGCTCGCGAGCAGGGCTTCGTCGGTCGACTCGTCGTCGCCCTGGGAGGCCGCCCCGGCGCCCGGCACCAGCGGCTCCGCCAGCGCCCCGTCCACCGCAGCCGATCCGCCGATGTCCTTGGCGTCGACCCGGACCTCGGCGTCGACCGGCAGCCCGAGGTCGGAGGTGGGCACGTCCACGGCCGTCAGCCGGATGTAGTACGTGCCCGGCAGCGGGTCGTTGCCCCACGGCTCCGACCAGGCCCGGACGGTGCGCAGCACGCAGGTCAGCTCGGCCGAGGCGGCGTCCGCCGCTGCCGTGCGCGTCTGGGCCCCGGACTGGCAGGACTGGCGGCGCCGCAGGCCGTCGTAGACGTCGATCTGCCAGGTCTCGGCGGCGTGGGTGTCGGGCAGCTTCACCGTCGCCTTGACGGTGGGGCGCTGTCCGGCGTCCGCCGGGAACGACCAGTACAGGAAGTCGCCCGTGGAGGCGCCGGCCGTGGCCGTCTGCCCCTGCTCGATCTCGGTCGCCGTACGGAAGGAGGTGCCCGCCTCGGTCGGCGCGCCGCCGTCCTCCGAAGCGCTCGGGGACGGCGAGGAATCGGCGACCGCCGGGGCGACCGCCAGCCCGAGCATCAGCATCGCGGCGCTCAACACACGTGTGATCCGCATCAGTTGGTCCTCCAGACCGCGACCCGCCAGCGTGACACCCAGCCCCAGACGAGACCGGCGAGGAAGCCGGTGAGGATCAGTCCGCCGAGCAGCCACCAGCCGCGCCCGAGGCCGAAGGAGGCCACATCGCTCGACTGCGCCGGCCCGTCCACGACATCGACCGTCAGCTCCAGCGGCAGACCGGGCGTGCTCTGCACCCCGGAGCCCGCCGAGAAGGAGTGGGTGACCTGGAGGCACACGGTCTCGGCGGTCGCGGTGTCCTCGTCGTCGACCTCGGCCTTCGGGTAGCGCAGGCCGGTCGACATGACATCCGTACGGCCGTTGCCCGCCGCCTCACCGCGCACGATCTCGCGGCCGTGGACCGTGACGGCCCGCAGCAGCACGCCGTACGACGGGTTCACGGCCCGGTCGGCCGACACGCTCACCGACGCGCGCAGCTCCTGGCCGGGCTCCACGTCCACGCGGTACCAGCGCTGCTGCCCGAACTCCTCGCGGTCGGTGTACAGGCCGGACTTCAGCGTGGGCGCCTTCGCGCACTGGTCCGCGCCCGTCGTCGCGACCGGCGTCACCACCGGGTCGGCCGCCCGGTCCACCAACTGGTTGACCTTGTCGGTGAGTTCCTCGGTGTGCTCGACCGAGGTGAAGGTGCCGCCGGTCGCCTCGGCGATGCAGCTCAGCTGCCGGCGCATCTTGGTGTTCGGGACCAGGCCGAGGGTGTCGATGGTCAGGCCGATGCCCTTGGCGGCGATCTCCCGGGCGACCTCGCACGGGTCGAGCGGGGCGCAGGTGTCCTCGCCGTCGCTGATCAGCACGATGCGCTTGGAGCCCTCACCGCCGTCGAGGTCGTCGGCCGCCTTCAGCAGCGCGGGGCCGATCGGCGTCCAGCCGGTCGGTGCCAGGGTCGCCACCGCCGCCTTCGCCTCGGTGCGGTCGAGAGGGCCGACCGGGTAGAGCTGTGCGGTGTCCTTGCAGCCCGTTTTGCGGTCGTCGCCCGGGTAGTCGGCGCCCAGCGTGCGGATGCCGAGCTGGACCTCCTCGGGGGTCGCGTCGAGCACTTCGTTGAACGCCTGCTTCGCCGCGGCCATCCGCGACTGGCCGTCGATGTCCCGCGCCCGCATCGAGCCGCTCACGTCGAGGACGAGGTCGACCTTGGGCGCCATCGCGCTGGTCTCATCGGCAACCGCCCCGGTCGGGAACGCCATCCCGGCCGCGAGCGCGGCGAGCAGGGCACAGGCCCCGGTCGCCAGCCGTGTTCTTGTGATCATCGGCGGATCCTATTGATCACAGGTGTCCCGCTTCAAAACGAGCTCAGAACACCTCGCTGACCAGCGGATTGGGCAGCCGGGCCCACTGGTCCCCTGGCGTCCCCGGCGACAGCCGCATCAGCGTCAGCGCCTTGGTGGGCAGCGGCTCGTCGCGCAGAGCGGCGAGATCGACGGTGCCCGGCAGATCCCGTACGACCGCCTCCAGCGCCGCGCGGAGCGCCGCGCCCGACCCCGCCGTACTCGCGAGCGCCCCCGCCGCCAGCGAGCCGAACAGCTTGCGGCGCAGGGCCGTCACATCGTCCGTGACGATCCTTCCGGTCAGCTCCGGTACCGGGATGCCGTGCCGGGCCAGCCGGGCCGGGCTGACGCGGATGTCGGCGAGGTCGCGGTAGACCAGGCGCACGGGGGAGCCGTTCGGCGACAGCACCACGAGCAGGTTCTGCCCGTGCGCCTCCAGCGCCACGCCCAGTTCCAGGAGGCGCAGCCCCACGGTGAGCGCGAGACGCGTGAACTCCGCCAGCCACGCCGGGGATTCGGGCAGCTCGGTGGTGGCGAGTGCGGCCACCGGCACGACCCGCTCGCCGGGCCCCGCGTACACCTGCGGCGACTCGCGCACCACCGCCGCCAGATCGGGCGAGTCGGCGGTGGCGGCCCCCAGCGTGCGGGTGACGTGCAGCAGCCCGTCCATGCGGGCCGCCAGGGTCTCCGCGAAGTCCGACAGTGTGGCCGACAGGCCGATCGAGTACACCGAGATGTCCCGCACCGACGACGTCAGCCGGGCGCTCAACGCGGTCTTGACGTGCGGCCCTTCGGAGAGGGCGAGCGTGCGCAGGGACATCAGCGGATGCGCGGGCATCCCACCCTCGTACGGCCGCTTGAGCACATGCTCGGCCTGCCACGGATGCACCGGGATCAGCAGTCGCTCCCCGTCCCGCAGCCCCGCCGGCCACTCCCCGGTCACCAGGCACCCGTCCGCCCGCGCCGGCACCGGCCCCAGCGTGACGACCGCCCGGTGCTCCGGCCCGTACGCCAGCTGCTCGGCCACCGAGAAGCCGGGCCGGGAACGGCAGTTGGGGTGGAACGGATGCCCGTCGACCACCCGCTGCTCCCACTCCCAGTCGTGCCGGGGCCACTCCTTCGAGTGGGGTTCCTGTCCCGCCCGCGACAGGGCCAACGAGGCGACGCTGTGGCCGAGTTCGGCGGCGAAGGACGTACCGCGCGGCACGGAGAGGTCGGTGAGCAGCCGGGCCGGATCGTCGTACGACGTCTCGTCGAGGCGTACGGCGGTGACGTACGCGGGGGTGGCGTACGGGTCGGCGTGCGGGCCGTGCAGCCGGCGGCCGTCGGAAAGGCACAGGGTGAGGCCCTCCCGGCCCGCCTCACGGCGCACGACCCAGGGCAGGGGCTCGTACGCGAGCGCACGCCACAGCCGGGTCAGCACGGCCGCCCGGGCCCCGGGCAGCTCGGCGGCGTACCGGGAGGCGAGTTCGGGGCGTACGTCGGCCAGTTCGGCGGCGACCTCGGCCTCGGCGCTGGGGAGACGGTGCACGGGCTGGCTCCTCGGGTACGAGTAGGGCGTCGGGGCATGCGCCGACGACAGACATACTGATCGTCTTCCCGCCTGAACGGACCGTAGAGACCGTCCTGAACGGACCGCAGAGAACGAGTGGATCGCGTGCACCTCAACCCTCCACCCGCCGCCGACGTCGCGGAACGCGCCGACGCCCACGCGGTCGCGCCCCTGCTCAACTGTCTGCTGCGCGAGGTGGCCGAACCGCACGGGGAGTCCGGCGGGAGGCATGTGTACCGGCTGCCCGGGTCGGGCCGGCTGCTGCGGGTCCTCGGCGGGCGGCGGCCCGCCCGGCCCGAGGTGCGATCGGGCGGCGCGTGGCAGCGCATCGGACACACCGAGCTCGTCAAGCTCGTTGCCGACGAACTGCGCCGCCACACCGGTCTGTCCAACCACGAACTGCCCGCCGAGATGATCGACAGCCGGGACGCGGTGGCCGCGTTGCTCACGGCACGCGCGCGTGCGACGCCGCCGGAGGACGCGTACCTGCGCTCCGAGCAGTCCCTCCTCACCGGCCACCCCTACCACCCCGCCCCCAAGGCGCGCGGCGGCGGCCCGGTCGCGGCCTGGCTGCGGTACGCCCCCGAGGCACACGCCCGCTTCCCGCTGACGCTGCTCGGTCTGCGCGAGGACACGGTCGTCGAGGAGGGCGACACCTCGGCCCTCGACGCCCTCGGCGAGGCCCCGCCCGGGTACCGGCTGCTGCCCGCGCATCCCTGGCAGCTCGACCTGGTCGGCCTCGCGGACGCCTTCGCCGACGGACGTCTGATCCGGCTCGGCACGACCGGTTCCGACGCCTGGCCCACGGCCGCGATCCGCACGCTGTACGCCCCGGAGCGCGACCTGTTCCTGAAGTTCAGCCTGGATGTGCGCATCACCAACGACATCCGCCGCCTGTGGCGCCACGACCTGCTGAAACTCCGCAGGACCGATACGGCGGCGTCCCGCGCGTTCACGACGAGCCCCGCGGCCTGGCTGTCCGACCGCGGCTACCGCACCGCCGACTTCGCCTTCGAGGAGCTGGCGGTCCTCGTGCGCGACGGCTTCCACGGCCACCTGCTGCCCGGCGCCACCCCGCTGCTCGCCGCCGGCCTCGTGGAGGGCTTCGAGGGCAGCCCGCTCGACGGGGCGACGGATCCGACGGCCTGGTGGGCGGCGTACCTGCGCGCGGTCGTGCCGCCCGCGCTCGCGGCCTTCGCCGACCACGGCGTCGTACTCGAAGCACACCTGCAGAACACACTGGTCGCAGTCGACTCTGACGGCCTCCCCGTGCAGGCGCTGTTCCGGGACGCCGAGGGCGTGAAGCTGCTCCCGGACATGTCCCGTGCGGGCGGCTGGGAGCGGCTGGTGTACACCCTGGTCGTGAACCACCTGTGCGAGGTCGCGGCGGCCCTCGCCGAGCGACACCCCGGCCTCGATCCCTGGCCCGCCGTACGCCGCGAACTGGCCCGCCACGACCTCCCGGAGATCACGGCCCTGCTCACCGCACCCACCCTCCCCGGCAAGACCAACCTGCTGCTGCGCTGGACCGGCGCGGACGGCGCGGACGCGCGCTATCTGCCCCTGCCGAACCCGCTGGCCATGACATGACCTGATTCGGGGCGAGTGTCAGTGGTCGTCCCTACAGTTCGGACTGATCAACCCCGACACTCCAGCTGAGATGCCCACAGCGCGTCGCGCGTCAGGGGTGTCACGAGCCGACTGAGATGGTCGCGAGGCCGACATCTTTGTGAAGGCGCACGCTTGCCGTGGTCGCGGCTTGATTGCACGTTCTGCAAATACTGCGCCGACCGCCGTGATGGCTCCCCGAGAGGCCTCCTCCACTGCGTCCAGAAATGTGCTCTGTCGCCTGAACATTTAGGTAAGTGCCCGAATAGGCGGTCATATTTAGGTCATCGCGGACGACGGTGTAACACGGCAGTGCATGCGGAACGCAGAAGCAGGCAGAAGCGGGGCGACAGCCCGGGTTGTATTTCGGCACCCGGAGTGAGCGCGCCTGACATGGCACCACGTCAGATCGGATTTCCTGTGAGCAACTTCGACCCGGTACCCGGATATCAGACGTACGACCAGCCGTCGGGCCCGGACCGCCGCTTCATGCGCCGCCAGGCCGCGACGCGGCGCACGGCCATCACCGTTTGCACGATCGCCGACATCGCGGCAGGTCTGCTCGGCCTGTGGATCCTGTTGTTCCTACTCGACGCGAACCAGGCGAATGTGTTTGTCGAGTTCGTGGGAGGAACGTCGGACTGGCTGGCCTGGTGGTCGCAGGACATTTTCACGATGGACAACGAAGGTCTGCGCGTCGTCCTTAATTACGGCCTCCCGGCACTCGTGTATTTGCTGATCGGCCACGGGATTTCCGCCCGGATCAACCGAGCCTGACAGCGGACCGGTCATTGCGGGCTGCGGCTGTTTCGGCTGTAGGGGCAGCTGCTCTCGTCGACCCGCTCCCTTTCACCCGCGTTACACGCGCGTGGTGTGCCGGTCCAGGACGGCGCGCAGCCGGTCGAGGTCTCCGTCCTCATGCACGCCCCGCTTCGGCAGGACATCGAGGCACATGATGTTGGGGTCCCGGCTGAGCAGGACGAAGTGGCCGGCCGTCTCCCGGTAGCCCTGAAAGACGGACCTCTTCTGGATCAAGGTGCTGTGGTCGCTGCGACAGGTGATCCCGGCCGGAGACACAGCGGCGCGGTACTCGCCCTGCCAGCCGACGATCCGCTGCACCTGGGCGGCCTGCAGCCGCGGGTACCCCCATACGAGCAGGACGACGAACAGGAACAGAACGGTCGAGACCACGTCGACATTTCCGGCCCACGGCGGAGATCAGCCATTGGCCTACCCACAGTGCGAGGAACACACCGCGCAGCAGTAGCCCGGTCCGCTTGACCCGCTCGCGGACCCGCAGGCCGACCAGTGTGTCCGCCTGCTGGGGACGGAACACCAGCCGGACTTCGGTCTGTTCGTCCGCGACATCGGCGGAGGCTTCCGCACTGCAGTTGGTGCTCTCGGCGCTGTGACCCTCAGCCGTGATTCCTCATTCCTGTCGACGCTTCGCGGCACCCATACCGTCATCGACGAACGAACTACTGGAAGGTTGCACGCTCCCTGTGACTTTCTTGTGTGTCGATCAACACGGCTGTGGCCTGTGATGCTCGCGAGGCGACATCCGCTTGATCGCTCGGGGGCCAGGTAGCGCTCTCCCGACTGACCGAGCGAGAGGGTGGGGTCCCATGAGCCCAGTGGACGGACACGTCCCGTGCGCCAGAGATGCGGTCGTGCGCCGCGTGAGTACAGCCTCTGCCGCGCTGGCGATGCTCCTCGCCGCCACGCTGACCGGCTGTGTGGATTCGACGGACGAGGGGAAGCCCGTCGAGTCCACGCAGCCCGCCGACCGGAGCCCGCAGGCCGCCCCCGCCGAGCCCCGCACCGCCGCCGAGTTCCTCGTCCGCGCCGAGCAGGCGATGGCCGGGCAGAAGGGCTGGACGTTCGCGGTGAAGGGCCGAGAGGGCCTGGTTCTGCGGGGCCAGGAGAACGCCGCGACCTACACGGCCACCGTGCGCCGGACCACGGGCGACCCGTGGGCGCTGCACTCCACTGGGGCCACCGTCAGCAAGGGCGTGAGCGAGCCCGAGGAGATCTACGTCGCCGACGGGACGGCCTACGTCAAGAAGGGCACGGCTGCCTGGGAGCACGGGCCCCTCGCCGACCCGGAGTTCGCGGCCAGGGTCGAGGACCCCCTCGCCACGCTCGAGGCGTTCCGGGGATACGGCGAGGAGGTCACCCTCACTGCGTCGGAGGACGGCCAGGATGGCCGAGTCGAACTGCGTGTCCGTACGGCGACGGGTCCGCTGACCGACGTACGGGACCAGGGTGTCGTACAGAAGGCCCTGCGTGAACTCGCCCCGACCCTGCGCCAGTTGCGCGCGGCCGGCGTGGCCGCCCCTGAGAGCGAGATCTCCGTGGGGGGCGTCGAGGAGTCGCTCGTCCTCGACGCCTCGACGTACCGGGTCACCTTGCACACTTTCACGTGCACCTTCCTGATCCCCTACGACGGGCAGCGCATCCGGTACGAGCAGGAGGTGACCGAGGAGACCTCTGGGACGTACAAGGGGACCGTCGTGCTGCCGAATGGGGTGACGGAGGCCAGGTGAGAGGGCGGTACGCAGGCCCTCAGTCCTTCCAGCCCCGGCCATAACCACTCCTCACCGGCGATCACCCTCGGTTACTATGCTCACTTCATGCCGGAGGCCGCCTTCTAGGTCGACCGTGGATTGCAAGGTCAATGAATTGGATGGCCTGGGAAAATGCTGAGAGAGGTTGCCGCGACCCGCTACGTCGAACCCCTGCGCTCCGGCGGCTCCGTCCCCGGCGTCGTCGAGGCCGACGACCTGGGCACCTATGTCGTCAAGTTCACCGGCTCCGCGCAGGGCCGCAAGGCGCTGGTCGCCGAGGTGATCGTGGGCGAGCTGGCCCGCGCGCTCGGGCTGCGCTTCCCCGAGCTGGTCCTGGTCCACTTCGATCCCGCGATCGCGGAGCACGAGCCGCACCAGGAGGTGCGGGAGCTGCACGCGGCCAGCGGGGGCGTCAACCTCGGCATGGACTACCTGCCGGGCGCGCGGGACTTCACGCCCGAGGTGGCCAAGAGCTTCCGCGTGGACTCGCTGGAGGCCGGCCGGATCGTCTGGCTGGACGCCCTGACCGCGAACGTCGACCGTACGGTCCACAGCTCGAACCTGATGGTCTGGCCGACGCTCGGCATCGCACCCCCGCACCTGTGGCTGATCGACCACGGAGCGGCTCTGGTCTTCCACCACCGCTGGGACGGCACGGACCCTGAGAAGGCGTACGACTTCCGCCACCATGCCCTCGGCCACTACGCCCCGGACGTGCGCGCCGCCGACGCGGAGCTGGCGCCCCGGGTGACCGAGGAACTGCTGCGCGGGATCGTGGCGGAGGTGCCGGACGCCTGGCTGACCGCCGAGGCGGGCCTCACGACGCCCGACGCGGTCCGTAAGGCGTACGTCGGCTATCTCCACGCGCGCGTGCGGGCGTCCTCGGCCTGGCTCCCCACAGACTTCCCCACCCGGGAGGAACTCGCCGCCGAGGAGGCCCTCCGGGTGGCGAAGACACAGCAAGGCCGGCCGAAGTGGCTGCAGCGGGTGCCCGACCTGCACGGCAAACCGGCCGCGGAACAGGATTGGTCGGTGCACCTCGGATGAGTGGCCGTGTAGAGATCGAGTACTGCACACAGTGCCGCTGGCTGCCCCGCGCGGCCTGGCTGGCGCAGGAACTGCTCACCACCTTCGAGGCGGAGCTGTCCGAGCTGGCGCTGAAGCCCGGCAAGGGCGGGGTGTTCGTCGTGCGGGTGGACGACGAGGTGGTCTGGGACCGGCGGGAGCAGGGCTTCCCCGAGCCGACGGCGGTCAAGCAGGCCGTACGCGACCGAGTGGCCCCGGGGAAGACCCTGGGCCACTCGGACAAGGCATCGCAGGAGTAGGTCAGCCCTTGAGCTGCTCGTACGCGGGCAGCGTCAGGAAGTCCGCGTAGTTCTCGTCGAGGGAGACCTCCAGGAGCAGGTCGTGGGCCTGCTGCCAGTGGCCGGCCGCGAAGGCCTCCTCGCCGATCTCGGCGCGGATGTTCGCCAGTTCCTCGGCGGCGACCTTGCGGGCCAGCTCCGGGGTGGCCTGCTCGCCGTTCTCGAACTCGACGCCCGCGTTGATCCACTGCCAGATCTGGGAGCGGGAGATCTCGGCGGTGGCCGCGTCCTCCATGAGGTTGAAGATGGCGACCGCGCCGAGACCGCGCAGCCAGGCCTCGATGTAGCGGATGCCGACCTGGACGGCGTTGACCAGGCCCGGGTACGTCGGCTTCGCGTCCAGGGAGTCGACGGCGATCAGGTCGGCGGCCTCGACGTGGACGTCCTCGCGGAGGCGGTCCTTCTGGTTCGGCTTGTCGCCGAGGACCTTGTCGAAGGACTCCATGGCGATCGGGACCAGGTCGGGGTGGGCCACCCAGGAGCCGTCGAAGCCGTCGCCGGCCTCACGGTCCTTGTCGGCGCGGACCTTCTCGAAGGCCACCTTGTTGACCTCGGCGTCCCGGCGGGACGGGATGAACGCCGCCATGCCGCCGATCGCGTGCGCTCCGCGCTTGTGGCAGGTGCGGACGAGGAGTTCGGTGTACGCCCGCATGAACGGGGCGGTCATCGTGACCGCGTTGCGGTCCGGCAGGACGAACTTGGCGCCGCCGTCACGGAAGTTCTTGACGATGGAGAACAGGTAGTCCCAGCGGCCGGCGTTCAACCCGGAGGCGTGGTCGCGGAGTTCGTAGAGGATCTCCTCCATCTCGTACGCCGCCGTGATCGTCTCGATCAGGACGGTCGCGCGGACGGTGCCCTGCGGGATGCCGACGTAGTCCTGCGCGAAGACGAACACGTCGTTCCAGAGGCGGGCCTCCAGGTGCGACTCCGTCTTCGGGAGGTAGAAGTACGGGCCCTTGCCGAGGTCGAGCAGGCGCTGGGCGTTGTGGAAGAAGTACAGGCCGAAGTCGACGAAGGCGCCGGGGACCTGCTCGCCGTCGATCTGAAGGTGGCGCTCGCCCAGGTGCCAGCCGCGCGGGCGCATGACGACCGTGGCGAGCTCGTCGTCGGCCTTGAGGGCGTACGACTTGCCCGACTTCGGGTCCGTGAAGTCGATGTTCCGGGTGTAGGCGTCCGCCAGGTTGATCTGGCCCAGGATGACGTTCTCCCAGGTGGGCGCGGAGGCGTCCTCGAAGTCGGCGAGCCAGATCTTCGCGCCCGAGTTGAGGGCGTTGATGGTCATCTTGCGGTCGGTGGGGCCGGTGATCTCGACCCGGCGGTCCTGCAGCGCGGGCGGGCACGGGCCCACCTTCCAGGAGTCGTCCGCGCGGATCGCGGCGGTCTCCGGGAGGAAGTCGAGCGTGGAGGTGCGGGCGATCTCGGCGCGGCGCTCCGCGCGACGGGCGAGGAGCTCGTCGCGCCGGGGCGTGAACCGGCGGTGCAGCTCGGCCACGAAGGCGAGGGCCGCCTCCGTGAGGACCTCCTCCTGCCGGGGCAGGGGCTCGGCGTCGACGATGGCCAGCGGGGACGGCGCTGGTGCGGACATGAGCTGTCACTTCCTTCAGCGAGCTACGTGGACGAGCTGTCGAGCTTCTGGCACCGGGTGCCAGTCTTCCCGGATAGGGCTGAGAACGCCCGTGGAACGGTCGGGCGCTTCTGAACAGTGGATACTAGTTTCCTCATGGTGGAAGTTCAATCGTTTGTTGATGTCGAGATTCTCTGAGTCGAGGAAAGACGGCGCTCAGTGCCACCTTGCTCACTCAAGGTGGCCCAGGTCGGCCTCCGTGTCGATGTCGTAGGGCAGCGCCACGTCCCCGCACTCGACGAGCGTGATCGCGCCCTCGTGCTCCTTCAGATAGGCGCGTGCTCCCCGGTCGCCGGTCGCGGTCGCCGCGATGCCTGCCCAGTGGGCGGCGCCGAAGAGCACGGGATGCCCGCGTACCCCGTCGTAGGCGGCCGATACGAGTGACCGCTCGCTCTCGTACGCGGCGAGCACCCGGGCCACCGCTTCGGACCCGATGCCGGGTTGGTCGACGAGGGAGACGAGCGCCGCCCGCGCCCCCGTCCCGGCGAGCGAGTCGAGGCCGGCGCGCAGGGAGGAGCCCATTCCGTCGGCCCAGCCCGGGTTCTCCACCAGGACGCAGTCTCCGAGCTCGGCCTGTTCCCGTACGTCGGCGGCCCGTGCGCCCAGCACCACATGCACGCGGGCGCAGCCGGCCGTACGCAGCACCCCGACGGCGTGCTCGACGAGCGGTCGGCCGCGGTGCCGGAGCAGTGCCTTGGGCCGTCCTCCGAGCCGGCGTCCACCGCCGGCGGCGAGGACCAGACCGGCGACCGGGGGCGCGTCCTTTTCCGTCATGCGTCCTGCATACCTGACACGTGCGCGAGTGCCCGACTTCCAACGACTGAATTTCCGCCCGCGCGGTGGCGCATCGGCAACGGGTGGCGTTTACTGACCCGCGTCCCCGGCGCCCGACCAGCGCCAGGGTTGCTCTATGGGGGAGCGGGACTACTGGCGCACAACGGCGTGCGAGGGGGAGTGCTGTGTTGCGGAGCTTGGGGCAGAGGTCGGTGACGGGCAGCGACGAGGACCTGAGGGTGGCGGAACTGCGGACGGCCGTGTCCCGTCTGCGCCGCGAACTCGCCGCGCACCCGGCCGAGTTCCCGGACCGGGGAATCGCCGAGGACGAACTCGCCGCGCTGGCCGCGATGACGACCCACGGGGTGCCGGAGATGCCGCGACTGCGGAGGTCGTTGCTGTTGATCGCGGGGGCGATCGGGTCCGTGAGCGCGCTGTCGCGGGGTTTGTCGGATGTTCGTGACGCCGTGGACCTGTTCGGCGAGGCGCCGCGAGGGCGGGGCTAGGGCAGATCCGGCGGATGGGTCAGGGCGGGCCCTGGAGGGTAGGGCAGGGCAGGCCCTGGCGGGCAGGCCCTGCCGTCACTTCCGGCTCCGCCTCATGACGCGGGGTTCTGGCTGGCCAGCGCCTCCGACAGCTCCCCGGCCACCTGCTGGAGCACCGGCACGATCTTGTCCGTCGCCGCCTCGGTGACCCGCCCGGCCGGACCGGAGATGGAAATCGCCGCCGCGGTGGGGGAGTCGGGGACGGAGACGGCCAGGCAGCGGACGCCGATCTCCTGCTCGTTGTCGTCGACCGCGTAGCCGTGGCGTCGTACGTCCTCCAGGGCCGCGAGGAAGCCGTCCGGCGTGGTGATCGTCTTCTCCGTGGCGGCGGGCATGCCGGTACGGGACAGCAGTGCGCGCACCTCCTCCGGCGGGAACCCGGCGAGCAGTGCCTTGCCGACGCCCGTGGAGTGCGGCAGCACGCGCCGGCCCACTTCGGTGAACATGCGCATCGAGTGCTTGGACGGCACCTGGGCGACGTACACGATCTCGTCGCCGTCGAGCAGGGCCATGTTCGCCGTCTCGCCGGTCTCCTCGACCAGCCGGGCGAGGTAGGGCCGGGCCCAGGTGCCGAGCAGCCGGGAGGCGGACTCGCCGAGGCGGATCAGGCGCGGGCCGAGGGCGTAGCGGCGGTTGGGCTGCTGGCGGACGTAGCCACAGGCGACGAGCGTGCGCATGAGGCGGTGGATCGTGGGCAGCGGCAGCCCGCTGCTCGCGGAGAGCTCGCTCAGGCCGACTTCGCCGCCCGCATCCGCCATCCGTTCCAGCAGGTCGAAGGCGCGCTCGAGGGACTGGACCCCACCGCCGTTGGATTTGGCGGAGTCGGTGGTGCTGGCGCTGGACGTCGGCACGGCGCGTTCCTTTCGGGACTGGCGGGAAGGGCAGAAGCCTACCCGGCAGTCGGTTGACTCCCCGGTTGTACGTAGCTACGTTCTGCTTGCTGGAATTCTAATTCCGCTTTGTGGAAACGTCCAGAGTGCGCGGGTTGGGTGCACTGTGGAGAAGTGTGCCCTTGACGGCGCGGAAACGGGAGTGAAGACTCCTTCAACAGAAAGTTGAATTCCGTTACGCGGAAGTAAACGGCGGCAGAGAGGGGTCCGGGTGTCCGACGCTGAACTGGTGCTGCGCTCGACGCGCGTCATCACACCCGAGGGGACGAGTGCCGCCTCGGTCGCGGTCGCCGGCGGAAAGATCACGGCAGTGCTGCCGTACGACGCCGAAGTCCCGTCCGGAGCACGCCTGGAGGACCTCGGCGACGACGTCCTGCTGCCCGGCCTGGTCGACACACACGTGCACGTCAACGACCCCGGCCGCACCGAGTGGGAGGGCTTCTGGACCGCCACGCGCGCCGCGGCGGCCGGCGGCATCACCACCCTCGTCGACATGCCGCTCAACTCCCTCCCGCCCACGACGACGGTCGACCACCTCCGCACCAAGCAGGACGTGGCCGCCGACAAGGCGCACATCGACGTCGGTTTCTGGGGCGGCGCCCTGCCCGACAACGTCAAGGACCTGCGCCTGCTGCACGAGTCCGGCGTCTTCGGCTTCAAGGCCTTCCTGTCGCCGTCCGGCGTGGACGAGTTCCCGCACCTGAACCAGGACCAACTCGCCCAGTCCCTGGCTGAGATCGCCTCCTTCGGCGGCCTGCTGATCGTGCACGCCGAGGACCCGCACCACCTGGACGCCGCCCCGCAGCAGGCCGGCCCCAAGTACGCCGACTTCCTGGCCTCGCGCCCGCGCGACGCGGAGGACACGGCGATCGCCCAGCTGATCGCCCAGGCGAAGCGCCTCCACGCGCGTGTGCATGTGCTTCACCTGTCGTCGAGCGACGCGCTGCCGCTGATCGCCGAGGCCAAGCGGGAGGGCGTACGGATCACCGTGGAGACCTGCCCGCACTACCTGACCCTGACCGCCGAGGAAGTCCCCGACGGCGCCAGCGAGTTCAAGTGCTGCCCGCCGATCCGTGAGTCCGCCAACCAGGACCTGCTCTGGCAGGCGCTGGCCGACGGCACGATCGACTGCGTGGTGACCGACCACTCGCCGTCCACGGCCGACCTCAAGACTGACGACTTCGCGACCGCCTGGGGCGGCATCTCCGGCCTCCAGCTGAGCCTGGCGGCGGTGTGGACCGAGGCGCGCGAGCGCGGTCACGGCCTGGAGGACGTGGTCCGCTGGATGTCCGCGCGGACGGCACAGCTCGTGGGCCTCGACGACCGCAAGGGCGCCATCGAGGCGGGCCGCGACGCCGACTTCGCCGTCCTCGCGCCCGACGAGACGTTCACCGTGGACCCGGCCGCCCTCCAGCACCGCAACCGCGTGACGGCGTACGCGGGCAAGACCCTGTACGGCGTCGTGAAGTCGACCTGGCTGCGTGGCGAACGCATCGTCCAGGGCGGCGAGTTCACCGAGCCGAAGGGGCGGCTGCTCACCCGCGACCACTGATACCGATTCCCCCGCACCCGCAGCGGCCGACTCCCGAAAGGCACACCCAAGTGACGGCGATACCGAGCTTCACCGGCGACGCGAACCCCTACGGCGGCGGCGACCCGTACGCGGACTACCGCACCGCCGACTTCCCCTTCACCCAGTACGCCAACCTCGCCGACCGCCGGCTGGGCGCCGGTGTCATCGCCGCCAACGACGAGTTCTTCGCCCAGCGGGAGAACCTGCTGGTGCCCGAGCGGGCCGAGTTCGACCCCGAGCACTTCGGGCACAAGGGCAAGATCATGGACGGCTGGGAGACCCGGCGGCGCCGCGGTGCCTCCGCGGAGCACCCGTGGCCGACGGCCGAGGACCACGACTGGGCGCTGGTCCGGCTCGGGGCGCCCGGCGTGATCCGCGGGATCGTCGTCGACACGGCCCACTTCCGTGGCAACTACCCGCAGGCGGTGTCGGTCGAGGGCACCTCGGTGCCGGGCTCTCCGTCGCCCCAGGAACTGCTCGCGGACGACGTGAAGTGGACGACGCTGGTGCCGCGCACGCCGGTCGGCGGCCACGCGGAGAATGGTTTCTCCATCGCCGTCGAACAGCGCTTCACCCACCTCCGGGTCAACCAGCACCCCGACGGCGGCATCGCGCGCCTGCGTGTCTACGGCGAGGTGGCCCCGGACCCGAAGTGGCTGGAGGTACTCGGCACCTTCGACGTGGTCGCCCTGGAGAACGGCGGCCAGGCCGAGGACGCCTCGAACCTCTTCTACTCCCCGGCGTCGAACACCATCCAGCCGGGCCGCTCCCGCAAGATGGACGACGGCTGGGAGACGCGCCGCCGCCGGGACCAGGGCAACGACTGGATCCGCTACCGCCTGGTGTCCCAGTCCCACATCCGCGCGATCGAGATCGACACGGCGTACCTGAAGGGCAACAGCGCGGGCTGGGCGTCGGTCTCCGTCAAGGACGGTGAGGACGGCGACTGGCAGGAGATCCTCCCGCGCACCCGTCTCCAGCCCGACACCAACCACCGCTTCGTGCTGCCCACCCCCGCCGTCGGCACCCACGCGCGCGTGGACATCTTCCCCGACGGCGGCATCTCCCGACTGCGCCTGTTCGGCTCGCTGACGGAGCAGGGCGCGGCCGGGCTGGCGGCGCGGCACCAGGAGCTGGGCGGCTGAGGACGGACTGCCTCGCGTCCTCAAGCGCCGGTACGGGCATTTCAGCCTGTCCGGCGCTTGAGGACGAGGCCCTTTCGGGGCCGAAGCGGGGGTCTGGGGGCCGCAGCCCCCAGCAACGGCCACCCCCACACACCCGCACCGCAATCCGGCCCAACCGCTGGAGGCCTACGCCGAGTGGCCCCCGTCCACCGAGAACTCCGCACCCGTGACGTAGTCCGCCCCGGCGAGGTACGCCACCGTCGACGCCACCTCGTCGGCCGTGCCGAAGCGCCCCAGCGCGGTCATCGCCGCCTGGCCGGGCGCGTACGGCCCGTCAGCAGGGTTCAGGTCGGTGTCGATGGGCCCGGGGTGGACGATGTTCGCCGTGATCCCGCGAGGGCCCAGCTCGCGCGCCAGGGCCTTCGTCAGCCCGATGAGGGCCGACTTGCTGGTGGCGTAGAGCGTTCCGCCGGGGCCCGGAACACGCTGCGTCATACAGGTGCCGACGGTGATGATCCGGCCCCCGGCGGTCATGCGGGCCGCCGCCGCCCGGGAGGCCAGGAAGACGCCCCGGACGTTCACGGCGAGGACCCGGTCCACGTCCGCGAGCGACAGGCCCTCCAGCGGGCCCAGCACACCGACCCCGGCGTTGTTCACGAGCACGTCCAGGCCCCCGAGCGCCTCAGCCGTACGCCCCACCGCGCCGGCCGCCTCCTCCGGGTCGGCGGCGTCCGCCCGCAGGGCCACGGCCCGCCGCCCCAGCGCCTGAACGGCCCGTACGACCTCCTCGGCCGCCTCCTTGCCGTGCACATAGGTCACGGCGATGTCCGCGCCCTCCCGCGCGAGCCGCAGCGCCGTAGCCGCACCGATGCCGCGGCTGCCGCCGGTGACCAGGGCCACCTTGCCGTGCAGGGTTCCGTGAGTGGCTGTCGTGGGTTCATAGGTGGTTGTCATGGGTCCAGTCCAGCGCCGCGCGAACCGAAGTGCTGGCGGCGAACGGACACCGAGATCGTGGGGCTCACCCATTGGCGCGGCGGTACCCGGCCCACCGATGAGTTGCGGGTGCGGATGGGGTCTGAGGTGATGACAGCAGACCGCACCCCCGAAAAGAGGCACTCCTCATGGGCAAGCTCGTCTCCACCCTCTTCGTCACGCTCGACGGCGTCTACCAGGCGCCCGGCGGCCGGGAGGAGGACACCCGCGGCGGCTTCGAGCACGGTGGCTGGGTCTTCCCGTACGCCGACGACGAATTCGGCCAGTTCATCAACGAGGTCTTCGGGCGCCCGGCCGCCTTCCTCCTCGGACGCCGGACGTACGACATCTTCGCGGGGTTCTGGCCGAAGGTGACCGACCCCGCCGACCCGGTCGCGTCCAAGCTCAACGCCCTCCCGAAGTACGTCGCCTCCTCGACGCTGACGGACCCCGAGTGGGCCGGCACCACCGTGATCAGCGGCGATCTCGCCAAGGAGGTCACCGCCCTGAAGGAGCGCACCGACGGTGAACTCCAGGTCCACGGCAGCGGCGCCCTCGTCAGGTCGCTGCTGGCCCACGACCTCGTCGACACCCTCCATCTGCTGACGTTCCCGGTCGTACTCGGCACGGGCCACCGCCTGTTCGCGGAGGGCGCCGTGCCCACCAAGTTCGAGCACACCGGGGGCCGCACGACGAGCACCGGCGTCGCCATCCACTCCTACGACCTGGCGGGACGCCCCGACTACGGCACGTTCGGGCTTCCCGAGAGCGCGTGACGACTCGTGCGCCGGCGTCCTCGCAGGAGATCCTCATGGAGATCGGGTGAGGACGTCGGGGCGCACGTTAACTTCCCGAAAACTCATCGGACTTGCCGGGAAAATCTCCAACGTTGTCATTGACATGCCACTGTCTACGCGCGTCATCATGAAGCCATGAGATTCCCCCCACGAATCACCCGCATCGGCGCCGCAGCCGCCGTCCTGTCCGCCCTCCTCGTCGGCGGCACGGTCACCGCGACCCCGGCGGCCGCCGCGGTCGGCAGCATCTGCTACAGCGACCTGCCGTCGCAGGCCTACGACACGCTCGACCTGATCGAGCAGGGCGGCCCCTTCCCCTACTCGCAGGACGGCACCGTCTTCCAGAACCGGGAAGGCATCCTGCCCAGCCAGTCCTCCGGCTACTACCACGAGTACACGGTGATCACGCCGGGCTCCTCCACGCGCGGTGCGCGCCGCATCGTCACCGGTGAGGAGAACCAGGAGGACTACTACACGGCCGACCACTACGAGTCGTTCGACCTGATCAACTACGGCTGCTGAGCCCCCGAGATCACGGTCGGCGCCGAGGAACGGCGCGATCGGCCGGAAGTCCGGTCCGCGTTCAGCCGGACTTCCGGCTCGCGGCGGCTGCGAACAGCGCGAACGCCAGCACGAGCAGTGCGACGCTCGCGTAGATCTCGAAGCCGTCGAGGAAGTCGAGACCCTGCACAAGGCCCCAGTCCCAGTCTGTGAACTCGTTCACCAGGCCGGCGACGCCCTGCGCCAGGGCGATGACTCCGAGGATCTCCAGCAACTGCTTCATGCCATGACTCTCGCCCCGCGGACCCCCCACGCCAATCGGCCGCGGGGCGAGCCATGTCCGACGGAAGTCCACGTTCCGGGTGACTCGCCGCGACCAAGGTCTCCGATGCCACGACTTTGGTCGTCGATCACGCCCGCGAGGGCGCGCCGGGGCCCCGTGCTGCGTAGATTTGTCGACCGTGAGTGGTGAAAAGCAGGTGTCCGCACCGCAGGCGTTCGCGGGGCGGCGCTGGCTGCTGCCCTCCGCCTTGATCAAGGAGTTCGACCTCGACCCCGAGCGCTCCGGACGCCCCCGGCGTACCGCGCGCGACTGGGTGGTCGACTTCTCCTGCTTCCTGCTGGCCGTGATCATCGGTCTGTTGGCCGCGGACACGATGAAGGACGAGAACCTTCCCGTGGGCTACGCCGCCTTCGACCAACTGCTGGGCGCGCTCTCCTGCGCCGCGGTGTGGCTGCGGCGCCGCTGGCCGGTCGGATTCGCCGCCGCCATGGTTCCGGTCGGCCTCTTGTCGAGCACCTCGGGCGGCGCCGCCCTGGTCGCCCTGTTCACGCTCGCCGTGCACCGGCCCTTCCGGTACGTGGCCTGGGTGGCCGGGACGTACGCGGTACTGAACCCGGTGTACTTCGTGTTCCGCCCCGAGCCCGACCTGTCGTACCCCTGGGCGGTCGCCCTGGCCTCGCTGCTGACCGTCACGGTGGTCGGCTGGGGGATGTTCGTACGGTCCAAACGGCAGCTCATGCTGAGCCTGCGCGACCGTGCCCGGCGTGCCGAGACGGAGGCGCGGCTGCGTGCCGAGCAGGCGCAGCGGCTCGCCCGTGAGGCCATCGCCAGGGAGATGCACGACGTCCTCGCCCATCGGCTGACCCTGCTCAGCGTGCACGCGGGCGCGCTGGAGTTCCGGCCCGACGCGCCCCGCGAGGAGATCGTGCGGGCCGCCGGTGTCATCCGGGAGAGCGCCCACGAGGCCCTCCAGGACCTGCGGGAGATCATCGGCGTGCTGCGGGCGGGCGAGCCCGACGACGCCGGCCGCCCGCAGCCGACCCTCGCGGCCCTGGAGGCGCTGGTCGCCGAGTCCCGCGAGGCGGGCATGAAGGTCACCCTCGTCCAGCGCGTCACCGACCCGGCGGCGGTGCCCGCCTCCGTCGGCCGCACCGCCTACCGCATCGCCCAGGAGGGGCTGACCAACGCCCGCAAGCACGCCCCCGGCACGGAGGTCACCGTGACGGTGACCGGAGCGCCGGGCGAGGGCCTGTCCGTGGCGGTGCGCAATCCCGCGCCCGAGGGCGAGGTGCCGCATGTGCCCGGCTCCGGGCAGGGCCTGATCGGCCTGACGGAACGGGCCACGCTGACGGGCGGCCGGCTGGAGCACGGGCCGGCCGCGGACGGGGGGTTCGAGGTGCGGTCCTGGTTGCCGTGGGGATGACGCCGGGCACTCCACACCGTCCGGCACCTGCACGCCGTACAACCGTGATTACGTAAGGCACATGACTGCGATCAGACTCCTCCTCGTCGATGACGACCCGTTGGTCAGGGCAGGCCTGTCCTTCATGCTGGGCGGTGCCGACGACATCGAGATCGTCGGTGAGGCGGCCGACGGCGCCGAGGTCGAGACGCTGGTCGACCGTGTCCGCCCCGATGTGGTCCTGATGGACATCCGGATGCCGTCGGTCGACGGGCTCACGGCCACCGAGCGGCTGCGCGGCCGGAAGGACGCCCCGCAGGTCGTGCTGCTGACCACCTTCCACGCCGACGATCAGGTGCTGCGCGCCCTGCGCGCCGGAGCCGCCGGGTTCGTGCTCAAGGACACCCCGCCCGCCGAGATCGTCGACGCCGTGCGCCGTGTCGCGGCCGGTGACCCGGTCCTGTCGCCCACCGTGACCCGCCAGTTGATGGACCACGCGGCAGGCACCGCCGCCGACACGCGCCGCACGCGCGCGCGTGAGCGGCTCAGCGCGCTCAACGACCGCGAGCGGGAGGTCGCCGTCGCGGTGGGCCGGGGCCTGTCCAACGCCGACATCGCCGCGGAGCTCTTCATGAGCGTCGCCACCGTCAAGACCCATGTCTCCCGCGTCCTGGCCAAGCTCGACCTCAACAACCGTGTGCAGATCGCCCTGTTGGCGTACGACGCGGGACTGCTGGAGGAAATGGAGGAACTGGAGGAGGACGGGCACTAGTCGGGGGGCCCGTGCGTTCTCGGTGTGGTGGGAGGGGGAGCGTCATGACAGACGTGATCGACCTGGGGGAGTTCGGAGAGGGGTTCCGCGAGAACCCGCATCCGGTGTACGCGCGTTTACGGGAACGGGGCCCGGTGCACCGTGTCCGGCTGCCCGACTGGCAGTCCGAGGTGTGGCTCGTCGTCGGGCACGAGGAGGGACGCGCGGCGCTCGCCGACCAGCGGCTCTCGAAGGACGGCGCCAAGGTCGGCTTCAAGTCGCTCGAGGAGGAGCTGATCGGGAAGAATCTGCTGGCCACGGATCCGCCCCAGCACACCCGGCTGCGCGGACTCATCGCGCGTGCATTCACCATGCGCCGCGTGGAGGAGCTGCGGCCGAGAATCCAGCGGATCACCGACAACCTGCTGGACGAAATGCTGCCGCGGGGCCGCGCCGACCTCGTGGAGTCCCTCGCTTACCCGCTGCCGCTCACCGTCATCTGCGAACTGCTCGGCGTGCCCGAGATGGACCGCGTGGAGTTCCGCAAGATGTCGACGGAGGCGATCGCACCCACCAGTCCGGGCAGCGAGGTCGACGCCTTCGTCGCCCTGGGCGCCTACTTCACCGACCTGATCGAGGACAAGAGGTGCGCCGGGCCCGGCGGAGACCTGCTGAGCGATCTGATCCGCACCACGGCCGAGGACGGCGATCGGCTCTCCCCGGACGAACTGCGGGGCATGGCCTTCATTCTGCTGATCGCCGGGCACGAGACGACGGTCAACCTCATCACCAGCGGCGTGCACGCCCTGCTCACCCACACCGATCAACTCGCCGCCCTGCGCGCCGACATGACCCTCCTCGACGGAGCGGTCGAGGAGATGCTGCGTTACGAAGGCCCGGTGGAGACGGCGACGTTCCGGTATGCCGCCGAGCCCCTGGAGATCGCCGGCGTCCCCATCGAGAAGGGCGAACCGGTGCTGGTCGGCCTCACCGCGGCCAACCGGGACGCGAGCCGCTACGCCGCTCCCGACACCTTCGACATCCGCCGCGACACCCGAGGCCACATCGCCTTCGGCCACGGCATCCACTACTGCCTGGGCGCACCCCTGGCCCGCCTGGAGGCCCGCACGGCGATACGGTCCCTGCTGGAGCGAACTCCCGACCTGGCGCCGGACGGTCCGCCGGGGGAGTGGCTGCCGGGCGTGCTGATACGGGGGATGCGGAACCTGCCGGTGCGCTGGTAGCGGACCGGGCGCCGTGGGTTTCCTGATCCGGACGTCACAGAGCCGCGGCCTGGGCCCCGCCCGCGATCTCCCCGAGCGCGACCGGTCTTCGATCCCGCCGCGACACCTCGCAGGCCTCCGAGATCCGCAGCGCCTGCAAGGCCTCCCGCCCGTCGCAGGGGTTGGCCCGCTCCCCGCGCACCACCTCCACGAACGCGTTCAGCTCAGCCTCGTACGCCGGCCCGAACCGCTCCAGGAACCCCGACCACGGCTTGTCCGCCGCGGGCGGCCCGGTCGGCTCGGTGGACGCGATGGGCGTACGGTCGTCCAGACCGACCACGATCTGGTCCAACTCCCCGGCCAGCTCCATGCGCACGTCGTACCCGGCACCGTTGAGCCGCGTCGCCGTCGCCGTGGCGAGCGTGCCGCCGTCCAGCGTGAGCACGGCCGCCGCAGTGTCGATGTCACCGGCCTCTCGGAACATCGCGGGCCCGGCGTCCGACCCGGCCGCGTACACGTCGACGACCTCGCGCTCGGTCACCCAGCGCAGCATGTCGAAGTCGTGGATCAGCGTGTCCCGGTAGAGCCCGCCCGACAGCGGCAGCCACGAGGCCGGTGGCGGCGCCTGGTCGCTGGTCAGCGCCCGCACAGTGTGCAACCGCCCGAGCCGCCCGGACCGCACCGCCTCGCGCGCGCCCACGTACCCCGGGTCGAAGCGGCGCTGGAAGCCCATCTGGAGAATCGTCCCGGCCGTCTCCACCTCCCCGATCGCCTGCAAGGTGCCCGGCAGATCGAGCGCTATGGGCTTCTCGCAGAACACCGGAAGCCCCGCCCGTGCTGCCCGACCGATCAGTTCGGCATGGGCGGACGTCGCTGTGGTGATCACCACAGCGTCCACGCCCCACCTGAAGATCTCGTCCACCCCGGGCGCCGCCGTCTCGCCCAGCCGGTGCGCCAGCGCCTGGGCCCGCGTGGCGTCCGCGTCCGTGAGGATCAGGGAGCCGACGTCGCGGTGCCGGCTGAGCGTGTTGGCGTGGATCGTGCCGATGCGGCCCGTACCGATGACCCCGATGCGCATGGAAACAAAGTGCGGGTTCAGTGCGTACGCTGTCAATGCATATGTCAGGACAATCGAACTACACTACTTCCCGTCAACAACGCGTAGAGCTACGCTCGGCCCGTGCCGAAATCAGAGGTGGACCCGACCGTGGAACTCGAGCTCAGTGTGGACCGGAGCAGTCCGGTGCCGTTGTACTTCCAGCTGTCCCAGCAGCTCGAGGCCGCGATCGAGCACGGAGCGCTCACCCCCGGCAGCCTGCTGGGCAACGAGATCGAACTCGCCGCACGCCTCGGCCTGTCCCGGCCGACCGTTCGCCAGGCCATCCAGTCGCTCGTCGACAAGGGCCTGCTGGTGCGCCGCCGAGGCGTCGGGACGCAGGTCGTGCACAGCCAGGTCAAGCGACCGCTGGAGCTCAGCAGCCTCTACGACGACCTGGAGTCGGCCGGCCAGCGCCCGGCGACCAAGGTGATCGTCAACACCGTCGTCCAGGCGTCCGCCGAGGTGGCGGCAGCGCTCGGGGTGGCCGAGGACAGCGACGTCCACCGCATCGAGCGGCTGCGCCTCGCGCACGGTGAGCCGATGGCGTACCTGTGCAACTACCTGCCGCCAGCCCTGATCGACCTGGACACCGCGCAGTTGGAGGCCACCGGCCTCTACCGCCTGATGCGCGCCGCCGGGATCACCCTGCACAGCGCCCGCCAGACCATCGGTGCCCGCGGCGCCACCGCCGCCGAGGCCGAACGCCTCGCGGAGGAGGAGGGCGCCCCGCTGCTCACCATGCAGCGCGTGACGTTCGACGACACGGGCCGAGCGGTCGAGTACGGCACCCACACCTACCGTCCGAGCCGGTACTCGTTCGAGTTCCAGTTGCTCGTGCGGCCATGAGCGCCGCTGTCGTACGGTCCTGATCCGGGACGGCCGGCGAACCCGGCTGGTCGCAATGTCCGGACAAAGCGCTGTGAGCTGCGCCCCCCTTTTCCGCCCCGTTCGGCACCCAGCGTGAGCGTGCGGCAGAATCGGCCCTGATGAGCACCTACCGCGACTTCACCGCCCCCATCGGCTCCCGCCGAGCCCCCGTGCTCCGAACGGTCGGCCCCCGGGAACGCAGGTCACACCTGACCGCACCCCGGGTTCCGACGGTCGGTATCGACATCGGCGGCACGAAGGTGATGGCGGGCGTCGTAGACGCCGACGGCAACATCCTGGAGAAGCTCCGCACGGAGACCCCGGACAAGTCCAAGAGCCCGAAGGTCGTCGAGGACACGATCGTCGAGCTGGTCCTGGACCTGTCCGACCGCCACGATGTGCATGCCGTCGGCATCGGCGCGGCCGGCTGGGTCGACGCCGACCGCAACCGCGTGCTGTTCGCACCGCACCTGTCCTGGCGCAACGAGCCCCTCAGGGACCGCCTCGCCGGTCGGCTCGCCGTGCCCGTCCTGGTCGACAACGACGCCAACTCCGCCGCCTGGGCCGAGTGGCGCTTCGGCGCCGGCCGGGGCGAGGACCACCTCGTCATGATCACGCTGGGCACCGGCATCGGCGGCGCGATCCTGGAGGACGGCCAGGTCAAGCGGGGCAAGTACGGCGTCGCCGGCGAGTTCGGCCATATGCAGGTCGTGCCCGGCGGGCACCGCTGCGCGTGCGGCAACCGCGGCTGCTGGGAGCAGTACAGCTCCGGCAACGCGCTGGTACGCGAGGCGAAGGAGCTGGCCGCCGCCGACTCCCCGGTGGCGTACGGGATCATCGAGCACGTCAAGGGCCAGATCGGCGACATCACCGGCCCGATGATCACCGAGCTGGCCCGCGAGGGCGACGCCATGTGCATCGAGCTGCTGCAGGACATCGGCCAGTGGCTCGGCGTCGGTATCGCCAACCTCGCGGCGGCCCTGGACCCCTCCTGCTTCGTCATCGGCGGCGGCGTCTCGGCCGCCGACGACCTGCTGATCGGCCCCGCGCGGGACGCCTTCAAGCGCCACCTCACCGGCCGCGGCTACCGCCCCGAGGCCCGCATCACGCGCGCGCAGCTCGGCCCCGAGGCCGGTATGGTCGGCGCCGCGGACCTGGCCCGCCTGGTCGCCCGCCGCTTCCGCCGCGCCAACCGGCGCCGGGTCGAGCGGTACGAGCGCTACGCGCGGTTCGCGGAGGCCCGCCGGTCGTCGCAGGGGTCGGCGTGACCGTGACCGTACCCCGCCAGGCCGACTCCCCGGACGAGCCACAGCAGCCGGCCGAGGACCGCCGCCACATGATCCGGCGCAGGGCGCTCACCCTGCTCATCATCGGGCTGCTCATCGGCGTGCCCGCCGGTTATCTGGTGATCTCCGCCAACCAGAGCCGCGACAGCGGCAAGGACAAGGAGGCGAAGTACTCGGCGACCGGTCTCACCGAGGGCTGGCCGTCCAGGGTCCAGCGCCGCATCTACCAGGTGACGATCCCGGTCCCGTCGTACAAGGTCGCGTACTACGAGACCAACAACTGGCGGACCAGCCGTCTGTACGTCCAGTTCGAGACGACCGGCGACAACCTCGACTCCTACCTGAAGACCATGGGCCTCGACCGGGACGACCTGAAGCCGGACGACATCTCCATCAGCGCCCGTGACCAGAAGATCACCGGCTGGGACTTCAAGGGCCCCGGTCCGTGGTACGGCCTCATCCGCGAGCAGAAGAACCCGCATCCCACGCAGGACCTCGTCGTGAACATGTCCGATCCGGACCATCCGTTCGTGTACGTCGTCTCGCGCACGGTTCCTTGATCAGGCCGTGAGGTGCGCGGCCCGAGCGGGCCGCCGGGGCCGATTGTCAGACCCCGCCCGTAGAGTCGAAGACGGTTGATCCGACTCGTGGGCGGGAGGTGACAGGACGTATGAGCGACAGGGTCGCGCACAGCGGCGGTGCCACGGTGGCCGAGCGTGCCGGGGAGACAGTCCCCGTCCGGCTCGCGGCCGTCTTCCTGCCCGCGCCCCTCCCGCGCGACGGGCGGATGGCCTTCTGGGATCCCGAAGGCGGCCCGCTGCCCGGTGTGGACAGCGAACTCACTGTCGTACGACGTCATGGAGCCGGAGTCCGCCGCAGGACCACCCCCGCGCTGTCGTTGCCGCTCGGCGAGGCGCTGCCGCTGCTCGTGCGCGCCCGGCGCGACCCGGCCGCCCACCCTGCCACCGCCTGCTGGGGAGCGGCCGCGCTGCACGCCCTGCGCCTCACCGCGCGCGGCCGGCTGCTGCCCGGCCTGACGCCGGCGGGCCACGACGCCTGGCGGGCGGGCCCTCTCGACCCGGACGACATCGCGCACCTGCGAGCGGTCGCCGCGGCCCTGCCCCACGAAGGGCATGCGGTCCCCCTGACCGGCCCGGGCCCGCTGCGGCTGCCCGAGCCGGAGGCGCTGATGCGCTCCTTCCTGGACGCGGTGGCGGACACCCTGCCCCGCACCCCGGCCGCCCCGCACGTCTCGGGGAGGCCCTTCGCCGCGCGCGAGGCCCAGCGCCTGCCCGACGCGCACGACTGGGCGGCCGAGGTCGCCGCGGGCATGGACGCGGGCGTGCGGATCTCGCTCCGCCTGGACCTGTCGGCCTACGACCTCTTCGACGACAGCGGGGAGGGCGGGGACGGCGTACGCAGTGCGGGCGCGGCGATCGTCCAGGTGCACAGCCTCGCCGACCCCACCCTCGTGGCCGACGCGGCCGCCCTGTGGTCCGGCGAGGCGGACGCGGCGTTCGGACCACGTGCGCGGGTGGACGCGGCGCTGGCGGTGCGGCGCGCGGCCCGGGTGTGGGCGCCGCTCGACCGGCTGACCGAGCACGATGCGCCCGACGCACTCGCCCTGTCCGACGAGGAGTTGGGCGATCTCCTGGGCGTGGCGGCGACCCGGCTCGCCGCGGCCGGGGTGGCGGTCCACTGGCCCCGGGACCTGGCGCAGGACCTGAGCGCGGCGGCAGTCGTACGCCCGGCACCGGGCTCGGCGACCGACGGCACCGGCTTCTTCGAGAGTGAGCAACTGCTCCAGTTCCGCTGGCAGTTGGCGATCGGTGGCGACCCGCTCACCGAGGCCGAGATGGACGCGCTCGCCGAGGGGCACCGCCCGGTCGTCCGGCTGCGGGACCGTTGGGTGCTCGTCGACCCCGGCCTCGTCCGCAAGGCCCGCAAGCGCGAACTGGGCCTGCTCGACCCGGTCGACGCGCTCTCCGTCGCCCTCACCGGCAGCGCGGAGGTCGATGGCGAGACGGTCGAGGCGGTACCGGTCGGCGCCCTGGCCGCCCTGCGCGACCGCCTGACGGCAGGGGTGCGGCCGGCCGAACCGCCGCCGGAACTGCGGGCGACGTTGCGGGACTACCAACTCCGGGGCCTGGCCTGGCTGGACCTCATGACGTCCTTGGGGCTCGGCGGTTGCCTGGCCGACGACATGGGACTGGGCAAGACGATCACGGTCATCGCGTTGCATCTGAAGCGCGCCCGTACGGCCCCCACCCTGGTGGTCTGCCCGGCCTCGCTGCTCGGCAACTGGCAACGGGAGATCACCCGTTTCGCGCCCGGCGTCCCCGTGCGCCGATTCCACGGCCCGGACCGCACCCTGGAGGACCTGGACGGCGGCTTCGTCCTGACGACGTACGGCACCATGCGGTCGACGGCACCGACCCTGGCGCAGCACGATTGGGGCATGCTCGTCGCCGACGAGGCGCAGCACGTCAAGAACCCGTACTCGGCGACGGCGAAGGCCCTGCGCACCATCCCGACACCCGCGCGCGTGGCGTTGACCGGCACACCGGTCGAGAACAACCTCTCCGAACTGTGGGCCCTGCTCGACTGGACGACACCGGGCCTGCTCGGCCCGCTCAAGTCCTTCCGCGCCCGGCACGCGCGCGCGGTGGAGAACGGCGAGGACGAGGACGCGGTGACCCGGCTGGCCGCCCTGGTCCGCCCCTTCCTCCTGCGCCGCAAGAAGTCCGACCCCGGCATCGTCCCCGAGCTGCCGCCCAAGACGGAGACGGACCACCCGGTCCCGCTCACCCGTGAACAGGCGGCGCTCTACGAGGCGGTGGTGCGTGAGTCGATGCTCGCCATCGAGACGGCGGAGGGGATGGCGCGCCGGGGCCTGGTCCTGAAGCTCCTCACGTCCCTCAAGCAGATCTGCGACCATCCCGCGCTGTATCTGAAGGAGGAGGCAGCGACGGTGACGGAGCGACTGGCCGCGCGCTCCGGCAAGTTGACGCTGCTGGACGAACTGCTGGACACGGTGCTGTCCGAGGACGGCTCGGTGTTGGTGTTCACGCAGTACGTGGGGATGGCCCGGCTGATCGCCTCCCACCTCGCCGCTCGGGCGGTTCCGGTCGAGCTGCTGCACGGTGGCACGCCGGTCCCGGACCGGGAACGGATGGTGGACCGCTTCCAGAGTGGTGCGACCCCGGTCCTGGTCCTGTCCCTGAAGGCGGCGGGCACCGGCCTGAATCTGACGCGTGCGGGCCATGTCGTCCACTTCGACCGCTGGTGGAACCCGGCCGTCGAGGAACAGGCCACCGACCGCGCCTACCGCATCGGCCAGACCCAGCCCGTCCAGGTCCACCGCCTCATCACCGAGGGCACGGTCGAGGACCGCATCGCGGAGATGCTCGAATCCAAGCGGGCCCTGGCCGACGCGATCCTCGGCTCCGGCGAGTCCGCCCTCACGGAACTGACGGCCCGTGAGCTGTCCGACCTCGTTTCGCTGCGGAGGGAGTCATGAGCGGGGTGGGTGAGTGGGGGAGTTCGGCCGGTGGGGAGGCGGAGAACGCGGGGAAGGCGGAGGAGGCGGAGAACACAGAGAAGGTGGAGAAGGCGGAGAAGTTCGAGATGTCCGCCGACGAGCCGCCCACGGACTCCAAGCCGGCCACGGACGAGCCGAGTCGACAGAGGGACTCCGAGCCCCGACCGGCCGACGCGGCACGCCGGGCGCTGCGGGCTGCGCGGGAGCGGCGAGAGGGGCGCGAAGGGCGGGAGGAGGCGCCGGGGAGGAGCGTGGGGCATGGGCATGGGGCGGTGCCGGGGGAATCGGCGGCTCGGGAGTCGGTGCCGGGGGATGTGGGGAGGCGGGGCGCGGGGGCGGCGGGTTTTGCGTGGCGGGGTTCGGTGGCGGGGGCGGCTGCGGGGGGTGTCACGGAGCGGGGTTCGGCGTCGGGGAGTGCCCCAGAGCAGGGCTCGGCGTCGGGGGATGTTGCGGGGCAGGGCGCGGCCGGGGAAGCCATCGGTCCTGGCCCAGCGGCGGGGGTGGAGAGTTCCGTAGGGCGGGGTGAGGCGTCGGGGCGTTCGGCAGGGCAGGGTGAGGCGTCCGCGACTTCGGCAGGGCCGGGTAAGGCGTCGGCGGAATCCGAGGGTCTGGATTCGGCGGCGAGGCCGCCGTCTGTCGGAGGGGAGTCGGAGCGGGAGAGGCACGACCACCCAGCACCTCGGCCGGGTGATGCGGCGCGTGCGGCGCTGCGGCGGGCGGTATCCCTTGCGGCCGGTGCCGGTGCCGGTGCCGGTGCGGGTGCGGGGTGGGCTGGTGCCGCCGGGGGAACTTCGGCGGAGGCTGCCGATGCCGTGTCGGGCGGAGGAGGGGCGCGTCCCGGTGCGGATGCGGATCGAGGCGATGTCGCCGGGGGATCCTCGGCGGAGGCTGCCGATGCTGATGGCGTGTCGGGCGGGGGACGGGCGCGTCCTGATGCGGATTTGGATTTGGATCGGGGCGGTGTCGCCGGGGGATCCTCGGTGGAGGCGTCCGACGCCGCGTCCCGCCGAGGAGAGGCACGTCCCGCGGATGTCGCCCGTGAGGCGTTGCGCGCCGCCCTGAAGGAGAGGCGGCTGGCTCAGGCGGACGCGGCTGACAAGCGAACCGAGGGCACACGACGGTCGCGCCGAACCGCGCCGACCGGTTCCGAGGGCCGACGAGGCGCGGGCAGCGGTGCAGAGGTCCGGCGTGTCCGTGATGTGCGGAGCTTGCTGGCGGGTGCCTTCCAGATGCCGCCCTTGGACTCGCCCGGCGATGACTCGGCTACGCCCGAACCGTCCGCGCAGCGGCGGAACCAGCCGACGAGCCCCACCTCGGCCTCGCGGTCAACTCCGGCCCCCGCCACACCTTCCTCCAAGACCACGGCACCCCTGCCGACCACCGACCGGCGCGCACTCAAGGGAGAGCCACCCACAGCGCACTCGGCGAGCACCAGCAACGAACCCTCATCTACTCCGGCACCTACTCCGGCCGATCCCACCGCACCCACGATCGACCCCCGCGGCGATTCCGCAACCGCACCCGCCGCACCCCCCGCTCCCACAGCACCCTCTGCCCCCGCAGCGCCCTCCGCACCCCACACATCCCCCGATCCGGCCGCTCCCGCCACCCCTCAAGTCCCCCGTTCCATGGCCGCCCCCGGCCGCGACGGTGAACTCCGCCGTACCTTCCCCGCCTTCGCCCCCCGCCCCTCCGACGGCGGCGCCCGCTTCGCCGAGACCTGGTGGGGCAACGCCTGGGTGACCGCTCTGGAAGAGGGCGCCCTCGACCCCAAGCGGCTTGCCCGCGGACGCGGTTACGCGGAGCAGGGGCATGTCGACGCCATCACCGTGACGCCGGGGCTTGTGCTGGCCTATGTGCGGGGCAGTCGGCCGCGGCCCTACCGCGTGCAGGTGCGGTTGCGGACGCTCGACGACGCCGACTGGGCGCGGTTCCTGGACGCCGCGGCCGATAGGCCGGGACATATCGCCGCGTTGCTCGACAAGGAGATGCCGCAGTCCCTCGCCCAGTGCGGCGTGCCCCTGCTGCCGGGCCCCGGCGACCTCGATCCGCACTGCAGTTGCCCCGACCGCGCTCACCCCTGCAAGCACGCCGCCGCCCTCTGCTACCAGACCGCACGCCTGCTGGACGCCGACCCCTTCGTCCTGCTCCTGCTGCGCGGCCGAGGTGAACGCGGGCTGCTCGACGCCCTTTCCCGTCGCAACGCGGCCCGAGCGGCGCGTGCCGCCCAGGAGCGGGAGCCGGCGCCCCTCCCGGGCGTGCGGGCCACCGACGCCCTCACGCCGGACCGCCGACTCCCACCCCTGCCGCCCCCGTTGCCCGTACCCGCGCACCCGGAGCAGCCCCCGGTCTACCCGGCGGCACCCGGCGGCCCGGACCCCTTCGCGCTGGACCAGTTGGCGACCGACGCCGCCGCCCGTGCCCACGCCCTGCTGAGCACCGGTCGCGATCCGGTCGCCGAAGTGACCCTGTGGCAGGACGCGGTACGGCTCGCCGCCGCCCGCCCCGGTTCCGGCCTCACCGCCACCACCCGTGCGCTGTACTCCTCGCTCGCCTCCGCCGCGGACCGCACGACGGCCGATCTGGCCCGCGCGGTCGCCGCCTGGCGTCAGGGCGGCCTGGAGGGTCTCGCCGTACTCGAAGAACCCTGGGACCCACCCGCCGGCCGCTTCGACCGGGCCCGCCCCCTCCTCCTCGCCGCGGACCTCCCGGCCTTCCGCCCCTGGCGCAACCGCCTCACCCACCCCCGCGGCCATATACAGCTCCGCCTCGGCCGCGACGGCCTCTGGTACCCGTACGAGTCGGAACCGGGCCACGACGACTGGTGGCCCCGAGGCACCCCCGACCTCGACCCGGTCGGCGCCCTGACCGGCCTGGGCACCTCGCCGGAAGGCTGACAAGGCCCAAGAGCGGTGCACGACAACGAACGTTGTGGAAGCCGACACTTGAGCCGCTCCACGAGCCACTACACTGCCGCGATGTCGCCGTGCGACACAGCAACTGGCCGAAAATCAACGGTGGGAGAGACATGGCAACGGGGGGATGGGGTCCGGGAACGGGCTCGGGACAACCCGGCAACAACGGACCGGGCGGCCCGGGTTGGGGCAATCCTCCGGGGGCGCCGGCCAACAACCCCTACGGGCCTCCGCCCGCGGGCGGCCCATACGGCCCGCCCGCGCCGAACCCCTATCCGAACCAGAACCCGTTCCCGTACGGACCACCGGCCCCCACTCCCGCGCCCCGCCGCCGCAGCCGCAGCCGCCTGTGGTACTTCTCCGTCTTCTTCCTCGCCGGCGCCGTCCTCCGCTCCGCGCACCGTGTCGCCACCCGGCTCTTCGTGCAGGAGGGCGACGGCCGGATCGAGGACCGCACCGTGGACCGGGTCCAAGTGGCCCGCACGGTGCTCGGCGTCATCGCCACCCTCGCACTGATCCTGGTCTACGGCGTGGAGGCGGACCGATGGGAGGACGCGGGGACGGACGGCGTCGCCAACCTGATCATCGCCCCGGTCCTGCTGATCTGCGCCGGACCGCTGGTCATCCTCGGGTTCATCCTCTACGCACCCCCGCAACAGCGGCCGCTGCTGCGCTCCCGGCTCCGTGCCCCGCTCCAGGCGGTCGGCTGGTACGTGCTGACGGTGGTTGTCATCGGCGGGGTCCTCTACGTGGCGGCCCAGAGCGCACTCGACAACCGCAGGGACTGGTTCGGCTATGTGATCGCCTTCGCGGCGTTGGCCGTGATCGTGTGGGGGTTTCCCTTCTTCTTCATGGCGTCGCTGTACTCGGCGCGCAGCGCCTTCAACACCGCCCACGTCCACGCGATGCTGCCGCCCGTGATCACCACGGTCCTGGTGTGGGTGCTCGCGGTCTTCAACCTGATCGACAGCGGCATGCCCAAGGGCCCGCCGGTCTTCCAGTTCTGCTCCCTGCTGGGCGGGCCGCTGTCCGTGACCGCCGTGTCGCTGTGGGAGCTGCGGCGGATGCGGAACCGGTACGGGATCACCGTCCGCGGCTGAGCCGGGGCGGCGTTCCGTGAAGGCCGTGTGAGAGTTCCCCGCTGATCTGCGGGAGCCAGGTGTGGGGACGTGGGGTCCCCGGGTCCGGTGTTCAGCTTCGGACGTTAGCGTGGAGCGGTGAGTGAGACGAAGACCCCTGCCCTCCAGTACCGCTTCGACGGCCCCTAAGACGCCCCGGTCCTCATCCTCGGCCCTTCGCTCGGCACGACGTGGCACAGGTTGTAGAGACCGTCCACGGGCGCCCAGGCGGTCCAGGGCAGTTGCGTATTGCCAGGTCAGGGCCCTATTGTCCGGGGGAGTCCGCACAGTTGGTGAGAGCTGTGTGAGAGCGCAGGGAGACGACGAAGCCCCGCCGGGGTGCTTCCGGCGGGGCTTCTGTGAACAGCGATCTACGATGGCGCGCAGGGGCCGGCCTGGGTCCCGTTGTACTCCGGCACGCCGCTTTCAAGAACGCGGAGCAAAGAGGCAGTGACGACGCGTAGTCGTGCGGCGCTCCGCCCCGGTCAGCGCGGTCAGTGCCCCGGTCGCGACCCGTGCCCGACCGCCGGCCGAGCTCGCGGCCGGCCTCGTCGTCCCGCTGTGACCTGTATGTTCGCACTCGTCGTCACCAGGGCTCCTACGGCAGCCGGTAGCCGCCTGGACCTACCTGGAAGGGCTGCTGCGCAAGCCCGGGGCGACCACGCTGGACGAGGCCCGCGCGGCGGGGCAGTTCACCCCGGTGCACGACGCCTGGTGGAAGGCCGCCAGCCGCGCACACGGGGACGCGGCCGGCACTCGTGCGCTGATCGAGGTTCTGCTGCTGCACCGGCGTATGAGCCACGACCACGTCATCGCCGGGATTGCCGCCGCCCTGCGGGCCGGGGCCCTGACCGTGGATGCGGTGGCCCTGGAAGCACGCCGGACCGCCGGACGCGTAACTCCTGGCGAGGCGGGCCCGTACACGGCGCTGGGCCCTTTCGCCTCTCCGGTGGCGTTGCTCACCGCGCGCAGGCCGGCCGAGCTGCCCCCGGACCCCGGCCGCTGCCTTCGGTGGCCGCCTACGACCAACTCCTGCGTCATACCCGGCCACCGGCCGGGCGTCCTACCAGATGAGGGAGCCCCGCCATGAGCGTCACCCGTCACCGCGACCTGACCGAACCGGCTGCCGACGCGGCCATCGACCCGGCCGCCATCCCTGCCCCGGCAAGTCACACCTGCTGATCGCGTTGGGCACTGAGGCCGCGATGGCCGGCTTCCGGGTCAAGTACGTCCTGGCCACCAAGCGTGTCAGCGAGCTCGTCGAGGCCGCCGGCGAATAGCTGTTGACCAAGACAATCGCCGCTATGGTCGGGTCGATCTCCTCTGCATGGACGAGCTGGGCTATATGGAGCTGGACCGGCGCGGCGCCGAGACTGTCCGTTTCTGAGCCGACATGCCAAGCGCAGGTCTCCGGGTGTGCCGGGGTGGGTGGCGGTCCTCAGCCGATCCCGGACGGACCGCAGGTCTGAGCCGCGTGGAGCGGCACGGCCAGGGTCAGCACGACGGCGGTGGCGACAGTGGCGAGCCATACCGCGTACAGCGCTACCGGCCGCGCCCGACGACGCGAGATCACCCAAGCGAACCACCCGGCCAACGAACCGGCGGCCAGCGCCGCCACGAGGCACAGGACCACCACAGTCCCCGAGACCGGATCCACGGCCGCATTCGCCGAGCAGTAGGTATTGTCGTTCGTCACCGAGGTGGCCAGCAGCACCAAGAGGATCGTGGCTGCCGACATCGTCCAGGCCACGGCGGCCAGCACCCAGTACAGCCCCCTGGGCCAGGACCGCAGGGCGCCCGCCAGAACGGCGAACATCAGCAGAAGCGGCACCGCCATCAGCACAAACGGCCCGCCGATCGCCTGCGCCACCCCCAACAGGCCCGGGCGGTACCGGTTGACCTGGGGGTCGTCAGCCCAGTAAAAGCCCCTGAACGCCGCACACACCGACGTGATGACCACCAGTGTGGCCAGCACGTACGCATGGACACGGGCCCGGGGCGCGTCCGGGAAGGACGCGGGCCAGAGGATGTCCCGGAACCGGCCTTCCGCCTCCGGGCCAGCGGCGGCCCTGCGGCGATCTGCGATCACCAGTCTCACGTCCCACTCTCCCCTCGTAGGCTGTCTGCTCCCCACAGGCACACATCGTGAGAGTCGGGAACCCATACGATCCTGGCTTATCGCGAGCGCGCACCGTATCCGTGAAACCACGTAAGAAGCCGCGTCTGATACGAGCGGTCACAAAACGACAGAACTCCTTGGTCTGGACTGGTTTGACGAACCGCCACCACCTCAGGCGGAGGTGAAGACGAGTGAGACGCCGAGGGCGACCAGAACGGTGCCGATGGTGCGGTTGAGCGCCGCCTGACGGCGCAGCATCCTGGCGCGCAGGACCGCGGAGGAGAAGAGCACGGCTGCCAGACCGAACCAGACCAGGTGGGCGAGGGACATGAACACGCCGTATCCGATCTGCTGGAACAGCGGCGTGTCGTGGTGGACGACCTGGGTGTAGGTGCTCACGACGAAAAGCATCGTCTTCGGGTTGAGGGCGTTGGTGAGGAAACCGGTCCGCAGTGCGCGGGCCGATGAGATCGTCGCGTCGTCCGGGGAACTGGTCGTCTCTCAGAGGGTCGGGAAGACCGCCGCGAAGAAGAACCACAGCAGTACGGCCCAGAAGACCGCCGCTGCCAGAGACACGAGCAGGGAGCTGCGCCATCTGAGCACCAGGAACGGGAAGAGGGCCGGGAGCGCCCAGAAACCGGCCACGTCGATCGACATGCGGGCGGCCTGGCTGAGGGTTCCCGCGTGCCCCGCGGAGATACGCCGCAACAGCCGCTGGGAGACGAAGCCGTACAGGCCGAAGACGATCGGGAAGGACCACAGCGGAGTGATCGTGACCAGTTCGGACTCGTCGAGCTCGTTGAACATGACCAGATAGACACAGGCGGCCCCCAGCACACCGGCAATGAGGGCGGTCACGTAGAGGGCGGTCAAGGCTGCCGGCTCCACCGACGTGGTCGGCTCGGGAACAGGGCTGGGCGTGAGCGCGGGCGAGGCGTACGGAACATCGGCAGCCGGAGCCGGGACCACCCGGTGGCAGTGGGGGCAACGGACGTTCTGCCCGGCACGGTCGGCCGGGGCTGAGATCAAGTGCCCGCATGAGGCGTGGAATTCCATTTGCTGACGGTCCACTCGTTTCCTTCCCTGTACCGCCCTGGTGCTGCTCGCCGGCCGGCGACACGGCGGTCGGCTGAACCGGCTCCGACTGGAAAGCGAAGGCGCCCGAGAGCGGCCGGCCTGCGCCGAGGTGCGGCTCGTGAACGAGTTTCTTCGCTGTGTGACTCCCTGCCATCCGTGGAAATACGTAATCACTCACGGTGTTCGTGAAGCATCTGCCAGCTTCCGGCGTTGTTGACGAGCGCCTTGGTGCTACGGACGCTTCCTGATCGTGGCTGGCCGTCGATGGTTCCGGTCCAGCTCAGCGGATGGCTCCGGCCAGTTCACGACCGGCAGCCGTGGCAGCCCGATCCGGGGTGCTACCCAGGTGTTCGTGTCGTCTACCTAGGGTTTTGGCCCAGACCAGTTCGCACGGCAGCGCTGCCAGCCGAATCCCCACCTCTGGATTGAGCCGCGCCAGTTGAGGGTGGGGACCTGCGTCTTTTTTCAGTTCGCGCGGCGGGTCCTGGCCGAACGGAAGAAGCGGCCCGTCGACATCGAGGGATAGCAGCGGGCGCTTTGCCTGATCGGTCATGCTGCACTGGCCTCCTCACGCTGTATGGGCGCTGTCGCCGACCCCATGACGGGAGTGCGCATGGGCCCGGCGGGCGCAGTCGCGCAGCAGGTCATGCGGCGGCCAGCGCGGCGCGCCGGAAGAATCCACGCCAGGTGAGGTGAGGCAAGGTGCGACTCCGACGAGTGGCGGGGGAGCGGGAAGAGCGCGGGCGCGGCGCCCGGCGATCCCACCTCGCCTGGCTCCGGCCCGTCCCCGGAACTGCGGTCGTGCCGACTTGCTGGAACTCGAACGTGCGACCGATCGGCCCACCCGCGACACGTGAGGGACAGCCAGGACCGCGGTGCCCGTGGCTCGCACACCTGGTGTCGACGGTGATGCTGCGACATGGGACGGACCTCGCCCCCGGTTCCCTCCGGCACCGCTTCGTATGCATGAGAATTCCGGGGTTGAGCTACCGGCCGGGGATGGTGCTGCCGTGTCCGGCGGGACCTCTGTCCGCGGGAAGGCGGCAGGGGTCCCATGTGATCAATCGTCGTCGGCTCCATCGGATTCTGCGGCCGCGGCCGCGCTCTCGGCGCGGTCCAGGATGCGGGTCAGATCCGTGAGGTCGGTGGCAGTCGGATCCGGTGCGACCGTGGTGGTGGCGACCCCGGACGGCTGTCGGCCGCCGCCGCCCGCGTCGCGGTCCGTACCGCAGGCGGCGGTGAGGGCGGCACAGAGCATCACCCCGGCGGCCAGGGCCGCACCGCGGGCCGGCAGCGTCACGGGGTGGCCCCGTTGGCGGTGGTGTTCGCCTCGCACCAGTCGGAGACCTTCGCGAGGTCCTTGCTCCGCTGCTGGAGCGTGGGAACAAGTGACTTGCGGTAGGCGAGCCGGCCGTTGAGGTAGGTCTCAACCGCGTCGTGTCCCGCCGCCTTGGCGTTGTCGACCCGCTGCTGGAGCCGCGCGATGGAACCACGCACGCTCACCGGGCCGTTCAGGCGGGTCAAAGACTTCTCGATGCGCTTTTCGATCCGCACGGCACGCTTGCACAGAGCCTGCGCCCCGTCCCCCGCCGGGCCCGCACTCGGACTGGATGTGGGGCTGGCGCCGTCGGCGGCAGCCACGCCTGAACCCCCGAGTAGCAAGGCGAGGCAGGCAACTGCCGCCACGGTGGTCTTCCTTCGCAGCATGAGGTTCTCCTTCTGCTCTGTGTCGCGGCACTCCGCCGCTCAGGCAGAAGCTAGGAGCCGGCTTTGTGGAAACTCTGTGGTTCCCGCGCGCCCGCGTTGAGCCAGTCCCGGTGCAGCAGGGGCAGGGTCAGGGTTGCCGCGTCCCGTGTGTCGGTGAGGGGAAGGCGTACTTCGAATCGTGCGCCGGGCCCGTCGGGTCGGTCCTGGACGGTGATCCGCCCGCCGTGCAGAGCCGTCTGCTGAGCGACCAGCGTCAGCCCCAGGCCGGAGCCGGGGCTGCCGGGGCGCCTGTAAAAGCGCTCAAAGACCGATGCCCGCGCCGCGGGCGGAATCCCCGGCCCGCGGTCCTCGACGGTGAGGACGGCGGTCGGGCCATTCGTCTCATGGACGCGGCGCACCGAGATGCTGACCTGGGCCGGGCGAGCATCCGTAGAGCCGTGGACGAGGGCGTTGGTCAGGAGGTTGTCCGCCGCCGAACGCAGGCCCTGCTCCCAGCCCTGCACGCGCAGGCCCTCAGGGGCGTTCACCAGCACCTCCGTGCCCGGGTGGCGCCGCCGCAGATCGGCCACGGCCGCGTCGACGACATCTGCCAGGTCGACGGGGCCGAAGGCGTCGGCCTCGACCAGGTCTCCCTCGGTGAGTGCGCGCAGCATCACCAGCAGAGCCAGCACCCGGCCGTGCTCCCGCCGTAGATCCTCCAGCACCTCGGCCCGTTCTGTCTCCGGCAGGCTGAGGTGGCCGATGAGGATGTCGAGGTTGGTTCCCATGCTCATCAGGGGATTGCGCAGTTCGTGCGAAGCGGCCGCGGCGAACGAACGGGCGGTGGCCAGTGCCTCTGTCGTACGGCGGGCCTGCTCGTCATAGCGGGCAAGCGCGGTCTGCAAGGCCCGGGCGAGATCGTCGACCTCGGTGATCCGGCTCGGAGTGTGATCCAAACGGGCCGCGCTGGTCCGGGGGTCGAGGCCGCCGGCACGCTGCTGGAGTCTGCGCAGGGGGCGGGCGGCGTGGGCGGTGGCAGCCCAGGCCAGCAGGCCGGCCACCGGGGCACTGAGCAGGGCGGTGGCGACCATCCGCCGCCGCACGAAGCCGAGTTGGGTCCTGGCGGCGGTGTCGGGTGAGAACAGCCACAGTGTTCCCCGGACCCCGGGCGCCGAGCCGGTCACAGGCACCGAGAGAACGCGCCAGCGGGCTCCCTCGGCCCGCACCGTCACCGGCACACGCTTTGTGGCGGGCAACGCGACCGAGGCCTCGGGCTGCGGGCCGCCCGACACGGTGCCGCCGGGACCGGTGAGCCGTACACCGACATCAAGCGCGGAGGTGAACAGTTGCCGCTGCCGGGCCTCCTCGACCGTGGGACGGTCCTTGGCGGCGGCGCGCAGGAGTGCCTTGGCGTCCGGAAGCGCGGCCTGTGCGCGTTCACGCAGATAGTCGTCCTGCTGGGCGTGCAGGTCTCGGGCGACCATCTGCAGCAACAGGGCGCCCGCCGCCAGCACCACCAGCGGTACGAGCATGCCCACGGCCAGCGCGACCCGGGTGGACAGCCTCATCGCCCGCCCCCGTTCGGTGCCCGGTCGTCGCGCAGCACGAATCCGACCCCGCGCACCGTGTGCAGGATCCGGGGCCGGCCGCCCGCTTCCAGCTTGCGCCTCAGATAACTGACGAAGGTGTCCACGACATCCGTACGCACGTCGAAGTCGTATCCCCACACCCGATCGAGCAACTGCTCACGCGTGAGCACCAGACCGGCGTTGCGCACCAGCGCTTCCAGCAGTCCGAACTCACGCCGGGTGAGCGTCAGCCGTGCTCCGTCCAGCCGGGCCTCGCGCCGTACGGGATCGATCACCAGGCCGCCGGCACACACCTCGTCGTTGACCACCGGGGGCCTGCGACGCAGCAACGCGCGCAACCGCAGCACCAACTCCTGCAGAGCGAACGGCTTGACCAAGTAGTCGTCGCCCCCCGCCTGCAGGCCGGCCACCCGGTCGGCCAGCTCGTCCAGGGCGGAGAGCATCAGCACGGGCACGTCGTTGGCCTCGTCCCGCAGCGTCCGGCATACCTCGATCCCGCTCGGGCCGGGCATCGAGACATCCAGCACCACCACGTCCGGCGCCTTGCCCCGGACGGCGGCGAGCGCGCTGTGGCCGTCGTCCGCGAGGAGCACCGAGAAACCGTCAAGCCTCAGTCCGCGTTCCAGAGAGCGTCGGACGGCCGCGTCGTCGTCGGCGACCAGCACCCGCTCGCCACCATGTATGTCGGTTCCCACGGCGGCGATGGTACGTGCGCCGAAGCGGCGCCCGGATCCGCTCCTGGGATCACAGAATTTCCACAAGGTCCGCCCCTACTGTGCCTCCGTGCCCGAAATCTGGGCCGGGCCGGACAACGGGCCACTCGGGGCGACCACGGGCTCTCCGGATCTCACACGAGGCTTGGCCTGCTGTATCGTCCACAGGGGAACAGGTGATCCAGCGTCGGACATTGGCGGCGAGTTACCGCGTCGGTACCCGCCGCGCCGCACAGCTGCGGGGCATGCCCAGCGGCACATGGATCCACGCGGCCACGGCGAGAGGCGCCGCAGCCGGCCGGCTGGGGGCCGCACGACGATCTCGGGGGGTCCGCGTCGACGGCGCCTTCGTCCTGGACCGCCAGAACCCGGTCCTGGTCGACGGGGGGCAGTTCTTCGCCGAGGCCGCGACCCGCGGCAGGACCGCCGTGGCCGTCGCACCCGTGCACAAGGTCCACTCCCACCTCGATCACGGCCGCACCGCGCCACCCCCGCCGTGATGACGACCGCACAGACTTCCGCAGCCTCCTGTCCGAAGGGACGGAGCGCTCACCGAGGGGGACATCAATGGAGGGGGACACGATGGTGTCGGCGTTCGACGAGACGGCGACGAAGCTGGTCGGCAGGGCTGCCGAACTGGCACGATTCGACTCGGTGATCGGTCGTGTGGGACAGGGCGACGCTCCCGCCGTGATCGATGTCGCCGGAGACGCCGGCATGGGCAAGAGCCGACTGCTCAGCGAGTTCTGTGCGAGGGCGCGGCAGCGAGGGCTGACCGTGCTGCGCGGCAGAGCCACGGAGTACGAACTGCACACCCCGTTCCAGGCGTTCACGGACGCGTTCGCCGACGCCGATCCCTCCTTCCTCGCCTCGGACGCCGTGCCCGAGGCGGCGGCACCCGTGCTGTGCGGCGCCGGCGCGGCGCAGCACGCGGCACAGGGCACGGGCGTCCGCGACCGCTTCGGCCTCTACCGCGCCGTCGCGGACGTGCTGACCAGGCTCGGGGAGCGGAGCGGGCTGGTGATGGTGCTGGACGACCTGCACTGGGCGGATCCCACGTCCCTGGAGCTGCTGGACCACATGATTCGGCACCCGGTACGCGGGCGGGTGCTGCTGGTAGCGGCCCGCCGCGAACGGCAGACGCCGCCCCGCCTGGACGCCGCGCTCATGCGGGGCGTCGACAGCGGAGCCGTTCTGCGCACGAGGCTGCGACCGCTGGCCGAGCAGGAGTCGATCGAGGCACTGGCCCCGGTTGTGCCACCGCGCGACGCCAAGGAGATCTACCAGGCCAGCGGGGGCAACCCGCTCTACCTCCGCTGCCTCCTGCACGCCTACCAGCACGGCGCACGGCGCGGCACCATCGCCAGGGGCCACGACGACACCGCGACGGGGGTGCCGAGCGGGCTCGTCTCCCTGCTCCTGGAGGAACTGACCACTTTGACCGACGCACAGCGACGTACCGTCGAAGCGGTGGCGGTCCTCGGGGACCACGCCACACCCACCATGGTGAGTCTGACGACCGGGAACCCCACGGCGGCCGAACTCGACGACCGTATCGAGGTGCTGGCGCGCCGGGATCTGCTGCGCCTTGGCTCCGACGGCCGCTGGACACTTCGCCACCCGCTGTTGCGGGCGGCGGTCTACGAGCGCACCCCCGCGTCCCGCCGTGCCGAGATCCACCGCACCGCCGCGGACGAACTGGCCCGCACCGGCGCCCCCGCCGCCGAACGCGCCCACCACGTGGAGAGATCACTGGCGGGCTGGGACCCCGTGGCGGCAGCCGTACTGGGCGAGGCCGCCGCCCAGTTCGCCCACACGGCACCCGCCACGGCCGCACATCTGCTGGAGGTCGTCCTGCGGCTCATGCCGGACACGCCCGCCCACGCTAGGCGGCGCGGCGAGCTGACGTTGGCGCGTGCGAGAGCGCTCGGTGTGGGCGGCAGCCTGCGGGAGAGCCGTGATCTGCTGCACACACTGATCAGCGGCCGGGGCGAGGACGACGCGTCGCTGCGCGGGGACGCGACGGCGCTGTGCGCCATGATGGAACGCCACCTCGGACACTCCCCTGAAGCCCTCGCCCTGCTGCAGCGGGAACAGGCCCGCACGCCCGGTCCCGAGCCGCGCCAGGCGGTCTCCCTGGGACTCGCCCTCGGCATGGCCGCCCTGAACACCGTCTCCTACGCCGACGTACGGGACGACATCGCGCGGACCCTCGCCGTGGCCCGCTCACACGGCGATCTCATGGGAGAGACAGCGGCCCTGGCGCTGGCGTCGCTGGGGGAGGCCTACGAAGGACAGGCCGCGGCGGCGCGCCTGTTCGCCGACGCCGCGGCCGGGCTCGTGGACGGCTTCACCGATCCCGCCGTCACGGAAGTCTCCGAGTCGCTGGTCTGGCTGGCCTGGGCCGAAGCCGTGCTGGAGCGCTACGCCGACGCGGAACGCCACGCCGACCGGGGGCTGGACATCGCCCGCCGCAGCGGCCAGGTCCACGTTCTGCCCCACCTGCTCACCGGCAAGGCCTTCGTCCAGCTCACCACATGCCGGCTGCCGGCCGCCCTGGAGTCGGCGGAGGAGGCGGAATCCGTCGCACGAGCCATCGGCAGCAGCGATCTCCTGGCCTTCACACTGTGCTTCAAGGCACTGATCCTCCTCCTGTGCCGCCCCCTGGGCGACACCGGTGCCCTGACGACCGCCGAGGAGGCCGTGGCCGCGGCCGGCGGAAGCGCACACTGGTGGGCCTCACTTGCCGGATGCATGCTCGGCCACACGGCCCTCGTCGGTGGCGAGCCGTACCGGGCACAGACCGCCATCCTGACGGCGGGCGGTCCCGAACTGCTGAAACTCCAGCCGTCGATCCGCCCCGGCCAACTGGAGACCCTCGTCAACACCGCCCTCGCGGTCGGCGACGCCGAGCAGGCCGCGCGCTGGGCCGCACAGGCGGTCGCGGAGGCCGAGCGGATGGGGCTGCACGGCCAGCGGGGGGCGGCACTGCGCGCCCAGGCGGCGCTCGCCCAGCATCGGGGTGACCCACGCGCGGCCGCGAGTCTTTTCGAACGCGCCGCGCAGGCGTACGCACCCTCCGGTGCGACGCTCTGGGAGGCGTACTCCCTGCTCCTGGCCACCCCTCAAGCGCAGGCCGCGGGCGACGCCCGACGCGCCGCCGCGATGTGGAGACGGGCCCGCCGTCTCCTCGCCGACGGCGACGCACGCCTGTTGTCCGACCTGGCCGTGATCGTGCGCCCACCGGGCGAGGAAGCTGCCTCGCACGGGCCGACGGAGCCCGACCGGCCCACCACAAGGCCGGCACACACGGAAGAACCCCCGAGCACGCCCACAGAGCTCGACCAACTCACCAGACGGGAAAGGGAGATAGCCGATCTCGTCGCGGAAGGACTGAGCAACCAGGCCATCGCGACGAAGCTGTTCCTCAGCAGCCGCACGGTCGAGAGCCACCTGTCGGCGATCTACCGCAAGACCAAGCTGCCCTCCCGGTCAGCACTGGCGGGCCTCGTGACGCGCGTCGCCCTCGAACGACGGACCGAACCGACCCCGGAGCCAGTGCTCTTCGGAGCGAGACGCTCTCCCACAGACCGTTCCTGACCTCTCTGATCTCCACGGCCCGGCTGCGGTCCGCCGCGTGGCACTAGCCCTTCGTCGAGCCCGGTGAGCGGGAAGCGGAGGCCGCGGCCGCCGCCGTGGGTGCCACCGCCGACCGCCACCGCGGCCTGACGGCCCTGGGCGAGGCCGTGGTCGCGGGCCGAGGCGCGGCACTCGCCTCACGGGACTTATGCGTGCGGGAACCAGGGGGACGTCACGGCTGCGCGTCTATCCCGGTCGTGGCCACCGACCGCATTAACGGGCGCGGTACGGCAACGCGATGCCCGAAGAACCGCGCTCGGACAGCGGCGGCGATCAGCGCGGGGTGGAGAAGCTCGGCGTCTGAGCTCATGAGGTGGTAAAGCCGGTCGAGAGTCCGTTGCGCGCGCAAGTCGCCGTGCGCGGCCAGCGGCTGAAAACGGCCTGCACCGAGGATTGGCCGGCTTCGCTGCTCGCGTATCGGAGGTCCTACGGCGCACAGGCCGGCGCAGCCCAAGGCGGTCATGTCGGCGGTGAGCACGCGGGATGCCGATCGGTGTCCGACTGGTCCGGCTGTGCGGAGCCGGAGGTGAGTGGCGGTCGGGGGACCGGGGTGGGCAGTCCGAGGAGGCGTCCCCGGACGGCGGCGGCGAGCAGTGCCGGGTGGAGCAGGCCCGCGGGGGAGCCGACGAGGTGATAGACGCGGTCCAGGGCGCGCTGGGCCCTCACGTTGCCGTGCGCGGCGAGCCGGTCCACCTCGCCCGACCATCGGCCGAACAGCGCGTCGAGGCCCGATGCCGGGCCGCCGACGGTGTGGCGCAGGTCCTCGCCGGTCGCGATGGCCCAGGGGAGGTCCGCCGCTCGGTGAAGCCGACGCATCAGCCGCCGCTCCCATCCCGGCCGCACGCCTGCGGCCAGCGCCTGCCGCAGGAGCAGGGCCTGGGTGGCGGCCACGGTGATTCCCTGACCGTAGACCGGGTTGAAGGCGCACAGGGCGTCACCCACGACCAGGAGCCCGTCCGGCCAGCGCGTCAGACGGTCGTAGCGGCGCCGTACATTGTGGGTGCGGCGGTGGACCGTGATGTCGCCGATGGGGCCGGCACCGCGGGTGAAGTCGGCGAGCGCCGGGTCCCGCAGCCGGTTCAGGAAGGCGTCGAAACCGGCCGGGTCGCGGGGCGGCCGGTGGTCTCCGGCGCCTACCGCCGCCACCATCCAGCGTCCGCCTTCGACCGGTAGCGCCACACCGCCGGCCGGTGCGCCCGGAACCGGAAGCATGATGATCCCCGCGACCCGGCCGAGGTGGTCGGGTGAGGCGGCGTAGAGCCGTCCCGCGTAGCCGAATCCGGCGTCGACGACGGTGGGCGCGGGCGCCTCGATGCCCAACTGCGTCAGCCAGTCGGGCAGTCGGGAGCTGCGCCCGGAGGCATCGACGACGAGGTCGGCCCGAACGGGCGGTGCGTCGAAGCACTCGACGAGCCAGCCGCCGCCGGTCGTGGTGGCGCCGCGGTTCAGGCCCCGCACCCGCGTGCCGCCACGCAGCTCCACCCCGGGCAGCTCTGCCACCCGCCGCCGGACCAGGTGCTCGACCAACGGGCGGGTGGCGGAGACCAGTTCGAGCGCCGGTGTGCCGAACGGCGCCCATCCGCGTTCGCCCAGCCACGCCAGTTCGCCCGTGTCCAGCGGCACCCCGCCCGCGGCGACCAACTGTCCGCGCAGCCCGGGAAGAAGCTCCTCGATGGCCGACAGCCCGCGGTGGAGCAGTACATGAGGCTGACGGCCCTGGGGGACACCGCCGCGCGGCGCGGGCATCCCATGGCTCCGGTCCTGTTCGAGGACGATGACCGGGCGACCGGTCGCCCCGATCACCGCTGCCGTCAGCAGCCCGGCCATGCCCGCCCCGATGATGACGGTGTGCTCGGTGTTCATGCCGGCTACACCAGCCGGAAAAGGAGCCGCCGCATCTGCTTGAGCCACGGCAGCGGCACAAGACGCCACAGCGGAGCGCCAGCAGACAGCGGTATGTGCCCGCGGAGTATGGCTCCATAATCGAGTGACGCGGCGTGCGGAAAATATCCGGGCTTGCAGGCCACGATATCTTTGAATCCCTTCTTGTGGTAATAGCGCAGTTGTGGGTCACGGGGGAGTCCGTGACGTTTTTCACGCATGTATACGTCCGCCGGAACGTCCGGATTCAGGCGTCTCCAGGCCCGGAGGCCGGGCATCGGGGAGCCGAGATAGATATCGCGCCAGCCGTGTTTGAGTGCGTGCGGCCAGAAGAACTCGAATATGGCGGTCACCGCGTCCGCGTCGACACTGCTCAAGCTGATTCCGAAGAGCGATCCGGTGGCTTCCGAATGGGGCTCCTCCACCCGGGCGCAGTCGGCCCAGGTGGCTGCCGAGCTCAACACCGCGGTCGTGATCGGCTTCATGAACAACGATGCCAACGCCGCTCCACCCGGCTCGAACGCCCCTATGCTCAACCGCGGATACGCCTGGATGCGGGCGGTCAACTCCGCGCGGTCCGCCGCCTGGTCCTGGTCCCACTTCGCTTGCTCCAGCGTGATGAGCGCCTCGACGTCACCCGGCCGCAGCAAACGGACCTCGATGGAGTCCGAGGGAACAGCGGATTCCCTGTCGGGGTGGTCCTGGACCAATCGGCGCGGACTGGCCATGGTCATGGTTTCTCTCCTGGAAGCCGAACCGGAATGCACATCGACCATGCCGACCGACCGATCGTTCGGGAAGCCCTTCGGTGTTGTGGACGGGATTTGTGCACGAACGGTTCACCTTGGGTTCACGTTCGAAATCCCGTATTCATTCGAGGTTCGGACCGAATGTGATCCAGGCTACGTTTTCCCGTCCTGTGGGAATTAACGGGTATTCTTCAGGCGGCGTCACGCCTGCCGTGGATTTCTTGTCCGGCGGCTCCTCGCCGCCCGCGCGGAAGCGGGAAGGTATTTCGCGAGCTCGTGGCGGACACCGTGGATCCGGCTCGCGTGTTCCCCGCACCTCTTTCCCCTCACCTCTTTCCCCCTCCCCGTTTTCCCCCTCGTCTCAGGGAAGCCGTATGACAACTGTGCCCACCGCCGACATCCGATTGCTGCTGGACCTCGAACCGGTTGTGGAGGCCGGCCTCAACCGCCACCTGGCGACAGCCAAGGAGTGGTTCCCGCACGAGTACGTCCCCTGGAGCCGGGGCCGCGACTTCGACGGAGTGCTCGGCGGACAGGCCTGGGACCCCGGCCAGTCCGAGTTGCCGGAGGCCGTACGCACCTCACTGATCGTCAATCTCCTGACCGAGGACAACCTGCCGAGCTATCACCGTGTGATCGCGGAGCACTTCGGCCGCGACGGTGCTTGGGGCACCTGGGTGCACCGGTGGACGGCGGAGGAGGACCGCCACGGAAACGTCATCCGGGACTATCTGCTGGCCACTCGGGCAGTCGACCCGCTGGCCCTGGAGCGGGCCCGGATGGTCCACATGGCCACGGGCTTCGAACTCGAGTACGCGGGTGCCGCCGAGGCGATCGCGTACGTGTCGTTCCAGGAACTCGCCACCCGGGTCGCACACCGCAACACGGGCCGTCTCTCCGGCGACCCCGTCTGCGACCAACTGCTGGCCCGCGTCGCCCAGGACGAGAACCTGCACATGCTCTTCTACCGCGACCTGCTCGACGCGACGTTCGACCTGGCGCCCGATGCCGCCATGCGCGCGGTCACCACGGTCGTGACGTCCTTCCGGATGCCCGGCCACGGGATCGCCGACTTCGCCCGCAAGTCGGCGCAGATCGCCATGGCGGGCATCTACGACCCGCGCCTGCACCACGACGAGGTGCTCATGCCCGTGCTGCGCCGACTGCGGGTCTTCGAGCGCTGCGGGCTCGGCTCGGACGGGGAACGTGCCCGCGACGCACTGTCGGGGCACCTCGCCCGGCTCGACCGCATCGCGAACCGCTTCACCGAGCGGCGCGAGGCCGTCGGACACCGTGCCGCCCCGGCCGGCCACCGCACCCCGGCCGCCGACGGCGGCGGCAGGTGAGCGAACGCACGGACCCGGAGAGCAACCGGAAGGACTGGAAGAAGTGACAGAAGCCTCCGGCTTTCGACCACTGCCGGCGATCACGGGCACACCCATGGCCCACCTGCGCGGTAAGACCCCGGCGGTGTTTCGTCAGATGGCCTCGGACTGGCCGGCCGTCAGCACCTGGACGTTCCGTCACATCGCCTCCCTCGCCCCGTCGCTGCCCGTGCAACTCGTCAAGGGCAACAGGGAGAAGGACCACACGGCATTCACCGAGTCGACGCTGGGCGAGTACCTGGACTCCCTGACCGGGGATTGCCTGACCGGGGATTCCTTGACCAGGGAATCCCCGGACGGTGACGATCGGACCTACCTGAAGGAGTTCGACCTGCTCAAGCGGTTCCCCGGGCTTCGGGACGATCTGAGACACGAGCGGATGTTTCCGCGTGGCTCCGTCACGTCCTGCAGCACCTGGATCGGACCTGCCCGGTCACGCACGGGCCTGCACCACGACCTGCTCGACAACCTCGCCGTCCAGATCACGGGAAGGAAACGCTTCTACCTGGCACGGCCCGGCACCGTCGAACGCGCCGGGGCGCTCTCCGCCAAGTACGACGCCTGGGCACGGCTGTCCCGTGTGGGCATCGCCGAGCTGGCCGCCGCCGCAGACCCGGCGACCAGCGACGACTTCTTCGCCGTGGATCTCGAACCAGGCGATGTGCTCTACGTCCCGGCACGCTGGTGGCACGAGGTCGTCAACCTCAGCGCAGGCATCCTCCTCAGCGGATTCTTCGGCTCCACGATGCGAGTGACCTCCCTCTGGGCACGCGTCCGGCTCCGCGACACCCTCCATCGCGCAGGCCTGCTCAGCCCGGGCAACTGCACCTGCCATGCGGATCGCCGCGGCGATCCGCACCGGTGAGGCGGGACGCCAGGAGGAGCGCCGCCGAGCGGATCGCCTGCCGACGGCGTACGGGACGTAGCCCGCGAAGAATTGCCTCGGCGGACAGGCTCTGTTGGTGCAGTAGGTCACGGATGGTCGCTGCCCCACGGGTTCGGTGTGGGCTCGGCAGGGGTGCCGCACGCGCTCGTCGGCGGGAGGAGGCGCTGGGCGGCGACTCGGGTGGTGCCGAATGGTATGTCCGCCGTTGTGGAGGCGGGCGTCAAGCGGGGTGCGGTGGCGGGGAGTTCGGTCTGCGTCAGGGGGACGCCCGGGTACGCCGCCATGAGGACGCCGGTGCAGTCGTCGCGTTCCGCCGGGGAGAGGCCCGCGGGGAAGCCGATGGTCCGGGACCTGCTTCCGTCGGTGTTCAGGCGGATGCGCAGGACTGACCTCAGGTCCGTCCCCGCCCTCGTGGCGGTGGCCTCCCAGAACTGGACCTGCACCGCGATCGGTTCGCACAGGGGCTCGCCGGTGTGCGAACCGATCACCACTGCCGCGTCCTCGGCCGCCGCCTCGTCGGGGAACGACACGGCCGTGCGCAGCCACTCCGCGCGCTTCTCGGCCGTCCAGCCGTCGGCCGCCCGGCAGGCGTCGGCGGCGACCTGTGTGCCGTCGGCCTTCTCCGCGCAGCCGGTTGTCAGCAGCGTCAGGGCCGCCGCCAGTGACGTCAACGACCCGTGGGCGAGCTGGGTCCTGGACATGGTCTCCCTCGATCGGTGCGGGCGAGGCGCCGGCGGCCTCGCGGACTGAAGGCAGTCTTTGCGGAGCGCGGCGGCGGCTGGGGACCGGGAAGGGCCATGTGGCCGACTTGTGATCAACACACGCTTGTGGGGCCGGGCCGTCCGTCTTGCGGGAGTGGTTCCGACAGGGGCTCGGCGCGACTACTTGCTGGTACAGGTGTGGCGGACCGGCAGTCTGTCGCCTGATTTCCCAATTGGTTGAACGTTTGTCGATTGCTGTCCACGATTCTCCTGTCAAGTGCCCGGAGGCACGACTTCCGGCCCCGCCGCTGCAGAAGCGAGTCGAGCATGGTGCGCGTCCGTTCGTCCCTGGCCCAATTGCCCGCCTACGTCCCCGGCCGAAAAATGCCCGGTGCGGTCGCGCTGGCCAGCAACGAGTCTCCGTACGGGCTGCTGCCCGGCGTCGCGGCGAGGCTCGCGGAACTGGCCGGCGGGGTGACGCGGTATCCCGACCTGAGTGCCACCGCACTCGTCCAGGCCCTCGCCGAGCACCACGATGTCGAGGCCGAGCGGATCGCGGTGGGCGCCGGTTCCTCGGAGGTCTGCGCACAGCTGCTGCACTCGGTCGTCGGGCCCGGCGACGAGGTCGTCTTCGGCTGGCGGTCCTTCGAGGCGTACCCGATCCTCACGGCGGTGGCGGGCGGTACGGCGGTGCAGGTCCCCCTGCGTGCCCACGGGCTGGACCTCGACGCCATGGCCGAGGCGATCAGCGACCGGACCCGGCTGGTCTTCGTCTGCAACCCCAACAACCCCACCTCCACCGCGGTCGGCGAGCAGGCGCTGCGCGACTTCGCGGACCGGGTGCCCGAGGACGTACTGATCGTCGTCGACGAGGCGTACCGGGAGTACGCCGACCCGGAGCTGGTCCCCGACGCCCTCGCGCTGCTCGGCGACCGGCCGAACGTGGTGGTGCTGCGGACCTTCTCCAAGGCGTACGGCCTGGCCGGGCTGCGGGTCGGCTACTGCGTGGGCCCGTCCGGCATCGCCGCGCCCGTCCGCAAGACCCAGATCCCGTTCAGCGTCAGCGCGCTCGCCCAGGAGGCCGCGAGGGTCGCCCTCGGCGAGCACGCGGAGGTCGTCCGGCGGGCCGCCCTCACGGTCGCCGAACGGGAGCGGGTGACCGAGCGGTTGCGTGCCATCGGCTTCCAAGTCCCCGACTCCCAGGCCAACTTCGTCTGGCTGCCGCTCGCCGGTGACAGCGGGGACTTCGCCCTGCACTGCCTCGGCGACGACGTCGTCGTGCGCCCGTTCGTCGGCGAGGGCGTCCGGGTGACGATCGGGCTGCGGGCGGAGAACGACGCCCTGCTCGCGCTCGCCGCGAGCTGGAGGGGCTGACGGCCATGCGTGTGGGGCCGTACGAGCGGCATCGCGAGCTGCTCCAGCAGGCGGTACGGGCCGTGGCGGCCGGCGAGTGCTGCGCACCGTTCACCCGCGCGGGGCGGGGCGGCACCGATGCGGGCATGAGGTCGACACGGACCGCGGAGAAGGTGTTCGGCTCGCTGCTGGGCCGCGCCTTCGAGCTCGGCCAGCCCGGTGAACTCGGCCGGGTGTGCACCGAGTCCTCGCCGTACGGCATCGCCATGGACATCGGCTATGAGCGGTGCGACCCCGCTGCGCTGGTCGCGGCCGCCGGCCGGGCGATGGCCGGCTGGCGGGCCGCCGGGCCGTACGAGCGGGCCGGGGTGGCGGTGGAGATACTGCGCCGGCTGAACACCCGCAGCCATGAGCTGGCGCTCGCCGTGCACCACACCACGGGCCGGTCCCTTGCGGCCGCCTTCCGGGCTGCCGGGCCGCCCGCCCAGGACCGCGCACTGGAGGTGGTGGCCCGCGCCTTCGCCGAGTCGGAGCGCGTTCCCGCGGACCTGCGCTGGGAGCGTCCGAGCCGACGCAAGGAACCGCTGGCGATGACGGGCACCTGCGCCCTGGCGCCGCGCGGTGTGTCGCTGCTCGTCGGCTGCCCCGACCATCCGACCTGGAACGGCTGGCCGGGCCTGTTCGCCAGCCTGGTGACCGGCAACCCGGTGATCGTGGCCCCGCATCCCAGGTCCGTGCTGCCGCTGGCGATCACCGTGCGCGTCGCGCGGCAGGTGCTGGCGGAGGCCGGACACGACCCCGACCTCGTCACCCTGGCGGTGGCGGCACCCGGGGAACCCCTGCGGCAGCGGCTGGCCACGGACCCGGCGGTGCGCGTCGTCGACTTCACCGGTCCGGCCCGGTTCGCCGACTGGTTGGAGCAACACGCCCGGCAGGCCGTCGTGTTCGCCCAACGGACCGGACTGAACACCGTGGTCCTCGACTCCACCGGGGACTACCGGGGCCTGCTGCACGGCCTCGCGCTCTCCCTGTGCCTGTGCAACGGAACGGTCCGTACGACACCGCAGAACATCCTGGTGCCCGCGACGGGCATCGCGACCGACGAGGGGCGCAAGACCCTCCGGGACCTCGGCGCCGACCTCGGCGAGGCCGTCGACCGGCTGCTCGGGCACCCGGCACGCGTGGCGAGGCTGGTGGGCGCGATCGTCGACGACGAGGTGCGCACGGAGCTGACGCAGGCCGCGCGACACGGCGCGGTGGTGCACGCCTCCGGGGCGCTGCACCATCCGGACCATCCCGACGCCGACCTGCGCAGCCCGCTCGTGGTCCGGTTGGGGGCGCGGGACGAACGGGCCTACGCCCGGGAGTGGCCCGGACCGGTCTCCTTCCTGGTGGGCACCGACTCGACCTCGCACAGCCTGGAGATCTTCCGCCGTACGGCCGGCCGCCACGGTGCGCTGTTCGCCGTGGTGCACTCGACCGACCCGCTGGTGCTGGCGGCCACCGAGGCGGCGGCGCTGGACGCCGGGGTCCACCTGGTGGAGAACCTCGCCGACGACCTGCCCGCCGACCCCTCCTCGGCCGCGCCCGAACCGCCGGGCGGCGGCGCGCACTTCGTCACCGGACGGTTCCGGGTGGTGCGCTCGCGCGGCCGCCTCGCCCCTGCCGTACGCCCGCCCGTGCGCGACCCTGAGGAACTCGTCGGCGCCTGACGGGCCGGCCGGTACCTGCGGTCGGCCCGGTACCCCGGGCAGCGCGGTCGAGGCCGGCCGGCACTTCGGTCAGCCCGTCCAGTCCGCCCCGCGCCCGCGCACCTCGTCGAACACCAGCCAGGTCCGTGTCGAACGCACCCCGGGAACGCCCTGGATGCTCTCCAGCACGACCGAGCGCAACGCCTCGTTGTCCGGCGCGCGCACCAGCACCAGGACGTCGAAGTCGCCCGTCACCAGGGAGACATGCTCCACGTACGGGATGTCGCGCAGCTCGCGCGAGATGTCCCGCCAGGCGGCCTGCTCGGTGCTCAACGTGATGTAGGCGCTCGTGCCGAGGCCGGCCCGCTTGGGGTTGAGCTGCGCGGTGAAGCCGGTGATCACCCCCTCGGCCATCAGCCTGCCGATGCGTGTGTAGGCGTTGGCGCGCGAGATGTGCACCTGCTCGGCCAGCGCACGGACCGACTGGCGGGCGTCCTTCAGCAGCCGGGCCAGGATCTGGCGGTCGGTGTCGTCGAGTGGGACGGCAGTTCGTCCGGGCACGGGCCCCTCCGGCGAGTCCATCTCAGACACATTGCTCTCCAGGACATTGGGATTCGGCACTTCATCTGCGGTTCACGCGAAGTCTTGAACACATATTCCCTCGTCGTCACCATTCTCCTGTCAAGCGTCCAGAGAAAGCGAGTGCCCTCCATGTCCGTGAAGAGCCTCCGACAGACGGTCCAGGGCCTCCTGCCGTCCCTCACCCCGGTGCGGTTCGTGGCCGAGGACGGCACCCCCGTGGCCAAGCCCCCGGCCGACTACCGTGAGCCTTCGGTGGAGGCCCTGCGCGAGGCCTACCGGCGGATGGTCCTGGGGCGCCGCTTCGACACCCAGGCCACCGCGCTCACCAAGCAGGGCCGGCTCGCCGTCTACCCGTCCAGCCGGGGGCAGGAGGCCTGCCAGATCGGCGCCGTGCTCGCACTGCGCCCGGACGACTGGCTGTTCCCGACCTACCGGGACTCCGTCGCCCTGGTCACCCGAGGCATCGACCCGGTCGAGGTGCTCACCCTGCTGCGCGGCGACTGGCACTGCGGCTACGACCCGGCCGCCACCCGCGTCTCCCCCCAGTGCACCCCGCTGGCCACCCAGGTGCTGCACGCCACCGGCATGGCGGAGGCGCAGCGCCGCAAGGGCGAGGACGGCGTGGCGATGGCCCTGATCGGCGACGGCGCCACCAGCGAGGGCGACTTCCACGAGGCGCTGAACTTCGCCGCCGTCCTCCGCGCGCCGGTCGTCTTCTTCGTCCAGAACAACAAGTACGCGATCTCCGTCCCGCTGGCCCGGCAGACCGCGGCGCCCGCCCTCGCCTACAAGGGCATCGGCTACGGGGTGCGCTCCGAGCAGGTCGACGGCAACGACCTGGTCGCCGTGCTCGCGGTGCTCACCGACGCCGTCGCGCACGCCCGCGCCGGGCACGGCCCCGTCCTGGTCGAGGCGCACACCTACCGCATGGACGCGCACACCAACGCCGACGACGCGACCCGCTACCGCGACGCCGAGGAGGTCGAGCGCTGGGGCGCCGCGGACCCCCTCAGCCGGCTGGAGGCACACCTGCGGGGCCGTGGCGCCCTCACCGACGCCGACGCGGCGGCGGCACGGCAGGAGGCGGAAGCCCTGGCCGCGGACCTGCGCACCCGCATGAACGAGGACACCACCGCCGACCCGATGGAGCTCTTCGATCACGTCTACGCCGAGCCCACCCCGCAACTGCTGGAGCAGCGCGCCCAGTTGGCGGCCGAGCTCGCCGAGACCGCCCTGACTCAGGAGGACTGACCCATGGCCGAGACCACCCAGGCCACCAAGGTCACGATGGCGCAGGCGCTGAACACCGCGCTGCGCGACGCACTGCGCGAGGACGACCGCGTGCTCGTCTTCGGCGAGGACGTCGGCCCGCTCGGCGGCGTCTTCCGCATCACCGACGGACTGACCCGCGACTTCGGCGAGGAGAGGTGTTTCGACACCCCGCTCGCGGAGGCCGGCATCGTCGGACTCGCCGTCGGCATGGCGATGGGCGGCTTCCGGCCCGTGGTGGAGATGCAGTTCGACGCCTTCGCCTACCCGGCGTTCGAGCAGATCGCCTCCCACGTCGCCAAGCTGCGCAACCGCACCCGGGGACGGCTCACGCTGCCCATGGTGATCCGCGTCCCCTACGCGGGCGGGATCGGCGGAGTCGAGCACCACTGCGACTCCAGCGAGGCCTACTACGCGCACACCCCCGGCCTGAAGGTCGTCACCCCGGCGACGGCCGAGGACGCGTACTGGCTGCTGCGCGACGCCATCGCCGACCCCGACCCGGTGGTCTTCCTGGAGCCGAAGAAGCTGTACTGGTCGAGGGAGGACACCGACCTGGAGCGGCGCGGTGCGCTGCCGTTCGGGCGGGCCGCCGTACGGCGGGAGGGCCGTGACGCCACCCTCGTCGCCTACGGGCCGTCGGTCCCTGTGGCGCTGGCCGCGGCCGAGGCCGCGGCGGCCGAGGGTATCGAGCTTGAGGTCGTCGACCTGCGCACGATCGTCCCCTTCGACGACGAGACGGTGACGGCTTCCGTACGACGGACCGGGCGCTGTGTGGTCGTGCAGGAGGCACAGGGCTTCGCCGGGGTCGGGGCGGAGATCGCCGCGCGCGTCCAGGAACGCTGCTTCCACTCGCTGGCCGCACCTGTTCTGAGGGTCTCCGGGTTCGACATCCCTTATCCGCCACCGAAGCTGGAGCACGCGCATCTGCCCGGCGTCGACCGGGTCCTCGACGCCGTCGACCGCCTCCAGTTCGGCGACGAACCTGACACCCGGCATCTGCTGAAGGGATCGCTCGCATGACCACGGCAACGAGCCTGGAGCAGCTGTTCCGGCTGCCCGACCTCGGCGAAGGGCTGACCGAGGCGGAGATCGTCGAGTGGAAGGTCGCCGTCGGCGACACCGTGACCGTCGACCAGCTCGTGGTCGAGGTCGAGACCGCCAAGGCCGCGGTCGAGGTGCCGGTCCCGTACGCGGGCACCGTGCTCCGGCTGCACGCGGAGGCGGGCACGGCGCTGGCGGTGGGGGAGCCGCTGATCACCGTAGGGGTGGGCGCCCCCGCCGGGGCCGACGGGTCCGCCTGCGGGCCCCGGCCCGAGGAGGCGGGTGGCGCACCGGAGCCGGTGGTGCCGGCCGACGCGGCGGCGGAGCGTTACCGGGAGGAGGAACAGGCCGGATCCGGCAATGTGCTGATCGGCTACGGCACCGGCCACGGCCCCACGACCTCGCGCCGCCGCCGTCGGCGCGCCGCAGCGGCAGCGGACCCGTCCGCGAGCGCCGTGCCCGCCGGAGCCGCCCGGAGCGCCAGTGCCGCGCAGCGATCCGGCGCGGTCGACAGCGCCGCACCGGTCGGCGGCGCCGTATCCGCGTCGCACGCCGCCCCCGACACCGCGGCCGCCACCGCATTGCACGCCCCCCGGGCGATCTCGCCCCTCGTACGGAGGATGGCCCGGGACCACGGCGTCGACCTCACCGGCGTGTCACCGTCCGGTCCGGCGGGAGTCGTCCTCAGAAGGGACGTCGAGCAGGCCATCGCCCGGGCCGGGCAGACCGCGAGCCCGAACCCGGCCGACAGGGCCGCGGCCCCCGCCCCCGCATCGCAGGAGCCGACCACGGCGGCCGGCCCCGAGCGCATCCCCCTGCGCGGAGTCCGCCGCGCCGTCGCCGACAAGCTCTCCCGCAGCCGGACCGAGATCCCCGACGCCACCACCTGGGTCGACGTGGACGCGACCGGGCTGCTCGAGGCCAAGAAGGCGCTGGAGTCCGCCGGATCCGGCACCCGCATCGGCCTGCTGGCGCTGTTCGCCCGTATCTGTGTCGCCGGACTGCGCCGCTTCCCCGAGCTGAATTCCACCGTCGACACCGAGCGCCGGGAGATCCTCCGCTACGACGAGGTGCACCTGGGCTTCGCCGCCCAGACCGAACGCGGGCTGGTCGTCCCGGTCGTCCGCGACGCCCACCTCATGACGACCGTCCAACTGGCTGCCGAACTCGCCAGGTTGACCGAGCTCGCCCGCGGCGGGAACCTGCCGCCGCACGCGCTGACCGGAGGCACCTTCACCCTCAACAACTACGGGGTGTTCGGCGTCGACGGATCCACACCGATCATCAACCACCCGGAGGCCGCCCTCCTCGGCGTGGGCCGCCTCGTCGACAAACCCTGGGTCGTGGACGGCCAGTTGACGGTCCGCAAGGTCACACAGCTCTCCTTCAGCTTCGACCACAGGGTCTGCGACGGCGGAGTGGCCGGTGGCTTCCTGCGCTTCGTGGCCGACTGCGTGGAGCGCCCGGCGATCCTGCTCGCGGACGTCTGATCCGCCGACCTCACCCGTAGGCCCTCGGCCTGGCCCATCACTCCTCAGCCCGTCGCCTCTCCGTCCCTGACCCGCAGCCCTTCCGTGCATCCGCCCCTGGGCGGACTGCGTCCACCGATCCACCGAACGTTCGGCCAGGAGTTCCCGATGTCCACCGACTTCTACGCCCGCCACGCGGACCTGCTCCAGCAGGCCGTGGAGCACGCCGCCGACCGCGGCTACTGGACGCCGTACCCGGAGACACCCAGCACCTCCGTCTACGGAGCCGAGGCGCCCCAGCAGGGCGAAGCCGCCTTCCGCGACCTCCTCGGCAACCCCTTCCCCCTCGAAGGACACCCCACCGCCGGCACCGTCCCCGCCACCGAGTTCTCGCCCTACGGCTTCCCGCTCGACGTCAGCTACCCCTACCTCGCCCCCGACACGGCCGTCGCCACGGCCAAGGCTGCTGCCACGGCGTGGCGCGCCGCGAGCCCCGACACCCGGGCCGGAGTCGCGGCCGAGATCCTGGCCCGGCTGAACGCGGCGAGCTTCGAGATCGCGCACGCCGTCCAGCACACCACCGGCCAGCCGTTCGTGATGGCCTTCCAGGCCGGTGGCCCGCACGCCCAGGACCGCGGGCTCGAAGCGGTGGCGTACGCCTGGTACGAGCAGAAGCGCCACCCGGCCACCGCCCGCTGGAGCAAGCCGCAGCGCAGGGGCGGCCCGCTCGCCATGGACAAGACCTTCACCCCGGTCGGACGCGGCGTCGCCGTGCTGATCGCCTGCAACACCTTCCCCACCTGGAACGGCCACCCGGGCTTGTTCGCGAGCCTGGTCACCGGCAACCCGGTGATCGTCAAGCCGCATCGGCGGGCCGTGCTGCCGCTGGCCGTCACGGTGCGCATCGCCCGGGAGGTCCTGGCGGAGGCCGGATTCGACCCGGACGTGGTACTGCTCGCCGCCCAGCGCCCCGGCGAGCGCACCGCCACCGCCCTGGCCACCCACCCCGATGTGCGCATCGTGGACTTCACCGGGTCGAGCGAGTTCGGCGACTGGCTGGAGACCAACGCCCGCCAGGCCGCCGTGCACACCGAGAAGGCCGGACTGAACACCGTCCTCGTCGACTCCACCGACGACTACGCGGGACTGCTGCGCAACCTGGCCTTCTCGCTCGCCCTCTACAGCGGCCAGATGTGCACCACCCCGCAGAACATCCTGGTCCCACGCGAGGGCTTCACCACCGACCAGGGGCCGCGCACGGCCGACGAGTTCGCCACCGACCTGGGTACGGCGCTGGACAAGCTGCTCGGCGACCCCGCGCGCGCCGCCGGCACCCTGGGCGCGATCGTGAACGAGGGCGTCCTGAACCGGCTGGAGGAGGCGGCGACGGTCCTCAGCGGCCGTATCGCGCACCCCTCCCGGGAGCTGGCGCACCCCGAACACCCCGACGCGGTCGTCCGCACCCCGCTGGTGGCCCGGCTCGACGCCGGGGCCGACGAGAAGACGTACACCAGCGAGTGGTTCGGACCGGTCTCGTTCGTCATCGGCACCGACTCCACCGCGCACGGCCTGCGGCTCCTGCACGAAACCGTCCGGCGGTACGGCGCGCTGACCGCCTCCGTGTACACCACCGACGACGACGTGCTGGAGGCGGCCCGCGAGACCGCTCTGGATGCGGGCGTGCACCTGTCGGAGAACCTGACCGGCGCCGTCTTCGTCAACCAGTCCGCCGCCTTCAGCGACTTCCACGGCACTGCGGCCAATCCCGCCGCCAACGCCGCCCTCACCGACCCGGCCTTTGTCACCGGCCGCTTCTCGGTGGTCCAGTCCCGCCGCCACGTCCCCGGGGAGGAAAGCAGCCGTGTCTGATGCCGAGGTCTGTCTGATCGACGGGGCCCGCACGCCCGCAGGGCCGTCACGGCGGCACCCTGGCCTCGGTACGCCCCGACGACCTGGCCGTCCTCGTCGTCGGTGAGGCGGTACGGCACTCGGCGATCCGGGCCGACGCCGTGGACGAGGTGATGCTCGGCACGGCCGGCCAGGCCGGCGAGGACAACCGGGACGTGGCCCGTGTGGCGGGGCTGCCGCACACCGTGCCAGGACGCGGCGTCATCCGGCCGTGAGCCTCCGGCCTGACGGCGGACTCCTGGCCTGGCTCACCGAGGCGGTGCCGCGGATGGCCCGACCGGGTGCCGGGCCGGACACGGCCGTCCTGCCGCCTCACTCGGTGCCCGGCCTTCGGGCGGTTGCGGCGCGAGTACCGCTGGTCCAGCCGGAGGGATCCGCGCCGGATCAGTCGGCGCGTACGGCGCGGCTGTCGCCGATTCAGTAGCGGCGCTGCGCCTCCGCCATGCCGGTGGCGTGCAGCACCTGGCGCACCGGGACACAGAACCGGAAGGACTGCTCCGGCAAGCACAAACACCATGGCCTGCTCGTGATCGCGCTCACCGAGGGCCGACTGCTCCGGGCCTCGGCGGCCGGGCCGGGGGCACCGCCGCCGATCCGACGGCGGCCCGTCCCCCTGCGGGAACTGGCAACGCACAGCCTCGCCGTGCCGCCGCCGACCACGGAGCGCGGACAGGCCATCGTGCAGGCCTGCCACCAGGCCGGCTTCACACCCACGGTGCGCTACGTCACCGCCGACATCGCCGCCCAACTCACCCTCGCACGGGCCGCCCTCGCCACCGCGCTCGTCCCCCGGACCGCCATCGACCCGGTCGCGCCCGGAATCCGCACGGCGCCTGTCGAGGATCGCCCGATCCTGCGCCTGCTGTTCGCCGCGACGCGTCACACCGAGACCGCGAACCCGACGACCACGGCCGTCGTCGCAGCGCTGCGCACAGTCACGCGGCAGGATCGCACCCAGCGCCTTCGGCCGGCCTAGGACACGCCCTCGAGGGGTCGCAGGAAGCGGCGCTCGTACCGTTTGATGCAGCGGGTCTCACGGGCCAGTTCGAATGCTTCCTGGCACTCCGGGTCGGACATGCTGTCCGTGCGGTACTGCTCGTACGCGGCCAGGCTGGGAAAGGAGAACAAGGCGTAGGCGATGTCGCTGTCGCCCTCGCTCGGCAGGAAGTAGCCGTGGTGCGTCCCGCCGAAACGGTCGACGAGCCGGACCCAGCGGCGACCGTATTCCTCGAAGTCCTCCAGCTTGTCGGCGTCGATCTCGTACTTCAGATGAACAGTGATCATGCCTGCAATCATGCGCACACCCATTCATGTCCTTTGCGTCGGCTGGGTGTGCCGTGGGGGAGACTGGGCCGGCATACCTGCCGGCCGGTGCCCCGCCAAGCCGTGCGCATGGTCAGGCGGTACCGGACGGCATCTGTCCGCGGATCGCGAACCCCGTGGCAGTGGCCTCGGCCAGGTACATGCTCTGCCGCAGCCGGCCGTCGGCTCCCACCGAGACCCTGCCGCGCGGTCCGGCCAGAGTGAGACCGTGCAGGGCCTGGGAGACCTCACCGCCCCGCGGCGACCCCGCTTTCCGCGCGGCCCGGGCGAACAGTTGCAGGCCCTCGTACGCCGACTCCGTCAGCGCGGAAGGTGACGGCGCCCAGGGGCCGAATGCGGCCCGGTAGCGTCGCAGGAAGTCGGCGTTCTCCGCCGTGTCCAGGGCGGAGTAATACGGCAGACAGGACCAGACCCCGCTGCCCGCGGCGCCCAGATGCTCTCGGGTGCTCTCCTCCAGCAGGGGTGCGAGCGTACGGATACGACGGCGCAGCCCCGCGGCGTGGAACCGTCGCTCGAAGTCGATCGAGCTCCACCCGACCAGGCTGGAGAGCACCAGGTCGGCGCCGGACGCCTCGATGTCCTCCAGCACGTCGTCGAAGGACGACTCGCCGAGCCGGACGAGGCGCTCGCCGACGACATGCCCGCCGTGGTGCTCCGCGATGCGGCGGCCTCGCGTGCAGACGGCCCGGGGCCAGGAGTAGTCGTTGCCGATCAGGTACCAGGAGCGACCGCCGCTCTCGCGCATCAGCGACGGAACCGCCTGCGCCAGTTGGTCCGCCACCGACTCACCGAGCCGGAACAGCGTTCCGTCCTGCACACGGCTGCCCTCGTTCGCGGCGGTGTAGAGATACAGCAGGCCCGACGCCCGCGCGTAGCGGCTCACCGCGTTGAAGGTCGCCGAGCTGTGTACGCCCACCACGGCCGCCAGGCCGCGCCGCTGGTCGAGTTCCCGCAGCCGGGCCAGCCCCGTAGCGGCGTGGGTGCGATCGTCGATCACCTCGATCCGCACCGGCCGGCCGCCGATCCCGCCCTCGGCGTTGATCTCCTCGGCCGCCAGCGCCGCGCAGTTGGCGGCGGCCCGGCCGAACAGGCCGGCACTCCCCGACATGCTGGTCAGCAAGGCGACACACGTCTCGTCGGCTCGCCTCTCGCTGTCCGGCGCCGCCCAGCTCAGGCCGCCCGTCATCCAGCCGAGAGCCTCCTGATCGAGTTCGGTGACCGTGCGCACCCGCGTGCCCCCGGGTTCACGGGCGAAGGTGATGGTGATCCGCCCGGTCCACGGTGTCTCGTGCTGCAGCACGATCCGCCGGTACGGCCGCATCTCCACGATGCGTGCCGTGCCCCGAACGGTCGTCTCGCCCCCTGGGGCCGCGAACGGCAGGGGTATGTCGATGCCGGCCGCCGCGCCGGGCTGCGCGTGCTCGAACCGCGCGGAGAACAACCAGCCCGGGCCGCCGGTTCGTCCGAACATGCCGAACGCCTCGTGCGGGGGCACACCGAGGTGCGTCTCGTTGACGAGGACGATCTCGTGCATGGGCTCTCCTCAGCAGGCCGTGACAAGGCCCGGCTGACGGGCACGCCGGGAGGCGTGCCCGTCAGCCGTCATCCGCTCTTCGCTTCACGCAGCCCGCCCTCCGGCCGGTCTGCTGCCACCCCTTGGTCGGTGGGCAGCGACTGCTCATAGATCTGGCGCAGGAACGCGATCGCCGCGTCCGCGCGGTTGGGACCCAGGCGGTACCGCCGGTGTTTGCCGTCTCGGATCTCGGAGACCAGTTGCGCGTCCCGCAGGACCCTCAGGTGCGCCGAGACCGCGGTCCGGCCGATCGCCGGGAACGCGGCCGCGATGTCTCCGGCCGTGGGTTCGTGTTCCGCTGCCAGCAGGGCCAGAATGGCCCGACGGGTCGCGTCGTTGAGGGCACGGAATACCAGGTCGCTCTCGTGGCTGTGGTCGATCACTTCCTGGGACCTCTCATCCTTTCGGAATGCGGCGCCAACCGTGATTCGGTGACAACGTGCCAATATATGTGTACCCGTTGACTTTACCGTTTCCGTGGCCGCCGGGCCAGGCCGGGGCGGGTGCTCAGGGCGCCATCCGGCCCGCCACATGCTCGACGATTCCCTCGTGGACCTGCCCCTCCTCGGCGATCTGCCCCTTCTCCATCAGGTACCACCGGTCCGCCACGCCCAGCGCCATGTCCAGGTGCTGCTCAGCGAGGAGTACGGCGACGCCGGCGGCAGCGAGCCGTCTCACCGCCTCGGCGAACCGGTCCACATTGGCGGGCTGCAGGCCCTCCGTCGGCTCGTCGAAGACGCACACCGCGCCCGGAGCCGCGACCGTCCGGGCGATCGCCAGCATCTTCTGCTCCCCGCCGGAGAGGGTTCCCGCACGCTGGCGTTCCCGGCCCCGGAGGAAGGGGAAGAGCTCCGCCGGCTCCGACAGATCGCGGATCCCGGCCAACCGCAGATTCTCGGCCACGGTGAGTCCGCCGAGCACCGGCCGGTCCTGGGCGACCACCCGCAGCCCGCCCCGCCTGCGCCGGGAGCCGGGCCAGGCGGTGACATCCCGGCCCGTCAGGAGCGTCACCCCGGCGTCGGCACCCAGGGTGCCCGACACCGCGGACACCAGCGTCGTCTTCCCGACACCGTTGCGGCCCAGCAACGCCACGACCTCGCCGGGCGCGACCGACAGATCGACGCCGCGCACCACCGTGGTTCCGGCGTAGCCCGCGGTGAGCCCACGGATCTCGAGGGCCTTCCCGCCGAGGGCACTCGAAGCATCCCGGATACTGGAAGGAAAGATGCTCATGACCGGCCTCCCGCCGCCCGGCCGACGTAGACCGCCGACACCTCGGAATTCGACTCGATCTCCGCCACCGTCCCGGAGGCCATGACCTCGCCGTCGCGCAGCACGGTGACCCGGTCGGCGACGCTGCGGATGAAGGCCATGTCGTGCTCGACGACCAGGACCGGCAGCGCGTGGTCGCGGACGAGTCCACGGAGCACCTCGGCGACCTGCTCCGTCTCGCTCCGGGTCATACCCGCGGTGGGTTCGTCGAGCAGCAGCACGTCGCAGCCCGCGGTCAGCGTCATGGCGAGCTCCAGCAGCTGCTGCTCGCCGTGCGAGAGGCTGCCCGCGGGGGTGTCCATACGGCCCGCGAACCCGGCGGCGTCGAGGACGAACCAGGCCTCCGGCGGCAGATCGGCCGTCCACGGCTGGCGCACCAGCGCGAGCGCAGCGTGCGTCCTGCCCCACCGGGCCAGGGCGAGGTTCTCCGCCAGGGTCAGTGAACCGGCGACGCTCGGGGCCTGGAACTTGCGGCCCAGTCCGGAGCGGGTCAGTTCCCACGGAGGCCGACCGGTGACGTCCCGCCCGTTCAGCCGCCAGGATCCGTCGGTCGCCGGCGTGAACCCGGACAGCACGTCCAGCAGTGTCGACTTGCCCGCCCCGTTGGGACCGATGAGGCAGTGCACGCCCGGTTCGGTGAGGTCCAGGTCCACCCCCCGCAGCGCGGTGAAGGGACCGAAGCGGCAGCCGACCGACCGTACGACCAGTCCGCCGTCGGCCCGGCCGCCGGCCGACGGGGCCGCCGTGCCGAGCACCACCTGCCGGGCCCCGAACCACCGGGCGGGCATGCGGCGACGGACGACGACCGCCACCCCGTCGGGGACGAAGACCACGGCGGCGACGAACGCCGCACCCGTCGCCAGCAGCCAGTAGTCGAGCGCCGCGTCGGCCAGCAGGTTCGCACCGGCGCTGACCACCAGCGTGGCGACCACCGGTCCCCAGATGGTCCGCCGCGAGCCCAGCATCGCCCAGACCACGAAGTTCGTGCCCATGACGAGCCCGATCAGACTTGGGGAGACGAACTGGACCTGAAGCACGTACACGGCGCCCATCAGCCCGGCCACGACCCCGGTGAAGGTGAACACGCCGGTCTTCGCCGCTCCCACGTCGTAACCGAGGGCGGCCATCCGGCGTTCGTTGTCCCGTACGGCGGCCAGAGCGACACCGTACGGGCGTCGCGCGAGACTCGCCAGCAGCACGATCACCAGCACCGCCAGACCCGCCGTGACACCTCGGGCGGCGGTCGGGGTGAACGCGAGCGCGCCGATGTGGAAGCGGGGGACGTCGGTCAGGCCGTTGAAGCCGCCGGTCACCCCGGTCCAGCGGCCTGCGACCTGTTCCGCCGCGAGCGCCACGACGAAGGTGGCGAGGGCGAAGCCGACCGCGTCCAGCCCGCGTCGCAGGCCCACCGCCGCGATCAGCCGTGCCACGACCCCGCCGAGCAGTGCCCCGGCGGCCAGCCCCGCGAGTGATCCGTATGCCCCCGCGTGCAGGCCGAACCAGGCACCCGCGTACGCCCCCACGCCGAAGGTCACGCTGTGACCGAGGTTGAGGATTCCCGCGGTACCCCAGGTCAGGGCCAGCGCGGCGGTCACCGTGCCGAGGACCAGGCACTGGGCCAGCAGTCCTCCGGCCCAGGGCCCGGCGAGGACGGCAGCCGCGGCTGCCAGCGGTACGGGCAGCAGTTTTCGGACGAAGGGGTTCATGAGGCCACCCGGAAACTCGCGGAGGGACGGACCTGCACTGCCAGGAACGCCAGCAGCAGTACTGCCAGGCGGGCCAGAAGCGGGTCGGTCCAGAAGGTCGTCAGGTTCTGCACCGCCGCCAGACCCAGCGCGGCGATGAGCACCGGCGCCACGTGCCGCCCGGCCACGATGACCACGAGGAAGGCGGTGAAGACGTAGTCCAGGCCCATGTCGGGCTGGACGTTGGTGACGGGTGCGACCAGTGCCCCGGCGGTCGCGGCGAGGCCCGCGCTCGCCGCGAACACCACGAGGTTCACCCGCGTGGAACGCACTCCCAGGGTCTCCGACAGCGCGGCGTCGTCGGCGACCGCGCGGACCCGCAGTCCGAGGGAGGTGAACCGCAGCACGGCAAGGACCGCCACGACGACCGTCACCGCGAGCCCGGTGAGCAGCAACAGGTAGGTGGGGAAGTAGACCCCGAGCACCCGGGTCGCACCGGGCAGTGGATTGGCCACCATCCGGTAGTCCTTGCCGAATTCGAGCTGGATCAGCTGGCGGATGACGATCGACAGGCCGAAGGTCGCCAGGATGGAGAGTTCCGGTGCCCGGTACAGCCGACGTATCAGCAGTACCTCGGTCAGGGCGCCCACCCCGAGACCGACGGCGGCGGCCGCCGCCAGGCCCGCTGCCCAGGGCAGGCCGTGGTCGGCGGTGACGACGGAGCCGTACACCCCGATGGTGAGGAACTCCCCGTGCGCCAGGTTGATGATCCGCATCAACCCGAAGGACAGCGACAGTCCCACGGCCGTCAGTGCCAGGATCGCGGCGGAGGACAGTACGCCCAGCGTCAGGGCGATGGTCTGGTCCATATGTCCGTCACCCTGCGCATGTGCTGTCGGCCGCGACGGCGGGGAAGGTCTTCTTGATCCTCACGGCGCCGTCGGTCACCTGCCCGACGTAGACGGGCTGGGTGGCGGTCCTGTTCTTCTCGAACGTGACCTTGCCCGCGGGCGCGTCGAGGGAGAGCCCGCCGAGCTTGGCGGCCACATCCTTCGCCTCGGTGCTCCCGGCCGCGTTGGCCGCCTGAGCCCATGCCTTGATGGCGACGTAGGTCTGCTCCGAAAGGGAGGTGACGGTCGGGGCCTCGGGGCCGAACTTCTTCCGGTACGCCGTCAGGAAGGCGGAGTTGGCGGGGGCGTTCAGGGACTGGAAGTACCCGAGCGAGGTGTACATCCCCTCCGTGACCTTCGGGCCCATGCCGGCCAGCGTGTTCTCCTCGTAGAGGATTCCCAGCCGCTGCGCCTGGCTGTTGCCCAGCCCGGCGTCGTACGCCTGCTTCTCGAAAGCGATCGCGTCGCCTCCGACGAGGGCGGGGAGCAGCAGTCCGGGGTTCGCCTGCCGGATCTTCTGGATCACGGCCTGGAAGTCGGTGGTGCCGAGCGGCACGAACGCCGTCCCGACGACCTCCCCGCCCGACGCGGTGATGTACTGCTTGGCCGCATCGAGGCTCGCGCGTCCCCAGGCGTAGTCGTTGCCGAGCAGGAACCACTTCTTGCGGCCCGTGGCGCTCTGCGTCCAGGGGATCGTCTGCTTCAGCTGCTGGCTGGGGACTTCGCCGTTGGTGAAGAGGTCCGGGTCGCAGGTGCCGCCCTCGAAGACGGGTGTGTACATGTAGAGCGTGCCGGCGGATCTCGCCTTGGGCAGCACAGCCTCCCTGGTGGCGGAGGTGTGCATGCCCACGAGCACCGAGACCCCGTCGGAGTCCAGCAGGCGGGTGGCCGTCTGTCTGCCGGTGTCGGGGTTGGTCGCGTCGTCGCCGATGACCACGCTGACCTTGCGGCCGAGCACCCCGCCGGAGGCGTTGATCTCCTGGACCGCGAGTTCCGCGACGTTCCTCGTCGCCGGCCCGAAGAGCCCGGCGGGCCCGGACATGCTGGTCAGCAGGCCGATCTTCAGTGCGCCGCCGGAGTCGGACCGCTGCTTCCCGGCGCTCGACTTCCCGCTGTCGGTGGCGCAGCCCGTCAGCGCGAGCGCGGAGGCCGCCGTGACGGCGAGCCAGGTCTTGTTCAGGTGGTTGGACTTGATGGTGGGCACTTTTTCCTCCAACATGTCATCGCGTGAGCGAACGATGACATGAGCCTCAGGGGTGGTCAACCCTCGAAAAGCCGCAACCAAAGCCGGCGTCGTACGGGCGGCGGCGCAGTGATCGTCCGTGAGCTGTCGAAGCGGATCCGCACGAAGGAGCAGGCCATGAGCGAACCCACTACGAAGGAACCCGGCACGCAGACCGGCCGGGCGGCGCTCGCGGGCGCGCGCAGTCGGCACGAGGCCGTGCAGACGTCCTTGGAGCGCGCCGAGGAGACGGCCCACCTGGGCGGCTTCATCACCCTCGACCGTGATGCCGCCGCCAAGACTTCCGACGAGCCGGGCCCGCTGTCCGGCATGACCCTCGCGATCAAGGACAACATCCACGTCGCCGGGCTGCCCAACACGGCCGGCACCCCCGCCCTGCGGGACTTCGTCCCCCCGTGCGACGCGCCGGCGGTACGGCGGCTGCGCGACGCCGGTGCCGTCATCCTCGGCAAGGCCAACATGCACGAGTTGGCGTTCGGTATCACCAGCAACAACCAGGCGTTCGGCCCGGTCCGCAACCCGCGCGACCCCAGCCGTTTCGCCGGTGGCAGCAGTGGCGGGGTGGCCGCGCTCGTCGCGGCCGGGGTGGTGCGGGCGGGCCTGGGCACCGACACCGGCGGCTCGGTGCGTGTCCCCGCTGCCGTCACGGGCATCTGCGGGCTGCGGCCCACGGTCGGGCGCTACCCCGGGGAGGGTGTGACTCCCCTGTCGAGTACCAGGGACACCATCGGTCCCATGGCGCGCCGGGTCGCGGACCTGGTTCTGCTGGACGGTGTCCTCAGCGGTGACGACGCCCCGGTCGTCGCCCGATCGCCGCGGTCGATCCGGCTGGGGGTGCCGACCGGTCACTTCACCGAGCCGCTGCAGGACGAGGTCGCCGTCCAGTGGGAGACGGCCCTGCGCGACCTGGCGGCGGCCGGTGTGGACCTGGTCCCGGTCGATGTCAGCTCGTTCACCGCGGGCGAGTTCGCGACCGGTATGGCCATCGTGCTGTACGAGACCCGGGTGGAGTTGTCCGCCTACCTGGCGAAGTACCGGCCGCAGACGGACCTCGCCGCGCTCGCCGCCCTCATCGCGGGCCCCGACGTGCGCGGCGTCTTCGAGGGCTGCATCCTCGACGGGGCCCCGGGCCTGGTCTCCGAGGACGTCTACCGCGAGTGCCTGGCCCAGCGCCGGCGCCTGCGCGCGGCCTACGCGGACACGTTCGCCGCACACGGCCTGGACGGCCTGGCCTTCCCGACCACCCCGGCTACCGCTCTTGACCTGGCCACCTGTGACCAGGGCATGATTCTGCGCGGAGAAGACGCCGACACCTTCGGCACCTTCATCCGCAACACCGGCCCGGCCAGCGTCATCGGAGCCCCCGGCCTGAGCATCCCCATGGGCCTGGCCACCAACGGCCTGCCGACGGGCCTGGAGATCGACGCTCCGGTCGGAGCCGACCGCGAACTGCTCGCCCTCGGGCTGACCGTTGAGGAGATCTGCGGCTGAAGTTCCCCTGAGTCAGGGTGGGCGGTGCGCTTCTCCAGCAGTCCGCCAAGGGTGCCGCGCTCGTCCGCTGTGAGCACCGGGCCCCGTCCTGCTCCCGCGTCTTCTGACACCATGCGGCAGGAGCGGTCGGCGGGGGACGGACTGCCCACCGCTGCCGTGGCCCTGGCCGCGGTTCGACGGCCTCGTGGGCCGTGTGGTCGACCTCGCGTCGCCGGGCGCGGCCCGGAGTTCTGTGCAGATTGTGGCTCATCACGATCACCGCCGTCGTGGGGGTGATTCGCCACCGGATCAGCCGTCACCACAATGGCCCGCCAGACCGGTTCCCTACTGGGCGTAGCCTGACGGCCACCCTGCTCGGCACGCCCCGTACGGCGAACGACGCACTGACCGCGGAGGGCGCGTCACTGATTTCGGTATGGGCAAGCCAAGAAGCACCTCCCAGTCTTCACGGCACGTGGAGTGACAAGGCGTACCCAGGTGGGCCCGGCGCACAATGGGTATCGACACCGGTGTCGCGCAGAAGGGCGTACGGGTGGACGAGCATAGGGCCACGTCGCCGATGACCCGAGGCGCCGCCATAGCCGAGGCGGACGCCAAGGGGCTGGTCACCGGGTGGAGCGACACGGCCCGCAGCCTGCTCGGCTTCGAGAGCAGGGACGTGCTGGGCCGCCCTGTGACAGAGCTGCTGGCCGAACCCCTGCCGCCTGATGCCCTGCACAGCCTCGCCGAGTCGGACGGGTGGACCGGCACGGTCACGGTCCGGCACCAGGACGGCCACCACGTCGAGGTGCGGCTCGAGGCATACCCGCTGCGGCACTCTGACAACGCGGTCCGCTGGTTCCTGAGGGCCACCGCGCTGGAGCCGACCGCGCGGCTGCAGAGGTGGGCTCTGGAGCAGTTCCCCGTACCGGTGGCTCTCTTCGACCAGGACGGGATCGTGGTGTCGACCAACTCCGCGATGGAGAGGGTGACAGGCAGCCCCTCCTGGCAACTGCGGGGCCGGCGGATGGGCGAGTCAGCCGACAGCCTCCGGCGCCTTCCCGGATTCGAGGGTCTCGGCGACGCGGGGCAGCGAGTCCTGCGCACGGGGGAGACGGTGCCGTACGAGGCTTGGCTGCAACCCCACGGCGAGCCCCGCGAACACGCCTGGCTGGTGTCCCTCAGTCCGTTGAAGGACAGTGCCGACCGCGTACGAGGCATGTGTCTGGCGGCCATGGACAGTACGGACCAGCTCCGCGCCCGACGCAGACTGAGCGTTCTGAACGAGTCCAGCGTCCGCATCGGCTCCACTCTCGACGTGACTCGCACCGCCGAAGAACTGACCGAGGTGTGCACGGAGCACTTCGCCGACTTCGCCCTCGTGGACCTGCTGGATTCCGCGCTGGCCGGGGACGAGACGGCGCCCCCGCCCGCTACCGCGCCCGTCTTCCGCCGCACCGCCTGTTGCTCCGTGCTGGAGGGCTGCCCCGAGGTGACGATTCCGGTCGGCGCCCTCCACGGCTACCGCGAGGGCTCGCCGCAAGGGCGCGTGCTGACCGACGGCCGCGGCATGTTCCACGCGGTCGACGACGCCGGCCGACGCTGGTGGGCCGCGGACTCCCCCGACAGCGTCCGCAGCATCGACGAACACGGCATCCACGCCCTGTTGGTCGTGCCCCTGCGCGCCCGCGGCATCACGCTCGGCCTGGCGATCCTCGGCCGCCATCGAACCCCTGAGCCTTTCGACGACGACGATTTGCTGCTCGCCAAGGAACTCGCGGCGCGCGCGGCGGTCTGCGTCGACAACGCCCGCCGCTACACGCAGGAACGCGAAACGGCACTCGCCCTCCAGCGCAGCCTGCTCCCGCAGCACACTCCCCGGCAGGCGGCTGTCGAGGTCGCGTCCCGCTACTGGCCCACAAGCTCCCGTGCCGGCCTCGGCGGCGACTGGTTCGACGTCATCCCCCTGTCCGGTGCACGGGTCGCTCTCGTCGTCGGCGACGTCGTCGGCCACGGGGTGCATGCGTCCGCCACGATGGGCCGTCTCCGCACCGCCGTACGCACGCTCGCCGATGTCGATCTGGCCCCCGACGAGCTCCTCACCCACCTTGACGACATCGTCCTGCGTCTGGACTCCGAGCAGGCACCGGACGCTGCCGGGGAACTGCAGAGCCCGGGCGAGGTCGGCGCCACCTGTCTCTACGTTGTCTACGACCCCGTCTCACGCCGCTGTAGCGCAGCCCGCGCCGGTCACCCCGTCCCGGCCATGGTCACGCCAGATGGGCACGTCTCATTCCTCGACCTGCCGAGCGGACCACCCCTCGGGCTGGGCGGTCTGCCGTTCGAAACCGCAGACTGCGACCTCCCCGAGGACAGCGTCCTAGCCCTCTACACCGACGGACTGGTCCACGCCCCCGCTCTCGACCTCGACGACGGACTGGCCCTGCTCCGCCGAGCCCTCTGCGGGCCCCGCCGTCCACTGGAGGAGATTTGTGACGGCATCCTGCACAACCTCCCCGACCAACCCACCGACGACGTCGCCCTCCTTGTGGTCCGCACCCGCGCGCTGGAAGCGGGCCGGGTCGCCACCTGGGAGGTACCAGCGGACCCCTCGTGCGTCGCCCGGGCCCGTGCGTTGGCATGCAAGCAATTGGCCACCTGGCATCTGGAGGACCTCGGATTCGTCACAGAACTCGTCGTCAGTGAACTCGTCACCAACGCCATCCGGTACGGCGGATCTCCCATCCAGCTCCGCCTGATCCGTGACACGGCGCTCATCTGCGAGGTCTCGGACTCCAGCAGCACTGCCCCTCACATGCGCCGAGCCCGGATCTTCGACGAGGGAGGCCGCGGTCTGCTACTCGTCGCCCAGCTCACCCAGCGCTGGGGCAGCCGCCTCACCCGCACAGGCAAGACGATCTGGGCTGAACAGGCTCTCCCTACCAGGCCGGCAGGCCGTGGCTCGTGAGATGCCCATCTCGGCCGCGACATGCGCGACCGGCCGGCCTGCGCAGACCCGCTCGACCAGCCGCCGCCTGCCGTGAACGGTCAGTCAGGCATCACGGTGGGACACGAAGACTTCCGTGCGGTGCAGTCATGGACAGCTCCACCCCACCGGGTATCAGCGTGTCCACCACTCAAGGTGAAGGTCCGTCGTCGCCGGTCCATCGCCGACCACATGCGCTGCAGCCTGGTCGCCGACGCTCCGCAGATGGCGGCCTCGACCCGCGGCAGCATGGATGGCGCTGTGTTCCACTCCGACCACGGCGCCCGATACAGCTCCCGGCCCTTCGCCGATCCCTGCGGCCAACCCCGTCGCCGGCTGCAACCCCATCACCTACGCCCCGCCTGCCTCTTCCGAGGCGGTCGCTCCTGGCCGGACCTCGCCATCTCCCGCGGACCCGGCTGATGTTCCAGTGCTGGACTACGTGGTTCCACGGATGTCCCTACATGAGGTGATGCGCCAGAGTCGTACACGTACTGGGGCCTTGCGGTGCACCCGTCCGCATCCCCTTCGAGTCCGAAAGGCACTGGCACGTGCAGCAATTGATCGGTGCGCATTGGAAAGAAGCCCTTCGCCTGGGGCCTGAGACCCGCGCCCACCACATCTTGTGGCCTGCCTCCTTTCCGGGCACACCCCGTGCCCGTGGCCCCGCACACGCGCTGGCCGCGCTGCTGTTCCTCATCGCGACGTCCCCGCCCCTGGCGTTGTTCATGGCGATACAGGTCCTGACGATGTGTGAGGTACTGGGCGGCAGACTGCGAGACGCGCGTGGGGTGGGGCATCGGCTGCTGACTGCCGCGGCCTGGATCCTGTGGGCGCTCACGTTCCTGTATTTTTTGTCCGCGTTCACGGGCGTTCCGGACGTTCATTCTTCAATGGTTCCCCCGGAGCTCGTCTCCCAGGTACGGTCGCTGCTGGCCTCGGCGGCGGTGTGCTGGCTGGTGGGGCTGGCCGCCGGATCGTCGGCGGCGTGGGTCACGTGGGTCCTCTCGGATTGCCGGGTACGGCCTGTGACGCTGTACACGGTGTGGCTTGCCACAACCACCATCATGGCCGCCCTGGCTATTCGCTGAGGCCGTCAACGACCTGATCGGCCGGCTCGCCCAGATCATCGACACCCCGCAGCATCGGCGCGAACCTTCCCCGCGGTGCCCCCTGCGGCACCGCCGCCCAGGCTCGCGTCGGCACCTGGGAAGCGCCGTTGTGCGCGAAGTGCACCAACCCTGACTCGGAGTTCTGGTGCCGTTGCCCGGTCCGCGCTATCACCTGGCAGCTCAGCGCCCGCCCATGCCGGCGATGCGTCCTCGACCAGCAAGTACGCGACCTCCTCGACGGCGCCACTAGGGCCCTCAGCCCTCAACTCGCCACGTGGGACGCAGTGTTGGCGAGCGCTGACCGCCCGGGCGATGTGACGGACCTTCCGAGCCGGAATGGAGGCGTAGCCGCTGCCTCAGGGCTCCGTCGTTCTCGTGATTGGCCGGGAATGATCACGCGAGTCCGAGGGGCGCCAGCGGCCGGGCCATGTCTCGCCCGTGATGGCTCAGGCCCTCGGCGATGTTGTCCCGTCCTGCCAGTCGGAGAGTGCCGATGGCCAGGTTGCGCGGGGATGCCATGGCGTGGGGAGCGGTGCCGGTGCGTACGCGGGGAATTGTCCTCGGCGAGTGTGGTGTCCCTGACGTGGTAGATCTTGTTCTCGATGCCCCAGTGGCCGTGGACGCGGCGGACGATCTCGGTTGCCTCCGCCTGTTCCGCGGTCAGGTCGGTCACCCATAGACACGTTGCGGCAGACATGTCAACGGGTCTGGGGCTACGGCGGGTTATGTCTCGGCGCCGTCGGCAGCGATGCGCCGGATCCTCGCGTGGGCCGATCCCGGCAACTGCCCTCGTATCGCCATCGGGACTACGGGCGGGGTTACCGCGGTCACCCACTGCTGCGGTCTACGTGAAACCACGCAGACCACTACGGGACTTGGGGCCGCAACGCTGCGATCGCAAGCCTGCGGGGGATGATCTCCGTGACGGCGAAGCCGCGAGGTGCGCAGGGGAGGCAGCCATGTCGGACGCACTCGAGGGCCGGTCGAGACGGACTCGCATCGTCCTGGTGGTGTTCCGCCTGGCCATGGCGGTGGTGATCGCGCTGTTTGCCTGGCGGACGTACGAGGAGATGGCCATCGCCAAGGCCCGTTCCTCGGGGAACCTGGAACGGGCGGACGCCACCGTCGTGAACCGGACGGAAGAACGTAGGGAGTCGCTCGGCGGCGCAGGCCAGGACCGCACCTCAGAGACGTTCGTCTGGTACGAGGTCACGCTCGAACTGCGGGTGAACGGCGAGCTGCAGTCGGTGAAGGGCGGCGGCGGCCGCAGGGTGCTGGACGTGGGCGACCATGCCCAGGTCGGCCTGTGGCACGGACACGTCATCGAGCTCGACGGGTATTACGTGTGGCGAGGGTGGCACAGCGGCCTCGGAGGCAACACCCTCCTCGCGTTCTACCCCTTGGCGATGGGCTACCTGATCACCCTGGCGGTGGCGGTACGCATCCGGATGGCGCGCCTGGGGGGCATCGATGAGACCTTCGTCTTCGACATTGTGCTCGGCATCATCGTCGCATGGGCCACGATCGCTGTGCTGGCCCTGGCCCCCGCCGTCCTCGGCACCGACCATCCCCGGTTCTGGCCGCTCATGCCGGTGGCCACCGGCACCACGGCCTCCATGCTCCTCATACGCGGGCAGCTCCGGCGCATGCAGCTCCGGCGGCTCCGGCGCCGGCAGAGAAAGGCCACCCGCGCCGGCAGAGAAAGGCCACCCGCGCCGGCCGACGACACCGATGCCGAGGGCGCGCCCGCTCGGCCCTGAGCACCGTGACGGAGGGGGTGGTCAGCTGTCCGGACCCGCGGCGAGCTCCACCGTGAACGTCGTCGCGCAGGACATCGAGGAATTGCATATGTCCAATTGATGAGGATGGAAGCCATGGGGATGGTGGAAACGTACGGGCCGCAGCCGGATCCGAAGCGGAGACAGCAGCCGGCGGCTCCCGCGCCCGGTGGGAGGTGGTCGCACCTGGCGACCGGGGCGGAACTGGCCTTCATGGCGCAACTCGTTGTCGCGGGAGCGGTCTTCCTCGCCACCGCCGGCATGCGCGACGACCACGGCATCGGCTTCGCCGGTGGCGCCCTTGCCTATGCGCCCCGGGTGCTCTTCCTCGTGGTCCTCGCCGGGTATCTGCACTGGCTGCTGTTCACCCTGCCCGCCATGGCGCTGGCCCGGCTCGTGGCGGCCCCGCGGTGAGATAGCCCGCATGGTGGCGCTGGGCATGTCGAACAGCGACATCGCCCACGCACTGGTCATCTCGCCGAGGACGGTCGAAGCACACCTCACCCGTATCTTCCGCAAGGCCGGCGTGCGCTCCCGCATGGCACTCGCCGCCGCACTGACACGCGCCGCGCCCTAGATTCAAGGAATTTCGTAGCTGGCGATCCCACAAAGATCTCACGGTTGCGGGGAGGCTCCCGGTACGGATCGGCATGGACCGGCGACCTGGCAGTTGGCCTGTTTGCCCAGCGCCCCGCAGTACTGGTGGGCGACGCCGACCGACATCCTTCCGCCCTTGGGGAACGACACGTCATCGACCGCCCAGGCGCCCGGGCCGATCTGCGGCACCAGCCGCTCGGCGATCCGCCGGCGCACCGGCACCAGATCCCAGGTGGACTGGTTCACGAACTGCTGCAGGCTCTGTTCGTTGCCGTCCGGCAGACGTGAGGCCATGGCCTGGATGGACTTCCGGCGACCGTCACGTCGTTTTGCGATATGACGGCCGCGCTGATTGCAGAAGTCCTTGAGATCGACGGTTCGCTCGCCGTTGAGTTGCAACCAGCGGCTGACAGGGCGTCCACTCCGTGGTGGCAATCACCGTCGCCGGTTGGCACAGGCCCTCGCCGCGATGGCCTGGGGAAGGCCGACGGCGCGGGCGGGTCGTCGGATTAGTCAGTGGTACCAGCCGGCCGGTGCCGGTCGGCCCCTCGAACTGATCCCTCAGCCGCCCGGCCGGCCACGCATCCCGTCGAAGAGGACCGCCGTCACAGCGTCGGCCAGAGCCGTGACCGGCACTCCGCCCTCCGGCCGGTACCACTCGATGAGCGAGTTGACGGTGCCGAACAGCAGCCGGGCCGCGAGATGCGGATCGATGTCGGCGCGGACGCCGCCCTCGGAAGCCGCACGGGCGACCAGGTCGGCCACGCGGTGGTCGAACTCACGGCGCCGCTCCAACGCCCGACGTTCCACGACGCTGTTGCCCCGCACTCGCAGCAGCAGGGTGACGTACGGCAGCTCGGCGACGAGCACCTCGACACTGCGGTGCACGACCTGCTCCAGCCGGACGGTCGCCGTGGTGTCCGGGGCGTCAGCCCCGTCCGCCTCGTCGAGTACGTAGAAGAGGGCGTCCAGCGCGCGGCCGACGGCGAGCTCGAGCAGTTCGCCCTTGCCGGAGACATGGTGATAGATGCTCGACTTGCTCAGGCCTAGGCGCCTGGCCAGCTCCTCCATGCCCGTGCCGTCGTAGCCGCGCTCGTTGAAGACGGCGACAGCGACCTCCAGGACGGAGTCACGGTCGTAGACGGGCCGGTCACGACGGTCGGCAGGGCTTTGCACAGGCCTTGTGTTCACCCGGCCATTGTCGCAAGAGGAGCTGTCACGCCCGCCGGAGATCCTTGACACGACGGAGCTTGCCGAGAGACCGCTCCAGGGTCTCGGGGTCGACGATCGCCACCTCGACGGTGACGCCCACGCCGTCCTTGATGCCCTGGCCGATCGCCCTGGCGGCGGCATCGCGCTGTTCGGGGGCGGTGCCAGGGCGGGCCTCGACCCGCACGACCATGTGATCCATGCGGCCGCGCTCGGTGAGCTGGATCTGGAAATGAGGGGCGACCGAGGGCGTGCGGAGCACGATCTCCTCGATCTGGCTGGGGAAGACGTTCACTCCACGCAGGATGATCATGTCGTCGCAGCGGCCGGTGACCTTCTGCATCCGGCGGAAGGCGGGCCGGGCCGTGCCGGGCAGCAGCCGGGTCAGGTCGCGGGTGCGGTAGCGGATGATCGGCAGGGCCTCCTTGGTGAGCGAGGTGAAGACCACTTCGCCCTCCTCGTCCTCCGCGAGCACGGTGTCCGTGACCGGGTCGACGACCTCGGGGTAGAAGTGGTCCTCCCACACGTGCAGCCCGTCCTTGGTCTCCACGCACTCCTGTGCGACGCCGGGGCCGATCACCTCGGACAGGCCGTAGATGTCGACGGCGTGGATGGCCATGCGCTCCTCGATCTCGCGGCGCATCTCCTCCGTCCACGGCTCGGCCCCGAAGATGCCCACCTTCAGGGAGCTGGTTCGCGGGTCGATGCCCTGCTTCTCGAACTCGTCGAGCAAGGTGAGCATGTAGGACGGGGTGACCATGATGATCTCGGGCTCGAAGTCCTGGATGATCTGCACCTGGCGTGCGGTCATGCCGCCGGAGGCCGGGATCACCGTACAGCCGGCTCGCTCGGCCCCGTAGTGCGCGCCGAGGCCGCCGGTGAAGAGCCCGTAGCCGTAGGAGATGTGCACCTTGTGGCCGGGGCGGCCGCCGGCGGCGCGGATCGAGCGGGCGACCATGTCCGCCCACATGGAGAGGTCGTTGTCGGTGTAGCCGACGACCGTGGGGCGGCCGGTGGTGCCGCTGGAGGCGTGGATGCGCCGCACATCCGCCATCGGCACGGCGAACATGCCGAAGGGGTAGGTGTCCCGCAGGTCGGCCTTGGTGGTGAAGGGGAACCGGGCCAGGTCCTCCAGCGACCGGCAGTCGTCGGGCCGCACACCGGCCTCGTCGAATTTCTTCCGGTACAACTCGACGTTGTCGTACGCGTGTCGCAGCGTCGATCGCAGACGATCGAGCTGGAGTTCTCTCAGCTGCTCCCGCGTCAGGCGCTCGCCGTCGTCCCGCAGGTCGTGGGGGAGGGGTTCTCCCAGACGGGATGTGGGGGCCGCCGTGGCCGTCGTCTCGCTGCTCATCGCGACTCCTTCGTGGTCGTGCTCGGCGTCCGGTGCGCCGTCGTGTCCCTGGTCAAGTGCGGTGCCGTGCCGGTGATGCTGCGGCTGCGTCCGCGGAACTCCGCGATCACCTCTTCGTCGCGCCGGACGCTCACGTCGTAGATGCCGCTGCGGCCGAACCGGGTGCGCTCCTCGGCGGTCGCCACGAGTACGTCGCCCTCGTACGCCGGGGCGACGAAGGTGATGTCGGCGCCCGCCGCGACGGTCACGGGACCGTGGCTGTTGCAGGCGCAGGCGAAGGCTGTGTCGGCGAGCAGGAACACATATCCGCCGTGGGCGATCCTGTGTCCGTTCACCATCGCCGGGGTCACCGTCATGCGGAGCACGGCGGTCCCTGCGCCGTGTTCGAGCAGCTCGATCCCCAGTCCTCGGGACGCCTCGTCCGCGGAGAACATCGCCTCCGTAGGAGTCGCCTCAGTGGTTTGAGTCACTATTTATGCCACCTTGTCTCCCGACCGAACATTCGGTTAGCGTGCGGCACGGCTAAGTAATCCAACCGGACCAATGCCTGTCAAGAGGTTGACCACATGCCGCACAAGAGGCCGAACGGCCCTGCTCTCTTCGCGCGCCATCGCCCGCTGCTGGAACAGTCGGTCGCCGCCACCGCGAGCCGGGACCACTGGACGCCGTATCCCGAGTCGCCGAGCAAGTCGGTGTACGGCGAGGACGCCGCGAAGAACGGAGAAGCCGCCTTCCGGGACCGGCTCGGGGGCCACTTCGAGCTCCCCGGCCATCCGGGCAACGGAGCAGTACCGGCGACCGAGACGTCTCCGTACGGTTTCCCGCTGGATGTGACCTACCCCCGCGTCGCCCCGGACGAGGCGGTGGCCGCCGCGAAGGCCGCTATCGGCCCGTGGCGTGACGCGGGGCCGGACACCCGCGCCGGCGTGGCCGCGGAGATCCTCGCCCGTCTGAACGCAGCGAGCTTCGAGATCGCGCACGCCGTGCAACACACGACCGGCCAGGCCTTTGTGATGGCTTTTCAGGCCGGCGGCCCGCACGCCCAGGACCGTGGCCTGGAGGCGGTCGCCTACGCCTGGGCGGAGCAGAAACGGCACCCGGCCGCGGCTCGCTGGAGCAAGCCGCAGCGCAAGGGCGGGCCGCTGGTGATGGACAAGAAGTTCACGACCGTCGGACGCGGGGTGGCGCTGTTGATCGCCTGCAACACCTTCCCCACCTGGAACGGCTATCCGGGCCTGTTCGCCTCCCTGGTCACCGGCAATCCGGTCGTCGTCAAGCCGCACCCGGGTGCCGTCCTGCCGCTCGCGATCACCGTGCGCATCGCCCGCGAGGTGCTGGCCGAGGCCGGCTTCGACCCGAACGTGGTGATCCTGGCCGCGGAGAGCCCCGAGGACCGTACGGCGTCGGTGTACGCCCTCCACCCGGACGTACGGATCATCGACTTCACCGGCTCCACCGCGTTCGGCGACTGGCTGGAGACACACGCCCGCCAGGCCGCCGTGTACACCGAGAAGGCGGGGTTGAACACGGTGGTGCTGGACTCCACCGACGACTACCGCGGGCTGCTGGGCAACCTGGCCTTCTCGCTGTCCCTCTACACCGGTCAGATGTGCACCACCCCGCAGAACCTGCTGATCCCGCGCGACGGCATCGCCACGGACCAGGGCGTCAAGAGCGCCGACGAGTTCGCCGCCGACCTCGGCGCCGCGCTGGACCGGCTGCTCGGCGACCCGGCCCGCGCGGCCGGCACCCTGGGCGCCATCGTCAACGACGGTGTGCGCGAGCGGCTGGAGGAGGCGGCCGGGCTCGGCCGTACGGTGCGCGCGTCGGCACCGGTCGAGCATCCGGAGTACCCGGAGGCGGTCGTCCGGACGCCGCTGGTGGCGCGGCTGGACGCGGAGACCGACCGGGAGATCTATACCCGCGAGTGGTTCGGGCCCGTCTCCTTCGTCATCGGCACCGACTCCACCGAGCACAGCCTCTCGGTCTTCCGGGAGACCGTGCGGGAACACGGCGCGCTGACGGCCGCCGTCCACGCCACGAGCGAAGCCGTGCTGGCCGCCGCCGAGTCGGCCGCCCTGGATGCCGGCGTGCACCTGTCGGAGAACCTCACCGGCGGGGTCTTCGTCAACCAGTCCGCCGCCTTCAGCGACTTTCACGGCAGTGCCGCCAATCCCGCGGCCAGCGCCACCCTGTCCGACCCCGCCTTCGTCACCGGCCGCTTCGCGACGCTGCAGTCGCGCCGGCCCGTTCCCTTCGAGGAGTCCGCCCATGTCTGACGACGTCTTCCTGATCGACGGCGCGCGCACCCCGCAGGGCCGCTACGGCGGCGTACTGGCCTCCGTGCGTCCCGACGACCTGGCCGCCCTGGTGGTGGGTGAGGCCGTGCGCCGCGCGGGGATCCCGGCCGAGGCCGTGGACGAGGTGGTCCTGGGGGCGGCCAACCAGGCCGGTGAGGACAACCGGGACGTGGCGCGCATGGCCGTGCTGCTGGCGGGGCTGCCGCACACCGTCCCCGGCTACACGGTCAACCGGCTCTGTGCCTCCGGGCTGACCGCGGTCGCGAGCGCCGCCCAGGCGATCCGCTCCGGGGAGGCGGACCTGGTGGTCGCGGGCGGGGTGGAGTCCATGACCCGCGCCCCCTGGGTGATGGCCAAGCCCGGCACTCCCTGGGCCAAGCCGGGGGAGGTGCACGACACTTCACTGGGCTGGCGCTTCACCAACCCGCGCTTCGCCGCCGCCGACCGGGCCGTGCCCGCGGGGGCCGGTCCCGAGACGGTCAAGGTGACCCTGGCGATGGGGGAGACAGCCGAGGAGGTCGCGGCCCTGGACGGCATCACCCGTGCCGAGTCCGATGCGTTCGCGTTGCGCAGTCACCAGCGAGCCGTGGCGGCACAGGAGGCGGGGCGCCTCGACCGCGAGATCGTGCCGGTTCCGGTGAAGGACGGCGAGGTCACCCGCGACGAGGGGCCGCGCCCCGGCACGACGCTGGAGAAGCTCGGTGCTCTGCGGACCATCTTCCGCAAGGACGGCATCGTCACCGCCGGTTCCTCCTCGCCGCTGTCGGACGGCGCCGCCGCGCTGGTGGTCGCGAGCGCCGAAGCGGTACGGCGGTACAGGCTCACCCCGCGGGCGCGGATCGTCACCTCCGCGTCGGCCGGCGTGCAGCCCCATGTCATGGGCCTCGGCCCGGTTCCCGCCACACAGAAGGCCCTGGCCCGCGCCGGATGGCAGGCCGGGGACGTGGACGCGGTCGAGCTGAACGAGGCGTTCGCCGCGCAGGCGCTGGCGGTCATGCGCCGTCTCAAGCTCGACGAGGAGAGGGTCAACGCCGATGGCGGCGCCATCGCGCTCGGGCATCCCCTCGGCTGCTCCGGCGCCCGCATTCTGCTGACGCTGCTCGGCCGGCTGGAGCGCGAGGACGCCCGCCGGGGTCTGGCGACGCTGTGCGTGGGAGTCGGCCAGGGCGTCGCGATGCTCGTGGAGCGCGTATGAGCACCGCAACCGCCTACGAGACGCTGCTCGTCGAGGAACGCGAGGACCGGGTCGTCGTCACCCTGCACCGGCCCGAGGCCCGCAACGCCATCAGCGGCCGCATGATCGCTGAACTGCACGAGGTGTGCGGTCTGCTGGAAGCCGATCCGAAGCTGCTGCTGCTCACCGGGCACGGCGGTGTCTTCGCGGGCGGCGCCGACATCGCCGAGCTGCTGCGTCGCGGCCGCGACGCAGCCCTCCAGGGCATCAACAGCCGCCTGTTCGAGCGCGTGCGCAGACTCCCCATGCCCACGCTCGCCGCCGTCGACGGCTGGGCGCTGGGCGGCGGCGCCGAACTGTCGTACGCCTGCGACCTCCGCATCGCAGGTCCGGACGCCGTCTTCGGCAACCCCGAGCCGGGGCTCGGCATCCTCGCCGCGGCCGGGGCCTGCTGGCGCCTGCCCGAGCTGGTCGGCGAGTCGATCGCCAAGCAGGTGCTGCTCGCCGGGCGGAACCTCGACGCGCCCGCGGCACTGGCGGCGGGCCTGGTCATCGATGTCGTACCGGCGGACAGGCTGCTGGACGAGGCGCACGCCCTGCTCGACCGCATGACGCGTTCCTCCGCCACCGCCCTGCGACTGACGAAGCTCGTCGTCGACTCACCCGGTGCCCACCCGGTCGCCGACGACCTGGCACAGGCCGTGCTGTTCGAGGGACAGGACAAGAAGGACCGCATGACACGTTTCCTGGAGAAGAGGAGTCGGGCATGACCTCAGCCCCCACAGTCGTCGGGGTGATCGGCGGCGGCCGCATGGGCGCCGGCATCGCACAGTCCTTCGCGACGGCCGGTTCGGCCGTGACCGTCGTGGAGAGCGGCGAGCAGGCCGCGGCCGCGGCACTGGACCGTGTCGCCACCGGGCTGAAGAGAGCCTCCCAACGGGGCGCACTGGCCGAGCCAGTTGAGGAGGTGCTGGCCCGGGTGACGACGGTTCCGTCCGTCGACGCCCTGCCCCCGCACGCCGACCTGGTCGTCGAGGCCGTCCCCGAGGACGCCGCGCTCAAGGCCCGGCTCCTCGCCGCCGCCGAGCAGACGGTGAGCCCGAGCACGGTACTGGCCAGCAACACCAGCTCCCTGTCAGTCACCGACCTCGCCGCCGCCCTCACCCGGCCCGCCCGCTTCCTGGGCATGCACTTCTTCAACCCCGTGCCCGCCTCCGAACTGGTCGAGATCGTCGTCGCACCCGACACCGCGGCCCACACCGTCGAGGCGGCCCTCGGCTGGACCAACTGCCTCGGCAAGAAGGACGTCGTCGTCCAGGACTCGCCCGGTTTCGCCAGCAGCCGCCTCGGCCTGGCTCTGGGACTGGAGGCGATCCGCATGGTCGAGGAGGGCGTCGCGGAACCGGAGGCGATCGACGACGCCATGCGGCTCGGCTACAAGCACCCCATGGGACCGCTGCGTCTGACCGACCTGGTCGGGCTCGACGTACGCCTCGCCATCGCCGAGCATCTGCACGCCACGCTCGGCGAGCGCTTCGCCCCTCCCCGGTTGCTGCGCGAGAAGGTCGCCCGTGGGGAGCTGGGGCGGAAGACGGGGAAGGGGTTCCACACATGGGAGTGAGCAGCATGGCCACGTCCGCGGCCGGCGAGGCCCGGCACGGCGTCGGCTACACCCTGGACGGCCAGGTCGCCGTCATCGAACTGCGCAGGCCCTCCGCGGGAAACGCCCTGGACGTGTCGCTGCGCGCCGGACTGATCGCCGCCGTACGCCGGGTGCGCGGCGACGGCGACCTCGTCCGGGCGGTGCTGCTCACCGCTGAGGGCCGGCACTTCTGCGTCGGACAGGACCTCAAGGAGCACGCGCGAGCCCTGGAGAGCGCACCCGCCTCCGCCTTCGCCATCGTCCGGGACGAGTACAACCCGCTCGTCGAGGAGCTGCACGCGCTGCCGCATCCTGTGGTCGCGGCCGTCGAGGGCGCCTGCGTCGGCGCGGGCCTCGGGCTCGCACTCTGTGCCGACCTGCGGGTCGCGGGAGCCGGCGCCCGGTTCTCGACCGCGTTCACCGGGATCGGCCTGGCCGCCGACAGCGGTCTGAGCGGGGCTCTGGCACAGGCGGTCGGCCGGTCGCGAGCTGCCGCCCTGATGCTCCTCGGCGACCGCTTCGACGCCGAAGCGGCACACCAGTGGGGCCTCGTCCACAGCGTCGTGCCGGACGGAGGCGCCGCCGCGGAGGGCCTGGCCCTCGCCAAGCGCCTCGCCGCCGGCCCCACCGCGGCGTACGCCGAGGTCAAGGCGCTGCTGCAGGCCGACGGAGCGCCCTTGCCCGTCGTACTGGAACGCGAGGCGGCGGCCCAGGAGCGGCTGGGCACGACCGAGGACCACCAGGCCGCTGTGCGGGCCTTTCTCGCAGGCCGACAGCCGTCCTTCACCGGACACTGACCCGGCTGCCGCACTTGCCGGAACACGAACGCTCAGCCATGATGTCGACCGAACGAACGGTCGGTCGGGAAGGTAGGGACAGATGACCGGGTCACACACCGACGTGTCGGCGGTGGGCTGCGCAGGGCCGGAGCTGCAGGAGCACTTCGAGGCCACAATCTCGCGCGACCAGCGGATCGAGCCGCGGGACTGGATGCCGGACGGCTACCGCAAGACGTTGATCCGGCAGATCGCGCAGCACGCCCACTCGGAGATCATCGGCATGCAGCCCGAGGGCGAGTGGATCACCCGGGCGCCGTCCCTGCGCCGCAAGGCGATCCTCTTCGCCAAGGTGCAGGACGAGGCCGGGCACGGGCTCTACCTGTACTCGGCGGCGGAGACCCTGGGCGCCGACCGTGCGGACCTGACGGACCGGCTGATCGAGGGCCGCCAGAAGTACTCGTCGATCTTCAACTACCCGACCATGAGCTTCGCCGACATCGGTGTGATCGGCTGGTTCGTGGACGGCGCGGCGATCTGCAACCAGGTGCCGCTGTGCCGCAGCTCCTACGGGCCGTACGCCCGCGCGATGGTGCGGATCTGCAAGGAGGAGTCGTTCCATCAGCGGCAGGGCTACGAGCTGCTGATGACGATGATGCGCGGCACCGACGCCCAGCGCGAGATGGTGCAGGACGCCGTGAACCGCTGGTGGTGGCCGTCGCTGATGATGTTCGGCCCGCCCGACGACGCCTCGCCCAACTCCGCGCAGTCGATGGCCTGGAAGATCAAGCGGCACAGCAACGACGAACTGCGCCAGCGTTTCGTCGACATGACGGTCCCGCAGGCCGAGAAGCTCGGCGTCACCCTGCCCGACCCGGAGCTGCGCTGGAACGCCGAGCGCGGCCACCACGACTTCGGCACCCCTGACTGGGACGAGCTGATGCGGGTCATCAAGGGCGACGGGCCCTGCAACGCCGAGCGCGTCGCCCGGCGCCGGGCCGCCCACGAGGAGGGCGCCTGGGTGCGGGAGGCGGCCACCGCCCACGCCGCCAAGCAGGCGACCATTACGCAGAAGGGAGCGGTGGCATGACCGCCGAGAAGAACAACTGGCCGCTGTACGAGGTGTTCGTGCGCGGCAAGCGCGGGCTGAACCACGTCCACGTGGGCTCGCTGCACGCGGCCGACGACCGGATGGCGCTCACCCACGCGCGTGACCTGTACACGCGGCGCAACGAGGGTGTGTCCGTCTGGGCGGTGCGCAGCGACCACATCGCCGCCTCCACCCGCGACGAGAAGGACCCCTTCTTCGCCCCCAGCGCCGACAAGGTGTACCGCCACCCGACCTTCTACGACATCCCCGACGATGTCCCGCACATCTGAGGAGCAGGGCATGAGTGACGACCACCTCTACCTCACCCTCGCCGAGGGACACGAGGACGACACCCGCTGGGCCTACGGCACCGGCTTCGAGGACCCGCTGCACGGCGTGGAGAGCGCGATACCCGACGGCATCGACGCCGGCGAACTGGCCGCCGTCTGTGCCGCGTTGGCCGACGACGCCCTCGTCCTGGCGCAACGGCTGGCCGAGTGGACCACTCGCGCGCCGGAGCTGGAGGAGGAGGTGGCGCTGGCCAACATCGGGCTCGACCTCCTCGGTCAGGCCCGCCTGCTCTACTCCCGGGCCGGCCAGGTCGACGGCACCGGCCGCGACGAGGACGCCTACGCCTACTTCCGCGACGCGGGCGACTTCCGCAACGTACGCCTCGCCGAACTACCGAACGGCGACTTCGCGTTCTCCGTCGCACGGCTGCTGGGGCTCTCCGCATGGAGGCTCGCTCACTTCGAGCGGCTCGCCGCCTCCGACGATCCGGTGCTCGCCGCGATCGCCGCCAAGGGTGTCAAGGAGCTTACGTATCACCGGCAGTACGCCGCTGAGTGGGTCGTCCGCCTCGGCGACGGCACCGCCGAGTCGCATCACCGGATGCGGGACGCGCTGGAGCGGGTCGCGCCGTACCTGGGCGAGCTGTTCACCGTGTACGACGTTCGGGACGAGGTCGTCGCGGTGCTGAAGCAGGTCACCGACGCGGCCGGACTGCCCATGCCGGTGTACCGCCCGCTGCCCGGGTCCGGCCGCGACGGCGAGCACACCGAGCATCTCGCCCCGCTGCTGGCCGAGCTGCAGAGCGTGGCCCGCGCCCACCCGGAGGCGACATGGTGACCGTACTGACGGACGTGCGCCGCGCTCGGCACATCGCCGAGCGCGTGCCGGATCCCGAGTTGCCCATGCTCACCCTGGCCGACCTCGGCGTGCTGCGAGACGTCGAGGTCGGTGCGGGCGGGACGGTCGTCGTCAGCCTCACCCCGACCTACTCCGGCTGCCCGGCCATGGCCGAGATGCGCGCCGAAGTGGCCGCGCGCCTCACAGCCGCCGGATACGCGCATGTCCGGGTGCGCACGGTGCTCGATCCGCCCTGGACCACGGACTGGATCACACCGAGCGGCCGCCGCACCCTCGCCGAGCACGGCATCGCGCCCCCCGGACCGGCGCCGCGCCCCGCCCCCGGCCCGGTGCCGCTGACACTGTCGCCCACCCGCCCCGCGGTTCCGTGCCCCCGGTGCGGCTCGGCGGACACGGAGGAGACCTCCCGTTTCGGCGCCACCTCCTGCAAGGCGCTGCTGCGCTGCCGCGCCTGCCGCGAACCCTTCGAGTACGTCAAGGAGATCTGATGGAGGACCTGCTGCCACCCGGCACCTCCGCCCCCACGCCGGTGGGGCGACGCCGCCCGGCCTTCCACCACCTGCGCGTGGCCGCCGTGCAGCGGCTGTGCGAGGACGCGGTCGCGGTCGGCTTCGACATCCCGGACGACCTGGCCGAGGAGTTCGCTTTCACCCCGGGCCAGTCGCTCACCCTGCGCCGCGAGGTCGACGGGCGGGACGAGCGGCGCTCCTACTCGATCTGTTCCCCGGTGGGCACACGGCCGCGCATCGGGGTGCGCGAAGTGCCCGGCGGGCTGTTCTCCTCCTGGCTGGTCCACGACGTACGGCCCGGAGACACCCTGGAGGTGATGGCCCCGACCGGCGCCTTCACCCCCGACCTCACCGCACCAGCCCACCACGTCCTCGTCGCCGCGGGGTCCGGCATCACCCCCATGCTCTCCATCGCCGAGTCGGTCCTCGCCGCCGACGACCGCTCGCGGGTCACGCTGTTCTACGGCAACCGCCGCACCGGCTCGGTCATGTTCGCCGACGAACTCGCCGACCTGAAGGACCTCCACCCGGTGCGCTTCCAGCTCGCCCACGTCCTCTCCCGCGAGCCCCGCGAGGCCGAGGTGCTCTCCGGCCGCCTGGACGCCGACCGCCTTTCCGCCCTCATCGGCGCGCTGGTCGACGTCACCACCGCGGACCACTGGTGGCTGTGCGGACCCCACGGCATGGTCCGCGACGCCCAGCGGGTCCTGGCCGGCCTGGGGGTGCCCGACATCCGTATCCACCAGGAGCTGTTCTACGCGGACGACGCGCCGGTACGTCAGACGCGGCACGAGGAAGCCGCTGCCGAGGGCCCGGTCAGCCAGGTCACCATCACGCTCGACGGCCGGTCCACCACCGCCGCACTGCCGCGCGCGGCCACGGTGCTGGACGGAGCCCAGAAGACGCGCCCCGACCTCCCCTTCGCCTGCAAGGGCGGCGTGTGCGGCACCTGCCGCGCCCTGGTCACCGAAGGGAAGGCCGACATGCGCCGCAACTTCGCCCTCGAAGCCGCCGAGGTCGAGGCCGGCTATGTGCTGACCTGCCAGACCTTCCCCGTCTCCGAGACGCTGACCGTCGACTTCGACAGCTGAGGAAGCCCATGTCCGTGCATCTGGAAGTCGCCGAAGGCGTCGGCACCATCCGCCTCGACCGCCCTCCGATGAACGCCCTCGACATCGCCACCCAGGACCGGCTGGGCGAGCTCGCCGCAGAGGCCACCGAGCGCGACGACGTCCGGGCGGTGATCCTGTACGGCGGCGAGAAGGTGTTCGCGGCCGGGGCAGACATCAAGGAGATGGAGCTCCTCGACCACGCGGGAATGGTCAGGCGCTCGCGCCCGCTTCAGGACGCCTTCACAGCCGTCGCTCGCATCCCCAAGCCGGTCGTCGCCGCAGTCACCGGTTACGCACTCGGAGGCGGCTGCGAGCTGGCCCTGTGCACCGACTACCGGATCGCCGCCGACAACGCCAAGTTCGGCCAGCCCGAGATACTCCTCGGCCTGATCCCCGGCGCGGGCGGTACCCAGCGCCTGTCCCGGCTCGTGGGCCCCTCCAAGGCCAAGGACCTCATCTTCACCGGCCGGATGGTCAAGGCTGACGAGGCCCTTCGGATCGGCCTGGTCGACCTCGTGGTCCCGGCCGCCGAGGTGTACGAGCAGGCGCACGCCTGGGCCGCCCGCCTGGCGAAGGGCCCGGCACTCGCCTTGCGAGCCGCCAAGGAGTCGATCGACCAGGGCCTGGAGGCCGACATCGACACCGGTCTCACCATCGAACGCAACTGGTTCGCGGGTCTGTTCGCGACAGAGGACCGCGAGCGGGGGATGCGCAGCTTCGTCGAGGAAGGCCCTGGCAGGGCGACGTTTCTCTGAATGCTCCTTGGAACGGTTGGCGATGGGGCCGAGCCCGGCCGCCTGTTCGCCTCACTACAGGACTTCAACCAGCAGCTGCGCGAGTGGCTGGTGAGGGCGAACACGCGGACCGTCCGGGCGTTCCAGGGCCGTCCGGTGCAGGTCATCACCGACCCAGTCCACGCGGACACCGCCGCGAAGATGCGCGAGGGCCTCGCGACGGACCGCCACCGCCGTCAGGCAACCGTCCGCCAGCACACCGACGGTCACACCATCGCGCCGCGGGCAGTGGCTTGCGGATCGCCTCTCGCTGCCGGAACCGGTCTGCCTACCGCACGGTCCGTGCGCACGCGGACCTGGACTCCGGGCACGTCGCCGCTCTCCACGACCTTCTCGACACGCTTCCCCTGACCCCCGCCCAGCAGGGCGCGGTCCCTGTTCACCGCCAAGGGCCGTGTGGTGCCGGCCGCCGCGGCCGTGCTCCCGGCAGCCGAATACGTGTACAGATACGTGTTTCCACTGAGGTCCGTTTCGTCCCAGCCGTCTAGGTTCGACGAGTTGGACGGATCGAACGGTGTCGAGTACGCCGACGACTCCGTGCTCGAAGCAGGACAGTTCACCGAGGACGGGGGCGCCGCACAGCAGTACCTCTGGATGGTCGCCCGGCTGGGCACCGTGGTCGTGGCCGCCTCCGTGACCGGCGGCGCCGGACACACCCAGGAGGAACTCCAGCAGCTGGGCGGCAAGGCCCTGGCTCGGCGCGGGCGGCATGGGTGTGGTGTATCTGGCCCGCTCGGCCGGCGGGCAACTGGTCGCGCTGAAGGTGATCCACGCACCTCCAAGATCCCGACAGAGTCAAGCTCAGGAGGCTGGAGGTATAGCGGGGCATGCGACCGATAACCACGCTCGGCCCGGCGGCAGTTGGTGCGTACCGACTGCTCGCCGAGCTGGGACAAGGGGGGATGGGGCGGGTCCTGCTCGGCACCGGCCCCGACGGACGGCTCGTGGCCGTCAAGCAGATCCACGCCGAGTACGCCGACGAGGACGGCTTCCGGGCACGGTTCCGGCGGGAGGTGACCGCCTCCCGGAAGGTGTCCGGTGCCTGCACCGCGCCGGTCCTGGATGCCGATCCGGACGCCGAAACGCCCTGGCTGGCCTCGGTGTTCGTACCGGGGCCCTCGTTGAGCGACGCCCTGGACGCCTGCGGCGGGACCCTGCCCCAGGACACCGTACGGCGGCTGGCGGCCGGGCTGGCCACCGCGCTCGCCGACATCCACCGGGCCGGCCTGGTGCACCGGGACCTCAAGCCCTCCAACGTGCTGCTCGCGGAGGACGGCGTACGCGTCATCGACTTCGGCATCGCGCGCGCCGTGGAGGGCGCCACCAGGATCACGCACACCGGATCGCTCATCGGCTCGCCGTCCTTCATGGCTCCCGAGCAGGCCCTGGGGCAGGAAGCCACCCCGGCCGCCGACGTGTTCGCGCTCGGGTCCACCCTGGTCGTGGCCGCCACCGGGCGTCCGCCGTTCGCCGCCGAGTCCGTACCGCGCCTGCTGCACGAGATCGTGCACGCGGAGCCCGACCTGACCGGCGTACCGGACGCGCTGCGCGCCGTCATCGAGCCCTGCCTCGCCAAGGAACCGGCCGCACGGCCCGCCCCGGAGCAGCTGCTCGCCCTGATCGGGCCGGTCGAGCCGACGGCACGGCCCTGGCCCGGGGCCGTGGCGAGGCTGATTGCCGGCCAGCGGACCGAGGTGGAGCAGCTGACCTCGACCCTGCCGCTCGCTGCGGGTCCTGGGGCGCCCCCACCCCGGCGAAAGCGGATGTGGCCGCGGGCGGTGGCGTTGACCGTGGCCCTGGTCGCCCTGCACTTCGCGACCCTGGGCAGGTCGCAGGCGGCGTGGCTGTACTCCACCGCCTTCCTGGACAACGCGCCGCTGTCGTGGGTCGACGACGTGTACCAGGCGCGGGCGAGGACCTGCTACGACATCCGCGAGGAGGTCCGGATGCCGTCCGGCTTCGAGGTGGAGGACTTCGACGAGGTCGTCCTGAACGCGGCGGAGATCGTGCACCCCGGGACGTGCACGTGGGAGCGGGCCAACGGTGACCGGATCACCGTCACCTGGAAGGTGCACACGACCTCCCCGGCCTTCGGCACCGGCGCGGAGCGCGCCGCCCAAGACCACGAGTCGGACCTGCCCGAGGGAGAGACCGGTCGCGAGGCCGACCTCGACTTCGCCGACGAGGGGCTGTGGCTGCCGCTGAAGAGCGATGACACCGACAACTGCCTCCTGTCGCTGCGGGACGTGAACCTGCGGATGACGGTCGGGGTGAGCGGTACCGCCTACGCCGGGCGGGGCGCTTGCGAGGCGGAGGCCGTGAAGGCGGCCGGGGCCGCCATCAAGATCGTGGAGAAGAAGTGAGGGAGCTCAGGGCGACCGATCCGGTCGCGGTCGGGCCGTACCGGCTGCTCGCCGAGCTCGGCCGCGGAGGCATGGGCCGGGTGCTGCTGGGGGCCGGGCCGGACGGCCGGCTGGCCGCGGTCAAGCAGGTGCACGCGCGGATCGCGTCCGACGAGGAGTTCCGGGCCCGGTTCCGGCGGGAGGTGGCCGCCTCGCGGCGGGTGTCCGGTGCCTTCACCGCCGCCGTGACCGACGCCGACACCGAGGCCGAGACCCCGTGGCTGGCCTCGGTGTTCGTGACCGGGCCCTCGCTCGGCACGGTGGTCGACCGTACCGGCCCGCTGCCGGAGGAGACCGTACGGCGGATCGCCGCCGGACTGGCCACCGCCCTGGTGGAGATCCACCGGGCGGGGCTGGTGCACCGGGACCTCAAGCCGGACAACGTGCTGCTCGCCGATGACGGCGTACGCGTCATCGACTTCGGCATCGCCCGGGCCACCGAGGGGGCCGGGGCCACCGAGCTGACCGAGAGCGGGGTGGTCGTCGGCTCGCCCGCCTTCATGTCGCCGGAGCAGGCCGAGGCGAAGGAACTGACGGCGGCGAGCGACGTGTTCTCGTTCGGCTCGGTGCTCGCCATGGCGGCCACCGGGCGGAGTCCGTTCGCGCGGGAGTCCACGCTCGTGACGCTGTACGACCTGGTGCACGCCGAGCCGGACCTGTCGGACGTGCCGAGCGGACTGCGGGAGGTGGTCGCGGCCTGCCTGGCCAAGGACCCGGCCGAGCGGCCGGACCCGGAGCGACTGCTGGAGCTGCTCGGGCCGGTGGCGCCCGGGGGTGGCGGACGGTGGCCGGAAACTGTGCGCGGGCTGATCGCCGACCAGCAGGCGGAGGTCGACCGGGTGCTGGGCGCGCCGGAGCGCACCGTCCTCGACCTGGCGAGCCGCCCCGCGTCGGGTGGGACCGGGGCGTGGGTGGAGCCCACGGTGGCGACCACCGCGGTCGACGCCGTCGCGGCGGCCGCCGCCGACCCCGTACGGCGCCGGCTCCTGCGGCTGCTGGTGGCGGCGTCCGTCGTGCTCCTGGCGGGCATGATCCCCGGGATCTACACCCTGTGGCCCGAGGGGGAGGAAGGACCGAAGGGCGACGTGTACGCCATCGTGCCGACCTGCGAGGAGATGGCGGAGAAGCTGCCGCTGCCCACGTCGGACCTCGCGGAAAAGCACGACCTTGGCAGCGATTCCTGGATGTCCGATACCGGCGACTGTCTGTACACCGACGCCGCGGACGAGGAACACGCGTGGGTGAGCTGGTGGCTGTACCGCCCGGACACGTCGACCACCGGACCCCGGCCGAGCGCGACCACCGGGCTGTCCCCGGGCGCGGCGGCCGCCAAGGCGGATCTCCTGGACACCGTGAAGAAGGTCGGGGGCACCGCCGGACCCGGACCGGGTGAGGAGTCGTACTGGGACACCGCGTGGTCGGACGGCACGGGCTGCCGACTGGACCTGCGCGACGGCAACATGACGGTGCTGGTCAGACTCAGCGAACCGGAACACCCGGCGGACACGTGCAGGGACGAGGCCGAAAGGATCGCGGACGCTGTGCTGAGCGCGATGCCGCACTGAGCCGGCAGGGCGGTGGCCGGTCCCGGGTGGCGGCATCGGGAGTGGCCGGGGAGCGGTACCGTCTGGCCGGTCTCAGATCAGCGCCTGCTCGCCGGTACGGACCTCACCCACCAGCTGGGCCGGCTGCGTGAGCCCCGGCATCAGCACCCGGTTACGCAGCAGCCTCGTCACCGCCCGGTCGAACAACGCACGCGGCCCCCCGTTCGAAACGCGCACTCGCCCGGCGACGTACTCCCGCAGCGCCAGATCGCCGTCCTCGAATCCCGGACCTTCGGCAACTTCCGGATCCCCCGGCGTGCTCATGCTGGGTCGGCAGCCGCTCCGGATACAGCTTCAAACAGGACGGGCTCGGCGCTGTAAGGCCTCGCGACCCGCGCAGCCCCGGCCGGGGGTGCGTGACGAGGGAGTTCAGGCCGTGGCGTCCCGGTAGTCGCCCAGGCAGCGAAAGGCGCCCTCGGTCGCCTTGAACAGGTACATCGCCTCCGTGTAGCGGTAGGTGGAAGCGTCGTAGCGGAGCCGTTTGGTGATCCCCTGGTAGTCGGTCTCGCGCAACTGGCCCGCGATCGCGCCCCGTTCGGCGCGAGAGGCGCCCAGGGCCGTCATGGCACGGGCCACGAAGAGCGTCGCGTCGTAGGCCTCGGCCGCATACCAGGGCGGGGCGGTGCCGAAGCGCGCACGGTAGGCGGTGACGAACGACTTCGCGGCCGTCTCCCGGGCCGCGTCGCAGAAGGCGGTGGCGAACACCCAGCCCTCGGCGGCTTCGCCCGCCGAGCCGAGGAAACGTGCGTCGAGGGCGCGCTGGGCGGCCAGCCGCGCACCGGAGTAGCCAGCCGAGCGCAGCGCGCGGGCCAGCCGTGCGGCACGCGCGTACCCGCCGCCGAAGACCACCGCGTCCGCCCCCGCGTCCACCACCGACTCGGCGAGGGAACGGAAGGCCCCGTCGGAGTCGGCCCCGGCGGCGAGGGTGCGCCGGACGGTGCTGCTCTGTCCGGAACGCACGGCCTCGTCGACGCCCTCGCACAGCCGCCAGCTGACCTCGCCCTCGGCCGCGTCGTCGATCAGGACCGTCTTGCGCGCACCGGCGGTCCGCACGAGGTAGGCGACGACCGGCGCCGCCAGGACCGAGTCACCGGGGCGGGTGGCCGCGTACACCCGGTAGGAAGTGGGGGACACGTCGTCGAGCCCGACCGACACGGTGACCATCGCAAGGCGCGCCTGCTGGTAGATCCCGAGTGTGGCCTTCGCACAGGCGTCGGTGGTAGGCCCGAGCACCGCGCGGACCCGCTCGTCGGCGGCCAGCCGCTCGGCGACCTGCCGCGCGCCGGTCGCGGTGCCCCGGTCGTCGTGCACCTGGAGCGCGAGGTCGAAACCGCGCCCGGTACGGGAGTTGAAGCGGTCCACAGCGAGCCGTACACCGTTCTCCTGAGCCCGTCCTGTCGTACGACCGCTGCCGCTCAGGTCGGCGTGCAGGGCGACGGCCAGCCGGGGGCGCGCCCGGACCGGGGCCCCGCTGCCGCGAGCAGACCACCAGGAGGCCGCTCCGCCGACCGCCAGCACCCCGGCGACCGAGCTCAGGACCAGCAGACGGCGGCGCGTGGAACCCTGGCCGGCCTTGGGACCGGTGTCGACCGTCGTCGTGGCCCCGGACACCTCGGTGGCCTCGACGGCCGGCAGGGCCAGTGCGGCGGCTGAACGGCGGGCGATGAGCCGGGTCACGGGTTCCGGCAGCCAGCCCTCGCCCCCACCGTCCAGGGCCCGTCGTATCTCGGCCACGGCCGGCCGTGAGCCGGGCTCCTTCGCCAGGCACGCGCGCAGCAGCGGCAGCAACGACCCCGGTACGGTGCTCAGATACGGCTCGTCGTGGACGGTACGCACCAGCGTCTCGGCCGCGGAGCCCCACCCGAAGGGACGCTCGCCCGTCACGGCGTACGCCAGCAGGCAACCGAGGGAGAAGACGTCACTGGCCGGCCCGATCTCCCGGCCGCGGCCCTGTGCCTGCTCGGGGGAGAGGAACCCGGGGGAGCCGACCACCATCCCGCTGGCGGTGAGCGAGGTGTCCTCCGGTGTCCGGGCGATACCGAAGTCGATCATCCGGGGCCCGTCGACGGCGAGCAGGACATTGCCGGGCTTGACGTCCCGGTGCACCAGCCCCGCCCCGTGCACCGCGTCCAGCGCCTCGGCTAGCCGCGCCCCCAGGACGCGGACGCTCTCGTACGGCAGTGGCCCGCACTCCTCGACCGCCTCCGCGAGGGACGGCCCCGGCACGAACGCCGTGGCGAGCCACGGGGATTGCGCATCCGGGTCCGCGTCGAGCAGTGGCACCACCCAGGGGCTCGCGACCCGGCCCGCTGTCTCCACCTCCCGGCGGAAGCGGGCCCGGAACCCCACTTCGTCCGCGTACGCCGCCCGGATCACCTTCACCGCGGCGAGCGCGCCACCGGGGGAGCGAGCCAGATACACCACGCCCATGCCGCCCGCGCCCAGCCGCCGCAGCAGCCGGTGGCCCGCGATCCAGACCGGATCGCTGCCGCGCAACGGCTCCATCAGGCGGACACCTGATAGGGCGCCAGACCCTGGTACGCGAACCGGCCGCCGTCGACCTTCCACAGATAGACGCCGCTGCCGTCGACGACGAGGGCTCCGGTCTCCTTGTCGAACGCGAGGTTCCGGGCGATTCCCTTGTACGACCCGGAGCGCAGCGCCACCGTCAGGTTCCGCCGGCTGCGGCGCCCCGCACCCAGTCCACCGAGCGTCTTCGCGGCGAACCGCGCCACGTCGTACGTCTCGACGGCGTACCGCTCCGGCTCCGCACCGTAACGCTTGCGGTACACGGCCCTGAACGCCTTCGCCTCGGGCGCCACGGAGGCGTCCATCACCGGGGCGACGATCACCCACCCCTCGGCCGCGTCCCCGGCGGCGGACAGGAACCGGGCGTCCAGCACCCCGTGGGCGGCGGCCCGGGCGCCCGGGAAGCCACGGCTGGTCAGCTCACGGGCCAGCAGCGCGGCCCGGTCGTGATGGCCGGCGAAGACCACCGAGTCCGCACCCCCCTCCAGCAGGGCGTCCAGGGTCGGCCCGAAGTCGGTGCGCAGGGCGCTGACCACCTTCGGCACGGCCGGCTGCCGGACGTCCCGCAGGATGTTGACGAGGGTGCTGCTGATCTCCCAGGCGTACGCGTCCGCCGCCCGGTCGTCCACGATCCCGACCGTGCGCGACTTCGCGGTGCCCCGCAGATACGCGTCGAGATAGAACGGCAGGATCGTGTCCGTCACCCGGGCGTGGAGGAGGGACCGGCTGCCCATCACCGCCAGCGCGGTCGCGCCGGGCGACACCGCGATCAGGGGCAGTGAGACGGCGTCGTACGCCGCCAGCGAGGCGAGGGCGGTCGCGTCCGTGGTGGGCCCGATCACGGCCAGTACGGAACGGTCGGCGACCAGCTTCTTCGCCGCCTCCGGCGCACGGGCCGGATCGCCGCCGTCGTCCACCGTCTTCACGGCGAGCGTGAAGGGTCTGTCCGCACGGGAGTTGAACTCGTCGACCGCGAGCCGCAGCCCGCGCTCCTGAGCCCGGCCGACCGCCTTCTGATCGCCGGTCAGATCGGCGTGCAGACCGAGGGTGTACACGGGGCCCGTGGCCGTCGGGGCCGGGCTGTCGTCCTCCCCGTCACGGCCCAGCGCCGCCCAGGAGCCGAGTCCGCCCGCGGCCGCGACGACGGCCGCGCCCGCGGAGAGAAGAAGGAGACGGCGCCTGTTCACGGCAGCGGCGGGAGACTGCGCGGCCGTGGTGTCCACGGTCGCGGCGGGCACCTCGGTGTCCTCGACGGCGGGCAGCGCGAGCCCGGCCGCCGACCGCTCCGCGATCAATCGGACCAACGGCTCGGGCAGCCAGGCCTCCTCGTCACTGGCCCGCTCGTCGCCCTCGCGCGCCGGAGGACGTACGGCCATCAGGGCCTGCCGCGGATCGGGAGGCGAGGCGGGCGCGGCGGCCGTGAGGGCATCGGCCAGCGCCTCGGCGGTGGGGCGCGGCTCCGGATCCTTCCCCAGACAGCCGCCGACCACCCCGGCCAGCTCCGCCGGAACCCCCTCCAGGTCCGGCGCGTCGTGCACCGTCCGGTACAGCAGCGCGTCGAGCGAGCCGGTACCGAACGGAGGGCGGCCGGTCGCCGCGAAGGCCAGCACACAGCCCAACGAGAAGACGTCACCGGCAGGACCGGGAACCCCCGCACCCCGCGCCTGCTCAGGGGGCAGGAACCCGGGCGTGCCGACCACGACACCGGTCGAGGTCAGCGCCGTGTCCTCGCTGTCGCGGGCGATACCGAAGTCGATCAGCCGCGGACCGTCGAACGCCAGCAGCACATTGCCGGGCTTGACGTCCCGGTGCACGAGCCCGGCGGCATGGATCTCCCGCAGCGCCTCGGCGAGCCGTGCCCCCAGCACCCGCAGGCTCCGCACCGGCAGTGGCCCGTACTCGGCGACGGCCTCGCCGAGCGAGGGACCGGGAACGAACGCGGTCGCCAGCCACGGCTGCGCCGCCTCCGGATCCGCGTCCACCAGGGGCGCCACCCACGGGCTGGTCACCCGTCGAGCGGCATCCGCCTCCCGCCGGAACCGCTCCCGGAAACCGGAGTCCTCGGCGTACTCGGCGTGGATCACCTTCAGCGCGACCAGTTGCCCGCCGGCCGAGCGGGCCAGATACACCACACCCATGCCGCCCGCGCCGAGCCGTCCGAGCAGCCGGTGGCCCGCGAGCTTGGCGGGATCGGCGATACGCAGCGGTTCCATCACTTCCCCTTCAGCCGCTGCTCGACGCGCGTCAGCATCTGAGCCAGGGCCTTGCCGCCCAGCTGCTGGAGTTCCTCCTGGGTGTGTCCGGCGCCGCCGGTCACGGAGGCGGCCACGACCACGGTGCCCAGCCGGGCGACCATCCAGAGGTACTGCTGTGCGGCACCCCCGTCCTCGGTGAACTGTCCTGCTTCGAGCACGGAGTCGTCGGCGTACTCCTGCTCACGGGCGCCGAAGGGGGTACCCAGCGACATCAGACCCGTGATCCGCTCGTTCGACCGGGGCCGCTGCTCCGGGCAGCGCAGCACCTCCTCGAGCGTCGTGCTCAGCTGCTCGTCGGCGCCGAGGACCGAGGCGTGCACGGTGGCCACGGCGGTCACCTTGACCTCGCTCTTGCCAGAGCCTGCCAGCAGCCGGCTGTAGCGCGACGTGCTCGCCAGCACGCCACGCGGCAGCTTCTCACGCCGCCAACGGCAGCTCTCCTCCAGTACCGCCCAGGTTCCCGGGGCGCTCACGGCCGGAGACTGCGCGACGAAGCCTCGGCCCCAGTCGCCCGGCCCGAGCACGACGGACTCCGCCAGACGGGTCCCGTCCGTCGAGGATTCGGGGACGAGGGAGGGGTCGGGTGTGAAGACGGACGAAGCGGCGGACGAGCCGCTCGACGGTGTCGCCGCACCGCTCGCGCTCGGAGAGGCACCGGCCGAGGGCGAACCGCTCTGCCGGGAAGGCCCGGCGTCCGCCCCCTGCGCCGAACACCCGGTCAGTAGGACCCCCGCAGCCAGCAGGATCATCCAACTACCCCGTATTCCTTGGGCGTTGTCTGTCACTCGGTCCCCTCGACACCGTTCGATCCGTCCAACTCGTCGAACCTAGACGGCTGGGACGAAGCGGACCTCAGTGGAAACACGTATCTGCACACGTATTCGGCTGCCGGGCGCACGGTCACGGCGGCCGGACCTAAGTTCACAGGAGCTGGTCGAGGGCGATGGCGAAAGCGGTGCTCGCCACGCGCGTGGGGGCTTGTGAGCGTGCGTGACAGTGCTTCAGCGCGGATGCGATGGTGGACGAGATGTCCTCGAAGATCGACTCATCGGAGATGGTCAGGTTGCCCTGCATCAGGAGGGCGAAGGTGCGTGCCATGCCGCAGTTGGCGATGAAGTCCGGAACGACGGCGACGCTGTGGTCCGCGTGTTCGTAGACGGGGCCGTAGAAGATCTCGGGGTCGGCGAACGGCACGTTGGCGCCACTGGCGATGACTTCGAGGCCGTTCGCTGTCAGACGGTCGACGTGTTCGCGTGTGACCAGACGTGACGCCGCGCAGGGGAGGAAGACCTCCGCGCCGGTGTCCCAGATGGTGTCATTGACCTGGTCGAAGGGCACGAGGTCAGCGGCCTGCAGCGTGTTGCCCTGCTTGGCGAGGAACAGTTCGCGGACCTCGCCGGCGCTGTATCCGGCAGGGTTGATGAGCCCACCACTGCGGTCGATCACGCCGACCACGCGTGCACCGGACTGTGCCGCGTAGTAGGCGGCCGCGGCCCCGACGTTGCCCCATCCCTGGACGATGACGCGCTTGCCGGCGAGGTCACCGCCGTAGGTGGCGTAATAGTGTCGCGCCGATTCCGCCACGCCCCATCCCGTGATCAGGTCGGCGACGGTGTACTTGCCGTTCGGGTCGAGGGTGTAGCGGTGATCTTCCACGATCTTGGACACGCCCTGCCGGAGTTGTCCGACCCGCTGGACGAGATGCCTGTCGCCGGCATCACCGTAGTGGCCGTTGACCACGCCTTCCTGTGGATGCCACAGGCCGTGGCTCTCGGTGATGGGCGCGACCTCGTGCCTGTCGTCGATGTTGAGGTCACCACCGGTGCCGTAGTAGGACTTCAACAGTGGGGTGACCGCCTTGTACCAGCGGCGCAGCACCTCGTGTTTCCGGGGATCCCGGGGATCGAAGTCGATGCCGGACTTCGCCCCTCCGATGAGCGGGCCGGACACCGTGAACTTGATCTCCATGGTCTTCGCCAGCGACTCGACCTCGTTGCGGTCGAGTCCTTGGCGCATACGGGTTCCGCCGCCTGCGGCGCCTCCCCGCAGGGAGTTGATCACCACCCATCCCCTGGCGGACGTCTCCGTGTCGTTCCACTCGAAGACGATCTCCGGAGCCTTCTTCTCGAACTGGGCAAGCAGGGTTTTCATCGCGTTCCTTGAATGGGTTTTCGGTGCCAGGGCGACGCAAAGAGGGTGGGGCGGCCGTCAGACGAGGTCGACGGCGAAGTCCGGTTCCGTCCTCGCCCGCACCTGCTCCAGCGTCACGCCCGGTGCGAGTTCGCGCAGGACCAGGCCGGTTTCCGTGATGTCGAGGACAGCGAGGTCGGTGATGATCCGCTGGACCACTCGGCGTCCGGTGTAGGGAAGAGAGCACTTCCGCACGATCTTGCAGGCGCCGTCCTTGGCGTTGTGCTCCATGAGCACGATGACCTTCCTGGCTCCATGGACGAGGTCCATCGCGCCGCCCATGCCCTTGACCATCGAGCCGGGGATCATCCAGTTGGCGATGTCGCCATCGGCGGACACCTGCATCGCGCCGAGAATCGCCGCGTCGATCTTCCCGCCGCGGATCATCCCGAAGGACGTCGCGGAGTCGAAGAAGGAGGCGCCCTTGCGCACGGTCACGGTCTCTTTGCCGGCGTTGATGAGGTCCGGGTCCTCGTCCCCCACGGGGGGATATGCGCCGATGCCGAGGATGCCGTTCTCGGACTGCAGCACGATCTCGACGTCGTCGGGAATGTGGTTCGGCACCAGGGTGGGCAGTCCGATGCCGAGGTTGACGTAGTCGCCGTCGTACAGTTCCGCCGCGGCGCGGGCGGCCATCTGATCACGGGTCAGGGACATGGTTCACGCCTTGTGGTGTCAGCGGTCGCGGGGACCTTCCGGCCGTCGGCGGTTACCGCGTCGGGTCGGGGGCGGGTGGTGCGGCGTTCGATGCGTTTGGCGGAGGCCTGATCGGGGGGCAGGGGCAGCACGCGGTGGACGTAGATCCCGGGCACGTGGATCGCGTCCGGGTCGAGGTCGCCGGGCTCGACCAGGTGCTCGACCTCGGCGACCGCGATCCGCCCGGCCATGGCGCACAGTGGGTTGAAGTTCCGCGAGCTCCGGCGGAAGACCAGGTTGCCGTGCCGGTCGCCTTTCCAGGCTCGGACCAAGCCGTAGTCGGCGGTGATCGCTTCCTCGAGGATGTAGGTGCGGGTGACCCCGTCGACGTGGAAGTCTCTGGTCTTCTTCGGTGGCGAGGCCACCGCGACGCTGCCGTCCGGGTGGTAGCGCCAGGGCAGGCCGCCTTCGGCGACCTGTGTGCCGGTGCCCGCGAGGGTGTAGAAGCCCGGGATGCCGGCCCCGCCGGCCCGCAGCCGCTCGGCGAGGGTCCCCTGCGGGGTGAGCTCGACCTCCAGTTCGCCCGCCAGGTACTGCTGCGCGAACTCCTTGTTCTCACCCACGTACGAGGCGACGATCCGGCGGATCCGCCCGTCGTGCAGAAGGATTCCAAGACCCCAGTCGTCCACGCCGCAGTTGTTGGAGACGATCTCCAGATCGCTCACCCCCGCCTGGTGGAGCGCGGCGATCAGCACACTGGGGATGCCGCAGAGCCCGAATCCGCCGACCGCCACGCGCGCCCCGTCGCCGATACCGGCGATCGCTTCGGACGCGGAGGAGACAACCTTGTCCACTACCTCTGCCTTTCACCGTGTCGTGGTTCCCGCGGCGCGGCGCCCCGGCCAGCGCCCGGCGCCACCCTGCCTCTTACTTCGCCCAGACCCACGACCGTTCCGGCCGGGCCCGGGGCGGTCGCCGTGATGACCACCTCGTCGCCGTCTTCGAGGAAGGTGCGTCGACCGCCGTCGATCTCCAGCGGTTTCCGGCCGTTCCACGTGAGTTCGATGAGCGATCCCCGGCTCTGCTTGGTAGGACCGCTGATCGTTCCCGAGGCGAAGAGGTCCCCTGTTCGCAGACTCGCGCCGTTGAAGGTCATGTGGGCCAGTTGCTGGGCGGCGGTCCAGTACATGTCCGCGAAGCACGGCTCGCTGACCTCGGTGCCGTTGACGCTGACCCGGAGCCGTACATCCAGCCCCCAGGGGGCCTCACCGCTGTCGTCGAGATAGGCGACCGGTCGCGGATCGCGCGGCGGGGGTGCGGTACGTGCCTCCTGCAGGGCAGCGAGAGGCACGATCCACGGCGAGACGGAGGTGGCGAACGACTTGCCCAGGAACGGCCCGAGCGGGACGTACTCCCATGCCTGGATGTCGCGTGCGGACCAGTCGTTGACCAGGCAGACACCGAAGACGTGCTGGTCGAAGGCGCTGAGCGGGACCTGCTCGCCCAGGGTGGTGGGCACTCCTACGACGAAGCCGAGTTCGGCCTCGATGTCGAGCCGCAGGCTGGGACCGACCGTGACGGCGCCTTCCGCGGTGCGCCGCTGGCCTTGGGGCCGGGAGATGGGGGTTCCGGAGACGACGACGGTACCCGCGCGGCCGTGGTATCCGATCGGCATGTGCTTCCAGTTCGCCGTCAGGGGATCGGTCCCGGGCCGGAACATCCTCCCCAGGTTCGCGGCATGGTGCTCGGAGGCGTAGAAGTCGACGTAGTCGGCGACCGTGAAGGGCAGCAGCATCGTCGCTTCCGCTGCGGGCAGCAGGAAACCGTGGACGTGCTCACGTTCCCGCTCGTCGCCGAGCCACCCGGTGACGGTGGATCGGACGCGGTCCCACGACGAGGGTCCTGCGGCGAGGAACCGGTCCAGCGAGCCTGCGGAGAAGAGGTCCTCCTCAGCGGGGGCCAGCGCCGGCCAGGCCGCCGACAGGTCGAGGACGTGGTCGCCGATCGCGACACCAACCCGAGCGCGGCCGTCCGATCGCGTGAACGACCCGTAGGGCAGCGTCTGGATGCCGAAGGGGTGGTCCTGTCGCATCGGCACCCAGGACCGTGCGGGTCGCGGTGTGGAGTGAGATGGCATGTCAGTCCCTTCCCAGCAACCGCAGGGCGCTGAGGTCGGCCAGGGGTTCGTCGATACTGCAGGTTCCGAAAGAGGTGAACCAGGCTCGGGCCGCGGCCCGTTGGTGCGGCGTGCACCAACGCGCGACGCTCTCCGGTTCCCTGCAGGCCAGTACGGAGGCGAGGGCCTCCTCGCCCGCTCCGTCGTGAGCCGCGGCGACGGCGGCCAGCACGTTGAGGAAACCGTGGTGCTCGAAGCCGGTGCCCGACGCGGTGTGGCGGACGGCGTGGTGCAGACCGGCGGTGAGCTTGAACGGGACACCGAGCCGCAGAGCGCACACCAGTCCCTCGGCGAGCCGTGTCTCGTCGGGGAAGGCATCCGCCCGCGTTCCGCCCGTCCGGAACTTGACACGGAAACCGGCCCGGGCCACAGCCCGCACGGCCTCGTGCACACCCGGGCCGAGCCCCACCTCGGCGTAGACGGTCACGGTCCGGGGAACGGCCGCGGCGACGGTCTGGAGCAGTGCCTCCAGTCCACCGGGCGGGCTGCCTGTGACGGGCAGCTCCACCGCCCTGAGGCGGACGCGTGGGTGCGCCTGTGCGCGGGCCAGGCCGGCGGCAAGGGATTCCGGACCGCCGACGACGACCAGGGACAGGTCGAGCACGGGCCCCTCGGCGTCCAGTTGGCCGATGAGCTCGTCCCAGCGTCGATCGGGGCAGACGAAGGTCCCCACCGCCGGCCCGTACCACGCGTCGCGATGCTCCCAGTGACGGGCCACCGCCGTGACCATGGGGGCATTGCCTGGGGGGAACAGCGCGGCGTCGTCGAAGAATCCGCCGAACTCCTCCACCCACGGCATGCTCAGCCCGCCGGCGGCGGCGCCTGTGCCTGACGGCAGCACGGTCACGACGCGGCCCCCCGTCCGGCCCACGACCAGGCATACGTCCCGTCGTCGACCGCCCGTCCGCCTTCACCGAGTTCCAGCGGCCGGAAGGTGTCGACCATCACCGCCAGCTCATCGAAGAACTCCACCCCCAGACTGCGCTCGACAGCACCCGGCTGCGGCCCGTGCGCATGACCGCCGGGGTGAAGTGAGACCGAGCCCTGAGCGATACCGGAGCCCTTGCGTGCCTCGTAGTCACCGCCGACGTAGAACATGACCTCGTCGGAGTCCACATTGGCGTGGTAGTAGGGGACCGGTACGGCCAGGGGGTGGTAATCCACCTTGCGGGGAACGAAGTTGCAGATCACGAAGTTGTTGCCCTCGAACACCTGGTGTGCCGGCGGCGGTTGGTGGATACGCCCGGTGATCGGCTCGTAGTCGGAGATGTTGAAGACGTACGGGTACAGGCACCCGTCCCAACCCACCACGTCGAAGGGGTGCCGCGGCAGGACATGGACCGTACCCGCGAGCCCACCGGCACCATGGCCGCGGTGCTTGATGTAGACCTCGACGTCCTGCTCGTCGACCACCCGCGGTGCCGTCGGCACGCGCAGGTCACGCTCACAGTAGGGGGAGTGTTCCAGGAACTGCCCGTAGCGGGAGAGGAAGCGCCGGGGCGGGGTGATGTGGCTGTTCGCCTCGATGAAGTACAGCCGCAGCGGTACGTCGCCGCCCGGCACCCATCGGTGGGTGGTGGCCCGGGGCAGGACGACGTAGTCGCCCTGCCCCACCGTCAGATCACCGAAAACCGTCTCGACGACCCCTGAGCCGGATTCCACGTAGACGCACTCGTCGCCGGTGGCGTTCCGGTACAGCGGTGAGGGCCGGCCGACCGCGGCGTAGCCGAGCCGCACATCGGCGTTGCCCAGCACCAGACGCCGCCCGGTCACCGCATCGGTGGTCGTCCAGCTCTGGTCCGGGAACAGGTCGTGGAGCCTGAGGTGACGGGGCTTCAGGGGGTGGTTCGCCACGGTGCTCTGGTCCGGAAGCTCCCAGTGCCGCGCGCCCAGAATGGCCGACGGTATATGGGCGTGGTACAGCAGGGAGGAGTCCGAGGAGAACCCCTCCTCGCCCATCAACTCCTCGTAGTACAGCCCGCCCGTGGGAGTGCGGTGCTGGGTGTGACGCTTGGGTGGGACAGACCCGACGCTGAGGTAGTGAGCCATCTGTCGCTCCTTCGATGATGGTGGCCCGGGCGCAGGCGGCGGCTAGAGGTTGCCGCGCCGTTCCTGCTCGCGCTCCAGTGCCTCGAAGAGCGCCTTGAAGTTGCCCTTGCCGAAGCCGAGGGAGCCGTGACGCTCGATGAACTCGAAGAAGACGGTGGGACGGTCCCCGATCGGCTTGGTGAAGATCTGCAGGAGGTAGCCGTCCTCGTCACGGTCGACCAGGATGCCGCGCTTGTGCAGTTCCTCGATGGGGACGCGGACCTCACCGATGCGGGCGCGCAGCTCCGGGTCCTCGTAGTAGGAGTCCGGGGTGGCGAGGAACTCGATGCCTTCCTGCCGGAGGCAGTCCACGGTGCGCAGGATGTCGTTCGTCGCCAGGGCCAGGTGCTGCGCCCCCGGTCCCTGGTAGAACTCGAGGTACTCGTCGATCTGCGACTTCTTCTTGGCTACGGCCGGCTCGTTGAGCGGGAACTTCACCCGGTGGTTGCCGTTGGCCACCACCTTCGACATCAGGGCCGAGTAATCGGTCGCGATGTCGTCGCCGATGAACTCCGCCATGTTCGTGAAGCCCATGACGCGGCGGTAGAAGTCCACCCATTCGTCCATGCGGCCGAGTTCCACGTTGCCCACGACGTGGTCCAGAGCCTGGAACAGGCGCTTCGGCGCGCCCGGACGCTTGACGTACGACGAGGCCAGCTCGACATAGCCGGGCCGGTACACGCCTTCGTAGCGCGAGCGGTCCACCAGGCTGTGCCGGGTCTCGCCATAGGTGGCGATGGCCGCGACGCGAAGCACCCCGTGCTCGTCCGCGACGTCGTGGGGCTCCTCCAGCACCGTCGCACCCTGGCTGCGGGCGTGCTCGACGCAGCGATCCACATCCGGCACCTCCAGAGCGATGTCGACGACGCCGTCACCATGCCGGCGATGGTGGTCGTGCAGCGGGCTGTCGGGGGACACGCCACCCTTGACGACGAACCGGACGGCGCCGCTCCTGAGGACGTAGGCGTGGTGATCGCGATTGCCCTGCTCGGGGCCGGAGTAGGCCACGAGCTCCATTCCCAGGGCGGACTGGAAGAAGTGCGACGTCTGCTTGGCGTTGCCGACCACCCACTCGACGGCATCCCATCCGGTCACCGGAAAGGGGTCTGTGGTGTCGTCGTAGGAGACCAGGCCGACCAGCTGCTTCAGCTGCTCGAGGCCGAGGTCGGCCAGTCGTTCCTGGTCGGTGAGGGTGTGCTCGAGGCTCATGGTTCTCTCCGCTGGCTCGATGTCGCCGGGCGACACGGGTTGGCAAGCGGGAGTATGAGCGGGCGGCCCTGCAACTGCGCAACATACCCAGCATTCGCTAGTCGATCTGCCAAGCCAGCCTGGCAGTACGAAGCCTCTGCTATACGCTGCGCCTACTTACGGCGCTTGATCCTGGCACTGGGGAAAGGTAGCTGCATGAGTGGCCTCGACGAACTGGACGTCGCCCTGCTGAACGCCCTCCAGGGCCACCCCCGCGCGGGGCACCTGGAGCTGTCCCGACTGACCGGCGTAGCGCGAGCGACGGTCCAGTCCCGGATCGAGAAGATGGAATCCGCCGGCGTGATCACCGGATACGGGCCCGACATCGATCTGCATGCCGCGGGCTACACCGTCCAAGCCTTCGTGACGCTTGAGATCGCACAGGGCGCGCTGCACGAGGTCCGCGACGTACTCGAGCTCCATCCAGCCGTACTGGACGCCTTCGCGACCACCGGAACCGGCGATGTGCTCTGTCGCATGGCCGCCCGGAACCAGGAGGAACTGCAGGAGGCTCTCCTGGAAGTCACTCGCTCCCCGCACATCGCACGCTCGACCAGCGTCGTGGTCCTTTCCACGGTGGTGGAGCCCCGTACGCTGCCGCTGTTGGCGACGCACGCGCGCGGCGGCGGCAGGGCCCCGGCGTACCGCGACAGGAAGAGCAGCCGGCGGCAAAGCTGACAGCCCGCCTCTACTCGGTACAGGCCGCAGCGACGAGCCAGAGGGCTGGGCCGATGTGCAGACAGGCTGGCCCCCGTAGAGCGGCTCTGCAGCGAGAACCTCCTTTTCCGGACTAAGAAATGATCTCGCGTCGAGCCGCTCGACGAAGACGGCGACGTCGTCGGCGGCGGCGTCCACGATCGACAGTCCGCTCGGATCGAGATCACCGACACTCAAAACGGTGATGGGCACCTGGCGACGGGCGATGCGCTGCGCCGCGTCGTGCTTGGCCGCCACCGACTCGAACCCGCCGGAGCCGTAGACGGGCACGCCGTACTCCCTGGTGACGGCGGCGACCATCGGCATCATGCCCGTGGCCTCGATCCATACCTCGGCGACGCGGGGCTGCCCCTCGTCCAGCGGCCGGTGGTAGGTGCCGGCGCCCGCCTTCACCTCCGCCCAGAACGCGGCCGGGCCGGCGTAGCCCCCGACGTCGCCCATCGTCAGGGCGCGGTCATCGCGGATGGCTTCCATGGGGATCATCCCGGTCCTGCGGGCGCGGTTGAGGTACTCCTGCAGCCGGTCGTAGGCCTGTTCGTCCTTCGGGAAGCCGTAGCGGCCCACCAGCCGGTAGAACACCTGCCTGGCGGTCATCGGGAGGTGTTCGCGGTACTCGGCGAGCACGACCTGGACCTGCTCGATCACCCGGAGCGTCTTCGGCCTCGGCGACCAGGGCGCGAACCCCCGTACTCGGGTTCGGCGATAGGTGCGCCCGGAAACGGTGTCACGGCCTTGACCTCCTCGATCCCCGGCGCCTCTGCGGCCCCCGAGCCCCGCCGTACCGTGACCGCCGCCGTCGTCCAGGCAGCCGCCCCGCTGTTCGACACGCAGGCCGCGCCGTTCCGCGCCGGATGGCCGAGGAACCGAACCTTCCCCTCACGGACGTCCCATTCGTCCGGGGGCATGCGCAGCGGTCGGCTGTCTCCCGGAGAGCCTGGAGGTGCTGTTCGGGACTGGTGCCCGATGACCACCACGGTCGAGAACCACCCGCTCGCGGCATCGACACCAGCCACACCCGTCCGGCGTGCTACAGCGGCGTCGGCTTCACCCGGCCCTCCGGGCCGCAATCGCCCACGACGAGGTGATCCTCGTCGACCTGCAGCGGTTGTACGGCGGAGCGTGACGTCCTCGGACAGCGCTGCGGCATCACAGCGGCGAGGGACTGATCCTCACCGACCGCCGCCTGCCTTCTTGAGAACGGCCGCCAGCCGGATGTCGAGGAGCCCGCACACCGCAACGCCCGTCACCAGGAATCCGGCGAGGGCGGACAGCAGGGCCACCTCGTCGTACGACCTGGGGGTCAGTCGGACGGCCACGGCCGCGCCACCGGCTCCCGCCAGGATCGCGCATCCGATCCCGCCGGTCAGCAGCAGGGCAGACATCGGTCGCGCGGCTCCGCCTGGCGAGTCCCGCGTCTCGGTCAGCGTGTCGCGGCCGGCCTGCACGCACGCGACCGTGGCCGTCAGCCCGCCCGTCGCCAGAGCCAGTGACGGCGTCCCGAACAGCAGCCCGTAGCGCACCGCCAGGGCTGGCACGAAGAACAGGACCAACCAGCGCCGCAGGGCGTGGACCACGAACGACAGCGTCGGCGTGGACGTGGACCGGGCCCTCAGGCGGGACGCGGCCACGCGCAGACAGAGCAGGAGGCCCGCGGCCGCCAGGGCGAGCGGCAGACGGTCATCGAGCCGGCCCAAGTTGTACAGCAGCGCGGTGTCGTACACGACCAGGACCAGGCCGCCCAGCGCCCCCAGCGAGCCGATGAACACCAGCAGTCCCGCGACGGAGGCCGTCACCCGGGTCGTCCCCGTGTCACGCGCTGCCGCCCCAGCGATCAGCAGCGGGGTGATCACGGCCGAGAGGGCGCGGATCACCAGGTCGTCGGAGGTGTACGGATTGCGCAGGTCCCACTCGACCAGACAGAACACGGCCGTGTACGACATGGAGGCCAGGGGCAGCAGGACGGAGCGCGCGATCCGGCGGTACAGATCAGCGTCCAGCCAGCGCACCACCGTCGCGAACGCCAGCAGCACGAAGGGGAGTTCCAGGAAGGCCTGGATCCGCAGCACGCTCGGCGCAAGAAGCCCCGGCGCCGGGAAGTGCTCCGCCAGGCCGCGCAGGACGGGATGCGCCGACGCCATGTCGAACCACCCGGCGGGCAGATACCGCGCGATGAACGACGGGTCCCCGCCGCGCACGCGGAGCACATAGGCGGTGAACAGCACCTGGTTGACGTAGATCAGGCAGGTCACCAGCGCCAGCCAGACGGCCGGCGAGAAGACGCGGCGGTCCGCCGCCGCGACCGGGTCGGGGCGGCGGACGAGGACACGCGAGGCGATCGCGAGGTCCGGAACGACCGACGCGACCACCACGACATCCACAAGTACCCGCGTGTTCACCACGTGACTGGTACACCCCCCCAACTGGTACGCATGGGTCTGGTCCCCGACGAGCGCGCTCTGGTGCGCCGCAGACGCCGGGTGATCGCAGTGGAAGGCAAGTGCCTACGCGGCGCCAGGCGCCCACATTCGATGAAGGCATGACGTGGCCGCTCGCTCGCTGAGTTCACTTGGGTATGGCGTCGGGGAAGGATCTGTCGCCGAAGAGGACTCGGCTTGCCGCGGCCCGGCCGAACGGTGTGCGTAGCAGAGTGAATCCCGCTGCTGTGGTAGGCGTCCGTACCTGGGCCAATAGCCGGCGCAGCGTGAGTCGTCCGCGGAAGTGGGGGCGGAGTGCGGCTCCGTCGTAGTTGGTCATCGTGTTCGGTTCTCCGGTGCGCAGCGCATCCCCCACGAGAAGCCCGTCGGCGCAGCAGGCCACCGACGGGTATGGGGCCTGCGCGCCTTTCCACCGGGCCGTGGCCTGTTCGCTTTCGGTTCACCAAACACGTGGATCAACCGCACCCAATCAAACTACAGGGCGTACCGGTTGGCGTGGTGACTTGCAGTTTGGGACAGGACCCCTGGCGGAGCCCGAGCGCAACCTAGACCACGATCGCCGGTTAGCCAAACCGGCGATCGTGGCGACCATTGAGGGCGTCCGCACTCGGCTGTGCTTGGCGGTGGAGTCGTAGCGGACACAGCAGTAGGGCGGTAACACTGCGGCGTATTTGTCGAAACGGTTCTGCATCTCTGTGAATTTGACGTTCTCACGTCCTGAAGGAGAGTGAGTATTCCTGCCCGACCCGATCAAGAAGTTGCCACCGAACACAAAGGGGCAAGTCCGGTACCGGTTCGTGGTCGATGTGGGCATTGACCCCACCACCGGGAAGCGAAAGCAGCTAACCCGTACCTTCGGCACGCTGAAGGAAGCGAAGGCCGAATACGCGCGCATCACCAACCGTCGCCAGGAAGGGACGTTGGTACCGCCGAATAAGGTCACAGTGAATGAGTGGCTCGATCAGTGGCTGGCCATGGAGGCGGAGGACCTAGAAGAAACCACCATCTACAACTACCAGATCACCCTGGACCGGGTACGGGGGAGCCTGGGCCATATCCGTCTTCAGGAACTCACTGAAGAGGACGTAGAAGGGTGGATGCACTGGGCTCTGAAGCACGGGCGCGTACGAGGTGGTAAGGCCGGCACTCCGCTCGGAGTGACCAGCGTGGACATGAGTCTGGCTCGGCTGAAGGACGCTCTGAACCGAGCCGTGACGCGTCGGTTGGTGCCCATGAATGTGGCCCAGCACGTGACCATTCCGCGTAGGGCACGCAAGGCAGAGCGGAAGAACAAGCAGGAGGTGAAGCCCTGGAACGTCCTGGAGGTTCAGACGTTCGTCCGTGGCGTCAGCGACGAGCGGCTCTACGCTCCGCTTCTGCTGTCCCTCATGGGTCTGCGTCCGGCTGAAGTCTGCGGACTCCGGTGGGAAGACGTCGACCTGGACAACGCCACGATCACCATTGCCAACACGCGCACCATGATGGGCAACCGGTACGTGGTGGAGAAGGACACCAAGTCGCTGGCCGGTGAACGGGCACTCCCGTTGCCGGCTCCGGTGCTGGCTGCTCTCAAGTCGTTCAAGGCTCTTCAGGCCAAGGAGAAGCTGGCTCTGGGTGAGGCTTACGCGGATTCCGGCTACGTCCTGGTGCACGAGACCGGAGAAGCCTTCACGATCAAGCAGCTTCGGCGACGGGCGTACCGGCTCATGGAAATCCTCGGTCTTCGCCGCGTTCGTCTCTACGACGCTCGTTCGTCGTGCCTCACGTACCTGGCAAACAACGGTGTGCCAGATCACATCCTTGCGCGGTGGGCCGGACACACGAACGTGAAGACCACGAAGAAGTGGTATGTGAAGCCGGATGTCGAGGATCTTCGCGAAGTCGCCACAATGTGGGATGGATTGCATGGATCTTCGATAGATGCGATAGAGGGGCAAGCGTGAGCGCGGCGGCCTATCAGCCGAGCGATTTGCCCAGCCGTATGGCCAGCAAGATCGAGGTGGACCCGGAATCGGGCTGCTGGCTGTGGACCGGTAGCCGTAACAGACAGGGCCTGTCGGGCTACGGCACGGTCTCTTACGAGGGGAAGACCGACCTGGTGCATCGTGTGGTGTTCAGGCTCCTGGTGGGCGAGATTCCGGAAGGTTTCCAGGTGAGCCATGCCGAGCCTCGCTGGCCTCACCACACGCGATGCTGCAACCCGGACCACTTGGAAGCGGTGACGAGGGAGGAAGCTCTTGGGCACAGGGACTGGAAGCGGGCGCGCGCCCGGAGGACACACTGTCGGCACGGCCACGCGTACACGCCGGAGAACACATATTTGGACCCTCGAGGATTCCGGCAATGCCGGGCCTGTCGCAGCGGCAGGGACAAGAGCCGTTAGGTTAGGACCGGCCATGTGAGATCCCGTGAGAGATGAGAGGGTCTGACGGGTGAGTGAGAAGCCCCCGAACACCTTGCAATACCGCTTTGACGGGCCAGAAGAGGCTCCCGTCCTGATCCTGGGACCCTCCCTGGGTACCACATGGCACATGTGGGACCGGCAGGTCCCGGAGCTGGCCCAGCAGTGGCGCATCTTCCGGTTCGACCTGCCGGGACACGGCGGTGCGCCCGCGTACCCGGCGGGCTCGGTCGGCGATCTCGCCGAGCGGCTGCTCGCCACCCTCGACGGCCTCGGCGTGCAGCGCTTCGGCTACGCGGGCTGTGCGCTCGGCGGTGCTCTCGGCATCGAACTCGCCCTGCGTCACCCGGAGCGCCTCGCCTCGCTCGCCCTGATCGCCGCCTCGCCCCGCTTCGGCACGGCCGACGAGTTCCGGCAGCGGGGGGTGATCGTGCGCACGAACGGCCTCGACCCCATCGCCCGCACCTCGCCGGACCGCTGGTTCACGTCCGGCTTCGCCGCCGCCCAGCCGGCGATCACCGAGTGGGCGGTGCAGATGGTGCGCACCACCGACCCCGGCTGCTACATCGCCGCCTGCGAGGCGCTCGCCTCCTTCGACGTACGGTCACAACTCGGCGGCGTCACCGTGCCCACCCTCGTGCTCGTCGGCTCGGACGACCAGGTCACCGGTCCGGCCGAGGCCCGCACCCTGGTCGCCGGGATACCGGACGCCCGCCTCGCCGTCGTTCCCGGCGCCTCCCACCTCGTCCCCGTCGAACAGCCCGCCGCCGTCACCGACCTGCTGGTGCGGCACTTCTCCACCGCCTGGCAGCCCGCCTACGACTCCTCCACCGGCCAGATCGCCATCCCGGCCGCCCCGGTCAAGCCGGTCCTGGCCGCCGCGCCCCCGCAGCCCGCGCCCGTCGCCGAGATCGCCCCGGCCGTCGTACTGCCCCAGTCGGCGGGCCGGCCGGACCCGTACGACGCGGGGATCAAGGTCCGTCGCGAGGTGCTCGGCGACGCGCACGTGGACCGGGCGCTCGCGCAGGCGGACGAGTTCTCTGGGGACTTCCAGGAGTTCATCACCCGGTACGCGTGGGGCGAGATCTGGGACAGACCCGGCCTCGACCGGCGCTCCCGCAGCTGTGTCACCCTCACCGCCCTGGTCGCCGGCGGCCACCTGGACGAACTCGCCTTCCACATCCGTGCCGCCCTGCGCAACGGCCTCACTCCGGGCGAGATCAAGGAAGTGCTGCTCCAGGCGGCGGTCTACTGCGGCGTACCGGCGGCGAACAGCGCCTTCAAGGTGGCGCAGCAGGTCATAAGGGAGGAGACGACTCCCACGGAGTGATCGTCGGGGCGGTACGGAGTGATCGTCAGGCAGGTGTCGACGGCACCACGCTGAGCCGCCCGCCGGCCCGTCCGCGGAGGCAGGATGGTGCCATGAAGCTCACGAAGAAGTCGCACGCCTGCGTCCGTCTCGAGAAGGACGGACGCACGCTCGTCCTCGACCCCGGAGGTTTCAGCGAGGACGACGCCGCAGTCGGCGCGGATGCGATCCTCGTCACGCATGAGCACCCCGACCACTTCGACGAGGCGCGCCTGCGGGCGGCGCTGGAGGCCAACCCGGCCGCCGAGATCTGGACGCTCAGGTCCGTGGCCGAGCAGCTCTCGGCGGCCTTCCCGGGCCGTGTGCACACCGTCGGCCACGGCGACACCTTCACGGCGGCCGGATTCGACGTCCAGGTCCACGGCGAGCTGCACGCCGTCATTCACCCGGACATCCCGCGCATCACCAACGTCGGCTATCTCATCGACGGCGGCCGGGTCTTCCACCCGGGGGACGCCCTCACCGTTCCCGACCGCCCGGTCGAGACGCTGATGCTGCCGGTCATGGCTCCCTGGAACAAGATCGCGGAGGTCATCGACTACGTCCGCGAGGTCAAGCCGCAGCGCGCCTACGACATCCACGACGCCCTGCTCACGGACCTGGCCCGGCCGATCTACGACCGCCAGATCGGCGGCCTGGGCGGCGCGGAGCATCTGCGTCTGACGCCGGGGGACTCGGCGCAGGTGTGAGCGGCCCCACCCCGGGCGGGGCCGGGTTGTCAGTCCCGCCCGGTAGGTTGTCAGGCATGCGCATCGCGACCTGGAACGTGAACTCGATCACCGCCCGCCTGCCGAGGCTCCTCGCCTGGCTGGAGAGCAGCGGCACCGACGTGCTGTGCCTCCAGGAGGCCAAGGTCGCCGAGGAGCAGTTCCCGTTCGACCCGCTGCGCGACCTCGGCTACGAGGCCGCGGTCAACGCCACCGGCCGGTGGAACGGCGTGGCGGTGCTCTCCCGCGTCGGCCTCAAGGACGTCGTCAAGGGCGTGCCCGGCGATCCCGGCTACGACGGCGTCGTGGAGCCCCGCGCCATCTCCGCGACCTGTGGCCCGGTCCGCGTCTGGTCGGTCTATGTGCCGAACGGCCGTGAGGTGGACCACCCTCACTACGCCTACAAGCTCCAGTGGTTCGAGGCCCTCAAGGCGGCCGTCGCGGGCGACGCGGGCGGCAGCCGCCCGTTCGCGGTGATGGGCGACTACAACGTGGCCCCGACCGACGACGACGTCTACGACGTGGCCGCCTTCGAGGGCCTCACCCATGTCACCCCTGCCGAGCGCGCCGCCCTCGCCTCCCTGCGTGAGTCCGGCCTGTCCGACGTGGTCCCGCGCCCCCTCAAGTACGACCACCCGTACACCTACTGGGACTACCGCCAGCTCTGCTTCCCCAAGAACCGCGGCATGCGCATCGACCTGGTCTATGGCAACGAGCCGTTCGCCAAGGCGGTCACCGACTCCTACGTGGACCGCGAGGAGCGCAAGGGCAAGGGTGCGTCGGACCACGCGCCCGTGGTGGTCGACCTGGACGTGTAGCCCAGTTCGGCAGGACCAGCGCGTCCGGCGTTCGAGGTCACCTCACGAACGCCCGCAGATCGATCGACTCGGCCAGCGCGGCGAGCCCCGCGTCGCCGGGATGCAGATGGTCCCCGCTGTCGTAGGCGGGGAGCATCCGGGAGGGCTGTGCCGGGTCCCGGATCACGGCGTCGAAGTCGAGGACACCGTCGAACCCGGCGCTGGTGCGGATCCACTGGTTCACCTTGACGCGCTCCGCGTCCACGGCTGCCGTGCACCGGGCCTCGCCCGCGCACGGCAGGATCGTCGCGGCCAGCATCCGCAGCCCCCGCGCGTGCCCCCGGTCGGCGATCTCCCGCAGTCCCGCGATGACCTGCTCGGCCGTGGTCTGCCACCGCACATCGTTGATGCCCTCGAACACCACGGCGGTACGCGCCGAGGTCTGCGCCACGACATCCCGATCGAACCGGTACAGGGCGCTCACTCCGGCCGTGTCCGTCGACACCCCCTCACCGGGATAGCGGTCGCTGACCACACGGTTACCGGAAATCCCCTGGTTGAGCACCCCATAGTGCGGGACCACACTCTGGTTCAGCAGCCGTGTGGCCAGCACATTGGGCCACCGCCGGTTGGCGTCCATCGTGGACTTGTCGCCGTCGGTGATGGAGTCCCCCAGCAGCACCACGGACCCGGGCCCACCGCCCACATCGACGCCGGTCAGCAGCGGCCAGCTGGTCAGGACGGTGCCGTACGGTGCCGCCGAGCCGTCCGCCGTGTGGTCACCCGGCCCGCTCACGTACGACCGCTGCTGGGCGAGCCGGTGCACGGGCGCCGCCGGCACGGTCCCCGGCAGATGGAAGCTGACCAGCAGATTGGTGTCCGCGGGCACCACGAAGGCGAGCGGATCGCTGTACGCCTGCGCCCCTGCCGGGATCTCCACGCCCGCCGCGCCCCCGAAGGTCACCGCGGCCGGCGTGCCCCGCGCCGCCGCGCCCGCCTGCTGCACCGCCACCGTGGCGCTTCCGATCCGCACCGGCGCCGCCGCGAAGGTGTTGTCGAACCGCAGCCGCACCCGCGGCCCGCCCGCCGAGGTGTGCACCACCAGCCGCAACGTCCGGTCGGTCCACGGCCCCACGGTCGGATAGCCGCCCGTCGCGGCCGCCCAACTCCCCGTCCAGCCCGGAGCGGGGGCCCGTACCGAGACCGCGAACACATGCAGTCCGATCGCGTGCGGCAGCCGTACCGACGCGACCGCGCGCCCCACCACGAGCGGCACGGTGATGACGTACAGCCGGGCCCGCTCGGCGAGTTGACCGGCCGGTGTGTTGATGTGCGGCAGGGCGACCGCCTTGGTGGCGAGCGGGCCGGTGCGCCAGTCGGGGGCGGTCAGGCGGTAGGCGGACCGGGTGCCGTCGCCGTAGCGCACCGTCCCCGTTCCGCCGGTGTCCGTGCCGCCCGTGCCCGCCACGAGGAACGCGAGCGCGTCACCACGGCCACGCACCCGCACGTCCTGACCGCCGGCCCGGACGTTGTCCGGCTCGCCCGGTTGCCGCTTCGGCCACGTCAGCCGGGCCCCCTGCACGGTGAGCGCGCGACCGGACGTCCAGCCCGCCGCCGAGAGGTCCTGCGCCGACAGGGAGGCGCCCGCCCCGTCGAAGTTCGCCTCGGCGGGCCGGGAGTCGTCACTCACGGCCACGTTGTCGAAGAGCCGCTCCAGCGGGAGCGGCGCGGCTCTCTGCTCGGTGGCCGCCTGCACGGAGACCTCCGGCACCAGGGCCGCGAAGAGAGCGAGGACGACCGTGGAACCCCACACACATCGGCGCAACTCCGACTCCTCCCGTTCACGACCGTTCAGACGAGACGCAAGACGCACCGAGAAAGTAGAGAGGCACCCGTGACCCGTCAACGAGCCATGCCAGAAGTCGGCGTGAACTCGACCGGAATCGACGGCCCGCGCGCCTGTGGTGCGTTCGGCAGTACGAATGACACGCTTGGCGTATGAAGATCCCTTTTTTGGGCCACCGGCCCGAGAAGCGCGGAGCCCTCGATCCCGAGGGCATCGCCGAACTGCTCTCCGAGTGTGAACTCCTGCGTTCCCACGCGTCCCGGGCGGGGATCCAACTCGACGACACCGCAGCCTCGTTGGAGGCGCTGGATCAGATGGTGCCTCGTTGGCGGGACGACGAGGAGGTCCTGCCCTGGCTGGGCAATGACGCCGGGCTGTATCTCGGCACCGTCATCGTGCGCACCGTGCCCGGGGCCGCCTGGGAGATCTGGCCGGACGGCCAGCCGGTCGTCCGGCTTGCCTCCGGCCGTGAGTTCGATGTCGTGACCTCGGGGCAGGAATGGGCCGCGAACGGGGTGCCGGAGCTGTCGCAGTTGTACGCGGAGGTCGCGGAGGCGTGAGGCCCTCAGGCGTGAGCCCCTGAGGTGTGGATTGGCGTAAGAACCGCATAAATACGGCTTATGTCCGAAAAGTGCGTGTCATGCACTAAGTCTGCCCTTGTCTGGATAGTTTGCGGCCATCACCAAGCCGAAATCCTTGCCGTGTCCCACCTCGACTACGATGTTCCGTCCGTCCCCAAGGCCGTGGCGGTCGCCGCGGCCGCGACCAGGGACGCTGCTGCCGGGTGGGGATCCCCCCACGGCCCCTGGGTGCAGGGGCAGCAGGGGGCAGCAGTCATAGAGCCATACCCGTCCGGCGCCGGCCGGAGATCACTGTTCGCGCAGTGGAATCGACACGTATGACGGGTCGTTCGCCGGTGAGGAGAAGGTCAGCCGCGCGCCGGACGGGTTGTGCTCGATGTAGAGCGGGTCGACGGTGTCGACGACCAGGGCGAGCCGATGCCCCGCCGGGACGTCGTAGGCCGTGGAGTACAGCTCCAGGTCGACGCTGAACGGCTTTCCGGGTGTACGTCCGTGGAAGGTGTACGGCGCGTTGCTGACCAGCTTGCCGAGGCCGAGCGGGCCCACGTCGTAGAGGTAGGCGACGAGGGTGCCGCTCTCCTTGGTCGGGGTGACGGTGGTGTGCAACTTGGCCGTGCCGCGCACGTGTTGCGCCGTTGCGTACTTCTCCGACTGCCATACGCCCGCCCAGAACCGGGGGATCAGTGGGATCGAGGCCACCGGGGGCAGCTGGGCCACCTGGTCGAGGATGCTGGACAGGAAGACGACGCCGCCGTCCGCGCCCGAGTTGACGTTCGTGTGGATCGTGGTCGTGCCGCCGAGGGCGATCTTCCTGTTCGTCGCGCCGACCGACTTCCAGTCCGGGTAGCCCTCGTAGGCGCCCGTGGAGCGGGACTTGAGCCGGACGGGCAGTTCGCGGTTGATGCCACTGGCCTCGCCCTTGAGGTAGTGGTCGAACCAGCGCTCGGTGTCGGTCCACACGTCGTTGGGCAGGCCGAACAGGCCGGTCAGCTCGGCGGTGGCGTGGTCGCCGGGGCGGAACTCCAGCCGCTTCGGGCCGGTCAGTTTCTCGTAGAAGTCCGCGTACTGGTTGGGCGGGAAGATCGTGTCGCCCCAGGCGTTGGCCATCATGACCGCGGCGCCGTTCTTGTTCAGTTGATCCACGTATGTAGCGACCGAACGTTTCTTCCCCCAGTTGATCATGTCCTGTTCCTTGGACAGGTTGGAGGCGTAGAAGTCGTTGAAGATCTGCCGGACTTCGGCGCTCTGGCGCCCGGTGACGAGGCTCGCCCCGTCCAGCAGCCCGGCCGCCTGGACGTGCTGGGTCCGGCCGGAGTAGATCGAGCCGATGAGGTCGGCCCATCCGCTGAGGGCGGCGACCGCCCTGACGCGCTTGTCGTGCGCGGCGGTCAGCAGGCTGATGCCGGCGCCGTAGGAGACGCCCGCCATGCCGATGTGCTGGGCGTCGGCCGGGGTGTTGGCGAGCGCCCAGTCGATGACCTTGGACGCGTCGGCTATGTCGGGCGGGCCGGCCACTTCTATCTCGCCGCCCGACTGCCAGAAGCCGCGCACGTTGTAACTGACCACGACATAGCCCGAGTCCGCGAGCTTCTGCGCCTGGGCGACATACTCGACCTGGGGCAGACCCCAGCTCGTGGGCAGCACCAGCAGCGGGTAGCGGCGCGTGCCGTCGGTGCCGGCCGGCGTGATGACGTTCGCCTTGAGGATGGTTCCGCCGTCGCCGGCGATGTCGACGAAGCGGACGCTGTTCGGGGCCGCTTGGGCGGCGGGGGCGAGCCCGAGGGCGCTACCGGCGATCAGTGTCGCGGAGACGGCGCCCACGGCGGTCGTACGCAGGGCCTTGCGATGGTGTCCCACGGGTCACTCCTCACTCGTGTCAGTGCAAAGTGACCGAACGGTAACCTCGTCCTCTTACCGCAAGTAACCCGTCGGTAAGTTACGTGCCAGTAACGATTACCGGAATGTGATGAACCTCAGGAGGCTCGGTGGGTATTGCGCGGAGCCGCCGGTGTCGGCAGCGCCGTCTGCGCCGCCCGTGTCACATCCGCGACCAACTCCACCACATCCGGGCCGTACGCCTGCGAGTTGACCACCTTCAGCAGCAGGACGAAGGAGCTGTTGCCGTGCTTGCGGGACAGCCGCTCGTGGTTGCGGGCGAGATAGCGGGTGGCCGCCTGGTTGGTGATCGCGGTCTGCCCGCAGAAGAGGAAGACGGGGCGGCTCAGGCCGGGTTGTCCGGCCGTCAGGCGGGCCAGGAGTACGTACTCGGTCAGGCCCTTCTCCATGCGGTGGCGCTCGCTGCCGATCTGGAAGGCCAGTCGGTCCGGGCCCGGTTCCGGGTCGGTGTTGACGCGCACGCCGGGCAGCATGGCGTGCATATGGGCCGCCATGCGCCGGTTCGACCCCGGGCCTCCGACGCAGAACTCGGTGCGCTCGCCGAAGCCCTGCCGCGCCGCGTCCTGCGTGACCACGTCGGCGTGCGCGCCGCAGTCCTTGATGAGCGCGGAGAGTTCCAGGAGTGCGAACACGTCGTAGCGGTGCACCGCGAGGTCGGCGCTGCCCGCGTCCCGGTTGACGACGAGCAGGGACTCGGAGTTGGCGGGCAGCCCGAAGAACGCCTGCTTGCGCCGCAGCTTCCGCTTCCACAGATAGGTGCGGGCCAGCCAGCCGAGGGAGGCGCTGATGCCGGCCGCGACCACGCCCAGAACGATATTGCGCACGTCGTCATTCATGGGCGCGCATGCTAGCGGGCGAACACAAACCCGTGTTCGAAACGGGCATCTCGCGGCGCTCCTGACGTGGCCATGGTGATGGCATAGGCTGCGCGAACGGCCTTTCACTGGAGGTGCGGATGCGTCGCCCTGTCGCGCGGAAACTGTCGGTCCTGGCGGTCTCGGCCGCCATGGTCTCGGTGGGGGCGGCGGCGCCACCCGCCGCCGGTACCGACCCCGTTGAGAAGGCGCCGGTGGCCGTCGGCTACGGCGGTGCCGTGTCCAGCGTCGACGCGGACGCCTCCGCGGCCGGCATCGAGGTGCTGCGCAAGGGCGGCAACGCCGTCGACGCCGCCGTGGCCACGGCCGCCGCGCTCGGCGTCACCGAGCCCTACTCGGCGGGCATCGGCGGAGGCGGCTACTTCGTCTACTACGACGCCAAGTCCCGCACGGTGCGGACCATCGACGGCCGCGAGACCGCGCCGCTGACCGCCGACTCCGGCCTGTTCGTGGAGAACGGCACGGCGATCCCCTTCGCCGAGGCCGTCAGCAGCGGCCTGAGCGTCGGCACCCCGGGCACGCCCGCCACCTGGCAGCAGGCGCTGGACAAGTGGGGGAGCGAAGGGCTCGGCACCTTGCTGAAGCCCGCCGAGCGGCTCGCCCGGGACGGCTTCGTCGTCGACGACACCTTCCGCGCGCAGACCGCCTCGAACGAGACCCGGTTCCGCTACTTCCCGGACACCGCGCAGCTGTTCCTGCCGAACGGGGCGCTCCCCGTCGTCGGCTCCACCTTCAAGAACCCCGATCTCGCCCGCACCTACGCGGAGTTGGCGAGGAAGGGCGTGGGCGCGCTCTACCGGGGCGACCTCGCCGACGACATCGTCGACACGGTCAACCACCCGCCCGTGGACCCGAGTTCCGGCTGGAAGGCCCGCCCCGGCGACCTCTCCGCCGAGGACCTGGCCACCTACCGCACCAGGTCGCAGGCGCCCACCAGGACCTCGTACCACGGACTCGGCGTCTACTCCATGGCGCCCTCCTCCTCCGGCGGCACGACGGTTGGCGAGGCCCTCAACATCCTGGAGAACACGGACCTCTCGAAGGCGAGCGAGGTCCAGTACCTGCACCGCTACATCGAGGCCAGCCGCATCGCCTTCGCCGATCGCGGGCGCTGGGTCGGCGACCCCGCTTTCGAGGACGTACCGACGAAGGAGCTGCTGTCGCAGCGGTACGCCGACTCGCGGGAGTGCCTGATCAAGGACGACGCGGTGCTGACGAGCCCGGTCGCGCCGGGTGACCCGCGCAATCCGGCGAAGTGCGACGCGAGCGGTACGGCGGCTCCGACCACCTACGAGGGGGACAGTACGACCCACCTCACGGTGGCCGACAAGTGGGGCAACGTCGTCTCATACACGCTCACCATCGAGCAGACCGGTGGCAGCGGCATCACGGTCCCGGGCCGTGGCTTCATCCTCAACAACGAGCTGACGGACTTCTCCTTCGCCCCGGCCAGCCCGGCCGTCCACGACCCGAACCTGCCGGGCCCGGGCAAGCGGCCGCGCTCCTCGATGTCCCCGACGATCGTCCTCGACCAGCACAACAAGCCGGTCGTGGCGCTCGGTTCGCCCGGTGGCGCGACCATCATCACCACCGTGCTGCAGACGCTGACCGGGTTCCTGGACCGCGGCCTGCCGCTGGTCGACGCGATCGCCGCGCCCCGCGCCAGCCAGCGCAACGCGGCCCAGACGGAACTGGAACCCGGGCTCTACGACAGCAAGGTGAAGGCCGGGCTGGAGGCCATCGGGCACTCCTTCAAGCCGAACCCCGAGATCGGCGCGGCGACCGGTGTGCAGCGGCTGCCGGGCGGGAAGTGGCTGGCCGCCGCCGAGACCGTACGGCGCGGCGGCGGCTCGGCGATGGTGGTGCGGCCGGCGTCGTAGCGCATCGTCGCACCGGGCGTCGCAGTGCCTCCCGGTGTCTCACAGCTCCGGGGCGGGCGGCAGGTCTTCCGTGCGGAAGGCGAGCCGCCCGTCCTGCACGTCCACCGTGACCCGGCCGCCCTCGCCGACCCGGCCGTCCAGGAGGAGCCGGGAGAGCTGGTTGTCGACCTCCTTCTGGATGGTGCGGCGCAGCGGGCGGGCACCGTACTCGGGCTGGTAGCCGCGCTCGGAGAGCCAGTCGACGGCCGCGCCGGTGAAGTCCACCGAGACGCCCTGGGCGTGCAGCAGACGGCGGGTCTTGTCGAGGAGCAGGTTGGTGATCCGCTCCAACTGCTCGGGGGTCAGCTGGCGGAAGACCACGACCTCGTCGATGCGGTTGAGGAACTCGGGCCGGAAGTGCTCGCGCAGCGGTCGCAGGATCCGCTCGCGCCGCGCCTCCTCGTCGGCCTCCGCGTCACCCGCGCCGAATCCGATCCCGGCGCCGCCCCGGGTGATCGCCTCGGAGCCCAGGTTGCTGGTCATCACGATGACCGTGTTGGTGAAGTCGACGGTCCTGCCCTGGGAATCGGTGAGCCGGCCGTCGTCCAGGACCTGGAGCAGGATGTTGAAGACGTCCGGGTGGGCCTTCTCGACCTCGTCGAGCAGCAGCAGCGAGTACGGGTGCCGGCGGACGACCTCGGTGAGCTGGCCGGCCTCCTCGTGTCCGACGTAGCCGGGCGGGGCGCCGACCAGGCGGCTGACGGTGTGCCGTTCCTGGTACTCGCTCATGTCCAGCCTGACCATGCGCTCCTCGCTGCCGAACAGCGATTCGGCGAGCGCCCGCGCCAGCTCGGTCTTGCCGACGCCGGTCGGGCCGAGGAAGAAGAAGCTGCCGATCGGCCGGTCGGGGCTGGCGAGTCCCGCCCGGGAGCGCAGGACCGCGTCGGCGACCACGCGCACCGCCTCCTCCTGGCCGACGACCCGCTCGTGCAGGTGTTCCTCCAGACCGAGCAGCCGGTCCTTCTCCTCCTCGGTGAGGCTGCTCACCGGGATGCCGGTCTGCCGGGACACGACCTCGGCGATGGCCTCGGCGGTGACCTCCAGATTCAGGCCCTCGTCGACCTCCTCGTCGCCGGACGCGTCCGTGATGCGCTGCTTCAACTCGACGATACGGTCGCGCAGTTGCGTCGCCTGCTCGTACTGTTCGTCGGCGACCGCCTGGTCCTTGTCCCGGGTCAGCTGCTCGACCTCGCGCTCCATGGTCCGTACGTCCGTGCCCTTGGCCCGTGTGCGCAGCCGTACCCGCGCGCCCGCTTGGTCGATCAAATCGATGGCCTTGTCCGGCAGGCGGCGGTCGGTGAGATAGCGGTCGGAGAGCTCGACGGCGGCGACGAGCGCCTCGTCGGTGTAGCGGACCTGGTGGTGGGCCTCGTAGCGGTCGCGCAGGCCGCGCAGGATCTCGATGGCGTCCGCGGTGGTCGGCTCGGGGACGAGGATCGGCTGGAAGCGGCGGGAGAGCGCCGCGTCCTTCTCGATCCTGCGGTACTCCTCCAGCGTGGTCGCGCCCACGACGTGCAGTTCGCCGCGCGCGAGGGCCGGTTTGAGGATGTTCCCGGCGTCCATGGAGCCGCCCTCGCCGCCGCCTCCGGCGCCGACGACGGTGTGCAACTCGTCGATGAAGACGATCAGTTGGTCGGAGTGCGAGCGGATCTCGTCCACGATGTTGGTGAGCCGCTCCTCGAAGTCGCCCCGGTAGCGGGTGCCCGCGACCACGCCGGTCAGGTCCAGCGCGATCACCCGGCGGCCGCTGAGCACGTCCGGTACATCGCTCTCGGCGATCCGCTGGGCCAGGCCCTCCACGATCGCGGTCTTGCCGACGCCCGCGTCGCCGATCAGCACGGGGTTGTTCTTGCCGCGCCGGGAGAGCACCTCGATGGTCTGCTCGATCTCCTCGTCCCGGCCGATCACCGGGTCGATACGGCCCCGGCGGGCGAGGTCGGTGAGATCGCGGCCGTACTTGTCGAGGGTGGGCGTACCGGTGTCGACGCGCGGCCGTTGGTCGATGCGGGGCCGGGAATCGGCGGCGTCCGGAGCCTCGGGCGGCATGCCGGACGAGGCGAAGCGGGCCGCGCCCAGGATGTGCCCGGCGGCCGAGTCGGGGTTCGCGGCCAGAGCGCTGAGCACATGCTCCGGGCCGATGTAGCCGGTGCCCCGCGCGCGGGCCAGGTCGTGCGCGTCCAGCAGGGCGCGCTTGGCGGCCGGGGTGAGGGAGAGCGACGTCGGCGGCGGGGCCTCGCCCGGCGGGTGCTGGACCGGGCCCGAGCGCTCGTCGATCTCAGTCGCCAAGGAGTCGGGGTCCGCGCCGGCCCGGGTGAGCAGACTCCGGGTCGGCTCGGCGGACAGCGCGGCGCGCAGCAGGTGCTGGGTGTCCAGGTCACGGCTGCCGTGCTCGGCGGCGTACTGGGCGGCACCCCGCACCAGTTCCCGGGCCGGCTGGCTGAGCAGGCGGCCGATGTCGATCTGGCGGGGGCCGGGGCGCGGTCCGCCGAAGAAGCGGGCGAGGAATTCTCCGAAGGGGTCGTAGTCCTCCGGACCACCATTGAAGCCGCTGGTCATGGCGTTCCCATCCGGCGTCCCTGCGCGGGCAGGGTCGCCCTCGCTGATCGGCGTGCCGGAGTCGGGTAACCCGGGCGAAAGCCGGTTACACCTGGCCGTGCGTTCGTAGAACACCTTCGCACGAACGGTGGGCGGGGGCACCTTCAGGGAACGCGGGGGTGGGGCACGCAGGGCCCCGCTCGATCAGCGGCCGCCGGGCAGGGCGGACGCGCCGAGCGCCCGGCTGACGGCGACCTTGCCGCCCGGCTCCCCTCCCCTGGGGCCCCGGCGACGGCAACCGCACCGCCAGCTCCCCGCCAGGCCCCGGGCGCCACCTGGATCACCCTGTCCGGGGCCCCGTCGAACGCCGCGCGCCCTCTCAGCGAGCCGTCAGAATCCGTGGCCCCGACTCCGTGATCGCCACCGTGTGCTCCGCGTGGGCCGCGCGGGAGCCGTCGTTGGTGCACAGGGTCCAGCCGTCCGGGGCCGGGTGGTAGCCGTCGTCGCCGCTCGCGATGAGCATCGGCTCGATGGCGAGGACCATGCCGTGCCGCAGGGGCAGGCCCCGGCCCGGGCGGCCCTCGTTCGGCACCCCTGGGTCCTCGTGCATCTTGCGGCCGATGCCGTGCCCGCCGAAGCCGTCCGGGATGCCGTACCCGGCCGTCCGGCACACCGAGCCGATCGCGTGGGCGATGTCGCCGATGCGGTTGCCGACCACGGCCGCCTCGATGCCCGCCGCCAGCGCCCGCTCGGCCGTCTCGATCAGCCTTACGTCGGCGGGGCGCGCCCTGCCGACCGTGAAGCTGATCGCCGAGTCGCCCGCCCAGCCGCCCAGTTCGGCACCGCAGTCGATGGAGACCAGGTCGCCGTCGCGCAGGCGGTAGCCGGTCGGGATGCCGTGCACGATCGCGTCGTTCACCGATGCGCAGATGACGGCGGGGAAGGGGACGGGGGCGAAGGAGGGGCGGTAGCCGAGGAAGGGGGATGTGGCGCCCGCGCCGCGCAGTACCTCGCGCGCCACTTCGTCCAGCTCCAGCAGGGAAACCCCCACGTCAGCGGCCTTTTGTACGGCCGTGAGGGCCTGGCCCACGACCTGCCCGGTCGTGTACATCGCATCGATCGACGTGTCCGTCTTCAGCTCCACCATGCCAATTACTATACCGGTATTAGAATGACGGCATGGTGCGCACCCCTCTCACTCCCGAAGAACGCGAACGCGGCGAGCGGCTCGGCCGGTTCCTCCGCGAGGCCCGCGGCGGCCGCAGCATGACGGAGGTCGCGGCGAACGCCGGCATCTCCGCCGAGACGCTCCGCAAGATCGAGACGGGGCGTGCCCCGACTCCGGCCTTCTTCACCGTGGCCGCGCTGGCGCAGGCCCTCGGTCTGTCCATGGATGACCTGGCCGGGCGCTGCACGCCGGTCGTCGAAGCCGCCGCCTGACCGGTTCGCACGTCACGTTCCGACAGCTCCGGCGCACTCTGCGTTCAGTCCGAAATTGTCTCGTAGCGCGTTCGTAACATGGCTCGTGTTGCCTAACGGACCGGAGTACTCCGGTCTGGCGGGAGTTGGGCGATGTCAGTGGAACAACTCCCGGCCCGGGTACGGGAGTTCGTGGACTACCTGGACGGTCTTCTGGCGCGCCTGGATCAGGGCGGCGGATGGTGCGGGGTCTTCTGGCAGCGTGACCCGGAGGGCATGCAGGCCTGCCTCGACGGACGCGAGGTTCCGCCCTGGGACGTGGTGGAGTCACTCCTGCACGACCTCGCCGCCCAGTACGGTCCCGGCGGCGCCGGGACCGAGACGGAACGGGCCCGCGCCCTGCACGCCGCCGCCCTCGCCACGTACGACGCCCGGCCCGACGGCCGTGACGCCCTCGGCGACCGGCTCGACGTCATGCTCCGCGAGCAGCGGTACGCCGCCGAACGACAGGCTGAACTGGGTCGGTTGCTCGCCTCCGCCACCAGCCGGGAGGAGGCCGACAGCGTCCGCCTCGACCTCGCCTGGGCCCGAGACGACCACGAGCGAGCGACCGCCCGGTGCGCGGAACTCCGTTCCCGGATGGCCGACTTGGAACGACGGGCGGCCAGCGGACGGGCCGAGGCGATACGGCGGGACCGGGCGGGGGAGGGGTCCGTGTTCCGTGTGGACGACCGGCTCGGAGACGACCGGCTCGGAGACGACCGGCTCGGAGACGACCGGTTCGGGGACGGCCGGCTCGCAGACGACCGGTTCGGGGGTGGCGGGTTCAGAGGCCACCCGGGCAGGGGGGACGGGCCCGGATCGGCCGGCACCCAGCAGAGTGCAGCCGGTTCCCACGGCGGCGGATTCCCGAGCGGGCCGCATCAGCGCGACCCGCACAGCGCGGCCACCGCCGGGGGCCGCCCCGCCGGGCACCCCCTCGACCCCGCCGACCGAATCGCCGGGGTCGACGACCACCACCAGGTCCGGTCGGCCACCCCGGCCCCCGAGTCCGACCCCGCCCCCGCTCCCACCCCCAAGCAGCGCAAACGCCGCCGAGGCAGTGCCCGCTTCGCCGGGATGGTCGAGGAGGAGGCCGCCCCCGTCGTCGTACCGCCGACCGCCGAACCCGTCCTCCCCACCCTCCCCGCCCAGACCGGCACCACGCGCCGCACTCCGCGCGGTGCCCGCTTCGCCGGGGCCGCCGACGAGGTGCCCGCGAACTCGGAGCCGTCGCAGGTCGAAACCATGGACGGTGCGGACCGGCGGGAGGTCTCCCGGACCGTCGAGACGATCGTGCGGCTGCGCGCCGAGGGCCGTAGCGGCGAGGCGCATGTCCTGCTGGTGGAGGCCGCGTCCTGGCCCGCCGTCCGCCTTCCGGCGCTCGCGGCCGAGATGGAGCGCGCCGGACTCGCGGCCGACTGGGCGACCCTGCTGTGGGAGACCGCCTCGCTGTCGGCCGAGCGGCTCGTCGCCGCCGCCGACGCGCTGACCGCGGCCGGGCGGGCCGGCGACGGGGAGCAGATCCTGCGGCAGGGCGTGGCGCGGCCCGCGCACGAGATCGGGCAGGCCGTGGTGGCGCTGGTCGGCGAGGGACGGCACCGCGAGATCCGTGCGCTGCTGGACGCGTACGTCCGCGTCCGCACCCCGGAGGAGGCGGCCCGCAGCGTCGCGCCGGAGCCGCGGACCCTCCTGCCGCTCCTGCTGGAGGCCGCCCGGGGCGTCTCGGACGAGCGGCACTGGGATCTCGTGCACGCCCTGCGGGTGGCGGGCTTCGCGGCCTGACAACCCAGCCGCTCCAGCAGCCGCGCCACCGGCTCGCACCACCGGCCGCAACCATCCCACCGGCCGCATCCATCCCCCACCGGAGTGTGAAACGTGATCGACTCAGCGGGTTAACGACGATGGTCTTGGCAAGGCTGTTCCAGGGGCTTACTTTCAAGCCTCTACCGCCCCCTCTACGGGCGTAGAGGCTCTGACGTCCCGTCGAAGGAGCAGCTCATGGCCAACGTCGTACGTGCCGCCCTGGTCCAGGCCACCTGGACGGGCGACACCGAGTCCATGGTGGCGAAACACGAGGAGCACGCCCGGGTGGCGGCCCGGCAGGGCGCGAAGATCATCGGCTTCCAGGAGGTCTTCAACGCTCCCTACTTCTGTCAGGTCCAGGAGCCGGAGCACTACCGCTGGGCCGAGCCGGTCCCCGACGGGCCGACCGTGCGTCGTATGCAGGAGCTCGCCCGCGAGACCGGCATGGTGATCGTCGTTCCGGTCTTCGAGGTCGAGCAGTCGGGCTTCTACTACAACACCGCGGCCGTGATCGACGCCGACGGCACCGTCCTCGGCAAGTACCGCAAGCACCACATCCCGCAGGTCAAGGGCTTCTGGGAGAAGTACTACTTCAAGCCGGGCAATGTGGGGTGGCCGGTCTTCGACACCGCCGTCGGGAAGGTGGGTGTCTACATCTGCTACGACCGGCACTTCCCCGAGGGCTGGCGGCAACTCGGACTCAACGGCGCCCAGTTGGTGTACAACCCGTCGGCCACCTCACGGGGTCTGTCCGCCTACCTCTGGCAGCTGGAGCAGCCGGCGGCGGCCGTCGCCAACGAGTACTTCGTCGCCGCGATCAACCGCGTCGGGCAGGAGCCGTACGGCGACAACGACTTCTACGGGACGAGCTATTTCGTCAACCCGCGTGGGCAGGTTGTCGGGGAGGCCGCCAGCGACAAGAGCGAGGAACTCGTCGTCCGGGACCTCGACTTCGACCTCATCGATGAGGTGCGGCAGCAGTGGGCCTTCTACCGCGACCGCCGCCCCGACGCCTACGAAGGACTGGTACAGCCGTGACCAAGGACCTGCTGGGACGCCACCGCGCCGTCATGCCGGACTGGCTGGCCCTCTACTACGAGGACCCGCTGGAGATCACCCACGGCGAGGGCCGGCACGTCTGGGACGCCGCGGGCAACTGCTACCTCGACTTCTTCGGCGGCATCCTCACGACGATGACCGCGCACGCGCTGCCCGAGGTCACCAAGGCGGTGAGCGAGCAGGCCGGACGGATCATCCACTCCTCCACCCTGTACCTGAACCGGCCGATGGTCGAACTGGCCGAGCGCATCGCCCAGTTGAGCGGAATCCCGGACGCCCGCGTCTTCTTCACCACCTCCGGCACCGAGGCCAACGACACCGCCCTGCTGCTCGCGACGGCCTACCGGCAGAGCAACACGATCCTCGCGATGCGCAACAGCTACCACGGCCGTTCGTTCAGCGCGGTCGGCATCACCGGCAACCGCGGCTGGTCGCCGACCTCGCTGTCGCCGCTGCAGACGCTGTACGTCCATGGCGGGGTGCGCACGCGTGGCCCGTACGCCTCGCTCAGCGACGCGGACTTCATCGCCGCCTGCGTCGAGGACCTGAAGGACCTCCTCGGCCACACCCGCCCGCCCGCGGCCCTCATCGCCGAGCCCATCCAGGGTGTCGGCGGCTTCACCTCCGGTCCGGACGGGCTGTACGCCGCCTTCCGGGACGTCCTCGCCGAGCGCGGCATCCTGTGGATCGCCGACGAGGTGCAGACCGGGTGGGGCCGCACGGGCGACCACTTCTGGGGCTGGCAGGCGCACGGGCAGTCCGGTCCGCCGGACATGCTGACCTTCGCCAAGGGCATCGGCAACGGCAGCTCCATCGGCGGGGTCGTCGCCCGCGCCGAGATCATGAACTGCCTCGACTCCAACAGCATCTCGACCTTCGGCGGCACCCAGATCACCATGGCGGCCGGCCTCGCCAACCTGTCGTACCTGCTGGAACACGACCTCCAGGGCAACGCCCGGCGCGTCGGAGGGCTGCTCGTCGAGCGGCTGCGGGCCGTCGCGGCGCAGGTGCCGCACGTACGGGAGGTGCGCGGCCGGGGCCTGATGCTGGGCATCGAGCTCACCCGCCCTGGCACGGACGAGGCCGACCCGGCGGCGGCGTCCGCCGTGCTGGAGGCGGCTCGCGAGGGCGGCCTCCTGCTCGGCAAGGGCGGCGGCCACAACACCAGCTCGCTGCGGATCGCCCCGCCCCTGTCCCTCACCGTCGCGGAGGCCGAGGAGGGCGCCGCGATCCTCGAGAACGCTCTGAGGAGCATCTAGCAGGACTCACCTGAGCAAGGGAACGCCAGCATGACCACCACCTTGGAGCCCGCCCTGTCCGTCCGGCAGGTCCTCACCCTGGAGCGGGTGCTCGCCGGGGAGCCCGAGGTGGTGGCCGGCGCCGGTCACCTCGACCGGCCGGTGCGCTGGGTGCATGTCGCCGAGGCGCCGGACGTCGGGGTGATGCTCAGCGGCGGCGAGATGGTGCTCACCACCGGGGTGCTGCTCGCCGGGGACGAGGACAAGCAGGCCGAGTACATCCGCTCCCTGCACCGGGCGGAGGCCGCGGCGGTGGTCCTGGGCCTCGGCCGGGCGTTTCCCGCGCCGCCGGAGGTGATGCGCCGGGCGGCGGAGCGGTGCGGGCTGCCCATGGTCGTCCTGCACCGGCCCTTCCCCTTCGCCGAGCTGACCGAGGAGGTCCAGTCCCGGCTGGTCCGGCGGAAGTTCGCCGCCGTCAGCCTCTCCGAGGCCGTACGCACCGCGCTCACCGGACTCATCACCGCGGGCGCCCCGCTGCAACGCCTGCTCGACGAGGTCGCCGCGCACAGCGCCTGCCCCGTCGTCGTCACCAACCTCGCCCATCGCGTCCTCGCCACGGCGGGGGAGCGCTCGGCGGTGGACGACGTGCTGCGCGACTGGGAGCGCATCGCCCGGCAGGCCGGCGGCAGCGAGGGCGACGGCTGGATCCGGGCCGAACTGGGCGGGCGCGGGGAGCGCTGGGGCCGGATCGTGCTGTGCGGGCACCGTGGCGACACCGCCACCGGGCGGCTGCTCGCCGACCGCGCCGCCGAGGCGCTCGTCCTGCACCGCATGCTCGGCGGCACCTCCGCGCACACCTGGGAGGAACAGTCCGCGCAGAGCCTGCTGACCGACCTGGTCAGCGGGGTCGTACCGGCCAGGCAGCTGCTGCCACGCGCGCGTGCCGCCGGGCTGCCGGTCAACCGGCGCACCTTCGTGCCGCTGGTCGTGCGGGACGGCGAACCGGTCCAACTGGAGCGCGTGCTGCGGATGCTGGGGCTGCCCGGGATCGTCGCCGAGCTCGCCGACGGGGCCACCGCGGTGCTGCTGAGCCTCGCCCGGGACCAGGACGACGCCGTGCTCGCCGCGAACTTCGCCGCCCGGGTGCGCTCGGAGTCGGGGGACGCGCGGACCGTTGTCGCCGCCGCCGACGCGCGCACCGCCTGGGACGACGTACCCGCCGGGGTACGCGAGGCGCAGCACGTCGCCGATGCCGTCGCCGACTCCTCCACCGCCCTCGATCTCCCGGCCGTCGTACGCCTCAAGGACGTTCATCTGCGCGGCCTGATCAGGCTGCTGCGGGACGACCCGCAGGTGCAGTCCTTCGCGGAGCGCGAGCTGAACGGGCTGCTGGGCGGGCCGGACGACGAGGCGGGTGCTCTGCTCACCGTGCTGCGGACCTATCTCGCCACCGGCCGCAACAAGTCCCGCACCGCCCAGCTCCACCACGTCTCGCGGCCCGCGCTCTACCGCCGGCTGGAGGCGATACAGGCGCGCCTCGGCGTCGACCTCGACGACTTCGAGCAGGCTGCCTCCGTACACATCGCGCTCCTCGCGCACGACGCGCAACAGGGCTGAAACACCCAACGACCTGGGAAAACGGCGGTGAAACATGGGCCCACGACAGGGTGACACCGTGACACGCCGCACGCCCGCAGACGTGACACCGTGCAACTCAAAGCAGCCTTTCGGACTTCCTAGGCTCCTCGCACACCTAGCGACCGGAGGTCCCGATGAGCAGAGTGATTCGTGCCGCGATCTTCCAGACCGCCTGGACGGGCGACAAGGAATCGATGATCCAGGTGCACGAGCAGGCGGCGCGCGACGCGGCCGCGCAGGGCGCTCAGGTCCTGTGCTTCCAGGAGCTGTTCTACGGGCCGTACTTCTGCCAGGTCCAGGACAAGGCGTTCTACGAGTACGCCGAGCAGATCCCCGAGGGCCCCATCGTCAGGCGCTTCCAGGCGCTCGCCAAGGAGCTGGGCCTGGTCCTCGTGCTGCCGATGTACGAGGAGGAGCAGCCCGGCGTCCTCTACAACACGGCTGCCGTGATCGACGCGGACGGCTCGTACCTCGGCAAGTACCGCAAGCACCACATCCCCCAAGTGCCGGGATTCTGGGAGAAGTTCTACTTCCGTCCCGGGAACGTGGGCTGGCCGATCTTCGACACGGCCGTCGGGAAGATCGGCGTGTACATCTGCTACGACCGTCACTTCCCGGAGGGCTGGCGGGCGTTGGGCCTCGAAGGCGCCGAGATCGTGTTCAACCCGTCGGCCACCTCGCGCGGCCTCTCCCGCTACCTCTGGCAGCTGGAGCAGCCGGCGGCGGCAGTCGCCAACGAGTACTTCATCGGCGCGATCAACCGGGTCGGGGTCGAGGACCTCGGCGACAACGACTTCTACGGGACGAGCTACTTCGTCGACCCGGAGGCCCAGTTCGTCGGCGAGGTGGCGAGCGACAAGGAGACCGAACTCGTGGTCCGGGACCTGGACCTGGCCAAGCTGCGCGAGGTCCGCGACCGCTGGCAGTTCTACCGCGACCGCCGCCCCGAGGCCTACAGCCCGCTCACCGCTCCCTGACGGTCCCGTATCTCCGCGGGCCCGGCACACGGGGGTTGGGCCCGCGGGATCCATCGACGTACTGGACACCAGTGTTGATCACGGTAGGAGAGGGAGTATGAGCAGCCGTACCGTCATCCGTGGTGGTCTCGTCATCACCGCGTCCGACGAGATGCACGCCGACGTCCTGATCGAGGACGGCCGTATCGCCGCCCTCGCCGCGAGCGGCACCCCGGCCGCCGAGGCCTGGACGGCCGAACAGACCATCGACGCCACCGGGAAGTACGTCATCCCGGGCGGCGTCGACGCCCACACCCACATGGAGCTGCCGTTCGGCGGCACCTTCGCCTCCGACACCTTCGAGACCGGCACCCGGGCCGCCGCCTGGGGCGGTACGACCACGATCGTCGACTTCGCCGTGCAGAGCGTGGGCCACTCGCTGCGTGAGGGCCTCGACGCCTGGCACGCCAAGGCCGAGGGCAACTGCGCGATCGACTACGGCTTCCACATGATCGTCTCCGATGTGAACCAGGAGACGCTCAAGGAGATGGACCTCCTCGTCGAGGAAGGTGTCACCTCCTTCAAGCAGTTCATGGCCTACCCGGGTGTCTTCTACTCCGACGACGGCCAGATCCTGCGCGCCATGCAGCGCTCCGCCGAGAACGGCGGCCTGATCATGATGCACGCCGAGAACGGCATCGCGATCGACGTCCTGGTCGAGCAGGCGCTCGCCCGCGGGGAGACCGACCCGCGCTACCACGGCGAGGTCCGCAAGGCGCTCCTCGAAGCCGAGGCCACCCACCGGGCCATCAGGCTCGCCCAGGTCGCGGGCGCACCCCTGTACGTCGTGCACGTCTCGGCGATGGAGGCAGTCGCCGAGCTGGCCAAGGCACGCGACGAGGGGCTGAACGTCTTCGGCGAGACCTGCCCGCAGTACCTGTTCCTGTCCACCGACAACCTCGCCGAGCCGGACTTCGAGGGCGCGAAGTACGTCTGCTCGACTCCGCTGCGGCCCAAGGAGCACCAGGCTCACCTGTGGAAGGGGCTGCGGACGAACGACCTCCAGGTCGTCTCCACCGACCACTGCCCCTTCTGCTTCGTGGGCCAGAAGGAGCTGGGACGCGGGGACTTCTCGAAGATCCCCAACGGCCTGCCCGGCGTCGAGAACCGCATGGACCTGCTCCACCAGGCCGTCGTCGACGGCCACATCTCGCGCCGCCGCTGGATCGAGATCGCCTGCGCGACCCCGGCCCGGATGTTCGGCATGTACCCGAAGAAGGGCACGATCGCGCCGGGCGCCGACGCCGACGTCGTGATCTACGACCCGCAGGCCGAGCAGGTCATGTCCGCGGTCACCCACCACATGAACGTCGACTACTCGGCGTACGAGGGCAAGCGCACCACCGGCCGGGTCGAGACGGTCCTCTCGCGCGGCGAACTCGTCATCACCGAGCGGGAGTACACCGGTCGCGCCGGGCACGGCGTCTACACGCCCCGCTCCACCTGTCAGTACCTCAACTAGGAGCGGAGCACATGGACTTCGGACTCGTCCTGCAGACCGACCCGCCCGCCTCGCGGGTCGTGAGCCTGATGAAGCGCGCCGAGCGCAGCGGCTTCTCCTACGGCTGGACCTTCGACTCCGCCGTGCTGTGGCAGGAGCCGTTCGTGATCTACAGCCAGATCCTCGCGAACACCCAGAATTTGACGGTCGGCCCGATGGTCACCAACCCGGGCACCCGCACCTGGGAGGTCACCGCCTCCACGTTCGCCACCCTCAACGACATGTTCGGCAACCGCACGGTCTGCGGCATCGGCCGCGGTGACTCCGCGATGCGCGTCGCCGGCCGCAAGCCCAACACCCTGGCCCGGATCAGCGAGGCCATGAAGGTCATCCGGGCACTCGGCAGCGGCCAGGAGGCCGACCTCGGCGGCGGCACGGCCGTCAGGTTCCCGTGGATCAAGCCGGGCGCCGAACTCCCCGTGTGGATGGCGGCGTACGGGCCGAAGGCCCTGAAGATGACCGGCGAGGAGGCCGACGGGTTCATCCTGCAGCTCGCCGACCTGTATCTCACCGAGTACATGGTCAAGGCAGTGAAGGACGCGGCGGTGGCGGCCGGCCGTGACCCGTCCGAGGTCAAGATCTGCGTCGCCGCCCCCGCGTACGTCACCGAGGACGACTCGCCCGAGAAGCTCGCCCACGCGCGCGACCAGTGCCGGTGGTTCGGCGGGATGGTCGGCAACCATGTCGCCGACCTGGTCAGCAAGTACGGGGAGCACTCCGCCGCCGTACCCGACGAACTCACCGACTACATCAAGGCCCGCGAGGGGTACGACTACTCCCACCACGGACGCGCCGACAACCCCGACACCGCGTTCGTGCCCGACGAGATCGTCGACCGGTTCTGCGTCATCGGGCCGGTCGAGAAGCACATCGAGAAGCTGAACGCGCTGCGTGAGTTGGGCGTCGACCAGTTCGCCGTGTACGACATGCACGACGCGCAGGAGGCGGTCATCGACGCGTACGGCTCGGAGGTCATCCCCGCGATCAACGCCTGACCCTCGTCGCCGAGTGCACAGACACAGACACAGACACCGGCACCGGCACCGCTCCACCCCGACCCCCCACCTTGTTCCCCCTCCCCGCCGTCCCGGGGAGGGCCCAAGGCCCCGCACGGCCTGTCTCATCCCGTCCCGCTCTGTCGATTGGCCTGCTCATGACCGAAACAGTCCCTACGGGGTCTCCGATATCCCAGTTCGCCGGTGCCGACGGCCGGATCGAGCTCGCCCCCGAGGCGTACCCCGCCGACAGCCCCTTCGCCAACGACGACCTGCGTCCCGTCCCGGTCGCCGAGCGCAAGTGGACGACGTACAACTTCGCGGCCCTGTGGATCTCCATGGCCCACTGCATCCCCAGCTGGACCCTGGCCTCCGGCCTGGTCGCCCTCGGCATGGACTGGAAGCAGGCCGTCTTCACCATCGCCCTGGCCAATGTGATCGTGCTGCTGCCGATGCTGGCCACCGGGCACGCCGGGCCCAAGTACGGCATCCCGTTCCCGGTGCTGGCGCGGGCCTCGTTCGGGCTGCGCGGCGCCAACATCCCGGCGCTGATCCGGGCGGCCGTGGCCTGCGGCTGGTTCGGCATCCAGACCTGGATCGGGGGCAGCGGCATCTTCGCCCTCGGCTCCAAGCTCACCGGCGGCGAGTGGGAGAACGCGGGGAAGATCGCGGGCAACCCCTGGCCGCTGTGGCTCTGCTTCCTGCTGTTCTGGGCGCTGCAGATCGCCATCATCTACCGCGGCATGGATTTCCTGCGGCACTTCGAGAACTGGGCCGCGCCCTTCGTGATCGTCGGTGCCCTCGTGCTGCTGATCTGGATCGCGGTCAAGGCGGACGGGTTCGGTGCGCTGCTCGACCAGCCCTCGAAGCTGGGCTGGGGCCCCGACTTCTGGCCGGTCTTCTTCCCGTCCCTGATGGGAATGATCGGCTTCTGGGCGACTCTGTCCCTCAACATCCCTGACTTCACGCGCTTCGGCGCCAGCCAGAAGGCGCAGACCTGGGGGCAGGCCCTGGGGCTGCCCACGACGATGACGCTGTTCGCCGTCCTCGCCGTGCTGGTCACCTCCGGCTCCGAGGTCGTGTACGGCGAGGCGATCTGGGACCCGGTCGCGCTGGCCGCCAAGACGGACAGCGCCTTCGGTCTGCTGTTCGCGCTGATCATCGTGCTCGTCGCCACGATCTCCGTGAACATCGCGGCGAACGTGGTCTCCCCGGCGTACGACCTGGCGAACCTGGCGCCGAAGCTCATCAACTTCCGTACGGGCGCGCTGATCACGGGTGTCGTCGGCATCCTGATCTTCCCGTGGAAGCTGATCTCCACGCCGGAGTTCTACATCTTCACCTGGCTCGGCGTGGTCGGCGGCCTGCTCGGCACGGTCGCGGGGATCCTGATCGCCGACTACTGGATCGTCCGCCGCACGGTTCTGCACCTCGCCGACCTGTACACGCCCGGCGGACGCTACTGGTACTCGTCCGGCTGGAACTGGCGCGCGATCGTCGCGTTCCTGGTAGGCGGCGTCCTCGCGGTCGGCGGCTCGTACTCGGGCGTCGGTGCCGACGGCACGAAGACCGGGCCGTTCCCGACCGACGGACTGATCCCGTTCCTCAAGCCCCTCGCCGACTACGGCTGGGCGGTGGGCCTGGGCGCCTCGCTGGTGCTCTACGTGGTGCTCATGGGCGGCCGCAAGGAGCGCGCCGAAGCCTGATCCCGCGGGGGAGCGCGGCTGGGGAAGGTGGTCGTGGAGCAAGTACGTTCGTGGAGGGCGGTCGCGGAGGGGCTCAGCCCTTCTGGCCGTCCTCCAGGGCGGCGACCGCCTCCTTGGCCGCCTTGATCGCGCCCTTGTTGATCTCGTCCGTGTCGGGCGCCTTCTTCGACTCGAAGTCGCTGCCGCTGTAGGTGATGGACACCAGCGCGTTGGACGTGCGGACCAGCACCACGCCCTCACGGGTCTGCTGCTTGTCCTCAGTGGTGAGGTTCACGACGGAGTAGCCGGCGTCGCCGATGCCGGGGACGTCACCTCCGCCGCTCTTGGCCGCGACGCGCTCCTTGAAGGACTTCTGCGCCGCGTCGTCCGACGCCGTGATCTCGAAGGACACGTCCAGCCAGCGGTAGTCGTAGCCCTTGAGTGCGTTCCACGAGCAGGTGCGGCGCAGCTTCGAGTCGGTGGACGGGATCTCCTTGCCGGCCGTCTTGGCGCCCGGCACCAGCGACTTGATCGTCTTCGTGCCCAGACTGTCGCACGGGGCGGAAGCGGCGGCGTACGTCTTCGACACCGCGGCCGTCGCCGGGGCCGTGGGCGACTCACCCTCGCTCTGCTGCGTCGCCCCGTCGTCGGCGGCCGGCGCCGCGGCGAACGGGCCGGACGACAGCGCCCAGCCCGCCGCGGCGAGCACGACGACGGGCGACAGACGCGCGGTGAGAGCGAGCGGCAAGGGAAGAGAACGCACGGCGCACATTTCGTGGGGGACGGTGCGGAGGGAGTCCGCACTGCGGACGGGACGCCAGTGTCACATGACTCCCTGTGGGGCGGAAGGGCCAACTCGCTCCGTGCTGACGCCGTTACGGGAGGCCCGTAATTACGTGGTGTCCTGGGCGAGTTACAGCGTCTGATGGCTGATTTGAGTGGAAAGTGCGCTTTCGATGCGGTCAACGGCGACGAACGCCCCATACGCGACCAGGTGCACCAGACAGTGGTCGGTGTGCTCAGGCCGGCGCCAGGCCGCCACGTCCTCGTCGGTGATGCGGTACGGCGCGAGGGCGGCCAGCAGGGCGAGACGCGCGCCGGGACGCTCCCGTCGGTCCGGGAAGCCGCTCAGGTCGAGCGGCGGATGCGCCCCGTCCCAGTCCTGGATGACCTCCTCCACGAGGTCCTGGTCGTCGGTGTCGAGCAGGTCGGCGCCCGCAAGGGCCGCCCTGAGCAGCGCCGCGTATGCGAGGCCGACCGCTGTGCCGCCCGCCCATGCGGGGGCTTCGCCGGGATCGGCGTGGTCGAGCAGCGCCAGGGCGGTGCCGGGGCGGGCGGGGCGGCGCACGGACCGGGTGAGCGTGCGGCCCGCCAGGCTGCGCACCGCGCGGAACCGCTGGGCGCCCGCCGGCAGCAGGTTCTCGGTCAGCAGGGCCGACGCGATCCGGTTGATGAAGTGGAAGGAGAGCGCGGTGCCGAGGTAGGCGGGGGCGTGCGCGCGGGGGAAGGGGTACGGCGCGAGGGTGGCTCCGGGCACGCGCGTGTGCCGTCCCCAGGCGAGCATGCGCGCGTGCACCTCGTCCTTCGGAGCCTCCCCGCGCGCCACCCGCTCCGCCAGCGCATGGTCGCCGGTGGCGTGCAGCAGCACGGTGTGCGCGTCCACGCAGAAGGGGCACCTGTTGGCGAGCGACACTCCGAGGGCGACCAGTTCCTTGCCGGTACGGCTGCCCGCCCCCGCGATCAGCGACTCGCGCATCAACGCCCAGGCGGGGGCGAGGAGTTCGGGCGCGGAGGACAGGACCACGAAGGTGGAGGGTGCCGCGATGCCGAAGTCGAGGGCGATCTGCGTGTACACCTCGGCGACGGCGCCGGTGGACGACCTGGGCGGGAGGGGTTCGGTGTATCGGAAGGGTGAGGGCATGGGCAGCAGCGTGCGCTCTCCGGGCTGTCCGGGTCGTCGTACGGCCGAAGGGAGTTGAGGCTGCGCCGGCGGGGTCGGCGGGTGCCGGGCACTACTGCGGGGGGAGTAGTCGGGAGGCCGTCCACAGGGGTGACGTCACTGTCGGTGGGGCGGTCTAGTGTGCGGGCATGAGGGGGAATCGGATCACACGCGGGCTGCTCGTCGACGCGGCCCTCGCGGTCGTGGTCGGCGTGATCGTCGTGCTCGTCGCCCGGGCGGACGGCCGTGCGGGGGCGCTCGACCTCGCGTTGATCGCGGCCGGTTCGCTGGCCCTGGCCGCGCACCGCACCGCTCCGCGCGTCGTGCTCGCGATCACCACCGGCTGCCTGCTCGCCGCAGTCATCCACGCGGGTCCCGCCACCATCATGGCCGTCCCCGTCGTCGGCGCGGTGCACACGGCGGGGCGGACCGGGTACCGGGGTACGGCCGCGGCGGGCGCCGCCGTCTTCCTCGGCGGGTATGTGGCGGCGGGCTCGGCGAGCGCGGAGATCGCCCGGGAGGCGCTGCTCCTCGCCGGCTGGTTCCTGTGCGCGGTGGTGACGGGGCTGGCCGACAGCAACTGGCAGGCGTATCTGCGCCAGACCGAACAGCGCGCCCTGGAGGCCGAACGCACCCGGGAGGAGGCGGCCTTGCGCCGGGCGGGCGAGGAACGCCTGCGTATAGCCCGCGAGTTGCACGACTCGCTCACCCACAGCATCTCGATCGTCAAACTCCAGGCGGGCGTCGCCGTGCACCTGGCCCGCAAACGCGGCGAGGAGATACCGCCCGCGCTGCTCGCCATCCAGGAGGCGAGCGGCGAGGCGATGCGCGAACTGCGCGCCACGCTGGAGGTGCTGCGCACGGACGAGCCGACCGGCACCCCCGCGCTGCTCGTGGAGCGGGCCCGGGCGGCCGGACTCGCGGTCGAGCTGACGGTGACGGGGAAGGAGCGGCCACTGGCGGCGACGGTCGACCGGGCGACGTACCGCATCGTCCAGGAAGCCCTGACGAACGCTGCGCGTCACGCGGGGCCGGCGAAGGTGGCCGTGCAACTGACGTACGGGGAGGGTGAGTTGCTGATACGAGTCGAGGACGACGGCACGGCCGACCCATCCAGTCCGCCCACCCCCGGCATCGGCCTCACCGGCATGCGCGAACGCGTCACGGCCCTTGGCGGCACACTGGATGCCGGCCCGCGCGCGGAGGGCGGATTCGCGGTGCGGGCGAGGCTGCCGTTGGGGGAAGCGGGATGAGGGCGGGGGCGACGGGATGACGGACGGCGTGATCAGGGTGGCGCTCGTCGACGACCAGGCGCTGATGCGGGCCGGCTTCCGTGCCCTGCTGGACGCCGAGGACGGCATCGAAGTGGTCGGCGAGGCGGCGGACGGGGAGCGGGGCCTGGAGCTCATCCGCGCGCAGGTTCCCGACATCGCGCTGATCGACGTACAGATGCCGGTGATGACGGGCATCGAGGCGACCCGCCGTATCGCCGCGGACCCGGCGCTGGTGCCCGTCCGTGTGGTGATCCTGACGAACTACGGCCACGACGAGTATGTCTTCGAGGCCCTGCGCGCCGGCGCGAGCGGTTTTCTGCTGAAGGACACCGAACCGGCCGACCTGCTCCAGGCGATCGAGGTGGTGGCACGCGGGGAGGCGCTGCTGTCCCCGTCGGTCACCCGCACACTCATCGGCGAGTTCGTGTCGAGGCCACCGGACCGGGCCACCGCTCCCGGCCTGGAGGGCCTGACGCGCCGCGAACGCGAGGTGACGGCGCTGGCGGCGCGGGGCCTGACGAACGAGGAGATCGCCGAGCACATGGTGATCAGCCCGTTCACGGCGAAGACCCACATCAGCAGGGCGATGACCAAGCTGGGGGCGCGGGACCGGGCCCAACTGGTCGTGTTCGCCTATGAGTCGGGGCTGGTGGCTCCACGGAGTCCGGACGCGTCGGTGTCCTGAGCCTGACAGCGCCCTGCTCCTCGGAGCACACGTGATGCGCTGCCCCTATAGCCTGTATACAAGCGTGTATGCGGAAGGGTCGGCAAGGATCGGCGAGGAGTTCCATGGCCCGGGCGACTGGCAAGAGCGAAGCGGTCTACGAGCGGCTGAAGGGCGACATCGAGTCGCTGCGGCTGCGTCCGGGGGCCAGGCTGAGCGAGGTCCAGCTGGGGGAGGAACTGGGTGCCTCGCGCACGCCGGTGCGGGAGGCGATCCGGCGGCTGGCGCGGGAGGGGCTGGTCGACTTCGCGCCCGGTGAGGTGGCCAGGGTGGCGGCGATCTCGCTGGGCGGGGTGCGGGCGCTGTTCGAGTTCCGGATGCTGCTGGAACCGGAGGCCGTCGCGTCGGTGGCGGCGGCGGGGGTGGCCGACGGGCGGGTGCTGGTGCCGTTCGGTGAACTGCTCGCGCGGCTGGAGGAGTTCGACGAATCCTTCCGTGCGCTGGACGCCGCTGACCAGGCGCGCTCGTACCAGGACCTCTACGACATCTCCGAGGGCTTCGACCGGGCGGTCATCACCGCGTGCCGCAATCCGTACCTCGCCCGCACGATCGGCGACCTGCGCAGCCAGACCGTACGGCTGCGCCACCTCTCGCACAGCGGACCGCGCCGTATGCGCACGTCGCTGGAGGAGCACCGTGCGATGCTCCAGGCGATCACACAGGGGGACGCCCAGGCGGCGGAGGCGGCCTGCCGCCACCATCTGGCGCAGACCCTGCAGGCCCTCATCGACAGCCTGACCGGGCAGGACCTCGCGATGGGCGCGCATGTGCAGGTGGACGTCGCCCGTTGAGCAGGGGCGGCGCTGTACGACGGTTTGTCGGCGCGGCGGCAGGGAAGAAGGGGCGCAGGTGATCGACCGGCCGTAGTGCGGAAACAGCGAGATGAGAGGCCCTTGAGCGCGGTGTGGGTCGCGCAGGGCCCAGGCCGAGCACCAATCCCGGGCAACCAGGCTCTAGGTTCTTCGCCGGCTGCGGCGCCGCAGGCGCCCGACACCCTCGCGCTCGGTGAAGCCTTGGGCGTGCTGCATTCCTCTGCTTGGCTCCTTCCCGGAAGGCTGCGGTCCCGCCGGTCTGTAACAGCGTCTCGGCGCAGATATTCTTGCGAAGGAGGAACTCGTTCGCCTCCTTCGGGTTGTCCGGAATGATGTAGTCAGCATCGAGGTCAGGAAGGTCTCGCTCTGGCACACTGGCGGTGTGGAGTTCTCGGACGGTGTTCCCCGTGTTGAGATGCTCCCGGATTCGCTTCCAGCGCGAAGGGCGAAGCTGCACTGTGCGGAGAGCCAGCACGAGGTCGAGTGGCTGCCCGTCTTCCTCGCCGACGCCTACGGTCGGAGCGGTACGCATCGGCAGGTAGACCAACGATCGCGGCGACCGGGCTGCGAGCAGCCGCAAGGTGCCAATGCGCCTGCCGTCCGTTCGGTCCACATGCATCTCGTCATGGCTGTGAGCCTTGTAAAGTGCCCCGTTCCTCAGCGGTCTAGGCGGCCGAATCACACGGCCCAGTCGGTCATGCTGGTGAGTTCGTCTTCGCTCAGGCATCGGCTCAGACGCAGGTTGTCCGAGGTCGGTGCTCCCGCTGTTGGAGGACGCCCTTACGACCCCTGCGAAGGTCAACAGAGCAGTTCCAGAAGCCACGCGAGTTCAGAAACAAGCACGGACAGGCGCCATACGCGACTGTTGGCCGCGCACTTCAACGGCAAACCAGCAGAGAACTTAATTCGTGCCGGATCCGCACTCAAAGTGCAATTTGCGGCACTCCTCAAGAGCTATGACGGCTGAGCCGGCAAGCAGATTGGGCGCTTCATAAATGGCAATCACATACCTGGTTCTTGGAACTGCCCCGGCGGAGGAGGAGTTCGTCGACCTCATTGATGACTCGTTGGGCGACCTCGACGACGCCCTTGGAGTCGACCTCACATATGTCGACCTCCAGGATCGCGGCGAGCATCTCCTGGTTCATGTCTACGAGGCGCCGGACAACGAGGTTCGGGTCTCTGTAGTGAAGGACGACAGGACGCCTGTCGGCTATCTGGCCGTCGAAGCTCCGACCCAGGAGCTCCTGGACAATGTTTCGACATTCCTTCGTGACCGGCTTCCAGTGCAGGATCTAGAGACCCTCCGGTCCTCGGCTCGTCGCGATATTCCCGAGAATCCAGGTGCACTGGTAAAGCTTGCGATTGCATCCGATGAACCCGACGAGACGACAGAGGGAATCATTCGGGATGCGTTGAAGAGCGATGACCCGTCCGTACTTAGCGCTGCGGTCGAGGCGGCCGGCCTGACGCGCTGGCCATCTTTTGCAGGCGTGCTCGCCGATTACTACGCGCAGCACCCTGACAGGGAGATCAGGGAATTGTCGGGCAGGGCTTTGAACGCTCTCGTTATGGGCAATCCGTCGCGTTCTTGAAATCGTTCAGCCGCAGCGCTAAGGCGGAATGGAAGGGGAATTCGTGTCACCCAGAATCCATCGCGCTGCAACCGGCCTCCCGCGAAGGAAAACGGGACTGAGCGTCATGGCGGTGGTGACCACCACCGCCTCCCGGATCCCCGCCGCACGGCTCGGGTCCGGAACGATTTTTCCCATCGCCACCGCGATGCCGTCAGCGAAACCGTCGATGCCCGCGGCAATGCTCACCGCACGACCTCGCCCGGTCCATCCCGAGGCGCTCGTTCGAGTCCTGACCTGGGCTGACGCTCAACGGACCTTTGCAAGCAGGTACTCAGCGCGGGCGACATCTCTCTGGCCCCGCCCGGAGTGAGGTCAGAGCGGTGTCGCCGCGTGCAGGATCAGCACCATCGTCACCGCGGAGTTGGCGGACGACATGGCGGACACAGCCGCCCCGGCCGCCGCTGCCCCGGCGGCCGCACCCACCGCACTGAACACCGAGGGCCAACTGCGCGTCACCGGCGCGGGGCCCAGCAGCGCCGCCACCCGGCGGGGCACCGGCCCCGGAGCAGCGAAACCCGCGAGGGTGGGAATCGGCGTACCGCGGGAGACAAGCGCCGCCCTCCCGATCGCAGAGGCCACGGTCCTGCGGTCACCTACGACACGGGCCGCTTCCTCGTCAGCCCACCGCTCCGTCGTGTACGACACCGCGGTACGCAGGGGCCGCAGGAAGGGGTTGGTATGTGCGGACAACTGCACGACCAGCAGGAACCGGTGATGACGGGCCGCCAGGTGTGCCCGCTCGTGGGCGAACAGGGCGCGGTGTTCGGCGGGGCGAAGGCCGGCGGGGAGGGCTGTGGTCACCACGATCCGGCCCCGAGCACCCGCGCCGGGCAGGGCGTAGGCGTACGGCATCTCGTCGGGCAGGACGGCGACCTCCGTGCCGGGCAGCCCGGCGAGCGCCCGGTGGGCACGGCGCCGTACCCGACCGTGCCGCCACACTCGGACTCCGCTCAGCCGCTCCCGACCAGCGGCCGTGGGCCGCCACCGCCGAGTCCTCCCGCCCATTCCGCCCGGTGACCCACACCTCGACGTAGCGCGTGCCGCTCGCCGCGTGGCGTTCACGCACCGTCGTCACACCCTCTCGGCGCACGGGACGATCGCCTCCTGCCCTCCCTGCCGGGCGGTTACCAGCCTTCTCCTCGGCGACGACTCGGGCGCCGTACGGCGTGGGGGCGGCCGCGTCGGCGTCGGACACCGCCGGCAACAGGAAGAGGTCCGCGATCACTAGGGCGACGAGTAGACGTAAGCGTGCGGGGCTCCACGGCATGGCGAGATCTCCTTCCGTCCAAGGGTGTTTATGTGGGCCGTCGTCATGCGTCTCGGCTGCGCAGTGTTGCGGCCGCGAGCAGGAGCAGCGCCGCTGTGTACCCGGTGACCAGGAGCAGCGACGGCCAAGGGCCCAGGCTGCCGACCGTCTCCGCTGTGGCGTCTGAGGTCTGGGTGAGTTCGCGGCCGGCACCCTCATCCGTCATTCCCCGGGCGCCGTCACCAAGGTCATCGGCGTGCTTCTCCTCCCGTCCCTCCTTTCTGCAGTGCGGCCGTCGGCGTGAACCCGGCGACTCAGCGCTGGGCATCACGGTGAGAGCCGGTTGGGCCTGGACCAAGTGCCTTGTCCCACCCGTGAGTCGGCGGGGATCATGACGGGGTGCAGCACCGAGAGGAACTCCACGAACTACTCGCACGTGCCGGACTCACGGTCGTCGAGGACGTGCGCCCGGGCAGCCTGTTCCCGCCGGAGGCAGGCTGGCGGGTCGCGCGGGGGATCGCGGCGCCGGACGGCGTGGCCCTGCAAGCTCTCGATGCCGCGTGGTGGCGCCGTCTTTGCGATCCCGACGGCGAGTTCCTGGTGGCCGTCCTCGGGCATCGGATCGGCGGCAATGACTCCTGGTGGACCCGAGTCCGGAACGCCGGGAGCGGCGTGCCGGAGTTGACCGGCGACCCCGGGTTCGTGGCCCTCTCCCTCGACGGGCAGGTGCTGCTGGCGGCGGTGCCCGGCGCGGGCGGGCATCGGGTGACGGCCCTCGACCGACTGCCGGAGCGGCTGGAGGAAGCTGCCGAGGCCGCCGGGCTTGAGACGGAGGTCGAGCGCGCCGAGGTGTGGGCGGCGGTGCCCGGCCGGCCGGCATGGCCTTTGCACTGGGCGGAGGGGATCGGGTCCAATCCGGCCGCGCCGGACGAGCTGCTGATCCGGCTGATGGATGTGGAGGTTGGCTTCCTGCACGGCTGCGACCGGCCCGCCGTCCTCGACGCCGCCGTGGCGCATCCCGATCCGCGAGTGCGGTCAAGACCCGCGGACACCTTCCGGCCCAAGCTCACGTCCGATCAGTGGGTACGCCTGGTCCGCGCCGAGCCGTCGCCGAATCGACGCGTGCTCTGGGCGGAGCACGCCTGCGTCTGGGGCGCCGAACTCCCCGGGGACCTGTACGACGACCTCCTCGCCGGCCAGTCCCGCGCTCAGGCCGCCGAACTCCCGGGGCTCCCCGCACAGCACCTCCCTGGCCTCGCGGCCGACGCCGATCCCCGGGTGCGGGCGGCGGCCTGTGCCCGGTGGGAGGACCTGGCTGCGCCGCTGCGGGAGCGGCTGCTGGCCGACACCGACGACGCGGTGCGTACGGCGGCGCTGCTCGCCCACCACACCGGCCTACCCATGCCTCGCGAGGTTTTCGCCGTCCTGCCCGACCCGCGGCGAGCGCTCGAGCAATGCCGCTTCGTGCCCGAGTTGGAGGAAGAGCTGGTCAGGGACGGGGACGCGGAGGTACGTCGGGTGCTGGCCGCCAACCCGGGCCTGGTTGCGCACGGCGTCGCCGTGTTGGCGGAAGACCCCCAGGACGACATCCGCGCCGCGGTGGCGCTGCGCCCCGACCTCACCGAGGAGCAACGTGCCGCGGTGCGCCACGACTTCGACCCGACGCCGATGTCGCGCACTCTGCCCTGGGTCGAGGGTCTGCACGGCGACGTCGACGCGATGCGCCGCCTCGCCGCATCGTCCCACCCTCTGATCCGCCGTAGTGTGGCCCGAGCCCGGCACCTCCCACCGGATGTCGTCGAGCGTCTGGCGCGGGACGGGGACCGCGTGGTCCGCCTGTTCCTCGCCGAATCGTGCGAGGACGCGCCAGCCGAGATGCTCCTGGAGGTCTGGCGCTGGTGGGACGGCAGCTTCAGCCACCCCGACCGGCCCCGCAGCCACCCCAACTTCCCCCGTGCGGGCCTGCTGCGCTACATCGCCGACCCCAGCGGGCGGATGCGCCGCCTGGCCCTGGACGATCCGGAGTCGACACCGGCTCACGTCGCACACCTGGCCCGGGACCCCGAAGCCGAGGTGCGCCGCCGCGCGGCTGAGGACCCCAGGCTGTCACCGGCCGACGCGGTACAGCTGCTGAACGACCCGGAGGCCCACGTCCGCGGCACCGCGGTGCGCAATCCACGGCTGCCGGCCCAGGTCCTGGCCGGGCTGTTGCACGACCGCGACACGGCATGCGCAGCGGTCACCAACCCGGCGATCCCGGTTTCTGTCCTGCACCGCATCCTTACCGCGGCTGCGGCAGCCCCGCGCTGACTGACACCCCACACGGAGGCCGTGGCGGCCCGACGCTGAACTCCGGCACGCCTAGTACTCCAGCCGTAGATCGTGATCTCGATGGTGAGGGGCGTCGAGGCGGCAGGTGTCCAGCGTGGATCATCTCGCCCGAGACGCCCATGCCGTCGCGGGCGTCGGCTCCTTCTTCGTCTACCCGAGTTCACCGCGACGGAGGGCGTCCCTTATCTCGCTGAGCTTCGCGGTCGTTGCCGGGGTCCGCTCCTGTGCTTGTTCAGCGAGTCGGAGGGCATCGTCGATCTCGCTGAGCTTCCTGGAGGACAGGACGGCCGCCCGCTCTATCAGGTCATCACGGGACACGGTGGTCAGCCACGTGCACGGGGTGAAGCCTGGACGCGGGAACGCGAGCCTTAGCACGCCTTCGAACGGCAGTCCTTCACCGGCGCCCACCATCACTTCGATGCCCAGACCGCTGATGTCGACGCCCGCCGGAGCAACGACCTGCATCACCCGGATCCCGGACGTGTCCTCTCCCGACAGCAGTACGACCAACCTCCGCTCGTCGAACTGAACCCACCAGACTTCGCCACGTTGCACAAGTCCTCCAAATACAGGACGGCAGGCAGACGCTGCGCGACCCTGACGCGCTGTGGAGACGGGCGCGGCCACCGTTGATCATCGGTGTGTGAAGACAAACGATCATGCGGTGGCCGCAGGTCACAGCGTAGACCCTGCCCGCTGGCAGGAAGCGTTCGAGGGCCTGATGAGCCGGATAGCGGGACGGTTCACGCGGGTGGAATCCCGGCGCCGGGCCCGGAAGTTGGTACTCGGCCTGCTGTCCGACCTGCCGCGCAAGAACTGCTGGACCATCGACGAGTGGGCCGGGGACAAAACCCCGGACGGCATGCAGCACCTGCTCGGGCGGGCCAAGTGGGACGCCGACCAGGTCCGCGACGACGTGCGCGCCTACGTGGTCGAGCATTTGCACGACGACGAGGCAGTCCTGGTGGTCGACGAGACCGGCGACGTGAAGCAGGGCACCGACACTGTCGGTGCTCAGCGGCAGTACACCGGCACCGCGGGCAGGATCGAGAACGCGCAGGTCGCCGTCTATCTGGTCTACGCCGGCCGCCGCGGGCACGCCGCGGCGGACCGGGAACTGTACGTTCCGCGTTCCTGGACCTCCGACCCCGACCGCTGCCGGGCAGCCGGCCTTGGCGACAAGACGGAGTTCGCGACCAAGCCGGAGTTGGCCGCTCGCATGGTCACCCGGATTCCTCGACGCCGGCCACCGGGCCGCCTGGGTCGCGGGAGACGAGGTCTACGGCGGTAACCCGAGGCTGCGCGCCGCGCTGGAGGAACGTGGCACCGGCTACGTACTCGCGATGGCCTGCTCGCACGAAGTCACCACAGGCGCCGGGAAGTTCCGCGCCGACATGCCGGCCAGGAAGGTGCCCAAGAGAGCCTGGCAGAAGCTATCCGCAGGGGCTGCCAAGGGCCACCGCTTCTACGACTGGGCCGTCATCGACCTCACCGCCCCCAGCCCGGGAGCCGGCAGTTGCTGATCCGCCGCAACCGCAGCACCGGCGAACTCGCGTATTACCGCTGCTACTCGCCGGCCGCAGTGCCGCTGACCACCCTGGTGCGCGTCGCTGGATCAAGGTGGCGGGTCGAGGAGTTTTTCCAGTCCGGCAAAGGCTTGGCGGCCTTGGACGAGCACCAGGTCCGCCGCTACCCGTCTTGGTCCCGCTGGGTCACCCTGGCCATGCTGGCGCACGCCTTCCTCGCAGTCGTCCGCGCGAACGAACACGACCGTCATCCCTCACCCGACGAGCTGATACCGCTCACCTGCGACGAGATCCAACGACTGTTCATCACGCTTGTCATCCAACGCGCCTTTGACCCTGTCCACCGGCTTCGCTGGTCCGTCTGGCGACGCCGCCACCAGGCTCGATCCCAGACCAGCCACTACCGGCGACAAGCCGCTCAAGCATGAAGATCACGATCTACGGCCGGAGTACTAGCCGGCCACCCCTACTCCAATAGAGGCTTGAAACGCTATGCGCTTCATCTCCAAGACGTCGTTGGGCGGCGTGACCGAACAGCTCTTCAGCCTCGACGAGATCCCCGGCGTGCTGTGGACGCCGGAAGGCGCCCACGGCACTCGCCCCCTGATTCTTATGGGACACGGCGGCGGGCAACACAAGAAGGCCCCCGGCATCCTGGCCCGCGCCCATCGCTTCGCCGCCGAGGGCGGGTGCGCGGTCGCCGCGATCGACGTGCCCAACCACGGCGAGCGGCCGACGGACGAGGAGTTCGACCGGATCGCGACCGAGTACCGGGCGCATATGGCCGCCGGAGAGGATACGGCTGCGCTGGACACCACGATGTACACGCTCGTGGCCGGGCAGACCGTCGCGGAATGGCAGGCAGTCCTGACCGCAGTCCAGCAACTCGACCATATCGGCGGTGGACCGGTGGGCTATTGGGGCGTGTCGCTGGGCTGCGCGTTCGGGATACCGTTCGTCGCCGCAGAACCTCGAGTCCGCGCCGCGGTGCTGGGCCTGCAAGGGTCGCCCGCGCTGGCCGGGACCGCCGCGCAGATCACCGTGCCGGTGCAATTTCTGGTCCAGTGGGACGATGAGCAGATGCCCCGTGCACAGAGCCTGGCGTTGTTCGATGCCATCGGTTCAGCCGAGAAGACACTGCACGCCACCCCCGGCAAGCACGGAGATCTGCCGCGGTTCGAAATGGACGACTCGCTGCGATTCTTCGCCCGACATCTGGGCTGATACGCCTGTAGTCCACGCCGCCGACGAGCACCTACGCCGGATCTGCGCCGACCGTTTCCGGCTCATGAGATAGCGGGCCAGCCAGCTGGCCCGCTATCGTCCATTGCCTGGCGGATCAGGATCAGGCCATGATCGCCGAGCAGTTGGGACATAGCTCGGAAGGCCGCTAGCGAGGCCACTTTTCACAGATCGTTACTACGTTTGCCACTGCCGAGACGACTGCGGCCGCAGTGGGAATCCATCGTCGAATGTCTCGAATTCCCCAACGGCGACGTAGAGGCGCATTCTCTTCCTGGTTTTCCATAAGCCCTCCGCAGTGGATGTCGAACTGGCTCGGTTTAGATGGGTGACCCCCTTATCTCTGGCGGGATCGCCCTCAAGTCAGGAAGAGAGCCTAGGGAGCGGAGTGCCTCACGTCACTAGGGGAAGGAGCCTCTGACCTGCGAGCTTGCTAGCGCTCAGCGTACCTGGCGACATGGTGGGTGAGATGTAAATTGCCCCATAATGTCACATGCGGCGAGTCGTGAAATGTTGTATGCAGCGACGCGGAATGCTCCTGACCGGTCAACGTTTCCCCTCTTCGGATTCGGGGAATACTGGCAGGGCCACCTATGTTCCAATTCGCGCGGACGCCGCTCCGCCGCAATCCGAACCCGTAAACGAATTAGTTCGCCTATCGGTTCGAATTGTGGTCAGTGTTACGTGCTTGGGTGCTCCGAATAGGAGGTCGGCAGGGGGCGATGCCCTCGGTTCGTGAGGCGCGCCGTTCATCGAGAGTGGCAATTGCGCCGTACCCGTCGACTCCGCGTCCAGGTCGACTGAGACGATCCGCCCGGCGGAGCCGATCCCGATGATGGGCGCGAACTCCTCGGTGGCGGCCACCATCTCGCGCCTCTTGGGGTCCTACCTTCGCCGGTCTCATCGGGCTCGGCACATCGCCCGCCTGGTCAAGGCCCCGGTGGACAAGGCGATCGGTTGGGGCGGCATCGCGGCCCTCAGCTTCATGACGCTGTGCATCGCGCTGTTGAACGGGGTCATCATGCCGCTGACGACGTGATCCGCTGGAGGCACGGCCCTCTCATCGATCGCAGCGTCCGCTGACCGTGCCGCACACGCTGGGCCCGGCCCTTCCGTCGGAGGGCGGGACCCAGCAGTGTCAGAGTGCCCGACAGACATGCGGGACGGAGTCGAGCCTTGGCTGTTTCTTCCACCAGGATTCGTTCGATGTGAATCCGCTGTTCCGCCAGTGGCGAAGTCGGGCGTCCATGTGTTGCCGGCTCCTATGCGTCCCAGCGGCAGAGGAAAGATGGAGAGGGCGGCATCGGCGGGGAGGGCAGCCTGGGCGCGCTTGAGCGCCTCATAGACCCGTATCTCCTCGCGGGAGTCAAAAACGAATCCGGCGCGTCGCAGTTCCGGTTTCGGATCGGTGACACGCGCGGCGTGGTTCGTTGTGGTGTCGGCGGTGAGCCGCCCCTGAAGAGCTGACCTCCAGTCCGCGGCCACGTCTGGTAGCGCTCAGCGCTGGCCCGACATAGACAGAGTGCGCTTCGACGCCGTTCCGTTCAGCGATCGGCAGGAGGGCGTCCCGGATCCGCGCAAGCAAGTCCTCAGAGAACTGGTCCATAAGCCATCCGGGAACCAGAAGGCGGGCATCCATCCAGTCGCCGAACTTGTTGCCGGGAGACCACTCGATTCCTTCAACGTCCAGTAGAAGGACAACGAAGTACGGGAACACGATCGCCGCCAACACGTGGCACACCGAGATCTGGAAACCTGCCCTGGCCAGGGCAGGCGTCATCCCTCCGCGTGCCAACGGGGCGAAACCTTGGCAGTGGCAAGCGGCACCGAAGGACGGGTTCCATGTGTCGAGGTACACATACGCATCCCTCGTGCTGGAGGCAGGAGAGTCGGTCGTCACCCTCGCCAAGTGGTTGGGGCGTTCGTCGCCGACCATCACGCTCGATCACTACGCGCACTTCATGCCGGAGGCAGGGAAGAAGGGGCGCAGGGCGATCGATAGCCTGCTGGGGGAGCGGGCGAAGGAGAGCTGCGGTCCGAACTCCCCAGATTCTCCCCAGGTCCGATCCTGAGTGCAGATTCGACCGTCCGACGCGCGTAAACAGCGAGGTGAGAGCCCGTATGTTCACCACCCGGCCCACACTCCAGGGCACCTTCGGCATGGTGTCCTCCACCCACTGGCTGGCCTCGCAGTCGGCGATGGCCGTGCTGGAGGGCGGCGGGAACGCGTACGACGCGGCGGTGGCGGGTGCCTTCGTGCTGCATGTCGTCGAGCCGCACCTCAACGGGCCGGCCGGCGAGGTGCCCATCCTGCTCGCCCCGGCGGGCGGCGAGGTGCGGGTGCTGTGCGGACAGGGCGTCGCGCCGGCCGGGGCGACGGTCGCGCACTACCGGGGACTCGGGCTGGACCTCGTGCCCGGGACCGGGCCGCTGGCCGCCGCCGTGCCCGGCGCCTTCGACGCCTGGATGGTGCTGCTGCGGGACTACGGGAGCAGGACCCTCGCTGACGTGCTCAAGTACGCCATCGGATACGCCGAGCACGGGCACGCGCCCGTGGAGCGTGTCACCGAGACCGTCGAGACCGTGCGGGAGCTGTTCGAGACGGAGTGGACCTCGTCGGCGGAGCTGTATCTGCCGGGCGGGCAGGCACCCCGGCCCGGAGAACTGCTGCGCAATCCCGCCCTCGCCGCCACCTGGAAGCGACTGCTCGACGAGGTCGCCGGGGCCGGGGACCGGGTCGCGCAGATCGAGGCGGCGCGCGAGGTGTGGCGTACGGGGTTCATCGCCGAGGCGCTCGTACGGCAGGCCCGGCGGCCCACCATGGACACCAGCGGCGAGCGGCACTCCGGCACGCTCACGGCCGCCGACCTCACCGACTGGTCCGCGACCTACGAGGCGCCGGCGACGTACGACTGGAACGGCTGGACTGTCTGCAAGGCCGGGCCCTGGAGCCAGGGCCCGGTTCTCCTTCAACAGCTCGCGGTGCTCCCGCCCGAGCTGCCCCGGTACGGGTCCGCCGAGTACGTCCATCTGCTGATCGAGGGCTGCAAGCTGGCCATGGCCGACCGGGAGGCCTGGTACGGCGACGCGGCCGAGGTGCCGCTCGCCGAGCTGCTGTCGGACGAGTACAACGCGGCCCGGCGGGAGCTGGTCGGAGACAAGGCTTCGCATGAGCTGCGGCCCGGCGGCCCCGGTGGACGCGTCCCCCGGTTGTGCGCGCACGCGCGCGTGGTGGCCTCCGACGAGCCGGGCTTCGATGTGCTGGGCGTCGGGGAGCCGACCGTCGCCAAGCGCCCGACGTCCCCGGTGCCGGGCGAGCCGGACATCGCCGCCGACGGCGCCACGCGCGGGGACACCTGTCACCTCGACATCGTCGACCGCTGGGGCAACATGATCGCCGCCACCCCCAGCGGGGGCTGGCTGCAGTCCAACCCCGTCGTGCCCGAACTGGGCTTCCCGCTCGGCACCCGGCTCCAGATGGCCTGGCTGGAGGAGGGCCTGCCGAACTCCCTGACGCCGGGGCGGCGCCCCCGCACCACCCTCACCCCCTCCATAGCGCTGCGCGACGGCGTACCCGTCATGGCCTTCGGCACGCCTGGTGGGGATCAGCAGGACCAGTGGCAGCTGCACTTCCTCCTGGCGGTGGCGCTGCGTGCCCAGGTCCGTGGCGGCCTCGACCTCCAGGGCGCGATCGACGCCCCGAACTGGCACAACGACAGCTTCCCCGGCTCCTTCTACCCGCGCGGGATGCGGCCGGGGAGCGTGACCGTGGAGTCCCGGATGGACGCCGGGGTGGTGGAGGAGCTGCGGCGGCGTGGTCATGAGGTGACCGTCGGTGACGCCTGGTCGGAGGGTCGGCTGTGCGCGGTCGCGCGGGACCCGCGGACCGGTGTCCTGTCGGCGGCGGCCAACCCGCGCGGGATGCAGGGGTACGCGGTCGGGCGTTGAGGACAGGGCGGGCGGCCGGGGCTGGCGGACGGGTCTGGTGGACAGGGCGAGTGGACAGCGCTCGGCCCGCCTCTGACCTGCCGATATGCGCCCCTCGAATTCACGTCGATGCCATCCGGCGGCCATCGGGCCGGCGGGGATTGTCAGTGGGGCGTGCTCTCATGGAGGGGTGATCGACACCAACGAAACCATCGAAGAGTTTCTCGCACAGCACTCGGCCGACGTGGAGGAAGCGGTCCGCAAGGCGGCCGCGGCCGAGATCATGCCGCGCTTCCGGCAGCTCGCCGAGCACGAGGTGGACCAGAAGGCAGGACCGCACGACCTGGTGACCGACGCCGACCGGCTCGCCGAGCAGTACCTCACCGAAGCACTCGGCGCGCTCCTGCCCGGCTCGGTCGTGGTCGGCGAGGAGGCCGTGCACGCCGACCCGGCCGTGTACGAGGCGATACAGGGTGACGCCCCGGTCTGGATCGTCGACCCCGTCGACGGCACCCGCCAGTTCGTGCACGGGGACGAGGGCTTCTGCACGCTGGTCGCGCTCGCGCAGCGCGGCGTGCTGCTCGCCTCCTGGACCTTTGCCCCCGCCCGCGACCAACTGGCCACGGCGATCCGGGGCCGGGGCGCCTACCTCGACGGTCAGCGGCTGCACTCAGGCTCGCCGGAGCCCGGCCGGGCCCTCGAAGTCGCCACGTCCCACCCGGACTACACGACCGACGAGCAGAAGCGCGCCCTGCTGGGCCTGTGGACCGACGGCGTCGAGCCGCGCGCCTGCGGATCGGCCGGACTGGAGTATCTCGCCGTCGCCCGGGGCGAGTTGGACGCGACCGCGTTCAGCTGGGAGGCGGCATGGGACCACGCTGCGGGTCTCCTGCTGGTCGAGGAGGCGGGCGGCACGCACCTGACGCGCGCGGGAGAGCCGTTCCGTATCACCGGGGGCAACGCGCTGCCGTTCACCACGGCCCGGGACGAGGCGACGGCTCGGCGGGTGGTGGGACTGCTGGCAGCGGGAGCCTGATCGCCTGAGGGCACGGGCCGACGGGTTGTATCGCGGCTGCGGGGTCGTGGGGGCCGGTCGCGCCCACGCCCCCGCAGCCACATATCGTCACAGCCTCGCGCGCCTGACTGGGCCACCGCTCCCTGCGCTGTCAGTGGGGCGGCATATCCTGATCCTTCAGTGGCCGTCGGCTGACGAAGGAGTCCGAAGGTGCCGTCGATGCTCGATGCCGTCGTGGTGGGTGCGGGCCCGAACGGGCTGACCGCTGCTGTGGAGCTGGCCCGCCGCGGCTTCTCCGTGGCCGTGTTCGAGGCGCGCGACACGGTGGGCGGGGGAGCCCGTACGGAAGAGCTGACCCTGCCCGGCTTCCGCCACGACCCGTGCTCCGCCGCACACCCCCTCGGCATCAACTCACCCGCGTTCCGAGCGATGCCGCTCGACCGCTACGGCCTGGAGTGGCTGCACGCCGAGCTGCCGATGGCGCACCCGTTCGCCGACGGCGGCGCGGCCGTGCTGTCCCGGTCGGTCGCCGAGACCGCCGCCTCCTTCGGCCCACGCGACGCGGGCACGTACCGCAGGCTGGTCGAGCCGTTCCTGCCCAGGTGGGACACGCTCGCCCGGGACTTCATGTCGCTGCCTCTGACCGCCCTCCCGCGCGACCCGGTCACCCTCGCCCGTTTCGGCCTCGTCGGACTGCCCCCGTCGACCTGGCTGATGCGCCGCTTCCGGGACGAGCGGGCCAAGACCCTCTTCTCCGGCCTCGTCGCCCACGTCATGGGACCGCTCGGCGGCTTCGCCACCGGCGCCATCGGCCTGGTCTTCGCCCTCGCCGCGCACGCCCGCGGCTGGCCCCTGGCCCGCGGTGGCTCCCAGTCCATCTCCGACGCGCTCACCGCTTATCTCAAGGATCTCGGCGGTGCCGTCCACACCGACTACGAGGTCAAGAGGCTCGACGACCTGCCGCCCGCGCGCGCGTATGTCTTCGACACCTCACCCACCGCGCTGGCCCGTATCGCCGGCTTCGGCCGGTACTACGAGGGCTATCGCTACGGCGCCGCCGCCTTCAAGATCGACTACGCGCTGGACGGGCCGGTGCCGTGGACCGCGCCCGAGGCCCGGCGCGCGGGCACCGTGCAGGTCGGCGGGAGCAGCGCCGAGATCGACGCCGCGCTGCGCGCCGCGTCCAGGGAGGGACGGGCACCCGACAAGCCGTTCATGATCACGGTGCAGCCGAGCGTCGTCGACCCCACCAGGGCGCCCGAGGGCAAGCACGTCTTCTGGGCGTACGGCCATGTGCCGAACGGCTGGACCGGAGACCTCACGGACGCCCTGGAGCGTCAACTGGAGCGTTTCGCCCCGGGGTTCCGCGACCGCGTCCTCGCCCGCGCGACGGCGGGTCCGGCCGAACTCGCCGCCCGCAACGCCAATTACGTCGGCGGCGACATCGCCTCCGGCGCGGCCTCCGGACTCCAACTCCTGCTGCGCCCCAAGCTGTCCCTCTTCCCGTACCGCACCCCGCACCCCGCGGTCTACATCTGCTCGTCGGCGACCCCGCCCGGCCCGGGCGTCCACGGCATGTCGGGGCACAACGCGGCCAAGGCGGTGTGGCGGAGGCTGCGGCAGGAGCCGTGAGGCTGCCCAAACGACCTACGTCTACCGGTAGTTCAGGCCTCACGGTAAGGAAAATCTCTGTCTTCTTTGTCACTTCTCTTACCGGGGGGTAGGTACCTGAATGCTCAATGGCTTGCGAGTAGGGTGCGGCCATGAAAGATCGGAAAGCGGTTGTCCGCTGCGGATCCCGGTCTGCCGTGCGCCTCGCCGACCTCGCGCTGCTCGTCAGGGCGCCGGCCGCGCTGAGTGTCCCCGGTGACGTGATCGCGGGAGCAGCCGCCGCCGGACGCCCGCTGGGCGTTCGTACCCTCGGAGTGATCGGTTCCTCCGTGTGCCTCTACTGGGCCGGCATGGCCCTCAACGACTACGCCGACGCCACGGTTGACGCCGTCGAGCGGCCCGAGCGGCCGGTGCCGTCGGGGCGCGTGCCGCGCCGCACCGCTCTCGCCGTGGCCGGGGGGCTCACCGCGGCGGGGCTCGGGCTGGCTGCGGCGGCGGGTGGTCGGCGCAGTGTGGGCGCGGCGCTGCCTTTGGCGGGGCTGGTGTGGGCGTATGACCTGAAGCTCAAGTCCACCCCGGCGGGGGGCTTCGCCATGGCGGGGGCTCGGGTGCTGGATGTTGTGGCGGGAGCGGTCGTTCCCGGGCCGGGTGCCGGATCGGTTGGGGCTGCGTTGCGTCGGGCTGCCGTGCCTGCCGGGCTGGTCGGTGCGCATACCGGCACGTTGATGGCGCTCAGTCGCCATGAGATTTCCGGTGCGCCGGTGCGGATTCCGGCTACGACTCTTGCCGTGTCGGCGGCGACGGCGGTCGCGACGGCGGTTCCGGTTGTCCGAGCGGATGCCGGCAGTGCCGGGGACAGTCGTTTGCCGTCTGCTGCGCCGTCGTGGCTGGTCGCGCCCCGCGGCGGAGCCGCTAATCGACACAGCCCCGCGCCCCTTAGGGGCGTTGCCGTCGCCGCTCGTTCCAAGAAGGTCCGCACTGCCCTTACCGCCGTCGGCGCCCTCGCCTACCTCGGTACCTACGGGACCGCCCAGGCCCGGGCCGTGCAGGCGCCGTCGGCTGAGAACGTGCGGCGGGCCGTCGGTGCCGGAATCCTTGGGCTGATGCCCCTTCAGGCGGCGCTGACCGCGCGGGGCGGGGCACCGGCCGTCGCCGCGGTGCTCGGCGTTGTCCACCCCCTCGCGCGACGGCTGGCCCGGCGCATATCCCCCACCTGAGACCCACCACCTCCGTGTGAGGAACCGGCACCATGAGACCTCCCCCCACCCCCCTCAAGCAGCCCCTCAAGTTCGGCTACGGCACCAACGGCTTCACCCACCATCGCCTGGCCGACGTCCTGGTCGTCCTCGCCGATCTCGGCTACGACGGTGTCGCCCTCACCCTCGATCACAACCATCTCGACCCGTACGCCGACGACCTTCCCCGGCGCGTCACCGACCTCGCCCGCCAACTCGGGCGGCACGGCCTCGACGTCACGGTGGAGACGGGCGCGCCCTACTTCCTCGACCCGTGGGGCAAGCATCTGCCGACGCTGATGTCGGACGGCTCCGAGCTCAGGATCGACCTCCTGCGCCGCGCCCTGCGCATCGCGGCCGACCTCGGCTCGCCCACCGTCCACTTGTGCAGCGGCCCGGCGCCGGAGGGAGTGCCGGAGGGCGACGCGTGGAAGCGGCTCGCGGCCGGTGTCGGGACGGTGCTGGAGACGGCGGAGAAGTACGGGGTGGCGCTGGCCTTCGAGCCGGAGCCGTACATGTTCGTCGGCACCGTGGAGCGCTGTCTGCACCTGGCCCGACTGGTCGATGGGCACGAGCTGTTCGGGGTCACCCTGGACATCGGCCATGCGCACTGCGTGGAGGAACGCCCCGTGCTCGACTGCGTGCGCCAGGCGGCGCCGCTGCTGCGCAACGTGCAGATCGAGGACATGCGGCGCGGTATCCATCAGCACCTCGAGTTCGGCGCCGGCGAGATCGACTTCCCGCCCGTGCTGGCGGCCCTGCGCGAACTCGGTGACTGCGGTCTGGTCTCCGTGGAGATCCAGGGCGGCTCGCTCGACGCGCCCGACGTGGCCCGCCGCTCGATCGAGTTCCTGCGCGCGGCGGATCAGAGTGCCGTGGCCGATCAGCGAGCTGCGGTCGAACAGAGTGACGCTGTCGGTCAGCGATCCGCGGCCGGACAAAGTGCCGCGGCCGAACAGGCCGCCGCGACCGTGTAGATCGCCGCGGCCGAACAAGCCGCGCGGCCGTATCGACCCGCCGCCGTACAGACGCCGTACAGACACCGGTGGACGCCGTACAGACACCGCCCGGACTCCTCCTCCCAGCCCCCGCCTTTCTCCATTCAGCCCCCGCTTTCCTTCTTTCAGCCCAACCTCCTCTCCTCCCCCTCCTTTCTGCCCACCCCGTCCTCCTCCCTCCAGCCCAACCCCTCCCACCTCCCAGGAGGTTGCTCCCATGGCTGTCCCCTCCGCCCCACCCGCAGCCCCGCCGGACCCTCACACCGCCCTGGTCGCCGTACTGGACGACACGGCCCGCACGTGGCTGGACGAGAGCGTCGCCGAGGTCGCCGCCGCGCCCGCTGCCATGCGGCGTCTCTTCCCGGCTGCCCGCAGGCGCTGCGGACACGGCCGCCTCACCGACCACTGGACCGTGGACGAGGCCGCCCGCGCCGTCCTGCTCACCGCACTGCCCCTGCGCGACCAGGCTCTCGCCGACGAGGTCACCCGCCTCCACCGGCACGGCGACCCGGCCGAACAGCGCGCCGTCCTGCGCACCCTGCCGCTGCTCGACCTGGGCGACCTCGCCCTGCCGCTCATACGGGAGACCTTGCGCGGCAACGACACCACGCTGATCGAGGCCGCACTCGGCCCGTACGCCGCCGCGCACCTCCCGGACGACGAGTACCGCCAGGCCGTACTGAAGTGCGTCTTCTACGAGATCCCGCTCGACCGCGTCACCGGCCTCGACACCCGAGCCGACCGCGAACTGGCCCGTATGCTCGCCGACTTCGCCCATGAGCGAATCGTCGCGGGACGGGCCCTACCCCAGGACATCCTGCCCTTCGTCCGAGCCTTCCCGGACGTCGCCGGCGACCGCGCAGGACTCCAGCACGCACTCACGGACGTACTCACGGCCGTACTCAAGGAAGAGGGCTGACCGTGCGCATCTTCGACCCCCATATCCACATGACCTCCCGGACGACCGACGACTACGAGGCGATGTACGCCGCCGGGGTGCGCGCCGTCGTCGAGCCCGCGTTCTGGCTGGGCCAGCCCCGCACCTCGCCCGAGAGCTTCTACGACTACTTCGACGGGCTGCTGGGCTGGGAGCCGTACCGCGCCGCCCAGTTCGGCATCCAGCACTTCTGCACGATCGCGCTGAACCCGAAGGAGGCGAACGACCCGCGCTGCCTGCCGGTCCTCGACGAACTGGACCGCTATCTCGCCAAGGACCGGGTCGTCGCCGTCGGCGAGATCGGCTACGACTCGATGACGCCGGGGGAGGACGAGGCGCTCGCCCGTCAGCTCCAGCTCGCGATCGAGCACGAGCTGCCCGCCCTCGTGCACACCCCGCACCGCGACAAGGCGGCCGGTACGCGGCGCACCCTGGACGTCGTCCGGGAGTCGGGCATCGCTCCCGAACTCGTCGTCCTCGACCACCTCAACGAGCTCACCGTCGGCATGGTCCTCGACAGCGGCTGCTGGGCCGGGTTCTCGATCTACCCCAAGACCAAGATGAGCGAGGACCGGATGGTCGAGATCCTCAAGGAGCACGGGACCGAGCGGGTGCTCGTCAACTCCGCTGCGGACTGGGGGCGTTCGGATCCGCTCAAGACGCGTAAGACCGCCGACGCCATGCTCGCCGCCGGGTTCGACGACGACGCCGTCGACGAGGTGCTGTGGCGCAACCCGGTCGCCTTCTACGGCCAGAGCGGGCGGCTGGAATTGGACGAGCCCAAGCCCGATGAGGAGGCCCCTTTCCAGGGCAACTCCATACGTCGCGGGGGAGCGTGAGCATCCGATGCGCTTTCTGCATCCGGACGGCACCACCGTCCACCTCGGCTACTGCAGCAACGTCCACCAGGCGGAGGACCTGCGGGGCGTCATCGCCCAACTCGCCGAGTACGCAGAGCCCGTGCGTGAGCGCCTCGGCGTCGACCGGCTCGGCATCGGGCTGTGGCTGGCCCGCCCGGTCGTCACGGAACTCGCCGACGACGAAGCCGCGTTGGGGCGGCTGAAAAGCGAACTGCGGGCGCGCGGCCTGGAGACCGTCACCCTCAACGCCTTTCCGTACGCCGGTTTCCACCGCGAGGTCGTCAAGAAGGACGTGTACCTGCCCGACTGGGCCGAGGAGGCCCGGCTGAAGTACACCCTGGACTGCGCCCGTGTCCTCGCCGCCCTCCTCCCGGACGACGTCGACCGCGGTAGCGTCTCCACCCTGCCGCTCGCGTGGCGCTCCCCGTGGACGCCCGCCTGTACCGAGGAGGCCCGGCACGCCCTGGAGCGGCTGACCACCGGGCTCGCGGCACTGGAGGCGTGGACGGGGCGCCGTATCCGCGTGGGCTTCGAACCGGAACCCGGGTGCGTCGTCGAGACCACCACGCAGGCGGTACGGGAGCTGGGCGGACTGGACCCCGACCGGCTGGGGATCTGCCTCGACGCCTGCCATCTCGCCGTGCAGTTCGAGCAGCCGGGGGAGGCGTTGCGCAGGCTCGCGGAGGCCGGGATGCCCGTGGTCAAGCTCCAGGCGTCCTGCGCCGTGGAGGCCGCCGATCCGGCCGACCCCGCCGCCCGCGCGGCCCTCCACCGGCTCGCCGAACCCCGGTTCCTGCACCAGACCCGCACGGTGACCGACGGGGAGGTCCTGGGCGTGGACGACCTTCCGGACGCCCTCGACGGTGAGCTTCCGGATGACGGCGGCCCCTGGCGCGTGCACTTCCACGCGCCCCTGCACACCGAACCGGAACCCCCACTGCGCACCACCGCCGACCAGCTCGACCAGGTCCTCGCCGGACTGCTGGGCGGCGCGTCGGCCGACTGCGACCACATCGAGGTCGAGACCTACACCTGGTCCGTCCTCCCCGAACCGCCCACCGACCTGCCGGGCGGCATCGCCGCCGAACTCGCCTGGGCCCGGGACCGGTTGACCGGTCTCGGCCTCAAGGAGGACCCCTCATGAACCGTGTGGTCGTACTCGACATCGTCGGCCTGACCCCGAAGCTGCTGAAGCACATGCCCGCCGTGGCCGCCCTCGGCGAACGCGGCTTCCAGGCCCGGCTCGACACCGTGCTCCCGGCCGTGACCTGCACCGTCCAGTCCTCCCTCCTCACCGGCGAACCACCGTCCACACACGGCGCGGTGGCCAACGGCTGGTACTTCCGCGACCTCGGCGAAGTCCTGCTGTGGCGCCAGCACAACGCCCTCGTCGGCGGCGAGAAGATCTGGGAGACGGCCCGTAAGTCGAACCCCGACTACAAGGTCGCCAACATCTGCTGGTGGTACGCGATGGGCGCCGACGTCGACTGGACGGTCACCCCGCGCCCCATCTACTACTCGGACGGCGCCAAGGAACCCGACTGCTACACCTGGCCGCCGTCCCTGCACGACGAACTCATCGACCGGCTCGGTCCGTTCCCCCTCTTCACCTACTGGGGCCCGAACGCGGGCATGCCCTCCACCCAGTGGATCCTGGCCGCCGCCCGCCAGATATTCGACGAGAAGCGGCCCGACCTCACGCTCGTCTATATCCCGCAGATGGACTACGAGCCCCAGCGCTCCGGCCCGGACTCACCGGAAACCGTCCGCGCCGCCCGCCAACTCGACGAGGCACTGCGCCCGTTGCTCGACCACTTCCAGCGCGAGGGCGCGACGGTCGTGGCGCTCAGCGAGTACGGCATCGCGCCCGCGTCCCGCCCGGTCGACATCAACCGCGCCCTGCGCCGGGCCGGCCTGCTGGAGGTGTACACGCAGGACGGCATGGAGTACCTCGACCCGTGGACGTCCCGCGCGTTCGCGGTCGCCGACCACCAGGTCGCCCACGTCTACGTCCGCGACCCGGCCGACACGGAGGCCGTCGCGAAGGTGGTCGCCGAACTCGACGGCGTGGACCAGGTGTTGGACACGGAGGGCAAGGCGGCCCACGGCCTGGACCACGAGCGCTCCGGCGAACTCGTCGCACTCGCCGACCCCGACGCCTGGTTCACGTACTACTACTGGCTCGACGACGAGCGCGCCCCCGACTTCGCCCGTCAGGTCGAGATCCACCGCAAGCCCGGCTACGACCCCGCCGAGTTGCTCTACGACGAGACGGTCCCCGCGGTGAAGCTGCGCGCCGTCGGCCAGGTGGCCCGCAAGAAGCTCGGCTTCCGCTACCGCCTGAAGACGGTCCCGCTCGACCCGTCCGGCGTTCGCGGCAGCCACGGCCGACTGCCCGCCGACTCCGCCGACGGCCCCGTACTGCTGTGTTCGGAGCCGGATCGGGCGCGGGAGGCGTACGCCGCCACGGAGGTCAAGTCCCTGCTGCTGGGCCTCGCCGGCCTGCACACGGAAGGTACGGAGAAATGACGACCCACCCGCCCCTGCCCACGATCCGCCCCCTGCTCGACCCGGCCCCCGAATACGCCAAATGGCAGTCCGAGGAGCCGATCCGACGGGTGACGATCTGGGGCGACAACAGCCCCTGGCTCATCACCGGTTACGAAGACGCCCGCACCGTCCTCGCGGACCCCCGCTTCGGCGCCGACGCCAACCACCCGAACTTCCCCCACACTCGCCCCGGCGCCCCGCCGCAGGCCCCCGGCCTCTTCCACCAGATGGACCCGCCGGACCACACCCGGCTGCGCCGCATGCTCATCCCCGACTTCACCTTCCGGCGCATCGAGCAGATGGAAGGCTCGATCCAGCGGATCTGCGACGGCCTGCTGGACGCGATGACGGACGGCGGCGCGACGGAAGCGGACCTGGTGGCGTCGTACGCACTCCCGCTCCCCACCCTGGCCATCTGCGAACTGCTCGGCGTCCCCTACGAGGACCACGGCTTCTTCCGCGAGAAGTCCAACGCCCTCACCAGCGTGGCCGGTGACCCGGCCGAGGCGATGGCCGCGCGCATGGCGCTCTACGGCTATCTGCGCGCCCTCATCGATCGGCGCACGCACGACCCGGCCGACGACCTCGTCTCCCGCCTTGCCACGGACCGCGTGGCGACCGGCGAGGCCACCCTCGACGAGGCCACGGGCATGGTCTCCCTGCTGCTCCTGGCCGGCCACGAGACGACGGCGAACATGTTCCCGCTGGCCGTGATCGCCCTGCTGCAGAACCCGGCCCAACTGGACGCACTGCGCGCCGACGACTCCCGGTGGCCGGGGGCGGTGGAGGAACTCCTGCGCCATCTGACCGTCATCCACTCCGGGATACGGCGGGTCGCCACGGAGGACGTCGAGCTGTCCGGGGTCCGCATCAGCGCGGGGGAGGGCGTGGTGGTGGCCCTGCAGGCAGCCAACCGCGACCCGTCCGTGTACTCCACCCCCGACGCCCTCGACGTCCACCGCGACGCGTCCGGCCACCTCGCCTTCGGCCACGGCCTGCACCAGTGCCTCGGCCAGTCGCTGGCCCGCGTCGAACTCCGCCTGGGCCTGTCCACCCTGTTCCGCAGGCTTCCGACGCTCCGACTGACGGCCTCGGAGGAGTCGCTGACCCCCTCCGCGAGCACGGTCCACGGGGTGCGCTCGCTGCCGGTCGCCTGGCGGTGAACCCGGGGTGGCCCGGCCTGCGGGGGCGACCCTGGTCATGCGCCCGGTCGGTAGGGGCAATGGCCTGACCTGGCTGATATAGAGGCAGTCATGACCACCATCAGGCTCGTTCAGGGTGACATCACGCGTGAGAGTGTCGACGCGATCGTCAACGCCGCGAACTCCTCCCTCCTCGGCGGGGGAGGAGTCGACGGCGCGATCCACCGCCGCGGCGGCCCCGCGATCCTCGCCGAGTGCCGCAAACTGCGCGCCTCCCAGTACGGCAAGGGCCTGCCCGCGGGGCAGGCGGTGGCCACGACGGCGGGGGAGCTGGACGCACGGTGGGTGATTCATACGGTGGGCCCGGTCTGGTCGGCCACCGAGGACCGTTCCGAGCTGCTGGCCTCCTGCCACCGGGAATCCCTGCGGGTCGCCGACGAACTGGGCGCGCGGACGGTCGCGTTCCCGGCGATCTCCACCGGGGTGTACAGGTGGCCGATGGACGATGCGGCTCGTATCGCGGTGGAGGCGGTGCGGAGCGCACGGACGGTGGTCGAAGAGGTGCGGTTCGTCCTCTTCGACGAGGCGGCGTACGAGGTGTTCGCCCGGCAGCTCGGCTGAGGGAGCCGGGGTGGGCCCGAGTGCGCCGCTCAGCTGGGCGCCGGTCGCACACTCTGGTCGATGAGCAGATGCGCGCGTGCGGTGGCGAACAGCTGCTTCTGAGTCGCCAGCTTTCCGGGAGTGGCGGCGGTGTCGAAGAGCAGCTGATAGACGTGGCCGGCCTTGCCCGCGACGAACAGCTCGACGCGCTTGCGGGGTTCGTCCTGGCCGGCCGAGTGGTAGTCGATCTCCAACCAGAGGGCGTCCTTGCCGTTCTGCCGGGTCGGGTGGGTGACGACGTCGAGGTCGGCCATCCGGGACACGGACGTGTCGCGGTACCACTTCAGCTGTCCGGCGCAGGCCGCCTTCGGCGTCGACCCGTACGACAGGTCCCGCTTGAGGCTCATGGCGTGGCTTTCGTCCGGGGAGCTCCAGTTGCTCTGGATGTCGCTGTCGATGTCCTGAGTCCAACTGTCGGGGACGGCGAAGGTGGCCCTGAGGTCGGGTGCGTCGACCCGGCGCCAGCCGCTCGGGAGCGCGGAGGACGATGCCGCCGGGTCGGTCGGCGGCGCGGTCGACGCGGACGAGTCCGGTGCTGCCGATGCGGCGGCGGCACCGCCGGCGGTGGTGGGCCGGTTGCCCGATGACGAGCCCCCGATGAGCGGCACGCCGAACATCGCCAACAGGAGGCCGACGACGGCGGCGGCCGCGGAGACCAACGCGGCGATCTCTCCCACACTCATCCGACGCCCCGAAGGCGTCCCGTCCCCCGCACCGCTCACTTGGGTCCCCTCCCCGTATCGCCCGCCCCGGCCCGTCTCAGGAGTCTCTCCAGCCTGCAGCCCAACTTCACATGCATGTACGTCAGTTGGGGTGACATCCGGCCACTGCCGACCGGGCCACGGGTCCTTGGCCTCCCGGCAGGCCGCCACAGCCCCGCACAATCGTCCGAAAATCATGGCCCGTACACTTATCCACATGGTTGAGCATCGACTGGTTGACGTGAACGGCGTTCGGCTCCACATCGCCGAGCAGGGCGAGGGCCCCCTGGTGGTGCTCCTGCACGGCTTCCCCGAGTCGTGGCACTCCTGGCATCACCAGTTCGGCCCGCTGGCCGACGCCGGCTTCCGCGTGGTCGCCCCCGACCAGCGGGGATACGGACGCAGCGACCACCCCGACGCCGTGGACGCGTACACCATCCTCCACCTGGTCGGTGACGTCGTCGGACTCATCCACGCCCTGGGCGAGGAGAAGGCGTACGTGGTCGGCCACGACTGGGGCGCCCCGGTCGCCTGGCACACCGCCCTGCTGCGGCCGGACATGGTGCTCGGCGTGGCCGGCCTGAGCGTGCCGCCCCCGTCCCGGGGTGCACAGCCTCCGCTGGCCGCCATGGAGGAGAGGTTCGGCGGCCGGTTCTACTGGAACTACTTCAACCGCCCCGGTGTGGCCGACGCCGAGTTCGCGAAGGACACGCGCACCACCCTGCGGAAGTTCTTCTACTCGGCTTCCGGTGACACCCCCGCCGCCGACCACGGCAAGCAGCCACTGGTCGACCCCGAGCGCGGCTGGCTCGCGGACATGCGGGACCCCGAAGTACTGCCGGCCTGGTTCACCGAGGACGACCTCGACGCACTCGCCGAGAGCTTCTCCGGAGGCTTCACCGGCGCCCTCAACTGGTACCGCAACCTCGACCGCAACTGGGAGCTGACCGCTCCCTGGCACGGCGCCGTCGTCACCCCGCCCGCCCTGTACATCTACGGCGACCGCGACCTGGTCCCGGCGTTCCCGGGCACGCCCGAGTTCATCGAGAGCCTCCCCGACCTGATGCCCAACCTGTGGCGCGAGCCCGTCAAGTTGGCAGGTTGCGGACACTGGACCCAGCAGGAACGTCCGGACGACGTGAACCGGGCGCTCATCGAGTTCCTCACGGCTTGCTCCCGATGAGCCCGATAAGCCCCTGTGCGCCATCCGAATGAATTTGACACACAATCAGACAGCCGTGGATTGCGGCAAGGGAGTCTCGATGTGTGATCTTCCTGCCCGCCGTCAGGCCCCTCACCGACCGACTGCTCCCCACCGTCGCTGTCGTCCTGTCCCTGGTGACCGCACTTCTCGTCGGTGGTGCGACGCCGGCCGCGGCCCTGACCAAGCCCGTCATCAACGGGCCCGTGTTCAATGACCCGCTGGGCACGGCGGCGCAGCAGAAGGCGGTCTTCACCCAGCTCGTTCGGCTGATCGACGCAACGCCGGCCGGGGCGCAGATCCGCGGCGCGATGCACGAGTTCATCGACCAGGAGGTCGCGAACGCGCTGATCGCCGCTCATGGGCGGGGCGTCGACGTCAGACTCATCGTCGACGACTCGACCTATGTGGGTCCAGGCGGCGCCGAGTTCGGCAACGCGGCGTACCAGTCGCTCAGATCCGTGCTGGGAACCAGTACGGGTGCCCGCTCCTGGAGCGTCGTCTGCGACGACCGGTTCGAGGACGCCGACGGAGTGGACGATGTCCAGCGCGGCTGCCTGGCCGTGGCCCCGCCCCAACCGGCCTACAACCACAACAAGTTCTTCACCTTCTCGAGGATCGGGCCGTTCGACGACGGCACCAGCTATGCGAGGGTCGTGTTCCAGACCTCCTCGAACCTCTCCGACTGGTACAAGGTCGAGTCCTTCAACGACGCCGTCACCTTCACGGACGGCACGGTGTACAACGCCTACGTCTCGTACCACGAGCAGCTCCGTCAGGGCCGCACCCTGGCACGCGGCAACAACAACGCGTACTTCTCCACACCGACCGGCTCGACCTATCGCGGCTACTTCTTCCCGCGCGGTGACGCGTCGTACTTCAACTCGGCCACGGACACCGTCGTCGGCGTGCTCAACGAGATCAGCTGCACCTACACCGGCGCGGACGGGCTGCAGCACCAGACCGACATCCGCATCGTGACGCACAGCTTCTTCGGCTCCCGCCGCCAGGTCGCCGACAAACTGGCCCAGCTGCGCGGCCGGGGGTGCTGGATCGACATCATCTACGCCGACAGTGACTCCGCGATCACCAGTCGGCTGAACGCCGCGGGGATCCAGCACCGCAGATGCCGTATTCCCAACGGCCCCGGAATCGACGTCCGTCCGCACAACAAGCAGATCCTGATCGACGGTGACTACAACGGTGACATCACCCCGCGCGTCTACACCGGCAGTGCCAACCTGACCGGGTCGTCGCTCCGCTCGGCCGACGAGGCGATCGTGCGGGTCGCCAGTGCGTCCTATCACTCCAGGTACCTGAGCACCTTCTATCGGATCCGCTCCGCCTGTGGCGGATGACGTTCCGGAGGCCGCGTGGCGTGTCACCGCCACCAATTTCGCCTAATTGTGAGTAAATCGGACGCGATATGTCCGGATGAGCAGGCGAAATGAAGGGCCCTCCATGCCGTCGAGGCTTCGCGCACGTCTGAGAGCCGACCTCGCCGCAGGCGTCGTCATGGTGACGATGGCGGTCCTCGCGGGCCCCGCCCACGCCCAACCCGCCAAGGCCGCCGTGCCGTTGTTCGAGCAGCGCGTCATCTTCAAGGCGTCCCAGGATCCGGGCGGCTACGCGTGCTTCCGGATCCCGGCGGTCGTGCAAACCACCCAAGGCACGCTCCTCGCGTTCGCCGAGGGACGTCACCGCAGCTGCGGTGACGCGGAGGACATCGACATCGTGCTGAAACGCTCGACCGACGGCGGCCGCACATGGGGACCGCTCCAGGTCGTCAGCGACGGTGCCGGCGACACCCACGGCAACCCGGCCCCGGTCGTGGACCGGACCACCGGCCGCATCCTCCTCCCGCAGACGCACAACCCGGCGAGTGCGGACGGCGGGAGCTGTGACGTCCCGTGCGAACGCAGCCCCCACCTGCAGTACAGCGACGACGACGGCCGCACCTGGTCCCGGCCGCGCGACCTGAGCGCACAGATCAGGCCCCCGAACTGGAACTCCTGGTACGCCACCGGCCCCGTCCACGGGATCCAGCTCGCCCACGGCAGCCACCCCGGCCGGCTGGTCTTCGGCGTCAACACCGAGACCTGGAACGGCAGCCGGGTCACCGCCAACCACGCGGCACTCATCGTCAGCGACGACGGCGGCACCACCTGGCGAAGAGGTGCCACCGACTCCTGGCCCATCGCCGCCGACGGCACCTTCCCTCAGAAGTCGTCCGAAGTCACCCTCACCGAGCGCAACGACGGCGTCATCGTGGTCAGCGGTCGTGAGCAGGACGGCACCGATCTGGGCCACCGCACCCAGACCTTCAGCGAGGACGGCGGCGACAGCTTCGTCGTCCGGTTCCGCGCCGTCCCGAACCTCTACACGCCGCAGGTCCAGGGGGCGGTGCTGCAACTGGGCGACCGCACCCTGCTGTCCTGCCCCGGCGACCCGGACCGCCGCCGGACCATGATGATCCGCTCCTCCTACGACGGTGGCAGCACCTGGGAGAGCGTGGATCGCGGCACCGTCGTGACCCAGGACTGGTCGGGCTACTCCGACATGGTGCACATCGGTGGCGGCGTGGTGGGGCTGATGTACGAGGGCGGCGCCGTCGACGCCCGCGACGAGATCCGCTTCGCCCGCTTCAACGAGGAGTGGCTCACCCCGCGCCGCGGCCCTGACCCGACCACGGCCGACCGCGCCCCCGCCGCCCAGCGTGCGAGCGTACTCGGCGGGGCCACGCCCACGGCCGGCGTGTTCGGCGGCGCACTGGCCTTCGACGGCGCCAACGACGCGGTGCGCCTGCCGTTCCGCACCCAACTCGCGCTCGGCACCCAGAACTTCACCGCCTCCCTGTGGTTCCGCTACACCGGTCGCACGGGCGAGCAGCCCCTGCTGTGGATGGGCGGTATCGGCGGCAGCCAGCCCCAGTTCTGGCTGCGTGGCGAACCGGCGAGCAACCGCGTGCGCGGTCTGATGACGGTGCGCAGCGGCGCCACGGTCGTACGCTCGGCGTCCGTCAGCACCACCGCCGCGCACAACGACGGCCGATGGCACCATCTCGCCCTGCGTCGCGGTGGCGGGCGGCTCGCCCTGTTCATCGACGGCAGGCAGTTCAGCACGGCCGACGTGTCCGGATCCGTCAGCCGCAACTCGCCGTTCGGCGTGCACATCGGCCAGCGCATGGACAGCAGGGCGTTCTTCACCGGTGGCATCGACGAGGTCCGCGTCTGGAACCGGGCCCTGACCGACGCCGAGCTCACCCGCGTCCGCCAGACGAACATCGGCCCGTCCTCGAACACGACACTGTGGCTGCCGATGGACCAGGTGACCGCAGGCGGCTGACGGGGGGCTCCGCCTACGCGAGGTCCGTCGTCTTCACCAGCCCCGCCTCGTAGGCGATGATCGCCGCCTGCACTCGGTTGCGTACGCCGAGCTGGTTCAGGATCGCGCTGACGTGCGCCTTGATGGTGCCCTCGACCAGGTGCAGCCGTGCGGCGATCTCCCCGTTCGACAGCCCGGCGCCCAGCATCCCCAGTACCTCCTGCTCCCGCTGGGTCAGCAGCGCCGTGCGGGCGCCGGAGAGTTCCGCGCGGGGCGAGGGTGCCCTGCGGAGTTCCGTCATCAACCGCCGCGCCACCAAGGGGGAGAGACAGGCGCCGCCGGCCGCCACGGCGCGCACTCCGGAGATGAGGTCACGTGGATCCGAGGCCTTCAGCAGGAAGCCGGCCACCCCCTCGTCTAGGGCCCGTTCGATGTACTTGTCCTCACCGAAGGTCGTCAGAACGATCACCGCGGTGCCCGGGTTGGTGGACCGGAGTTCCGCCGCGGCGGTCAGCCCGTCCATCTCCGGCATGCGGATGTCCAGCAGGGCCACATCGGGCCGGTGCCTGCGGGCCAGTTCGACCGCCTCGCGCCCGTCCGCGGCCTCGGCCACGACCTCGATGCCCGGCTGGGTGGTCAGGATGGAGCGGACTCCGGCCCTGACAATGGCCTCGTCGTCGGCGAGCAGTACGCGAATCGTCACAGGGTGTCCTTGGCCACCAGGACATCATCCCGGAAGCACAACCGGTACAGGGTGTCGGTGAACTGCAGGACACCGTCGCCGGCCCGGTAGTACTCGCACACGGCCCCCGGCGGGACGGGAGGCTCGTCGACGACCGGCGGCGGCTTGCTGATGCGCCGCTCGGGGAGCACCGGCGCCAGTTCCGCGCGCGTCTCGCCCCGCCGCATTCCCGCGTAGTCCTCGGCGGACACCGAGGTCATCGCCGAGGTGAAGACGTAGAGCCCGGCCAGCGTCAGCACCAGGCCCGTCCCGAGCACCACCGGGATCAGCGCGGCCCGAGTCGCGTCCCGGCGCAGCCCGGCCCTGGCGCGTATCAGCGCCGCCCGGGACGCGCTCCAACTCGGTGCCTGGGCGTGCTCGGGCGCTTCGGGATCGTCCGGGGCGGCGCCGCCCGGCACCGGTTCCCCGACGTCTGCCCCGGCCGGCTCCTCGCCGGGTGCGTCGGACATGGCCCGGGTCGGGACCGGCGGGATGTGCGGCAGTTCGGCGCGCACCTCGAAACCGGTGGCCCGCGGTCCGGCCCGCAGGGTGCCGCCGGCCAGCCGGACCCGCTCGTCCAGGCCGATCAGCCCGAGACCGCTGCCCGATGCGGTGGGCCGGCGGTCGTCGGCGGGCACCTCGTTGAACACCGACACCACGGTCTCGTCCGCCCGGTGGATCACCCGTACGGTGACGACCGCGGCCGGCGCGTGCTTGGTCGCGTTCGTCAGCGCCTCCTGCACCACTCGATAGGCGGCGAGCTCGGCGAGCAGCGGTGGCCGGCCCGATTCCGCGCCCTCCTCCCGAAACCGCACCGGGTTCCCGGACCGTTGAAAGCGCCGCACCAGCTCGCCGATCGACTCCTGCGCGGGATGCAGCGACGGTGCGGAGTCCTCCCTCAGCAGCCCGATGACCTCGTGCAGCCGTTCGGTGGCCATGGTGCAGCGTTCCCGCAACTGGCCCATGGTCTGGCGGTGTTCGGCGGACAGACCGGGGGACAGCTCCAGCCCGCCGGACAGCAGGGCCATCACGCTCAGCTCGTGGCCCAGCGAGTCGTGGATGTCCTGCGCGATCCGGGCGCGCTCCTTGAGCCGGGCCTGCTCGGCGACGAAGCGCTGCTTCCACTCCAGTTGCTCGGCACGCTCCCAGCCGGCTCGCGTCAGCTCGGAGCGCTGACGCGACCAACTGCCCGCCCACCACGGCAGGACGCAGGTGGCGAACTCGGTGATGAGCAGACTCAGCAGGTCCTTGGGCTGCGCGAAGGCGGTGGTCAGCAGCAGCCCCGCCACGGCCACGCCGAGGAACACCGCGTGGGCGTGCCAGAGTTCGGCCACCCGGCGACCCGCCAGGAAGCTCAGTACCAGGGTCGGCACCATCGGCGCCATGGTGGAGCCGAGTACCGGGTAGGAGAGGACGAGCGCGGCGGCCAGCGCCAGGGACAGCAGCGGCATCGTCCGGCGCACGGCCAAGGCCGCCGTGACGACCAGCACGACGCCGAGCCGGCTGACCGGTCCACCCGCGAGCCCCGAGGCGGTCAGAACCGCCGGCGCCGGCAGCACCGCGAGCAGCAGGAGGTCGCTGCGCCGGATGAACGGCCGCTCGGAGCCGAGCACTTGAAGGATGTTCCGCGCCCGCCCGCGGGCCGCCTGCCGAAGCTGCATTCCCGCACGCTACAAGGGCCGGTGCGGCCCAAGGATCTGCCGAAAGTCGAGTCGGTCGTTGCCGATCGACAGATGTTCGCGGAGCGGCGTCCTCCTAGGTTTGCCTCGTGACCATGGAAGGAGCGGGCAGTAATGATCACTGTTGACCGACTGACCAAGAGGTATGGCGACAAGACGGCGGTGTCCGACATCTCGTTCGGCACCAACCCGGGAAAGGTGACGGGTTTCCTGGGGCCGAACGGCGCGGGCAAGTCGACGACCATGCGGATGATCGTCGGCCTTGACACACCGACGGCGGGCCGCGCCCTCGTCGATGGCAAGCCCCACGCGCGGCTCAAGCACCCGCTGCGCGAGGTGGGCGCCCTCCTCGACGCCAAGGCCGGACATCCCGGCCGCTCGGCCCACCACCATCTGCTCGGCATGGCGCGCAGCAACGGCATCCCGGCCTCCCGGGTCGCCCAGGTGCTGGAGATCGTGGGGCTCACCGAGGTGGGCAGGAAGCGGATCGGCTCCTTCTCCCTCGGCATGGGTCAGCGGCTGGGTATCGCCGCGGCGCTGCTCGGCGACCCGGAGGTGCTGCTCTTCGACGAGCCGGTCAACGGCCTCGACCCGGACGGCGTGCGCTGGGTGCGGGAGCTGATGCGGTCGCTGGCGGCGGAGGGCCGCACGGTGTTCGTCTCCAGCCACCTGATGAGCGAGATGCAGGAGACCGCCGACCACCTGGTGGTCATCGGCCGCGGCAGGGTCATCGCCGACGCCCCCATCGAGGAGGTCATCGCGAGCAGTTCCCTGAACGCCGTCCGCGTCCGCACCCCGCGACCGGACGTGCTCCGGCGCGAACTGCTGCAGCTCGGCGCGACCGTGGAGCAGGGACAAGGCGCCGCGCCCGAGGAGCTGATCGTCGTCGGCGGCACCCTTCAGGAGATCGGCGACCTGGCCTTCCGGCACCGGGTCCCGGTCCACGAGCTGACGTTGCGCAAGGCCAGCCTGGAGCAGGCCTACATGGAACTCACCGCCGCCAGTGTGGAGTACGGCAATCCGTCCCTCTCCCCGGCCTCCGAAGCGCTGGATCACCAGAAAGCGTAAGGGGATATGACAGCGACAGCGGTACCCAAGCTCGTCGGCCCGGTCAAGGGCGGCGGATTCAAAGGCGCCCTCGCGTTCGAGTGGACGAAGCTGTGGAGCGTCCGTGCGACGTGGTGGAACCTCCTGGTCGGCCTGGTGCTCACCGTGGGGTTCGCCGTGATCGTCGGCATGTCGGCCGACGCGAGTGCGAAGAAGGGCGTGGACGTCACCATGCCCGCCCCGCACCACGCCTCGCAGGCGTTCCTGCTCTCCCAGCTGACCGTCGTCGTGCTCGCCACGCTCGCGCTCACCGGCGAGTACTCCAGCGGCTCGATCCGCACCACGCTGCAGAGCGTGCCCGCCCGCGGCCGGATGCTCTGGTCCAAGACACTGGTCGTCATCGCGGTCGTCGCCGTGGCGGGGTTCGTCTTCAGCGTGCCGGCCAGTCTGGCCGCCGCCTCGTTCATGGGGGAGTACGGCACGTACACGGGCGGTGAGTTGCTCGGCACGGCCTTCGGCGCGGGCACCTACCTCGCCCTGCTCGCGATGACGGCGATCGGCCTCGGCACCGTGCTGCGCAGCGCCGCGGGCACCATCACGACCCTGATCATGGTGCTGCTGGCGCTGCCGCAGCTGATGGGCGTCATCGGCGCCCAGTGGCTGGAGACCGCCGGCGACTACCTGCCGAGCGTCGCCGGCACCGTGCTCATGACGCAGGACACCGATCCCTACGGCGGCGGCACGGCTCTGGTGGTGCTCCTGCTGTGGGCGTCGTCCGCGCTGGCCGGCGGCTACACGGTGCTGCGTCGGCGCGACGCCTAGCCGGCCGTGGCCGCCCGGCCTGCGCGTGGCAGCGATACGGGATGTGCCGCACGCACCCTGGCCGCTCACACTCCGAACAACTCCGCCGCGTTGTCGTGGCACACGGCCCGCAGCCACTCCTCCCCGAGACCCAGCCGTTCCAGGGCGTCGAGCTGGTGCACATACGGATAGGGGATGTTGGGGAAGTCGGAGCCGAGCAGGACGCGGTCGCCGAGCGCCGCCAGCCTCGGCAGGGCCCGGCGGGGAAACGGCATGAACCCCTCGGAGAAGTCGGTGAACGCCATCGTCGTGTCCAGCCGTACCTCCCCGTACCGCTCGGCGAGGCCGAGGAACTCCTCGTACTCGGGCATCCCCAGATGCGCGACGATCAGCCGCAGCCGGGGGTGCCGCGCGAGGACCTGTGCGATCGGCTCGGGGCCGGTGTGCTTGCCGGGCGCGGGCCCGGAGCCGCAGTGGATCACCACGGGGATCCCGGCCTCGGCCAGCAACCCCCAAGCCGAATCTAGGAGTTGGTCAGCAGGGTCGTACGCCCCCACCTGTACATGCGCCTTGAAGACGCGCGCACCCGCCTCGACCGCCTCCCGGACGTATGCCTCGACGTCCGGCTCGGGGAACAGGGTGGCGGTGTGCAGACAGTCGGGGGTGCGGCGGGCGAAGTCGGCCGCCCAGCCGTTCAGCCACCGGGCCATGCCGGGCTTGTGCGGGTAGAGCATCGCGGTGAAGGCCCGTACGCCGAACTCCCGGAGCAGGGCCGTCCGTTCCGCTTCCTCCTGCCGGTAGGTGATCGGCCATTCGAGTCCGCCGGTCAGCGTTCCGAGCGCGTCGAAGTAGTCCCATACCTTGCGCAGGACGCGCTCGGGCATGAAGTGCGTGTGGACGTCGATGAGCCCGGGAAGACCGAGCCGCTCCCAGAAGCGACGGACCTCGTCGGAGTCGGCTGCGTCGACAGGCGCCCTGTGGTGATCGTTCACGTCGCCCACGATCGGTGTGGGTGAGATGGGGGTCCACCCTTTCACGCAAGGGATCCATGAGGGATCTGTCACTCCGTTGGGTGCGGCGTTCGCAGGCCCGGACATCCTCGCGCCTCTCACGGTATGCCTTGCTCTTATCCGTGAGAAGAGGCTACGGTTCATCACGGATAAACCGCTCCCATCCGTGAGGTGCTTCTTCGTGGCTCTCTCCGAGACGACCCGTGAGCAGTTCCCCGTCCGTGTCTTCGGCGGCCCGACCGCCTTCTTCGAGTACGGCGGACTGCGCTTTCTCACCGACCCCACCTTCGACGCTCCCGGCGACTACCCGGCATCGGGCGGCCCGCTCCTGACCAAGACCGCCCCCTCCACCGGCAACCCCACCGAACTCGGCCCCGTCGACGTCGTCCTGCTGTCCCACGACGAGCACGCCGACAACCTCGACCGCTCCGGCCGCGCCCTGCTCGCCGACGTGCCGCTCACCCTCACCACCCCGGGCGGTGGCAAGCGCCTCGGCGCCAAGGCGACCGGGCTGGCCGACTGGGAGTCGGTCGAGCTCGACCGCCCTGACGGCGGCACGGTCACCGTGACCGGTGTCCCCGCCGTCCACGGCCCCGGCCCGCGCGAGGAGGTCGAGGCGTTCACCGGACAGGTCGTCGGCTTCGTCCTGACGGGGGACGGACTGCCCACGGTCTACGTCAGCGGCGACAACGCCTCCCTCGACGCCGTCAGGGAGACGGCCGACCGTTTCGGGCCGGTGGACACGGCCGTCCTGTTCGCCGGCGCGCCCCGCTTCGCCGCCCTCTTCGACGGCGAACCCCTCGTCCTCGACAGCGCCATGGCCGCCGAAGCCACTCGGATACTCGGCGCCCGCCGGGTGGTCCCCGTGCACTACGACAGCTGGACCCACTTCACCGAGGGCCACGACGAGTTGGCGGCGGCCTTCGCCGCCGCGGGGCTCACCGACCGCCTGGACTGGGGTCAGCGGGGCTGACGGCGCCGGACGGCGCGGTCACTGCCGGGCGTCGTAGGCCTCGCGTGCCGCGAGTACTTCGGGGATGTATTCCTCGGCCCAACGACCCAGTGCCTGTAGCGGGGTGTGCAGATGCGCCCTGCTCCTGACCCGGCCCGGCCCGGCGATCATGGCCGAGGCTGCTGGGGCCCCTCGGGCTTCGACTCGTCCGGCGTGACCGTCTCCCCCTGGATCACCCGGGGCGTGGCCGGATCGTCCTCGTCCCTCGCCGCCCTGGCCTCGGCCTTGAGGATGCGTGCCGACTTGCCCGCCGAACGAGCCAGGTCGGGGAGCTTCTTCGCACAGAGGACGGCTATGACGACGAGGAGGATGATCGCGAGTTCGCTCAGTCCGAACATGAGGTCCTGTCCTTCTGGTGAGCCGGATGCCGTGTTGGCGCAGGTAGGGCAGCATCCCATGGTGGCGGGCTTGTGCGACCGCTCAGATGTATGGCTAGGGTGCTGGCAATGTTCCGCGCCGACGCCACACCGGTAACTGACGCCACCCCCGTACCGGAACGACGGCGGCAGCCGCTGCCGTCCGCAGGGACGGAAGCGAGACGTGTCGAGCCGCGGGACCCCCACCTCGACAACGCCAAGTACCTGGCGATCCTGCTGGTCGCGACGGGACACGCATGGGAGCCGTTGCGTGAGGGCAGTCGGGCCGTCACCGCCCTGTACCTGCTCGTCTACGCCTTCCACATGCCGGTGTTCATCACCCTCTCCGGCTACTTCTCGCGCGGCTTCGACGAGAGTCCGGAGCGGGTCAGGCGGCTGCTGACCGGGCTCGTCGTGCCGTACGTCGTCTTCGAGGTGGCGTACACCTACTTCACCCAATGGACATCCCAGGACCCCGACCGGGCGATCAGCCTGCTCGATCCGCTGTACCTGACCTGGTACCTGGCGGCGCTGTTCATCTGGCGGCTGACCTCGCCCGTCTGGCGACTCCTGCGGTGGCCGATGCCGGTCGCGCTCGGCCTCGCCATGCTGGCGACCGTCTCACCGTCCATCGGCGACGACCTCGACCTCCAGCGCGTGCTTCAGTTCCTGCCGTACTTCGTGCTGGGACTCTTCCTGAAGCCGGAGTACTTCGAGCTGGTGCGTCGCCGCGAGGTGCGTCTCCTGGCCGCGCCGGTCCTCTTCTGCGCACTCGCCGTGGCGTACTGGGCGGCCCCGCGGATGGACTACGCCTGGTTCTTCCACAGTGACAGCGCGCAGGAACTGGCCGTGCCGGCCTGGTGCGGGCCCGTGATGACCCTGGCCACCTTCGGCTGCTCTGTCGTCCTCGTGGCCTGCTTTCTCGCCTGGGTGCCGGGGCGCCGGACGTGGTTCACGGTGCTGGGCGCGGGCACGCTGTGCGGCTATCTGCTGCATGGCTTCGTCGCCCAGGGGGCCGAGTTCTGGGGCTGGTACGACGGCGCCTGGCTCCGGCAGCCGGTCGGCGAGATCACCGTCACGCTGATCGCCGCGGCGGTCATGACCGCACTGTGCGCCCCCGCCGTACAGCGGGTCTTCCGCCGTGGAGTGCGGTGACCCGTTCGGGCGGCGGACCCGGATCTGGGGATCTCGGGAGGGCTCCCGAAGGGGCGACCCCATGATGGCGCGCGGCTGAGCCGTAGCGGTGGAGAGGGGACGGGCGATGCGGGTGATGACGAGGGCGGGGCGCTGCGCCCTGCTGGCGGTCGGGATCGTGCTGGTAGTGGGCGGATGCTCATCGGGGACGTCGGACGCGGCGGGCGATGGCGGCTCGGCGGGGGCTCGGGGGAGTGCGTCGAAGTCCAGCCCGTCGAAGTCCACCTCGTCGAAGTCCAACGTCCCGAGCCGGGCGCTGACGCAGTGGGCCGGGCAGATGTGTGAGGCCACGGAGCTGTTCGAGACGGCGAAGACGAACAGCGCGATCGCGGTCAAGGACATCACCGACCCGCCCGACGACGCACTGATCGGCGCCGAGTTCATCGCGATGAGCTACCTGTCGGAGACGTCGTCGTCCCTCGACGAGATCGCCGGCGCGCTGAATGACGTACGACAGTCGGGCATCGCCGCGGCGGACCGGCTGCACGCCGGGCTGACCAAGGAGGTCGCGAGGGTCCGGCCGAAGGTCGACGAGCTCAGCGAGGCCGGCGGGTACACGAGCCCCGCGGAGGACTCGGTCGACCGGGCCGGACGCGTCGGCGACCTGGTCGCGTCCCTGAAGACGCCCGAGCCCGGCCTGTCTGCCGTGGCCGCCGAGGAGCCGAAGCTCTCGGCCGCGTACCGCGCCGCACCCGAGTGCGCCCCGCCAGCACCGCTGCCCGAGGCCGCCGACGCCACGGACGTCGCCGCCTGCGCGGACGGTGCCTGCGAGATCCTGGTGACGAAGCAGATCCACCTCACGGTCGGCGCATGGCGGCTGCGCGTGTCGCTGACGGAGACGAAGGCCACGGTGCGCAACAACGACCCCGACGGCGCCGTGGGGGAGACCTCACTGGCGGCCGGCGGCAGCGGAACCTTCGGCGACAAGAACGGCGAGGTCACCGTCAAGGCCGTCGCCGTGAACAAGGACGGCGCCGTGCTGAGCTTCCGCACGAAGTGAGACCCGAGTGAACGCCTGACACGCCGCTCTGCTTACCGTGGACCCATGACGGCACCGCTGGACGTACTGGTGGTCGGCGCGGGACCGACAGGGCTCGCGCTCGCCGCGCAACTGCGCGCCTACGGGACCCGGTTCCGTATCGTCGACCGCTCCCTGGACCGTGTGCGCGAGTCCCGGGCCCTCGGCATCCAGCCCCGCACCCTGGAGGCGCTGGCGGGCTTCGGCGTGACCGACCGGCTGGTGGCCCGCGGCAACCCGGCGGTGCGGCTGCGTATGCACCTGACCCGGCGCACGGTGTCGGTACCGCTCTTCGACATCGGGCTCCCCGACACCCCGTACCCCTTCCTGCTGTTCCTCTCGCAGGCCGAGACGGAGAACGTCCTCGGTGAGCACCTGGCCGAGCGGGACGTGACGGTCGAACGCGGCACGGAGCTGCTCGGCCTTGAGCAGCGGGGCCCGCACGTCGTCTGCCGGCTGCGCGGTCGCGACGGCACGGAGGAGACCGTGACGGCGCGCTATGTCGTCGGCTGCGACGGCGCCCACAGCACCGTGCGAGCCGAGGCGGGCATCGATTTCGAGGGGTACGCCTATCCGCACACGTATCTGCTCGCCGACCTGCACGTCGACGGGCTGGAGCCGGGCGCCGTGCACTCGTTCATGACCGGGGGCGGGGTGCTGTTCTTCTTCCCGCTCGGTACTCCGGCACCCTGGCGGATGCTCGCGATGAGGCCGTCCGACGCCCCGGACGGCAAGGTGACGCTGCCGCTCCTGCAAGGGATCGCCGACCGGTACGGCGCGCAGGGCCTGGTCCTGCGGGATCCGGTCTGGATGACCGACTTCCGGCTCCACAACCGCGGTGCCGCCCACTACCGCTCCGGGTCCTGCTTCCTGGCCGGCGACGCGGCCCACATCCACAGCCCGGCGGGGGCGCAGGGCATGAACACCGGCATCCAGGACGCCCTCAACCTGGGCTGGAAGCTGGCCCTGGTGTGCCGGGGCGACGCACCGCCGGAGCTGCTGGAGACGTACGAGAGCGAACGCGACCCGGTCGGCCGTGAGGTACGCCGGTTCACCGACCGCGCCTTCACCATCGGCACCAGTCCGCATCCCGTCCTCCGGTTCGCGCGCTCCCAACTCGTGCCCCGCCTGGCCCCGTTGGCGATGCGAGCGAGGGCTCCCCGCGCGTGGGCCTTCCGCACCGTCTCCGAACTCGGCATCCACTACCGCCGCAGCCCCGCCTCGACGACGGGCCCACGACCGCCCCGCCGCGGCCCGCGAGCCGGCGACCGGCTGCCCGACCGGCCTCAAGGCCTCCAGGCCCGGATCGCCGCCCCCGGCTGGCATCTGCTCCTGACCGGACCGCCGCACCTCTGGCCGGATGAGCGGCTCGCCCCGATTCTGGCCGGCCGGGAGGACCTGATCACCGTGCACCGCCTCGGCGACCGGAGCCCCTGGCCGGGCGTCGCCCAGGCACTCGTACGGCCCGACGGCCACCTCGGCTACGTCGCGAGCGGTACCGAGCCGGCGGGGCTGTGGGCCTACGTCGCCCGCTGGCTGCCGATCGAGCGGGCGTGACACCCGGGGTGAACAGCTCGCGGCGTTGATCCGTACCCCTCTGCGTGCAGTCACACCGAGGAAGCTCCGAACCACCCTTCGTGCCGTCATCGCGAGGAAGCAGAGGAAGCATCGGCCGCGTCGCCACGGCCGGCGGTCTGGTTCTCCTGTTCCTGTCCACCGCGGCGTGCGGCGGGAGCGAGGACAAGGAGGCCGCGCCGAAGGGCAGTCCGACGAACGTCGCCGCCACCGTGGCCGGCGTCGTGGCCCCGGCGAAGGTCGAGGTGATCGCCGATCTGACGGGCTGCAAGGTCAAGATCCGGACCGAGGCGGACGAGCTGCGCGAGGGCGTCTGCCACACGGAGAAGGGCGACTACCTCATCACCACGTTCCCCGAGGAGAAGTACAAGCTGACCTGGCTGGACGCGGCCTCGGTGTACGGCGGCAAGTACCTCGTCGGGACCCGCTGGGTGGTCAGCGCGAAACCGAAGCTGCTGGAGCAGCTCCGTCCCCGACTGGGCGGAAACATCCAGCAGTTGCGGGGCGTGGGCCCGGCCCCGGCACCCACCACGTCGTGATCGCCGGACCGGTACGGAGGGGCGCGCGCCTCACTCGGTCACGTCGCTGATCCCCAGGCGCAGATGCTCCACGTGGTACACGGCCTGGTCGAGCAGCTCGGCGACATGGTGGTCGTGCAGCGCGTACACGACCGAACGCCCGCGCCGCTCACCCACCACCAGGCCGAGATTGCGCAGGAGCCGCAGCTGATGGGAGCACGCGGACTGCTCCATGCCCACCTCCGCCGCCAACTCCGTGGCCGGCAGCGGCCCCTCGCGCAGGCGCGCCAGGATCAGCAGGCGGGAGGGGGTGGACAGGGCCTGGAGGGTGGTGGCCACCTTGGCGACGTTGGCCGCGTCCAGGCGTACGCGCTCGGTGGCGTCCTGCGTGGTGGTGACGGCTCCATGACCCATGAGGGGCATCCTACCCATCACACCTGAACACATGAATGATTATTCATGTACCATGCTCGGCCTTTGATCCGCCGGCCCGTCCGAGGTGATCCGGCAGCTCCCAGGACAACCAAGGTTGATGTCGGATTCTCGCCAGCCCCGTCGCCCTCCGTGGCCGATGCTGGACACATGCAGAAGGGGATGCACACCGACACGGAGCGCTGCGTGCGCGCCGTCCAGTCCAAGGACGCCCGCTTCGACGGATGGTTCTTCACGGCGGTCGTCACGACCGGGATCTACTGCCGGCCCAGCTGCCCGGTGGTCCCGCCCAAGCCCGAGAACATGCGGTTCTTCCCGAGCGCGGCGGCCTGCCAGCAGGCCGGGTTCCGGGCCTGCAAGCGCTGCCGCCCGGACACCAGCCCCGGCTCGCCGGAGTGGAACCAGCGCGCCGACCTCGTGGCCCGCGCGATGCGCCTGATCGCCGACGGCGTCGTGGACCGCGAGGGCGTGCCCGGCCTCGCCGCCCGGCTCGGCTACAGCACCCGGCAGATCGAACGCCAGCTCCTCGCCGAACTCGGCGCCGGCCCGCTCGCCCTGGCCCGCGCCCAACGCGCCCAGGCCGCCCGCCTCCTCATCGAGACGACGCCCCTGCCCATGGCGGACATCGCCTTCGCGGCCGGCTTCGCCTCCATCCGCACCTTCAACGACACCGTCCGCGAGGTCTTCGCCCTCTCACCCACCGACCTGCGCGCCCGCACACCCCGCACAACTCCAGGGAACACCACCGGCGCCCTGGCCCTGCGCCTGCCGTTCCGCGCCCCCCTCAACCCCGACAACCTCTTCGGCCACCTCGCGGCGACCGCCGTCCCCGGCGTCGAGGAGTGGCGGGACGGCGCGTACCGACGCACGCTCAGGCTGCCGTACGGCCACGGCATCGTGGCCCTGACCCCACGGCCCGACCACATCTCCTGCCGCCTCACCCTCGGCGACCTGCGCGATCTGACCGTGGCGATCAGCCGGTGCCGCCGGATGCTCGACCTGGACGCCGATCCGGTCGCCATCGACGACCAGTTGCGTACGGATCCGCTGCTCGCGCCCCTCATCGACAAGGCGCCCGGCCGCCGGGTCCCGCGCACGGTCGACGAGGCCGAGTTCGCCGTACGGGCCGTCCTCGGCCAGCAGGTCTCCACGGCCGCCGCCCGTACCCACGCGGCCCGCCTGGTCACCGCCCACGGCGAGCCGATCGAAGACCCCGAGGGCGGCCTCACCCACCTCTTCCCGGCCCCCGAGGCGCTGGCCCGCGTGGACCCGGAGTCACTGGCGATGCCGAAGACCCGCCGTACGACGTTCACCACGCTGGTACGCCAACTGGCCGACGGTGACGTGCACTTGGGACCCGAGAGCGACTGGCCGGAGACCCGGGCCCGGCTCCTGGCCCTCCCCGGCTTCGGCCCCTGGACGGTCGACGTCATCGCGATGCGCGCCCTCGGCGACCCCGACGCCTTCCTCCCCACCGACCTCGGAATCCGCCGCGCCGCCCAGGAGCTGGGCCTCCCGTCCACTCCGGCGGCCCTCACGGCCCGGTCGGCGGCCTGGCGCCCCTGGCGGGCGTACGCGGTCCAGTACCTGTGGGCGACGGACAGCCACCCGATCAACTTCCTTCCCGTCTGAGGAGTCTGAGCACATGTCAACGAAGCGGCACACCGTCATCGACAGCCCGTACGGCCCTCTGACACTCGTCGCCGAGGACCGCGCCCTGTGCGGCCTCTACATGACCGAGCAACGCCACCGCCCACCCGAGGAGACCTTCGGGGAGCGGGACGAGACTCCCTTCGGCGCGGCGATCGACCAGCTGGAGGACTATTTCGCGGGCGAGCTGAAGGAGTTCACCCTCGAACTGCGGCTGAACGGCACCGAGTTCCAGCGCAGGGTCTGGGACCAGCTGCGCCGGATCCCCTACGGCGAGACCCGCTCCTACGGCGATCTCGCCGACGCCCTCGGCAGCCCCGGCGCCTCCCGCGCGGTCGGCCTCGCCAACGGCAAGAACCCGATCGGCATCATCGTCCCCTGCCACCGCGTCGTCGGCGCGAACGGCAGCCTCACCGGATACGGCGGCGGTCTGGACCGCAAGCAGCGCCTGCTGGACTTCGAGAGCGGAACGGCGCTGTTCTGATCCGGTCCGGCCGGTCGGGAACAGCGCCGTACTCAGGGCGCCCGCCTCAGCCGGCCGTCCGCTCCGCCGCACTGCGCTCCACACAGAACTCGTTGCCCTCCGGATCGGCGAGGACGGCCCAGCCGGTGCCGTCCGGCCTGCGGCGGTCGTCGACCAGCGTGGCGCCGAGGGCGAGAACCCGCTCGACCTCCTCGTCCCGGGTGCGGTCATCCGGCTGAAGATCCAGGTGCACCCGGTTCTTGACGGTCTTGGGCTCCGGGACGGTGACGAACAGCAGCCCCGCCCCCTCGATCAGCACGTCCTCGTCGCCCGGCTTGTCGTCCTCGTGCACGGGCAGGCCCAGCACCCGGGACCAGAAGCCGGCCAGGCCGTAGGCGTCGGCGGAGTCGATCGTCACATGGCGGATCTTTGAGGTCATGGCACGGATTCTGATCCACGCACCGGGCCCGCGCAGCGCCTTTTCGCACGGCGCCGGTTCCGCCCCGGTCCGACCGGTGGCCATGACCTATATGGCGCACTGCGGTCTTCCTCCCGAGTGACCCCGGTGGCGCGAGCCGCTGGATCGCTGGTGTCTGTACGAAGGAGAGCAGGCAGAGAGCGGGAGACCATGCAGCAAAAGCAGGAGCGCCTGGCGACACCCTGGGCCGCCGGGATGGCCGGGGTCGTGTTCGCCATCCTGATGGCCACGGCGATCGTCCTGGTGCGCATCGCCCTGCCCGACGGAGTCGACGGGGACGACGTGACCGCGGACGCCGCACAGCGGAGCGCCGTACGGACGGCGCTGGAGCTGCTCCCGTTCGCCGGGATCGCTTTCCTGTGGTTCATGGGCGCCGTGCGCGAGCAGGTCGGCGAGGGCGAGGACCGCTTCTTCGCCACCGTGTTCCTGGGCAGCGGGCTGGTCTTCGTCGCCACCCTGTTCGGCGCGGCCTCGGCGGCCGGGACCGTACTCGACGAGACCCAGCAGGGGTCTCCCTTCGGCCGCGACTTCGCCTACATGCTGCTGACCACGTACGCCATGCGGATGGCGGCGGTGTTCATCATCACGACCTCGACCATCGGCCGCCGGCTCGGCGCCCTCCCGCGCCCGCTCGTGGTCCTCGGCTACCTCGCGGGCCTGACGCTGCTCGTGGTGGGAGCGGACGTGCCCTGGTCCGAACTGGTCTTCCCGGCGTGGGCGCTCGTCATCAGCCTGAACATCCTCTGGGGCCGACGGGCCGCCGGACCACGGGCCGCCGACCGGACCTGAGCCGGCCGCACCTGCTCACCCGTACGGTCTCCTCCCCGTGGCCGTGTCCCCTCCGGCCACCGAGGGTGGTCGCAGGGGAGTGCCCGCGCCTTGGAGAGGACCGATGCTGTGGTCAGGATTGCCGTCGATCTGAACCGCTGTCAGGGGTATGCGCAGTGCGCGTTCCTCGCCCCCGAGATCTTCGCCATGCACGGCGAGGAGGCGCTGCTGTACAACCCGGACGCCGACGAGGCACAACGCGACAGGCTGGCCCAGGCCGCCGCGGCCTGCCCGGTCCAGGCCATCCTGGTCGACGCGGTGGACGCACCTGCCGAGGCGGTGCCCGGTGCCCGGTGACGGATCCCTGGAACAGCTCAGGCGCGAAGGCCGCATCGTCGTCGTCGGCGCCTCGCTCGCGGGCCTGCGAGCTGCGGAAACCCTGCGCGAGAAGGGCTTCGCGGGCTCCCTGACGATGATCGGCGACGAGCCCCACGAGCCGTACGACCGGCCCCCGCTGTCCAAACAGGTGCTGCTGGGCAGGGCGGCCGCCGACCGCACCGCGCTGCCCAGGACCCGGTCCATCGACGCGACCTGGCGGCTCGGCGTCCCGGCGACCGGCCTGGACATGGCCGCGAGAAGGGTGCGGCTCGCCGACGGCGACGAGGTGCCGTACGACCGGCTGCTGATCGCCACCGGGGTACGGGCGCGACCGTGGCCGCGCGAGGCCGAGGCGGAGCTCGACGGCGTCTTCGTGCTGCGGACCCGCGACGACAGCGCCGCCCTCGCCCGGCGGCTCGACGCGGGACCCAAGCGGGTCTTCGTCATCGGGGCAGGGTTCACCGGCTCGGAGATCGCCTCCGCCTGCCGCGAACGAGGCCTCCCCGTCACCGTCGCCGAACGCGGCGCGGCGCCCCTGGTCGGCGCACTCGGCGGGGTGGTCGGCGCGGTCGCCGCCGAGATGCAGCGCGAGCACGGTGTGGACCTGCGGTGCGGGGTCATGGTGACCGCTCTGGAAGGCGACGCCGCGGGACGGGTGCGCGCCGCCCATCTGTCCGACGGCTCCACCGTGGAGACCGACGTGGTGATCGTCTCGCTCGGTGCCGCCCGCAACACCCAATGGCTCACCGGGTCCGGACTCGGGGCCGGGCCCCGGGGCATCGCCTGCGACGCCGGCTGCCGCGCCTTCGACATCCGCGGCATCGTCACCGACGACATCTACGCGGCGGGCGACGTCGCCCGCTGCCCGCACCCCCTCTTCGGCTACCAGTTCCTGTCCCTGGAGCACTGGGGCAACGCCGTCACCCAAGCCGGGGTCGCGGCGCACAACATGCTCAGCGAGAGCACCGACCGCATCCCCCACATGGAGGTGCCGGCCTTCTGGTCCTCGCAGTTCGGAGTCAACATCAAGTCGGTCGGGGTGCCGTCGATGGGCACGGAGATCCTCATCTCACAGGGATCGCTCAAGGATCACCGGTTCGTCGGCGTCTACGGCTACCAAGGGCGCGTCATCGGCGCCGTCGCCTTCGACCAGGCCCGGTGGCTGCCGTTCTACCAGGAGCTGATCGAGAAGACCGCGCCGTTCCCGCCGCCGTTCACCACGGTCGACCGCCGCCCGGACGGACAGCGGCCCGTCGACGCGGACTTCCCGGACCCGTCGGTCCCCACTCACGGGCCCACCGTGACCCTCAGCGGATACTCGCCGGCCGACCGCCGGATGACGTTCACCCCCGCGCACTGACCCGCACGGCCACGAGGACTCGCCATGACGCAATCCTTGCTGCACCAGATCCTGGACTACGCCAACCGCGCCAACCCGTACCCGATCTACGAGGAGCTGCGGAAGACGCCGGTGCTCCACATGGACGACGGGCCTTACGTCATCAGCACCTATCACGAGATCCGCAGCCTCCTGCACGATCCCCGGATCAGCTCCGACGCCCGCAATCTGACCTCGAACGCCGCCGACCCGCTGGCCGAGCCGGCCCCCGAGGAGAGCGCGTTGCCGCCGGGCTTCCTGCGGCTCGACCCGCCGGAACACGACCGGATGCGCCGCATGACGAACCGGCCCTTCGGCCCGCCGCACTCCCCCCACCGGGTCGACGGAATGCGCGGAGAGCTCCACGACATCGTCTCCGGCCTCATCGACGGCATCGCCGACCCGAGCCGGATCGACCTGGTGGAAGAGTTCTCGTACCCCTTCCCGGTGACGGTGATCTGCCGGCTGCTCGGAGTGCCGCGCGAGGACGAGGCGCGCTTCCACACCTGGGCGGACACCCTCGCCGCGAGCCTGGACCCCGACCCGGACGCGGACCCCTCCGAACGGGGCAAGGGCTCCCACGACGCCCGGATGCAGTTGGGCATGTACCTCGCCGGTCTGATCGAGGAACGCCGCAAGAAGCCCGGCGACGACATGCTCTCCCAGCTGGCGACGGCCAAGGGCGAGGACGGCCCGATGACGACGATGGAACTGCTCAGCACCGCCGCGCTGCTGCTGATCGCGGGGCACGAGACCACCGTCAACCTCATCACCAACGGAATGCTGACCCTGCTGCGCCACCCCGACGTCCTGGAGCGGCTGCGTGCGGATCCACGGCTGGCGGTGCCCCTCGTCGAGGAGCTGCTCCGCTTCGAGCCGCCGGTGCAGCTGGTGCCGCAGCGCACCACCCTCGCCGACATCGAGGTGCGCGGCGTCACCATCCCCAAGGGCGCCTCGCTCTGGCTGGTCCTGGCATCCGGCAACCGCGACCCCCTGCGCTTCGAGGACCCGGACCGCTTCGACCCGGACCGCCGGGACATCCAGCACCTCGGTCTGGGCAGCGGCATCCACAGCTGCTTCGGCGCACCGCTCGCCCGGCTGGAGGCCCAGCTGGCCCTGTCGGAACTGGCCCGGAGGCTGGAGAACCCCCGCCTGCTGGAGGACCCGCCCCCGTACCGGCAGAACGCCGTGCTGCGCGGGCCGCGGCATCTGCCCATCGCCTGCGACGGGATCCGCCCCCAGTAGTCAGGTCGCTTGGCCGCTCGTCGTCCCGAGCCGGCGCAGCAGCTCCGGCAGGGCGGCGCCGATGGGCTCCCGTACGACTTCCTCGGCGCGGTCGTCGTACGGCGTCGGCTCGGCGTTGACGATGATCAGCCGCGCCCCGTGGTCGGCGGCGACGCCCGCGAGCCCCGCGGCAGGCTGCACCTGCAGACTGCTGCCGACGGCGATGAACACCTGGCACGCCTTGGTGATGGCGACGGCCTCACCGAGGACGACCGGGTCGAGCCGCTCGCCGAACATCACCGTCGCCGACTTCAGGATCCCGCCGCACTCCAGGCACGGCGGGTCGTCCTCACCGGCGTCCACGCGCGCGAGGGCGTCCTCCATGGGCCCACGCACATGGCACTTCGTGCAGACCACACTCCGCGCGCTGCCGTGCAGTTCGAGGACCTTGCGGGCGGGCATCCCGGCGAGCTGGTGCAGCCCGTCGACGTTCTGCGTGATGACCCGCACCGGCACCCCGGACCGCTCCAGCTCGGCCACCGCCCGGTGCGCCGCGTTGGGCTCCGCCTTCAGCGTCCGGTTCTTCCGCCGCATCTGCCACGAGCGCCGCCGGATCTTCGGATCACCCATGTAGTACTCGTACGTCACGAGCTTCTGGGCCTCCGGATCGCGCCGCCACAGTCCGTTCGGCCCGCGGTAGTCGGGGATGCCGGAGTCGGTGGAGATACCGGCGCCGCTCAGGAGGGCCACGAGGGGCTTGGTCATGTAGCCGAGGGTAGGTCGGGCGCCGTGACGGAGGCGACCGGATATCCGACCGGGTCAGCCCACCCGGTGACCGTTCTCCAGCTCCGCCGTCCCCGCCCCGTCCGCCAGCACCTCCAGCGCGGCCAGGACCCGACGGCCCAGGGCGTCGGGCAGGTACTCCGGGACGTCCCGCGGTTCCACGAGACGCCAGGACAGCAGCTCCTCCTCCTGCAACCTGATCGCCTTGAAGTCGTCCTCGCCGAGAACCCCACCGTCGTACAGATACGCGGCCAGCGGCGGCCAACCCGACCGGTACACCCAGTCCACCGCGAGCAGGGGACCGAGCTCGCGGTCGAGGCCGATCTCCTCCAGCGTCTCCCGGCGCGCGCCCTGACGCGGGGTCTCGCCCTCGTCGGACTCGATCGTGCCACCCGGAAGCGCCCAGCCCTCACGGTAGTTGGGCTCCACGAGCAGCACCCGGCCCTCGGCGTCACGGAAGAGGGCGGCGGCGCCGGCGAGGATGCGGGGGAGACCCGCGATGTACGCGGCGAATTCTTCGGAGCTGGTCATCCAGGAAGGGTAACCAGTGTCCGTGCCCCACCCGGCCGGTCAATTCTCCGCCTCCGTCTCCGCCTCAGCCTCTACCTGTGCCTGCGCCTCCGCTTCCGCCAGCCGCACCGTCCGCTCCGCCAACTCGCTGATCCGCACACCGTCGAACCCGAACACCGCACTGCGCACCGTGTCCTCCAGCGGCTCGGTCCACTGGTCCGGGATCGCAGCGGCCCCGGTCAGCACACCCGCCACCGAGCCGGCGGTCGCGCCGTTGGAGTCGGTGTCCAGGCCGCCGCGCACGGTGAGCGTGATGGTGCGGGTGAAGTCGCCGTCGCCGTAGAGGAGCCCGGCGGTGAGCACGGCCGCGTTCGGGATGGTGTGGATCCAGCCGAGCCCGGCGGTCTCCTCGGCGACCGTGGTGAGCGTGTCCTCCCAGGTCATCCGGGTGTCGTGGAGCGAGACGGCACGGCGTACGGTGCGGGCGAGCCGGCTGCTCGCCGGGATGACCGCGAGTGCCTGGTCGACGGCCTCGCGGATCGTGGACGCCGTGAACGCCGCCGAGACCAGCGCCGCCGCCCACATCGCGCCGTACACCCCGTTGCCGGTGTGCGACAGCACCGCGTCCCGGCGGGCGAGCGAGGCCGCGCGCTGCGGGGCGCCCGGGCAGGTCCAGCCGTAGATGTCGGCACGGATGAGAGCGCCGATCCACTCCTGGTACGGGTTCTCGTACGTCGCGGTCAGCGGCGGTTTCAGACCGTTCGCGAGGTTGCGGTACGCCGCCCGCTCCGCCGTGAAGGTCTGCAGATACGGCAGCCGCAGCAGCCACAGGTCGCCGACCTGCTCGGTGCTGAAGCCGAAGCCGTGGGTCTCCAGCAGATCGAGGCCGAGAATGGCGTAGTCGACGTCGTCGTCGCGGCAGCTGCCGTGGATCCGGCCGCGCACACACTGGCGCCACTCGGGGCGCAGCTCGAAGCCGTCGTCCTCGCTGGCCGGCTCGGGGAGATAGTCGGTGAGGGGCAGGGCTGCCGCCTGCCGCAGATAGCGGTCGATCCGGTCCCGCGTCCACAGGTCGCCCTGCTCGACCGGCTTGCCGAGCATGTTGCCCGCGATCCGGCCGAGCCAGCCCCCGAGGATGCGGTCGGCGAACTCTGGTTCAGTGCCCACAGGGGTCATAGGACCGGTTTACCCGATTCCGGGCGCCCGCACAGGGAGGGCGTAGCGGGTTCTCAAGGTCCGGTCAGCGCATGACGGCGGGGGCGTCCTGCGGTTATGGTCGCAGCGGCGCGACTGGCCCCGACATACGCGGGCCCGGAGAGCAAGGGGAAGACAAGGTGGCGGACGCTGCAGTGAACGGTGCCCACAGGGTGCTCATCGCCGCGGACAAGTTCAAGGGGTCGCTGACGGCCGTGCAGGTCGCCGAGCGTGTGACGGCGGGCCTGCGCCGGGTCGTGCCGGACCTCGACGTGGAGGCCATGCCCGTGGCCGACGGCGGTGACGGGACCGTGGACGCGGCGGTCGCGGCCGGCTTCGAGCGGCGGGAGGTACGGGTCGCCGGGCCCCTCGGGCACGAGGTGACGGCGGCGTTCGCGCTGCGCGGCGACACGGCGGTCGTGGAGATGGCGGAGGCGAGCGGCCTGCAGCGGCTGCCCGCGGGCGTCTTCGCGCCGCTCACGGCGTCCACCTACGGCTCCGGGGAACTCCTGCGGGCCGCGCTGGACGCCGGTGCCCGCACGATCGTCTTCGGCGTCGGCGGCAGCGCCACGACCGACGGCGGCGCCGGGATGCTCACCGCGCTGGGCGCGCGCTTCCTGGACGCGGACGGGGAGCCGGTGGCGCCGGGAGGTGGCAGCCTGGGCGACCTGGCCACCGCCGATCTCTCGGGCCTGGACCCGCGCCTCGACTCCGTCGAGCTGGTACTCGCCAGCGACGTCGACAACCCGCTGACCGGCCCGAAGGGCGCGCCGGCGGTGTACGGCCCGCAGAAGGGCGCCTCGCCGGACGACGTGAAGACCCTGGACGTGGCGCTCGCGCACTTCGCGAAGGTGCTGGAGGAGTCGGTCGGCTCCAAGGCGGCCGAGCACGCGGCCGCGCCCGGCGCCGGGGCCGCGGGTGGCATCGGCTACGGAGCCCTGCTGATCGGCGCCCGGTTCCGTGCCGGTATCGAGGTCATGCTGGACGTCCTGGGCTTCGCGCCCGCGCTGGAGCGGGCGACGCTGGTCATCACGGGCGAGGGCTCCCTGGACGAGCAGACGCTGCACGGCAAGGCCCCGGCGGGCGTCGCGGCGGCGGCCCGCGCGGCCGACAAGGAGGTCGTCGCGGTGTGCGGCCGCCTGGCGCTGGCGCCGGAGGCGCTGGGCCGGGCCGGGATCCGGCGGGCGTACCCGCTGACGGAGACCGAGCCGGACGTGGCGAAGTGCATCGCGGACGCCGGGCCGATTCTGGAACGGGTCGCGGAGCGGATCGCGCGGGACTTCCTGGCCTGACCGTCGGCGGAGCGCAGCCCTGTGCAACGACTGAGGCCCGGATGCGGAAAGCATCCGGGCCTCGACACGATCGAGACGATCGTGAGAGATCAGCGTCCGTCGCCAGGCCGGTCGTCCGGGCCGCACTTGTCCGGGGTCCCGTCGTAGTGCACGCAAGCGGTGACCTTCACGACGTAATTGCTCGTGGAGGAGTCGCTGTACGTGGTTTCTCCCTGGCCCTGCTTGTTCCAGAGGCGGAGGCCCGTGGTGTTCTTGCGGTCGAACTCCGAGTAGACGGCATTGCCGTCCGCCCGCTCGTCCTTCACGGCAACATTCTTGTTGCCGGACGACTGCCAGCTGTAGGCGTAAGAGATGTGAATGTCCGGGTTCGTGTGGTGGTTGAGCCTGGACGTGACGTCCTCGCCGGCGTCGGCGTAGGCCGGCGATGCCCCCGCAACGGCGCCGAGCAGGACAACTGCCATGGCGGCCTTCTTGGCGCTCCTGGATATCTGCATGATTCTCCCCTTTGACGCAGCAACTCAACAGCTGCGATTGGCGGTCATCACGATGACGGCCTTCAGAAATGACGCACCCATGACGGGGCAACGCGAGGCAGGTCACGCCAAGCGGCTTGTGTTGTAGAGCCCCCCATGGAAGCGAGAGGAAGGCCTTTCTCGCGACCGGTGCAAGATCATATGCGAAAGCCGACGGAAGGCAAGCGCGATTCCGGCGGTGACTGTGGTGCAACGCGACCGCGCCGAGGGTGTGTTGGCATCTTTCTTTGCCTGGTGATCACCTTGGCCTAATATCGGCACCGATCGCGAGGGGCTGACCTCTCTCGCGCAACGGGGGACGATTCACGGGGGCGCTGTCGCATGCTCACGGGAAGAGCCCGCAACAGCTACCCGAGGGCACATCACGTGAGCAACTCCGACACCGGGCCCGCGCCCGACCCCGTACTCCACATTCAGGATCTGAACTACTCGATCCGGAACCGGACTCTGTTCAAGGGCCTGCAACTCAGTGTCAGTGCCGGCGAGTCAGTGGCGATCACGGGTCCGAGTGGCTCGGGCAAGAGCACGCTGCTCTCGTCGATCCTCGGTCTGATCAAGCCGCATGACGGAAGCATCAGGGTAACCGGAGCGGAAATAACGAAGCTGCCGAGCAAGCAGATCGCCAAGCTGCGCAGCGAAACAATCGGCACGGTCTTCCAGTTCGGGGAGCTGCTGCCCGAACTCAGCCCGCTGGACAACGTGGCGCTGGCGGCGCTGCTGTCGCGTTCTGACCGCGCGGGCGGGTACCGCCAGGCACAGGAACTGCTGGACGAACTGCGCGTTCCGTCGGCTGAGACGACGGAGGAACTCTCCGGAGGCGAGCATCAGCGTACGGCTGTGGCCCGTGCGCTGATCAACTCGCCCGAGCTGATTCTGGCCGATGAGCCCACGGGCGCCCTCGACCCTGACGCCACCGCTCGCATCGCGGAACTGCTCTTCGATCTCCCTCGGCGGCGTAGGTGCGGGTTGGTGCTGGTGACGCACGATGTCGAGGTTGCCGCACGAGCGGACCGGGTGCTGCGTCTTGAGGCCGGTCTGCTGGTTCCCGCCCGGGTGCCGGAGGCGGTGCAGGCGTGAGCGGGGCCAGACACGGCGGCTTGTCACTTCAGCTGCTGCGCATAGGGCGCGACGCGGGTCGACGCTCGGAGGCGGCCGGAACCAGGGCCGCGGCCCTGGCGCTCTCGGCTTTCGCTGTCGCACTGTGCCTGGGTCTGCTGGCGATGGTGCACGCCTCCTATGTCGGCAAGGAGCTGCGGCGTGACGCCAGGACTCCGGTCGGGCTGACAGAGCAATCACAGGCAACCGGGTCCACGTTGTGGCTGGCCGGCTCGGACGCGCTGAAGGGGCAGCGGCTCTTCAGCGTCGTATTCATCGCGCCGTATACGTCGACTGCGAATGCCCCACTTCCTCCAGGGGTGGATCGTTGGCCGGGGCCGGGTGAGGCCGTTCTGTCGCCCGGTCTGCTGAAAGCCGGCGCCGCGGAGGGGATCGCCGGCCGCTACGGAAAGCTCTCGGGCACGGTCGGGCAGGAGGGCTTGGACGACCCCGGAGAGTGGCTCGCCTACGTCCGGCCCGCCAAGGGCATGAAGGCCGAGGCGCCGATCGAGGCGGTGGTCGGCTTCGGGCCGAAGGCAGGCATCCTGGCCGAAGGCTTGCAGCCAGGAATGGGGCCCGACAACGACAAGCCCGAGTGGATGTTCCAGGGCCTCGTCATCGGCCTGCTGCTCGTACCGAGTCTCGTGCTCCTGTTCACCGCACTCCGGGCCGGGGCACATGGCCGTGACCGCAGAGCCGCCCTGGTCGACGCCCTGGGAGGTCTGAGGCGCGACCGCGCCCTGATCGCGGTGGGCGAGGCGATGCGACCGGTGACGTGGGGAGCCTTCGCGTCGATTCCGTTCTTCGCCGTGGCCGCGTTCGTCGATGTCCGAGTCCCGTTCGTCGGTTACGTGACGTCATCCGCCGATGTGCGTCAGCATGGCTGGCCGGTACTGCTGACTCCTGTGGCCGCCACGGTGACGGCGCTGGCCCTTGCCGTCATCAGCGATCAGCCGGCCGGCCGGGCCAAGGGGACCCGACCCGCCGACGCGAGCGGATCACGCCGACAGCGGTACCTGGCGTTCCTCTGCGTGCCGGCGATCCTGCTCGCCAGCCGCGGTCCGGAACTCGCCGGCGACAGTACGCAGTACCGGGCATGGATCAGCTGGATCGGCCTTGCCCTCGTCGTCCTCACCCTGCCGGCCGGAGTGGCAGTCGTCGTGGCCAGGCTCGGGGGAAGCCTGGAGCGGACCGGGCGACAGCGGGGGTGGGCCGGTGCGCTGATCGCGGGCCGCCGGATCAGCCGCTACCCGGCGGCTACGGCCCGCCTGGTCACCGGTGTGACGGTTGCGCTGATCGTCTTCATGCAGGCCCTCGCCTGGCAGGCAATGTTCGGGACCTACCACGCCAAAATGGAGGAGATCCTCAGCGCTGCCGACAGGAACGTCGCCGAGATCGGCCCCAGGGGGACGGTCTCCACCAGGGAGGCCGCCGCCTATCTGGAGTCCATCCCCGAGGGCAATGTCCCTGTCGTCCTCACACCTCCCCGCACCGCCGGTGACGGCCCCATCACGATCAGCGGTGGATGCGTAGCTCTGGAGAGCCTTCGGCTGCCGTGTTCGCCCACCCCGGCCCGCGTCGATGTCGCCCTCGATCGGCGCTTGCAGCAGCTGCTCCACTGGAACACGGAGGGCGGCACCTACCTGAAGGTGGTCCGAGCCGACGACGCCGAGCTGGCCGAGCAAACCGTGCCGACCGCCAACACCCTGGCGGTGGTGAGGGCTGATGGCGGCGCCCCTGCCGTCGCGGCACTCAAGGAAGCCTCCTACCGGGCCTATCCCCGCGGGGCCCAGGTCCGTTTTCCCGGGGAGGAGTGGCTGGCGGACGGCATCCCGGACCGGGACCAGGGCCGGTGGATTCGGCTCTTCGGTGTGCTGGGGATGGGAATCCTCATGCTCGCCATCGGTCTCAGTGGCAAGGCCGAGTTCCTGCGCCAGGGCAGGGCACTGGCGCCGCTGACCGTGTTGACCGGCGGATACCGCGTCTTCCGCAGCAGCGCGGCCTGGGCGATCGTCGCGCCGCTCGCGCTCGCCGCACTGGCGGGGTGCGTCGTCGCCGCCTGGACCGCACGACCGGTCGCCCGGCCAGGAATGGCCTACTTCGTCCCCGGGGGCCTCATGGCGGCCGTTGTCACCGTGCTACTCGCCGTGTCCGTCGTGATGGGGCTCTGGGCCGCTCGGATCGCCGGGCAACAGGCACGCAGCTGGCGAGCCTAGTCATCCGGCACCCAACTGGGCAGCAGATGCCGTGCAGGCATCTGCTGCCGGCCATGGGCGTTGCCGACGCTGCGGTCTGGACGAAACCGTGCGTGGGACACGGATCCGCTGGGCGCGGGACCGTTACGGCGGCCGTGGCAGCCGCCCAGCCGATGATCCTGACGATCGTGTCGGCCATCGGCGCTCTCGGCGCTCTGCTGTTGCCGGCCGCGCCGCAGATTGGCCTGGCCCGGCTGCTCACCGACATGCCGGAGGTGGCCCGGCCGGTGTCGGAGTACAAGCGGCTCCGACCGGACCGGTAGGTCATCGAGGATGCTGCCGCGGGAAAACCCGAGGGGCCCGGACCGAATCGTGATTCGGTCCGGGCCCCTCGGGCACGTACAAGCCGAGCTACGGGATCTGCGCCGCCCGTGCCTCGCGGCTCTCGCGCCGGTTGCCACGGAAGGTGTTCACCCGGCGTGCCGTGGCGAACAGCGGGATCGTCGCTGCCATCACGATCTGCAGCGCGCAGCCCGTCTGCAGCAGTACCTGTCCGCCCGGCGCGTCGAACGCCCACGCCGCCAGCATGCCCATGGCCGACACGATCCAGCAGAGCACGGCCACCGCGAGGATGCCCCGCGGCTTCGGGTACTCGACCCGGCTCACCATCAGCCACGCGGTACCGACGACCGCCAGCAGGGTCGCCTCGAACGGCAGCTCCAGCAGCACGATCGAGACGACCGTGAGTGCGCCGAAGGGCGACGGCATGCCCTGGAAGGTGCCGTCCTTCACGGTGACGCACGAGAAGCGGGCAAGCCGCAGCACCACCGCCAACAGCACGACGATCGCGCCCGCCGCCGCGACCCGCTCGTGCGCGTCCCTCGCGACCATGCCGTACACGAGCACGAAGTACGCGGGCGCCAGCCCGAAGCTGATCAGATCGGAGAGATTGTCCAGCTCCGCACCCATCGGCGACGACCGCAGCTTGCGGGCGACGAGGCCGTCGAACAGGTCGAAGACGGCCGCGCACAGCATCAGGATCACGGCCGTGGCGGCGCTGTTGCGGGCCATGCCCGAATCGTCACCCGTGAGGTGCGGGATCAGGATGCCGGTGGTGGTGAAGTACACCGCCATGAAGCCGCACGTCGCGTTGCCGAGAGTGAGGGTGTCCGCTATCGACAGACGCAGAGAGAGGGGCATCTCCTCCTCTTCGTCCGCCTCGTCGGCGTCGGGCACCCAGCCAGGCTGAGTCTCAGGATCAATCACGGTCAATGCGAGTCACCCCAGCCACGGTCTTCTGCCCGACCTCGACCGCGACCTCCACGCCCTCGGGCAGGTAGATGTCGACACGCGAGCCGAAGCGGATCAGACCGATGCGGTCGCCCTGCTCGACCTTCGTGCCCTGCGGGATGTAGGGCACGATGCGACGGGCCACCGCGCCGGCGATCTGGATCATCTCGATGTCGCCGAGTTCGGTGTCGAAATGCCAGACTACGCGCTCGTTGTTCTCGCTCTCCTTGTTGAACGCCGGGACGAAGCCACCCGGGATGTGCTCCACGGACGTGACCGTGCCGGAGAGCGGCGCACGGTTGACGTGGACGTTCAGCGGGCTCATGAAGATCGCGACGCGGGTGCGGCCGTCCTTCCACGGCATGATGCTCTGCACCACACCGTCGGCGGGCGAGATGACCCGGCCCTGGGCGATCTCGCGCTCGGGGTCGCGGAAGAACCACAGCATGCCCGCCGCGAGAGCGGTGGCGGGCACGGCGACGGCCTTGGCGACGCCGGAGCGGCGTGCGCGCAGCAGGCTGACGGCTGCGGTGGCGACGGTCGGGAGAAGCCACGGCGATGCTCCGCGCGCGAGGCGTACGCCGCCGACCTGGCTGTCGCGTGGTGCAGAGGTTTGGCTGTGGGGCATGGATGACCTTCGTAGCGGATGATGCCGCGCGGTATCAGGGGACGGCGGCTTTCCCGGGATCGTACCGGTCGCGGGCCACAACTGGGCAAGCCAGGAAGCCGAGTCGGCCGCCGAAGAGTGTTGACGGGGTGTGATCTTCTTCTCCAAGAAAACACCCCGTATCCGGACAATCAGCCCTGGAACCGATACTCTTCGAGCAACCGGCGACCGATGATCATTTTTTGGATCTCGGCAGTACCTTCACCGATCAGCAGCATCGGAGCCTCACGGTAGAGGCGCTCGATCTCGTACTCCTTGGAGAAGCCGTAGCCGCCGTGGATCCGGAAGGCGTCCTCGACGACCTCTTTGCAGTACTCGGAGGCGAGGTACTTCGCCATCCCTGCTTCGAGGTCGTTTCGTTCCCCGGAGTCCTTTTTGCGTGCCGCGTTCACCATCATGGCATGGGCGGCCTCGACCTTGGTAGCCATCTCGGCCAGCTTGAACTGGATCGCCTGGTGCTGGGCGATCGGCTTGCCGAAGGTGTGTCGCTGCTGGGCGTACCGGACGCCGAGCTCGAAGGCACGCTGAGCGACTCCGCAGCCACGCGCCGCCACGTTGACGCGGCCGACCTCGACGCCGTCCATCATCTGGTAAAAGCCGCGGCCGGTGACGCCGCCGAGCACCCGATTGGCCGGAATTCGCAGGCCGTCCATGATGAGCTCGGTCGTGTCGACGCCCTTGTAGCCCATCTTGTCGATCTTCCCGGGGATGGTGAGGCCCGGGCGGACCTCCCCGAAGCCGGGCTCCTTCTCGACCAGGAAGGTCGTCATCGACTTGTGGGGCGCGGTCCCCTCGGGGTGTCCTTCGTCACTTCGGACGAGTACGGCGACCAGAGACGAGGTTCCGCCGTTCGTCAGCCACATCTTCTGGCCGTTCAGGACGTACTCCTCGCCGTCCTTCACCGCCTTCGACGTGATGGCCGACACATCGGAGCCCAGGGCCGGCTCCGACATCGAGAAGGCGCCGCGGATGTCGCCCGCCGCCATGCGCGGCAGGAAGTGGTCCTTCTGCTCCTGCGTGCCGTGCTGCTTGAGCATGTACGCCACGATGAAGTGGGTGTTGATGATGCCGGAGACCGACATCCAGCCGCGGGCGATCTCCTCGACGCAGAGGGCGTACGTCAGGAGCGACTCGCCCAGACCGCCGTACTCCTCCGGGATCATCAGGCCGAACAGGCCCAACTCCTTGAGGCCGTCGACGATCTGCTGCGGGTACTCGTCGCGGTGCTCCAGCTCGGTCGCGACCGGGAGGATCTCCTTGTCCACGAAGTCGCGGACGGTGGAGAGGATCTCCTGCTGGATGTCGGTCAGACCGGCGGTCTGGGCGAGACGGGCCATGGCTTACTTCTCCTGCGACTTGAGCTCGGGGCGGCCGGGCTGCTCGCCGCCGCGCTCCTTGATGTAGGTCTCGGTGGGGACCATGACCTTGCGGCGGAACACGCAGACCAGCGTGCCGTCCTGCTTGTAGCCCTTGGTCTCGACGTAGACGATGCCGCGGTCGTTCTTCGACTTGGACGGCCACTTGTCGAGCACCGTCGTCTGGCCGTAGATCGTGTCGCCGTGGAAGGTCGGCGCCACGTGCTTGAGCGACTCGATCTCCAGGTTGGCGATCGCCTTGCCGGAGATGTCCGGCACGGACATGCCGAGGAGCAGCGAGTAGATGTAGTTCCCAACCACCACGTTCTTGCCGAAGTCCGTTGTCTTCTCGGCGTAGTTGGTGTCCATGTGGAGCGGGTGGTGGTTCATGGTGAGGAGACAGAACAGGTGGTCGTCGTACTCCGTGACCGTCTTGCCCGGCCAGTGCTTGTACGTCGCCCCGACCTCGAACTCCTCGTAGGTGCGTCCGAACTGCATCGCGCTCAGGCCTCCGGGATCTCGAACTTGCTCGTGCGCTGCATGCCGGCGGCGCGGCCCTTGCCGGAGATGACCAGGGCCATCTTGCGGCTGGCCTCGTCGATCATCTCGTCGCCGAGCATCGCCGAGCCCTTCTTGCCGCCCGCCTCGGACGTGTAGTAGTCGTACGCGTCCAGGATCAGCTCGGCGTGGTCGTAGTCCTCCTGGGACGGCGAGAAGATCTCGTTGGACGCCTCGACCTGGCCCGGGTGCAGCACCCACTTGCCGTCGAAACCGAGGGCCGCGGCACGCTGGGCGACCTCGCGGTAGCCGTCGATGTTGCGGATCTGCAGGTAGGGACCGTCGATCGCCTGGAGGTTGTTGGCACGGGCGGCCATCAGGATCTTCATCAAGATGTAGTGGTAGGCGTCCGCCGGGTAGCCGGGCGGCTGCTCGCCCACGACCAGCGACTTCATGTTGATGGACGCCATGAAGTCGGCCGGGCCGAAGATGATCGTCTCGACGCGCTGGGACGCCGTCGCGATCTCGTTGACGTTGTTCAGGCCCTGGGCGTTCTCGATCTGCGCCTCGATGCCGATCTTGCCGACCTCGAAGCCCATCGTCTTCTCGATCTGGGTGAGGAGGAGGTCCAGCGCGACGACCTGCTGGGCCGTCTGCACCTTCGGCAGCATGATGCAGTCGAGGTTCTGGCCGGCGCCCTCGACGACCGTGACGACGTCGCGGTACGTCCACTCGGTCGTCCAGTCGTTGACGCGCACGACCCGTGTCTTGCCCGTCCAGTCACCCTCGTTGAGGAACTTGACGATGGTGTGCCGCGCCTCCGGCTTGGCGAGCGGGGCGCACGCGTCCTCCAGGTCGAGGAAGACCTGGTCCGCCGGGAGGCCCTGAGCCTTCTCCAGGAAGCGCGGGTTCGAGCCCGGCACTGCCAGGCAGGAGCGCCGCGGGCGGAGACGGTTGACGGTCATGCGGGGACCTCCAGGGGGTCGAGCTTGTTCGCTTTCCGGATCTCGTCGACGATGCGGCCGATGATTCCGGTGATGTCGAAGTCCTTCGGGGTGAAGACGGCGGCCACTCCGGCGGCCCGGAGCTGCTCGGCGTCACCATTCGGGATGATGCCACCGGCGATCACGGGTATATCTGTGGCACCGGCCACACGGAGCCGTTCCAGGACGTCCGGCACCAGCTGGGCGTGCGAGCCGGAGAGGATCGACAGGCCGACCGCGTGCACGTCCTCCGCGAGGGCCGCGTCCACGATCTGCTCGGGCGTCAGCCGGATGCCCTGGTAGACCACCTCGAAGCCGGCGTCACGCGCGCGCACGGCGATCTGCTCGGCGCCGTTGGAGTGCCCGTCCAGGCCCGGCTTGCCCACCAGGAAGCGCAGCTTGCCGACGCCCATGTCCTGAGCCGTGCGGTCGACCTTGCGGCGGACCTCGCTCAGGGCCGAGCCCTCCTCGGCGGGGATGGCCACCGGGGCCGACGAGACCCCGGTCGGCGCCCGGAACTCCCCGAACACCTCGCGCAGGGCCCCGGCCCACTCGCCGGTCGTGACGCCGGCGCGGGCGCACTCCAGGGTGGCCTCCATGAGGTTGGCGGTGCCCTTGGCGGCCTCCTTCAGCCTCTCCAGCGCCTTGCAGGGGCGCGGGTGGTTGAAGGGCGGCTGGTAGCGGGTGTCGCGCCAGTTCTGCAGCCCCGCGATGACCCGGGCCTCGACCGCCGGGTCCACCGTCTGGATCGCGGTGTCCAGGTCGGCCGTCAGCGGGTTCGGTTCGGTCGTCTCGAAGATGTTGACGCCGATGATCTTCTCCCGGCCGGACTCGATACGAGCCCTGCGCTCGGCGTGCGAGGAGACGAGCTGCGACTTGAGGTAGCCCGACTCGACGGCGGCCATCGCGCCGCCCATTTCCTGGATCCGGTCGATCTCGGCGAGCGACTCCTCGACGAGCTTCGCGACCTTCGTCTCGATGACGTGCGAGCCCTCGAAGATGTCCTCGTACTCCAGCAGGTCGCTCTCGTGCGCCAGGACCTGTTGGATGCGCAGCGACCACTGCTGGTCCCAGGGCCGGGGCAGGCCCAGTGCCTCGTTCCAGGCGGGCAGCTGCACGGCACGCGCGCGTGCGTCCTTCGAGAGGGTCACGGCCAGCATTTCGAGGACGATCCGCTGGACGTTGTTCTCCGGCTGCGCCTCGGTCAGACCGAGGGAGTTGACCTGGACGCCGTACCGGAAGCGGCGCTGCTTGGGGTTCTCGATGCCGTACCGCTCGCGCGTGACCTTGTCCCAGATCCGCCCGAACGCCCGCATCTTGCACATCTCCTCGATGAAGCGGACGCCCGCGTTCACGAAGAAGGAGATACGGGCCACGACGTCCCCGAACTTCTCGGCGGGGACCTGCCCTGAATCGCGTACGGCATCGAGAACCGCGATCGCGGTGGACATCGCGTACGCGATCTCCTGGACCGGCGTGGCGCCCGCCTCCTGCAGGTGGTAGCTGCAGATGTTGATCGGGTTCCACTTCGGGATGTGGGAGACCGTGTACGCGATCATGTCCGTCGTCAGCCGGAGTGAGGGCCCCGGCGGGAAGACATGGGTTCCCCGCGACAGGTATTCCTTGACGATGTCGTTCTGGGTCGTGCCCTGCAGCTTGGTGATGTCGGCGCCCTGCTCCTCGGCGACGACCTGGTAGAGCGCCAGCAGCCACATGGCGGTGGCGTTGATCGTCATCGAGGTGTTCATCTGCTCCAGGGGGATGTCCTGGAACAGCCGGCGCATGTCACCGAGGTGCGCCACCGGCACGCCGACCCGGCCGACCTCGCCGCGGGCGAGGATGTGGTCGGAGTCGTAGCCGGTCTGGGTCGGCAGGTCGAACGCGACCGACAGACCGGTCTGGCCCTTGGCGAGGTTGCGCCGGTACAGCTCGTTGGACGCCTCGGCCGTGGAGTGACCGGCGTACGTGCGCATGAGCCACGGCCGGTCCTTCTCCCGCTTGCCTTCGGCGGGCTGACGCTCAGTCATCTATGACCCCGGGTGTCTCAGATGTTGCGGAAGCGGTTGATGGCGTCGATGTGCTTGGCGCGCATCTCCTCGTCGCGCACGCCGAGGCCCTCCTCGGGGGCCAGGCAGAGCACGCCGACCTTGCCCTGGTGGAGGTTGCGGTGCACGTCGAACGCGGCCTGGCCGGTCTCCTCCAGGGAGTAGACCTTCGACAGGGTGGGGTGGATCTTGCCCTTCGCGATGAGCCGGTTGGCCTCCCAGGCCTCGCGGTAGTTGGCGAAGTGCGAGCCGATGATCCGCTTCAGCGACATCCACAGGTAGCGGTTGTCGTACTCGTGGTTGTAGCCCGAGGTGGAGGCGCAGGTGACGATGGTGCCGCCCTTGCGCGTGACGTAGACGGAGGCACCGAAGGTCTCGCGGCCGGGGTGCTCGAAGACGATGTCGACGTCCTCGCCGCCGGTGAGCTCGCGGATGCGCTTGCCGAAGCGCTTCCACTCGCGCGGGTCCTGCTCGTGCTCGTTCTTCCAGAACTTGTAGCCCTCGGCGTTGCGGTCGATGACCGCCTCGGCACCCATCGCCCGGCAGATGTCGGCCTTCTGGGGGCTGGAGACGACACAGATCGGGTTGGCGCCACCGGCCAGCGCGAACTGCGTGGCGTAGGAGCCGAGTCCGCCGGACGCACCCCAGATGAGGACGTTGTCGCCCTGCTTCATGCCGGCGCCGTTGCGGGAGACCAGCTGGCGGTAGGCGGTGGAGTTGACCAGACCCGGGGAGGCGGCCTCCTCCCAGGACAGGTGGTCCGGCTTCGGCATCAGCTGGTTGGACTTCACCAGCGCGATCTCCGCCAGGCCGCCGAAGTTGGTCTCGAAGCCCCAGATGCGCTGCTCGGGGTCGAGCATCGTGTCGTTGTGGCCGTCCGAGGACTCCAGCTCGACCGACAGACAGTGCGCGACGACCTCGTCGCCCGGCTTCCAGGAGTTCACGCCCGGGCCGGTGCGCAGGACGACGCCCGCGAGGTCGGAGCCGATGATGTGGTACGGCAGGTCGTGGCGCTTGGCCAGCTCGCTGGTGCGGCCGTAGCGCTCCAGGAACCCGAAGGTGGACAGCGGCTCGAAGATCGACGTCCACACCGAGTTGTAGTTGACGGAGGAGGCCATGACGGCCACCAGGGCCTCGCCCGGGCCGAGCTCGGGCAGCGGCACGTCGTCGAGGTGGATCGACTTGCGCGGGTCCTTGTCGCGGGTTTCCAGGCCCGCGAACATCTCCGTCTCGTCCTTGTGCACGGTGATCGCGCGGTACGACTCGGGGAGCTGCAGGGCGGCGAAGTCGTCCGGCGTCGAGTCCGGCGACTGGATCGCGTCCAGGATGTCCTTCACGGTCACGGTGTTGCCTCCGGCGATACGCACCCTGAGGGAGGGGTGCTGAGGGTTACGTCGGTGCTGCTGAGGGTTTTTGGGGTTGCCGTCGGTTCGGCGATCTGTGCTGTTCGGCAGCGCTTTGTGGCGCGGGAGGTTGCCTGTGACGCAGGCGCCCGGGCGCGCAGGCCCCGGGAGGAGCTTGCGGGGACAGCCGGCGTACGAAAGGTCTCTGCACGCCGGCCGCCCGGACTCTTTCAACGTATGACACCGCGTGTCACCTGGCAAGGCACTGAGTGCCAGAACCTGCTCTCAGATGAAATCTTTACGTAACAAATGAGCGATGATCGATCAAAGTTACCTGTGAGTAGGTGCTAATCGGGCTCTATCGGTCACCAGCCGGCCATCGAGAAGTCATGCGGTCGCCATGGAGCCATTCGATCGCCTAGAGGGCATCGGCCAGACATGCCAGGTACATGGCCATCGCGGTACGCGGCTCCCGCACCTCGCGCCCGCTCAGCTCCTCGATCTTCGTCAGCCGATAGAGCAGGGTGTTGCGATGGACGGCGAGGCGCTCCGCGGTCCGGACGAGCTGGAATCCGCCCTCCGCCCAGGCGATCAGCGTCTCCCGCAGCACGGGCCAGTCCTCCCGCTCACGCAGTCCCGACAGGACGGCGGCCGCGTACCGGGCGCGTTCCTGCCGCACGGCCGAGGCCACCAGCTGGGGCACGCGCAGGTCGGCCACGGCGAAGACGCGACCGTCCGGCTCCAGCCGGGGCCCGGCACGCAGTGCCAGCGCCGCGTCCCGGTACGAGTCGTGCAGCCCCGCGACACCCCGGCCCGGTTCGCCGATCCCCGCCCGCGCCTCGGCTCCGTGCCGCTCCCCGAGGCGCTCGACCAGCGCGGAGCACCGCTCGACGAGCCGCGCCGGGCCGCCGGTCGAGGCGTGCAGGACGGCGTACCGCCCGGCGGCGAGCTCCCCGGTCACGTCCTGAGCGGAGCCGAACACCTCCCGTACCGTCCGCAGCAGCGACATCCGCGACACCCCGCCCGCCCGCACGTCCAGCACCACCGCGGTGCGCGGCAACCTCGGATCGGCCCCCAGCTCGGCCATCCGTGCCTCGACCGTCTCGGCGTCGACGACCTCGGGGTCGTACAGCGCGATGTCCCGTACGCAGTCGTCGACCGCCCGCTCGTGCAGCAGCCGGGAGCGCAGCAGGGCCGCCTCCTCCAGGAGGATCTCGGTCTGCCGCTGGACGACCAGCCCGAAGCGCCGTACCTCGTCCGGGTCGCCGGTGAGGCAGACGGTGCCCACGGCTTCCGCGCCGACCGTGATCGGCAGGCTCATCCCCGACAGCACCCCGCGCATCCGCCGCGCCTGCTCGGCGGTGTGCGTGGCGGGGCGCCGGTCGCGCAGCACCTCGTACGACGCCTCGTGGACCGTGCCCAGGCGGTCGGTGTCCCCGCAGCCGATGACGACCGCCTCGCGATCCGTGATCAGCACGTTGAAGCCGGTGATGCGCCCGATGTCGCAGGCGATCTCCTGGGCGAGCTCGGGGGTGAGGACGTAGCCGGCTGCCATGTACGGAAGGTACAGGCGCCGACCGTGAACTCGGGAGGCTGATCGTGCACTTCGTACGATGACGCCGGCCGCCGGGATCCATACCTTCTTCCGTCAACGGGCGGCCCGCACCCTCCCCACCCCAGCTTCACTGTCCCCCTCCCCAGGATCCCCAGGAGACGGTCATGCCCGCATCACTGGAGAAGTCCCGGCCCACCAGAACCCATTGGCTGATCACCCTGTACGCGGGTGGCGGCGAGTTCTGCGACGGCTACATCCTCAGCATCATCGGCGTCGCGCTGCCGCTCATCACCAGCGACTTCGACCTCGGCTCCACCATGTCGGGCCTCGTCGGCTCGGCCACGCTGATCGGCATGTTCGTCGGCGGGCTCGTCTTCGGGTACGTCACCGACCGGGTCGGCCGCCAGAAGGTCTACCTCTTCGACATCGCCGCCTTCATCGCGCTGTCCGTGGCGCAGTACTTCGCGCCCGACGCCTGGACACTGACCCTGCTGCGGTTCGCGATGGGCATCGCCATCGGCGCCGACTTCGCCATCGCCGGCACCATCGCCTCCGAGTTCGCGCCGCGCACGTCGCGGGGTCCGCTGCTGGTCGTCATGGTCACCATGTGGTCGGTGGGCGCGGCGACCGCGTACGTCGTCGGCTATCTGATGCTGCGCTCCGGCCTGGACGACTGGCGCTGGATGCTGGCGAGCAGCGCGATACCGGCCGCGCTGATCCTGCTGCTGCGCTTCGGCACGCCCGAGTCGCCGCGCTGGCTGATGAGCAAGGGGCGGACGGCGGAGGCCCGCCAGGTGGTGCGCCAAATGCTCGGCCCCGACGCAGACTTGGCCGACCTGGAGGCCGAGACCACGACCCGCAGCCGCTACACCGACATCTTCCAGGGTGTCTACCTGCGCCGCACGATCTTCGTCGGCACCTTCTGGGCCTGCCAGTTGCTGCCCATCTACGCCATCACGACGTACGAGCCGACGATCCTGACCTCGCTCGGACTCGACCACGGCGACAGCGCCTACCTCGGCTCGGTGGCGCTGCAGATCTTCTACATCCTCGGCTCCCTCTCCGGGATCCTGTTCATCAACAAGGGCCGCAGACCACTGCTGTTGTGGAGCTTCGCCCTGTCCGCCGTGCCCCTGCTGGTGCTGTCCGCACTCGCCGATCCGGGGCCGGCGGCCGTCATCACCCTGTTCGCGGTGTTCGGCCTCGCGTCCTTCTCCAGCCAGTGCCTCCAGGCGGTCTACCCGTCCGAACTGTTCCCGACAGGTGTGCGCGCCACCGCCAACGGCTTCGCCACCGGCGCCAGCCGCATCGGCGCCGCCATCGGCACCTGGGGCGCCCCGGTGGTCCTCGGCCACAGCACCCGGCTCGCCATGTTCCTCGGCGCGCTGATCTGCGGGCTCGGCTGGCTGGTGTCGTACCGGCTCGCCCCCGAGACCAGCGGCAAGAGCCTCGCGGAGTCGAGCGGTGACGGGAGCGCCGCGTCTGCCGACCTGCCCACTGTTGAGGAGCCTTCTGTTAAGGAGCCTTCGTGAGCCCGTCGCCCTCCTCGGTCCTCGTCGCCGGCGGTGGCGTCGTCGGCCTGGCCTGCGCGCACCACCTCGGCCGGGCCGGCCTCACGGTCACCGTCCTGGAACGGGACCGGCTCGGCAGCGGTGCCTCACGCGGCAACGCCGGCGAGATCTGCCCCGACCTCGTCGAACCGCTCGGCGCCCCCGGCGTCGCGGCCAAGGCGCTGACCGGCGTTTTCCGGCCGGACAGCCCGCTGTGGATCAACCCGGTGCCGAGCATCCCGCTGCTGCGCTTCCTCGCCGGTCTGGGGCTGCGCAGTACGGCCCGGCACCACACCGCCGGGGCAGCCGCGCTCGCCGCCCTCGCCGAGGGCACCTTCGAGATGTTCGAGGAACTGGAGGCGCTCGGTGTGGACGGCGGGGCCGGGAAGGACGGCTTCCTGTTCGCCTACCCGTCGTACGAGGACGCGGCGCACGGGCTGGCGGGCTTTCGCCGGCTCGGCGCGCCGGTCGCTCCCGAGGGGGTGCTGCGGGGCGCGGCGCTGGCCGAGGCGGAGCCCGCGCTCGGGCCCGCCGCCCGGGCCGGGTTCCTGGTGGAGCGTCAATGGGCCGTGGATCCCGGGCAGTTCGTGGACACGCTGGCCGAGCGGCTGCGGCGGGACGGGGCCGAGCTGGTGGAGGGCGCCCGGGTCACGGCGGTGCGGGACGGTGCCGAGCGCGTGGAGGTCCGTACGACCGCGGGGACCTACCACGCGGACGCCGTGGTCATCGCCGCGGGCGTCTGGTCCCGGGAGGTGTGCGCCTCGGCGGGGGTACGGATCGAGATGGCCGCCGGGAAGGGCTACAGCTTCACGGTGCCGGCCGAGTCGCTGCCGAAGCGGCTGGTGCACCTGGGGTCCGCGAAGGCGGTGCTGGCGCCGCTGGGCAAAGGGCTGCGGGTCGCCGGGACGATGGAGTTCGACCGGGATCCGGACCGCTTCCGGCAGGGCCGGGTGGAGGCGCTGGTGGCAGCCGCCCGGCCGTATCTGCCGGGGGCCGACTGGGAGCGGCGGGAGCAGGAGTGGATGGGGCCGCGCCCGATGACCCCGGACGGGCTGCCCCTGATCGGCCCGGTGCCGGGCCGCCCCCGGCTCCTGCTGGCGACCGGCCACAACATGCTGGGCCTGATGCTGGCCCCGGCGACGGGACGGCTGGTGGCCGGGCTGGTGAGGGAGGAGGCGGAGCCGGGGCTTGCGGCGCGGTTCGCGCCGGGGCGTAGGCGGCAGTCCCTGGACGCCTGAGCGGCCCTGGTGATGTCGGCCGCGGTTCAGCCGCGCCCCAAAGGGGCGCGGGGAACTGCGCGACCAGCCACAACGGGCCCGCAGCCGCCAGACGCCCGATTCCACTCACCCCGGGGGGCGACGCCCGCTCAGACTCCCAGACTGAGCAGAGCCACCTGCAACGGCAGCGCCGGCTCCTCGGGCAGAGCCGGAGGCTCCTCGCCCCGGCCGGTGTGCGTCGGCGGGACGGCGCGCAACCCCTTGATGCCGTCGGCCGCCCACTTGGCGTCCGTCGCGGGAAGGGACAGCGTCATGCGCCGCCCGTCGGCCAGCGTGGCTTCGAGCCTGGTCGGGTCGTTCGTCTCCATGACAACTCGCTTCCGTCGCGCCCGATGAAGATGATCCGGCTTCGACATGGAGGACGGATGAGCAGGCACGATGGTTCCCGCTGACACACCCACAGCTACGACACACCCACGGCAAACGACGCCCTACGCCCGCTCCTTCAGCGCCTGTTCGATGGTCCGCATCACCTCGTCCAGCGGCGCGTCGGTCCTGGCCACCGCGACCAGCACCTCCCCCTCCGAGGCCACGGAGGCCGGTGTCGTGCGCGGCGCGGTGTCCCGGCCGGCCCCGATCCCCGTCCCGAACGTCCGCCGCACGATCGCGAAGGCGTGGTCGAGCTGTGTCTCCACGTCGCCCTGGCCGCCGGCGCGCAGCCAGCGCCGCAGGACGTGGTTGTGCGCGGTGACCACGGCGGACGCGGCGACCTCGGCCAGCAGCGGGTCGTCGTTGGCGTCGTCGTCGTGGGCGTGCTCGTCGAAGTGGCCGAGGAGATAGCGGGTGAAGAGGCGCTCGTAGCGGGCCACCGACGCGATCTCCGCCTCACGCAGGGTGGGCACCTCGCGTGTGAGCTTGTAGCGGGCGACCGAGATCTCCGGCCGGGCCGCGTACATCTTCATGACTTCCTTGATGCCACGGCACACGGTGTCGAGCGGGTGCTCGTGCGCGGGGGCCGCGTTGAGCACCGCCTCCGCGCGGATCAGCGTGTCGTCGTGGTCGGGGAAGATCGCCTCTTCCTTGGAACGGAAGTGGCGGAAGAACGTGCGGCGGGCGACCCCGGCCGCGGCCGCGATCTCGTCGACGGTGGTCGCCTCGTACCCCTTGGTCGCGAACAGCTCCATCGCCGCGGCCGCCAGTTCGCGGCGCATCTTGAGCCGCTGAGCGGCCGCGCGACTGCCTGCGGCACTTTCCGGCGCGTCGGGCGTGGCTGGTGTACGTGAGGACCTGGCGGGCTGGGACATGACCCGAACGTACTGCATGTCCGCAGCTTGATGCGCATGTACGGGGTTTCCCCCGCCCTGGGCGGGCGGGGGCCCTCCGGCCGGGTCGAGCAGTCCGCCCCAGTCCCGGTCGCCTCTGAACCAGTCGCCGATGCCGTCAGCGCCGGGCATATTCGCGGAAGCCGCGACCGGTCTTGCGGCCGAGGCAGCCCGCGGCCACCAGGTGCTCCAGGAGCGGCGCCGGAGCCAGCCCCGGGTCGCGGAACTCGCGGTGCAGGACCTTCTCGATCGCGAGGGAGACATCGAGCCCGACGACGTCCAGCAGCTCGAACGGACCCATCGGGTAGCCGCCGCCCAGCTTCATCGCCGCGTCGATGTCGTCGAGGGACGCGTAGTGCTCCTGCACCATCTTGATCGCGTTGTTCAGGTACGGGAACAGCAGCGCGTTGACGATGAATCCGGCCCGGTCACCGCAGTCCACGGCGTGCTTGCGGATCGTGCCGCAGACCTCGCGGACCGTCGCGTGGACGTCGTCGGCGGTCAGCACCGTACGGACGACCTCGACCAGCTTCATCGCCGGCGCCGGGTTGAAGAAGTGCATGCCGATCACGTCCTGCGGACGCGAGGTGGCGCGGGCGCAGGCGACGACGGGCAGTGAGGAGGTGGTGGTCGCCAGCACCGCGCCCGGCTTGCAGACCTTGTCCAGCGTCGCGAACAGCTGCCGCTTGATCTCCAGGTCCTCGGCGACGGCCTCGACAGCCAGATCGACGTCGGCGAACGCGTCGTACGAACCCGCCGCGGTGATCCGGTCCAGGGTCTGCGCGGCGGCCTCGGCGGTCATCCGGCCCTTGTCGACGGAGCGGGCGAGCGACTTGCCGATCCGAGCCTTCGCGGCCTGCGCCTTCTCCTCGCTGCGGGCCGCGAGAACGACCTCGTACCCGCCCTTGGCGAAGACCTCCGCGATCCCGGACGCCATGGTGCCCGAGCCCGCGACACCGACCGAGCGGACCTCGCGGCCCGGAGTGAGGGCGTCCCCCTCCAGCGGCGTCAGCGCGTCCCGCACGACGGTGGCGCTGCCGGGAGCCTCGTAGGTGTAGAAGCCGCGGCCCGACTTACGGCCCGTCAGGCCCGCCTCGCTGAGCTGCTTGAGGATCGGGGCGGGGGCGTGCAGCCGGTCGTGCGACTCGGCGTACATGGCCTCCAGGACCCTGCGCGCGGTGTCGATGCCGATCAGGTCGAGCAGGGCCAGCGGGCCCATCGGCAGTCCGCAGCCCAGCCGCATCGCGGCGTCGATGTCCTCGCGGGAGGCGTACTTCGCCTCGTACATCGAGGCCGCCTGGTTGAGGTAGCCGAACAGCAGCCCGTCGGCGACGAACCCGGGCCGGTCGCCGACCGCGACGGGCTCCTTGCCGAGGTCCAGGGCGAGGTTGGTGACCGCGGAGACGGCCGTCGGCGCGGTCAGCACCGAGGAGACGACCTCGACCAGCCGCATCGCCGGCGCCGGGTTGAAGAAGTGCAGGCCGAGCACCCGCTCGGGGCGGGCCGAATCGGCGGCCAGGCGCGTGACCGAGAGGGCGTTGGTGCCGGTCGCCAGGATCGTCTCGGGGCGCACGATCCCGTCCAGCTCGCGGAAGATCTGCTGCTTGATCTCGTATGACTCCGGCGCCACCTCGATGACCAGGTCTGCGTCGGCCGCGGCGCCCAGGTCGGCGGAGGTGCGGACGCGGGCGAGGAGCTCCGCACGCTCCTCCTCGGTGAGCCGGCCGCGCTCCACGGCGCGGGCGGTCGAGGCCTCCAGCGCGGCGACGGACCGGGCGGCCACGGCCTCGCTGATGTCGATGCCGATGACCTCGCGGCCGGCCTTGGCGAGGACTTCGGTGATACCGGTGCCCATGGTGCCGAGGCCGACGACGGCAACGGTCTTGAGCGGGGACAGAGGGGTGTCGGACAGGGGAGTGGCCATCGCGGGACTCCAGGGATGAGGGTGACGACTGGAAGCGCGCCCGGGTGCGCCGAGGGGGCCCGACCGGAGTCGAAGCCGAACCATGAGCGCACCGGATGCGGTGGAAGTGCGGGTGTTGCCGGGCTGCGAGCGCACACGCCCGGTGCCGTCGCTGCGGACGTGCACACGTCCGAGGAGCGGTGATGACCGACCGGCCCTGTCCCGTGGCCGAGTCGTACTGCGGTACTTGATGTACCGAACCGACTGCTTCTCGCGGCAACTGCGTCACCAGGCCGCCGCAAGGAGTTCGCGAGTGGGTAACTCGCTCGTATGAGCTTAACCAGTGGGTAACGAGCGCGCTAGTCCCCGAGTTTGTGATGTAGGTCCCGATCGCCGACCGACCCCTCTACGCTCGGCTTCATGGACGAAGAGTTGCGATCACTCACGGAGCGCTTACGGCAGGAGTCCGGGGCGCCGGCCGCGTACGACCGCCTCCTCGAGACCGAGGACGCCGACGAACTGGCGGACCTGCTCACCGCGCCGGGGCAGCCCCTGTGGGCCAGGGAGTTGGCCGCGTTCCGGTTGGGCCTCGCCGGGGACCGCCGGGCCTTCGAGTCCCTCGTCCTGCTCCTGAACCACCGTGACCCGCAGCGCTGCGCCTCCGCCGCCCACGCCCTCGCCCGCCTCGGCGACCCGCGCACGGCCCGCGCGGCAGCCGCCCTCGCCACCAACGAACTCCGCGTCGCCTACGCCCTGCATCCGGTCCGGCTCCTCGTCGACCTGCGCGCCCCCGAGGCCGTGCCGGCCCTGATCACCACCCTGGAGCGCAGGTTGCGCCCGCACGATCCCCACCGCCGCGTCGCCCTCGCCTGCGTGGAGGGCCTCGGCGTCCTCGGCGACACCCGGGCCAGGCGCGTCCTGAACGAGGCGCTGGCCCACCCGACCCTCGCGGAGGCGGCCGTACAGGCGCTGGCGCGGATCCCGGGTCAGCGGTGAGCCGTCAGGCGACGGGCAGCTCTCGCGCGTACCGCACCTCGGGCACCTCGACGCCCTCCACCTCGAAGGGCTCCTCGGCGCCGTCGGCGAGGAAGCCCGCCCGTTCGTAGAAGCGGCGGGCGCGGGCGTTGTCCCTGAGGACCCAGAGGAGCATCCGGGCGTGACCGGCGGCCGTGCAGCGGCGCAGCGACTCCTGGAGCAGGGCGTGGCCCACGCCGGCGCCGTACCGTCCGGAGTCCACGTAGATCGCGTACAACTCGGCGTCCTCGGTGTGTACTTCGCCGTCGCGATACGGGCCGTGGCAGGCCCAGCCGACGACCTCACCGGCCAGCTCGGCGACCAGGTCGACCACACTGCCGTCGGTCTGGGCGAGGTAGGCGCGGCGGCGCTCGGCGTCTTGTGCCACGTTCATGGCGTCCAGGTACGACTGCGGGACCAGGCTCTGGTAGGCGCTCTGCCAGCCGCCGACGCGGATCTCGGCGACGCGGTCGCAGTCGGCCGGGGTCATGGGGCGGATGCGTATGCGGTCGTCGTCCATGGCGGCACCCTAGGCAACGGTCACCCGAGTCGGCCTGCCATTAACTCGGCGAACTCGGCGAACTCGGCGAACTCGGCGAACTCGGCGAACTCGGCGAGCCCGGCACCACGGCGAACGCCTCGATCTCCATCAGGAACTCCGGCCGCACCAGCCCGGCGACTTGCACGGCCGACGCGGCCGGCAGCCGGTCGTCGGGTATGTGCTCGGCGCGGGCCGCGCGGACGGCGGGCATGTGCGCCATGTCCGTGACGAAGTAGGTGAGCTTGACGACGTCGTCGAAGGTCGCCCCGGCCGCGACCAGGCAGCGCCTCAGGTTCTCGAAGACCTGGCGGGCCTGGGCCGCCGGGTCGCCCTCGCCGACGAGCCTGCCCTCCGCGTCCAGGGCGAGCTGGCCGGAGACGGCGACGAAACGGCCCGTGCCCAGCACGACGTGCGTGTACTGGGCGGCAGGGGCGACTCCGTCGGGGGCGGGAATCCTCGTCAGCTCACTCATGCGTCCATGGTGGACCATGGGTCTGACAACGCCCCCGACGGGCCTTCAGCGGTCGGGTGGTCGGCGGCTCAGTGCCGGAAGCCGACCAGCGCGTGCAGTTCCGCGCCCCGCGACGACATCGACGTGACCTTCGAGTTCAGCGGCTTGGGATCGGGCAGCGCCTCGCACACCGCGTCCGCCTCATCCCCACCACGCGGCACCGTGCCGTCGGCCAGATAGGCCGCGAGGTGCTTGTCCAGGCAGGTGTTCCCGGCCAGCGTGACGGCGTGGTTGCCACCGCCTCGCTCGACCACCAGGCTGGACCGGGCCAGCTTCCGGTGCACCGTGACGCCCCCCTCGTACGGGGTGGCCGCGTCGTCGGTCGCCTGGAACAGCAGTATCGGCGGCAGCCTGCCGTTGTCGATGTTCACCGTCGGGAGCGAGGCCGTCGGCCAGAACGCACACGGCGCGTTGTACCAGGCGTTGCTCCAGGTCATGAACGGCGCCTTCTCGTACACGGCCCAGTTGTCCGCCCGCCACTCCTCCCAGTCGCGCGACCAGGTGGCGTCACGGCACTGCACCGAGGTGTAGATGCTGTAGCCGTTGTCGTCGGACGGGTCGGAGGTGCCGAACCTCTCGTACGCCTCGATCAGCGGGTCGGCGTCCTTGTTGTTCACGTACGCCGCGAACGCCTCGGCGAGGTAGGGCCAGTAGCCGTTGTAGTAGCCGCCGGGGATGAAGGTGTCCTCCAGTTCGGAGGCGCCCACCTTGCCATCGGCCGGCTTCCTGGCCAGGGCCGCCCGCATCGCGTACCACTTGGCCTCGATCTTCGAGGGATCGCTGCCGAGCTTGTATGTGGCGTCGTACTTGGCGACCCATGCCATGAAGGCGCGGTGGCGGTCGTTGAAGGCGTAGTCCTGCGCGATGTTGGCCTCGTACCAGACGTCGGTCGGGTCGACGACCGAGTCCAGGGCCGCGCGCCGCACCCGCTCCGGGAAGAGCTTGGCGTAGACCGCGCCGAGGTAGGTGCCGTACGAGTAGCCGAAGTAGTTGATCTGTTTCGCGTCGAGTGCCGCACGGATCAGGTCCATGTCGTGCACGGCCGCGATCGTGTTCATGTACGGCAGCACGTCCGCGTACTTGTCGCCGCAGGCCCGTGCGAAGGACTCGGCGCGCTTGAGGTTGGCCCGCTCGATTCGCGCGGTCTTCGGCACCGAGTCCGGGCGCACCGCCTCGAAGTGGCCGGGCCTGCAGTCGAGGGCGGGCTTGCTCTTGCCGACGCCGCGCGGGTCGAAGCCGATGACGTCGTACTGCGCCGACACGGCCTTGGGCAGTGCGGCGGCGACGAATCCGGCAAGCGTCAGACCGCTGCCGCCGGGGCCGCCGGGATTGACCAGAAGGGGGCCCTGGTACTGCTTCGCGGTGTGCGGGACGCGGGACAGTGCGAGCGTGATCTGCCGTCCCTGCGGACGGGTGTGGTCGAGCGGGACCTTGAGGGACGCGCACTGGAGCGTCGGGTAGTTCTTGGTGCCGCACTTCTTCCAGGTGAGGGGTGCGGCGTGAGCGGTTCCCGCGGTGTGCGGGGCGCGCGCCTCGGCGGGGACGGCCGTCACGGTCCCGGCCATGAGGGCGCCGGTGGCGCACAGCACGGCTGCGCGTTTTCGCATGGGGTCCTCCCAGGACGGAGGGTCGCGGACCGCGAGTGTCGCGGTCCTCGCCGCATCGTCCCGGCGTGGACGCCCGGAAGAACTCGTTCCGGCGAGACTTGACCCGATTGGGTCGAGGGAAGCGCTCGAATGCTCTCAGATGAGCGTAAGTTGGGTCGGTTCGGTCATCGCGGGCTCGGCGGGCTCGGGCTCGTGGATCCGTCGGGGCATCCCCGCGCGCGTGGGGCCGATGCCGTACTCCTGCGCCAGGTCGTGCACCTGACGGGTGATCCGGCGCTGGTACCACTTCGGCGCATAGGCGCCGTCCGCGTACAGCCGCTCGTAACGGCGCACCAGATGCGGGTGCCGACTGCCGAGCCAGGCCATGAACCACTCGCGGGCCCCGGGCCGCAGATGCAGCACCAGCGGGGTGACGGAGGTGGCCCCGGAGGCGGCGATCGCCCGCACGGTGGCCCGCAGTTGGGCCGGGTGGTCGCTCAGGAACGGAATCACCGGCGCCATCAGCACACCGCACCCGAGTCCGTGCTCGGTGAGCGTGCGTACGACGTCCAGGCGCCGCTCGGGGGCGGGCGTGCCGGGCTCCACGGTGCGCCACAGCTCGGGGTCGACGAAGCCGACCGAGACGGAGACGCCGACGTCCGTCACCTCGGCGGACTGCTTCAGCAGGTCCAGGTCGCGCAGGATCAGCGTGCCCTTGGTCAGGATCGAGTAGGGGTTGGCGTGGTCGCGCAGGGCGGCGAGGATGCCCGGCATCAGGCGGTAGCGGCCCTCCGCGCGCTGGTAGCAGTCGACGTTCGTGCCCATCGCTATGTGCTCGCCCAGCCAACGGCGCGAGGTCAGCTGGCGGCGCAGCAGCTCCGGCGCGTTCACCTTGACCACGATCTGGGAGTCGAAGCCGAGACCGGTGTCCAGGTCCAGATAGCTGTGGGTCTTGCGCGCGAAGCAGTACACGCACGCGTGCGAGCACCCGCGATAGGGGTTGACCGTCCACTCGAAGGGCATGCGCGAGGCGCCCGGCACCCGGTTGATGATCGAGCGGGCCCGGATCTCGTGGAACGTGATCCCGGCGAACTCGGGTGTGTCGAAGGTGCGGGTCACTACGGCGTCCGCGCCGAACAGCGCGGCGTCGGCCCTGCTGTGGTCGGACTCCAGGGTGAGGTTGTCCCAGCGCATGACGCCTCCTCGGTAGCACTGCGCCAAGAATAGAACACATGTTCCCTTGATCGTGCGTGGAGAGGGTGAAACTTTCCGGCAGGGGTCTGTTGGCGGACCCGCCATTCGACTGGGAGGTCCCGACGTGGCCAGTAAGTTCACCGAGCTCGCGATCGACTGTGCCGATCCCCGCGGTCTCGCCCGGTTCTGGTGCTCGGTCCTCGACTACGAGGTGCGGGACGAAGACGAAGGCGAAGGAATCGTCACCATTGGCTCCCCGGCGGTGCCCGAAGGCAGGAACCGCCCCGGCCCGGTGCCGCCGACGTTGACCTTCGCGCGCGTGCCCGAGGGCAAGACGGTCAAGAACAGGCTCCACCTCGACGTCAACCCGACCGACAGGGACCAGGGCGAAGAGGTCCGTCGCCTCCTCGGCCTGGGTGCCCGACACGCCGACGTCGGCCAAACGGGCGAGGAGAGCTGGGTCACGCTCGCCGACCCGGAAGGCAACGAGTTCTGCGTCCTCGCGAGCCGCCACCCCTGAGCCGGCTTCGATTCCGATCACTGTGCGATCGCTTCGGGCACTGATCGGGACCCCGATTTGGGCGGTGCGGGAGCGGGGTGGTTGGCTTGCTCCAACCCCCGAGAAATCAGGTCCTGGAGGAAGTCAATGGCGCAGGTCGAGGCCACTACGGAGCGGGTCGTCGCGGCGGACGCGGAGAAGGTGTTCGACGCCCTCGCCGACTACAGCGGCACCCGGCAGAAGCTCCTGCCCGAGCACTTCAGCGAATACGAGGTGCGCGAGGGCGGCGACGGCGAGGGCACCCTCGTCCACTGGAGGCTCCAGGCGACCAGCAAGCGGGTCCGCGACTGCCTCCTGGAGGTCAGCGAGCCCACCGACGGTGAGCTCGTCGAGAAGGACCGCAACTCCTCCATGGTCACCACCTGGCGGGTCACCCCGGCCGGCGAGGGCAAGTCCCGCGTCGTCGTCACCACCACCTGGCAGGGCGCCGGCGGCATCGGCGGCTTCTTCGAGAAGACGTTCGCGCCCAAGGGTCTCGGCCGGATCTACGACGCCGTGCTCACCAACCTCGCCACCGAGGTCGAGAAGTAGTCGGGAGTCAAGTCCCCGGAGTCCGGAGGCCCTTGTCCTCCTCACCGGATCGAGTGGATCTCCGCCGTGTCCGGGACGGTGCCGTAACTCGCCGTGCTTGCTCGTAGTTGTCGCCTAATGCGGGAAATGTGAGCAGGTACGGCGAGGGGAGCGATACGTGGGTGGCACGACTCTGGTGCAGGACGAGACGGTCACCGCACCTCCTCCACCTGCTCCGCCCCAGGGCACCGAGAGCCAACTGAGCCCACGCCGGGTGCGATTGGTCTTCTTCGGACTGATGCTCGCGCTGCTGCTGGCCGCGCTGGAGCAGATGATCGTCGCCACCGCGCTGCCGAAGATCGTCGGCGAGCTGCACGGTCTGGACAGGATGTCCTGGGCGATCACCGCCTATCTCCTCACCGCCACCATCGGCCTGCCGATCTACGGCAAGCTCGGCGATCTCCTCGGCCGCAAGGGCGTCTTCCAGTTCGCGATCGTCGTCTTCGTCGTCGGCTCCGCGCTCGCCGGGCGGGCCGAGACCATGGACCAGCTGATCGCCTACCGCGCCATCCAGGGCGTCGGCGCGGGCGGGCTCATGATCGGGGTCCAGGCGATCATCGCGGACATCGTGCCGTCCCGGGAGCGCGGTCGCTTCATGGGCCTGATCGGCGCCGCGTTCGGCCTCGCCTCGGTCGCCGGGCCCCTGCTGGGCGGCTACTTCACGGACCACCTCTCCTGGCGGTGGTGCTTCTACATCAACGTCCCCTTCGGTCTCGTCACCCTGGCCGTCGTCACCGTCGTACTGAAGCTGCCGAAGCCGAAGGCGCGGGCCCGGCTCGACATCCTCGGCTCCCTGCTGCTGGCCGCCGCCTCCACCTGCCTGGTCCTGCTGACCAGTTGGGGCGGCACCGAGTACCCGTGGGACTCCCACGTCATCCTCGGCCTCGGCGCGGGAGCGGGCGTCGCCACCGTCCTGTTCCTCGTCGTCGAGCACTTCGCCGTCGAACCCCTCATCCCCCTGCGACTGTTCAGGGACTCCGTCTTCAACGTCACCGGCCTGGTCGGCCTCGTGATCGGCGTCGCCCTGTTCGGCGCGGCCAGCTATCTGCCGACCTTCCTGCAGATGGTCGACGGGGCCACGGCCACCGAGTCGGGCCTGCTCATGCTGCCGATGATGGGCGGTATCGTCGGCGCCTCGATCATCTCCGGCCAGCTCATCAGCCGCACCGGCCGCTACAAGCTCCACCCCGTGCTCGGCAGCGCCCTCGCGGTCGCCGGCATGTGGCTGCTGTCCCGCCTCGAAGCCGACACGCCCCGGCTGCACTACAGCATCTGGATGGCCGTCCTCGGCGCGGGCATCGGCATGGTGATGCCGGTCCTGATCCTCGCCGTGCAGAACTCCGTGCGCCCCGCCGACCTCGGCACCGCCACCAGCGCCAACAACTACTTCCGGCAGATCGGCGGCAGCGTCGGCGCCGCGATCTTCGGCACCCTCTTCGCCGGCCGGCTCGCCGACGCCCTGGCCGTACACCTGCCCACGCGTGCGGGGGCCGAGCTGCCCGACCCCGAAGCCATCACCCCGCAGCTCGTCCACGCCATGCCGCCGGACCTGCGCGACGGCTACATCCGGGCCTACGCCGAGGCCATGCCGCGCATCTTCCTCTACCTGGTGCCGGTGCTCGTCCTCGGCCTGTTGATCGCTCTTTTCCTCAAGGAGAAGCCCTTGATCTCCCATGACGTCCCGGGCCTGGAGACGCAGCCGGCGCCGGTGAACGCCCCGATCCCCGCGACCCGTTCGCCGCACACCGCAAGCGTTCCCGTGCGCGGTTCGGTGCAGCACCCCGACGGCACGTTCGTGCCACGCGCGGCGCTCACGCTCATCGATGTCGCCGGGCAGCAGATCGGGCGCGGCGCGAGCGGCGACGACGGGCGGTACGCGCTGGCGACGCCGGGCCCGGGGACGTATGTGCTGATCGCCGCGGCGGGCGGCCACCAACCTCAGGCCGTCTCCGTGACCGTCGGTGAGCGCCCCGTGGACCTGGACATCGTTCTCGGCGGTGCCGGACGTCTCGCCGGGCGGGTGCTCACCCCGGACGGCTCGCCCGTGGACGCCACGGTGACGCTCACGAACGTGCACGGTGAGGTCGTCGCCACCACCCGCAGCGGCCGTGAAGGCGGCTACGTCATCACCGAGCTGGTCGCCGGCGAGTACACGCTGGCCGCCAGCGCGCCCGCGTTCCGTCCGGCCGCCGTCCCCGCCACCGTGAAGGCGTCCCGCGAGACCCGCCAGGACATCGAACTCGCCGGCGGCGCCCTCCTGCGCGGCACCGTGCGAGCGGGCGGCGGGCGGCCCGTCGAGGACGCGCGCGTGACGCTGCTCGACGCGGTCGGCAACGTCATGGACACGCTCACCACCGGTCCTGACGGCACCTTCAGGTTCGTCGACCTCGCCACCGGCGAGTACACCGTCATCGCCACGGGTTACCCGCCGGTCGCCACCGTGCTGCAGGTCGCCGGAGGAGGACGAACGGAACGCGACCTTCAGCTCGGGCACGAGGACTGAGACGAGGACCGGTGCACGCGGCTGTCCTGCGACGACGTGTCCCGCTCGGCACCCTCACGCGCCCTCGCGCTCCCGGCTCACCAATTCCCGTATTGCCGCACATCACTTCCGCCCGGAGCCGTACGGTGGAGTAGGCGGCAGATCTTGCGGAGCCGTGGGGAGAGAGGGCCTGGGTCATGGACCGTGGCACCGAGAGGGACGGCGCGGTGGCGGAACACGCCGCGGCCGGCCGCATCCCGCTGGCCGTGGTGGTGGTGGACCGCGGGGGCCTCGTCTCCCACTGGAGCTCCGGCGCACGCCGTCTGTTCGGCGCCGCCAAGGAGGAGGCGATCGGACGCCCGGCCGTCGATCTGCTGCCCGTCTCCGGGGCGCTGCCCGAGGACGAGGACCTCTCGCCGTACGGGGCGTACTCGGCGTACGACGGACTTGGCCACGACCTCGAATCGTCCCTCGACGGTCGGCTGTTCTACCCGGCCGCGGGCCGCGCCCGCCTCACCGTGCCCGAGAGGGACCGGGTCGACGTTCTGTGGTGGGCCTACCCGCTGGTGGGCCCCGGTCCTGAGCGGCTCCTCGTGCTCGGTGCCGACGTGGGCCGGCTCCAGCAGGACGACGACGGTGAGGACCCCGGCTTCGACCGCGTCGCCCCCGGATTCGCCCTGCACACCGACTTCCCCGGCGCCGAGGAACTCGCCCGCGGGCTCCCCGAGATCCTGCCCAGCATGAGCGTCCAGGAGAGCGCCCGCATCGTGGGCCAGATCCTCGAACTGGGCTATCCCGTCCTGGAGTTCAGCCAGAACGACCGGGTGCCCGTCACCCCCGACTGGGGTGTGCCCCGGCGCGCCGAGCGCAGGGCCCGCCGTGAGCGCGCCGCACGGGCCGCCGCTGAAGGCCTGCCGTTACCGAAGGAGTACGCCGACGAGGGCGAGGACCTCGAACACGTCGCCGTACGCGAACACCTGGAGTTCCTCAACGAGGTCAGCGGCCGCATCGGCACCTCCCTCGATCTGTCGCGGACCATCATCGAGGTCAGCAAGGCCGTCGTCCCGCGCTTCACCGATGTCGCCGGGACCTATCTGCGCGAACAGGTCGTCGCCGGTGAGGGGTTCCCCGACGGTGTGCCGGACACGACCACCATGTGGCACCGCGTCGCCGTCGAGCACACCGACGAACCCGGCCGCTGGGACGACGTCGTGCCGGTCGGCGAGGCCATGCCCTTCCCGGCGCACACGCCGTTCTTCCAGTGCATGACCAGCGGCGAGCCCGTCCTCGTGCCGCGCATCAGCGAGGAGATGGGCCACGCCATCGCCTCCCAGTTCGAGAAGCGCGACATCCGGCCGCTCATCACGGGCCGCTCCATGCTGGTCGTCCCGCTCAAGGCCCGCAATGTGGTCCTCGGCTTCATGATCCTGCTGCGCCACCCCGAGCGGCCCGTCTTCAACGACATGGACCGCGTCACCGGCGCCGAACTCGCCGCCCGAGCGGGCCTCGTGCTCGACAACGCGCGCATGTACACCTACCAGGAGTCGGTCGCCGAGACCCTCCAGGACAGCATGCTGCCGCACATCCCGCCGCGCATGGCGGGCTGCGACATCGCCACCCGCTATCTGCCGGGTACGTTGCTGGGGCGGGTCGGCGGTGACTGGTTCGACTCCGTGAAACTGCCCGGCGCCCGCACCGCCCTCGTCGTCGGCGACGTCATGGGGCACGGCCTCAACTCGGCCGCCATGATGGGCCAGTTGCGTACGGCCGTGCAGACCATGGCCGCCCTCGACCTGCCGCCCGCCCAACTCCTGCGCAACCTCGACGACCTCGCCCAGCGCCTCGGCGACACCTACCTCGCGACCTGCCTGTACGCCGTCTACGACCCCATCGCGAGCGAGCTCCACCTCGCCAACGCCGGTCACATCCCGCCCGTCCTGGTCCGCGCCGACGACGGACGCAGCGAGCTGCTCGACCTGCCCACGGGGGCGCCGATCGGGGTCGGCGGGGTGCCCTTCGAGGCGGTACGCGTGCGCGTGGAGCCCGGCGACCGGATCGTGATGTGCACCGACGGCCTGGTCGAGGTGCGCGGCGAGGACATCGGTGTCGGCCTCGCGACCCTCTGCGAGTCCGCCGCCCACCCGGCCGCGTCCATGGACGACGCCTGCGACACCATCATCCGATCCCTCAACACACGCGGCGGCCGTAAGGACGACGTGGCCCTGCTGATGGCCCGTCTCAACGGCATCGAGCCGGAGGACGTCGTCGAATGGCGGCTCTCCCTCGACCCGGTGGAGGTGTCCCGGGCTCGCGCCGTCGTCCGTGAACAGCTCCACGACTGGGGCCTTTCCCGCCTCGCCCCCACCGCGGAGCTGCTGGTCAGCGAGCTTGTCACCAACGCCGTACGGCACTCCCACAGCCGCCCCGTCGAACTGCGCCTCATCCGCGGTGACACGCTGCTGTGCGAGGTGGACGACGACGATCACGAGCTGCCGACCCTGCTCAACGCCGGGCCGGACGACGAGTCCGGGCGTGGGCTGCGGGTGGTGAGCACGCTCGCGCGCGAGTGGGGCACCAGCCGTACGACCGCGGGGAAGACCGTCTGGTTCGAACTCACGCTCCCACGACGCTGATCGCTTGTGCCCATGGAGGACACGAGGGCGCACGAGTGTCGAATGGGGAGTGAAGGAATGCGCCACGCGCTTGTAGCCGTCACCGGCCCGCGATAAACCGTACTCGCCCGTCACTTCACGGCGGGTCGGCGTCGCACCCTGGGGAGTCGGTCATGAGCGTGACGAGTCGGTACCGCGAGGCCTGGGAGGGCTTCTGGCGTGAAGCCTCCGACGAACAGGGGGCGGTGTTCTGGGACGCGGAGCCGGGCCTGACCGCCGGCCGCCATCTCGCCCTCTTCGAGGCGCACCTGACCGATCCGGGCCTGCCGATGGTGGACCTGGGCTGCGGCAACGGCACACAGACCCGCTTCCTCGCCGACCGCTTCACCCGCGTCGTCGGCGCCGACCTGTCCGCCGCCGCCCTCGACCACGCCCGGCGCGCCGATCCCGCCGGGCAGGCGGCGTACCGGCTGATCGACGCCGTGGAGAAGACCGAGGCCCAGACGCTGCACGCCGAACTCGGCGACACCAACGTCTATATGCGGGGCGTGCTGCACCAGGCCGAGCCCGACGACCGGCAGCTGATGGTGGACGGGATCGCCACGCTGGTCGGCGAGCGCGGCCGGGCCTTCCTCGTCGAACTCTCCGAGTCCGCCAAGCCCGTCCTCATCGGCCTCGCACAGAGCCCGGCGGGCCCGCCGCCCAAGCTCGCGCCCATCTTCCGGCACGGCATCGCCCCCGGCGAGGTGGCGGACGCCGCGGTGCCCGAGTATCTGCGCGCGGCCGGGCTCACCGTCCTCGCGAGCGGTGAACTGCCGCTGATCACCACGGAGTACGGGCCGGACGGTGCGCGGATCGAGCTGCCGTCGAAGTGGGTGGTGGCGGGCCGGACGGCCTGACGGTGGCGACCCTCCGGCGCGTCCGTGCGCGCCGGAGGGCCAACTCACCGTGCCCGTCGGTCAGTTGACGGTACGACCTCTGCGATACGCCACCCAGCCCGTGGCCAGGAGCGCCGCCGCGAGCGCGGCCACGGAGAGCACGGTGGCGCCGGTGGAGGCGAGGCCGCCGCCCGTCGTCGAGGTGCCGGTGCCGCCGGATCCGCCCGTGGTGGACCCGGTCCCCGTGCCGCCGGTGCTCCCGCCCGTCGTGCCCGTACCGGCGGTGCCGCCGTTCCCGCCCGTGCCGCCGGTGCCGTCGTCCGTGTCCACCGGGTCCTGGCCGACGAAGCTGACCGGGACCTTGACGTCCTGGGAGCGGTCGCCGGAGAGGGTGTGGTCGTTGCGGGTGGCCAGGACGCACTTGGCCTTGAAGCAGTCGGTGTACGCGTCCTTGGCGTCGACGGTCAGCTCGATGTCGAAGGTGCCGCCGGTGCCGTACGGGATCGCCAGGTTCTCGCCGTAGTCCGGCGGGTTGGAGGAGATCCACGCCGAGGAGTGCGAGCCGCCGGTCATATCGACGCCGCCGATGCACGGCGTGGGCAGTTCGCCGTCGCCGTTGTCGACGCAGAGGGCGACGTAGATGCCCTTCTTCGTGTCGTAACCGGTGCCGGTGATCTTCAGGGTCTGGTCCTCGGTGGCGAGGTTGTTGACCGGGGTGACGGTGAGTTTCTGGCCGTTCGGGCCGGTGACGGTCTTGGAGCCGGAGGGTTCGTCGGGAGTCTCCTCGCCGTCTCCGTCGCCGCCCCCGTCATCGGTCTCATCCGTGACCGTGAGCGTGATCGGCGAAGTGCGGGTCGATCCCACGGAGTTCGTGAATTCGGCTCGGTACCGGTACCCGTCCTGCGCCGCCTTCGTGGTGAAGGAGAACGCGTTCCCGGTCGCGCCCTCGACCGTCGACCAGGTCTGGCCGCCGTCGGGGCTGACCTGCCACCGCACGGTGGGCTCCGGGGTGCCCTGGGCGGCGGCGACGAAGGTCACCTCGTCGCCCGGGTTCACCGTCTGGTCGGTGGGGGACTGGACGACCTTCGGGGAGACACGGCGGTCGAGTTTGACGACCTTGCTCCCGGCCTGGTCGGTGACGTAGACCGACGTGGCGCCGGGCGTCACGGCGACGCCCGCGTAGGCGCCCGCGCGGTTGCCGGGCAGGGCGACGGGTTCGGCCGCCTGCTCGGCAGTGGCGGCGGCGTAGCTCTCCAGGGCGCCGACGTTGTCCGCGCCGTCGTCGGCGGTGCCCCAGTCCTCGCGCAGGACGAAGGCCTCGCCGGTCGCCTTGTCGAAGGCCATCGCCGTGGCCCGGTCCTTGCCGGTCAGCTTGGCCAGCTGCTTGCCGTCCTTGTCGAAGACGAGCACGTCGTAGGAGCTGCCGACCCACACGTTGCCCGTCGCCGGGTCCGTCTCGACGAAGTAGACGGACGCCGCGGGGAGTTCGGCGGTGGCGGTGACCGTGAGGGAGCCGGTGTCGACGCGGTACAGCTTGCCGCCCGCGGAGTCGGCCGACCAGGTGGTGCCGCGTGCGGTGTCCACGCCGAGGATGCCGCCGCCTGCCAGGGTGGCGGTCTTCTTGACGGTGCCGGTGGCGGTCTCGACCTCGGAGAGGACGGCGCCCTGGGCGACCAGCGTGCTGGACGCGTCGCTGCCGGGACCGACGCCGGTGACCGAGCCGCCGGTCAGCCACCCGCCCTTCGCGGCCGTGTCGCCGTCCTTCGCGGTGCCTATACCGCGCAGCGGGTAGTGGAAGACGACGCCGTCGCCGGACAGCGGGGCGGCGATCCAGCGGACCACGCGGGCCGCGAGCGCGCCGGTGGCGCCGGGGGCCTGCTGGACGTGGCTGAGGAGCTTGCCGTCCTTCGGGTCGATGGCGTAGAGGCCTTGCTCGGCGACGTCCGCGGTGTCGGGGATGTTGTCCGAACCGACGTACAGCTTCCCGGAGTCGGGGTGCAGGAGCAGGTCCAGCGGGCGGCCCGCGGTGGTGAACTCGGCGGCCCGGAGGTAGCTGACGGTGCCCGGCGGCACGTCCACGCCGTCGCCGCCGTCGTCCCCGTCGCCGGGGTCCTGGCCCTCGAAGGTGACGGGGATGCGGACGTCCTGGGAGCGGTCGCCGGGGTTGCGGTGGTCGACGCGGGTGACGACCGAGCAGGTGACCTTGGTGCAGTCGAGGCTGTTGTCCTTGGCCTTGACGTCGATCCCGACGTCGAAGGTGCCGCCCTCGCCCCAGGTGACGGCCAGGTCGCCCGCGTACTCGTCGTCCTCGGGGACGATCCACTGCGAGGAGCTGCCGGTGCCGTTCTGGTCGGCGCCGCCCAGGCAGGGGGTGGGGACGCGGTTGTCGCCATTGTCCTTGCACAGGGCGACGTAGACGGCCTTGGTCGCGTCGTAGCCGGAGCCGGTGACGCGCAGCGTCTCGCCGTCGGGGGCGAGGTTCGCGGAGGCGGAGACGGTGAGCTTCTGGCCGTCCTTGCCGAGGGCCGTCTTCGGTGTGTCGGAGGCCTGTGCGGTGGAGCCGAGCGTGACGGCCGCGGCCACGAGCGCGGCGGCGCCGAGGAGAGCCGCGGGGCGTCTGAGCCGGCGTCCGGCCCGGGCCGGCGGTCTGGGTTCGTCGGTCATGGGGGTCCTCACTGGTCGGGTGCGCCCGGCGCCCCGGGGATGCCGAGGGCCGGGCCCGACGGTGTGGGCCCGGCCTGACGGGCGCTTACTGGAAGGCGATCGGGACGTGGACGTCGTACTTGCGGTCCTCGCTGTCGAAGTGGTCCGCCCGGGTCACCACGGCGCACTCGACGTCCTGGCCGCAGACGCTGCCGTCGTCGAGGGTGGCCTTGACGTAGATCTGCACGCTGAAGGTGCCGCCCGTGCCGAACTTGGAGCTGTTGGCGAACATGCCGCCGAAGGTGTTGTTGACCCAGTGCGAGGCGCCGGTGGAGCCGTCCTCGTCCTGACCGCCCAGACACGGGGTCGGCTTGTTCGCGCCCTGCGCCCCGTCGACCACGCACAGGCTGACGTAGACGCCCTGGCCGGTGTTGTAGCCGGAGCCGGAGACGGTGATGACCTGGCCCGTGGCGGCTGCCGTGTCGGGGGAGGTCAGCGAGAGGTTGTACGTCGTGCCGCCGTCGGTGACCGTGCGGGTCGAGGTGGCGGCGGAGGCCGAGGTGGCCAGGCCCAGGGTGAGGGCGGCGGAGGCGGTCACGGCGAGAGCGGCGCGGGCGGCGGTGCGGGCGGAGGGAACGGGTCTCATGGTGAGCTGTTCACCTTTCTCGGTGTGGGCGCCTCGAGGTGGGCGAGGCACCCAGCGGGGGGTTAGGTAAGGCAAACCTAAGTATGAACACCGGCTGTTTGTCAACGGACGGCAAAGGGCCCAACTGCCCGGCATCACAAGGAATTTGGGCATGCCGAAGAGCGGGCCGTGTCGCCCGCTCCTCGTTCCTCATGTGCTACGCCCGCGCCCGCACGCCGAAGCCCACGACGGCCCGGCGTTCCCCGGTCACCGTGGAGAGTTCGACGGAGTGCGCGCCCTCGGCTGCGGTGCCGTACACCGGGAAGGTGCGGGAGATCCGCCCTGCCTCGTCGGCCACCGCCTGGTACCGGGTGTCGTCGTCGATCGCGACGAGGACGACCTCGCCGGGCTCGAACCCCGCGCCGGTGACCTGCTGTTCGGCGCCGGGGGAGAGGGTGACGGTGGCTGATGGGGCCGTCGTCGCCGGTTGCGGGGTCGCCGCCGGTTTCTCCTCCGGGGTGCCCGGGGTCGGCAGTGGCGTCTCCTGGGGTGCGGCTTCGGTCGTATCGCCGCCGGTCCCCACCGTCAGGTCCAGTACCCCGTAGGCGTCCCCCGCCGTGAACTCCGCTCCGCTCCACTCGGACAGCAGCGCCGCCCCGTCCTGGGTGAGCGACGCCCGCAGCCCGGTCCAGGTGTCACCGCTCGTCTGTACGACGGGTGCGGCGCCGGATTTCACGTCGGCCAGGGCGAGTTGGCGGGCCCGGCCGTCGACGACCGTCCGCGCGTAGAGGGCGCCCGCGTCGCCGTCGAGCCGCAACCGGAGCCCGCTGAGGGGCAGGGGTTGCGTGCCGGTGGGGGAGGTCAGCAGGGCCGAGCCGCCCAACTCGAAGTCCGCGGCGCCGGTTTCCGGGTCGGTGCTGCCGCTGGTCGTCGGGAACCAGGCGCGGTCCGCGGATGCCTGTACGGCGGGTTCGGCGACGTCGAGCGAGATGCCCTGGTCGTCGAGCTCGGCGGGTGCGATGTTCCAGCTCGCGTAGCCGCCCGACATGTCGCGCGGGATCTCGTCCCCGTCCTGTGCGGCCGCGCCGCCCGGACACAGCAGTACGAGCAGCGCGCCGCCCGTCACGGCGGCGGCGCCGGGTCTCTTCGCCATTTCAAGTCTCCCTGTGGAATTCGGGTCGGTTCAACCGGCGTTCGTGCCTCGCCGCCTGCGTGCCCACAGCCAGGCCCCGGTGCCGGCCGCGACCAGTCCGGCCGCCGTTGCTCCGGCCGTCAGGGCGATGGAGCCGGTGCTGGCGAGCGGTCCGTCGGACGCCTTCTCGGTGCCGTCGCCCGAACCGCCCGTGCCGCCCCCGCCGGTCGTGCTCGCGCCCGCCGTCGCGGTCGGCGTCGCCGTGGCGTTGTCGCCGCTCGACGCACCCCCGCCGCTGCCGCCGAAGGTCACCGGGATCCGGACCGTCTGGCTCTGGTCGCCGCCCCGGGTGTGGTCGTTGCGGGTGATGACGGCGCATTTCACACCGGACTTGGTGCAGTTGGTGTTCGCGTCCTTGGCGCGCACGGTGAGCTGCACACTGAACGAGCCCTTGTGGCCGCTGCCCTTGTACGGTTTCGCCAACCCCTCGCCGTACGACGGCGGGTTGGAGGAGATCCACGAGGACGCCCCGGACTCGCCGGACATGTCCACTCCGCCCACGCAGGGCGTGGGGGTCTTTCCGGCGCCGTTGTCCACGCAGAAGGCGACGTAGATGCCCTTCTCGGTGTTGTAGCCGGAGCCGGTCACGGTCACCGTCTCGCCGCCCGCGTCGAGTCCCGAGGACTTGGAGACGGTGAGTTTCTGCCCCTCGGGGCCCGTCGCCGAGCCGCCCGCCGCCGAGGCCGGTCCGACGGCCGAGAGCAGCAGGACGGCTGCCCCCGTCAATCCGAGAGTCGGTCCAACTCCCTTACGGTGCAGGCCACTTGCCCACGCCATGGAACACCCCCACCAAGAGTAACTAAGGGAAGCCTAACCTAAAGTATTGCCCAACTGAGTGCCAGAAGAGACGAAAGGAAACCCATGCGCGCATCCCGGAGACGCCTCGCCGTCCTTGGTCTGACGCTCGCGTTGCTCGCGGGCGCCTGTGGTGGGGGTGGGGGCGCGTCGGACGGTTCGGCCCCGGCCGCGAAGTCCGCGAGTGAACGCGCCGCCGCGGCCGAGAAGCAGCTCGCGAAGAACACCCTCGTACCGCTCGAAGGCGGGCCGCCCACCCCGAAGTTGCCCGTCACCGTCGACTCCTCGGACGGGCGCGAGGTGACCGTCGAGGACGCCTCGCGCATCCTGCCGCTCAACGGCGGTGTCGCGGAGATCGTGTTCACGCTGGGCCTCGGCGACCGGGTCGTCGGCCGGGACATCACCGCCACCTTCGCCGAGGCGAAGAAGCTCCCGCAGGTCACCAAGGCGCATGACGTGAGCGCGGAGAGCGTGCTCTCGCTGCGCCCGACGGTCGTCCTGGCCGACACCGACACCGGCCCCCAGGAGGCCATCGACCAGATCCGCGACGCCGGCGTTCCCGTCGTCGTCCTCGATCCGGCCACCGAACTCGCCGACGTCACCACCCGCACCACCCGCGTCGCCGAGGCGCTCGGCGTCCCCGCGGCGGGCAAGGCGCTCAACCGGCGCATGAACGATGAACTCGCCGCCGCTCGCGCCGCCGTGCCCAAGGGCAGCAAGCCCAAGGTCGCCTTCCTGTACATGCGCGGCAGTGCGGCCGTCTATCTGATCGGCGGCAAGGGCTCGGGCGCCGACTCGCTCGTCGAGGCCGCCGGGGCGGTGGACGCGGGCAAGGAGGCCGGGCTGGACAAGCCGTTCACGCCGATCACCAGTGAGGCGCTGGTGCGGGCGCAGCCGGACGTGATCCTGATGATGACCAAGGGGCTGGAGTCGGTCGGCGGTGTCGACGGACTGGTCGACATCCCCGGGGTCGGTCAGACGCCGGCGGGGATGAACCGCCGGGTCGTCGACATGGAGGACGGGGTGCTGCTCGGGTACGGGCCGCGCACGCCGTTGGTGATCGACATCCTGGTGGATCGCATCCACCAAACGTGAGAAAAGTTCACGGTTGCAGCATCTGGCGACCCTGACACCCCCTGGGCTACCGTCGGTAACACCCGCTCTCGCAGCGGAAACTCGTGCGTCTCCCGCCCCTTGCGCACCTCCGACGGAAGGCAGCCCATGGAGAACTCGTCAGCCCCTGCCGCGATCACCCGCCGCCGTGCCCTGACCGTCGCCGGCGGTGCGCTCGCCGGTGCCGCGCTCGCACAGGCGACGTTCCCGGCCTTCGCGGCCTCGGCCGGCTCGTCGGACGCGGACGCCATCGTCGTCGGACACGGCCTCGCCGGGCTGGTCGCCACGGCCGAACTGGCGGCGGCGGGACGCAAGGTGCTGCTGCTGGACCAGGAGCCGGAGGCCAGTCTCGGCGGGCAGGCGTTCTGGTCCTTCGGCGGCCTGTTCTTCGTCAACTCCGACGAACAGCGGCTGATGGGGGTCAAGGACACCCACGACCTGGCCTGGCAGGACTGGTTGGGCACGGCGGGCTTCGACCGCGGGATCTCCGACCCGTCCGGCCAGGACTACTGGGCCTACAAGTGGGCCCAGGCGTACGTCGACTTCGCCGCCGAGGAGAAGCGGGCCTGGCTGGCCGGGCTCGGGATGCAGTGGTTCCCGATCGTCGGCTGGGCCGAGCGCGGTGGCGGGCTCGCGGACGGGCACGGCAACTCGGTGCCGCGCTTCCACGTCACCTGGGGCACCGGACCGGCCGTGGTCGAGCCGTTCGAGAAGAAGGTGCGGGCGGGCGTGGAGGACGGGCTCGTGACCTTCAAGTTCCGGCACAGAGTGGACGAGTTGATCGTCACGAACGGCGCCGTCACCGGCGTGCGCGGCGCCGTCCTGGAGCCCAGCAGCGCGGCACGGGGCAAGCCCAGCTCCCGCAAGGTGGTCGGCGAGTTCGAACTCAGCGCCCCCGTGGTGGTCGTCACCTCGGGCGGCATCGGCGCCAACCACGACCTCGTACGCGCCAACTGGCCCGCCCGGCTGGGCACCCCGCCCAAGTCCATGATCACCGGCGTGCCCGCGCACGTGGACGGCCGCATGCTGGCCATCACCGAGAAGGCGGGCGGTCGTATCGTCAATCCCGACCGCATGTGGCACTACACCGAGGGCCTGAAGAACTACGACCCGATCTGGCCCGGCCACGGCATCCGCATCCTGCCCGGCCCGTCCTCCATGTGGTTCGACGCCACCGGCAAGCGCTTCTCCAGCCCCGACATCCCGGGCTACGACACCCTGCACACCCTCAAGTCGATCAGCGACACCGGCTACGACTACTCCTGGTTCGTCACCACCCAGAAGATCATCGCGAAGGAGTTCGCGCTCTCCGGCTCCGAGCAGAACCCGGACCTCACCGAGAAGAACATCTGGATGCTGCTGTCCCGCATCTGGCAGACCCCGGAGCCGATCGAGCGGTTCAAGGAGAAGGGCGAGGACTTCGTCGTCGCCAAGACCCTGCCCGAACTCGTCACCGGCATGAACAAGCTGACCGGCGACAACCTGATCGAACTCGCCGCACTCCAGCGGCAGATCGAGGCCCGCGACCGCGAGATCGACAACCCCTACACCAAGGACGCCCAGGTCATGGGCATCCGCAACGCGCTCGCGTACCCCGGCGACACGCTCAGCCGGACCGCCGCCATCCACAAGATCCTGGACACGAGCGCCGGCCCCCTGATCGCCGTCCGCCTCAACATCCTCACCCGCAAGACCCTCGGCGGCCTCCAGACCGACCTCTCCGGCCGCGTCCTGAACGCCTCCGGCACCCCGATCCCCGGACTGTACGCGGCAGGCGAGGTCGCCGGCTTCGGAGGCGGCGGCGTCCACGGCTACCGATCCCTGGAGGGCACCTTCCTCGGCGGCTGCCTCTTCTCCGGCCGTACGGCGGGGAAGGCGGCGGCAGCGGCGACGGCGACCTGAGCGGGCCGGGCCGGCTCATGCCTCCCCGGGTGATCGGACGCGGGCTCACGGTTCCGTGGGCACGCACAGCACCGGGGTGCGCGACAGGTGCAGCAGTTTGTGGGGTGTGGAGCCCAACAGGGCCCCGCGCAGCGGGCTCTCACCCCAGCTGCCCACCACGATGACCCTCGCCGCATGGCGCGTCGCGGCCTCGACCAGCGCCTCAGCCGGCTTCTGGTCGATGACCTCGACGGTGGTCCGCACACCGGCCTCGTCGGCCACCGCGACGGCGTGCCCGAGCGCGGTGCGTCCGGCCTCCTGGACGGCATCGCGGTGCGCGGCGTACTCCTCACCGAGGGCGCCGGGCGCCGCCGCGCCGTAGACCAGCACAAGCTGCTCGCCGAACGCGGCCGACACCTCGATGGCGACGTGCAGTGCGCGGACCGCGCCCGGGGACTCGTCGTATCCGAGAACGACCGACATCTTCAGTGCTCCTTGTCGCCGTGCACGAGATCGGGGTCGGCGACCTCCGGGCGCTCCGCCCAGAAGACGGGTGCCATCAGGCGCCACACGACCATGAGGACCACCCCGGTGAGGGTGATGCCGATGCCGATGACCAGCGGGGGGCCGAGCCCGAACCACGAGACGTCGCTGTAGGAGTTGGCGGGGTCGGACATGTCGCCGATCGACTCGACCAGCAGCCAGACCAGCAGGCCGGCGCCGACCAGCGGGCCGAGGCCGATGAAGACGAAGTGGTGCAGGCTCTCGGTGAGATGGCGGCGGTAGTAGATCGCACAGGCGATGCCCGTGAGGGCGTAGTAGAACGCGATCAGCAGGGACAGCGCGGTCAGCGAGTCGAAAAGGGCGTTCTCGCTGATCTGACGGACGACCAGGTACCAGGCGATGGCGATGCCGGCGACCCACCACGTACTCACGTCGGGCGTGCGGAACCGGGGGTGGATATGGGCGAAGTGCGTCGGCAGTGCCTGTCGGCGTGCCATGGACAGGGCCGTGCGGGAGGCGGGGATGATCGTCGTCTGCGTCGAGGCCACGCCGGAGGTCGAGACCGCCAGCAGGACGACCCAGTCCCAGCTGCCCATCGCCTCCTCGGCGAGCAGGGCGAAGATGAACTCCTCCTCCTCGGCGTTCTCGGCCAGGAACGCCGGTCCGGCGTAGGCCACCACCGCGTAGGCGACCGCGACATAGGTGACCAGCAGGATGACCGTCGACCATACGGCCGCCTTGCCGGGGGCGGTGGCGGAGTCCTCGACCTCCTCCGTGAGGTTCACCGCCGACTCCCAGCCCCAGTAGATGAACACGCCCAGCAGCAGGCCCGCGGTCAGCCCGGCGCCGCCGGCCCCGAAGGGGTCCAGCCAGCTGAGCGACGGGTCGACCGAGTCGAGCGTGCCGGTGTCGGCGTACACCCGGTAGAGCGCCACCACGGCGAAGGCGAGCAGACACGCCACCTGCGCCAGGATGAGGACGTTCTGCACCCTGGCCGACACCTCCGTGCCGATGACGCACACGGCCGTCATCACCAGGATGAGCAGCACCGTGAGCAGTTGGCGCACGAACTCGTTCGCGGCCCAGCTGTCGAGACCGAAGGCCAGCAGGGCGAACGTCACGGCGACGTCCGCCAGCGAGCCGATCACCAGGACGCCGGTCATCGTGATGGCCCAGCCGCCGAGCCATCCGAACCAGGGGCCCATCGCCCGGGTGACCCACGAGAAGGTCGTCCCGCAGTCCTGGTCGACCTTGTTGAGGTAGTAGAACGCCGACGCGATCAGCAGCATCGGCACGAACGACGCGACCATGACGCCGGGGGCGTAGACACCCACGAGCGCCACGACCGGGCCGATCGCCGCGGCCAGCGAGTACGCGGGGGAGGTGGCGTTCAGCCCGATGACGAGCGCGTCGACGAACCCGATCGCATTGGCCTTCAGCCCTTCGGGCGGCTGCGTGTCCGTGGTGCGGTCGGCCATACTCCCTCGATTCGGTCGTGGGTGACCTCATCAAACAGGGAGCAGTGGGTGCCGCCGGGGCATTGGCGGCCGGCCGCGGGATGTATCACCCATGTGCCCAGCGGGACGCGTCCACCCATGTGCCCGCCACCGCGGCCGTGCCACCACCGCGCGCTCAGCCGGCCGCGGCGCCGAACCACTCGGGCAGCCGGCGAAGCAGGTCCTGCTGGTCCTCACCGACCCACGCCACATGGCCGTCCGGCCGCAGCAGCACCGCGGGCACGTCCAGCTCCTCGCTGACGTCGACGACGTGGTCGACCCGATCCGCCCAGCCCGCCACCGAGAGCCTGCCGGTCTGGTCGAGCAGAAGTCCGCGGCCGCCGTGCATCAGGCCGTAGAGGCGCCCGCGCTTGAGCTCCACGTCCCGCAGCCGCCGGCCGAGCAGTTCATGCCCTTCACCGAAGTCGTAGCGGACCCCGATCGCGGTGATCTTCTCGATCAGATAGCGGTTCACCTCGTCGATGTCCATCAGCTCCGACACCAGCCGGCGCACGGCCTGGGGGCCCGGCTCGGTGGACATCAGCTGAATCTGCGCGCGGGTGTTGTCGAGTACGTCGGCAGCCACCGGGTGCCGTTCGGTGTGGAAGCTGTCGAGGAGCCCCTCCGATGCCCAGCCGTTCACCTCTGCGGCCAGTTTCCACCCCAGGTTGAACGCGTCCTGGAGGCCGAGGTTGAGGCCCTGCCCGCCGGTCGGCGGATGGATGTGCGCCGCGTCGCCGGCCAGCAGCACGCGGCCGGTCCGGTAGCGCTCGGCCTGCCGGGTGGCGTCGCCGAAGCGGGACAGCCAGCGCGGTGAGTGCACGCCGAAGTCGGTGCCGGCGATCCGCCGCAGCTGTTGCTTCAGCTCCTCCAGGGTCGGCGGGACCGTGCGGTCCTCGGCCACTCCCTCGGCGGGCACGACGACGCGGAACACCCCCTCCCCGAAGGGCACGACACCGAACCGCTTCTGGGTCTGCCGGACTTCGGCCACCACGGCGGCCACCGTCTCCGGCGCCGCGGCCACCTCCACCTCGCCCAACAGCGTCTCGACCCTGCTGGGCTCACCGGGGAAGCCGACGCCGAGCAGTTTCCGCACCCTGCTGCGGCCGCCGTCGCAGCCGACGAGGTAGCGCGAGCGCAGATGCGTGCCGTCGGCCAGCTCGGCGGTCACCCCGTCGTCGTCCTGGCTGAGCCCGACCAGCTCGCAGCCGCGCCGGACCTCGGCACCGAGTTCGGCGGCGCGCTCCGCCAGGAGACGATCGACGGTGGGTTGAGGGATGCCGAGGACGTATGAATGCGCGGTGTCCAGCTGGTCGGGCCACCCCTTGTCGATGCCGGCGAAGAAGCCGCCGACCGAGAACTGCTGCCCGTGCGCGAGAAACCGATCCAGCAGACCGCGCTGCTCCATCACCTCGATGCTGCGCACATGCAGGCCGAGCGCGCGGACCACCTTGGTCGGCTCCGCGTCCTTCTCCAGTACGACCACCCGCACGCCGTGCAGCCGCAGCTCGCACGCCAGCATCAGTCCGGTCGGTCCGCCACCGGCGACGATCACGTCGATCATCAGAACCCCCTGTCTTCGGCTGGAGATTCTGCGGGACGAGGGGGGTCTTGCCGCAAGGCCCCCGGTGCGCTATACGTTGAGAGTGGCGAGGAGTTGACCTCCTCGCCCTATTCTTTTGCGGCCAGCGCCGCCAGTTCCTCCGCGTCGCGTGGACCGGGTGCCGTATCGTCCAACAGCCCCTGTGCGCGCAGCAGTTGGGCCGCCGCGATGCCCCACGGCAAGCGCAGCCCCGCCTGCCGCAGGAGTTCCGTGCGGGACAGCATCTCGACCGCGGGGCCGGTGCGTACGCCGGACGGGGTGAGGAGCGCCGCCTCGTCGGCCCAGCGCAGGGCCAGGTCCACGTCATGGGTGGCCATCACCACCGTGGTGCCGGACGCGCGCAGCCCGTCGAGGGTGGCGAGCAGGCGTTCCTGCCCGTCGGGGTCGAGCCCGGCGGTCGGCTCGTCCAGGATCAGCACGCGGGGCCGCATGGCGACGGCACCGGCGATGGCCGTGCGCTTGCGCTGGCCGTACGACAGCAGGTGCGTGGGCCGGTCGGCCAGCGGCGTGATGTCCAGTGCGGCCAGGGCCTCGTCGACCCGCGCCCGAACCTCGGTGTCGGACAGGCCGAGGTTCAACGGGCCGAAGGAGACGTCCTGGCCGACGGACGCGGCGAAGAGCTGGTCGTCGGGGTCCTGCACCACCAGCTGCACGGTCGTCCGCAACCGGGTCAGCCCCTTGCGGTCGTACGTGACCGGCGCACCCTCCACCGTCAGCCGGCCGTCGTGCGGCCTGAGCCCGCCGCTGAGCAGCCGCATCAGCGTGGTCTTGCCGGTGCCGTTGCGGCCGAGCAGCGCCAGCGCCCGCCCTTCGTGCACGTCGAAGTCGAGGTCGCTGAGGACGAGGGGTCCGTCCTCGTAGGCGTAGGACGCGCCCCGCAGGGCGACCAGTGCGGTGGGCTCGCTCATGGCAGGGCCCTTTCCAGTACGAGGGTGAGTGCGGCCAGCGTCGCGAGGAGGGCGCAGCTCGCGGCCGTGAAGCGGACGGAGACACGGGCCTCGGGCACCAGGACACGCAGGGTGCCGTCGTAGCCGCGCCCGGCGAGCCCGGCCTGCAGCCGGGTGGCCCGGTCGAAGGCCCGCACGAAGGCGGTGGCGCCGAGCCCGGACAGCGAACGCCACTCCGCGGCCCGGTTGGTGTGCCCGAGCCGGGCGGCCTGGGCCTCCCGGATGCGGCGCACGGAGTCCAGCAGCAGAAAGCTCATGCGGTACGTCACCAGGGCGACGTCCACGACGGGCGCCGGCACCCCGGCCTTCACCAGGCGGGGCAGCAGGTCGGACATCGGGGTGGTGAAGGCGAACAGCAGCACCCCGAGAGACGCGGCCGAGGTGCGCAGCAGCAGCTCCCCGGCGCGCAGCCCACCGTCGTCGGCGAGGGACACGAAGCCCTCGGGCCCGCCGACCTGGACGACCAGCGTGAGCGCGCCGGTCACACAGAAGCCCAACGGCACGCGGTACGCACGCCACAGCCGCCGCGCGGGCACGCCCGCCGGTCCCAGCAGGACCGCGAGGGCGGTGACCAGGACCAGGGCGGCCCCCGGCCACGGCGGCAGCGAGATGGCGAGCACGGTCAGGCCGAGCCCGAGCACGGCCTTGTCCACGGGGTGTCGGCGGCGCCAGCGACTGCTGTGCGCCGCCGCGTCGATCGGCAGCACGAAAGATCAGGCCCTTTCGGCCGTGGACTCCTCGGCAGTGCTACCTGCCGTGCCGTCGGTGTGCTGCTGGGCCAGTGCCCGCTGCTCGCCCTGCCGCCGTCCCCGGTGCAGGCCGAAGTAGTAGGCGAGGACACCGGCTCCGAGCGCCGCCTGGAGGGAGAACAGGGCCGACTCGATCTCACCGGACGGCGGCTCGTACAGCGGCGAGAACCAGGGCTCGTAGTCCGGCTTGATCTCGGTGATGGCCGTCTCCGCCTCACCGTCGGAGCCGGTGAACGGCTCCTCCTTGTGGTCGCCGAGGCCGAGCGCCAGCGGCAGCACGGCGAGCGCGGCCACGACGAGCAGCAGCAGGACGTTGATCTTCGTGTTCTTGCTCATCGGGCCACCGCCTCCGTCTCGGTCTGCGACTGCTTCTTGGCGAGGAGCACGCCCAGCCGGGTCAGTTCGCCCTTGCTGGACTGCACCAGCAGTCGCATCACGAGCACGGTGAGCAGGCCTTCGCTGACCGCGAGCGGGATCTGGGTGACGGCGAAGATGGAGCCGAACTTGCCGAGCGCGCCCAGGAATCCGCTGCTCGGGTCGGGGAACGCGAGGGCCAGCTGGACGCTGGTGACGCAGTAGGTGGACAGGTCGGCGACGAACGCGCCGAAGAAGACGGCGACCATCAGCGGCACGTCGTAGCGCCGTAGCAGTTTGTAGATCGCGTATCCGGCCCAGGGGCCCACGATCGCCATGGAGAAGACGTTGGCGCCGAGTGTGGTCAGGCCGCCATGGGCGAGCAGTAGTGCCTGGAAGAGCAGGGTGATGGTGCCCAGGACCGCCATGATCGGTGGCCGGAACAGGATGGCGCCCAGGCCGGTGCCGGTGGGGTGCGAGCAGCTGCCGGTCACGGAGGGCAGCTTCAGCGCGGACAGGACGAACGTGAAGGCCCCGGAGGCGCCGAGGAGCAGGGTGCTCTCGGGGTGCTCCCTGACCTCACGGGTGAGTGACCGAACTCCGTGGACTACGAACGGAGCGGACGCGACGCCCCAGGCGACCGCGTGCGCCGGTGGGAGGAAACCCTCGGCTATGTGCATGGCTCAGCAGACCCTCTCCAGCACCTCGTGGATGGTTGACGTGCCTTGGCCGGTCTCCTGGCTTACGGGTGACACCGCCCGTGCTCCGCCTTCCCGGGTCCCGAAGGACCCAGTGGCTGCCCGTGAGGGCCGGAGCCGGACTTCCCGATTCACAGTGGCGAGGGCCGCACCGGCATCACACCGGATTTCCCGTTCACCAAGGCGTGGTGACAGTAGTGCCCGCACAGGGTGGCTGACAAGCGCGCCTCGGGGGCGTGAAAGTGGCGTTCGCGCGCCCCACGGCCGCTCAGGCCAAGCCCCCCGGGCCGCAACTGTATGTACGCACCGGGTCACCGAGCGCGGAAGGCGTGCAAGAAGTTCCGAATATGGAGATCTGTCCGCCTCTCGGTGCCGAATCAAGAGCATGAGTGGTTCTGGCCACAACGTGGTGCACAAGTCCGTGGAAACATTGCCTTTCGCCCCGGAGGAAGCCTCGGCTCTCCCGGACGGGCACAGAGAACCGGCCGCGATCGAGAGAGCCCTCGCCGCCGTGCTGGCCGCGGTCGTGCGGACCGAGCGAGTGCCGGTCGACGGAAACTTCTTCACCGAACTGGGCGCCGACTCGCTGGTGATGGCGCACTTCTGCGCACGCGTCAGGAAACGTGCGGATCTGCCGTCGGTGTCGATGAAGGACGTCTATCGGCACCCGACCATCAGGAGCCTGGCGACAGCGCTCGCGGAGGCCCCGCCCGTGCCCTGGGCGGAGCCGGCGGATGTGGCCTCGGCACCGGAGCCGTCGGCCCCGGCTCCGGTGCCGGCTCGGCCCCCGGCGGGCAGGCGGCAGTACGTCCTGTGCGGTGCGCTGCAGTTCCTGGCCTTCCTGGGATACACCTACGTCCTCGCCTTCGGCACCGCCCGAGGCTACGAGTGGATCTCCGCCGGATCGGGTGTGCTCGATGTGTACCTGCGGTCGGTCCTGTTCGGCGGTGTGGCCTTCCTGGTCCTGTGTGTCCTTCCCATCCTCGTGAAGTGGACCCTCGTCGGCCGGTGGAAGTCGCAGCACATCCCGGTCTGGAGCCTTGCGTACGTCCGCTTCTGGATCGTCAAGACCATGGTTCGGGCGGATCCACTGGCGCTGTTCAGCGGCTCGCCGCTCTATCTGCTCTACCTCAGGGCACTGGGCGCGAAGGTCGGGCGCGGCGCCCTGGTCCTCTCCCGGAGCGTGCCCGTGTGCACGGACCTGCTCACGATCGGCGCCGGCACGGTCATCCGCAAGGACTCCCTCATCTCCTGCTACCGGGCACACGCCGGACTGATCCAGACGGGCCCGGTCACCCTCGGCAGGAACGTGCTGGTCAGCGAGGCCACGGTGCTCGACATCGACACGTCGATGGGCGACGGCGCCCAGCTCGGCCATGCCTCCTCGCTGCACCGTGGGCAGACAGTGCCCGCCGGCGAGCACTGGCACGGGTCCCCGGCACAGCCGTCCGACGTGGACTACCAGGTGGCGGGGGAGGCCCGGTGCGGTGGAGTGCGCAGGGCGGTCCACAGCGTTCTGCAGCTGCTGGTCGCGCTGGTCGTGTACGTGCCGATGACGGTGGGCGGCGTGGCCGTGCTGCTCGCCGCGGTCCCGCAGTTCAGCACGGCCCTGGAGCCGGGGCCCGCCGTCTTCACCGACGGGATGTACTACCTCGAAGTCCTGGTCATGTCCTTCGTGTTCGTCTTCGGCGTCATTCCCGCCGGTCTCCTCGTCCTGACCACCGTTCCCCGACTGCTCGCCCGGACCATCACCCCGGGCAGGACCTACTGTCTGTACGGCTTCCACTTCGGGGTGCACCGGACGATCGCGCTGCTGACCAACTGGAAGTTCCTCAAGCGCCTGTTCGGCGACAGCTCCGCCATCGTCCACTACCTGCGGGGCCTCGGGTACGACCTCTCCCGCGTCCAGCAGACCGGGTCGAACTTCGGCACGGTGATGAAGCACGAGACGCCGTACCTGAGCACCGTCGGACGCGGGACGATGGTCGCGGACGGCCTGTCGATGATGAATGCCGACTTCTCCAGCACCGCGTTCCGGGTGTCCCGGGTGTCGATCGGCTCGCGCAACTTCCTCGGAAACAGGATCGCGTATCCCACACTGGGCAGGACCGGTGACAATTGCCTCCTCGCGACGAAGGTCATGGTGCCGGTCGACGGGGAGGTCCGCGAGGGCGTCGGGCTGCTGGGGTCGCCCAGCTTCGAGATTCCCCGCTCGGTCCTGCGGGACAGCCGGTTCGACCGGCTCAAGAGCGGTGAGGAACTGCGGCGCGCCCTCCCCGCCAAGAACAGGCACAACGCCGGCACCATGGGGTGGTACCTGCTGACGCGCTGGATCTACGCCTTCGCTCTCGCCCTGCTCGTCTCAGGAGCCGCGGAGCTGTACGGGCCGCTCGGTGTGTCGGGGATCGTGCTGGCCGACCTCCTGGGCGTGGTGTTCACCCTCGCGTTCTTCGTGCTGATCGAACGCTTCGTCACAGCGGTCCGTCCCCTGAGGCCGATGCTCTGCTCGATCTACACCCTGGGCTTCTGGCGGCGTGAGCGCTACTGGAAGGTGCCGTCGGAGACGTACCTGAAGATCTTCAACGGCACCCCGTTCAAGAACGTGATCTGGCGGCTGCTGGGGGTGCGGATCGGCCGCATGGTCTTCGACGACGGCTGCTTTCTGACGGAACGGGCCATGGCCGCCATCGGAGACCGCTGCACGCTCAACGCGGGGAGCGTGATCCAGTGCCACTCGCAGGAGGACGGCGCCTTCAAGTCCGACCGGAGCGCGATCGGCTCCGACTGCACCCTCGGGGTCGGTGCCTTCGTCCACTACGGCGTGACGCTGGGCGACGGTGCGGTGCTCGGCCCCGACTCCTTCCTGATGAAGGGAGAGGTGGTCCCGCAGGAGGCGTGGTGGGGCGGGAATCCGGCGAGGCCGATGCCCCCGCACGGCGAGGATCTCCGCTCGCACGGCGAGGCGGCGAGGACGAGGGGAGGCAGCTCCCATGGCGGCCATGACCACGCCTGACGCGGCCGGCCGGGAGTTCTGGCGGGGTGTGCTCACCGCCGGTGGCCTCACCACGGTTCCGCGCTGGACCCTCGACCCGGGGACCCGCGTCGCCGAGCACGAGGCGAAGCTTCCCGAGGAGCTGGTGGACGCGCTGCACCGCCTGGCGGACGATCTCGCGGTACCCCTCCGCTCGGTGCTGCTGGCCGCGCACGCCAAGGTGCTGGCCGCTCTGTCCGGCGAGAACGACGTCACGACCGGTTACGTCGCCGCGCCGACCGCGAGGCCGCTGCCCTGCCGGCTGACCGCCGAACCCGACTCGTGGCGGGCGCTGGTGCTCCACACCCACCGGGCCGAGTCGGAACTGCTGCGGCACAAGGACTTCCCCGTCGACGGTCTCCGACGTGAGCTGGGCCTGCCCGGACCGTCGTCCGAGGCCGTGTTCGACCCGATCGGCGCCGGTGGCGAACTCGCGCCCGACGCCGTGCTGCGGGTGGAGGTCCCGCGCCCCGGCGATCCGCGCACGGTGCGGCTGCGGTACCGGACCGACGCGCTCGACGCGGACAGCGCCGCGCGGATCGTGGGCTACCACCTCACCGCGCTCACGCTGATCGCCGCCGATCCGGACGCCGCGCACGGCCGACAGAGCCTGCTCTCCGCCGAGGAGCGCCGCTTCCAGCTCGACGGACTCGCCGGACCCCGCCGGGAGCTGCCCGACCGCCGCTTCCACGAGCTGTTCGAAGAACGCGTCAGGGCGCACCCGGACGCGTTGGCGGCCGTACGCGGCGACCAGCGGTGGACCTACCGGGAACTCAACGCGCGGGCCAACCGGCTGGGGCGGGCCCTGCTGGCGCGCGGGCTCGGCCGCGAAGGCGTCGTCGCGGTGGTGACCGAGCGGAACCTGGACTGGGCCGCCGCCGTCCTCGCGATCTTCAAGGCCGGTGGGGTGTACCTGCCCGTCGAGCCGCACTTCCCGGCCGACCGCATCGCGACCATGCTCTCCCGTGCCGAATGCGGGCTCGTGCTGACCGAGCCGGGCAGCACGGCGATGCTCGACCGGGCCCTCGACGCGCTGCCCGCGGTCCGGGCGCTCTCCGTCGACGCGGCCTACTCCGAGGGTCACCCGGACTCCGACCTCGGTGTCGGCGTCGCGCCGGACCAGCTCGCCTACGTCTACTTCACATCCGGCTCCACCGGCGAGCCCAAGGGAGCCATGTGCGAGCACGCGGGCCTGCTCAACCACCTCTACGCCAAGATCGACGACCTGGGGATCGGCGAGGGGCAGGTGGTCGCCCAGACCGCCCCCCAGTGCTTCGACATCTCGCTGTGGCAACTGGCTTCCGCGCTGCTGACCGACGGGCGGACCCTGCTCGTGGAACAGGACGCGATCCTGGACGTCCCGCGGTTCGTCGACACGATCGCCCTCGGCCGCGTCAACGTGCTCCAAGTCGTGCCGTCGTACCTCGACGCCGTCGTGTCCTACCTGGAGCGGCACCCGCGCGCCCTGCCGGACCTGCGCTGCGTGTCGGTCACCGGTGAGGCGCTGAAGAAGGAGCTGGTGCAGCGCTGGTTCGCGGCCCAGCCCGGTATCAGGCTGGTCAACGCGTACGGGCTGACCGAGACCTCGGACGACACCAACCACGAGGTGATGGACCGGGCACCGGACAGCGCACGGATCCCGCTCGGCGCCCCCATCAGTAACGTGCACATCTACGTCGTCGACGAACACCTCTCACCCGTGCCGCTCGGCGCCCCCGGTGCGATCGTCTTCTCCGGGGTCTGCGTGGGCCGCGGCTACGTCAACGACCCCGAGCGCACCCGGCAGGCCTTCATGGCGGATCCGCACCACGCGGGCCGACGGCTCTACCGGGGCGGCGACTACGGCCGCTGGATGCCCGGGGGCAAGCTGGAGTTCCTCGGGCGCCAGGACACCCAGGTCAAGATCCGCGGCTTCCGGATCGAGATCGGCGAGGTCGAGAGCGCCTTGCTGCGGGCACCCGGGGTCCGCGACGGGGCGGTGGTGGCCGTCGACGGGGCTGGCCAGGGCGGGCGCCTGGTGGCCTTCTGCTCCGGTCGGGACACGCTGGAGGACGGCGCCCTCAGGGACCGGCTGGGCCGGTCGCTGCCCGCGTACATGGTCCCGTCCGAGTTCCACTGGCAGGAGAGCCTGCCGGTGACCGCCAACGGCAAGGTCGACAGGAAGGCGCTGACCGCGCTCGCCGCACGGCTCGGCGCCCCGGCCCCCGACGCCGTAACCGACGGCACCGAGCCCGACACCGTCGGGGCGGACCGCGACGCGCCGCGCACGCCGACCGAGCGGCGGCTGGCCGCCGTATGGGCCCAGGTGCTCGGCATCCCGGAGCACCAGGTCCGCCGCAATGACCACTTCTTCGACCGGGGCGGCACCTCCCTCGCGGCGGTGCGGCTCGCGATCGCCCTGGACCGCGCGGTGGACATCGCGGACCTCACCCGCCACCCGGTCCTGGCCGACCTGGCCCGCGTGGTCGACCGCGGGGCCGAGCCACGGCACGCCGTGCTGCACACCACCGGACCACCGGCTTCCTCCTGAACCGCAATCGAAAGGAGATGGCCGCTATGCCGTCGTCCCCGTCCTCGTATCCCCTGACGCTGCCCGCTGTCGACCTGCAGCCCGGCAAGCCCCCGATCCTGCACACCGGCTCCATCGGCGACGCGGCGAGTTGGGCGGCCGAGCACCGGGAAGCTCTCCGCGCCGTCGTCGCCGAGCACGGCTCGGTCCTGGTCCGCGGCCTCGGGGCGCGCGACCGGGCCGAGACCGCTGCCGTCTTCCGGCAACTGGCCGGGGCCGGCGGTCCGATGACCGAGAAGGAGGCTTTCGCATCCCGGCAGACCTACTCCGACGGCGTGTACTCCTCGTCGAAGTGGCCGCCGAACCAGCCGATGTGCATGCACCACGAACTGAGCTACCGCCTGGAGTTCCCCGGCCTGATGCTGTTCGCCTGCCTGGGTGCCCCCGCCGCCGGCGGGGCGACCGCGCTGGCCGACGCGCCCACCGTGCTGAGCGCGCTGCCCACCGATCTCGTGGCGCGGTTCCTGAGGGAGGGCTGGCTGCTCACCCGCACCTACAACGAGGAGATCGGGGCGTCCTTCGCCGACGCCTTCGGCACCGAGGACCGCGGCGCGATCGAGAGCTACTGCCACGCGAACGCGATCGCCTTCGAGTGGCAGCCCGACGGGGGACTGCGGACCCGGCAGCGCCGCAGCGCCGTGGTGCGGCACCCCGGCACCGGCCGGCGCTGCTGGTTCAACCAGATCGCGTTCCTCAACGAGTGGACGCTGGACCCCGAGATACGCGAGTACCTGGTGGACCTCTACGGCCCGGACGGCCTGCCGTTCAACACCCGCTACGGGGACGGCGCACCGATCGGCGAGGACACCGTGCAGCTGCTGAACGAGGTCTACCAGTCCCACACCGTGCGCGAGCCGTGGCAGGCCGGCGACCTGATGCTCGTCGACAACGTCCGCACCGCGCACAGCAGGGAGCCGTACGAGGGGCCGCGCGAGGTGCTCGTCGCGATGACGGACACGGTGCGCCTGGCCGACTGCTCGCCGACCGTGGAGGTGATCAACGAATGACCGTCACCCCTTCCACCCCTTGGGAGTCCGCACCGTCCGGTCCGGTCACCGTGCCGCCGTTCGCGGTCGTGTCCGGCGACCAGGTTCAGCAAGCGCTGCAGGGGCGCGAGAAGCAGATCGTGGACCTGGTCGAGGAGACCTACCGGCTGCACAGTGCCGGCTACTCGGTGAACCCGCCGTCCTACTTCCTGCGCTTCCCCGACCGCCCGTCGTCCCGGATCATCGCCCTGCCCGCCTCGATCGGCGGGGAGGCAGGGGTGGACGGCCTGAAGTGGATCTCCAGCTTCCCGCAGAACGTGGCGGCCGGTGTCCCGAGGGCCTCGGCGGTGCTCATCCTCAACGACCGCCGCTCCGGCTACCCGTTCGCCTGCATGGAAGCCTCGATCATCAGCGCCACCAGGACGGCGGCGTCGGCGGCACTGGCGGCGGACCGGCTCAGCCGAGGCCGGCAGCGCCCGACGCGTGTCGGCTTCATCGGGACGGGCCTGATCGCCCGCTACATCCACACCTTCCTGGCCGGCACCGGCTGGTCGTTCGACGCCATCGACGTGCACGACGTGTCCGCCGACAGCGCGGCCGGTTTCCGCTGCTACCTGGAGCAGTCCGGCGCCACCGGCTGGATCGTCGTGCACGACAGCCCCGAGGAGCTGATCCGCCGGTGCGACCTGATCGTCTTCGCGACGGTCGCCGGCCGGCCGCATGTCTACGATCCGTCGTGGTTCGCACACCGTCCGCTCGTGCTGCATGTGTCGCTGCGCGACCTGGCTCCGGAGATCGTGCTCGCCTCGGACAACATCGTCGACGACGCCGAGCACTGTCTGCGGGCGGACACCTCGGTTCACCTGGCCGAACGGCTCACGGGCAACCGCGACTTCCTGACCGGGACGCTGGCGGACGTGATGGCCGGGAGCGTGACGCCCTCGGCGGACCGGACGGTCGTCTTCTCGCCCTTCGGCCTAGGGGTGCTCGATCTGGCCGTCGGCAAATACGTCTACGACGAGGTGGCCGACTCCGGTGAGCTGCACGTCGTCGACGGCTTCTTCCATGAACTGCGCAGGTACGGATGAACACCATCCGGCCCGGCCGCTTCTTCTATCCGCGGAGGCCATCGTGTCAGTCATATCCGCTCCCTACACCTTCAACGAGGAGGATCTCTACGTCGACCTCCAATCGATCCTGGGCCGCAAGCTCTTCCTGAAGTGCGAGGGCTTCAACTTCGCCGGTTCGATCAAGCTGAAGCCCGCGACCGAGATGGTGGAGGCCGCCGAGATGGTGGGCGTCCTGACCCCGCAGTCGGTCCTGCTCGAGTCCTCGTCGGGAAACATGGGCGTGGCACTCAGCATGATCGCGGCGAGCAAGGGCTACCGGTTCCTGTGCGTGACGGACTCCCGCTGCAACCTGTCGACCAGGTTGGTGATGGAGGCCCTGGGCGCCCAGGTGCACGTGGTCACCGAGCCGAGCGCCCACGGCGGCTTCCTCCGTGCGCGGCTCGACTACATCCGCGCGCTGGCCGCCCTCGACGACCGGTACGTGTGGCTCAGCCAGTACACCAACCCGGGCAACTGGAGAGCGCACTACCGCAGGACGGCACCGGCGATCGCCCGCTCGTTCCCGGCACTGGACGTGTTGTTCGTCGGGGCCGGTACCACCGGGACCCTGATGGGCTGCGCCCGCTACTTCCGGCAGTGGCACCGGCCGGTCCGCATCGTCGCGGTGGACAGCGTCGGCTCGGTGACCTTCGGCGGTACCTCAGGACGCCGCATGCTGCCCGGCCTGGGCATGAGCGTCAGCCCTCCCCTGCTCGACGAGTCCTACGTCGACGAGGCGGTGCACGTCGAGGAGGCGGACACCATCCGCGCCTGCCACCGCCTTGCCCGACGCGGCTTCCTCTTCGGCGGCTCCACCGGCACCGTCGTCAGCGGCGCGGCGCACTGGCTGGCCGCGCACGACTCGGACGGCCTGACCGCGGTGGCCATCGCCCCTGACCTGGGCGAGCGCTACCTGGAGACCGTCTACCAGGCCAATTGGGTACAGGGCCTCTACGGCGAGAACGTGCTCCGCTCCGGCGGCATGGCCGCCGTCGGCTCGCGGGCGGCCCGCTCCACATCCCTGCGGGATGCGGACGACGGCTGGGCCCCGGACACTGGAGATGGGTGGGTGAACCCAGCATGACGACTCGGGGCAGACACACAGGGAGAGGGTGTGGCGAAGCCGCAGGGCCCTGGGGCCCGGCACATCGGTACATCCGAGACCGATCGACTGTTGGTGTCCGTCGCTGCCGGCAGCCAGGACGCCTTCGACCTTTTGTACGACGCGGTCGCCGGTCCGATCTACGGAATCGCTTGCCGGGTGCTGCGGGACCCCGCGCGCGCCGAGGAGGTCACCCAGGAGGTGATGCTCGAGGTCTGGCAGTGTGCCCCCCGCTACCGGCCCGAGAGCGGGCACGCCATCACCTGGATGATGACCATCGCTCACCATCGAGCCGTGGACATCGTGCGCACTCTGCACAGGTCCGCCGAACGTGAGCGTGCCGTCTCCGAGCACGAGTCGACTCTCGCCTTCGACGAGGTCGTGGAGACGGTGGAGGCGCTCGGGGAACGCGAAGAGGTCCGCTCGTGCCTGAAGGACCTCAATGCCGAGCTACGGCAACCGGTCGTGCTCGCCTACTACCAGGGCCTGACCCATACGGAGATCGCAGCGGCGCTGTCCCTGCCGCTCGGCACCGTCAAGAGCCGTCTGCGCAGGGCACTCACCCACCTGCGGCATTGCCTGGGAGCTCCGCCGTGAACACAGCCGACCCACACGACCTCGCGGGGGCCTACGCTGCGGACGCCCTCACCCGCGAGGAGCGGGAGGCGTTCCGGCGACACATCGACGACTGCCCCGACTGCGCCCACGAGACCACCCGCCAGCAGGAGGCCGTGGCCTGGCTCGCCCTCGCGGCAGCCCGCACCCCGCCGCCCCGTCTGAAGGAACGTGTCCTCGCCGAGGTGGCCCGGACCCCCCAGTTCCCGGCGACGCTCCCCGGTCAGGCGGATCGGCGCCGCGGCCGACGCAGGCCACCCCTGCTGCACCTCGCGCTGGCCGCCAGTGTGGCCGCGGCAGCCGTGCTCGGCGGTCTGGCGGCCTGGCAGCACCAGGAGGCGCGGGAGGCCCGCCAGGAGGCGGAGAGCCACTCCGCGGACCTCGCCCAGCTCCTCACGGCCCCCGACACCACGTTCGTCAAGAAGCAGGTGGACTACGGCGGCTCCGGCACCCTCGCGGTCTCACGGCAGCTGAACCAGGCCGTCTACTTCTGCGAGGACCTGGCCAGCCTGCCCTCGGGCAAGACCTACCAGTTGTGGTGGGCCGACCCCGGGGACGAAGTCCGCTCCGCCGGGCTCCTCCCCGCCAAAGCCGGCCGTCAGGCCGTGGCCCTTCCCCCGCCGGACACCGCCGACGCGCTTGCCATCACCGTCGAACCGAGCGCGGGCTCCGTCCGACCCACCACCGATCCTCTCGCCACCTGGCCCCTCCCCACTTCCTGATGGCTCTAGGCTGACCTCATGCCAGAGCGCCATGCCGTATCACCTGCAGCCGGTGCGCATCTGCGTGCCCCGGACGGCGCACGGCTCGCCGAGGCGACCGGGGTGTTCGCGATGCTCTCGGACGTCACCCGGCTGCACCTGCTGTGGCTGCTCGCGCAGGACGAGGCGGACGTCGGTTCGCTCGCCGAGCAGTGCGACGCGTCGCGCACAGCGGTCAGCCAGCATCTGGCGAAGCTGCGGCTCGCCGGGCTCGTGGACACCCGTCGCGAGGGACGGCACATCTACTACCGCCTCGGCGACGGGCATCTGCGGCGCCTGGTCGTGGAAGCGCTCAGCCACGCGGACCACCGGGTGAGCGGGCAGGCTCCGCACGACTGAGGCGCTGTAGGGGGTGCCACCGGTCAGGATGCGCCGTCGACCGGGAGTTCGAGGTGGACTTCGTAGCCGCCGTCGGCCGTGGGTCCGGAGGTGATGGTGCCACCGAGGAGCTCGGCGCGCTGGCGCAGTCCGACGAGGCCGTGGCGGGAGCCGGGCAGCGGCAGCGGGGGCCGGGTGGGAGCGGTGTTGGTGACGGTGGCGTGCACGGTGCCGTCCTCGTGCCGGACGCGGATCGTCGTCCTGGCCCCTGGCGCGTGTTTGCGCACGTTGGTCAGCGCCTCCTGCACCGTGCGGTAGACGGCACGCTGCAGGGGCGGCGCCAGTCCGTCGGGCAGGTCGGTGTTCAACTCGGCGTCGAGGCCGCTGCCGACCACCAGCCGTCGCAGATCGGCAAGGGACGGCTGCGGGGTCAGCTCCGTCGGACGGCTCCCTGAGGCGCGCAGTACGCTCACCATGTGCCGCAGCTCGTCGAGGGTGTGCACACTGAGCCGCCGGATCGCGGACGCCGTCTCCCGGACCTCCGCGTCACCGCTGCGCATCTGCAGCGCCCCGGCCTGTACGGCGATCAGGCTGACCTGGTGGGAGACCACGTCGTGCATCTCCCGGGCGAGCTGCGCGCGTTCCTTGGCCAGGACCGTCTGCGTGATCAGCAGCTCCTCACGCTCGCGCCCCTTGGAGATCTCGGCCAGCCGCAGCGACAGCTCACGTCGGGCCTGGGCGAGCTGGCCCAGGAAGACGGGTGCGACCGCTTCCGCCAGGCTGTAGCTGACGGCGATGAGGGTGGAAGAGGTGTCCGGGAGATCGGCGAACTCCGGTGACGGCCAGGACCAGACGGTGATGTGGCAGAGGGCGAAGGTGGCGGCGCAGACACCCAGCAGGACGCGGTGGCGGGTGAGGGAGGCCAGTGTGTACAGCGCGGCCAGGGTGGAGAACACCGCGTCGGTGACCAGGACGCTGGGCAGGGTGAGGACAAAGGTCGTCAGCGGCAGCCGGCGGCGCAGCATGAGCACGAAGGCGCCGAGCAGGGCACAGGCCAGGGCCGGCCGTTCGTCGCCTTGCACATTGACCCAGACGTCCAGCAGCGACACTCCGACCAGAGCGAGGTCGAACAGCACAGGGGGCAGGCGGCGTGGTCTCATCCGCCCTCCTGGTGTCCCGGCTGCCTGAGCAGACCCGCGCGTTCGGCGAGCAGGGCGGCTTGGACCCGGCTGCCCACCTCCAGCTTGCCGAGGACGGTGCTCACATGATCCTTGACAGTGCCTGTGCTCAGGTGCATCCGCCGGCCGATGTCGGTATTGGTCAGTCCCTCGGCGATGAGGACGAGGACGGCGCGCTCACGCTCGGTCAGCCGGGCGACAGCGCGGACGGCGGGTTCCTCGTGGCTGTGGTCCAGATAGCCGTCCACGACGGTGCGGGTGACCGTGGACGACAGCACGACACCGCCGTCGGCCAGTGTGCGCACCAGATACGGCAACTGCTGGGGATCGGTGTCCTTGAGCAGGAAACCGGCGGCCCCCGAACGCAACGCCGCCGCCACGTACTCGTCCATGTCGAACGTCGTGAGCATGGCCACCACCGGTGGATCCGGCAGCCGAAGCAGATCGGCCAGGACGGTGAGACCGTCCACGTCAGGCATGCGGATGTCGAGCAGCACCACATCCGGACGGGACTGCCGCGCCGCGCGCACGGCCTGTCCGCCGGGGACAGCAGCCACGACCTCGATGTCGTCCGCGCTGTTCAGAATGTGCTGGAAGCCCGTACGGATCAGGGCCTCGTCGTCGACCACCAGTACCCGGATCACCTGTGCTCCACCCGTCGTCGGACCAACGCCGGATTCCCACGCCCCTCCCGCGCGGCTTTCAGGTTACTTTGTGCCGATTACCGCTACCTGGCGGGAAAAGTACCGCCGGTCGGCGGGGTGGCTCCGGACGGCCGACGGGTGGTAAGCGGCACGTTCGCTGCGGATCGTGAATTCCATGAGCGGCAACACATGCTCGGCCGTACCGTCGACGGTGACACCCACCCTGGGGATCGGTTCTCCCGCCCTCCCCGCCCCGACACCGTCGACGGTACGACTGATCGGCATCGACCTCGCTCGTGGAGTCGCCGTCCTCGGTATGTACGCCGCCCATGTCGGCCCCGATCCGTCGGTGGGCGGGCCGGTGGGCTTCCTGCTGGAGCTGGCACGTGGCCGCTCCGCCGCCCTGTTCGCCGTGCTCGCCGGGTTCACCCTCGTCATCATCACCGGCCGCCCGTCCCCGCGGACCGGGCGCGACGGGCGGCAGGCGGCCGGCCGGGTCGTCATCCGCGCCATCGTCCTGATGGCGCTGGGCTTCGCCCTGACCGCCCTGGACACCTCGGTCGAGGTCATCCTCGCCTTCTACGGGCTGGTCTTTCTCGCCGTGCTCCCGCTGTACCGGCTGCGGGCCACGACGCTCGCGGTGATCGCCGCCGTAGGAGCCCTGATCCTGCCCCAGGTCCTGTACGTCATACAGCAGTCGATCTACGAAGGAAGCTGGTCGGACACGGTCATCGCCTGGGACCCGCTCGCCCGGTTCACCGACTCGGACGGATTCATGGAACTCCTGTTCACCGGCGAGTACCCGGTCCTCACCTGGGCATCATTCATGATCGCCGGTATGGCGCTGGCCCGGCTCGACCTCACCGACGCCAAGGTCCGCACCCGCCTCGCGCTGACCGGCGGCGCGCTCGCCGTGGTCGGCTACGGCGGCTCCTGGCTGGCCCTGCACCTCGTCCCGCAGGCCGGCACCGTCATCGCCGACGCCACGGACGGCGGTTCGGCGTCCTCCGCCTGGTGGTCCGACACCGTCGGCCAAATAGAGGACAGCACCCCGCCGGAGTGGCTGCTGGTGGCCGCGCCACACAGCCAGACGACCTTCTCCATCCTCGGCAACACGGGTGTCGCCCTCGTCGTCGTGGCAGCGTGTGTCACCGTCGCCTACCGAGCGCCACGCGTCACGCGCCTGCTGCGACCCGTAGCCGCGGTGGGCATGGTGGCGCTCAGCACCTACGTACTGCACATCGTCGCCATCCGCGTCTTCGGCGAGAGCGACGGCTCACCGCCCGCTCTGCTGGTGCTGTCCGCCTACATCGCGGGAGCCATGGTGTTCGCCATGGTCTGGACCCGCCTGTTCCGCCGGGGCCCGCTGGAGTACCTCCTGCACACCGCGACCCGGCCGGCCCGCCACATCAGGTGACGCGTGGGCGGTTCAGTGCGTGGTGTGGAGCTGCTTGGTGACTTCGGTCAGGTCGGCGAGGAACATCGCCGCGAGCTCGGCGGTGAATCCGGTGCGTACCACCAGGCGCAGGACGGAGATGTCCTGGCAGGGAGCGGGGAAGGCGTAGGCGGGCAGGTGCCAGCCGCGGGCCCGCATCGCCTGGGAGATGTCGAAGACCGTGAAGCCCCGTGTGCCGGGTGCCAGGCGGAAGGCGAACGCCGGGAGTTCGGAGCCGTCCGTGACCAGCTCGTAGGGGGCGATGGCCTGGATACGGGTGGCGAGTACGCGGGCCGTGGTGCGGTTCTGGGCCGCCAGGTTGCGCAGCCCCTCGAAGCCGTACCTGAGGAAGCTGTAGTACTGGGCGACGACGTGCGCGCCCGGGCGGGAGAAGTTGAGGGTGAAGCTGGGGGAGCGGCCGCCGAGGTAGTCGACCTCGAAGACCAGGTCGTCGGGGAGGGCCTCGGCATTGCGCCACAGGGCCCAGCCGAGGCCGGGGAAGACATGCCCGAACTTGTGCCCCGAGGTGTTGATGGAGGCGACGCGTTCGAGCTGGAAGTCCCACATGAGACCCGGGTCGAGGAACGGGGCCACCATGGCGCCGGACGCGCCGTCGACATGGACGGGGATGTCGGTGCCGGTGGCGGCCTGGTACCCGTCCAGCGCCATGCAGATGTCGGCGACGGGCTCGTAGGAGCCGTCGAACGTGGACCCGAGGACGGTCACCACACCGATCGTGTTGTCGTCGCAGTGGGCGGTGAGGGTGTCGGGCGTGAGGTGGTAACGGCCCGGTTCCATCGGGACGAAACGGGGCTCCACCTCGAAATAGTTCGCGAACTTCTTCCAGCAGACCTGGACGTTCGCGCCCATGACGATGTTCGGGCGGGCGGTGTCCTTGCCCCGGGAGCGCCGGCGGTCCTGCCAGCGGCGCTTGAGCGCGAGCCCGCCGAGCATGGCCGCCTCGCTGGATCCCGTGGTGGAGCAGCCGCGGACCTGGTCCGGGTGCGGCGCGTGCCAGAGGCGGGCCAGCATCCGCACGCAGCGCTCCTCCATCGCCGTGATCTGCGGATACTCGGCGCGGTCCGCGAGGTTCTTGTCCGCGGTCTCCGCCATCAGCTGCTGAGCCTGCGGCTCCATCCACGTCGTCACGAACGTGGCGAGGTTGAGCCGCGCATTGCCGTCGAGCATCAGCTCGTCACGCACCCGGCGGCTGACCAGTTCCGGCGGCGACGCCGACTCGGGCAGTTCGTCGACCGGCAGTACAAGGGCGTCGGTGGGTCGGTGGGTCGGTGGCCGAGGTGGGGCGAAGGGGGGAGGGGCTCGAACTCGGTCTCGGGCAGGGCGTCGGTTTGCGGGATGGACATGAGTACGTGGATGCCTTCCTGGTCTGTGTGACCCCGTGCACTTCGACGCTAGATCCACGGACGGCTCGCCATCTGTGCCGATTACACCGATCCGGTGATCGGTTTGCGGACTGATGAGCTGGATTTTCCCTTGTGCATACTGGCTGTTGTCGCACCATTGGGGTCACCGGGCTCCTGGTCCGGCCGCCAGGCGCTCGGACACCGACAGCCCTGCATGGGAAGTTCCCTCGCCGACGCGTAACGTGAAGCAGCATGAAGATCCTCATCAGCGCCGACATGGAGGGCGCCACCGGCGTGACCTGGCCGGGCGACGTGCTGCCGGGGACGCCTCAGTGGGAGCGGTGCCGGGGGATGTTCACCTCGGACGTCAACGCCGCCGTGCTCGGCTTCTTCGACGGGGGCGCCGACGCCGTCGTCATCAATGAGGCCCACTGGAGCATGCGCAATCTGCTGCTCGAGCGGCTCGACGAGCGGGCCGAGATGCTCACCGGACGGCACAAGGCGCTCTCCATGGTCGAGGGCGTGCAGCACGGGGACGTGGACGGCATCGCCTTCGTGGGGTATCACGCGGGCGCCGGCATGGAGGGTGTCCTCGCCCACACCTACCTCGCGAACCAGATCACGGGGGTGTGGCTGAACGACGTACGGGCGAGCGAGGGCCTGCTCAACGCGCACGTCGTCGCCGAGTACGGCGTGCCCGTCGTGCTCGTCACCGGGGACGACCTGGCCTGCGAGGACGCGCTCGGGTACGCGCCCGAGGCGCTGAAGGTCGCCGTCAAGGACCATGTCTCGCGGTACGCCGCCGTGTGCCGTACGCCGGCCAGGACCGCCGCCGACATCCGCGCTGCGGCCAAGGAGGCGGCCGGGCTGGCGGTCCGTCAGGAGCCGGTCGGCGAGGGGCCGTTCACCGTTGCCGTCGAGTTCGACGCCGAGCATCTCGCGATGGCCGCCACCGTCGTACCCGGCGTCGAACGGATCGGTGAGCGAAAGGTGGCGTACACCAGCGAGCGCATGTACGAGGGAATCCGTACCTTCAAGGCGGTCACCACGATCGTCTCGGCCGCGGTGGAGGAGCAGTATGGCTGACGGGCAGGCACTGGAGGAGGTCGTGACGTTCACGTCCGACCTGATCCGCATCGACACGACCAACCGGGGTGGCGGCGACTGCCAGGAACGCCCCGCCGCCGAGTACGCCGCCGCGCGGCTGGCCGAGGCCGGCCTTGAGCCCACCCTGCTGGAGCGCACCAAGGGCCGTACGAACGTCGTCGCCCGCATCGAGGGCACCGACCCGTCGGCGGACGCGCTGCTGGTCCACGGTCATCTGGACGTGGTGCCCGCGCAGGCCGACGAGTGGAGCGTGCACCCCTTCTCCGGGGAGATCCGCGACGGGGTCGTGTGGGGGCGGGGCGCGGTCGACATGAAGAACATGGACGCGATGATCCTCGCCGTCGTCCGGGCCTGGGCCCGCGAGGGTCTACGGCCGCGACGCGACATCGTGATCGCGTTCACCGCCGACGAGGAGGCCAGCGCCGAGGACGGCTCCGGGTTCCTCGCGGACCGGCACGCCGGGCTGCTCGAGGGCTGCACCGAGGGCATCGGCGAGTCCGGCGCGTTCACCGTCCACGACGGCAGCGGGCGGCAGCTCTACCCCCTCGCGGCAGGGGAGCGCGGCACCGGCTGGCTCAAGCTCACGGCACGCGGGCGGGCCGCGCACGGCTCCCGGCCCAACCGGCAGAACGCGGTGACCCGCCTCGCCGCGGCCATCACCCGGATCGGCGCCCACGAGTGGCCGCTGCGGCTCACCCCGACGGTCCGCGCCGCCCTCACCGAACTCGCCGCGCTGTACGGCCTCGACGCCGACCTGGACGACGTGGACGGACTGCTCCAGAAGCTCGGCCCGGCGGCCGGGCTTGTCGAGGCGACCGTCCGCAACGGCGCCAACCCGACCATGCTGGACGCCGGTTACAAGGTCAACGTGATCCCCGGGGAGGCCGTGGCGTACGTCGACGGCCGGTATCTCCCCGGCTTCGAGGACGAGTTCCGTGCGACGATCGACGAGCTGACCGGGCCGGACGTGGAGTGGGAGTTCCACCATCACGAGGTGGCCCTCCAGTCGCCCCTGGACTCGCCGACATACGCCCGTATGCGCGCCGCCGTCGAGGAGTTCGCGCCCGAGGGGCACGTCGTGCCGTACTGCATGCCCGGCGGCACGGACGCCAAGCAGTTCTCGCGGCTCGGCATCACCGGGTACGGCTTCTCGCCGCTGCGGCTGCCGGAGGGCTACGACTACGGGGCCATGTTCCACGGCGTCGACGAGCGCGTGCCGGTCGAGGCGCTGCAGTTCGGCGTCCGCGTTCTCGACCGTTTTCTGCGCGCGGCCTAGGGGAGTTGGGGGAGACAGTGCGGACGCTGGCGTACGGTTCCTGGCCCTCGCCCATCGACGCGGCCCTCGCCGCCGCGCACGAGGGACGCCCCGAGTACGTGGGCTTCGTCGGCGACGAGGCCTGGTGGACCGAGCCGCGGCCCACGGAGGGCGGGCGGCGCACGCTGGTGCGGCGGCGGGCCGACGGGAGCGAGGAGTCGGTGCTGGCCGCACCGTGGAACGTGCGCAGCCGGGTCGTCGAGTACGGCGGCCAGCCCTGGGCGGGCACGGTGGTCGACGGCCGGCCGCTCGTCGTCTTCGTCAACTTCGCCGACCAGCGGCTCTACCGGTACGAGGAGGGCGGTGAGCCGCGTCCCCTCACTCCGCTCTCCGTCGTGGGCGGTGGACTGCGGTGGGTGGAGCCGCAGTTGCGGCTCGGACTCGGTGAAGTGTGGTGCGTGCTGGAGGAGTTCACGGGGGAGGGGCCCACCGATGTGCGGCGCGTCCTGGCCGCCGTCCCGCTGGACGGCTCCGCTGCCGAGGACCGGGACGCCGTACGCGAACTCACCGACGACCGGCACCGGTTCGTCACCGGAGCGCGGCTCTCCCCCGACGGGCGGCGCGCGGCGTGGCTCGCCTGGGATCATCCGCGCATGCCGTGGGACGGCACGGAGCTGCTGGTCGCCGACGTCGGCGCCGATGGCGCGCTCGGCGGACCGCGGACCGTCGTCGGCGGCCCTGAGGAGTCGATCGCCCAGGTCGACTGGGCGGCCGACGGCCGGCTGCTGTACGTCAGCGACCGCGGCGGCTGGTGGAACCTCTACCGCGACGACGAACCCCTCTGCCCGCGCGAGGAGGAGTTCGGCGGACCGCTCTGGAAGCTCGGCCTGCGCTGGTTCGCCCCGTTGGAGAGCGGGCTCGTCGCCGTCGTGCACGGACGTGGCTCGACCGCCCTCGGGGTACTGGACCCCGAGACCGGCGAGATCGTCGACGCGGCCGGCCCCTGGACCGAGTTCGCGCCCACGCTCGCGGTGAGCGGCGAGCGAAGCGAGATGGGGGTCCCCCCGCCCGAAGGGTGGGGGAGGGTCGTGTCCGTCGGCGCCAGTCCGCGCAGCGCGTACGAGGTGGTCGAGCTGGACACCCGGACCGGCCGGTCCCGGGTGATCGGGGCCGCGCACGACGACGCCGTGGACCCCGCCTACTACCCCGAGCCGCAGATCCGCACCTTCACCGGACCCGCCGGAGACGACGTCCACGCGCACATCTACCCGCCCCACAACCCCGGCTGCATGGCCCCCGCCGACACACCGCCGCCGTACGTCGTCTGGGCGCACGGCGGCCCCACCGACCGGGCGCCCCTGGTGCTCGACCTGGCCATCGCCTACTTCACCTCGCGCGGCATCGGTGTCGCCGAGGTCAACTACGGCGGCTCCAGCGGGTACGGGCGGGAGTACCGCAACCGGCTGCGGGAGCAGTGGGGCGTGGTCGACGTCGAGGACTGCGCGGCCGTCGCGCTCGCCCTCGCCGACGAGGGCACCGCCGACCGCGCCCGGCTCGCCATCCGGGGCGGCAGCGCGGGCGGCTGGACCGCGGCCGCCTCGCTCACCACGACCGACGTCTACGCCTGCGGCACGATCGTCTACCCCATCCTCGACCTGGAGGGCTGGGGCACGGGCGAGACCCACGACTTCGAGTCCCGATACCTGGAGACCCTCGTCGGCCCTCCCCCACCCTCCGGGCGGGGGGACCCCCATCTCGCTTCGCTCGCCGAGGTTCCCGGACGGTACGCGGAGCGCTCGCCCACCGCGCACGCCGACCGCCTCACCGTGCCCTTCCTGCTGCTCCAGGGCCTGGACGACGTGATCTGCCCGCCCGCGCAGTGCGAGCGGTTCCTGGCGCGCTTGGAGGGGCACCGGGTGCCGCACGCCTACATCGCCTTCGAGGGGGAGGGCCACGGGTTCAAGCGGGCGGAGACCCTGATTCGCGTCCTGGAGTCCGAACTCTCCCTGTACGCCCAGGTGTTCGGCCTCAACCCGCCCGGAATCCCGAAGCTGGAGCTCGCCAAGTGACCCAGCCAGTAAGGCCGTTGGTCCGGCCGTCCCGACTCGCCCCCGGCGCCCGCGTGGCGGTCGTCGCGCCCAGTGGGCCGGTGCCCGAGGAGCGGCTGGAGGCCGGGCTCGATGTGCTGCGCGGCTGGGACCTCGACCCGGTCGTGGCGCCCCATGTGCTCGACCGGAACGGCGAGTTGGACTATCTCGCGGGCACGGACGCAGACCGCGCCGCCGATCTCCAGCGCGCCTGGTGCGATCCGTCCGTGCACGCGGTGCTGTGCGCCCGGGGCGGCTACGGGGCCCAGCGCATGGTGGACCTCCTCGACTGGGAGGCGATGCGGGCGGCCGGGCCGAAGGTGTTCGTCGGCTTCAGCGACATCACGGTGCTGCACCAGGCGTTCGCCACCCGGCTGGGCCTGGTCACCCTGCACGGGCCGGCGGCGGCCGGGATCGACTTCGTCAAGAACGCCCGGGCGCAGGAGCACCTGAGGGCCACGCTCTTCGCTCCGGAGACGGTCCGGGCGATCCCCGCCGACGGCAGGGCCATGGTTCCCGGTCGGGCTCGTGGAGTCACCCTCGGCGGCTGCTTGAGCATGCTCGCCTCCGATCTCGGCACGCCGCACGCCCGAGCCGGTGCCCGGGGCGGACTGCTCCTGATCGAGGACGTCGGCGAGCAGCCGTACCGCATCGACCGGATGCTGACCCAACTCCTGCGCACGGGATGGCTCGACGGTGTCGCCGGGATCGCCCTCGGGTCCTGGACGGCCTGCGGTCCGTACGACGCCGTGCGCGCGGTGCTCGTCGACCGGCTCGGGGGCCTCGGTGTTCCGGTCGTGGAGGAGGTCGGCTTCGGGCACGGTGACGGGGCGCTGACGGTTCCCTTCGGGGTGAGCGCCGAACTCGACGCCGATGCCGGTCAGTTGGTCCTCGACGAGCCCGCGCTGCGCTGACCTGTGGTGGCGGACCCATTCACTGAATTCCCGTCAACAAACCCTCCTTCCCGGCGATTGACCTCTTCTGACACGTGTCACACCATGACAACCGGCCAGTACTTACTGGTCGGTAAGCAGGGTTTTCCCGCCGTGCCTCAGTGTGGAGGTCTCCGTGTCCCGTCGTGTGCCCAGATCCCGAGCCCCACTCGCTCTCATCCTCGGCGCCACGCTCACCGCACCCCTCGCCCTCACCGCCCCGGCCGTCGCGGCCGGCCAGTACACCGTCACCGCACTGAAGTTCACCGTCCAGGCAGGTGGCCGTACCTGCACCGTGGACGCCGATCTGTACCGGCCGGCGGGCGTCGACCGCGCCCGTCCCGCACCCGCCGTCCTCGCCACCAACGGCTTCGGCGGCAGCAAGTCCGACGGCTCGACCGACGCCATCGGCAAGGCCTTCGCCCAGCGCGGTTACGTCTCCCTCATCTACTCGGGGCTCGGCTTCGGCAGGTCCGGCTGTCTGATCTCGCTCGACGACCCCACCATCGACGGCGTCGTCGCCTCACGGCTGATCGACTTCCTCGGCGGCGGACGCGCCGCCGATGACGGCACGAAGGCCGACTTCGTCACCCTCGACGGCCCCGGTGACCCACGGGTCGGCATGGCGGGCGGCTCCTACGGCGGGGCCGTCCAACTGGCCACGGCAGCCGTCGACCAGCGCGTCGACGCGCTCGTCCCGATGATCACCTGGAACGACCTCGCCTACGCCCTCGACCCGAACAACGCCGTCGGCGGCGCCGGCGTGCCCGGCGCCTTCAAGTGGCAGTGGGCCAACGGCTTCTACCTCATAGGCGAGGGCCAGCCCCTGCTGGAACCGAACCTCGACCCCTCCCGCATCAACTCCCTCGCCTGCCTGCACTTCGTCACCAAGGCCTGCGACACGATCCGCACCCTCAACTCCGGCCGCTACCCGGCGAAGCAGACGGCCGAGCTGCTCTCGTACGCCCGCAGCGTCTCGCCGGTGTCGTACCTGAGCCGCGTCAAGGCACCCACCCTCCTCGTCCAGGGCCAGGCCGACAGCCTCTTCAACCTCAACGAGGCGACGGCGACGTACAAGACGCTCAAGGCCCAGGGAACGCCGACAAAGATGATCTGGCAGTCCTGGGGCCACAGCGGCGGCCTCACCGATCCGGCCTCCGGTGAACTCAACCTCGCCCAGGGCAACTTGGAGACCAGCTACGTCGGCCGCCGCATCCTCGCCTGGTTCGACCGCTATCTGCGCAAGCAGCACGTCGACACCGGACCCGCCTTCGCCTACTACCGCGACTGGATCACCGACCCGGGCGGCACCTACGCCACCGCCGACCGCGTCCCCGAGCCGACCCGGACGCTCTACCTCTCCGGCGACGGCAAACTCGTCGACAACCGCAAGAAGGTGGCGCGCGGCAGCCGTACGTACACCAACTGGCTGATCCCCACGAGCCATTCGGAGAGCTCGCTGTACGGGATCATCGGACTCCCGGACCCGGCGCCGTACGACACCAAGGGCACCTACCTCGGCTGGACCAGCGAGCCGCTCTCGCGTACGACCGACGTGGTGGGGGCGCCCCGGGCCACCCTGAAGGTCGTCTCCCCGCAGGCCGAGCGGATCCAGCACTCCGCGGACGCCGCCGACAAGCTCGTGCTGTTCGCCAAGCTGTACGACGTCGCGCCCGACGGCACGCAGACGCTGGTGCACCGGCTGGTCGCGCCGGTGCGTGTCCCGGACGTCACGCGGAGTTTCACCGTGACGCTGCCGGGGATCGTGCACCGGTACGAGAAGGGGCACCGGCTGCGGTTCGTGGTCGCGGCGAGTGACGACGCGTACTTCGGGAACCGGGGGATCAAGCCGGTGACGGTGGCCAGTGCGCCCGAGGACACGGGGGTGCTGCGGCTGCCGGTGATCGGCTGAGGGGCGTGCGCGTTCCTCACCGTGCGTGATCGCTTCTCCGGGAGCATCCTGGTCGTATGACCGCGAAGACGTCGGAGAGCGGCAAGAAGGCCGGCGGGCAGCGGGGTGGCCCGGGCGGGGCGCTGACCCCTGCCCGGACCACCGTGCTGGTGCTTGTCGTCCTCGCCCTGATCTTCATCTTCGAGAACACCCGCGCGACCGAGATCCGGCTGCTGATCCCCGAGGTCACCATGCCGCTGTGGATGGCGCTGCTCGGCATGGGCATCATCGGTGCGCTGTGCGGGGCGTACTTCATGGGGCGGCGCCGATAGGGGGCCGTAGGCTGACGCAATGCCGCACCCTGCGTCCCGCTACCTCGCCGAAGGCCCCCGCGTGGGCATACGTCACTTCAGCTACGCGGACGGTGCCGAGTTCACCGCGCGTGCCCGGGAGAGCAAGAAACTGCACCATCCATGGCTCTTTCCGCCGGACAGCGCATCGGGCTACACCGCCTATGCCGGGCGGCTGATCGAGGATCCGACCAAGGCGGGGTTCCTGGTCTGCGCGAAGGACGACGACGGGGGTATCGCCGGGTTCGTCAATATCAACAACATCGTCGAGGGCGCCTTTCAGTGCGGCGCCCTCGGTTACGGCGCCTTCGCCCACGCGGCCGGGCGCGGGTTGATGCGGGAGGGGCTCGACCTGGTGGTCGGCCATGCCTTCGGCCCGATGCGGTTGCATCGGCTGGAGATCAACGTTCAGCCCGCCAACACCGCGTCGATCGCCCTCGCGCGGGCCTGCGGGTTCCGGCTGGAGGGGTTCTCGCCGGGGATGCTGTTCATCGACGGGGCCTGGCGGGATCATGAGCGGTGGGCTGTTACCGCGGAGATGCGGGGCGCTCCGCGGGTTGCGCGGTGACAGCGCCGTTGGGCGTCTGTTGTTTTGCGTCTGCGGGTCCGTTGTGGCTGGTCGCACCCGCGCGGCGGAGCCGCAAATTCAATGCAGCCCCGCGCCCCTGGCGGCGTTGCCCGCCGTCGTTGACTTTGCCCCGTTGGTGAGGATGGCTTGTATGCGGAATTTCGTTGTGCTCGATGCCCCGTCCAATTTGGGTCTGCGGCCGCCCGCCCCCGGTACCGTCCCCGGCTGCTACAAGCTCGCCGGTGCGCTGCGGGAACAGCGGATCGTGCAGCGGTTGCGGGCGTTGGAGGGTGGGGTGGTGGTGCCGCCGCGGTACGACCGGGGGGAGTGGCGGGAGGGGGACGGGGTGTTCAACGCGGGGGCCATCGCCGCGTACACCCGCAGGCTCGCCGACCGTATCGAGCACCATGTGCGTGCCGGGGACTTCCCGGTCGTGCTGGGCGGTGACTGCTCCATCAACCTCGGGGCCGCCCTCGCGCTGCGCCGTATCGGTCGGTACGGGCTGGCCGTCGTGGATGCCTCGCCCGACTTCCGGCATCCGGGCAACTCCGAGCGGGTCGGTGCGGCGGGCGGTGAGGAGGTCGCCCTGGCCACCGGGCGCGGGCAGGAGGACCTGACCGATCTGGAGGGGCTGAAGCCCTATCTGCGGGACGAGGACGTGCGGTACTTCGGTATCCGGGACTACTTCGAGGAGGACCGGGCCGAGCTCGCCGACCTGAAGATTCCCGTGGTGACCGTGGGGGATCTGCGGGAGTGGGGCGCGGAAGCGCTCGCGTCGGTCACCCGGCAGGCCTTCGAGATCCCGCAACTGGACGGCTTCTGGGTGCATCTGGACGCCGACGTCCTCGACCCATCCGTGATGCCCGCCGTCGACAGCCCGGACCCGGAGGGTCTCACACCGGACGAACTCGTCGCGCTGCTACGGCCGTTGCTCGCGTCCGGTCACTGCGTCGGGTTCAACGTCACGATCTATGACCCCGATCTGGACCCGGAGGGCACGGCGGGGGCGCTGCTCACGGACATCGTGGTGTCGGCCCTCGACGTCACCTTCGACGCCGCCTGACGGATCACGCCTGACGGATCACGCCTGACGGTCCGCGTACTCGTAGATCGTCCCGTCCGGATGCATCGCGATCAGATTGCGGCCCACCGGTGTCGGCACCGGACCCGCGATGACGTGCGCGCCCAGCTCGCTGAGCACCTGGTGGGTCTCCTCGACGTCCTTGACCGCGATCGTCGCCACGACCTTGCGCAGTACCTCCAACTCGGACTCGGGGCCGCTCATCAGCAGGAAGCAGCCGACGGCGGCCACCTGGACACCGCCGCGCTCGAAGCGGAGGGCGGCGGCGCCCGAGAGTCGTTCGTAGAAAGGGACCGCAGTCTCCAGGTCGTCGACGCAGACGCGCAGCGTGGCTCCCAGAATGTCCATGCGGAGAGCCTAGTGGGGAGCGGCCGGACAGGGAGATCGTTTCACGCGATCCCCTCACTCCCCGTTACGTGTTCGCCTGTACGGGTACTCGGCGGCCATGGACCGCTTGGATCATCTTGAGCATCTGGACAAGCACCTGGTCGACGAGCTGGCGCAGGTGGCGCGCGAGACCGTACGTGACGAACTGCGCGAGCAGACGGGCAGGCAGCGCCGCCGGGCCATGCTGTACGCCGGCGCGGGCGCCGTCGCCCTGTACGCGGGCGCGGCCCTCGCGCTCGCGCTGGGACTGGGCCTCGCGGCGGGGCTGCCGGACTGGGCCGCCGCGCTGATCACCGCGGTCATCCTGGGCGCGGTGGCGTATGCGCTGCGGAGCGCGGCACGTCCGTCGGCGTCCGGGGCGGCCCCGGAGCACCGGGCCGACTATCCGCCGATGCCGCCCGGCCCTCCCGGGACGGCCGCGCCGGACCCGCCCGGTGCGCAGCCTCCGCGCCCGGACGCCATCGACCCGGACCAGCCTCACCACCGGGCCTGACCGCCGCCGAACCCGACGGCGGTCACGCCACCCGGTACTCCCGCACCTCCTCCGTGCGCAGCGTCAGACCGTGGCCGAGACACTGGGTCGGGGTGACCGTGCCGCCCGTCGGGTCCAGGGCGCCGTCGAAGAACATGTCCTCCATGCGGACGTGGTCGTGGAACCACTCGATGTGGCGGAGGTTGGGGATCGCGGCGGCCACGGCGGAGTGCGCGTGCGGGGCGCGGTGGGCCGAGACCTCCAGACCGTTGGCCTGGGCGAGGGCGGCGGCGCGCAGGAACTCCGTCAGGCCGCCGCAGCGCGTGGCGTCGATCTGCAGGCAGTCGACCGCGCCCGCGGCGATCATGCGGGCGAAGTACGGGAGGTCGTAGCCGTGGGCGCCTGCCGCGATGTCGCACGGCAGGGTGTCCCGGATCAGATGCAGGCCGGTGAGGTCGTCCGAGGGCACCGGCTCCTCGAACCAGTCGACGCCGTGCTCGGCGAGGGCATGGCCGACCCGGACCGCCTGCTTGCGGGTGTAGGCGCCATCGGCGTCCACGTACAACTCGGCCTCGGAGCCGATCACTTGGCGTGCCTCGTGCACCCGGGCCAGGTCCCGCACCACTGCGCGGCCCCGGCCCTCCCCGATCTTGATCTTCACGCGCGGGATGTGCTGACCGTGCACCCAGCCGTTCAACTGGGCGACCAGATGGGTGTCGTGGTACGTCGTGAAGCCGCCGCTGCCGTACACCGGGACGCGCTCGCGGCAGGCGCCCAGCAGGCGGGTCAGGGGCAGTTCGAGGAGACGTGACTTGAGGTCCCACAGGGCGATGTCCAGCGCCGAGATCGCGCACGCGGCGACGCCCGGGCGGCCCGCGTCGCGGATCGCGCGGCACATCGCGTCGTGCGCGGCCGGGATGTCCAGGGCGTGGCGGCCCTCGACCAGCGGCGCGAGGTGGTCGCGCAGGAAGTCGCCGATCGCCGCCGGGCCGTAGGTCCATCCCGTGCCGGTCGCGTCGCCCGCCGTCACCTCGGCGATCACCACGGTCGTGGAGTTCCAGGCCAGCGTGCCGTCGGCCTCGGGGGCGTCCGTGGGCACCGTGTAGACGGAGACGACGGGGAGATGGAGCCTCATCGCGCGGGACCGCCCCTCGTCACCGTCGCCGAGCGCCGATCAGCCGCCGTACGAAAGAAGGAGCCGTACTGGGGCATGGGGGGACACCTCCGGGACCGCCGTGTCGGCGTCGGGGACGGGTCGCCGTTCCGGGTACCCGCAGGTGCGGCCGGAAACCCGTTCGGTCGCGTTGGCGTGCCGGAACCCCGGGCTGTCCCGGCCGACGTTTGGCGGCCCTGGCCAGGGGGACGCGGAAGGCTCCCGAGGTACCCGACAGCCCCGGAGGCTTACCGTGAGTCGACCCCGCATCGTGATCGTCGGCGCCGGGTTCGCCGGGTACCGAGCGGCCCGCACCCTGTCCCGGCTCACCCGGAACAAGGCCGACATCACCCTGCTGAACCCGACCGACTACTTCCTGTATCTGCCCCTGCTGCCCCAGGTCGCCGCCGGCATCCTGGAACCGCGCCGGGTGACCGTGTCGCTCTCGGGCACCCTGCCCCACGTACGGCTCGTGCTGGGCGAGGCCGACGCCATCGACCTCGACGCACACACCGTGCACTGCACGGGGCCTGAGGGCGATGGCGGGACCCTGCCCTTCGACCGGCTGATCCTCGCCGCGGGCAGCGTCAACAAGCTGCTGCCCATTCCCGGTGTCGCCGAGCACGCGCACGGCTTCCGCGGTCTGCCCGAGGCGCTCTATCTGCGCGATCACGTGACCCGGCAGGTGGAGCTGGCGGCTGCCGCCGACGACCCCGAGAGCTGTGCGGCACGGTGCACGTTCGTCGTCGTGGGCGCCGGCTACACCGGTACCGAGGTCGCCGCGCAGGGGAAGTTGTTCACCGACGCCCAGGTGCGCAAGCACCCGCTGCGGGCCCGTATGCGGCCGCGCTGGCTGCTGCTCGACATCGCCGAACGCGTCCTGCCCGAGCTGGACGAGCGGCTGTCGCGCACCGCCGACCGGGTGCTGCGGCAACGGGGCGTGGAGGTGCGGATGGGCACCTCCGTGAAGGAGGCCACGCATGGTGGAGTGCTGCTGACCGACGGGGAGTTCGTCGACAGCCGCACGCTGGTGTGGTGCGTCGGCGTACGGCCCGATCCGCTCGCCGAGTCCCTCGGACTGCCCCTGGAGCGGGGCCGTCTGCTCGTCGACCCGTACCTCCAAGTGCCGGGCCGGCCCGAGCTGTTCGCCGCCGGGGACGGGGCCGCCGTGCCCGACCTGGAGCGGCCCGGTGCGTACACGCCGATGACCGCACAGCACGCCTGGCGGCACGGCAAGGTCGTCGCCCACAACGTCGCCGCTTCCCTGGGCATCGGGGAGCGGCGTCCCTACCGCCACCGCGACATGGGCTTCGTCGTGGACCTGGGCGGCGTCAAGGCTGCCGCCAACCCCCTCGGCGTCCCGCTCTCCGGCGTGGCGGCCGGCGCGGTCACCCGCGGCTACCACCTCGCCGCGATGCCCGGCAACCGCATCCGCGTCGCCGCCGACTGGCTGCTGGACGCCGTACTGCCGCGCCAGGCCGTGCAGTTGGGGCTCGTGCGGTCATGGTCGGTGCCGCTGGACACCGCGTCGCCGGAGCTGGTCCGGGGGCCGGGACCGGGGGCCGCCGAGTCCGCCGAGGCCGTGAAGGCGGACAGGGCCGACAAGGCCAACAGGACCGACAAGACAGACATGGCCGCGAAGACAGATACGGCCGAGAAGACAGAGAAGGCTGAGATGACCAAGAAGAGTCGCGCGGTCAGCGAGCCCGCCGAGAATCGGCCCGCGCACGCCCCCGCTTCCGTCCGGCGTCCCGACCCCGTTCAGGACCCCGACGCCGCCAGGCACCCCGAACCACCCGGCCCCGTCACGCGCTCCGATCTCCGAGCCGCCCACGAGCCGCCCGCCGACGCCCCCGCAGTCCACAAGCCGCACCCCGAGACCCCCGCACCCCACTCCCGTAACTCCTCGGAAGGAGCCCCATGAACACCGCCGAACTCGTCGAGCTGGCCCAGCAGTTGCGCGTGGACAGCGTGCGGGCCTCCGCCGCCGCGGGGTCCGGGCATCCGACGTCGTCGATGTCCGCCGCCGATCTGACGGCCGTACTCCTCGCGAACCACCTGCGCTACGACTTCGACCGGCCCGCCCACCCCGGAAACGACCGCTTCGTCCTCTCCAAAGGACACGCGTCGCCCCTCCTGTACGCCGCCTACAAGGCGGCCGGCGCCATCGAGGACGGTGAGCTGCTCACCTTCCGCAAGCTCGGCAGCCGGCTCGAAGGGCACCCCACTCCGCGCCAGGTGCCGTGGGTGGAGACCGCGACCGGGTCGCTCGGGCAGGGGCTGCCCATCGGGGTGGGGATCGCACTGGCCGGGAAGCGGCTCGACCGGGTCGGGTTCCGGGTGTGGGTGCTGTGCGGGGACAGCGAGCTCGCGGAAGGGTCCGTGTGGGAGGCCGCCGAGCACGCGGCGTACGAGCATCTGGACAACCTCACCGCGATCGTCGACGTGAACCGGCTGGGCCAGCGCGGCCCGACCCGGCACGGCCACGATCTCGACGCCTACGCCCGCCGCTTCCGGGCCTTCGGCTGGCACACCGTCGAGGTGGACGGGCATGACGTGGACGCCGTCGACCGGGCGTACGCGGAAGCCAGGTCCACCGCCGGGCAGCCCACCGTGATCCTCGCCCGCACCCTCAAGGGCAAGGGTGTCGCGGCTGTCCAGGACCGGGAGGGTCTGCACGGAAAGCCCCTGCCGGAGCCCGACGAGGCCATAGCCGAACTCGGCGGGGAGCGTGACATCAGCATCCACGTCCATGAGCCGCCCGCCGCCCGCGTCCTGCACGCCGTGCGCGCCGGACACATCGAACTGCCCCACTGGGAGAAGGGGGAGCAAGTCGCCACCCGCAACGCCTACGGCGAGGCGCTCGCCGTTCTCGGCACCGGGCGCGGTGACGTCGTCGCCCTCGATGGCGAGGTCGGCGACTCCACCCGGGCCGAGTTCTTCGCCAAGGAACACCCGGAACGCTACTTCGAGTGCTACATCGCCGAGCAGCAGATGGTCGCCGCCGCGGTGGGACTCGCGACGCGCGGCTGGGTGCCGTACGCCGCCACCTTCGCCGCCTTCCTCACCCGCGCCCACGACTTCGTGCGCATGGCGGCGGTGAGCGGTGCCGGCATCAACCTCGTCGGCTCACACGCCGGCGTCGCGATCGGGCAGGACGGGCCTAGCCAGATGGGCCTGGAGGACCTGGCGATGATGCGGGCCGTGTACGGCTCGACGGTGCTGTATCCGTGCGACGCCAACCAGACCGCGCAGCTCGTCGCCGCCATGGCCGGACTGCAGGGCGTCCGCTATCTGCGCACCTCGCGCGGCGAGAGTCCGGTCATCTACGGCCCCGACGAGGAGTTCCCCGTAGGCGGCAGCAAGGTGCTGCGCGCGAGTGGCCGGGACAGGCTGACCCTCGTCGCCGCCGGTGTCACCGTGCACGAGGCGCTCGCCGCCGCCGACGTCCTGGACCGCGAGGGCATCCAGGTGCGGGTCGTGGATCTGTACTCGGTCAAGCCCGTCGACCGGTCCACCCTGCGCCGGGCCGCCGAGGACACCGGTTGTCTGCTCACCGTCGAGGACCACCGTGAGGAGGGCGGCATCGGCGACGCCGTGCTGGACGCCTTCCTCGACGGGCGCCCGGTGCCGCGCCTGGTGCGCCTTGCCGTCCGTCGGATGCCGGGCTCCGCCTCCCCGGACCAGCAGTTGCACACCGCGGGCATCGACGCCGTGTCCATCGCCGCCGCGGGCAAGCTGCTGGTGGAGGAGGCGGTCGTACGGTGACCGGCGACGACGATACGAAGAAGGTGCGGGCGGGGCGCCGTACCGTCGAGGTCAAACGCGTCGACAAGGTGCTGTTTCCCGGGGACGGGGGCGCGAAGGAGTACACCAAGGGCGACCTCGTCGACTACTACCGGTCCGTCGCCGCCTTCATGCTGCCGCATCTGCGCGGGCGGCCGCTGATGCTGGAGTGCTACCCGGACGGTCTCGACGGCCCCCGGTTCATGCAGAAGAACACGCCGGACCACTACCCGGACTGGATCACCCGCTACGAGGTCCCCAAAGAGGGCGGCACCGTCTGTCACACGGTCTGCGACGACACCGCAGGCCTCGTCTTCCTCACCGACCAGGCCTGCCTCACCCTGCACCGCTGGCTCTCCCGTACCCATGGCATCGACCGCCCCGACCGGATGGTCTTCGACCTCGACCCGGCCGATGACTTTGCCGAGGACTCCGCCGAGGACTCCTTCGCGCAGGTCAGGGAGGCGGCCGAGCTGCTCGGTGAACTCCTGGACGAACTGAGGCTGCCCTCGGCCCCGATGACCACCGGCTCGCGCGGCCTGCACATCGTCGTACCCCTGAACGGGCACCACGACTTCGACGAGGTCCGGGATTTCGCCAAGGACGTCGCGGGGGTGCTGGAGTCCGCCCACCCGGACCGGTTCACCACCGCCGCCCGCAAGAAGGAACGCGGCGACCGTCTCTACCTCGACGTGCAGCGCAACGCCTACGCCCAGACCGTCGTCGTGCCCTACACCGTCCGCGCCCGGCCAGGCGCCCCCGTCGCCACGCCGCTGACCTGGGCAGAACTCGACGACCCGGAGCTGGACGCCCGCCGCTGGAGCATCGCCGACGCCGTGGAGCAGGCCCGCACCAACCCCTGGGGCGGGCTGCTGGACCGGCGCCGCGCCCTCGGCCCGGCGAGGCGCAGGCTCGACGCACTGCGCGGCTGAAGAAACCGAGCCACGGGTTTGACCGGCGCCTTCCAGGTCACTCGGCGCAGGAGGCGCCCATGAATGATTCACAGAACACACCCAAGTCATCCAGACGGCAAACGGGCGGGGCGGACGAACATCCGGCCCCGATGGAGGTCCTGCGTCAGGCACGGGTGCAACTCGCCGAACTGACCGGTATGGATGCGGAGACGGTGACGTCCTTCGAGCACACGGAGGACGGCTGGACGCTCGAAATAGAGGTCCTGGAACTGGCCCGCGTACCCGACACGATGAGTCTGATGGCGAGCTACCAGGTCGATCTCGACCCCCAAGGACAGCTCGCGGGGTACCGGCGCGTACGCCGCTACGAACGCGGACGTTCTGACGCACGAAGGCCCGGCGGCCGGTAGGCCGCCCGCCCGCGCCCAGCACTCACCGTCCCGAGAAAAAGGAGGAAGGTCCGGCATGACCGTTGTCCCGGCACAGCAGACCGGCGGCGGAGGTGGCAGCAGCGGCCTCTACGACGTTCTGGAACTCGTCCTCGACAGGGGGCTCGTCATTGACGCATTCATACGGGTCTCCCTGGTCGGCATCGAAATCCTGAAGATCGACATCCGTGTCGTCGTCGCCAGTGTCGACACCTATCTCCGCTTCGCCGAGGCGTGCAACCGGCTCGACCTGGAGGCCGGGCCGCGCAAGGCGCCAGGCCTGCCCGACCTGGTCGGCGAGATCACCGAGTCCGGCGCGCGCGGCAAGTCCAAGGGGGCGCTGTCAGGCGCTGCCGAGACCGTCTCGGACGCCTTCAAGCAGGCACGTGAGGAAGGCGAGGAGGAGCGGCCCAGGCAGCGCGCGCGCAAATCCACCACGACGCGCAGGAAGGAGGAGCAGGAGTGAGTACGTATGTGTACGGCATCACCGCGAGCTCGCATCCCGCCCTTCCGAAGGACTTCGGCGGTGTGGGCGAGCCGCCGCGCCCCGTGCGCGTGCTGAAGGAGGGTTCGCTCGCCGCCCTGGTCAGCGAGGCCCCCGAAGACCTGCGCCCCAAGCGCAGGGAACTGCTCGCCCACTCGAACGTGCTCGCCGAGGCGGGCGCCACCGGCTGCGTACTGCCCATGCGGTTCGGCAGCGTCGCCCCCGACGACGACACGGTCACCGGCGTACTCGCCGAGCGCACCGAGCACTACCGGGAGCGGCTCTCGGCCCTGGACGGCAAGGTCGAGTACAACGTGAAGGCCACGCATGTCGAGGAGGCCGTGCTGCACCGGGTGCTGTCCGGGAACCCGGAGATCCGGGCCATGACGGAGGCCAACCGGCAGGCCGGCGGCGGCTCCTACGACGAGCGGCTCAGGCTCGGCGAGATGGTGGTCGCCGCGGTCAAGGCCCAGGAAGTCGAGGACGCGACCGACGTACAGCACACCCTGGAACCGGCCGCGGACGCGGTCAGCGTGGGCCCCGAGTCCACCGGCTGGCTCGCCAACGTGTCGTTCCTGGTCGGCCGCGACGAGGTCGAGACGTTCCTGACCGCAGTGGAACAGCTCCGAAACGGCCATCCGCACCTTGATCTGCGCGTCAACGGCCCGCTGCCGCCGTACAGCTTCGTCGAGCCCGGCCCCGCCGAGCCCGCGGACAGCATGTCCGGCGGCGAAACAGCGAAGGAGTGAGGTGGTGGCGATGGGACTGATCGGAGAGGTGCTGCTGCTGCCGTTCGCCCCGGTACGCGGCAGCGGATGGGTGATGGGACAGGTGCTGCGCGAGGCGGAGCGCATCTACTACGACCCGGCCGCCGTGCGGGCCGAACTGGCGCAGCTGGAGGAGCAGTTGACGGCGGGTGAGATCGACGAGGAGGAGTTCGACCGCCGTGAGGACGAACTCCTCGACCGGCTGGAGATCGGGCTGCGCGCAGACTACGGGAACAGTGACGGGACGGCATGATGAACCGAGTGGGACTGGGCCTCGCCATAGGGGCCGGATACGTCCTCGGACGGACGAAGAAACTGAAGCTGGCGTTGGCCGTCGGCAGCGTCGTGGCCGGCAAGCGGATGCACTTGAGCCCGCGGGGCGTCGCGGAGATGGTGTCCGAGCAACTCCTGAAGAACCCTCAGTTCAAGGAGATCGGGGACCAGCTGCGCGAGGATCTGCGCGGCGTCGGCGAAGCGGCCTCCGGTGCCTTGGTCGAGCGACAACTCGACGCGCTCTCCGACCGGCTGCACGGACGCACCGCCGAGGTGCGCGAGCAGCTGTCGGGCGCGGTGCCGACACCGGATCTCGGCGCGGAGGACGAGGACGCCGAGGAGGCTGAGGAGGAGACCGGGGACGAGGAGCCGCGCGCGGAGGACGACGACCTCGACGAGGCGGAGGAGCCCGAGGGGCGCGAGGAGGACGAGGAGCCCGAGGACGAGGAGCCCGAGGACGAGGAGCCGTCCGGGAAGGCGGCGCCGAGGAAGACCGCCAAGAAGGCCCCCGCGAAGAAGACGGCGGCGAAGAAGACCACCGCCGGCAGGACAGCGCCCAAGAAGGCGGCCGCGAAGCGGAGCGGAACCGGCAAGTCGACCACCAGGAAGACGGCCGGGGCTCGCGGATCCGCCCGCAGCGGCCGGGCGCGCCAGTCGAAGGGCGGTGAAGGGCGATGACCGAGACACTCGGATCCGCGAGTTCCGCTGCCGGCGGAGCCGCGAAGCAACCACTCGCCGGCGTGGCCCACAGCGAGGCCGCCGACCGGTTGAAGGCCGAACTGCAGGAGTACCTCGCCGCGCAGACCCAGCGGCTGCTGGTCGGCGCGGGGCGCAAGCTCGGCGAGGCCACGCTCAAGCTGAACGACGTCGCCGAGGGCAACAGCCCAGGTCTGGCCAAGCTCGCGCTCGAGGGTGGCCGCAAGCTCGCCGGCGGCAAGAGCCCGCTGCGCAGCGCGCTGGAGGTCGGCGCCGGACAGGTCAAGGACAAGGTGGTCGGCGCGTTCAAGAACCTCGGCGGCGGCAAGGGCAAACGCAAGGGCTCGGTCGGCAAAAAGCCCACCGTCATCATCGAGTACGTCGATGTCGGCGTGCCGCTGCGCACCGCGTACGACCAGTGGACCCAGTACCAGGACTTCAGCACCTTCGCGAAGGGCGTGAAGAGCGCGAACCGCGCCGACGACACGACCTCCGACTGGCAGCTCAAGGTTTTCTGGTCCAACCGCAGCTGGAAGGCGCACACCACCGAGCAGGTGCCGGATGACCGGATCGCCTGGAAGTCGGAGGGCGCGAAGGGCACCACGAAGGGCGTCGTCTCCTTCCACCGGCTCGACGACAACCTCACCCGCGTCCTGCTGGTCGTCGAGTACTACCCCTCGGGCCTGTTCGAGAAGACCGGCAACATCTGGCGTTCGCAGGGCCGCCGGGTGCGCCTCGACCTGAAGAACTACGTCCGCTTCATCACCCTCAAGGGAGAGGCCGAGGACGGCTGGCGCGGCGAGATCCGCGACGGCGAGGTCGTCCGCAGCCATGAGGACGCGGTCGCGGAGGAGGACGAGGAGGAGTACGACGAAGACGAGGAGAAGGGCGAGAACGGCGAGTACGCCGAGGACGAGGAGCCCGAGAACGAGGAGCCCGAGGGCGAGTACGAGGAAGCGGAAGACGAAGACGTGGAGGGCGAGGACGCGGAGCGAGGGGACGAGGAGGAACCCGAGGACGCGTACGAGGAGGAGCCCGAGTACGAGGACGAGGACGTACCGGAGTACGCCGGTGGCGGGAGCCGACGATGACGATGCCCAGCCGGCTGCCCGAGCCCTACAGCCAGGGCAGTGGCGCCAACCTCGCCGACATCCTGGAACGGGTGCTCGACAAGGGCATAGTCATCGCGGGCGACATCCGCATCAACCTGCTCGACATCGAACTCCTCACCATCAAGCTGCGTCTCATCGTCGCCTCGGTCGACAAGGCGAAGGAGATGGGCATCGACTGGTGGGAGGACGACCCGGCGCTGTCCTCCGGCGCCCGCCGCAAGGAACTCGCCCGGGAGAACGCCGAGTTGCGTGAGCGACTGGCCCAGCTGGAGCCCGCCCGGGAGCAGGAGGAGGCCCCATGACCGCACTGCGCTACGTCTACGCCGTCTGCCACCCCTTTCGCTCCGCGCTCCAGGCCCAGCTGACAGGGGTCGCCGGAGCACCGCCGAAGCAGCTCACGCACCACGGCCTGGTCGCCGTCGTCAGTACGGTGCCGGAGGCGGACTTCGCCGAGGAGCCACTCCGTGCCCACCTGGAGGATCTGGACTGGCTCACCGTGACGGCCCGCGCCCATCAGCAGGTCATCGACGCGCTCACCGTCGTCACCACCCCGCTGCCGCTGCGGCTCGCGACCGTCTTCCGGGACGACAGCGGCGTACGGACCATGATGGAGGCCCGCGAGGAGGCCTTTCGGCGGGTGCTCGACCGGCTGGAGGGGCGGGTCGAGTGGGGCGTCAAGGTATACGCCGAGTCGGTGGCCGCGAAAGCCGCGGAGTCGGCGGGGAGCGGCCGGGCGCGGGGCGACGCCGTGTCCGGGCGTGACTATCTGCGACAGCGCAGTACCCAGACACGGGCCCGCGAGGACGTGTGGGAGAAGGCCGCCGCGTTCTCCGGTCGGCTGCACGAAAAGCTCTCCGCATTCGCCGAGGATTCCCGGCTGCACGCCCCGCAGAACACCGCGCTTTCCGGGGCCTCCGGACAGAATGTGCTCAACGCCGCCTATCTGGTGCCGCGCGCGGATTCCGAGGAATTCGTGGAATTCGTGGACCGGGAGAAGGACGACGCCCCGGGTATTCGCGTGGAACTCACCGGGCCCTGGGCGGCGTATTCCTTCACCGGAGAGTTCACGGAGGAGCCGGAGGTGGAGCCGTGACCGTCGTCGAACGCCGCGAGATCGCCCTCGTGGACCTGCTCGACCGGCTGCTCGCCGGGGGCGTCGTCGTCACGGGGGACATCACCCTGCGCATCGCCGACGTCGACCTCGTCCGTATCGACCTGAACGCGCTGATCAGCTCCGTCAACGAGCAGGTCCCGTCGCCCTGGGGAGAGTTGACATGACGTCACAGCGAGGCCGGCTGGACCTCGAACCCGACACCGTCGAACGCGACCTGGTGAAACTCGTCCTCACGGTCGTGGAGTTGCTGCGCCAGCTCATGGAACGCCAGGCGCTGCGCCGCTTCGACACGGGCGACCTGAGCGAGGACCAGGAGGAACGGATCGGTCTCACGCTGATGCTCCTCGACGACCGCATGACCGAACTGCGCGAGCGCTACGGCCTGCGGCCCGAGGACCTGAACCTGGACCTCGGGCCGCTCGGGCCGCTGCTGCCCCGGGACTGAGTCGTCGCCGGTACCGGGACTTCACGTCACCACCGGTACCAGCGGCCCCTGCCCCCGGCCGCGGTCGTGCCGCGCAGCAGGAATCCCAGCAACCACAGAACGAGCACCGCGATCGCGATATACCAAAGCAGCTCGACGGCGAATCCGGCACCGAAGAGAATCAGTACCAGCAGCAGGACCAGCAGGATGGGAACCATAATGTGAACCTCCTGCATTCCGGGTATCCCGAATTCGGCGGTTCAGGCATCCTTACGGCACAGGATTTCCCCGTGCAGCACGCTGAACCAGCCGTCGTCCTGCCGCCCCCACTCCCGCCAGGCCTCTGACACGGCCCGCAACTGCTCCGCGCTCGCGTGCCCGCCCTCCGTGGCCCGCTCCGCGTACGCCGACGCCAGCGTCCGGTCCGCCCACAGGCCGCTCCACCAGGCCCGCTCGTCCGGCGTCGAGAAGGTCCAGGTGCCCGATGTGGCGGTGATGTCGGTGAGCCCCGCGCGCAGCGCCCAGGACTTCAGCCGGCGCCCGGCGTCCGGCTCGCCGCCGTTGGCCCGGGCGACCCGGCGGTACAGGTCCAGCCAGGCGTCCATCCCCTGGGACGCCGGATACCAGGTCATGGCCGCGTAGTCCGAGTCACGGACCGCGATGAAGCCGCCCGGCTTGGTCACCCGCCTCATCTCCCGCAGCGCGCCCACCGGATCACCGACGTGCTGGAGCACCTGGTGGGCGTGGACGACGCAGAACGTGTCGTCCGGGAAGTCCAGGGCGTGCACGTCCGCGACCGCGAACTCGACGTTCGTCAGGCCGCGTCCGGCGGCCGTGGCCCGGGCCTGCTCCAGGATCTCCGGCGCCCGGTCGACACCGGTGACGTGCCCGTCGTGGACCAGGCCCGCCAGGTCGGCGGTGATCGTGCCCGGGCCGCAGCCGACATCCAGGATCCGCATATGCGGTTTGAGTGAACCGAGCAGGTAGGCGGCGGAGTTGGCGGCGGTGCGCCAGGTGTGCGAACGCAGCACGGACTCGTGGTGCCCATGCGTGTAGACGGCGGTCTCGACGGCGGTCTCCTGTGACTTGGACATGGCTGGACGGTACGCTCGTATGCCGAATAATGAGACCAGCGTTTCACTACGTGGACTGACGGGTCATCAGTTGCCGGACCACGGACGGTAGACCGTCAGCGCCTCCGGCAGCTTCTCCAGCGTCACCTCGCCCCCCACCTCGGTGACTTCGCCGTCGTACGCGAGCAGCGCGCCCGGCGTGACCCCGGTCAGGCGAAGTCGGCCCACCTGGACCGCCGCATGGGCCGGAGAGCGGGTCAGCGGGCCCGCGAGGGCGGCCGCGAGCAGGCGCAGGGCGGGGCGGCGCCCGCCGTGCACGACCCGTACGTCGAGCACCCCGTCCGCGAGGTCCAGGCGCCGGGCCGGGGCGAGGCCCACCCGGTGGTAGGTGCCGTTTCCGGCGAACAGCAGCCACAACGGGTGCTTGCGGCCGGCGACTTCGGCGTGCAGGGGGTGGCGTTCACTGCGCAGGACGCGAAGCGCCGCGAGTACGCCGGCCGGCCAGGCGCCGACGCGGGGCGAGAAGTGATCGCGCTGGCGCACCAGTTCCGGATACACACCCAGGCTGCAGGTGTTGAGGAACAGGCCCTGGCGTCCGTCGCAGGTGAACCGGCCCACGTCCACGCGCACGGCCTGGCCGCGCTGCACGGCCCGGCCCAGATCGCGTTCGTCCTCCACACCCAGGTCCTGCGCGAAGTGGTTCAGGGTGCCGCCGGGCAGCACCGCGAGGGGCAAGCCGTGCCGCAGGGCCACCTCGGCGGCCGTGTTCACCGTGCCGTCGCCACCGCACACGCCGAGCACCCGGGCACGGGCCGCCGCCTTCTGCATCTCGGCGCGGGTGTCGGCCGGTTCGCACTCGACGACCTCGGTGCGCGGCAGCGAGTCCAGCAGGGCGTGCACCCGGTCGGAGCTGCCCGACCCCTTGTTGGCCACCATGACCAGGCCGTCTCCGTCCGGCAGCGCCGGCACGTCCGTACGTGGCCGGGCCGGCGGGATCAGCCGTTCGCGGGTGGGCACCATGCCCCGTACGGCGAACGCGGCACCCGCACCCAGGGCCGCGCCCGCCAGCACATCGCTCGGGAAGTGGACGCCCGTGTACACCCGGGACAGCGCGACCGACCAGGCGATCGGCGCCACGACCAGGCCCCACGTGGGCGACTCCAGGGCGACACCGGTCACGAACGCGGCCGCCGAGGCGGCGTGCCCCGACGGGAACGAGGTGGTGATCGGCTGCCGCTTCAGCTGCCGGACCAGCGGTACGGGATCCAGGACCGGCCGGGGGCGGCGTACCGACCGCTTGCCGAGGGTGTTGATGGTCAGCGAGGCCAGGCTCAACGAGGCGATGCCCCGCGCCGCGGCCCGTCGGGCCCGTGGTGTGCGGCTGGCGGCGATGGCGGCGGCCGTCGCGAACCACAGCACCCCGTGGTTCGCGCTCCGGCTGAGCCGTGGCAGCACCCGCTCGGCATACGGCCAGTGCTGCTCTGCGGCGAACTCGAACAGTCGGAAGTCGAGGGCGAGGAGCCGGTCGCGCAGGACGTGCCGGCCGGGCTTGGGGACAGTGAGGTCGACGTCTGGGCTCATACAGGCCTGGGTACCCTGAAGTGCCCGCTTGGTGTCCGGCCGACGGTGACCGACACACGAAGGAACCCGCACATGCGTCTGCTCCTCGTACGCCACGGCCAGACTCCGTCGAACCTGGAGCATCTGCTCGACACGGCGGTCCCGGGCCCGGGGCTGACCGCACTCGGCGAACGGCAGGCCGCCGCACTCCCCGAGGCCCTCGCCGGTGAGGACATCGAGGCGATCTACGTCTCCACCCTGACCCGCACGCAGCTGACCGCGGCCCCGCTGGCCGCCGCCCGCGGCCTCGACGTGATCGTGCGGGACGGCATCCGTGAGGTGACCGCGGGCGATCTGGAGATACTGCCCGGCGAGTCCGAGCAGGGCGCGCTCTACATGAAGACCGTGTTCGCCTGGGCGGCCGGTGACACGGAGCTGCGGATGCCGGGGGGTGAGAGCGGGGCGGAGGTGCTGGCGCGGTTTGACGCGGTGGTTTCCGAGGCCGCCGGCCGTGGGTTCGGGACCGTTGCTCTGGTGAGCCATGGCGCGGCGATCCGTCTGTGGACGGCGGCGCGGGCCGTCAACGTGGATGTGCCGTTCGCCGCGGCGCATCCGCTGGAGAACACGGGAGTGGTGATCCTTGAAGGGTCGCCTGCGGATGGGTGGAAGGCGCTGGCTTGGGCCGGGGCCGTGGTGGCTCCTGCGGGGGAGGGTGGGCCTGCGGGGTGGGCTGTTGTCGGGGATACGCCGTAGGGGTGCCGGTTTGATGCCGGGTGCGGGTTTGTTGTGGCTGGTCGCGCAGTTCCCCGCGCCCCTTGGGGCGTTTCCGCGGCCGGTGTCGAGGCAGCCCTGGCGTTTGGGATAAGGGTTTGCCTGGGATCCCTGGCTGCCCGCAGAATTCGGCCCCATGGGACATCTGGAAGCCGCGCACCTCGAGTACTACCTCCCCGACGGGAGGGCGTTGCTCGGCGACGTGTCCTTCCGGGTGGGGGAAGGGGCCGTCGTGGCGCTGGTCGGGCCCAACGGTGCCGGGAAGACGACCCTGCTGCGGCTGATCTCCGGGGAGCTGAAACCGCATGGCGGCACCGTCACCGTGAGTGGCGGTCTCGGGGTGATGCGGCAGTTCGTGGGGTCCGTACGGGACGAGACGACCGTACGTGACCTGCTCGTGTCGGTCGCGCCGCCCCGGATCCGCGAGGTCGCCAAGGCCGTCGACGCCGCCGAGCACGCGATCATGACCGTCGATGACGAGGCCGCCCAGCTGAGGTACGCGCAGGCGCTCGCCGACTGGGCCGAGGTGCGCGGGTACGAGGCCGAGACGCTGTGGGACATCTGCACGACCGCCGCGCTCGGGGTGCCGTACGACAAGGCGCAGTGGCGGCAGGTGCGCACGCTGTCCGGCGGTGAGCAGAAGCGGCTGGTGCTGGAGGCGCTGTTGCGCGGCACCGACGAGGTGCTGCTGCTCGACGAGCCGGACAACTACCTCGACGTGCCCGGCAAGCGCTGGCTGGAGGAGCGGCTCAAGGAGACCCGCAAGACCGTTCTCTTCGTCTCCCACGACCGTGAACTCCTCTCCCGCGCCGCCGAGAAGATCGTCTCCGTCGAGCCCTCGCCCGCGGGCGCGGACGCCTGGGTGCACGGCGGCGGCTTCGGGACGTACCACGAGGCCCGGCGTCAGCGCTTCGCCCGCTTCGAGGAGCTGCGCAAACGCTGGGACGAGAAGCACGCCCAGCTGAAGAAGCTGGTGCTGACGCTCCGTCAAGCCGCCGAGAACAGCCCCGACATGGCCTCCCGCTACCGGGCCGCCCAGACCCGGCTGCGCAAGTTCGAGGAGGCGGGACCGCCGCCGGAGCCGCCGCGCGAGCAGGACATCAGGATGCGGCTGAAGGGCGGCCGTACCGGGGTGCGGGCCGTCACCTGCGAGGCGCTGGAGCTCACGGGCCTGATGAAGCCGTTCTCGCTGGAGGTCTTCTACGGCGAGCGCGTCGCCGTCCTGGGCTCCAACGGCTCCGGCAAGTCGCACTTCCTGCGCCTGCTGGCGGGGGAGGACGTGGCGCACACGGGGCAGTGGAAGCTGGGCGCGCGCGTGCTGCCCGGGCACTTCGCCCAGACGCACGCACACCCCGAGCTGATCGGCCGTACCCTCCTCGACATTCTGTGGAAGGAGCACGCTCAGGACCGGGGCGCCGCCATGTCCCGCCTGCGCCGCTACGAGCTGACCCAGCAGGCCGAACAGACTTTCGACCGGCTCTCCGGTGGTCAGCAGGCCCGCTTCCAGATCCTCCTGCTGGAGCTGGAGGGCGTCACGGCCCTGCTCCTCGACGAGCCGACCGACAACCTCGACCTGGAATCCGCCGAGGCGCTCCAGGAGGGATTGGAGGCGTTCGAGGGCACGGTGCTGGCGGTCACCCACGACCGGTGGTTCGCGCGCTCCTTCGACCGGTACCTCGTCTTCGGCAGTGACGGGCGGGTACGGGAGACGCCGGAGCCGGTGTGGGACGAGCGGCGGGTGGAGCGGGCGCGGTAGGCGTTCGCCCAGGTCAGGGGTTCGGATCTCTGGACGGGCGTGCACAGAGGGCCCAGGGGCCGGGGTGTTCGTACAGTGGATGCAGACAGGACTGAATCCAGGTCGCCGACAACGACGGCACGACGAGCGGGGCACCACCATGACTGGAGTCGACCCCGGCCGGCTGGACGACCAGCAGCTCATGAAGGAGCTGGAGACCATCCACCGGACGCGCCACGACACGCTTCTCTACGGCTCGAACGACGCACTGCGGGCCCACAACGAACGCATGGCGCAGCTGGAGGGCGAGTACCTGCGCCGCAACCCGCGCCGCACCGTGGCCGCGGGCCGAACCCGCGAGGGCGCCCGCGACCGCTGCACGTGAGTCAGACGGCCTCCTTGGACTGCCTGGCCTCCCTGGCGAACACCTCCAGGAACGTCTCGCAGAACGCCTTGAGATCGTCCGGCTTACGGCTGGTCACCAGCTTGTTCGGGCCGTGGTCGCAGATCCGCACCTGCTCGTCGACCCAGGTGCCGCCCGCGTTGCGGATGTCGGTCTGCACGCTCGGCCAGGACGTCAGCACGCGCCCGCGTACGACGTCCGCCTCCACCAGCGTCCATGCGGCATGGCAGATCGCGGCGACCGGCCGGCCCTGCTCGAAGAAGTCGCGCACGAACGCGACGGCCTTGCGGTTCATCCGCAGATAGTCCGGATTCGCGACACCGCCCGGCAGCACCAGCCCGCCGAAGGAGTCCGCCGACGTCTCGCCCACGACCGCCTGCACGGGAAACTTGTCCGCCTTGTCGAGATGGTGGAACGCCTGGATGGTGCCGGGCCTCGTCGACACGAGCACCGGCTCGTGGCCCGCGTCCACCGCCGCCCGCCACGGATGGGTGAGCTCGACCTCCTCGACGCCCTCAGGGGCGGTCAGAAATGCGATGCGCATGATGTCCCCCAGTCAGGTCCTCGGCCAGCTGCTGGACGTTGGTGTAGCGCGTCGAACGGGGCAGGCGCTCCAGCGACTCGACGAGGGCGTCGGGCGCATACCCGCGGCGCAGCTCACCCATCAGCTCCCGGGGGCTCGCCGGAAAGGCGCCGCGGCCCAGAATCCGCGCCAGCTCTAGCCGGACCGCCGCCAGGGACGCCGACGTACCCGGTGTCACCGGCCCGCCCGCGACCTGCGGATCGTCCTCTGCGGACGGCTCGGGGTCGTGCCACTCCTCGGTCCGGGTGGGGTGCCCGGACCGCAGCAACCCCTGCAGTTCGTGCTTCATCTCCTCGTCACGGTGGACGCTCAGCCGGTCACTGCCTCGCTGCATGACTCCCTCCAGATCTTCGGGACTGCGCACCGCGTACCCGGTGAGAGGGGGCCGACACAGGGTTTGCACCCCGGATGGCGGGTGACCCGGCTGCTCCGTCCGACGGCGCGCGGTGTTTGCGGGGCGGGCACGGGGGCAGGCGAACCATCAGTGCTTCGGACAGGAGGCACGTCCGTGGGAGCGGCGATTCCCGCCACGGGTGTGTCCGGTACCGGTGCGCGCCCCCACTCCCGCGGTGACCGTCCAACCCAGAGCACATCCAAGGGAGTTGCGACGCACCATGCCCACTCCAGTGAGCGCGAAGCACCACCCGCACGACGACGCCCCCGACACCGCGGCGGACTTCCGCCGGCTCGCCACGCTGCCCGAGGGACAGCAGCGCGACACGGTCCGAGAACGGATCGTGGAGGCGTGGCTTCCCATGGCCGACCGGCTCGCCGGACGGTTCCGCAGCCGCGGCGAGAGCTTCGAGGACCTGCGGCAGGTCGCCGCCCTCGGGCTGGTGAAGGCCGTCGACCGATACGACCCCGAGCGCGGCAACGCCTTCGAGAGCTACGCCGTGCCCACCATCACCGGCGAGATCAAGCGACACTTCCGCGACCACATGTGGACGCTGCACGTGCCGCGCCGGGTGCAGGACCTGCGCAACCGGGTGCGGTTCGCCGTCCAGGACCTGCAGACCGTCTCCGGCCGGCGTCCGACCACCGCCGAGATCGCCGAGCACGCGGACATGAGTGAGGCCGACGTCCGGGCCGGCCTGGAGGCGCTGGAGAGTTTCACCGCCCTGTCGCTGGACGCGGAGCTGCCCGGCAGTGATGACGGGTATTCGCTGAGCGACGCGCTGGGCTCCGCCGATCCCGCGCTGGACACGGTCGTCGACCGTGAGGCGGTCAAGCCGCGGCTTGCTGCGCTGCCTGAGCGCGAGCGGGCGATTCTGTACATGCGGTTCTTCGGGGACATGACCCAGAGCCGGATTGCCGAGCAGTTGGGTATCTCGCAGATGCATGTGTCCCGGCTGATCAGCCGGTGCTGCAGTCGGGTGCGGGAACAGGTGCTGAGTGACGTGGCCTGAGGGGCGGGATTCGCCGTAGGGGTGCGGGTGTGCTGCGGTCTGCGGGCCGTATGTCGCTTGCGGCGCAGTTCCCCGCGCCCCTCAGGGGGTTTCAGTTGCCGCCAGTCTTATGTGGCGGGACATTGTGTCCATAGCCTTCGCTTCTGCCAATGAGAACGGTGGGCGGGGGCCGCATCTGAAGAGGGTGAGTACGGCCTGTACGGCGCCGCCGACCGTCAAAGGCACGCACAGCAGAGACGTGACGTTCGCCTGGACCAGGACGGGGGCGCCGTCCGTGTCTCTGCCGAAGGCGTCCGGGTTCTCCGGGCGTACCTGGAGGGACGGGGATCCGGTGCGGGTGGTCTCTGTGATCAGAGGGCAGGTGGCCGGGTCCTGTTCCGTGAGTGCGGTCGCCTCCTTCGGCGAGGGGGCCAGCACCGTCGTACGGGACATCCGTGCGGTGCCCGTGTCGACGATCACCCAGTCGGCGAAGCGGCCGTGCAGGACCCGGGCCGCCTGCCGGACGACTGCCTCGCGGTCGCCGCGCGGTGCCGTGAGGAGGGCCGTGGTCATCTCGTCCTGGAGGTCTGTCAGGGCGGCGTGCCGGGTCGTCTCGGTGAGGTCGGGCACCTGGGGCGTCGGCATGGCGGGCGGGGCCGTCTCGCCGGGTTGCAGCACCACCAGGACCGTGGTGTGCGGCTCCCCGCTCGGGCGTACGGCGGACAGGGTCGCGTGGACCGGTACGGACGGGCGCTGCTGGAGGCGCACGGTGAGGCTGCGGTCGCCCTCGCCACGGGCCACCGCCGCGGCCTGGGAACGGAACGCCGCGCGGTCGGCGTGGGCGAGCAGACCGGTCAGCGGCCGGCCCGTCGCATAGCCCGCCCGGACGCCCGTGAACGACGTCGCCGCGAAGTTCAGCCGGCGCACCACCGCCTCCCGGTCCACCAGCGCCACGGGCAGCGGAAACCCCTGGAAGACCGCGCGCAGCAGATGCTGCTCCTGGCGTTCGGCGGACGCCGTACGGGGCTGTCCGCCCGAGGACAGTCGCTCGTACCACGGCCACAACTGGTCGGCGACATGGTCGAGTTCGAAGATGGCCGCATCCAGGACTGTCGGCAGATCTCCTCCCGACAGGGACCGCGCCGCCTTCAGCTCCGCGACGCGGCGCACGAAGTCCACGAGCTCCTCACCGAATTCGTCGGTCTGCGCCATGGGACGAACCTAGCCGCTGACAAGGCGGTTCGGGGTGGTGGGGAGCAACTGGCCTGCTCTGTTCTCCCGTTGTTTTCCCGCAGCGGGAGCGGGAACGCGCACAAAGGAGGAGGAGTTGAGGATGCCCGCTCACGAACAGGTGGATCGCTGGGGTGACGAGTCGGCCGAGGCCGCCCTTCCGGGGCGCAGGCTGTCCGAGTTGGCCGAACAGGCCGTGCGCTGCACCGCAGACTGCTGCGGGGCGAGCAGCATGGTGTGCGAGGCGGAAGCCGAACGGCCCGCCGCCGTCACCCATCCCGACCTCGCCGGACTCGTCGCCGTGCAGCTCCGCTCCGGGGACGGGCCCATCCCGGACGCGCTGGAACACGGCGGACCCGTCGACGCGGCCGACCTGCTGCACGACGAGCGCTGGCCGGAGTACCGCGCCGTGGCGCTCGACTCGGGCGTGCGGTCCAGCGTCACGCTGCCGTTCCGTCGCTCCGGGCTCACGGTGACGCTCAGTCTCTACAGCTTCCGGCCGGGCACCTTGGAGAACGCCTCGCACGGGCCCGTGCAGGCCCTCGGCGAATTCGCCGCGAGCTGCCTGGTCCGCGACCGCTCCTATCGCGCCGCGCTCACCGAGCTCGGCCACCTCGGCACCGCCCTGCGCTCCCGGCCTGTCGTCGACCAGGCGTGCGGCATCGTCATGCACGTCCTCGGCTGCGACGCCGACACCGCCTTCGGCGTACTGCGCCGCATCTCGCAGGGCACCAACCGCAAGCTGGCGGACGTCGCGTCCGGCATCGTCAGCAGGCGGGGGCGAGGGCTGGAGCGAGACCTCGCGGCGCTCATGAACTGACCAGGTGAGCCGACCCGCCCCGCGGTGTCACCCGGTCGGCCGCCCGCGTCCCGCGAATGGTGTCCGGCCGCGCGCGCCCGGACGCCGGGCGGGCTGTCATGGCTGCGGGGGCACGACCGCCGTACCCCCGCAGCCGTCGGCCGAAGGAGTTCACCCCATGCGCCGCACCGCCCGTGCCCTGTCCGTCGCCGCCCTGGTCGGTGTCGTCCTGGGCTTCGTCGCCTCGGCCGCGTGGGCGGACCCGGCCGCGGAGGTCAGCCCCGGCACCGTCTCCCCGGGCGGCAGCATCACCGTCTCGGTCTCCTGCGACCCCCTCGAAGGAAGCGCGCCCGGCGCCATCGATGCCGTCTCGCAGGTGTTCGAGGAGGGCACCGTCCAGCTGAAGCTGGTCTCCGGCAACGACGAGAAGGCGGCAGGGCCCGCCTACAGCGGCACCGCCCGTGTCCCACCGGCCGAGAACTTCGAGGGCGACCCGGACGCGGTCGGATCCGAGTCCGCGTGGACCGTCGACGGCACCTGTCCGGCGGTGTCCGGCGCGGAGGGCAAGGCGTGGAGCGCGCCGCTCACGGTGACCCGCGACAGCGGCGGTGGCGACACCGCCGGCGGTGGCAAGGATGGCGGTGGCAAGGACGGTAGTGGCGGTGGCACTGACGCCGGCGTGGGTGGCAAGGACGGCAGTAGTGGTGCCACGGACGGCAGCGTGGGTGGTAAGGACGCCACCGAAGGCGGCAAGGACGCCACGGGAGGCGATCAGGGCGGTAAGCAAGGCACCGAGAGCGGCACGCAAGGCACCGGGGGCGGTAAGCAGGGCACCGAGGGTGGCAAGGACGGTGCTGGCAGCGGCAGCCGTCGTCCGTGCACCGGGTCCGGGGCGCCGGCAGACGGAACCGCGCCCGACCGGAGTGTGCCCTACTCGCAGGACACCGAGGCCTCCTGGGACAAGGGCGACTCACACTCGGAGGACTGCGACCGCGCGGATACGGAGCACGGGGTGCAGGCCGGCGCGGGCGGTACCTTCACCGACTCCGTCCCCGCCCTGGTCGCCGGCGGCGTCCTGATCACGGGTGCCCTGGGCGGCGCGGTGTACCGGCTGCGTCGTAGGACGCCCGCCGCGGAGGACTGATGGCCAGGACGGGCGAAACCCCGGCGGGCGCCCATGGCGTGGCGCCACGATAGGTACGCGGGGCGCGAGGGGCACACGGCGCACCCGACCACGACGAACCACCCCGGCACCAGGCACAGCGCGGAGGCACCGATGCGCCGGACGGACCCCGAAGGCCACGGCCCCGTCCGGTACGGGCCGCCGCTCCCGGACGACGGGCTGCCCGTGCTGCCCGAGCTGGCCGCCGTGCTGGCCGCGGCCGCGGGGCGGGCCGAGAGCGAACCGATCGGCGGCGGCCCCGCGCTCCTGGAGGCCGCGTGCGGCTACTGGGAACGGCGTGGCCTGCCGACCGAGCCCGAGCGGGCGGTGGCCGGCCCCGGCGCCCCTGCCCTGCTGCTCGCACTGACCTTCGCGATCGGCGGCGACGTCCTGGTGCCGCGGCCCTGTGCCGCCTGGTGGGCGCCGTACGCACGCCTGCTGGGCAGACCCGTCTTCCACGTGGCGACACCGGCCGAGTGCGGCGGTGTCCCGGATCCGTACGCCCTTCTGGAGACCGTCCGCCGGGTACGCGCCGAGGGCGGTGACCCGCGGCTGCTCGTGCTGTCCGTCGTCGACGACCCGACCGCCACCGTGGCCCCGCCCGAGGTGCTGCACGAGACCCTGGAGGCGGCGACGGGCGAGGGGCTGCACCTGGTCAGCGACGAGACCTGGCGGGACACCGTGCACGCCCCGCACGACACCGTGCTGCTCAGCCCCGCCGAGATGCTGCCCGAGCAGGTCACCGTCGTCACCGACCTGGCCGGTGCCCACCTCCCGCCGGGCTGGCCGGCCGCGGTCGCCCGGTTCCCCGCGGGCGAGGACGGTGACGGCCTCCACGCGCGCGTGCTGGACGTGCTCACCGCGCTCGGCGCCCGCGTCGCCGGCCCTGTCGCCCTCGCCGCCGGGTACGCGCTGACGGAACCCGAGCCGGTCACCGCGCGCGTCACCGCCGCCGTACGCCTGCACGCGCGCGTGGCCGCCGCCGCGCATGCCGCCGCCGTAGGGGCCGGAGCCCTCGCGCGACCCCCGCAGGCCGGGCGGCACCTGTACATCGACCTCGGCCCCCTGCGCCCCGGGCTGTCCGCGCACGACGTGGGGGACGCGCAGGATCTGGAGGACTTCCTCGCCGCCCGACTCGGCATGCCCGCGCCGGGCGGGCACCGCTTCGGCGACGACCTCGGGGCGTTGCGCGTGCGGCTGTCCACCGGACCGCTGCTGGCCGGCACCGACCAGGAACGCGCGGAATGCATCGGTTCACCCACGCCGTTGGAACTGCCACATGTGCAACGCGCGTTGATCCACTTGAAGTCGGTCTTCGACGATCTCCGCGACGACGCTCAGCGATGGGAGCCTCCTCGATGACGCAGCAGTCCGAGTCGCCCACCACGCGTACGACCAGCACGAGCACGACCAGCAGGACCACGACCAACACGACCACGCAGGAAGCCGACGCTCCGGCGGGCCCGTCGCCCTTCGCGCCCCCGTCCCCCTTCGCGCCCCCGTTCCCGCCGCTCGCCGCACCCCGCCCGCTGGGCGAACGCCGGGTGTGGCCACACACCTTCCACGACCGCCTCACCGCCCCGCTCCCCGGCATCAAGGCCCTCGCCCGCTTCGCCCGCGAGGGCTCCGTACGCCCCGGCCGGGAAGGCCTCGCCGACATCCCGCGGCTCCCCTTCGAGCCGAGCCCGCTGCCCCGCGTGGACGCGCGCACGATCGCCGTCTCCTGGGCGGGACACGCCAGTTGGGTCGTGCGGATCGGCGGCCTCACCGTCCTCACCGACCCGGTCTGGTCGCGGCGCATCCTCGGCACCCCGGCCCGCATCACCCCCGTCGGCATCGCCTGGAGCGCCCTGCCGCGCGTGGACGCGGTCGTCATCAGCCACAACCACTACGACCACCTGGACGCGCCCACACTGCGCCGACTCCCGCGGGACACCCCCGTGTTCGTGCCGGCCGGCCTCGCCGGTTGGTTCCGACGCCGCCGGTTCACCCAGGTCACCGAGCTGGACTGGTGGGAGGCGGCCGAACTGTCCGGCGTCCGCTTCGACTTCGTGCCCGCCCACCACTGGTCCAAGCGCACCCTCATCGACACCTGTCGCAGTCTGTGGGGCGGCTGGGTGCTCACCGCCCCCGACGGACAGCGCGTGTACTTCGCGGGCGACACGGGCTACGGCCACTGGTTCACCCGCATCGGCGAGCGCTACCCCGGAATCGACCTCGCCCTGCTCCCCATCGGCGCCTACGACCCCCGCTGGTGGCTCAGCGACGTCCACTGCGACCCGGAGGAGGCGGTGCGTGCCGCCCAGGAGGTGGGGGCGCGGAGGATGGCGCCGATGCACTGGGCCGCCTTCGTGCTGTCGGCGGAGCCGGTCCTGGAGCCGCTCACGCGCGTGCGTGCGGCGTGGGAGAGGGCGGGACTGGACCGGGAGGACCTGTGGGATCTGCCGGTCGGTGGGTCACGTGTGCTTGACGTCGCCGGGTAAGGATCGCAACCTCAGGGGAACGAAAACATCACTTGGCAGGTCGAACCCGTCGCCAAACACTCGGTGCCACACTGATCGCAACGGTGAGTACGACCGCCGCGACCACGCCCTCCCAGGGCTCCGAGAACAGCGAGCCCCCGAGGATCCCGATCAACTGGTACGTCACCGCCCAGGCCAGGCACGCCGGAAGGTTCCCGCGAACAAACCGCCGCATCGGCCACTTCGCCAGCAGACACGCCAGCATCACCGGAAGCCGCCCCGCCGGCACCAGCCGGGACAGCACCAGCACGGCCACACCATGCTCGGCGAGCTTCTCCTGCGCCTGGGTGAGCCGTTCCTCCGGCGCGCGCGAGCGGATCGCCTCCAGCCACCGGGAGCCGTTCTTCGAGCCCATGCCGCGCCGACCCAGCCAGTACAGCGTCGCGTCGCCCAGGAACGCGGCCGTCGACGCCGTCACGAACACCAGGGCCAGCGAGAACGGCGCCGTCTGATGGAAGGCCACCACCGCCGCCGAACTGACCAGCGCCCCCGTCGGCACGATGGGCACCAGCGCCCCGATCAGCACCAGCAGGAACAGCGACGGATAGCCGATCGCCTGCTGCGTCGACTCCGGCGGCACCGTCGTCGCGGTGGCGGCCAGCATCGTCACCGGGCCACCCCCAGGCGCACGCTCTCCCCGTGCGCGAGCCGGTGCACCGATACGCCGGGCGCGCGCTCGGCCGCGAGCCGTGCGAACTCGTCGCCGGGTGCGTGGAATTCATGCGGACGTACGGCGTCCATGCCGATCGGCCAGTACGTGCCGTAGTGCACCGGCACCGCACTGCGCGGCGCGAGCCGGACCAGCGCCTCGGCCGCCCGCCCCGCGTTGAGATGGCCCTCACCGAGATACGGTCCCCAGCCGCCCACCGGCAGCAGCGTCACGTCGACCGGGCCGACGTCCTTGGCCATCGACTCGAACAGGCCGGTGTCCCCGGCGAAGTACGTGCGTGCCTCGCCCTCGATGACATAGCCGAGGGCGGGGGAGCGGTGCGGCCCGACGGGCAGTCGCCGCCCGTCGTGCCGCGCGGGAACGGCCCGTACGGTCACCCCGCCCACCGACGTCACGTCCCCGGGCGTCATCTCGGTTACCCGCAGCTGGGTGAGGCGGCGCAGGCCCGGCACCGCGCGGGGCGCGCCCTCGGGCACGAGCAGACGGGTGCCCTGCGGGAGCCTCGCAAGCGACGGAACGTGCAGATGGTCGGAGTGCAGGTGGGAGACCACGGCGACGTCCGCACGCCAGGCGTCGGGCGGCGGTAGTGCGCCCCGGCGCCGGCGCAGGTGTGCGAGCCGGCGTGCGAACAAGGGGTCGGTGAGGATGCGCACGTTCGAATCCTCGACCGTGCAGGTGGCGTGACCCCACCAGGTGATCTCCACCGGCACCTTCTTTGCCTCCTTCGCGCGACTCCCCGAAGCGTACGGGCTGGAGTATGGTCGGCGGCGAAACCCGGAGGTGAGGGGGACGCCATGGGGTCATCCGTAGTGCGCGTGACGGCGATCGCCAGTCTGACGCCGCTCGAAGAGCTGGACGCCGACCCCTTCCTGGTGGACTCCCGCAGCCAATACGCGATGTGCGCGCACTGGGCCGTCGAGCACGGGTACGTCGTCGCGCGCGAACTTCTCGTACGCGGGTTGCGGGCCGACCACAGCGTGCTGTGGGAGGGCGTCCGCCCTGGTCTCGACCTGTTCGTGGCGCCCAGCCGACGGGTACTGGAGAGCGCGCTGTCGTCCGTCGAGGCGTTCACCGCGGAGTGCGCCCGGCGCGGGGTGCGGGTGGAGACGGTGGGGCGCGCGGAGCCGTTGTACGACGCCCAGATGAAGGCCCGGGTGCACCGGAGGCTGTCGATGCCGACGGCGGGGTACGACGGCCGCTGACGATCGCGGCCGCCACCTTCGGGTAGGGGCGGCGGGGGCGAGCAGACTCGGGCGGCACAGGCGTTGTCGGAGGCGTGTGCCAGGCTGGGGCGTAGGGCCCGTACCGAGACAACGGGTCGGGACGTGAGGTGGGCTGCGCGTGCGTGGTGGGCGTTGGCGGCGGGTTGCCAGTCAGGTCGGGCGGAGCGTGGCCGTGTGGGCCGTGTCCACCGTCACCATGCTCGTGCTCGCCGGGATCCTGCCCGACTTCCAGCTCCAGTCGGCCGACGGCGACAGCGCCACCCGTATCGCCATGACCGCCGCCCTGGGCGCCGGCGCGTTCGGTCTGCTGTCCGCCCTCGTCTGGCCCCTCCTCGTACGGCTCCTGCTCCTCGTGCCCGCGCTCGTGCTCGGCCTGCTGGTGTTCTTCCTCAACGGCTCGCTCCTCATCATCGCCCTGCGCCTGGTCCCCTCCGGCGACAGTGAGGCCGCCCCGGAGACCGCCGTCATCGTCGCCGCGGTGATGTCCGCCGTCGCCTCCGCCACCGGCGCCGCCCTGGCCGTCCGGGACGACGACGCGTACCGACGCCGCCTGTACCGTCTCGCCGACCGCCGCCGCGGCGCCCTGCCCCCGGGCCCGACCAGCCCCGGCACCGTCTTCCTGCAACTCGACGGCGTCGGCCACGACGTCCTCCTCGACGCCGTAGGCAAGGACCTGATGCCCACCGTCGGCCGCTGGCTCGGCAACGGCGGCCCATCCGAGGACGGCTCCCGCCCCACCCACCGGCTCACCCCGTGGCGCACCGACTGGTCCAGCCAGACCGGCGCCAGCCAGCTCGGCATCCTGCACGGCAGCAACCACGACGTTCCCGCGTTCCGCTGGTACGAGAAGGCCGGCCGCGAGGTGATGGTCTGCAACCGCCCCACGAGCGCCGCCGAACTCCAGCGTCGCGCCATCGACCGCACCGGCCACGGCGGGCTCCTCAGTGCCGACGGCGCCAGCCGCGGCAACCTCTTCGGCGGCGGCGCCGACGAGCAGGCCCTCGTGCTGTCCATCGCGACCAGACGGCGCGGCCGGGAGAACCGCTCCCGGGCGGGCTACTTCGCCTACTTCTCCGACCCGGCCAACGCCGTGCGCACCGCCCTGTCCTTCGTCGCCGAGGTCGGCCGCGAGATCGGCCAGTCCACCCGGGCCCGCGCCCGCAAGGTCCGGCCGAGGGTCTCCCGGGGCGGCCTCTACCCGTTCGTCCGCGCCTTCGCGACCGTCGTCGAGCGGGACGTCGTCGTCGCCGCGGTGATGGGCGACATGCTCGCGGGCCGCACCGCCGTCTACGCCGACCTCGTGGCCTACGACGAAGTGGCCCACCACTCCGGACCGGCAGGCCGCGACACCGAGAAGGTCCTCGAACGCCTCGACCGGTCGCTGGCGTTGATCGAGAAGGTCGCCGAGCACGCGCCGCGGCCGTACCGCATCGTCGTGCTGTCGGACCACGGCCAGAGCCCCGGCGAGACCTTCCGCGCCCGCTACGGTCTCGGTCTCGGCGACCTGGTGCGGGCCGGCTGCGGGCTGCCCGTGCCGCGCAAGGCGCAGCGCACGCACAGCGGCGCCGAGGCCCGCGCGTCCGTGCGGGCGGCGCTGCGCCGGCCCGTCGAGGAGGGCGGCGAGCAGCACCGCCCTTCGCGCCGCCGCTCCGAACCGATCGTGCTGGCCTCCGGCAACCTCGGCCTGGTCTCCTTCCCGGACGTGCCGCACCGCATGACCAGGGAGGAGATCGAGGCCCGCCATCCGGCCCTGCTCACCACCCTCGCCAACCACCCCGGCATCGGCTTCCTGCTCGTCCGCAGCGAGGAGAACGGCGGGGTCGTGCTCGGCGCGTACGGCGCCGAGATCCCCCTGGACCGACTGGACGACGATCCCGGGCCGTTGGCGGTCTTCGGGCCGGGCGCCGCCGATACCGTCCGCCGTACGCACTCCTTCCCGAACGCCGCCGACATCATGGTCAACTCCGCCTACGACCCCGCCGACGGCGAGGTGCTCGCCTTCGAGGAGCAGATCGGCTCGCACGGCGGACTGGGCGGGGCACAGGGCAAGCCGTTCCTGCTGTCGCCGCTTGCCTTCTCCACACCGGTCGACGACGGGGAGGACCTGGTCGGCGCCGAGCATGTGCACCGTGTGCTGCGCCGCTGGCTGCGCGAATCGAACGGCCCACAGGTGCCGCTGGAGACGGAGCCGGAGGAGCGGGCCGCCTGAAAATCGGCTGCGTTCGGGGTCGCACAGGCACACACTGTTCGAGTCGCAAATCCCTCGCCCCCCAGGAGCTTTTGCCTTGCAGGCAGCCGTCACCGTCACGCCCACCCGAATCCCCGACCTCCTGCTCGGCCTCGCCACCGTGCGGCCGGTCTTCATCTGGGGCGCCCCCGGCATCGGCAAGTCCTCCCTCGTCAGGGACTTCGCCGAGTCGCTGGGCCTGGAGTGCGTGAGCCTGCTCGGTACCCAGCTCGCGCCGGAGGACCTGATCGGCGTCCCGCAGATCCGGGACGGGCGCTCGGTCTTCTGCCCGCCGGAGGCGATCGCCCGCGACGAGCCGTACTGCCTGTTCCTGGACGAGCTGAACGCGGCCACCCCGGATGTGCAGAAGGCGTTCTACTCGCTGATCCTGGACCGCCGTATCGGCAACTACGAACTCCCCAAGGGATCCATCGTCATAGGTGCCGGCAACCGGGCCACCGACAACGCCCTCGCCCGCCCCATCGCGTCCGCGCTGGTCAACCGCCTCACCCACGTCCACCTGGAGGCCTCCGCCAAGGACTGGCTGACCTGGGCCGCGAACAACGGCATCCACCCCTGGATCCTGGACCACCTCACCGACCGCCCCGACCACCTGTGGTCCAAGCCGCCGAAGACCGAGGAGCCGTTCTCCACGCCCCGCTCCTGGCACATGCTCTCCGACGCGCTGCACTCCTTCGGCCGCGACCTCGACGAGGAGACGCTCAAGGTCCTGGCCCACGGCACGCTGACGCCCACGCACGCGACCGCGTTCTGCGGCTACGTCAAGATCGTGCGCAGCCAGTACGGCATCGAGGCCATCATCAAGGGCGACGCCCGCTGGCCGCACCGTATGGAGGACCGCGACCTGCTCTACTACCTCGCCGAGTCCTTCCGCGGGCGTCTGATCAAGGAACTGCCCGTCAGCAAGGACCACATGTCCGGGAGCGGCCGGCAGACCGCGTACCGCGCCAAGTCGCTGCTGGTGCAGCTCGCGGAGATCTCCGTCGAGGTCGCCCAGAGCGTCATCGCCTCCGACGCCGACGGCAATCCGGTGCTGCCGTCCTGGTTCCTGGTGGAGGCGGCGCGTGACATGCCCCGGCTGGTGGAGGCGCGGCGATGAGCCGCGGCGGCGGCAAGGGCGGCAAGGGGAAGAAGAAGCGGGACCTCGCGGCGGAGGCCTTCACCGAGGGGCTGCGGCTGGTGCGCGCCAACCCCGCGCTGGCCGCCGTCGAGTTCGACGTCTGCCGCCACGAGGAGTGCCGACTCGCGCCCCGCGACGGCCTCGTCCGCGTCGACTCGGACGGCATCGTGCACGTCCACCCCGAGCGCATCGCCGAGCCCCCTGCCTGGGCCTGGGCGATCGCTCACGCGGTCCTGCACCTCGGCTTCGGTCACGTCCCTTCCAGGAAGGGCACGCCTGTGCAGCCCGACCGCGCCGACCTCGCCGCCCGTTGCGTCGCCGTCAATCGCTTCCTGCTCACCTTCCCGGTCGGCAAGGCCCCGGACCACCTGCCGCTGACCTACCCGGACGGCGACGAGGAGCAGCTCGCCGCGCCCTGGCGGCGCGACGGCGTCCCGGCCGCGTACGAACGCTGCGGCACGGCGGGCCCGGAGCCCGACCAGCTGCTCGTGGAGTGGCAGGGCTGGTTCGGGTCCCCTCCGGACCATCAGCTGGCGTTCGCGACCGCGCTCACCCGCACCGTCTCCACCGCGATGGACCTGGCGGGCGGCCGCCGCGACTCCATGGACGGCGAACCGGTCAAGAAGCGGCCCTGGCAGTGGGCGCTGGAGTGGTTCATCACCTCCTACCCCCTGCTCGGCGGCATCGCGGCCGGCATCAAGCTGGTCGCCGACGCCGAACTCGCCCGCGCGCACGGCATCGCCGTCGCCGCCGTCAACGCCGAGGCCGGCGAGATCTACATCAACCCGCTGCGGACGTTCGAGGACGAGGAGTGGCGCTTCATCCTCGCCCACGAGATGCTGCACGCCGCCCTGCGCCACGGCGACCGCTGCGGCACCCGCGACCCCTACCTCTTCAACGTCGCCTGCGACTACGTCATCAACGGCTGGCTGCGCGAGATGCAGATCGGGGAGATGCCCCAAGGGCTGCTGTACGACGCCCAGTTCACCGGCCTGTCCGCCGAGGAGGTGTACGACCGGATCGTCGGCGACCTGCGCCGGATGCGTCGGCTGGCCACTCTGCGTGGCAAGGGCCTCGGCGATGTGCTGGGTGCCCCGCTCGGCCCGCCCGGCGACCACGTCGACCTCGACGAGTTCTACCGCCGGGGCCTGTGCCAGGGCCTCGACCTGCACCAGCAGCAGGAGCGCGGCTTCCTGCCCGGCGGCCTGGTCGAGGAGATCCGCGCACTCAGCCATCCGCCGCTGCCGTGGGACGCCCGACTGGCCCGCTGGTTCGACGAGTTCGTGCCACGTCCGGAGCCGGTGCGCACATACGCCCGTCCCGCACGCCGCCAGGCGTCGACCCCCGACATCCCGCGCGCCGGCCGCTACTTCCCGCCCGAGGAGATCGCCCGCTGTACCTTCGGCGTCGTCCTGGACACCTCCGGATCCATGAACCGCGTGCTCCTCGGCAAGGCGCTGGGCGCCATCGCCTCCTACGCCGAGGCCCGGGACGTCCCGGCGGCACGGGTGGTGTTCTGCGACGCGGGGCCGCACGACGCGGGGTATGTGCCGGTGACGGACATCGCCGGGCGGGTCCGGGTGCACGGCCGGGGCGGTACGGTCCTGCAGCCCGGGATCGACCTCCTCCACCGCGCCGACGACTTCCCGCCGGGCGCGCCCGTCCTGGTCATCACGGACGGCTGGTGCGATGTCCTGCGGGTGCGGCGCGAGCACGCGTACCTGATTCCGCAAGGCCGTCGCCTCCCGTTCACCCCGCGTGGGCCGGTCTTCCGCGTGAGTTGAGCCGGAGTGTGATCGGATGGGGGCACGGGCCCAGGAGAACGGGCCCCCACGCGAAAGGAAGAATCGTGGCAACCACGCGCTCCGCACACACCGTCTGGGAAGGCAACCTGCTCGAGGGCAACGGTGTCGTCAACTTCGACTCTTCCGGTGCCATTCAGGCGCAGCCGGTGACGTGGGCCTCGCGGTCCCAGGACGCGAACGGCAAGACCAGCCCGGAGGAGCTGATTGCCGCCGCGCACTCCAGCTGCTTCTCCATGGCGCTGTCGCACGCCCTGAACGGTGCCGGTACTCCGCCCACCAAGCTGGTCACCTCGGCCGACGTGAACTTCCAGCCGGGTGAGGGGATCACGGGGATTCACCTCACCGTCGAGGGGACGGTGCCGGGGATCGATGACGAGGCGTTCGTCGCCGCGGCGGAGGATGCGAAGAAGAACTGCCCGGTCAGCCAGGCTCTGACGGGGACGACCATCACGCTCTCGGCGAAGTTGGCGTAGCGCTTCATCGGGGGTGCGGCGTGGGGAGTGCCGCGACAGGTCGTTTGCCGTCTGCTGCGTCGTTGTGGCTTGTCGCGCAGTTCCCCGCGCCCCTTTGGCGGCGTTGCCGTACCCCCTCTTCGAAAGTTGATCCACCATGCCCTCACGCCCCGCCGTCTCCGCCCACCGTGGTGGTACCGAGCGTGCCGGTGCCGCCACCTGGCCGGCGTATGAGGATGCGCTGCTCAGTGGGGCCGAGTACGTCGAGTTCGACATCCGGCGGACCGTGGACGGGGTGTTCGTCGTCCATCACGATGCCCGGGTCGGTCGTATCGGACCACTCCTGTCCCGGATCACCTACGCCGAGCTGTGCGCGCGTGCCGGATACGCCGTGCCCGTCGTCGATGACGTCATGGAGCTGATCGGCGGGAAGATCGAGGGGCACCTCGATCTGAAGGAGACCGGGTACGAGCGGGAGCTGGTCGAGCGGGCTGTCGCGTTGCTCGGTGTGGACGGGTTCGTCGCCACGACCTTGGAGGATCGCTCCGTCGCCGCGATCTCCCGGGACTTTCCGCGGGTGCGGACGGCCCTGTCGCTGGGGCGGCACCGTGCGGAGGTCGGGTTGGCGCGGCTGGTCGGGATCAGGCTGAGCGAGCTGCTGCCGATGCGGCGTATCCGCGCCTGTGGTGCGACCGGGGTCGCCGTGCACCAGCGGCTCGCGCGCGCCACCGTGCTGCGGGAAGCGGCCCGGCACGGACTGTTCACCATGGTCTGGACCGTCAACGAGGACCGGCAGATGCGTGCCTTCCTGGCCGACTCGCGCGTCGACGTGCTGATCACCGATCTGCCCCGGCGGGCCCTGGCCCTCAGGGGCTGAGCGCCCGCTCAGGCCTTGTTTGGCGCCCGTCCCCTGGATCACCCGTCCCCTGGATCACTCGCCCCATTGACAAGAACCCACTCAAGTTTTGTGCTGGAGTTCAAAGGGGTGCCCTGGCGGAAGGGGACAACGATGGCACGCGCGGTCGGGATCGATCTCGGGACCACGAACTCGGTGGTCGCCGTCCTGGAAGGCGGCGAACCCACTGTCGTCGCCAACGCGGAGGGGGCCAGGACCACACCGTCGGTCGTCGCCTTCGCCAAGAACGGCGAGGTGCTCGTGGGGGAGGTGGCCAAACGGCAGGCGGTGACGAACGTCGAGCGCACCGCCCGCTCCGTGAAGCGGCACATGGGCGACGGAAGCTGGCGCTTCCCCGATCAGGGGGACATCGACGGCACGCGCTACCGGGCGCAGGAGCTGTCCGCCCGGGTGCTGCAGAAGCTGAAGCGGGACGCCGAGTCGTATCTCGGTGAGGACGTCACCGACGCGGTGATCACCGTTCCCGCCTACTTCGACGACGCCCAGCGGCAGGCCACCAAGGAGGCCGGGGACATCGCGGGCCTGAAGGTCCTCAGGATCATCAACGAGCCCACGGCCGCCGCCCTCGCCTACGGTCTCGACCGGGGCGAGGAGCAGACGGTGCTCGTCTTCGACCTCGGCGGCGGCACCTTCGACGTCTCCCTGCTGGAGATCGGGGACGGCGTCATCGAGGTCAAGGCCACCAACGGCGACACACACCTCGGCGGCGACGACTGGGACCAGCGGGTCGTCGAGTACCTCGTCAAGAAGTTCAAGGGGCAGAACGGCATCGACCTCGGCAACGACAAGATGGCGCTGCAGCGGCTGCGCGAGGGCGCCGAGAAGGCCAAGATCGAGCTGTCCAGCTCCTCCGAGACGACGATCAACCTGCCCTACATCACGGCCTCCGCCGAGGGCCCCCTCCACCTCGACGAGAAGCTCACCCGCGCCCAGTTCCAGGAGCTCACCGCCGACCTCCTCGACCGCTGCAAGACCCCCTTCCACCAGGCGGTCAAGGACGCCGGCATCAAGCTCTCCGCGGTCGACCACGTCATCCTCGTCGGCGGCTCCACCCGGATGCCCGCCGTCACCGACCTCGTGAAGGAACTCACCGGCAAGGACCCGCACAAGGGCGTCAACCCCGACGAGGTCGTGGCCGTCGGCGCGACCCTCCAGGCCGGTGTCATCCGCGGCGACGTCAAGGACGTCCTGCTGCTCGACGTCACCCCGCTGTCCCTCGGCATCGAGACCAAGGGCGGCATCATGACGAAGCTCATCGAACGCAACACGACCATCCCCACCCGGCGTTCGGAGATCTTCACCACGGCCACCGACAACCAGCCCTCCGTCGGCATCCAGGTCTACCAGGGCGAACGCGAGATCGCCGCGTACAACAAGAAGCTCGGCGTCTTCGACCTCACCGGTCTGCCGCCGGCGCCGCGCGGGGTCCCGCAGATCGAGGTCGCGTTCGACATCGACGCCAACGGGATCATGCACGTCTCCGCCAAGGACCTGGCCACCGGTCGCGAACAGAAGATGACGGTCACCGGCGGCTCGGCCCTCCCCAAGGGCGACATCGACCGCATGATGCGGGACGCCGAGCAGTACGCCGAGGAGGACCGCAAACGCCGTGAGGCGGCGGAGACCCGTAACCAGGCCGAGCAACTCGTCTATCAGACCGAGAAGTTCATCCGTGACAACGAGGACAAGGTCCCGGCGGACACCAGGTCGGAGGTCGAGTCGGCGATCACGGACCTCAAGCAGCAACTGGAGCAGAACGCCGAGACGAACGCCCTGCGCACGGGGATCGAGAAGCTCGCCACGGTCAGCCAGCAGATGGGCCAGGCCATGTACGCGTCCGCCTCGGCCGGTTCGGCGGCCGAGGGACAGAGCGCGAGCACGTCCGACGCGTCCGGCACCTCCGACGACGAGGGCGTGGTGGACGCGGAGATCGTCGACGACGACAAGGAGCAGAAGGGAGGGGCCGCCTAGGACCCCGTCCGCTCCCAGCCCCGCTTCTCCGGCCGCGGCCCCAACTGCTCGGGGTCGCGGCTCCGGTACACCACATACGGCCGGAACAGATACTGCACGGGCGCGCTGAACATATGCACCAGCCGCGTGTACGGCACCAGCGCGATCAGCACCATGCCGATCACCGCGTGCACCTCGTACAGCACCGGCACGCCCGCCATCCGGTCGATGTCCGGCTGGAGGGTGAACAGGCTGCGGGCCCAGGGAGCGATGGACTGGCGGTAGTCGTAGCCGTCGCCGGAGGAGTGGGCCAGCTTGGCGACCATGCCCATCACGATCGCCGCGAGCAGGACGATGTACATGACCTTGTCGTTGGCGGTCGTCGCGCGGAACACGGGGGCGTTGGTGCGCCGGCGGTAGATCAGCAGCACGATCCCGGCGACCGCGAGCAGGCCGGCCGCCGTGCCGCCGTAGAGGGAGAAGAGGTGGTAGGTGCGCTCGCTCACGCCGGCGGCCTCCGCCCACGACACGGGGACGAACAGCCCGACGAGGTGGCCGGCCAGCACGAACAGGATGCCGTAGTGGAAGGCGGGCGAGGCGATGTTCAGCAGCTTCGACTCGTAGACCTGGGAGGAGCGTGTGGTCCAGCCGAACTTGTCGTAGCGGTAGCGCCAGACGAGGCCGGCGACGAGCAGGGCGAAGGCGACGTACGGCAGGACGCCCCAGAGAAGTGTGGTCATGAGCGCACCCCCGAGTGTGCGGTCGGCAGTGTGGCGCATACGGCGTCCAGGACGGACGCGTACGGTGTCCCGAAGTCGGTGAGCCGGGAGCGGAGCTGCTCCAGGGCGTCCCGGTGTTCCAGCAGCAGCTCGGTGTTGCCGGTGCGGGCCGCGAACTCCAGTACCGCGGGCAGGAAGTCGGGCAGTTCCTCGCCGGTGAACTCCAGGCCGTGCGCGCGGTAGAGGTCCTTGAAGCGGAGCAGCGACATGCCGCGCCGCCGGGTGTCGCCGTCGCTCCACCAGCTCAGGTACAGGCTGTGGCGGTTCCTGAAGTCGAAGACCTCCACGTAGTGGGCGGCCAGGTCCCGTGGGGGTGTGACCGCCGCGTGGTCGGTGAACCCCCGTAGCTGCGGGGCGGCTTCGCGCAGGAGCGGCAGGCGGGCGCGGAAGTCGTCGTCCGGGTAGGTCAGGCAGAGCGCGGCCGCCTGGTAGAGCACCTCGAAGGAGGGCATCAGGCCTCCTCGGTGTCGGTCGTGGGAGCTGTCCCGGTGGTGTCGTCGGCGGTCTGCCGTCCGCGCAGGGCGTGGAAGTTCTCCACCGACACCAGCGGCAGCAGCTTGCGGCCCGAGTCCTGGCCGAAGGGTCCGTCCCCGCCCATCCCGGGCCCGCCGGCGTAGTCGAGGCTGCACCCCTGCGGGAGCGCCGACTCCTCCAGGCGCCGGGCATCCCCGACGGCGGCCGTCGGAATCACATACCGGTCCTCGTACTTGGCGATCGCCAGCAGCCGGTACATCTGCTCGATCTCGTAGGTCCCCATGCCCACGGCGGCCGGTACCGAGGGATCCGGCTCCTCACCTAGGTTGATCGCCCGCATATGGGCGCGCATCGCGGCGAGCTTCTCCAGCGAGGACCGCACCGGGCCGACGTCACCGGCGGTGAACAGCTCCGCCAGGTACTCCAGCGGGATGCGCAGGCTGTCGATCGCGCCGAACAGGTTCCCCGCGTCCTCGCCGTCGTGCCCGGTCTCCGACAGGGCGTCCACCACCGGGGAGAGCGGCGGGATGTACCAGACCATGGGCATCGTCCGGTACTCCGGATGCAGCGGGAGTGCCACCCGGTACTTGCTGATCAGCGCGTGCACGGGGGAGCGGCGGGCCGCCTCCAGCCAGTCGTACGGGATCCCCGCCTCCTCGCACGCCCGCCGCACCCCGGAGTCCTCGGGGTCGAGGAAGACATCCAACTGCGCCTCGTACAGGGCCCGTTCGTCCCGGACCGAGGCGGCGGCCGTCACCTTGTCGGCGTCGTAGAGCATCACCCCGAGATAGCGCAGCCGGCCCACGCACGTCTCCGAGCAGACCGTCGGCAGACCGACCTCGACGCGCGGGTAGCACATGGTGCACTTCTCGGCCTTGCCGGTGCTGTGGTTGAAGTAGACCTTCTTGTACGGGCATCCCGTCACGCACATCCGCCAGCCCCGGCACCGGTCCTGGTCGACGAGGACGATGCCGTCCTCCGCCCGCTTGTACATCGCCCCCGACGGGCACGACGCCACGCAGGACGGGTTGAGGCAGTGCTCGCAGATGCGCGGCAGATAGAACATGAAGCTCTGCTCGAACTCGAACCGCACCTTGTCCGAGGCCTGTTTGCGCGCCCGCTCGATCATCGGGTCGAAGTCGCCGTAGGCGGGGGCGCCCGCGAGGTTGTCGTCCCAGTTCGCCGACCACTCGATCTTCATCGGCTTGCCGTCGAGCTGCGAGACCGGCTGGGCCACCGGGTAGTCGTCGCCGAGCGGGGCGTCGGTGAGGTTCTTGTAGTCGTACGTCCAGGGCTCGTAGTAGTCCTTGATCTCCGGGAGTTCGGGGTTGGAGAAGATCCCGGCGAGCTTGCGGAACCGGCCGCCCGCCTTCAGCTTCAGCGCGCCGCGCCGGTTCAGCTCCCAGCCGCCGCGCCAGCGCTCCTGGTCCTCGTAGCGGCGTGGATAGCCCTGTCCGGGGCGGGTCTCGACGTTGTTGAACCAGACGTACTCCATGCCGCGCCGGTTGGTCCACGCCTGCTTGCAGGTGACCGAGCAGGTGTGGCAGCCGATGCACTTGTCGAGGTTCATCACCATCGCGATCTGGGCCATGGGGCGCATCAGTACTCGACCTCCTGGCTGCGGCGGCGGATCACCGTCACCTCGTCGCGCTGGTTGCCCGTCGGGCCCAGGTAGTTGAACGCCCAGGACAACTGGGCGTAGCCGCCGACGAGATGGGACGGCTTGAGGATGAGGCGGGTGAGTGAGTTGTGGATGCCGCCGCGCTTGCCGGTGGTCTCCGTCTTCGGGACGGCCACCGTGCGTTCCTGCGCGTGGTGCATGTAGACCGTGCCGGGCGGCATACGGTGCGAGACGACGGCCCGGGCGACGACCACGCCGTTGCGGTTGACCGCCTCGATCCAGTCGTTGTCGACGACGCCGATCGCGTCCGCGTCCTGCGGGGACATCCAGATGTTCTGGCCGCCTCGGGAGAGGGCCAGCATGAACAGGTTGTCCTGGTACTCGGAGTGGATGGACCACTTGCTGTGCGGGGTGAGGTAGCGGACCGTCACTTCCCGCTGCCCGTCCGGTCCGAGGCGGGGCTCGCCGAACAGCTTGTTCATGTCCAGCGGCGGCCGGTAGACGGGGAGTGCCTCACCGAGTTCGTGGATCCAGTCGTGGTCGAGGAAGAAGTGCTGGCGGCCGGTGAGGGTGTGCCAGGGCTTGAGGTGCTCGGTGTTGAGGGTGAAGGCCGTGTAGCGCCGGCCGCCCGACTCGCTGCCCGACCACTCCGGCGAGGTGATCACCGGCACCGGCGCTGCCTGCGTGTCCGCGTACGTGATCCGCCGGCCCTCGTGCTCGGCCGCCAGGTGGGCCATCTCCTGCCCGGTCCGGTCCTCCAGCGTGCGGAAACCCTGGGTGGCGAGGCGGCCGTTGGTCGTGCCGGACAGGGCGAGGATGGTGTTCGCCGCCTTCACGGCCGTATCGAGGCAGGGGCGGCCCTCGGGTGTCTCCCCGTTCAGGTGCCGGAGGTCCTCGACCTCCTCGTCCGGCTTCAGGGTGATGCCCTTGGCGGGCAGGCCGAGCTGCTCCACCAGCGGACCGAGCGCGGCGAACTTGGCGCCGATCGCCGTGTAGTCCCGCTTCACCACGGTCAGGTTCGGCATGGTCCGCCCGGGCACGGGAGCGCATTCCCCCCGCTTCCAGTCCAGGACGACCCCGCCCGGCTGGGCCGTCTCGCCCGGGGTGTCGTGCTGGAGCGGAGTCGCCACCAGGTCCTTGCGTACCCCGAGATGGTCGACGGCCAGCTCGCTGAGCCGCTCGGCCAGCGCCTTGAACGCGTCGAAGTCGGTGCGCGCCTGCCACGGCGGGTCCACGGCCGGGGTGAAGGAGTGCACGTAGGGATGCATGTCCGTGCTGGACAGGTCGTGCTTCTCGTACCAGGTCGCGGCGGGCAGGACGACGTCCGACAGCAGCGTGGACGAGGTCTGCCGGAAGTCCAGCGACAGCAGCAGGTCGAGCTTGCCCTCGGGCGCCTCCTCGTGCCAGGTCACCTCGCGCGGACGTACGTCCTCGGGAGCCTCCTCGGCCTGGAGCGACGAGTGCGTGCCCAGCAGGTGCCGGGTGAAGTACTCGGCGCCCTTCGCCGACGAGCCCAGCAGGTTGGCCCGCCACAGCGTCAGCACGCGCGGCCAGTTCTCCGGCGCGTCCGGGTCCTCACAGGCGAACTTCAGGGTGCCCGCGCGCAGTTCGGCAACCGTCCGTGCCACCGGATCGCCGAACACCTCGCCCAGCTCCAGCGGATTGCGGTCGAAGGTCGGATACGACGGCATCCACCCCGCACGCGCCGACAGCGCGAGACAGTCCGCCCCCGTCATCCCCCGGAACCGCCCCGCACCGAGCGGCGAGGCGAGCACGTCGGCCGTGAACCGGTCGTAGCGCCACTGGTCGGTGTTGAGGAACCAGTACGCCGTGCCGATCATCTGGCGCGGCGGGCGTGACCAGTCCGACGCCGCAGCGAGCGTCGCCCAGCCGGTCACCGGACGGCACTTCTCCTGGCCCACGTAGTGCGCCCAGCCGCCGCCGTTACGACCCTGGCAGCCGGTGAGCTGGAGCAGGGCGAGGAAGGAGCGGTAGATCGTCTCGGAGTGGAACCAGTGGTTGGTGCCGGCGCCCATCAGGATCATGCAGCGGCCCTTCGACCGCTCGGCCGTCCGCGCGAACTCCCTTGCAATCCGCGCGCACTTGGCCGCCGGGACGGACGTGTGCGCCTCCTGCCAGCCGGGCGTGCCGGGCGCGTCGGCGTCGTCGTACGACACCGGCCAGCGGCCCGGCAGCCCCCGCCGCGTCACCCCGTACTGCGCGAGCAGCAGATCGAAGACCGTCGTCACCAGCGGCCCTCCCGCACCACCGAGCTTCGTCGCCGGCACTCCACGCCGTACGACGGCCCCGCGCCCCTGCCCGTGTGCCCCGCCCTCGGTGTCGAAGCGGGGCAGCAGCACCTCGACACCTGCCGAGACCTCACTGCCGTACAGGCTCAACTGCGGGCGTATGTCGCCGAGTTCGAGGTTCCAGCGGCCCTTCCCCGACTCGGTCCAGCGGAAGCCGAGGGAGCCGTTCGGGGCGACCGCGCGGCCCGTCACCTCGTCCAGCACGACCGTCTTCCACTCGGCGCCCTCGCCCTGCTGCCCCAGGTCCGAGGCGCGCAGAAACTTCGCGGGGACGTAGGCGCCGCCCCGCTCCTCCAGCGTGACCAGGAAGGGCAGGTCGGTGAACTGTCGTACGTAGTCCGCGAAGAACGGTGTCTCCCGGTCGACGAAGAACTCCTTGAGGATGACGTGCCCCATCGCGAGGGCCAGCGCGCCGTCCGTGCCGGGGTGCGGGTGCAGCCACTCGTCGGCGAACTTGGCGTTGTCGGCGTAGTCGGGCGCGACCACCACGACCTTCTGGCCCCGGTAGCGGGCCTCCGCCATCCAGTGCGCGTCGGGCGTGCGGGTCACCGGGACGTTCGAGCCCCACATCATCAGATACGCCGCGTCCCACCAGTCGCCCGACTCCGGTACGTCCGTCTGGTCGCCGAAGACCTGCGGGGAGGCCACGGGCAGATCGGCGTACCAGTCGTAGAAGGAGAGCATCGGGGCGCCGATGAGGGAGTGGAAGCGGGCGCCCGCCGCGTGCGACACCATCGACATCGCGGGGATGGGGGAGAAACCGGCGATGCGGTCGGGGCCGTACGTCTTGATGGTGTGGACGTGCGCCGCCGCGACCAGCTCGACCGCCTCGTCCCAACTCGCCCGTACCAGGCCGCCCTTGCCGCGGGCCCGTTGGTAGCGGCGGCGGCGCTCGGGGTCGTTCTGGATGTCCGCCCAGGCCAGGACCGGGTCCCCCAGGTGTTCCTTCGCCTCCCGGTACATCTCCAGGAGCACACCGCGCACGTACGGGTAGCGGACCCGGGTGGGGGAGTAGGTGTACCAGGAGAAGGCGGCGCCGCGCGGGCAGCCGCGGGGCTCGTACTCGGGCCGGTCGGGGCCGACGCTCGGATAGTCGGTCTGCTGGGTCTCCCAGGTGATGATGCCGTCCTTGACGTACACCTTCCAGCGGCAGGAGCCCGTGCAGTTCACGCCGTGCGTGGAGTTCACGACCTTGTCGTGGCTCCAACGGTCCCGGTAGAAGGCGTCCGCCTCGCGCCCGCCGGTCAGCTGGATGCTGTGCAGATCGGGCGCGGCCGTGCCCGGCCGGAAGAACCTCCCGGCCTTCAGCAGGGCCGCGCCCGGTTCCTCGGGCGCGGCGGGCGGTATCTGCGTGTCGGTCACCGGCGCTCCCTTGCTTGCCCTGGTCCCGAACCTAGGGCGGAGCGCGGGAACGCACCTGTTCACGGCACCCGTACGGGTAACCGCCGCACGGCACCCGGGTGGGTCAGGGCTTGCGGGCGACCCCCGCGTACACCGGCACGATGCCCTCGGCCTGGGTGGCCACGTCCACCTGCTCCGGACGCCAGCCGTAGACGGGGATGACGCCGGGCCCGAGCAGTTCCAGGCCGTCGAAGAAGCGGGAGAACTCGGCCAGGGACCGGGGGAAGAAGGGGGTGCCGCTGCGCCGGAAGTGGTTCGCCGCCTGCTCGATGGCCTCCGGGCTGAGGTCCGGGGTGACCTGGGAGAGGATCAGGTGGCTGCCGGGGGCGAGCACGGCGACGTACTTCTTCAGCAGGCCGTACACGTCGTCACCGTCGGGGTCGTCGCCCAGGTAGTGGGTCAGTGCGACCAACGACAACGCGACCGGCCGGTCGAAGTCCAGGGAGTCACCGGCCCGGCTCAGCAGGCTGTCGACGTCCCGGACGTCGGCGTGCACATAGGCGGTGCTGCCCTCCGCGGTGCCGTGCAGCAGGGCCTGCGCGTGCCGCAGCACGATCGGGTCGTTGTCCGCGTACACGACCTTGGCCTCCGGGGCGACGCCCTGCGCGACCTGGTGCAGGTTCGGCTCGGTGGGGATGCCCGTGCCGATGTCCAGGAACTGGCGTATCCCGGCCTCGGCGGCGGTGCGTACGGCCCGGTGCATGAAGCGGCGGTTGGCGCGCGCCCCGCGCAGGACCGTGCCGTCCACGGCGAGGATCCTCCGGGCCAGCTCCTCGTCCACCGGGTAGTTGTCCTTGCCTCCCAGCCACCAGTCGTACACCCGGGCCGGATGCGGCCGGCTGGTGTCGATACGGGCGGGCACGGCGTCGGATGCGGTCATGCGGTGTGTTCCCCTCGGTCCTCGTCTGCGGTCTTCGTCTGCGGTCCTCGTCCGCGGTCGTGGACAGGTCGTCGGCCGGGGCCGGAAAGGTTGCCGTGCACCGGTCAGACGTCCACGCGGCACTCCCGCAGGATCTTCTTCGTGCGCTCGGCCGACGCCGCTGCCGTCGACATGTGGTCCAGGACCTCCAGGTGCGCGGCGACCTCACTGCGGGAGTCCAGATACAGGGCGCCGGTGAGGTACTCCGTGTAGACCATGTCGGGCAGCTCCGGCTCGGCGAAGCGGAACAGGGAGAAGGGCGCGTACGTCCCCGGGTGCGGGCCGGCGGCGAACTCGGCGATCTGCAGCGTGACGCGGTCGCGCTCGGCGAACTCCAGGAGCTTGTCCAGCTGGTCGCGCATCACCTCGCCGTCGGCGCTCACCGGGCGCCGCAGCACCGTCTCGTCGATGATCACCCACAGGTGGGGCGGGTCGGGGCGCTCCAGCAGCCGCTGCCGCTCCATGCGCAGCGACACATGCCGCTCTATGGTCTCCGGCCCCGCCTGCCCGATCGTCCCGGCCTCCATCACCGCACGCGCGTAGCCCTCGGTCTGCAGCAGGCCGGGCACGAAGTGCGGCTCGTAGGAGCGGATGATGCGGGCGGCGCCCTCCAGGCTCACGTACAGGCTGAACCAGTCCGGCAGCACGTCGTGGAACCGCTGCCACCAGCCCGGTTGGTTGGCCTCCTCGGCCAGATCGACGAAGGCCGCCGTCTCGTCCTCCGGTACGCCGTACGTCTCCAGCAGCACCTGTACGTACGGGATCTTCAGCGCGACCTCGGCCGTCTCCATCCGCCGTACGGTCGCCGCGGCCACGCGCAGCACGCGGGCGGCCTCGTCGCGTCCCAGCCCGGCTGCTTCCCGCAGCTCCTGGAGGCGCTTTCCGAGCACCACCTGGCCCACGGTGGGAGCGGGTCGCCGCTCACTCACGCCACGCCTCCCCTACGCGCCGAAAGTACGTCGTGCAGTGTGCCATGTTCCGGGTCCGCATGGGGTGGTCGGTGTGGTGTGCGGGCTGCGGGCGTGTGGGGGTTGATCGCGCAGTTCCCCGCGCCCCTTGGGGCGTTGCCCGCAGCCCGGTTGATTCGCGAGGTCCGCATTACCTTGCGGGTAATCGACCCCGTCGCCGCCCCGCGGGATCGTGGAGGCACCGGGTTCCGGGGCGGCGCACTCCGTCCCGGGATTCGGGTCCGCCGCCTCAACTCGACCTCGACGGAGGGTGATTCACCATGTCCGCCACCTCGCTCGCCGCGCTCGCCCGGACCTCCGACCCGCAGACCGTGCTACGCCGCTTTCTGGCCCTGGACGCGATGGTGACCGGGGCGAACGGGCTTGCCTACCTTGCCGTCTCCGGCCCGCTCGGCCGCTTCCTCGGTGTCGACTCGGGGCTGCTGCTCGCGCTCGGCGGGTTCCTCGCGGTGTACGCGACCGCCGTCGGGCTGCTCGCCTCCCGTGCCCGCCCCGCCGCGCTGCCGGTGCGGGCCGTGATCGAGGCCAACCTCGCCTGGACCGTGCTGAGTCTGGTCGCCCTCGCGGTGTGGCTGTCGCCGACCACGGCGGGCGCGGTGTGGACCGTGCTCCAGGCGCTCACCGTCGCCGGGTTCGCCGGGTTGCAGTACGCGGCGCTGAAGGCGCGTCAGGGCATCAGCGAGTGAAGGTACTTGACCGTCGCCGGGTCGGCTGGGAGGAGTGTTTCGATGGCCAGCTCGGCGACGGTCACGTCCATGGGGGTGTTGAAGGTGGAGATGGAGGAGATGAAGGACAGGACGCGGCCCTCGTGCTCGATCTGCATCGGCAGCGCGAAGTACGGGACGGGCTCGGCCGGTTCGGCGCCCGGCGTCTCCTCCGGCACCGGGTACGCCGCCACCTCCTCGTACAGCCGGCGCAACGGCTCGGAGCGGCGCAGGGCGATCTGGCGGTCCATCTGGGCGAGCAGATGCCCGCGCCACTCGCGCAGGTTGCGGATGCGCGGCGCGAGGCCCTCCGGGTGCAGGGTCAGGCGCATCGCGTTCAGCGGGGGCGTGCGGAGGTGCTCGGGGATGCCGTCGAGCAGCGTCAGGATGCCCCGGTTGGCGGCGTGCACGTTGTACATCGCGTCGACCACGAGGGCCGGGTAGGGCTCGTAGCCCTGGATGAGCCGCTCCATGCCCGCGCGGAGCGCGTCCAGCGCCGGGTCGTCCAGCGGGGTCTCCGGGTAGTGCGGGGCGTAGCCGGCGGCCAGCAGCAGTGCGTTGCGCTCCCGCACCGGCACGTCCAGGTGCTCGGCCAGCCGCAGCACCATCTCCTCGCTCGGCCGGGAACGGCCCGTCTCGATGAAGCTGATGTGCCGGGCCGAGGAGTCGGCCCGCAACGCCAACTCCAGCTGGCTGACCCGCCGTTGCTCGCGCCAGGCCCGCAGCAGAGGGCCGATGCCCGGGCCGGAGGGGGCGGCGGGCTCTGCGCTGCCGGGCGGGACAATGGTCATGAGTACGACCGTAGTCGAGGAGCGCGTGGAATGAACGAGCCGTGGATGTCGTCCCTGGCGGGCGAGGCCGTGTACCGCGCCCGGGTGCGTGGCTGTCTGCTCGGCGGGGCCATCGGTGACGCCCTCGGCTACCCGATCGAGTCCAGCACGCTGGACCGGATCCGTGCCGCCAACGGAGAGCGCGGGGTGACCGGGTTCCTCTTCGCCGGGGACAGTGACGTCGCCCGGATCAGCGACGACACCCAGATGACCCTCTTCACCGCCGAGGCGCTCATCCGGGCCCATCAGCGGGAGCGGCTCAAGGGCATCGGCGGTGCCTGGGCCCTCCTGGTGCGCTGGGCCTACGAGCGCTGGCTGGAGACCCAGCGCCACCCCGGCCCGGAGCATGCCGCACCCCCGCAGAGCGGCGCCCCGACAGCGGTCTGATCACGCAGGCCTGGCTGTACGCCAGCCGCGCCCCCGGCAACGCCTGCGTCTCCGGGATCACCCTGGGGGTACCCCCTCTGGGGGAGTACGCCCCCGACCCGTCGCTCGTCCTCGACGGCAAGCCCGGCGAGGTCAACCCCGACTCCAAGGGCTGCGGTGCGGTGATGCGCTCGGCGCCCTTCGGCCTGGTGAACACCGCCGACGGGGCCTTCGCGATGGCCGCCCGCGCCGCCCAGATCACCCACGGTCACCCCACCGGCTACTACGCGGCGGGCGCGCTGGCCGCGATCGTGGTGCACCTCGTCGCGGGCGACTCCCTGGAGGGCGCGGTCCTGCGCACGCTACGGCTGCTGCGGCGCCACCCGGGTCACGAGGAGACCTCGGCCGCGCTCACCGAGGCCGTCGACCTGGCCGAGCAGGGGGCGCCGACCGCGGAGAAGGTGGAGTCCCTGGGGGAGGGCTGGATCGCCGAGCAGGCCCTCGCCATCGGCGTGTACTGCGCGCTCGTCGCGCCCTCCGTGCGGGACGCTCCCCCAGTGCCTGAACGGCCTGGGGGGCACCCCCAGCTGCTGTCCGTCAACCACTCGGGCGACAGCGACTCCACCGGCTCCGTCTGCGGCAACCTGCTGGGCGTCCGGTACGGCGACCTCGGCCTCCCGCACGCGTGGCTGGAGCGGGTCGAGGGCCGGGCGCAGATCGCCGCGCTCGCCGACGATCTGGCGGCCGAAGGCGTGCGGCGCTGATCATCGGGGAACCCGTCTGACCAGGGCCGCCGCGCCCAGGCTGTGGCAGGCTGAAGACGAACCTCCCGTAGCCCTCCCGTGCAGGAAGGAGCGAGGCCATGCCCCTCGAACCGCTGTCGCAGAAGGAGATCGAGGACCGGCTCGCGGAGTTGCCGGGCTGGTCGCAGGAGGGCGACCGCATCGCCCGCTCCTACCGGCTCCCCTCGCACTTCGCGGCCACGGCGATGGTCGTGCACATCGCCCAGGTGCAGGAGGAGCTCGACCACCACACCGACCTCACCCTCGGCTACAACACGGTGTCCCTCACCGTGAACACCCACACCGTGGGCGCCGTGACGAAGCGGGACTTCCTGCTCGCCCGGAAAATCGAGGAGCTCGCCCCTGGTCACGGGGCACACTGACGCGCGTGCTGGACTACGACAAGGAAGCGGAGCGGTACGACGCCTCGCGCGGCGGCGAGCCCAGGGCGGCGGCCGCGGCGGAGGCCGTGCTGGGACTTCTGCCGGACGCGACCCGGCGCCTGCTCGACGTCGCCTGCGGCACCGGCATCGTGACGCGGCGGCTCGCGGCCGGACGGGACGGCCTGCGTGTGACCGGCGTCGACCTCGCGCCCGGCATGGCACGGCAGGCCGCCGCCCGCATGCCCGGCGCCGTCGTGCTCGCCGACAGCCGCCGGCTGCCGTTCCCGGTCGGCCGGTTCGACGCCGTCAGCAGTGTGTGGCTGCTGCACCTGGCCCGCACGGACGACGACGTGCGCACCACCGTCGGTGAGTGTGCGCGCATGCTGCGGCCCGGCGGGGTCTACGTCACCACGGTCGACAAGGCCGCCGCCCACAACGTGGGCAGTGACATCGACGCCGTGATGGCGTCCCGCCCGCGCCGCCCGGCCCGGGACGAGGCGGCGCTCGTCGCGTCGTACGCCCTCGACCACGGCCTGCTCCCGGCCGGGCAGGCAGGCTTCACGGGCCGCGGTCAGGGCCGCAGTCCCCGCCGCACGATCGCCGACCTGCGCCGGGGCTGGTTCGTCACCCTGCCGCCCGGTGACGCGCGCGCCGACGACTTCGCCGCCCGGCTGGCGCGACTCCCGGACCAGGACCGGCCCCGGCCGGACCCGGTGTTCACGCTCCGGGCGTTCCGGAAGCCCGGGTGAACTCCATGACCCAGTTGGACACCCAGGTGTCCCCGCCGTCCACGGAGAACGCCTGCTCCCAGCGGGCCGTGGTGGCCGAGATGCCCGACCAGACGAACCGCACCCGCACGTCCTTGCTGTCGTGGGTGTCGTCGCCGTAGAACGCGCCGCGTTCGCCCTCGAAGCGCCCGAACACCGGCGGGAACAGCTTGCCGGTGCGGCTGGAGGACCAGTTCAGCGACCACTGCTCGGTCTCCCGGTCGAACAGGCGCAGCGTCAGTCCCTTCGAGCCGAGGTGCGGCATGTCGATCTCGTCGACGTTGGCGGCGCCGTCGAACAGCGGCCAACAGCGGCTGGTCGCCGGGAACTCCTCCCAGTCGCTGTCCGGGTCGAGGAAGTCGGTGCGGCGGCGGTTGACGACGTCCCAGTCGCCGTGGAAGAAGTCGAAGTCGTGCGGGTTGCTCATGTGCGGTCTCCAGTGGTGCCCTCGGGCAGGGAGTCGGCCAAGTAGGCCTTCAGGTCCGGGACTTCGGGCGCGAGCAGGTGCCGCACCCAGGCGTCCCGTTCGTGCAGGATCGGCGGGAGTTCCCAGACGCAGCCGATCCACGGCAGGTCGGGCGCGATGAAGTGGCTGGGGTCGTTGTCCGGGCAGCCGAGCACCGGCTGGCCCGCCGCCGCGCCCTTGAAGTGCAGGACGTTGTCCCACACCCAGCTGTACACGTTGAGGTAGGCGCCGTCGTCGCCGCCCCGGTGCAGGACCACGAACGTCGCCGGGGGCGTGCCGTCCGGCTCCGGCAGCAGTTCCGGCAGGATCGCGTACGCCGCCTTCTCGACCTCGGGCGCGATGCCAGCCGGGTCGTCCGTGACGTGATAGCGCTTGATGTGTCGACCCGCTACCTCGATCGGTGGCGGCACGGTCAGCAGTTTCTCGGTGAAGCCCATGGCAGGACGCTAGGACCGCTTCACTGACACCATGTGTCAGTGAAGTCCAGCCGACTCGTCTCGATCCTGCTCCTCCTCCAGACCCGGGGCCGGATGACCGCCGCCCAGCTCGCCGAGGAGCTGGAGGTGTCCGTCCGCACCGTCTACCGGGACGTCGACGCGCTGAGCGCGGCCGGTGTGCCGCTGTACGGGGACGCCGGTCATGCCGGGGGCTATCGGCTGCTGGACGGCTATCGCACCCGCCTCACCGGGCTGACCGCCGACGAGGCCGAGGCGCTGTTCCTCGCCGGCATCCCCGGTCCGGCCGCCGAACTGGGCCTCGGCTCGGTGCTCGCCGCCGCCCAGCTCAAGGTCCGCGCCGCCCTTCCCGAGGAACTGCGCGTCCATGCCGATCGGATCAGCGGCCGTTTCCACCTGGACGCCCCCGGCTGGTACGCGGACGGCGAGGAGGCCCCGTACCTTCCGGCGGTCGCCGACGCGGTGTGGAACAGCCGCGTGCTGCACGTCGTCTACCGGCGCTGGCGCGAGCCCACGGACGTGGAGCGTCGCCTGGAGCCGTACGGTCTGGTCCTCAAGGCGGGCCGCTGGTACGTCGTCGCCGGCCCCGGACCGCGCACCTTCCGCGTCGACCAGATCCTCGAACTCACCCCGTCCGACGAGGAGTTCGAACGCCCCGGTGACTTCGACCTGACCGTGTACTGGAAGGCGTACCAGCGGGACTTCCACGACCGCCTGTACAGCGCGGAGGCGGTGGTACGGCTGGCACCGGGAGTCGCGCTCTCCGGGCCGCTCGCCCGTGCCGTAACCGCGAACGGCCGTGCCGACGCCGACGGCTGGATCCGGGCCACCGTCCCCATCGAGTCGGTCGACCACGCGCACGGCGAGTTCCTGCGGCTGGGCACGGACGTCGAGGTGCTCCAGCCGCAGGAGCTGCGCGAGCGGATCGCCCGTACCGCGACCGAACTGGCCGAAAGATACGGCAACTTCGCGGTGCGCGGCGACCACTGAGGATTCGGAATCCGTCCGTCCTCCCAGGAGGTACGTCTCGTGCAGCACCCGCACAAGCACCGCAGACGAAGGGTCGTCCTCTCCGCGCTGGGCGCCACCGCCGCACTCGTCGCCGCCGGACTCACCACCCTGAACGGCGTCGGCAAGGCCGAGGCCGCCACCGCCCGCCAGGTCGAGAAGCTGGACCGGGGCGTGGTCAGCGTCCACACGTCGAGCGGCAACCTGGTCAGCTGGCGCTGGCTGGGCACCGACCCGAACGACGTCTCCTTCAACGTCTACCGGGCCGGCGCGTTGGTCAACTCGACCCCGATCACCGGTTCCACCAATTACTTCCACTCCGGCGCCCCCGAACAGGCCGACTACACCGTCCGCGCGATCGTCGGCGGCGTCGAGCAGGGCGACTCGGTCCACGCCGTCCAGTTCCGCCCGGGCTACAAGGACGTCCCCATCAGCCCGCCGGCCGGCGGCACGACCCCCGACGGAGTGGCGTACACCTACGAGGCCAACGACGCCTCCATCGGCGACCTCGACGGCGACGGCGCCCTCGACATCGTCCTCAAGTGGCAGCCCACCAACGCCAAGGACAACTCCCAGTCCGGCTACACCGGCAACACGTTCGTCGACGGCATCAAGCTCGACGGCACCCGGCTGTGGCGCGTCGACCTGGGCCGCAACATCCGCTCCGGCGCGCACTACACGCAGTTCCAGGTGTACGACTACGACGGCGACGGCAAGGCCGAGGTCGCCATGAAGACCGCCGACGGCACGGTCGACGGCACGGGCGCGGTGATCGGCAGTTCGTCGGCCGACCACCGGAACTCGTCCGGCTACATCCTGTCCGGCCCCGAGTACCTGACCATGTTCAACGGCCAGACCGGCAAGGCGATGCAGTCGGTGGACTACGTCCCGGCCAGGGGCTCGGTCGCGTCGTGGGGCGACTCCTACGGCAACCGGGTCGACCGATTCCTCGCCGGAACCGCCTACGTGGACGGCTCACGCCCCTCGCTCATCATGGCGCGTGGCTACTACACCCGTACGGTCATCGCGGCCTGGGACTGGCGAGGCGGCAGTTTCACCCGCCGCTGGACGTTCGACACCAACTCCTCCACCAACACCGGCAAAGGCTTCGACGGCCAGGGCTCGCACAGCCTGTCCGTCGGGGACGTCGACGGGGACGGCAAGGACGAGATCGTCTACGGCGCGATGGCCGTCGACGACAACGGCAACGGCCTGTGGACCACCAGGACCGGCCACGGTGACGCCCAGCACCTCGGCGACCTCGACCCCTCGCGCGCGGGCCTGGAGTACTTCAAGGTCTCGGAGTCCACGTCCCAGCCGGCCGAGCTGTACATCAACCCGGCCAACGGGACCGTGAACTGGTCCCTCGCCGCCTGCTGCGACAACGGCCGCGGAGTCGCCGGCGACATCTGGGCGGGCAACGACGGCGCCGAGGTGTGGTCCGCCTCCGACACGTCGATCCGCGACGAGGCCGGCGCCACCAAGGGCCGCGAGCCGTCCTCCGTCAACTTCCTGTCCTGGTGGGACGGCGACCCCGTCCGCGAACTTCTCGACGGCACCCGCATCGACAAGTACGGCACATCCTCCGACACCCGCCTGCTGACCGGCTCCGGCGTCTCCTCCAACAACGGCACCAAGGCCACGCCCGTCCTGTCCGGCGACATCCTCGGCGACTGGCGCGAGGAGGTCATCTGGCGCACCAGCGGCAACACGGCACTGCGGATCTACTCCACGCCGTACGAGACGAGCACGAAGATCACGACCCTGCTCCACGACACGATGTACCGCACGGGCCTCGCCTGGCAGAACACCGCGTACAACCAGCCTCCGCACCCGAGCTTCTTCATCGGCAACGGCATGGGCACGGCGCCCCGGCCGACCGTCTACACACCCTGAGCAGGGCAAGCGGTCCTCTCCGGTGATAACAACGGCGGCCGTCCAAGGCTCCCCCCGACGGCCGCCGTTGACCTCAACCGAGCTTGAGGTTCTACGGTGATCGTGTTCTGGCGATCGCTTGAGGGAGGGACGACGGGTGAGCGTGACACTCAGGGAGTATTCGCAGGAGGAGCTGGCCGCCCAGCCCATCGGTGCGTGGAGCGGCGAGGCGTACCGGCTGGTGGTCGGAGCCATCCGGGCGCAGTTGGCGGTGGAGGGCCTCACACAGCCGCATTGGTGGACGCTCAACCACGTCGCGGGGGATCCGGGCAGGTGGACCCGTGCGGCGTTGATCGAGCGGCTGACGAAGTACGAGGACCTCGGGATCGACTTCGACGGTGTCTTCGACGACCTCGTCGCCCGTGGGTGGCTCACGGAGGATGCGGGAGCCATGACGCTGACCGAGGCGGGGGAGGACGGGCGCCTTCGGGCCAGGGAACGCAACTTGCGCGTGCATCGGCAGACGCACGAAGGCATCGACACGGCCGACTTCGTGACCACCATCAACGTCCTGCGTCGCATGGTCGCCAACCTGGGCGGCGACGGCGATCTGCCCGACTGACGGGTTCGGTGATCCGTACAACCATGCAAGTTCTTCACGGGTCCTTCACATGCGTACTACCGAGAACCTGGGGAGAGCATGTTCCAGCACACCCGCATTCGCCTCGCCGCCACCGCGGCCGCCGCCGTCGCCGCGATCGGTCTGAGCGCCTGTGGCAGCGGCTCCGGTGACGAGATCGTCGACAAGCCGAAGGCGAACGCCTCCGCCGACGCCGACAGCGGCAAGGAGAAGGAGCCCGCCGCCGAGAAGAGCAGTGCCGCGCCCGACGTCGCCAAGGTCGGCGACACGCTCGCCCTGAAGGGCATGGAGAGCGGCAGCGGACTGGACGTCACCGTCGTCAAGGTCGTCGACAACGCCAAGTCCGGCGACGAGTTCTTCGCCCCCGAGGACGGCAACCGGTGGGTCGGCGTGCAGTTCCAGCTCGTCAACACCGGCACCGAGGTCTACTCCGACGCTCCCGGGAACGGGGCGAAGATGGCCGACGACCAGGGCCAGCAGTTCGGGACCACTCTTGCCGACATCTCGGCCGGCCCGTCCATGTCGTCGGACGTCCGGCTGAAGCCCGGCGCGAAGACGCTGGGCTGGGTCGTGTTCGAGGTGCCGAAGGCGTCGAAGGCGGCCACGGTCACGTTCGCGATGGACTCGGGCTTCGCCCAGCAGGTCGGGGAGTGGAAGCTGTAGGAGAGACCTGTAGGAGAGACAGAGGGCGCGTGCCTGCGACGACACGCGCCCTCGGGCTCGGCTCACGCTCAACTCACGGCACAGCTCTGGTCGCCCACCTTGAACGCGGTCGGCTTCGCGTTCGCCCCCGACCAGCTCCCGGTGAACCCAAAACTCACGGACGCACCGGCCGCCACGTTCCCGTTCCAGCCCACGTTCCTCGCGGTCACCGCCGATCCCGACTGGGTGTACTCGGCGTTCCACAGCTGCGAGATCTGCTGCCCGTCCGCGAAGGACCAGCCGAGGGACCAGCCGCTCCACGCACTTGAACCGGTGTTGGACAGCTGCACATCCGCCTGGAAACCGCCCGACCACTGGTTGGTGACCTTGTACGTCACCGCGCAGGCACCGGTCGGCGTCGGCGTGGGGTCGGTTCCGCCGCCACCGTCTCCGCCACCCGTGTCCGACGAGTCGCCGTAGATGACCCCGCGTCCGTTCGTCGCCACGTACACCCGCCCGTACACCCGCGGATCACCCGTGATCGCCGCCCCCGTCCAACCCCACTGGTGGGCGTCGTCGTTGATGCGGGTCCAGGTCGCGCCCTTGTCCGTGGAGCGGAAGATGCCGCGTACGCCGCCGATCTTCGCGCTGGTGTAGAGGGTCTGGTACGACGCACCCGTCGCCGCCTTGCCGAAACCGATCGTGTCGGCGTGCTCGACGCCGGAGAGCTTCGTGAAGCTCGCGCCGCCGTCCGTCGAGTGCCACAGCCCGTACGCACCGTCCGTCGCGCCGCCCGCCAGCCACACGTCCCCCTTCACCCCGGGCAGCGCCTTGAAACGGACACTGTCACCGCCGGGCAGGCCACTCGCGGAGCTGGCCGTGAACGTCGCGCCGCCGTCCGAACTGACGTAGAACTTCCCGGACTTGAAGCCGTAGAAGGTCTTGGGGTCGACCCGGTCGGACTCCACGATCGCATCCGCCGGGATCCCGCTCGACGCCTGCCACGACGTACCGAAGCCCGTCGTGTACTGCACACCCGTACCCGCCGGGCTCCACACGAACCGGCTGCCGTCCGACGCCGCCGCGACCGTACCGCCGCCGCTCACGCCCGAAGGATCGGTCCCCGCGAACCAGTTGGCGCCGTTGTCCGTCGAGAAAGCGATGTGCGGACCGGAGTCGAGATTGCCGACGCGCACCACGGTGTTGGGGTGGGACTCCGCGTAGTCCAGGCTCGTCGTCGTGGTGAAGTTCGGCTGGGTGAACATCATCGACGGCACCTTGGTGAGGTCCGTGTGCCGGAAGCCGCCGATGTCGCCGAGGGCGCTCAGCAGCGGGGCGCCCGACGGGGGAGAGGCGAGGTCGTTGACCGCCGTCTCCTCCAGGCCCTGCACCATCGGCTTGATGGTGAACTGGCTCCCGCTGTCCCACTTCGTCAGATCCTCGGTGCCGTAGATCGTCGCACCCGTCCCGTACATCATCCGGTTCGAGTCGAACGGGTCGATCTCCAGCGCCTCCGTCATCCAGCCCAGCTTCGGCGTCTGCTCGGGCGGCGAGGGGTTCGCGCCCCAGGTCAACCACGGTGACGACGAGACGTCCATCGTGTAGCGGTTGGCGCGGTTGGGATACGACGTGTAGTCCCACGCCTTCGTCCAGGTGCCGCCGCTGTCCGTCGAGCGGAAGATCTGCGTGTCCGGCCACCAGGAGCTGTACGCCGTCGCCATCACGGTGCCGGGCCGCTGCCGGTCGACGGTCAGCCCGCTGAAGCCGTAGTAGGTGTCGGCCTCCGCCACCGGGCTGATGTCCGTCCAGGCGCCGGTCGCCGTCGCGTACCGCCACAGCCGGCCCTTGCCGCCGTCGTACGGGCCGCCCTTGTCGCTGTAGGCGAGATAGAGGTATCCGTTCTCCGCGTCCAGCACGCCCTTGTGCGCCAGGTATCCCGTCGGCTGCCCGGCGACCCGCGACCACGTCGCACCCGCGTCGGTGGACCGGTACACGGCGTTGTCCTTGTCGGCGACCCCGACGTAGATGGTCTGCGTCGCGCTCCCGGACGTTCCCGTGGACTCGTCGAAGGTGACCCAGACGATGCCCTGGTTGTCGCTGGCGTATCCGCTGGTGTCGCTCGGATCCTGCACGTAGTTCCCGACGTTGGGGAAGTTCGCCACCTGCGACCAGGTCGCCCCGGAATCCGTCGACCGCCACAGCCCCTTGCCGCTGGGCGCGCCCAGATACAGCACGCTGTTCCTGTTCGGGTCGACCGCCAGGCGCTCACCCATGCCCCGGCCGGGCATGTTGCCGCCCAGCTTGAACGGCAGATCGGCCTTCTGCCAGCTCGCGCCCCGGTCGGAGGAGCGCATGACGGCGCCGTTCCCCGGGTCCCAGCTGTTGGTGTACGTCCCGACCGCTGCGTACACCCGGTCCGGGTCCACGGAGTCGGACGCGAGGCTCACCACACCCGTGTGCCCCCAGTCGCCCCAGCCCACCGAGTCCAGCAGCGGCGTCCAGGTCTTCGACGACTCCTGCCAGCGGTAGGCGCCGCCGATGTCGGTGCGGGCGTAGGCGAGGTTCTTCTCGGCGCGGTTGAAGACGATGCCGGGGACGAAACCGCCGCCGTCGATGCGGGCGTTCTTCCAGGTGTAGGTGTCGGCGCTGATCGACACGTCCTTCGACGCATGGGCGGCCAGCGCGGGCGGGCTGCCCGCGAGGAGGCCGGCCGCGAGCGCCAGCACCGCCGTGAGGATGCGGGTTCTTCGCACGGGGGTCCTTTCCGGGATGTGGGGGGAGGGAGAGGAAACCGAGATGGTAAGCGCTTGCTATCGACTGCGAGAGTAGCCGGGCGACCCCCAGTGCGGGAGAGGGCCGCCCGGCGAATCGGCCTCGCCGTCAGGTGACGAGACCACGCACGCGAAGCCTTCAAGCGGTTCCGCGAAAACGCCGTGAGCCGTCACGCCCCTTTCTTCAGGGACGCGGGGAACTGCGCGACCAGCCACAGTGGACCGGCAGACAAGTCACGGCCTTCTCGCGGAGCGCTTGGCGGGGGCTGGTTACTCGAGAAGCTCCGCGTACGAACCCATGGCCAAGGCGATGTCCGCCTGGGCCCAGAACCGGTGATACGTGAACGACGGCGCCGCACCGCCCGCGAGATACGCCTCGATCTTCGACCAGGCCGGATCGTCCTCGTAGAACGAGCGGATCGACTCGAAGGTCGACGACGAGTTGATCGCGTCGCCGTTCGGCATGGTGCCGGTCCAGCCGCTCGGGACGTAGATCCCGTCGTCGAAGCGGTTGTAGTCGGCCCGGGTCTCCGGGACGGCGATGCCCAGGGCGTCCTGGTGGTGGTCCCACATGCCGTCGAGGAGCGCCTTGGCCGTGGACGCGGCCTCGGTGTCACCGGAGCGGTCGGCGTAGTACGTCAGGGTCTTGGCGTACGCGGCCGCCACGCCGACGTCGTTGGTGTAGTCGGCGACGGTGACGTGAAGTCCGTTGTTGGCGCCCGGACTTGAGGCGTTCCAGGTGTCGGGCTGGCCCGACCACTGGAGTGTGGACGGGAACCGGAAGGTGCCGTCCGGGTTGATCGTGGTGTGGGACAGCGCCCAGTCGACCCACTTGTCGAGGACCGTCTTCGCGGCAGCGTTCCCCGTCTGCTGGTAGTACTCGGCCACCCGCTCCATCGACCACGCCTGGAAGCCGAACCACTGGTTGGACGGCGGGTCGTGGTAGACGGGCTGCTGGTCGTAGTACATCCCGTAGAAGGTCGACTTGCCCGACGGCGGAGTCGCGTACCGGCCCGCCCAGCTGTTGGTCGCACCGCCCGCGATCGCGCCCTCGCTGGACTGCAGCCAGCGGTAGAACTCGACCTGCCGCTCAAGGGACTTGGCCCAGTCCGCCTGTCCCGTCGCCGACTTGGGCTTCAGATCGGCATACGCGCTGAGCGCATACGCGGCCATGGGGTTCTGGTAGCCGCCGTGCGCGTGGCTGGAGCCGATGCGCCAGGCCCAGCCCGCCGAGGTGTCGGTGGCGCCGCCCCAGGCGTAGTACCAGGAGAGCAGATAGTGCGAGGCGTCCTTGCCGGTGCCGGCCGGGCAGGACGAGGCGCCCACACAGTTGCCGACCTTCTTGAAGTACTTGTCGTACATCGCGTAGCGCAGGTAGTCGCCCATCTTCGCGGCCTTGGCCACGGTCGCGGAGATGTCGCCGCCCTTGCCCTGCTCGTCGGCCCACTTGTCGGCCCAGTACGCGGCCTGCACCGCACGGGCGTCGGCGTCCGGGGCGTTGGTGAACTTCCACTGCTTGGCGTACGACGCGTCACCGGTGAACAGGTCCAAGTACCCGTTCGTCCCGCCGTACTTGAAGGCGTCGCAGGTCGGCTGCGGCACCGTCTCCCACACCGACTCCTGCGCGCCGCGCTGGAAGGTGTTGATGTACGACGGCCCGGTGTCCGTCGGACCCGCCTCGCACTTGCCCGGCGAGTTGCCGTAGCCGTAGGTGTTGTCGACGTCCTGGAGCCAGTGCATGCCGTAGACGTCGTCCGTGTCGTAGGCGCTCTTCAGCTCACCGGCGATCGGGTCCGAGCCGACCGAGACCGACGCGTCGAGCTTCGCCGGGTACTCGTTCGGGGTGTCCAGTTCGGGCGCGTACGTCGCCGGCTTCGAGGCGTTGTAGAAGGAGTTCGTCGGCTGGTCGGCGTGGGTCGGGATCATGTACTTCTCCATGATGTCCCAGGCCCCGTTGAACTTGGACCAGTCGCCCGTGACCTTGCCGTACATGGCTTGCAGCCAGAGAAGGTAGCTGTAGGCCTCCGACGTGGTCTCGTGACCGTGGTCCGGCGCCTCGACGATCAGCGTCTCCACCGAGTGGTAGGGGATGCCCTCGGGTGAGAAGTAGCCGTTCGCCGGGTTGGTGATCTTGCCGTACAACTCCAGGAAGCGGGCGTCGTACGCCTTGGTCGCCGCGATCTGGGTCGCCGTGACCGTGGCCTTCGCGTGCCCGCCCGCCGTCGACTCGAAGGTCGCCGCGCCGGTGCCGGATGCGGCGGCGGTGATGGTCACCTTCTGGGCGGTGTTCCAGTTCGAGGGCGTGAAGGTGAGCGAGGCGCCGCCGGTCACCGACAGCCCCGAGGTGCCGCTCGCGCGGGCGGTGGTGACGGTCACGTGGGCCGACGGCTGGGTCGACAGCTTGATGTCGTAGGAGGCCGTCTTGCCCTGTTGGACGGGGAGTTGGGTCTGCGAGGCCACCACGGCGGGGCCCGAGGCGACCGTGACGCCGACCGGCGTGGACTCCGCGGACGCGCCCAGGCTGTCGTACGCCTTCGCGAGGAGCGAATGACTGCCCACGGTCAAACTTGAGGCCGAGAGCGAGTACGGCGCCGTCGTGTCCGTGCCCAGCAGCGTGGTGTTGTCGTAGAACTCGACCTTGCTGATCGTCGCGCCGTCCGCGGCGGCGGCGGTGGCCGCGAGCGGGACCGCGTCGCCCTGCGAGTAGACGGCGCCCGCCGCCGGGCTGGTCAGCACGGTGATGGGGGGTTGGTGGGCGCCCGTGCAGGAGGTGCCGTTGATCGCGAAGTTCGTCGGGGCGGCGTTGGAGCCGCTGTAGGTGAACTGCGCGCCGGTGGTGGCCGCGGCTCCGGCGGCGATCCGCGCGTTGTGGGCGGCGCTCTGTACGGTGACCGACTGGCCGGACTGGGACCAGGTGCCGTTCCAGCCGTTGCCGAGCCTCTGGTTGCCCGTGTAGCTGTAGGTCAGCGTCCAGCCGTCGATGACGTCCGCGCCGCGGTTGGTGATCGTCAGATCCGCGGTGAAGCCGGAGCCCCAGTCATTGGTCTTGTAGTCGACACTGCACTGAACCGCTGCCGCCTGAGCGGGAGTCGATCCGGCGCTCAGCATCGTCAAGGGAAGCGCCAGGGCCGCGACGACGGCCGTCCACAACCGTCGTACGGCGCTGCGTCTGCGTGGGGGATGCACGTGCTGGTTCCTCCTTGCGGCTCGGAGAAGTCAAGGCTTGAACCAGTGGGAGCGCTCCCATAGTGGGGACGGGGGTGCAAGGGGTCAAGGTGCTTGAAGAGTCGAAAAGATTCGATGAGTTCAGTTGAGTAAAAGTCAGCAACTCCCCTGTCCTTTACCGTCACTTGGCGCTAGCTTCAAAAGCACCAGTGGGAGCGATTCCATCAGTCGACGCGTCCGTCACGACGCGCCTGATCTGCAAGGAGTCGCTCAAGCGACACCCCCCGCTTTCAGTACTTTTAGCCGTCGCCGGCATCTCCTCCTTGCCTCTTGCGCGCCCTGCACGGACGGACCGTCAGCACCCGCAACCAAGAAGGAACCCGCACTCATGAGTCGTACCAGAACAGCGATGCTCGCCGCCCTGGCGCTGGTCGCCGGTGCCTCGGGGACCGCGCTCGCCGCGGATCCCGGGGGCATCGGCACGGCCGCCGTGCCCTGCACCGTCGACTACAAGGTGCAGAACCAGTGGGACACCGGCTTCACCGCCGCCGTGACGGTCACCAACCAGGGCACCGCGAAGTCCAACTGGTCGGTGAAGTGGTCGTATGCCGGAAACCAGAAGGTCACCAGCGGCTGGAACGCCAGGATCAGCCAGAGCGGCGCCGATGTCACCGCCGCCAACGAGACGTACAACGGGACGCTGTCGACCGGCGGTTCGGTCAGCTTCGGCTTCCAGGGCTCGTACAGCGGCACCAACGCGATCCCCGCCACCTTCACCCTCGACGGCGTGACCTGCAACGTCGACGACGGCAGCGGCGGACCCACGGATCCACCGGACCCCGACCCGACCGGTCCCAAGGTCGACAACCCCTACTCCGGCGCCAAGGTGTACGTGAACCCGGAGTGGTCCGCGAAGGCCGCCGCCGAGCCGGGCGGCAGCCGGATCGCGGGCCAGCCGACCGGGGTGTGGCTGGACCGGATCGCCGCCATCAACGGCGTGAACGGCGGCATGGGCCTGCGCGACCACCTCGACGAGGCCCTGACCCAGAAGGGCTCCGGCGAGCTCGTCGTCCAGCTGGTCATCTACAACCTGCCGGGCCGTGACTGCGCCGCCCTCGCCTCCAACGGCGAGCTCGGCCCGACGGAGCTCGGCCGCTACAAGACCGAGTACATCGACCCGATCGCCGCGATCCTCGCCGACCCGAAGTACGCCTCGCTGCGGATCGTCACCACGATCGAGATCGACTCGCTGCCGAACCTCGTCACCAACACCGGCAGCCGGCCCACGGCCACCCCGCAGTGCGACGTGATGAAGGCCAACGGCAACTACCAGAAGGGCGTCGGCTACGCCCTCAACAAGCTGGGCGACGCGGCCAACGTCTACAACTACATCGACGCCGGTCACCACGGCTGGATCGGCTGGGACGACAACTTCGCCGCCAGCGCCACCGTGATGAAGGAGGCCGCCACCTCCGAGGGCGCCACCGTGAACGACGTGCACGGCTTCATCGCCAACACGGCCAACTACAGCGCCCTGAAGGAGAACAACTTCACCATCAACGACTCCGCGGGCGGCAAGTCCGTCCGAGAGTCGAAGTGGGTCGACTGGAACCGGTACGTCGACGAGCTGTCCTTCGCGCAGGGCTTCCGCAACCAGCTGGTCACGACCGGCTTCAACTCCGGCATCGGCATGCTGATCGACACGTCGAGGAACGGCTGGGGCGGCAGCGCGCGGCCGGCCGGTCCGGGCGCGACGACCGACGTCGACACCTACGTGAACGGAGGCCGCTACGACCGTCGCATCCACGTCGGCAACTGGTGCAACCAGTCCGGTGCCGGCCTCGGTGAGCGCCCGCAGGCCAATCCGGCGGCCGGGATCGACGCATACGTCTGGATCAAGCCGCCGGGGGAGTCCGACGGTGCGAGCCAGGAGATACCGAACGACGAGGGCAAGGGGTTCGACCGGATGTGCGACCCGACCTATACGGGGAACCCGCGCAACGGCAACAACATGTCCGGGTCGTTGCCGAACGCTCCGCTGTCGGGGCACTGGTTCTCGGCGCAGTTCCAGCAGCTGATGCAGAACGCGTACCCGCCGTTGTCGTAGGGCGGTGACTGCGGCTGCGGCTGCGGGTGCGTTGTGGCTGGTCGCGCAGTTCCCCGCGCCCCTATAGGGCGTTGTAGTCCGCCGGGGTTGGTCAGTTCTCTCTGGCCAGGCCTCGGCGGATTGCGAACTCCACTGCTGAGTAGTTGCCGTCTGGGCGGTCCAGTTCATACGGGACCGTCGGGTGCAGCGGTGGCTGGGCCATGAATCTGGGGCGGGTGCCGTGGTGGGGCTGGGCGGCGTGGACCAGGAAGGGGTGGCAGAGGTAGACGTCGCCGGGGACGCCGGTGGCGTGGGCGAGGGGGCGGTGTGCCGAGGCCTCGGCGACCTTCGGGCCCAGCTCCAGGAAGGAGGCGCCGGCCTCGCCGTACGGTGCCAGGACCGGCGGTACGTCGAGATGCGAACCGACCCGGATGCGGGTCGGGGCGTCCGCTTCGGTGACCTCGCTGAACAGGAACAGCATCAGCAGTGAGCGGTCCCTGGAGTGCACGTTCGTATGCGGGTGCTCGGCGCCTTCGGGCACGTAACTGCCCTCGATGTGCCAGCCCGCGTCGTTCGGTTCCTCCTCGTGCGGGAAGCGCAGCGGGAAGCTGCCCAGCGAGTAGCGCGACTGCCAGCGGTCCTCGCCCACCAGCACATCGAAGGCCTCGTGCAGGACAGGGGTGTTGACGGCGGCCGCGAACGGGCCCTGCGCCATGTCGTACACCCAGTGCACGGGGTCCTTCCAGGTGCCCGGGTCCTCGGGGTCGTACCCCGTCTCCCGCCACAGCAGCCGGGCGCAGTGCTCGGCGACGCGAGGCGGGAAGGCGCCCTCGATCTTCACGAACCCGTCCTCGAGGAAGCGCTCCACCATCTCGTCGTTCATCGGGCCATCGTGGGTGATCGGCCGTGCGGCCCGCATCCCATTTTTCGTGCTGCCGTTTTGCCGTTACGGCAACGGCGGTGGCCCCGCGCCGGTGCGTCGGCGCACGCTGGCCCCATCCGAAGGAGAGGCTGACGAGCATGGCGCACCACCACCACGGAAACCACCCCACAGACCGCCAGGCCGGTCACCATCACCACGACCCCACCGACATCGACTGGAGCGAGATGGCTCCGCACCTGGAGGCGCAGGCGGAGCTGTTCACGCCCCTGTACGAGCACGCCTTGGCCTGGCTGGCGAAACGGCAGACCGAGCCGGGGCTGATCGTCGACGCGGGCAGCGGGCCCGGCGTGGTCGCCTGTCTGCTCGCGGACACCTTCCCCGGCGCCCGCGTGGTCGCCGTGGATGCTTCCGAGCCGCTTCTCGAACGAGCCCGGGCCCATGCCGAGCGGCTCGGCGTCGCCGACCGCTTCAGCATCCTCGCCGGTGAACTCCCGGGCGTCCTGGACGACTTGGAGTACCCCGCCGACCTGGTGTGGGCCGGCCGCAGCCTGCACCACCTCGGCGACCAGCGTGCCGCCCTCGCCGCCTTCGCCGCCCGCCTCACGCACGGCGGCACGCTGGCCCTGCAGGAAGGCGGCCTGTCGGCCCGCTTCCTCCCGCGCGACCTCGGCTTCGGGCGGCCGGGGCTCCAGGCACGCATCGACGTCCTGGAGGAGGAGCGGTTCGCCGCGATGCGCGCGGACCTGCCCGGCTCCGTCGCCGAGACCGAGGACTGGCCGGCCCTGCTCACCGCCGCCGGCCTCCGGCCCTCCGGCACCCGGACCTTCCTCCTCGACCTGCCCGCCCCGACCACGGACCGCGCCCGCGCCTACATCGCCGACTACCTGACCCGCACCCGCGACGGGCTCGCCGACCGCCTCGACGCCGACGACCGCGCGACCCTGGACCGGCTCCTCGACCCGGACGACAAGGCGAGCGTCCACCATCGGCCGGACGTGTTCCTCCTCGCGGCGCAGACGGTGTACACGGCGGTGCGGACGAAGTGACGCCGATCGGCACCCTGCCCGGGCGTGCGGGCCCTTGACTTCGAGAGCGCTCCAGCTGATCTACTCCCCCCTGTTCGACGCACACAGGGGGTAACCATGACCGACTCTCCGGTCGCACTCATCACCGGCGGCGGCAGCGGCATCGGCGCCGCCGTCGCGCGGCAACTTCTCGACGCGGGCCACCGGGTCGCCGTCACGGGCCGCGGTGAGGCACGGCTGCGCGGTTTCGCCGAGGAACTCGGGGAGCCCGACGGCCTGTTGACTGTCGTCGGGAACACGGCGGAGTACGGCGACGTCCAGGCGGCCGTTGACACGACGCTCAAGGCCTTCGGCCGGCTGGACACGGTCGTCGCCAACGCCGGTTTCGCCACCCACGATTCGGTCGCCGAGGGCGATCCGGCCGGCTGGACCGAGATGGTGCTGACCAACGTCCTCGGCCCGGCCCTGCTCATCCGTGCCTCCATCGACGCCCTCAAGGAGACCCGCGGCCGGATCGTCCTCGTCGGCAGCGTCGCCGGGTTCGTGCACGGGCCGGGCAACATCTACGGGGCGACGAAGTGGGCGGTGACCGGGCTCGCCGAGAACACCCGGCGGCAGGTCACCGAGTGGGGCGTCGGAGTGACCCTGATCGCGCCCGGACGCGTGGAGACACCGTTCTGGGACAGCTACGGCAGCCTGCCGCCGGGCCATCTGCTCACCGCCGACCAGATCGCCGACTCGGTCGTGTGGGCCGTCCGACAGCCCGACGGCGTCGACATCAACACCGTCGTCGTACGACCGCTCGGGCAGCCCAACTGACCGGGTATGGCGATCAGTTGGCCTGGATGAACTCCTTCGCCAGCCGCTCGCCCAGCGTCACCGCCGCGTCGTGGCTCTCGATGGGCGTGACCTGGGAGTTCCTGAAGAGGATGTACGTCACGCCGGAGCCGGTGCCGCCGGTGGCCGGGTCGGGGTCGATGCCGAGGGCCTCGGCGGCGGCGTAGGAGGCCTCGCCGATGATCCCCTTGGGACCGGTGTCGCCGACGACGGCGTACAGGATCTGGTCGTCGTGGATGACGGCGGCCACGCTGCCGCCCTTGATGCCCGCCTTCAAGTAGTCCCAGGTGTCGCTGATGCCGGGGACGACGACATACGGCAGCGTGTCGGACCGCAGCGGCCTGCCGTCGGACTGGTGGAACGAGGTGTCGGGCTGGAACCAGGGGTCGGTGTCCTCGTTGCAGCTGTCGGTGCGCTGGCCGTCGCAGTCGATGTCCATGTCGGCCTTCCAGAAGGCGGCGCCGTGCTTGCCGCACACGGGAATCGTGGCGGCGGTCGACTCGTCGGTGCGGTATTTGCCGTTCGAGAGCTGCGCACAGGACGTCACCTTCGCGAGCAGGCCGGCCGCGCTGACCGGTTCCTCCAGGGGCGGCATCGGTTGTGGTGTGCCGGAGGCGCTTGCGGGGAGCAGCGCGGTGGCCAGCAGCGCGGCGCCGGAGGCCGTGGTCAGGGTCAGTGTTCGGATGCGCACATGAGGCCCTTCTGTTAGGCAAGTTTCCTTACCTGCGTTCGGTGCTGATTGCGGCGCGATGACCCCGGTAGAAGACTGGTCGTGTCGGAGATGTCGGACCTTCTCCCGGTTTCTGGAGGTGTCATGTTCGTACGCGCCATCTACACGACCGGCGATCCCACGAAGATCGACACGGCCATCAGAGCACTGAACACCGAAGGGCGGGACCTGCTGGAGGACCGTCCGGGGTACCGCGGCGCGAGTGTCTTCGCGGACCGGACACTCGGAAAGCTGCTCGCGGCGAGCTGGTGGGAGACGGAGGAGGCACGGCGCAACAGCGACGAGGTGCTGCGGGAGCGGCGGGCGGCGATGCTGGATCCGTTCCTGGGGACAGTGGCCGTCGAGAACTACGAGGCACTGGTCTTCCACCAGGTCCGGCAGCCGCTGGCGGGCGGCGGACTACGGGTCAGCAGGCTGGAGTTCGACCCCAGGGACACCGACCTGCTCGCCGACACGTTCCGGGCGTCGGTGCTTCCCAGGTTCGAGACCCTCCCGGGGCTGGCCCGGGCGTCCCTGCTGGTGGACCGGGAGAGGGGGCGCGGAATGGTCGGAGTGCTCTTCGTCGACCAGCCGTCCCTGGCGGCGTCCCGCGCGGGCCAGGCGGCGGCCCGGCATGAGGGGGCGGCCAAGGCGCATGTGACCGTGGTCGGGCTGGAGGAGTTCGAGGTCATCTACACCGACGTACGCGGCGACTGACGCCCCGCGCGGCGAGGCAGCGGCCCGTACACGTCCGCCCGCCGCTCGGGCAGCCGAGTGGCGGGCGGACGGTCGTACCGAGGCGGGCGTCAGGCCACGTCGAACGTGGCCGGGTCCGGGCCGATCCGCCGGTCCTCGTTCAGCGCGCTGATCGCAGCGAGGTCCTCGTCGTCCAGGCTGAAGTCGAAGACCTCGATGTTCTCCTTGATCCGCGACGGCGTCACGGACTTCGGGATCACGACGTTGCCGAGCTGCAGATGCCAGCGCAGCACGATCTGGGCCGGGGTGCGGCCGTGCTTCTGCGCGATGGCGACGATCGCCGGGACCTCCAGCAGCCCCTTGCCCTGGCCGAGCGGCGACCAGGCCTCGGTGGCGATGCCCTGCTCGGCGTGGTAGTCACGGGAGGCGTGCTGCTGCAGGTGCGGGTGCAGCTCGATCTGGTTGACCGCCGGGATCACCGACGTCTCGGTGATGAGCCGCTGAAGATGCTCGGGCAGGAAGTTGGAGACGCCGATCGCGCGGATACGACCGTCGGCGTGGAGCTTCTCGAAGGCCTTGTACGTGTCGACGTACGTGCCGCGGGCCGGCAGCGGCCAGTGGATGAGGTAGAGGTCGATGTACTCCAGGCCCAGCTTCTCCAGCGAGACGTCGAAGGCACGCAGTGTGGAGTCGTACCCCTGGTCGCCGTTCCAGAGCTTGGTGGTGACGAAGATGTCCTCGCGCGGGACGCCGGCGGCCGCGATGGCCTTGCCGGTGCCCTCTTCGTTGCCGTAGATCGCCGCTGTGTCGATGCTGCGGTACCCGGCCTCCAGCGCCGTGGTGACCGCCCGCTCCGCCTCGTCGTCCGGCACCTGCCAGACGCCGAAGCCCAGCTGGGGCATCTCGACGCCGTTGTTGAGGATGATCGGGGGGACCTTGCTGCTCACGAGCTCTTGATCCTTACGGTTGTCGTCAGGTGGTACGCCCATCGTCAACGATCACGGGCCGCGATGCATTCCTGACCGGAGAATCCGCGAGAAACGAATCCGCCGGAAGCGATACCACCGGAAACGATGCCACCGGAAGCGACCTCACGCCCGGTAGAGCGCCTCGACCTCGCCCGAGTACGCGTTCTCGATCGCCTTGCGCTTCAATTTCAGCGAGGGCGTGAGCAGTCCGTGCTCCTCGGTGAACGGCTGGGCGAGGATACGGAACGTGCGGATCGACTCGGCCTGCGAGACAAGGGTGTTGGCGGCGACCACCGCGCGCCGCACCTCGGTCTCCAGATCCGCGTCGCGGACCAGCTGGGCCGGTGTCATCTGGGGCTTGTCGCGCATCATCAGCCAGTGTTCGACGGCCTCCTGGTCAAGGGTGACCAGGGCCGCGATGTACGGGCGGTCGTTGCCGACGACGATGCACTGGGCGACCAGCGGGTGATCGCGGACGCGCTCCTCCAGCAGGCCGGGGGAGACGCTCTTGCCGCCGGAGGTGACCAGGATCTCCTTCTTGCGGCCGGTGATGGTGAGGTAGCCGTCCTCGTCGAGGGAGCCCAGGTCGCCGGTGGCCAGCCAGCCGTCGTGCAGGGACGCGTCGGTGGCCTTCTGGTTGTTGAGGTAGCCCTGGAAGATGTTGGCACCGTGCAGCCAGATCTCGCCGTCGTCCGCGATGTGCACGGTCATGCCCGGGATGGGCTGGCCGACCGTGCCGTAGCGGGTGCGATAGGGCGGGTTGGCGGTCGCGGCCGCCGTGGACTCGGTGAGGCCGTACCCCTCGTAGACATGGACGCCGGCGCCCGCGAAGAACAGGCCGAGGCGCCGGTCCATCGCCGAACCGCCGGTCATCGCCTGCTTGATACGGCCGCCCATCGCGGCCCGCATCTTGGAGTAGACGAGCTTGTCGAAGAGCTGGTGCTGCATGCGCAGCCCCGCCGAGGGGCCGGGGCCGATGCCCCACGCCTTGGACTCCACGGCGTCCGCGTACTTCACGGCGACCTCGACGGCCTTCTCGAAGGCGCCCGCCCTGCCCTCCTTCTCGGCCTTGCGGCGGGCGGCGTTGAAGACCTTCTCGAAGATGTACGGCACGGCGAGGAAGAACGTCGGCTTGAACGCGGCCAGGTCCGGCAGCAGGGCGGCGGCGTTCATCTGCGGCTGGTGGCCGAAGCGGACCCGGCCGCGGATCGCCGCGACCTGCACCATCCGCCCGAAGACGTGCGCGAGCGGCAGGAACAGCAGGGTCGCCGCCTCGTCGCCCTTCTTGGAGTGGAACACCGGCTCCCAGCGCTCGATGACGGTGTCCGACTCGTACATGAAGTTGCCGTGCGAGATGACACAGCCCTTGGGGCGCCCCGTCGTCCCCGAGGTGTAGATGATCGTCGCGACGGAGTCGGGGGTGACCGCCTGCCGGTGACGGTGGACCACGTCGTCGTCGAGGGGGGCGCCGGCGTCGTACAGCTCCTGCACGGCGCCCGAGTCCAGCTGCCAGAGCTGGTGCAGTTGGGGCAGCCGGTCGATGACGGTGGCGATCGTCATCGCGTGGTCCTCGTGCTCGACGACCGCCGCCGACACCTCGGCGTCGTACAGCATCCAGAAGCACTGCTCGGCCGAGGAGGTGGGGTAGATCGGCACGACCTGGGCGCCGATGGTCCACAGCGCGTAGTCGAACAGCGTCCACTCGTACCGGGTGCGGGACATGATCGCGACCCGGTCGCCGAACCGGATGCCCCGGGCGAGCAGGCCCTTGGCCAGGGCGAGCACCTCGTCCCGGAACTCGGCCGAGGTGACATCCCGCCACTGCCCGTCCTCGTCCTTGCGGCCGAGGGCGACATAGAGCGGGTCATCCTGGGCATGCTCGAACACGACGTCGGCCAGGCCGCCCACCGGCGGCGCCAACGCCAACGGAGGGTTGGTGAACTCGCGCAAACCCCGCTCCCCGCTCCGAATGCCTCGGCAGACGCTCCGCTCAGCGCCGTGAAAGCTACCCCACCCGCCTTGCGGACGGGAGGGGGCCGGAAACCGGCGGACGCTCAGGTATGCACTGGTCAGGGCCGGAAAATGCGCTCACATGGGGAAGGGTCGGACAGAAAACTGACGGTTGAGTAAGTTTCGGGCCCGTAATCTCCACCGAATCTGTACGACCCGATTACGCGGTACGGGCCCTGTTGATCATGTCATCCCCGGCGTGCCGTCGTCTCCTCTGTCAGCGCACGCGTGGCCGAATCCGTCACTCCGGTCTTCTGCGCGGACGGCCTCCTGACCAGCGCGAGTACCAGAACTCCGGCCACCGTCGCGGTCGACCCCGCCGCCACCGCGACCGAATTCAGCCCGTCGGCGAAGGCGGCGCGCAGGGCCTGTTCGCCGAACGCGCTCCGCAGCGCACCGGCGCCACCGCCCGCCAGGGCATGCGCCGCCTCCCGCGGCAGCGCGTCCCCCATCCGTGAGGTCAGCACCGTGCCGTACAGAGCGATGCCGAGCGCGTACCCGAGTTGGCGGAAAGTGTTCACCGCCCCGCCCGCCATGCCCGCCCGCTCCTGCGGCACGGCGGCCAGCGCGGCTCCCGCGATACCGGGCGACACCAGCCCCGTACCGACGCCCACCAGCACCAGCCCCGGTATCAGGGCGCTCGCCGTCGACCCGGCGTCCAGCACCGCCATGCAGTACTGGCCCGCGCCGATCAGCAGCAGCCCGCCCCCGATGGTGAACCGCGCCGGCACCCCGTGCAGCAGCCGTCCACCGGCCGCGGCGACCACGAACGAGGCGAGCGACAGCCACAGGAAGACCGCACCCCCGCGCACCGGGCTCATCCCAAGCAGGGTCTGCAACCAGATCGAGGTGTAGGCCATGACACCGAACGCCGCCGCGTTGAATGCCAGCGCCCCCGCCATCACACCCGAGAACGCGGGCCGCAGGAACAGCCCCGGATCCAGCAGCGGATCGGCGACCCGCCGCTCCACCACGACGAAGCAGACCAGCGCCAGCGCAGCCCCCGCGAACCACACCAGCGTCCCGGCCGCGCCCCATCCGTGGCTCCCGGCCCGCACGGCCCCGTACGTCACCGCCCCCGCGAACGTCGCGAACGTCACCGTCCCCGCCCAGTCGATACGACGCCCGCGCGCACCCCGCGACTCCGGCACCACCCGCAGCGTCAGCCACACCGCGACCACGCTCACCGGCAGATTGACGTAGAAGATCCACCGCCAGCCCGGCCCGTCGGTGAGCAGCCCACCGGCGATTGGCCCCACCGCGGCCGCTGCACCGCTGACCGCGCCCCACACGCCGAGCGCCACCGACCGCCGCTTGCCCTGGTAGACGGAGCCGAGCAGCGGCAGCGTCGTGGCGAACATGGCCGCCGCGCCGATCCCCTGCAGTCCCCGGGCGGCGACCAGCATTCCCGGCCCGGTCGAGACCCCGCACAGCAGCGAGGCCACCGCGAACACGACGACGCCCACCACGTGGACCCGCCGCCGCCCCAGCACATCGGCCGCGGCCCCCACCCCGAGCAGCAGCGCGGCCAGCGCCAGCGCGTACCCGTCCATCACCCACTGCAGATCACTGAGCGAGGCGTCCAGCGCCCTCGCCATGTCCGGCAACGCGACGATCGCGATCGTCACGTCCAGCAACAACATGAACGTGCCCAGGCACACGGCCGTGAGCGGCCCCCATGTGCGCATGTCCTCTTCCCCTCCTGAGTTCGATCCGTACGCCTCCGTACGATGGGCCGCACGCGGCTGATCACGGCCGTGCTAGACGTCCGGCCGCCGAAATCCGACAGGAGATGCCGCTGTGCGGATGGAATCCGACATCTTCGACGAGCTCGATCTGCAACTGCTCGACGCGCTGGAGGTGAACGCCCGGGCGTCCTTCGCCCGGCTCGGAGAGGTGCTCGGCGTCTCCGACCAGACCGTCGCGCGCCGCTACCGCCGACTGTGCGCCGAGGGCGGCCTCCGGGTGGTCGCCGTGCGGGACGCCGAGCGCCTCGGCCAGGACCAGTGGATGCTGCGGCTGCGCTGCGTCCCGGACAGCGCCCAGGCCATCGCGGACGCCCTCGCCCAACGGCCCGACACCAACTGGATCGGCATCGCCTCCGGCGGCACCGAGGTCATCTTCGGCACCCGGCCGCGCAGCCCCGGCGACCGAGACGACCTCCTGCTCGGCAAACTCCCGCGCACCCCGCGCGTCCTGGAGATCCGGGCCCACCAGATGCTGCACCGCTTCTACGGCGGCCCGACGGGCTGGCTCAGCAAGTTCAGGGTGCTCGCGGACGACCAGAAGGCCGCGTTGCGCAACGACACCGTCCGCGCCGCCGGACCGGCTCGCATCGACCCCGAGGACGAGCCCCTGGTGGCCGCCCTGGAACGCGACGGCCGCGCCGGCTACCCCGAACTCCAGCGCGTCACCGGCCGCTCCGAGTCCACCGTCAAACGCCGCCTCGCCGCGCTGCTGGCCTCCGGCGCCGTGTACATCGACGTGGAGTACCACTCCGAGACCATCGGCTACCCGGTCGCCGCCGTCCTGTGGATCACCACCACCCCGGCAGCCCTGGCATCGGTCGGCAAGGCCCTGGCCACCCACGACGAGATCGCCCACGCCGCAGCGACGGCGGGCCCGTGCAGCATCGTGGCAACGGCGGTGATCAGAAACACGGCGGACCTGTACACCTACCTCAGCGGCCCGCTCGGACGGCTGGACGGGTTGCAGCACGTGGAGTCGTCGGTGTTCCTACGGCGCGTGAAACAGCTGACGTATCAACGCCCGGCTCGCTGAGCCAACCAAGGGGCGCGGGGAACTGCGCGACCAGCCACAACGGACCGGCAGTCGAACACGTCCTCCCAGCGGAGCGTCTAGCGCCGGTGCAACCGATCCCCACCCGCCAGAATCGCCGTCGCCAGCGCACCGGCAGCGCCCTGCGCGGCCGTGCGGCGGTGGCCGTGGACCAGCACGAAATCGACCCGGCCCAGCTCCGGTAGCCCGAACCGTTCGGGAACCCGGGTGAGCCCCGGAGGGATCAGACCCCGCGAGTGCGCCATCACGCCGAGCCCGGCGCGCGCCGCCGCGATCAGGCCGTTGAGGCTGCCACTTGTGCACACGATGCGCCACTCCCGCCCCTGTCGCTCCAGTGCCTCCAGGGCGAGGGCCCGGGTGATGCCCGGCGGCGGGAACACGATCAACGGCACAGGGCGATCGGCGTCAAGGCGGAGTCTCTCCGCTCCGATCCACACCAGCCGGTCGTGCCAGACCAGTTCGCCCCGTGGATCCTCGGGGCGCCGTTTCGCCAGCACCAGGTCGAGTTTCCCGGCGGCCAGCTGCTCGTGCAGGGTGCCGGACAGCTCGACCGTCAGTTCCAGGTCGACCTCGGGATGGTCGTACCGGAAGCCCTCCAGGATCTCCGGCAGCCGGGTCAGGACGAAGTCCTCGGACGCGCCGAAGCGGAGCCGGCCGCGCAGCCGGGTGCCGGTGAAGAACGCGGTGGCCTGGTCGTGCACCTCCAGGATCCGGCGGGCGAAGCCGAGCATCGCCTCGCCGTCCTCGGTCAGTTCGACCGAGTGGGTGTCCCGGGTGAACAGCTGCCGCCCCGTGGCGTCCTCCAGCCGCCGTACGTGCTGGCTGACGGTCGACTGGCGCAGGCCGAGCCGGCGGGCGGCCTGCGTGAAGCTCAGCGTCTGGGCCACCGCGAGGAACGTTCGCAGATGAGAGGGGTCGTACACGCCTCCAGGCTATCCACTGTTATCGCGGAACGTGATGGCAGTCAGAGTGGTATGCCGGATTCCCGATCGCTGATCGTCGGAGGACGATGGAAAGGGCACGTCCGTGCCCGGAACCTCAGGTTCAGCGAAGCGACAGAGAAGTAGTGGAGCACAGTGAAACGCCTGCAATGGCCGCGTTGGATGCCGATCGACCCGTACATCCTCCTGCTGCTGGGGACCGTCGGCCTCGCGGCCCTCTTCCCGGCCCGCGGGACGGCCTCCGACGTGGCGTCCGGTGCCTCCACCGCCGCGATCGCCTTCCTCTTCTTCCTCTACGGCGCCCGGCTGTCGACCCGTGAGGCGCTGGACGGGCTGAAGCACTGGCGGCTCCATGTCACCGTGCTGGCCTGCACCTTCGTCGTGTTCCCGCTGCTGGGCCTGGCCGCCCGCGGGCTCGTCCCGGTGGTTCTGACGCAGCCGCTCTACCAGGGCCTGCTCTTCCTCACCCTCGTTCCGTCGACCATCCAGTCGTCGATCGCCTTCACGTCGATGGCGCGCGGCAACGTGCCCGCTGCGATCTGCGCGGGCTCCTTCTCCTCGCTCGTCGGCATCGTCATCACCCCGCTCCTCGCGGCGGCCGTGCTCGGCGGCAGCGCCGGCGGGTTCTCCGCCGACTCGGTGGTGAAGATCGTGCTGCAGCTGCTGGTGCCGTTCGTCGCCGGGCAGGTGCTGCGCCGCTGGATCGGCGGCTTCGTCACCCGGCACAAGAAGGTCCTCGGGCTCGTCGACCGCGGCTCGATCCTGCTGGTCGTCTACACCGCGTTCAGCGCGGGCATGGTCCAGGGCATCTGGGGCCAGGTGAGCCCGATCCGGCTGGGCGGACTGCTCGCCGTGGAGGCGGTGCTGCTGGCCGTGATGCTCGCCCTGACCTGGTACGGCGCCAAGGCGCTGCGCTTCGACCGCGCGGACCGCATCGCGATCCAGTTCGCGGGCTCCAAGAAGTCCCTCGCGGCCGGGCTGCCCATGGCGAGCGTCCTGTTCGGCGCGCACGCCTCGCTGGCCGTGCTTCCGCTGATGCTCTTCCACCAGATGCAGCTGATGGTGTGCGCGGTCATCGCCAAGCGCCGCGCCCACGACGCCGAGGTCGACGCCCCCGAGCCGGTCACCGCGTCGGCGCCACCTTCAGAGCCACGAACCGCGGTCGGTACAGGGACACGTTCCGGTTGAGCTGCGCCGCGGCGCCGCCCGTCTCCAGCCAGTTGACGTCATAGCTCAGCACGAGACGCCCGTCGTCGCTCAGCTCGGGGTGGGTCTGCGGGTTGTAGGCGGCGACCTGGCCGCCCTGCGGCAGCGACGGGCTGAAGTCCCTCGTCGGCCCGTGCCACGGGCCGGTCGGGGAGCAGGCCCAGTACGACGTGACGGTCGTCAGCCCCTCGGTCCCCGCGGCCATGGTGAACAGGACGTACGTCCCCCGCACCCGCGCCACCGAGAACGCGCTGCCCACCCCCGTGCGCTGCCCGTCCCCGAGCACCGCACGCGGCCGGGCCTGCGCCCCACCCGCCCACGCGGAGCCGTTCCAGTACTGCCAGGCCCCCGGCTCCGCCAGCCTGCCCTCCCGCACACGTGCGACGTACGCGTGCGAGGCGGGCCGGGACGCGGCCTGGCCGTCGTCACCGCCGAAGACGTACGTCCAGCCGCCCTCCTCGACCAGCGTCGTCCCGAACAGGACCCGCCGGGAGGGATCCGGCACCAGCTGCTGGTCGAAGACCTTCACCACCGACTCGACCCGCAGGCCGGGCAGCGAGAGCGTGGCGACCTCGGTGGCGGTCGGCACCCCGAAGATCCAGGGCGACTGCCCGGCCGTACGCACCCACAGCAGCACCCGCAGGACCTGCTCGGACGAGCCGGGGGAGCGGGGCTCCACTTGGGCCGCGACCGGCCAGCGCCACTGGTCCGGGGCGGGGTCGGGGAAGAGCGGGGTGGGCAGGGTGCGCTCCAGGCGTCCGTCGCGCATGACGACCGCCGAGTTTCGCACCAGGGGAGCGGCCGTGTCCCGCCAGGTGAAGGACTCGCCGAACGGATTGGGCGGGGCGTACACCTGGCCGAGATAGGTGTCCGAGAACAGCCACAGCAACCGCCCGTCCGGCAGCCGGACGGAGTGCGTCCCGTCGCCGCCGGTCCAGTCGTCGCCGCGGGAGGGATCGTCGCCGTAGCGGACGAACTCGGCGTTGAGATCCTCGTCGGCCGACCAGGAGGCGACCGAGTGCGGTGCACACGCGCCACCGCCCTCCCGTTCGCCGTCGTCCGGGAGGGCGGTGAGCAGCACCGCCGCGAGAACCAGGACCAGCAGGACTCCGAGGCCGGTTCCCGTGCGCTGCCGTGCTCGTGTGTCGTCGGGCACTTCAGGGACGTTAGTGGCCTCAGCGCACCTGGTCCATGGGCAGCCACAGGACGGTGTCGGCAGTGGTCGAGGTCTTCTTGCGGGTGGTGGCCAGAGCCGTGGCCTCGATCTCGGCGTCGCCGAGGGCCCGGTTCCACACATGGACGTCGTCGATCGCGCCGGTGAGGAAGGCCCGGCTGTCCATGCGCTGGCCGACATGCACGCCGAACGGCGAGTTGCGGCTGACCGAGCCGGCCACGTCCGCGGTGCTGATCGCCGTACCGTCGAGGAACAGCGTCAGCTGTCCGCCGCCGCGCCGCAGGGCGAGGTGATGCCACCGGCCGTCGTTGCGGGCGCCGTTGAACCACACGGACGCGGTGCGTACGGTCCGGAAGCCCTCCCGGGTGGTCATCAGGGCGCGCACCCGGTCGTTGTCGGGTTCACCGCGCAGCCAGATCTGGGGCTGGGTGGTGCCGATCCCGCCCATCCACAGGAAGGGCTGCTCGCCGCTGGTGGCCGAGTACCGGAAGAACAGCGAAGCCGTGAAGTCCCCTGTCCCGAGCGGGAGTCGGGAGCGGTACGGCAGACGTACGGCGTCGTCCGTGCCGTCGAACTCCAGGGCGTCGCCGAACACGCCCCTGGTGGTGTTCGCGCCGCCGAGGACCGTCGCTCGGGGAGCGCCCGGGGCGATGTCGAGGGTGGTCGGGTCCGGGGCGCGGCGCGGACCGAGCCAGGCCTCGTTGAACCGGGCGAAGCGGATCTCGTCGCGTGCGTCGACGGCACCGCCCTCGTACATCAGGCCCACCGTGGACGCGTCGATGCCCACCATGTCGGAGTAGCCCGACCAGTCACCGGTGACGACCTTGCCGCGGTCCACGCCTTCCCAGGTGGCGCCGCCGTCGTAGGAGGACCGGACCATCATGGTCCGCCGGCGGTCGGGGTCGGCGGGCGCGGACAGCAGCATGCGGTTGCCCAGGCGCAGCGTGGCGGCCTGGACCTGCGGCGTGTACAGGTCCGGCAGGCCGCGGAAGGGCCCGGTGAAGCTGTCGCCGCCGTCGCGGCTGAACGTCTGGGAGCGGTGGCCGAGGTCGGAGCCGTCCTGCTCCCGGCCGCTGATGATGATCGTGCCGTCCGCGCGCTCGCTGAGGGTCACCTCGGACGGCTTCTGCCGGAAGGTGCCGTCGTCGGCGGCGATGGGCCAGGTGTCGATGGCGCCGGCCCGCCAGGTGTCGCCGCCGTCGTCGCTGACGATGAGGGCGGCGTGGTTGGCGCTGACCCGACTGCCGTTCCAGGTCTCGGTGTTGACGCCGAAGACGAGACGCCCGGCGTGCTTGCCCTTGGTGAGCTGGATGCCGTGCACGGGGCCGGTGGCGTACCAGGAGTTCCAGTCCGCCGGCAGTATCTGGTCGCTCAGATCGCGCGGTTTGGACCAGGTCAGGCCGTCGTCGTCGCTGTACTGCAGATAGGGCGAGCGATCACACGGCACGGAACAACTTCCGCTGTCCGTGCGGCCCGTGTTGTACGTCTCCGCCAGCAGGATGCGGCCGGTCTCGCGGTCCACGATCGGCGCGGGGTTGCCGTGGGTGTCGCCGGCGCCGTCGTTGACGACTTGGAGCGGGCCCCAGGTGCGGCCGCCGTCTGTCGACCGCTTGAGCACGATGTCGATGTCGGCGGCGTCGCCGCAGTTGAGCACCCGCCCCTCGGCGAACGCCAGCAGGGTGCCGTCCTTGGTCTTCGTGATCGCCGGGATACGGAAGCAGGCGTAGCCGGGGTCCTGGTCGGCCCTGAAGAGGATCTGCTGCTCGAACAGCGGTGTCCGGGTGGTGGGTTGGGACTGCGCCGGACCTAAGGTCGCGGCCGTCGCCGTGAGGGCGACGGCCGCGACGAGGGCAGCTCTGAGACGTGCGCGAACTCTTGACGGCATGGTGCGGCCCGCCCTTCATCGTCTGGTCATGCGTCCAGGCATCTGAACATTCGGACATCCCACGTCCAAGGTGCGCATCACAGACGTTAGTTGGGCTATCGCACGCATCACAAGAACCGTGCACGTGTCACATCACGGATGGAGTACTGCTTTCCCTCTGAGCAAGGGTGCACCAGCAGCCACCGGGAACTGCACGACGGGGCCCCAACCCGGCGCAGGGGGCGCTCCCCGCCGATCGGGGCCCCGCCGCCGTGTCGCGGGGAGCCTGTCAGGCCTGGGCGGCCGCGGTCCGCAGGGCCAGCCGGTGTTCGCCCGCGTACACGTTCATGGAGCTGCCCCGCAGGAAGCCCACCAGCGTCAGCCCCGTCTCCGCGGCCAGGTCCACGGCGAGGGACGAGGGTGCCGAGACCGCCGCCAGGACCGGGATGCCGGCCATGACCGCCTTCTGGGCGAGCTCGAAGCTGGCCCGCCCCGAGACCAGCAGGATCGTGCGGGACAGGGGGAGGTCCCCGTTCTGAAGGGCACGCCCGACCAGCTTGTCGACCGCGTTGTGCCGGCCCACGTCCTCCCGGATGTCCAGCAGCTCGCCGTCCTCCGTGAAGAGCGCCGCCGCGTGCAGACCCCCGGTCCGGTCGAAGACCCGCTGGGCCGCGCGCAGCCGGTCGGGGAGGCTCGCGAGCAGGTCGGGCCCGACCCGGACCGGGGGAGTGTCGGCTATCGGCCAGCGGGCCGTCGTGCGCACCGTGTCCAGGCTCGCCTTGCCGCACAGGCCGCAGGACGAGGTCGTGTAGACGTTCCGTTCGAGGGTGATGTCCGGCATGGCGATGCCCGGCGCGGTCCTCACGTCCACCACGTTGTAGGTGTTCGAGCCGTCCGCCGTGGCGCCCGCGCAGTAGACGATGTTCTGCAGGTCGCCCGCCTCGCCGAGCACCCCCTCGCTCACCAGGAACCCGGCGGCGAGCGCGAAGTCGTCACCCGGGGTGCGCATGGTGATCGCGAGCGGCTTGCCGTTCAGCCGGATCTCCAGCGGTTCCTCGGCGACGAGCGTGTCCGGGCGGGAGGAGATCGCCCCGTCCCGGATGCGGATCACCTTGCGTCGTTCCGTGACTCGTCCCATGTCGTGTCTCAGTCCCGGTTCTGTACGTGCTGGTAGCCGAAACGGCCCTTGATGCAGAGGTTGCCGTGGGTCACCGGGTTGTCGTGCGGCGAGGTGACCTTCACGATTTCATTGTCCTGCACGTGGAGCGTGAGGTTGCAGCCCACTCCGCAGTACGCGCAGACGGTCGTCGTCTCGGTCTGCTCGGTCTCGTCCCACGTACCCGCCGCCCGCATGTCGAACTCGGACTTGAAGGACAGGGCACCCGTGGGGCACACCTCGATGCAGTTGCCGCAGTACACACAGGCGGAATCCGTGAGGGGCGCGTCATGCTCCACCGCGATCCGGGCGTCGAACCCACGCCCGGCCACGGAGATCGCGAAGCTGTTCTGCCACTGGTCCCCGCACGCGTCCACGCACTTGTAACAGAGGATGCACTTGTCGTAGTCCCGCACATACAACTCGTTGTCGATCCTCGGCTCCTCGTCGACCCGCGCCGCGTCCGGGCCGAAGCGGTCCGGCTTCGCCTCGTACTCCTTGATCCACTCGGCGACCTGCGGGGTGGTCGACAAGTCGACCGAAGAGGCCAGAAGCTCCAGGACGATCTTGCGGCTGTGCCGGGCGCGCTCGGTGCCGGTCTTCACCTCCATGCCTGCCTCGGCCTTGCGTGAGCAGGCCGGGACGAGCGTCCGCGACCCCTCGACCTCGACGACACACACGCGGCAGGCGTTCTTGGGCCGCAGCGTGTCCCCTTCGCAGAGGGTCGGGACGTCCTTCCCGGCGGCCCGGCAGGCGTCGAGGATCGTCGAGCCCTCGGGGGCCCTGGCCTCCTGCCCGTCGATCGTGAACTCGACCAGCCGGCGCGGCACACCCAGCGGTATCGCGGTCATTCGTACGCCCCCAGACGGTCGATGGCGGATTCCACGGCGTTCCAGGCGGTCTGCCCCAGACCGCAGATCGAGGCGTCCCGCATCGCGCGGCCGACCTCCCTGAGCAGGGCGATGTCACCGGAGGCAGCCGCACCCGTCCGCTCGACGATCCGGTGCAGCGCCTCCTCCTGCCGTACGGTCCCGACCCGGCACGGCACACACTGCCCGCACGACTCGTCGCGGAAGAACTCGGCGATGCGCAGCAGCAGCCGGGGCAGCGGGACGGTGTCGTCGAAGGCCATGACCACGCCGGAGCCGAGCGTCGTGCCCGCCTCTCGCGTGCCCTCGAAGGTGAGCGGGATGTCCAGCTCGTCGGGCCGGACGAAACCGCCCGCCGCGCCGCCCAGCAGCACCGCCCGCAGCCCCTTCCGGACCCCGGCCAGCTCCAGCAGCTCGCCCAGCGTCGCGCCGAAGGGGAGCTCGTAGATGCCGGGCCGGTCCACGCTCCCGGACACGCAGAACAGCTTCGGTCCGGTGGACCTCGCCGTGCCGATCGCCGCGTACGCCGGTGCGCCCATGGTCAGGATCGGCAGGACGTTGACCAGCGTCTCCACGTTGTTCTCGACCGTCGGCTTGCCGAGCAGTCCCTTCTCCACCGGGAACGGCGGCTTCGAGCGCGGCTCGCCCCGGTAGCCCTCGATGGAGTTGAAGAGAGCCGTCTCCTCGCCGCAGATGTACGCCCCCGCGCCCCGCCTGATCTCGATGTCGAAGGCGTATCCCTGTCCGAGGACGTCGTCACCGAGCAGCCCACGCGCGCGTGCCTGCGCGATGGCGTGCTCCAGGCGGTGCAGGGAGCGGGGGTACTCGCCGCGCAGATACAGGTAGCCCTGGTGGGCGCCGGTCGCGTACGCCGCGATGGTCATCGCCTCGACCAGCGCGTACGGGTCGCCCTCCATGAGCACGCGGTCCTTGAAGGTTCCCGGCTCGGACTCGTCCGCGTTGCAGACGATGTAGTGCGGGTGGTCGGGCTGCGACGCCGTGGCCTGCCACTTGCGGCCGGTGGGGAAGGCGGCGCCGCCACGCCCGACCAGGCCGGAGTCGGTGACCTCGCGGATGACTCCGGCGGGACCGAGCTCGAAGGCCCGGCGTAGTGCGGTGTAGCCGCCGTGGGCCCGGTAGTCGTCCAGCGACGACGGGTCGACGACGCCGACGCGGCGCAGCAGGGTCAGTGAGGGATCTCCGGCCTGTGGCACCGCCATCGCCGCTGACGGCTCCTCGGACGCCGAGTCCGGCGCGCTCGCGGCGAGGACGGCGTCGTGCACGGTCGTCGGCGCCGAGACCGCCGTACGCACCGGATCGCCTGCCTTGATCGCGAGCGCCGCCGGAGCCCGTTCGCACAGGCCCAGACACGGACTGCGCTCCACCGACACCCCGCTGCCGAGCCCCAGCCGCGCCTCGATCCCGGCGCACAGCTCGCTCGCCCCGGCGGCAGCGCACGCGAGGTCCGTGCAGACGTGGAGCACGGTGGCGGGCCGGGGCTTGACCGAGAACATGGCGTAGAAGGTGGCCACCCCGTAGGCCTCCGACGGCGGCACCGTGAGCCGCCGGCACAGGTAGTCGAGGGCGCCCTCGCTGATCCAGCCGATCCGGTCGTTGATCGCGTGCAGCCCCGGCAACAGCAGGTCGCGGCGGTCCCGGGCCTCGCGTCCGCCACGCGCCCACCGCAGGTCGGCGTCGGACCGGTCGGCGCCCTCCCAGGAGGACTCCGGCGGGCCCAACAGGGCGTCGACGGCCGCCCGTTCGTCGTCCGTCGGTTTGCTGTCGCCGAAGTGCAGGTCCACTTACGTCACCTCACGATGGTCGCGACGGGGAGCTTCTCGATCCGGATCGCCGACGCCTTGAACTCCGCCGTCCCCGCGATCGGGCAGTTCGCCTCGATCGTCAGTTGGTTGGTGTCCACCTCGTCGGGAAAGTGCATGGTCATGAAGGCGAGCCCCGGCCGCAGCGCGGGGTCGACCCACACCGGCGCCACGACCGAACCGCGCCGTGAGGTCACCTGGACCTCCTCGCCGACCACGACCCCGTACCGCTCGGCGTCCTCCGGGCTGATCTCGACGAACTCGCCGCGCCGCAGCGGGGAGGCGAAACTCCCGCTCTGCACCCCGGTGTTGTACGAGTCGAGCCGCCGCCCGGTGGTGAGCCGGACCGGGTACTCCTCGTCGGTGAGGTCGACCGGCGGATCGTGCTGGACGATCCCGAACGGCGCCGGCATCCCGCGCCCGGCGGGGTCCTTCTCCCACAACCGGCCGTGCAGATAGGTCGGTTCGAGCTGCTCGGTGCTCGGGCACGGCCACTGGATGCCCTGGTGCTCCTCCAGGCGTCGGTACGTCATCCCGTAGTGGTCCGGCGACACCGACCTGAGCTCGTTCCACACCGCCTCGGAGTCCGCGTACTTCCACTCGTGGCCGAGCCGCGCCGCCAGCTCGCAGATGATGTCGATGTCCTCGCGGGCCTCACCGGGCGGGGTGACCGCCCGGCGCACCCGCTGAACCCGCCGCTCGCTGTTGGTGGTGGTGCCCTCGGTCTCGGCCCACCCGGCGGTCGCGGGCAGGACGACGTCCGCCAGCTCGGCCGTCTTCGTCAGGAAGATGTCCTGGACCACCAGGAAGTCCAGCTGCCGTATACGCCGTACGGCCTGCTCGCTGTCCGCCTCCGACTGTGCCGGGTTCTCGCCGATGCAGTAGACGGCCTTGAGCGTGCCCTCCTCCATCGCCTCGAACATCTCGGTGAGGTTGAGGCCGTAGTGGGGCTGGATGACGGTGTCCCAGGCCGACTCGAACTTCAGGCGGGTGTCGGGGTCGAGGATGTCCTGGAAGCCGGGCAGGCGGTTGGGGATCGCGCCCATGTCGCCGCCGCCCTGGACGTTGTTCTGCCCGCGCAGGGGCTGGAGCCCGGAGCCGTAGCGCCCGACATGCCCCGTCAGCAGCGACAGGTTGATCAGCGCGCGGACGTTGTCGGTGCCGTTGTGGTGCTCGGTGATGCCGAGGGTCCAGCACAGCTGGGCGCGCTCGGCTCGGGCGTAGGCGTGCGCCAACTCCCGTATGGCGGCGGCCGGTACCCCCGTCACCTTCTCGGCGAGGGACAGGGTCCACGGCTCGACCAGCGCCTTGTACTCCTCGAATCCGCTGGTCGCCCGCTCGATGAACGCCTCGTTGGCCAGCCCCGCGTGGATGATCTCGCGACCGATCGCGTGCGCCATCGGGATGTCGGTGCCGACGTTGAGCCCCATCCAGCTCTCCGCCCACTCGGCGGTGGAGGTGCGGCGCGGGTCGACCGCGTACATACGGGCGCCGTTGTGGATGCCCTTCAGTACGTGCTGGAAGAAGATCGGGTGCGCGAAGCGGGCGTTGGAGCCCCACATCACGATGACGTCGGTGTGCTCGATCTCCTCGTACGAGGAGGTGCCACCGCCCGAGCCGAAGGCCGCCGACAGACCTGCCACGCTCGGCGCGTGGCAGGTGCGGTTGCAGGAGTCGACGTTGTTGGTGCCCATGACGACCCGGGCGAACTTCTGCGCCACGAAGTTCATCTCGTTCGTGGCACGGGCGCAGGAGAACATGCCGAAGGCGCCCCGGTTGCGGGCCAGGCCCTCGGCCGCGCGGGTCAGGGCCTCCTCCCAGGTCGCCCGCCGGAAGGGCGCGTCGCGGGCGTCACGTACGAGTGGGTGCGTCAGCCGGGTGTAGTTCTTCGGAGTTCGGTCGCGTTTCCTCATACGGCGCTCCTCATGCGGCGCTCCTCAGCGCGAGCAGGTCCGAGATGGCGTGCACGGTGCGCAGGGTGGGCACCGGCACGCCGGTGATCTCCGCCAACTCGACGACCGCCGCGAGGAGTACGTCGAGTTCGAGCGGCTTGCCGCGCTCCAGGTCCTGGAGCGTGGAGGTGCGGTGGTCGCCGACCCGCTCGGCGCCCGCGAGTCGGCGCTCGATGGAGACGCCGACCTCGCAGCCGAGGGCCTCGGCGACCGTGAGCGTCTCGGTCATCATGATCTCGATGACCTTGCGGGTGCCGCCGTGCAGACACATCTGCCGCATGGTGGCGCGGGCGAGTGCGCTGATCGGGTTGAAGGAGATGTTGCCGAGCAGCTTGAGCCAGATGTCGTTGCGCAGGTCGGGTTCGACCGGGCACTTCAGGCCACCGGCGATCATGGCCTCGCCGAGGTCCAGACAGCGCTTGGACACGCTGCGGTCGGGCTCGCCGATGGAGAACCGGGTGCCTTCCAAGTGCCGTACGACTCCCGGGCCTTCGAGTTCGGTCGCCGCGTAGACCACGCAGCCGACGGCCCGTTCGGGCGCGAGCACCGCACTGACCGCGCCGTTCGGGTCCACGCTTTCGACGCGGTGGCCGTCGTGCGGGCCGCCGTGTCGGTGGAAGTACCACCAGGGGATGCCGTTCTGGGCGGCCACGACCGCTGTGGTGTCGTGCAGAAGGGGCTCGATCAGCGGCCCGCACGCCGCGTACGAGTTGGCCTTCAGCCCCAGGAAGACGTAGTCGACCGGGCCGACTTCGGCCGGGTCGTCGGTGGCGTGGGCGCGGGCGGTGAAGTCGCCGCGCGGACTGAGCACGCGCACTCCGTGCTGCCTCATGGCCGCGAGATGCGGTCCACGGGCGATGAGATGCACGTCGGCGCCGGCGCGATGCAGCGCGGCTCCGACATAGGCGCCGATGGCACCGGCGCCGAGGACTGCAACTTTCACTTCGGAACGCTCCGTTCGGTCGAGGGAGTACCGCGGAGGTGGCTGGGAAGTAGTGTCCGATCCGGTCGAATGTCGTCGACTGAATATTGTCTACAGTATGGATAGGGGGTCAGCAAGGGTTCGCGCACGGCGTTCGGAAAGGCTTTGCGTACGGCTTTCGATGCGTCCTTCGGACGGTGTTCGACCGTTCGTCGCGCCCGGCATACCGTTCATCGCATACGGTCGACGCGCCGCCTTCTCAACTGCCCTGGTGCTCCCTACCGTTCGGGATCATGAGTCCCCCTGTCGCGCCCCCGGGATGGAGCCGTTGGCTGGTTCCGCCCGCCGCTCTCTCGGTTCATCTGTCCATCGGCCAGGCCTACGCCTGGAGCGTGTTCAAGCCCCCGCTCGAATCAGCGCTCGGCCTCAGCGGCACGCAGAGCGCGCTACCCTTCCAACTCGGCATCGTCATGCTCGGCCTGTCGGCCGCGTTCGGCGGCACGCTGGTGGAGCGCAACGGGCCGCGCTGGGCCATGACCGTCGCCCTGATCTGCTTCTCGTCCGGCTTCCTGCTCTCCGCGCTGGGCGCGGCCACCGAGCAGTACTGGCTGATCGTTTTCGGCTACGGCTTCGTCGGCGGCATCGGCCTCGGCATCGGTTACATCTCGCCGGTCTCCACACTGATCAAGTGGTTCCCCGACCGGCCCGGCATGGCCACCGGCATCGCGATCATGGGCTTCGGCGGCGGCGCGCTCATCGCCTCGCCCTGGTCGGCGCAGATGCTGGACTCGTTCGGCAGCGACAGCTCCGGGATCGCGATGGCGTTCCTGGTGCACGGGCTGTCGTACTCCGTCTTCATGCTGCTCGGTGTGCTGCTGGTCCGCGTCCCGCGCACCGAGAAGCCGGTCGGCGACGGGCCGAGCGCCTTCGACGGGCCGCAGGTGTCCGCGCGCAACGCCGTGCGCACGCCGCAGTTCTGGTGTTTGTGGGTCGTGCTCTGCATGAACGTGACCGCGGGCATCGGCATCCTGGAGAAGGCCGCGCCGATGATCACGGACTTCTTCGCGAACACCTCCACCCCGGTGTCGGTGTCCGCGGCGGCCGGGTTCGTCGCGCTGCTGTCGGCGGCCAACATGGCGGGCCGCATCGGCTGGTCGTCGACCTCCGACCTGATCGGGCGCAAGAACATCTACCGCCTCTACCTGGGGGCGGGCGCGCTGATGTACGGCCTGATCGCGCTGGCCGGGGACTCGTCGAAGCCGCTGTTCATCCTGTGCGCGCTGGTGATCCTCTCCTTCTACGGCGGCGGCTTCGCGACGATCCCCGCCTATCTGAAGGATCTCTTCGGGACGTACCAGGTGGGCGCCATCCATGGACGGCTGCTCACCGCCTGGTCCACGGCCGGTGTCCTCGGGCCGCTGATCGTGAACTGGATCGCCGACCGGCAGGAGGAGGCGGGCAAGGACGGCTCCTCCTTGTACACCATGTCCCTGTTCATCATGATCGGGCTGCTCGCCGTAGGCTTCGTCGCCAACGAACTCGTCCGGCCGGTCCACCCCCGCCATCACATTCCCGCCCCGGAGTCGAAGGAGAAGGAGGCCGCGGATGTCCAGTGACAGCAGTCCGCCCAGCCGACGAGGGCTGATCGCCTTCGCCTGGGTATGGGTGGGGGTGCCCCTCGCGTACGGGGTCTACGAACTCGTGCAGAAGGCAACGCAGCTGTTCACCGGCTAGGGGTTCGGAAGTTGTTCGGGCGTCCGACGGTCTGATCGAAGCTGACAACGCGGGCGCTCGTTTCCTGTGGCATCACGTGCCCTCGTACCCGCGAGTCACTGATCAGACTGGTGAATCCCGTTACCCGAGGTTCGAGGGGATCACCAATCGATGAACGGCTCCCGCATCGCCGCTGTCGGCCACTATCAGCCCGCCAGGGTACTCACCAACGAGGACCTGGCGGGCATGGTCGACACCAGTGACGAGTGGATCATGAGCCGGGTGGGGATCCGCACGCGCCACATCGCCGGCCCCGACGAGCCGGTCGATGAACTGGCCGCCCACGCCGCCGCCAAGGCCCTCGCGGCGGCAGGTCTCGCACCCGGCGACATCGATCTGGTCCTGGTCGCCACCTCCACCGCCATCGACCGGTCCCCGAACATGGCCGCGCGGGTCGCGGCCCGGCTCGGCATCCCGTCGCCCGCCGCCATGGACCTCAACGTCGTCTGCGCCGGCTTCACCCATGCCCTGGCCACCGCCGACCACGCCGTCCGGGCGGGCGGCGCGACCCGGGCCCTGGTGATCGGCGCCGACAAGATGTCCGACGTCACCGACTGGGGTGACCGCACGACCTGTGTGCTGGTCGGCGACGGGGCGGGCGCGGCGGTCGTGGAGGCATCCGAGGACACCGGCATCGGGCCGGTGCTGTGGGGTTCGGTGCCCGAGATGGGGCACGCGGTGCGCATCGAGGGGCAGCCCGCACGGTTCGCGCAGGAAGGGCAGAGCGTCTACCGCTGGGCGACGACCCAGCTACCGGCCATCGCCCGCCGGGCCTGCGAGCGGGCGGGCCTCGCACCCGAGGACCTCGCCGGGGTCGTGCTGCACCAGGCCAACCTGCGCATCATCGAGCCCCTCGCCATGAAGCTCGGCGCGGTCAACGCCGTGGTCGCGCGGGATGTCGCCGAGTCCGGGAACACCTCGGCGGCGAGCATTCCGCTGGCGTTCTCCAAGCTTGTGGAGCAGGGGCGGATCTCCAGCGGGGACCCGGTGCTGCTGTTCGGGTTCGGCGGGAATCTGTCGTACGCCGGGCAGGTCGTCCGCTGTCCCTGACGCCGGTGTGATGTGGCCAACTCCCCGGTTCCCTGGTCTTTGTGCGCCGTAGACTGTAGACGAAAGACAATCGATACTGGCTTTCCGTGACGGCCGGCTACGGGACGCAGTCGCCCGGCGTTCGCCCAGGAGGGGACCGATGTTGTCGACAGGACTGCCGCAGGGTGCGGTGCCCAAGCTCGAACGGCCCGGTCCGCTGCGCGACCGCGTCTACGAGGCGCTGCTCGAACTCATCACGACCCGAGCCCTCCAGCCCGGCCAGCACCTGGTCGAGAGCGAACTCGCCGGCCACCTCGGTGTGTCACGGCAGCCGGTGCGCGAGGCGCTGCAACGGCTGAACACCGAGGGCTGGGTCGATCTGCGGCCCGCCCAGGGCGCGTTCGTGCACGAGCCGACGGAGGAGGAGGCCGACCAGCTCCTCACCGTCCGCACCCTCCTGGAGGCCGAGGCCGCCCGGCTCGCGGCCGCCCACGCCGACAGCCCCGGCATCGCGGCCCTGGAGCAGCTCTGCACGGAGGGCGAGAAGGCCGTCGCCGCCGATGACGTGGACGCCGCCGTCGCCCTCAACGCCCGCTTCCACGCGAAGATCATGGACCTCGCGGGCAACGCGGTCCTGGCCGAGCTGGCGGCACAGGTCGACCGACGCGTCCGCTGGTACTACACGCCTGTCGCCCGCCAGCGTGGGCAGCAGTCCTGGATCGAGCACCGGGGGATGATCGCCGCGATCACGGAGCGGGACGAGCAGCGCGCCACCGAGCTGATGCGGGAACACACGGAGCACACGCGGCGGTCGTATCACGCGCGTCAGCGGTCGTAGCAGCACTCACCGCGGGTGCGCGGCCCCCGTGTCCTCCCTGGCGGAGGGCGCGGGGGCCGCCTGTTTGCCGGTGTGGCACCAGTGCGCGCAACGCTCGCGGCGTCTTTGTCCACTGAGTGGAGAAAGTTGAGGGCAATCTCTGCGCAACTTCTTCCCAGTCCCGACGACCACTGCTACGTTCCCCTCGAAAGCAGGCCACGAATGGGGCCTCCCCGGGCTCGAGCGAAGGCGAGAGCTTAGGGAAGGCCGAAACCCGGCGCGCACAGGCCGATTGAGGCGGGGAGGGGCTCGTGAGACGCATGACGGCACGACCCGCAAACGCCCATCAGGCCAAACTGCTCAGGCTGTTGCGCGACGGAGGTCCCAACTCCCGGGCCCAGCTGGGTGATCAGATCGACCTCTCACGGTCCAAGCTGGCCGTGGAGGTGGACCGCCTGCTGGAGACGGGCCTGGTCGTGGCCGACGGACTCGCCGCCTCGCGCGGTGGGCGCCGTTCGCACAACATCCGGCTCAACCCCGGGCTGCGCTTCCTCGGCGTCGACATCGGCGCGACCTCGGTCGACGTCGCCGTCACCAACGCCGAACTGGAGATCCTGGGCCATCTCAACCAGCCCATGGACGTACGCGAGGGCCCGGTCGCGGTGTTCGAGCAAGTCCTGTCCATGGCAGCGAAGTTGAGGGCCTCCGGGCTCGCGGAGGGGTACGACGGCGCCGGCATCGGCGTCCCCGGACCGGTCCGCTTCCCCGAAGGTGTCCCGGTGGCCCCGCCGATCATGCCGGGCTGGGACGGCTTCCCCGTGCGGGAGGCGCTCAGCCAGGAACTCGGCTGTCCGGTCATGGTCGACAACGACGTGAACCTGATGGCGATGGGGGAGCAGCATGCGGGGGTCGCACGCTCCGTGGGCGACTTCCTCTGCGTCAAGATCGGCACCGGCATCGGCTGCGGCATCGTCGCGGGCGGTGACGTGCACCGCGGTGTCACCGGCAGCGCGGGCGACATCGGGCACATCCAGGCCGTGCCCGACGGCCGCCCCTGCGCCTGCGGCAACCGGGGCTGTCTGGAGGCACACTTCAGCGGCTCGGCCCTCGCCCGGGACGCCGTGGAGGCGGCCCAGCAGGGACTGTCGGAGGAACTCGCCTCGCGGCTGGAGGCGAACGGCACCCTGACCGCCGTCGACGTCGCCGCCGCGGCCGCCGCGGGCGACGCCACCGCCCTCGACCTGATCCGCGAGGGCGGCAACCGCGTCGGCCAGGTCATCGCCGGACTCGTCAGCTTCTTCAACCCCGGCCTGGTGGTGATCGGCGGCGGGGTGACCGGCCTCGGCCACAACCTGCTCGCCGCGATCCGCACCCAGGTCTACCGCCAGTCGCTGCCCCTGGCGACCGGCAATCTCCCCATCGTGTTGGGGGAGTTGGGCCCCACTGCCGGAGTCATCGGCGCGGCCCGGCTCATCAGCGACCACCTGTTCTCACCCGCGTAAGCCACTCGCTCCGCACAGCTCACCAGCACCGCACCTCGCACAGCGCTCAGCTCTGCCCTGCTCTGCCTCGCCCCGCCCTGAAACCGGCCCGCACGCCCGCCAAGGGGACCTCATGGCACCAGAACCACCGCTGCTCAGCATGTCCGGCATCACCAAGTCGTTCCCCGGAGTCCGCGCCCTCGACGGCGTCGACCTCGGCGTCCAGGCCGGTGAAGTGCACTGCCTGCTCGGCCAGAACGGCGCCGGCAAGTCCACGCTCATCAAGGTTCTGGCCGGCGCCCACCAGCCCGACACCGGCACCATCCACTGGCGCGGCGAGGAGGTCACCCTCCGCTCGCCGATCGCCGCGATGCGTCTGGGCATCGCCACCATCTACCAGGAACTCGACCTGGTCGAGCACCTGTCGGTGGCCGAGAACGTCCACCTCGGCCATGAGCCCACGGCCGCCGGTTTCGTCGTACGCGGAAAGGTCGCCCGGGAGTCGACCGCGCAGCTTCTCAAGCGACTTGGGCATCCCGAGATCGACCCGAGCCGCCTGGTCGGGGAGCTGTCGGCGGCGCAGCAGCAGATCGTGTCCATGGCGCGGGCGCTCTCCCACGACGTACGGCTGATCGTGATGGACGAGCCGTCCGCCGCCCTCGACCCGGACGAGGTCGACAACCTCTTCCGCATCGTCGGCGACCTCACCGCCGCCGGTGTCGCCGTCGTCTACATCTCGCACCGGCTGGAGGAGATCCGCCGGATCGGCGACCGGGTCACCGTCCTGAAGGACGGGCGGGCCGTGGCCGGCGGACTCCCGGCGAAGACGACGCCGACGCGCGACGTCGTGGCGATGATGACGGGGCGCAACGTCGAGTACGTCTTCCCCGAGCGGCCGGCGAAGGACGCCACGGGCGGGAAGCCGCTGCTGGAGGTGCGCGGACTCGCCCGGGACGGTGAGTTCGAGCCACTCGACCTGACGGTGCGGCCCGGCGAGATCGTCGGGCTCGCGGGACTCGTGGGCTCGGGGCGCTCCGAGATCCTGGAGACGATCTACGGGGCCAGGAAGCCCAGCGCCGGTCAGGTCCTCGTGGACGGGCGGGCGCTCAGGCCCGGCAGCGTGCGCGCCGCCGTACGTGCGGGGCTCGGGCTCGCCCCCGAGGAGCGCAAGGCACAGGCGCTGCTGATGCTGGAGTCCGTCACCCGCAATGTGTCGGTGTCGTCCATGTCCCGCTTCTCGCGTGGCGGCTGGATCGACCGCGCCGCCGAACTGGCAGCCGCGCGGACCGCGACACGCGAGCTGTCGCTGCGGCCCGACAACCCCTCCGTGCCCGTGCGCACGCTCTCCGGCGGCAACCAGCAGAAGGCCGTCCTGGCCCGCTGGCTGCTGCGCGGCTGCCGCGTCCTGCTGCTCGACGAACCCACCCGCGGCGTCGACGTCGGCGCCCGCGCCGAGCTGTACGCGGTCGTCCGACGCCTGGCCGACGAAGGCCTCGCCGTGCTGCTGGTCTCCAGCGAGGTGCCCGAGGTACTGGGCCTCGCCGACCGCGTCCTGGTACTCCGCGAAGGCCGGGTCGTCCACACGGCACCGGCCCGCGAACTCGACGAACACCGCGTACTCGACCTCGTCATGGAAGGAAGCCCGGCGTCATGACGCAGCACGCCTCACCGCCGAGGGACAGCACCGGCAAGGTGCCCTCGGCCGGCGCAGCGCCCGCATGGCGGGGCCTGATGGCCCGTGCCGACGTGCGCACCCTCTCCCTGCTCGGCGTCCTCGCCGCGCTGATCGTCATCGGCGGCATCACCAAGCCGGACGAGTTCCTGGACACCCGCAACCTCCAACTGGTCCTCACCCAGGCCTCCGTGATCGGCGTCGTCACCGTCGGCATGACCTTCGTCATCATCTCCGGCGGCATCGACCTGTCCGTCGGCGCGATCGTCGCGCTGGCCTCGGTGTGGGCGACGACGGTCGCCACCCAGGAGTACGGCTTCGCCGGCATCCTCTTCACGGCGGTGATCGTCGGTGTGGGATGCGGCCTGGTCAACGGGATGCTGATCGCCTACGGCGCGATGGTGCCGTTCATCGCCACGCTCGCCATGCTGGCCTCCGCGCGCGGCCTGGCGTTGCAGATCACCGACGGCAAGACGCAGATCGTCACCATCCCCTCGGTACTCGACCTCGGCGAGCGCGACGCCTACGTCCTCGGCATCCCGCCACTGGTCATGGTGTTCGCGGTCGTGACGATCATCGGCTGGCTGGTCCTGAACCGCACGACCTTCGGGCGGCGCACGGTCGCCGTCGGCGGCAACGCGGAGGCGGCCCGGCTCGCCGGTATCGACGTCCGCCGCCAGCGGCTCTACCTCTACCTGCTGTCCGGACTGTGCTGCGGCATCGCAGCCTTCCTGCTGATCATCCTGTCCGGATCAGGCCAGAACACCAACGGCAACCTCTACGAACTCGACGCCATCGCGGCCGCGATCATCGGCGGCACGCTGCTCACCGGGGGCCGCGGCACCATCGTCGGCTCCGTGCTCGGCGTCCTGATCTTCACCACGATCACCAACATCTTCGCCCTGAACAACCTGCAGAGCGACGTCCAGCAGATCGCCAAGGGCGCGATCATCGTCGCCGCCGTGCTGGTCCAGCGCCGTACCGCGAGCACGACCTGAGGAAAGGGTTCACCGCCATGCCAGAGCCGACCGACTTCACGAGTCGCTTCACCAGTCGCAGAGGGCTGCTCTTCGGGACCGCCGCCGTAGGTGCCGGTGCCCTCCTCGTGGGGTGCACGAGCAACGAGTCCGACGACGAGCCGGCCGCGAACGACCAGCCGGCCGCCGACGACAAGCCCGGCAAGCAGGTCACCATCGGCTTCGCCGGACCGCAGGCCGACCACGGCTGGCTCAACGCGATCAACGACAACGCCAAGAGCCGGGCGAAGAAGTACTCCGACGTGACGTTGGAGATCACCGAGGGTTCCAACGACACCGCCGCCCAGATCGGCCAGATAGAGACGCTGATCAACAAGAAGGTCGACGTGCTGGTGGTGCTGCCCGCCGACGGCAAGGCGCTCACCCAGGTCGGCCTGAAGGCGATGCGGGCCGGCATCCCGGTCATCAACCTCGACCGGATCTTCAACACCCCGCAGGCGTACCGCTGCTGGATCGGCGGCGACAACTACGGCATGGGGCTCAACGCCGGGCACTACATCGGCGAGAAGCTCAAGGACAAGGCCGACGCCACGGTCATCGAACTGGCGGGCCTGGACAACCTGGAGCTGACCAAGCAGCGCACCGAGGGCTTCGACGCCGCCCTGAAGAACTACCCCAACATCAAGAAGGTGGCCCGTCAGGCGGCCGAGTTCACGGTCGAGTCCGGGCAGGCCAAGATGGCCCAACTCCTACAGGCGCAGTCGAAGTTCGACGCCCTGTGGAACCACGACGACGACCAGGGCGTGGGCGCCCTGCGCGCCATCGAGCAGGCGGGGCGTGACGACTTCCTGATGGTCGGCGGCGCGGGTGCGCTGTCCGCGTTCCAGGCCATCAAGCAGGACGACGGCGTCCTCAAGGCCACCGTTCTGTACCCGCCGACGATGGCCGCGTCCGCCATCGACCTGGCCCGTGCGCTGGGCCAGGGCAAGGGCGTCGGCGGCATGGCCGAGTTCGAGATCCCGGCCTCGATCACGCTCTACTCGGCGGTCGTCGACAAGACGAACATCGACCAGTACATGTCCACCGGCTTCAAGTGAGGCGCACCCTGCCCGACGGGGACGAGGGGTTCGTCGGGCAGGGCCGGGAGCGTTCTGCGGATCGAGCCGACCCGGGGTGCGGTAGCTCCGGGCGGGACGGATCGCCGGTACGGGACGGGATCGCCGTACGGGACGGGATCGCCGTACGGGACCAGGCTTCGGAACTGACTTCGGTACTGGCTGACGCCGTGGCGTCAGCCGGCCGGTGCCGCGGGTCGGGTCGACCCCGTAGCGCCGGCTGATGCCGTGATGCGGGCCGTGGCCACCGCTGGCGAGGTCTGCAAGATGCCCCCAACCCCCCACCGCGGCACGACGACGAGGAGGACCATCGCATGGGACAGCCGCAGCAGCCCGACGAGGCCGAGGCGGAGGCAGGCGTGGGCGTGACCGGCCCCGCCGCCGAGGCCGGGGTCGACGTGTCCCGGCCCGGCACGGCGGCGGACAAGCCACCCCTGCGCGTCGGCATGGTCGGCTACGCCTTCATGGGCGCCGCGCACTCCCAGGGCTGGCGCACCGCGGGCCGCGTCTTCGACCTGCCCCGCACCCCGGCCCTGGCCGCGATCTGCGGGCGGGACGCGGCGGCCGTGCGCGCGGCGGCCGACCGGCACGGCTGGGCGACGGCGGAGACCGACTGGCGTGCCCTGATCGAGCGGGACGACATCGACCTCGTCGACATCTGCACCCCGGGCGACAGCCACGCCGAGATCGCGCTCGCCGCGCTGGCCGCGGGCAAGCACGTCCTGTGCGAGAAGCCCCTCGCGAACAGCGTCGAGGAAGCCGAGGCGATGGCGGTGGCGGCCGAAACGGCGTACAGCAACGGCCAGGTGGCGATGGTCGGCTTCAACTACCGCCGCGTCCCGGCCAGCGCGCTGGCCCGCAGCATGGTCGCCGAGGGCCGACTCGGCACCCTGCGGCATGTGCGGGTGACGTACCTTCAGGACTGGCTCGTGGACCCGGAGTTCCCGCTCACCTGGCGGCTGCGCAAGGAGCTGGCCGGCTCGGGCGCGCTCGGCGACCTGGGGGCGCACATCATCGACCTCGCGCAGTACCTGGCGGGCGAGCAGCTCACGGGGGTGTCCGCCCTGACGGAGACCTTCGTCAAGGAACGCCCGCTGCCCGGCGGAGCCGTGAAGGGCCTTTCCGCCGTGTCGGCGGAGGGTGCCACCGGACAGGTCACCGTCGACGACGCCGCCCTGTTCACCGGCCGCTTCCCGTCCGGCGCCCTCGCCTCCTTCGAGGCCACCCGCTTCGCCACCGGCCGCAAGAACGCCCTGCGCCTGGAACTCAACGGATCGCACGGCTCGATCGCCTTCGACCTGGAGCGGCTCAACGAGCTCAGCTACCACGACGGAACCGAACCCGGAGCCCACGCCGGCTTCCGCCGCATCCTCGTCACCGAACCCGACCACCCCTACCTGGACGCCTGGTGGCCGCCGGGCCACGGCCTCGGCTACGAGCACACCTTCGTCCACCAGGCCCGCGACCTGGTCCACGCCATCGCGCAGGGCCGCCGGCCCGCACCCTCCTTCGCCGACGGGCTGCAGGTGCAGCGCGTGCTCGCGGCGGTGGAGGAGAGCGCCGAGAAGAACTCCGTCTACACCCCGATAGCGGTCTGAGGAGGCTGACGCGCGATGCCGCGTACGTTCACGCTGTTCACCGGCCAGTGGGCCGATCTGCCGCTGGAGGAGGTCTGCCGGCTCGCTCGCGACTTCGGCTACGACGGTCTCGAACTCGCCTGCTGGGGCGACCACTTCGAGGTCGACAAGGCCCTCGCGGACCCGTCGTACATCGACTCCAGGAAGGCGCTGCTCGACAAGTACGGCCTCAAGTGCTGGGCCATCTCCAACCACCTCGTCGGCCAGGCGGTCTGCGACGCCATCATCGACGAACGCCACCAGGCCATCCTGCCGGGCGAGGTGTGGGGCGACGGAGAGGCGGAGGGGGTCCGGCAGCGCGCCGCGGCCCGTATGAAGGACACCGCGCGGGCCGCCGCCGCCTTCGGCGTCGACACGGTGATCGGCTTCACCGGCTCCGCCATCTGGCACCTGGTCGCCATGTTCCCGCCCGCGCCCGAGTCGATGATCGAACGCGGCTACGAGGACTTCGCCGAGCGCTGGAACCCGATCCTGGACGTCTTCGACGAGGAGGGCGTGCGGTTCGCGCACGAGGTCCATCCCAGCGAGATCGCCTACGACTACTGGACCACCTGGCGGGCTCTGGAGGCGGTGGGGGGCCGCCCCGCCTTCGGCCTGAACTTCGACCCGTCGCACTTCGTGTGGCAGGACCTCGATCCCGTCGGCTTCCTGTGGGACTTCCGCGACCGCATCTACCACGTCGACTGCAAGGAGGCCCGCAAGCGCCTGGACGGCCGCAACGGCCGCCTCGGCTCCCATCTGCCGTGGGGTGACCCGCGCCGGGGCTGGGACTTCGTGTCGGCCGGGCACGGTGACGTCCCCTGGGAGGACGTCTTCCGCATGCTGCGATCCATCGACTACACGGGTCCGATCTCCGTGGAGTGGGAGGACGCCGGCATGGACCGGCTCCAGGGCGCCCCCGAGGCACTGACCCGGCTGAAGGCCTTCGACTTCGAGCCGCCCAGCGCGTCCTTCGACGCCGCGTTCAACAGCTGAACCACGCACCCGGCGCTGGTCGGGGACGGGGCCCGGATGCACCGCCGGTCCCCCCTCCGACCTGCGCGGATCCCGCTTTGTCCTGTGCTGGGAAAAAGTTCAACCGATCCTGACGCAAGGGGTGTTCGCCCCGGACGGACGCGGTTACCGTCCCTGAAGTGTTCAGGACACACACAGAAGCGTTCAGGACACAGGGAAATGTTCACGGCACGACCACCTCCGGGGTGACGGCGCACCCCGGCGCCCGCACCGCACGTCTTCGCACCCACCCCGTACGGCCCACCCGTTCCCGGAGGGACTTCGTGCACAGAACCAGACTCAGAAGCACCCGCACCCCCAGGCGCCCCAGACTTCGCACCGCCGTCGCCCTGTTCACCGGCCTGCTCCTCGCAGTGGGCGCCCCGGCCACCGTCGCCGGCGCCCACCCCGGTCACCCGGAACACGACGAACCGGCCGCCGCAGAGGGGCAGTTCCAGCAGGTGCCGCTCGCCAAGGGCGAACCCGAGATGGGCGAGCCCATGTCGCTCGCCGTGCTCCCGAACCGCAGTGTGCTGCACACCTCGCGCGACGGCACGCTGCGCCTCACCGATCAGGGCGGTGTCACCAAGGTCGCCGGCAAGATCGACGTCTACAGCCACGACGAGGAGGGCCTCCAGGGCGTCGGCATCGACCCGGACTTCGCCAACAACCGGGCGATCTACCTCTACTACGCCCCACCGCTCGACACCCCCGCGGGCGACGCCCCGGAGAGCGGCACCGCCGCGGAGTTCGCGAAGTTCGACGGCGTCAACCGCCTCTCCCGCTTCGTCCTGAACGCCAACGGCACGCTGAACACGGCCAGCGAGAAGAAGGTCATCGACGTCGCGGCCTCCCGCGGGACCTGCTGCCACGTCGGCGGCGACATCGACTTCGACGCGGCCGGCAACCTGTACCTGTCGACCGGCGACGACACCAACCCCTTCGCCTCCGACGGCTACACCCCGATCGACGACCGCGAGGGCCGCAACCCCGCCTTCGACGCCCGCCGCAGCTCCGGCAACACCAACGACCTGCGCGGTAAGATCCTCCGGATCAAGGTCGCCGAGGACGGCTCGTACACCGTCCCGGAGGGCAACCTCTTCGCCCCGGGCACGGACAAGACCCGTCCCGAGATCTACGCGATGGGCTTCCGCAACCCGTTCCGGATGAGCGTCGACGACAAGACCGGCATCGTGTACGTCGGCGACTACGGCCCCGACGCCGGCGCCGCCAGCCCCACCCGGGGCCCGGCCGGACAGGTCGAGTTCGCCAAGGTCACGAAGGCCGCCAACTTCGGCTGGCCGTTCTGCACCGGCAACAACGACGCCTACCTCGACTACGACTTCGCCACCGGCACCTCCGGCGAGAAGTTCGACTGCGCCGCCCCGAAGAACACCTCGCCGTACAACACGGGCCTCACCGACCTGCCGCCCGCGCAGGCCGCCTGGATCCCGTACGACGGTGCCTCCGTGCCCGAGTTCGGCACCGGCTCCGAGTCCCCGATGGCCGGTCCCGTCTACCGCTACGACCCCGACCTCGACTCCAAGGTGAAGTTCCCCGAGGCCTACGACGGCGACTTCTTCGCGGGTGAGTTCGGCCGCCGCTGGATCAAGCGGATCGAGCAGAACGAGGACGGCTCCGTCGCGAAGATCAACGACTTCCCGTGGACCGGCACCCAGATCATGGACATGGAGTTCGGCCCCGACGGCGCGCTCTACGTCCTCGACTACGGCATCTCCTGGTTCCAGGGCGACGAGCACTCCGCGCTGTACCGGATCGAGAACGCCGAGGACGGCTTCTCCCCGATCGCCGAGGTGAGCGCCGACAAGACCTCCGGCGCGGCCGGCCTGAACGTCAAGTTCACCGGCTCCGCCAAGGACGCCGACTCCCCGGACCTCACCTACAGCTGGGACTTCGGCGACGGCACCAAGGGCGAGGGCCTCAACCCCACCCACAAGTACAAGAAGGTCGGCACCTACACCGCCACCTTCACCGCCAAGGACCCCGAGGGCAACACCGGCAACGCCAGCACCCGGATCGTGGTCGGCAACACCGAGCCCAAGGTGCGGATCGACATCCCGGGCAACGGCGCCATGGCCGAGTTCGGCAAGCCCGTCCCGTTCAAGGTGACCGTCACCGACCCCGAGGAGACGATCGACTGCTCCAAGGTCAAGGTCGCCTACAGCCTCGGCCACGACTCCCACGCCCACGAGCTGACCAGCGAGATGGGCTGCGAGGGCACCCTGACACCGCCCGCCGGTGACGGCGGCCACGACCCCAACGCCAACATCTACGGCGTCGTCGGTGCCGGCTACACCGACGGCGGGGCGAACGGCCAGGAGGCCCTGACCGGCACCGGCCGTGCCGTGCTCCAGCCGCTGCACCGACAGGGCGAGCACTTCACCACCCAGTCGGGTGTGTCGGTGATCGACAAGACCGGCGCCAACGGCGGCAAGACCGTCGGCAACATCGACGACGGCGATTGGATCGCCTTCACCCCCTACCGGTTCGACGGACAGAAGAAGATGACCGTGCGGGCCTCCTCCGGCGGCGCGGGCGGCTTCATCGAGCTGCGTACCGGTTCGCCCGACGGGCCGCTCCATGGCTCGGCCTACATCCCGCCGACCGGCAGCTGGGAGACCTTCCAGAACGTCGACGTGCCGCTGCGGGCACTGCCCAAGGGCACCACGGAGATCTACCTGGTCTTCAAGGGCGGCGAGGGCGCGCTGTACGACGTGGACGACTTCGAGTTCTCCAAGGAGCCGTTCAAGGGCGGCAAGAAGGTCCTGGTCTTCTCCAAGACCGCCGGTTTCCGGCACGACTCCATCCCGGCCGGCATCGCGGCCCTGAAGGAGCTCGGCGCCCCGGCCGGCATCACGGTCGACGCGACCGAGGAGGCCCGGCAGTTCACCACGACCAACCTCGCCAAGTACGACGCGGTGGCGTTCCTGTCCACCACCGGTGATGTGCTGAACGCCGATCAGCAGAAGGCGTTCGAGGACTACGTGGCGGGCGGCGGCGGTTACATGGGTATCCACGCCGCGGCCGACACCGAGTACGACTGGGCGTTCTACGGCGGTCTCGTCGGCGCCTACTTCGACTCGCACCCGGCCATCCAGAAGGCCACGGTCCGCGTCGAGGACCACGACCACCCGTCGACCGCGCACCTGGGCGACGCCTGGGAGCGCACCGACGAGTGGTACAACTACCGCACCAACCCGCGTGAGCAGGCCAAGGTCCTCGCCACCCTGGACGAGACCACCTACCAGGGCGGCACCATGAAGGGCGACCACCCGATCGCCTGGTGCCAGAGCTACGGCGGCGGCCGGTCCTTCTACACGGGCGGCGGCCACACCAAGGAGTCCTACGCCGAAGATGCCTTCCGGGCCCATCTCCTCGGCGGCCTCCAGTACGCCACCGGCCAGGTGAAGGCGGACTGCAAGCCGAGCAAGGACTACCGGAAGATCTTCAACGGCCAGACCCTGGAGGGCTGGAAGCAGGCCGGCCCCGGCAAGTTCAACGTCAAGGACGGCGCCCTGGAGACCGAGGGCGGCATGGGCCTGCTCTGGTACCAGGCCAAGGAGCTGAAGTCGTACTCGCTCAAGCTCGACTGGAAGATGCAGGGCGACGACAACTCCGGGATCTTCGTGGGCTTCCCCGCCTCCGACGACCCCTGGTCCGCGGTGAACAAGGGCTACGAGATCCAGATCGACGCCACGGACGCGCCCGAACGCACCACGGGCTCCGTCTACTCGTTCAAGTCGGCGAACATCAAGGCCCGTGACCAGGTTCTGCGGCCGCCTGGCCAGTGGAACTCCTACGAGATCAAGGTCCAGGGCGAGCGCCTCCAGGTGTTCCTCAACGGAGTCAAGATCAACGACTTCACCAACAAGGACCCCGAGCGGAGCCTGACCGACGGCTACATCGGCCTCCAGAACCATGGCGCCGACGACCAGGTCTCCTTCCGCAACATCCAGTTGAAGGAACTGCCCGTCACGGGTAACTGAACGGCGGCGGGCGGGGGACGCCGGACCCCCGCCCGCCGTCTCCTCCCCTCCCCACGGGTTCGCGCACGACCAGGAGGCTGCCCATGTCCGCGTCCCTCTCCCGACCGCGTGTGGGGGTGTGGCTGATCGGAGCCCGAGGTTCCGTCGCCACCACCGTCGTCACGGGGTGCGCCGCCGTCACCGCGGGACTGCACCCGCCCACCGGCATGGTGACCGAGACCCCGGCGTTCACCGACAGCGGCCTGCCCGCTCTGTCCGACCTCGTCTTCGGCGGCCACGACACCCTCGACTGCCCCCTGCCCAAACGCGCCGAGACCCTGACCGCAGGCGGCGTCCTCCCACCGGGCATCGCCACCGCCGTCGCCGCCGAACTCGCCGCCGCCGACCGGGAGATCAGGCCGGGCGGCCCCACCCCGGGGGACACCAGGAGCGAGACCGAACTGATCACTGCCTTCGCCGACGACATACGCGACTTCGTGCATCGTCATGAGCTGAAGCGGGCGGTCGTCGTGAACGTCGCCTCCACGGAACCCGCGTCCGCGCGGCCCGGCGCCCCGCTGCCGGCCAGCACCCTGTATGCCCTGGCGGCCCTGCGCGCGGGCTGTTCCTACGTCAACTTCACCCCCTCCGAGGGCATGCACCACCCCGTCGCCGCCCGCGAGGCCGAGCGCAGCGGCCTGCCGTACGCCGGCCGGGACGGCAAGACCGGACAGACCCTGCTGCGGGCCGTGCTGGGCCCGATGTTCGCGCAGCGGGCGCTTTCGGTCCGGGCCTGGTCCGGAACGAACCTGCTGGGAGGAGGCGACGGCGCGGCCCTCGCCGACCCGGCCGCCGCCGCGGCGAAGAACGCCGGCAAGGAACGCGTCCTCGCCGACACCCTCGGCACCGTCCCCGAGGGCGAGGTGCACATCGACGACGTCCCCGCCCTCGGCGACTGGAAGACCGCCTGGGACCACATCGCCTTCGACGGCTTCCTCGGCACCCGCATGATCCTCCAGACCATCTGGCAGGGCTGCGACTCGGCCCTCGCAGCACCCCTGGTACTGGACCTGGCCCGCCTGACCCTCCGGGCCCACGAGGTCGGCCTGTCCGGTCCGCTCGCCGAACTCGGCTTCTACTTCAAGGATCCGGTGGGGGACGGGTCGGCGAGCCTGGGAGAGCAGTACGCGGCGTTGACGGGGCTGGGGGAGCGGTTCCGGCGGGCGGGCGCGAGTGAGGTGGCTCGGGGGGCTGTGGCTAGGGGCGGGGCGGACAGGGTTCGGGGGCGGGGGGAGGCTGGCGCCTGGGGTGCCGGTGATCGTGAGTCTGGTGGGGAGGCTGGCGCTCGGGGTGCCGGTCATCACGAGTCTGCCGGGGTTGCTTTCGCCCGGGGGGCCGGTCAGCGCGGGTCGGTTGAGGAGGTGGCTGCCCGGGGCGTTGACCTGCGTGGGTCGGTTGAGGTAGCTGCGGTAGGGGGCGCTGAGTTGCGTGGGTCGGCTGAGCAGGTTGCGGTAGGGGGCGCTGAGACGCGCGAGTCTGCCGAGGAGGCTGCCGCGCAGGGCGTCGATCCGCGCGACCTCACTGAGAAGGCCGCCGCGCGGGGCGTCGATCCGCGCGAGCCCGTTCCGGGGGAGCGGCCGTGAGCCGTAGCCGTGCGTGGGCCGAACTGCTCCGGCTCCCCGCCCTGTTCACCGTCCCCGGCGACGCCCTGAGCGGTGCCGTTGCTGCCGGCGGCCGACCCAACCCCCGCACCCTGCTCGCCATCGGCTCCTCCCTCTGCCTCTACGAGGCCGGCATGGCTCTCAACGACTGGGCGGACCGCGCGGAGGACGCCGCCGAACGCCCCCACCGCCCCCTGCCCTCCGGCCGCATCCGGCCGTCCTCCGCCTTCACCGCGGCCTGCGCCCTGACCGCCGCCGGGCTCGGCCTGGCAGCCGGGGCCGGCCGACCCGCCCTGGCGGTGGCCGCACCCCTGGCCGCCACCGTCTGGGCGTACGACCTCAGCCTGAAGCACACACCCGCCGGCCCCGTGGCCATGGCCGCCGCTCGCGGCCTCGACCATCTCCTCGGCGCCGCCACCGCCGGCCGTCCGCACAAGGCACTGCCCTCCGCCGCCCTCCTCGGCACCCACACCCTCGCCGTGACGACCGTCTCCCGCAGGGAGACCCAGGGCGGCACCTCCCTGCCGCCCCTGGCCGCCCTGGCAGCGACGGCCGTCCTCACCCGGCTCGTGGCACGCGTCGCGCACGGCACGAAGCGAGCCGCGTCGACGGGCGCCCAGGTCGGCATCGTCACCGCCACCACCACCGCCACTGCGACCGGCATGGGAATCGGCGCCGGACGCCGCAGGCACGCGCACGACCGGGTCGGGCTCGCCCTCGACGGGGCCCTGCGCACCGCCCTGGCCACCGCCTACGCCGCCACGGCCGGCCGCCCCTACACCCACGCCGCGCTCAACCCCTCACCGCCTCTGACCCAGCGAGCCGTCGGTGGCGGCATCCGCGCCACCATCCCACTCCAGGCCGCGCTCGCGGCTCGCGCAGGATCCGGGCTCACCGCCGTGGCCATCGCCGCGCTCGCCCCGATCGGACGGAAGTACGCGAAGAAGGTGAGCGTCACATGAGCCCTCGACCCGACCCGACGCGAGATCCTGGCGAACCGGCCTCTCCTCGCAGTCACGTGAGCTCCCTTCCCCATCCGGCGCGGGATCCCGGCGAACCAGCCTCTGCCCGCACCCCCCTCCGCTTCGGCTACGGCACCAACGGCCTCGCCGACCTCCGCATCGACGACGCCCTCGCCCTGCTCGCGGACCTCGGCTATGACGGCGTCGGCCTGACGCTCGACCACATGCACCTCGACCCCCTCGCCCCGGACCTCGCGGCCCGCACCCGCCGCCTCGCACAGCGCCTGGACGCGCTCGGCCTGGGCGTCACCGTGGAGACGGGCGCCCGCTATGTGCTCGACCCACGCCGCAAGCACGGCCCCTCCCTGCTGGACCCCGATCCCGACGACCGCGCACGCCGCGTCGACCTGCTGATCCGTGCCGTCCGGGTGGCCGCCGACCTCGGTGCTCACGCCGTCCACTGCTTCAGCGGCATCACGCCCGCGGGCACCAATCCGGACACAGCCTGGGACCGTCTCGCCGAGGCCCTCACCCCGGTCCTGGACGCCGCCACCGCCGCCGACGTCCCCCTTGCCGTCGAACCCGAACCGGGCCATCTCCTCGCCACCCTCGCCGACTTCCACCGACTCCGCCGCGCCCTCGGCGACCCCGAGCACCTCGGCCTCACCCTCGACATCGGCCACTGCCAGTGCCTCGAACCCCTCTCTCCCGCCGACTGCGTCCGCGCCGTCGGCCCCTGGCTGCGCCACGTCCAGATCGAGGACATGCGCCGCGGCATCCATGAACACCTCCCCTTCGGTGACGGCGAGATCGACTTCCCACCCGTGCTCGCAGCCCTCGCCGCCACCGGCTACCAAGGCCTGACCGTGGTCGAACTGCCCCGCCACTCCCACGCGGGCCCGCACTTCGCCGAACTGTCCCTCCCGTTCCTCCGCAGCGCCGAGGCCACGGCCACCCGATCACCGATCCCTGTCCCAGTCCCACTTCATGGCGATCCCTCCGCCACCCCCGAAGGGAGCACCTCATGACCCACCCCCGCACCAGCCCGGCGACCCCGGCAGCGGACACCCACCAGCACCGAGCAGGAGCCGAAGGCAGAGCGGGCACGGAGAGCCGCGGCGACGCCGAGGGTAGAGCGGATGCCGAAGGCAGAGTGGATGCCGAGGGCAGAGTGGATGCCGAGGGTAGAGCGGGTGCCGAAGGCAGAGCCGACGCCGAAGTCAGAGCGGGTGCCGAGAGCCGAGCCGGTGCCGAAGGCAGACCTGGCTTGGACACCCGGGCGGACGCCCAACGAAGAGCCGGCTCGGACACCCGAGCGGGTGCCGAGAGCCGAGCCGGTGCCGAAGGCAGACCTGGCTTGGACACCCGGGCGGACGCCCAACGAAGAGCCGGCTCGGACACCCGAGCGGGTGCCGAAAGCGGAACGGGCCCCGATGACCTGGCCGATGTCCTGCACCCGCCGGAGACCCGAGGCACCCCGCAATCCCTCGCCCTCACCCCACCCGCCGACGTGCGCGCCCACATCACCGCCCACCTCGGCTCCGCCGCCCGCGCCTGGCTGCACCGCGCCCTCGACGAGGCCGCCGCGAATCCCGGCTCTCACGGGCCCATCTCCGTCTGGGAGCTGCGCATCGCCGAGGCCGGACGGCGCTGCGGCCCCGATCACGCCGACGCCGCTCGCGTCCTCATCCTGCACGCGGCCCGTGCCGACGTGGACGCCCTCACCCGGGTCTACTTTCAGGGCACCACCGCTGAACGCCGTGCCGTCGTGCAGGCACTGCCCCACCTGGTTCCCGGCCACGAAGCCCTCCCACTGGTCGAGGACGCCCTGCGCACCAACGACACCCGGCTCCTCGCCGCCGCCGTCGGCCCCTACGCCGCCCGCCATCTCGACCCCCACCAGTGGCGCCACGCCGTCCTGAAGTGCCTGTTCACCGGTGTGTCCGTCGATGTGGTGGCCGACCTCGACCGCCGCGCCCACCGCGACGCCGAACTCGCCCGCATGCTCGGCGACTACGCCGCCGAACGCTCCGCCGCGGGCCGCCCCGTACCCGAAGACCTGCACCGCGTCCTGACCCTGACCGACCCCACGGCCACCCCACCCGCACCCGCCGCCCCGCGCGGTACCCGCGGCACCGACGGCAAGGAGTCCTGATGCGCCTCTTCGACCCCCACATCCACATGACGTCGCGCACCACCGACGACTACGAGGCCATGTACGCCGCCGGTGTCCGCGCCGTCGTCGAGCCCTCCTTCTGGCTCGGCCAGCCCCGCACCTCTCCCGCCTCCTTCCTCGACTACTTCGACTCGCTCCTCGGCTGGGAGCCCTTCCGCGCCGCCCAGTACGGCATCGCCCACCACTGCACGCTCGCCCTCAATCCCAAGGAGGCGAACGACCCCCGCTGCGTCCCCGTCCTCGACGAACTGCCCCGGTATCTCGTCAAGGACCAGGTCGTCGCCGTCGGCGAGATCGGCTATGACTCGATGACCCCCGCCGAGGACACCGCCCTCGCCGCCCAACTCCAGCTCGCCGCCGACCACGAACTGCCCGCGCTGGTCCACACCCCGCACCGCGACAAGCTGGCCGGCCTGCGCCGCACCCTCGACGTCGTCCGCGAGTCCGCACTGTCCCCGGACCGTGTCCTCGTCGACCACCTCAACGAGACGACGGTCAAGGAGGCCAAGGACAGCGGCTGCTGGCTCGGCTTCTCCGTATATCCCGACACCAAGATGGACGAGGAGCGGATGGTCGCCATCCTCCGCGAGTACGGGCCCGAGCAGGTGCTGGTCAACTCCGCCGCCGACTGGGGCAGGAGCGACCCCCTGAAGACGCGCAAGGTCGCCGACCTGATGCTGGCCGAGGGCTTCGATGAGGACGACGTCGACCGGGTGCTGTGGCGCAACCCCGCCGCCTTCTACGGGCTCAGTGGCCGCCTCACCCTTGATGTCTCGACTCCGCAGGCGACCCACGAGGGCAACTCCATTCTCCGGGGCGCTCCGAAGGGCTCCCAGGAATCGGCGGACGATCCGAAAGACCACCCCCGGGAATCCGCGGACGCTCCGAAGGACTCCGGAGGACCGATCGGCCCATCGAGAGAGCGACCCGACCCGACCCCCGCCCCGGCCTCGGGAGCGTGAGCGATGCGCTTCCGCCACCCCGACGGCTCCACGGTCCACCTCGCCTATTGCACCAACGTCCACCCGGCCGAGACCCTCGACGGCGTCCTCGCCCAACTCCGGGACCACTGCGAACCCGTCCGCCGGCGGCTCGGCCGCGACCGTCTCGGCATCGGCCTGTGGCTCGCCAAGGATGCCGCGCACGCCCTCGTCTCCGACCCGTCCGCCCTGCGCGGTCTGGGCACGGAACTCGACCGGCGCGGCCTCGAGGTCGTCACGCTGAACGGCTTCCCCTATGAGGGCTTCGGCGCCGAACAGGTCAAGTACCGCGTCTACAAGCCGGACTGGTCCGACCCCGAACGCCTCGACCACACCACCGCCCTGGCACGTGTCCTCGCCGGCCTCCTCCCCGACGACGTCACCCAGGGCAGCATCTCCACTCTGCCCCTCGCCTGGCGCACCGGCTACGACGACCACCGGGCCGAGACCGCCCGAATCGCGCTCCTCGCCCTCGCCCAACGCCTCGACGCACTCCGGGAGTTGACCGGCCGAGACATCCGCGTCGGACTCGAACCCGAGCCCGGCTGCATCGTCGAGACCACCGCTGACGCCATCGCCCCGCTCACCGCGATCGGCCACGACCGCATCGGCATCTGCGTCGACACCTGTCACCTCGCCACCTCCTTCGAAGATCCGCACACCGCCCTGGACGCGCTCATCGAAGCCCGCGTCCCAGTCGTCAAATCCCAGCTCTCAGCCGCCCTGCACGCCGAACACCCTCACCTCCCCGAAGTCCGCGAGGCCCTCGCCGCCTTCGACGAACCCCGCTTCCTGCACCAGACCCGCACCGCCACTGCCGCCGGTCTGCGCGGCACCGACGACCTGGACGAGGCACTCAAGGGCGACGCCCTGCCCGATGCCTCTCCATGGCGCGCCCACTTCCACGTCCCGCTCCACGCGGCTCCCACCGCGCCCCTCACCTCCACGATCCCCGTCCTCAAGGCGGCACTGACGCGGCTCGTCGGCGGCCCCAGCCCGCTCACCCGGCACCTCGAGGTCGAGACCTACACCTGGCAGGCCCTCCCGGCCGAACTGCGACCCCGCGCCCGCAGTCAGCTCGCCGACGGCATCGCCGCCGAACTCACCCTCGTCCGCGACCTGTTGACCGACCTCGGCCTGAAGGAGCTGCCATGACCGAACCACCGGACCCGGCGCTCCCAGCAGTCCCGGCCACCCGCCCGGCGCCGCGATCGGACGCCACCGTCGCGAGCCGCCCCACCCCTCTCCTCGTCCTCGATGTCGTCGGACTCACCCCCCGTCTCCTCGACCACATGCCCCACCTCAAGACGCTCGCCCTGTCCGGCTCCCACGCGCCCCTCGGCACCGTCCTGCCCGCGGTCACCTGCGCTGCCCAGTCCACCTTCCTCACCGGCACCCACCCGTCGGAGCACGGCATCGTCGGCAATGGCTGGTACTTCCGCGACCTGGGTGACGTACTCCTGTGGCGCCAGCACAACGGACTGGTCGCCGGCGACAAACTCTGGGACGCCGCGCGCCGCGCCCACCCCGGCTACACGGTCGCGAATATCTGCTGGTGGTACGCCATGGGCGCAGACACCGACATCACCGTCACCCCCCGTCCGATCTACTACTCCGACGGCCGCAAGGAACCCGACTGCTACACCCGGCCGCCCGCCCTGCACGACGAACTCACCGAGAAACTCGGCACCTTCCCGCTCTTCCACTTCTGGGGACCCGGCGCGGACCTCGTCTCCAGCCGCTGGATCATCGACGCGACCCGGCACATCATCCGCACCCGCCATCCCGATCTGACGCTCTGCTACCTCCCTCATCTCGACTACGACTTGCAGCGCTTCGGCCCCGACGATCCACGATCCCGGCAGGCAGCCGCCGACTTGGACGCCGCCATGGCCCCGCTCCTGGACGAAGCGCGCGCCGAGGGCCGTACCGTTGTCGCGCTGTCGGAGTACGGCATCACCCGCGTGAACCGGCCCATCGACATCAACCGCGCCCTGCGGCGGGCAGGCCTGCTGGAGGTGCACACCCAGGACGGCATGGAGTACCTCGACCCGATGGCGTCACGTGCCTTCGCGGTCGCCGACCATCAGCTCGCCCACGTCTACGTACGTCGGCCGGAGGACCTCGACGCGACCCGGGCCGCGCTGGACGGTCTGCCCGGCATTGAGCAACTCCTCGACGACGAGGGCAAGAAGGCCCATCATCTCGACCATCCGCGCTCCGGCGAACTGGTCGCCATCGCGGAGCCGGACGCCTGGTTCACGTACTACTACTGGCTTGACGACGCCCACGCGCCCGACTTCGCGCGACTCGTCGAGATCCATCGCAAACCCGGCTACGACCCGGTCGAACTCTTCATGGATCTCCTCGACCCCTACGTCAAGGTCAAGGCCGCGACCGCGCTTGCCCGCAAGAAACTCGGCATGCGCTATCGCATGGCGGTCGTGCCCCTGGATCCGTCACCTATTCGCGGCAGCCATGGCCGCCTTCCCGCGAGCGACGACGAAGGTCCGCTCCTCATCTGCTCCACCCCCCGCGCTGTCGGCGACCGCGTCGCGGCCACCGATGTGAAGTCACTCCTGCTCCAACTCGCCGGTCTCGGCTGACCGGTCACGACCGGCACGCAGCACCTCGCCGGTCCCACCGACCCGTCTCTTCCGACTGGTCACAAGTGAAGCACTCACCACTGACAACGGCCTTCGACCTCGAGGAGTTCCAGGCATGAGCCGCTTTTCGCAGACGGATCCCGAACTCACCCACCGCCTCACCAGACGAGGCATGCTCGGCGTGGCGGCGGGCACCACGGCCACCGCCCTGCTGGGCGCAGCAGCCGCAGCCACCCCCGCGAGCGCCGCCACCGGAACCGCGTCCGCCACCGGAACCGCGTCCGCCACCGGCACCGCCTCCCATGGCGCCGGCCGTGGCCGCCCCGTCCTCCCGCCCGGCCGCCTCGGCATCCAGCTCTACAGCCTGCGCGACAAGGTCTCCACACTCGGCTTCGCCCCCGTCTTCGCCGAACTGGAGAAGTACGGCTATGACGAGGTCGAGTTCGCCGGATACACCCAGGGCTCGGCCGGCCCGATCACCCTGGCCCAGCTCAAGCGGCTGGCCCGGAACCACGGCCTGAACCCGATCGGCAGCCACGTCGGCTACTACTCCAACGACCCGGGTGCCTACACCTTCGCCCAGAACCTCACCAAGGTCCTCGACGACGCCCAGGCCCTCGGCCTGAAGCACATAGGCACCGCTTCCGGGCCGTTCCGCTACGGCTCCACCGTCGACGCCTGGAAGCGCGCTGCCGAGGAGTTCAACACCTACGGCGCGGCGGCGAAGGCGCGCGGCATGAAGTTCTACCAGCACAACCACTCCGAGGAGTTCTCTTTCGCCACCGACAACCCCAAGGTCCGTCTCTACGACGTGCTGCTCGCCGAGACCGACCCCGACCTCGTCTTCCTGGAGATGGACATCTTCTGGGCGTACTCGGGCCAGTTCCGCTTCTCCATGCGGCCCGACGGCTCACCGGCCCCCTTCGACCCGCTGGACTACGTGCTGAAGCGGCCCCACCGCTACCCGCTCTTCCACGTCAAGGACGGCGTGAGCGACCCGACCAACCAGTACGGCTACGACATGGTCGACGTCGGTGACGGCGACATCGACTACAAGCGGTTCATCTCGGCCGTCACCAGACTCCGCGGCCAGCGATTCGCCCACCACTGGCAGGCGGAGCACGACAACCCGACCGAGTCCCTCACGTTCGCCCGCCGTTCGAGCGAGCACCTGCACTCGCTGCGCGAGAAGGACTGCTGACGCGGCTTTCCCGGCCGTCGTCCAGCGCCGTTCAGAGTGCTGGTCGACGGCCGTCCTCTTGTGGCGTGCGGGATGTTGCTGCCGACGGGTGTACGGGCCAGCTGGTTTCGCGAAACGCGCCCCGTGGTCAGGCGGCTACAGGTTGGCTACTCTCGGACCTCCGCCGAGTTCATACGAACCAGGGCTCAACTGCCCCTGATTCATGGGGACTTGGTCATCGAGGCGGTGCTCGGATTCGTCATGAGGGAAAGGCGCCAAGCGGCCTGGTCATTCGTTGCTGACTTCAGGGGGTTCACCTTGTCCGAAATGCGCTTCGGTTTCGAGGGAGACGGAAAAGAGGTCGCGGCTGACGCGGGGAGCCTGGAGGGTTGGTTCAAGGACACCGAGACCCTTAGCCGGGCCAGTATCAGTCATGTCTCCCGCCCGCCCGCTCCTGGAACTCAGGGGTATGTGCTGGAGGCGGTGAGCGTCATGGCGGACTCGGCCCCTGTTTTCGGTGCGGTGCTGTCGACCTTCGGGACGTGGCTGGTCCAGCGACTGCAAAGAGGGCAGGTCACGGTCACCATCACGTGTCCCAACGGTGTGACCATCACCGAAACCGTGCGTCGGCAGGCCGATGTCCCGGCTCTCAAGCAGCGGATCATCGCGGACTGCCAGGTGTGAGAGGAAGTGGTATGAGCGTGCCGTGGCCGACGCGCCTGCTCGACAGGGATAATTCATGGGTCGTACTGGTCGGAACGTCTCAACACGACTCTCCCCCCAGCAACCTGCCGGACATCCCTCAGGCATCGACCAGTGTCGAGGATCTCGCCGCAGCGCTGTGCGGCCCGCACGGTCTCTTCACCAAGGAACACGTCATCACCGTGCGTGATCCGAGCAGTGTGGAGGAGGTTCTCAGCGCTCTCGACAGCATCGCGGGCCAGAAGCCGGACGTGGTCCTCTTCTACTACGTCGGCCACGGCATGTACACGTCCCTCGATCGGGACAGTCGCAAGGAATTGTTCCTGGCCCTGTCAGGTTCGATCGATGACCAGGCCGAGGCGGTCCGTACGGGACTGCCGGTTGGCTCAGTCTTCAGTCGGCTGCGCTATCTGCGAGCCAAGCAGTCAGTCGTCGTATTGGACTGTTGCTTCGCGGGGCGCGCACTGGACGACCCCGGCGTGGGCGACGTTCACGTCCTGTGCGCTACAGGGCGCACCAGTTTGGCCCTCTACGAGCTGGATGAGCGTCACACCGGCTTCACGGGTAGCCTGCTGCGCCTGTTCAGGAACGGGATCCCGGACGGGCCCCAGTACCTTGACCTGCACACGGTGTTCCATCACCTCTCGGTCACCTTGCCGACGACTCCCAGCGCTGCGTCCCCGGAATCGAACGGCTGCCTGCCGCGCCCGCGGCAGCGGACGACGGACCAACGAGGCAGTCTTGCCCTGGTGCGCAATCCGGCGTTCGGGACTGGACGCACTCTCGAAGGGCTCGGCGTTCGCGCGGAGTTCGCCCGCAGGGTCGCCGCTCTCGGAGAGGATCCCCTGATCGACCCCGGTGATCAGCGCATGCTCTTGGCGCACGCGGCGGAACTCTTCGCTGCGATATCCGTGGACACCGCCGCGCTGCATGGGCTACCCGAAGTGAGCCGGCCGGTTCCGGCCGAATAGTCCACCTGGGGAGGGCCCCGCGACTGCGGGGCCCTCCCCAGGCATTGGAAACGTCCTTACGTGGTGGCGTCGGCGGCAAGCGGTCGACCGCGTGAGGATGCTCCTGTCTGGGAGCGCCCAGGCTGGCGCAGCAGCAACGCGATCGCCGCCGCCACGATCGAGACGCCCCCCGCCAGCGCGTAGGCGCCGTCATAGCCCCAGGCCGCGACCACCATGGAGCCGAGACCGCCGCCGAACAGGCCGCTGATCAGCTTGCCGCTGTAGACGAGGCCGTAGTTGGTGGCGTTGTAGTTCTCCCCGAAGTAGTCCGGGGTGAGTGCTGCGAACAACGGGTAGAACGCGCCGCCGCCGAAGCCCGAGAGGAAGGCGAAGAAGAGGAACAGCCATTCGTTCCTGAGGTCGCCGGCCCAGATCACGCCGAACTGGGCGAGACCCAGCACGACGATCACGAACACCAGGGTCGACTTGCGGCCCCAGCGGTCGGACAGCCAGCCCACGACACCGCGGCCGATGCCGTTGACGACCGCCATCACGCCCATCGACGACGCCGCGACCAGCGGGCCGAAGCCCACCTCCTTGGCGTAGTCGACCTGGAAGGAGATGCCGAAGATCGACACCCCTGCGGTCAGCACGACCGACAGCCACATCAGGGGCAGCATGCCTGTCCTGATGGCCTCCCGGGGCGTGTACTGCTTCACCGCCGGAGGGTTCTTGACCAGGCTCGTCGCGTTCTTCTGGTCGCCCGTGTACGTCCGCGGGTCGACGTCCGCGGGCCACCAGTTCTTCGGCGGGTCCTTGAAGAAGAACGCGCATCCGAAGACGACGATCATGATGTAGCAGCCGATCAGGTCCAGCACCCGGTGGTAGTTCGCGGTGTCGAACCCGTAGTTGAAGATGAAGATGAACGGCAGTGATCCGTACGCGAACCCACCATTGACGAACCCGGTCCGGGCACCGCGCCGCTCGGGGAACCACTTGCCCACCATGTTGATGCAGGTCGCGTAGATCAGCCCGGCGCCGATACCGCCGATGACGCCGAAGCCGATGATCGCGAGCCAGACATCGCCCAGGTGCGACAGGGCGAGGAACCCGAGCAGGCACATGCCGGAGCCGATGTACATGGCCGTGCGGGCCGTCAGGATGCCCTTCTCGCGCAGCCAGCCCGCCGGGAAGGCGATGCCGGCCTGGAAGAACACCCAGACGCTGAGGATCCAGAAGGTGTTGCTCTGCGTCCAGCCGTGCGCGTGGGACAGGGTGTCCTCCGCGGAGCCGTACGCGTATTCGAAGACGCTGATGGCCATCATGGCGATCCACGGGAGATACACCATGAGGTTGCGGGAGTGACCGAGGATGTCGCGGTCGGTCTCGCCGACCCGATAGACGCGGCCTCGCGCGTCGGTCACCTCGCGGTAGGGACGGTGTGCGGCGTCGGACGGTGCGGACGAACTGCTTGCTGCGTACGGATCTGCCGTCATGTCAGGCCATGTCCTCGCCGAGCGGTCGTGGGTTGGGAACGATGCGGCCGTCTTCCCTGTCGCGGCCCGGCGGGCTGAGGAACAGCGCCACGCATCCGGCGAAGAGCGAGATGGAGCCGGCCAGGATGAAGGCACCGGAGTGTCCCCAGGCACTGACGACCACGGCACCCATGCCCGCGCCCAGACCGGAGACGAGCTTGGCGCTGTAGACCATGCCGTAGTTGGACGCGTTGTTGTTCTCACCGAAGTAGTCGGCGGTGAGCGCCGCGAACATCGGGAAGATGGCGCCGCCGCCGAAGCCGGAGATCGAGGAGAAGATCAGGAACAGGGGAAGGTTCTTGGCGTCGGCCGACCAGAGGATGCCGTACTGGGACAGACCCAGAATGACGCACACGGCGAGCAGACACCGCTTACGGCCGTACAGGTCGGACAGCCAGCCGATGACACCTCGGCCGGTGCCGTTGACGATCGCCTTCAGGGACATGGCCGTGGCCACGATCCCGCCCGCGAATCCCGCCTCCTCGCCGATGTCCACCTGGAAGGCGATACCGAAGATGTTCACGCCGGACGTGCACGCCAGACAGAACCACATCAGGGCCACCCGGCCCGTCTTCCACGCCTCCTTGGGGGAGTACTGGCGGACCGCCGGCGGGTTCATCCGCAGCGAGCGTGCCGCGCGCGGGTCAGCGGGCGGGTTGAGCGGGTCGACCGCTGCGGGCCACCAGTTCTTCGGCGGGTCCTTGAAGAAGTAGCCGGAGGCCGCGACGATTCCGGCGAGGAAGATACCCACCGAAACCAGCACCCAGCGGAAGTTGGTGAGATCCATGTAGCCGGTGAAGAGGAAGACGAAGGGCACGGAGCCATAGGCGAAACCGCCGTTGACGAAGCCGGTCTTGCCGCCCTTGCGCTCCGGATACCACTTGCCCACCATGTTGACGCAGGTGGCGTACACCATGCCCGCGCCCATGCCGCTGAACATGCTGAAGCCGATGTAGGCGACGACGACATGTGGCGCGAAGGCCAGGGACAGATAACCCATCAACGTGCCCGTCGCGCCGAGCATCATCGCCCAGCGGGCCGGCAGTTTTCCGCTCTCACGCAGTTTGCCCGCGGGGAAGGCCACCGCGGCCTGGAAGAAGACCCACACGGTCATCATCCAGAAGATGTGCATGCTGTCCCAGCTGTGCGCCGTGTGCAGGGTGTCCTCGGCGGACGCGAACGCGTACTCGGCCGAGGAGATGCCCATCATGCCGATCCAGGGCAGGATCACCATCCACTTGCGTTTGCGGCCCATGATGTCGATGTCGGACTCGCCGACGCGATAGACGCGTCCGTTCTTGTCGGTCACCTCCCGATAGGCGGCGACCCGTGAAACGTCGGTGGTAGTCACGTTGGTTGCACCCCTTGCGTCGAAAGTTCTGGCCAGCGCCCCCTGTCCAATGCCTTTCGTGCGCGCACGGGTCCCGGGGCCGGCCGACGCGCACCGTCGGCCGGCCCCACCGCCTCACCTCATGAACCGCCCCCCAACAAGCCCGCCGCCCGCGCCCACCGGTACTTGGCGCCCAGCACGGCCACCGGCTTCTCGGTCGTGTACGGGTACGCCACGACCCCTCGCTCGTACAGGTACTGGCAGGCGTCCTCGACCTCGACGTCACCCGCGAGCGACGCGACGACGGGCTTCTCTACGCCGCGCTCCCGGAATTCGGCCACCACGCGCGCGGTGAGCTCCGCGAAGACCATCGGGGGAGTGACGATCGTGTGCCAGTAGCCCAGGACCAGCGCGTGGATGCGGGGATCCTCCAGGCCGAGCCGGATCGTCGCCTCGTACGTCGACGGCGGCTCGCCGCCCGTGATGTCCACCGGGTTGCCCGCCGCCCCGAAGGGCGGGATGAACTTCCGGAACGCCTCGTCCAGGTCCGGCGGGATCTCCATCAGGGACAGGCCGTTGTCGGTGACCGCGTCCGACAGCAGCACGCCGCTGCCGCCGGCCCCGGTGATGATCACGACGTTGTCGCCCTGGGGAGCGGGAAGCACCGGCAACGCGCGCGCGTACTCCAGCATTTCGTTCAGCCCGGGTGCCCGGATGACACCGGCCTGCTTCAGGATGTCGTCGTACACGGCGTCATCGCCGGCGAGGGCCCCGGTGTGCGAGCCGGCCGCCTTCGCGCCCGCCGCCGTACGGCCCGCCTTGAGGACGACGACCGGCTTCTTCGGTACGGTCGCCCGCGCGGCCTCGACGAAGGCGCGCCCGTCCTTGAGGTCCTCCAGGTGCATCGCGATGCACTCGGTGTGCGGATCCTCGCCGAACCAGGTCAGTAGGTCGTCCTCGTCCAGGTCCGACTTGTTGCCGAGCCCGACGATCGCGGACACGCCCGTCTTCGTGGTCCGTGCGAAGCCCAGGATGGCCATCCCGATGCCGCCGGACTGCGAGGTCAGCGCCACCCCGCCCTTGACGTCGTACGGCGTGCAGAACGTGGCGCACAGGTCCTGCCAGGTCGAGTAGTAGCCGTAGATGTTCGGCCCGAGCAGCCGGATGCCGTGCCGCTCGGCGATGGCCACGATCTCCTCCTGGAGTTCGTGCTCGCCGGTCTCCGCGAAACCGGAGGGGATCAGCACGGCGTTCGGGATCTTCTTGCGTCCCACCTCCTCCAGGGCCGAGGCCACGAACTTGGCGGGGATAGCGAAGACCGCCACATCCACCTCACCGGGAACGTCCGTGACACTCTTGTACGCCTTGCGGCCCAGAATGTCATCGGCCTTGGGGTTCACCGGATGAATGTCCCCGGCGAAGCCACCGTCGATGAGGTTGCGCATGACCGAATTGCCGATCTTGCCCTGCTCGTTGGAGGCCCCGATGACGGCGACCGATGACGGCTGCATCAGTCGACGCATGGAGGCGAGGATCTCGTCGCGCGAGTAGCGGCGGCGCGGCTTGACCGCTGCTTCGGAGAGGATCACGCGGATGTCGGCGGCGATCGCGCCCTCCGCGGTGGCGATCACCGGGTTGAGGTCCACCTCCGCGATCTCCGGGAAGTCCGAGACCAGCTGCGAAACGCGGCGGATCTGCTCGGCGATCGCCCACCGGTCCACGGCCGCCTGACCGCGCACCCCGTGCAGGATCTCCGCCGCCCGGATCGAGTCCAGCATGGACAGTGCCTCGTCGGCGGTCACGGGCGCCAGCCGGAAGGTGATGTCCTTGAGGACCTCGACGAGCACCCCGCCGAGCCCGAAGGCGACGACCTTCCCGAACGTCGGGTCGGTGACCGCGCCGACGATGACCTCCTGCCCCTGCGGGAGCAGTTCCTGCACCTGTACGCCCTCGATGCGGGCATCCGCCTTGTACGCGCGCGCGTTGTCGATGATCTGGTGGAACGCGGCCCGTACGTCCGTCGCCCCTTCGACGCCGACGATCACGCCGCCCGCGTCGGTCTTGTGGAGGATGTCCGGCGAGACGATCTTCATCACCACGGGTCCGCCGAAGCGCGCCGCGTACGCGACCGCCTCGTCGACGTCCGTCGCGAGTTCCTCGCCCGGTACGGCGATCCCGTACGCGTCGGCGACCACCTTGCCCTCGGGCGCGGTCAGCGCGGTGCGTCCCTCGGCCCGAACGGAGTCGAGGAGCGTCCGCACCCGCAGGACGCGGTCTTCGGCCATCACGTCAGATCACTCCGTTCGACTTGAGCAGGCGCAGCTCCTCGTCACCGAGGCCGAGCTCGCCGATGTAGACCTGTTCGTTGTGCTCGCCGAGCAGCGGCGAACTGCTCACCTCGACGGGGGAGTCGGAGAGCTTGAGCGGGCTGCCGACGGTCACGAACTCGCCCCGCTCGGGGTGCGGCACGGTGACGACCATCTCGTTGGCGACCAGCGAGGAGTCCTCGATGATCTCCTTGGTGGAGAGGATCGGCCCGCACGGGATGTTGTGGGCGTTGAGCTTCTCCAGCACTTCCCACTTGGGCAGGGTCGAGGACCACTCCTCGATCAGCTGGAACATCTTGTTGAGCTTGGGCAGCCGGGCCTCCGGCGTCGCCCACTCGGGGTCGCCGGCGAGTTCCGGCCGCCCGATGAGCTCGCTGATCGGCTGCCAGCCGACCGGCTGCACGATGACGTAGACGTAGTCGTTCGGGCCGCCCGGCGCGCACTTGACCGCCCAGCCTGGCTGACCGCCGCCGGACGCGTTTCCCGAGCGGGGAACTTCCGTGCCGAAGTCCTCGTTCGGATATTCAGCAAGCGGCCCGTGTGTCAGGCGTTGTTGATCCCTCAGCTTCACCCGGCACAGGTTGAGTACAGCGTGCTGCATGGCCACGTTGACCCGCTGCCCACGCCCGGTGTTCTCGCGCTGGAACAGCGCCGCGAGAATCCCCGCCACGGCGTGCACTCCGGTCCCCGAGTCCCCGATCTGGGCTCCGGTCGCCAGCGGCGGCCCGTCCTCGAAACCAGTGGTCGACATCGACCCGCCCATGGCCTGCGCGACGACCTCGTACGCCTTGAAGTTGGTGTACGGGCCGTCACCGAACCCCTTGATGGAGGCATAGACGATACGCGGATTGATCTCCTGGATGCGGTCCCAGGTGAAGCCCATGCGGTCGACCGCGCCCGGTCCGAAGTTCTCGACCATGACGTCGGAGCGCCGGATCAGCTCGGTGAGGATCTCCTTGCCGCGCTCGGTCTTGGTGTTGAGGGTGATGCTCCGCTTGTTGCAGTTGAGCATCGTGAAGTAGAGGGAGTCGACGTCCGGGAGGTCGCGCAGTTGCTTGCGCGTGATGTCTCCGGTCGGCGCCTCCAGCTTGACGACGTCCGCGCCGAGCCAGGCGAGCAGCTGGGTCGCGGAGGGTCCGGACTGGACGTGGGTCATGTCCAGGACGCGGATGCCTTCGAGAGCCTTGGTCGGCGTGCCAGTCATGGAGGCCACCTCACTTGTACATGGTCTGGTTCATGGTTCCGGGGGCGTACGCGTCCGGGTCGACCCAGACGTTGATCAGCGACGGCTTCCCGGACTCGCGGGCGCGCCGCAGCGCGGGGCCGATGTCGGCGGGGTCACGGACCTCCTCGCCGTAACCGCCCAGCATCTGCGCGAACTTGTCGTAGTGGACGTCGCCGAGAGTGTTGCCGATCCGCTCGCGCTCCTTGCCGTACTTGGCGGCCTGGCCGTAGCGGATCTGGTTCATGGAGGAGTTGTTGCCGACGATGCCGACGAAGGGGAGGTTGTAGCGGACGAGCGTCTCGAAGTCCCAGCCGGTCAGGGAGAACGCGCCGTCGCCGAAGAGTGCGACGACCTCCTTGTCGGGCCGCGCCTGTTTGGCCGCGAGCACGAACGGCACCCCGACGCCGAGCGTGCCCAGCGGGCCCGGGTCCATCCAGTGCCCGGGCGACTTGGGCTGCACGACCTGCCCGGAGAAGGTGACGATGTCGCCGCCATCGCCGATGTAGATCGAGTCCTCGGTGAGGAAGTCGTTGATCTCGCTGACCAGTCGGTACGGGTGGATCGGCGAGGCGTCCGACCTCAGGCTCGGCAGCCGCTTCTCCAGGGCGGTCTGCTCGGCAGCGCGCAGCTCGTCGAGCCACTCCTTGCGCTTCGACGCGCCCCCGTTGACGCGCCCGGAGGCCGCCTCGGTCACCGACTTCAGCACCAGCCCGGCGTCGCCCACGATCCCGAGGTCGATGTCGCGGTTCTTGCCGACGGTGCGGTAGTCGAGGTCGATCTGGACGACGGTCGCGTCCGGTGACAGCCGCTTTCCGTAGCCCATGCGGAAGTCGAAGGGCGTGCCGACGATGACGATGACATCGGCGTTGGAGAAGGCGTACCGGCGCGACAGCTGGAAGTGGTGCGGGTCGCCGGGCGGGAGCGTGCCGCGGCCTGCCCCGTTCATGTACGCGGGGATGTTGAGGGTGCGCACGAGCTCGATGGCCGCCTCGGTGCCGCGGGTCGTCCACACCTGGCTGCCGAGCAGGATGGCCGGCTTCTCGGCGTGGACCAGCAGGTCGGCGAGCTTCTCGATCGCTTCGGGGTCGCCGGCCGAGCGGGTGGAGGCACGGTAGGCGCCCTCCTTGGGCACCCGCGCCTTGCTCACCGGCACCTTGGCGTCGAGGACGTCGCGCGGGATCTCCAGGAAGGAGGGTCCGGGCGCGCCGTGGTAGCACTCGCGGAACGCCATTGACACCATGTCGGCCGCGCGCGCCGTGTCCGGCACGGCCGCCGCGAACTTGGTGATCGGCGTCATCATGTCGACGTGCGGCAGGTCCTGGAGGGACCCCATCTTGTGCTGGGTGAGGGCGCCCTGGCCGCCGATGAGCAGCATCGGGGACTCGGCACGGAAGGCGTTGGCGACACCGGTGACGGCGTCGGTGGTGCCGGGACCCGCGGTGACGACCGCGCAGCCGGGCTTGCCGGTGATGCGGGCGTAGCCGTCGGCGGCGTGGGCGGCGACCTGCTCGTGGCGGACGTCGACGACCTCGATGCCCTCGTCGACGCAGCCGTCGTAGATGTCGATGATGTGGCCGCCGCACAAGGTGTAGATGCGGTCGACCCCCTCGGCCTTCAGCGCCTTGGCAACGAGATGACCACCGGAAATGACGTCCTGGGTGTCGTCGGGCATGGCGAAGTCCTGTCCCTTCGTAGGGGGTTGGAACGGCTCTCGCGGTACATTGCATACAGTCGACGAATACTGTATGAACCTTGTTATCCCGCATCCGGTGGGTGGTGTCCAGGGGGCGTGCGGCACTTTTGAGTCAGGAGCCGGAATGGACCTGTACGAACACCAGGCAAGGGAACTCTTCAAGGAACACGGCATCTTGGTGCCGCGGGCAGAGGTGACGGACTCACCCAAGGAAGCCCGCGAGATCGCGCGCCGGCTGGGCGGCCGTGTCGTGGTAAAGGCGCAGGTGAAGACCGGCGGTCGCGGCAAGGCGGGAGGTGTGAAGCTGGCCGCCGACCCGGCCGCCGCCGAGATCACGGCACGCCAGATCCTCGGTATGGACATCAAAGGCCACACGGTCGGCAAGGTGATGCTGGCCCAACCCGTGGACATCGAGACCGAGTTCTATATGTCCTATGTGCTCGACCGGGCGGCGGGCGGATTCCTCGCCATCGCCTCGGCCGAGGGCGGCATGGAGATCGAGGAGGTCGCCGCCAGTCGGCCCGAGGCCGTGGCCCGTATCCCCATCGACCCGGCGGAGGGCGTCACCTCCGCGAAGGCGGGTGAGATCGCCGACGCGGCGGGACTGCCGCCGCAGACCGTCGACGTCCTCGTACGGCTCTGGGAGGTGCTGGTGCGAGAGGACGCCCTCCTTGTCGAGGTGAACCCACTCGTGCGCACCGCGCAGGGGCAAGTCCTCGCCCTCGACGGCAAGGTCACCCTCGACGACAACGCCCGGTTTCGCCAGGCACGTTGGGGCGCCGAAGAGGTAGAGCACGACGAGGCACTGGAGGCGACGGCTGCCGCCAAGGGCCTCAATTACGTCAAGCTCGACGGCGAGGTCGGCATCATCGGCAACGGCGCCGGCCTCGTCATGTCGACCCTCGACGCGGTCGCGGGCTGCGGCGCCCGCCCCGCCAACTTCCTCGACATCGGCGGTGGCGCGTCAGCCCAGATCATGGCCGACGGACTGTCGGTCATCCTCTCCGACCCGGCCGTGAAGTCCGTCTTCGTCAATGTCTTCGGCGGTATCACCGCGTGCGACGCGGTCGCCGACGGCATCGTGCAGGCCCTGGACACCGTCCAGTTGACCAAGCCGCTCGTCGTACGCCTCGACGGCAACAACGCCGCCCGCGGGCGGGCCATCCTCGACGACCGTGCCCACCCCCTGGTCCAGCAGGCCACCACCATGGACGGCGCCGCGCTCCGGGCCGCCCGACTCGCCACCACGGCCTGAGCCGTCCCAGCCTGAGGAGACATGACGACATGGCCATCTACCTCACCAAGGAGAGCAAGGTCCTCGTCCAGGGCATGACCGGCGGCGAGGGCATGAAGCACACCCGGCGCATGCTCGCCGCCGGCACGAACGTCGTCGGCGGCGTCAACCCGCGCAAGGCGGGCCGCACCGTCGACTTCGACGACCGTGCCGTCCCCGTCTTCGGCTCGGTCGCCGACGGCATGCGCGCGACCGGCGCCGATGTGGCCGTCGTCTTCGTGCCGCCCGCCTTCGCCAAGGCGGCCGTCGTCGAGGCCGCCGACGCCGGTATCGGGCTCGCTGTCGTGATCACGGAGGGCATCCCCGTCCATGATTCCGTCACCTTCACCACGTACGCGAAGGCGCGCGGCACCCGCATCATCGGCCCCAACTGCCCGGGCCTGATCACCCCCGGCCAGTCCAACGCGGGCATCATCCCGCCCGACATCACCAAGCCCGGCCGCATCGGCCTGGTCTCCAAGTCCGGCACGCTCACCTACCAATTGATGTACGAGCTGCGCGACATCGGCTTCTCGACCTGCGTCGGTATTGGCGGCGACCCGGTCGTCGGCACGACCCACATCGACTGCCTCGCGGCCTTCCAGGACGACCCCGACACCGAACTGATCGTCCTCATCGGGGAGATCGGCGGCGATGCCGAGGAACGCGCCGCCGCGTACATCCGCGACCACGTCACCAAGCCGGTCGTCGGCTACATCGCCGGGTTCACCGCACCCGAGGGCAAGACGATGGGGCACGCGGGAGCGATCGTGTCCGGCTCGTCCGGTACGGCGGCGGCGAAGAAGGAGGCGCTGGAGGCGGTGGGCGTACGGGTCGGTGGCACACCCACCGAGACCGCCCGCCTGGTGCTGGACCGCCTCCACTCAGAGGCGTGAGGTCACTCATAGTCCACGCGAGGTCACTTTCAGGCGTGACCGGACCTCGCTAGCGTCCGCCGTAGCCATCCACAACCGCCCCCGACTGTGCACCGAGAGCGGAGTCCCCCATGGCAACCACCCTCACCCTCAAATCCGGCACCTCCTGGGCCGAAGCCTGGGAGCGCTGCCTCGCAGTCGCTCCCGAGGCCTTCAGGGACGACCGTGTCCTCAACCGCTGGAACTCCACCTGGCAGGCGGACGGCCGTGTGCTGCCCGCCACCAGCCCCGTCGACGGCAGCCCGATCGCCGGCCCGCCGCGCCTGGACCGGGCCACCGCCCACCAGGCCGTACGCGCCTCACTCGACCAGCACCGCGCGTGGCGGCACATCCCCCTGGACGAACGCCGAGCCCGTGTCGCGGCCACCCTCGACGCCCTGACCCAGCACCGGGAGTTGCTCGCCCTCCTTCTCGTCTGGGAGATCGGCAAGCCCTGGCGGCTCGCCCAGGCGGACGTCGACCGGGCCATCGACGGCGTGCGCTGGTACGTCGACGGCATCGAGCCGATGGTCGACGGACGGGCCCCGCTCGACGGTCCCGTATCCAACATCGCGAGCTGGAACTACCCGATGAGCGTGCTCGTTCACGCAGTGTTGGTACAAGCACTGGCAGGCAACGCGGTCATCGCCAAGACCCCGACCGACGGCGGTGTCGCCTGTCTGGCCCTCGCCTCGGCGCTCGCCGCCCGTGAGGGGATTCCCGTCACCCTCGTCAGCGGCAGCGGAGGCGAGCTGTCCCAGGCGCTGGTGCGGGCACCCGAGATCGGCTGCGTCTCCTTCGTCGGCGGCCGCGACACCGGCGCCGCGGTGGCCACGGCCGTCGCCGATCTCGGCAAACGACACGTACTCGAACAGGAAGGACTCAACACCTGGGGCATATGGAACTACACGGACTGGGATGCGCTCACGGCAGTCATCCCGAAGCTCTTCGACTACGGCAAACAACGCTGCACGGCGTACCCGCGCTTCGTCGTCCAGCGTGAGCTGTTCGACGAGTTCCTCGGGGTGTACCTCCCGGCGGTGCGCACGCTGAAGGTCGGCCACCCCCTGGCGGTCGAGAAACGGGACGACCCCTACCCGCAGCTGGACTTCGGGCCGGTGATCAACGCGGCCAAGGCCAAGGAGCTCCAGGACCAGGTCGCCGAGGCGATCGACCGGGGCGCCGTCCCGCTGCACCGGGCCAGGCTGTCCGGCGCCCGCTTCCTGCCCGGCCAGGACACTTCGGCATACGTCCAACCGGTCACCTTGCTGAACCCGCCGCCGTCCTCCCCGCTTCACCACGCGGAGCCGTTCGGCCCGGTCGACACGATCGTCCTGGTCGATACGGAGGCGGAGCTGCTGGCCGCGATGAACGCGTCCAACGGCGCGCTGGTCGCCACGCTGTCCACGGACGACCGGGCGACGTACGACCGCCTGGCGCCGCAGATCCGCGCGTTCAAGGTCGGCCATGGCAAGGCACGCTCCCGCGGCGACCGCGACGAGCTGTTCGGCGGCTTCGGCGCGTCCTGGCGCGGGGCGTTCGTCGGCGGCGAGCTGCTGGTGCGCGCGGTCACTCAGGGACCGGCGGGGGAGCGGCTGCCCGGGAACTTCCCGGAGTACCACCTCATGCCGTGACCTAATGCCGTGACGAGAGCGGCCGTGGCGCCTGCCCCCGGGTGGGCGCCACTGGTCGATCTCACCCGTGTGTGACCGGCGGATCACGTGAGGTGAACCCCCTCGGGCCGCCCGGTCTCTGGCCTCGCGTCGGCCGTCCGACAGGCGGATATGCAGGTGAAAGGCACTCCGAAAGCTTGGTATTGTTGTGCCTGTCGCCACGGGGAACACCCCCGGTAAGGCGACAGGCGCCTAGTCCGGGTGGCGGAATGGCAGACGCGCTAGCTTGAGGTGCTAGTGCCCTTTATCGGGCGTGGGGGTTCAAGTCCCCCCTCGGACACACATTGCATCACAGTGGATCCCCAACTTGTGCGAGTCGAGCCCAGCCTCGGCTCGCACAAGCTGTTTCTGGGGCAAACGTGATGGGGGAGCAGGCCCCCGGCCTTCCGGTGGCTCCTAGGCTCTGTCCTGGGGATCATGAGCGGAGCCAGATGACGAGTGCTGCGGCGGTGACGGTGCCGAGGTAGACGTAGGCGCGTTTGTCGTATCTGGTCGCGACCGCGCGGGACTGTTTCAGCTTGTTGATCGCCCGCTCGATAGTGTTGCGCTTGGCGTACCGCTCCTTGTCGTAGCCGGGTGGCTGGCCACCGGCGCTCCCGCGCCGCAGACGGCCGGCCGCTTGGTCGGCCTTCTCCGGGATGACGTGCCGGATCCCGCGTCCACGCAGGTAGGCGCGGGTGCGACGGTTGCTGTAGCCCTTGTCGGCGCTGACGCTGTCGGGTGTCGTGCGAGGCCGGCCGGTGGCCAGGCGGGGCACCCGGATCCGTTCCATGACAGCCTCGAACTGGGTGCAGTCGGCCCGCTGACCGGGCGTCAGGGCGAGCGAGAGCCCTTCGCCCTTGAACAGCAGGCCCGCAGCCTGCCCGCAGCCGCGCGATGTCCGCAACCCCGGGCCCAGTGGCGCCCGCAGGGGCGCGCGCACCACCGACAGATGCGTCACAAGTGCGCGTTTTACGCGTTCGGGTCCCAGTCTGCGAGCTGCTCCATCGGCTCGGTGTCGCCGGTGGTCTCCAGGCCGTCGAGTGGGACGCGCTCGTAGAAGTAGAGGACCAGTTCGCTCGCTGCGCCTCGCATCGCCATGTCGCCCGGCTCCGCGTCGGCGGCGAGGTCGTCGCAGCGGACGCCGTCGGCGTTGAGGGTCAGGCGCCAGGAGCGGCCCTCGGTCGTGTGCAGGTCGATGGTTGCCGGCTTGAACGGCCAGGGGACGGTCGTCGCCGAGACGGTCGTCAGGAACTCGTCGACGCCCTCGACCGCGACGTCGGTCGGCAGGGGCTGTGCGGCGCCCTGGGTGAGCTGGGCGTCGTAGGTGTGGACGGCGATCTCCTGGATCTGGTGCCGGGCCACGGCTCTGCTGGTCTCCGGGGCCTGCGAGCGGCCCCACCAGGTCCAGCAGCCGCGGTCCGGGCCGGCCTCGCGCATCGCGTCGAGCATGAGCTCGGTCGACTCGGCGAGCCAGGCGTCCAGGGCTTCGCGGTCGCGGGGCGCGGTCGGGGCGCCCTTCGGGTCCGTCCTCGCCGGGGGCTCAGTGCCCGGGCCCGCCGCGACGATGGCGGCCTGGCGGCGGCGGCCGTCACCGAGGTGCTGCGCCAGTTCGCGCAGCGTCCAGTCCGGGCAGGTCGGGACCTGGACGTCAAGGTCGGGGGCGGACGCGATCGCAGCGCGGAACGCGGCCGAGCGGTCTTCGATCAGCCGCAGGACCTCGGGGAACTCCAAGATGTTTTGCACGGCGGTTGTGTATCACGGCGCTCCGGCCGCCGGGTAGCGAATTTGTCGGACGAACGCGTCGACGGCCGGGCGGAGCGCCGGCGCCGAAGCCGCCCTGAAAATCCGCGCACTGCTCGCCAACGGCGACTTCGACCGCTACTGGACCTACCATCTGGGCAAGAGCACCAGCGCAACCACCAGGCCCGCTACCAACTCGCTGCTTGACCTACGAAGTCACTCCCAGCAATCCGCACCCCTGGCCGATGTCAGCGGCCTGAGTAGTGTGTGCGGCCCGGCGGCGCCAGCGCCAGAGGAGTGAAACGAGAGCTAGGTTCTGTCTCTTTGGCTTCGCGCTGTGAGACGGATGCGCTTGCAGCTAGCCATTGGCTCGACGTGGCTGACCCCATGAGCCCGGTGGATGATTTCCCGCATGATGATGCAACCTCCCCGACGAGGCATCGACCCTGTCGTGCCCCCGGTCACGACGTCCTGGCGCCGCATCGACGCCTGGTTGTCCCGATACGCACCGAAGGCGCTGGCAGAACTCAGGCCCCCGGCTTCGTGGCAGTCCATTCAAGAAGCCGAGTCACGCTTGGGGTTCCCGCTTCCTGCGGATCTGCGTGAGTCGCTGCGGTGCCACGACGGAGATACGTCCCTGCTGGGTGTGCTCCCCTGCCGGAGGTTGTACTCGGTGTCGGAGATCATCGAGGTCCGCGAGATGCGGATGGAGATATGGGAATCAGACGACCCGGACCAGGCGGAAAGTCCCTGGTGGGGAACGAATTGGGTCCCCATCTCCGGAAGTGACGGAGACGACCACTTCATCGATGCCGGGGAAGGGATGTGGCAGAACCACCTCGGTGACGCTGTTCACGATGACCAGGCGTGCTTTCTGGGCTGGCCCAGCTTGGGCTCATGGCTCCACGAGGTGGCTGAAGCCATGGAGCATCAGGGCCAATCTCCTGGTTCGGCGCGGTGACCTCACCCAAGGTCGACAGCAGCGGAGACATCGACTGGTGGAACTGAGTCCTGCCTCATTGATCACCTTCGCGCCCAGATGAGGATGCCCGCGAGGTGGAGTGCGGCCTGATAGGCGATCGCGAGCTTGTCGGTTCGTGTGGCCAGGCCGCGCCACTGTTTGAGGCGGTTGATGCACCGCTCGACGGTGTTCCGCTGCTTGTAGGCCTCGCTGTCGAAGACGGGCGGACGGCCACCGAGTCGGCCTCGCCTCAGGTGGTGGCCGACTTGGTCGGACGGCTGCGGGATGACCGCACGGATCCCCCGGCGTCGCAGGTGGCTGCGGATGGCACGTGAGGAATACGCTCGGTCGCCCAGAACGGCCAGGGGCCGAGTCCGCGGCCTGCCCGGGCCCCTGCGGGGCACGCGGATGCGGGACATCACCGTCTCGAAGGCGGGCGCATCACCTGCCTGGGCTGCGGTCACGGTGAAGGCGAGAGGCCGTGCCTGGCCGTCAGCCGCCAGGTGGACCTTGGTGCTCAGCCCGCCCCGGGAGCGTCCGAGCGCGAGCTCGCCGTAGTGAACTGCCCCCTTTTGAATGCTCCGGCAGCGTGCTGGTGAGCCCGGACGACCGTGGAGCCCACCGACACCGTCCAATCGATGTCGTCGTCGGCGTCCGCCGCCGCCAGGACGCAGACAGGATCATCTCCCACGTGCCGTCCACGGCCCATCTGATCGGCCGCTTGAGCGGTCTTGAACGAGCCGAGCTCGTCGGGAAGGTCCCGCCAGGGCGAGTTGGTGCGGTACTTCCACGCGATGGCCTCAAGAGTGCGGCGGTGGTCGGCCCACCGCCGCCCGCGGACCGGATCCGCCGGCATCAGCGGCACGATCCGGGTCCCACATCGCATCGGTGATCACCAATCGGACAGACACATCCGATCAACTGACCAACCCATCAAAGAGGCACGCGCTAGGCCGGGGAGAAGATCCCGCACGCACGGAATCCAGCGGGTCAGTTCACGGACAGGGACGGGGATGGGGACGGGGACAGGGACGGGCTCTGCGTGCGGTCCCGCACGATGATCTTGCCGATGTTGCGGCCGCGCAGCATGCCCAGGAACGCGTCCACAAGGTGCTCGAAGCCGTCGACCACCGTCTCGTCCAGCGCGAGTCGGCCGCTCCGCAGATGCGGTACCGCGAACTCGTACAACTCCTCCTGCACGGCCTGATGGTTGCGCACCAGGAAGCCCTCCATGCGGATGCTCTTCTCCACGATGTCCGCGTGGTCGAAGCGCGGCGGCGGTGCGTCGGGAGTGTTGTACTGGCTGATCGTGCCGACGCGGACGATGCGCCCGAACTCGCGAAGCGCTCCGACCGCCGCGGCCAGCTGCTCGCCGCCGACGTTGTCGACGAACACGTCGATGCCGTCCGGTGCGACCTTGCCGAGGAGGTCGGCGGCGGGCCCGTCGTGGTAGTCGAAGACGGCGTCGTAGCCGACCTCCCGCGTGAGATGGTCGGCCTTCGCCGCCGAGCCCGCGCTGCCCACGAGCCTTCCGGCGCCGAGCAGCCGGGCGAACCGCCCGGTCGCCGTACCGACCCCGCCTGCCGCGGCCGACACGAACAGGTCCTCGCCCTCCCGGAGTTGGGCGATCCGGGTCAGGCCCACATAGGCGGTCAGGCCGGTACCGCCGAGGATGCCCAAATACGCGGTCAGGGGCACCCCGTCGAAGCGGGGCAGCCGCCGGATCTCCTCAGGCGTGACCACCGAGTGCGTACGCCAGCCCTGCCGGTGGAACACGATCTCGCCCTCGGCCAGCAGAGGCGAGTGCGAGGCGATGACCTGCCCGATGGTGCGGCCCTCCAAGGGTGCGTCCAGGGCGAAGCCGCCGGGCACGTCGTCCATCATCTCGCGGTGATAGGGGTCGACGGACCAGTAGAGGTTCTTCACCAGCGCGCTGCCCGCCGCGGGCTCGGGGAGAGAGGACTCGACGAAGGCGAAATGCTCGGCGGTGGGAAAGCCGTGCGGGCGGGTGATCTGGTGCACGGTGAGCGCGGTCTCGTTCATGAAACGGACCGTAGGGCGGGAATGCCCCTGGTGGGCAGCCGGTTGGGCTCATGTGACCCCCCGTTCCATGAGCATTTCTCATACACCGAGGTGAGCGCCCCGTGGCCCGTGCGACCGACTCCGATCTCGCCCCGCACGAGTTGCGCGTCCTGGTGGCGGTGGCCGATACCGGCGGCTTCTCGGCCGCGGCCGGGACACTAGGTCTGACGCAGTCCGCGGTCTCCCACTCGGTGCGCGGCAGCGAGCGCAAAGTCGGTGCCGTGCTGTTCGAACGAGGCCGCACCGGCGCCCGTCCCACTCCTGCCGGAGAGAAGGCCGTGACGCATGCGCGTCGCATCCTGCGCCTGCTGGACGTCCTGACCGCCGAGGCGCGCGGGGCGGCCAGATCCGACGCGGCGGAGGGACCGCTGCGGATCGCGGCCTTCCGCAGTGCGGCTCTCCACCTGCTGCCGCCCGTCCTCGAGCGACTGCGCGCCCGGCATCCCGGGATCCAGCCGCAGGTGCGGATCGTACGTGAGGTGGGGCGAGGCACCGCGGGCGAAGTGGCCGACGGGAAGGCCGACCTGGGCATCGCCACGCTGGGCGGCTCCGTGCCGCTACCGTCCGGTCTCGTCGCCGGCGGACTCTTCGAGGAGCCGTATGCCCTGGTCTACGCGGCGGGTCAGGCCGCCCCGCGTTCGCTGCCGCTGGTCGACTGGGCCGAGAACTGCGGCTCGTACACCCGCGACTGGTGGGCGGCACAGGACTGGATCCCGAAGGCGACCATCGAAGCCGAGGACGACGGAGCGGTGCTTGCCCTGGTGAGCGGAGGGCAGGGGATGGCGATCATGCCCGCGCTCTCCTTGGCCGGAGCGCCGAACTCGGTCGACATCGCCGATCTCGGCCCCGAGCGCCCGACGCGCCAGATCGGCTATGTCACCACCGTCGAACTGGCGGGATCCGCCGTTGTGCGCGCCTTGGTGAGGGAACTGCGGGCCGTGGTGCCCGTGGCGTGAGCGTTGTTGAGCGTGGGGTTTGATCAGGCCGGGGCGTCAGTGGTCGGCCGGTTCGTGGGCCGGGTGGCCCTGGAGGATTCCTCGTCACGGGCCGCCCTGGTGGCGTTGATGACGGGACGCGCGACGGCGCGGTCGTCGAGTGGCTGAACTATGCGCCGCTCCGCCCGGGGCTCGAAGGATTGATCGGCATGACGCCGCGGCTTAGCCTCACAGCATGGTGCACAGCACGGCGGACGACGTCGACGCCTATCTGGCCGAGGTGCCGGACGAGCGCAGGGCGGCCCTGGCGAGGCTGCGGGAGCTGTGCCGCGCGGAGCTGCGTGGCTTCAGCGAGGCCATGGCGTACGGCATGCCGACCTACCAGCGCGACGGCGCGGCCGAGATCGCGTTCGCGAGCCAGAGGCATTACGTCTCCTTCTATCTGATGCGCGGCGATGTCCGGGACGCGTTCCAGGAACGGCTGGCCGGACAGGACATGGGCAAGGGCTGCCTGCGTTTCCGCAGACCCGAGAAGATCGATTTCGACCTGGTGAGGGATCTGCTGCGCGCCACCGCGGCCGACCGGGAACAGGCCTGCTGAGTTCCCTCCCGGGCGTCGTCGGTTGTCAGTCGTCAGTCGCGGTCTGCCGTCACCGCACCGACTGCGGAACGGCCATCGTGGTCCGTGTCGTTCGCGTCCGCCGTGTCCTCCGCGTTCCTCGGCCAGGGACGCCCGGTGATGCGTTCGATGTCCGTGTTGAACTGCCGTAGGTCCGCGATGAACCGGTCCAGACGGTCGGGCGTCCAGTCGGCCACGACCGTGGACAGGCCGGTGACGATTCCCTCCCGCTGCTCCGACAGGAGCCTGACGCCCTCCTCGGTGATGCGGAACTTGCGTGCCACGCCGCCGGCCGGGTCGAGCGCGCGCTCCACCAGCCCGTTGCGCAGCAGGGCCGAGGTCTGTCGGGTGAACGTGGACGCGGCGAGTCCGAAGGCCTCGACGAAGTCCGGGATGGACATCGGGCCCTGGGTCTCGATCCTGTTGAGGAGCACGTAGGCGCTCTGGTCCAGCGGGTCCCCGCCGCGTGGGCCCCGGGGCGCCCTCATCTCCTTGTGGCGGGTCAGGATCAGCAGTTCCCGCTCGATACGCTCCGCCGCCTCTCGGGCGTCCACGCCGATCTCCTTCCCGGCCGCAAGGGCCAAGTTCCCCAAATCCCCGAGCCCGCAGGTCCCTGAGGCACCACCCTACGGTGAGATTGCGCCATACGCGGAAAGTGCATCATGCACTCTTGATGCATGATGCACAACGTGCGTAACGTGCGGTGCTGTGAACGCTTCCGCGTCGCTCACCCACCTCCCGCCCCCCCACGCAAGGTGATGCAAGATGCGCGAGAACGACCTTCTCCGGCTGCCACTGCCCAGCGACAACCCCTTGGAGCCGCCGGCCGAATGGGAGCAACTGCGCCGCCAGTGCCCCGTGACCACGGTTGAACTCCCCAGCGGTGACAAGGCGACCTATCTGACCCGCTACGGCCACGTCAAAGCCCTGCTGTCAGACGCCCGCTTCGTCCGCCCGACCGCCGAGGACGGCGCCGCCCGCATCGCCCCCGAGGGAGCGGGCGGCCCCGCCGCCGACGGCAGCACCACCCTGGCCCTGCCCGACCGTGGCGAACCGCACCTCAAGTGGCGGCGGCAGGTGGGCAAGTACTTCACCGCCCGGCGCATGACGGCACTGCGCCCGGGCATGGTGCGGACCGCAGAAAGCCTCGTCGACGACATGGTCCGCGGCGGACAGCCCGCCGACCTCAAGGCCGGCCTCGGCTTCCCGCTGCCCGTCTACGTCATCTGCGACATCCTGGGCGTCCCCGCCGGGGACCGGGACCGTTTCTCGCACTGGTCCGACGCCTTCCTCAACGTGAGCCGCTACTCCGGCGACCAGACCCGGGCGGCTTACACCGAGTACGCCGATTACATGTCCGCGCACATCGCGGCGACGCGCGCCGAGCCCGGCGACGACCTGATCAGCATGGTGATCAGGGACGGCGAGGAGGAGGGTCAAGGGCTCACCGACGACGAACTGCTCGGCACCGCCATGGGCCTGCTGGTCGCCGGGCACGAGACCACCGCCAACATGATCGGCAAGATGGTCGCGATGCTGCTCGCCGACCGGACCCGCTGGGAGCGACTGCTCGCCGACCCCACCCTGGTGCGCACCGCGGTCGACGAGGCGCTGCGCTTCGACGCCAACCTCGGCTTCGGACTACGGCGTTATCTCACCGAGGACGTCGAGATCGACGGCGAGGTGCTGCCCGGCGGCACGACCGTCGTGTGCAGCATGCCGTCCGCCAACCGGGACGAGCAGGTCTTCACCGACGCGGACGACATGGTGCTGTCCCGGTCCCCGAACCCCCATCTGACGTTCGGCGTCGGACCGCACTCGTGCCTCGGGCAGAGCCTGGCCCGCACCGAATTGCAGGTCACCCTCGACGTCCTCCTCCGCAAGCTGCCGACCCTTCAACTGGCCGTACCCATCGATGAGTTGCGACGTGTGGAGGGACTCCTCGTCGGCGGACTGCGCATGGTGCCCGTGCGGTGGTGACGGCTCCCGGGAGAGGAAGAAAGGCAAGGAAGGAAGAAGGGCAACGGACGTGAAAGTCAATGTGGACCAGGGCCGCTGCTGCGGCGCCGGCCAGTGTGTGCTGATCGCACCCGAGGTCTTCGACCAGCGTGACGACGACGGAATCGTCACCCTCCTGGAAGTGAGCCCCGCCGCGGACGTGCACGCAGCTGTCCGCGAGGCCGCCGCAGTGTGCCCCGCGGCGGCGATCACCATCGACGACAAGTAAGAAAAATTCGGCTGCTTCGACCAGGCCCGGTTCCCTAGACTCACCACGCAATCACGCGCCGCCCACCACTCGGCGGCGCGTCGTCGTGACGAGCAGAGGGGAGCCGGGCCGTGCGTGACCGCACCGCTGTCGTCGTCTCCCTCTGCCGGTACGAGGTGATCCTGGTGTCCTCGTCCGCCCGGTGCCCGCTGCGCGGCCGGTACCGGATGCCCGTGACGAACGCCTGAGAGCGCCCTCGCGCCCCGAGTACATCAACGCACCTTCCGTAGCTCCCCTCTGACGGGACGGCAGGCGGAAGGCCGTGCTCGCGTGCGCCTTGTGCACGCCGGTGTCGTCCGGGAATCGCGCTGACCCGTTCCGCTTCCGGATCATCCGAAAGGCCAAGGGCCGTGCGCACCAACCTCAACACCAATCACAGCAATCTCAGCACCAGCCTCAACACCCCCCTCGCCGTCGTCCGAAACCTCGGCATCCTCGCCCACGTCGACGCCGGCAAGACCACCGTCACCGAACGGATCCTGTACGCCACCGGGACCACGCACAAACGCGGCGAGGTCCACGACGGCACCACCATCACCGACTTCGACCCACAGGAGCGCGATCGCGGCATCACCATCTTCGCGGCGGCGGTCAGCTGCGCCTGGGACGGTCACCGGATCAACCTCATCGACACCCCCGGGCACGTCGACTTCGCCGACGAGGTGGAGCGTTCGTTGCGCGTCCTCGACGGAGCGATCGCGGTGTTCGACGCCGTCGCGGGCGTCGAGCCGCAGAGCGAGTCGGTGTGGCGGCAGGCCGACCGGCACGGCGTGCCGAGGATCGCGTTCGTCAACAAGATGGACCGTGTAGGGGCCGACCTCGACGCAGCGGTCGCCTCGATCCGGGAACGGCTGCATCCGGCGCCGCTGGTCGTGCAGTTGCCCATCGGTGCCGAGGACGGTTTTTGCGGCGTAGTGGATCTCGTACGCATGCGGGCGCTGCTGTGGGCCGACGGCGCCGAGACGGTCGTAGAAGAACCGGTGCCGCAGCACATCCGCGAGGAGGCGCAGCGGCGTCGGCGGCTGCTGGAGGAGGCCGTGGCCGAACTGCACGCCGGGGCGCTGGAGGAGTTCTGCGCGCGGTCGACGATCGCGCCGGAGACCCTCGTCACCGCCCTGCGCGACCTGACCCGCACGGGCGACGGCGTGGTCGTGCTGTGCGGCTCGGCCTACCGCAACCGGGGGATCGAGCCGCTGCTCGACGCGGTCGTGGCGTACCTGCCCTCGCCGCTCGACGTGCCGGCCGTACGTGGCCTGCGCGACGGCGCCGACGAGGAGCGGTCCGCCGATCCGCAGGCTCCGTTCGCGGCACTGGCGTTCAAGGTGAGCGCCACCCCGACCGGGCGGCTGACCTACCTGCGGGTGTACTCGGGAACGATCGAGAAGGGAGACACGGTGTACGACGCCGGCGCGCGGCGCACCGAGCGGATCGGGCGGATCCTGCGGGTCCAGGCCGACCGTCACGCCCAGGTGGACCGGGCGGTCGCCGGGGACATCGTGGCCGTGGTCGGCCTGAAGTCGGCCCGTCCGGGCTCCACCCTGTGCGCACCGGACGCCCCGCTCGTCCTCGAACCGCCCAGTGTGGCCGACCCGGTGGTGTCCGTGGCGGTCGAGGCGCGCAGGTCCACCGACACCGACCGGCTGGCCTCCGCGCTGGGGCGGCTGGCCGAGGAGGACCCGTCGCTGGTCGTGCGGACCGACGCCGAGACGGGGCAGACGGTGCTGTCCGGCATGGGTGAACTGCATCTGGAGGTGGCGGTGGAGAAGATCCGTAGGGACATCGGGCTGGAGGTCAACGTCGGTCGTCCCCGGGTGTCCTACCGGGAGACGGTCGGCCGCGGGGTGTCCGGCTTCGTCTTCCGGCACGTCAAACAGGACGGCGGGGCAGGGCAGTTCGCACACGTCGTCCTGGACGTGGAGCCGCTGGAAACGGAAGCCGGCTTCGAGTTCCGCTCGGCCGTCGTCGGCGGTCGCGTTCCGCAGGAGTACGTCCGTGCCGTCGAGGCCGGCTGCCGGGACGCCCTCGCCGAAGGCCCGCTCGGCGGCCACCCGGTGACCGGGCTGCGCGTCACCCTCACCGACGGGGCGACCCACGTGAAGGACTCCTCCGACACGGCCTTCCGCACCGCCGGTCGCCTCGGCCTCCGCGATGCCCTGCGCACCTGCGCGATGGTCCTGCTGGAGCCGGTGGTCGAGGTCACGGTCACCGTGCCCGAGGACGCGGTCGGCGGCGTGCTCGGCGACCTCGCGGCGCGACGGGGCCGAGTGACCGGCTCGACCACGCGCGCGGGCGCGGCGATCGTCACGGCCACCGTGCCGCTGGCGGAACTGTTCGGCTATGCGACGAGGTTGCGCAGCCGTACCCAGGGCCGCGGCAGCTTCACGTCCCGGCCGACCGGGTACGCACCGGCGCCGGCAGCGGCTGCGGCGCCGATGACGTCGGCGTTGCGGTAGGACGTCGGCGTTGCGGTAGGGCGACGGCGTAGCGGTGGAGAGGGCAGGGCCCATCGAGGAACAGGCCCGCCCTCCCCCCACAGCTAGCCCCTCCACAGGTGGCCCCCTCCACAGGCGGCCCTTTCCCGAAGCCGGGAGGGGGCCGCCCCTCGGAAGGTGTGTCAAAACTCGGAAGGTGTGTCAGAACCCTTGACGCATCCGCCCCCTGAGGCTTAACTCACGCTCTAAATTAAGTAGTGACGCACTTCCCGGAAGGGCCACCAGGAGCATGCGCAGCATCCGAGCCGCGGCCGTAGGCGCCGTCACCCTGTCCCTCGCCCTGGCCGCCTCGGCCTGCGGTGGCGGTACGCCGACGGGCGGCGGGCCCGACGACTCGCCGAAGACCCTCACCTACTGGGCGTCCAACCAGGGCGCCAGCATCGAGGTCGACAAGAAGGTCCTCCAGCCCGAACTCGACAAGTTCGAGAAGCAGACCGGCATCGAGGTGAAGCTGGAGGTCGTGCCCTGGTCGGACCTGCTCAACCGGATCCTCACCGCGACCACCTCGGGCCAGGGCCCCGACGTCCTCAACATCGGCAACACCTGGAGCGCCTCCCTCCAGGCCACGGGAGCCCTGCTGCCCTGGGACGCCGAGAACTTCGGCAAGATCGGCGGCAAGGACCGGTTCGTCGATTCGGCGCTCGGATCGACCGGTGCGCAGGGCCAGGACCCGGCCGCGGTGCCGCTGTACTCGATGGCGTACGCGCTCTACTACAACAAGGAGAAGTTCGCCGACGCGGGGATCGAAAAGCCACCGGCCACCTGGGACGAACTCATAGCCGCCGGTAAGGAGCTGTCGCAGGACGGCAAGTGGGGCCTGGGGACGGAGGGTTCGAACCCGTCGGAGAACATCCACCACGCCGTTGTCTTCGCCAAGCAGCACGGTGCCGACTTCTTCACCGCCGACGGCAAACCCGACTTCACCTCCGGCGGAGCGGTCGCGGGCGTCAAGCAGTTCGTCGACCTGATGGCCAAGGACAAGATCATCGCCCCCGGCAATGCCGAGTACGCCCAGAACCAGTCCGTCAGCGACTTCGCCAAGGGCAAGACGGCGATGCTGCTCTGGCAGTCCGCGTCCGCCAACCTCAAGTCCCAGGGCATGAGCGAGGACGCCTACGGGATCGCCCCCGTGCCCGTGCAGTCCGGCACCCCCGGCTCCGGCACCGGCGTCAACTCCATGGTCATGGGCATCAACCTGGCCGTCTTCAAGAACACCGACAACCTCGACGGTGCCACGAAGTTCGTGAAGTTCATGACGAGCGATGCGGAGCAGAAGACCCTCAACGAGGCCTACAGCTCAATCCCTCCGGTCAAGGGTGCGCAGTCGGACCAGGCCTTCAACACGGCGGCGAACACGGTCCTCAAGGACACCCTCTCGGGGAGCGCCGTCGCGGCACCCCAGGTCGCCGACGAGTCCCAGTTCGAGACGGCGGTCGGTACGGCCATCAAGGAACTGTTCGCCGACGCGGCCGCCGGACGCCCGGTGACGGAGGACTCGGTGCAGGCCGCCCTGGAGAAGGCCCAGCAGCAGATGCCGACGAAGTGAGCACGATGACGTCCACGGTCCCCGCAGAGACCGCAGCGCGTCAAAGCTCCCCCGGGACGGCGGACGGCCCCCGCCGCCGTCCCGGACGGATCCGCCGCATCGGACTGCCGTATCTGCTGCTCCTGCCCGCCCTGCTCCTCGAACTCCTGGTCCACCTGGTGCCGATGGTCATCGGCATCGTGATGAGCTTCAAGGAGCTCACGCAGTTCTACATCCGCGACTGGACCACCGCGCCCTGGAACGCCCTCGACAACTACAGGATGTCGGTGGACGTCAACGCCCCCGTGGGCGAGGCGCTCCTCCACTCGTTCCTGGTCACCCTCGCCTTCACGCTGCTCTCGGTCGGCCTGTGCTGGCTGATCGGCACGGCCGCGGCGATCTACCTGCAGGACACCTTCCGCGGCCGGGGCCTGCTCCGCGCCCTGTTCCTGGTGCCGTACGCACTGCCGGTGTACACGGCCGTCATCACCTGGGTGTTCATGTTCCAGCACGACAACGGCCTGGTGAACCACGTCCTGCACGATCAGCTCGGCCTCACCGACAAGCCCTCCTTCTGGCTGATCGGCGACAACAGCTTCGTCGCGCTGCTGACGGTGTCGGTGTGGAAGGGCTGGCCGTTCGCCTTCCTCATCGTCATGGCCGGGCTCCAGAACATCCCGAGGGAGCTGTACGAGGCGGCGGCCCTGGACGGCGCGGGCATGTGGCAGCAGCTCCGCCGCATCACGCTGCCGTCCTTGCGCCCCGTCAACCAGGTCCTGGTCCTGGTGCTGTTCCTGTGGACGTTCAACGACTTCAACACGCCGTACGTCCTGTTCGGCAAAACGGCTCCCGAGGCCGCGGACCTCATCTCGGTGCACATCTACCAGGCGTCGTTCGTCACCTGGAACTTCGGCACGGGATCGGCGATGTCCGTACTACTGCTGCTCTTCCTGCTCCTCGTGACGGGCGTATACCTCTGGCTCACCTCGCGCGGACGGAGGACCGCCGATGTCTAGCTCCCCGAAGTCCGGCTCCCCGACGCTCAGGTCCAGGTCCCCCATGGCTCCGCCGCGTTCCTTCCTCTGGTCCCGGCGGATCTTCCTCACCCTGCTCACCGGCTTCGTGCTGGTCCCCGTCTACGTCATGGTCTCCAGCTCGCTGAAGCCGCTCGCGGACGTCACGGGGAAGTTCCGCTGGTTGCCCAGCAGCCTCACCATCCGCCCGTACATCGACATCTGGTCGACGGTGCCGCTCGCCAGGTACTTCGTGAACTCGCTGATCGTGGCGGGCGCGGCGACGGTCTGCTCGGTGGTGATCGCGGTGTTCGCCGCCTACGCCGTCAGCAGGTACTCCTTCCGAGGCAAGCGCGTCTTCACGGTCACCGTCCTGTCCACGCAGATGTTCCCGGGCATCCTCTTCCTCCTCCCGCTGTTCCTCATCTACGTCAACATCGGCAACGCCACCGGCATCGCCCTGTTCGGCTCGCGCGGCGGCCTCATCCTGACGTACCTGACCTTCTCCCTCCCGTTCTCGATCTGGATGCTGATCGGGTACTTCGACTCGGTGCCGCGCGACCTGGACGAAGCCGCGCTGGTCGACGGCTGCGGCCCGCTCGGCGCGCTGTTCCGGGTGGTCGTGCCGGCCGCGATACCCGGCATCATCGCGGTCGCCGTCTACGCCTTCATGACCGCCTGGGGCGAGGTGCTGTTCGCGTCGGTGATGACCAACGACGCCACGCGCACCCTCGCCGTCGGCCTCCAGGGCTACTCCACGCTCAACGACGTGTACTGGAACCAGATCATGGCCGCCTCGCTGGTCGTCAGCGTGCCCGTGGTGGCCGGTTTCCTCCTCCTCCAGCGCTACCTGGTCGCCGGCCTGACGGCCGGGGCCGTCAAGTGACCGACTCTCCCGTCCGCGAAGGGACTTCAGTGACCATCGACCTCGCCGCCCTCCCGCACGACTTCCTGTGGGGCACGGCCACATCGGCGTACCAGATCGAGGGAGCCGTGGCGGAGGACGGCCGTTCCCCGTCGATCTGGGACACCTTCGCGCACACGCCCGGCAAGATCGACGGCGACGACCACGGTGACGTCGCCTGCGACCACTACCACCGCTGGCGCGAGGACATCGCGCTGATGCGCCGACTGGGCACGAACGCCTACCGGTTGTCGATCGCGTGGCCGCGCGTCGTCCCGGACGGCAACGGCCCGGTGAACCCCAAGGGCCTAGCCTTCTACGACGAGTTGGTCGACGGCCTGCTGGCGGCGGGCATCACCCCGTCCGTCACCCTCTACCACTGGGACCTGCCGCAGACGCTCCAGGACCGGGGCGGCTGGCCCGAGCGGGCGACCGCCGAGCACTTCGCGGCGTACGCCTCCGTCGTCGCCGAACGCCTCGGCGACCGCGTCACCCACTGGGCGACCCTCAACGAGCCGCTGTGCTCGGCGTGGATCGGCCACCTGGAAGGCAAGATGGCCCCCGGCCTGACGGACCTCACGGCGGCGGTCCGGGCCTCCTACCACCTCCTCCTGGGCCACGGTCTCGCCACGCAGGCCATCCGCGCGGCCGTCACGGACGCCGAGGTGGGCATCGTCACCAACCTCTCCACCGTCCACCCGGCGAGCGACCGCCCCGAGGACCTCGCCGCCGCCCGCCGTATGGACGGCCACACCAACCGCTGGTGGCTGGACCCGGTGCACGGCCGCGGCTTCCCGACGGACATGCGCGAGCTGTACGGAGTCGAACTCCCGGAACACGCAGGCGACTTGGAGTCGATCGCCGCCCCCCTCGACTGGCTGGGCCTGAACTACTACTTCCCGACAACCGTCGCCGACGACCCCACGGGCCCCGCCCCACACGCCCGCGCCATCCGCCGCCCCGACGTCCCGCGCACCGGCATGGACTGGGAGGTCGACGCGAACGGCATCGAGACCCTCCTCCTCCGCCTGACCGAGGAGTACGGCGCCCGCAAGCTGTACGTCACCGAGAACGGCTCCGCCTACCGGGACGTCGTACGCCCCGACGGCACGATTGACGATCCCGAGCGGCAGGACTACCTGGTCCGGCACCTGGCCGCCTGCGCGTCCGCTGCGCGGAAGGGTGCTCCGTTGGCCGGGTACTTCGCTTGGTCGTTGCTGGACAACTTCGAGTGGGCGTATGGCTACGAGAAGCGGTTCGGGCTGGTGCATGTCGACTACGGCACGCAGGTCCGCACGATCAAGGGCTCCGGGCATCGGTACGCGGACATCATTCGCGCGCACGGGGCACGGGACGAGCGCGCGGCCTGACAGTCGGAGTCGAGGCGGACAGCTCGCGCTGCGTCCGATCCGCACGGGCAAGCGGAAGGGGAGCGAGCACTGAGGTTCCGGAGGGCGGTGTCAGCGCAGTGTTGTGCCGATCCAATCTGCCGCCTGCTCGGGAGGCACCTGGGTGTCGACGCCGAGGACGTGGATCTCGCCGAGGCCGTCCCGTGGGCCATCGATGCGCAGAACGCGGTGGGCGTGCCCGCCGATCTGGGGATGGACGATCACCGAGGAAGGTGCCCCGGCAGGGGTGTAGCCGACGCTGTAGGTGAGGAGTTGGTGGACGTCGGCGGCGCTCACACCGTGACGGTCATAGCGCTTGTACTTGGCGTCCACCGGCAGCAGCCTGCGCTGCCCCGTGCCGGTTCCGGGCAGGCTGAGAAGGACATCGGGCCGGAAGTTCGAGGCGTTGCCGAGGTCTCCGCGGACGGTGATTCCGTTCTCACCGCTGCTGGGGACAGCGTGTCCGCCGTAAGGGGCGAGTGCCTGGGCAGCGAGACGTCGTACGACGGCTTCCCAGAGGTCCGGCATGGGCAGCAGGAGGCCCTCCGCCGTGATGCCGTTGTCGGTGAGGAGGTCGGTGATCCCTCCTCCCCGCAGCAGCAACCGGGCCCAGGTGTGGGCTGGGCGGTAGCGGGAGTTCAGGCGGGTGTACTGGATGCGGTCCAGGGCGCGGAGGGCCGCGTCCGGGGTGGTGTCGTGCGGAAAGACTCCGGCGATTCCGTGCAGGTCGCGGGCGAGGTCGGAGTGGGTGGTGAGGGGGATCGCCGCCCGCACAGCGGTGCCCAGGACACGGTTGTCCCAGATGTCGGTCTCCCGGTCGAAGGCGCGTATGTGCAGTTGGTCGAGCTGCCCGTAACGGCGGGTGGCCTGGGCCGCGAAGTCCAGGCGCCCCCGGAGCACCGGTTCGAGGCTCTGGCGCCGTACGTAGTCACGTCGCAGCCCGTCTCGCACCAGTTTCTCGCACTGTTCCAGCAGGGCCGCGGCCACCAGGTCGGCATAGCCGTCGGGGGCGGTGGCCCAGCGTCGTGACGTCGCCGGGACAGGCGCGGGGGCGTTCAGAGCGTAGGCGAGCCAGCTGATGAGCCGCTCGCCCGGGATGGCGAACTTGGGCTCGACTACGAGCCGGACGCGGTCCAGGACCAGGACCCCGACGGTCGCGTCGGCCTTGAGCCGCCACCCGGATCGGTCCGCGTCCAGGGTGAGGCGGCCGCGTGCCTGGAGAGCCCGCAGACGGTCGACGTCTCGTGGAGTGAGCTGTTCCCAGTCGAGTCGCCCGGAGGCGTATTCGCCGAGGCGGATCTCGGTGTGGTCACGCATCGGGGTCCGGATCGCCGCTGGTGAACTCGCTTGCCAGGGCGGTGGCGAGGTCCTGGGAGGACATGAGCGCCGGGCGTCCCGTCTTCTCGTCGACCAGGCTGCCGAGGATGCGGTGCAGCAGGTCGGCGCGGCCGAGGCAGTAGTCCTCCAGGAGCGGGATCACCTCGTGGTGGAAGGCGGCGGCGAGGTCGTCCTCGGTTGCGATGGGCTCGCCGTCACGCAGCAGGTAGGCGTGCCCTATCTGGTGATCGGCATCGAGATGGCCGGCGATGCGGGTGTTGAGGGACTCGAAGAACGCCGCCAGATCCAATGGGCCGATGGTGCCGGACACGGCGTCCGGGTCCGGGCCGACGGGCAGGAAGGCGAAGCGGCGGCGTACGGCGGCGTCGAGGTGGCTGATGCTGCGGTCCGCCGTGTTCATCGTCCCGATGACGCGGACGTTCGGCGGCACGGAGAAGCGTCGCCCACTGACGGACAGGGCGAGCGGCAGGCTGCGCTTGTCGAGTTCGAGGAGGGTGATCAGTTCGCCGAAGATGCGGGGCAGGTCGCCCCGATTGATCTCGTCGATGATCAGCAGGAATGTCTGTTCCGGGTGGGCGGACGCCCGGCTGCACAGCGTGTGGAACAGGCCGTCGGTGAGGGCGAGAGTGAGGCCGGGGCCGGTAGCGCTGAGGTCCGGTTTGAAGCCCTCCACGAAGTCCTCGTAGCCGTAAGAGGGATGGAAGGTCACCATGTGGACCCGGTCACCGTTCAGGACCTCGGTCTGCGCAGCCTCACGCTGCGCCGACTCGGCGTTGATCGCGTCCGCGCGGCCGGCCAGGGCGAGGGCGGTACTGAGCGCTAGGCGGGTCTTGCCGGTGCCGGGCGGGCCGTGCAGGATCACCTGGCCCTTGCGCTTCAGGGCGTCCAGTACGGCCTCCACCTCCTCTGGCGGCGCGGGCTGTTCGTCGATGGACGACGGGGCGGTCGACGCGGGTGCGGTGGAGTCCGGGCGGTGGGCCGTGAACTGGGCGAACAGGGAGGGGGAGACCTTGGCGAAGGTGGACCGCCAGCCGTGCTGCGGCTTCGACAGTTTCTGCGCGTGGGAGAGGTCCCAGGACACCGGAACCACATGCGAGTATTCCGGGCGCTCGGGGGCGAAGCGGTACCCTCCGGTGACCGTGCCGGTGGCGAGGACCTCGTCGACTCCGCGGTTCGCCACGATGCGGTCGCCGGCCTCCAGGTCCCGGAAGGCCAGCAGCCTGCGCGCGGTGGTGAGGCTGCCGCCGCTGCCACGGGGCCAGCGCAGGTCGTGGGCGTCCTTGAGCTCCCTGTCGCTCTGGTACTGGCCCAGGTCGCCGAGTTCGTCCCATCCCACGCAGATGAAACCGCCGTCACGGCACTCCTCCCACAGCCGGCCGCGCTCGCCCGGGGCGATCTTCCAGATGGCGCGCTGCTGAGAACGGGGATTGAAGCTCCCGTAGAGGAAGCGCATCACCTCGTACCCGCTCCATCCCTCGAACTCCTCCCGGGACCGGACGAGTTCGAGGAGCTTGCGGTTGCTGCGCCAGGCCGAGGAGTCCGACTCCGCCGTGCCGCCCAGCAGGGTGAGGAACTTGCGCAGGTGCTCGGTCGCGAAGATGGGCAGGAAGTGCTCGGGGAAATACGTCGCCAGTGATTTGGTCACCAACGTCGGTCCGTACCACAGGACTTCGAGGTCATCCACCGCGTCGAAGTCGCCCGAGGCCGCCGCCTGCAATGCCTGGGTGAACTGCTCCCGCAGACGCTCCCAGGCAACCTGCGGATCCAACCCGCGCAGAGGTGCCGCCAGGCGCCACTCGCCGGAGTTGTGGCGGTATATGATGTGCTTCGCCGCGCTGCCGCCTCTGATGCTGCCGAGGTGCAGGGTGCCGAACTCCATGAGCCGGCAGTACGTCATCGTCGACCCGGACGGGTCCAGCCCCAGGGCGTAGCGCTCCAGCGGCAGGGCAGCCCATTCCTCCAGGGGGAACAGATCCAGTACCTGCTTGCGCTCGTCCTCGATGGCGGCCTGGACCTCTGAGACGGTGCCCCGGTCGAACTCGGCTGCGGCCGCCCACACATCCACCGTTTCGGTCATGGGGATCATGATGGCGGACGGTCGACGTCTCCGTCCTTGGCTCCGGGAGGTCGGCCGGGCTTCGGTTGCGGACTCAGTACGGGTTCTGGATGAGCCGGTCGTTTCGGGGAGCGTGCCTTCGTCGAGGGGAGCCGCCTTGCGTGTGGAGGTCGCCGTCATCGAACAGGCCATCCATGTACGGGACTCCAAGGGCGTGATGCGCCCGCCTTTCACGGTCGGGCATGAGGAGTGGTCGCGGTTCGTGGCGTTCGCGGCGCGGGCCTGAGCCGTGTTCGTCCCGGCGGTCGCGTGATCGCGTACGCCGCCGGGGCAACGGGTCAGTGGAGGTCGGGTCCGCCCGCCTCGGCTATCTCGGCGAGCAGGCTGATCTCCTCGTCGGCTTCGTCCGCGGCATCCGGGCCGTCCGGGCTGGTGTCGGGAAACGATCCGGCTGTCTCTTCGTCAGCGAGATGCGGATACTTCTCCAGGAGGAACCGCCGCCGGTATGCCACCTCGGCGGCGTCGACGATCCCCTCCAGAGTGGTCCAGTTGAGGGTGCTTCCCACGACGATCCCGAACGCGGGTACGGCCTTGCCGAGCCCCTTCTTGGTGAGTCGGAAGCCGAACGCCTTCGCGAACTGCTGGGAGACCTTGGTGACGACCGCGTCGTTGAGGACCTCCCACGTCTTGCCGCGGAAGAGCGCTTGGGTGAGCCGCGAGATGTCGGCCATCGCGGCGTTCTTGGCGGTTGCCGAACTCGCCGTCCCGACGTTGACGACCGACATCACGAACAGCTTCTCGGCGGGCTCCTCGGGGTCGTAGCCGTAGAACAGCGAGACCTGGCCGACGGCACGGGACGCGAGTCCGAGGACGACCGCGGTGTCGGCGACGAACGCGCCCGCGATCGCACCCCCCGAAGGTGCTGCCGCGGCACCGGCGGAGGCGGCGATGGCGAGCTGTCCTCCGGAGATCACCAGCCCCGCACTGGCTCCCGAGAGCGCCGCGGCGGCCGGGTAATACAGGCTCGCCGCCCGTCCACGGACCGCGTCGATCTGCTGGAGGTCGAGGCGGCGCAGGTCGGACAGCGACGCGACATCGTGCCCGCGCTTCTTGTGGAGCGCCACCACGCGCTTGGAGGACAGGCCCGCTCGCGAGGCCCGCCCCACCGTCTGCCGTACGGACTGAAGGGCGGTGCCGCTCCAGTCCGGGAGGCGGTCGGCGGCCCCGCGCGCCCCGGCGCCGACCTTTTGAGCGCCCTTGGCGACGACTTCCTGTCCCCGCGAGAGCGCCGACTTCGCCCGTGGGTGGTTCTCCAGTTGCTTCGAGGCACGCTTGCCGAGTTCCGCGACACCGCCGGCCACTTGCTCGCTGGCGTTTCTCATCGCTCGTGACAGGGGGCGGCCCTTGAACTGCTGGACGGCACGCCATGCGTCTACTTCGTAGTCCGAGGGCAGCTGATCGGGCTGCTGCGGGTACTGCGGGTTGCTCATGGTCCGTGGCGCTCCTGTCTGCGGGGCGAGTTGTCAGGCGGAGTGGCGGGGGCCGTGGCCGAGGGGGCGGGGTGAGGGTGGAGGTGTATGTCTCGCCTTCGACGAGCGGGTTCTCCAGGGTGAGGCCGGCGGTGGCCATGCGGTCGTACTCGGCGACGATCAGTTCCTTGGTGCGGCACGTGCCGCGGTCACCATGCCCCGCCTATGTGACCAGCCGTACTCGTCCTCAGGACTGTGTCCGTCCCGCATGCCTGAGTATCGTCCAATGCCGCCTCCACGCACCCCCGTTGGGCAAGGTCACGCGATCGGGTGATGTTCCCGGCTGCGGGCACGAGAGGGAGTACGCGGTCGTTCTGGCTGGTGAGAAGGGATTTGCACGCCAACGCACAACACTGGGGCACACATGGGTCTGTCTTTTCAGCGTAGGCCGGACGGCACCGTAACCGGTCGCAACCTCGACACAGGCTTCACCGTGACGGATGCGGACGAGGAGGAGGTTCAAGCGCCGCCTGTACGAGGACGCGGGCTGGGATTACACCCCTCCGCCACCTCCCGTGCCGCCTGGATACCACCGATTCGCCCTGGTGGACGAAGCATTCGACGGCGGAGGATTCGATGCCGCGCGGTATGCGCGCCTGCGTGAGAGGCCGCCTGCCGGGTGTGAGCCCGTCGACTGGGGATGCTTTGCCCTGAAGTGCGAGCGGCCCGGGGTGACGCTGTGGGAAGCGGTGGCGGACACGGTCTCCGAGGTTCGGCGCGATCACGGCGTGCTGATGAGCGGCCTCGGTATCGAGAAGGTCCACGAGTGGTTCGATGCCACGAAGAACGGATACGGGGCGGAGATCGCGGCCCAGTTGGTGCTGATGGGCGTCTACCGTGCCGCACTGCTCGGCTACGGTCGCTCGGACTTGATCCGGCTACTCGACGCGACGGGCGTCCAGTAGCCGAATCAAAGAAGGCAGCGGGGTCAGCTCAGCAGTCCCGAAACTCCGCCGACTGATTCAACACCTGGGCCCGCACAGAAGTGAACCGCGCATACGTCTCCCCATCCCGCGCCTCCGCCCGGAACGCAGCCACCCGATGGCAGTTCTGGAAGGCGAGGGTCACGCCGAAGTGGCGCTCCAGGCTGCCACGGATCGCGTCGCTGGCAAGGGCGCGCAGGAGTTGGCCGCGTTCCTGCTCGGACGGGGGAGGGGTCTGGTTGTCGGTGAACTCGGCCGTGCCCTCGCGGAGTTCGGTGGCGAGTGAGGCGATGAGGTCGTAGGCGTACGGCAGGGAGGTACGGACGGTGTCCACGAAGTCCTCCTCGCGGATGTCACCGTGTTCGGCTTCGGCGAGGAGCTTCGGGGAGACGTCGAGAGACATGTGCGTGTGTTCCTGTCCTATTCCGGGGGGGAGGGGTGGTAATGGGGTGGGGGCGGTCGTCGTCAGGCCAGTCCCGCCGGCCCCGGCACGAACTCCGGGTCCACCTGCGCGGCCAGATCCTGCCCCGTCCTGTCGTCCCCCCACGCGCGCGCGTTGCGCAGGTGGAACTCGACCGCGTGGCCGTGGGTCGTGGGCCAGTCCTTGGGGCAGGCGTCGACCGCCTCGCGCAGGATGTTCAGGGCGTGGACGTTGTGGGACTCCAACTCGCCCTGCTCCCGGCCCTGTTCGGCCGCGCGGACCCAGGGGGAGTGGACCAGGTGGGTGAGGAGGTCGTCGCCGACCTCCCCCTTGAGGAAGAGCAGGTCGTCCTCGCCCGTCACCTTGTTGCCGATGACCGCGATGCGGATGCCGAACTCCCGCGCGTGGTCGCGGTACTGGCGGTACACCGAGACACCCTTGCGGGTGGGCTCCGCCACCAGGAACGTCATGTCGAAGCGGGTGAACAGGCCCGACGCGAAGGCGTCCGCGCCCGCCGTCATGTCGACGACCACGTACTCGCCGGGGCCGTCGACCAGGTGGCCGAGGTAGAGCTCGACCCCGCCGAGCTTGGAGTGGTAGCACGCCACCCCGAGGTCGCTCTCGTCGAACTCGCCCGTCACCATCAGCGGCACGTCCCCCACGCGCCGGACGTGCCGCGCGTGCAGCTCGTCGTCGCCGAGGGGACGGAGGAGGCGGGAGCCGCGGCCGGGCGGCGTGGTCTTGATCATGGCGTCGGCGGAGGGGATGCGCGGGTTGGTGCCGCGCAGGAACTCCTTGATGTCCCGCAGGGCGGAGCCGAGCGGTGGGGCGGCCAAGGCGTCGCCGTCGTGGCCCAGTGCTTCGGCGAGGTGCTGGTTGATGTCGCCGTCGATGGCCAGGACGGGTGCGCCGGAGTGCGCCAGGTGGCGGGAGAAGAGCGCGGACAAGGTCGTCTTGCCGCTGCCGCCCTTGCCGACGAACGCGATGCGCATCAGCGGCACCCCGACTTCGCCATCAGAGTATCCTTTTTGAAAATGGATGTCATGTGGCAAGGTTGGAGGCGATCTTCGATCACTGTCAAATCGCTTGAGCCGTAAGGGGATTGGATGGCGGGGAGGGGTGGGCGGAAAGCCCTTTCGTGCTTGATGCCTATGATGTGCAAGTGCATGACTACAGCATCAGGGCGGCCAGCCCGGACGACCTCGACGGTGCGCGAGCCCTGATGCTCGACACCGTCTACCACGACTTCGGCACCGGCTATGTGCCCCGCTGGCACGCGGACATCATCGACCCGGCCGCCGCCTACCTCGCGCCGCCCCGCCACACCCTCCTGGTCGCGATCGACCCGCGCGACAACGGTGTCGTTGCCACCGCCGCCCTGGACTCCCGCGGTCCGGCCCACCCGCCGAACCCGCGCGACCTCGCCGAGCGTTACCCCTCCGGCGAAACCGCACAGCTGCGCCGCGTCTATGTGCGCGCCGAGCACCGTCGGCGCGGCCTCGCGCGGCGGCTCGTCGCCGAGCTGCTCGGCTTCGCCGGGGCGGACGGCGGCTACCGAGCCGTCTATCTGCACACCGACCCGAAGGTGCCCGGCGCCGAGGGCTTCTGGCGCTCGCTCGGCAAGGTCGTGCACGACGAACGCGAGGACATCGGCGGCGGCAACGGCGTCGTCCACTTCGAGATACCCATGGAGCGATAGACCGTGCGACGCCGACTCCGCCCGCTCCTCGCCCTCGTACTGGCCCCCGTGCTGGCCGGCTGCTTCGCCTCCGGCGGCGGCTCCGACGCGGCGGGCGACGCCCAGGACGGCTCCCGCCTCCGCGTCGCCCTCGCCTTCCCGCCCGCCGAGAAACTCTCGCCGTACGGCGCCGACGCCACCATCCTCAGCCGCCTCGGCGTCACCGAGGGCCTGACCGCGCTGGACGCCAACGGCGCCGCCGCCCCCGCCCTAGCCGCCTCCTGGCGCCAGCAGGACGACCGCACCTGGCTGTTCACCCTGCGCGAGGCCACCTTCCAGGACGGCTCCAAGGTCACCCCGGCCGCGGTCGTCGCCGCCCTCACCCACGCCACACGGGCCAAGCCCGCCCCGGCCGCCCTCTCCGGCGTCACCCTCACCGCCAAGGCCGACGGCGACAACGGTGTACGGATCACCACCGGGGACCCCGACCCGATCCTGCCGCTGCGCCTGTCCAGCCCGTCCCTCGCCGTCCTCGCCGCCAAGGCGTACGGCAAGGCGGACGCCCAGGGCGTCGACCCGGTCGGCACCGCCACCGGGCCCTTCCAACTCACCAAGGTCATGGGCACCACCGCGGCCACCCTCGACCGCTACGACGACTACTGGGGTGGCCGTGCCCAGGCCACCGGCATCGACGTGAAGTTCGTCGCCGACGGCACCGCCCGCGCCAGCGCCCTGCGCACCGACCAGGTCGATCTCGCAGAGGCGATCCCCGTCGCGCAGGCCGCCACCCTCGACAAGGAAACCGTCGAGGCGACCGCCACCACCCGCACCACGAGCCTTCTCCTCAACACCGAGAAGGGCGCCTTCAAGGACGCCGCGCTCCGGGCCGCCGCCCGCCAGGCCGTCGACACCTCCGCGCTCGCCAAGGGCGTCTACGAGGGATACGCCGACCCCGGCGCCGGCATCTACGGGCCCGCCGTCACCTGGGCCTCCGGCAAGCGGACCGAGCCGGTCGGGCGCGCGAGGGCGGGCAAGCCGGACGGGACGCGGATCACCCTCGCCACGTACGACAACCGGCCCGAACTGCCGGAGGTCGCCCAGGTGCTGAAGCAGCAGTTGGAGAAGGCCGGGTTCGAGGTCACGCTGGAGGTGCGCGAGTACTCGCGGCTGGAGAGCGACGCGCTCGCCGGGAAGTTCGACGCCTTCGTCGGCGCCCGCAACAGCCTCGTCGACACCGGCGACCCCGTCGGCGTCCTCGCCAGTGACTTCACCTGCGACGGCAGCTACAACCTGGCGCTGCTGTGCGACAAGGACGTCGACCGCGCCGTGGTCGAGGCCGCGGACATCGCCGACACCGACAAGCGGCAGGACGCGGTCATGGCGGCCGAGGCGCGGATCCTCGGCACGGACGCCGTCGTACCGCTGATCCACCAGCGCATCATCACCGGCGTCGCGACCTCCGTCACCGGTGCGCTCCTCGACCCGTACGAGCGCACCCTCGTCGGCATCGGCACCCGGCGCTGATCCATGCGGAGCCAGGCAGTCACGCTCCTTTGGCGTGCGGGGATCGCGGCCGCCCTGGTGTGTGCCATCGGCGTTCTGCCCTGGCTGACGCACACCGACCCGGCGCTCACCGTGCTCAAGGCCCGTTCGGCGGACCGCGACCCCACGCCCGAGGTGCTGGCGGACATCCGCGCCCAGCTCGGCCTGGACGCGGGCCCGTCGCATCTGCTCGGTGAGTGGCTGGGCGGGCTGTGGCGCGGGGACACCGGCCGGTCATGGATCTCCGGCAGCGAGGTCACGCCCGCCGTGCTCCATGCCCTGGGTGTCTCCCTGCTGCTCATGGTGGTGGCCCTCGCGGTCGCCACCGTAACCGCCGCACTTATCTGCGCGCGCACCCTGTGGCTCGGTGCCCAACGGCGCCTCGGCGAACGACGGGCGGGAGGCAGCGGCTCCGCCGTTCTCGCCGCGCTGCCCGAGTTCCTCACCGCGTCCGTCCTCGCCACCGTCGTCGGCGTACAGCTCGGCTGGCTGCCCGCCCTCGGCTGGTACGGCCCCCAGTGGACGCTCCTGCCCGCCCTCGCCCTGGGCCTCCCCGCCGGGGCCGTCCTCGGCCGCCTCCTCGACGACCTCCTCCCCGGCGCCTTCGCCGAGCCCTGGGCACTGGCCGCCACCGCACGCGGACTGCCCGGCCGTACGGTCGCCCGCCAGGCCCTGCGCCGCTGTCTGCCCGGACTGCTGCCCAACACCGGCCTGTTCGTCGTCGGACTGACCGGCGGAGCGGTCACCGTCGAGCAGATCTTCGACATCCCCGGCCTCGGCCGCACCACCCTCCAGGCAGCCCTCGCCCAGGACCTGCCCGTCCTCCAGGCCGGCACACTCGCCCTCGTCCTGCTCGCCGCGGCCGCCGCCGGACTCGCCCACCTGCTCGCCCGCCTCCTGATCGGCCCGGCCCTGCGCGACGGCGCCCTGCCGTCCCTGCACCGCCCGACACCACCCGCCCGCAGGTTCCTGCCTTTCTTGTACGGCGGCCTGCTCGTCGGAGTCATCGCCCTCGGCCTGCCCCGCGACCCGCTGGCCCTCGACACCACCGAGCGACTCACCTCCCCGTCCTGGGCGCACCCGTTCGGCACCGACGCCCTAGGCCGGGACGTCCTCGCCCGCGTCGGCCACGGCGCCCTCGACACCCTGCTGCTCGCCGTCGCGATCACCGCGGCCACCGTGCTCACCGGACTGGCGCTGGGCCTGCTGCCCCGGCTGTCCGGCCCGCTCGTCGACACCGTCACCGCGCTGCCGCCGGTCCTCGTCGCCCTCCTTGTCACCGCGGTCGTCGGCAGCGGAACCGCCACGCCCGCGCTCGCCGTGGCCGCCGTAGCCTGGGCACCGCTGGCCGCCCACACCTCCGCCCTGCTCAGGCAGGAACGCGCCGCACTCCACCTGACCGCCACCCGCGCCCTGGGCGCCGGCCCCTGGTACCTCCTGCGCCACGAACTCCTCCCCGCCGTCGTCCCGCCCGTCACCCGCCACGCCCTGCTCCGCCTGCCCGGCATCGCCCTCGCGCTCGCCTCGCTGGCCTTCCTCGGCCTGGGCGCCCAGCCGCCCTCCCCGGAGTGGGGCCTGCTCCTCGCCGAGAACCAGCCCTACGCCGAGCGCGCCCCCTGGGCGGTCCTCGCCCCCGCCGCCGTACTCGCCCTGCTGGGCGCGCTGGCGGTGACGGCGGCCGGAGGGGTAGGGCGCGGGCGACGCCGTAGCCGTAAGGCGGACCCCATCGAGCCGCTGCCCGAACGGCCGTCGGACACAAGGGAGTTGGTGGCCACCCGATGACGCGTCTGACACTCACCTCCCGTTTCCGCAAGGCAGCTCAGGACCGACCCCGCCTCTCCCCCCTCCTCCGGCTTCTCATCCTCACCCAACTCGCCTTCAACATCGGCTTCTTCGCCGTCCTGCCCTTCCTGGCCGAGCACCTGGGACAGGCCGTCGGCATGGCGGGGTGGCTGGTCGGCTTCGTGCTGGGGCTGCGGACCTTCAGCCAGCAGGGTCTGTTCGTCGTCGGTGGCGCGCTGTCCGACCGTTACGGGATCCGCCCGGTCGTCCTCACAGGATGCGTGCTGCGGATCGCCGGATTCGCCTGGCTCGGGTACGCGCATCAGACATGGGCGGTCATCGGCGCGGTGCTGCTCATCGGATTCGCCGCCGCGCTGTTCTCGCCCGCCGTGGAGTCCGAGGTGGCCCGACAGGCCGTGGTGTGGGAGGAGTCGGGCGGCGGCTCGCGCACCCGCATCCTCGCGCTGCTGACCGTGGCCGGACAGGCGGGTGCGTTCGTCGGGCCGCTGCTGGGCGCGCTGCTGCTGTCGGTGGACTTCCGCACGGTCTGCCTCGCCGGCGCCGGAATCTTCGTCCTCGTCCTCGCCGGGCACGCCTGGCTGCTGCCGCAGCACATACCCGGGCGCGGGGGAGTGCGGTTCCGCGGCGGCATGGGGAAGCTGCTGCGCAACCGCCGCTTCCTCGCGCTGTGCTGTGCGTACGGTGCCTATCTGCTCGCCTACAACCAGCTCTACCTCGCCCTCCCCGACGAGGTCGAGCGCGCGACGGGCTCCCAGACGGCGTTGGCGTGGCTGTTCGCGCTGTCCTCGCTGCTGGTGGTGGTCGCTCAGCTGCCCGTCACCCGCTGGGTGGGGGAGCGGCTCACGCTGCGCCGGTCCATGGTGGCCGGACTGCTGCTGATCTCGGCGGGATTCGCGGTCGTGGCCGCGGCACGGCCCGCCGAGCGGACCGGAACGGCAGGTCTGTTGCCCGCGGCCGGTTTCGTCGTCCTGCTCACCCTCGGCCAGATGCTCGTCGCACCGGTCGCCCGCGCCTGGGTCCCCGACCTCGCCGAGGAGGGCCGACTCGGCCTCTACACCGGCGCGTTGTCCTCGGTCTCCGGCCTCATCGTCCTCCTCGGCAGCTCAGCCATGGGCACCCTCCTGGACACCGGCCTCCCCGCCGCCGTGCCGTGGCTGGTGCTGGCGGCCGTACCACTCGCGGCGATCGCCTTGCTGCCGCGCAGATAAGACGGCGCACCCCTCAACGGCGCCGCATCCGCGCCCCGTTCCTGAGACCAGCCGCCTGCTCCCCCGACTTGTGGCTTGCCCGGCATCAAGGGGCGAGGCTGGGTGAGGCCGCTCACCCGCGCTGGCGGGGTGCCGCTGCGCCCACCCGTGCCGCCCCAGCGGCACGACTGCCCGCAGCTACGCAGGCTGCAGCGACCAGCGACCAGCGACCTGGCGGAGATGGCGCGTACCCTTTCGGCGCGGCAGTCGCGTACGGCGCTGAGGTGATCCGGCGTTGGGAGTGACAGGTACCCCTGTGGCGCGGCAGTCGCGTACGGCGGGAAGGCGATCCGGCGTGGGGTTGGCGCGTACCCCTTCGGCGCGGCAGTCGCGTACGGCGCGAAGGCGATACAGCGGGGACGGCGTGTACCCGCGCGTGCCGCAGTCGCCCCCGACGCGGCCCCGACCCACCACACATCCGCAGGCGCTACGCGTACCCCCACCAAACCCGCACAGGCGCCGCAGGCATCCCCACCGCAACCACCCCCTCCCGCTTGACGGCTCACCACCTTCAGGACGCCACCAGCTCCCGCACCTCAGGAACCGAGACGACCTTCTCCGTCCTCGACGTCCGGTACAGCCACAGGATGTCCCGGCCGAACGACCAGACCAGCGCCGCCAGAGCCACCCCGGTGACCGCGAACGTCGCCGCGAACGGGAGGTAGCCGGACGCGGCCAGCAGCAGGAACACGCCCTGCATCGCGGCGACCGTCTTGCGGGCCGTGCTCGGCGGGAGCGGCGCGTTCAGCCAGGGCCAGACGCGGGCGGCGGCGACGAAGGCGTAGCGCATGGTGCCGATGAGAAGGACCCAGGGGCCCAGCGACATCGAGAGGTACACGCTCAGCACGAGGATCAGGAACGCGTCGACCTCCATGTCGAAGCGTGCGCCCAGGGCGGTGGACGTGCCGGTGCGGCGGGCCACCTTGCCGTCCACGCCGTCGAGGATCAGGGCGACCGCCGTCAGGCCCACGAACAGCGTGACGGGCAGTGAGCTCTGGAAGAAGGAGTCCGCCACCAGCGCCGTGACACCGCCCACCAGCGTCGCGCGCCCCAGGGTGACCCGGTTGGCCGGACCGAAGGAGCGCAGCCGGGACCGGTGCAGGGCCAGCGAGAGCAGCGCCCAGGTGGCGATGGCGAAGACGAGGCCGGTCAGCAAGCCCGCCGGCCCCATGCCGATCGCCGATCCGAGCAGGGCCAGCAACAGGATCTGCACGCCCGCTCCCACAGCGGTCTCCTGCTGGACCAGCCTCGCGTCGTAAGTGTTGTTCAGGGCCACCGCACATTCCTCCGGCCAGATGACAGAGTCGATCAAGGCCGCGTACTGTGCGCGACCTGTGCACTCCTCGGTACGTGCACAGCTTCACGATCGTTCAGGAGGATTCTGATGAACCGCACCGCACGTGCGTTCTGGCTCAGCTCTCCGGGTGAAGGAGAACTCCGGGAGGTCACCCTTCCGGAAGCGGGCGAGGACGACGTGCTGGTGCGGTCGCTGTACTCCGGGGTCAGCCGGGGCACGGAGACACTCGTGTTCCGCGGCGGCGTCCCGCAGAGCCAGCACGCGGCCATGCGGGCGCCGTTCCAGGAGGGCGAGTTCCCCGCACCGGTGAAGTACGGCTACCTCAGCGTCGGGATGGTGGAGGAGGGGCCGGCTGAACTCGTCGGCCGTACGGTCTTCTGCCTGTACCCGCATCAGACGCGCTACGTCGTCCCCGCGAGCGCCGTGACCGTCGTACCGGACAACGTGCCCGCCGCACGCGCGATCCTCGCCGGCACCGTAGAGACCGCCGTCAACGCCCTGTGGGACGCGGCTCCCCTGGTCGGCGACCGGATCGCCGTGGTCGGCGGCGGCATGGTCGGCTGCTCGGTGGCCGCCCTGCTGGCCCGCTTCCCGGGCGTACGGATCCAGTTGGTCGACGCCGATCCGAGCCGGGCCGAGGTCGCCGAGGCCCTCGGCATCGGATTCGCCTCGCCCGAGGAGGCGCTCGGCGAGTGCGACCTGGTCGTCCACGCCAGCGCCACCGAGCAGGGCCTCACCCGGTCCCTGGAACTGCTCACCGCCGAGGGCACGGTCCTCGAACTCAGCTGGTACGGCGACCGGCAGATCAGTCTGCCGCTCGGCGAGGCCTTCCACTCCCGGCGGCTCGTCCTGCGCAGCAGCCAGGTCGGCACCGTCTCTCCGGCCCGCCGCGCCAGCCGCACCTACGCCGACCGGCTCGCCCTGGCCCTCGAACTGCTGGCCGACCCCGCCCTTGACGCGCTCGTCACGGGGGAGAGCGCTTTCGCCGAGCTGCCCGAGGTGATGCCGAAGCTCGCCTCCGGGGAGATCCCGGCGCTCTGTCACCGCGTCAGCTACGCGGACACGCCCTGACGGACTCGTTCATTCCCGGACGACAAGAGCGCCTGACCTGAGAAAAGAGTGAGAGACGGCTGAACGCGGGGAAGCGAAGAGCCGTACTACACAACATCCCCGGCATCGATCAGCGGGGATGAGGAGCGCACCGCACCTGGAGGGTCGTCCGTTGTTCAGCATCACCGTCCGCGATCACATCATGATCGCCCACAGCTTTCGCGGCGACGTCTTCGGACCCGCGCAGCGCCTGCATGGAGCGACGTTCCTGGTGGACGCCACGTTCCGGCGTGAGCAGCTGGACGACGACAACATCGTCGTCGACATCGGGCTGGCCACGCGGGAACTGGGTGCCGTCGTCGGCGAGCTGAACTACAGAAACCTCGACAACGAGCCCGACTTCGCCGGGATCAACACCTCCACCGAGTTCCTGGCCAAGGTCATCGCCGACCGGCTGGCCGAGCGGATCGAGAAGGGCGCGCTGGGCGAGGGCGCCAAGGGTCTCGCGGGCCTCACCGTCACGCTGCACGAGTCGCATGTCGCGTGGGCGAGTTACGAGCGTGCGCTGTGACCGACACCATGATGGAAAAGACGGGGCCGGCCACGCTCGGCTATGTGCCCGTGCAGCACTCCGTCCTGAAGAACGCCGAGATCATCCCCATGTCCCTCAGCTCCGTGCACTTCGTCATGCCGGGCGGCGTCGACGACCAGGCCGCGCCGAGCGGGGGCAACGCCTATGACCGGCGCGTGAGTCTGGACCTGCCCGGCTTCGGCTGGCAGGTGCACAAGCACGCGGTCGACGGCAGCTGGCCCCGGCCCGGGGCGGCGGCCCGTGCGGAACTCGCCCGCACGCTGCGGGAGTTCCCGGACGGCACGGTCGTCCTGCTGGACGGACTGGTCGCCTGCGGCGTCCCGGAGATCATCGTCCCCGAGGCGGAACGGCTGCGTCTCGCCGTCCTCGTCCACCTTCCGCTCGGCGACGAGACGGGGCTGGAGCCCGCCGTCGCCGCGGAGCTGGACGCCCGGGAACGCACGGTGCTGCGCGCCGTCCCCGCGGTCATCGCCACCAGCGACTGGGCGGTCCGCCGCCTGGTCTCCCACCACGGGCTCGCCCCCGACCGGGTCCATGCCGCCGCCCCCGGCGCCGACATCGCGCCCCTCGCGTCCGGCACCGACGGGGTGTCGCGGCTGCTGTGCGTGGCCGCCGTGACGCCGCGCAAGGGACAGCACCGGCTGGTGGAGGCACTGGCCACGGTGACCGACCTGCCGTGGAGCTGCCTGTGCGTGGGCGGGCTGAACCAGGACCCCGGTTACGTGGCCGCACTGCGGTCCCTGATCGCGAAGCACGGCCTCGAGGACCGGCTGATCCTGGCGGGCCCGCAGGCCGGCGCCGAACTGGACGCCAGCTACAACGCCGCCGACCTCATGGTGCTCACCTCCTACGCGGAGACGTACGGCATGGCGGTGACGGAAGCCCTCGCGCGCGGTATCCCCGTGCTGGCGTCGGACGTCGGCGGCGTCCCGGAGGCGGTCGGCGTGGCCCCCGACGGCGGCGTTCCCGGCATCCTCGTCCCGCCGGAGAACCCCGCCGCGATCGCCGCCGAACTGCGCGGCTGGTTCGGCGAGGCCGACGTACGACGCCGACTGAAGGCGGCGGCCCGGGGACGCCGGGCCGCCCTGAACGGCTGGGCCGGCACGGCCCGCAGCCTGGCCGCGGTACTGGGCCGACTGCCGAGCGAACCCCGGAGGGCGGCATGAGGAAGACAGCGACGACACAGAGCGAGGTGACGATTCCGGCCCAGCCGGGACCGAGGGACGCCACCGACGCCGCCGACTCGACGCGACGGGGGCCGGAGGGCGGGGCGGTTGCCCCGCCGCAGAGCGGGATCGTTTCAGCAGGGGGCGACATGAGCGGTGTGTCCGTACCGGCCGAGTCCGACGCCGACGCCGTGATCCTCGGCGCGGGTCCCGGCTTCCGTCCCGGTGAGCGGGCCACCGTACGCCTCCGGGACGCCGGGCCCGACGACCCGCCCCGCTACGCCCCCGAGTGGCTGGAGCTGCGTGAGGGCGCCGACGCCGCCGCGCGGGCGCACGAGTTGCTCGACCCCTTGCGGATCCGGCTCGCCAACCTGCCCGGAAAGGCCGGCCTGGTCATCCACGACGTGGGCTGCGGCACCGGCTCCATGGGCCGCTGGCTCGCGCCCCACCTGGACAGCGCCCAGCACTGGGTCCTGCACGACCGCGACCCGTACCTCCTGCACTTCGCCGCCGTGGCCTCCCCGCGCTCCTCCGCCGACGGCAGCCGTGTCACGGTCGAGACGCGCCGTGGCGACATCGGCCGCCTCACCCCGGACGCCCTCCTCGGCGCCTCGCTGGTGACGGCCTCCGCGCTGCTCGACGTCCTCACCCGCGAGGAGATCGACACGCTCGCCGCCGCCTGTGCCGGCGCGGGCTGCCCGGCGCTGCTGACGCTCTCCGTCGCGGGCCGCGTCGAGTTCACCCCGTCCGACCCGCTGGACGCGGAGATCGCCGAGGCGTTCAACGCCCATCAGCGGCGCTCGGGTCTGCTGGGCCCGGACGCGATCACCGCGGCGGCCGAGGCCTTCTCCGAGCACGGCGCGACCGTCCAGGTGCACCCGAGCCCCTGGCGGCTGGGCCCCGGCGAGTCGGCGCTCACCGCCCAGTGGCTGCGCGGCTGGGTCGGCGCGGCGGTCGAGGAACGACCCGAACTGCGCGAGCGCGCCGACCGTTACCTGAGCGAGCGCCTCGCCGCCTGCCGGGCCGGTGAGCTGCAGGTCGTCGTTCACCACAGCGACCTGCTGGCACTGTGCCGCCCGACGGGCGGAGCGTCATGAGCGTGGAGACGGTGGCCAGGGTCATCGAGGGGTCGGCTGTGGGCGAGGCCATGGTCCTGGCCCCCGCCGCCCCCGTCGCCCCGCCGGCACCCAAGCCCGAAGCCGTCTCCCCCTCCCGCATCGGTGTCATCGTCACCGAGCCCCGCCCGGCTGCGGCCACCCCCGGCGCACCGCGCCCCCGCACGCCCCTGCGTACTTCCCTCCGCGCCGTCCTGTCCCGCCTCAACACGCCCACCGTCCGCACCCACCTGGGCACGGTGGTCGGCATCGCGATCCTCGTGGTGCTGTTCTGGCGGCTCGGAACCGGTGTCTTCCTCGACGGCCTGCGGCGGATCGACGGGGCGGCGCTGGCGGGGGCGCTCGGAATCGGGCTCGTGACCACCGTGTTCAGCGCGTGGCGTTGGCAGTTGGTGGCGCGCGGACTGCGCATCAGGTTGCCTCTCGGGTCGGCCGTCGCCGACTACTACCGTGCCCTGTTCCTCAACGCGGCCCTTCCCGGCGGAGTCCTCGGGGACGTCCACCGGGCGGTGCGACACGGGCAGAGCACCGGTGACCTGGGACGCGGTGTCCGCTCGGTGGTGCTGGAGCGGACGGCCGGTCAGGTCGCGCTCGCGGCCGTCGGCGTCGTCGTCCTGCTGACCATGCCGTCCCCGGTGCTGAACGAGGCCCGCGACCTCACGCCCGTCCTGCTGTTCGCCGCGGCGGGCGCGTTCGCCGTCGTGGCCGCCGTGCGCATGAACCGTGCGCCGTCCCGCCGTGACCGGTCGAACCTGACGGCGCTGCGCAGCACGCTCGCCGAGGCGCGGGAAGCCCTGCTGTCCCGTCGCAACGGGCCCGGTGTCGCCGTCTCCTCGGCCATCGTTCTCGCCGGCCACCTCGCGACGTTCGTGCTCGCCGCCCGGGTCGCCGGCACCACCGCCTCCGTGGCCGTCCTGCTGCCGCTCGCCGTGCTCGCCCTGCTCGCGATGGGCCTGCCCCTGAACGTAGGCGGCTTCGGCCCCCGGGAGGGCGTCACCGCCTGGGCGTTCGGCGCGGCCGGACTGGGCGCCGGCAGCGGACTGGCCGTCTCCGTCGTGTACGGCGTGCTCAGCTTCGTGGCCGCCCTGCCCGGCGTCCTCGTCCTCGTCGCCCGCTGGTACACCGGCCTGCGCGCCGGCTCCGGGACCGCCGTCACCGAGGCGGCCCCGGAACCCGACCGCTACGCCCTTGCGTCTCCTGTGTCCCGTACGGAATCGTCCGCGGAGGTCAGCAGTGACACATACGCGCCGAAGGAATCCGCGAGGCTCGCCAGCAGGCGCTTCCCCTTTTCCGCAGAACCCAGTGAAGGACGGCCTATGACCCCCGAATCGGTATAGCCGGACATACCGAGGGTCAAGAGATGACGGCGGTCGTCCGCCACGAAATCGGAAGTCTCATAACCGGGTCGGATCAATTCGGGATGAGTGTGCAGAAGGATGGAGGTCTCAATTTCCCCCGCGTGCATGTCGGTGAGCAGCGAGGTCTCCACTCCCGCCCGCTCCCGCGCCGCCTCCCAGTCCTCCGGGGCCGGGAAAAGTGCCATTCGCTCGCCCCGCGCGGAGGACTCCTGAACGACATTGCCCAGTACGTAGTTTCCGCCGTGTCCGTTGACGAGCACCAGGGCGTCGACGCCCGATCGGCGGAGTGAAGCCGCTATGTCCCGTATCACCGCATGAAGGGTCACGGAGGAGATGCTGACGGTCCCCGGCCAGGCCGCGTGCTCGTGCGAACAAGAGATCGTCACGGGTGGAAGGAGGTGCACCGGGTGTGTGGCGGCGATCTCGCGCGCGATGGCGCAGGCCACGAGCGTGTCGGTCGCCAGCGGCAGGAACGCGCCGTGCTGCTCGAAGCTCCCGACGGGCAGGACCGCGACCTGTCGTGAGACGCCCGCTCCCCGCGTCCGTACGTCTTCGGTGGTGTCCGCCGGCACCAGCGAGTGCGCCGCCGGCTGCGTCTGCGAATCACTCATCTTTTTCCGGCCTTTCGTCTCTGCTTAGGATCTGAAGAATCATGACAGAAAAAATTGGTGTCCTCGGCAAGAAGTCCGCACCGCGGACGCAGCGTTCCGGCGTGGAACGCGTGGTGAATGCCCCCTTGCCCACCGTGTACGGGGAATTCCGCGCGATCGGCTACCTCGACCACGACCGCGGTGACGAGCAAGTCGCCCTCGTCTACGGCGAGATCGGCACGGAGGACGTGCTCACCCGGCTGCACTCCGAGTGCCTGACGGGTGACGCGTTCGGCTCCCAGCACTGCGAGTGCGGCGACCAGCTGGCCTCGGCCCTGCGCGCGGTCGTCGCCGAAGGCAGCGGCATCGTCGTCTATCTGCGGGGCCACGAGGGCCGTGGCATCGGTCTGCTCGCCAAGCTGCGCGCGATGGCCCTCCAGGCGGAGGGACTGGACACCGTCGAGGCCAACCTCGCGCTCGGCCTGCCGGTGGACGCCCGCGACTACGGTGTCGCCGCCGAGATCCTGCACGACCTGGGCGTCGACTCCGTCCGGCTGATGTCGAACAACCCGCGCAAGCGGGAGGCGTTGGTGCGGCACGGGATCCAGGTGGCCGAGCAGGTTCCGCTGCTGATCCCGCCGTGCGAGAACAACATCACCTATCTGCGGACCAAGCGGGAGCGGCTCGATCATCACCTGCCGCATCTGGATGCGGTGGCCCATCTGTCCTGACTGTTGTGTCATCGGTTGTCTGCGGCGCCGTCGTGGCTGGTCGCGCCCCGCGGCGGAGCCGCATGTCGACACAGTCCCGCGCCCCTTGGGGGCGCGGCCGAACCGTTGGCATCCGGGAGGTGCGCCGGTGAACACGCACGCGAGGGCGTGTGACCGATCTCAGTCGCCGGTTACCGCCTCGTGCATGAGGCGCTTCAGGTCCTGGAACATGGTGTGTGAGGTCCTCGGCCGTACCTGCGTCATGAACTGCACCGTCAGGTCGCGGCCCGGGTCGACGAAGAACGTCGTGGTCGCCACCCCGCTCCAGCCGTAAGTGCCGAGGCCGGCCGGTGCCTTGGTGCGGGTCGGGTCGATCACCACGGAGACACCGAGGCCGAAGCCGAGGCCGTCGTTGCCGGACTCGTCATGCGCGGGACGGCTGCCGAAGGCGCGCAGGTCGGCGCCGCCCGGGAGCTGGTTGGACGTCATCAGGTCCACGGTCGCGGGGGCCAGCAGACGGGTGCCGTCGAGTTCGCCGCGGCGGCGCAGCAGCTCCATGAAGCGGTGGACGTCGTGTGCGGAGGCCGCCATGCCGCCGCTGCCGGACAGGAAGCGGGGCCGGCCGCGCAGCGGGAGGCCGGGGATCGGCTCGATACCGCCGCCCTCGGTCTCGCCGTACAACTCCGCGAGCCTGCCCGCCTGTTCGTCGCTGACGCAGAACCCGGCGTCGGTCATCCCGAGCGGCCTGAAGATCCGCTCCGCGAAGAACGCGTCGAGCGGCTGCCCGGACACGACCTCGATGACCCGGCCCAGGACATTGGTGGCGACCGAGTAGTTCCACTGCGTTCCCGGCTCGAACTGCAGCGGCAGGCTCGCGTACACGTCGACCGTCTCGGCCAGGTCGGAGCCCGGCACCACCGCGGCCTCCAGGTTGGCGTCGCGGTAGAGGGCGTCGACGGGATGCGTGTGGTAGAAGGCGAAGGTCAGTCCGGCGGTGTGGGTCATCAGGTGCCGGACGGTTATCGGCCCGTCGGCGGGGCGGGTCACGGCGCCGGCGCCGGATCCGCTGACGTACACCCGGGGCTCGGCGAAGGCGGGCAGATGGCGGCCGACCGGGTCGTCGAGCGACAGCTTGCCCTCCTCCACCAGCAGCAGCGCGGCGACCGAGGTGACCGGCTTGGTCATGGAGTAGATCCGCCACAGTGTGTCGGCCCCGACGGACAGCCCGGCCGCGATGTCCCGGTGGCCGTGCGCGGTGAGGTGGGCGACGCGTCCACCGCGGGCGACGGACACCAGGTAGCCGGGCAGCCGCCCCTCGTCGACGTAGTGGGCGAAGTACTGGTCGAGGCGGTCCAGTGCCTTCGCGTCCAGTCCGACCTCACTCGGGTCGACCTCTTGTGTCAGCAGTGCCATCGCTCTCCTCCGAATACGTACGACGAGGGTGCGCTCCGGCATACCCCGCGGGAACGGCCTCTGACCTCATCGTCGCTCAGGAACACGTGTACGGTCCTTTGATTGGCCATGATCGTCGATTGTGTGCGTCCGGCCTCCCTCGCCGGTCCGTCCCGGCAGGGCCCGGCCCGGCACCGCACCGGCCAGGGTGAGCGCGGCGAGGACACCGAGCGGCAGCTCAGGGTGACCGCCCGCTCCCATGAGCGCGGTCGCGGCGGCCACGCCCAGCACCGGCCCGACGTTCATCGCGGTCTGCTGCAACCCGCCCGCCACCCCGGCGGACTCGACGGCGGCCTCCCGTACGACGACATGGGTCGCCGCCACCATCACCGTGCCGAACCCGGCTCCGACCAGGGCGAACCCCGCGCAGACGGCGGGCACGGCCGAAGCGCGGGAGAGGACGAGGATCCCGAGCGCGAGGACCGCCATCGCCGCCGTGGTCGTACGCCGGGCGCCGAACCGGCGCACCAGCACCGCGCACGAGGGCGCCGCGAGCACCATCAGGGCGGCCAGCGGAAGGCTGACGAGGGCGCTGTGGAACGGGTCCAGGCCGAGCGGGCCTTGCAGGAGGAACGTGCCGACGAAGAGGCTCCCGGACAGCGCCGCCGAAGCGGCCACCAGCATGCCGAGCGCCGAGCCGACCGCCGGCGAGCCGATGACGTCGGCCGGTAGAAGGGGGCTCACGCTCCGGCGCTCGTGCCGGACGAAGGCGACACCGGTGACCATGGCGGTCGTGGCGATCGCGGCGGTCCAGACCCACCCCGGCCGTGCGACGAGGACGTGGACCAGGCAGGCCAGGGACACCGCGAGAAGGAGGGCTCCGGGTATGTCCAGCCGGGCAGGGGAGGCCGAGCGCGAGGGCCGTACGGTCAGGGCGAGCCCGCCGAAGACGACGGCCGGGACGACATTCAGCAGGAACACGGCCCGCCAGCCGGGCCCGCCCACCAGCACCCCGCCCACGACCGGCCCGGCAGCCGCCGCCACTCCGATCGCGGCCGTCCGCACGGCGATCGGCGTCCGCAGCCGGTCGGCCGGAAACGCGGCCCGCAGCATTCCCAGCGTGGCCGGTTGCAGCAGTGCCCCGAACACGCCCTGCACGACCCGTAGTCCGATGACCCAGCCGACCCCGGGCGCCAGGGCGATCCCCGCCGACGCGGCTCCGAACCCGAGCATGCCGATACCGAAGACCCGATGGTGGCCGTACCGGTCGCCGAGCCGCCCGGCGAACACCAACAGGCTCGCCACCGCGATGAGATAGCCGGTGCTGGTCCACTGGACCTGAGCGAAGGAGGCGCCGAGGTCGCGCCGCAGGGCGGGCTGGGCGACGGTCAGGACGGTGCCGTCGAGCGCGACGATCACGGCTCCGACGACGCTGCCCGCGAGGGTGAGCCGCGCGTTCACTCGCCCTCCCGCCCGAGGTGTGCGTCCAGGGCCGACTCCAGAAGCGGTACGAAGTCGTCGCCGCCCGTGGCGAGTTGGAGACTGCCCCAGGCCCACAGCTGGGCGATGCCGTGCAGGTTGGCCCACAGCGCGCCCGCGACGAGCCGGGCGTCGGCGTCGGGGCGCACCTGGCCCACCAGGTCCACCAGGCTGCCGAAGAGGGGAAGGCTGGTGTCACGCAGACCCAAGTGCCCGCTCTCCAGCAGATCGTGACGGAACATCAGCTCGTACATGCCGTGGTTGCCGAGAGCGAACTCCAGGTAGCCGCGGCCGAGCGCGGTCAGCTGCGCCCGAGGGCCGGACGCCCTGCTGTCGCCGATGGCCACCGTTGCCCGACGGGCGAGTTCCTCGAAGCCGCGGCGCGCGATGGCCGAGAGCAGTTCCAGGTGGGTGGGGAAGTAGCGACGCGGGGCGCCGTGCGAGACGCCTGCCCGGCGGGCGATCTCCCGCAGGGTGAGCGCCTGGGCGCCCTCCCGGGCGACGAGATCCACACCGACGTCGACGAGTCGGGCCCGCAGCCCTGTATCGGGTTCGTGATCGGGTTCCTGCGCAGAAGGCATAGACGCTGTCTACCATGATCGAGTAGACAGTGTCTACGAAAGTGTTCGGGAAGGAGGGCCGGGAGGGAATGTGCGCGCTGCTCGCCAGGGTTGATCCAGGCATGACTCAGGACGCCACCGGGAACGCCACCCAGAATGCGCTGCTCGCCCTGCTTGCCGAGGGCCACGGCGGGGTGCTGGTCACCCTCAAACGCGACGGCCGGCCGCAGCTGTCGAACGTCAGCCACGCCTACTACCCCGACGAGCGGACCATCCGCGTGTCGATCACCGACGACCGCGCCAAGACCCGCAATCTGCGCCGGGACCCGAGGGTGTCGTACCACGTCACGACCCCGGACCGGCGGGCCTACGTCGTGGCCGAGGGCACGGCCGACCTCACGCCGGTCGCGCAGGACCCGTACGACGCGACGGTCGACGAACTCGTCCGTCTCTATCGGGACGTCCTGGGCGAACATCCCGACTGGGAGGACTTCCGGGCGGCGATGGTCCGGGACCGGCGGCTGGTGCTGCGGTTGCGGGTGGAGCGGGCGTACGGGATTCCGCGAGTCGACAACCGGGGCTGACTCTCCGTCACCTCCCTGATCGGCCGCTAGGGTTGATCCACTGGGAGCGACGCGGAGACAGGGACGGGGAGTGCGCGGCATGGTGGATCCGATCTCGCTGGGCGCGATCGCGGCGGTCCTCGGAGCGGTCGGATCGGGCATGGCGAACGAAGCCGGCAAGTGGGCCTGGGAGACGGCGGGCGGGCTCGTCCGCCGTATCGCCGGACGCGAGGTCACCGCGCCCACCACACCGGGCGAACTGGACGACGTGGCCCGTCTGGTGCACGAGCGTGTCCGAGCGGATCCCCACCTTGCCCGGTCCTGGGACCGGTTCGCACGAGGCGTACGGCTCCCCGGGGCGCCCGACTCCCTCGACCGTCCGTGTCTGCCCACCGCACCACGCTTCTTCACGGACCGTCAGCAGGCCCTGAAACTCCTCGACGAGGAAGCCGTCCGGCCCTTCGAAGGACGCCCGAGACTCGCCCTCCTCCACGGCCCCCAGGGCATCGGCACCAGCACCCTCGCCCTCCACTGGGGCTGGCGACAGACCGCCCGCTTCCCCGACGGACAGCTGTACGCCGACCTGGGCGCCCTCACCCCCGACGCCGCCCTCGGCACCCTCCTGCGCCGACTCGGGCTGCCCGACGAGGAGATACCGCCGGCCGCCATGGACCGTGCCGACCTCTTCCGGCGCTGTCTGGCCGACCGGCGGCTGCTCCTCGTCCTCGACCACGTCCGGTCCGCCACGCAGGTGCGCCCGCTGCTGACCTCGGCGCCCGACGCGTTCACGATCCTCGTCGCCCGCCGACCCCTCACCGGAATCGACGCGTTGAGGATCCCCGTCGGCCCGCTGGCCCGCCGCGACGCCACACGGCTGCTCACCGAACTGGTCGGCAAACCGGCGATCGGCGCGGCCCGCAGCACGCTCCCCGCCGTCCTCGACCGCTGCGCCGGTTCGCCCTACGCCCTGCGCGCCGCCGCACCCCGTCTGACCTCCCCGCCCCAGCGCCAGGAGGCCCCCGCCGTGCCCGACACCGACCCGGTCCACGCCGCCGCCGACGACGCCTACCGCGCGCTCACGCCGGACGCGGCCCGCCTCTACCGTCTCGCCGGTCTGCGCGACTGGCCCGCCCTCGACGCCAGAGCCGCCGCACACGCCGCGGACCTCGACGAGACAGTGGCCGCCGGGCTCCTGGAGGACCTCGCCGACGCGCTGCTCGTCGAACGCACCGACAGCGGGTGCTACCGCTACCGCCCCTCCGTCCGCGCCCACGCCGAGCGCACGGCGGCCACCGTCGACGGCATACCGGCCTGCTCGGCGGCCGTCGCCCGGGTCGTCGAGGGCTACCGCGACCTGGCCGTCGGCGCGGCCCGCGCGGCCCTTCCGGAGAGCTGGCGCGTGCCGTCCGCCGACTCACCGGTCACCTTCCCCGACCGGGGTGCGGCCGTCGCCGCCCTCGCCGCGGAGGCGCCCGGCCTGGTCGAGGCGGTGCACGCGGCCGAGGAGTTCCGCGACCGGGACACCGCGCTGCTGATCTGCCGCTCCCTGTGGCCGCTCCAGCTGAAGGCCGGCCACCACGAGGTGCTGCTGCCCGCGCTCCGGGCCGGAGCGCGCATCGCCGACGAACAGGTCCCCGGCACCCGCGCGGCCGGCTCGCTGCACGCCCAACTGGCCCACACACTCACCGAGTTGCGCCGCTGGGACGAGGCCGAACCCGAGGCGCTCGCCGCCGCCCGCGACGAACGCACCGCCGGACATGTGCGCGGCCACGCCTCCGCCGTCGAGTTCCAGGGCCTGCTGCGGCTGCGGCAATGGCGGTTCGCCGAGGCGTACACCTGCTTCGAGGAGGCGTACGGCATCCTCGACGCGATCGGCCCCGACGGCGAGGGCGCCGCCGACCTCCCGCGCGCCCGCGCCCTGCTGGAACGCCACCGGGGCCGTGCCCTGCGCGGCCTGGGACGCCGGGCCGAGGCGACCGAGCGCCTGGAGCGCGCCCTGGGCTTCTTCCGGGACACCGGCGAGGCCTACAACACCGCCCGCACCCTCACCGACCTCGCCGAGACCCTCCTCGACGGGGGTGAGTCCGACGCCGCGCTGCCACTGATCGACGAGGCGCTCGCGGCGCTGCGGCGGGAGAACGCCGCGTATCACGTGGCGCGGCTGCGCGTGCTGCGGGAGCGGTGCGTCACGCCGGAATGACCGTCACATCCGATGGGCGCTCACCGGGTGGACCGTCGCACCGGTGCGGACCGCCGGCCCCTGGCCGACCCACTCCTCCAGCGACTTGCCCGCACCCAGCCACGCATGCACGGCCGAGGCGTACACCACCGGATCGGCGTCCGCGCCCGCCTCGCCCTCCAGCCGTAGCAGCGCCCCGGCGCGGGTGCGGACCACGCAGGTCCCGGGCCCGGTGACGTACGCGGCGAGCGCGCAGTGCGGATGCCGGTCGAGGACCTCCGCCGTCCAGTGCGCGGGGGACCCGAAACGTGGATCGTCGCCGGACCCGTACCGGAACACCACGTCGGCCAGGGCGAGTTGGTCGACCTCACGGGTGTCCTCGTGGACGGCCGTGTGCGCCTCGCCGGTGTCGTCCGGCGCCGGGTGCGGGCCCGCGTACCGGGTGACCGCGACCTCGCCGGAACCCAGGACCCGGGTGAGCACCCACAGCGGCACCGAGTGCGCGGCCGGCCCGTACGGAGGCAACGGGAGCGGTTCGAGACGGGCGGGGCCGTCGGGCTCGGGGATGCCGATCAGGTCGTAGAAGAGGCGCCGCAGGCGGGTTGCCGACTCGCCGGGGACGGAGCTGATGAACTCGGCCGCTTCGGGTGGTGGTTGATGGTGGGCGAGGAGGGCGTCGAGCTGGGGACGCAAGGGGAGCGCCGGGTCGAGCCGGGGTGCCGTGCGTACGAAGGCGTGGACCGGGGCGTCGGGGGCGAGGCCGGCCAGGGGTGCGGCGCCCAGGAGGACCGGGGTGCCGAGGGCGGCGGCGTAGTAGGTGACGGAGCCGTGGTCGCCGATCACGGCGTCGGCGGCGATCAGCGCCTGCCGCCAGCCTTCCACGGGGTCGATCAGGGCAAGGCCCGCACGCCGGGCGCGGTCCAGCCAGGCGCGGATCTGCCCGCGGCCGTGCCCGTGCCAGATGTTGGGGTGCAGCACGGCCGCGAGACGGTACTCGTCGGCCGGGAACTCCGAGGTCAGACGGGGGAGCAGGGAGGGGAGTACGTCATCTCCGCCGCCGTCGCCGAACAGCGACTCGGGGTTCCAGGTGGAGTTGAGGACGATCAGGCGCTGATCGCGGCCCACACCGAGGGCGCGGCGGAAGCGCTCGCGGTACGGGCGGGCCGCCAGTATGCGGTCCCAGCAGGGGTCCCCGGCGAGCACGGCGGAGGGTGCGGCCTCGGGGCAGGCGGTGCGCAGCCGCTCGTACTGCTCGGGATGGGAGAGGACGAGACTGTCGACGATCGGCTTGCCGGTCTCGTCGAGCAGCCACTCCGGCGACAGCCCGAAGACCGGATCCGACCCCGTTTGCCGCTCGCCGACCGTCGGGTGTCGGGTGTCGGGTGTCCCGAGCTTTTTAGTGTATCCGACCCCATGCGACAAGACGGCCAATACACCGGAAAACGCCTGGAGTTGACCGCCGAAGCTCGCCGACAGTGCCAATGCGACCGGTGTCCCGATCGCCTGCTCCCACGGCACCACGGGCACCCCCGTGTCCGCCAGCAACTCCGCGATCCCCGCCCGGAACGCCGACGACCCGGGGCTTGTGGCGAGCAGCTGCACCCGGAAGTCGTCGTGGAACAGCGGGAGCACATCCAGCAGCCGGGTCGCCGAGGTCACGTTGTGGACGACGAGGAGCACTTTCCGCGTTCGCCCCCGCGTGGCCCATCGCGCCGAGTCGTCCCCGACCGGCACCCGTATCCACCCGGCCCCCGCCACCCTCGCCCGCCTCTCGCACCCGCTCACGTGATCGGGCAACGATAGTCAACGGCCACTTCGCGCGTACCGGCCGCCCCTGAAACCGGCCGGTACGCGCGAAGCTCCCCCTCAGGGCTGTACTGGGCTTTTCCGTTCGTTCCGGCCGATGTTCTTGCGCGAAACGTCCCCTGTCAACGGGGCGTGGGCGAGGTCGGCAGGGCTTAGGGCGCAGGGACCAAGGCCGTTGACCGATGGTCTCCGCGGGCGCCGGCTGCCTACGCTGCCGAGTGGATCAACGTCGCTCAGCAGAACACCTGGAGGGTCGCCATGCCGGTCAACGGCCGCAGTCACATCCGTATCGCCCGCCCGTCCCGGGACCTCGGCGCGGCGGAGCGGTTCTGGGTCGAAGGGCTGGGACTCGGTGTCGTCTGGCGAGCGGTGGGTGGTCCGGAACCCGGCGAGCACGACCTGCTGATGCTGGGGTGGCCGGACGCCGACTGGCATCTGGAGCTCGTCCACGAACCCGCCCACCCGGTCGAGCCCCGGCCGACCGAGGAGGACCTCCTCGTCATCTACGTCGACGGTCCCGTGCCGGACGACCTCGTGGCCAGGCTTGAGGAGCATGGTGGCAAGCGGGTGCTGTCGCCCAACCCGTACTGGAACGAGTGGGGCGTCACGATCGAGGACCCGGACGGGTACCGGCTGGTGCTGTGCAGGAGGGGCTGGTCCAACGCCTAGGGGTCAGGCCGTGCGGGCCGGGTCGCCCGGGACGCTGGCCGCGGGGTCGCCGTCCTGTGCAGCGGACGCCTCCTTCACCCAGGACTCCAGGCACATCACGAACTCGGTCGCCCGGTCCGCCCAGTTGAGGTCGGAGAGCGCCGCCTCCCAGCCCCGCACGGCGGCTCGCCGGCGCATCAGCCGGTCGGCGCGCAGATGCCGTACGGCCTGTGCTGCGGTGACCGGATCCTCGTACGGGACGACGAGCCCGCAGCCGTAGCGCTCGATCAGGTCGGCCGCGAGCGGGGTGGGGGTGGTGACCACGGGGACGCCGTGGGCCATGTACTCCACCACCTTGGTAGGGCGTGAATGGCGGTAGTTGGGCTGGTCCCGCAGGAGGGAGAGACCGGCCAGGCTGCCGGAGAGCAGGCCGAGGGCGCGGTCGTTGGGCAGGTACCCGTGCCAGCGCAGCACGCCGTCGCGGTCGGCCTCGGTGAGCGCGCCCCGCACGTCGGGGTCCGCCCCACCGATCACCTCGACCTGGAAGTCGGGCGCCAGCAGCCGTGCCGCCTCGATGAGTTCCGGCGCACCCCGCGCCTGCGACAGGTGTCCGAGATACACGACCCGGTCGTCGCCCGGCGGCTCGGGCGGCTCGGGCGACACCGTCGTCAGGTTGGCCACCACGGGATGCGGGCGGCGGAAACGCCGCTGGTAGGCGTCCTCCGCGAGCAGCAGCCGCAGCTGCCGTTCCGCCAGCCGTTCCGCCGCGCGCACGGCCAGCCGCAGCGGCGGCCGGAGCGGTCGGGGCAGCCAGCGCTTCATCGTCAGCGCCGCCGCCGTGTCCTCGTGCACGTCCCACACGGTGACGGGGGTGCGTCCCGCGCGCCGCCATTGGCGCAGCGTGCCGGGCAGGGCGAGCAGCAGCTCCGGGTCGTGCAGCAGGACGACGTCCGCCTGGGGTCCCCGCTCGGCGAGCAGGGCGCGGGCCGCGCGCAGTGCCGCCCGGCGGTCCCGGCCGACGGCCCGGGGCAGGTCCACACCCTCGACGTACGGCCGTGGCGCCACCTCGCGGGCCGCGAACGGTGCCGCGTACACGATGCGGTGACCGCGTTCCCGCAGCGTGGCGATCTCCCGGTGCAGGATCCGGGCGTCCTCGGGATGGTGGACGACGGTGACGACGAGTATCCGCATCAGTGCACGTACCTTTCGACTGCCCCGAGATCCATGGCCCTGACGACCGGGCCGGTCACAGCACTTCGACGTCCGGCCGGAAGATCCGCCCCCGGGTGTCGAACAGCAGCCGGGCCGTGTCGCCGAGCGCCGGCAGGTCGTAGGCCGAGTGGTCCTGGAGCAGGATCGTCAGGTCGTGCTCGCGCACCGCCGCCATGACGTCGCCGACGCGCGGGACACCCGCCCCGTCCACGGACCACAGGCGCACATGCGGGTCGTGGAAGGAGACCTCCGCCTCCCGCTCCCGCAGCAGCCGGGCCACCGGCACCGCCGGCGACTCCCGCTGGTCCGCCACGTCCGGCTTGTAGGTGACCCCGAGCAGCAGCACCCGGGAGCCATGCAGCGGTCGGCCGGCGTGGTTGAGGAGGTCCTGGGCGCGGCGCACCACGTACTCGGGCATCCGCCGGTTGATCTCCTGGGCGAGTTCGACGAACCGGAACTCGTAGCCGAGCGACGAACGCACCTTGTACGACAGGTAGTTGGGGTCGATGGGGATGCAGTGTCCGCCGACCCCGGGGCTCGGCCGGAACGCCTGGAAGCCGAAGGGCTTCGTGCCGGCGCAGCGGATCGCGTCCCACAGGTCGACGTGCAACTCATGGCTGATCACGGCCAGTTCGTTGACCAGGGCGATGTTCACATGCCGGTAGGTGTTCTCCAGCAGCTTGGCCATCTCGGCCTCGCGGGTCCCCTTCGCCTGGACGACGGTGTCCACGAGCTTGCCGTAGAAGGCGACCGCGCGCGCGGCACAGGACGCGGTGCAGCCACCGACCACCTTGGGTGTGGTGCGCAGCCCGTGTGAGGTGTTGCCGGGGTCGATGCGCTCGGGTGAGAAGGCCAGCGCGATGTCCACGCCGACGCGCAGCCCCGACTCCTCCAGGAGCGGCCGTACGACCTCCTCGGTGGTGCCCGGGTAGGTGGTCGACTCCAGCACGACCAGCTGGCCGGGCCGCAGCCGCCCCGCCACCGTGCGCACCGCGGCCTTGACCGCGCTGAGATCCGGGCCGCCGTCCTCGCTGAGCGGGGTCGGCACGCAGATCACCACGGTCTGCGCACGGGCCAGACAGGCGTCGTCCGTGTACGCCGTGAATCCGGCCGTCCGCATCTGGCGGACGTCCTCGTCGGAGACGTCGTCGACATGGGAGTGCCCGGTGTTCAGCGCCTCCACGACCCGGGGGTCGCGGTCGAGGCCCGCGACTCTCAGGCCGATCGACGCGGCCTCACGCGCGAGCGGCAGTCCGACGTATCCGAGCCCGATCACCGCGAGTTCCACGTGATCGGGCGGTTCTGCTTCCCCGAGCGGTTCGCTCTCTTCCCCGAGCGGTCCGGCCTGTTCGACCTGCATACGACTCACCCCGCGTCAAGGCAGCCAAGTGCGCGGTACGCCTCACAGGTTGTGGCGGCGACCCGCTTCCAGGTGCGGTCACGCGCGACCATCGCGCGGGCGGCTGCTCCCCACTCAAGCCGCTGCTTTTGACTGTAAATGAGCATTTCCAGTTCATCAGCCCAGGATTTTGCCGATTTGCATGGAATTAGCCGTCCGTTCACCTCCGGTACGACCAGTTCCCTCAGCGCGGCGAGATCGCTGGCGGCCACCGGGATGCCGCTCGCCATCGCCTCCACCGGCTTGAGGGGCGTCACCAACTCGCAGACCCGCTCGTCGGTGCGCGGCACCGCGAACACGTCCAACACGGCGTGGAAATCCCGGACTTGGGCGTGCGGTACCCGGCCGGTGAACAGAGCGACCCCGTCGTTCAGGCCGAGCTCGGAGGCCAGCCGCTCCAGCGCCGGCCGCTCCGGTCCGTCGCCGACGATCAGCAACCGCAGCGGGACGCCGCGCCTCCGCAGTTCTTCACCCGCATGGAGCAATGTGCCGATCCCCTCGTGCGGGGTGAGGCTGCCGACCGTGCCGACGACGAACTCGTCCGGTGCGATCCCGAGCCGGGCGCGCACGGGCGCCCCGTCCGGCAGCGGGGCCAGGAACGCGTCGTCCACGGCGTTGGGCACGATGAGAACGCGCTCCTCGGGCACCCCGCGCCCCACGATCTCGGCCCGCATCGCCTCGCCCAGCGTCAGCACCAGATCGGCCTCGCGCATGCAGAACGTCTCCAGGGCGCGCCGAGCCCGGTACGTCTCGTCGTCCCGGTCGCGACCCGGCGCCTGCGTCAGCCAGGTCTCCTCCAGGAAGCCCCGCACCTCGTAGACCACCGGCAGCCCGTACGTCTCTCGCAGGGCGAGCGCCACACGCCCGTTGCCGTGGTCGGTCGCCGCGTGCAGTACGGCGGGCCGCAACCGTTCCGCCAGCCGGGCGGCCAGTTCGGCGTTGCGCGCCAGTGCCGCCGCCTGCCCGTACGGCAGCCGGGACGGCAGCAGCCGGTGCTGCGGCACCCCGCCCACGCGCTGCGACGGACGCGCGTCCAGCACCCCCACGGTCACCGGGAAGCCGATCCGGGTCACGACATGCGGGTCCAGGCCCACCGCCAGCTGCGCCTCGGCCAGCTTCTGTGTGCGCACCGTGTAACCGGCGTGACGGAACGGCAGCCCGTTGGTGACCAGATGGAGCACGCGCCCCGGCACCGGACGGAACGGCCGACCGACGGGAGCGGGCACCAGCGCACCGGACGGCACCGCGCCCGGCCCCGCACTGCGCGCCCGCCCGACGAGCCGCCGCTCCAGTGGTCTCGCCCCCCGCCGGACCCGCCCCGGCAGCAGACGCAGACCGAGCAGTGCCGCCCGTGCCGGATCCTGGCGCAGCTCGCCAAGTGCCACCGAGGCGGCCAGACTGAGGGCGCGGGGGATATTGCGGTACATACGCGACATACGGCAAAGGTAGGCCGCAACGCCGGGCGAGTGCCCACCAACAGGCTCTGTCCCGACGACACCGGCTGAAAGCGCCCGTGGGCGATCGAGCCGTCGAGCAGGAGGCGCCGATGAACGGCTGCGTACTTCATGTGGTCGGTACCCGGCCGAACTTCGTCAAGGCCGCTCCGGTCGTCGCCGCCCTCGGTGCCGCCGGCTGCGACCAGGTGCTCGTGCACACCGGGCAGCACTACGACGAACGGATGTCGGACATCTTCTTCCGGCAGCTCGGCCTGCCCGAACCCGACACCGACCTCGGGGTCGGTTCCGGCAGTCACGCCCGGCAGACCGCCGATCTCCTGGTGGCCCTGGAGGGCGAACTGACCGCCCGTGCACCCGCGCTGGTCGCGGTCTACGGCGACGTGAACTCGACGCTGGCCGCAGCACTGGTCGCCGCGAAACTGGACGTCCCCGTGGCGCACGTCGAAGCCGGGCTGCGCAGCTTCGACATGGCGATGCCGGAGGAGGTCAACCGGCGTCTGGTCGACCAGCTGGCGGAGCTGTTGTTCGTCACGAGCCCCGAGGCCGTCGGGCACCTCGCCCGCGAGGGGATCGCCGCCAAGCGGGTGCACCTCGTCGGGAACCCGATGATCGACACCCTGCTCACCCAAATGGAGCACTTCGACCCGGCGACCGCCCGTGCCGCCCACCGACTGCCCGAGCACTACGGCGTCGTCACCCTGCACCGGCCCGCCAACGTCGACGACCCGGAGGCCGCCGAGGCCGCCGCGCGCGTGTTGGCCGAGGCCGCCCGCCATCTCGACCTGGTCGTCCCGCTGCACCCGCGCGGCCGGGCGGCGTTGCGGGCGGCGGGGCTCGCGGACGCGCCGGGCGTCCATCTGCTCGACCCGCTCGGCTACGTCGAGTTCATGAGCCTCGTGCGCGGAGCCGCCGCGGTGATCACCGACTCGGGCGGCGTCCAGGAAGAGACGACCGTCCTGGGCGTCCCGTGTCTGACCCTGCGCACCACGACCGAACGCCCGATCACGGTCACACACGGCACCAACCGGCTGGTGACGCATGGGGAGTTGGTGCCCGCGCTGCGCAAGGTACTGGACGGCGGGGGAGCGGCGTCGGGGGAGGGGCCACCGCTGTGGGACGGCCGGGCGGGCGGCCGGATCGCCCGTGTGATCACCGGGTGGCTGGAGCGTCATGGCTGACGACACACGGATCCGGGTCACAGACCGGACGCCCGGGGAGTACTGGGACGCCCGCCACGCGGATCACGACGACCTCGCCTCCGGTGGGCACATGGGCCTCGACCGTCCGGGCAACGAGATCTTCTATGCCCAGCGGCTCGGCACGCTGCTCTCCCTCGTCGGCGACCTGTCCAGCCCCGCCGCCCCGCTGTTCGCGCTCGACGCCGGCTGCGGCAAGGGGTACTTCGCCCGTGCCCTGGCCCGCTGCGGCCATCGTGTCGACGCCTTCGACATCAGCCCGTATGTGATCGACCACGCCCTCGCCGAGGGCGGCGGCCCGCGTTACGCCGTCGCCACGCTCGACGAGTGGCGCAGTCCATGGCCGTACGACATCGTTGTCTGCGTGGACGTCCTGTTCCACGTGCCGGACGACGAGGAGTGGGCGGCCGGGCTGCGCAACCTCGCCTCCCTCGTCCGCGTCGCCGGCCGGCTGATCGTCACCGACGAGGACACCGCCCACCGCACGACCCGCGGCGCCCGCATCGCGCACCGCCCGACCGCTGCCTACCGCGCCGAACTAGAGCCGCTCGGCCTGCGGCACACCCTCTTCAGGCCGTACGGCTTCCGGGAGAACCGGGTCGGCTTCCACGTCTTCACGAGGACCCGCTGATGCGCCTGACCGATCTGCTCCATCCGCACCTCGACGCCGTCACGACGGTGGTGGACGCGACCGGCGCCGGCCTGCGCCTGGCGCCCTATCTGCACCTGCCGCCGGGCGTCGCCCTGCGTACCGACGACGAACGGCCCATCGAAGGCGGGGAGTTGGCCCTCCTTTCCTACGGTCCCGACGTCGACCTGCACGGCGGCGAGGACGCCTGCCGCGCCGTACTGGCCCGGATGCGGCCCGGCGCACGCGGGCTGATCGTGTTCGGCCACCGCGGATCCGAACTCCCCTACCACCGGCTCCTCGACGACCTGGTCGCCCATCGCTGCCAGGTACTGCGCGCGGCCCCCCTCGACTACGTCCATCTGCACGTCGGCGCGGTCATCGCCCGCACCGACGAACTCCTGCCACCGCACGACTTCTTCGGCCGCCCTGTCCCGTCCGACGGCTATGCAACCGCGCTGCGGATCGCCGACGAGTACGTCTTCGCCGACCTCGCGTCCCGGTCCCTGCGCGCCCGCACGCTCGACCTGGAGAGGACCGTCGAGGAGGCCGAACGCATCCGGGCCGCCACCGGGCAGGACGGCATCGCCGACCGACTCGCCGCCGCCGTACGGGAGAAGGACCAGCTCGCCGCCGCGCTGCGGGCCGCCCGGGACCGGGTCGACGTGCTGCAGGCGCGGGTGCGCATGCTGGAGGGCTCGACCTCGCTGCGGGTGGGAAAGGCCCTGGTGACGGCCGCGCGCTCGCCGAAGCGGGGCGCGGCACGGCTGCCGGGGGAGCTGTACGGACTGTGGCGTGGTCGGCGTATCTCCGCCGGGCGGGCGCCCGACAGCGCGCCGAAGCCGCAGGCGGAGCCGGAGGCGCCCGCCGACGACCGGTTCCACCTCGCCCATCGCGCGCTGACCGCGGCGCCCCGCGACCGTCTCGTCGTCGCCGGTGTGCTCACCGCGGCCACCGCCGAGGACTTCGCGGCGGACGTGGTGGTCAACCGGCTGCTGCCGCACGACGGACGGCTGCTCCTGCAGCGCACCGACCCCGATGTGCTCGTCGTCCAGCTGAGCGCCTGCACGGGCGACGGCCCCTGGTGGCTCACCGGCACCGGTCTCGCCCCCGATCTGGACCGCACCCTCGCCGAACTGCTCGCTGAAGCAAGGGCGTTGGGGCGGTCCGTCGTGCTGTGGCGGGACGGCCCGGCCTCCGCCGCACCCGGGCTCGCCCGGCTCGCCTGGGACGCCGTCGTCGACGCCGACACCGGCGTACGGCTCGCCCGGCTCCACCCGGCCGCCGAGGGCCGGGAACGGCTGCGCGAGGTGTTCCGGGAGGACTGCACACGCGTACGGCTCGCCCGGCTCGCCCGGCTGACCGGCGCCCCGGATCCGCTGGACGAACGGCGCGTCGCCGTGGTGGCCGCGCCCCGGGACCGTACCGATGTCGCCCGGCTGGTCGGGCAGGTGCTCGGCCAGCTGCACCGCCCGGTCGAGGTCGTCGTGCCCGATGCTGCGGGGCTCGAGGAACTCACCGCCGCCGGAGTGGCCGTGCGCCGGGGGCAGCCCCTGGCCCCCTGGGTGGCCGACTGGACCGACCTCACCGAGGACCGGCCGGACACCCTGCTGCTCGACCTGATGTGCGCCCAGGAGCACTCCGGCGCCGACGCGGTGGGCCACACGCCGACCGCCGACGACTACGTCTTCGTACCGTCGCTGCGTCCGCTGCTGGTGCGTCGTTCGCTGCACATGTCCGGGACTGAGCCCGGCAGCTGGGCGGGGCAAGGGCATCGTCTGTTCGCCGTACGCGGGAAGGAGCCGTCATGAGCCGTATGTTGCGGGCGCTCGTCTACGGCGACGTCGACCTCAACCTCATCGACGGCTCCGCCGTGTGGGCGCAGTCGACGGTACAGGCGCTGTCCCGGGCGGGCTGTGAGGTCCGGCTCGTCCTCAAGTCCCCTGTCCACACAGGCAGGTTGACCGAACCGCTGGCCGAGCTGCCCGGGGTCACCCTGGTGCGCCCGCACGAGGAACGGCTGCTGCCGGGACTCGCCGACCGGCCCATGTCGCCGGTGCAGGCCTCGCAGGTGCTGACCCGGCTCGACGAGGAGAACCCCTGCGATCTGCTGGTGCTGCGCGGCCGGCGGCTGGTCACCCGGATCGTCGCCGACGGCGTGTTCGACGGCAGGATCTGGGCCTACCTCACCGACATTCCGCAGTCCGCCGCCGAGATGACCGAGGCGGCCCGCGCGGACCTGGTCCGGATCGCCGAAGCCTCGCACCGGCTGCTGTGCCAGACCGAGGAGTTGCGCTGCTTCCTGGAGACCTGGGTGCCGGAGGCGTGCGGCAAGTGCGTGCTCAGCCCGCCCGCCGTACCCGAGCCGGACTTCCCGCTGCCGGAGCGGGACGGCCCCGGCCGGCCGCACGATCCGCTGCGGCTCGTCTACACCGGCAAGTTCGCACCCCGGTGGAACACCCTGCCCATGACCAGGCTGCCCGAGCTGCTCGCAGGCCGGGGCGTCCCCGCCGAGCTGCACACCGTCGGCGACAAGATCCACGACGACCCGGGCCACCCCCACTTCCAGGCCGACATGGCGCGGGCGCTGGCCGCCACCCCCGGCGTCCAGCATCACGGCGGACAGCCGCGCGAGGAGGCCATGCGTATCGCCGCGGGCTGCGACGTGGGCCTGGGCTGGCGGGACCCCGTGCTTGACTCCAGCCTTGAACTGTCCACCAAGGTCCTGGAGTTCGGGGCCCTGGGCCTGCCCGTGGTTCTCAACCGCACCCCGGCGCACGAGGCGCTGCTGGGCACCGACTATCCGCTGTTCGTGTCCGGACGTGCCGGACTCGACGACGCCGCCGACACCGTCGCACGGGCCGCTCGCGAGCCGGAGGCCAGACGTCTCGCGGCGGACCGCTGCCGCGAGGCAGCCCGGCACCACACCCTGGACGGAGCGGCCGACCGCTGGCGCGCCCACCTCGGCCGGGCCTTCCCCGCCGCGCCCGGCGGGGTGACGACCTGCCAACGCCCCCTGCGCGTGGGCGTCGCCGGGCACGACCTGAAGTTCCTCACCCGGCTGCTCGACCACTTCCGCGCGCTGCCCGGTCTCGACGTACGGGTCGACGCCTGGCCCGCGCTGTCCCGCCACGACCCGGGCGCCAGTCGGGAACTCGCCGACTGGGCGGACGTGGTGGTCGTCGAGTGGTGCGGCCCGGCCGCCGTCTGGTACAGCCGTCACAAGCGGCGCGGCAGCCGGCTGATCGTCCGGCTGCACCGCTTCGAACTGGACGCCCCGTGGCCTGGCCAGGTCGACATCGACGCCGTCGACCGGGTGGTGTGCGTCAGCCCGTACTACGCCCGCCGCACCCGCGAGCACACCGGCTGGCCCGAGTCCAAGGTCGTGGTCGTCCCCAACTGGGTCGACACCGACCAGCTCGACCGCCCGAAGGCACCCGGCGCCCACCACCGCCTCGGCATGATCGGCATCGCGCCCAGCCGCAAGCGTCTCGACCTCGGCCTCGACGTGCTGGAGGCGCTGCGCGCCCGCGACCGGCGCTGGCATCTGTCGGTCAAGTCCAAGCCGCCGTGGGAGTACTGGTGGATCTGGAACAAGCCCGAGGAACGTGCGCACTACGAAGCGGTGCTGCGCCGCATGCAGACCTCGCCGCTGCTCGAAGGGGCCGTCGTCTTCGACACCTTCGGGCCGGACGTGGCGGGCTGGCTGCGTCGGGTCGGGCATGTGCTGTCCACCAGCGACGACGAGAGCTTCCACCTCGCGCCGGCCGAGGGGATGGCCTCGGGTGCCGTGCCCTCGCTGCTGCCGTGGCCCGGCGCGGACGAGATCTACGACAAGCGGTGGATCCACGACGACCCCGAGGCGATGGCCGACGCGATCGCGGCACTCGGCGAGGATGGGTGGCGGACCGCCGCTGAGGTGGCCCGCACGCAGGTACGGGAGGGCTTCTCCCTGGACCGGGTCGCCGAGACCTGGACGGACCTGCTGGTGGCGCGCTGATGCCCGAGTCCCTGGAGCCGTCACGGCGTCCGGGGACTCGGGGGCTTGCGCGCGATCACCGCATGATCGACGCCGGTCAACGCCCGCTCAGGCCGTCACCGTCTCCCGCTGAGCGGCCTCCCGTGACGAGCGCTCGCCGAGCTGCTCCGTCGGGACCTTGGCGGTCTCGCGGGCCGAGAGGGCGGCCACCACCGGCGGCACGCACAGGGCCGCCGTGAACAGGGCCACCGCGGACCAGTTGTCGCCGTCCGGGCCCGCGATCTGCGCGGCGAAGGTGACCGCGAAACCGGCGACCGCGAAACCGATCTGGGTGCCGATCGCCATGCCGGACAGCCGGACCCGGGTGGAGAACATCTCGCCGTAGAAGGAGGGCCACACGCCGTTCGCGGCGCTGTAGACCACACCGAAGGTGATGACGCCCAGCAGCAGGGTCAGCGGGTAGGAGCCGGTCGAGATCGACCACAGGTACAGGAACATCATGATCCCGCTGCCGGCCGCCCCGATCAGGAACACCGGGCGGCGGCCGATGCGGTCCGACAGCGTGGCCCACAGCGGGATCGCGCCGAGCGCGACCAGGTTGGCGAGGGCGCCCACCCACAGCATGGAGGACTTGCTCATCCCGACCGAGTCGCTGGTGGCGTACGACAGCGCCCACACCGTGAAGATCGTGCTGACCGAGGCGACCAGCGCACCGCCGATCACCCGCAGGACATCCGCCCAGTGCTCCCGCATCAGCACCACCAGGGGCAGCTTGACGACGCCTTCGGTGGCGGCCTGCTGCTCGAAGGCCGGCGTCTCCTCCAGCTTGCGGCGGATGACATAGCCGACGACGGCGACCGCGATGCTCATCCAGAACGGCACCCGCCAGCCCCACGACAGCAGCTGCTCCTCCGGGAGCGCGGCGACCGGGATGAAGACCAAGGTGGCCAGCAGCTGCCCGCCCTGGGTGCCGCTCAGCGTGAAGCTGGTGAAGAAGCCGCGCCGGTGCGGTGGCGCGTGTTCCAGGGTCATCGAGTTGGCGCTGGCCTGCTCACCCGCCGCCGAGATGCCCTGGAGCACCCGGCACAGCACCAGCAGGACGGGCGCGAGGGTGCCGACCTGGTCGCGGGTCGGCAGACAGCCGATGAGGAACGTGGACACGCCCATGAGGATCAGCGTGAAGACCATGATCTTCTTACGGCCCAGCCGGTCGCCGAAGTGACCGAGGAACAGTGCGCCGACCGGCCGCGCGGCGTACGCCACACCGAACGTGGCCAGCGACAGCAGGGTGGCGGTCGCCGGGTCGGACTCGTCGAAGAAGACCTCGGGGAAGATCAGCGCCGCCGCGCTGCCGTAGATGAAGAAGTCGTAGTACTCCAGGGCGCTGCCGATCCAGGCGGCCGTGGCCGCTTTCTTCGGCTGGCCGGCGGGAGTGTCGGGGACGGACACAGGGGTGCTCCTTCGAGGGAACTCCACCTTACGGGGAGTGAGTGCTGAGGAGAGGTGCCGGATCCCTGGGGGTGACGGGTCGGCCGCGCCGGGTGCTACCCGGCTAATTAACCCACTGGATAGTTAGTAGCGGATGGCTACGGATGTTGCGCCGACGTTTCCCGGGTGTCAAGAGGTCATGCCGAAGGATCTTGTTTCCGCGGGTGCGCGGATCAGTCCTCGGCCCGCGACGCCGTCAGGTACGCGATCACCATGTCGCCGAGCATCGCGCGGTAGTGCTCGCGCCGGGCCGGGTCCACCAGGTCACGGCCGAACAGGGCGCCGAAGGTGTGCCGGTTGGAGACCCGGAAGAAGCAGTAGGAACTGATCATCGCGTGCAGGTCGACGGCGTCGACGTCGGCCGTGAACAGGCCCGACTTCTGGCCCGACTCCAGGATCCGGCGGATCACGTCCAGGGCCGGCGAGCCGATCTTGCCGAGCTTCTCGGAGGCGGCGATGTGCTCGGCCCCGTGGATGTTCTCGATGCTGACCAGGCGGATGAAGTCCGGGTGCTGCTCGTGGTGGTCGAGGGTCAGCTCGGCGAGGCGGCGGATGGCCGCGACCGGGTCCAGGTGCTCGACGTCGAGCTGCTGCTCGGCCTCGCGGATCACGCCGTACGCCCGCTCCAGCACGGCCGTGAACAGCTGCTCCTTGCCGCCGAAGTAGTAGTAGATCATCCGCTTCGTGGTGCGGGTGCGGGCGGCGATCTCGTCGACGCGGGCGCCGTCGTACCCGGCCCGGGCGAACTCCTGTGTCGCGACGTCGAGGATCTCGGCCTTGGTGCGGGCGGCGTCACGGATCCGCCCGTTCGTTCGTGCCGGCTCTTCGACGCTGGTCATCGGGGTTCCTTCGGCGAGGGCGGGCGCGCCCCGGTGGCCCACCCGCGTGCCGGTGATTGTAGAAGCCCGCTCGCCTCGTGTGTCGGGTCAGGCCTTCCCAAGCTCCGGTGCCGCCTGCTATGACTAACTCACCAGTTCGTACATTAGTGAGCCGCTCAGGAGGTCCCCCGGTGGCCAAGGACGCCAAGGACTCGTATCTCGTCGGGCTGATCGGATCCGGCATCGGCCCCTCGCTCAGCCCCGCGCTGCACGAGCGGGAGGCCGACCGGCAGGGCCTGCGCTATCTGTACCGGCTCATCGACATCGACACGCTCGGCGTCCCGCCCGAGGCGGTGGGCGACCTGGTGCGGGCCGCCCGGGACCTGGGCTTCGACGGGCTCAACATCACGCACCCGTGCAAGCAGCTCGTCATCGCGCACCTGGACGCGCTCGCCCCGCAGGCGGAGGCGCTGGGCGCGGTCAACACCGTCGTCTTCGAGGACGGCCGGGCCGTCGGCCACAACACGGATGTCACCGGCTTCGCCGCCTCCTTCGCGCGCGGGCTGCCCGACGTACCGCTGGAGCGGGTCGTGCAGCTGGGCGCCGGGGGTGCGGGCGCGGCCGTCGCGCACGCCATGCTGACGCTCGGCGCCGAGCGGGTCACGGTGGTGGACGCGCTGACCGACCGGGCTGCCGACCTCGCCGCCGCCCTGAACCGGCACTTCGGCCCCGGCCGGGCGGTCGGCGCCGCCCCGGATGCGCTCCCCGCGCTGCTGAGCCACGCCGACGGCCTCGTGCACGCCACCCCCACCGGTATGGCCGCCCACCCCGGCCTGCCCCTCCCGGCGGAGCTGCTGCATCCCGGACTGTGGATCGCCGAGGTCGTCTACCGGCCCCTGGAGACCGAGCTGCTGCGCACCGCCCGAGAGCTCGGCTGCGCCACCCTCGACGGCGGCGGTATGGCCGTCTTCCAGGCCGCGGACGCGTTCCGCCTGTTCACCGGGCGCGAGCCGGACAGCGCACGCATGCTCGCGGACATCGCCGAGCTGGCAGGTGCCGTGGGAACCCCCAGGTAGGAGAGACCGGAAAGAAGCAGGAAGAGGTATCGGCATGCGTACGTCCATAGCCACCGTCTCCCTCAGCGGATCCCTCACCGAGAAGCTGACCGCCGCCTCCCGGGCCGGTTTCGACGGTGTGGAGATCTTCGAGAACGACCTGCTGGCCAGCCCCCTCACCCCCGAGGAGATCCGCCGCCGCTGCGCCGACCTCGGTCTCACCGTCGACCTCTACCAGCCGATGCGGGACATCGAGGCCGTGCCCGCCGAGGAGTTCGCCCGCAATCTGCGGCGGGCCCGGCACAAGTTCGAGCTGATGCGGCGGCTCGGTGCCGACACCGTCCTCGTCTGCTCCAGCGTCCACCCGCTCGCCGTTGACGACGACGCGCTCGCCGGGTACCACCTGCGCCAACTCGCCGACCTGGCCCAGGACTTCGGCGTCCGCGTCGCGTACGAGGCGCTTGCCTGGGGGCGGCACGTCAGCACGTACGACCACGCCTGGCGCATCGTCGAAGCCGCCGACCACCCGGCGCTCGGCACCTGCCTGGACAGCTTCCACATCCTCTCCCGGGGCAGCGACCCAAAGGGCATCGAGGACATCCCCGGCGAGAAGATCTTCTTCCTCCAGCTCGCCGACGCCCCGCTGCTCGCGATGGACGTCCTGCAGTGGAGCCGCCACTACCGCTGCTTCCCGGGGCAGGGCGGATTCGATGTGGCGGATCTCGTACGCCGTGTCCTGCACACGGGCTACGACGGTCCGCTCTCCCTCGAAGTCTTCAACGACGTGTTCCGCCAGGCCGAGGCCGGCCCGACCGCCGTGGACGCCCACCGCTCCCTGCTGGTCCTCCAGGAGGCGGTCGGCGTGGCGACACCGCCCGTCCCCGTCGTTCCCACCGGCGTCGCCTTCGCCGAACTGGTCACACCCGACGCCGAGCCGGTCTCCGCGCTGCTCGGCGCCCTGGGCTTCACCCGCACCGCACGGCACCGCAGCAAGCCGGTCGACCTCTGGCAGCAGGGCGAGGCCCGTGTCCTGGTCAACACCGCGGGCGCCGCACGCCGCGACGGCACCGGACTCGCCGCGATCGGCCTGGAGTCACCGGACCCGGCCGCGGCGGCCCGCCGAGCCGAGGCCCTCCTGGCACCCGTGCTGCCACGCCGCCGAGCCCTGGAGGACGCCGCGCTGGACGCGGTGGCGGCACCCGACGGCACGGAACTGTTCTTCTGCGCGTCGCCCGGCGACTCGGCCTCGATCGGGCAGGGGGACGCCCCCGTCCGGCCCGAACCGCCCGACTGGCGTGCCGACTTCGCGGACGTCGGACACGAGGCCGGCACCCCGGGGGTGACCCGCATCGATCACCTCGCCCTCGTCCAGCCCTGGCACCACTTCGACGAGGCGACCCTCTTCCACCGCAGCGTCCTCGGTCTGCACGCCCAGGAGAGCGTGGACGTCGCCGACCCGTACGGCCTGATGCGCAGCCGCGCCGTCACCAACGCCGACGGCAGTGTGCGGATCGCCCTGAGCGTCGGCGCGGCGCCCACGGACGACACCGTGCACGCCCAGCACATCGCGCTGGCCACGGACGACGTGGTCGCGGCGGCCCGTCGCTTCCGGGCGGCGGGCGGACGTCTGCTGCCGATCGCGGCCAACTACTACGACGACCTGGCGGCCCGGTACGAGTTCGCGGACGGCGAGTTGGACACGTACCGCGAACTCGGCATCCTCTACGACCGTGACGCGCACGGGGAGTTCCGGCACTGTTACACCGTGACCGTCGGCCGGGTCTTCTTCGAGCTCGTGCAGCGGGACGGCTACCGGGGTTACGGCGCCCCGAACGCGCCCGTCCGGCTGGCCGCCCAGCACGCCGGGCGGCCGGTCCGCTGAACGGCCCTACTGGCGGCTGACGGTCCGGGTCACACCGGCGATGACCGTCGTGGCCAGGATCCAGCCGGTGAGGACGAGGACGTACGACAGCCATTGCTGCCCGCCCTCCGGGGCGAAGGCCGGCTCCTGCCCGAAGGAGATCACCGGCAGCAGCAGGTCGAGCGTGTAGAACACCGGGTTGAAGTCCGGTGCCTCGTCCGCCTTCAGCGGTGGGGGCGCGTGCAGCGCGAACGAGAGGGAGCCGACGGCGAGCAGGGACAGCAGCCAGCCCAGTGCGCGCATCGGCCGGAAGCCGTAGCCGACGGTGGCGTCCTGGACGTGCCCCCACAGACGGCCGTACCAGGGCAGGGTGGTGCGGTGGCGGCGCTGCTTGGCGAGCTGGACGAGGCGGGCCGCGTTGTCGTCACCGATCCGGCGGTACACGGCGGTCAACTGCTCGTAGACGTGGGGGACGTAGCCGTCGATCTCGCGCTCCAGCATCGGCAGGCGGCGCTCGGCGGGCTCGTGCGGGGTGAGGGTCGTGTAGCCGAGGCCGTCGAGACGGACCCGGTCGGGCAGCTTCTCCGGCTCCACGAACAGGACGTCGATCTGGGCCCGGCGCAGGTTGAGACCGCCGTCCAGCGGATCGCCCCTGCGCAGCCACAGTTCCCCGACGGTGCAACTGGTGGCTCTCAGCACCATGTCGCCCGGGTTGGACAGGCGCGCGTAGGACAGGTCGAGGCGTCCTGCGATGCGGGCGCCCCGCAGCCCTATCCAGCCGTCGACGTCCGCGCGTCGCAGCAGGACGTCGCCGTCCACGCCGAGTGTGATCGCGTCCAGGGCTACTTGGCCCGGTCGGCTGAGCCGGGCCCCGTCCAGCCTGATCGACCCCGAGACGTGCGCGCCGTTGAGCCGCACCTCGCCCGTCGCTCTCAGCCCGGTGGCCCGCAACTCGTCGCCGATCGCCGCGTGGGTGAGTTCGAGCACGGGCTCGCCGTCGTCGTCCCGTGCGGTGAGTTCGGCGCGCTCCAGGAGCAGGGCACCAGATATCTGGGCGCCCCTCAGCGATATCCGCCCGCGCACCCGGCATTCCGACAGTTGCACCACGCCGTCGATGTGTGCGCTGCCGAGGTCGAGGGCGGGGAGTGCGGAGCCGCGCAGGCTGAGCCGGCGCAGTTGGGTGCCGTACAGATCGGGCGGGTCGGTGAAGTGACAGTGGCTCAGCCGGATCGGGTGATCGATGACGGCGTGCGTGAGGTCGAGCGCGCCGGTGATCCGGGCGCCCAGGACCCTGAGTGCGGCGATCTCACCGTCCTCCTGGGGTGCGCTGACCAGTAAAGCCTTCAGCACCGACGCGCGCAGTGTGCGTTCCGGGCCCCAGCCGGCTCCCGTTGCCGCGTCCTCTTCCGCGTCGGGGCGGAAGTCCACGACCTCCCCGCGCGGGAAGGCGTGCCATACCTGCAGTTCGGCCGGCGTCAGCTCGTTGATCTCCATCAGCCGGGACTCTGACGCCGGCCGCCCGAACCTGTCAACTCACCGCCGTGCAGGTCAGGAAGGACCGCTCGTCGGCCGCACCGCCCGCCAGGGCGCGAACGCGCTCGCCCCGCGCGGCAGCAGCGCCGCCAGCTCCGGGCAGTGCCGCAGGATCACGGAGTTCATTCCGCCCCGCTCGACCCAGTCGATGCCCAGCGGCGTGTACACCTCGGGCCGGTAGTCGACGTTGAGGAAGCGGTCGGACTGCAGGCGCCGGCTCGCCATCAGGATGAAGATGCGGAACGCGGTGTCGCTGAAGCCGAACCCGGTCGGCGGGTTCTCCCCGAACAGGCCCACGACGGTGTCGATCTCGTCGACCGAGCGGTAGACCTCCTTCAGCCGCGCCACCGTCTCCGCGTTCTCCGTCAGCTCTTCGAAGGAGCGGATGCGCGGCTTGTGCAGTCCCTCGCGGAAGTCGTTGTAGCGGGGGACGCCACGCCGCCGCGTGCGGACGAGGTCCACCACCGAGAGGTCGATGAGCTCGCCCTCCCGCTCGAACTGCTGGAGCGAGCGCGGGAAGTTGTGGAGCGTGATCGCGCCGGGGTGGGCGATGCCGAACGAGTACAGCGTGTTCGCCAGCCCCGTCTTGCGGATGTGCGTCTCCGCCGCGCCGCCCTGGATGTCCAGGAAGCCCACCGTCTCCAGACGCTGCCCGAAGTGGTGCTCGCGCAGCTCGAAGTCGTCCGGGATGAGCGGGTGCATGCGGTAGACGGTGACGAAGTCCTCGGTCAGGGAGTACGGGGCCGCGTGGTGGTCCGGCAGGGTCTTCGGGATGCCGGTCAGGGAGTGCGACTCGAAGAGCCACAGGCCCAGCTGGTCGAGCCACTTCTTCGGCGGGCCCTGCCAGTTGGTGTGCAGGGCGATGTCGATCGCCTCGGTCGCGAGGATCGCCGGTGTCCACTCCACCGTGTGGATCTTCGCGATCAGCGCCGAGACCACCAGGCGTGCCGTCTGGTAGATCCGCTCCTCGCTCATCCTCGGATACTCGGCGCGCAGCGCCGCGCACACCGCGTTGTGCTCCCGCGCGAACAACGTGTGCATGGCGCTCAGGCCCATCCACCAGCTGTCGCTGAAGCCGGTCAGCGGGACCCCGCCGTTGCTGCCGGACGGCAAGTGGCCGTCCTCCAGACGGAGTTCGGCGTGTCCATCGGCCTCGCGCAGGAAGCGGGCGGTCTGCTCGTCGGCGCCGTACACCTCGGAGCCGTCCCACCAGTGCGAGGCGGTGTTGGCGAACAGGATCGGCGGCCCGCCCGGCACCTCGATGCCCTCGTTCTCCGCGAACCGCATCACGTTCTCGGCGGGCCCGCCGGGCGTGTTGTGCCACGGCCCGCTCCCGGGCGGCAACGGCACCTCGACGCTGCGCTCGCCGGGCTTGTGGCGGCGGTGGTTGACCCAGTCGTGCACCTGGAACTGGATCCAGGCCGCGGCCAGCACGTTCAGCGAGGTCGCGGGCAGGAAGCTCTCGCGGTACAGGAGCTGCCGGCTGACCGTGACCGGGCTCGGGGTGTCGAAGAGGTCGGGACGGTGGTCGGGCTTCATGTTGCGGCCGAACGCCGAGCCGACGGCACCCATCCGCGGGGCGGACAGATCGTTGTACGTCCCGTCGTACGACCGCTCGCCGCGCAGCCGCTCCGGGATCGGCTCCGGCACCCGCTGGGCGCGCGGCGGGGCTTCGTGCGGCTCGGCGTCGATCAGGTTCAGGCGGCGCAGCACCCTGCGCAGGAACACCAGGTTCAGCAGGCTCAGCTGCACCGGCAGCCGGTGCCAGGGCACATACCGGTTCAGCAGCGCGAACGCCGCCTCCATGGGGCGGCCCAGCACCCGGTTGCGCACCGGCTCCTCGGTGACGAACCGCAGGCCGAGCCGGTGCGCGCTCGACGCCTGGTACGCGGCCTTGCGGGCCCGGTTGATGTTGCCGAGCGGCCGGAAGTCCTCGGTCGTGTACCAGGGGTTGAAGGCGAGGTCCTCGATCCGGCGGGCGATCGCACGTGCCTCGGCCGCGTCCAGGTCCTGGCTCGGGATGGTGAGCCGCGCTATGGGAATCGCCGGCGACGTCCCGTCCTTCCACTCCACCGAGGCGTCCTCGACCGGAGTGCGCCGCTCGTCCACGAAGCGCTGCACACACAGGTCGTATGCGACGTCGGTCCGCGCCAGCCGACGCGCGAACTCGCGGTGCAGGAAGTCCGGGTCCCGACGGTCCGGCGTGGGCGCGGGCGGGCCGCCCGGCGCGGGACGGAACAGGAACCGCACCGGTCCCGCCGCGCCCCACAGCATCGCGCCCCGGCTCCAATACGTCTCATCGGCAAGGGAGTTGACGGTGTGTCGCGTCGCCGCCCGCACATTGCGCCGCATCCGGCCGGCGGTCCGCAGCCCCACCGCGAGCGGCAGCTTCACCAGCAGCCCGAAGGCCTTGCGCAACGGGCTGCGGGCGCCCGCCATCGCCTTGGCGAAGGCCACGAACTCCCGGGCGTTCGCGGCGTGCGAGACCGGATGGCTGGTCGCCAGCAGATCGTGGCTCTCGTCCTCCGACACCCGCACCCGCACGGCCGCCCCGCGCAGATCGGGCGAGCCGTCGCCCTGCCGGATGCCGCTCGCGTTGGACAGCCGTACCATCGCCGGATACTCGGCGCCGGGCTGGGCGAACCCGACGCGCAGCGCCGCCGGGAGGTCGTCGTGGAAGCGCAGCCGCGCGTTCTCCACGGCCACCGGCGCCTTCGCGTGGAAGGCCCGGGCGACGTCGCCGCCCCCGGCCCGCCGGTTCCTGACCTGCACCTCCATCAGCTCGCGGGCCAGCTGCTCGAACACCAGCCGTTCCGCCTGCGCACTGCCGCCTTCGTACCGTTCGTAGCGCTGCTCGTGCTGCCCTGAATCGGCCATCGGTGGTCTTCCTTCGTGCGGCTGTGTACGGATGCGTACGGGGACGGGGGCCAGCACGCTACCGACGGCCCACGGCACTCACAGCGATGGTTCGCGCCGATGTGCTCCCAGTTGTTCCGGTTGTGAACAATCATGGGGAGAGGGATATTTGGGCACGTCAAGTGGGCGCCCCAAGGCGGGCCGGTGTCCGCTCCGCCACACCCCAGCATCCCAGCAACCCCACGCGGCCGCATCCGCAGTGGCCGGGGAACGACGGCCACCGGTTGTCGGCCGGATTGACGACCCCGACGGCCGGTGGTGTGCTCACCACCCGTCGACGTTCCGGGGGAGGTCCCACCATGCGGGACACCTACGTCAAGGGGCCCAGCTTCGCAGCGCTGCGCCCGGCCAAGTCACCCACCGACCCGAGCGGCTTCCCGGTCTATCCCGACCTGGTGGACCGGCTCGTCGAGAACAAGCACCAGCCCGACCCCGACGGTGTCGTCCCGCACGTCCTGGCGACCTGCTCGGCGTACGCGTACGCCGGATTCCAGCATCAGGGCGACCCCGAAACCGTCTCCATGATCATGACGCGGCTCGGCCTGGAGGAGAACGCCTGCCGTCTCTTCGAGCAGCGCGTGGACGCCATGTACATCGCCTCCGCCGCCTATCTCGTCCAGGACAGGGACCGCCGGATCGCGATCCTCGCCTACCGCGGCACCCAGCCCGAGGACATCATCAGCATCCTCACCGACGCCGACGTACGCCCGGAGATGCTCGCCGTGGAGCTGGCGGGCCGCCGCCACGAGGTCCACGCCGGCTTCTACCGCAACGTCCGCGCCACCCGCCATCTCGTCATCCGGGCCCTGGAGCGCGCCCTGCGCGGCGAGTCCGTCAACCCCGACGAACCAGGCACCCGAGGCGACGGCCTGGAGGCGCTCTACATCACCGGCCACAGCCTCGGCGGCGCCATGGCCGCGCTGATGGCGGTGACTCTCGTCCACGAACCCCGCTACCGGCACATCACCGACAAGCTCAAGGGCGTCTACACCTTCGGCCAGCCCATGGTCGGCGGCCCCGATCTCGCCCGGGCCTGCGCGGAGGCCCCCGGTCCACTGAGCGACCGGCTGCTGCGCTACATCTTCGACCGGGACGTCGTCCCCGCCCTGCCGCCCCGCCCGGTCGGCCCCTACGCCCCGTTCGGCCGCGAATTCCACTATCGCAGGCCGCGCGGCCAAGCCGACGCGGCCCTCGCCTTCGCCGCGGACTCGGCGGTCGAGGCGCTGACCCTGCCGGGGGACGTCCTACGGGCCGCCGCGAACCGGGACTGGGGAGAGCTGTCGAGGCGGGTCGGAACCCTCCGCCGCCTGCCGCGCGGGCGGGCGCAGGGCTGGACCGAGGTGGCCGAACCCCACCTGCACTACCCCCAGATGGACACCCTCGCGGGCCTGGCCGTCGTGGCCCCGCTGGCCTTCTTCGCGACCAAGCTCGCGCTCACCCGCACGATCCCCTTCAAGTACTCCTTCGACGACCACGGCCCGGGCCACTACGTCAACGCCCTCGCCCCGCCAGGGGTGTTGAGCGAGTTCGGCGACGTGCTGTAGCCCGGGCCCTCGTCGTTCTACGGCCTGGTGTTCCACTCCGCCACGACCGGACGGCCGTGCTCGACGGACAGCCGGCTCACCGTCGCGGTGGCCAGCTGGAACAACCGCCCGTCCGCCGGGGCCAGCCCCAGCCGACGCGCCGTCAGAACACGCAGGAAGTGCGCGTGAGCCACGAGGATCACGTCGCCGTCGGGAAGGGCGGCACCCACGCGGGCGAGCACACGGTCGGCGCGCGCACCCACTTCCGAGGGCGACTCGCCCGGGTGCCCGTCCGGCCCCGGCGGCACCCCGTCGGTCCACAGGTACCAGTCGGGGCGGGTGCGGTGGATGTCGACGGTGGTGACACCCTCGTAGCCGCCGTAGTCCCACTCGTGCAGGTCGGGGTCCGGTACGGCCCCCGTCACGCCCGCCAGTTCGGCGGTGCGGACCGCGCGGCCGAGCGGGCTGGTGAGCGCCAGGGCGAAGGTCCGGCCGGACAGGAGCGGGGCGAGGGACTTGGCCTGTTCCTCGCCGCCCTGGGTGAGGGGCAGGTCGGTCCAGCTGGTGTGCTGCCCCGACCTGCTCCACTCCGTCTCACCGTGGCGGACCAGAAGAAGATCCCCCACGGCTCGCTACTTCGACTCGACGGCGTGGCCGCCGAACTGGTTGCGCAGCGCCGCGATCATCTTCATCTGCGGGGAGTCGTCCTGGCGGGACGCGAAGCGGGCGAACAGCGACGCCGTGATCGCGGGCAGCGGCACCGCGTTGTCGATGGCGGCCTCGACGGTCCACCGGCCCTCGCCGGAGTCCTGCGCGAAGCCCTTCAGCTTCTGCAGGTGCTCGTCCTCGTCGAGGGCGTTCACCGCGAGGTCCAGCAGCCAGGAACGGATGACGGTGCCCTCCTGCCAGGAGCGGAACACCTCGCGGACGTCGGTCACGGAGTTGACCTTCTCCAGCAGCTCCCAGCCCTCGGCGTAGGCCTGCATCATGGCGTACTCGATGCCGTTGTGGACCATCTTCGAGAAGTGCCCGGCGCCGACCCGGCCGGCGTGGACGTAGCCGTAGGGGCCCTCCGGCTTGAGCGCCTCGAAGATCGGCTGGAGCCGCTCCACGTGCTCCTTGTCGCCGCCGACCATCAGCGCGTAGCCGTTCTGCAGGCCCCACACGCCGCCGGAGACGCCCGCGTCGACGAAGCCGATGCCCTTGATGCCGAGTTGGGCGGCGTGCTTCTCATCGTCCGTCCAGCGCGAGTTGCCGCCGTCGACCACCGTGTCGCCCTCGGACAGCAGGTCCCCCAGCTCGTCGACGACGCCCTGGGTGGCGGTACCGGCCGGGACCATCACCCACACCGTGCGCGGCGCGTCGAGCCGCTGGACCAGCTCTTCGAGGCTCTTGACGTCGGAGACCTCGGGATTGCGGTCGTAGCCGATGACGGTGTGGCCCGCGCGGCGGATCCGCTCGCGCATGTTGCCGCCCATCTTGCCGAGACCGATGAGGCCCAACTGCATTGTTGCCATGATCAGTTCACTTCTTCCCGAACGCTCAGGCGTTCTTGAGTTCACGGTAGGCGGCCACGAGAGCGGTGGTGGAGGCATCCAGACCGGGGACGTCGGCGCCCTCGGTCAGCGCGGGCTCGACCCGCTTGGCGAGGACCTTGCCCAGCTCGACGCCCCACTGGTCGAAGGAGTCGATGTTCCAGACGGCGCCCTGGACGAAGACCTTGTGCTCGTAGAGGGCGACCAGCTGGCCGAGGACCGACGGGGTCAGCTCGGGGGCGAGGATCGTGGTGGTGGGGTGGTTGCCGAGGAAGGTGCGGTGCGGCACCTGCTCCTCGGGCACGCCCTCCGCGCGCACCTCGTCCGCGGTCTTGCCGAAGGCGAGCGCCTGGCCCTGGGCGAAGAGGTTCGCCATCAACAGGTCGTGCTGCGCCTTGAGTTCGTCGCTCAGCTCGGCGACCGGCCGGGCGAAGCCGATCAGGTCGGCGGGGATCAGCCGGGTGCCCTGGTGGATCAGCTGGTAGTAGGCGTGCTGCCCGTTGGTGCCGGGTGTGCCCCACACGATCGGACCGGTCGTCCAGCCCACGACCTGGCCGTCGCGGTCCACCGACTTGCCGTTGGACTCCATGTCCAGCTGCTGGAGATAGGCCGTGAACTTCGACAGGTAGTGCGAGTAGGGGAGCACCGCGTGGGACTCGGCGGCGCAGAAGTTGCCGTACCAGACGCCCAACAGGCCCATGATCAAAGGGGCGTTGGCCTCGGCGGGCGCGCTCCTGAAGTGCTCGTCGACGATGTGGAAGCCGTCGAGCATCTCCCGGAAGCGCTCCGGGCCGATGGCGATCATGAGCGAGAGGCCGATGGCCGAGTCGTAGGAGTAGCGCCCGCCGACCCAGTCCCAGAACTCGAACATGTTGTCCGGGTCGATGCCGAAGTCCGCCACCTTCTCGGCGTTGGTCGACAGCGCGACGAAGTGCTTGGCGACCGCCTTGTCCTCGCCGCCGAGCTCGGCCAGCAGCCAGGAACGGGCCGAGGTGGCGTTGGTGATCGTCTCGATCGTGGTGAACGTCTTGGACGCGACGATGAACAGCGTCTCCGCCGGGTCCAGGTCCCGGACCGCCTCATGGAGGTCGGCGCCGTCGACGTTGGAGACGAACCGGAGCGTCAACTCCCGTGCCGTGAACGGGCGCAGCGCCTCGTACGCCATCGCCGGGCCGAGGTCGGAGCCGCCGATGCCGATGTTGACGACGTTGCGGATACGGCGGCCCGTGTGGCCGGTCCACTCGCCGGAGCGGACGCGGTCCGCGAACGCGCTCATCTTGTCGAGCACGGCATGGACCTGGGGGACGACGTTCTCCCCGTCCACCTCGATCACCGCGTCCCGCGGCGCCCGCAGCGCGGTGTGCAGCACCGCCCGGTCCTCGGTGACGTTGATCCTCTCGCCCCGGAACATCGCGTCCCGCAGGCCGAACACGTCGGTGGCGACGGCCAGTTCCTGCAGCAGGGCGAGGGTCTCGTCGTTGATCAGGTGCTTGGAGTAGTCGATGCGCAGATCACCGACGCGCACCACGTACCGCTCGGCGCGGGACGGATCGGCCGCGAACAGCTCACGCAGCCGCGGGCGCTGCAGCGCCTCCGCGCGGTGGTCGTCGAGGGCCGCCCACTCGGGGCGCACGGTGAGCCTGGGGGAGTCGGACGGTGAGTCAGACATGGTCGGGAGTCTCCTTGGGTGCCTCGCCGCGCAGGGCGATGGCGTACATCTCGTCCGCGTCGAGGCGCCTGAGCTCCTCGGCGATGAGTTCGGAGGTGGTGCGGACCTTCAGCGCGAGGGTGCGGGACGGCTGGTCCGGCAGGTGCAGGGTGGCCAGCGGGCCCTCGGGACGGTCGATGACGATCTCGCCGTTCTCGGTGCCGAGGCGTACGCCGGTCACGACCGGACCGGCGGTGACGACCCGTTCGGTGGTGACGTGCAGACGAGCCTCCAGCCAGCGGGCCAACAGCTCGGCGGCCGGGTTGTCGGCCTCGGCCTCCACGGTCGCCGAGACGATCGGCACCCTGGCCTGGTCCAGGGCCGCGGCGAGCATGGAGCGCCACGGGGTGAGCCGGGTCCAGGCGAGGTCGGTGTCGCCGGGCGCATAGGAGCGGGCCCGGGCCTCCAGCTCCGCCTGCGGGTTCTCGGTCGTGTACAGGTCGGTGATGCGGCGCTGCGCCAGCGCGCCCAGCGGGTCCTTCGCCGGGTTCTCGGGCGCGTCCACCGGCCACCACACCACGACCGGGGCGTCCGGCAGCAGCAGCGGCAGCACCACCGAGTCGGCGTGGTCGGACACCTCGCCGTACAGGCGCAGCACGACCGTCTCACCGGTGCCGGCGTCGGCGCCCACCCGCACCTCGGCGTCGAGGTGGGCGCGGGTGCGGTCACGCGGGGTGCGGGCGTGCCGCTTGATGACGACCAGGGTGCGGGCGGGGTGCTCGTGCGAGGCCTCCTCCGCCGCCTTGATCGAGTCGTACGCGTTCTCCTCGTCCGTGACGATGACCATCGTCAGGACCATGCCGACGGCAGGCGTGCCGATCGCGCGGCGACCCTGCACCAGCGCCTTGTTGATCTTGCTTGCCGTGGTGTCGCTCAGGTCGATCTTCATGGCCTGCGCCAGCTCCGTCCGTCTCGTGCGAGCATCTCGTCGGCTTCCTCGGGTCCCCAGCTCCCGGACGCGTACTGCGCCGGCTTGCCGTGCCTGTCCCAGTACTCCTCGATCGGGTCGAGGATCCTCCAGGACTCTTCCACTTCCTGGTGACGGGGGAACAAATTGGCGTCCCCGAGGAGGACATCCAGGATGAGCCGCTCGTATGCCTCCGGGCTGGACTCCGTGAACGACTCGCCGTAGGCGAAGTCCATCGTCACGTCCCGGATCTCCATCGAGGTACCCGGCACCTTGGAACCGAACCGCACCGTGATGCCCTCGTCCGGCTGGACCCGGATGACGATGGCGTTCTGGCCGAGCTCCTCGGTGGCGGTGGAGTCGAAGGGCGAGTGCGGCGCCCGCTGGAAGACGACGGCGATCTCCGTGACCCGCCGCCCGAGCCGCTTGCCGGTGCGCAGATAGAACGGCACGCCCGCCCAGCGCCGGTTGTCGACGTTCAGCCTGACGGCGGCGTAGGTGTCGGTCTTCGACTTCGGGTCGATGCCGTCTTCCTGCAGATACCCGAGCACCTGCGCACCGCCCTGCCAGCCGCCCGCGTACTGGCCGAGCACGGTGTGCTCGCCGAGTTCCTCCGGCAGCTTCACGGCCCTGAGCACCTTGAGCTTCTCCGTGAGCAGCGATCCGGCGTCGAAGGCGGCCGGCTCCTCCATCGCGGTGAGGGCCATCAGCTGGAGCAGGTGGTTCTGGATGACGTCACGGGCCGAGCCGATGCCGTCGTAGTAGCCCGCCCGGCCGCCGATGCCGATGTCCTCGGCCATCGTGATCTGGATGTGGTCGACGTACGACCGGTTCCAGATCGGCTCGAACATCTGGTTCGCGAAGCGCAGTGCCAGGATGTTCTGGACGGTCTCCTTGCCCAGGTAGTGGTCGATCCGGAAGACCTGCTCCGGGTCGAACACGTCGTGCACGATCTCGTTCAGCTCACGGGCGCTCGCCAGGTCGTGCCCGAACGGCTTCTCGATGACCGCGCGCCGCCAGGATCCCTCGGGCGCGTCCGCCAGGCCGTGCTTCTTCAGCTGCTGGACGACCTTCGGGAAGAACTTCGGCGGTACGGAGAGGTAGAAGGCGTAGTTGCCGCTCGTGCCGCGCGCCGTGTCCAGCTCGTCGACGGTCCGGCGCAGCTGCTCGAAGGCCGTGTCGTCGTCGAAGTCACCGGGAATGAACCGCATGCCCTCGGAGAGCTGCTGCCAGACCTCCTCGCGGAACTCGGTGCGGGCGTGCTCGCGCACCGAGTCGTGCACGATCTGCGCGAAGTCCTCGTCCTCCCAGTCCCGCCGGGCGAACCCGACGAGCGAGAAGCCCGGCGGCAGCATCCCGCGGTTGGCGAGGTCGTACACGGCCGGCATCAGCTTCTTGCGGGACAGGTCGCCGGTGACACCGAAGATGACGAGCCCGGACGGGCCCGCGATCCGGGGCAGACGTCGGTCACGCTTGTCCCGCAGGGGGTTGTCCCAGTCGGAGGTCATGCTGCGTCAGCTCCCTTGCTGCTGAGCGACTTCTTGACGGCGTCCAACAGGTCCTGCCACGCCACCGCGAACTTGGCGACGCCCTCGTCCTCCAGTTGGGTGACGACCTCGTCGTAGGAGACCCCGAGTGCCTCTACGGCGGCCAGGTCGGCGCGGGCCTGCGCGTAGCCGCCGGTCACCGTGTCGCCGGTGATCTCGCCGTGGTCGGCGGTGGCGTTCAGGGTGGCCTCGGGCATCGTGTTGACGGTGCCGGGCGCGACCAGCTCGTCGACGTACAGGGTGTCCTTGTACGCCGGGTCCTTCACGCCGGTCGAGGCCCACAGCGGGCGCTGCTTGTTGGCCTTGGCGCCGGCGAGGGCGATCCAGCGCTCACCACCGAAGACTTCCTCGTACGCCTCGTAGGCGAGGCGGGCGTTGGCGAGCGCCGCCCTGCCCTTGAGCGCGAGGGCCTCGTCCGTGCCGATCGCCGTCAGCCGCTTGTCGATCTCGGAGTCGACGCGGGAGACGAAGAAGGACGCCACGGAGTGGATGCCGGACAGGTCCAGGCCCTTCGCGGCGGCCTTCTCCAGACCGGCGAGGTAGGCGTCCATGACCTCGCGGTAGCGCTCCAGGGAGAAGATCAGCGTGACGTTGACGCTGATGCCCTGGGCGACGACCTCGGTGATGGCGGGGAGACCGGCCTTCGTCGCCGGAATCTTGATCATCACGTTGGCGCGGTCGACCAGCCAGGCGAGCTGCTTGGCCTCGGCGATGGTGGCGGCCGTGTGGTGCGCGAGGCGCGGGTCGACCTCGATGGAGACCCGGCCGTCCCGGCCCGCGGTGGCGTCGTACACCGGCCGCAGGATGTCGGCGGCGGCGCGCACGTCGGCGGTGGTCATCATCCGCACGGCCTCGTCGACCGTGACGCCCCGCACCGCCAGATCGGCGAGCTGCTCCTCGTAGCCCTCGCCGGAGCCGATGGCGGCCTGGAAGATGGACGGGTTGGTGGTGACACCCACGACGTTCTTGCCGGCGATCAGCTCGGCGAGGTTCCCGGACTCGATCCGCTTGCGCGACAGGTCGTCCAGCCAGATCGAGACGCCCTCGTCGGAGAGGCGCTTCAGGGTGCCCGCGGTCGTGGTTGCTTCGGTGGTCACAGTGATCAACTTCCTTCTGGCGTTCGGATCAACCGCGGGTGGCGGCAAGGGATTCGCGCGCGGCGGCGGCGACGTTCTCGGGGGTGAAGCCGTACTCGGCGAACAGGGTCTTGGCGTCGGCGGAGGCGCCGAAGTGCTCCAGGGAGACGATGTGTCCGGCGTCGCCCACGTACCGGTACCAGGTGAGCCCGATCCCGGCCTCGACGGCGACCCGCGCCCTCACGGCCGGCGGCAGGACGCTCTCGCGGTACTCGCGCGGCTGCTCCTCGAACCACTCCACGGACGGCATCGACACCACCCGGGTGCCGATCCCCTCGGCCTCCAGCCGCTCCCGCGCGGCGACGGCGAGCTGGACCTCGGAGCCGGTGGCGACGAGGATCACGTCGGGCGTCCCGGTGGAGGACTCCTGGAGGACGTAACCTCCCTTCGCCGCATCGGAGTTGGGGGCGTACGTCGGCACACCCTGGCGGGTGAGCGCGAGCCCGTGCGGGGCCGGGTTGGTGGCGTGCCGCTTGAGGATCTCGGCCCAGGCGACGGCGGTCTCGTTGGCGTCGGCGGGCCGGACGATGTTCAGACCCGGGATGGCGCGCAGCGAGGCCAGGTGCTCGACCGGCTGATGGGTCGGGCCGTCCTCGCCCAGGCCGACGGAGTCGTGCGTCCAGACGTAGGTCACCGGCAGCTGCATCAGCGCGGACATACGGACGGCGTTGCGCATGTAGTCGGAGAACACGAGGAACGTGCCGCCGTAGACACGGGTGTTGCCGTGCAGGGCGATGCCGTTCATCTCCGCGGCCATCGAGAACTCGCGGATGCCGAAGTGGACGGTCCGGCCGTACGGGTCGGCCTCGGGCAGCGGGTTGCCCTTGGGCAGGAACGAACTCGTCTTGTCGATGGTGGTGTTGTTGGAGCCGGCCAGGTCGGCCGAGCCGCCCCACAGCTCCGGGACGACCGCACCGAGTGCCTGGAGCACCTTGCCGGAGGCGGCGCGGGTGGCGACCGACTTGCCCTCCTCGAAGACCGGGATCGAGGACTCCCAGCCCTCGGGCAGCTGACCGGCGACGATCCGGTCGAACAGCTCGGCGCGCTCCGGGTTGGCGGCGCGCCAGGCGCCGAGCTGCTTGTCCCAGGCGGCATGCGCCTCGGCGCCGCGGTCGAGGGCCCGGCGGGCGTGGGCGAGGACCTCGTCGGCGACCTCGAAGGACTGCTCGGGGTCGAAGCCGAGGATGCGCTTGGTGGCGGCGATCTCGTCGGCGCCGAGCGCCGAGCCGTGGGAGGCCTCGGTGTTCTGCGCGTTCGGGGCGGGCCAGGCGATGATCGTGCGCATCGCGATGATCGAGGGACGCTCGGTCTCGGCCTGCGCGGCCCTCAGGGCCCCGTACAGCGAGGCCACGTCGATGTCGCCGCCGAGCGCGGGCTCGATCCGCTGCACGTGCCAGCCGTACGCCTCGTAGCGCTTCAGCACGTCCTCGGAGAAGGCGGTCGCGGTGTCGCCCTCGATCGAGATGTGGTTGTCGTCGTAGAGGAAGACCAGGTTGCCGAGCTTCTGGTGGCCGGCGAGCGAGGAGGCCTCGGCGGAGACGCCCTCCTGCAGGTCGCCGTCGGAGACGATCGCCCAGATGGTGTGGTCGAACGGGGACTCGCCCTGCGGGGCCTCCGGGTCGAACAGGCCGCGCTCGTAGCGGGCGGCCATCGCCATACCGACCGCGTTGGCGACACCCTGGCCGAGCGGACCGGTCGTCGTCTCGACCCCTGCCGTGTGCCCGTACTCGGGGTGGCCCGGCGTCTTCGAACCATGGGTCCGGAAGGCCTTGAGGTCGTCGAGCTCCAGCTCGTACCCGGCGAGGAAGAGCTGCGTGTAGAGGGTCAGCGAGGTGTGGCCGGGGGAGAGAACGAAACGATCCCGGCCGGTCCACTCAGGATCGGCGGGATCGTGACGCATCACCTTCTGAAAGATCGTGTACGCGGCCGGGGCGAGGCTCATCGCGGTGCCCGGGTGGCCGTTGCCGACTCGCTGTACGGCATCCGCCGCCAGAAGACGGGCCGTGTCGACGGCACGCCGGTCGAGTTCGGTCCATTCGAAGCTGTCCGGTGTCTGCGTGCTCATCTTCAAAAAGTCCTCGATCGGAGCGAAGCGGCTGGTCCAACGCGTTCAAAAGTAAAAGTCTGACTTTTACGAGGGAAGGTCGGCGTGTGTCAGGCTGTGGTGAAAGTGGGACACCGCGGCGGGCGCGGTGCACGGCTGAGCGCGGGCCGCGCACGACTGAGACGGCATGAGACGGACATGGTGGACACAAGGGTCCAAGGCGGAACGGGTCGAGAGGGTGACGGCGGCGACGGCGGCGACCCGATCCGAACGTTCCCCTTCCCGGTCGATCTGAGCGTCCTCGGCGTCGGTATGCACGTCGGCCCGATGGGCTCCGGCCGCACCTGGCACGCCGCCGACGCGCCGCTGGAACGCGTCCACCGCATCGACTTCCACGTCGTGATGCTGTTCGACGAGGTCCCGGTCCGCCACATGATCGACTTCGCCGAGTACGAAACGAAGCCCGGCGACCTGCTGTGGATCCGCCCCGGCCAGGTCCACCGCTTCTCCCGCACCAGCGACTACCGGGGCACCGTCCTGACCATGCAACCCGGCTTCCTCCCCCGCGCCACGGTCGAGGCCACCGGCCTCTACCGGTACGACCTCCCACCCCTGCTCCACCCCGACGCCGCCCAACTCACCGCCCTGCGCTCGTCCCTCGCCCAACTCCAGGGCGAGTACGAGGACACGACGACCCTCCCCCTGAGCCTGCACACGGCGGTCCTGCGCCACTCGCTGACGGCATTCCTCCTACGCCTCGCCCACCTCGCCGCGAGCTCGGCGGAGGCCGCGCGCCACCAGGGCGACACGACCTTCACCCTCTTCCGTGACGCGGTCGAGCGTGGCTTCGCCACCAACCACAGCGTCAGCGCCTACGCCGACCAGCTCGGCTACTCCCGCCGCACCCTCGTCCGCGCGGTCCGCGCCGCCACCGGCGAGACCCCCAAGGGCTTCATCGACAAGCGCGTGATCCTGGAGGCGAAGCGGCTCCTGGCCCACACCGACATGCCGATCGGCCGGATCGGGGCGGCGGTCGGCTTCCCGGACGCGGCGAACTTCTCCAAGTTCTTCCAACAGCACACGGAGATGACGCCGGCGGCGTTCCGGGCGGAGTTGCGGTGACGCCGGTGACGCTCCGCTGGTAGGGCCGCGAGGGGGGGGTGCCGGGGTGGGCCGTCGGGAGCCTGCGGGTTTTCGTGGGGGTCGGTCGCGCAGTTTCGAGCTGGTCACCTTGTGTCACGAACGGTGGGAAGTGGAATCCGCCTTCTTCGCGATAAGGAAGTCCATGCTCGGGCGACGGGTCCTGGGCGCCCGGACCATGGCGGGCATCGCCCAGGAGGTCTACGCCCTGCCGACGGCTTACCGGCTGATCAGGATCGCGATCGCCGACGCCACCGCGACCTGGCTGGCGCAGGTGTCGGCCCTCTCGTAGAGAGGCCGGGAAAGCAGCGGGGTGACGCGCGCACAGGCGGCGGGGCAGCCCGAACGGCACCCGACGGGATGCGCAGCCCCCGACGCCGGCCTGCGCAACCTCCCCCTCCGCAAGCAGCGTCTCGTGATGATTTGCGCTTCGGCCGCTCTGGCCACAGGTGGCGCGCTGCTGCCCTCCAGTGCATTCGCCGCCCCGGCGGCGTCGCAAACCGGCACCATAGCCACGATGGCACCCGAAAAGCGCGTCAACAACAATAATAACGGGCGCGTGGCAACAACAATAACAACAACAACTGAGTTCCTGGTCTGGCTGGACGGTAAAGCCGTCCAGCCAGACCGCCGAGTTTCTGTAGAGACGCGGCGCATTCGGGGCAAGAATCGGTCACGGAAGTACCGAGTGGCGGAGAATGCCCCCGCTTGAGACAATGTAGGTACTGCGACGAGCGTGCGCCGTCTGGCGAATGCCCAGGTAGGTAGGTTCGATGCAGGCGACGATCCTCCGTAGCTCAACTGGCAGAGCAGCCGGCTGTTAACTGGCAGGTTACTGGTTCAAATCCAGTCGGAGGAGCAGATGAGAAGGACCCCTCAGGGGGTCCTTTTTCATGTTCGGATCCCGTGTCCGGGGCACGTGGGCATGTCCGCAGGGAACGGCCGCGCCCCCAGTGCTGCGCTTCACTGACGCCGACGGGATGCGCAGCCCCCGACGCCGGCCTGCGCAACCTCCCCCTCCACGGTGCCGCGCAGAACCAGCTCTTGCTGGAGATCGTCCAGATCGCCCTCGACCTGCTGGCCTGGATACCCACGCTCGCTCTCACCGGCGACGCCCGCCGCTGAATCGGCCCGCCGGACGAACTGACGGTACGTCATGAAAAATCAGAACCTATCGCCTGGCCTCCAGAGGCGCCATCGGCGCTGGGCCACGCGTATCAAACATGCCAGCACCTGGCCTAACACCGCAGTTCGAACCGTTACTGCATGCAGTTCGCACGGAAAGCGTGATGAGGCTGGATGCGGCTCAGCGTTTCCATCCTCGAACCAATCGAACAGTTCTCTCGGCTGTGCAAGGAGAAAGGACGCAAGATGTTCGCGAAACGCAAGGTGGCGTGCAACTGGCGCCAAGGCGAGGGCACTCCCTCGCGTCGCTCCCGCCTGAGTGTGCGCGCGACGGCCCTGGTCGTGCTCGGTGCCGGGGTGGTAGGTCTCTGGTCAGCGCCAATGGCGCACGCCGAATGTCATGATTCGCGCAAGGGCGTCATCTCCAGCAGCTCCATCGACGGCCGCGTCGGTGGAGCCGGAGTCCTCGCAGACGACCTGGTGGCCCAGGATGGTGCAGACGCCAACGGTGGAGACGTCCTCAACGTCAACATCAACGTCAACATCGGTGACAACAACAATAACAACAATAACAACAATAACGGCGGGGGCACCAACAACAACAATAACAACAATAACGCCGGGGGCACCAACAACAACAATAACAACAATAACGCCGGGGGCGCCAACAACAACTGATTCCCTGGTCTGGCTGGACGGTAAAGCCCGCTCAAGCCGTCCAGTCAGACCGCCGAGTTTTCTCTAGAAACGCGGCATGCGCAGGCTGTTTCGCGCGGACCTTCCCCAGGAACGACGTCCCCGTCCGAGTGGGGTGCAGATCTTCTGGAGGGATGCTCAGGATTTCCGGGCCGCCCGGCCGGGGCGGGGCGTCACCGCAGCTCGTCCACGTAGCGGTCCGTCCCCGGGATGGTGGGTATGAAGGGCGCGACGAATGTGACGTCGCCGAGCCCCGAGGCGGCGACTGCCGTGTCCAGGTCCGTGAAGTGGTCCTGGAAGCAGGTCGACGCGAGCGTGTCCGGCAATTGGAGGACGACAAGCGCCGCCAGGAGAGGGAAGCTGAAGCCACCCGCCGCACCGCCTTCGCCCCGACGTCCTGCGCTACGCGCGGCTGTGCGCCCTCACCCGCACCGGACTCGCTGAGCGGCGAGGACGAGCATGCCGCCGTCAACCGGCTGCCAGGCTCCGACCCCGCGGCCGCTCTGGCCGTCAATACGCTGCTCGCCTGCGCCCGCGAAGCCGGAGTCGACTCGCGCTCGGGGCCCGCGTTGTGATGGGCGACCCGAACACGGTCATCGCCATATGGGTGGAGTCGACCGGGTGCGGCACGGCGAGGTCCACGTCGACCACCGGCCCCCGCTGGGCGAGCCGTACTCCGAGGGTGACGACGACCCCGACTGCAACCTGATCTGCTGGTGCCCGCGCATCCCGAAGCAGTTCTGCATGGAGTGCGCCGGCTGCGCCGCGCGCGGGCAGTGCCGTGGCCCGCACACCTGGCCCCCGCCCGCCGGTTCCCCCTGTATGCCTGGGAGGTTGACCCCGCGAATCCCCAGGCGGAGGTGCACCTGGGAGAGCGCCTGTGTGATGGTCTGCGGGGGAGTGCCAGTCGAACGTTCTCTTCTGAGTGTCAGTGGCGCAGGCGTGGTGACCTGGTCGTTGGCGCTGACGGGTGGTGCTCACTCGTTGCTGGCATGGGTGCCGAAGGGCCATGTCATTCTCACGCCGACCACCAGCGCCAGCGTGGCCTGCGCACCTCCGAAGTGGCCGGCGATGCCTTTTATCGTGACCGCTGCCATCTGTCAAGCCCCGAATTTCAGGGGCGTGACGCGGTTCGCTTGCCAGGGCCTAATTGAGTCATGGGTTCAAGCAGAGCAGCTGGCCCACTCGCATCGTCCGGAATTAGATCCGGCGGCGCGTATCAAGGGACATACGTCCCGCACTCAACAATCGATTCACCTTCACCAAGGAGATTTCCCATGGCTCGTATCACCCGCAAGCAGCGTCTCGTGATGATTTGCGCTTCGGCCGCTCTGGCCACAGGTGGCGCACTGCTGCCCTCCAGCGCATTCGCCGCCCCGGCGGCGTCGCAAACCGGCACCATAGCCACGATGGCACCCGAAAAGCGCGCCAATAATAACAATAACAATAACAACGGAGGCGGCAACAACAACAATAACAACAACAACAACGGGGGTGGCGGCAACAACAACAATAACAACAACAACAACGGGGGTGGCGGCAACAACAACAATAACAACAACAACAACAACGGGGGTGGCGGCAACAACAACAACAATAACAACAACAACTGAGTTCCTGGTCTGGCTGGACGGTAAAGCCGTCCAGCCAGACCGCCGAGTTTCTGTAGAGACGCGGCGCATTCGGGGCAAGAATCGGTCACGGAATTACCGAGTGGCGGAGAATGCCCCCGCTTGAGACAATGTAGGTACTGCAACGAGCGTGCGCCGTCTGGCAATGCCCAGGTAGGTAGGTTCGATGCAGGAGACGATCCTCCGTAGCTCAACTGGCAGAGCAGCCGGCTGTTAACTGGCAGGTTACTGGTTCAAATCCAGTCGGAGGAGCAGATGAGAAGGACCCCTCAGGGGGTCCTTTTTCATGTTCGGATCCCGTGTCCGGGGCACGTGGGCATGTCCGCAGGGAACGGCCGCGCCCCCAGTACTGCGCTTCCGTCACGCCCCTGGACTACGTGACTTGACGGATGGGAGCCGTCCTGAAACACGCGACATGGCCACTCGGTCGGGCGCTGCGCGCACATTGACGACCTCGCGGATGCGAGTACACCCGGACAACAACGCACGCCGTTCCAGTGAGGGCGCTGAGTCGGTCGTGTCTGTCAGGGCAGATGGGGTGACGTACGGGGTCGGAGTGGGCTTGCGCCTGTCTCATCCCTGGACGCCCCCGACTGGCGGTACTCCCAGGGCATGACCGACCGTCGCGCGTATCCGAGTGATCTGTCCGACGCCCGCGGGGAGTTGACCGAGCCGAGGCTGTCCGCCTGGCGCTTCGAGCGCCACGGGCGGGCCCCTGGACTTCGGCTGGCCGCCGCAGCATGATCTGCGCGAGGTCATGAACGCGATCCTCTCCGTGGACCGCGCCCCGGCTGCCGGTGGGCCTGTCTTCAGCACGACTTCCCGCCCCATCAGACGGTCTACGGCTACTTCGCCAAGCGGCAGCAGGTTGGCATCTTCGCCCGGTTCAACGGGCTGCTGCGAGAGTTAGTGCGCCAGGAGGGGGGGCCGGGATGCACAACCGTCGGCCTGCGTGATCGACGCGGGCAAGGAGTTCGTGGGCCGCAAGGTCTGGTTCGACGGCAGCTACCGTAGGCCCTTCGTCGACCACGCCGCCCCCCTCGGCATCGACCTTGAAATCGTCCAACGCGCCACCGGGACCAGGGGTTCGCCCCGATCCCGAAACGCTGGGCCGTGGAGCGGACCTACGGCCGGCTCATGCTCCATATCCGCATCCCGGGATAGACGGGAGAAATCGACCACTGAGAGGGGTGCCGGCCGAACCGCCGGTGGCTTCGTTGAGGAGGCTCGGATTGAGCCGGCTGAACGTGCCGATGCCCCGCTAGGCAGGTCGAGGCCTGGCGAGGCATCGTCAACACACAGCTCAGCGGGCGAAGTTGAACCAGTTCACGTTCACGAAGTCCGACGCCTGACCGCTGGTGAAGGTGAGATAGACGTCGTGTGTGCCGGTCACCCCGCTGATGTTCGCCGGGATCGTTCGCCACGACTGCCACCCGCCCGTGTTGCCGACGGCGAAACTGCCGACGGGCGCGTTGCTACGGCTGTCCAGGCGCACCTCCACCAGGCCGCTGACGCCGCTCGCCGCACCGCTCGCCACCCGGGCGACGAACTGGGTGGCCGCCGTGGAGCCGAAGTTGACGCCCTTGTACTGCGCCCAGTCGCCGTTGGCGAGGGAGCCGATGTTCTGGCCGCCGCCCGCGTCGGAGGTGGTCTCGGCGCTCACGCCGCCCTGGCTGTCGTACGACTCGGCCTGGATGGCGCTGTAGGCGTCACGATTGCCCGTCGGCGGAGGTGTGGTACCGCTCCCACTGGCCGACAGCACCTGGACGTAGTCGACGAGCATGGGAGCGCCGGAGCGGGTGTCCGCGTCCAGTCCGCCGCCGAACGCGTCCGGGAAGGCGCCGCCCATCGCCACGTTCAGGATGATGAAGAAGCCGTGGTTGGTGGCGTTGGACCAGGTCGTCGCGTCCATCTGGCTCGCGTTGACCGAGTGGAACTGGGTGCCGTCGACGGAGAAGCGGATCGTCTCGGGGCTCACCGAGCGGTCCCACTCCATGGTGTAGGTGTGGAAGGCCGACTGGCATGTCGAGCCGGGACAGGCCGTGTAGTTGCCGATGCCGGTGGTCTCGTTGCACGGGCCGCCGGGGTTGGTGCCGCAGTGCATCGTGGCCCAGGCCCGGTTGAGGCCCTGGACGTTCTCCATGATGTCCAGCTCGCCGACGCTCGGCCAGTTCTGGTAGTTGCCGCGGTAGGGCGCGCCCAGCGTCCAGAACGCCGGCCAGTAGCCCTCGGCGGCCGTGCCGGTGACGTTCGGCATCTGGATACGGCCCTCGATGCGCAGCTTGCCGCCCGCCGGGGGCTGGAAGTCGGTGCGGTTGGTCTCGATGCGGCCCGAGGTCCAGTTTCCGGCAGCGTCGCGCAGGGGGGTGATGCGCAGGTTGCCGCTGCCGTCGAGCGAGACGTTGTTGGTGCTGTTGGTCATCGTCTCGACCTCGCCGGTGCCCCAGTTGGCGGGGCCGCCGGGATAGCCGGTGCCGGTCGCGTACTGCCAGTTGGAGGTGTTGACGCCGGTGCCCGCGGCGCCGTTGAAGTCGTCGAGGAAGACCTGCGTCCAGCCCGACGGGGGAGTGGGCGCGGAGGCGTTCGCGGACGGGACGCCGACGGTAGCGGCTGCCGCCACCAGGCCGAGCGTGCCGAGCACGGCCAGCAGTGCGCGCCGTGGGGAGCGGCGTCTGCGGTGTATGCCGGAGGGGTCACTCATGGGGTGCTGCCTCTCGGTGTACGGAGTGGGGAGTGGGGTGCGGGTGACTTTGAGAGCGCTCTCAAAGTGTCGCCAATGTGCTCCCAGGCTCCCCGGCCGTCAAGAGGTGAAGCAGAGAAATCCCTTCCATCGCCGGGGTCTTCACCCTATGAACACGGCAACGCGTCAGAGCGCGCTGCCCGCCCTCCACTCCGCCCACGACAGGTTCCACCCGTTGAGCCCATTGGCCGGATCGACGGTCCTCTCGCCCGAGTTGCTGACGACCACCACGTCCCCGAGCATCGAGCTCTCGTAGAACCGGTAGCCGTCGACCGAGCTGTCGCTCGCGCCCTTCGCGTCGTGCAGGCCCACGCAGCCGTGACTCGTGTTCTCGTTGCCGAACACCGAGGTGGACGCCCAGTAGTTGCCGTGCACGAACGTCCCGGACGTGGTGAGCCGTTGGGCGTGCGGGACGTCGGAGATGTCGTACTCGTCACCGAGGCCGACCGTCGAGGACTCCATCCGCGTCTGCTTGAACCGCTCGCTGATCACCATGATCCCCGACCAGGTGGTGTGGTCGGAGTCGCCGCCGCTGACCGGGTAGGTGGCGACGGTCTCGCCGTTCCGTACGACCGTCATCCGCTTGGCGGCGAGGTCGACCGTGCTGATCTGCTCGCGGCCGATGTGGAATGTGACGTCCTTGGACTGCACGCCGTAGACCCCGTCCGTGCCCTCGACGTCCTTGAGCCGGAGGCTGAGGGTGACGGTCGTGCCGGCGGCCCAGTACGTCTTGGGCCGGAAGTCCAGCCGGGTGTCGCTGAACCAGTGCCCGACGACCTCGACCGCAGGCTCGGCGCTCACCGTGATTGCCTTCTCGACGGCCGCCTTGTCGGCGACGGCGTGCGTGAAGGTGATCGACACGGGCATGCCTACGCCGGAAGTGGAGCCGGCCTCGGGGGTGAAGTAGCCGACGAAGGTCTCGGCGGGGGAGTCGGTGGTGAAGGTCGTGGTCTCGGCGTCCGCTCCCTGCGCCTGGGCCGTGACGGTGTACTCGGTGCCCGAGTAGGGCTTCCTCACCGAAGTCCATTTCGTACGGGCCTCGTTGAAGGCGCCGTCCAGCGCCGAGCCGTCGCTCCCCGCGACCTTGACGGACGCGAGCGTACCGGCCGTCACGGTGACGGTGACGGGGCTGGTGAAGTCGGCCTTCTCGGTGCCGTCGGCGGGGGTGACCGTGAGCGTCGGCTTCTTCGCGGACGATGCCGACTTGGCGTCCTCGGACGCGTCCGCCGACCCACTGCACCCGGTCAGCAGCGCGGCGGGCACCACTCCGAGGACGGTGAGCACCCCACGCCGGGACCACTGCCCCAGCTGCTGCTCGGACCGGTTCGATATGTGCGGGACGCCCACGGCACGCCTTCCTGAGATCTGTGCGGTACGCGTGCATCGTGCGACTTTTTCCTGGGTTGTTCCTTTGAATCCCGTCACGAAAGTCTGAGATTCCCGTCCGGGAGCAGCGAAAAGGCGCTGGATCACCGGAGAGAGTGACGAGACTGACCCCATGGAACTAGCCTTCAGCGGCCAAGTGATCGAATGGCGCGGGCCCGCGCCCTACTACTTCGTCCGTGTGCCGGACGAGGAGTCCGCCGACATCCAGCAGGTGGCCTCGATGGCCACATACGGCTGGGGTGTGATCCCGGTCGAGGCCCGGGTCGGCGAGGTCGCCTTCGAGACGTCGCTCTTCCCCAAGGACGGCGGCTATCTGCTGCCGCTCAAGAACGCCGTACGCAAGCCGCAGGGGCTCGGCTCCGGTGACGAGGTCGCGGTGGAGATGACCGTCCGCCTGTAGTCGCCGACGGCCGTGGCACCGACACCCATGAGGTGCCGGTGCCACGGGGGCGTCAGACGTTCGTCGGCACGGGCGGCGGGGACGCCGGTGCCTCCTCGTGCAGGCCGAAGCGGTCGTGCAGTCGGCGCAGTGGCCCCGGTGCCCACCAGGCCCGGCGGCCGAGCAGTGCCATCGTCGCCGGGACCAGCAGCATCCGTACGATCGTCGCGTCGATCAGCACCGCGAGGGTGAGCCCCAGACCGATCTGCAGGATGGGTGCGAAGCCGCCCGTCATGAAGGCGCCGAAGACCACCGCGAGGAGCAGCGCCGCGCAGGTGACCACGCGGCCGGAGCGGCGCAGACCGGTGATCACGGCCTCCTGGTCGTCCCCGGTGAGCTGCCGGGCCTCGCGCATCCGGGCCAGGATGAACAGCTCGTAGTCCATGGCCAGCCCGAACGCGATGGCCACGATCAGCGGCGGCGCGGTCAGGCTCAGCGAGCCGAGGCCCTCGCTGCCCAGCAGCCCGGCCAGGTGGCCGTCCTGGAAGACCCACACCACCACGCCGAGCGCTGCGCCCAGGCTGAGCAGGGTGGTGAGGATGGTGCGCAGCGGGATCAGCAGCGAGCCGGTGAAGGCGAAGAGCAGGGCGAAGATGCCGGCGAGGACCGTGACCGCCGCCCAGGGTGCCCGCTCGGTGAGCATCTCCCGGAAGTCCACCAGGCGGGCGGCCGATCCGGTGACCTCGACCGGTGCGTCGCCGCGGACGTCCCGGATCCGCTCGACCAGGTCGGTGGCCTCCTCGCCGTCGACGCTGCCCGGCGGCTGGATGCTGACGACCGTGCTGCCGCCCGGCAGTTCACGGGACTCGGCCGTCGGGGACAGGGCCAGGATCCGGTCGGCGGTCGCGCTGTCCGTGCCCGGCTTCATGACGACGGTGATCGGTGAGACACCGGTGCCGGGCGGGAAGTGCGCGTCGACGGTGTCGTACAGCTGTCGTGCCTCGGTGCTGGACGGCAGTTGCTGGGCGTCGCCGAGGTTGATCTTCATGCCGGTGACGGGCAGCGCCAGGACCAGCAGGACCGGGACGACGATCGCCACGACGGCGACCCGGCGGCGGGCCGAGAAGCGGGCCAGGCGGGCGAAGACGCGGCCCTCCTCGCCCTCCGGCCGGACCTTCGCCGGGGCGATCCTCCCGCCGAACCTGGCCAGCAGCGCGGGCAGCAGCGTGAGCGCGGCCAGCATGTCGACGACCACCACCGCGGCCACGGCCAGGCCCATGCTGCGCAGGAACACGCTGGGGAAGACCAGCAGCCCGGTCAGGCTGACCGCGACCGTGAGCCCGGAGAAGAGCACGGTCCGGCCGGCCGCCGCGACCGTGCGGTGCACGGCCTCGACCACGTCGTCGATGTTTCGCCGCTCCTCGCGGAAGCGGACCACCATCAACAGGGCGTAGTCCACGGCGAGTCCGAGCCCCAGCATCGTGGTGACCTGGATCGCGTACACCGAGATGTCGGTGACCTGGCTGAAGGCGAACAGCGCCAGGAACGCGCCCGCGATGCCGCTGACCGCGATCACCAGCGGCAGCCCGGCCGCACGCAGCCCGCCGAACACCACCAGCAGCAGCGCCAGCACGACCGGCAGCGAGATCAGCTCCGCGTTCCGTACGTCCTCCTGGGCCCGTTCGGAGATCTGCGTGCCCAGCAACGGGCCGCCGCTGACGTGGACTTCGGGCGCGTCGATCTGCCGGATGCGGTCGGCCGCGGCGTCCACGGCCTTCTCCTCGGCGTCGTCGTCGAGACCGCCCTCCAGGGTGACGGGGATGATCAGGGCCCGCCCGTCCTCGGCGGTCAGGCCGCGTGTGGCGTACGGATCGGGCACGTCGGCCACTCCGGCGATCGACCGCACGTCGGCGACGGCCCGCTCGACCTGGGCCCGCAGGCCGGGGTCGGAGACGGCGGTGTTCTCGACGACGGCGGTGATCGACTCGCCGGCGGGGTCGGTGCGTTCGAGATACTGTCCGGCCGCTTCCGACTCGGTGCCCGGGATGTCGGCCACGTTGTCCGAGAGGCGGCTGAAGACGCCCGTCCCGAGACCGAAGCCGAGCAGCAGGAAGAGCACCCAGAGAGCGATGACGGTGAGCGGGCGGCGGGTCGCCGCCCGGGCGAGCATGGAGAGCACGGTGCCTCCCGGCAGAACGTCGGTTGCCATCGCCCCCAGACTCGTTCCGCGGGGGTGGTCACCGGATCGCCGGAGGGAGCGGTTTACGGGCCTCCGTCGCACGGGGGAGAGGGCTCGGCGCCTCCCTCGCTAGGGGGATCCCGGAGCCACAAGACCCGTCTCGTAGGCGCAGATCACCGCCTGCACCCGGTCCCTGAGACCGAGCTTGCTCAGCACGTTGCTGACATGCGTCTTCACGGTGTGCTCGCTGACGAACAGAGCCGTGGCGATCTCCGCGTTGGACAGCCCGCGGGCCAGCATGCGCAAGGTCTCGACCTCGCGCGCGGTCAGGATGTCCAGGCGCTGCGGGGTGGCCTCCGCGGCCGCCTCGGCGCGCCGACGGCGCACGATGTCCGCGACCAGTCGCCGGGTCACGGTGGGCGCGAGCAGTGAGTCCCCGGCCGCGACGACCCGCACGGCGTGCACGAGGTCGTCGCGCCGTACGTCCTTCAGCAGGAAGCCGCTGGCCCCCGCGTACAGCGCCTCGTACACGTACTCGTCCAGGTCGAACGTGGTCAGCATGACCACCTTGCAGCTCGACTCCCCGCACACCCGCCGGGCGGCGTCCAGGCCGTCCATGACCGGCATACGGATGTCCAGGAGCAGCACGTCGGGCGTGTGCCGCTGCACCGCGGCGACCGCCTCGGCGCCGTCCCCGGCCTCGGCGACCACCTCGATGTCCGGCTGCGCCTCCAGGATCATGCTGAAGCCCGCGCGTACCAGTTCCTGGTCGTCGGCGACGACCACTCGGACGCTCATCCCAGGGCCGCTTCCCGGTCGACGGCCGTGGGCAGCCGTACGACGACCCGGAAGCCGCCCTCCGGCCCGCGCCCGGCCTCCGCGCTGCCCCCGCAGGCGGCGGCCCGCTCCCGGATGCCGATCAGGCCGTGCCCGCCGTGGCCGGGCGCCGGCCCCCGTCCGTCATCGGTGACCGTCAGGGTCAATTGGTCCTCCGCCCAGTCGAGTTCGACGATCGCGGTGGAAGCGTACGCGTGCTTGACGGTGTTGGTGAGGGACTCCTGCACCACACGGAAGGCGGCGACCTCGGTGTCCGGGGGGAGCGGGCGCGGCGAGCCGGAGGTGCGCAACTCCACGCGCAGACCGGTGGACTCGGCCACCTGGCCGACCAGGCCGGGCAGCTCGGCCACGCCCGGCTGCGGCAACCGCCACGGACCGCCGTTGCCCTGCGGGTCCTTGAGCACGCCGAGGATCCGGCGCAGCTGCGCCATGGCGTCCCGCCCGGCCGCCGCGATCGCGTCGAACGAGGCCTCCGCGCGCGCCGGATCGCTGCGCAGCACCACGGGCCCCGCCTCGGCCTGCACCACCATCAGGCTCACCGCGTGCGCGAGGACGTCGTGCATGTCCCGGGCGATCCGGGAGCGCTCCTGGGCGATCGCCCGCGCGGTGTCGGCGGCCCGCTCCCGCTCCAGGCGCCGGGCCCGGTCCTCCAGCTCGGCGGTGTAGGCCCGCTGCACCCGGGCGAGCACGCCGAAGCCGTACGCGCAGACCACGCTGAGCAGGTGGAAGGCGTACTCGAACGGCTGGGGGTCCTCCTTGTGCGCCATCGTGAGCGAGACCCCCAGCAGCCAGCCCACGAGCATCGCACGCCGATGCCACGGCTTGCCCAGGGCGGCCATCGTGTACAGGACGACCATGCCGCCGTACATCACGTCCGGCGGCGGCGCGTGGTAGACGGCCTGAGCGGGGGTGGCCACCGACACGGCACACGCGGTCGCGAACGGTGCCCGCCGCCGCCACACCAGCGGCACCGCCGTGGCGGCGCCGATCAGCCAGCCCTGCCAGGTCAGCCGGTCGTCGCCCTCGTCGGGGAAGATCCACTGCAGGGAGACGGCGAACAGCACGAGCGCGGCGAGCGCCGAGTCGACGACGTACGGGTTGGCGGTGCGCAGGCGTTCGGCTACGGGTGAGATCCAGGAACGAGCGGACACAGGCGGCTCCTCGGGGCAAGGGCCCTCTCAGTATCGCGAGGGACCTCACGCCCCGTCCTCACCGACGAGAGGGATATCCGGCGGCTGGGGGCCCCGCCGACCGGCCCGCCTACGTCCCCTTCTCCGGCTGCCACCCCAGCCCCCGCGAGATCCCGCGCGCCGCGAGCCGCACCGCCGGCACCAGCACCGGCACCTGGGCGTCGGCCTGCGGTACGACCACCGACACGGCGGCGACGACCGACCCGCCCGGGCCGCGCACCGGGGCGGCGACCGACAGTGCGTCGTCGGTGACCTGGCGGCTGCTCACCGCCACCCCTGTGCGGCGTACGTCGGCGAGGATGCGGCGCAGCCGGGCCGGTTCGGTGACGGTGTACGGAGTGAAGGCGGTGAGCGGCCCGGCGCAGTAGTCCTCCTGGAACTCCGGGGTGCTGTGCGCGAGCAGCGCGAGTCCCACCCCGGTGGCGTGCAGCGGCCAGCGGGCCCCGACCCGGATGTGCACGCCGACCGCCGACCGCCCGGACAGCCACTCGATGTAGACGACCTCGGGCCCGTCCTGGACCGCCAACTGCACGTTCTCGTGCGTCGCTTCGTACAGGTCCTCCAAGTACGGCAGTGCGATCTGCCGCAGCGCCAGTCCGCGCGGGGCCAGCGCGGCCACCTCCCACAGCCGCAGCCCGACGTGGTAGAGGCCGGAGTCGTCCCGCTCCAGGGCGCCCCATTCGGTGAGGGCGGCCACGAGCCGGTGCGCGGTGGTCAGGGTCAGCCCGGCCCGCCGGCTGATGTCGGTCAGGCTGAGCGCCGGATGCCGGAGGTCGAAGGCCGCGAGCACCGCCAGCAGCCGGTCGGGCGCGGAACGCGTCTCCTTGGCCGACTGGGAGGGCACGGCGTCGGCGGTCATCGGAATCCCGTCACCCCAGTCCGGACTCGGTGACTTTCCGCAGCAACGCGTGCAGCTGTTCGCGCTCGGAGGCGTCGAGAGGCTGGACCAGCTCGTTGGTCACGCGCTGCCCGGCCTCGTCGGTGTCCCGCAGGAAGGCCCGGCCGCCGTCGGTCAGGACGACGATCCGGCTGCGGCGGTCGTCGGGGGAGGGGCGCCGCTCGGCGAAGCCCAGCTTCTCCAGGTCGTCGACCAGGCCGACGATCGCGCTCGGGTCGTAGCCGAGCGACGCGCTCAGCTCGCGCTGGAGGGCGCCCGGGGACGTGGCGAGGAACCGCAGCAGCGCGTAGTGGCGCAGGCGCAGGCCCGACTCCTGGAGGAAGGAGTTGAAGAGCTGACCGGAGCGCAGACCGAGGCGGTACAGCAGATAGCCCGTGTCCGCGTGCAGTCCGCGCATCCACGGCTCGCTCGAGTCGATCGGTGCGGGGTTCGTGGTCTGCCGGCTGGTGATGGCGGGCTCCCTGGTCGAGGCCCCGGATGGGGCGGTGCGTACGTACGGCACCCAGCATGACGCAAGGACGGGTCGACAACAACTATTGACGTCGACAACTATTGTTCTTACCTTCGATCTCGAAGCCGCACCCCCACCGAAGGGACCCGCTCGTGCCCAGCATCGATCTCACCGGCAAGGTCGCCGTCGTCACCGGCAGTGGCCGGGGCCTCGGCCTCGCCTACGCGCAGGCCCTGGCCGCCCACGGCGCCTCCGTGGTCGTCAACGACGTCGACGAGGCCGTGGCCGACGCGGCCGTGAAGGCCATCACCGAGGCCGGCGGCACGGCCGTCGCCGAGGTCGTCCCGGTCGGCACCACCGAGGCCGCGGACCGGCTGGTGAACCGCGCGGTCGAGGAGTTCGGACGGCTCGACATCCTGGTGACCAACGCGGGCATCCTGCGCGACAAGGTCCTGTGGAAGATGACCGACGACGACTTCGACGCGGTGATCACGACCCATCTGAAGGGCACCTTCACCTGCGCCCGCGCCGCCGCCGTCCGGATGCGCGAGCAGGGTGAGGGCGGCACCCTGATCCTGGTCGGCTCGCCGGCCGGACAGCGCGGCAACTTCGGGCAGACGAACTACGCCGCCGCCAAGGCCGGCATCGCCGCCTTCGCCCGCACCTGGTCGATGGAGCTGGGCCGCGCGGGCATCACCGTCAACGCGATCGTGCCGGTCGCGGCGACCGCGATGACCGAGACCATCCCCGCCTTCGCCCCGTACGTCGAGGCGATGAAGAACGGCGAGCCGCTGCCGGACTTCCTCCGTAAGGGCGAGGGCTTCGGCACCCCCGAGGACTGCGCGGCGCTCGTCCCCTTCCTCGCCTCCGAGGCGGCGCGGAGCGTGACCGGTCAGGCCATCGGCGTCGGCGGCGACAAGGTGGCACTCTGGTCGCATCCGCAGGAGATCGCGGCGGCCTACGCCGACGGCGGCTGGACCCCCGAGACCCTGGCCGACGTGTGGCCCACCTCGGTCGGTGCCGAGCTCCAGTCGGTCGGTATTCCGGCGCCCAAGTTCCCGGAGGCGTGATGGCCCCCTCCATGAATCCCGACGAGCTGGTCGCGATCGACGTCCACACCCACGCGGAGGTCTCCTCCAAGGGCCACTCCTCGCTGGACGACGATCTGCACGACGCCTCCTCCGCCTACTTCAAGGTCGAGGGCAAGCGGAAGCCGACCCTGGAGGAAACGGCCGCGTACTACCGCGAGCGGAACATGGCCGCCGTCATCTTCACGGTCGACGCCGAGTCCGCGACGGGCACACCGCCGGTCCCGAACGAGGAAGTCGCCGAGGCGGCCGCCGCCAACGCCGACGTGCTGATCCCCTTCGCCTCCATCGACCCCTTCCGCGGCAAGGCGGGCGTGAAGCAGGCCCGTCGGCTGGTCGAGGAGTACGGGGTGAAGGGCTTCAAGTTCCACCCCAGCATCCAGGGCTTCTTCCCCAACGACCGTTCGGTGGCGTACGACCTCTTCGAGGTGATCGAGGAGACGGGCACGATCGCCCTGTTCCACACGGGCCAGACGGGCATAGGCGCCGGAGTACCCGGCGGGGGCGGCATCCGGCTCAAATACTCGAACCCGCTCCACATCGACGACGTGGCGGCCGACTTCCCCCATCTGAAGATCATCCTCGCCCACCCGTCCTTCCCCTGGCAGGACGAGGCCCTCGCCGTCGCCACCCACAAGCCGGGCGTGCACATCGACCTGTCCGGCTGGTCGCCGAAGTACTTCCCGCCGCAGCTGGTGCAGTACGCCAACACCCTGCTGAAGGACAAGGTCCTCTTCGGCTCCGACTTCCCCGTCCTCACCCCCGACCGCTGGCTCGCCGACTTCGCGAAGCTGTCGATCAAGGACGAGGTCAGGCCGAAGATCCTCAAGGAGAACGCCGCCCGCCTGCTCGGGCTGACGAAACCGTAAGGGGCGTGACATGCGCAACGAGGGACTGGGGTCGTGGCCCGCACGCCGGGCCCGCAAGACCCCCCACCGCACCGCCCTGATCCACGGCGACACCGCCTACACGTACGCACAACTGCACGACCGCACCACCCGGCTCGCCCACACCCTGCGCGAGAGGGGGGTCCGCCGCGGCGACCGCATCGCCTACCTCGGCCCGAACCACCCCTCCTACCTGGAGACCCTGTTTGCGTCCGGCACGCTCGGCGCGGTCTTCGTCCCGCTCAACACCCGACTGGCCGGCCCCGAGATCGCCTACCAGCTCGCCGACTCCGGCGCCAAGGCCCTGATCTACGGCCCGTCACATGCCGGACTCGTCGCGGGACTTCCGGGCAGCACCGATGTGCGTACGTACGTCGAGGTGGGCGCCGAATACGAGGCGGCGCTCGCATCCCCCTCCGAGGAGCCCATCGACGCGCCGGTCACCCCCGACGACACCTGCATCATCATGTACACCTCGGGCACGACCGGCCGCCCCAAGGGCGCGATGCTCACCCACGGCAACATCGTCTGGAACGCGCTCAACGTCCTGGTCGACACCGACCTGATCGCCGACGAACGCGCCCTGGTCTCGGCCCCGTTGTTCCACACGGCAGGGCTGAACATGCTGACGCTCCCCGTCCTGCTCAAGGGCGGCACCTGCGTCCTGGTCGAGGCCTTCGACCCGGACGCCACCTTCGACCTGATCGAACGACACCGGATCACCTTCATGTTCGGGGTGCCGACCATGTTCGACCAGGTGGCCAGACACCCGCGCTGGCCGGACGCGGACCTGTCGTCCCTGCGGATCCTGACCTGCGGCGGCTCCCCGGTACCGACCCCGCTCATCGCCGCCTACCAGGAACGCGGACTGACGTTCCTTCAGGGCTACGGCATGACCGAGGCCGCACCCGGAACCCTGTTCCTGGACGCCGAACACGCGGTCACCAAGGCCGGTTCGGCGGGCGTGCCGCACTACTTCAGCGACGTACGGGTGGTCCGGCCGGACATGGTGCCGGTCGACGTCGGCGAGACCGGTGAGGTCGTGGTCCGCGGCCCGCATGTCATGCCCGGCTACTGGGGGTTGCCCGAGGAGACGGCCGCCTCCTTCGTGGACGGCTGGTTCCGCAGCGGGGATGCCGCCCGCGTCGACGAGGACGGCTACGTCTTCATCGTCGACCGCATCAAGGACATGATCATCTCCGGCGGCGAGAACATCTACCCCGCCGAGATCGAGGACCTGCTCCTCGCCCACCCGGACATCGTCGAGTGCGCGGTGATCGGGGTGCCGGACGACAAGTGGGGCGAGGTGCCGCGCGCGGTCGTCGTACCGCGCGAGGGCGCGTCACCGGACCCCGAAGAACTCCTCGCGTCCCTGGCCGGCCGCCTCGCCAAATACAAAATCCCCAAATCGGTGGTGCTCGCGGACGAACTCCCGCGCACCGCCTCCGGAAAACTCCTCAAGTCCCGTGTCCGTAACCGGTACGGCAACCAGTAAGGAACCGCATGAGCATCACCGTGAACGGCCTCGACGAACTGAAGAAGCTCGCGGGCAGCGACCTCGGCACCAGTGAGTGGATCGAGATCACCCAGGAGCGCATCAACACGTTCGCCGACGCCACGGGCGACCACCAGTGGATCCACGTCGACCCCGAGAAGGCCGCCGAGGGCCCCTTCGGCGCTCCCATCGCCCACGGCTACCTCACCCTCTCCCTGTTCATCCCCCTGTTCACCGAGCTGCTCGACGTCCAGGGCGTCACCACGAAGGTCAACTACGGCCTGAACAAGGTGCGTTTTCCCTCGCCGGTCAAGGTCGGCTCGCGCATACGGCTGGTCGGGAAGCTGGGGGAGGTCGAGGAGGTGCCGGGCGGGGTTCAGATCACCGTCGACGGGATCATCGAGATCGAGGGTGGAGGGAAGCCGGCGGCGGTGCTGTCGAGCCTCTCGCGCTTCTACGCATAGCTCCGAAAGGAGGACACGGAATCGGCGCCTTCGTAGTGCCTGACCTGCGGCGGAGCTAATGGCCGGGTTTCGGGTGGCGCCAGGACCCGTGATCACGCGATAGCGTGCTGTCTTGACTTCCGTCCACGGTTCAGGGACGACCTGCACCGTAGCTTCCACTCTCCCGACCAGGGGACATCGTGATCAAGACTGCAAGAACCGCTCCGCGGCCGACCGGCGTCGCCGACACGCATTCCGCCACTCCGCTGCTGGACGCCCCGTGCGAACCGAAGAACGCCCGTGGAAGGCGCCGCGCCCTGTCGTCGACGGAGAATCGCAAGACGGACGGAGTCACATTCCAGTCGTCGATCTGATGACTCGAGTATCCCACAATGACCGGCCCGCTGGTTCCACTTCGGCAACTCGTACTCAAGGTTCACAGTCGCTGCGACCTTGCGTGTGATCACTGTTATGTGTACGAGCACGCCGACCAGAGCTGGGCCTCCAGACCAAAAGTGATCTCGGACGAGGTCATTTCCTGGACGGCGCTGCGTCTGGCGGAACACGCGAAAGCGCACGCCTTGCCTTCCGTGCAGGTCATCCTGCACGGAGGCGAGCCGCTTCTGGCCGGTCCGGCACGCTTACGCCGTCTCTGCGAAGAACTACGGGGCGCTCTGGACGGCGTGTCCCGGCTGGATTTACGGATTCACACCAACGGCGTTCAGCTGAGCCCCCGCTTTCTCGATCTCTTCGCGGAATTCGACGTCCGGGTGGGAATTTCCCTGGACGGCGACCGTGCCGCCAATGATCTGCACCGGCGTTATGCCACTGGACGCAGCAGCTATGACAAGGTGCTGGCGGCCCTTTCTCTGCTCCGCCAGGAACGCTACCGCCACCTGTACGCGGGCCTGCTCTGCACCGTCGACGTACGCAACGACCCGGTCGCCGCCTATGACGCGCTGGCCGCTCAGGACCCGCCGCGGATCGACTTCCTGCTGCCGCACGCCACCTGGGACGAACCGCCCCTGCGTCCGCACGGGGCCGGGACCCCGTACGCGGACTGGCTGACGGCCGTACACGACCGGTGGGAGGCTCAAGGGCGCCCGATGCCGGTGCGGTTGTTCGACTCGATCATCAGCACCCTCGGCGGCGGCCCGAGCCTCACCGAGGCCATGGGGCTCGCGCCGGCCGATGTCGTGGTGGTCGAGACCGACGGAACGTTCGAGCAGGCGGACTCCCTCAAGACCGCCTTCGACGGGGCACCGGTCACCGGAGAGGACGTCTTCCGCCACACCCTCGACGACGTGGCGCGCCATCCGGGCATCATCGCCCGGCAGCAAGGGCTTGCGGGACTGAGCGAGACATGCAGGTCCTGTCCGGTCGTGCGCTCCTGTGGGGGCGGGCTCTACGCCCACCGATATCGCGGCGACGGCACGGAGTTTGACAATCCGTCAGTGTTTTGCGCGGACCTCAAGGCGCTGATCCGCTCCATCGACGCCCGCACCGGTGCCGGTGCCGGAGCCGAACGGCCGGTCGAGGGCTTCGATGCGCTGGCCGACGGCAGCGACGACGGCACCGCCGTGGGGGAGTTGGCGCGAGCGCGGCAGGAGGTCACCCGCGAGCTGCTGGCCATGCTCGGTCAAGAGGCCGACGACGAGAGCGAGTTGTGGGCCGCCTCGTGGCGTACGGCGCTCGACGTCGGCCGACGGGACAGCGCACTTCTGTCACCGCTGCTCTCCCATCCCTATACGCGAACCTGGGCCGTGCGCTGTCTCGACGGCGCCGCCCCGGCCGACCATCTGGCCGCCCTCGTGGCGGCCGCCACGCTGCCCGCCGGTGCCGTCGACCGGATCACGGTGCCGGTGTGTGACGGCTTCGCGCACCTCCCGGGACTGGGGCGGCTGCGTACCGGTACCGGCGCGTCGACCGTCGAGTTGACGGCGGACCGGATCGGCGGCCCTGGCTGGGAGCCCCTGCGATGGCTGCGGACCGACGGGCTGGAGGTCGCGCTCGACGACATCGCCCCGTACCGCGACTGCCATGGCGCCCCCGTCACCGGGCGGCTGACGGACAAGGAGGCCGAGCAGTGGCGGCATGTGCTGCCGCAGGCCTGGGCGTCGATCCGCAAGGCGCTGCCCGGCCCGGCCCGCGCCATGGCCGCCGCAGTACAAGTCGTGACACCGCTCGCCGCACCGGCGGACCCTCACCGGACCTCGGCCGGCGGGGGGTTCGCGGCGCTCGGGGCGTTCCCGCACCAAGACCCCGTACGGCTCGCCGCCGACCTGGTGCGCGGGTTCCGGCTCGGCGTCCTGGACGCCCTGCTCGATGTGTGCGACCTGTACGACGAGACCGACACGCGCACCGGCGACCTGCTCGCCGACAGCTTTGCGCGCACGGCTACCGACGCCCTGCTCGCCGACCCCGAGGCGTTCCTTCGGACCCGGGCCCAGCTGGACGAGCTGTCCGACGCGCCTTCGCTGACCGCACTCGGCCGCCGGTTCGCCGACGGGATGCGGCGGAGCGCCCGATGAGCGCGGCCGGACTCCACGCCGACGACCTCGACGCCCTGGGCGTGCGCGCGGGCGCCACCCTGCTGGTGCACGCCTCCCTGCGCCGCGTCGGCGTGCCCGCGGACACCGTGGTGGGCGAACTGCGCGACGTTCTCGGCCCGGACGGCACGCTGGTCGTCCCGGCGTTCACCGCAGGCAACTCCGACACCTCACCGGAGTACCACAGCCACATCCAGGGCATGACGGACAGTCAACTATCGGCCTACCGCGCGCAGATGCCGCCCTTCGACCTCCACCACACCCCCTCGCTGGGCATGGGGCGCCTGGCCGAGGCCGTGCGCCGCAGCCCGGACGCGGTGCGCAGCGGCCATCCCCAGACGTCGTTCGCCGCTGTCGGCACCCGTGCCGGGCACCTGATGGCGGACCACGACGAGGAATGCCACCTGGGCGAGAGCTCGCCGCTCGCCCGGTTGTACGCCGCCGATGCCCGGGTGCTGCTGATCGGGGTCGGCTACGCGGTGTGCAGCGCCTTCCACCTCGCCGAGTACCGGATTCCGGACCCGCCCCGACGGGAATACCGCTGCGTCGTGCTGAGGGACGGCCGGCGCCATTGGATGTCGTACAAGGACGTCGACCTGGACGACAGCGACTTCGGTGCCCTCGGCGCCGCGTACGAGGCGCACGATGCCGTTCTTCCCGAGCCCGCCGTGCGGCACGGCCGGCTCGGAGCCGCGCGGCTGACGTCGCTGCCGCTGCGGGCTGCGGTGGACTTCGCCACCGGATGGCTGGCCGGAAAACGCCCCCGCCCGGACGATACGGAGCGGCTACAAAACGAGTCCGGCTTCCTACACTGAGTGTCCACGCTCCGGGGGAGGGGGCGGGATCGGGGGATCAATGTGGAGCCGACGGCAGCGTTACGGGCGGACGCGACCGCCCCGTACTTTTTCCTCAGTTACGCCCACACCCCCAGGGACGAGACCGATGAAGGCGATCCCGACCACTGGGTGCACCGGCTCTACCGCGACCTGTGCGATCACATCCGGCACCTGACCACCGTGCCGGTCGGCGCGGCCGGATACATGGACCGCTCGATGCGGGCGGGCCAGCTGTGGACGACCGAACTGGGTGATGCGCTCGCCGCCTGCCGGGTGTTCGTGCCGTTGTACTCGCCGCGCTACTTCCACAGCTCCTGGTGCGGCAAGGAGTGGAGCGCCTTCGCGAGGCGGCCCGCCCGGTTCCGGACCGAGGGCCGCAGGGGCACACCCGGCGCGATCGTGCCGGCCCTGTGGGCACCGGTCGAGGACCACCAACTCCCCGATCCCGTCAAGGACATCCAGTACGCGCACCCCGAACTCGGCGACCGCTACCGCGACTTCGGGCTGTACGGCCTGATGAAGCTCAGCTCCCACCGCCGCCACTACCAGAAGGCCGTGTGGGAACTGGCCCGGCGCATCATCGAAGTCGGCAAGCACGTCAACGTCGAACCGGGGGAGTCCACTTCCTGGGACACGGAGACGGACGCCTTCGCACCCCTGCGGAGCCGGCGCATGCTGCGCATCACCGTGGCCGCCGGCTCTCTGGACCGTCTGCCCGAGGGACGCAGCCGCGACTACTACGGCCCTACGGCGCTCGACTGGAACCCCTTTCGGCCCGAATGCCCCAGACCCCTCGCCGAGCTGGCCGCCGAGATCGCCGAACGCCTGGAGTTCCGGCCCGACCTCCAGGCGTTCGACACCTGGCACAGCGAGGCTGGGGGTACCCCCTCTGGGGGAGGATCTCCCGACGCGACCGGCCCGGAGATCGTGCTGCTCGACCGCTGGGTGCTGCGCGATCCCGAACAGCGCACCCGGCTCGGCAAGTTCGACGCGAGCCACCGCCCGGCGACCGGGCTCATGGTGCCGTGGAACGACGACGACCCGGACAGCGAGGACGCCCGGCAGGCACTGACCGCCGAGGCGGAGGCGACCCTGCCGCGCACCATCAGCCAAGGCCAGCAGGCCAGCAGGCTCGCCGTCCGCGGCATCCCCGACCACGAGTCCTTCGACGATCTGCTGCCGCGGGTCGTGCAGTGGGCCGCCACCCGACATCTCAAGCACGCGCCCGCCCAGCCGCCCTCGGGCGAGGGGACCCCGCGCTTCCGGCTGAGCGCCGTGGGGGACCAGGACAGCCAGTCACCGGTGCACCGCCCGCATGCCGAGGAGGAAGACCGCGATGAGCAGCCTTGACCGACCGGACGACCTGGGTGGCCAGGTCGTGACGTTCTACTCGTACAAGGGCGGCACCGGCCGGACCATGGCCCTCGCCAACACCGCCTGGATCCTCGCCGCCAACGGCAAGCGCGTCCTCGCCGTGGACTGGGACCTGGAGGCGCCCGGCCTGCACCGCTTCTTCCATCCCTTCCTCGACCCGGGGACCGTCGGCGCCACCACCGGCGTCATCGACCTGCTCACCGAGTACGCCTGGGCGGCCGCCGACAACACCGCCGGGACCGAGCACCGGGCCCCGGACTGGCACCGCCGCTACGCCCGCATCCAGCGTCACGCCGTCTCCCTGGACTGGCCGTTCCCCGAACCGGGCACCCTCGACCTGGTCTCCGCCGGCCGGCAGAACCGCGACTACTCGGCGATCGTCTCCACCTTCGACTGGGACAACTTCTACGAACACCTCGGCGGCGGCCAGTTCTTCGACGCGTTACGCGACGACATGCGGCGCCACTACGACTACGTCCTCATCGACAGCCGCACCGGTCTGTCCGACATCGCCGACATCTGCACCGCCCACCTGCCCGACGTCCTCGTCGACTGCTTCACCCTCAGCGACCAGAGCATCGACGGTGCCGCAGCGGTCGCCCGGCACATCGACGAACGCTTCCGCCGCCGCCGTATCCGCATCGTGCCCGTCCCGATGCGCATCGACGAGGGTGAGAAGGAGAAGGCCGATGCGGGCCGATCCCTCGCCCGCGCGAAGTTCGACGGATTTCCCTCCGGTATGACGGAGTCCCAACTCGCCGGCTACTGGGGCTCGGTGGAGATCCCGTACCGGCCCTACTACGCCTACGAGGAGACCCTCGCGACCTTCGGTGACGAGGCCGGAATCGCAGGCTCGCTGCTCGCGGCCTTCGAGCGGCTCACCGGAGTCGTCACCAACCAGGCCGTCAGAGCGCTGCCCCGGATGGACGAGGAGGTGCGCCTCGGCATCAAGCAGGCGTTCACCCGCAGCCGTTCGGCGCTCCCGGCCGACCTGCAGCTCAGCTATGTGTCCGAGGACCGGATATGGGCCGACTGGATAGCCGCGGTGCTGACCCGGGCCGGTTACCGGGTGGAGCTGAAATTCGTCGGTGGCGAGGGCGACGGAGCCGAGAAGCCCGCCGACCGCACGGTGGTCGTGCTCTCCGCCGCCTACCAGCGCTCCGCGCGCGCCCGCCAGGTGTGGGACGCCGCGACCGCCGGCGCTCCCTCCGGCCGCCGCCAGGTGGTCGCGGTCCGGGTCGGCGACGTCCGTTCGGTGCCGGCGTTCAGCGAGTGGGGGTCGGCCGACCTGGTGCGGCTGGACGAGACACAGGCCCACGGCGTGCTGCTGCGCGCTCTGGGCAAGCCCGCCCTGCCTGCCGAGCGCCAGGCCGACGGGCCGCCCACCGAGGCCCGTTTCCCGGTCACCGTGCCCAAGTACTGGAACGTCTCGCCCCGCAACGCCTCCTTCACGGGCCGCAGTGCCCTGCTGGAGAAGCTGCGCGACAGCCTCGGCTCCAGCACCACCAGCGTCTCCCCCGCGCCGTACGCCCTCTACGGTCTCGGCGGGGTGGGCAAGACTCAGATCGCGCTGGAGTACGTGTACCGATTCGCCCCCGACTACGACCTGGTGTGGTGGATCCCCTCCGAGCGGAACGAGCTCGTCATCTCCTCCCTCGCCGAGCTCGGCGCCCGCCTCGGCTTGCGGGTCGGCGACGAGGCCGCGCAGGCCGCGCAGGAGGTGTGCGACCATCTGCGCCAGTCCGGCTCCACACTGAACTGGCTGCTGGTCTTCGACAACGCGGACGAGCCGCAGGAGGTCAGCCGGTACTTCCCCGGCGGCAACGGCCATGTGCTGGTCACCTCCCGCAACCAGGGCTGGTCGCAGAACTTCGGGGCCATCGAGGTCGACCTCTTCCTTCGCGAGGAGAGCGTCGAGCACCTGCTGCGCCGGGCCGCCGGCCTCAGCGCCGAGGACGCCGACCGGGTCGCCGCGGCGGTCGGCGACCTGCCTCTCGCCCTCGACCAGGCCGGCGCCTGGCTGGCCGAGACCGTCACCTCGGTCGACACCTACCTGGCGGAACTGGAACAACAGGCCGAACTCGTCCTGTCGTTCAGCCAGCCCGCCAACTACCCGAAGCCGGTGGCGGCCACCTGGAACGTCTCCATCGAGCGGCTCAAGGAACGTTCCCCGGCCGCCGTACGGCTGCTGCAGCTGTGCGCCTTCTTCGCCGCCGAGCCGATCTCCAGGGACCTGCTCTACGGCGACGAGATGATCCGCGAACTCGCCAAGAACGACCCCTCGCTGAGGGAGCGGATGGTCCTCGGCCGGGTGATCCGGGAGATCGGCCGCTTCGCCCTGGCCAAGGTGGACCGGGCCACCCGGTCCATCCAGGTCCACCGCCTGGTCCAGGCCGTGATCCGCTCCCAGCTGAGCCCCCGGGAGCAGGAGGAGGCGCAGCATGTCGTGCACCGCATCCTGGCCGGCCACCGCCCCAAGGGAGAGGAGCCGATCGACGACGACGATCCCGACAACCGCGCCAAGTTCACCGTCATCTGGCCGCATCTGGAGGCGTCCGAGGCCAGCAGGTGCGACGAGCCGGAGACGCGGCAGCTGCTCATCGACCGGGTGCGCTATCTGTGGAAGCGCGGTGACCTCAACGCCGCCCTCGCCCTGGGCCAGGAACTGCGGACCGCATGGGAGGAACTGCTGAACGCGCGGCGCGGGGAGCTCGCCGAGCTGGAGAAGGTCGCCGAAGAGAGGACCCGGACCGGCCGGGCGGACGACGACGACCTCGAGGAGCGCGCCAAGCAGGAGAGCTATGTCGTCAACCTGCACTCCCAGATCTTGTACCTGAGTTCCAACATCGCCAATGTGCTGCGCTCGCTGGGCAAGTATGTGGAGGCGGAGCGACTGGGCTCGGACACCCTGGCCCGCCAGCGAGTCCTGCTGGTCGCCGACCACCCGTACATCTTCATGACCAGCAGTGGTCTGGCCATGGACCTGGGCAGCATCGGCCGTTTCGGGGAGGCCCTGGAACTGGCCATCGAGGCCTACAACGGCTTGAAGGAGAGCCTCGGCGAGGATCATCCGCGCACCCTTTTCGCCAACAACAACCGGGCCGTCTGTCTGCGGCTGCTCGGCCGCTACGCGGAGGCCCGTGACGTTGACGAGGAGATCTACGACCGCCGGCGCAACGACCTGGAACTGGGCAGCGAGCATCCGCACAGTCTGATCAGTGCCACCAACCTGGGCCGTGACCTGCGCGAAACGGGGGAGTACGCCACTTCGATCTCGCTGCTGCGCAGCAGCTACGAGGCCTATCAGCGGCTGTTCGGCGAGACCTACCCGGAAACCCTCCGGACCGCCAAGAGTCTCGCCGTCTCCCTGCGCAAGGCCGGAAGGGTCACGGAGGCCCGGGCGCTCACCCACCAGACCCGCGAGTACTACCGCACCCGGGAGATCCCCACCACGACCCCCGACGTCCTGGACTGCACCCTCAACTACGCCACCGACCTGTACGCCACCGGCGCCCGCGAGGAGGCCCTCGCCCTCGCCCAGGAGATCGTGCCCCAGTACCGGAAAGCACCCGGCGTGCGGCACCCGGCGACGCTCGCCGCCGCCAACAACCTCGGCATCTTCCTGCGCGGCTCGGGCGAGGTGGGCAAGGCGCGGACGGTGTTGGAGGAGAACCTGGCCACGCTGCGCGAGGTGCTCGGCGAACGCCACCCCTACAGCCTGGCGTGCGCCGTCAACCTCGCCAACGTACTGGCGGAACTGGATGCGTTGGTCGTGGTGGAGCAACTGGAACGGATGGCCGTCGCCGGATTCCAGGCGGGTCTCGGGCACGGCCACCCGGACACCGTCGTCGCGCGTGCCAACCTGGCCGTCACCCTGAAGACGCTGGGCCGGACCGCGGAGGCCGAGGAGCTCAAGAAGAGCACCCTCGCCGAACTGGCCCAACTCCTCGGCGAGGAGCACCCGCACGTGGCAACCGTCCGCGAGGGCAAACGCATCCACCGCGACCTGGAGCCCCTGCCGGTGTAAGCAGCGATGCGCTCAGTGCTGGTCCACGCTCGCCACCGGCTGGCGACCGCCCAGCAGCCAGGTCACGATGTCCGGCAGCACACGCAGCGCCCCGAAGTGCGCGGCGGCCGGCTGCAGGATGGCCGTCACGCTGGGGATCCGGGCGGCCAGCCAGCGGGTGTGGCTGGGCGGGGAGAAGACGTCCTGCTCCCCGTGCCAGAGCAGCACCGGCACGAAGATGTCGGCCGGGTTGAACCCCCAGGGGCTGCAGAACGACAGCGCGTCGTCCACCCAGCCGTCGGCCGACACCCTGAGCGCCTCGCGGTAGTTGCGCAGCAGCATGGCCCGCACCCCGGCGTCCGCGACCACCCGGAGGTCGGACTCGGTGAGGTCCCGGCGCAGCTGTGCCAGCAACCGCACCGGGTCCGAGCGGATGGCGACGGACCGTTTGCGCAGGCTGGCCGCGAGCCGGTCGGGGCCGGCGAGGGCCTTGGAGTACTCGTTGACGTTGGAGGCCGCCATCCCGGCGAACCAGTCGAGGCCGTCCGCGTCGCGTGGGGCCAGGCTCACCAGGACGGCGACCCGGGTCACCCGGTCGGGCAGCAGGGCGGCGCAGGCGAGCGCGTGCGGTCCGCCGCCGGAGCGGCCGACCACGGCGAAGCGCTCGATGCCGAGGGCGTCGGCGACGGCGGCGACATCGGCCGCGACATGCGCGACGGACCGCCCGGGCAACGGGTCCGAGGATCCGTAGCCCGGGCGGTCGTAGGTGATGAGCCGGACCCGCTGGTGGTAGAGCAGCATGGGCCGGGGCGCCGGGCCGAGTCTGCTGCCGGGGGTGCCGTGCAGCAGGAACACCGGAAAACCGCCCAGATCACCGGAGATCTCGACGGCTAATCGGCGTCCGTCCCCCGTGTACACGTCTTTGAGCATGCGCGGTCTCCCCTCGAAGCCCCCGCCCGCAGTGGCATGCCGTGTGGTCGTGCAACGGCAATTCCCCATCGTGCCCCAGATCATCCCGATGTGCGGGTGTTTCCGGCTTCTGGCGGGTCAATGACAGCCAGGTGACGCGGAGTTGTCGCTTCGGCCGCCGAAATCGCTCAGTCGGCGACCTGCTTGTACGCGTACACGGCCGTCGCCACCGCGCACACCCCCGGCGGGATCATCTGCGCCCGCAGGGTGCCGCTGTTCGCGTCGTAGTCGATGCCCTCCGTCTCGAAGGTGCCCGTGCACACGCTGCGCTGGGGCAGGGCGAACAGGCTCTTCACCGTGCCGGTGATCGGCTGACCGTCCAGCTTTCGCGGCAGGTCCACCTGGAGCAGCGGGCGGATCTGAGGGAAGAACGTCCCCGTGGCGTCGTTCGAGGCGCACAGCAGCCGCGTGTCCGTCACGAAGTCGCAGCCCTGGATGTCGCGCACCGGCTTGTCCAGGGTGATCTGCCAGGCCTCCTTGAGGTCCCCGCCCGTGGGCGGGGTGGCCGGGTTGAGCAGCGGAGCGGGGAAGACCTGGAGCCTCTTCTGCTCGCCCCACTCGCCCGACACCAGCCACTGGGCGTCGGGCGAGACGGTGGCGAAGGAGTTGTTCAGCTTCTCGCCCGGGTTGAGCTGATGGACGTACTCGTAGCGCTTCCCGGCCGGGGTCGTCACCGCGAACATCTTGGATGTGGCCGTGTCCGGGCCCTGGTAGGCGTCGAAGGCGTGGCCGCGGGCGATGTCCGGGTCGCCGATGTGGTTCCAGCCCTTGATCCGCAGGTCCAGGGGGATGGAGGCGAGCCCGCGGTACAGCAGGGAGCCGTCCGCGCGGCTCGCCAGGCCCTGCCCGCCGCCCAGCGTGTCCGTGTACGCCGTGCCGCTCTCGGACCAGTGCGGGTCACCGGCGGCGGACGCCATCCCCGCACTGAGGGCGAGTGCCCCCAATAAGCAACCGGAGGTGAGGAAATGACGTCTCATCAGGCTCCTGCCACGTCGACGAATACCGGGTTCGAATAGAACCACGTATCCGCCCACGGGTCACCGTTTCCGGGCTCGTGCGGGATCGGCCCGTGCGGGTCGACCGACGCGCCGAGGTAGCCCGCGCCGTGGCGGTTGCCGTCGCTGCCGCGCAGCCGGACGTAGAAGGACTCGTCGCCTGCGGTCAGCGGGACACGCAGGGTGTACGTCCCCTTGCGGCCCGACACGTCCAGGGCGCGCACGACCTTCGTGTCCGGCGCCTGCCAGGTGTCCCGGTCGGCCGCCGGGCCGTGCACCGCGCCCCGGATGACGTCCACGTGCGCCAACTCCGGCAGGATTCCCTGAGGGTTGGGCCGGGAGGCGGTCGTCACGGTGATGGTGAGCGTCAGCTTCTCGCCCTTGCGTACGCGCAGCCTGCCGCCCAGCGTGACACCTTGGCCGAAGTCGCAGTCCCGCTTGAGGCGGATGTCGAGGCCGTCGAGCAGATGCCCGTGGTCCAGCCAGACGCGGCCCGCGCGCAGGCCCGCCATCACCGCGCGGTAGCCGTAGCGGGTGACGCCCACGTGGGTGCGGCTGAACTGGCCCGGCCAGAAGTCGCTGCCCGGCTGCGGGGTGTCGGTGTTCACCGGGTCGGGGAGCTTGCCGGTGGTGTCGAAGTTCTGCCCGGCGGGCCAGTCGCCGTTCTTCCAGGTGTCGAAGACGATGCGGTGGGCGTCGGAGTTCGTGGTGATCGAGAACAGGCGGCCCTCCGCCAGCATCGAGTCCCACAGACCGCCGACCGTCGCGGTCGCCCAGTCGAAGCCGCCGTACGTCAGATACGCCTCCGCCGGATAGCCGGGCCAGGACTGGGCCGACGGCTTGTTCTCGTACTCGCCGCGCATCGAGGTGGCGCCGCGCCAGCCGGGGATGGCCGCGCCCTGGGCGCCGGGCGCGCCCTCCATGCCGATCATGATCTCGGGTGCCGCGTCCCGCCAGCCCCGTATCTCGTGCGGCGAGTCGATACCGAGGCGCATCGGGTGGTTGGCGAGGACGAGGATGTCGTCGACGTAGCCGGTGCGGCGCTGCTCGGCGAGCCACTTGATGCCCTTGACCGCGTGGGCTTCGTTGCGGGCGGTGTCCGCGTCGGCGGCGCCGCCCTTGTCGTAGCCGAGCAGCTTGCCGTCGTAGGCGCTCTCGAACTGCGTGAGCAGGTCGACCTCGTGCGCGCCGGGCGCCGAGAAGACCGTGCAGTGCTCGGCGGCCGGGATATACCACTCCAGGCCCTGGAAGATCAGCTGGCGCGGGTTCTCCGCGCGGGCCTTGCGGATCTCCTCGTGCTCCAGCGCGGCGCCGAACTTGGCGTGCCCGAAGTTGGAGTGCTCGGTGAACACCATCCAGTCGAGGCCGTACTTGGCTCCGGCGGCGGCCAGTTGGGAGAACGTGTACTTGGCGTCGTGGCTGTAGACCGTGTGGATGTGGTGGTCGCCGACGAGGTAGGCGAGGCGCGGGTCGTCGCCGCCGAGACGCCGGTCGCCCGTGGCCGAAGCCGGGGCCGCGGCCGCTGTCGCCGGTACGACCGCGGAGCCCAGCGCGAAGGCGGCGCCGAACAGGCCCGCGCGGTGCAGGAGGCCGCGTCTCGACACGCCCTGCGCGTCGAGGTGGGCGGGGGAGACGGCCGGGTCGGCCCAGGAAGGGAGCTGCTGCTCGGTCACGGTGATCCTCTGGAGGTCAGTGGTTCATGAAGGAGGTGACGGGCAGCGCCCGTTCGACGATACGGACGTCGCCGAGGCGGCCGTACAGGATCTGGTCGATCTTGCCGCCGTACTCGTAGCCGCCGAGCAGCCAGGGCAGGCCGACCGAGGTGAGGCCGATGGTGGTGGCGTGCGGGTTGCGGGCCACCGGGCAGCCCTGGACGTACATCGTGGTGTGTCGGCCGTCGTTGACGACGGCGACGTGCCACCAGGTCTCCCGCGCGGTCTCGTCGCCCCAGTTGGTGACGATGCCCTGATGGTTGAGGGGGCGGACCGCCCACTGCGGGCCGGGCCCGTCGGAGAGGGAGAGCGTGGCGAGCGGCTCGTCGGGGTCGCCCTCCGTCTTGCCGGCGGCCCCGCCCGTACCGGTACGGCTGACCAGACCGGCCCAGGCGTTGTGCGAGGGGTCCCAGCCGGCGGGGACCCGGTAGAACGCCTCGATGGTGTAACCGCTCCTGAACGTGGCCGAGTTGAGCGGGGAGCCGTCGACCGTGCGCAGGTACGCGCCCTTCAGCGGGGACTTGAAGCCCTCGAACTCCAGGCTGCCGTGGCCGGGCTGGTCGGGGTGGTGGTCGGCCGACCAGCCGAGGGTGCCGCCGCCGACGGAGACCACGGTGAGGTCGTTGCCGTTGCCGGACAGGTCACGGACGGTGCCCGACACGGCGGATTCGAAGCGCCAGTAGGCGGCCGTGCCCCGGATCAGCATCTTCGACGCGGGCCGTGCCGGGCGGGCGGGCACCGGGGCGAAGCCGGTGAAGCGCTCCGCGAAGTCGATGTCGACGGAGAACCGGTCGGCGTCGCCGCTGAGCTCGATCTCCTGCCGTTCGAGCTCGCCCAGGCCCTTCTTGGCCCGGCCCAGGATCCACGGGGACACCGTCTCGACGTCGATGACGTTCCGGTCGAGGTCGAAGTGGTAGAGGCGGATCATCGCCGCGCCGCCGAAGTAGCGATTCTGATAGTTCGTCAGGTGCAGGTGGACGTCGTTGCCCGCCGCGTTCTTGCGGACGGCCCGGCCCGCCGGCCAGTAGTGGCCGTTGAGGGTGAGGAAGATCTGGTCGTGGTCCTTGACCAGCTGGTCCCACAGCTGCTGACCGTAGGACGACAACGTGTCGTCCTCGACGACCAGTTCGTGCGTGGTGAGGATGACCGGCGACTTCGGGTGCCGGGCCAGGACGTCCTTCGCCCAGGCATAGCCCTGCGCCGACAGCCGCCAGTCCAGCGCGAGCACCATCCACTCGCGGCCGCCCGCCTTGAACAGGTGGTAGGTGTTGTAGCCGTCCGCGGACGCGCCTCCGAAGGTGGGCTTGCCCTGGAAGCGCTTCGGGCCGAACGTGTCCAGGTACGGCGTCGAGCCGCGCTGGTCGTTCGTGGACGACTTCACGTCGTGGTTGCCGGCCAGGACGCTGTAGCCGACGCCGCGCCGGTCGAGCAGCTCGAACGCCTCGCCGATCGCGGCGCATTCGTCCTTCGCGCCGTTCTCCGTGAGATCGCCGAGGTGGGACAGGAAGACGATGTTCTCCTCCCGGCCGTGCTCCAGCAGATAGCGCAGGGATGCCTCGATCGGGGCGGGGTTGATGCTCGGCCCGTCGAAGAGGTACTGGGTGTCGGGCATCACGGCGAGCGTGAAGCGGCGGCTGTTCGAGTCGGGCCGCCAGTCGCGCGCGGGCGCGGCCTCGGCGACCGCCGGGACGGCGACCGAGGCCGTCGCGGCGGCACCGAGCAGCGCGGTGGCCCGGAGGAAACCGCGTCGTCCGGCGCCGGCCTGCGCGGCCTCGCCCTGGGCATGGTCATGCGAAGTACACACGTGTGCTCCGTGAAGGGTGACAGGGGAGAGGAGGCGTGGGGGGAGTCAGAGAACGCGCAGGGTCCAGCTCCAGCGGTGGATGCCCGGTGCGACGCGGTAGGAGGGGAAGGTGTCGGGGCCGCACGACGCCGTGCCGAGACCCCGGTGCGCCGCGTCGATGTGCACCACACAGCCGGGCCGCGGCACCAGTTCGTCGTGGTGCCCGGCGGTGGCCAGGTCCTCGGCGCGGTAGCGGGTGACGGAGACCTGGCGCGGTTCGTCCAGCGCGACCGAGAGACCGGTGGCGTCCGGCGCCGACAGCGTGAACCGCCGTACGCCGTGCCGGCCGCCGCTCTCCTGCGGACGCAGATAGGGGGTGAACAACTCGTCGACGGGCACGGAGTGATGGCCGACGGGCGCGCCCGTGCTGCGGTCGGGGTACGACTCCCAAGGGCCCTGCCCGAACCACTCCAGCAGGTCGAGCCCCGCGACCGTCTCGAAGACCGTGCCGACCCGCGCCACATCGTGGAACGCCTCCGGCAGCTCGGCCTCCTCCTCGACCCGGACCCCGCCCTCGACGGCCGTGAGCACCTGCCGGTGCCGTACGACGCCGATCGTGCCCGCGTACTCGGCCACCACCGTCACCCGGCCCGCGTCCTCACGCACCGACACGACCTTGCGCACCAGCGCGTCGAGCCCCCAGTCCCGCCAGCGCGGCGCCATCCCGCCCAACTCGTCGTTGTCGGTGGGCGCCCGCCACAGCGAGAGCGCGGGCGCGACCGTCAGCAACGGGTGCACGAGCCGGCCCTCGCCGTCGATCTCCACGCGCCCGTCCACGGCGACGTCCGCGGCCACGGCGGGCCCGCGCAGCCGGATCTGCGGCACGCACACCTCGGTGCCGCGCGGCGCCCACGGCTCGTCCTCGGCCGTCGTCACCCGCAGCGTCAGCCAGGCCTCGCCGCCGTCGCGCGGCACTTCGAAGGGCAGCGGTACGGCGGCCGTCTCGCCGGGGCACAGGTCGGGGAGTTCGGCGGGAGCGGTCAGGGTCCGGCCGTCCGCGAGGACCAACTCCCATACGGCCGCGAGCCAGTTCAGGCCGCGGAAGTGCTGGTGGTTGCCGAGCACGATGCCCTCGTGCTTGAAGCACTCGATGCGCAGCGGCGCCGCGATCTCCCGGTGCTCGTACATCGCGGGCTTGGGCTTGCGGTCGGGAAACACCACGCCGTCCGCGATGAACGCGCCGTCGTGGTCGGGTTCGCCGAAGTCGCCGCCGTACGCCCAGCGGTACCCGGGCGCGGCGACACCGTTGTCATAGAGCCCGGCGCCCCCACGCCCGGCCGGTCTTCCGTCGCTCACGCGTTGCAGAATTCCGTGGTCCCAGAACTCCCAGATGAACCCGCCCTGAAGACCTGGGGTGGCCTCGATGGCGGCCCAGTGGTCGGCCAGCGTGCCGTTGCTGTTGCCCATGGCGTGCGAGTACTCGCACTGGATCAGCGGCCTGGTCTGCTCGCCGGACAGCGCGTGGGCGATGCAGTCCTCCAACGGCGCGTACATCGGACAGGCGATGTCCGAGGCGTCGTCCGTCGCCGCCCAGTCGAGCTTGGCCGCCCCCTCGTACTGGAGGGGCCGGGTCGGATCGTGCCGGCGCACCCAGCCCGCCGCCGCGTCGTGGTTGGCGCCGTAGTCGGACTCGTTGCCCAGCGACCAGATGATGACCGACGGGTGGTTCTTGTCGCGCAGCACCATGCGCGAGACACGGTCCACGAAGGCGTTCAGATAGCGCGGGTCGTCGGCGATCTCGTGGGCGTGGTCGTGGGACTCGATGTCCGCCTCGTCGACGACGTAGAAGCCGAGTTCGTCTGCGAGGTCGTACAGCGTGGGGTCGTTCGGGTAGTGGGCGGTGCGGATCGCGTTGAAGCCGAAGCGTTTGAGCACCAGCAGATCCGCGCGTATGTCGTCATACGACACCGTCCGCCCGGTCAGCGGGTGGAAGTCGTGCCGGTTGACGCCCCGGATGAAGACGCGCTCCCCGTTGACCAGCAGGTCCCGGCCGACGATCTCGACGTCCCGGAAGCCGATCCGGTGGCGGGAGATGTCGGCGACCGTGCCGTCGGCGCGGTGCAGGCGGACGGTCAGGTCGTACAGCTCGGGTGACTCCGCGTTCCAGGTGCGCACCTCGGGGGCCGTGGTCAGCAGCCGGGCCTCGCCGAGGAAGTCGGAGACACGCTCGTCCTCGACGTTGGCGCGGTCGAACTCGGGGTCCTGATCGAGGAGTTGACCGTCCAGCTCCCCGGTGACGTACCACCCCTCGGGCAGCGCACCGCCCGTGTCCCGCACCCGGCAGTCGACCCGCAGCTCACCGCTGTACGGTGCCCGCACGGTGACGTCCGCGAGGTACAGGGGATCCGTCGCGTACAGCAGCACCGAGCGGGTGATCCCGCCGTGCCACCACTGGTCCTGGTCCTCGATGTGCGAGGCGTCCGACCACTTCACGACCGTCAGCCGTACGGTGGCCCGCTCGCCGGGGCGTACGACGCCGGAGAGGTCGAACTCGGCGGCCAGATGGGAGTCCTTGGAGATGCCGACGGGCCGTCCGTCCACGTGCACCAGCAGCACGCTCTCGGCGGCCCCGACCTGGAGCGCGATCCGGCGCCCCGCCCACTCGGCGGGCACGTCCACCTCACGCTCGTACACGCCCGTCGGGTTGGCGGTGGGCGAGCCCGGCGGGAACTCGGGATACGGCATCCGGATGTTGAGGTACTGCGGGAGGTCGGCGGTGTCCTGCATGGTCCAGACACCCGGCACCCGGGCCGAGGACCAGGCACCGCCGACCGGCGCGTCCGGAACCGACAGCAGCTGGAAACGCCAGTCGCCGTCGAGGGGGAGTGCTCCGGAGCGCCGGTCGACGGCGTTCATGGGCAGCCGCCCCCAGGAGGTCACCTCGGGTGCCTCCCAGGGGCGCAGGGCGACCAGGGGATCGGTCGTCATCCGCGGACGGCTCCCTTCGCGAGGTCGCCGATGATCTGCTTGGCGCCGATCGCGAACACGATCAGCAGCGGGATGAGGGCGAGCAGGGCGCCGGTCATCACGATGCCGTAGTCGGTGGTGCCGTGGGTGCCGTTGAGCTGGGAGAGCGCGACCTGGAGGGTCACGTTGTTCGGGTTGGTGAGGGCGATCAGGGGCCAGGCGAAGTCGTTCCACTGGGCCATGAAGGTGAAGATGCCGAGGAAGGCGAGGCCGGGGCGGACCACCGGCAGCGCCACGTGCCAGTACTGGCGCAGGAAGTTCGCGCCGTCGAGCTTGGAGGCGTCGAGCAGCTCGTCGTGGATGGCGGTCTTCATGTACTGGCGCATCCAGAAGATGCCGAAGGCGTTGGCCGCGGCCGGCACGATCAGCGCGGTCATCGAGCCGATCCAGCCGATCTTCGCCATGACGACGAACTGCGGGATGACCGACAGCTGCGCCGGCACCATGAAGATGACCATGAGCAGCCCGAACAGCAGCCCCTTGCCGGGGAACTCGAACTTGGCGAAGACGAAGGCCGCCAGCGAGTCGAAGAGCAGGACCAGGAAGGTCACCGACACCGCGACCAGCAGCGAGTTCCACATCGACCCGAAGAAGTCGACGGCGTCGAAGAGGTTGCGGACGTTCTCCAGGAAGTGCGTGCCCGGCAGCAGCTTCGGCGGGTACGAGAAGATCTCGGACGAGCTGTGCGTCGACATGATCACGGCCCAGTAGAACGGGAAGGCCGAGATCAGTGTGCCGATGATCAGCGGGAGGTGCAGCGCGATCCCTCTGCGGCGGGATCCCTTGATGGAAGCCATGATGCGCGCCCTTCCTAGTCGCCCCGGCGCTGCACGAGGCGCCAGTTGATGATCGAGAAGAGGACGACGACGAGGAAGATGCCCCACGCCACAGCGGCGCCGTACCCGAAGTCGTTGTTGTCGAAGGTCTGCTGGAAGAAGTAGAGGACCATCGTCTGGCCCGAGTGGCCCGGACCGCCCGCGAACGTCGAGTCGTTGGACGAGGTCTGCAGCAGGACCTGCGGTTCGGAGAAGCTCTGCAGGCCCGTGACCGTCGAGACGACGAGCACGAACAGCAGGGTGGGCCGCAGCAGCGGCAGCGTGATCCGGAAGAAGGTCTGGACGGGGCCGGCGCCGTCCATGCGCGCCGCCTCGTACAGGTCGCTCGGGATGGTCTGGAGCCCGGCGAGGAAGATGATGGCGTTGTAGCCGGTCCATTGCCAGGTCATCAGCGCCGCGATGGTGACCTTGATGCCCCACGGCGTGTTCAGCCACGCCACCTGGTCGATCCCCACCGCGTTCAGGACGGCGTTCACCATGCCGGCGTTGGTGGAGAAGATCGAGCCGAAGACGATCGCGATGGCGACGACCGAGGTGACGTTCGGCAGGAAGTACGCGACGCGGTACAGGCCCTTGAACCGGACCGCGGAGTTGAGCATCACGGCCGTGATCATCGCCAGGAAGATCATGGGGAAGGTGGCCAGCGCCCAGATGAGGATCGTGTTGCCGATCGAGTTCCAGAAGTCGCTGTCGCTCAGCAGGTACTGGTACTGCGAGAGCCCGGCCCACTCCATCGAGCCGAGGCCGTCCCAGCGGTGGAAGGACAGGTAGAGCGAGAAGCCGACCGGGAACAGGCCGAAGCCCAGGAAGATCAGGTAGAAGGGGGAAATGGCGGCGTAGAGGTGCCAGTACTTGCGCCAGCCCTTCTTCGGCTGGACCGGGGCGGGCTGTGCCACGGCGGGCGGGGTCTGCTCAAGGACGGCCATCAGTAGCTCACCCCCAGGTGCTTCGCGATGCGACGGCACTTGCTCATGGCGTCACTCCAGGCCTTCTTCGGGTCCTTGCCGAGGACGCCGACGTTCTTGATCTCGTCCTTGAGGGGCTGCCCGAGCGCGATGTCGAACGGGCTGTTGTAGGCGACCACGATCTTCTGCGCGGCGGGTCCGAAGACGTCGGTCGTGACCTGGCCGCCGAAGAAGGGGTCGGGCTCCTGCATCTGCTTCAGGTCGTACGAGGCGGGCGTGGAGGGGAAGAGGCCGGCGTCGACGTAACCCTGCGCCTGGTTGGAGGCGTTGAGGAGCCAGGTGATGATCTCGAAGGCCTGCTCGGGCTCCCGGCACGCCTTGGTGATCGACAGGAACGAGCCGCCGTTGTTGGCGGGCCGCACGGGCATCTGAGCCACCCGCCACTTGCCCTTGGTCTTCGGCACGCCGTTCTTGATGTCGAAGCTGGCCCAGGAGGCGTTCAGCTGGCTCGGCAGCTTGCCGTCCTGGACGGCCGACTGCTGGTCCGGGGTACCGCTGACCAGGTCCGAGACGATCCCGCGCCGCTTGGCCTCCACGGCGAGCGCCCAGGCCCGGCGCACATGCTCCTCGTCGCCGATGAAGTGGCGGTCCTTGTCGACGTACCGCTGCGCGCCCTGCTGTACGACGTTCTCGAAGACCGAGTTGACGTCGGTGAGCAGCTTGGCCCCCGACACGCGCTTGCCCAGCTGCACGCCCGCGTCGAAGAACCTCTCCCAGGTGTTCAGCTCCTTCGACACGTCGTCGGGCTCGTACGGCAGCCCGGCCTTGCGGAAGATCTCGTACTGGTAGTAGTGCGCGACCGGCCCGCAGTCGATCGGGAAACCGACCATCGAGCCGTCGTCGGCGATGCCCTGGTCCCACTTCCAGGACAGGTACTGGCTCTTGTACTTCTCCGCGCCCAGCGTCCGCAGGTCGATGAACTGGTCCGCGTTCGGCAGGTAGGCGGCCATGTCCTCGCCCTTCAGCCCCGCGATGTCGGGGATGTGGGCCCGGCCGGTGATGGTGGTGATGAGCTTCGAGCGGTACTGGCCGCCGATCTGGATGGCATCAAGGTCGACGGAGCTGTCGTAACGCGCCTTGGCGTTCTTCACGACGGTGTCGCTCAGACCGCCGCTCCAGTACCACAGGACCATGTTCCGGCCGGTCGAGCCGGTCGGTACGGCGCAGCCGGACGCCAGGCCGCCGAGGGCCGTGGCGGCCGTACCGGCCAGGCCCGCGCGCAGCAGGCCTCTTCGTGAGAGCCGCACAGCTCCCACCGCCTTTCGGATCTGTTCGGGACTTCGCATGAGCAGGGGCATGTGGGGGATCGGGCAGTGGGGGGAGGTCAGTGCTGCCGTGCGGGTGGGGTGACGGGGGCGTACGCGAGCGGGGGACCGGGGTCCGCCGGGAGCCGGTCCGCGAGGAAGCCGTACGTCTGTTTCAGCACGGGGTCGGTCAGGGAGCGCCACCAGCGGTCGACGCCGTACCAGCCGGGGGCGGCCAGGGCGCCGCCGGCCCGCCCGACGGACAGCCCGGCGGCCAGGACGGCGAACCTGAGCCGTTCCTCCAGGGGCCAGCCGCCCAGCGAGGCCGCGACGAAGCTCGCCCCGAACACGTCGCCCGCGCCCGTCGCGTCGAGGACGTCGACGTCCAGGGCGGGCACCTCCGCGTACTCGCCGGTCACCTGGTCCACGGCGACCGCCCCGTCACCGCCGCGCGTCACCACGGCGACCGGCACCAGCTCGCTGAGCGTCCACAGGGCCGCGACCGCGCTGTCGGTGCGGGTGTACGCCATCGCCTCGGTCTCGTTCGGGAGGAAGGCATGGCACAGGCGGAGTTGGTCGAGCAGGTCGGTGGACCACTGCTGCGTGGGGTCCCAGCCGACGTCGGCGTAGATCTGCGTGCCGTTCGCGGCGGCTTTGGCGAGCCACTCGCGGGGTTCGGCCTCGATGTGCACGAGGGCGGTGCGCGCCTCGGGCGGGTCGCCCATCAGCGCGTCCTGCGAGTACGGGGGCTCCTGGCCGTGGGTGACGAGAGCCCGGTCGTGGTCGTAGGCGAGGGAGACGGTGACCGGGGTGGGCCAGCCCTCCGCCGTGCGGGACAGCGACAGGTCGATGTCCTCCTGGTCGCACAGGACGTCCCGGCAGTACTCGCCGTACAGGTCGTCGCCGAACACCGTGGCCAGCGAGGTGCGCAGGCCGAAGCGGGCGGCGGCCACCGCCAGGTTGGCGATGCCGCCGGGGCCGCAGCCCATGCCGCCCGTCCAGATCTCCTCGCCCGGCGTCGGCGGCTTCCCGAGCCCCGTCAGGACGAGGTCGTAGAAGAGCAGCCCGGTCAGCAGCACATCGGGCCGGTCGTCGTCCACGGTTACGTCCTCTCGTTCGGGACCCGCTCAGCAGAGCTCGTCAAAACTCTTCAATTCGGTGACCGGAATCGTGCGCCGCTCGGAGAGATTGGTCAATACCCGAGCAGAAATGAGCATGGCGATGATTGAAGATGACGAGTAGTGTTCACGGCGTGCTAGCGGAACGACGACACCAACTCATCCTGCGGGCCCTGCGTGCCGGTGGCCCCGCGGCCGTGACCGATCTCTCCGAACAGCTGGGTGTGAGCCCCGCCACGATCAGGCGTGACCTGGTCAAACTCGAGGAGGACGGTCTGCTCACGCGGGTGCACGGCGGCGCCGTCGTGGAGGAGGGCGACCAGCCCTTCGCCGAGGTCGCCGAGATGCGCGTGGCCGAGAAGGACGCCATAGCCGCGCGTGCCGCCGCGATGATCGAAGATGGTCAGTCGGTGCTGCTCGACATCGGGACCACCGCCTTCCGGCTGGCCCGCCAGCTGCACGGCCGCCGGCTCACCGTGATCACCAGCAACCTGGTGGTCTACGAGGAGCTCGCCGACGACGAGGGCATCGAGCTGGTGCTGCTCGGCGGCATGCTCCGGCGCGAGTACCGCTCCCTGGTCGGCTTTCTCACCGAGGACAACCTGCGCCAGCTGCACGCCGACTGGCTGTTCCTCGGCACCAGCGGGGTGCGCCCCGGCGGGCAGGTCATGGACACCACGGTCGTCGAGGTGCCGGTCAAGCGGGCCATGATCAAGGCCGGCGACAAGGTCGTCCTGCTCGCCGACGCGGCGAAGTTCCCCGGGCACGGGATGGCGAAGGTGTGCGGTCCCGAGGAACTGGACGTGGTGGTGACGAACGCGCCGGTCGACACGGCGACGCGGGCCTCTTTGCAGGAGGCGGGCGTCGAGGTCGTCGTGGCGGGAAAGGTGCAAGCGTGAAGCTGACGATTCTGGGCGGCGGAGGATTCCGCGTGCCGCTCGTGTACGGAGCGCTCCTGACGGACCGCGCCGAGGGTCGGGTCACCCATGTCGTACTGCACGACCTGGATGCGCAACGGCTCTCCGCGGTGACCCGGGTGCTCGCCGAGCAAGCGGCCGGCGTGCCCGACGCGCCCGAGGTGACCGCCACCACCGACCTCGACGAGGCCCTGCGCGGCGCCGACTTCGTCTTCTCGGCGATCCGCGTCGGCGGCCTGGAGGGCAGGGCGAACGACGAGCGGGTCGCGCTCGCCGAGGGCGTCCTCGGACAGGAGACGGTCGGCGCGGGCGGCATCGCCTACGGCCTGCGCACCGTCCCGGTCGCCGTCGACATCGCGCAGCGGGTGGCCCGCCTCGCGCCGGACGCCTGGGTCATCAACTTCACCAACCCCGCGGGCCTGGTCACCGAGGCCATGTCCCGCCACCTCGGCGACCGGGTCATCGGCATCTGCGACTCGCCGGTCGGCCTCGGCCGCCGTATCGCCCGCGTGCTCGGCGTGAAGAACCCGGGCGAGGCGTGGATCGACTACGTCGGCCTCAACCACCTCGGCTGGGTCCGCGGCCTGCGCGTCGCCGGCCGCGACGAACTCCCGCGCCTGCTCGCCGACCCCGACCTGCTCGGCTCCTTCGAGGAGGGCAAGCTCTTCGGCGTCGACTGGCTCCGCTCGCTCGGCGCGATCCCGAACGAGTACCTGCACTACTACTACTTCAACCGGGAAGCCGTACGCGCCTACCAGCAGGCCGACAAGACCCGCGGCGCCTTCCTGCGCGACCAGCAGGCCGGTTTCTACGAGCAGATGCGCAACCCGGACGCCGCCGCCCTGGAGGTCTGGGACCGCACCCGCGCCGAGCGCGAGGCCACCTACATGTCGGAGAACCGGGAGACGGCCGGCGCCGGCGAGCGCGACGCCGACGACCTGTCCGGCGGCTACGAGAAGGTGGCGCTCGCCCTGATGCGGGCCATCGCCCGCGACGAACGCACCACCCTGATCCTCAACGTCCGCAACCAGGCCACCCTGTCCGTCCTCGACACGGACGCCGTCATCGAGGTGCCCTGCCTGGTCGACGCCAACGGTGCGCACCCGGTCGCGGTCGCCCCGCTGCCCGACCACGCCACCGGGCTCGTCTGCGCGGTCAAGGCGGTCGAGCGCGAGGTGCTCGCCACCGCCGAGTCCGGCTCCCGGTCGACGGCCGTGAAGGCCTTCGCGCTGCACCCGCTGGTCGACTCCGTGAACGTCGCCCGTCGGCTCGTCGACGGCTACACCGACGTCCACCCCGGTCTCGCGTACCTTAAGTAAGCCCCCTGACGGAAAGCGCTTTCCCGCCAGCGCCAGCTCTCTCTGGAGACCCCTCATGCACGACGAACGCCGCCGCATCGAAGAGCGCGTCGAGCGCCTCCACGACCAGCGCATCAAGCCCGCGACGTACGCGGCCACCGTCCCCTTCGAGGTCGAGGCCTGGCAGGCACCGGGGGAGCCCGTGTCCTTCGAGGAGGCCGCGGCCGCCCGCTACGAACCCTTCGCGATGGACACCCCGTGGGGCCCGCCCTGGGGCACGACCTGGTTCCGCATGCGCGGCCGCGTGCCCGCCGAATGGGCCGGACGCCGCGTCGAGGCGGTCATCGACCTCGGCTTCGTCGGCGACTGGCCCGGCAACCAGGCCGAGGCCCTGGTCCACCTGCCCGACGGCCGGCCCCTGAAGGCGGTCAACCCGCTCAACCAGTACGTGCCGATCGGCAACCCGGTCTCGGGCGGCGAGGAGATCGACTACCTGGTCGAGGCCGCCTCCAACCCGGACATCCTGGCCAACAACTTCGTGGCCCCCACCCCGCTCGGCGACATCCGCACGGCGGGCGACAAGCCCCTCTACACCTTCCAGCGCGCCGACATCGCCGTCCTGGACGAGGAGGTCTGGCACCTCGACCTGGACCTCCAAGTGCTGCGCGAGCTCATGGTCCACCTCGGCGAGCACGAGCCGCGCCGGCACGAGATCATGCACACCCTCGACAAGGCCATGGACACCCTGGACCTGGACGACATCTCCGGCAGCGCCACCGCCGTCCGCGAGATCCTCGCCCCCGTCCTGGCCCGCCCCGCCCACGCCAGCGCGCACACCATCTCCGGCGTCGGCCACGCGCACATCGACTCGGCGTGGCTGTGGCCCATCCGCGAGACCAAGCGCAAGACGTCCCGCACCTTCTCCAACGTGACGTCTTTGGCCGACGAATACGACGACTTCATCTTCGCCTGCTCCCAGGCCCAGCAGTACGAGTGGGTGCGCGACAACTACCCGCACGTCTGGGCCCGCATCCAGGAGTCGGTGAAGAAGGGCCAGTGGGCGCCGGTCGGCGGCATGTGGGTGGAGGCCGACGGCAATCTGCCCGGCGGCGAGGCCATCGCCCGCCAGCTCATCCACGGCAAGCGGTTCTTCATCGAGCACTTCGGCGTCGAGACCAAGGGCGTCTGGCTGCCGGACTCCTTCGGCTACACCGCCGCCTACCCGCAGCTCGCCAAGCTGGCCGGCAACGACTGGTTCCTCACCCAGAAGATCTCCTGGAACCAGACCAACAAGTTCCCCCACCACACCTTCTGGTGGGAGGGCATCGACGGCACCCGCATCTTCACGCACTTCCCGCCGGTCGACACCTACAACGCCCGTTTCAGCGGTGAGGAGATGGACCGCGCGGTCCGCAACTACTCGGAGAAGGGCGGCGGTACGCGTTCCCTCGCCCCCTTCGGCTGGGGCGACGGTGGTGGCGGCCCCACCCGCGAGATCATGGAGCGGGCACGCAGGCTGGCGGACCTGGAGGGCTCGCCCAAGGTCGTCATCGAGCACCCGGACACCTTCTTCGCCACTGCCCGCGAGGAATACCCGGACGCCCCGGTGTGGGTCGGCGAGCTCTACCTGGAGCTGCACCGCGCCACCTACACCTCCCAGGCCCGCACCAAGCAGGGCAACCGGCGCAGTGAACACCGGCTCCGCGAGGCCGAGTTGTGGGCGACGACCGCGGCACTGCACGCGCCGGGCTACGCCTACCCGTACGAGAAGCTCGACCGGCTCTGGAAGACGGTCCTCCTCCACCAGTTCCACGACATCCTGCCGGGCTCGTCCATCGCCTGGGTGCACCGCGAGGCCGAGGCCGAATACGCCCGGGTGGCCGAGGAGTTGGAGGCGCTGACGGCGGAGGCGTTGGCCGCGCTGGGTGGCGGTGAGGCCCGGGTCTTCAACACGAGCCCGTTCGAGCGGGCCGAGGTGGTCCGTACGGCCGAGGACGCACCGGCGTATGTGCAGGTGCCCGCGAGCGGCAGCGCGCCCCTCGCCGCCGCCGAACCCGCGCACCCGGTCACGGTCTCCGGACGTGTCCTCGACAACGGCCTGATCCGGGTCGAGGTGGCGGAGGACGGCACGCTGGCCTCCGTACGGGACCTGCGGGCCGGCCGCGAAGTCCTGGCGGAGAAGGGCAACCTGCTCCGCCTGCACACCGACCTCCCGAACTACTGGGACGCCTGGGACATCGACAAGCACTACAAGAACCGCTTCACCGATCTGCTCGACCCCGAGTCCGTCAAGGTCGTCGAGGAGAGCCCGCTCGTCGGCGCGATCCGCGTCGAGCGGTCCTTCGGCAAGGGCTCGAAGATCACCCAGACGATCACGCTCCGCGCCGACAGCGCCCGAATCGACTTCGAGACCGAGATCGACTGGCACGAGGCCGAGAAGATCCTCAAGGCGGGCTTCCCGGTGGACATCCGTGCCCCGCACTCCTCCGCCGAGATCCAGTTCGGCCACATCCAGCGCCCCACCCACACCAACACCAGCTGGGAGGCGGCCCGCTTCGAGGTCTCCGGCCACCGCTGGGTGCACATCGCCGAGCCCGGCTACGGCGTCGCGGTCATCAACGACTCGACGTACGGTCACGACGTCTCCCGCACGGTCCGCGAGGACGGCGGTACGACGACCAGGGTCAGCCTCAGCCTGGTGCGCGCCCCGCGCGTCCCGGACCCCGAGGCCGACCAGGGCAAGCACCGCTTCACCTACTCCCTGCTGCCCGGCGCGAGCATCGAGGACGCGGTCGCCGAGGGCTACGCGCTCAACCTCCCCCTGCGGGTGGCGGCCTCGGCCGGCGCACCCGAGCCGGTCGTCTCGCTGGACGGCGACGGAGTGACGGTCGAGGCGGTCAAGCTGGCCGACGACCGGTCCGGCGACGTCGTCGTACGCCTCTACGAGTCCCGTGGCGGCCGGGCCACCGGCGTCGTCCGCACCGGCTTCCCGCTCGCGGGCGCCCAGGTGACCGACCTGCTGGAGCGCCCGCTGGAGGAGGACGCGGAGATCACCGCCGACGGCGGGGTCGCGGTCGCCCTGCGCCCGTTCCAGGTCCTCACGCTCCGCCTGAAGCGCGCCGGGGGGAACTGAACCGTGCCGATGCAACCCTGGTTCACCGACGCCAAGTTGGGGATCTTCATCCACTGGGGCATCTACGCCGTGGACGGCGTACAGGAGTCCTGGTCGTTCTACGACGACATCGTCCCCTACGACCAGTACATGTCCCAGTTCGACCGCTTCACCGCCTCCCGCTACGACCCGCGCGACTGGGCGAAGCTCTTCGCGCGGGCCGGCGCCAGGTATGCCGTCCTCACCAGCCGCCACCACGACGGCGTGGCCCTCTGGGACACCGCCCACGGTGACCTGAACGTGGGCCGCGACCTGATCGCCGGCTACGCGGACGCCCTGCGCGAGCAGGGCCTCAAGGTCGGCCTCTACTACTCCCACTCGGACTGGAGCCACCCCGACTACGCCTCCACGCGCAAGCCGGGCCGCCCGCCGGAGCAGGAGGACAACCGGTACTCCGAAGTCGCCGCGGAGTTCGAGGACCTGGACGCCTGGGAACGCTTCATCGCCTACCGGGACGGCCAGATCCGCGAACTCACCTCCCGCTACAAGCCGGACCTGCTGTGGTTCGACGGCGAGTGGGACCGCAGCGCGGAGCAGTGGCGCATCCCCGAACTCGCCGCGCTCATCCGCTCCGAGGTGCCGGACGTAGTCTTCAACGCCCGCATGCTGACCGAGGGCGACTACGCGACGCCGGAACAGGGCGCCCCGGTCATCCCGCCGGAGGGCCCCTGGGAACTCTGTCTGACGCTCAACGACTCCTGGGGCCACCAGCACCACGACCATAACCACAAGTCGGTCGACCAGCTGATCCGCTACTTCGCCGAGACGATCGGGGGAGGCGGCAACCTGCTGCTCAGCGTCGGTCCGAGGGAGGACGGCACGATCCCGCGGGAGCATGTCGAGCGACTGGAGGGGCTCGGTGACTGGATCGCCAAGCACGCGGAGGCGGTGTACGGCACCGAGCGCGGCCTCCCGGCCGGTCACCACTACGGCCCGAGCACCCTCTCCAAGGACCACCGAACCCTGTACCTGATCCTCTTCGACGCCCCCCGCGCCGAGATCAACGTACGCGGACTGCTCGGTTCGGTACGCCGGGTCACGGTGCTCGGCAGCGGCACGGAACTGGCCCACCGCATCACCGGTGGCCTGCACGAGACACCGGGCGTCCTCTGGATCGAACCGCCCGCCGAGGCGGACCTCGACCCGCACGCCACGGTGCTGGCCGTCGAACTGGACGGCGAGCTGGAGCTGTACCGGGGCGCGGGCCGCTTCTGAGCCCTCCGGCCCCGCAGACCAACTCGGACCGGTCGGCCGCCGCCCCCGTGAACAGCGGTCGGCCGGTCCGAATCCCCCGTGCTTCCCCCGTGGTGGTGCATTCCCCCGTTGTTCCCCCGTTGCCTTTCACTCCTTTAGAGCACGCGGTCGGCGCCCTGATACACCCGCGGCGGGAAAAAGTTTCCCGGCGCGGGTGATCTCACGGCGCGGGTGAACGCGGCCTCAGCCGGTGAAGCCGGCCGTGATGGACGTGAACTGCCAGTTGCTCTGGCTGATCCCGGAGCAGTTGCTCGTCACGCCGCCGCCCGGGCACGGCCGGTCGCGGTTGACCGACCAGAACGCGAGACGGGCGATGTGGTGGGAGTTCGCCCAGTCACGGATCTGGGTCCAGGTCGCGGGCGAGGTGAGTTCCTGCTGGTCGGAGAGGCCGTTCATGCCGGAGATGCCGATGTGGGCGTAGGCCGTGGCGTCGTCCCACCCGAAGGTGGACTTCAGCTTGTTCTTCAGCCCCTCCGTCGCGTTCACGGTGTTGCCGTACATGTCGGCACCGCCGCCGAAGTCGAACGGCATGATCGTGAAGACGTCGATGTTCGCGTTCAACGCCTTGGCCTGCTCGATGAGCCGGTTGCCCCAGTAGGTCGGGCCGGACGTCGTGGTGCCGAAGGTGATGATCGTGCGCAGTCCCGGATTGTTGGCCTTGACGATCTTCAGAGCGTTCAGGATCCGGTCCTGCACGGTCGCGTTCTCGAACTCGTCGGTGTTCTCGATGTCGACGTCGATCGCCTTCAGCCCGTACGCGTCGATGACCCTCTGATACGCACCCGCCAGCGCTTCGGCGGTCGCACAGTTCGGCCCGAGCTTGTTGCCGCTCCACCCGCCGATCGACGGCACGATGTCACCGCCCGCGGAACGGATGCTGTTGATGACGCTCTGGTCGTTCCCGCCGGTCAGCGGACGCTGCCCGTCCCAGGCGGGGTTGCAGCCGCCGGAGGACAGGATGAACGCCATCGTGTACCACTTGATGCCGGTCGAGCTCATCACCGACGTCGCGCTCGGCGGGTCGCCCCAGCCCAGGTACAGGTAGGGCGCGGCCTGCTTGAACCCGGTGTCGCCACCGCCCGCGTCCGTCGTGACGGTGACGGCGTTGGAGGCCGCCGAGACGTTCCCGGCCGCGTCCCGTGCCTTGACCGTGAAGGTGTGACTCGTGCTCGCCGACAGCCCGCTGACCGTGGCACTGGTGCCGGACACACTGAGCACCTGACTGGCGCCCCGATAGATGTCGTACGCCGTCACCCCGACGTTGTCCGTCGAGGCGTTCCACGCCAGCGACACACTCGACGACGTCTTGCCGGTGGACCGCAGGCTGCCCGGCACACTCGGCGCCTGACTGTCCGAACCACCGCCACCGGGCCCGTCGAGACTGACGTCGTCGGCGTAATAGGTGCCCTGGGCGTACCAGCCGTGGACGTAGACGGTGGCGCTGGTCTGCGACGCGCCGGTAGTGAAGGAGACGGACAGCTGGCTGTACGCCGACGGCGACGACGTCCATGTCGAGGCACCGCCGTCCACGCCGAGGTAGACGTAGGACCCGCGCACCCAGCCGCTGAGTGCGTACGTCGTGTTCGGCTGGACCGAGAGGGTCTGACTGCACTTGGCGATGTCACTCGAACTGACCGCCCCGGCAAGGGCTTTGGAGCCGCCGCGCACGGGGGAGGAGACGACGGACCCGAGGTTGCCGGTGCAGGACCAGGGGGAGAGGGAACCGGATTCGAAGCCGGGGTTGGTGAGGATGTTGGCCGCCTGGGCGGTACCGGGCAGCGCGACGGCCCCGGCGACCGCGAGGGCGGCGGAGCCGAGGAGAGCGAGAAGTCGACGTCTGGAACGTCTGAACAGTGAGGTGCGCACGCGATCTCCCTGAGGATGTGGGGTGGTTCGGGAGTGCAGGGACATGCGAAACGGTGCGCAACCAAGTTGGTATGGACCAATCCCGGTGTCAAGGTCTGACACCGGGATTGGTCAACGCCCTCAGGGGCGCGGGGAACTGCGCGACCCACCACACGCAACCCGCACCCGGCAGACAACCTAAAGCGGCAGTACCTGAGCCGCCCCGGCTGCACCGACGGAGTCAACCGGCGCCGGCATCGCAGGCAACAACCGCTCCGTCTCCTCCGCCCGCTGCTGCGGAATGGACACGGGCCTGACCTGCCGCGGCCCGGACACCACCGTGTAGTCCTGCCCGAGGAACGGCGGGACGACCTCCCCCGGATCCTCCCCGAGCGCCAGCTGAACAGCCAGCCAGGGCACATTGACCCCGCACAGCGACAGCTGATGCAACCCACCCGCGGGCCGCGTGTTGACATCCATCAGTACCGGCGTCTCCCCGAACATCCGGAACTGGATGTTGGACAGATAGTGCAGCCCGAACCCTTCCGCGATCTGCCGCGCCGGCTCCAGCCACTGCTCCTGCAACGTGAACCCACGACGCCGACCGTTCTTGCTCCGGCCGATCGCCAGCCGCACCCGGTTGTCCGGACCGGTGAGGCAGTCCACCGACACCTCCGGCTGTTCGAGCCGCGGCATGACCAGCCAGTCCACCGGCTCGTCGGCCCGCCGCAGCGCGTCCACCACCAGGTCCAGCTGCACATACGGGGTCGGGAACCCGTTGAGGTGCATCAGCGAGAAGGGGGAGCGCGTGATCACCCGGAAGCCCACCCCGCCCGCACCGGACGCCGGCTTGAAGCAGGCCTTGTAGCCGCCCGCCTCCAACTCCTCGACGGCGGCGACGAGTTCGTCGGCGGTACGCACCCGCCACCACGGCGGCACCGGCACCCCGATCGCCTGCACGGCCTCGTAGGCGATCACCTTGTCCTGGAAGACCGCCACGGCCTCCGGCGGCGGCGCCAGCAGCGCCGTGCCGACCGCCTCGAACTCCGCGCGGTGCGCGACGATCGCCGACTGGTGCATCCGGGGCACGAAGACATCGATGCCGCGCCGCCGGCACTGGGCGAGCGCGTACTCGACATACCCGGCCGGGGACAGGCCCTCCGGCTCCAGATCGGCGGTGTCGGCGGCGGCCAGCACCGGTGAGTCGGCGTCCCCGTGCGTCGCATGGATATCGACCGCCCGATCACTGGGATTTCTCCGCAGCTGATCCATGAAGAACACGTTCTCCGCGTACGTGCGGTTGAGCCAGACGCGTACGCGAGAGACCATGCAGGGCCGTCCTTCCGGGGTTCGCGGGCAGGGCAAAGCGAGCCCGTGCCCGGGCAGGGTGATTGGAGGGACACCAAATCGCCCCGTGCGAAGGGACGTTCAGAGCGGTGGTGTTGGGGCGATCATACGGCTTTCAAAGGGTGCCGCGTGCAACGTACGTGTTACGGATTTCCCGATCATGCCGACGTGATCCCGCCTTGTCCTCGCGCGGCCCGATGTGGTCTCGTGGAGTCATTCGGATCATCGGAAGGGGCGAGGGGTGACGTCGACGGCCGGCGGTGCCGGACAGCTGCTGGCCATCAGTGACCTGCACATCGGCTACGAGGAGAACCGCGCCCTCGTCGAGAAGATGCGCCCCGAATCGGATGACGACTGGCTGCTCGTCGCCGGTGACGTGGCCGAGACCGTGGCCGACATCCGCTGGGCCCTGGAGACCCTCGCCGGCCGCTTCCGCAAGGTCGTCTGGGCGCCCGGCAACCACGAACTGTGGACCCACCCGAAGGACTCCGTCACCCTCCGCGGCGTCGCCCGCTACGAGCACCTCGTCGAGATGTGCCGGGAACTCGGTGTGACCACCCCCGAGGACCCCTACCCGGTCTGGGAGGGCCCCGGCGGCCCGGCGGCCGTGGCGCCGCTGTTCCTCCTGTACGACTACTCCTTCCTGCCTTCCGGCTGCACCACCAAGGAGGAGGGGCTGAGGTACGCGCACGGGACCGGGATCGTGTGCAACGACGAGTTCCTGCTGCACCCCGACCCCTACCCCTCCCGCGAGGCCTGGTGCGAGGCCCGGGTCGCCGAGACCGAGCGCCGGCTCGCCGCGCTGCCCGCGGACCTGCCCACCGTCCTCGTCAACCACTACCCACTGGACCGGCACCCCATGGACGTCCTGTGGTACCCCGAGTTCGCCATGTGGTGCGGCACCGAGCGGACCGCGGACTGGCACCGCAGGTTCCGCGTGGAGACCATGGTCTACGGACACCTGCACATCCCGCGCACCACCTGGCACGAGGGCGTCCGCTTCGAGGAGGTGTCGGTGGGGTACCCCCGGGAGTGGCGAAAGCGCGCGGATCCGCCGGGCCGGCTGCGCCGGATTCTGCCCAGGGAGGACGGGACCCGTTGATCGAGGAACTGCTGCCGGACTCGGTCGTCACCGTCGAGGCGTACGGCGACGAGGAGCTCCCGAACACGGCCCTCTACCCCGAGGAGGAGGCGGTCGTGGCCAAGGCGGTCGCCAAGCGCCGCCGGGAGTTCGCCGTCGTACGCTCCTGTGCTCGCCATGCCATGGAGAAGCTGGGCGTGCCGCCGCAGCCGATCCTGCCGGGTGAACGCGGCGCCCCGAGCTGGCCGGCCGGCCTGGTCGGCAGCATGACCCACTGCGACGGCTACCACGCAGCCGCCCTGGTCCGCGCCGCCGACCTGGCCTCCCTCGGTATCGACGCCGAGCCCCACCAGACGCTCCCGGAGGGCGTCCTGCCGGCCGTCGCCCTGCCCGCCGAGGCGGAGCGGCTGCGCCGACTGGCCGGCGACCACCCCGCCGTCCACTGGGACCGGCTCCTGTTCAGCGCGAAGGAGTCCGTCTACAAGGCGTGGTTCCCCCTCACCGGAAAGTGGCTGGACTTCACCGAGGCGGACATCGACCTCTTCGCCGACCCCGGTGAGCAGTACGGCGGCGGTTTCCGGGCGCGGCTCCTCGTACCGGGCCCGTGGGTGGGCGACCGCCGGGTGGACCTCTTCGAAGGCCGGTGGACGGTCCGGCGAGGGCTGGTGGCGACAGCGGTGAGCGTGCCGCACACCTGAGCCCCCTTGCACCCTGCGGGCTCCGCTACGGCTCCGCCGGACACCAGCTCTGCAGCAGCCGGAAGAACTCCTCCTCGTTGCCGCTCAGTCCCGCGTTCGCCAGGGCCTGTTCCGCCTCGGCGAGGACGGAGGGCGGGACCACGGGTGGTCGGCGGGAGCCGGGGGGACCGTCGAACGCGGCTCGTACGGTGTGCAACAGCCGCAGATAGGCCTGGACGGCGGTGCGCTCGCGGTCGGTCAGTACGGCGGTGGGCATCGGTCGGCTCTCCCCAAGTCGGCGTCGTCGCGTCACGCCCCGCATATGAGGGCGTACCACCAGCTTGCCGCCCACCACTGACAATCGGGCCCGGCCACACCTCCGTTCGCCCGCTTAGCGGAGGCGAAACCTCCCCGAAATCCCTTGTGGGAAAGCCGTCCTACGCTGGGGGAAGGGCTCTCGGCCGCGCTCTCGTGGCAGGCGACGGGGCCAGGAACGGGCAGTGGAACGGCGACAGGAACTGGGGCGAGAAGCGTGGTCGACATCCCGGGACCGCGCCCGGCGCGCGCCGTACGGCTGCGCTCGGTGGGCGACGGAGAACTCGAGTTGCAGTACCGCGTAGTGCACGGCTACCGGCGCGCGTTCCGGATGGCCGGCGAGGGCCCGGCGCTGGTGCTGATCCACGGCATAGGCGACTCCTCCGACACCTGGGCCGAGCTGATCCCCGACCTCGCCCGCACGCACACCGTCATCGCCCCCGACCTGCTCGGCCACGGCGCCTCGGACAAGCCGCGCGCCGACTACTCGGTGGCCGCGTACGCGAACGGCGTGCGCGATCTGCTGACCACCCTCGGCATCGAGTCGGCGACGCTGATCGGGCACTCGCTGGGCGGGGGAGTGGCGATGCAGTTCGCCTACCAGTTCCCCGAGCGCACGGAGCGGCTCATCCTGGTCAGCGCGGGCGGGGTGGGCCGCGAGGTCAACCCGGTGCTGCGGCTGGTCTCGCTGCCGGGCGCGCATCTGATGCTGTCGACACTGCGGCTGCCGGGGATGCGGCTCCAAGTGGGGCTGACCGTACGGCTGTTGAAACTGCTGGACACCGATCTCGGCCAGGACGCGCCGGAACTGCTCACTCTGGTGGACGCGCTGCCCGACGAGACCTCGCGCAACGCCTTCATCCGTACCCTGCGGGCCGTGGTCGACTGGCGTGGCCAGGTGGTCACCATGCTGGACCGCTGCTATCTGACCGAGGGCATGCCGACCATGCTGCTGTGGGGGGACCGGGACAGCGTGGTGCCGGTGCGGCACGCGTTCGGGGCGCACGAGGCGATGCCGGGCAGCCGGCTGGAGATCTTCGAGGGGGCGGGGCACTTCCCGTTCCACACCGACCCGGCCCGGTTCGTGGCGCTGGTCGAGGAGTTCACGGCCACCACCGCCCCCGCCGACTGGAGCCGTGAGACCTGGCGTGAGCTGCTGCGGACGGGCCGGCCCGGGACGGCCGTCGGGCAGCCGGACACGGCCTTTTCTCGCGCGAGGGAACGCGACCTGCGGGAGGCGAGCGAACGCAGCGCGACCTGAGCCGAGGCGCGCCCGGTCAGCCCTGTGGCCCGAGGTAACCGAGCGACGCCTCGATCCGCCCCGCCAAGTGGTCCCGCTGGCCCCGCACCGACGAAACCGCCAGCCATGCGCGGCACTTGCTGGCAAGTAAGAGGCCGAAGGCCTCGGCTTCCTTCTCCTCGGCCTGGTCGAAGTGGCTGCGGGCGGCGACCTTCAGGACCGTCGAGCGCAGATCGGCCCCGTCGTCCAGGAGACGGGCCGCCACGGTGGCGCCCTCGATGCTGTGGCTGCAGTGGCCGGCCTTCATGTGCCACAGCTCATGGCCGAGGATCACCAACTGGTGGTCGGGCGCGGTGCGCTCCTCGATCACGACGAGGTCCTGGTCGGGCATGTCCAGCCACAGCCCGCTCGCGGTGCCGGGCGGGAAGGCGGACGTACGGAAGAGGACGGGACGGCCGCGGCGTCTGCTCATCGCGTCGCACAGGGCGCCGTACAACTTCTCGGGCGCCGCGGGCGCGGGAAGCGTCAGCTCCGCGACCAACTCGCCGCACAGGCGGCGCATTTCCCTACCGATGCCCACAAGTCTCCCGTTCTCCCGCATCACGACTCGGGCCGCTTGACGCTCTCCAGGAGCATGTCCAGCCACTCGGCGACCTTGTCACGGTGCTGGTCGGTGGGCAGTTGGGCGGCCCGCCAGGCGATTCCGCGTACGCCGTGGTCCTGGAGGAGCTTCTCCAGCGGATCCTCGGTGGCCTGCGCCGCCTCGCGCTCGGCGAGCTTCTGCAGCAGATCCTGCTCGGGGCGCTGGAGGGCGCCCGCGAGCGCCTCGGGGTCCTCGGCCGTGAGGAATCCGGCGTGCACGCGGAAGAAGCGCTGGATGGCGTCGCAGTGCTCCATGGTGGGGCGCCGGTCGCCGTTGATCAGGGCGCCCGCCTGCTGGCGCGACATGCCCGCGCCGTCGGCGATCTCCTGCTGGGTGTACTTGCGGCCGTTCGGCTTGAGGCGGGTGCGGCGCAGGAGGTCCAGGCGCTGGAGGAAGCGGGCCTGTACGTCGGGCTCACCCGCGGGACGGCCGCTCAGCAGGGCCTTGACCACGGGCTCCGGGACGCCTGAGGCAACGGACAGGCGGCGGGTGTCGAAGACCTCCGCGTGTGGCACGCCGAGCCGGTCGGCGAGCGCGGTGATACGAGCGACGACGGCCGGCAGCGCAGCCGTCGACGTGGCGCCCGGACCCTCGATGCCATCCGTCACCGACAGATCTCCTACGTCTCTCACAGGCTTCTCACAAGCGGTTGCCGTGAACTGGACGGAGATTACCCGCTGGTTCGAACTCACATCCAGGTCTCGCCACAACTGTGGCCAATTTCAGCCGTCAACAAGCATGGAATGCCACGATAGTTGACATGGTCCGACCCGGGCCGCAGGATCAAGACGCCGCGTGAAGGCCGCATAGGCAAGAGGGGTGACCTCCCGATGGCATATCAGGCAGGTGGGCAGCGGTTCGAGCCGCGGCCCGTCCCCGAGAGCTGCGAGGCCCAGGCCTATCTGCGGGACTACGCCACTCTCGTGGAGGCCGTGCCCTTCCCGTCCGTCATCCTCGACCACTGCTGGGACGTCGTTCTGGCGAACACCGCTTTCGCGTCACTTTTCCGCGGCGTGGGCCCGCATCCGACGGCCATGCCCGACGACAACCTCCTCAGGTTCGTCCTCTTCCACCCGGACGCGAGCACCGTCCTCGGCGAGCACGAGTCCAGCTGGTGCCTGCCGATGCTGGCCCACTTCGCCGCCGCCCTGGAACGGCAGGGCCACGACCACGGGCTGCAGGCCATTCGCCGGGAGATCGCCCAGGACCCGATCATGGAGGCCGCCTACCGGCAGGGCCTGCCGCACTGGATCCGGGCGGTCGGCGAACGTGCCGTCGCACAGGACGGTGCCGTACGACCGCTGCTGCACCCCGACCCGCGCTGGGGTGCGACCGAGTGCCGGGTCGTCGACGAGACGCCCAGGACCCTTCAGGAGATGGGCTACACCCGGCTGACCCTGGTACTGCGCGAGGCGCGCCGCGACCGGCCCAGGGGGCGTGGGGTGCGCCGCACCGCGAGCCATCTGAGCGTCGTGCCCAACCCCGAGGACTGAACGGGGCACCGTCGGCGTTCAGGTCGTCGACGGCGCCCCGTCAGCACGGTTCGGTTCGAAGACGTCGTCTGTCCTGTTCCCTGTCCTGGTGGTGTGTGACATAGTACTGATGTGAGCAAGCGACTGACCTGCGATGTCGTGGTCGTCGGAGCCGGAATGGTGGGCGCGGCCTGTGCCCTGTACGCGGGCCGGGCGGGCCTCGACGTGATCGTCGTCGACCGTGGCCCGGTGGCCGGCGGCACGACCGGGGCCGGGGAGGGCAACCTCCTCGTCTCCGACAAGGAACCGGGCCCCGAGCTGGACCTCGCGCTGCTGTCCGGCCGGCTGTGGGACGAGCTGGCGCAGGAGTTCGGCGCGGCCGTCGAGTACGAGGCCAAGGGGGGAGTGGTCGTGGCCTCCTCGCCCGGCGGGCTCGCGGCGCTGGAGCGGTTCGCCGCAGGGCAGCGTGCCGCCGGGGTCGTCGCCGAACCGGTGGCGGGTGACCGGCTCCATGACCTCGAACCTCATCTGGCCCCCGGCCTGCCCGGCGCCGTCCACTACCCCCAGGACGCCCAGGTCATGCCCGCCCTGGCAGCCGCCCACCTGCTCCGCGCCTCCGGCGCCCGCCTGCTCACCGGCCACACCGTGACCGACGTCCTGCGCGGGCCGGACGGCACCGTGCGCGGGGTCCGCACGGACAAGGGCGACATCCACGCGCCGGCCGTCATCAACGCGGCCGGCACCTGGGGCGGCGAGCTCGCCGCACTCGCCGGCGTCCACCTGCCCGTCCTTCCCCGGCGCGGCTTCGTCCTCGTCACCGAACCCCTCCCGCGCCGGGTCCGCCACAAGGTGTACGCCGCCGACTACGTGGCCGACGTGGCCAGCGACTCGGCCGCGCTGCAGACCTCACCGGTCGTGGAGGGCACGGCCGCGGGGTCGATCCTCATCGGGGCGAGCCGGGAACGGGTCGGCTTCGACCGGACGTTCTCGCTTCCGGTCGTACGGGCGCTGGCCGCGGGGGCGACCCGGTTGTTCCCGTTCCTGGAGCGGGTGCGCGCGATGCGCTCCTACCTCGGCTTCCGCCCGTACCTGCCCGACCACCTGCCCGCCGTCGGACCGGATCCCCGTGTCCCCGGGCTGTACCACGCCTGCGGTCACGAGGGCGCGGGCATCGGACTCGCCACCGGAACCGGCCACCTGATCGCACAGGCGCTGACCGCGAAGACCCCCGACCTGGACCTGACGCCGCTGCGCCCCGACCGTTTCGCCGAGGAGGCCACGTGAGAACCCCGCTGGAGCTTGCCGACGCCCGGCCGGGCCCGGCGTTCACGGTCACCCTGGACGGCCGTGAGATCCAGGCACTGCCCGGCCAGACGGTCGCCGCGGCGCTGTGGGCCGCCGGTGTCACCTCGTGGCGCAGCACTCGGGGCCAGGGTCGGCCGCGCGGGGTCTTCTGCGGCATCGGCGTCTGCTTCGACTGCCTCGTGACCGTCAACGACCGCCCGAACCAACGGGCCTGCCTGGTGCCATTGCACCCGGGTGACGCCATCCGCACCCAGGAGGGGACGGGCCACGATGACTGACCCGAACCGCGAAGGGGCGGTCCCTCACCTCGCCGTGATCGGCGCGGGTCCGGCGGGGCTGGCCGCGACCGTGGCCGCCGCGGCACTGGGCGTCCGGGTCACGTTGGTCGACTCGGCGGCGGAGGCGGGCGGGCAGTTCTACCGCCGGCCCGCGGCCGGGCTGCGCGCCCGCAGACCGCAGGCCCTGCATCACCAGTGGCGCACCTGGGAGCGGCTGAGGGATGCGTTGGAAGGGCACCTCCGAGCGGGCACCGTACGGCACTTGACGGAGCATCACGTCTGGTTCGTCGAGCGGCGTGCCGAGCCGGACCGGGGCTTCACCGTCCACGCACTCCTCGGCCCCGAGCAGGAGGAGCCGGCCGAAGTGCGCGCCGACGCCGTGCTCCTGGCCACCGGCGGCTACGAGAAGGTGCTGCCCTTCCCCGGCTGGACCCTCCCCGGTGTCATCACCCCGGGCGGCGCCCAGGCCATGCTCAAGGGCGCCCTCGCGGTCTCGGGACGCACCGCCGTGGTCGCCGGGACCGGCCCGCTGCTGCTCCCCGTGGCGACCGGACTCGCCGCGGCCGGGGTCGAGGTGGCCGCGCTGGTCGACTCCGCCGACCCCAAGGCCTTCGTACGGCAGTCCCGCGCGCTGGCGGCGCAGCCCGGCAAGGTCGTCGAAGGGGCCGGATTCGCTGCCCGACTGCTGCGCCACCGGGTGCGCCTCCTCGCCCGGCACACGATCGTCGAGGCGCACGGCAGTGAGCGGCTGGAGGCCGTGACCGTCGCCCACCTCGACGGCGACGGGCGGGTCAGGCCCGGCAGTGAGCGCCGTATCCCCTGCGACACCCTCGCCGTCGGCCACGGCATGCTCCCGCACACCGACCTCGCCGAGACCCTGGGCTGCCGGCTCGACGGGCTCGGCGTGCACGTCGACGCCGAACAGCGCACCGACGTGCCCGGTGTCTGGGCCGCCGGAGAGACCACGGGCATCGGCGGCAACGGCCTCTCGCTCGCCGAGGGCCATATCGCCGGACGCTCGGCCGCGGCGCGCCTGTGCGGTACCGCACCCGACCCGGGCGCATGGGCGGCGGCCGCCAAGGTCCGTACCCGACTGCGCACTTTCTTCGCCGCGCTCGACTCCGTGTACGCCCCGCCCGCTCACTGGACCGAGCAGGTCACCGACGACACCGTCGTGTGCCGCTGCGAGGAGGTCACCGGCGGGGCGGTCCGGGAGGCCGTGGCGGAGCTCGGTGCCGGTGATCCGCGCACCGTGAAGCTGCTGACGCGGGCCGGGATGGGCTGGTGCCAGGGGCGGATGTGCGGGCCCGCGGTCGCGGGGCTCGCCGGGTGCGAACTGACGCCGTCCCGGCGGCCGTTCGCCCGGCCGGTACCGCTCGGGGTTCTGGCCCGGGCCGGAGAGACCGACCAACAGTAAAATGTCACATGCTATTGAGAGGGAAATTCATGACCCATAGTTCCACCACCCTCGATTCCGGCAACCGCCCCTGGCGCGGCGTCCTGGTCGCCACCGCGCTCCCGCTGAACGACGATCTCTCCGTCGACTACGGCAGGTTCGCCGAGCACTGCGCCTGGCTGGTCGAGAACGGCTGCGACGGCGTCGTGCCGAACGGCTCGCTCGGCGAGTACCAGGTCCTCACCCCCGAGGAGCGGGCCAAGGTCGTCGAGACGGCCGTCACCGCCATCGGCGGCGCGCGCGTGATGCCCGGCGTCGCCGCCTACGGGTCCGCCGAGTCCCGTCGCTGGGCCGAGCAGGCGCGCGACGCGGGCTGCGGGGCCGTGATGCTGCTGCCGCCCAACGCCTATCGCGCCGAAGAGCGTTCCGTCCTCGCCCACTACGCCGAGGTCGCCGAGGCGGGTGTGCCGATCGTGGCGTACAACAACCCCATCGACACCAAGGTCGACCTCGTACCCGAGCTGCTCGCCAAGCTGCACGGCGAGGGGTATATCCAGGGTGTCAAGGAGTTCTCCGGCGACGTCCGCCGTGCCTACCAGCTCGCCGAACTCGCCCCGGAACTCGACCTGCTGATCGGCGCCGACGACGTGCTGCTGGAGCTCGCGATCGCGGGTGCGAAGGGCTGGGTGGCCGGCTACCCGAACGCGCTGCCGAAGTCCTCCGTCGAGCTGTACCGCGCCGCCGTCGACGGCGACCTGGGCACGGCCAAGAAGCTGTACGAGCAGCTGCACCCGTTGCTGCGCTGGGACTCCAAGGTGGAGTTCGTGCAGGCCATCAAGCTGTCCATGGACCTCGTCGGCCGGCACGGCGGTCCGGTCCGCCCGCCGCGGGTTCCGCTGCTGCCCGAGCAGGAGGCGGCCGTCCGCGCCGCCACCGAGAAGGCCGTCGCCGCAGGGCTGGCGTAACCGCACTCACGTCATCGCAACTCACGTCATCGCAACTCACGTCATCGCAACTCGCGTCACCGCAAAGGAGGCTGGACCGTGCGCAGCAGACTCGTCCTGCACGCCGTCGACTCGCACACCGAGGGCATGCCCACCCGCGTGATCACCGGCGGCATCGGCACGATCCCCGGCGCGACCATGAACGAGCGGCGCCTGTACTTCCGTGAGCACCGCGACGACATCAAGCAGCTCCTGATGAACGAGCCGCGCGGCCACTCGGCGATGAGCGGCGCCGTCCTCCAGCCGCCCAGCCGCCCCGACTGTGACTGGGGCGTGATCTACATCGAGGTCTCCGGCTATCTGCCGATGTGCGGGCACGGCACGATCGGTGTGGCGACCGTGCTCGTGGAGACCGGCATGGTCGAGGTCGTCGAGCCGGTCACCACGATCCGGCTCGACACCCCGGCGGGCCTGGTCGTCGCCGAGGTGGCGGTGGAGGACGGCGCCGCGAAGGCGGTCACCCTCCAGAACGTGCCGTCTTTCTCCGTCGCCCTCGACCGCAAGATCGCACTGGCCGACGGGCGCACGGTGACATACGACATGGCGTACGGCGGCAACTTCTACGCCATCCTGCCGCTGGAGGAGTTCGGGCTGCCCTTCGACCGGTCGCGCAAGGACGACATCCTGGAGGCCGGGCTCTCCCTCATGGCCGCGATCAACGCCGAGGAGGAGCCCGTCCACCCCGAGGACCCGTCCATCCGCGGCTGTCACCACGTCCACCTGATCGCCCCCGGCGCCACCGCCCGCCACTCCCGGCACGCCATGGCGATCCACCCCGGCTGGTTCGACCGCTCACCCTGCGGCACGGGCACCAGCGCGCGGATGGCGCAGCTGCACACCCGCGGCGAACTGCCGCTGCACACCGAGTTCGTGAACGAGTCCTTCATCGGGACCCGGTTCACCGGACGCCTCCTCGGCACCACGGAGGTCGCGGGGCGCCCCGCCGTCCTGCCGAGTTTCACCGGCCGCGCGTGGATCACGGGCACGGCGCAGTACCTGCTCGATCCGTCGGACCCCTTCCCAGCCGGGTTCGTGCTCTGAGCCGTCGAGGATAATGAGGGCGCATAACGCGTGACATTGCACTGCGTTGGCCGCCCAGCGCGACATCGCACAGTTCGAGGAGACCCATGGCCGCCCAGCGCACCAGCGCCCCGTCCGCCGCAGCCGCCCCGGCGCTGCCCACCCTGGGCGGCAAGAAGAGCAGCTACCGGGAGCGGGTCGCGGACGCCCTGCGCGCCGCGCTGATCGCCGGGGAACTGCTGCCGGGCGACGTGTACTCGGCGCCGACGCTGGCCGCCCGCTTCGGTGTCTCGGCGACGCCGGTGCGCGAGGCCATGCTGGACCTGGTCAAGGAGGGCCTGGTCGACACCGTTCCCAACAAGGGGTTCCGGGTCACCGCGGTCTCCGAGAAGCAGCTCGACGAGTACAAGCACATCCGGGCGCTCATCGAGATCCCCACGGTGGTGGAGCTGGCGAGGACCGCCGACAAGGTCTCCCTGGAGGCGCTGCGCCCCGCCGCACGGGAGATCGTCCAAGCCGCCGTCTCCGGTGACCTCATCGCCTACGTCGAGGCGGACACCCGCTTCCACCTCGGCCTGCTCGCCCTCGCCGGCAACGCCCACCTCGTCGAGGTTGTCGGTGACCTCCGCAAGCGCTCCCGCCTCTACGGGCTCACCGCACTCGTCGAGGCGGGCCGCCTGCTGGCCTCCGCCGAGGAGCACCTGGAACTCCTCGACGCGCTGATCGCCCGTGACGAGGAGGGCGTACGCGAGGTCATGACCCGCCACCTCGGGCACGTCCGGGGACTGTGGGCGGCGAAGAAGTAGGCGGCTGCGCAAGGTGAGGCGGGCAACGCGACGTGAGGTGACAACACAACGCAAGCCGTTTGCGTTTCTTGCGCTATTCTTGCGCGCATGACGCGGCGACTTGCTGAAGTGGCGAAGAAGGTCGGGGTCAGCGAGGCCACGGTCAGCCGGGTGCTCAACGACAAGCCCGGCGTCTCCGAGGCCACCCGGCAGGCGGTGCTGTCCGCCCTGGACGTCCTCGGCTACGAGCGGCCCACCCAACTGCGCGGCGAACGCGCCCGGCTGGTCGGCCTCGTGCTCCCCGAACTGCAGAACCCGATCTTCCCGGCGTTCGCCGAGGTGATCGGCGGAGCGCTCGCCCAGCTCGGACTGACCCCGGTGCTGTGCACGCAGACCAAGGGCGGCGTCTCCGAGGCCGACTATGTCGCGCTGCTGCTGCAACAGCAGGTCTCCGGCGTCGTGTTCGCGGGCGGGCTGTACGCCCAGGCCGACGCGCCCCACGACCACTACAAGGAGCTCGCCGACCGCAACATCCCGGTCGTCCTGGTCAACGCGGCCATCGAGCACCTGGGCTTCCCGGGCGTGTCCTGCGACGACGCCGTGGCCGTGGAGCAGGCCTGGCGCCATCTGGCCTCGCTGGGCCACGAGCGCATCGGGCTGGTGCTCGGGCCGGCCGACCACGTGCCGTCGGCACGCAAGCTGGCCGCCGCGCGGGGTGTCGCCGGGGAGCTGCCCGAGGAGCACGTCGCGCGGGCGATCTTCTCGATCGAGGGTGGTCACGCGGCTGCCTCCCGGCTGATCGACCGGGGGGTGACCGGCATCATCTGCGCCAGCGACCCGCTCGCGCTCGGGGCGATCAGGGCCGCCCGCCGCAAGGGACTTGACGTCCCGTCGGAGGTCTCAGTGGTCGGGTACGACGACTCGGCGTTCATGAACTGCACGGAACCTCCCCTGACCACCGTCCGCCAGCCCATCGAGGCCATGGGCAGGGCGGCCGTGGAGCTGCTGAACGCGCAGATCGCGGGCACGGCCGTACCCGTGGAGGAGCTGCTCTTCGAGCCGGAACTGGTGGTGCGCGGATCCACGGCGCAGGCGCCTCGTCCTTGAGGTCCCACCCGATCCCGCCGAGGGCCACTCGCCCGTTCCACTGAGATCCAGTCGGCTGTTCAAAAATTTCAAACTACGCGCGACATCTTGCGGACCCCCGTCGCCGGTGCTTGAGTGTGCGGCGCCCACCGCTCCTGCCCAGAGGGGTCCATCGATGAGAAGCACCGGGTTCCGCCGTACCCTTGCCGCGCTGAGCGTCTGCTCTCTCGCCCTGGCCGTCTCCGCGTGCGGGTCGGGCGACGACGAGTCGGCGAGCGGCAAGACCCGCATCACGGTCAACTGCATGCCGCCCAAGAGCGCCAAGGTCGACCGCCAGTTCTTCGAGCAGGACATCGCCTCCTTCGAGAAGCAGAACCCGGACATCGACGTCGTCGCCCATGACGCGTTCCCCTGCCAGGACCCGAAGACCTTCGACGCCAAGCTCGCCGGCGGGCAGATGGAGGACGTCTTCTACACGTACTTCACCGACGCCCGGCACGTCGTCGACATCAACCAGGCCGCCGATCTCACGCCGTACGTCAAGGAGTTGAAGAGCTACGAGACCGTCCAGCAGCAGCTGCGCGACATCTACACCGTCGACGGCAAGATCTACGGCATACCGCGCACCGGCTACTCGATGGGCCTGATCTACAACAAGAAGCTCTTCGAGGAGGCGGGCCTCGACCCCGAGAAGCCCCCGGCCACCTGGGACGAACTGCGCACCGTCGCCAAGAAGATCGCCGGTCTCGGAGGCGGCACCGTCGGCTACGCCGACTACAGCGCCCAGAACCAGGGCGGCTGGCACTTCACCGCCGAGCTCTACTCGCAGGGCGGCGACGTCGTGAGCGCCGACGGCAAGAAGGCGACCGTCAACACCCCCGAGGGCCGCGCCGTGCTCCAGAACCTGCACGACATGCGCTGGACCGACAACTCCATGGGCAGCAAGCAACTGCTGGTCATCAACGACGTCCAGCAGATGATGGGCTCCGGCAAGCTCGGCATGTACCTCTCCGCCCCCGACAACATCCCGATCCTGGTCAAGGAGAAGGGCGGCGACTACAAGGACCTCGCGCTCGCCCCCATGCCCGGCGGCGAGGGCACGCTCATCGGCGGCGACGGCTACATGTTCAACAAGAAGGCGAGCCCCGAGCAGATCCGTGCCGGTCTGAAGTGGCTCGACCACATGTTCCTCACCCCCGGTGACGGCTTCCTCGGCGACTACGCCCGCGCCAAGAAGAACGATGCCCCCGTCGGACTGCCCGAGCCCCGGCTGTTCACCGGTGCCGCCGACGCCAAGGACCAGCAGGTCAAGGAGGCCAACGCCAACGTCCCGGTGGAGAACTACCAGGCCTTCCTCGACGGCAACCAGAGCCTCGACATGAAGATCGAGCCGCCGAGCGCCCAGCAGATCTACTCCGTCCTCGACGGGGTCGTCTCCGCCGTCCTCACCAAGGAGGACGCCGACATCGACCAGCTCCTGAGGGACGCCTCCGGGAAGATCGACAGCATCCTGGCGCGGGGCTGACGGGCCGTGACCAGGACGGCCCAGCGGCGGACCAGGGAGCAGACCGCGGAGAAGGCCGCGGAAAGGGCTGCGGGCAAGGTCGCGGCCCGCCCGGTACAGGCGCCGCCCCCGGCAGGGGACCGGAGGCGGCGTCGTCTCACCGACCAGGCCCGTGCCTACGGCTTCCTCCTCGGCGGCGTCATCTGCTTCGCGCTCTTCTCCTGGTACCCGGCGATCCGAGCGGTCGTGATCGCCTTCCAGAAGTACACGCCCGGCAGCGACCCCGAGTGGGTCGGCACCGCCAACTTCACCCGTGTCTTCGCCGACCCGGAGTTCGCGGCGGCCTGGCGCAACACGCTCACTTTCACGCTGCTCGCCCTGCTGATCGGCTTCGCGATCCCCTTCGTACTCGCCCTGGTCCTCAACGAGTTGAGGCACGCGAAGGCGTTCTTCCGGGTCGTGGTCTATCTGCCGGTGATGATCCCGCCGGTGGTCAGCGCCCTGCTGTGGAAGTGGTTCTACGACCCCGGCACCGGCCTCGCCAACGAGGCGCTGCGGTTCCTGCACCTGCCCACGTCGAACTGGTCCAACGGCGCCGACACGGCCCTGGTCTCCCTTGTCATCGTCGCCACCTGGGCCAACCTGGGCGGCACCGTCCTGATCTACCTGGCGGCGCTTCAGTCCATCCCGGGGGAGCTGTACGAGGCGGCCGAACTGGACGGCGCGAACCTGCTGCAACGCGTCCGCCATGTGACGATCCCGCAGACCCGCTTCGTGATTCTCATGCTGATGCTCCTTCAGATCATCGCCACGATGCAGGTGTTCACCGAACCGTTCGTGATCACGGGCGGCGGCCCCGAGAACGCCACGGTCACCGTCCTCTACCTCATCTACAAGTACGCCTTCCTCTACAACGACTTCGGCGGCGCCTGCGCGCTGAGCGTGCTGCTCCTCGCGCTGCTCGGCGTGTTCTCCGCCGCCTACCTGAGGCTGACCCGCTCCGAGGGGGACGTATGAGCACCACCCGCACCCTCGTCTCCCCGGCCGTGCTCGCCCGCCCGCGCGGCAGGGCCGTCTACTGGACCGTCTTCACCGGGGTCGTCGTGCTCTTCGCGCTCGCCTTCCTCTTCCCGGTCTACTGGATGGTGACCGGCGCGATGAAGTCCCCGGACGAAGTGGCGCGGACGCCTCCCACGCCGGTCCCGGAGCAATGGCACCTCAGCGGCTACACCGACGCCTGGGACCTGATGCAGTTGCCGACGCACCTGACGAACACGGTGGTCCAGGCGACCGGCGCCTGGGCGTTCCAGCTCGTGTTCTGCACAGCCGCCGCATACGCCCTGTCCAAGCTGCGGCCCGCCTTCGGCAAGGTGATCCTCGGCGGCATCCTCGCCACCCTCATGGTCCCGGCCCAGGCGCTGGTGGTGCCGAAGTACCTGACCGTGGCCGACCTGGGCCTGCTCAACGACCCCCTCGCCATCTGGCTCCCGGCCGTCGCCAACGCCTTCAACCTCTACCTGCTGAAGCGGTTCTTCGACCAGATCCCGCGCGATGTGCTGGAGGCCGCCGAGATCGACGGGGCCGGCCGGCTGCGCGTCCTGTGGTCGATCGTGCTGCCCATGTCCCGGCCCGTGCTCGGCGTCGTGTCGATCTTCGCGCTGGTCGCCGTCTGGCAGGACTTCCTGTGGCCGCTGATGGTCTTCTCCGACACCGACAAACAGCCGGTCAGCGTGGCCCTCGTGCAGTTGTCGCAGAACATCCAGCTCACCGTGCTCATCGCGGCGATGGTGATCGCCAGCATCCCGATGGTCGCGATGTTCCTGGTCTTCCAGCGGCACATCATCGCCGGCATCAGCGCGGGCGGCTCGAAGGGCTGACGTCGCCCCTCCGACAGAAAGGCACCCACCGTGGGACAGCCCACCCATGCCCGGAAGCCCCGTGGGGCGCAGGACTGGTGGCGCAGCGCCGTCATCTATCAGGTGTACGTCCGTAGCTTCGCGGACGGCGACGGCGACGGCACCGGTGACCTCGCGGGCGTCCGCGCCCGGCTGCCGTACCTCGCCGAACTCGGCGTGGACGCGCTGTGGTTCACGCCCTGGTACGTCTCACCGATGAAGGACGGCGGCTACGACGTCGCCGACTACCGCGCGATCGACCCGGCCTTCGGCACCCTGGCCGAGGCCGAGAAACTCATCGCCGAGGCGGACGCACTCGGTATCCGCACCATCGTCGACATCGTGCCGAACCATGTCTCGGACCAGCACCCCTGGTTCCGGGCGGCGCTGAAGGGCGGCCCGGAGCGGGAACTGTTCCACTTCCGCGCGGGCCGCGGTGCACTCCCGCCCAACGACTGGCGCTCCGAGTTCGGCGGGCCCGCCTGGACCCGGCTGCCCGACGGCGACTGGTATCTGCACCTGTTCGCCCCGCAGCAGCCCGATCTCAACTGGGCCCACCCGGCCGTCCGGCGGGAACACGAGGACATTCTGCGCTTCTGGTTCGAGCGGGGCGTCTCCGGCGTCCGTATCGACTCCGCCGCACTCCTCGCCAAGGACCCCCGTCTGCCGAACTTCACCGAGGGCCGGGACCCGCACCCGTACGTCGACCGCGACGAACTCCACGACATCTACCGCGCCTGGCGCGCGATCGCCGACGAGTACGGCGGCGTCTTCGTCGGCGAGGTCTGGCTCCCCGACACCGAACGCTTCGCCCGCTATCTGCGCCCCGACGAACTCCACACGGCCTTCAACTTCTCCTTCATGACCTGCCCCTGGGACGCCGGACGGCTGCGCACGGCCATCGACGAGACACTCGCCGAGCACGCTCCGATCGGCGCCCCCGCGACCTGGGTGCTGTGCAACCACGACGTGACGCGCACGGTCACCCGCTACGGCCGGACCGACACCGGCTTCGACTTCGCCACCAAGGCCTTCGGCACCCCGACCGACCTCGCCCTCGGCACCCGCCGGGCCCGCGCGGCCGCGCTGCTGTCACTCGCCCTGCCCGGAGCCGTCTACGTCTACCAGGGCGAGGAGCTGGGCCTGCCCGAGGTCGACATCCCCCTCGGCCGTGTCCAGGACCCGATGCATGCCCGCTCCGGCGGCACCGACCCGGGCCGGGACGGCTGCCGGGTCCCGTTGCCGTGGACGGCCGACGCGCCGTACGCGGGCTTCGGCTCACATGAGGAGCCGTGGCTGCCACAGCCCGCCGACTGGGGGTCGTACGCGGCCGACCGTCAGACCGCGGACCCCACGTCGATGCTCGCCCTCTACCGCCGCGCGATCGCGCTCCGGCCGTTGTTCGGGGATGGCCCGCTCACCTGGCTGCCCGCCCCCCACGGTGTGCTCGCCTTCACCCGCGCACCGGGCGTGACCTGCGTGCTGAACCTGGCGGACGAGCCCGCCGACCTGCCCGCCCACACCGAACTCCTCCTCGCCAGCGGCCCTTTGGAGGACACCGGTCGGCTGCCGAAGGACACCGCGGTCTGGCTGCGCGCCTGAGACCGCGGCCGCTATCCCCGCACCCCCACCCCGAAGGGATCAGCCATGCAGCACACGCGCAGATTTGTCATGATCGCGCCAACCATGACCGCGACCGCGATCACCGTCGCCCTCACCGCCGGCCTGCTCACCGCCACGACCCCCACCGCCCACGCGGCCGCCGGCGCCACCCTCCCCTTCACCTCGGTCGAGGCCGAGTCCGCCACCACGACCGGCACGAAGATCGGCCCCGACTACACGCAGGGCACCCTCGCCTCCGAGGCCTCCGGACGCCAGGCCGTCCGCCTCGCCGCCGGTCAGCGCGTCGAGTTCACGGCACCGGGCGCGGCCAACGCCCTGAACGTGGCCTACAGCGTCCCCGACGGACAGTCCGGCTCGCTGAACGTGTACGTCAACGGAACCAAGCTCGCCAAGACCATCGCCGTCACGTCCAAGTACTCCTACGTCGACACCAGTTGGATCCCCGGCGCCAAGACCCACCACTTCTACGACAACGCCCGACTGATGCTCGGCCAGAACGTGCAGGCGGGCGACAAGGTGGCCCTGGAAGCGGCCCACACTCAAGTCACCGTCGACGTCGCCGACTTCGAGCAGGTCGCCGGGGCCGCAACCCAGCCCGCCGGGTCCGTGTCGGTGACGGCCAAGGGTGCGGACCCCAGCGGCCAGGGCGACTCCACCCAGGCCTTCCGTGACGCCATCGCCTCGGCGCAGGGCGGGGTGGTGTGGATCCCGCCGGGCGAGTACAAGCTCACGTCCTCCCTCGGCGGCGTCCAGAACGTCACCCTCCAGGGCGCGGGCAGCTGGCACTCGATCGTGCGCACCTCGCGCTTCATCGACCAGTCGAGCTCTTCCGGCAACGTCCACATCAAGGACTTCGCGGTCGTCGGCGAGGTCACCGAACGCGTCGACTCCAACCCCGACAACTTCGTCAACGGCTCGCTGGGGCCGAACAGTTCCGTCTCCGGTATGTGGCTCCAGCACCTCAAGGTCGGCCTCTGGCTGATGGGCACCAACGACAACCTCGTCGTCGAGAACAACCGCTTCCTCGACATGACCGCCGACGGCCTCAATCTCAACGGCAACGCGCGCGGGGTGAAGGTCCGCCACAACTTCCTGCGCAACCAGGGCGATGACGCGCTCGCCATGTGGTCCCTGTACGCGCCGGACACGAACAGCAGCTTCGAGAACAACACGATCACGCAGCCGAACCTGGCCAACGGCATCGCGATCTACGGCGGCACCGACATCACCGTCAAGGACAACCTGATCTCCGACACCAACGCCCTCGGCAGCGGCATCGCGATCTCCAACCAGAAGTTCCTGGACCCCTTCCATCCGCTGTCCGGCACGATCACGGTCGACGGCAACACGCTCGTCCGCACGGGCGCGATGAACCCCAACTGGAACCACCCGATGGGCGCTCTGCGCGTCGACTCATACGACAGTGCCATCGAGGCGAACGTCCGCATCACCAACACCACCATCACCGACAGCCCGTACAGCGCCTTCGAGTTCGTCTCGGGCAGCGGGCGCGGCTTCGCGGCGAAGAACGTCACCGTCGACGGCGCCACCGTACGCAACACCGGCACGGTCGTCGTCCAGGCCGAGACCCAGGGCGCCGCCACCTTCCGCAACGTCACGGCGACCGGCGTCGGCGCCGCGGGCATCTACAACTGCCCCTACCCGGCCAACTCCGGCACCTTCACCCTCACCGACGGCGGCGGCAACTCCGGCTGGAGCAGCACCTGGTCCGACTGCTCGACGTGGCCGCAGCCCGGCCAGGGCAACCCCGACCCGGATCCCACCCGCAACCTGGCCAAGGGCCGCCCGGCCACCGCCACCGGCTCGCAGGACGTCTACACACCCGGCAAGGCCGTCGACGGCGACGCGAACACCTACTGGGAGTCGGCCAACAACGCCTTCCCGCAGTCCCTGACGGTCGACCTCGGTTCGAGCGAGGCGGTCCGCCGGCTGGTGCTGAAGCTGCCGCCGTCCTCGGCCTGGGGCGCGCGCACCCAGACCGTCACGGTGCTGGGCAGCACCGACGGCTCGTCCTACTCGACGGTCGTCGGCGCAACCGGCTACCGCTTCGACCCGGCCACCGGCAACACGGCCACCGTCTCCCTGCCCGGCAGCACGAACCTGCGGTATCTGCGGCTGTCCGTCAGCGCCAACACCGGCTGGCCGGCCGGTCAGTTCAGTGAGGTGGAGGCGTATCTGACTTCGTGACCGAGTCGCGCACGACCCCGCGCTTCGCCGCCTGGATCTGCTCGTACACATGGGTGCGCAGCTCGGCGAAGCGCGGGTCCACGCGGGTGTGCAACTGGTCGCGCTGGGCGGGCAGTTCGACCTTCAGCTGCTCCTGGACGACGGTGGGGGAGGCGGACAGTACGATCACCCGCTCGCCCAGATAGACGGCCTCGTCGATGTCATGGGTGACGAACAGGATCGTGATGCCGCGCTCCCGCCAGAGCCCCCGGACCAGGTCCTCCAGATCCGCCCGGGTCTGCGCGTCGACCGCCGCGAACGGCTCGTCCATCAGCAGCACACGGGGCTCGTACGCCAGCGCCCGGGCGATCGCGACCCGCTGCTGCATCCCGCCGGACAGCTGCCACGGATACGCCCCCACGGCATCCGCGAGACCCACCGACTCCAGCGCGTCCCGCACCAACTCCCGGCGCCGCCCCTTGCTCAAGTCCTTCTGTTTGAGGGGAAGTTCGACATTCTCGCCGACCCGCATCCAAGGAAACAGGCTGCGTCCGTACTCCTGGAACACGAAGGCCATTCCGGGCGGCGGGCCGGTCACCTTCCGCCCCTCCAGGAGCACTTCACCGCCGGTCGGGGCGAGCAGTCCGCCCATGCACTTCAGCAGCGTCGTCTTGCCGCAGCCCGACGGGCCGACGAGGCAGACGAGTTCCCCGGCGTCGACGGTGAAGGTGAGGTCGCGGACCGCCTCCACCCGACGCCCCGACCCCTCGTAGACCTTCTTCAGTCCGCGTACGTCGAGCATGGACCGCCCCTTCTCGATGTTCACGGCGACCGCCGGGCCGAGGCGCGCAGACCGTGGTACCAGCCGAGCACCCGCCGCTCGACCAACTGGAAGACGACCGACAGCACAAAACCGAGCAGACCGAGCACGAGGATGCCGGTCCACATGTCCGGGATCGCGAAGCCCCGCTGGAACTGGACGATGGTGAAGCCCAGACCGTTGCTGGCAGCGAACATCTCGCTGATCACCATCAGGATGATGCCGATGGACAGGGCCTGGCGCAGGCCCGCGAAGATCTGCGGGCTCGCCGAGCGCAGGACCAGGTGCCGCAGACGCGCCACGCCCGTGACGCCGTACGACCGTGCCGTCTCCGCCATCACCGGGTCCACCGCTCGCACGCCCTCGACGGTGTTGAGCAGGATCGGCCACACGCAGCCGCTCGCGATCACCGTGATCTTCATGGTGTCGCCGATGCCCGCGAACAGCATGATGACCGGCACCAGCACAGGCGGCGGCACCGCCCGCAGGAACTCCAGGACCGGCTCGCACACGGCCCGCACCCGCCGATAGGAGCCGATGACGGTACCGACCGCCACGCCCACCACGGCCGCCAGTGCGTAACCGCCCGACAGCCGCAGCACACTGGGCAGCACGTCCTCCCGCAGCCGCTCCGCCGTCCATACGTCCGGGAAGGCCTCCAGGATCGTCCGCAAGGGCGGCCAGTACACGTCCGTACTCCCGGCGGAGGCCACCCACCAGACGGTGACCAGCAGCGCGGGCAGCGCGAACACGAAGACCAGCCGCAGCAGTACGCGCGTCACACCGCCACCTCCCCGCGCACCGACTGGTGCCAGGCCAACGCCCGCCGCTCCACGGTCCTCGCACCCACGTTGATCAGCAGCCCCAGCAGTCCGGTCACCACGATCAGCGCGTACATCTCGGGCACCGCCTGCGACGCCTGCGCGACGCCGATGCGCTTGCCCAACCCCGGCGCGCCGACGACTAGTTCGGCGGTGATGGCGAGGATCAGCGCGACGGCCGCCGCGAGCCGCACGCCGGTCATGACGTACGGCAGCGCGGTCGGCCACAGCACATGCCGGATCCGCGCCCAGGTGCCGAGGCCGTACGACCGCGCCGTCTCCTCGGCGACGGGGTCGACGTCCTGGACGCCGTACAGGACCTGGATCAGCACCTGCCAGAAGGAGGCGTAGATGACGAGGAGGAGCACGGAGCGCAGCTCGGTGCCGTACAGCAGCACGGCCAGCGGGATGAGCGCGACCGACGGGATCGGGCGCAGGAACTCGATGGTGGAGGCCGTCGCCTCGCGCAGATACGGCACGACCGAGACGAGCACGCCGATCACGATGCCCGCGCAGGACGCGATCGCCAGGCCCAGCGCCCAGCCGGTGAGCGTGTCGCCGAGCGCGGTCCAGAAGGCGGAGTCGGCGGCCTCGTCCGCGAGCGCGTCGGCGATCCGGCTGGTCGGCGGGAAGTAGGCCTCCTTGACCAGGCCGAGTCGCGGCACCGCCTCGCCCAGGGCGAGGAAGGCCGCGAGCCCGGCCGCGCCGAGGGCGACGTTCGAACCCATTATGCGTCTGAAGTCCCTCACGGTAGCAGCGCGTCCAGGTCGGGCGTCTTCTTGAAGAGGCCGTCCTCCTCGCCCAGCTTCATCAGGGCCTCTATGGAGGAGCGGTTCGCCTCGGCAGGCCACTTGGGCAGGGTCACCTGGTCCAGCACGTTCGCCGGGATCTTGGTGTACGTCGTGACGATCTGCCGGGCCTCGTCCGGATGGGCCTCGGCGTACGCGAGGGACTCGGCGGTGGCGTCCTGGAACTTCTTGACCACGTCCGGGTTCTGCTGCGCGTACTGCGTCGAGGTGAAGTACATGGCGACGGTGAGCTCGGGCGCGACGTCGATCAACGGCGAGGCGATCTCCCGGCCGCCCTGGCTCCGGATGGTGGCGGTCGCCGGCTCGACCACGCACGCGGCGTCGATCTGGCCCTGGTCGAGGGCGGCGGGCATCTGGTCGAAGGCCATCTCGACGAGGGTCACCTTGTCCGGGTCGCCGCCCGCCACCCGTACCGCCTGGCGGACCGCGGTCTCGTTGATGTTCTTCAGGGTGTTGATGGCGACCTTCTTGCCCTCGAGCTGTTTCGCCGACTTGATCGGGCTGTCCTTCTTGACCATCAGGCCGTTGAAGTCCTTGCCCCGCACGCCGGTTGACGCGATCCCGTTGGCGACGGCCTTCACGGGGACGCCGTTGGACTGGGCCACCATCAGGGACGTCACATTGCTGAACCCGAACTGGAACTGCCCGCTCGCCACACCCGGCACGATCGCCGCACCGCCCTGAGCGGCGGTGAACTCCAGCTTCAGGCCCTGCTTCTCGAAGAAGCCCTTCTTCTGGCCGAGATACAGCGGTGCGACATCGACGATCGGGATGAGCCCGAGCTTGACGGTCGTGACACCGCCGGACGACGTGCCGGCGGCCGGTGAACCGCCGTCGGACGAGCCGCAGGCCGTCGCGACGAACAGCAGAGCGCCGGCGGTGAGACCGGCGGACAGACGACGCATGGCTCCTCCTGTACAGACAACGGTGCAACGGTGTTCCGACAGGTTGTGCGCAAGGCGCACAGTAGTGCGCGAGGTTGCTCAGCGGGAAGGTAGAAGCCTCAAGCGGATCCGGTCAATGGGTTCACCGACAACATTGTTGACACTTCTGGAGGTGGCGATGTCCGCCGACGTACGCGCACCGCACTTCGTGAAGTCCTTCGAGCGCGGCCTCGCCGTGATCCGCTCCTTCGACGCCGAGCATCCGGCCCGCACGCTCAGCGAGGTCGCCCAGACCTGCGACCTGACCCGCGCCGCGGCCCGCCGCCTGCTCCTGACCCTCGCCGACCTCGGCTACGTCCACCAGGACGGCCGTCTCTTCCGCCTCACCCCGCGCGTGCTGGAACTCGGCTACTCCTACCTCTCCAGCTACACCCTGCCCCAGATCGCCGAGCCGCATCTGGAGCAACTCGTCGCGCAGGTACGGGAGTCGTCGTCGCTGTGCGTCCTCGACGGCGACGACATCGTGTACGTCGCCCGGGTCCCGACCCGGCGCATCATGACGGCGTCCATCACGGTCGGCACCCGATTCCCAGCGTATGTGACGTCCGTGGGCCGGGTGATCCTCGCCCATCTACCGGACGAGGAGGTCGAAGTCCGGCTCACCCGCGCCGAGTTGAAGCCCTTGACCGGGCGCACCCTCACCTCGCCGGACGCCCTGCGGGCGGAGCTGCGCCGCGTCCGCAGGCAGGGTTACGCGGTCGTCGACCAGGAGCTGGAGGAGGGGCTGAGGTCGGTCGCCGCCCCGGTGCGGGATCGGGGCGGCGAGGTGGTCGCGGCCGTCAACATCGCCGTGCACGCCGGCCGCAACTCCGTCGACTCCGTACGCCGGGACCTGCTGCCGCATCTGCTGGCGACCGTCGCCGGGATCGAGGCGGACCTGCGGATGACGCATCCCGGACGGATCACGGATCCAGGAGGGGTTGCAGATCCGGGACAGGCCACAGATCCGGGACAGGTTACAGATCCAGGACCAGCCGCTGTCCCCGGCACCGCGACACGCAGATCATCATCGTCTCGCCGCTCTCCTGCTCCTCCGGCGTGAGTACGGAGTCCCGGTGGTCCGGGGTGCCGTCCAGGACGTCGGTCTCGCAGGTCCCGCACGTGCCCTCGGTGCAGGAGTAGAGCACCTCGACGCCGGCCGCCCGCACCGTGTCCAGCAGGGAGACACCCGGCGTCACGGTCAGCGTCAGCCCGCTCCGGGCCAGCTCGACCTCGAACTCCCCGTCCTCGCCGACCGGTTGCTCCTTCGCCTGGAACCGCTCGATGTGCAGCACCCCGGACGGGCACCGCTCCTCGACGGCGTCCAGCAGCGGACCGGGGCCACAGCAGTAGACGAGGGTGCCGTCGGGTACGTCGTCGAGCGCGGAGGCGAGGTCCAGCAGCCCCGACTCGTCCTGCGGGGCGACGGTGACCCGTCCGCCGTGCCGCCCCAACTCCTCGGTGAACGCCATCGATCGACGGGTACGCCCGCCGTACAGCAGCGTCCATTCGGCGCCCGCCGCCTCGGCCGCGGCCAGCATCGGCAGGATCGGGGTGATGCCGATGCCGCCCGCGATGAACCGGTACCGGGGAGCGGGCTCCAGGCGGAAATGATTGCGGGGACCGCGCACCCGCACCTTGTCCCCCTGCCCCAACTGCTCGTGCACATGGGCGGATCCGCCGCGCCCGTCCGGCTCCCGCAGCACAGCGATCCGCCACTGTGTCCGGTCGGCCGGATCGCCGCACAGCGAGTACTGCCGCTCCAGCTCCGGCCCGAGCACCACGTCGATGTGGGCGCCGGGTTCCCAGCCGGGGAGCTGCTCGCCCAGCGGGTGGCGCAGAATGAGGGCGAGCACGCCGTCGGCCGCGAATTCTCTGCGGTCGACGACGAGTTCGGCTTCGTACACGTCGCTCATGAACTGTTTCCTCGCGGCTCGTGTCCTTGCGGGTGCGCGAGCATCCACTCCCACATCTCCACCGGGTCCTTCGCGGTGTGTTCGCGGCCGCAGTGACAGGTGCCGTGCAGGACGTCGGTGCCCGGCAGCCAGTCGATGCGGTAGATCTCGCCGGTAGGGCCCGTCACTGGACCTTCTCCATCGGCTTGGCGCCCTCCTCGACCAGCCGGGCGAGGATACGGCGGGCGGCGAGTCCACCGGTGTCGATGTTGATGCTCAGCTCCTGGTAGCCGTGGCGCTCGGTGCCCAGGGTCTTCTGGAGCAGGTTGAGGGCGGTGACGTCCTGCATGACCACCGTGTGGTTGTTGCCGCGCAGGAACTCGGTGACCTCCTCGTCGTCCGTCGCCCAGTCCCGTGAGACCGCCCAGAAGTCGTACACCTTGCCGTCGCCGGACGGCGTGATGGCGTATGTGACCTCGGTGTGGAAGCCGCCCGGGTCACTGCCGTCCGCCTCGGGCACCACGCCGACGGGAGCGACGCGGCTGTGCAGCAGATACAGACACGGGGCGTGGTACTCGATGTCCTGCCAGCGGGTGATCCGGCCCTCGATACCGGTCGACTTGGCGTAGAACGGCGGGCACTCGGCGTCGTCCATGTGCCGGCTGACCCGGACGATGCCGGCGCCCTCGTCGACCTCGGTGGTGATCGGCGTCTCGGCGACCTCGGGGGTGCCGATGTACCCGCCGTGCAGATAGGTCTCGTGGGACAGGTCGAGGAGGTTGTCGACGAGCAGACCGTAGTCGCAGTCGATGGGCTCCATGCCGCGCACGGTGACCCAGCCGGGGGAGTCGAGGTGCCTGGCCCGAGGGATGCTCTCGGGGTCGGCGAGCGCCGGGTCACCGATCCACACCCAGATCAGGGAGTCCTGCTCGACAACGGGGTACGAGGCGACACGCGCCGTCCGAGGGACACGCTTCTGCCCCGGCACGTACACACACGCACCGGTCGTGTCGTACGTGAACCCGTGGTACCCGCACACGATCCGGTCACCGTCGAGCCGGGTCGGCGCCTCGGACAGCGGGTAACGGCGATGCACACACCGGTCGTGCAGGACGACCGGCGTCCCGTCCTCCTCCGTGCGGTAGAGGACGAGGGTCTCCCCGAGAATCGTCCGTCCGAGCAACTCGCGCCCGACCTCGTGGCTGTAGGCGGCGACGTACCACTGGTTCCTGGCGAAGGCGGTCATGTGCGGCATCGTTGCGGCTCCCGTCTGTCTGCTGTGGTGGCATCGTCCGGAAGGGCACCGCCGTGCCGCAATACCCCTTCCGCCTCACGGAAGAGGATCGGTAAAAGGCCTGTTCAGAGGGTGCAATCTCTCGTGGGGCTGGGTCGGGATGGAGTCGGGCCATTCCGTGGCACCGTGCCTACATCGGCGGGATGCGCGTCCCTTTCGGTGTTGTCGACTTACGAGACTGATACCTATTGGGACTCTTGTGGTGATTCGGTTTCTGTAATTCGTTGGTACAGCGGCAGAAGTTGCATCACTTCTGATCGGGTGTGGTCGTAGCCGTGAAGGAGGCCGTGGGGGTCGAATCCGGGTCGAATTCGCCGCTGTTTTGCCTCTGTAGCGCATAAGCGCGGGTCAGGGGGGTGGGGGAAGGGTATGTGACGTGTCACTCGACGCTGCCGGGCTCGGCGCCCGCAGGTGTCGAGCCGGCGATCTGCCACGGGTTCGACCGCCTCCGAGAGGCAGCGGATCAAGGCTGGCTCGGCGAGGTTGCCGCCATCGAGACCGCCATGGCCGCCGCCGCGCAGAAACTGGAGGCCATGCGCGAGCGTGCAGCCCAGCCGTCCACCGTCCGCCTCGGCATGCCCGACATCCGCAGCACCGTTGGTCGCATTACTCCGGAGCCGTGACAGACACTGCCGCCCAAGAAGTCAGCATCGCTGGGAGGGTCGGCCCCTCGCCCCAAGGGCTGTCCCGTAAAGGATCTTCGGAGGCTGGCGGCCGCTATCCCATGACCGCACGAGCCGCGTCGAGGAACGCCAGCCGGTTGCCTTCCAGGTAGTCCCGCACGCTCTCGCCGTCGGGCAACCCTTCCCACACCGTCCGGTTGAGGTCGAGGAAGTACGCGCGTGCCGAGTCGTGTACGGGCAGGGGGAATTGGATGCGGATGAGTCGTTCCGCGACCCACAGCCTGTTCATCGCGTCCTGGGTCGTCAGGTACCAGTTGTGGGTGTCGTCCCACTCGTCAGGCCGACTGAACGCGGCGCGTTCGGCTTCGGCCCCCACCTCGATGAACCGCTCCAGCAACGCCAGCCGTTCCGCGCGCCTGGCTTCCGACAGGGTGATCTGCTGTCGTTGCTGTTCTGCGCGTTCTGCCGAAAGCTGAGTCCTGTGCTGGACGAGGTAGGACAACAGACCGCCGAGGACAACGCCGCCCACGGATATGAGTGACACCCAGACCTGACCTGACATGGCAGTCATCGTTTCATGCTGTCCGATCTTTGGGACGATCCAGATGTGGCTGCTGTGATCACGGCGTCGGAGCCGTCCTGGATAGTCCCGTTCACCGGGCTGAGCCCGCGTCAGTTCGGCAAGCTGGTCACTGCGCTACAGCGCCAGGGGGTGGATCCGGTCCGCAAGGGCCGACCGTGGAGCCTGCCGCTGGAAGACAGGGTGTTGCTGGTGGCTGCGTCCTGGCGGACGAACCTGACCTCGCGGCAACGGAACTGGTGGCCAGCACTCCGGAGATCTTTTACGGGACAGCCCAGGGTTGCCCGAACGGTGCCATGTTGGACTTCCCAGGCTCGCCACTCGCACCAACGGCAGCTGCGGTCGAGCATCATCTGGCGAGCGGCCTCGGCGAGGAGTTCCCAGAAGTCGACTGTCACGGGGTGGACATCCCCGATCTCGATGAGAACGCCGAGCACCATCTCCCACTCCTGGCGCCCGATGTCCTCGCGAACATCCCCAACCGTCTGCCCGTTCTCTGCTGCGGCGTCCTCGGACAGCAGGTCGACGGCCCGCCGAAGGAGTGTGAACGCGTCATCCATATCCTGCATTGTCCCCTGTCCCCGGACGCCCGTTCATCGGCGACAAGGCAGGAGTCAGCCGCACGACACGCCCGGATGGTCCCAGCAGGCGGGATTTCTGTCCCACTACTTTCAGCAACTCGACGGCGATCCACCCCACCGGGCGGCCAGCTGGGCTAGTTCGGATAAGCCTGTATCCGATGCCCGATGCTGTCGATCAACCCCAAGATGCTGCCCCGGCTCGACGAGTCGAAGGCCGACCTCCTGGCCCGTCGTCAACGCGCGATCGACGAAGGCTGGCGCGGGGAGGTCGAAGGCCTCGACCTCCCCCTGAGGTTCCTGGCCAGCAAGCGCGCCCAGGCCCACCGGGCTTCCGCGACAGCCAGTGTGGACCTGGGCATGCCACCACGGCCCGGGCCCGAGCAGGAACGGAACAGAGAACCGGAACGGGTGGGTTCAGGGGGGTGCGAGGGTGTCGAGTTGCGCAGCGAGGTCGGGGTGGGTGGTGGTCAGGTGGGGGCGGGTGGCGTAGAGGGGGCGGATGAGCTCGGCGGGATCGTCGTGGGCAAGGGCCGCGTGGAGCTGGCTGAGCGGGAGGCGGGCCGTGGTGGGCAGGTCGGTGAGAGCGGTGATCTGGCCGGCGATGCGGCGCAGGTCGGCTGCGTTGCGGCGGGCCCAGTTGGCGTTGGTGCGTTCAGCGGCGCGGCTTTCGCGGGTGGCCTGGACGCGTTGTTCACCAGTGGTTCCGGCGGGGCCGGGGCGGCCGCGCAGGTAGCGGCGTTCGGCTGCCTGGCGGCTGGCGACGCCGAGGGGGCGGGCGAGATCGGCCCAGCTGGCTCCCGCGTCGCGGGCGGTTTCGATCAAGCCGGTCTCCCATCCGGCGAGCTGCTCGCGTACCTGCCGCAGCAGCATCAGGGAGGCCAGCGCCTGCTCCGGCACGGGGCCGGGAGCATCCGGGGTGTCCGGGGACTGTCGCTGGGCGTCGCGCAGGGCGCCGTCTATGGCGTGCAGGGCCGCTGCGGCGGCGAGGAACGACGCCGGGCTGTGGGCATTCGTGCTGGTCGGGGACGGCTGGTCGGCCTGGGTCACGGACACCTCCCTTGTCGTCATCATGTAGACGACATCGTGTTTGTCATCCATTGGATGACATGTTACAACGGTGTCAGTGAGGCGCATTGGCAGCAACTGCCTGAACCTGCTGGAGGTGTATTCACGATGTTGATGCGCACTGACCCCTTCCGTGAGCTGGACCGGCTGGCGCAGCAGCTGATGGGCCCGGGGACCTGGTCCCGCCCGTCGGCGATGCCGATGGACGCCTACCGCGAGGGCGACGAGTATGTGGTGGCCTTCGACCTTCCCGGCGTCACCGCGGACGCGATCGACATCGACGTCGAGCGGAACATGCTCACCGTCAAGGCCGAACGGCGGCCGGTGGCGAAGACCGACGACGTACAGATGGAGCTGTCCGAGCGGCCGCTGGGTGTCTTCTCCCGCCAGATCGTGCTCGCCGACACCCTCGACACCGAGCACATCCAGGCCGACTACGACGCGGGCGTGCTCACTCTGCGCATCCCGATCGCCGAGCGCGCCAAGCCCCGCAAGATCTCCATCGGTGTCGGATCCGGCCGCAAGGAGATCTCCGGCTGACACCGGCCGGACGGGTGCGGAAGGCGGGTACCTGATCTCCCCCTCACCCCGCTCTCCGCACCCCCGCGGGCAGTCTGAAGAAGAAAGGGGTGGCAGCCGAGATGACTCTGCGATGCGAAGCGTTCCTCGGCAGCGTGAAGGAACGCGGCGAGTACGACTCTGCGGAGGAAGCCGAGCGCGCGGCCCGTGTGGTACTTGCCCTCCTCGGCGCGCACCTGGTGGGCGACGTCCGCGCCCAGCTGGCGGCGCGCCTGCCTGAGGCGTTCGCCCTGATCCTGCTCAACCCGCTGCAGAGCGCCGAGCCGCTGCTCCCGGAGCGATTCGTGCGCGCAACCGCCGCGTGGATCGAAGGCGCCACCGAGCAGACCGCGGCCTGGGACGTCAGTGCCGTGCTGTCGACCGTCGCCGACGCCGCCGGCGAGGACCTGCTGGGCCAGATCCTGCTCCAGCTCCCCGCCGGCTACGACCTGCTCTTCGGCCGCCCCCAGTCCACCTGATCATCACGTGTACCCCGGTGCCCGACCACCGGCCACAGTAAGAAAGGCAACTACCCCAGTGATCTCCGACCGGCACGCACCGCACCAGCAGTCGTACGGGACGGCATACGAGCAGATGCTGGAGAAGGTCCGCTACGAGGGCGCCTACCCCACCCGCGAGAGAGCCGACGAAGCCGTCCGCCTGGTTCTTGCCGGACTGGGGCGCCAGCTGACCGGCGACGAACGCGTCGACCTGGCGCGCTGCCTGCCCTGGGAAGCCGCACGCGTACTGACCGCGCAGATCCCCGACACCCAGCCCCTGACCGGCTGGGCCTTCGTCAAGGACCTCGCCGCCCGCACCGGCGCCTCCCTGGCCACCACCCGCTGGGACACCGGCTCCGTCTTCTCCGCCGTCTCCGCCTACGCCGGCCCCAACCTGATCACCCGCATCCTCCACCAGCTCCCCACCGGTTACGCCCTGCTGTTCGGCCGCGCCGAACTCACCCCGGCCGCGTAGACGGCGATGTGCGTACTCGGGGCGGGCGCGACGACCACTGCGTCGCTGTCCGCCCTACGCCCCCGACGTGTTGCCTTCCTGGCCGGGGCCCGGCCCCAGGGGCTCTTGGACGGATAGCTGGATCACACACCCACCACGTCCGCCGCGGCGGCACAGGCGGGCACAGCCACCCGAAGATCGACACACCGGTCTCGAATGTCGCGAACCCAGGCCAAGTCCAGTCCAGCGGCGGCACTGGCCCAAGCAGCGGCTCCAGCGACAGGAACCGGATGGCAGCCGGGGATACCCCGCAGCTCATCAGCCCGCCAGCAGTACTCATCCGACTCGATCGACGTGCCGATCCAGACGTTGGGCAGTGGCCACGAACTCAAGGCGTTCCAGTTGGCCACGCGCTTGCGCACGTCCTCGCGTACGGTCCTGGCCAGCGGGACAGCATCGTCCTCTGACAACCGTTCCATCTCGGCCCAGACTGCGTCCACGAACTTGTGCGATTCCAGCAGGCGACGCAGACGCCGCGGCCTCTTGGTAAGTACCTGGAACTGGCGCTGCGGCGCCAGCGCCATCGTCGCGAAGGTCCTGGCCACAAACTCCGCGGGGACACGAGCGTGGCCGATGTCGCTCACTTCACGAACACCTTGCGCGGCCGACGCCACCGTAGCGGCTCGAACAAGGCGTCCTCGTGCACTGTGACCCCGAACCCGGGGCCGCTGGTCCGCGGATCACCGTCGCGCTGGTAGTTTGCCTGACCCATTGCCTGAGCCGCTTCGCCAAGGTCAGTGCATGGCAGTGGTCGCAGCCCGGCGAGATGCGATCGCACCCGGTCGCCGCATTCCAGGTGGTCTCGGTCCACTTGATAGCCGTTCCGGTGCTCACCGCACACCACCGGCCGCGACTGTGCCCTTCGGCTTGGTGCAGAGAAGCATGCAGAAAGAGGTTCCGAGCCGAGGCGCAGGTACTCGAGGTCCTTCGAGAGGCAAACAAGCACCGTCCCAGCCAGCCGAACGTCCGCTTTGCCGCCCAAACGGTGCGGGACCACCGCGAACAGGGCACTGCTGAAGACGGTGCCCCCCACCCGGGTGGCTAGTGGCGGCGGTGTGCCCGATCTGGCGTGCTGCGCCGTGCGCGGGCGATCAGCAGGGCGACGTCGTCGTGGTTGTCGGGGTGCCGGAGGTCGTGAAGAAGCCGGTCGCAGGTTTCTTCCAATGGGGAGTCGGGTGCGTCGAGGAGGCGGAGGAGGGTGTGGAGGCGTTCGTCGATGGGCTGGTGGCGGGTCTCGACCAGTCCGTCGGTGTACAGGACCAACCGGTCGCCGGCGGCGAAGCGCACGGTGGTGGTTTCGAAGGGGATACCGCCGACGCCGAGGGGAGTGCCGGTGGGCAGCTCGAGCAATTGGGGGTGCCTGCCCTGGCGGATGAGGACGGGGGGCAGGTGGCCTGCGTTGGCGATGTGGCACTCGCCGCGGTGGGGGTCGTAGGCGGCGTAGATGCAGGTGGCGATGTACTGCTCCAGCCCGGAGGTGATCGCGTCGAGGTGCTCAAGGACCTGGGCGGGGTCGAGGTCCAGGCGGGCGAAGGCGGTGGTGGCGGTGCGCAGGCGGCCCATGGTGGCGGCGGCGTCGATGCCGCTGCCCATGACGTCGCCCACGACGAGGGCGGTCTTGTCACTGCCGAGCGGGAGGACGTCGTACCAGTCGCCGCCGATCTCGTAGGCGGCCTGTGCGGGCAGGTAGCGGGAGGCGACCTGCAGGCCGGGCAGGTGGGGCGGGTGCTCGGGGAGCAGGCTGCGCTGCAGGGTCTCGGCGGCGTTGCGCACGCTCTGGTGCGTGCGGGCGTTGTCGATGCACACCGCGGCGCGGAAGGCCAGTTCGGTCGCGATGGCGAGGTCGTCCTCGTCGAAAGGCCGCGGATCGCGGGCACGGCTCAGCCCCAGGAAGCCGAGGACGGTGCCGCGTGCGATGAGCGGTACCGCCATGTAGGAGTGCACGCCGGCGCGGGCCAGCAGCGTGGCGGCGCGCTCGTCGCGGGCGATGCGCGTCAGGTCGTTGCCGTCGGCGTGGCGGATCAGGACGGGCCGCCCAGTGCGCACACACCGGGTGGCGAAGCGGTCGGCGTCGTAGGCGGTGATGTGGCCGGGCGGATCGGCGGCGTGAACGGCGTCGGTGGGGTAGGCGGCCTTCACCGCGAGAGCACGGAAGAGCGTCGGGCCGTCTCCGGTGGCGGGGCGGTGCTGGTCGACCACGGAGTCGAGTACGTCGACGGCGACCAGGTCGGCGAAGTCGGGAACGGTGACCTCGGCCAGTTCCCGGGCGGTCTGGTCGATCTCCAGGGTGGTGCCGATGCGGGCGGAGCCGTCGGCGATCAGGGCCAGGCGGCGCCGCGTCTCGGTGGCCTCCAGGGCCGACCGGTACCGCTCGGTGACCTCCACCACGATGTCGGCCACCCCGAGAACGCGGCCCTGGGGGTCCTCCAGCCGGTACAACGAAATCGACCAGGCGTGCTGGTGTCCCGGGTCCGCTGGGGTGCGGCCGACGATGGTGGACTGGTCGACCAGGGGTATCCCGGTCGTGAGGACCTGCCGCATCGCGGCCTCGGGCACCTCGAACTTCGTGGCCTTCATGATCTCGCGGTAGTGGCGGCCGAGGTGCTGTGCCGCAGGTATGCCGTGCATGCGCTCCAAGGCGGGGTTGACGGCCACGTACCGGAGGTCGGTGTCGAGGATCGCGATCCCGATGGGGGACTGGAAGATCAGCCGGGTGGACAGGGCGACGTCCCGCTCCACCTCGCGCAGCATGGGCGAGTCGGCGCCGAGTCCGAGGGCGTAGAAGTCGCCGCGGTCGTCCAGCAGCCGCATGTTGCGCAGCTCCACCAGCCGGGTGCTGCCGTCCTTGCATCGGATGGGGAACGTGCCGCCCCAGCTCTGGCCGGTCTCCATGACTTCGGCGAACTTCTTGATCACCCAGTCCCAGTGCTCTTCGTGCACCAGCAGCCGCGCAGCGTACTGCCCGAGGGCCTCCTGGGCGCTGTAGCCGTACAGCTCCTCGGCCTGCGGACTCCACAGGACGACCCGTCCGTCGGCGTCCAGCAGCACCGCCGCGACACCAAGGAGGTCCATCAACCCGCTCGGCTGCGACGACCCGCTGTCTGGTCGGCCGATGTCCGCCCAGCCGGGGTCGGCGGGAGGCCGGTCGGCTTCGCTCATCGCAGGCATTCCTTCCGCCGGCCGGCGCTACGTGGGCGCGGCGTCGGCCTGACTGGAGCGGGCCTGTCCGGGTCTGCAGGCTCTTCGGTTTCTATGGTCCCCCCGGACCCCCAAACAACACACCCCCTTCTCACCGTGCTGCTCGGACAGAAGGATCGATGTCACCGTGTAGACAGTCGTCGAGCACCCGCCCTCTGTCTGCCAGGAACGACTCGGCGTGCGTCTTCGGTGACGGCCTGTGCGGAGGCGACCCTATCCGTATGCGGCCTGTGCCATGGTCGCGTCAGGTATAGGGTGCCGGGCTCATGTGGTAGCCACGGCCGGCCGTTCCTCGGGCGTCCATACGCCGTAGATCTCTCTTCCTCGGCCGCGTGGTCCAGGAGGCGCTGAGGCACCTGCGCCCGGCTGGATATCCCGCGCTGTGGTCGTCGGGACGGCCTGAGGCGGCACAGGCTGCTTGCCAACGCGCCGTCGAAGCCAGCCGTGCCGGGGGGGAGTCCCCTGGTTGAGGCGGCGATTCTAGTGACCTGTACTCAGCTGGACGACCTCACACCACAGCAACAGATCGCCTGCTTCTTGCAGGCAGAAGCGGCCCGCAAGCAAGCCAACGCCCGTGACCTCCACGCCCATGCGTTGTGCGGTATCGGCATGGCATTGACCACGTCGGGTGACAGAGACCAGGCCGTCACCTACTTCGTGCGCGCGGAGCGCATGTTCGAAGACCTCGGCCTCACGGAGGAAGCAGGGCAAATTGGCGACCTGCTCGCCGCCCTCCAGACTTAACCATTGGTCTGGCGCCCTGCTCATGGCGCTTCTGCATGGGGCGGGGTGAGATCGGGTGGGTAGCCCTTTGCACGAAGCCAGGTGTCGAGGGCCAGGGCGACGATGTCGCCGGGGGGAACGTCGTGGTCGGCGTTGTAGCGGCGGATGCGTCGCTGGAGTTGCAGGATGTCAGGTACGGCGTAGTTGAGCTGTCCGCGTTTGATGTGGCGGTTGCCGATGGCCGTAAGAGTGTCTGGATGCGAGTGAGTGGATCGTCGGTGTGCTCGGACTGCGCTTCGAGTGCGTCGGCTACGTCGCGTAGCCGTCGGGCGTGGTGGGTGAGGTCGGGCACGGTGTTGTTCCGGTCGGTCTGGCTAGATGTTGTCCCGTAACCGGTGAGGCAGTTGGTGCGTTGGCTGGGCATGGGTGGGGTGATCTCAGCGGATGATCCGAAGTGGATCGAGCCGTTCTCCGGGCTGAGCGACTGGCAGTTCGCCAGGCTGGTGGCGTTGGTGCGGCGTCGCGGTGGCGATGTTCAGCGCGGCCGTCCCTGGCGGCTGCCGCTGGCAGACCGAGTATTGCTGGTGGCGACGTACTGGCGCACGAACCTGACGTTGCGGCAGGTGGCGCCGTTGTTCGGGGTCTCGAAGTCTGCTGCCGACCGCATCCTCGATCACCTGGCGCCCTTGCTGGCCATCTCGCCGGCTCGGCGGTCACGCAAGGACACCGTCTACATCGTCGACGGCACGCTGGTGCCCACCCGTGATCGCAGCGTGGCCGCGTCCAGTAAGAACTATCGGTACTCGACGAACCTGCAGGTCGTGATCGACGCCAACAGCCGCCTGGTGGTGGCGATCGGCCTGCCGCTGCCCGGCAGCCGCAACGACTGCCGGGCGTTCACGGAGTCCGGCGTCGACCGGGTCTGCCGCGGCACGCCGACCATCGCCGACGGCGGATACCAGGGCACCAGTCTGCTCATCCCACATCGCAAACGACGAGGGCAGGTACAGCTCAGCGCGCAGCAGGAGTCGGAGAACGCCGTCCACCGCCGGGCTCGAGCCCGGGTAGAACACGCCCTGTCCCGGCTGAAGAACTGGAAAATCCTGCGGGACTGCCGGCTCAAGGGCAACGGCGTTCACCAGGCCATGCTCGGCATCGCCCGCCTGCACAACCTCGCATTGGCCGGTTGAGCGGTCCTGACAGCGGCGGCATGCTCAGCTCAGCGTCAAGTGCACCAGGTCGATGTCCTGGTCACGAGCCCGGGCGAAGCACCGGCTCTTCCCCGTAACGATGAAGCCGCACTTCTCCAGCACGCGGATGGAGCCAGCATTGTCAGCGGCGGCATCAGCGTGCAGCGGCCGCGCGGGCTCCAGCTTGATAAGTTCAGCCAGGGCCGCAGTGGCAATTCCCTGGCCCCAATGTGCTCGCCCGATGACGTACGTGACCTCACGCTCCGACGGCGGACCGAAGACAGCGGCGTGTCCTGCTACAGCGCCGTCAGCGAGAACGGTTCGCAAGATCACGGACGGATCCGAGCGCACCTTCATCCAGTGCTGGTCGAAGTGGCCGCGGTCGTAGTGATACTTCCTGGTCACGGCTGCCATCTGCTGCAACTCGGGATCCGTCAGCTGCTGCCAGAAGACCGGCAGGTCGCTGTCCTCAAGCTCGCGCAGGGATATGCCCATAGGCGCAGTCTCACTCTCCAGAAGATCGGTACCCAGGTAGCTGGTTCAGACTAGGCCCAGCTCGCAGTTACGGGACAACCTTTACGACCTCGTGCATGGTTGGCCGTGGCACGTCGAGGTCTACGGCACTGACCGTGTTCACCCTCGAAAGCTGCGGGAGAGGCTGGCGGATTGTTGGTGTGAGAGCAGTCCGGCGACGGCTTGGACGATGTCACTCATGTGCTCGCGGCGGCCGAGGTGACGGGCGAGAGCCCGCCAGTTCTGCAGATGCGCGATGCCGTGCTCGACGCGGATGCGCCGTGAGGAGTGCGCCTTGCGTTGCTGCTCGTGCCTCTCCTCGTACCAGGCGGGAGCGTTCTTCTTGAACTTGCGGTGTGGCGCAGTCACCACCCGTCCGCCGGTCTGTGCTCCCATGCCCTGATAGCCGGCATCCGCGAGGATCTCCATGAACGGACCGTCGGCCAGGAGCGTGGCGAGTCCGAGGTGTCGGGCCTGGGTGATGTCCGCGCAACTGCCCGGCCGGACCGGGCTGCAGAACAACACGCGCCCCTCGGCGTCCGTGACGACCATGGACTTCACGGCGTTCTGCTTGGTCT
>NZ_FNHV01000038.1 GCF_900103585.1 Streptomyces sp. cf386
GGTCGAGCGGTCCACACCGAACCAGCAGGCCAGCACGTCGTGAGTAGTGCCATGGCGCAGACTCACCAACGTGGCCAGCAGCCGGTCGACGAAGACGAGCCTGTGCTTCGCCCCGGCACCTACAGCCCGCTGCCGCGATCGAGCCGTGAGCCGGGCCTGATGCTGCTCGTGCCACAACGGCCCGACCTCGGCGATCAGTTCACCGATCACATCCGACGACAGCCCAGTGATCCGGTACTCCGCCACGATCAACTCACGCGCCCCAGCCCCCACCATGCACAGCTCAACGAGCCACCTGGAGGCTGAGCCACGGCCAACCATGCACGAGGTCGTTAGCATCACCCGGTACCACCCCCCGGACTCCGGCCCTCCGGCCCTGGCCCCCCGACCCGCTGAGGAGCGGTATGGACATCGGCGTATTCATCCCCATCGGCAACAACGGCTGGCTCATATCGAAGAGTTCACCGCAGTACATGCCCACCTTCGAGCTGAACAAGGCCATCGTGCAGAAGGCCGAGGAGCACGGTCTCGACTTCGCGCTGTCGATGATCAAACTCAAGGGGTTCGGCGGCGAGACGGAGTTCTGGGACCACTGCCTGGAGTCGTTCACGCTGATGGCGGGCCTGGCCGCGGTCACGGACCGCATCAAGCTGTACGCGTCCACGCCGATCCTCGTCCTGCCCCCGGCCATCGTCGCCCGGATGGCCACGACGGTCGACTCGATCGCCCCCGGCCGCTTCGGCATCAACATCGTCACCGGCTGGGCGCCCGGCGAGTACTCCCAGATGGGCCTGTGGCCCGGCGACGAGCACTTCGGCAACCGCTATGACCGGGCCGTCGAGTACGTCACCGTGATGAAGGAGCTGTGGCGCGAGGGCGTCAGCGACTTCAAGGGTGAGTTCTACGAGATGGACGACTGCGTGCTGTCGCCGCGCCCGGCGAACGGCCACATCGACATCGTCGCCGCGGGCCAGAGCAACACCGGCATGCGGTTCGCCGCCGAGCACGCCGACTACAACTTCATCCTGGGCAGCGGCGTCAACACCCCGCTCGCCTTCGCCGACACCACGGCGACGCTGGTGGACGCGGCACGCGAGACCGGGCGGGACGTCGGGGCGCTCTCCCTCTTCATGGTCATCGCCGACGAGACGGACGAAGCCGCCCAGGCCAAGTGGCGCGACTACCACGACAACGCCGACCACGCGGCCCTCGCCTACATGGCGGGCGAGTCGGCCACCGACACCACCGCCGACGACTCCTCCACGGCCCGCACCATCGTGCTGCCCGAAGGCGCGGTGAACTTCAACATGGGCACGCTCGTGGGGTCGTACGAGAGCGTCGCGCGGATGCTCGACGAGGTCGCCGAGGTCAACGGCACCAAGGGGATCATGCTGGTCTTCGACGACTTCCTGGCGGGCATCGAGAACTTCGGCACGCGCATCCAGCCGCTGATGAAGTGCCGGCGGGCATGAGTGGGTTACGGCGGCAGGCCGGGCGGGAGGAGTCGCGGGAGGAGTCGCAGGAGGGCGACTACGAGCGGGCCGGCTTGGACGGTCACCTCGCCCCCGGCACCTCCCCGGCCCTGCTCCTGGTGGACCCCGCCCGCGCCTACGTGGACCCCGAGTGCCCCCTGTACGCCGGGGTCGAACCGGCCGTGGAGGCGATGAAGGCGTTGCTGGCGGGCGCACGGCGAGCGCGGATTCCCGTGGTCGTCACGCGTGTGCGGTTCCGGCCCGACGGCGGTGACGGCGGCGTCTTCTTCCGCAAGGTGCCGACGCTGCGGGTGTTCGCAGAGGGCAGTCCGTACGGCGACTTCATCGCCGGACTCGCCCCCGCCGAGGACGAGTTGACGGTCACGAAGCAGTACCCGAGCGCCTTCTTCGGCACGTCGCTGGCGGCGTACCTCACCGCCCACCGCATCGACACGCTCCTCATCGGCGGGCTGTCGACGAGCGGGTGCGTGCGCGCCACCGCGCTCGACGCGATGCAGCACGGGTTCGTCCCGGTCGTCGTGGAGGAGGCGGTCGGCGACCGGGATCCGGACGTGCACGCGGCGAACCTCTTCGACATCCGGCACAAGATCGGGGAGGTGTGGCCCATGGAGCGGGCCATGGGCTATCTCGTGGGGGCGGGGGAGCGGCTTTGAGAACAGCGGTGGTCGCGGGAAACCCGAAACCCGAAACCCGCCTCGGGCACCCTCGACGCGGGACGAGACTCGTGGAGGAACTCGCCGGACGGCCCCCGGACAGGGGCGTCGACGTGATCACGCTGGGTCCGGGGTTGCTCGGCCGGTGCGACGAGCGGGTGGCCGAGCCGTACGGTCTCTCGCGGCGGCGGAGGTGGTCGTCCTGAGGGGCAGTGGTTATGCGACGGACGGGACCATCGGGGCGTACGTGGCGCGCTGGGGACCGGTGCCGAGGGCGTCGGCGGACAGGGCGGCGCGGGGCTGAACCGGGGCCGTCGCCTCCTTCTTCCGCTCGGCGAACACGAACAGCCGCAGGACCAGGAACCGGCCGATCCCGGCCAGCCCGGAGGCGGTGAGGTAGACGGCCTGCTCGCAGAGCAGCGAGGGCGACTGCTGGACCGCGTGGAGTATGAGCATCGCGGCCGTCGTCACGAGGTAGGCGGCGATGGCCGAACCCGCCGACTGCAGATGCCGGCGCAGTCCCGCGCGGCGTCCGGTGCCGAAGGTGAACAGGGCGTGCAGCTCGGTGCACAGGAGGGTGGAGGCGACGGTGATCAGAGCGTTCGCCAGCGCCCAGGGCATCGCCGTGGCCAGCAGCGGCACGGCGGCCCCGGCGAGCAGCCCGACACCGCCGCCGCACACCACGAATCGGACGAAGGAGGAGAGGGCGCCAGGCTTCGACGGCATCGGCTTCGGCGGGAGCTGCGACTCCATGGCGGTTTCCTTCCGGGCGGACCTGGACCTCTGACGGATCCACAGCTCACCCCGGCACGGCTTCAGCGGTGCCTCAGTCGAGCTTCAGCCGGGATCAACCGAGGTCAACGATTCCGTTGTCCGCGCGTGGAAACGATGGAGTGACCTGCCGGAAGGAAGGTGGGGCAGGCTCCACCACGGCTCCTGCACTGCGCCCTACTGAGCGCCCTCACGCCGCTCCCTCCTTGAACGCCCCCACGCTGCGCCCCGCCCACTCCGCGAACGGCCGCGCGGGCCGCCCGAGGACCTTCTCCACATCCGGGCTCACCCGCCGCAGCGCGGCCGACGGAGCCCCCAGCATGTCGAGGGTGCTCTCGACGACCGGCTCCGGCATGAACCCGAGCATGCGCTCCCGGGCCTCGGCGCGGCTCAGTTCGACGAACCGCACCGCCTCACCGAGCGCCTCACCGATCGCGGCCGTCTGCTGTCGGGGCGAGACGGGTGCCGGGCCGGTCAGCTCGTAGACCTCGCCGTAGTGCCCGGGCTCGCGCAGCGCCACGGCGGCGACCTCCGCGATGTCGGCCGGATCGACGGTCGGCAGGGCGACGTCGCCGAAGGGCGCGGCCACTTCCCGGCGTGTGCGGACCGTGTCGGCCCACTGGAGCGTGTTGGAGTGGAAGCCGCCGGGGCGCAGCATCGTCCACTTAAGTCCCGTTGCCTTGACGGCTTCCTCCAGGAACGGGGGGTGGTCCCCGGTGCCGACGCCCTGGGACGACAGCAGCACCACACGGCGGACACCCGAGTCCCGTACGACGTCCAGAACGGCACCGAGGTCACCGTCGGCCGCCATGAAGTCGCCGGACGTCAGGAGGAACAGGGCCCCCGCCCCGTCGAGCGCGGGCGCCAGGCGCTCGGGTTCGGTCAGGTCGGCCTGGTGGTGGCGGGTCCCCGCCGGCACATCCCGCGCGGAAATCCGGCGCGAGACGGCGGTCACCTGCTCGCCCGCGTCCACGAGGGCCCGTACAAGTGGCCGTCCCACATTGCCCGTTGCTCCGGTCACCACGATCATCTTCGGTCTCCGTTCCGAGTTCGGATCTCATGCCTCGTCTCGTACGGCGACGCTACTGTTGTGGAGGTAGTAGGTACCTAGAGGAAAGTATTGGCGAGCGGGGGCAGTTGTGACCGAGGACACAATGAAGCGGGTTCCGGGCGGGGTCGCTCCCGAGAACGCCTGCCCGATCGCCCCCGTCGTGGACATCGTCTTCAGCCGCTGGACCACCCCGATCCTGTGGGTGCTCCACGAGTACGGCCGTCAGCGCTTCGTCGAACTGGAGCGCCGTATCGCCACGATCACGCCGAAGGTGCTGACGCAGCGGCTGCGGCAGCTGGAGCGGGACGGGCTGGTCGTGCGCACCTATTTCCCCGAGGTCCCGCCGCGCGTGGAGTACGAGATCAGCGAACTGGGGCGCAGCCTGGCGCCGTTGTTCGCCGCGCTGTCCGAGTGGTCCGTCAATCTGGGCGAGGTCGAGCGGGCGCGGGTGGCGTACGACGCCCGGGAGGCCGGCCCCGGCCGGGGGCGCGGCCGTTGAGCCTGCCGGCGAGGAGGGCGGCGTGGCGGGCGATGGGTCGGACGGTGCGTCAGTCGGGGCGGCAGTGTTCTTCCAGGTAGCCCGCCGCCAGCGCGCTCGCGCGGGTGAACCAGTCGGTCAGGACGGCGACCTCGTCGGGTGAGTAGTCGGCGAAGAGGTCCATCAGGCGGGCGTAGTACGGCTCGTAGATCTCACGGATACGGGCCTCCGCATCCGGTCGCGCGGCCACGCGCACACGGCGGCGGTCCGTCGGGTCGGGGCGGCGGGTGACGTAGCCCGCGCGTTCCAGGCGGTTGAGGATGCCGGTCACCGCGCCCGTGGTGACGTGGGCGCGTGCCGCCAGGTCGCCGGCCGTGAGCAGGTTCTCGCCGGCTTGCAGCACGTAGGCGAAGCAGGTGAGGTCCGTGACGTTGAGGCCGACCTGTGCGGCGATCTCCTGCTGCCCGACCATCGCGGTCGCGATGAGGTCGTCCATCGCCGTCAGGGCCTGGGCCGGGGAGGCGGCGGGGCGAGGCTTGGCTTGCATTCCAGATTGCCTTAGTTCGTGAGAGATTTATGCGCTAAATTTCTTACAAGGTGAGAGGTCTTGGTCCGGAGGGAGCAGGTACATGAGCCAGTATGACGAGGGGCATACGGTCGCAGGATGGACCGGAACCGCGATCGCGACCGTCGGTTCCGCCGTGCTGGGCGCGGGGATATGCATGGTTTCGGCGGTGTTCATCGCGGGCGGGACCGGGATTCTGGCGGCGAGCGTCCTGGTCACCTGGGCGCTGCATCTCGCCGGGTGGGGCAAGCCGCCGGGCGTCCGGCCGCGCGGTGAGTGGCGGATGGGAGCGCGCGACCTGACCGCGCGGGACGGGCATCCGGACTGCTGGGGATGCCGGTTGGCGGGGCGTGGTCGGCGTACGGCGGGGGTGGTGGCGTCCGAGGTGGGTCCCGTGGGCGGGGAGCCCGAGCCCGCTGCCGCTGAGGCCGGGCGCTGACGCGGGCGCCGTTGTCGCGGGCGCTGTTGTCAGTGGCAGCCCATACGCTCGAAGAGCGATGGCACAGGCATGGAGATGCAAGGGGCTGCGCTGGTCGGCGAGCGGTCCCGAGCTGGCGTGGGGCGGTGGGCGGCGCTCGGCGCTGACCTGGGGGAAGCGGGTGGCCTTCGGGGTCGCGGAAGGGGGCGTGCGGACATGCGTGGGAGCGCGGAGGAACGCGTGTCCGGTGCGGGCGGTCGTGCCGGGGCGGAGCACAGGGGCGCGGTGCGAGGAGTGTGCGCGGCTGGACCGGGCGCACTCGGTGGCCGCCGACACGATCGCGGACGACCCGCGGCCGTATCACGTATATCTGGCGTGGTTCGGCCCCGGCATGACCAAGGTCGGCATCACCGCTCTTGAACGCGGCTCGGCACGGCTGTTGGAGCAGGGCGCGGTCTGCTTCAGCTGGCTGGGCGTCGGCCCGTTGATGGCGGCCCGGCGCACCGAGGAGCTGTTGCGCGCGGCGCTGCGGGTGCCGGACCGGATTCCGTACGGCGACAAGCGGGCGGTACGGTCCGCGCTGCCGGAGTCGGCGGCGGAGCGGGCGGCCGAGGTGGCGGACCTGCACGCCCGGGCCGCGGCGCTCCCTGGCTGGCCCGAGTCGCTCGACCGCGAGCCCTGCCAACCGGTGGACCACGCGGGGGTGTTCGGCCTCGCGGACCTCCCGGCCGCTGTCGGTGAGGTGAGCGGGCTCGTCGCGGGCGGGGCGGTGAGCGGGCGGTTGGTGGCGGCTGCCGGGCCGGATCTGCATGTGGAGACGGGGGGCGGGGTGGTCGTGGTCGACACGCGGCTGATGACGGGGTGGGAACTGGTGCCGGTGGGTGAGGACAGTGAACTCACGCTTCCGGTACGGGAGTTCAAGAGCAAGGGCGCGGGGGTGCAGGACGAGTTGTTCTGAGCCGCGGTGAGCCGTGGTTGCGGTCGCTCGCCCGGGTCGAAATGGCGCCGGACAAAGGGCGTTTGAGCTGCGGTTTGTCATGTTAAGCTCACGCGGCGATCAAGCAGCTGAAGCGGGGGCACAGCATGAGCAGCTCGGGCGGATACGACGTCCAGCGAAGCGGGATGAGCAGCGAGGCGGACAAGCTCGACCGTGCTGGTGATGACACCGGGAACATCCGCACCGCCATCTCCGCACTCCCCTGCTACTCCTCGGACGCCCTCGGCGGCTCCGACAGCGGCCCGGCCTACACCCGCTTCGCCGCTGCCTGGCAGGCCGAGGCGAAGGTCCTGGAAGAGGCGCTGCACGAGCTCGCCGACAAGGTCCGCGTCTCCAGCCAGGCCTATGGCGGGGCCGAGCAGCAGGCCGTGGCCGGGCTGAGGTCGGCTGTCGCCGGCAGCGGCGCGGGGCCGACGCCGACACCGCCGCCGGCCGGGGGCGTGCCGGTGACGACGAGTTCTCCCTTCGGGTAGACGCCGGATCCCACCGGATACCGCCGGATCCCACCGGATACCGCCGGACCCTTGGACCGCCGGATCCCACCGAGGCCGCCCGAGGCCTTCGCCGACCTGGACGGCGTCGCTCTGACGTCGCCCGCCACTTTCCTGCCCACCGCACCGATGGGGTACCAGTCAGCCATGCCCGACGCCGGGGAATCCACCACCGACCGCCGCGAGGAACTCGCCGCCTGCCGCAAGGACATCGCGGGCGCGGACAGCAAGAACGACCTCGTCGGGGCGATCAACAGGGCCCTGGGCATCTCCCCGCCCGTCGGCGACCCGGGAGTCCTCAACGACCTCGGGGTGACCTACCAGAAGAAGGCCGACGACGCCGAGAAGATCCACGACGACGTCAAGGCCGTCGGCACCAAGGGACTGCCGAGCGTATGGGTCGGTCAGACGGGTGCCCAGGCGTCCGAGGTCGTCGCGGCCGCCTACCGGGACGCCGACCAGATGGCCATAGCCTTCCGCGCCGTGGGCAACCAGCTGATCCGCCTCTCCGGTGCACTGGAGTCGGCCCGCAGCGAGGACAGTGGTGGACGCGGGCAACTGCGTGAGGCTCTGACCATCCTCGGCGCGGAGGACGGCTTCTTCGACGACATGATCGAGAAGGACGAGGAGGAGGCGGAACGGCTGCGCGCCCGCTCCATCGCCGACACCGGCGCGCACCGTATGCACCAGGCCGCCGAAGCGGCCGACGACGCCGCCAGGGCCGCGGCCCGGGAGCTGAACAAGTACGCCTCCGAAGCGCGCGCCGGCCGGCTCGGCACCGACGAGATATCCGCCGCCGACCGTCTCGTCCTCGCCGACACCGCCGTCCCCGGCGGCCCGCAGGAGTGGAACGAGCTGCTCACTGCCACGGATCTGGAGCGGTCCGGCAAGCGCATGGAGAGCATGAACGCGAAGGACCGGGCGGAGTTCGAGCGGATGCTCTCCGAGGCCAAGTCGCCGCAGGAACGCGCGTATCTGATGAAGGCCCTCGCCGCCGGATACGGCATGGACGAACTCGGCGAGTTCCGCGACAAGATCCACGGCAAGGACCCGGCCTGGCTGCAGCGCCATCTGACCCCGGTGGTCACGCAGGGCGACAGCATGAAGAACGAGGGCCTCAACCCCGACGGTGCGAACACCAACTACGACGAGGTCACCTTCAACGGGAACAAGTGGTCCCAGGACGGCAACACCTGCGTCCCGTCCTCGACGGTGAACGCCCGCGCCATGGTCGACCCGATCTACGCACTTGAGCTGACCGGTGGTCCGTCAGGTCAGGAGGACGACCCCGCGGCCTTCCGCGAGCGCCTGACGGCGGAGCAGGAACGGGTGCACGAAGAGGGCGACGGGAACTACGAATACCACTTCCCCTGGGGTCGCTCTCCCTCCGGCATGGACAACGACGGCAAGACGACCATCGTCAACGAGGAGATCAGCCCGCACACGGGCAGCTCGTACGAGTTCCAGGAGACCCGCAGCGCCGACGCCCGCCGTGATGTCCTGCCCGACATCGAGCGGGCGGTCGCCGAAGGCAAGCCGGTGCCGATCGGCGTCGAGGGGCACCCGGACGGCGAGCGAGTGGGCCACGCGATGATGATCGTCGGCCAGGAAGGCGACATGCTCCAGGTCTACAACCCTTGGGGCCGCACCACCTGGATCAGTGAGGACGACTTCATCAACGGCCGGATGGGCAAGGCGTCCGACAACCGTATGCCGGACGCCTACGCCGTTCACCTCCCCGCCGACTGAGCCCGGCCCTCCCCGACTGAGCCCGGCTCCCCGACTGAGCCGGCCCCCCCCGGATGAGCCCAGGACCCCCGATGACCCCAGGACCCCCGATGACCAGCACCCCCCGACCGCCACACCGCCGGCCCCGCCTCCGACAGCTCCTCCTGCCGGTCGCGGCTTCCGCCGTACTCCTGCTCACCGGCTGCGGACTGGCCGGTCCCGCGGAGTACGACACCGAGACGCGCACCATCGAGGCCGAGGCCGGGGAGGAGTTCAGCATCACCGTCCCCTACTCCCCCGGGCAGGGTGAGTGGTGGTACCGCGTGGACCCCCGTCCCGACGACGAGGTCGTCCGCATCGGCGACGAGCACCAGGACCTCGACGGATCGGACCTCGACGGCGGGACCGACGGCACCAAGTCCTTCGACTTCGAAGCCGTGGGGCCCGGCACCACCAAGATCCGGATCCTGCACTGCCCCGTCGGCACCTGCGTCGGCTCGGGCGCCTCGGTCTCCCCCTCACCCGTCGCGAGCCCTCAGCAGACCAGCACCGACCCCCAGCCGCGCTACTACACCTACACCGTCACCGTGAGGTAATCCCGCCATGGCCCCGCACCCCGCCCCCGATCCCGCCCCCGCTCCCCGCACCGAAGCCGAACTCGCCGAACGAGACCTCACGGTGCTCCTCCGCTACGGCCTCACCCGCCCCGGCCCGCAGCGCACCGCGCTGTTCGGCGACGGTGCGGTCGGCGCCGCCGTCACCCTCGACGGCCTCGGCGTACGGCCGCGCGCGGTCGCGTACCTGGCCAAGCTGGTCCGCGCGGGCGGCGTCCGCCATGCCGCCACGCTGCCCGAAGTACTGCCCGGCGCGCAGGCGAACGCCCTGGTCCTCGACTGGCTGTCGACGGCGGCCGCGCACGACCCCGCAGTCGACGGCGACGAGGCGATGGCCCGCTGGCTGATGGCGGTGGCGGATGTCATGGGGCTGCGGGAGGCGGTACGGCCGGAGGGCTGACAGCCGGGCCGGGGCAGGTGCGCCGCGCACCGGAGGGTAAAGAGTTGGATCCCTCCGGGATCCCTTTCGGCAAGGAACCTGGACGCCGCATGCTGCGGGGGCCGACTGTGGGTGACATGAGCGATCACCAGATGACACCTGTCGTTCCTGTGCCCATTCCCGCCCACGAACCCCCTTACTACGCCGTCGTGTTCACCTCCGTACGCACCGACGGCGACGGTGGATACGGCGCGACCGCCCAGCGCATGGGCGAACTGGTCAAGGAGATCCCCGGGTTCCTCGGCGAGGACTCCGCCCGCACCCCCGGAGGTCTCTCGATCACCGTCGCCTACTTCAGGGATCTCGCCGGCATCGAGCGGTGGCGGGACCATGCGGAGCACCGTGAGGCCAAGGCATACGGGCGTACGAACTGGTACGAGCGCTACTCGCTGCACATCGCCAGGGTCGAGCACAGCAGCGGGTTCGAGCGGGCGAGCGCACCGGACCGCCCGGCCCGGTGAGGGGTGCTTCCCCTCGCCGTGGTCCTGACGGCGGCCGGCACCGCGAGCGCCGTGCCGTTCGGCGGGCACGCGGCCGTGCCGTTCGGCGGTTACGCGCACCGCACCGCACCGTCACCGCGGCCGGCGGCGAGACCTTCGACCTGAAGCCGGCCGCCGGCCCGACCGTGCTGCCCGCCTCGGACCGCAGCACGGTGCGGGTCAAGGGCGCCGGATACAACCGCGCCCAGGGCATTTCCTCGCGTTCTGCGTGATCCCCGAGGGCATCCGCGTCGGCGACCCTTCGACGTACACCACCCTCCCCGGCCCCTGTCTCCCCGGCGCCGAGACCAAGGACGGGGCCTCGCGCCGTATCACCGACACCGGCACGGGAACCCCCGGCATCACGCTCCCGTACGAGGACGGCGGCAGCTTCCGTACGACGCTGGAGAAACATCCGGCCCGAGATCAAGGACGGCGTTGTCTGTGACGTGAACGTACGCTGCGCGATCGTCACCCGCGCCGACTTCACGGCGACCGGCCAGCGGCTGTACGACCAGTACATTCCGGTCCACTTCGTCCCCAACTCCCAGTGCTGACCTGCGAGTTCGGCACGAGAGGCCCACTGCTCGCGCTGCCGGAACGGTGGGTCTCCCGTGTCGATCACCCAAGCGCCCGCTGAGAGTCCCCTGTGTGTTTCTTAGGAAAATCACAGGTTTCGGAAAGCGTGTTCTAAGAGGACCCCGACATTGTTTCCAGCATGACCACGACCTCGCCCCAGGGGCGCACCGAACTGCTGAGGCCGGACGGGAGCCCCGTCCGAGTGCTTGTGGTGGACGACGAGCTGTCGATCACCGAACTGCTGTCCATGGCCCTTCGCTATGAAGGCTGGCAGATCCGCAGCGCGGGAGACGGCCAGGGTGCCGTCCAGACCGCGCGTGAGTTCCGGCCCGACGCCGTCGTCCTGGACATGATGCTGCCGGACATGGACGGGCTGACCGTCCTCGGGCGGCTGCGTCGGGATCTGCCGGACGTTCCGGTGCTGTTCCTGACCGCCAAGGACGCCGTCGAGGACCGTATCGCCGGGCTCACGGCCGGTGGCGACGACTACGTCACCAAGCCGTTCAGCCTGGAGGAGGTCGTGGCCCGGCTGCGCGGGCTCATCCGGCGCTCCGGTGCGGCGGACCGGCGGTCGGACTCCGTGCTGGTCGTCGGCGACCTGACGCTGGACGAGGACAGCCACGAGGTCTCGCGGGCCGGGGAGGGCATCCACCTCACCGCCACCGAGTTCGAGCTGCTGCGGTTCCTGATGCGTAATCCGCGGCGCGTGCTCAGCAAGGCCCAGATACTCGACCGCGTGTGGTCGTACGACTTCGGCGGACAGGCCAATGTCGTCGAGCTGTACATCTCCTACCTGCGCCGGAAGATCGACGCCGGTCGCGAGCCGATGATCCACACCCGGCGCGGTGCCGGCTACCTGATCAAGCCCGCGGCGTCATGAGCGGGCGACGGCGACCGCGTGCGCAGAAGCGGCAGCGGCGGACGGGGCAGCCGCGCACCCTGCGGACGCGGCTCGTCGTCGCGTCCGTGGTGTTGATCGCTGTGGTGTGTGCGGTGATCGGTACGGTGACGACGCTCGCGTTGCGTTCGCACCTGTACGAACAGCTGGGCACCCAGCTCGCCGAGGTCGGCGATCGGGCTGCCGGCAAGCCGCCCGGCGCCGACCCCGGCAAGAACGAATCGGACAAGAACGACCCCACCGACAGCGACGCGCCCGACAAGGCCGCCCAGACCGTCGACCTCGGCGATTTCGCGAAGCGCGCAGGCGGCCCGGGATCGTCCGGCACGGTCATCGCCCTGGTCCAGAACGGCGTCATCACCGAGGCCAAGGTCGGCCAGAAGTCCGACGACAGCACCACCGCCGACAACTTCGGAATGGTGGCCAATGACCTCACCAAAGCCCAGGAAGCGGCGCTCAACGAGGTCGCCCAGGACAAGCAGCAGCACACCGTGGATCTGGGCAGCCTCGGCGAGTACCGCGTGCAGTACCGGACGACCGCCGACAGCTCCCGCGGTTACTACGTCGCCATCCCCACCGACGAAGTCACCAGCACCCTCAACACCCTGATGCTCATCGAGGCCAGCGTCACCGCCGCCGCCCTCGTCGCCGCCGGCATCGCCAGCTCCGTCCTCGTCGGCGTAGCCACCCGCCCCCTCCGTCGAGTCGCCGCCACGGCAACCCGCGTCTCCGAACTCCCCCTCCACACCGGCGAGGTCAACCTCAGCGAACGCGTCCCCGAGTCGGAGACCGACCCGCACACCGAGGTCGGCCAGGTCGGCGCCGCGCTCAACCGCATGCTGAACCACGTCCACGGAGCCCTGCACTCCCGCCAGCAGAGCGAGATGCGGGTACGCCAGTTCGTGGCCGACGCCAGCCATGAGCTGCGCACCCCCCTCGCCTCCATCCGCGGGTACGCCGAGCTGACCAGACGCGGCAGGGAAGAGGTCGGCCCGGACACCAAGCACGCCCTCGGCCGGATCGAGTCCGAGGCCGGGCGTATGACCCTGCTCGTCGAGGATCTCCTCCTGCTCGCCCGGCTCGACGCCGGGCGGCCCCTCCAGTTCGAGCAGACCGACCTCATCCCGCTCGTCGTCGACACCATCAGCGACGCCCGCGCGGCCGGCATGGACCACAACTGGCGCCTCGACCTGCCCGACGAGCCCGCGCTCGTGTCCGGAGACGCGGCTCGGCTCCAGCAGGTTCTCATCAACCTGCTCGGCAACGCACGCAAGCACACCCCACCGGGTACGACCGTCACCGCCCGTGTTCAGCGGCGCGGGCCATGGATGTGCGTGGACGTCGAGGACAACGGTCAGGGCATCCCGTCGGATCTGCTCCCGCACGTCTTCGAACGGTTCGCCCGCGGCGACTCCGCGCGCTCCCGTGCCACCGGCTCGACCGGCCTCGGCCTGGCCATCGTGCAGGCCGTGGCGACCGCGCACGGCGGCGCGGTGACCGTCGACAGCGTGCCCGGACGCACCGTGTTCACGGTGCATCTGCCGGCGCTTCCGACGCCGCCGAGCCCCGAAATGAGCTGGCAACAGCACTCACAGGCACAGCACAGTGTCACCACATGGGCGGAACAGGGCGCCTGACGAAAGTCGGTGTCATGCGAACCGACTCTTCTCCCGGCACCCTGCCGGCGCGGGAGCACCTCCCGGCCGGCGACGCCGGTACGCCTGTCCTGGACGTAGTGATCCCCGTCTACAACGAGGAGAAGGACCTCCAGCCGTGTGTGCTGAGACTGCATGATCACCTCAAGCGCACGTTCCCGTACGCGTTCCGCATCACCATCGCGGACAACGCGTCGACGGACACCACCCCCCAGGTGTCCCAGCGGCTGGAGGCGGAGCTCCCGGAGGTCAGGGGCTTCCGGCTGGAGCAGAAGGGGCGCGGCCGGGCCCTGCGGACCGTGTGGTCCGCCTCGGACGCCCCGATCCTCGCCTACATGGACGTGGACCTGTCCACCGACCTCAACGCCCTGCTGCCGCTGGTCGCGCCGCTGATCTCCGGTCACTCGGACCTCGCGATCGGCTCCCGGCTCGCCCGTAGTTCCCGCGTGGTACGCGGCCCCAAGCGGGAGTTCATCAGCCGCGCCTACAACCTCATCCTGCGCGGCTCCCTCCAGGCCCGCTTCTCGGACGCCCAGTGCGGCTTCAAGGCGATCCGCAGGGACGTCGCCCAGGTGCTGCTGCCGCTGGTGGAGGACACCGGCTGGTTCTTCGACACCGAGATGCTGGTGCTCGCCGAGCGCGCGGGCCTTCGTATCCACGAGGTCCCGGTCGACTGGGTCGACGATCCCGACTCCACGGTCCACATCGTGAAGACGGCGACCGAGGACCTCAAGGGCGTCTGGCGGGTCGGCAAGGCCCTGGCGTCCGGCTCGCTCCCGCTGGACCGGATCGCCCGCCCCTTCGGCGACGACCCGCGCGACCGCGAGATCAAGGACGTACCCAAGGGCCTGGCCCGCCAACTCGTCGGCTTCTGCGTCGTCGGCGGCCTGTCCACCCTGTTCTATCTGCTGCTGTACAGCGGCTTCCGGGCTTTCACCGGCTCTCAGGTCGCCAACGCGCTCGCCCTCCTGGTCTCCGCCATCGCCAACACGGCGGCCAACCGGCGCCTCACCTTCGGAGTGCGCGGCCGCGGCGGCGCCGTACGGCACCAGGCGCAGGGCCTGGTCGTCTTCGGTATCGGCCTCGCCCTGACCAGCGGTTCGCTGGCCGCCCTGAACGCGGCCAGCAGCGACCCCTCGCACTCCACCGAACTGGCGGTCCTGATCGCCGCCAACCTCGCGGCGACGGTCCTGCGCTTCCTGCTCTTCCGGGCGTGGGTGTTCCCCGACCGACGCGACGGCGACTCGATGGTGGTCGCCGCGCACCACCCGGAACACCACCCGGAGTACGCGCCGGTCCCCCACCCGTCCTCGCGGACCTACTCCACGGTCTCCGCGGCGCAGCCCGCCCACTACGGCCCGCTCCCGCAGCGCCCGACGGCGCAGGGCGCGCCCCAGTACACGCACGACACCGCACAGTTCGACACCGCACAGTTCCGCGCCGGTGAAGCCGCGGACGGCACCTGGCGGGACGCCACCATGCAGCTGCAGCCGGTGCGCCCGCACGACACCGACTCGAGGGACTCCCGATGAGCGTCCACTACGACCAGCAGACCTACGACGGCAGAGATACGAGCCCCACCGCGGGCCCGACGTCCTGGGACCCACCCTCGACACCCCCGCCGGCCACACCGGCCCCCGACTCCGGTGAACCCAAGCAGCCCTTCGTACGGCGGCTGTGGCGGGGCCGCCCCGAGGACCCCCGCTGGGCCCGCCCCGCCTTCCTCGGCCTCCTCCTCGCCACGTTCCTCCTCTACCTCTACAACCTGAGCGCCTCCGGCTACGCCAACTCCTTCTACTCGGCGGCCGTCCAGGCGGGCAGCGAGTCCTGGAAGGCCTTCTTCTTCGGCTCGCTGGACGCGGCCAACGCCATCACCGTCGACAAGCCCCCGGCCTCCCTGTGGCCGATGGCCCTGTCGGTGCGGCTCTTCGGCCTCCACTCGTGGGCGATCCTGCTCCCCGAGGTCCTCATGGGCGTCGGCACGGTGGCCGTGGTCTACGCGGCCGTCCGCCGCCGGTTCAGCCCCGCGGCGGGCCTGATCTCGGGCGCGGTGCTCGCTCTCACCCCCGTCGCGGCGCTGATGTTCCGGTTCAACAACCCGGACGCGATGCTGGCCCTGCTGATGGCCGTGGCCTGCTACTTCGTCATCCGGGGCCTGGAGGACGGCCGTACCAAGTGGCTGGTGTGGGCCGGTGTCGCGATCGGCTTCGCGTTCCTCGCCAAGACGCTCCAGGCCTTCCTGATCCTGCCGCCGCTCGCGATCGTCTACGCGGTCTGCGCGCCGGTGTCGGTGAAGAAGCGGATCGGCCAGCTCGCCGCGGGCCTCGTCGCGATCGTCGTCTCCGGCGGCTGGTGGGTCGCGATCGTCGAGCTGTGGCCCGCCTCCTCCCGCCCCTACATCGGCGGCTCGCAGAACAACTCCTTCCTGGAGCTGACCTTCGGCTACAACGGCCTCGGCCGGCTGAACGGCGAGGAGACCGGCAGCGTCGGCGGCGGTGGTGGTGGCGGCAACGGCGGCGGCAACTGGGGCGAGACCGGCTGGGACCGCCTGTTCAGCTCCAGCATCGGCGGCCAGATCTCCTGGCTGATCCCGGCCGCGCTGATCCTGCTGGTCGCGGCCCTGGTGGCCACGCGCAAGGCGCGCCGTACGTCGGTGACGCGCGGTTCGTTCCTCGTCTGGGGCGGCGCGCTGATCACGACCATGCTGGTCTTCAGCTACATGCAGGGCATCTTCCACGAGTACTACACGGTGGCCCTCGCCCCCTACATCGCCCCGCTGATCGGCATGGGCGCCGCGCTGCTCTGGGAGAAGCGCGACAAGATGTGGGCGTCGCTGAGCCTGGCGGCCGCCATGACGGCCACCGCGGTCTGGGGCTACGTCCTGCTCAACCGCTCCTCCGACTACCTGCCCTGGCTGAAGTGGGTGGTCCTGGTCGGCGGCCTGGTTTCCGCGCTGGGCCTGATCTTCGCGAGCAAGCTCGGACGTCAACTGACCATGGGCGTCGTCGGCCTCGGCCTCGCGGCCGCGCTGGCCGGTCCGACCGCGTACACCCTCACCACGGTGAACGAGGGCCACACCGGCTCGATCGTGACCGCGGGTCCGGCGGTTTCGGGTGGCCGCGGGGGCGGTCCCGGCGGTGGCGGCGGCATGGGCGGCGGTCCCGGCGGGGGCGGCATGCCCGGCCAGAACCAGCAGGGCCAGCAGAACCAGCAGGGCGGCCAGAACCAGCAGAACGGCAACGGCTTCCCCGGCGGCGGCATGCCCGGCCAGAACAACCAGCAGGGCCAGCAGAACGGCAACGGCACCACCCAGGGCCAGAACCAGGGCCAGGGCCAGAACCAGCAGGGCGGCCCCGGCGGCCAGACCGGCGACGGCGGTGGCATGGGCGGCGGTGGTGGCATGGGCGGTCTGCTCAACGGCGCCAGCGTCAGCGACGAGGCCAAGGCGCTGCTGGAGAAGAACGCGGAGCACTACACCTGGGTGGCCGCGGCCATCGGCGCCCAGAACGCCGCGAGCTACCAGCTCTCCACCGGCGACCCGGTGATGGCGATCGGCGGCTTCAACGGCACCGACCCGTCCCCGACGCTGGCCGAGTTCAAGCAGTACGTGGAAGAGGGCAAGATCCACTACTTCATCTCCAGCGGCTCCGGCGGCGGCATGGGCGGCAGCAGCAGCGGCACGTCCTCGCAGATCACCGAGTGGGTCGAGGCCAACTTCAAGCAGGTCACGGTCGGTTCGTCGACCTTCTACGACCTGACGCAGAAGGCGAGCGGCTGACGTAGCCGGAAGGAACCGGAAGAAAGAAGTGAGGGCGGTGGCCGTACGTGGCCACCGCCCTCTCTCCTATCTCTGCGTATCCCCGTTGTACAGCGTATGGGAGATGTTCTACGGTGTAGAACATGACAACGTCGCCCCAGGAACAGGCCCCAGCCCAGCCGGACCCGCAGCCGGAGCCCCAGTCGCCGGGCGGCCACCCCCAACGCTGGCTGATCCTCGGTGTCATCTGCCTCGCCCAGCTCACCGTGCTGCTCGACAACACGATCCTGAACGTGGCGATCCCCTCGCTCACCAGCGAACTCGGCGCCGCCACCTCGGACATCCAGTGGATGATCAACGCGTACTCGCTGGTGCAGTCCGGTCTGCTGCTGACCGCGGGCAGCGCCGCCGACCGCTACGGCCGTAAGAAGATGCTGGCCGCGGGCCTCGTCCTGTTCGGCGTCGGCTCGCTGGTGGCCGGACTGGCGGACAGCTCCGGGCAGCTGATCGCCGCCCGGGCGGGCATGGGCATCGGCGGCGCACTGCTGATGACGACCACACTCGCCGTCGCGATGCAGATCTTCACGCTGGAGGAGCAGCCGAAGGCGATCGGCATCTGGGCGGCCGTGAACTCGCTGGGCTTCGCGACCGGACCGCTCCTCGGCGGCTTCATGCTGGACCACTTCTGGTGGGGCGCGATCTTCCTGATCAACCTGCCGGTCGCGGCGCTCGCCCTGGTGGCGGTCGTCATCCTGGTCCCGGAGTCGAAGAACCCGCAGGGCGACCGACCCGACCTCCTCGGCGCCGTACTGTCCACGATCGGCATGTCCTCCCTGGTCTTCGCGATCATCTCCGGACCCGAGCACGGCTGGACGTCCGGCCGGGTGCTGACGTCGGCGACCGTCGCGGTCGTGGTGCTGGCCGGCTTCGCGTACTGGGAGAGCCGGATCCCGTACCCCATGCTCGACATGCACTTCTTCCGGAACCGCCGGTTCACGGGAGCGGTGGCCGGGGCGGTGCTGATCGCCTTCGGTATGGGCGGCTCCCTCTTCCTCCTCACCCAGCACATGCAGTTCGTGCTCGGATACGGCCCCCTGGAGGCGGGTCTGCGCACGGCGCCGCTCGCGTTGATGATCGTGGCCCTGAACTTCACCGGAGTGGCGGCGAAGTGGTCGGGCAAGCTCGGGACGCCCGTCTCCATCGGGCTGGGCATGACGGCGATGGCCGCCGGCCTCGTCTCGATCGCGACGCTCACCGAGCACGGGTATCCGGGCACGCTGCTGGGCCTGGTGCTCATCGGCACGGGCGCGGCGATCGCCAGCCCGGCGATGGCCCACGCGATCATGAGTGCGATTCCGCCGGAGAAGGCGGGGGTCGGCGCCGGCATCAACGGCACGGTGGCGGAGTTCGGTCAGGGCCTGGGCGTCGCGGTGCTCGGCGCCGTACTCAACTCCCGTTTCGCCGCGCTGATTCCGGTCGCGGCGGTGTCCCTGCCGGGGGCGTTGGCCGAGGCGGGGTCGGAGGCGGAGCGGGCGCGGATCACGGAGGCGTTCGCCTCCGGCCTGGAGACGAGTCAGTTGGTGGGGGCGGTGGCTGTGCTGGCCGGGGGGTTGGTCGCGGCGGGTCTGCTGCGCAGGGCTGAGCGGGCCGGCGCCTAACAGCTCGGGGCGCTGGGTAGTTGTGCGACTGCAGGCCTCGTTGTGGCTGGTCGCGCAGTTCCCCGCGCCCCTCAGGGGGCGCTTAGCATGACCGGCATCAGAACGTCGAGGAAGGTGCGCCATGGCTAGGGCAGCCCGGCAGTCCGCTCGTACCAGCGTCTGGCTGGAGGGCAAGGAACGCCGAGGGGGACGCGGCGGGGGACAGCCCTCCGGCCTGGACCGGGACCGCATCACCGCGACCACCATCCGGCTGCTGGACGCCGACGGGCTGGCCAAGTTCTCCATGCGGCGGCTGGCGGCCGAGCTGAACGTGACCGCGATGTCCGTCTACTGGTACGTCGACACCAAGGACGACCTCCTCGAACTCGCCCTCGACGCGGCCTTCGGCGAACTGACCCTGCCCGACCCGGAGTCCGACGAGGACTGGCACGACCAGCTGCGCGCGCTGGCCCGCGGATACCGCGGCCTGCTGGTCCGCCACCCGTGGCTGTCCCCGCTGATCGGCACCTACGTCAACATCGGTCCGAACAGCCTCGCCTTCTCCCGCCTCGTCCAGCGGATCATCCGCAAGACCGGCCTGCCCGCGCACGGCCTCGTGGCCGCCATCTCCGCTGTCTTCCAGTTCGTGTACGGCTTCGGCACGATCGAGGGGCACTTCATCGCCCGCAGCGCGGCCTTCGGCATGACTCCCGACGACTACTTCCATCACGCCATGAGCACGGTGACGCAGTCCCCGGAAGCCGCCGACATCGTCCAGGAGTCCGCGGAACTGATGGAGGCCCGGGGCGGCGACACGGTGGAGGAGATGTGGGAGAGGGACTTCGAGTTCGCCCTGGACCTACTGGTGGCAGGCATCGAGGCGATGGTGGAGCGCGCCGGGAACGAGTAGCCCTCTTGGCTCACTCTCCCCGGCCGCCTCAGTCCCCCTCAACCAGCCGCGCAGGGAACCCACCGGTGGCCACCGGCCCCCACTTCTGTGGTGTGACCCGAATGATCGACTTCCCCTGCTTCACCATCGCGGCCCGGTACTCGTCCCAGTCCGGATGCTCCCCGGCGATGTTCCGGTAGTACTCGACCAGCGGCTCCACGGACTCCGGCGAGTCGATGACCTCCGCCGTCCCCTCGACCTGCACCCACGGCCCGTTCCAGTCGTCACTCAGCACGAGCAGACTGACCCGCTCGTCCCGCTTCGCGTTCCGCGTCTTGGCCCGCTCGGGATACGTGGAGACCACGATCCGCCCCGAATCATCGACCCCACAGGTCAACGGCGAGGCCTGCGGACCACCGTCGGCCCGCCGGGTCAACAGGATGGCGCGATGACGGGGCCGTACGAATTCGAGCAGCTCTTCGAGCGAGACGCGGGTGTTGGTCGCGATGTTCGGTGCCATGGGGTCAGCCTAGGGTCTGACCGGCCCGGTGAGCGTGACCCTGCTGGTGGCACCACATCCGTCCGGCCCGCACCCTGAAGGGGTACAGGTACCTCCCGAGGCAGATTCCCCGTGGTCGCTGCCGCGGCTGCATCCGCGACCACGACGACTTGGACGCATGGCGCGCCGCCTACACGGCGACGGCCACGGACCACTGGACCTTGACGTGCTCGGCGCCGAACGGCCCGTGCCCGGTCGCGCCGCCCGCCGTTTCGCCCTCCTGAGCGACGCGGACGCCGCTCAAGCCGCCGGCAGCGACTCCCCCTGCACAGCCTGAATGTCCAGCTCCACCTTCAACGTCGTACCGATGGCCGCGATCCCCGCCTGCACCACCTGGTTGTAGTTCATGGCGAAGTCGTCCCGATGAAGCTCCGCCGTCGCCCGGAACGCCGCCCGAGTCCCGCCCCACGGGTCGGCCCCCGTACCGAGGTAGGCCAGGTTCAGGTCCACGGGCCGTACGACACCGTGCATGGCGAGCTCGCCGTGTACCGTCCAGCGGTCGGAGCCGGCGGCAGCCGTGACCCCCGTCGAGCGGTAGGTGATCTCGGGGTACTTCTCCACGTCCAGGAAGTCCGGCGACTTCAGGTGGCCGTCCCGCATGGCGTTTCCCGTGTCGATCGAGTCGGCCCGGATCACCGCCTCCACGCGGGACTTGGTGACATCGTCCGGCGCGATCTCGATGGCGCCGGTGAAGGCCGTGAAACGTCCCCGCACGCTGGAGATGCCCAGGTGCTGGGCGACGGCGGCCACGGTGGAGTGTGCCGGGTCGATGGTCCAGGGGCCCGGCGGCGGGAGTTCCGTGCCGCCCTGGCGGGCCAGTGTCACCGTGCCGACCTCGGCCCGGCCGCTCGCCGTCACGATCGCGGTCGCCGCGGCGGGGGCGTATCCGACGGCGGTGACGATGACGGTGTACGGCCCCGTAGGCAGCGGATTCGCGTCCCGGACGGCTCCTTCCGCGTCCGCCTCCACCCGCAGCACCTGTGCTCCGGTCATGTCCGTCACCGTGACGACCGCGTGCGACACGGCCCATCCGTCCCGGGTACGGATCCTCGCGGTCAGTCCCATCTCACGTACTCCTCACAAGCTCAAAAGAAACCGGCCCGTGGCGGGCGGCACCGCCTCCGCTCGGAGCGCGCCGCCTCACCACGGGCCGGGGCACAACTACTCGCCGGGGTGGGCGAGTTCGATGTCGTGGTCGTCGGCGCCGCGGCCGGTGACCGTCAGGGCCGTCGCGACCGGCGGGTAGCCCGTCGCGATGACCGTGTACTCGCCGCCGTCCAGGTCGGTGAAGGCGTACGCCCCGTCCGAGCCGGTCGTCGCGGTGCCGACCACGTTGCCCGCCGCGTCGACCAGGGTCACGCGGGCGTCGGCCAGCGGGCCGTGCGGCGCCCTTACGACGCCCCGGACCTGGGCGCCGGCGTCGAGGTCGACCTCGATCCGGGTCACCCCCGTGCCGCCGATCTCGACGGGCAGGGCGCGCGGCCGGAACCCGGCGGCGTTCACCGCGACGGTCACGGCACCCGGCACCAGCTCGGCGAAGCCGAACTCGCCCTGCTCACCGGTGGCGGCGGTGGCCAGCAGGTCGCCGCGCACGTCGGTGACGATCACCATCGCGTCCTTGACCGGCAGCGCGCTCCCCGCGGCCCGCACCACACCGCTCAGGCCGCTCGTGCCGCTGAGCAGGATGTCGTACGCCACCGGCTCGTCGCCGCCCACCACGATCGTGGAGGCCTGTGGCTGGAAGCCGTCGGCGGAGGCGATCAGGACGTACGATCCCGCGCCCGGCGCGTCGACCCCGTACGAACCGTCGGCCTGCGCCACCGACCGGCCGAGCTGCCGCCCGGCCAGCGAGATCAGCGTGACCGCCGCCTGCGGCACCGGCGCGCTCTCGGCGCCCCGGACGAAGCCGCGGACCGGAACGCCCCCGGACACCGGGCCGGTCTCCTCGGGGCGGGCCACCGTGGCCACGGCAGCGAGTTGCCGGGTGCCCTCGGGAGCGATCTCGGTCTCGGAGGACGTGACCGCCCAGCTCGGCGTCCGCTCCTGCGCGGCGGCCGGCGCGGTCACCGAGGCCTGCGCAGTCTCCGCCGCACCAGTCCTCTGCGGCGTCTCCGACTCCGCGGCCTGCGCCAGCGCGCCCTTCGTCTTCAACGGGACCTCCTTGATGAACAGGGCGAACAGGAGGGCGAGGAAGGCGATCGGTGCGGCGTAGAGGAAGACGTCCGCCACGCCGTGGCCGTACGCGCTCTCGATGACCGTGCGCACCGGGCCGGGCAGCGCGTCGAGGTCCGGGATCTCGCCGTGGCCCGACGAACCCTGCACGCCGAGCTTGGTCAGGCCCTCCTCGGCGTAGTGCGTGATGCGGTGGCTCAGGACCGCGCCCAGGGCCGAGACGCCCATGGCGCCGCCGAGGGAGCGGAAGAAGTTCACGACCGAGCTGGCGGCGCCCAGGTCGCTCGGGTCCACCTGGTTCTGCGTGGCCAGCACCAGGTTCTGCATCATCATGCCGACGCCGAGACCCAGCAGGGCCATGAAGATCGCCACGTGCCAGTACTCGGTGTCGTAGCGGATCGTGCCGAGGAGTCCGAGGCCCGCGGTCACCAGGACACCGCCGGCGAGCAGCCAGGCCTTCCAGCGGCCGGTGCGGGTGATGACCTGGCCGGAGACGGTCGACGAGATGAACAGGCCGACGATCATCGGGATGGTCAGGACGCCGGACATGGTCGGCGACTCGTTGCGGGCCAGCTGGAAGTACTGGCTGAAGAAGATCGTGCCCGCGAACATCGCGATGCCGACGAACAGGGAGGCCAGCGACGCGAGGGTGATGGTGCGGTTGCGGAACAGGCGCAGCGGGACGATCGGCTCGCTTGCCTTGGTCTCGACGAAGAGGAAGATCAGCAGGAGCGCCAGCGCGCCGCCCGTCATCGCACCCGTCTGCCAGGACATCCAGTCGTACTTGTCACCGGCGAAGGTCACCCAGACCAGCAGCAGGCAGACCGCGGCGGTGATGAAGAAGGCGCCGGCCCAGTCGACCTTGACCTTCCGCCTGACGACCGGGAGGTGCAGGGTGCGCTGCAGCACGATGAGCGCGATCACGGCGAAGGGCACGCCGACGTAGAAGCACCAGCGCCAGCCGAGCCAGTCGGTGTCGGTGATGACGCCGCCGATCAGCGGGCCGCCGACCATCGCGGTGGCGAAGGTGGCACCGAGGTAGCCGTTGTAGCGTCCGCGCTCACGCGGGGAGATCATCGCGGCCAGGATGATCTGGGCCAGGGAGGACAGACCGCCCATGCCTATGCCCTGCACCGCGCGGAACGCGATGAGCATTTCGGCGTTCTGCGAGAGACCCGCCAGCGCGGAGCCCGCCACGAAGATGACGAGGGCCAGCTGGATGAGCAGCTTCTTGGAGAAGAGGTCGGCGAGCTTGCCCCACAGGGGTGTGGACGCGGTCATCGCCAGCAGCGACGCGGTGACCACCCAGGTGTAGGCGCTCTGACCGCCGCCGAGGTCCTTGATGATGTCGGGCAGGGCGTTGGAGACGATCGTCGACGACAGGATCGCGACGAACATGCCGAGCAGCAGCCCGGTCAGCGCTTCCATGATCTGCCGGTGCGACATCGGGGCGCCGTCGGCGGACGGGCCTCCGGCGTGCTTGGCGTGGGCCCGCACACCGGCTGGTGTGGTCGTTGCCATGGGCTTCCTTCTCTTACTGGCTCTCTGGCTCTGTGGCTGGGGGGGGGCTCGGGGCTGTTACTGGGTGATCGCGGGTGTACGGCAGTCGTCGAAGCTGGCCCTCAGCCGGGCCATGAGCCGGGTGAGCTGGGCGACCTCGTCGTCGGTCCAGTCGCTCAGCCGCTCGGCGAGCAGTTGCGTGGTCCGCCGGGACATCTCCCGCACCCGGTCCTCGCCGTCGGGGGTGAGGCGCAGGATGCGGCTCCGCTTGTCCGCGGGGTCGGGGGAGCGCTCGATCCAGCCGCGCTCGGCGACGTGGGCGACATGGCGGCTGGTGACCGACATGTCCACGGCGAGCAGCTCGGCGAGCTTGCTCATGCGCATCTCTCCATGGCGGGCCAGCAACGTCAGTACGGCGGCGGAAGCCCCGGGACAGTCGGACGGCAGCGTCCGTCCCATCTCCCGCTTCACGGCGCCGAAGGCGCTGAACTGGCGGACCAGCTCCTCGTACTGCGCCTGCTCGGCCATCACACCTCCCGTGTTTGTTGCTTTGGGCAACCATAGAAGCGTTTGGTTGCTACAGGCAAACAAATGAGGGGGCCGCGCCGCAAAAACTTGGCAAAGGCAAGTATTGCGACCGTAAATGTGCAGGTGGGGTGGGTCCTGTGACCCCCTGTGCAGGCCCGCGGCCCCCACTTGGGCCGAACGGGCGGATTCGCTAGGGTCTCAGGCCATGGCTAACACCCAGGGCCCCCAGGGCAACCACGACCCCGCCGGCAGCACCCAGATGTTCCGCGCGTTCGTCGACGAGTCCCCGCAGGGCGGTCGACAGCAGGCCTCCTCCGGCGGCGGACCGCGCATCGGCCTGATCCTCGGCGTCGTCGTCGCCGTGGCGGTCGTCGCGGCCGTGGCCTGGCTGGCGTTCAAGTAGGCCGTACGGTCCGCCAGGGCCTGTCGTTCGGATCATTACGGCGTCGGCCTGGGCCCTGTCGGCAGGCCCTAGTCCCACCGGACGTCCTGGACGTCGACGTCCCGCGTCTCGATGTGCATGCCGAGCGGTACGCGCCACGCGTCGACGCACACCGTCCAGGCCTTCTCCTTGCGTGCGCCGGCCCCGATCGGCGCCGGGAGCTTCTCCGTCGACTCGATCGTCGCCCAGTCGATGCCGAGCGCGCCGATGATGTGGGTGCCGAAGGTGACGGTGCCCGAGCGCACGGCGGTGCCGCCCGAGTTGTGGAAGCCGAGGGTCACCTTCTCGCACCAGCGCTTGTCCGTGGGCTCCCGTACGGGGTCGCTCACGGTCAGCTTTGCGGGCGGCAAGGGTGTCGAAGGCGTCGAGGGTGGCGCGGCCGTAGAGGGCGTGGGTGAACTGCCGGGCGCGGTGGCGGAGTCGGCAGGCGTGCCCGCGGGTTCGGGTGTGATGCCCGGGAGTTGTGGCGAGCGACCTGTGCCTTCGGGGGAAGGCGGATCCTGACTCCCCTCCCGCTCTGGGGAGTTGCCCGAGTTGCCGGGGGTGCGACCGGTGCCGCCGTCCTCTCCGGCCTCCGGACCGTCGAGCGGCACCAGCGTCACCTCGCCCGTCGGCAGGACCGCCGTACCGGAGACCCTCGGCGGCCCGCCCGCCGCGCCCGTCGCGACGTACCCCTCACCACTCCCGCCGCCCCCGCACGCGGCCAGCGCCCCGCCCAGACAGACGACGGCCGCCGACGCGCCGATCAGGGCGCACCGACGGCCATGTGTCCATGTCGTCCAGGGTGATCGAAGCATCGGGCCATGGTGGCTGACGCTCCGTCAAATATGAAGGGGACGGAAGGGGTCAGTCGGAGATGAGGCCCTCGCGCAGCTGCGCCAGGGTCCGGGTCAGCAGCCGGGAGACGTGCATCTGGGAGATGCCGACCTCCTCGCCGATCTGCGACTGGGTCATGTTGGCGAAGAAGCGCAGCATGATGATGCGCCGCTCGCGGGGCGGGAGTTTGGCGAGGAGGGGCTTCAGGGACTCGCGGTACTCGACGCCCTCCAGCGCGGTGTCCTCGTAGCCGAGCCGGTCGGCCAGGGAGCCCTCGCCGCCGTCGTCCTCCGGGGCCGGGGAGTCCAGCGAGGAGGCCGTGTACGCGTTGCCGACCGCGAGGCCGTCGACGACGTCCTCCTCGGACACGCCCAGCACGGCGGCCAGTTCGGTGACCGTCGGGGAGCGGTCCAGCTTCTGGGAGAGCTCGTCGCTGGCCTTGGTGAGCGCCAGGCGCAGCTCCTGGAGGCGGCGCGGGACGCGCACCGACCAGGACGTGTCGCGGAAGAACCGCTTGATCTCGCCGACCACCGTCGGCATCGCGAACGTCGGGAACTCCACGCCCCGTTCGCAGTCGAAGCGGTCGATCGCCTTGATCAGGCCGATGGTGCCGACCTGGACGATGTCCTCCATCGGCTCGTTGCGGGAGCGGAAGCGGGCGGCCGCGTAACGCACCAGCGGGAGGTTGAGCTCGATCAGGGTGTCGCGGACGTAAGCGCGCTCGGGGCTGTTCTCGTCCAGCGCGGCGAGCCGCAGGAACAGGGAGCGGGACAGGGTGCGGGTGTCGATGTTCACCGAAGCCGGCAGGGCCGGGACGTCGGCGGCCGGGAGGGCCGGGGCGTCAGCGGCCGCCAGGGCCGTCACATCATCGATGGGGCCGAGCGCGGCGTCGGGCGCGGACTCGCTCTTTGTGAGCGTGAGCACCTTCGAGCTGCCCTGATCTGCGGACATGCCACCCCCTCTGGGTCGCGGGACGGTCGCGGCGAACGCTCCGGATCGAGGAACGCCGGCCTTCACCTGAATACCGGAGCCGAGGCCACGGCAAACGCGCTTCCCGAAGAATGTCACATGTCGGCAACACGCTGTAGTGACATGTCGACATGTGAGACTTGAATCCGCCCTGGATAAACGGGGTCTGACGGTATTTCACCGCAGAACTGTCGGGATCCGCCCTGGTGAGCGATTCGCTCGCGACGGTTACCGGTCGATCCTGTTTGCGGTTACGCCTCGATCCGGTTCGCCGACCGAAGTCGCTGGAAGCTACGCGCGAGTAGCCTCGAAACGTGCATCTGGGATACCCCGAGTTCCGCACTGATTTGCGACTGGGTGAGGTTGCTGTAGTAGCGCAGGAGAAGGATTCTCTGTTCACGTTCGGGGAGTTGCACCAGCAGGTGCCGGACGAGATCCCGGTGCTCCACGCCGTCCAGGGCCGGGTCCTCGTAGCCGAGCCGGTCCAGCAGCCCGGGCAGCCCGTCGCCCTCCTGCGCGGCCTCCAGCGAGGTGGCGTGGTACGACCGCCCGGCCTCGATGCAGGACAGCACCTCGTCCTCGGTGATGCGCAGCCGCTCGGCGATCTCGGCGGTGGTGGGGGTGCGACCGAAGGTGGTGGTCAGGTCCTCGGTCGCGCTGTTGACCTGGACCCACAGCTCGTGCAGCCGGCGCGGTACGTGGACCGTGCGGACGTTGTCGCGGAAGTACCGCTTGATCTCGCCGACGACGGTCGGCATCGCGAACGTCGGGAACTGCACGCCCCGGTCCGGGTCGAAGCGGTCGATGGCGTTGATGAGCCCGATCGTGCCGACCTGGATCACGTCCTCCATCGGCTCGTTGCGGGAGCGAAAACGGGCGGCCGCATAGCGCACGAGCGGGAGGTTCGCCTCGATGAGCGCCCCGCGCACGCGGTTGTGCTCCGGCGTACCCGGCTGCAACTCCTTGAGCTCGCCGAAGAGCACCTGGGTCAGCGCCCGGGTGTCGGCACCGCGACTACGGGGTGGCGCCGCCGTGGGGGTCTCCTGCTGGCTGGGGGTTTGAGGGCTCGGCGCTTGAGGGCTCGGGGCTTGAGGCGCAGTACTGGCCGGCACGGTCAACTCCACCTCGTGATCCATCAACTCATCGGTCAAAAGCGGTCATAGCATCACAAGACAGTTCATTGTGTTCAAGTACCGCATAATCCCGTGTTGGGGATGGATCGGTGCGCAAGACACGCGAAAGCCCCCCGCCGTTACGGCGGAGGGCTCCGGGGTACCGAGGCTCAGTATTCGTAGTCCGCGATCACCCAGGTGGCGAACTCCCGCCACAGGGTGACGCCCGCCTGGTGCTCGGGGTGCTCCGCGTACGTCCGCAGGGCGGCCGTGTCCTCGAAGGCGGAGTTGATGGCGAAGTCGTAGGCGATGGGGCGGTCGCTGATGTTCCAGCCGAGCTCCCAGTGCCGGATCTCGGAGATCTTGCCCTCCAGCGAGCGGAAGGCCTCGACACCCTCCACGACCCGCGGGTCGTCGCGCTCGACGCCCTCGTTGAGCTTGAAGAGGACCAGGTGGCGGATCATGGGTACTCCCTGGGTCAGGCCACGGCAGGGCCTAGCTGTCGCCGCCGTTGGCGATCCACGTCATGAAGTCGCCGATGGCCTTGGCCGCGTCCGATATGCCCTCGAACCCTATCTGCACGTAGTCGGCGGCCTTGGCCGGGTCCGTGATGATCAGATAGAGCACGAAGACCACGAGCACATAGACGGCGACCTTCTTCGAATTCACCGCCATCGCGGCCTCCCCTGTGGCTGCTGCGCCGAATGAGCCGAAAGAGCCAAAAGGGCCCTGTGTTACCGGCGGTGAGTGTAACCTTCGCGCCTCTCCTGAGATCAACAGCACGAAGGGCCCCGTCTGTCGACGGGGCCCTTCTTCAGCGGTAGCGGAGGGATTTGAACCCTCGGTGACTTGCGCCACACTCGCTTTCGAGGCGAGCTCCTTCGGCCGCTCGGACACGCTACCGAGGGAGACCTTACAGCAAGGCGGGCCATGCTCTGAAATCGGTATTCGCCGAGCTCCTGCCCCGAGCTGCTGCCCCGGGCTCGTGTCACCGAGTCCGGAAGAAGTCCGTGAGCAGACGGGCGCACTCCTCGGCGAGCACGCCCTCGACGACCTCGGGGCGATGGTTGAGCCGCCGGTCGCGCACGACGTCCCAGAGGGACCCCGCCGCGCCGGCCTTCTCGTCCCGGGCGCCGTAGACGACCCGGTCCACCCGGGACTGCACGATCGCACCGGCGCACATGGTGCAGGGCTCCAGCGTCACGACGAGCGTGCAGCCGGACAGCCGCCACTCGCCCGCCCGTCTCCCACCACCGCCCTTGACGGAGGCGCTTCGCGCCGCCCCTCCCCATTCGGCGGCAGCCCGTCGGATCGCCAGCACCTCGGCGTGCGCGGTCGGATCGCCGGTCGCCTCGCGCTCGTTGTGGCCGGCGCCGAGCACGGTCGTCCCGTCGGCGGACAGGACGACGGCGCCGACGGGGACATCCCCGCCCCGGACGGCCAGTTCGGCCTCGTCCAGGGCGAGCCGCATCGCGGCTCGCCAGCGGTCGCGTACGGGGTCGGGCGGCTCGGCCGCCGACCCCTGGTCGAACGAGGTCAGCGGACGGTCTCCAGCACCTCCGAGGCGCCCAGCGCCTCGGCGATCGCGCCCAGCGCGTCATCGGCGTCCAGGGCCTTCAGCTCCTTCTCGCCGACGCCGAGGTCGTCGAGGATCGAACTGTCGCCGACGGGGCTGTGCGGGACCGCCTCGGCGGAGCCGCCGACCTCGTCGTCGGAGTCGCCGTCGGGCTCCTCCGTGCCGTCGAGGTCGAGGGAGTCCAGGTCGGCGTCGTCGTCGCCGGGCTCCCTGCCGAGCATCTCGTCGGTGAGCAGGATCTCTCCGTAGCTGCTGCGGGCGGCGGCGGCGGCATCCGAGACGTAGATACGAGGGTCGTCCTCGCCGTCGATCCGGACGACACCGAACCAGGAGTCCTCCTGCTCGATGAGCACCAGCACCGTGTCGTCCTCAGGCGAGGCTTCACGGGCCAGTTCGGCCAGATCAGACAGGGTCTCCACATCGTCGAGCTCTGTGTCGCTCGCTTCCCACCCGTCTTCGGTGCGCGCGAGCAGTGCGGCGAAGTACACCGTGACTCTCCCACTGGTCATAGGCGTGCCGGTTGGGCTTCCCCCCGGCGGAGGTTGCGGGCGGGGAGGCTAGGGGTCCGAGCCCCACCCACTCGGAATCGTGGCAGAAACAAGGCGTTCAGGGGACGTCTTCGGCACCCTGTGTCCGGCAGTTTTGATCGCGTGGGCCCGAGGGGGCCCGCGAGCACGTCCGTGAAGGACTCACCAGCGCACTCGTTGCCGCCACCTGCGGATCGTACGCGGCTTTTCCAGCTGTCCACGCACCCCCACCGCTCCAACGCCCCCGAGAGCCGCGGATCTTCCCCTCCGGCCCGCCCGCCCTACCAGCGGAACGTCCGCATGCGCATCGCGTGTCGCAGGCGGGCCGTCTTGGCGCGGCGCGGCTGGACGCGGTCCCGGAGTTCGCGGGCTTCGGCGAGCTCCCGCAGGAACTGGGCGCGCCGCCGGCGGCGCGCGGCGTCGGTCTCCTCGCGCGTGTCCTGCGCGTCCTGCGTCGCCTGTGTGGGATCCGCTGGGGACTCACGATCGGGCATAGGCTCACCACCCCCGGTACGTGCCTCCCACTTTCCCTCCGATGGGTGGTTTGATGCCAGCGCAAGGCTGAAGCGATGGCCTTGGGCTTGCCGTGTGCGGGGGCGCCGGGCATACCCGGCCCGGTTACTGTTGTGGACATGCGTCTCCACGTCGTCGACCACCCCCTGGTCGCCCACAAGCTCACCACGCTGCGCGACCAGCGCACCGACTCCGCGACCTTCCGCCGGCTCGCCGACGAACTGGTCACCCTGCTCGCCTACGAGGCCACGCGGGACGTGCGCACCGAAGCGGTCGACATCACGACCCCGGTCACCGACACCACCGGCGTCAAGCTCTCCTACCCGCGTCCCTTGGTGGTGCCGATCCTGCGGGCCGGCCTCGGCATGCTGGACGGCATGGTCCGGCTGCTGCCGACCGCCGAGGTGGGCTTCCTGGGCATGATCCGCAACGAGGAGACGCTCCAGGCGTCCACGTACGCCTCGCGTATGCCCGAGGACCTTTCCGGGCGTCAGGTGTACGTCCTGGACCCGATGCTGGCCACCGGCGGCACGCTGGTCGCGGCGATCCAGGAGCTGATCAAGCGCGGTGCCGACGATGTCACGGCCGTGGTGCTGCTCGCCGCGCCCGAGGGCGTCGAGCTGATGGAGCGCGAGCTGGCGGGGACGCCGGTGACGGTGGTGACGGCGGCGGTCGACGACCACCTCAACGAGCACGGGTACATCGTGCCGGGGCTGGGCGACGCGGGGGACCGGCTCTACGGCGCGGCCGAGTAGCCGAGCAAGTTCCCGAGCGGCTACGACCGCTCAGTAGCTCCGCTCAGCAGCTCTGCTCCGCGGCGGTGGACGTCGGCTCGGGCTCGGCCAGCGTGGCCAGTGCCTTGTCGGCGTCCGCCTTCTTCGTCAGCGACTTGAAGCTGTTGCCGATGATCAGGTCGACGTCCTTGCCCTTGCGGGCGGCGTCGGTGCGGCGCTCGGCGCTGGTGAGCTGGGTGGCGAGGACGGGCAGCGAGCTGTTGATCGACTCGGCCGGGCCGAGCACTATCCCGGTGCCCTTGACCTTCTTGTCGAACTCCTTCGACGCGTTGCCCACGTCGCCGATCTTGAAGCCGCGCTTCTTGAGCTCGTCCGCCGTCTGCTTGGCGAGCCCGCTGCGGGTGGTGGCGTTGAAGACGTTGACGGTGATGCCGCCCGGCTTGGGCAGCGGCCCCGTGGCGCTGGGCGAGGGGGTGCCCGAGGGGGTCACCTTGGTCTCGCAGTCGGCCTTCGCGCCGGCTGCCGAAGCCTTTCTGCCGTTGCCGGTGAAGACGTCGATGAGCTGCAGCGTTCCCCAGCCGATCATGCCGAGCGCGGCGACGGAGGCGACGGCGAGGACCACGAGCCTGCCGCGTCGCCGGGGACGGCGCATCCGCGGGTACTTGTTCCCCCGGATCCGGTACTCGCCGCCCATGCCCGGGGGAGTCAGCATGCTCATGGGCGCAGCGTAGTGCGCCTGAGCGGCGATGCCTACTAGATGATCATTCGATACCGCTCAGTCCAACCCGAAAGGGCCAACAGGCCGACGCACGAGGGCGCCGCCCCGGGGCGTGTCCGGGACTGGTGCGGTCCGTCCGTCAGTCCAGTTCCAGGACTCTCGCGTGCAGCACCTGGCGCTGCTGCAGCGCCGCGCGCACGGCGCGGTGGAGACCGTCCTCCAGATACAGGTCGCCCTGCCACTTCACGACGTGCGCGAAGAGGTCGCCGTAGAACGTGGAGTCCTCGGCGAGCAGGGTTTCCAGATCGAGCTGACCCTTGGTCGTCACCAGCTGATCGAGGCGGACCGGGCGCGGCGCGACGTCCGCCCACTGCCGGGTGCTTTCCCGGCCGTGGTCGGGGTACGGCCGGCCGTTTCCGATGCGCTTGAAGATCACACGGAAAGCCTACCGGTCAAGACGTTCCGGGCGCAGCCATGGCGGCGGAGTGCGACGCTGGAAAAGTCGGGACAAAGTGAGGTGAAGCGGCGAGGTGTGAGGGAACCGTGGCCGGATCGGAAGCCGGAACGGGCCTGAACGGAGGCCGGGGCGGCGGTCGGGGACCGAACCGAACAGACGTTGGGCCGAATGGTGGAGGGATGGTCCGACCGGGGGTGGGCGAGGGCATCCGATCGGCGATCGGAGTGGTGGTCGGCATCGGGGCGGACGCGGTGGAGGTCCGACATGAGGGATCGAGAGAACGCGGGCAAGGCCGGCTCCGGGACCGTGTCGCCGGGTGCCGCTCCGGAGGCGCGTGGCAGTGCGCCCGCCCTCGCGCGGGAGGCGCTGGAGATCGCGGCCGGGTACGCGTTCAGCGGGCCGGCCCTCGACCTGGGCGCGCTGCTCTGGGACGGGCGGTGTCTGCCCGACGCGCAGATCCGGGTCCCGCTGGCCGTGCTGAACCGGCATGGCCTGGTCGCGGGCGCCACCGGCACCGGCAAGACCAAGACGCTCCAGCTGGTCGCCGAGCAGCTGTCGGCGCAGGGTGTGCCGGTGTTCCTGGCGGACATCAAGGGCGACCTCTCGGGGATCGCGGCGCCGGGGCAGTCGAACGACAAGGTGCGGTCCCGGACCGCCGAGGTGCACCAGCAGTGGGCCGGGACCGGCTGTCCCGCCGAGTTCTACGCGCTCGGCGGCATCGGTCACGGCATCCCCGTACGCGCCACGATCACCAGCTTCGGCCCCGTCCTGCTCTCCAAGGTCCTCCAGCTCAACCAGACCCAGGAGCAGTCCCTCGGCCTGATCTTCCACTACGCCGACACCAAGGGCCTGGAACTGGTCGACCTCAAGGACCTCAGGGCGGTCGTCGCCTTCCTGACCTCGGACGAGGGCCGGGCGGAACTCAAGAACATCGGCGGGCTCTCCACTGCCACGGCCGGGGTGATTTTGCGGTCCCTCACTGCGTTCGAGGCACAGGGCATGGCCGACTTCTTCGGGGAGCCGGAGTTCGACACGAGTGAACTCCTGCGGACGGCGGCGGACGGGCGGGGCGTGGTCTCGGTCCTCGAACTGGCCGCCGTACAGGACAGGCCGCAGCTGTTCTCGACCTTCCTGATGTGGCTGCTCGTCGACCTCTTCCACGATCTGCCGGAGGTAGGAGACGCCGACAGGCCGAAGCTGGTGTTCTTCTTCGACGAGGCGCATCTGCTGTTCGACGACGCGTCCAAGGCTTTCCTGGACTCGATCACCCAGACCGTGCGACTCATTCGCTCGAAAGGGGTCGGCGTCTTCTTCGTGACGCAGACCCCGAAGGACGTGCCCGCCGACGTCCTGGGCCAGCTCGGCAACCGCGTCCAGCACGCGCTGCGCGCCTTCACCCCGGACGATCAGAAGGCGCTCAGGGCCACGGTGAAGACCTTCCCCAACTCGGCGTACGACCTGGAGGAACTCCTCACCGGCCTCGGCACCGGTGAGGCCGTGGTGACCGTCCTGAGCGAGAAGGGCGCGCCGACGCCGGTCGCCGCGACCCGGTTGCGGGCGCCCGAGTCGCTGATGGGGCCGATCGAGGCGGGCGCGCTGGAGCGGGCGGTGACGTCGTCCGGGCTGTACGGGCGGTATGCACAGGCTGTGGACAGGGAGTCGGCGTACGAGCGGCTGCAGGCGTCCCGAGGTGCGAAGGGGCCCGACGAGATGCGCGAGGCGGTGACTGCCGGGGAGCGCGGGGCCGGGGCGCGCAGGGCCGAGCAGAAGGAGCAGCCCTCGGTCGTCGAGCAGGTCGTCGGGAGCGGCATGTTCAAGTCCCTGGCTCGGTCGATCGGTACGCAGATCGGGCGGGAGATCACCCGGTCGGTCTTCGGGACGGCGCGGCGGAGGCGGTAGGTGGGTCTGTTGGAGGTCTCGGGGGCGGTAGGCGGGTCTGTAGGAGGTCTCGGGGAGCGGCGCGGCGGAGGATCCGGCTCCGGTGGAGCCCGGCCACCTCCGCCGCGCCCGCGTCAGCCGCGCTCCCGCTTCTTCGGGGGCTGCTGCGGCTTCGCCTGCTTCAGCTGCGGTTTCGGGGTGTTGCGGACGGCCTCCGCGCGCAGCAGGGCGCGCAGGACGGCGTAGTGGTCGGTGGGCATGACTGTGCTCCTTGTGTCGTCCTGACTGACCTCGTCGCGGGGGTCTGTCAGCAACGCAGGACCACGGTGCGCAGGATGTGCGGGACGTACGGCGGTCGCGGCTGCGCGGGGTGGGAGAGGCGGGCCGGGACGCCGGGCACCGGCTTCGACGGGGGCGTGGAACACAGCCGTACGGTGGTGCGCCGGTCGGTGCGGGCCGGTGGCCGCAGGACCGTGTCGAGGGCGTCGTGCTCGACGGCCTCGCCGGAGACCCCGGCCACGGCGGGCACGGCATGCGCCTGGGCGTGCGCGCCCGGCACCAGCAGGGCGAGCAGCAGCACGAGGACCCGCAGCCAGGTGTGGCTGCGCGGAACAGTGCGTGCGGTGCTCACGGGAGGTCATCTCCCCGGTGGCCGTAGCGGGTTCATCGCGTCGGACGCGAGAACCGCCCGCTCGGCGTACCGGTGCGCGGCGGATATCACAGCTCGTGCGGGACCTGGCGGGCCCGCCCCCGCATCCGGATTCCGGTGACGATCTCGACGACGCCGACCGCGACCAGCCACCAGCCGCCGATCAAGGTGAGCACGGTGACCGACTCGATCGGGGAGTCGATCAGCACGATCCCGCCGACGACGGTGACCACGCCGAGGGAGATCTGCCAGCCGCGGGCCGGCATGGACCGGTCGGAGGCGGCGGCCAGGGTCTGGGTGATGCCCCGGAAGAGCCAGCCGATACCGATCCACAGGGCGAGCAGCAGGATCGACTGCATCGGGCGGCGGAAGCAGAACAGGCCGAGGAGGACCGACACGGTGCCGCTGATGAACGCCAGCACCCGCAGCGAGGTCGTCTTGTGCGTGCCGAAGGCGGCGACCAGTTGGAAGACGCCGCTGATCAGGAGGTAGAGCCCGAAGAGAACACCCGACACGAAGAGCGAGGCGTCCGGCCAGACCAGGATCAGAACACCCAGGACCAGGGAGGCGACCCCGGTGAGCAGGACGACCTGCCAGGCGGCGCGGGAGAGGGCGTGCAGGGGGCCCTCGAAGGGCGGCTCGGGCTCGTGGGACGTCCCCGGCCCCGGTGAGCGCCCGGCATGCACCCGGCGGTCGTCGTAGTCCCGGCCCCCGGCAGGACCGGTCGGTGCCTCGCTCATGCTCCATGCTGCGAACACCCGCACGGGCTCCGCCATTCGGGACGGGCCACTTGGCTGACGGGGGATCGTTGCTGCGGGCCGGCGCGGTCGCTGCCCGCGGTGCCGGAGGGGGTCACCCGTGGACCCGGCCGGTGCCTATGGGCCGCAGGCCACTCCCGCCGCCACGGCCGTTACTTCCGCGCTGCCTTCGCCGCCTTCGCCGCCGCCTTCATCTCCTGTTTGTGGGCCCGTACCTTGGTCAGGGATTCCGGTCCGGTGATGTCGGCGATGGAGCGGTAGGACTTCGGTTCGCCGTAGGCGCCGGCGGCTTCCTGCCAGCCTGTGGGGGTCACGCCCAGTTGCTTGCCCAGGAGGGCGAGGAAGATCTGGGCCTTCTGCTTGCCGAAGCCGGGCAGGGCCTCCAGGCGGCGCAGGAGTTCCCGGCCGTCGTCGACGCCCTTCCAGACGAGCTCGGCGTCACCGTCGTAGTGCTCGACGAGGTACTGGCACAGCTGCTGGATCCGCTTGGCCATGGACCCCGGGTAGCGGTGCACGGCCGGCTTCTCCGACAGCAGGGCCGAGAACGCCTCCGGGTCCTGGGCGGCGATGTCGTGCGCGTCCAGGTCCTCCGCGCCGAGCCGGTCCGCGATCGTGCGGGGCCCCTTGAACGCCCACTCCATCGGAACCTGTTGGTCCAGCAGCATGCCGACCAGCGCGGCGAGCGGGCTGCGGCCGAGGAGTTCGTCGGCCTCGGGGTCCTGGGCCAGGTGAAGGGTGACGTCCATGCCCCCGATCATGCCCCCTCGCCTCATGCCCCGCAGCCGTACGTGCCCCGCAGCCGTACGTTCAGGGGCGCCAGTACCCCAGCGCGTTCACCCGCTGCTTGGGAACGCCCAGCTCCTTGCGGACGTACGACGTCAGGGCCCGGGTCGTCGCCGTGTCGCAGGCGATCCAGACGTACGGGTCCGGGGTGCCCTCGAGGAGGTCGGGGAGGGCCTCCTTCACCTGGTCGACCAGGTGGGCGCCGGCGTCGCGCCTCGGGAGGGTGCGGATGTCGTGGCGGGCGGGCTCGGTGCGGAAGGGGAGGTCGTCCCGCTCGCCTTCGAACCACACCGTCGCCGGGGCCGAGTCCAGGGCGCTGAGCAGGGAGTTGAGGGCGGGGAGCGAGGCCGGGTCGGCGACGGCGAAGACGTGGGAGGGCGCGGGGTCGGGGTCGGTGAACCCGGTGCCGTGGATGGTCGCCTCGATCGTGTCGCCGGGCTTCGCCGCCCGCGCCCAGTCGCTGGCGCAGCCCTCGTGCAGGGCGAACTCCAGGCTGAAGGTGCCGGCCGCCGGGTCCGGGTCGACCAGGGTGTACGCCCGCTGGTGCGGCTTGCCCGCGTTGTCGAACCACAGGCGGACCCACATTGTGGGATGTACGCCCGCCGCCGCGAGCAAGCCGCCGTCCTGAAGGTGAACGCGGCGATAGTGCGGGGTGACGTCCTCCGCGCCCGTCACCGTGAACACGAAGTCCTTCGCGCGCAGCAGCTTCAGGACCGCGCCCTCCCAGCCGTGCCCCTGCCCCATGGCTTCTTCACCCTTCAAGTACGATTCCTGCCCAGATTACTTAGGGAAGGCTAACCTAAAGCATAGGAGGGACACAGGGTGACGGGTGAGATCTACCGCGACGCCTGGGGCATTCCGCATCTCCGCGCGGACGACGTGACCGAACTCGCCCGCGCCCAGGGCCGGGTGACCGCTCTCGACCGGGCCTGGCAGCTGGAGGTCGAGCGGCACCGGGCCAAGGGCACCTCCGCGTCCTTCCTCGGCGCCGAGGCCCTGCCCTGGGACCGGTTCGTCAGACGGGCCCGCCTCGACGACACGGCGAGACGGTGTTTCGCCGAGCTGGAGAGACGGGACCCCGAGACGGCGCGCTGGGTGCGGGCGTACGTCGACGGGGTCAACGAGACGCTGGCCGAGGGCGCCCGCCGTACCCCGGAGTTCGCGCGGGCCGGGCTGACTCCCGGTGACTGGGAGCCCTGGACCCCGCTGGGCGTCTGGCTCGGCATCCACATCCTGTTCGCGGGCTTCCCGGCCAAGCTCTGGCGCGAGCAGGCCGTACGGCATCTCGGCCCCGACGCGATCGGGCTGTTCGCCATCGACGGGCCGGGCACCTCCGGCAGCAACGGCTGGCTGGTGAGCGGCGAGCGGACCGTCACCGGGCAGGCGATCATCGCCGGTGACCCGCACCGCTTCATCGAGGAACCCGGCGTCTACCAGCAGCTCCACCTCTCCTGCCCCGAGTTCGACGTCATCGGCCTCGCCGTCCCGGGCGTCCCCGGCATCGCCCACTTCGGCCACACCGGCACGGTCGCCTGGGCCATCACCAACGCCATGGCCGACTACCAGGACCTGTACCGGGAGCGGCTGCGGCGCACCGGCGCGGGTGTGGAGGCCCTGGGTCCGGACGGGGTCTGGCGGCGCGCCACGCGGCACACCGAGGTCGTGGAGGTGGCGGGGAACGAGTCCGTCGAGGTCGAGGTGATCGAGACGGATCGGGGGCCGGTGATCATCGGGGGGCCGGAGGGCCTGCCGGACGGCTTGCAGGAAGGTCTGCAGGAAGGTCTGCAGGAAGGTCTGCAGGAAGGTTTCTCCTCCGGGTTCGAGCTCCCCGACGCCCCTCCCCTCGCCGTAGCCCTCCGCTACCCGCCCCGCGTCACCGCCGACCTCGGCTTCAGCGCTCTCCTCCCCCTCCTCCGCGCCCGTCGCGTGGCCGACGTCGACCGTGCCGTGGACCTCTGGGCCGAGCCCGTCAACGTCGTCCAGGCCGCCGACACCGAGGGCGGCCTGCTGCACCGCGTCGCCGGACGGGTGCCGGTGCGCTCCGCCGCCAACCGCACCCGCCTGGTGCCCGCCTGGGAGCCCGGCCACGACTGGCAGGGCTGGCACGAGACGCCCCGAGGCGGGCTCACCGACGGCATCGCCGCCATGGCCAACCAGCGCGGCATCGCCACACCCCTTGGCGTCGAGTTCGCCCCGCCCCATCGCGCCGACCGCATCACGGCCCTGCTGGGGGAGAAGGCCCGCTGGTCCGCCACCGACATGCCGGCGATCCACATGGACACGCAACTGGCCTCCGCGGAGCCCCTGTTGGAGCTCCTGAACACCCTCGACACCCTCACTCCCGAGGCCGCGGCCATCCGGCGGACCCTCCTGGCCTGGGACCGCCTCATGGACGCGAGCAGCGAGGCGGCGGCCGTCTACGCGGCGGTGCGCGGGGCGGTCGTACGACGACTCGCCGCACACCCGGCCTTCGCCGCGCTGGTCGCCCCGCCCGCCTACCCGGAGGTCCTCCTCCCCTGGCTGGCCCTGCTCCCACGCATCGGCTTCGCCCTCGAACACCTGCTGCGCGCCGAGGAGTTGTACGGCATCGACCGCGCCGAGACCGTGCGCGAGGCGGTGGAGGAGGTGGCCGCCGAGCAGTCCGCCGGAACCGGGGTGCCAACCTGGGGCGACGCCCACCGCCTCGTCCCCTGGCGGGCGCTCCCCGACCCGTCGTACGACCCGCCCGGCCTCTCCGGCGACCACGACTGCGTCCTGTGCACCTCGGCCGTCCCCGGCCTCACCGACCTGAGCGCGCGCGGCCCGGCCGCCCGCTACGTCTGGGACCTGGCCGACCGCGAGGCGAGCCTGTGGGTGGTCCCGCTCGGCGCCTCCGGGATTCCGGGCACACCCCATCACCGCGACCAACTCCCCCTGTGGCTCGGGGGAGAACTGGTCCCGGTCGTCACCGATTTCACCAAGCTCAAGAAGGAATCCGATGTCTGAACAGCCGACGGCAGCCCGCGAATGGGTGCATGAGCAGATGGTCGACGGCTTCGGCGCCGTCCGGATCCGGCCCCTGGACCCGCAGGCCGACGCCGACGTCGTCCATGGCTGGGTGAGTGAGGAGCGGGCCGCCTTCTGGGGCATGAACGGTCTGACCAGGGACCAGGTGGCGGAGATCTACGCCCACATGGACACCCTCGACACCCATCACGCCTTCCTGGTCCTGCGGGACTCCGACCCGGTCGCGCTGCTCCAGACCTACGAGCCGGAGGCCGACCGCGTCAGCGAGTGTTACGACGTCCGCCCCGGCGACATCGGCGTCCATCTATTGCTGGCGCCGGCCGGTGCCGGGGGCGGGCGGTCCGGTTGGACCTCGGCGTTGCTGACGGTCATGACGTCGTACGTCTTCCTGACCCTGGACCGGCAGCGGGTCGTGGTGGACCCCGATGTGCGCAACGAGAAGGCCATCGCCCGTTTCCTCAGGCAGGGCTTCACGGCGGGCCCGGCGGTCGTGCTGCCCGAGATCGACCTCCCGGAGGTGCACATCCCGCAAAAGGAGGCCCAACTCGCTTTCCTCACCCGGCAGGTAGCCTTCCCGGAGTGACCCCTGAAGACCTCGTCGCGCACTACACACTGGAGCCGATCCCGCGCGAGGGCGGCCTGTTCCGGCGCACCTGGGCGGGACCGGAGCTGGCCGACGGGCGCCCGCAGGGTTCGGCGATAGTCGTGCTGCTCACGGCGGACGACTTCTCGGCCCTGCACCGCCTGCCGTCCGACGAGGTCTGGCACTTCTATCTGGGCGACCCCCTGGAACTCCTGCTCCTCGCCCCCGACGGCACGTCCCGCACCGCCGTGCTCGGCCCCGACCTCCTGCACGGCCAGCACATCCAGCTCACCGTGCCCGCCGGCACCTGGATGGGCGCGCGGGTGGTGCCGGGCGGGTCCTGGGCCTTCTTCGGCTGCACGATGGCACCCGGCTTCACCTACGAGGGCTACGAGCACGGCGACCTGGCGGAGCTGACGGCGCGGTATCCCGCCGAGGCCGCCCGCATCGCGGCACTGTGCCGCCCATGAGCGGACGCGGACTCCTCGAAGGACAGGTCGCCCTGGTCACGGGTGCGGGCGGCGGCATCGGGTGCGGGATCGCGACGCGGTTCGCGCAGGAGGGCGCGGCGGTCGTACTGCACTGCCGTACGGCGGTGGCGGCGGCGCGGGAAGCGGCGTCCCGTATCCGGGATTCGGGTGGGCGGGCGCTGGTGCTGCGGGCCGACCTGACGGACGAGGACGAGTGCCGGCGGGTGGTGGCCGAGGCCGCCGAGTGGGGCGATGGGCGACTGACCGCGCTGGTCAACAACGCGGGCGTACAGCCGACGCGGGAGCTGCCGGGCATGACCGTGGCCGAGTGGCGGGCGGTCGTGGACACCAACCTGTCGAGCGTGTTCGCGTGTACGCAGGCGGCGGCCGAGGTCATGCGGCAGCAGGACGGAGGCGGTTCGGTCACCCACATCGCCTCCATCGAGGCGTCCCGTCCGGCGCCCCTGCACGCCCACTACTCCGCCTCCAAAGCGGCCGTCGTGATGCACGCCCGCTCGGCCGCCCTGGAGTACGGGCCGTTCGGGATCCGGGTCAACACCGTGTCGCCGGGGCTGATCCACCGGGAGGGGCTGGAGGAGGCCTGGCCGGAGGGGGTGCGGCGGTGGGAGCGGGCGGCGCCGGCCGGGCGGTTGGGGCGGGCGGAGGACGTGGGGGACGCGTGCGTGTTTCTGGCCTCGGGGCTGGCGTCCTGGGTCACGGGGCATGACCTGGTGGTGGATGGTGGGGTGTCGGCTCGGCCGACGTGGTGACCCGGGCCGGTTTTCAGTAGGCCATCGGCAGCATGTTCTCGCCATGCCTTGCCCGCACCTTGCCTGTCTCTTCCCCGTGGTCAGCCGAGAGGACGCGACAGGGTGGGCCGACCAGAAGTGATGCCGTAGGCCGTTGGCCGGGCCGGAAGACGCCGGCTGCCCGCCCTCCCGGACGGTGCGTCAGACCACGGCGAGGCGGTCCACCAGCAGTTCCACCCTCCGCTCGGCGTCCCCCGGCGGCAGCCGTCCCGCCCGGGTCAGGGTCGCCAGCCCGTGCAGGGCCGCCCAGAACACCTCGGTGAACAGCCCCGGGTGGACCCCGTCCCCGGCGACCTCGCCGAGGCTCTCCAGCAGGGCGGCGAAGGCGTCCTTCAGAGGCTCCGGGGTGTCCTCCTGCGCGAACGCCAGGCCGCCGTCGAGCAGGAACATGGCGTCGTAGACCGCCGGGTTGCGTGCGGCGAAGTCGAGGTAGACGCGGGCGAGGGTGACGACCCGGGCGTGCGGGCCGTCCGCGGCGGAGGCCGAGGCCCGCAGCGCCGCGGCCATCTCGGCGGCGCCTTCGAGGGCGACGGCGCCGATGATCTCGCGCTTGCCGCGGAAGTGGCTGTAGAGGACGGGCTGGCTGTACTCGATGCGCTCGGCGAGCCGGCGGGTGGTGACCGCGTCCCAGCCCTGCTGTTCGGCGAGTTCGCGGGCCGTCGCCACGATGAGGCGTTCGCGGCCCGCCCGTTCGCGCTCCTTGCGTTCCTGTACCGACATGAGTCGATCCTAGCACCGCTAGACAACCGAGCGGTGGCAGTACTAGCGTTGCCTCAACATCTAGCAACGCTAGATTCCGGGAGGGATCATCATGCTCAATGCACTTGAGGTCTTCACCACCGTGGTCGTCGGCGTGATGGTGGGGGTGGAGTTCTCCGTCGCCTTCGTCATCAACCCGATCCTCAACGCCCTCCCTGACGACAGCAGTCAACGCGGCCGAAGCCACGGCGGCCGGATGCTCGGCGCCGTGATGCCGTTCTGGTACATCGGCTCGCTCATCCTGAGCGCGGTCTGGGCCATCGCCGGATGGCACCACGACGGCGCCGGCCTTGTCGTCACCGCCGGCGCGCTGCTGGTCCTCAGCGTGGTCATGTCGCTCCTGCTGCTCGTCCCGATCAACAACCGGGGCAAGACGTGGACCACCGAGAACCGGCCCGACGACTGGAAGGAGCAGATGAACCGCTGGGACCGCTTCCACTACGTCCGCGTCGCCGTCATCGTCGCCGCCTTCACCCTGCTGGTCGCCGCCCTCGCCTGAGCCCCCGGGGCGAGGCCGGGCAGGCGGCGCGCGTACTCCCCCTCCTGCGCGCGGGCGGTAGCGGGCCCTGCGCGGCTCAGGATTGCTCGGCTGCCGCCTTGCCGCGACCGATGGTCATGGACCAGCGCACGGTCGTGGGTGCTTCGACGGAGACGGTCCCCTTGTCCTCTGCTCCAGCGATGTCCACCTGGTTGTGGATGGTTCTCACTTCGCTGTCGAGGCATTCCAGTTGAAAGAAGACGTCAGTGGGTCGCAGAGTGACGTTGATGGTCCCTTTGCCTTGGCATCGCACGGCGACGATGAGCGCGTGGCCCTTCTCCCCCTTGCCGAACTCCAGGCTGCGATTGCCGTGCGTCTCACCCTGCTCCCCGGCAACGGTCTCGGTTCCGTCCAGCTCCGGAGGATGGGCCACGGACGGCTCCGTAGAGTCGTCGGACGGGGCGGTCTCTGTCTCCGCAGGCACGCTTGGCGTGGAGGACTTCGTCGGCTCCTCCGCTTTGGAGGCGGCTGCGGAGCAAGCAGTCGCGGGAAGTACCGCAGCAACCGCAAGAAGGCTCAAGGCAACCAGAGTTCGGCGAGGCATTTCACTTCTTCCAGGTGGCCCGGTCAACACGCCGGGGAGTGCAGAGCGTAGTCACCGCGCAAATCCGCCGACGCCCGCTGAGCCCGAACGCCTCCGCATCCGTACCTACCCCCGAGGCCTCAAGTCCGACGACGGAGATGTGACACACGTGGGGTGCGATGACCGACGACAACCGCGGCGCCGACTCAGCGGACGGCGGGGGCTTCAACGGCTGGTGCTGCTGGGCACCCTGCTGGTCCTGTTCCTCCTCGGCGGCACGGGCCCCGCGTCGGCCCACGCAGCGCTCAGAAGCACCGACCCCGGGGACGGAAGCCTCCTCAAGTCGGCTCCCCGCCACCTCACGCTGAGCTTCACGGAGTCCGTCGGTCTGCTGGAGGACTCCTTCCGCGTCCTGGATCCGGACGGGCGCCGGCTGCGTACGGGGGAGCCGCAGCACGGCCCGGACAGTGGTGACACCGCCAGGGTCGCGTTGCCCTCGAAGCTGGCCCAGGGGACGTACACCGTCGCCTGGCGGGTGGTGTCGGCGGACAGTCACCCGGTCTCCGGCGCGTTCACCTTCTCCGTCGGCAAACGTTCCCTGACCACCGCCACCGTCGACACCGGTCCCACCGAGGACCCGGCGACCAAGAGCCTCTACAACATCGCCCGCTATCTGGCCTACCTCGCTGCCGCCCTGCTCATCGGCACGGCGACGTTCATGGCCGTCTGCCGCCCGCCGGACGCCCCCGTGCTCGCCAGGCTGCTGCGGACCGGCTGGTGGACCCTCCTCGCCACCACCCTCGCCCTGCTGGTGCTGCGCGGCCCGTACGAGTCGGGTGAGGGGCCGCTGGGGGCGCTGAGCGCCGATTCCCTCACCCGTACCCTCACCAGCCGCCCCGGCGTCGTCCTGCTGGCCCGGCTGGCCCTTCTGCTGGTGGCCGCCGGCTATCTCGTACGACTGTCCAGGCGCCGTCAGCCCTACGGCTGGACCGGCGCCGCCCTCGCCGCGGGCCTCGCCGTGACCTGGGCCGCCGGTGAGCACGCCTCCGCGGGGATCCAGGTGCCGGCGGCGATGACGTCCTCGGCCCTGCACCTGCTCGCCACGGCGGTCTGGCTGGGCGGCCTCACGGCCCTGCTCGTCACGCTGTGCCGCGCCCATCTGACGCCGGCCGCGGTCACCCGCTTCTCGCGCCTCGCGTTCGCTTCCGTGACCGTCCTGGTCGTCACCGGCGTCTACCAGTCCTGGCGCGGCCTCGGCTCCTGGGAGGCGCTGACCGGCACGACGTACGGCAGGCTCCTGATCCTCAAGATGGCCGCGGTGGCCCTGCTGCTGGGGGCGGCGGCCGTGTCCCGCCGCTGGACCGCCCGGCTGGCGACGGCCGACGCGGAGGCGGAGGTGGAGGTGGAGGTGGAGGTGGAGGCGGTCGTTCGGGGGAAGGTTCCGGAGGCCGTCGGCGGGCCGCCTCTGCCGGAGTCCCCCGGCGAGGCACCGGAATCCTCCGCTTCGGCGGACGAGGAGCACGAGCACACGCGGCACCTCACACACCGCCGCGCCCTGCGCCGCTCCGTCCTCGCCGAAGTCGCCGTCGGCGCCGCCGTGCTCGCCGTCACCACGATCCTCACCAGCACCCTGCCCGGCCGGGCGGAGGCCGAGGCGGCGGCGCAGACGCCCGCCGTGATCGGCGCGTCCGTCACCACGGTGCCGTTCGACGTGGGCACCCCGGGCGGCCATGGCAAGGTCCAGGTCACCCTCGACCCGGGCCGGGTCGGCGACAACTCCATCGAGGCTCTCGTCTACGGGCCCGACGGCGGTGTCTCCATCGTCCCCGAGCTGCGTGTCTCCTTCACCCTTCCGGCCAAGGACATCGGCCCTCTGGACGGCGAGCTCACCGACAAGGGCGGCTACTGGGCCAACAGCTTCCTCAACCTGCCCATCGCCGGGACGTGGGAGATGAAGGTGACCGTGCGGACGTCGGAGGTCGACCAGGTGAGTGTGACCAGGACGGTGGTCGTGCGCTAGCCCCCGGCCTCCCGGGAGAGCACGTACGAGCACGCGCGAGGGGTTCAAGATCGGTTCGAGATATCGGTCACGTTTCCGAAACGGCGATCGACATCTCTTGACGCATGACCTGACATACGGCTGTTATTGCGCCACCGTGTTCGGTCAAGTTGATTTCTGATCGGTTAAGACGGACTTCGACGAGCCCACCCTCACGATCGAACCCTGCCCTCAGGAGCCGTAGATGCACGACCTCTCCCCCTCCGGTCTCTCCCTCCCCTCGGCCAGCCGCCGCACTCTGCTGCGCGGCATAGGCGGCGCCGCCGTACTCGGAGCGGGTGTCCCGCTGCTGAGCGCCTGTGGTGGCAGCGGCACGGCGAGCGACCCGAAGACCGTCACCCTCGGCTCCAAGGCGTCCGACGCCGTGCCGAAGAAGGCGTTCGCGGACATCTACGCGGCCTACAAGAAGAAGTCCGGCATCACGGTCGACGTGAACACCAAGGACTCCAACACCTTCCAGGAGCAGATCAACTCCTACCTCCAGGGCACGCCGGACGACGTGTTCACCTGGTTCGCCGGCTACCGGATGCAGTTCTTCGCGGCCAAGGGACTGGCCACGCCGATCGACGACGTCTGGAAGACCATCGGGGGCAACTTCCCCGAGGCGATGCACAAGCTCAGCAAGGGCGAGGACGGCAAGTACTACTTCGTGCCGCTGTACACGTACCCGTGGGCGGTCTTCTACCGGAAGAGCGTCTTCCAGGAGAAGGGGTACGAAGTCCCCACCACCTGGGACGACTTCGTGGCGCTGTGCAAGCAGATGAAGAAGGACGGCATCGTCCCGATCGCCTTCGGTGACAAGGACGCCTGGCCCGCGCTCGGCACCTTCGACCAGATCAACTTCCGCCAGAACGGCTACGACTTCCACGTCGAGCTGATGGCCGGCAAGGCCTCCTGGACCGACGCCAAGGTGCGCAAGGTCTTCGACCTGTGGACCGAGATCCTCCCCTACCACCAGGAGGGCGCCACCGGCCGTACCTGGCAGGACGCGGCCCAGACGCTGGCCTCCAAGAAGGCCGGCATGTACCTCCTCGGCACCTTCGTGGCCCAGCAGTTCACCGACAAGGCCGCCCTGGAGGACCTCGACTTCTTCGCCTTCCCGGAGATCGACCCGGCATACGGGCAGGACACCGTCGAGGCGCCCACCGACGGCTTCATGATGAGCAAGAGCCCGAAGAACAAGGCCCAGGCCGTCAAGTTGCTGGAGTTCCTCGGCACCACCGAGGCCGAGGACATCTACCTCAAGTCCGACCCCAGCGTGGTCCACGCCGCCACCGGCGCCGACACGTCGTCGTACAGCGCCCTGCAGAAGAAGGCGTACGAGATGATCGCCGGCGCCAAGTCCCTGACCCAGTTCATGGACCGCGACAGCCGGCCCGACTTCACCTCCACGGTGATGCAGCCCGCGCTGCAGAAGTTCGTCCGAGACCCCAAGGGCGTCGACAGCCTGCTGTCCTCGATCGAGCGCCAGAAGAAGACGATCTTCGCTTCCTCATGACCACGAACACCACCAAGGAGATCCCGGAGGCGGCCACTGAGCCGCCTTCGGGTGCTGCCCCCGCCAAGAAGGTGCCCCACGGGCACCGCCGTCTGCTGACCCGCCGCGACCGGCTCACCCTCGGTCTGATGGCGGGTCTGCCGACCGTCCTGCACATCGCCCTCGTCTGGGTGACCGCCCTCGCCTCCATCGCGCTGGCCTTCACCACCTGGGACGGGATCGGCTTCGACTCGATCCAGTGGGTCGGGCTGCAGAACTTCAAGGAACTCTTCGAGGAGAACCCGCAGTTCTGGCCCGCCGTCGAGCACAACGTCATCTGGTTCGTCGTCCTGATCGTGATCCCGACCCCGCTCGGCCTGTTCCTGGCCGTGCAGTTGGACAAGAAGATCCGGTTCAGCCGCGTCTACCAGACGGCCTTCTTCCTGCCCGTCGTGCTGTCGATGGCCGTCATCGGCTTCGTCTGGCAGCTGATCTACAACCCCGACACCGGCCTGATCAACAGCCTCATCGGGGCCAACGAGCCCGGCAAGTACATCGACTGGATCGGCGACCCGGACCTCAACCTCTGGGCGATCCTCGTCGCCGCGTCCTGGCGCCACACCGGCTACATGATGATCCTCTACCTGGCCGGCCTGAAGGGCGTCGACCCGTCGCTGCGGGAGGCCTCCGCGCTCGACGGCGCCAACGAGTGGCAGACGTTCAAGAACGTCATCTTCCCGACGCTGCGCCCCACCAACACCGTCGTCCTGGTCGTCACCATCATCGAGGCCCTGCGCGCCTTCGACCTGGTCTTCGTCTTCAACAAGGGCGCCGAGGGCACCGAACTGCTCTCGATCCTGGTCACCAACAACATCATCGGCGAGTCCAGCCGCATCGGATACGGCTCCGCCATCGCGGTCGTCCTGCTGCTGATCTCCCTCGTCGTGATCATCCCCTACCTGGTGGCCACCTTCCGGAAGGAGCGGCGCGCATGAGCAGCCCCACCGCAGCGCTCGGCAAGCAGCGCACTCCGATCCGCCCCGCCCGGATCCTGCTCCACCTCTTCCTCGCGGGCGCAGCACTGGCCTGGCTCGCGCCGCTGCTCTGGGCCGTCTACTCGGCGATGCGGCCGTATTCGGAGACGAGCGAGAAGGGCTACGTGTCCTGGCCGGACACGCTGAACTTCGACAACTTCACGAACGCGTTCACGCAGTCGGACATGAGCCACTACTTCGTCAACACGATGATCATCTCCGTCCCGGCGGTGCTGGTGACGCTGTTCCTGTCCTCGATGGTCGCGTTCTACGTCAGCCGCTTCGACTTCCGCGTCAACCTGGCGCTGCTGCTGGTCTTCACGGCGGGCAACCTGCTGCCGCAGCAGGTCATCATCACCCCCCTGTACCGGCTGTACCTGCTGATCGACCTGCCCGGCATCACGATGAGCGGCAAGCTCTACGACTCCGCGCTCGGCCTGGTGTTGATTCATGTCGCGTTCCAGTCGGGCTTCTGCGCCTTCGTGCTCAGCAACTACATGCGCACCCTGCCGCACGAGCTGACCGAGGCCGCGCTGGTGGACGGCGCCTCGGTATGGCGGCAGTACTGGCAGATCGTGCTGCCGCTGTGCAAGCCGGCGATGGCGGCCCTGGCGACGTTGCTGTCCATCTGGATCTACAACGACTTCTTCTGGGCCCTCGTGCTGATCTCGACCGGCGAGAACATGCCGATCACCTCGGCGCTGAACAACCTCACCGGCGCGTACTTCACGGACCCGAACCTGGTCGCCGCCGGTGCGTTGCTGACCGCGATCCCGACGCTGATCGTCTACTTCGTGCTGCAGCGGCAGTTCGTCAGCGGTCTGACGCTGGGCGCCAACAAGGGCTGACGGCCCCTTTCTCGACAGCCCCTTTCTTGAAAGAGACACCCGTGCACCACCCCTTCACCCCCGTCGCCTCCGTGCCCGTGGACGAGGCCAACGCCCGCGTCCACGAAGAGGGCTGGCAGTCCTGGAGCCCCAGCGGCGCCTACGCTCTCGGCGACAAGCCGTACCGCCCGACCAACGACAACTGGGCGACGGTCTGCTACCGCCCCGGCGTCACCGTCCCCGAGGGCGCCTTCCAGGGCGAGGGCCTGCTGGCGCTCGACCCCGGCGACGGCTCACCGGTCCGCCTGTGGGCGGCGACGGACCCGCTGACCGAGGTTCCCTCCATCCGGCTGGTCGTGACGGACGGCGTGGCGGAGGTCAGCGCCGACGGCCCGGTGAAGGAGTGGACGGGCGCCACCGTCCAGTCGGTGCTGGGCGAGTGGGCCGACAGCCTCCAGCTCACGGCCCCCCGCCCGGCCCCGACGGTCTGGTGCTCCTGGTACGAGTACTTCACCGCCGTCACCGAGGACGACATCCACGAGAACCTCCGTGCGATGGACACCCTCGACCTGCCCATCGACGTCGTCCAGATCGACGACGGCTACCAGAAGGCCCTCGGCGACTGGCTCACCCTCTCCGGCCGCTTCCGCTCCCGCGCGGGCATCGCGGACGCGATCAGGGCAAGGGGCCGTCGGGCGGGCATCTGGACGGCGCCCTTCCTCGTCGACCCGGCGAGCGACCTGGCCGCCGAGCACCCCGAGTGGCTGGTCCGCACCGCCGACGGCGGCTTCGCGCACGCCGGCCGCAACTGGGGCCATGACCTGCGCGTCCTGGACACCACGCACCCCGAGGCGGCGGCGTATCTGACGGAGGTCTTCCGGACGCTGCGCGCCGAGGGCTACGACTACTTCAAGGTGGACTTCCTCTACGCGGGCGCGCTGGAGGGCGTACGGCACGATTCGGAGTCGGACGCGCTGACGGCGTACCGCTCCGGCATCCGGCTGATCCGGGACGCGATCGGTGAGGACGCCTACCTCCTGGGCTGCGGCGCGCCCCTGCTCGCCTCCATCGGCCTGTTCGACGCGATGCGGGTCAGCCCCGACACGGCCCCGCACCGCCGTCCCGAGGCCGATGACTACAGCCAACCCGGCCAGGACCCCGCCGAGTTCACGGGCGTCGGCCGCCAGTGGCAGCACGGCCGCCTCTGGATCAACGACCCCGACTGCCTGATGGCGCGCCCGGCGGTGGAGACCCGCGAGCGCTGGGCCGCGCACGTCGAGGCGACCGGCGGCCTGATGGCGTCCAGCGACCGGCTGCTGTCGCTGGACACGTGGGGCGTGGAGACGACGCGCCGGCTGCTGTCGGGGGACGTCCGATGACGCGCGAGCTTTCCCGCGGGCTTTCTGTGGAGGGCATCGCCTACGGCGGTGACTACAACCCCGAGCAGTGGCCCGAGGAGGTCTGGGCCGAGGACGTACGCCTCATGCGCGAGGCGGGCGTGAACATGGTCAGCGTCAACATCTTCTCGTGGGCGCTGCTGGAGCCGCGCGAGGGCGAGTACGACTTCTCGCGCCTCGACCGGATCCTCGCCCTGCTCCACGAGAACGGCATCGCCGCCGACCTGGCCACCCCGACGGCGGCACCCCCGGCGTGGTTCTTCAAGGCCCACCCCGAGGCGCTGCCGGTGGACCGGGACGGGCGCGGACTGTCGTACGGCAGCCGTCAGACGTTCTGCCCGTCGAGCCCCGCCTACCGCGAGGCGGCCCTGCGCATCGCGGGCGAACTCGCCCGGCGCTACGCCGACCACCCGGCGGTGGTGATGTGGCACATCCACAACGAGTACGGCTGCCACAACGCCGAGTGCTACTGCGACGAGAGCGCGGCGGCCTTCCGGCGCTGGCTGCGGGAGCGGTACGGCGACGACCTGGCCGCCCTCAACGACGCCTGGGGCACCACCTTCTGGAGCCAGTGGTACTACGACTGGGACGAGATCATCCCGCCCCGCCCCACGGGAGCCGTCCCCAACCCCACCCACCAGTTGGACTGGCGCCGCTTCTGCAGCGACGCACTGCTGTCGCTGTACGAGGCGGAGCGCGAGGTGCTGCTGGAGGCGGCCCCTGCCACCCCCGCCACCACCAACTTCATGGTGATGTACAACTTCGACGCCCTGGACTACTGGCGCTGGGCCCCGAAGCTGGACCTCGTCTCCAACGACCACTACCTCCAGTCCGCCGACCCTGAGTCGCAGATCGACATCGCGCTCAGCGGCGACCTGGTCCGCTCCCTCGCCGGCGGCCCTTGGCTGCTGATGGAGCACTCGACGGGCGCGGTCAACTGGCAGCCGGTGAACCGGGCGAAGGGCCCCGGCGAGCTTCGGCGGAACGCGCTCGCCCATGTCGCGCGCGGCGCGGACGGCATCGCCTACTTCCAGTGGCGCGCGGCGAAGGCGGGCGCCGAGCAGTGGCACTCGGCGATGCTCCCGCACGCCGGAACGGACAGCCAGATCTGGCGCGACGTCGTCCGGCTGGGCGCCGACCTGCGGGCGCTCGGCGAGGTACGCGGCAGCGTCGGCACGGCTCAGGTGGCCATCGTCTGGGACTGGAACGCCCGCTGGGCCATGGAACTCCCGTCCCAGCCGAGCGAGGCGCTGCGCTTCCAGGATTTGGTGCGCGCCTGGTACGAGCCGCTGTGGCGGGCGGGCGTCGCGGTGGACTTCGTACGCCCGGACGCGGATCTGTCGGCCTACCGGGTGGTGCTGGCTCCCTCGCTGTATCTGGTGGACGACGCGGGCGCGGCGAACCTGGTGTCCTTCGCGTCGGGCGGCGGCACCCTGGCGGTGGGCTTCCACAGCGGGGCGGTGGACGAGAACTGCCATGTCCGGCTGGGCGGCTACCCGGGCGCGTTCCGGGAGGCGCTGGGGGTCAGCTCGGACGAGCTGTTCCCGCTGCTGCCCGGCGAGACGGTGCGCCTCAGCGGTGGCGGTACGGGGGTGCTGTGGTCGGAGCGCCTGCGGCTGGCCGGTGCCGAGCCGGTGGAGTCGTACACGAGCGGTCCGCTGACGGGAGTGCCTGCGGTGACACGCCACTCCCATGGCGAGGGCGTGACTTGGTATCTCGCCACGCAGCCGGACGCGGAGACTCTGACCGGGTTGGTGGACCGCATCCGTGCGGAGGCCGGAGTGGAGCCGGTGCGTACGACCCCGCAGGGCGTCGAGGCGGCCCTGCGGCGCGGGCCCGAAGCCGACTACCTCTTCCTGATCAACCACACGGACCGGCCGGGCGAGGTCCTGGCCGAGGGCACCGAACTGCTCACCGGTAAGCAGGTGTTGGGCTCGGTCATCGTCCCGGCGGGGGAGATCGCGGTCGTACGGGAGCCGCGCGGGGTGTGAGGACGGTGGGGAACCGGATGCGGCGTCATGCCGTTCAGTGGCTGAAGGGCGGCGGGAAGCACCCTGTCTCCAGGTACGGGCCGTCGGCCCGCACCTCGAAGTTGGACTTCTGCACGAACGCCATGACGCAGGCATCCGGATGGACCCGCAGGCCCACCAGCGCGCCCTCGGGCGTGACGTAGCCGCCGTCGCGGTAGCGCTTGTCCATCGCGCGGACGGTGAGCTTCCCACCGAGGCGCTCGCCGTCCTCGGTGAAGCGTTCCTCCTCGTACCCGAGCCGGAGCAGTGCCGTGCGCACCGCAGCCGGATCCCACTTCCGCTGCTCCCAGAGCCGCTCGATCACCGGTTTGATCCGCTCGGCCTCCCGCTCGGCGTCCTTCGCGTGTTCGGGGGACATCTCGCGGGTCTGCCGATAGGCGTTGTTCTCGTTGTAGTGCGGAGCACCGTCACCGGCCCCCGGCTCCACATACGGAGAGGCACCCGCGGGACTCTCCGAAGCGCTGGGCGCGCCCGCCGATGCGCTGGGCGCACCCCCGCCCGCCGCGCCCGGCGCCCGCACCTGACCACAGGCGGTGAGCGCCAGGCCGACGGCCAGGACGAGACCGACACCGGCAACGGCAACGGGCTTGCGACGGCGGGAGGTTGAGGGGGTCATGGGCATGAGTCTGTCACTGGCCGACCTCGGTCGGCTCGGCCTCCGGCCTTATCGGCCGATCAGGCCCGGAATACCGGACGGCGCAGGCAGCGGCAGCGGGTTGTCGCCGGTGCGCTCGCCCGCGGCCGGGGCGGCCTGGCAGGTGAGGTCCGTCGCCGGCAGCCTGCCTGTGGTCAGGTAGGTCGTGGCCGTCTTGTCCGCGCAGGACTTGGTTCCGTAGATGCCGTGCCCGACGCCTCCCGCGACCGTGACCATCTTCGCGCCCTTCATGACACGGCGCAGGCCCTGGCCGCTGGTCAGCGGAGTCTGCGGGTCCCACTCGTTCTGCAGGATCAGCGCGCCGACCTTGTTGTCGACCTTCGTGGCGGCCTCACCGCCGGTCTGCTTCCAGAACGCGCACGGCTTGATGTTGGACGCGAAGTCGCCGTACAGCGGGTACGTGGCCTTGTCCCGGATCGCGTCGGCGCGGTACTGCTCGGGATCGCGCGGCCAGTTGCGGGTGTCGGCGCACAGGACGGACCAGAACGCGGCGTCGCCGTTGTCCGAGGGCGCGGCGCGGCCGAACGTCGGCGGCTGCGGCGTGGCCGTGCCGGTCTTCGGGGCGGCGGACCGGCGGCTCCCCGCGGCGGCCTTCTTCAGCTCGACGACCGACTCGGCGGCCTCGCGCACGCTGAAGAACATGCCACGGCTGCCGGAGCGGACGGCGTCACCGGTCAGCTTGGTGCCGTCGAGGTCGATCGGCTTGCGGTCGGCCTGGGCGACCAGGTCGTAGAAGGTCTTGCGGACCGCTTCGGGCGTCTCGCCCAGCTTGTAGGTGGAGTTGCGCTCGGCGGTCCACTCGGTCCACCGGGTGAAGGCGGGCTCGCTGCCCTCCGCCCAGACCTGGATCATGCCGCGCCAGATCCGGGCCGGGTCGACAGCGCTGTCCAGCACGAAGCGGTCGGAGCGCCCCGGGTACATCTGCGTGTAGACCGCGCCGAGGTAGGTGCCGTACGAGTAGCCCAGGTAGGAGATCTTCTTCTCGCCGAGGACGGCACGGATCACGTCCATGTCCCGGGCGGTGTTGCGGGTGGTGATGTGGCGCAGCTTGGTGCCCTGCCGGGTGTTGCACTTCTCGGCGACGGTGCGGGCCCACTTCACGTCCTTGGCGAACGTCTCCGCCTTGTACGGCCGTTCCCAGTTCTGCTCATCGGGCGTCCAGCCGCAGCCGACGGGGGAGCTCTGGCCGACGCCTCGCGGGTCGAAGCCGATGAGGTCGTACTTGTTCTTCACGGACTTCGGGATCTCGCTCGCCAACAGCTGGGGCAGGTCGACGCCCGTACCGCCCGGACCGCCAGGGTTGAGCAGGAGCACACCGCGGCGCTCGTCCTTCTTGCTCGTCTTCAGTCTCGATATCGCGAGATCGAGCTTCTTGCCGTTCGGACGGCTGTAGTCGAGCGGCACCTTGATCGTGGCGCACTGGAAGGCCGCGGGCATCGCCGAGTCACAGCGGTGCCAGGCCGGCCTCTGCTGAACGTACTGGCTCAGGGGATTTCCCGCGGCGGATGCCGTGGCCGGTGCGAGCGCGGGAATCAGGGTGGCGACGGTGCCGACCGCTGAGAAGAGGGCTATTCGACTGCTGCGCACGTGCGGAACGTCCTTGGGGTTGATACGGGTGAGACGTACCAACCCTTTCGTGCAGAGGACTTGGGCGAATCCGTCCGAAGATCCGAGATCCGTCCGACCGTGGAGGGACGGCGGTCGTGACGGATGGTCCCCGAGTCGGACAACCACGAACGGCTCATCACCGTCCAGCCCTGGAGGGCTCAGCGCACGGGGAAGCCGAAGGAGTAGCCCTGCTCCTTGAGCCACGGCAGGACTTCGCGCAGGGCGGCCACGGTCTGGGAGCGGTCTCCGCCCGCGTCGTGGAAGAGGAGGGTCGGGCCGTTGGAGATCTCGTTCTTGACGGTGGCGACCATGGCCTCGGTGCCGGGGAGTTCGAAGTCCTTGGAGTCGATGTTCCAGCCGAGCGGGCGCATTCCGTGGGACGCGGCGAGGTGGCGGCTGTAGGGGGTGAAGGCCCCGCCGGGGGCCCGGTAGTACATCGGCCGTACGCCCCCGGACGCCTTGGTGATCATGCGCTCGGCGTCCAGGATCTGCTGCGACTGGTAGGCCTCGGACTGCCGGTCCATGGTGACGTCGTGCGAAACCGAGTGGTCGCACAGCCGGTGCCCGGCCGCCACCACGTCCTTGACCAGGTCCGGGTGTGCCTGGGCCTGCGTACCCACCATGCAGAACGTGGCCTTCACCCCGT
>NZ_FNHV01000036.1 GCF_900103585.1 Streptomyces sp. cf386
CCCCCGCCGCCTACTGGCTGGCCGCCCCGGCTTGCCGCCTCTTGGCCGTCCCTGACTTTCCCCCCGCCGCCTACCGGCTTGGCTGCCCCTGGCTTCCCCTGCCGCCTACTGGCTGACCGCTCCTGGCCCCCGCCTACCGGCTTGACCGCCGCTGACTTCCCCCGCCGCCTACTGGCTGGCCGCCCCGGCTTGCCGCCTCTTGGCCGTCCCTGACTCTCCCCCCGCCGCCTACTGGTGCTGACCGCCCCTGGCCTCGCCGCCCACCGGCTGGCCACCCCCGGCTCCCCCGCCGCCGGGCCACCCCACCCCCTTGACCGTCCCAAATAACCCCCCGCGTCGAGGAGTTCCGCCATGCCCGTTCTCAACCCCGTAGAACGCACCGCCCTGCTCACCGCCGCCCTGCGCGCCGCCGAGACCCGCCGCGCGGACCGGCTGTACGAGGATCCGTACGCCGCCGGGCTGGTCGGGGACGCCGGAGCCGAGCTGCTCGCCGAGGTCCGCGCCGCGACCTTTCCGCCCGACCGGCCGCGGACCCTGCCCAGCACCCCCGACTACAACGCCATCCGCACCCGGTTCTTCGACGACCTGCTCCAGGAGGCGGCCCGGGAGCCGGAGACCACCCAGATCGTGCTGGCCCCGGCGGGCATGGACTCACGTGCCTACCGGCTCCCCTGGCCCGCGCACCTCCGCTACTTCGAGGTGGACCGGCCCGCGGTGCTGGAGTTCAAGGCCGAGCGGCTGCGCGGTGTCGAGCCGCGTGCCGACCACCGTACGGTCGCCGTCGATCTCACCGCCGACGACTGGGAGGACCGGCTCGTCGAGGCCGGCTACGACCCCACGGTCCCCTCGACCTGGCTGCTGGAAGGGCTGCTGTACTACATCCCCGAGGCCGACGCGCACCGGATGCTCCAACGGGTCGCCGCCCTCTGCGCCCCCGGCAGCCGGATCGCCGCCGACATCGTCAACCGGGCCGCTCTGACCCTCCCTCACATGCGCGGCCTGCTCGATGTCTTCGCGGGCTGGGGGTGCCCCTGGGTGTTCGGCACCGACGAGCCGGAGGACCTGTTCACGCGGTACGGCTTCGACGTCCGCGCCGTCCAGCCCGGCGAACCGGGCGCCGACTACGGGCGCTGGCCCGACCCGGTGCCGCCGCGCGAGGTGACGGACGTACGGCGGGTGTTCTTCGTCCACGGCACGCGGCGCCCGCGATGACGACCGCAGTGATCGCCGGAGGCGGCATCGCCGGCCTCGCGCTCGCCCTGGCGCTCGGCACGCGCGGCCACCGGGTGCGGGTCCTGGAGCGCAGCGAGCCGCCGCCGGACGGGCCGGTCGTCAAGAGCGCGGAACTGTGGCACCGGCCGATGGTTCCCCAGGCCGGCCACGACCACGTCCTGAACTCGCTCGGCGTACGGCTGCTGCGCCGCCACGCCCCGGCCGTCCTCGACGCGGCGCTGGAGGAGGGCGCCCGGCTCTTCGACCTCACCTCCGTGGCGCCGCCCGGACCCGGGGCCACCGGCACCGCCCGCCGACCGGGTGACGACGACCTGGTCACGCTGGCCGTCCGGCGCTCCGTACTGGAGGTCGTCCTGCACCGGGCCGTCCAGGAGCTGCCCACGGTGACCGTCCGCCACGGCACCAGGGCCACCGGACTTCTGACGGCCGCCGGGTCCGCCCGGCACCGGGCGACGGGAGTCGTCACCGAGGACGGCGAGCGCGTCACCGCCGACTTGGTCGTGGATGCCTCCGGCCGCCGGTCCGCCTCCCGGTCCTGGCTCACCGCGGCGGGCGTCCCCGTCGCGGACGACGTGACCAGCCCGACCGGGCTGCGCGCCTTCTGCCGCTTCTACCGGCTGCGGGACCCTGACGGCCCACCGCCGGGCCCGCTCAACCGAGGTAACGCGGCCGGCGGTCTGTGGGGCCACTACGCCGCCGTACTGCACCCCGCCGACAACGACGTCTTCGCCGTCGGCCTCGCCACCCTGTCCGACGACCGTGCCCTGACGGCCCTGCGGGAACCCGGCGCCTTCACCGCCGCCTCCCGCCTCTCGCCGTACCTGGAGCGCTGGGTCGACGAGGACGTCGCCCGCCCGTTCGGCCCCCTGCACGTCATGGGTCTGCCGCCGAACATCCTGCGCGGCACCGCGACCGACCGGCAGCCCCCGGTCCTCGGACTCCTCCAGGTCGGCGACGCCGCCTGCGTCACCGACCCGATGCTCGGCCGCGGCATGTCCCTGGCCCTCGCGCACGCCTTCGGGCTCGCGGACCTGATCGAGGAGCACGGTCCGGGCCTTCGCGCGGCGGCGGACGAACGCCTGGCCGAGGCGGCCGCGGCCCTCGCTGAGACGATGCTGCGCCCCTGGTACGAGCAGGCGGCGTACGACTCCTGGCTGCGCGTCGAACGGTGGCGGACCGAGGTCGGACCGCCGACGGACCTCACCGTGGACCGGCCCGCACCACCCGTGTCCGCACCGCCCATGCCCGCACCGCCCGTGCCCCCGGGCCTCTGGGCCGCCACGGCGCGGGCGGCGGCCGGCGACCCCACCGTGTGGCGGGCGTTCACCCGCGTGCAGATGAGCTTGAGCACACCCGCCGAGGCCTTCGGCGACGCGGACTTCCGGGCTCGCGTACGGGCCGCGGCCGACGCGCCTGGGCCGCCACCCGTCCCCTCCGCACTGTCCGCCCCGCCCGCCCCCCGGCCCCCGACCCACGCCGAACTGCGGCACGCCGTCCGACACTCCGCCGCCGTCCAGGAAGGAGGATGAAGGTGCCGCCCCGCAAGAACGTCCTGCTGGCGCCGGTCACGGTCACCCCCACCAAACCGCTGACCCCCAGCCACCTCAAGGGCCTGCTGTGGACCGACGTGATGTTCCGGGCCACCGCGCCGCTCGCCGAGGTGACCTACCGCTACAGCCACACCACGTACCACGTCACCGAACAGACGGTCGGCTTCTGGGAGTACCTCGACCGCACGCACGGCGAGACCGACTACACCCGGCTCTCCGAGGAGGACATCGGCGAACTCTACGTCCGCTACCGCGGCGCGGAGCGGAGCCAGGACGCCGACGTCCTGCGGCCCTACCGGGACGCCGTCGAGCACAGCGACTGGGTCCATCCCGCCAGCGAGCGGCTGCTGCGGCTGTGGGCCGGGCACTACGAACGGCTGGGCATGCACGACCCCGGCCTGCGGGAGCACCAGCCGCCCGGCCTCGGCCTGGAGGAGATGATCGAGCGGCTCGGCACCGCGCACCTGGTCCTCGACCAGCGGCACTGCGGAGGCCCCGTCTACCTCGACCTCACCCGGTACGGAATGCCGCTGCGCCGCATCGTCACGTCCGACGGCCGCCCCAACTACCTCGCCTGCGCCCTGCGCGAACTGCTGCCGCTGGTCCCCTGGTACGACGAGGTCGTCCTGCTGTACGACCGTGAACTCGACGCGGACTACCGGCTGTTGGGCCGTGTGCTGACCGGTCTGGGGCCGACCGTGCGCCGGGTGCCGATCGGCCGGGTTCCCATCGACGGCAGGATCGCCTCGGCCCGGCACGGCGGCTGGCACGGCCACACGGCGGGCGCGTTGCTCAAGGCCGCGAGCGAGGCCGTGACCGAGGCCTCGACCATGGCCGGGGCAGGCTCCGGGAGCGACGACCGCGCGCTCCGGCTCGGTATGCGCCTGTACTTCGTCGCGACCCTCGGCCCCGGGCAGCGCGAGTCCTTCCGCCACGACCTGCTGCGGCACTGCATGACCGTGGCCGCCAAGCTCCTGGACCGCTCCCGGGCCGCCGCCGCGACCGGCGCGGGCGATCTGCGCGACACCGGTCTGCGCGACACCGATCTGCTCGACACCCTCGACCGGCACCGGCGGGGCCACACCTATGTCGACCCCTACCGACTGACCTGCTCCCTGCTGGGCAGGGGCAGACCCGCTCCCGATCCCGGACTCCTGTCGGCGGTGTTCCTGTGACCAGTTCCCTCGACCCCGGCGTGGCCGCGACCACGCCCTTCCCCTTGTCCTCGGCGGCCCTGCTGCGTTCGGCCGTGGACCGGGTACGCACCGCCCGCCCCGAACTGGCGGACCGGTTCGACCTGTCCAGCCCGCAGTCCCTGCGCGCCGCACGGGCCGGAATCCACGGCACGGGCGCGGTCGGCACCGACGAGACCCTGGCCGTGGTGGTCGTCGGCCGGCTCGATCTGCCCCGGTGGGTGCGCGAGACCTGCGCCTTCGCCCTCACCGCGGCACCGGAGAAACGGCACGCCTGGCGGCGCTCCTTCACCCGCACCGTGTATCTCGCCGGCAGCCCGGTCAATCTCCGCGAGCGGTTCACCTTCGACCACGTCGCCGCCGACGGCTCGATGGCGTGGGCCGGTCCGGCGCCCGGCGTGGCCACCGCCACCTTGCGCCGCCTGCTGAAGGCCTTCGAGGCCTCGCACGAGCTGACCGCCCGGCCGTCGGCCACCGTCACCGTGCCCGGACGCCCGCGCTCCGGCCCCCCGGCCCACCGCGACCTGTACATCGCCACCGCGAAGGTGACCCTCACGGACGCGCTCGTGCACATCAACCACCTGCTCGCCGAGGCCGTCATGGACGGGCTGATCGGTCCCGGGGACCGTCTGACGCTGCGGTTCGTGCCACGCCTGACCGGCCTGGACGCGCGGTTCGTCAGGTTGCGCGTCGACACCGACGTCCACCGCCCGGACGAACTCCAGGCGTACGCCGGACTCACCACGGAGGTCTGAATTGCCCGCCCACCCGCCCTCGCCCACGGCCCGCACGGGTGTCGCCGCCGCCCGGCCGCGCCCCGTCCGCTTCGGCTTCCACGGCTCCACACGGCTCGCGGTCCGCATCGCGACCGCCGTCGGCCACCCGTCGTCGTCCGTGCAGTACGTCCCCTACGAGGTCACCGATCCGTTCGGCCCGCTGCGGGCCGGAGCCATGGACGTCATGATCGCCAAGTACGACCCGATGGAGCCGGACATAGAACTGAGCGAACCCGTCTTCTTCGACGGCCGGGCCCTGCTCGTCGGAGACGGGCACCCCCTGGCCGGCCGGGACGAGGTGTCGATCGAGGAGGTCGCCGAGTACGAGGGTTTCCGCTGCCCCGGTGACTTCCCGCCGCACGTCTGGGACCTGGTCGTGCCACCCCGGACCCCTAAGGGCCGTACGATCCGCCGGGTCCACGCCATGACGACCATGGCCGCGCTGGCGGACCGGCTCAGGAGCGGCTCCGCGGTCCATGTGTCGTTCCAGTCCCTGGAAGGGATCATGCCGCTGGACATCCGGGTGGTCCCGATCCACGACCTGCCGCCTTCCCCGGTCACCCTGGCCTGGCTACGGGGTGCCGAACTGCCGGACCACGTACGGCGATTCGTCGCCGACGCGGAGGATGCGGGACGGGCCGTCACCGACGCGGAACCGGCGGTGGCGCGGTGAGCGCGGTCACCGGGCGCCTCCCGGTCGTCCTGCTGCACGCCCTGCCCCTCGACTCGTCCATGTGGGACGCGGTGGCACCGCGCCTGCGCGACCGTGGCCACCAGGTCATCGCCTTCGATCAGTGCGGTTTCGGCGCCGCGCCGCTTGCGGACAGCCCGCCCTCGCTCGATCTCGTCGCCGACGACCTGGCCCGCACACTCGACCGGCGCGGCATCGGCGAACTCGCCCTCGTGGGCTGCTCGATGGGCGGCTACGTCGCGATGTCCTTCCTGCGCCGCCATCCGCACCGGGTACGCGCCCTGGCCCTGCTGGCCACCCGGGACACGGCGGACAGCCCGCAGACGGCCGCACGGCGCCTGCGGTTCGCCGACCTGGTCCTGGACGACTCCGCGCGCGGCCCGCTCGTCACCGAGACCGCCGCGTCCCTGCTGGGCGCCACCACCCGCGCACGACAGCCCCGCCTCACGGAGCAGGTCACGGCCCTGGCACGGGCGGCCGGGCCGCGAGCCGTCGCCTGGGCGCAGCGGGCCGTCGCGGCACGAGCGGACTCCACGGCCCTCCTGCGGGCCGCCGACCTGCCCGCCGTCGTCGTCATCGGCGACGAGGACGAACTCGTCTCCCTCGACGAGGCCCGCGAGACGGCCGGGCACCTGCCACGGGGACGCCTCGTCACCCTCCCCGGAGTCGGCCATCTCGCACCCCTGGAAGCACCCGAGGCGACCCTGGAAACCCTCACGGAACTACTGGCCCAGGCGAAGACGGTGGAGGCGACGGCATGCTGACGACGCATCACGATGCCTGGGGATACGAGACGTCCACCGGACTGGCGTTCACCCACGAGGACATCGTGGACCCGCACTTCCAGGCCTGCGCCCCGTACTACCTGGAGGCCCTCGACCGCGTCGGTATCCGGCCCGGCTGGCACGTGCTGGACGCCGGCTGCGGCAGCGGCGCGTTCCTGCCCCGGATCGCGGACCTCGTCGGAGCCTGGGGCCAGGTCTCGGCCGTCGACCTGGCCGAGGAGAACGTGGCACTCGCCGCCGAGCGGATGCGGGCCCACCCCGCCGGGGCCCGGCTCTCGGTGCGGCGGGGCAGCCTCCTCGAACTGCCCTACCCGGACGACACGTTCGACGCGGTCTGGTGTGCGAACACGACGCAGTACCTCGACGACGAGCAACTGATCGGCGCGCTCGCGGAGTTGCGCCGGGTCACCCGGCCCGGCGGGGTCGTCGCCGTCAAGGACGTGGACGGCACCCTGAGCACCGTGCGCCCGGCGGATCCCTTCCTGATCACCGACTTCTTCCGCACGTCCGCCGAGACCCCCGGCTACGCCCGCCGGCTACTGCGTGGCCGCGACCTGTACCGCTGGCTGCGGGCGGCCGGTCTGACCTCCGTACGGCAGCACACGATGCTCATGGAGTTCCACGCCCCGCTGTCCCCGGCCGCCCTGCGGTTCTACGGCAACGCGTGCGCGCGCTTCGCCCGACAGGCGATACGGGCCGGTACCGAGGGGGACTGGACCCCCTTCCTGGACCCCGACGATCCGTTCAGCCCGCTGCGCAGCCCGGACGGATACATCAGCGAGGGAAACGTCATCGCGATCGGCACGGCGTGAATCCAGTAATTGCTTCGTGTGTACTCCAACCAAGTAAATTGAGGCGGCATGACCGAATCACCGAAAAACCCGGAAACGACCCGTCGCGCCACGCTCGCCGGAGGCGCCCTCGCCGGAATCGGAATCTCCGAAGCCTTATTCACCTCGAAACCGGCCGCCGCGGCCTCCGCGACCCCCGCGACGGAGAGTGACCGCTATCGGCGCGGCTGGGCCCTGCTGCGAGAGGTGTCGGGGGAGAGCGGGGCGGCCATCGTCGAGTCGCTCCATGACATCGCCCCCGACCTCGGCCGATTCGTCGTCGAGTTCGCCTACGGCGACGTGCTGTCCCGGGCCCGACTCGACCTGCGCGAGAGGGAGTTGGTGACCATCGCCGCACTGACCGCCCAGGGCGACACCGCCGGGCAGGTCGGCTTCCACATCGACGCGGCGCTCAACGTCGGCGTACGCCCCGCGGAGATCATCGAGGCCCTGATCCACATCGTCCCGTTCATGGGATTCCCCCGCGCGCTGAACGCGGTCTCCGTCGCCAGGACGGTCTTCGAGGACCGCGGCATCACCTTCGAGCCGCCGGTCATGGACGACCCGCGCGACCGCTACCAGCGCGGCAAGGAGAAGCTGGTCGAGATCGACGGCCAACACGGCCTGGATGTCATCGAGTCCCTCAACGACATCGCCCCCGACCTGGGCCGTTACATCGTCGAGTTCACCTTCGGCGACGTCTACCACCGCCCGTGGCTGACCCCGCGCCGACGTCAGCTCGTCACCGTGGGCGCGCTCACGGCCTTCGGCGACACGGCCCCCCAGCTGCGCGTGCACATCGGCGCCGCGCTCAACGTCGGCCTCAGCCCGGCGCAGGTCGTGGAAACCCTGATCCAGGTCGTTCCGTACGCCGGATTTCCCAGGGTGCTCAATGCCGTCAAGGTGGCCAGGACCGTATTCGAGGAACGGAAGAAATAGGCATGGGGACGAATTCCGTGACAGCGGATGTCACGGTGGACTTCGGGGCGCTCGGCGAGGAATTCCTCAGGAATCCCCACCCGGTCTACGCCGCACTCCGCGCCCGGGGCCCGGTGCACCGCGTCCGGGTGCCCGAGGGAGCCGAAGCCTGGCTCGTGGTCGGCCATGAGGCATGCCGGTCCGCGCTCACCGACCCCACCCTGTCCAAGTCCTGGAAGGACGCCTCCCCCGAGCTGCCGCTGGCCCGGCTCTCCGCCGGCGACAACCTGCTCAGCTCGAACCCGCCGGACCACACCCGGCTGCGCAGGCTCGTGGCGAAGGAGTTCACGCCCCGTCGTATCGAAGCCCTGGCACCCAGGGTGCGGGCCCTGACCGGTGAACTCCTCGACGCCATGCTCGCCCGGCCCGGGGGACGGGCGGACCTCGTCGAGGCCCTCTCCTTCCCTCTGGCCATGGGCATCATCTGTGAACTCCTCGGTGTGCCCTCGCTGGACCGCGCCGCCTTCCGCGACTGGGCCGAGCAGGCCCTGAGCAGCCCGGACCGGGACACCAGGACGGCCGCCACGGCCGCGATGACGCGGTACCTCGTCGGCATGGTGGACGAGATGCGTGCCCGGCCCGGCGACGACCTGATGAGCGCCCTCATCCGCACCACCGACGAGGACGGCGACCGGCTCTCGCCGGACGAACTCATCGGCATGGCCTGGCTGCTGCTCGTCACCGGCTTCGAGACCACCGTCAACCTCATCGCCGGCGGCGTCCTCGCACTGCTCCGGCACCCCGGCCAGCTCGCCGCCCTGCGTGCCGACCCCTCGCTCATCGACAACGCCGTCGAGGAGATGCTGCGCTACGAGGGCCCGGTGGAGACCACCACGTACCGCTTCACCACCGCGCCCCTCGACATCGCCGGCAGCTCCGTCCCCGGAGGCGGTGAACTCGTCCTCATCGCGCTCGCCGACGCCGATCGCGACCCGGCCCGCTTCCCCGACCCCGACCGCTTCGACATCCGCCGCCCGACCGGCGGCCACCTCGCCTTCGGCCACGGCATCCACTACTGCCTGGGCGCACCCCTGGCCCGCCTGCAGGCCCGTACCGCGATCAACGCCCTGCTGGACCGCTGCCCGGCCCTCTTCCTCGACACCCACCCCGCGGACCTGACCTGGCGCACGGGCCTGCTCATCCGCGGCCCTCGCCGTCTCCCGATCCGCTGGCTGCCCGGACCCGCCTGATCACCGCGGGCCGCAGGCCTCGCCCGCGACCGCCTACTCGTCCTCGTCCCCGCACAACTTCCGCAGCACCACACCGCACCGGCGTGCATAGGCATGCTGCAAGCCGCGCGTGGCCGCCCCGCCGGCCCGCGCGTACCACTTCGCCCCCCGGCTGAAGGCACGCACGGTCAGCCACACCGTGCCGTCCCCCGTGCGCTCCACCATGAACACCTCCTCGCCGCACTCCGGATGGCCGGAAAGCGTGCCGTACGCCCAGCCGATGCGCCGGTACTCCTCCACCGTCCACACCACCCGGCACGGCGCCTTTATGACGCCGGCGAGGGTGACCGTGACGTCGACGTCGGTGGCCGCTCGGTCGGCCGACGCCTCGATGCCGACGCCCATCGCGCGGTGCATCTCCCAGGTCATGACGGCTTCCGCGGCTCGGCGGAAGACCTCCTCGCCCTCGCCGATGCGGGTGCGCACATGCAGGGGGTGGAAGCCGGGCGGGCAGAAGCCGCTCTCCCGGGTCGCGCCTACGTCGTCGTACGTGAAAGGCCCCAAAGACATGGGTCCCAAGCGTACGGCGGCACCCGGGGATGCCTTCGTCCCGGGTGCCGCCTGGGTCAAGCTGCCGTCAACCGGCCTGTGGTCAGCTGACGTTGACCGCCGACCACGCGGCCGCGACCGCCTTGTACTCCGTGCTGCTGGTGCCGCCGTACAGGGCGGACGCCGCGCTCAGGGTCGCCGTACGGGCGGCCTTGTAGTTCGTCGTCGACGTCATGTACTCGGTCAGCGCCTTGTACCAGATGGCGGCGGCCTTGGCGCGGCCGATGCCGGTGACCGTCGAGCCGTTGGACGTCGGGGAGTTGTAGCTCACCCCGTTGATCGTCTTCGAACCGCTGCCCTCGGAGAGGATGTAGAAGAAGTGGTTCGCCGGGCCGGAGGAGTAGTGCACGTCCAGGCCGCCCAGGCTCGACGACCAGTAGTCGGCCGACGAGCCGTCCTTGCTCGGCTTGTCCATGTAGCGCAGCGGGCTGCCGTCGCCGTTGATGTCGATCTCCTCGCCGATGAGGTAGTCACCGACGTCGGAGGAGTTCGCCGCGTAGAACTCCACGGCCGTGCCGAAGATGTCGGAGGTCGCCTCGTTGAGACCGCCCGACTCGCCCGAGTAGTTCAGGCCCGCCGTGTTCGACGTGACGCCGTGGGTCATCTCGTGGCCCGCCACGTCCAGCGAGGTGAGCGGCTTGACGTTGCCCTCGCCGTCGCCGTACGTCATGCAGAAGCAGCTGTCGTCCCAGAAGGCGTTGACGTAGGCGTTGCCGTAGTGGACGCGGGAGTAGGCGGCCTTGCCGTCGTTCTTGATGCCGCTGCGGCCGAAGGTGTTCTTGTAGTAGTCCCAGGTCGTCTGGGCGCCGTAGGCCGCGTCGACGGCCGCGCTCTGGTCGCTGGAGGAGCTGGATGCCGCGCCGGTGCCCCAGGTGTCGTCCGCGTCGGTGAACAGCGTGCCCGCCGAACTGCTGCTGCTGCGCGCCTTGTTGTACGTCTTGTGGCCGCCGCGCGAGGTGTCGTACAGCTGGTACGTCGACCCGGAGAGGGTCGTGCCGAGGGTCACCGTGCCGGAGTACACGCTCTTACCGGTGCCGGTCTCGATGCCCTGGTACTCGTAGAGCTTCTTGCCGGTGGCCGCGTCGGTGATGACGTGCAGCTCGTTCGGGGTGCCGTCCTCCTGGAGGCCGCCGACGATCGTCTCGTAGGCGAGGGTCGGCTTGCCGTTCGCGGCCCAGATCACCTTGCGGGGCGCGTTGTCCGCCTCGGTCTTCTCCGAGCCGGCCGCCTTCGCCAGCTTCACGGCCTGGCCCTCGGCCTTGGCCGCGGTGATGGCCGGCTTGAGCGTGGCGACCTTGATGGTGGCCTTCGTCGCCTTGGTGACGCCCTGGGTCTTGCCGGCCGCCGACTCGTGGACGACCAGGTCGCCGCCGAGGACGGGCAGGCCCGCGTAGGTGCGCTCATAGCGGGTGTGGACGGTGCCGTCGGCGTCCTTGACGACGTCCTTGACGACCAGCTTCTCCTGGGCGCCGAGGCCTATCGCGTCGGCGGTCTCGGCGGCCTCGGCCTGCTGGTCCTTGATGAGCGCGGTGCGCGCGGCGGGGGCCAGCGCGACCGGGACGGCGAGCGGGGCGGCCGTTCTGCCGCTCTGCGCCTGGTCCTCGGCGGCGGAACTTCCGGCGGTCAGGCCGGTGGTGAGGAGGGCTCCGGCCGCCACGGCGGTGGCGATGGCCAGAGTGGTGCGCTTGCGACGCGCGTAGAGGGGGGTCACACGAGCTCCTTTGTGGGGGAAAAGCGTTGGTGCTGGTGCGGCGGGTGAGGGAAGCGTGACACCTGGGGCGCGTACATGTCAGGAGTGGGCGGTGATGTTGGCCAAAATTTGACTGTTGGGTGAACGTTTCAGAAATGTAAACGGGCGCCGTCCCGGCGGGAGTTGAACCCACCGAGACGACGCCCTGTCCTGGTCGGACCGTCAACGGGCCTACGGGAAGGTGAGCTTCCAGCTGTTGATGTAGCCGGTGTCGATGGCCGCGTTGTCCTGGACCCGCAGCTGCCAGACGCCGTTGGCGACCTCGGAGGACGCGTTCACCGTGTAGGTGGTGTTGAGGTTGTCCGAACTGCCGCCGGTGCCGTACGCCTTCAGCGTGTACGCCGTGCCGTCGGGAGCGACCAACTGCACCTGGAGGTCACCGACGTAGGTGTGGACGATGTCCACGGCGACCTGGAGGTTGGACGGCGCGTTGCCGGTCCGGCCGGAGACCGTGATCGGAGACGTCACCGCCGCCCCGTTGTCCGGGATCGACACGTCGGTTCCGCTCTCGAAGGACGTGCCGCCACCGCCGCCCCCGTCGGAGCGCGTGCCCACGTTGACGCCCGCCCAGGCGTCCTGCACCGCCTTGTACTCGGTGCTCGTGGTGCCGTACAGCTCGCCGGCCGCCGCGAGGGTGCCGGTGCGGGCGCCCGAGTAGTTGGTGGTGGAGGTGAACTTGGTGGTCAGCGCGCGGAACCAGATCTTCTCCGCCTTGTCCCGGCCGATGCCGGTGACCGGAAGGCCGTCCGAGGTGGGCGAGTTGTAGGTGACACCATTGATGGTCTTGGTGCCGCTGCCCTCGCTCAGCAGGTAGAAGAAGTGGTTCGCGGGGCCCGACGAGTAGTGCACGTCGATCGAGCCGATGCCCGAGTACCAGGCGTCCTTCGAGGCGCCGTCCTGGCTCGGCCGGTCCATGTAGCGCAACGGCGTGCCGTCGCCGTTGATGTTGATCTCCTCGCCGATGAGGTAGTCACCGACGTCGGAGGAGTTGTTCGCGAAGAACTCGACGGTCGAGCCGAAGATGTCGGAGGTGGCTTCGTTCAGACCGCCGGACTCGCCGGAGTAGTTGAGGCCCGCGGTGTTGGAGGTGAGCCCGTGGGTCATCTCGTGCGCGGCCACGTCGATCGACGTCAGCGGGTTGGCGTTGCCCGAGCCGTCGCCGTACGTCATGCAGAAGCAGCTGTCGGACCAGAACGCGTTGACGTACGCGTTGCCGTAGTGGACCCGGGAGTAGGCACCGACGCCGTCACCGCGGATACCCGAACGCCCGTGCACGTTCTTGTAGTAGTCCCAGGTCAGCGCGGCACCGTAGTGCGCGTCCGCACCCGCGGACTCCAGGTTGGACGGGCTGCCGTTGCCCCAGACGTCGTCCGAGCCGGAGAAGAGGGTGCCGGTGCCGGAGGTGCCGCGGTTGAGGTTGTACGTCTTGTGCCCGCCGCGCGCGCCGTCGGTGAGGTTGTACGTCGAACCCGACTGCGTGGTGGTGAGGTTGACCGTGCCGGAGTACACCGTGTTGCCGGTACCGGTCTCGATCGCCTCCCACTCGTACAGCTTCTCGCCGGTGGTGGCGTCGGTGATGACGTGCAGCTCCTGCGGGGTGCCGTCGTGCTGGAAGCCGCCGACGACCGTCTCGTACGCCACGGTCGGCTTGCCGTTCGCGGCCCAGATCACCTTGCGGGGCGCCTTGTTGACGTCCGGGCTCTTGGCCTTCTCCGCCTTCGCGGCGGCCAGCGCCTGCTTTTCCGCCTTGGCGGTGGACACGGCGGCCTTCGTCGTCGCCGGCTTGATGGCGGTGCGGGTCGCCTTGACGACGGCCTCGGTCGCACCGGCCTTCGTGGTCTCGACGACCAGATCGCCGCCGAGGACGGGCAGACCGTCGTAGGTCCGCTCGTAGCGGGTGTGGACCGTGCCGTCGCCGTCCTTGAGGACGTCACGGACGACCAGCTTCTCCTTGGCGCCGAGGCCCAGGTCCTTCGCGGTGTCCGCCTTGGTGGCGTTGGCCTCGCGTATCAGCGCGGCGCGCTGGGCGGGGGACAGCTTGACGGACTCGGCGCCCGGTATGACCTTGCCCGCGGCCGACGGTGCCTTCTCCGGGGCTGCGGTGGCGGCGCCCGACTGGACGGCCGCGGCGATCAGGGCGGAGACACCGACGAGGGCCACGGCGGCGGCCCGGCGGTGCGTGGTGTGACGGCGCGTGGTGTGGGGGGTGCGTCTGTGGGAGGAACTGTCTCTCAACACTGACTCCTTCTGCGCGGCCGCGGATCACGCGGCCAGGGGAGACCGGCCGGCGGGTGGGCCGTCCGGGCGACACGGGGTGGTACGCAGAACGACGTGCGCGTGCGGGAGCTCGGCCGCGGGCACCGCCATGTGACGGTGTTGTGGGGTTGCTGTGACGCGGCCGTGGGAAGAGTGGCAGGTGACTGCGGTTTCTGTCAGGACCGCGTCAGGAAGTTGGCCGGAAATCGTTCGTTGTCCGGGAGTTCACGTTCGATAAACGGACCAGTCGCCTCAAACGTCGATACGGCCGAGATCGCGCAGCCACGCGGTCGCGTTGCCGTCGGACGGCGCCCGCCAGTCACCGCGCGGAGAGAGCGAACCGCCCGCCGAGACCTTCGGACCGTTCGGCATCGCCGAGCGCTTGAACTGTGCGAACGCGAAGAAGCGACGGCAGAAGACCTCCAGCCAGCGCCGGATCTCGGCCAGGTCGTACGCCACCCGCTTGGCCTCCGGAAAGCCCGGCGGCCAGGCGCCGGCGTGCGGGTCGTGCCAGGCGTGCCAGGCCAGGAAGGCGATCTTCGACGGCCGGAAGCCGTACCGCAGGACATGGAAGAGCGTGAAGTCGTGCAGCGCGTACGGCCCGATCTTCGACTCGGTCGACTGCATCTCCTCGCCCGGCACCAGCTCCGGGCTGATCTCCGTGTCGAGGATCGCGGCCAGCGTCCGGCCGGTCTCCTTGTCGAACTGCTCGCTGCCGATGACCCAGCGGATCAGATGCTGGATCAGCGTCTTCGGCACCCCGCCGTTGACGTTGTAGTGGCTCATCTGGTCGCCCACGCCGTACGTGGACCAGCCGAGCGCCAGCTCCGACAGGTCGCCGGTGCCGAGCACGATGCCGCCGCGTTGGTTGGCGAGGCGGAACAGGTAGTCGGTGCGCAGGCCCGCCTGGACGTTCTCGAAGGTGACGTCGTAGACCGGCTCACCGGACGCGAACGGGTGGCCCATCTCCTGGAGCATCAGCCGCGCGGTCGGCGTGATGTCCAGCTCGGCCGCCGTGACGCCGAGCGAGTTCATCAGCTTGTGGGCGTTGTCCTTGGTGTGGTCGCTGGTCGCGAAGCCGGGCAGGGTGAAGGCCAGGATGTCGCTGCGCGGACGCCCGGCGCGGTCCATCGCCCGGGCCGCGACGATCAGCGCGTGCGTGGAGTCCAGCCCGCCGGACACCCCGATGACCACCTTCGGGCCGCCGATCGAGGCCAGCCGCTGCTGAAGGCCCGCGACCTGGATGTTGTACGCCTCGTAGCAGTCCAGGGCCAGACGCTCGGCGTCGGCCGGCACGAACGGGAAGCGCTCGACCCGGCGCTTGAGGCCGAGGTCGGTGACGGGCGGGTCGAGCTCGAACCCGATTCTCCGGAAGTCCCCGGTCCGCCCGGCGTGCGCGCGCCGGTTGTCGTCGAACGTGCCCGTCCGGGCCCGCTCCTGCCGCAGCAGGTCGAGGTCGACATCGGCCACCGCGTACTGGTCGCCGAGCGGGAAGCGCTCCGACTCGGCGAGCAGGGCGCCGTTCTCGTAGATCATGGTCTGCCCGTCCCAGGACAGGTCGGTGGTCGACTCGCCCAGACCGGCCGCCGAGTAGACGTACGCCGCGAGGCAGCGCGAGGACGCCGCCCGGCACAGCAGCCGACGGTCCTCGGCCCGGCCGACCGTGATGGGGCTGCCCGAGAGGTTGGCGAGCACGGTCGCACCGGCCAGCGCCGCCTCCGCGCTCGGGGGCACCGGCACCCACATGTCCTCGCAGATCTCCGCGTGCAGCACGAGACCTGGGACGTCCGCCGCCTCGAACAGCAGGTCGACGCCGAACGGCACCTCCGCGCCGCCGACGCGGATCGTCCCGCCCCGCTCGTCCTCGCCGGAGGCGATCTGACGCCGCTCGTAGAACTCCCGGTAGTTCGGCGGGTACGACTTCGGGGCCACGCCCAGGATCCGGCCCCGGTGCACGATCACCGCGCAGTTGTAGATGCGGTGGCGGTGCCGCAGCGGAGCACCGACGACCAGCGCCGGAAGCAGGTCCGCCGACCCGGCCACCACCGCCCTCAGCGCCTCCTCGACGTCGTCGAGCACCGCGTCCTGGAGCAGCAGGTCCTCGATGGAGTACCCGGTCAGGCCCAGCTCGGGGAAGACGGCGACGGCGACGCCCTCCTGCGCACACGCGCGCGCCTGCCGCAGGACCGCCTCGGCGTTGGCGTGCGGGTCGGCGATGACGGTGTGGCCGGTGCACGCGGCGACGCGCGCGAAGCCGTGCTGGTAGATCGACCAGAAGTTCAACGGACTTCCCCAGGAGAAGCGGACAGTGCTGGGACCGAGCATAGATCGCCTGATCAGGCCCACGCCGTTCCGGACCGGGCGCCAGGGCCTAGACGGGCCGCTCCCCGTGCCAGGACCGCCACAGCGCCGCGTACGCCCCGTCCGCCGCGACCAGCTCGTCGTGGGTGCCCAGCTCGGTGAGGAGGCCGTTCTCCATCACGGCCACGCGGTCGGCGTCGTGCGCGGTGTGCAGGCGGTGGGCGATGGCGATGACCGTACGGCCCTGAAGTACGGCGGCCAGGGCGCGCTCGGTGTGGCGGGCGGTCGTCGGGTCGAGCAGCGCCGTCGCCTCGTCGAGGATCAGGGTGTGCGGGTCGGCCAGCACGACCCGGGCGAGGGCGAGCTGCTGGGCCTGGGAGCCGTCCGTGGCGTGGCCGCCGTCGCCCAGCGCCGTGTCGAGGCCGTCGGGCAGCCGTCGTACCCAGGTGTCGGCGCCCACCGCGGTGAGCGCGGCCCACAACGCCTCGTCCGTGGCGGACGGTTCGGCGATCCGGAGGTTGTCGCGGACCGTGCCGAGGAAGACGTGGTGCTCCTGCGTGACCAGGACGACCTGACGGCGCAGCTCCTCCGGGCCGAGGGCGACCACCGGCACCCCGCCGACCGTCACCGACCCGGCACTCGGCGCGTCCATGCCCGCCAGCAGCCTGCTCAGCGTCGTCTTGCCGGCGCCGGACGGGCCGACCACCGCGAGCCGTTCCCCCGGCCGCACGGTCAGGTCGACGCCGCCCAGGACCTCGCCGCCGCGGTCGTAGGCGTAGCGCACGCCGGTCACGTCGATCCGGTCGTCGGCGGGGGTCGGCGAGTCGGAGTCCGTCGCCTGCGGGGCTCGGGCCAGCCCTTCCACGCGGGCGAACGAGGCGCCGCTGCTCTGGAGTTGCTCGACGCGCATCAGGATCTCGTCGAGCGGACCGACCATCTGCTGCAGATACAGCGCCGCCGCGACCACGGTGCCCAGGCTGATCGTGCCCCGTGCGTGCAGGGCGCCGCCGACGAGCAGGACCGTCGCCACGGGGACGAGATAGGCGATCTCCACCGACGGGAAGAACACCGAGCGCAGGAAGAGGGTGTGCAGCCGGGTCCGGCGGGACTCCTCCAGCGCGTCCCGGCTCGCCGTCACCTGCCGCCGCTCCAGCCGCAGCGCCTCGACCGTGCGGGCGCCCGACGCCGTCGCCGCGAGGATCTCCGCGACGTCCGAGGTGGCCGCACCCTCGGCGAGGTAGCCGGCCCGGGCGCGGCGCAGATACCAGCGCAGCACCGGCCAGAGCCCGGCCAGGCCGAGCAGACCGCAGGCGCCGAGCAGGGGGTCCAGCGCGACGACCGCGACCAGCAGGAACAGGACCTGGACGGCATTGATGAGCAGCTCGGGCCCGGCGTCGCGCAGGGTGGTGCCGACGGCGGCCACGTCGGCGGTGCCGCGCGCCGTCAGGTCACCGGTGCCGGCCCGTTCCACGACCGACGAGGGCAGGGCGAGCGTGCGGTTCACGAACTCCTCGCGGACGCGGGCGAGGGTGCGTTCGCCGAAGCGGTGGCCTACGTAGCGGGCCCAGCGGGCCAGCAACAGCTGGGCTGTAGCCGCTATCAGGATGGTGAGGGCGAGTTTGTCCACGGACGTTACGCCGTGCCCGGCGCGGACCTCGTCGATGATGCGGCCTACCAGCCAGGGGCTGGCCAAGCCGGCGATTGCGGCGAGGGAGTTCAGGGCGAGTACGGCGGTGAAGGATTTGGCGTCGGCCCGGATCAGGCGGAAGGTGGCTCGGCGGACGTCTTGGGGCTCGGCGACGGGGAGGGCTGTGCGGCTACTCACTCGGGACTCGCGGTTGTTTGCCGGGTGTGGGTGCTTAGTGGCTTGTCGCGCCCCGCGGCGGAGCCGCTTATTGACACTGCCCCGCGCCCCTGAGGTGGGCTGAGCATCCGTCACCTGACGATCTCCTCGGCGTCTTCGTCCCGTGCCACCAGGGCTCGGTATCCCGGCTCCCCGTCCAGCAGCTCTCGGTGGGTGCCGGTGGCTGCCACCTTGCCGTCCAGCAGGTAGTGCACGAGGTCCGCCTGGTCCAGGACCAACGGGGACGTCGTCGTCACCAGCGTCGTCCGGCCCTGTCTCGTCGTGTGCAGGCGTTCCGCGACCCTTGCCTCCGTGTGGGCGTCCAGGGCCGACGTGGGCTCCACGGCCAAGAGCACCTCCGGGTCCGCCAGCAGTGCGCGGGTCAGGCGGACGCGTTGGCGTTGGCCGCCGGAGAGGTTGCGGCCCTGGGCGTCGATCGGGGTGTCGAGGGCGTCGGGGAGGCCGCGGACGATGTCCTCGGCGACCGCCGTGTGCACCGCTTGGGTGATCGCTGACTCGTCCCGGTCCGCGTGGCCGGCCACCAGGTCGCGCAGTGTGCCCGCGAAGAGGTCGGCCTCGTGGTCGGCGACCAGGATGCGTGCCCGGACCTGCGTCAACGCGATCTCGCTCAGGGGGACTTCGCCCCACGTGGCCCCGGACGGGACGTAGCGGCCGAGGCGGTCGACGACGGTCGTGGCGTCGGCCGGCAGTGCGGCGGCCAGTGCGGTGAGCCGGCCCGGCGGCACCCGCACCCCGGACTCGGGGTCGTGCAGTGCCGCAGGCTCCGCGGGCGCGTCCCGGGTGCCGGTGTCCGCCATCGGCTCCAGCCGGAGGAACCGTACGACCCGTCGCGCCGCCACCACCCCACGGCTGACCTGGTAGCCGCACTCGATGAAGAACGCCACCGGCCCCACCAGCACCGCGACATAGCCGTACACCGACACCAACTCGCCCACGGTGATGGCCCCCTGGGCGGCGAGCCGCGCCGCCAGCCAGGTCACCACGGCCAGGAACAGCGTGGGCAGTCCCACGCCGAGCGCCTGCACCCAGCTGGTCACCGCCCCGACCCGGTATCCCTGCGCCCGCAGCCGCTGCGAGTCGCGCTGGAAGGCGTCGGCGACCAGACCCTTGCCGCCGAGGCCGTTGAGGACGCGCAGGCCGCCCGCGAGGTCGGCGATCCGTGCGGTCAGGACGCCCTGCCGCTCGCGGTACTCCGTCTCCGTGCCCTGCAACCGACCCAGCAGCGGGCCGACGAGCACCCCGACCAGCGGCATTCCGAGCAGCACCACGACGGCGATCGGGACCGACACCGACACCAGCAGACCGGCGACCACCAGATAGGCGACGACGGCACCGACGCCCGGGCCGACGACCGTCAGGGACTGGCTGATGGTCTGGACGTCGCCCACGCCGATCGTGACGACCTCCCCGGCCCCGATCCGGCGTGGCAGCGTGGCACCCAGGCGTACCGCGTGCCCGATCAGCACCTTGACCGTGCGGAAGTTGCTGTCCATCCGCACCCGCGTCATCGTGCGGTGCCGCATGATGCTCAGCCAGGCGTTGAACGCCCCCACCGCGAACAGCGCGGCCGTCCACCCCGCCAACGCGCCGTAGTCACCGGCCGCCAGCCCGTCGTCGACGGCACGGGACATCAGGTACGGGGTCGCCGCCAGCAGCACCATCCACACGCTGGAGATCAGCGCTCCCATGACGGACCGCGTGCGCTGACGCATGACGAGCCACCACAGATACCTCCATCCGCCACGACGGTCGGGCTCGCCCGGATCCTCGTACGCGTCGATCATCGTTCCCCGTTCCGCCGCTCTCCCGTGCCGCTACGCCAGACTGTCCCGCCACGCCCGGTGCAGATCCGCGAACCTGCCCGTCCCGGCGATGAGTTCGGCCGGTGTGCCGTCCTCGACGATCCGGCCGTGCTCCATGACCAGTACCCGGTCCGCGATCTCCACCGTGGAGAGGCGATGGGCGATCACGACGGCCGTACGACCGTGCAGGACCGTCGACATCGCGCGCTGCACCGCCCGTTCGCCGGGGATGTCGAGGGAACTGGTCGCCTCGTCGAGGATCAGCACCGCCGGGTCGGCGAGCAACGCCCGGGCGAACGCGACCAGTTGGCGCTGACCGGCGGAGATGCGGCCGCCGCGCTTGCGTACGTCGGTGTCGTAGCCGTCGGGCAGTGAGCCGATGAAGTCGTGCGCGCCGATGGCCTTCGCCGCCTGCTCGATCTCCTCGCGGGTGGCGTCCGGCCGGCCGATGGCGATGTTCTCGGCGACCGTGCCGGAGAACAGGAACGCCTCCTGCGTCACCATCACCACCCCGCGCCGCAGTTCGGGCACGGGCAGTTCGCGCAGGTCGACGCCGTCGAGGAGGACCCGGCCGTCGGAGGCGTCGTAGAAGCGGGCGAGCAGCTTGGCCAGCGTCGACTTGCCCGCGCCGGTCGACCCGACGACCGCGACGGTCTGGCCGGCCGGGATCGTCAGGTCGAAGCGGGGCAGCACCTCGCCGCCGGTGCGGTAGCCGAACCGGACGCCGTCGAAGACGACCTCGCGGCCGGGGTGCTCCGACTCCGGTTCGGGGAGCTGCCGGGGCGTCTGCGGCTCGGGTACGGTCGGCGTCTGGGCCAGCAGCCCGGCGATCTTCTCCAGGGAGGCCGCCGCCGACTGGTACGAGTTGAGGAACATGCCGAGCCGGTCGATCGGGTCGTACAGGCGGCGCAGGTAGAGCACGGCGGCCGCCAGCACACCGAGGGCCAGCGTCCCGCCCGCGACCCGGTAGGCGCCCCACAGCACGATCCCCGCCACGGCCGTGTTGGCGACGAGCCGCGAACCGACGACGTAACGGGCCATCTCCAGCAGCGCGTCGCCGTTCGTCCGCTCGTGCCGGGTGTTGAGGACCCGGAAGTCGGCGTCGTTGGCGGCCTCACGACGGAAGGCGCGCACCGGGCGGATGCCGTTCATCGTCTCGACGAACTTGACGATCACGGCGGCGATCGCGGTGGAGCGCACGGTGTACACCCGTCCCGCGCGCCGCCGGTACAGCCGCACGAGGAGATACAGCGGCACGAGCGAGGCCACGGCGACCGCACCGAGCCCGAGGTCCAGCCACAGCAGCATCGCCGAGATGTAGACGAAGGACAGGATGACGGTGACGAGTTCCTGCAGGCCCTCGTCGAGCAGTTCGCGCAGGGACTCCACGTCCGTGGTGGAGCGGGAGATGAGCCGTCCCGAGGTGTAGCGCTCGTGGAAGTCGACGCTCAGGGCCTGGGCATGGCGGAAGATACGGCCGCGCAGGTCGAGCAGCACGTCCTGGTTGACGCGGGCGGAGACCAGGATGAACGCGTACTGCAGCGTGCCGGAGACGAGCGCGCACAGCAGATAGCCGACGGCGACGGCGACCAGCGGCCCGAGGTCGTCGCGCCGGAACGCCGGTACGGCCGTGTCGATGGCGTACGCCACCAGCAGCGGTCCCGCCTGCACGGCCGCCTGCTGGAGCAGCAGCAGGAGGGTGGTGAGGGCCACGCGGGCCTTCATCGGGGTGAGCAGCGAGCGCAGGAGGGCGGCGGTGGCGCCCGGGGGAGTGGGCAGGACGTCGCTGTCGAAGGGGTCGTCCGGCCTGGCGGATTCGGGTTCCTCCGCCGGTTGTTCCTTGCCCGGTGCGGTGGTGGTCGCCGTCATCGGTCGGCCTCCTCGGTCCCGGCCATCAGGTGGGCGTACTCGGCGTTCGTGCGCAGCAGTTCGTGATGCGTGCCGACCGCGGTGATACGGCCGCCGGAGAGCAGGGCGACACGGTCCGCGAGCAGCACGGTGGACGGGCGGTGGGCGACGATCAGGGCGGTGGTCTCCGCCAGCACGTCCCGCAGGGCGGCCTCGACCGCGGCCTCGGTGTGCACGTCGAGGGCGGACAGGGGGTCGTCCAGCACGAGGAACCGGGGCCGGCCGACCACGGCGCGCGCGAGCGCCAGCCGCTGTCGCTGCCCGCCGGAGAGGCTGAGGCCCTGCTCGCCGACCTGTGTCCCGGTGCCGTGGGGCAGGGCGTGCGCGAAGTCCGCCTGCGCGACGCCGAGCGCCCGCTCCAACTCCAGCTCTCCGGCGCCGTCTTCGGCCCCCATGAGAACGTTGTCCGCGACGCTGGCCGAGAAGAGGGTGGGCTCCTCGAAGGCGACCGAGACCAGGGAGCGCAGCTGTTCCCGGGACATGGCGGTGATGTCGTCGCCGTCCAGCGTTATCCGGCCGGACGTCACCTCGTGGAGACGGGGGACCAGGGCGGTGAGGGTCGTCTTGCCGCTGCCCGTCGCGCCGACGAGGGCCATCGATTCGCCGGGTTGTATGTGGAGGTCTATGCGGTCGAGGACGGGAGAGGAGTCGGCGGGGGCGTCGGGATAGCGGAACCGCACGTCGTGGAACCGGAGTCCGAGATCCGTACGATCCTCCTTCGCCGTCGAGATCTCCTGCCTTTCCGACTCGGCGTCCATGACCTCGAAGTACCGCTCCGTGGCCGTCGCCGCCTCCTGGCTCATCGCCAGCAGGAAGCCGATCGAGTCCACGGGCCAGCGCAGCGCCAGCGCCGTCGACAGGAACGCCACCAGCGTGCCCGCCGACAGCTCCCCGTCCGCCACCTGCACCGCACCCAGCACCAGTGCCGCCCCGATGGCCAGCTCCGGCAGCGTCACGATGACGCCCCAGATCGTCGCCAGCAGGCGGGCCTTGCGCAGTTCCGTGCCACGCAGTGTCCCGGACAGCTCCTTGAACGCCCGGGCCTGGCTGCGGTGCCGTCCGAACCCCTTGATGATCCGGATCCCGAGCACGCTCTCCTCGACGACCGTCGTCAGGTCGCCCACCTGGTCCTGCGCCCGGCGCGCCACGGCGGCGTACCGCTTCTCGAAGATCACGCAGGTGACCAGCACGGGCACGGCCGGGATGAGGATCACCAGCCCCAGCGTCCAGTCCTGGAGCAGCATGATGATCACGCCGACGAGGATGGTCACGCCGTTGACCAGCAGAAACGTCAGCGGAAAGGCGAGGAACATACGTAGCAGCATCAGATCGGTCGTGCCCCGCGACAGCAACTGCCCCGACGCCCACCGGTCGTGGAACGCCACCGGCAGCCGCTGCAGATGCCGGTACAGATCCGCCCGCATCGCCGCCTCGACCCCCGCCAGCGGGCGTGCCACCAGCCACCGCCGCAGCCCGAACAGCAACGCCTCCGCGAAGCCGAGCAGCAGCAGATACAGCGCCCCGAGCCACACCCCGGCCGGATCCCGGTCGGCGACGGGCCCGTCCACCATCCATTTCAGGACGAGCGGGATGACCAGCGACAGACAGGAGGCGACGATCGCCACGCACGCGGCGCTGAACAACCGCACGCGCACGGGCCGCACATACGGCCACAGCCGCAGCAGCGCACGTACGGCGGAGCGGTCGCGTCGGTCGGTTCGGTCGGGACTGTCCTCGGCGGTTGCACGTGTCGTCACCATCAGCAGCGAGCCTACGGATTGCCACTGACACTGCCCACCGAGTTTTGGCCGGTCCGCGATCGGCCGCTGGTCCTACGACCTGCGTGTTCGAGGGGTCGTACGGTGCCATCAACCGATCGGTCGATGTGCCTTCGAGCGCGACGGCCGATGTGCCGGACCCGGCCCCGCCGCGACCCTGATGCCATGTCCGTCATAGAAGTCACCGACCTGTGCAAGTCCTACGGCGGCCGGACCGTCGTCGACGGCGTCTCCTTCACCGTCGCGGAGGGCGAGATCTTCGGCATCCTCGGCCCGAACGGCGCCGGCAAGACCACCACCGTCGAGTGCGTCGAGGGCCTGCGCGTCCCCGACGCGGGCCGCGTCCGTGTCACCGGCCTCGATCCCGTCACCGACCACGCGCGCGTGGCCCGCGTCCTCGGCGCCCAGCTCCAGGAGAGCGAGCTCCAGGACAAGCTCACCGTCCGCGAGGCCCTGGAGCTGTACGCCGCCTTCTACGAGAAGCCCGCCGACTGGCGGCCCCTGGCCGAGCGCCTCGGCCTGACCGCCAAGCTGACCACCCGGTTCGGCAAGCTGTCCGGCGGCCAGAAGCAGCGCCTGTTCATCGCGCTCGCCCTGATCGGCAACCCCAGGATCGTGGTCCTGGACGAGCTGACCACCGGCCTGGACCCGCGCGCCCGCCGCGACACCTGGGAACTGGTGGAGGACGTCCGGGCGAACGGCGTCACCGTCCTGCTCGTCACGCACTTCATGGAGGAGGCGCAGCGCCTGTGCGACCGGATCGCAGTGATCGACAAGGGGCGGATGGCCGCCCTGGACACCCCGGCCGGGCTGATCCGCCGATCGGCGGGCGGCACCGTCATCAGCTTCACACCGTCCGCCCCGCTGGACGACCGTGACCTGAACGCGCTGCCCGCGCTCGCCTCCGTGGAGCACAGGGACGGCCGTATCACCCTGTCCGGCACCGACGAGACGGTCAACGCGGTCATCACCCTCCTCGCCCGCAGCCACGTCACCGCCCACCAGCTCCGCGTCAGCGACGCCACCCTCGACGACGCGTTCCTCGACCTGACCAAGGAGGAGGCGGCATGAACACCGCCGTACTGAGGACCGAGACCCGCCTGTTCGGCCGCGAACCCGGCAGTCTCTTCTGGATCCTGCTGTTCCCGACCCTGCTGCTGGTGATCCTCGGCTCGATCCCGGCCTTCCACGAGCACGAGAGCGGCCTCGGCGGGCTGCGGACGATCGACGTGTACGTCCCGGTGGCGGTGCTGCTCGGTCTGATCGTCAGCGGCCTCCAGGCGATGCCGCAGACCCTCACCGGCTACCGCGAACGCGGCATCCTGCGCCGGATGTCCACCACTCCGGTCCGCCCGTCCGCCCTGCTGACCGCCCAGATGACGGTCTACGGTGCCGCCGCCCTGACGTCCGCGCTGCTCGCCCTCGCGGTGGGCCGGCTCGCCTTCGACGTACGGCTGCCCGAGCAGCCCTTCGGCTACCTTCTCGCCCTCCTCCTGACCGTCCTGGCCGCGCTCTCGCTCGGCGCGCTGGTCTCCGCGCTGTCCCGCACCACGAAGATCGCCGGTGCCATCGGGTCCGCGGTGTTCTTCCCGGCGATGTTCTGCGCGGGCGTGTGGATGCCGGTGCAGACCATGCCGGACGTGCTGGCCGAGGCCGTCGGCTACACGCCTTTTGGGGCGGCCTCGGAGGCGCTGAACCAGGCCGCCGTCGGCGACTGGCCGGGCTGGGCCCACCTGGGCGTCGTCGCCGCCTGGGTCGTGCTGCTGACGGCCGGTGCCGCGCGCTGGTTCCGCTGGGAGTAGGCGGCCGGCCATGCAGACTGGTGGCATGACCGCGGTGGACACCGACATCGAGCGGCGCTGGCAGCTGATCCGCAGCAAGGGGCCGTACGGACTGCTCGCGGTCGCCACGCTGCTGGCGGTCGCCACCGCCGAACTGACGCCGGGTACGGCGGAGCGGAACGCGGTCGCGGCGCTGGTCGTCGCGGGGTTCGGACTCCAGCTGTGGTGGGGCCGGACGAGCCGCACCCGCCCGGGCCCGTCCACCGCGGGCACGGTGTACTACGGCGGGCGCTGGGCGCTCGGCTTCGCGCTGACCTGGCTGAACCCGTTCTTCGCGTTCTACGTGGCGGCCGGGTACTTCGACGCCGAGGAGCTGATGCCCCGCCGGAGCCTTCGGTGGATCGGTCCCTTCGCCTGCGCGATCGCCGTCTCGGGTGCGCAGGCCGGGGGACTGCCGTTCCACGCGCCGGTGCAGTGGGCGGTGTTCGCCGGGCTTGTGGTGGTGAACAGCGTCATGCTGACGGTCGTCGGCCACCTCACCTCGCAGCAGGAGGAACGCTCCCGCGCCCGCGCCGAGACCATCGCCGAACTCGAAAGCACCAACACCGCGCTGCAGCAGGCGCTCGACGAGAACGCCGCCCTCCACGCCCAACTCCTCGTCCAGGCCCGGGAAGCGGGCGTCGCCGACGAGCGGCGCCGCCTCGCCGCCGAGATCCACGACACCCTCGCCCAGGGCCTGACCGGCATCATCGCCCAGCTCCAGGTCGTCGCGAACGCACCCGACCTGCCCACCGCCCGCATCCACCTCGACCGCGCGGCGTCCCTGGCCCGGCACAGCCTCGGCGAGGCCCGCCGCTCGGTGCACAACCTCGCTCCCGTGGCCCTGGAGCACGACGGGCTGCCCCAAGCCCTGAAGAGCACGGTCGCCGAGTGGGCCGAACGGACCGGCGTACGCGCCGAGTTCACGGTCACCGGCACCGCGGAGCACCTCCACGACGAGGTCTCGGCGACGCTGCTGAGGATCGCCCAGGAGGCCCTCTCCAACGCCTCCCGCCACGCCCGCGCGACCCGGGTGGGCGTCACCCTCTCCTTCCTCGGCGACGAGGTGATCCTCGACATCCGCGACGACGGCCGGGGCTTCGACCCGCTCACCTTCCCCGAGCGCACCCACTCCGGCGGCTTCGGCCTGGCCGGCATGCGCGCCCGTGCCGAGCGCATCGCCGGCTGCCTCACCGTCGAGTCCGAACCGGGGCGCGGCACCGCCCTGTCGGCTCGCGTACCGTTGGTACGCCATGGGTGACGAGGGGTCCATCTCGCTGTTGATCGTCGACGACCATCCCGTCGTACGGGACGGTCTGCGCGGCATGTTCGAGTCCGCGCCCGGCTTCGTCGTGCTCGGCGAGGCGGCGAACGGCGAGGAGGCCCTGGAGCGGGCCGCCGCTCTCGACCCCGACGTGATCCTGATGGACCTGCGCATGCCGGGCGGCGGTGGGGTCGCGGCCATCGCCCACCTCACCCGCACCGGCGCCCGCGCCAAGGTCCTCGTGCTGACCACGTACGACACCGACTCCGACACCCTCCCCGCCATCGAGGCGGGAGCGACGGGCTACCTCCTGAAGGACGCACCGCGCGACGAGCTGTTCACCGCGGTCCGGGCCGCCGCCGAGGGCCGTACGGTCCTCTCCCCGGCCGTCGCCTCCCGCCTGGTCTCCGCCGTCCGCACCCCGAAGGCCCCCGGCAACGAGCCCCTCTCCGCCCGCGAGCGCGAGGTCCTGGCCCTGGTCGCCAAGGGCACGTCCAACCGCGAGATCGCCCGCGAGCTCTTCATCAGCGAGGCCACCGTGAAGACCCACCTCACCCACCTGTACGCCAAGTTGGGCGTGAACGACCGGGCGGCGGCGGTCGCGAAGGCGTACGAGCGGGGGATCCTCGGCTGAGCGTGCGGCCCGGGCGCCGGGTCGGTCGTTCACCTTCGGTGCGAGCTCACCGTGTCCTCTCGGCAGCGGCTCAACCGTCCACCCTCAGCAACAGCACCGCCCGCGCCGGCACCGTGATCGCCGCCCCCGCCCGGTGCTCCACCCCCGGCGCCTCCCCCTGCTCCTCCCGCGACGTGTCGACGACCACCTCGTACCGCTCCGCCCACGGCGGCCCCGGCAGCACGAAGCTCACCGGCCGGTCCCCGGCGTGCAGTACGGCCAGGAAGCTGTCGTCGAGGATCGGCGCCCCGCGCTCGTCCCGGCCCGGTATGTCCCGCCCCGACAGATACATGCCCAGCGTGGCGGCGGGCGCGTACCAGTCCCGTTCCGTCATCTCCGTGCCCCGCGCGGTGAACCAGGCCAGGTCCCGCAGCCCGTCCGCCGAGTGCGCCCGCCCCGAGAAGAACGCCCGCCGGCGCAGCACGGGATGCCGGTGCCGCAGCTCGATCAGCCGGGACGTCAGGTCGAACAGCGCCTTCCAGCCCGGCTCCTCCAGCAGCCCCCAGTCCAGCCAGCTGATCTCGTTGTCCTGGCAGTACGCGTTGTTGTTGCCGCGCTGGGTGCGCCCCAGCTCGTCGCCCGCGACCAGCATCGGCACACCCGTCGACAGCAGCAGGGTCGTCAGCAGGTTCCGCAACTGGCGTCGCCGCAGCGCCCGTACGCGCTCGTCGTCCGTCTCGCCCTCGGCGCCGCAGTTCCAGGCCCGGTTGTCGCCGGAGCCGTCCCGGTTGCCCTCGCCGTTCGCCTCGTTGTGCTTGCGCTCGTAGGACACCAGGTCCCGCAGCGTGAAACCGTCGTGCGCGGTCACGAAGTTCACCGACGCGTACGGCCGCCGCCCGCCCCACGCGTACAGGTCGCTCGACCCCGACAGCCGGTACCCCAGATCCCGTACGTCCGGCAGCGCGCCGCGCCAGAAGTCCCGTACGGCATTGCGGTACCGGTCGTTCCACTCCGTCCACAGCGGTGGAAAGGCGCCCACCTGATACCCGCCGGAGCCCACGTCCCACGGCTCGGCGATCAGCTTCACCCGCCGCAGCACCGGATCCTGCGCGATGACGGCGAGGAACGGCGAGAGCATGTCGACGTCGTGCATGGAGCGGGCCAGCGCCGCCGCCAGGTCGAACCGGAAGCCGTCCACCCCCATCTCCGTCACCCAGTACCGCAGCGAGTCGGTGATGAGCCGCAGCACATGCGGCTGGACGACGTGCAGGGTGTTCCCGCAGCCCGTGTAGTCGGCGTACCTCCGCGCATCCGACTGCAACCGGTAGTACCCCCGGTTGTCGATGCCCTTCAGCGACAGCGTCGGGCCCAGCTCGCCCGCCTCCGCCGTGTGGTTGTAGACGACGTCGAGGATGACCTCGATCCCGGCCGCGTGCAGCGCGTGCACCATCCGCTTGAACTCGCCGACCTGCTGACCGGTCGTACCCGAGGCGGCGTAGGCGGCGTGCGGGGCGAAGTAGCCGATGGAGTTGTAGCCCCAGTAGTTGCGCAGGCCCTTGCGCAGCAGATGGTCCTCGTGCGCGAACTGGTGCACCGGCAGCAGCTCCACCGCCGTCACGCCCAGCTTCACCAGATGCTCGATCGCCGCCGGATGCGCGAGACCCGCGTACGTCCCCCGCAGCTCCTCCGGAATCCCCGGGTGCAGCTTCGTGAAACCCCGTACATGCACCTCGTAGATCACCGAGTCGGCCCACGGCGTCTTCGGCCGCCGGTCGTCCATCCACTCGTCCTCGGGGGCGTCGTCGTGGACGACCACGCCCTTCGGGACGTACGGCGCCGAGTCCCGGTCGTCGCGCACCGTGTCGGCGACATGCTGCTGCGGCCAGTCGCGGACGTGCCCGTACACCTCCGGCGGCAGGCTGAAGTCGCCGTCCACCGCGCGCGCGTACGGGTCGAGCAGCAGCTTCGCCGGGTTCCACCGGCCGCCGGTCCACGGGTCCCAGCGGCCGTGCACCCGATAGCCGTAGCGCTGACCCGGCATGACCCCCGGCACGAAACCGTGCCAGATCTCGTGCGTCAGTTCGGTGAGCCGGGCGCGGGTCTCCTTCCCCTGCTCATCGAACAGACACAGCTCCACCGCCTCCGCCCCGCCCGCCCACAGCGCGAAGTTGGTGCCCGCCACCCCGTCCGGGCCGACCCGGAAGCGGGCGCCGAGCGGCACGGGCGTGCCCGGCCACACGGGCACCGCGGGGGCCTTGTGCCGCGCGCCGTTCACGACGGCGGCCGGGCGCCCCTCCTCAGCGGCGACCGCGGCGGCCACCGCCTCCTGCTCGGCTGCGCTCGACACCTGACGGCCTCCCACGGCTCAGGGACCACACGATATGGAAAGAGAGCCCACGGTCGTCCCCAGGCCCTGTCGTCAGATTCCCGCCTGCCCGGCGGCCCCGCCCTCCGGGCGGACGACGGGAATCTGACGACAGGGCCTAGCCGCGGCTCCCTGTCGCGTCGTCCTCCCACATGTTCTGCCCACCCCATGGCTCGCACTCACGTTTCCCCAGGACCCCCCGGTCGTTGGGTTCTTCGTGAGGCACGTACAAGGGCGCGCGCGGCGCGCGGGAGCCGTGTTGGCCGTCGTACTGACATGGGCCGGCCTGCTGGCCGGGGTGGCCGGCTGTACTTCGGAGGGCGACCGGACGCTCGGCAAGCCGCCGGCCCCCGAGGACGTCATCCGGGTGCAGCCGGACGACCGCACCAAGGGCGTACGCCCCGACGACAAGCTGCTGGTCGGCGTGGACAGCGGGCAGCTGGAGTCGGTGAAGGTCGTCAAGTCCCAGGACGCGCAGGAGACCCGGGTGCCCGGGCGCATCGCCGAGGACGGCCGGCGCTGGGAGCCCGACGACCCCGGGCTCGCGCTGGCCGCCCGGTACACGATCGACGCGGTGGCCGTCGACGACCACGGGCGCCGCAGCGCACGGCACACGACCTTCACCACGTACGTCCCCGACGAGCGGTTCATCGGATACGTCACCCCGGAGAACCGCTCCACCGTCGGCACCGGAATGATCGTCTCCCTGGAGTTCAACCGGGAGATCGAGCACCGAGCCGCCGTCGAACGCGGCGTCCAGGTCACCGCCGAGCCGGCCGTGGAGATCAGCCCGCACTGGTTCAGCGGAACCCGCCTCGACTTCCGCCCCCAACACCACTGGAAACCCGGCACCCAGGTCACCGTCGCGCTGCGCCTGCGCGACGTCGAGGGAGCGCCTGGGGTGTACGGCCTCCAGCACAAGACGTTCTCGTTCACCGTCGGCCGCCACCAGGTCTCCGTCGTCGACGCGGCCAGACACACCATGGAGGTACGGCGCGACGGCGAACTCCTCGCGACCGTGCCGATCACGGCCGGCGCCCCGAAGACGACCACCTACAACGGCAAGATGGTCGTCACCGAGATGCTCGAACTCACCCGGATGAACGGCGCCACGGTCGGCTTCAAGAAGAAGAACGGCAAGGGCGAGTACGACATCCCGGACGTCCCGCACGCCATGCGCCTCACCGCCTCCGGCACCTTCCTGCACGGCAACTACTGGGCGGACGACGCCATCTTCGGACGGACCAATGTCAGCCACGGATGCGTCGGGCTCAGGGACGTGAAGGGCGGCAGCTCCGAGACGCCCGCGGGCTGGTTCTTCGACCGCAGCCTGATCGGGGACGTCGTCGAGGTCGTCCACAGCAACGACAAAAAGGTCGCTCCCGACAATGGCCTCGGAGGATGGAATATGGGTTGGAAGGAGTGGAAGGCAGGGAGTGCGGTGAAGTAACAGGACAGGGGGGTGAGTTGCTCGACCAACCGGCTATCTGGCGATGTTGGAACGGAACGGTGACAAACGCACGGCGCCGACGCCCGTGACCTTGTGGTTAATATGCGCCGGTGCGCGGTGGACGCGCAGGGGAGCGGGCGGACCAGGCCCGCGAGGGCCTTGGGCCCGGGGAGGGGAGAAGGACTTGAACGTGCGGCCGATATCGGGGGCGTCGGTTGACGCGCGCGGGGGGCGTGGACCCAGGCGCAAGGGGATGGCGGCACTGGCCGGGGTACTGCTGCTCGCCGTCACCGCGTGCGGCGGGGGCGGCGGTTCGGACTCGGGGGCCGGGGACGGGAAGGGCAAGGACTCCAGTACCGCGGAGGCCGAGAAGTCCCGGGCCGTCGTGACCATAGCGCCGGGCGACGGGGCGAAGTTCGTCGAGACCAGCGGCGCGCTGAAGGTCACCGCGGCCAAGGGCAAGCTGACGGACGTCGAGGTGAAGGACGCCAAGGGCGAGGCGATAGCCGGGAAGATATCCGGCGACGGTGCCACCTGGACCCCGTCCACGCACCTCGCCGCCGCCACGAAGTACACGGTGCACGCGGTCGCCAAGGACTCCGAGGGCCTGGAGGCGACCAAGGAGGCCGACTTCACCACCCTGACCCCCAAGAACACCTTCCTCGGCAATTTCACCCCCGAGGACGGCTCCGAGGTCGGCGTCGGAATGCCGTTCTCCGTCCGCTTCACCCGGGGCATCACCAACCCCGAGGACGTCGAGAAGGCGATCAGCATCAAGACCGAGCCGGCCATCGAGGTCGCGGGCCACTGGTTCGGCAACGACCGCCTCGACTTCCGGCCCGAGAAGTACTGGAAGGAAGGCACCAAGGTCACCGTCGACCTCAACCTCGACGGCGTCGAGGGCCGCCCCGGCGTCTACGGCGAGCAGACCAAGACCGTCTCCTTCACCATCGGCCGCGACCAGGTCTCCGTCGTCGACGTGAAGACCAAGAAGATGAAGATCACGCAGGACGGCAAGGTCGTGAAGACCATCCCCGTCACGACCGGCGCGCCCGGGTACGAGACCTGGAACGGCCAGATGGTCATGACCGAGAAGTTCGTCCAGACCCGCATGAACGGCGACACGGTCGGCTACGAGGGCGAGTACGACATCAAGGACGTCCCGCACGCCATCCGCCTGACCGACTCCGGCACCTTCATCCACGGCAACTACTGGGCCGGCGGCGTCTTCGGCAACTCCAACGTCAGCCACGGCTGCGTCGGCCTGCGCGACGTCAAGGGCGCCTACGACGGGGGGACGCCGGCCGCGTGGTTCTACAACCACTCGATGATCGGTGACGTGGTGGTCGTGAAGAACTCCAACGACGCGACGGTGGCTCCGGGCAACGGGCTGAACGGCTGGAACATGTCGTGGGAGAAGTGGAAGGCGTAGCGCGGCTCTGACGGGCGTACGGCCCCGGTGGTCGGCCTCTGTGTGAGGTACGGCACCGGGGCCGTCGCCGTTAGTCCCCGTTAACCTGCTCGCATGACCGTGAATCTCGAAGTCGCCGAAGGTGTCGGTACCCTCCGCCTCGACCGCCCGCCCATGAACGCGCTGGACGTCGCCACCCAGGACAGGCTCAAGGAACTCGCCGAGGAGGCGGGCCGGCGTGACGACGTACGGGCCGTGGTGATCTACGGCGGGGAGAAGGTGTTCGCGGCCGGCGCGGACATCAAGGAGATGCAGGCCATGGACCACACCGCGATGGTCCTGCGCGCGCGGGCCCTGCAGGAGTCGTTCACGGCGGTGGCCCGGATCCCGAAGCCGGTGGTGGCGGCGGTGACGGGCTACGCGCTCGGCGGCGGCTGCGAGTTGGCCCTGTGCGCGGACTACCGGATCGCCGGGGAGAACGCCAAGCTGGGCCAGCCGGAGATCCTGCTCGGTCTGATCCCGGGCGCGGGCGGCACCCAGCGCCTGTCCCGCCTGATCGGCCCGTCGAAGGCGAAGGACCTCATCTTCACCGGCCGTATGGTGAAGGCGGACGAGGCGCGGGAGTTGGGCCTGGTGGACCGCGTCGTGGCGGCGGACCAGGTCTACGCCGAGGCGCACGCGTGGGCGGCGAAGCTGGCGCAGGGCCCGGCGATCGCGCTGCGGGCGGCGAAGGAATCGATCGACACGGGCCTGGAGACGGACATCGAGACGGGCCTCGCGGTGGAACGCGGTTGGTTCGCGGGCCTGTTCGCGACGGAGGACCGGGAGCGGGGGATGCGGAGCTTCGTGGAGGAGGGCCCGGGCAAGGCGAAGTTCCTGTAGGCATCCCGGTCTGAAACTCCGCCGAATCACTTGCAATTGACGGGATGTCTGATTCGGGGTCCCTCGATGGGGCGGTTTATGGCAGCCTTAAGGCAACCTTAAGCCTGTCTTGTCGAGGGAGTCCGTCGATTGCCTTCAGGGGACCCGTCGTCGCAGGTCGGACGGGCTGCAGACACCTCCGAACTGCCACCGTCATATGCCGATGGAGCCGTTCGGAATGATGAATTCCGGGGAGCCTATTCCGCGGGAACGGCCACGGAGGCCGCTGTCGGCGGCCATGATGGGGGCATGGCGGGGCTGGAGGGTATCGAACAGCCGCGGGGACACGGCCGTGCGACTGCGGCGCGCTGGTCGCCGGGGGTCGAGGACGAAGCTGCCTCGAAGGCGTTGGAACTGTTCGGCAATCCCACGGAGGCGGAGGTTCCGCTCCCGTCCCGCCCGGAGTCCGCGGCCACGGCGCGGCGGCTGGCGCAGGTGGTGGTCCTACGCCAGTGGGGCCTGACTCCGAAAATGACGGAGGACGCGGTCTTACTCGTCTCGGAACTGGTCGGCAACGCCGTCCGCCACACCGGCGCCCGCGTCTTCGGCCTCCGCATGCGCCGCCGCCGAGGCTGGATCCGCATCGAGGTCCGCGATCCCTCGCGCGGCCTGCCGTGTCTGATGCCGGTCCAGGAGATGGACGTCAGCGGCCGGGGCCTGTTCCTGGTGGACAAACTCTCCGACCGCTGGGGCGTGGACCTGCTGCCGCGCGGCAAGACGACGTGGTTCGAAATGCGGGTGGCCGACCGCTGAGGCAGTCGTGCTGCAGGGCGCCCTACTCGGCGTCCAGCTGGTGGTCCGCCCAGACGTAGCTTGCGGGCAGCAAGTCGGTGATGGGGACGGTTCGGACGCGGTCGTCGTCGCCGACGATGACCTTGAGTGCGGGAAAGTAGTCGAGAAGTACCTGACGGCACCGTCCGCACGGGGGAACAACCCCCCGGTCGCGGTCGCCCACGGCGACGATCGTGTCCAACTCGTAGACACCCTGGGCGGCTGCCGCGCCAACAAGGACCAGCTCTGCGCAGGGTCCTCCGGTGAAGTGGTAGGCATTCACCGCCGTGACGATCCGTCCGTCCCGGGCACGGCCCGCGGCCGCCATGGTGTGGTTGTCCCCCCGGCATCGAGTGCGCGCGACGTGCGCCGCGGCCTGGATGAGTTCCTCGTCGACGGGGTGGGTCTGCGTGGTCATCTTCTCCGCTTTCATCAGCTGTCAGGCGACGTTGACCCGAGTGGCGACGGAGTGCAAGCGAATATCGGCGGTGCGCTGGCTCCGCCAGATGATGCGGGGGCGGAGTGTGCTGACCGGTCCCGGTCCCGGCCTTTCAGGCCGTCGAGCGCTTGCGGACGAGGTCCAGGCAATGTCAGCCCGTCCGGCGTTTGAGGACGAGGCCCCTTCCGGGCCGAGGGCGAAGTCCGCTGGTGGGTGGCGACCCGAGGCGAACCGCTTATCGGGTGAATCATGCGCTTTTCGACACATTACTCATTAAATAGTCCAGTGATCTGGACCGACTCCCCGCCCGGACACCCAACCGCCCCCGCCGCAAGGAAGAACCGCCGATGAACCTCATCCACCGCACCCTCCTCGCCGGCCTCGGCCTCCTCGCCCTCGCCGCCTGCGGCACAGACTCCGCCAAGGACAGAACCCGCGCCGCCGCCGAATCACGCGATACCCAGGCCGCCATCCCCGCCCCGCAGAAGAAGCCCGTCGACGGCCTCCCCGGCATGCCCCCCGTCCTCGACCCGAAGGACGTCTACGCCGCCGACCGCCCGAACAAGCTCTCCCCGGTCGTCAAGGACTTCCCGTCCCGCGTGTACGTCCCCAACAGTGAGTCGGACACCGTCTCCGTCATCGACCCGAAGACGTACAAGATCATTGAGACCATCCGCGTCGGCCGCCAGCCCCAGCACGTCGTCCCGTCCTGGGACATGAAGACCCTCTGGGTCAACAACAACCGCGGCCACACCCTCACCCCCATCGATCCGAAGACCGGCAAGGCGGGCAAGGCGGTCGAGGTCCACGACCCCTACAACCTCTACTTCACCCCCAACGGCAAGCACGCCGTCGTCATGGCCTCCCTCGACCGCGAACTCGTCTTCCGCGACCCCCACACCATGAAGCGGATCAATACCGAGCCGGTCACCTGCTACGGCGTCAACCACGCCGACTTCTCCCTCGACGGCCGGTACTTCATCGTCTCCTGCGAGTTCAGCGGCGAACTGCTCAAGGTCGACACCCAGCGGATGAAGGTCGTCGGCCGGCAGAAGCTCCCCTTCGACGGCGCGATGCCCCAGGACGTGAAGATCTCCCCGGACGGCAGGAGGTTCTACATCGCCGACATGATGGCCGACGGCGTGTGGGTCCTGGACGGCGACAAGTTCACCGAGCCCACCCTCCTGCGCACCGGCAAGGGCTGCCACGGCCTCTACATCAGCCGCGACTCACGCGAGATGTACATCTCCAACCGCGGCGAAGGCAGCATCTCCGTCTTCGACTTCAAGAAGAACGCGCTCACCAAGAAGTGGCACCTTCCGGACGGCGGCAGCCCCGACATGGGCGGCATCTCCGCCGACGGCAAGGTCCTGTGGCTCTCCGGCCGCTACGACGCCGAGGTGTACGCCATCGACACCCGCACCGGCAAGCAGCTCGCGCGCATCCCGGTCGGCAGCGGCCCGCACGGCCTCGCCGTCTACCCGCAGCCCGGCCGCTACTCCCTGGGCCACACCGGCATCTTCCGCTAGCTGCCCGGCAGTTGACCGGCGGTCAGCGGACACGCCGCCGTACGAGTGACGCTCCACGCCCCACCGCCGGAGGCCCGGGATGGTACTCCCATGATCACAACTCGCCTGCGGCGGCGGGCCGCTGCCGCCGTCCTGTCCCTCTCGGCCGTCCTCGCGACGACGGCCGCCACGGCTCCCGAGACCACCCGCACCTCGGCCGCCGACCTCCCCGCCACGGTGGCCGCCACCGTGGCCAAGGCCGCCCCCGCCCTCGCCCCGGCTGCCGCCCCCGCCCCGGCCGCCTGCCCCGTCCAGTACGACGACAAGGTCAAGGCCGCCGTCGACCGCCGCGTCGACGTCGACCGCATCAGCCCCGACCCGGCGTGGCGCACCACCTGCGGCACGCTCTACCGGGCCGACGGACGCGGCCCGGAGATCGTCTTCCAGGAGGGCTTCAAGCCCAAGGACGTGGTGAACGGCCAGTACGACCTGGAGCAGTACGTCCTGGTCAACCAGCCCTCCCCGTACGTGTCCACGACGTACGACCACGACCTGTACAAGAAGTGGTGGAAGTCGGGCTGGAACTACTACATCGACGCCCCCGGCGGCATCGACGTCAACCAGACCATCGGCGACACCCACAAGTGGGCCGACCAGGTCGAGGTCGCCTTCCCCGGCGGTGTCGACCGGAAGTACATCGTCGGCGTCTGCCCGGTGAACAAGACGACCAAGGTCGAGATCATGAGCGACTGCCAGAGCAACCCGTACTTCGAGGCCTGGCACTGAGCACCCGGCGCCGAGTGCCCCGCACCGACGCCTACCGGGCGTGCAGCAGCAGCTCCGCGCCCACCTGCCGGTAACCGGCCGCCTGGAACGCCCGCACACTGCGGGCGTTCCCCGGCGCGACCTGCGCCCACAGCGGCTCCGTGACGAGATGCCGGGCGGCGGTCACCAGCAGCCGCCCCAGCCCCCGGTGTCGTACGTTCTCGTCCACCTCGACCGAGACCTCCGGCCGCCCGGCGATCCCGCGCCCCATCACCAGCACCCCACCCTCCGCCGCCCACGCACGCACGTCGTCGCGCCGCCCGCGGGCGTAGACGATCCGGGGGTGGTCGGCGTCCTCGATCTCCTTCAGCACCAGCGGCGGCTCACCCGGCAGCGGGGCACCGACCAGCATCGCGTCGACGGTCTCGGTCCAACGACCCGTACGCTCCGCGAAGGCCGCCAGGAACCGCGGGTTCATCGTCGCGGTGAGCGCGTCGCAGTCGACGTCGCGCAGGGTGTCGTGGACCCAGTCGGGGTCCTCGTCCGTGAAGACGACGGAGTGCGCGGTGAAGGAGAGGACGCCCGCGTGCCGGGGAGAGGGCTGCGGCACGACGGTCGTACGGCCGTCCGCGGGCGGGAAGACTCCCCGCGCCGCCGCGCCCAGGATCTCCGACAAGCTCTCCGCCATGGCCGCCACCCTCGCACTCGTCGAGTCTCCACCCGCCGGAAGGCCTCGCCCGGGTGGTCGCCGCGCTGTGCGTTCGTACAGCCGGTTAATCTGACCTCCGTCAGTAAGACATCAAGGTACGACGAAGAGGGGCGGATCGGTGGCGCACATCGACATCGAGGAAGCACGCAGGCAGTTCGAGCGCATCGATGCGGACGGTGACGGCACCATCACCGCCGCCGAGTTCAAGGCCGCCCTGGCCCAGGGCGGCGACTGGAACGTCACCGAGGCGGTCGCCGAGGCGATCATCAAGAGCCGCGACCTGAACGGCGACAAGCTCCTGTCGTTCGACGAGTTCTGGGCCTTCCTGAGCAAGTGACGCAGCGGGGAAGGGGCGCCCGGCCCGCCGAACGGCGGACGGGCGCCCCTTCGTCATGTCCGGGACCCGGTCCGTACGCCGTCCAGGGTTCAGGAGGCCTGCCTGCGGTACCGCCCCGGCGCCATCCCGTACTCCCGCTTGAAGGCCTTGGCGAAGGCGAACTCCGAGGTGTAGCCGGTGCGCTGGGCGATCGTGCGCAAGGGAGTGTCGTCGGCACGCAGCAGGCGGCCCGCCGTGGTCATGCGCCACCAGGTCAGATACGTCAGCGGAGGCTCACCCACCAGCGCCGCGAAACGGCGGGCGAAGGCCGCGCGGGACAGGCCCGCACGGGCGCCGAGTTCCTCGACGGTCCAGGGATGGGCCGGGTCGCCGTGGATGCAGCGCAGCGCCGCCGCGACGGCCGGGTCGGCCAGGGCGGCGGCCCACCCCGTGGGGTGCCCGGAGTCCTGCCGCTCGCCCAGCCACCAGGCCCGCAGGATGTACAGCAGCAGGGTGTCCAGGAGCGAGGTGACGATCGTGTCCGAGCCCGGTTGCGGCTCCTCCAGCTCCGCGCCCAGCAGTTCCACCGCCGTCCGCAGGGAGCGGTGGGCGCCGACGCGGGTGGGGAGATGGACGACGTCCGGGAGCTCGGAGAGGAGCGGGTGCGCGCGGGAGCGGTCCAGCATGTACGCGCCGCACAGCAGCACCGTCCGCGGGCCCGACCGCTCGGGCGTGGCGGACGTCGTCCCGGGCCAGGTGCCGTCGGGCAGCGGCCGTATCTCCTCCAGCGGTCCGTCGAGAGCGCCGGCCAGCCCGTACTCACGGCCCTGCGCCAGGAACACCACGTCGCCGGGCCCCATCGCCACCGGCTCGCCCGCCGCGGGGATCAGCCATGCCGACCCCTGGAGCACCACATGGAACCCCGTCCCGTCCGAGGCGGGGAAGCGCATCCCCCAGGGCGCGTAGTGGTCCTGGCGCCCGGAGTGCGGGCGGCCGGTGCGCATGGCGGCGATGGCGTCGCTGAGTACGTCCATGTCCGCACGGTAGCGGGTGGGGCGACGGGAGAGACGGATGGACAGGAAACCGAGACCGGCAGACATGGATCGTCTCGGGAGACGCCCATAGCGTCATCCCCATGTCACCCACCACCGCACGCACAGTGCTCTTTCACGAAACCGGCGGACCCGAGGTACTGACGATCGAGAACGTGCCCGTCCCCGAACCGGGCCCCGGTCAAGTCACCGTCCGGGTCGAGGCGTTTGGCCTCAACCGCGCCGAAGCCCTCTTCCGCGCCGGGACCTACTACTACCAGCCCGCCCTTCCCGCCTCCCGCCTCGGCTACGAAGCCTCAGGAGTCGTCGAGGCCATCGGCGACGGCGTCACCGCACTCGCCGTCGGTGACCCGGTGCTGACCGGGCCGGGCATCGAGATGAGTGCGCAGGGCGTGTACGCCGAGCGGGTCGTGCTGCCCGAGACCGCCGTGCTGCGGCGCCCCGCCTCGGTGGACGCGGTGACGGGGGCGGCGGCCTGGCTGACGTACACGACGGCTTACGGCGCCCTGCTGGAAACCGCCGGACTCAAGCCCGGCGACCACGTCCTGATCACCGGCGCGTCCAGCGGCGTCGGCACGGCGGCGATCCAGGTCGCCCGCCGCATCGGCGCGATCCCCCTCGCGACCACGCGCACGGAGGCGAAACGGCAGCTCCTGCTGGACGGGGGAGCGGCCGAGGTCATCGTGTCGGGAGAGACGAGCGACGGCATGCAGACGGTCGCCAAGGAGACCAGACGCCTCACCGACGGTCGCGGCGCCCAGGTCGTCTTCGACGCGATCGGCGGCCCGGCCTTCCAACACCTCGGCGACGCGCTCGCGGAGGGCGGAACCCTCGTCGTCTACGGCTGGCTGGACCCCCGCCCCGCCGAGATCCCCCGGACCTGGCCCTTCACCATCCACACCTACGCCAACCTCAGCCTCACCACCACACCCGACGGCCGCCGCCGCTCCACGGCCTTCCTCAACGCCGGCCTGACCGACGGTGGTTTCCGCCCGGTGATCGCCGAGGTCTTCGAGGGCCTGGACACGATCCGCGAGGCACACCGCCTGATGGAGTCCAACATGCACACGGGCAAGATCGTCGTACGGCTCTGAGGCGCAGCGGCGTGCGAACCTACGCGTCCGCGGCCCACTCCCGCAGCGCGGCCTTGCTGGCGAAATCGGCGACGTTCTTGTCCAGCGGGTCGTCCGTGTACTGGTGGAAGCGCCACTTCGCCTGGATGCGGGGCTTGCCCGCCGTGACGTAGTCGGCGATCCAGAGGCCGTCGCCGGCGTAGGACGTGGTGTCCACATTGAGCCAGTAGTTTCGGTTGCAGTACAGAATGACCGGATTGTTCGGCCGCTTCTCCTTCACCTTCCGGATGAAGAGATCCTTCTCCGCGTTGCTCGCATGCGTCCCCTCGCTCGTCGTCTCCCAGTCGACCGCGAGGATGTCGCCCGCCTTCTCGGGGGCCTTGCTGACGAAGTACTCGGCCTGGGCGGACAGGTTGCCGGGCCACAGGAAGTGGTAGAAGCCGACGACCAGTCCGGCGTCGCGGGCCCGTTTGGTCTGGGCGGTGAGTTTGGGGTTGATGTAGGAGCGGCCCTCCGTCGCCTTGATGAAGACGAAGGAGAGGCCGTCCGTGTCGTAGGACGTGGACTGGTACGCGCTGACATCGATGCCGCGGATCATGCGGGGGGACTCCCTCAAGTGTCAGTGGGGTGAGAGGAGTTGGAGTTGTTGTTGTATGCCCCACCATGTTCGACGGAAACTGCCGTCGACGCTCGGCGATCGGTGCCGATGACCGGTGGAGGTTTGGCGTGGAACCCGTGATGTCGCGGAACGACGGGGAGGTCATGGAGGGCGGGGATCGGACCGTCGGCCCCTGGGAGGGGGTGGACGAGGCGGCACTCGTGCGGGCCGTGCGGGCGCAGGCGGGGCGGCCGGTGGCGGGTGTCGACGACATGGCGTCGTATCTCGCCGACCAGGTGTCGGACGCCTCGCACCGCGAGGTCATCGGCCCGCTCCTCGACGGGCAGGGGGCCGGCGGCGTCGTGGTGCGGCGCGGTGCGGTGCTCGCCTCGTGGGGTGATCCGGCGCGCGCGGAGATGGCGTACAGCGCCACGAAGAGCGTGCTGTCGCTGGTGGCCGGTGTCGCGTTCGATGACGGTCGGCTGCGTCCGGACGAGCCGGTGTCGGCGTCCGTGGACCTGCCCGAGTTCCGCACCTCCCGGTGGCGGCGCGCCATCACGTGGCGCCACTTGCTGGACCAGACCAGCCAGTGGGAGGGCGAGTTGTGGTCCAAGCCGACCTGGGTGGACGCCCAGAGCACCCGTGAGGGCACGGAGTCGGCCGGGGGACCGCCCGGTGCCGGCTGGGCCTACAACGACGTGCGGGTGAACCTGACGGCGCTGGCGCTCACGGTGCTGTTCGGCCGCCCTCTGCCGGACGTGCTGCGCGAGCGCGTCATGACACCGATCGGCGCCTCCGACGGCTGGTCCTGGCACGGCTACGACAACTCGGTGGTCGAGATCGACGGCGCCGCGGTGCCGGTGGTCTCCGGAGGCGCGCACTGGGGCGGCGGCCTGTGGATCAGCGCCCTGGATCTGGCCCGGCTGGGCCGGCTGTGTCTGCGGGGCGGTCGGTGGGGCGGTCGTCAGGTCGTGTCCCGGCGCTGGATCGAGGAGTTGTGGACGCCCTGCCGGGTCAAGCCCGAGTACGGCCTGTCCTGGTGGCTCAACGACGACGGCGCCGTATGGCCGCACGCCCCGCGCACGGGCCGCTGCGCCCGCGGCAACGGCGGCAACCATCTGCTGTGGGTGGATCCGGCGCGCGACCTGGTGATCGCCTCGCGATGGGGCGCGCAGGTCGAGCGCCTTCTGGTCGACGTGTCCGGGGCGGTGGCCCCGAACTGATAGCTACTCCCAGCGGTTGCGTCCCGCGACGAAACGCAGCGTTCGGCCCGTGGAGGATGAGAGGTCGAGGTCGAAGAGCTGTCGGTAGGCGGTGTCCGGCAGGTCCGGTGTGAAGGCGAACCGTACGGCCGATTCGGTGTCTTCCAGCATCAGCACCGGTTCCTGGACCTCGGGCTCCGGCTCCGCGGTCGCCTCCTCGCCTCGGTGCAGTGCTCCGCCGATGAGGCCCTTGACCGCACGGTAGGCGTCCTGGGCGAGGTTCTTGCCGCATTCCTGGAGAAAGCCACTGAGTGGCAGCACGACGAGCACCATCCAGGTCAGGGCGTCGCTGCGGTGGCCGCCGACCACCGCACCTTCCGCCCGTACGCCCAGTCCGGCCAGTCCTTCGTACAGCGCCGCCTGCTGCTCCGCGGCTGTCCCGGGGGCGAAGTAGACATGGGCGGTGGCCGACGTGTCGGTGCTCGGTTCAGTCATCCTGCTGCTCCTCTTCAAGGCGCCAGATCTTCACGTGTCCGTCGGCCGCCGCCGCGGCCAGCAGCCGTCCGTCGTCACTGAAGGCGACCTCGGTGACGGCGTCGCGGTGGTGCCCGACTCGGGGCCGCCCGTTGACCCTCTTGCTCCGCAGCGACCACAGGCAGACCTTGTCGTCGTCGCCTCCGGTGGCCAGCAACCGGCCGTCCGGACTGACGGCGACCGTGTTCAGCGCGCTGCGGTGCGGGATGCGGCGGACCGGAGTGCCGTGCGGCAGCTCCCACAGACAGGCGACCTGGTCGGTTCCCGCGGTGACCAGGTGCCGTCCGTCGGGGCGGCTGAACGTCACGGCCCTGGGCACCTCGGCGTGGGTGAAGGTGCGGTCGGGGGTGTACCGGCCGTGGGTGTCCCACAGCAGCAGCCGGCCCTCCGTGTCGGCCGTCACCAGGTGTGTGTCGTCCGGGCTGAAGGCGAGGTCGGTCACGGTGTGGTGGACCGGCAGCCGGTGCAGGATCCGTCCGTCCGCGGCCCGCCAGATGGCGGCTCCCGTCCAACCGGCCGTGGCGATGCGGGCACTGTCGGAGCTGAAGCACAGTCGGCGCGGGCCGGTCACGAGCTCACGTCCGAAGCCGACGGCAGCGACCTTCCTCCCGGTCGCGGTCTGCCAGATGAGCATGCGGTGTTTGGTGGCCGCGGCGAAGAGCGTGCCGTCGGGGCTGAAACGGACGGTGCGGGGGCCGTGGTTGAGCAGGCCGAGGTGCAGGGTGTGTACCGTTCGGCCCTTCTCGACGTCGACGATCTGGACGCTGTCGCCCTCCGGCCCGACGGCGCAGAACTCACCGCCGGGACTGAAGCTGATCGAGTGCACCGCGGAGCGGTACTCCAGCTCCTGGACGAGACACAGCCGGGGCACGCTCGGCCGCTCCAGGCACACTCCGGGGCAGTCGCCAGGGCTCCGACGAGGCTGCACCGTCGGCTTCGTGGACACGGTGGCCAAGGGTGTGTGCACATCGAAGATCCGCTCGATGCCGGACCCCAGATACAGCACCGGCGTTCCCCACTCCAGCGACCCCTTGAGCTCGGTGCGCATGGCCAGCCGGGCCTTCTGGACGCCCACGTGGACCGCGTCGTTCTGCGCCAGACAGGTGTAGAACTCCCGGCTGAACTCAAGGGCGGCCCGGTCGCTGATCGGGAACTGCATGGCGGCCACCGCCGGCACGCCCTTGCGCAGGATCGAGGCGGCGGGGCTGGAGAAGGGATCCGTCACGGGCGCGTAGTCGGTTCCGCACGCGTTGAGGACGACCAGTCGGAGGGTGCCGCCGCTCATCAGCGGGGAGATGTCGGGCGCCGACATCTCGTGGCGCTCGCCGGTTCCCGGGTCGGTGAAGGCCAGCGTGGCGTTGCCGGTCAGCGGATCGAGTCCGCCGTGTCCGATGAAGTGCAGCACATGGGGCCGCACCCGCTGCAGGGCCTCGCGCAGATCGCGCCAGCTCTGGCCCGGCACCCACGCGAGCTCGACGACGCCGCCGCGCATCAGGTCCCGCAGGGACCGGTGCAGTTCCGAGCGTTCCTGCTCGACCGAGAGGCTTTCGAGGTCGGAGGGCCGGGCGACCATGCCGAGCACCCGCAGCGGTGTTTCGACGGGCAACGGGCCCTGGGTGGTGGGCAGATCGAGTTCGCGTACGAGGGCGTGGTCCACCGCGAGGTGTTCGCCGGCCACGGGGTCGTAGAGGAACTCCCAGGGCAGCCGGTCGAGACCGCCGGAGTGGGCGTTGAGGCTGATCCGCAGGGTACGGCGGTCGTGCTGGGCCTGTGAACGGCAGCGCAGCAGCAGGGCGCGGGCCGTCTCGTCGAAGACGGAGTGGAACATCAGCGTGCCGAGCTCCCGGACCAGTGCCGTCGCGGGGCCCGGCAGGTCTGTCGACAGTGTGACGCGCTCGGCGACCCGCTCCAGCAGCGCGTTCGCTCGGGGCTGTGCCGTGAGGAGCGGCTTTTCCACGCGGCAGCTGCCGATCGTGGTCTTCATGTGGGCCATCTGCGCTTTTCCCACGGCGTGGAGAGCGATGTTGAAATCGAGCGCCTCGCGTACCTCTCCCATGTGCGCTTCCCCCGAACCGATTTGCCGTCGCCACCCCACCGGGAGCGAATGTGTGCTTGATGGTACGGCCGGGCGTCGGGCACGAGCAGGGGTTTGACGAGCATGCCGACCGTAATTTCGGAAAGGGCATGTTCGCGCGCCGCGCATCGTGCCATGCTGACTTCCTGCCGTTTCCGGGCCGTCGAATCATGGATCGCCGGCCGGACGCTGTCGGGGGAGATCATGGCAACGGGTGGATTTCAGCAGCAGTCACAGGAACAACTCTGGTTCGGAATAGGTGTGGTAGGCCCCAGCCGGGTCGGAAAGACCTCCTTGATCGTGTCGTTGATCGAGGACGCGCCGCGCATCCTGGCCGGCCGGACGGCGGTGCTGCGCGTCCATGACCAGCACACGGCCGGTGCCGTCGACCGCAGGCTCAACGAGCTGCGCGGGGCGGTCCGGGCCGGGTCGTTCCGCAGGCAGGCGCTGCGCAGCACCGAGCGGATGACGTACTACAAACTGGCTCTGGAAACCGGGATTGCCGGCATCGCGGTGTATCTGAACGTGCTGGACTTTCCCGGTGGATGGCTGAGTCCGGAGCAGAACGCACCGCGCCCCGAGGAAAAGTGGCAGGAGTGCCGGGAGTTCATCGGACGAAGCACGGTTCTGCTGGTTCCGGTGGATTCCACCGTCGTGATGTCGGCTACCGAGCCGGAACATGAACGGATGGTTCCGGAACTGCTGAAAATCGCCCAGGTGGAACAAGTGGCCGAATCTTGGGCGACGGTGCGCGGAGCGGAACCGGAAAACCGCGCTCTTCTTCTGCTGGTGCCCATGAAGTGCGAGAGCTATTTCAACGACAACGGCGGTTCGAGGGACGAATCCGGGCACCTGTTCAAGAAGGTGGAGAAGATCTACGGCCGTGCCCTGGACGTCGTCAGGGCGAACGCGCCGCACGCCCAGATCCTCTACTGCCCGCTCGACACCCTCGGTTGTGTCGAGTTGACGGGCGCGGAGTCCTGGGTGCCGGACGGAGAGGGGTTCCAGCTCAGCGCCGAGTTCGCGGTGCGTCCCCCGGGCGAGATCTCGGTGAAGGGCGCCGAGGACATCCTGATCGCCGTCTGTCAGCACCTCGCCGCGGCCCGGCACGCCGGACAGCAGGAGAAGACCCGGCAGTGGGAGCGGCTCCACGCGGAGATCGAGGAGGAGCGGCGCCGCCCGCTCACGCTGCGCCAGCGGTGGCGCAGCGTGATCAGCGGCGAGCGGTCGGAGATCCGGGGGAGAGCGCAGTTCGCCGCCGCTCAGGCCGGGCGCGCCGCCCGCCAGGAGGAACACTTCGAACAGCTGCTCGCCGACCTGGCGTTGCGCCCCATGGGCCCCCGGATTCGCGAGCTGTGAACCCGCCCCCACCGATCATCATCCGCCGGGCGTGAGAGGAAACGACGGTGCGCGCACATGTACTGACACGGGGGTGGCGGCGGCAGGACGACTACACCTACTTCCCCCGGCTTCCGGAAGACCGCTGGTGGGAGGGGTACGGCGAGTACGCCGACTTCGACTATCCGCTGCTGTTCGTGGAGGCCGACGGGGTGTCCTGGCGCGCGTACCTCGGCGGTATGGCCACCTCGCGCGAGGACGTCACCGGTACCCCGATCCGGCTCTCCCTTGCCCTGGACGGCGACTGCGGCCCGGGGCGGGAGACGGACTGGGTGACCAGGCTCGTCGCGGAGCACGTCCAGGGTCAGGGCCGGAGCGGTGAGACCGCCGCGCCCGCCGAGAAGGGCGTCCTGGGCGCGCTCGATCAGGCCTTCGACCAGTCCGCGGTGGCCGCACTGTTCGCCGGAACGGCCGGTCCGGGGACGGAGGTCGAAGACCTCGTCGACACCGCCGTCGGCCGCCATGCGGACACCGCCGAGAGCCCGCCGCGTCCCGCCCGCTCGCGCACGCCGTCACCGTCCGCGCCCACCGGCTCGTGGGTGGCGGGGCTCGGCGCGGCGGAGGCGCGGGACGCGTTCGTCGCCCACACGGATGCCCTGCTGGCCGGGACGGTCACCGGACGTGCGCTGGTCCTCAACAGCCTGGACGATCCGGAGGCGTTGCCGAAACCCGCCCCTGACGAACACCTCGTGGTGCTCGCCGACGCTTCCGAGGAGAGGTTCGGCAGTACGCCGGTGGCCATCCGGGGAAAAGCCTCAGGGCGGTCACCGGCCGCCCGGGTGGACAGTCGGCTGGTGTGGGCAGCCCTGGGGGTGGGGGCGGTGGTCGTCCTGCTCCGGTGCGGCCGGCGCCGGCGCGAGCGCGGACCCACGCTCCGCGACAGGTGAACCAGCGGTCGACACCGTCCGCGGGACGGCGCACGGATGTCCCCGGGCCGACGTCCGCCGGGCGGCGAACCGACGTTCCGCGGCCGACGTCCGCGTCCTCACTGGTCATGTTCTCGCCCGTCTGCTCCACGGCAACGGACGCCGACGCAGACGCCCGGCCTCCCGACGCCTTCCGCCACCTCGACCTGCACGTGACCTGGAGCGCCCCGGACGCCGACGGCACCCGCGAGGCGCTGCTCACCCGGCACGGCCGGGCGGCCGGAAGCCTGTGGGTCGAACCGGCGAGGCACCGGCTCACCGGACGCCTGTGGCGCGGTGTGCTGCGGGCCACGAGTGGCGGGCTTCTGGGACGTGGACCGGGCCTGGACCGGACCCCGCGGCTCGCCCTGCTGAACCTGGACGCCGTCCCGGCTCCGTCGTCCGACGACCGGTCGGTGCCGGTCGGTGAATGGAACCTCATGCTGACGCCTGTCTGGCGTACGGCAGCGGGCACCACCATGGCGGTCGCGCAACTGCCGGTGCCCTGTCCCGAATGCGATCAACCGCACAGCGGCGGGCTCTGCGTACTGCTGCCGCTGTCAGGAAGCCAGGAACCGTGACCACATCCCCGCGCCGGGTGCGCTTCCCGGGAATCTCCTCCGAAGCCTACGAACACCCCTTCGCCCAGGCGGCGTTGTCCACGGTGCGCAAGGCCAAGGGCTTCGACCTCGTGCTCAGGAAGGTGATGGGCGCCCCGGGCGAGGCCGCGATGCGGATGCACCACCTCGCGTGCGCGGTGAAGGTCGGCGACACCCAGTTCCGCCGGCTGAACCAGGTGATGGGCGAGGCCGCGCACATCCTGGACGTCGTCGAACCGCCGAGCCTCTACGTCAACCGGAGCATCGGCTTCAACGCCGTGACCATCGGCTTCGACAAGCCGTTCATCGTGCTCGGCTCCGATCTGATCGACTCGATGAACGACGACGAGATCCGCTTCGTCGTCGGGCACGAGCTGGGCCATGCGATCTCCGGGCACGCCCTCTACGAGAGCGTGGCCTGGTTCCTGGCCGCGATCGGCGCGGGGGGCCTGCACGGTGTGCCCGGCGGACCCCTGGTGCTGAAGGGGATCGAGCTGGGTCTGCAGGACTGGGGACGCAAGTCCGAGCTGTCCGGGGACCGGGCCGGCCTGCTGGTGGGACAGGACCTGGAGGTCGCCATCCGTACGCTGATGAAGCTCGCGGGCGGCCGGCAGACCGAGGAGATGAACCCCAGCGCCTTCCTGGAACAGGCCGCCGAGTTCCAGGACGCCACAGGGCTGCGCAACCGCATCGTCAAGTGGATGATGCCCTCCTCCGATCACCCCTTGCTGGTGGTCCGGGCCGCCGAACTCGACCGCTGGGTGCGCGACGGCGCCTACGGCCGGATCGTCCACGAGGGCGACTACCCGCTGCGTGGTGAGTCGGCGTCCGTGAAGGCCCATCTCGCCGAGGGCATCGGCGGGGTCGGGCGCGGACGGGCGTCCCGCGACTCGGCCGAGGGAACCGCCGGCACTCTGCTGGGGCGCCTGGGCGGTGCCGCGGGTGGCAGCACCCGCGGCTTCTTCGGGCGCCCGCCGCAGTGACGAGGAACAGAGCGACAGCCGACGTCCGTCACCGCAGGGGGAGGCCACGGTGTACGAACAAGAGATCAGCAGGAGCAGCCCGGGCTGCTTCCTGTTCCTTCTCGACCAGTCCTATTCGATGGGCGCCCCGATATCCGGCAGCCCCGCGCCGAAGGCCGCGGCCCTGGCCGCGATGATCAACGAACTGCTCTACGCCGTCGTACTGGAGTGCACCAAGGACTTCCAGGAACTGCCGCGGCACTACTTCGACGTCGGGGTGATCGGCTACTCCGGCAACGGAGTTCGGCCCCTGCTGCCCGGCACCTCGCGCCGCCGCGCCCTCGTCCCCGTCCACGCCTACGCCGGCACCGGACGTCCCGTCGAGCACTCCCGGACGATGCGCCGCGCTGACGGCAGTGTGGAGCACGAGCAGACCACGGTCCCGGAGTGGATCCAGCCCCTCAACCTCGGCTGGACTCCGATGTGCGAGGCGCTGGGCATGGCGTACAAGGTGCTGCGCGGCTGGGTGAAGGAGCACCGCTCCTCCTTCCCGCCGATCGTCCTCAACATCACGGACGGCCAGGCCACGGACGGGGACCCGCGCGGTCCGGCGCGGCGCGTCACCCGGCTGGAGACCGGAGACGGCCGCACCCTTCTGTTCAATCTGCACCTGTCGGAGGCGCAGGGAACGCCCATGTCCTTCCCGGTGCTCGCGCCGACGGGCGTGCCTCAGGCGGAACTTCTCTTCGAGATGTCGAGCGCCCTGCCCGGCACGCTCGTCCAGGCATCGGGGTACGAGGGCCGGATCGCGCCCGGAGCGCGGGGGTTCGTGTTCAACGGCGGTGCGACCGCGCTGATGGACTTCCTGCGCATCGGGACCAGCACCACCTCTCTGATCGGCGAGCATTGAGTGAGATCGGCCCGTCTCCGGGGCGTGCCGTGCTGCGCTGCGAGGCCCTCGTCGTGCCCAAGGGGAGCGCCGCGGAGTGCGAGGACGCCCACGCGTGGAACGCGCACCGGGCCGTGGTCTGCGACGGAGCGTCCCGAGCCTTCGCCTCGGGGCGCTGGGCGGCGCTGCTGGCCCGCGCCTTCCTCGTCACCGCGTTCGACGCGCCGCAAGGGAGCGGGCTGCAGGGGAGCGCGCCGCAGGAGAGCGGGCCACAGCGGTGCGCGCCGCAGCTGCTCGACGGCTGGCTGCGGGAATCGCGCGGGCTGTGGGCGGAACAGACCGCGCAGGCCGCCGAGGTCCCCGTCTATATCCGCGGGGCCCTGGCGCGCGGCTCGGCGGCGACCTTCGTCGGCGTGGACACCCGGGACGTGAGCTCGCCCCATGCGGGAGCCGGACCTCTGCTGGAGTACCGGGCGTTCGCCGTGGGGGACTCGTGTCTGTTCCACCTGCGTGACGGGCGCCCGACCGAACTGTTCCCGCTGGACCGGCCCGACCAGTTCGACACCCATCCGGATCTCGTGCCGACCCGGGCCGAGGCGCTGGAGTCCCTGGCCCCGGTGCTGCGGTGCACCGAGGGCGCCTGCGGACCGGACGACGTGCTGCTGCTGATGACCGACGCGCTCGCCCAGTGGGCGCTGGAGGCCGCCGCCGAACACGGCACCACGGTCTGGACGTTCCTCGAACACGCGCCGCGGGACGAATTCGGCGTCAGGGTGCAGGAGTTGCGCAGCTCACGGGCGATGAAGGAGGACGACGTCTCCCTCGTCCGGTGCCGTGCGGTCGCCACCGCCCGGGCCGTCGCCGGTGCCCCGGCCACGGTGTCATGACGTGGCGTACGTCGGGTGCGGAGGGCCGCCCGCCGCGCACGCACGTAGCACGTCCTCCAGCGGCGGCACCGCTTGCGGCGGACCGGCGCAGAACCCGGCGAGCCGCTCGGCCAGCCCCCGCACCGCCGTGTCGGGCGAACGCGCCAGGCTCTTCCAGATCTTCGTGCGCCCGGGTGCGAGCAGGTCGTCGCGGCTGAACAGCAGATGCTCCCCGTCCGGCCGGGCCTCCCACAACGAGGGATCCGCGGCGACGGCCCGCAGCGACAGCAGGATGACGAGGGCCGGAAAGGCGTCGGCGCCGGGACCCCAGTGACTGATGTCCCGGTGCGGGTGCTGGTAGTTGCGGTGCCCGAACTCGCCGGGGGTGAGCTGCGCGGCGAACGGCACCCAGACGGCGTCCAGGTCGACCAGGACCAGGCGCAGATCGTCGCCGACGATGATGTTGCCGTGCTGCAGATCGCCGTGACAGATCCGGGACGAGGCCAACTGGCCCATGACCACCCGCCAGTTGCCGATGAGATGGTGCAGTGCCGTGCGATCGCCGCACAGGTCCGACACCGCCTCGTCCAGCAACTTGCCCTCGATCCAGGGCATCAGGACCAGCGGCCACCACCGCCCCGACAGCCTGATCCCCTGCTCGATCCACTCGGCCTCGACCAGGGGGGTGCCGTGATCGACGGGCTGGGCGTGCCGATGGGCGGTCAGCGCGCGGTACCGCTCGCCGCCCGAGGCCGGTTCACGGGACATGCACCGGATGGCCACGCGCTCGTCCTGTCGGGTCCGGGCCGCGAAGACGATGGCGTTGCGCCCGGTCGACGCGAGCGGCATTCCGGTGGCCCCGAACAGGATCTCGCAGCCGGACAGCCGCGGGTCGCTGAAAACCTCGGTGGGCCTGCGCACCGCCGACGCGTACTGGGGCTTGGCCGGCCACGGGGCGGGGGACGTCATTCCTGGCCCCGGTGGACGACCCGACCCGGGAACTCCTGGTCGTCGACGCGCAGCCAGAGACGCAGACAGGCGAGCGTGTCGCCCGGGCGTCCGCCGACGCCGAGCCGTATGTCGTCGGTGGCCCGGGTGTGGTGGCGGGCCTGGCGGTAGGGCCGGGCCGGTAACACGACCTCCACGTTCCGGCCCGCCGCGAGCAGTTGACGGCACAGATCGAGCGCCGCCGCGTGCGATTCCTCGGCCAACCGGTTCCACCAGCTGCCCGGTGCGCCCGGTGGCAGATGGGTGACCGAGCAGAGCGCCTCGTCCACGGCGACCGACGCCCGCAGGCGCTCGGTGCTGCCTCGTGGGCTGCGCTCCAGCGACTCCAGGCGCTTGGTCAACTCGGTCCGGTAGGCCAGCGACACCTGAGGGTCCGTCAACCGTGTGGAACCGCCGGTCCATACACGGTCGAGGAGAAGGCACAGGGCCTCGTCGTACTCGTGCAGCGCGAGGACGAGGCCGGCCAGGTCGGACGGCTCGGTCACCTTGTCGCGTACGGTACGCAGCCCGGGCCGCCCGTCTCCGGACGGGGGCAGCAGCACCTCGTCGGCCCATCCGCGCCGGGTCTCCCACGCCCCCTGCGCCGCCGGGTCGGCTTCCGCGGCGCGGGCGCGCCAGACGCCGACGTGCCGGTCGGGCAGCCTGAGCAACGTGAGGTGGTACCAGCGCCGGACCCCATCCGTGCCGCCCGGCCCGTCCGACGCGGGCGGCACCGCACCGGCCGCGAAGTCGCCGACCTCAGGAGAGCCGGCCAGCTCGGCGGCCAGCGTCAGGATCGCAGGGGCCGAGGTCCGCGGGGGAGCGGCAGGGCGGGGCGGAACGCGCGGGGCGGTCGGGTCGTTCGGGTGGCCGCCGGTCTGTGGGGACCCGGCGTGTTGGGACCCGGTCTGCGGGGTCCCGGTGTGAAGGGCTCCGGTGTGCGGGGTCCCGGTCTGTGGGGACCTGGTCTGTGGTGACTCGGCTTGTGGTGATCCGGCCGGTGGGCAGTCGGCTGGAGGGGAGCCGGTTTGTGGGATGCCTGCCTGTGGCGCCCCGTAGGGCGGGACCTCCGCGCGCCGGGACTCGTATGGCGGGTTCTCTGCCTGTGGGGATCCGTATCGCGGTGTCCCGGCGTGTGATGTGCCGGCAGGGGGCTCGGCATGTGGGATTCCCGTCTGCGGGAGCCCGTATGACGGGGCCTCAGCGTGCGGTCCCCCGCCCTCCGGTCCCGCGACCCCCGGCCTTCCGCCCTGCGGTCCCGCGACTCCCGGTCCCGCGACCCTCGGTTCCGCGACCCCCGGCCCTTCGACCCCCGGCCCCGCGACCCTCGGTTCCCCGACGCCCGGCCCCGCGCCCCAAGGCGCTCCGACTCCAGGCCTCCCACCCCCCGGCGTCCCATACCGAGCACCCCCGACCCCCAACACCCCACCCTGCGGGAACCCCGCATGCACGGACGCGGTGTGTCCGGTCTCCGCGAGCAGGCGGTCCAGTGCGTCCAGGAGTGTCGTGCAGGCGTCCGCACCCCGGTCCGTCGGCGCGGCGGCGAGTGCGGCGCGCAGGGTGCCGCGCAGGCCGTCGAGTCCTGCGGTCGCGACGGAGGCGAGCAAGGAGCCCTCGGTGCACAGCAGGTCCTCCCACGGGACCCGTTCCTCGGACTCCGGTCGCGGTCGCGCTGTCACTGCAGGCCTCCGAAGGGATCGTCCTGATCGGCCCGGCCCTTGTCCGGGACGGTCATCAGATACCGCAGCACCCGCCCGGGTTCGTTCTCCACGTGCTCCTGGTCCCGCGCCTTCCAGAACGGCACGCCGCCCAGGTGCACCCGGAGGGCTCCGTGTTCGTCCAGCGAGGCGACGAACAGCGCGCGGGACTTGGCCTCGGTCTCGGGCCGGGGCAGCCGCCCGAGGGTCATCGTGCGTACGGTGTCCCTCTCCTGGATCGTGACCCCGAACTCCCACTCCCCGGAGGCCGGGGACTCGGGCAGCGGCCCCACTCCCAGCAGCCCCCGCCGGGCGGGCGCGGCCGGCGCGTCGGAGTCGTGGAACACCTCCGTGAACGCGCTGTCGGCGGCGAAGACCGGCTGCCCTCGGCCCGCCTGGGCGGAACCGGCGATCGTGTAGTTCACGCTGATCGTCATCGGCACCGTCTCCGACCGGTCCCCGCGTTTCAACAGCCCGGCCTTGGCCAGCCTCTTCCACACGTCGATCGACGGCACCCGGGGGTCGACCGTGTAGTGCGGGGCACCCTGGGAGAAGTACGCGTACACATCCAGGTCGACGGTGATCTCGTACCGCGCCATGATCTTGTCCGGCCAGATCCGCACCGGGAACCCACCGGCCGGGTCACCGGCCCTCGACCGGTCGGGTTCGGGGCACTTGAACTGCCCCCAGGTGATGTCGTCCGCGCCCTGGCGCACCCGGACGACCCGGATGACGTCCTGGATGGGCTGGGCCTTCGCGCTGCGCACCGCCAGCACCGGAGGCTCACCCACGCTGTGGACACGGTGGTGCAGCATCGTGTTGGCCCCGAACAGGGTGCGGTCCCCGACCCCTTCCAGCAGGGACAGCTCGAAGCGGCACGGGAGCGAGAAGTGCAGGTTGTCGACGTCGATCTGGACGATGGTGCGTCCGTCCTCCAGGGCGTCCACGGCCCCCTGGGAGGTGAACGAGGTCTGCCGCACCTGCTCGGCCCAGGCGGCACCGATCGAGGTCGCCGTCTTGGCGTACTCCCGCTCCACCTCGATGTTCGCCGGATCCCAGTCCAGCTCGCGGCCCTTCCCGAGGCGCCGTATCAGCACTTCGCGCACCACCGGCATGGCACTGGACTTGCCGGTCAGGATCACGCGGTCGAGCGGCTCGTCCTTGAGCAGTCGCTCGCCGAGCAGGCCGTCGGCGAGGGCGGCGACGCCTTCCAGATGCCCCTCGACGAGGCGCCGGAACCCGGCGGCGTCCAGTTCGAACTCGACGCCGGTGCGCGGGTCGCCGCCCCGGCCGAGACTGTCCAGCAGACCCGAGAGCTCCTGTTCGCCGAAGCGGTACGGCGACGGATCGCTCGCCGAGGCGGAAGCGGAGCCGCCCAGGTGGATCTTCGCCTGTTCCGCCAGGTTCCACAGCTGCTCGAAGGCCCAGCGCATCCGGGCGAGTTCGCTGGTGGGCGCCGTCCGCCAGCAGGTCGGCACCACGGCTTCGGCGAGCCTGCGGGCCTGGGCACGCCGTTCGGCCTGTGCCGAATGGGTGTCCCGGGCCAGGCTCCCCGGCAGATAGTGACCGGTCTTGTCGAGATAGACGGACTTGGCCTCCTGGAGGTCCGAGCGGAACCGCTCCGGGTGCGCGGCGATCAGCCGGTCCGCCAGCTCCGACTTGAGCCAGTGGAACACCGAGAGGGTCAGCAACTCGCCGCCGAGCCGGGTGTGGCCGCTCGACCCCTGCACGGTCGGCGTCAGCGTGTAGTGCCGGCCGAGCCGGTCCGCGTCGGGGTGCCTCAGCACCTCGACGGGCGTCGTGTCCCGCAGGGTGAGCGTCAGCAGGGCTATGTCCAGGGTCCCGCCGCCGATGTCTATGGCGAGAATGTTCTGTGTCCAGGCGCTCCCCGACCCCAGCCGGCGGGAGCGGGCCCGGAACGCCTCCACACCGAGGCCCGGATCACCGCCGAAGTTCTTCATCACGAAGAACATGACGGCGGCCACGGCCTCGTCGAAGTGCATCGACACCCGGCTGACCCCGAGCCCCTCCGACACCAGCGACTTCAGGGCGCGCCGCACGTCCGGGGTCGCGACCGTCGGATAGGTCACGACCAGGTCGTTGAGCCGGCCCGAGCCGAGGAGGCCGGGATCCTGCCGGGATATGTAGCGGTCGGCGCGGTCGACCAGGTATCCCAGGGCGGACTGGATGAGCATGTCCGAGGTGGGCGGCGGACGCCCGGGAACGTCGTCCCGGACGCGTTCCCTGCCGAGCTCAAGCTTGAGCCCGCGCAGGGAGGCCAGGGGCTTCTGTGCGACGCCGCCCGCCGGCGTCATCGCAGCGGCGGGCAGCCGCTCGGGCTCCCCGAGGCGCACGGTGAGCGGGTCGACGGACAGCACCTCCAGCCGGCTGGACACCTCCGCCGTACCGTCGCCGAGCTCCACCGGGAACAGCCGCATCTGTTCCAGTGGCGGTACGTCGAACGCGGCGTCGTAACACCGGTGCAGGCGTGTCGCGAGCTCGGCGCGCAGCAGTTGGGAGCAGTCCGGGAGCCGCTGCTCCAGGAGCAGGCACAGCCGGAACAGCCCTCCGGTGCCGGCCTCCGCCCCGACGAGCTCGGCCGGGGACCGCGGGCCGGCCGTCCCGCCGTCGCTCATGCCCGCCTGGGCCAGGGCCAGCACGGACTCCCACTCGTCCCTGACGAGGTCCGGGTACGGCTCGCCCAGCACATGCTTCAGGACTCCCTCGCGCAGCCGCGCCACCCGGGCCGGGGAGAACGGCTCGCGCACCTTGTACTGACCGTCGTACAAGGTCACCGTGGAGTTGCAGGTGCCGTAGTCGATCGCCGCGTGCCCCAGGTACTCGTCGTCCCGGTCGGGGACGCGGCTTCGCGACCGCCCGGCTGCGGCGGCCGGCCCGGCGGCGGGGAGCGGAGCCTCGGGGACGGCCGTGGCAAGGGTCGGCGTCGGCTGCGCGGCCGGCGGCACGTCGGGTGGCGGCGCGGCGGGGGAGAGGAAGGCCACGGCGCAGTAGGCGCCGCTGCGGAAGGGGATGCCGCGTACCTCGCGGCCGGTCAGCGGATCGATGTGGAAGTACTCCACGTCGACCACCAGCCGCAGCGTCGTGTTCCCGTGTGCGTCCACGAAGCCCGGATGCGGGACCGGGGCCGGCCGTATGTCGTACATCCCCTCGATACGGCGGCCGCGTGGATCGGCGCCCTGCCAGGCGTCGGCCATGTGCGCCGCCCAGTCCCGCGTGGACGGCGGCAGCCCCTCGGCCCGGCAGGTGAAGTACTCCACCCACACGGGGCCGCTGCTCGCATCCGTCGGCACCAGCCGGACCGTGGGCAGCGTGTACCGGCCCTGCGCGTCGGGACGCAGCTCGACGGTGCCGGCTCGGTCCGTACCCAGAAGCAGGGTCTCCAGGGTCATGGCGTGGTTCCCCCGTCATAGGGCCCTTGGTCGAAGGGCTGTCCACCGAACGGTCCGCCCGGCTCCCAGGGGTTGGCCGCCGCATCCCAGTCGGCGGGCTTCCAGGAGTAGGCAGAGTTCTCGGCGCGCAGGCTCAGTTGCTCGGCGAGACCCGCGAGTCCGCGTTCGCTCTCCTTGCCCCCGGCGACAGCGGTGACCAGCGCACCGGTCAGCGCCGGCGCGCGCAGGTCGTCGATGAAGGCGTCGGCCTGGCTCCACAGATGGGCCGCCACCAGCCGCTGTCGACGGGCGAGCCCGGCCAGGGCCTGATGGAGAACCATCGCCGTCATCTCCCGCCGGTGCCGGGCGATGGTGGTCTGGTGTCCCGACGAGGCGTCCGCGGCGGAACCGACGAGGTTGTCCGGGTGCCAGGGCAGGATGTGCCCGGTACGCAGCGGGAAGCGCTGGCGCACCTGCTCGTCGTCCACCTGCGGCTCTGCCGGGTCCGTGTCGCGCAGCGCCTTCTCCGCCTCGTCGCGCAGCCACTGCAGGGACGCGGCGCGGGGCAGACGGGCGGCGAGCCGCTCACCCTCGGTCGAGGAGCGCAGCAGCTCGTAGGCGTCGGGCGTGACCACCGTCGCCAGTTCGCGGGCGGCGGCCACGACCCGCTGCTGATGCCCGAGCAGCCAGGTCTCCACCGCGGCCAGCAACCGTGCCGAACCGGCTGCCTCGATCTCGCGGCACGCGTCCCGGAACTCCGGGAAGAACTCGTCCGTCCGCACGGGCACCCGGTGGTCGCCCCGCAGCCGGCGCGCGTCCACCCGCTCCTCATGGACCGTGTCGAGCAGGCGGTTCCAGGACGGCCAGGTGTAGACCCGCTCGGCGGTGTCCCGTTCCAGCTCCGTGAAGAGACTCGGACCGGGAGCGCCCCTGGTCCGCCGTGAGGACAACCGGTGGGCGTCGAGGAGTTCGACGGCGGAGCGGTCGCGCACGTCCATCCATACGGCCGACAGCACGGTGAGGCGCTGGCTCACCGCCGTGTCGGAGCGGTGGTCCACCCGACTTCGGCCGCCCGACGCCTCCAGGGCCGTCTGCAGTTCACGCAGCGCCTCGACGACGTCCTCGCGGCGTTCGGCGAACTGGTCCAGGCGGAGTGCGGCACCGTGCCGGGTCACATGGTCGCGCAGCCGCCGGCGCAGCCGGGCCAGGCCCCCGTCGTCCGCGAAGTCCGTGAGCATCCGGTCCAGGCCGCCGCTCAGGGCGTCGGTGCTGAGCCGCCGCCCGATCTCGCCCCAGGTCTCCGCATGCTTGTCCGCTTTCGGCAGCTTGACGTCGAGATCGCACTTGTCGCGGAACTCCCTGCCCACCTGCTCGTGCCGGCCGCTGACGCTCAGCGCCCGCATGGCCGAGGTGAGCAGGACACGGTCCGCCGGCCCCATGGAAGTCGGGGTCGGGTGGGCCGGGGTGACCAGGCGCTCGGCGCTCGCGAGCAGGTCCTTCAGGACCGGGATGCCGCGCAGGAGCTGCTCCCTGGTGAGCGGTTGGGTGTCGGCTGCGTAGGACTTGAGTACCGGTTCGGCCACGCGCAGGTCGTGGAACCGGCTGATCAGCGCGATGATGGAGTCCTCCATGGAGTCCGCTCGCTGCGCCGCGCGCCACATCCGGAAGATGCGTTGCGGTGTGTCCTTGGCACCGCCTCCGGCGTTCAGCAGCATCAGCAGGCTGTGGACCGAGTGCAGTTCCGCACCGCACACGTACTGGTCCCGGACGGCGCTGAAGGCGCTGTCGAGCCCCGGAAAGTCGAGGAGGCGCAGCTCCGCTCCGGGAAACTCACCGAGGTCCCAGACGGACGGGGCCACCCGCACCTCGCGGACGACCCTGCGGATCAGGGGGAGCGTGGCGCGCAGAAGGCCCGTGGAGAGCGATGCTCCGAGGCCGGAGCGTGCGGGCGCGCCGGACCGGAAGTGGCCGCGGGGATCGGCGCCGCGCTCGGTGTCCGCTCCCGGCAGGACGACCGCGGCGCGCGCGAGTTCGTCGTCGAGTTCCGCGCGCTGCCCCAGCAGCGGGAGACCGGATTCGTGCATCCGCCGCAACGCCTGGTCCAGGGAGTCGAGTTCCTGGAGCACTCCCGCGAGCGACTGGGCCAGAGCACCGGTCAGATAGGTGTCCCGGAAGCGCAGCAGCTCACCGCAGTCGGGCTCCCGGATCGGCAACTGCCGTAACTGCTCCAGGACTTGAGCGGACAGGGCGCTCTGGGCCTGGTTCGCCAGCTCGTTCCTGAGGTGGCGCAGGTAGTCGAGCGTCTGCGCCTGGCTGAAGTACTCGACGCGGACGGCGGACTCGTGCGACTCGCCCGTCTCGGCGGAGGCCGCTTTGGCGTGGATCAGGGTGACGTTCCCGGTCACCGCCTCCTCGCCCACCGGGAGGAGTTCGGGCAGCCCCAACAGCAGCCCGAGGAGCATGGACTTGCCGGCACTCATTTCACCGACCAGGCCGATGCTGAACGGTGCCCGGGCGCTCTCCTCGGCCCTGCGCAGCGCTTCGAGCGCGCGGTGGTGCGCTTCGCGGACGGCGGGTTCGGATTCCGGTCCGCCGGGCTGATGCTGTGTCAGCAACGCCGTCAAATCCGACGCGTCCGCTGCGCAGCGCGCCAATTCCCCCAAAGACACGGCTCACCTCCCGGCCCGCACCGGCCGTCGACACGGCCGGTGTACGTTCCGCCCCCGAGCGGATGCGGCACCACCGTAGGGGTGCGGAATACCCGAAGAAAGGCAAATAGAAAAAGAATCTTGATAGTGGAGTACTAAATAATTAGTCATGATTTATTGGGCATTGGAGGTGGACGGGACCCACCCGCTGTGCACGATGGCTGCATGGGATCGCCCGACGTCCCCGGTCAGGGGGAACCGCCGGACCCGGAGCCGCCCTACCGGCCCTGGCCCGGCGAACAGCTGCCGTACACACCATCCACCGACTCCGCCCACGACTTCTCGGAGCCCGTCCAGCCGCCCCGCCGCAGACATGCGTGGCTACGAGCCGCGGCGCTGCTGGTCGCCGTGGTGGGCATCTCCACGGGCGCCGTGCTGTTCACCCAGGGCGGCGACAACGGGTCCGCCGGCAGCAGTGGCGGGAGTGACATCGAGACGACGATCGACGAGCCGACCCCTCCGGACGACACCGGTCCGAGCGAGGACGAGCCCACGGACGACGACACGTACACCACCGAACCGGTCGAGACGCCCACGGACATCGAGCCTTCCGAGACCGAGACCGAGACCGAGACCGGGGAGACATACGTCGACGACCTCTCCGTCGGAGACTGCGTCGACGAGACGGACAGCAGCTCCTACGTGCTGATCGTTCCCTGTGACGGCCGGCACGATATGCAGACCCTGGCCGTCATGGAACTTGAGGACGGTTACGAGTACCCGGGCGACGACGTGGTCGATGAGGAAGCCGAGTCGCTGTGCTACGAGGCCTATTCGGACGTCGCGGAGAACTGGACGGTCGCGGAGGAGGAGGACCTCATGTGGGACAAGGTCGTACCCGACTCCGAAGGCTGGGAAGCGGGCGACCGTACGGTTGTGTGCTTCCTGGAGTCCCTCTACGAGGACCCGCTGGAGGAGGACTGGCTCGGCTACTCCTACTACTGACCACTCCGCCTACTGGCGGACCACTGACGGAACCGGACCGGAACCGCCGCCAATAGGACGCCGAGGACGATGCCCGTGTCTCCGGCGCCAGGAGGCCGCTGCCGTATGTCCAGCGCGCCCACAGCGGTGAGGACGCCGATCACCCGTCCGGTGCGGGCGGCGATGAGGGCCGAGCCCGACGAGCCCGACGGCGGTGCCGGGCCGATCATGGTGACCATGCCGGGTGCCTGGCTCTCCTGGGCGGTGAGTTCCGTCGCCGCCTGGGTCGTCGCCACGGCACTGCCCACCAGCCACCCCACCACGGTGATCCGCTCACCGGGCTCGGGCGGGGACCATTGCGGCCTCGCCGTCCACGGCCAGTCGGTGTTCGAACCGAACACCGCGATGTCGTGGCCGCCTTCCCGGTGCAGCGGGCGGAGCCCGACGGTGGCGCCATCCGGCAGAACGACCTGGTACTCGCCCCCGTCACGCAGCACATGGGCGGGGGCGATCCATAACCCCGCGGCGATCTGCAGGGCGTTCGCGGCCGGGCGGAAGGCGCTCCCCTCGGCACCGGTGTGCAGGGGGCGGACGGCGCGTGCGACGGCCCGGGCACGCGCGGGTGCGAGCACGTCGGAACGGATCACGTTGACGCCGGACAGCAGGGCCACCGCCGCGGCGGCCGGTGGCACCCAGGCGTCGAGCCCCAGCAGAGGGGCCAGTCCCGCGAACACCCCGGCGGAGACCAGGACGAGAGGCCCGGCACCGGCCCTGAGGTCGGCCGCCGCTTGCCGCACCGCGAACAGTCGCATGATCCCCCCCCCGGGCGACCTGCGTCCGTCGAGCTCGGACGGCGAGCCGCTCAGCACTCGATGATGTTGACCGCCAGCCCGCCCCGCGCCGTCTCCTTGTACTTCACGGACATGTCGGCGCCGGTGTCCTTCATGGTCTTGATGACCTTGTCCAGGGACACCTTGTGCGAACCGTCCCCGCGCATCGCCATCTTCGCCGCCGTGACCGCCTTCACCGCGGCCATGCCGTTGCGCTCGATGCAGGGGATCTGGACCAGGCCGCCGACGGGGTCGCAGGTGAGGCCGAGGTTGTGTTCCATGCCGATCTCGGCGGCGTTCTCGACCTGCTCCGGGGAGCCGCCGAGGACTTCGGCGAGGGCGCCGGCGGCCATGGAGCAGGCGGAGCCGACCTCGCCCTGGCAGCCGACCTCGGCGCCGGAGATGGAGGCGTTCTCCTTGAAGAGCATGCCGATGGCGCCGGCGGCGAGCAGGAAGCGGACCACGCCGTCCTCGTCGGCGCCGGGCACGAAGTTGATGTAGTAGTGCAGGACGGCGGGGATGATGCCCGCCGCGCCGTTGGTGGGGGCGGTGACGACGCGTCCGCCGGCGGCGTTCTCCTCGTTCACGGCCATCGCGTAGAGGGTGATCCACTCCATCGCGTGCGCCAGCGGGTCGCCCTCGGCGCGGAGTTGGCGGGCGGAGACCGCGGCGCGGCGGCGGACCTTGAGGCCGCCGGGCAGGATGCCCTCCCGCGCCATCCCTCGTGCCACGCATTCCCGCATGACCCGCCATATCTCCAGCAGGCCGGTGCGGATCTCCTCCTCGGTGCGCCAGGCCCGCTCGTTCTCCAGCATCAGCGAGGAGATGGACAGGCCGGTCTCCTTGGTCAGGCGCAGGAGCTCGTCTCCGGTGCGGAAGGGGTACTTCAGCACGGTGTCGTCGAGCTTGATGCGGTCCGCGCCGACCGC
>NZ_FNHV01000041.1 GCF_900103585.1 Streptomyces sp. cf386
GACCGACGTCGTCGAGGCGGTGCAGCACGGCCTCGTGGAGGCGGCCCCAGACGCCGGCTCTCGACCAGATCAGGAACCTGCGGTGGGCGGTCGACTTCGATATGCCGAAGCATGGCGGCAGTTGGCGCCAGGCGCAGCCACTGACCAGGACGTAGATGATGGCCGCAAACAGCGTCTCATCAGGCGTGTCCTGCGTTCCGCCGCCCTGCGGCCGCACCTTCGGAGGTGGGATCAGCGGCCTCGCGATCTCCCATAAGCCGTCCGGCACGATCCAACTCCACGTTCCCCGCCCCATACCGGGTCAACGCCCGCCTCACCACGTAGGACACGGTCTTAGACGTCATCTCAATTGGTGGCCGACGGTGCAGATAGCCTCTGGCAGAGGTGTTGCAGTGGCGGTTGAATGCCTTGGTGAGCGACTCCTGGACACCCGCCCATCACGCGGTAGAGCACGAGGATGTAGAGACTCTGGCCCGCTTGCTGGCCGACGGCTCCGATCCCGATGAGGTCTTCAGCAACGTGACGCTGCTGACACATGCGATCGACGTCGAGGGCGATAGCTCCCTGCAGAGCGGACGACCGTTGACTGTGCATACCACTGCTGTGCTGCTGGCCTTTGGGGCTGATCCGGAGCTCGCAGACCCTGACGGTGACACGCCCATGGCCATGGCCAATCGCTACGGCCACGACCTGGCGGTGCAGTTGCTGCGAGCCCACATCGGCAGGCCAGCCGCCGGTGGCAGATGAGGGTGCAGGCGATGCTCGTGACTAGGCGGTCGCCGGGCCCGCGGGCGTACCGTCGCAATACAAGCGCCCGGCGAGGACCCGCTCCGCCTCCCGCAGATCCTCATCAGGTTCGTGTTCGATCGCCCGGGCAATCGGGTCCGCGTACTCCGGCCAGGGGGTGTAGGCGATCGCGAGCGGCGCGCTGTGCCGGACCTTCGGGTCGTCGTCCAGGGGCGCGCGGATGCGGGTGAAGAAGCGCTCATCGAATCGGGCCCCGCACCGAGCCCGGCCCGGATCGCTGTCCAGGCGCGTTCCTCGGGGTCGGAGTGGTCGTCCACCTCGGCGATCAGTTCGCCCGGGCTGTAGGCGGCCGGATCGGATGTCACCATGGCCTCCAGATCGGCGCCGAGCCCGGCCGGACTCGCGGTGACCCCGTACGCCTTCTGATGTTCTTGTCAGCCCCTCGCGTCGATGTCATGGATGGCCTCTTAATGATCAGCTTCCTGCTGGACGTCGACGACCTCGCGGACACCCGGTTCGCGATCTCGCCGCTGCGCGAGGTCATGGGCAGCCTGCGGGCCCTGCGGGCCCTGCGCGCCCCCGGCCTCTACCCCCTGCACACCTCGTGGCGCCGCTCGGTCCTCGACCGGCTCGATCCCGCCGACGCCCGCCTGCTGAGGGCCCTGGTGGGCGAGAACCTGGCCCTGCCCGACTTCCTTACCCCGCGCCCGACGACCTTCGCGCCCGCGCTGGAGGACCAGCTCGCCGTCGTACGCGCGACGCCGGCCGAACTCGTACGGCGCGACCTGCTCGCGACCCATGCGCCGCACCCGCTCCCGGACGCCGTGCGGCAGGTCACCGCCCTCGGCGACGCGCCCGTGGCGGAGCTGCTGGAGGAGCTGTGCGAACTCCTGTTGGGCTATTGGAAGTTGGCCATACGACCGGACTGGCCCCGGATGCGGCTCGTGCTGGAGGCCGACGTCACCCACCGCGCCCGGCAACTGGCCACGGGCGGAGCCCACTCGCTCTTCTCCGATCTGCACCGGAACGTGCGCTGGCGCGACGGAGTGCTGCGCGTCGACCGGATGATCGGCCGGCACGAGGTGGACGGATCCGGGCGCGGACTGCGCCTGGTGCCGTCCCTGTTCGCCCACAAGCCCGCGCCGCCGCTCAGCGCCGACGAACCGCCGATGCTCGCCTACCCCAGCAGAGGCGCCGCCACCTTGTGGGAGCCGCGCCCCGAGCCCGACGCCTCCGCCCTCACCTCGCTGCTCGGCGCGCCCCGCACCACGGTCCTGCGACTGCTCGCCGAACCGCTGCCCACGGTCGAGCTCGCCCGTCGCCTCGGCGTGACGTCCAGTGCGGTCTCCCAGCACTTGAGGGTGCTGCACGCCACGGGCCTCGTCGCCCGGGCCCGGGACGGACGGCGGGTGCTGTACCGGCGTACCGAACTGGGTGACCGACTGGCCGAGCGGGGTTGACTTCGAGAGCGCTCGAAGAACTAGCGTCGTTGGGGTCGGTGAACGGTCGGGGTGAACGGAGACAGACCATGCGGGTCGGTGTGCACATCAACCGGTTCGACCATTCCGGGGGAGCTCCCGCGCTCGGCGCCGAACTCGCCGCCACGGGCGCCGCCGCCGAGGCGGCCGGTGTGAGCTGGCTGTCGGTGATGGACCACTACTTCCAGATGGAGTTCAACGACCGGGCCGAGGACCCCATGCTGGAGGCCTACACGACCCTCGGTTTCCTCGCCGCCCACACCTCCACGGTCCGCCTCGGCGCCCTGGTGACCGGCGTGACCTACCGTCACCCCGGTCTGCTCGCCAAGATCGCCACCACGCTCGACGTGCTGTCCGGCGGCCGGGCCACCCTCGGCATCGGCGCGGCCTGGTACGGCCGTGAGCACGAGGGGCTCGGCGTGCCGTTCCCGCCGGTCGCCGAGCGCTTCGAGCGGCTGGAGGAGACCCTGCGGATCTGCCTCCAGATGTGGGACCCGGAGACCGACGGCCCGTTCGAGGGCAAGCACTACCGGCTCGCCGAGACCCTCTGTGTGCCGGCGCCCCTGAGCGCCCCGCACCCGGAGATCATGATCGGCGGGGGCGGGGAGAAGAAGACGCTCCGGCTGGTGGCCCGGTACGGAGACGCGTGCAACCTGTTCACCACCTCGCCGGGGGAGGTCCGGCACAAGCTCGATGTGCTGCGCGGCCACTGCGACACCGAGGGGCGCGACTACGACACGATCCGCAAGACCGTCGCCTACAGCGGAGACCCGGCCACCGAGGGCGACCTCGACGCGTTCGTCCGGGACATCACGGGCTACACCAAACTCGGGATCGACACCGTGATCCTCTCCCCGCGTCTGGGGGAGACCGCCGCCTGGATGGAGAGCTTCGTGGCCCCGGCCGTTCAGCGGCTGGCCGAACTCGACTGAGCCTCGGCGGGACGGCTGCGGGAGACGACCCGCGTCCCGCGGCCGTCGACCACCCGCATCTGCAGCGAGCCGCAGCCGCACCGCGTCCACACCGTCTGTCCGGCCGCGGTGCCGTGCCGGGAGAGCTCCTGGAAGGGCTCGGCGCCGTCGGGCCACCCGCAGTGCGGGCAGGCGGTGCCGGTCGTGCTGGTCATGGCGACTCCTCGTACCTCGTGACTGGTTGACCGTCGCGACACAGTCCAGGGTGCGGCGCCCCTCCTTGCACGTCCAGGTTGACTTTATGGACGTCACCTTGAAGCGTGGGCTTCATGATTGATCTGCGCCGACTGCACGTGCTGAGAGCCGTGGCGCACTACGGGACGGTCACCGCGGCCGCCCGCGCCCTGCACTTCACCCCGTCCGCCGCCTCCCAGCAGATCCGCCAACTGGCCCGCGAACTGGGCGTCGACCTGCTGGAGCCGCAGGGCCGCGGGGTGCGCCTCACCGCCGCCGCCAAGAGTCTCCTGACGCACGCCGACGCGATCACGGCCCGCTGGGAGGAGGCCGAACTCGAACTGCGCGCCGGGTACAGCGCGCCCGCCGGGCAACTGCGGGTGTGCGGCTTCACCACGGCCGTGTCAGTGCTGCTGGCTCCGATGGCCGTGCGGCTGCGGGAGCGGCATCCTCGACTGACCGTACGCATCCAGGAGACCGGTGTCCCGGAGAGCTTCGACCTGCTCTTCGAGGGGGAGGTCGACCTGGCGGTGGTGGAGGTCACCCCGCGCAACCCGCCGCTGGGCGACGCCCGCTTCGACCAGCGGCCGCTGCTGGACGACCCGTACGACCTCGTCGTCCCCGCCGACCATCCGCTGGCCGGGCACGAGCGTGTCGACCTCGTGGAGGCGGCGCACGAGGACTGGATCGCGCCGGTGCTGGACAACCCCTGTCGCACGCATGTGATGTCGGCGTGCGGGGCTGCCGGGTTCACCCCGAACGTGATCCACCACGCCCTGGACTGGAACGTCACCGCCCACCTGGTCGCCCACAGGCTCGGCGTCGCCCTGATCCCTCGGCTGGCCCAGCTGACCCCGCACCTGCCGATCACCCGCGTCCGCTGCACGGGCGACCCGCACCGCAAACTGCTCATCTGCATGCGCCAGGGCAGCCTGGAACGCCCGGCGGTGGCGGCGGCGCTGGAGGAACTGCGGGAGCTGGCGCCGACGGCGGTGGCCTGACAGGACGGGAAGCCGGAGAAAAGACACGACGAGAGGCTGGAGCCCAGGGCTCCAGCCTCTCGTCGTGGGGACCGGTCGTCCGATCAGGCGGCGACCGGCTCTCCGGCGTTGCCGTGGACGAGCGCGATGACCTCGGTCAGCTGGGCGGCGACCTCGGCGTCGTCGACCGGGTGGGTCTCTGCGAAGCGGGTCACCGAACCGGGGATGGACAGCTTGACGTCCTCCAGCACCTTGCCGCCGGCGATGCCCACGGCCTTGCGGGTCTCGTCCTGCGCCCACACGCCGCCGTACTGGCCGAAGGCGGTACCGACCACGGCGACCGGCTTGCCGCCGAAGGCACCGGCGCCGTACGGGCGGGACAGCCAGTCGATGGCGTTCTTCAGGACGGCCGGGATGGTGCCGTTGTACTCGGGGGAGAAGAACAGGAAGGCGTCGGAGGCCAGCGCGGCCTCACGCAGCTTGGTGGCGGCGGCGGGGACGCTGCCCTCGACGTCGATGTCCTCGTTGTAGAACGGGATCTCGGCCAGGCCCTCGAAGAGCACGACCTCGGCGCCCTCGGGAGCGAGCTTGACGGCCGCCTCGGCCAGCTGACGGTTGTGCGAACCGGCGCGAAGGCTGCCGACGAGCGCGAGGATGCGAACAGACATGCGAACTCCAAGGATGCTGAAACACTGCCGTTACGATCCGGACCGAGGTCCGCTTACGTTTCTAGCACCTTAACCGGACCCTGGTCCAGTTTCATTCCCGATGCTTTACGCTGGCTTCATGTCCGCCGCCCTGCCGCCCTTCCCGGAGTCCCAGGAGCCCCTCGACGCACCCCAGTTGCTGGAGGTCGGCTCCGCCCCCGACGAGCCCTGTCTGCGCGCGGACGCGGCCCGCAACCGTGCCCGGCTGCTGGAGGCCGCCGCCCGGCTGATCGCGGAGCACGGCGCGGCCGGGGTCACGATGGAGGCGGTGGCCGCCGCGGCCGGCGTGGGCAAGGGCACGGTCTTCCGCCGCTTCGGCGACCGCACCGGCCTGCTGTCGGCGCTGCTGGACCACTCGGCGAAGAAGCTGCAGGCCGACTTCCTCGGCGGGCCGCCGCCGCTGGGCCCCGGGGCGCCGCCGGCCGAGCGGCTGCGGGCGTTCGGGGTGGCGGTGCTGTACCGCTCGGCCGAGCAGCTGGACCTGCAACTGGCCGCCCAGCCGGAGCCGACCCGCCGCTTCGCCCACCCCTCGTACCGGGCGCTGCACACCCACGTCACGGTCCTGCTGCGGCAGATCCTGCCGGACGCCGACTGCGATCTCCTCGCCCGGACGCTCATGGCGTATCTCGACCCGGCCCTGATCAACCACCTGACCAGGCAATGCGGTATGCCTCTGGAGCGACTGGAGAAGGGCTGGACCGACCTGGTCGCACGGGTGACGCGCACAGAGGCGTGACCGGTCGAGGACCCTCACCCGAGCCTCACTCACAGGTTCTGCAAAGATGCCGTACGTCATGGTGCAGATACCGAAAACGCCCGCGCCCGCTTCCCCCGCACCGCGCTCGGTACCCACGAGCGCCGATGTGGCCCGCCTGGCCGGCGTCTCGCGCGCGACCGTCTCCTACGTCCTCAACAACACCAGCGCCGTCCGGATCAGCGAGCCCACCCGCCGCCGTGTCCACGACGCCGCGAAGGAACTCGGGTACGTCCCGCACGCGGCCGCCCGCAGCCTGCGTGCCGGGCACAGCCGTATGGTCCTGATGCCCGCACCGAGCTTCTCCGCCGGCCCGCTCTACAGCCGGTTCCTCAGCGATCTCCAGATGGCGCTCGGCAGCCTCGACTACACCGTCGTGCAGCACGCCGGCGTCGGTCTGCACGGCGACGAGGCCGCCCGGGCCTGGGCCGAGCTGCGTCCGGTCGCCGTCCTGGTGCCGGGCTCGGGCCTGTGCCCGAAGGGCGTGACGGTGCTCAAGCGCTCGGGCGCCCGGGCCGTCGTCTCGCTCGGCCCCGAGTCCGTCGAGGGTGCCCACGCCCTGCTGATGGACTACCAGGCCGTGGGGCACTGCGCGGGCCGCCACCTGTACGACCGCGGGCGGCGCCGTATCGGCGTCGTCGTCCCGGAGGAGGGCAGCCTGCGGTCCTTCTCCGCACCCCGACTCGAAGGCGTGCGCCGCGCCCTGCACGGCACGGACGCCACCGTGACCGAGCTGCCCCTCGCCTACACGGAGGAGTCCGCCGCGCGGCTCGCCGCCCGCTGGCGCGACCTCGGCCTCGACGCCGTGTTCGCCTACAACGACGAGTACGCGATGCTGCTGATGCGCGCCCTGCAGGACGAGGGCCTGCGCATCCCCGCCGACACGGCCGTCATCGGCGCCGACGACCTGATGCTCGGACGGCTGCTGCGGCCTAGGCTGAGCACCGTCCACATAGAGCTGCCGTCCGGCCGGGACCTCGCGGAACTGGTCGACCGCGCGGTGCGCAACCCCGGCGCCGCGCCCGAGACGCACAAGGTGCTGGGAGCGTCGGTGGTGCACCGCGAGTCCAGCTGAGGCACCGTGGGTCCGGCCGGCGTACGACGGACCGCCGAGGCCAGGGAGGCGTGGGATGCGCACGAGGGTCGGCATCATCGGCGGCGGCCCCGCCGGGCTGCTGCTCGCCCGCCTGCTGCACCGCGCGGGCATCGACTGTGTGGTCCTGGAGAGCCGGACGCGGGAGTACGTCGAGCAGCGCCAGCGCGCCGGGATGCTGGAGCAGGGCACGGTCCACGCGCTGCACGAGGCCGGTGCCGCCGAGCGGCTGCAGGCCGAGGGCCTGGTGCACCAGGGCATCGAGCTGCGCTTCGACCGGGAACGCCATCACATAGACTTCCCGGCCCTCACCGGCGGCCGTACCGTCACGATCTACGCCCAGACCGAGATCGTGAAGGACCTCGTAGCCCTCCAACTCGCCGACGGGCCACCGCTGTTGTTCGAGGCCGACGCGCTCGCCGTCGAGAAGCCGGAGAGCGACGCACCCGTCGTCAGGTTTCTGCACGAGGGTCGCGAACAGACCCTGACCTGCGACTGGGTCGCCGGCTGCGACGGTTTCCACGGCATCTCCCGCGACGCCTTCCCGGCCGGGACCGGCCGGTCGTACGCACACGACTATCCGTACTCCTGGCTCGGCATCCTCGCCGAAGTGCCGCCGTCCTGCGACGAGTTGATCTACGCACGCGGTGAACGCGGGTTCGCCCTGCACAGCATGCGCTCCCCGGACGTGTCCCGGTTGTACCTCCAGGTCCCCAACGACACCGACCCAGACGACTGGCCCGACGGCCGTATCTGGGACGAACTCGCCGCCCGCTTCGCCATCGACGGCGACTGGAACCTGAACCGCGGGCCCATCACCTCCAAGTCCGTGACGACGATGCGCGGTTACGTCCACGAGCCGATGCGGCACGGCAGGCTGCTGCTGGCCGGGGACGCCGCCCACATCGTCCCGCCGACCGGCGCCAAGGGCCTCAACCTCGCGGTGTCGGACGTACGGGTCCTGGCCCGTGCGCTCACCACGCTGTACCGCACAGGTGACACACAACTTCTCGACAGATACTCGGAGTTGTGTCTGCAACGTGTGTGGCAGGCCACCCGTTTCTCGGACGACATGACTAGGATGTTGCACGCTCAACCAAATGGGGATGTCTTCGACGACCGGTTGCAGCTCACCCGTCTGCGCCGGATCGCCGCATCCCGTCACGCGGCCGCCGAACTGGCGGCGAACTACTCGGGACTTCCGCTCCCCGTGTGAGTCCCGCCGGTGATGGAACGGAGAGTCGCAATGCCGTTGCTCGACCCCAAGGCCTGGCAGTCCAGCTCCCTGTCGGGAGCGGAGTACGCCGTCACCGAGCCCGCCACCGGCGATACGCTCGGCACCGTCACCCTGGCCTCCGCCGAGGATGTCGCCACGGCCGCGGAGGCCGGCCGCGCCGCCCAGTCCGAGTGGGCACGCGTCCCGCACTTCGTGCGCGCCTCGGTGCTGCGCAAGGCCGGTGACCTGTTCGCCGCGCACACCGAGGAACTGCGCGAGTGGATCGTCCGCGAGTCGGGCTCGATCCCCGGCAAGGCCGAGTTCGAGCTGCACGTCGCCGCCCAGGAGTGCTACGAGGCCGCGGCTCTCGCCTCCCGCCCGGCCGGGCACATCCTGCCCAGCGAGGCACCCCGGCTGTCCTACACACGGCGGGTCCCCGTCGGCGTGGTCGGCGTGATCTCCCCGTTCAACGCCCCGCTGATCCTCTCCATCCGCTCCGTCGCCCCGGCCCTCGCGCTCGGCAACGCCGTCGTGCTGAAGCCGGACCCGCGCACGGCGGTCTGCGGCGGACTGTCCCTCGCGGCGATCTTCGCCGAGGCCGGTCTCCCCGACGGGCTGCTGCATGTGCTGCCGGGCGGCCCTGAGGTGGGCCAGGCGCTGGTCGCCGACCCGCGCGTGCCCGTGATCTCCTTCACCGGATCCACGGCCGCGGGCCGGGCCGTCGGCGAGGCCGCCGGGCGGCATCTCAAGCGGGCGCACCTGGAGTTGGGCGGCAACTCCGCGCTGGTCGTGCTGGAGGACGCCGACATCGACGCGGTGATCTCCACGGCCGCGTGGGGGTCCTTCTTCCACCAGGGCCAGATCTGCATGACGACCGGCCGCCACCTCGTCCACCAGTCCCTGTACGCGGAGTACGTCGAGCGCCTCGCCGCCAAGGCCGACTCCCTTGCGGTCGGTGACCCGCACCGCGCCCAGGTCCACCTGGGCCCGCTCATCGACGCCGGCCAGCTGGGCAAGGTGCACGGGCTGGTGGAGGCCAGCACGTCCCGGGGCGCCAAGCTGGCGGCGGGCGGCACCCACGAGGAGCTCTTCTACCGGCCGACCGTGCTCGCCGGGGTCGACGACCAGACCCCCGCGTACGCCGAGGAGGTCTTCGGCCCGGTCGCGCCTGTACGCCCCTTCGGCACCGCCGACGAGGCCGCCGCCCTCGCCGCGGCCGGCTCCTACGGCCTCTCCCTGGGCATCGTCACCCGGGACACCGCCCGCGGCCTCGACCTGGCCGAACGCATCCCGACCGGCATCGTGCACATCAACGACCAGACCGTGAACGACGAGGCCGTCGCGCCCTTCGGCGGTATCGCCGCCTCCGGCACCGGCGCCCGGTTCGGCGGCGAGGCCAACCTGGAGGCGTTCACCGACGTGCGCTGGACGACGGTGCGCGGGGACGTGGCGGCGTACCCGTTCTAGGCCGGTTTCCTCCGACGTTCCGCTGAGGCGGCTTCCTACTGGCCGTTCTGCTCGGCCTGCTCCTGCTGGGCGGCCACGGCCTTGCGGACCTCGTCCATGTCCAGCTTGCGGGCCTGCCCGATGACGTCTGTCAGGGCGGCCTCGGGCAGGGCCCCGGGCTGCGCGAACACGGCGACGCGGTCACGGACGATCATCAGCGTGGGGATCGACTGGATACCGAAGGCGGAGGCCAGCTCCGGCTGTGCCTCGGTGTCGACCTTGCCGAACACGAGGTCGGGGTTGTCCTCGGCGGCCTTCTCGTAGACCGGGGCGAACTGACGGCACGGCCCGCACCAGGACGCCCAGAAGTCGATCAGGACGAACTCGTTGTCCGTGACCGTCTGGTCGAAGTTCTCCTTGGTGAGCTCCACGGTGCTGCTCATGGCGTAATCCCTCTTCCTCGTGTCGGGGCGAAGCCGTCGGCGACAACATGGCCGTGCGGCTGTGTATTCCGTCGTATTTCGGCGCGCGTACCCGTGTGGCCACGTCGCACACCACCCGTAAGACTGACCTCATGACGGAAACGGATTCCATCGCATACGACGTCGTGGTGCTCGGGGCCGGGCCCGTGGGGGAGAACGTGGCCGACCGCACCCGTGCGGCCGGCCTGTCCACCGCGGTCGTGGAGAGCGAGCTGGTCGGCGGCGAGTGCTCGTACTGGGCGTGCATGCCCAGCAAGGCGCTGCTGCGCCCGGCCATCGCCCAGGCCGACGCCCGCCGTCTGCCGGGCCTCAGCCAGGCCGTGCAGAGCCCCCTCGACGCGGCGGCCGTCCTCGCCCGGCGCAACGAGTTCACCTCGAACTGGCGCGACGACGGTCAGATCCAGTGGCTGGACGGCATCGGCGCCGACTTCTACCGCGGCCACGGCCGCCTCACCGGGCCCCGCACCCTGGAGGTGACCGGCCCGGACGGCGTACGGCACGTCCTGACCGCCCGGCACGCCGTGGCCGTCTGCACCGGCAGCCGGGCCGTCCTCCCGGACCTTCCCGGACTCGCCGACGTCAAGCCGTGGACCAGCCGTGAGGCCACCGCCGCCCAGGCCGTGCCCGGCCGGCTGGTCGTGGTCGGCGGGGGAGTGGTCGCCACCGAGATGGCCACGGCATACCAGGCCCTCGGTTCCCGGGTCACGCTCCTCGTGCGCGGCAAGGGCCTGCTGAACCGCATGGAGCCCTTCGCCGGTGAACTGGTCACCGAAGGGCTCACCGAAGCGGGCGCCGATGTCCGCACCGGGACCTCGGTCACGTCGGTGACCAGGGCGAACGGCGCCGTCGTGGTCGTCACCGACCACGGCGACCGGATCGAGGCCGACGAGATCCTCTACGCGACCGGGCGCGCCCCGCGCACCGACGACATCGGCCTGGACACGGTCGGCCTGGAGCCCGGCTCCTGGCTGCAGGTCGACGACAGCCTGCGCGTCACCGGCAACGAGTGGCTGTACGCGGTGGGCGACGTCAACCACCGGGCCCTCCTCACCCACCAGGGCAAGTACCAGGCCCGGATCGCGGGCGCGGCCATCGCCGCCCGCGCCTCCGGCGTCCCCCTCCTCGAATCCGACCCCTGGGGCGCCCACACCGCCACCGCCGACCACGCCGCCGTCCCCCAGGTCGTCTTCACCGACCCCGAGGCCGCCGCCGTGGGCCTTTCCCTGGCGGAGGCGGAACAGGCCGGTCACCGCGTCCGCGCGGTCGACTACGACCTCGCCTCGGTCGCGGGTGCGTCCCTGTACGGCGACGGCTACCGCGGCCGCGCCCGCATGGTCGTCGACCTGGAGCGCGAGATCCTCCTCGGCGTCACCTTCGTCGGCCCCGGCGTCGGCGAACTCATCCACTCGGCGACCGTCGCGGTCGCCGGACAGGTGCCGATCAGCAGGCTGTGGCATGCGGTGCCGTCGTATCCGACGATCAGTGAGGTGTGGCTGCGGCTGCTGGAGTCGTACCGGGACAACTGACGACTACGGCCGTCAACTGGCGTACGGCTTCCAACGTCCGTACTCAGTCCGGCAGTTGGAAGCCGAGGGCCTTCCCCGCCTCACCCGGGGTCGGCTGGGCCCAGTACTCGGCCACCGCCTGGTTCGAGGAGAGCGAGCGCAGCTCGGCCCGGTCCAGGTAGAGCATGCCGTCGAGGTGGTCCGTCTCGTGCTGCACGATTCGGGCGGGCCACCCCGCGAACACCTCGTCGACCGCGCGCCCCTGCTCGTCCTCGCAGGTCAGCCGTACCTCGGCGGGCCGCGCCACTACCGCCTGATAGCCCGGGACGCTCAGACAGCCCTCGAAGAACGCGGCACGGGCACTGCCCACGGGCTCGTACGACGGGTTCACCAGCACCCGGAACGGCTGCGGCACCCGCCCGCGCGTCAGCCGCACCGCCTCCGGCACCGGAGCCGGGTCCTCGATCACCGCGATCCGCAGCGGCACACCGACCTGCGGCGCCGCGAGGCCCACGCCCGGTGCCGCGTGCATGGTGATCCGGAGGGCCTCGATGAAGCGGGCCAGCAGCGCGGGGTGCAGTTGGCCGTCGAAGCGCTCGGTGGGGCGCCGCAGCACCGGTTCGCCGGCCGCCACGATGGTCAACGGGCCTTCGGTGGTGAGGAGTTGCTCGACCAGTTCGGCCAGGGGTGCGCGATCGCTCGGAGCTGCCATCGCGCCAGCATGCCATGGCACCCGTGGGACGCGCCGACTCCTGTGTGACGTACGCCACTTAACGGGTCTGGAACTCGACGGACCGTCCGTCCGACTACTGGACCGCTACAAGCAGACAGAGATACGTCCCCACTCCCCGTCTCACGCCCCGGAGATGCCGCCGATGTCCACCGCTCCCTCGACCGCCACGGAGGAGGCGTCGCAGTCAGACGCCCCGGCGGCGCCGCCCCGTAGATGGGCGCCGCTGCGCCCGCTGATCCTGCGTCTGCACTTCTACGCCGGCGTGCTCGTCGCGCCGTTCCTGCTCGTCGCCGCGGCCACCGGCTTCCTGTACGCCGGAGCGTTCCAGGCCGAGAAGCTCATGTACGCCCACGAGATGACCGTCCCGGTCGGTGACGAGAAGCTGCCCATATCCCAGCAGGTCGCCGCCGCACGCAAGGCCCACCCCGAGGGCACCGTCTCGGCGATACGGCCTTCCCCGGAGGCCGACGCGTCCACCAGGGTCATGCTCTCCGGCGTCAAGGGCATCGACGACACCCACACGCTCGCCGTGTTCGTCGACCCGTACACCGCCGAGGTGCGCGGCGCCCTCGAACAGTACGGCTCGACCGGCGCGCTGCCCCTGCGCACCTGGATCGACGAGTTCCACCGCGACCTGCACCTCGGCGAGAACGGCCGCCTCTACAGCGAGTTGGCGGCGAGCTGGCTGTGGGTGATCGCGGCCGGCGGCCTGGCGCTGTGGTTCACCCGCCGCCGCGCCCTGCGCAAGGTGCGGGGCGCCAGCGGACGCCGCCGTACGCTCGGCCTGCACGGCACCGTCGGTGTCTGGGCCGCCATCGGGTTCTTCTTCCTCTCGGCGACCGGCCTGACCTGGTCGGCATACGCCGGCGCCAACATCGACGAGCTGCGTACGTCCCTCGGCCAGGCCACCCCGTCCGTCTCGGCCTCGGCGGGCGGCGACCACGGAGGTCACGGCGCCGCCGCAGGCAACGGCGGAAGCGGCGAGCACGGCGTCGGCCTCGACAAGGTCCTGGCCGCCGCGCGCGCGGAGGGCCTGGGCGACCCGGTGGAGATCGTGCCGCCCGCCGACGACTCTTCCGCGTACGTGGTGAAGCAGGTGCAGCGCAGCTGGCCGACGAAGCAGGACGCTGCCGCGATCGACCCGGCGACCGGCGAGGTCACCGACACCGTGCGGTTCACGGACTACCCGGTGCTCGCCAAGCTGACCCGCTGGGGCATCGACCTGCACACCGGAGTCCTCTTCGGCCTGGCCAACCAGATCGTCCTGATGCTGCTCGCGCTGTCCCTGATCCTGCTGATCGTGTGGGGCTACCGCATGTGGTGGCAGCGCGGCCGCGGCTCCGCCTTCGGCAGGCCCATACCGCGCGGCGCCTGGCAGCAGGTGCCTCCGCAGATCCTGGTCCCGCTGGTGGCGGTGGTCGCCGTGGTCGGCTACTTCGTGCCGATCCTCGGCATCTCGCTGGCCGCGTTCATCGTGGTGGATGTGGTGCTGGGCGAGATCGCGCATCGGCGGGGGGAGCGGACGCCCGCGGACGTGAAGTAGCAAGAGTGCAGTGTCGGAAGTGAAGTAAGAAGTGGCGTGATTCGGGGCCCGGTTCCGAGGGGAACCGGGCCCTTCGCCTTGCTTGGAGCTCCTTGCTCAGGGCTCCTTGTCCAGGGTCCTTGTTCAGAGCTCCTCGAAGTCGCCGGCCAGCGCCGAGGCGAGGCGCAGGTGCGGCTCCGCCTCCGTGTCCCGTCCCTGCCGCTGCAGGGTGCGGCCCAGCATCAGCCGGGCGTACTGCTCGACCGGGTCGCTCTCGACGATGACGCGCAACTCGCTCTCCGCGCGCCGCAGTTGGGCCGAGTGGTAGTAGGCGCGCGCCAGCAGCAGCCGCGGTCCGGTCTGCTCCGGCACCTCCTCGACCAGCTTGCCGAGGACGTGCGCGGCGGCGGTGTAGTCCTTGGCGCCGAAGAACAGCTGTGCGCGCTCCCAGCGCTCGGCCGGTGTTCCGTGGTCGTAGTACGTCGTGTCCACTCGTGGCCTCCTTCGGGGCCGTCAACGGAGCGCGGTGGTTCGATATTCCACTACTCGGCGAGGGTGGTGAGCTCGGCGTCGGCCCGCTCGGTGATGAGGGTCAGCACGCGTCCGGCGGCGGCCAGATCCTCCGTCGGGATATCGGCGTAGATCCGGGCGGTGATGGGGGTGGTCTCGGCGGACGTCCTGTCGTACAGCTCCCGTCCGGCGTCCGTGATCCGCACCTGGGACGGCTCGTGAGGGGCCAGCAGTTCCGCGGCGATCAGCCCGTCGACCACGGAGTGGGCCTCCGAGGCGTCGATCTTCAGCGCGCCGACGACACCGTCGACGAGGCGGTCCCGCTCGACCGGTCCGTCGGCGACGGCGGCGAGCCGGAGGGTGACGGACTGCTGGAACGTCGCGCCGTGGCGGGCCAGGACCCGCTCGAGAAGTGCGCGGCTCGCGTAGTGGGCCAGCGCTATGACTCGGGGGTCGACCAGGGGAGTGGTGGTGGTCATGACTGCTCCTTGTCGGACTCGCTGTCGAGGGCGAACGGGTCAAGAGGTGCATCGAGCAGGATCGCCAGATCACGCGTGAACTCCCGGGTGCGGGCGCTGTCCAGACCGCCGAGCGGCGCCAGCAACTGCTGGAGCAGCCCTTGGACGACCTTGATCGCCTGCAAGGTCCGCTCACGGCCCTGCTCGGTCAGCGCCAGCTGCACGGCGCGTGGATCGCGCGGGTCCCGGGTGCGTTCGAGGAGGCCTGCGGCTTCCAGGGATCGCGCCAGTTTGGAGACGTAGAGCGGTTCGAGTCCGGTGTGGTCGGCGAGGCGCCGCTGGCTGGGGCGCTCCCCGCGGCGCTGCATGCCGTACAGCGAGGCCACCAGCGCGTACTGCGCGTGGGTGAGTCCCAGCGGGGTCACGGCCCGGTCGACCGCGACCCGCCACTTCGTCGACAGACGCCACACCAGGAAACCGGGCGAGGCCTTCTCGGAACCCTTGCTCATGCTCGATACCGTACATGGCTACTATGTCCATGGCTACTATTTTCTGAACCGCATCGAGACAGCGCCGGGTGACGGACTGACGCGGCGGCCCCGGCAGGGCTACTTTGGGCGACATGAGCAATCTTGATCGCGAGGCGGTGCCCGCCATCTGCGGCGGCCGTGGTTTCGTCGTGGCGGAGCCCGTACGCGAACTTCTCAGCCCTCGTCACGTCAAGCTCGGCGAGTCCACCGAGGTCCGACGGCTGCTGCCCAATCTGGGTCGACGCATGGTCGGCGCCTGGTGCTTCGTCGATCACTACGGCCCCGACGACATCGCCGACGAGCCCGGCATGCAGGTGCCGCCGCACCCGCACATGGGTCTGCAGACGGTGAGCTGGCTGCACGAGGGCGAGGTGCTGCACCGCGACTCGACGGGCAGCCTCCAGACCATCCGGCCGCGGGAACTGGGCCTGATGACCTCGGGCCGCGCGATCAGCCACTCCGAGGAGAGCCCCAGGTCGCACGCCCGTCTCCTGCACGGCGCCCAGCTCTGGGTAGCCCTCCCGGACAGCCACCGCCATACCGACCCGCACTTCGAACACCACGCCGAGCTGCCCGTCGTCACGGCACCGGGCCTGCGGGCCACGCTGATCCTCGGCGACCTCGACGGCGCGAGCTCACCCGGCACGACGTACACCCCGATCGTCGGCGCCGACCTGACCCTGGCCGCCGGCACGGACGCACGCCTCCCCCTGGAACCGGACTTCGAGTACGCCGTCCTGTCCATGTCCGGCGAGGCCCACGTGGACGGCGTACCGGTGCTGCCCGGCTCGATGCTCTACCTCGGCTGCGGCCGCACCGAACTCCCGCTGCGCGCCGAGTCGGACGCCGGCCTGATGCTCCTCGGGGGTGAGCCGTTCGAGGAGGAGCTGATCATGTTCTGGAACTGGATCGGGCGATCTCAGGAAGAGATCGTACAAGCCCGTCAGGACTGGATGGAAGGCTCCCGGTTCGGAGAAGTGAAGGGGTACGACGGGGCTCCACTGCCCGCACCGGGATTGCCGTCGGTGCCGTTGAAACCGCGAGGGAGAGTGCGCTGACCTGCGAAAACGCTTCAGTGTTGGTGGTCGCAGCTCGGAAGGTGGTCGGGTAATTCTCACTGCCTTCCACCTGCTTGCCGGAAGGCGTCCAAACAGCCGACTTGCCCAGGCCGGTGTGGTTGGCGATTCCACGGTGTGGCTGTCTGTGGGCGGCTGTGGCAGGACTCTTGCTGACCCAATGCTGACTTTGCTGACGCCTCGTCAGGCTCGGGTGAGGGGCTCGGTTCCCAGCTTCGGCGCTTGCGTAGGCGTTTGCAGGTTCGGTGGTGTCCGGACCGATGCTGACCTGGCTGGCGGTCGAGTCAGGCGTTGCGGAGGAACGGCGTCGCTCACACTGCTGCCTTGTGGAGATTCCACAAGATTCCGATGCCACCGCTGTCTTTCGGCAGCGCCGCTTGCGTCCGATCCGAAAGGTGCTGCGCCGGACAGCTCCTAGCTAGCAGGTTCTTCGTCTGCTGGTGGTGCACGGCTCGCATGGCGCTGACCAGCTCGAATACGACGTTTGGAGTGGATTCGGAGGGCTCTGGCCCGCGTGTGGTCCGGATACTCGTTGTGAGTTGGGCGAGGCCACGGTTGGGCGGCGGGGTCATGAGGCGTGAAGTCAGAGGCGAAGAGATCTTCTTGAAGTTGTCTACCGGGAGGCTCTGACCTGCGGCGATGCGGCAATTACCGACTCTGACCTGCGCGGATAGTCCTTTCAGGGTCTTTCGGGATCGTGCCGCGTTGTGTAGTCGATTCTCCCCACGTGCTCCCCAGCGCGGCTCAAACTCCCCAGATTCTCCCCAGGGTGGCTGCCAGATGATAGCCGTTGAGCGTGATCTTGAGTGCTCGCCTACTGGGCTTGCTGGTCACGCTTCGTGAGCGATGCCGGGACTGAAGATGTCGGTGCACCGTCGAAGAGACTGTCGGTGCGCACACCAGGGCGCCCTCGTGGTCAGATGTCCCGGAAGAGACCAGGTAGGTCCGTGACCTGCCGCGCTTGCTGGGCCTGGGGTGCTGGGCTGCGCAAATTCGCTTTCTGCTGTCCCAGAATTCCCGAGTGAGCTGGTGTTCGGGCATCGATGCGCCCCGTGCCGCGTCTCGTCCATCAGCGAGGTGCCATGCGGAGCGCCGTCGAGGCGGATGACCTCGCCGTTGAGCATGGGGTTCCCGGCGATGTGCCGTACCAGGGCGGCGGGGAGCGTGAGGGCGGACACCCCGCCCTTGTAGGCGGCCTGGCCGATCTGGCTGTCGTAAGCGGCGACCGAAGGGGGCGCGACGAGGGCGCCGCGCTCGCCGTCCACCGGCTCGGATTCGGGCGAAGGCGTCCAGGTGCGGTGGCCCACTGTGGGAAGCATGCGGCTGGGTGTCGCGATGACCGCGCAGCTGACCGCGACGCGCATTGGGTCTGGTTCGCTCGCCGCGTCCACCGCGGTCTGTGTGGTGTCGGGGTCGGGGTCGGGGTCGGTGAGGATGTCAGGGCGCTTGCCGCCCGGAAACCGATCGGTGTACCGTGTTGGAAACCGATCGGTTTCCACCTTGGAGTCAAAACCATGCCTGCTCATGCCACCTCCTCCATCTTCGTCATCGGCGGCACAGGAGCCCAGGGGATGCCCGTGGTCCGCGCTCTTGTTGCCGACAAGAAGTACTCCGTCAAGGTCCTCACCCGGGATGCCGGCTCCCCCCGGGCTCAGGCGCTCGTCGCGCTCGGCAATGTCTCCGTCCTCGAAGGGACGTTCGCCGATGAGGACGTACTGCGCGAAGGATTTCGCGGCTGCGACGGGGCGTTCATCAACATCGACGGGTTCAACACCGGCGAGAAAACGGAGACCTACTGGGCCATCCGCACTTATGAGATAGCGATCGAAGAAGGTATCAAGTTCTTCGTCTACGGAAACCTCGACTACGCCCTCAAGAAATCAGGCTATGACTCCAGGTTCCGCACCGGCCACTATGACGGCAAGGGTCGTATGGCCGAATGGGTGCTGTTCCAGAACGAAAAGAACAGGGACCGGATGGGAGCGGCGGTCTTCACCTCGGGTCCCTATATCGAGATGGTGATCTCACCGCTCACGCCCATGACGCCCACCGTCGAGGACGGTGTCGTCACGTGGCGAGTCCCGCTCGGCGAGGGGGCCGTCCCGCACGTGGCTCTGGAAGATTGCGGCTTCTATGTCCGCTGGCTCTTCGACCACCCGGAACGGGCCAACGGCATGGACCTCGAAGTCGCCATCGAGCACATGACCTATGCCGACATGGCCGCGGCATTCGAGAAGGTCACCGGACACCCGGCGCAGTACATCGACACCGATCTGGACGCGTATTGGAACAGTCCGGACCTGACGGGGATTGCAGATCACCCTGCCGGATACAACGCCGACCCCGACGACAAGAGCACCATGAGTTTCCGTGACAATTTCACCGGCTTCTGGAATGTATGGAAGCACGGGATCATCACCAGGGACTACGCCCTGCTCGACGAAATCCACCCCGACAGGATCAGAAGCGCCGAGGAGTGGTTCCGTCGGGAGGACCAGTTGGGCAGGGAACTCGGCAAGGGAAGTCTCTGGGAGAGGGTCCAGCCGGAGAACTGGAGCATGGACTCCGCGGTTCTCAAGAGCAGCGCGGACTTCAGGACCGGCAAGTTGTAACAAGCACCGTGCTGCGGGTCGCGGCGCGCGAGTTGGAGCCGCCACTGACGCCGCCTGGGGCATCGACGGCATGCGAGTGTCGATCGCGGCGGTCCGTGACGGATTCACCGACATACAGCACCGGATCCTTTTCCAGCAGGAGCTTCCTGGCGGCTGGGTGGTGCTCCACTGGCGCATGACCGGGACCCACACCGGAGACGCCTTCGGGCTCGCCGCCAGCGGCAAACCCGGTCGACATCGACGGGGCAGATCAGCGGCGGCGCGCAGTCGGCCTGAAGGGCGTTGGCTACGTCGTCTCACCCTGGATGAGGGCGAGGATGTCGCCCGCGCCAGGTCGCCCCGGCGCTGCCGGAGCCGGGGCCGGAGCGCCGACCGTTGCGAGGATGCCGACGGTGAGATCGCCGGCCGCCGCGGTGAGGTCCATCCCGATGGTGGGCAGGGCCGGTACGGCGAGCGAGCTCACGGGGAGGTCGTCGACGCCGACGAGGGCCAGGTCGTCCGGGACCTCGATGCGCTGCGTGCGGCAGCTCGCCAGGAGGGCGAGAGCGATCAGATCGTTGAACGCGGCGACCGCCGTGACCGGGGTGGCGCCCCGCGTCTACTACGCGACGGTGGCCCGGGCGCAGGCCCGCGAGTAGCGCATGCTGACCACCTGCGGCGCCGGCAGTCCCAGATCGCGGCAGACCCGGGTGGCTCCCTCCAGGTGTGGCAGACAGAAGGGCCGCTCTCGCGGGTCGTCCAGCGCGACGTATGCCGATGTGCCGGTGCCCGCGGGCCACGAGGTGGTCGGTCTTCAGCCGTCCGATGTCTTCCTGGCACAGCCCGGTCAGGCTGGTGCCGTCCGGTGTGAACACGCCGTCGAGCAGCGGGATCTCCGCCCGACGCAGTGACTGCGCGTCGGCGGGCGGCAGGCTGCCGAACGCGACGACCACCGCCGGCTGGACGTGCTGCCACAGCTCGGCCGGCGGCGTGGCCGTCCCGGCATGGTGCAGGTACACGCAGGTGCAACCGGCCTCGACTCGGTGTTGGTGCGCTCCACGACGATCCGGCGGGAGGACTGGCGGCGCCTGGCCTCGCCTCAGGCCGGCCGGGTCATGCTGTCGGGAAGTGGTGGCCTGCCTTGATGAAGTGGTGCGGCCGCCGGATCTCCCCATTTCGTGGCTGTCCTCCGGTGCGTTCAGGGTTGGTCGTAGTGGCCCGCGGCGATGTCGTCCAGCAGCGTGGGGCCGACAGGAGCCCAGCCGAGCAGGTCGCGGGTCTTGGTGCTGGTGGCCGGGAAGTCGCCGGCCAAGTACCGGCCGACGAACGGGATCTCGTCGGCGACCTGTTCGGCCGGGGCCGACTGCGCCCACACGCCAAGGCGGTCTGCGAGTGCTTCGGCGATCTGGCGGACGGGCACGCCCTCTTCGGCGACGGCGTGCAGGATCGTGCCGGCGGGGGCGTTCTCGAACCCGAGCAGGACGAGGCGTGCGGCATCGGACCGGTGCACGGCGGGCCACCGGTTGCCGCTCTCGCCCGTGTACACGGAGGCTCCGCGCCGCCGGGCGGTCCGGGCGACGACGGAGATGAAGCCGGCGTCGCCCTCGCCGTGGACGGTCGGGGCGAAGCGGACGGAGATCACGCGTACGGCCGACGGAGCCGTTCGCGCCGGGAAGGGCGGCAGCCCACCGTACGGTGTCGTACCCGTCGCTCTCCTCGTGCGTCCACGGTTCCCACTCACCCTCGGAGGCGAACCGGCCGCGGGTGTCCTGGATGACCACCATGAGCCGCGCCGAGCCGCCGCCAGGGGATCGAGGATCGCGACCGCCATGGGCATCTGCTTCCCGTATGGCAGCCTGTTCGGCGGGACCGGTCACGGTCCGCTGCCGCCGGGCCGGTAGACATCCGCGCGCAGCACCGTGCCGTCACGCAACTCCGCGGGTACGTCGACCTCGATCTGGATTTCCGTCATGTGCCGCTCCTTTGCCGGCCACGACGTCTTCTCGAGAAGAAGGTTGATCGGGTCTCCGTCCACGCGACACCCCCGATCGGGCGTGACCACAGTGGTCCGGGGCGGTCACCCGACCGCGTTCAGCAAGTCGGCCAGCACGTCGGGCCGTTCCAGGGCGATGAAGTGGCCGGCCTTCGGCACCTGCGTGAAGTCGGCGGCCGGCAGCAGCTTCTTGTTGGCCTCCCGGTCCGAGGGCCGGGACCAGTCCTTCTCGCCGTAGACGAGGTGGACGGGGGCCTTGACCTCGGGGTAGCGCGAGCGGGCCGCGATGAGGCTGGGCAGGTTCTGGTAAACGCCCCGGGCGACGGTCGGGTAGCCGGGGCGGCCGCCCACCTGGAGGAGCTCGTCCACGTAGTCCTCGTGCAGTGCGCTCTTGTCGCCCAGGCCGCCCTGAAGAATCTTGCGGAGGGCGGGCTTGGGCTCCACACCGGCGATCACCGGGCCCACTCCGGGCGCGAGAACACCGCTGACCACGACGCGGGCGAGGAGGCTGGAGCGTGCGATCCCGCCACGGAAGTCGTAGGTGTTCACCGCGACGACACGCCGCACCCGCTCCGGCAGATCGGCCGCGACGGTCAGGGCGAGCACCGCCCCCATGGACTCCCCGACCAACGTCACGTCGTGCAGGTCGAGTTCGGTGAGGAGCCGCTCGACGCCCGCGCGCATGGCCGGCTCGTCGTACGACGCCCCGGGCACGATCTCGGAGTAGCCCATCCCCGGCAGGTCGAGGGCGTACACGGTGTACTGGTCCGTGATCAGCGGGATGAGGGAGCGGAAGTGCTCGGCCTGGGTGCGCACGGTGTGCAGCAGGACCAGCGGGGCACCGCTGCCCGCCTTGAGGTAGCGCAGCGTTCCCTCGTGGCCGTCACGTCCTGCGCGGGAAGCGATGGTGTGTGTGGTGGTCCCCGGGATGTGAATCGTGGGACGTGACTCCTGGCTGGGCATCTTGCCGTCTCCCTGTCCTGTCTTCCCTGTCTTACCTGGCCAGCTGCTCGTACAGCCCGGCCAGGTCGCCGGCCAGGCCGGCCTTGACCTGACGTGTGATGTCGTCGGCGAGCACCTCGTACGCGCCCGTCTCGACCCCGTCGAGGGCGAGGGCGGCGATGTCACGAGGGTTGGACTTGGGCGCGTCGACGCCCGCCGCCAGGTCCGTGTCGACGTATCCGACGTGCAGTCCGGTGACGGCGATGCCGCGCGGTTGAAGCTCCAGGCGCAGGGAGTTGGACTGCGACCACAGGGCGGCCTTGGAGGCGCTGTAGGAGCCGCCGAGGGCCAGCCAGGAGAGCACGGAGTGAACGTTGAGGATGTGGCCGCCGCCGTTGCGCTCGATGATCGGCGCGAAGGCGCGGGTGACCAGGAGCGGGCCGTAGAAGTTGGTCTCGAACTCCCTGCGTACGTCGTCGACCGGGGAGTCGAGGAAGGAGGCGCCGACCGCGGCACCCGCATTGTTGATCAGCACGGTGACGTCCTGCGCCTGTGCGGCGGCCGCCGCCACGGAGGCCGGGTCGGTGACCTCCAGCGCCACCGGGACCGCGTCGGGGTGCGTCACGCTGCGCGGGTCGCGGGCCGTGGCGTAGACCTTGGCGGCGCCGCGCGCGTACAGCTCTTCCACCAGCGCCTTGCCGATGCCCCGGCTGCCGCCGGTGACGAAGACGTTGGCGCCCTTCAAAGCGGTCATGACTGCCTCCACGAGAGTGTGAAACCGATCGGTTTCCGCCACAGTAAACCGATCGGTTTCCAGGCGCAAGCCCAGCAGAGGCCCAGACTTCACCGTGGCGTGCCGTACCCGTGGATCCCGGGGATGGTGAGCTCTCCACCTGTCTGTCCGGCCTGGTCGATGTCGGCGTCATCCAGGCCGAGTTGGAGTTTGAGGCCGAGTTTCCCGACCGTGTCGATTGAGATCGCTGATGTCGCAGGTGCGGGCGGCCCCCGTGGTGGGCCTTGGTCGGGGCGGCGGGTCGGTGGTCCGGTGGTCGGGGGAGGGCGATGTGTGGGGTGCGGACGGTGGGGCCGACGGTTCTGTGGCCGCTGTCGGCGTCGGAGCGGCCGAGTGGGGTGAGGGGCTGACGTCGGGTGCCGGACTGGAGCTGCTCGGTGCTGCCGCCGAGGAGGGAGCCGAGGAGGCCCACGAGGCCGGTGGGGGCGGAGCTCGCGCTCGGTGAGGGGGGTGGAGCCGGGGCAGGGCTCGTTTCCTCGTCGGCGATGTGGTCCGGCGGTGTGACAGATGCGTCGCTCGTGGGGGCGCTGGGCGTGCTGGGAGCGGCGGTCGGGGTCGGCGCCGCGGCAGGGGGCGACGGCTCGTCGGGACGGGCGCAGTCGACACCGCCGCTGGCTCCCTCCTCGGGAACGGAAATGCGCGGCGATGGCGCTCGTGTCGACGGCGGGCGGACGTTGACTTCCCAGGACGAGAGCGGCGGCAGCGCGGTCAGCTCGAGAGCCTTCCCCAGCGGCAGGCGCAGGCGTGTCAGCGCGGACGTACAGGGAACGGCGTGCCGGCCTTTCGAGGGCCGGGCAGCGGGGTTCTACGGCCTCGCCGCGGATGTGGGGTGAGGGGTCAGTCATGGTCTGGCTCGGAATCCGCCGAAGTTCGAGATGGGAAGCGACAGCACACCGAGAGTCTCGCGGCGTTGAGCCGCCTCGGTACCGACTGCACGGGCGAGGACCTGACCCCCTACGCGCGGCTCGCCACCGCCACCGCGGACCTGGACTTCGCGCAGTTCGAAGGGATCGAGGACCGCATCGCCCTCGCCGAGCGGGCTGTGGTCCTCACTGTGCTGTTCGAGCCGTCGTCAGGCTTCTGCGGCGGCTGGCCCAAGAGGACGCGAACCATCGTCGCCATGATCGCAGTGCCTGCCGGACGGGGGAGCGGTCGGCGGAGTGACCCCGGGCGGGGTGCCGACGAGTAGCCGGCGGAGTGAGTCCCCGGCGGGGTGCCCGTGGTCACCGGCACCCCGCTCCCAGGGGTCAGCCCACGCCGACGGGTACCGGCTTGTGGGCGGTGTCGTCGGCCAGCACGTCGGTCTCCTTGATACCGAACCGGTCGTAGAAGCGTGCCAGTGGTGCCGGAGCCCACCAGGCCGCCCTGCCCAGCAGTCTCATGACGGCCGTTCCCAGCAGGATGCGCACGACCAGCACGTCCACCAGGACCGCGAACACCATGCCGACGCCGAAGAGCTTGATGGTCAGCACATCGCTCATCCCGATCGCCGCGAGCGGCACGCACATCAGCAGCGCCGCGCTCACGACCAGGCGGCCGATGGACTGCAGCCCAGTCGCCACGGCCTCCGTGCTGTCGCCCTGCTTGTCGTACTGCTCCCGCATCCGGGACACCAGGAACACCTCGTAGTCCATGGAGAGTCCGAAGATCAGCGCGAACAGCATGATCGGCATGTTGGGCTCGATGTTGCCCGTGGGATCGAAGCCGAGCAGGCCGCCCAGATGGCCGTCCTGGAAGATCCAGACCAGGACTCCGAAGGTCGCGGTCAGCGACAGCATGTTCATCGCGATCGCCTTCAGCGGCAGCAGCACCGAGCCGAACGCGAGGAACAGCAGGATGTACGTCATCACCGCGATGTAGAGCAGCATCCACGGCAGGGTCTCGCCGAGCGCGTCCAGGGTGTCGTCGTAGATCGCCGACTCGCCGCCGATGTATGCCTGGGCGCCCGGTGGTGCCGGTACCTCCTTGATCCGGTTCACCAGGTCGCGCGCGTGGGTCGAGATGGGGTTGCCGTCGTAGGTGACGGAGACCCGGGCCGTGGTGCCCTCCACGCCGCTGATCCGGGCGCTCGTGGCGCCCTCGGTGGCGCCGAGCCGCTCGGCGTACGCCTTCAGAGCCGCACCCTGCTCCTTCGAGGTCCCGTCGGACTTCAGCACGAGGAGCGAGTCGATGGACTTCACCGCGTCGCCGTCGAAGTCGTGCTCCATGGCGTTGAAGACCTGGCGGCCCTCGGAACTGCTCGGCAGCTGCTGCGCGTTGATGGAGCCGAACTCGATCTTTGAGAACGGCAGGGCGAGCGTCAGCAGCAGGCCCACCGCCCCCACCACCACGACCCATCGACGCCGCATCAGTCCGTGCCCGAACCGGTACCAGGAACCCTCACCCTCCGCCGTCGGCCGCACGGCCTTCTTGCGGCGTAGCGGGAAGGCGTTGACCTTCGGGCCCAGCACGGCGAGCACCGCGGGCAGCGCGACCAGCGAGAAGAGCACCGCCAGCACGACCGCGGCCACACCGCCGTACGACATCGACTTCAGGAACGTCGAGGGGAAGAGGGTCAGGCCGGCCAGCGCCGCCGCGACCGTGGTGCCGGAGATCACCACGGTGCGACCGGCCGTGGCGATGGTGCGCCCGATCGCCGCTTCGCCGGTGTAGCCGGCCGCCAGTTCCTCGCGGTAGCGGCTCACGATCAGCAGGCCGTAGTCGATGGCGACCGCGAGACCCAGGATCGTGACCAGGCTCATGGAGAACACCGACACATCGGTGATGTTCGCGATGGTCCGCAGGACGGCCATCGACCCGAGGATGGAGAGCACGCCGACGATGAGGGGGAGGAAGGCCGCGGCCAGACCGCCGAACACGACCAGCAGGAGCAGGAAGAGCACGGGGGCGGAGATGATTTCCGCGGTTCTCAGGTCGTGTTCGATCTTCTCACTGGCCTGGTGGCCGGTGGGCACCGTTCCGCCCTGCAGGGTCTCCAGGCCGGGAGCCGGGATCTTGTCCTTGATCGCCTTGTACGCATCCTCCTTGGCCTTTTCGCTGCTGCCGTGGAAGTTCAGCCCGACGTAGGTGGCGTGCCGGTCGTGGCTGACCTGCGCCGGCATCTTGGTCTGCCAGTAGTGCATGTAGCTGGTGACGTCAGCCTTCGGCAGGGACTCCACCTGCTTGACGACCGCCTGCCGGAAGGACGGGTCGTCGACGGTGCGGTCCTCGTCGCGGTAGACGATCACCGCATCGGGCGTCCGCTGCGGGAACGCCTTCTCGGCGATCCGGGCCGCGCGCTCGCTGCCGGAGCCGGGGTCCTGGAAGCCGAGCGGTGTGAGGGAGCCGAAGACGCCGGCTCCGTAGGCGCCGGACAGGACGGCGAACAGCACGGTCAGTATCAGCAGGGGCTTTCGTCTGCGGTGGAGCAGGCGCCCGAATTTCTCGAACATGGATTCTCCTGGATGATCGCTGGGTTTTCAGGCGAGGCTGAGGATCGCCTCGACCAGCAGGTCCGGCTGCTGTTCCTGCAGGAAGTGGCCGGCGTCGGGGACCGTCAGATGGCTCTGGCCCTTCGCGCCCGGGATGTGCTGCTGGAAGAGCTGCTCGAAGGCGCGCGTGATGTCCTCGTGCGCGGCGAAGGCGGTGAGGAAGGGCTTTTCGAAGGCTGTCAGCCCCGCCCAGGCCCGGCTCAGCATCGAGGCGGGCGGGTCGGCGGCGTCGAGCGGTACGAGGTGCGGGAACTGCCGTACGCCGGCGAAGTGCCGATGGGACGGGAACGGAGCGTCGTAAGCGGCCGCCTCCTCCTGGCTGAGGACGTGGGCGGTCTGGTTGAGAGCGCTGTCCGGGCTGCCGACGGCCCACGAGGCGGTCAGGTCCGGTGACTCGGACTGCTCCAGCCAGTGCAGGAAGGCACCGGCCGCGGGCGCGAACTGCTCCGGAGTGAACGAGGCCATGACCTCCGGTGCCGCCAGGCCGGTGTTGGCGGCGACGACGGCCGCGAAACGGTCGAGGGTGAGCCCGACGTGCACGAGGAAGAGGAACCCGCCCCAGTCCTGACCGAACAGGGTGATGTCCGCGAGGCCGAGCTGGTCCAGCCAGTCTCCGGTCCAGGCCACGTGGGACTCGTAGGTGTACGCGGCCCGGTCGACCGGCTTGTCGGAGCGGCCGAAGCCGATCAGATCGGGAACGAGGACGCGTCGGCCGGCTGCCGCCAGGCCGGGAATCATCCGGCGGTAGAGGTAGCCCCAGGTCGGCTCGCCGTGAGCGAGGACCACGACCGGTCCGTCGGACGGTCCTTCGTCGACGTAGTGCATCCGCAGGCCCTCGCCGACCGTGACGTACCGGGGCCGGTACGGCCAGTCGGAGAGGCCGTCGAAGCGCGCGTCAGGTGTGCGTTCGATGTCCATACGAGGAACCATAACAGTGTTTTTATTGCTCGACACCGATCGGTTTACCTGTGTCCTGGCTCTGACTCCGCGCTCGGCTGCTGACTTATCTGCCGCCGTCAAGGGTGGATTTGTAACGGCGTTGCAATACGCTGACGTCATGGCCAGACCCAAGACACATGACGAATCGCTGCGGCTCCGGCTTCTGCATCGCGCGGCCGCCACGGTTTTCGATCGAGGCGCGGCCGCGCTGAGCCTGCGGCAGCTCGCGGCGGACGTGAAGACCTCGACCACGGCGGTCTACTCGCTGTTCGGCAGTAAGGCTGGCCTGCTCAGCAGCCTGTATCAGGAGGCCGTGCGCCTCTTCGCCGAGCGTCTGGCCGCCGTCCGTCCGACGGGCGACCCGGTCGGCGACGTGATCCGTATCGGGCTGGCCTATCGCGAGTATGCCGTGGCCAACCCGCACCTCTATGCGATCCTCTTCTCCGACCGCGGCGCCCAGTGCCCGTCCGGTGCGGACAGGCCGCGTGAGGTCGTTGAGACGTACCGGCCCCTCGTCGACGCCGTGCGTCGCGGGCAGCGGGCCGGGCAGTTCGGTTCCGCGTCCGACCCTGAGGTCGTCGCGCTGTCGGTCTGGGGTATGGCCCACGGCCTGGTCTCCCTGGTGCTGTCCGGGAACGAGCCGCCGGGGCTCGCGGTCGCCGATTGTTACGAGCGGGCGCTGCGGGCGTTGGTGACGGGGTGGCGGGACAGCGAGGAGCCGGCTGGGGGGCTCGCGGCCCTGTAGGGGCTGTCTCCGGGGTGGCGCAATTCGGGCCCGCAACTCGGGCTTGCGTGTGGAAACCGATCAGTTTACGGTGGTGAAACTGATCGGTTTCTCGCCGTGGAGGCGCGGCGAATCCCGACCCGAGTCACTAGGAGCACGGATGACTGCCGCGCGCGACGCCGAGGGGCAACTACCGAGTCCCCGGCTTCCGGCGAAGCTGGCCGCCCACCCGTCGGTACAGGCCGTACTCGCCCGGCGCCGGGCCGGTGACGCTCCACGCCCACCGGCGGTGATCGACGCGGCCTGGCTGCGCGAGCTGTGTCTGGCGGCCGGTGCGGACGACGCGGCCGCGGTGAGCCTGGACCACCCCGACCTGGCCGGGGAGCGCGAGTACGCGCAGTCGGCGCTGCCCGGCACCCGTACCCTCATCTCGATGGCGGTCAGGATGAACCGCGACAACTGCCGCTCCCCGGCCCGCAGTGTGGCCAACCAGGAGTTCCACCAGACCGACGAACAGGCCAACCACGCCGCGCGCAGCGTCACCCAAGCCCTCCAGGACGCCGGGTACCGCGCACTTAATCCCTCGGTCGGCTTCCCCCAGGAGATGGACCGCTTCCCTCGTGAGCGGATCTGGGTGGTGGCGCACAAGACGGTCGCGGTGGCCGCCGGGCTCGGCGTGATGGGTCTGCACCGCAACGTCATCCACCCGAAGTTCGGCAGCTTCATCCTCCTGGTCACCGTCCTCGTGGACGCGGAGGTGAGCGAGTACGGGGAGGCGCTGGACTACAACCCTTGCATCGACTGCAAGTTGTGCGTCGCGGCCTGCCCGGTCGGCGCCATCGCCAAGGACGGCGCGTTCGACGCGCTGGCCTGCACCACGCACAACTACCGCGAGTTCATGAGCGGGTTCACCGACTGGGCGCAGACCGTGGCCGACAGCGAGGACGCCGCCGACTACCGCTCCCGGGTCACCGATTCCGAGAGCGCCTCCATGTGGCAGAGCCTGAGCTCGCCCCCCGGCTACAAGTCCGGCTACTGCCTTGCCGTCTGCCCCGCCGGCGAGGACGTCCTGGGCCCATACCTGGAGGACCGCAAGACGTTCATGGACACCGTGCTGCGACCGCTCCAGGACAAGAAGGAAACGCTCTACGTCCTGCCGGGCTCACACGCGCAGGAGTACGCCCGGCGCCGTTTCCCCCACAAGCCCGTCAAGGAAGTCACCGGCGGCTGGCAGCCCCCGGCGAAGCGTTCCGTGTCCATCGAGCGAGAGCAACGTACGTCATGAGTGGCATTCACCCTATCCGCGTCCTGCGCGCCAAACCTCTGTGGATAGCCAACGGCGTCATCACCGGCGTACTCGCGCTGCTGTTCGCCGTGTTCTACGTCGGCGCCAACATCGATCCGGTCGATCACATGACCAAGCTGCCCGTCGGCCTGGTCAACGCGGACGAAGGAGTGGGCCAGGTCAACCTGGGGGCGCGGATCACCGAGTCGATCGAGAAGTCCACCGAGAGCGAGGGCAAGATCGACTGGAAGGTGATGGGCGAGAAGGAGCTGAAGGAGGAACTCGGCAAGGGCAAGCTGTACGGCGCGCTCGTCGTCCCCGCCGACTTCACCTCCTCCATCACCGCCCTGACCGGCACCACGACCACCGGAACCCCGGCCCGCCCGACGCTGACGGTGCTCACCAACCAGTCGGCCGGCAGTCTGGGCTCCGGCCTGGCCCGGACGGCGACGACGCAGGCGGCCGAGAACGCCTCGCTCCACGTGGGCAAGGAGCTGACCGCGCAGATCGAAGCCGGGCAGGCGAAACTGCCCGCCGCGGCACGCGTGCTGCTCGCCGACCCGGCCGCCATCACCGTCGAGGACGGCCACCCGCTCGACTCGCACAGCGGCCTGGGCCTGACGGCGTTCTACTACGCGCTCACCCTCGTGGTCGTCGGCATGCTCTCTGCCAACGTCATCAGCGGCCAGGTCGACCACGCCCTCGGCTACACCCACAACGACATGGGCCCACTGCGCCTGCACCGCCCCCTGATCCGGGCGACCCGGGTGCAGACCCTCGTCATCAGCAGCACCCTCATGGCCGGACTGTCCCTGCTGATGGGGACCCTGGTCCTGGCGGGCGCGGTCGGCATCATGGGCATGGATGCCTCTCATCTGCCGCTGCTGTGGCTGTACTCAGTGTGCGCCATCGCGGTCACCGGGATCGGCGCGCTCGGCCTCCTCGCGGTCTTCGGCACACCCGGCATGCTGGTGGTCACGCTGGTCTTCATCGGGATGGCGGTGCCGACGTCCGGGGCCACCACCCCCATCGAGGCGCTGCCCGGCTTCTACCGCTTCCTTGCCGAGTTCGAGCCGCTGCGGCAGATCACGGGTGGCATCCGCTCGATCCTTTACCACGACGCCCAGGGCGACGCGGGTCTGACCCGAGGCTGGGTCATGATGGCGGTCGGCCTCGTGGCGGCCGCACTGTTCGGCTTCGGCGTACTGGGGTGGTACGACCGCAAGGGGCTGCACCGCATCCCGGTGGAGACGACGCCCGAGAAGACGGCGGCCCCGGCATAGCGCAAGCCACCCTGCGCATCCCCCAGGACGGGGCCATCACTCGGAGTGGCCCCGGTGTGTGTCGCCCTGCCGTGGACGGCGGGTACGCACACCACCAGGGCTCGGCGACGGTCTTCCCCCAGGCCGTCGCCGACGAGCCGGTCGTTGAGCCTCCGCGCGGACGCCACCCTGGAAACCGATCGGTTTTTATCTACTTCCCTTTGGGTTAACCTCGCGGTATGACCACCGAAGTGAAACAAAGCCCCAGGGAGCGGCTGCTGGAGGCGGCGGCCACACTCACCTACCGAGACGGCGTCGGCATTGGCGTCGAGGCGCTGTGCAAGGCGGCGGGAGTGTCGAAGCGCTCCATGTACCAGCTGTTCGAGAGCAAGGACGAACTGCTCGCGGCGAGTCTGGAGCGGCGTACTTCCGCCTACGTGGCGGCACTCCTGCCCGCGGCGGACGACGGCCGTTCCCCGAGGGAGCGGATCCTGCACGTCTTCGAGCAGGTGGAATCGCAGTCGGGCGCGCCCGAGTTCTACGGCTGCCCCTTCCTTGCCGCGCAGATCGAGCTCAAGGACCAGAGTCACCCCGCGAGCCGGGTCGCCCATGGGGTCAAGGAGAACCTGACCGCCTTCTTCCGCGCCGAGGCCGAGCAGGGCGGAGCGAGCGATCCCGGCCTGCTGGCCCGGCAGCTCAGCCTGGTCTTCGACGGTGGCAGCGCCCGCGCGGGCATCGGCGCGGACCAGCTGACGGGGCTCATCGCGCCCACGGTGATCACCCTGCTCGACGCGGCGGGCGTGCGCTGACGGATCGCCCCTCCGGAACGCTTCCCCGCCTTCCGGCGTTCTGGGGGAGTCCAATAGCCGCAAGCGTGTTGCCGAGCATGCCGCAGGCGAAGAAGCCTGCGGTCCGGCCGGCATCGGCACCCAACGACAGGTGCACGGTCTCCCAGATCCTCATCCAGCCGGCTCGGACGACCTCGCCGGACTGGTCATCGCCCTGCGCCTCGGCGGCCGCCGCGGTGGCGCATCCCTGCATCTGCATCAGGAGCGTCTCGGGGCGCGTCGAGATCAGGTGCACGTAAGCGTCCGTCATGGCCTGGCGGGCCCGCTCGCCGTCCTCCACCCCGTCGGCCGCCCTCTGAAAAGCCAGGCGAGTGTCTTCCATGCTCCGCGTCAGGGCGGTGACGAAGATCGCCTTCTTGTCCGGGAAGAGCCGGGAGAGATACGGCTGCGTGACGCCGACCCGCCTGGCGATCGCCGCGGTGGCGGTGCCGTGGTAGCCGGCGATCGCGAACTCGGCGATCGCCGCGCGGATCACGCTCTCGCGCCTCTCCTGCGCACTGATCCTGCCCATGCCGTCCTTCTCCCTGCTTGAACTTGCACGCGGAAACCGATCGGTTTACAGTGACGGAAACCGATCGGTTTTTCAATGAGTGCGGGAGTCATGATGACGACAGATCGGCCGGTGGCACTCGTGACGGGTGCGTCATCCGGCATCGGGAAGGAAACCGCGCTCGCACTGGTCGCAGCGGGTTTCGACGTGGTCGGCACAAGCCGGGACACCTCACGCGTCACCCCGCTCGACGGTGTGACGTTCCTCGACCTCGACGTGGCCGACGACGCCTCGGTCGCCGCGGCGGTCCAGGAGGTGAGCGAGCGGTTCGGGCGGATCGACGTCCTGGTCAACAACGCCGGCGTCGGCTCGATGGGTGCGGCGGAGGAAACCTCTGTCGAGCAAGCTCAGGCTGTCTTCGACACCAACGTCTTCGGGGTCATGCGCATGGTGACGGAGGTCCTGCCGTACATGCGCGCCCAGAAACGCGGACGCATCATCAACATCTCGTCCGTACTCGGATTCATGCCCCAGCCGTACATGGCCGTCTACGCCGCCTCCAAGCACGCGATCGAGGGCTACTCCGAGTCCCTGGACCACGAGATCCGGGAACACGGCATCCGGTCGCTTCTCGTCGAACCCGCCTACACCAGGACTGGATTCGAGGCCAACAGCGCGAAGCCGGACGTACCCCTGCACGCCTACGCGAAGCAACGGCAGACCGTCGACCGTGTGTTGGCAGAGGCAGTCAGGGACGGTGACGCACCCGCCGTCGTCGCCAAGGCGATCGTCGCGGCGGCGACCGACGCCAGCCCGAAGCTGCGCTACACCGCCGGCTCTTTGGCCGGACGCGTGAGCACACTGCGCCGTCTCGTTCCCGCCCGGGCCTTCGACAAGCAGATCCGCAAGATCAACCGCCTGGCCGGCTGACGCGCAGGTTCACGCGGAGTCGGCCACCCGGCACGACGGTCACCGCCCACCGGCCCACCCTTCCGGACAACTGCCCCACCCCAACCAGACAGAGGAAACCTTGATGCCAGAGCGCGATCCCATCCTGATCACCGGTGCCGCCGGCGAGATCGGTGGTGTGAGCCGGATGATGGTCGACATGCTGCTCGAACAAGGGCACCCCGTTCGCGCGTTCGTACGGCAGGATGATGAACGCGCCTACTCGCTCCGCCAGGCCGGGGCGGAGGTCTTCGTCGGTGACCTGCTCACCATCGCCGACGTGACCGCCGCGCTGAAGGGCGTCCGGCGCCTCTACTTCAGCATGAGCCTGTCGCCGTACTACACCGACGCCGTCAGCCTGATGGCCGCGGCGGCGCGGGCCCAGGGCGACATCGAGGTCTTCGTCAACATCTCCGAGTACGAGCAGTCGTTCATGACCTTCGACCACATGACCGCGCCGGAGGAGGAGCGGCGCGCGCGGCTCGGCGGAATCGTCGCCGACTGGTCGCCGCAGCAGCGGGCCCACTGGGTCGCCGAGCGGGTGCTGGAGTGGTCCGGCCTCCCGACGGTCAACATCCAGGCGGGCTTCTTCGTCGAGAACCCCATCATGACCTGGCTGGCCCTCAGCTCACTGGCCGACGGTGAACTGCGCCTGCCCTTCGCCGACCACCGGCTCGCACCCATCGCCGGTCACGACGTCGCGGAACTGTGCGCGAAGATCCTTGTCGACCCGGAGCCGCACATCTCCAAGTCCTACGCGCTCACCGGCCCGGAGTTCAAGGACATGCACGGGATCGCGGAGGACTTCGCGGCCGTGCTGGGACGCCCGGTCACCTATGTTCCCGAAGACATCGAAACCTGGAACAAGACCTACGTGGACACCCACATGTCCGCGTACCCGCACATCGCGGAGCACCTGAAGACCCTGACCCGGATCATCGGCCGCGGAGGATACGGCGGCATCACCGGCGAGCTGGAAACCCTGCTCGGACGCCCGGCGAAGACCGTGCGGTGGGCGCTGGAGAACCACCCGCGCATCCGGAAGCTGGCGGCTGCCTGAGTCTTCGGCCGGGCATGGTGCGCCCGGCCGCAGCCCTGACGGTCCTCCGAAGGTCCCGGCGCAGCCCGAACGAACGCCGTCAACATTTTGCACGTAGCGCCCACTCTGCACGTACTGCACATCGACATCGTGTCCGATTTGTGGAGGGCGGGCTTCTGAGCTGCGGTTTCCTTCCGTGTGTTTTTGTTGCACATGTTTCCGATGACCCATCATGTCGAGTGCGTCGCGATCCTTGAGTCTACCGAGAAGGGCCACTGACCTGCGGTTTTGCCTGGTGTGCATTATGTGCGCTGTGGGCGTTACGGGCGATATCTTGACGCACGAGCGACGCACGTGACGCACGTCTGACGCACGTCTGACGCACATTCTGATGAGGCATCAGGCGTATGAAAGCCGCCCGTGTCCCCCAGGTTCACCTGGGGGACACGGGCGGCTTTCATACGCCGGCGAGAGCTTCGGCGCGGACCGCCGTGGCGGTCGCGGTGTCCGCTGAGCCGGACGTCGTGGGTTCCGTACCGCGTGGTGTTCCGCACCTGAGTTGCGATGGTCCTGTGGCTCTTCATCTACGACAACGCCGAGGCCAGATCCGCGGTCGCCGCAGCGATGGACCAGGTCGGCGAACAGCGGTCCCGCATGCTTGCTGAGCAGGACGACGAGCGAGAGGCGACCTGGCGCGAACGCGCCCTGAACGCTGACGAAGCCCTCAAGGTCGCCCACTACGAGATCCTTGCCCAGCGCATCCGGATTGGCGAGCTCCTTGGCCAGATGCGCGACTTGGAAGCCGAGTGGACCGAGGAAGCCATCCAGCGGATCACTACGGAGAACACCAACCTCAAACAAAGAGTCCGCCAGCTCACCGCCGACAACCGCACCCTCGACGAGCGACTTACAACGGCTAACACAATGAGGTGCATCGGCGCTGATCGCCGTGTCCGAGGCGGTATTTGCGCGTTCGGCCGGTTGTGGGGAGATCACCGTGGATCGTGTCCGACGAGCTGTGGGACCGCTTGGAGCCGCTGCTGCCTCAGCGTGAGCGGCGCTTTCGGCATCCGGGCCGCAAGCCGTTGCCGGACCGCGAAGTGCTCTGCGGGATCCTGTACGTGCTGCACACCGGCATCCAGTGGGAGTACCTGCCGCAAGACCTCGGCTTCGGCTCGGGCATGACCTGCTGGCGCCGTCTGCGGGACTGGAACGAGGCCGGCGTCTGGCAGCGGCTGCACGAGGTC
>NZ_FNHV01000040.1 GCF_900103585.1 Streptomyces sp. cf386
CGACCGGACCCATCACGGTGTGCGCGCCGTGGTGCGGCTGTTGCTGTCCGAGTGGCCGTTGGTGGTGGCGACGGTGCCGACGGTGGTCCTGCTGCTCGGCGCGGGCTGGGGGTGGTGGCCCTCGGCGGGCATCGAGTACGTGGCCTTCGCCGTGAACGTGGTGCTGCTGTTCGCCTGGGGCCTGCTCGCGGCCCGCGCTGCCGGTCGCACGTGGAGTTCCGCTTTGAAGATCGGCACCGTGGACTCGCTGCTCGGGCTGACGGTCGTGGTGGCCAACGCCCTCATCAAGTAGGGCGGTTGGCCGTCCGGGCCCGCCGGCCGACCGCCGCGGCGCTGTTCCGCCGGTCGGCGGGGCGGTACCGGCCGGTCGGCGGGGGCGTTACCGAAGCCTGCCGGATGGTCCGTCTCCTGACGGCCACGCGAGATTCTCCGTATGACACAGATACAGCCGCCGCAGGAGACGTCGGCTCCCCAGGAGAACTCGCCTCCGCCGCCCCGAACCTCCCCCGAGTCCGCCGCGCCGGCCTCGCCCGGTCCCTCGATGGGACGCCTCGTCGGGGTGGACCTGGCCCGCGCGCTGGCGGTGTTCGGCATGTACGTCGTGCACATCGGCCCCCCGCTGTCCGCCACGAGCGGCGTCGCCAGCTGGATCCGGTACATATCGGACGGTCACTCGTCGGTCCTGTTCGCCACCCTCGCCGGGTTCTCCCTGATGCTGCTCGCCGGCCGCCGCGAGCCCAAGACCGGCCTGGCCGGCCGGCAGGCGAAGGCCCGCATCGCGATCCGCGCCGTGGTCCTGCTGGCGCTGGGCACCGCGATGGCAATGGAGTACGGGGGAGTGATCATCCTCGGCTTCTACGGTGTCTACTTCCTGCTCGCCCTGCCCCTGGTCCGCCTGCGCGCCAAGACCCTCGCGATCATCGCGGCCGCGTTCGCCCTGGCCACACCGCAGCTGGCGTTCGCCCTGACCTCGCTGCTGACCCCGTCGGTCCAGCAGAGCATCAACACCTACGACCCGCTCCGCCACCTCAGCGAGGTAGGCGTGCTCGATCTGCTGCTCACCGGCTTCTACCCGGCGCTCACCTGGATGTCGTTCGTGATCGCGGGCATGGCGCTGGGCCGCCTCGACCTGTCCTCCGGCACTGTCCAGCGGCGCCTGGCCGCGGTCGGTGCCGCCCTCACCGCGACCGCGTACGGCATGTCCCTGCTGCTGGCCGGCCCCGGGGCGTTGCGGAGCACCGCAGAAGGCGGGTCGTCGTCCGGCGGCTCCGGGTCGGCGTCCTTCGGCAGCATGCCGTCGTCCGGCGGCTCCGGGTCGATGCCGCTCGACGGCGGGTCGTTCCCCGATATGCCGGCGTCGTCGCTCCTGGCGGCCGGGCCGCACAGCGGCACCACGTTCGACATCATCGGCAGCCTGGGCGTCGCGATCCTCGTGATCGTGGGCGCGACCGTGCTGATGGACCGCCTGCCCCGACTGCGCCGCCTGGCGAAACCGGTCATCGCCGTGGGCACCATGTCACTGACCGCCTACGTCGGCCACTTCGTCGCACAGTCCATGCTGTCCGTGCCCGCCGGGACCAGCACCCAGCAGTCATGGGTGCCCCTGATCATGTTCGTCCTCGGGGCGATCGTGTTCGCCACCATCTGGTCCCGCTTCTTCCGCCGCGGCCCCCTGGAGTACCTGCTCAACACCGCCACCAAGCCCGCCAAGTACATCCGGTGAGGTCCTGCCGGGGTGGGACGCCTGCACGTCCCACCCCGGCCTGGACGGCCTGCCCGGCCCGCAAGGGGATCGCCCTTGCGGGCTTCGGCCGTGGTCCCGGCCGACCGCTGTCAGCTCCGCCTGTCGCCGACCGGCCGTCCATGGGCAAGGTCCGGGAGACTGCGGGACATGCGTGGGCATGATGCCCAGCGCGGCCCGGGGCAACGGCTGGTGCGGGTCAGGAGACGGTGGCCGCCGGTGCGGCTGAGACCACGACGGCCACCCAGGCAGGTGTGGAGACTCGCGGCGTCGCATCGGGCAACGCCGGGGAAACCCATCCGGTCGTGGACACCGCCCTCCTCGACCACGGTGAACAGCGGTGCGAAATCAGCCCTCGAAGCTGCACCGCAAGCGATGTATCCCCAGGTCAGAAGCGGTGTCGCCGTTGAAGCGCCGTCGCTTCCCAAGCTGAGAGCGCGAGTTCGATTCTCGTCACCCGCTCCATTTGAAACCCCAGGTCAGCGGCCTGGGGTTTGTTGTCTAGGCCATTTCGGGGTGACGTGCGCCCGCGAAGTTGTGCGGCCCGAGCTCGCTCAATGCCAGCCCGTCCGGCGCTCGAGGACGAGGGCGAAGGTCGTCCTCGTCCGGTTCGAGATCCCCTTGTCAGGACGTGCAGTTGCCGTTCTGCCTCGGCGAGCACGCCCAGAAGCGGCGAGCGAGCGTGGGGCAGCACCTCAGCTGTGGTGGTACAGAGTTCGCAGGGGTCTATCGGTCAAGGGTGCTCGTGGGTGTCCCCTGCTCCCCCGGATGGCCATCCAGCTGTCCAACTCCGGGAGACGGCCGCTGTTTGAGGGCCGGCGCTACGACGGCGGCTTTTGCTCACCCTGCGCGGCCTGCAGGTCGGCCAGCAGCTCGGCCTGCCCGGCGAGCACCCCGGACAGGATGGTCCGTGCGACCCGCAGAAGCTCCGCGACCTGCGGGCTGGTCAGCGAGTAGTACACGGTCGAACCCTCCTTGCGGGTCTTGACCAGATTCGCCCGCCGCAGCACCGCCAGCTGCTGGGACAGATGAGCGGGCTCGATACCCACCTCGGGCAGCATCTCCGCGACCGCGTGTTCACGTTCGCTCAGCAGCTCCAGGACCCGGATACGGGCCGGATGGCCCAGCGTCTTGAAGAACTCGGCCTTCAGTTGGTACAGCGGCGTACTCATCGTGCGGTCCCCTCCCCGACACAACGGCACGGCCCCTCCGGCCGGAGCACGGCGCATCGCATCCACCCACTCGTCAAGAACATGCGGACCATCCTCGCCTGCGGCACCGGCCACGCCGAACCCGGATGCGAGTAACCAAAGCCGCTCGAATCCAGCCACTCCAGCCACTCCAGCCACCGAGAAGGAGCCTGCGCCGTCGGGCCGGCACACGTGGAACCCGCCCGGGACGTCGTCCCGGGCGGTCGGCACAGCAGGGTGTCGGATCAGACCTTCTTCACGACGCTGGACTTGAGCTGCATCGCGCCGAACCCATCGACCTTGCAGTCGATGTCGTGGCCGTCCACTCCGTCGACCAGGCGGATGTTGCGCACCTTGGTGCCCGCCTTGATCCCGCTCGGGCTGCCCTTGACCTTCAGCGTCTTGACGACCGTCACGGTGTCACCGTCGGCGAGCACGTTGCCGACCGCGTCCTTGATCACCCTGCTTCCGGAGGCGCCGTCAGCGGACTGGGCGGACGGTGACCACTCGTGCCCGCACTCCGGGCAGACCAGGAGCGCACCCATCTCGTAGGTGTAGGCGCCGGAGCATCCGGGGCAGGGGGGGAAGGTTGTCACTCATGGCACAGGTGTCTTTCAGTCGGTGAGCGGATACGGGGGTCAGGTGGGCCAGCCGTCGGTGCGCCACGCCTGCTGTGCCTCGTCGGGAGGCGACATGTGCCGGGCGTGGACGGAGAGGGCGGTGGCCAGGTCGCAATGGACGGGGATGTCCGGGCAGTCGCCGGACGGGACGAGCGAGCCGTCGGCGGGGATGGCGGCCAGTTCCAGGCTCCGACCCGTTGCCGCGAGGCGGCGTGCGGTCTCGGTGATGGCCAGCTGGCCTTCCGCGGACCAACCGCGCAGTTCGGTCAGGTCGAGGATGACCGGTCCGGTGCCGCGGGCGACGACCCAGCCGACCGCTCCGTCGAAGCGACGGACCGCCGCCGGGCCCAGGTAGCCTGCGACGGAGAGCACCCCGAAGTCGTCCTCGACGGTGTAGCGCCACTCGATGGTCATGACGGTGAACTTCCTTGCGTGTGCGGCCCGTTGAGGTCAGAGCGGGAGAGTTGTCCAGATGCTCTTGCCGTCGGCGTCGCCGTGCACGGCGACGGTGCCGCCGAGTTGCCGGGTGAGCTCCATGACCGTGCCGAGACCGCCACTGGTGCCGGTTGCGGCAGGGTGCAGCGAGGGCTGGTGGGGGTGGCGGTCATGGACGGCGAAGGCCAGGCGGCCTCCGCTCGCCGCATACATGACCATGATCTGCGGGGACACCTCGGCGGCGTGCCGGACGCTGTTGGTCACCAGCTCACTGAGGATCAGCAGCGCCGCGTCCACGACGGGCCGGTGCAGATCTATCCCCCACTCGACCAGCGCCTGTTCGGCGGTCTCACGGGCGAGACGGACGGCGGACGGCTCGTTGGGCAGGGTGAGCACGTGCCGGTACGGAAGGACATCGAGAACGGGGGCCATCATGTCTCCAGGCGGGCGAGGCGGAAGCCGGTGACGCTCTGGGGGTTCAGGCGCAGCAGAGTGTCGTGGGGGCCGTGCGTCCAGCCCGGCAAGGTGCGGCGGTGATGGTCTGTCTCGTCAGCGTCGCTGAGCACGTCGGCGGGACCATGGACGGTGACCGTCCAGCCGGTGCCGTGCACCGCCCGGATCTCGTCCACGTGGTACGTCACCGTGGCCGACATCGCCGCCGCCTGGACGGGGGCCCGGACGATCAGTCGGCCGTACTCCCACACATGCCGGGCCGGCCGTACGACGGTCAGCTCCCGCTGCTGGTACACCAGCCGTCCCAGGCTGCTGCCTTCCAGCAGCCACAGGGCCTCCGCTCCGGAGATCTCCACTAGTCGCAGGGGGGCGGGGGCAGTGCTCATCGGACGGCTTCCTCGCTGGAGGTTCGGGGCTTCTGGGCGGGTACGGCGGTCAGGACTCCGGTCGTCTCCAGGTGGTCGCGGGCGGCCCGGATCGCCTCGGGGGTGGTGGCGTACTCCCGGCCGTCGTGCCGCAGCAGCTCCAGCGCGCCGACGGAGTCCAGGACCTGGCGCTGGCCGGTGCGAATCCCGGAGGCCAGGACGAGGATGCCGCGCCGCTTCAGTTTCTCCACGGCGTCCTTGAGGACCAGCGCGCCGGTGGCGTCCATGGTCGACACCCGCGACATGCGCAGGATGACGACCCGTACGTCGGCCACCTCGGTCAGCTCCAGCAGGAAGCGGTGCGCGGCGGCGAAGAAGAGCGGCCCGTCGATGCGGTACGCGACGATGTGCTCGGCGAGGAGGGCGTGTTCTTCGGCACTGTGATCGCCCCGGTCTAGCGGGACTTGGTCGAAGCGGGCCTGCTTGGCGACGGCGCGCAGGGCGAGAGCACCCGCGACGACCAGCCCGATGATCACCGCGTACACGAGGTCCAATGCCAGGGTCGCGACCGCGGTGAGGACGAGGATCAGCGCATCCGAGCGGGTGGCCTTGGCCATCGCCCTGAGCGAGCCGACCTCCACCATGCGGACCGCGGTGGCCAGCAGCACGCCGGCGAGGGCGGCGAGCGGGATCCTGGAGACGAGGGGCGCCGCAGCGAACACGATCACAGCGAGGATCGCGGCATGGGTCAGGGCGGCCAGCCGGGAGCCGGCGCCTGTACGGACGTTGACCGCGGTCCGGGCGATCGCGCCGGTCGCGGGCACTCCGCCGAACAGCGGGGCCGCGACATTGGCCAACCCCTGGCCGAACAGCTCGCGATCGGGGTCGTGCCGCTGCCCCACCGTCATGCCGTCCGCCACCGAGGCGGACAGCAGGGACTCCAGGGCCGCGAGCGCCGCCACGGCCACCGCCGGGGCGAGCAGGGTGCCGAGCGAACCGAGGTCCAGGAAGCCGAGTGAGGGCGCGGGCAGCCCGGACGGAAGGTCACCGATCGGCTGCGCCGCGTCCAGGCCCGCGACCTGGGAGACGGCCGTAGCCGCGATGACCGCGAGGATGGAGAACGGGACGGTCGGCCGCCAGCGGGCGCCCACCAGCATGACCGCGGCCACCGCGACCGCGAAGCCGACCGCCGTCCAGTTCGGATCCCTCGCGAACTCCACGACGGCCCGCCAGGTCACCACCAGCACACGATCACCCTCGGCCTTGGGCACCCCGAGCGCGTTCGGGACCTGCTGCAGTCCGATCACGCAGGCGATCCCGAGAGTGAAGCCCTCCACCACGGGCGCGGGCACGTACTGCATGTACTTGCCGGCCCGCAGCGCTGCCAGCACCACGAGCATGACGCCGGCCATCAGCCCGACGGTCAGCACGCCGGTCGGCCCGTACTCGCCGACGATCGGCACCAGCACCACGGTCATGGCCCCGGTCGGCCCGGACACCTGGAGGTTGGACCCGCCGAACAGCGCGGCGAGCGCGCCGGCGACCACGGCGGTCGCCAGTCCGGCCTCGGCACCGAGTCCGGAGGAGACACCGAAGCCGAGCGCGAGCGGCAGGGCCACGACCGCCACGGTGAGGCCGGCAAGCAGGTCCCTGCGCGGATCGCGTCGCATGTCCGCCAGGTCGGCGCGGGTGGGCATGAGTGCGGTGAGCCGGGCCCCGGCCCGGCTGATCCCCGAAGTCATCGCGCCGCGACCTCGGCTTCCCGCAGCTCTTCCAGCAGCTCGCCCTGCCCGGCGAGCATCTCGGTCAAGATCCGGCGCGCGGCCCTCATCAGATCAGCGACGTCCCCGCCCGCCAGCTCGTAGACCACCGTCGAGCCCTCCCGGGTCGAGGTCACGATCCCGGAACGCCGCAGCACCGCCAGCTGCTGGGACAGGCCGGACGGCTCCACCTCGATGGCTGCAAGCAGGTCCCGCACCGGCAACGGCCCGTCCTGCAGCAGTTCCAGAACGCGGATGCGTACCGGATGCCCCAGCATCCGGAAGAACTCGGCCTTGGCCTGGTACAGCGGAACAGACACAACCCCTCGGCTTCCCTGCAAACCCCACCCCGCGGGGGCGGGCACAAAGTCTGTGCCCGCGACTACCGGACAACGTGCACAGCCAACTCAGCATCTAGCCAATTGCGAAATTTTGCAATTCTGCATGAGTGGCTGGTGGACTGCATCGCAACGGCACGTGAGGGTTCCGCCCCGAGGATCAACCGGAGCCCTCAGCCCCGTCGACCACCTTGCAGCACCGATATCGCCGTACTTGTCGGGCCGCTTTCCACGATCCACACCCTGTGCACAAGCCTCGACGAAGGCGGGCAGCCGGAGATCCCGGCAGCCACTCGTCGACACCTTGACTGTGATCAGGGCTCTTGAGGCCGGGCAGGGACGTGTGGCGCCGTGCCCACTGCGTGCCCTTAAGAGCGGAGAACCACGGTCAACAGCGGCGCGATCCGTCCTCTCTGGCGCAGCCTCGGCCCATTGCGAGTCCACCGACTTGAAGTTTCCGGTGCGAACACGCGGCGATCGCCGACTCTGAGTGCGGGGACCTTCCGCGGCTTGTACGCGTGGGCGCCGCGCCGTCCGTACACGGGCCGGCCAACCGGCGCGGCAAGGTCATTCGCCTTGAACAGGTGTTAGGATCCGCCCGCTTGTTCGGGGGGATGGGGCCCTCCGTCGGGGAGGGGAAGCAAGTGACTCGTCATGCCTTCATGCGTGGCTCCCTTGTCACGCTCATCGGGTTGGCGCTCTCTGTGTCCGCCGTGCCGCTGGTGGCTCCCGCGCACGCGGAGACGGCAACGGAGATCATCGTTCCCGCCGCCATGCGCACTACTCCGCGCACGGCGTATCTGCAGAGCGCGGGGGCTTCCGGCTTCCTGGAGTACCGCTCCACCGCCGAGGGGTACGGCCTCTGGTGGACCAGCTACGACGGCAGCCGCAAGCCCGTGGAAGGCGGCGAGCGACTCGAACCGCGCACCGCGGGCGTGTACGGCACCGGTTCGGACGTCGTCGCCCTTCGCCCGTCCCAGAGCAGCGGTGCGCAAGTCCTGCTCCGGGACATGGGAACCGGTACGACGGAGACCGTGGCCATCCCGGCGGGCCAGAGCTATCTGCAGACGTACGGACGTACTGTCCTGACCAGCACATCGACAGGTGGGGAACGGACTCGGCTCTTCCTGCTGCGCAATGAGAACGGCAGCACGGTGCAGAAGCCTGTCACCGGACTCCCGGACGGGGTGGTCTTCCCCTTCTATCCCAGGGGTTCGGCCTCCGGCATCCTCGTCAACTACTACGGCCCGGACCGGGGCCTCCAGTACGCCTGGGTGGACGCGGAGACCGGTGCCGCCACGATCTTGCCATCGCTGGTGGCGGGCACGGACACCGTGGTGGGATCCGACTATCTGGTCAGCTGGTACGGCACGTCCCGGGTGCGGGTGTACGCCCAGGGTGCCTACGAAGCGCCCACTCACGAGGTTGCGTTCCCCCGCACCTCTGACAACAAGATCCTCGGCGTCGTCGGTGACGCGCTCGTGGTCGCGCGGCGCAGCGACTCCTCCGTCTGGAGTGTGTCAGCGCTGCCCTTCGACGGCTCCGCGGAGCTGCCCCTGTTCAAGCGGTCCGATCCCGCTGCCGTCACGACCCCCGACGGCGGCCTGGTCCTCGCCGGCGGAGAGTCCTCGCTGGACTACGGCATCGCCAAGGTCCAGGCGGGGGCCGACGGTCTGCCCCTGGTCCGCCGGATCGTGGACCTTCCGCCCGTTCCCAGCGGGATCGAGTCGCTCGATCTGAGCGGCGGTGAGCTGATGACCTACGAGTCCGGCGACGGGGCGACGCACCTGTACAGCCGCTCGCTGACCACGGCGGACGCTCTGACGGTGGGCACGCGCACGGACCGGGGGGCAACCCCGAGGTGCGGGGTCATGGCCGGGGACTACGGGAGCTGTCCCGACCTGATGGGAACGGGCGACGGCCGGGCGGTCATGAGGAACACGGCCGGGGAGGTGTCCGTCCTGGACCGGGGTCAGCCTCTTCCCGGCACCGTGGTGACCTCCGGCCTCCAGGACCACCATGGCCTCGTGGAGGTCGCAGGCCGGTATGCGGCCTGGTATGGGCCCACGCCCGCGGGAGAGGGCCTGGCGGTGGCGGATCTGGATACACGGAAGGTCGTGCTCACCCGTACGGGGGCGGCCGGTGCGGTCCCCTCCGCGCTGTGGGGGGAGGCACTGTGGACGGCGGCCGGGGACGGCACCGTCACGGCCACGGAGGTGCGTTCGGGCAACACGATCACGTCGTTCCGGGTGGTCGGGAGCGGCTGCACGGTGGGTGGCTTCCAGGCGGTGGGACGCTGGGTGTACTGGTCCGGCTCGTGCGAGTCTGCCCAGGGCAGCGTGTGGAAGGCCTTCGTGTACGACACCCGTAGGAAGACGCTCATCACTGTGCCCACGGGCGGAGAGCCGCGCCTGGGCGACGGCTTCCTGGTCATGCGTGACTCCGCATCCGGAGCGCTGACCCTCACGGACGTCACGAGCGGCTCCGCGGTGAGCCGGACCCTGGCGGCCAAGGCCGGAAGGTGGGACGTCGATCCGTACACCGGCCTGGTCGCCTACGTGGACCCGCCCTCCCAGGACGTCCACGTCCTACGCAGTGGCGTCCCCGACACGGACATCGCGGTCCTGGGAGCGAGGACGGAATCCTCGGTCGGCCTGGTGGACTCGTCGTCCTCGTGGGACGGCACGTGGTGGCTGTCGAAACCGGCCGCGTCATGGACGCTGGTGCTCAGGAACAAGGCGACCGGGGCCACCGTGCGCACCCTGTCCGGTGGCGCCGCGCACGACGCGGTCCGTACGTCCTGGAACGGCAGGACGTCGACGGGCGCGTATGTGCCGAACGGCACGTACAGCTGGACGCTGACGGCGGCCCCGGCCGACGAGCTCGGTGCGTCGGCGACGGCGTCCGGCACGCTGAAACTGACCGGTGGTGCCGCGGTGAGACGCGACCATGTCGGGTCCGACGGCATCGGTGACCTGCTCACGCTCACTTCCCAGGGCGCACTCTCCTTCCATCGCGGCGACGGCGCCGGGAAGTTCTCGACGAAGACCTCGGCTTCGGGATGGCCGGCCTCGATCACGGTGGTGCCGTTCGGAGACCTGAACGGTGACCGCTGCAATGACGTGCTGGTGCGGTTCAGCAGCGGTGCACTGCGGGCGTACCGCCCGGGGTGCGGCAAAGCCCTGACGACATCCACGCCGTACACCACACTGGGCACTTCGGGCTGGAACCAGTACAACGTGCTGACCTCACCGGGCGACATCACCGGTGATGACCGGGCGGACCTGATCGCCCGCCAGGCGTCCACCGGTGACATCTACCTGTACAAGGCCACAAGCAGCGGAAAGCTCTCGGCACGAGTGAAGATCTTCTCCAAGTGGTCCGGTTACAAGAAGATCATCGGCGTCGGCGACCTCAACGGTGACGGGTACGGAGACCTGCTGGCGCAGGACACGTCGAACAGGCTGTGGCGGTATGTGGGCACGGCGACCGGCGGGTTCAGGGCGCGGGTCAAGGTGGCCGACAACTGGGGTGCCTCCTACAACGTCGTGGTGGGCGTCGGCGACATCACCGGGGACGGGAGGGCGGACCTCGTCTCCCGCGACACCTCCGGCAATCTGTGGCGCAACAACGGCGACGGCAAGGGCTCCTTCGGTCCTCGCAGCGGGATCGCCAATGGGTGGCAGGGCTACAAGGCCCTGTACTGACCGCCGCTGACAGGTCACGGCCGAGGGAGTGACAAGCCCTTGACCACAGCGTCCGCGAGCTCACCGAGGCCGAGGCGTGGGCTCGTGATGTGCTGTCCGCGCGAAGCCTTCCGGTCTCAGCCACTCCGCAGATGACACTCGTGTGCAGTCGCACCGGCTCCGCTCACTCGCCCCGCGCGTCGACCAGCCCGGGAGGGCAGAGAGGCGAGACAGGCGCTTCACTCATTCACCCTGCGGGATCGTGCCCATAACGTGCCCTTCAGAGCGGAGCACCACGGTCAACAGCGGTGCCACCAAGCGCTCACGCCTGCGGCGGTACAACGAATCCGTGCAGATCAGCAGTCATGTGGGTGCCCAAGCACCGTCGCTTCCCAAGCTGAGAGCGCGAGTTCGATTCTCGTCACCCGCTCCACGTGAAACCGCCAGGTCAATTGACCCGGGGGTTCTTTGTTGTCCAGAGCTGCGGGCGGGACGCGTACCCCGCGGATCATGCCGTCGAGCCCCGGCGGCCACATCTTCCGTGCCCCCTACAGGCATGTCTCACGAACAGTACCTACCTCAGGTGGATGGTCTTCAGACGCCGGCCCGGTCCAGGGCGCTTTGCAGGGACTGCTTGTAACCCGCGCTGGTGTATGTGGCGCCGGACACCGTGTCGATGTCCGCGCTCTGCGCCTCGAGAGTCTCCTGGTTGAGCTTGGGGACGGCCGTGGAGTTGATGTCCCTGCTGCGCGCCGTCCCGTCGGGGGACCGGACGGCGCTCGCCCCGGTGATCCTGCTGCCGGTGAGCGTGATCCGCACCTGGACCGGACCGTACTTCGTCTGGGCCGTGGCGCCGGTGACGGAGCGGGTGGTCGGCGCGGCTGGCGTGGTCTTCGGCGCGGCGGGGGCACTGCTCGTCTTCGCCGGGGCGGTCGACACCGTGTGCGACGGCGCCGCGCTTGTGGTGGACGAGGAAGGGGTCTGCTTCTTCGACGGCGAGGCCGATGCGGACGGGGACGCCGAGTGGGAGGGGGACGCGGAGGCCACCGCCGTGACCCCGGCGTCGATGTCGTCGGCCCGCGCCGTCGACGGGTCCGTGGTCGGCTTGAGAGCGAGCAGCAGCACGATGCCGGAGACGGTACCGACGGTGGCCAGCAGCGCGTGGCGGAACGGATGCTTCTTCCTCACGGGAGTCCCAGCGCGTCAGGCGTACGAGGTGTCACAGGCCCGCCTCAGAACTCGAAGGACTCGTGGTGGATCCGGCGGTGCGGGACACCGGCCTCGCGGAGTGCGGCGTACGACTCCGCGGCCAGCCCCGGCGGCCCGCACAGGTAGACGTCGTGACGCGCGATGTCCGGCAGGATCCTGCGCAGCATCTTCGCGGTCACGGCCACACGGCGACCGTCGGCTCTGTTCACGGCGTACAGCAACCGCGCCCCCCGCGCGTCCGCGATCTCCTCCAGTTCGTCCCGGAGCGCCAGTTCCTCCTCCGTACGGGCCCGGTAGAGCAGCGTCAGGTCTCCCGGCGCGCCGGGCAGCGTCTCGAACAGCGCCCTCAGCGGTGTGATACCCGCCCCGCCCGCGAGCAGCAGCACCTTGCCCCGACTGCGACGGCCGGCGGTCATCGCCCCGTACGGCCCTTCCGCCCACACGCGCGTGCCCGGCCGCAGCCCGGCCAGCGCCGCGCTGTGCCCGCCGACGGCCTTGACGGTGATCCGCAGCAGGTCGGGGCGGGGCGGGGCCGAGAGTGAGTACGGGTTGGCGTTCCAGCGCAGCCCCCTGGTGAGGAACCGCCACCGGAAGAACTGACCCGCCTCGGCGCCCAGCCGGTGCAGCCGCCGACCTCGGATCAGCACCGACACCACGTCCGGAGCCTCCCGCACGACCGACTCGACCCGCATCCGGTGCCGGAGGTTGAGCCTCACCGGGGTGAGCACGCGGTACCAGAGGAGCAGGGCGCCGACCGTGACGTACAGGGCGTACCAGGCCGTACGGGCGGTGGCGTTGGCGGCGAACTCGTTGCCCGTGGGGCCCGGCTGAAGCCATGGCAGTTGAGAGTCGCTCATCTCAGCAACTTCGCCGTACCGCCGACTGTCATCACCACCTCCCCACGCTTGGCACGGCAGTTCGCCGACGAGCACAGGAACGTGGTGGTGAAGTCCGCCTCGGGGCCGCCGCCCGGTGACCCCGCTCTGGCTCTGCCCACCACTCTGGTCGGCCGCGACACGGACTTCTCCGGCGTCGCGGCCGGTCCTGCGCTGCTGCAGCGGTATGTGCCCAAGCGTGCCGACATTCGTCTGACCTCTGTCGGCACCCGGCTGTTCGCCGCGCGGAAAGCGGCCGAACCCGGCCAGGTCGATGGGCGCTACGGCGACACAGAGCACGCCTGGGAAGCGGTCAGGGTTCCCGAAGGTGTCGGCAGATCGGTGTACGAGTACGTCGTCCTTGCCGGCCTGGCGTATGCCGCCTTCGACTTCGCTGAGGATGAGGATGGTGTCTGGTGGTTCCTCGAGTGCAACCAGAGCGGCCAGTTCGGCTTCGTCGAACTGGAGACCGGGCAGCCGATCTCGGAGGCGGTCGCCCTGTGGCTGTCACAGCACAAGGCGGACCGTCGTGTTCCGCAGAGCCAACTGTGAGACAGCCACCCGACAAGCGGCGGCCATCTCACGCCGCAGGTCGTGGCCGGAGTCCGGTGCACCTCGCCTCACTCATGAGAGCGCTGCAGAACTACACGAGCCGAGGCCGTGCCCAATCCGTGCCCGTAAGACCGGACAGCCACGGTCAACAGCGGTGCGTCAGCCCCGCCCCCGCAGCCGACACCACGGCATACACACAGGTCGGTGACCATGCAGCCACGTGAGCGCCGTCGCTTCCCAAGCTGAGAGCGCGAGTTCGATTCTCGTCATCCGCTCCAGCAGAAACCCACAGGTCAGGGACCCGGGGGTTCCTTGTTGTCCAGGTCTGGTCTGGCGCCCGGCGTGCACATGCCACCTGGTGTCGGGCCCGTCCGACGGCCCGGGGCGATCCGAGTGGGCCGCGCGTCCTGGCCACCCTGTGGCGGCGGTGCGCCGGCCTGCCGCGCGGTTCGGTGGTCCTGGCCGGGGGCGAGACCCACCTGCAACGTCACCGCGCCTACGGGCCACATGGCCCCTGCACGGCGCCCGTCACCGGGGCCCGCCCCCGGAACCAGCCGCCGACGGACGCTCTTGGCGTCCTCGACCTGGCCACCGGCGCTGGGCACCAGGCCCCTCGGACGGCGCACCGCCGCCGAGTTCCGGCACCGCTCACCCACCCGGATGCCGACCACAGCCGCACCCTGGACTCGCCCCGGTCACCGAAGAATTGCGCGCACAACCTCAGCGAGCAGCCCGGCATCCCAGCAGCTCCGCTACGAGTGGCGTCGCCCATCGGCGCGGTCGCCGTGCGACCGCCGGCAGAACAACTCCGTTGTCGGCAAAAGGGACTTGGCATCGCCGCCATTGCATGCGATCGATGTCGTCACCAGCAGTGAGCGGCACGAGCATGCACCGCGCATCACGCCTCGGGCTCCTGTCACCGACCGACCGTTCCGTGGGAGTCCGTCTCGCCTGTGATCACGCCCCTCGCCCAACCGCTCCCCAGGCACTGATCAACCGGCGACTCGATCCAGGAATGGAAGAGATTTTCCGTTGACGGGTCTGCTACAGCCCCGACATGCCGGTGCAACATCCGGGCCGTTAGCTGCCGCATCAACCGTCCGGCGCGACGCCGGTAGGGGATGGGGCACAGCAAGAAGGAGCAGGACATGACGGCCACGGACAGCGCGGACGCGGACAGAACCGCCACCCCGCCCGGATACTCCCCCCGTCTCTACAACGCGGACCTCGCCCCCGCCACCGAACGCAAGTGGGGCGCCTTCAGCATCTTCAACGTCTGGACCTCGGACGTGCACAGTCTGTACGGCTACTTCCTGGCCGCCAGCCTGTTCCTCGTCGCGGGCAACACCTTCAAGTTCCTCATCGGCATCGGTGTGGGCTCGCTGATCATCTACTGGCTGATGACCCTCATCGGCAAGGCGGGCGTCAAGACCGGTGTCCCCTACCCGGTCCTCGCCCGCGCCTCGTTCGGTACCTTCGGCGCCAACGTCCCGGCTCTCGTACGGGCCGTGGTCGCCACGTTCTGGTACGGCGCCCAGACCAGCGCCGCCGCCGGCGCCATCGTGGCCTTCCTCGTCCGCTACGACGGACCCAAGCATCTGCACGAGACCAGCCGGCTCTTCGACCACAGCGGCCTTGAAGTGCTGTGCTACCTCGGTGTGTGGGCCGCCCAACTGCTCATCATCAGCAAGGGGATGGAAACGGTCCGCCGTTTCCAGGACTTCGCCGGCCCGGCGGTGTGGCTGATGATGCTGATCCTCGCGATCGCGCTGTCCGTGAAGGCCGGGGCGCTGTCCTTCTCCGTCGACATGCCGAGCGGCGACCTTGCCGCACTCGCCAAGAGCGCCACCGGGCTCGACGTCAGCCCGGGCTCACTCGCCGCGATCGCGGCGATAGCCGCCACCTGGGTGACCTACTTCGCCGCCCTGTTCCTCAACTTCGGTGACTTCGCACGCTTCACCCCGGACACGAAGGCCCTGAAGAAGGGCAACATCTGGGGCCTGCCCGTCAACCTGATCCTCTTCTCCCTCGTCGCGGCCGTCACCACGGCCGCCGCCAGCACGGTGTACGGCGAGGTCCTCCTGGAACCGGCTGAGATCTCCGCCAAGTTCGACAGCGCGTTCCTCGTCCTGCTCGCCGCCCTGACCTTCGCCGTGGCGACCCTCGGCATCAACGTCGTCGCCAACTTCGTCAGTCCCGCCTTCGACTTCGCCAACGTGGCCCCGAAGTACGTGACCTTCCGCAGGGGCGGCCTCATCGCCGCTGTCATCGCGCTCCTGCTCTACCCGCTCCACCCCTGGGACAACGCCCCTAGCTTCGTCAACGCCATCGGCTCGACGATGGGCCCCATCTTCGGTGTGATCGTCGTCGACTACTACCTCATCCGGAAGACACAGCTGAACGTGCCCGCTCTGTACGACGAAGGCGGGGAGTTCCGCTTCCAGGGCGGCTGGAACGTACGGGCGTTCGCCGCCGGGGTGGTGGGCGCCATCTTCTCCAGCATCCTCCCCGTCTACGGACCGTCCGGATACGGGGCGACGCTGGGTCCGTACTCCTGGTTCATCGGAGTCGTCGTGGCCGGGGTGCTCTACTTCGCATTCAGCGGGGGCAAGAGCCCCCTCACAGCGAGGACGGCGGCAGTGGCAGCGCCGGAGGCGACCGAGGCATAGCAGTCGGCTTCTTCCAGCAACCCGAGTAGGGCGCCCGACCTGGGCTGATGCCGGCCAGGCGCCCTCTTCGCCGTACAGCGGGCGGTGCCGCGGGCATCCCGACACCCCTGGCGCCGGCTCCCCGATCTCTCACCAGCGCGCAGCACGAACAGCCCCACGACGGCCCCGTCCCGGCAACAGGGTCGGTCTCACTTCGCCAGAGAGGCTGTGCGCTCGCGAAGGCTGCCCGAACCGGATATCCGTACCAGCCGAGCCAAGCGCAGAGCCCGTTCCCGCACGCACTCTGCCCGCCGTTCCTCGAAGCCGTGCCCACAGCGTGCCCATAAGAGCGGCCAACCATGGTCAACAGCGGCGCGACCATGCCCGGGCAACGTCGCCAGCACAACGAATCCGCGCAGGTCAGCAGCCCTGCAGCCGCGCAAGCGCCGTCGCTTCCCAAGCTGAGAGCACGCGTTCGATTCTCGTCACCCGCTCCATTTGAAACCCCAGGTCAGCGGCCTGGGCTTTGCGTTTTGTCACTGGTTTTCCGGCATTTTTCACCACAGCGTGCGCTCGAAGATTGGGCACGTGGAGGGCACAAACGTTGGTTGAGACCATGCCGGGGCTGCCCCCCATAGCGGCGCACACCGCTGACCTGTGGTTTCACGCCCGAGCAATGCAAGATCACGTGGAGAGCCCTCAGCCTGCCGCGCGACCCTATGCTGACGCCCATGCGGGCATCCACGTCCCTCTGGACCAGCCCCTCCATGGTTTTCCAGTCCTGCGCGACCCTCTTGGGCATGCCCCCTCCTCAGTACCTCGTGTCGCCGGTGTTGTCGCGGTAGCGCTGCTCAGCCAGCGGAATCTTGTAGCGGTACCAACGCTCCCGGTGATGGGGCTGACCGCGCCGCAGGCGCCGTACACCACGGGCCGTCCCTCGACGGTCGAACAAGTGCCGTTCTGGGAAGTGCACTTGGCCCAGCCGCCGGCCCGGGTTGCCGAGGGGCGCGACGGAGCAGGACTTCATGATGTCGGCCGCCGGGGCGCCACCGAAGGAGGCGCCGGTGCTGCCGGTCGCCCTCTCGTAGGTGTACGTTCCGGCGCCGTGGGCCACCGCGCGGGTGCCGGTGAAAGTGCAGAACTCCTGGAGCCACAGCCCGGCGACGCACCGTCGGCGACATGGACCCTGGAGTGCACCACGAGTTCCTCGCCGACCGGCACCGAGGTCAAAGGGCCCTCCGTGCAGGACCGTCTGGGCCGACGGTTCATCTACCTGTCGTGGGGCACGGTCGACGAGTCGGGCACCTTCACGATGTTCCGCCGCGCCAAGCTCATGCTCGACGTCATCTCCGCCGACGTACTCGCCGCCGCCGCACGCGCCGGGCTGCTGGTCGGACGACTCGGCCTGACCGACGCGCAGGGCGGGCCCCTGTGCGGACGCGTCGAGCCCCCGCACATCACCTGGACCGCCGCACGCGCCGGCTGAGAGCGGTTGCATACCGTCCCTCGCCGGCATCGCCTGCGCGCCACCCGCGGTCAGTGCTCACCGGTGGTGAGGCTGAGCGAGACACAGCGATTCTCGTGGCGGCAGGCGCGGCACGATGTCGTCGCCATACGGGCGGAACGCGGCCGGCAGCCTGGCGAAAGCACCTGACCGATGAACCGGCCACCCGTCCGGTTGACGACGCGGGTGCTCACGGGAGCCGCCGTGGCTGCGGCCGTCGGCGTCGTACCCTTCTGGCCGATGTGACCTTCATCGCGATAGTGGGGTCTCGGCGGGGTACCCGTTGCCCCATCCGCTGATGACGATGGCAGCGGCGCATGGCTCATCGACGGAGGTCATGGCGCTGTGGCCGGAAGCGCTCGGCAGGAACACTGCATCCGCGCGGATCAATATCTGTATCCGTGAAGTGAGAAATAGGTGCGGCACACAGCGAGTATTCCTCGATCACCGGCTCTGGCGGAATTATTTTCCCGCGCAGGGTCGATCGCGGCATGCTAATGTCGATCTCAGTTGCAGGTGTGGTTGCCAGAAGGTTCATTTTCCGACGGGTTAATCAGCACGGCGACGCGGAATCCGCACAGGGCGAATTCCGCACATCGTCTCCGAAGGAGAAATGACATGGCTACTGGCACCGTGAAGTGGTTCAACGCGGAAAAGGGCTTCGGCTTCATCGAGCAGGACGGCGGCGGCGCCGACGTCTTCGCCCACTACTCGAACATCGCCACCCAGGGCTTCCGCGAGCTGCAGGAAGGCCAGAAGGTGTCGTTCGACATCGGGCAGGGCCAGAAGGGCCCGACGGCCGAGAACATCGTTCCTGCCTGACACCGGCAGCAACGCATACTTCGCAGCTGGGGCCCGCACCTTGGGGTGCGGGCCCCAGCTCGCTGCATTTCAGGGCGCATGACGGGAATGCCTCACCGCATCACCGAGCGGTGACGCATTACCCCGTCGATCCGAATCGGCGCCCATCACCTCCGGCCCGTTCTCGCGATTCTCTGCGCCGTTCATTTTGCTGCGGAATCTCCTTGCTACGTGCCCACGTGCTCACATCGAGGAAAGGTTCCGCTTGAACCGCGCACGCACCGCACGCACGACCCGCACCTACGACCGCTCCCGGGGTTCTGCCGCCCAGCTGTCGGGAGCGCCGCGGCGTTCCCAGAGCTACGGACGTCGACAGGCCGCACCCCAGGGCGAGTTCGCGCTACCGAAGACGATCACGCCCGCGCTGCCCGCCGTCGAGTCCTTCGCCGACCTCACCCTGCCGGCGCCGTTGCTGGCCGCGCTCGGGCACGAGGGCGTGACCGTACCGTTCCCCATCCAGGGAGCGACCCTGCCGAACTCCCTCGCCGGACGGGATGTGCTCGGCCGCGGCCGTACCGGGTCGGGCAAGACCCTCGCTTTCGGTCTTGCGATGCTGGCCCGTACAGCGGGCCGGCGCGCGGAATCACGGCAGCCGCTTGCCTTGGTCCTCGTCCCCACCCGCGAGCTGGCCCAGCAAGTGACCGACGCGCTCACCCCGTACGCCCGCTCCGTGCGGCTGCGGCTGGCGACCGTGGTCGGCGGGATGTCCATCGGCAGGCAGGCCGGGGCGCTGCGGGCCGGGGCAGAGGTCGTCGTCGCGACGCCGGGTCGGCTCAAGGACCTCATCGGCCGTGGCGACTGCCGGCTGGATGACGTCGCCATCACCGTCCTCGACGAGGCCGACCAGATGGCCGACATGGGCTTCATGCCGCAGGTCACCGCCCTGCTCGATCAGGTGCGGCCCGAAGGACAGCGGATGCTCTTCTCCGCCACCCTGGACCGCAACGTCGACCTGCTCGTCCGCCGCTACCTGACCGACCCGGTGGTCCACTCCGTCGACCCCTCCGCGGGAGCGGTCACCACGATGGAGCACCACGTACTCCACGTGCACGAGGCGGACAAGCACCGGACGACCACCGAGATCGCGGCACGAGACGGCCGGGTGATCATGTTCCTGGACACCAAGCACGCCGTGGACCGGCTCACCAAGCACCTGCTGAACAGCGGCATCCGCGCTGCGGCCCTGCACGGCGGCAAGTCCCAGCCCCAGCGCACCCGGACCCTCGCCCAGTTCAAGACCGGACATGTGACGGTACTGGTGGCGACGAACGTCGCCGCCCGCGGCATCCACGTCGACAATCTCGACCTGGTCGTCAACGTCGATCCGCCCACCGACCACAAGGACTACCTGCACCGCGGCGGCCGCACCGCCCGCGCCGGCGAGTCCGGCAGCGTCGTCACCCTCGTCACCCCCGGCCAGCGCCGCGGCATGAGCCGACTGATGGCTTCGGCCGCCATCACCCCCCAGATCACCCCGGTACGTTCGGGTGAGGAGGAACTGAGCCGCATCACCGGGGCCCAGGCCCCTTCCGGAATTCCCGTCGTCATCACCGCCCCCGCCGCGGAACGCCCCCGCCGCGCCGGGTCGTCCGCGGCTTCCTCGCCCCGAGGCCGCCGCGCCCGCCCCGCCCAGGGGCACGCCACCGGACGAGCGGGGCGGCGCAGGACGCAGCGGCCCGCCTTCGACCCGGCTGCCTAGATGCATCGATCAGAAGCTCGCCCATCCCTGAGGAGACAGATTTGACACCGGTGCAGACGCGGCGGCAACGAACGGTTCCCTCCCCCCGGAGCGCAGTCGACGACATGGACGCGGCCGGGCCCCGGGTCCGGGACGACATGACCGTCGAGGTCGCCCTGGCCGTCGTGGCCAGTGCCGGTGTCGAGTTCCTCCTCCTGTGCGACGGGGACGACGAGTGCACGGGCTCGATCACCAGGGCCGAACTCGCCGTTCACCGCCGCAGTTCCACGTACACGGACCGGCTCCGTCTACGGGACGTCCTCGACGGACCGTTCACCTCGCCCGCCCCTCGGCCCGTCGCCGTCGGGGAACACGGGCGGGCCCCGGGCGTCCTCGCCCTCTCCCGCTGATCCGCCTCACCCCGGTCAGCCCGTTCTCCTTCTCTCTGTGAGGGCATCATGCGCTGTGTCATCGCCCGGTACCCGTTCGACCTGACCAAGAGCGGAGTGCTGGCCTCGATGAGGGGCGTCCCGCCCGAGATCGTCACGGGTGAGTCCGTGACCATCGGCCGCCGCCGCTACCCCGTCAAGCAGGTGGGCCAGGTCATCACCCGACAGGACCGCCGCGACTTCTCCGGCGGCGAAGTCATCCGGGCCATGACCCGCCTCGGCTTCACCTGCCATGCCCGCCCCGACGCCGCGCCCGTGCGTGTCCCGACTCCGGTCCAGACCGCGTCGACACTGCTCGGCGCCGCCTCCATGGACGTATGAGGCCGGGCGGCAAACCGCCATCAGGATCCCCCGTGAGGGCCCTGCCGACATGTGTCGGCAGGGCCCTCACGGCCGTCTCGCCGTCCGCTCTCCGCGACTGAACCGCCGGCCACAACGGCCTGCGTCACCCGTTGTTGCAGGTGACAGGCTATCTGTTCCCCCAAAGAGCCGAAACCTACTCTTGCCAGAGTAGACATTGAGCCATGGCACGGTTAGCCTTTTTCTCGTTGAAACCGGTCAAGCGAAACCCGGCAGACACGAACTGGCGGGTTGCAGTACATGAAGTTCGCAGGCCAGTGCGGCTCTGGAGTCCCGAAGCCAAGTGTTCGTAGAACGGTGACGGGGCTGAGGGCCACACTGGGCGGCCCGCAGGTCGAGGGGCCGCCGACAGCAGTACCGCAGTACCAGTTCACCAAGCGGTTGGTTCAGAGGAAGGACGGAGGACGCAGACGCCATCAGGATCGCCCGGCCCGGGAAGCACTCGGCCGGGTACCGCAAGACCCAGGATTGGAAGGTGGTCCCCGGTCACGCAGCCGCGATCCCCGCACCCCCCTTCTGCAGGGCTGGTAGCGGAAACAGACGGTCGGCACAGCAATAGGGCCGACAGATGGTGTTGAATTTCCTTCGGGGCCCTGGTGCCGTACGGCACCAGGGCCCCTCGACGCGTTGCACAACGAGGTGACATGACAGCAGATATCCCCCTCAGTGATCGTCTGGACGACGACGACTACCCCGCATACACCATGGGGCGGGCCGCCGAGATGCTCGGAGCCACCCCGGCTTTCCTCCGAGCCATCGGTGAGGCCCGTCTGATCACTCCGCTTCGCTCGGAGGGCGGGCACCGCCGGTACTCCCGCTACCAACTGCGGATCGCCGCGCGCGCCCGCGAGCTCGTCGACAGGGGCACCCCGATCGAGGCTGCATGCCGCATCGTCATCCTTGAGGACCAGCTCGAGGAAGCTCAGCGCATCAACGCCGAGTACCGCAACCGTGCCGAGCACGAAGCGCCCGACAGCTCTCTTCCCGGTGCCAGCTGATCACGTGGGCGCGCGCCGGTCGGCTCGAACACGCGCGACGCCCGATCGCCCCTGAGCGCCCGCCTGGGACAGCAGTTCGTGCCCCGCGGGTCAGCCTCCCGGCAGCGGGCGGTGGCGCCTCCGCGGTCGACGGCCGTCTTGACGCCCGCGAAGATCACCAGTCGGACTCCCCCGCTACGGCGCCGTGCCCCCAGCGTGCCCGTAACAGCTGACGGCAACGGTCGACAGCGGTGCGAGCCGGCACTCACACAGCGCTACCGGCACGCCACATGAGTGCAGGTCAGCGACCACGTGGCCCTCCAAGCGCCGTCGCTTCCCAAGCTGAGAGCGCGAGTTCGATTCTCGTCACCCGCTCCACTTTGAAACCCCAGGTCGGCGGCCTGGGGTTTGTTTGTTGCCTAGATCATGCTGGAGCGGATGCAGGCGACGCTCGGCAATGCGACCTCCTGCGCCGTATCCGGCCGGCCTTGCCCGCAGGCTCTAGTCGTTCCTCGTGAAGGTGCCGAGACCGGTCGTGTCGAGGTTCTCGACCCGGACCTTGTCGGCGCGTCCGCCGGGCCCGACGGTGAAGGTCACGCCGGACAGGCCGACGGCCATTTCGCCGGTGGTGCGGTAGCTGAAGGTGTCACCGTCGTAGTGGCGCAAGGAGAACCGTTGCTTCTTGGGCCCAAGTTGCATGGTGAGTTCGTCCCCCTGGGCGCTGACGGTCATCGGGCCGTAGTAATCATTGGCGTACGTTCCGGTGTAGGCGCTGTTCGCCTTGGCGGGTGCGGGCGAGGCCGGAGGCTTGCTGTAGTCGACCGGCGATTGTTCCCCGTGCAGGGATTGCTTGAAGATCGGCCCGAGGAACGTCAGCCAGTCGACGGTCGGCCCGCCCGTCTGCGCGGTGTCGAGGAACGTGGAGGCGATCGCCTCGGGCACGCCGATGGGCTCGCCGTTGGTCAGGACGACGATGCCGAGCTTCTCCGAGGGCAGCAACGCGACGTTGGTGGCCGCCCCCAGCGCGAAGCCGCCGGAGTGGCCGAGCTTCAGCCTGCCCTGGTCGTCGTAGCTCACGTTCCAGCCGAGCCCGTAGAACCCGGACCTGCCGGCGGGCGCGTGCGGCGGCTCGGAGACCATGCGCGGCAGGTGGGTCTGCTCCAGCGCGTCGGCGTCGACGACTTGCCGCCCCTCGAATGTGCCGTCGCCCAGTTGCAGGCGCAGCCACTTCGTCATGTCCTGGGCCGTGGAGCTGGCCCCGCCCGCCGGGCTCTGGGCGTCCGCGTCGCGCACATGCTCGGCACGCCAGGTGTCCCCGGTCTTCACATGCAAGGCGGCCTTGTTGTCCGCCTTCTCGTAGTCGGCGAAGGAAGAGCTGGTGGAGTCCATGCCGAGTGGCCGGTACAGCTTCTCGGCGGACAGCTTCTCCCAGCTGGTCCCCGCTGCTCGCGCGGCGGCGACTCCGGCTTCGGTCAGTCCGAAGTTGGTGTACGCGTAGTGGGCACGGAAGGGAGCCGACGGTTCGTAGCGGAGGTGGTCCAGGATGTACGAGCGGTCGTAGCCGAGGTCCTCCAGGAGGTCTCCGGCGTGGTCGGGCAGTCCGCTGCGATGCGCGAACAGGTCGGCCAGCGTGACATGGCGGGTGACCCACGGGTCCTTCAGCGCGAAGCCGGAGCTGTGGTCGACGACCGGGTCGTCCCAGCCGACGGTCTTCTCGCCCACGGCCGCGGCGACCACGGTGGACGCAAGGGGCTTGGAGACCGAGGCGAGCTGGAAGACGGTGTCCGCTCCGACCTCGTCCTTCGTGCCTGCCTTCCGCACGCCGAACCCCTTCACATACAGCACCTCGTCGTCGTGCACCACGCCCACGGCGACACCGGGCACACCGGTGCGGCGCATGGCATCCCGTACGACGTCGTCCAGCTTGCTCACCGCGGTCTCGACCTCCGCCCGGGTGAGCTGTGGCGGTGGCTGGGCGGGTGGGACGGTGGGCAGCGGCGACGTCCCGACGGCCGCACGCCCGGCGACGGTGGTGTCGGCATCGGACCCGGTACAGCCGACGGCCAGTGCCGCTACCAGGCCCAGTGCCGCGGCGGAGCGAAGGGGGCGCGGGCATGCACTGTCGAGTCGGGACATGTCTTCCATGGAAATCCCGCCCCCGGCACCTGTCGCGCCTTGGCGAGCCGTTCGGGGGGTCCGGCATAGCGCCGTCACGCTCGCCTGTTCAGGCCGCCCAAGGCTGAGTCCCTGTGCACGGTGTCGTGCCCATAGCGTGCCCAAGAGAGCGGACAACCACGGTCAACAGCGGTGGGATCCGACACCACTTTCATCCCAGAGAGAAGGCATTGCGCAGGTCAGAGCCATAGAGCCCACCCAAGCGCTGTCGCTTCCCCAGCTGAGGGCGCGAGTTCGATTCTCGTCACCCGCTCCTTTGAAGCCCCAGGCCAACGGCCTGGGGCTTTTGCGCGAGCGGGGCTCTCCCGCGTTTTCTGGCACATGTCGCGCTCGAAGATTGGGCACGCGGAGGGCACGAGTGTTTTGCGGGTGCAGCCCGCTCACGTTGTCGCACGGCACTGACCTGCGACTTCACGTCAACCATCAGCAGGTTCGCGCGGTGAGAGCGCACTCAGCCTGCCCGTCCCGAACGGCGCCGGACGCTTACCGCTCATCGCCCAACTCGACACGAGGGGACACAACTTCCTTGCGGGAGCAGGCGCTTGGCCGCCGAGGATCTCGCGTCAGAGCGGGAGGTCGTCCGGGAGTACCCGGAACGCCTTGTGGCGACCCAATGGCCGTACGGCCCGGAAGTCCCGTCGATCGAGAGTGAGGATCGCGTCAGTGTCGTAGTCGGCCGCAAGCGCCACGTTCACCGCGTCGGCGAGGTCCAGGTCGAGCGCGCGGTAGCGGACTCGGACGGACTGGGCGGCACCCAAGTGGCCCTCCGTGATCTCCGGCATCACGACACGACCCCGGCTCATCCAGCGCCGCAGGTCGTCGACCGCGCTCAGGGCGGCCTCGCGGCCCAACTCACGCGTGGCCACGTGATCGAGTTCCGCCAGCAGGAGCGGGGACATGATCAGGAGACCGGCCGCCATGATCGCCTCGTTCGCGCCCCTGTGCTCCGGGTGCATCGAGTCGAGAGCGGCCAGGAGGCCGGATGTATCCGCGATGACGATGATCACGCGACAGTTCCGGAGTCCGTCTCGCGGCGGACCGCGTCCGCGACCGCGTCACGGACCTCAGCCTTGTCCGGCGTGCGCCCCGACCCCTCGAACGTACGCGAGAACAACGGCTCGTCCCAGACACGGTTCGCCATCGCCGCGAGATGAATCCCCTGACGAATGATCTCGGCCTCGCTTATGCCCCGCCGCTTGGCCGCCTCCTTGATGATCGCCAGATCCTCGGGGTCGGCGTAGACGTTCGTGCGCTTCATGGACATGTACCAAGAGTAGTCCATGTACCAGATTGGCGTATAGCGCTGCTTCTTCCCCCTCGTCCCACGGGACCCGTCGGCCTGGCCGCCTCCCCCTGGACCGGCATTTCCCTTGCAATCTGGCTCGCAAGGGACTCGTCAGGCACGCCCCGGGCGCAGGTGGCGGGACGCGGCCAGGCAGGAGGACAGCCAAGTCGCCTCCTGGCGATTGATGATCAGATCCACCACTGTGATCATCCCGTCCCACTCGCCGTCCAGTCGTATCGAGTGGTCGCCGATGCGGAACATCTCCCAGTCCGCGTCGCTGTGCCAGAGCCGGGCGGTCTCCTCGCCCCGGCGTTGGGCGAAGACGAGTTCCTCACCGTGTTCGTTCTGGAAATAGCCGACGTAGTCCTCGGCGGTGATCGCGCCGCCACACAGGCGGGCCAGGATGGATTCGATCTCCGAAGGGGCCTGATTCATACGGCCGGCTCCTCCCTCGGGTCAGAGGGGCCTGGGCCCTGCTGTGCCGACGAGAGCGCCAGCATCCGTTCCGCCGACTCCATCAGAGTCTCGTAAGTAATCACTTCTATGCGTGCCGCGTGTGTGTTGTAGGTCCGCAGAGTTTCCGCGATCTCCTGCGGTATGACTTTCCCGTTCACGTACCGGGGGTGTCCGATCACTACTGTCGCCGAGGCTCTGCGGGTGTCAACGCCGTGATCCGCGAGGATCCTATGGCGGTCCTCGTCCATGACCCGCAGGTAGTTCTGCGCCTGGGAGACCGCTCGATGTGCCAGGGCACCCAGCATGAGGTGGCCACTGCGCCGGATGACCAGGTCCTTGATGTTGGCGCGCTTGAGTTCCACCACGTGCAGGGAGCCGTCACCGCGCAGCAGAGGGATGTCGAGGATGGTGTCCGGGGTGTACTGACGACGGGCCAGCTCGGCGACGTAGGCACCGCCGAAGATCCATTCCTGGTTTTTCAGACAGGCATGGAGTGCGCTCTCGGAACTGTCTGGATCCTCCACCGCGGCACGCAGGGCCGCAAGGCCGGCTCGTCTGGCCTTCAGTTCGAGCAGTTGGGCCAGCAGTCCGACGTCAATGTCCGCCCGGACGTCACTCATCATCCGCGCGGCCTCGGGGGTGGCCTGCCGTGGAAGGTTGCGGAGAACGATCTCCATGTGCCCGTGCACTTGAAGACGTCTCACTTCCCTGGTGGACAACTGAATCCCGCCCTCGCCGGTTCCGAGCCCCAGACAGTCGACGGACTGCGCGTCGACCGGCCTCCGCATGTGTTCCTCGCTGCGCTGCCTCGCCTCCTCGTCGTAGTAGTTCTCCAGGATGTCGAGGAACAGGTCACCTCGGGCGTAGGCAGCGAAGCGCTGAAAGCGCTGGGCGAGCCCGAAGTCCCCGTACAGGATGGCCTCTTGGGCTACATCCTCTAAAGCGTCCACCAAGGGTCTACCCTGGTCGAGCTCGTCGGCGACGACGCGCTCACGCCGGTCGGCAGCCTGTTGGTTGGCCGCACGCACTGTCTCCTCGTCGCCCAGGACGGCAGCGGCGCGGGCCTGGAGACCGAGGAGCCACAGGCCTACGGTGCCGCGGAGGTTCGCGGCGGTCTCGGCGCCCTCGCCGGCGTAGTGATAGGCGTAAACTGGTTGCAGTTGAAGATCGTGGCATTGATGCTTCCACCGTGAAAATGCACGCCAACCAGCTGACTGTGTCGCCTGAGACAGTGCGCATATTGGTGGATCAGCAGTTTCCTGAATGGCGGAGCCTGCCGATCAGGAGCGTCGCCTCCTTCGGGACGGTCAACGCCATCTTCCGCATCGGCGATCGGTTCACGGCTCGATTCCCTCTTGAGTCCGCGGACGTCGAGTCGATGCGGCGCCAACTGGAATCCGAAGTCGAAGCGGCTCGCGAGTTGGCGGGGCGGACGCGTTTCCCCACGCCCGAGCCGGTCGCGCTGGGCAAGCCCGGGGCGGACTACCCCCTTCCGTGGTCGGTACAGACGTGGCTGCCCGGGATCGTGGCCGACGACGAGGACCCAGGCGAATCGGTCGCGTTCGCCCACGACTTGGCCGATCTCATCGGCGACCTACGCGCAATCGACACACGTGGTCGCACCTTTGCCGGCACAGGCCGGGGAGGCGACCTGCGATCTCACGACGCGTGGATGGAGACCTGCTTCGAACGCAGCGAGCAGCTCCTGGATGTTCCCCGGCTTCGCCACCTCTGGGCAACGCTGCGCGAACTGCCGCGCGGTGCCGCGGAGGACGTGATGACACACGGTGACCTGATTCCCGGCAACGTGCTCGTGTCCGCCGGCCGGCTGGCGGGGATTCTTGATGTCGGCGGCTTCGGGCCGGCTGATCCTTCTCTGGATCTCGTGAGCGCGTGGCATTTGCTCGATGCCGGGCCGCGGCGGGTTCTCCGCGATCACCTGGGGTGCGACGACCTTGAATGGGAGCGGGGCAGAGCGTGGGCCTTCGCCCAAGCCATGGGGTTGGTCTGGTACTACATCGAGAGCAACCCGCCCATGAGTCGCCTGGGCCGACGCTCCTTGGAACGCATCGTGGCGGAGCATCCACCACTCCCGTAGGGACGCCGGGGCACCTACACCCTTGCCTCCATCCGGCGTTCCGCGAGTTCGCGCCCCCTTCGGCGCACCCGAGCTGTACCGAGAGAATCGTTGAACGCGGCGACTGTGCAGGTCGCAGCCGTGAACGAGTGGCTGTGACCAGCACCGTCGCAACGGCCCTCAGACGACGTCGAATTCGTTGCCCTCGGGGTCCTGCATGGCGGCGGCGTAGAGCCCCATGTCCGGCTCATCCTTGATCCGCAGCACGGTGGCACCGGCTTTGACCAGCCGTTCCACCGTAGCCTTGACCCGCTGTGTGCGGACGTCCAGTGGAACGTCACGGCCCCCACCGACCTTCAGGTCGAAGTGCCACCGGTTCTTGGCGGCCTTCGGCTCCGGAACCTGCTGGAACCACACCCTCGGTCCACGTCCCACGGGATCGATGATCGACTCCGGAATATCCCCGGCACCGGCCGGCAACTCTGCCTCGGGCACCCCCACAGCCGCCCAGTAAGCACGCCACGTGGCATGCCCGACCGGCGGAGGCTCAGGCACGTAGCCCAGGGCCTCGGCCCAGAAAGTCACCATTCTCTGCGGATCGGAGCAGTCGATCGTCAGCTGCACTGTCATCTCCATGCTCGGAGCATCCCAGGCAGGTCTGACAGACGATCCACTGGAACCGCCCTGACCTGCGACGTCACCCGGGCCGAAGCCCCGGGCACCCGCCGCTTGTCAGGGTCGTCGGGGCGTACCCGGAACGCGTCAGGCCACGCCGAGGAAGCGCAGAACGGCAAGCACCCGGCGGTGGTCCGCATCGGCCTTCGGCAGGTCCAGTTTGGCGAGGATGCCGTTGATGTGTTTGGCCACCGCGCTCTCGCTGACCACGAGCTGCGCGGCTATTCCGGCGTTGGACCGCCCGCCCGCCATCAGCTCCAGGACCTCGCGTTCTCGTGGGGTGAGCCGGTCCAGGGGGTCGCTGTGACGGCGTACCAGCAGCTGGGAGACCACCTGCGGGTCCAGCGCGGTGCCGCCTTCGGCCACCCGCCGCAGTGTGTCGGCGAACTCCTCGACGTCCGCGACCCGTTGCTTGAGCAGGTAGCCGATCCCCGACGTGTGGACGGACAGCAGATCGGCCGCGTACCGCTCCTCCACGTACTGGGAGAGCAGCAGTACGGCAGTACCGGGCCACTGCTGTCTGATGACCAGCGTGCCACCCCGGAACGGACATCTGCGTTACTGACTGTGATCGCCGCGCGGTCGAGGCTGAAGGCCATGAAGGAGGACCGCGAACGCGAGGAGTCCGAACCGATGAGTGCGCTGATCACCCGTCAGCCACAGGGTGTCGAGGGCGGGTCGGCCCTGCGGCGGGTGCGCCGCTGGTACCGGATGGAGCACGTCCTGGTCGCCTGCGGGCTGGCCCTGCTGCCCTGGCTGGTCGTGTTGGCCGACAGCCTGCCCGCAGCGGCCGTCGCCTCGAACTGGCGCACGGTCTGGATCGGCCTGGACGCCGCGGAGGCGGTGGCCCTGATCGCCACGGGACTGCTGGCCGTACGAGATCACCGCCTGTACCCGCTCACGGCCACTGCAGCCGCCACGCTGCTGGTGGTCGACGCCTGGTTCGACACGATGACAGCGGCACCGGGCGTGGACCAGGTCTCGGCGGCGGCGATGGCATTCGGCGCGGAGCTGCCGCTGGCGGTGGTGTGCGTCGTACTGGCGGCAAGGGGGCACGCCCGCCCCACGGTCTGACCGCCCCCCGGGCCTCCTCCGCGTGGGAGCGGGTGGGGCCGCGACGGCACTTCGTAGGCGGCGTGCTCCTCTACATCTCTTCGAGCGTGCCGGTGTGGAGTTCGGGCACCCGGCCATCCGGGGTCTCGTAGGTCCAGAAGGCGTGAACCGTATGGGTGTTGAGGTTCATGGCGTGGGTGACGGTCATGCCGGACTTCTCCGTCCAGCCGACCAGGAAGACACCTGGTGTCACCTCGGCGGCGTGCATGCGCACGTCCTCGGAGGAGCCCTCCATGGCGCCCGCGACGGACTCCCCGTGCAGGCCGGTGCCGTCAGCGGCGTACGTGTTGTGGAAGACGACGCCGTTGTCGACGCTGAACCGGAATCTCTTGCCGGCGTAGGTCAGCTCACTCATGATGTCTCGGGCCCGCCTCAGAACAGGCCGTTGGAGTGCGGCAGTTCGGCCGGAACGGGCGCGATGACGTCCCAGTGCTCGACGATCCTGCCGTCGGCCACCCGGAACAGGTCCCAGTAGACGACCGGCACCCCGAACTCGCCCTCGGACTGCAGCAGTACGAAGTCGCCTTCGGCGACGACCCTGTGGACGGTCCTGTAGACCAGGTTCTTGCCCTGCTCGGCCCACTTGGCGGCCGCGGCGCCGAAGCCGTCCAGCCCGTCGGCGGCCTCCGGATTGTGCTGGAGGTAGGTCTCGGTGGAGATGTAGTCGGTCAGAACCGAGTAGTCGGCGCCGACGAGCACCTTCGCGGCGAACTCCGCGACCAGCTCGCGGTTGGCCTCGGTCTTGTCCAGGTCGCTCGGCGTGGTGGCGCCGTCGGTCTGCGTACGGCCGGAGGCGGTCTCAGTGACAACCGGGGTCAGCGCGTCCCAGTGCTCGGCCAGCTTGCCGTCCGCGTCGACGCGGAACAGGTCGAAGGCGACCAGCGGCTCGGGCCCGAAACCGTGGTAGGTGCCGTGCAGCGCCACCAGATCCCCGTCGGCGATCACCCGGGCGCCCTCGTAGCGGAAGCCCTCCGGCAGACCCGCCACCAGCTGGCGCAGCGCCTCCGGACCGTCCGCAGCCAGGCTGCTGTGCTGACGGTAGCCATCGGACACCCAGCGGTCCACGGCGCTGGGGTCCTTGTCCCCGAAAAGCTCACCGGCTGCCTTGAGGACGTTTCCCTTGCTGCTCATGTGCATGGATCCGATCTGTGCGTTCCGGCGTCACCTTGCCTACCGGGCTGCCCTCCACTCTCCCGCGCCCCCGACTGGGGCGCACGGTAGAGTCAGGCATGCCTATGGTCGAAATGGGACAGACTCCGGTGATCGAGCGGGGCTACCGCAACCCCACCCGGCCCGGTCTGCGCCTGGAGGTCCTGACCTTCACCGACCTTCCCCCGCGCCTGCCGCACGAGGAGTACCGGCGGGTGCACCGTCTGGACTTCCATCACCTCACCCTCGTCCACGACGGCACGGGCACCCTCATGGTCGACTTCGTCGACCATCCGTGCCGACCGGGCACGCTGCTGCACGTCCGTCCAGGGCAGGTACAGCGTCTGCCGACGGGGCCCGACGGCGGCCCCGCCGACCTGGACGCCACGATCGTCCTGTTCACCCCGGACTTCCCACCCCGCCTGCCCACGACCGTCCGGGTGACCGACGACCCCTTCGGCCCGGCCTCCTGGCAGCTCGGGCCCGACGACCACGATCGCTTCCGCCGCGCACTGGCCGACCTCGCCGCCGAGTACGCCGACCTTCCGGACCAGGATCGGGAGATCACCAAGGAGCTGCTACGCCAGCTGCTCTCCGGGATCCTGCTGCGTATCGCCCGCCTCCCCGCCCCCGACACCGGCCCGGAGAAGGGCGCCGCGCAGCAGCCGTACCGCCTCTTCCAGCATGAGCTGGAGCGATCCTTCGCCGTCCTGCGCCAGGCCCACGACTACGCGGCCCGGCTCGGCTACTCCCTCAAGACCCTCAACCGGGCCTGCCAACGGGCCACCGGTCACACCGCCAAGCAGCTCATCGACGCCCGCGTCACCCTGGAGGCCAAGCGTCTGCTGGCCCACACCGAGCTGCCCGTCGCCGCCATCAGCAACCGCCTCGGCTTCACCGAGCCCACCAACTTCAACAAGTTCTTCACCCGTGCGACCGGCCAGACCCCCGGCACCTTCCGTGACCTCCAGAGCTGACCGTCCAGCGGCAGTGAGTGCCTGACGGGCCGGCTGAGAGCGCGAGTTCGATTCTCGTCACCCGCTCCCGATTGAAACTCCAGGTCAGTGGCCTGGGTTTGTTCTCGTCCGGTCAGCTGGCTCTTCGCCGCTCCCTGAACCGGGCGGCGGCCGTCTCCAGGTCCACGATCGGGGCGGGGTAGTCCAGGCCCTCCAGGCCCGCGCGGCCGGCTTCGTCGAGCCGCGGGAGACGGTGGACCGTCCCGGCGTGGAGATGCCGCAGCTCCGGGAGCCAGCGGCGTACGTACTCCCCGTCGGGGTCGAAACGGCGTGCCCGGACCAGTTGGGCACCACGAACCCGGTGCGACGGATGCCGCTGTCGACGACGAGACGAAGAGTGGGACCACACTGTCCGCACCCCGCAGAGCAGCCTGGAGCACAGGGTTGTCGTGCACCCGCAGGTCCGCGGTGAACAAGGCGACGCAGACGCGCACGGTTCCTCGATCCGCCTCAGCGGGTACGGGCCGGTTCAGGGGCCGCCGATTCGGCCGCGGCCGCGATATTGCGGGCCATGCCGCCGAAGACCGCGGCGTGGAACGGGGCCACGCCCCACCAGTAGGCATGCCCGGCCAGGCCGTGCGGATGGAACAGGGCCCGCTGCCGGTACACCGTGCGCCCCTGTGGATCCGGGTCGACGGTCATCTCCAGCCAGGCCAGGCCCGGCAGCCGCATCTCCGCGCGCAGCCGAAGCAGCCGGCCCGGCTCGATCTCCTCCACTCGCCAGAAGTCCAGGCTGTCGCCGACCCGCAGCCGGATCGCGTCCCGGCGGCCCCGGCGCAGGCCGACACCGCCCACCAGGGTGTCCAGCCAGCCGCGCAGGGACCAGGCCAGCGGAGAGGAGTACCAGCCGTTCTCGCCGCCGATCGCCTCCACCACCCGCCACAGCGCCTGCGGCGACGCCGCGACCGTACGCTCGCGGTGATCCGTGTAGAGGCTGCCGCCCGCCCAGTCGGGATCGGTCGGCAGCGGGTCGCTGGGGGCGCGGGGCGTCGAGGCCGAGGACCACCTGGTGGCCACGTCCGCGTCCTGCACGCGCCGCAGAGCCAGCCGGATCGCCCGGTCGAGGGTGACCGGTCCCTCCGGCGGGTCCGGCACGTACCGGACGATGTCCCGCTCGGCGCAGACCACCTCGTGCTTCAGCGACTCGACCAGGGGGCGCGCGAGAGCGCCCGGCACCGGGGTGACCAGACCGACCCAGAGGCTGGACAACCGGGGGGTGAGCAGCGGAACGGGGACGATGACGCGCTTCGGCAGCCCGGCGACGGCGGCGTACCGCCGCATCATCTCCTGATACGTGACGACATCCGGCCCGCCGATGTCGAAGGCCCGGTTCACGTCGTACGGCAGCCGCGCGCACCCCACGAGGAGGCGGAGCACGTCGCGGACGGCGATCGGCTGGATGCGGGTGCGCACCCAGCTCGGGGTCACCATCGCGGGAAGCCGCTCGGTCAGATGGCGGAGCATCTCGAACGAGGCCGAACCCGACCCGATGATCACAGCTGCCCGCAGTACGACAGTCGGTACGCCCGAGGCCAGGAGGATGCGGCCCACTTCGGCGCGGGACCGCAGATGGGGTGACAGTGCGTGCTCGGGTACTCCGGAAGGGCTCAGCCCGCCGAGGTAGACGATCCGCCGGATTCCGGCAGCACGCGCCTGCTCACCGAAGATCCTGGCCGCGCGCCGGTCGGTCTCCTCGAAACCCCGCCCGGTGCCCAGCGCGTGCACCAGGTAGTACGCGACGTCCGTTCCCTCCATGGCCGCGCGCACGGACGCCTCGTCCGTCACGTCCCCGCGCACGGCCTCCGCCTGCCCTGCCCACGGATGGTCCCGCAGCTTGCCGGGCGAGCGGGCCAGGCAGCGCACCGAGTGCCCGGCCGCCAGCAACTCCGGCACCAGCCTGCCGCCCAGGTAACCGGTGGCGCCGGTGACCAGACAGCGCAGTGGCCGGTCGTCGTCGGTCATGCCGATCGCACGCATGCCGGTCGAGTGCGCCTTGTCCATCGACGGGCGGCGGGCCGGGCCGCAAGAAGCGTCATGGCTCTCATGCCTTCCCGGGACGTGCCCCTTTCGAGGGGCTCTGTCGCTGTTCCCCTGAGGCCATGCTTGGGGCCGAGGGCGAGCACCGCAACCTCGCACTGGGCGCCGCCGCGGACAACACGCGGACAACAGCTGAGCAACGCCCCATTGGTTGACTGCCTCCGGGGCTGCCCGGCAGCGCCGCAGGCGGGTACCGGAAGCGGAAGCCGGGCGACTGAGACCGGCCCAACCACTCGAAAACACGATCGCATTGATCGCGTACCCTGCATGCCCCAGGAGGTGGCCCGCCAGTTGAACTCACGTCTCGGACACGCGATGCGATTCGGTGTGCTCGGCCCCGTCGAGGTACTGGACGGCGACGTTTCCCTCGATCTGGGGCCCCGGCAGCGCCGGCTGCTGCTCGTCCGCCTGCTCATCGAGGACGGCCGCCCCGTCTCCCAGCACACTCTCTGCCGTGACCTGTGGCCGACCGACCGGCCGACGGGCGCCTCCTCCTCCGTGCGCGCCCACATCAGCCGACTGCGCGCGGTCCTCGACCCGGTACGGCAGGGCCGGTCCGCCATGCTGGTCAGCGGCCCGGCCGGCTACGCCCTGAAGGTGCCCCGCGAGGCACGGGACACGACCCTCTTCGAGGACTCCGTGACCCGGGCCCGCGAGGCCCTCAGAAACCGTCAACTTCCGGGCGCCCGGAAGGAGATCGACGCGGCGCTCGCACTGTGGCGCGGCGAGGCGCTGGCCGAGGCCGCCGAGCACGCCTTCGCGATCCGCGAGCGCACCCGGCTCGACGGCGCCCTCCAGGACGCCAAGGAACTCCAGGCCACGATCCTCGTCCAGCAGGGCGAGACGGAACAGGCGATCGACATCGCCGAGGGCCTCGTACTCAAGGACCCGCACCGGGAGACGTCCTGTGCGCTGCTGATGCGGGCGCTGTACGCGGCGGGACGGCCGGTCGAGGCGCTGAGGCAGTACGAGCGGTTCCGCGACATGCTGGCCACCGAGCTGGGCCTGGACCCCAGCCCCCAGCTGAGGGACCTGCACACCGCGGTCCTGCGGCACGATGTCGCCGTCCTCGGACCTTCTCCGTCCGGTACGACGCTCTCCCCGGGCCCTGACTTCACCGCCGCGTGCGCGCACCCCGACCCGGAACCCTTCGTGGGCCGCGGCGAGCAGACCGCACAGCTGGCCGCCCTGCTGTCGGCCGCGGCCGCGGGCCGCCCCCAATGGGCCGTGGTCAACGGCGAGCAGGGATCCGGCAAGACCCGGCTGCTGGAGGAACTGTCCGCCCGGGCCACGGCGGCCGGGTTCACCGTCGCCCGCACCAAGGGGGGTCAGGCGCTCAGCGGGAACCGTGGGGTCTTCCAGACCTGCCCGACCGTCCAACTCCTGGACGCGCTACGGCAGGACGGCACCGACTCCGCTCAGGACGAGGTCGCGCAGAAGGACCCGCTCGGCACTGTCGTCCATGAGCTCACGCGGGTGCCCACGCTGTGTGTCGTCGACGACCTCGACCAGGCACCGCAGGGCTTCCACCGCCTGCTGCGGCGGCTCGCCAAGGTGGTGCGGGAGGCCCCTGTCCTCTTCGTCTGCACCCTGCGCAACCCCGACGCCCCCGTGTCCAGCATGCTGCTTGCGGAGCTGGCCCCGCTCGGCGCGACCTGGCTGACCCTGGAGCCGCTGACCACCGACGACGTGGCCGAGCTGCTCGCGGCGCGCGGCGAGGATGTCCCGCCCGGGGCGGCGGCGGCACTGCACCGGCGTGGTGAGGGGCACCCGTTCGCCCTGGCCGAGCTGCTCAAGCTGCCACCCGGCCGACGCACCGGGCCTCAGGCACAAGTGCCCGCCGCGGTACGCAACATCCTCCACGCGAGGCTGGTCGAGCTGCCCGATCCGGCCCGGACCATGCTCACCTACGCCGCCGCCGACGGCGAATGGCTGGACGTCGGCCTGCTCGCCGACGTCCAGGGCCTGGCACCGGACGAGCTGCTGCCCCTGATCGACGCCGCCGTGACCGCCCGCATCCTGCTCTGGGACGCCGACCCCGACGCGGTCGGCACCGGCCGCTACCGGTTGCCCGAGCTGCCCCGCGACGTGGTGCTGAGCACCCAGACCCCGTCCTCCCGACAGCTTCGGCACGCCGCGCTCGCCCGCGAGCTGGCGGGACGTGACGATGCCGACCCGGTCCGCCTGACCCGGCATCTGCGTGCGGCAGGCCCCATGGCCCCGGTCGCGGGCCCCGCCCGGAGCGACCGTTCCTCCGTCCTGGGACAAGGACACTGACCTCCCTTTCTTTCGTTCTCCCCTTCCTTTCGTTCTTCCCTTTCCTTTCGTTCTCCCCTTCTCGTCCTTCCCTTCTCGTCCTTCCCTCCTCGCCCAACCGAGCGAGGACACACTCACTTCAGGAGTCCGTGATGAGCACCAAGACGGGACCGCAGCGATACCCCGGCGCGAGTCGGGCCAACTGGTACCAGGACGACTTCGGCGGTGACCCGATGCAGGTCAACGTCGTCGTCCTGCACACCACGGAGGGTCCCACCCTCCCCGGCTACGGCGGCGGCTCCTCCGCACCGAACCTGACGGCGGTCCCGGACCTCGCCGCCAAGAAACTGAAGTGGTACCAGCACTTCGACATAGAGACCTCCTCCAGAGCGCTGGTCAATCTGCGGGGCGGCGTCGAGACGAACACCATGAACGTGTGCCAGGTCGAGCTGGTCGGCACCTGCGACCCGAAGACCCACGCGAAGTGGAAGGCCGCAGGCCAGGCGCACATCTACTGGCCGGACGCCCCCGACTGGGCACTGCAGGGCGTCGCCCGCTTCCTGGCCTGGATGCACGAGGAACACGGCGTACCGCTGTCCGGCCCGAAGACGTGGCCCGCGTACCCCACGTCGTACGGAGCCGGCGGCCAGCGGCTGACAGGCGCGCAGTGGTCGGACTTCAAGGGCGTCTGCGGGCACATGCATGTGCCCGAGAACGTTCACGGTGACCCCGGCGCGATCGACTTCGCCAGGATCGTGAAGTACGCGAAGGCCGACCTGGACGTGGACGACGACACCCCGGAGACGACGACACCGGCCAAGCCGAAGGTCCCCGCGTTCCCGGGACGCAAGTACTTCGCGGCCGGCGCCTCGAACGCGTACGTCCTGCAGCTCGGCAAGCAGCTGGTGAAGCGCGGCTTCGGCGACCACTACAAGGTCGGCCCGAGCAGGACCTGGGGCGAGGCGGACCGGCTGAACGTGCGGGACTTCCAGAAGTCACGGAAGGAACTGCGCGGCGACGCCGACGGCAACCCCGGACCGCTGACCTGGCGCCTGCTGTTCTCCTGAAAACCAGGACGGAGCCGCCGCCCGCGGTTCCTTCGGTGGCGCGCCACGTGGTGAAAGGGGACGCTGGATGCGGGGGCACGTGAGGGAGAGGCACCCCATGGCCGAGACCAGCACAGACCACAAGGCTCACACGCCGTTCCTTTCCCGCCCCGGCGTCCGCCGCCTCATACCGTTCGCTCTGATCACCGCGGTCGCTCTGATCTTCATCTTCGAGAACCGCGCGAGCGTCAAGATCCGCCTCCTCATCCCAGAGGTGACCATGCCGCTGTGGGGTGCCCTGTTGATCGCCTGGGGCCTCGGCATGCTGGCCTGCGCCTTCACTGTGCGTCGACGCCCGAACCGGCATTCACGACAGCCGCGGTGAATTCCGGGGCGGACTGGGGGGAAGCGCGGCGCCCAGCCGGAGTTCTTCCCCATTGCGAGAGCATTTCGCGTATATCAGGGCATACGATAGTAAATGGGCCAGCGCACTCTCACGTGCCAGGGCCCGGAAGGGCGGCCCCGGTGTGCATACGCCGGGGCCGTTACGGAGGGCGAGGAGGGCCTCTCGGACCCATGCCCCGTCGGCTCAAGCCTCTTGCGGCGACGTAGTCGGATACGCCGTCGGGACATTGATGGTGTCGGCGCCGTTCCCGTCGGCATCGCCCCGCACCGGCTGCGGTGCGACGAAGCCGGGGCACCGGGTCGTCTGGCGAACACCGTGTGGACGCTGCCGCCCAGTGAGTTCCCCAGGCCCCTGGGACGAAGGGAAGCAGATCAGCGATGACGGGCGGTGGGCGGAAGCCGGGCAGGATCGGGGTGGACCGGTCGGAGGGGTTTGGCGAACGGCTGCTGGGTGTGCTGCTGGACCGGGCCCACGAGATGCCGCCGGAGTTGATCGCCCCACTCGTCGCGGAAGAGGTGGCCAGGGTCGGGGGGCGGGAGGTCTCCATCCTCCTGCAGGACTACGAACAGGTGCTGCTGGTGCCGCTGCCGGGCCGGAGGCTGAGGGTCGGCGGCCCCGAGCCGGTCGAGGACTCCCCGGCCGGCGAGGCGTTCCTGAGCCGCAGAACGGTAGAGGTGCCGCAGGACGGCAGTGTGCGGATGTACCTGCCGCTGCTGGACGGCAGCGACCAGATCGGGGCGATGGCCGTCACCCTGGACAGGGTCGATGACGACGACCGGCGGTTGCTCCGCAGACTCGCCGGTCTGGTCGCGGACATGATCGTCACCAAGGACGCCTACACCGACCTGTTCTTCCAGGCCCGCCGCAGCGCACGGATGAGCGTGGCCGCGGAGATCCAGTGGTCGTTGCTGCCCCCGCTGTCGATGACTGTTCCCCAGGTCGAGGTGGCCGGAATCCTGGAGCCCGCCTACGACGTGGCCGGCGACAGCTTCGACTACGCCCTCAACGGCGACATCCTTCACATGGCCATGATCGACGCGATGGGCCACGGGCTGGACGCGGCGACCATGGCGACGGTGGCCATCGGTGCCTATCGCCACACGCGACGGGCCCATACCGATCTGTCCCAGGTGTACGCCTTCATGGACAGGGCCATCAATGAGCAGTTCGGCCACGACCACTTCGTCACCGCACAGATGATGGTTCTGAACATCGCCACAGGCCGGCTGCACTGGGTCAACGCCGGTCACCCGGCTCCGTTCCTGATCCGAGACCGCGCTGTGGTGGACCGGCTGGACAGCCCGACCACGTTGCCCGTCGGCTTCGGCGGTGAGGACCCGGTGGTCAGCGAACGCACACTGCGCCCCGGGGACCGGTTGCTGTGCTTCACCGACGGCCTGTTCGAGGAGCGCCAGACCGGCGGGGAACAGTTCGGTGAGGAGCAGCTCATCGAGTGGACCAACCGCATCCTCCGCGGCCGCACCGAGGTACGGGCAGTGGTGCGCGCGCTCTCCCACGCCCTGAAGCAGGAACGTGGCGGCAGCACGAGTGACGACGCGACCATCTTCCTGGTCGAGTGGCGAGGCGGCGACGCCGACCATCTCGCCACCCTCGATTGAGCCCGCGATGACCTCGCGCGTGCGCGCGTACGGGCGGGCATGACGCTCGCCAACGCCTCGCGCACCGCTCGTCGCCGGTCATGTGCGGAGGTAGGTGAGGACGGCGAGGACGCGGCGGTGTCCCTGGCCGTCCAGGTGCAGTTCCAGTTTCTGGAGGATGTTGCCGACGTGCTTGTTGACTGCCGCTTCGGTGACGTACAGCTCGCGGGCGATGGCGGCGTTGGTGCGCCCCTCGGCCATCAGGGCGAGGACCTCGCGCTCTCGTGGGGTGAGGCGTTGCAGGGGATCGCGGCGGCGGTTGAGGAGTTGGCGGACCACGTCGGGGTCCACGACCGTCGCGCCCGCGGCGACCTGGGTGACCGCGCGACGAATTCACCGACGGCGCTGACGCGGTCCTTGAGGAGGTAGCCGACCCCGGTGTCGCTGCCCAGGTCGAGCAGGCGGGCGGCGTAGGACTGCTCGATGTACTGGCTGAGTACCAGGACCGGCAGGGTGGGATGCTCGTGGCGCAGGGCGACAGCGGCGCGCAGGCCGTCGTCGGTGTGGTCCGGTGGCATCCGGACGTCGGTGACGACGATGTCGGGGTCGTGTTCCCGCGCTGCGGTGACCAGGGCGTTCGCGTCGCCGACGGCGGCGAGCACCTGGTGACCGAAGCGGGTGAGCACACCGACCAGGCCGTCCCGCATCAGCGGGGAGTCCTCGGCGAGTACGACGGTCAGCGACACGGCGACTCCACACGCAGCAAGGTGGGCCCGCCTTGAGGGCTCGATATGCGGAGCCTGCCGTCCGCCACGGCAACGCGGTCGGCCAGGCCGATGAGGCCGGTGCCCGCCTCCGGGGTGGCTCCGCCGACGCCGTCGTCGCTGATGGACAGAGCGAGAATGTCGGTGTGCAGGCGGGCATGCACCTCCGTTCGGTTCGCCTCGCTGTGCTTGGCGGCGTTGGTCAGGGCCTCGGCGATCACGAAGTACGCCGTGGTCTCCACGGAGAGCGGCAGCCGACGCGGCAGACGGATGTCGACCGTGACGGGCAGGGCGGAACGGCCCGAGAGGTTCTCGACCGCTGCGGCCAGGCCATGTGGTTCCTCCACGGAAGTGGAAAGCGAGGACGCTTGCACGATCAAGACTCGCCAACGGGCGACAAGGCTGCGGTCGGGGAAGGCCAGGCGGACGTCAGCTCCACGCCTGTAGTGGGCCGTAGTGGCGCGGACTGGTGGTGGGACCGGCATGGCACGCGCCCCCCGAGTACGTCCGTGCGCCGCGCTGCGACGGACGCGTACTCCGCTGTTCCGCTGCCCGCCCGTCCCCACCTCACCTAGCGTGCAGGGAGGTCTCCGGGGGGATTCCACGCGTCGGTGGCCCCGACAGAGACGGTCCATGTTCCGTGCGCGGGGGGCGACGCCTGACGCACGCCTGTCTCGAGGGAAACGTATGGATGCTGCCGGAGGCGGGCCGGGCCGGGTGCGGGCCGACCGTTCAGTCATCTCCCCCGCGCTGTACGAGTGCCTGGACGCGGGCGACTCCGCCCTGAGAGTGATCTTCGATCTCAACCCGGACTACCCGCGGGGACTGACGGGCGCCGCATCCGAGGTCGGCGTGCTGCTCGGGCAGGCCGCCATCGAGTTCGGCAGGGTCGATCCCGAGGAGCAGACCCGTACACCGCACGACCTGGGCGGGCCCTACGTGGCCGCTCTGCTCTCGCCCCAGGCGCTGCTGTGGATCGTGCGCCGGGACCTGGAGCAGGCGGAGCGCGACGACTGGAGCCTGCGGGCGATCCGCAGGGTGTGGCCCGACTTCGAGGTCCATCCGCTGCTCGACCGGTCCCTGGCGACGATCAAGGCCGACGCCGCCCGGGCGGCCTTCGCCGCGGCCGGCGCGGGCATTACCTGGGCGGTCGTCGACTCCGGGATCGACCAGCGGCATCCGCACTTCCGCACGTGGCGCAACCTCGACCTGCCGACACACGTCGAGCACATCGACTTCACCGGTGAGCGCTCCCCGCTCACCGACGAAGTGGGGGTGGGGCACGGCACGGCGGTGGCCGGCATCGTCGGGGGCGAGGCACGCGGCGGGGAGGACGGTCCGCTGCGGATCCGGCGCACCCTGCTCGACGGCGACCGCGGCATTGATGCCAAGGCCGAGACGCTGGAGCACATCAGCGGCGTCGCGCCGCAGTGCAAACTGGTGTCCTACAAGGTGTTCAGCCCGCGGAGGCCGAGCAGCGTCAGCACGGTGCTGGCCGCATTGGCACACATCCAGCGCGTCAACGACCACGGCCGCAACCTGCGCATCCACGGCGTCAATCTGAGCCTCGGCTACCCCATCGACCCGGACTGGTTCGTCGGCAGCTACTCGCCGCTGTGCACCGAGGTGGACCGGCTCACCCGGTCCGGGGTCGTCGTGGTGGCCGCAGCGGGCAACACGGGCCTGGTACGGCTCAACTCGGTCGGCGGCGGCGTGGCGGGCGCGCAGGGCGCCTTCGGGGCGCAGCTGACGATCACCGATCCCGGGAACGCGCGCTACGCCCTCACCGTCGGCTCCACCCACCGCGAGGCACCGCACACCTACGGCGTCTCCTGCTTCTCCGCGAAGGGCCCGACCGGCGACGGCCGCCTCAAACCCGACCTCGTCGCGCCGGGGGAGCGGGTGCTGTCCGCCGCGAGTCTGCGCCCCCAGCCCGACGAGGAGGAGTGGGACAACCCCGCGTACACGGAGTTCAGCGGCACGAGCTTCGCGGCGCCCCACGTCTCCGGCGCCATCGCGGCCTTCCTGTCCGTGCGACGGGAGTTCATCGGACAGGTCGACCGGGTGCGGGAGATCTTCACCGATTCGGCGGTGGACCTGGGTCGGCTGCCGGAGTTCCAAGGGCGCGGCCTGGTCGACCTGATGAGGGCGCTCCAGTCCGTCTGAGTCACGGCCGAAACGCGGAGGGGGTGCGCGACCGATGACGGCGACACTGAGCGGTTTTCCCTACACGCCGCTGCGGTTCGACGCCGCTGGTGCCCTGGGGCCGGGCGGCACCGGCCTGAACGCCGACGGCCTGGCGGCGTGGCTGGCGGCCGGGCAGGCCACCGACGCGGTGCTGCTGTCGCACGGCTGGCGCAACGACGCCCCCACCGCGCACCGGCTGTACGACACTCTGGCAGCCTCCGCGCGGGCCGTGCTGCCCCGGGTGCCCGGGGCGGGGGGCCGCCGCATCCACCTCGTCGGCGTGCACTGGCCCTCGCAGCACTTCGCACCGGTGACCGACCCGTTGACGGAGCCCTCGTCCGACGCGTCCGCGGGATGGGTCCCGCGCACCAGAGGCGCTCGCCCCGCAGAGGTACGCGACGGGTACGAGCGGTTCATCGGCGCGCTCGATCCCAAGGCCCGGGCGGACGCGCCGGACGGCACGACGCTGGCGTTCGAGATCGAGCGGTCGCCATCGGCCCGGGTACGTCTGGTGCGCTGGGTCCAGACCGTGCTGCCCGGCAGGCAGGCACCTGCCGGCGCCTTGGACGGGGCATCCGAGCCCGACGACGAGAACGGACTCCTGGCCGCCGACCCCGAGGACGTGGTGCGCAGACTGTCCTCGGACGTGGTCGCGCCCGCCGACCAGGAGGGAGACGGTACGGTCGGCGCCGGCGGCGGGGTGACCGGCCGTCACTCCCGCGCCGCGGTAAGGCTGCTGGACTTCGGAACGTATGCCGTCATGCGGGACCGGGCCGGGCGGATCGGGGCCCGGGGGTTGGCGCCGGTGCTGGACCGCCTCCACGACCTCGTGCCCCACTGCGCCGTCCACCTGGTGGGGCACAGCTTCGGGGCGCGGCTGGCCGCCACGGCGGCCCTCGCCACAGCCAGGCCGGGGCAGGTGCGCTCCCTGTGCCTGCTCCAGGCCGCGTTCTCCCACTACGGACTGGCCCACCGCTGGGACGGAACCGCAGACGGGGAATTCCGCGGCCTGATCGGCCAACAGCTCGTGAGCGGGCCGCTCCTGGTCACCCATACGGTCAACGACCGGGCCGTCGGCTATCCGTATGCAGTGGCCTCCCTGCTGCTGGGGCATGTCGGCGTCGGCCTCGGTGGCCCCGACAGTGCCTATGGAGCTCTCGGGCGCAACGGGGCACGGCGCACTCCGGAGGCCGACGGTCTCACGCTGCTGGGGGTGGGCGAGCCCTACACCTGGCGCTCAGGTCGGGTGCACAACCTGCGCGCCGACGCATTCGTCAGCGGTCACCACGATGTGGCAGGACACGAGGTGGCCCACGCCGTCCTGAGCGCGGTGACGGCATGACCCAGCAGTTCGTCGTCCTGCTGCTCTTCGTCGTACTTCTACTCACCGGGGGGTCGGTGGTCTTGGCCAGTTTGTCGCAAGCGCTGGGGTCGGGAGAGGCGGCCGTGATCTCCGGACGCTGGGGCGGTCGCCCCGACCGGGCCGTCCTGGGGGGTCGGGTGATGGTCCTGCCCGGCGAGCGGCTGCATCTGATCTCGCTGGGCATCCGCTCCGCCGAGTGCAAGGTGCAGTGTCGTACTCAGGACAGAGCGGTGCTGCACGTCATGGTCCGGCTCACCTTCCAGGTGGGCCGGGAGGAGCGGGACGTACTGGAGTTCTTCCGGAACTTCGGCCAGGACGGCAACGAGCTGACGCCGCAGGTCGACGCGGTCCTCACCCGGCATCTCCAGGCCGTGCTGGAGACGCTGTCGACCGAGCAGGCCGAGCTGGGCTCGGCCCTGATCATCGAGCGGACGGGCGGGCCGGTCGCCGCCGACTTCGCCGGCGTGGGATTGAGTCTGGTGTCCCTGGGCGTGGACGTGGTCCTACCGGACGGCTACGAGACCGCCCGTGCCCGGCAACTGACGCTGCGGCAACAGATCGAGACCACCCGCCTCGACATCCACCAGCAGGACCTGCTGCACACGGCCCAGGTGGAGCGCGAGAATCGCGAGGCGCAGGCCCGCGCGGATCAGTGGAGGTACGAGGAGCGGCAGCGCATCCAGACGTCGATCGAACGGGTCGACGTGGACCGCCACCAGCGCGAGGCGGACCGGGAGCACCAGGCGGCGCAGGCCAGGCTCGCCGCCGAGCAGCTTCAGCAGGAGTACGCGGTGCGCAGCGAGTACGAGCAGATCATCCTGCGGACCACGCTCGTGGAGAGGCTGCCGCAGGTCCTGGAGGCGCAGGGCAAGCTCCTCCCCGAGCTGCGCACGTACATCGGTGGCTCCGACAAGGAGGGCCTGCCCGCTCTGATCAAGGGACTTGCCTCGTACGGGCTGCCCATCATGGAGGAGGTCCGCAAGATCTTCGACGAGATCCCCACCGGGCAGCGTCTACTGGAACAACGACGCGACGACGGCACAGCGCCGCCCGAGCGGCCCGTGGCGGACTGAGACCGATGCGGCCAAGGTCCCTCGCTTCTGCTTGTGCTCCCGAATTCATCTCGCGCGTAGAGAAGTTGGCCAGCGGTCGATGATTCCACCAACCCAAGGAGAAGCCAGGGTTAAGTGATGTTCCGGGTCGGCAAGAGTGCACAACCCCCCACCCGCCCCCTCTGTCTGATGCGGGTGAAGTCACCACCCAATTCATCAAGCGTGGGGGAAACCAGACCATGCGCATACGCGCCACTGTCGCCACCGCCACCGCCGCTGCTCTCAGCGCCGCGCTGGCCGTCACCGCTCTCGCCGTCCCGGCCGCCGGGGCCGAGCAGGACGACACGCCCACAGAGATCAGGAACATCGAGGTCAACCAGAACCGCGACTACACCGTTGTCGTCGAGGCCGCACGGAAGATCAAGTTCCCGATCTCCGCGATGGTCCGCGACCCGTCGGGCATCCAGAGCGTGTCGTTCGAGCTGCAGCACGGAGCGACCGAGGCGGAAGTCGACGGGCGCATCGCGCAGGTCGGTTCCAGCCACTGCGTGAAGGTCGACGAGTACTGGTCCAAGTGCGAGGCCTTCCTGTACGCCGACCCGTACACGAACCTCAAGAGCAACGCCCTCGCCGGTGCCTGGGGCATCAACTTCGTGGCCGTCGACGGCGAGGGCAACGTCACCCGCGAGGATTACATGCCCCTGGCACGCATCAAGCGCAAGACCCACCTGTCCCTGGCCAACGCCACCCCGGAGCCGGTGAAGAAGGGCAAGGACGTCACGGTCAAGGCACGGATGATCGTCGCCAGCTGGGAGAAGCACAAGGACGTGCCCCTCATCGGGCACCAGGTGCTGCTCCAGTTCCGCAAGGGCACGAGCGGTGCCTGGACCACGCTGAAGAAGGTCAAGACCGACCGGGACGGCTGGGCCACGACCACCGTGAAGGCGACCGTGGACGGCCAGTACCGCTACGACTTCGCGGGTACGTCCCTCACCCAGGCCAGGTCCGGCCTGGCCGACTTCGTCGATGTGAAGTGAGCCCGGACCGGTGAAGTGACCCTGAAGTGACCCTCCCCTGCCCGCGACACCGGCGGGCAGGGGACCTTCTCGTGCGCGCCGCGGGTCAGCTACGGCCCCGGCTTGGCCGGATCGTGGGTGATCAGGTCCCCCGGCTGGCACCGGAGGACATCGCAGATCCTCGACAGGGTCGAGAAGCGGATCGCCTTGGCCCGTCCGTTCTTCAGCACGGACAGGTTGACGACGGTGATGCCCACTTGCGCGGCCAGCTCGGTGAGGGTCATGCCGCGGTCGGCGAGAAGGCGGTCGAGGTGGATCCGGATCGCGTGAGGTTCCTCTTCGGACATCAGATGGTCCCTTCGAGGTCCTCTCGCATGCGCACGCCCTCACGCATGATCTTCCCCATGATCACTGCCGCGAGGCCGGCGAGGACGAGCACCAGCGGCCCGGAGATCGTCGGCCCGGAACCGACGATCGGCGCCATGCTCCCGACGAGCCAGGATCGCGACCAGCCCTCAAGTAGGCCGGCCAGCGGCGTGCCCACGGCGACGAACCAGCCGAGGACGGAGAGCCGTTGTGCCACCGCCTCGGTGAACGGGCCCTGCACCATGACGGCCTTCAGCAGGCGGGAGAAGAGCAGCAGCGCGAGCGCACCGAACAGCAGCCAGGGCAGTTCGCCCCCGAGGTCTGCGGCACGCTGCCCCACGGAGGGACTGTCCTGGCACAGGCGCGCTGCACTGCTGGACGCCTCCACGCCCGCGCGCACCGGCAGCGAGTCCGCCAGTGTGGCGTTGCGCCAGAAGTCCGTCTGCACACAGACCGCCCCGTCGTCGAGCATGTGCGTGACCCCCGTGCCGAGGAAGGCCAGCCCGCAGAGCACCGCCAGCGCCCAGGTCACCGAGGCCAGGGCCCTCGTGAGTCGCGTGTTCATCTCATCTCCCCGTATCGATTTTCGATAAGTCCACCGTAGCGGAGCATATCGATAATCGACAAGTCAGCGGATGCGGTGCTTCTTCCAGAAGGGATCCAGGTCGATGTCCGTCATGGACTGTGCGGCCCTCTTGAAGTCGGCGGTGGTGGAGACGCCGTACCAGTGGTCGCGGGCGTACCGCTTGAGGAGTCGGGCCATCGGGTCGGCGCCGATGGTGCGCTCCAGGTTCGCCAGGGCGCAGGATCCGGCCGTGTAGACGAGGTGGTACTCACCTGGGTGCTTGGCCCAGTAGGCCATCGAGTTGGTGAGCGCGGTGTCCTCGCTCGGCCAGTCGTCGTCCGACCAGCAGTCGCGTGTGTCCCAGCCGTAGAAGCGCGCGTTGGCGTACTGGGCGAAGCTCTCGTCCAGCCAGGGCGCGCCGTACTCGTCATTGCCCACGATGCCGTACCACCACTGGTGGGCCACCTCGTGGACGACGGCGCTGCCCTCCTCGGTGGTGCCGAGGATGACCAGGCCGGGGTACTCCATACCGCCGCCGAACTCCTTGGTCATCACGAGGTCGATCTCGCCGTACGGATAGCGGCCGAACTCCTTGCCGAAACGGTCGACGGCGGCGACGCCGTCCTTGCGGTTGAGGCGTACACCCGCCGCAGGTGTGTTCGGCGCCCAGTACGACTTCACGCGCACACCACCGGGCGAGGTCTCGGTCGCCGTGCGGAACGGGCCCGCCGCCCACGCGAAGTCCCGCACCCGGTGCGCGACGCTGTGCGTGATCGTGCGCCCGGACGTGCCGTGGCTGGTCCAAGTGCGGCCGGTCGCCGGAACCTTGAGGGTCGACGGGTGGTCGATGCGCACCCGGAAGTCGCTCGCCAGGGCGTAGAAGCTCTCGCCGATCGACACGTACGGATCGAGGTGCCAGCCCTTCGCGTCGTGCACGGCGAGCACCGGCAGGGCGTTGCCCAGGAAGCGGAAGGCGCCCTCGCGGCCGAAGCGGTCGCTGCGCTGGGGCACGTTGATGGACACGTCGAAGGAGACGGCCGTCCGCTCGCCGCGCGCGAGCGGCTTCGGCAGGGTGATGCGCAGCGCGGTGCAGTTCACGGTGAGGCGGCCCGCGGTGCCACCGCGCACCTGGGACACCTTGACCGGGGACGGCTTGCCCGGCGTGCCGCACTTGTCGTCGCCGTTGCCCCACAGACGTACGTACACCTCGCGCAGGGGCTGATCGGAGGCGTTGCGGAACGACACCCGCTGCCGGCCCGTCCAGTGGGAGCCGTCGGAGTCGCCGCGCAGGGACACGTCGTAGCGAAGCCGGTCGGGAGTCGGAGCCTCGGCCTCGGGTGCCTGTGTGGGTGCCGGTGCCGTGACGGCTTCGGCTCCGGTGGCGCCCGCCGCCACGAGCAAGGCGAGCGGGACAACCAGCAGACGGCGACCGGCCCTTGACCACCACGCGTGTGTGCGTATCGACGACATGGCAGCGGATCCTGCCACACACCGCTCAGGGGCAGGCCCTACGCTGACCCCCGTGAGGCTGTCAGCCGCTGGGAAGGATGATCTGCGATGACGTCCCTGAGCACCGGGGACCCGGAGTCCATAGGCGAGTACACCCTTCTCGGTCGGCTCGGGGCAGGCGGCATGGGCGTCGTCTATCTGGGAGTCTCCGCCTCCGGACGGCAGGTCGCGGTCAAGCTCGTGCACGGGGCGTACGCCCAGGACGAGGAGTTCCGCACGCGCTTCCGGCAGGAGATCGCGGCAGCGCGCAGGGTGAGCGGCGCCTTCACCGCGCCCGTCGTGGACGCCGATCCGGACGCCGACCAGCCGTGGATGGCGACGCTCTACGTGCCGGGGCTCAGCCTTGCCGAAGTCGTGAAGAAGAACGGCCCGTTGAACCGGCGGGAACTGCGCGCGCTGGGACTGGGGCTGACCGAGGCGCTGCGCGACATCCACCGGGCGGGACTGGTGCACCGGGACCTCAAACCGGCCAACGTCCTGATGACCGAGGACGGGCCGCGCGTCATCGACTTCGGCATATCGCGCGCTGCCGACAACCAGAGCCTCACCATGACGGGGCGGGTGATCGGCACTCCGCCCTTCATGTCGCCGGAACAGCTCGGCTCTCCCCGGGACGTCACCCCGGCCTCGGACGTGTTCTCGCTGGGGTCGCTGATGGTGTTCGCGGCCGTCGGCACGGGACCGTTCGACGCCGACAGCCCGTACATGACCGGCTATCAGGTGATGTATGAGTCCCCGGACCTCGACGGGGTGCCCGACGCGTTCCTGCGCATCGTCGAGCGCTGCCTCGACAAGGACCCGGCCGCACGGCCGGAACTGGCGGATCTGCATCGCCTGCTCCAGGCGCTGCCGGAACTGCCGGAGTCAGACGCCACCGCGGCCCCGAAGGCCAGGGAGTCCGCGAAACCCCGGCCCCGCCCCGCCCCTTGGGGCGCGGCCACCGTCTCCGCGGGCGCCGCGTCCGGCACCGGCAAGGGACGCCGAACCCGGATGTCGCTCACCGCCCTCGGCGCGGCGCTGGCCATCACGGGGCTGAGTATCGGGGTGGGTGTCTTCGTGTCGGGCAGGGACACGACCACCGCCTCCAACGCCGGCGCCACCGCCGACGCCGAGACCACCGCCCGTGCCGCGTCCCTGCCCGACGGCTGGCGGCCGTGGCGCGCTGCCCTGCGGTACGACGTGAAGGGGGTCCCTCTCGACTACGGGACCCTCGGGTGCGTGGCGGACGGAGGCGCCCTGTTCTGCGGTGGTACGGGCTTCACGGTCGCCAGGATCGACCCGGCCTCCGGCCGCACCCTGTGGCGGATCGGCACCCGTCCGCAGGGGGTGCAGCCGATCGGCGTTCGCGACGGGCTGGTCTATGCGTACGAGGATCCGGACGACACGGTCAGGCGCGTGGTGGCCCTCGACGCCGCCACCGGCGAGCGGCGCTGGCAGAGGGACATCAACAAGGCCGCGGACCCGGTCCTGTACGACGGCGGACTGCTGACCCTGTCTCCGGACTACTCGCGGTTCATCGCCTACGGGCAGTCCGGCAAGGAACTGTGGCAGGCGCCTTCGCTGGACGAAATCTGCACTCCGTCGGCGCTGGGAGGCGTCCCCTACGCCCTGTGCTCGGCCGGCACCGAGCCCGGCCAGGCCCCGATCGACCTGATGAGGCTCGAACCCGACGACCTGGCCGAGACCGCCACACTGCCCCGGAAGGCGCTGGCGCTCGGTGCCGTCGGCGGGCAACCCCTGTTCCTCGCCCCCCAGACCGCGAAGGACGTCTACGAAGCCGGGTACGAACGGCCGTACAACGCGCTGTTGCGCGTGGACCCGAAGACCGGGCAGGTCAGGCGGATACCGCTGGCACGTCCGCTGACCGGCGCGGCCACCCTGGTGGACGGCGTCGTCTACTTCGTCCGGTCCGACGGGTCGGTCACCGCGGTGTCGGCGGACAGCGGCAAACAGCTCTGGCAGAAGACGACGGACATGGAGAGCCTGTCCGCGCCCGTGGTGTCGGCGACGTACAAGCGGGTCTATTTCTCCAACCGCTTCGGCCGCCTGCTGGCGCTGAACAGCCGCACCGGAGCGGAGGTGTGGCGCACCTCCGCGCTGGACGACCCCGGGGACAGGGCGCAGGGCACCCCGCCGCGCGTGCTGCTCGTCAAGGACGCGATCGTGGCGACGGCCGGCGACACAGCCTTCTCCCGGAGCCCGGACGGGCCCGGCTGACCGGTCCGATCCCGCCCGTCGCTCGCCGAGTTGTCCGCGAACTCCCCCGGGATTGTCCGTGATCGGTAACGGACGGATCCGGTGGCCGCCGTCCCTCGTCCTGCCAGGTGGTCGCAAGGCGGCCGAGGTTCGGTGCGGAACTGCGCGAAGGCGGGGCGGACATGGCACGGCACGGCGGCGGGCGGGGCTGGTACGGCAAGGTGGTCGGGGCGGCGCTCGGGGTGACCCTGCTCGCCGCCGGTGCCGCGGCGTGGACCGCGCAGGCCGGTGCCGTGGTCGGCTCGCCGTCGAAGGCGACCGCGTCGGCCACGCCGGGCGGTGACGTCAAGCCGGTCGACGTGAGCATCGTGCACGCGTCGGACGCGGGGGCGCGCGGCGTCAACATCACCATCGACGACGGGCCCGACCCCGTGTGGACCCCGCAAGTGCTCGACGTGCTGCGAGAGTACGGGGTGAAGGCCACGTTCTGCATGGTGGGTACGCAGGCCCAGGCACACCCGGACCTGGTCAAGGACGTGGTGGCGGCCGGGCACCGGCTGTGCGACCACTCGGTGTCGCACGACACCACCATGGACCGCAAGTCCGAGGCCTACCAGTCGCAGCAGATCCTGGACGCCGAGCGCATGATCACCAAGGCGTCCGGGGGCGTACGGCCGATGTACTACCGGGCCCCCGGCGGGGCCTTCACCCCCTACAGCCGCCACCTCGCCGCGTCCCACGGAATGCGCCCGCTCGGCTGGAACATCGACTCCAAGGACTTCGAACTCCCCGGCACCGAGGCCATGGTCGCCACCGTCAAGAACGAGATCTCCAACGGCCCGACCCTCCTCTTCCACGACGCGGGCGGAGACCGCTCCCAGACCGTGGCCGCCCTGCGCGAAGTCCTGCCGTGGCTCAAGGAGCAGGGCTACTCCTTCGGCTTCCC
>NZ_FNHV01000008.1:0-173822 GCF_900103585.1 Streptomyces sp. cf386
ACGGGGTGAAGGCCACGTTCTGCATGGTGGGTACGCAGGCCCAGGCACACCCGGACCTGGTCAAGGACGTGGTGGCGGCCGGGCACCGGCTGTGCGACCACACGGTGTCCCACGACACCACCATGGACCGCAAGTCCGAGGCCTACCAGTCGCAGCAGATCCTGGACGCCGAGCGCATGATCACCAAGGCGTCCGGGGGCGTACGGCCGATGTACTACCGGGCCCCCGGCGGGGCCTTCACCCCCTACAGCCGCCACCTCGCCGCGTCCCACGGAATGCGCCCGCTCGGCTGGAACATCGACTCCAAGGACTTCGAACTCCCCGGCACCGAGGCCATGGTCGCCACCGTCAAGAACGAGATCTCCAACGGCCCGACCCTCCTCTTCCACGACGCGGGCGGAGACCGCTCCCAGACCGTGGCCGCCCTGCGCGAAGTCCTGCCGTGGCTCAAGGAGCAGGGCTACTCCTTCGGCTTCCCGGTTCACTGAGCCCGGGCCAACGATTCGGCGGTGGTCTTCAGGTCGCGGAGCCACGCTTCGAGGCCGCCGCCGAGGGCCTCGGTCGCGGTGGGTACGTCCGCCTCGACCTGGTCGCCGGTCCAGGTTTCCTCGGTGTGGACGAGCACACCGCCCTTGACCTTCCTGAAGGTCCACAGGTGAACGCCCTCGTCGATGCGCAGCCCCTCACCGATCGCGGGTCCGCTCCACAGGATGCAGTTGTGGCGCCGGAGTTCCTGGACGGTGGAGGTGATGGTGAGTGTGGTGGCGGGGGTCGTGGGGGTGGCGGGCGCGGGGGTCGTCCAGCGGAACTGTGAACCCGCCTTCAGGCGGCCGGGGTCGAGACGTTCGGCGGTGGTGACCGGGGGCTGCCAGGACGGCCAGCGTTCGACGTCCGTCTGGAGCTTCCAGATGGTGCTGAGTGGCGCCTTGATCAGGACGTCGGACTCGTAGCGGATGACGGCGTTCTCATCGACGCCGCGACCGCCGCACCGGGACGCGCTGCTGTGCGGGGTCGCCTGGGCGGTCGGGATGGTGCTCGCGAGGACGCCGGTGACGGCGAGCGCGACGGTGACCGCGGCGGTGCCGAACCGCGCCCGACGCGGCTGCTGGACTGCGGAGTTGGAAGCGCTGTGGCTGAACATGGGGGTTCTCCTCGGTGGTTGGTGTGAACGGGTCGGGCACTCGCGCGCTCGCTACGGGTTCAGGACGACCTTTCCGGCGACGGTGCCCGACTCGGCCAGCCGCAGGGCCTCGGCGATGCGGGCGAGCGGCAGTTGCGCGGCGATCTGGGCCGTGACCTCGCCGCGCTGGAGGGCGGCGAAGACGTGGGTGAGGTCGGTGCGCAGGCGGGCGCGGAAGCGGTTCTTGGCCAGGGCGCGGCCGGCCCAGACGTTGAAGAAGTACGCGCGGCGGCGGCCCGGCAGGGCGTTCCACAGCCACACCCGGCCGAGCAGCTTGAGGACGGGCCACTGCTTGGAGCCCTCGTCGTCCCGGGTCGAGGCGCTGCCGTACGAGACGAGCGTGCCGCCGGGGGCGAGGAGGCGCCAGGAGTCAACGATGCCGCGGCCGCCGATGTGGTCGAAGACGGCGTCCACCCCACCGGGGGCGAGTGCGCGGATGCGGGCGGCGAGGTCGGCGGCGCGGTAGTCGACCGGGGTGACGCCCCGTTCCCGCAGGGCGTCGTGGTGGCGCTCTGACGCGGTGCCGATCACCCGCGCGCCCGCGGCCTGGGCCAGCTGGACCAGGACCGAGCCGACGCCGCCGTTCGCGCCGTGCACCACGACGGTGTGCCCCGCGCGGACGCGGGCCTTGCGGTGCAGCATCTGCCAGGCGGTGATGCCGTTGACGACGAGGGTCTCCGCCTCCGCCGCGCCGATCCCGTCGGGCACCGGCACCACGTCCGCCGCGTCGACGAGCACGTGGCTGGCCCAGCCGCCGACCTTGACCAGCGCGGCGACCCGGGTGCCGGTCAGGCCGGGCTCGACGCCCTCGCCGGTCGCCAGCACCGTACCCACGAGGTCGTAGCCGGGCACGAACGGGAAGGGCGGCTGGTCGTAGTAGCGGCCGCGCCGCATCTGCTGCTCGGCGAAGGAGACGCCGGTCGCCTCCATCCGGATCACGACCTGGCCGGGGCCCGCGACGGGTACGGCTCCCTGCCGGATCTGGAGTCCTTCGGGCTCGACCTTGCCCGGCAGAACGACCTCGACGAGTCCTTCGACGTTCATGGCGACCTCCACAGGGTCGGTTGGGAGTTACTTGGCTTCGCGTTCGTTAGAAGTTATAACCCCACGAGTTCGAAAGTGTCAATAACTTCAGTGATACCCTCTAACCATGGTGAACTCGGAAGCGAAGACCCCGCGTGAGCGCTACCGCGCCCAGGTGCGTACGGAGATCAAGCAGCGCGCGTGGGAACAGATCGCCACGGCGGGCGCGTCCGCGCTCTCCCTCAACGCGATCGCCAAGCAGATGGGCATGAGCGGACCCGCGCTGTACCGGTACTTCGGCGGCCGTGACGAGCTGATCACCGAGCTGGTGAGAGACGCGTACCGAAGCCTCGCCGACACCTTCCGCGCGGCCTCGGAGTCCGGTGCCGATGTGACCGCGCTCGCGCACGCGTTGCGGGGATGGGCCCTGCGGGACCCCCACCGCTACTTCCTGATCTACGGCACGCCCGTCCCCGGCTATCGCGCGCCCGACGACACCACCGCGATCTCGTCCGAGATCATGGCGACCCTGTTGGACGCCTGCGCCGCGCTGCCCTCGGACGGACCGGCGACACCGTTCGAGACGCACCTCGAAGGCCACCGGGACTGGGCGGCCGGCCATCCCGCCCCGCCCGCGGCCCTCCACCGGGCCCTGACGTTCTGGACCCGGCTGCACGGCGTGCTGTCACTGGAACTCGCCGGCCACTTCAGCGGCATGGGGATCGATCCCGGGCAGCTCTTCGCGGCCGAGCTGGAGGGACTGGCGGGGGCGCCGGCCGACTGAACGCGTCGCGCCCGAGCTCGCGGAGGTTCGCTACTGGGCCAAGGATGCCCATTCGCCCACTTCTGATGCGGTCATTCGTCCGCCAGGTCCGCGAGCCGCCTGAGCCGGGGCAGGTCCCTGATGACGGTGGCACGGTAGCCGGTCTCCAACAGGCCCTCTTCCCGCAGTTCGCGCACCACCTTGTGGATCGTCGTCTCCGCGGCGCCGCTCAGCGTTGCCAGCTCCTGCTGCGTCAGCCGCATGTCGATCACCACTCCGTCGGCGCCGGGAGTCCCGTACGACACACAGAGCTCCACCAACACCCGCGCCCATCGCACCTTCGCCGAATACCCCCGAAATTCCAGCCGCCTGCGGTTGGCCCAGCGCAGCCGGTCGGCGACGACCGCGGTCAGGGCCATGCAGACCTCGGGGCGGCGCACCAGCAGTTCCCGCAGCACGCCGTACGGCAACACCCGCGCTGTCAGTGGACCGCAAGCCGTCACCGTCGCCGAGCGCCGGGCGGATCCGTCCATGGCGGCCATCTCACCCACCGTGTCACCGCCTGCCATGACGGCGAGGAGCGAGGTCTCACCGTTCTCCACGACCGCCGTGACCTTCGTGAGACCGGACAACAGCAGGAGCACGTGCCGGTCGTTCATCCCCTGCCGCAGCAGCAAGGCATCCGCATCGAAGCGAACCTCGGTCCCCAGGCCGAGCAGTTCCCGCCGCGCCGGGGGAGACAGCCTCCCCAGCAGACTGCGCGCCGGCCACTGGCCATCAGCACTCAACGGCGTGGCCACAAGAGTCGCCCGCTGCGTCATGAACCGGCCATCCCCACGGTGAGGTGTCCCGCCCGGCGATCCGCGCGGAGCACGGCGCGGGCCGTCCCGAGGATCTCCTCGTCCATCTCCATGCCGGCGGAGAGGACCTGCAGCAGCCGGGTCCGCCACACGTCGGGGTCCGTCTTGTACGCGTCCAGAACCCGTACGCCGTAACCGCCCCGCACACCGTCGCCGCCATTGGCAAGCCGCGCGCGGACCACTTCCCTCAGCACGGCGTGGAGGTCGTGGACGACTCCACGGGAGGTGTCGGTGAGGTCGGCCGCCGCTCCGGTGGCCAACGCGGTGGCCACCAACTCCACTTCGGTCATTCGGGCCCCTTCGGGTTGTGCGGGTTGTGCGATGTCGTGTCCCTCACGGTGGCCGGGCGTGCTGCAATGCCGATGAACTTTCAATGACGCGGATGACGCAGACGACGTGGGAAGCGGAGGCTTCGGGGTGGACGGCGGATCTCCTGAGCGGCTTCGGATCGAGGTGCTCGGGCCGTTACGGGCATGGCGGGGCGGGACGCCACTGGAGCTGGGGCCGGTCAAGAGGCAGGCCGTGCTGGCCGCGCTGCTGCTGCGCCAAGGGACCGTGGTGAGTCATGAGCGGCTGCTCGACGCGGTGTGGGGCACGGAGCCGCCCGCGGGCGGTCGCAAGGTGCTGCCCACGCATGTCAACTCGCTGCGCAGGGCGCTCGATCCGGACGGCACCCCGCCCGCGGAGTCGGTGATCCGCAGCGGCAAGGGCTGGTACCGCTTCGCCGTCGAGAGGGTCCTGCTCGACACGGCGGAGCTGGAGGAGCGGGGCGGCCGGGCGATGCGGACCGTCGCCTCCGGCGATCCGGCCACCGCGGCCGATCAGTTGTCCGCGGCCATCGAGTTGTTCCGGGGCGAGCCACTGGCCGGCCTGTCGGGACCGTTCGCGCAGGAGGAGAGACGGCGATGGGAGGAGCGTCGGCGGACGCTCCGGCTGGAGTGGCTCAAGTGCCTGGTCCTGCTGGGCCGTTGCGGGGAGGCCCTCGACGACCTCGGTGCGGTGTCGGCGTCGTCGAGGGCCGACCGCTACGACGAATCGGTGACGGCCATGCGCATACGCGCCTTGTACGGCTGCGGCCGTCAGGCGGAGGCACTGAACGCCTTCGAGGACATGCGCGTTCGGCTGCGGGACGAGCTCGGAGCCGATCCCGGTGAGGAACTGCGCGGGGTCCACGCGGCGGTGCTGCACCAGGACGACGCCTTCCTCCTGCGTCCGCCGACGTCCTCCGGGCCGCGCGAGAACGCCGTGCCGGCCGAACTCCCCCACGACGCCGCAGGATTCGCCGGCCGCACCGACGAACTCGCCCGGCTGCACGCCCTGCTCCACTCCGCGCTCCCGCCCGAGCAGGAGAACGGCGCGGCGAACACCGTGGTCATCTCCGCCATCGGCGGCGCCGCCGGCATCGGCAAGACCGCGCTCGCCGTGCACTGGGCGCATCAGGTGCGTGATCGGTTCCCGGACGGCCAGCTGTACGTCAACCTCCACGGCTTCGACCACGATCGGCAGCCCCTCGAACCCGGCGAGGCACTCGAACTGCTGCTGCGCAGCCTGGGGCTCGCGGCGTCGGAGATCCCCCCGCACCACGAGGCCCAGGGCCGCGTGTTCCGGACCCTGCTGGCCGGCCGGCGCATGCTCGTCCTCCTGGACAACGCCGCCTCCGCGGAACAGGTGCGTCCGCTGCTGCCGTCCAGTCCGACCTGCTGCGTCATGGTGACCAGCCGCAACCGGCTCGGCGACCTCGTCGCCCGCGACGGGGCGCACGCCCTCCCGCTGGACCTCCTCCAGCGGGACGAGGCCCGTGCGCTGCTCAGCCGGGCACTCGGCACGGACCGGGTCGCCGCCGATGAGCGCGCGGTCGACGAGCTGATCGGGCTGTGCGGCGCCCTTCCGCTGGCTCTGCGCGTGGCCGCCGCCAGGCTGGCGGGCGACCCGGGCCTGCGGACGGCCGACCTGGTCGCCGAGATGACCGAGGGAAACAGGCTGGAGGCGCTGGAGTCGGACGCTGACACCCACTCCCCTTTGCGTACGGCGTTTTCGGTGTCGTACGGGGTCCTGGCGCCCGGCGCGCGGCGTCTGTTCCGCCTGCTCGGCCTGTTCCCCGGAGCGGAGTTCACCGCCGAGGCGGCGGCGGCCCTGCTGGACGCGCCAATGCCGCAGGCCCGCCGTCTGCTCGGCGCCCTGTCCGCGGCGCATCTGATCGAACCCGCGACGGCGGGCCGGTACCGCTTCCACGATCTGCTCCGCGAGTACGCGCAGGAACGGGCGCTGGCGGAGGAGAGTGCCGCGGACCGGGACGCCGCGCTGGAGCGGCTTCTGATCTGGTACCTGAACGCCACGCGTGCCGCCGCGGGGACCGGGCTCTTTCCGGAACTGCCCGCCGGCCTGCGCCCCGGCGAGCGCCCGGGCCTACCGTCGACCGCCGAACCCGAACAGTGGCTGGACGCGGAGCGGGCGAACCTGCTGGCCGTCATCCACCATGCCGGCCGCCACGGTCCCCGCCCCATCGCCTGGTACCTGACCTCCGCACTCTTCAGTCACTTCTGGATCCACCTGTCACGGAAGGCGTGGCAGACCACCGCGCAGGCGGCACTGGACGCCGCCGAGGCCGAAGGCGACCTGTTCGGCCAGTCGGCGATGCACTCCTGTCTGGCTGCGGCGCGGTGGGACCGGGGGCATGTCCGACAGGCGATGGAGCACGCCGCACGCGCACTGGACATCAGCCGGGAGCTCGGTTGGGCGGCGGGCGAGGCGTCGGCTCTCGGCCTCCGAGGCTTCACGCAGTGGAGCATGGCGCGCCTCCACACAGCGCACGACGATTTCACCATCGGCCTGCGCATCTTCCGGAAGGCCGGGCATCGCTATTTCGAGGGGTTCGGGATGGTCGGCCTCGGAATGACCTGCCGGGATCTGGGGCGGCTTCGCGAGGCTGCCGACCACCTCGAACGTGCCGTCGGTCTGGAGGAAGAGCTCAGCTGGTGGGACGCCGGCGCGTCCCTGCAGGCCCTGGGCGCGGTCTACTGGGAACTCGGCCGCCTCGCCGACGGACTCGACCTCCTCGGCCCCGAGGTGGCCTCCGACAAAAGGGCCGGTTACCGCAACGGCCACGCGATGATGCTCGACGCCATGGCGAAGATCAACCTCGAACTCGGCTGTCACGAAGAGGGGTTGGAGCAGGGCGAGCGAGCCTTCGCCATGGTCAGGGACACGAAGCGGTACTGGGTCCAGTCCGGCGTCCTCAACACCGTGGCAGCGGCCCACCGGAAACTGGCACGTCCGGACCGAGCGCTGCAGACCGACGAGCAGGCTCTCGCTCTGGCTCGCGAGGCACGGTTCAAGCGCGCCGAAGCGGACAGCCTCGTCAGCCTCTCCCTCACCCACAAGGACATGGGCCGCTACGACGAGGCCCGCAGCCACGCCGAACAGGCACTGGCCCTGGCCCGCGACCACTCCTTCCGCGTCGTGGAAGGGCAGGCCCTGACCGCCCTGTGCTCGGTGGCGGAGTCCGAGTCGGCCCATGCCACGGCCGTCTCTCTCGGCCGACAAGCACTCGCCCTGCACCGCGAGACCGGCCACCGACTCGGCGAGGCCCGCACCCTCCTGGCACTCGCCCGCGCCCACCGGAAGACCGACGGCGCCACCGTCGCGCTGATGAGGCAGCAGGCCTGGGACATCTTCTCGGACGTCGGCGTGCCCGAGAAGGAGTACCGGGATCTCTGCCCGTGACTCGTCACCCACTTCCCGCACTCCTGGTCGTCAGTCGGGCCGTTGGGTGCGGTTCTCGTGAGCGAGGCCGTCCGGGCGGGCAGCCGTGCGTGGGCCGAGGGGAAGGACCAGGGCCCGCAGCAGCACCGGGGCCGACGACCGGACGGCCTTGGGATCCGACTGCCGACGGATCGACCCGATGTCCTGCCACCCCCACGACAGGAGGGCGTCGCAGGCCGGAGCATCGGCTTGGTCGACCAGCGTCGCCCCGAGCGAGGCGTGGTGGTCGGCGAGCAGGCGTTGTTGGAGTCGGCGGGCGAGGTCCTGGTCGTCCGTGTGGGGATGCACCACGATCTCGGTGATCGCGAAGACGTGGCCGGACGCGGTGAGCTGTTCGACGCTCTGCGGAAGGGTCCCGTCGAACCCCCTCCACCACGTCCCCTCGCGCGGTACGGGGAATCCGTAGGCACACCCGGCGAAGGCACTGTCCTCCGCGATCAACAGGGCGAATCCCGCCCGCCGGATGTCACCGGTGAGCCGCCGCAGAAACGCCTCCCGGCCCCGGTACTCCTGGCCGGCCTGCGCGCGGGAGGACTCCACGTACAGATCGGCCAGGTCCTCCCGCAGGGTCTCGGCCTGCCAGCGGTTCAGCCGGCGGAGGCGTACCGCCTGGTCGGTGGCCGGTGTGCTTCCCTCACCGCCTGGCCGCTCACGGCGGAGCGGGGCCGTCACCGTGCACCGCCCACGGCAGCGGCAGCGGCAGCGGGAACCCGAGGTGACGGTGGTCGAACGTGGAGCTCGTGGAGCAGGAAGCCGGAACCGGTGATCTCGATGATGCGGGCCAAGGCCGACGGCGGGTAGTGCAGTCGGAGGGTCGTTCCGGCATCAATGGCGAGCCCGGATGCCGTGAGGAAGGCGTTGAGTCCGCTGGCGTCGCAGAAGGTGACCGCCGTGAGATCGACGTCGGCGGTGCGGATGCCGTCACGCAGGCATGCGGCCAGTGCGGCGCGCACGAGCGGGGCGGTGGCCAGGTCGATCTCGCCCGCGAGGGTGATCAGCGCGCGGGTGGCGTGGTCGTGCCGGTGGACGTTCAGTTGGGGAAGGGGCATGGCTCCTCGGTTCGAGGTACGAGGTACTCGGCGGAGAGTGGCGCGTGGCCGGGCCGGGTTCGGGCCGTCCCCGGGCTCGGGGGCACAGGACACGGGAAGACCCCGGCCTGTCATGTGCGGTGCTGCGGCCGGGGTCTTGGGCTGCGGGTGTGCTGTCAGTTCGGGCGGTGCGGTTGGTCCGACCGGCTCGGTCGGCGGGACCCGTCGTCGCGACGGTCACGGCTGTCTGCGGTGCCGCCGGCTCTCGCCCAGCCGCGGGCCTTCCGCCGAGCCGACGGGGCCGGACCCGGGACAGGTGTCCCGGACCGGCCGTAATGGAAGGCGGCCATCTGGTCACTGTGCTGCGAGTTGAGCCGGTGGATGAGGAGCACCCCGAACGCGATCATCGCAAAGATCACGATCACGGTCACGAACGTCTCCACGGTCCTCACCTCCCCATCGGCTGATGCGGCATCGCCTGATGCGGCATATCGACGGTCACGGTCGGGATCCGGGGACGTGCGGCCGGATCGCGGGCCTCATGGCCCCCTTCGGAGTCCCAGACCGCTTCCACGGCCCGGTCGGCCTCGTGCACCGTCCGCAGGCGCGCCGCCTCCTCCATCAACCGGCTCGCGGTCGACATGCCCAGTGGGTCGCTCGCGGCGGCCATCAGCCAGGCGGCCGAGACGGGAGTCGTCTGTGGCGGGACCACCAGGAGGTTCCAGCGACCCCTGCGGTACGAGAGCAACAGCAGTTCGTGCGGGTCCTGCTCGGCCAGGAACCAGCCCACCTTCACCACGTGCCCGGCGACGGGCACCCTGCGGGGAACGACCGGCCAGTGGGTGGGATTCACCGTGACCCGGGTGATCCGCCCCCACAACGGATCCAGTACGGCCGTCAGGGAGGGGAGTTCGGCCCCGAGATCGCGGGAGCGGGGCCACCAGGCGCCGTCCAGCAGAGCCGGTGCGGGGCCGGCGGGAGCCAGCGACAGGCGGAGAGCGGACGAGGAGAACGAACGGTCATCGGCTTCGGCTGTCGGCGGGAGGGAAATGGTCGCAGTCATGACGCGAACCCTGCCCCGGGCCGGCCACAACCGGCCCGGCGTATTCAATCGCCGAAAACGACACGAGCATGGAAGCCGGTGCGCGAAATATCCTCGGTGTTTTCAGCGTACTCCTCAGGCAGGCCCCACGGACCGTACGGCCGACGGAGAAACGGTCCCGTGCGCCCCTGCCCGGGACCCTCGTCCCACAGGCAACAGGACACGCACGGCCAGCTGCCGGGGAGTAGCGTGAACTCATCGGGAGCACTTCGCACATCGGCTCCGACGCCGGTGTCGTTCCCTTTGAGCGACGACACCGGGCCGCGCTGCCCTCGCGCAGAAGTCCGGAGACGGGTTTGCGCGATGTCCGCGACCGACTCTCATCCCCCGCTACGGGCCGTTCCCTTCAGAGCCCCCACCGCGCGCCTCGCGCTGAGAACCGAGAGCCCTTCCGCCGGGCCCGCCGAACTGGACGGCGCCTGGTGGCCCCGTTCACGTGACCTGCCGAGCGAGCTCTCCGCCCTGGCGGAGGTGCTGGATCCGCTGTGGGGGCGGATCACCCGTATCGGGGTCAACCCCCGCCACTGGCCGATCCTCCCGCCCAGGATCTTCGTCAACGGCCATGTGGTGAAGGTGGGTTGGTTCACCTCTGAGCTGGATCCGCACGGGATCGTTCTGCTGTCCTACACCGCGGGCCGCTGGGACCTCCTGGTGATCCCCCCGGAGACCGACGCCCCCTCGGCCGCCCGGCTGATGGCCACCGCGAGCGCGGACACCGGCCCGTCGATGACCGCGACCGCGCTCATCACGGCGGAACGGGCCCGCCACGGAAGCGGCGGTGCCCTCTCGTCACACGGCCGGAATCAGCAGCACGCTGTCGGGATGTGAGGCAATGCGAGGCACCTGATGTGAGCCGACCGGAATTCCGGCATACGAAAGTCCGCTGGTCGTTGGCGCTGGTCGTGAGCGGGTACTCGGGTCCCGGCCCGGAGTAGAGTGAACTGAGGCCGGCACGAGTGGCGGCGACCATGGCAACACTGCACCAGCGGAAGAACCACCGCGAAGCGATCATGAAGACCCTGTACGAGGGCATGGAAGGCAGCGGCCTCCCTGACGTCTCCGGGGCCAAGCTGCGTGACGATCTGGCGATCCCCGAGCATGATCTGGCCGCGGCCTGCACCTATCTGGTGGAGGAAGGGCTCGTCACGGTCCGCTGGGCCCATGGAGACACACCCGCGACCGTCATGCTGACGCATCAGGGAATTCGGCTCATGGAGGCCGAGGAGGAGGATCGCGGCTGACCGGTGGGGTACGCCACCACCTGGTCTTCGTCCCCTTCGACGACGCGGCCCGGCACAGGTGGGCGGGCAGGTCCTCGTGGCAGCCATGCGAGCGGGTTCCTCTCGGGAGACCATCGGTTCATGGAGACCACCCGGCCACTGGTGCGCAGGCTCCCCTGATGCGCCCGCGGTCTTCGGTGGGTGGCTGCCATGGCTGGAGGGCGGTGTGGTGAAGGATGCGGTGCCCGGTGTGGGAGGTGAGGGGCGGTCGTGGCCGACGGCCGAGCCGGGTTTCTGGCGGCAGGTCGTCGAGCAGCTGAGCACAGCCCTGATGGTCGTGGATCCGGCCGGACGGATCCACGCCGTCAACCCGGCCGCCGAACGGCTGCTCGGCCGGGCCGCCGCCGCGATGCGCGGGAAGGACGCGCACGAGCTGCTGCACCGGGACACGGACGGCGGCACGCTCCTGCGGGAGCAGTGCCCGCTGCTGCAGGTGCTGACCGAGGGAGCCCCCGCGCGCGGGGAGGGCGACAGCTATCTGCGCGGTGACGGTCGCCTGGTCACGATCTCCTGGTCCGCGTCTCCCCTGACGGACGGCGGCTCCTTCAAGGGCATGGCCGTGCTGTTCACCGACATCACGGGCGACCGCAGCGCGCGCCGGGAACGTGCGGCCTATACGAGCGCTCTGGAGGACCTCAACGAGCGGCTGACGCTGGTCGCGGAGATCACCGACGTACTGGGGCAGACCCTGGAGACCGACGAGGCCCTCGCCCGGCTGGGCCGCCTGCTGGTCCCCCGCCTGGCCGACTGGGCGGCGGTGGACCTCCGGACCGGTTCCGGGCAGGTCCACCGGGTGACGGTGGCCGGTCCCGCCGGGCGGGCGGCCGGGCTGGAGGGCGGGCGCGAGCGACTTCCCGAGAGCGGGGAGGCGGACCGCTCACCTCTTGTCCGGGTGCTGAGCGGAGGTGATCCCGTGCTGCGGAACGAGCAGGACGAGCGGGACGAGCAGGATCAGCAGGACGAGGCGGAGACGGCCGTACCGCCCGGCTCTCCCCTGGCCGCCGTACACAGCGACTTCCTGCGGACGGTGCACGCGACGTCCGCCATCACGGTGCCGCTGGGCGCCAGGCGCCAGATCACCGGCGCCCTGACGCTGGTGCGCACCGACCCGTTGCACCCCTTCGACACCGAGGACCTGGAGGTGGTGAGCGACATCGGCCGCCGAGTCGGTCTGGTCATCGACAACGCGCGGCGGTTCGGCCGCCAGCGCGCCGTCGCCGAGGCCATGCAGCGCAACCTGCTGGCCCCGCTGCCCCAGCCCGGCCGCCTGCAACTGGCCGCCCGCTACCAGCCCGCCCCGGCCGGCTCTCAGGTCGGCGGTGACTGGTACGACGCGTTCGAGCTGAAGGACGGCTCGCTCGCGCTGGTCATCGGCGACGTCGTCGGCCACGACCTGACCGCGGCGGCCGGGATGGCCCAACTGCACGGCATCCTGCGGTCCCTGGCCTGGGACCACCCCGGCGAGCCCGGCGCCGTCGTCGACCGTCTCGACAACGCCATGCCCGCCATCACCACCGTCCCGATGGCCACCCTCGTCCTCGCCCGGGTCGAAGGCCACCCGCACACCGGGCCGTGGACACTGCGGTGGACCAGCGCCGGACACCCGCCGCCCCTCCTCCTGACCCCCGGCGGACACGCGCAGTACCTCGAAGCCGGACAGGGGCTGGTCCTCGGCGCCCCGCTGGACACCGGCGTGGGCCGGCCGAACGCCACGCAGCCCCTGCCCCTGGGGTCCACCCTGCTGCTCTACACCGACGGCCTGATCGAGATCCCCGGCAGCGACCTCGACACCGGCCTGGACCGGCTGCGCCGCCACGCCCTCACGCTCGCCCAAGCACCGCTGGACACGCTGTGCGACCAACTGCTCGCCCGTATGCCGCCCGGCAGCACCGACGACGTGGCTCTGCTCGCCGTGCGGCTGCCCGCGCTGTGACAGAAGACGCCGTCAAAGAGACGCCGTCAGAGAGACGCCAGCGGAGAGCGGTGAGCGTCCTGCTGCCGCACCGTCGGCACGGCATGGCCGCTGGAGAGCAGTTCGAGCTTCCCCTGGCTTTCCGTGCCGGGGCGGGCGGTCATCACCACCAGGGTCTGGGCGCGGTTCTCGGTGAACAGGACCTGGGCGTCGACGTCGATGCGGCCGAGGTCGGGGTGGACGATGGTCTTGCTCTCCCCGTAGCGCTGAGCTACCTCCTGGAGTTCCCACAAGCGGACGAACTCGGGGCTGCGTTCGTGGAGCTCGGCGACGATCCGGGCGGCCCGGGGGTCACCGCTGCCGGTCGTGAGCGCGGCCCGCAGTCGGGCTGCCTGGGTGCGGCTGTGGCGGGGGTGGTCCTCCTCGGGGTACACCAGCCGCTCGGCGGGGTCGGTGAACCAACGGTAGTAGGCGCTGCGGGCCAGGCCGGTGTGGCACGTCTGGTCGCCGAGCAGTGCGGTGGCGATCGGGTTCATCGCGAGGGTGTCGGCCATGTCGGACAGCACCAGGGCCGGGGTGTCGTCGTTCAGGCGTTCCAGGACCCGCAGGAGGGCCGGGCTGACGTCCTCGGAGCGCTGGAAGCGGGCGGGGGCGTTGTGGCCGATGAGGGCGAAGAGGTGGTCGCGTTCGTCCGGGGTCAGGCGTAGAGCCCGGGCGAGGGCGGTGGTGATCTGGAGGGACGGCTGCGGGGCGCGCTGCTGTTCCAGGCGGGCGTAGTAGTCGGTGGACATGCCGGCGAGCTGGGCGACCTCCTCGCGGCGCAGGCCTTGGGTGCGCCGACGCGGGCCCTCGACCAGTCCGACGTCGCGGGGGCGCAGCGTCTCACGCCGCCGGCGCAGGAACGCGGCCAGCTCTTTCTTGTCCATGCCGTCCATCGTCGCCGTTCTCCGTCGTCCCAGCCAGGGACCGCCGATCCATGGATGAACCTTCCTCTCCCGCCCTGGCGCAGGCGCTCCTACGGTCGAGGCCGCGGGCCGCCCACCGGTCCGCGGCCAGTGAATGGAGACAGACCCCCATGAAGATGACCGGCAACACGATCCTGATCACCGGCGGCACCTCGGGCATCGGGCTCGGCCTGGCCCTGCGCCTGCACGAGGCCGGCAACAAGGTGATCGTCGCCGGCCGGCGCAAGGACCTGCTCGACGAGATCACGGCCGGGAACCCGGGCATCGACGCGCTCGTCCTCGACGTCACGGACCCCGCGTCGATCGCCCAGGCCCGGGAGACGGTGGCGTCCGCCCACCCGGAGCTGAACGTCCTGGTCAACAATGCCGGCATCATGCTGCGGGAGAACCTCCTCGACCCGGCCGACCTCCGGGTCGCCGAGGACCACGTCACGGTCAACCTGCTCGGCACGATCCGGATGATGTACGCCTTCCTGCCGCTGCTCGTGGGCAAGGGCGACGCGGCCGTCATCAACGTCACCTCCGCGCTGGCGTTCGTACCGTTGCCGATCACCCCCACCTACAACGCGACCAAGGCCGCGCTGCACTCCTTCTCCGAGAGCCTGCGCGTGCAGCTCGCCGGCGCCGACGCCGGCGTCCAGGTGATCGAGGTGGCCCCGCCGGGCGTACGCACGACCCTGCTCGGACAGCAGGACGACGAGAACGCCATGCCGCTGGACGACTTCCTCACCGAGACCCTGGACCTGCTGCGCGAGCAGCCCGATGCGAAGGAGCTCGTGGTCGAGCGCGCCCGGTTCGTGCGCGACGCGGAGGCCCACGGCACGTACGACAACGTCCTCGCCATGCTCAGCGGCGTCTGAGCGACGCCCGCCCCCGGCCGAGCACGATGGAGAGGGACCCAGGCCTGCGCACCACGCCCCTCACTCCTGCCCCGTTCCCGCAAGGCACCCCGGACGGCGCACCACGGCAGTAGGCTCGTCGTGCGGTCGCCTTTGGCCTCGGCCCTCCCCGTGCAGCCCATTCCGCGCAACAGAGGCTCTGCGCACTGTGAGACTCCACCCGACAGAGGAGATGGGGCGCATGTGCCCTCATCCCGACCCGCCCGAGCCTCCCCGCGCACCCGCACTGTTCGACGAATGCCGAATGGTCCGCGCCCACGGCGAGCTGGACCTGACCACCGTGACACCCCTGGCGCACGCCCTGGAAGGCGCCCGCGCCGGGTGCGGGCGCATCTTTCTCATAGTCGACCTCAGTCAGGTCACCTTCACGGACGGCAGCATCCTGGAACCGCTGCGCGAGGCGTGGGACGACTGCCGGGACCGGCAGGGCTGGGTCCGCGTCGTCCACACCAGTTCGGTGATCGACCTGGTCCTGCTGGCCGGCGGCCTGCTCGCCAGCTTCCCCGCCTATGCCAGCGCCCAGGACGCCTGGCGGGGAACGGCCGCCACCCGACGGGCAGCGGTCCGCTGGACACGGCGGCTCGGCACCGGATGACAGGTCCGGCGAACCGCCCGCAGCCCGCCTACGGCAGCGCATGGCGCAGTACGCGCCCCCACATCGACGCGTACTGCCGCCGGAGCGGCCCGGTGACGTACGGCAGTCCGTACCGGGCGCAGATCTCCCGCACCCGGGGCGCGACCTCGGCGTAGCGGTTGCTGGGCAGGTCCGGGAAGACGTGGTGCTCGATCTGGTGGCTGAGATTGCCGGAGAGGGTGTGGAGCAGGAGGCCGCCTTCGATGTTCGCCGAACCCTGGATCTGGCGGACGTACCACTCGCCGCGGGTCTCCCCCTCCAGCTCGTCCTCCGTGAAGGTCCGCACCTCGCCGGGGAAGTGCCCGCAGAAGATGACGGTGTGGGCCCAGACGTTGCGCAGGGCGTTCGCGGTCAGGTTGCCGAGGAGGCAGGGTACGGCGGAGGGGCCCGCGAGGAGCGGGAAGAGGACGTAGTCCTTGGCGAACTGGTGGACCGCCTTGCGCGCCAGGCCGGCGACGTCCCCGAGGAAGCTCCGTACGCTCTTGCGGCCGTCGGCGACCGCGTCCCCCTCCAGGTCGTACAGGGCGATGCCCCACTCGAAGACGGGCGCGAGCAGCGCGGCGTAGAGGGGCTGGACGAGATACACCGGGCGCCAGGGCTGCTCGGGGCTCATCCGCAGGATGGTGTAGCCGAGGTCGCGGTCGCGTCCGACGACGTTGGTGTAGGTGTGGTGCAGGTGGTTGTGGGTGCGCTTCCAGGCATCGGCGGGGGTGGCGAAGTCCCACTCCCAGGTGGTCGAGTGGATCGCCGGGTCGCCCATCCAGTCCCACTGGCCGTGCAGGATGTTGTGGCCCAGCTCCATGTTCTCCAGCGTCTTGGCGACGGCCAGCATCGCGGTGCCGGCACACCAGGCGGGCGGGAAGAGCGAGACCGAGAGCGCGAGCCGGCCGCCGGTCTCCAGGCCGCGCTGGACGGCGATCACCGTGCGGATGTAGCGGACGTCGTTCGCGCCTCGTGCCGCGACGACTTCGGAGCGGATGCGATCGAGTTCCCGCCCCAGCTCGTCGGCGGGGGCACCGCACTCGGGGTCGACGCCCTTGGCGTCAACGCATTTGTCGGGCAGGGTACTTGCGGTCACGGAAGCCTCCTCGGGAGGTCCTGTACGTCGAGGACGAGCGGGCCTGCGGCACCGTTGACACAGGTCTGGATCAACTCGCCCGGTTCTCCGTGCACTTCGCCGGTCCGCAGATCGCGGACCCGGCCCTCGACGAGCGGGACGAGGCAGCCGTGGCACACGCCCCTACGGCATCCGTACGGCATCGCCACGCCCGCTGTCTCTCCGGTCACCAGCAGCGGCTCGGACGCGGGCGCGTCGGCCTCGACTCCGCTGCGGCCGAACCGCACCCGGCCGCCCGTGGCGCCCGAGCGAGGCGGCCCCATCGAGGTGAGCCGGAAGCGTTCCACGCTGAGCCGCTGCCGCAGACCGGCGGCGCTCCAGTGCCGTTCCACCGCGTCGAGCAGGCCCGCGGGGCCGCACACCCAGGTGTCCCGTCGACGCCAGTCGGGGCACAGTCGCTCGATCCGCTCCGGGGTGAGCCTGCCGTCCGCGCGCGTGTACGTCAGAGAGAGCCGCAGCCACGGCGACCGGGCCGCCAGGCCGGCCAGTTCGGCACGGAAGAGGCACTGGCCCGGCTCGGGTGCGCTGTGCAGGAGCAGGACGTCACAGGCGGCGGGGCCGCGGTGGCCGAGGGTACGCAGGATGCCCATGACGGGGGTGATACCGCTGCCCGCCGTCACGAACAGCGTCCGGGCGGGTGGGGGCTCCGGCAGGACGAACTCCCCCTGGGCCGGGCCGAGTCGCAGCACTGTTCCGGGCGCGGTCCGGTGCACCAGGTGCGGGGAGACGCGGCCCCGCGGATCCGCCTTGACGGTGAGGGTGACCAGGCGGTCGGGTGCGCCGGGTGGTGACGTGATCGAGTACGTACGCCAGTGCCGTACGCCGTCGATCTCGACCCCCACCGGCAGATACTGCCCGGACCGGTGCCCCGCCCAGCCCCGCCCCGGCCGGATCGCCAGCGTCGCCGCGGCGGGCCCCTCGGCCCGAACGGCGACGACACGGCCCGCGGGATGCCGGGCGGAGAGCAGCGGGTCGAGCAGACCGAGGTAGTCGTCCGGGGACAGCGGACTGGTCAGCCAGGAAGCGGCCGACAGGGCTCTTTCCGTGGCCCGCCCGCGCCACGACGCGGTGAGTCCTCGGGCGGAGAAGGACGAAAGCAGCCATCGCGACACGGGCATGCGGGTACCCCCTCGCCGTGAGCGAAGCACACCGGGCCGAGGCGCACCCGGCACCGCGGCGCCTTTCCGCCATGCGCCGCGACGCCGTCCCCGTCGGCCGGGTCCGTCAGCCGTCCCACTGGACTGGGCGTCCGTACGCCGGGCCGGCGCCGGAGGATGGCACAGGGGGCGCGGCGTGGCAGGTGAAGCCGAGCCGGATCAGTGCCCTGGCCACCTCACCGATGGTGAAATCACGGCGGTCCTGGCCTGTGATCACCTCGCCCACCTGCTTGACCGGAAACACGCGGCCGTCGATGACGACGCAAGCCCCCGTGACGGGCTCGGGTCGGACACCGTCCATCGATGTCTCCACGTCGGTCTTGAAGAGGTCGAAGGGATAACGGGCGATCACGCAGCGCATGGCGCCTCACCAGGGAGTCGAGGGTGGGTGGAACAGCGGCGGGTTTCTTCGGAGGATCCGGATCCGGACCCGGGAATCAGAAAAGGGGCCCGCACCCAAGGTGCGGGCCCCTGTTTCGTCGTATGCGCGTACGAAATACGTCAGACGCGTTCAGACAGGTTCGATCGCGGGGATCAGGCGGGAACGATGTTCTCCGCCTGCGGGCCCTTCTGGCCCTGCACGACGTCGAACGTCACCTTCTGGCCTTCCTGCAGCTCACGGAAGCCCTGGGTGGCGATGTTCGAGTAGTGAGCGAACACGTCCGGGCCGCCGCCCTCCTGCTCGATGAAGCCGAAGCCCTTTTCCGCGTTGAACCACTTAACGGTACCGCTGGCCATGCTAATTCTCCTGAGGCAGTGCTGGAGACCCACACCTCGCGGGCCCCCTCATCGCTGCGATGATCGCCCGCCCGGGAATCCCGAAAAATGGCAACCACAACTGCAATTTACGGTCAGCATAGCACCGGAAATAATCAGCAACAAGAGGAAATAAAAACCACCCGTAAAACACCGGCAGCGCGATTGGAAAAGACCTTAATGGCACCGGTCGAATTTATGCTCCGGCGCCATCAGACTTTCACTCGCCGCCACCGTCGGCGCCCCCGTCCGGACGGCGCAGTTCAGCGTTGGCGCGCAGGGCCGCCTCCAGCCGGTCCTCGAGATCGATGATCCGGCAGGCGGCCTCGATCGGGGTCCCCTGATCGACCATCTCGCGGGCCCGGGCGGCAAGGCGCAGCTGGTGACGCGAGTACCGGCGGTGGCCGCCCTCCGACCTCGTCGGCGTGATCAGACCCGTCTCTCCGAGGGCCCGGAGGAAACTGGGTGTCGCACCGATCACTTCGGCGGCACGGCCCATGGTGTACGCCGGGTGATCGTCGTCGTCGAGTCGGTCGGCGGCATGCGACCGGTCCTGCGAGGGCATCTGCGCCTTCCCGCGGACCGCCGAAGTCACGGCCCGCCCCGGGGAGTGGCTTCCCCATACGGGAACTCTAGTCGCCCTGGCGGAAATCCTGCCGCCGCCGACACAGATGTCCTCCGCCTCTCGGCTCCCGGTCGGCTCCCCGTCACCGGAGGACCAGGACTCGGCAGGGAGGAGCCCACAGGGGCGTCCCCCGGGCTTCCGCCACGTCCGCCAGGACGTACTGCCATCCCCAGGACCGCAGCGCCTCGAGCATCCGAACGTCGCCGCGGTTGACCAGCATGACGCCGAGCGCGGCGGCGTGGTCGGTCAGCAGTCGTCTCTGCAGGCGCCGGGCGAGGTTCCAGTCGCGACTCTGGTTCTGGGTGCGCACCTGGTGCCCGACGAGGATCTCGGAGATCGCGAAGAGTCGCCCGGACGCGGCGACACGGAGCAGATGCTGCGGAAGGTATCCGTCGAGGCCCTCCCACCGGGGCCCGTCGCCGCGCACGGGGAAGCCGTGGGCGCATCCCGTGAGCAGGGTGGTGCCCGACGACACGGTGGTCTCCGCGATCAGCAGGGCGAACCCCGGCCGCCGTACGTCGGTCGCGAGCCGCTGAAGGAAGGCGGAGCGGGCCCGGTTCCACGCGCACGGGTCGCCGCCGGAGGTCTGCGCGTACAGATCACCGAGTTCCGGCGTGAGGTCCTCCACCTGGCAGCGCGTCAGCGGGCGGAGGCATTCGCCCGCCAGGGGCGACGGGGCCCGCCGGCCCCTGGACCGGGCGGGGCGTTCCTGACGCCTGGGATCCGGGACGGGATGTGGCCCCAGGGTCGAGGTCCTCGGCCGGTCCGGCACGTTCTCAGTCATGGGACGACCTCTGCCCCGGGCCCGGACGCACCCGGCCCGGCGTCGTCGTTCACCGAGAACGGCACCGGCGTGTGGCCGACGCGCGAGGAACCCTCGGTGCCTTCACCCTACGCCCGGGCGCTCAGGCGCCATCTGCTCTGCGGGGCACGGGATCCAGTCCCGTTCACTCTCCGCACGCTCCGACGGCCGCCGTCGGTCGTCCGGCCCCGACGGCGGCCGCCCGAGGCTCCTGCCGCGGCCGCTCCCCCTTACTCGGGCGCGCGGTCAGGAGCCGGGTGCCCCACATCGGACCCACAACGGCACGCGGGAAATCACCGCGCGGGTCTCGCGACGAGGGGTGGTAGAGGTGACCGAGGCCGGAGGGCAAAGCGCGAGGAGCAAGGAGCGACGGCCAACTGTCCTGCGGCGGCGGCGAATCGGTCCTTGCCCGGTATGCCGGGAGGGGGCAGCCCATGGGCTGCCGACACGGTGGACGCTCCGGCGGAATCCTGCGCACGGCCGGACGGCGTCAGCCTAAGCGCCCTTCTCCGGGGTGGGAACCCCGAGGGGAGAGCCGCCTTCCGCCGTGTGCCGGACGCGGCGGAAGTGGACCGGTCCGGGAACCATCGGGGCGGAGTAGCGTGGCGGGCACCGGGAGTTCTCCGTACGCCCGCTGCCCGTTGGCGTCGTTCCTGGCGCACCACGGCACCGGTCCGTCGCACGGCGGCCGGGGACAGGACCGCGACATGAAATCGCGCGCCGATGAACGTGCGACCCCCCAGCAGGAACAGGCCTCCCCGCCCATGCCCGCCCGGCTCACCCTGCGCCCGCCGACCTTTCCACCCGGCCCCGTGTGCGGTGCCTGGTGGCCCCGCTCGCACGATCTGACGGTCGAACTGCCCCTCCTCACCGAAGCGTTCGACGCGCTGCGGGCGAGGGTGACGAGTATCGCCTCTCGCCGCGGCACCTGGCCTGAGGCGCCGTGCGACCTGCCCACCACCGGTCACACGGTGAAGGCCGCGTGGTTCGCGTCCGGGTTCGACCTGTACACGATCCGGCTCTACTCCTACGGCGTCGGCCGCTGGGACCTGCTGGTCGTGCCGCCCCGGACCGAGGCGGCCGCGGCCGCCCGGCTGATGACGGCAGCGTCCGACCCCGCGCTCCACCTCACCGCGAGCGCGCTCGTCGCGGCCGAACGGCATCGGCTCGACGCGGACGGCACCCGGAGCGAGCGGGAGCGGGTGGAGCAGTGGGAAGGCGAGGGCGGTACAACGAGGCGCCCTTCAGCCGATCTCTCCTTCTTCCACGACTGTTACGGTCCGTGACCCCCATATCGCGCTGCGCCCGGTAGGGTGAAAGGACCGAGGGCCCACCGCATACCGGTGACCGCACCGGTTTCGCTCCCGGCGCACGACGACACCGGGCGGCTCGTCGCCCGGGACAGGTGCCGCATCATGACAGCCCCCGCCGGCCGCCCTCGACGCCTCCGATCCGGACGCGGCCCCACCTGACGCACTCTGATCCGCCTCCTCGAACGCCTCGTCGGGGTGTACGCCGTGCCCACCCAAGGAAACTCATGATCAGCACAGTCCCGCCCGAACCGCCCGCCCACCCCCTCCTCCGGCTGCGCCTCGCGCCCTACAGCACCCTGCCGCGCCGCCTCGACGGCGTGTGGTGGCCCCGCTCCTACGATCTCCTGGCGGAGCTGCCCCAGTTGCTGGCCGCGCTGCCGCGCGCCTGGGGACACATCACCGGCGTCACGGTGAACTCAGCGGCCTGGTCCGCGGCACCGGGCCGGATGTTCGTGTGCAACCAGGTCGTACGGCTGCGCAGGACCCTCACGTCGCATGGGCAGAACTCCGTGGTCCTGCTCGCCCCCGGCCAGGGTCGCTGGGATCTGCTGGTCGTGCCGCCCGACACCACCGCGGAGGCGGCCGGGGCACTCATGACCGCGGCGCTGAACGACCGCGCCCGAGACCGGCAGGAGTAGCGTGGACACGAGGAGAGCGACGGCACAGCACGCTCTCCTCAGGCAGCCGCCCCGCCACCGTCGGCACCGGCAGTCAGCGGCCTGCCCCACCCGACCTGGCAGGTGAGCGCGATGCCCGACTCCCCTCCTCCGCACCCAGAAGGACTCCTGGCGGACGGCGTACACGAGTCGCTGCGTCCCGGTACGGCTCTTCTGCGGCTCACCACCACCCACGACCGCCAGGGCATACTCGACGGCGCCTGGTGGCCCCGTTCGAGGCACGTCGCCACCGAACTGCCCGGCCTGATCACCGCGCTGACCGAGCGCCTCGGGCCGGTCACCCGGATCGGCCTGGACTCCGCGGCCTGGGACGAAGTGCCGACGCGGATGACCGTCGACGACCGTGTCGTGCACATCGACGCGTTCTCCGTGGGCGACGACACCGCGCTCGTGACCCGAGGAGACCAGGACTACTTCTCCCTGCTCGTGATACCGCCGGACACTCCGCTCGATGCGGCGCGGGCCGCGATGGCCGAGGCGGTCCGTGCCGACAACCCCAAGCAGGCCGTGCAGATCCTGCTCGACACCGGCACGGCTCAGGCCGGCATTACCGACCCGGGCCCTACGGACAGCCGGCGGCGGGAAGGCCGGTGACTCCCGCGGCACCCCTGCCGGGCCGGCTCACTCCGCCTCGGCCAGCAGGCGCTGCACCCGGGGCTTCCACAGCCAGGCGGCCGTGTGGTCGGGGGTGCGCATGGCCAGGCGCCAGGCGCGTACGGCCTCGGCCGTGCGGCCCGCGGCGGACAGGGCGCGGCCGTAGTCCAGGAGGTCGCGGGCCGTGCCCTCGCCCTGCGGCGGCTCCGCTGCCGCCAGCACATCCGCGCCCAACATCGCCTCGTAGTGATCGCAGGCGCGGGTCGCCTCACCCCGCAACAACGCCAGACGAGCGTCGAAGCGCAGGTGCCACAGCGGGTTCTGGGCGCGCCGGATCCAGGGGTCGGCGTCCAGGACGCGCCACTCGCGCTCGGCCAGCGACCTGTTGCCCTCCAGCAGGGCGAGGTCGAAGAGATGGGCGTGGCAGTTCATCCGGAACCGCTCCGCCATCGAGCCGGCCGGGCGCGGCACGGTCTCCAGGAAGGCGTCCATCTCGTGCAGTTCGCGCTCGTAGTCGTCCGCGGACAACCGGCCCTCGTAGTAGGCGAACTGGGCGGCGATGCTCCGCGACACCCACGCCGAGACCTCGTTGCCCGCCTCCCGTGCGGCGTCGGCGCTGCGGACCATCAGCTCGTACGCCGGACGGATCTCCCCGCGCAGAAACGCCGCGTACCCCTGGTCGTACAGGTCGGTGGAGCGCTGTGCCGTCGTCGCCGTGTCGTCCCGGGCCAGCTCCGCCAGCAGCTCCTCGGCCTCCGTGACCGCTCCGTTGCGGCGCATCCGGCCCGCCTGCGTACGGAGGAACTCGCCGCGTACGTGCGGCACTCGGCGCCCGGGAATGTGCGCGGAGAGGAAGCCGCGATCGGCGGCGGAGGTCAGCACCGCGGCGTAGAACGCGTCCGCGTCGGTCCGGTAGACCAGCGCGGCGTGCAGCGCGGCGGCGCCCAACGGGCCGGGGGTGTCCCGCGCCTCGGCCCGCACCGCATGGGCGGCGACCGCCCGCGCCACCCGGGGTGCCAGGCCGGGAGCGGCCGCGGTCAGCGCACGGTGGGCCGCGAGACAGTCGGTGAACAGGTCCAGGGGATCCAGCCGGGCGGCCCGGGCATCGGCGTACGCCGGGTCCTCGATCACGGTCGCGAGGGAGTCGGCGCACGCGGCCAGGGCCGTGCGGTCCGCGGAGTCACGGGCGTCGTCGAGGCCGGCGTCCAGTGCCGAGATCAGGTGGCCGAGGACATGGGCGAGGGCGTAATCGTCCTCGCAGGTCGTCCAGTCGGCGCCGTAGGTGTCCAGGATCCGGTCGGCGATGCGCTGGTTGTGGATCACAGGATCAACGTAGTAGAGCCAGCGGTCCTCGTCCGCGTCGGTTTCCGGACTGGTCAGGAACCGTGTGACGGAGGCGTGGAAGAGGCGCAGGGCGCCGTCGTCCGGGTCGCGCACGACGAGTTGGCGGAGATCGCGCAGTGCGAGGCGGGCGGCCGTGCGGCGGCCCGCGAGACCCGCCCAGTGCAGCAGCCGGGCCTCCGTCAGCGGCGCTCGGGCGACGGCGAGCGTCGCGAGCAGCGGGTGCCGGATCTCGTCCCACTGCCCGTCGTTCGCGTGAGCGTGGATCTGGGAGAGCAGATGCTCATAGAGGCCGTCGAGGTCCGCGGGCAGCCGGCTGAGATCGGTCAGGGCCCGGAGGGCGTCGGGGCGGTCGTCCTCCACGGCGCCTCGGACCGCGCGCACCCAGGAGACGAGGAACAGGAAGTTTCCCGCCGCCCGCTCGGCGACCGCATGCACGGTGTGACGCAGGTTCACCGCCCGGGCGCGTAACGCCGCGCCGAACTCCGTGTCCCCGGCGACGGCCTCCGCGTACGCCCGTACGTCATCCACCGCCTCGACCGCGTCCGGCTCCAGCCGGATCTCGCACAGCCGTTCCCCCTGATGCAGCACGATCTCGCGGAGCTTGGTGTGCGGTCGGCTCGTCACCATGATCCGGACGTTGTCCGGCAGCGTGGGGCAGTTGGCCAGCCAGCCGGTGACGGTGTCCGGCCGGAGCCCGGGTACGCCCGGCTCGTCGAGCTCGTCCAGCGCGTCGATGATCACGACGATCCGGGCGCCCGGGTCCTTCTTCAGCAGCGCCCTGGCGGGGTCGATGAGCGCCAGGCGCTGCAGCTGCCTCGGGTCCATCAGCTCGGGATCGGCGTCCAGCCGGTCAACCGTGACTCCCGCCGACCGGCCCTCCAGCCGCTCCACCCGCTGACGGACCCGTACGGAGAGGGGCTTGAAGGGGTTCGCGGTGATCTGCCGCGCCTCCAGCCCGGCGTGGCTGCCGCCTGCGGCCACCTGGCCGATCTCCGACTCGATGTCGATCCGGATCCGGGGGTCGTCGAAGAGGTCGGGCCGCAGTGCGGCGAGCTGTCTGCCGAGGGAGATCAGCAGGTCATGGGTGTCACCGCAGGAGTGCCCGACGCGGCTGTCGACACGCAGGAAGTAGCGCGGGGACAGCCCGTGCCGCTGTGTCATCCACGCCGCCAGTGCGGACTTGCCCACCCCGGCCGGGCCGGTGACCAGCACGATGCGGCAGGACGCCGCGGCGAAGTCGGCCTCGATCCGCTCCGCCAGCCAGGTTCTGGGGATGAACGGTTCCGCCAGGTAGCGGTTGATCAAGGCCGTGCTGAACAGGTCGTCCGATGCGGGGTCCCCGGGTGCGTCGTCCCGCTGCGCCGGTACGGTCACTCCGTGTCCCCGTCCCCGCCCGGACCGCCGACGCTGTCCGCCCGGAACCCCACCACACGGCCGCCCGGACCGACGTTCTTGCTGCGGATCTCGGTGCTGAAGCTGCCGCCGCTCACCCGGCCCACACTGACCCCGATGACCTCCGCGTTGATCTCGTCGATGTCGATCCTGGTGTCGATGACGGTGCCGGAGGCGGGCCGCTCGCCGACCTCCGTGACGAACGTGATGCGCTGCCCGTAGACCGCCTCCAGCACCCGCCTGAGCTGGTCGACACGCTGAAGCAACTCGGCGTCGCCCGGCTGGACGGCGTCCGCGTCGTCGACGAACGGGAAGAGGGCCGTACGCAGTTGCCGCAGCGCGGCGACGGAGTCCGTGAGCGCCGCCTCGTCCAGCCGACGGGTGTCGAGGGTGCCGGCGAACGCCTCCGGGGGGAGCCGTACGACGCCGTCACCCGACTCGTCCGCAGCCGCCCCGTCGCCCTCCTGGTCGCCCCGGCGCCGGTCGAGCAGCACTCTGGCCTGGTCGAAGAGGAATCTGATGCCTTCGCTGAGCGCGGTGGTGCCTAGGGTGGCCAGCAGTTCCATACGGGTCTCCTCCGGGCAGACGGAGCGAACGGTCGCGGCGGCGCTCAGTGTGGCATGTCGACGCCTCAAGGAGCGATCTTGGCCAGGCGCGCAGACAATGAGCGCGAGGGATTCTGTCGCGGCCGGGCAGGTGCCAGTGAGAAGGACTGATCGTGATGTCGGACGAGCGAGCCGAACGCATCGCGGACTTCATCGGGCCGCTGCGGGTGAAACCCGGGTCGAAGGTGCGCCTGGAGCGTGACTACGACCCTCGCTACAAGGCCGGTCTGAAGAAGCGGCACGGGATCGAGCTGCTGCGGACCGGGGTGTCGCTGCTGGCCGAGTACCAGGAGCGGCTGGCCGCCCAGGACACGTACGGCGTGCTGCTCTGCCTCCAGGCCCTCGACGCCGGTGGCAAGGACGGGACGATCCGCCATGTGATGAGCGGCGTCAACCCCCAGGGCGTACGGGTCAGCAGCTTCAAGGTGCCCTCCGTCGACGAACTCGACCACGACTACCTGTGGCGCTACGCCGCCCGGCTGCCCAGGCGCGGCGAGATCGCCATCTTCAATCGCTCGCACTACGAGGAGGTCCTCGTCGTGCGGGTCCACCCCGAGAACCTCGTCCGGCAGAAGCTGCCGGACGACACGCGCGGGCCGGGCATCTGGGAGCGGCGCTACCGGGAGATCAACCACTGGGAGCGCTACCTCACGGACAACGGGTTCAAGGTGGTGAAGATCTTCCTCAACCTGTCCAAGGAGGAGCAGCGCACCCGCTTCCTGAAGCGGATCGACCTGCCGGAGAAGAACTGGAAGTTCTCCGCGGCCGACGTCCGGGAGCGGCGCCACTGGGACGACTACCAACACGCGTTCTCCGAGATGCTGTCGGCCACGAGCACGAAGTGGGCACCGTGGTACGTCGTACCGGCGGACCGGAAGTGGTTCGCGCGGATCTGCGCAGCGGCGATCCTCGCGCACACCCTGATGGACATCGATCCGCAGTACCCCGACGTGGGGAAAGCGGCACGGAAGGAACTGCTCGTCACCAAACGGGAGTTGGAGCGTGAAGCCCCCGCCGGGGCGCCGGCGGATCCGTACGCCGACCGGCATCCGTCGGCCAAGAAGAAGCGCGGCTAGACCTGTCGGACCGGTGCGCGACCGCCCCGGACCCGTCCGTGGCCACGGATCGGAGGCAGAACGATGACGACGCGTTCGAATCCCGTGGGAGAACAAGCTCGGCCGCGTCGGCCTTCGGAGGACGCCTGGTACACGCGCGCTCCCGAGGAGGTCGTGGCGGCGTTCGGCGTCGATCCGGCGGTCGGTCTCTCCACGGCACGGGCCGCACAGCTCCTGACCGAGCGCGGCCCGAACTCGCTGCCCGAGGAGAAGCGAACTCCGGCCTGGCGCCGGTTTCTCCAGCAGTACCGCAGCTACATGCAGATCGTCCTCGTGGTCGCGGCGGTCGTCTCGCTGCTCATCAAGGAGTGGACCACCGCGATCCTGTTGATCGTCCTGACTCTGCTGAACGCGGTCGTGGGCCTACGCCAGGAGGGCAAGGCCGAGAGCGCGATGAACGCGCTGCAGTCGATGATGAAGGCGACGGCGCGGGTGCGCAGGGACGGGACGGAGGCCGAGATCCCCGCCGAGCAGCTTGTCGTCGGCGACATCGTGCTCATCGCCGCCGGGGACCAGGTCGCGGCGGACGGACGCATCATCGAGGCCAGTGCCCTGCAGATCGACGAGTCGGCGCTCACCGGCGAGAGCGTGCCCGCCGCGAAGGACGCCGGCACACTGCAGGGCCCTCTGCCCGCGCCCGGCGACCGGACGAACATGGCGTTCATGAACACCCCGGTCACCCACGGCAGCGGCGTACTCGTCGTCACCGCGACCGGCGCCGGAACCGAGGTCGGCAAGATCTCCGGCATGCTGTCGGCCACCGAGAAGGAGGTACCGCCGCTCACCAAGGAGCTCGACACCCTGACGCTGTGGATCACGGGCGCGGCGGCTCTGACCATGATCGTGATGTTCGCTCTGGGACGCCAACGCGACCAGGCTTGGGACGTCCTGTTCGTCAGCGCGGTCTCGCTGGCCATCGCCGCCATCCCCGAGGCCCTGCCGACCGTGACCCAGGCGATCCTGTCCGTCGGCAGCCTCAACCTGGCGAAGCGGAACGCCATCGTGAAGGAACTGCCGTCGGTCGAGACCCTGGCGTTCACGTCGGCGATCAATTCGGACAAGACCGGCACCCTGACGATGAACCAGATGACCGCCGTCGAAGTGGTGAGTCCCACCGACCGGTACACCGTCTCGGGCACCGGCTACGGGCTCGCCGGGAAGGTCCACCATGCCGCGGGTTCCGCCGCGGGCATCGAGGACGCGATCCTGCCGTATGTGGTGGCCAGCGACGCGAAGCTGGTGGACGGCGAGGTGGTGGGCGATCCCACCGAGGGCGCGCTGCTGGTGCTCGCGCACAAGGCCGGGCTGGACGTCGACGCCACCAGGGAAGGTCTTCCCCGGCTCGCCACGCTGCCGTTCGACCCGGAGTACAAGCTGATGGCCACCTTCAACTCGGTGGTCGACGCCTCAGGGCGGCAGGTCGTCCGGTGCTTCGTCAAGGGCGCGGTCCCGGCGGTGGTGGCGCGTGCCGCCACCGCGCTCGCGGCGGGCGAGACCATCCCGTGGGACGCCGAACTGGTCGCGCGCGCCGAGACGCAGACCGAGCGGATGGGCGGCGAGGGGCGCCGGGTGATGGCCGCGGCCACCCGAGATCTGGACCCGGCCGGCTTCGATCCGGACGGCGACCTGCTCGCGTACGTCACCGACCTGCGGATGACCAGCCTCGTCGGCATGGTCGATCCACCCCGGGAGGACGCCAGAGCCGCCGTGGCCGACGCGCAGGCGGGTCACATCCGGGTCCGCATGGTGACCGGTGACGACGTCACCACCGGCGCGGCGATAGCGCGGCAGCTCGGCATCCCCGGCGAGGCGGTCCTCGGCGCCGATTTCGCCGCCCTGAGCGAGGAGGAGCAGCTCGCCCGCATCGACGGCATCGGCGTGGTGGGGCGCGTCGCGCCGGAGCACAAGGTGCTGCTCGCCGACACGCTCAAGAAGAAGGGCGATGTCGTGGCGATGACCGGGGACGGCGTCAACGACGCGCCCGCCATCAAGGCCGCCGACATCGGTATCGCGATGGGCAGCGGAACGGACGTGGCGAAGAACGCCGGACGCATGATCCTCTCCGACGACAGGTTCGCCACCATCGTCTACGCCGTGGAACAGGGCCGCAGGCTCTACGACAACCTCACCAAGTACATCCGGTTCGTCCTGCTCCTGCTGGTCACGTTCGTCCTGACCTTTCTCGGGGCCACCGTCTTCAACATCGCCGCCGGTGAGCCCTTCACCCCGCCGCAGGTGCTCTGGATCCACTTCGTGGTCAACGCCTCCTTCGGCTTCGCGCTGGGCTTCGACCGGGAGAGCCCCGGGCTCATGCGCCGCAGGCCGCGCCCGCGAGGGGAGTCGGTCCTGACCCGGCCCGTCCTGGTCACGGTCGGACTCGGCGGGCTGGCGATCACGGTCCTCCTGCTCGGGCTGATCAAGCTCGGTCAGGCCCTGTTCGACAGCGTCGAGATCGGTCAGTCGATCGCGTTCACCGCCTTCGCCCTCTGTCTGGTCGTGGCCGCGTTCGAGTGCCGCAGCGAGACGGAGTCGGTGCTGACGACGTCCACCTTCGACAGCAGGCAGATGAACTGGGTGGCGCTGACCCAGTTCGTGCTCGCGGTGCTGGTGACCCAGATGGACGGCTTCCGCCGCGTCCTCGGGACGACCGAGATCAACGCGCGGCAGTTCGGCTGGGCGGTGCTGGCCGCCCTGGCGCTTCTGCTCCTGTGGGAACTGGGCAAGCTCCTGGCACGTAGGTCGAGAGGCACCTGATGCGAGCAGCGGGGCGGTTGCGGGCCGTTCCCGGGATCCGTGCGGTGTCGTCGTACCGGCGGGAATGGCTGGTCAAGGACCTGGTCGCGGGAGTCGTCCTGACCACGCTGCTGGTCCCGCAGGGCATGGCGTACGCCGAGTTGGCGGGCCTGCCGCCCATCACCGGCCTGTACACGTCGATTCTCTGCCTGCTCGGATACGCCGTGTGCGGGCCGTCCCGGATCCTGGTGCTGGGCCCGGATTCCTCGCTGGGGCCGATGATCGCCGCCACCGTGCTGCCCCTGGTGGCGGCCGACGGGGATCCCGAACGGGCTGTCGCGCTGGCGTCGGTGCTCGCGCTCATGGTGGCCGCGATCATGATCCTGGCCTCGGTGGCGAAGCTCGGTTTCATCGCCGATCTGATCTCCAAACCGACGATGATCGGCTACATGAACGGCCTGGCCCTGACCATCCTGATCGGTCAGCTGCCCAAGCTGCTCGGCTTCAAGGTCGACGCGGACAACCTGATCGGCGAGTGCGTCGGCCTCGTGCAGAAACTCTCCGACGGGGCGGCGGTGCCGGCCGCCGCCGCGGTGGGCGTCGGCGGGATCGTCGTGATCCTCGTCCTGCAGCGCCTGATGCCGAAGATCCCGGCCGTGCTCGCGATGGTGGTCCTGGCGATCGCCGCGGCCACCGTCTTCGACCTCGGCGAGCACGGCGTCAGCCTGGTCGGTGAACTGCCCGAGGGATTCCCGCCGTTCACCATCCCGGAGATCCGGCTCTCGGACCTCGCACCGCTGTTCGCCGGTGCGCTGGGCATCGCCCTGGTGTCCCTGGCCGACACGATCTCCAACGCGTCGGCCTTCGCGGCCCGCACGGGGCAGGAGGTCCGCGGCAACCAGGAGATGACCGGAGTCGGTGTCGCTAATCTGGCGGCCGGCCTCTTCCAGGGCTTCCCGGTCAGCACGAGCGGGTCCCGTACGGCGGTCGCGGAGCGCGCGGGGGCCAGAAGCCAGCTCACCGGGGTCGTCGGAGCCGCGCTCATCGTCCTCATGCTCGTGCTGGCTCCGGGCCTGTTCCGCAACCTCCCCCAGCCGGCCCTCGCGGCCGTGGTCATCACCGCGTCACTCTCCCTCGCCGACATCCCAGGAGTGGTACGGCTGTGGCGACAGCGCCGGGCGGAGTTCCTCCTGTGCCTCGCGGCCTTCGCCGGGGTGGCGCTGCTCGGCGTACTGCCCGGGATCGCCATCGCCGTGGCCCTGTCCGTCCTCAACGTCTTCCGGCGCGCCTGGTGGCCGTACAACACCGTGCTGGGGCGGGTGCAGGGCCTGGAGGGCTACCACGACATCCGCTCCTACCCGCAGGCCCGACAGCTGCCGGGCCTGGTGATCCACCGGTTCGACGCCCCGCTCTTCTTCGCCAACGCCAAGACCTTCCGCGACGAGATCAGGCGACTGGCCGACGCGGACCCGCGGCCGACCTGGATCCTGATCGCGGCGGAGCCCGTGACCGACGTGGACACCACCGCCGCCGACGTCCTGGAGGAACTCGACGAGCACCTCAACGCGAAGGGCGTGCACCTGGTGTTCGCCGAGCTGAAGGACCCCGTGCGGCGCAAGATCGAACGGTACGGGCTCACCCGGACGATCGATCCTCGGCACTTCTTCCCCACCGTGGAGGCGGCCGTTGCCGCGTTCCGGCTGCGGACCGGGGCGGAGTGGACGGAGGGGACGGAGGGGACGGAGGGGACGGAGAGGGAGGAGAGAGCGTAGAGGGCAGAGAGGACGGAGTGGGCACCCGTCACTGTCCACACGTGCCGGACCTCGATGCCCCGTCCTGCCCCATCAGGTGCACGACGACCTGGCCGTCGGCTTCCTGGCTGTAGGCGATCGTGCAGGTCAGCTGGCGCAGCGCGGTGCTGGACAGGCCCTCCAGGGCGAGGGGCAGGCGGGTCGTGACCTTGCCCGAAGCGCGCTCGACCTTGACGGCTGCGCCGGGGCGGGCGGTGGGGAGGGCGGTGGTCAGGCCGGCGGCTCGGTCTTTCTGCTGGGGGCCGCCGAGCAGTGCCAGGACGACCTTCTCCGTCGGCACCGGTCCGGCCGGGTCGTCGGAGTTCTGGTCCCCTGAGCCCGACTCGCTGTATCCGTCGCCGAACCCGGCCGGGGGTTCGGTCGACCGGATCACGGGGGTCAGCTGTCCGTCGGGGGAACGGAAGAAGAGCAGCATTTCGTAGTCGCGGTCGAAGAAGGCCTGGAAGCTGGCCGGACCGCCCGCCTCGATGACGTCGGTCTCCTGAATGCCGCAGCCGGCGAACAGGGGTACGGCCGCGAAGGCGACGGCAACGACGACCGCCGCCGCACGTCCGCGCGTCCGCGCACGCCTCATCCGCCGGTCTCCTCCGCTTGGAGCGGTATCTCGACGGTGAAGACGGCGCCGCCCCCGGGCCGGTTCCCCGCATGGATCGTTCCGCCGTGCAGCTTCACGTTCTCCAGGGTGATCGCCAGTCCGAGGCCGCTGCCCGCCGACCGGGTGCGGGCCGCGTCGGCCTTGTAGAAGCGGTCGAAGATGTGCGGGAGGGATTCGGGGCGGATGCCGGGGCCGCTGTCCGCGACCTCCGTGATCAGCAGCACGGGTGCGCCCGGGGAGGGCGCCTCGGTGCGCAGGCGTACCGTGACCGGCTCGCTGCCGTGCCGTAGGGCGTTGCCCACGAGGTTGGCGATCACGATGTCGAAGCGGCGCGGGTCGAGCCGGGCGCGGATGCCGTCGGGGAGTTCGGTGCGGACCCGGTCGTCGGTCCAGTGCCGGTTGTCGAGGGTTTTACGGATGGCCTCGGCCACGTCGACCTCGTCGGCGTTCAGTTCGGCCGCGCGGGCGTCGAAGCGGGAGATCTCCATCAGGTCCTCGACGAGTACGGCGAGCTTTCCGGTCTCCGCGCTGACCAGCCGGACCGCCCGGGCGGTGTCGGCGTCCAGGTGATCCGCGTCCTCGTCGAGGACCTCGGTGACGGCGAGCATTCCGGCGAGGGGGGTGCGCAGTTCGTGCGAGACGTCGGAGGCGAAGCGGCGGGCGCGGGCCTCGGCCTCGCGCAGTTCCCGCACCGACCTCTCCAGTTGGGCGGCCGACTCGTTGAAGGTGCGTGCCAGGTCCGCCAGTTCGTCGCTGCCGCGTACCGCGATCCTGGTGTCCAGTCGGCCGCTGCCCATGCTCCGGGCCGCCTGGCGCAGTTCCCGCACCGGGCGCAGCACGCTGCGGGCGGCGATCAGGCCGGGGATCAGCGCGACGGCGAGGCCGGGCAGGGCGCCGTCCCGGGCGGCCATGAGGAGGGCGTCGACGTTGACCTGTTCGTCGGTCATCCGCATGACGGCGTAGAGGACGAGCCCGCTGGGCAGCTCGCTGTAGGGGCCTGTCTTGAAGACCATGGGCATGGCGATGGTCAGGTAGGGAACGCCGTCCTTGACGACCCGCTCGAAGCTGCCGTGGGGGTTGGCCCGTGCTGCGCGGCGCAGTTCGGGTGTGATGACGGTGGAGACGGGGTTCTCGCCCGAGGAGGCGCGGACGGAACCGTACTCGGCGAACACCACCCAGGGGTGCGGCTTGCCCTTGCGAGCGATGTAACGCAGGACTTCCTCCAGGTCTTGCCCTCCCTGCACGGGCAGGTCGAAGCCCGTCTGCTGGACCTGGTCACGGAACGACGTGACCGCCGTGTCCTGGGCGGTCTGCAGCACCGCGGTGCGGGCCTCACGGTAGGTCAGCGCGGCCGTCGTGCCGGCGCTGACGGCGGCGACCAGCAGGAAGGCGAGGAGCAGCCGCCTACGCAGGCCGAACGCCAGGAACCGCGACCGACGAGGGCCGGTGATCACAGCGGCCCGAAGCGGTAGCCGAAGCCCCGCAGTGTCTGGACGTAGCGGGGGCTGCCGGCCTCGTCCTCGATCTTGCCGCGCAGACGGCGGACGCAGGCGTCGACCAGCCGGGCGTCGGCGTGGTAGCTGTGCTCCCAGACGTGCTCCAGCAGTTGCTGTCTGCTGAACACCTGCTCGGGGGCGGCGCAGAGGTGCAGCAGGAGCTTGAGCTCCGAGGGAGCGAGCGCGAGCGGCCGGCCGGCTTTGGTGACGGTCAGCCCGACCCGGTCGATGGTGAGTTCGCCGTAGACCTCGATGGCCGGGCGGCCCGCGCCGCCGTCGTCCAGGCGGCGCAGTACGGCACGGATGCGGGCCTCGATCACCTCGGTGCGGGCGGGCTTGACGATGTAGTCGTCGGCACCAGCCTCCAGGCCGACGACCACGTCGAAGTCGTCGCCGCGCGCGGTGAGCATGATGATCGGCAGCTGGCTGCGCTCACGGACCCGGCGGCAGACCTGCACCCCGTTCATGCCGGGCAGCATCAGGTCGAGCAACAGCAGATCGGGGCGGAACTCGGCCATCGCGGCGAGGCCGGCCTCGCCGGTCGCGACCGCACGTACGTCGTGGCCGCGGCGGCGCAGACCGAGCTCGACCCCCTCGCGTACGGAGGGGTCGTCCTCGATGAGGAGCACGCGGGGCATCGGTGGTTCTCCCTCGGTGATGGTCGGGTCCGGCGGTGGTCGGGTCCGGCGGTGGTGGTCAGGTCCGGGTCCGGGTCCATCGCCGGCGTGCGCCGGAGAGCAGCGCTTCGAGTTCGGCGAGCCGCAGCGGACGGGCGAGCAGGGCGAAGGTGAGGACGACGGCGGTCGCACCGGCAACCACGGAGACCACCGCCCCCGCCGGTGCGGTTCCCAGGACCGCGAAGTAACCCAGCACGGTGGCGGGGACGGCCGCCGACATCAGCCGCACGTGGGCGCCGACCGCGGACGAGCGCAGGGGGCGGGCGACGGCGAGCCGGCGGCTCAGCACCAGGCCGGTCACCGCCCAGCCCACGCACAGCGCCAGCGAGTACGCCGCCGCCATGCCCGTCACGGCCCAGCGGGCCGGCAGCAGGTGTGCGGCGGCCAGGGACAGTCCCGCGTTGAGGGCGACGATCACGAGGTTGAGCAGGAACGGCGTACGGGTGTCGGAGAGCGCGTAGAAGGTGCGGGACAGGACGTACTGGCCCGACAGGGCGACGAGTCCCGGCGCGAAGGCCATCAGGATCCCGGCCATGGCGGCCGTGTCGGCGGCGCTGGTCCTGCCGTATCCGAAGACGAGGGCCATCACCGGCTGGGCGAGGGCGAACAGCGCACAGGCGGCGGGTACGACGGCGGAGGCGGAGACCCGCAGGGCGTGCGAGACGTCGCGCCGCAGGGCGGCGGTGTCCCCGTCGGCGGCGGCCGCGCTCATCCGGGGCAGCAGCGCGGTCACCACGGAGACGGTGATGATGCCGTGCGGTACGACCCACAGGGCATAGGCGTTGTTGTACGCGCCGTAGCCGGGGCCGCCGTCGAGGCCCGCGGTCGTGGCCAGCCGGGTGGTGACCCAGTAGGCGGCCTGGTTGGCCAGGACCAGCAGCACCAGCCAGCCGGCCGCGCGCAGGGGGCGGGTCAGTCCGCTGCCGCGCCAGTCGAAGCGGGGCCGCCAGCGGAAGCGGGCCGCGCGCAGGGCGGGGACGAGGGCGAGTGCCTGGGCGGCGATACCGGCGGTCGTGCCCCAGCCGAGGACGGCTGTCTCGGTCGGGGTGAGCGTGTCGCCGCCGCCCATGGCGAGGGCCAGGTACAGCCCGAACACGGCCATGACGACGAGGTTGTTGAGGACCGGCGCCCACATCATCGCGCCGAACCGGCCCCGTGCGTTGAGTACTTGCCCGAGCAGCGTGAACAGGCCGAGGAAGAAGATCTGGGGCAGGCAGTAGCGGGCGAACGCGGTGGTCATGGCCGCCTGCGGGCCGGTGTAGTCGGTGTACGCGTCGACGATCGCGGGGGCCGCCCATACGGCGGTCGCGGTGATCGCCAGCAGGGCGACGACGCAGACGGTGACCAGCCGGTCGGTGTACGCCGTACCGCCGTCGTCGTGCTCCTTGGCGGCCTTGACCAGCTCGGGCACGAAGACGGCGTTCAGGGCGCCGCCGAGGAGCAGCATGTAGACGATGGTGGGCAGGGCGTTGCCGACCGCGTAGCCGTCGGCGGTGGGCCCGATGGTGCCGAGCGCGGCGGCGACCACGGCGGAACGGGCGAAACCGGTGGCCCGGCCGACGATGGACCCGGCGGCCATGACGGCGGTGCCGCGCGCCGCGGAGGAGGCCTCAGGGGCCTCCTTCGTCATCTGCTGCTTCATCGGCGGTTCAGGTACGCCTGGAAGGCGCGGTAAAGCGTGTGGTTGGCGCTGCCGCCCAAGGGTTTCTCCCATTCCCCCAACGTCTCGACGACCCGTCCCCCGGTGCCGAGCTTCCACCGCAGCAGTCCGTACGCACGTTCGCCTGGATCGAGGGTGGAGGGTACCCCGCGCATGTCGTACACGTCGGCGCCGAGTGCATGGGCGTCCTGCAGCATCCGCCACTGCAGGGCGTTGGAGGGGCGGACCTCGCGGCGGTGGTCGGCCGAGGCGCCGGTCTGGTACCAGGCCCGGCGGCCCACCGTGATCATCGTGTGGGCGGCGAGGATCTCTCCCTGGTGACGGGCGAGGTACAGCTTCATCCGGCCCGGTTCCTCGGCGTTGAGCGCCGCGTACTGACGCTCGTAGTAGGCGAGCGAACGGCCGAGCCGGAAGCCGTCGCGTCGTTCGGTGATGCCGAGCAGCCGGTAGAACTCGGGGAGTTCGGCGGCACTGCCCACCACCACCTCCACGCCCTCCTTCTGGGCTCGGCGGACATTGCGTCGCCACTCCTGGTTGAGCCCGGACCACAGGTCCTGCGTGGTCCGTCCGGCGAGCGGCACGTGGAAGACGTGCCGGGGCTGGGCGTCCGCGTCCCCTCCGGTCCCCTCCCCTGCGGTGCCGTCACCACCGCAGCGGCGCCAGCCCCGGGCCCGCAGCCGCTCGGCGACGGCGGTGCCGAGCGGGTCGACCTCACTGGCGAGGACGTCGCCCAGACGCCGGCCCGGACCGGTGAGCGGCTTGAGCAGGGCGGCGTCCCAGCGCCGGTAGGCGGGCGAGGGGCCGATGCGCACGGCGAAGGCGCCCGCGCGGCGCAGGTGTTCCAGCAGCGGACCGAGCCAGCCGTCGATGTCGGGGTCGTTCCAGTCGGCGACGGGCCCTTCGGGAAGGTAGGCGAAGTACTTGCGGGTGCCGGGCAGTTGCCGCAGCAGCACCAGCGCCACGCCCGTCAGCGCGCCCGCCTCCGGATCCGGCCCCCAGCCGAGCAGTTGAGCGCGCCAGCCCTCCTTGACCTCGGCCCAGGACGGGCACTGCAGGAATCCGGCGCCGAGGGCCGCGCCGTCGGGGGACGCGAGGAAGGCGCGGTACGTCTCCGCGGTGATGGTTCGCAGGACCACGCCCCGGTCCCGTGCTTGGCACACACGGCTGGGCGGCACGAGCAGCGCTGACACAGTCTGAGCCTCTCCTTCTCCCCGGACCTGTCGCGGGGACACACAGCAGGCTCACAGCGGCCCATGACCGCTCCGCGCGGCGAATGTGACCGGACCATGACCGTTCCTCACCAGACGCCGTCACACAGCCCCATAGCGGCTGACCTCGGGTTTTCCCGCTCTACAGTCACGACATCGCCGACTCGCCCAACCCGTAATCGCCCTCCCGGAGGTCCTGTTGTCGCGCACTCGTGCACTCGCCCATCCCCGCGTCCGGGCCGTCCGGGCCGCCGTGGTGGCCACCGCCATGGCCGCCCTGCTGGGCCTGCTCGCCGCCTGCTCGTCGAACGGCTCCTCCAACGCCCCGGACAACGAGGGGAAGCCGAGCGCCGAGGACCGCCCGGTCACGGTCACCGTCACGCCCGAGGGGGAACGGGTCCCGGCGGGCAAGCCCGTACGGGTCACGGCCTCGGGCGGCAGACTCACCTCGGTGACCGTCACCGACGCCGAGGGCCACCGGCTCGCCGGCAAGGTCGCCGCCGACGGCCGGTCGTGGATCTCCGACCGCAAGGCCGTACCCGGCGCGTCGTACGCGGTGACGGCGGCGACCCGGACCGAGGCCGGAACCGCCAAGACCACGAAGGCGGCCTTCACCACGGCCCCGGCGGACAAGGTCAACAAGGTCGACTGGCGGCCGGGAGCCGATGCCACCGTCGGCATCGCCCAGCCGATCTCCCTGGTCTTCGACAACCCGGTGAAGAACCGGGCCGAGGTGGAGAAGCAGCTCAAGATCACCACCTCGAACGACACCGAGGGCTCCTGGGGCTGGATCTCCGACTGGTCGGGCCGGGACCGGGTGGACTGGCGGCCCAGGACGTACTGGAAGCCGGGGACGAAAGTCACGCTGAACGCCGAGTTGAACGGCACGGACTCGGGCACGGACGGCGGCTGGTTCGTACGCGACTACACGACCACCTTCACCATCGGCTCCCGGCAGATCGTCAAGGTCGACCTCGACAGCCACCAACTCACCCTCGTCCGCGACGGCGAGACGGTCCGCCGCATACCGGTCTCCGGCGGCACACCCGGCGGCGACAAGCGCTCCTGGCGCGGAACCGCCGTCCTCATGGCCAAGGAGGGCACGATCAACATGAACTCCGAGACGGTGGGCCTGGCCGACGCGTACAACAAGATGGTCGACTACTCGATGCGGCTGACCTGGTCGGGCATGTACGCACACGCCGCCCCGTGGAACGCCCGCTACTTCGGCAACGCCAACCGGAGTTCCGGCTGCATAGGAATGAGCGACGCGAACGCGGCCTGGTTCTACGGGCAGGTGCGGCCGGGCGACCCGTTCGAGATCACGGGCAAGGACACCAAGGGCGTGGTGGCGCCCGGGAACGGCTTCGGGGCGTGGAACCTCTCGTGGGGTGAGTGGCAGGGGAAGAGCGCGTTGGGCTGAGGAGGGGCCCACGGAAGTCGGGCTAGGAAGGCCGGAACCCGTCCGTCGCCGCCAGCACCGCATCCGTCGTGGCGTCCCCGGACAGCCCGTGTCCCTCCTCGCCGATCAGCACGAGCTCCGCGTCCGGCCACACCTGGGCCAGCCGCCATGCGACGTCGGGGGGACCGCTGATGTCCATCCGTCCGTGGACCATCACGCCGGGGATGCCGGCCAGCTTCCCGGCGTCGCGGAGCAGCACCCCGTCCTCCAGGAACCCGGCGTGTCGCCAGTAGTGCGTGACGAGGCGGGCGAAGCGCAGCCTGAAGCGCGGGTCCTCGTAGCGCGCGTCGGGCTTGTGGCCCCGGTGGGTGGACACGTGCACGTCCTCCCATCGGCACCACTCCAGCGCCGCCCGCTCCCGTACGGCCGGGTCGGGGTCGGCGAGCATCCGGGCGTACGCCTCCACGAGGCTGCCGTCGCGTTCGCGCTCCGGTACGGCGTCACGGAAGCGGGCCCATTCCTCGGGAAAGATCCGCCCCATCTGTCGGGTGACCCATTCCACCTCGGGGCGCGTGGTGTTGGTGACGCTGAAGAGCACCAGCTCGGACACGCGAGCCGGGTACTGCTCGGCGTAGGCCAGCGCGAGGGTCACGCCCCAGGAACCGCCGATGACCAACCACTCCTCGATGCCGAGGCGCTGCCGGAGCAGTTCGATGTCGGCGATCAGATGGGCGGTGGTGTTGGCGGCGAGCGAGGTCTGCGGATCGGCGGCATCGGGGGTGCTCCGTCCGCACCCGCGCTGGTCGAAGAGCACGATGCGGTACGCCGAGGGATCGAACAGCCTGCGCCAGAACGGTCCCGCGCCGGATCCCGGTCCACCGTGCAGAACGAGGGCGGGCTTGCCCGCGGGGTTTCCGCAGGTCTCCCAGTACACGTGGTTGCCGTCGCCGACGTCGAGAGTGCCGTGCTCGTACGGCTCGATGAGGGGGTAGAGCTCGGCCATGCCGGGTGCACCTCCGTAATCCAACAGCGCTGTTAGATTATCAGGGTGAAGAACCTCCCGGACCCCGTCGCCGTCGGTACCCTGCTCCGCCACGTCCTTGACCTCCTCGACGGCGACGTGGCCAAGTTCTACGAAGAGCAGGGGCTCGCCGAGTACCGGCCTCGCTTCTCCCCGGCCGTACGGGCACTCCTGACAGATGGTCCGCTCTCCGTCCGCGACCTCGCCGCAGCGGTGGGCGTCACACACTCGGCCGCAAGCCAGACCGCTGCCCAGATGGCCCGCGCGGGACTGGTCACCCACTCCCCCGACCCTCAAGACGCACGCCGCCGGCTGATCGAGCTCACACCCAAGGCCCACTCCCTGCTCCCGGTGATCGAGGCCGAGTGGGATGCGACGGCGGCGGCGATGGCGGAGCTGGACGCGGAACTCTCGCTGCCGCTGGGGCCCTTGCTGGCGGAGGTGGTGGAAGCGGTGCGTCGACGTCCGTTCCGGGATCGGATCGTGGCGGCATCCCGGCGCCTGTGACCGTCCGGCGGCGCTGTCCAGGTCCTTGGCGGTGCTGTCCAGGTCCTTGCAGGACCCAGCTCGTTCAGGGGCGGATTTCCGTACGTCGACGTCACCGTGGTGTCTCCCCGCAACGAGCTGGGTCAACGAGCCGGATCAGGAAAGGCGGATGACCGCGCGGTCCCCGTCGGTGCTGATGAGGTCGACGACGAGGTCGTTGATGGTCGACCGGCCCGGGGCGGTCTGGCTGGCGGTGGACTGTTGGGTGCCGTTGTCGGAGGACCCGGTCATGGTCAGTGTGTTGTCGGCGACGCTGTCGATCTTGAGTTCGCCGACGCCTGCCGTACCGTCGAGCCGGATGGTGTCTCCGCCCGTCACCTCGACCTCGCAGGCGTTGTCGAGGCACGCGCCGAGGTCCGTGCCGTCCGTCGGCTGTCCGGTGCCGGGCGGTGTCGAGGGCGAGCCGGGTGCCGGGAGTGCCTCGCCCTTCGAGACGCCCTCGACGGTCTTGGCGGCATCGGCGAGCCCGGCGCCGCAACCGCCCGGGCAGGTGCCGGGCACAGGGCGCGCGTTGTCCTTGACGGCCTGCTCGATGTCCGCCGGTGTCAGCGCGGGATCGGCGGCGATCAACAGGGCGGAGAGGCCGGAGACATGCGCGGCGGCCTGGCTGGTGCCCAGTTCGAAGGCGAAGCTCTCGGAAGCGGGCGCGTCACCGCCGGAGTTGAACGTGGAGAGGATGCCGTCCGCGGGGTTGGTCCTCGTGTCACCGCCGGGGGCCGCGACGTCCACGCTGCCGAAGTTGGAGTACTCGGCCCTGTCGCCCTCGCGATCGGTGGCGGCCACGGTGATGACATTCCGGCAATTGCCCGGAGTGAACTCGGCGGCGTCCCGCGGCGCGGGCGCACCGCCCTTGTTGCCGGCGGAAACGACGACGGTGCTCCCGCGCTGAACGGCTCCGTCGATGGCGCTCTGCGTGGCCGGGTCGCAGGAGCCCGGGCCGCCCAGGCTCATGTTGATGACCTCGGCGGGGGTCTCGTTGTCGGCGACGCCGGGGACGTTTCCGCCGGAGGCCCAGGTGATCGCGTCGATGATGTCGGAGTTCGCCCCGCCGCACCGCCCCAGCACGCGTACCGACTGCACCTTCGCGCCGGGCGCGACACCCGCGATCCCCTGGCCGTTGTCGGACGCGGCGGCCGCGATGCCCGCCATGTGCGTGCCGTGCCAGCTGGAGCCGAGGTCCTGCTCCGGAACCGGCTTCCCCTCGGCGTCGGTGCCGCACTCACCCGCCTTGGTGGCGTTGCCCGGATCGGAGGGGTCGCTGTCGCGGCCGTCGCCGTCCTTCGCCGCGAAGTCGTCGGAGACGAAGTCGAACCCGGGGACGATGTTGGCAGCCAGGTCGGAGTGGTTTGCGATGCCGGTGTCCAGCACCGCGATCGTCACCCCTTGGCCGGTGGAGATCCCCCATGCGTCCGGCACATCGAAACCCACCCCGGCCTCGGACAGGTTCCACTGTTCGGGGATGCGCGGGTCGTTGGGCGAGGTGACGGACTGGGCCTGCATCCGGCGGTCCGGGACGACATAGGCGACGTCCGGATCGGCCCGGAACCGGTCCATGAGCTCGGCGACCCGCTCGGCGGGCCGTACTCCGCCCAGGTCCACCAGCGCCGCGCCATTGCCCAGACGGCGCTGGTACGACGGCTTCTCGCCCGTCCCCGCGCCCGCGGCCTCGATGCCCTCGCGTACCGATTCGGCCGAACGCGTCTCCTTCGCCTTCGACTTGTAGCCGACGATGAGACCGGACGTCCGCTCGGCCCGCAGTGCGGTCTGCGATCCGGACTTCGGCGAGGCGGGGGAGTTGGTAGCCGATGGCGCCGACGGGTCCTGCCCTGCCATGGCTACGGCGCTGACGCCGAGGAGCGTGGTGCCGAGTGCGGCGGCGACGAGTATGCGGCCGCGGCGGGATTTTCGATGCGTTTGCTGCACTGTGTGCCTTTCGCGTGTACCTGATTCGGGCATGCCGAAAGCCGGGGCGTGAAGAGCCGGGATGTGAAGGCGATGTCCGGCTAAGAGCCGACTGCCGGCCACCCGGCGCGGTCGGGCTTCCGCCGTTGCCGGCGGACAGGGGGGTGACCGTGACCGCACCGGGTGGGTGTGTCCCCCGCCCCGCGTCGCCGGGTGCGGTGAACAGTGACGAACTTAGGCTCGCTGAAAGGGAGTTACCTATCCGTGGCGGCGCATTACGGGTACGTACATAAACGCGCGGACCACGGATGGACCACGCGGATCAGGGGCGCCCGGCCCGCTCACCGCCCCGGCTTGCCGCCACGGTCCGGGACCGCCAGGTCGAGCCGGGACGTCGCACCCGACTTCTTGAGCGCACGGGCGACATGCTGTTCCACGGTGCGTGGGGACAGATGCAGGGTGGCCGCGATCTCGCGGTTGCTCAGCCCGGCGCCGGCCAGCTCGGCCACCTCCTGCTCGCGGGGCGAGAGCCGCTCACCGTATCGGGGGCGGCCCGGCGGGCGCCGCTCGGCGCCGGGATGGGCGCGCAGCTCCGCCCGTACCCGCGCCAGGTCCCAGGTCGCCCCGAGGTTCTCCAACTCATGGGCGGCTGCAGCCAGTTCGGCGATTCCCGTGGTTGTCGTCCCCGGACTCCCGGCCACGGCGCAGCGGCCGGCCGCCTCCGCGGCAAGGGCCGCCTCATAGGGCCGGGGCAGCTCCTGGTAGCGGGTCCGGGCGTGCCGGAAGCCGTCGGCCGCCTCCGGCAGCGCCCGGTCCGCCTCGGCCAGCAGCGCCCGGCACCAGGTGAGTGCCGCCGTGGCGGCGGGTGCCCGTCTGCTCTCGATGCCCGCGGCGAACTCGTCCACCATGTCCCGTGCGAGGTCCGACTCCCCGGCGCGGACGGTCGCTTCGACAGCCCACGGAGCCAGCTCGGCGGCCCATACCCACACCGCCTTGGCCCGGAGCCTGGCCCACGCGTCGGCCGCCTCCCGGGCCGCGCCCTCGGTGTCCTCGCGAGCGAGGGCCACCCTGATCCGGCAGCCCGCGGTGGCCGCGGCCACCGGTACGGGGCAGTCGTCCCCGGCCAGGAAGCCGGAGTGCCAGTCCCGCATCTGGCTCCAGTTGCCCTTCGCCACGGCGAGCCGGCCGAGCACGATCATGCCGTCGCAGGCGATGTACGGCATCTCGCCCGCCTCCGCGGCGAACGTGCGGGCCCGAGCGGCCAGCCCCGCCCAGTGGCCGGTCGCCAGGTCCAGAAGCAGCGCCGTGCCCTGTGTCCCCTGTTGCTGGTACACGTCCCCGTTTCGGGCAGCCAGATCGGAAGCCTCGGCCAGGAGCTCACGCACCCGCGTGTACTCGCCCAGCCAGACCGCCGAATCCGCGGCGTTGAACAGGCCGCGGGCCGTGTGATGGAGAATCCGCGGGTCGTCGCTCTCCCGGGGCAAGTCCTCCAGTTCCCGCCAGCCGTCCGGTTCACCCACACTGAGCAGCACGGTCACCCGGTTCGCGGCGACCGCCGCCCGGATCGCCGCGTCCCCGCTCTCGACCGACGTCGCCTCGGCCCGCGCCAGCCAGGCAAGATTCTCCGCGAGTGGGCCGGCCGGCCAGTAGGGCAGCGCCAGCGCCGACATCGCCCGCGCCGCCAGCGCTCGGTGTGCGCCCAACTCCCGTACGGCTCTGATGAGTTCGGTACGTCCCTCGCTGGGCCGCCCCACCTGGTTGCCGATGAGCAGCCCGAGGTCCAGCCGGATCTCACCGCGGACCGCGGCGGGGAGCTCGGGGTCGTCGACCAGCCGCCGCAGAACCCTCACGGTCTGGTCCGAGCGCAGCCCGCTGTAGGCGCTGCGGGCCAGCATCAACGTCAGCCGGACCCGATCGGCCTGCCGGACCTCGGGATGTGCCAGCACCTCTTCGAGCAGCGAGATCGCCGGCTGGTGGCGCCCGGACTCGACGGCCTCGGACGCGGCCTTCTCCATGCTCTCCAGCCACTGGGCGATCCGGCCGGACGCAAACTGGTGGCGGGCCAGCCGCGCCCACGGCACCGGGCGCCGGACCGCCGACACCTCGGCCGCGCGAGCGTGCAGTTCCCGCCGCACCGGGCCGGGCAGCAGCTGATACACGGCCGCGGCCTCCATGGGCATACGGAACCCGTACCGACCGAGCCCGAGTTCGTGCAGCACCGCCTCGGACAACGCGGCCGTCAGCGCCGCCCGCCCGCTCTCCGCCGACAAGGCGGCGACCGACGCCAACTCGTCCTCCGTCGCGGCCTCGTCGACCACGGCCGCCGCCCACACCAGACGCCGTGTCTCCACGTCCAGCGCCGCCATCCGGCCGACCACCAGCTCCGTGAGCCGGACGGGCACCGCGGCCTCGTCCACATGCCGGGCGGTGAGCCGGGCCGGGCCGGCCGCGTCGGGGCCGGCCGGGAGCGCGCCGGCCGCCTTCAGTTCGGTGACGAGATCGGCCACCGCCTGCGCTATGCCGCCCGAACGCTCGTACAGCCTGGTGACGAACTGGGCCGAACAGCGGTCCTCGCCCAAGGCCTCCACCGCCATCCGGTGGACCTCCGCCTCGTCGAGCGGCCCGAGCCGAAGCCGGACGAGGCTCATCTCGGCGGGGTAGCCCACGGGGGCGCCCAACACCAGTCCGGGACGGGCCAGTTCCTCGGGGCGATGGGTCAGTACGGCGCGTAACCCGGCCGGCGGGTGAGCGAGGAGGGTACGCAACGCGTGTGCGTCCGGCTCGTCCGCGCGGTGCACGTTCTCGGCCACGAGCAGCACCGGGCCGCCGGCTTCGAGCGGGGCCGCCAACTCTCCCAGGGAGGAGGCCGCGAGCGCGGCGGGCCCCGGCTGCGCCAGAGTGATGGGCCGGGCAACCGCGGGGCGGCGTACGGCCCCGGTCCTCGGCAGCTCGGATGCGGGCCCCTTGAGGGGGGCCTGCTGTTGGAGGACAACGTTGCCCGAGGCCGAGAACGTCACCTTCAGGCGTGGCATCGCGCCGAGTTCGGGCAGCGCGAGGAGCCACTTCACGAACCGGGTCTTGCCCGTCCCCGCCGCCCCGTCGACCAGCACCAGCACCGTCGCGTCCGGCGGCGTCGACGCCAGAGGCCCGCGTACGGCCGTCTCCCACTCCCGCTCACGCATCACGGGTCCCCCTGTGTTGATCGGCGCTTTGCAGGACGCTGTCCCGCCACGGCTGGTTCAACACCTTGGCCGATTCGCGGCGCCCCGGTCTCATCGAAGCAGAGACCGGGGTCACAGGGTGCGTACTCAGAGTTATTACGTATAGGTAAGGTCGGGTCCCCTGCTTGTCCCCGCGGTACGACGGCGGCCACGGTCGAAGCGATGCCTCGCACAGCACATCAGCGACCACTCCGGGAGAAACCGGTATGGCCCTCATCGACGGCCTTTTCCCCGCCACCACCGACCGCCCACGGCAGAGCCGGGCAACAAGACCTGGACCGACCCAGCTACGGGCCCAGTGCACCGCCAGGGCGGTGACCGAGAGCGTGCCGGAGTTACGTCGCTTCGCACGCGGTACCGCCCGGCAGTGGGCCGTTCCCGAGGAGGTGAGCCACACGCTGGCGCTCGTCGTCAGCGAACTGGTGACGAACTCCGTGCTCCACAGCGGCAGCACGGACATCACGACCCGCATCGTCTTCGACGGCGTCGCGCTGACCGTCGAGGTCACCGACTCCGGCCGCTGGCTGGGCCGGGACGCCGACCGCCGTATGGCGGAGGACGAGGACGCCGCCTTCGGACGAGGACTCGACCTGGTCAGGGCCTGCACCAGCTGGTGCACGATTCACCTCTCGCCAGCGGGTACCAGCGTGGTGGCCCGGCTCCCCGTCGTCGAGTCCGGAGCCGATCGGTGAGAGGCAGACCAACGGACCCGAGCACCGCCGGCCACCCCTCCGACGCCGAACTCGCCGACCTGGTGCGGAGTCCGGGATCCGACGCCCCGGTGGCGGAGTTGCACCGACGGCATCGTTCGGCGGTTCTCTCCTACGCCTACGCCTGCTGCCGCACTCCGCACAGCGCCGGGGAGCTGACCTCGCAGGTGTTCGCCCGAACCCTGATCGCCGTACGGTCCGGGAGCGGCCCCAGGGCTGCCTGGCGGCCGTATCTGCTCACCGCCGTCCGCCGTAGGGCCGCCGAGTGGGCGGACGCGGAAGGCCGCACCGGACTGTCGCCCGAATTCGAGCGCTGGCTCGCCGACCTGCCCGAAAGCCCGGAGTCCGACAGCGTTGAGGCGCGGATGCGCCGCATGGAGGACGGCAGCCTTGTCCTGCGGGCGTTCCGGTCGCTGACGGAACGGCGGCAGACCGTCCTGTGGCACACCGAGGTGGAGGGGGAACCGGCCCGGTTCGTCGGTCGCCTGCTCGGCCTGGACGAGAACGATGTCGCCCCGTTCGCCTCCCGCGCCCGGAGCGGCCTGCGGGAAGCCTGTCTGGCCGTGATCGCCAACCAGGCGGGTACGGATGAATGCCGCCGCTACGGCCCCATGCTCGGCGCGGTCGTACGCCGCACAGGGCGCCGCCGGACCGAGGACTTCGACCGGCATCTCTCCCGGTGCCCACGCTGCCGCACGGGCCTGGACGAACTCGACGCCCTCGACGAGGGGTTGGGCCCGGTGCTGTCCGCGGCGGTTCTGCCCTGGGGCAGCACGGCGTATGGGGCGGCCAGGATGACCGAAGCCGGTGCGGGGGCCGTCGGCGCGGCGTCCGACGCACCCGGCGATGGCGTCCCCACGGACGGAGATACGAGGTGGCGGTCCTGGACCACGGCCTCCCCGCTGCGCTCGGGCGCGGTGGCCGGCGGCATGGTCGCCGCCGTCGGGCTCGCCGTCCTGGTCCTGCCGATCCGGCCGGACGATCGGAGTGAGGAACCCTCGTCGGCGCAGCCCGTGGCCGTGCGGACCCGCACGGTGCAGACCGAACAGCCGCCCGTCACCGTCACCGTCACGGCCAGGCCCTCCGCGCCCCGTTCGCCGCACCCGACCGAGCCGCCCACAGCACGGACGTCGCACGCCCCGTCCGCCTCCCACCCCGCTCCCCTCGGCACCGTCACCTGGACGGGCACCCTCCGCAATGCGGGACTCGCCACCAAGTGCGTCGAGTCCCTCGGCACGACAGTCGTCCAGAACACCTGCGACGGCCGTCCGGGGCAGGTCTGGAAGTCCGTGGCGTTCGAGGGGAAGCCCGGCTACGGATGGCTGCGCAACGGCGCCACCGGCGAGTGCGTCGACTACCTCGACAGCCCTCAGCGGATGTACGGGAACTCCGCCAACGTGGCCGTGGTGATGGGGCCTTGCCGACGCTCGGGAGAAGGACAGCTGTTCCGCTTCGACCCGTTCACCGGCGGCGACCACAGCTTCCTCGTTCGCGCCGAACGCGCCCCCGGAAAGCCCTGGAACGAGATGCAACTCGGGATGCTGGACTGGTACGTGGAGGGCGGCCCGCCGCCCGAGACGAACGCCCCGGTCGCGCTGACGTTCAACTACTACAACAGCCCCCAGCTCCGGTACTTCGCCGCAGCCGTGACTCCCTGACACGTCACCGGAACATGTGACCGGAAGGCTCCTCGATGCACCTGCTCCTGGGCTTGCGTCCGCCCCAGCAGCCTCTTTCCGACATGGCCCTGATGCTCTCGGTACGCAAGGGGGAGGTCGACTCCTTTCGACAGCTCTACCGCCGCCATTACGCCGCCGTGCAGGCGTACGCCTTTCAGTGCATGGCGGGACCGCTGCACGCGCAGGACGTGACCGCGCGTGTCTTCGCCGGCCTGCTGCAACAGACGCTCGCCGGTGAGTCCCTCGTCGAGCGCCGTTATCCCGGCTGCCTGCGCCCCCACTTACTGGGCAACGTGCGTACGACCGCTGTCATGCGCTGGCACCGGGAACCGGAAGCCCTGTCAACGGAGTTCCGGGAATGGGTCGCGGCGGGATCCCGCTGGCCCTGGGGTGAGGACGGACAGCTGGCTCTCGCCTTCGAGCGTCTTCCGGCGAGCACCCAGCGTCTGCTGTGGCACTCGGTGGTGGAACGGGACGCCCCCGCACTGACCGCCCGCATCACAGGACTGGCCCCCCATGCGGTTCCGGCCGCGTGCGACGAGGCCAGAGGCGCGTTGCGGCAGGCCCGCATGGACCTGTATCTCGACCGGCTGGAGCGGCAGGACTGCAGGGATGCGATCAGGCGGCTGGCAGCACGGCCCGAGACTCCGCCGGACGCGGAACTCACGGACCATCTCGGCTTCTGTCCCTCCTGCTGGGGCGTCTACAAGGACCTGGCCCGTCTGGACAAACAGGTGGAGACGCAGTTGCCGGTGCGGATGCTGGGCTGGTGGACCGGCGAACCGTACCTGCGGGCGAAGGCCGCCATCCCCGTACCGATGGGCGAACCCCCGTTCCTGGCAAGGCTTCTGGAGCGGGTCCGCGCCGATGCCCCCGCTCGCTCGGACGGGCCTACGACCACGAAGGCCGCGCAGGCCACAGCACCGGGGCGGCATCGACGCAGGAGACGGGTGGTTGTTCCGCACCAAACCGGAGCCGCCGTCGCGGTCGCGGGCTTCCTGGCCGGCATCAGCGTGGGCATGCTCCTGCTGACCGCTCTGCGATGACCGGGGGCGTGAGGCAGCTCACACACAGGGGGTGCATAGCGGGGTGGGGGTCAGTGTCTTTGTGAGGGTGTAGGCGCATGTCGAGGTGAAGGACGACGTTGATGAGTCAGTCACGGGTCGAGGGCCGGGCGTCCTTCGACCGGTTCGTGACGGCTCGATGGTCGGCGTTGTTCCATCTGGCGCGTCTGCTCGTCGGCGGAGACCGGCACCGGGCCGAGGACCTGCTGCAGGAGGCTCTGGTCAAACTCTGGTTCGCCTGGCCGAAGGTGGCCGAGCAGGCACCGGAGGCGTATGTGCGCAAAGTACTGGCACGTTCGGCGGCCCGCTCGGCGCAGCGCCGCTGGTGGGGCGAACGCCCGGTGGACCGGCTGCCCGAGCTGCCCGAGGCGGGCGATGTCACGGCTGCCGTGGATGAACGGACCCGGCTGGAGGCCGCGTTGGCGCTCCTGCCGGCACGGCAACGGGCCGCCGTGGTGCTGCGCTACTACCAGGACCTGTCCGAGCGGCAGGTGGCCGGGGAACTGGGGTGCCCGGTGGGCACCGCGCGCTCCCTCGCGTCGCGGGGCGTGGCGCGACTGCGGCAGCTCCTGTCCGAGGCCGCCGAGCCGGTGAAGTGAAGGAGAGGCCATGGATCACTTCGAACGGGAACTCGCGCGGATGATGCGCGACACCGAGGAGGACACCCCCTTCGAGGACGGGGATCGGCGCCGGCTGCGGGCCGGTATCCGTGCGCGCCGGGAGGCTCGTACGGTCTGGATGGTCACCGGCTCCGCACTGACCGTTCTCGTATGCGGGGTCGGGCTGGTGTTCCTCCCGGGCGCCTTGGCACAGGACGGGCCCCCTGGCCGCGAGCACCGTCCCACCTCCGCCACGCCGGTGCCGGCGACGAGCATCGTGCCGGCTCCCTGGCGGCAGCCCACCCCGCCCGAGCCCGGTCCCCGAGTGACCAGTTCCTCGACCGCCGAGTAGACGAGCGGGATGACCCCCACGCCATGGATGCTTCGGCTGCGCCGCTTCGGCTACGCCGGGCAGCCGCGCACCGATACCCGCGACCGGCTGGTCCCGCCGTTCCCCGAACCGGGAGGTGACCGCCTCTGGCGCTGTCTCGGACTCAGCCCTGCTGCGGGGCAGTTGCTGGGCCGCTGGTCCGGCTGGGGCGGTCCGCTGCTGGTCGCGCTGTTCGCCGGGCTGATCCGCTTCCGGCACCTGGGCAGTCCGCGCGCGGTGGTGTTCGACGAGACGTACTACGCCAAGGACGCCTGGTCGCTCCTCAAGCTCGGCTACGAGGGCGTCTGGCCCCCGCCCGAGGTCGCCAATCCGCAGCTGCTCGCCCATCCGCAGGCCGTTCCGCTGTCGGAGAATCCCGCGTATGTGGTCCACCCGCCCCTGGGCAAGTGGGTCATCGGTCTCGGCGAGTGGGCCTTCGGCCTCGATCCGTTCGGCTGGCGGTTCATGGTCGCCCTGCTGGGCACCCTGTCGGTGCTGATGCTGTGCCGGATCGGCCGGCGGCTGTTCCGCTCCACCGCGCTCGGCTGCCTGGCCGGTGTCCTACTGGCCGTTGACGGTCTCCACTTCGTGATGAGCCGGACCGCGTTGCTCGACCTGGTCGTGAGCTTTTTCGTGGTGGCGGCGTTCGGCTGTCTGCTGCTGGACCGTGACCGGGCGCGAGCCCGGCTGGCCGCCGCGCTGCCGGTCGGCGGGGACGGGAAGGCGGTCCCCGACCGTGCGGCCGGCGACCGGACCGGAATGGGCCTTCGACCATGGCGGATCGCCGCCGGGGTGTGCCTGGGGCTGGCCTGCGCCACCAAGTGGAGCGGCGTGTACTTCCTGGCCGCGTTCGGGCTGATGTCGGTGCTGTGGGACATCGGCGCACGTCGGGTGGCCGGCGCCGAGCGCCCCTACTTGTCCACTCTGCGCAAGGACGCCGGCTTCGCGTTCCTCTCGCTGATACCCGTCGCGATCACGACGTATCTCCTGTCGTGGACCGGCTGGTTCGCGTCCCGCGACGGATACGGCCGCCAGTGGGCCGCCGATCGCCAGGGCCGCTCCCCCGACCATCTCGCGCTGCTCGGCCTGCGGTTCGACCTTCCGCAGTTCGACCTGACCTGGGTACCCGCCGCGCTGCGCAGCCTGTGGCACTACGAGTCTCAGGTCTACGCGTTCCACGTCAGCCTGACCAAACCGCACGGCTACCAGTCCAACCCCTGGAGCTGGCTGGTCCTCGGCCGCCCGGTCCTCTACCACCGCGAAACCCCCGAGTACGGCCAGGACGGCTGCACGGCGCCGGCCGGCTGCGTCCGCGAGGTGCTGGCCATCGGCACACCGCTGCTGTGGTGGGCGGCCTGTTTCGCGCTGTTGTATCTGCTCTACCGCTGGGGCCTGCGTCGCGACTGGCGCGCGGGCGCGGTCCTGTGCGCGGTCGCCGCCGGGTATCTGCCGTGGTTCCTGTACCAGGAGCGCACGATCTTCCTGTTCTACGCGGTCGCCTTCGTACCGTTCCTCTGCCTGGCGGTCGCGATGATGATCGGAGCGATCCTCGGCCCGCCGGGGTCGGACGGGCAACGGCGGATGCGGGGCGCGGTCGGCGCGGGCGTCCTGGTGCTGCTGATCGTCTGGAACTTCATCTACTTCTTCCCGCTGTACACGGCCGGCACGCTTCCCGTGGACGCCTGGCGAGCCCGGATGTGGCTCGACACCTGGGGCTAGCCCAGCCGCTCGCACGCTATGACGGGGATCACACCGAAGGGAAAACCTGCCGTCGGGGGCGGGCGTCTAGAGGGTGTGAGATCAGTCAGGAAGGCAGCGGGCGAGTTGGACGAGGAGCGTCTCGTCCGGCTCGTGGCAAGAGGCGACCGTGCCGCGTTCGAGGAGCTGTACCGGCGTACGTCGCCGTGGATGGCGGTGCGGCTGCGGCGGCGCTGCGCGGACGAGCAGATCGTCGCCGAGGTCATGCAGGAGACGTATCTCGCGGTGTGGCGCGCGGCGGGTGCGTTCGCGGGGGCCTCGGTGGGCGGGACGGCCGTCGGCTGGCTGTGGACGATCGCGGCGCGCCGCCTCGTCGACGCCTTCCGGCGCCGGGCCCACCATGCCGAGCCGCCCGCGGCGGCCGCTCTCCCCGACGCGGTGCCCGCCGCCGAGGACGAGGCGCTCGCGGCGACCGTCGGCGGTGACGTCGGTGACGCGCTGCGGCGCCTCGCGCCGGAGCTCCGGCAGGTACTGCAGGCCATGGTCCTCGACGGGTTGTCCGTCCGGGAGACCGCGGTCCTGCTCGGGTTGCCCGAGGGCACGGTCAAGACCCGGGCCCGGCGGGCCCGGCACGCGATGCGGAAGGCGCTGGCATGAGTGGGGAGCACGCGTCGATGCGGATCATCGACGGTTACGCACGCGGTGACGACACGGGCCTCGCCGCCGACGAAGTGTGGGCCCTGGAGGCCCACTTGGAGGCGTGCGGGATGTGCCGGGAGCGGCTGGCGGCCGTCGTCGCCGCCGAAGTGCCCGGCGTGGCGGCGCTGGTCGACACCGTGTGGTCGGACCTGGAGCCGCAGCTGGCCACGGCCGGTCCGGTGCCGGCCCGCCGACGCTGGTCGGCGCGGCTGTCGGTGTGGATGACGCCGGTGATGGTGCCGTGGCTGGCCATGGTCATGAGCGTGACGCTGCTCGCACTGCTGCTGGACGTGGTCGACAGCGGCACCGGCGAGGTGTCGCTGGTGCTGCTGCTCGCCCCGGTCCTGCCCGTGCTCGGTGTCGCGGCGTCGTGGTCGCGCGGTCTGGACCCGGCGTACGAACTGACGGCCTCCGTGCCCAGGGCCGGGCTCCACCTGGTGCTGCGGCGCACCGCCTCCGTGCTCGTCGTGGTCGTCCCCGCGCTGCTGGCGGGCGGCTGGGTGACGGGGGTGACGGCCGCGCAGTGGCTGCTGCCCTGTCTGGCCTTCACCTCGACGACCCTGGCGCTCGGCGGTGTCGTCGGCGTGACCCGCGCCGCCGTCGCGCTGGTGGCCGTATGGGCCGCGGTGATCGTGGCGCCGAGCCTGGCCGCCGGCCGTACCGCCTTCGCCCTGCAGACGGACGGGCTGCCCGTATGGGGGCTCATCCTCGCGCTCGGCATCGGTGTCGTGATCGTCCGCAGGGACGCGTACGCCGTGCTGGGAGCCCATCGATGACCATCCGAAAGGTCGGAAAGGACCACCACATGACGTCCGCCGTGAGCTCGGCCGACATCGCACCTACGCGGTACGCCTGGGAGATCCGGGCCACCGGGCTGAAGGTCAGGGTCGGAAGGAAACGGATGGCCGTGGACGGGCTCGACCTGTCGCTGGGCACCGGCGTACACGGTCTGCTCGGGCCCAACGGGGCGGGCAAGACCACCCTCATCCGGGCGCTGGCCACCGTGCTCCGTCCCACCGAGGGCACCCTGGAACTGCTCGGCGAGCCCGCGGGCGGCATGGGCGAGCACCGTGCGCTGCGCCGCCGGATCGGCTATCTGCCGCAGGAGTTCGGCTACTACAAGCGCTTCACGGTGCGCGAGTTCGTCGAGTACATGGCGTGGCTGAAGGAGGTGCCGAAGGCGGACATCCCCGCGGCCGTGCAGCGTGCCGTGGAGCGGGTGGGTCTCGCGGACCGGGCCGACGAGAGGATGAAAGCCCTGTCGGGCGGCATGGTGCGACGCGTCGGCATCGCCCAGGCCATCGTCAACGACCCGGCGATCCTGCTCCTCGACGAGCCGACGGTCGGCCTGGACCCGGCGCAGCGGCTCCGCTTCCGCGGACTGCTTCAGGAACTGGGCACGGACACCTGCGTGGTCGTCTCGACCCACCTGGTGGAGGACGTCGCCGCCGCCTGCACCGACGTGGTGCTCTTCGCCGAGGGCCGGCTGGTCTTCCAGGGCCCGCCGGACGAGCTGGCCTCGGTGGGCGGCCCGGAGCACGTGGGTGACAGCCCGCTGGAGCGCGGCTACTCGGCCATGCTTCTCAACCCGAAGCAGGGAAAGGGTACTTGGTGAACGTCCGCGTCCTGCGCATCGAACTGAGGCGCTCCGTCGCCCCGTGGGCCGGGGCGGTGGTCCTGACGACCGCACTGGCGTTCCTGTACCTGCTGAGCGGCCCGTGGTGGAAGGGCACCGCCCTGTGGACGGCCCAGTGGACGTCCATGGCCCTGTGGACGCGCCTCCTGCTGGTCTATCTGTGGCCGCTGGTCGTGGCGCTCGGGGCGCTCCAGGGGCTGCGCGACCACCGCTCGAAGATGTCCGAGCTGCTGACGAGCACGCCGCGGCCCGCCTGGCACCGCGCGGCCACACTGGCGGGCACCCTCGCCCTCACGCTTGCCTCGGCCTTCGCGCTCCTGGTCCTCCTGGGCGCGGCCCAGGTGATGCTCGGCGACACCGCGTACACGCACCTCGGATGGCTGCCGATCTCGCTGGTGGGGGCACTCGCCCTGGTCGCGGGGTCCGTGCTGGGCATGGGAATGGGGCGGATGCTGCCGTCCCCGCTGACCCCGCCCGCGCTGGCCGTGACGGCCTTCGTGTTCGTCAACCTGCTGCGGATGTCGTTGGAGTCGGGGACGCCCACGTCCATCGTGCCGAACCGGATCGCGCTGCTGTCACCGGCGGTGTCAGAGGTGCGCGACGTGTTCCTCACGCTCCCCGCCTCCGTGCACCTCGGGCAGACGCTCTGGCTGCTCGGCATGGCCGCGACGGGCTTCGCCCTGCTGGCCGTCGCGACCTGGCGCGCCCGGCTGCTCGCCCTGACGCCCGTCCTGGCAGGCGCGGCGCTCGCCCTGCTGGTCGTCCCCTCCGACCCACGCCGGACGTACGTCGTCGACGAGGCCGCCGCGGCGATGGTGTGCGACGGCCCGGTGTGCGTGACCAAGGCGCACCAGGCACAGCTCGACGACCTCGCGGGCCCTGGCCGGAAGGCGCTGGCCCTGCTGCACGACGCGCTGGGCGACCGGGCGCCGGACGCGATCCGTGAGAGCACCGCCGTACGGGGACTCGGCGATACGCCCCAACGGCCGCGCGACACCGTCCTCATCGACTTCGACGACCGGGTGATCGCCGGCGCCGAGGGCCAGGACCTGACCCGGGCCCTGCTCGCCCAGGGCATGGCCCCGGTCTGCTTCGCCCGCAGCGCCAACGAGAGCGGCACGCTCGGCGAGATCGCCGGGCAGAGCGTCGCGGCGGGCTGGGTCCTCGGGGACCTCGAACCGCTCGACGGCAGTGTCCACTCCGCGCGCGACCAGCTCGACGTGGCCCGCCCGGTGTGGAAGGAACTCAAGGCGCTGCCGCGTTCCGAGCAGCGCGCTCGGATCAACGCGATGCACACGGCCGCGCTCTCCTGCCAGGGCGACCCCCTCGACATCCTGGACGGCGGTGCGTCCCGGTGAGATGGCTGACGCTGTACGCGCGTTCGCGGCAGGTGCCCGCCGCGTTCGCCGTGGTCGTGACCAGCGCCGTGGCGGTCTGGGCACTCGCCCGGGGCAACGGCGCGGGGCCCGCCGATCCGCGGCTGCCCACGCTCGTCCTCGCCGCCGGGGCGATGGCGGCCTCGATCGGGCTCGGCGGTCAGGACCTCGCGCTGGACCGCACGGCCGCGATCCGCTGGATGCCCCGCAGGGCGGTCCACGTGCTGCTCATCGGCACGGTCGTCGGCGCCGTACTGCTGGCGGTGCAGACGCTGGGCGAGGACCTGGCCACCACCGCGTTCGTCGTGCGCAACTGCGCGGGCCTGACGGGCCTTTGCGCCATCGGGGCGACGATCTGCGGGGCACAGCACGCGTGGACGCTGCCGGTCGGCTGGCTGGCGCTGCCCCTCTTCGCCCCGTCCCCCACGGATGTGCCGACGCAGGTGATGACCTGGATGATGCTGCCGCCCGGCACGGCCGCGGGCACCTGGACGGCCCTGGTCCTCGCGATCGCCGGCACCGCGGCCTACGCGGTCGCGGGGCCGAGACGGCCGTAGGACCGTGACCGGCCTACACGACGGCCATGAGTGAGCGGCTGACGCGTATCTTCGACTGGCCGTGCGGGCGCTCCTCCCAGTCCTCCATGAAGCGCGCGTGCAGGCCGTGCTTCTCGGCCAGGGCCAGGAGGGTCTCGGTGCGGTAGTAGAAGTCCTCGCGCAGCACCTGGTGTTCGGTGCCCTCGGTCCGGTCGAAGGTGAAGTCGAAGTACCCGGTGTCGGACAGCACCCGGCCGACGTGGGCGAAGCACTCCTCGATGACGTCCAGCGGCGAGTGGGAGAAGACGCTGTGCGCGTGGATGACGTCGAAGTGGTCGCTGGGCAGGAAGTCCAGGGTGAGGTCGTTCGTGATGGTCAGGTGCGGCAGCTTGGCCTGGAGGCCGCGCTCGGCGAGGGTCTTCTTGGCGGCCATCAGGATGTCGGGCGAGATGTCGATGCCGTAGTAGTCGCCGGTGTCGAGGTGGTTGATGAACCGCCAGCCGCCGCGCAGGTTGCCGCAGCCGATGTCGAGCATGCGGTGTTCGGGGCGCAGCCCGTGCTCGACGAGGTAGTCGAACTGCGTCTGCCCGAGCGCCAGCCAGCGTTCGTGGGTCTGGCTGCCGACGGCGGCCTCCGGGTTGCGGCGGGTGTCCGAGGCCATCACGGCGCGGTAGGAGCCGACGTGGTCGGCGTGCTTCAGGCGTAGCCAGGCGTCCCGGCCGGCCCGGCGGATGTACGGGGTGACCCGGCCGGGGTGCCGTAGGGCGTCGGCGTCCAGTACGCGCAGCTCCCCGGCACCGGCGTGCAGCAGGCCACGGCCAGCTGCAGCAGGGTGCTCTTGCCGGCGCCGTTGCGCCCGACGAGAGCGGTGATCCGGCCGCCGGGCACGGTGAACCCGCAGTCCCGCAGGGTCCAGGCGCCCCGCGCCCGGTACCGGAATCCGAGTCCCGTGGCGCGCAGCGCGGCCGGCGCGTCAGGCCCGGTCATCGCGTCCTCCTCTTTCCGTCCCCGCTGTCCTGCTCGCTGTCGGTGGCGTCCAAAGCGGCTGTGACCAGGGCCAGGATGTCGGCCCGCTCCAGACCCACCGCCCTTGCGCGTGCTGTCCAGTCGCCGAGTTCCGCACGCAGGGGCGAGTCGTCCTCCGCTTCGGGCCGCGCCAGCGACCGCGTCACGAAAGTTCCCAGCCCGCGGCGCAGTTCGACCAGTCCGGCCTGCTCCCTGTCGCGGTAGGCCCGCAGCACGGTGTGGGGGTTGATGGCGGTCGCGGCCACCACCTCCTTGGCCGTGGGCAACTTGTCCCCGACCTTCAACGTGCCCATCCGGAGCGCCCGTTCGGTCTGCTCGACGATCTGCACGTAGGCCGGTACGCCGCTGCCACGGTCGATGCCAATGAGGAAGGGGATGCCAATGAAGAGGGGGATGTCCATGAGGAGCGCGGGCTCCCCGGTACCCCCGGTGATGTCACCGGGGGTACCGAGCGCCTCCCCATGCCTGCCTCTGGATACGTCAGCCGGCCTGTGACGGGGTCTGCTTGATGCCGTCGACGATGGCGCGGTTCATGATGGCGCTGGTGAAGACGACCGTGCCGGGCTTGATCAAGCCGCCCTCCCCGCCGACGGTGTTCACCTGGACCGTGCGCTCCCCCAGGAAGACATGGGTCTTCCTGTCGAAGATCCACTCCTCACGCTGACCGCTGGTCTCGTCCAGCCGGGCCACCGCCACACCGTGCCGCCCCGCCGCGTCCACCGCGTCGTCGACCACGACGACACCCGGAATCTTCGCGGCGGCCTTGAACAGGGCCGAGTACAGCTCCGCCGGGGGGTAGCTCTCGCCGAGCAGATCGCCGATCGTGGTGAACGCCTCCTGGTCGGGGGTGTTTCCGTGCCCCTCGGTCTCCTTGTAGATCTTGGCAAGGAGGGCGTCGGGGTCCGTGGTCAGCTTGGCCAGGTAGTCGTACGACGGACTGTTCAGGTACGCCTCGGGAGTGTTGCCCTGCTCGTCGGGGAGGCTCAGGGTCTCGCCCTCCGGACTGTCGTTGACCGCGGGGTCGATCAGCCAGCCCTTGGTGCCGTCCGGGGACTCCCAGACCTGGCGGGTGTGCAGCGCGTGGCTGGCCAGCGTGGTCTTGTCGTCGACGGTCTTCAGGAAGGTGTCGGCCGTCTTGGACTCGACGTAGATGTACTGGCCGGGCTCGACGGTCGGATGGCCGTCCTCGGCCGCCGCGAGCGCGATCCGGTCGAGCAGCTGCGGTACACCCTTGGTCGACGCGACACCGACGGTCGTGGTCAGGGCCGGTCCGGTGGCGAGCCCTCCGTCCTCGATCCCGGTGCCGCCACCGGATGCGGCCACCCCTGCGACGACCACCCCGGCGAGGACGGCGGCCAGGGCGGGCAGGGCGATCGCGGGGCGCGGCAGCCGGAAGCGCCGGGTCTTCGCCGGGGCCATCGGGTGGGTCGACGTCGCCGCCCCGCGCTCTTCCGTCTGCGTCTCGTGAATCTGGGCCATCATGCGCTCCTTGTGGAACTGGTGACGGCCCGGCGGCAGGTCGCGCGTCGTCCGGTCGAAGAGCTGTGCGCCCTCTGCCCTCTCGTCGGCGTTCTGCCGGGACGTGTTCGCGTTCATCGGTTTCCTTCCTGTGCGGGCCGGATCGCGTGTGCGTGATCGCCTCTTGTCTGTCGGCGAGGGCTGCCGAATTCCCTTTTCCCGAGACTTTCTTCGAGCAGTTCGGCCTCGGCCGTCTTGCGGAGTTTCTTGCGGGCGCGGGAGAGCCGGGAGGCGACCGTGCCGACCGGGATGCCGAGCGCCTCGGCCGCGGCCTCGTAGTCCAGGCCCTCCCCCAGGCAGAGCACGATGACCTCGCGCTCCGGACGGCGCAGTGACGCCAGGGCGGTGAGCGCCGTCGCGAGGCGTCGCCGGCCGTCGAGCCGGTCCGCCACTTCCTCGGCGTGGTCGGGTACCGACAGCTCGGCCGCCGCGGCCGCCTGCGCGGCCGCCCGGTACCGCCGGTTGCTCCGGTACTGGTTGCGCGCGGTGTTGGTGGCGATGCCCAGCAGCCACGGCCGTAGGGAGCCGCCTTCCGGGTCGACCCTGTCGCGCAGGCGCCACGCCTCCATGAAGGTCGCGGCCATCACGTCCTCGGCCGTCGACCAGTCGGCGGTCAGCCGGAAGGCATGGTTGTAGACCGCGCGGGCGTAGTCGTCGAAGAGCTCGGCGAACGCGCTCGAATCCCCGGCCCGTACCCGGGTTCGCATAGGAGTGCTCACCTCAATGAGCTGTCCGGCACCCCGCACCGACTTCCCGTGACTTGCGCCACACTCGACCTTCGCAACGTCAGGGCGCCGGAAGGAACACCGTCAGGCGTCCCCAGGCAGCCAGCGCGATCACCACGCACGGCACCAGCCACCACAGCCGCAGCCAGCGGCGTACGACAGCCAGAACGGCGACGGGTGCGGTGAGCAAGGCGAGGGCGAGGCCCAGCTTCCCGAACAGTCGAATGTGGTCGAAGGCCTGGTGGTCCCAGGGGCCGAGCGGATTCGACAGATAGGCGATGGCAGTCGCGGCTCCCGCCACGAGGCAGCCGATGACCAGCAGGACCGCGCACGCGACGCCCTTGGCCCGCGACGCCCGCGACACCTGTGCCGCGCCCGCAGCCTCTGACCCCCCTGACGCCTCCGATGCCGGTGACGCGGTCATGATTCGAGTGCCCGCTTCGCCTCGTCGACGTGGCTGTCGAATCCGCGGCCGTATATCTGAGCGTCCTCGCTCCGGAAGTAGGGGCCACCGTTGTAGCGGGCCGCGAGCTCCCGCATCTGCTCCCTGGTCATCTGTTCCGGCGGCACGTCGGCGAACTCGCTCTCCGCCTTGAGCTGGGCGAGATACTCCGAGGCGATGTAGATGTTCTGCCCCGGGTCCTTGCTCGCGTTGACCACCTCTTCGCGCTGTGCGTCGGTGAGGTTCTGCGGGTCGTAGCCGAGCACTTCGGCGGACCGGCGCACCTGGATGGCGATCGGCCCCATGGAGGTCTGGTCCGCCTCTCCCATGCCGGGAAGGTGACGGCGGACGCCATAGGCGGCGGCGTCGATCCAGGAAGGATCGCCTTCGACCTCCTGCCAGGCGATGCCCGCCAACATCTCGGGCGGCAGCCCGGAGTTGCGCGCCGCGTCGTTGATCAGTGCCTTGTTCCCCGAGATGTACGTGCGGCGTCCTGCGTCGTCGTTGGACGGCAGATACAGATAGTGGTCCTGCGCGCCCGGCAATCGCGCCAGCCGCTCCCGTATGCGCCGCAGCGACGGCGAGACCGCGGTGTCGCCGGACACCCCGGAGATCGAGTCGACCTTCATGCCGGTGCCGGCGAGCTGGGTGTTCGGGTTGCGGCCGGCCTGGCTCGCTTCACGGCGCAGCGCGTCCACGGCGCTGATCAGCAGGGCGGGGTAGTCGCCGTCCCCACCGCGGAAGTCCGGCAGGGACCGCAGGGCTGCCCGTATCTCGTGCAGGCAGTCCTCCCGGGCCGCGGACTCCACGCGCTCGGCGTCGCCGTAGTGGCTCCTGGTGGCGTCGTAGTAGTGCTCGGCCTCATCGCGGATCGCGTCCACGTCGGCGGTGAGTTCTGCCACCCAGTCGAGGAAACCGGTCGTGCCTCGCAGGTCCTCCCACTGGTGCAGGGGCTCGGCGGCACGCGCTGTGGGAGTGATCGCGTGAGCCTCCCGCGACATCACCTCCACCAGACGTTCTTCCGTGGTCTGCCCGCTCTTGAAGTGCCCCTTGGCCCGCTCGACAGCCGTCGCATAGCCGTCCAGCGCCTTGCTGACGCGCCTGAAGGCCGCGGAAAGGTACTCCGCGAGTTCGAGTGCCTCCTTCAGCCGCTTGGTGTACCGCTCCCTCTGTTCGCTCTCCCACTCCACCTTTCCGGCCTTGCGGAAGTCGTCGTCACACGAAGCCAGAAGGGTGTGCAGGCGGCCGTATTCGGCTGCGGTCCGTTCGATCAGCTGTGGGTTCGAGTCGCCCAGGAACTCCACGTCCGCACGGTAGGCCATGGCGCTCACCGGTCCTCGGGCGCGACGTAACGCCCGTTGTCGAGGAGGTCGTCCATCGCACGCCGCGCGTCGCCGTCGGCCTGCACATAGGCGTGCCCCGTCGACTGCAGCTTCGTCGACAGGGCCGACAGCAGCGTCACCAGGTCCCCGTACTGATCCTGCGCGAACCGCGCGAAGTCCTCAACGGCTTCGGCCACTTGGGGATGGGCGCGCGGCACACGGCATTGCGTGGCGTTCTCCCCGTCCATGCGCCCGGCGTACAGCAGTCCGGCCAGCTCGTTCAAGAGATGCGAACTGCTGTCGATGGACTCGGGCCGCGCCGAGAACCCTCCCGGTCCTGTGCTCATCGTTCCCCCGATGTCGATGGTGATCGCGGCCGTGAGCATGCCAGTTGCGGATGCAATCTGTCACGTCACGTTCGGGGGTGTTCCGGGCCGCCTCAGCCGGAGAAGGGAACGGCGTCGGCGGCGGAGGTGTGCCAGTTGGTGACGATCGGCTTGTCGACGACGAAGGAGCCGACCTTCAGGGACACCGGGTTCGGGTCGTCGTCGGAGACGGAGACGATGAGGCTGTCCAACTCCTTGCCGCCGTCCTCGTTGACGGTCTTCGGGTTCACACCGGCGTAGGCGACGACCCCCTCGCGCAGCGTGATCTCCTGACCCACGGACTGCTCCGCGGGCCCGGCCTCCGTTCCGTCCGACCCGAAAGCCACGACCGGCAGCGCGGCGGGCAGGACGCAGGTGATACCGGGGTTGGCCTTGGCCTTGATCAGGTAGTAGCCGCCCGCCTGACTCTCGGAACTCACGCTCCAGGAGATGTCGTTGGTGCCGCAGCTCTGCCCGTAGCCGGTCTTGTCCCCGGACGTGTCGTTGCCGTCCGTACCGGACTTCTCCGACGAGTTGCTCCCGGCGGACCCGCCACCGGAGGACTTCGAAGCGCTGGAGCCACCAGAACCTGTGCTTCCAGCGTCCTTGTCCCCACCCGCGCCGCCGCCGGCCGCCGTCGCGCTCGCCTTGCCCGATGCCGCCGAGGAGTCCGACGCCGACGACTTGTCACCGCCCCCACACGCTGTCATCAGCAGACCCGCGCCGATCACGGCGGTGACGGCAACGGCGGTGCGCAGACGACGGTTCATTAGGGATGTCCCTTCCAGGGCGGCAGTTGCGGTGCACCAGGTGATCGGTACCGCGCGTTGACGATCACCAAGACGACCACTTCTGACCACCGGTTCGTGCCGTCTCACGCCCAGGACGGTGCCGTCACGCGGCTGTGACAGACCTGGCTCACCGCCAGCCGGCGTCCCCACTGACGGGAGACAGGGAGGGTCGGGTCTGGACCTTCGCCGGTGAGAAGCCGTACTTGTCGAAGGCGGTCCGGCTCGGGATCCAGCGGTAGCCGTACCACGCGTCCCAGATGTAGGTCCGCGAGCTGCCGCTCGGCTTGGCCAGGAACGCCCTGGCCAGCTCGCGCGCTTCGTCCCAGGCGCAGTCCGCGAAGACGCTGCCGTTGACGATGGCGACGCCGTTCCAGTCGTCCCAAAGGCTGAAGTAGACGGTCCAGTCGGGGATGTAGTATAGACGGCTGCCGGGGCCGACCAGGTACACCCGGTCGTTGCTGGGTGTCTTGAACCGCTGTCCCGGCGTCGGGCAGGCGGTGGTGGTCGCGGGCGACGGAGACCAGGAGTCGTCCTCCTCCGGTGCCGGCGGCCGGTCGCCGACCGCCTGAACCAGGGCTGGTCCGACGGCTTCGCGCGACGCCGCTCGCTCGCAGTGCGCCCAGTCGCCGAAGCCCTGCGCCTGGCTCCACAGGCGGTGGGCGGCCTGGATGTTCCACTCCGGGTCCAGTGCGTCGCGGGGTGTGCCGCCGAGCTTCCGTAGCCCGGCATCGGAGAGCTGGAAGACACCCCAGTTCCGAGTGCCGTCGGTGTTCGGCACGATGTGCAGCGGATCGAGGGACGACTGGCAGTCGGCGAGGGCGCTCGCACGGCTGGGCGTTGCGCGGAAGACCTCGCGGACCCGCTGCCGGACCTTGTCGGGCGGCCACGTGTCCATCTGGATCGCCTTCGGAGCGTAGAGCGCCTCCTTCGTCTGCTCGCCGACCACCCCGTTGGCGTTGACGCGCGACAGCACCTGGAAGGCGGTCACCCGACTCAGGGTCTGCGGGCCGAAATCTCCGTCGACGTCCAACTCGGCCCCGGCTCGGGCCAGAAGCCGCTGCACCTCCCGTACGCAGGCCCCACGCTGCCCCAGACGCACCGGATCGGCGCACGCCGGCGAGAACAGCGGGCGGTCCTCGTCGCCGTCGGCGGATCCGTTTCCGGACACGGCCGCGATCCCCCATGCCGTGGCCCCCAACGCGAGGACGAGCGCGATCACGACGAGCGCGGGCGGTTTTCTGCGGTGCCATGGCGTGGGGCGTATGTCCGGGGCGGGGGCAGGAGCGGGGGCGACCGGATCTGGCGCGGGGTCGGCGGCCGGATCCGGGGCGGCGACGGTGACGTCGACGGCCGGATCCCCGTCCACCTCCGTGCCCGTGCCCGCCTCCACGCCCACGCCCGCGTCCGCGTCCGCGCCACGATCAGGCTCCCGCGCCGCGTCCGCCAAGGCCCAGAGCCGGTGTAATCGGCGCAGTTCCTCCGGTGACGCCCCGCATGCCACCGCGAACCGGTGTGCCGACCCGTAGTCCTGGGGGACGTACGAACCGGAGCAGTACCGGTGCAGGCTGGAGCTGCTGATTCGGGTCCTGCGGGCCAGCGCTCCGTAGCTGAGGCCCGCCCGTTCCTTGAGCGCCCGCAGACAGGCCGCGAACGCCTCGAACTCCTCGGGCTGCGATCCCATTGCTCTTCCCCCTCGGCACCCACCGCCGTGCCGCGCCATCGCTCTGTCCCAGCGGTGTCCCAGCAGGTCGTCGAAGCACTGGGTCACCACCCGTTTCGGCGTCCCAGCATCCCACCGGGCGGCGATTCGTTGCCAGGCGTCGACGGGTCTTGCCAGCGTCGGCGGGGCTCGGGCAGAGGCCCCGGGCTCCACAACTCGACCGAGGAGTACCCGTGTTGAAGACCAGGATCGCCACCGCGCTGGCGGCCGTGGGCGTCACCGCCCTCAGCCTGACCGTCCTGCCCGGCGCCGCGCAGGCGTCCGAATCGACCTCGTCGTCCACGCGGGCCGTGGCGGCGGCGGACGGCTACCTCCATGTGTGGGAGCACCAGAAGAGGGGCGGCCGACACTGCCAGTGGTCCGGCAACGCCAACTGGGCCAGTTGCAACATGCGCAACCAGGGGAGCTCCGTCGAGAACGGCGGCTTCACCCATGACGTCTGGCTCTACTACGGCCCCGATCAGACCGGCGCCCACTTCTGCCTCAACAGGGGCGTGTACCTGGAGAACATCGTCCACCACTACTTCCCGCACAACGGAGCTGGGGGCGGCCAGTCCCTGAACGACAACATCGCCTCCCACAAGTGGGTCGCCGACTGCTGAGCCACGACCCCTGATCGCCGTGACCGCCGCTTCCCGCGAAGCGGCGGTCACGTACGCAACAACTGACACCTCTTCGATCGTCAATTACCCTTTTAGCAAGCAGAGTTGGGCATCAGCACTGGGGGACAGAGATGCCGGACCAGGGGGCAGAGATGCCGGCGGAGACCAGGACGCCAGGCCCGCAGCTCCGACAGCGTTGTGCGGCCCTGACCATCGCCGCCTGGGCCAGACTGCGCCCGACCGGCAACCGCGTCACCGGCTACGTCGCCGTCGGCGCGGTCGGTGCGCTCATCGGCACCTCGCTCGCCGTCGGGGCCGGTGCGTCCGGCAGCCGGCCCAGGCTCGCCGACATCGGGGCCTGGCTGGCGAGCAGTGAGAAGGGCGAGATCGCCCACGTGCACGGGCTGACCGGTGCCGTGGACGGCAAGGTCGTCCTGCCGGCCGGGATGGCGGGCCACCGCGTCTCGGTCGCGCGGGGCGGCGGGAGCACCCTGGTGCTGGACGAGCAGACCGGCCGGGTGGCCCGGATCGACGCCTCGCAGCTGACCGCCGGACAGTCCGCGGACTACGGTGCGGCGGGGCTGCAGCTGGTCTCCGGCGGCGCGTACGCGTACGTCGTCGACCCCGTGCGGGGCACCGTGCGGCGGATCGACCCGGCGCTGACGACGGCCGCCGGCCCTGCCGTGGACCTGGGCGGGAAGCCCGGAGCCGCGGTGGTGGACCAGGAGGGCACCCTGTGGGTGCCGTTGGCTGAGCGGGGCACGGTGGTGCCCTTCGTCAAGGGCCGCAAGAGCACGGCGGTCAAGGTCGCCGAACCCGGCCACGATCTGGTGCTGACCCTCGCCGACGGCCGCCCCGTGGTGACCGACCGGACCGCCGCCGTGCTGAAGGCGCTGACGGCCACGGGCGTGCGGGGCACCTTTGAGCTCGGCGGCGCGAACACCGGGGCGAGCTCCGGGGCCGACGCGTCCGACACCCTGGTGCCGACGAGCACCGACGGCTCCGTGGTGCCGGTGCTGGTCGGCCGCAGCGGGGATCTGGTGCTGCTGGACGTCCTCAGCAGGCACACCGTGCGCGCCCGCGTGCCCGTGCAGGGCCAGCGGCTGGGAGCGCCCCAACTGCTCGGCAAGCGGGTCTACATACCGGACGAGTCCACCGGCAGGCTGCTGGTGTACGACACTTCCCTCGCCGCGCCCGCCGAACCGGTACGGATCACCGAGAGTGCCGGTGAGCTCGAACTCCTCGTACGCGACGGCCTGTTGTGGGTCAACGACCCGGACAGTGCCCACGCCGCGGTGATCGACGCCGACGGCGAGGTCAGGCGTATCGGCAAGTACGGGACGGAGGTGCCCTCCGCGCTGGAGCCGGGGGAGAGGTGGGTCGAGGACGGCGTCCCGACGGGCTTCCCCGCCGCGGGACTTCCGTCTGGGACGGTTACCCCGGGCGCGAACGCCCCCGCCGGGGGGACGCCGGGACCGGGACCGGACCCGCAGGCGCCCGGAGGAGAGCCGACCGGGACGGTGCCCTCACCCCCGCCGGCCCAGGAGCCCGGGGCGCCGGGCGCTCCGCAGGCGGAGTCGCGGATGGGCGCCATCCGGATCACCTTCGCCGAGGCGTTGGGGGCGACCCCGCGGCGCTACGTGCTCAAGGGGCAGGCGCCGGACCAGACCGTCACCCCGGACGGGATCGGACCCGACGGCCCGTTCGCCTTCGAGGTCAAGGGCGGCTCGTGCGAGGAGCAGTACAGCTTCACCGTGGTAGCGGAGTACGCCGGGGGCAAGCCGAGCAAGGAGTCGGCGCCGTCGGCACTCGCGCGGCCGTGTGTCGCGCCGGGGGCGCCGCGGGAACTCACCTTCACTCCCACGCAGGGCGGACACGGCGGCACGGTGACCTGGCAGCCGCCGCAGGGGGCCAACGGCACGGTGACGTACGCGGTCAACGGGCCCGGCGGGACGGCGGAGACCACCGAGCTGAGTCACACGTACAAGAACATGAAGAACGGCACCGTCACTTGGGTGACGGTAATGGCGGGCAACGCCGCCGGATCCGGCGCGGCGGTGTCCGGAAAGATCGACCTGACCCCGCCCTCTCAGGAGATGGCCATCGTGAACAACACCGCCAACAGCACCCCTGTCGGGATCCGCTCGCTGCCCACCACCGTCGGCAGCGGTCGGCCGGGCGAGATCCCCGGTAACCCGGGCGGCCACCTCACCCAGGTCACCACCGTCCACTGCAAGGTGGAGGGCCAGGAACAGACTTACAACGATGAGACAACCAAGTTCTGGGCCTACCACACCTTCCACCACCCCGGCATCGACAAGGACATCACCGGATACACCTCTGACCTCTTCGTGAACTCCCGTGCCAACCCCGACGTCTGGGAATGCGAATGACCCCACCCCCCACCGACGCCACCGCCCGCTTCGCCGAGAGCTTCCACGCCCTCGCCGACAACATCGAGCGTGTCGTCAAGGGCAAGCGCGACATCGTCGAACTGGCCCTGACCTGCCTGTTCTCCGAGGGTCATCTCCTCATCGAGGACGTCCCCGGCACCGGCAAGACCACCCTCGCCCGCTGCCTCGCCGCTTCCATCGAGGCCGACTTCGCGCGTGTGCAGTTCACCCCGGACCTGTTGCCGTCCGACATCACCGGGGTGACCGTCTACCGGCAGAACACCGAGGTGTTCGAGTTCCTCCCCGGCCCGGTCTTCGCCCACATCGTGCTCGGCGACGAGATCAACCGTGCCTCGCCCAGGACCCAGTCCGCGCTGCTGGAGGTGATGGAGGAGCGCCATGTCACCGCCGACGGCACCACGCATCCGGTGCCCCGCCCGTTCATGGTGCTCGCCACGCAGAACTCGGTGGACATGGGCGGCACTTACCCGCTGCCCGAGGCACAGCTCGACCGGTTCCTGATGCGGATCACCGTCGGCTATCCCGATCACGCCTCCGAGGTCGCGGTCCTGAAGGACCTGAAGGAAGCGGGCGCCGACCCCCAGTCGCTGACCCCCGTCGCGACCGCCCAGGAGGTCGCGGAGCTCATAGCGCTGGCCGCCGCCGAGGTGCAGGTGGCCGACGCGCTGTACGACTACCTGGTGCGGGTGGTGGCGGCGACCCGCGCCCTCCCCGACGTACGCCTCGGTGCCTCGCCGCGCGGCTCCGTCGCCCTGCTGCGGGCGGTGCGGGTGCGGGCGGCCTCGCGGGCCCGGCCGTACGCGTTCCCCGAGGACGTCAAGGCGCTGGCCGGGCCAGTCCTGGCGCACCGGCTGATCCTCACGCCGGAGGCCGAGTTGAGCGGCCGGACCGGCGCGGACGTGATCGAGGAAGTGCTGACTACGGTGCCGGTGGACAGCGGGGCACGCGTCTGATGCTGTCGGCCACCGGGTGGGGCACGCTGGCCGGCGGCGTGGCGCTGACCGCCGTCGGTTACGGGCTCGGGTACGGCGAGGCCGCGGCGCTCGGCGTGACCTGCGTGCTCGCGGTCGCCGTCGCCGTCCTGTGGGCGCTGCCCGCACCCGTACTGGGCGCCGAGCGGCGGATCGCGCCGCGCAGGGTGGGGCGGGGCGATCCCGCCGAGGGCGTCCTCGTCCTCACCAACACCGGGGGCCGTACCCGGCGCGGCCTGCGCGTCGTCGACCGGTGCGGCGACCGGGACATCGTCGTCGACGTACCGCCGCTGCGCCCGGGCACGGCCCATGAACTGCGGTACGCGCTGCCCACCGCCCGCCGTGGCCACGTCCCGGCGGGGCCGGTGCGGCTGGAACGCACCGACCCGCTCGGGCTCGCCCGCCGTATGCGCCCTTACGGTGCCTCGGAGACGCTGCTCGTACGGCCCCGGATCTGCCCGCTGCCCGTGCTGCCGTCCGGGCAGGCGCACCATGTGGAGGGCCCGGCCTCCGACACCGCCGACGACGGCTCGCTGACCTTCCACACGCTGCGCGAGTACGTCCTCGGCGACGACCTGCGACGGGTCCACTGGCGGTCGACGGCCCGCACCGGCACGCTGATGGTTCGTCAGATGGTCGATGTCTCGCTCCCGCACACCACACTCGTGCTCGACACCCGGCAGCGTGCCTACGCCTCGGAGGACGACTTCGAGCTGGCCGTGGACTGCGCGGCCTCCATCGCATACGCGGCCGCCCGCTCCCACTTCCCCGTGCAGCTGGTCAGCGAGGCGGGAGCGGTCCTGCGTACCGAGGGCTCGGGCAGCGACGGCGAGGCTCTGCTGGACGGGCTGGCCGTCGTGCGCCGCTCGGACCTGGTCTCCGTGGCCGCCGCCTTCGACGGGCTGGAGGGCCATCGCGGAGGTGGGGCGCTGGTCGTCGTCACCGGCACCGGCGACATCCAGGGGCTCGGTGCCGTCGACCGGGTACGGCGCCGCTTCGACCGCGTGACCATGCTGCGCGTCGGCGCCGCAGACGCGGCCACGCGCGAGGCGTCCGGCCCCGGTTCCGACGTACGGCAGCTGTACGTCGCGTCGCTGGACGAGCTGCTGGCCGGATGGCGTAGGGAGGCCGTGCGGTGAGCACCGACCGGGTCCGACGACTGTGGTCGCTGCTGCCCGTGGCCGCTCTGTGCGGCGCCGCGGGGTACGGATTCGCCCGGGTCTTTCCGCCGTCCGAGCTGCTTCCGGTGCTGGCGGTGGCCGTGTTCGGCCCGATCGTCCTGTCGGCGGTGCTGTCGGGTCTGCTCGGCCGCCGCCCCGCTCGCGAGAACGACCAGGGCCGCCGCCCCACCACACCGCTCTGGCCGTCCGCCCTGCTCACCGTGGTCGTCTGGGCCGTCGTCGTCAGCGCGACGCTGTTCCACGAGGTGAGCGACGGTCTGCCCGGCGGGCCCGCGCTGCGCGCCGCGTGGTCCGCGCTGCTCGACGCCCCGCACGCGCTGCTCTCCACCATCCTGCCCGCGCCCGGCGAGCCCGAGCTGCTGGTGCTGCCGCACGCCGTCGTGTGGACGGCCGCCGCCGTCTCCGCGGAACTCGCCCTGCGCACCCGCTCCCCGCTGCTCCCCGCTCTCCCGGCGGTCCTCGCCTTCGGCTTCCCGCTGGTGCTCGGCGCGGACGGCCCGGGCACCTCGTACCCGGCCGCGGGCGCGCTGGCCGGGGCCGCCGCGCTGCTGGCGTTGGTGCGTTCACGAGCCCAACTGCCTCTGCGCGCCCTGGCATTGAGGCTTCCGGCCGTGGCCGTGCCCGGACTCGTCGCGGCGCTGCTGGGCCCGCACCTTCCCGGTCTCGGCGCCCCCTACGACCTGCGGGAGACGGTCACGCCGCCGACCGTACGGCCGCAGTCCACCAGCCCGTTGGACCAGGTCGCGGCCTGGATGCGCAACGGCGACGAGAGCGTCTTCACCGTACGGACCTCGGGCGCGGCCCCCGGGAACTACCGGCTGGCGGTCCTCGACCGATACGACGGCACGACCTGGACCAGCGGCGCCGGGCTGACCCGTACCGGTGGCCGGGTCCCGGCGGAGAAGGGCGCCGACCCGGGACGTACCAAGACGCTCGCACAGCGTTTCACCGTGCAGTCGCTGCCCGGCATCTGGCTCCCCACCGCCGACCGGCCCTCGTCCGTGCGCACACCCGAGGGCACCTCCTTGTCCGTCGACCCGGACAGCGGGGTGCTCTCCACGGGCGAGGCGGTCCCGCGCGGCTTCACCTACACCGCGACCTCGCACCTCCCCGGGTACGACGCCGAGCGGCTGCGGTACGCGGCCGCCGCCGACGACCCGGCACGGGTGAAGCTCCCCGCCCTCGACGCGGCCGGGCAGCCGATCCCCTCCGTGCGGTCCTTCCGGGAGCTCGCCGAGCGGGTGACCCGGGGCAGCGCCCACCCGTACGAGCGGGCCGTGCGACTGGCCGACTGGCTGCGCGCGACCTACCGGCTCGACCCGGAGGCGCTGCCCGGCCACACCTACCGGAGCCTGGAGTTCTTCCTGGCGGAGGGCGGGCGCGGTACGTCCGAGCAGTTCGCCGCCTCGTACGCCGTACTGGCGCGCACCCTGGGCCTGCCCACCCGGGTGGCCGTGGGGTTCCGTCCGGGTACCCGGACCGGCTCCGGCACCTGGCAGGTACGCGGACGGGACGTGCTGGCCTGGCCGGAGGTGAGGTTCAGCGGTGTCGGCTGGGTGCCGTTCCATCCGACGCCCGGCGAGGCCGCGCAGGGCGGCTCCCCCGCCGTATCGGCGAACGAGCCCGAGGATCGTCAGCAGGCGGACCGGGACCGGGAGAGCGCCGAACCGGCGCCGCCGTCGACGCACCCGCGCACGCCGGGTGAGGCCGCCCGCGCCGCCGGGGGTGCGTCCGGCTCCGGTCCGCCCGTCTGGCTCGTCGTTCCTCTCGCACTGCTCCTGCTCGCCACGGCCTATGTGCTGTACGCGCTGTGGCTGCCGTACCGCAGACGCAGCAGACGGCGCAACGACCCGGACGCGCGGCGCAGGGTCCTCGGCGCCTGGCAGCAGATCGTCGAACGCCTCACGGAGATCGGCCTTCCCGCCACGGGAGCGCACACGGCGCAGGAGGTGGCCGACTTCGGCGCGGAGCGAGTGGGGGACGCCGCGAGTCGGCGCCTGCCGGCGCTGGCCACCCTGGTCAACGAGGTCGCGTACGGGGGCCGCACACCCGACACCGCGGCCGTGGCCTCGGCGTGGGCGGACTGTGAGGCGGTCGAGGAGACCGTCCGGCGTCACGTACCGCGCCGCACTCGTCTGCTCCGCCTCCTGCGCTCCGCGGTCCCGGGCCGCGGGCGGAGAGCGGAGTAAGCAGGCACCGCCCTACAGCCAGTCGTGCTCCCGCGCGTAACGCGCCGCTTCGTGCCGGGTTCGGGTCTGGGTCTTCTGCATGGCGTTCGACAGGTAGTTGCGTACGGTGCCCTCCGCGACGTGGAGGCGGGCGGCGATGTCGGCGGCGGAGTAGCCGTCGCCGGTGGCTCGCAGGACGTCGGGCGCGTGCCGCAGCGCGGCCTGTACGGCGGACTCGCCGTCGTGCGGTTCGGCGAGCACCACGGGGGTCATCGGTCAGTCCTCCCGTGCCGCGGAGGGCGGCGTCGTCGACGGAAGGTGCTCGAACGCCGCGGCCGTGAGGAAGCGCCCGTCCGTCTGCTCCACCTTCAGCTCACCTCCGTTGTCGCCCACCCGCTCCTTGAGCGTGGACAGTCCGCGCAGCTCGGCGGTGGTATTCACCGTGGGGGCGTTCGGGCTCCACACCACCACGGTGACCACGCTGGCCTCGCGCCGCCAGAACCTCTTCCTCAAGCGGCTGCGCTCCACCCCGGCGGGCGACGCCGGCATCCTCTCCGGGCTGATGCTCCCGGTGACCGTCCTCGCCCTGGTCCAGGTGGTCGCGATCCTCGCCGTCCTGGCCACGGTCGCCGGCGGGCCGGCGGGCCGGCCGACGTTCCCCTCCTGGCGGCGGCGATCCTCTCTACGGTGATCATGATGCTCGGCCTGGGACTGGCCTCAACGCCTGGAACGGCAGCGTTCCGGTGGCGGACTCCCTGCCCCTGCTGCTGCCCACCCTGGCCTGGGTCGTCGTCGCCGTCGCACTGGCCTCCCGGCTCTTCCGCTGGGAACCGCGCCGCTGACCGCCCGCGTCAGGCGCCGGGCCGACGCGTCACCATGCGAGGGCGTCGGCCATGGTCGACTGCCAGTACGAGACCTGGATCGATGCGTCGATGTACACGCCCTTCTTGGGGAGCGACGGCTTGGCGGCGACGCTCGCGTCCGTGTTGAAGTAGACCTCCAGGGACTTGGCCGTGTAGCCGTCCCCGCCGCTGCCGTCGGCCGCCGAGAGAAGGACACTCGCGTAGCCCGACTCACCGGGGGCCAGCGTGACCACCGCCTGCGGCTTGGAGTCCTCGAAGGCGGGCGGGACGGACTGGGCGTCGGTGAACCGCACCGCCGGATAGCCGACGAGGTTGCAGTTCTTCGAGCCGGTGTTGGTGACGGTGAGGAGAAGGTGGTTCAGGGGGCGGTTGACCTCGGTGGCGGTCGTCCGGGTGGAGCCGGGCGAGCACGGGGTCCTGGTGGGCCCCGAGTCCTGGGAGCCGCCCGAGGAACCCGTGGAGCCCGACGACCCCGAGGAACCCGTCGAACCCGACGACCCCGTGGAACCCTTCGTGCCGCCGGAACCGGCCGCGCCGCCCGTCGAGCCTGCGGAGGACGAGCCCGTCTGGTCGGTCTGCCCCAACCCGGCGGAGCCGCCCCCGCTCGCCTCGGACGAAGACGTGGCGGAGGCCGACGACGCGGATCCCGCCGACGCCCCCTCGTCCTTGACGCCCTCTCCGCTGTTGCATGCGGTCAGCGTCAGCGTGACGGCCGTGAGCGCGGCGGCGGCGAGCATGCGGGTGCGGTGGGTGCGTGTGGACATGTGAATCCCCCTGTTGCGGTACGGGTGTCGGCATGGGCCGCTCGACCGGGTGCCGGGAGCGGCGTGCTTGGATGACCCAAGGTTGTGCGGTGATCCGTCCCGGCCGCCATGACTGCCGGAGCATTTGGAACGCTGGAACGCTCGCAATGGCGCTGACCTGGGGGAACGACCGCCCCCTGGAATGGAGTTCCGGGACGTGGGAGAGGGAGGAACCGTGGCGGGGGACGAGTTCTCGGAGCTGCTGGGCCGGTTGAAGGAGCGGTCCGGGCTCAGTTACGGGGTGCTCGGGAAGCGGCTGCACACGAGTACGTCCACGCTTCACCGGTACGTCAACGGGGACGCCGTACCGACGGACTACGCCCCCGTGGAGCGGTTCGCGCGGTTGTGCAAGGCGACGCCCGAGGAACTCGTGGAACTGCATCGGCGGTGGGTTCTCGCGGACGCCCGGCGGAGGCAGAAGGCGAGCGCGCCCGATATGACGACCGGGCCCGGCACGACGGCCGAATCCGCGACGACCGAATCCGACACCGTCGCCGACACCGCTGCCGATGCCGACCCCGAGGTCGACCGGCCGGCCTCGGCGGAGGTTCCCGTGGCACGGCGGCGGCGTACCGCCGTCCTCGCCGGGGCCGCCGTGGTCGCCGCGCTCGTGTCGGCCGCGCTCGTGGTCAACCTGGTGGCCGGCGACGGCGATGACGACCGGGACGGAAAGCGGTCCGTCGGCGCTGCCTCCCGGACCACCGACTCCGTCGGCGAACGAACCCCCGGCGCCTCCGGGTCGGCCGACGCCAAGGGCAGGTCCGCCTCGCCGTCCGCCTCGCCCAGCGGCGGTCCCACGGTCTCCTCGTCCGCCTCACCCCGCGGGAGCGGAGGCGTAGGGGCCGCCGAGGGCGGCGGTGTCGAGGACGGGGCCACCGCGCCCAACGTCGCCGTCAATCCGTACCAGTGGGAAGGCCCGTGCAGCCAGCACTACCTGATCGACCGGGAGCCCGAGCGGGTGCCTCCGCCGCCGACCGAGCAGGACGCCCGCGGGTGGGTCAGCGCGTTCGGCGGGGTCGCCGCAGGGCAGCAGATGCTCGCGGTGACCTTGCAGGGCACCGGGAAGGCCACCGTCGTCCTGGACGCCCTGCATGTGCGGGTGGTGGAGAAGAGCGCGCCGCTCGCCTGGAACGACTTCGCGATGGGCGTCGGCTGCGGTGGCGGCGTGGAGACCACGTCGTTCACGGTGGACCTGGACGCCGGGCGGCCCGCGGTCTCCACCAAGGCCGGTCAGCGGGACTTCCCGTACAAGGTGAGTGAGTCCGATCCCGAGGTCTTCTACGTCTTCGCCGACGCGCGGGCGCACAACGTGAGCTGGTACCTGGAGCTGGACTGGTCCAGCGGCGGCCGGCAGGGCACCGTACGCATCGACGACGAAGGCAAGCCGTTCCGCACGAGCGGCAACGTGGGACGGCCCGCGTACGACTACCCGCTCGGCAGCTCCGAGTGGGGGCGGAACGAGTACGAGCCCAACATCCCCGGCTGACCCGGCTGACCCGGCTACCCCGGCTGACCGACGTCCCGCCGGGACTCGGCCACCGCCCGCAGGACGTCGAGGAGTGCGGCCACCGTGGGCCGGCCCTCCGCGGAGGAGCGGAACACCACGACGATGTGCCGCTCGACCGTCTCGCGCAGCCGCACCACGTCGAACCGCGAGGCGCGCAGTCTGAGCATCAGATCCGTCACCGTGCTCACCCCGATGCCCGCCTCGACCAGCGCCAGGGTGGCCGCGGTGTCGGTCACCTCGTGCCGTACGTCCGGCTCCACGCCCACCCGCCGGCAGGCGGTGCGCACGGCGCGGCCGTAGTAGCTGTCGGCCCACGGCAGGATCCACCGCAGATGCTGGGTCTCGGCCAGGGAGATCTCCGCGCGGCCGGCCATCGACCCGGTGGGCACGGCGAGGGAGAACCGCTCCCGGTACAGCTGTGTCACCCGCAGGGCCGGGTCGCGGGGGATGGGGACGTCGGGGTAGTCCAGGCCGAGCGCCAGGTCCACGGCGCCGGAGGCGACGGCGTCGTACACCTCGTCCACGTCCATGTCGCGGCTGTGCACGTCGAGACCGGGGTGGGTCTCGTGCACGCGCCGCAGGGCGAGCGGCAGGATCTCGGCGGCGGCCGTGGCGAACAGGCCGACCCGCAGCACACCGGAGACCTCGCCCCGGCTGCGCTCCAGGGCCTGCACCGCCTCGGCCTCCGTGGACAGGATCCGCTCGGCGTGCCGGGCCAGTGTCCGTCCGGCGTCGGTCAGCTCCACCCGCCGGCCCACCCGCCGCAGCAGCTCCATGCCGGTGGCCTTCTCCAGCGCGGCGATCTGCTGGGAGACCCCGCCGGGGGTGTATCCGAGTGCCTGGGCCACCGCGGTGATGGTGCCGCGCCGGGTCAACTCAACCAGGGAGCGCAGCTGGGAACTCGTCCAGTCCATATAGAGAATCTAATAGATCAGACGCACGAACCGTTCATGGACGTCAACGGTTCGGTTGCGTCACGATGACGGTCAGCTAGCTGATCAGCGCCCTTCTCCACCTCTCTGGAAGGACGGCCCTTGTCCAGCTCCTCCGGCACTTCCGGCACCTCCGGCTCCTCCGGCTCCTCCGGCTCCTCCGGCTCCTCCGCCTTCCGCACCGTTCCGCCCACCGCCGATGTCGTGATCATCGGGGGTGGAGTGATGGGTGCGAGCATCGCCTTCCACCTCGCCGAGGCGGGGGTGACCGACGTCGTCGTGGTCGAGCGCGACGACCTGTGCAGCGGCAGTTCGGGCAAACCGATCGGCGGCGTGCGTGCCCAGTTCTCCGACCCGCTCAACATCGAACTGGGCAGCCGCAGCCTGCGCGCCTTCGAGGACTTCCCGCACCGCCCCGGCGCCGACATCCGCCTCGACAGCGTCGGCTATCTCTTCCTGCTCACCACGGACCGGCAGGCCGCGGACTTCGAGGCGAGTGTCGGGATCCAGAACTCCCTGGGCGTCCCCACCCGCATGATCGGCCCGGACGAGGCACGGCGGCTGTGTCCCTACGTCAGCACCGACGGCCTCCTCGCCGCCGCCTTCTCCCCCGCCGACGGCCACGCCCGCCCCGCCCTGGTCGTCCGGGGATACGCCGACGCGGCGGCCCGGGCCGGTGTCACCTTCGCCACCCACACCTGCCTGACCGGCATCGACACCGCCGGCGACCGGGTCACCGCGGTCCACACCGACCGCGGCCGCATCGACTGCTCCACCGTGATCTGTACGGCCGGCGCCTGGTCCGGGCAGATCGGCGCCATGGCCGGCGTCGACCTGCCGGTGCGGCCGGTGCGCCGCCAGCTCGCCTTCACGGCGCCGCTCACTCCCCCGGCGCCCCGTATCCCCTTCACCATCGACTTCGCGTCGTCGGCCTACTTCCACAACAGCGACGACGGCCTGCTGTTCGGCCTCGCCGACCCCGGCCAGCCGGAGGGCTTCGACACGACCTGGACCCCCGAGTGGCTGGAGCTCTTCCGGGAGGTCGTACGGGAGCGGGCCCCCGCGCTGGCCGGCATGGCGATCGCCGACGGGTGGGCCGGACTGTACGAGGTCACCCCCGACCACAACGCGCTGATCGGACGCTCCGGCGAGGTGCCCAACTTCCTGTACGCCACCGGGTTTTCCGGCCACGGCTTCCTGCAGGGCCCCGCCGTCGGCGAGATCGTGCGCGACCTGCACCTCGGCCGCGAACCCTTCGTCGACATCTCGCCCCTCAGCGCGGACCGCTTCCGAACCGGAGCGGAGATCCGCCCCGAAGCCCACGTGGTGTGAACTCCTCGACAGGAAGGACCCCCTCGATGATCAGCCAGTGGCAGCTGCGCGCCGCCTTCGCCGCGCGACTGTCAGACATGTACGGCCGTGAAGTCCCCGCCTACACCACGCTCGTGGACATCTCGCGCGAGGTGAACGAGGACGTGCTGCGCGCCCAGGGTGCCGACGCCGAACGCCTCGGCTCCATCGGCCGGGTGACCGCGGAACGCCACGGCGCCATCCGCGTCGGCACCCCCGCCGAACTGGCCCGGGTCGCCCGTGTCTTCGGCGCCCTCGGCATGCGTCCGGTCGGCTTCTACGACCTGCGCGAGGCCGCCGCCAGCGCGGTGCCCGTGGTGTCGACCGCGTTCCGTCCCGTCGACGGGGAGGAGCTGGCCCGCAACCCCTTCCGCGTCTTCACCTCCATGCTCACCCCGGCGGACCCCCGGTTCTTCGACGCCGACCTGCGCGCCCGCCTGGAGACGTTCCTCGCCGGCCGCGAACTGTTCCCGCCGGAGCTGCTCGCCCTGGCCGACCGGGCGGAGGCGGAGCGGGAACTGCCGGAGGCCGACGCCGAGCGCTTCCTCCACCTGGCCGTCGCCGCCTTCGAGTTGTCGACGGAACCGATCGACAAGGCCTGGTACGAGACCCTGGAGCGGGTCTCCGCCGTCGCCGCGGACATCGGCGGCGTACGCAGCACCCACATCAACCACCTCACCCCGCGCGTCCTGGACATCGACGAGCTGTACCGGCGTATGACCGAGCGCGGCATCGAGATGATCGACACCATCCAGGGGCCGCCCCGGTGGAAGGGGCCCGACCTGCTGCTGCGCCAGACGTCCTTCCGGGCCCTGGCCGAGCCCCGCGCCCTGCGCACCCCGGACGGCGGCGTGACCAGTGGCGCCCTGCGGGTGCGGTTCGGCGAGGTCGAGGCGCGCGGTATCGCCGTGACCCGGGAGGGCCGGGCCCTGTACGACCGGCTGCTCACCCTGCTCGACGAGCGAACGGCCGCACACCCCGGCGCCGACCGGGCCGACCTTGCCCACAGCCTGTGGACGGAGCACGTCCCGGGCACGGAACGCGAGCTGGCCGCCCAGCAGCTGGCGTACTTCACCTACCACGTCGTACCGGACCGGCCGCGGGACGGCAGCCGTCCGCCGGAAGCCCTCGGCGACCTGCTGGCCCAGGGCTGGGTGCGGGCCGAGCCCATCGTCTACGAGGACTTCCTGCCCCGCTCGGCGGCCGGCATCTTCCAGTCCAACCTCAGCGACGCGGGTTCCCGGGACAACGACCAGCAAGGCGCCGCCTACGACAGCGACTGGCTCTCCGGCGCCGTCGGCCGCGAAATCCTCGACCCCTTCGCCCTGTACGAGCGGCAGCAGACCGAGTCCTTGGCCCAGGTCGCCGCAGAACTCGAAGTGCACCTCACCACCCTCAAGGGAGCATCATGACCGGCACCGCCCTGCCCACCACCGAGGACCTGCGCGTCCGGGCCCTCGCGAGCCTGGAGCGCATCGGCGCGACCGTCCCCGAAGGCACCGGCGTCCAGGCCCGTACGCCCATCACCGGCGAGGACCTGTTCGGCCTGGCCGCCGCCACCGGGGCCGACGTCGAGGAGGCCCTCGCCGCCACCCGCGAGGCGTTCCTCACCTGGCGCACCACACCGGCGCCCCGGCGCGGTGAACTCGTCCGCAGGCTGGGCGAGTTGCTGCGCGAGCACAAGAGCGACCTCGCCGACCTCATCACCATCGAGGCGGGCAAGATCCGCTCGGAGGCGCTCGGCGAGGTCCAGGAAATGATCGACATCTGCGAGTTCGCGGTCGGCCTCTCCCGGCAGCTCTACGGCCGCACCATCGCCTCCGAGCGCCCCGGCCACCGCCTCGCCGAGACCTGGCACCCGCTCGGGGTCGTCGGCGTCATCTCCGCGTTCAACTTCCCGGCCGCCGTGTGGTCGTGGAACACCGCCGTGGCCCTGGCCTGCGGCGACACGGTGGTCTGGAAGCCGTCCGAGCTGACCCCGCTGATCTCCCTCGCCTGCGACCGCCTCCTGGACCGGGCGGCCGAAGAGGTCGGCGCCCCCCGTGACGTACACCGTCTCCTCCTCGGCGACCGCGCCATCGGCGAGAAGCTCGTGGACGACCCGCGCGTCGCCCTCGTCAGCGCCACCGGCTCCACCCGCATGGGCCGCGAGGTCGGCCCCCGGGTCGCGGCCCGCTTCGGCCGCACGCTGCTGGAGCTCGGCGGCAACAACGCCGCGGTCGTCGCCCCGTCCGCCGATCTCGACCTCGCCGTCCAGGGCATCGTCTTCGCCGCCGCCGGCACCGCAGGCCAGCGCTGCACCACCCTGCGCCGTCTCATCGTCCACCGCGACATCGCGGACACCCTCGTCGCCCGTCTGACGGCCGCGTACGCCAAGCTCCCCATCGGCGACCCGTTCGACGAGGCCACCCTGGTCGGCCCCCTCATCTCCACCGCCGCCCTCGACGCCATGCACGACTCGGTCGCCCGCGTCCAGGCACAGGGCGGCAAGGTGCTCGTGGGCGGCGGCCGGCGCCTCGCCGACACGGCGCCCCGGGCCGCCTACGCCGAGCCGGTCATCGTCCGCGTCGACGAACAGACCGACGTCGTACGGCAGGAGACCTTCGCCCCGATCCTCTACGTCCTGACCTACGACACCTTCGAGGAGGCCATCGCCCTGCACAACGACGTCCCGCAGGGCCTGTCCTCCAGCATCTTCACCCGCGACCAGCAGGAGGCCGAACGCTTCCTCTCCGCCGAGGGCTCCGACTGCGGTATCGCCAACGTCAACATCGGCACCTCCGGAGCGGAGATCGGCGGCGCCTTCGGCGGCGAGAAGGAGACCGGGGGCGGCCGGGAGTCCGGCTCCGACGCCTGGCGCGCGTACATGCGCCCGGCGACCAACACCATCAACTACTCCAGCCGCCTCGCCCTCGCCCAGAACGTCAGCTTCCTGTAGGGCCGACACCCAGGGCGGTGGCCGGGGCCCCGGCAGCAGGGGGACTGCCGGGGCCGGGCTGTCGTCCGTGCCGGGTCACTTCACAAAGCGGTACTTCAGGTGCGTGGCGAGGGGCGTGTCGACGACCCTCACCGGCTCCAGGTCCCGCCGCCCGGCGCCCAGCCCCTCGAAGAGCCGCAGCCCCGCCCCCATGAGCACGGGCACCACATGGAGCTGCAGCTCGTCGATGAGCCCCTCCCCGAGGTACTGCCGCACCGTGCTCGCCCCGCCCGCGATGTCGACGTTCCGGTCCCCGGCGGTGGCCTTCGCCCGGTCGAGGGCGCTGTGGATGCCGTCGGTGACGAAGGTGAAGGTGGTGCCGCCCTCCTTGACCAGGGTGGGCCGGGGGCGGTGGGTGAGCACGAAGACCGGGGCGCGGAAGGGCGGGTTGTCGCCCCAGAACTCCTCGCCCGTGTCGTACATCAGCCGCCCCATGACCACCGCTCCGGTCGCGTCGAACCACTCGCGCATCAGCTCCGAGTCGCGGTTCTCCGCCCCACCGGTCATGCCCTGGCGCTCCCGCCAGCTCGCCAGGTTGTGGATCCACTCGAAGAGCGGCTCGGCGCCGTCGCCTCCCGGGTTGTCGAGGGAGACGTCGGTGCCGGCGACGTAGCCGTCGAGGGAGATGGCCATATCCGCGGTCACGATCACGATGGGGCTCCTGAGGTCCTGGTCCTGGTCCCGAGATGTGCTGCCTTCACTCTCACGTCGATCGGGAACCCGCACATTCGACGTCCCCGGCGATGCGCGCAGCAGATACCTGCAGGACACACACTTGCAAAGAAACTTAGGCAAGCCTTACTATCCGAAATCGCACCACTCAGGGCCTCGGCCGTCACACCGGTCCGCCCGCGGCGAGCGCTTCACCGACGCAGCCTGGCCGTTCCGCTGCCGGAACCAGCTGCTCACAGGACCCGCCCGTGAATCACACCCCCCTGGGTCTGTACGACCCTGCCCTCGACCACAGCGACTGCGGCGTCGGCTTCCTCACCCGCCTCGACGGGACGCGAAGCCACGACGTCATCCTCAAGGGCCACGAAGCGCTCTGTACCATCCCGCACCGCGGCGGCAAGTCCGCCGAGGGCGTCGGCGACGGTGCGGGCGTGAGCGTCGACCTGTCCGTGGAGTTCTTCGGCGCGCTCACCGGCGAGGAGCTGCGCGCCGGCCACTTCGGCGTCGCGAACTGCTTCGTACCGACCGACGCCGGCCGCCGCGACGGCGCCGTGGAGCTCGTCGGACGGAGCATCGCCGAGCAGGGCTTCGAGGTCCTCGTCGTCCGCGACGTCCCTGTCGACCACACCGTCGCCTGCCCCGCCGCCGAGCAGTACCAACTGCCCATCGTGCAGTGGGTGTTCCGCGCGCCGGAGGGCTGGGAACGCGCCGAGGTCGACTCCGCCGCCAACCGCGCCCTGCTCGCGATCGAGGCCGTCGCCTATGCCGACGCCGACGCGTACGCCGGGCTGTATCCGCTGTCGCTCAGCGCGCGCACCCAGGTGCTCAAGGGGCGGCTCAACTCCGGGGAGGTCATCGGGTACTTCCGTGATCTGTGCGATCCCCGGCACTCCGTCCGGTCGCTGTACTTCCACACCCGGTTCTCCACGAACACCGAGCCGCATCCGACCATGGCCCAGCCGTTCCGCCTCATGGCGCACAACGGCGAGCTGAACACCGACCGCAAGAACCGGCTGAGCGACGAGGCGCTCGCGCGGGCCCGCACCCGCAGCATCGTGCGCCCGCCGGGGCAGTCCGATTCGAGCCGGCTCGACCAGACCCTGCAGAGCCGGGTGTTCGACGACGGCCTTGACCTCGTCGAGGCGGTCGTCTCGCTCATGCCGCCCGCCTGGGAGAACGACCACACCCTGCCCGACGGGGTGCGGGACATGCTGGAGTACTTCTCCCTCTACGAGGAGAAGAACGACGGTCCGGCGGCCCTCATCTTCAGCGACGGCGACGTCATCGGCGCCCGCCTCGACCGGCTCGGCCTGCGCCCGCTGCGTACCGTCGAGACCGCCGAGTACCTGATGGTGGCTTCGGAGGCCGGCCAGGTCGCCTTCCCCGACCAGGAAGTCGTGCATCGGGGGCGTATCGAGGCCGGCGGCATGCTCGTCGTCGACCACCGCACCGGACGCCGGATGCGCACCCGCGACGTGCTCGACGCCCTCGCCGCGCGCCGGCCGTACAGCGAACTGCTCGCCTCGGCCCGGGTGAACCTCGACGACCTGCCCGCCCCCGACTACTACCGCGGCACCACCACGCTCGGCTACGACGGCGACCTGACCCTCGCCGGGCGGTACGTGGCGTACTCGCTGAACCAGGAGAGCTTCCGGTTCATGCTCGACCCGATGCTCGCCGACGGGTCGGAGCGGATCTCCGCGATGGGCTACGGCAACGCCATCAACGCGCTCAGCGACACCGAGGGCGGCATGGCGAAGTACTTCTCGCAGCGGTTCGCCCAGGTGACCAACCCGCCGCTGGACAGCATCCGCGAGGCCGACGGCATGAGCATGCGGGTCGCCCTCGGCCCGAAGCCCGACGGCACCCACGCCACCAACGGGCGGCAGCTCGTCGTCTCCTCGCCCGTGCTCGGGCACCTCGACATGGTGCGGCTGCGGGACCAGCGGATCGTTCCGCTGGAGCGGTTCGCCATGCTCTACGACCCGGTGACCGGCGACGAGACCGCCAACGCCGACGCGCTCCGGGCCGCGCTCCAGCGGCTCTGCGACGACGTCGAGCGGTTCGCCGGCGAGCAGGGCGGCATCGCGGTCCTCACCGACCGGGCCGTCTCCTCCACCCGCGCGCCGCTGCCGGTGATCCTCGCCGTCGCGGCCGTGAACCAGCGCCTCATCGAGACCGGGCTGCGGCTGCGCGTCTCGCTCGTGGTGGAGAGCGGGCAGCTGGCGTCCTCGCACCACGTCGCCACCGCGCTCGGCTTCGGCGCCTCCGCCGTCTACAGCCTCAGCGCCCGGCTACGGGCCGAGGAGAGGTACCCGAGCGCGGCGGCCCCCGCCGGTGAGATCACCGAGACCGACCGGGCGCTCGCGAAGTTCCGCAAGGCGGCCGAGAAGTCGCTCGCCAAGACCATGGGCCGCGTCGGGCTGTGCACCGCCGAGAGCTACATCGGCGGCGAGTTCTTCGAACCGAACTACCTCGACACCCGCGACGACGTGTTCGCGCGGGCCTTCCCGCACATGGAGGCCCCGGTCGGCGGAGTCGGGTTCGCGCGTATCGCGCAGGCCGCGACGGAGTGGCACGAGCGGGCTCGTACGGTGGAGAGCGAGCAGCAGATTCCGCTGCTCGGGCTGTTCAAGGAGCGCTCGGACGGCGCCGGGCACTCGTTCGGGGTCACGGCCGTGCGCGGCTTCGGCGACATGGTCGAGGAGCGGCCGGAGTTCGGGAAGCCCGAGGACTCCGACGCGCTGCGCCTGCTCACGCTCGGCCAGCTCGACGACGCGTTCGGGATCACCGACGCCGCCTACCGCAACACCGGGTACGACGCGCTCAGCGACGCCGAGATCGACGCGTTCCGGATCACGCCGGGGTACCGCGCCTTCCTGCGGACCACGCACGAGGAGCGGTCGCGTCGGCCGGCCGCGCTGCGGGACGTACTCGCGCTGCCCGCGGATGTGACGGGGCTGCGTACGGCGCAGGACTTCGCCCGGGAGCTCGGCCGGTACTCGACGAGCGGCAACGCGAACGTCACGGCGCGCGGTGTCGTCGTGTCCGTCACCGGGCAGGGCACCTTCCGGCTCCGCCTCACCTCCCCGGGCCCCGACGCCGCCGACCGTCACGCCGCCCTCGCGGCAGGGCTCGCGCACCTGGGCGAGGTCAGGACCCTCGCTGCCGGCGCCGACGGCATCGAAGTCACCGCCACCGGCACCGCCGCCCACCTCCTCACCCTCCTCGACAACGCCCCCGACAGCGTCCCCCTCGACGACGTCCAGCCCGCCCACGAGATCACCCGCTCCCTCGCCTCCGGCGCGATGAGCCACGGCGCGCTCGTGGCGACCGCGCACGAGGCCGTCGCGCACGGCACGAACATGGTCGGCGCCCTGTCGAACAGCGGCGAGGGCGGCGAGCACCACACCCGGTACGGCACCATCCGCGGCTCCCGGATCAAGCAGTTCGCGTCCGGCCGGTTCGGCATCTGGGCGGGCTATCTCGCCGACCCGATGCTTCAGGAGCTGGAGATCAAGATCGGGCAGGGCGCGAAGCCCGGCGAGGGCGGCCAGCTGCCCGCGCCGAAGGTGACGGTCGACATCGCCGCCGCGCGGGGCGGCACCCCCGGCATCGAGCTCATCTCCCCTCCCCCGCACCACGACACGTATTCGATCGAGGACCTCGCCCAGCTCATCCACGACTGCAAGGCCGCCCGGGTCCGGGTCATCGTCAAGCTGGTGTCCTCGGAGGGCATCGGCACCATCGCGGTCGGTGTCGCCAAGGCCGGCGCGGACGTCATCAACGTCGCCGGGAACACCGGCGGCACGGGCGCCGCGGCCGTCACCAGCCTCAAGTACGCCGGGCGTTCGGCGGAGATCGGCGTCGCCGAGGTCCACCAGGCGCTCGTCGCGAACGGGCTGCGGCAGAAGGTCGTCCTGCGCTGTTCCGGCGCGCACCAGACCGGCGGCGACGTCGTCACGTCGGCGCTGCTCGGGGCGGACAGCTTCGAGTTCGGTACGACGGCTCTGATGATGCTCGGCTGCGTCATGGCGAAGAACTGCAACGTGAAGTGCCCCGCCGGGCTCACCACGAACCCGGAGGTCTTCGAGGGAGACCCGCGCGCGCTGGCGCAGTACCTGCTCAACATCGCCCACGACGTCCGCCAGATCCTCGCCCGCCTCGGCCTGCGGTCGCTGCGCGAGGCCCGGGGGCGTACGGACCTGCTCCAACTCCTCGACCACCCCGCGAGCGTCGGGCGCCTCGACGTCCGCCGCCTGCTCGCGCGCGTGCCCGAGAAGGTCGTGGCGGATCCGGAGTACCTGGAGAAGGACTTCACCACCGACGACGCCCTCATCGAGCGGGTGCGTGCCGCGCTCGTCGACCGGCGCGAGCCGTCCCTGCTCGTCGAGGGCATCCGCCTCGGCAACAGTGACAAGTCGGTGGGCGGTCAGCTCGGCATCGACGTCGAGCGGCTCCTCAATCACGAACTCGAAGACCTCGCGGGGGTGCCCGCGGTCGAGACCGACGACCGCGGCCGCCGCCGCCTCGTCGACGACGCCGTCCGCATCCGCACCACCGGCTCCGCCGGTCAGTCGTACGGCGTCTTCTGCAACGACGGCATCACCCTCGAACACACCGGCACCGCCAACGACGGCGTCGGCAAGAGCCAGAGCGGCGGCCGGATCGTCGTGCGCGCACCGGGCGGCGGCAGCGCCGAGCGGGGCGGCAATGTGCTCGTCGGGAACTTCGCGCTGTTCGGCGCGACCGGCGGCCGGACCTTCGTGCAGGGCGAGGCCGGTGACCGGTTCGCCGTGCGCAACTCCGGTGCCACGGCGGTCGTCGAGGGCCTCGGCGACTTCGGCTGCGAGTACATGACCGGCGGTACGGTCCTCAACCTCGGCGGCTTCGGCAAGGGCCTCGGCAACGGCATGAGCGGCGGGTTCCTGTACCAGTACGACCCCTCGGGCGAGCTGGCCGGCCGGGTGAGCGCCGACTCGCTGCTCGTGTTCCCGGTGACGGACACCGCGCACGGCGCCTTCCACGAGGAGGCCGTACGGCTGCTGCTGGCATGGCATCTGGAGGCCACCGGATCCCCGCTGGCCGCCCGGCTGTTGGAGCACTGGGATGCCGAGCGGCAGCACCTGTACTGCGGGATGCCGCGCGCGCTGCTCCTCTACCAGGACTCGACCGAGATCCTCGCCGCGGCCACCCGCTCCCAGCTCCTCGACGAGCTCGCCACCTCGATCGCGACGGACAAGCTCCGCGCCTTCAAGGTCGACTACCGCGACCGCCGTACGGTGCTCGGCGGCCGGGCCCCTGCCTTCGGCGACCAGGGCAGCGACGACATGTTCTCGCTGCTGTCGTCGTACACGGTGCTCGGCGTCGCGCAGGACCTCGCGCTCCAGCGGGTGCCCGGGGCGACAGGACCGGACGACCCACGGGTCGCCGAAGCCGTCCGCAATCTCGTGCTCACCGAGGACTTCTTCGTCAAGCAGCGCGTCGTGAAGTACCTGCGCGGCACGCTGGACCGTTTCGACGACGGCGAGTTGGCGACACTGATCGCGATCAAGCGCCTCGACGACTACAAGCGCGCCCTGGGGCAGCGCAACAACCTCAGCGTGGACGCCCCCGGCACCTACGGCTGGATCGTCCACCAGACCACGAAGAACGCAGGCCGGGTCCGCGCCGCCCGGTTCGACGAGCTGCTCGCCAACGCGGCACTCGACGACATCGCGAGCCGCCGTATCCCGCAGGCCCCGACCGAGACGGTGACCGCGTGACCCTCATGCCCCCGACCGGGTCCCTCATCCCGGCCGACGCGCCCTTCTCCGCCCAGCAGGAGGCCTGGCTCGCCGGGTTCATCGCCGGAATCGCCGCCGCCGGACGCCGGGACGACGCGGCGGGCGACGCGCCCGCGGCGACCATCGACGTCCTGATCGGCACACAGACCGGGAACGCCGAGTCCGTGGCCGACGAGGTCGTCGCCGGGGCCCGCGCCCGCGGCCTCGGCGGGAAGGCCACCGCGCTCGACGACGTCACCCCCGAGGCGCTCGCCGCCATGTCCCACGTCCTCGTCGTCACCTCGACGTACGGCGAGGGCGAGATGCCCGACAACGCCGGGCTGTTCTGGGAGGCGTTGCAGTCCGACACGGCACCTCGGCTGGAGGGCGTGCGCTACGCGGTCCTCGGCCTCGGCGACCGCGGCTACGACGACTTCTGCCAGGCCGCGAAGCTCATCGACACGCGACTGGAGCAGCTCGGGGCGACCCGGCTGCACGAACGCGTGGACTGTGACGTCGACTTCGAGGAACCCGCCGCCGAGTGGACTTCGGCGGTCCTGGAGCGGATCGCCTCGGAGACGGGCGCGACGGGCAAGGGCGACGCGAGTGCGCAGGCACCGAAGAAGCCCCGCTCGCCCTGGAACAAGCGCACCCCGTACCGCTCCCGTCTCGCGGTGAACCGGCTCCTGTCCTCCCCGCGCAGCGCGAAGGAGATCCGCCACTACGAGTTCGACCTCGGCGACAGCGGCATCACCTACGAGGCGGGCGACGCGCTGGCCGTCGTACCGCTGAACGACGACGGTCTGGTCGGAGCGCTGCTGGAGCACCTGGGTGCGCGCGGTGACGAGGAGGCCGCGGAACTCCTGCGCACCGACCGCGAGATCCGCACCCCGTCGAAGGAGCTGATCGCCGACCTCGTCGAGCGTGCCCCGGCCGGCGAACTCGCCTCGGTCGTCGCGCACGGCGACCGCTCCGACCTGGACTCCTGGCTCTGGGGCCGGGATGTGCTCGACCTCCTCCGCGACGCCGGGACCAAGGGACCATCGCTCGCCGAACTCCTGCCGCTCCTACGGCCGTTGCAGGCCCGCCAGTACTCGATCTCGTCGAGCCCGCTCGCCCACCCGGGCAGCGTCCACCTCACGGTCGCGTCGGTTCGTTACGGCACCGGGGACCGCCGGTACGAGGGTGTCGCGTCGACGTACCTGGCGGACCGAACCGCTGCGTCCCCGGTGGGCATCTACCTCCAGCCGAACGCCTCCTTCAGCGTCCCCGCCGATGACGACTCCCCCATGATCATGATCGGCCCCGGCACGGGCATCGCCCCCTTCCGCGGCTTCCTGCACGAGCGTGCGGCGCGGGGTTCCTCCGGGCGCAACTGGCTGTTCTTCGGCGACCAGCACCGCGAGACGGACTTCGTGTACGAGGACGAGCTGACCGAACTCCAAAGGAGCGGTGCACTCACCGAGTTGGACCTCGCTTTCTCGCGCGACCAGGCCGAGAAGATCTACGTGCAGACGCGGATGCGGGAGCGGTCGCGGGAGCTGTACGCGTGGCTGGAGGAAGGCGCGCACGTCTACGTCTGCGGCGACGCCTCCCGCATGGCGAAGGACGTCGAGGCGGCGCTGCTGGGTGTCCTCGCCGAGCAGCGCGGACGCGGTGACGACGATGCCGCCGAGTACCTCGCCGACCTGCGGCGGGCGAAGCGCTACGTACGGGACGTGTACTGAGCATGACGGACCATCACGGCTGCGCCTTCGAGGGCTGCTGCCCCAGGCGCGGCAACAGTGTGCGGCTGATCGACTCCCGCATGCCGGAGCTGGCGCGGTGCCTGACGCTCTTCCAGTACGTCCAGGCGGTCACCGGAGGGCCGGTCGCGCGGATCGACCAGGCCGGCAGCTACGCGGTACCGAGCATGCGCGGTGACGCGTTCACCGTCCGGCCGGGCGAGATCGCGCTGCGCCTCGACGCCGACGGTGTCGCCTCGGCCGTGGTCGCGCGGGACGAGGAGACCGGCTCGGTCGCCGTACGCCTGCTCGACGCGGACGGCCGGACCGTGCACCAGGGGCGGCTGCTCTCCGAGGGGGACCGGCTGCTGGTCGGCCTCGCCGGCACGGTCGACGCCGGATCGCCGCTCGCCGAACGGCCGTACGCTGCCCCCCGGTTGTCATCCTGGGAGAACGGCGACCAGCTCGCCCAGCTCGACGCGGTCCTCACGGACGGCGGCATCGCCCGGCGCGGTGCGTTCGACCGGTACCGCGGCGAGCACCGGCCGATCGACGTCGGCGTCATCCCCTCCGTGCTCGACCACGTCTGCTCCGTCGGGCTGCCGATCGGCGTCGCGGTGTTCGCCCCGGCGGCCATGCAGGCGTGCGGCGGCCGTGTGTACGTCACCGACCGGACCGTCGGCGGGCGGGTGTTCGCGGCGATCGCGGAGAGCTCGGTGGAGATCGACCTCGCGCGCGTCCACGCCTGCCACCTCGTCCGCTCCACGGCGGCACACGGCCCGACCTCGGCACTCGAACTCGACGACGAGGACGGCCGCTGCGTCGCGGTCATCACCCAGTTCGGGATCGTCGGCGAGCAGGTGCACGCGGCGTGGGAGCACCTGGCGGCATCGCTGCCCGATGCCTAGACCGCCGGTTCGGCGAACTGGTTGCTGTCGAAGAGTTCGTTGATGTGGCCGCCGAGTTCGGACCAGTGACGGCCGGAGAGTTCGGCGGCGGCGGAGGCGTCGCCGCCCGCGCAGACCTCGATGAGCCGGTCATGGTGCTCGATGGTGTTGCGGCCGCCGAGCAGCGTGGAGAACTTGCGGTGGAGGATGCGGTGGATCTGCGGGTGGAGTTGCCCGACGATCCTGCTGAGTACGGGGTTGTCGGCGGCCTCGATCGGGACGGCGTGGAAGCGGTCGTCGGCGGCGAGGGCGGCGGCGGTGTCCTCGGTGGCGACGGCGCGCTCGAAGACGCGGTTGGCCTCGCGCATGCGCTGAAGGTCCTGCTCGGTCATGACCGGAACCGCTGTCTCGATGGCGAGTCGGTCTAGGGAGCGCAGGACGGCGAGGGTCTTCGCCACGTCGCGGCGGTTGAGCGTGGTGATGCGCGTGTAGACGCCGGGCTTGGCCTCGACCAGGCCGATGTCGGCGAGCCGGGCGAGCGCCTCGCGCACCGGGGTACGGCTGAGGCCGAGTCGCTCGGCGAGCTCACCGTCCTTGACCTTCTCGCCGGGGACGAGTTCGCCGCGCACGATGGAGTCGCGCAGCCGGTCGAAGACCTCGTCACTGAGGAGACGGCGGGAGACGGGGCGGTCGAGTGACATATTGCGTACAGTACATCGGCCCTCACTGAGCCCGTCCGGCCCTGGCCCGGCGGACCAGGGCCCGGGCCAGGACGAGCGCCGGGTCGACGAGAGGGACGTCCACCGCCTCCGCGGGCAGGCCGAGGGGGATTTCGGTGCAGCCGGCGATGACCGATTGCGCGCCTTGTTCGGTCAGGCGTTGTGCGGCGCGGGTCAGGAGCGCGGTCGTGGAGGCCGCCTCGTGGGTGCCCGCCTCCAAGCCCGCCTTCACCGCGTGGATGGCCGTCATGACCTCGTGGTCCTGGCTGGTGGCGTCGGGGAGCACGAGGCGGATGCCGACGCGGTCCAGCCACTCCTGGTAGAGGCCGGCGCGGACGGTGCCGGTGGTGGCGAGCAGTCCGGCGGTGTGGATGCGGGGGCTGAGCGTGGTGAGGTGCCGGGCGACCTCGCCGATCATGTGGACGATGGGCAGGCCGACATGATCGGCGATACGCGGAACGAAGGCGTGCGCGGTGTTGCAGGGGATGGCGATGACCGTGGCCCCGGCCTCGCGCAGGACCCGGCTGCCGTCGAGGAGCCAGGGCGTGGGGTCGGGGCCGTCGCCCAGCAGGGCCTCGGTGCGGTCGGGGATGGTGGGGTCGGACCAGATGACGGCGCGCAGGTGGTCCTGGTCGCCGGCGCCGGGGGTGGTCGCGACGAGCTTGGCGTAGAAGTCGGCGGTGGCGGCCGGGCCCATGCCGCCGAGGATGCCGATGATCTCCGAGGTGTCCATGGAGCTCCTGCCATATGCAATATATTGCGTTCTGCGTGTTGGCCGGTAACACTGCGGCAGAGAGCTGTGACCTGTCAAGCAGAAGGACCTGTGCTACCTTGGCCTGAAGTGGCAGTTTTGGTTACCAGAGGCTTCTGAGTGCTCTTCGACCTTCCGTCGACGAGCACTCTTTGTGTTTCCGGGGCTTTCCGGGACTTCTAGATCTTCCCGTCGGGTCAAATCGCTGCTACGCCGGGTCCGCAAAGTGCGAACCCGGGCATTGCCTTAAGGGAGATTCAGCATGGCAACTGGCGTCGTGAAGTGGTTCAACGCGGAAAAGGGCTTCGGCTTCATCGAGCAGGAGGGTGGCGGCCCGGACGTGTTCGCCCACTACTCGAACATCGCCACGTCCGGCTTCCGTGAGCTTCAGGAAGGCCAGAAGGTGACCTTCGACGTCACGCAGGGCCAGAAGGGCCCCCAGGCCGAGAACATCGTTCCCGCCTGACGCTGACGCGCACGCACGGCCGGGGCCCGCACCTTTGGGGTGTGGGCCCCGGCCCGTGTGCGACTGGTGCCGACAGGCGCCGACAGGTGCTGTATCGAGGAAGGTCCCCATTGAACCGCTCGGCTCGTACGAACAGCAGCTCTTCCCGTTCCCGCACGGACAAGGGCTCCGCAGGCTCCGCCGGTACCGCCGGTTCCGCCCGGGGCAATCGCGTCCGTTCGCAGGGGACGGGCCGCCAGGGCGCTCCCTCGCGTTCGGCCAAGGGCGGGCGCAGCGGTCGCGGAGGCCGGCCCGCCGCGTCCGGTGGGGAGTTCGCGCTGCCGGTCACGCTGACCCCCGCACTGCCGCCGGTCGAGGCGTTCACCGAACTCGACATGCCGGGGCAGCTGTTGGCGACCCTGAGCGCCGAAGGTGTGACCGCCCCGTTCCCCATCCAGGCCGCGACGCTGCCGAACTCGCTGGCCGGCCGGGACGTTCTGGGCCGGGGACGCACGGGTTCGGGCAAGACGCTGGCCTTCGGCCTCGCGCTGCTGGCCCGTACGGCAGGACAGCGCGCCGAGCCCCGGCAGCCGCTGTCCCTCGTCCTCGTACCCACCCGTGAACTGGCCCAGCAGGTCACCGACGCGCTCACCCCCTACGCCCGTGCGCTGCGCCTGCGGCTCGCGACCGTCGTCGGCGGCCTGTCGATCGGCCGTCAGGCGAGTGCTCTGCGCGGCGGTGCCGAGGTCGTCGTCGCGACGCCCGGCCGGCTCAAGGACCTCATCGACCGGGACGACTGCCGGCTGGACCGCGTCGCCATCACCGTCCTCGACGAGGCCGACCAGATGGCCGACATGGGCTTCATGCCGCAGGTGACCGCCCTGCTCGACCAGGTGCGGCCCGACGGCCAGCGGCTGCTGTTCTCGGCCACCCTGGACCGTAATGTCGACCGGCTGGTCCGCAACTACCTGCACGATCCCGTCGTCCACTCGGTCGACCCGTCCGCAGGCGCCGTCACGACGATGGACCACCACGTGCTGCACGTGGAGGACGACGACAAGCACGCCACCACGACCGAGATCGCCGCCCGCGACGGACGAGTGATCATGTTCCTGGACAGCAAGCACGCGACGGACCGGCTCGCCAAGAAGCTCCTGGCCGTCGGTGTGCGCGCCGCCTCCCTGCACGGCGGCAAGTCGCAGTCCCAGCGCAACCGTGCCCTGACCCAGTTCAAGGACGGTCACATCACGGCGCTGATCGCCACCAACGTCGCCGCCCGCGGCATCCACGTCGACGACCTCGACCTCGTCGTCAACGTCGACCCGCCCGGCGACCACAAGGACTACCTGCACCGCGGCGGCCGTACCGCCCGCGCCGGCGAGTCCGGCACCGTAGTCACCCTGGTCCTGCCGCACCAACGCCGCGACGTGACGCGCCTGATGGCCGACGCCGGCATCACCCCGACGACCACCAGGGTCCGCTCGGGCGGGACGGAGCTGAGCAGCATCACCGGCGCCCGGACGCCCTCCGGCGTGCCCGTCGTCCTCGCTCCGCCCGTCACCGAGAACCGCCCCGAGCGCACGGGTTCCGCCCGGCGTTCGGGCCGCGGCCGACCCGCCCAGGGCCGCCGTCGCTCCTCCGCCGCCGCCAAGGGCCAGAGCCGCTGACACGGGCGCGTCACCAGCCGGTGACGCGCTTCCAGAAAGCCTGGATCCGCGGTGCGGCTTCGGCGGTTCGCGTGCCGTCGATGACGTGGTAGCCGTGGTGCTGCGCGGCCGTGGCGCAGGCGTGGTTGGGCAGGATCCGCAGCCGGGTGCCGACCGGCAGGTCGGGCAGGCGGGCTCCGTCGCGGACGGTGAGGGTGCCGTGCTCCTGGCTCGCGGCCGTCATGACCAGACCGGGGACGAGGGTGCCGTCGAGGTCGGTGACCAGGCCGTAGCCCTGGTCCTGCGCCTGGCCGGCGGTGCCCCGGTCGCGGGACATGGCCATCCAGCCGCCGTCGGTGACGATCCACCCGTACTCCGGGCGGTGGCCGATGACGGTGACGACGACCGACAGGGCGAGATCCTCGATGCGGCAGACGCCGAGGCCCGCCATCACCAGGTCGAAGAAGACGTAGTTGCCCGCGCGTAGTTCGGTGACGCCGGTGAGGTCCTCGGCGGCGTGGGCCGTGGGAGTGGAGCCGACGCTGACGGTGGCCACGGGCAGACCGGCCGCGCGCAGCCGCTCGGCAGCGGCGACGGCGGTGTCGCGTTCGTTCTTCGCCGCGAGTCGCTGCTCCTCGGCGGTGCAGGCGAAGTAGGACTCGCCCGCGTGGGTCAGTACGCCGTCCAGGCAGCCCGCGTCGTGCAGGATGCGGCCGATCTCGGGGAGCGCGGGGGCGTCGAGCCTGAGACCGCCGCGGTGGCCGTCGCAGTCGATCTCGATCTGGGTGGGGATGGGGAGGCCGGCCCCGCGGGCGGTGCCGGCGACGAACGCCGCCTGCTCGGTGCTGTCCAGGAGGATGCGCAGGGTGACGCCGCGGCGCAGCAGGGCGATCACGCGCGGGAGTTTGTGGGGGTCGATGCCCACGGCGTAGGTGATGTCGGTGTAGCCGCCGTCGGCGAAGGCCTCGGCCTCGGCGAGGGTGGAGACGGTGATCGGGCCGGGGGCGCCGTGGTGCAGGAGGGCGGCGACGTCGAGGCTCTTGGCCGTCTTCACGTGGGGGCGCAGGGCGACGCCGAGCCGGTCGGCCCTGGCTGCCAGCCGTGCGATGTTGCGCCGGGTCTTGTCGACGTCGACGACGGCGAAGGGGGTGTCGGGGTCGGCCAGGGTCTTGGCGGGGCCGGACGAGGGGGTGGGCACGGGGGCCGTCCTCCTGACAGTGGAGTGGATCCTGAGTCTGAGTTCTGGATTCTCCTTCCAACTATAGACGGGCAGTCCAGAAGTCCTCAGGGGTGTGGTGCCGTCGTACGCGATAGGGGCGGGACTTGTGATGGTCACAGCAGGTGACCGCAACCCTTATAGGCTCCCCGAGTGCCGATCAAGCGTGAGTTATCCACGGATGCAAATCAGCAACTTCGATTCGCTCTACTCGGTCCGCTTCAGGCTTGGCGCGGCGACGCGTCCGTGGAGCTCGGGCCGGTTCGTGAACAGGCTCTCCTGGCCGCTCTCCTGCTCCGCCCGGGCAGGACGGTCAGTCGGCAGCAACTGCTCGACGGGGTGTGGGGTGCGGATCCCCCGGGCACGGGCGACAAGGTGATCCCGGTCTATGTGCACCGGTTACGCAGACGCCTGGATGCGCTGGATGCGCTGGATGCACACGGAAGCGGGGATCGCTCGGCGGAGTCCGTGATCGGCACCGTTCGCGGTGGCTATCGCTTCGCACCGGCAAGCGCGGATGTGGATCTGAAGCGATGCGAGGAGATCGCCGCCGAGGGGCGTGCGGCGCGGGACGCCGGAGACCTGGATGCCGCGGTGGACGCATGGTCCAGGGCGCTGGGACTGTTCCACGGCGAGCCCCTGACCGGAATCCCCGGGCCCTTCGCGGAGGGGGAGCGCCTGCGGCTGGTGGAGCAGCGGCTCGTGCTGGTGCAGGACAGGGTGGCCTGCCTGCTCCGGCTGGGACGGCATGCCGAGGCCGTCGGTGAGCTCTTCTCCCTGACCACGGCCCACCCCCACAACGAGGCGCTGGCCGCCCTGCTCATGCGGGCTCTGCACGCCGGAAACCGGCAGGCCGACGCGCTCGACGTCTACACCGCGATGCGCCGCCGGCTGGTGGACGAGCAGGGGGTGGAGCCCGGCGCCGAACTGCGCCGGGTGCATGAGGCGGTCCTTCGGGGCGACGACGCGTTGCTGCTCGGTGCCGCGTCCGTGCGCGAGGGCCGGGCGGTGCGGCAGTCCGCTCCGGCGGACCTGCCGACCGAACCTCCCGAGCCGGATCTGGCTCCTCAGCAGCGCCGGATACGCCAGGAACTGCCCGTCGAGATCGGTCACTTCACTGGGCGGAGCCGTGAACTCGACCTTCTCCTCGCGCCTGCCGACGCGCGGGCGGTCACCGTCCGGGCGGTGGACGGCATGGCCGGGGTCGGGAAGACCGCGCTGGTGGTGCGGGCGGCACGAGCGCTGCAGGACCGGTACCCCGACGGCTGCCTGTTCGTGGAGCTGCACGGGCATCGCGAGGACCGTGAGACGGCTGGGCGGCATCGAGTGCTGCGCCGGTTGCTGCGGGCGGTGGGCGCCGGTGAGGGCGAGGGATCCGAGGACCTGGACGAGTCGGCCGCGTCCTGGCGGGCGGCGACCGCCTCCCTGCGACTGCTCCTGGTCCTCGACGATGCCTCCCGCGCCGAGCAGGTGCGGCCGCTGATACCCGCCGGCCCCGGCAGCATGGTGATGGTGACGAGCCGTCGGCGCCTCACAGGCTTGGACGCGGACCGCAGGGTCTCCCTGTCACCCCTCGACATCGACGAGGCGGCGGGGCTGCTGACCCGCATCGTCGGCGGCGACGGATCCGACCGCGAGCGCATCGCCGTACGCGAACTGGCCGCCTTGTGCGACCGGCTCCCGCTGGCGTTGCGCATCGTCGGGGCACGCATACAGGACCGCCCGTTGTGGGAGGTGGAAGCCCTGCTGGCGCGACTGGCCGACGACGAGCGGCGGCTCGACGAACTCGCGGTGGAGGATCGCAGCGTCGAGGCCGCGTTCCAGATCTCCTACGACCGGCTACCGGCCGCCGAGCAGCGTGCCTTCCGCGCCCTGGGCCTGTCGCCCACCGTGCGGCTGGACCGGCTGACGCTGGCCGCGCTGCTCGACTGGACACCCGCCGACGCCGAGCGCCGCCTGGAGAGCCTGGCGGACGCGAGTCTGGTGCAGCGGGTGACCTCCGACCGCTACCGGTTGCACGACCTGGCCGCGGTCTACGCCCGACGCGTGGCCGCCGCATCACCCGAGGAGGTCGCGGCAGGCCGCAGCGGTGTGTTCCGGCTGTACGTGACCGCCGCCCGCTGCGCCGGCGACTGGGGCGCCTCCTTCCCCACCGGCCCGCAGGGCATCGGCCCCTTCACCGACTGGGAGGAGGCCACCGCCTGGCTGGACGCGGCGGGCGGTGAACTCATCGACGTGGTCGGTCAGGCGGTGGCCGTGGGCCGGCTGGACGTCGCCTGCTGGATCGCCGAGGGCCTGGTCGACTACCTCACCCGGCAGGGGCGGTTCCACGAGTGCCGCACCGCGCTGGAGACGGTGCTGCCGCTGGTGGACCGGGCGACCGACCGGCGCATGGTCTCGGCGCTGCGCACGAGCCTGGGCATCGTGTACGGGCTGCAGGGCCGTTACGAACAAGCCCGCACCTGGTTCACGCAGGCTGTGGACATCAGCCGCCGGGCCGGTGACCCGCATCAGCAGGCCTGGGCCGCGGCCGGGTTCGGGACCTTCGCCAACCTGGAGGGGCGGATAGCCGAGTCCATGACCCACTTCGCCGAAGTCGCCCGCCTGATGGGGACGTTCGCCCACGACGGCTGGCTCACGGGTTCGGTGATGACCCGCGTCGGCGACATTCACCACCAGCTCGGAGAGTACGAGAAGGCGTACGACCGCTACCTGGACGCGATCGCCCTCGCCGAGAAGACGGGCAGTCCCCGGCTGCTCGGCAAGACGCTGCTCCGCCTGGGCGGCCTCCAACTCGACCTCGACCGACCCGCCGAGGCCGCGGGCACCCTCGGCAAGGCCGAGGACCTGGCCAGGCGGCTCGGGGACGTCCCCCTGTATGCCGCCGTACTCGGCAGGCTGGCCACGGCCGAAGCGGACCTGGGCAACCCGCAGGCGGCCGCCGAACTGCGCCGCCGGTCCCGCGCGATCCTGGACGAGCAGACCGGCACCGCCTCGGAGATCGCGATACGCCACCGGCTGATCTGGCACGGCGCGGTGGCAGAAGACCTGGCCGGGGCGCGCGACTTCTTCGAGCGGTCCACCACCCTCCCCGACGCCGACGCCAACCGGGCGAGGATCTCGCGGGTTCTGGACGATCTGGGGCGGCGACGACAGCTGGGCGGGGACGACCGCACGTAGCCCCTCGCCGCTCGGGCGGAGTCGGCCCGGCCGACGCGTGGTCGGCCGGGCCGCTGTTCCCCCTGCCCCGTCCCCCGTCCCCCTCCCGCCAGGAGCCCTACTCGGCGCTGCCGTCGGCCTTCCTCCAGTAGACCCCGTGCGTACCGTGCTCAGCCAAGGTCTGGGGGATGACGAACTCCGGGTACTTCCAGTGCAGGTTGAAGTAGCCGGGCGCGTTCAGGGGGGACCTCAGGTCGCACACCGGGTCGGCGGTGATGCAGTACCGCGCGACCGGAATGCCGTTGAACTCCGCCGGGCCGACGCCGGGAGAGGTGGCCACCCCGGGAATGCCCACCCCCTTGGGGATCTTCGCCCCGAGGCCGGTGTCGGGCTGCATCGGGTCGGCGTAGAGCACACCGTCGACCTGCGAGAGCGGAATGCCGGTGCTGCCGGCCGCGATCGTCTGGAGCACCTCGTCGGCGATCTGTGCGCCCTGGGAGTAGCCGGTGATCGTGAGATGTGCGGCCGGGTGCCGACGGTGGGTTTCCTTCGCCGTCTCCAACGCCGCCTGGTAGCCCTTCTGCACGCTGGAGTCGTAGGTCGGTGCGGTGAGAGCGTCGGGGTTGACGTTCAGGCCGTCGACGAGCCCGCCGTGGGGGCCGATGAGCGGGCCGGCGCTGGCCGGGTAGCACACCGGGACCGCGGAGGAACCGAGGTTGAGAGCCTGGTTCGCCCGGTCGTAGGAGTCGGTGGCGGTGTCGCATCCGGGCCGGGACTTCGTGGGACCGGTTCCGCCGATCTGGATGTAGTAGTGCTCCGCGTCGGCCGCCTGCGCGGCGGAGGGGAAGGCCACAGCGGTGCCGACCGCCAGCGCCGCCGTCGTGGCCGCGACGCCGACAGCCCGTGCCAGCCTGCTCGTACTCGACATGTCTGATCTCCCCGTGAAGTCGTGGGCGTACCCGTCAACGAACAGATCCGACGCTAGGAAAGGCCCTTCACATCGCGATGACATGCTGATGACTGCGCAGGTGAGGGGCATGGCATGCGCTTGCGGTGGCGCCTTGTGTCACCCCCGGCCGGGCAGTTCGGTGGACAGCCGCCCCGACAGCGCCTTGAGGAACTCGGGCGCGTCGAAGATCGCGCCGGCCGAGGCGACGCCGACCGTCCTGGTCTGCCCGGTGAGGATGCGGTGGACCGCCTCCACGGCGAGGGGCGCGGTGACGGCGTAGATGTCCTGCCCCCTTGCCACAGCGCGCCGTTCGATGCCGCCGGAGCGTACGACGACGTCGACGAGGAAGGTCTGCGCCGACCGGCCGTGCTCGTCGACCGCGGCCGGTGCCGGGGTGTCCGGTGCCGCCAGCTCCCTGGCCGCCTCCGTCGTCATGTAGGTGCGCACCTCCGGAACGGACAGGTGGCTGGGGACGGTGACGACGTCGGCCATCGTGAACTCGCCGATGACGGTCCTGGTGCCCATCGGGTCGGGGAAGGGCCACTCCAGGGTCGGCGCGGTGTCGTCGCGGTACTCCAGGCGCCCGCCCGCGTAGCGGACGCGTCGGCCGCCTCGTCGCGACCGGGAGACGTCGCCCGCGGCACGCGTCCCGGCGGTGGGGTGCCAGCCGCTCAGCCCGTACGCGATGTGCGCCTCGTCGGCCGTCGTCCAGTCGCCCATCGCCGCGGTGGCCAGCAGGTCGCCGAGACCGCCGTAGAAGGCCATCGCCGGGACGATCACCGCTCCCTCGGCGCGAGCGCGGTCCGTGAAGTGCGTGAACGTGTCGAGGTTGGCCTCGATCTCGGCCGCCACGTCCACGTACGGGATCCCGGCGCGCAGGGCCGCCTCGATCACGGGGGCGGCGGTCAGGGCGAACGGTCCGGCACAGTTGATCACGGCGACCGCGCCGGCCAGCGCACGGTCCAGCGAGGCCGGGTCGTCGACGGACGCCGGCCGGGTGTCGAGGCCGGGCTCGGACTCCGCCAGCGCCCGCAGCTTGTCGGCGTCGCGGCCGGAGGCGACCGGGACGAACCCACGATCCCGCAGCTCTGCCACCACGAAGCGCCCGGTGTGCCCGTAGGCGCCGAAGACCGCCACCGTGTTTCCCGATCCCATGACTTCTCCCCGTGCTGCTCGAATGGTCCGCGCGACCGGCGCGACCGGCTTGATCCGCTGTGGAACATCCTGGCGAGGGTCGGCGGTCCGCCGTGAGTGTCCGGAACGACAGGGCTCGTACAATTCCGGACATGGGCACTGTCGCGCTGGCCGTCACCGACGGCATGCTCCACTTCGAACTGTCCGTGGCCCACGAGGTGTTCGGCTCCGCCCCGGCCGGCGTGCGGGTGCCTTGGTACGACCTCGCCGTCTGCGGGTCGGACGCCGTGCGGGTCGGCCGGTTCCGGCTGGAGCCCGACCACGGGCTCGACCGGCTCCGGTACGCCGACACCGTGATCGTCCCCGGCTGGGCGAACGTCGACGTGGCTCCGCCGGCCGGCCTGGTCGACGCGGTGCGCGCGGCCCACGAGGCGGGCGCCCGGGTGGCCTCCCTCTGCACGGGTGCGTTCGTCCTGGCCGCCGCCGGACTGCTGGACGGAAGGCGCGCGACCACGCACTGGGCGCACACGGAGGTACTCGCCGAGCGCTACCCCGAGGTGGCGGTCGACCCCGACGTGCTCTACGTCGACAACGGCAGCGTGCTCACGTCGGCGGGCAAGGCCGCCGCGCTGGACCTGTGCCTGCACCTCGTCCGCCTCGACCACGGCTCGGCGATCGCCAACACCGTCGCCCGCCGGCTGGTCGTGCCGCCCCACCGGGCGGGCGGCCAGGCCCAGTTCGTCGCCGCCCCCGTACCCTCCCGGGACGACCACCCGCTCTCCGCGCTGCTCCCCTGGATCGTCGAACGCCTGGACCGCCCGCTGACCGTGGAGGATCTGGCCCGCCGGGCCCGGATGAGCTCACGCCACCTGGGCCGCCACTTCAGGGCGGCCACCGGCACCACCCCGCTGCAATGGCTGCTCACCCAACGGATCCGCCGTGCCCAGGAGTTGCTGGAGAGCACCGACGACAGTGTCGACGCCATCGCGGCGGCCACCGGCATGGGCACCGCCACGACACTGCGCCGACACTTCAACCGCACCCTCGGAGTGCCCCCGGACACCTACCGGCGCACCTTCCGCTCAGGGCCCGGCCCGGTCAGGCCGACGCCCTGACCGCCGAGCCCGCCCCGGCCGGCTCCCACACGACGCGGCGGCGCCGGGTCGGGAGGCCGAACGTCGGGTTGGCGACGCTCCAGGCCGCGCCCTTGCAGACCAGCTCCTTGTAGACCGCGGCGAGGCGTCCCGTCAGGGCCGCCCGGACGGCGCGGTCGTCGGCGGTGACGTACTGGATCAGGCCCTCCTTGCGGCCCAGCGAGATGCACTGGTTGAAGTAGCGGAGCGGCACGTTCGGGAGCTTCCCGCCGGTCAGACGTGCCGTGATGGCCTCGGCCGCCTGCCACGCGGTGAAGCCGCCCGAGGCGCACGACATCCGCAGCGGCTTGTCGCCTGCGCCCATCGCCAGGGCCGCGTCGCCGATGGCGTACACGTCGGGGTGGGAGACCGAGCGCATGGTCCCGTCGACCACGATCTGGCCGGTGTCGGTGACGTCCAGGGTGGTGGCCCGCGCGAGCGGGTGGACGGCGAAGCCGGTGGTCCAGACGGTGACCGCGGCCGGGATCGTGCCGCCGTCGGCGGTGGTGACGTGGTCGGCCGCGACCTCGGTGACCGCGGCGTGCTCGTGCACGGTGACGTCGAGCCCGTCGAGGACCTTCCGCAGGTGCCGGGTGCCCTTGGGGGAGAGCCAGTCGCCGAGAGCGCCGCGGGCGGCCAGGGCGACGTCGAGGTCGGGGCGGGCCTCGGCGATCTCGGTCACGGCCTCCAGGCCGGTCAGGCCGCCGCCGACCACGACCACGGACTGTCCGGCGTCCAGGCCGGCCAGGCGCTCGCGCAGCCGGAGCGCTCCCGGGCGGGAGGCGATCTCGTGGGCGTGCTCGGTGGTGCCGGGGACACCGTGGTCGCTCCAGGCGCTGCCGAGGGCGTACACCAGGGTGTCGTAGTGCACCAGCTCCTGCGTGCCGTCGGCGTCGGTGACGGCGACCGTCCTGCGGTCGACGTCCACGCCGGTGACCTTCGCGAGCCGCAGTTCGACGCCGGTGCCCGCGAACATCTCCTTGAAGGGCCGGGGCGTGAGCTCCTGGCCGACCGCGAGCTGGTGCATTCGTACGCGCTCGACGAAGTCGGGCTCGGCGTTCACGAGGGTGATGGTGACGTCCGCGCGGTGCAGCCGCTTGGCGAGGCGCCCGGCCGCGGTGACACCGGTGTAGCCGGCTCCGAGGACGACGATGCGGTGCTGCATGTCCGTACTCCTGTCTTGGGCGGATCTTGCGCTGATTCGCCCCTTGAACCGGGCAGCTCGCCGTTTCCTGACAGGAATGGAATGTGAAGCACGTCACATGGGTCGGCAGGGGAGGTCAGAAGGCGTTGAGCAGCAGAGGCTCCCCGTGGTCCATCGCCGCCCACCGCTCCGCCGCGCGTCCGAGCTTGTCGGGGTTGACCTGGTTGCGGACCCCGACGATGCCCTCGGCGGTCACCTCCAGGCACATGACGCCGATGACCCGGCCGTCGAGGACCGCCACGACGGCCGGGTCGCCGTTGGCGGTCGCGGCGTAGATCTCGGGCGAGCCGCCGACGATGGCGCGCTTGGCCTCGCCGGGCTTGAACAGACCCCGCAGGAACTTCGCCACCGCGACAGCGCCCTCGAACGCCTTCGCGCGGGCCGGGACCTTGCCGCCGCCGTCGCCGATCGAGACGGCGTCCTGGGTGAGCAGCCGGACGAGCGGCTCGGTACGACCGCTGGTGGCCGCCTCCAGGAACTCCTCCACGATGCGCCGCGCGGCGGCCTCGTCGACCTCGGTGCGGGCCTTGCCGGCCGCGACGTGCTTCTTGGCACGGTGCAGGATCTGCTGGCTGGCGGCCTCGCTGAGGTCGAGGATCTCGGCGATCTCCCGGTGCGGGTAGTCGAAGGCCTCCCGCAGCACGTACACCGCCCGCTCGCCCGGCGAGAGGCGTTCGAGTACGGCGAGGACGGCGAACGAGATCGATTCGCGCTGCTCGGCGGTGTCGGCCGGGCCGAGCATAGGGTCACCGGCGAGGAGCGGCTCGGGGAGCCATTGGCCCACGTAGGTCTCGCGCCGGGCGCGGGCCGAGGTGAGCTGGTTGAGGCACAGGTTGGTGAGTACCTTCGTCAGCCAGGCCTCGGGGACCTCGATGCGGTCGATGTCGGCGGCCTGCCAGCGCAGGAACGTTTCCTGCACGGCGTCCTCGGCCTCGCTCGCGGAGCCGAGGAGGCGATAGGCGATGGCCTCCAGGCGGGGCCTCGTTGCCTCGAACCGGTCCACGTCGTTCACGGTCAGCGCCATGATTCGGATCCTAGTCCCCTGGCGGTCTCGGAAGCCCGGTCGGAAGGCGTGGCACTCGGCGTCGTAGCGGTCGTCACCGAGATGCTGTCGCCGACGCGCATCCGGGCGTAGAACCACTTGGCGTCCCCGCCGTCGAGGGCGATCCAGTCGCTGGTGACCTTGTACTCGCCGAGGGCCAACGGCTTGGTGTAGCTGCCGACGTAGAGAGGCTGGTCCCGTGTGTCGCGCAGCTCGACCACGTAGGGGACGGCCACGTCGACGGGGCCCTTGGAGGGCACACCTATGACCAGGTCGCTGACGGCGTGTTTCTTGACCACCGTCAGCGGGCCCGCGAACCTGACGGAGCCGTCGTATCCCGCGAGAAACGGCAGTACCCGGCCGTCGACCGTGAGGGTGCGCTCGGACAGGAGGAGCGTGCCGGCGACCGGTTCGGGGGCGCCCGGGGACGGCGGGACGGACTGGGCCGGGCCGCTCGTCGGACCGCTCGTGGGCCCGCTCGTCGCCCCGTCCGCGGCCGGGATGTGAGGCCGGACCGAACGGTCCGCGGGCCCGTCGAGGGCCGATGTCAGGGCGAGGCCCAGCAGGGCGAGGGCCGCGGTTCCCGCGCCGAGGGTCACGGTGGCACGGCGGCGGCGCCTGCGGCGCACGGCACGGCCGCGTATCCCGGCGCCGTCGACGACCGGTGGGGTGGCCCGGCTCGCGGCCAACTCGCGCAGCCGGTCGGAGAGTTCATCGGACACGGCCGCTCTCCTCCCGTACCGGCCCGTCGGCCTCGTCCACCGCGAGACGCTTCGCCAGAGCCGCCCGCCCCCGGGACAGCCTCGCCTTGACCGTCCCCACGGGCGCACCGGTCTCGGAGGCTACCTGCTGCACGCTCAGGTCACACAAATGGTGCAGGACGATCGCCATCCGCTGAACCTCGGGCAGTTCGCGCAGGGCGGCCACGAGCGCGGTGTGCTCGGGGTCCGGCCCGGGGGTGGAGTCGGGCGGCGGAGTGCGCCGTACCAGTTCCAGCCAGCGTTTCGCCCGCCGCCAGCGGCTCACCGCCAGCCGCATGGCGACCGTACGGATCCATGCCTCGGGGGCACTGTCCGCGAGGAACTGTCTGCGCCGGCCCCAGGCCCGTACGAACGCTTCCTGTACGACGTCCTGGGCCTCGCCGTGGTCTCCGGTGAAGGCGTAGAGCTGTCCGGTCAGCCGGGGGAACGCGGTCGCGTAGAACGCGTCGAACTCTTCCTCCGTCATGCCCCCACCGGAATCCGTGCCCTCTCCTTGCAACCCGGCCACCTCCGCCGTGCGTACAGGTCCCGTCCGGGAAGACGGCGCACAGGGGTCCCAGGCTCCCCTTTTTCTCAACGGCGTTGGCTCCTCGGCTGCTCAACCTATCTCCACGCTCCATCAGTTGGCCCCAGTTCCCGAGCCGAAGGACCGCCCACGTGCCACCGACCCCCCACGCACTCCCCGCAGGCCACGACTTCGCCGCCTACGCCCGCACGCACTGGTCCGGGCTGCTGGCGACCGCGCGGCTGCTCACCGAAGACCCCGGTGCGGCGGAGGAGTTGGTGCGGAGAACGCTGGTGCGGATGTGCGCGCGGTGGCGGCGCGTGCCGCGCAACGACGTGGACTTCCATGTACGGCGCTGTCTGGTGCGGGGCCATCTGCGCCCGGTGCGCGGCCGGCGGGCGGCGCGGCGGCGGGCCGTTCTGGTGCTGCGGTTCTGGGAGGGGCTGGCGGACGCGGAGATCGCCCAGTTGCTGGGCTGTTCGGTGGGCGCGGTGCGGGCCCAGGTCAGGCAGGGCCTCAAGGCGACCGGCGCCGACCCCGGACGGCTGCGCGAGGTGTACGCCCGCGCCGTCGAGGACGTCGTGCCGTCCGAGGCGCCGCTGGCCGACCTCCAGACAGGGGGCCGCATCCGGCGGCGGCGCCGCATCGCCGTGGCCTCGGCCGTGTGCGCGGCGCTGCTCACACCGGTCGCGCTGCTCGGCGTCGACCGCATGAGCGGTGCAAAGGACGGGACTTCCGGAGCCCGGGCCGGGGAGGGCACCGGTTCGGCGGCGAGCCCGATCCGGGTCGTGGCGCCGGGCGAGCGGGTGACCGCCGGGCCGGGGGTGCGGGTGTGGCTGACGGCGGATCGCGGGTACTGGTCGGTGCCGGTCCGCCTCAAGGGGCTGGAGGACAGCGAGCCCGCCCGCGACGAAGCGGGGGTCTCCCTGCGGGTCGACAACGTGGACGGCGGGTTCTTCCTGTCGGGCCTCTTCCACGGCCTGAAGGGCGAACCGAGCCGCGTCGAGGTGAGGACCGGCGACGGCACCGTCACCGCGAAGGTGCTCGTCCTGGCGGGCAGTCCGGGCTGGGGCCTTTGGTACGCGAGCGCGCCCGTGCCCGACAAGGACATGAAAGCGGTCCTCTCCACCGCCGGGGACGAGCGGATCGTCAAGGTGTACGACGCGTCGGGCCAGGTCGCCGCACGGTCGGAGCGCGAGTGGTGACGGATATGAACGGGCCGGACGGGCAGGATGAGCGGGACAAACCGGGCAGGTTGCTGTCGGCGCGCATCGCACGGCGCGTCGAGAAGCGGACCCGGCACCGTGTGCGCGTGCCGCTGCGGACCCGGTTCCGGCGCACCCGGGGCCGGCGACTGCGCCTGCTGCTCTACGCCTTCCTCACGCTGGTCGCGACGCTGTGCGCGGCGGCCGTCCTGGCGTACCACCTGACGCCCATTCCGAAGCCGCACCCCGAGACCGTCATCCAGAGCACCGTGTTCCTCGACTCGGACGGCGCCTATCTCGGCCGGCGCGGACCGGTCGACCGGCAGGACGTGCCGCTGTCGGCGGTCCCCCGGCATGTGCAGGAGGCGGTGATCGCCGCGGAGAACCGGTCCTTCCGTACGGACAGCGGGATCTCGCCGAAGGCCATCGCACGGGCCACACTCGCGACCCTGACCGGCGGCGACCCGCAGGGCGGCTCCACCATCACCCAGCAGTACGTGAAGAACGCGCTGCTGAGCCCGGAGCGTTCGCTGTCCCGCAAGGCGCGCGAGGCGATCGTCGCCATCAAGCTGGACCGCACCCGGACCAAGGACGAGATCCTGGAGGGCTATCTCAACACCGTGTACTTCGGCCGGGGTGCCGCCGGGATCCAGTCCGCCGCGCGCAACTACTTCGGCGTGGACGCGAAAAGCCTGACGGTGGCTCAGGGCGCGGCGCTCGCGTCCATCGTCAACATCCCCTCGTACTACGAGAAGGCGGGCTCCGATCCGAAGGTGACCGCGAAGCTGCGGGACCGCTGGGAGTGGGTGCTCGACGCGATGGCGGCGAGCGGCAGCATCACGGCGGGGCAGCGCGCCGAGGCACGTTTCCCGGCGTTCCGGTTCTATCCGCCGGGCGAGACGGAGGGGCAGCGGCAGTATCTGATCGACGTCGCCGCGAAGGAGGCCGCCGACCGGCTCGGCATCACCGAGGACCAACTGGCGAGCGGCGGCTACAGCGTGACGACCACCTTCGACCTGGCGCTCCAGGACAGCGCCGCGCAGCTGGTCCAGGAGCATCCCGGGGGCAAGGGCGGCGTCCGGGTGCACACCGCCGTCGTCGGGACGGTGCCCGGCGACGGGGCGGTCCGGCTGCTGTACGGGGGCTCGGACTACGCACGGCAGCCGTTCAACGACGCGGTGAGCGGGGCGGTGGAGGCGGGCACGGCACTGGAGCCGTTCAGTGCGCTGCGCGGGGCGGGCGAGCCCCTGCGCGCCCTGCTGCGGACACCGGCGCCGACTCCGCTGAAGCTGGCGTCGGCCTACGCGACGCTGGCGGCGGACGGCAGATACGCCGCCCCGTACACCGTCGCGCGCATCACCCAGGAGGGCCGGACCGTCTACCGGGCCCGTCCCGATGTGCGCCGGGTGCTGGACGAGAAGGAGGCGCTCGTGGCGGGCGCGCGCATGGGGATCGCGCCGACGCCCGCCGAAGTCGGCTCGGCGGTCGGGAAGGGGTTCGTCACCGGCGGGGCGGGCGGCGGCATCACCCGGCGCACCGTGTGGAGCACCGGCTACGACGCCCGACTCGCCCTGACGGTCGCGCTGTTCGCCGACCGGGCGGGCACCAAGAAGGGCACGACGGTGCCGACGCAGCTACCGAACGAGCCGCCACCGGTCGAGTTCGCGCAGGGGGTGACGACGGGGATCTGGGAGGCCGCCACGAAGAGCGAGCCGCCCGCCTCCGTACGCCGACCGGGGTGAGCGGCGGGCGCACGGCGCTGTGCGCCCGCGCACAACTGCAGGCGCTGCGGGCGTTCTGTTCCGCAACTTCCTTGCTGAATGCATCAATTGAGCGGTGCGGGGTACGCCGAGGCCGTGAGAATAAGTGTGCTGGACACGGGCTCCAACACGGTCCGGTTGGCCGTGTGTGACGTGGGGGACGGGGTGCCGCTTCCGGTGCACACCGCGAAGTGGAAATTGCGCCTGTCCGAACAGGTCGGCAGCGACGGCTGCCTCGGGGAGGAGGCCACGGAGCATCTGGTCAAGGCGCTGAACGCGGCGGTGGAGACGGCGCGGCAGTGGGACGCGCCGGACCCGCTGGCGTTCGCGACCGCCGTGGTGCGCGACGCTCCCGACCGGGCGGACGTCCTGCGGGCCGTGCACAGCCGGACCGGTCTGCGTCTGCGGGTGCTGCCGGGTGAGGCGGAGGCCCGGCTGACGTTCCTGGGTGCCCGGCGCTGGATGGGCTGGCGTTCGGGCCCGCTGGCCCTGTTCGACATCGGCGGCGGCTCTTTCGAAGTGGCCTTCGGCCGCGGCAGGACGCCCGAGTTCGCGGCCGCCCTGCCGCTCGGTGCCAACCGTCTCACCAACGAGTTCTTCACCTCGTCCGACCCTCCCGCGCCCTCCGAGGTGGCCGCCCTGCGCCGCTCGGTCCGCCATCAACTGCGGGACGTCTCCGCCCGCATCCGCTGGGAGCATCCGCAGACCGCCGTAGCCACCTCACGGACGTTCCAGCAGCTGGGGCGGCTGTGCGGCACCGCTCCGGGACGGCACGGCCCGTTCGTCGAGCGGGTCCTGCACCGGCGCGACCTCCGTCATGCGATCGACCGTCTGGTCCTGCTGTCCGTCGCCGAGCGGGCCGGACTTCCCGGCATCTCCGCCCCTCGGGCCCGGCAGAGTCTGGCGGGCGCGATCGTCGGGCACTCCGTGATGAAGCTCAGTGGCGTGAAGAGCCTGGTGATCTGCCCCTGGGCCCTGCGCGAGGGCATCCTCCTGCGCTACCTGGAGGACGGGGCCGACTGGTGGGCCGATCTGGAGCGGCACGGGGAGTGGGGACAGGGCCTGGACGGAACGGCGGGCGGCCCACGGCCACTGCGCATGGCGAGGGCGTCGTCGGTGCCCTGAGACGTCGCGTGCCTGTCGGGGCGCACCCGTTCGTCCGGCCGTAAACCCAGTGGCGGACCCGGGCCTTCGCGAGCGAGCATGCAACACATGGTTATGGCTGACGAACCCGCGCGATGGAGCCGGGCGACCGAGTACCCCGACATGTGGGTCGACCCGGACGACGACCCCCGCGAAAACGACGGAGTCAGTCCGGACGGCGAATTGGCGACGCTCCAGGACTTCCTGACGAACTACCGCAGCACCCTGCGGATGAAGTGCGAGGGCCTGGACCCGGAGCAGCTGGCCCGCCGGTCGGTGCCGCCGTCGACGATGTCGTTGCTCGGCCTGATCCGGCACCTCGCCGAGGTGGAGCGGGACTGGCAGAACTGGATCACCGACGGTGAGCCGCTGCCCCAGCTGTACGGCGAGCCCGACGGTGACTTCCTCGGAGCAGTCGCCGAACAGGCCGTGGTCGACGCCGCGTACGCCGACCTGGAGCGCGAGCAGGCCGCGACCGACGCCGCGCTGGCCGAGCATCCGGATCTGGGCGAGCGGGTGGGCAAGGACGGGGTCGCGGTGCGGGAGCTGATGGTGCACCGGATCGAGGAGTACGCCCGGCACTGCGGGCACGCCGACCTGCTGCGCGAGTGCGTCGACGGACGGGTGGGCCAGTGAGGGGCGGGCCTCTTCCGGCTGCCAACGGGTGAATACGGCCGGGTGATGCGTGGCGGCCGGCCAACAGCGGGAAGGGCATCTCGCGTACCGGACCAGCGACGGGCAGGGAGCATCCCGATGCCGAAGTTCCTCGTTCAGGCCAGCTACACGCCCGAGGGCACCAAGGGGCTGCTCGAAGAAGGCGCGAGTGGGCGTCGTGCCGCCGTCGAGCAGGTCGTCGCCGACCTCGGCGGCGAGGTCGAGGCCCTGTACTTCGCCTTCGGCGAGGACGACTTCGTGTGCATCCTCGACTTCCCCGACGCGGTCTCCATGGCCGCCGTCAGCCTCAGGGTCAAGGCCAGCGGCGCCCTCAACACCCGGGCCACCCCCCTCCTCACCCTTGAGGAGACCGACCAGGCCATCCGCCGGCAGGTCGCCTTCCGGGCCCCCGGCACATAGAGAGCGGCCAGTGAGCCACGCGGACGGCCTGCCGGAAGTGACCGCTTCCGGCAGGCCGTTCGTGGGTGTCGACGGCCTCGGCGAGGGAAAGGGGCACCGCGACGCCACGCACGCCGCCCGACAGAAAGCCGAGCCCATGGCCATCGACCTCTCCGCCCTGCGGGCCCACTTTCCCTCCCTCGACACCGGCCTCGCCTTCTTCGACGGACCGGGCGGAACGCAGACCCCCCGCCCCGTCGCCGACGCCATCGCCGCGACGCTGACCGGCCCGCTGTCCAACCGGGGCACCGTCGGCCCGTCCGAGCTCAACGCCGAGCGTGCCGTCGCCGACTTCCGCGCCGCGTACGCCGACCTGCTCCATGTGCCGGCGAACGGCATCGTCCACGGCCGCAGCGCCACCCAGCTGACGTACGACTTCTCCCGCCACCTGGCCAAGGGGTGGAAGGCCGGCGACGAGATCGTCCTCAGCCGCCTCGATCACGACGCCAACGTCCGCCCCTGGCTGCAGGCGGCCGAGCGCACCGGAGTGACGGTCCACTGGATCGAGATCGACGCCGAGACGACGGAGCTGGACCTCGACTCGTACGAGCGCGCCCTCTCCCCCCGGACCCGGCTGGTCGCGGTCACGGCGGCCTCGAACGTGCTCGGCACCAAGCCGCCCGTCCGCCGCATCGCCGACCGCGCCCATGAGGTCGGCGCCCTGGTGTACGTGGACGGCGTGCACTACGCCGCGCACCACCTCGTGGACGTACCCGCCCTCGGGGCCGACCTGTTCGTCTGCTCGCCGTACAAGTTCCTCGGACCGCACTGCGGGGTGCTCGCGGCGGCGCCCGAGTTCCTCGAAACCGTGCGCCCGGACAAGCTCCTGCCCTCCACCGACGCCGTGCCGGAACGCTTCGAGTTCGGCACGCTGCCGTACGAGACCCTGGCGGGCGCCACCGCCGCCGTCGACTTCCTCGCGGCGATGGACCCGGGCACGGCGGCCACACGCCGGGAGCGGCTCGCGCATGCCCTGGGCGCCCTGCACGAGCACGAGCGGGTCCTGCGCACCAGGCTGGAGGACGGCGTGCGAGCGCTGGGCGACGCCGTCACCGTCCACTCCAAGGCCCCCGACCGCACCCCGACCCTCCTGATGACCCTCGAAGGCCGCGACGCCCTCCAGGCCCAGGTCCACCTGGCCGCGCGCGACGTGGTGGCACCGGCCGGCTCGTTCTACGCGTACGAGCCCTTCACCGCACTGAAGCTCCAGGACCCCGCCCTGCGCGCGGGCCTGGCCCCCTACAACACCACCGACGACGTGGACCGCCTGCTGGCCGGCCTCGCCGCCTTCCTCTGACGGCTTCGGATCAGGCGCAGCCGCAGTCAGTACGTGCAGCCCGGTCGCCAGAAGACGATCGATCGGCCGGCCGGCCGCTCAGGGAAGACCGGAGGGGAATTCACACCTGCGAGCAGTAGGAACACCGACAGGAGCGCCGCGGCCACGCCGGGGGCTCCCCTCGAAGGGCCGAACCGCTCCTCGAACAGGCGCCCGTCAGCAGGGGCCCGTCAGACGGACGAGCCTGCCACCCAGTAGGGTGATTGAAAGTTTGAGAGTTCTCACCCAGGGCTTCTCCGCCGCGCTGCGTACCCTGGAATACGTCCGCGGCCGACCGCACCACCGAGAAGACCGGTTCACCCGAGCGAATTCGAAGGAACAGCGAACGTGTCGTTGAAGAACAGTCGTCTCAGGCTCGCTTCCGTGGCGCTCATCGTGGCGCTCTCCGGCCTGGTCGCGGCGGGCCCCGCCATGGCGGCCACGCAGCCGTCCGTCGCGGCGGCGTCCACGGGGGCGCAGGAGCAGGCCCCCGCGGCCCCCACCGACTTCGTGGACCTGCCCACGAGCCCCCTCCCGGCCGACAGCGCGCCGCAGGAGTTCACGGTCACGTACCGCAACGACTCGTCGGCCGAACGCACCGTCGCCCCCCAGCTCCTCGTGACGTCCCCTGACGCGGGTCCGTTCCTGACCCCCACGGACGTCAAGCTGGAGCGCCGCACCGCGCACGGCTGCTGGGAGACCGTCCGGCCCGGCGCCCAGACGGGCACGCTGTTCACCGACCTCACGGACGCACAGCGCACGCTGCCCGCGGGCGAGACCCTCACCCAGGTCTACCGGCTGACCGTCGTCAACCCGCAGGCCCAGGGCACGGTGGCCCCGAGGGTGGCCCTGTACGGCTGAGCCCGTCTCCGACCGGTCAGTCGACGCCCCGCCCCGCCCTGAACCGGGCGGCGGCCGTCTCCAGGTCCACGATCGGGGCGGGGTAGTCCAGGCCCTCCAGGCCCGCGCGGCCGGCTTCGTCGAGCCGCGGGAGACGGTGGACCGTCCCGGCGTCGAGATGCCGCAGCTCCGGGAGCCAGCGGCGTACGTACTCCCCGTCGGGGTCGAAACGGCGTGCCTGGACGAGGGGGTTGAGGAGCCGGTTCGGGCGGGTGTCCGTGCCGGTTCCGGCGGCCCACTGCCAGTTGAGCTGGTTGTTCGCGAGGTCACCGTCGACCAGCAGGTCCAGGAAGTGGCGGGCGCCCACCCGCCAGTCGACGTACAGCGTCTTGGCGAGGAAGCTCGCCGCTAGGAGTCGGGCCCGGCCCGGCATCCAGCCCTCGTGGCGGAGCTGGCGCATGGCCGCGTCGACGACCGGATAGCCCGTACGCCCGTCCCGCCAGGCCTCGATCTCCTTCGGTGCGTGGCGCCAACGGTCGTGCCGGGGGCGGTAGTCGTGGTCGGCCGCATCGGGACGGGCCGCCAGGACCTGGTGGTGGAATTCGCGCCAGGCGAGCTGGCGGACGAAGGCGTGCGCCCCGGGGGTGTCCTGGGAGCGGGCCCGGTGCAGCAACTCGGTGGCGGACAGGCAGCCGAAGTGCAGGTAGGGGGAGAGCCGCGAGGTCGCGTCGGCGGCCAGGTCGTCGTGCCGTTCGTCATAGGCGGACAGCGGGCCGGACAGCCATGACCGCAGCCTGCGCCGGGCCCCGGATTCCCCGCCTTCGGGCAGGCCCGGCGACGCGGAACCCGCCGCGAGGGACTCGGCTCGGGGCAGGTCGGCCGAGCGCACGTCCGGTACCCGTACCGCGTCCGGGGCCGGCAGCACGCGCCGCACGGAGAAGCTCTCCCAACGCCGGAAGTACGGCGTGAACACCGCGAAGTGGTCCTTGCCGCCGCCCGAGGGCGTCAGCGCCCCCGGCGGCACGGCCGTCAACGAGGCGTCGTGGACGCGCAGTTCACGCCGGTCACCCGCCAGCTCCGCACGCAGCCGGTCCTCGCGCCGTACCGCGTACCGGCTCACCCCGCCCGCGACATGCACCGCATCGGCCCCGGTCTCGGCCGCCACCCGACAGGTCTCCTCGACGACATCACCGACCCGCACCACCAGCCGACCGCCCCGCTCCCGCAGGGCCGCGTCGAGGTCGGCCAGGCTGTCGGCGAGGAACGCCGCACGATTGGGCACGACGAACCCGGCGCGACGGATACCTGTGTCGACGACGAAGAGCGGGACCACGCGCTCCGCGTCCCGCAGAGCGGCCTGGAGCACGGGGTTGTCGTGCAGCCGCAGGTCCGCGGTGAACAGGGCGACGCAGACGCGCAAGGTTTCTCGATCCCCTGGTGGGTGAGGGCCGTTTCGACACGGGCCGGGTGGCCGGGTGGGCCCATTCGGCCGCGGCGGCGATGTTACGGGCCGAGCGGCCGAGGACCGCGGAACCCGCGCGGGTGCCGGTGGCCCGGCGCGTCGTCGTCCACCTGGTCACGGACGAGCAGGCGGGTGAGCTGCCCGCCGCCGGGCCCGTGCCCGTGTGACGACGCCGGTCCCGGGCCGACGCCCCGCCGACGCTCCGGCCTCAAAGTCCCTGCTCAGACGGCGAGTTCGAGGCGATGTCAGTGGCATCCCATAGGTTCGTGGCATGAGTTCTTCGCTGAGCGTCCACCTGCTCGATGTCGCCGCCACGCGCGCCCTGGTCGGATCCCGGGACGACCAGTTGCTGGAGGTCATACGCGACAGGTTCGGCGACGACCTGACCCGCGACGACGCCTCCTTCCGCCACGAGATCGAGCAAGGCGCCCCGACGGCGTACGAGGCGCTGCGCGCGGTCGTCCACGGCGGGCCGTTCAGCGAGAACGAGGACCACGGCTTCCAGTACGGCTACGCCTACAAGCGGCTGTGCTCGCTCACCGGCACGTTCCTGGACAACAGCTGCTTCACCCCGCACCGGGGCGACTGGCTGGCGCAGGTCGACCAGGGCCTGAAGGCGCTCGGCGTCACCGCCGTGTCCGTGGAGGACTTCGGCTACGGCGGTCTGCCCGCCCCGCTGCCGTACACCTTCACACCGGGCTGCGGTACCTGGACGCCCGAGGCCGTCGCACGGGCACTGGAGCAGTTCGAGGCCACCAAGCGGGCGGTCGACGCGTCGGGCGAGGCGCCGCCGCTGGAGCCCGAGATCGTGGACGCCGTCATGCAGTGCCTCGGCTGGATGCGGCACGCGGAGGAACGGCCGGGCTTCGGGGTCATCGGCTTCCGCTCCTGACGGTTCGAGCGGCCCTCAGAGCGGCCCCCACCCCGTCGTACAGGCATTCACCTGCGCTGCTGTCCCTTTCCGCGCTCGCGTTCCCCCGGCCGGGACGACGACCACCGATCGAGGTGCTCCTCCGGCGCGAGCCGGGACAGGGCCTCCGTCAGGCGCTCGCAGACCCGCTCGATCTCGCCGAGCGTGTGGTTGCGCTCGGTGATGATCGCCGAGAGCAGCAGGGCGGTCAGGGACACGGTGCCGTTGAAGGCCTGGAGGATGACCATCTGGGCGAGGAGATCGTGCCCGGCGAAGGGGCCCGCCCCGCGCGCCCCCGCGTGGATGGTGATCACGGAGGCGATCAGCACACACGGGGCGGCGCCGACCAGCTGGAAGCGGAAGGCCGCCCAGACCAGGAAGGGGACGACTAGGAAGAGCAGGTTGAGCCGGCTGTGCGTGGCCAGCACCGAGACCGCCGTCGTGCCGACGAGCAGGGCCACCGCCTCGGCCCAGCGCAGGGCGGACACCCCCCGTGGCCACCGTGCCTCGCGCGCGACCAGCAGGAGCGGAGCGAAGACCAGGACGCCCATCGCGTCGCCCGTCCACCACACCGACCAGGTCGGCCAGAAGTCATCGGCCCCGAGCGCGTCGGCGGCCGCGAGCACCCCCGTGCCGACGGTCGCGCTGACCACCATTCCGACCAGGGCCCCGAGGAAGACCAGCGCCAGGGCGTCCTGGAGCCGGTCGAGAGCGAGACGGAAGCCCACCCGCCGCAGGAGCAGACAGGCGAACACCGGGGCGAGGGTGTTGCCGACGGTGATGGCGAGCACGGGGAGGATCGACGGGCCCAGCGCCACGTTCACCAGGAACGCGCCGAGCGCGACGGCCGGCCACATCCTCAGGCCCCACAGCAGCAGGACGACGAGGGCGATGCCGGTGGGCGGCCAGAGCGGCGTGACCTGCCCGCGCACCAGTTCCTGCTGCAGCCCGATCTTGGCGCTGACGTAGTAGGCGGCCACGACGGCGGCCCCCCGCAGTCCCTCGGTGACGTACTGCCGGCGCCGCGCACCCCGTGCCGCACCGGTCATCTCGGCCCGCCTTGGGGCCGCTGCTCCTGGAACCCTCCGTAGCGAAGGACGAGAACCGCGGCGTCGTCGCTGTGGCCGGTGGCGTCCGCCACCTTGATGATCTGCGCGGCCAGCTCGTCCGGGTCGCCCCGGCAGGCGCCGCCCGCCAGTGCGGCCACCCGCTCCAGACCTTCCTCGATCGGATAGCTGGGGCCTTCCACCAACCCGTCGGTGACCAGCACGAACACGCCCACGTCGGTCAGCGACCGGCGGGTCGACGGGTAGCTCTCGCCGGCCTGGATGCCCAGCGGCAGACCGCCCTCGTTGATCACGATGTCGCAGCGGCCGCCGTCCGACGCCCAGACGGCCGGAACGTGCCCGGCGCGGGCGTCGGCGAGCTCGCCGGTGACCGGGTCGAAGCGCAGGAACGAGCAGGTCACGAAGAGGCCGGAGGCCATGGAGACGAGCAGGTCGTTGGTCAGGCGGAGCACCTCCGCCGGGTCCGTGGTAGCGGTGGTGACGGCCCGCAGACAGGTCCGCACCTGCCCCATCATCGCCGCCGCCTCGACGTCGTGCCCCTGCACGTCCCCGATCGCGAACCCCACCGAGCCGTCCGGCATGAGGAACCCGTCGTACCAGTCGCCCCCGATGTCGAGCCCGGCCCGCGCCGGCGCGTACCGTCCCGCCGCCCGCAGGCAAGGCAGGACCGGCAGCTCGGCCGCGAGGACCTGGCGCTGCAGCGCGGCGGCCAGTTCGACGCGGGCCTGCTGGAACTTGATCCGGTCCAGTATCCGGCCGGTCAGGTCGCCGAGCGTCTGGAGCAGATCTCCGGTGCCACCGGGTGGGGTGTTGCGACGGTGGGCCATGGCATCACACTCCGGGTTCCTACGGAGTTGCGCCATTTAGGACGTTTTTACCGTACCCCTGTGCGCCTCGGTGCAGGGCTCCGGCAGGTCAGCCGTCCGGGCTAGGCCGGGAACTTCACGGGGTCGGGGGGAGTTGCCGGAGGGACGCGTGGAACGCGCGCCGATGACCGGAACGACATGGGCTGAAGCCGAGGTGGCACGGATGGCGATGTGGGATCGGATCAAGGACCAGGCCAAGGGTCTGCAGCAGCAGGCGCAGGGGGCGCGCGGCGCCGGCGGGCATGGCGCCGGCGGACACGGCCGGCCGGGTTCGGGGTCCTCCGGGGGTTCGAAGGCGCAGCTGGTGAGCGCGCTCAAGTCCCAGCTCACCTCCCTGAAGACGGAGCTGAAGAGCGGTGCCTACCGTGACGCCAGCATGGCCATGTGCGCCCTGGTCGCCGCCGCCGACGGGCAGGTCGACCCGGCCGAGCGCCAGCACGTGGAATCGCTGATCCTGAACAACGACGTCCTGCAGAACTTCCCGTCCGAACAGCTGCGGCAGCGCTTCAACAAGCACGTCGACCAGCTGTCGTACAACTTCCAGCAGGGCAAGACCGAGGCCCTCCAGGAGATCGCCAAGGCGGCGAAGAAGCCGACGGAGGCCAGGGCGGTCGTCCAGACCGGCTTCGTCGTCGCGGGCGCCGACGGCTATATCGCCCCGGCCGAGGAGCAGGTCCTGCGCGAGGCGTGCTCGACTCTGGGCCTGTCCCCTCAGGAGTTCGGTCTCTGACGGACCGATCGGCGTCCGCTCTCCGACCGGTTCACGGCTCGGTGTCCGCCTCGGCCGGGTGCGGCTGGAGCGGGAGCGTGGTGGTGACCTCGAAGCCGCCCTCGGGGCGGGGGCCGGCGTGCAGCTCGCCGCCGACGGAGTGGGCGCGTTCGCGCATGCCCATGACGCCGAAGCCCTGGGGTTGCGCGGCCCCGGTTCCCCCGGGGGCGGCCATGGGGCCGTCGTCGGTGACGGTGATCAGCAGGCTGGTGCCGGAGTAGACGAGCCGTACGAGGGCGACCTCCGTGGTGGCGTGCTTGGTGACGTTGGTGAGCGCCTCCTGCACGATGCGGAACGCGGTGAGGTCCACGCCGGGGGACAGCTGCCGCGGCTCCCCCTCGGTGGTGACCGTGACGGTGACCCCCGCGGAGGCGCACGCCGAGACCAGTTCGGGCAGCCGGGCCAGCCCGGGCGACGGCTCCAGCGGCGCGGAGTCCGGGTCGCCGTTCTGCCGCAGCAGCCCCAGCGTGGCCTTCAGCTCGCGCAGCGCGGAGGACGTGGTGCCGGTCAGGTCGGTGAGGATCTGCCGGCTCTGCTCCGGACTGGTGAGCGCCAGGTGCGCGGCCGTGCCGGCCTGGGCGTTGGCCAGGGCCAGATGGTGGGCGACGACATCGTGCAGCTCACGGGCGATGCGCATGCGCTCCTCCGTGACCCTGCGCCGTGCCTCCTCCTCCCGGGTGCGCTCGGCGTGCTCGGCGCGGGCCCGCATCGAACTCAGATAGGCGCGCCGCAGCTGGGTCATCTTGCCGGCGGCCAGGGGCAGCATCAGCCAGAAGAGCGGGCCGATCGTCCTCAGCAGCAGCGAGACGTGGTCCATGGAGTCGGAGAACGCGGCCGCGAGCATCAGCGCCACCGTGGCGGGGATGCCGTAGGCACGGGTGGTCTTCCGGTCGGTGTGGCTGGACAGCCAGAACAGCGCCGCCATGATCGGCCCCAGCAACAGCGGGGTGACCAGATATCCCATCGCCACGACGGCGACCGTGCAGACCGCGGTCACGACGAGGGCGATGCGTGGATGGGTGCGGTGCTTCAGCAGGGCGAGGCAGGAGATCCCCAGGAGGACGGCGCTGGCCCGGTCCTGGTCCGGTGGCTCGGCGCCGGGCAGGGTGAGCAGGCTGCCGAGGGTCGCGGAGCCCATCAGCGCCGCGACGATGACCAGGTCGACGACGAAGGGGTGACGGGCGGCGAACCCCTCTAGGCGGTCCGCGTAACGGCGCTCCTGGCTGGTGGTCATCGGACTCTCCGGTCGGTGTGGTGCTGAGGCCATGGTGGACGATCGAGGTCACGGACGGCGACGGGGCCGCGCGTGACCTCGTCCTGGGTCACGGGCGGCCCCTGGTGGGGGGTGGGCCGGTGGTTCAGGTGCGCGCCACTTCCCTCTCCTCGGTCCCGGCCGGCTCCGGCGCCGCCTCCGACCTGCGGCTGAGCGCCTCGCCCTCCACATCCACACGCGGCAGGATCCGGTCCAGCCACTTCGGCAGCCACCAGGCCTTGTCGCCGAGCAGGGCGAGCACGGCGGGCACGATCGCCATCCGTACGACGAAGGCGTCGAAGAGCACGGCGGAGGCGAGCCCGAACCCGATCATCTTGATCATGGAGTCGCTCTCCCCGATGAACCCGGCGAACACCGCGATCATGATCAGCGCGGCGGCCACGACGACACGGGCGCTGTGCCGGAACCCACTGGTCACGGCCTGGTGGGCCGACTCCCCGTGGACGTACGCCTCCCGCATCCGCGAGACGAGGAAGACCTCGTAGTCCATGGCGAGCCCGAAGACGATGCCCACCAGGAAGATCGGCATCAGGCTCATGATCGGCCCGGTCTGCTCCACGCCCAGCAGCTCGGCGCCGTGCCCCTGCTGGAAGACCACGACGACCACGCCGAGTGAGGCCAGCACCGACAGCAGGAAGCCGAGGGCGGCCTTCAGCGGGACGAGCAGCGACCGGAAGACGACGAGCAGCAGGACGACCGCCAGCCCGACCACCACGATCAGATACGGGACCAGCGCGGACTGCACCTTGTCGGCGATGTCGATGTTCATCGCGGTGGTCCCGGTGACCTCGAAGGTCGCCCCGGTCTCGGTCTCCACCCCCGGACGCTCGCCCCGGATGGTGGTCACCAGCTCCTTGGTCTTCTCGTCCGTGGGCGCGGTGGACGGCACGACGGAGAAGACGGCGGTGTCACCGGCGTCGTTGAAGCGGGCGGGAGACACGGACACAACACCCTCCGTGCCCCCGATCTCCTCGGAGACCGTCGTGACGGCACCCTTCGGATCCGCGTCCCCCTTGACGTCCACGACGACGGTCAACGGCCCGTTGAAGCCCGGCCCGAAGGCGTCGGCGAGCGCGTCGTAGGCCCGCCGCTCGGTCGTGGAGGTCGACTTGGCCTCGTCGCCGGGCATGCCGAGCTGCAACTGCGTCATCGGCACGGCGAGCGCCCCGAGGCCGACCACACCGAGCAGCAGCACCGGCAGCGGCCGGCGCAGCACGAACCGCGCCCACCGGGTCCCGCCGTTGGCGTTACCGGCTTCTTCCATACGGCCGCTCTTGCGGGCCTTTCTCGACAGGACGGCGTTCGGCCAGAAGCCGAGGAAGGCCGGGACCAGCGTCAGCGCGATGAACACGGCGACGACGACGGCACCGGCCGCGGCCAGCCCCATCTTGGTGAGCATCGGTATACCGACGACGGAGAGCCCGGCGAGCGCGATGACGACGGTGAGCCCGGCGAAGACGACGGCCGACCCGGCGGTACCGACGGCCATCCCGGCCGCCTCCTGCGGCGCACTGCCCTTGGCACGCTCCTCGCGATACCGCGAGACGACGAACAGGGCGTAGTCGATACCGACCGCGAGGCCCAGCATCATGGCGAGGGTGCCGGTCGTGGTGGACAGCCCGAGGGCGTCCGCCAGCGCGAGGATCGTGGCCATGCTGACGCCGACGCCGATGATCGCGGTCAGCAGCGGCAGCCCCGCGGCGGCCAGCGAGCCGAAGGTGACGAGGAGGACGACGGCGGCGATCGCGACGCCGATCACCTCGGCCATCCCGCCCGCACCGCCTCCGTCGCCCATCGCGCTCCCGCCGGCCTCGACGGTCAGCCCGGAGTCCCGGGCGTCCTCGAGCGTCCGCTCCAGGTGGGTCTTGCTGGCGTCGGTGAGCTCGTTGGCCTTGACCTTGTAGGTGACGGTCGCGTACGCGGTCGTCCCGTCCGCGCTGACCGCCTTCGCCTGGAACGGATCGACGACGGACCCGACCTGCGCACCATCGCCCAGCTCGGTCACGGCCTCCTCGACGGCCTTCTTGTTCTCGACGGCGGTCACCTTCTCACCGCCCGGCGCGACGAAGACGACCCGCGCGGTCGCACCGTCGGCCGTCGCACCCGGGAAGCGCTCCTCCATCAGGTCGAACGCCTTCTGCGACTCGATGCCCGGCATGGAGAACTCCTCGTCGGCGGCTCCCGGAGCCTTGAGGGCACCCAACCCGACGGCGGCCAGCACGGCCGCCCAGACCAGGGCGACGTACCAGCGCCGCCGGAAGGCCAGACGGCCCACGCGATAAAGGAAAGTAGCCACGGCAGGGGGTCTCCACATCTGGGACTCGAACGTGAGCCCAGGCTGTCGGGAGAAGGGGTGCCGCGTCGTCGTGCGGGTGCCGACAATCCCCTGTACTGAGAACGCAGTACAGGGTGGGGAACGGGTCAGCCAGGAGTACGACAGCCAGGACAACCAGGACGGCCAGGACAGTCGGCACTGCTTGCGCACGGTGACGCGACAGCGGCTCACAACCCCGGCAACCATTCCGCCCCCGGCGACCACTGACACATGGAAAACTCCCCACCCGGGAGCCCCACATCCACCACCCCCACGTGCTCTGCTGCTGCCGAACCACGTAAGGACGGACTCACCCATGGCATCCCCTTCCCACCGCCGGTCCCCCCGAAGTTGGCGGACATTCCTGGTCCCCGCGGCAGTCGTGGCCGCGGTCGCACTCGCCGCATCCCTCCTGATGGCGCTACGCCCCGACACGGAACCCACGGCAGGTCACGCCACGACGACACCGACGGCGGACAAGCGGTCCGGCTCCCCGAAGAATCCGCCAAGCCCGTCCCCCACACGGAACCGAAAACCATCCACAAAGCCCACTCCCACGGCACCCCCCACCCCGCAACCTCGCACAACCCCCACAACGGCACGCCCCTCAGCCAAGCCCGCTCCCCAACCGGCGTCGGCGACAGCCCCGTTGGCAGGCCGAATACACCCCGACACCACCTACAAAGGAACCGCGACCTTCTACGACGCCGGCAACGGCGACGGCGCCTGCCTCTACGGTCCCACCGACGACGTCATGACCGCGGCGATGAACACCACGGACTACGAGACCTCAAAGGCCTGCGGAGCGTACGTCCAGGTCCGCGCGGCAACCGGCGCCTCCATAACGGTCCGCATCACCAACGAATGCCCCGCCCCGTGCGCCCCCGGCCAACTCGACCTCAGCGCCCAGGCCTTCGCCAAGCTCGCGACCCCATCGACCGGCCAGATCCCCATCACCTGGACCCTGCTGAGCCCGACCACCTCCGACAAGATCGCGATCCGCTACAAAACAGGCTCCAGCCGCTACTGGTGCGGCATCCAGGCCGTAGGCCACCGCAATCCCCTGGCCCGCCTGGAGGTCCGCGACGGCACGACGTGGCGCCAACTGCCGCGCACCGAGTACAACTACTTCCTCTCCGAGCAGGGGGGCGGGTGCGGGGGCGACATCAGGCTGACCGACATCTACGGGGAGACGCTGACGGTGGACGGGCTCGCGGTGCGGCCGGATGTGCTGCAGCCGACGGGGGTGCAGTTCGGGGCGCGCTGACGAGGAAGGCCGGGCCTGATACAGCAAACAGATCCTGCCGAGCCGTACGTCGAGTTCGGTTCGCTAACCGGTCCCGAGGGCATCGCGAAGGAGCGAGACAGCCTGGTCCACGGCCGCTCGGGTGGCCCTGGTCTCGCTCAGCGAGTTGAGCATCATGAAATCGTGCACCGCGCCGTCGTAGCGCACCGTCGTGACCGGGACACCCGCTGCGCGCAGCTTCGCGGCGTAGGCCTCGCCCTCGTCGCGCAGCACGTCGGCCTCGTCGACGATCAGCAGGGCGGGCGGCAGGCCATCGAGTTGATCGGTGGAGGCGTGGTTGGGGGAGGCGGTGATCTCCTCGCGCTGCGCCGGGTCGGTGGTGTAGGCGTCCCAGAACCACTCCATGGCCTTGCGGCTGAGGTAATAGCCGGTGCCGAACTGTTCGTAGGACCCGGTGTCCATGGCCGCGTCCGTGACCGGGTAGTACATGGACTGCTGTACGAAGGTGACGTCACCGCGTTCCTTGGCCATCAGGGCTAGCGCGGCCGTCATGTTCCCGCCGACCGAGTCGCCGGCCACCGCCATGCGCCCGGCGTCCAGGCCCTTGGACGCCCCCTCACGCTTGATCCACTGTGCGGTGGCGTAGCCCTGCTCGATGGCCACGGGGTAGTGGGCCTCCGGTGAGGCCGTGTACTCCACGAAGGCCACCGCTGCGCGGGCACCGACCGCCAGCTCCCGTACCAGGCGGTCATGGGTGGCGGCGTTGCCCAGCACCCAGCCGCCGCCGTGCATGTACAGCACGACGGGCAGTGTTCCGGTGGCACCCTGCGGTTTGACTATGCGCACCCGTACGTCGCCCACGGAGGCGGATACGGTGATCCACTCCTCGTCGACCGGCAGCTTGTCGACCGGCGCTGCCTGCAGGTCGTCGAGCACCTTGCGTGCTTCGACCGGCTTCAGCTCGTACAAGAACGGATGGTGCGAGGTCGCGTCGGCCAGCTCCTGCGCCGGACGCTCCAGGACGATCGAGTCGGATTGAGCGGTCATGGCAGTGCTCCTGGCATTGCTGAGAAGCCCAAAAGTAAAGGACGGTGGGTGTGGGGTGACTCCCCTGCGGGCGTCCACGCCGCCGCGGACCCGGGCTCTGATCCGAGCCCCGGCCAACCCCCCGAATGGGGCAATACGCCCATCCTAGACGCGCGCCCAACAACCCTCGACTTCGGAGCCCGGCCGGCGGAAGCAGACGAGGTACCCGGACCCGAAGAAGCAGGTGTGGCAGTACGCGCTGGACATCGGGTCCACCCTGACGCTGGTGCGAGGAGTCTCGCCCGCCGAGTTGTTCAGGATGGCGGGTGCTGCCCGAGTCCTTCATCGCCGGCGCGTTCACCGTTCAGGGCGAGGGAGGGGAGTGGACCCCCGTCCAGCTCGACGCGATCAGCTCCGACTCAGCGGAAGTTCACGTCACTGCACAGGAAGTACGTCTGGTCCATGTGGGACGCCTGCCAGATCGTGTACACGACGTGGCGGCCGGTGAGGCCCGACGCCCACCGAGGCTGCGCCCCTTACGCCCCCTCCGCAACGACGGACCGCGCCAGATTCACGGAACTCGCGTAGGCGTGGCCGCCGTTCCCGCCCGCTCCGTCGGCGGAGGCGTCGTCGGCACAGATGACGCCTCCGATGACGGCACCGCCGTAGCCGCCGCCGAACTGTCCGGCGTCCGGGTCACGCCCGTCCCGTCGCTCGTGGCGGTCGGAACGCCCGCGGTCTCCGGTGGCACCGTCGGCGTCGGCGAAGCCGATTCCGCGGACGTGGGTGACGGCGACGGGGTGGAGGGCAACGACGGCTCGGGCGATGTCGTACGGCTCGTCGCCGGCGGGGGTGCCAGCGGGGGCGTCGGGGTGGTGGGGCCGTCGGGCCTGGCGAAGTGCAGCGGGACCGCGATGAGGGCCGCGACCGCGCACGTCGCGCCGAGACCCGCCGCCGTACGCAGGAGGCGGCGGCGTGATGCCCTGCGGCGGACCGCCTCGTAGTGGCCGGGCGGTGGGGCGAGGTGCTCGGAGGGAGGTCGCAGGATCACCGCGAGGGGGTCGTCGGGGGACAGCTCCGGGACGTCCGGGTCCTCGTCAAAGCGTGTGGTCAAGGCTTCTCCTCAGGTGGACGCGGAGCAGTTCGCGGGCCGCGTGGAGGTCGGCCTTGACGGTTCCTTCCTTACGTCCGGTCAGCACGGACACCTCCCGGATCGGCATGTCAGCGTAGTAGTGGAGGAGGATCGGGGTGCGGAGGCGTTCGGGGAGGGACTGGACCAGCAGACGTACGGCCGGGTCCGCCTGTTCCGTATGGGAGTTGGCCTCGGCCTCCGCCGTGACCCGGCGCATCGCCTTGCGCTCGCGCTCCAGTTTGCGCCAGTGGTCCCGGACCAGGTTGGCCGCCGTGACATAGAGGAAGCCGCGCGGCTCCTCCACCCGGCTCCAGCGGGCCCAGAGCCGGGTGAAGGCCTCGGAGGCGATCTCGTGGGCCGTCTCGTCGTCGTCGACGAGACGGCGGCACCAGCCGGCCAGGCGCGGATACAGGGCGGCGAACAGCTCGGACGCTGCCTTGTCTCGGGACCGTTTCAACGCTCTCCAGGGTGGTGATGAACACGCGCCGCACTCGTGGAGGAAGATGCCGGGCCGTCGGCGGCCGTTCCGAAAGCCCGGGATCCGTCCTGAAGCCCGGTATCCGGGCGTGCGGTGACTGCGGCGGGGCGGGCGGTCAGGGTGTTGTGGAGGTCAGCCTGGCGAACACGATCACGTTGTCCCGGTACTCCTCCCCGTCCCGCGGCCCCCCGCATGTGATCAGCCGCAGTTCAGGACGGTCTACGTTCCCGTAGACGTCGTCCGTCGGAAAGTCCGCCTTGGCGACCGTCCGTACGGCGCTGACCGTGAACTCCGCCGAGCTGCCGTCCTCCCTGCGCGCCACGATCCGGTCGCCCCGCCGCAGCCGGGCGAGGTGCCGGAACACCCCGTCCCCGTGGGCGCCCACCGTGACATGGCCGAGGAGGACCGACGGGCCGACCTGCCCCGGCGTCGGCGAGTGCCGGTACCAGCCCGCGCGGTCGTCGGCCGTGATCGGCGGCACCTGCACCGTGCCGTCCGACGCCAGGCCGAGCCGTATGACGGGGGTGTCGACGTCGATCGCCGGGATCTGGAGACGGACCGGGGACGAACGGCCCAGCGCCCGCGCCGAGTTCGCGGACGGCGAGGAAGAGGAGGAGGAAGAGGAAGACGAACCGTCGCTCTCGCCGCCCGCCTCCTTCCTGCCTCGCGTTCTCCGGGACTGCCCGCTCGCGGCCTCCGCTTCCTGTCCCTGGCCGCCGCATCCCACCAGCAGCGAGGCCATGGCCGCCGTGGCCGCCGCGCCGAACGCACGCCTGGAGAGCGGCGTGGGCGACGCCGGCCCGGACAGCGGCGTCATACGCCGTTCGCCCGCCGACGCCGTACGACGAAGACCGCGCCACCGACGAGGACCGCCGCCGCCGCACCGCCTCCGATCAGTCCGCCCGTGTTGCCGGACGACGAGGACGCCGCCGTGACTCCGGTGTCGGGCGCCCCGGACGGCACGGCGGAGACCTGGCCGCCCTCCGACGGCCGCGTCGGCTCGGCCTCCGACGGTGCCGAGGGGACCGGCGAGGCGGGGCGGGTCGGCTGCGCGCTGGCGTCGGTGGTCGGCTCGGGGCTCGGCTCGGCGGAGGCCGGCGGCTGTGTGGCCGTCCGGCTGGGGGCCGGGGTCGGGGAGGTCCCGTCGGCGAAGGCGGGGGCGGTGCTCGCCAGCAGGGCGGTGGCCGTAAGTGCCAGGGCGCTCAGGACGGTTCGGCGCATGGAGTCGCTCGCTCTCTTTCGTCGGCCCGCCCGGTACTGCCGTACGCGGTGGGCTGGATGACGGTCGAGCGGAGAGACGACCCGGCGGCGGGGCAGGTTGTAAAGAGATGGCAAAGTCGTCGAGCCTGCCGATCGGTTCCGGACTCTTCGGCTCCCTTTCAAGACAGACACCCACCCCCGCTTGATTAAGTCATGTGATTTAACTTGGCTGGGCGGCATGACGGACACCGCCCCGCCCACCGACCGCTCCGCCGAGACCCGCGACGTCATCATGACCGCCGCCGAGCGGCTCTACGCCCAGCACGGACTGGCAGCGGTGTCGAACCGGCAGATCTGCGAGGCGTCGGGGCAGGGCAACGTCGCCGCCGTGGGCTACCACTTCGGCAGCAAGTCGGGGCTGGTGCGCGCGATCATGCGCCGCAACGCCGAGGCGATCGAGGACGCTCGGGAGCGGATGCTCGACGAGATGGGCACGGGGGATGCCGTGCCGGAGGTCCGGGACTGGGTGGCCTGTCTCGTACGGCCCGTCACCGCGTATCTCGACTCGCTCGGCGTCCCCTCCTGGCACGCCCGCTTCTCCGCGCTCGTGATGACCGACCCCGTGCTGAGGGCGCTCGTCACCGACGAGGCGCTCGTACGGGAACCCCTCCAGCGCACCCTGCGCGGCCTCGGCCGCCGCCTCGACTTCCTGCCCGCCGAGGTACGCGCCGAACGCGGGCGCATGGCCCGCCTGTTGATCACCCACACCTGCGCCGAGCAGGAGCGCGCGCTCGCCGAGGGGACAGGTGAACTCCCCCCGTCCTGGGACGCCACGGCCACCGCCCTGACCGACGCCCTCACCGGGCTACTCCTGGCTCCCCCGACGCCGACAACGACGCCGTCACCGTCACTGTCACCGTCGATGACGCCATCGCCGGTCGCCTCCGACGTACGCCACTCCGCCAACCCTTGACCGAGCCCCGCCCAAACTGGCCCCCGCCCCCACCCCCACCCACGTACGTACGCCACTCCCGCCCCCACCCCAGACCGAGGGAGACCCCATGGCCCCCACCACCCCCACCACCGCCCCCAACACTCCCGACACCCCCGACTTCCCCCACCCCCGCGCCTCCTCCTGCCCCTTCGGCCTCTCCCCCGAGATGCGGGCCCTCGCCGACCACGGGCCCCTCACCCGGGTGCGGTCCTGGGACGGTCGCGAGCCCTGGGCCGTGATCGGGCACGCCGAGCAGAAGCAGTTGCTGGGGGACGCCCGGCTCAGCGCGGACTTCTCGAACCCCGGCTTCCCCAGCCCCGTGCCGCACACCGGCGGCAAGCAGGAGGCCACCGACCTGAGTTTCGTCGGCATGGACGACCCGGAGCACGCCCGGCTGCGCCGCATGGTGAGCGGGGCCTTCGCGATCCGGCGGATCGAGGCGATGCGGCCGTCGGTGCAGCGGATGGTGGACGACTTCATCGACCGCATGCTGGACGGGCCCAAACCGGCCGACCTGGTGCAGGCGCTCGCGCTGCCGGTGCCGTCGCTGGTGATCTCGGAGCTGCTCGGGGTGCCGTACGAGGACCACGAGTTCTTCCAGACCAACAGCAAGGCCATCGTCTCCGCCACCGCCACCCCCGAGGAGCGGCGGGCGGCGCACGCCAACCTGCACGGGTATCTCGACGACCTGGTCGGCGAGAAGCTCGCGCACCCCGGCGACGACCTGCTCTCCGCGCTGGGCGAGCGGATCCGCAAGGGCGAGTTGACGCGTCATCAGGCGGCCACGATGGGCGTGCTGCTGCTGCTCGGCGGGCACGAGACCACCGCCAACATGATCAGCCTGGGCACCCTGCTGCTGCTCCAGCACCCCGACCAGCTCGCCCTCGTGCACGACGCCGAGGACCCGAAGGCGATCGTCTCGGCGGTGGAGGAGATGCTGCGCTATCTCAGCATCGTCCATCTCGGCCGCCGCAGGACCGCCCTGGAGGACATCGAGATCGCCGGGCACACCATCCGCGCCGGCGACGGCGTGATCCTCCTCGGCGAGCTGGCCAACCGGGACCCGGCCGTCTTCCCCGACCCCGACCGGCTCGACCTCACCCGTGACGCCCGCCACCACCAGGCGTTCGGCGTGGGCACCCACCACTGCCTCGGCCAGCCGCTGGCCCGTATGGAACTCCAGGTCGTCTACCCGACCCTGCTGCGCCGCGTGCCCACCCTGCGCGTCGCCGCCGACCTGGACGAACTCCCCTTCAAGCATGACGCGGTGATCTACGGCCTCCACGCGCTGCCGGTCACCTGGTGAGTCGGCCGCGAGCCGCATACGTACGATGAGGGCGTGACAACCCGCGCACAGCGACTCCGTGCGCCGCGGCTCCCGATGACGGGGCCGTGGCGCATGCTTCTGCTGCTCGGGCTGCTCGCGGGGCTGTTCGGGATGCACGCGCTCGGGCCCGGCAACGCGGTCGCCGCCGCCTCGTCCCATCACGGCCACGCGCGCGCCATGACCGCCGCCCACATGCCGGGCACCACCGACGAGTCCGTCTGTCACGGCGGCACCACCGGCGGCGGGCACGCCCAGCACGCCGACCCGACCTGCGCCTCCGGTGCTGTCGGCGCGGGCCCCGTGCTGCCGGCCCCGCTGCCCGATCCGGCCGGTCATGCCGTCTCCGGCGATGTCGACGGCCGTTCCGTGGCCGCCGCGCCGGAGGGCGGGCGCGCGCCTCCCTCACTCGCCGAACTGCAGATCCTGCGGACCTAGGACAAGGCCGAGCCGTCCCCGTTCACCGTACGAACGCACGGCACGCAGCCATGCCCGCGTCGCGCCCGTCGAGGCGCGGCGAACACTCACGCACTCCGCAGGAGTTCCCGCATGACCAGCACACGTACCCTGATCCGCCGCGCCGCCCTGGCCGCGACGGCCGCCACCGCCGCCCTCGTCCTCGCCGCCTGCGGCGGTGGCAACGGCGACTCCCACTCCGGCTCCGCGGCCAAGCACTCGGCCTCGTCGGGCACGGACGCCACCGCCGACGCCTCCGCGGGCGCCGAGGCTCACAACGACCAGGACGTCTCCTTCGCGCAGGGCATGATCCCGCACCACCAGCAGGCCCTGGAGATGGCCGAGCTGGCCGCCGGCCGCGCTTCCTCCGCGCAGGTCAAGGACCTCGCCGAGCGCGTCCGCAAGGCGCAGGACCCGGAGATCAGGACGATGTCCGGGTGGCTGAAGGCGTGGGGTGAGGACGTGCCGTCGGCCGCGCCCGGCATGGACCACTCGGCCGGTCACTCCGGTGGTTCCGGCATGGCCGGGATGATGGACCAGGAGGACATGGACAAGCTGTCGAAGGCCTCCGGCAAGGACTTCGACACCATGTTCCTGACCATGATGGTCGAGCACCACGAGGGCGCGGTGGAGATGGCCGAGACCGAGAAGGCGAGGGGCCGGTACGCCCCGGCGACCGACCTGGCCGACGCCGTCATCACCGCCCAGACCGCCGAGATCGAGGAGATGAACAAGCTGCTCGGCAAGAACGACGGCTGACGCTCCGGCGGGCGGCGGGGCGTGGCTCATGGCCCATGCCCCGCCGCCCGCCGGCTCCACAGCGGGGTCGGCCCCGACGCCGGGGGGGGGAGCGGCGGCCCAGGTCAGGTCCCACCGGTCGAGCGGCGACGGCACCGCGCGCGTCGGCCGAACGTCGCTCGCTGTGCGTCTTTGGTAGCGGCTGCGGACGCCCACGTATGCCGGTGCGACCGACCGAAGGTGCGCAACCCCACGTCCGAGCCTCCGGCTACGGCGTCTCCCCCGCGCGCCGGATCGGCAGCATCGTCGGAACGGGCTCGCCCGCCAGGAAGTCGAGGACGATCCGGTTGACCTGCGCGGGCTTCTCCAGCGGGAGCGCGTGCGAGGTGCCGGGGACCACGGCCAGTTCGGAGCGGGGGATCGCTCGGTACAGGGCGATGGTGTGCTCCAGGGTCACCAGGTCGTCGTCGCCGACGAGGACGAGCGCGGGCGCGGTGATGCGGGCCAGGTCGTCGGTGGTGAGGGTGGGCCGCGTGGTGATCATCTCGGCCATCCTGCCGACGACGACCGGCCAGTGGTCCCGGCCGTCGGGCGACACGGCCGCGTAGCTCTCACGGAACGCCGCCATGCCGGGACCGTCGGGATCCAGGTCCTCGAACATCGCCGGAGCCGCCAGACTCTCCGGCGCCGGACGGAAGTTGGCCCCGATGGCCACGACCTTGCGGACCAGGTCGGGCCGGGCGAGGGCGACGAGCAGCGCGACGATCCCGCCGTCGCTCCACCCGACGAGATGGGCGGGCCCGCCGGCGACCGCCTCGATGAAGGCGACGGTGTCGTCGGCCATGTCCTGGTAGGACAGCGGTCCCGTGACATCGTGTGTACGACCGTGCCCGCGGCGCCAGGGCCTGTCCGGCGGATCAGGCCGGCTTCGAGAGACGGTCTCTTTTCGGCGGACCCGAGCGGGGTCTGGTGCGTGCAGCTGCAAGGCGGAGGAGGGAGTCGACGCGGAGCGTCGGCGAGTGACGACAACGCGGCTGGGGGTCCCCCCTCTGAGGGAGTGCGTGCCAGACCCCGCGACGCCGGCATGATCCGCCGGACAGGCCCTGGGGGAGCAGGACGCGGTACCTCGCCGCGAGGCCCGCGCGCTGCGCCTGCCAGGTCTCGTTGGTGCAGAACGCGCCGTGCAGCAGGAGCAGCGGATCACCGGCGCCTTCGGCCTCGTACCACGTCCGCACGCCGGGCAACTCCACGTACTAGCCCATCGCTTCGGCCTCTCCCCACGCAACGCCGGCGCCCGAAGCCAGTCTCCGCCGTCGATCACCCACCCTGCAATGCGGCACGGCGCGGCACGACACGACACGTCAGCCGGCGCTCCCGAGCCAGTACCCGAACCCCCGCCGGGTATGGACCAGCGCCGGCTCCCTCGGATCGCTGTCCACCTTGCGACGCAACCGCGACACCAGCTTCTCGATCGCCTCGTTCGCCCGGAAGTCGCCCCACACATGCCGGCTGATCTGCTCCTTCGACAGCACGCACTCGGCGTTGACGAGCAGATGGCGCAGCAGTCGGTACTCGGCGGGGGTGAGGTCGAGGGAACGGGTGCCGCGCCGGGCCCGGCAGGTGGCGTCGTCCAGGACCAGGTCGCCGTAGCGGGGCAGACCGGCAGGGCGTTCGGGGCATCGGCGGCGCAGCAGGACGTCGACCCGGGCGAGGACCTCGGCGATCCGCAGCGGCTTGGTGACGTAGTCCTGTTCGCCCGGGCCGAGTTCGGGGACGAGGCGGTGGATCGAGTCGCAGGTGGTGAGGAAGAGCAGCGGGGCGGGCGGCAGCTTCGCGAGGTGCGGGAGGAGTACGGCGTCCCACACCGCCAGGTCGAAGCAGTGCTCGGTCAGCCGCACCATCCCCTCGGCTCCGGTGCCCGCCGTGCCGACCCGGTAGCCGGCCAACTCCAGGGTGGTGCTGAGCAGTTCGCTGTCCACCGGATCGTCGGCGACGACCAGGACGCACTGTCCGTCCCCGCGTGGGGGCGAGGGTTTCTCCACGAGGGAGGCCCTCATCGGGAGGGCGGGTTTCTCCAGGAGGTTCGAGAGGTTCGCGTTCATGGCGACACCCTTCGTGTGGGGGATGCGCTGCGCGCCGGAACGGGTCGTCAGGCGGTGGGGCCGAGGTCGGCCGGTATTTCGGCGTTGGTGACGAAGTCGTCGACCAGACGGTGGAAGAGCTCGGCGAGCTGTCGTAGGTCGTCGTCGGACCAGTCGGCCAGCGCCATGCGCATGCCGATGCGGCCGACCTCGCGGATGCGGTCCACCGCGGCCCTGCCCGCGTCGGTGAGTTCGATGCGCTGGGCCCGCCGGTCGTGCGGGTCGGCGGCCCTGAGCACATAGCCGGCCCGCTCCAACTGCTGTACCTGGCGCGTGACATGGGATGCCTCCACCGCCAGCAGCCCCGCCAGCACGCCGGGCCGCATCGGCTCGCTCTCGGCGAGGCGGCGCAGGATCGCCACGGCGGCACGGTCCAGGGCCAGACCGGCCGCGGCCATCAGGTACTCGTGCTGTCTCGCCCGGCTCGCCAGGTAGGTGATCCGGGTGAGGCACTTCTCGATCTCCACGATGTGCGCCGGGTCGGGCGCCGCTGCTGCGGCTGACAGTGCGGACATGGCTTCACCGTAGCAGCTACTTGCCTAAGTTAAGCAAAGTTTTCCGAAGCATCAGAAGATTGCTTGACTTAAGTAACAGCCACATGCTTGCCTAAGTTAAGCAATGACAAGGCACGGGCACCCCCGGGTGTCACAGAACCGGATGTCACAGAACCGGATGTCACAGAAAGCGAGCTCTCCATGACCACCATGAGGTCCGTTCACACCGGCGCCCAGAACGAGATCGACGTCGTCGCCGTCGAGCGCCCCACACCCGGACCCAAGGACGCCCTGGTCCGTATCCGCGCCTGCGGCATCTGCGGTACCGACACCTTCTTCCTGCACCTCGGCGGCACGCCCCTCGGCGCCGACGGCTCGATGCGCGCCCTCCCCCTCGGTCACGAGCCCGCCGGTGAGATCGTCGAGATCGGTGCCGAGGTCGGCGGGCTGAAGGTGGGCGACCGGGTGGTCGTCAACCCGCAGGGTGTGCCCTCCGGGATCATCGGGTGCGGCGGTGCGCACGGGGCCATGAGCGAGTACCTGCTCGTCGAGGAGGCGGAGATCGGCAGAAACCTGGCCGTCTTCCCCGGCCATGTGCCCTTCGACGTCGCCGCCCTCAACGAGCCGATGGCCGTCGCCCGGCACTGTGTGAACCGCTCCGAGGCCGGCCCCGCCGACAAGGTGGTCGTCTTCGGTGCCGGGCCCATCGGGCTGGGCGCCACCATCTGGCTGAAGCTGCGCGGGGTCGAGCACGTGGTCGTCGCCGACGTCCTCCCGGAGCGGCTGGAGACGGCGCTGGCCGTCGGGGCCGACGCCGTCATCAACTCGGCGGAGGAGAACGTCACCGAGCGGCTCACCGAGCTGCACGGTCCTGCCGCGAATGCGCTCGGGCAGGCGCGGGCCGGGACGGACATCTATATCGACGCCGCCGGGGCGCCCGCGGTCTTTCAGGCCACCGTCGACTCCGCGAAGTGGGGGGCCAAGATGGTCATGGTCGCCGTACAGAAGAAGTCCGACGCGATCGATCTCGGGGGGATGCTGCGGAGTGAGCTGACGCTGATCGCCTCCCAGGGGTATCCGACCGAGATCTTCGAGGTGACCGCCGAGCTCGCGGAGCACCATGAGCGCTTCGCGAGGCTGATCAGTCATCGGGTGCCGTTCGACGAGGTCGAGCGGGCGTTTGGGCTGGCGATGACGCCGGGGGCGGCGGAGAAGGTTGTCGTCACCTTTGGCTCGTAGGTGGTGCCACGCGGTGTCGTCGAGCGGGTGCCGCGCCGTTGTGGCTGGTCGCGCCCACGCGGCGGAGCCGCATATCGATGCAGCCCCGCGCCCCTGAAGACGGGCGTTGCCGTCACGGCATCTGACAGGAACTCCTCTCATGGCCCCTCTCATCGCCCCTCCCCTGGTCGGCAACGTGCAGCAGCAACTGCGCCGGCACCCCCACACAGTCGACGCCGGCGTCGCCCTCGCCGTGTTCGTCTGTGCTCTCCCCGGCACCGTCGTCACGCTCCCGGGCCATGAACCCGGACCGGCGTGGTGGCCCGGTGTGCTGCTGGCCGGGGTCTCCTGCCTGGCGCTGATGTGGCGGCACTCCCGGCCGCGGGGCACCGCGCTGGTGACGACGGTGGGCGCCATGGTGATGGCCGGGCTCGGCTATCTCCTGACCGTGCTGCTGCTCGGGCCGCTGATGATCGCGCTGTACACGCTGGCGCTGCGGACCGACCGGCGTACCGCCAACGTCTTCGCCGGCGTGGGGATCGTCCTGGTGGTCGGCACGACCCTGGTCCTCGACCCGTACGACGAACCCCTGTCCCTCAAGCTGCTCGGTCCCGCCGCATGGCTGCTGTTGCCCACCGCGCTCGGCACCATGACGCGGCTGCGGGGTGCCTACCTCGAAGCCGTGCAGGCGCGGGCCGAGCACGCCGAGCGGACGCGGGAGGAGGAGGCGCGGCGGCGGGTCGTGGAGGAGCGGCTGCGGATCGCGCGGGATCTGCACGACGTCGTCGCCCACCACCTCGTCCTGGCCAAGATCCAGGCGGGCGCCGTGGCCCGGCTGCTGCCAGGCCGGCCTACGGAGGCCGGGCGGATCACCGGTGAGCTGGCCGGTACGACCGACTCGGCCCTGCGTGAGCTCAAGGCCACGGTCGGACTGCTCCGGCACCACACCGACGAGCCGGACGACCGACCGCGACCGGGGGCCACGCCCGGGCTCGACAGGCTTCCCGAGCTCGTGGGGTCCTTCGAGGGCGCCGGGCTCAAGGTGACCGTCACGACGGAGGGGGAGCCGCGGGCCCTTTCCGCCGGTGCGGATCTCACGGCGTACCGGATCGTGCAGGAGGCCCTGACCAACGTCACCAAGCACGCCGGCGGTCACTCGGCGGACGTGCGGCTGGTGTACGGCGCCGAGCGGCTGGTGCTGAGCATCAGCAACGGCGGTCGGGCCGGATCGCACGTCAATTCCCTTTCGACGAGCGGTGGTTACGGGCTGATCGGGATGCGTGAACGCGCGCATTCCGTCGGCGGCCGGATCCGGATGGGGCATCGGCCCCAGGGCGGATTCGAAGTGATCGCCGAGCTGCCGTTCCCAGCTCACCTCTGAACCTCTGAACCGCTGCACCTCTGCACTGCACCTCTGAACCAACCCCCTGATGGAGGCTCCGTCATGTCCCATGCCCTTGCCCGACCCGCCGACGCGGGAAGGAAGTCCGCCGCGCCGAACGCCGTCGTGGCCGTGCTGGCCCTCGCCGGGATCGTCGTCTCGCTGATGCAGACCCTGGTCATCCCGATCGTCCCGGAGCTGCCGAAGCTGCTGGACGCCTCCCCGTCCGACACCGCCTGGGCGGTCACCGCGACGCTGCTCGCCGCCGCCGTGGCCACGCCGGTCGTCGGGCGGCTCGGCGACATGTACGGCAAGCGGCGGATGCTGCTCGCGAGCATCGCCCTGCTGGTGTCCGGGTCGGTGGTGTGCGCGCTGGCCGACTCGCTGGTGCCGATGATCGTCGGGCGGACGCTGCAGGGGCTGGCCGCCGCGGTCGTCCCGCTCGGCATCAGCATCCTGCGGGACGAGCTGCCCGCCGACCGCCTCGCCGGCTCCACCGCCCTGATGAGTGCCTCGCTCGGTGTCGGTGGCGCGCTCGGGCTGCCGTCCGCCGCGTTCATCGCCGACAACTGGGACTGGCACCTGCTGTTCTGGACCTCCGCTGCGCTCGGTGTGCTCTCCTTCCTGCTGGTCCTGGCCGTCGTACCGGCGTCGAAGACGCGCACCGGCGGCCGGTTCGACCTGGTCGGCTCGCTCGGGCTGTCGGCCGGTCTTGTCACCCTGCTGCTGGCCGTCTCGAAGGGCGCCGACTGGGGCTGGACCAGCGCGACGACGCTGGGTCTGGGTGCCGCGGCGGTCGTGATCCTGCTGGCCTGGGGCTGGTGGGAGCTGAGGTCGCGGCAGCCGCTGGTGGATCTGCGCACCACCGCACGGCCGCAGGTGCTGTTCACCAACCTCGCCTCCGTCGCGCTCGGCTTCTCGATGTTCGCGATGTCGCTGGTGCTGCCGCAGCTGCTCCAGCTGCCGTCGCAGACCGGCTACGGCCTGGGCAAGTCGATGCTCACCGTCGGCCTGGTGCTGGCCCCGCAGGGCCTGGTGATGATGGCCATGTCGGCCGTGTCCGCGGCCGTCACCAAGGCCCGGGGGCCCAAGGTCACCCTGATGATCGGCGCGCTGATCGTGGCCTCCGGGTACGGCCTGAACATCGTGCTGATGAGCGAGGTCTGGCACCTGATCCTGGTGTCCTGCATCATCGGCGCGGGCGTCGGCTTCACCTACGGCGCCCTGCCCGCCCTGATCATGGGCGCCGTACCGGAGTCGGAGACGGCCGCGGCCAACAGCCTCAACACCCTGATGCGTTCGCTCGGCACCTCCTTCGCCAGTGCCATCGCGGGCGTCGTCCTGGCCCAGATGACCACTGACTTCGGCGGCTACGCGCTGCCCTCGGAGAACGGCTTCAAGGTCGTCATGGCCATCGGCGCGGGCGCGGCCCTGCTGGCCTTCGCGGTCGCCATGTTCATCCCGAAGCAGCGCGCGGGTGCCGTGGGCCGGCCCGCCGCCGAGGACGAGCCGCGGCTGGCGGTGGTCAAGTCGGGCTGACGGCAGGTCAGGGCAAGTCACGGCAGGTCACGGCAGGTTGAAGAAGATCATGGGGTTGTCTTGGCTGTCCCGCAGAGGCAGGCCGAGTGCCTACGACCGCTTGACGTCCCTCAACCGGTCGTAGGTCTCCGGGGCATGAGCGCGGGACGCCGTGAAGTACGCCGTCCCGCGCTCCGCCGGGCATCGTGCTGGGGCTGGTGTCCTGATGGGACATCGACGACATCGACGTACTCCTGGGGCGGGAGGGGTGATGACCTCCACTGTGGCGGTACGCCGGGCCGGTTCGCCTCGGCCGAACGGCCGGGTTCCGTGGCCGTGTTGGCAGGCGGCTCCACCGAACGGACGAGTTGGTCCGTGACGGAGCAAGACAACGACAACGAGAGAGCGGCGGCGCGCTGCGACTGTCGGTGATCACGAATGAGACAAGCGGCAAAGGACGCACGGTGGACCGAGAGGGTCGTCGGCCGGTCGAGGTCGCTGCGTAGGCCACACATATCGCGCAGGGCCGGTCAAGCCTCGGAAGCGGACGGCCCCGATAGTGAACCGGTTCTTCCAGAACGTGTCCGCCTCGACCGTAAACACACCCGGACCATACGGAATGTGACTGTCTGTATTGGATCTAGTGCTTTAAGTAACGAACCTCATAGGGTCAAAGTGTCGCCAACACCGTATCCCTGGAGGATTCGTGGCAAGCTTCCGCACTCGGCTGACCCTGCTCGGCTCGGCCGCGGCTCTCACCGCCGGCGCCCTCGCTCCCGCACAACTCGTCGGGGCGCAACCCGCCGCCGCGGCGTCCTACGAGTGGGTCGCCCTGGGCGACTCCTACACCGCCGGGGTCATCCCTGCCGCGGGCGACACCTTCGAAGTCCCCCGCGACGGCTGTGAGCGCACCGACCAGTCCTACCCCCAGGTCATCGACCGCGACCTCGGCTCGCTCATCGAACTGACCAACGTCAGCTGCGGCGCCGCCACGATCCAGGACGTCACCTTCAGGGCGCAGGAGCCGATCGGCCGTCACCTGCCGCCCTTCTCCGAGGACCCGGACTACCCGTTCCCGCCGGTGCCGCCCCAGTCCGAGGCGGTGGGCCCCGGCACCGACGTGATCACCGTCGGGGTCGGCGGCAACACCCTCGGCTTCGCCGACATCCTGCGCACCTGCCTGGAGTTGGGCTCGGGCAGCGGCGGCGTGGGCACCCCGTGCCGGGACGGCCTGGCCGACGACATCCCCGCCCGCCTGACCAAGGTGGGCAAGGACTACGACGAGATGCTCACCGTGCTCCACGAGCGGGCCCCACACGCCAAGGTCCTGGCCGTCGGCTACCCCACGGTCATCCCCAAGGACACCACCAAGTGCCGGTACAACGACCTGGAACAGTTCGGGCCGATCACCCAGGGCGACCTGGACTGGCTGCGCCAAGACGTCCTGGAACCCCTCAACAAGGCCATCGAGAAGTCGGCCGGCACCCAGGACACCGCCACCTTCGTCAACCTCTACGACTCCACCGAGAACCACAGCGTCTGCGACGCCGGCAAGTGGGTCGAGGGAGTCCTCGCCAGCGGCTCCTTCGAGCCGGCCCTCGTGCACCCCAACGCCAGGGGCCACAAGAACGCCGCCGACCACGTCACCTCGGCGATCCTGAACAGCATCGGCGTGGACTGACCCGCACCCGGCATCCCCACCCCGGCCGCCCGGGAATCACGCACCGGGCGCCCGGGTTCTCAAGTCACGACCGTCAACCAGGCGAGGAGTGGCCGCACATGTCCGACGCAGGACCGACCGAACCCCCCGTACACGTCCACGAGCTCCGCCTGGTCGTCACCGCGGCCGACTACGACGAGGCGCTGCGCTTCTACCGGGACGTGCTCGGCCTCCCCGAGCGCGGCGCGTTCTCCTCTCCCGGCGGCCGGGTGACGATCCTCGACGCCGGCCGGGCCACCCTGGAGCTGACCGACCCGAACCACGCCGCGTTCATCGACGAGGTCGAGGTCGGCCGACGGGTCGCGGGCCATGTCCGGGTCGCCTTCCAGGTGGACGACTCGACGACCGCCACGGCCAGACTGGCCGCCGCCGGAGCCGAGGTCGTCGCGGAGCCCACCCGCACGCCCTGGAACTCGCTCAACTCACGCCTCGAAGCGCCGGGGGCCCTTCAGCTGACTCTCTTCACGGAGCTGGGTGAGAAGTCGGAGAAGAGTCCGGGCGAGGGTGAGGGTGAGAGTGAGTGACGCGCGTAGACCCGTGTAGATCCGCGTAGATCCGCGTAGATCCGCGTAGCCAAGCAGTTCCGTGGTTCCGCCGCCTCTGAAGGAGCTTATTCGTCCGTTTCGGTGATAATTGGGGCATGGGTACGACGACGTTTGTACTAGCGGCCTCGTCGAGTGAAGTACTCAACGTGATCGCCGCCTTCGTGGGTGGCCTGTTCATCGCCGGCGCACTGGTCTGGGCCGTGCAGTTCGGCATGCGGGTCCGTGACCGAGAGCTGCCCCGGCCCACGGCCGACGAGCAGCCCCACCTCCCCGACACCGGCGCCGTCCACGAGATCCGCGAGATCCGCGAGCCGGACGAGGTGCCGCACTCGACGGGCCGGGAACGGCTCCTCCCGCACGAGCTGCACCACGCGGGCAGCAAGCGCAGCGAGGACCAGCACCGCAAGCGGTGGCTGCCGGGCAAGAGCGGAGCCTTCGGCGGCGGCGGGTTGGGGCACGGCTGAGCCGCCGGGAAACAGCCACTACGAGAAACAGCCCCTAGGCACTCTGCCCCGACGACGTGTCCGCGATGTCCTGCGCCGTCGCCAGCGCCAGGATCACGAAGAAGTCGATGCCGACCATGATCACCGACCACACCGGCGTGTACGGCAGGAAGAGAAAGTGGAGCACCATGCTCAGTGACGCCACGAAGATGCCGGTGATCCGTGCCCACCAGGCGCCCTGGAGGATGCCGTAGCCGACCGCGGCCACGATGACGCCGAGGACGAGCAGGGTCCAGCCCCAGCCCGTGAGGCTCATGCCGAAGACGTAGTCGCCGACGCTGCCGTAGACGTCGTCCTGGGCGATCGCGGAGATGCCCTGGAGGATGGCCAGCAGGCCGTTCACCAGCATCAGTACGCCGGCGAAGACGAGTCCGCCGGTGACCCAGCCGGGGACGGCGGATGCGGGCCGCTGCCCGCCGGTCGTGCCGGGGGTGGGGCCGGGGGCTCCGGGGTGGCTGTGTGCCGCGTCGGTTGCCTGTGACTGTGGCTGCGACTGCTGCTGACTCATGGCTGTCGTACCCCACTTCTCGCGTGTTCTGCGGTCGGTACGACGATGGGTTCGGCCGGGGGCGGTCACCACGGGGCGAGGGCCGAACGGGTGACGGCCGGGGTGCGGGCGCGGGCATGCCGACCTTCACTGGAGGGGCCCGGACAGACAGGTCCCGGTCCGGGAACCAACCGGAACGCACCCGCTGGAGGCGCCATGCCCGGTCACCGAACGCGGTGGACGACGACCACCACGACCCTCGCGACGACCGCCGCACTGGCCGCCGCCCTCCTGACCGCGTGCAGCGACGGCGACACCCCCACCTCGGTGGCGAGCAAAGCCGCATCGGCCTTCGACTCGGCGACGGCGGAGGCGGGCCGCCAGTTGGACGACATCAAGGGCGGCATCGACGCCAAGGACGCGGTGAAGCTCGCCGAGCCGAAGACCGACTCGGACGGCCGTACGACCGTGGAGGTCACGGCGGACAACACGACCGACGCAACCCGGTCCTTCGCCGTGCAGATCAACTTCCGCGACGAGGACGACAATCTCCTGGACGCCACCGTGGTGACCGTGTCCGACGTACCGGGGGGCGAGTCGGGGAAGGGCACCGCCCGCAGCACGCGCCAGTTGAGCGGCGAGATTCGGGCCGAGGTGGCGAGGGCGTTGCGCTACTGACGGAGCTGACGGGACTGACGGGCGCAACGGGACTGACGCGCGCTACTGACGGCCGGCCGCGCCCCGCCGGGGCTCGGGCGCGCCCGGCACGGTGATGTTGATCTGTTCGCTCGTCGCGCTGACGCCGTTCATCGTCGCCGTCGCCTGGAGGCGGCCCGGGCCGGGCGGGAGGGCGAGGGCGGGCTTGCAGTGCCAGATGCCGTTCGGGGCGGCGGTGGTCGCGCAGACCTCGTTCTCCGCCGCGTCGCGGACCGTCACCTGGGCGCCGGGATAGGCCGTACCGATCGCCCTCGGCAACGTGCTCACCGGGACCCCCGGCTGAGGGCTGGTCAGCGTCGGCGCGGGCAGCCCGACCGTCACGCTGCAGGTGCCCCGCTCCCGCACGGTGCCGTCCGCGTCCCGCAGGACCAGGGTGCAGTCGGGGAGCCGCGTGCCGGGTTCGGCGTCCGAGGGGACCGACAGGACGAAGGGGAACGTACGGCTCGTCCACACGGACACCGCCTCCCTCGCCGAATCGGGCACGCCCCCGAAGGTGTACGTCCCGCTGGCCCCACCCTGCTGCACCGCCCCCCGGTACCCGAGCGCGGCGAACGGCACCCCCGTCACCCTCGTGGTCGCCGGCGCCGACAGGGTCAGCGTGGAACCCGCGCCCAGCGGCGCTTCCGTTGCCGGAACCCCCTCGAAACCCCCTACCTCGACGAGCCCCTCCCGCCCGGGCTCGATGGTCGCCGCCGCCCACAGATCACGGCCGACCGAGCCGACCGGTGCGGCCGCTGCGGTCGATCCCGTCCCGCCCTCTGCGCCGTACGTCACCCCGGTCAACCCGGACATGGACACAGCGCCCGCGACAGCGAGCGACCCGAGAACCGTCGTCTTCCAGGACCTGCTCATCGTCGGCGGGGCTCCTCACACACGTCGGCAACACCACTCCCTGCGATTCTCACGGCACGTCCCGCAGGTGACGCGTGCTGTTCGGCCGTACGGACCGACGAATCGGCGCCTACCACCCGTCCGGCGGCCCGGCAGGGGCCCTCAGTCGATGCGGGCGAACCGGCGGGCGGCCAGCGTCAGCAGGAGCAGGGACGGGACGACCACGAGGGCCAGGTCGAGGAGGACCGGCGGTGTCCAGCCCCACCACTCGGGGCCGGCGTGGAACCAGGACGGGGTCACCGCGCCCGTGGCCGGGTCCGGCATGGTGCGGCGCAGGGCGGCGACGCCGTAGCTGAGGGGGTTGGCCGTCACCGCCAGGCCCAGCCAGGACGGCAGGCCGCCGACCGGGAACAGGGCGCCGGAGAGGAGCACGGCGGGGGCCATGGCCAGCCCTGACACGATCTGGAACGTCTCCGGGCGGCGGATGCACACGGCCGCCGAGACGCCCAGGGCGGTCAGCGCGAAGGCGAGCAGGGTGATCTCGGCCAGGACGAGCAGCAGCCGGGGGTGGTAGGGCAGGCCCATGAGGGCGGCCAGGGCCAGGACGGGCAGCGCGTACAGGGCGCCGGTGGTGGCGCCGCCCAGGCAGATGCCCGCGAGGATCGCGCCGCGCCGCACCGGCGCCACCAGCATCTGGCGCAGGAAGCCGGACTGCCGGTCCCACATGATCACCGTCCCCACGGCGACCGCCGGGCCCTGCACCACCATCAGCAGCGTGCCGGGGAACAGGAACGCCTGGTAGTGGCCCAGATCGCCGCCCGCCGAGCCGATCCCGTTGCCGAGCACGAACAGGAACAGCAGGGGCGCCACGAGCCCCATCACCAGCCGGGCCCGGTTGCGCAGGAACCGGGCCATCTCCCGCCGCCACAGGATCCGCACGGTCCGCAGCTCCCCGACGAGGGCTCCCCCTACACCGGGTTCATCGAATTCACCTACGCCCGTCACGGCGCCGGACACGGAATCAGAGACGGTGGGCGGCGGCAAAGGGGCCTCCTCGGTACCGGAAGAGAGGTGTCAGAGCTAGCGGATCGTGCGGCCCGTGTGGTGGAGGAACACGTCGTCGAGGGTCGGGGCCGCGACCGTCACCGAGCGGACCGGGACCGTGAGTTCGGCGCACAGGCGGGGGACCAGCGCGGCTCCGTCCGGGGCGCGCAGGCGTACGCCGCCGGGGCCGGTCACCGTCGGCAGCCCGAACTGCCGGCGCACGGACTCGGCGACCTGCTCGTCGTCATCGGTGTGCAGCGTGATGAGGTCGGCTCCGATGACGGACTTCAGCTCGGGGGGCGAGCCCTGCGCGACCAGTTCGCCGTGGTCGATGATGGCGATCCGGTCGCAGTGCTCGGCCTCCTCCAGGTGATGCGTGGTCAGGAACACGGTGATGCCGTGCTCCCGGCACAGCAGCCCGAGGTGCTCCCATATGGCGGCCCGGGTCTGCGGATCCAGGCCGGCGGTGGGCTCGTCGAGGAAGAGGACCCGGGGGCCGTGCACCAGCGCCCGGGCGATCTCCAGTCGGCGACGGGTGCCGCCGGAGAGGGCCCGGACCACCCGGCCTGCCTGGTCGGCCAGGCCCACCAGGTCGAGCAGTGCCGTACTGGCCGCGTGGGCCGCCGGGGCGGGCAGCCCGTACAGCTCGGCCTGGAAGCGCATGCTCTCCCCGACCGTCAGATCCTGGTCGAGCGTCTGCTCCTGGAAGACGACGCCGATCCGGCGGCGCACCCGCCCGGGCTCGCGGACCACGTGCGCCCCGGCCACCCACGCGTCGCCCAGCGTCGGCCGCAGCAGGGTGCAGAGCATGCCGATGGTGGTGCTCTTGCCCGCGCCGTTCGGGCCGAGGAAGCCGAAGATCCGCCCAGCCGGGACGGTGAGGTCGAGTCCGACCACGGCCTCCCGCCGCCCGTAGAGCTTGCTCAGTTCCTCGGTGCGTACGGCGATGTCGTCGCCCACCACTACAGCTCCCCCCTGTCACTGTGAGCGCTTCCGCGGCGCGATGGTGATGAGCGGCGGGATGCCCGGCGTCAGCGGCAGGTCGTCCACCGGGCGGCCCTCCGCCTCCACCCACGCGTGGGCGACCATCGGGACGGTGCGCATGCCCGTGCGCCAGGTCGGCCAGGTGCCGCGGGCCCGGCAGAGCAGGGCGGTGGCGATGGAACGGGGCAGACAGCCCTGGCCCGCGCAGCGCACGCTCACCGCGACCACGTCGGTGCGGGCGCGGGCGGCCTCCGCGTAGGTCGAGGGGCGGGCGCCGCGCGAACAAGCGGTCAGGATGCGCCGGATGCGCAGCGGGGACAGCCGCCCGATCAGATGGGCCGCGCCGACCGCCAGCAGCGGCAGGGGGCGGCGGTGCAGGGGCAGACGGGGACGCTCCCGGAAGACGGAAGGGACGCTCATACGACCACCAGTCCCATGCACGCCAACTCGGCGGTGAGCGCGTCGACATCGGCCGCCGCCCGCTCCTCGGAGACCTCGTAGGCCTCGACGAGGTTCCTGGTGACATCGGCCGGGGTCGAGCCGGCGAGCAGCGCGCGCAGGATGAGGGCGCCGCTCGGATTCAGCTTGAAGTAGCGGCCCTTGCGTTCGTCGAGGAGGACCATGCCGTCCTCTACGTCGGAGACGGAGACGTGCCGCCGCAGCCTCGGCGCCTTCCTGACCTTGCTCATGCGGCGGCCTCGCTTCCCAGGCCGGTCGCGGTGGTGGACGGTCCGGCGTGGGCGCGCAGCCAGGTCTCGACGGCCAGGGTCGCCTCCAGGGTGACGGGGGACAGACGGGGCGGGAACATGCTCAGGCAGGCGCGGCGCAGGGCGTCGGCGTCGACCAGGCCGAGGGTGGCGAGGAGCGGCTGGTCGAGGAGTTCCGCGAGTTCGGCGCGGCGGCGGCGCAGGCCGCTCTGCATCTCGGCGCTGTACTCGCCCTTGGTGGCACGGCCGAGCAGCTCGGCGGGCACCGTCTGCCGCATCGCCCGCACCAGGAGCGGCTTGTAGGCGAAGGGCGTGGTGCGCTCGTGGAGCCGTACGGACAGGGCCGCCTCGACCACCCGGTCGTCGTAGAACGGGTAGTGGGTGGGCAGGCCCGCCTGGCTGGTGATGCGGGTCAGCTGGCGGACGAGGCGGGTGCCGTTGCGCACGGACCACAGGACCTCGTGCTGGCCGCGGGTGGTGGCGAGGGGCTCGGCTTCGAGGGCGCTGTGCCCGAGCAGTTCGCGTACGGCCGCCGCGGCGTCCGGGCTTGCCCAGGGCGGCAGTTGGGGGCGGAGCAGCTGCCAGCCCAGGGCGGGGGAGCCGTCGAGGGCGAGCATGGGGGACAGGTCGCGTGCCGTGTCCGCGAGCCAGCGCCCGTACGAGCGGTTGTCGGCCAGCGCCCTCAGCGTCGGGAGCAGGTGCCAGCGCTGGGCGGAGAGCGTCGCGCGCAGGTGGGTGAGGGCGGTGCGCGGGTGGGCGCGCAGGGTGGTGTGCAGATACGGCGGGCGCGCGGACACGATCTGGTCGGCGCCCTCGCCCGACAGGTGCAGCCGTGAGCCGCGGCTCGCCAGCCGGCGCGCGGTCTCCGCGAACGCGGCGTGGACCCGGCCGCCGAGGGCCGGTTCGTCGACGCCGTCGCCCGCGCGCAGCACCCCGGTGTAGTGGGGCGGCAGTTCGCCGGTCGGCAGGGTGAGGTGTTCCGTGTCCGGCAGGTGGGCCGCCGCCCGCCGGGCCCAGGCGAGGTCGTCGTTGGCGGGGTCCGCGCCGACGACGGTGAGGGCCAGCAGTCGGGCCGGGCCCCGCGCGGCCAGGAAGCACAGCGAGGTGGAGTCGAGACCGCCGGACAGGTCCGAGCTGATCAGGCCGCCGTCTGCGGTGCGTACGGCCACCGCGTCCGCGAGGGCCCCGGCCAGCCGCTCGGCGCCCTCGGCGAGGGACAGTTCGGGCTCGGGGGCCTGCCACCAGGGGCGGGTGCGGGCGTCGCCGTCCGCGTCCGTGAGCAGCGCCGTACCGGCCGGGACCGCCGAGATGCCGCGCCACAGGGGGCGTTCGTCGAGGGGGTGCGGGATCAGCGGGTCCATCAGCCGGAGCGCGACCAGGCGTTCGTCGAGACCGGCGTCGATGGCGGTGGCCAGGACGTCCGAGCGGTCGCAGGCGACGACGACCCCGGCCACCCGGGCGGAGAACAGCCGCCGCAGCCCCGAGGCCGTGCCCTGGGAGCGCAGCCGGCCCGCCTCCGAGGCCAGCAGATGGCAGCTGCCGGTCGGCCCGTCCGCGGCGATCCGGCCGAGCGAGCCGAGCGCGTCGCCCTCCCGGACGAGCGCGGCGAGCCGGGGCCCGGTCAGCGGGGTGAGCCCCACCGCCGCCACCCGCGCGGCGCCGACCGCCGCCACTACCACCTCGCCGTCGGCCCACCGCCCGACGAGCCACGGCCGCCCCGACGCGTGCTCGACGACGTTCGTCGCCTCCGCGCCCAGGACCGCCGCGGCCGCCCGCGCCGCGTCGCAGTCCGGCAGCACCGCGAACCAGCCGCTGCCCGCCGCCCCCGTGCATTTCGGCATCAAGCTCTTCAACCCCCTGGTCTTTATCCCGGCCCGTTTTACTGCGCATTTCAAGAGTTGATTCCGGTCGCGGCCGGGCGATCTGGTCCCGGCCGCGATCGGACGGGGTCAGCAGGTGTTGTGCTGGGCCGGGTACTCGAAGAAGTCGAAACCACAACCGGTGGTCAGCTCCGAGAATGCGGCGACCTCGGCCACCGCCGGGGGCTCGTACACGGGCTTCTCATCCACCTGGTCCTGCTCCATCGCGAGTTTCCTTCCGGGTCGACGGAAATTCCGGAAACAGATTGCGATGGCGGACAGGGCGGCCACAAGGGGAGATTCTCGCCGCACCGAAAAAGGAGTCGGAGAGGGTCGTCGAGTAGAAATTCGAGTTTAAAGAGCGGGCCCATTCAAAAGGCCTGCAGATGGTTCGCCCCCGGCGTCCGGAACAGCTGGCTACGGCTGGTTACGGCTGGGTTCAAACCCTCCGTACCAGTGATTCGCCATCCTCTTCCCCGCTAATCCGACGATGGCCGAAACCCCCGCCCCGACTACCGAGCCGCCTTCTTCACGTCCTCCTCGGCCTCCCCCCGCGCGGTGCCCTGCTCCTTCGCGTACTCGGTCACCGCGGTCTGGACATCGCGGGCGAGGTCGCGCCAGGCCCGCCAGGCCGTCTCGTACGTGTCGGTCTGGAGCTCGGTCCACGGGGTGTGAGCGGGCGCCCCGTACTGGTCCCGGAGCTCCTCCACCCTGGTGTGCGCCTGGTCCGCCGCCCGCTGCATGGCGACGAGTTCGTCGAAGGTGCGTGCCACGCGTCCGGATCCTTGGGCAGCGGGGCCGCCCCGAGCGGTTCGCCACGCGAGCGGCCCGCTCCTCTCACTCAGACGGGGTCAGGACGTGCCGCCAGCCGGGCCTCCAGCCCGTCGAGGATCGTCTCCACGCCGAACGCGAAGACCTCCTCCACCTGCTCGGCGAAACTCTCCCCCCGCCGCGCCTGCGCCTCCCCGCTGGCGGCCAGCCGTGGGTACTTCGCCGCGATGGCGTGGGCCTGCGCGATGGCCGCGGCCTCGTCCTCGGGCTGCTCGGCCCCGTCCTGCGACGCCCGTTCCTTGATCTCGGCGGCCTCGGTCGTGGTCATGAACGCCAGCCCCGTCACGAACATGAACGGTGTGCTCACGGCCCAGTCGAGGTCCGCGTCCCGGAACCCGGCGGTCTCGAATGTCTCGTACGCGCACTCCTGGAAGCGGGCCATGCCCTCGCTGTAGCCGACGTATGTGGTGATCACCCGCACCAGCCAGCGGTGCCGGTCGCACAGCTCGCGTGCGGCGTACATCAGTTCGCGCGCCGCCGCCCGCCACCCCACCTTCGGGACGTCCGGGAGGCGGACCTCGCCCCACACCTCGTCGGCCGCGAGGGCCAGCAGGTTCTCCTTGTTGCCGACGTGCCAGTACATCGCCGTGGCCGCCGAGCCCAGCTTCTGGCCGAGCTTGCGCATGCTCAGGCCGTCGATGCCCTCTGCGTCCAGCAGCTCGATCGCCGCCCGGACGATCTGTTCACGGTTCAAGGTCTCTCGCGCCATGCGTCCAGCGTAACCGCCTCTTGCACACCGTAAAAGTTCCTGACCCAAAGGACTTGCACACCGTGCAAGTCAAGTTTTACGGTGTGCAAGTCCGCGGAGTTGAACACCGTAAAAGTCCCGGTGCAAGTCCCGTAGAAGTCCCCGTTGAAGTCGCTGAGGAGAGTCATGACCGCCATCCACGCAGAGGGCCTGCGCAAGTCGTACGGCGAGAAGTTGGTGCTCGACGGCATCGACCTGCGCATCCCCGAGGCGTCGGTCTTCGCCCTGCTCGGCCCGAACGGCGCGGGCAAGACCACGACCGTCCAGATCCTGTCCACCCTGATCGCCGCCGACAGCGGAACGGCCCTGGTCGGCGGGCACGACCTCGTGCGGCAGGCCGACGACGTACGCCGGTCCATCGGCGTGACCGGCCAGTTCGCGGCGGTCGACGGGCTGCTGACGGCGGAGGAGAACCTCCTGCTGATGGCGGACCTGCACCACCTGAGCCGCTCCGAGGGCCGCCGGATCGCCGCCGAGCTGCTGGAGCGCTTCGACCTGGCGCAGGAGGCGAAGAAGCCGGCCTCCACCTTCTCCGGCGGTATGCGCCGCAAGCTCGACCTCGCCATGACCCTGGTCGGCAACCCACGGATCATCTTCCTCGACGAGCCGACCACCGGCCTCGACCCGCGCAGCCGCCGCACCGTGTGGGAGCTGGTCCGCGGCCTGGTCGTCGACCTGGGCATCACGATCTTCCTCACCACGCAGTACCTGGAGGAGGCCGACCAGCTCGCCGACCGCATCGCGGTGCTGCACGGCGGCCGGCTCGTCGCCCAGGGCACCGCCGAGGAGCTCAAGCGCCGCATCCCCGGCAGCCACATCCGGCTCCGGTTCGCCGACGAGCGCCGACTCGACGCCGCCGCCCGGGTCTTCGCGGTCGCCCAGCGCGACCCCGAGAACCTCGCCCTTCAGGTCCCGGGCGACGGCACCCCCGCCACCGTGCGCGCGGTCCTCGACCTGCTGGAGGCCGCGGCGGTCGAGGCCGAGTCGCTCACCGTGCACACACCCGACCTGGACGACGTGTTCCTCGCGCTGACCGAAAGCCGGCAGAGCACCACCACCACCGCAGCCTGACCCGCCGCCGCCCGTCCCCGAAAGGACACCCCCGATGACCACCGCCACCACCCCCACCCCCGCGCGCACCCGCTCCTACGCCTTCCGCGACTCGATGACGATGCTGCGCCGCAACATCAAGCACATGCTGCGCTACCCCTCCCTGACGGTGCAGATCGTCACCTTGCCCGTCCTGATGCTGCTGCTGTTCGTGTACGTCTTCGGCGGCGCGATCGGCGAGGGAATCGGGGTCGGCGACCGCGACGCCTACATCAACTACCTCGTCCCCGGCATCATCGTGATGGCGGTGACCTCCGGCACGATCACGGTCGCGGTGACCGTGTGCACCGACATGACCGAGGGCATCATCAACCGCTTCCGCACGATGGCGATCTGGCGCAGTTCGGTGCTCACCGGGCATGTGCTGGGCAACATGATCCAGATCGTGTGCATCCTCGCCCTGGTGACCGGGGTGGCGTACGCGATCGGTTTCCGCCCCGACGCAACCGCCGTCGAGTGGGCCGCCGCCCTCGGTCTGCTGCTGTTCCTGGCCTTCGGCCTGAGCTGGCTGTCGGCCGCGATGGGCCTGAACTCGAAGACCATCGAGGCCGCGAGCAACGCCCCGATGCCGCTGATCTACCTGCCCTTCCTCAGCAGCGCCTTCGTCACCCCCGACTCGATGCCGACCGGCCTGCGCTGGTTCGCCGAGTACCAGCCCTTCTCGCCCATCAACGAGACCCTGCGCGGCCTGCTGCTCGGCACGGAGATCGGCAACGACGCCTGGATCGCCCTGGCCTGGTGCGCCGGCCTCGGCCTGGTGGGCTACCTGTGGGCCCGCTCGACCTTCCGGAAAGGCTCCGAGCGCTGAGCCGCCCCCACCGCGGGAATGGCTTTACGGAGCCGATGCCAACTCAAAAGGTTCTCCACGCCCCGGGGTCCGTACTTCCGTACGACGACCCCGGGGCAGGAGGCAGCGCGGTGCGCATCACTCGACAGGGAACCGGCACGTTCTTCGTGGGCGGCGCGTTGAGTCTCACGCTCGCCGCCCTCGCCTATCCCTCGATGCTCGGCTTCAGCACCGTCTCCAGCTCGCAGACCCGGGTCATCGCCCAGACTCCGACCGGCCCGCTGACGGAGGCCGACCGGGACTTCGTCGTCAAGGTACGGGCGGCCGGGCTGTGGGAGTACCCGGTGGGGAGGATGGCCCTGCAGAAGGGCACGAGCGCGGCGGTACGCACGGCCGGTCGGCATCTGGTCGCCGGGCACGCAGCGCTGGACGCCACCTGCCGCAGGATCGCCGCGCGGCTGAACATCACACTGCCCAACCGACCCAGCCCCCAGCAGCAGGGATTCGTCGCGACGCTCAACTCGGACGCGGGCAGGCAGTTCGACAGCGACATGGCCAACATCCTGCGCACCACGCACGGCCAGATTTTCTCCACGGTCGCGAAGATCCGGGCCACGACCGAGAACTCCCTGGTGCGGCAACTCGCCGACCAGGCCAACGACACCGTGCTCGACCACATCACGGTCATGGAGAAGACGGGGCTGGTCGACTTCGATCAGGTCCTGTTCCAGGAGACGACCCCGCCGAAGCTCCCGTCCCAGGACCTGACCCCGCCACCACCGTCGGCGGGCGAACCGCAGGTGACCCTGAAGCCCTGAAGCCCTGAAAGGCAAACTGCCTGCCCTATGCCAGCCAGACCGTCGTGTCCGGCCCCAGCAGACCCCCTTCCAGCGGCCCGCTGCCGATCAGCACCTCACCCGGCGGCATCTCGACCGCCGTACCGGAGAGGTTGGCCACGCACCGCCACCCCGCCGAGCGGGCGAAGTGCAGGACGCCGGGCGGGCTGTCCGCCGCCCACTCCAGGTCCTCCCCCTCCAGCAGTTTGCGGCGCAGGCGCAGGGCCGTGCGGTAGAGCTCCAGGGTCGAGCCCTCCACACCGTCCTGGGCGGCCACGGCGTACGCCGCGAAGCGCTCCGGCTGCGGCAGCCAGGAACCGCCCGCGCCGAAGCCGTACGACGGCCCCGTCGTCGTCCACGGCAGCGGCACCCGGCAGCCGTCGCGGCCCTTGCGGACGCGGCCCGTCTGTTCCCAGATGGGGTCCTGGAGGACTTCGAAGGGCAGGTCGGCGACCTCGGGCAGGCCGAGTTCCTCGCCCTGGTAGACGTACGACGAACCGGGCAGCGCCAGCATGAGGAGGGTCGCGGCGCGGGCGCGGCGCAGGCCCGCCGACTCGTCGACGGCCGGGGCGTGGCCGCCGGAGAGCAGCCAGGCGTTGTCGTCGGTGCCGGGCGGGAGCATCAGGCGGGAGGTGTGGCGTACGACGTCGTGGTTGGAGAGGACCCACGTGGCGGAGGCGCCGGCCGAGCGGGCGGTGGCGAGCGAGTCGGTGATGATCCCCTTCAGTTCCTCGGCGCCCCAACTCCCTTGGAGATACTCGAAGTTGAAGGCCTGGCCCAGTTCGTCCGGGCGGGCGTACAGGGCGCGGCGGGAGGACTGGTTCACCCAGGCCTCGGCGACCGCCATGCGGGGCGGGCGGTAGGCGTCGAAGATCTTGCGCCAGTCGCGGTAGATCTCGTGGACCTCGTCGCGGTCGTAGAAGGGGTGGGTGCCGGGCGGGAACTGGGCGAGTTCGTCCTCGCTGCTGAGTTCCGGGGCGCCGAGGTCGCGCAACGGCTCGCTCAGGTCCTTGGCGAGGGCGTGGGCCACATCGACGCGGAAGCCGTCGACGCCGCGGTCGGACCAGAACCGCAGGGTGGTGCGGAAGTCGGCGCGGACCTCGTCGTGCGCCCAGTTCAGGTCGGGCTGTTGCGGGGTGAACAGGTGGAGGTACCACTGGCCGTCGGGGACCCGGCGCCAGGCGCTGCCGCCGAAGACGGACTGCCAGTCGGTGGGCGGGAGTTCGCCGTGCGGGCCGCGGCCGTCGCGGAAGACGTAGCGGTCGCGGGCGGGCGAGCCGGGGGCGGACCGCAGCGCCTCCTGGAACCAGACGTGCTGGTGGGAGGTGTGGTTGGGGACCAGGTCGACGATGACCTTCAGGCCGAGGCGGTGCGCCTCGGCGGTCATGGCGTCGAAGTCGTCGAGGGTGCCGAGGCGGGGGTCGACGTCGCGGTAGTCGGCGACGTCGTAGCCGCCGTCGGCCAGTTCGGAGGGGTAGAACGGGCTGAGCCACAAGGCGTCCACGCCCAGGCCTGCGAGGTGGTTCAGGCGCTGGGTGACGCCTTTGAGGTCACCGAGCCCGTCGCCGTCGCCGTCGGCGAAGCTGCGGGGGTAGACCTGATAGATGACGGCCTGGCGCCACCAGTCGGGGTCGCGGGACGAGAGGTCGGGCGGGGTGGTGCGGACACTCACGCGGTCTCCTCAAGGGTGCGTACGGGCGACAGTGAGAACTCTGTCCACTAAGCCGGAAAAGCGAACACCATGAGCAGCAGAGAAGATCATTCCCCGTGTGATGGAATTGTGATTACTCTTTGAACTTCCCTTGCGTTCCCGCAGGTTGACAGCGTTCTTCCGTCGCCGGACGATGTGCTCACCGCTGTGGCGCATGTGACCAATGAGCCCAGTGAGTCTGTGCTTCTTCTTCGTCGATTCTTCGTCGACCACTCACCCCACGATGGGATACGCATGTCCATAGCGAGACGTGTCATGGCGCGACGCCTGCTGGGGACGGGCGCCGCGTCGCTCGTCCTCTGCGCTGCCACCGTTGCCTCCGCCTCCGGCGCCTGGGCCCACGGCACGCACGGCGGTGACGGCTGGAAGTCCGGCGGCACCTACCGGCCCGGCACCGGCGCCGGCACGGAGACGGCCACCGACCGCTGCCAGTTCTCGCTCGACGGCACGAACTTCTACGACTCCGTCAAGGTCGACGACCAGAACCTGAAGGTCACCGACGACGGCAAGGTCCACGTCTCCGTCCGCGCCGCCGCCGACGCCACGACGTGCACCGCCTCGCTCGCGTCCTACCTGGCCCACGGGCCGACGTTCGCCACCTCCGGCGAGCAGGTCTTCGTGGACTTCGACACGGTCACGGTCAAGCCCGGCCAGACCGACACCCTCGACATCGCCGTCCCGGACGCGGGCTGCTTCGCGCAGATCGACCTGTACCGGGGTGCGGTGAAGTTCGACGGCAAGCTCGAGGCCAGCGACGGCTTCGAGCACGGCGACCTGCCCAAGGGCCCGGACCGTCCGGTCATCAAGGACAAGCTGATCGCGGCCTGGAACGGCGGCACGAAGGACTGCACGACGGAGCCCCCGGCCACCGAGGAGCCGCCGACCACGCCGCCCGCGGAGCCTTCCGAGCCCGCGACCGACGAGCCGTCGACCCCGGCGGAGGAGACGACGCCGCCGGCCTCGGAGACGCCGTCCACCGAGACCCCGATCCCGGAGCCCTCGGAGTCGACGTCCGCCCCGGCCCCGTCCCCGAACGGCGGCGGCGACCTCGCCCAGACCGGCGGCAGCAGCGCGACCGGCCCGATCGCGATCGGCGCGGTGGTGCTGGTGGCGGGCGGCGCGGCGTTCGTCGTGGCGTCGAAGCGGCGGCGCGCGGCGACGCGTTCCTGACCGACAGCACGTCCGGATCGACAGCACGTCCCGATCGACAGCACGTGAAGGGGCCCGGGTTGAATCCCCGGGCCCCTTTCCGTTCCGCACGGTCGCGCCTCAGACGGTCGCACCTCAGCCCGTCGGGGCCTCCCGGCGCGAGTACGCCCAGTAGCCCGCCGCCGACAGCGCCGCCGTGTAGAGCAGGTAGACCACCAGGGCCACCGGCGTCGACAGATCCGACCCGACCATCGCTTCCACGAACGCTCGCTCATCGCCCTCAAACGCCGATACGTCGGTGAGCATCGCCCGCCCGACCGAGAACGGCAGCCAGTCGCTCACGCCGCCCAGCCCGGGCACGTACCCCAGCAGCAGCCCGGCCAGCCGCTCGCCCAGCACGGGCCACAGGCACAGCACCACCACCGGCACGGTCCTGCTCCGCATCAGCGCCACCAGCGCCATGCACACCAGCGCCCAGCAGCCCATCCACAGCACGAACCGCAGCATCGGCAGCAGAACCGCACCCCACTCGGGCTGCGGCGCGCCCGACACGGCGAGGACGACCGCCGCCGACACCCCGCCCACCAGCGCACTCGTCGCCGCCACCCCGGCGCCGACAAGGAACCCGACGACGCTCTTCGCCGCGTACGCGGTCCGCCGGCCGTTGACGGCGAGCCACGTCGTGCGTGCCGCGCCCCGCACCAGGTCGGTGGAGACGGGCCCCGTGCCGAGGATCAGCACGAGGAAGCACAGCATGGGGACCTGGGTCGTCATCGGCGCCCACGCCAGCAGGTCGGCCATCGCCGCCGCGCTCATCGGACGCGTCCTGTCCAGGTCGAACAGCATCCCCGGGCCGGTGAGCAGGCTCAGCGCGGCGACCACGGAGAGCAGCACCCAGGTGGACCGCAGCGCGGTGAGATGCCGCCACTCGTACCGGCACGCGTTGCGCAACGCCTCACCGGCGGGAACCGTCCTCGGGGTGGAAGTCGGCGTGGCAGGAGACGGCGGCGGACCACTGTCGGCCGCCGGGGTGTGAGTCACGTCAGCGGTCACGAGATCCTGAACTCCTCTTCCGCGATGGACAGGTAGAAGTCCTCCAGCGAAGGCATGTCCTCGGACAGCCAGTGCAGTGGTACGCCGCCGTCGGCCGCGAGGGTGGCGACCCGGATCCGGTCCAGCCCGGTGACGTGCGCGCTCGGTCCGCCCGCCGGGCTCAGCCGCCCGCCCTGCTCCTCGACCAGCCGCGTGAGCTTCGGCAGGTCCGGCGTCTGCACGGTCACCACGCTCCGGCTGCCCGCCCGGGACAGCAGCTCCGCGATCGGCGAGGCGGCCACGACCCGGCCGCGCGACAGCACGACCACGCGGTCCGCGAGCTGCTCCATCTCGCCCAGCAGATGGCTGGACACCATGACGGCCCTGCCCTGCGCGGCCTGGTCCCGCAGGAACTCCCGCAGCCAGCGGATCGCGTGCGGGTCGAGGCCGTTCGCGGGCTCGTCAAGGATGAGCACCGGCGGATCGCCGAGCAGCGCCTGCGCGATGCCCACGCGCTGGGCCATGCCCAGGGAGAGCTGGGACAGCCGCAACTGGGCGGCCTGCGTGAGGCCCACGAGTTCCAGCATGTCGTCGACGCGCCGGTCCGTCGCTCCGCACCCGGCGGCCACCATCCGCAGATGGTCCCGCACCCGGTGCTTGGGGTGGCCGGCGATGCCGCCGAGGACCGCGCCCACGACCGTTCCCGGGGAGCCCCAGGCGTGCAGCGGGCGGCCGAGGAAGTGGGTGGTGCCCTCGCCGTGGGCGAGGCCCAGCATCAGGCGGATGGTGGTGGTCTTGCCCGCGCCGTTGGCGCCGACGAAGCCGGTGACCTCGCCGGAGCGCAGGGTCAGCGACACGTCGTCGAGAACCGTTCTGCTGCCGAACGAGCGTCTCAGGTCTCGTGCTTCGGCAAGTACTTCGCCTTTCGGCACAGCGTGTTCCTCCGTGCGCGGATCTGACATACGAACGAACCTGCCCCTGACGAAACGTCAGGACCAGGGGAAGCCCTTGTTGATGGCGAAGAGCACGGTGAACAGCACCATCGCTCCCATCGGAACGATCACGAACGAGTCGGGCCGTTCGCGCCGGGCAGCGCCCCAGACGAGGGCGACAACCGGCCCGATGAGGCCGGCGGCCATCAGAGCCCAGCCCGCGTCTTTGTTCCCGACCACGTGGAACGCGATGAACGCCGCCGTGATGAAGCAGAACGGCGAGGCCCACAGATTCTTGAGGGCGGAGGACATTTCGGTGGTGGAGGCCATGGGATATTCCTCGCTCTTGGGCGGGGCGCCCGGGCGCCGGCCTTTTCCGGCCGACACCCGGACACCACCTCAACTTCTAGAACAGGCTGTTGATGTAGCTCCACAGCGCGTACTGCACTTCACCGCCGGCGGCGACCCAGGCGATCCGGACCGGGTGGTACCAGGGCAGGCCGTTCATGTAGCCACGGAACTTGCCCCAGCCCGACTTGGCGGCCTTGACCGCGTCGTCCCAGAGCTTGCCGCCGTGCCGCTTCATCAGGTTGTACAAGGCCTTGACGGCGCTGCTGGCGGCACCGCGGTTCTGGGCCTTGGTCGCCTTGCCGTCGGCCACGGCACGCACCGACTGCGTGTCCTTCGCGCTCAGTTCGGCCTTGACGGTCGGGCTGGCGAGAAACGTGCGGGCCTGAGCCGCGGACAGGCTCACCTCGGTGGCCGACGCCGTACGGGCGTGGGTGGCCTCCGAGGCCTGCGCCAGACCGGCACCGGCGCCGAGCGTCACCGCGGCCATAGCGGAAACCGCCGCCATACGCAATGTATTGCGGGTCATGTAGAATCTCCCTTGCGTTCAATCGCAAGGGGAGGAAGCCCGTGCGGGCGACCTGAACAGGCGTGGAAACCGAAAAGGGTCCCCCCGGACTTCTTCCCCCGATTACTTCTCTGCGGACACACCGAAAAAAGCCCCATAGACGGCCGGAAAGGCCAAATCCACGGGTGCTGGATTACGGGTCCTTGCGCCTCAACACCGCTGGTCAGGGCGGGTGTTCGACGCGGAGAGAACGTAACACAGCTTTAAGCCACTTGGCCAGAAACTGTGTTCGCATGCTGTAGGCGCCGCATGGGACACGTAAAAGCCGTGTGCCCATTCAATTTAATTGGCAACCTTTTAATCGAGAACCGTCGCCAGGTACAGCTTCACAAAACGCTCCACGTCCACGTCCAAAGCCACGTCCACCAAAGCCTGTTCGCGGGTGCCGGCGTGGACCCCGGCATGGATTTCGGACTCGCCGGGGCGGGGACGCCGGTCGACGATCGTCTGCCCGCGCGTCGGACCCGGTGCGAGGGAGACCTCCACGGGGAGGAGGCGGGTGCTGATGCCCGCCGGATCGACGACCGCGCAGACCGCGCCCGCGTCGCCGATGCCGCCGGCCTCGCCGTCGGCGCCGACGTCCGGCGTCGCCGGGCGGTGGGAGAGCAGCTCGCCGGCGAGGCGGGCACCGGGTTCCGTGCTCGTGCGCAGGCGCCGTACGTCCGCGCCGGGGACGACGACCCGCTGGAAGACGTCCAGGCCGTACATGGTGATCGGCACCCCGGCGGTGAGCAGGATCGCCGCCGCCTCCGGGTCGTGCCACACGTTGAACTCCGCGACCGGCGTGGCGTTTCCGCAGGCCACCGCGCCGCCCATGAAGACGATCCGCTCGATGTTGCGGGTCACCTCCGGGTGGGTGCGCAGCAGCAGGGCGATGTTGGTGAGGGGCGCGGTGGGGATCAGCGTCACCGGCCTCGGCGAGGCGAGGATCTCCCGGCGCAGCAGCGTCACCGCGTCCACGTCGGCCGGGGTGCGCGTCGGGGCGGGCAGGCCGATGTCGCCCATGCCGTCCTCGCCGTGCACGTGCCGCGCCGAGCGGGCGGGCTCGATCAGCGGCAGTGCGGCGCCCCGGGCGACCGGGATGTCGGGGGCGCCGGCCTGCTCCAGCACGGTCAGGGTGTTGCGTACGACGCCGTCCACGTCCGTGTTCCCGGCCACGCAGGTCACCGCGCGCAGGTCCAGCCCCGGGTGGCGTACGGCGAACAGCAGCGCCAGGGCGTCGTCGACGCCGGTGTCGCAGTCGATGATCACCGGGATGGGCTGACCGTCGTTCGTCACGGCGAGGCTCCTTGTGGGGGGGGAGGGGTTCCAGGGGGACTCCGGGTGGGCTCCTACTAGAGCGACCCTACGCAGGCCGTCCGGTGAGGGGACCCCCGTCCCACAGTTCGGAGCCGCGTGCCGCGACGCGGGCGGCGATCCGGGCGACCAGTTCCGCGCCGGGTACCGCCCCCGGCCGCCGCCCGTCCCGCAGTCGTACGGCCACCAGGTCGTCGTCCGCCGCCGCCTCCCGCTCCCCGATGACCGCCTGGTACGGCACGAGGCGGGCCGCGCGGACGCGGGCGCCCAGGGTGCCGTGCTCGGGGCCGGCGAGTTCGGCGCGCAGGCCCTGGTCGAGGGCCCGGCGCAGCAGCTTCTCCGCCCGTTCGACCTGGGCGTCCGCGTCCGACACGGGGAGGATCAGCAGCTGCACGGGGGCCAGCCAGGCAGGGAAGGCGCCGCCGTGCTGCTCGATCAGGTGGGCGACGGCTCGCTCCACGCTGCCGATGATGCTGCGGTGCACCATGACCGGGCGGTGCTTGGCGCCGTCGGGGCCGATGTAGTGCAGGTCGAAGCGTTCGGGCTGGTGGAAGTCGATCTGGACGGTGGAGAGGGTCGCCTCGCGGCCTGCCGGGTCGGCGATCTGGACGTCGATCTTGGGGCCGTAGAAGGCCGCCTCGCCTTCGGCTGCTTCGTAGGGGATGCCCGAGCCGTCGAGGACCTCGCGGAGGAGGGCGGTGGCCCGCTGCCAGAGCGCGGGGTCGGCGACGTACTTGCCGCCGCCGACCCCGCTGGGGAGGGAGAGGCGGTGGCGGACGGCCTCGATGCCGAGGTCGGCGTAGGCGCGGGCGATGAGCTGAAGGGCGGCGCGGGCCTCCTCCACGGCCTGGTCCAGGGTGCAGAAGATGTGGGCGTCGTTGAGGTGAATGGCCCGGACGCGGGTGAGGCCGCCGAGGACGCCGGACAGTTCGGAGCGGTACATCCCGCCCAACTCGGCCATGCGGAAGGGGAGTTCGCGGTAGCTGTGGGAGCGGGAGCGGTAGATGAGGGCGTGGTGGGGGCAGAGGCTGGGGCGCAGGACGAGTTGGTCGGCACCCAACTCCATGGGCGGGAACATGTCGTCGCTGTAGTGGGACCAGTGGCCGGAGAGCTCGTACAGGTCGCGTTTGCCGAGCACGGGTGAGTACACATGGCGGTAGCCGGCCTCGCGTTCGGCCTCGCGGATGTACTCCTCCAGTACGTGGCGGACCACGGCCCCGTCGGGCAGCCAGTACGGCAGGCCCGCGCCCATCAGGGGGTCGGTGTCGAAGAGGTCGAGTTCACGGCCGAGGCGGCGGTGGTCGTGCATGGCTGCTCCTCCGGGTAAACGGACGAGCACCCACGACAAAGCCCCGGGGCACTCGCCCGGGGCTTGGTTCTTTCGCTCAGCTGTCAGCGCGCCGGGACGGGGTCCGGCGTCGTCGTGAGAGACGGATTGGCGCGCTTCATGGAGCCACGGTAACTGCGGGTGCGGTGGGTGCGCGATCGATTTTCACGATTCACCTCACCGATACGGAGGTGCGCGGTTACGCCCAGCGACATCACGGTCGCAACGACGCGTACCGTCAACCTGCCTGGGGGTGGCACGCCTTGGTTCACATCCGCCAACTCGATCCCACGGCTTCTCCGTTGGACTACTTCGGCTTCGGCCTGCGGAGAAAGCGGGAGGAGGCCGGGCTGACGTTGAAGCAGATGGGCTCGCTCCTCTTCTGCACGGGGTCGCTGGTCGGCCAGTTCGAGACGGCGCTCAAAGTGCCGACGACGAAGGCGTACGCGCGGGCAGTGATGGAGGTGGAACACACCGACAAGCTCGGGGATCGGCGGCCGGGAGGTCATGCGCGAGCAACTCGCCCACCTGTTGAGCTTTCTGGACAATCAGTCGGTGCACATCCAGGTGCTGCCGTTCTCCGTCGGACAGCACTCCGGGGTGATGGGCTCCTTCACTCTCCTGCGCTTCGATGATCACCCCGACCTGTTCTACAGCGAGAGCTACGACCAGGGGCACATGACGGCCAATCCACCAGTGATCAGGGAGCGTTCGGTTGGTTACGCTCGCCTTCAGGCCGAGACTCTCTCCCCGAAGGCATCGGCGACACTGATCGCGCGGGTGATGGAGGAACGCTATGGAGCTGACGTGGCGTAAGTCGTCCTACAGCGGCAGCAGCGGCGGCGAATGCGTCGAGGTCGCCGACCTCACCCCTTGCCTAGCCGTCCGCGACTCCAAGAACCCCGAGCTCGGCACGCTCACCCTCTCGCCGAAGGCCTACGCCGCCTTCATCGGCTACGTCGGCAGGTCGAGCGTGGCCTGAGCACCGCCCTCAGGCAGGTTCTCGTACGTAACCCGCGCACCCAGCACCTGGGCCTGGCCCATGACGATGGTCAGGCCCAGCCCGATCCCCGTACCCCGCTCCCGCGCCCCCGTGCGGAAGCGCTGCGGGCCCTCTGCCAGGAGGTCGGCAGGGAAGCCGGGGCCCCGGTCGGAGACACGTACCGCGGCCCCGTCGACCTCCAGCGCCACCGGCGGTGCCCCGTGCCGATAGGCATTGGCGATCAGGTTCGCCAGGATCCGCTCGACGCGACGCGGGTCGGTCTCCACGATCTCGTCCTCGCGCACCCGCACCTCCACGTCCCGGCCCGTCGCAGCCGCCGCCCGCCGCGCGAGGTCGGCCAAAGAGACCTCCTCGCGCTGGGCCCGCTCGACACCGGGGACGTCGAGGCGGGCCACTTCCAGTACGTCCTCCACGAGTCGGCGTAGCTGGTCCACACCCCCGCTGACCAGCTCGGTCGCCCGCCCCGGGGGCAGGAGACCGACGGCCGTCACCAAACCCGCGACCGGCGTACGCAGTTCGTGGGCGATGTCGGCGGTCACCCGCCGTTCCGCCTCCAGCCGGAGGCTCAACGCGTCGGCCATGGTGTTGACCGCGTCCGCCAGTTCGGCGATCTCGTCCTTGCCCTTGGGCGTCACGCGTGCCGTGAGGTCGCCGTGGGCGATGCGCTGGGCGGTGCGGGCGGAGGCGCCGATGCGGCGGCCCGCGGCGGCGGCCACGGCGATGCCCAGCCCGCAGCCGAGGGTGACGGCTGCGGCCCCCGCGCTGAGCAGTACCTCGTCCAGGTCCTTGAGGGCCTGCGCCTGCGGTGCGTAGGAACGTCGTACGGCGATGATGTCCGCGCCACTGCGGGCGGCGGCCCACATCACCGGGCCGCTGGGGGCGCCTTCCTGGAGGTAGGTCGCGCGCACCGGCCGGTCGGTGACCGTCTCGCGCAGGACCGTCGGCAGGGCGCGCGGGTTGACCAGTGCGTTCGTCTCGATGCCGGCGATACGGTCGTCCAGCGCCTCCACCAGCCGCGCGTCGGCCGCCGACGCCGCGTCCTTGCGCTGGTCGGCGGCGGTGCGCTGGTGCACCAGGAAGCCGATGAGCGCGGCGACGACCGCGGCGATGGTGGCGATGACCAGGGCGGTCTTGGTTCTGAGTCCCATGGCGATCATGACCGACCGGGCGGTGTCGGCCCGGTCACCAGTTTGTAGCCGAAGCCGCGCACGGTCTGGATCCGGTCGCGGCCGATCTTCGCGCGCAGCCGCTGGACGTGGACGTCGACGACTCGGCTGTCGCCGCCCCACGCGTAGTCCCACACCCGCTCCAGCAGGGTGGCGCGGGACAGCACGATGCCGGGCCGGTCGGCGAACTCCAGCATCAACTTGCGCTCGGTGGGGGTGAGTTCGAGCAGCCGGCCGTCGCGGCGGACCTCCATGGAGGCGATGTCCATGGTGAGGTCGCCGAATGTGAGCGCCGGTTCCTGCACGACCGCCTGCCCGGGGCCGCTGAAGTCGGCGGCGCGGCGCAGGGCCGAGCGGATGCGGGCTACGAGGACGGGCATGTCGTACGGCTTGGTGAGGTAGTCGTCGGCGCCGGCCTCCAGGCCGAGGACGACGTCCACGGGGTCGGTCCGCGCGGAGATCATCAGGACGGGAACGCGGCTGGACTCCCGGATCCGGCGCACCAGGCTGACGCCGTCGAGGTGCGGCAGCATCACGTCGAGCAGGGCGACGTCCGGTGCCCTGAGCTGGAACTCGGCCAGTCCCGCGAGCCCGTCCCTGGCCGTACGGACCTCGTAGCCGTAGCGCTCCAGGGAGAGTTGGGTCGCCTCACGCAGCAGGGCGTCGTCCTCGACGAGCAGCACATCGGTCATCGGTTGCGGCTTTCTGCCTAGGGTTCGGGGACGGGCAGGTGGATCGAGCGCAGCTCGGCGGCGTACTCGGGGTCGCTCTGCGGGGCTCGGATGGTGGCGCGGGAGTAGTACGAGACGTTCTCCTGGTGCACCAGGCGGGTCAGCTCGATGGTGGCGGGCCCGCACTTGTCGCCACACCACGAGGCGCTCAGCTCGCCCGTTCCCACCGCCTTCGGCTGCCCCCAGTTCCGCCACTTCAGGTGGATGACCCCGGCGAACTCGCTGGCGCCGAAGGCCGTGGGACGGCTCAGCGGACGCCCCATGGAGTCGGAGGCGTAGACCGGGCCGTGCGCCGGGCTGGCGGTGGGCGCGGGACCCTGGACCTTGGGCTGCTCGGGACCGCCGCATCCGGCGGCGCCCACGGCCGACACCGCTGCCAGCGTGAAGGCGGCCACAACTGCCGTGGGCTTGCGCATCAGCAGGGGATCCTTGCGTACGTGGGCGGCTAGCGGCGGCGCTCAGCCGGTGAACAGCGCGTGCTTGCCCTGGAGGTCCTCGGCATCGTACTTTCCGGGCTTACCGGACAGCTTCAGCGTGAACATGGTGTACACCTTCTTGCCGTGCACCGTCTTGGGGTCGGAGAGCGTGACGACTCCGTCCAGCGGCTTGTCGAGGCAGGTGTCCAGGCACCACATGCCGGTGACCTTGGCGGTGCCGACGGCCTTCTCGGCCCCCCACTTCTTCCAGTGCACGTTCTCGATGCCGGTGAACTCCGAGAGGGTCAGCTTCGCGGGACGCCGCACCGCCGGGTTCGGGGTGTGCTCCTCCCCCGGGTAGTTGAAGACGCGCGGGGTGGCGGTGGCGTGGGCAGGCTTCTCGGCGGTGCCTGCCGCGTCCGCCGCATGCGTGGTGACGAACACCCCCAGCAGGGCGGAGGCGGCGAGGCCGGTCGCCAGGACGGCCTTCTTGCGGGAGAGCTTGGGGGTCTTGGTGGACGCGGTGCGATTCATGGCTGCTGGCTCCGGGCTTCGTTGGTACCGATGTGTTGTTCATCGGCCGGTGCTCAGAAGCTATGAGGGGTACCTCTCGGTGTTTCGGCCGTCGTGTTGCAGCCGTTCATCGGCGGCTGTTACACGACCGACGTAGACGGCGTGGCACCGCATGGCACCACATGACGCCAACCGGCGCCACCCGGCCCCATATCTCGGGCTTGCACATGGCGCCAATGTGATGCCATGATGGCGCCATGGACCTCACCCCGTATGTCGACACCCTCCGCCGCGAACTCGCGGTGGCCGCCGAAGCCGGTGGCGAGGAGGCCCGCGAGCTGGCCGAGAGGCTCACCGCTCCCCTGGAGTCGGCGACCCGGCTGACCATGCTCAACGTGCTCTCCGCCGCGATGGACGAGATCACCCGCGAACTCGCCCCCGGCTCGGTCGACGTACGGCTGCGCGGGATCGACCCCGACTTCGTGGTGACGCCACCGCCCCGCGACGGTGGCACCACCGTGGAGCCGGCCGCGCCCGCCGAACCACTCAAGGCCCCGGCCCCGGCCGAGGGCGACGAGGGCGGCACCGCCCGCGTCAACCTGCGACTGCCGGCCCATCTCAAGGCGCGGGCCGAGGAGGCCGCGGGCCGCGAGGGCCTGTCGGTCAACGCGTGGCTGGTGCGGGCCGTGTCGGCGGCGGTCGACGGAGGCACGCGAGCGCGACCGGCGGAGCGGACCCAGACCGTCGGACAGAGCTTCACCGGCTGGGTGCGCTAGCCGCGCCCCCGCCCGCACCCCAAAGAGATCAAGCACAGCACCCACACCACGTCCCACCTGCGGGGACGGCCCAAGGACTCAAGAGGACGGGACAGCCATGCCTTCTTTCGACACTCCCGAAGCGATCTCGGTCACCGCGCGAGTGGAGGCCGGTTCCCTCCAGTTCATCGCGGGCGACCGCCTCGACACCGTCGTGGAGGTGCGGCCCCGCGACCCGAAGAGGGACCCGGACGCGCGGGCGGCCGACCAGATCGAGGTCACGTACGTGAGCGGCGTACTGACCATCAGGACCCCCAAGGCCAATCTGTTCGGCCTCGGCCGTACCGGCGTCGTCGACGTGACCGTCGAACTGCCCGCGGGCTCGCACGTCGACATGACCGGCGCCTGGGCCCAGGTGCTCGGCGAGGGCCGGCTCGGCGAGGTGCGTGTGAAGACCTCGGTCGGCGACATCCGCCTCGACACGACCGGCCCGGTGAACCTGACCGCGGCGCACGGCTCGATCACCGTGGACCGGGTCGAGGGCCTGGCCGAGATCACCAGCAGCAGCGGCAACGTGCGCGTCGGCACCATCGACGGCCCCGCCATCCTGAAGAACTCGCACGGCACCACGACCGTCGGCACCGTGACCGGCGAGCTGCGGCTGAGCGGCGCCAACGGCGGCATCGACATCGCCCGCGCCGAGACGTCGGTCACCGGCACCGCGACCCACGGCTACCTGCGGCTCGCCGAAGTCGTCGGCGGCGAAGTCCAGTTGGAGACCTCCAACGGCGTCATCGAGATCGGCATCCGCGAGGGCACCGCCGCCTGGCTCGACGTCAGCTCCAACCGCGGGCAGGTGCGCAACATGCTCACCGAGTCCGAGGCGCCGGAGCAGACCGAGAACACCGTCAAGGTCCGTGCGCGCACCAACTGGGGCAACATCGACATCCGTCGCGCCAAGGCCTGACCTACCTCGCGGTCACGGTCCTCGACTCACCCACCCCACCTGCCACTTCACCTCCACCCCACCTGCCACTTCACCACCCTTCGAACGGGAGGGCCCATGCCTTCATCTGTCATGCCCACGTCCAGTCGGGCGGACGGTCACGCGTCGCCGGCCGCCGTCTCCACCGTCGGTCTGCGCAAGTCGTACGGCGACAAGACCGTCCTCGACAGCATCGATCTGCACATCCCGGCCGGGTCGGTCTTCGCCCTGCTCGGGCCGAACGGTGCCGGGAAGACCACCGCCGTGAAGATCCTGTCCACGCTCATCTCGGCCGACGGCGGGCAGGCCCAGGTCGCGGGCCACGACGTCGCCACGTCACCGGACGGGGTGCGGGCCGCGATCGGCGTCACCGGGCAGTTCTCCGCCGTCGACGGGCTGATCACCGGCGAGGAGAACATGCTCCTCATGGCGGACCTGCACCACCTGTCCAAGCGGGAGGGGCGGCGGGTCACCGCCGAGTTGCTGGAGCGCTTCGACCTCGTCGAGGCCGCGAAGAAGCCCGCCCAGAGCTACTCCGGCGGTATGAAGCGCCGCCTCGACATCGCCATGACCCTGGTCGGCTCCCCGCGGATCATCTTCCTCGACGAGCCGACCACCGGCCTCGACCCGCGCAGCCGCCACAACATGTGGGGCATCATCCGCGAGCTCGTCTCCGACGGCGTCACCGTCTTCCTCACCACGCAGTACCTGGAGGAGGCCGACGAACTCGCCGACCGTATCGCCGTGTTGAACGACGGCAGGATCGCCGCCGAGGGAAGCGCCGACGAGCTGAAGCGGCTGGTCCCCGGCGGGCACGTACGGATCCGCTTCTCCGACCCGTCCGCGTACCGCTCCGCCGCCGCCGCGCTGCGCGAGGTCACGCGGGACGACGAGGCGCTGGCGCTGCAGATGCCCAGCGACGGCAGCCAGCGCGAACTGCGCTCCATCCTCGACTGGCTGGACGCGGCCGGCGTCGAGGCGGACGAACTGACCGTGCACACACCCGACCTCGACGACGTGTTCTTCGCCCTGACCGGCGGCGGCAAGGTCCCCAACCAGCCCAAGGAGAACACCCGATGAGCACCCCCGTGGCCCCCGCCCGCCCGACCCGGATCTCCCTCACCGTGCGCGACTCGGCCACGATGCTGCGCCGCAACCTGCTGCACGTGCGCCGCTACCCGTCCCTCACCCTCAACCTGCTGCTCACGCCGGTCATCCTGCTGCTGCTCTTCGTCTACATCTTCGGCGACGTGATGAGCGCGGGCATCGGGGGCGGCGGGGCGGACCGGTCCGAGTACCTCGCGTATCTCTTCCCGGGCATCCTGATGCTGACCATCGGCGGCACCACCATCGGCAGCGCGGTGTCCGTCGCGATGGACATGACCGAGGGCATCATCGCCCGCTTCCGCACCATGGCGATCCACCGCGGGTCGGTGCTCATCGGGCACGTCGTAGGGAGCGTGCTCCAGTGCGTGATGAGCGTGCTCCTCGTCGGGGCCGTCGCCGTGGCCATCGGCTTCAGGTCCGCGGACGCCACGGCCCTGGAGTGGATCCTCGCCGTCGGGCTGCTGACGCTCGTCTCCCTGGCGCTCACCTGGATCGCGGTCGGAATGGGCCTGTCCAGCCCGAACGCCGAGGCGGCCGGCAACAACGCGCTGCCGCTGATGATCCTGCCGCTCCTCTCCAGCGCCTTCGTCCCGGTCGACGCGATGCCGGGCTGGTTCCGGCCGATCGCCGAGTACCAGCCGTTCACCCCGGCCATCGAGACCCTGCGCGGACTCCTGCTGGGCAGCGAGATCGGCCACAACGGCTGGCTCGCCGTGACCTGGTGCCTGGCCCTGGCCGCGCTCGGCTACTTCTGGTCCAGGTCGCTGTTCGACCGGGACCCGAAGTAACAGGAACCGGGACCCGAAGGAGCGGGAACCCGGACCCGAAGGAGCAGGAGAAGACCCCGCTGCCGCGTCGGCGCCGTCACCCGGACGGCCCGGCGCGCTGGTGGTCGTACGGCTGCGGTGGTGCCTTAAGAACACGTACCCGATCTTGAGCGCACCCTCGACGCCCGCACAGGAGGCTCGCGATGCCCCGTCCCCCGGCCCGCACCGTCATCGCCTCGGCCCTCTCGGTGGCCGCGCTGCTGTCCGCGTCCGCGTGTTCCGTCGGTGGCCTGGACAAGGCGATCAAGGGATTCCCCGAGGCGGTCTCCCCGGCGGAGACCGACACCGCGTCCCCGACCCCCGCGGCGGCCCCCACCCTCACCGAGGCCCAGGCCCGGGCCGCCCTCATCAGCGAGACCGACCTCGGCGAACCCTGGGTGCCCACCATGGGGTTCGCCACCTGGCGGGACTCCATGCTCAAGGCGAGCGCCGAGTCCGCCGACTGCGGGCGGCTGCTCGACGTCCTGTACGCGGAGGAGTTGTTCGGGCCCGACGCCCGTACGCGCGCGTCGGTCGGGCTGGACGACACCTGGGACGGGGCCCAGCTGCGCTACCAGGTCGTGGCCCATCGGCCCGACGACCTGGACCGGACGTTGGCGTGGCTGGGCAGCATGCCGGAAAAGTGCGGGGAGTTCGTCGCGACCGCGGGCAGCGGGACGATGGCCGTCGAGGTGAGCGAGGCCGACATGCCGGAGGTCGGGGACGCCCGGGTGGGTCTGCGGATCGTCCTCAGCGCGGTCTCCGAGTCCGACGACGCGCCCACGCTCACGCTGCACGTCGCCGCCGTCCGGGTGGGCGACGACGCCATCACCCTCACCAACGGCGGCCTCGCCGAGGTGTCGTCCGACGCCACCTGGGCGGCCATCGAACTGGGCACCCGCCGGCTGACGGAGGCCAGGAAGCGGGGCCGGGCGGACATCTGAGCGAGCCGCACGGCCCACCGACGCCCAGCGCTAGCCGATGCGCTCGACCGCCTCCGAGGCCTCCTCGAAGCCCGCGCCGGTGATCTGCCGGTACAGCTTGATCGCCCGGATCTTCTTGCCCTTCCGCACCAGCTCCACGACCTCGGCCATGCGAGGGTCGTCGGCATTCGGGGAGTGGCCCACTTTTTCCACCATGGTCGACGATCCTAGGCGGGCCCGGCGCCGACGGCCTAGTCCCGGTCGAACCGCAGCCGGTGGCCCACCACGTCCCCGGCCACGTCCAGTGCCGTACGGCCGTGGGCGAAGGCGTGGGCGCGCAGGCGGGCCAGGGCCTCGTCCGTGCCGACGCCCAGCTGGGCCATGATCATGCCGGTGGCCTGGTAGACCTGGTCCTGTTCGGTGGCCAGGCCGCTCAGCCAGAGCTCGTCGTCCGGGCCGCCCGTGTCCTCCGCGCGCGACAGCGCCATCAGCGCCACGGTCATCATCCCGGCCATCAGCCGCGCCGTCCGCAGTTCGTGGTCGGTGAGGTCACCGGGGGTGTCGCTGTAGAGGTCGAGCGTGCCCACGCACACCGAGTCGTTGCCGAGCGGCATCGAGTACACCGCCCGCACCCCGGCGGCCGTGGCCTGCTGGGCGAAGACCGGCCAGCGCAGCACGTCCCGCCCGGCCGTCAGATCGCAGGCCAGCACCGCGGCACCGCTCGCCGCCGCGGACTGGCAGGGACCGTCGCCCAAAGTGGCCTGGATCTCGGTCACATACGCCGCCTGCGCATTGCTCGCGCCCAGTTGGACCGGCATGCCGTCGGTGTGCAGCGACACGCTCGCGCCGGTCACGGGCAGCAGTCGTACGGCCACATCGCACAGCCGCGCCGGGATATCGCCGGGCCCCACGTCGCGTACGCCCTCGGCGATCGCGTCCGCGGCACCGGCGCGTTCCCGGCCCCACTCACCTCGATGCTCGTCTCTGGGCCGCACGGCAGCCTCCTCATTCGAGCGCGGCCTGCTGGGTCCAACCTGGTCCAAGGCGCCTCGGCGGCCACTTCACCACCCGTCCTGGACGACGCCCGACTACCCGTGGCCCGCCCCGCGAAACCCGTCGCACGCCCCGGCGGTGGCCCGTTCCCCGGCTCTCAGCGTTTCTCGTACGGGTTCGACGGCTGCGCGATCCGCCGCACCGACGCGGCGTCCAGGACGGGCGGCCAGGCGCCGTCCGTGCCGAGCTTGCCCTTGGGGTGCCAGGTGCCGGTGACGGTGACCCAGGCGTCGACGGGCGGGGCGTCCGCACCCCGGATCTCGACCTTGCTGGTGGTGGCGTCGGCGGCGCAGCAGGCGACGAGGAGGCGGGTGACGTACCAGGTGCCGTCGCCGTCGCGGGTGACGAAGCCGGTCAGCCGGACCGTGCGGCCCGCCAGCGACCGTCCGCTGTCGTAGATCGCCCGGGAGCTGAACTCGGCCGGCGTCAGCTCCACCGGGTTCCCGGACGGCAGCGCGGGGAAGGTCCCGACGCCTTGCGCCGCCTGCTGCGCCGCGTCGCGCTCGGCGCTGTAGGAGCCGAGGGCGGGCGGCGGGAAGAGCAGGAGCGCGAGGGCGGGGAGGGTGAGGAGCCAGGCGACGCGGGGGCTATGGTGGCCGCCGTGCTGATCGTGGGCGTGGGAATCGTCGCCGGACTCGTCGTGCTCGCCGTGCTCGCGTTGCTGATCGCGGCCGGCGTGTTCGCCGTGCTCTGTGTGCTGGCCCTGCTCGGCGTGCGGTTCCTGTTCCGGTCGCCCGACGACCGCCGCGGCCACCGCCAGCAGCACCAGCAGGAACCCGGACACGACCAGGTATGGCCGTAGTCCCGCCTGCACGTACCGCAGGTACAGCTCGCTGAAGAGCGAGATCCGCAGGATCGCCGCGCCCGTCAGGAGCAGCAGCACCGTCGGCCCGTAGCGCCTCACAGCAGCCACCACCCCACCAGCACGCTGCTCAGCACGGCCACCACCCAGGTGACGGCGGAGAACCGGACGGCGAAGGACCGTCCGAAGGTTCCGGCCTGGAGGGCGAACAGCTTCAGGTCGACCATCGGGCCGACCACCATGAACGCCAGCCGCGCGGTCGGCGAGAACCCGCTCAGTGAGGCGGCGACGAACGCGTCCGCCTCGCTGCACACGCACAGGACGACCGCCAGCAGCGCCAGGAGCAGCACCGACAGCCAGGGCGAGCCGGTGAAGAGGTCCAGGACCGAGCGGGGTACGGCGATGTTGAAGGTCGCCGCGGCTGCCGCGCCGAGGACGAGGAAGCCGCCGGCGTGCAGGAAGTCGTGCTGGAGCCCGGCGGTGAAGGCGCGCAGGCCGGAGGCGGCGGGACCAGTGTGCCGTTTCGGCATCCGCAGCCACTCCTCGCGGCCGAACCGGGCCCACAGCCAGCCCATCACCACGGCGGTGGCCAGCGAGGCGATCAGCCGGCCGAGCACCATCTGCGGCTGGCCGGGGAAGGCGACGGACGTGGCGACGAGGACGACCGGGTTGATGGCGGGGGCGGAGAGGAGGAAGGCGAGGGCGGCAGCGGGCGCGACACCGCGCCGCATCAGACTTCCGGCCACGGGCACGGAGGCGCACTCGCAGCCGGGCAGGATGACACCGGCCGCACCCGCGACGGGTACGGCGAGGGCCTGGTTGCGGGGCAGCAGCCGGCTGAAGACCTTCTCCGGTACGAAGGCCCCGATCGCCGCCGAGACGACCGTGCCGAGCAGCAGGAAGGGCACGCCCTGCACCGCGATCGCCGTGAAGACGGTCCACCAGGCGGCGACGGGCGGGGTGTAGAGGTCGAGCGCGAGCATCGGGCCGAGGACCGAGGCGACCGTGGCGATGGCGAGGAGCGCGGCGCCGCCGAGCACGGCGTACACGAGCGCGCGTACGACGACACGCAGCCCGTCGGCCACGGTCCGCTGGTTCTCCACGCGCCTGTCCCCACCTGTCCGGACCTCTCCTGAGGCCTCCGCGCAGGCTAACCGGTGGGACCTGTGCGCAGCCTTGGGTTCCTCACAGAGGGGGCTGTGCGGGTGCCGGGCCGAGGGTGGTGGTGCCCGGCGCCGTGCGGTGGCCCAGGCCCGTGCGGTACGCGTCCAGGGCCGCCTCCACCCGGCCGGTGCGGCGGAGCAGGTCGCCGAGCAGGCGGCACAGGTCGGCGAGGTCACCCGCCGCGCCCGCGCGTTCCAACAGGCTCAGGGCGCGGACGTAGTGCTCCTCGGCGGTCTCCGTGTCGTGGGCGTCCTCGGCGATGATGCCGAGGAGGCGGTGGGCGGCGGCGGAGTGCAGGGCGCCGCGCTCGGGGCTGAGGTCGCTGAGCACCTCGTGGAGGAGGGCGGCGGCCTCCTCGGACTTGCCGCGCCGGTGCAGTACGTCGGCGAGTTCGACGGCGACCTGGCTGGTGTAGAGGGCGGCGCGCTGGGCGGTGAGCATGGTCCGGGCCTCGCGCAGTTCGGCCTCGGCGCGCTCCAGTTCGCCGTTCTGGGCGTGGACGTAGCCGCGCATCCAGTGGCAGTTGGCGAGTTCGGTACGGATCTGGAGCTGGCGGTACAGCTCGGCGGCCTTGGCGAGGGAGGCGTCGGCCTCGGCGACCCGGCCCTCGGCGAGGAGGGTGCGGGCGACGGAGCGGTGCATACGGGCGACCAGGGCGGGGTCGGCCGCCTTCGGGGCGAGCGCGAGGGCGTACTCGGCGGCCTGGGCGGCGCGGGCGTGGGCGCCCATGTCCATGTAGGGGCCGATGACGCTGGCGTAGAGCAGCAGAAGGGCGTCGGGGTCGTGCAGTCCGCCGCGGTTCAGCTCGTCGAGGGTGGATTCGAGGAGGTAGACGGCGTAGCGGAGTTCTCCGGCGAGGTAGTGGGAGACGGCGCGCCCGCGCAGGGCCGGGACGCGGGCGGGGAGCGGGGCGTCTGCCTCGGCAAGAACCCGCTCGGCGCGCTCGAAGTGGCGCCGGGCGGAGGTGAGTTCACCGATGTCGATTCCGCACTCGCCGAGCCCGAGCAGCGCGACCGCCTGCTCCTCGACGAACCCGTGCGCCTCGGCCTCCGCGAGCAGCGCGGCGTACCGCTCGGCCGCCGTCTCGGCGTCACCGGTGGCGAGGGCGCGCTGCGCCTCGGTCAGCCTCAGGCGCAGGTCGGTGACGAGATGTGCGGGGCGCCCGGTGGCGAGTTCCTCGAAGGCGACCCCGAGCCGCTCGGCGATGTGCCGCAGCGCGTCGTCGGAGGCGCGCACGCGGCCGGCCTCCAGGGTGGAGATGTACGCGGGGGTGTACGCCGGCTCCGCCAACTGCCGCTGTGTCAGCCCGCGATCGGCCCGCAGCTGCTGAACTCTTCGCCCGATCGTCCCCGGATCGTCACGGTCCGACATCCCTCGACTCCCCCCAACTCGCCCTGCGCCCCTTGCCGTTCGAGCCCAACAGCCCCTAGGTTAAACCGCGAATTAAACGTGGTTAACCCATGGCTGTTGCGAGGTCGCCGTGCAGGAACGCACCAGCACCACAGAGCGCTACACCCGATGCGTCGCCGCCGCCGTGGTCGCCGTGGCGACGTTGATTCTGGCGGCGAACGCGGGACCGGCGAGGGCGGCGGCGCTTCATGTTCAAAACACCGATTGTGCTCAGAACTTCGTGGTGTCCAGCTCGAAGCCGAAGGGGGCGGGCAGCGGGACGGTGAGGCCGATCTTGTGCTTGGGGGATCGCGCGTATTCGTCGCCCGACGGCTCTGAGTAGACGGTGATCTCCGCTTCCTCGCGGTCGATCAGCAGGTAGACGGGGATACCTGCTCGGGCATAGCCGCGGATCTTCTTCTCGCGATCACGATCGGCGGTGCCGGGGGAGGCTACTTCGGCGACAAGCAGGACGGGCAGAGTGGCGTGCCACTGCTTCTCGTCATCGAAGCTGCCTTCGGGTGCGACGACGAGGTCGGGGATGACATTGCCCGTGCGGGCGAGGTTCCGGAGGCGTGGGACATCAAGCAGTGGGACGCGCCCGACCTGATCTCCATCGACAAGATGAAGACCGCATACCCGAAGGCCTTCAACACTCTGTGGAACTTCGACTGGTCGGGCGTCGACGCGGGCCAGGGCGCCACCGGCGCCAACTTCCCCCTCCAGGACTTCGGCAACCACTTCAAGAACGGCCTGCAGAAAGCGAAGCCGTCCGCCATCTCCTCGTTCAACCCGAACACGTCGTTCTGACGCACAGGCTCACGCCGAGAGAATTGATTGCCCTGATCAGATGGGGTGCCAATCAACTTTCCACCGCGCAGGCTCGGTTCAGTCCCGCCGGATTTCCCGGCCCGAGGCCCGCCGGACGTCCGGCAGAGAGACCGAACCACGCCTCCAGAGCGACATCAACAAGGCCCGTGAGGCCAACTCGGCGGCCAAGAGCGCGATCCCCGCGTTCTAGCGCGACCCCCCGCGTTCTGACGCACCGCCGACACCGAGCCAGCCCCCGGCGGGGACACTCCCCCCAGTCCCGCCGGGGGCTTCCCCGTGCCCATGCGGACCTCCTTCACACCGGCCTCTTACGCCCGGCTTAACCCGGCTGTCAGCGCGATGATCTAGCCTGCGATCGCTTACGGCGGTACGCGCGCCCCCTTCCAACTCAGCAGGCCGCGCCCGCCCCATCGCCTCTTTCGTTCCGGGGGGTTCGAAACAACCGTGCACAGACGCACTCTTCCGGCCGCGACGGCACTCGCGGTCCTCTTCAGCTCGGTCGCCCTGGTCTCGACCGGCGCCGGGTCGGCGGCAGCCGACTCCAGCACCACCCTTTCCCTGAAGTCGACCGGCGACATCGTGGTCGACGGGGTGCACCAGCGGGTCTTCATCAGCGACCCGACCGCCGGCCAGGTCGTCGTCACCGACTACGCGGGCAAGCTCGTCGGCACCGTCGGCGCCCTGCCCGGCGTCCACGGCCTGGAGCTGTCGCCCGACTCGGGCACCCTCTACGCGGCCGTCGCGGACGCCGACGCGGTCGTCGCCATCGACACGGCCACCGCGACGGAGGCCCACCGCTACTCCACCGGCACGGCCGGCCCCGAGTACGTCGCCCTCACCGGCGGCAAGCTCTGGTTCAGCTACGGCTCCGGCGGCGACGGCAACATCGGCTCGCTCGACATCAGCGGCACCGACCCCGTCGTCACCCTCGGCCAGGACACCGACCGCACCTTCTACGACGCCCCGATCCTGGACGCCTCCGTGGGGGCCCCGGGGACGCTGGTCGCGGGCGCGCCCGGCCAGAGCCCCGTCGAACTCGCCGTGTACGACGTCGTCTCGGGCACCGCGAGCCGTACCGCGTACGCCTTCGACCCGGGCAACACCGGCGGCGGCAACCTCGCCGACCTGGCGGTCACGCCGGACGGCAAGGACGTGATCACGGCCAGCGGAGCCCCGTACTACCAGCCGCTCTACAAGCTCTCCGACCTCACCTCGGACGGCAAGTACGTCACCAACACCTACCCGAACGCGGTGGACATCGCCCCGAACGGCGACGTGGCGGCGGGCACCAGCTCCTGGTACGACCCGGACGTACACGTCTTCAAGCAGGGCGTTTCGACCCCTGCGAGGCAGTACGACTTCCCCAACACGGGTACCAGCAGCGGCTCGGACACGCTCGCGGCCAGGGGCCTGGCGTGGGCGCCGGACGAGAGCAGACTGTTCGCGATCTCGAAGAACGACAGCGACGCGTACTCACTGCGCATCTTCGACGCCCCGATGAAGGCGCCCACCACCCTCACGGCGAACGCCCCCGCCACGGCGACCCGCGCCAAGCCGCTGACGGTGACCGGCTCGCTGACCTCGTCGGCGCCCTTCCCTACCGGCACCACGGTCTCGGTCACCCGCACCGACGACGAGTCCCCGAGCGGCAAGGCCCTCGGCACCGCGACCGTCACCGCGGACGGCTCGTACTCCTTCACGGACACGCCGCCGGCCGGCGGCAAGGTGACGTACACGGCGACCTACGCGGGCGACCCGGACCACGCGCCCGCGACGGCGTCCCACGCGGTGACGGTCACCAAGACGGCGACCACGTTGACGCTGAACAACAACCTCAAGGTGTACGGCTACAACAGCACCGTCACCTTCACCGCGCACCTCGGCACGACGTACAAGAACCGCACGGTGGAGATCTGGGCGGACCCGTACGGCTCCGACAAGCCGAACGCGCTGGTGAAGAAGGGGACGGTCGACGCCGGCGGCAACCTCACCGCGAGCGTCCGCCTGACCCGGGACACCAAGATCAGTGCGAAGTTCACGGGCGACACGCGGTACGCGGCGAAGACGACGACCAACACCGTCTACACCAAGGTGGCGGTCTCGACCTCGCTGAGCGGCTCCTACAAGACGGCCACGGCCTGGAACGCGAAGTACTACTACTTCCGCCAGACCAAGGACCCGATCCTCAACACGACCATGACGATGTACCCGGGTCGCAAGTACCAGTTCCAGATCCAGCAGTACTACAGCGGGGCCTGGCACACGACGGCCAGCGAGTACTTCGCCCTGGACCGCTACGGCAAGGACTCCGTCCAACTGGACGACACCCCGCCCACGGGCGTCCGCTTCCGGATCCGCTCCTCGTACATCGACACGACGTCGGGCGACAACGTCAACGCGACGACGTACGGCGGCTGGAAGTACTTCACCTTCACCAAGTGACACGGCAGGACGACGCCGCGGGCTGAGCAGCTCAGCTCTGCGTCTGCAACTGCTGAAGTTGCCGGAGGACGTTCTCCAGAGCGCCCTGCCGCCGTCCCGGCACTCGGCCCCGTAGCTCGGCGAGCACGGGGCCGAGTTCGCGCGCGGGGGCGGCGTCCTTGATCTGCCCCCACTGGTGGTGGGCCCGGTCCACCGCGGCCTCCACCGCCGGCGCGTCCGCGGTCTGCCCGGCGGACAGCCGGGCCGAGGCGACCGTCAGCCAGGTACGGCAACTACGCACCGGGTCCCCCACCAGCATCGCCAGATCGGCCCGCACCTCGATCCAGTGCAGAGCCTCCTCGGACGCAAGACCATGGGCACGCAGAGCAACCTGCTCATAGTGCGCGGCCAACGCCTCGGCCTCACCGTGCCGACCTGACTCGACGGCGGTGGCGATGGCGGCGTGGGGGTCGTTGGGGGCGGGGGGTTGGGACGGGGGCTGGGCGGCGAGTTGGGCGAAGGCTTGGGCGGGGGCTTGGGCGGGGGCTTGGGCGGAGGGCCGGACGAGGGCCTGGGTGGGGGCCTGGGCGGGGGCCTGGGCGAAGGCTTGGGTGGGGGCTGGGGCTTGGGGGGAGGCCTGGGCGGGGGCTTGGGCTTGGGGGGAGGCCTGAGCGGAGAGCTGGACGAGGGCCTGCGTCGAGGGCTGGGCAGGACGCTGCGTGGGGCCTGGCGGGAGGCTCTGGGCGGGGCTTGGGACTGCGCCCAGTGCGGGGCTTTGCGCGGGACTGTGCGCAGGCATCGGCGGAGGAGACACCGGCGTCGGCGGCGGAGTCGACGGAGTCGGCACAGGGTTCCGCACGGGGGTTTGCGCTGGGCTCTCCGAGGGGCTGCGCGGCAGGAACTCCGCGGGGAGCTGCGGCGGGAGCGGCGCGGGGCTTTGCACGGGGGTGTGCGGCAGAACCTGAGCAGGGTTCTGCCGCAGGACCTCCGCGGGACCCTCCGGAGGATCGTGCGGCAGAACCCGCGCAGGAGCCTGCCCCGGAACCTGCCCGGGACTCTGCTGGAGGTCGTGCGGCAGAACCCGCGCGGAACTCTGCCCCAGGACCTCCGCGGGACCCTCGGGGGCCTTGTACGGCAGAACCTGCGCGGAAGCCTGCCCCGGGATCGGTGCGGGGTTCTGTACGGGGCTCAGCGCCGGCATCGGGCCGGGGCTCTGCGGGAGTTGCTGCGGCTGAACCTGCGTGGGAGCTTGCGCCGCGGCCTGTGCCGGCGCAGCTGCCGGCACCTGCGCCGGACTCTCCGCGGGCTGCTGGGGCAGGAGTTGCACCGTGCTCCCCGCAGGCGGCGGCAGGACCGGCGCCGGACTCCC
>NZ_FNHV01000008.1:174082-188839 GCF_900103585.1 Streptomyces sp. cf386
GCCGGACTCCCCGCGGGCGGCTGTGGCTGAACCTGCGCCGGGCCGCTCGCCGGACTCTGCGGCAGGACCCGCGCGGGAGCCTGCGCCGCGGCCTGTGCCGGCATCTGTGCAGCACCCCGCGAGGGGAACTGCACCGGGCCATGCGCCGTCAGCACGATGTCCGTACCCACGCCCCCGTCGGGGGAGATGCGGGTCAGGGCCTGCTGGTGGAGTTGGTCGAGGGGTGGGCGGTGGCCGCTGCGGAGGATGGTGGCGAGGGCCTTCATGTAGGTCGGCGTCGCCACCGTGCGGCGGTTCGGGGGTGGGGCGATGCGGCCGTGGACCGCGTTGTTGCGGCCCGAGTCGAGGGGGTTGGCGCGCAGCCACTCCCAGGTCTCCGCGTCGGCGTGCAGGTCGAGGAGGAGGGACGTCGAACCCGGGGCGCGCAGGCGCAGTTCCTCGCGGATCCAGTGCCAGGGGAACCCGGTGTAGCGGACCGTCGCGGGGGTCGTGCGGGCCAGCGCCAGGTGGGGCAGGTGCTGGCGGCGGTCCAGTTGGAGCTGGCCGGTGACGAACACGGTGAGCGGCGCCTGCACCGCCGCGGCGGCACGGAGGCGGGTGAGGACGGCCTGTGGCTCCAGGGGATCGGCGAGTTCCACCACGTTCGCCGTGTCCGTGCCGGACAGCACCGCGGGCGGAACGGCGGCGAGGACGGGGAGCACGGAGGCGGCGTCCACCAGACAGCCCTTGCCCGCCGGTGCGGCGGCCAGCAGCAGAACGGTTCCGGGCATCGGTCCCTCCCCATCCCCCGTCGATCACGTACAGAGCAGCACCGTAACCGCTGCGGCTGCAAAGCGGGATCTCAGGACTGTTTACGCCCGATTCCGTCCCCATTCCCCACGACATTCCCCACGACATTCCCCACGACGTTCCCCACGACGTTCCCGTCGCCCGTGCCCACGACTTTCCCGTCGCCGGTGCCCACGACTTTCCTCTCGCCATTCCCCTCGCCCGGCCCCTCGCTCTGCCCCATACCGGCCCTCCTCCGCACCGCGAACACCGTCGTGTCGTCCGCCAGATGCCCACCACAGTGCCGCAGCGTCCCCTCCCGCACGAAGGCGACCAGCCGCGCGGGCCGCGTGATGCCCGGGTCGGCGGCGACGGCCGCGACGACCTCGGTGGTGAGCGGGTAGAAGTCGCCGTCGCCGTCCCTGGCTTCGGTCACGCCGTCCGTGGTCAGCAGCAGCGTCTCGCCGGGGGCGAGGGGCACACGGAGCAGGGGCGGCGGGCCGTCGGCAGGGACGAGTTCGCCGTAGCCGAGGGGCAGACCGTGGTCGGGCGGGAGAGTTCGTACGCCGTGGGGGCCCACGATCAGCGGGACGTCATGGCCCAGGACCACGGCTTCCAGCGCGCCCGGCTGCCCGTCCGGGAAGCCGAGCAGTACTGCGGTGGCGAACCGGTCGCCCTCCTCCTTGCCGAGCGCCGTGCGCAGACGGATGTGCCGCTGCATACGCAGCTCCAGGCACAGGGCGACCGCCGTCAGGTCCGCCTCGTGGTACGCGGCCTCACGGAACGTGCCGAGCAGCGCCGCCGCCGCCTCCACCGCGCCGAGCCCCTTGCCCTGGACGTCGCCGAGGATGACGCGGGTGCCGTGCAGGCCGATCTGGATGTCGTAGAAGTCGCCGCCGACCCTGGCCTCGCTGTCGGCGGAGAGATACACGGCCGCGTGGTCGAGGCCGCCCCAGCCGGGGGGAAGCGGGCGCAGCACGGTGTGGCGGATGGTCTCGGTGACGTCCCGCATGTGCAGCACACGCTGCTCGCCACGCACCCGGACCACACAGGCCAGCGTGGCGAGGACGCCACCGATGCCGGCGAGGACGAGGTCGGGCAGGCCGGCCTGGTACTCGTGCGGCAGGACGGCGTCCGCGGCGATGTACGTGGCGGGGGCGAGCACCGCGTACACGGCCGTCCCCCACACCCCGCAGATCGCGGCGGCGATACCGGGCACCAGCACGATCCACGACAGGATCCGGAAGTCGCTGCTGGTCCGGAAGTCGACCGCCACGATGCCGATGAGCAGCAGCAGCGGCGGCACCCAGGCGACACTGCGGCCGCGCACGTGCAGCAGCTGCGACCGGCCCGTGTCGCCCTGCGGGCCGGCTGAACCGTCGCTTACGGCCCTCATGGGCCTCAGCGAAACACGGCGTCCGGCGAGCCGCATCCGGGTACCCGGGGGCCGAAATTCACCGCCGACTTGCCAGGCGGCCCCCTCAGGTGTGCCCTTGATGGCGGGGGCGACGAGAGAGAGGAGTGCTCTCATGGCTCATGCGGCACCCGCGTCCGGCGGAGGGACTCCAAGGGCGGTGACAGCCGGCGCAACCGGCACGACCGGCCTGCCCGACGTGTTCAGCGAGCGGACGCACCGCATCGCGAGCGTCGCCACACCGGTCACCCTCGGGCTGATCTACGGCTACTGGGCCGCGGCGAACGAGCGCTCCGGCGGCGAGATCACGGGCTGGAACCTGCTCTTCGGTTTCGTCACCGCGGCAGCGTTCATGGTGCTGTACGTCGCCGTGCGCTGGGTCGCCTCGCGCGCGATTCGCGAGGTGCACGCGGTGCTGTGGGCTTCCTTCACCGGCGGTACGTTCGGGTTCCTGTACAGCCTGACCGACAAGAGCATCGTCCGGTCCGTGGTCATGGGGCTGGTGGTCGGCGCGGTCTGCTTCGCCGTGCTGTTCTACCGCTACTACACGCACGAGGACGCCCAGGGCCGCCGTATCGGCTGACGGACGTGAGCCGACGGGCGTGGCCGAGCGACGGACGCACGGGACGGCCCCGGTGCCGTCGGCGAGTGCCGACGGCACCGGGGCCGTCCCGTTCCCCTTCATCCACCCACGGTCACGTTCATCCGCTCACGGTCACGTTCATCCGTTCACGTTCCAGCTCCACGAGGGGTCCCAGTTGTTCCAGTTGTTGTTCCAGGAGCCGTCATTCCAGTGACAGTCGGGTATGTGGCTTCCGCCGGTGTCCACGAAGACGGCGACCACAGTGCCGCCGGGGCCCACCAGCCAGTACCAGAACCCGCCACCGTCGAAGCGATCACCGCGCACCTTGCACTCGTTGCGGGACTGGCTGTCCGGTGCTGTGAGGTCGGTGCGGGAAACGACGGTGCCCTGGGCCGCTCCGCCTTGATCGTTGACGGCCACCGCCGGGGTCCCCACCGCTGCGACGGCGAAGGTTCCGCCGGTGAGCAGAGCCGCGGCCAAGATCCGCAGCGTCGTGGTGGTGTGCATGATCCGCCTCCTTGCTCCCCAGATCCATGAGACACCCGTTCGGGTGAACGCTCCACCGGAGAGCGGCGGTGTGCGGCCGTATGCAGGCACACCGCTGGCGCCCCGGCCCCCGCGCCCCTTGCCTGAGAAGGTGCTCACCCGTCTGCGGAACGCCCTGTCGGCAGCGCTGATCGCCCTGTCGTGTCTCCTCGTGCCGTTCGGCGCGCTGGCGGCCTGGGTGACGTACGGGCTCGCCGACACCGGCCGCTACGTCACGGCGATGGCGCCGCTGGCCGCGGATCCGGCCGTGCAGGGTGCGGTGGCGGACACCGTCGGGGCCGGGATCATGCACGAGGTCGCTCCCCGGCTCGACGACGCCCTCGGCGCCCGCGACGAAGGCGGCAGCGTGCGCCCCTTCGTGTACGACGCGGTGCGGTCCTTCACTCGGACCGAGGCGTTCCGCGCGGCGTGGGAGACGGCCAACAGGACGGTCCACGACGCCGTGCTCAGTGCCCTACGGGACGGGCGGGAGGGCGCGGTCACCGTCGACCTCGCCCCGGTCACCGCCCAGGTGAAACACCAACTCGCCGCGGACAACGTGCCGTTGGCGCAGAACATCCCGGTCGAGCACACCGAGGTCCCCGTGCTCCCGGCGCACGAGCTGGACCGGCTCAGGAAGGGGTACCACGTGCTCGAAGTCGCCGGTTTCTGGCTGCCCGTCTCGGCCGCCGTCCTCGCCGCGACCGGCATCGCCGTCGCCGCCTGCCGCCGCCGCGCGATCACGGCGACGGCGCTGGGCACGGCCCTCGGCGGCGCGTTCCTGCTGCTCGCGCTGGCGATCGGCCGCCGCCTCACCCTGGCCGACCTGCCCGAGACGGCCCATCACCCGGCCGCGGGCGCGGTCTACGACGCCCTGACCCACACCCTGCGCACGGTTTCCTGGCTACTGATCGCCCTCGGCCTGACAACAGCCCTCGCCTGCCGCCTCACCACCCTCCTCACCCGACACCTGCGAGCCTCCGCAACGCCCACCGCAGATCCGGCACGGGAGCCGACGCGAGCCCGGGTCTGACCGCGCCCGAGGTACGGCGCGGGACGGCGGCGAAGGCGGGGCCGCGAGTGACGGTGACAGTGGGCTGGGCAGGCCGCCGATCTCGTCGAGGGGGTCGATCAGCTCGTCCGGGTCGGCCGCCACGACCCTCCTCCCCCCCCCCCCCCCCCCCCCCCCCCCCCCCCCCCCCCCGCTCACCGAGCCTCCCCCGCGACCCCCGCCAGCACCCGCAGCGCCCGCCGCAGATCCGCCTCCGGAGCCGACGCGAGTCCGAGTCTGACCGCGTCCGGCGTGCGGCTCGGGTCGACGGCGAAGGCGGGGCCGGGGGTGACGGCGATGCCGTGTGCTGCCGCGGCTGCCGTGAAGGTGTCGGCGCGCCATGGGGCCGGCAGCTCCCACCAGGCGAAACAGGCGCGCGGATCGGACCGTACGGCGAATCCGCGCAGTTCCTCGCCGAGGATCCGCTGCCGGTGCGCCGCGCCCGCCCGCTTGGCCGCCACGAGCTGCGCCACCGTCCCGTCCTCGATCCACCGCACGGCCGCCTCCAGCGCGAAGCGGCTCGCGTTCCACCCCCCGGACCGGATGGCGGCCGCCACGGCCTCCCCCCGATGCGGCGGGGCGACGACGAAGCCGACGGTGAGTCCCGGGGCGACGCGCTTGGAGAGGCCATCGATGACATGGGTGAGGCGGGGCGCGTGGGCGGCCAGGGGGTCACCGTCGGCGAGGAAGGACCAGATCCGGTCCTCCACGACCGGGATGCCCAAGTCGGTTACAGCGCCCGCGAGTTGTCGCCGTCGCTCGTCGCCCATGGTGCGGGACGTCGGGTTGTGCAGGGTCGGCTGGACGTAGAGGGCGGACAGGGCGGCGCTGCGGTGGGCGGCGGCGACCGACTCCGGGAGCAGCCCCTCCTCGTCCGTCGCCAACGGCACCAGGGTGATGCCGAGCCGCCCCGCGATCTCCTTCACCAGGGGATACGTCAGCGGCTCGACGCCGACCCGGCCACCGGGGCGTACCAGCGAGGCGAGAGTGGCGGCGATGGCCTGGCGGGCGTTGCCCGTGAAGTGCAGCCAGGAGGGGCTGGGGTGCCAGTGGGGCGTTGCGAGGAGGTCGGCCGCCGCCCCGCGCGCCGGGCCGGTGCCGTCGGCCGGAGCGGGGCGCATCGCCTCCGTCAGGACGTCCGGCCGCAGCAGCGGCGCGAGGGCGGGCGCGAGCAGCTCCGACTGGCCCGGCGCGGAAGGGTAGTTGAGCTCCAGGTTCACCGGCGCCCCGGCCATCGGCTCGGTCAGCGCCCGGCCGACCGGGCCGGTCCCGGCGGCCCGCACGAACGTCCCCCGCCCGACCTCACCGACGACCAGCCCCCGCCGTACGAGTTCGGAGTACACCCGCCCCGCCGTCGACCCGGCGATCCCGCGCCGCCGCGCGAACACCCGCTGCGGCGGCAGCCGTTGGCCGGGCTTGAGCCGTCCGGCGGTGATGTCGTCGGCTATGCGGTCGGCGAGGTGCCGATAGTCGTTCACGTGCTCTCCCCCTGACATTGCACCGAGGGCAAAGATCTTATTGCACCGAGGAGTTGGACCGATCTAGGGTCGTTCACATGACCCCTTCCATCCCATTCACCCCATCCACCTCATCCATCTCGTCTCTCGCATATGCGGATAAAGGCGGCGGCGACACGTCATCGACGCCCCTCGTCCTCATCCACGGCCACCCCTTCGACCGCACGATGTGGGCCCCGCAGACCGAGACGTTCGCCGCCACCCGCCGCGTGATCGCCCCCGACCTGCGCGGCTACGGCGCCTCCCCGGTCGTCCCCGGCATCACGCTGCTCTCCGACTTCGCCCGGGACATCGAGGCCCTGCTGAACGACCTGAAGGTGGAGACCTGCGTGCTGGCGGGCCTGTCGATGGGCGGCCAGATCGTCATGGAGTGCTACGACCGCTTCCCCGACCGCATCCGCGGCCTGGTCCTCGCGGACACCTTCCCGGCGGCGGAGACGGCGGAGGGCAAGCGCACGCGGCGCGCCATGGCGGACCGGCTGCTGCGCGAGGGCATGCGCGGATACGCCGACGAGGTGCTGGAGAAGATGGTCGCGCCGTACGCGGACGCCGAGGTCAAGGCCCATGTGCACCGCATGATGACGGCGACGCCCCCCGAGGGCGCCGCGGCGGCCCTGCGGGGCCGGGCCGAGCGCCCTGACTACCGCGCCCTGCTGACCCGCGTCAGGGTCCCCGCCCTGGTCGTCGTGGGCGCGGACGACGCCTACACCCCCGTCGCCGATGCGGAGGCGATGCACGCGGCGCTCCCGGACTCGACCCTGCGGGTGATCGACGGGGCCGCGCACATGCCGAACCTGGAACGGCCGGGGGAGTTCAACGAGGCGCTGGGGGCGTTTCTGGCCCGGGTCGACGCATGAGCCGTACCCCTTGATCCGCACCGCGGATCGGCACCCCACGCAACCTTCACCGCACGCTCCTCGTCTTTGAGGGAGGATTCGGGCATCCCACCCGCGAGCGGAAGGCCGGCCTTGAAGACTGCGGCTACCTGGCCTGCTGCCCTGTTGTTCCTCGGCGTCAGCGCGGTCGTCGGCTGTCGCGTCGCCGACACCGACGGCATCACCCCCGTCACCCAGCTCCTCGCCTTCCTGCCGTGGCTGCTCGTGCCCACCGGGGTCGGGCTGCTGCTCGCACTGTTCTCCCGCTGGTGGACCGGCGTCGTCTGGGCCGTCGCGCTACTCGGGCTGCTGGCGTGGTTCATCGAGCCGTACGGGAAGACCGGTGAGCCGGGCGGGCCGCCGCTCGCCTCCTTCCGGGTGCTGACCTCGAACGTCGAGTTCGGGCACGCGACCGACGCGCTCGTCGACGCCGTCCGCCGCGAGAAGCCGGACCTCGTGTTCGTCCAGGAGTGCGAGTACACCTGCGACGCCACGCTCAGCGAGGCCCTGGGCACCGACTATCCGCACCGGGCGGCCCGGATCGCCGCCGGCTCGGCGGGCTCGGTCGTCCTCAGCCGCTTCCCGCTCACGCCCGCCGACGGCGTCCCCGGCACCATGGCCATGCCCGGCGCCGTCGCCGACGTGCGCGGGCACGCCGTACGACTCCAGCTCGCGCACCCCATGCCACCGCTGCCCGGCGGAACCGACCTGTGGCGCAAGGAGCTCGGTGACCTGCGCGATTTCGCCGCCAAGCAGGCCGAGACCGCCGGTGACGGCCGTACGCCCCTGATCCTCGCCGGCGACTTCAACGCCTCCCAGGACCACGCCGCCTTCCGCCGCATCCTCGACACCGGCCTGCGCGACGCCACCCGCCTCACCGACCGCGACCGCACCCCCACCTGGCCGGCCCGCACCGCACCCGCCCTCGGCGCCCAGATCGACCACGTACTCCTCTCCCCGGACTTCTCCGCCCGCGCCGCCCGCTTCCTCGACCTGCCCGGCACCGACCACCGCGCGCTTCTCACCGACGTCACGCTTCACCAGCGCCGATGAGCTGAACGAGGCTGCTCATAAGCCGACCGAGGGTGCTCATAATGGGGCGCATGTCCCGCGAGTTCCCCATCGGCCTCACACCTCCCGACTGGCTGGTGCGGAACCTGAGGGCCCAGCCGGCCCCCGTCAACTGGCCGGCCGTGGTCCGCGCGGCGATCGCGATCCCCCTGCCCCTGGCCATCGGCCTCGCCACCGGCCGGCCCGAGTACGGCGCCCTCGCCTCCATGGGCGCCCTGAACGGCGTCATCAGCGACACCGCCGCCGCGTACCGCGTCCGTATCCCCACCATCGCGATCCCCCAGCTCTTCGGCGCCGTCGGCATCACCCTCGGCTCCCTCGTGTACGGCCACGGCTGGGTCGCCGTCGCCGCCGTCACCGGCGTCGCGCTGGTCTCCGGGATGATCTCGACGATCGGCGCGGTCGCCTCCGTGTCGGGGCTGTTGCTGCTGCTGACCTGCGTGATCGGGGCAGGGCTGCCGTTGCCCGGCGAGTGGTGGCACGCACCGCTGCTGATGTCCGGCGGCGGGCTGCTCGTCCTCCTCCTCGGGCTGCTCGCCTGGCCGCTGCGGATGGGGGTGCCGGAACGGAGCTCGGTCGCGGCCACCTACCGGGCGGTCGCCGACCTGCTCGCGACCTGCGGCGGCGGCAGCAGCCAGGCGTACGACGACGCCCGGCACGCCGTCACCCAGTCCCTGAACGAGTCGTACGACACCGTCCTCGCCCACCGCGCCCGCCACCACGGCCGCAGCCCCGAACTGACCCGTCTCCTGGCCCAGTTGAACGCCATCACCCCGGTGGTGGAGGCCGCCCCCACCGCCCACCTCAGCGGCACCCCCCTCCCACCCGAGGTCCCGCAGTCCGTACGGCACCTGGCCTCAGCCGTCGAAACCGGCTACACGGGCCCGACAGCCCTGAACCTCCCCGCCCCCACCACCGAGGCCGCCCGCGCCGTGGACCACGCCCTGCGGCACGCCGCCGAGGTCGTCGCCTCCCCGGACGTGGACCCCCGTGGCATCGACGACCGCCTCGGCCGCCCCGCCGCCCTGAGCATCCGCGCCGCCCGCGCCCTGCGCAACGTGACCCTCTCCGCCGCCTCCTGGCGCTACGGCCTGCGCCTGGCCCTGTGCATCGGACTGGCTCAGGCCCTGGTGTCCCTCATCCCGGTCCCCCGCTCCTACTGGGTGGCCCTGACCATCACCTTCGTCCTCAAGCCCGACTTCGGCTCCGTCTTCTCCCGCGCCCTGCTGCGGGCCATGGGCACGGTCGCCGGTCTGGTGATCGCGGCGGCGGTACTCGCCCAGGTGCCGCGCGGCTGGGCGGACGTACCGACACTGATGCTGCTCGCGCCGCTGATCCCGGCGTTCACCCCACGCGGGTACGGCTACCAGACGGCCGCCATCACCCCGGTGATCCTGCTCCTGTCGGACGTCCTGAACCGCGCGGGCACCGCACTGCTGCTCCCCCGCCTCGTCGACTCCCTCCTCGGCTGCGCGATCGCCCTCGTCGCCGGATACCTCCTCTGGCCGGAGAGCTGGCACACCCGCGTCGGCGACCGGCTCGCGGACGCGGTGGAGGACACGGCACGCTACGTGGAGGGCGCCTTCGGCCCGGCCGCCGTCGACCCCCCGGCCCGCGCCCGTATGCGCCGCCGCCTCTACCGCAACCTCTCGGCCATCCGCACAGAATTCCAACGCGCCCTGACCGAACCCCCACCGACGGGCCGCCGGGCGGCGGCGTGGTGGCCGCTGGTCGTGGCGGTGGAACGCATCGTGGACGCGACGACGGCGGCACGGGTACGGGTGAAACACGGGGCGGCTCGGCCGTCGGCGGGTGAGGTGTCCCAAGTCGCACTACAACTAAGGGAGTTGGCGAGCGGCGTGAGAGAGGCCGACACCCTGTACGAGGTCCGCACAGATCTGACGGGCCCGGCAGACAGCGTCCTGGAGCCCCTACGCCAGGAGGTGGCGGCGGCGAGAGCAATCGCGTCGCCTCATGGAGAAAGCTGAGCGCCAGCCGACGTAGGGGGCGCGGGAACTGCGCGATCAACCACACACAACCCGCACTCGCACAGCAACACAGAGCACCCGAGCCACCCGGCGCCCCAAAAGGCCGGCGCGGCCGCCCCGTGCAGGAGGGCGACCGCGCCATGTGGGGGGTGGATCCTTGGCAGAACTAGCGGGCGCTCTTGTGCAACGCCTTGTCCATAGCGGCAGCGAGCCCGTTGGCCCACAACTGCTCCACACGAGCCCGCTCGTTCGCGTCCGGGTTCGCGTTCGTGCAGGACGTACCGGGCCCGCCACCGGACATCAGCTCACTGCACGGCCCCTCGTAGTGGTCCGGCAGCCCGAGCACATGCCCCGTCTCGTGCGCGGTGACGCGAGTCGAGTCGTACTCCTGGTTCTGCTGGTAGTCGAGGAAGATGTACCCGTTGCCGTGCCCGTCGGTCGAGGCGTACGAGCCGCGCGGGTCGTTGCCCTCCCGGTAGGTGAAGTCGGCGTTCGAGCCTTCCTGGAGCTGGACGTTGGACACCGCGCCGTTCCATATCGCGGTGCTGCGGGCTATCTGGGCGCTGAACGCGGGCGCGTCGGAGGCGTCGTAGACGACCGTGACGGCCGCGGCACGCGGGTTGGCGGCGCGCTTCTCGGCGACGGACTTCAGGACCGCCTCGAAGAACGCCCGACTGGCGTCGGATTCGGCCGACTTGGCGATGTAGCCGGCGTGGACGGGCGCCGCCGTCGCCGGGGCGGCCGTACCCAGGCCGAGTGCTGCGACACTGAGGCCGACCGCTATCGCCGTACGGGCGGACAGGGACTTGGACACACGCATTGATGACTCCTAGGTGGGGGGTGAGTCGTCAAGGCGAGTGTCGACGCCTGTGTGGCCCCTGTGATGATGGCAACCGGTGATAGCACGGTCCTATCGAGGCCCCAATTGGCGGGCATCGGAGGGGATTTGTACGGCTGGTGAAACCATTGCTTCCGCTTTAGTCTCCGAGGGCATGGACCTTGAGGTCAGACACCTCCGCGCGCTGTGCGCCATAGCCGACACCGGCAGTCTGCACCGGGCAGCCCGCCAACTGGGCGTCGCCCAGCCGTCGCTGAGCACGCAGTTGAGACGTATCGAGCAAGAGCTCGGCGGTGCCCTGTTCCTGCGCGCGAGATCCGGCTGCCGCCCCACCCCGCTGGGCCGTCTGGTCCTCAGCCGGGCCCGCCCTCTGGTGGCCGATATGCGTGCCCTGGTCGCCGAGGCGAGGGCGGCCGCGGTGGGCGGCCCCGAGCTGCGCGTGGGCTCGACGGCCAGCAAGGCCCTGGCGGGCTGGCTACGGCGCCTGCGCGCGCACGGCCAGGACCCGACCCTCCATATGAACGTCTCCCCGAACGCCCTGCTGCGCATGGTCGCCGACGGTCAGCTGGACGTGGCCTTCGTGCACGAGGTGGAGGGCTGCCCGCTGCGCATCCCGCCGGAGCTCAGCCTGCGCGTGCTGATGGAACGCGAACCGCAGTTCGTGTCCCTGCCCACCGACCACCCGGCCGCGGCGAAATCGGAGGTCCACCTGCGTGACCTGGCCGACGACCGCTGGATGGTCGACCCGACGGTCGACGGCGAGTGGGACGCCGTGCAGCGGATGTTCCGCGCGGCCGGCGTCAACCCCCATGTCCTGCACGGCGACTACTACACGGCGGACGCCCTGGTCGCCACCGGCGAGGTGGTCGCGGTCTGCCAGCCGACCCACGCCGACAGCCCCACGATGGCGGTACGGCGCCTGCACGGCGACCCCCTCGGCGTACGACTGTTCCTCGCGGCCCGTACGGAGACGGACCTGGACGGTGTCTATCCCGCCCTGGAGGAGGCGTACCGGGAGGCGGCCCGGCAGGCGCCGGCGTACCGGGAATGGCTGGAACGCGACGGCGAGCGGCAGCCGCCGGTCCCAGCACTCCCGTAGGACATCGGCTGTCGATCAGACGCCGATGTCGCACCCGTCCTTGCGCCAGACCGCCACGACGGCCGGCCGGTTGATCTTGCCGGGACCCTCGGGCCAGTTGCTGAGCGGCTTCTCGGCGGTCGCGCCGTCGATCTCGCCCGGGTGCTGCACGGCGACGAGCACCCGGCGGTCCTGGATGACCGGGCCGCAGGTCTCCGCACCCTTGGGCACCGTGAGGAACTGCTTCAGCTCACCGCGCCGGTCACCGCGCGTAGCGACGCCGAAGAGACCGTCGTGCGAGCCGAGCTGGGCGCCGTCGGTGGAGATCCACAGGTTGCCGTACGAGTCGAAGGCGACGTTGTCCGGGCAGGAGATCGGGGAGACGTCGTCCTTCGGGAACCCGGCGAAGTAGGTGGCCGGGTCGTTCGGGTCACCGGCGACCAGGAACAGCGTCCAGGCGAACTTCTTGCTGTCGGCGCGGTTCCAGCGCTCGGTCAGCTCCAGGATCTGGCCGTGCTTGTTGGCGTTGCGCGGGTTGGCCTCGTCGGCCTTGGCGTTCGTACCGACACCGCGGTTGGAGTTGTTGGTGAGGGCGACGTACACCTTGCCGGTGTGCGGGTTCGGCTCGATGTCCTCGGGCCGGTCCATCTTGGTGGCGCCGACCTTGTCCCCGGCGAGACGCGTGAACACGAACACCTCGTCCGCGCTCATCCCCTCGACGTGCGAGACGGCACCGTCGGCGGTGGCGGTGGCCAGCGGAATCCACTCGCCGCTGCCGTCGAACTCACCGTCGGCAGGAAGCTTGCCGGTGCCGTCGATCTCGATGGCGGGGGAGTCGCCGGTGAGCTTGGCGACGTAGAGCGTCCCCTCGTCGAGCAGCGAGAGATTGTGCTCCCGCACAGCGCGGCTCGTGCCCTTCTTCATCCGCTTGCTGCTGACGAACTTGTAGAAGTAGTCGAACCGCTCGTCGTCACCGGAGTAGACGACGGGCCGCCCGTCCTCGGTCAGCCGCACGGTCGCGCCCTCGTGCTTGAAGCGACCGACCGCGGTGTGCTTGCGCGGCTTGGAGGTGGGGTCGTACGGGTCGAGCTCGACGACGTACCCGAAGCGGTGCGGCTCGTTGGGCTCCTGGGCGACATCGAAGCGCTTGTCGAAACGCTCCCACTTACGCTCGCTCGCACCGGTCCCGAGCCCGTACCGCTTGTCGGTCGCACGGGTGGCGTTGGCGAAGTACTGGTTGAAGTTCTCCTCGCCGTGCAGCGTGGTGCCCCACGGCGTGACACCGCCGGAGCAGTTGTTGAGCGTCCCCAGGACCTTGGTGCCGGTCGGGTCGGCGGAGGTCTTCAGCAGGTCGGAGCCGGCGGCGGGCCCGGTGACCTTGAACTCCGTGGTGGCGGTGACGCGCCGGTTGAGCGGGTGCCGAGGCACGGCGGTGAGCTTCCCGCTCCGCCGGTCCCCTTCCACAACGACGGCGGAAAGCCCATGAGCGGCCCAGGCAACCTCGACCTGCTGCTTGGTGGGATTGGCGGCGTCGTAGCCACGGAACATGAGCACCTCATCGGTGTACTCGTGATTCGCGACGAGGATCTGCCGGCCCCGCTCACCAGGCAGCGGAAGGAGAGCCAGGAAGTCGTTGTTGTAACCGAACTGCTGGGACTGCGACTCCCCGGTCTGGTTCTCCGGGTCGAAGGCGGGCGCACCGCGCAGGATGGGCTCGCCCCAGCGGATGACGATGTTCTGCGCGTAGCCGTCCGGGATGGTCACGGCGTCGGCGGTGTTCGGCGCGACAGGGCTGAAGCGCAGGCCACGCGCACCGCGCGAGAAGGTCCCACCGGTCTTCTCCGCCACTCCGGCGGCCTCGGCGGCGTCGGCCCGCGGCGCGGCGACGGTGGCGGTCGCGCCCACGGCGGCGACCGCGCTGACGACGGCGGCGGCACGCAGCGTCGTACGGCGGCTGATGGCGTCGGCGATCACGTCACCGACGTACGGGTTCGTGGTCGTGTTCGGCACCTCGTGGAAACAGGCGTCACCACACCGGAACCGGCAGGTCAGGGCGGATCGCCCACCAGAGTGCGAATCACTGTTTGTGCGGACGATCGGCAACGGAATGCGCATGGTGTTTTGTTCTCCCCTTGCTTCCCCTTTAGTGCAGCGTGGGGGACGGTAGGGGCACGTTTGTGCGGGAGCGGGGCGATCGAATGAACGGAAGGTGAACCAGAGGTAGATGTACGGCAGTTGAGTGCGCGCGGGGGCTGCGCCCGGACGCGACTCGATGCAGCCCTTGACGTACGGGAGCCCCTTGTGTCCGCCCCTCCCCAAGATCGCCATCTGGGGCCGCTAACCTTACGTGTCCGTCCTGGCCAGGGATCTACGGGCATCAACTCACGCGAAGGGTTGCGCACATGGGCATTCTCACTCTCCTGCGGAACGCATTCGGCCGGTCACGCAAGACGCGGACCGCCGAAGCAGAGGGTGCGACTCCTTCGCCGGAACCGCAGCCGACGGTCCCCTCCCCGTCCCCCGAACCCCACCCGACGGCAACCGCCCAGGTCCCGGAACCGCGTGTGTCGGAGCCGAGCGCGCCGGAGCGGGTGGAGAGCGCGGGCAAGTCGGACGGGGCGGATGCGTCGGGCGGGGCGGATGCGTCGGACGAGTCCGACAAGGACGAGCACGAGCTGGTCTCGGCCGCCTTCAACAACGTCACGGTGCCGAAGTCGGCGGAGTCGGTGGAGACGGTTGCGCCCGAGGGGGCAGGGGCGGAGACGGCGGTTGCTGAGGCGCCGGTCGCCGAGGAGCCCGTCGTCGAGGAGCCGGTCGTAGAAGAGCCGGCTGCGGAGACTCCGGTTGCTGAGGAGCCCGTCGCTGAGACGTCGGCTGCCGAAGAGCCGACTGCTGAGGAGCCCGTCGCTGAGACGCCGGCTGCCGAAGAGCCGACTGCTGAGGAGCCCGTCGCTGAGACGCCAGCTCCTGAGGAGCCTGTGGTGGAGGAGCCGGTTGCGGAGACGTCGGTTTCCGAGGAGCCGGCTGCAGAGGAGCCCGTCGCTGAGAC
>NZ_FNHV01000008.1:188849-439655 GCF_900103585.1 Streptomyces sp. cf386
GAGACGCCAGCTCCTGAGGAGCCTGTGGTGGAGGAGCCGGTTGCGGAGACGTCGGTTTCCGAGGAGCCGGCTGCAGAGGAGCCCGTCGCTGAGACGCCGGTCGCCGAGGAGCCCGTTGTCGAGGAGCCAGCTGCGGAGACTCCGGTTGCTGAGGAGCCCGTCGCGGAGACGCCAGCTCCTGAGGAGCCTGTGGTGGAGGAGCCGGTTGCGGAGACGCCGGTTTCCGAGGAGCCGGCTGCTGAGGAACCCGTCGCGGAGACGCCGGTCGCCGAGGAGCCCGTCGTAGAAGAGCCGGCTGCGGAGACTTCGGTTGCCGCAGAGCCCGAGCCGGAGCCGGTCGTCGAGGAGACCGCCCCCGAGCAGCACGACGAGCCCGCAGCCGCCGACGGCGAGGAAGCCCCGCAGGGGCCCCTCGCAGCCGACGACGAAACCGGCACGGGTGGTGCGGGTGGGAACACGGAGCCCGAAGGCGAAGCCGAGGACACCCCCACCCCCAACCTCCCCGCGGGCCTCCTCACCGCCTACAAGGCCGCCCGAACCGTCCTCACCCAGCACAACCTCACCACCACCCACGCCAAGATCTACCTCGTCCTCGACCGCTCCGCGAGCATGCGCCCGTACTACAAGGACGGCTCCGCCCAGGCCCTCGCCGAGCAGACCCTCGCCCTCGCCACCCACCTGGACCCCGAGAACACCAAGGTCCACGTCACCTTCTTCTCCACGGAGGTCGACGGCACCGGCGAGCTCACCCTCCCCGACCACGAGAACAAGATCGACGACCTGCACGCGGGCCTCGGCCGCATGGGCCGTACCAGCTACCACGCCGCCGTGGAGGACGTCCTCGCACACCACGGCAAGGAAGCCCCCGGCACCCCCGCCCTGGTCGTCTTCCAGACCGACGGCGCACCGGACGCGAAGACCCCCGCCACCCAGGCCCTGACCGACGCGGCGAAGAAGCACCCCAACGTCTTCTTCTCCTTCGTCGCCTTCGGTGACCCGGAGAACAAGGCCTTCGACTACCTCCGCAAGCTGAAGCTGGCCAACACGTCCCACTTCCTGGCCGGCGAGTCCCCGAAGGAGCTCACGGACGCGGAGATCTACGAGGGCATCCTGGCGGCCTGGCGCCCGTAACCCCGAAAGCCCCGCACCACCCCACGAAGATCACACCCGGGCCGCCCCTTCCCACCCCTCAAAACGGGAAGCGGGCGGCCCACCCATGTCGGCTACGATTTCAAGGTTCGCAAAGCACCAAGAAAACCAACCGGACCGACCCGACCTGGGAGCAACCCCGCGATGGCTCGACACCTCATCACCAGCGCCCTTCCGTACATCAACGGAATCAAGCACCTGGGCAACATGGTGGGGTCCATGCTCCCGGCGGACGTGTACTCCCGGTACCTCCGCCAGCGCGGCCACGACGTCCTCTACATCTGCGCCACGGACGAGCACGGCACCCCGGCCGAGCTGGCCGCGAAGGAGCAGGGCCTCCCGGTGGCGGACTTCTGCGCCCAGGCGCACGACGCGCAGAAGGCGGTGTACGACGGCTTTGCGCTGGCCTTCGACTACTTCGGCCGGAGTTCCTCCCCGCAGAACGTCGAGATCACCCAGCACTTCGCCCGCAAGCTGCACGAGAACGGCTTCATCGAAGAGCGCGCCATCCGCCAGGTGTACAGCCCCACCGACGGCCGCTTCCTCCCGGACCGCTACGTCGAGGGCACCTGCCCCCACTGCGGCTACGACAAGGCCCGCGGCGACCAGTGCGAGAACTGCACCCGCGTACTGGACCCCACCGACCTGATCGACCCCCGCTCCGCGATCTCCGGCTCCACGGACCTGGAGGTCCGCGAGACCAAGCACCTCTTCCTCCTCCAGTCCAAGCTGCAGAGCGAGGTCATGGAGTGGGTCGCCCGCCACGACGGCGTCTGGCCGCACCTGGCCTCCTCGATCGCCCACAAGTGGCTGACCGAGGGCCTGCACGACCGCGCGATCACCCGTGACCTGGACTGGGGCGTCCCGGTCCCGGCGGACACCTGGCCGGAGCTGGCGGCGGAGGGCAAGGTCTTCTACGTCTGGTTCGACGCCCCGATCGAGTACATCGGCGCGACGAAGGAGTGGTCGGACCTCGACCCGTCGACGCGTGACTGGAAGTCGTGGTGGTACGACGTCGACAACGACGTCCGCTACACCGAGTTCATGGCGAAGGACAACGTCCCCTTCCACACGGTGATGTTCCCGGCCACCGAGCTCGGCATCCGCGAGCCGTGGAAGAAGGTCGACTTCGTCAAGGCCTTCAACTGGCTGACGTACTACGGCGGAAAGTTCTCCACCTCCCAGAAGCGCGGCGTCTTCACCGACCAGGCCCTGGAGATCCTCCCCGCCGACTACTGGCGCTACTTCCTGATCGCCAACGCCCCGGAGTCGGACGACTCGTCCTTCACCTGGGAGCACTTCACGGCCACGGTGAACAAGGACCTCGCCGACACCCTCGGCAACTTCGTCAACCGCGTCCTGTCCTTCTCCAGGAAGCGCTTCGGTGACGACGTCCCCGCGGGCGGCGAGCCCGGCGAGGCGGAGGCGAAGCTGGGCGAGGAGATCGCCCGCCTCCTCGCCGAGTACGAGGAGCACATGGAGGCCCTCCAGTTCCGCAAGGCCGCCGCGGCCCTGCGTGCGCTCTGGTCGGCGGGCAACTCCTACCTGGAGGAGAAGGCCCCCTGGCTGGAGATCAAGACCGACAAGGACGGCGCCGCGCTCACCCTCCGTACCGCGATGAACCTGATCCACCTCTACGCGGTGGTCTCGGAACCGTTCATCCCGTCGACGGCGAAGACGATGCGCGAGGCCTTCGCCCTGAAGGCCGACACCGCGACCTGGGTGAGCCCGGACGAGGCGAAGTCCCTGACCGCCGTCCCCGCCGGCACCCCCTTCACCGTCCCGCCGGTCCTCTTCGCCAAGCTCACGGACGAGGACCTGGAGACGTACAAGGAGCGCTTCGGCGGCGAGGCGGCGTAACGCAGGTGAGGGCCGTCACAGGAGTGTGATGGAGTGGGGGTCATGACGTACTACGTCACGACCCCCATCTACTACGTCAACGACGCCCCGCACCTCGGCCACGCCTACACCACGGTGGCGGCCGATGTCCTCGCCCGCTGGCACCGGCAGAGGGGCGAGGACGTCTGGTTCCTCACCGGGACCGACGAGCATGGCGAGAAGATCCTGCGGACGGCCGAGGCGAACGGCGTGCCGCCGCAGGTCTGGGCCGACCGGCTGGCCGAGGAGTCCTGGAAGCCGCTCTGGCAGCACCTCGGCATCTCCCACGACGACTTCATCCGTACGACGCAGCAGCGGCACACGGACCGGGTGCGGGAGTTCTTCCAGGATCTGTACGACAACGGCCGGATCCGCAAAGGGAGTTACGAGGGCCCGTACTGCGTCGCCTGCGAGGAGTACAAGCTCCCCGGCGAGCTGATCGAGGCGGCGGACGGCACCCTCCTGTGCGCGATCCACAAGCGCCCGGTGGACCTCCTCAAGGAGGAGAACTACTTCTTCAAGCTGAGCGAGTACGGTGAGCGCCTCCTCGCCCACTACGAGGCCAACCCGCGCTTCGTCCAGCCGGAGTCGGCCCGCAACGAGGTGGTCAACTTCGTCCGCGGCGGCCTTCAGGACCTCTCCGTCTCCCGCTCGACGTTCGACTGGGGCGTCAAGATCCCCTGGGACGACGACCACGTCATCTACGTCTGGGCGGACGCCCTCCTCAACTACGCCACGGCCGTCGGCTACAACGAGAACCCGGAGAAGTTCGAGTCGACCTTCCCGGCCGACGTCCACCTCGTCGGCAAGGACATCCTGCGCTTCCACGCGATCATCTGGCCGGCGATGCTGATGGCGAACGGCCTGCCACTGCCGGGAAGGATCGCCGCCAACGGCTGGCTGATGGTCGGCGGCGAGAAGATGTCGAAGTCCAACCTGACCGGCATCAGGCCGCAGGACCTGACCGCGCACTTCGGCGTGGACGCGTACCGCTGGTACTTCCTGCGCGCGATCGCCTTCGGCCAGGACGGCTCGTTCTCCTGGGAGGACTTCACCGCCCGCTACACCAGCGAGCTGGCGAACGACTACGGCAACCTCGCCTCCCGCGTCACCGTGATGATCGGCAGGTACTGCGGCGGCACACTGCCGGAGGCGACCGCGGCGGGCGAGGCCGAGCGGGCCGTCCGGGAAGGCCTCGCCAGGACCGTCGCGGAGGCGGACCGCCGGATCGGCGACGAGCTGGACTTCCAGGGCGGCATCCTGGCCGTCTTCGACTTCGTCAAGCAGGTCAACGGCTACCTCACGGAGCAGGAGCCGTGGAAGGTCGCCAAGGAGGATTCACCCGAGGCCGAGGCCCGCCTCGCCACCATCCTCTACACAGCGGCGGAGTCCCTCCGGGCCATCACCGTCCTCCTCGCCCCGATCATGCCGGAGACCTCCCAGCAGCTCTGGGGCTCCCTGGGCGCGGAGGCCTCCCTGGGCCGCCTCCCGGACCAGAGGATCCAGGAGACGGCCGACTGGGGGAGGCTTCCGGCCGGTACGACGGTCACCAAGGGCGCGGTGCTCTTCCCGCGCCTGGAGGAGAAGCCGACGGTGTAGGGAAGCCCCCTGCACCGGTCAGCTCGCGTACGCCAGCGCCAGGGCACCGACGACCGGAGCGGCGTACACCAACGGGAACGGAATGTGCGAGTACCACCGGGCCCGCGCCACGGTCACGGCGGCCCCGAGGAAGTACAGCACCAGCCCGGCCCCGGCCAGCACCCCGATCGCCGGCACGAACAGCCCGGCCACCAGACCCACGGCTCCTGCGGCCTTGGCCAGCCCGAGCCAGGTCCACCACGACCGGGGTACTCCGTAGTCGGTGAGCGCCTGAACGATCCACTGGGCGCGCAGGAGCAGGACGGCGCCGGAGAATCCGGCCATGAGGGCGGCGACGAGGGTGACGACGACGTAGGCGGTCTGCATGAGGAACTCCCCTGGTCAGAAGCAGTAGGTATCGCACTGACGCCGGGCGCCGCGGAAGTGTGACAGCGATCCGGGGGATCCGGGGGAAGTTCCTCAGCCGTACGTCACCCGGGTGTCAGGACAGCACCCCGGCGCCGGTCGTGCCCGCCAGCTCCGTCACCAGGTTCTTCGCCGAGGTCTGCAGGCCCGCCGTCAGTGCCGGCTTCCAGTTCACCGTCGTCTTGATCTTCTTCGAGTGCGCGGCGTTGTACGCGGCCACGATGTCGGTCGCCGTGCCGTTGACGAGGTTGCCGCTGCCGGCGACGGAGCCGGTGCCGTCGCCGCTGAGCAGCCCCGCGGGCTTGGCGCCGGACGGCAGCTTCCAGGCGTTGTGCTCGGCGACGACCTGGGCCTTGGCGCGGGAGTCGATGCTGTACTTCGGGGCGTAGCCGTTGAGGGTGGTCGTGTCGTAGAGGTTGTTGTAGAGGTGGATCTGGCCGATGCGGGCGAGGGGCGCCCGCTGCACGATCCCCTTCCACACGTTGTGGTGGATCGTGACCCGCAGCTTGCCGGTGCTGTCGGTGTCGCTGCTGCCGATCAGCATCGTCTTGTCGTGGTTGGTGAATACGTTGCGCTCGACGGTGACCAGGTCGGAGCCGTTGGTGATATCGAGGGCGCCGTCGTGGACCTGGTACTTGCGGCCGAAGTAGGACGCCTCGGACTTGTCGAAGGTCGGCGCGTCGGTGAACGTGTTGTGGTCCGCCCAGACGTTGGTCGCGCCGCGCAGGGTCACGGAGTCGTAGTTCGAGTTCCACTCACCGGACGAGCCGTCGGTCGGGTCCCACTGCGGGAAGCAGTCCTGGGTGTCGGCGAAGGTGAGGTTGCGGACGATGACGTTCTTGACGTTCTGCACCTGAAGGCTGCCGCCCTTGATGCCCGCGTTGGTCCCCGGGACGCCGACGAGGGTGGTGTTGGCCGGCACCCGGAAGACGATGTTCTTCTTCTGCTTGTCCGCCGCGGCCTTGCGGGCGCTCTCCTGGGCACCGGACGGCGCCTTGTTGCCGTACGTCGCCGGGTCGAACGCCTTGAGGTAGGCGGAGAGCGAGTAGCCGGTGCCGGAGGCGTAGTCGGCGCAGCTCAGCTTCTTGCCGGCGTCGCTGGTGTTGGCGTCGATGGTGCCCTTGATCCTGATGATCCGGGGTGTGGTGTCGGAGACGGACCCCAGTGCCTTCACGAGCTGGGCGCGGGTGCTCACGGTGTACGTGTGCGCGGAGTCGGCCTTCGAGCCGCCCGTCGTACCGGATCCTGCGGCCGCCCAGCCGTCCTTGACGGGCAGCGCCTGGTGGTACAGGTCGACCGCGCCGGCGTTCGCGTTCATCACGAAGACACCGGCACCGATTCCGGCGACCGCGACGGCGGCGGTGACGACGACGGTGCGGCGCGTGCGAAGCGAACGGCGGTGAGAAGGGGATGCCACGAATGAGTCCTTAGGTGCTTCGGTGAGGCCCGCGCGCCGGCGAACCGACCCGCGAGCGGGCCCGCGTGAGCGGGCTTCCGATCCCTGTGTGGTCGCGAAGATCTGAAAGGTTGCCGTGAATCTTTTGGCCGAGCCGTGGTCAACTCGGGGACATCACGCGGATGTTGCCCTTCCGCTTGGCAACGATCGCACCCCACCCCCACCATGCCCCCCGCGACGACCGTAAGGTTTCCGCCATGGCAGTCCCAGAGGTCATCCCGATCGCCTACGAGCCGCACGGCCGTACCGAGGCGATCGGCCAGTACGCGGACGGGCAGTTCATCGGATCGGTCACGTACGCCTTCCCCAAAGGGTTCGAGCTCGACACCGGCTGGGAGGACCACAAACGCCTCTATTCGGTGCTGCACACCTTCGACGCCGACGGCAGGTACCGCGACTCGGAGATCTGGTGTGCCGGCACCTGGGCCGAGCAGCAGCGCGCCCCGCACGGACCGGAGTCCGTTCTCGCCCGCGCCCGCGCCCACCTGGCGACGATGCTGCGCAGCCTCCCCCGGCGGACGTACACGGACATCGCGATACGTCCCTTCCAACTCACCGTGGACGGCGTGCTGTTCGGCCTGCTGACGGGAGAGGACGAGGGCGAGCCGTGGGCGGAGTTGTACCCCGACCTCCTGGGGTTCGGGGCGCCCTGGGACGGTACGTACGACACCTGATCGTTTACGCCCCTATGCCGGAACACCCCCGAGGCGCTATACATTGCGAAGATCACGCAAGCTTTTGAGACGCCATTAAGTGGGGGGATCCATTCATGGCACTGTTCGGGAACGCGCACACCATCGACCAGGGGCAGGCACAGCAGGACTACGCCCGTCTGCTGGGCCACGGTGAGCAGGTGCACGCCGCGTACCTGCTGATACGCGACACCATCCTGTTCACCGACCGCCGTCTGATCCTGGTCGACAAGCAGGGCATCACCGGCAAGAAGGTGGAGTACCACTCCATCCCCTACCGCAGCATCACGCACTTCGCGGTGGAGACCGCCGGCACCTTCGACCTGGACGCCGAGCTGAAGATCTGGCTCTCGGGTTCGGCGACCCCGGTCCAGAAGACGTTCACCAAGGGCGTCGACATCTACGAGGTGCAGGCGATCCTGACGCAGTTCGTGGCGAAGTAGCCCGTTCACACGTGTGCGGCCGCCCTCCTGTCGGGGAGGGCGGCCGCACACGTCGTTCTACGAGCGAACGTCCCGCTCAGGGGGCCAGGCAGCTGACGCCCGGGGCGCCGGCCGGGTCCACCAGGGCGGCCGGGTCGAGGAGTGCGGCGGGGTCGACGAGCTCCGTGACACCGGCCGGGGTCTCGGCGATGCACGTGACGGTCGCGACCGGGTCCGGAATCGCGTTGGCGGCCGGGGCCATGGCGCCGGCGAGGGCGAGGGTTCCGAGCAGGACGGTGGCGGTGCGCCGCATGGCGAACATCTCCTTGTCAGAAAGGAAGTGAATCGTCCGGTTGGACAGAGCGATCATTACGGCTTTCCTCCCGCGAACTCGCCCTCCGTCACCCGCGCGTGGATGAAGCAACGATCCGCCACTCGGTGCCGGGTTGACCGCTCCATCCGGTGCCGGGTTGACCGCTCCCCGAGACGAGCACCTGTGCGGCGGCATGTCAGCGGCAAGCCGGTCCGGTGGCGAACGCGATAATCGGGCCACCATGCAGCCGCCCCCGCACCGCGCCCTCCTGCCCGACGTCCTCACCGTCGGTGCCCCCTACCCGCTGGTTCTGGCGGGCGACGTCGCGGTGCGGGCGCATGGCCTGACCTCGCGGGCAGGGCGGGAGGCGGCGGAGAGACAGGTGGAAGGGCCGTCGGAAGGGCCGCTGGAAGTGGCGACCGAAAGCCCCGAGCCCATGGGCGAGATGGCGGCCACGGTCCGATCCGGCCTGGCCGAACGCGGCTGGCAGGTACGCCCCTTGGAGACCGACCCGCTCTCCGCCCGCCTGCTCGTCACGGACCCCGGCACGGGTGAGGAGCGTACGGTCGACCTCCTCAAGGAGGCCTTCTGGCGCCCGCCGGTCACCACCGACCTGGGCCCGGCCCTCTCCCTCGACGACCTCATCGGCACGAAGGTCCGCGCCCTCACCGACCGGGGCGCCGTCCGCGACCTGATCGACGTCCACACCGCCGCGGCCCACTGGAGCTTCCCCGACCTGGAGGAACTGGGCCGCCGCCACACCTGGGACGAGTTCGACCCGGCGGACCTCCAGTCCCGGCTGGAGGCGACCGAGCTGCTGGACGACCGGGAGCTCGTCGCTCACGGCCTCGCCGAGGAGTCCGTCCCGCTCGTCCGGCGGTGGGTCCGCGCCTGGGCCGACGACATCGCCGAACGGCTGCTTGAGGAGCAGGCGTTCGAGCCGCCGGCGGACGACTGACAGTGCCCTGAGATAGGATCCGGCCACTTGTGCGAGGGCGGGGGCCCTCGTTGGGGAGGGAACATCACGTGGGCAGACACGCCCTGAGACGGGGCGGTCTGGCCGCCGTCGTCTCCTCGCTCGCGGTCGCCGTCGCGACCACGTCCGTCGTCGTCCTGTCGGAGAGCGGCGGCTCCGCGGAAGCGGCCGAAGCCTCGACCACCGCGATCACGCTGGTCGACCCCAGCACCACCACACCGCGAACCGACCGCGCGTACGTCGGGGGAGACACCGGATTCCTGCACCGGCAGACCGGCAGGACCGGAATGCTGTGGACCGACTACGCGACCGGAAAGACGGTCACCGTCGAGAAGGCCGACGGGAGCGTCTACGCCCCGTCCTCGACCTGCTACTACATCGACTCCGAGTGCCGTCCGGCCTGGTACGGGTCGGACGGCGACCTGGTCGCCCTGCCGTCGTCGTCGGTGACGTCCTCGACCGTCGCCCTCTGGGACCCGGCCACAGGCACGGCCAGGAACCTGAGCTGGCCCGGCTCCACCACGCACGGCTACTACCGGGCCCTGGCCGGGGACACGGTCGTCACCACCTACTCCCTGATCGACAAGGTCGACGGCGAGTGGCAGGCCCGCAAGGTGACCGGTGATCCGACGGCCGTGGGGAGCGACGACGTCCTCGCCGCGGACTCCTCGGGCGTACTCTGGTCGGTCGACACCGGCAGGATCGGCTACATCGACGTCGCCTCGGCCGTGAACACCAACGTGTTCGCCGACGCCACCTACGCCTCGCACTACGTGATGAGCGAGGACCGCATCGGCTGGTACCAGGAAGGCACCGCCGAGCTGCACCTGAAGTCCCGCACCGACCTCACCGCCGCCGAGCAGGTCGTCACGCTGCCCACGCACCCGGGCGCGCTCGACGGCGACCCGGTCCTGGTCGGCGACTGGCTGCTGCTGCCGCTGTCCTCCAGCTCGCTCGGCTCCAAGCTGCTCGCGGTCGACGTCGACGACCCCTCGGTGCAGCAGACCCTGCTGTCCAGTGCCGGCGAGTACACGCTGGCGAGCGGTGACTCAAGCGCGCTGGTCACGGGCGGCACCGACGCCACCGACTGGTGGGTGCAGCGGGTGAGCCAGGCCGAGGACGGCACGCTGAAGGTCGAGAAGGTCCAGCAGGCCCCGGCGGTGGAGAACGCCAAGACGGGCATCGCGCTCAGCCGCGGCAGCCTGCGCGTCGCCGAGGACGACCCGAACGCGACCGCGGACACCACGTCGGTGCGCACCCTGACCACCGACGGCTCCGCCACGCTGACCGCGTCCGAGGCCACGGCGAGCGGCTCGATCTACGCCGCACTCTGCCCGTACGAGGGCACCACGTGCTCGGCCCTGTGGGGGAACATCGACGCCGAGGACGTCTACCTCGACGCGAACGGCGGCACCGACGAGGGCGAGGGCATCGGCGACGACCGGCTGAAGGAAATCGGCGGCCACTACCTGGACTTCGGCGGTCAGGGCGGCCGTATCGTCGACGTCTCCGACGACTACGCCGTCTTCAACTCCGGCGGCACCAGCCCGGTGCAGTACGTCGGCGAGTTCGGCCAGGGCGAGAAGCTGAAGCGGTCCGTGCGCGCCGCGGCCCTGAACGGCTCCACCCTCTGGAGCGCCACCACCACCGTCGGCAAGCTCACCTCGTACAGCATCCCGCTGGCGAGGACGCTCGCCACGGTGACCGTCCCGGGCCTGGCCTGCTCGCCGAGCGAACTCCAGGCGGCGGGCCGCTGGGTGTACTGGGCATGCGGGACGGACTCGGCGGGCGTGTACGACACGAAGGCGGGTACGTCGACCGCGGTCACCCCCGGTGACGTGCTCCTCGGCGACGGCTTCACCGTCCGCCACGACCACACCACCTCCACCCTGGTCCTCACCGAGGCGGCCACCGGCACCACCCGCACCATCGCCTCCGGCCTGGCCGACAAGGGCCTGACCGTGGACCGCCGTTACCGCTGGACGGTCGACGAGTACACCGGTCTGGTCGCCTGGTTCGACGACTACGAGCGCACGCACGTCACCACCACGGGCATCGCCCCGTCCGCCGTGACGGCCTTCGAGACGTCGGTCGGCAGCTACGTGGACACGGGCATGCCCTTCGAGGGCCAGTGGGTGCTGTCCCGCCCGGTCACTTCCTGGTCGCTCACCTTCACCTCGGTCCAGGACGGCGCGAACGGCAAGGTCACCCGCACGCTCACCGGCGGCACGACCCCGGACCGGGTGAGCGTGAACTGGAACGGCAGGACGGCGAGCGGGGGTTACTTCCCCAACGGCCACCTCACCTGGACCCTGAAGGCGACCGGTCTCGGCATCGCCGCGGCGAACACGGTCACCAGCGGCAAGGTCTTCCTCCAGCGCGGAGCGGCGGTCCGGCACGACTTCGTCAACGCCGACGGCCCCGACGGGCGCGGCGACCTGCTCACTCTCAACTCCTCCGGCGGCCTGACCTGGCACTCCGGCACCGGGACGGGCAAGTTCGGCGACAAGTACACGGGCACCGGCTGGCCGACGAGCATCACGGCCATCCCCTTCGGCGACCTGAGCGGAGACCGCTGCAACGACGTCCTGGTGCGCTACAGCAGCGGCGCCCTGCGCCTGTACAAGCCGGGCTGCGGCGCGGCGGTCAAGCCGTCGACGTCGTACACCACGCTCGCGACCAGCGGCTGGACGCAGTACAACGCGCTCACCTCGCCCGGCGACGTGAGCGGCGACGGCCGCCCGGACCTGATCGCGCGCAACTCCTCCACCGGCACGGTCTACCTCTACAAGGGCACCAGCGACGGCAAGCTCGCCGCCCGCGTGAAGCTCTACGACAACTGGAAGGGCTACAAGAAGATCGTCGGCGTCGGCGACATCACCGGCGACGGCCGCCCCGACCTCCTCGCCCAGGACACCGCGAACACCCTCTGGCGCTACAACGGCAAGGGCGACGGCACCTTCGCCGCCCGCACGAAGCTGTTCACCAACTGGGGCGGCTCGTACAACGCCGTCGTCGGCATCGGCGACATCACCGACGACGGCCGCCCGGACCTCGTCTCCCGCGACACCAGCGGCAACGCGTGGCGCAACAGCGGGGACGGGAAGGGGTCGTTCGGCTCGCGGGTGAAGATCGCGAGCGGGTGGAGTGGCTACAAGTCCCTTGCTTAGACGGTGAGTTGAAGTCACCCACCCCATTAAGGCGACAGCCCGCCGATGTCGTCGACCCGGCTCGGCAACCAGAAAGTGATGGCGTACCCGGTGAGGGCCATCGCGAACCGTCCGGGGTAATCAGGCTACGTAGATGCCCATCCACATGAACGCGGGGCGGATGTGACCCACACACATCCGCCCCGCGTGTCCCTACGTCCCTACGTCCGTCAGCTCGCCGAAGCCGAAGCCCCCGGCTGGACCGAGTCGTCCGTGCCGGTGTTCGTCGCCTCCGGGTCGACGCCGACCGTGATGGTCGCGAGGACGCCCTTGGCGATGTCGTTCTTCTTGTACTTGAGCTTCAGCAGACCGCCGGTCGTCCCGCTCTGGTCGTAGATCGTGTCCTCGTCCAGCGTCGTGCGCTCGGTCGTGGACGTCGAGTACGGCTCCACCTCGGCGGAGAGCAGCACCGTCTCCTCGTCGAAGAAGAACTGGCCGGTGTGGCAGGTGGTGCCGCCCTCGTACCCGGCGTCCGTCCACTCGCCGCTCACATGCACCTTGGTGTGGATGTGGACGCAGCGGCCCTGGTACCAGCCCGGGAAGATGGTCTTGAAGGTGACGAAGCCCTTGCGGTCCGTCCGCCAGGTGCCGCGCAGATAGCGGGTGTCGCTGGTGGGCTCCTCGTGCCCGCCGCCACCGCCACCCGACGGCGGCTCACCGGTCGGGGTGCCGGACGGCACATCGGTGGGGGTGCCCGAGGGGGCGTCCGTGGGCGGGGTGCCGCCCCCGCCGCCCGAGAAGCTCTCGTAGCCCGAGTACAGGCCCAGCGCGTCGCAGTGCCAGATGTCCACGGCCGCGTTGGAGACCGGCTTGCAGGTCTCGGAGTCGATCACCTTGATGCGGAGGGTGAGCGGGATGCCCTCCTTGTCCTCGGTGATGTCCTGGCGGAGCTTGTCCGCGTCGATGTAGTAGGGGCCCTCGGTGGTCTCCGAGGTGAGCTTGTAGCACGCCTCGGCACCCGTGGAGGTCGCCGATGCCTTCGGGGTCGCGCCCTTCGCTCCGGACTAGCTGAAAGGGCCCGGAACCGTGATCGGTTCCGGGCCCTTTCTCAGCCGTCTACTTCGAGCCGCTTACCTCGGCTGCGGCTCCGCCGCCTACTTCGGCTGCGGCTTGCGCACCGACAGGTGCAGCTCCTTCAGCCGCGCCTCCTCCAGCTCCGTCGGCGCGCCCATCATCAGGTCCTGGGCGTTGCCGTTGAGCGGGAAGGCGATGGTCTCGCGGATGTTCGGCTCGTCCGCGAGCAGCATGACGATGCGGTCGACGCCGGGCGCGATGCCGCCGTGCGGCGGGGCGCCGAAGCGGAACGCGCGCAGCATGCCGGCGAACTTCTCCTCGACGGTCTCGCGGTCGTAGCCCGCGATCTCGAAGGCCTTCAGCATGATCTCCGGCTCGTGGTTCCGGATCGCGCCGGAGGACAGCTCGACGCCGTTGCAGACGATGTCGTACTGCCAGCCCAGGATGTCCAGCGGGTCCTGGGTCTGCAGGGCCTCAAGACCGCCCTGCGGCATGGAGAACGGGTTGTGCGAGAAGTCGATCGCGCCGGTGTCCTCGTCCTTCTCGTACATCGGGAAGTCGACGATCCAGCAGAACCGGAAGACGCCCTCCTCGAAGTGCCCGGCACGCTTGGCGGCCTCGACCCGCACCGCGCCCATGATCTTCGAGACCTCGTCGAACTCGCCCGCGCCGAAGAACACGGCGTGACCGGCGGCCAGCGACAGGCGCTTGGTCAGCTCGGCGACGTTCTCCTCGGTGAGGAACTTGGCGATCGGGCCGGACAGCGAGCCGTCCTCGGCCACACGCACCCAGGCCAGGCCCTTGGCGCCCTGCGAGACCGCGAAGTCACCGAGCTGGTCGAAGAACTTGCGGGGCTGGGCGGAGACGTCCGGCACGGCCAGCGCGCGCACGTGCTTGCCGGCGAAGGCCTTGAACTCCGAGCCCTCGAACACGTCGGTGATGTCGACGAGTTCCAGCTGGGCGCGCAGGTCCGGCTTGTCGGAGCCGTACTTCAGCATCGCCTCGCGGAACGGGATCCGGGGGAAGGGGGAGGTGACGTGACGGCCGCCGCCGAACTCCTCGAACAGCTCCGTCATGAGCTGCTCGATCGGCTGGAAGACGTCCTCCTGCTCGACGAAGCTCATCTCGACGTCGAGCTGGTAGAACTCGCCCGGCGAGCGGTCCGCACGCGCGTCCTCGTCGCGGAAGCAGGGCGCGATCTGGAAGTAGCGGTCGAAGCCGGAGATCATCAGCAGCTGCTTGAACTGCTGCGGCGCCTGCGGAAGGGCGTAGAACTTGCCCGGGTTCAGACGGGACGGGACGACGAAGTCGCGGGCGCCCTCGGGGGAGGTCGCCGACAGGATCGGCGTCGCCATCTCGTTGAAGCCCAGCGCCGTCATCTTGTGCCGGATCGCCGAGATGACCGACGTACGCAGCAGGATGTTGCGGTGCATGCGCTCGCGGCGCAGGTCCAGGAAGCGGTACTCCAGGCGCCGCTCCTCGTTGACCCCGTCCTCGGTGTTGATCGTGAACGGCAGCGGGGCGGCGGCGCCGAGCAGCTCGACCTCGCCGACCTCGACCTCGATCTCGCCGGTGGGCAGCTCGGAGTTGATGTTCTCGGCGCCGCGGGAGACGACCTTGCCGTCGATCCGGACCGTGGACTCCTTGGACAGCTTGTCCAGGGCCTCGTACGCGGGGGTGCCGGGGCGGGCCACGAGCTGCGTGATGCCGTAGTGATCGCGCAGATCGATGAAGAGGATGCCGCCCAGGTCGCGCCGATTGTGCAGCCAGCCACTCAGCCGGACGTCGGTGCCGACGTCAGAGGAGCGGAGCTCGCCGCAGGTGTGGGACCTGTACCGATGCATCGTCGTTCATCCAGTCTTCGCGGATCGGGGGGCCTGTTTCACGTGAAACTTTCCGTGAAACCTCACCCAAGCCTACCGGGGACCCCAAGATCGGCTCCCCACCATTACTGCGCGCCCATGACCCTCCCCCGCCCCCTCCCGACCAGATGCCCCGTACAGCTTCGGTGGCAGTGTGCGATCACCTCTTCTTAGAGTGGGGCAATGCGCACTGGTGAGCCCCTGCCCGCCGTGGGGGAGGTTCTCGCCGCCCTCGCGACCGGACTGTGGCACTGGAACACCGCCACGGGACTGGTCACGGTCGACGCGGAGGCGGCACGGCTGCTCGGGCTGCCCGCCGAGCGGGCCACTCTCAGCCAGGCCCAGGTGCGCGCCCGGCTGCATCCCGTCGACTGGAACGAGATCAGCGGAGTGATCCAGCTCGCCGTCGCCGAGGGCACGCTCGGCGAGGTGCGGGTGCGGATCATGGACGAGCTGGGCCGGGTGGTCCGGCTGGGCCGCAGCCGCTTCCATGCCTCCTTCGATCGCGAGAAGCGGTCGTACGAGGTCACCGGCTCCCTCCAGGAGGTCACCGAACCGACGCCGGGGACGTCGGCGGAGCGTACGGCGGTCACCGGTGACTGGCGGCGCTCGCGGGAGGCGTTCCTGCTGGACGCGGGCCGGGCGCTGGCCGAGGCGCGCTCCACGGCGGAGGTGCTGCGGGTCGCGGCAGGGCTGTCGATGCCTGGGTTCTCGCCGGACGGGCTCGCGGTGTTCGGCGTCACGGGCGACCGTCTGACGATCATCGGCCATCACGGGCACGAGCCCGGCGACGAGGGCCCGTTCACACACATGTCCCTGGAGACGGACTACCCGGCCGCCGAGGTCGTCCGCACCGGCCGTGCCGTCTACCTCTCCTCACCCGACCAGTACAAGGACCGCTACCCGGTCACCTGGCCGCTCGCCGCGCACTTCAACCGCCAGTCCTGGGCGTTCCTGCCACTGACCGTCGCCGGTCGCACGATGGGTGCCTGGATGGCTGCGTTCACCTATCCGGTCGCCTTCACGCCCGACGAGCGGTCGGTGCTGACGACGGTGGCGCGCATGCTCGCCCAGGCCCTGTCCCGCGCCGAGGCCGCCGAGTCCGCTCGGGAGCTGACGGACGGTCTCCAGCGCTCGATGCTGCCCCAGCTGGGCCCCGAGATACCGGGCATGAGCGTCGCCGCCCGCTATGTCCCGACCGGCGGCGGCCTCCAGGTCGGCGGCGACTGGTACGACATGATTCCGCTGCCGAGCGGCCGCTTCGCCCTCGTCATCGGCGACGTCCAGGGCCATGACGTGCGGGCGGCGGGCCTGATGGGCCAGCTCCGGATCGCCCTGCGCGCCTACGCCTCCGAGGGCCACCGCCCCGACGCCGTACTCTCCCGCGCCTCGCGCTTCCTGCACGGGATGACGTTCGGCTCCCTCGACGAGGACCCCTCCGAGCTGCGCTTCGCGACCTGCCTGTACGTCGAGGTCGACCCCACGACCGGACTGCTGGACATCGCCCGCGCCGGGCACCCGGACCCGGCGATCCGCATGAGCGACGGCACGGTGATCGCCCGCCCGACGGCCGGCGGTCTCCCGCTGGGCATCGACCCGGACGCCGACTACCCGACGACCCGGATCACCCTGGAACCCGGCGAGACCATGCTGATCTGCACGGACGGCCTGATCGAGACCGGCGGCCACGACCTGGAGACCGGCTGGAAGCGCATCCGCACGATCCTGGAGGAGCACGACGGCGACCTGGAGGCCCTCGCCGACGGCCTCGTCCAGGCCGTCCACGGCCCGTCCTCCCACCACACCACCGGCCCGCTGGCCGACCGGCGCGAGGACGACATAGCGGTCCTGCTGCTGCGCCGGCGGGGGGACGGCTGTGGCTGCGGCGACACCCTCGTCGCCCCGCCGACGATCCGGCGCACCATGCTGTCGGTCGCACAGGCCGAGCCGCAGCGGGTCGCGGTGGCCCGCCAGCAGCTACGGGAGCTGCTGCACGACTGGGCCTCCGAGGACCAGGTCGACTCGGCGGTCCTGCTCCTGTCCGAGACGCTCACCAACGTCCTCGTCCACACCGACGCCGACGCCCTGCTGCTCGCCGAGGTGCGGGGCGAGCCGGGCGGCCGCCGACTACGCGTCGAGGTCACGGACACCAGCGACGACCTGCCGCACAGGCGCAGCCCCGGCGAACTGGCGTCGTCCGGGCGGGGGTTGGTGCTGATCGAGCTGCTCGCCGAGGCGTGGGGCGTGGATCCGCGGGGCGAGGGCAAGAGCACGTGGTTCGAGCTCTACGAGTCCAACGGCGCGGACGGTGCCGGTGGTTCGGGGGGCTCCGAGCTTCCGTAGAGCTCCCGCAGTTCATGGACGACGCCGGTGGCGGCGGCGGTGAGCGGTACGGCGAGCAGCATGCCGAGGATGCCGGCCACGGAGGCCCCCGCGGTGATCGTCACCATGACGACGGCCGGGTGCATCTGCACGGTCCGACTCTGGATCATGGGCGTCAGCACATGCCCTTCCAGGATCTGCACGGCGAGCACGATGGCCAGCACCCACAGCGCGATGACGAACCCCCGGTCGGCGAGCGCGACCAGGACGGCCACGGTCCCCGAGATGACGGCGCCGAGATAGGGGATGTAGGCCCCGACGAAGACGAGCGCGCCGAGCCCGACCGCACCCGGCACATCGAGCACGAGCAGCCCGACGGTGATGCAGACGGCGTCGATGAAGGCGATGAAGGTGGTCCCCCGCATGAACCCCTCCACCGCCTGGAAGGCACGCCGGGCCATGGCCTCCACGACGTCCCCGCTCTGCCCCGGCACGACGGCCCGCAGGCCACCGGCGGCCCGGTCGGAGTCCCGCAGGAAGAAGAAGACGAGCAGCAGCGCGAGCACGGCGATGGCGATGGTCTCGCCGACGACGCTCACCCCGCTGATGACACCGGAGGCGGCCGTCCCGCCGAACTTGGTGAGCAGTTCCCGGGAGTTGGACGCGAGGTCGTCCAGCGAGGTCCCGGCGGCCCCGAAGTGGTCGGCGAGATCCTGGCCCGCCTGCTTGAGCGAGGCGACGATCTGGTCGCCGGTCTCGACGATCGCGGCGACGACGATGTACACGGCCCCGCCGACGACGGCCACGACGGCGACGCAGGTGAGCCCGGCGGCGAGGGACCGATTGACCTTGGCCTTCACCAGCCGCCGGTGCAACGGCCCGAGCAACGCCGCCCCGAGCAGCGCAAGCAGCACGGGCACGACGGCCGTACGGAACTCCACGACCAGCCGGATCCCGACGTAGACGACCCCGGCGACCAGCAGCACGACGACACACCAGGCGGCGAACCGCCGGACGGGGTCGGGGAGCAGCGGGGTGGAGGGGGTGGAGGCCGGCACGCTTCCAGCGGATCATGCGCGCGGCGGGCTTGTCGTGTGCGGGCGGACCGGGCGGGTGAGGGGCGGAGCGGGTGGGTGACGGGCGGACCGGGTGGGTGAGGGGTGACGAAAGGCCCGAAGCCGCACCATGAGGGTGCGGCTTCGGGCCTTGTCGTAGGGCGGAGGTCAGGCCTCGGTCGGCCCGCTCCCGGTCATGCCGTGCACCGCGGGGATCGTCCCCAGTCGGCCCTTCTGGAAGTCGTCGAAGGCCTGCTGGAGTTCTTCCCGCGTGTTCATCACGAAGGGACCGTAGTGGGCCATGGGCTCACGGATGGGCTGTCCGCCGAGGAGGACGACCTCCAGGTCCGGCGTATGCGAGTCCTGCTTCTCGTCCGCGCGGACCGTCAGCGAGCCGCCGTCGCCGAACACCGCGGTCTGGCCGAGCTGGATCGGACGGCGCTCCGCGCCCACCGCGCCCCGGCCGGCGAGGACGTACGCGAGGCCGTTGAAGTCCTCGCGCCACGGCAGCGTGATCTCCGCGCCCGGCGCGAGGGTCGCGTGGATCATCGTGATCGGGGTGTGCGTGATACCGGGGCCCTGGTGGCCGTCCAGCTCGCCCGCGATGACACGCAGGAGGGCGCCGCCGTCGGGGGAGGTGAGCAGCTGGACGTTGCCGCCGCGGATGTCCTGGTAGCGCGGCGCCATCATCTTGTCCTTGGCCGGGAGGTTCACCCACAGCTGCAGGCCGTGGAAGAGACCGCCGGACATGACGAGGGACTCCGGCGGCGCCTCGATGTGGAGGAGGCCCGAGCCGGCCGTCATCCACTGGGTGTCACCGTTGGTGATGGTGCCACCGCCGCCCTGGCTGTCCTGGTGGTCGAAGATCCCGTCGATGATGTAGGTGACGGTCTCGAAGCCGCGGTGCGGGTGCCAGGGGGTGCCCTTGGGCTCGCCCGGCGCGTACTCCACCTCGCCCATCTGGTCCATCATGATGAACGGGTCGAGGTACTTGTAGTTGATCCCGGCGAACGCCCGGCGCACCGGGAAGCCCTCACCCTCGAAACCGCTCGGCGCGGTCGTGACGGCGAGCACGGGACGGGCAACGGCCTCCGCGGGTGCGGCGACGCGGGGCAGCGTCAGCGGGTTCTCGACGGTCACTGCAGGCATGTCGGTACCTCCTTGTGCGGCCAGTTTAGTTGAGCGTTGAACTTCTTGCCACCTCTAACGGGAAAAACCCGGAAGGCATTCCCTCCGGGCACGGCCGAAGGCCGACACCCTGGACGGGCGCCGGCCTTCGTCACGAGGACCCGGTGCTTGTGCGGCGGCTCAGTGTGTCAGGAAGAGCCGGACAGCGGGGTCACACGACCAGTTCGTGCTGCTGCTCAGGGGCGTCAGCGGCCTCGTTCGGCACCCGCCGGTCGTCCCGCATCACCAGCGTCGCCAGCAGCGCCGCCACCGCGACCCCGATCGCGCTGACCATGAAGGTGGTGGACATCGAGGCGGTGAAGGCCTCGCGGGCCGCCGCGATCAGACCGGCGTCACCAGCGGCGACCGCCCCGGCGATCGAGTGCTTCGCCTCGTCCGGCACGCCCTGCGGCATCCGGTCCGCGAAGCCGCTCGACAGCAGCGAGCCCAGGATCGCGATGCCCAGCGCGGTGCCGGCCTGCTGGATGGTGTCGTTCAGGGCCGAGCCGACGCCCGCCTTGTCCTCGGGGATGGTGCCCATCAGCGCGCCGACCGCGGCCGGCATCGCGAGACCCGCGCCGAGCCCGAGCAGACCGAGCGCCACCGCCGGGACCGTGAAGCCCGAGTCCGCCGAGACCGTGCTCATCAGGGCGAAGCAGGCCACCATCACCAGCATCCCCGCGAGGATCACCCACCTGTTGCCGTACTTCGCGGCGAGCTTGACGCCCACGCCGTTGCCGATCAGGGCCGTGATCGCCAGCGGCAGGAAGGCGAGCCCCGCCTTGATCGGGGAGTAGCCGAGCACGAACTGCAGGTACTGGGTGAGGACCAGCAGCAGACCGCCGTTGCCGATCTGGACCAGGGCCAGGGAGAGCGAACCCCCGCTGAAGTTGCGGTGCTTGAACAGGACCAGCGGGACCATCGGGGACTTGGTGAGGTTCTCCCAGATCACGAAGCCGACCAGGGAGGCGAGCGCCACCACCAGCGTGACCGTGGAGCGGCCTCCCAGCGCGCCGTGCTGCGGGAGCTCGATGATCCACCAGACCAGAGCCGTCATCCCGGCCGCCGAGAGCACCGCGCCCAGCGGGTCGGCCTTCTGCCAGGGCGCCTTGGACTCCGGCATCAGCGTCAGACCGGCGACGATCGCGAGCACCACGATCGGTACGTTGATGAAGAAGATCGACTGCCAGGAGAAGTGCTCGATCAGGACACCGCCCAGCACGGGGCTGCCGACCAGGCCGAGCATCGACACCGAGCTCCAGGCCGCCATCGCCTTGCCGCGCTCCTCCTCGTCGAAGACGGTGATGAGGATCGAGAGGGTGGACGGCATGATCAGGGCCCCGCCGACACCCATCGCAACACGGACGGCGATCACCTCACCGGGGTTCGTGCACCAGGTCGCGGCCAGTGAGGCCGCCCCGAAGAGCAGGAGCCCGATCAGCATCACCTTGCGGCGTCCGAACCGGTCGCCCAGGCTGCCGGAGGTGAGCAGCAGGCCGGCGAAGACCAGGATGTAGGAGTCCAGGATCCACTGGGTCTCCTGGGCGCTCGCCCCGATCTCCCCGGTCATCACGGGCACCGCGACGGTCAGCGCCATGCTGTCGACGACCAGCACCAGCGTGCTCAGGCAGAGCACGATCAGGATCCACCAGCGACGTGGATCACGCGTTCCCTTGACGCCCATGACGACTTCCCCTCCCGGTTTGTGAACACCGTTCCTTCGTTGCGAACACTGTACGCACATCGGAACAGTGTTCGCAACCCTCGATTCCTGTACGCTCGATGCGAACGATGTACGCAGGGACCCGAAGGAGCCCCGATGGCCGCCAAGCCGACGAAGCAGAGCCCCATCCCCTCCGTCTGGGCCCGCCCCCAGCGCGAGGCCGACCAGCCCGCGCTCAGCCGGGCCACGATCGTGCGCGAGGCGATCGTCATGCTGGACGCCGAGGGCGTCGAGGCGCTGAGCATGCGCAAGCTCGCCACCCGCCTGAACGCCGGCGCCGCCTCCCTCTACCGGCACGTCGCCACCAAGGACGAGCTGATGGAGCTGGCCGTCGACGAGGTCGCCGCCGAGATCCACGTACCGCCGGCGGACAGCCCCGACTGGCGCGCGGCCGTCGCAGAGGCCGCGCACTCCTTCCGTACGACGGCCCTACGGCACCCGTGGCTGTCCTCGGTCCTCGGCCAGGCGGGCCTCGCCTACCTCGGCCCCAACCTCATGTCGTACTCGGAGCGCCTGGCCGCCCTGTTCACGGCAGCCGGGTTCCCGGACCCCAGCGGGGCGATCGACGCCGTCCTGTCGTACGTCATCGGGATGAGCACCACCGAGGGCGCCTGGCTCATCACGGTCGCCCGCTCCGGCGAGACGGAGGCCGACTTCATCGCACGGCTGCTGCCGGCGGCCCAGCAGGCGGTCGCCGACCACGAGCATCTGGCCCGGGGCTACTCAGAGGTGGAGACAGTCACAGCCGACCCGGTGGCCCTGCGGGACGGAAAATTCGCCGCGGCCCTGGAGATCGTCCTCGACGGACTGGCGCTGCGGCTGGAGAAGTAGCAGGTGCGGTGGCCGGTCTAGCCGTACATCCGCCGCATCGCGAACTCGACCATCTGCTCCACGGCCTTCGCGTCGAAGACCATGCGGTGCTCGCCCTCCATGTCGAGGACGAAGCCGTACCCGGTCGGCAGCAGGTCGATCACCTCGGAGCCGGTGATGACGAAGTACTTGGACTCCTTGCCCGCGTACCGCCGCAGCTCCTTCAGCGAGGTGAACATCGGGATCACCGGCTGCTGGGTGTTGTGCAGGGCGAGGAAGCCGGGGTTGTCACCGCGCGGGCAGTAGACCTTCGACGTCGCGAAGACCTGCTGGAAGTCCTCGGCGGACATCTGCCCGGTGGTGAAGGCCCGCACCGCGTCCGCGAGTGAGGGCGGGGACGGCTCGGGGTAGAGCGGTGGCTGCTGGCCGTATCCGCCCACGCCGCCGGACATGGGCTGCTGCGGCGGGACGTAGCCCTGCTGAGCACCGACGTTCTGGTCGTAGCCGTACATGGGCGCAAGCGTACCGAGAGCGGCGCTAAGACGGGTCGGTACGGGGCCCTGGGAAACCGACAGCGACTTGACAGCACGTCGACAGTCCACGCGCTGGTTTCCCACAGCCGCCGCTCCTAGCGTCTGCCGTATCGACAGAAGTGCCCGCAAAGGGCACCGCACCGGCAAGGGGACAGCCATGCACCGACACCACGACGACGAGGACCACGAGCACGACAGAGGTCTCTCCTACGACCTTCCCGTCCTCGCCCGCCGCCGCATGATCCGGCTGATGGCGGGCGCGAGCCTGGTCCCGCTGGTGGGCTGCAGCACGGACGACGACACCTCGGCGTCCGCCTCGTCCTCCTCCACCGCGTCCTCCGGCGGCTCCTCCTCGTCCGCCGAGTGCGCGACCATCCCGAACGAGACCGCCGGGCCCTACCCGGGCGACGGCTCGAACGGCGTGAACGTGCTGAAGGAGAGCGGTGTCGTCCGCAGCGACATCACCAAGAGCTTCGGCGACTCGGCTGGCGGCACCGCCGACGGCGTGCCGCTGACGATCACCCTCACCGTCGTCGACGCCTCCTCGGGCTGCGGGACGCCGAAGGAGGGCGCCGCCGTCTACCTCTGGCACTGCGACCGGGAGGGCAACTACTCCCTGTACTCCGAGGGCGTCACCGACGAGAACTACCTGCGCGGCGTCCAGGAGACCGACGACCAGGGCCAGGTCACCTTCAAGAGCGTCTTCCCGGCCTGCTACACGGGCCGCTGGCCGCACATCCACTTCGAGGTCTACGGCAGCCTTGACGACGCCACGGCGGCGACCTCCATCACGAACACCTCCCAGCTCGCGCTACCGAAAGACGTCTGCGACACGGTCTACGCCACGGACGGTTACAGCCGGAGCGTGCAGAACCTCGGCCGGCTCTCGCTGGAGACGGACAACATCTTCAGCGACGGCTACGACCAGCAGATGGCGACGCTGGAGGGGAGTGTCGAGCAGGGATACACGGCCACGCTGACGGTTCCGGTGTGACCTGTCACAGATGACCGGATCGGGGTTGCGTCTTATTACTGACGGGTAGCATCATCGTAGCTACTTGTTGGTACGTGAACTAGCCGCGAGGATCCCAGTGCCTCGCCGATCCCTCTACGGAGCCGTCACCATGGGGCACTACAAGTCGAATCTCCGCGACATCGAGTTCAACCTCTTCGAGGTACTCGGCCGCGACAAGCTGTACGGCACGGGTCCGTTCGAGGAGATGGACGTCGAGACCGCGAAGAGCATCCTCGAGGAGCTGACCCGGCTCGCGGAGAACGAGCTGGCCGAGTCCTTCGCGGACGCCGACCGCAACCCGCCGGTCTTCGACCCGGAGACCAACACCGCGCCGGTCCCCGCGTCCTTCAAGAAGAGCTACAAAGCCTTCATGGACTCCGAGTACTGGCGGCTCGGTGTCCCCGAGGGGATCGGCGGCACGACTGCTCCGCCGTCCCTGATCTGGTCGTACGCGGAGCTGATCCTCGGCTCGAACCCGGCCGTGTGGATGTACTCCTCCGGCCCGGCGTTCGCCGGCATCCTCTACGACGAGGGCAACGACGTCCAGAAGAAGATCGCCCAGATCGCCGTCGAGCGGACCTGGGGCTCCACCATGGTGCTCACCGAGCCGGACGCGGGGTCCGACGTCGGTGCCGGCCGCACCAAGGCGATCCAGCAGGAGGACGGCTCCTGGCACATCGAGGGCGTGAAGCGCTTCATCACGTCCGGTGAGCACGACATGGAGGAGAACATCCTCCACTACGTGCTCGCGCGTCCCGAGGGTGCCGGTCCGGGCACCAAGGGCCTGTCCCTCTTCCTCGTCCCGAAGTACCTCTTCGACTTCGAGACCGGCGAGCTGGGCGAGCGCAACGGCGCCTACGCGACGAACGTCGAGCACAAGATGGGCCTCAAGGCCTCCAACACCTGCGAGATGACCTTCGGCGACCGGCACCCGGCCAAGGGCTGGCTGATCGGCGACAAGCACGACGGCATCCGCCAGATGTTCCGCATCATCGAGTTCGCCCGCATGATGGTCGGCACGAAGGCGATCTCCACGCTGTCGACCGGCTACCTGAACGCCCTCGAGTACGCCAAGGAGCGCGTCCAGGGCCAGGACCTGGCGGACTTCATGGACAAGGCCGCGCCCAAGGTCACCATCACGCACCACCCGGACGTGCGCCGCTCGCTGATGACGCAGAAGGCGTACGCCGAGGGCATGCGCGCCCTGGTCCTCTACACCGCCTCCATCCAGGACGCGATCGCCGTCAAGGAGGCCGCCGGCGAGGACGCCAAGGCCGAGCACGCGCTCAACGACCTGCTGCTGCCGATCGTGAAGGGCTACGGCTCCGAGAAGGGCTACGAGCAGCTCGCCCAGTCGCTGCAGATCTTCGGCGGCTCCGGCTTCCTGCAGGAGTACCCGATCGAGCAGTACATCCGGGACGCCAAGATCGACACCCTGTACGAGGGCACCACGGCGATCCAGGGCCAGGACTTCTTCTTCCGGAAGATCGTCCGCAACCAGGGCTCGGCCCTGAACGCCCTCGCCGAGGACATCAAGAAGTTCCTGGCGCTCGGCACCGGCGGCGAGGAGCTGGCCGGCGCCCGCGAGCACCTCGCGAAGGCCGCCGTGGAGCTGGAGGCGATCGTCGGCCTGATGCTGACCGACCTCGCGGCCACCGAGCAGGACGTCAAGAACATCTACAAGGTGGGCCTCAACACCACCCGCCTGCTGCTGGCCTCCGGCGACGTCGTGGTCGGCTACCTGCTGCTCAAGGGCGCCGCGATCGCGGCCGAGAAGCTGGAGACCGCCTCCGCCAAGGACAAGGCGTTCTACCAGGGCAAGATCGCGGCGGCGAGGTTCTTCGCGGCCAACGTCCTGCCGGGCGTCACCGGTGCGCGCAAGCTCGCCGAGGGCGTCGACCTGGACCTGATGGAGCTGGACGAGGCGGCGTTCTGACCGACGGGTCCGACCGCTAGGTCCAATCCCTAGGTCCAATAGGTCCAACCACTCGGTCCAACCACTCGGTCCAACCACTCGGTCCGGCCGCTCAGTTTCAGCCAGCCGTTCCAGTCACTCACGGACAATCCACATCGCCCTTACGAGGGCCCGCTCCCCTTCACCGGGAGCGGGCCCTCGTACGTCGTTAAGGTGAACCCCATGAGCGAACCCCCCCGCTTCGACCGCGGCCACACCGACGACCTCATGTCCTTCCTGGCGGCGAGCCCGTCGCCGTACCACGCCGTGGCGAACACCGCCGAACGGCTGGAAAAGGCCGGCTTCAGGCAGGTCGCGGAGACGGACGCCTGGGACGGGTCGAGCGGCGGCAAGTACGTGCTGCGCGGTGGCGCGATCGTGGCCTGGTACGTCCCCGAGGGCGCGGCGCCCCACACGCCGTTCCGGATCGTGGGCGCACACACGGACTCCCCCAACCTGCGCGTCAAGCCGCTCCCCGACAGCGGGGCGCACGGCTGGCGGCAGGTGGCCGTGGAGATCTACGGCGGACCGTTGCTCAACTCCTGGCTCGACCGCGACCTGGGCCTGGCGGGCCGGCTGACGCTGCGGGACGGTTCCTCGCGGCTGGTGAACGTGGACCGTCCGCTGCTGCGCGTCCCCCAACTCGCCATCCACCTGGACCGCTCGGTGTCGGCGGAGGGGCTCAAGCTCGACAAGCAGCGGCATCTTCAGCCCGTCTGGGGCCTCGGCAACGACGTGCGCGACGGCGACCTCATCGCCTTCCTGGAGGAGACGGCCGGGATCGCGGCGGGCGAGGTCACCGGCTGGGACCTGATGACGCACTCCGTGGAGCCGCCGGCCTACCTGGGCCGGGACAAGGAGCTGGTCGCCGGCCCGCGTATGGACAACCTGCTCTCGGTGCACTCGGGCACGGCGGCGCTGACCGCGGCGGCGACCTCGGGCGCCCTGCCCTCCATCCCGGTGCTGGCCGCCTTCGACCACGAGGAGAACGGCTCGCAGAGCGACACCGGCGCGGACGGGCCGCTGCTGGGCAGCGTCCTGGAGCGCTCGGTGTTCGCGCGCGGAGGATCGTACGAGGACCGGGCACGCGCCTTCGCGGGCACGGTCTGTCTCTCCTCCGACACGGGCCACGCCGTCCACCCCAACTACGCGGAGCGCCACGACCCGACGCATCACCCGCGCGTCAACGGCGGGCCGATCCTCAAGGTCAACGTCAACAACCGCTACGCGACCGACGGTTCGGGCCGCGCGGTGTGGGCGGCCGCCTGCGAGCAGGCGGACGTCCCCTTCCAGTCCTTCGTCTCCAACAACGCCATGCCCTGCGGCACCACCATCGGCCCGATCACCGCGGCCCGGCACGGCATCCGCACCATCGACATCGGCGTGGCGATCCTGTCGATGCACAGTGCGCGGGAGTTGTGCGGGGCGGACGACCCGCATCTGCTGGCGAACTCGCTGGTGGCGTTCCTGGAGGGGTAGTTCCGGCCGCGTGGGGTACCCGCCCTCGACCGGAACCACCGGACAGGGAGGCGACACTATGGGCCTCGGCGGGTGCATCATCCTCATCGCCGCGGGAGCCATCCTCACATTCGCGACCGACTGGGAGATGGAGGGGGTCAACCTCGACCTGGTCGGCGTCATTCTGATCATCGTGGGGCTGATCGGCACCACGACGTTCAGCAGCATCGCCCGGCGCAAGCGGGTGGTGATACCGCCCTCGACGCAGGTCGTCCAGGACGAGCACCACCACCGGCGGGACGGCTACAGCGACGGTTACGGCGCCTGAGCGCCGGCCGCGTCGTCCATTCCCGCGAGCACCAGCGGCAGGCGGTCGGTGCCCGTCGTGGTCAGGCGGACCGGTACGCCCCAGTCCTGCTGGTGGACATGGCAGGCGGGGTACTCTCCCCCAGTCTTCGACCGGGAGGTGCCCCCAGCAGGGTCGTCGTCGCAGGACGCCGCCATCGCGGAGACGTGCAGAACGCCCCCCGGCACGGAGGGGTCGAGTTCGAGGGTGCGGGAGAGATCGGTGCCCGCACCCTCACCCGTGCGCAGCAGCTCGGGCGGTGTCGAGGAGACCAGCAGGCGGGTCGACGGGCCGTACCGGGTGTCGAGCTTCTGCCCCTGAGGGGCCTGGAAGATCACGTCCAACTGGAGCTTGCCGGGGGCGACTTCGGTGGCGGCGCGTTGCGTGCGGTGGGTGACCGCCTCGACGCGTACGGCCTCTTCCGGCAGGCACAGCCGCGTCAGCCGGTGTCTCGCCGACTCCACGACCACGATGTCGTCCCCGACCAGCACCGCGTCCGACGGCTCCCGCAGGTCCGTGGCCAAGGTGGTGACCTCGCCGGTCGCGGGGTCGTAGCGGCGCAGGGCGTGGTTGTAGGTGTCGCTTACGGCGACCGAGCCGTCGGGGAGTGCCGTGACGCCCAACGGGTGCTGCAACAGCGCCTGTTCGGCGGCACCGTCGCGGTGGCCGAAGTCGAAGAGGCCGGTGCCGACGGCGGTGTGGACGACGCCCTCGCGGTCCACCCAGCGCAGGGCGCTGGTCTCGGAGTCGGCGAGCCAGAGGCGGTCGCCGTCGGGGGAGACGGCGAGGCCCGACGGCTGGGCGAACCAGGCCTCCGCACCCGGGCCGTCGACCAGGCCCTCGTTGGTCGTGCCCGCGGCCACCTCGACCGTGCCCTTCGCCGGGTCGTACGTCCACAGCTGGTGGACGCCGGCCATGGCGATCCACACCCGCCCGCCGAAGACCGCCACGTCCCACGGTGACGACAGGTCCACCTCGCGCGCGGGACCGGACGTGGGCGCACCCTGCCACCACTGCTTGCCGGTGCCCGCGAGGGTGGTGACCTCGCCGGTCGCGAGGTCGAGGCGGCGCAGGGCGTGGTTGACCGTGTCGGCGACTACGACCGTGGTGTCGTCGAGGAGGGCGAGGCCCTGGGGTTCGTTGAAGGCCGGTTCGTTGAGGGCCGGTTCGTTGAGGGCCGGTTCACCGACGGCCGGTTCACCGACGGCCGGTTCACCGACGGCCGGTTCACCGACGGCCGGTTCACCGAGGGCCGGTTCGTCGAATGCCGCCGAGTCCGCCGCCGTGCCATCGGTGAACGCGCGCGTGCCGGAGCCGATCCGCCGTACGACGGTCTCCCCGTCCGCCGCCAGCTCCACCAGCTGATGCCGGGTGGTGTCGCTGACCAGGAAGTTCCCCGACGGCAGAAGCAGGGCCTTGCCCGGGAAGCGCAGCACCGTCGGCTCCGGCTCGGGCGCCACATACGGCCCGTCGCCCCGCCGCAGGGTGCCCTTGGCCGTGTGCTCGGCCTCCAGCTCCGTCACCAGGCGCTCGATGGCGTGCACATGACCCTCACCGGCGTGCTGCGCGACGACGTACCCCTCCGGGTCGATCACGACGAGCGTCGGCCAGGCCCGCACCGCGTACTGCTTCCAGGTGGCGAGCTCGGGGTCGTCGAGGACGGAATGCTCGACGCCGTACCGCTCCACGGCGTCGACGACCGCCCCGTGCTCCGCCTCGTGCACGAACTTCGGCGAGTGCACCCCGATGACGACCACCGTGTCCCGGTGCTTCTCCTCCAGCTCCCTGAGCTCGTCCAGGACATGCAGGCAGTTGATGCAGCAGAACGTCCAGAAGTCCAGGATGACGATGCGTCCGCGCAGGTCGGCGAGGGTGTACGAGCGGTCGCCCGTGTTCAGCCAGCCGCCCTTGCCGATCAGCTCGGGGGCGCGGACGCGGACACGACGGGGCGTCGGGGCCGGGGATGAGTCGGTCATGGCTCAAGCGTGCCACCGGCCACTGACAGTCAGGTCAGGGCATGCCCCGTCGTGGCGTCCACATGGGCCGGCACCTCGTCGTGGCGGTCGCCGACGGTGAGGGTGCCGGTGGGTTCGAGGACGAGGATGGCGGCCGGGGCCGGGGCGTACGGCTTGTGCTCGGTGCCGCGGGGGACCGTGAAGACGGAGCCCTTGGGCAGGACGACCGTGCGCTCGCCCACGGCCTCCCGCAGGGAGATGTGCAGTTCGCCGTCCAGGACCAGGAAGAACTCGTCGGTGTGGTCGTGGACGTGCCAGACGTGCTCGCCCTCGACCTTGGCCACGCGGACGTCGTAGTCGTTGACGGCGGTCACGATGCGCGGGCTCCACAGGTCCGTGAAGGAGGCGAGGGCCTTTTCCAGCGAGATGGGTTCCATGTGCTCATCGTGCGGGTGGCCCCGGCCTCGCACGAGTGCTAGGAATCGCATATGGCGCAAGGATTCTCTCAGCCGCCGGCGCACCGCGTCGTCGTGATCGTCGACGAGGGCACGAACCCGTTCGAGGTCGGCGTCGCCACCGAGCTGTTCGGCCTGCCCCGGCCGGAACTCGGTCTCCCCGGGCCGCTGTACGACGTCACGCTGTGCACGCCCACGCCCGAGGTCCGGATGAACCACGGCTTCTTCACGCTGACGGGCGTGCCCGGACTGGAGGCCGTCGACACGGCGGACACCCTCGTCGTGCCCGGCCGCCCGGACAACGTCGTGCCGCGCGGCGCCGCCGTGCTCGACGCCATCCGGCGCACCCACGCGCGCGGGGCCCGTGTGGTGAGCCTGTGCACCGGAAGCTTCGCGCTCGCCGAGGCCGGGCTGCTCGACGGGCGCCGGGCCACCACGCACTGGCGCTGGGCCGACACCTTCCGGGAGCTGCATCCGAAGGTGCTGCTGGAACCTGACGTCCTCTTCGTCGACGAGGGCGACATCCTGACCGCCGCGGGCAGCGCCGCCGCGCTTGACCTGTGCCTGCATGTCGTACGGCGTGACCACGGCGCCGAAGTCGCCAACGGGGTCTCCCGACGGCTGGTGTTCGCCGCGCACCGGGACGGCGGGCAGAAGCAGTTCGTGGAGCGGCCGGTGCCGGACGTGCCCGACGAGTCGCTGGCCCCGCTGCTGGCCTGGGCGCAGGAACGGCTGGGGGAGCCCCTCACGGTGGCGGACCTCGCGACACGGGCGGCGGTGTCGCCGGCGACTCTGCACCGGCGCTTCCGGGCACAGCTGGGGACGACGCCACTGGCCTGGCTGACAGGGGAGCGGGTGGCGCTCGCGTGCCGGCTGATCGAGCGCGGGGAGGAACGGCTGGACGTGGTGGCGGCGAGGAGTGGACTCGGCACGGCGGCGAACCTACGCGCGCGCGTGCGGCGCGACACCGGGCTCAGCCCGTCGGCCTACAGACGGCGTTTCGGACCGGGCGGCGGGGAACCCCTCGTGTCATGAGATTCCTCGTACGCGACCGGCTCCTCGGCTTCGGTGACGACTACTGGATCGAGGACGACCGGGGCAACAAGGTGTTCCTCGTCGACGGCAAGGCGATGCGGCTGCGGGACACCTTCGAGCTGAAGGACACCCAGGGGCACGTCCTCATCGACATCCACCAGAAGATGCTCGCGCTGCGCGACACGATGGTGATCGAGCGGGGCGGCGAGCCGCTCGCGAAGATCCGCCGCAAGCGACTGTCCCTGCTGCGCAACCACTACCGGGTGTCCCTGGCGGACGGCAGCACGGAACTCGACGTGAGCGGCAAGATCCTCGACCGGGAGTTCGCCGTGGAGTACGACGGCGAACTGCTGGCCGTCATCTCCAGGCGGTGGCTGCACGTCCGGGAGACGTACGGCGTGGACGTCGTACGGGACGACGCGGATCCGGCGCTGCTGATCGCGGTGGCGGTGTGTGTGATCCACCTGGCGGAGAAGGAGCGAGGGGAGGACTGAGCGCGGGGAGGACTGAGCGAGGAAAGACTGCGGGGGACCGTCAGCGGCGCGGTGCCGTCAGCCCCAGCATCCGGTCCTTCAGCGCCGGGAACTGCTCCCGGGTCGTCGCCACCTTCGCCGGGTCGAAGTCCACGGTGAGGACCTGCTCCCCCGCACCGGCCTGGGCCAGCACCTCGCCCCACGGATCGACCACGATCGAGTGACCGGCCTGCGGAACTCCCGCGTGCGTCCCGGCCGTTCCACAGGCGAGCACGAACGCCTGGTTCTCCACCGCCCGCGCCTGAGCCAGCAGCGTCCAGTGCGCCCGGCGGCGCTCCGGCCAGCCCGCCGGAATGACCAGGGTCTCGGCGCCGGCGTCGACGAGGCCGCGGAAGAGTTCGGGGAAACGGAGGTCGTAGCAGGTGGCCACGCCGATCGTCGTCTCGGGCAGACGGGCCGTCACCAGCTCCTCGCCCGCGCCCATCAGCACGGCCTCGCCCTTGTCGAAGCCGAACCGATGGATCTTCCGGTACGCGGCGACCAGATCTCCGGAGGGGGAGAAGACGAGAGAGGTGTTGTAGAGCGGTCCCTCCGGATCGCGCTCGGGGATCGAGCCCGCGTGCAGCCACACGCCCGCGTCGCTCGCGGCCTTCGCCATCGCCTCGTGCGTCGGCCCTTCAAGCGGCTCGGCCTCGCCGGCGAACTCCTCGTAGGCGAACGCCCCGGTGGTCCACAGCTCGGGAAGGACGACGAGGTCGGCGGCGCCGGCCTGTTCCCGCACGAGCGAGGCAACCCTCGACCGACGCGATTCGACCGATTCGCCGTCATTTACGTCGATCTGGAGCAGAGAGGCGCGCACACTACCACCGTCCTGGCATTCGAGCGGTCCACACGGGCTTCCACACAGGCCTACGATCGTCACACGAAAGCACTGCCGGGGTGCCTCACAGCAGCGTAACTTAGCGTTCCAAGACACCCGCCGACAGCAGCCGCCCACTGGCACCGACGCCACAACTTGCCCGCGTACCGACGCACCAACCGCCGAGGGGTCCCGTTCCGTGAGTCTGCATCCCACCCTCCAGCCCTACGCCGACGCCTGGACCCACTCCATCGAAGCGATATCCGAGCTGGTGACGCCGCTCGTGGAGGGCGAGTGGAACCGGCGCACTCCGTGCCCCGGCTGGTCGGTGCGCGATGTGGTCTCCCATGTCATCGGCCTGGACTGCGAGATGCTCGGCGACCCCCGCCCCATCCACACGCTCCCGCGCGACCTCTTCCACGTCACCAACGACCAACAGCGCTACATGGAGATGCAGGTCGACGTCCGCCGCCATCACACGGCGCCGGAGATGACGTCCGAGCTGGAGTACACGATCATCCGCCGCAACCGCCAGCTGCGGAACGAGTCCCGCGACCCCGGCACCAAGGTGCGCGGCCAGCTCGGCGCGGAGCTGACGCTCGAAGAGTCGATGCGCAACCACGCCTTCGACGTGTGGGCGCACGAACAGGACCTGCGCACCGCCCTCGGCCGCCCCGGCAACCTCGACTCCCCCGGCGCCCACGTCGCCCGCGACGTCCTGCTCGGCAAACTCCCCGAGATCGTCGCCACCAAGGCCGACGCCCCGCGCAGCTCGGCGATCGTCTTCGACGTCCACGGCCCGATCGAGTTCCTCCGCACGATCCGCATCGACATCCAGGGCCGCGGCACCCTGGAAACGGCCCCCGCCCTCGGCCCCGCCGCCACCCTCACCCTCGACTGGGAAACCTACGTCCGCCTGGCCTGCGGCCGCGTCACGCCGGAGGCGGCTGCGGACCGGATAAAGGCGGAGGGCGACACGGACCTGACGGCAGCGATCCTGCGCAACTTCACGGTGACGCCGTAGCGACGCGACTTCAGCCGTCCTGCTTTGACTTTGGACGCCGGCCCGCGTATTCAGCCTGTCCGGCGTTTGAGGACAAGGCCCCTTCAGGGCCGGAGCGGGGTCTGGGGCGGCAGCCCCAGCGGGGTCGAAGGGGCGGAGCCCCTTCAGGATGGGACGGGTAGGGGCGGCGGGGGCGAGAAAACCGCTGTCCCCCGATCCCCACCTACGGCTAACGTCCCGCCGTGACAGACACCGAGCGCACCGACACCAGCCACCCCCCACGCCTCACCCGCCTGACCTTCCACGGCCCCCTGTCCGAGACCCGGGCAAACACCCTCGTCGACCGCCTCACCCGCACGAACCCCACCACCGTCCTCGACATCGGCTGCGGCTGGGGCGAGCTGATGCTCCGCATCCTGACCGCCGCCCCCGAGGCGACCGGCGTCGGCATCGACCTCAACACCGACGACCTGACCCGCGCCCGCCACAACGCCGAGACCAGAGGCCTGACCCAACGGGCCGAGTTCATCGAGGAATCCGCGACCGGCACGACACGCGGCCCCGCCGACCTGGTCCTGTGCGTGGGCGCGAGCCAGGCCCTGAGCACGGCCGACGCGCCCCACCACACCACCGAGGCGCTCCGCGAACTACGCCGCCTGGTCACCGACGGCGGCCGAGTCCTCCTCGGCGAGGGCTTCTGGCAGCGCACCCCGACCTCCGCCGAACTCAAGGGCATGTGGCCGGGCGCCTCCGCCACCGACCACCACGACCTCGCCACCCTGCTCGACCTCGCCGTCGCCACCGGCTTCCGCCCGGAGTGGACCGAGACGGCAACCCTCGACGAATGGGAGGAGTTCGAGTCGGCGTACCAGGCGGACCAGGAAATATGGCTGGCCGATCACCCTGACCACCCCCTCGCGGCCGAGACCCGCGAACGCCTCGACCGCCACCGCGCCCAGTGGATGAGCTACCGAGGTCTGCTGGGGCTCGCCTACCTCACCCTCGTCCCGGCCCTCTGACCCACGCCGACTCACGCGCCGGGGCTCACGCGGGAACGTGCACGGTCTCCACCCTGCTGGCGACCAGCCGTTCCCGCTCCCGGCGCGCCGCCCGCTTCCGCAGCCGCAGGATCTGACTGACTCCCAGCGCCTGGAGCACGAACACCACCGAAAAGGCGACGGCGTAGTCGCCCCCCGTCGCGTCCAGCAGCACACCGATCGCGAACAGCGTCGTCATCGAGGCGACGAAACCACCCATGTTGGTGATCCCGGACGCCGTCCCCTGACGCTCCGGCGGATTCGCCGGCCGTGCGAAGTCGAACCCGAGCATCGAGGCCGGCCCGCACGCCCCGAGCACCGTGCACAGCACGAGCAGCAGCCACATCGGCGCCGCCTCACCGGGCCAGGCCAGCGTCGTCGCCCACACCACCGCCGTCGCCCCGACGGTCCCGAGCGCCAGCGGCAGCCGCGCCTCGTGGTGCCGGGCGACGACCTGGCCGTAGACCAGACCGACCACCATGTTCGACAGGACGACGAGGGTGAGCAGTTCACCGGCGGTCGCCCGGGACAACCCCTGCGCCTCCACCAGGAACGGCATCCCCCACAGCAGCAGGAACACCATCGCCGGGAACTGCGTCGTGAAGTGCACCCACAGGCCCAGCCGGGTGCCCGGCTCCCGCCAGGACGCGGCGATCTGGCGTCGTACATAGGCCGCGCCCAAGTGCGGAAGCGGCTCCGGTTCATGTCCCTCGGGGTGGTCCTTCAGGAACAGGAGCAGCAGGACGAGTACGACGACTCCCGCGCCCGCGCTGCCCGCGAACGCCGCCGTCCAGCCGACCCCGTGCAGCAGCCGTGCGAGCAGCAGCGTGGAGACGAGGTTGCCGGCCATGCCCACGAGCCCCGCGAGCTGGGCGATCAGCGGACCGCGCCGGGCCGGGAACCAGCGGGTGCCGAGCCGCAGCACGCTGATGAAGGTCATCGCGTCACCGCAGCCGAGCAGCGCGCGCGAGGCGAGCGCCATGCCGTACGACGGCGAGAAGGCGAAGCCGAGTTGGCCCGCCGTGAACAGCACCACGCCCAGGGTCAGCACCTTCTTGGTGCCGAGCCGGTCGACGAGCAGGCCGACGGGTATCTGCATGCCCGCGTACACGAGCAGTTGGAGGATCGAGAACGTGGACAGGGCCGAGGCGTTCACGTCGAAGCGGTCGGCGGCGTCGAGGCCGGCGACCCCCAGCGACGTACGGAAGATGACGGCGACGAAGTAGACCGAGACGCCTATGCCCCAGACGGCGACGGCGCGGCGGCCGCCCGGAGGATCGCCGGGGAGTGCGGTGGACCTCAACGCTCTTCACCCCGTGCGAGGTGCGAGAACCAGTCGATGTGCCGGTGGACCAGCCCGACGGCCGCCTCGGCGTCCCCGGAGCGCAGGGCCTGAAGGATCTCCTCGTGCTCGGCGAGGGTCTTGGCGATCCGGTCGGGGTGGGAGTGCAGCACGGCGACGCCCATGCGCAGTTGCCGGTCGCGCAGTTGGTCGTACAGCCGCGAGAGGATCTCGTTGCCGCCGCTGCGGACGATCTCCGCGTGGAAGCACCGGTCGGTGACGGCGGCTCCGGCGAGGTCACCGGCGGCGGCCTGTGCCTTCTGCTGGGTGAGCAGTTCCTCCAGGCGCTCGATGAGGCCGGGCGGTGCCGGTACGGCCTTGCGCGCCGCGTGCTCCTCGACGAGGATCCGCGTCTCCACTACGTCCTTGATCTCCTGTGCGGAGACCGGCAGGACCAGTGCGCCCTTCTTCGGGTAGAGCTTGATCAGCCCCTCGACCTCCAGCCGCAGCAGCGCTTCCCGCACCGGTGTGCGCGAGACCCCTACGGCCTCGGCGAGCTCGCCCTCGGTGAGCAGCGTCCCGCCCTCGTAACGGCGATCCAGGACGCCCTGTTTGACGTGGGTGTAGACGCGGTCGGCGGCGGGGGGCTGCTTCAGTGGGGCGGGCGGGGCGGTAGGCATGCGCACAGCATAGATACAACACGTACGCATGGCGGTATTGGTCCATCATGCGGACGCGTGCCCGACTCGTACCCGCAAATGGCAACCCACCTCAACAACCACACAACCTTCTGTGCTACTTACGTGTCACACACGTGCGGCTCGCCTGTCTTCCCCCTCCAACTTGGCCGCACTCAGGGGCATTCGACACAATCGGGGTATTTCAGTTGATAACCGCCACCAAGGGCCTCCGCTTCCGCAGAGCCGCAGCCGTCGCCGTGACGACCGGCGCAGTGCTCGCCACCGGAGCCCTCACCGCGGCACCCGCGCAGGCCGTGACGGCGCCCACCATCACCGCCAAGGGCGGGTACCTGATGAACAGCGCGACCGGCACGACCCTGTTCGCCAAGGCCGCTGACACGAAGAGGCTCACCGCCTCCACCACGAAGGTCATGACCGCGAAGGTCGTGCTGTCGCAGTCGAACCTGAACCTGGACGCCAAGGTCACGATCAAGAAGGCGTACAGCGACTACATAGTCGCCAACAACGCGTCGTCGGCCAGGCTGATCGTCGGCGACAAGGTCACCGTCCGCCAGCTGCTGTACGGGATGATGCTCAAGTCGGGCTGCGAGGCCGCGATGGCCCTCGCCGACAAGTACGGTTCTGGCACGACGGTGAACGCGCGCGTGAAGTCGTTCATCGGCAAGATGAACACCATGGCCAAGAGCCTGGGCATGACGAACACGCACTTCGACTCGTTCGACGGCATCAGCAAGGGCTCCAACTACTCGACGCCGCGCGACCTGACGAAGCTCGCCCGCAGCGCCATGAAGAGCACGACGTTCAAGACCGTCGTGAAGACCAAGTCGTACACGGCGAAGACGATCACAAGCACTGGCTCCACCCGGACGATGCAGCCGTGGAACAACACCAACACGCTGCTCGGCTGGAACGGCACGCTCGGCATCAAGACCGGCTCCGGCACCGAGGCCAAGTACTGCCTCGTCTTCGCGGCCACGCTCAACGGCGAGTCGGTGATGGGCACCGTCCTCACCGCCCCCGATGAGGCCAGCCGCACGACGGACGTGAAGAAGCTCATCAACTACGGCTACGCCAAGATCAGCTGACGCCCGCAGTCACACGGCAAAGGGGCGGCCACTCCAGAGTGGCCGCCCCTTTCGCCTGTCGCCTATCGCCCGTGTCTCACGCCCAGGTGATCAGCCGCTTCGGCTGCTCCAGGATCGCCGCCACGTCCGCCAGGACCTTGGAGCCCAGCTCGCCGTCCACCAGCCGGTGGTCGAAGCTGAGTGCCAGGGTCGTGACCTGGCGCGGCTTCACCTTGCCCTTGTGGACCCACGGCTGGAGCTTGATCGCGCCGACCGCGAGGATCGCGGACTCGCCGGGGTTGAGGATCGGGGTGCCGGTGTCGACGCCGAAGACGCCGACGTTGGTGATGGTGACCGTACCGCCCTGCATCGCGGCGGGGGTGGTCTTGCCCTCCCGCGCCGTCGACACCAACTCGCCGAGCGCCTCGGCCAGTTGCGGGAGCGTCCTGGTGTGGGCGTCCTTGATGTTCGGGACGATCAGACCGCGCGGGGTCGCCGCCGCGATGCCCAGGTTGACGTAGTGCTTCTGCACGATCTCCTGGGCCGCCTCGTCCCAGGACGCGTTGACGTCCGGGTTGCGCTTGATCGCGACCAGGAGGGCCTTGGAGATCAGCAGCAGGGGGTTCACGCGCAGGCCCGCGAACTCCTTGTCCTCCTTGAGCTCCTCGACCAGCTTCATCGTGCGGGTCACGTCCACCGTCACGAACTCCGTGACATGCGGCGCCGTGAACGCCGAGCCGACCATCGCCGCCGCCGTGGCCTTGCGGACGCCCTTGACGGGGATACGGGTCTCCCGGGCCGTGTCGTACCCGACGACCGGCGCCGGGGCCGGGGCGGAAACGGCGACCGGGGCGGCCTGGGGCACCGGCTCGGCGGCCGGGGCCACCGCCGCGTGCACGTCCTCGCGGGTGATGATGCCGTCGGGGCCGGTGGGCGTCACCGTGGCCAGGTCGACGCCCAGGTCCTTCGCCAGCTTGCGCACCGGCGGCTTCGCCAGCGGGCGGGGCGGCTGCAGCGCCTGGGCGGCACCATGTCCGTTCAGCCCGTTCAGCTCGGACTGCAGGGCCTGCGCCGCCGCCACGGGCTCCTGGCGTGCGACGTCGGCACCCTTGCGCGGGCGGCGCTTCGTCGAGGACGCGGCCACGCCGTAGCCGACCAGCACCGGCTGACGGCCGGAGCCGGCCGCCTTGGGCTCCTCGTTCCCGGCCTCCTGCACGGCCTGCTGTGCTGCCTCCGGCTGCGCGGCCGGCGCCGGAACGGCAGCCGCCGTCCCGCCCCCGAGGTCCACCGCGATGATCGCCGTACCGACGTCCACCGTCGTGCCCTCGGGGAAGTGCAGCTCACGGACCACCCCGTCGTACGGGATGGGCAGTTCCACGGCCGCCTTGGCCGTCTCGACCTCGCACACCACCTGGCCGTCGGTGACCGTGTCGCCCGGCTGGACGTACCACTTGAGGATCTCGGCCTCGGTGAGTCCCTCGCCCACGTCGGGCATCTTGAACTCACGCACGGACGCTTCAGTCATCGTCGTCACGACCCTCTCCTCAGTACGCCAGGGCACGGTCGACGGCGTCGAGCACCCGGTCCAGGCCCGGCAGGTACTCCTCCTCCAGACGCGCCGGCGGATACGGGGCGTGATAGCCGCCGACCCGCAGCACCGGGGCCTCCAGGTGGTAGAAGCAGCGCTCCGTGATCCGGGCGGCGATCTCCGCGCCCGAGCCGAAGAACACCGGGGCCTCGTGGACCACCACCAGACGGCGGGTCTTCTCGACGGAGGTCTGGATGGAGTCGAAGTCCAGCGGGGACACCGAGCGCAGGTCCAGGACCTCCAGGTTCCGGCCCTCCTCGGCTGCCGCGTCGGCGACCTCCTGGCAGAGCTTCACCATCGGGCCGTACGCGGCCAGGGTGAGGTCGGTGCCCTCGCGGACGACCTTCGCCTTGTGCAGCGGGCCGGGGATCGCCTCGGTGTTGACCTCGCCCTTGTCCCAGTAGCGGCGCTTGGGCTCGAAGAAGATCACCGGGTCGTCGCTCTGGATGGCCTGCTGCATCATCCAGTAGGCGTCCGACGCGTTGGACGGCGACACGATCTTCAGGCCCGCCACGTGCGCGAAGAGGGCTTCCGGCGACTCGGAGTGGTGCTCGACCGCGCCGATGCCGCCGCCGTAGGGGATGCGCACGACGACCGGCAGCTTGACCTTGCCCAGCGAGCGCGCGTGCATCTTCGCGAGCTGCGTGACGATCTGGTCGTACGCCGGGAAGACGAAGCCGTCGAACTGAATCTCCACCACGGGCCGGTAGCCGCGCAGGGCCAGGCCGATCGCCGTGCCCACGATGCCCGACTCGGCCAGCGGGGTGTCGATGACCCGGCTCTCGCCGAAGTCCTTCTGCAGGCCGTCCGTCACGCGGAAGACGCCGCCGAGCTTGCCGACGTCCTCGCCCATGATGAGGACCTTGGGGTCCGTGTCCAGGGCGCGGCGCAGCGACTCGTTGATCGCCTTGGCCAGAGCCATCTTGTCCGCTGCCATGTCAGGCCCCCTCTACGTCCGCGAACGACGCCTGGTAGGCGGCGAACTGGGCGCGCTCCTCGTCGACGAGCGCATGCCCGTCCGCGTACACGTTCTCGAAGATGGCGAAGTGGTCCGGGTCCGGCATGGCACGGACCGCCTCGCGCACTCGTTTGCCCAACGCCTCGCTCTCGGCCTCCAGTTCCGCGAAGAATCCCTCGTCCGCGTGGTTTGAGGCCTCGAGGTACCGGCGAACGCGCAGGATCGGGTCCTTCGCCTCCCAGGCCTCGCGCTCCTCGTCGGCCCGGTACTTCGTCGGGTCGTCGGAGGTGGTGTGGGCGCCCATGCGGTACGTGTACGCCTCGACCAGCGTCGGTCCCTCGCCGCCGCGGGCGCGCTCCAGCGCCCACTTGGTCACGGCCAGGCAGGCCAGGACGTCATTGCCGTCGACGCGGACGCCGGGGAAGCCGAAGCCCTGGGCGCGCTGGTAGAGCGGCACGCGGGTCTGCTTCTCGGTCGGCTCGGAGATCGCCCACTGGTTGTTCTGGCAGAAGAACACCACGGGGGCGTTGTAGACCGCGGAGAAGGTGAACGATTCCGCGACATCGCCCTGGCTGGAGGCGCCGTCGCCGAAGTACGCGATGACGGCGCTGTCGGCGCCGTCCTTGGAGATGCCCATCGCGTAGCCCGTGGCGTGCAGCGTCTGGGAGCCGATGACGATCGTGTAGAGCTGGAAGTTGTTGCTGTTGGGATCCCAGCCGCCGTTGTTCACGCCGCGGAACATGCCGAGCAGGTTGGTCGGGTCGACCCCGCGACACCAGGCGACGCCGTGCTCGCGGTAGGTCGGGAAGACGTAGTCGTCCTCGCGGGTGGCCCGGCCGGAGCCGATCTGGGCGGCCTCCTGGCCCAGCAGCGACGCCCACAGGCCCAGCTCGCCCTGGCGCTGCAGGGAGGTGGCCTCGGCGTCGAAGCGGCGGGTGAGCACCATGTCGCGGTAGAGGCCGCGGAGCTCTTCGGGGGTGATGCCGGCGACGTACTTGTCGTACTCGGCGTTCTTGACGCGCTTGCCCTCGGGGGTGAGCAACTGGACCAGCTCGGGGTCCTTGCTCGCCGATGTCCTTGTGGTCGTGCTCTTGCCGGCCGTGCTCTTGGTACCGGCGCTGCGTCGCGGTTTCCGCGCGGCAGTGCTCTCCACGGTCACGTGTGCTCCTCCGTCGGTCCGGCTACCCGGGTTCGCCGGGTGCCAGTGCGGCTCACCTGCGGCCCTCGGACGCACGGGGTGGGGTGCGGCCCGATGGGGGCAGGCGTGACAGGTGCCCCGGCGAGCGCCCTGCAATAGGCACGTTACCCAGTGCTCCACATTTCTGTGAAACCCCTCCTGACCTGCGATTTTGCTTGGATATCCAAGTAAATCGCGAAAGTCCGGAACAAGTCCTGGTCACAGCCTTGCAGGGGGCCGGAACAACGGCACGTTATATCGGTGACCCAGGTCACGGGAAGAGTCGCCGAGGGCGAGGTCACTGAAGTCGTGTGACGCTGATCTCGTACGCGAAGGCGGACAAGTCGGGTTATGCCCGCAGAATGATCCAGCCATCTGTCGTAAACGACACGCGCGCGTGGAGCCCGTTTCCGGGCCGCACGCGCGCGTGTGGTGTCTCTGTTCCGTTGGACGGACCGTGCCCTCAGGCCGGTCAGACACCGCCTCCGGCGCCACCCGTCGGCAGGGTCGGCTCCTCGGTCGGCTCCTCCGTGGGCTCCTCGGTCGGCTCCTCCGTGGGCTCCTCGGTGGGCTCCTCCGTCGGCTCCGCCGTGGTCGGCTCCTCGGTCGGCTCCGTCGTGGGCTCCTCCGTCGGCGAGTACGTCGGATCCTCCGTCGGCTCGTAGGTCGGGTCGGTGCCCGTACCGGTGCCGTCGTCGGTGACCTCGTCGGTCGGCTCCTCGGTCGGCTCGTCGCTCGGCGTCTCGCTGTCCTTGCTCTCGTCGGTGGTCTGCGAGGTGGTCGGCGTCTCCTTGGTGTCCTTGCCACCGCCCCCGCCGCCGTTGTTCAGCGCCAGCGCGACACCCGCGGCGATGGCGATCACCGCGAGGACGGCGAGGATCCACAGCTTGCCGCGGCCACTGCCCCGGTTGCCGTGCCCTTCGAAACCGCCGTCGTCCCCGCCGCCGTACCCGGAGGGCAGGATCGGCTGCGGGATCTGCGTCGTACCGGAGCCGGAGTCTCCGGGGTGCCCCATGACCGTCGTGTTCGCGAAGCCCGCGGCCGGGGTGTGCCGACCCTCGTGCATCGTCACCGGGCCGGTGTTCCAGGTGCCGGTGTGGCCGCCCTGGTCGTACAGCATCTGCAGGCCGTACTGGACGAGGCCGCGCATCTCCTCGGCCGTCTGGAACCGGTCGTCCGGCTCCTTGGCGAGCGAGCGCATGACCAGGCCGTCGAGCTCCGGCGGCGTCGCGTCGGAGACCTCGGACGGCGGGGTCGGGATGTCCTGGACGTGCTGGTAGACCACCGACAGCGGGGTCTCGCCGGTGAACGGCGGCCGCAGCGCGAGGAGTTCGTAGAGGAGGCAGCCCGTCGCGTACAGGTCGGAGCGGTGGTCGACCGCCTTGCCGAGCGCCTGCTCCGGCGAGAGGTACTGCGGGGTGCCCATGACCATGCCGGTCTGCGTCATCGTCGACTGAGCGCCGTGCAGCGCGCGGGCGATGCCGAAGTCCATCACCTTCACGGCGCCGTTGTGGGTGATGATGACGTTGGCCGGCTTGATGTCGCGGTGCACGATGCCGTGCTGGTGCGAGTAGGCGAGGGCCTCCAGGACGCCGGAGACGATGATGAGGGCCTGCTCGGGCCCGGGCGCCTCGGCGTTGATGAGGAGGTCGCGGATCGTACGGCCCTCGACGATCTCCATCACGATGTACGGCACCGCATGGCCGTTCACGAAATCCTCGCCGGAGTCGTACACGGCGACGATCGCATGGTGGTTGAGGCCGGCCACCGACTGGGCCTCGCGCGTGAAGCGGGCCTTGGAGACCGGGTCCTCGGCGAGATCGGAGCGCAGCAGCTTGACCGCCACGGTGCGCCCGAGGCGCACGTCCTCGGCGGCGAACACCTCGGCCATGCCGCCCCGGCCGAGTCTGCGGGTCAGCCGATAACGGCCGTCCCCGACAAGTCCGCCGTTACCCCACATCTCCGGCGCGTCTGACATACCGCCGCCAGCCGCCTCGGGGTCGGACGGGCCCTGAGCGCGCTGCTGCTGTGCCATCGGTCCTCGCCGTCGTTTCTGCCCGCGGTGCGCGCGGTGTTGTTACGGTCTCCGTCGGCCACGCTACAGGCTCCGCGCAAGCCGTCGGTCCGAGACGGTCGCCCCAAACCGGAAGGAGACGGACCGGCCATCAAACCGGTACCCCGTCCCCGCGTGCAAATTCTGTGTACCGGCCGTACTGCCCCTGTAACGCTTCCGAGACTCTTCTTTCGCGTACGGTCACGGAACGGGCACCTCGCTTGACCTGTCAGTGCCTTGGGGCAGACTTGGCCGGGAATAGCACATTGGATCACTCGGACCACGCGGATCAACGGATCCACTCAACCGATCCACGGCAACGCAGGCGCCCAAGAGGCTACGGGGGAAGCAGAACATGAGCCAGGACGGCGCACAGGGCGGGACCGCGGGGCGGTCGCTGGCCGGCGGCCGCTATCAGCTGCGCGACCTGCTCGGCCAGGGCGGCATGGCCTCGGTGCACCTCGCATACGACACCGTGCTCGACCGGCAGGTGGCGGTCAAGACGCTGCACACCGAGCTCGGCCGCGAGCAGGCGTTCCGCGAGCGCTTCCGCCGCGAGGCCCAGGCCGTGGCGAAGCTCACGCACACCAACATCGTCTCCGTCTTCGACACCGGCGAGGACACGCTGTCCGACAGCGGCTCCGCCGCGGGCGACGGCATGCCGACGCCGTACATCGTCATGGAGTACATCGAGGGCCGACCGCTCAGCTCGGTCTTCGACGAGGACATACGGCAGTTCGGCGCGGTGCCCGCGGACAAGGCGCTGAAGATCATCGCGGATGTGCTCGCGGCGCTGGAGATCAGCCACGAGATGGGGCTGGTCCACCGGGACATCAAGCCGGGCAACGTGATGGTGAACAAGCGCGGCGTGGTCAAGGTCATGGACTTCGGCATCGCGCGCGCCATGCAGTCCGGTGTGACCTCGATGACGCAGACCGGAATGGTGGTCGGCACCCCGCAGTACCTCTCGCCGGAGCAGGCGCTGGGCCGGGCCGTGGACGCCCGCTCCGACCTGTACTCGGTCGGCATCATGCTGTTCCAACTGGTCACCGGGCAGCTGCCGTTCGACGCGGACTCGCCGCTGGCGATCGCGTACGCGCATGTGCAGGAGGAGCCGGTGGCACCCTCCTCGATCAACCGCGCCCTGCCGCCGGCCGTCGACGCGCTGGTCGCCCGCGCGCTGAAGAAGAATCCGAACGAACGCTTCCCGAGCGCCGAGTCCATGCGCGACGAGACCCTGCGCGTGGCCGCGTCCTTCCAGGCCACGCCGCCGAGCATCGTGCCGGGCGCGCAGACGCAGAGCGGGCAGGGCGTCGGCGCCGCGGTGTTCCCGCCGGTCGTCCAGACGCCCCCGCCGCCGGGCCCCGCCCAGACGCCCCCACCGGCGGCCCCCGTCCAGACGCCGTATCAGCAGACCCCGCCCCCGAACCCGTACAGCACCCCGCCGCCGGCGATGCCCGCGGCGTACGGCTATCCGCAGCAGCCCGGTCATGGGACGCCCCCGCCGGCCGCGTACTCCCCGCAGCCGGGCATCCCGACCCCGCCGCCGGGCATCCCTGCCCCGCCGCCGTACGGCATGCCGCCCCAGCCGCAGCGTCCTTCGGGCGGCGGCAAGAACCGGTCGACGATCATCGTCTCGATCGTCGTGTCCGTCGTGGCGGTGGTCAGCCTCATCCTGGCGACGACGCTGAACGACGGCGGCAGCGACGACGACGATCCGTACAGCCTGCCGACGAGCGACTACACCTACAGCTACAGCCCGTCCCCGAGCCCGACGGGCACGGGGACGAACGCACCGGGATACCGGGAAGGGGACGCCACGAGCACGGTCGAGACGACTGCGTGCACCGACCCGTTGAAGACCTACGACGACACCGGCTACGTGCGGGCGCCGAGCTTCCTGTTCAAGTCCTGGCCGTCGGTCAAGAAGTGCCTGGACGCCGCGGGCTGGGACTACAAGACGGTCGACGTGAACGAGAACCTGTTCGGCCACAACACCGTCATGGAGCAAACGCCCAAGTCCTACAAGGAGTTCGACCCGGACAACCCGCCGGTCTTCACGATCGGGGTCTCGACGGGTCTTCCGCGGACGTCATGACGTCCACGGGATGAGTCCGCTGGCTGAAAGGGCCCGGCAGCATCGGCTGCCGGGCCCTTCTCCTGTCAGAGGGGGTGGTTACAGGTACGGCCCACCCACTCGGCCGCCCTGGCCCGGCTCGCCGTCCTCGTGGCCGCCGACGCCCGGCGGGAGGGCGCGACGCATCTGCTCCAACTGGGCGCGGGCCGCCATCTGCTGGGCGAACAGCGTGGTCTGGATGCCGTGGAAGAGGCCCTCCAGCCAGCCGACCAACTGGGCCTGCGCGATCCGCAGTTCCGCGTCACTCGGGGTCGCTTCGTCCGTGAACGGCAGGGAGAGCCGCTCCAGCTCCTCGACAAGCTCCGGCGCCAGACCGTCCTCCAGCTCCTTCACCGAACTGGCGTGGATCTCCTTCAGCCGGACCCGGCTCGCCTCGTCCAGCGGAGCCACGCGCACTTCTTCGAGCAGCTGCTTGATCATGCTTCCGATGCGCATGACCTTCGCCGGCTGCTCGACCTGCTCCGTCACGGGGATCTCGCGGGAGTCCTCGTCTCCGTTGCCGCCGGTGAGCGCCATCCCGTCCTGACCCACGACCAGGATCTGGGGGGTCTCGGGCGACCTTTCGTTCCTCGGCATCTCCATGCCGCCATTCTCTCGCACCCGTACAGCTCATCATCGTGGTGCCCCCCATGGGGAGAGATCCACCGTTTACGGTGCGGGACTTTCCGTCACTCTTCGGCGTCTCCGGCTCGGATGAGTCGCACGAGACGCGCCTCGCAGATGTCGAGCCAGCGGCTTTCCGCCTCGGCGTGGAAGACGAGCTGCTCCAGCACGAGCAGCCGGGCCAGCTCGTCCGGGTGCTCGTGCGCCCGCGCCAGCGCCTCGGCCCGCTGCCGTACGTAGCCGTGCAGGGCCTCGGTCACATGTCTGCGCTGCGTCCCCACGACTGTGCGTACGTCGACGCCGGGCGCCCCCACCGCCATCACCAGCTTGATCGCCAGCTCGTCGCGGGGCGGGCTCACCCGCTGCACGGGCCGCGTGAACCAGGCCCGCAGCTCGACACGGCCCGCCTCCGTCAGCGCGTACAGCACCCGCCCGGCCCGGTCCACACCGTCCTGGACGACCAGGCCGTCCCGCTCCAGCCGGCCGAGGGTCGTATAGACCTGGCCGATGTTCAGCGGCCAGGTCCCGCCCGTGCGCGCCAGGAATTCGGTGCGCAGCCGCGCGCCGTAGCGGGCGCCGGGTTCCAGGAGCGCCAGCAGTCCGTGTCGTATCGACATACCCGGATTGTGCGCCGGATTCGGTCGGGTGGCGGAGTCCGGAATGCCGGGTGTGGTGGGTGCGGTGAGGATTGTTCCTATGACTCCATGGCTGGCCGTGGTGGGGAAGCGACGGGGACGGGGACCGGGACGGGTGCGGGCTGCCTCCGGGGGTGTGGGGGGCTGGTGCGGGCCGGCGGGTGCGGGTGCAGCTGAGGCTCGGACTGCGGGTGCGGGTGCCGTAGAGCAGCGGATGTTGCGGGCCACCTCCGCGCCTGCTGTCGGGGCGGTGCAGCTTGTTCCGGGTGGTGCGATCGCGGCCTTGCCGGGGGCTGGGTGCGGGGCCGCCGGGTTCTCGCCGTCGGAGGGCGTGGACGGGATCGGGGTGCGGTCGGTTCTGCGGGCGGTGCGGACCTGGTCGGCGGTGCAGGGTCCGGTGGCTCTGCGGGCGCAGAGAGTCGTGGTTGTGCTGGTGGTGGGGATGGCTGTGGGGCTGTCGGGAGCTGGGATGTCGTACGGGCATGAGGGTCCACGCGGTGCCCGTAGTGCGGGTGGTGCGGGTGGAGCGGGTGTGCTCTGGACTCCCTCCAGCTCCACGGCCGGGTCCTGGGCTCCCTCCGCGCCCACAGGTTCGCCGGGGAATTCCTTCGGGGAACCCTCAGGGGAGTCCTCCGGCTCCGCAGCCGAGCCCCGGCCTTCCTCCAGCCATGCGGATGAGTCCAAGGCTGCCTCCGGCCTCTCCGCAACGCCTGGAGAGTCCAAGGAATCCAAGGAGCCCCGGGAGTCCAGAGAGGCCCAGGAGCCCCAGGAGCCCCAGGAGTCCAGGGAGCCCCGGAAATCCGGAGAGTCCAAGGCATCGAGGGGGTCCGGCAAGTCCAAGGAGCCCAGGGCGGCCAGGGAGTCGAGGGCATCGTCCGCCTCCCCCGCTCACGGACCCGTCACCTCCCCGCCCGCGCCCTCCGACGGGCCGTCCCGGGCCGGGAGCCGGGCGGGCGAGGGGCGGCAGCGGCCGGGGCGGGAGAAGGGGCCGCTGGAGGACGAGGAAGCGACGCGGGACGAGCCGGACAGCGGCGTGGGCGACGACACGGGCGACGAGGAGCGCGACGGCTCGACGTTGCCGGAGGCGGAAGCGGAGGGCGAGGACGACGGCGGGAGTGCGCCCGAGAGCGCGGATGCCGCCGACGACCTCGCCCGGGAAGCCTCCGCAGAGCCCTCCGCCCCGCCGACGCACCCCGTCGCGCATGCCGAGGGCCCCGTCGAACCCGTGATGCAGATCCTGCCGCTCGGCAGCGGGCTGGTACTCATCGGACTCGGTCTGGGCCTCGCCTTCGTCGGCCTCCGGCTACGGCGCGGCTAGAGGGGCGGAGGTCCTCCGGAGGAGCCGACTGCGGGAACGGCTCTTCGTGGGCGAGCAAGTCGAGGCGCCCCATAGCCTCCGCCTGCCGAGCTCCTCCCCGCCCGCCGACGTCCACCTCCGCCACCGGTGCCGACGCTTGCGGCCGCCCCGGGCGAGGCACCCCGTCACCCCGCCCGGCCACGCTCCAGGGCGCACGGCAACGCAGCACCCAGGCCCAGAGACTCCCGCCCCACCCACCGACGCTCGCCCCAGCAACCGCTCCCGCTCAAGCAGCCCTACGCCACAACGAGCAGCACCTTCCCCACATGCCCGCTCTCCTCCACCACCCGATGCGCCTCGGCCGCTTCGTTCATCGGGAGTTCGCGGTCGACCACGGGACGCACATGGCCGGCATCCAGCAGCGGCCACACATGTTCGCGTACGGCCGCCACGATCGCCGCCTTCTCGGTGACCGGGCGGGCGCGCAGCGAGGTCGCGCTGACGGCGGCTCGCTTGGCCAGGAGTGCGCCGATGTTGAGTTCGCCCTTGACGCCGCCCTGCATGCCGATGATCGCGAGACGGCCGTTGACGGCGAGGGTCTGGACGTTGCGGTCGAGGTATTTGGCGCCCATGTTGTCGAGGATGACGTCGGCGCCGGCCCCGTCGGTGGCCTTCTTGACCTCGGCGACGAAGTCCTGTTCCCGGTAGTTGATCAGGATGTCGGCGCCCAGCTCGGCGCACCGGTCCAGCTTCTCCTTGCTGCCCGCGGTGACGGCGACCTTCGCGCCGACGGCCTTGGCAAGTTGGATGGCCATGGTGCCGATGCCGCTGGAGCCGCCGTGCACGAGCAGGGTCTCGCCGGGGCGGAGGTGGGCGACCATGAAGACGTTGGACCAGACGGTGCAGACCACCTCGGGCAGGGCGGCGGCCTGCGTGAGGCTCACGCCCTTGGGCACGGGGAGCAGCTGGCCGGCGGGGACGGCGACCTTCTCGGCGTAGCCGCCGCCCGCGAGCAGTGCGCACACCTCGTCGCCGACGGCCCAGCCGGAGACGCCCGGGCCGACCTCGGCGATCCGGCCGGAGCACTCCAGGCCGGGATAGGGGGAGGCGCCGGGCGGCGGGTTGTAGAAGCCCTGTCGTTGCAGGATGTCGGCTCGGTTGACGGCCCCGGCCACCACCTCGACCAGCACCTCGCCCTCACCGGGCACGGGATCGGGGACCTCGTCCCACACCAGCGCCTCGGGCCCACCAGGTTCGGGAATCGTGATCGCATGCATGGCACGGACGCTACTCCTCGGCCCTCGCTCACCGGCCCGCGTACCCCACACAAGAGCCGTCCGTAGCCGCATTCGTGGTCCTGTCAGGGCCGGCGCCTCCGTCCCCGGCCCCATCCCCCTCGGACCTTGGACGGGTCTCTTCGAAATTCCCTGTGCGCCGCCGATGAGTTTGCGCGACCGTAAAAGTCTCCCCATGCGTAGCCCAAGAACGCGGAAGGACCACCCGGAAGGACCCCGAAAGCATGAGCACGCAGACGACGTCCGGTCTCGCGATCGAGACCGCCGGCCTGGTGAAGACGTTCGGTGAGACACGGGCCGTCGACGGCGTGGACCTCGCGGTTCCGGCCGGCACGGTCTACGGCGTCCTCGGCCCGAACGGCGCCGGCAAGACGACCACGGTGAAGATGCTCGCCACCCTCCTACGACCCGACGGCGGTGAGGCCCATGTCTTCGGCCACGACGTCGTGCGTGAAGCCGACGAGGTGCGCGGCCGTGTGAGTCTCACCGGCCAGTACGCCTCCGTCGACGAGGACCTCACCGGCACCGAGAACCTGGTCCTGCTGGGCCGGCTCCTCGGGCACGGCAAGCAGGCCGCGCGGGAGCGTTCCGCGCAGCTCCTGGAGGCCTTCGGACTGACCGAGGCGGCCGGGAAGCAGGTCAAGCACTACTCCGGCGGCATGCGGCGCCGTATCGACATCGCCGCGTCCATCCTCAACACCCCCGACCTGCTCTTCCTCGACGAGCCGACGACCGGTCTCGACCCGCGCAGCCGCAACCAGGTGTGGGAGATCATCCGCGCGGTCGTCGCCCAGGGCACCACCGTGATGCTGACCACGCAGTACCTGGACGAGGCCGACCAGCTGGCGTCCCGTATCGCCGTCATCGACCACGGCAGGGTCATCGCCGAGGGGACCAAGGGCGAGCTCAAGGCGTCCGTCGGCGCCGGTTCCGTACATCTGCGGTTGCGTGATCCGGCACAGCGGGACCTCGCGGCGGAGCTGTTGGTCCGCGCTCTCGACGCGCATGTGCAGCCGGAGCCCGACCCGGTGGCGCTGACCGCCCGGCTGAGTGCGGCGGCGAGCAACGACACCGCGGCCGAGCAGGCCGCCCGCGCGCTGAACGAACTCGCCCGCGCCGGTGTCACCGTCGACAACTTCTCGCTGGGCCAGCCCAGCCTGGACGAGGTGTTCCTCGCCCTCACCGGACACGGCACCGGCGAAGCCGACGACGCCGACGACAGGAAGGACGAGGTGCCGGCATGAGCACCGCGACGACCACCGAGAACAAGGAACTCGCCCCGATCAGCGCCGAGTCGCTCGCCGCACTGCTGGTCGCCGGGGAGCGACCGCCGCGACCCAGCGCCTGGTCGGCCTCCATGACCTTCGGATGGCGGGCGATCCTGAAGATCAAGCATGTGCCGGAGCAGCTCTTCGACGTCACCGCGTTCCCGATCATGATGGTGCTGATGTACACGTACCTGTTCGGGGGCGCCCTGGCCGGGTCTCCGAAGGAGTACATCCAGTTCCTGCTGCCGGGCATCCTGGTGATGTCGGTCGTGATGATCACGATGTACACCGGCGTCTCGGTGAACACCGACATCGAGAAGGGTGTCTTCGACCGCTTCCGGTCACTGCCCATCTGGCGGCCGTCGACCATGGTCGGCTATCTGCTGGGCGACGCCCTGCGCTACACCATCGCCTCGATCGTGATGCTCACCGTCGGCATCATCCTGGGCTACCGCGCGGACGGCGGCGTCGTCGGCGTGCTCGCCGGGATCACGCTGCTGGTCGTCTTCTCGTTCGCGTTCTCGTGGATCTGGACGATGTTCGGGCTGATGCTGCGCTCCGAGAAGTCGGTGATGGGCGTCAGCATGATGGTGATCTTCCCGCTCACCTTCCTGTCCAACGTCTTCGTCGACCCGAGCACCATGCCGGGCTGGCTCCAGGCCTTCGTCAACAACAGCCCTATCACCCATCTGTCCTCGGCCGTGCGCGGGTTGATGGCGGGCGACTGGCCGGCCGACGAGATCGCCTGGTCGCTGGGCTGGGCCGGGCTGTTCGTGCTGGTCTTCGGGCCGATCACGATGCGGCTGTACAACCGCAAGTAGCCGACCGGGGCTTCAGCCCTGAGGCAGACGCCGGGTGTCCGGGGCGACCTGGGCGCTCGGCGTCGCCCGTACGATCGTGATCAGCCGGTCCGTCAACTGCAGTGTCCCGACGGCCTGATCGTCGTATCCGAGCACGCGGTGCCCGCGTACGACGCTCACCACCAGGTCGTCGGTCTGCCGGGGGCTCTTGCCCACCTCGGCCTTGACGACCGGCCGTTCGACGATGTCGAGCCCGCTGCCCTGCTGGATCAGGTCCTCCAGGACCATGCCGGCCGCGGGGCTGAGCACGGAGAGGCCGAGCAGTCGGCCGGCCGCGCTGGCGCTGGTGATGACCGCGTCGGCGCCGGACTGTTTCAGCAGCGGCGCGTTCTCCTCCTCACGCACCGCGGCCACGATCTTCGCGCCGCGATTGAGCTGCCGGGCCGTCAGCGTGACCAGGACGGCGGTGTCATCACGCTGGGTCGCGATGATGATCTTCCGCGCCTTCTCCACCTCGGCCCGCTTCAGCACCTCGCTGCGCGTCGCGTCCCCCGTGACCCCGGCGTATCCGTCCGCGACCGCCGCCTCGATCACCTTGGAACTCGGGTCGACGACGATGACCTGGTCCTTCCGCAGGCCCGTCGCACAGACGGTCTGGATCGCCGACCGCCCCTTAGTGCCGAAGCCGACGACGACGGTGTGGTCACGCAAGGTGGACCTCCAGCGGGTCAGACGCCATTCCTCTCGGGTCCGCTCGGTGAGGACCTCCAGCGTGGTGCCGACCAGGATGATCAGGAACAGCACGCGCATGGGCGTGATGACGAAGATATTGGTGAGCCGGGCGGCATCACTGACCGGGGTGATGTCGCCGTATCCGGTGGTGGAGAGGCTGACGGTCGCGTAGTAGAAGGCGTCGAGGAGGTCGACGGCACCGTCGGAGTTGTCGTTGTAGCCGTCATGGTCGGCGTAGACGATCAAAGCGGCCGCCACGAGCAGCGACAGGGCCAGCAGGACCCGCTTGGCGACCTGCCGGAACGGATGCTCCACGATCTTCTTCGGGAGTTTGATCCGATAGGTCGCGACCCTCTCGTCCGCCCCACGGGCGATCGCGTCCTGGCCCGGAAGTTTCACGTGAAACACACCTCGATACCGGCGCTGGCCCAGGGCAGATCGAGCAGTTCCGTCTCCTGACCTGCACGGGCACCGCCCGGCGGTACGACGGCGACCGCGTCCGCCGCCGCCATGCCCCGCAGCATGGCCGGGCCCTGGTAGTGCAACGGCGCGGCATGGTCGCCGCGCAGCACGACGGGGATGAGCCGGGTGTCGTACGGATGCCCGTGCGCCGCCTCGCTCAGGGGCAGCGTGTACGCCTCCGGGGCCGGTCGGGCAGCGAGGGTGCGCAGCAGGGGTTCAGCGAGGGTGAGCAGGCCGGAGACGGCGGCGAGGGGGTTGCCGGGCAGACCGACGAGGTGCTGGTCCTCCTTGATGCGCGCCAGCAGCATGGGGTGGCCGGGCCGCACCTTGACGCCGTCCACCAGGAGTTCGGCACTGATGCGTTCCAGGGTGGGGTGGACATGGTCGACGGGGCCCGCCGCGGTGCCGCCGGTGGTGACGATGAGGTCGGCGTCGGACTTGGTGAGCGCCTTGTGCAGGGCCTTGGCGTCGTCGCCGAGCCGGCGCAGGGCGGTGACCTCGGCGCCGAGTGCGCGCAGCCAGGGCGGCAGCATCGGGCCGAGGGCGTCACGGATCAGCCCGTCGTGCGGGAGCCCCTCGGTGAGCAACTCGTCGCCGAGGACGAGGACTTCGACGCGGGGGCGGGGTACGGCGGTGAGGGTGTCGTATCCGGCCGCCGCGGCCAGCCCGAGCACGGCCGGGGTCACGAGGGTACCGACCGCGAGCAGGTGGTCGCCGTTACGGCACTCCTGGCCACGTGGGCGGATGTCCTGGCCGGGCTCGATCTCCCGGGTGCCGTGCAGCCGGTCCTTGCTGTCCATGCGGCCGTGCTCGCTGCGCAGGACGGCGGAGGTGTCCGGGGGGATGCGCGCGCCGGTCGCGATGGGGACGGCCTCGCCGTCGGTGAGCCGCTCGGGCTCGGCATGCCCGGCCAGGACACCCTCGTCCCGTACGTCCCAGGGGCCTGGGCCCGCGACCGCCCAGCCGTCCATCGCCGAGGTGTCGAAGGAGGGCAGGTCGGTGAGGGCGGTGAGGGGGGCGGCCAGGGTGAGGCCGAGGGCGGCGTCGAGGGGGAGGGAGACGGGAGCGCGGCGGGCGGCCCGGGTGGCGGTGCGGGCTGCGCGGGCGGCGATCTCGCGGGCGTCGGGCCAGGGGGTGGCCTTGTGGTGGCGGTCCGGGGTGGGGGCGGGCACGTGGTCGCCGGGGGTGGGGTGGCCGTTGCCGTTGCGTTCCTTCACGAGTGCGAGCACCTCATCGACGTCGAAGTCCTCGGCGTCCTCGTCCGCCTTGATGCCGCGGGCGGTCATCCGGCGTCCGGGCGGGTGTCGGGGGTGGCGTCGGGGGCCGCGTCGGGCTTGGCGGCGGCCTCCTCGGCCCAGCGGAGGGCGAGGGCGGCGGCCTTGCGGGATGCCTCGGCGACGGCTTCGGGGCCGCCCTCACCACCCTTGGCCTGCGCTGCCGCGTATCCGACGAGGAAGGTGGTCAGCGGGGCCGCGGGCCGCGCCACGCCGTGGGCGGCGTCGCGGGCGAGGTCCAGCAGCAGCTTGGTGTCGACGTCGAGGTCGAGGCCCAGTTCGTCCTTGACTGCGGAAATCCATTCATCCAGCACGTGCCCATGCTCCCTGATGCGTGCCCTGGCGGTGGCGATGTCGTCCCAGGTGTCGCAGTCGAAGGACGCGACGGGGTCCTGGACGCGGGTGAGGTCGAGCGCGCCGGTCAGCCGGCGCAGGGGGAGGCCGGTGACACGACCGTCGGCATCGGCAAGTGACGCCAGTTCGCGGCGCAGCGCGGACCCGCGGTACGCGGCGACAAGTGGCTGGTCGCGGCCGTCGGCGTCGGTGAGCAGCGCGCCGTCGGCGCCGCTGGTGCCCAGGGTGGCCAACAGCCGCCGGACCGTGCCCTCGTCGAGGAACGGCAGATCGGCCGAGAGGACGACGACCCGCTCCGCCGTGGTGTGCCGCAGCCCGGCGTCGAGGGCGGCCAGCGGGCCGCCGCCGGGCGGGTCCTCGCGCGCCCAGGTCACGGGACGCGCGGTCGGTCGGGGATCGGCGACGACGACGGTGGTGCGCGCGTCGGCGCAGGCGGCCAGCACCCGGTCGAGCAACGCCCGCGCGCCGACCCGCACCCCGGGCTTGTCCGCCCCGCCGAGCCGCCGTGCGGCACCGCCGGCGAGCACGACGGCGTCGTACACGTCGCCGCTTCCGGCATCGGCGGCGCCTTGCGCGCTCGGCGGTTCGTACGCGGTCACCCCCCGAGTATGCGTGCCTCCACGATCACAGGGAACGCTGGGGAGGCAGCAAGCCAGGGGAACGCAAGGGAGACGGCGGGCCCGCGGAACGCGAGGGAGGCAGTGGTCCCGCGGGCGGCTCCGTCCGTCACAGCGTGCGCAGCAGCACCGCCGGCTGTTCCACGCAGTCCGCCACATACCGCAGGAAGCCTCCCGCGATGCCGCCGTCACAGACCCGGTGGTCGAAGGTGAGCGAGAGCTCGACGACCTGCCGCACCGCCAGCTCGCCCTCATGCACCCAGGGCTTGGGGATGATGCGGCCGACGCCGAGCATCGCGGCCTCGGGGTGGTTGATGATCGGCGTGGAGCCGTCGACGCCGAACACGCCGTAGTTGTTCAACGTGAAGGTGCCGCCGGTGAGTTCCGCGGGTGTGAGGGTGCCCGTGCGGGCCGCCTCGGTCAGCCGGGCGAACTCCGCGGTCAGCGACTCCGCGTCGCGCGCGTGCGCGTCCCGCACGACCGGGACGACCAGGCCCCGCTCGGTCTGTGCGGCGAATCCGAGGTGTACATGGTCGAGCTGGACGATCTCCCTGGCCTCCATGTCGACCGTGGAGTTGAGCTCGGGGAACCGGGCCAGGGCGGCGGTGCAGATGCGGGCCAGCAGGGCGAGGAGGGAGATCTTCGGCCCGCCGGCGGCGTTCATCGCGGTCCGTGCCCGCATGAGCTCCGTCGCGTCGGCGTCCACCCAGCAGGTCGCGTCCGGGATCTCCCGCCGGCTGCGGGAGAGCTTGTCGGCGACGGCGCCGCGGATGCCCTTCAGGGGGGTTCGGATGCCGCCGAGCGGGGCGGAGGAGCGGATGGGGGCCTGCGCGGCCGGGACGGGCGCGGAGGTGGCCGGGGTCGTCGGAGTCATCGGGGTCATGGGCGGGTGCGGCTCGGCCGACGGCTGTGCCGGTCGTCCCTGCGCCTCGGCGGCACGCAGCGCGTACTCGACGTCGGCCCGCAGGATCAGCCCGTCCGGTCCGGAGCCGTGCAGCTCCCTCAAGTCCAGGCCGTGCTCCCGGGCGAGGCGGCGGACGAGGGGGGAGATCACGGGCACAGGGCCGTCGCTACGGGTCTCGTCTTCGGCCGGTGCGGCATCGCGGCCGTGGCCGACGGGACGGTGACCGACGGCGCCGTGCCCCGCCGCGGCACCTGTGCCGACGGGCCGCGCCACGCCCGTGGTGGCGGGCTCGACGGCCGGCGTGGCCCCACGCGCGGCGGTGCCGTTCGCCGCCCCGGCCGACGGCTGCCCCGTCGAGGTCGTCGGCACGGCCGGCCGTACGCGCCTGCGCCGCTCCGGGGGCGCACCGGTGCCGTATCCCACGAGGACGTTGCCCGAGCCCTCGTCCGAGCCCTTGCCCGGCTCCTCGGCCGGAACACCGGAAGCGGGCGCCCCCACCGCCACCGTCAACAGCGGTGCCCCGACGGGCAGTTCCGTGCCCTCCTCGCCGAAGCGGGCCGTGACCACGCCGCCGTAGGGGCAGGGGATGTCGACCATCGCCTTGGCCGTCTCGACCTCGACGACCGGCTGGTCGACGGTGACGAGGTCTCCGACCTCGACGAGCCAGCGCACAATCTCCGCCCCGGTGAGCCCCTCCCCGAGGTCGGGGAGCTTGAACTCAAGACTGTGCATGTCAGAAGCGTGTGCCATCAGCTCTCGGCCTCCCATTGCAGACGCCCCACAGCGTCCAGGATCCGGTCCACGCCGGGCAGGTGGTGACGCTCCAGCATGGGCGGCGGGTAGGGAAGGTCGAACCCGGCCACGCGCAGCACCGGCGCTTCCAGGTGGTGGAAGCAGCGCTCCGTGACCCGGGCCGCGATCTCCCCTCCCGGTCCGCCGAACCCGCCCGACTCGTGCACGACGACCGCCCGTCCGGTCCGCCGTACGGAGGCGGAGACCGTCTCGTCGTCGAACGGCACCAGCGAGCGCAGGTCGACGACCTCCAGGTCCCAGCCCTCCTCCCGCGCCGCCTCGGCGGCTTCGAGGCAGACGGGCACGGACGGTCCGTACGTGATGAGCGTGGCGCTCCGGCCGGAGCGCCGCACCACCGCGCGGCCAATCGGTTCAACGTCCGTCGGATGATCGGGGTTCCAGGAGTCCTTCGACCAGTACAGGCGCTTCGGCTCCAGGAAGACGACCGGGTCGTCGGAGGCGATGGCGGCGCGCAGCAGGCCGTAGGCGTCGGCGACGGTCGCGGGCGTGACGACATGGAGCCCCGGAGTCGCCATGTAGTACGCCTCGGAGGAGTCACTGTGGTGCTCGACGCCGCCGATGCCGCCGCCGTAGGGCACGCGGATGGTGATCGGGAGCGGCATCTTGCCGCGGGTGCGGTTGCGCATGCGTGCGACGTGCGAGATGAGCTGCTCGAACGCCGGATAGGCGAACGCGTCGAACTGCATCTCCACGACCGGGCGCAGGCCGTACATGGCCATGCCCACCGCCGTGCCCAGGATCCCCGCCTCGGCCAGTGGGGTGTCCGTGCAGCGGTCCTCGCCGAACTCCTTGGCGAGCCCGTCGGTGACCCGGAAGACACCGCCGAGGGTTCCGACGTCCTCGCCCATGACGTGCACGGTGGGGTCGTCGGCCATGGCGTCGCGCATCGCGCGCGTGAGGGCCTGCGCCATGGTGGCCGGTTTGACGGCGACGGTGGTCATCGGTGCGGGCCTTCCGACTCGGCGTCGAGCTCGGCCTGCAACTGGGCGCGCTGTTCGCGCAGTTGCGGGGTGGGCTCGGCGTACACGTGCGTGAACAGGTCCATCGGGTCGAGCACCGGATCCTGGTTCATGCGTGCGCGCAGGTCGGCGGCCATCGCCTCGGCGGCGTCCCGCGCGGCCTGCTTGCCGGCCTCGTCGAGGAGGCCGCGCTCGGTCAGCTCGTGCTCCAGGAGCGCGATCGGGTCGTGCCCGCGCCAGGTCTCGACCTCGGAGTCGCCGCGGTAGCGGGTCGCGTCGTCGGCGTTGGTGTGGGCGTCGATGCGGTAGGTGATCGCCTCGATCAGCGTGGGGCCGCCGCCCGCCCGCGCGTTCCGTACAGCGTCGCTCAGCACCTCGTGCACGGCGGCCGCGTCGTTGCCGTCGACCAGGCGGCCGGGCATGCCGTAGCCGACGGCCTTGTGGGCCAGCGACGGGGCCGCGGTCTGCTTGGCGAGCGGGACGGAGATCGCGAAGCCGTTGTTCTGGACCAGGAAGACGACCGGCGCCTGCCATACGGCGGCGAAGTTCAGCGCCTCGTGGAAGTCGCCCTCGCTGGAGCCGCCGTCGCCGACCATGGCCAGCGCGACCACGTCGTCACCCTTGAGGCGGGCGGCGTGCGCGAGGCCCACGGCGTGCGGGAGCTGGGTGGCGAGCGGCGTGCACAGGGGGGCCACGCGGTGCTCGTAGGGGTCGTAGCCGGTGTGCCAGTCGCCGCGCAGCAGGGTCAGCGCCTCGACGGGGTCCACGCCGCGTGCGACGGCGGCGAGGGTGTCGCGGTAGCTCGGGAAGAGCCAGTCGCGCTCCTCAAGGGCCACCGCTGCGGCGACCTCGCAGGCCTCCTGGCCGGTGCTGGACGGATAGACGGCGAGTCGGCCCTGCTTGGTGAGCGCGGTCGCCTGGGTGTTGTACCGGCGTCCGCGCACCAGCTCCGCGTAGAGCCGGCGCAGCAGGTCCGCGTCGACCTTGGCGGCCACCTCGGTGCCGAGGACGCGGTAGGGCTCGGCGTCGGGCAGCAGCGGCGCGGGGTCCATGCGGGGCTGCCAGGCGGGCGGCGGCGATGGCCGATACGCGCCCCGCTGCTCCATGACCGTCATGACGGCACCTCCTCGTGGGAGCGGCTACGGGAGGCGCAGCGTCGGTGATGCGCCTCACCTACCGATTGTTCGGTCGTCGGCACATTTTGGCTACAGGCCCCCTCAGGCTGTGGACAAACGGTTCTCCACAGCCTCCAATGAACGCAGTACGTCCACGGCGGGAAGGTGGGGGGACATGGCGCCTGAACAAATGGCCGAAAGCCCGGACGGCAGCAGCCCCCTGCCGCCGCCGCGTCCGCTCGACGCCATCGATCAGGACATCCTCCAGATGCTCCAGGCGGACGGCCGCGCGTCGATAAGGTCGGTCGCCGAACGGGTCCATGTCTCGCGCGCCAACGCCTACGCCCGCATCAACCGCCTCGTCGAGGACGGCGTCATCCGCGGTTTCGGCGCCCGCGTCAACCACGAACGCGCGGGCCACAGCACCTCGGCCTACATCACCCTGAAGATCGTCCAGAACACCTGGCGCACGGTCCGCGAGCACCTCCGACAGCTGCCCGGCGCCTCCCACATCGCCCTGGTGGGCGGCGACTTCGATGTCCTGCTCCTGGTGCACACCCCCGACAACCGCGCCCTGCGCGAACTGGTCCTCACCCGCCTCCAGGCGATCCCCGAGGTCCTCAGCACGCGCACCCTGCTGGTCTTCGAGGAGGAGGACCTGGAGCCGCAGGGCTGAGTTCCGCTTCGGCCCGGGCTCGTAGCCAGGGCTCCGTCGCGGGAGGAGCGGTCACCCCTCCTGTCGCAGCCCCCCGAACACCAGCCGCACCACCGTGTCCGCGACCTCGCGCTCGTTCATGCCTCGGCCGTCCGGGCGGTACCACTCCACGATCGAGTTGATCATCCCGAAGACGAGCCGGGTCGCCAGCCGTACCTCCACGTCGGCGCGGACCTCCCCGTCGGCGGCGGCCGCCTTCAGGAGGGCTGCGACCTGGTGGTCGAAGTCACGGCGGCGTTCCAGGGCCCACCGCTCGGTGTCCGTGTTGCCGCGTACACGCAGCAGCAGCGTCACATAGGGCAGGTCGGCTATGAGCACCTCGACCATGCGCCGTACGACGTACTCCAGCCGGTCCGCGGCGTGCCCCACGCGCGCGTGCTCCTCGTCGAGGATCCCGAAGAGCCCGTCGAGCGCCCGGCTGACGGCGCGGCGCAGCAGCTCCTCCTTGCCCGTGACGTGGTGGTAGATCGACGACTTGGAGATGCCGGCCGCCTTGGAGAGGTGCTCCATGGAGGTGCCGTCGTAGCCGCGGTCGTTGAAGACCTGCACGGCGACGGAGAGCAGCGTCTCCGGGGTGTACGTGTCGCGCTTGGCTGTGGTCATGAGGTGCTGCCCTCCCGCTTGTCGGAGGCGTACGCGTGGCGGTACAGGGCGAGGGACGGCGCGTAGCGCCCGGAGGGGTCGCGCAGGTGCAGGTCGTCGAGGAGGGCGTACGCCCAGTTGCGGCCCAGCCTGCGGCTCCATTCGAAGGGGCCCAGGGGGTAGTTCACCCCGAGCCGCATCGCGGTGTCGATGTCCTCCACGGTGGCCACGCCCTTGGCGACGGCGTCGTGCGCCAGGTCGACGATCCGGGCGACCGTACGGGCGACGATCATGCCGGGGACGTCGCCGATGACACTGACGTCCTTGCCGAGCGCCTGGAAGAGGCCGATGGCCTCGGCGAGGGTACGCGGCGAGGTGTCCTGGGAGGCGGACAGGGCGATCCGGGTCGCCCGGCGGTAGTCGAGGGCGAGGTCGAAGTAGACGACGTCCCGGAACTCCACCGAGGTCTGGCCGTCGGCGAGGGCGAGCTGGCCGCCGCTCGGCAGCACCATGCGGGTGCCGTGGTCCTCGTCCTCCTCGCGCACGGCGATGCCCGCCTCGCGGATCAGCGTGAGCAGTTCGGACGCCGGGCCCAGGTCGCCCTCGGCGACGACGTAGGCGGGCTGCGGCCGCTCCTCCGCGGTGTGCGGCTCGTCGCGCTCGGCGTCCTCGGAGTAGTCGAACCAGCCGTGCCCGCTCTTGCGGCCGAGCCGGCCCGACTCGACCAGGCGCCGCTGGGCGAGCGAGGGCGTGAAGCGCACGTCCTGGAAGAAGGACTGCCACACGGAGCGCGTGACGGACTCGTTGACGTCCTGCCCGATGAGGTCGGTGAGCTCGAACGCGCCCATCCTGAAGCCGCCGCACTCGCGCAGGACGGCGTCGATGGTGGCCGGGTCGGCTCCTTGTGCCTCGTAGACCGCGAAAGCTTCGGCGTAGAAGGGCCGGGCGATGCGGTTGACGATGAAGCCGGGGGTGTCGGCGCAGGCGACCGGCGTCTTGCCCCAGGCGCGTGCCGTCTCGTACGCGCGCGTGGCCGACGTGACGTCGGTGGCGAACCCGGAGACGACCTCGACCAACGGCAGCAGCGGCGCGGGGTTGAAGAAGTGCAGGCCCACGAAGCGGCCCGGGTTGGCGAGGGCGCCGCCGATCGCGGTCACCGACAGGGACGAGGTGTTGGTGGCGAGCAGACAGTCCTCGCCGACGATGCCCTCCAGCTCCCGGAACAGCTCCTGCTTGACGTCGAGGCGCTCCAGGGCGGCCTCCACGACCAGGGCGCAGTCCGCGAGGTCGGCGAGCGACTCGGCGGGCAGCAGCCGCGCGCGGGCCGCGTCGCGGTCGGCCCCGGCGAGGCGGTCCTTCTCGACGAGCCGGTCGAGCCGCGCACCGATCGCGTCGGCCGCCTCCTGGGCCCGTCCGGGCAGGGCGTCGTACAGCCGTACGGGATGGCCCGCGACCAAGGCGACCTGGGCGATGCCCTGGCCCATGGTGCCGGTGCCGACGACGGCCACGGGGCTGCTGAGGTCGAGTGCTGTCATGTGCGCGATCCTCCCGCACGGGGTTTTCCACAGATGCGGCGGACCCCCTTGTCCCGACCGATCGTTCGGTTACTCTAACTCTGTCTGGCTGTTCCTGCCCATGTTTCTGCCCAGGTCATGAGCTCGACGGTGAGCTCTGGAAACGAGGAGTTGGTCTCGCATGGCCGCCGAACTGACCGCCCACGAGCTGATCGCCAAGCACCGGCCCACCCTCGACCAGGCGCTGGAAGCGATCCGCACGCGCGCGTACTGGTCTCCGCACCCCGAGCACCCCAAGGCCTACGGCGAGAACGGCAGCCTGGACGCGGCGGCGGGCAAGGCCGCATTCGACGCCCTCCTGGGCGACCGCCTCGACCTCGGCCAGCCCGGCACCGACGACTGGGTGGGCGGCGAATCCTCGCCGTACGGCATCGAGCTCGGCGTCGAGTACCCGCACGCGGATATCGACGCGCTGCTGCCGGCCATGAAGTCCGGTCAGCGGGCGTGGCGGGACGCGGGCGCGGAGATGCGCGCGGTGGTCTGTCTGGAGATCCTCAAGCGGATCAGCGACCGGACGCACGAGTTCGCGCACGCGGTCATGCACACCTCCGGCCAGGCCTTCATGATGGCGTTCCAGGCGGGCGGCCCGCACGCGCAGGACCGCGGCCTGGAGGCGGTGGCGTACGCGTACGTCGAGCAGGTCCGCACCCCCGACACGGCGGAGTGGACCAAGCCGCAGGGCAAGCGCGACCCGCTCGCCCTGACCAAGCAGTTCACACCGGTCCCGCGCGGGATCGCCCTGGTCATCGGCTGCAACACCTTCCCGACCTGGAACGGCTACCCGGGCCTGTTCGCCTCCCTGGCCACCGGCAACGCGGTCCTCGTCAAGCCCCACCCGCGCGCGGTGCTCCCGCTCGCGCTCACCGTGCAGGTCGCGCGGCAGGTGCTCGCCGAGGCGGGCTTCGACCCCAATCTGGTCGCGCTGGCCGCCGAGCGGCCCGGCGAGGGCATCGCGAAGACCCTGGCCACCCGCCCCGAGGTCCGGATCATCGACTACACCGGCTCGACCGTGTTCGGCGACTGGCTGGAGGCCAACGCCCGCCAGGCGCAGGTCTATACGGAGAAGGCCGGCGTCAACACGGTGATCGTCGACTCCACCGACACCTACAAGGGGATGCTGTCCAACCTGGCCTTCTCGCTGTCCCTGTACAGCGGCCAGATGTGCACCACCCCGCAGAACCTGCTCATCCCCCGCGACGGCATCCGCACGGAGGAGGGCCCGCGGACCTTCGACGAGGTCGTCGCCGACCTCGCGCGCGCGGTCGACGGCCTGCTCGGCGACGACGCCCGCGCGAACGCGCTGCTCGGCGCGATCGTCAACCCGGACGTGAAGGCCCGCCTGGAGGCTGCCGCCGGCCTCGGGGAAGTCGCCCTCGCCTCCCGTGAGATCACGAACCCCGAGTTCCCGGACGCGGTCGTGCGCACGCCTGTGATCGTCAAGCTCGACGGGGCCAAGCCGGATGACGAGGCCGCGTACATGAGCGAGTGCTTCGGGCCGGTCTCGTTCGCCGTCGCGGTCGACTCGGCCGGGGACGCGGTGGAGTTGCTGCGCAGGACGATCCGCGAGAAGGGTGCGATGACCGTCGGCGCGTACACCACCGACGAGGAGGTCGAGGGCGCGATTCAGGAGGTCTGCCTGGAGGAGGCCGCCCAGTTGTCGCTCAACCTCACGGGTGGGGTGTATGTGAACCAGACGGCGGCGTTCTCCGACTTCCACGGCTCGGGTGGCAACCCGGCGGCCAACTCGGCGCTGTGCGACGGGGCGTTCGTCGCCAACCGGTTCCGGGTCGTCGAGGTGCGTCGGGAGGCCTGAGCCCTGAATCAGGAGGACTGAGCCAGGAAAGCGCCCCCGGTGAGACTCCAGTGGTACAGCGTCATCGCCACGCTCGTCGCCAAGTTGTAGCTGGAGACCTGGGGGCGCATCGGCAGGGACACCAAGTGGTCGGCACGCGCGCGCAGTTCGGCCGACAGGCCGCTGCGCTCGGATCCGAAGGCGAGGACGGCGTCGTCCGGGAGTTTGCCGCCCCGGATGTCGTCGCCCTCCGGGTCGAGGGCGAACAGCGGGCCCGGCGGAAGCTCGTCCACCGCCAGGCGCTCCACCGCGGTCGCGAAGTGCAGACCCGCTCCGCCGCGTACGACCGTGGGGTGCCAGGGATCGAGCGTGCCGGTGGTGACCACGCCGGTCGCGCCGAAACCGGCGGCCAGCCGGATCACGGCGCCCGCGTTGCCGAGGTTGCGGGGGTTGTCGAGGACGACGACCGGGGCGGTGCGGGGAGTGTGCGCCAGCTTCTCCAGGTTGGCCGCGCGGGACGGACGTACCGCCAGAGCCGCCACAGCGGTCGGATGCGGGCGCGGCACGAGCGACGTGTACGTCGCCTCCGGGACCTCCCTCAGGAGCGCGTCCAGAGAGTCGCGGACGTCCGGAGCCAGCTCCTCGGCGAGGGCCAGCGCGGCTTCCCGGTCCACGGCTACCGCCACCGGGACCTCGGCTCCGAAGCGCACGGCGTGCTTGAGGGCGTGGAAGCCGTCGAGCAGGACGGACGTCTCGGCAAGCCGGTTCCAGGAGGGCACGGTCATGCCGTGAAGCCTACGTGCGCGTGCTCGGGGTTCTCCGGGGTGCGCGGCTCGGGAAGATCCGTACGGTCGTCGCAGCGCCGGACCCGACCTGACAGACGTCCACGCGCGCGTGCCGCCCAGTCGCCCAGGCGGCGCAGGAACGGCGTCGGCAGGAAGACCGCGTCCGCCGCGATCATCGCCAGCGAGAAGAACGGAAGCCCGAGGACCACCGCGATCACGGCGTGCTCGGTGATCATCGCCGCGAGGAGGACGTTCTTGACCCGCCGGTTGAACAGCGTGAACGGGAAGGCGACCTGCACGATCACCGTGCCGTAGGTGATGAGCATCACCATCGTGCCGCTGGACGACAGCAGGTCGGCGAGGGCCGGCCAGGGCGAGAAGTAGTCGAGGTGCAGCGGGTAGTAGACAGCGGTGCCGTCCTGCCAGCGGGAGCCCTGGATCTTGTACCAGCCCGCGGTGGCGTAGATCAGACACGCCTCGGCCATGATCACCAGCAGGGCGCCGTTGTGCACGATGTTGCCGACGACGTCGAGCAGGACGCGGGGCTGGGCGGTCCGCGCACGACGGCCCACGACCCACCACACGGCCAGGGCCAGCCAGACACCCCACAGGATCACCGGCACGGTCGGATCGCCGTCGAGGCGGCCGGCCGCGGTCACCGCGACCAGCGCGAACCCGAGCACCGCCCACAGAGCCGGACCGACCCGGTCCGGCCCGACCAGCTCTCCACGCGCGCGTGCCTCGCGGTCGCGCCGGGCACGGCGCTCGTCCAGCGACCAGACCTGACCGCAGCGCGTGAACACGAGGTAGACGCACATCAGGTGCAGCACGTTGTCGCCGCCGTCGCCCATGAAGACGGAGCGGTTCTGCAGCGAAAGCACACCGACCATGAACAGCACGGACATCGTGCGGGTCCGCCAGCCGAGCAGCAGCAGCACGCTGGTCAAGGCGGCGAAGGCGTAGACGGCCTCGAACCAGAGCTGACCATTGGTCCAGATCAGGGCGGTGAAGGCGCCGTTCGTCTTGATCAACTGCTGGGCGAGGCCGAACTCCCAGGGGCCTTCGGGGCCGTACATCTCCTGGCGGTGGGGGAACTCGCGCAGCAGGAACAGCAGCCAGGTCGCGGTGAAGCCGATGCGGATCACGGCCGTCTGGTACGGGCCGAGGGCGGACTCGGTGACGCGGGCGATGCCGGAGGAGATCGCGAGCGAGAAGCGGTTCACCGGGCGCCTCCCGAGCCGGCGTCGTCGCCGCCCTGCGGAATCCACCACCACGGCAGCACGCGGTAGGTCGCCTTGTCGGAGACCTGCTCGTCGCTCCACTTCGGCGGGCGCACATTGGTGGTGCGGGAGCGGACCTGGACGCGTTCGACGGTGCCGCCCTCACCGGCCGCGTTCGTGTGGTCGAGGCGCCGCTGCACTATGTGCCGCAGATACGTCTCGGACAGGGCGCCGCGCAGGCCCACGGGCCGGTTCTGGGCGTCATGCGTGGCGACGAAGAAGTCCCAGGCCCGGCGCAGCTCGTTCTGCTGGGTGTGGCTGGGCAGCAGATTGCCGTCGATGGCCCGGCCGTCCTGGGCGGACAGGTCGTACCAGCCGGTGGTGCGGACGTCGCCGTCGGCCGTGTCGATCTCGGCCCGGACCTGCACCGCGATGTTCTGCTGCAGCGGGTTGGGGGCGAACAGCTTCCAGTTCTGTTCGAACTCCGGGTATATCCAGTCGTCGATCGCCTTGCCGTGCTGCTTGGTGACCGTGTTCGGCGGCGCGACGTGCAGAAAGACCATGCCGATGTGCACACAGACGGCGATCGCCACGACCGCCAGGGCGAGGGCGGCGCCGATCTGGTAGCGCAAGGAGAGGGCGGCCACGCCGGTTCGCGGTTCGGGGGACCGCACCGGAACGGGGGCAGCAGGTGCAGCGGGACGGCTGGGCGGAGCCACGGCGACGGGCGAGGGCACGACGGCGGGCGGGGCGTCCCCCGGCTTCTCGTCCGGCCCGTGCCGGGCGGCCGAGCCTGCGTCCTGCGCGTCTGCCATTCCGTTTCGTTCCCCGATTCCGGTCCGTGGTCCCTAGGCGCTCGCACGGGAACGGTACTCAGGCCCACCCGCCGGGCACAGCCCCTGGCGGACTGCCGTCGTCCACACCATACGGGGGTACCGGGGGATCCCACGGGGGTCCTACGAGACCCTCACACACGGCCCTACGAGGAGCATTCCCTTCTTCTAGAACCTGTTCTATCTTGACGCTCCGTCAGATCGCCGTGTGTGTCGGAGGGCAGGGACCGTGGACTTCACCTTCACCGAGGAGCAGCAGGCGGCGGCCGAGGCGGCGCGCGGGGTGTTCGCCGGGGTCGCGCCGGACGCGGTGCCCTCGCCCGCGCTCACCCCGGGCGCCGTCGCCGACGAATTCGACCGCCCCCTGTGGCGCCGCCTCGCGGACGCGGACCTGCTGAGCCTGCAGCTCGCGGAGGAGTACGGCGGGGCCGGCCTCGACGCCATCGCACTGTGCCTGGTGCTGCGCGAGTCGGCGAAGGTGCTGGCCCGGGTGCCGCTGCTGGAGAGCAGCGCGGCAGTGGCGGCCGTCCAGGCGTACGGCGGCCCCGAGCTGAAGGCCGAGCTCCTCGCCCAGGCGGGGCGCGGGGAGGTCGTGCTGACGGTCGCCGCGCACGGCCGCACCGGCCACGACCCGGCCGAGCTCGCGGTGACCGCTCGGCAGGACGGCCCCGGGTGGGTGCTGGACGGCGTCCAGACCGCGGTGCCCTGGGCATACGACGCCGATCTCGTCGTCGTGCCGGCCCGTACGGCCACCGACCGGACCGTCCTCGCGCTGGTGCCGCGCGATGCGGAGGGGCTCTCGCTCGCCGAGCAGTTCTCGACCAGCGGGGAGCGGCTGGGGGAGCTGCGGCTGGAGTCGGTGCGGACGGCGGCCCGCGATGTCATCGACACCGAGGGGGCGTGGGAGTGGCTACGGGAGCTGCTGACCACCGGGACGTGTGCGCTGGCGCTCGGGCTGGGTGAGCGGGTGCTGGGGATGACCTCCGACTACGCGAGCAAGCGGGAGCAGTTCGGGCATCCGATCGCCACGTTCCAGGCGGTCGCCGTGCAGTCCGCCGACCGCTACATCGACCTGCGCGCGATGGAGGCCACGCTGTGGCAGGCCGCGTGGCGGATCGCCTCGGGGGCACCGGGAGCCCTGCCCGCCTCCGGGGACGTGGCCGTGGCCAAGATCTGGGCCTCGGACGGCGTACGGCGGATCGTGCAGACTGCCCAGCATCTGCACGGCGGCTTCGGCGCCGACGTCGACTATCCGCTGCACCGGTACCACGCCTGGGCCAAGCACCTGGAGCTGGCGCTCGGCCCGGCGGCGGCACACGAGGAGGCGCTGGGGGAGCTGCTGGCGGCGCATCCGCTGGGATAGCTCCACGGCGGACGCGCAGGTCGGTCAGAGCACGAACCCCTGCTTGCCCTCGTCCGTCACGACGGGACGTCCCTCGGCTGCCCACACCTGCATGCCACCGTCGACGTTCACGGCGTCGATGCCCTGCTGGACGAGGTACATCGCGACCTGGGCGGAACGCCCACCGGAGCGACAGATGACATGCACGCGGCCGTCCTGCGGGGCGGCCTCGGTCAGCTCGCCGTAGCGGGCCACGAACTCGCTGATGGGGATGTGCAGGGCGCCTTCGGCATGCCCCGCCTGCCACTCGTCGTCCTCGCGGACGTCCAGCAGGAAGTCCTCGTCCTTGAGGCCCGCGACCTCGACCGTGGGCACGCCAGATCCGAAATGCATGACTCCGACGCTACCTGACGGGTGCGGGTTCGTTGAGGGGTCCTCAGAGGGAGGCCCCTGGGTTGCCCCAGTCCCTCTAGCCGAGCAAGGCCGCCAGCTCCGCCTCCCGCTCCGCGACCTGGGCCAGGAGCTGTTCGGCGATCTCTTCGAGGAGGCGGTCCGGCTCGTCCGGGGCGAGGCGGAGCATCGCGCCGATCGCGCTCTCCTCCAGCTCCTTCGCGACCAGGGCGAGCATCTCCTTGCGCTGGGCCAGCCATTCGAGACGGGCGTAGAGCTCCTCGGCAGGGGTCGGGCCCTGCTCCTTGGGCGCGGGGCCCGCGGCCCACTCCTCGGCCAGCTCCCGCAGAAGCGCCTCGTCGCCTCGGGCGTAGGCCGCGTTGACGCGGGTGATGAACTCCTCGCGCCGGGCACGCTCGGCATCTTCCTGGGCGAGGTCGGGGTGGGCCTTGCGGGCCAGCTCGCGGTAGAGCTTGCGGGCCTCGTCGCTGGGGCGCACCCGCTGCGGCGGCCGTACCGGCTGCTCCGTGAGCATCGCCTCGGCCTCCGGGAACAGTCCGCTGCCGTCCATCCAGCCGTGGAACAGCTCCTCGACGCCGGGCATCGGCAGCACGCGCGCGCGTGCCTCGTCGGCCTTGCGGATGTCCTCGGGGTCGCCGGTGCGGGCGGCCGTGGCCTCGGCGATGCAGGCGTCCAGCTCGTCGAGGCGGGCGTACATCGGGCCGAGCTTCTGGTGGTGCAACCGGGAGAAGTTCTCCACCTCGACGCGGAAGGTCTCCACCGCGATCTCGTACTCGATCAACGCCTGCTCGGCGGCCCGCACGGCCCGCTCCAGCCGCTCCTCGGGCCGACCGGCCCCGTCCTCGGCCGTCACCTGCGCCTCACCACCCTGCTCAGCTCCATCGGCGGGCACTTCGGCACCGCCCCGCGTCCCCGCACCAACGGGCTCGACCTGGGACTGCTCAGCTTCCGGCGTCGTCACCCGACCAGCGTAGGCCACACCCCGCCCGGCCCTCCGTGCACTCCGGCCGGGTCGACAACCCCGGTCAGCCCACCGGGCTCGCGGTCACCGGGCTCGCGGTCACCGAACCCGCCGCCGAGGTCGAGGTACTTCACCGACCCCTCGCCGAGAGCAAACCGCCCCTCACACTCCCACCTCCGCCGCGATCCGCCCGGCCCGAACCGCCGACACCAGTGCCGCGTGATCCGCCTCCGTGCGGTCGGCGTAGGCGACGGCGAAGTCGGCGATCGCCTCGTCCAGTTCCTCGTTCTTGCCGCAGTAGCCGGAGATCAGGCGGGGGTCGACGCTGTGGGAGTGGGCGCGCGCCAGGAGGGCGCCGGTCATGCGGGCGTAGTCGTCTATCTGGTCGGTGGCCAGCTCGGCCGGGTCGACGCTGCCCTTGCGGTTGCGGAACTGGCGGACCTGGAAGGGGAGCCCGTCGACCGTCGTCCAGCCCAGCAGTATGTCGCTGACCACCTGCATTCGCTTCTGGCCGATCACCACGCGCCGCCCCTCGTGGTCCACCTCCGGCACCTCGAAGCCGGCGGTCACCAGGTGCGGGACGAGGGCCGAGGAGCGGGCCTCCTTCACCTGGAGGACCAGCGACTCGCCCCGGTGGTCCAGGAGCAGGACGACGTACGAGCGAGTGCCCACGCTGCCTGTGCCCACCACGCGGAACGCCACGTCGTGCACCGCGTGGCGGGAGAGGAGGGGGTGGCGGTCCTCGGACAGCGAGGTGACGTAGCTCTCCAGCGACGCCGCCACGACGGCCGCCTCCGCGTCCGGGACCCGACGCAGTACCGGCGGTGCGTCGACGAAGCGACGGCCGCCGTCCTCGGTTGTCTCGGTCGACTTCGCGGCGAAACGCCCGCTGGTGTTGGCCCGCGCCTTCTCCGCGACCCGCTCCAGCGTGCCGAGCAGGTCATGGGCGTCGGTGTGGGAGACGAGCTCCTCGTCCGCGATCGCGTTCCACGCGTCCAGCACCGGGAGCTTGGCCAGCAGCCGCATGGTGCGCCGGTAGGCACCGACCGTGTCGTTGGCCGCCTTACGGCAGGCGTCCTCTCCCGCACCGGCCTCGCGGCCCGCGAGCACGAGCGAGGCGGCGAGCCGCTTGAGGTCCCACTCCCAGGGGCCGTACAGCGTCTCGTCGAAGTCGTTCAGATCGATGACCAGCCCGCCGCGCGCGTCCGCGTACAGCCCGAAGTTCCCCGCGTGCGCGTCGCCGCAGATCTGGGCGCGGATCCGGGTCATGGGGGTGCGGGCGAGGTCGTACGCCATGAGCCCCGCCGAGCCGCGCAGGAACGCGAAGGGCGTCGCCGCCATCCGCCCGACCCTTATCGGCGTGAGCTCGGGAAGGCGTCCCAGGTTGGACTCCTCCACGGCGGCCACCGCGTCGGGGCGGCCGGCGTCTATGTCGAGACTCGCGTGCTCGGCGCGCGGCACCCGGCTGCGCAGCGCCTTGCCCTCTTCCTTGGGAGACCCGCCGCCGGGCCACTCGGCGAAACCGCCCACCCGGGGCAGCCGCCGCGCCACGGACTTCGACGGCGCCTCGGACGTCACCGCAGCAGCCTCCACCGCGGCCTCGGCACCACCCGCCGCACCCGCCGCAGCCCCAGCACCGACCTCGGCCATACGACCGCCTCCCCCGCTCACGCACGAACATCAACTCGTGCCGACGTTACAACCGGTGGCCGAAAGTCGTCAGACCCTGTGGACAACTCCACGCATGTGGAAAACCCGCACGGCGGAACGCCGGTCTCAGCAACCCCTGTCGTGCCGCCTCAGCAGCCCACGCCCTGCTGCCCCAGCAACCCGGCCCACTGCCTCAGCAACCCGGGCAGCCCGGTGCCGAAGCAACCGCAGCCCCTGTCGTGCCGCCTCAGCAGCCCTCCGCCCGCTCCCCGTCCGGCAGATACCTCTTCGCCCATCCCCCGAGTTCGGCGAGCGCGGGCTCCAGCGCGGCCCCCGCCTCCGTCAGCCGGTACACGACCCGAAGCGGCGGCCCCTCGAACACCTCGCGCACCACGAGTCCCGCGGCCGCCAGCTCGGTGAGCCGGTCGGAGAGCATGCGCTCGCTGATGCCGGGGACGGCCCGGCGCAGGGCGACGAAGTACGCGGGCCCGGCGGTCAGGACGGACACGATCGGGCCGGTCCAGCGCTTTCCGAGCAACTGGAAGACGCGGTTGATGCCCTCGTCGACCTTCTTGCACGCCGCTACGTCGTGACTCTGCTCACCCGCCGCCATGCCTCCAGCGTACTGCCCTGCCGTACGGGGATGAAAAAAAGTAAGTGACTGTGTTATCCATAGTCGAGTACGAATTCTCAGCCCCCTCGCTAGGGGCACCCGACCCTCGGCACGTGCGCCTTTCCGTGCCCGTCCCCTCTGGAGACCCCCATGGCCACGCTCCTGCACATCGACTCCTCGGTCTTCCCGGCCGACGCCTCCTCCTCCCGCGCCGTCACGGACGCCTTCCGGCGCACCTGGCAGGAACAGCACCCCGAGGGCACGGTGATCCACCGCGACCTCGCCACGAACCCGGTGCCGCACATCACGGCCCACTCCCACACCGCCGGCTTCTCCGATCCGGCCACGCACAGCCCCGAGCAGGCCGCCGCCTTCGCGGAGCGGCTGAAGCTGATCGAGGAGCTGGAGCGCGCGGACGCCGTGCTGATCGGCGCCCCGATGTACAACCTGACGATCCCGTCGACGCTGAAGGCCTGGTTGGACAACGTGGTCCTGATGGGCCGTACGGCGGGCAACGCCCAGTCGGTCAAGGGCACCCCGGTCACCGTGGTCGCCAGCCGGGGCGGCGCATACGGACCGGGCACGCCGCGTGAGGGCTACGAGTACGTGCAGAACTACCTGTCGGCGATCCTCACCGACTTCCTCGGCGCCGACCTCCAGTTCATCGTCCCGGAGCTGACCATGGCCCCGGTCAACCCGGACATGGCCGACCTGGTCCCCCTCTTCGAGGCCTCCCGCGAACGCGCCCTCGAAGAGGCCGCGACGAAGGCGAAGCAGGTGGCGCAGCGGCTCGTGGCGTAGCCCAGGCTCGCGCCCGGCACAGCTCGGGCTCACGACGTGGCGGCGTTCGACGGCCGCACGCGCGCGTGCCGGGGAGTCGAAGCCGGCCACCACGCCTCACCGGCTGTCTTCGACTCCCCGCACCGGCACACCCGTCGACGCCCCCGTCGGATCCCCCGCCCCCTGCTTCCCCACCGACGGCAGACACAGCGCCACAACCAGCCCGACCACCGCGAGCACGGTGACCCGCGCCACATACGTTCCTCGGCGCTCCGCCCCTCCCCAGGGACGCACGCCCCGCCCCTCACCCACGCCCGTCCTCCACTCGCCGCTCATCCCCGACCCGCCGCTCGCTCTTCACGCGCTCCTCGCCCTTCGCCGACCGCTCACCCCGCGCCGACCGCCCCACTCGCCGGGCAGCCGCAACCAGCTCTGTGCGGCGGAACCACACCGCCAGGACCAGCGGATAGACCAGGTAGCCGAACCGCGTCGCCGGTATCAGGCACATCGCCAGGCCCAACCCGATCGCCAGCCGGTCCGCCGCCGCGACGACCGTCCGGGGCGGACGTACCGCCAATGACACCGCCACGCCGGCCGCGGCTGCCGCGAGGGCGGCCATGGCGAGGACGGAGCCGCCGGGGACGTACGTGGCCAGCAGGTATCCCGGCAAGGGGCTGGCCGCAGGAGAGCGCACCCCGCCCTCGCCGAGCGGGAAGAGCACCACATGCTCGACGAAGGCGTGCGGGTCCGTCAGGGCCACCGGCACCACGGCCAGCGCGGCCACCAGCACGGCGACGATCCCGGCCCGTACGGCCGCCCGCCGCCCCGCCGTCATCGCGAGCAGCACCAGCCCCACCGGCAGCAGCGGCCAGGCGGTCCACTTCAACGCGGCCGCCGCCCCCATCGCGAGCCCGGCCGCCGTACCGGACCCGCCCCGGCCGGCCAGCGCCAGCCCCAGGCACATCAGCCCGATCACCGGCAGGTCGACCCCGCCGACGGCCAGCGGCAGCGCGACGGCCGGGAAGGCCGCGAGAAACAGCACGGCGTCCGCACTCGACGCCCTGTGCGCCGGACCCACGCCCAGAACCCCGTCTGCCGACCTTGCCCCCGAAGTCCCGCCCCGCCGAGAGGAGTTACGGCCCGTCCCTCGCGCCGCGACCGCCATGCACGCCAGGAACGCCGCGCAGAACCACACCCGGGCGTCCGCGAGCGGCGTGCCGCCGAACAGCGCGTGGGGTATCCCGAAGAGCGCCATGCCGGGCAGGTAAGGGTTGTAGTCGTCGACGTCGGACGGGTGCGGCAGGTAGGGGCTCCCGGAGTCCAGCAGCAGTCCGCCGGAGTGCTCGACGACGTGCACCTCGGACTGCCCGGCACCCACCGCGACCATCAGTGCCAGCGGGACCACGACGGAACCGAGCAGCGCGGCGATTGCACCGCGCCGGCTCCAGGGGCGCGGCGAGCGACGGGCGAGCTCCGCCGCGACGGCGTACCCGACGGCCGCGCAGGCCCCCCAGATCCGGTGCGGGGTGAGCGACGTGACCACGGCCAGCGCCAGCGCGAAGCCCGCGCACCCGAGCCAGAACAGCACGTCGCGACGCACACGAGGGCCCTTGCCGGACGACGCACGGCCGGCCTGGGAAGGCCCCTGTCGGGCAGGGGCGAGGACGGAGCCGCCGGGGCGGACTCCGGCGACGAAGGTGACTGACTCGGGTGGCATCGGTGGGCTCCTGGGGAAGGGGAGCTCCAATCTCGCGCCGGAACCACATCGGCCACCTCGGCCGAACGGCCACCGTTCACGGCCCCCGGAACCAGCGGCTCAGCCGAAAGACCGACGACCACCGGGCACCCCGGCGAACCCCGGTGAACACCCGCGAACACCGACCGGTTGACCGACCACGGACACGGCACCGGCACAATCACCGCATGCATCTGATCTCCGTCGTCCTCGTCGCCCTCATGGCGCTGCTGCACGTCTACATCCTGGTTCTGGAGATGTTCCTGTGGCAGCGCGGCCCGGGCCGCAGCTTCTCCGGCTTCGACGCCGAGCTGGCCCGCTCCACCGCGACGCTGGCGGCCAACCAGGGTCTCTACAACGGCTTCCTGGCCGCGGGCCTGGTCTGGGGCCTGATCGCCGACGACCCGACCGGCTACCGGGTCCAGATCTTCTTCCTGTCCTGCATCGTCGTCGCGGGCGTCTACGGCGCGGCCACCGCCAACCGCCGCATCCTCTTCGCCCAGGCCCTGCCCGCCGCCGTGACCCTCGCCACGGTCATCGCGGCCGGCTGAACCCTGGCCGTGACCTGAGAGCTTCATCACAGGTCACGGCCACACAGGACGCCGTACCGACCACATGTGTCGAACACAACAGAACACCACAGCCGAACACAACAGAAGAGGCGGCATCGTGTCTACGATGCCGCCTCTTCGAGAGTGCGCGAGGGGGGAGTTGAACCCCCACGCCCTTGCGGGCACTGGAACCTGAATCCAGCGCGTCTGCCTATTCCGCCACCCGCGCATTGGGTGTGTCTTCGGGCTCTTCCCTTGCGGTGCGGCGCCTTCCGACATCCAGAACATTAGCACGGCGGCCAGGGTGGGTTCACATCCCTTATCCCTGGGCAGCCGCCCTGCGGCCGCCCACCAGCACAGTCGGCGACCACCCCCGGGCACCGGGCAAACCGCGGCGCCCTCCGCTCCGTATCAACGAGTACCTGTTCACGTATCAACCTCGTACCGGTACCACCCATCTCCCCAGGAGCCGGTCCGGCTCCACAGTCAGGTGCGGGACACTGGTTTGCGGCCGCCTCTACGATCCATGGCAAGACTGTGTCCGTAAGGAGTTCGAAGGGGAGCTCCGAAGGGAACTTCGAGGGCGTCGACACCCGTCGACCGGGCCGACAGGGGGAACCAGCCGATTCACCGGCGCGTGGATACGATCAGTAAGCAGTACCAGGTAAGGCAGTGCCCGCCCCGCGGGACACAGGACGAAGGCAACGACGAAGGAGGTGCCTCATGGGAGTCCTGAAGAAGTTCGAGCAGCGTCTCGAAGGTCTGGTCAACGGCACCTTCGCCAAGGTGTTCAAGTCCGAGGTCCAGCCCGTGGAGATCGCGGGAGCACTCCAGCGCGAGTGCGACAACAACGCCACGATCTGGAACCGCGACCGCACGGTCGTCCCCAATGACTTCATCGTGGAACTGAGCACACCGGACCACGAGCGGCTGAGCCCCTACTCCGGCCAGCTCGGCGACGAGCTCGCCGGCATGGTCCGCGACTACGCCAAGCAGCAGCGCTACACCTTCATGGGCCCGATCAAGGTCAACCTGGAGAAGGCCGACGACCTCGACACCGGCCTGTACCGCGTACGCAGCCGCACCCTCGCCGGCTCCACAGACCAGCAGGGCCCGCAGGGTCCCGCACCCGCCGCCCCTGCCGGGCGGCCCGGCGGGGCACCGGGCGGCTACGGCTACCCGCCGGCCGCCCCACCCGCGAGCGCCCCGCCCATGCCGGCCGCGCCGCCCCCAGGCGGCCGCCCCGGCGGCTACGGCTACCCGCAGCCCGCGGGCGGCCAGCGTCCTCCCGCCGCACCCGCGGCAGGCGGCCGCACCCGCTACTGGATCGAGATCAACGGCACCCGCCATCAGATCTCCCGCGCGACGCTCGTGCTGGGCCGCAGCACCGAGGCCGACGTGCGGATCGACGACCCCGGCGTCTCCCGCCGGCACTGCGAGATCCGGACCGGAACGCCCTCGACGATCCAGGATCTCGGGTCCACCAACGGCATCGTGGTGGACGGGCAGCACACCACCCGCGCTACGCTCCGCGACGGCTCGCGGATCGTCGTGGGCAGCAGCACCATCATTTACCGGCAAGCCGAAGGGTGAAGCGGGGGCAATGTCAGAGCTGACCCTGACGGTCATGCGGCTGGGTTTCCTGGCCGTCCTGTGGCTGTTCGTGATCGTGGCCGTACAGGTCATCCGCAGCGACCTGTTCGGCACGCGCGTCACCCAGCGCGGGTCCAGGCGAGAAGCCGGACGCCAGCAGCAGGCCGCCCGACAGGCGGCACCGCCGCCGCAGCGCGCCCAGCAGAGCGGCGGACGGCAGCGTCGTAACGCCCCCACCAAGCTGGTCGTGTCCGAGGGCACCCTCACCGGCACCACCGTCGCCCTCCAGGGCCAGACCATCACCCTGGGCCGGGCGCACGACAGCACAATCGTGCTGGACGACGACTACGCCTCCAGCCGGCATGCCAGGATCTACCCGGACCGCGACGGCCAGTGGATCGTCGAGGACCTGGGTTCCACCAACGGCACGTATCTCGACCGAACGCGGCTGACGACCCCCACACCGATTCCGCTGGGCGCGCCGATCCGCATCGGCAAGACCGTCATCGAGCTGCGGAAGTAGTCCTACGTCATGAATGAGCGCGAGCGGAGCGAGCACGCAGCGGCGGCCCACACCACGGGCCCCGGCGCGCTCCCGACCGGAGGGTGGGCACCGTGCGGATGTACCCGGAGCCGACGGGCGAGGTGCGCATGAGTCTGTCACTGCGCTTCGCCGCCGGATCGCACAAAGGCATGATCCGGGAGGGCAACGAGGACTCCGGATACGCCGGACCCCGCCTGCTCGCCATCGCCGACGGCATGGGCGGCGCGGCCGCGGGCGAAGTCGCCTCCTCCGAGGCGATCTCCACCATCGTCGCCCTCGACGACGACATCCCCGGCTCCGACGTCCTCACCTCCCTCGGTACGGCCGTCCAGCGCGCCAACGACCAGCTGCGCGCGATGGTCGAGGAGGACCCCCAGCTGGAGGGCATGGGCACCACGCTCACCGCCCTGCTGTGGACCGGCCAGCGCCTCGGCCTCGTCCACGTCGGCGACTCCCGCGCCTACCTGCTGCGCGACGGCGTCCTCACCCAGATCACCCAGGACCACACCTGGGTGCAGCGCCTCGTCGACGAGGGCCGGATCACCGAAGAGGAAGCCACCACCCACCCGCAGCGCTCCCTGCTGATGCGCGCGCTGGGCAGCGGCGACCATGTCGATCCCGACCTGTCCATCCGCGAGGTCCGCGCCGGTGACCGGTACCTGATCTGCTCCGACGGCCTGTCCGGGGTGGTGTCCCACCAGACCCTGGAGGACACCCTCGCCAGCTACCAGGGCCCCCAGGAGACCGTCCAGGAACTCATCCAGCTCGCGCTGCGCGGCGGCGGCCCCGACAACATCACCGTGATCATCGCCGACGTCCTCGACCTGGACACCGGCGACACCCTCGCCGGGCAGCTGTCCGACACCCCGGTCGTCGTCGGCGCGGTCGCCGAGAACCAGCAGCACCATCTGCACGACAACGGCATCATGCAGACCCCCGCCGGACGCGCCTCCGGGCTCGGCCGCCAGGTGCCCGGGCAGGGCGGCGGAGGCGGCGAGTTCGGCCCGCCCGGCTCCGGCGACACCACCGGCTACATCCCCGCGGGCAGCTTCGGCGACTACACCGACGACGACTTCGTCAAGCCCCGCACGGGCCGCAAGTGGCTGAAGAGATCCTTCTACATCGCCCTCGCGCTCGCCGTGATCGGCGGTGGCCTGTACGGCGGCTGGCGCTGGACGCAGACCCAGTACTACGTCGGCGCCAACGGCGACCACGTCGCCCTCTACCGCGGCATCAGCCAGGACCTGGCCTGGGTGTCGCTGTCCGAGGTGGAGAAGGACCACCCCGAGATCGAACTCAAGTACCTGCCGCCGGTCTGGCAGAAGTCGATCTCGGAGACCATCGCGGAGGGCGGTCTGAAGGACGCCCAGAAGAAGATCGACGAGCTCGCCGTGCAGGCCTCCGCGTGCAAGAAGCGCTCCGATCAGCAGGCCACCGAGAGCGAGAAGAACTCCGGGACCGGCGAAGGCGAGGCCGGAGGCACCACGGGAACCAGCCGTACCTCCCTTACGTCCAAGGCGACACCGACGCCGAATCCCTCGGCCTCCACCAAGACCCCGCCCCCGTCCTCCTCCACCTCCCCGACCCCGACTGCGACGCCAAGCCCCGGCCCCACACTCTCGGAGGAAGAGCAGAAGGTCGTCACGAACTGCGGTACGCAGTAGGCAAGCCGTGAGAGGCCCCGTCACACCATGAGCAGTACTACCAACTCGCCGACGCACCACACGTCCACGATCGGCGCGATCGGCGCGCCGAGCCGGCGCAACACCGAACTCGCGCTGCTGGTGTTCGCCGTGGTCATCCCGGTGTTCGCCTACGCCAACGTGGGCCTGGCGATCAACGACAAGGTGCCGGCCGGCCTCCTGAGCTACGGCATAGGCCTCGGCCTCCTCGCCGGCATCGGCCACCTCGTCGTACGGAAATTCGCGCCGTACGCCGACCCACTGCTGCTGCCGCTGGCCACGCTGCTGAACGGACTCGGGCTGGTCGCCATCTGGCGGCTCGACCAGTCGAAACTGCTGCAGTCACTGCCCACGTACATCACGGCCGCGCCCCGACAACTGCTGTACACCGCGCTCGGCATCGCGCTGTTCGTCGTCGTACTGATCTTCCTCAAGGACCACCGCGTCCTGCAGCGCTACACGTACATCTCAATGTTCGTCGCTCTGGTGCTGCTCCTGCTGCCACTGGTGCCCGGACTCGGAGCCGATGTCTTCGGCGCCAAGATCTGGATCCGCGTCCCCGGCCTCGGCTCCGTCCAGCCCGGTGAGTTCGCCAAGATCGTCCTCGCGGTCTTCTTCGCCGGCTACCTGATGGTCAAGCGCGACGCCCTGGCCCTTGCCAGCCGCCGCTTCCTGGGCCTCTACCTGCCGCGCGGCCGCGACCTCGGCCCGATCCTCGTCGTCTGGGCCCTGTCGATCCTCATCCTCGTCTTCGAGACCGACCTCGGCACCTCGCTGCTGTTCTTCGGAATGTTCGTCATCATGCTGTACGTCGCCACCGAGCGGACCAGCTGGATCGTCTTCGGTCTGCTGATGTCCGCGGTCGGCGCCGTCGGCGTGGCGTCCTTCGAGTCCCACATCCAGCAGCGCGTCGACGCCTGGCTCGACCCCATGCGCGAGTACACACTGAGCCAGGCAGGCGTCGTCGGTCACTCCGAGCAGGCCATGCAGGCCCTGTGGGCGTTCGGCTCCGGCGGCACCCTCGGCACCGGCTGGGGCCAGGGCCACTCCGAGCTCATCCGGTTCGCCGCCAACTCCGACTTCATCCTCGCCACGTTCGGCGAGGAGCTCGGCCTGGCCGGCGTCATGGCGCTCCTGCTGCTGTACGCCCTCATCGTGGAACGCGGCGTGCGCACCGCACTCGCCGCACGCGACCCGTTCGGCAAGATGCTCGCCGTCGGCCTGTCCGGCGCCTTCGCCCTCCAGGTCTTCGTCGTGGCCGGCGGTGTCATGGGCCTCATCCCGCTGACGGGTATGACCATGCCGTTCCTGGCCTACGGCGGTTCCTCCGTGCTCGCCAACTGGGCCCTCATCGGCATCCTGATGCGCATCAGCGACACCGCACGCCGTCCGGCACCCGCACCCGCACCCAGCCCCGACGCCGAGATGACGCAGGTGGTCCGACCCTCATGAACAAGCCCCTGCGCCGGATCGCCATCTTCTGCGGCCTCCTCGTCCTCACCCTGCTCATCCGGGACAACTGGCTCCAGTACGTCAAGGCCGACAGCCTCAAGGACGACCCCAAGAACCGCCGCGTCCTCATCGCCCGCTACGCCACACCCCGCGGCGACATCATCGTCGGCGGCAACCCGATCACCGGGCACACGGAGACCACCTCCGGCGACTTCAAGTTCAAGCGCACGTACAAGAACGGCGCGATGTGGGCGCCCGTCACCGGCTTCGTCTCGCAGGCCTACGGCGCCAACCAGCTGGAATCCATCAACGACGGCATCCTCAGCGGCACCGACGACCGGCTCTTCTTCCGCAACACCCTCGACATGATCACGGGCAAGGACAAGGAGGGCGGCAACGTCGTCACCACCCTCAACGCCGCCGCCCAGAAGGCCGCCTACGACGGCCTGAAGAAGCAGGGCGGCAAGGGCGCCGTCGCCGCCATCGAGCCCACCACCGGCAAGATCCTGGCGCTGGCCTCCTTCCCCTCGTACGACCCCTCGACGATCGCCGGCGGCAGCAAGTCCGACGAAGAGGCCTGGGCGAAGCTCCAGAAGAAGGTCAACCCCGACGACCCGATGCTCAACCGGGCCCTGCGCGAGGTCTACCCGCCCGGCTCGACCTTCAAGGTCGTCACCGCGGCCGCGGCCCTGGAGAACGGCCTCTACACGGAGGCGGACCAGAAGACCAAGACGCCGCTGCCGTGGACCATGCCGGGCACCACGACCGTGCTGAAGAACGAAGGCACCATCCCCTGCAAGAACGCCACCCTGCGGGTCGCGCTGCAGTGGTCCTGCAACACCGTCTTCGGCAAGGTCGGCTCCGACCTCGGCAACGAGAAGATGCTGGAAGAAGCCAAGAAGTTCGGCTTCACCGAGGAGCAGTTCACGCCGATCCGCACCAGCGCGTCGGTCTTCTCCGACGACATGAACCCCTCGCAGACCGCGCTGTCCTCCATCGGCCAGTTCAACACCGCCGCCACCCCGCTGCAGATGGCCATGGTCGCCTCGGCCGTCGCCAACGACGGCACGCTGATGAAGCCGTACATGGTCGACGAGGTCCAGACGCACAACCTCGACCCGCTCGAGAAGACCGACCCCGAGGAACTGAGCAAGCCGCTGTCCGCGGAGAACGCGCAGATCCTGCAGTCGATGATGGAGACCGTCGTCGAGGACGGCACCGGCAAGAACGCACAGATCGAAGGCGTCAAGGTGGGCGGCAAGACCGGTACCGCCCAGCACGGCGTGGACAACAGCGAGAACCCCTACGCGTGGTTCATCTCCTACGCCAAGGCCGAGGACGGCAGCTCGCCGGTCGCCGTCGCCGTCGTCATCGAGGACGAGAAGGCGATCCGCGACGACATCTCCGGTGGCGGTCTCGCGGCCCCCATCGCCAAGAGCGTCATGGAGGCGGTCATCAACAGCAAGAAGTGACCCCGCTCACGTCCCCTTCACATCGGTGCACGTTGCGATACCGGTCCTGTATCGGGTTACGGGCTTGGCCAGGTCACACAAGATGAGCCGGGTACGGTATGCCCGGACGGCACACCGACGCACCCACAAGGGTGAGGTCGGGACCGACGGAGAGGGCTGGTAGGTAGCTATGGAAGAGCCGCGTCGCCTCGGCGGCCGGTACGAACTGGGCCAGGTGCTCGGTCGTGGTGGCATGGCGGAGGTCTACCTCGCGCATGACACCCGCCTCGGCCGCACCGTAGCGGTGAAGACGCTGCGCGCGGACCTCGCGCGCGACCCGTCCTTCCAGGCCCGGTTCCGCCGGGAGGCCCAGTCGGCCGCCTCGCTCAACCATCCCGCGATCGTCGCGGTCTACGACACGGGCGAGGACTACATCGACAACGTGTCGATCCCGTACATCGTCATGGAGTACGTGGACGGCTCGACGCTCCGTGAGCTGCTCCACTCCGGCCGCAAGCTGCTGCCGGAGCGCTCCATGGAGATGACCATCGGCATCCTCCAGGCCCTGGAGTACTCGCACCGCAACGGCATCGTCCACCGCGACATCAAGCCGGCCAACGTCATGCTGACCCGCAACGGCCAGGTCAAGGTCATGGACTTCGGCATCGCCCGCGCGATGGGCGACTCCGGCATGACGATGACGCAGACCTCCGCGGTCATCGGCACCGCCCAGTACCTCTCACCGGAGCAGGCGAAGGGCGAGCAGGTCGACAACCGCTCCGACCTGTACTCGACCGGCTGCCTCCTCTACGAGCTGCTGACCGTCCGCCCGCCGTTCGTGGGCGACTCCCCCGTGGCCGTCGCCTACCAGCACGTACGCGAAGAGGCACAGGCACCGTCGGTCTTCGACCCCGAGATCACGCCGGAAATGGACGCCATCGTCCTGAAGGCACTGGTCAAGGACCCGAACTACCGCTACCAGTCGGCCGACGAAATGCGCGCCGACATCGAGGCCTGCCTCGACGGCCAGCCCGTCGCCGCCACCGCCGCCATGGGCTCGGTGGGCTACGGCGGCTACCCCGACGACCAGCCGACCACGGCCCTGCGCGCCACGGACGCCGGCGCCACGTCGATGCTGCCGCCCATGAACCCGGACGACGGCGGCTACGGCTACGACGACCGCGTGGACCGGCGTCGCCAGAAGAAGTCCAACACCTCGACGATCCTGCTGGTCCTCGCCGCGGTGCTGGTCCTCGTGGGCGCCGTGCTGATCGGCAAGTGGGTGTTCGACGGCGACGGCGTGGCCAATGACACGGTGCCGGTGCCGAACTTCAGGGGCCAGACGCTGAGCCAGGCCGAGAAACAGGCGTCCAACAGCGACCTCACGCTGAACCCGACGAAGAAGCCCTGCGAAGACCAGAGCACAGGCAAGATCTGCTCGCAGGACCCGGCGTTCGGGGAGAAGGTCAAGAAGGGCTCCACCGTCAACGTCGTGGTGTCGACCGGTGCCCCGAAGGTCACCGTGCCGGACGTGGAAGGCGTGCAATACGACGAGGCCAAGTCCGACCTCGAGGACAAGGGCTTCAACGTCGAGCAGAAGACCGAGGAGTCCGACCGGACCCCGGGCGTGGTCATCAACCAGGACCCCGAGGGGGGCACCGAGCAGGAGAAGGGCTCCACGATCACCCTCACCGTCGCCAAGGAGGCGGAGAAGTCCGTCGTCCCGGACGTCCTCGGCAAGACCTGTGACGAGGCCAAGGCCCAGATGACGGCGAACAACCTGAGCGGCAACTGCACCGAGGTGGAGACCCAGGACCCGAACCAGGTCGGCAAGGTCATCGGGACCGACCCGCAGATCGGTACCTCGGTCGACAAGAACTCCTCGGTGAACATCCAGATCGGCAAGGCGGCCGAGCAGCAGCAGGTGGCGGTGCCGGGCGTGACCCAGCTGTCCCTGAAGGACGCCAGGAAGGCCATCGAGGGCGCCGGGCTGACGGTGGGCAACATCCAGGGCTCCCAGGACGACAACGCCATCGTCCTCGCCCAGGACCCCCAGCCGAACACCGCGGTCGCCCAGGGCACCGCAGTCAACCTGGTCGCCGTCGACCAGGGCGGCAACAACGGTGGCGGCGACAACGGAGGCCAGGTCTTCGGCGGAATCACCGGAAGTTCGGCCCGCACGGAGGACTGACACCGCACGCACATGACTGAGCCCCGGCGCCCGGAACAGGGCGCCGGGGCTCAGTCATGTCCGGCTGCCGTGACCGCGCACAGCTATCGGACATTCATTCCTTCATCGATCGTGTCTTCTTTTTTCATGACTCGTTGATCGGTTGGGGCGGGGACTCAGAACTCCGCCCCGGCCATACGGCCACACCACGAGTGACGGCCAGAACGTGATCAACGAATCGGCGCTACTGGAGTCGAAGACCCTGCGCGACAGCGTGCTGGAACGAACCGACGTGCTTGACCGGGTGAAGGCGCTGTCGTTGCTGCCGGACGGGATGCATGTGACTACGGCGATGGTGGCGGCGTACTTCGGCGTCACTGTGGAGGCCATCCGAGCCCTCGTGCACGACCATCGAGCTGAGCTGGAGTCGAACGGGTATCGAGTTCTGACAGGCCCTGAACTGAGTGACTTCAAGCAACTCAGTGGCATCCAGTCACGCACACGATCCCTAGCGCTGTTCTCCCGCCGAGCCGTCCTCAACATCGCCATGCTCCTCCGAGACAGCGAAGTCGCACGTCAGGCGCGTGTGTACCTCCTCGACATGGAGTACCTGGCGCGCACACAGCCTGTGGAAAACCCGCCCGCCCCCACAGAGGTCAGCACGCTCGACGACCACATCGACCGGCGCATCACCCACATCCTCGGCAAGACCGTCGTCCCCATGTTCAACGCCCTGATCGCCACCGCCGGCGAACACCGCCACGAACTCATCGAACTCCGCGAGGACATCGAGAACGTCGAACGCAAGCTGTGCTGGCACCACCGGCGCATCAGCACCCGGGAAGGAGAAGTGCCGACCGACAAGGTCAGGGCCTCCATCGCGGCCATGACGTGGCAGGCCTTCGAGCGCCACGTCGCCGACCTACTGCGCCGGGACGGCTGCACGGACGTAGTCCGTACGACAGGCCCGAAGCGACCGGGGCATCGACGTCACCGGACGCACGGCCGACGGCCGCAGGGTGGCCGTCCAGTGCAAGAACCGGGCCGGCCGCAGCACGGTCCCCAGTGCGGACATGCAGAAGTTCGCCGGCGCCGCCCGAGCCCTCGACCAGGTCGACGTCGCCCTGTTCGTCGCCACGTGCAACTTCAGCCACGAAGCGCAGGCGATCGCCGACCTGACCGGCGTCATCACCGTCAACCGCGACGAACTGGAAGCGTGGAGCGCCGGAGTGCGGCTCAAGGCACTGCGCTAGCACCACAGGCAAGGGGCCCGAAGCCGCAAAAGGAAGTTGCGGCTTCGGGCCTCCGTCATGCTAAGTGACAGACCCCCTTCAAGAGGGCCTGTCAGCGCAGTTCCTCCGGCGGAGTCCGCTCCTCATCCACCTTCTCCACCCGCTCCAACTCCCCCCACACGATGTACCGATACCGGCTCGTGTAAATCGGCGTGCAGGTAGTCAGCGTGATGTAGTGCCCCGCCTTCGTCTTGCCCGACTCCTTCGGGATCGCGGAGAGGACCTTGACGTTGTACTTCGAGGTCTCGGGAAGGACGCCGTAGACCTTGTAGACGTACCACTTGTCCTTCGTCTCGAAGACGATCGGGTCGCCCTTCTTGATCTTGTGGATGTTGTGGAACTCGGCGCCATGACCGTCCCGATGCGCGGCGACGGAGAAGTTGCCCTTCTTGCCCGACGTCGGCAGGGTCGCCTTGACCGGGTCGGTGTAGTAGCCGGCGACGCCGTCGTTGAGGATCTTCGACGTCGTGCCCTTCTCGACCAGGATGTCGTCACCGCTCATCGAGGGCACATGCAGGAAGCCGATGCCGTTCTTGGAGTCGAACTCGGCGGGACGGTCGGAGTCGTCGTCCTGGTGGGCCCAGATGTCGCGGACCTTGTCGGCCTGTTTGCTCGCCTCCCGGTCGGCGACGACGTTCGTCCACCACAGGGAGTAGACGACGAACAGGCCGAGCACCAGGCCCGCCGTGATGAGGAGTTCGCCGAAGACGCTGACCGCCATCGCGATCCGGCCCATGCGGCGGCGTGGCCTGCGCGGGGACCCGGGCGCGGCGGTGCGCTCAGCGTGCTCGGTGTCGTCGGTGGTCGCTGCCACGTTCATCTGCCCTTAACTGACGAGCGCATCCGGCTTGCCCTTGCTGCGCGGCCGTTCCTCGACCATCTTGCCCCAGACGATCAACCGGTACTTGCTGGTGAACTCCGGCGTGCACGTGGTGAGTGTGATGTAGCGGCCCTGCTTGGTGAAACCCGCGTCCCGCGGAACCGGGTCCAGCACGCTCACATTGCTCGGCGACGTCACCGGCAGGATCGACGCCATCTTGTACACGTAGTACTTGTCCTGCGTCTCGACGACGATCGCGTCGCCCTGGGCGAGCCGGTTGATGTACCGGAACGGTTCACCGTGGGTGTTGCGATGGCCGGCCAGCCCGAAGTTGCCGGCCTTGTCCTCCGGCATCGCCGTCTTCAGCTTGCCCTCGCCGTAGTGACCGACCATGCCCCGGTCGAGCACCTGCTTGTTGCTGACGCCCTCGGCGATCGGCACGACGACGTCCAGCTTCGGGATGTGCAGGATGGCGAAGCCCTGCCCAGGCTCGAAGCTTCCCGGCGCCCGTTTGCCGCTGGCCCAGTCGTCCTGGAGGCTGCTCGCCTCCTTGTCCGCCTGCGCATGCGCCCGGACGTTCGTCCACCACAGCTGGTAGCTCACGAACAGCAGCATCAGCACACCGGTGGTGATGAACACCTCACCGATCGCCCGACTGGCGAGCACACCCGGACTGGGCCTGCGCGCCCGGGCCTGCCTGCGCGCCTCCACACGGGAGAGAGGAGCCCCCGAGGCCTCGGAACCGCTCTCAGCGGCCTCCGACGCCTGACGTGAGCCTCCATGACGCCCATGACGCCGCTTGGCGGCCTTTCTGCGGGCCGCGCGGCCACCCGTTGGGGTTCCGGTGGCCGAAGTGACGGAAGAGGCGGCAGAAGCCGATATGGACTCGCCCGCGGACGGATCCGGTATCCGCAGCGCCACGGTCTCGTCGTCCGGCGGCGGTAGGTACGGCTCCGCGTACGGCTCTTCGGCCGCAGCGACCCTCTCCGCACCGAGGCCACCAGTGCCGTAACCCACGTGGTCGTAATCCTCGCGGTCGTAACCCTCGCGACCGTAATCCTCTCGGGCGAAATCCTCGCCGCCCTGGCCGTCGGTCCCGTAGCCCTCAGAGCCGTAGCGCTCGCTGCCGTAGCCGTCGGCACCACGCCCCTCGGCGCCGTATCCCTGCGCACCCTGCCCCTGAGCGACGTGGTCCTCCCCGCCGTACCACTCCCCGAGCGCACCGGACCCCTCGTACGGCTGCTGCCCGTACGAGGTGCCCTGGTCGCCGGCGTCACCGAAGGAGTCCGAGAAGGACTCCCCGTATGCGGCGCCGGACTCGCGCTCGGGGCGCAGCGCGGTCACGCCGTGGCCCTGCCCACCACCGGGGCGAGCCCCGTCGACCTCGCCACCGCACCCTGGTCGCCGCACTCCACCAGCCAGTTGGCGAGCATCCGATGACCGTGCTCGGTCAGCACCGACTCGGGGTGGAACTGCACGCCCTCGACCGGAAGTTCACGGTGCCGCAGGCCCATGATGATGCCGTCGTGCGTGCGCGCGGTCACCTCCAGCTCGGCCGGCACCGTCTCCGGCTCGGCGGCGAGGGAGTGATAGCGGGTCGCCGTGAACGGCGTCGGCAGGCCCGCGAAAACGCCCTTGCCCTCGTGCTCGACCAGCGAGGTCTTGCCGTGCAGCAGCTCCGGCGCACGGTCCACGACACCGCCGTACGCCACCTGCATCGACTGCATACCGAGACAGACACCGAACACCGGCACCCCGGTCGAGGCACAGTGGCGCACCATCTCGATGCAGACCCCCGCCTCCTCCGGCGTCCCCGGACCCGGCGACAGCAGCACACCGTCGAAGCCGTCCTGGGCGTGCGCCGTCGACACCTCGTCGTTGCGCAGCACCTCGCACTCGGCGCCCAGCTGGTACAGGTACTGCACCAGGTTGAAGACGAAGCTGTCGTAGTTGTCCACGACCAGAATGCGCGCGCTCACTGGTTGTCCACCGTCACATCGTTGAAGGGCAGAAGCGGTTCGGCCCACGGGAAGACGTAGTTGAACAGGACGTAGACCACGGCCACGACCAGAGCGAGCGAGAGCAGCGCCCTCACCCACACGTTCCCCGGCAGATGCCGCCAGATCCAGCCGTACATGCCGTCCCTTCCGTCGCACCACGGCACCAGACTCACGCCGTACAGCCAACAGACTAACGGCGCAACGCTTCCGGTTTCCCGGCCTCCACAGGCTGCGTGGAGTCCAGATGGGCCCACACGATCAGCCGGTGACTGTGTCCCCACTCCGGATCACACGTGGTCAGGGTCAGATAACGGCCCTCACGCGTGTACCCCGACTTACGGGGCACAGGGCCGATCACCTCAATGTCAGTGGGCAGGGTTTTGTAGGGGCCTTTGTCGATCCGATACGTGAACCAGGTAGTCCCGTCGGTCAGGACCACGGCATCGCCCGGGCGCAGCTTCGGGAAGTCCTTGAAGGGATCGCCATACGTCCGCCGGTGACCGGCCACCGAGAAGTTGCCCTTCTGCCCAAGCTGAGCGGTGCTCCCGTAATGGCCGAGGCCCTTCTTGAGGGTCCCGGTGGCGGTGCCTTCGAGCACCGGCTTGTTCCACGTGAAACCAAGACGCGGGATGTACATGATCGCGAAGGGCTCGTCCTCGGTGTACGGGGCCGGCTTCGACGGACCCGTGGTCGCGCCCGGACTCGCCGAACCGTCGGGCGCCGCAGCGGTCGACCGCACCGCCCCCCGCGCCCACTGCTCCTCCAGCCGATCGATCTGGTCGCCCATGACGTTGTCGGCCTTCACGCCGGTCCAGAACAGGACATAGACGACGAAAAGGACGATCACGGTGCCGACGGTGATGCACAGTTCGCTGACGGTCCTGACGACGACACGCACCGGCCACTCCAGAGAGGGCTCACTCCACGGGCTTGGCGTACTGCAGATCCACTGTGCCCGAGTAACCCGGCAGAGTCACCGTCCCGTCCTCGGTGACTTTCCAGCCGAGGCCGTAGACATTGACGTACACCATGTAGTTCTGGATCGCCGGCGACGCCGTCAGCGCCTGCTGCAACTTCTCCGGATCACCGACCGCCGTGATCTTGTACGGCGGCGAATAGACCCGACCCTGCAGAATCAGCGTGTTGCCCACGCACCGCACCGCACTGGTGGAGATCAACCGCTGGTCCATGACCTTGATGCCCTTGGCACCGCCCTGCCACAGCGCGTTCACCACAGCCTGCAGATCCTGCTGGTGAATGACCAGGTAGTCGGGCTGCGGCTCCGGATACCCGGGCAGCTTGGCAGTGGCATCCGGCGGCGCGTCGTTGAGCGTGACCGTGACCGCCTCGCCCGTCACCTTCTGCGTACCCGCGCCCCGCTCCAGCGCCGCCAGCTTGTCGTCCTCGGCCTTCGTGCTGCCGTCGTCCCGCTCCGCCAGCGCCTCCACGTCGTCCCGCAGAGCGGCGTTGGACTCATTGAGCCGCCCGTTCGCGTGGCTGCGCTCCTGGATGAGGTCCGAGAGCTTCAGCAACGAGGCGTCCGTGCGGATATTGGTGCCCTTGGCCGTGTTGAAACTCGTGAAGAAAATCAGCCCCGCGAGAGCGAAGACGGCCGCGGTGAGCACCCGCACCGGCCGGAAGCGGCCACGGACAGGACTGGATTCCGTCCCGGGGGAGTCGGCAGAATTGCTCAACGTACCCTTATCTCCTTCGGCGCCGCGGAAGCACTACGCTAACGGACGCCCGGGGGAGCAATCAGAGTCCCCTTGTACGCTGCCCCGGAGCCAGCCAAAGTTCCCTGCGCGGCCACGCAGCGCATCGACAGGAGAGACCCTCGTGCCGAAGTCACGTATCCGCAAGAAGGCCGACTACACGCCGCCGCCGTCGAAGCAGGCGACCTCCATCAAGCTGAACAGCCGCTCCTGGGTCGCGCCCGTGATGCTGGCCATGTTCGTCATCGGCCTGGCATGGATCGTCGTTTTCTACGTGACCGACGGTTCGCTGCCCATCGACGCCCTCGGCAACTGGAACATCGTGGTGGGCTTCGGCTTCATCGCCGCCGGATTCGGCGTCTCCACGCAGTGGAAGTAGCGGTCGAAGCCGCGGCCACCTCGCGGTGAACAGAGCTCTACCCAGGACTATCCGACGAGTTATCCACAGCCGTTGTCCACAGTGTTGAAAAGAAGGCCGTAAGAACGACGATCTGTGGATAACCCATCGAGTGTTGACGCCGGTGTGACGGAACTACTGGACAGCCGCAGTCGGCCGAAGAATTGTTCGCCCCCTGCCTGACCTGCGGAAATACGGGTCGATGGCAGGGGGCACAGTTGTTCCCGCACGGCGTGCACAAGATCCGCCACACACTGTGGACAACAGCGCCGCTCACGTGGATAAAGGCCTGGCTCAGGTGAGCTGCAGCGTCCTGAGCACGGTCGTCAGGACGATCACGGCCAGGACCAGTGCGCAGGTGCCGTACTGGACGAGGGCGCGTCGCTGACGCGGGGCGTGGACCATGGCGTAGCCGATGACGACGCCGGCGACGAGGCCGCCGATGTGGGCCTGCCAGGAGATGTTGAATCCCGGGCTGAAGGTGAAGATGAGGTTGATCACCAGCAGCGCGATGATCGGCCGCATGTCGTAGTTGAGGCGGCGCATGAGGACCGCGGTGGCGCCGAAGAGGCCGAAGATGGCACCGGAGGCGCCGAGTGTGGCGGTGTTCGGGGCGGCCAGCAGGTAGGCCAGTGCGCTGCCGGCGAGGCCGGAGAGAAGGTAGAGCGTGAGGTAGCGGGCGCGGCCGAGGGCGGCTTCGAGGGGGCCGCCGAGCCACCACAGGCTGAGCATGTTGAAGGCGATGTGCCAGGGGGCCTCGTGGGTGAACATCGAGGTGACGAGGCGGTACCACTCGCCTCCGGCGACGCCTTCGGTGGGGTTGAAGGGGGCGGGCGGCCAGGCGCCGAGGAGGTAGAGGTGGTCCAGGAGCGTCTCGCTGGTCTGGACGGCGATGAAGATCGCCAGGTTGATCCCGATGAGGATCTTGGTGAGCAGGCGGGGGTCGGCGGTGATGGTGCCGCCGGCGATGGTGCGGGGGCGGGCGGCGTCGGGGGCGTGTCCGGTGCCGGAGCCGTCGCGTACGCAGTTGGGGCATTGGAAGCCGACGGAGGCGCTGACCATGCACTCAGGGCAGATCGGGCGTTCGCAGCGGGTGCAGCTGATGCCGGTCTCGCGGTCCGGGTGTCGGTAGCAGACGGGCAGGCTCCGGGCGTCCTGTGAGCTGCCGGCCGGCTGGTCCATGAGGTCCCCTAGGTCGTCGTGCGCGATGCATGTGGGCATGCGTCGCCCCGCTCTTCCTTACGGACGAGCGGGGCGTTTGGTTCCCTGTGGGAGGTGTCGGACTCAGCCTTCGCGGGTCTCGACGACGACCGACTCGATGACGACGTCGTTGAGCGGTCGGTCGGTGCGGGGGTTGGTCTGGATCGTCGCGATGGCGTCGATGACCTTCTGGCTGGCGGCGTCGGTGACCTCGCCGAAGATGGTGTGCTTGCGGTTCAGCCAGGTGGTCGGGGAGACCGTGATGAAGAACTGGGAGCCGTTGGTGCCCGGTCCGGCGTTGGCCATGGCGAACAGGTACGGCTTGTCGAAGGAGAGGTCCGGGTGGAACTCGTCCTGGAACTGGTACCCGGGACCGCCGGTGCCGTTGCCCAGCGGGTCACCGCCCTGGATCATGAAGCCGCTGATGACCCGGTGGAAGACCGTGCCGTCGTAGAGCTTGGCCGTGGACTTCTCTCCGGTTGCGGGGTTCGTCCACTCACGCTCGCCCTTGGCGAGTTCGACGAAGTTCTTGACCGTGATCGGCGCGTGGTTCGGGAGGAGCCGGACCTCGATGTCGCCGTGGTTGGTCTTCAGGGTGGCGTAGAGCTGCTCGGCCACGATCTGCCTTCCGTTGTCTTCCTGTGACCCCCTGATCCTCGCATGGACGGCGGCTTCCGTCGCCCGGCACCCGTTCACCGGGGCGCAACCGTGGCGATCGCTTGCAGAAAACCGGGCGAGAAGGCCCGTGGCGGGGGCGCGAAGCGGCGAACCGTGGCATTGTCGACGACAAGCCCGTGTTGACCCGCATTGATCCGCTATTGCACTTGATCAAGTCCATCGGCACCCATATGCCCGCCCTCACATGCCGCGGATCGCTCTGGCAGGCATGATCCGTAAAAGGGTGGAAAGTCGAAAACCGTACGCCACCGAGGAGGAGGATCCCGTGACCCGCATTGACAGCGTGCGCGCCGCGACCGGCTCGGCGAAGGACAGCGTGCTGCACGCCGCGGAAGTGGTGGCGCCCTACGCCGACACCGCCAAGGACAGGGCCGCGCACTATGCGCACGAGGCACGCGTACGGCTCGCGCCCGTGATGTCGCAGGCCACCGAGCAGGCCCGCGCGCAAGCTCTTCTGCAGTACGGCGCACATGTGGCGCCGCGTCTGGAGCAGGCCCGTTCGCATGTGCCGCCGAAGGTCGACCACGCCGCTCATGAGGCCGCCGTCCGTACGCGCAAGGCTGCCCGGCAGGCCGCCGACTATTCCCGGCCGAGGATCGAGCAGGCGGTGGCTGCGGCGGGGCCCGCCAGGGACGAGGCCGCTGCGCGTGGTGCTGCCGCGTTGGCTGCGCTGCGCGGTCAGGTTTCGCCGCAGGAGATCCAGAAGCTGGCCCGTAAGCACGCGAGGCGTGCCAAAGCAGGTCGTGCCGCGAAGGTGCTGGCGGTGTGCGGTGCCATCGCGGGCGCTGCCTTCGCCGCCTGGAAGTGGTGGGACAAGCAGGCCAATCCGGACTGGCTGGTCGAGCCTCCTGCCGCTACCGAGGTGCCTGAGTCGAACCGTCTCGCTTCGGTGGACGGCAGCGGCCAGTCCGTCCTCGATCCCGAGGTGCAGGCGAAGGAGGCCGAGGAAGAGGCGGCCCGGCGCGACGAGGGCCGGTGATGTGAGGCCGGCTCCGGCCGGCTTGGTGAACTCCGCCGTGGGGCGGGAGACTTGAGGGTCTCCCGCCCCACGGCGATGTTTCACGTGGAACATCGACCGCGCTGTGGCCGAGTACGAAGTGCAGGAGGGCCATGCCCAGCTGACGCAGCGGCAGTTGCCCGATTTCTGAATGTCGACCGAGGCCTGCCGGCGCTCCCGGTGACCTCGGGGAGGCGCGTGTTCACGCTTCCCGTTCACGATGACGTTTGCAACGGACCATGTGTGCGAGTCCCGCACAGGTTTCCTTAACGATGCGCGCCTTTCTGATTACCGAATCGCGTTCGCACCAGCTCACACAAGGCTTCCATGTCGCAGCTCGCCCTCAGGAGCCGCGTCGACCACCTGCACAACCACCTTGCGGACTTCACCGACCCCACCTGTTTGCGCAAATATCTGCAACGGCGCCACTTCCCGTCGCGTGATGCACGTCACCGAGGCGGGCCGTCGAGGTCCACGGCGCGAGGTCCGCAGCTGAGGTCCAAGGAACGCAGAAACCGGCCAGAGGCCGCGAGGGCGTCTGGCCGGTCCGAGGTGTGGAGCCTAGGGGAGTCGAACCCCTGACATCTGCCATGCAAAGACAGCGCTCTACCAACTGAGCTAAGGCCCCGGAAGGGAAGCATCCAGCCGGAAGAACCACACTCCGGCGGGCGCCGCAGACCAGAGTACCGGGTCGCCCCCCGTATCTCGCAAAAAGATTGGGGGTCCCGATGAACGACCACTCTCCGTAAGATGCTCGGCGTGGTTCGCTACAGCGAACCACGGTTCTTGGGGAAGCGATGGGGAGACGCAATGGACGCCGCACAGCAGGAAGCCACCGCAAGAGCGCGGGAACTGCAGCGGAACTGGTACGGGGAGCCGCTGGGGGCGCTCTTCCGTAAGCTCATCGACGATCTTGGTCTTAACCAGGCTCGTCTCGCGGGTGTACTGGGACTGTCCGCACCGATGCTGTCGCAGCTGATGAGCGGCCAGCGGGCGAAGATCGGCAATCCCGCCGTGGTCCAGCGGGTGCAGCTGCTGCAGGACCTGGCCGCGCAGGTCGCGGACGGCAGCGTGAGCGCGGCCGAGGCCACGGAGCGCATGGAAGAGATCAAGAAGTCGCAGGGGGGCTCGGTGCTCAGCAACACGACGCAGACGACGAGCAGTTCGGGGGCGCCGACGGTCAAGCGGGTGGTCCGCGAGATCCAGTCGCTGCTGCGCTCGGTGGCGGCCGCGGGAGACATCATCGAGGCCGCGGACACCCTCGCCCCCAGCCACCCGGAACTGGCAGAGTTCCTCCGGGTGTACGGCGCCGGCCGCACCTCCGACGCGGTCACGCACTACCAGTCCCACCAGAACTGACCCCGAGGCCCGGTCGCCGAAGGGGGTTCGGCAGCCGGGCCGACGGCCTGCGTCCTGAGCGGCACGAGGGGGTCGTGCGGTTCAGGGGCGAGGTCACACGGGCGGTCTGGCCGACGCGTTCGCGGTGAGCTGCACGATGGGGGCGTGTAGCTCGGCGAGGAGGGTCGGGTCGAGGAGCCGGTTGCGGGGGAGCCCGGCAATGTGGAGTCCCGAGAGGGAGTCCGTCCGGGCGGAGGAGGTCGGCGAGGGGGAGTCGTATCGCTCATCGAGGGGGAAGCAAGGGGGTAGCCGAAGGGGGAGGAGCGACGCACAGCCATGGGTGAGGTCTTCGCAGGCCGGTACGAACTGGTCGACCCGATCGGACGCGGAGGTGTCGGCGCCGTCTGGCGTGCCTGGGACCACCGCCGCCGCCGGTATGTGGCCGCCAAGGTGCTGCAGCAGAGCGACGCGCACTCGCTGCTGCGGTTCGTCCGCGAACAAGCCCTCCGGATCGATCACCCCCATGTGCTGGCGCCCGCCAGCTGGGCCGCCGACGACGACAAGGTCCTGTTCACCATGGATCTGGTGGCCGGTGGTTCGCTGGTCCATCTCATCGGGGACTACGGCCCCTTGCCGCCCTCGTTCGTCTGCACGCTCCTCGACCAGCTCCTCGCGGGGTTGGCCGCGGTGCACGCGGAGGGTGTCGTCCACCGCGACATCAAGCCTGCCAACCTGCTCCTCGAGGCCACCGGCACTGCCCGCCCGCGGCTGCGCCTGTCCGATTTCGGTATCGCCATGCGGCTGGGCGAGCCCCGCCTGACCGAGACCAACCTCGTGGTGGGAACGCCCGGTTATCTCGCACCCGAGCAACTCATGGGCGCGGAACCTGACTTCCCGGCCGACCTGTTCGCCGTAGGGCTGGTCGCGCTGTATCTGCTGGAGGGTGCCAAGCCTGATGCCAAGGCGCTCATCCAGTACTTCGCCGAGCACGGAACTCCCGGTGCGCCCAAGGGAATTCCCGAGCCGCTGTGGCAGGTCGTGGCCTCGCTGCTGCAGCCGGATCCGCATGCGCGGTTCCGAACGGCCACGGGTGCGCGCAAGGCTCTCGCCTCTGCCATCGAGCTGCTGCCGGAACCCGGCCCCGACGACGAGCTGATCGAGATCTTCGACCAACTCGGGCCGCTGCCAGCGGGGTACGCGTCGGACGGGCCGCTCAAGCCGGCTCCGGGGGTCGAAGGGGGCAGGAGTAGCTCGCGGCAGTTCGGGGCGGGCTCGGTGGGGACGGATATCACCGGGTCCGTGTCGAGCGCCTCTGGCTCCGTGTCGAGGGGGGCCAGTTCCGGGCGGGCGGACGGATGGGCCGGCTCCGGCTCCGGCTCCGGGCCGACGGATACCGGGCCCGCCGGCACCGCACCGAGCGATCCGCGCCAGGGCGTGGCCGGGCCCCTCCCGGTGGGTGACGTCACGGCGTCCCAGTCCGGGCGCGCCGCGCACCCGCCTCAGCCGGGGCTCCAACCGCCCGGCGTCCAGGAGCCGTCCGTCCTCTCGCAGTCCGGCGACGGCAGCGCGCCCGTCAGCATGTCGGACACCGGCAGCTTCCATCTGCCACCGCCCCAGGCCACCGGCTCCTCCTCGCTGAGTCAAACGCTCCTGCCACAGCCCCAGCCGGTGCAGGCACCACCCCACCCGCAAGCACACAGGCCGAGGCAGACGGGCCAGGCCCAAGAGCGAGGTCAGGCCCAAGCTCAGGTACACCAGGACGCCCAGCACCACTCCGCTCACAGCTCCCCCTACGACACCACGCACGTCCTTTCCTCCCCTCCTCGGCACGCACCGCAGTACCCGGCTCAGCCCTCGACTCCGACGCCGACGCCGGCGCATCTCGTCGATGCCTCTACTGCTTCGTACACCGCTCAGAGCCCGCAGGTTCCACCCTCGGCACCCTCAATTCCGCAGCCACACCGCCGCGGCAGCCATCGCGCCGCCCGGCGCGCCCCCCAAGGCCTCACACGCCGCCCCGGCCCGCCCGCCAAGGTGGCAGTCCCGCTCCTGCTGCTGGCGCTGGCCTGCTATGCCGTGGGGTTCTGGGCGCTGGCCCACATCTGAGGTCGCTGAGGCGCCGAAAGCCCGAGCCCGGCTCTGCTGGGCTCGCCGGGCTCAATGCCCACGAGCCTCCGAGCTCCAGTGGGCGCGAATTCCGGCGCGCGCGAAGCCGTAGCCGTGCAACCGACTGAACCCGCCCCCGAAGTCACGAGCCCGCGAGCACGAGGCCGCAGATCAAGGGCCCCACGCCCCCGGAACCCGCGACTCATGGGCCCGCGAGCCCGCGAGCCTGCCCCGCGATTCCGTGAGCCGTGTGTCTCCCAGTCCCGGAAACGGAGAGCACCTGAGCCGGGCCCCGAGCAGGCCCTCTCCAGCCCTCCCAGGCCCGGCGAGCCGCCAGGGCCACCACCGCCCGCTCTACCAAGCTCGGCCCTCCGCCGCGCCACCACGGCCCGCCCCACGAGACCGCGCCCCTCCACCGAGCCAACAACCGCCCGCCCTATGAGACCCCGACCCTCCGCCGAGCCACCACCGCCCACACCCCCAGCACCACCAGCACCACAGTCCCCGCTCCGATCCCACTCACCGCGAGCACGGTCATCGCGGCGTCACCGCCGTCCCCGCCCCCGTCTCCAGCCGCAGCCGCGGCCTCGGCCGCATCCCGATCGCCCTCCGTAACCTCGAAGACACCCCCCGGCCGGGACTCCCCCGCATAGCCGGGGCCGGCCGCCTCCTCGCCCCCCACCCGCACGCGCAACGTCAGCTCGAACGGCCCGTCGCCGTACCCCTCGGCCACCTCGGCGGCGAGATGCACCACGAGGTAGTAGGCCCCCGCAAACCGCATGCCGCTGAACCGGTCGGAGACGGCGTACCGGTTCTCGTACGCGACCGGGGGAAGGGGGTCGAGTTCGGCGGCCGTCCGTCTGCCGTTGTAGTTGGCGCTCGTGTCGTCGACGAGGCCGCGTGCGGGGTTGTAGAGCGCAAGGTTGAGGGCGCCGCCCGTGTAACCGTTGCTGCTGCTCGCGCCGCTCATTTCGGCGGTTGCGTACACCTGTCGGCCCCAGTCGAGGGGCACCTTGTAGAAGAACGTTCGGCCGGGCTCGATGTCGGAGCTCCAGACGCCCTGGCCGATGGATGCCGCCGAGGCGAATCCGGAGCCTCCGTCGCGGCGGACGTCGTCGTCGGTGAGGGGGGCCGGTGAGGCGGAGTTCCAGGCTTCGGGGGCGCTCGTGGCGCGGGCCTGCTCCAGGCGCGGCTCCGAGGTCGCGAAGAGCTCCAGGTCCCAGGTGTCCGGGGTGGAATCCGCCGGACGGACGCGCTCGACGATCACGTGGTAGATGCCCGCCTTGTTGCAGCGAGTCAGATGTGCGGTGACCTCGCGCGCGCCCCACGCCGCGATCGGACGTGCACTGTGGGAGACGCCGAGCCTCTTGGTTTCGGTGGAGCAGGAACGGCCGTCCGCGGCGTCCTCGACGGACACCTTGATGCCGTCGCCCGCGGTCACGGTGCTGCCGGGGGTGGGGATCGCGGTGACGGAGACGTAGACGTCGGAGGTGGCGTCGAGGTCGAGGCTGTAGTGGATCTCTCCGCTGCTCGGCAGGGAGCTCTTGTAGGTCGCGCCGGGCGTGAGGCGCGGGGCGTTGGTGGTGCTCGCCGAGCCCGTGACGGGCCGGGCCTCCGGTGAGAAGGCGTATGGGCTGGGCGGTCCGGCCGCGAGTGCGGTCCGGGCCGGCAGAGCAGCCGTCGTACAGAGCAGCAGCGCCACCGCTATGAAGGCAGCACGCGCGCGTGCCCAAGCCGAACGCGAGGGATGGCCACGCCGCACCCTCTCGCGGCGCCACCCCGCCGCACGCCGCCGCCCCATCACGCGCCACTCCTGTCGTCACCGGACCATGGACGTCGCCCATCCTGCCCAGCCCGGCCGCACGTCACCCACGCAATCCGTACGGCCGTCCGAAACGCCCGGCTCTAAGGCACCTGGGACGCTCCCGCAACTCGATCCGACGGCGCTCCACGACAAGGCCGCGACACGCGTCAGCCTCTCGGCGCCCCTCCACGCAACCGCGCGCCTGCGAGCTCAGACACCGCACGCCCCCCGAACACACAAAACCCCGACCGCGATGACGGCCGGGGTCTGCTTCAGATTCCGCTGTGATGGCTCACGAACCCGTGGGCACGGAGTCAGTCGCCTCCGTCCACAGATCCTGCTCGGCGCGATCCGCCTGGATCTGGCGGTACACGAGGAGCCCGCCGATGGCGGCCAGTGCGACCAGGAGAAGCTTCTTCACCGCGCGACCTCGTCTTTCCTTGACGTAGGGGACCTCTGGCGCCCGACTATACACACCGATCGATATCGATCGGTGACCTGCGTCGGGGCTCAACTGCCGTTCGGAACAGCGCAGTAGAAGCGGATTGCGCCGCTCCGATCGGAGGGTGATCACACCTCGACAGACAGCGACTTTCACCCCCTTCCTCCCGCCTACCGCACTTTCTCGGACTTTCCAGGTCTCATACGCCCATCCGTGTGGTGTTCATCTGAAGATCGACGCGCCACGGGCGTCGGTCCATGACTTCTCGGCCCCCATACACATCATGAGGAAAGTACGCAAATCGCCCAACCCGAAAGTGAGGGGCCATGGCCAGGAACAAGGTCATGAACCTGTGGACCAGCATCGTCACCGCCTTCCTCGCGCTGTTCACGGCGCTCGGATTCGTCACGACCTCCGCCGCCGCAGCCGTACCGCACACCGAGACGGCGCGCAGAAGCGACAGCGACGACGGCGACCGCAACACGATGCAGTTGGCAGTCCCGGCGATGCCCCAGTGGGCCTGGTCCTACGCCAGATCGCTGCCTCCCACGATGAAGCAGCGCATCCGAGCCGAGGCCCACGGCAGAACCCCCAGCTGCCGGCACCGCCCGCTCACGGAAACAGAAGCGGCCACGACCACCTCGGCCACCAGCGGATGCGACTCCGTCGCCGCCCCGGACCGACCACTGGTCCCGCACCAACGCTGAACCGACGGCTCGCCCCGAGCCGTCACCCCTGGTGCCGAAGCGCACCGGCCCTTTCCCCAGACAGCACAGCCACAGCGAGCTTGCGTACCCAGCACCGCTCAAGCGCAGCTGCCGTGCAGCACCGCTGAGCAGCCCCTTTATGCCGTACCGCTGAGCAGCACCCTCATGCCCTACCGCTGAACAGCACCCCTGATGACGTAAATCTCATGACAACGCTCGTGACGACGCCCCTACGGCGAAACCTCATCCCCCTTCGACGATGTGCCGGAGATAGGCCCACGGGTCGTTGAGGTAACGCCGCCAGTGGTCGACGAGCTGCAGATCCCGCCAGTCGGCGGGACGCATTCCGTGGTCGCCCACCTCGATGACCTCGGCGCCGGGCAGCGCCGTCAGCACGGGTGAGTGTGTGGCGCAGATGATCTGCGCGCCGGAACGCCCCAGTTCATGCAGCAGCCCGACGAGTTGAAGACAGGAAGCGAAGGACAGCGCGGCCTCGGGCTCGTCCAGGACGTACAGCCCCGGCTCGCGGAACCGTTCGCGGAAGGCCATCAGAAAGCCCTCGCCGTGGCTCATCTCGTCCACGGCCCCGGACAGCCTTCCCGTCTGCTGCTCCCGGCCCAGCGCGTCCAGCGCGGTCTCCGCCCGCAGGAAGAAGCCTCTGCGGCGCGTGCGAGGCCCCTGCAACATACGGCGGCCGGCCATGGTCGCCTCGAAGCGTATCCGCCCGCCCAGCGCCGAAGGCTCGCGCCAACTCGCGTACTTGTAGCCCGCGGATCCGCCCCAGGAGTCCAGCCCGAACCCCTCCGCCAGCGCCTCGACCAGCGTCGACTTGCCCGAACCGTTCTCCCCCACCAAGAACGTGACCGGCGCGGTGAACCTCAGGCCGTCTTCCAGCAGCTGCCGCACGCACGGCACCGACCACGGCCACTGGCTGCCTTCCTCCAGCTCGCCCGCGGCGACATGCGCGTATGCCCGTTCGACGATCATGCCGCCAGGCTCTCATCCGGCACTGACAACCGGGCATGCAGAAGACCCCCGGCCCGTGTGGACTGGGGGTCTTCTGGCTGGTGGGGCTAACAGGATTTGAACCTGTGGCCTCATCCTTATCAGGGATGCGCTCTAACCAACTGAGCTATAGCCCCGCCGCGCTTTGCGGTGTATCCCGCGCGCTGACTCCTGAAGATTAGCGCACGACTGGGGCAGTCCCAAAATCGGTTGTCGGGGGACCGTCAGCCGCGGTTTAGGAGCAGGTCACTCGTCCTCCGCGAGCGTCAGCTCGACGCCGCCCACGAAGCCCGCGGAGAGGTTGTAGATGAACGCGCCGAGCGTCGCCAGCGCCGTCGCGAGGACGACGTCGATGACCGCGATGATCGAAGTGAACATCAGGACGTGCGGCAGCGACAGGAAGGACTGCAGGTCGAAGCCGTTCGACTCGTTCGAGCCGGTCGCCTCGGAGATCGTGCCGCCGACCGTCGAGAAGACGCCCATCGCGTCCATGACCATCCACAGCACCGCGGCCGCGACGATCGTGCAGATGCCCAGCGCGATGGAGAGCAGGAAGCTGACCTTCATCACCGACCACGGGTCGGCCTTGGCCACGCGCAGGCGCGCCTTGCGGGTGCGGGGCGCCGTCCGGGCCCCCGTGCGCGGCCGGCGCACCCCGGCGGCCGGAGCGTCCGTCTGGTAGGCCTGCGGCGGGTGGTAGGGCCCTGCGGGCTGCTGCGGCTGCCGTTCCCCGGGCAGCGGCGACGCGGACGGCGCGTGGGCCGCCTGCTGCGCCCCCGTGGGCGCGGGCTGAGGCTGCGGCTGGGCGCCCGCGGCCTGGCCGGCCGCGTAGTGCTGGGCCTGCGGGCCTCGGGTGTCCGTCACGGGTCCCCCCTGGGATCCAGGTGCCTCGGGCGAGGGCGAGTTCTTCGCGGACGGCTTGATCGCCTTCAGCTGGGTGGTGTGCGTGTCGGGCGTACGCGCGGCGGAGCCACGGCCGCCGCCGTCCGTGTCCTTACCGGCCGTAGAACCGGTCGAGGTACCGGACGATCCGGCGCCCGTGGCTCCGCTCACGATGACTCTCTCCTCGTGCTACTCGGCCGAGGGTGCGTCACCCTCGTCCGTGCCGATGGTCGTGGCGGCACCTTCGGCGATCTCGTCGACGGCCACGTCACCGTCGACCTCCTCCGCCTCGCGTCCCGCCTCGGCGTTACGTGCGATGCCGACCACGGCATCGCGCTTGCCCAGGTTGATCAGTTGGACGCCCATGGTGTCACGGCCCGTCTCCCTGACCTCGTTGACTCGCGTACGAATCACGCCACCGCCCAGCGTGATGGCGAGGATCTCGTCGGTCTCCTCGACCACCAGCGCACCGACGAGCGATCCTCGGTCCTCCACGATCTTGGCGGCCTTGATACCGAGGCCACCGCGACCCTGGACGCGGTACTCGTCGACGGGAGTCCGCTTCGCGTACCCGCCGTCGGTGGCAGTGAACACGAACGTACCGGTTCGAACAACATTCATCGAGAGCAGCTCGTCTCCCTCGCGGAAGCTCATGCCCTTGACACCGGACGTGGCACGGCCCATGGGGCGCAGCGACTCGTCCGTGGCCGTGAACCTGATCGACTGTGCCTTTTTGCTGATCAGAAGCAGATCGTCATCGGCCGAGACGAGTTCGGCGCCGATCAGTTCGTCGTCGGAACCGTCCTCGCGCTCACGCAAGTTGATCGCGATCACGCCGCCGGAGCGGGGCGAATCGTAATCCTTCAGCGGCGTCTTCTTCACAAGTCCGGCCTTCGTGGCGAGCACCAGGTACGGCACCGCCTCGTAGTCGCGGATCGCGAGGATCTCGGCGATCGCCTCGTCCGGCTGGAAGGCCAGCAGGTTCGCCACGTGCTGTCCACGCGCGTCACGGCCGGCGTCCGGAAGCTCGTACGCCTTCGCCCGGTACACACGGCCCTTGTTGGTGAAGAACAGCAGCCAGTGGTGCGTCGTGGAGACGAAGAAGTGGTCGACGATGTCGTCTTCCTTGAGCTTCGTGCCGCGTACGCCCTTGCCGCCGCGCTTCTGCGCGCGGTAGTCGACGGTCTTGGTGCGCTTGACGTAGCCGCTGCGCGAGACCGTGACGACGATGTCCTCCTCGGCGATCAGGTCCTCGATGGACATGTCACCGTCGTAGGGCACCAGCATGGTCTTGCGGTCGTCGCCGTACTTCTCGACGATCGCGGCGAGCTCCGCGCTGACGATGCCGCGCTGGCGGACCGGTGAGGCCAGGATCTCCTGGTACTCGGTGATCTTCGCCTGGAGTTCGTCGTGCTCCTGGATGATCTTCTGGCGCTCCAGGGCGGCGAGTCGCCGCAGCTGCATCTCAAGGATGGCGTTGGCCTGGATCTCGTCGATCTCCAGGAGCTCCATCAGGCCCGTACGCGCGATCTCGACCGTGTCACTGGCCCGGATGAGGGCGATGACCTCGTCGATGGCGTCCAGGGCCTTGAGGAGGCCGCGCAGGATGTGCGCCCGCTCCTCGGCCTTGCGCAGCCGGAAGCGCGTACGGCGGACGATGACCTCGATCTGGTGCGTCACCCAGTGGCGGATGAACGCGTCGAGGGAGAGGGTGCGCGGGACGCCGTCGACGAGCGCCAGCATGTTGGCGCCGAAGTTCGACTGCAGGTCCGTGTGCTTGTACAGGTTGTTCAGGACGACCTTGGCGACCGCGTCGCGCTTCAGCACGATGACCAGGCGCTGACCGGTACGGGACGACGTCTCGTCACGGACGTCCGCGATGCCGCCGATCTTGCCGTCCTTCACCAGGTCGGCGATCTTCTGCGCGAGGTTGTCGGGGTTGGTCTGGTACGGCAGTTCCGTGACCACCAGGCACTGGCGGTTCTGGATCTCCTCGACCTCGACGACCGCGCGCATGGTGATGGAGCCGCGGCCGGTGCGGTACGCCTCTTCGATGCCCTTACGGCCGACGACGAGGGCGCCGGTCGGGAAGTCGGGGCCCTTGATGCGCTCGATGAGGGCGTCCAGGAGCTCCTCGTGCGAGGCCTCCGGGTTCTCCAGGTACCACTGGGCGCCGGCCGCGACCTCGCGCAGGTTGTGCGGCGGGATGTTGGTCGCCATACCGACCGCGATACCGGCCGAGCCGTTGATCAGCAGGTTCGGGAAGCGGGCGGGCAGGACGGTCGGCTCCTGGGAGCGGCCGTCGTAGTTGTCCGTGAAGTCGACGGTCTCCTCGTCGATGTCACGGACCATCTCCATCGACAGCGGCGCCATCTTGCACTCGGTGTAGCGCATGGCCGCCGCCGGGTCGTTGCCCGGAGAGCCGAAGTTGCCGTTGGAGTCCACCAGCGGCATCCGCATCGACCACGGCTGGGCGAGGCGCACTAGGGCGTCGTAGATCGAGGAGTCGCCGTGGGGGTGGTAGTTACCCATGACGTCGCCGACCACGCGCGCGCACTTGTAGAAGCCGCGCTCGGGGCGGTAGCCGCCGTCGTACATGGCGTACAGGACGCGGCGGTGGACGGGCTTGAGGCCGTCACGGACGTCCGGCAGGGCACGCGAGACGATGACGGACATCGCGTAGTCGAGGTAGGAGCGCTGCATCTCCGTCTCGAGCCCCACGGGCTCGACACGCAGGGTCTGTCCCTCGTCAGGCGTGACGGGAGTGTTCTCGTCGGTCATTGCTGGTGAAAGTCCTTCCTGGTGCGGTCAGCTGAGACCGACTCAGATGTCGAGGAAGCGGACGTCCTTGGCGTTGCGCTGGATGAACTGGCGGCGTGCCTCGACGTCCTCGCCCATGAGGACCGAGAACAGGTCGTCGGCCTGGGCGGCGTCGTCGAGGGTGACCTGGCCGAGGACGCGGTGCTCCTGGTCCATGGTCGTGATGCGCAGCTCCTCGGCGTTCATCTCGCCGAGACCCTTGAAGCGCTGGATCGAGTCCTCGCGGACACGCTTGCCGCGCTGACGGCCCATTTCCAGCAGCGCGTCGCGCTCACGGTCGGAGTACGCGTACTCGACCTCGTCCCGGCCCCACTTGATTTTGTAGAGCGGGGGACGGGACAGGAACACGTGCCCGGCCTCGACCAGCGGCCGCATGAAGCGGAACAGGAAGGTCAGCAGCAGGGTGTTGATGTGCTGGCCGTCGACGTCGGCGTCCGCCATCAGGATGATCTTGTGATAGCGCAGCTTCTCGATGTCGAAGTCCTCGTGGACTCCGGTGCCGAAGGCCGAGATCAGCGCCTGGATCTCCTGGTTCTGCAGGATCTTGTCGATCCGCGCCTTCTCGACGTTGAGGATCTTGCCTCGGATCGGGAGGATCGCCTGGTACTCGGGGTTGCGGCCGGACTTGGCCGAGCCGCCGGCGGAGTCACCCTCGACGATGAAGATCTCGCACTTGGTGGGGTCGTTCGACTGGCAGTCGGAGAGCTTGCCCGGCAGGGACGCCGTCTCCAGCAGGCCCTTACGACGCGTCAGGTCACGGGCCTTGCGGGCCGCCACGCGCGCGGTGGCGGCCTGGATGCCCTTGCGGACGATGTCCGCCGCCTCGTTCGGGTTACGGTCCAGCCAGTCGGCCAGGTGCTCGTAGACGACCTTCTGGACGAAGGTCTTCACCTCGGTGTTGCCCAGCTTGGTCTTGGTCTGGCCCTCGAACTGCGGCTCGCTCAGCTTCACCGAGATGATCGCGGTCAGACCCTCGCGGATGTCGTCACCCGTGAGGTTGTCGTCCTTCTCGCGCAGCTGCTTCTTGTCGCGCGCGTACTTGTTGATCAGCGAGGTCAGCGCGGCACGGAAGCCCTCTTCGTGCGTACCGCCCTCGTGGGTGTGGATGATGTTGGCGAAGGAGTACACACCCTCGGTGTAGCCGCCGTTCCACTGCATGGCGACCTCGAGGGACAGGTTCTTGTCCTTGTCCTCCGCCTCCAGGTCGATCACGGTGGGGTGCACCACTTCTCCCTTGCGGGAGTTGAGGTACTTCACGAAGTCGACGATGCCGCCCTCGTAGTGGTACGAAACGTGCTTGACCTCGTGCTTCTCGTCCTCGCCCGCCTCGTCCGCGCCGGCCGTGGCCTTCGCCGACTCGCGCTCGTCGGTGAGGTTGATCCGCAGACCCTTGTTGAGGAACGCCATCTCCTGGAAGCGCCGCGACAGCGTCTCGAAGGAGTAGTCGGTGGTCTCGAAGATGTCCGGGTCGGCCCAGAAGGTGACCGTGGTGCCGTGCTCGTCCGTGGCCTCGTGCTGGGCAAGCGGGGCCGTCGGGACGCCCAACTTGTAGTCCTGGGTCCAGCGGTAGCCGTCGGTCTTGATCTCGACGGACACCTTGGTCGACAGGGCGTTCACGACGGAGACACCCACGCCGTGCAGACCACCGGAGACCGCGTAGCCGCCGCCGCCGAACTTGCCGCCCGCGTGCAGCACGGTCAGCACGACCTCGACGGCCGGCTTGCCCTCGGACGGCACGATGCCCACCGGGATGCCACGGCCGTTATCCACGACCCTTACACCGCCGTCGGCGAGGATCGTCACGTCGATCGTGTCCGCGTGCCCGGCCAGCGCCTCGTCGACGGAGTTGTCGACGACCTCCTGCACAAGGTGGTGCAGTCCGCGCTCGCCGGTCGAGCCGATGTACATACCGGGTCGCTTGCGAACCGCGTCCAGACCCTCGAGGACGGTGATGGCGCTGGCGTCGTACGAGGCGGTGACCTCGCCGTTCGACGAGGTCACCGCGCCGTCGGCGCCGGCGTCGGTGGACGGGATGTTCTCGTTGGGGTTGCCGGAATCGGCCACGAAGCGCCCTTTCTGGCACAGCACGAGCCAGGCTCGTCGGCGGGTTGCCGGAGCGGCTGCGGCATGTTGCGTTGGTAAGCCTTGATCAGCGTTGCTCAGCTTCTCCCGGCGGTCCCCACGTTTGGGGCGGGATTGGCCTCCAGTCTACCGGTAGCGCCGACAGTGATGGGGGTTTGCCGGTACCTGAGTCCGCATGTGCCGCCCTGAACCCGGCTCTTCCGACTCCCGATATACGGATGGGGGCTCCAAGAGGCTCACAGCGCCACTCAGCGCTTCGAGCCGTCAACCCTTGGCTACTTCGGAGTCAGGTCACGATTCGCAACCGGATACGGCGGTACGACGAGGAAGCCGCCGACGGTGCATCGTGACCCCCGGCGACTATTGATGTGATGTCGGTCACCTGTGGCGGACGGGGCCGCGGGGACTGCCGTGACGGCGACTCGGCAAGGGCCGTTCACCGCACGTCACCAGGTCCGCTCACCCGGTGCCCGGCCGGTCACCCGTAGGTGTCGCCGGGACCCGTGCTGCCGGGCGCACGCAGGGGACCGTAACGGCGGGCGGGGCCACCAGGGCCGTTCACCCTGATCTGCCGCACCGCACCATGGCCCAGGTCCTCGTTGAGCCGGGCGACCAGCGTCGGCGCCAACAGCCGCAGATTCGTCGCCCACGCCGTCGAGTCGCACCGCACGACCAGGATCCGCTCCTCCTCGTCGTACTTCTCCGGCACACAGTGCTTGGCGACATCGTCACCGACGATCTGCGGCCAGCGCCCCATCACACCGCCCACCGCGGCCGGCGTCTCCCAACCCCGCTCAGTGATCAAACGGTTGATGGCGGACCCGAGCGCCATCGGATCACGGCCGTCCGCCCGCGCGCCGGAGCGCAGCCCCCCGCGCCGCGCCTGCTTCTTCTGCCGCGCCGCGTCCCCACGCGCGCGTGCCTGCTCCTTGGCCGCCCGCAGCGCCACGCGCGCGAGGTCCACGCCGGTCGGTTCGGGAGCCTTCTTGGGCACGTCCTCGGACGGGTTCTCGCTCATACGCGCTCCACCGCCCCCTCGGACACCGTGTACCGCGCCCCCGTCAGCACATGCGGTACGTCGTCGTCGACCGCGGCCGTCACCAGGACCTGCTCGCCGGGCGCGACCAGCTCGGCCAGACGCTCGCGACGACGGGCATCCAGCTCGGCGAAGACATCGTCGAGAACCAGCACCGGCTCATTGCCCTCCGCCCGCAGCAGGTCGTACGACGCCAGCCGCAGCGCCAGCGCGTAGGACCACGACTCACCGTGGGACGCGTACCCCTTGGCGGGCAACTGACCGAGTTTGAAAAGCAAATCGTCCCGATGAGGGCCTACGAGAGTGACACCACGCTCGATCTCCTGCTTGCGCGCCTCCGCGAGCGCCGCCATCAGCTGCTCGAAGAGATCCTCACGGGTGTGCGCCTCACCGGGAGCCGACGGCTTGTACTCCAGGGCCACGGGACCGCCGCCAGGAGCCAGCTGCTCGTACGCCTTGTCGGCCAGCGGCTGGATCGCCGCGATCAGGTCGAGACGCTGGGCGAGCAACTCGGCGCCCGCGCGCGCGAGATGCTGGTCCCAGACGTCGAGCGTGGACAGGTCCATCGTGCGACCGCCGTGCCGCCGGGCCAGCGCGGCCGTCTTGAGCAGGGTGTTGCGCTGCTTGAGAACCCGCTCGTAATCGGAACGGACGCCCGCCATGCGCGGAGAGCGCGCGGTGATCAACTCGTCGAGGAAACGGCGCCGCTCGCCCGGGTCGCCCTTGACCAGCGCAAGATCCTCGGGCGCGAACAGCACCGTACGGACGATGCCGAGAATGTCCCGCGGTCTGACCTGCGAGGACCTGTTGATACGAGCCCGGTTGGACTTGCCGGGATTCAGCTCCAGCTCGATCAGCTGCTGCCGCTCGCCCTGCCGCACCTGCGCCCGGATGACCGCCCGCTCGGCGCCCATGCGCACCAGGGGAGCGTCGGAGGCGACACGATGGCTGCCGAGCGTGGCGAGATAGCCGACGGCCTCGACGAGGTTCGTCTTGCCCTGGCCGTTGGGGCCCACGAAAGCGGTGACGCCCGGGTCCAGTGGAACTTCGACCCGGGCGTACGAGCGGAAGTCGGCCAGCGACAGATGCGTGACGTGCATGGTCGTTCGCCGACCTCCCCCAACGTGTGCTTCGACTTTCCCCAGTTGTGGACAACCGGGGCACTCCCGAGGGTGCCAGGGTGCCATCCCCAGGGTGTGGACTACTTCTGCTCGGCCTCGACCGTCGCTACTTCCCCGACGGTCAGTTCTTCTCGACCGCGTGGCCGCCGAACTGGTTCCGCAACGCCGCGATCATCTTCATCTGCGGAGAGTCCTCCTGGCGGGAGGAGAACCGCGCGAACAGCGACGCGGTGATCGCCGGCAGCGGCACCGCGTTGTCTATGGCGGCTTCCACAGTCCAGCGTCCCTCGCCGGAGTCCTGTGCAAAACCCTTCAGCCTGTCCAGGTGCTCGTCCTGGTCGAGGGCGTTCACCGCCAGGTCCAGCAGCCAGGAACGGATGACCGTGCCCTCCTGCCAGGAACGGAAGACCTCCCGGACGTCGGTCACGGAGTCGACCTTCTCCAGCAGCTCCCAGCCCTCGGCATAGGCCTGCATCATCGCGTACTCGATGCCGTTGTGGACCATCTTCGCGAAGTGCCCCGCGCCCACCTTGCCCGCGTGCACCGCGCCGAAGTCGCCCTTCGGCTTCAGGGCGTCGAAGATCGGCTGCGCCTTGGCGACGTTCTCTGCATCGCCGCCGTACATCAGCGCGTAGCCGTTCTCCAGGCCCCAGACACCGCCGGAGACACCGCAGTCGACGAAGCCGATGCCCTTGGCCGCCAGCTCCTCGGCGTGCTTCTCGTCGTCCGTCCAGCGCGAGTTGCCGCCGTCCACGACGACGTCACCGGGCTCCAGCAGCTCGGCCAGCTCGTCGATGGTCGACTGGGTCGGCGCACCCGCCGGGACCATGACCCAGACGACGCGCGGGCCCGAAAGCTTGCCCACAAGCTCTTCCAGGCTGTGGACATCCGCGAGGTCGGGGTTGCGGTCGTATCCGACGACGGTGTGGCCCGCGCGGCGGATCCGCTCGCGCATGTTGCCGCCCATCTTGCCGAGGCCGACGAGACCGAGCTCCATCAGTTGTGTTCCTTAGGTTGCTGTGGCGTCTGTGGCACTTTCGTACCCACGTACGAGCCTAAACCCGAACGCTCACGCACAGCTGTGGGCATACGCGCTCATTCGTACGCCCTCACCTGCGGGTTTCCCCACAGGCCGGGAGCAATCTCTCCACGGCCTGTGGACAACTGCAGCCGCTCAGCCGCTGAGGCGCACCGGCATGATCAGGTACTTGTAGGCCTCGTCCGCCTCCGCGTCCAACGCCGGCTTGCCGCTCAACAGCGCAGGCTTCGTGGACGTCGTGAACGACAGCTGGGCCACCGGGGAGTCGATGGCGCTCAGGCCGTCCAGCAGGAAGGTCGGGTTGAAGGCGATCGACACGTCGTCGCCCTCCAGCTGGGCGTCGACCCTTTCCACAGCCTGTGCGTCGTCGCTGGAACCGGCCTCCAGGATGAGCACGCCCTGCTCGAAGCTGAGCCGCACCGGGGTGTTGCGCTCGGCTACCAGGGCCACGCGCTTGACGGCCTCCACGAAGGGGGCGGTCTCGATCACCGCGACGCTGTTGAACTCCGTCGGGAACAGCGAGCGGTACTTGGGAAGGTCACCCTCCAGGAGACGGGTCGTCGTCCGACGACCGGCGCCCTCGAAACCGATCAAGCCCTCACCGGCGCCCGAGCCGGACAGCGCCAGGATGACGCTGTCGCCGCTCGTGAGCGCCTTGGCGGTGTCCAGGAGCGTCTTCGCGGGCACCAGGGCGACCGCGGACGCCTCCGGGTTCTCCGGCTTCCACAGGAACTCCCGGACCGCGAAGCGGTAGCGGTCGGTGGAAGCCAGCGTGACGGTGTCGCCCTCGATCTCGATGCGCACACCGGTGAGGACGGGCAGCGTGTCGTCGCGGCCGGCGGCGATGGCCACCTGGGCGGCCGCGGAGGCGAAGACCTCGCCGGGGACGGTGCCGGTCGCCGTCGGCATCTGCGGCAGCGCCGGGTACTCCTCCACAGGCAGGGTGTGGAGTGTGAATCGCGAGGAGCCGCAGACCACGGTCGCCCGTACACCGTCTGTGGAGATCTCCACCGGACGGTTGGGGAGAGCGCGGCAGATGTCGGCGAGCAGACGGCCGGAGACCAGGACCGTGCCCTCCTCGTCGACCTCCGTCTCCACCGACACCCGCGCGGAGACCTCGTAGTCGAAGCTGGACAGGCTCAGCTGGCCGTCCTCGGCCTTGAGGAGGAGGCCGGCGAGGACAGGCGCCGGCGGACGGGCCGGGAGGCTGCGCGCCGCCCAGGCCACTGCCTCCGCGAGTACGTCGCGTTCCACCCGGATCTTCACTGTTGCCGCCTCCTGCTGTTGCCGGCGCTTCTTCGGCCTGCCTGGCTTCGTCGTCTGTCTCGGTGTCGTCGGCCCCTGTGAGGGGAAGGACACCGGGGAACAGTCTGACGCACCCCACTGACAGTAGGTGCCTCTCGGGGTCAAGTCGTGACGAGGGGCAGCCGGGAGCCGGACAGCGAGTTGTGCACAGGACCCCCTTCGAAACGGATTCCCAGCTCTCTCTAGTTGGGAGTAGTAGTAGGGGCTGTGGATACCGTGGATAACCCCGTTTTCCCAGGTCAGAGCGGAGATTTTGTCCACGGGGCCTGTGGGCGGCGGCGGTGGACAACTAGGCATCTCTGTGGAGAACGGAAAGTTCTGCACACCCCATGCACAGCCTGAGGCGACTTCTCCCCAGCGCCGTCCCCAGCTTTACCCACCTTTCCCACAGCCCAACCCGGCATCCTTGTGTGACGCCTTTCACTCGACTCGGTGAGGAGGCGCGTCGTGTTGCCGAACAGTGGACAGCGGTGTGGAGAAGCTGGGGATCGCTGGGGACAACCGGCCCCAGCCTGTGGGTTGCCCGTGGACAACTTCATGCACAGCCTGTGGATCTCCGCTCTGTCCACAGTCTGTGGAGATCGTTTGTCCACGAATCCACACCCAGGTGACCTGGTCTGATGGTCTTTCAACAGGAGTCCCTGTGGACACAGTCTGGACAACTTCCCAGTCCCCAGGGTGTGGACGGGAAAAACTCACCGAATCTGTGGAGAGTGGCCGTAACCCGGCAGGTAATCGAACAGCCGACGTCCGCGACATGACGAAGGGCGCCCCCGGAATCTGCTCCGGGGGCGCCCTTGGGGTCGTACGACGGGCTCTTCAGGCCGTCTCGGCCGGCTCCGTCAGCCGTTCTTGATGCGGTTGGTGAGCTCGGTGACCTGGTTGTAGATGGAGCGTCGCTCGGCCATCAGATTGCGGATCTTGCGGTCGGCGTGCATCACGGTGGTGTGGTCGCGGCCGCCGAACAGCGCGCCGATCTTCGGCAGCGAGAGATCCGTCAGCTCACGGCAGAGGTACATGGCGATCTGGCGGGCCGTGACCAGCTGACGGCCGCGGGAGCTGCCGCACAGGTCCTCGACCGTGAGGCCGAAGTAGTCGGCCGTGGCGCTCATGATGGCCGTCGAGGTGATCTCCGGCGTCGCGTCGTCCCCGCCGGGGATCAGGTCCTTGAGGACGATCTCCGTGAGGCCCAGGTCGACCGGTTGCCGGTTGAGCGACGCGAACGCCGTCACCCGGATCAGCGCGCCCTCCAGCTCGCGGATGTTGCGCGAGATGCGGGAGGCGATGAACTCCAGTACCTCTGGCGGGGCGTTGAGCTGCTCCTGGACCGCTTTTTTGCGCAGGATCGCGATACGCGTCTCCAGCTCGGGCGGCTGGACGTCGGTGATCAGGCCCCACTCGAAACGGTTCCGCAGCCGGTCCTCCAGTGTGACCAGCTGCTTGGGCGGCCGGTCGCTGGAGAGCACGATCTGCTTGTTGGCGTTGTGGAGCGTGTTGAAGGTGTGGAAGAACTCCTCCTGCGTCGACTCCTTGTCCGCGAGGAACTGGATGTCGTCGACGAGCAGGATGTCCATCTCGCGGTAGCGCTTGCGGAAGCTGTCGCCCTTGCCGTCGCGGATGGAGTTGATGAATTCGTTGGTGAACTCCTCGGAGCTCACGTAGCGCACGCGCGTGCCCGGGTAGAGGCTGCGCGCGTAGTGCCCGATGGCGTGCAGCAGGTGCGTCTTGCCGAGGCCGGACTCCCCATAGATGAAGAGGGGGTTGTAGGCCTTCGCCGGTGCCTCGGCGACGGCGACCGCGGCCGCGTGCGCGAAGCGGTTGGAGGCGCCGATGACGAACGTGTCGAAGAGGTACTTCGGGTTCAGTCGCGCGGTCGGTTCGCCGGGGCCGGACGCCGGGGCGGGCTGTGCGGCCAGCGGGCCGGGGGCGCCGGTGGTCGGCAGGTTCCCGCCGACGGGGCCGCCGCGGTGCACATGACCGGAGCCGGTGGGCGGCTCGGAATGGTCGCGGCGGGCGTCGCGGTCGTAGTCGGGGCGGGGGCGGTCGTAGTCGGAGCGCGGCTGGTCGTAGTCCGGCCGCTGCTGCTCGTAGTCGGGGCGGTGTCCGTCGTACGACGACCGCTCCATCGGCTGCGGGCGATAGTCCTGGGTGGGCGCGCCGTAGGAGTCCTGTGGGTAGGGCTCCTGCGAGGGCGAGGCGTACGGGTCCCGCTCGGGGAAGCCGAGTCGCTGCTGCTGCCAGCTGTATTCGTCCTGTGTCGGGCGCGGCCAGCTGCCGGGTGCGGGCTCGGGGCGCTGGTACTCGCTCGGGTAGGCGGGGCGTGCGGTGGGCAGCGGGTCGGCGGGGGCGCCGGTGTGGCGGTCGTCGGCGCGGTGGCGGCCGTAGCCCTCGTACGAGGGGAGTTCGGGCTCCTCGTAGCGGGGCTGGGGTGGGGCGGGGGGCAGCGGTGGGGCCGGGGGTTCGCCGGCGGAGTCGTCGACGGTGATCGCAATGCGGATCGGGCGGCCGCACTCGCGGCTGAGGGTCTCGCTGACGATGGGGGCCAGTCGGCCCTCAAGTACGCCCTTCGCGAATTCGTTCGGTACGGCGAGCAGGGCGGTGTCGGCGACCAGCGCGAGGGGCTGGCAGCGCCGGATCCAGTGTTCGTCCTTGACCTCGACCCCCTGTGCGCGGCCCTCACCGAGAAGCTGCTCCAGTACTCGTGGCCACACTGCGGCAAGATCGGCAGGTACGTCAGCCACAGGGCACGCTCTCTCACGGGTCCCACGAACGTGTGATTGTGGGACGGTTCGGGATTCAGATCGGGTGGAGCCAGAATCAGGGGGACAAGGGAACGAATCGGAGTTCAGCCACGGTAGTCAGGGCGGCGGGTGCGGTTCAAGTTGTTGTCCCCAGGCTGTGGATAGTGTCTCCCCGTGACCTCTGGTTTGACCGGATGGCGTAGCCGCGCGTACCGTAACCAGGTCGAGTTGTCGATGGCTGCTGCCGCCTGCCTCCGATGGGCACAGATCGCGTCAAGGTGATCGGTAAGCGGTGCACACGGGCGTAACGCGAGCTACTCGTGGGCGCACGGTGACAGCCAGGACGGCACCCGCAAACCCCGATTTATCTCTGGAGCCCCCGAGTGAGCAAGCGCACCTTCCAGCCGAACAACCGTCGTCGCGCGAAGACCCACGGCTTCCGCCTGCGGATGCGTACGCGTGCCGGTCGCGCGATTCTCGCGAACCGCCGTAGCAAGGGTCGCGCCAGCCTGTCCGCCTGATCCTGATCAGGTCATGACGTCGTGCTGCCTACCGAGCATCGGCTGAGGCGGCGCGAAGACTTCGCGACCGCAGTACGACGAGGGCGCCGGGCCGGTCGCCCGTCCCTCGTCGTCCATCTTCGTAGCGGTGCCACGGACCCGCACGCGCCTGGGGAGAGCGCTCCCCCGACGCGTGCGGGTTTCGTCGTGAGCAAGGCTGTGGGCGGTGCGGTCGTGCGGAACAAGGTGAAGCGCAGGCTTCGCCATCTGATGCGCGACCGAGTGGACCTGCTGCCCCCCGGTAGCCTGGTAGTCGTACGAGCGCTGCCCGGTGCGGGTGACGCCGACCATGCACAGCTGGCCCGAGACCTGGATGCCGCTCTGCAGCGGCTGCTGGGAGGGGGCGCGCGATGAAGTACCCACTGCTGGCCCTGATCAAGCTGTACCAGTGGACGATCAGTCCGCTGCTCGGGCCGGTGTGCAAGTACTACCCGTCGTGCTCCCACTATGGGTATACGGCCATCGACCGGCACGGTGCGATCAAGGGCACGGCGCTCACCGCCTGGCGCATCCTGCGGTGCAACCCGTGGTCGCTGGGTGGTGTGGACCATGTCCCGCCGCGCAAGCGTCCGCGCTGGCACGAGATGCTGCGCAATGCGTGGCGTGCACGGAAGGGCGGGCCCTCCGCCGCCGAAACGGCCATCGAAGGGAATGTTCCTTCGAGCCCGGCCGCAGAGACCCCGTCCCATGTCCAAGGAGCATGATTAGTGGACACGATTGCCAGCCTCTTCAGCTTCATCACGACACCCGTTTCCTGGGTCATCGTCCAGTTCCACTCGGTGTACGGCGCCATCTTCGGCGATAACACCGGGTGGGCCTGGGGCCTGTCCATCGTGTCCCTGGTGATTCTGATCCGTATCTGCCTGATCCCGCTCTTCGTGAAGCAGATCAAGGCGACCCGGGCCATGCAAACGCTGCAGCCCGAGATGAAGAAGATCCAGGAGCGCTACAAGAACGACAAGCAGCGCCAGTCCGAAGAGATGATGAAGCTGTACAAGGAGACGGGCACCAACCCGCTCTCCTCGTGCCTTCCCATCCTGGCGCAGTCGCCGTTCTTCTTCGCCCTGTACCACGTGCTCAACAGCATCGCGAACAACGAGACCATCGGGGTGATCAACGAGAGTCTGCTGAAGAGTGCGCAGGAAGCGCACATCTTCGGGGCTCCGCTGGCCGCGAAGTTCACTGACAGCGCTTCTGACGTCGCCGCGCTCAATGCCTCGCTGATCACTGTCCGCATCGTCACCGCGGTCATGATCGTCCTGATGTCGGCGTCGCAGTTCTACACGCAGCGTCAGCTGATGACGAAGAACGTCGACACCACGGTGAAGACGCCGTTCATGCAGCAGCAGAAGATGCTGATGTACATCTTCCCGGTCATGTTCGCCGTTTTCGGTATCAACTTCCCGGTCGGTGTCCTCGTCTACTGGCTGACCACCAACGTGTGGACCATGGGCCAGCAGATGTACGTCATCCGCAACAACCCGACTCCGGGTTCCAAGGCCCAGGCCGCGTACCTGGAGCGCCTGCACAAGCACGTCACGAACCACGGCAAGACGCGTGGCCGCGGTGAGAAGGCCATCGTCAAGGCGATCGTGGCCAAGGGCCGTGACCGTAACGAGTACGAGCGCAAGTTCATCAACGGCCTGACCAAGTCGGGTCTCGCGGCGCAGGCCGACGGCACTGTGATCAAGAGCGAGGGCGCTGTCGCCACTCTGGCCGAGGACGGTACGCCGACCGCCGCGGGTGCCCCCAAGCGCCAGCAGCCGAAGCGGCAGAGCAAGTCCCAGCGTCAGTCCGGCGGTGCGAAGCAGGGCGATGAGCCGACCTCGCTCAAGAAGTCCGACGACGAGCCCGAGGACGCCAAGCCGGACGCTGCCAAGAAGGCCGCGCAGAAGCCTGGCAGCGGTACCCGCAGCAAGGCCCAGTCCGGGCAGCGCAAGGGCGGTCCGCAGCGCCCCAAGTCCCCGTCCAAGAAGTAAGAAGGAGTCCATCCCGTGACGGAAGGCACCACCTCCGCCGCTGCCGAGGGTGTAGACACCCTCTCCCGCCTGGAGCAGGAGGGCGAGATCGCGGCGGACTACCTTGAGGGTCTGCTCGACATCGCCGATCTCGACGGCGACATCGACATGGACGTCGAGGCTGACCGCGCCGCTGTCTCGATCATCAGCGACTCGGGGAGCCGAGACCTGCAGAAGCTGGTCGGGCGTGACGGCGAGGTGCTGGAGGCGCTGCAGGAGCTCACGCGCCTGGCCGTGCACCGGGAGACCGGGGATCGCAGTCGCCTGATGCTGGACATCGCGGGCTACCGGGCCCAGAAGCGTGCCGAGCTCTCCGAGCTGGGCGCCAAGGCCGCCGCTGAGGTGAAGAACACCGGTGAGCCCGTGAAGCTGAAGCCGATGACGCCGTTCGAGCGCAAGGTTGTGCACGACGCGGTGAAGACGGCGGGTCTGCGTAGTGAGTCCGAAGGCGAGGAGCCGCAGCGGTTCGTCGTTGTGCTTCCCGCCTGATCGGCCCGTACGTTTCCTCCGGCCCCGTCTGTCCGCAGGCGGGGCCGAACTTTGTCAGCCTGTTAGTTCTGTTGGTTCTGGTGGTCGGCGCCCAAGGCGTCGGCGCGGTACGGAAGGACGGTCCCCGTGACGGAGGCAGCGGAGCTTCCCCCTGTGCCCGAGCAGGCACGTGAGGTGTTCGGCGATCGCTACGCTGATGCGGTCCGCTACGCCGAACTGCTCGCTGAGGCGGGTGTGCAGCGCGGGCTGATCGGCCCGCGTGAGGTGCCCCGCCTGTGGGAGCGGCACCTGCTGAACTGTGCGGTGCTCTCCGAGGTCGTGCCGGAGGGGGTGACCGTGTGCGATGTGGGCTCGGGCGCCGGCCTGCCTGGCATTCCTCTGGCCCTTGTCCGGGAGGACCTGAAGATCACGCTGCTTGAGCCACTGCTACGGCGCACCAACTTCCTGACCGAGGTGGTGGAACTGTTGGGCCTCGATCACGTGACGGTGGTGCGCGGCCGTGCCGAGGAGGTCATGGGGAAGCTGACGCCGGTGCACGTTGTCACCGCCCGAGCCGTGGCGCCGCTGGACCGACTGGCCACCTGGGGAATCCCTCTACTGCGACCGTACGGCGAGATGCTCGCCCTCAAGGGTGACGCCGCTGAAGAGGAGCTCAAGAGCGCCGCCACGGCGCTGAGCAGGCTCGGCGCTGTGGAGACGTCCATCCTGCATGTGGGCGAGGGAGTAGTGGATCCGATGTCCACCGTCGTCCGCGTGGAAGTCGGGGAGAGCCCGGGAGGTGTGCGCTTCGCAGCGAAGCGTGCGAAGGCTGCCCGGTCGACCCGGACACGGCGCAGGCGCTGACGGAAGCCAAGCGCCTCGTATCGCCTTCTGCGTAAAAGAGGTGCCCTTCCCGGGAGTTATTCCCTGGGGCGGGCACCTCTCCTTTATGTTTCCGGACTCCTGATCAACAGGCCCCGAATTTACCGGTTCTTGCAGTAGTCCGGAGCCGCGGAGATGGACCGGCAGACCTTCTTGATGGTCACAGTGCCACCGTCACCACTGTACGTCGTGGTGCCCTTACCCTTCTTGTTCCACAGGGTGAAGATCTTGTCGCCATGGCCGCTGCGGGTGTACTGCACGTAGACCTCGTTGCCGTCGTCGCCAAGGTCCTTGACGGCGGCAACGCCATGGTCACTGCTGGTGCGGTACCCGTGTCCCCAGATGGCCTTGACGTCCTGGTCGGCGAAGGCCGGCGTGGTGACGGTCAGCATTCCGACGCCGATGAAAATGGAAGCCGCGCGTGCGAAGTTCCTGCTCTTCATGGTGTTCCCCGTAATGTCTTGCTTTTGGTCAATGTTCAATGAAGCGGAAAGCGTGCGAATGTACTACCCCGTAAATAGGGCCGGATTGGTCGACGTCCGGTGCCCCCCGTTTCATTTCACACCATACCTCGTTGATTCGTCGGCGAAATTTGCACGTTAAATACCTTGAGGTGCATTTGAGCTGTATAGCGCGAGGGTCATTCTGCCGGAATGATCACCATCATCCCCCCTGTGGGGAGGCGGGGGCTGTGGCAGATGTCTCACATGTGACCCTCGGGAGGGGGTGGTGACCCCGTTTGGCGCTCAGGGTGTACTCCGTAAAAGGGCGTAAAACTACCCAGGATGGAGTGTCGTGAAGTATTTCAGGATGACGCTGGCATCGTGTTTCACGTGAAACGTCGCTCACTGCTGCACGGGATCATCAGCCGCGGCCGCGCTGCGGCCGAACCTCGCGACCGACAACCCCTTGGTTCTCTCGGAGAGGATCCTCCTGATGACACTCCGTCCCCCTTGAGGGGCACGGAGTTGTCCACAGAGGTGGATTTCTCCACAGAACAACAGGCCTCACTGGTTCACCACCCCGAAGACATGGGAGGCTCTGTTCATTGCGAGCCTGTAGTCGAGGAGAGTGAATCCTTGCGGTCCAACGCCAACATCGCGGGACCGATGACCGATCCGGTCCCCGGTCCCCGCACCGAGTCGATGGGGGACGATGTTTCACGTGAAACACCGCCCCCGATGGACGACACTCCCATCGGTCGTGCTGCCCAACTGGCGGTGGAGGCTCTAGGCCGCGCCGGCGAGGGCCTGCCACGGCCCGAGCAGACCCGTGTCATGGTGGTCGCCAACCAGAAGGGGGGCGTGGGCAAGACGACGACGACCGTCAATCTTGCCGCGTCGCTCGCTCTCCATGGCGGCCGCGTGCTGGTCATCGATCTCGACCCGCAGGGCAACGCGTCCACGGCTCTGGGGATCGACCATCACGCGGAAGTCCCTTCCATCTATGACGTGTTGGTCGAGAGCAAGCCGCTCGCGGAAGTCGTCCAGCCGGTCCCTGATGTCGAGGGCCTCTTCTGCGCCCCTGCCACGATCGATCTCGCCGGTGCGGAGATCGAGCTGGTGTCTCTGGTGGCACGCGAGAGCCGGCTTCAGCGTGCGATCCAGGCTTATGAGCAGCCGTTGGACTACATCCTCATCGACTGCCCGCCTTCGCTCGGCCTGCTGACGGTCAACGCGCTGGTGGCCGGGCAGGAGGTCCTGATCCCGATCCAGTGCGAGTACTACGCGCTGGAGGGCCTGGGGCAGCTGCTGCGCAACGTCGACTTGGTGCGGGGGCATCTCAACCCCACTCTGCATGTCTCGACGATCCTGCTCACCATGTACGACGGCCGAACGCGGCTGGCGTCCCAGGTCGCGGACGAGGTGCGCAGCCACTTCGGGGACGAGGTGCTGCGGACGAGCATTCCCCGCTCGGTGCGTATCTCCGAGGCGCCGAGCTATGGACAGACGGTGCTGACATACGATCCAGGTTCGAGCGGTGCGCTGTCCTATCTTGAGGCGGCACGAGAGATCGCGCTGAAGGGTGTCGGTGTCAGTTACGACCCGACGCACGCCCATATCGGCGCTCAGAGCAACCCGAGCATGGTGGAGGGGATCCAGTGAGCGAGCGACGGAGGGGTTTGGGTCGTGGTCTCGGCGCACTGATCCCTGCAGCACCGACGGAGAAGACGGTGGCCCCGGCCCCGGTGGGAGGCGCCGCTTCCTCGTCTCCGGCCGTTGTCCCGGTGCTGTCCGAGCGAGGGGTGGCCGCGGCCAAGGTGGCCACGCTGCCTCATGTTTCACATGAAACCGAGGAGCCGTCGCTGGGCGGCACCGCGGAGACGGCTCCAGCTCCCATGGGCGCGCACTTCGCGGAGATCCCCCTCGATGCCATCACGCCGAACCCGCGGCAGCCCCGTGAGGTCTTCGACGAGGACGCCCTGCAGGAACTGGTCACCTCCATCCAGGAGGTCGGACTCCTCCAGCCGATCGTCGTACGGCAGATCGGCCCCGCCCGCTACGAACTCATCATGGGCGAGCGGCGCTGGCGGGCCTGCCGTGAGGCCGGCCTCGACGCGATCCCGGCGATCGTGCGGGCCACGGACGACGAGAAGCTTCTCCTGGACGCGCTCCTGGAGAACCTGCACCGCGCCCAGCTGAACCCGATCGAAGAGGCGGCTGCCTACGATCAGTTGCTGAAGGACTTCAACTGCACGCACGACCAGTTGGCGGACCGTATCGGCCGGTCCCGGCCGCAGGTCTCCAACACCCTGCGTCTGCTGAAGCTCTCGCCCAAGGTCCAGAACCGGGTGGCCGCCGGAGTCCTCTCCGCCGGGCATGCGCGGGCTCTCCTCTCCGTCGAGGATCCGGAGGAGCAGGAGCGGCTGGCCTACCGCGTGGTGGCCGAGGGACTGTCGGTCCGCTCCGTCGAGGAGATCGTGACGCTGATGGGCTCCCGCCCGCAGAAGGCTCAGCGTTCCAGGGGGCCGCGGGCCGGCTCTGTGCCCTCACCGGCGCTGTCCGATCTCGCGACCCGGCTCTCGGATCGCTTCGAGACGCGGGTGAAGGTCGAACTGGGCCAGAAGAAGGGCAAGATCACTGTCGAGTTCGCCTCCCCGGAGGACCTTGAGCGGATCCTCAGCACCTTCGCTCCGGGCGAGAAGCTGGCTCTCCAGAGGAGCCTTCTGGAAGATGACGAGGAGTCCGAGGACTGACACCTCGTAGGCCGGGTCCTGCTTTCCCGACCTACCCGCGTGGGCCGTGTCCGGTGTGTACCGGAACACGGCCCGCTCTTTGCTTTCCTGCTGGTATCGATGGAATCGCATCGTGGATACGATGCGTTCGGGTATGGCGCATCCACCTGGCAGACCTCTTAGGGGAGGCGGGGTCCATGCGAACGGTGAGCCGCACCGGACTGGTGAGCGCGGGTCTTGGGCTGGGCGCGGTCGGCGGATTCGTCGGCAGCCTGCTCAGGGAACGCAACGCCCTGACAGCCGCTCGCGACGCCGCGGGCGAAGGAAGCGAGGAACAGCCTTCATGGGGCGTCGGCTCGTACCGCTCACGCTGGACAACCTTCAGGACCTTCCCAAGCGTTGCCGCACGTGTGTCTTCTGGGAGTTGGACCCGGTCAGCGGTGAAGCCGCGGTAAAGGCGGGGACACCCTCCCTGGAGAAGGAAGGCTGGATCTCCGCCGTCCTGCTGGACTGGGGCTCGTGCGGGCGGGTGGTCTACGTCGACGACGTACCGGTGGGCTTTGTGCTGTACGCGCCTCCGGCGTATGTGCCCCGCTCGACGGCGTTCCCCACGAGCCCTGTCTCACCGGACGCGGTGCAGCTGATGACCGCGTTCATCATGCCCGGCTACCAGGGACAGGGACTGGGCCGGGTGATGGTCCAGACGGTGGCCAAGGATCTGCTGCGGCGGGGCTTCAAGGCGATCGAGGCCTTCGGGGACGCTCGTTGGAAAGAGCCGGCGTGCGTTCTGCCTGCGGACCATCTTCTGGCCGTGGGCTTCAAGACAGTTCGCCCGCACCCCACCTCTCCGCGGATGCGGCTGGAGCTGCGGACGACGCTGTCCTGGAAGGAAGACGTGGAGATGGCGATCGACCGGCTGCTGGGGGCCGTACAGAAGGAGCCCGCCCTCCGGCCTCTCTAAGGCCGGCTGCCTCGCTCAAAAACGAATGGGCCAACCCGCTGGGGTTGGCCCATTCGTGTTTCACGTGAAACGTCACTCGGCGATGAAGTCCTCGAGGTCGCGGAGGATCGCGGCCTTCGGCTTGGCGCCGACGATGGTCTTGGCGACTTCGCCGTTCTGGTAGACGTTCAGCGTCGGGATGGACATGACGCCGTACTTGGCGGCCGTACCCGGGTTCTCGTCGATGTTGAGCTTGACGATCTCGATCTTGTCGCCGTGTTCGGCGGCGATCGCCTCGAGGGACGGCGCGATCTGGCGGCACGGACCGCACCAGGCGGCCCAGAAGTCCACCAGTACGGGCTTGTCGCTCTTGAGGACGTCCTGTTCGAAGGAGTCGTCGGTCACGTTCTTCAGGGTGCCGGCCACTGCTGGCTCCTTAACTTTGGTGCGTGGAGTGGGTGAGGGGGTCAGACAGAGGTCTTCTCGGGCTCGGCGTTCTCCTCGTCCGCGAGGGCGGCGAGGAAGCGCTCGGCGTCGAGGGCGGAGGAGCAGCCGGTGCCGGCTGCGGTGATCGCCTGGCGGTAGGTGTGGTCCACTACATCGCCGGCGCCGAAGACACCGGTCAGGTTGGTGCGCGTGGAGGGGGCGTCGACCTTGAGGTAGCCCTCCTCGTCCAGCTCCAGCTGGCCCTTGAACAGCTCGGTGCGCGGGTCGTGGCCGATCGCGATGAACAGGCCGGTGACCGCCAGGTCCGAGAGCTCGCCGGTCTTGACGTTGCGCAGCTTCAGGCCGGAGAGCTTCTGGTCGCCCTGGACCTCGGCGACCTCGCTGTCCCAGACGAACTTGATCTTCGGGTCGGCGAAGGCGCGGTCCTGCATCGCCTTCGAGGCGCGCAGGGTGTCACGGCGGTGGACGATCGTCACGGACTTGGCGAAGCGGGAGAGGAAGGTTGCCTCTTCCATCGCGGTGTCACCGCCGCCGATGACGGCGATGTCCTGGTCCTTGAAGAAGAAGCCGTCGCAGGTGGCGCACCAGGAGACACCACGACCGGACAGGGCGTCCTCGTTCGGCAGGCCGAGCTTGCGGTGCTGCGAGCCCGTGGCGACGATGACAGCCTTCGCACGGTGAACCGTGCCCGCGGTGTCGGTGACGGTCTTGATCTCACCGCTGAGGTCGACGTTCACGATGTCGTCCGGGACGAGCTCGGCTCCGAAACGCTCGGCCTGGGCGCGCATGCTGTCCATGAGCTCGGGGCCCATGATGCCGTCCTGGAAGCCCGGGAAGTTCTCCACCTCGGTGGTGTTCATGAGCGCACCACCGGCGGTGACGGCGCCCTCGAAGACCAGCGGCTTCAGCGACGCGCGCGCGGTGTAGAGCGCCGCCGTATAGCCGGCGGGCCCGGAGCCGATGATGATCACGTTACGGACGTCGCTCACGGCTTGATTCCTCGTCTCTGGAATACCTCGTCGGACCGGTGAGAGCCCCTTTCAGAACTCTCACCCCACCCAACGGATCCTAAGGGGCGCGCATTCCCACTGTGTCCGGGCACACGGTTGCGCCTCGCGGCGGGGGTTGACGCCTTGGACGGGGACGAGCCTTCGGTCTCTCAGCGGCGAGCGTACGAGTCCGTCAGGAGGACCTCGGCCGTCGCGGATGACGGATGCTTCACACAGGTCGCGTCCATGACGTAGGCGGTGACTCGACTGACATCAGAGGAGTCGGGCAGCACGACAAGGAGAGCGTCCTTGCCCTTGTAGACGCCTTCCTCGGTGGCAAGGGCCACGTCGTTGCGACCGATGCCCTCGCGGATGCAGTCGGGCACCGTGACCTCGCGGAAGACCCGGGGGCCTTCGGTCTCGGGCTCGCCCGCCACGCCCAAGCTGCGTTCCGGCTTGCGGGAGCTACCTACAGAGCCTTCGTTCTTGGCGAGGAGATCGGAGACCTGGTTCTCCAGCTTTGCCGCGGAGAACGTGTCGGTGGTCCCTCCTCCGTCGGCCGACGGACCGGACCCGCCCATCAGTGAGGTCAGCAGCACGGAACCCAGTCCCAGAGCGGCGGCTGTGAACGCGGCGCTCAGGACGGCGACCTTCCGTCGCCCGGCCTTCTTGCGATCCTTGCGGCCGGGGCCGGTGGTCGAGGAGCGGGCATGGCCCGCCGGACGTCCTGCCGCCGATGTTTCACGTGAAACATGCGCGCCGTCGTCCGCATCGGAGGCCGAGTGGGCAGCGAGGGCGATCTGGGGATGGCTGACGTCCCCGGGCGCTGTGGCGCTCAGTAGAGCCTCTGCTGCGAGGGCGGCGTCGATGCGTTCGGCGACATCGGTGGGCATGCGGGTCGGGCCGGGCAGTGTCCCGAGCAGCCCTCGGATCTCCTCCAGCGACGCGTGGACGTCTGCGCACAGCGCGCACTCATCCAGATGCCGTCGTAGATCGGCGGTCCTGGACGGGGGGAGAAGGCCCTCGGTGAGGTCGGAGATCTCGGCGACGTCCGGGTGCCCGGCCGTGTCCGTCGTGGATGTCACGCTCGCCCACCTCCGCCCTTCACTGCAGCTGAATCACTCGGCCCGGTATCCCGCGGATCCCTTGCTTGTGGCCCCGTGGCACGTGGGCCCGCTGCCGGTGGGACGGATGTCCCCTGCGTCCGGTTCCGCCTCTCGCCTGAATCCTTGCCATCTCCGGTACTTTCCGGCCGTAGATGGGTGAGGAGGGGCTGGAGTCTGGCTCTGCCGCGCGCGCATCGGCTCTTGACGGTGCCGGTCGGCACGTCGAGGATGCGGGCCGCTTCGGCGACGGGGTAACCCTGCATGTCCACCAGGACGAGCGCCGCCTTCTGATCGGGCGGCAGCGTGCCGAGCGCTTCCAGGAGCTGGCGGTGCAGATCGTTGCGCTCTGCAGGCGCCGACGCGGACTCGTGCGGCTCCAGCAGCTGCTCGAGGCGTTCGGTGTCGTCGACCGGTGAGGTCTTCCGGGAGGCCGCCTTGCGGGCGCGGTCCAGACAGGCGTTCACGGTGATCCGGTGCAGCCACGTCGTGACGGCCGAATGGCCCCGGAAGGTGTGGGCGGCCCGGTAGGCGGAGACGAGGGCGTCCTGGACCGCGTCAGCGGCTTCCTCGCGGTCGCCGAGCGTCCGCAGCGCTACCGCCCAGAGCCGGTCGCGGTGACGCCGCACGAGCTCACCGAAGGCGTCCGGGTCACCATCTACATGACGGGCGAGAAGGTCCTGATCGCTTGTGTCACGGTATGCGCCGCCGTCTGCCATCGGACCCCCTCCCTCTCGGTCTCAGCTGCTCACCTTGACGTCCGCGATCCTGCCGCGGAACTTCCCGTCGTCCACCTGCTTCGGCAGATTGGTCAGCCAGACCAGAAGATAGCGGGCCTTGAGGGACTCGCCGGGCTTGAGCGTCACGCTCGTGCCGGAGCCCTTGGCCACCATGGCGTAGCTGTCGAGGGATGTCGGTGCGGTACCCGTGTCACCGGAGGCGGTGCGCAGTTCGACGGAGGTGTCGCCCACGAAGGTGACGGTCACCTTTCCGACCTCCTGGACCTTGCCGAGATCGAGGATGACTCCGACGCCGGACTTCAACCGTCCGAAGTCAGAGCTCAGGTAGAAGTCCGTCTGCCAGTACGTGCTCGTCGAGCCGTCATAGATCTTGCTTATGTCGTCGGACTTCTCGGTACCGTCGCCGAGCGGGTCGAAGTCTCGGGCGCCGCTGATGGCGATGGGCTGGCTGGCAGGCTTCGTCGGGTTCTTGTCGTTGTCGTCGTCCGTCGTCTGCGTCTGGTTGGTGTCGTCGGACTTGTTGCCCTGATCCATGAGCGCATCCGCCAACTGCCAGCTGCCAAGGCCCAGGGCGGCGATCAGGAGAGCCGACACGGCCCACTTCAGGGCCTTGCCGGTGCGGCTCTGCAGCGGGGGCGGCGGGGTCGGCACCGGCTGCGTGGCGCCAGGATGCTGCGTCTGGCGGCCGTACGTGCCCTGCTGGTACGTCGTGCGCTGATAGTCCGGCGGCGCCGTGAACGAAGGCTCCGGCGGGCGGATGCGGGGCATCTCGCCGATCGCCTTCACCAGCTCCTCCGGCGATGTGCAAGCGGACTCGTGCCGGGAGGCGGTCGCGCCGTTGTTGGCCAGCGCGCGCATGGTGAGTTCCGACAGACCGCGGTGAACGCCGGCGCGCACCTGGTCGGGGGCGATCAGACCGACGTCCTTGGGCAGCCCGGACAGGCCGTAGGCGTCGCTCTCGTACGGCCACCGCTGGGTGAGCGCTGAGTACAGCAGAGCGCCGATGGCCTCCGTGTCGGTGCGCTGAGGGGTCTCGGAGCTGACGCCGCGCAGGGCTGCGTTCACCGCGAGGCCGCGGATGCGCCACTGACCCGACGAGGTGCGCAGCACGGCGTTCGGGTTGAGACGGAGATGGGCCAGGCCCTCGCGGTGGGCCGCGGCCATGGCGGCGGACACCTGGGTGACCATCTGGTAGGCCTCGTACACCTCCAGCGGGCCGGAGGCGAGGAGCGTGGTCAGCTCGGTGGCGTCGGGCAGCCACTCATGGACGACGTAGACCAGGTCGTTCTCCTCGACGGCGTCGAGGACCTGGACGAAGCGAGGGTCGCCGAGCAGTGCGGAGGAGCGGGCCGCGGCCAGGACGGAACGAGCCCGTGCATGGTCTGCGGGCAGGATGTGGACGCCGACGGCGCGACGGAGTTTCTCGTCGACCGCACGCCAGCTGCTGAAACCGTCCAGACGGGTGACGCACTCCTCGAGGCGGTAGCGTCTGGCGAGTTTGTGACCGCTGTGCAGTTCGGGTGGTGAGGCCTTTCCGGGACCCTCGGTCCCGCCACTCCCCTGTGCCTCGTCGGTGTCCGTGTCCCGCTCCCGATTCTTGGCCACCCCGTCGGCCGTGGACTGGTCCGCTTGTGCGGTCAGCGGCTCGTCGCCGCTGTTGTCTGCCACGTCGACGGCAGCCGTGCTCCGTTCCGCCACCGTCGTTCCTGCCTCCCCATCCATTGCGCGCCGTCCGACTCCGTGCGCGCCGTCCGACGCCGAAACCAATTGTGCCCACAGTCTGCCGCTATGCACGACACACAGTGGCGGACGATGGTTGTGCGCGTACCCAGGTCTCAGCGACCCAGGCGCCCGCGGACCATGCCGACCAGTGAGGTCAGTTCCTCGATGCGCATCCTGCGGGCGGCCACGAAGAAGACCCCGAACAGCACGGCTCCGCCGGCCACCAGGGCGGCGAAGGAGCCGAACACGCCCTGACCGAGGGTCTGGGCGATCCCGTAGCAGGCCGCACCGCTCAGCAGTACCGCGGGCACCGACGCGATGCAGAGTCTGGCGTAGGTCCGCATCACCCGGGTGCCGTCCAGGTCGCCGCCGAGCTTCTTGCGCAGCCGGTTCCAGGCGACGCCGACGCCGAGCGTGTAGGCCAGACCGTACGCGGCTGCCATGCCGACCACTGCCCAGCGGGCCGGGAGCAGCAGGTAGCAGAGCACCGAAGCGCCCGCATTGCCCGCGGCCACGATGACCGTGTTGTAGAAGGGGGTGCGGGTGTCCTCGTACGCGTAGAAGGCGCGCAGCACGACGTACTGCACCGAGTAGGGGATCAGGCCGAGGCCGAAGGCCATCAGCATGAAGCCCATGTTCGTGGCCTCGCTCGTGCCCGAGGTGCCGAACATCAGCGTGCACATGGGGATGCCCAGCGCTACGAAACCGAAGGCGAGCGGCACGATCGCCACCGCAGTCGTGCGCAGGCCCTGGGAGATGTCGTCGCGTACGGCGCCCGCGTCGTCCTCGGCGGCCGAGCGGGAGATGCGGGGCAGCAGGGCTGCCATCAGAGAGACGGTGATGATGGCCTGGGGGAGGCCCCAGATGAGCTGGGCGTTGGCGTAGGCGGCGTAGCCGGTGCCGTCGACGCCTGAGCCGATGCCGGCGGACGTGGACAACTGGGTGACCACGAGCGCACCCGCCTGGTTGGCCAGGACGAACAGGATCGTCCACTTGGCCAGCATGGCGGCCTTACCGAGGCCGTGGCCCTTCCAGTCGAAGCGCAGCCGCAGCCGGAAACCGGTCTCGCGCAGGTAGGGGATCATCGCCAGGGCCTGGACGACCAGGCCGAGGAGAACACCGACGCCGAGGAGCCGCTGGCCCTCCGGCGGGATGTTCGTGACCTGCATGCCGGAGTGCTCGGCGGTGCCGTACACCCACAGGAACGCCCCGAGCGTCACGATGATGACGATGTTGTTCAGGACGGGCGTCCACATCATCGCGCCGAAGCGGCCGCGGGCGTTGAGGATCTGCCCCATCACCACATGGACGCCCATGAAGAAGATCGAGGGCAGGAAGTAGCGGGTGAAGGTGACGGCCACGTCGTTGGCCGCGGGGTTGCCGGCCACCGGGTTGGACAGTGCGCGGACCAGGTACGGCGCGCCGACCATCGCGAGCGCGGTGAGGGCGGCGAGTGCCACCATCACCAGGGTCAGCAGACGGTTCGCGTATGCCTCGCCGCCGTCCTCGTCGTCCTTCATGGCGCGCACGAGCTGGGGTACGAAGACGGAGTTGAGGCCGCCGCCGACGGTCAGGATGTAGATCATCGTCGGCAGCGTGTAGGCGACCTGGAAGGAGTCGCCGAGCAGGCCGAGGCCCAGGGCCGAGACGATCATCATGGAGCGGACGAAGCCGGTGAGCCGGGAGACCAGCGTGCCCGCCGCCATCACCGCGCTCGACTTCAGCAGACCGCCGACCCGCCCGCTCTTCTTCGCGTCAGAAGCCGGCGCGGGCGCCGGAGCAGGCGCGGCGGGCTCGGCTGCGGCAGGCGGTGTGGCAGATCCCTGGTACGCGCCGACGGCGGCGGGCTCCGGCGAAGGTCCCGGAACCGCGGGTTGCTGGTACTGCGGGTGGCCGCCCTGCTGCTGGTCCCGGAAGAGATGAGCGAAGGCGTCGTGCTCCTGGGGCCCCTCGGTGGAGTGCGTGACGAGGTCGTCGACGCCCACGTACTGGGTCGTGCGGTGGTCGTCGCCGTACGGCATGTACGGGGCCGGGCCCTCCGGCTCGGGGGCCGGCGTCTGGGCCCAGACATGCGGGTCGGGGGCGTACGGGGACTGGGGCGGCTGGGCGTAGAGCGACTGCGGCGACTGGTAGGTGCCCGGCGGGGGCGGCGGGTGGGCGGCACGGTCGTAGAGCGCTTCGGCGACAGGGTCCTGGGCGGAGAGGTCCTGGGCCTGGTAGGGGTCCTGGGCGTAGGCGTCCTGGAGGTACATGTCCGCCGGGTGCTGCGGCGGTACCTGGCCCGGCTCGGGCGGCGGGCCCTCGGGGTGCCCCGGGGGGCCCGCGGCCTGGCCGCGGTCACCGTCGTACGGCGCGTTCATGGTTACCCCACCTCATCGTCCCGGGCCCACCGGCCACGACATCGCTCAACGGTCCACTCTCTCACCCGTGCCGGACGGGTCGGCGCTTTCCGCTGGGGTGTCCGGTGTCGGGTCACTCGGCTGCTCCGGCGCGTCTGCCCGGGTTCCCGTGACGGACTCCTCCTTGAGGAGGTCCTCGGGCGTGAGACGTTCCTCGGGGCCTTCCGGGTTCTCCGGGTCGCCGTCGGTCTCGTCCGCCTCCTGGGAGCCGTCCTGCTCGGCCTCACGGGCCGCCGCGCGCTTGCGCTGCGTGTACATCCGGAATCCGGCGAGGACGAGGAGGAGGAAGCCGCCGCCGATGACCAGCATCACGGTGGCCGTGAACTCGGTGACCTTCACATCGAAGGTGACCGGTGCGCCGTACGGCTGGCCGTCCTCCGTGAACAGTTGGGCGACCATCGTGGCCTGGCCGTTGGCCTGAGCCGACGTGGTGAACTTCACCGTCTGGCTGTGCCCGCCGGAGACCGTGACGCGCTGTTCGGAGAAGCTGTCGCCGTTGATCTCCAGGCGCCGCGGGCTCTTCGAGGTGAGCCGCAGCACCAGGTGATCGACGCCCTGGACCAGGTTGTTCTGCACGGTCACGGGGATCATGGCGCTGCGTCCGGAGAGCTTGGTCTCGGACTTTCTGATCAGCGTGACCTGGCCGGCCAGGGAGTCGATGTACGCCTCGATGCCGTTGCGGTAGTCGGCTGCCTCGGCGGACCGGCCGCGCCATGACGTGGACATCTCGCGGTTCATGGCCCGCCCGAAGGGGGTCACCACGCGGGACTGCCTGCTGAGGATCACCTTGAAGTTGTCGAGCTTGTCCTGCGTGGTCTCGATCTGCTCGAAGGCCGCGCGCGGCAGTTCCTGCTTGCGCAGGGAGGAGGGGTAGGCGGACGCTGCGGGCACCCTGGTGGTGGCGGCCGCGTCGGGCTTGGCCGCGGCAGCGGCCCCGAGTTCCTGCGACTGGGACCATGTGCCGCCCTGGAGCGCCGTCACCGCCTCGGCCATCGCCTGGGCCTGGCTCGCCGTCGGCATCCGCTGCGGGGCGACGACGATGCTGCGCTGCTTGCCCGTCTGGAGGTTGAGGGTCAGGCTCTGGGCGAGGAATCTCTGCACGGCGAGCGTCGAGCTCGACGCCCTTGTCAGGTTCCCCTCGAACGCCGTCGACATCCGTGCGTCCGCGACCACCGCCGTCGTACCGCCGCCGATGGGGCGGGCCGCGGAGGGCGTGTAGGGCAGGCCGCCGGTCTCCACCAGGCTGTCACTGCGGGCGATCACCTTGTCCGCGCCGGCGGAGGTGGCGACCTTGACGATGGACGGGTCGACGGCGCCGTTCACGGGCCAGGCGAAGTCGGTGGTCGGCTCCACGTGGAGGATCGAGTCGACGGTGTCGGCTGCGACGTCGGTGGCCTCCTTGAGGTGGCTCAGCGAGCCGGTGACGCTCGTGCCGTTGTGCGCCAGGGAGGCGAGGTCGGGGTCGGCGAAGGGCAGGGCGACGACCTCCTTGTCCAGGACCGCTTCCTGCAACTCCGCCAGCCACTGACTGGCGACGTCCTGATGGGTGCCCGCCGTGGTCGTGTCGCCCTCGCCCTGGACGCGATAGCTCTCCGTCATCGCGTCCACGGAGGCCAGCAGGTCGGGGTCGATCACCCAGGTGACGTCGAGCTCCTTGCCCAGCGACACGAGCTGCTGCAGTCGGCCGCCCGCGGAGAGCTCCTTGGCGAGGTCGTCGTTGCGGAAGACCGGCGTCTGCGACTCGTTCGACCCCGTCTGCGCCGTCATGTGTCCGGTGGAGACGAGCGGCCACAGAACCGTCGTCCGGGTCTTCTTGTCGGCCCCGTCGGGCTGCCACGGCAGGAACGTCCGCTCGATGCCGAGCACCTGCTCCCAGGGCTGCGCGGACGTCTCACCGGACAGGGAGACAGAGAACTGGTAGACCCCGTCCCCGCCGAGATCCAGCTTGTCGACCGGCACGGAGATGCTGAAGCTCTGGGCTACGCCCGGGGTGAGCTTGGAGAACTCCTTGACGTACTTCCCGCCCACCGGGGCCCCGTCCAGTCCCGGCTGGTAATCGGTGCGGTCGGCGACCGTGTCGATGGCGGAGCGTGTGTTCAGGGCGGACCCCAGGAGCAGGTCCACCTGCGCATCGGTGACCGCCTGCTTGCCCTTGTTGGTCACCGTGCCGGACACGGTGAGGGTGTCGCCCTCACCGGGCACGGTCGGTGTGAGCGAGTCCACGGCGACAGCGACTGTCTCCGAGCCGGAGGCGGCCTTCAGGGAGTCCTGCCCGGCGGCGTCCGCGGGCGCGGCGACGGGCAGCTGGAGCAGGCCGGCCAGCAGAGGTGCTCCGGCGAACAGTGCTCCTGTCCGCCGTAGCCACCGACGGGCAGGTGAGGGACTCGTCCCCTGGAAGTCTGCCGCCTCGGCCACGCGCTCGCCCGTCCCTCGTCGTCGTCAGTGGTCGTCGGAATGTGCGTCCACGCATGGTAACGATGCGCGCTGAGGGGAAGTGCCGCGGAGTGCTCCGCGAGATCGGTCCGTGCCGTCAGACTGTCCCCTATGTGCAGGTATAAAGAGGAGCGTTTGCCTGCGCCTCAAGAGCAGTCCTTGTGCCCCTATGGATAGACGTGTCCGTGCACGCGGTGTGCACGTTTAATGGAGGAGCTCGGGGCCGTCAGGGCCACGTACCCTCTTCTGTTGTGCCGAACGCCAACGAAGACAAGCCCAGTGTCCTGAGTCAGGTGCAGCACCGCGCGGTGAGCGAACTGCTGCGGGTAGCGCCTGTCGCCGACGACCTCGCCCGCCGATTCCAGGATGCCGGGTTCTCACTCGCCCTGGTCGGTGGATCGGTCCGGGATGCGCTGCTTGGCCGGCTCGGCAACGACCTGGACTTCACGACCGACGCCCGCCCCGAGGACGTACTGAAGATCGTGCGCCCGTGGGCCAACGCCGTGTGGGAGGTCGGGATCGCCTTCGGCACGGTCGGGGTGCAGAAGGACGGCTACCAGATCGAGGTGACGACCTACCGTTCGGAGGCCTACGACCGCACCTCTCGCAAGCCCGAAGTGTCGTACGGCGACTCCATCGAGGAGGACCTCGTCCGGCGTGACTTCACGGTCAACGCGATGGCCGTCGCTCTGCCGGAGAAGGAGTTCATCGATCCGCACGGCGGCCTGGAGGACCTCGCGGAGTGTGTGCTGCGCACTCCGGGCACCCCCGAGGAGTCCTTCTCGGACGACCCGCTGCGCATGATGCGGGCGGCGCGGTTCGCGGCACAGCTCGATTTCGAGGTGGCTCCCGAGGTCGTGACGGCGATGAAGGACATGGCCGGGCGTATCGAGATCGTCTCGGCGGAGCGGGTGCGGGACGAGCTGAACAAGCTGATTCTCTCCGCTCACCCGCGAAAGGGCCTGTCACTGCTGGTCGACACCGGGCTCGCCGGGCATGTCCTGCCGGAGCTGCCGGCTCTGCGGCTGGAGAGTGACGAGCACCACCGGCACAAGGATGTCTACGAGCACACGCTGATCGTCCTGGAGCAGGCGATGGCTCTGGAGGAGTGCGGACCCGATCTGACGCTCCGGTTGGCCGCTCTGCTGCACGACATCGGCAAGCCGCGCACGCGTCGCTTCGAGAAGGACGGCAGGGTCTCGTTCCATCACCATGAGGTGGTCGGCGCGAAGATGACGAAGAAGCGCATGACGGCGCTCAAGTACCCCAACGAGGTGGTGAAGGACGTCTCACGTCTGGTCGAACTCCACCTGCGCTTCCATGGCTACGGCACCGGCGAGTGGACGGACTCCGCAGTCCGCCGCTATGTCCGTGACGCGGGCCCGCTCCTGGACCGCCTCCACAAGCTGACCCGCTCGGACTGCACGACGCGGAACAAGCGCAAGGCGGCGGCTCTGTCCCGTGCCTACGACGGTCTGGAGGAGCGGATCACCGAGCTTCAGGAGCGGGAGGAGCTGGACGCCATCCGCCCCGACCTCGACGGCAACCAGATCATGGAGATCCTCGGCGTCGGCCCTGGGCCGGTCATCGGGCGCGCTTACAAGCACATGCTGGAGCTGCGGCTGGAGAACGGGCCGATGGAGCACGGTGAGGCGGTGTCCGCGCTCAAGGAGTGGTGGGCGCAGGAGTCAGAGGGCTGAGCCCAGTCGGTAGACGAAAGAGCGGCGCCATGTTTCACGTGAAACATGGCGCCGCTCTTCGATGTTTCACGTGAAACAACGACCCGACCCGAGTCGGATCAGGCGTCCTTGAGGCACAGCAGGAACTCGTCGTCGCTGGTGCCTGTCTTCATGGTCTCGGTGTAGTAGCTCGTGGACCCCTCGACCTTGCTGCACTCGGCCTCGGCGGTGATCTCCGTGTAGTGACCCTTGATCTTCTTGAGCACCTTCATCTCGGCCTCGGAGGAGGAGCAGTCCACGACCTCCAGGGTGTCGTCCGAGGCCGACGATGACGGGGCCTTCAGGCAGTCGCCCACTGCGGCGTTCTTGGCGTCGTCCTGGCTCATTATGTAGCCGACGACGATCATGATGCTGACGATCACGACGGCAGCGACGTTCTTGATCGTCTTGAAGCTGAACCTGCGGCGCGGCTGCTGCGGCGGAACCGGTGCATACGGCGCCGCCCCCTGCGGGGGGAAGCCCGGCTGGCCCGGCTGCTGCGGGTAGCCGCCCTGCGGCGGGTACGGGGCCTGGCCCTGAGGCTGGCCGTAGGGCGGCTGAGCCTGGCCGTACGGGTTCTGGCCCTGGGCGTACGGGTTGCCTTGGGGCGGCGGAGTTGTCACTTGGGGGTCCCCCTAGAACATGGGTGTGTGGCAGAACATGGGTGCCTGACGCGAACAATGCGCGCCATAAGACGCACGTAAGTTATCGGCCACCACTGACACCCCTGCAACCGAGGGGGACTCTGTGTCATTGATGTGACACGGAGCGGCGTTCAAAGCGGGCCATAGCCACAGCAACTGCCGCGTAGATAACGGCGACTGTGACCAGGAGGGGCGCGGAGCGACCGTCGGGCGGCAGTATCAGGGCGGCCACGCCGGCGGCGCCGACGAAGGCGACGTTGAACAGCACGTCGTAGACGGAGAAGATCCGGCCACGGAAGTCGTCTTCGACCGAGGTCTGCACGATCGTGTCCGTGGCGATCTTCGCTCCCTGAGTTGCCAGTCCCAGGACGAATGCCGCCACCAGCATGGGAGTTGTGGCGAACGGAAGGCCGAGCGCGGGGACCAGGACCGCCGCTGCCGCCGCGCACACCACGATCCAGCGGCCCGGGCCAAGTCGTCCTGCCGACCAGGGGGTTGCCACGGCGGCGGCGAAGAATCCCGCGCCCGAGATGACCAACGCAAGCCCCAGCAGGGCGAGTCCGTCATCGGTGCTGGACGCGAAGGCGTATCGGCACAGCATCAGCAGCATGACGAGCAGGGCGCCGTAGCAGAAGCGCATCAGGGTCATCGTGAGTAGTGCCCAGGCTGCCTCCCGGCGAGGCGGGGTCGCGAGATGGCGTACGCCTGCCGCCAGGTCGTGCAGGGTGCCGGAGAGGGCCGCCTTGAAGCGTGGTTGCGTCCACGCGCGGTCAGGGCCCAGCAGTTCCCGTGACATGCGCAGTGACGCCAGTCCCGCGCACAGGTACAGGGCGGCTCCGAGCAGCACCACGGCGGCATCGGAGTCCCAGACGACTAGCCGTACGACGAAGGCCAGACCGGCGCCCACGGTCGCGGCGAGTGTTCCCGCGGTCGGGGACAGGGAGTTGGCGATCACGAGGCGTTCTTCGTCGACCACACGCGGAAGTGCGGCGGACAGGCCGGACAGGACGAAGCGGTTGACGGCGGTGACGCACAGCGCGGAGACGTAGAAGAGCCAGTCCGGGACCTCGGTGATGATCAGGACGGCCGTGGCCGAGGCCAGAATCGTGCGCAGCAGGCTGCCGTACAGAAGAACCTGGCGGCGGCGCCAGCGGTCCAGCAGGACGCCGGAGAACGGGCCCACCAGGGAGTAGGGCAGGAGCAGGACCGCCATCGCGGAGGCGATCGCGGCGGCCGAGGTCTGTTTCTCCGGGGAGAAGACGACGTACGTGGCGAGCGCGGTCTGGTAGACGCCGTCGGCGCCCTGTGAGAGCAGGCGTACGGAGAGCAGGCGCCGGAAGTCCCGGAAGCGCAGCAGGACCCGAAGGTCGCGTACGACGGACATGGGGCACAGCCTCACATACGGGAAGGGTCCCCGGGCGGTACAACCCGGGGACCCTCTGCAGCTCTGGCAGGAGCGTTCTGGTGCGGCGCTGCGGTGCTTCAGCGCGCAGCGCCCGGTCTCGCTAGCGCTCTACTTCGCCCTTGATGAACTTCTCGACGTTCGTGCGTGCCTCGTCGTCGAAGTACTGGACCGGCGGGGACTTCATGAAGTAGCTCGACGCCGACAGGATCGGGCCGCCGATGCCGCGGTCCTTGGCGATCTTCGCGGCGCGCAGGGCGTCGATGATGACGCCGGCGGAGTTCGGGGAGTCCCAGACCTCGAGCTTGTACTCCAGGTTCAGTGGGACGTCACCGAACGCGCGGCCCTCGAGGCGGACGTAGGCCCACTTGCGGTCGTCGAGCCAGGCGACGTAGTCGGACGGGCCGATGTGGACGTTCTTCTCGCCGAGCTCACGGTCGGGGATCTGCGAGGTGACGGCCTGCGTCTTGGAGATCTTCTTGGACTCGAGACGGTCACGCTCGAGCATGTTCTTGAAGTCCATGTTGCCGCCGACGTTCAGCTGCATCGTGCGGTCCAGGACGACGCCGCGGTCCTCGAACAGCTTCGCCATGACGCGGTGCGTGATGGTGGCGCCGACCTGGGACTTGATGTCGTCGCCGACGATCGGGACGCCCGCCTCGGTGAACTTGTCCGCCCACTCCTTCGTGCCGGCGATGAAGACCGGCAGGGCGTTGACGAAGGCGACCTTGGCGTCGATGGCGCACTGGGCGTAGAACTTCGCAGCGTCCTCGGAGCCCACGGGCAGGTAGCAGACGAGGACGTCGACCTGCTTGTCCTTGAGGACCTGGACGACGTCGACCGGGGCCTCGGCGGACTCCTCGATGGTCTCGCGGTAGTACTTGCCGAGGCCGTCGAGGGTGTGGCCGCGCTGGACGGTCACACCGCTGCGGGGCACGTCGCAGATCTTGATGGTGTTGTTCTCGGAGGCGCCGATGGCGTCCGCCAGGTCGAGGCCGACCTTCTTCGCGTCGACGTCGAAGGCGGCGACGAACTCGACGTCCCGGACGTGGTAGTCGCCGAACTGCACGTGCATCAGGCCGGGGACCTTCGACGCCGGGTCGGCGTCCTTGTAGTACTCGACTCCCTGAACCAGCGACGCGGCGCAGTTGCCCACGCCGACGACGGCTACGCGAACCGAACCCATTCCGGTTGCTCCCTGTGTGTACGAGTGAGGCCCTGACTGGGCGCTCACGTGGCGGTGTCGCCGGGCGAATCCGTCCTGGGGGTGTCCCCGGGACGGGGCAGATCGCCCGGCGCTCCATTTGTGGTGTCCTGTTGAGCGGACCCCCCGGAAGCGGAACCCTTCAGGTCCCGCCCGGCCCGCTCGCTCTCGATGAGCTCGTTCAGCCAGCGCACTTCGCGCTCCACGGACTCCATCCCGTGGCGCTGGAGCTCAAGCGTGTAGTCGTCGAGGCGCTCTCGGGTACGGGCCAGGGAGGCGCGCATCTTCTCCAGACGCTCCTCCAGCCGGCTGCGGCGGCCCTCCAGGACGCGCATGCGTACGTCCTGCGGTGTGCGACCGAAGAAAGCAAATCGGGCAGCGAAGTGCTCGTCCTCGTACGCGTCGGGCCCCGTCTGCGAGAGCAGTTCCTCGAAGTGCTCCTTACCTTCCGCGGTCAATCGGTAGACGATCTTTGCGCGGCGTCCGGTGAGTGGCGCGGCGAGCGCGTCCTCGGGGGTGTTCCCCGGTTCCTCGATCAACCAGCCGTTGGCGACCAGCGTCTTGAGGCAGGGGTAGAGCGTGCCGTAGCTGAACGCGCGGAACACGCCCAGCGACGTATTGAGTCGTTTGCGCAGCTCGTAGCCGTGCATCGGGGACTCGCGGAGCAGTCCGAGGACGGCGAACTCGAGGATCCCGGACCGTCGGCTCATCCCCTCGCCTCCTCGTCATATCTCGCGCTGATGTATCGACTCGATACATCACGACGATAGAACGGCCTCCCGGGCACGACAAGTGGGGGAACGGTGAACGGGATCACATCAACGATTCATGTGGAGCGAGTTGCCTGATTTGGGGTGAAGTTCGGGGCTAGGTGGGCTTTGACGGTGCGTAGTCTGTGCGCCATGCACAGCACCGGGAACCGAGTGACACCTGAGGGCGTCGTCGTCCTTGGTGCAGTACGGGTGAATGCGGAACCGACCGCATCCGTACTTCGGGGGGACCGGAAAACAGCCGCCGTTGCCAGGCGCCCAGGCGTGCGCCTGCCCGAGGAGTAGTCGTTCGATGAGCGAGCACCGTCGCAAACCGCCGCAGCCGCAGGGAGGCGGACGTGCCGCGGCCCGACGCGGCCAGTCCGGCTCGTCATCCGGCCGCCGAGCGGCACCGCGAGGCGCCACCGGATCTCCTTCCGATTCGTACGGGTCGGAACCCAGCGGTTCGGGAGGCGAGGAACGTCCATACGGCAGCCGCGCCGAAGCACGACGCGCGGCCCAGAGAAGTGGGAGCCGCCGCAGAGCGGCCGAACCGGGCCGGGGTGGCCGCCGTGCCGCTCCGGGTGGCGCGAACGGTCCCGGGCGGGGCCGCGGGCGGGCCGCTCCCCCTGGAAAGAAGCGGTTCATCGACTATCCGCGGGCGGGCAAGTACGGCGTCGGGCGCTGGCTGCCGTCGTGGAAGCTCGTGTCGGGCCTCTTCCTGGCCTTCTTCGGCAGCCTGGTGGCCGTGGCCGGCATCGGGTACGCCATGGTGGGCGTCCCCAAGGTCGACCTGGCCGCCAAGGCGCAGAACAACGTCTACTACTGGGCCGACGACAGCGAGATGGTCTCCACCGGCGGTGAGACGAACCGGCAGATCATCAACCTGTCGCAGATCCCCAAGCCCATGCAGTACGCCGTGATCTCGCAGGAGAACAAGACCTTCTACGAGGACAGCGGCATCGACCCGAAGGGCATCGCCCGCGCCGTGTTCAACATGGCCACCGGTGGCGAGACGCAGGGTGGCTCCACCATCACCCAGCAGTACGTGAAGAACGCGCGGCTCGGAGACCAGTCGCAGACGCTCTCGCGTAAGTTCAAGGAGATCTTCATCTCGGTCAAGGTAGGCACCACGGTGTCGAAGGACGAGATCATGGAGGGCTACCTGAACTCCGCCTACTACGGCCGCAACGCCTATGGGATCCAGGCCGCCGCCCGTGCGTACTTCAACAAGGACGCCATCGACCTGAACGAGGGGCAGTGTGCCTTCCTGGCGGCCATGCTGAAGGGCGCGACGTACTACGACCCGGCAGGTTCGGTATCCGTCGATTCGGCCGCCACGCCTGAGGCGAACCAGAAGCGGGCCCTGATCCAGATGCAGGACACCCTCGACAAGATGGTCGAGTACGGGCATCTGAGCGCGGATGTGCGAGCCAAGTACACCAAGCTGCCCGAGTGGCAGAACCCGCGCTTCAACACCGCGCTGAGCGGCCAGGTCGGTTACCTCGTCGATCTTGCGAACAGCTACCTGGTCAACAACAGCGACACGACCGGGATCACCGAGCAGAAGCTGCGGGAGGGTGGTCTCTCGATCTACACGACCTTCGACAAGAAGCAGGTCAAGCAGCTCCAGTCCGCGGTGACGAAGGTGTACAAGGCCAACATCAAGCCCGAGGATCGACCGAAGACCGACACCCACGTCCAGTTCGGCGGGGCCTCCGTGGACCCCTCTACGGGTGCGATCAGAGCCTGCTACGGAGGCACGGACGCGACCAAGCACTTCACCAACAACTGCGATGTGACCGGTGCCCAGGTCGGTTCGACGTTCAAGCCGTTCGTGCTCGCTGCCGCGATGAAGTGGGGTGTCCGGGACGAAGACGGCCCTGCGGAACAGGCACAGGACGAGCGCACCAAGGTCTCTCCGAAGAGCTTCTTCAGCGGCAAGAACAAGCTCAAGATCAAGGACTACAAGGGCGACATCTGGCAGAACGAGAAGGGGGAGGAGTGGAACCAGGTCAACGACGGTGACCAGTCGTACGGCACTCCCCCGAACTACCAGATCGACCTTCGTGAGGCGATGCGGGAGTCGGTGAACTCCGCCTTCGTGCAGCTCGGCATGGACGTCGGGCTGGACAAGGTGAAGGAGGCGGCCGTGGATTCCGGCGTCCTGGAGAGCAGCCTGGCCGGTGCCGACTACCCGTCCTTCTCCATCGGTACCTCCCAACCCAGTGCCATCCGCATGGCGGGCGCATACGCCACCTTCGCGGCCAGCGGGAAGCAGCGTGCTCCCTTCTCCGTCACGAAGGTGACGAGCAAGGACGGCGAGGTCTTCACCCACGAGACCGTGACCAAGGACGCCTTCACCGCGCCGGTCGCCGACAACGTCACGGACGTCCTGAAGACCGTGGTCGAGAAGGGCACGGGTACCAATGCCCAGCTGACCGGCCGCGATGTGGCCGGTAAGACCGGTACCACCGACGGCAACCGGTCCGCCTGGTTCGTTGGCTACACCCCGCAGCTGTCGACGGCGATCTCGATGTTCCGGATGGACGACAACGAGAAGAACCAGAACCGTGAGTTCCTGAAGATGTTCGGAACGGGTGGCCAGGAGAAGATCCACGGTGCTTCGTTCCCGGCCGAGATCTGGCATGACTACATGGAGCAGGCGCTGAAGGGCAAGCCGGTGAAGGAGTTCCCGACGCCGGAGCCCATCGGTGAGATCGTCAACGAGATCCCGACTCCGACGCCCACTCCCACGCCCACTGAGACCGAGGACGCGAGCCCGACTCCGAGTCCGACGCCCAGTGAGTCGCTGATCTCGCCGACGCCCACGCCGACCGAGACCTGCTTCGGTTTCCAGTGCACCAGCAATGGCGGCTCGGACAATGGCGGAACTGACGGGGGCGTGACGTCGACGCCGACTCCGACGGAGACGGAGACCGACGGCAGCAGCAATGGCAATGGCAACGGGAACGGAGGCATCTTCGGCGGGCCGTCAGGCTGACCGACGGCTCACCGTCGCACGAAGGCCGGTGGCCGGCACCCCGCTTGGTGGGTGCCGGCCACCGGCCTTTCTCGTCCACCGGGGACGCCTCGGCCGCCGGCCTGTTTCACGTGAAACGTCGGTTTCACGTGAAACAGGCGGCCGCCAGACCTTCCTCGTTTGCCGGAGACTTGGGGACCTCTCAGGGACGTACGGCAGGATGTGCCCCATGCCCAGTGCAGAGACGACGCCCACGAGCGTGCGCGAGCAGGACCCGGTGCGGCCGACCAAGGAAGATGAGGTTGCCGCGAGTGGGAGTGAGCTGATCGGTGGCCCCATCGGACGGCGCGCCCTGCTCGGGACGTCCTGGTGGACTCCTGTGCGGATCATCGCGCTCGTGGCGATCGGCATGTTCGCCCTCGGCCTGGTCCAGAAGGCGCCCTGCTACAACGGTGCCTGGTTCTTCGGCGCCAGCTCGCAGTACACGCATGCCTGCTACTCGGACATCCCGCATCTCTACCAGGGACGCGGCTTCGCCGACGGGCTCGTGCCGTACTTCGACAAGCTCGCCGGTGACATGGAGTACCTCGAGTACCCGGTGCTGACCGGTGTGTTCATGGAGGTCGCCTCCTGGCTCACTCCAGGCAGCGGCAGCATCCAGGACCAGGAGCAGTGGTACTGGATGGTCAATGCCGGGATGCTGATGGTGTGCGCGGCCGTCATCGCCGTCTGCGTGACCCGCACCCAGACCCGGCGCCCCTGGGACGGCCTGTTGGTCGCGCTGGCCCCTGCCTTCGCGCTGACCGCGACCATCAACTGGGACCTGCTGGCCGTCGCCCTGACGGCTGCGGCGATGCTGATGTGGTCTCGGGGCCGTTCGCTCGCCTTCGGCATCCTGCTGGGGCTCGCCACGGCGGCGAAGCTTTATCCCGTCTTCCTGCTCGGTCCGCTGTTCGTGTTGTGCTGGCGCGCGGGCAAGTGGCGGGACTTCGGGAAGGCGCTGGTCGGCACAGTGTTCGCCTGGCTGGTCGTAAACCTTCCGGTGATGCTCCTCGCGTGGGACGGGTGGTCGCAGTTCTACCGGTTCAGCCAGGAACGGGGCGTCGACTTCGGCTCCTTCTGGCTGATCATGGCTCAGAATTCCACCGACCCGCTGAGCACCGAGACCGTCAACACGCTCGCCACGCTGCTGATGCTGCTGTGCTGTGCCGGCATCGCCGCGCTCACGCTCACCGCGCCGCGACGTCCGCGCTTCGCCCAGCTGGCCTTCCTGATCGTCGCGGCGTTCATCCTCACCAACAAGGTCTACTCGCCGCAGTACGTCCTGTGGCTGGTGCCCCTGGCCGTGCTGGCCCGGCCGAGGTGGCGGGACTTCCTCATCTGGCAGGCATGCGAGGTGGCGTACTTCCTGGGGATCTGGCTGTACCTCGCGTACACGACCAGCGGGGATGCCCACAAGGGACTGCCGCCCGACGGCTACCACTGGGCGATCGGTCTGCACCTGCTCGGGACGCTCTACCTGTGCGCCGTCGTCGTACGGGACATCCTCATGCCGGAGCGGGACCCGGTACGCAGGGCAGGCGACGACGATCCGTCGGGCGGAGTGCTCGACCGGGCGGAGGACGTCTTCGTGCTCGGTCCCGCGGCCCATCCACCGCGCCACGCGGCCCACTTCGACGCGCAACCTGTGGAGTGGGGCAGCCGGGAGGCGACCGACGGTTCGCTCTGAGCGAACAGGGCGTAGGAAGAGTACGTAAAAGGCCGTACACGGAGGAGTCCATGTACGGCCTTTTGCCTGTTACGGCGTTGCCGGCAGCGGTGGTTCAGCTGCCGGGCGGGCGGCGTCGTTCAGCGGTCGACGATCCGGTCGAACTGCGTGGTGGTGTGCCGCAGATGGGCGACCAGCTCGTCGCCGACCTTCGGCTCGGGAGCGTCCGAGGGGACGAACAGGATGGAGACCTGCATGTGCGGCGGCTCGGCGAACCACCGCTGCTTGCCGCCCCAGACGAACGGAGAAAGGTTCCGGTTGACCGTGGCCAGGCCGGCCCGGGCGACGCCCTTGGCGCGCGGCATGACGCCGTGCAGGGCCTTGGGAGCCTCCAGACCCACTCCGTGCGACGTACCGCCCGCCACGACCACCAGGAAGCCGTCGGAGGCCGCCTTCTGCTGCCGGTAGCCGAAGCGGTCGCCCTTGGAGACGCGGGTGACGTCCAGGACCGCGCCGCGGTACTCGGTGGCGTCGTGGTCTCCCAGCCACAGCCGCGTGCCGATCCGGGCGCGGAAGCGGGTCTGCGGGAACTGCTGTTGCAGGCGGGCGAGTTCCTCGGCCTTGAGGTGGCTGACGAACATCGTGTGCAGCGGTAGCCGGGCCGCACGCAGCCGGTCCATCCAGCCGATGACCTCCTCGACGGCGTCCGAACCGTCGGTGCGGTCCAGCGGCAGGTGGATGGCGAAGCCCTCCAGCCGGACGTTCTCTATGGCGGCGTGCAGCTGCGGCAGGTCGCGCTCACTCACGCCGTGCCGCTTCATCGAGGACATCACCTCGATGACGACGCGGGCGCCGACGAGGCCGTACACGCCGTCCACGGATGACACGGAGCGGATGACGCGGTCGGGCAGCGGCACCGGCTCCTCGCCGCGCCGGTACGGCGTCAGCACCAGCAGGTCACCGCCGAACCAGTCCTTGATCCGCGCGGCTTCGTACGTCGTGCCGACGGCGAGGACCTCCGAGCCCAGCCGTGTGGCCTCCTCCGCCAGCCGCTCGTGCCCGAACCCGTAGCCGTTGCCCTTGCAGACCGGGACGAGTCCCGGGAACTGCTCCTGCACGTGCTTGTGGTGCGCCCGCCAGCGCGCGGTGTCGACGTAGAGCGTGAGCGCCATGGCCGGACCTGGAACCTTTCTCGTGGCTGCGGTGTATCAGAGATATGGAAGCTATCGACGGTGCAGCAATTGACGGTATCGAAGCTGGGTACGCGAGGTCAGCGACGCGACATGTAGATGTCGAGCGCCTTGTGGAGCAGCTTGTTCAGCGGGAAGTCCCACTCGCCGAGGTACTCGGCGGCCTGGCCGCCTGTGCCCACCTTGAACTGGATCAGGCCGAAGAGGTGGTCCGTCTCGTCCAGCGAGTCGGAGATGCCGCGCAGGTCGTAGACGGTCGCGCCGAGCGCGTAGGCGTCGCGCAGCATGCGCCACTGCATCGCGTTCGAGGGCCGGACCTCACGGCCGATGTTGTCGGAGGCGCCGTAGGAGTACCAGACGTGGCCGCCGACGATCAGCATCGTCGCCGCCGACAGGTTCACACCGTCATGGCGGGCGAAGTACAGCCGCATGCGGTTGGGGTCCTCGGTGTTGAGGGCCGTCCACATGCGCTGGAAGTACGACAGCGGGCGCGGCCGGAAGTGGTCGCGTACGGCGGTGATCTCGTACAGCCGCTGCCATTCCTCGAGGTCCTGGTAGCCGCCCTGGACGACCTCGACACCGGCCTTCTCGGCCTTCTTGATGTTGCGGCGCCACAGCTGGTTGAAGTTCTTGTGGACCTCTTCCAGGGAGCGGTTCGCCAGCGGCACCTGGTAGACGTATCGAGGCTGGACGTCGCCGAAGCCGGCCCCGCCGTCCTCACCCTGCTGCCAGCCCATACGACGGAGCTTGTCGGCGACCTCGAAGGCGCGCGGCTCGATGAAGTCGGCCTCGATGTCGCGCAGCCGCTTCACGTCCGGGTTCTGGATACCCGCCTTGATGGACGTGGCCTCCCAGCGGCGGATGATCACCGGCGGACCCATCTTCACGGAGAAGGCGCCCTGGTGCTTGAGATGCGCGAGCATCGGTTCCAGCCAGTCGTTCAGATTTGGCGAGAACCAGTTGATGACCGGGCCCTCGGGCAAGTAGGCGAGATAGCGCTTGATCTTGGGCAGCTGCCGGTAGAGGACGAGACCTGCGCCGACCAGCTCACCGGACTTGTCGAACCAGCCGAGGCTCTCCGACCGCCACTCCGCCTTGACATCGGCCCAGGCCGGAACCTGCATGTGGCTCGCCGCCGGCAGGCTCTGGATGTATGCCAGATGCTGCTCGCGACTGATCGTCCTCAGGGTCAGGCTCATTCGGGGCGCTCCTCGGGCTGGTGTGTCCCCATGGGTACAGGGGCTCCGGCTCTCGCGGAAGCCTACTGCGCCTGGGGAGCGCCTCGACTGGGCGTACGAAGCTTCGCCCCGGCTTCGAGGGCCACCGAGGCGTTCGAGGGTGTTCTATCGGTGTTCGGAGGACGGTCTCCGTGGTCGGTACGAGGAGGGCGTTGCCCCAGGCGCGTCAGAAGCCGCCGAAGAGCCCGCCGTGCGCCATGCCGAGGAAGAAGCCGACTCCGGAGGCGCCGAGACCCACGATCAGGCCGAAGCGCTCACGAGTCGTCTCCGAGATCCACTGGCCGTAGCCACCGGTGAGGATGCCCACCAGTCCCGTCCAGGAGCTGAGCAGATGCAGGCTGTAGAACTGGGCTGTGACGAACGACGTGATCCCGAGCACCAGGGTTACCACGAGCAAGGTGCCCTGGAGGGGATGGGGCTTTCCGTCCGTGGCGAAAAGGCCTCCGACGGTGTTGGGTCGCAATGCCTGTGCCATAGGGCACCTCCTGCGGAAGGCGGCGCATCGTAGCGCCATACACACCCGATGTGTACAGATTGACGGGCTGCCCGGCCTGATTTCAACCGGAAGCACGTGTGCGGGTACTCTGTACCGTCTGCACCGGTGTCTGCCCAGGCCATGCCAGGGAGTCCGCCCAGTCCACGCAGGGGAAACCGCTGGCCGGTCCCCGATTGTCAGTGGCGGCCGATACCGTTGCGTACGCATCACGACCCTCCTGCCACGGAACGACCGTGGCCGCTGAGTCCAAAGGAGGTGGGTTCCACATGCGTCACTACGAGGTGATGGTCATCCTCGACCCCGATCTGGAGGAGCGCGCTGTCGCCCCCCTGATCGAGAACTTCCTCTCCGTCGTCCGTGAGGGCAACGGCAAGGTCGAGAAGGTCGACACCTGGGGCCGTCGTCGTCTCTCGTACGAGATCAAGAAGAAGCCCGAGGGCATCTACTCGGTCATCGACCTGCAGGCCGAGCCTGCGGTCGTCAAGGAGCTCGACCGCCAGATGAACCTGAACGAGTCGGTCCTCCGGACCAAGGTCCTCCGCCCCGAGACCCACTGAGCTCTCCCGCTCAGCTGATCTCGGGATTCGAGTAGCAGCAACCAAGCAGCCAGAGCAGCAAACCCGCCGAGAGGTTCCCCATGGCAGGCGAGACCGTCATCACGGTCGTCGGCAATCTTGTCGACGACCCCGAGCTGCGCTTCACCCCCTCCGGTGCGGCGGTCGCGAAGTTCCGTGTCGCGTCCACTCCCCGCACCTTCGACCGCCAGACGAACGAGTGGAAGGACGGCGAGAGCCTCTTCCTCACCTGCTCGGTCTGGCGTCAGGCGGCGGAGAACGTCGCCGAGTCGCTCCAGCGAGGCATGCGCGTCATCGTGCAGGGCCGGCTGAAGCAGCGGTCCTACGAGGACCGTGAGGGTGTCAAGCGCACGGTCTACGAGCTGGACGTCGAGGAAGTCGGCGCCAGCCTGCGCAACGCCACGGCCAAGGTCACCAAGACCGCCGGCCGCGGTGGCCAGGGCGGTTACAGCGGCGGTGGCGGTGGCGGCCAGGGTGGCGGCGGCTGGGGTGGAAACTCCGGCGGCGGTCAGCAGGGCGGCGGCGCTCCCGCCGACGACCCGTGGGCGACCGGCGCTCCCGCCGGTGGCAACCAGGGCGGCGGCGGCGGTGGCGGCGGCTGGGGTGGAAACTCCGGCGGCGGCGGTGGCGGTGGCGGCTACTCGGACGAGCCCCCCTTCTAGGGGCGGGTTCGTACCCAAACTTCTTGATCACACAGGAGAAACACCATGGCGAAGCCGCCTGTGCGCAAGCCTAAGAAGAAGGTCTGCGCTTTCTGCAAGGACAAGGTCACGTACGTGGACTACAAGGACACGAACATGCTGCGGAAGTTCATTTCCGACCGCGGCAAGATCCGTGCCCGCCGCGTGACCGGCAACTGCACGCAGCACCAGCGTGACGTCGCCACGGCCGTCAAGAACAGCCGTGAGATGGCGCTGCTGCCCTACACCTCCACCGCGCGATAAGGGAAGGGTGACCGACACATGAAGATCATCCTCACCCACGAGGTCTCCGGCCTCGGCGCCGCGGGCGAAGTCGTTGACGTCAAGGACGGCTACGCTCGCAACTACCTGATCCCGCGGAAGTTCGCTATCCGCTGGACCAAGGGTGGCGAGAAGGACGTCGAGCAGATCCGTCGCGCTCGCAAGATCCACGAGATCCAGACCATCGAGCAGGCCAACCAGGTCAAGGGCCAGCTCGAGGCCGTCAAGGTCCGTCTGGCCGTTCGCTCCGGCGACGCCGGTCGTCTCTTCGGTTCCGTCACCCCGGCCGACATCGCTTCCGCGATCAAGGCCGCCGGTGGTCCCGAGGTCGACAAGCGCCGCATCGAGCTCGGCTCGCCGATCAAGACCCTGGGCGCCCACGAGACGTCCGTGCGTCTGCACCCCGAGGTTGCCGCCAAGGTCAACATCGAGGTCGTCGCGGCCTGATCGCTGCGCTCGGCTTGAACAGCTGAATGAAGGGGCCGTACCCGCTGGGGTACGGCCCTTTCGCCGTGGGTTTTGTGCTGTGGGTTCTGAGTGTGGGAGCGGATCGAGCCTCGTTTCACGTGAAACACGCTGCTTCACGTGAAACGGTCAGCGGGTCGCTCCCGTGACGATCCAGCGGCCCGAACGGGCGCGTAGCCAGAGCGTCAGCATGCGCACCGCCATCATCAGCGTCATCGCTCCCCAGATCGCCGTGAGACCACCACCGAGCACGGGGACGAGCAGTGCGACCGGAGTGAAGACCGCGAGGGTGAGCACCATGGCCCAGGCGAGATACGGCCCGTCGCCCGCTCCCATCAGGACGCCGTCCAGGACGAAGACGACGCCGCAGATCGGTTGGGACAGCGCCACGATCACCAGGGCCGGCAATGCGGCGTCCTTGACCGAGGCGTCGCTCGTGAACAGCGGCAGGAGGGCCGGGCGGGAGATCACCACAAGCAGTCCGAGGACGACACCGGCCGCGATGCCCCACTCCACCATGCGGCGGCAGGCGGCCCGGGCGCCCTCAGTGTCGTTCGCACCGAGATACCGACCGATGATGGCCTGCCCGGCGATGGCGATGGCGTCCAGAGCGAAGGCGAGCAGGCTCCAGAGCGACAGGATGATCTGGTGTGCCGCGATGTCGGCGTCCCCGAGGCGGGCCGCGACAGCCGTGGCAATCATCAGGATCGCCCGCAGCGAGAGGGTGCGGACCAGCAGGGGAACTCCGGCTTGTGCCGAGGCCCTTATCCCCGCCGCGTCGGGGCGCAGGGAGGCGCCGTGTTCACGGGCGCCTCGGACGACGACCACGAGGTAGGCCCCAGCCATACCGCACTGGGCTATGACGGTGCCCCAGGCGGAACCGGCGATGCCGAGGTCGGCGCCGTAGACGAGACCTACGTTGAGGGCGGCGTTGGCCACAAAGCCTGCGACGGCGACGTAGAGAGGCGTCTTGGTGTCCTGCAGGCCGCGCAGAACGCCGGTGGCGGCGAGCACGACGAGCATCGCAGGGATGCCGAGCGCCGAGATCCGTAGATAGGTGGTCGCGTACGGGGCCGCGGTGTCCGAGGCGCCGAAGAGTTCGACCAGGAACGGTGCGGAGGGGAGAACGACCGCGATGACCGCGGCGCCGAGGAGGAGCGCCAGCCAGATGCCGTCCATACCCTGGCGGATGGCGGACGGGAGGTCGCCGGCGCCGACGCGTCGGGCAACAGCCGCTGTGGTGGCGTAGGCGAGGAAGACGAAGACGCTCACGGCCGTCATGAGAAGGGCCGAGGCGACCCCCAGTCCGGCGAGTTGTGCGGTGCCGAGATGGCCGACGATCGCGCTGTCGGCCATGACGAAGAGGGGCTCGACGACAAGTGCGCCGAAGGCCGGAACGGCCAGGGCGACGATCTCTCGGTCGTGCTGTCGCCGGGCGGCCTTGGGGGTCGCGGGAGCCTGTGTCATGACCACCAATCTAATCGTCCACAGGTAAGAGATGCAATGATGTAGTGACCCTTACTGAGCGTCTCATGGTGTGTGCTTCCGCGCACCGTTCGAAGCGATCTTGGTCCGACTGGGGAAGTTTTTCTTCTGCACAGCCGGTGGACGGTAAAGGTGCAGGTCAATGGACGTGCTTGTGAATCGCACCGCGCTTGTTCACAGGGCTGTCCACCGTGTCGTGCACAGGTTTTGTGGAGTTCTCCACAGCATCCGGGCCGTCGTCCACATGGCCTGTGGATAACCAGATTGGCTGACGGTGCCCACAGGCCTAACGTGGACCGGCGCCCACTCCGTCCGTCGGGCTTGGAACCGTCAGAAAACCGACGTGCCAGAACCGGAGTTGGGCCTCTCATTTGTCAGTGGCGTGCCGTAGAACAGAGAGGCACGGCGAGGTCCGCTCGGCGGACGGGAGGAGGTCGCTCGGGTGAGCATTTCCGAGCCCTTGGACGATCCGTGGGCCGACAGCGGTCCCAGCGATCGTCTGCCCGCTTCCCGCCGACGCGGTGACGGTGGCCGAGGACGTGATGAGCAGCACGACCGCGGCCGGGAGAACGGTGAGTGGGACGGCGGGGGCTCGGCCTTCGAGCGGGTACCACCGCAGGATCTCGACGCCGAGCAGTCCGTCCTCGGCGGCATGCTTCTGTCCAAGGACGCCATCGCCGACGTGGTCGAGGTCATCAAGGGCCACGACTTCTACAAGCCGGCGCACGAGACGATCTTCCAGGCCATCCTCGATGTCTACGCCAAGGGGGAGCCGGCCGACCCGATCACCATCGCCGCCGAGCTCACCAAGCGCGGTGAGATCAACAAGGTCGGCGGTGCCTCGTATCTCCACACCCTCGTCCAGACGGTGCCGACGGCGGCGAACGCCGAGTACTACGCGGAGATCGTCCATGAGCGTGCTGTGCTGCGCCGCCTGGTCGAGGCCGGCACCCGCATCACGCAGATGGGATACGCGGCCGACGACGACGTCGACGAGATCGTCAACCGCGCCCAGGCCGAGATCTACGCGGTCACCGAGCAGCGCACCAGTGAGGACTATCTGCCGCTCGGCGACATCATGGAGGGTGCGCTCGACGAGATCGAGGCGATCGGCTCGCGCACCGGCGAGATGACCGGTGTGCCCACGGGGTTCACCGACTTCGACTCGCTCACCAACGGTCTGCACCCCGGGCAGATGATCGTCATCGCGGCACGTCCCGCCATGGGTAAGTCCACGCTCGCGCTGGACTTCGCGAGGGCGGCGTCGATCAAGCACAACTTGCCGAGCGTCATCTTCTCCCTCGAAATGGGGCGCAACGAGATCGCGATGCGTCTGCTGTCGGCCGAGGCGCGGGTGGCCCTGCACCACATGCGCTCCGGCACCATGACGGACGAGGACTGGACACGCCTCGCCCGCCGAATGCCCGAGGTCTCGGCCGCGCCGCTGTACATCGACGACTCGCCGAACCTGTCGATGATGGAGATCCGCGCGAAGTGCCGTCGGCTGAAGCAGCGCAACGACATCAAGCTCGTGATCATCGACTATCTGCAGCTGATGCAGGCCGGTGGTTCGAAGCGTTCCGAGAGCCGTCAGCAGGAGGTCTCGGACATGTCCCGAAACCTCAAGCTCCTGGCCAAGGAGCTGGAGGTCCCGGTGATCGCGCTCTCACAGCTCAACCGTGGACCTGAGCAGCGCACGGACAAGAAGCCGATGGTGTCCGACCTCCGTGAGTCCGGCTCCATCGAGCAGGACGCCGACATGGTGATCCTGCTGCACCGCGAGGACGCCTACGAGAAGGAGTCGCCCCGCGCGGGCGAGGCCGACATCATCGTGGGCAAGCACCGTAACGGCCCGACGGCGACGATCACGGTCGCCTTCCAGGGCCACTACTCACGGTTCGTGGACATGGCGCAGACCTGATCCGACTCACCCCGGGGATATGCGCTCGACTCCCGAGAGGCCGCCGGGGTGGACTGGGGGCATGACGACACCCCAGGAAGAGCTGCTCCCCGCCACACGCCGGGCACTGCTGCACCGCATCGCCATGGCCCAGGCCGAAGGCCGCGCGCCCTCGCTGGTCGCCGCGGTCGTACGGGACGGCAGAACCGTGTGGCACGGTTCGCGGACGTCGGTGGAGGGGCACGCGCCGGACGAGAACGTTCAGTACCGGATCGGCTCCATCACCAAGACCTTCACCGCCGTTCTCGTCCTGCGGCTGCGCGACGAGGGCCTGCTCGACCTCGGTGACCCGCTGGAGAAGCATCTGCCGGGCACAGGCGCGGGGGAGGCGACCATCGCCGAACTGCTCGCGCACGCCAGTGGGTTGGCGGCCGAGTCGCCCGGACCATGGTGGGAGAGGACCTCCGGAGCGCTGCGGCCCGAGCTCTCCGACGTGCTGGGCGAGCAGCCCTTCCTGCATCCGTCGGGCCGCCGGTTCCACTACTCGAACCCCGGCTACACCCTGCTGGGCGCGCTGGTCGAGAAGCTGCGCGGGGCCCCGTGGGAGGACGTACTCCGGCGTGAAGTGCTCGAACCTCTGGGGCTGAAGCGCACGAGTACGCGACCGCAGGCGCCACACGCGGGAGGCTGGGCGGTGCATCCCTGGGCCGATGTGATGCTTGCCGAGCCTGTCGAAGACCTGGGACGGATGGCGCCGGCCGGTCAACTGTGGTCGACGACTGGTGACTTGGCGCGGTTCGCGGCCTTCCTGGCCAAGGGCGACGAGCGTGTGCTGAGCGTTGAGTCGCTGCGGGAGATGAGGACGCCGGCGGCTCCGTCGGAGGCGGCGGATGTGGCGAGCGGCTATGCCTACTGCCTGGGACTGGAGATCCGGCATCAGGACGGCAGGACCCTCGTCGGACATACGGGATCCCTGCCGGGCTTCCTTGCCTGCCTCACTGTGAGTGTGGAGGACGATCTCGCAGCCGTCGTCCTGGCCAACTGCACATCCGGCCCACTGCTGTTCACCGTCGCCGCCGACCTCGTCCGTATCGTCGCCGAGGCCGAGCCGCGTATCCCCGATCCTTGGCGTCCGATGCCCGAAGTCGACTCGGCGGTCCTGGAGCTGGCGGGCCAGTGGTACTGGGGAACGCATCCCTTCGCTCTGCGGCTGACGGCTGATGGGCTCGTCTCGCTGGAGCCGTTGTCCGGCAAGGGGCGGCGCTCGCGTTTCCGGGCCAACGGTGACGGCACATGGACCGGGCTGGAGGGCTACTACGCCAGCGAGCTCCTGAAGGCCGTACGACGCCCGGACGGGGCCGTGGACCATCTGGACCTCGGGTCGTTCGTCTTCACGCGTCAGCCGTACGACGAGGGGGCTGCTGTGCCGGGAGGAGTGGATCCCGACGGGTGGCGGGGCAGCGGATCGTTCTGACGGTCTGGTGATGGGCCTGTTTCACGTGAAACAGGCCCATCACCGTTTCACAACTGGATCTTGAAGCCCATGTGCGAGGACGTGAAGCCGAGCCGCTCGTAGAAGCGGTGGGCGTCCGTACGGCTCTTGTCGGAGGTCAGCTGCACCAACTGGCAGTTCTGCCGCCGGGATTCATCGATCGCCCACTCGATGAGCTGCGTGCCCAGGCCGCTACCGCGCTCGTCGGCGTGGATGCGTACGGCTTCGATGATCGACCTGGTCGAGCCGCGCCGCGACAGCCCGGGGATGACCGTGAGCTGGAGCGTGCCGACGACACGGCCCTCGCGGACGGCGACGACCAGGTGCTGGTTCGGGTCGCTGCTGAGTCGCTCGAACGCGGCCCGGTATGGGGTCAGGTCGTCCAGTGACTCACGTTGGGCGCCCAGCGGATCGTCCGCGAGCATGCCGACGATCGCGGGGATGTCATCGGTGACAGCCGGGCGTATCTCAAGATCTCCCATGCTCGCACCCTATGCGGGTGCCCGGAGGGTCTCCACGACCCGGACCAGGGGAACGAGTTCAGGGTTCTGCGCGGCTTGGTCGAGGGCCTCACGCAGAGCCGTGTCGTTGGTGGGGCGGGCCTCTTCGAGGAGCTTGAGTCCTGTTTCGGTGACGTTGGTGTAGATGCCACGGCGGTCGGTGGGGCAGAGGTAGCGGGAGAGCAGGCCGCGGTCTTCCAGGCGGGTGACGAGGCGGGTGGTGGCGCTCTGGCTGAGGAGGACCGCGTCGGCGACCTGCTTCATCTGCAGGTGGCCGCCTTCGCCGTCGTGCTGGCGGCTGAGGACGTCGAGCAGGGAGTACTCGCGCACGCTGAGGTCGTGCCCGGCCTGCAGGGCGCGCTCGATGTGCGCCTCGATCCTCCCGTGCAGCAGGGAGAGGGCGCACCAGCCCTGGGCGAGGGCGGTGAGCGCGGGGTCCGTCGCTGTCATGGCGTTTCCTCCGTCCCGGAGCGGCTGAAGCCAGGATAGAGCAGAGTCGCAATAGTCTGCGCTTGCAAGTATGCCGCGTGTGCAAGTATTGTCATCACGTGTAAAGCGCTCCTGCAATCGTATGGGAAGGTGTACCCCTTCATGCCTCTCGCGCTTCTGGCCCTCGCGATCGGGGCCTTCGGAATCGGAACGACCGAGTTTGTGATCATGGGGCTGCTGCCCGAGGTCGCGGGCGACTTCGGGGTCTCCATCCCCACCGCCGGGTTCCTGGTGACCGGCTACGCGCTCGGCGTCGTCCTCGGCGCTCCCCTGATGACCGTGCTCGGCACCAAGGTCTCCCGCAAGCGCATGCTGATGCTGCTGATGGGACTGTTCATCATCGGCAACCTGCTGTCAGCGGTCGCTCCCGCCTTCGCCGTCATGCTGATCGGCCGTGTCGTCGCCTCGCTCGCCCATGGTGCCTTCTTCGGCATCGGCTCGGTCGTGGCGGCCGACCTGGTCGCCCCGGACAAGAAGGCCGGCGCCATCGCGATGATGTTCACCGGCCTGACCGTGGCCAATGTCGTCGGCGTCCCGCTGGGCACGTTCGTCGGGCAGTCCGTCGGCTGGCGCGTCACCTTCGGCATCGTCGCCGCCCTCGGCTTCGTCGGCCTGGCAGGCGTGGCCAAGCTCGTCCCGGACATGCCCAAGCAGCAGGGCGTACGCTTGCGCCACGAACTGGCCGCCTTCAAGAACGCCCAGGTCCTGCTCGCCATGGCGATGACGGTGCTCGGCTTCGGCGGCGTCTTCGCGGCCATCACCTACATCGCGCCGATGATGACCCATGTCGCCGGCTTCTCCGACGGCTCGGTCACCTGGCTGCTGGTCCTGTTCGGGCTCGGCATGGTCGGCGGCAACCTGGTCGGCGGCAAGTACGCCGACCGCGCGCTGATGCCCATGCTGTACGTCTCCCTGGGGGCCCTCGCCCTCGTGCTCGCGCTCTTCACGCTGACCGCGCAGAACAAGATCCTCGCGGCGATCACGATCGCGCTGATCGGTGCCCTGGGCTTCGCCACCGTGCCGCCGCTGCAGAAGCGCGTCCTCGACCAGGCGCACGGCGCCCCGACGCTGGCGTCGGCCGTGAACATCGGCGCCTTCAACCTCGGCAACGCCCTGTCCGCCTGGCTCGGCGGCCTCGTCATCGGGGCCGGGTTCGGCTACACGTCCCCCAACTGGGTCGGCGCCGCCCTCGCCGCCGCCGCGCTGCTGCTCGCCTTCCTCTCGGCCGCACTGGAGCGCCGCGACGGAGCGGCCCCCAGCCCCGTCGTCACGGGCACCGCGCCCGCTGACCAGCGAGCCACCGCCCACCACTGATCCGACCCGTGTGCGGCGTCAGGGCCGCCGCCGCACATACGGCCCCGTGACTGTCCACCTCGGCACCACACCGCAAGGAGAACCCTCATGAGCACCGCCACCGCCATCGCCCCCTTGACCACCCAGGACGCCGACGTCCTTGTCGCCGCCGCACACCAGGCCGCCGAGGCCGCCGGGGTGACCGTCAGCGTCACGATCCTGGACGCCGGAGGTCAGCTGCTCGCCTTCCGGCGGGACGACCGAGCCGTGCTGATCTCCGGGGAGACCAGCACGCGTAAGGCCTACACGGCACTCCAGCTCGATGCCCCCACCGTCGATCTCGTCGACGCCGTGCAGCCTGGTGGCCTCTTCCACACCCTGCCCACCGCTCTCGATCGGCCGCTGCTCTTCATCGCGGGCGGTGTGCCGATCCATCGAGACGGCCGACTGATCGGAGCGATCGGGGTCGGCGGCGGCGCGCCCGAGCAGGACCACCAGTTCGCGACGGCCGCGATCGAGGCACTCGTCTGACAGCACCGCCGTGTCGACGACGAAGCGCCGGTCCCTGATGAGGACCGGCGCTTCCTTCGGTTGCTTCGGCTCGTAGCCGCTCGCTTCAGCCCGCCGCCACCGTCAGGGGAGCGAATCGCCTGGTCCAGTCGCCGGGCAGTTCCGCGATGCCGTGCGTCATGACCGAGTTGAAGGCGACGGATGCCAGACCGTGCTCCTTCGCCCAGGTCAGCAGCTCCTCGTGGCGGACGTCGATGTCGGTGCGCAACGGGCGGTCCGTGTGGGCGGCGAGGGAGGCGATGAGTGCCTTCGCGGTCTCCGTGTCGTGGGCGATCAGCGGGCCCACGACCTGCGTGTCCATGTTGGGCCAGGCGCCCGCGTATCCGACGATCCGGCCGTTCGCCTCGGCGACGCGCAGCTGGTCGGTGAAAGCGGGGAGCCGCGTGATGATGTGCGTGCGGTCGGGGCCGAACACCTCTTCGTCGAGCCGCACGATCGCGGTCAGGTCCTCGGCGGTGGCCGCGCGCGTGGCGACCTCGGGTGCCGACGAGGCGGGGCGGAAGTGGCCGCGCAGCATCTCCGCCCGACCCGTGGCCTTGAAGCCGAGTTCCTCGTAGAGGGGTCGGCCGTTCGGCGTCGCGTGCAGTGTCAGTGGGGTCGGGCCCATCGCGGAGATGACGTGACGCATCAGTCGGCGTCCGATGCCCTGTCGGGCATGCCGCTCGGCGACCAGGACCATGCCGATGGCTCCCAGATCGGGTCGGCCCTGAGGTCCGTACTCCGTGACCACGCAGGCGCTGACGAGACCGCCGTCGGGGTCGTCGATGCCATATCCCTTGCCGGCCGTGAGGAGGAACCCCCACTTGTGTTCCTCACGGGGCCAGCCCCGATCCTCGGACAAGTCGGCGCAGGCGGTGAGGTCGCGAGGCGTCAGACGGCGGATGGGCAGAGCGGCGAGGGAAGGAGTCGGCACGCAGGTCAGGCTGTCTGACGACTGCCCTGGTCGTCCAGCCGTTTCCGGGGAGACGTACGAGCTTTTGGCCATGTCATGGACCACCGCACAATGAGCCGGCTGACGCCGGGTGTTTCACGTGAAACATGGACGAACGGCGAGCGTCCATCAAAGGGCGACCATCAGAGGGCGTTCGGTGAGCGTCCGCCGGGACGTGGGAGCGACAGCCCGTCCCATTAGCCTCAAGCCCCATGGCCAGACTTCACCTCTTCGACCTCGATGGCACGCTCCTGCACGGAACCACCGCCCCGGTGGAGATCTCACGGCAACTCGGGCTGGAAGCGGAGACCGTGGCGCTCGACCGGGAGATCTCGGCGGGGCTGATCGGACCGCCGGAGTACGCGACGCGGGTGTATGCGCTCTGGGCGGATCTCACCGAGACCCATGTGAGGGTCGCCTTCGAGGGTGCTCCTTGGCTGGCCCGGATCCGTGACGTCTGGGCGGAGATCAGGGGACAGGGCGACTACTGCGCCGTTGTGTCCCTCTCGCCCTCCTTCTTCGTGGAGCGGCTGACGGCCTGGGGAGCGCATGCGGCGTACGGTTCCCGCTTTCCCGCCGTGCCGTTCACCGAGCCCGTCGACCCGGCGGGAGTGCTCAGTGCCGCGGCCAAGGTGCGTATCGCCGACCGGCTCTGCGAGGAGTTCGGGGTGACGCGGGCCGACTGCGTTGCCTATGGCGATTCACTGTCGGACAAGGACCTGTTCGGTGCGGTCTCGGTTTCCGTCGCCGTCAACGCGGATCACCATCTGGCCGGACTCGCGACCCACTCTTACATGGGGATGGATCTGTGGGAAGCCTATGAATTGGTACGCGGCAGCCGGTAATTGAAGGAATTGCTCGTTCGCTGCCGCGCCCAATTCGTGAGAGACGAAGGGGGGACTTGTGATCGGGCCGTCGGCCGGTAGGGTCGACTCCGGTTCGTGTCCGAGCTGTGATGCAGACCCCCGGCGCGGACCGATCGCAAGGCAACGCAGCTTAACGGGACGGAGAGATCGAAGACCCGCATTCTCGGGTATGCGGCCAGGTTGCTCACGCGCGGTGGGATGCTGCGGTGAGAGTACTGCGGCCAATGTCACACTCTCGCCTTACTTGTCCGTACCGAGTGTGAATACGGGTTGAATGTGGCCGCATTGGTCACGGCAACGAACGGGGAAAGCAAGCCGTCACGGGGGAAGCAGGCATCTTCCGACTGAGGAAGTGCGCAGACCGACCGAAAGATGTTCGAGGCGAGGCACACCATGGACGCTCCGACCACCACGTCGGCCGACAACGGCACTTCCGGCGGCGGGGGCGGCTGGTTCACGCCGCGCAAGCAGCCGGCGGCTACACCGGGCACCGAACAGGAGACGGCCGACGGCCGCCGCCTGGCAGCGATGCGCCCGGTCGGCAGGACGGCGACGGCCGCGGGCACGGCCCCGTCGTCCCAGGAAGGCACACAGCCCGACTCGACGGACGGCTCGGCGGAGCCGGCCCCCGCGGACGACGTCGGCTTCGGTCCCGGCACACAGGACCCCGCCACCCACCTCGCCCCCGAACAAGGCGCACCGGCCGCGACACCGACTCCAGCCACGCCCACCCCGAGTCACATATCGCGCCCGATGTACACACCGGCCTCGGCCACAGGCCAAGTGGCCTCAGCTTTCGCCCCGGCCCCAGGTCAGTCCCCTGCCTTTGCCCCGGCCCCGGCCCAAGAGCCGCCCGCCTCCGCGTTCGTCTCGCCCCAAGCCCAAACCCGAGCCCAAACCCGAGGCCAGGCGCCCCCTGCTCACCCCCAAGCGCCCACAGGTCACCCGGCGATATCGAGCCCCGCCCCCACCTCCCCACCCTCCCCCCAACTGCACGTTCCGACCCAGCGCCCCGCCCCGCCCCAAGCCGCCTCTCCGGACGCCATCCTGATCCGCCGGACGATGGCCGAGGTCGGCCCGGTCGCTGACAAGGTCACCTCGTACTTCTACGCGCTGCTCTTCGTGCGCCACCCCGATCTGCGCTCCCTGTTCCCCGCCGCGATGGACACCCAGCGGGACCGGCTGCTCAAGGCCCTCCTCACGGCGGCCGAGCACATCGACAACAAGCCCGTTCTCGTCGAGTACCTGCAGAACCTCGGCCGCGGCCACCGCAAGTACGGAACCCGGGCCGAGCACTACCCGGCCGTCGGCGAATGCCTCATCGGCGCGCTGAGCAAGTACGCCGGCGGCGTCTGGGACGGGGAGATGGAGGCCGCCTGGGTGCGGGCCTACACGACCATCTCGCAGGTCATGATCGATGCCGCGGCGGCGGACGAACTACGCGCCCCCGCCTGGTGGTACGCGGAGGTCGTGTCGCACGACCTCAGGACCCCGGACGTCGCGGTCGTCACCGTCCGTCCCGACCAGCCCTATCCCTTCCTCGCCGGGCAGTACACGAGCCTGGAGACGCCCTGGTGGCCGAGGATCTGGCGGCACTACTCCTTCGCCTCGGCGCCCCGTTCCGACGGGCTGCTGACGTTCCATGTGAAGGCCGTGCCCGCGGGCTGGGTCTCCAACGCGCTGGTGCACCGTGCCCGGCCGGGGGACATCATCCGGCTGGGCCCGCCGGCCGGTTCGATGACCGTGGATCACACCACGGCCAGTGGTCTGCTCTGTCTGGGCGGAGGCACCGGCATAGCGCCCATCAAGGCGCTGATCGAGGATGTCGCCGAGCATGGTGAACGGCGACCGGTCGAGGTCTTCTACGGAGCCCGCAGCGATCAGGACCTGTACGACATCGACACGATGCTCCGGCTCAAGCAGTCCCACCCGTGGTTGGAGGTCCGCCCGGTGGTGGACCGGCACGGGCTCCTCCAGCTTCCCGACGCCATACGGGAGTACGGGCCCTGGACCGAGTACGACGCCTACGTCTCCGGACCGCCCGGCATGATCCGCAGCGGTGTGGACGCGCTGAGAGACGTCGGCATCCCGTCCGAGCGCATACGGCATGACTCGGTGGAGGAGCTCGTCGTCATCGGGGACTGACCTTCGGTCGCATCAGCCCAGGTCGGGGGCGTGCATCGCGCGGACGCCCTCGATGTTCCCGTCCAGGTAGTGCCGTAGCGACAGCGGTACGAGATGGACAGAGGCGATGCCGACCCGGGTGAACGGCACCCGTACGATCTCGTACTCGCCGATGGGCTCGTCCACCTCAGGCCCGTGCCGCAAGGACGTGTCCATCGACTCCAGGCGGCAGACGAAGAAGTGCTGCACCTTCACACCGGTCGCGCCGCCGTCCTCGCCGATGTGCTCGACGGTGTCGACGAAGCAGGGCACGACATCGATGATCTTGGCGCCGAGCTCCTCGTACACCTCGCGGTGCAGGGCGTCGACGACAGTCGTGTCTGTCGGCTCGACCCCGCCACCGGGAGTGAGCCAGTAGGGATCCACACCGGGCTTGGTGCGCTTGATCAGGATCAGGTCGTCGCCGTCCAGCAGAACGGCGCGGGCGGTGCGCTTGACCACGGGTCGGACGGTCATGGGAGAAATGTGGCCCGGCTGGTTCCACGTGAAACATCGCGAGACGTCACGGGTCGAGCTCACCCGGTGATGACCCCGTATGCCTGCTCAGGCCCTCTTGGCTGCCGTCGCTCACACCAGCTCGGAAACCGTCGCTCAGACCGCTCTGAAGCCGCAGCTCAGGCCCAGTCGGAAGCCGCTCTCAGCAGCCACTCGTGAGCCCGCGCGATATGCGGCATCGCCAGCGTGCCGGTGCGGACGACCAGGAAGTACGTCCGCAGCGGGGGCACCGGCGGATCGTGCAGGGCGACGACGTCGCCGCGCTCCAGTGCGGCCGCGCACAGATAGCGGGGCAATACCGCGAGCCCGGCCCCCGCGACCGCGCAGGCGAGCACCGCGCGCAGGTCGGGGACGATCACGGTGCCCGGGGCAGCGGGACGGGAGTCAAAGACCGAAGCCCAGTAACGGGAGACGAACGGGAGGGACTCGTGCACCTCCACCACCGGAACGTCCTCCAGCGCGTGCGCTCCCTTGTGGCGCAGCTGCCCCGCGCCGATTCGGTCGACCCAGCGGAGAGCGGCGACGAGCACGTGCTCCTCGTCGCAGAGCGGAGTCGCGGTGAGCAGACCGCCGCGCGGACGGGCCGTACTGATGGCCAGATCGTGATGTCCGGCGGCCAGCCCTTCCAGGCTCTCCTCGGCGTTGCCGAAGGACGCCCGCAGCGCGAATCCCTGACTGTCCTCGCCGGTCAGCTCGGTGAGCGCGGGCAGCGCCCGCTCGGCGGTGAACTCGGGAGGGCCGGCGAGATGCAGGGTTCGTAACGAGGACTCGTCGTCGAGACCGGTCTCGGCGATCTCCACCAGGGCGTCGAGATGCGGAGCGGCCTTGTGGGCGAGTTCGTCGCCTATGGTCGTCGGCGTCACTCCGCGGGCCTGCCGCAGGAAGAGGGGGCGGCCCAACTGCCGTTCCAGGGTGCGGATCTGTGAGGTCACAGCCGGCTGCGACAGTCCGAGCAGCGCGGCAGCGCGGGTGAAGGAACCGGCCCGGTGCACGGTCACAAAGGTGCGCAACAAGGCCAGATCCATGCGACACCCTCCCCTTTCCCGCCCTTCTCCTCACCCCCAGGGCAGGCAGAGTCCAACTATAAATAAGTCGATAGGTCGCTGTCGCTACTGTGATTGGACACTGACAGAGAGTCAACTAGCCTTGCTTGCGCGGTTCTTCGCGCGCGGAACCGAGGGCGGTCCGAGCCACGAGGGGGGAGGCTCGGACCGCCCGTTCTACGTATGCGGACACCTATGGACGCGGGTAAGTCCCCGGTCACTGCGCTGACTGGTCCAGTGCGCTCAGCACATCCGCCACCAGATCCTCGGGATCCTCTGCGCCGACCGACATACGAATGAAGCCCTCCGGTACGGCGTCGCCGCCCCAGCGTCCGCGTCGCTCGGCCGTGGACCGCACGCCGCCGAAGCTGGTCGCGTCGTCGACGAGCCGCAGGGCGTCCAGGAAACGCTCGGCACGCGCGCGCGTGGGCAGCGTGAAGGACACCACGCACCCATAGCGCCGCATCTGCCGTGAGGCGACCAGGTGCGAGGGATCGTCGGGCAGGCCCGGGTAGCGCACCCCGAGCTCCTCCGGCCAGTCCCGCAGCGCCTCGGCGACCGCCAGGGCAGTGGCGTTCTGCCGCTCTACGCGCAGGTGGAGCGTGGCGAGGGAACGGTGTGCCAGCCAGGCCTCCATGGGACCCGGAATCGCCCCGGCGATCTTGCGCCAGCGCCGTACGGCGGCCATGGCCTCGGCGTCGCGGCCGGCGACGTATCCCAGCAGTACGTCGCCATGTCCCGTCAGCTGCTTGGTGCCGCTGGCCACGGAGAAGTCGGCGCCGAGCTCCAGTGGCCGCTGCCCGAGCGGCGTGGCGAGCGTGTTATCGACGGCGACGAGCGCCCCACGCGCGTGTGCCTCCGAGACGAGCCGCCGGATGTCGCACACGTCGAGGCCGGGGTTCGACGGGGTCTCGATCCACAGCAGCTTCGCGCCGTCCAGGACGCCGAGTTGGGTGTCCCCGCCGGTCGGCGCCGTGCGCACCTCGATGCCGTACGCCTCCAACTGCGCGCGTACCAGAGGCAGCGCCTGGTAGCCGTCGCTGGGCAGGACGACCGCGTCCCCGGCGCGCAGCTGCGAGAAGAGCACCGACGAGGTCGCGGCCATGCCCGACGCGAAGACCAGCGTCTCGACGCCGTCCTCCGCCGGCGCCTCCAACTCGCCGATGGCCCGCTCCAGGTGGGTCCAGGTCGGGTTCTCGTCGCGCCCGTAGGTGTACGGCCCCGTGGGCTCGCCCGGCAGGTGGTAGTGGGCGGCGAACACCGGGCCCGGCAGAGTGGGCTCGTACTTGACCGGCTCGGGCAGCCCGGCCCGCACCGCGCGCGTACCGTCCCCGCCGCCGGAGGGCAGCCCCTGCGCCCGCCTGTCACTCATGCTGCCTGTCCCTCCACTTGCTCGCGGACCGCCGTGAGCAGGCCCGCACTTGCCGCCTCCACCATCTGGAGGCACTCCTCGAAGCCGTCCCGGCCGCCGTAGTACGGGTCCGGAACGTCCAGGTCGTCGCCCGCGGCGGCGTCGTAGGAACGCAGCAGCCGCACCTTCGCCGCGTCCTCCGGCGAGGGCGCGAGGCGGCGCAGGGCCTTGAGGTGCCCGACGTCGAGCGCGATGACGAGGTCGAGTCGGTCGAACCAGGACGACTGGAACTGCCTAGCCGTGTGGCCACCGTCGTAGCCGTGCTCCTCGAGGACGGAGACGGTGCGCGGGTCGGCGGGGTCGCCCTCGTGCCAGCCGCCGGTGCCGGCGCTGTCGATCTCGACCTGGCCGTCGAGCCCGGCCTCCGCCACCCGGGCGCGGAAGACGGACTCGGCCATCGGCGAGCGACAGATGTTGCCGGTGCAGACGAAGCAGACGCGGTAGGTCATCAGATGCTCAGTCCCCGTCGGGCAGGACGACGTTGAGCGCCCAGGAGACGATCGAGATGATCAGGCCACCGAGTATGGCGGTCCAGAAGCCCTCGACATGGAAGCTCAGATCGAACGTGTCGGCGAGCCACGAGGTCAGCAGCAGCATCAGGGCGTTGACGACCAGCGTGAACAGGCCGAGCGTCAGGATGAGCAGCGGCAGACTCAGAAGCTTGACTATTGGCTTGACCAGGAAGTTCACCAGGCCGAAGAGCAGCGCGACGAGGAGCAGGGTGCCGACCTTCTTGCCCGTGCTGTCACCGGTGAGGGTGATCTTGTCGAGCAGCCAGACGGCGACCGCCAGGGCGCCCGCGTTGGCGATCGTCTTGACTACGAAATTCTTCATGTGTCTGATCGTGGCAGACGAGATCGGCCATGAGCACTGGGACAAGGGCGGAAGACAGCGATGAAGGCATTCCGGCTGGACGAACTGGAGGCGGAGCGCGCCGCCAACGAGGGCGCTTACCTGCAGTTTCTGCGGGAGCGCAACATGTCGGTCGGTCTGTACGCGCTCAACGCCGGTGAGCATGATCCACAGAAACCGCACAATCAGGACGAGGTCTACTTCGTTGTGAGTGGCCGCGCCCAGATCACCGTCGGCATGGAGACGACGCAGGTGGCGCGCGGCAGCGTGGTGTACGTGCCGGCCGGGGTCGCCCACAAGTTCCACCACATCAGCGAGGACCTGAGGGTGCTCGTGGTGTTCTCTCCACCCGAGAGCTGACCTTCGGTCTCGGGGTTCCCTAGGGGATCGATCAGGGGAGGACAAGGGCTGCGAGGCCCCCGCCGGGGCACCTGCTCGTCCTAGCATCGAGTGCAGGGAATCAGCAGATTCGAAGGATCGGGACCCGGCACAGTGACGGGCCGGAGAGGTAAGGACGAGGGCGATGCGTGAGATCTTCGCAGGACTGCCGTGGTGGGTGAAGTGGATCGCGGTGCCGGTCATCGCTCTGGTCGTGTTCGGCGGGCTGATAGCCAGCGTCGTCGGGTTCGTCATCGGACTGCTCTTCAAGGTGCTGGTCTTCGTGGCACTGGTCGGTGGACTGATCTACGTCGTACGGAAGTTCACATCGAGCTCCTCGTCGCGCAGCGACTGGTGAGGGCCGTGGGGACTGTGGGGACCGGTGGGCGGTAACAGGAATCACCGGTTCCCTCGGCCGAGGGAAGTTTTCCGGGCAGGGCGTCAGCGAGCGGTGACGGGCCAATAGAGTCCGGAAATCGACGCGGGGACACCCCCGCGAGCGGCGTGCACCCCTCCCGTGTTCCCCCGCACGGGCTCCCCCCTCGGCGCTCAGGGAGTGACCCTTGGCCACGGTTGACACCGCACCCTCAGAACCCCACGCACCCGTCGGACGCCCCCACTCCTCCGCACCCCAGGTGCCGCGGCAGGCGTCCCCGACACCCCCGGAGCAGCCGCACTCCGCGACGCTCATCGGATCCGTCCAACGTGCGATGCGCCTGCTGGAATGCGTCGCCGGGCATGAGTACGGCGCTCCCGCCAAGCAACTCGCCCGCGAGACGGGCCTGGCACTGCCCACCGCCTACCACCTGCTGCGCACCCTGGTGCACGAGGGCTATCTGCGCCGCGACAGAGGACTGTTCTTCCTGGGCGAGGCCGCCGTGCGGCTGAGCAGCAGCGGAGCCGAGCAGAAACGTCGCAGCACGGTGGCCGACGCGCTCGCCCACTGCCGTGACGCCCTCGGCCTTCCCGTGTACTACGCCCTGTACCGCGACGGCGAGATCGAGGTCATGGGTGTCTCCGACACCCCGGGCAATCCGGCGGTCGAGGAATGGGCCGACTTCCGTGAGACCGGCCATGCGCACGCCATCGGTCAGTGTCTGCTGTCCCAGCTGGGCGAGGACGCCCGCCGGGACCACCTCGACCGCCATGCCGTGCAGGCCATCACCCCGTACACGGTGCGTGACAGCCGCACCCTGTTGCGCCGCCTCGAACGGATCCGGCGGATGGAGCCGGTGACCGAGCGCCAGGAGTACGCGCTGGGCACGGTGTGCGCGGCGATCCCGATCACCGTGGGCAGCACAGCCGCGACGATCGCCATTTCGCTGCCCGTCCATCAGGCCGACCGGCTGCTGTCGGCGGCACGTCAGTTGCAGGACGAAGTCGGGCGGCTCCTGGGGTCACTCTCGATCTCTATCAGTATGTGAAAACTCACTCCTTGTGATCTCTCGTGTACGTTCAGCAAGATTCCACCAGTGTCGGGGTCCGTTCCCCGGCCAGTCGACGGCAAACGACGGGGTAGGCGATGCGTGAGTCCGTGCAGGCAGAGGTCATGATGAGCTTTCTCGTCTCCGAGGAGCTCTCCTTCCGCATCCCGGTGGAGCTGCGCTACGAGACCTGCGATCCCTATGCCGTGCGGCTGACCTTCCACTTGCCCGGCGATGCCCCGGTGACCTGGGCATTCGGCCGCGAGCTGCTGGTCGACGGGGTGGGCCGGCCGTGCGGGGAGGGCGACGTACGGGTCTCGCCGGCCGGCTCCGAGACGCTGGGCGACGTGCTGATCCGGCTTCAAGTCGGCGCCGACCAGGCGCTGTTCCGCTCCTCGGTGGCGCCGCTCGTGGCCTTCCTCGACCGCACCGACAAACTGGTGCCGCTCGGGCAGGAGGGTGCGCTCGCCGACTTCGACGCCCACCTCGACGAGGCCCTGGACCGCATCCTGGCCGAGGAGCAGAGCGCGGGTTGAGGCGCTACGGCAGCCAGGGTGGGGGTGGCGTAACGCTTCACCGGGTGCAAACGGCGTGCATGGGAGCGCTTCCTCGGCGGGCGGGCTCCGTATTGCGCCGGATGGGCGAGGTCGGGCGCGTCGGATCGGCGGGCGTATCCCTCACCGTTTCCGCCGGAGTCTCACCGCCTGCGCCGCCGTCTCGGCGTTTTCACAGGCCGCTTCAGTGCTTTACGCAACCGCCTCAGCGCTTGAGCCGCCCTCTCGCCGCTTCCACCGCCCGCCTCCCCGCCTGCGCCGCCCTCTCACTGCCTCCACCGCCGCCTCACCGCTTACGCCGCCGCCCCCGCCCGCCGCGCCCAGCAGTCGGCTGTGCGGCGCCCGCCGGGACCGGCTGGGTACCCGTCGACGCCGACCCCTTCTCCGGCCGGTCGGCCGAGACCACCAGGGCCGCGAGAGCCGTGGTGACCGGCACCGAGGCGACCAGGCCGATGGAGCCCACCAGCGTGCGCACGATCTCCTCCGCCACCAGCTCACTGTTGGCGACCGTGCCGACGCCGCTCTGCGCGATCGAGAAGAGCAGCAGCAGTGGCAGCGCGGCACCCGCGTAGGCGAGGACGAGTGTGTTGACGACGGACGCGATGTGGTCGCGGCCGATGCGGATGCCCGCGCGGTACAGCCCGCGCCAGCCCATCGTCGGGTTGGCCTCGTGCAGTTCCCAGACGGCGGACGTCTGCGTGACCGTCACGTCGTCCAGGACACCGAGCGAACCGATGATGACGCCGGCGAGCAGCAGACCGCTCATGTCGATGGACGGGTACAGCCCGTGGATCAGGCCGGTGTTGTCGTCCGTGTTGCCGGTGAGCGCGGCCCAGTCGATGAACCCCGAGCCCAGGAAGCCGATCAGCAGAAGCGAGAGCAGCGTGCCGAGTACCGCCACAGACGTACGTGCCGACAGGCCGTGGCACGTATAGAGGGCGATCAGCATGATGGCGCTCGCCCCGACCACCGCCACGACCAGCGGGTTCGAGCCCTGCAGGATCGCGGGCAGGATGAAGGAGGTCAGTACCAGGAAGCTGACGGCCAGCGCGATCAGAGCCATGACACCGCGCATCCGGCCCACCACCACGACGGCGAGCGCGAAGATGCCGGCGAGCACCGTCATCGGCAGCTTGCGGTTCACATCGGTGACCGAGTACTGCAGGTCCTTGGGCGCCGAGGGCTCATAGGCGACCACGACCTCCTGGCCCTCGCGCAACTGCCGTGACTGGTCGGGCTGCACGATCTCCGTGAACGTACGGCCCTTGTCCTGGCCCGTGTCGACGCGGATCGTCGCCTTCTTGCACGTGCCGTTCTCCTGCTGCACGGCGGAGGAACCCTCGGCGGTGGAGGTGTCGCCGGTCGGGGGCACCCCTGAGGCGCCCACGTCCTTGCAGCTCACTTCGATCACCTTGGTGACCGTGGCCTGCTGGGTCTGCCGGTCGAAGCCGACGCCCGTGCGCTCGTGCGACGGGGCACCGCCCGGCCACAGCACCGCGAGCCCCACCACCACTGCCGCGGCGAACGGGATCAGGATCGCCGCGATGACCTTGCGCAGGTGTCGGGAGACCGGCGCCGCAGGACCGTGGGCGTGACTGTGCGAGTGCCCGTACCCACCACCGTCATCGCCGCCACGCCAGCCACCGGATCCGGTTCCGTGCCCATGACCGCCGCCGGAATCGTGCCCGTGCCCATCACCGCCACCGGAGTCGTATCCATGCCCGTCACCCGGGCCGAGCCCCTGTCGCGGCGAGCCGCTTGCTCCGGAACCGTGCTCGTGCGGGCCACCGGACCCGGGACGATGCCCGTGCGATCCACTGGGTCCTGATCCGCGCTCGCGACCGCCGCCGCCGAACTCGTCCCCGAGCGCCTGCATCCCACCGGTCCGGGGACCGTGTTCGTGCCAGCCGTCGGATTGAGCCGCGTGATCGTCGTAACCACTGTTTCCGGACTCGCCTCTGGACCCGCCTCCAGACCCACGGCCATACCCGCCGTCGTATCTCGCCCCGGGAACCCCCGAACCCCGGCCGTCGCTACGGCCGTTGCCCCGCGCGGAGCCGTTTCCGGCACCGGATCCATGGGGCCGCTCGGGCGGTGGGTACGGCGGTTCATGCGTCGTGGTCACCGCCCGATCATCGCAAGAACGACCGGGGCCCTCTGTTCACCGCGCCCGAATTGACGCTAGCGTGGTGCCACCTTTGTACACGCGGGAGCTCGGAGCACCGGGCTGAGAGGGCGCTGACCTCCGTCCCAGCGATGTTTCACATGAAACATCACCCATCGCGAGTGATGTTTCACACGAAACGTCGGCAGACGGAAACCGCTGCGTCGACCGCCGAACCTGTTACCGGGTAATGCCGGCGTAGGGAGTAGGTCTCATGACCATCAAGGACGCGCGCACGCCTGCCTCCGTTCAGGACGAGAAGTCCGAGGAGGCCGGGAAGTCCATCGGCTGGCACAAGGCGTACGTCGAGGGCTCACGCCCCGATCTGCGGGTGCCGGTCCGCCAGGTGCACCTCACCAACGGGCAGGCGGTCACGTTGTACGACACCTCGGGCCCGTACACCGATCCACTCGCCGACACCGACGTCCGCAGGGGGCTGCCCCCGCTACGGGAGAACTGGATCATCGCCCGCGGCGACACCGAGGAGTACGCGGGCCGTCCCGTCCGTCCCGAGGACGACGGCATCAAGCACACCTCGCCGCGTGGTGGTCTGCGCAACCTCGACGCGGTCTTCCCCGGCCGGCCGCGCCAGCCCCGTCGCGGCCGGGACGGCAAGGCGGTCACGCAGCTCGCCTACGCGCGCCGCGGTGAGATCACGCCCGAGATGGAGTTCGTGGCCATCCGGGAGAACGTTTCCCCCGAGGTGGTCCGCGAGGAGATCGCCGCGGGCCGGGCGGTTCTGCCCGTCAACGTCAACCACCCGGAGATCGAGCCGATGATCATCGGCAAGCGGTTCCTGGTGAAGGTCAACGCCAACATCGGCAACTCCGCGGTCACCTCCTCCATCGAGGAGGAGGTCGAGAAGATGACCTGGGCGACCCGTTGGGGTGCCGACACGGTCATGGACCTGTCGACCGGCCGCAACATCCACACCACCCGTGAATGGGTGCTGCGCAACTCCCCCGTGCCGATCGGCACGGTGCCGCTCTACCAGGCGCTGGAGAAGGTCGACGGCCGCGCCGAGGAGCTGACCTGGGAGATCTACAAGGACACGGTCATCGAGCAGGCCGAGCAGGGCGTGGACTACATGACCGTCCACGCGGGCGTGCGCCTGCCGTACGTCCCGCTCACCGCCAACCGCAAGACCGGCATCGTCTCGCGCGGCGGCTCGATCATGGCCGCGTGGTGCCTGGCGCACCACAAGGAGAGCTTCCTCTACGAGAACTTCGAGGAACTCTGCGAGATCCTCGCGGCGTACGACGTCACGTACTCGCTGGGCGACGGCCTCAGGCCCGGCTCGATCGCAGACGCCAACGACGACGCGCAGTTCGCGGAGTTGAGGACGCTCGGGGAACTCAACACGATCGCCAAGCGTTTCAACGTACAGACCATGATCGAGGGCCCGGGACACGTCCCGATGCACAAGATCAAGGAGAACATCGACCTTCAGCAGGAGATCTGCGATGAAGCTCCGTTCTATACGCTCGGCCCGTTGACCACGGACGTCGCTCCGGCGTACGACCACATCACGTCCGGCATCGGTGCCGCGATGATCGCCTGGTGGGGCACGGCCATGCTCTGCTACGTCACGCCCAAGGAGCACCTGGGCCTGCCCAACCGTGACGACGTCAAGACCGGCGTCATCACCTACAAGATCGCCGCCCACGCAGCCGATCTCGCCAAGGGGCACCCCGGTGCGCAGGACTGGGACGACGCGCTGTCCGACGCCCGCTTCGAGTTCCGGTGGGAGGACCAGTTCAACCTCGCCCTGGACCCGGACACGGCACGGGAGTTCCACGACGAGACCCTTCCGGCCGAGCCCGCCAAGACGGCCCACTTCTGCTCCATGTGCGGGCCGAAGTTCTGCTCGATGAAGATCTCCCAGGACATCCGTCGCCAACACGGCGGTTCCCAGGGGGAGATCGAGGAGGGCATGGCTCAGAAGTCGAAGGAGTTCGCGGCGGCGGGCAACCGGGTGTACCTGCCGATCGCGGACTGACGCCGACGTCCTGACCCAGGGCGCCATGCCCCGGTGTCCGGCGCGTGGCCGGGTGTCCGGTGTGCTGCCCGGCTGTTCGGCTTGCGCCTCCCCGAGGAGGACACCTCGGGGCTCCGTCGAGGAGGAGGGTCCCCTGGCGGGGGCTCTCCTACGGCGGGGGCGCAAGCCGAGGGACTACTCCGGCTGGTGTTCCGGCCCTCCGAAGTCCGGGCTGGTGTAGTCCGGGCTGGAGAAACTCGGGCGCGGGCCCGTGGAGGAGCCGTCGCCGGGACTGCTGAAACCCGGGCGGCCGTAGCCGAGGTTGGGGATACGGCCGGCGGGTGTCGACGGCGGCATGCGGTGCAGGGCCGATGCCGTGCCGGGGTCGGCGAGTGCCTCTCGCAGGAAAGGCAGGATGCCGCGCTCCAGCAGGGCCTCGCGCCAGGCTTCCCTGGCCCGGGTGACCTCCTCGCTCAGTTCGCCGTACGGTCCGCTGGCGAACGCGGGCCGGTTGCGCAGGGCGGTGAGCAGGAGGCCGACGGCGGCGACCAGGATCGCGGCCGCCGCCACGGCGCCGAACACCCATCCGGTGGTGAGCATCGTCGTGGCGAACGCCGGCTCGGGGTCGAACATCTTCAGGATGTAGCCCACGAGCAGGAAGATCGCCGCGGCGGTGCCGGCGAGGACGGGTGCCAGGACGGCGAGGACGGCGATGACACCGGGACCGGCGGTCTCGGCGACTTCTCCCATGGTGGTGGCGAGCCCCATCGCACCCGTGCCCGACTCGGTGGAGCCGGACTCGCGGGCGGACGACGGGGTGGACGGCGCCGGCTGGCGCAGTTCCTCGCGGACCTTCACGTAGTGCTGGTACTCGGTCGCCGCGGCCGCCGTGATGAGTGCGGTGGCGTTGAGCGCCATGGTGCGCAGCTGTTCGGGGTTGAGCCGCTGTCCGACAGCGGTCAGGTCCGGGTGGTGTGGTGCGGAGCGCAGCGCCTCGTCGAGGAACCGCTCGTAATCCTGGCGGTCCTCGCTGTACAGGTGCTGCGGAACGCTGTTCATGTGCATCCCCCGATGCTCCGTAGGGCTTGGGGCTCGCATGGCAACGAGCCGTCGGGCAGAAACGGAGGGGAGCCTGCTACGGATAAGCCGATGGTAGAGCGGTGACGGCACACGGTGACAGGGGGTTTCCAAAAATTGGGCCCTGGCCTGCGCCGTCTTCCGTCACTACGCCCTGGGGCGACGTCTGCCCCGTGAACGGTCAGATATCCAGGGGAAGTTGCTGGACCAGCAGCTTTCCGGCCATGGTCACGCCGCCGTCCATCGCGACCGCGAGGCCTTCGGCGTAGACGTGCGGTCCCTCGATCAGGGGCCCGCTGTCGTCCTCGCCCTCCTCGGAGCCGACCTCGCCCACCAGGTACGGAATCGGGCTGTGGCCGTGAACGATGCGGGTGCCGCCATACGTATCGAGCAGGGAGCGCACATGGTCGGCGCCGCCCTCGTCGCGGAAGGAGAAGCGCTTGGTGAACTTGCGGAAGAGATCCCAGACTTCGTCGGCGTCGTTGCGTGTGAGTGTCTCGCGGACGGTGTCGTTGACCGCCTCGATCGAGTCGCCGTAATCGAGATAGGCGGTGGTGTCCGAGTGCACGAGCAGATGGCCGTCGACCTCCTCCATGGCGTCCAGCCGCGCCATCCACTGCAGATGGTGGTCCTGGAGACGGTCCATGTCGGTCTTCTGGCCGCCGTTGAGCAGCCAGGCCGCTTGGAAGGTGGCGGTGCCCGCGCCGGAGTTGACGGGGGTGTCGCCGAACCGCTTGGCGCCGATCAGCAGCAGCTCGTGGTTGCCCATCAGGGCCTTGCAGTAGCCGCCGGCCGCGGCTGCCTCCGCGGACAGCCGCATCACGAGGTCGATGACGCCGATGCCGTCCGGGCCGCGGTCGGTGAAGTCGCCGAGGAACCACAGCCGGGCGGTGCCCGCGCTCCAGTTCCCCGCCGAGTCGATGAGGCCCTGCTCCTGGAGCGCGGCCACCAGCTCGTCGAGATAGCCGTGCACGTCACCGACGACGAACAGCGGACCGGGGCTCGCCGTCGACTGGGGGTCGGGCATGGCGGCGGGGTCGACCTGCACCTGAACCGTGTCACCGCGGTTGATCACGGGCAGGTCGCGCTGCGTCGGCGTGTATCCCTCCGGATAGGCCTCGTCGACGAGGGGGACGACGTCGCCCATGTGTGTGCTGTGGTCGTACGGACCGGTCTCGTGGACGTAAGCGGGCACCCGGAAGTCGCGCAACGTCGCCGTCCGCTCCACCTCGGGTCCCTGACCGGCCCCCTGAGTCATCAGACCCCTCCACCATCGCGCCGCAGCTGCACCGCATCGGACTGCCTGGTCGCAGCGGCCCGCGGGTGTCGTGGGCCCATCATAGGAATGCCGATCGCGCCATGTGATGACCCAGGGGTGGTGAATCGGAGCAGGACTCCTGTTCCCTGCGGCTTTCGCCCCGATTGGGCAGGGCTTCGGCGGTCCGAAGACCTCGCTCCCCGTCGCTCCTCGACCCGTTTCCAGTGGACTCGGACCGGCGGCCGGCCCTCCCCCGACCTGCGTCTGCCACTTCCCCCGACCCGCTGCCACTGCTCCTCGCGACCTGCTGCTACCGCTCCTCGGGCGACCGAGGCGGGCTGACCGTCGTGCGCGGGGGCCGTCGCTGGGACGAAGTACGCACGATCAGCTCGGTCGGTATCACCTGCTCGACCGGCTGGTTCGAGTCCACGCTCTCGATGGCGTCGATGAGGAGCTGGACCACGGCCGTGCCGATGCGGCGCGGCTTCAGGGAGAGCGTGGTGATGGGCGGCTCGGTGTTGGCGTACACGGTGGACTCGCTGCAGCACACCAGAAGCAGGTCGTCCGGTACGCGCAGGCCGTAGCGGCGGGCGGCGGCGAGCAGATCGGTGCCGTTCGGGTCGAACAGGCCGTAGACGGCGTCGGGGCGGTCGGGGCGGGCGAGCAGTCGGTCGGCGGCGACGGCGCCGGCGCACGGGTCGTGTGCCGGGTAGGCCTCGTACACCGGGTCCTGGCCGACCCGCTCGCACCAGCGCAGGTACGCGGTGGTCGACAGATGGGTGTACGTGTCCGTCGTGGTGCCCGTCAGCAGGCCGATCCGGCGGGCGCCGGCGTCGGCCAGGTGGTCGAGGATGCCGAGTACGGCGGCCTCGTGGTCGTTGTCGACCCAGGCGGTGACCGGGAGCGAGCCGGCCGGACGGCCATCGGAGACCACCGGCAGCCCCTGTCTGACCAGTTCGCTGACGACCGGGTCCTGGTCGGACGGGTCGATGACGACCGTGCCGTCCAGGGCGACGTTCGACCACACGTCGTGGCGCGAGGTCGCGGGGAGGATCACGAGGGCGTAGCCGCGGGCGAGCGCGGCCGAGGTGGCCGCGCGGGCCATCTCGGCGAAGTACGCGAACTCGGTGAAGGTGAAAGGTTCATCCCCGTATGTCGTCACGGTCAGGCCGATGAGGCCCGACTTGCCGGTACGGAGCGTGCGAGCGGCGGCCGAGGGCCGGTAGCCCAGTCGGTCGGCGACCTCGCGGACATGGCGTCGGGTGGCGTCCGGGAGCCTGCCCTTGCCGTTGAGAGCGTCGGAGACGGTTGTGATGGAGACCCCGGCAGCGGCGGCCACGTCTCTGATTCCCGCCCGCCCGGGCCGACTGCCTCGGCGTGAGGTTTCCGCGCGGCTCACCTGGTGCTTCCCTGCTGCTGTCATGGCGAGCCGATAGTAGGGCTCATGCGGTGGGGTAGTGCGGACGCATATGCACCCGTTGACAGGTACGTTTCTGCAAGGTCAATAGGCGCCAAAGCCCTTGGAAACCAAGGGAGTTGAACGATCCAATAGTAGGACGTGACTTGTCGGCACGCATGGGCCTGCCAAGTGCCCGATGTTTCGAAGAGGTCTCAACTCACCTTCACGAGGGATGCGCGCCACGGCGTGAGCTACCGGCGCATAGATATATGTGTGATGCGCCCCCCAATTCGTACAGCTTCGTATGGTGATGCCCCTGATGCAGGTGTGACAGAAGGGGTCCGCAGTCGAGGACGTCTCACCTGTACGCATCGGCGCCGAATCCTCATAAGGTGTGGAGTATTGGAGCCGGCGGTGATGACGGGCCGCCGGTGGTCGCGAGGAGGACTGCGGTGAGTGAGACGAGCCCCAAGCTGCGCGCCGAGCTGGAGGGTATCCCCACCTACAAGCCGGGCAAGCCTGCCGCCGCCGGTGGCCCGGTGGCCTACAAGCTGTCCTCCAACGAGAACCCCTATCCGCCGCTGCCCGGCGTGATGGAGTCCGTGGCGGCCGCCGCCTCGTCCTTCAACCGCTACCCGGACATGATGTGCACGGCGCTGATGAACGAGCTGTCGGACCGCTTCGGCGTCCCGGCCTCCCACGTGGCCACCGGCACCGGCTCGGTCGGCGTCGCCCAGCAGCTGCTGCAGTCCACCTCCGGGCCCGGCGACGAGGTCATCTACGCCTGGCGGTCCTTCGAGGCGTACCCGATCATCACGCAGATCAGCGGCGCCACCGGGGTGCAGGTGCCGCTGACGCCGGGTGATGTGCACGACCTGGACGCGATGGCCGCGGCGATCACCGACCGGACCAGGCTGATCTTCGTCTGCAACCCCAACAACCCGACGGGCACCGTCGTGAAGCGGGCCGAGCTGGAGCGGTTCCTCGACCGGGTGCCCAGCGATGTGCTGGTGGTGCTCGACGAGGCCTACCGCGAGTTCATCCGCGACCCCGAGGTGCCGGACGGTGTGGAGATCTACCGTGAGCGGCCGAACGTCTGCGTGCTGCGGACGTTCTCCAAGGCGTACGGCCTCGCCGGTCTCCGGGTCGGCTTCGCGATCGCCCACGAGCCGGTCGCGGCGGCGCTGCGCAAGACGGCCGTGCCCTTCGGGGTGAGCCAGCTCGCGCAGGACGCGGCCGTCACCTCGCTGCGTGCCGAGGACGAACTGCTTGGCCGGGTCGGCTCGTTGGTGGGTGAGCGCAGCCGCGTGGTCGACGGGCTGCGTGCCCAGGGCTGGACGGTGCCCGAGACCCAGGCCAACTTCGTGTGGCTGCGACTGGGGGAGCGCACGGTCGACTTCGCGGCGGCGTGTGAGCAGCACGGCGTGGTGGTCCGGCCGTTCCCGGGCGAGGGTGTGCGGGTGACGGTCGGGGAGGCCGAGGCGAACGACATCTTCCTGAAGGTGGCGGAAGGGTTCCAGAAGGAGCTGTAGGGCTCCGCCCGTCAGGCCAGTTCCACGCGCACGGGGTCGCCGTCGCGGACCGTCGCCAGCAGGCGCGGGTCGCCGTCGATGGCCCCAAGGATGTTGCACGGGCTCGCGAGGCGGCACTCGTCGCCCCGCGAGATCGGCGTGGGCCCGTAGGGGAGGGCGAGGGCGTCGCCGTCCGTCCAGAAGGCGACCGTGCCCGGCTCTACGACCTGCCGGGCGTTGGTTTCACGTGGAACGGCGATGCCTGTGTCGAAGTAGACCTCCTCGCCCCATGTACGGGCGGTGGAGACGAGCGGCAGTGCCTTGGTGAGGGCCTGCGTGGTCGGGGTGTCGTCGAGGTCCGCGGTGAGGTTCCCCGCGGGCCAGGAGATCCGTATCCGTACGGGTGACTGTGTCTGCATGCAGCAGATTCAACAATATGTTGAAGTTCGCGCCAAGGGGTTGACCTGAACAAGGGACCCCCCGTAGATACCCGGATGCCGCGTGCTGCATAATTGCTTGTGAATGTGAACGCTTTCACAAGCGTAGGTAAGGAGCGGCGACGTGGACCTGGCTTTGGCGCCGGAGACTCTGGCGCGCTGGCAGTTCGGTATCACCACCGTCTACCACTTTCTGTTCGTCCCCCTGACGATCTCGCTGGCCGCCCTGACGGCCGGGTTGCAGACCGCCTGGGTGCGCACGGAGAAGGAGAAGTACCTCAGAGCGACGAAGTTCTGGGGCAAGCTCTTCCTGATCAACATCGCGATGGGTGTGGTCACCGGCATCGTGCAGGAGTTCCAGTTCGGCATGAACTGGTCCGACTACTCCCGCTTCGTCGGTGACGTCTTCGGCGCTCCGCTCGCCTTCGAGGCCCTGATCGCCTTCTTCTTCGAGTCCACCTTCATCGGGCTGTGGATCTTCGGCTGGGACAAGCTGCCGAAGAAGATCCACCTGGCCTGTATGTGGATGGTCTCCATCGGCACGATCCTGTCGGCGTACTTCATCCTGGCGGCCAACTCGTGGATGCAGCACCCGGTCGGCTACCGGATCAACGAGGCGAAGGGACGGGCCGAACTCACCGACTTCTGGCTCGTGCTGACCCAGAACACCGCTCTCGCCCAGGCCTTCCACACCCTCTCGGCGGCCTTCCTCACCGGTGGCGCGTTCATGGTCGGCATCTCCGCCTTCCACCTGCTGCGCAAGAAGCACATCCGCGACATGAAGACCTCGCTGCGGCTCGGCCTGGTCACCGTCGCCATCGGCGGCCTGCTCACCGCGATCAGCGGTGATGTCCTCGGCAAGATCATGTACGAGCAGCAGCCGATGAAGATGGCCGCCGCCGAGGCCCTGTGGGACGGCGAGGCGCCCGCGCCCTTCTCGGTCTTCGCCTACGGCGACGTCGACAAGGGCCACAACAAGGTCGCCATCGAGATCCCAGGCCTGCTGTCCTTCCTGGCCAAGGACGACTTCACCTCGTACGTCCCCGGCATCAACGACGTCAACAAGGCCGAGCAGGAGAGGTTCGGTCCCGGCGACTACCGGCCCAACATCCCCGTCGCCTATTGGGGCTTCCGCTGGATGATCGGCTTCGGCATGGCGTCGTTCACCATCGGCCTGATCGGACTCTGGCTGACCCGCAAGAAGTTCATGCTCCCGCAGCACCTGAGGGTCGGTGACGACGAGGTGCCGCATCTGGTGCTGCTCCCGAAGAAGGCGCTCGGCCCGAAGCTGACCAAGTGGTACTGGCGGATCGCCATCTGGACCCTGGCCTTCCCGCTGATCGCCAATTCCTGGGGCTGGATCTTCACCGAGATGGGCCGTCAGCCGTGGGTCGTCTACGGCGTCCTGCAGACCCGGGACGCGGTCTCCCCCGGTGTCTCCCAGGGCGAGGTCCTCACCTCGATGATCGTCTTCACCACGCTCTACGCCATCCTCGCCGTCGTCGAGGTCAAGCTCCTCGCGAAGTACGTCAAGGCCGGCCCGCCCGAGCTGACGGAAGCCGACCTGAACCCGCCCACGAAGATCGGCGGCGACTCCCGTGACGCCGACAAGCCGATGGCCTTCTCGTACTAGGCCGAGGGAGCTGCACAGTCATGGAACTTCACGACGTCTGGTTCGTCCTGATCGCCGTCCTGTGGATCGGCTACTTCTTCCTGGAGGGCTTCGACTTCGGGGTCGGCGTGCTCACCAAGCTGCTGGCCCGTAACCGGCCCGAGAAGCGGGTGCTGATCAACACCATCGGCCCCGTCTGGGACGGCAACGAGGTGTGGCTGCTCTCGGCCGGCGGTGCGACCTTCGCCGCCTTCCCCGAGTGGTACGCCACGCTCTTCTCCGGCTTCTACCTGCCCCTGCTGCTCATCCTGGTCTGTCTGATCGTCCGGGGTGTCGCCTTCGAGTACCGGGCGAAGCGGCCCGAGGAGAACTGGCAGCGCAACTGGGAGCACGCGATCTTCTGGTGCTCGCTGCTCCCGGCGTTCCTGTGGGGCGTGGCCTTCGCCAACATCGTGCGGGGCGTGAAGATCGACCGGAACTTCGAGTACGTCGGCAACTTGTGGGACCTGCTCAACCCGTACGCGCTCCTCGGCGGTCTGGTGACGCTGACGCTGTTCACCTTCCACGGTGCGGTGTTCACCGCTCTCAAGACCGTCGGGGACATCCGGGAGCGGGCGCGGAAGCTGGCCCTGTGGGTCGGCCTCGCCACTGCTGTGCTGGCGCTGGTCTTCCTGCTCTGGACGCAGGTCGAGAACGGCGACGGGCAGAGCCTGGTCGCACTCGTGGTGGCCGTCGTCGCGCTGGTGGCGGCGTTGGTGGCGAACCAGGCCGGGCGCGAGGGATGGTCGTTCGCCTTCTCCGGCGTCACCATCGTGGCCGCCGTGGCGATGCTCTTCCTGGCGCTCTTCCCGAACGTCATGCCGTCCTCGCTCAATGACGCGTGGAGCCTCACGGTCACCAACGCCTCGTCGAGCCCCTACACCCTGAAGATCATGACGTGGTGCGCGGTGATCGCCACGCCGATCGTCATGCTCTACCAGGGCTGGACCTACTGGGTGTTCCGCAAGCGGATCGGCACGCAGCACATCGCTGCGGATGCCACCGCGGGATCCGCGCACTGAGTCCGCTGTGGCGGGGTGGTTCACGATGTTTCACGTGAAACCCCCCGCCCTGGACCGAAGGGCCTGTTTCACGTGAAACCGATCGATCCGCGTCTTCTCCGATACGCCCGTGCCACTCGCCTCTTCCTGATGGCGGTCGTCGGCCTGGGTGCCGTCGGTGCCGGGCTGGTCATCGCGCAGGCGATGCTCATCGCCGAGATGGTGGTGGGGGCCTTCCAGCACGGGATGTCCGCCGCTGAACTGCGCACTCCCCTGCTGTTGTTGGTGGCTGTCGCGGCCGGTCGCGCAGTGGTCGCGTGGCTCACCGAACTCGCCGCGCACCGCGCCAGTGCGGCCGTGAAGTCGGAGCTGCGGGGCCGGCTGTTGGAGCGTGCGGCCGAGCTGGGGCCCGGCTGGCTGAGCGGACAGCGGACCGGATCGCTGGTCGCCCTGGCCACGCGGGGAGTTGACGCTCTCGACGACTACTTCTCGCGCTATCTGCCGCAGTTGGGGCTCGCGGTGGTCGTGCCGGTGGCGGTGCTGGCGCGGATCGTGACCGAGGACTGGGTCTCGGCGGCCATCATCGTCGGCACCCTGCCGCTCATCCCGATCTTCATGATGCTGATCGGCTGGGCCACGCAGTCCCGGATGGACCGTCAGTGGCGGCTGCTGTCCCGGCTGTCCGGACACTTCCTGGACGTGGTCGCGGGGCTGCCGACCCTGAAGGTGTTCGGGCGGGCCAAGGCGCAGGCCGAGTCGATCCGGCGGATCACCGGCGAATACCGCAGGGCGACCATGCGGACGCTGCGGATCGCCTTCATCTCCTCCTTCGCTCTGGAGCTGCTCTCGACGCTCTCGGTGGCCCTCGTCGCCGTGACCATCGGCATGCGACTCGTCCACGGCGAGATGCATCTGTACGACGGCCTGGTCATCCTCGTGCTGGCGCCCGAGGCCTATCTGCCGCTGCGTCAGGTGGGCGCGCAGTACCACGCGGCGGCCGAGGGGCTGTCCGCGGCCGAGGAGATCTTCGAGGTGCTGGAGACTCCCGTGCCGGCGGCGGGTACCGCAGCGGTGCCGACGGGATCGGTGGCGTTCGAGTTCGAGGGAGTCTCGGTCCGCTACCCCGGACGGTCCGCCGACGCAGTGTCGGGCACGTCCTTCACCGTCGAACCCGGGGAGACGGTTGCGCTCGTCGGGCCGAGCGGAGCGGGCAAGTCGACGCTGCTGAACGTGCTGTTGGGGTTCGTGCGGCCGACCGAGGGGCGCGTGCTGGCCGGGGGAGCCGATCTCGCCGAGCTCGATCTCGAGGAGTGGCGCTCGCGGATCGCCTGGGTGCCGCAGCGACCGCACCTGTACGCCGGGACGATCGCCGAGAACGTACGGCTGGCGCGTCCCGACGCCGACGACGCTGCCGTGCGACGGGCCCTGGGGGACGCCGGGGCGCTGGAGTTCGTGGACACGCTGCCCCTGGGCATCGACACCGCGCTGGGCGAGGACGGGGCCGGGCTGTCGGCGGGGCAGCGGCAGCGGCTCGCGCTGGCCCGGGCGTTCCTCGCGGACCGGCCCGTCCTGCTGCTCGACGAGCCCACGGCCGCACTCGACGGGGCCACCGAGGCCGAGGTCGTGGAGGCCGTGCGGAGGCTGGCGGTGGGGCGGACGGTGCTGCTGGTGGTGCATCGGCCGGCGTTGCTGGGGGTGGCGGACCGGGTGGTGCGGCTCGCGGAAGCCGTGGGAACCGTGCCGGCGGAAGGCTCGCCCAGGGCGTCCGTTGTCCGTCCCATCGAGCAGGACGCGCACGGTGGTTCCGCCTCGGACGACGCCGAGGCCGTGTCGCTCACGACGGACGCACAGGGTGTCCTCGCCCGCGTCCGCGCCATGTCCGGTCCCCGGCGTGGCCGTCTCGCCCTCGCGCTGCTGCTCGGGAGCCTCGCGCTCGGCAGTGCCGTCGGGCTCATGGCCACCTCGGGGTGGCTCATCTCGCGGGCCTCGCAGCAGCCGCCCGTGCTGTATCTGATGGTGGCCGTGACGGCGACCCGGGCCTTCGGTATCGGGCGGGCCGTGTTCCGGTACGCCGAGCGGCTGGTGTCGCACGACGCCGTGCTGCGGATGCTGGCCGACACCCGTGTCGCCGTGTACCGGCGGCTGGAGCGGCTTGCACCCGCCGGGCTGCGCCGCACGCGGCGAGGCGATCTGCTGTCGAGGCTCGTCGCGGATGTGGACGCGCTGCAGGACTACTGGCTGCGGTGGCTGTTGCCCGCCGCTGCCGCGACCGTCGTGTCCGCGGGTGCCGTCGGCTTCACGGCCTGGCTGCTGCCCGAGGCCGGTGCCGTGCTCGCCGTCGGGCTGCTGGCGGCCGGGGCCGGAGTCCCGCTGGTCACAGGTGCCGTGGCCCGCCGTGCCGAGCGCAGGCTGGCGCCCGCCCGCGGAGTCCTCGCGACGCGCGTGACGGACCTGCTCACCGGTACCGCCGAGCTGACCGTCGCCGGCGCCCTGCCCGCCCGTACGGCCGAAGTGCGGCGGGCCGACGGGACGCTCACCCGGATCGCCTCGCGGGCCGCCACCGCGACCGCGCTCGGCGACGGACTCACCGCGCTGATCTCCGGGCTCACCGTCGCCGCCACCGCCCTCGTGGGCGCTCAGGCGGTCGCCGACGGGCGGCTTGGCGGCGTGACGATGGCCGTCGTCGTCCTCACCCCGCTGGCGGCCTTCGAGGCCGTCCTGGGGATGCCGCTCGCCGTGCAGTACCGACAGCGGGTGCGCAAGAGCGCCGAGCGCGTCCACGAGGTGCTGGACGCGCCCGAGCCCGTACGGGAGCCGGAGCGGCCCTGGCAGGCGCCCACGTCGCCCTTCCCGGTCGCCCTCAGGGGCCTGACCGCCCGCCACGCAGGGCAGGACCGGGATGCCCTCGCCGGCCTCGACCTGACCCTGGAGGAGGGGCGCCGGATCGCCGTCGTCGGGCCGTCCGGGTCCGGCAAGACCACGCTGGCTCAGGTGCTGTTGCGCTTCCTCGACGCGGAGGCGGGCTCGTACACGCTGGGCGGTGTGGACGCGAACGCGCTGGACGGCGACGACGTACGGCGGCTCGTCGGGCTGTGCGCACAGGACGCGCACCTCTTCGACAGCTCCGTACGCGAGAACCTGCTCCTCGCCAGGAAGGACGCCACCGAGGACGAGCTGCGCGACGCCCTGAAGCGTGCCCGGCTGCTCGACTGGGCCGGCGGTCTGCCCGACGCCCTGGACACGCTCGTGGGCGAGCACGGGGCGCGGCTGTCGGGCGGGCAGCGGCAGCGGCTCGCGCTGGCCCGTGCGCTGCTCGCCGACTTCCCCGTCCTCGTCCTCGACGAGCCCGCCGAGCACCTCGACCTGCCCACCGCGGACGCCCTCACCGCCGACCTGCTGGCCGCCACCGAGGGCCGTACGACCCTGCTCATCACCCACCGACTGGCCGGGCTGGAGGCCGTGGACGAGGTGGTCGTCCTGGACGAGGGGCATGTGGTGCAGCGGGGGACGTTCGCGGAGCTGGCCGCGGCGGACGGGCCGTTGCGGAGGATGCTGGCGCGGGAGGAACAGGCGGATCTTCTGGTGGGGACGCCGTAGCCCTGGCGTTACTCGCGTCAACACCAGTACTGACCCGTCCGCAGCAACACATTCCCCCAGGCGTACGACCTCAACAGGACCGTGACCCGGTCCGCGGGCCACGATCGCTGACATGCGCTCATATCGCCGACGTCTCGTGCTCGTCCCGGCGCTGCTGTGCGCGCTCGCCGTACTTGCCGCCCTGCCTGCCGTCGCCGGCGACGGGAAGGGCGCCGCGGGCGGCCACGGCACCGGGACCGATGGCGACTCGGTGCTCAGCGCGCAGGTGGTGCGGCTGTACGCGGACGCGGCCAAGGCGACCCAGCGGTACGAGGTGGGCCGGCAGAAGGCCGAGGTGCAGCGGGCCAAGGCACAGCGGATCGAGTCGCTGCTCGACCGCGAACGGCGGGAGATCAGCGCTCTGCACGAGGACCTGGGCCGGATCGCAAGCGCCCAGTACCGCAGCGGCGGCGGGATGCCGCTCACGGCGCAGATCATCCTCGCGAAGAACCCGGACGACTTGATGCGCGGTCAGCACGTCTTCTCCCAGACGAACATGGTCGTCAGCAATGCCATCGAGAAGAACCGGCGCGCCGAGACCCGGCTCGCCAAGGACGAATCCAGGGCCGCCGCGGCCTGGCAGAAGCTGGAGAAGCGCAACGCCGAACTCGCCGACCTGAAGAAGGGCATCGAGCAGAAGCTCGAAGAGGCGCGGTGGCAGTTGCAGGGGAAGGCCGACGCTTCGGTCGCCGCCGGCTCCTGCAGTGGTGCCGTACGGCTCGACCAGCCGAAGACGGACTTCACGAGCAAGTGGGTCGCGCCGGTGGAGACGTACGAGCTGTCCGCGGCGTTCGGCAACGGCGGAGTGCGGTGGGCGCACCTGCACACCGGGCAGGACTTCGCGGTGCCGATCGGCACTCCGGTGCGGGCGGTCGGGGACGGGCGCGTGGTCAGGGTGTCGTGCGGAGGCGCCTTCGGCATGGCGATCGTGCTGCGGCACGCGGACGGCTACTACACGCAGTACGCCCATCTCGCCGCCGTCACCGTCGACCAGGGCGAGCGGGTCGACACCGGGCAGTGGATCGGCCAGTCGGGCACGACCGGGAACTCCACCGGCCCGCACCTGCACTTCGAGGTACGGATCACCGCGGAGATGGGCTCGGCGGTGAATCCGGTGCCGTGGCTGTCGGCGCGGGGAGTGGGGCTCGGATAGGCCTGGGGCCTGCTCCGCTGGACCGGCTCTAGTGCCGCTCCGCCAGCAGCTGTTCGATCACGACCGCCACGCCGTCCTCGTTGTTGGCGACCGTCCGCCCCGACGCGGCGGCGATGACGTCCGGGTGCGCGTTGCCCATCGCGTACGACTGGCCCGCCCACGTCAGCATCTCCACGTCGTTCGGCATGTCGCCGAAGGCGACGACCTCCTCGTGCGAGATACCGCGCTCGGCGCAGCACAGCGCGAGTGTGCTGGCCTTGGAGACGCCGGGGCCGCTGATCTCCAGCAGGGCGCTGGGGCTGGAGCGGGTGACGTTGGCACGGTCGCCGATGGCGAGGCGGGCGAGGGTGAGGAAGGCGTCGGGGTTGAGGGTGGGGTGGTAGGCGAGGATCTTCAGCACCGGCTCGCCGGCCCCGGGGGCGTCCGGTGCCAGGAGGTCCTCGGCCGGCGCGAGCTCGTCCGGTATCTCCATGTGCAGCTTGGGGTAGTCCGGCTCCTGGTAGAAGCCGTACGTCTGCTCCACCGCGTACACCGTGCCGGGCGCCGCGTCACGCAGCAGCCGTACGGCGTCCAGCGCGTTCTCCCGCGCCAGCTCCCGCACCTTCACGAACCGGTGGGTGCCGGGGCCGCCGTGCAGGTCGACCACCGCGGCGCCGTTTCCGCAGATCGCCAGGCCGTGACCGTGGACATGGTCACTGACGACGTCCATCCAGCGGGCCGGGCGGCCGGTGACGAAGAACACCTCGATGCCCGCCTCCTCGGCCGCGGCCAGCGCGGCGACCGTGCGGGGGGAGACCGACTTGTCGTCCCGCAGCAGGGTGCCGTCCAGGTCGGTGGCGATGAGCCGCGGGCGGACGGTGGGGGTACCGCCCTGCCCGAGGGCGGTCGAGAGCTCGGGGGAGGCCGGGGTCTGGGGCCGTCGAGTCGCTGAGGTCACCGGGGCATTCTCCCGCATATGCCTGCACGGCCGTGCGGCAGTCCGCACATCTGAGGCGGCACCTGAGGAGAAACCGCCCCTGAGAACGCCGCCGACACTCGCCTCACCTGCATCGTTGCACCTGGCCGCCTCACCGCAGCTGCGCGGCCGCGTCCATGGCGATCTGCTCGAAGACCTTCTCGTCGGCCGCGAAGTCCGAGTCGGGGATCGGCCAGTGGATCACGATCTCGGTGAATCCCAGTTCCTGATGGCGCCCCGCGAAGTCCACGAACGCGTTCAGGGACTCCAGCGGACGGCCGCGGTCCGGGGTGAATCCGGTGAGCAGGATCTTGTCGAGCTCGCCCGCGTCCCGGCCGATTTCCGCGCAGGCGTCGGCCAGCTTCTCGACCTGTCCACGAATGGCTTGAACCGACTGTTCAGGAGTGCCGTTCTCGTACAGCTTGGGGTCGCCGGTGGTTACCCAGGCCTGCCCGTACCGCGCTGCAAGCCGCAGCCCGCGCGGACCGGTCGCCGCGACCGCGAAGGGCAGCCGGGGGCGCTGCACACAGCCCGGGATGTTGCGCGCCTCGTGCGCCGAGTAGAAGTCGCCCTCGTACGACACCGTGTCCTCGGTCAGCAGCCGGTCCAGCAGGGCGACGAACTCGGCGAACCGGTCGGCACGCTCGCGCGGCGTCCAGGGCTCCTGGCCGAGCGCGGTGGCGTCGAAGCCGGTGCCGCCCGCGCCGACGCCGAGTGTGATCCGTCCGCCCGAGATGTCGTCGAGGGAGATCAGCTCCTTCGCGTAGGGCACGGGATGCCGGAAGTTCGGCGAGGTCACCAGGGTGCCCAGCCGCAGATTGTCGGTGACCGCAGCGGCGGCGGTCAGGGTCGGCACGGCACCGAACCACGGGCCGTCCCGGAAGCTGCGCCAGGAGAGGTGGTCGTAGGTGTACGCGCTGTGGAAGCCGAGCTGCTCCGCGCGCTGCCATTGCTCACGGCCTCCCTCGGACCAGTGGCGGTACGGGAGGATCACGGTGCTCAGGCGCAGACTCATGTTTTGAGCGTAAGCGGCCGAACGGGTTTCACGTGAAACGGTCACCGCACGCGGCTGCTCGGCCACGGAGTGAGGCTGACCATCGGGGCGCTCGACGCCCTCGCCGGTGATCAGTGCGATTCGGGGAAGCGCAGGTACTCCGGCGGCACGGCCTTCGTCAGCCACACCCCGTTCGCGCTGACGTGGAAGACATGGCCGTCTCGGTGCATGGCGCCGGCGTCCACGGAGAGCACCACGGGGCGGCCCCGCCGGGCGCCGACCCGGGTCGCGGTCTCGCGGTCGGCCGAGAGGTGCACGTCGTGCCTGTTCATGGGCCTGAGGCCCGCCTCGCGGATCGCGTCCAGGTTGCGGGCCACGGTGCCGTGGTAGAGGTACGGCGGCGGTGTCGCCGGGGGCAGTCCGAGGTCGACGTCGATGCTGTGGCCCTGGCTGGCGCGGATGCGGGTGCCCTCGATCGCGAAGCGCTTCTTGTCGTTGGCGGCGACCACGTGGTCCAGCTCTTCCCGGGTGAAGCGGAATCCGTGCGCGGTCGCGGCGGCGATCAGCGTGTCGATCTCGACCCAGCCGCCCTCGTCGAGGATCAGCCCGATCCGCTCCGGCTGGTGGCGCAGGTGCTTGGAGAGGTACTTCGACACCTTCACGGTGCGTCTTTCGTCCATGCCACCAGCCTGCCGGGGGCGACACGAATCACGCGAATGATTTCGCCCTCGATGTTTGATCCACAACCAAGTGCTGTTATCCACAGGGGAATTGGCGATTCTGTGGACAACGAGCCGTCGTTTCAAGGGGTTTCGTCAAGATCAGCTGATGAGCTGTGATTTGCGGCAAGCAGGTCCAAGGAGCGTGCGCGCACTTCCCGTTCGGTGGCCAGTGTGATGAACTCCGCGGCCTGCTTCGGGCCAACCAGTCCCTCCACGGCCTGCATTGTCTCCACGGAGATCGGTACGTTTCGAGTGCTTTTGCGAGGATCGGGCTCCTCGTCCGCTCCGAGGTGCTGACGTAGGTGCCGTACCGCCAACAGGCGCATCGCACGCGCGAGTTCCGCGTCCACCGTGTGCTGGGCGAGCGGACGCAGCCGCCGTACGAGAGAGGCCGCTTCGGCCGCTTCCGCGTCGGTCGGGAGGTGTGGTCCGTCGAGATAGCGGGCGAAGACGTGTTCGGTGGTGAACTCCAGGAAACGGGCGGCGATGTGCTCGACCTGGACTCTCAACTCCCTTAGGTGATCGGAGATCGCGGACAGCGGAACCCCGGCTTCGTGCAACTCGACGGCCACGGCGAGTTCTTGAGGGCTCGGCACGAGGAAGGAATCCGGGTCGCCCGGCACCGGTTCCAGTACGCCGAGCTCCACGGCGTCGGCCACCGCCGCGTCGTCCGGGGTGCCGCCGAAGCGCTCGTCCAGCTCGGCGCGGGAGATCCGCACCGCCTCCTCGTCGGTCCACGGCCCCTCCACCTCGGCGGCCAGACCGAGCACCCCGCCCAGGCCACGACCGGCGTCCCAGGCCTCCAGCAACTCCTTGATGGAGGCCAGGGTGTAGCCGCGGTCGAGGAGGTCGGCGATCTGGCGCAGGCGGACGAGATGGGCGTCCGAGTAGACGTTGGCGCGCCCACGGCGCTCGGGGCGGGGGAGCAGGCCGCGGTCCTGGTAGGCGCGGATGGTGCGGACGGTGGCGCCGCTGAGGTGCGCGAGGTCCTCGATTCGGTGGGCATGGTCCACGCTCGACGCCTCCGTCCGCTGTAGTGCCGTCAGTTGCAAGCCGTCCACGGCGGTGGCTGTGTGTCTGCCGCACGCTCCTCGTGCCCTCCGCCGCCTTCGATCACAGCGGTGGCTCCAGCCGTGCGATCGCCCGCAACGCCCTCGGCGTGAACCTGGACATGAGATACGACCCGCGCGCCTCCGGCGTCACCGGAACGACGGCCTCACCGCGCACCACCGCCCGCAGAATCGCGTCGGCGACCTTCTCCGGCGGGTAGTTCCGCAGTCCGTACAGCCGCGCGGACTTCTTCTGGCGCCGCTTCTCCTCTTCGGCGTCGACCCCGGCGAAGTGCGCGGTCGAGGTGATGTTGGTGTTGACGAGGCCGGGGCATATCGCGGTCACGCCGATGCCCTGGCCGGCCAGCTCCGCCCGCAGGCATTCGCTGAGCATCAGCACGGCGGCCTTGGAGGTGCTATAGGCGGGCAGCGCCTTGGAGGGCTGGTACGCCGCAGCCGACGCGGTGTTGACGATGTGGCCGCCCTGACCGCGCTCGGCCATCTGCCGGCCGAAGAGGCGGCAGCCGTGGATGACGCCCCAGAGGTTGACGTCGAGGACCTTCTTCCAGTCCTCCGGTGTGGTGTCGAAGAAGGAGCCGGACAGGCCGATCCCGGCGTTGTTCACCAGGACGTCCACCACGCCGTAGTCCCTGGCGACCTTCTCGGCGAGCTTCTCCATGGCCTGTTCGTCGGAGACGTCGACGGTCTCCGCCCAGGCCTCGGGCGCGCCGATCAGACGCGACATCTCGGCGGTGCGGGCCGCGGTCTCGGCGTCCCGGTCGACGGCGACCACGCGCGCGCCGGCCTCGGCGAACGCGTACGCCGTCGCCCGCCCGATGCCGCTGCCGGCGCCCGTGACGAGGACGAGCTGACCGCCGAAGCGATCGGCGTACTTGCCGGTCGCCGTCACCCCTTCAGGACGGCCGCCTTCCACGGATGTCACGAACTCCGTGATCCACGCCGCCAGTTGGTCGGGGCGACTGCGGGGGATCCAGTGCTTCGCGGGAAGCGTGCGCCGGGTCAGCTGCGGAACCCACTGCTCCAGTTCGTCGTAGAGCCGCTCGGACAAGAACGCGTCCCCGAGGGGCGTGATGAGCTGCACGGGCGCGTGTGCGTACGCGTCCGCGCGCGGACGGCGCAGTCGGGCCCGGATGTTGTCGCGGTACAGCCAGGCCCCGTGCGCCGCGTCCCTCGGCAGCGACGACGTCGGGTAGCCGCCGCCGGGGACCTTCTCCATGCGTTCCAGGATGCGCGGCCAGGTCTTGCCGAGGGGGCCGCGCCAGGCCAGTTCGGGCAGCACGGGCGTGTGCAGCGCGTAGACGTACCAGGACTTGGCGCCCTGGCCGAGGAGTTGACCGACCCGGCGTGGGGTGGGGCGCTTCAGGCGCCTGTTGATCCAGTGGCCGAAGTGGTCGAGGGACGGACCGGACATCGAGGTGAACGAGGCGATCCGGCCCTCGGTGCGCTCGACGGTGGTGAACTCCCAGGACTGCACCGAGCCCCAGTCGTGCCCCACCAGATGGACGGGCTTGCCCGGGCTGACCGCGTCCACGACGGCCAGGAAGTCGTCCGTCAGCTTCTCCAGCGTGAACCCGCCCCGCAGCGGCTGCGGCGCGCTGGACCGGCCGTGCCCCCGGACGTCGTACAGCACGACATGGAAGCGGTCGGCCAGCCGTGGCGCGATCTGGGACCACACCTCTTTGCTGTCCGGGTAGCCGTGCACGAGGATCACCGTCGGCTGCCCGGGGTCGCCCAGCTCGGCGACGCACAGCTCGACCCCGCCGGTCCGCACCCGGCGCTCACGCGCGCCCTGAAGAGTCACCGGCACCGTCACTTCTCCTCCGCCCAGCGCCGCACATGCGGCAGATCGTCGTCCAGCCAGAAGGCGCTCTCCTCGGGATCCCCGGAGTCGGTCACGACGAGGATCTCCTCGAACTTCGCGCCCGTACCCCGGAACCCGAGATGCGGTTCGACCGCCCACAGGCCCGGCTGCGGGGGATGGTCCGAGAAGCGGTACGGCGACCACAGCGGGGACCAGCCCTCGCGGTGACCGTGCAACGCGTCGCCCGCCAGGCCCTTCAGGGACTGGGTGCCGAACCCGAAGATATGCGCTGACCAGCGGCGTTGCCGTACCCGGTCGACCTTGTGCGCGATCACACCGAAGGGATAGGCACGGTGCCGGTTGGCGTAGCCCTGGCGGACCATGAGCCGGTCCACGTCCTCGTAGATCTCCCGCAGCGGCCGTCGCTCGCGCACCTCGCGCAGGATCAGCTCCCGGTGCGCCTCCAGGTCGGCCATCAGCTTGTCCTGCACCGGGTTGATGCCGAGCGAGCCCGAGTAGCCGATGTCGGCCGTGTAGCCGTCGTACACGGGAGCCATGTCCAGGATGAACGGCATCCCGGGCTCCAGACGGCGGTTGGTCGGGAAGAACTGCAAGGGGATGCGGAAGTTCACGAACGCCGTGCGGTCCCCGAACCAGGCGAAGGGCAGATGGAACCAGTCCCGCACCCCCCGCTCACGCAGCCACTCGCGCTGCATGCGCGCCGCCTCGCGCTCGGTGATGCCCGGCTCCAGCTGTGCCGCCACGGCCTCCGCGCACTCGTACGCCAGCCGCTGGACCCGTCTGAATCCGTGCAATTCATCGGATTCCGTACGGAGTTCGCCTGTCACCGCCGTAGTCATGCCACCGCCCCACTTTGTCCACGCTGACTGCGGTACGTGCCCGTAACTTGACACTGGCGAATGTGACAGTTGTTAGAGGCTGCGTCAATAGGGCTGCCGAGGGCTGTGGAAAACCCCGCTGCCAGGCCCGCCGATGGGGAGAACCAGGGCCGCGTTGTTCGACCTCAGGGTGACCCCTAGGTGCCCGTACATCTGGAGTCTGACCTCAAGACAGCTCTACGGGGTGACGACCGGCGTGGTCCGCGTCACTACCTTCGAAGCGTGACTGTGATCGCGACCGAAAGCCTGAGCAAGCGGTTCCCCAGGGTGACCGCGCTTGACCGGCTCTCCGTGGACGTCGGGCCCGGTGTGACCGGACTCGTCGGAGCCAATGGAGCCGGCAAGTCCACACTGATCAAGATCCTGCTGGGTCTGTCCCCCGCCACCGAGGGCCGAGCCGAAGTGCTCGGACTCGATGTCGCCACCAAGGGCGCCACCATCCGCGAGCGGGTGGGGTACATGCCGGAGCACGACTGCCTGCCGCCCGACGTCTCGGCCACCGAGTTCGTCGTGCACATGGCCCGCATGTCCGGCCTGCCGCCCACCGCCGCGCGCGAGCGCACAGCGGACACGCTGCGCCATGTCGGTCTGTACGAGGAGCGCTACCGCCCCATCGGCGGCTACTCGACCGGCATGAAGCAGCGCGTGAAGCTGGCGCAGGCCCTGGTCCACGACCCGCAGCTGGTCTTCCTCGACGAGCCGACCAACGGCCTCGACCCGGTCGGCCGCGACGACATGCTCGGCCTCATCCGCCGTATCTACACGGACTTCGGCATCTCGGTCCTGGTCACCTCGCACCTCCTGGGCGAACTGGAGCGCACCTGCGACCACGTCGTCGTGGTCGACGGCGGCAAGCTCCTGCGCTCCAGCTCCACCACCGATTTCACCCAGACCACGACGACCCTCGCCATCGAGGTCACCGACACCGACGCACACCCGGACGGCACCCGCGCGGTGCGCGAGGCGCTCCACGCGCGCGGGGTGGACGTTCTCGACGGCAGCGGCGGCCTCCCGGGCGCCGGACACATCCTGTTGCTCACCGCACAGAGCGACGAGACCTACGACCTGGTGCGGGACGTGGTCGCCGACCTCGGCCTCGGCCTGGTGCGCATGGAACAGCGCCGGCACCACATCTCCGAGGTCTTCACGGACACCGAGCAGGGCAGCGAACAGAGCACCGACGCACAGCGGAAGGAGGCGGTCGGCCATGGCGGTTGAGCACCCCGTAGCGACGACTTCGGGTGACCAGACCCGTATCCACAACATCGGCTACCGCGCGTACGACGGCCCCCGCCTCGGCCGCTCCTACGCCACCCGCTCGCTCTACTCGCAGTCCCTGCGCGGCGCCTACGGCCTCGGCCGCTCGGTGAAGTCCAAGGTGCTGCCGATGCTGCTGTTCGTGGTGATGTGCGTGCCCGCGGCCATCATGGTCGCCGTCGCGGTCGCCACCAAGGCCAACGACCTGCCCGTCGACTACACGCGCTACGCGATCGTCATGCAGGCCGTCATCAGCCTCTACGTCGCCTCCCAGGCGCCCCAGTCCGTCTCCCGCGACCTGCGCTTCAAGACCGTCCCGCTGTACTTCTCGCGGCCCATCGAGACCGCCGACTACGTACGGGCGAAGTTCGCGGCGCTGGCCTCCGCGCTGTTCCTCCTCACGGCGACTCCCCTCCTGGTGCTCTACGTGGGCGCGCTGCTGGCCAAGCTCGACTTCGCCGACCAGACCAAGGGATTCGCACAGGGACTCGTCTCCGTGGCACTGCTCTCACTGCTGTTCGCAGGCATCGGCCTGGTCATCGCGTCGGTCACCCCGCGCCGCGGCTTCGGCATCGCCGCCGTGATCGCCGTCCTGACCATCTCCTACGGCGCCGTGTCCACGCTCCAGGCCATTGCCGACGCGCAGTCCCTCGACGGCGGCGGCAGCAGCGGCGCCATCGCCTGGATCGGCCTGTTCTCGCCGATCACGCTCATCGACGGAGTGCAGTCCGCCTTCCTGGGCGCGAGCTCCGCGTTCCCCGGCGGGGTGGGCCCGAGCAACGGCGAAGGCGTCGTCTACCTCCTCGTCACCCTGGGCCTGATCGCCGCCAGCTACGGCCTCCTCATGCGCCGCTACCGAAAGGTCGGACTGTGACCACGCTCACCATCGACCACGTCTCCCGCTGGTTCGGCAACGTGGTCGCCGTCAACGACGTCACCATGACCATCGGCCCCGGCGTCACCGGCCTCCTCGGCCCGAACGGCGCCGGAAAGTCCACCCTCATCAACATGATGGGCGGCTTCCTGGCCCCCTCCACCGGCACCGTCACCCTCGACGGCCAGCAGGTGTGGCGCAACGAGGCCATCTACAAGCACATCGGCATCGTCCCCGAGCGCGAAGCGATGTACGACTTCCTCACCGGCCGCGAATTCGTCGTCGCCAACGCCGAGTTGCACGGCCTGGGCGCCAAGGCCGCCCAAAAGGCCCTGGCCACCGTCGAGATGGAGTACGCGCAGGACCGCAAGATCGCGACGTACTCCAAGGGCATGCGCCAGCGCGTGAAGATGGCATCCGCCCTGGTCCACAACCCCTCGCTGCTCCTCCTGGACGAGCCCTTCAACGGCATGGACCCGCGCCAGCGCATGCAGCTCATGGACCTGCTGCGACGCATGGGCGACGAGGGACGCACAGTGCTGTTCTCGTCCCACATCCTCGAAGAGGTCGAGCAACTCGCCTGGCACATCGAAGTGGTCGTCGCCGGACGGCACGCGGCCAGCGGCGACTTCCGCAAGATCCGCCGCCTGATGACCGACCGCCCACACCGCTACCTGGTGCGCTCCAGCGACGACCGCGCCCTCGCGTCCGCGCTGATCGCCGATCCGTCGACCTCCGGCATCGAGGTCGACCTGGCCGAGGGTGCGTTGCACATCCAGGCCGTCGACTTCGGCCGCTTCACCGCCCTGCTGCCCAGGGTGGCGCGCGACCACGGCATCCGCCTGCTCACGGTCTCGCCGTCGGACGAGTCCCTCGAGTCCGTCTTCTCGTATCTCGTCGCGGCGTAGGAGGCCCAAGATGTACGACCCCACAGTCGCCCGGCTCACCTACCGAGCCCTGCTCGGCCGCCGCCGGGCCCTCATCCTGGGCGCGTTGCCGCTCCTGCTCATCGTCATCTCCGTGCTGGTCCGCCTCCTCGCCGGAGCCGACGACCAGACCGCGTCGGACCTGCTCGGCGGGCTCGCACTCGCCACCATGGTGCCGATCATCGGCGTCATCGCCGGCACGGGCGCGATCGGACCGGAGATCGACGACGGCTCCGTGGTGTACCTGCTGTCCAAGCCGGTGAAACGGCCCACGATCATCTTCACCAAGCTGATCGTGGCGATCGCCGTCACGATGGTGTTCTCGGCACTGCCCACCTTCATCGCCGGATTCATCCTCAACGGCAACGGCCAACAGATCGCCGTCGCCTACACGGTCGCCGCGCTCGTCGCCTCCATCGCTTACGCCGCGCTCTTCCTGCTCCTCGGCACGGTGTCCCGGCACGCGGTGGTCTTCGGGCTCGTCTACGCGCTCGTCTGGGAGGCCCTGTTCGGCTCCCTGGTGCCGGGTGCGCGCACGCTGAGCGTCCAGCAGTGGTCGCTGGCGGTGGCACAGAAGGTCGCCGGCGGAGACATGGTGACGTCGGACGTCGGGCTGACCACGGCGACGGTGCTGCTGGCCGCGGTCACCGTGCTCGCGACCTGGTACGCAGGGCAGAAGCTGCGGTCGCTGACGCTGGCGGGCGAGGAGTAGACGGGCGGGGAGCAGACGGGCGAGGAGTGAAGAGCCGGGCCCCTGCCGGGGCCCGGCTCTTGACGGGGACTTCACTTCTGTCCGGGCACACTGGGCAAAAGCGGATCTTCGGCTGAGAGGAACGGAGATGGCAGACGATTGGGACGACCTCGTCCTGGACGAGGACTTCGTACGGTCCGCCGAGACGTCCGAGCCGTCCGCCCGGGCCCGGATGCTCGCCGAGCGCTGGCGCCGGGAGGAGCCCGAGCCGCAGCCGTGGCGCTCGGACGAACCGCCTGCCGGCTGGTTCTTCAGCAAGGCGCGGCGGCGCAAGTGGCGGCGGCGTTGATCCCCGTACGGCCGTTTTAATCGGTGGCGCCCAACTCGGCGTACAGGCAGCATGGTTGTGTCGAAGTCGCTGGTTGAGGCCGGCGCCGCGTTCTGGGAGAGGAGTTGGGCGATGTCCATGCACGACAGTACGTTCAGCTCCCGACAGGGCAGTCCGCGGCGGGTTCCGGTGTAGTTACCCCACCGTCGACCCCGCTCCGCACACGGAGCTGCCCGGGGCGGCCGCTTCGAGCACGCGATGTCGCTCTCGCGTGGGCCGCCCACCCGGAGGATTGGCCGAGTGGTAAGGCACTGGCTTGCTAAGCCAAGGTCGGGCCTGAAAAGCCCGCGCACGTTCGATTCGTGCATCCTCCGCGAGACGTTGCCACTGGGGCTTGGCCGAATTGCAGGGCTTGGGGTGCGTTGAGAAGGTACCGGCGCTGCAGGCCGTGCCCACCCGTTCCGCCTTGCGGAACGACTGCCCACGGCGGTTGCGGGGCACGATTGCCCGTGGCTATGGCGGACACGATGGCCGACAGCTACACATGCCCGTCAGCCGTCAGCCGTCAGCCGTCAGCCGTCAGCCGTCAGCCGTCAGCCGTCAGCCGTCAGCCGTCAGCCGGGGCCGAGCCGGATCGACGGCGGCCCCGCCCGGGGCCGGGATGACCGACGTCAGCCGAGCATCCGCTCCAACACCACCGCGATCCCGTCCTCCTCATGGGAGGCCGTCACCTCGTTCGCCACCGCCTTGAGTTCCTCGTGGGCGTTGGCCATGGCCACCCCGTGTGCCGCCCAGGCGAACATCGGGATGTCGTTCGGCATGTCGCCGAAGGCGATCGTGTCGGCGGCCTTGAGGCCCAGGCGGCGGGCAGCCAGCGACAGTCCCGTTGCCTTCGAAAGGCCCAGGGGCAGCAGTTCCACGATGCCCTCGCCCGCCATCGCCACCGTGACGAAGCCGCCCGCGGCCTGGCGGGCGGCCTGGGCAAGCTCGTCGTCCGACAGCTCCGGGTGCTGTATGTAGATCTTGTTCAGCGGGGCGGCCCACAGATCGGACACCTCCGTGAACGGGATCGACGGGAGGGTGCCCGTGACCGCGTAGCCGGGACCCACCAGGACGTCGCCGTCCAGACCGTCGCGGCTCGCCGCCAGGAACAGCGGGCCGACCTCCGCCTCGATCTTGGCCAGGGCCACGCCCGCCAGTTGGCGGTCCAGGGTGACCGAGGTCAGCAGGCGGTCCTCGCCGGCGTCGTAGACCTGTGCGCCCTGGCCGCAGACGGCGAGGCCCTGGTAGCCGAGGTCGTCGAGGATGGGCCGGGTCCATGGGACGCCGCGGCCCGTGACGACGATGTGCGCGGCACCCGCCTCGGTGGCCGCGGCGAGGGCGTCACGGGTGCGGCGCGAGACCGACTCGTCGGAGCGCAGAAGCGTTCCGTCGAGGTCGGTCGCGATCAGCTGGTACGGGAAACCGGCACTCACTTGGCGACCGGCTCCAGGACCTCCCGGCCGCCCAGGTACGGGCGCAGCACCTCAGGGACCCGGACGGAGCCGTCGGCCTGCTGGTGGTTCTCCAGGATCGCCACGATCGTGCGCGGTACGGCGCACAGCGTGCCGTTCAGCGTCGCCAGCGGCTGCACCTTCTTGCCGTCGCGCATGCGGACGGACAGTCGGCGCGCCTGGAAGCCGTCGCAGTTGGAGGCCGAGGTCAGCTCGCGGTACTTGCCCTGGGTCGGGATCCACGCCTCGCAGTCGAACTTGCGGGACGCGGACGAGCCCAGGTCGCCCGAGGCCACGTCGATGACCTGGAAGGGCAGCTCAAGGCCGGTCAGCCACTGCTTCTCCCACTCCAGGAGCCGCTTGTGCTCGTTCTCCGCGTCCTCCGGGGCGACGTACGAGAACATCTCGACCTTGTCGAACTGGTGCACGCGGAAGATGCCCCGCGTGTCCTTGCCGTACGTGCCGGCCTCGCGACGGAAGCACGGCGAGAAGCCCGCGTAGCGCAGCGGCAGCTTGTCGGCGTCGAGGATCTCGTCCATGTGGTACGCGGCGAGCGGGACCTCAGAGGTGCCGACCAGGTAGTAGTCGTCCTTCTCCAGGTGGTAGACGTTCTCCGCAGCCTGGCCGAGGAAGCCCGTGCCCTCCATGGCGCGCGGGCGGACCAGCGCCGGGGTGAGCATCGGGATGAACCCGGCCTCGGAGGCCTGGGCGATCGCCGCGTTGACCAGCGCCAGTTCCAGCAGGGCGCCCACACCGGTGAGGTAGTAGAAGCGGGAGCCGGACACCTTGGCGCCGCGCTCGACGTCGATGGCGCCCAGCGCCTCGCCGAGCTCCAGGTGGTCCTTGGGCTCGAAGCCCTCGGCGCCGAAGTCGCGGATGGTGCCGTGCGTCTCCAGCACGACGAAGTCCTCCTCGCCGCCGACCGGGACGTCGGGGTGCACGAGGTTGCCGAGCTGGAGTGCGAGGCGCTTGGTCTCCTCGTCGGCCTCGTTCTGCTCGGCGTCGGCCGCCTTGACGTCGGCGGCCAGCTGGCTCGCCTTCTTCAGCAGCTCGGCCTTCTCGTCGCCGGAGGCCTTGGGGATGAGCTTGCCGAGGCTCTTCTGCTCGGAACGCAGCTCGTCGAAGCGGACGCCGGACGACCTGCGCCGCTCGTCGGCAGACAGGAGGGAGTCGACGAGCGCGACGTCCTCTCCACGGGCGCGCTGCGAGGCGCGCACTCGGTCGGGGTCCTCACGGAGCAGGCGAAGGTCAATCACGTGCCCAAGGCTACCGGGGTGGGGTGACAGGCCACGACTCACTATTCCGAACTGCGGCTTACGTTCCGTTATGCGGCAATTGCGAGACGTGTCAATAAAAAGTGTCTCACTCCCTGGAACGGGGCAGGGGCGTGGCGGCCGGTTGACTCGATTCCCTTGTGGAGAACGGGACTTGGGGCTCGGTTGTCCACAGGAATCCCCAGCCTCGGAAGAGTTATCCACAGGCTGTGTGGATGGGTTGTGGACTTCGGAATTGATCACTCCGTAACGCGGCGGGCGAGCCGAGGATTCCCAGGGCAAACCCTACGTATCCCCACTTTCGAGTGGAAAGCGGTCGCCCCAAAGGATTGCCCAAAGGAAAAGAGTGGACGAAGGGTGACTTGCGCGATGGTGGACGTCGACGGGCCCTGAGGAGCGATTTGTCGACAGGGTCATGCTTGTGTGTCGACTTGTCCCCAGGTCGAGTTGGAGTCCTGTGGATAACTCCTGTGGATAACGATAATCGGCTGGTAGTACCGGCATGAAACCCATGGCGAAGCCGGTCCGAAGCCGGTCCGAACCGGCAGACACAAAAACCGTTCAGAACCGCCCGTCCTGGCACCGGGCCACCCAGTCCGCCGCCGACACGAACGCCTCGTCCGACGTCCCGAGGCGCGGCGGCTGCACATCCCCCGGCTTCATGTCCGCGCGCGGATACGAGCCCAGGAACCGCACCTCCAGGCAGATCCGCTTCAGCCCCATCATCGCCTCGGCCACCCGGCGGTCGGAGATGTGCCCCTCGGCGTCGATGCAGAAGCAGTAGTTGCCGATGCCGGCGCCGGTCGGACGGGACTGCAGCAGCATCAGGTTGATGCCGCGGGTGGCGAACTCGCCCAGGAGGTCGCGCAGGCCGCCGGGATGGTCGTCGCGCTGCCACAGCACGATGGACGTCTTGTCCGCGCCGGACGGTGCCGCGGGCCGCGCGGGCCGGCCCACCAGTACGAAGCGTGTCTGGGCGTTCTCCGCGTCGTGGATCCCGGTCTCCAGGGCCTCAAGCCCGTACAGCGCGGCGGCGAACTCGCCGGCGAAGGCCGCGTCGTACTGGCCCTCCTGGACCAGGCGGGCGGCGTCCGCGTTCGAGGCGGCCGACTCCCAGTGGGCGTCGGGGAGGTTGGCCCTGAGCCAGTTGCGCACCTGCGGCTGGGCGGCCGGGTGGGCGGAGACCGTCTTGATGTCCGACAGCTTCGTGCCCGGCCTGACCAGCAGCGCGAAGGTGATCGACAGCAGCACCTCGCGGTAGATCATCAACGGCGCGCCCGCGACCAGCTCGTCGAGCGTGGTCGTGATACCGCCCTCGACGGAGTTCTCGATCGGTACGAACGCGGCCTCGGCCTCGCCGACGCGGACCGCGTCGAGCGCGGACTGCACGGACACGTAGGGGATCAGCTCCCGGGTCGCGGCCTCGGGAAGCGTGCGCAGGGCGGCCTCGGTGAAGGTGCCCTCGGGGCCGAGATAGGCATAGCTCGCTGGCATGACCTCACCCTAATGGGCCTTGTGAAATGCGGTGGACACATCTCACCGGGCGGCCCCTCAAGGGGTACCCAGGCCCAGGCCCCGGCGTCACCCCTCCAGCAACCCCTGCCCCACGTACTCCCCCTCCGTCGCCCCGCCCGGCACCGCGAACAGGCCGCTCGCCTCGTGGCGGATGTACTTCGACAGGGCGTCGCCCCGGTCGAGCTTGCGCTGGACGGTGACGAAGCCGCGCAGTGGGTCGGCCTGCCAGCAGATGAAGAGCAGGCCCGCGTCGGGCACCCCGTCGGCGTCGATGCCGTCGTGGTAAGAGAAGGGGCGCCGCAGCATCGCCGCGCCGCCGTTCTGGTCGGGTCGGGTGATGCGTGAGTGGGCGTTGAGGGGGACGATCAGGTTCCCCGCCCTGTCGACCTTCTCCAGGTCCATCTCGGCCGTCTCGGCGCCCCCGGACAGCGGTGCCCCGTCGGACTTGCGGCGTCCGATGACGTCCTCCTGCTCCTTGACCGAGAGCTGCTCCCAGTCGTCGAGGAGCATGCGGATGCGGCGTACGACGGCGTAGGAGCCGTTCGCCATCCAGGCCGGGTCCTTCGAGCCGGACTCGGGCACGAAGATGCGCTGGTCGAAGTCGGCTTCCGTCGGCTTCGGATTGCGCGTGCCGTCCATCTGGCCCATCAGGTTGCGCGCGGTCATCGGGTGCGCGGTGGCACCCGGCGACCGGTTGAAGCCGTTCATCTGCCAGCGGACCTTGGCCGCCTGGCCCGCGTCCTTCTGGATCGCGCGCAGGGCGTGGAAGGCGACCAGGGCGTCGTCGGCGCCGATCTGGACCCACAGGTCGCCGTTGCTGCGCGCCTTGTCGAGCTGGTCGGAGGAGAAGTCGGGCAGCGGGTCCAGGGCGATCGGGCGCTGCTTCTCCAGGCCGGTCCGGGTGAAGAAACTGAACCCGAAGCCGAAGGTGATCGTCAGCGACGACGGCCCCGCGTCCCGGGCGACATCCGTGTCGTCCTGCTGTGCCGCCTCGCCCGCCATCAGCCGCCGGGCCGTCTCCGACCAGCGGCGCAGCAACGCTGCCGCCTCCTTGCGGCCCGCGCCTGCCGCCAGGTCGAAGGCGACGACGTGGCCGCGCGCCTGGAGTCCCTGGAGGATGCCGGGCTGATGTTTCCCGTGAAACATCACCTGATCGGCGCCCAGTGAGGTGAGCGGCGTGGCCTCGGCGGGCCGGGCGGCGTATCCCACGGCCCCGCCGGCCGCCCCGAGCACCAGCCCGGTGGCGCCGGCGGTGCCGAGCAGCCGTCGCCGCGAGATGCCCTCCTTCAGGGAGGCGCTTTCGGAAACGTCGCCACTAAGTGCCGTCTCGCCGGTGAGCGGCGTCTCAGGAGTGCGGGCCTCCGGGATGGACTGGTCAGCCATGGTGAGGTTCAGCCGATCTGCGCGTTCTTGGAGACGGTGGCCTGGTCGATGTCGGAGGTCCGCACGGTCACGGAGATCTTCCACTCGCCTGCCATGGGGATCTGCACTCCGCTCGCCGACCAGTGTCCGGTGGAGATGTGGTCGGGGACGACGGGCAGCGGCCCGATGTCCTGGGACTCAAGGGTGAAGGCGATCTTCACCTCGGGGATGTCGAAGGCACGCCCGTTGGGCCGCTGCACGTAGACGTGCATTTCGTTGCCGCCCACGCGCGCGGGATCGAGGTCGACCCGTACGACGCCCTTGCCGTCCTCGCCGCCGGTGTCGAAGGACATGTCCAGGGTCAGCGCCCCGGACGACGACGTGTCGGTGGAGGCGGACGACGTGGCCGCCTTGGCCTCTTCCTCCGTACGCCCCGGTTCGGTCGACGTCAGCATGGTGGTGACGGCGAGCAGGACGACGGCGACGCCTGCCTCGGCGAGCACGGAGCGGCGCAGCCCGAACCGGTTCGGGTCGGCGTCCCGCTGCCGCTTCTGCCGTGCCGTGTCGATCGCGTCCCGTTGCCGGGCGAGCTGGGCGGCGCGCTTGGAGTCACCCTTCTCGGATGCGGCGGCGGAGACGCTCTTCTTGCCGGAGGTCGAGGTGGAGGCGGATGCGGAGGTGGATGCGGAAGTACCGGCCTTGGCAGTGGCGTGCTCCTTCTCGCCGTCGACCGCTTCGCCCTCGACGGCCTCTTCCTCAACGACCTCACCCTCGACGGCCTCGCCCTCGACCGCCTTGCTGTCGGCCGACTCCCCCTCGACGGCTTCCGTCGCCTTCCGGGCCTTCCCCGCGACCGTGTCCGCCAGCCGCCCCGTCCACCGCCGCGAGATCCACGCGATCCCGACGAGCAGCACGACGAGCCCGATCTTGACCAGCAGCAACTGCCCGTACCGCGTGCCGGTGAACGCCGACCACGACCCGAGCTGTCGCCATGACTGGTAGATCCCGGTCGCGACCAGCGCCAGCACGCTGCCGAAGGCCACGCGTGAGAACCGTCGTACGGCGGACGCCTCGACGGGTGTGTCCGTGGGCGCCCAGTACAGCGCCACGAGCAGTGCGGTGAGCCCGCCGAGCCAGCCTGCGACGGCCATCAGGTGGACGATGTCGACGGGCATGGCGATCCCGGCCTGGAGCCCGGTCGAGGCGTGTTCGGACATCGCCCAGCTCGCCGCGAGCCCTGCCGCCACGACGGTTCCGCCGACGGCGAGCCCGAAGGTGAGGTCCCGCTTCTCCTCGTCCTCCCGCTTCTCGTACGCGCCGAACAGCACCGCGATGAACAGTGCGGCCGCGGCGAGCAGCAGCAGCCGGGACACCAGGGCCGCGCCGGTCTTGGTCTGGAGCACCTGCCCGAGCAGGTCCAGGTCGAAGATGTCGCCGACCTTGCCGGTGCTGGTGTACGAGCCGCGCAGGAGCAGCAGGCCGAGGGTGGCGGCGGTCAGGGCCAGCCAGCCGGAGACGACGAGCCGCTGCAGCGCCCGTACGCCTGTTCCGCGCTGCCAGCAGGCGAGCACGAAGGCCGCGCCGCCGACCATGACGATGAAGCCGGCGTACGAGACGTACCGCCCGAACCCGTAGAGCCAGCCGACGACTCCGCCGCCCGCCTCCGGCCCGGAGACCGAGACGCTGGTCTGCGAGGGGGCGCCGATGGAGAAGGTGTAGGCGCCGGCGACGGGATGGCTGTCCTCGGACACCACCTGGTAGGTGACGGTGTAGGTGCCGTCGGGCAGGCCGCTGTGGAGTTTCACGGCGTATGTCGTGCCGTTGAGGTTGGCCGGGTCGCCCTGGTCGATGCGTTTGCCCTTGGGGTCGAGCACACGCAGGGAGTCGTCGGACAGGGCGACCTTCTCGGAGAAGGTCAGGGAGACCTGCGTCGGCGCCTTGTCCACCACCGCCCCCTGCTGGGGGGCGCTGCCGGTCACCGCTGCGTGTGCGGAGACCGGCCCGGCACCGGCGAGGAGCAGGCCGGTGGCGGCCAGGAGCAGCAGCACCAGGGTCCGGACTCGCGACGGCATCCGGGGCCGGACGCGGGGGGCGATGGTCTGGGTCAAGGCGATCTCTCCCTCAGTGTCCGGTCTTCGGGTTGTACGTCGGGGACTTCACCGGCATCTCGACGGTGACCGTGCCGGACTCGGCGAAGTGGAGCTTCACGGTCACCTTCTCGCCCTGCTCGGGCTTGCGCTTCAGCTTCTCGAACATCAGATGGCTGCCGCCGCTCTTGAACACGAGTTGACCGTGTGCGGGGACGTCGACGTCCTTGACCTCCTGCATCGACGATCCGACGGTCTCGTGGGCGGTCACCTCGCCGACGTCGCTGGTGACGGAGGTCAACTTGTCCTTCGTTCCGCCCTTGTTGGTGACGGTCAGGAAGCCGGCCGCCATGGAGTCGGAGACCGGCTGCGGGATGTAGGCGCCGCTGACGGACAGTTCGGCCTTGGAGTCCTCGGAACCGCAGCCTGCGAGGACCAGCGCTCCGGTCAGTACCGCGGCGGGCGCGACGAGACGCCTCACGGCTTGGCTCCCTTGATGAGCTTGGGGAGGTCCTTGGTGTACTCGTCGACGGTGGCGTCCTCGGTGTAGAGGACGTATCCGGCGTCGGTCTTCGGTGAGAAGGCGACGACCTGGGTGCCGTGGGTGGAGACCATCTTGCCGTTCTTGTCCTTGTGCGGCGGCTCGATGGAGATGCCGAGGGTGCGCGCGCCGGCCTGGATCGTGTCGAAGCTGCCGGTCAGGCCGACGACCTGCGGGTCGATGCCCTTGAGCCACTTGCCGAGCGCGGACGCGGTGTCGCGCTCCGGGTCGGTGGTGACGAACACGATGCGCAGCTCGTCCTGTTCGGCCTTGGGCAGCTGCTTCTTGGCGACGGCGAGGTTGTTCATCGTCAGCGGGCAGACGTCGGGGCAGTTGGTGTAGCCGAAGTAGATCAGCGTCGGCTTGCCCTGGGTCTCCTTGCGGAGGTCGTACTTCTTGCCGTTCGTGTCGGTGAGGACCAGGTCCGGCTTCTCGAACGGCTTGTCGAGGACGATGGCGGCCTTGTCAGAGCCGGCCTCCTCGGAGACCACGGTGACGGGTGCGGCGCTGTCGTCACCGCTGCCGCAGGCGGAGAGGGTCAGGGTGGCGGCGGCGAGCAGGGCTGCCGCGGCGAGTGGTGTCTTACGCATGCTGCTGCAATCTCCCGGGGGACGACCCCCGGCCCCGGCCGGGAGCCAGTGGGCCGGGACACGGGGGCGTCCCTAGGTGTGGGTGTACGGGTTGGTCAGGCGTTGGTGCGCCGACGGCCGGCGAGTACGCCGTAGGCCACGCCGAGCGCGCCGACGACGATGCCGACCACGCCCAGGACGCGGGCGGTGGTGTCACTGCTGTCGGCGGGCTCGGCGGCCTCGGTCTTCGCGGCGGCGGCCTCTGCGTCGTCGGAGTCGGAGGCCTGGTCGGAGGAGGACGCGCCGTGGTGGCCGTCCTCGGCGGCGGACAGTGCGAGGACCGGCGCCGGGTTCTCGGGCTCGTCCTGGCCCTCCTGTGGGACCTCGATCCAGCGCACGACCTCCTTGTTGGAGTAGGTCTGGATCGCCTTGAAGACGAGTTCGTCGGTGTCCTCGGGCAGGGTGCCGACGGAGACGGGGAACTTCTGGAAGAAGCCGGGCTGGATGCCCTTGCCGTCGGCGGTCCAGGTGACCTTGGTGACGGCCTCCGTGATCTTCTTGCCGTGCATCTCCAGCGGCTTGTCGAGCGTGGACTTGGTGACCTTGGCCGTCCAGCCGGGAACGGCTTCCGGCATCACGGAGGCCAGCGGGTGGTCGGTCGGGAAGTTCACTTCGAGCTTGGTGGTCGAGGCGTCGTCGCGCTCGTTGGGCACCTTGAAGTCGACGACCGCATAGCCGCCCTTGGCCGCGGTGCCCTCGGGCTGCACGCTGACGTGGGCGAAGGCGGGGACGGACAGGGCGAGCACGGCCGTGCCGGTGAGCGCGCCCGTGGCGACGATACGAGAGGCCTTCATGCTGAGCACTCCACTGTGAATGAGGTTCGGATTCCGGTGGTGAAGAGGAGTACGCGGGCGCAGGGGTGCCCGATCAGGCCCACCGCGAGGGAAGGTTGGCCGATCGGAAACCGGGTACGCGCGCGTGCCGCACGACGGCGGCCCCTCAGCCCACTTCGGTTCGTGTCTGCAGTGGAGTGGCGGTCGCGTCGTGTCAGGCGGCGAGGACGAGTGCGTCGCCGGTCGGCGGGCCGCGCCTGATCACGGAGTGCTGGAGTGCGAGGGTGCGGGGCTCGGGCGGGCCGGAGTGTTCGGCGCACGGGACGCGCGGGCCGGCCTCGGGAGCGCCGGGCAGCCCGGCACGCAGGGCGCGCACCAGCGCGAGCGCCCCGCGCAGGGATCGTACGAACGCCCCTTCGGTGACCGAGTGCGCCGACAGGGCGGACATCTCGGCGATGCGCAGCAGGGCCAGGTCCCCGCGGCGCAGCAGCCACCCCGCGACGAGTGCCGCGAGGAGGTGGGCCAGCACCATGGGCAGGGACGGCAGGAGTGATGCGGAGGCGTCCGTGGCAGCGGAGATGCCGTCCGCCGCGGGGTGCGAGGTGTGGGTTCCCGTGGCCGGGTGGAGCCGTGCCTCGGTGAGGAGTTTCTCGGCCTGGGCGGGGCTGATGGCTGCGGCGGCGGTACCGCAGACGAGTCGCGCGGCCTGCTCGACGAGCGCGGCGTCGGAGGTGGCCGCAGTGCTGGAGACCCCGGTGGCCGCGCCGTGTTGGCCGAGCCCGAACAGGGTGTGCAGGGCGGTCTGGCCGGCCGCGAGCAGTGCCGCGATCCCGGGCAGCGAGCGCTGTCGCCCCGCGAACGGCACCGTGACCAGGAGTACCCCGAGGAACCCGGCGCCCAGCGTCCACAGCGGGATCGTGGCGCAGGAACCCAGCGCGTGCCCGACACCGGCCAGCACGACGCAGACCGCGGCGAACACCGCGGCCCGCAGTATCCGGAGATCTCCTCCGGAGCGCACTGTGCGCGGGTGGGGGGCAGTCATGGCGGGCTCATCATCGCACTGGCCTTATGACCGCCATACGGCAGGTCCGCAAGATGAGGTACGAGCGGTTCGGGACGTACGGGGCGATAGGGATCGTACGACCGGAAGATCACCCTCTGGTGTGGGCCGACCCTACATACACCGATTCCAACGTGGGCGCATCGACCATATGGGCGGCATCACGTCAAGGATGTGCTTACACCCCCGCACTCGCGGCAATACGTAACGGTATGTCGAGCCGCGGCCAGGAGGCTGGAGCATGAGCATCTGGTGGTCACTCCATCTGCGGCGGGAAGCTGCGAGCGTGCCGCTCGCCCGGCGGTTGCTGATCGGCACCATGGAGACCGCGGGCGTCGACCCGGACGTCTCGTACGACCTCTCCGTCGCCCTCAGCGAGGCCTGCGCGAACGCCGTGGAGCACGGCGGTGACAGCGCGCCCGACGGTTCCCCCCAGGCGTACCGCGTCACGGCCTATCTGGACGGCGAGAAGTGCCACATCGAAGTGGCCGACTCGGGCCCCGGCTTCATGGCACCCCTCGCCCCCCGCCCGGCCTCCACGGACGCCGAGAACGGCCGCGGCCTGTGCCTCATCGAGGAACTCGCCGACCACGTCCAGATCGGCAACAAGCCGGGGTGGGGCGGGGCGGTGGTGAGCTTCGACAAGATCCTGAAGTGGCGGGAGGACGCACCGCTGATGGCGGTGTAGCGCCGGCCGCGTCGCTGAAGAGAGGCCACCGACCAGGCATCGGGGCCCGGAAGCCACCCACTTCAGCTTCCTCAGCACTCACAGCCTCCGCACAGCGCCACCCCAAGCTTCTGACGGGTGGCGTCCCTAACTTCCTGGCCATGACGGGAAATCACAAGGACAAGTCGATCACTCGGCGCCGCGCGATCGTGGTGACCGGCGGTACGGTCGCGGCGGGCGGGCTCGCCGTCGCCGGCTACCAGGCGGCCTTCGCCGACACCAGCACGACGACGACCGAGGCCGCGGCGACGGCAAGCACGACCGCCTCGGAGAGCTCCGGTTGCATGACGCTGATGTCGAGCGTCACCGAAGGCCCCTACTACCTCGACAACGCCCTGGTGAGAAAGGACATCACCGAGGGCAAGAGCGGTGTCCCGCTCACCCTGCGCCTCACCGTCGTCGACGCCACCGACGGCTGCACCCCGGTCAAGGGCGCCGCCGTGGAAATCTGGCACTGCGACGCCTGGGGCTACTACTCCGGCTACACCACGGCCAACCCCGGCGGCTCCGCGCCCGCCGAGAGCGAGGACGGCTCGACCGCCAACGACAACACCTACCTGCGCGGCTACCAGATCGCCAACGCCAATGGGGTCGTCAAGTTCGAGACGATCTTCCCGGGCTGGTACACCCCGCGCACCTGCCACATCCACCTCAAGGTGCACACGGGCGGCCAGAAGGAGGACGGCACCTACGAGGGCGGCAAGGTCAACTACACCGGCCAGCTGTTCTTCGCCGACGACATCGCCGAGGAGATCTTCACGCTGGAGCCCTACTCGAAGCACTCCGGCAGCTACACCACCCTCGACAACGACATGGTGTACGACGGCGGTGGCGCCTCCAGCGGCCTGCTGACCCTGAAGGCCGTGCACAAGACGGAACCCGCCAAGGGCTACAAGGGCTTCCTCACCATCGGTGTCGACCCCGACGCCGAGAACACCGGCGCGGGTAGCGGCGGCGGTGGCGGCGAGGGCGGTACGCCCCCGAGCGGCGCCCCCGGCGACGCGCCCAGCGGCACCCCGTCGGCCGCGGCCTCCTCGTAGGGGGTACGACCATGAGCAGCCGTGAGGACGAGGCGCTCGCGCAGGCCGCCGTGACCGCGCTGACCGGGCAGTTGGCCCTGGCTCCCAAGCCGGGCCTGCCCGATCCGCGTGACCTCGGCGCCCGCGTCACCCGCCGGGACCACCGCATGCTGCGCTGGTCGGCCAAGTCGCTCGCGCCGGGCCTCGCGGCGATGGCCGCCGCCGCCCGGCGCACGGGCGAGCCGACGCCGGGGCTCCGTACGGAACTCGGCGCGATCGGCAGGTGCACCGAACACTCCGTGCACCTCGCCGGTGGCGGTCACCGGGGCGCGCTGTGGGCGCTCGGCCTGCTGGTAGCCGCGGCCGCGCTCGACCCCCGGGCCGGTGCGCGGGACGTCGCCGCGACCGCCAAGCGCATCGCCGCGCACACCGACAAGCGTGCCCCGCGCAAGCCCTCCCGGGGCTCCTCGGTGTCCGCGAAGTACGGCGCCGCCGGGGCGCGGGGCGAGGCACGGGCCGGATTCCCGCACGTACGGCGGGCGTTGGACGCGCTCACCGAAGCCCGCTCGGCCGGCGCCACGGAGGAACAGGCCCGTCTGGACGCCCTGCTCACCGTGATGGCCACCCTCCAGGACACCGAACTGCTCTACGCCGCGGGCCCCCTCGGACTGCGGCACGTCCAGGCGGGTGCCCGCGGAGTCCTGGAAGCGGGCGGCACGGCCACCGAGGCCGGCGCACAGGCCCTGACCGCCCTCGACACCGACCTCCACGCGCGCGCGTGGAGCCCGCGGGGGAGCGCGGGGCTGTTCGCGGGGGCGCTCTTCCTGGACTCACTGCCGGTCAGCCAGTCCGCCGGCACACGAGCGAGGGCCGCCTGACCCGCCCCGCCACACCCGCCGGCCCGTCGGGCCTTCACGAACGGCGATGGCCGGGCACCCTCCGGGCCCCGGCCATCCATCCCTCGATCCGACGTCAGCCCTTCAGGCCGGCCATCCAGATCTCCACCTCGTCCGACCGCCGAGGCAGCCCGTCGCTGAGATTCCGGTTGCCGTCCTCGGTCACCAGGATGTCGTCCTCGATCCGCACCCCGATGCCCCGGTACTCCTCCGGCACGGTCAGGTCATCGGCCTGGAAGTACAGCCCCGGCTCGACGGTGAGCACCATGCCGGGCTCCAGCACACCCTCGACATACGTCTCGGTCCGCGCGGCGGCACAGTCGTGCACGTCCATGCCGAGCATGTGCCCGGTCCCGTGCAGCGTCCACCGCCGCTGCAGGCCCAGCTCCAGGACCCGCTCCACCGGCCCCTCGACAAGCCCCCACTCGACGAGCCGCTCGGTCAGCACACGCTGCGCCGCGTCATGGAAGTCCCGGTACTTCGCACCCGGCTTCACGGCCGCGATACCGGCCTCCTGGGCGTCGTACACGGCGTCGTAGATCTTCTTCTGGATCTCGCTGTACCGGCCGTCGATCGGCAGCGTGCGCGTGACGTCGGCGGTGTAGTACGTGTGCGTCTCGACGCCCGCGTCGAGGAGCAGCAGATCACCGGAGCGCACGGGCCCGTCGTTGCGCACCCAGTGCAGCGTGCAGGCGTGCGGACCGGCCGCGCAGATGGAGCCGTAGCCGACGTCGTTGCCCTCCACGCGCGCGCGGAGGAAGAACGTGCCCTCGATGTAGCGCTCGGAAGTCGCCTCGGCCTTGTCGAGGACCTTCACCACGTCCTCGAAGCCGCGCACGGTCGAGTCGACGGCCTTCTGCAGTTCGCCGATCTCGAACGCGTCCTTGACCAGCCGCGCCTCCGACAGGAAGACCCGCAGTTCCTCGTCCCGCTCGGCGGTGACCTTGTCGGTCAGTGCGGCCTCTATGCCGGCGTCGTAGCTCCGTACGACCCGCACCGGACCCGTCGCCTCCCGGAGCTTGTCCGCCAGCTCGCGCACGTCGGACGCGGGGATGCCGTACAGCTTCCCCGCCTCGGTGAGCGAGTGCCGGCGGCCGACCCACAGCTCGCCCTGGCCGGAGAGCCAGAACTCGCCGTTCTCGCGGTCGGAGCGCGGCAGCAGGTAGATCGTCGCCTTGTGACCGCCGTCGACGGGCTCCAGGACGAGCACGCCGTCCTCGGTCTGGTTGCCGGTGAGGTACGCGTACTCGACCGAGGCGCGGAAGGGGTACTCGGTGTCGTTCGACCGCGTCTTCAGGTTGCCCGCCGGGATCACCAGCCGCTCACCCGGGAACCGCGCCGACAGCGCGGCACGCCGCGCGGCGGTCTCGGCGGCCTGGGGAATCGGCGCGAGGTCGCGCAGCTCCGTGTCGGCCCAGCCGGACTGCATGTTCTCGGCAAGCTCGTCGGACACGCCCGGGTACAGGCCGTTCTTGCGCTGCTTGATGGGCTCCTCAGACTCAGTCTCCGGGGTCTCCGGGGTGAGCTCGTCGGCCACGGTCATCCTCCTCGATACGGCACTGGACCCCCTCCATCGTACGGTCGTACGGAAGGGGGCCCAGGGGCGAATGGCCTGTTACACGGCAATCGACGGCCGCTGTTATGTGCCTCACTGTTCGCCTGTTATGGGCGACTACGCGCGCGTGGCGGCCGGCTACACGAAGCGAACCAGTCGAAGCGAACGGCGAAGCGACCTACTCGAAGCGGGCCGCCAGCAGGACGACGTCCTCCTCGTCGTCCGCCAGGTCGAGCCCGTCCGGCAGCACGGTCCGCAGGACGTGGTCGACGACGGCGTCCGGGTCGTGCCGGATCGCCCTGGGCACGCCGGCCGCAGCCGAGTGCAGCCGGGCGAAGGCGCGGTCGGTGGGGTCGCCGGTGCGGTGCAGCAGCCCGTCGGTGTACAGCAGAACCGTCTCTCCGGCTTCCGCCGTCATCTCCACGCTCGGCGCCTCCCAGCAGGCCAGCATGCCCAGCGGCGCGGACACGGACGTCTCCACGAACTCCGTGCGCCGATCGCCGATCAGCAGTGGCGGGGTGTGCCCGGCACCGGCGAGCGTGATCTTGCGCAGGGCGGGCTCGCAGTAGGCGAACAGGGCGGTGGCGGAGCGGGCCGGCTCGGTGAGTCTGAGCAGCAGTTCCAGGTCGGACAGGACCGCGACCGGGTCCTCGCCCTCCATGACGGCGTACGCCCGCAGGCTCGCCCTGAGCCGGCCCATCGCGGCGACCGCGCTGGGCCCGGACCCGGTCACCGAGCCGACCGCAAGGCCGAGCGCGGCGTCCGGCAGCGGCAGCGCGTCGTACCAGTCGCCGCCCCCGCGCGGGCCGGTGCGGTGCCGGGCTGCCAACTGGACGCCGGCCATGCGCGGCAGCCGGGACGGGAGCAGTTCCTCGGCCATCGTCCGCATGCACGCGCGCGTGCGCTCGACTTCGAGGAGCCGGGCCAGGTGCTCGGTGGCGTAGCGGGTGTACAGGCCGACGAGGTGACGCTGGCGCTCGGCCGGTTCGGCGGGCTCGTCGTACAGCCACACGGCGGCGCCGAGGCGCCCGGCGGCGTCGGTGGACAGGGGGAGGGCGTAGCTGGCGGCGTAGCCGAGGCGTGCGGCCACCTCGCGGTGGCGGGGGTCGAGCTGGTCCTCGGCCAACAGGTCGGGCTCGGCGATCTCCCCGTCGCCGCCCGGGAGGCCGTCGAGGATCCTGCCGTACGACATCACGCTGCGCGGCACGGTCTCGATGTGTCCGAGGTCGGCCCGGGCGAGGCCCAGCCCGATCGTCGTGTCGGGGCCCAGCCCGTCCGCCGGTTCCAGTACGACGAGACCGCGCCGGGCGCCCACGAGGGCGGACCCGGCGCGCAGGATTTCCTCTATGGCCTCGGCGAGCGTGTCCGTGCGGGCCAGGCGCTCGGTGAGTTCGTGGAGTGTCGTGAGGTCCGAGACCCAGCCGGCGAGACGGTCCTGGAGGACCAACCCTGGTGGGTTGGGTGGCGGGACCGCTGAGGCACCCGAGGCCGCGTGCGCGGGCGCGACAGTGTGTGCGGGCGAGGGAACCGTCGAATCGATTCCGGCCACTTTCGGAGGGTGGGGAGCGTTCATGGCGTCCGGCTTTCCGACCGGTGCGTATTGCTCAAAAGCATCGCAAACCCCCATGTCATTCTGCGCCGCTAGCAGTGTCTCCACATGTACACGCACTCGTAAGGGGATGTCCAGCATTGTCCTGCTGGGATTCCTGGTGTCCGTGGGCAACCAGAGCAGTCGTCGTAGATCTCTTGCACAAAGGCAAAGTTGGCTTAAAACTGTGGCAGGGAAGGGGGTATTGCGGTCGACTGGTTTCGCTCCACAGAGCGTCACAGCGGTCGTGATGGGTACGTACTCGGTGAAGGCCAGGGGTGGTTGACAACCACCCGGAACCTGGTGACGGACCCGGGCGTCTTAGCCACCGACGGCCGTGCCCCATCCTCCCGTGGCGGAGGCGAAGAGAAATACGCGGGACAGCAAAACGCCAGACTTCGCCACCCCACGCCACGCCCATGCTTTTGCCAGACGCAGTATGGACGGGGCTGCCGCGGACGCAGCCAACGCTCGACCCATAGGGGTTTCCCTTGCCCAGGGCAGGGGTGTGATGCGCCATTAGGTACGCACAGTGAAGTGATCGACACATGGTGTGATGTGGCCCACGGTGTTGCCAGCGGTGCAACGGAAAGGAACGAGCGCTCATGCGCGAGATCCTCGGAAAGCGACGCAGGCTCCTGCGCGGCGACGGGAGGCCTGAGGTGATCAGCGCGGCCCTGACCTTCGCGACTCAATGGCAGTGGCCCGTACTTCCGGGCGTGGCGGCGGATCCGCAGAAGCGGGATCGCTGCGGTTGTCCGGACCCCGAGTGCACGGTGCCCGGTGCCCACCCCTTCGACCCCGGCCTCCTCGCGGCGACCACCGACGAGCGCATGGTGCGCTGGTGGTGGGGCAACCGGCCCGCGGCCCCGATCATCCTCGCCACCGGCGGCACGGCGCCCTGCGCGGTCAGCCTCCCCGCCCTGCCGGCGGCGCACGCCCTCACCGCACTCGACCGCATGGGCATGCGCCTCGGCCCGGTCGTCGCCTCGCCCGCCCGCTGGGCGATCCTGGTGAAGCCGTACTCCATGGAGCAGCTGGGCGAACTGCTGTACGCCAAGGACTTCGTCCCGGGCTCCCTGCGCTTCCACGGCGAGGGCGGCTATCTCGCCCTGCCCCCGTCCGAGACGGGCCAGGGCCCCATCAGCTGGCAGCGCGCCCCGCTGCCCGGCTCGGCCTCCCCTTGGGTGCCCGATGTGGAGGCCGTGGTGGACGCCGTGGTCGAGGCCCTCACTCGTACGGGTGTGAGCGCACCCGAGTTGTAGGGGTGTCCGGCGCGCGCGGAACGGGACACGCGCGCGTGGTCGTTACATTCCGCTGTATGCCCCGTCACGCTGAGACACGCCGCCCCGGCTCAGGAAAGATCCGTCTGTTCGCCCTCACCGGCGTCGTGGTGGGCGCGGTCGCGCTGCCGCTGGCCGTCGCCTCCGCGGGACCCGTGGGCGAGGAGGAGCGCGCCCTCGGCCATACGTCACGCAAGTCCGAGCGCCCTTCGGTACGTCCCTCGCCCGCCACCGACGCCAAAGGGCGCTCCGCCGAGCCCGACGACTCCCCGCTGCTGCTCGGCCTGGGCCTGGCCACCGCCACCCGCTGCGGCCCCGAGCTCACCTCTCCGGAGGGCATCGAGGCGCAGACCTGTGTCCTCACGCAGGGTGAGGAGACCTGGGCGCGCACGTACTTCCGCAACGCGACCGGCGGCGCGCTGGACTCCGTGCTGAGCCTCATGGGGCCCGGTGGACGCACCGTGCAGATGCGCTGCGCCGGGGGCGCCGAGGACGAGCCGGGCACGTGCGAGACGCCCCGGCGGCCCACTCTGGGGAGTCTGGACGCCTACACGGCGGTCGCGGAATTCGCTGGGCGGGCCGGGAACGGGCCGCTGCTGCTGCGCGCCGCGAGCAACTCCGTACCGGACAATTCCACGGCGTCCACGGGCCGTTGACACGCGACGTCATTCTGTCAATGACCGCGCGCATGGAAAGACCCGGTTGCTGGCGACGGGGGATGCACCAGCAACCGGGCTAATGGAACGGTAACAAGAGATCGGCGGTTCGCAAATTCGATCCGGGCTTTCAAGTCACGGATTCCCTTGCTCCGCTTGGGAGTTGTGATCGGATTCACCCCTCCCGCGAGGGCCGGTTCGGCTGAACGGCCGTTCAGCCGAACCGGATCTCCAACCTGTGTGTCAGCTGAGCGTGACCTGCCGGTTGGTCAGGCCGCCACGCGCGCGGCGCTCGTCCGCGGTGAGCGGAGCGTCCGTCGCCAGGGCCGCGGCGAGGCGCTCGGCGAACTCGGCCGCCGGCTTCTCCACGTCCTCCGCGCCGATCTCGCTCGGCAGGTCCCAGACCGGCACGGTGAGGCCGTGAGCGCGGAAGGAACCGACAAGCCGGGTGCCCTCGCCGAGGCTCGACCTCCCGGCCGCGTGCAGCCGCGCGAGAGCGTCCAGAAGCTGCTCCTCGGGGTGCGGCATGACCCAGCGCAGGTGGTTCTTCTCCGGCGTCTCGCACCAGTAGGCGGCGTCCACGCCGGTCAGCTTCACGGTCGGGATGGCCGCGGCGTTGGCCCGCTCCAGGGAGGCGGACACCTCCGGAGTGGCGTTCTCCGCGTCCGGGACCCAGAACTCGAAGCCCGAGTGCACAACTGGCTCGAACGCGCCTTCGGGGTCGAGCAGATCCTGCAGTCGCGGACCGTCGGCCGGGGCGCGGCGGCCCTGGATCGGCGTGCCGGGCTGGGCGATGAGGGCCTGCTGGAGGGTGTCGGCGAGATCGCGGCTGATGTCGCCCGACGCCGTGTCGTTCTGCAGGCCGAGCAGCACCGAGCCGTCGTCACGGCGCAGGGCCGGCCAGGCCATCGGCAGGACGGTGGCGAGGGTGACCGACGGGACGCCCTCGGGGAGGCCGCCCTTCAGGGGCAGCTCGACGGTGGCGGCCGGAACCAGTTCACGTAGGGCCACCCAGTCGCACTCGGACGGCAGCCCCTCGAACGGGCGGTGCACCAGCTCGGTCACCGCGTGGGCGGCGGCCCGGCCGTGACAGGCCTTGTAGCGGCGGCCACTGCCGCAGGGGCAGGGCTCGCGTGCGCCGACAACCGGAACCTGTCCATCAGCGCCTACGGCGCGGGCCCCGTCGACGATCTGCGGGCGCTTGGCCTTGGTCTGAGGTCGCTTCTTGGCCATCGTGGGTGTCTCCCGGTTACGGCTCGTCTGGTACGGCGCGAGCCTAGCCGTTCACGCCATGGCCGACGGGAGCCTGTGGACAACCCGCCGGGTCGTGTGCCGGACGGGGAGCCGTTTCGCGCAACCGGTGCGCTCAGTCCAGGTCGTCGAAGGCGTCCGCGAAGTCGAGGCCGGATATCGCGCCCACGGACGGGGCTGCGACGCGCGTAGCGAAGTCGTCGCGGCGGTGCCCGGCATCCGGATCATGCACGTCGTCGTGGACCACGACCCAGACCGTGACCTCGCCGCGGGCGTCGTCCCGTACACCCCAGTCGTCGGCCAGGGCGGTGATGATGTTCAGCCCGCGGCCGCCGTGTGCGGTGACCGAGGGCGTGGCTGGAGCCGGGCGGGTGGGCCCGCCGCCGTCCGTCACCTCGACCGTGAGTCTGCCGCTCGTGTCCACGCGCCATGCGGCCCGGACGTCGCCGTCCCCGGACAGCGCGTCGCCCAGTGGTCGGCCGTGTTTGCACGCGTTGCTCAAGAGTTCGGAAAGAATCAGTACGGCGTCGTCGATGACCGTTTCCGCAACCCCGCCCGTACGCAACTGCGAGCGCATACGGTGTCTTGCCTTACCCACGCCCGCAGGGCCATGGGGTACGGCCATGCTCGACGACGTGGGCACCTCCTGTGCCACCACCAACGCCACCCCCGAGACCTCCTTTGCCCCACGCCACGGTGTGGATGCCCCATTGGCCTGTACCGGAAACCGGCCAATCAATGTCCGGTGACGCATTCACAACGATCGAATACGGACCGAACGCGCCGGAGCACTCCCTGTAGTCGACATGGCTGGAATTCGTCGGTGTGGCCGAGAGTGGAGGATGAGGCTGGTGGGACTCCGGGGTCAAGAGGTTGTGCAGGGATTGATGAGGTTTTAGTGGTTTCCGGGCGCGCGGTTTGCTCTGTGCACGCGCGCGTGTGTGTGTCACACGCGCGTCAGCGGCCGAGTTGGTGCAGCACCGCGCGCGGGCGGTTGGTGATGATGGCGTCGACGCCCAACTCGACGCAGAGGTCGACGTCCTGGGGTTCGTTCACGGTCCAGACGTGCACCTGGTGGCCGGCCCGCTTCAGGCGCTCCACATACGCCGGGTGATTGCGCACGATGCGGATCGAGGGGCCGGCGATATGGACGCCCGCCGGCAGTCGGCCGTCCCGCAGCCTGGGTGAGACGAACTGCATCAGATAGACCGTCGGCAGGGTCGGCGAGGCGGCGCGCACGCGATGCAACGAGCGCGCCGAGAAGCTCATGACGCGCACCGGGGACTCCTCGTGCGTGACGGGCGCGTCCAGCCCGAAGCGCTTCAGCAGGTGCAGCAGCCGCTCCTCGACCTGTCCCGCCCACCGCGTCGGATGCTTGGTCTCGATCGCCATCTCCACCCGCCGCCCGGCGTCGGCGACGAGCTCCAGCAGCCGCTCCAGGGTGAGCACGGAGGTGTCCTCGGGGTCCTCCGGCCGGAACTCCCAGTCGGGCTCCTCGGCCCGGTTCTTCCACGAGTCACGGTTCTTCCGGGAGCCGAAGTCCAGGGCGGCGAGCTCGGCGAGCTCCAGGGCCGAGACCGCGCCGCGGCCGTTGGACGTCCGGTTGACGCGGCGGTCGTGCACGCAGACGAGATGACCGTCCGCGGTGAGGCGTACATCGCACTCGAGGGCGTCCGCACCGTCCTCGATCGCCTTCTTGTACGCGGCCAGGGTGTGCTCGGGAGCGTCTTCGGAGGCTCCGCGATGGGCGACGACTTGGGTCTGGTGCTGCCGTGCGTGGGTCACCGCGTCATGGTGCCACCGTGCCGGGGCGGGCGTGCGACCGGAGGAGGAGTGAGGGTGCAGGGATTGCGCCCTATTAGTCCTACATGGGCAATATAAGGGTTGGCCGTGGACCCACAGCGACCGCTTATGGTGCTCTGACGGCCCGTGGGAAAAGCTGACGGCATACATAAAGGCATGCACAGCTGAAGCGCACCGACCGCCGACAAAGCACTGGCGAGCGTGAACGGGCGTGACCGAGTGCGACCCCAGACAATAGCCGTGGATCGAGGAGAGAAGCTGTGAGCACCGAGAACGAGGGCGCCGCGGTACCCCCGGCCCCGTCCGCACCCCCCGTGCCGGTGGATGCTCCCGCTGCTCCGGCTTCCCAGGAGCACCCGGCCCCCGAGGGCGACACCGCCCGGACCGCCCCGCTGCCACCGGTGCCGAGCGGTGCCCCGGCGAGCGCCGACGGCACGCAGCCGTACGCCGCCGCCCCGGAGGCCGCCAACGGGTCGCAGCCGCCCGCCGCCCCGGTCACCTCGAACGGCGCCCAGCCGCCCGTCGCCCAGGGCTCGGCTCCCGACGCCTCCTGGCCGCCCCCGCAGCCCGCCGCTCAGCCGTACGCGACACAGCAGTCGCACGCCGACAGCGGCGCCGCGGCAGGTGGTGCCGGTGCGGGCGGTGCCGGCGCCGGCTGGGGTGCGACGTACCAGCAGCCCGCGCCGAAGCCCGGCCGCGGGCGCGGCGGTCTGCTCGCCGCGGTCCTCATCGCCGCGCTGGTCGCCGGCGGCCTGGGCGGCGGCCTCGGCTACACCCTGGCCAAGAACGACGACAACACCTCCTCGACGACCGTCTCCGCCCCCGACAGCGGCGGCTCCGTCAAGCGCGACCCGGGCACCGTCGCGGGCGTGGCGGCCAAGGCGCTGCCGAGCACCGTCACCATCCAGGCCGAGAGCAGCGCGGGCGAGGGCGGAACCGGTACCGGCTTCGTCTTCGACACCGAGGGCCACATCCTCACCAACAACCATGTGGTGGCCGACGCGGTCGACGGCGGCAAGCTGACGGCGACGTTCCCGGACGGCAAGAAGTACGACGCGGAGGTCGTCGGCCACGCGCAGGGCTACGACGTGGCGGTCATCAAGCTCAAGAACGCCCCGTCGGACCTCAATCCGCTGACGCTGGGCGACTCCGACAAGGTGGCCGTCGGCGACTCCACGATCGCGATCGGCGCTCCCTTCGGCCTCTCCAACACGGTCACCACGGGCATCATCAGCGCCAAGAACCGCCCGGTGGCCTCCAGCGACGGCACCGGCAGCAACGCCTCGTACATGAGCGCCCTGCAGACGGACGCCTCGATCAACCCCGGCAACTCCGGCGGCCCGCTGCTGGACGCGCAGGGCAACGTCATCGGCATCAACTCCGCGATCCAGTCCGCCGCCAACGGCCTGGGCGGGACCAGCCAGTCCGGCTCGATCGGCCTCGGCTTCGCCATCCCGATCAACCAGGCCAAGTACGTCGCCCAGCAGCTGATCAAGACCGGCAAGCCGGTCTACGCCAAGATCGGCGCCTCCGTCTCCCTGGAGGACACCGGCGACGGCGCCAAGATCACCGAACAGGGCGCCAGCGGCGCGGACGCGGTCGAGGCGGGCGGCCCCGCCGACAAGGCCGGCCTCAAGCCCGGCGACGTCATCACCAAGCTCGACGACACGGTGATCGACTCCGGTCCGACCCTGATCGGCGAGATCTGGACGCACGAGCCCGGCGACAAGGTCACGATCACCTACGAGCGGGACGGCAAGTCCCGTACGGTCGAAGTCACCTTGGGCTCCCGCACGGGCGACAGCTGACGCGACGCCCACTGACGCGACGGCCACGCGCGCGTAGGTCCGGCTCCGACACGAGCCGACTACGCGCGCGTGCCTGTTCTCCGGGAAGCGACGTGCCCGTTCTCTGTAAGCGACGTGCCTGTTTTCTGGAAATGAGGGGAACCGGGACGCGACGAACCCGCGTCCACCCCACCGGATGGCACCCTTTCGCTGGGGTGTGGACTGCGCGATGCACGCCCGGAGTTGCCGATCGACCGGCGACAGCGTTCACGCGTTCGAATGGGCTATCGTGCCCTCTCGACCTCGACTCTTCGCGAACGGGAAGCAGAGCCGCGAATGGGAAGCAGACAAGGGGACGGTCTCGCGGTGTCCGATCTTGGACGGCTCGTCGCCGGCCGGTACCTGCTGGTGGACCGGGTGGGCAGCGGCGGCATGGGCACCGTCTGGCGTGCCGAGGACAAGATGCTCGGCCGCCATGTCGCCGTGAAGAAGCTGCACATCCCACCGCATCTGCAGGACGACGAGGTCCGCACCCTCTACGAGCGCACCCGCCGCGAAGCCCGCAGCGCCGCCCGGATCACCCACCCCAACGTGATCGTCGTGCACGACGTGGTCGACGACGAGGGCCTGCCGTGCATCGTCATGGAGTACGTCCCCTCGGTCACCCTGAGCGACGTACTGAAGCGGCGCGGCGCGCTGCCACCCGAGGAGGCCGCCCGGATCGGCCTCGCCATGGCCGCCGCACTGCGCGCCGCCCATGACGCCGGAGTACAGCACCGGGACGTCAAACCCGCCAACGTGCTGCTCGGCAACGACGGGCGGATCATCCTCACCGACTTCGGGATCGCCATGGAGTCGGGAACGTCCTCGCTGACCAAGCCCGGCGAGTTGATCGGCTCCATCGGCTACCTCGCGCCCGAACGGCTCCGGGGCGCGCGTCCCGAGACCGGTCCCGCCAGCGACCTGTGGGCCCTCGGGGCGACGCTGTACCAGCTGGTCGAGGGGCAGGACCCGTTCCGCCGCACCACCGCGATCGAGACCGCGTACGCCATCGCCGCGGACCCGTACGAGCCCCCGCGCAGCGCGGGGGAGCTGACCCCGGTGATCGACGGACTGCTCGTCAAGGACCCCGATCAGCGCATGGACGTGCACGAGGTCGAACGCCGCCTGGGCGAAGTGACCGGCACACGGACCGAGAGCCTCGATCCGCCCACGCGACCGAACCGCGCCGACGAGCTCGCGCCCGCCGTGAGCAAGGGCGGAGCCAACCGCGGCCGTCGCCGTACGGTGGCGCTGTCGGCCCTGGCCGTGACGCTCGCCGCCTGTCTGGCGGCCGGCGCGGTGTGGTGGCTCAACGGCAGGGCCGACGGCCCGGGCAAGCAGACGTCGGGTTCCGAGGCGTCCACGCCGACCTCACCCACAACGCCCACTACGGGCACCACGCCCACTACGGGCACCAGCCCAGGCTCCAGCTCCTCCGTGCCGCCGGTCCCCGCCGGATACCACCTCGAAAAGCCGGACAGCGGCATCTCCGTGCCCGTGCCGGACGGCTGGACCCGCAAGGCGCTCCCCGGCGGCGAAGTCGGCTACATAGACCCGTCGGAACTGGTGGGTCTGAGGGTCAACGTCATCGAGTTCGCCGGCACCGATCCACTCCAGCACTGGCGTGAGACGGAAGAGGAACAGACCGCCCGCGACAATGCCGGCTACGAGCGGGTGAGGATGGCCGAGACGACCTTCCGCGGACGGCCCGCCGGGTACTGGGAGTTCACCTTCGAGGGCAGGCAACGGAAGTACCGCGCCGCGGAGCTGGCCTTCGCGAGCGCCGACGGCACCCAGTACGTGATCTACCTCTCCGCGCCGGACGCCCGATGGCACGAGTACCGCCCGGTCTTCGACACCGCCGTCAACGGCGTCCGCGTGGGCGACGGCACCTGACAGCCACCGGGGTCGACGGACCCCATCTGGACCATGAACCCCGCCCACCGCGCGAGGCCGGTACGCTGTACCCGCTCCGCCCCTGGTGGGCCGGGGCCGAGGTGGGTTGCCCGAGCGGCCTAAGGGAACGGTCTTGAAAACCGTCGTGGCGCGAGTCACCGTGGGTTCAAATCCCACACCCACCGCTTGTCAGGTGACATAAGGCAAGGTGAGAAGGGGTGTCCGGATGTCCGGGCACCCTTTTCTCGTGGTCGGACTTTCCCGTGGTCAGACCTTCTCGTGGTCGGACTTTCTCGCGGTCGGACCCCGCTGCTCACGACTTCTTCGCGCCGGCCCGCTTCGAGGTCCTGCCTCCGCCGGTGCCGCTTCGCCCGGGACCGGCGGCCGCGCTCTTCCGCCCGCCCACGGCCGCCTTCTTCGCGCCTGTCGTAGCCTGCGATGACGCTGTCCGGCCGGCGGATGAGGTCGGCCACTTGAACTCGATCTCCAGCTCGATCTCTCCGTCACTGACCTCGACCTCGATCTCGCCGCGGAGGTCGGAGGGAATCCGCAGGCTCAGCTTCCAGGGGTCGAGTTCTACTTCGGCTTCCCCGCCCTTCCTCAGTGCGGCCGCGAGCGCCTCGAGCTGATCCGCTGCCTCAAGGCGTGACAGGGAGCGCTTCTGCTCAAGCTTGAGGTCCTTCATGGCACTCTCCGATCCGGCGCAACGGACGATGCAAACGGAAGATAACGCCCATTTTGACGCCTCCTGTCGGCTGGGACATCTCGCAGAGAGCCGCAGCGCGCCCCGGTGCCTGATCAGGCTTCCGTTCGCTGGGCCCGCAGCAGCCGCAACTGCCCGATTTCCGCGGCGTTCTTCATCAGCTCGGCGTTCACCCAGCCGATCATGTGGGCGACGGTGTACTGGGGGTCGTTCGGCCAGGGGAACGGTGCCGTGGCGTCCAGGTCCTTGTCGTCCAGGTACTCCAGTGCCGCCAGCCAGTCTGTGCGCAGGTCGCGCAGCCAGGCGACGGTCGCGGTCCCGTCGCCGGGCCAGGTGACGTCGGTCCGCTCCCGGGGCGGACGGCCCCGCAGATGGTCGGTGGCCACGCTCCACCACCAGCCGATGTGCCAGCTCACCCAGGCGATCGTCGGCACGGGGACGGGGTCCGGCTCGGTCTCCGCCCAGTCCGGAACCCAGGTGCCATCGGCGGCCTGGTGCACCGTCCAGCAGTGCGGCCCCGGCTCCCACAGGAAGTCCTCGGGCCGGAGCCGGTCGAGGTGGTACTCGAACAACGCCCAGGTGAGATCGGACTGCCAGCGCATCAGGTCACGTCGGGAAACACTCATCGGCCGACCCTGGCACAGGGACTCCCCTCCGGGACAAGCCGATTTTCCGCGCTACGGCGTCGGCCCTGGCGCCCCCGCCCCGCTACACCTCGCAGTCCCGCGCCAGCTCCTCCCACGGAACCTCCCGCAACGCCTCCTCCGCGTCACAGCCGGACGGCACGTAGGGGGTGGGCTGGAACCAGATGATCGTGAGGGCGGAGCGATAGAGGACCGGGTCGTGGTCGCGGTCCAGAGCCGTGGAGTGAAAGGCGCCGACGCAGGCCACCGGCGGCAGCACCTCGACCGGACCGAAGCCGCCCGCGTACTGGTCGGGATACTCACGCGGCGGCGGCACGAGGTGCACCGGCGTGGCAGGACGCGCCTGCTCGGCCGCGCGGACGAGGCCCTTGATCTTGACGTCGTTGACCGGCCTGCACGGGTAGCCCTCCAGCATTCCGCCGTACGTCGAGGAGAACCGCAGCTCGGAGAGGTCGAGCGAGCGGCCGGACGTGAGGACGACGCGGGTCAGCGACATGGTCGGCACTCTAGGGCGGTGGTGCATCGGGCTCCCGTGAATTTCAAGGCCTGTTCAGCGCCGGTCAGGCGCCGGCGCCCGTCAGGGTCGGTGCCCCGTCATGCGTGCCGCCGACGCGATCGTCGCGCGGGCCTCCCGTTCGGTCAGGCCGGTGTTGAGGGCCGCCTCGACGAGGGGGTCGACCAGGGCGGGGCCGATGCCGTCCTCGTAGGCGCGGCAGGCCGCCCAGAACAGGCGGGTGTTGCGCTGGCCCTCGTGCGCGCCGAGCACGAACTGGACGAGCCCTTGGCCGTGGCCACCGGCCGACGGGGGCGCGGAGTGGTGCGTGCGGGGCGGCGGGAGCAGAAGGCGCAGCAGGGCGCGCGGGCAGCGCGCGGGGGCGATGTGGGAGGTGCCGGGTGCGGTGCTGTAGACGCCGTGGCCGGTACGGGAGCCGGGGCCCACGAGGTAGCCACCGGCGCCCCGGATGTCGATGCCGGGTGCGAGGCGGCTCGCCGAGTTGGGGACGACGATGTCGGCCGGGCCGGTCAGCCAGAGGTGGCGTCCGCCGCTGGGGGTCAGGACGACCACGGTGGGCGGAATCGTGAACAGGTGGCGCAGCGCCAGTTCGCGCAGGGCGGCCGAGGAGTCCGTACCGGATTTGGTGTCGAGGTCGATGCCGATCAGGTGGTGCGGCGGAAGACCGCAGGCGATGCCGTAGCCCGTCGCCCAGGGGGCGGCCGCGAAGAGTTCGCGGATACGGGTGGGGTCGGTGGACGCGTCGTAGACCCCGTGCCCGAAGCGGCCGCACTCGCCGTGGCATCGGGCGGGGTCGGGGTCGTCACGGTGCGGGGAGCGCAGGGCCGGGAGCTTCGTCCGGGACAGGGGGATGACGGCCAGTCCGCGTTCGGCGGCTGACAGGGCGTGTGCGAGGGCCAGCGTCGTGGCCTGCCGGTCGGTGGTGGCCATGCCTCCATGTTCGTACGAATGTTCGAAAAAAGAAAGAGGGATTAGGGGTGACCTGCCGGACGACTCGCCGGTCGGCGGAGATTGGCGGGATGTGCGCAGGAACGCTTCACCTCTTGCGGTGTTTGGGGTGGAGCTGTCCCCACTGCCCTGATCTGCGAGGCAGAAGTGGCGAAAGGGGTTTATCGACTTGTCATCACGCTTGAGGGCGAATCGGGGCTTCCGGGGTGGTTCGCCGGGGATTCGGTGGGCAACTCTGATCTCGCGACGTCGTGCAGGGCTCCGAGGCGGTCGGCCAACTGCCTTGGAACGAGCAGTACTTCATGCACCACCAATGCGTCCGGCGGGGAGCCTGGGCGCACCTGTTCTGGAGGAACAAACATGGCAAGCATCCGTACCGCCCGCGTCATCGCAGCCGTTTCCGCCCTCCCGCTCGCCGCCGCCCTGTTCACCGGCGTCGCGGCGGCGGACAACGGTGCCATCGCGGACAACGGATCCAGTGCGGCCGTCACGAACGCCGTCCAGGGCCTCCTCGGCAGCGGGGTCGGCGGCGACAACTACGGCACCTCGTCCACCACCCAGCAGCAGGCGACCGGCGCCGGCGCCTCGAACCAGAGCAACACCGCCCAGGTCAACGGCTCCGCGTTCACGGCCATCAACCAGGGCAACGACAACGCGGCCGTCAACTTCACGCCGCTCTGGTGGTGAGCTGAGGGGGTCGGTGCCCCTGTGCTCAGGCATCGGCCCCCTCGGATTGTGTGGGGTGTGCTCTGTGGGGTGTAACGCGTCTGCGCGGCGGTACTTCGGTGCCGCCGCGCAGACGTTTTCGCGTGGTCTTGACAGTGCCTCGTATCTGACGGACAGTCAGAAATCTTCGTGGGGCCTCGGCCTCGTGGAAGTTCCCGGAATCTGGTGGGAACCGGATCGGCGGTCGCGGTGTACCAGAAGTGTCAGTGCGATGCGCCGTGGGGCGATGAGGACGAGGGGGCGACGGTGGGCTACGAGCCGGTGGTGAGCCAAGAGGCGGAAGCGGGCGACGAGTTCGAGACGCGGTTGAAGGTCTACGAGGGTCAGCGCGCCGCTGTGGCCCGCATGGGCAAGGACCCCGTCAACGCACCCATGATCAGGCACTGGTGCGAGGCGATGGGCGACACCAACCCGGCGTATTCGGGACCGGACGCCATCGCACCACCCACCATGCTCCAGGCATGGACCATGAGCGGCCTCTCCGGCCATACGAGAGGTACGCACGCATACGACGAACTGCTCGGCCTGCTCGACGAGGCGGGCTACTCCGCGGTGGTCGCCACCGACTGCGAGCAGGAGTATCTACGGCCCCTGCGGCCCGGGGACGAAATCACCTACGACTCGGTGATCGAGTCGGTGTCGGAGAGGAAGACGACGAAGCTCGGCACGGGGTACTTCGTCACGACCCGCATGGACGTCCGCGTCGGCACCGATCTCGCGGGCACCCACCGCTTCCGCATCCTCAAGTACGCGCCCAGACGTCAGCCGGGCCCAGGCCGGAGTGACAAACCTCCACGCCCCCGCCCCGTCGTCAACCGTGACAACGTCGGCTTCTGGGAGGGCGTCCGCAGCCGCACCCTGCTCATCCAGCGCTGCACCGGCTGCGGCACCCTGCGCCACCCCTGGCTGCCCGGCTGCAACGCCTGCGGCGGGCTGGACTGGGACACGGTCGAGGCGGGCGGCGAGGGGACGGTCTATTCGTACGTCGTGATGCACCACCCGCCGTTCCCGGCCTTCGACCCGCCCTACGCGGTCGGTCTGATCGAACTGGCCGAGGGCGTGCGGATGATCGGCAACGTGGTGGGCGTGCCGTACGACAAGGTGCGGATCGGGCTGCCGGTGAGGCTCGAATTCCAGGACTGCGGCGAGGAGTTGGTGCTGCCGGTCTGGCTAGCTCAGGAGGACCGGGAAATTCAGGAGACGCAGAAGTACCGGGACATTGAGGAGACGCCGGAAAACCAGCAGGTTCAGGAGATCCAGAGGGCTGGAGCATGACGGGCGGTGCGGAAGCGACGGAGAGGCGTATGAAGGCCGGAGACGAACTGCCGCCCCTGGAGATCCCGATCACCCGCACACTGATCGTCGCCGGGGCCGTCGCCTCACGCGACTACCAGGACGTGCACCACGACGCGGAGCTGGCTCGCGAGAAGGGCTCCCCCGACATCTTCATGAACATCCTGACGACGAACGGCCTGGTCGGCCGCTACATCACCGACCACTTCGGACCGACGGCCGTCCTGCGCAGAGTGGCCATACGACTCGGGGCACCCAACTACCCGGGAGACACGATGGTGTTGACGGGCACGGTCGAGGAACTCGACGGCGACACGACGACGGTGCGGGTCGTCGGGGCGAACGCCATCGGCAGACATGTGACCGGCACGGTGACGGTGGCCGTGCCGACGGCCACCGCCCCCTCGGGAGGTGCCGCATGAGTGCGCGCACGAGGGACGCCCTTTCCGGCCGGGCGGCGATCGTCGGTGTCGGGGCCACCGAGTTCTCCAAGGACTCGGGGCGCAGCGAGCTTCGGCTGGCCGTGGAGGCGGTGCGGGCGGCGCTGGACGACGCGGGGCTGACGCCCGGGGACGTGGACGGGATGGTGACGTTCACGATGGACACCAGCCCGGAGATCACCGTGGCCCAGGCCTGTGGGATGGGTGAGCTGTCCTTCTTCTCCCGCGTCCACTACGGCGGCGGCGCGGCCTGCGCGACCGTCCAGCAGGCGGCGCTCGCCGTGGCGACGGGGGTCGCGGAGGTGGTGGTCTGCTACCGGGCGTTCAACGAGCGGTCGGGGCGGCGCTTCGGCTCGGGCGTGCAGCATCGGGAACCGTCGGCGGAGGGCGTGGCGCTCGGCTGGTCACTGCCGTTCGGATTGCTCACGCCGGCCTCCTGGGTGGCGATGGCGGCCCAGCGGTATCTGCACACCTACGGGCTGACACCGGAGGTGTTCGGGCATGTGGCGGTCATGGACCGCACGTACGCGTCGACCAACCCGGCCGCGTACTTCCACGGCAGACCCATCACCCTCGCCGACCATGCGGCCTCGCGCTGGATCGTCGAGCCGCTGCGGCTGCTGGACTGCTGTCAGGAGACGGACGGCGGCCAGGCGCTCGTCGTCACGTCCGTCGACCGGGCCCGAGATCTGCCCCACCCGTCGGCCGTCATAGCGGCGGCGGCACAGGGCGCCGGCCGGGGACAGGAGCAGATGACGAGCTTCTACCGGGACGACCTCACCGGCCTGCCGGAGATGGCCGTGGTGGCGCGGCAACTGTGGCGGACGGCGGGGCTGGGGCCGGGGGAGATCGACGTGGGGATCCTGTACGACCACTTCACGCCGTTCGTGCTGATGCAGTTGGAGGAGTTCGGGTTCTGCGGAAAGGGGGAGGCCGGGGACTTCGTGGCCGAGGAGCGGCTGCCGCTCAACACCCACGGGGGGCAGCTCGGGGAGGCGTATCTGCATGGGATGAACGGCATAGCGGAGGGGGTGAGACAGGTGCGGGGGACATCCGTGAACCAGATACCCGGGGCGGGGCGGGTCCTGGTGACGGCCGGTACGGGCGTGCCGACGTCGGGGCTGGTCCTGGCCGCCGACGGATGACCCCCAGGGGTAATCCCGCAGTATGTGTCCCCCACTCGTCCACCTTCAGTAGGTGGAGTCAGCCCCACCCCTACAACCTGAGGCGGACGCTGCTTCGGCACCTGCGGCCGATCCGCTGAAGCGGGGGTCGCTCATAGCGTGGAGCCATGACCACACCCGTCTGCACCAGCGCCTCCGACGCCGCTACATCAGCGAGGCAGACCTTTCCGAACGCGACGACGTACCCCTCCTTCACGTCGTACGTGCGGGCTCGTCAGCCGGTGCTCCTGCGTACCGCCCGGTCGCTGACCGCGAACCCGAGCGACGCGGAGGACCTGCTGCAGACCGCGCTCACCAAGACATACGTGGCCTGGGAGCGCATCGAGGACCATCGCGCGCTCGACGGCTATGTGCGCAGGGCGCTGCTGAACACGCGGACGTCGCAGTGGCGCAAGCGCAAGGTCGACGAGTTCGCCTGCGACGAGCTGCCCGAGCCGGAGCCCATGCCGGGCGGCGACGACCCCGCGGAGCAGCAGGCGCTGCACGACGCCATGTGGCGCGCGATCATGCGGCTGCCGGCGCGGCAGCGGGCGATGGTCGTCCTGCGCTACTACGAGGACCTCAGCGAGGTGCAGACGGCCGAGGTGCTCGACGTCTCCGTGGGCACGGTGAAGTCCGCGGTGTCACGGGCGCTCGGGAAGCTGCGCGAGGATCCTGAGCTGGGGTTGGTGCGATAGGGGTGGCACATGGGTGGGGTGGCACACGGTTGGCGGTGAGGTCTCCCCTCCCGTCCCTCCCTCCCGCAGCTCCCTCCTGTCCCTCTCTCCCGTCCCCCTCCCACCCCTCCCTTCCGTCCTCCCCTCCCCGTCCTCCTACCCCGGACAGGCCCTAGGTGTATTGACCCGCAGGGTTGTTCGTGCGGCTGATGGGTGGCTGGCCGTCGAGTGCGGTGTGGCAGCGGTGGTGGTTGTAGGTGTGGAGGAAGTCTGCCAGGGCTGCGGTGCGCTCGTCGTTGGTGGTGTAGGGCCGTGGGTAGGTCCATTCGTCGAGCAGGGTGCGGTTGAAGCGTTCGACCTTGCCGTTGGTCTGGGGCCGGTGGGCGCGGGTGGGTTTGCCGGTCGCGCTGAGGTCGGCCATGGCCTGCTGCCAGGCGAAGCTCTTGCGATAGGGCCAGGCGTTGTCGGTCAGTACTCGCTCGAGGCGGTCGATGCCGCAGGCGGCGAAGAAGGCTGCGACCCGGCGCAGGAAGGCTGCGCAGGTGGCGGTCTTCTCGTCGTCATGGATCTCGCTGTAGGCCAGGCGGCTGTGGTCGTCGACGGCGGAGTGGACGTAGTCGAAGCCGACGCTGCTGCGCCGGGCGCGGCCGGCTTGGCGGCCCAGGACCTTGTGTCCGCCGCCGTCGGGGATGCGGCCGGGTTTCTTGACGTCGACGTGGATGAGTTCGCCGGGCCGGTCGCGTTCGTCGCGGCGGATGAGCTGTCCGGTGGGCCGGTCCAGGAAGGCCAGGCGGTTGAGGCCGTGGCGGACCAGGATGCGGTGGACGGTCGAGGTGGGCAGGCCGGGGATCGGGCCGAGGCGTGCGGGTCCGAGCTTGCGGCTCTGGGGCAGCCGGCAGACGCGGGCTTCGGTTGCCGCAGTGGTTCGGTGGGGTGTCGTGCGTGGACGGCTGGAGCGGTCGAAGAGCCCGCTTTCGCCCTCGGACCGCCAGTGTCGGATCCACTTGTGGGCGGTGGGGCGGGAGATGCCCATTTCCGCGGCGACGTGCGCGAGGGGACGGCCGGAGCGGACACGGTCGATGAGCAGTCGCCTGCCGTGAACGGTCAGCCGGGCATTACGGTGGGACACGAAGGCCTCCGTGCGGTGAAGATTCGACACCTCCACCACACACGGAGGCCTTCGCCATGATCAAGCCCGGCCGGCGTCAACAACGCTCGTGATCAATACACCTAGGCCCTAGCGGCAGAGCTCTGTGAACGCAACGTGACATGATCGATCGCCCGGCCCTAGTGACATACCGCGCGGTATGCGCGCAGAATCTCCGCAACCCTTACTACCGCGTAGGCAATGTCGCCCCCGGGAGGACGCCGTGCTGAGCACCATGCAGGACGTACCGCTGTTGATCTCCAGGATCCTGACCCACGGGTCCACGATCCACGGAACATCGCAGGTCACCAGCTGGACCGGCGAAGCCGAGCCGCACCGCCGTTCCTTCGCCGAGGTCGGTGCGCGTACGGCGCAGCTGGCGCACGCCCTGCGCGAGGACCTGGGCGTGGCCGACGACGAGCGGGTCGCGACCCTGATGTGGAACAACGCCGAGCATGTCGAGGCCTACTTCGCGATCCCCTCCATGGGCGCGGTGCTGCACACCCTCAACCTGCGCCTTCCGGCCGAGCAGTTGGTCTGGATCGTCAACCACGCGGCCGACCGGGTCGTCATCGCCAACGGTTCGCTCCTCCCCCTGCTCGCCCCGCTGCTGCCGCACCTCAAGACGGTCGAGCACGTGGTCGTGTCCGGACCGGGTGACCGTTCCCTCCTCGCGGACGCCTCCGCCCAGGTGCACGAGTACGAGGACCTGATCGCCGGCAAGCCGATCACGTACGACTGGCCGGAGCTGGACGAGCGCCAGGCCGCCGCCATGTGCTACACCTCCGGCACCACCGGGGACCCGAAGGGCGTCGTCTACTCCCACCGCTCCGTCTATCTGCACTCCATGCAGGTCAACATGACGCAGTCGATGGGTCTGACCGACCAGGACACGTCGCTGATCGTGGTCCCGCAGTTCCACGTCAACGCCTGGGGCCTGCCGCACGCCACCTTCATGACCGGCGTCAACATGCTGATGCCGGACCGCTTCCTCCAGCCCGCGCCCCTCGCCGAGATGATCGAGAGCGAGAAGCCGACCCACGCGGCCGCCGTGCCCACCATCTGGCAGGGTCTGCTCGCCGAGCTCACCGCCAAGCCGCGGGACGTCTCCACCCTCGGCCAGGTCACCATCGGCGGCTCGGCCTGCCCGCCCTCCCTCATGCGGGCCTTCGACAAGCTGGGTATGCGGGTCTGCCACGCCTGGGGCATGACGGAGACATCGCCGCTCGGCACGGTCGCCCGCCCGCCGGCCCACGCGGTCGGTACGGAGGAGGAGTTCGGGTACCGCCTGACCCAGGGCCGCTTCCCGGCGAGCGTCGAGGCCCGCCTCACCGGCCCCGGCGGCGAACGCCTCCCCTGGGACGGCGAGTCGGCCGGCGAGCTGGAGGTCCGCGGCCCCTGGATCGCGGGCGCCTACTACAACGGCCCCGACAGCGAACCCCTGCGCCCCGCCGACAAGTTCAGCGAGGACGGCTGGCTGAAGACCGGCGACGTCGGCACCATCTCCCCCGACGGCTTCCTCACCCTCACCGACCGCGCCAAGGACGTCATCAAGTCCGGCGGCGAGTGGATCTCCTCGGTCGATCTGGAGAACGCGCTGATGTCCCACCCGGACGTCGCCGAGGCCGCCGTGGTCGCCGTGCCCGACGACAAGTGGGGCGAGCGCCCGCTGGCCACGGTCGTCCTCAAGGAGGGCGCCACCGCCGACTTCGAGATCCTGCGCGCCTTCCTCGCCGAGGAGGGCAAGATCGCCAGGTGGCAGCTCCCGGAGCGCTGGACGGTCATCGCGGCGGTGCCGAAGACGAGCGTCGGCAAGTTCGACAAGAAGGTGCTGCGCAGGCAGTACGCCGAGGGCGGCCTGGACGTCACCCAGCTCTGACGCGCCGGCTCCGACGCATATGCGGCGGCCGGGACGAGGCAAGCTCGTCCCGGCCGCCGCGCACGTCATGAGGGACGTACGTCAGTTGGTCCCGATCCGCGAGAGCAGGTCCACGATCCGCGACTGCACCTCGGCGCTGGTGGACCGCTCCGCGAGGAACAGGACCGTCTCGCCGGAGGCCAGCCGCGGCAGGTCGGCCTGGTCGACGGCGGCGGTGTAGACGACGAGCGGGGTGCGGTTGAGCTGACCGTTCGCCCGCAGCCAGTCCACGATGCCGGCCCGGCGCCGGTGCACCTGCATCAGGTCCATCACGACCAGGTTCGGCCGGAAGTCGCCCGCCAGCGCCACCGCGTCGGCGTCACTCGCGGCCCGCGCCACCTGCATCCCGCGCCGCTCCAGCGTCGCGGTCAGCGCCAGCGCGATCTCCGCGTGCTCCTCGATGAGCAGGACGCGCGGCGGGTGCTGCTCGGTGTCCCGAGGCGCGAGCGCCTTCAGCAGTACGGCGGGATCGGCACCGTACGCCGCCTCCCGCGAGGCCTGTCCGAGCCCCGCCGTCACCATCACCGGCACCTCGGCCGCGACCGCGGCCTGCCGCAGCGACTGCAGCGCGGTCCGTGTGATCGGCCCGGTCAGAGGGTCGACGAACAGCGCGGCCGGGAACGCCGCGATCTGCGCGTCGACCTCCTCGCGCGAGTGCACGATGACCGGCCGGTAGCCACGATCGCTCAGCGCCTGCTGGGTCGTCACGTCCGGCGCAGGCCACACCAGCAGCCGCCGGGGGTTGTCGAGCGGCTCCGGCGGCAGCTCGTCGTCCATCGGCTGCGGGCGCGGGGTGTCGGCGACCTCGATGGCGCCGCCCGGCCCGTCCAGCGGCTCGGGACCCTCGGCGGCGTTCTCGTCCGGCGCGCCTATGGCGTACGACCGCCCGGCGCCCTCGGTGATCGGCGCCAGCCGCGTCTGTCCCGCCTGCGACGGCTGGGCCTGCCCGCCGAGCGAGGGCTGCCCGGGGACCGGCTGCGCGGGCACGGGTTGTGCGGGCACCGGCTTCTCGGCCGGCGGATGCGGCCGCGCCGTCTGCTCAGTCGAGGCGGACGCCCGCGCGGCGGGGTCGGGCGGTGTACCGAGCTTGCGGCGCCGTCCGCCACCGTTGGTCTGATGCGGGGGAGGCGTGGCCGACGACTGGGACGACAGGGACGGTTGTGCCGGTGAGGACGGCTGAGCCGGCTGAGCCGGTTGTGCCGACTGTGGGGCCTGCGTGGGCTGTTGCACCTGCGCCGCCTGCCGGGTGAACGGCACTCCCTGCCCCAACGTCCGCACACTGATCGCCCGACCCTGCGTGGAGTTCGGGTCCACGGGAGCGCCCGGCGCGGCAGGAACGGCGGCTTCGGCCGGAAGAGGCTGCGCCGCACGCTGCTGGGCCGGCGTCGCTGCGGCCTCGGGGGGCAGCGGCGTGCCCGCGGCCGGGGTACCGGGGGCGGGCTGCGGCTGGGCCTGCTGGGGGGTGTTCGGGTTCGGCGTCGGTACGGCCGTCCCGGCGTCGGAGGTGCCGTCGGCAGCGGGCCACGGCTGCGGAGTCGGCGTGCCCTGCGCGGGGATGCCCTGACCGGGTGTCTCGGTGGGGAGAGGCTGCCCCTGCTGTACGGGGACCGGCTGCCCCGGAGCCGCCTGCCCGGGCGCACCCTGAGCAACGGCAGCCTGCGCCGGAGCACCCGGCGCAGCCGTCCCGGCCGCTTCCGCCGGCTGGCCCACGGCCCGTCGGCGACGCCCGGTCGGCGCGCTGGTCGGATGCGGCTGCGGCGGGGTGTGGTCCTCGGCCTGGTCGTGCGGCACGGCGTCGTGCCGACCCTCGTCGACAAGTACGTCACCGGGGACGCCCGGCCCGGGAACCTGGCCCCGGCCCTGCCCCTGCTGAGCCTGCACGGGAGCCGGACCCTGCCCCGGAACCGACGCCGGAGCCACAGCCGTACCGGCAGGCCCCGCAGCCGTATCCGCAGGCGTCGCGGCCACAGCCGCACCTGCGGGCGTCGCAGCCGCGGCAGCCGGAGCCGAAGTCGGCTCAGCGCCGCCCTGCCCCTCTGCCCCGGCGGCGGGCCCCCGGTCCGCCTCGGCGGGCGGCAGCGCGAACACCTTCCGCGGCCCCGCCTCCTGCGCCTGCCCGGCCGCCCGCTCCGACGCCGCGGCCAGCGCACGCCGACGCCGCCCGGTCGGCTGAGTCCCCTCACCCGAGTCGGCCGTACCGGGCTCGGAGGGCGACTGCCCGCCGTCACCGCCCGCAGGCAGCGCGGGCGGCAGAGCGTGCTGCTCGCCGCCGTCCCGCCGGGCACGCCGCCCGCTGGGCGCGGGTACGCCCTGCGGCGGTACGGTCCCGCCCAGGCCGTTCCCGGTGGCCGCGGTGCCCGCCGCATGCTCGGCGGCCGTCATCACGGCACCCTCGGAGACACCGTCGCCGACGTCGTCGGCCGGTCGCCCGCGGCGCCGTCCGGTACCGCCGGAGCCCTCGTCGCCACCGTCTCCCGCACCCTGGGGGAGCGCCGGTGCGGCCGAACGCCTGCGCCGCCGTCCGGTGGGCGCCGCGCCCTCGGCATCGGAGCTCTCGGCGTCGGCACCGGGCGTGTCGCTCTCCAGGAAGGCGTCGACGGAGGACCGCCGGGCCCGCCGCCGCCCGCTCCCGCCACCTTGCTCGCCCTCCACGGGGGCACCCTCGGCCCCGTCACCGGCCTCGGCCGCGACGGAGTCGACGGGGGAGGCGGAAACAGCCCCGGCCCCACCCCCGATCGGCACCTCCAGGACGAACGCACTGCCGCTCATCCCCGGCACCTCGTGCGTCTGCAGCACCCCGCCGTGAGCCCGCACGATCCCGCGCACGATCGGCTCGTGCACCGGGTCTCCCCCGGCATACGGCCCGCGCACCTCGATCCGTACGACCTCACCGCGCTGCGCCGCCGCGACGACCACGGTGTTGTCCATGTAACCGCCCGCCGACACCGGCGAGTTCCCGGTCGCGTCGACCCCCGCGACATCCGCGACGAGATGCGCGAGCGCGGTGGCCAGGCGCTGCGGGTCGACCTCGGCCTCGATGGGCGGCGCGTGCACGGCGAACTGCACGCGCCCGGGCCCGATGAGCTCGACGGCCCCGTCGACACCCGCGGCGACGACGGCGTCGAGCATCACCTTCGTACGGGAGACCCCGTCACCACCGGAGTCGAGCCGCTGGTACTGGAGCACGTTGTCGATCAGGGTCGTGATCCGCGAGTACCCGGCGGACAGGTGATGGAGCACCTGGTTGGCCTCGGGCCACAGCTGCCCCGCGTCGTCCGCGGCGAGCGCGGCCAGCTCCCGGCGCAGCTCGTCGAGCGGCCCGCGCAGCGAACCCCCGAGCAGTGTCAGGAGCTGCTCGTGCCGGCCCGCCAGCGCCTCGTACCGGTCCTTCTCCCGCTCCCCGAGCGCGGCGTACCGCTCCTCACCCGCGGCGAGCTCCTCCTGGTGCCCTTCCTGCAGCTCCTCGACCTCGGCCACGTGCTTCTGCCGCAGCGCGGTCAGTTCTGAGGCGTGCTCCTCGGCGAGCCGCTCCAGCTCCTGCGCGTGCTGCTGCTCGGCGGCGTCCTTCTCCTCGGCGAGGGTGTCGTAGGGCCGACGGTCGGTGAAGGTCATCACGGCGCCGACGAGCTGCTCGCCGTCGCGTACGGGGGCGGTCGTCAGGTCGACGGACACCTTGTCGCCGCCCTTGGACCACAGCACCTGCCCCCGCACCCGGTGCTTGCGCCCGGAGCGCAGGGTGTCGGCGAGCGGGGACTCCTCGTAGGGGAAGGGTGACCCGTCGGGACGCGAGTGCAGGACGAGCGTGTGCAGCTCCCGTCCGCCGAGATCACTGGCCCGATAACCCAGTATCTGAGCGGCGGCCGGATTGACGAGGACGATCCGCCCGTCGGTGTCGGTCCCGACCACGCCCTCGGACGCGGCCCGCAGGATCATCTCGGTCTGCCGCTGCGAACGCGCCAGCTCGGCCTCGGTGTCGACGGTCCCGGAGAGGTCCCGCACGACGAGCATGAGCAGCTCGTCACCGGTGTAGCCGTAGCCGTCGTAGGCCTGTTGTCCGTTCTCGAGATTCGCGGACGTGACCTCGACCGGGAACTCGGTGCCGTCCGTCCGCCGGGCCATCATCCGGGTCGGCTTGGTCCGCCCCTGCGGGTCCATGTGATCGGGCCGCCGCATGGACCCCGGGATCAGCTTGGAGTCGAAGTGCGGCAGCAGATCGAGCAGCCCGCGCCCGACCAGTGCGGTCCCCGGCGCCTCGAAGGTCTCCAGGGCGATGGTGTTGGCGTTGACGACGGTCCCATTGGCGTTGACCAGCACCAACGCGTCGGGCAGCGCATCGAGTATGGCTGCGAGGCGAGCAGCGCCTCGGGATGGCCTGCTGCTCACGAGACGCTTCCTCCCTGTTACCGCACCTAGCCGACCGCTCGGGCCATCTTGCCAACCGGCCCGCGACGTGTCACGCGAGGGAGTCTAAGGGCTGGGATTGCGCTCGCGACGCCGGATGAGAGGGAGGTCGCACGACGAAGTGACCCAGAACGTATGACCGCCTGTGCAGATGTCCTGCCCACCGTCCTTCCAGCGTCCTTCCGACTTCGCGAGACCTTCGCGGGACATTTACGGACCCGGTGCTTCCCCCGTGGAATGTCTGTGCGAGGGCTGTACGACGACGTACCGGAGCCCCCGCTTCCCCCTCAGCGTCCCTGCCTCCCCACCTCCCTACGCCCGCCCCTCCTGCCCCAGATCGGGAAGTACGGGCACGAGCCGGTCCCACCGCCCGATCTGACACCCGTCACCGCGGTCGTACCGAGCGTCGACGGGCCGCCCGGCCCAGGTCCCGGTGACATGCGCGGTGGCGGGACCGCCGTACTGCATGGTGCAGAGGGTGTCCTTCGGTACGGGGGCGAAGGCGTCCGTGCCCCACCGGGTGCCGCGATCGAGCGCATCACAGGCGCCGGTGACGTCGGGGTGGTCGCCGCCGCCGGGGTGGCAGTACAGCTCATAGGTCCCGTCGTGGCCGTCGCCGGCGTCGCGGACGGTGATGGTGAGGTGGTCGCCGGAGCGGCCGAGGTCGGGGAGGGACGGCAGTGTGAGGGGGAGGGGCGAGGCCTGGGCGTACGCCGAGGCGGGCGCGACGGTGGCGGAGCCGACGGCGACGAGGGATCCGGCGGTGACGAAGAGGAGCCGCCTCAGGCGGCCGGCCGTGGCGGAACGATTGACCTGGAACATGACCTGACTAACGCCCGGCGCCCCCCGACGTTGCGCCCCGCGCCGCGCGCCGGGAAGGGCTTTGCCCTGTGGCCACCCTGCCTAGTACCGTGGACGTCGATTGGTGACACCACGCTCGACTGTGTCATCATCTGCACGCACCAATCGCGCTCGCGCGTGCGGCTGTGCTGGAGGCGTCGCCTAGTCCGGTCTATGGCGCCGCACTGCTAATGCGGTTTGGGCCTTAAAGCCCATCGAGGGTTCAAATCCCTCCGCCTCCGCGCTCGATCACGAAGCCCCGGTCCACAGGACCGGGGCTTCGTCGTTCGACGGCTCACTGCCGACTACCGCTTTCAGAGGCATTTCCGCAGCTCACAAGGGGTGCGGCCAATGGATTTCACATGGCGGCGCCGGTCATGTAATGTTCTTCCTGTCGCCGCGAGCGGGCCGGAAGGGCCGGGAGCGGCGAAAAAAGAAAACAAAACAAGCACTCGTAGCTTAACGGATAGAGCATCTGACTACGGATCAGAAGGTTGCAGGTTCGAATCCTGCCGAGTGCACACAGGTCAAAGGCCCCTTGGGATCATCCCAAGGGGCCTTTGACATCAACCGCTGACATCAACGCGGCCAGAAACGCCGGTCACCCCTCGATGTCCGGCCCTTGCGCGCCGTCGGATTCCTCCCCCGACTCGTCCATTCCGAGGGCGTCATCCATCCGGTCGGCGGCGGCCTTGAGCGTCGTGCTCATCACGTGCGCGTAGGTGTCGAGCGTCATCGTGATCGTGCTGTGCCCGAGCGTCTCCATGATCGTGCGAGCGTCCACGCCCTGCGCGAGCAGGAGTGAGGCGCACGTGTGTCGGAGGTCGTGCACGCGCACGCGCCGTACGCCGGCGTCCCGGCACAGGATGGTGAGCATCCGGTTCAGGCTGCGGGGGTCCGTGACGCGGCCGGTCGTCGTCGTGAAGATCAGCCCGTCCGGGTGCCCCGGGGTAGGCTGCCACTTCTTCCCCGCGACGATGCGTTCCCGCTCCTGCTGGGCTCGGTGCTGCGTGAGTGCCCGCATGCAGTGCTTCGGGAGGGACACCGTGCGAATGGAGCGCATGGTCTTGGGACTGCCGAAGATCAGCTCACGCCGGATGCGCTGTACGTTCCGACGGACACGGAGTTGACCGTTCGTGAGGTCGACGTCCGCCCAGGTGAGGGCGAGCGCCTCGCCCCGCCGGAGGCCCGTCGACACGAGCAACAGCCACAGGGCGTAAAGGCGGTGGGAACGGGCGGTCTTGAGCATGAGGCGGGCTTCGGCGGCGTCCAGCGGACGCACCTCCTTGCGGGTGACGGTGGGGGTTTCCACGATCCGTGCGACGTTCCGGGCGATCAGCTCCTCCCGGATTGCCTGTTGAAGCGAGGACCGAAGGACGGCGTGGATGTACTGGACGGTTCGGGCTGACGGGCGACGCTTGCAGCAGCGGCCCACGGCGCAGCACGAACGCTTGTCCTCGGGGCGCTCCTGGTCCGCACCGCGCAGGCAGCAGAGGCAGGAGTCCTTGAACTCCGCCAGGAACCGGCGCACGTCCGCCGGCGACAACCGGTTCAGCCGCTTCTTGCCCAGGGCGGGGCGGATGTACAGGCGGGTCAGACCCTCGTAGCTGTTCAGGGTGGACGGCTTGAGCCGTGCCGGTGCGATGGTGGCGAGCCAGTAGGTCAGGTAGTCGCCGAACGCCATGGTCGACTCAGCGGCCGGGATGCCGTGGCGGGTCTTCTCCTGCAACTCCGTGAGCTTGTCGGCGACTTCCTTGCGGGTCTTGCCGTAGACGAACTTCCGGGTGCGGGTCCCGTCGGGGCGGTAGACGTAGGCGGCGGCGTGATACCGGCCGTCCGCGCGCTTGCTGATCGTTCCCTCGCCGTTGGCGCGCTTGGCCATCAGTCGTTCTCCTCAATGCGGTTCCGCATGTACTGGCGTACGGAGTCGACCGGGATGCGGCGGGCGCGTCCGGCCGTGAAGCTTTCGAGCTGTTTCGATCGAATGAGGTCGTAGACCTTGCTGCGGCTGAGGCGCAGGGCGGTCATGACTTCGGGGACCTTGAGCGCCTCGGGGCTCGGGGGCATGGCGGTGGTCATGCAGGGGTCTCCCTGGGGTGAGGAGAGGCGAGTCGGGGCGTGGTTGGCGTGACAATGTCGTGGGTCGCGGACCATCGCGGACCACCCCTGCTGACCTGCGGTTTTGCAGGGGGTGGTGTGCGGACCATCGCGGACCACCCGCGGAGGCGTGGTCCGCGGTGGTCGCGTTTCCGGGACTGATGAATGCGCAGGTCAGGCAGGGTGGTCCGCGATGGTCCGCGACCCGGCGGAATGTCGGCGGTGCTCTACTCGGGGGCGTCCGGCGAGGCGCGCAGGGTGAGTCCCGTGTAGGTGCGGACGCGGGTGCCAGCGTCGCGGGGGCGGGTGAGGGTGAGTTGCGGGACGACAGAGAGCAGGTTGCGGCCGAAGATCTGCTTCGTGCCGGAGCGGACGCCGTTGTCCTCGGCCCACTCGCGCCAGACGGCCCACAGGTTGTCCACGGGAACGCTGCATGTGGGGCCGGTGGTGCAGCGTTCGCGGATGAACGCGCTGGTGGGGGATGCGGTGTCGCGCATGGTGGTGACCGCGTCGCGGCTGGAGGCGGGTTCCGTGAGCCGACCGGTGCGCTGGAGTCGGGCGAGCCCTTCCAGTGCCCAGTTGAGGATGCCGGGCATCTCGGCGGTGAGGCGGTCGGTGAGAGTGGGGTCTTCCTTGCCAAGCCACGACACCCGCATGCTGAGCAGGATGAATCGGTTGGCGATGACGCCGGATGAGTCGCCGAAGTGCGGTAGCTCGTTGGACAGGATCATCAGCCGTGAGGGCAGCTTGCCGGTCCACTGCTCGCGGTACTTGCGGTCGACGTCGATCGTGTCGTCACCCGAGATGGTCAACAGCCGCTCTACTACCTGGGTGTTGTCGTTGCCGGACAGTCGGGCGTCGGAGATGACCGCCAGCGACTTGCCGACCAGGGTGGACAGGCCGAAGTTCGTGCCGAGTCCGGCCAGCGTGGGCCCGGCGAGGTTCTCCTTGCCGACCAGCGCTTTCAGCACCCGCGCGATGGTGCCCTTGCCCGACCGTGAGGGACCCACGATGAGCAGGATCTTCTGTAGATCGGTGCGGCCGGACAGGACGTAGCCGAACCACTCCTGTAGGGCGGTGATGGCGTCGGTGTCGTCGGGCCAGATCTGGGACAGAAAGTGTTCCCATTCCGGCGCCGTGGCGGAGGGGTCGTAGGCGAACGGGACGGACACGAGGTTGAAGAAGCCGGGGGTGTGCGGCAGCAGGGCGCGGTCACGGATCCTGAGCAGGCCGTTGTCACACGCCACGATCGGCCCGCCGTCCTGCTCGCTCGCGTCGGCGCCGTCGAGCCACGCGGGCGCGTCGGTGTCGGTCGGTAGCAGGGTGATGGCTCCGAGAGCGTCGAGCAGGTTGCTGATCTTCGGTTTCGTGGGTGCCCAGTTGCGTTCTTCGGTCTCACCGTCCTTGACGGGTACCTGGTAGACGGCGTGCTCCAGACGCTCGTACATGGCCTTGCGCACCTGGGCTTCGTCGATCTCGCGCCAGCAGGTTCCGTTCCAGCGCATCCAGGACGCGCGCCAGCGCCGGTACATGAGCTGTCCGTCCTCGGTCTGCCAGTCGGGCAGCAGACGGCGGGCGACGGCCATGGGGTGGGACGGCGCGGGGAGTTCCTCGGTCTCGGGGGTGGGATGCTCCGTCATGCGGCGTCCCTCCCTTCCTGGGGGTTGCGGAGCGGGCACTTCTCGCGGTGGTCGGTGTGGTCGGCGATCAGGGCCAGGACGCGGGTACGGCCGAACGCCCGGCGGTCCCATCCGCACTCGCACCGCGACGACGCGGACGGGGTGGCCCCGTATGGCGCGCAGATGTGCAGCCACGCGATGGGGTAAAGCCCGTCGCCACGGCGCGAGTCAGAACCAAGAGCAGAAATGACGCCCTTGCGGGCGGCGACCTTCGGAACGCCCACGGACGGCCGTGGCGGGCCCTGCACGGCGCCCTGAGGATCGTTTGCGGGGTTCTGTATTGGTTTGTTCATGCTGCCCGCCCCGAGGGCGTCTGGAGGCCGTTGGTGACCGCGCGGCGGGCGTACGGCTCCGGGACGCCTACGGAGACGGCGGCGGCCACGATCTGTTCCCCGAGGGCTTCCAGGGCGCAGGGTCCGGGGCAGGCGGTGTGCTGGATGGCGAGGAACCGCGCGGCGCCGAACGCCTGTGATCCGGCACCGGATTCGGTCCGGGCGCGTACGAGAGTCAGGCCGCGTTCCAGGCCGGTTCGTACGAAGCGCTCGGTGTGCCGGCATCCGGTGGCGATGCTGCGGTCCCACGGGGTGCTGGGGGAAGACACCACCTCTGCGCGGGCGGGGGTGGTGTCTTCCTTCACGACCAGGGCGCGCACGGCCTCAGGCAGCTCGCTCACGCGGCCGGTGCCGTGGCCCAGCCAACGGGCGTACTGCATGTGCGACTTGACGTCGACTCCGGGCCGGACGGCGTTCGCCGACCGCGTGACGCCCTGGTAGATCCAGTGTTCGCCCCGTGTCGTCGGCACGGTCCTGGTGGCGGGCAGGGTTTCGCGCGCCCATGCGACGGCCGCCGCGTTGTCGAGGTCGACCACGGTCAGCCCGGCGCCGCCGGGGTGGTAGGCGACGGCGGCGGCCCGGCGCCACGCGAATGCCCACAGTGGGGAGGTGAGGGTATGGGGATCGGTAGTGGCGGCGGCCCATGCGTGGCAGACGTCGGTGCAGGTGCAGGGACCGGTGCTCTTCATGTTCGGCCGTCCGCCGCACGCATTGCCGGTGCAGTCGGGGCAGTTGCCGAACGGCACCTTCCCCGCCCGCAGCGGCAGTACGGGCACGGCGTGCGCGGCCAGCATGAGCGCGGTGTCCAGCAAGCCGGGCCTGCGGCCGGGCGCACGCCGGATGGGGGTCGGTTGAGTCATGCTGGGAGACCTCCACAGGTCAGTCAGTGGCAGGTAGACAAGGGCGGCCCCGCGTTCTTTGGCGAGAGGTGGGGGCCGCCCTTGGCGTAGCTACTGGTCGTGCAGGCGGGCGTACTGCTGGCGGACGTAGGCGCGCGGGTCGCAGATCACGCCCGGCTGGTCGATGTCCAGCAGGTACACGGCTGCCGCGAACGCGGTGTCGGTGGCGTCGCCGTCCGTGCCAGCGGGCTCGTCAAGCAGGGCAATGCGGTCGAGCAGGGCGGCCTTGCGCAGGTAGAACTCGCGGTCCAGCTCGGTGAAGCACTCGGCCGTGGCAAGGGTGCATGCCGTCCAGCCGATCTCGCTGTTGATGCTGGGGGCGCTCGCGTACGCCTGCTCAGGAGTCGGCCAGTCCTTCGGGGCGGGGTGATGGTCAGCGGCCAGGTAGAGGCGCGTGCGCTTGCCGTCACGGGTCGGGTACCGGCGCGCGTCGCCGATGGCGAAGGCAGTGGTCAGTGCGGCGGTGACGCGGTCGGCGTCGGCGGGGTCGCAGATGACGCGGATTTCGAACACGGTTCTCCCGTCGGGTGGCTAGCTCTTGGGGCGGGTGAGGCGGAAGGTGATGCCGCCGACGCCGATGGGTCCGGCGGCGGTGGCGATGACGGTGACGGCGTGGGCGGCGGCGTCGAGCAGCGTGCACAGCGCTACGACCAGGCCCCAGGTTCCGAACGCGGCGGCACCGGCCACGCCGAACGCGAGCAGGACGCGGCGCCACGGGATGCCGTCGCTGTCGGCGGCCTGGACGACGATGACGACCGAGGCGCCGGTGGCTTCGGCGCGTCGCCAGTCGTCGGCGGGGATGTGCGGGGCGAGGTTCCCCGGCGGGTCGCGGTGCGACATGCGGAATCCCTTCTCATGGCGGTTCAGGGAGGCGGAGAGACCCCCTTGCAGGGGCGTCGTGGAGGGGGTTTCAGGGGGCTGACCTGGGGTGCCTCCCTGACTCCCTGAGTGATCATTCGTGCAGGTCAGGGCCAGGGAGGCGGGTCAGGGAGGCGTTCAGGGAGTTCTCCCTGCCTCCCTGACCCGGGCGGGGGCGGCTCCCTGTCATCCGGCGTCGGAAGCGGAACCGTCTCCGTCGCGGTTGGCGAGGGCGCGGGCGACGCGGTCGCGGCCGACGACCATGCGGCCGTCGGACTTGTACGGCTCGGCGCCGGCGTCCTCCAGGACGCGCTTGAGGTCGCCGGGTGTCCATGTGCCGTAGGCGTCCGCGTTCAGCGCCGTGAGCCGCTTGAGGACGTCGGCGGTCAGGACGCGGGAGGCGTCCCCGAGCACCCCGTGGATGTCGGCGAGCGGGTCGCGGTCCTCACCGCGCTCGATGACGTGCAGGGTGGTGACGCCGTCGCGCATGGCCTTGGCGCGGTCGGTGATGGCCTCGGCTCCGTCGTCGTCGATGTAGTGCGTGCGCACGGTGATGGATGCCTGCCCCGCGGGGATGGCGATGCCGTCGGAGGCGACGACCAGCGTTCCCCTGTCCAGGCCGGGACGCAGCAGGTTCGGCGCGGCGCCGCCGTCAACCGCCTTGTCTCCGAGCGCCATGCGGGCCTGCGACTCCGTGCCCAGCGCGAGCGAGGCACGGGTGTGCGCCCCTTCGCGGACGAGCTTGGGGAGGTTCTGGTCGGTGGGGTCCTGGGTGCCCTGCCACATCAGGACGTTCACCGCACGCCCCTGGTTGTGGATCTTGCGGACGGCCATGAAGTACCGGGAGTTGGACTTCGAGCCGCCATAGGGGCGCTTGTCCTCGTCCTTGAGCGGGCACATGAACGCCACCTGTGCCTCGTCGACCAGCACGATCAGCGGCGGGAACTGCGTTCCAGGCGGGGCCATCAGGCGGCGGTTCATCTCGTCGACCGCACCCTCCACCATCTCGGTCACCTGGATCACGTGCTCATCCGTCGGGCCCTGGATCAGGGTGGTGGCGAGCCCGTCGAACATGGCCCAGTCGCCCACGCCCTTGAGGTCGCCCATGAGGAACTGCACCGACTTGTCCAGCGACAGCCACAGGGCCAGCGAGCGCAGGGCGACGGTCTTGCCCTGGTTCGACAGACCTGTGATGAGAAGGTGGCGCTGATACAGGCTGATCGCGGCGGCATCCCCGCGCAGGTCCTGACCCCAGGGGGCGCGGCCCTTGGCGTAATCGGCGGTCATCGCGTCGTCGATGACCAGCGGGGACGGGCCGATCGGCTCGTCCAGCGCACCCGAGTCGGCCACCCACAACCGCACCGTCCGCGCGGCCTGCGGGATCGTGATGAACACCTCGTGCTCGTGCCGGGTGAGGTTCTCCGCGAGCTTGCGGCGGCGCTGCTGCACTTCGTTCGTCGACACCCCAGACGGGAGCGTGACGTCGACCTCGACGCCGCATCCGGCGATCCGGATGGGGCCGAGCATGGAGGCGCCGGCGTCGCCCATCTCCTTGATGGCGTTGCGCATCGCTGGGATGCCCAGGTCCCGCAGGGCCTTGACGACGATCGAGGGAGTGATGGGTTCACCATCGCCGGAGCGGATGTTGGCGGGCATGGCCCACTGGGGTGCGGCCTTCTGATGGGCGCCGATGGACCAGACGGCGAGCAGGGCGAACAGCGGCCCGAGGGTGATGGCGTAGGGCCACACCACCTGCACGATGGTGATGAGCAGACCGATGAACTTGATCACCGCCATGAGCGGTGTGACCACGTCGGTGAAGTCCTCGTTCGCGATGGCCAGAGCCACCCCGAGCGCGACCAGGGTGCCGATGCCCAGACCGGTGCCGACCAGGGCGCCCTTGGCGACGTCCACGGGCGAGGTGAGCAGGTCCATGCGGCGGCGGTGCCGGGCGTCGCGGAAGTGCTGCAAGCGCTCCTCCCACTCACCGGCCAGTTCCATGTTCCCCGCGGCTTCCGCCGCGCGCAGGAAGCGCTCGTAACGGGCTCCGGTGCGGCCGTCCCAGGTGCGGCGGGCCACGATCCGGCTCCCGCCCCACACGTAGAGGGAGTGGCGGGCGACGGCGCGGGCGGCGGTCGTGGTGCGCTCGTCGGTGACCACGCGCTTGACGGCGCGGCCGGAGCTCACCCACAGCGGGACGGGCGGCGTCGCCGGGGCGTCCGGCACCACGGTCAGCGTGGTCACCGACGCGCCGTCGGTGGGAGGTTCGGGGGTCTTGTGGAGGTGAACGACGTTCTCGCTCATGCTGGAAGTTCTCCTGACTGCCCTTGCTAGGGGCGGGAGTTGAGGGAGGTGCTGGGGTGACCCGGGTCCGTGGCAGGGCAGGGCCACCCCAGCGGATTGAGCAGGTGAAGGGCGGGAGTCGGGCTAGGCGGCGGCGCCGTAGCCGAGCTGCTTGTGGAGGTACTCGTGGCCGTAGGCCTCGGCCTCTTCCTGCCGCATCAGCCGCTCGTGCTCGCGGGCGTCGCGGCGGGATTGACGCTCGATGCCGAGTCCGTCGCGCACCGCCCGCTGGTAGCGCTCGGGGACGTCCTTGCGGCTGAACTGCATGGCGTGCACCAGCTCGTGCACGATGATCAGGCCGAACTCCGCCGGGCTGGTGGCCTTGTGTGCGTTGACCAGGATCAGCGCACTGCCGTCGGGGCGGGGGATGGCGCGGGCGTGGCTGGTGCGGGCGATCTGCTTGGCCCACCGTTCCGCGCGCTTCTTCGCGCTGCGGTCGGTGCTGCCCGCAAGGGCGAGGTCGGCGGCGGCGCCCTGCTCGGCCATGCCGCGTTCGTTGGTCAGGATGACCTCAACGTCCGGCATCCGGCCGGGCACCGCCCGGTTGACCAGGCGCACGGCGTGCTCGGTCATGCGCTTGGCGGTGCGCAGGGTGGCACCGTAGCCGGGTAACTGGTGCGTACTGACGGTGATCTTCACACGGGTCTCCGTCTCACAAAGCCGCAGGTCACGCGGCGCAGTCATGGGGGTAGGCGCAGGGCACGCACATGCCGAGCGATGCGGGGATGACGTATCCGGCATCGCGCCGGCAGGCCGGGCAGCGGCGGCGCGCGGCGTTGGCCTTGGCCAGGGCCGCCCACCGCGCCGGGGTCATCGGCCGCACGGGCTTGGCCAGGTCGATCCGGTAGAGATAGGCGATCAGCGGGCCCCGCCGTCGGCGCGGCCGTTCGAGCTGGGCCGCCACGCCCTGACCACCGGGGCGCAGGCCCCGTGCGCGCAGTTGGCGGCGGGTGGCGTAACCGTCCGGGGCGAGGTGCCACCGGAACACCGGCAGCGCGCCCATCAGCCGGTCGGGGCAGTAGCCCGCTCAGCGAGCAGGGCATCGCGGAGATTGCGCGCGTTGGCGGGCGAGGTGCGGATCGCGCGGCGGATGCCCTCCGCGGTCACCTTCGCATCCGGCCAATCGGCCGTCGTCTTGCGTGCTTCATCGAGCAACTGATCCGGGGTGCGCTTCGGTCGGGGAGATCGAGCCGCCTCGGGAAGTCGACCGGTCGCCCGTCGCGGCGGCGTCGACTCCGCCGGAACCGTCCGCCGCAGCGCAGCATCGATCGGGGCGGAGATCGCGGGCAGGGGCTTGAGCGGAGGAATCGACTTGCCCAGGTCGACCGCGACCGGATCCGGCACAGAAAGTCGAGTCAGCGTCACGACCGGGGCAGGCGTCGATTCCCGCAGCTCAGCCATAGACCGTTTCATTGCGGTCTCGGTGGATTCCTCCGCATTCGCGACCGGGGCGGGATCGAGGGCGGCTGGGGTGACGAACATCGACGCGAGCGCGGCATCCGCACCGGCCGTGACCCGATCACGCTGCACCTCCAACAGCCTCGATCCCAGCGCCACATCGCCGACACCGACCTTGCGGGCCAGACGCCAGGACTTGCGCTCTGACCACTTCTTGATCCAGCCGCTCGGATGCTGGGTGGCGCGGGCGCGGTGGTAGGCGAGCGCCTGCACCAGATCGGCTGTACGGCGCTCGTGCTCCGCATCGCGGCCGTCGGTATGGACGACGATTCGCCGGGCGAGGAACGCCATGCCCTCCGCGGAGACGGACATGCCCATCGGTGTCAGGGCGTAGATGACGGTGCGACCCGCATCAGGCGCGGCCATGGCGCCCATGACAGCGGCAGCAGCAGGTAGTGCCCACAACCCAGCGCGCACGATGCGCGGGGAGGACTGGCCCAGCATGGTCAAACCGAGCAGGACCAGAGCGAGCACCGCCGTAGCGCCCTCACCGGCCGCGAGCGCACCCAGCGCCGTGCCCTTGCCGTAAGCATGGCCGATGTTGCTGTAGGTGCCGATACCGCCGAACACGCCCGTGGCGAGCATCGGCACGAACGCGGCCGCCAGTACCCAGATCTGAACGCGTGTCAGCTTGGTGGTGGTCATCGGGTGCCTCCGAGCGTGAGCAGGGCGGCGAGGATGAGCAGGGCGCCGCCGGTCAGGGTGAGGTCGACCGCGCGGCGCAGAGAGGTGAACTTGGCGACCGCGAGCCGGGACAGCCCGGCGATGTCGGCGGCCAGGTCGGTGGAGACGGCGGCGGTGATCTCCTCGGCCGTGAGGGTGGCCCACAGCGGGAAGCCGTGCCGGCCGCGCAGGTTCGGCCGCGTCGAGCGCAGCAGCAGGCCGGCCGCTCCGACCAGCAGCGCCACACCGGCCCCGCCCACCAGGTAGGCGGGAAGGTTCAGGGGCAAGTCGCGGGCGATGGTCCAGGTGCCGGCGAGCACCGCGCCGACGAACGCCAGCAACAGGCCCGTCTTGGTGTCGGTGCGCGCGATCTCCGCCTTCACCTCAGCGTGCGCGGCCGTCAGGCTCCGAGTGCTGGTGCTCATGCGGCACCCCCCGCCAGCGTCACGCCGGAAGTGCGGTTGGCCAGGTCGCGGCGCTCGGCCAGCACCCGGCGGTGTGCGCGGCGGATGCGGCGGGCGTCCAGCTCGGTCGGCGTGCGGTCAAGGGTGGTGATCTGCGCGTCCAGCAGGTCGACCTCCGCCAGGATGACGGGCAACTCCTGCTCGATCGCGTCCAACTCCGCATCCGTCGGCTCGACGAAGTCGGCGAACGCGGTAACAGCGCCCTGAACAGTGACGATGTGTTCCATTGGGTCGTGGTCCTCTCACAGGTGAACGGCCCGAACAGAGCCCCCGGTGTTCCCGCACCGGGGGCTCACGCCGTTGAAGTCGGGTTCTCCGGCTCCCCTCGGCCTTGCTCGTACGAGACGAGCAAGGGAGGCAACCGGCCCGCAGCTCTTGAGCGGCGGAAAGGTCGGGTTGCGCTGTACTCGCACGTGGGGGCAGAACCCACGCGCGCCGCCCTCTTGCTTGCAGAGGTGGGGCGGTTCCCTCAGCACGCTGTTGAGTTGTCAAGGAACTGCCAGCAAGGGGCCCACCCCTGGAGGCGAGCTATCCCGAACCGGTACGGCCCGAAGGCAGCCCAAAGAAGCCCCTTCCGGCTCGCTGTCCTAGGACTGCGAGCGGCCTGAGAAGACGATGGCATGCAGTCCTAGGACTGTCAACAGTCCTAGGACTGTGGTTCACTGGTTCGCGTCGAGAGGAGTTCTGCGTGGCACCGAAGTGGCGCGAGCTGGCGGACAGGCTCGCGGAGCAGATCAAGAGCGGTGAGTACCCGCCTGGCGCCCAGTTGCCCCAGATCAGAGAGCTAGTTGAGGCCGGGGAAGGCTCGAAGGCCACCGTCCATCAGGCTTACAAGGCACTGGAGGCCGAAGGGCTCGTGACGTCGACGCGCGGACACGGCACCGTGGTGCGTCCGCGCGCTCCGCTCAAGCGGCTGGGCATCGCTCGGTACGACAAGGCGAAGTGGCGCGACGGCGACGAAGTCGCGTTCATCGCCGACCGTGTCGCATCCGGTCGCGCGTACAAGCGGAACGAGCAGACGCAGACCGTGAGTCGCGTCCAGGCGGACAGCCTCGTAGCGGAGGGGCTTGGTGTCCCAGTCGGCTCGGAGGTGTACGCACGAGCCCGCCTCGTGAAGGAGGGGACGCAGCCGACTCACACTCTGACCAGCTACTACAGGCCGGAGCACGTCGAGGGGACACGCATCGTCGACCCCACCCCGGGCCCTGCCGGCCGTGGCGGCGGATTCCGAGTCCTCTACGACGCCGGATACGAGATCGACCACATGCGAGAGGCCCTGTTCGCCCGCGTCCCGACAACGGACGAAGTGCAGCTCCTACAGCTCCCCGCCGGTGAGCCCGTAGTCGAGCTGCACCGGACCACGTACACGGCAGATGGCACGGTGGTTGAGTTCGCGGTTGGCCTCCATGCAGCTTCCCGCTTCGCGTGGGAGTACGACTTCAAGGTTCCCGACTCGGCACAGGACAGGAAGGAGCAGGAATGATCTCGGCACAGGCATGGGCGGATGCTCGACTCCTGTGGGACTACCACTTCATGCACCACGAGCCACGGCCGTGTTCGGTGGCCGTAGGGCTGGGCAGTCACGACCTTGGCGTGGCTGACGTGACAGCCGAGCTGTACCACCAGGGCATGGCGCCGGTCATCGTCTTCACGGGGGCCACCAGCCCTACGACCCGGGCGCGCATGCCGCGTGGTGAGGCTGTCCACTACCGAGATCGGGCGTTGCAGCTAGGAGTGCCCGATTCCGCAGTACTCCTGGAACCGCGTGCCACGAACACGGGCGAGAACATCGAGTTCACGAAAGCGGTGTTGGCGGAGGCCGACGTCAAGGTCTCGTCCGTCCTGCTCGTGAGCAAGCCGTACGAAGAGCGGCGCTCGTACGCCATGATGCGGAAGAAGTGGCCCGAGGTCGAAGTGGTGTGCGCGTCCACATCGATGGGCCTGGAGGAGTACGCCGACTCCATCGGGGACGCTCGCATGGTGATCGACATGATCGCGGGCGCCCTGCAACGAGTGCTCGTTTTCCCGAGGTTGGGTCTGGCCATCGAGCAGGATGTCCCGGACACCGTCGTAGCCGCCTGGGAGCGGCTGTGCCTCGAAGGCTTCACTAGCCGACTCATGCCGGCGGATGTTGCCCCGCGCCCGACAGGGGCGGCTACCAGGAGCCCGAAGCCAGAAGTCTGACGATCGTCCCCACCCGCCTTGAGGAAAACCCCTCAGTATAAGGGGTGGCACTGACAACGCCAGGTGATCGAGAATTTCGATTCTTCAGATCGCGCGAAAAACCTTCAGTATAAGGGGCGGCACTGACAATGCCAGGTGTTCATCAAACCCTAGGTGAAACCGGTGCGCGGGTGTGAGTTGAGTCACCAGATCGAAAAGATAAAAGCGCAGGTCAGTGCATTACTGAATGGTCAGTTTGGGCGCTGAGGCGTTCATTTACCCCGGCAGATTGCTTGGAAGATTGGCATTGGGGTGGGGCGGTGACGGTGACGGTCTGTCATGCTGCTGAGGCAACTCCCGCTCAGCGCTGGCGAGTCAGTGCGGGGCGTTAGGGTTGCAGCCATCAGAAAACGACTGAGGTGCCCGTCCTCCCGCCAAGAAGTTGGGGCACCTCACCGATGAACCAAGGAGATCGATGAACGAAGCCGAGGCTCGGAATGCGCTCCACCTAAGCGGAGGCATGCTGCCTCGTACTGTCGCACACGGCAGTGGCAGCCGCAACCGTGATTTGATCTTGCTCGGAGTTATTCTGAGCTGCGTGATCAACGGCGACACCGTGTCCGCGATATTGCGACAGGCGACGTGGCTGGTGGTAGCCCTGATCGTTCTGATCGTCATTCAGATCTGGGATGGTCGGCGAAGGGGTCTACTCCCTGACGTATGGCGTTCTTCGTGGCTGTACGTCACCGAGGCGCCGATACCGAGGCCTATTCGCTCAGGCCTCATGGTTCGCCAGCCTTACTAGCCGGCCGGACAGCAGCGTGGGTAAGCCAGGTCGAGGCGAGCCCACGCTGCACGCGTGACATCAGTAGGTGAAATCAACATGTTCGTGCATCAGCGCACGAAGGGCCTATCGACCAACGCCTGCTCCGCCTCCTATCCTCTGCTGTCCGCAAGGTCACGACGCGGCAGCAGGAGGCATGAGCACCTGTGAGCTGATCCGGCTCTCCCGGTAGTGGCAGCAGGATATTCCCTCGCGAGGGAGACTCAGAGAGTCGGTCTGTGAGTTGCGCCACAACCCTACGACGGATTGATCATCGCTCCCACAATCGTGGCGTGCGAAGGACGGCCGAGTTCGTCTCTTAAGGCACTACAGCCGAATAGTAAGCCGATGGCAACGGGGTTGCACGGTGTAGGTACACGTAGGCATACCCACCTGCATTAACCCGTTCGCGGTGCGCAATCTGGTTGCATGGGTGTACTGTTCCGCGCCTGACGGGCATGGCATAGCAATGCTGTTGCAGCTGAAGTTCTGCAAACTTCTATTTGCAAATTAGGGGTTCTTGCTCGCGAGGGATACTGATGCGCGCCCCCCTTGTTATGCGTCACCCTGTTGCCTCCAGATAGCGGTGTACGCCCCCGTCGCCGTAGGAAGTGAGCGGGGGCGTACACCATGACTCCAGAGGGAGCCTTTATGAGTGTCGCGCACTGCTCACCGTCATCGTCAAGCCACCCCACAGTTCACTGGGGCGTCCTCGTCATCATCGTGATCATTGCGGCCTCCTGGCAGGACGCCGCAAAGGCGCTTGAAGCTGTAGTCGGTGCTGTTGCTGCCCTGAGCTGGTGGGCGTATCGCGGCCACATGCCTGCGGTGCAGTAGCTCAGCGGTCTGACTGTCCCACCTAGACTCGCTGGGTAAAGCCGCAGTTCGGGAGCTGATGTCTGACATCAGTGTCTGACATCAACAGAGGCGTACAACTGCGCACGCTGGAACACCTGCGAGGGGCGGGGAAGTCAACAGGGACCAGTAGACGAGCGGTCATTGAGGATGGTGCACGCGCCTACGGATCAGAAGGTTGCAGGTTCGAATCCTGCCGAGTGCACACAGGTGAGAGGCCCCGGAGAGATCCGGGGCCTCTTGCGTTTCGGATCGTGGTGGGAAAACGTGTCGCCGTCGGCTGCGGCAAGCCCGTACCGTCGTCCGAATGAAGCTGCTCTCTGTCAATGTGGGCAAGCCCCGGCCCAACCCCTGGAAGGGGCTCGGGTCGACTGGCATCGACAAGCGGCCCGTGGACGGGGCGGTCGCCGTCGGTGCTCCCGGGCCCAAGGGCACCGGTGCGGTGGGGCTCGCGGGGGACCGGGTCTACGACGTACGGAACCATGGTGGTGACGACCAGGCCGTGTACGCCTATGCCCGTGAGGACCTCGACGGGTGGCAGGCCGAGTTGGGGCGGCCCCTGGCCAACGGTGTCTTCGGTGAGAACCTCACGACCCTCGGGGTGGATGTCAACGGCGCGCTGATCGGGGAGCGCTGGCGTATCGGGGCCGGCGTGGTGCTGGAGGTGTCGTGCCCGCGGATCCCGTGCGGGACGTTCCAGGGGTGGCTGGAGCAGGACGGCTGGATCAAGCGGTTCACGGTGGCCGCCCTGCCGGGGACGTATCTGCGGGTGATCGAGCCCGGCGACATCAGGGCCGGCGATCCGGTGGAGATCGTCCATCGGCCTGATCACGACGTGACGGTCGCCGTCGCGTTCCGCGCGCTGACCCGCGAAGCGGACCTGCTCCCGCGGCTGACGGCCGTCGAGGCACTGCCGGAGGAGATCAGGGAGATCGCTGAGCGGCGTACAGCCGGATAGGCAACGGCAGCCCGGACCGGCCCGGCCCGGGTCGGTCCGGCCTTGCCTGCCACTCCCCCAACGACTCCTCTACAACTCCCCGTCCCCGAACCCCAGCCCGTCCAAGTCCCCGTCGAAGTGCTCCCCCAATCCCGCCATCCCGAGGAACATCCCCTCCAGCGGCCCGTCCCCCGACTCCCCCCGCACCGCCTGTTCCGTCCAGATGCACTTCCCGGTCGGCGTGTACCGCGTCCCCCACCGCTGCGACAGCGCCGTGACCAGCTGCAGCCCCCGGCCTCCCTCGTCCGTCTCCGTGGCCCGGCGGATGCGCGGCATCGTCAGGCTGCCGTCGAAGACCTCGCAGATCAGGTCGGCGCCGTGCAGGAGGCGCAGGCGTAGGGGGCCTCTGGCGTGGCGGATGACGTTGCCGACCAGTTCGCTCGCCAGCAGTTCGGTCGTGGGGGTGAGGGCGTCGAGGCCCCAGGCCGACAGCTGGTCGCGGATCAGGGCGCGGGCCTGGCCCGCCGCTCTGGGGTCGTCGGGGAGGGGCCAGGAGGCCATGCGGGAGGTGGGCAGTGCGTGCAGGCGGGCGAGGAGGAAGGCCGCGTCGTCGGCCGCTTGGTGGTCGGCGGGGAGGAGGGCGGCCGTGATCCGTTCGCAGAGGTGTTCCAGGTCCTTGGCCGTGCCGTCCTTGTGGGAGGTGGCGAGGACGTCGGCGAGCGCCGCCATGCCCTCGTCCATCTCACGCTTCGACGACTCCACCAGTCCGTCCGTGTAGAGGACGAGCACGCTGCCCTCGGGGACCTGTATCTCGGTTGTCTCGAAGGGGGGTTCCGCCGCGCCGAGAGGGGGATCGGCCGACAGGGGCGGGAACACCACCGTGCCGTCGGGGTGGAGCAGGGCGGGGGGTGGGTGGCCCGCCCTCGCTATGGAGCAGCTCCGTGTCGTGGAGTCGTACAACGCGTACAGACACGTCACGTACGACTCCTCGCCCATGGCTCCGACGATGTCGTTGAGGTGGCTCATGATCTCGTCGGGCGGCAGTTCGAGGTCGGCCAGGGTGTGGACCGCCGTGCGCAGCCGGCCCATCGTCGCCGCCTCGGGGAGGCCGTGGCCCATGACGTCGCCCACGACCAGCGCCACCTGGCCGCCGGAGAGCGGGATGATGTCGTACCAGTCGCCGCCGACGTCCATGCCCTGGCCGGCCGGGAGGTAGCGGGCCGCGGCCGTGCAGGCGGGGAGGGCGGGCAGGTCGCGGGGGAGCAGGCTGCGCTGGAGTTCGCGGGACCGGGTGTGTTCGGCGTCGAAGAGGCGGGCGCGTTCCAGGGCCTGGGCGACCAGGGCGCTGGTCGCGGTCAGGAGGGTGCGCTCCTCGTCGGTGAGGCGGCGCGGGTGGTCGAAGGTGACCGCGCAGATGCCGAAGGTGTGGCCCGAGGCCGTGAGGGGGAGCAGCGCCCAGGCCTGCTTGCCGGCGCGGGCGGGCAGGTCGGCGTCGCCGGGGTAGCGCGCGATGAACTCCTGCCGGGAGGACATGAACAGCGGCGCGCCGGCCAGTATCGCGTCCCACAGAGGGCTGGGTTCCGTACGCTCGCGGCCGTCGAGGGCGGCGATGACGTCGGTCGGGTAGCCGACGGATCCGACGGTGTGTAGCCGGTCGCCCTCCACGGCCTGCACCACCAGGCCGGTCGCCTCGAACGGCGGCAGCACCCTGCGGGCGACCGCGTCCACCACGTCCTTCGAGGTCGTCGCCTTGGCGAGCGCGGCCGTCAACTCCGCTATCCGCGCGGCCCGTTCGGACGCGGCCCGCTCGGCGGACCGGCGCTCCTCCTCGAGGCGGCGCTTCTCGGTGACGTCGGTGAAGTAGATCGTGCGGCCGTCGGGGCCGGGGACCAGCCGCAGGTGGCACAGCCGGCCGTTGGGCAGTCGTACGTCGAAGCTGACCGACTTCTCCGCGGTGGCGGCCTGCCGGCAGCGGATCTCCAGGCCGGGCACCTGCTCGGCGGCGGGCAGGTCCCACAGCAGGCGGCCGAACAGCTCCTCCTCGGAGTAGCCGAGGGTGCGTTCGGCCTCCACGTTGGCGAAGGTGATCCGCCAGTCGTCGTCCATCGCGAGGAAGCCGTCGCTCATGTGGCGCAGGGCCCGGCCGAGCGCGTCCCGGGCGGAGCGTGGCTCGTCGCTGTCCCAGCCCACGCCGATCATCCGGTGCGGCTCGCCGCTCTCGTCGTACGTCGCCCTGCCGCGGGCCTGGGTCCAGCCCCAGGTGCCGTCGAGTTTGCGCACCCGGTACTCGGCCTCGAAGACGCCGCCGTCGACGATCGCCCGGTCCGCCGCGGCCAGGGTCGGTGCCAGGTCGTCGGGGTGGACGCAGCGCATCCAGCACTCCACCTTGCCGGTGAAGTCCTGCGGCCGGGTGCCGTAGAGCTCCAGGGCGGCCTCGTCCCAGATCAGGTCGCCGGTGCGGATGTTCCAGTCCCAGGAGCCGACGCTGACCTCCTTCAGGGCCTGGCGCAGGCGCCGCCCGCTGTTCTGCTCCGGCAGTACGGGCCCGATGGGCGGCGGTGCCTGGACCATCCGGTCCTCGGCCCAGGCGATGAGAGCGCGCAGGAACTCCCAGTGCTCGGGGGTCGGTTCGCCCCCGTCGCCCATCAGGACGCTGAGGGCGCCGGTGCTGCGGTGGCCGCTGCGCATCGGCAGCGCGGCCAGGCCGGTGCCGGGCCAGGTGGCGTCCGGGGTGTCGACGGTCCCGACGGTCCCGGGCGGGCTCAGCGGGACCCAGACGCCGCTGTCCTCGTGCAGCGCGCGGGCCGGGGCCAGCGGGCCCTCCTGGTCGATGATCTCCCAGCGGCGGGTGAGGGCGGGCGGAAGTCCGGTCGTCGACACCAGGCGCAGCGCGGACATCGGGCCACGCAGATGGATCATGCCGCCGAGCGCGCCCAGCTCGCCCACCGCGTGCTGCAGGGCCAGCCGGAAGACCTCGCTTTCCGCGACACCGGGGGCCACCGTGCCGAGCAGTGCCAGCCGAGCGTTCATGCTGCGGACTTTACCGTTCCGGACTCAACCAATTCGGTGCTTCGCAAGATCCTTACGCCGCCCACCCCGCCGCCCGACAGGCCGTCAACAGCCAATGGTTGACGTGGAGTTGACGTCCACGACTTACGACCTCGTGCATGGTTGGCCGTGGCACGTCGAGGTCTACGGCACTGACGGTGTTCACCCTCGAAAGCTGCGGGAGAGGCTGGCGGATTGTTGGTGTGAGAGCAGTCCGGCGACGGCTTGGACGATGTCACTCATGTGCTCGCGGCGGCCAAGGTGACGGGCGAGAGCCCGCCAGTTCTTCAGATGCGCGATGCCGTGCTCGACGCGGATGCGCCGTGATGAGTGCGCCTTGCGTTGCTGCTCGTGCCTCTCCTCGTACCAGGCGGGAGCGTTCTTCTTGAACTTGCGGTGTGGCGCAGTCACCACCCGTCCGCCGGTCTGTGCTCCCATGCCCTGATAGCCGGCA
>NZ_FNHV01000042.1 GCF_900103585.1 Streptomyces sp. cf386
GCGGGCTTCTGAGGGATGGAGGGCTTCGACGGCAGCTCCGGCTTTGCCGGGAGTGCGGGCTTGGCGGGAAGCACAGGCTTCGCCGGAAGCTCCGGCTTGGCCGGAAGCGCGGGCTTGGCCGGGAGCGCGGGCTTGGCCGGGAGCGCAGGCTTTTCAGGGAGAGCGGGCTTCGCCGGGAGTGCCGGCTTGGCGGGAAGCTCAGGCTTGGCCGGAAGTGCGGGCTTGGCGGGCAGCTCAGGCTTCTCGGGGAGTGCCGGCTTGACCGGCAACGCGGGTTTGACGGGAAGCGCGGGCTTGGCCGGCAGTTCAGGCTTCGCCGGGAGTACGGGCTTGACCGGCAACGCCGGCTTGACCGGGTGTACGGGCTTGACCGGTAGCACAGGCTTCTCGGGAAGTGCCGGCTTGACGGGCAGCTCAGGCTTGACCGGCAACGCGGGCTTGACCGGGTGCACGGGCTTGGCGGGAAGCACCGGCTTCTCGGGAAGTGCGGGTTTGATCGGCAGCTCAGGCTTGACCGGGTAAACCGGCTTGACCGGGTGGTCGGGCTTGATCGGGTAGGCCGGCTTCACCGGGTGTTCCGGCTTGACGGGGTGTTCCGGCTTCACCGGATGCCCCGGATAGACCGGCTTCGCCCCATGCCCAGGGTGGGCGGGCTTCGCCGGATACGGCGGGTGCGGGGTCGTGTGGTCCTGTGCGTTGGCGGCGCTCGCGCTCGCCAGGGCGGCTGCGGCGAGCGCGGCCGCCATGGCCGGCGCCAGAACAGATCGCCATTTCGGCGATGTCGTCATTGCTTCCACTCTCCTCGACTTGGTTCAGGGCCTCGTGACGGCTGGTCAGCACCAAGAGCCGGACAGTGAAATGAATAGGAAATAGGCTGATATGAATAACGTTGCGACGGTCATAAGCCACCGGATGGTGTAGTGCTCGGGGTCACCGATTGGCCCGGGTGGTGGCAAGGCGGCAGGGGTAGTTGCGCTACATGCGTACGCGGCGGGCCCACGCATCCGACGGACCATCAGGTCGACCGCCGGCCCGACCCGTCAGGGGTTCAGCGCGTCGATCAGCGCCTTGGTGACGTCGTCCGTCGTGGCCGTGCCGCCGACATCGCGAGTGAGGACGCCCGCGGCAGTCGTCGCCTCGATCGCCCCGTGCAGCCGGGCGGCCTGCTCGGGCAGCCCGAAGTGCTCCAGCATCAGCGCCGCACTGCCCACCGCACCGATCGGGTTGGCCAGCCCCTGGCCCGCGATGTCCGGCGCGGACCCGTGGACCGGCTCGAACATGCTCGGGAAACGGCGCTCGGGGTTGAGGTTGGCGCTGGCCGCCAGGCCCAGACTGCCCGCCAGCGCACTGCCGAGGTCGGAGAGGATGTCGGCGTTGAGGTTCGAGGCGACGACGACCGAGAGGTCCTCCGGGCGCAGCACGAACCTCGCGGACATCGCGTCCACCAGGACGCTCTCCGTCTCCACGTCCGGGTACTCGGCGGCGACCCGCTTGAAGACGTCGTCCCACAGGACCATGCCGTACTGCTGGGCATTGCTCTTGGTGACCGAAGAGACCTTGCGGCGGGCACGGGTGCGCGCCAGGTCGAAGGCGAAGCGCATGATCCGCTCGCAGCCGACCTCGGTGAACAGGGCGGATTGGACCGCGACTTCACCGCCCGGCCCGCGACCGCCGAAATTACGCCCGCCGAGACCCGCGTACTCGCCCTCGCTGTTCTCCCGCACCACGACCCAGTCCAGCTCGGTGTCGTCCGCCTTGCGCAACGGGCTCCGAACACCCGGCAGGAAGTGCACAGGGCGGACGTTGGCCCACTGGTCGAAGTTCTGGCAGATCTTCAGACGCAGGCCCCACAGGCTGATGTGGTCGGGCACGGTGGGCCAGCCGACCGCGCCGAAGTAGAGGGCGTCGAAGGCCTTCAGGCGCTCCAGGCCGTCGTCGTCCATCATCCTGCCGGTGCGCTCGTAGAACCCGCAGCCCCAGGGGAACTCCTCCCAGTCGAAGGCGAACGCGCCCTCGGTGCCGCGGCAATCCTCGGCCAGGGCGTCCAGCACCGCGCGTCCCGCGGCGACGACTTCCTTGCCCACGCCGTCCGCGGGGATGGCGGCGATACGGAACGTGCGGGGTGCTGTCATGGGTGCCTCCGGTGGGCTGCGGCGGGGTTGATCCGAGTCAACACACGGCCGTCACCGCCCGTCCAAGACCTGCTTTCGATACGACCCATAGGTGCGGTCGATAGGTGCGGTCGATAGGTGCGGTCGGTGGGTGTGGTCGATAGGTGTGGCCGCTCGATGTACCCATCTGCCCGCCTTGTCTGCCCTGCCCGCCCTGCCCGCACTATCCGCCTTCAGGGCTCAAGTGCCCGGCGTCGGGCCAGTGACCTGGTGAGCGTGAGGAAGGCGCGGGCGCCCGGGGTCAGATGTGCGGGCAGGCTGACCATCGTCACATGGAGGTGGGCGGTCGGTTCGATGGGGGCCACCACGGCGCCGCAGCGCCGGGCCAGCCGGGTCCAGGCGGACGGCAGGACGGCGACGCCGACCCCGGTGAGGACCAGCGGCAGGATGGAGGTGCGGTGGTCGACGACCGTCACGATCTGTGTGCCGGTGCCGCCCGCGGTGACGTCGTCGACGATGCTGCGCATCAGGCTGCCGGTGCGCGAGGCGATGAGCTTCTGCCCGGCCAGCTCCTCGGGGCGGATCGTCACCCCGTCCTCGATCGGCCCGCCGGGCGCGGTGACGACCACGAACGGCTGGTCCTCGACGTGCAGGACGTCCAGCCCGGACGGATGCACGGGACTCGCCGAGCCCAGCAGGCCCAGTTCGCAGGCGCCGCCGCGGACGAGGGACACGACCTCGTCCGGAGTGAAGGCTGCCTGCGTGCTCACCGTGACGGACGGGTGCAGCTCGGCGAACCGGTGGATGAGGGTGGTGAGCGGTTCGATGCCGGGGGAGGGCATGGTGGCCACCTCGACGGTGCCGCCGCGCAGCCCGGAGAGGGCGGCCGCGGTGTCCCGCACGGCGGCCAGGTCGCGCAGCACCCGGCGGCTGGGCTCCAGCAGCTCCGCGCCCGCCTCGCTGAGCACGACGCCCCGGCCCACCCGGTGGAAGAGGGCCACCCCCAGGTCGGCCTCCAGGTTGGCCATCGCCTGGGAGAGCGAGGGCTGTGCCACATGCAGTGCGGCGGCGGCCTTGCTGAAACCGCCGTGTTCGACGATGGCGAGGAAGTACTCCAACTGCCGGGCGTCCAAGGTGCCTCCCCGTCGTCGTGCGGTGCTGGACCGCTGCGTCGCCATCGCCGGATGGCGACAGGGGGCAACCTATCCGCCGGCCCGTCGGCCCGTCGGCCACATGCCTCCCCGTCACCTGGGGGTTCGCGCACCGGAAGGGGAGTAAGCAGACGGCATCGCGGCACGCCGGTCCGCCTCCGCCCCCTTCTCCGTCCCAGCCCTCTTCTCCGCCTCCGCCTCTACCTCCGTCTCCGGTACCGACGACGGGTCGCCCGCCTCTCCGGCCAGTACCGCCCGTGCCCGCGCCAGATCCAGGCCGTTCTCCCAGCGCGCGACGAACAACGTGGCCACCGCGTTGCCGAAGAAGTTCACCAGCGCCCGGCACTCCGACATGAACTTGTCGATGCCGAAGACGAGCATGATGCCCGCCGCGGGGACATGGCCCACCGTGGAGAGCGTCGCGGTGAGGGCGATGAAGCCACCGCCGGCGACTCCCGCGGCACCCTTCGAGGTGAGCAACATGACGGCGAGCAGGCCGAGTTGCTGAGTGACGGACAGGGGTGTGTCGGTGGCCTGGGCGATGTACAGCGTGGCCAACGACAGATAGATCGCCGCGCCGTCGAGGTTGAAGCTGTAGCCGGTCGGCACGACCAGCCCGACCGTGGACCGCTCGACGCCCATGAACTGCATCTTGCGCATCAGCCCCGGCAGCGCGGGCTCGGCGGTGGAGGTGCCCAGGATCAGGAAGAACTCCTCCTTGAAGTAGCGGAAGAGCCGGAAGATGTTCAGCCGTACGTACACGGCGAGAACACCGCCCAGCACCACCACGACGAACAGGGCGGAGGTGACGTAGAAGAGCAGGATCAGCGAGCCGAGGCTGGTCAGGGTCGACAGGCCGAACTTCCCGATGGCGTACGACATCGCGCCGAAGGCGCCCAGCGGCGCGGCCTTCATCACGAAGGACAGCACCTTGAAAACGACCTCGGTCAGCCGGCCCACGCTCGCGATGATCGGCTCGCCCGCCTTCCCCACCATCTTCAGGGCGATGCCGAAGACCACGGCCAGGAAGATCACTTGGAGAATGTCGCCCTCGACGAAGGGGCCGACGACGCTGTTCGGCACGATGCCGGTGAGGAACTCCCACCAGTGCTGGTGCTGGCCCCTCTCGATGTACTGGCCCGCGTCGCCCGAGGTGTCGAGCGTGGACGGATCGGCGTGCACGCCGTCGCCTAGCCGGAAGAGGTTGATCGCCACGAGACCGGTGAGCAGGGCGACGATGGTGCCGATCTGGAAGTAGGTCAGCGCCTTGATACCGGTGCGGCCGACCTTCTTCAGGTCCGTGACTCCGGCTATGCCGCCGATGACGGTCAGAAACACGATCGGGCCGATCAGCATCTTCATCGCGGTGATGAACGTCGTGCCGATCGGCTCCATGGAGGTTGCCAGATCAGGCCACCGCCAGCCCAGCACGATGCCGATCACGATCGCCGCCAGCACGTGGACGTACAACTGCCGGTACCACGGTTTCGCCACGGCTCGTTCCTGGCCCGGGGTATGCGTCATTGCAGCCTCCCTGATCGCGCGACACCGAGCCCGATCGGCACGCGCCGACTTTGGGCGACAGTGAACCGGGCCAGGGAAAGGGGGTCCACGACCAAAAATCGATGCCCCGTATAGGCGGGGCCTATAGCGGCGCCGGCGATCGTCTCGGCCCTGGTCGTGGTGGCCTACCTGATCGTCCTCTTCCGGTTCATGGCCCCCACGGCGGCCGCACTCGCCACGCCGCTGCGCATGCGGGAGGTCTACGTCGACGAGCAGAACATCTTCGAGCGGGTCCCGCTGCTGCGCCGGCGCCGGGTCCCGCTTCATGCACCCCACGCCCGGTGTCGGTCACGACAACCAGGTCTTCCGTCGCTCCCACGGAAGCGTCGTCATCGGTGCCGACAGCCGCGCCGCCCTGGACGACCTGCTCCACTCCGAGCAGGTCGCGGGACGCGTCGCCGACCAGCACACGGTCCTGACGGCCGTGCACGCCTCCACGATGGAGCGAACCGTGCCGGTCATCCGCGTGTGACGTCCTCCCGCCTCGACGCGGGCGACTGCGCTCAGAAGGCGCCGGGCGTGCGGCCGAGGGTGTTGTCCGGGTCGCCGGGGTCGGCGCCCTTGACCTGCCCGAAGTAGAGCTCGACCTGGGAGCGGAAGCGTTCGACGGCGTCGCGGTCGGACATGAACCTCGCGAAGGCCTTGGGGTCGGTGTTCCGGTACGACGCCAGGGACTTGAGGCCTGCCGGGGGAGCGACGTCCTTGCGGACGGACCAGGTCCAGGTGGCGATGGCGTTCTTCTGGACGGTCTGCGAGTTGAGCCAGCTCATGAAGAGCTTGGCGCCGGCCTGGTGCGGGGCCTCCTTGAAGATGGCGCCGCGCTGGGCCCAGGAGTTGAAGCGCTCGGTGTCGGAGAAGACCTGGGTGCCGTTCGGACGCGCGTCGCCGCCTACGGCGATCGAGGCGAGGTAGTCGCCGCTCGCCACGCCTGCGGCGGAGCCGGGGACGCCGCGGATCAGCTTGGGGTTCTGCGCGGCCAGTTCGGCCAGGTAGTCCCAGCCGTACTCGTCGACGATCTGCTGGTAGCCGAAGAGCACGGCGTCGTCGTCGTTCGGGTAGGTCAGGATCAGCTTGTTCTTGAACTCCGGCTTGAGCAGGTCCGTGCCCTTGAAGTCGCCCGCCTTCGCCGGGAGTTGCTTGGTGTTGACCAGGTAGGAGAAGGCGCCGTAGAAGACGCCGGTGTAGTAGCCGTCCTTGTCCTTGGCGTTGGTGAACACCTTGTCCCAGCCGACCGGCCTGTACTTGAGCAGGTCGCCGTGCTTCTTCCAGCGGTCGAAGTCCTGGGTGGTCTGCAGGATGGCGGCGTCGGCGACGAGCTTGCCGGTGGCGAGCTGGTTGTCGATGCGGGCGTCGTGGTACTTGCTCAGGTCGGTGACCAGGTTGAGCTTCATGTCCGGGAACTGCTGGGTGAAGGCCTTGGCCAGTGAGTCCCACTGTCCCGGCGCGTCTCCGCCCATGTAGACGGTGACCTTCCCGCCCTCGGCCTTGGCCGCCCGGTGGAGCGCCGCCAGCTGATCCTGCTCGCTCGCGGCGGCAGTCCGGTCGGTCCGGTCGGACTGGGCCGACCGGGGCGTTTGGGCGATCGCGGTGGTGGCCACCGCTGCGAGCACCACGCCCGTCGCGACGGCCGCACCGAGCTTGTACTTCTGGCTGAACTTCATGGCGATGTGCTGCCTTTCCTGGGCTCTCTCCTGAGCCCGCGAAACGTTTGATACTTCAAACGAACCCTCGCAGGCACGCTACATCGCTTGGATTGAAACTTCAAACATTCGGATTGAAGCTTCAAACAGGACCTCGGTAGGCTGCGCCCATGTCCACGACGCCGCGCTGGCTCACCGCCGAGGAACAACGGGCCTGGCTGGCCTACATCGACTTCTCCACCCTGCTGAGCGATCACCTGAACCGGCAGCTCCGGCGGGACGCGGGACTGACCCACGCCGACTACACCCTGCTGAGCCACCTCTCCTCGGTCCCCGACCGCACCCTCGGCATGTCCGAGCTGGCCCACCGGCTGAAGATCACCCGCAGTCGCCTCACCCACGCCGTGACCCGCCTCCAGCAGGCCGGCCACGTGGACCGCCGAGAGGACCCCGCCAACCGCCGCAACCAGCTCGCCACCCTCACCGACCAGGGGCAGGAACTGCTGGAGCGGACGGCCCCGGGCCATGCCGACGCCGTGCGTCGCGCGGTGTTCGACGTGCTGACCCCCGACCAGGTCCGCCAGCTCACCGAGATCGGCGAGGCGATCGGCACCGCACTGCAGCGCGCCGACGACGGCACCGAGGCCGAACCGGAGGTGCTGCCCTGGCGCCGGCGGTAGCGCGCCCCGCAGCGCCCGCCCGGACCGCCCGCCTGCTCCTCCCGCCCGCGCGGCCCTCGGCGTCAGCCCTCAGCGGCTGCGGCGTTCGGCCCCCAGGCGGGCGTAGTACTCGATGAGGTCCGGCGCGTCCACCGCCGCGGCATTGACGACCTGCTCGGCGGGCGCGCCCTGGAGGAGGCGCTTGACCGGGACCTCGAGCTTCTTGCCGGTGCGGGTGTGCGGGATGGCCGGCACTTCGAGGATCTCGTCGGGGACGTGCCGCGGTGAGGCGCCGGTGCGGATGGCGTCGCGGATCCGGTCGCGCAGGGCGTCGTCGAGACCAGCCTCGGCCGCCAGGACCACGAACAGCGGCATCCAGTAGCCGCCGTCCGGCTCCTCCGCGCCGATGACCAGCGCCTCGGCGATCTCGGGGAGCCGTTCGACGACGTCGTGGATGTCGGCGCTGCCCAGCCGTACGCCGTTGCGGTTGAGGGTGGAGTCCGAGCGGCCGTGCACGATCACCGAGCCATGGCCCGTGACCGTGATCCAGTCGCCGTGCCGCCACACGTCCGGGTACGCCGAGAAGTAGGCCTCGCGATAGCGGTTGCCGTCGGGGTCGTTCCAGAAGCTCAGCGGCATGGACGGCATCGGGCGGGTGACGACCAGCTCGCCGACCCGGTCGACGACCGGGAAGCCCTCGGCGTCGTACGCGGCCAGGGCCACGCCCAGGTGGGGTGCAGACAGCTCGCCCGCCCACACCGGGGTCGTGGGAGCGCTGCCGGCGAAGCCCGAGACGATGTCGGTGCCGCCGCTGATGGAGGCGAGCAGGACGCCCGCGCCGACGCGGTCGCGGACCCAGGGGTAGGCGGAGGCGGGCAGTGCGGAGCCGGTGCAGCCGACGACGCGGATCGACGACAGGTCGTGCACGGACGGGTCGATGCCGAACTTGGCCATGCCCAGCAGGTATTGAGGGCTGGTGCCGAAGACCGTGACGCGGTGCCGGGCGGCCAGTTCCCACAGCGCGTCGGGGTGGCTGAGCGGGGCCGGGCTGCCGTCGTAGGTGCAGGTCGTAGCGCCGGTCAGGAGGGTCGAGGCGACAAGGTTCCACATCATCCAGTGCGTGGTGGTGTACCACAGGAGGCGGTCGCCGGGGCCGAGGTCGGAGTGCAGGCCCAGGGTCTTCAGGTGTTCCAGCAGGACGCCGCCGTGGCCGTGCACGATGCCCTTGGGCAGGCCGGTGGTGCCGGAGGAGAAGACGACCCAGAGCGGGTGGTCGAACGGCACGGCGGTACAGGCGAGTTCCTCCGTGCGGGTGGACGCGTCCTCCCAGGGCACGACCAGCGACGGGTATGCCCTCGACGGCCACGGCAGGCCCACGTGGTCCACCAGCACGGTCGCCTTCAACGTCGGCAGCGCGTGGGCCAGTTCGAGGGCGGCGTCGCGGCGGTCGTGGGTGGTGTCGTTGAAGAGGTAGCCGTCCGCGGCGATCAGGACGGTGGGTTCGAGCTGGGCGAAGCGGTCGGCGGCGGCCTTGGGGGCGTAGTCCTGGCCGCACACCGACCACACCGCGCCCAGGCTCGCGGAGGCGAGGAAGGCGACGATCGCGTGCGGGGTGTTGGGCAGATAGCCGACGACCCGGTCGCCGGGTCCCACCCCCAGGTCGCGCAGGGTGGCGGCGACGGAGGCGACCTGTGCGCGCAGCCGGTTCCCGGTCACCTCGTATCCGGCGCCGGTCTCGTCGAGGGCGACGATCGCCGCCTCGTCGTCCGCGAGGTTGCGCAGCGCGTGGTGGGTGTAGTTGAGCGTGGTGCCGGGGAACCAGCGGGCGCCGGGCATCCGCTCCTCGGCCAGCACCCGCTCGTACGGCGCCTCGGCGTCGACATCGAAGTACTCCCACACCGCACCCCAGAAGCCCTCCAGATCGGTCACCGACCAGCGGTGCAGGGCGGCGTAGTCGGCACCGGCCTCGACGCCCCGGTGCCGGGCCGCCCAGCGGGCGAAGTCCACGATGCGGCTGGCGTCCGCCGCCTCCGGATCAGGCGTGAAGAAGGGGGCCGGGTTCGGGGTGTTCATCGCGTGGTGCTCCTCAACAGGCTTTTCTCAACGGTCCGTTGGGAAGGGATGGTGCTTCGGGTGGTGTGCAGCAGGGACGCCCAGCCGGCCGTGCCCGTGAACGCGCCGCCGCCCGCCGGGACGACGTCCATCACGACCCGGTCCGGTCGCAGCAGCGCGGCGTCCGCCCGGCCCTCGCGCAGCCAGTCGGCGAGGCGGCCGTCGTCACCGAGGCCGGCCACGGGGAGGATCCGGGCGCCGAGGCCGTCGGCGATCGCGCGCAGGGAGGGGGAGAGCGGTACGGCGGTCAGGACGGCGAAGGAGTCGCCGAGCAGGTCGTCGAGTCGGGCGCGTCGCCCGTCGGTGCTCACCCAGGGCTGCGGGCAGAAGCGGCCCACGAGGTCGCCGCCTCTTCCGACGCGGCGACGGACGAGCGGCCCGGCGGTCAGTCCCGGACTGAGGTCGCGGGCGACCGCCGTACTCAGTCCGGGCACCCGGACGGCCGCGCCCAGGAGCCCGCGCCGGACGGCGGCGGCGCCGTCCTGGCCGCCGGTCATGGCCCAGCCCATGGCGACCGCGAGCCGGATCACATGGCGGGCGTGCGGCCGGCGCTCACTCTCGTACGTCTCCAACAACCGTTCCTCCGCGCCCTGTTGGAGGACGCGGGCGAGCTTCCAGGTGAGGTTGTAGGCGTCACGCAGCCCCGCGCACAGGCCCTGCCCGATGAACGGCGGGGTGAGGTGGGCCGCGTCGCCGAGGAGGAAGACGCGTCCCCGCTGCCACCGGTCGGCGATCCGTGCCCGGAAGGTGTACTGCGCCTTGCGCACCACCTCGAAGTCGGCGCCGTACGTGAGCTCCACCCACGGGGCGACCAGCTCCCGCAGCCGATCGAGATCCGGCTCCGCGTCGTCGTACAGCCGGAACTCCCAGCGGTAGCGGTCCTCGCCGATCCGCATGAAGGTGGCCGGGCGCCGCGGATCGCAGATCTGCTCGACGCCTTCCCAGCAGCGGACCGGGAGGGTGGTGCGCACGTCGATGACGGTCCAGCGCTCCTCGAAGCGCAGGTCCTCCCAGGTGGCGCCGATGGCATCGCGGGTGAGGCTGCCCGCGCCGTCGCAGCCGAGGACGGCGTCGGCCCGCAGCAGGTGCTCACCCGCGTCGTCGCGGTAGGCCACCCGGACCGGACCGTCACCGCCCTGCTCGACGCCGACGACCTCAACCCCGCCGCGCAGCTCGCACTCCGGGGCGCGGGCCAGGGCGTCGCGCAGCACCCGCTCCAGCTCGGGCTGGTCGAACATGCTGGTCTGCGGAAAGCCGTGCGCTCCCTGCGCGGCGCGCGGGAACTCGGCCAGCACCCGGTGCCGGGCGTCCAGCAGCCGCAGTCCCCGTGCTGAGCGGGCGATCGCGGCGAACTCCTCCTGGACCCCGGCCGCCTGGAGGATACGGCGGACCTCGTCGTCGGTGGCGACGGCGCGGGGGAGGGGATAGACGTCGTGGTGGCGTTCGAGGACGACGGTCCTCACCCCACGTCGGGCGAGCAGGAGGGCGGCGGTCACGCCCACGGGCCCGGCTCCGACGATTACCACGGGTACGTCGGCCGAGGTGTGCTCGACGGTCATGTGCGGCTCGTTTCGGGTCAGTTCGCGTCGGTCACGGGGGTGCGCTGCTCGCCGAGGTCGATGCGCCCGTCCGGCGTGGCGATGGTGGCGGTCATCGCATCGCCGTGCCGCAGGTAGTGCGGGTTCTTCGCCTGGCTCTTGAAGAACGCCTTCCACTTCACGGCGGGCGGCAGCAGCGCGCCGATCTTCTCGACGGCCTTGGGCGGGGCCTTCAGGGCCGTGCCGCCGGGGGTGCCGGTCAACAGCAGGTCGCCGGGGTCGAGGGTCTGGAACCGGGCCAGCAGGGTCAGCGCCTGGGCCGGGCGGACGATCATGTCGGCGAGGGTGCGGTCCTGGCGCAGGTCGCCGTTGACGCTCAACCTCAGCCGCAGGTCCAGGAGATGGGCGAAGTCCTCCGGCTCCAGCAGGGCCAGGTGGGGCCCGGTGGGCGTGAAGGTGGGGTACGACTTGCTCTCGTAGAACTGCGTCCTGGTCAGCTGCACGTCGCGGGCGCTGATGTCGTTGGTGATGACGAGCCCGGCCACGTACGAGGGCAGGTCCCGCTCCTCGACGACGGTGCCGATGGGCAGCGGCGCCCCCATGACCAGGCCGAGCTCGATCTCGTAGTCGAGGAACTTCACGTGCGGGGGCCGGGCGACGGCCTCGCCGGGGCCGCTGACCGAGCCGGACGCCTTGCGGAAGAAGGCGGGCGGGATGTCGCCGGTGAAGCCCGAATCGCGGGCGTGGCTGCGGTAGTTGACCATCTGGGCGACCACCCGGCAGGGCGTGGTCACCGGGGAGAGAGCCACCAGGTCGGCGACCGGAGTGCCCGCCTCACCCGAAAGGGCCGCCTCTCGCACGGCGGCGCGGTCGGCCAGCAGGTCGGCGGTGGTCGCCGCCTTGGTGTCGACGGGGACGGCGCGGTCGCCGAGGACCACCCACCAGCCGTCGGCGGTGCGCAGGACGTTCGTACTCATCTCAGTGCCTTCATCTCGGGGGAGGGAGTCAGGGGAGGGGGTCAGGAGTTGGCTGCCTTGAGCAGGCCGAGGAGGCGTGCCGGGTCCATCTCGTTGTCGCCGCGCAGGGCCTCGATGACGTCGCGGACCCGCTGCGGGGAGGGGCTCGCGCCGAGGAAGTCGCGGGTGGCGGGCGGGCCCCACTGGGCGAGGCCGCTGGTCGACATGGGGGCCCAGCCGGGCTCGAGGTCGCAGGAGAACAGGTCGCCGTCGGCGAAGTGCTCCAGCATGAAGTGGTCCGGGTCGCGCCAGTAGTCGAAGAGCTGGCTGCCCTGGATGTGCCGGCCGATGCCCCAACTGCGCTTGTATCCCCGCTCGTTCAGGTACTCGCCGCCGGCCGCGATCGAGTCCAGGTCGGTGACCTGGTAGGCGGAGTGGACATAGCCGTTGCCGGGCCCCAGGTGCATGGCCAGCGTGTGGTGGTCCACCGCCAGGCCGCCCTGGTCGCAGCGGATGAACGCCATCGTCGGGCCCCGGCCGCGCTGTCCGTCCAGGAACAGGAAGTCGGACACGATCATGCCGAGGGTGTCCAGATACCAGTCCAGGGCCCGGGCGAACACCCTTGTCTCCAGCACCACATGGCCCAGCCGCTGGATGCGGGACGGCTCACGGGGCGGGCGCTGGGTGGAGTTCGTACGGCTGTGCTCGGTGCCGAAGTTGAGCAGCAGCGGCCGCTGCTCCGGCAGGGCGGGCAGCTCCTCGCCGCAGTGCACGACCCGGACCGGGAAGCCCGACGGGTCGAGCAGGTGCACGGCCTTGCCGCCGCCGGGCACGTCCGCGTCCCGTACGTCCGTCCCCGTCGCCCGCGCGAGCCGGTCCAGGTCGGCCCGCTCGGCCGCGCGGAACGCCGGACCGATGAAACACGACGTACGACCCTGCCGGATCACCATGCACGGCGAGCCGGCGAAGGTGCCCCGCAGCCACAGCTCTCGCTCGGTTCGTGCGGCGATGCCGAAGCCGAAGTCCCGCGCGAAGACCTCGGCCCGGTCCAGGTCGGGCTTCTCGAACTCCAGCCACGCGAGGTCGGCGACCTTGATCACGGGGTTCCGGGACCGCCCGGGATGCTCGCCGCGCAGGGCCCCCTGCTCACTGTGGAGGTCCTGGTGAGCCGTTTTGGACATGGTGTCCTCCAAGCAACATTGCCGTAATGAGGAAATCATCAGCATTGACTCTTCGATCGTCAATAGCCGAATCCACTGTAAGTGATGAGTTCATCAGAACTGTGGCGTCAAGTGGCCCGTTGCTAGACTCCCGCCTATGTCGACGTCAGCCCTGCCCCGCAACCGATTCGAACGGCGCCGCGCCGAGACCCGGCAGGCACTCGTCCGTGCCGCCCGGCGGATCCTCGCCGAGACCGGGGACACCAGCGCCAGCATCCAGGCGATCGCCGAGCGCGCGGATGTCGGCTTCGGCTCCTTCTACAACCACTTCGAGTCGAAGACGGAGCTGTTCGACGCGGCGGTGAAGGACGCCCTCGAAGAGCTCGGCCAGACCTTCGACGAGCACTTGGAAGGCATCGACGACCCCGCGGAACTGGTCGCGGCGGGCTTCCGGCTCAGCGCGAGCATGGCGGACTCCCGCCCGGAGCTGATGCAGGTGCTGCGCCACCGCGGACTCGGCCACATCCACTCCGACTCGGGCCTGGCGCCGCGCGCCCTGCGCGACCTCCAGGTCGGCGTCGCCTCCGGCCGCTTCACCGTCGTCGACCCGCTGGCCGCGCTGACCGCCGTGGGCGGCTCGCTGCTGGCGCTGCTGGAACTGCGGTTCGCGCGACCGGAACTCGACGGGGCCGAGGCCGCGTCCAACCTGGCCGAGATGCTGCTGCGGATGCTGGGCGTCCCGCCCGAGGACGCCCGCGACGTCGCCCGGCGCCCCCTGCCGGACCTTGACTGACGAGGGCTCGCGGGGTCACGCGGACATCGAACTCCGGCGGAAGGTCACCGACTTGCCGGTGAAGCGGGCGGCGATCCCGTCCTCCGTGGTGGTGACCGAGCGCAGATGCAGCCCCGCGGGGATGTTGTGCAGCGGGACGGGCGCTTCCAGGGCCTTGTCGAGCAACGCCTCGACGGGCGGGATCAGTTCGCCCTCGACGACCCGGACGTCCCCGAAGGCGATGCGGTTGCCGGAGGCCGCCGAGACGGCCGTGCTCACGGTCACGTCCCCGGCGAGCGGCAGGCTGACCGTCACGTTCACCCGGCCGGGCCCGTCGCCCTGCGCGACGTCGACGCCGAGCGCCTTCGACAGGTCCTCGTACGACAGGAAGGCGGTCGCCTCGACGTCGCGGGCATGAGCCTCGTCGGCGTTCCCCGAGGTCTTGAGTCCGTCGAGGCCGATGGACAGCTTCGTCACCGGCAGCGGCCGGGTCGCCCCGCGGGCGGGTATGTCATGGGCGGTGATGTCGACATGCCGCAGTCTGCCGTCCGCCAACTGTGTCAGCACGGGAAAGCCGCTGACCTGCACCGAAGGCCGCTGCGCTGTCCCCATGCCGTCCTGGAACGCCTTGGCCGTACGGCTCTCCACGCGGGCCGCGGCGACCCGGTCGACGGCGACGGCGCCGAGGAGCAGGGCCGTCAGAGCGGCGACGGCGATGATCTTGCGGCGTCGCGTCGGGGTCGGGGAGCTCACGTAGGTGGCTGTGTCGCTGTAGTAGGCGTCGGCGTAGTGGGCGTCGCCGTACTGCGTGTCGCTGTAGTAGTACGGCTCACCCGCGGTCTCCTCGTTGTACGGGGACTGGTGCATGGCGTTCCTCTCGAACCGATGGTGCTGGTGTGCTGGTGGTGCTGTTCGGGTTGTGGCCTCCGGCCGGGGTTACCGGGCGCAGACGAGTTCGGGGCGGTCGAGCCCGCGGACCCGCGCCGCGGCGAGGTCGCCGTCCACCCCCAGCGCGATCAGTACGGCCGTCGCGCTGCCGCTGCCGTCGTCGCTCCAGGTACCGGCGTTCACGCACTCGAGGAGCGCCAGGATCAGCCGTTCCAGGGCCCTGCCGAGCGGTTCGGGCGGGACGCTGGTGTGGAAGACGCCCTGCCGCTGCCCTCGCGTGATGATCGCCGTCGCGGTGTCGCGGGCGGGCCCGAGGATCTCGTTGACGCGTTCCTTCCTCAGGTCCTGGGGCGCGAGCCGCAGCAGCGTGCGATAGCGGTCGCCGACGGGCCAGAGGGCCAGCACGAAGCCCGCCATCGCGTCGGTGGCCTCGGGGCCGGGGTCCGGTACGCCCGCCAAGGCCCGCCGCAGTGCCTCCGCTGCGTCCGCGACAAGCCCCTCCACCAGTGCGGACCGGCCGGCGAAGTGGTCGTAGACGGTACGGCGCACCACGCCGGCGGCCTCGGCGATGTCGCTGAGGCTGCTCTCGGGAGCGCGGCCGAGTTGTTGCCGTGCCGCTTCGAGGATGCGGGCGCGAGTGAGTTCTGTCTGGCGGCGTCCACCGCCTGTGACCTGCGGGTTGGTCATGCAGGACCTCCGATCGACGGGGCGGGAACTTCGATAATTGCACATCGACGAGCAATTAACTAGTCTGTGCATCGCGCACCCCCGCCAGTCGGCCCGACCTCGCCCCGACGAGACCGGGCCGCGGGCGTTCCGAGGCGCCCCGCTCGCGCCCGCCTCCCGACGATCCGTATCCGCCCGTACGGCGTAACGTCGACCCTGTGGACGTCACCGCGGAGAGCCTCGTCTCCCGCGCCGCACATGAGGTCGGCCTGCGCGCGGAGAGCCTGATCGGCGACGTGGAGGAGTGTCTGCGGCGTGAGGTGCCCGAGCTGTGGGAGGACCCGGACATCGCCCGCATGACGACGGACAACATCACCGAGCATGTCCTCGTCGCCATGGCCGGCCTCGAACGCGGCATGGATCCGACCCGGATCGATCCGCCCGTCGCCGACATCGACCGCGTCCGTCGGCTGGCCCGGCACGGGACACCCGTCAGCGCGATGCTGCGGGGTCACCGGCTCGCCCAGGGCATCGCCCTCGACCGGCTGCTGGCCGAACTGCCCCGGCTGACGAGCGACCCCGAACTGATCGGGGCGGCGGCGCGCAAGGTGATCGCGGCCGCGACCGGGTACGTCGACCGCGCGTCCGAGCAGGGCGTCGTGGCGTACCAGGAGGAGCGGCACCGTCGGCTCAGGGGGCGCTTCTCCTTGGTGAACGAGGCCGGCATGCGCATCGGCACCACCCTGGACATCGCCCGCACCACCGAGGAACTGGCGGATCTCGCCACCGAGCGGTTCGCCGACGTCGTCACCGTCGACCTGCTCGACGCCGCGCTCCACGGACACGACGCCCCCGCCGGCGAACCACCCGTACTGCGGCGGGTCGCCCGGAGCTCGGTGACCGACGACCCCGACCCGACGATCGCGCCGCAACAGCTCCACACCTTCCCGGACGGATCGCCGCCGGAGCGCGCCCTGGCCACCGGACAACCCTCACGGCACCACACGGACGGGCCGTCCGACGCGCCCGGGACCCACCCGGTCCACTCGACCCTGGTGGTGCCGCTGCGCGCCCGCGGCGCCACCCTGGGCGTGGCCCAGTTCTCCCGCCGACGCAACCTCGACCGCTACGACGACGAAGACCTGCTCCTCGCCCAGGAGATCGCCGCGAAGGCGGCCGTGGCCGTCGACAACGCCTGCCGCTACACACACGCCCGCACCACCGCCCTGAGCCTCCAGCGCAGCCTGCTCCCGACCCGCACCCCACCGCTGTCCGCCGTCGAGGTCGCCTGCCGCTACCTGCCCGCCGGCGGCCGCGTCGGTGTGGGCGGCGACTGGTACGACGTCATCCCGCTGTCCGGGGCCCGAGTGGCCCTCGTGGTCGGCGATGTCGTGGGCCATGGCATCCACGCCGCCGCCACGATGGGCCGGCTACGGACGGCGGTGCGCACCCTGGCCGACATCGACCTGCCGCCCGACGAACTCCTCACGCACCTCGACGACGTCGTCATCCGCCTGTCCGCCGAAGCCGCCACCGACCCGGACGCCGAGACCGCCTCGGCCGAGGTGGGGGCCACTTGTCTGTACGCCGTCTACGACCCGGTCGGCAGCAGCTGCACCCTCGCCCGAGCCGGGCATGTGCTCCCCGCGGTGAAGACCGGCGCCGGCGCGGTCGAGAACCTCGATCTGCCGCCGGGCCCACCACTTGGCCTGGGCGGCCTGCCGTTCGAGGCGGCGGAGGTCGACCTGCCGGAAGGCAGCCTCCTCGCCCTCTACACGGACGGCCTGATCGAGGCCCGCGACCACGACGTGGAGAAGGGCCTCACCCTGCTCCGCCAGATCCTCGCCCGGCCCGCCCCCTCGCTGGAGACCACCGCCGACGCCGTACTCGAAGCCCTGCTGCCGGCCCGCCCGGACGACGACGTCGCCCTCCTCCTGGCCCGCACGCACGCCCTCGGGGACCGCCAGGTCGCCACCTGGGACCTGGAGCCCGAACCGGCGGCGGTCGCCGGAGCCCGTGCGAACGTCTCCCGGCAGCTGAGTGCCTGGGGTCTGGACGGCCTCGACTTCACCACCGGACTGGTGGTCAGCGAACTCGTCACCAACGCCATCCGCTACGGCCGTCCCCCCATCCGCCTGCGCCTCATCCTCCCCGAGCCCCCGGGCGGGCTGGACGATGCCCCCAACGGCAGCCTCCTGTGCGAGGTCTCCGACGCCAGCGGCACCACTCCGCACCAGCGGCGCGCCCGCACTTACGACGAGGGCGGCCGCGGCCTCCTCCTGGTCGCCCAACTCGCCGAACACTGGGGCACCCGGCACGCCAGACACGGCAAGACGGTCTGGGCCGAACTGAACGACACGGCAGGAGTGGAGGCCTTCGCCTCCGCCTGGAGCTAGTCCGCTCCTCAAGTCTCTGGAACAGGCCGTGCCCCGGCGGTTGCCGTCGTCGGAGCCTGCCTAGTCCCGGCCCTCCTCCGCCTGCCGGAGCTCCTTCTCCAGCAGGGTGAAGGACTTGGGTGCCCCGCCCGGCTGCGGCTTGCCCTCCTTGTGGCCGACGACGCGGTAACCGGCCTCCTGGTAGTAGGCGTTGAGGGGCGCGTTGCCGGCCAGGCAGTCCAGGCGCACCCGGGTCCGGCCCCCAGCGGCCACTCGGCGCTCCGCGGCCCCCAGCAGCAGGCGCCCCGTACCGGGGGCGGCGATGCTCCGATCCACCATGAGCCGGTGCACATACCCGGCCACCGGCGGCTGCGGACCCCAGGCGGCCTCGTCCTCCCACCACAGCTCCCAGGCGCCGGTGACGTGCCCGTCGGCCTCCGCGAGCCAGACCTCGCCACCTGCCATGACCCGGCGGAAGTGGTCCTCGTCCAGTTCCCCCGGCCGCCACTGCCCGGTGATGCCACGGGTCAGCATCCAGCGGGCCGCGTCGTCGCGGAGGCGGACGAGCGTGGTCAGATCGGCCTCGGTGGCCGGGCGGATGCGTAGATCATGCACGCGTAGATCATTCACGCGGGGATCCTCGCACGCCTGTCCGATGGCGGTCCGTCAGGCCCGGTGCGGTCGGATCGCGAGGGCGGCGGCGGATCCGGTCATGACCTGTCGGATGCCCCCGCCCCGACCTGTATCTCGACGAGCGGTCCGAGCTGGGCGGCCCACTCCGGGTGCATCGCCGCCTTCTTCTCGTGCAGCGCCATGATCTCGTCGGCCAGCTCCGGGGCCATGTCGTCGGAGACGTCGGGGCCGATGGAGATCTTGGCCAGGTGCGGGAGGATCTCCGGATCTCCCGCCAGATGAACCGGGTCGTGCATGTACCGCTCCAGGGCCGCCAGGTCCTCGATGCCCACGCAGTAGGCGTGGGTGAGCCCCTCGGCGGGATCGCCCAGGCTCTGTCCGACGGTGGCGAACGAGACCGACTCGATGGATGCCGTTCGCCGCATCAGGGCGAGCACTTGGGCCTTCTGCTCCTCGGTCGTCCCGTCCTTGAAGGCGAAGCGCAGCGTGTGAACGATCATGGTTTCCCGCCCCTCGATTGGACTTCGACTGAACTGACTGGTTCAGAAAATCTTCCCGATCGGTATGGGACTTAGAATGAACCCATGGGTTCAGTAGCGTCAAGCGGGGCAAGTGGCGTCTCGCGCGGGCGTGTTGACAAGCGGCAGGCGATCCTCGACGCCGCGTTCGCCGTCTTCGCGCGGCGCGGCTACGCGCAGGCATGCGTCCAGGAGATCGCGAAGGAGGCAGGCGTTGCCAAGCCGACGGTCTACAGCCACCTGAACGACAAGGAGACGCTCTTCCGCTCCACCGTCGAGGCGGCGGCCGACGCCCTGATGGCGGAGAGTCTCGCGGCAGTCGAGCCGCTGCGCGACCGAGCCCCGGACGGCGACCTGCGTGCGGCGCTGACGGACCTGTCCCAGCGGTTGCTGCGGATCTGCTGCGGCGAACGCGCCCGCGCGCTGCGCTGGTTGGCCTACGCCCAGGTGGCGCAGTTCCCCGACCTGATCGAGACCGTGCAGGAGCGCACCGCGCACCGCCCCCGCGCCGCGCTCGCCGATCGGCTGGCCCGCCTCTCGCTCGCCGGGCGCCTGCGCCGAGCCGACCCGGAACAGGCCGCCGAGCACTTCTTCGCCCTGCTCACCGGCCCCTTGGAGTTCCGCTCCCGGCTGGGTACCCGTCGAGTCCCCGCCGCCGAACTGCGTGACATCGCGGACGCGGCCGTGGACGCCTTCCTGCGCGCGTACGGGAGCGACTGAGCGCTCTCGGGATGGTCCCACCGTGACCGGTCGTGTGCGCGACGGCCCGCCCTGCTCCCGCACGTGAGGGGGTATCGGGTGCACCCGGGGAGCGCAAAAGGGCTGGAAAACGGTCAACCCGCCCCGCGGAGCGGGATACTGGTGCCTTCTCGCGACGTGGCGATCAGGGGAGCGAATTGGTGAACTCGGCCGGAGAAGCGGGTCGTTGGGGCGTGGGTGACGGTAAGGACGGGCGGCACGCGGTCGTCGTGGGCGGGAGCCTCGCGGGGCTGCTCGCGGCGCATGTCCTGGCCGGGCACGCCGACCGGGTGACCGTCGTGGAGCGCGATCGGTTCCCGGACGGGACGGGCGCGCGGCCCGGGGTGCCACAGGGCCGGCATCCGCATGTGCTGCTGGAGGGCGGTCAGTCGGCCATGGAGTCGCTGCTGCCGGGCTTCCTGGCGGAGCTGCGGGCGGCGGGAGCGCCGCGGGTGGGCATGCCGTCGGACCTGGTGCTGTGGCAGAACGGCCGCTGGTTCCGCCGGTTGCCCGCGACGACGCACATCTACACCGGTTCCCGCGCGCAGCTGGAGGAGCTGGTGCGGCGGCGGGTCCTGGCCAACCCGGTGATCAGCGTGGTGGAGGGGGCCGATGTCGTCGGGCTCCTCGGCGACGCCTCGCGTGTGCGGGGCGTGCTGCTGCGGGACCGCTCCGGTGACGACCGCGGGGAGCAGCGCGCCGTCGAGGCCGACCTGGTCGTCGACGCCTCCGGCAGCGGCACGAAGGCTCCGCAGTGGCTCACGGCGATCGGTGCCGAGTCCCCGCACGAGGAGACCATCGACACGGGCCTCGCGTACGCCTCGCGCATCTACCGCGGCACGAGCGACGTCCTCAACGGCGAGACCGCCGGCTACTACGTCTACCCGAGCCCCGACCAGGTCCACGCCGGCGGTGCGCTGCCCCTGGAGGACGGCAGTCACCTGGTCATCGTCTCGGGGCTGCGCGGCGACGAACCGCCCACGGGCGACGCCGAGTTCGTGACGTACGCCAAGAGGCTGCCGCATCCGCTCCTGCACCGGTGGCTGGACGAGGCCGAACCGCTCTCGCCGGCGTTCGGCTACCGGCGGACCGCCAATGTCCGCCGCCGCTATGACCTGCCCGGCCGCAGCCCGGCAGGATTCCTCGCCACCGGCGACGCCCTGTGCACCTTCAACCCGATCTACGGACAGGGCATGGCCGTCGCCGCGATGAGCGCGGTCGCCCTGCGTGACGCACTGGCCGATCCACGCCGGACCCCCACGACGCGGCGCGTGCAGCGGGCGGTGCTCACGGCGTCCCGGCAGGCGTGGGACATCTCCGCAGGGGCGGACCGCAAGATGCCGGGTGCCATCGGCAACGCGGTCGACGGCGGGCCCGCGGACCGCGTTGCCGACTGGTACCTGCAGCGCGTGCAGGACTGCTCCCCCGGGGACCCCGTCGTGGGGCGCGCCTTCCGTTCCGTACTGACCCTCTCCGCGCCCGTCACCGCCCTGTTCGCCCCGCCCGTGGCCCGGGCCGTCCTCTTCCGCCCGCCCGCGCCGAGCCCCACGGAGCCCCCTGCGGTCAGGGAGGAACCGGGAGCCTGAGCGAGCCGGGCGGCACGTTCGCCGGGCGTCTGCCTGCCCATGGGAAAGCCCCGGCTGGACGGGGGAGGCCAGCCGGGGCCGTGAGTGGTGGCAAGCGGAGGGCGGTCGCCTCTCGGCGGAAGGCTCCATGGGGCTTCAGCCGGACGATCGTCCCCATGGGCTATAGGTGGGGCCCGGGGACACTGTCCCCTCCGCCGGCCACGTATAGGTGAACGGTCAACCTCCCCGGGTTGTTCCTTGTGTCGCCCGGTCCCACTGTGAGGTGGGGCACGTTGCACCCAGGGCTGAGCCTGCCCGGCCGGTTGGGCGCGAGCGATCCGGATCAGTCCTCGTCATCATGGCTGGGCAACCCGAAGGTGCCGTCGCTCGGCCAGCTCCTCCGCGCTGACCACCGTCAGAACCGGGGTGCCGGGCGGCGCGAACATGGTCACCACCAGCTCCGACTGCGCGTCCGCAAGGTTGTTGGCGCCCTGGTAATGGACCACGTCGCCCCCGGGCTCGAACAGGGCGTCACCGGCCTTGATCACCCGGGGCGGCTGCCCTTCCAGCTCGAAGAGGATCTCGCCCTGAGTCACGTAGCCGAAGATCGGCCCGGGGTGCCGGTGCGGCGGCGCGCCGGGGTCACCGGGCGCCAGGGTGACCCGGATGGTCCTGGCCTCGGCACCGGCCGGGATCCTGGCCGCCGCGTCCGGCAGGGTCGTGATCACCTCGACGCCCGGAGGCAGGTGGGTGTGCTCGGCACTCATGAATTCCTCCAAACAGAGACTGTCCGTAGTAGGGACAGGTCCGCCTCCCTGTTTGTGACAGCGTTATGTGGTGCACATGCCCAGAGCTGCGTCGAGTTCCGATCGTCCGAGGGCGCAGCCGACTCGACCGACAGAAGGGAAGGCGCCGAGACATGACCGCGTCCAGGGCGCCCCTGACCCGGGACAGCCTGCGGGTGAAGATCGTCGTGCAGAAGGTGCGGCTCGCAGGTACGGAGTACCGCGTGATCCAGCCGGCCAGACCATTGAAGAACGGAGCGCTTTACAAGAGGGGCGTTCATTACGAGATGTATGTGGACCGCACGGACGGCAGGCGCATGGGCGCGCTGTGGCTGCTCGCGGCGCGGTCGCCCCGCTCATTGGTCTACCTGCCGACGCGTACCGCTCCCGCGGCACCTGGTGTCACCGGGGAAGGCGAGCAGCCACTCGACCTTGTACTGGCCCCCCGCACCCTGCAGTTGCGCCCTTCCCGCTGGAAGCGAATCCGGGAACATCTCCATGCGGGGAAAGCCATCCGCGAACTCCGCACCGCCGGCGTGCCGCAGCGAGACGTTCCCGACCTGGAGGCCGACCGCATCATTCCGGACAACCCGAAGGAAGCGAACAGGTTTCTCCTGCGCAAGGACATCCACGCCGAGACGCTGCTGCTGACCGGTGGATCCGCGGCCTTCCGGGAAGGCGCGAAGGAGATACTCGCCGTCACGAAGGACGGACCACCTCATGCCGCGACCGGGATGCACATTCCCGGTGCCTGCAACTACCACGTCTGCCGAGTCATCTACGACTGGGACTTCGATCCGACGAACCTGAGCGACTGGGAACAACTGCACGTGGAGTTCTGCCCGCAATGGGCCAGATGACGACGCGTCACGTCCGTCGACGGCGTCTCGGTGTGGTGTTCCTCGGCGGGCTGCGGAGAGAAGGAGGGCGCTGAGGGCGACGAGCGGGCTGGAGCCAGTCCCGTCCCTTGACACTCGCACACCCGGGCCCACTCCTCAGGCGGGATACGCGTGCGTCTGAGCAGCCTTGACCGTGGCCCAGACCGCGGCTCCCGGACGCAGGTCGAGTTCGGCCGCGGCGACCGTGGTGAGGTCCGCCGCCAGGGGGAGTCCGCCGGTGAGGGCGACGCGGATCTGGTCGCCGTGGGTCTCCATGCCGGCCACCTCGCAGCGCCACAGGTTGCGGGCGCTGGAGCCGCTGGGACGGTCCTGGTGGAGGGTGACCGCACTCGGCGGGAAGGCGACGAAGACCGGGCCGGTGAGGTCCTCCGTGGTCGTGACCGCCGATCCGCCGTCGACGTGGACGGTGTGCCCTTCGGCCTGCCCCTGGTAGAGGTTGAGACCGACCAGGTGGGCGATGTAGTCGGTGCGCGGACGGCGGGCGATGTCGGCGGGTGTGCCCTGCTGGACGACCTGCCCGTCCTCGATGACGACGAGGTGGTCGGCCAGGACCATGGCGTCGAGCGGGTCGTGCGTGACGAGTACGGCGACCGCCTCGAAGTCGGCCAGGTGGTGCCGGAGTTGGGCGCGGACATCGAGACGGGTACGGGCGTCGAGCGCGGCGAGCGGTTCGTCGAGGAGCAGCAGGCGGGGGTGGGTGGCCAGGGCGCGGGCGAGGGCGACGCGCTGGGCCTGGCCGCCGGAGAGCCGGCGGGGCTTCGCGGACCCGTGCTCCGACAACCCCATACGCTCCAGCCATACGGCGGCCTCGGCACGGGCCTGCGCCTTGGACGCGCCGTGGCAGCGCGGCCCGAAGGCGACGTTGTCCAGGGCGGACAGGTGGGGGAAGAGCAGGTAGTCCTGGAAGACGACGCCGACCGGTCGTGACTCGGTCGGCATACGGTCCAACTCCGCGCCGTCCAGCCGTAGATGCCCGTCCGTCAGCGGGATGAGGCCGGCCAGCGCGCGCAGGGCCGTGGTCTTGCCGGCGCCGTTCGGACCCAGCAGGGCGACGACATCGCCGGGTGCGGCGGCGAGAGTGACGTCAAGGCGAAAGGTGCCGCGCTCGACGACCAACCGGGCGTCCAGCCCCTCCGGCGCCGGGGCGGAGACGGCCGCGATATCGGGCGCGGTCTTCTTGACGTAGGTCATGAGGCGGTCATCCAGCGGTCGCGCAGCCCTGCCAGGACCGCGATGGATACGGCGAGCAGCACCAGGCTGAGGGAGATCGCGGCGGCCGGGTCGCTCTGCAGCGCGAGGTACACGGCGAGTGGCATGGTCTGGGTACGGCCGGGAAAGTTGCCGGCGAAGGTGATCGTCGCGCCGAACTCACCGAGCGCCCGGGCCCAGGCGAGCACCGCGCCCGCCGCGATGCCCGGCGCGATCAGCGGCAGGGTGACCCGGCGGAACGCGGTGAAACGGGAGGCGCCCAGCGTCGTCGCGGCCTCCTCGTAGCGCGGGTCGGCGGCCCGCAGCGTGCCCTCGACGCTGATGACGAGGAACGGCATGGCGACGAACGCCTCGGCCACGATCACGCCCGCCGTCGTGAACGGCAGCGTGACCCCGAACCAGTCGTCCAGCCACTGCCCCACGACCCCGTTGCGGCCGAGCGCCATCAGCAGTGCAACACCCCCGACCACGGGCGGCAGCACGAGCGGCAGGGTGACGAGCGCTCGGACGAGGCCACGTCCGGGGAACTCGACGCGGGCCAGCAGCCAGGCCAGAGGCACGCCGATGACCAGGCTCACCGCGGTGGCCGCCGTCGCGCACAGCAGGGACAGCTGCAGGGCCTGCCACACCTCGGGGCTGGTCAGCTGCTCCGGCAGGCTGCGCCAGGGGGTGCGGATCAGCAGGGCGATCAGCGGCAGCACGAGGAATGCGAGCCCCAGCAAGGCGGGCACCAGCAGAGGCAGCGGCGCGCCCCTGAAGCCTTTGAGACCCGTCCGGCCGCGCCCGCGCCGCGGCCCACCCGTCAGGGTGTCGGCCACGGCAGCGGACCTTTCGTGCGGGGAGGTCACGGCTTGAGGAACCCGGCCTCGGTCAGGACCTGCTGGCCCTCGGCGGACTGCACCAACGCGATGAACGCCTTGGCGGCCTCGGTGTTCTGTGTGTCCTTGAGCAGGGTGATCGGGTAGTCGTTGATGGCGTCGGCGGACTCGGGGAACTCCACGCCCTCCACCTTGTCACCCGCGGCCTTCACATCGGTCTTGTAGACGACGGCGGCGTCCGCCTCCTTCAGCTCGACCTTGGTCAGGGCGGCCTTGACGTCCTGCTCGTACGACACCGGCGTGAGCTTCAGCTTGCTCGCGTCCAGGGCCTTCTGGGCGGCGGCGCCGCACGGCACCTCCTTGTCGCACAGGACGACCTTCAGGTCCGAGTTCGTGAGGTCCTTCAGGGAGTCGACCTTGTCCGGGTTGCCCGGCAGGGTGGCGATCTCCAGCTGGTTGCGGACGAAGGTGGCGGGTGTGCCGGAGGCGTCCCCGGCATCTGTGACGATCTTCATCGTCTTGGGGCTGGCGGAGGCGAACACGTCGGCCGGGGCCCCGCCGGTGATGCTCGCGGCCAGCGAGTCGCTGCCGCCGAAGCTGAAGGTGACCTTCGTGCCCGGGTGCTCCTGCTCGAACTCCTTGCCCAGCTTCTCGAAGCTCTCCTTCAGCGAGGCGGCGGCGAAGACGGTCACCGTGCCGGAGAGCTTGGGGGAGCCGGACGCCGAGGGGGAGGAGTCCGACCCCGCGGTGTCCGAGTCGGAGGAGGAGCAGGCGCTCAGGGCCAGCAGCGCGGCGGCGCTCGCGCCGGTCACCTGCAGCATCCGCCGGGTCCGGCGCGCGGAACGGGTCATCACGGGGCTACTCCCTCTGCTCTCGCGAACGCTCGCGAAAGCCTGTCTACGGTCTCTCGACCACTCGTCTACGGTCTCTCGACGACCACGTTGGTCGACTTGATCACGGCAACCGCCGGAAACCCCGGGTTCCAGCTGCAACTCCTCAGCCGACTCACGGCTGACCAGGGACACCACCCGATACGGCCCGGCCTGGATCTCCACCTGCGCGGACACATCCCCGAGGATCACGGCGGTGACGATGCCGGTGAGGCGGTTGCGGGCCGAGGAGACGGTGGTCTCCCGATCCGTGCCATGCACCTGCCGGGCGTAGGCCGCGAGGGCCGGTCCGGGGATGATCCGGTGGCCTTGCGCGTCCCGCTCGGCGGTGAGTTTCCCGCCGTCGACCAAGCGCCTCACGGTGTCGGCGCTGACGCCGAGTAAGGCGGCCGCGTCCCCGATCCGGTAGGTGTGCATGCGCCGATGATACTGCCGCAGATGCGAGGCGAAAGTCTTCTGTCGCATTGCATGAGCCGGACTGTAGATCGATGAGGTTGGTATGTGCGTTTGTACGGGAGGCGGGTTCGGGTACGGTCCTGCGGGAGGTGGTAGCCCGTGAGTCAATCCCTCGCAGCCGTCGGTACGGCCGCCGGTCAGGTGGCGGAGCTCGCCCTCATCGGCGATCTGGCCCGGCCGTCCCGACTGACGGTGGCCGACCTGCACGCCTGGCCGCAGCACCGCGCACAGGTCAGCTTCGAGTGCGCCACCAGCGGCATCCAGCACCACACCTTCACCGGACCGCTCCTGCACGACGTCCTGTCGGCCGCCGGCCCCGCCTTCGACCCCGTCCGCCGCAAGGACCGGCTGCGCTTCCTGATCGCCGTACGCGGTGCGGACGGCCACCACGCCCTGCTGTCCTGGGCGGAGATCGACCCCGACTTCGGCCGCGCGCCCGTCCTCCTCGCGGTCACGCTCGACGACACCCCGCTCGACCGCGCCGGCCCTCAGCTCGTCCTGCCCCAGGACCGCTGCGGGGCCCGGCACATCAGCGGCATCGAAGCGATCCGCGTGGACGGCGGCTACCCCGCGACGAACGGAGCCCGGTGAGGCCGACCCAGACCGAGGGGACGGTCGACGCCCTGGTCGTGGAGCACGCGCCGCGGGAGGGGCCGTACGCCATCGGTACGGCGCTGAAGGCGGCCGGGCTGCCGGTGCGGGTGTACCGGACCTGGGCGGGGACCCGGTGCCGGACTCCCTCGCCGATGTGGCCGCACCGGTGGTGATGGGCGGGCCGACGGCGGCGCACGAGAATTTCGCCGGTCGCCCGGCGGAGCCGCGTTGCTGCGGGCCGCGGACGCCGAGGTGCCGGTGCTCGGCGTGTGCCTGGGCGCGCGGCTGCTGGCGGTAGCGGCAGGGGGTACGGCCCATGCCGGAAGCGGCGAGCCGCGGATCGGGTGGGGCGAGCACACTTCCTGGTCCGTGCCGTGCGCGTCGCATGACCTCCAAGCTCCAAGCCCGCCGGCTCAGGGCGTGAGACCGGTGAGCTGTGTCAGGGCCACAGCAGTTCGTGCCGCCAGCCGTCGTGGGCCGAGTCCCGGTGGTACACCACCCGGTGGTGGACCCGGTCGACGCTCGCCTCCCAGAACTCCACCTCGGTGGGGGTGATGGCGTAGAGCGTCCAGGTCGGCGGGCACGGCACGTCGCCCGGGTGGAGGGAGCCGAGGCGCTCGAACTCCGCCAGCGCGGCCTTCCGGTCCGGGAGCGGGCCGGGCCGGTGGAGGTGGGCGGCGAGCCGGGAGCCGCGGCCCCGCTCGGCGAAGTCGTCGTCGGAGGCGGCCCGGCCCTGGTCGGTCGCGGTTCCGACGATCCGTACCTGCCGCCCGACCTCGGGCCAGTGGAAGTGGGCCGCCACATGGGGATTCGCGGCGATGTCGCGGCCCTTGCGGCTGTCGGACGGTGTGGCGAAGTACAGGTGGTCGTCGTCGATGTCCTTGACGATCAGGACCCGGCTGGACGGAATCCCCGACGCGTCGACCGTGCAGAGGCTCATGGCGTGCGGTTCCTGCTGGCCGGCCGCGTGCGCCGCGAGGATCCAATCCCCGATCACGGGCAGGGGGTTGTCCGGCAGCTCGTCTTCCCGGAAGTGCTCGGTCCCCACGTTGGCGAAGACCGGAATCGACCTGAGCTCATTGCGCATCGTCTCGTGCACGTGCCGGACGCCACCTCTCATCGGGCCCATGTGTCTGCCGGAGAAGGATAGGAAACCGTACGTCTGCCTTACGAAACAGAGACGTCGAAGGCTGTGGGGGTCTTCGAAGGCGGCGCGGTGAGACGCTGGAGGCATGGAGCAGTCGTACGAGGTCACGGGGCAGGCCGGGCGGATCCTGGTGGTCGACGACGACCCCACGGTCGCGGAGGTCGTCGCCGGTTACCTGGACCGGGCCGGATACACCGTGGACCGGGCCGACGACGGTCCGGCGGCCCTGACCCGGGCCGCCGCGCACTGGCCGGACCTCGTCGTCCTGGACCTGATGCTGCCCGGCATGGACGGCCTGGAGGTGTGCCGGAGGATGCGCGGGCACGGGCCGGTGCCGGTCATCATGCTCACCGCGCGCGGTGACGAGGACGACCGCATCCTCGGTCTGGAGGTCGGCGCCGACGACTACGTCACCAAGCCGTTCAGCCCGCGTGAACTCGTCCTCAGAGTGGAGTCGGTGCTGCGCCGCGCACGGCCCGAAGTGGGCACGCGGGTGCTGAGCGCGGCCGGCCTGACCGTCGACCCGGCCGCCCGCCGCGCCACCAGGAACGGCACCGAACTCGCCCTCACCCTCCGGGAGTTCGACCTGCTCGCCTTCTTCCTGCGCAATCAGGGGCGGGCGTACGGCCGCGAGGACCTGATGCGCGAGGTGTGGGGCTGGGACTTCGGCGACCTGTCCACGGTCACCGTTCACGTCCGCCGGCTGCGCGGCAAGGTCGAGGACGACCCGGCCCGGCCGCGGCTGATCCAGACGGTGTGGGGCGTGGGCTACCGCTTCGAACCCGACGGTGGGGAGGAGGACTGACCGTGCGCGACACCTTCCTCATCGCCTTGTACGCCTTCGTCGGCGCCGCCGCCACCGGCCTGGCCGGAGCCGGTGCGCTGCGCCTGCTGCGCCGCCGTTCGCTCACCGCGTCGCTCACCGTGGTCGCGGTGGTCGGAGTGGTCGCCATGCTCGCGGGTACGCTCGCCGTCGCCTGGGCGATGTTCCTGTCGCCGCACGACCTCACCGTGGTGACGACCGTGGTGGCGATGGCGGCCGTGGTCTCTCTCGCGACCGCGCTGCTGCTGGGCCGCTGGGTCGTCGCCCGCAGCCGCGAACTCGCCGACGCTGCCCGCTCGTTCGGTGACGGCGGCGACTTCGCCGCGCCCGACGGCCCGGCCACCGCCGAACTGGAGTCGCTCAGCCGGGAGTTGGCGGCCACCAGTGCGAAGCTCGCCGAGTCCCGCGACCGGGAACGCGCGCTGGAGACCTCCCGCCGCGAACTGGTCGCCTGGATCTCCCACGACCTGCGCACCCCGCTGGCCGGCCTGCGTGCCATGTCCGAGGCGCTGGAGGACGGGGTCGCCACCGACCCCGACCGCTACCTGAGGCAGATCCGCACCGAGGTCGAACGCCTCAACGGCATGGTCGGCGACCTCTTCGAACTCTCCCGCATCCACGCGGGCACGCTGCCCCTGTCGTACGCCCGCGTCTCGCTCTACGACCTGATCGGCGACGCCCTGGCGGGCGCGGACCCGCTCGCCCGCGAGCACGGCGTACGGCTGGTCGGCGACGCCGTGGAGGCCGTTCCGGTCGAGGTCGACGGCAAGGAGATGAGCCGCGTCCTGGGCAACCTCCTGGTCAACGCCATCCGCCGCACCCCCGCCGACGGCACGGTCGCGGTCGCCGCCGAGCGCTCGCCCGACGGCGTGGTCGTGTCCGTGACGGACGGCTGCGGCGGCATCCCCGAGGAGGACCTGCCGCGGGTCTTCGACACCGGCTGGCGAGGAACGCACGCCCGGACGCCCCCGGCGGGCGCGGGTCTCGG
>NZ_FNHV01000043.1 GCF_900103585.1 Streptomyces sp. cf386
AAGCCCATGATCGAGGGTCACCAAACGAGACACGACCCCTACCGCGGCCGGTACTTCAAGCCTCAGCGCCTGCACGCGGACAAAGCCTACGACCGTGCCGACCTGCGCAGATGGCTGCGATGGAAGCGGATCGGAGTACGCATCGCCCGCAAAGGGATCGAATCCAGCGAACGATTAGGACGCCGCCGCTGGGTCATCGAGCGGACCATGTCCTGGTTGTCCGGCTACCGAAGACTCAGCCCCCGCTACGAACGCAATCCCCGCAACTACCTGGCCTTTCTTGGGCTGGCCGCTGCCCTGTGCTGCTACAAACGGCTCGCCCGCCTCACCACGTAGGACACGGTCTAAGTAGGTAGGGGCGTCACGTGAGGAAACTGCGTGGTGTAGCTGGTGAACGTCGCGGTGGCAACTACTGACCTTGAATGCGTGATGTCCTCATGGTGGTTGGCGTCGGAGGCCGGTGCCGGTCAGGCAGCCGTCGAGGACGTCGTGGCGGTACTGGAGCTGGCGGAGGCCGCGTCGGACGGCAGTGATCAGGTCATCGGGGTCGGCGAAGGCCCGGTTGGCCACGGTGGTGCGTCGCAGGACGGGCCAGATGCACTCGACCGGGTTGAGGTCGGGTGCGTAGGGCGGCAGTTGGAAGACAGTGAGCATTTTCAGCGTGACCACCTATCAGGTGACAGCTCCGGCGCCTCTGGCGTCAAGCACTTGCCGGGGAGGCAGTCAGTTGAAAGCGTCGGTCATGCAGTCCACCCGGCAGTCGGCAGCCTCATAGCGCTGGCGGAGGGCGGCGGCTGCTTCTTCGCGCTCCACAAAGAGGTACCCGTAGTGCCGGCGCGCCACCCTGGTCACGTCTCGGACCGTGACGATGGCCGGTTCGCCGTGTGCGGCCCGTCGACGCGCTCCGGCGATTGCCATGTCCGCAGAGCGCAGCAGGTTTCTGGAACGATCCCGGATCACGGCTGCCTGGGCCCGTTTCGCCGAGAGGGGACGCAGGACACGTCCCCTCCAGACGTAGCCGGCGGCGACAAGGATGAGACCGAGCGCTACGAACAGGAGTCCGCCAGGGGCGTGAGGTCGCATCTATCCAGTCTTCACCACTCGCGTGGTGATCGTCATGCCTGCGTCGGCGGCCGATTGTCGGAGCGACTTGGTGTCAGTGAGCCCTTGCGCAACGCACGAGGCTCCCGTGCCGTTGAGGGAGGTGTTCGAAGTCTCAACCCACAGGCACAGGAGCCGCGTTGGTTCCGTATTCTGCCGCACTCGACCTGCCTCACGCCCTGGTCGAGTGAGTCTCAATGATGGTGTCAAGTCGATCGGGGAGCCGGTGGGGTGGGGGTGAAGTGCCTCTTATCGCGGAGCATGGCCCATAAGACGTCGACTCGGCGGCGTGCGAGGGCGAGCAGTGCCTGGACGTGGATCAGTCCTTCGGCGCGTTTCTTGAGGTAGTAGTCCCGGGAGGGGCCGGAGCGCATCATGGCGGTTTGGGCGGCCATGTAGAAGACGTGTCGCAGGCGGCGGTGGTAGCGCTTGGGCCGGTGGTGGTTGCCGGTACGGCGGCCGGAGTCGCGCGAGACCGGGGCCAGTCCGGCGTGGGCGGCCAGGCGGCCGGCGTCTGCGTAGCCCGACAGGTCTCCCACGATGGCGAGGAACTCGGCCCCGAGGATGGGGCCCATGCCCGGCAGGGATTCGATGACTTCGGCGCGCTCGTCGAGGTGGAAGGACTCGCGGATCTCCCGGTCGGTGTCTTTGATCCAGTCGTCGAGCGCGAGAAGTTGATGAGCAAGGTCGCACACGAGTTTGGCGGCCCGCTTTTCGCCCGGCAGCGCGGTTGATGGGGACCTTTGAAAAACAGCTCTGTCCGCGGTTCCGTGAATCCGCAGGCCAGGGTCCGGAACGGCGGATCGTTTCGGCAAGGTGTTTCATGCCGTGGCGAGCAAGACGGTCGAGGATGTGCTGTTTCCTGGAATCGGTGTGCGAGTGGAGCGCGTGAGCGACTCCTCCGACACCTTGGTGGTGGAGTCGGTGTCCACCGGTCGGCCGGGCCTGTGTCCGGACTGCCGGAAGCGGGCAAGACGCGTGCACAGCTCGTACCAACGTGCCCTGGACGAGCGTCCGTTGAGCTCCCGACGGGTCGTGGTCCGGCTCCGGGTGCGACGGTACTTCTGCGACCGCAGCAGCTGTTCCCGCAGAACGTTCGTCGAGCAGATCGCTGGTCTGACCGAGCGGCACAGCCGGTCGAGCACCGGGCTGACGGGCTGGCTGCAGTCCATCGCGGTGGAGCTGGGTGGCCGTCCTGCCGCGCGGCTGTGCCGCCGCCTGCGGGTGGCCGCAGGCCGGACCCGACTGCTCAGGCTGCTGACGGCGCCGCCGGTTCAGGACCGTGCCCCACGGGTGCTGGGAGTGGACGAGTTCGCCTTCCGCAAGGGCTGCGCCTACGGCACGGTCCTGGTCGACGTCGAAGCCGGCCGGGTCGTGGACGTGCTGCCCGACCGCACCTCGGAGACGTTCGCGGCCTGGCTGACGGAGCATCCCGGAGCGGAGATCATCTGCCGCGACCGGGCTGGTGTTTGCTGCCCGTCTTGCGCCGGTCGACCGGCGACGGACCGGTGTCGGTTCCCCCTTTTTTCGCACGGATGTGGGAGCCGTCCACACAAGCCCTAGACCAGTCGAGCTGGCCGGCCGCGTTCAGTTCGGCAAGCAAGATGCGGTGCAACTGGTCGAAGACGCCTGCCTGCTGCCACCGCTCCAGACGACGCCAGCACGTCTGTCCGGAGCCGAACCCCAACTCCAGCGGCAGCAGTTGCCAGGCAATGTCGTTGTAGAGGACGAACGGGATGCCCTGCAGACACAGTCGGTCCTCCACCGGCCGTGGCCCCGGCGACCGCTCGGGCCAGGGCGGCAGCAGAGGTTCGATCAGCGCCCAAAAGTCGTCGTGCACGATCCACGGCCGAGTACTCACACAATCACGAACGGCCGAATCATCAGACAGGTCACGCCCGACCAGGGCATCTCAACAAGATCGTGTTACGAGCTCTTACGACAGGAGAACTCGTTTGCGGAGAGGTTGGAAGAGAATTCGGCCGAACATCTGGCACTTGATCATCTTGATGCGGTTCACGTGTCCTTCGACGACACCGGAGTTCCAGGGCAGAGTGAGGCCGGCGACGACGGCGTCGCGGTCTCGGTCGATACCAGCGGCGAGGGTGCGGAGGCTGGGCAGGTCGTCCTGACGGACGGCATCGAGCCACTGCGGGAGTCGTTCGCCCTCGTGCCCGGTGAGTATTTGGGAAGTGGCGTCAGGGCGTGGGTCCTCGTCTTGGCACTACGACGTGCACGGGCCAGGTGTGTGTTTCACCCGTCCTTGTCGGCGGCGCTGATGCAGAAGGGCTGGCCGGAGGGGTCGAGCAGCACGGTCCAGTGCTTGCCACCGGGTTGGTGGGCGGGTTTGGTGGCACCGAGCCCGATGAGGCGGTTCTCGGCTGCCTCGACGTCGCTGAAGGCGAGGTCGAGATGGAAGACAAGTTCGTCCTCTGGCCAGTTGGGAGCCTTGAACGACTCGGCCGTGTAGAAAACGTACGTCGTCGTGCCGTCGCTGATCATCGCGGCGGCCTCGCCGAAGGTCTGGATGACTTCCCAGCCCAGGGCAGCGGCGTAGAAGGCGGCGAGCGTCCGTCCGTCCTGACCCCAGAAGGCCGCGCATTTCACCATGCCCGCGCCAGCTTTGCCAGTGTTCTTCGTCATGCCGGTCACCGGGTCCGCTTCTGGTTGACGCCGACGACGTAGCCGTCGGGGTCGGTGAAGTAGAAGAGCTTGTCGCCGTGGTGCTCCATCACGTCCTTCTGGATCGTGACCAGCGGGCGGATGCGCTCGACGTAGGAGTCGAAGTCGTCGACGGCCAGGTAGAACATGCCGAACGCACCGACCGGGGTGTCCTTGAGGACGGGTAGCCAGCTGCGCAGGTGCTCGGCGCGGTAGACCATCAGCGCGAACTCGCCGTCGAAGAGCAGGATGCGCAGGTCGTCGTCCGGGTCGTTGCCGGCGGGCAGGGCGGAGAAGCCGAGCTTCTCGTAGAAGTCCACGGTCGTCTGGGTGTCGGACACACCCAGGCACGGGGCGATGGCGGGAGGCTTGATGAGGATCACTCCTTGAGGGGAACGCGAGCGGAAGGGGTGGAGCTCCTCATAGGCACACGCCCTGTCCGAGGACTCCTGGTGGAAGCATTGCTTCCGTATAGGACGGTGCGCGTCCTATACGGAAGCGACCCGCAGGGTTTTCACACGAGTGAGGGCGACTACGAAGCCTTCGTGACCGCCGTCCTCGCCTGGACCAACCCCGCGCTCGCGCCCAGCGACTACCAACAGATCGCCCTCCAGCTCACCGGCCACGCCCGCGCCGTCGCCGCCGACGTCGAACACCACGCCCAGCAGCCCCCGAACACAACGGCCGCCGCGCGCTCGCCGACGTCGTCCTGGACGACGCCCACCAGCTGCTGTCCGAGCCGCTCGAAGGGCACCCGGCCCTGCACCGAACTGGTCAGCAGACGGCTCACAAGGGCCAGGTGCTGAAGGCCGCAGGCGGGGGACGCCGGCTGCTGGCCACGCTGGGCACCACGCGCTTCCCGGCCGCCGCCTTCACCGCCGCAGCCGGCCTGCCGCACCAGCGCGGCACGGACGCCGCCCGCGCCGGTGTGCAGCAGGCCAGGGGTGACAAGGCCGAGCCGGCGGTACAGATCGGATTCGGTGCCGCGTGAAGGACAGCACCACCCTGGAACTCACTGAAGGCCAGCAGCTCGCCCTCGACCAGCTCCACCGGATCGTCCAGGCCTCTCACGGAGCGGTGGCGGCCACGCACGTGGCCGCCACCGCCAACCGGCCCGGGTACGTCGAGGCCCGCATCAGCGTGGGCTGCGCCAACTTGCCGCGCACGGAGGGCGGCCTGCGGTTGCGCAGCGTGGAAGCGGTCACCCTGCTGATCCCCCCAGATTTTCCCTTCAGGGCTCCCAGCGTGCGGACCCGGCACACCCGGTTCGCCGGCGCCCCGCACGTCAACTGGGGCCGCCACCTGTGCCTGTACCGCTCGACGGCGACCGAGTGGGATCCGGCCGACGGCATGTACGGGTTCGTCAACCGCCTCCTGGACTGGTTCGAGGCGGCCGCCGCGGGAGAACTGGACCGGCCCGGTGACCCCCTGCACCCCCGAACGCCCTGACCGACCACACGGCGGGGCTCCTCGTGATCCGCCGCGACGCGCCCGTCGCCCTGCCGGACCGGTCGTGGCTAGGCGCCGCCGTACTGCACCAGGTCAACGAGACGCGATGCGACGTGGTGGGCTGGCTCGCCATCGAGGACCCCTGGCCCGCAAGCCCGGCGCAGCTGCGGGAGAGCGCCGCGCTCCCGGCCGACGCCCACGCGTTTCTCGCCCCCGCCGTCGTCACCACGAAGCACCTGACGTTCGAATACCCGCTCACCGCGCGGGAACTGGTCGATGCCCTGGCCCGCGACCACCTCACGCCACGCCTGCTGCTGGGGCTGACGGGAATCGTCGCGGACCATAACCGCACCCTGCTCCACCCCGGCGGCGACGCGCCGGCCGACGAGGAGGACACCCCGGCCGCGCCGGTGCACCTGTTGCTGGGCACCCCCTCGCGGGGCATCGCCGGTGACGGGCCGCGCCAGACCCACTTGGTGGCCTGGCACCTGCCCGACTTCGCCGACAGGGTCGGGCGCCTGGCCGCCGACACTGCCTTCAGCGGCCGCCCGCAGCTGGCCGAACTCGGCGACGAGGTCATCCAGTTCGACACCGAGTGGCTCGACCGTCTGCCCACCCGGTGGATGCGTATCTACGAGGCCCGCCCCGAGGTCACGGTCCGCCGCGACCACGCCACCCCCGCGGCCTGGCTGCGGGGCAAACGCATTCTCGTCCTGGGCGCGGGCGCCCTGGGCGCCCCCGTCGCCGACATGTGCGCACGCGCCGGTGCCGCGCACCTCACCGTCGCCGACCAGGCGCTCGTCCACCCGGGCATCCTGGCTCGCCAGCCCTACACGGACGCCGGCATCGGCCACTTCAAGGCGAGCGTCCTGGCCGACCGCCTCAACCGGATCGACCCCCACACCACCCGTGTCGAAGCACTCGTCGGCGACATCACTACCCGGCTGTCCGGACTCGACCTGCACACCTTCGACCTGATCTGGGACTGCACCGCCAACCGCATCGTCCGTGCCCGACTCGAACGCGCCCGCCGCACCGATGCCGCCCCCTGGCCACACTGATGATCGGCCACCACGCCACCCGCGGCCTCGCCGCCCTCTCACCCCGCGGCGCCACCGGCGGCGCCGCCGACGTGCTGCGCCGCACCGCGCTGGCGGCGCACACCGACGCCACGCACGTCTTCGACGAACTGATCGAGGACTTCTTCCCCACCCAGCCCCCGACCGAGCTCTTCCAGCCCGAACCCGGCTGCTCGGACACCACCTTCACCGGATCGGCTGCCGACGTCACCGCGCTGGCCGGACAACTGGTGGCCGGCATCCTCCACGCCCTGGCCGACCCCGCAGACCCGCGCACCATGGCTACGCTCATCGTCCGCATACCCGTCGGCCCCACCGCGGCCCAGCCCGCCGGGCCGCGCTGGCTGACCTGGCCCGACGACACCCTCGTCACGGACGAGGCCACCGGCTACGACGTACGCATCACCCCCGCCGCGCTGGCCGAGATGCGCGCGGAGGCCCGCCGCGGCGCCCGCGTCCGCGGCCCGCGCGTGGAAACCGGCGGCACCCTGCTCGGCGTCGTCGATGACGCCACCGGCGTGGTCTTCGTTGACGAGGCCACCGGCCCGCCCCCCGACTCCCTGCTGACGGAGGCCTACTTCCGGCACGGTCTGGACGGCGTCAGCAATCACCTCGCCGCGCGCCGGGAGGCGACCGGCAACCTCAGCCGCTTCCTGGGCATGTGGCACACCCACCCGCACACGGCCGCGCAGCCCAGCGCCACCGACCGCGCCGCTATGACCAGCCTCACCCTGCCGCTGGACGACGCCCCCGCCCGCGCCCTCGTCCTCACCGCCGGAGGACCCGGCCCCGTCTGGCACAAATGGCTCGCCACTGGCGACGGCCCCGACTTCTACGCCCACCTCGCCGCCCGCACCGCCCCCGCCGCGACCGAGCCGCCCGCGTCGGAAGCACCCGCCCACCTCGGCCCCGTGACGTGGTGGCCCGGCGGGTACGCCATCCGCCTCCACCGTCCCGTCCCCGTCCCACGCAAGGGCTCCCGCTCATGACCCGAACCCTCGGCCTCGCCCTGTCCGGCGGCGGCTCCCGCGCCGCAGCCTTCCACCTCGGCTGCCTGCGCGCCCTTCACGACCGCGATCTCCTCGACCGCATCCGCGTCGTCGCCGGCATCTCCGGCGGCTCCCTCCTCGCCGCCCTGTGGGCCTACGGACCGTCCGACTTCGCCGACTTCGACACCCGCACCACCGACCTCCTGCGCTGCGGCCTCCAACTGGACATCGCACGCCAGGCGTTCAAGCCCTCCGCGGCCGCGCGCAACCTCACCGCGGCCGCCCGCGCAAGCACCCGCCAACTGTTCTCCCGCCACAGCGGCGTCAGCGTCGCCCGCCCCGCCAACCGCGCCGACGCCCTGGCCGCCGTCCTCACCCACAAGGCGTTCGGCCCTCAGACCACGGCCGATGTCACCCACCGGGGCCTCGACGTCGTCCTCACCGCCACCGACCTGGCCACCACCAACGCCGTGCGCTTCGGCAGCACCCGCAGCGGCTGCTCGTGTCGTCGCCGGGTCTTTCTGAGTTGCTGTTGTGGCTTCGAGCTGGGGTTTCTCAGTTCTTCTGAGTGTTGTTCGCGGCGCCCGGGGTGCTCGGGGTGTGGTTCTGGGTGGGGCCGTGGTGGCTGACCTGCGTACATGGCGTCTGTGCAGGTTGGTTGATCGTGGTGCAGTTCCAGTGGGCTGCTACTTGGTGGGTGTGGGTCAGGTGGTGTCGGGGTTGGTGAGGTCGTCTCGGGTGAGGGTGACGCGGGTGGCTTTGCCGGCTTTGCTGGCGGTGGTGGTGGGTGGCAGGACGCGGACGTGGATGAAGTAGACGCGGACGCCGGAGATTTCGGTGTACGGGGGCCATGCGCCGGGGGTGCCGTCGGTGGGCAGTTCGAGGAGCTTGTCGGTGATGTTGTAGATGACGAGGTAGGCCGTGTGCTGCCCGTAGTCGTGGGCGTACTTGACGATCTGGTGCAGCCCTTTGACGAGGTAGCCCTTGCCGCGGCTGCTCCCGTCGAAGATCTTGCCGTCGCAGACGAGGGGGTCGCGGCCGTCGAGGTCGCCGATGAGGTCTGCTTCGCCGGAGGCTGAGCGGGGCTTGGCGTGGGTGACGTGGTCGCCCTCAAGGAAGAGGAAGCGCTGCAGGTCGAGGTTGTAGACCTCTTCGCCGGTGGCGAGATTCGCTTTGAAGCGTGTGTAGAGCTCTTCGCGGTCGAACCACTCGATGCGGGTCCGGTATCGCTCGAGGGTGTGCAGGGATGCTGCTTTCTGAACCGACGCGTTCGCTGAGGAAGTCGAACAGGGGCTGCAGGATGTCTTCGGCGAATTCCCGCCAGCTGTCCTGGTGGCGTCTTTCCATGCTGTAGCCGATCGCGGTCTGCAAGCCGACATCGGGGTTACTCACCTCTTTTGAAGCGATGCTCTGCATCAGTTCCCAGATGAGTGTGGTTCGCCCTTGTTCGGTTCGGCCGGGCCAGACGAACCGGCCGCTGCGGGTCAGTCCGGTGCGGAACCGCTCCCGGTCGACGCCTGGTTCTGCCTGGGACGCCTCTTCGAGGAGGCCTTTGAGGGCGGGTTGGTTGTTGATCCAGGTGACGGCGAGGTGGACTTCGTGGCCAGCACTGGAGTAGGGCGCGGTCATGAGTTTGCGCAGGCGTTCGCGTACGGCGACCTGGAGGCGCTGCTGGTACTTCACCGGAAGAGGCCTTTCAGAGCTTGTGTGATCTGCTGCTGGACGGCGTCGCCCGCGTTCTGCGCGCTTCCGGTCTCGTCGACCAGCCAGATCTGGGTGTAGCAGCGGGGGCAGATCACGGCGGTCTGGGCCACGACCTCCGAGTAGCGGACCCACATCAGATATCCGCAGGAGGGGCAGGCCGTTTCAAGGTCCATGCTCAGGAACTGCGTTGCGAGGGAATCTCCCATGGCGGGATTGTTCCGTATGGGTCTGGCAGTGGTGGTGTTGTCGGTTCTATCCGGGGTGGATGCCGATGGTGGTGAGAAGCTCCTGCTGGGTGGGGTGGAGGGTGTTCCAGCGGGTGCGTTGCTGCTTGGTCCATCGCTGGAGGGCGGGGGAGTAGGGCTGGCCGGTGTGGTGGTTGAACTGGGCTTGTTGGTAGGTGCGTTGCCAGATGCTGGGCCAGGGTGGGTTCCACCAGGGGTCGAGGTCCTCAAGGACTTGGGTGGTGGTGGGGGAGAAGCGGCCTTGTCGGGCTCTGCGGCGTGTTTGTACGAGCCAGTCGCCCAGGGCGAAACCGTCGTGGCGGGTGTCTTTGCTGCAGGCGAGGTGGCCGTTCAGGGCGGCGTAGGCGCGGGCGTGGGCGAGGCCTGGGCTTACGGGGTAGACGCGGCTGGTGCGGCGGCGGGCGGCGGCTTCGGGGGTGATGTCCAGGTCGGTCAGGAGTTGTTGCTGTTGGGGGCGTAGGTGTGGCCAGGCGGCGTGTTGTGCTCTGATCCAGGTTCGTACGTCGGCCGGGACCCCGTGGGGGCGGGCTTGTGTGGTGCGGGCGCGGGTGCAGGCGCGCTGCCAGGCCAGGTCCCAGGGCGGGTTCCACCACGGGTCGATCGCGGTCAGTGCCTGGTGGCGGGCGCTGGGGGGGTCTCGCGTTGGGCCTGTTGGCGTTGGTCGTTGAGCCAGCGGCCCAGGGGGAAGCCGTCGTGGACGGTGGAGTAGGTCACGGCCAGGGTGTGGTGGGTGTCGGCGCGGGCGTGGGCGAGGGCGGTTTCTGCGTAGGGGTTGAGGGGCCGGGTGCGGGCGCTGTCGCGGGTGAGGCCGATGTCGGTCAGGAGGCGCTGCTGGTCGGGGTGGAGGTCGTCGTAGTGGTTGCGTTGTGTGCGTAGCCAGGTGCGCTGGGCGGGGGCGAAGCTGCGGAAGTGGTGGTCGGCGTCGAGCCGGTGGCCGGCCTTGATCTGGTTGTGGATGTGCTGCCAGGCGCGTTGCCACGGCAGGCTCCAGGGCGGGCACCACCAGGGATCGACCGCCGACAGGGCCTTCGTCTGGGCGGATGGAGGTGTGCCGCGGTGGGCGTGGTCGCGTGCGTGCTGGCGTTGCCGGCGCAGCCACCGCCCGAGCTGGAAGCCGTCGTGAACGGTGTCGACTGCGACTGCGAGGGTGCCGTGGACGGCGTGGTAGCAGCGTGCGTAGCTCAGGGCGGTGGCGAAGTCGGCCTCGCTTTCGGCGGGCCGGGCGGCGGCACTTCGGGCCTGGTCCGCGGTGATTCCGATGCGGGCGAGCAGGCCGTGTTGGTCGGGCAGGAGCGTGTCGTGCTGGGCGCACTGGGTGGTCAGCCATGTGGCGAGCGCGCTGGTGGTGCCGGGGAATCCCGCCGCGGTATCCAGGACGTGACCGCCTTGGACGTGGGTGTGTGCCTGGTGCCAGGAGCGCTGCCATTCCAGCGTCCAGGGCGGGTTCCACCAGGGGGCGATCGCCGACAGTGCCAGCGCGCGGGGCGAGGGGGTGCCGTGACGTAGCTGGTGGGCGCGGTCCTTGCTGCGCTGGTTGGACAGCCACTGCCCCAGCTTCAGTCCGTCCTGGACGGTGTCGGTGGTCGCGGTCACCAGCGTGCCGTGGGTGTCGGCGTAGGCGCGGGCGAGGACACTTTGGAAGTGGGTGGCCATGTGCTTGCGGCGGGGCCGGGCCACCCGGGCACTCTCGTGGGTGAGGCCGATGTCGGCCAGGAGGTGCTGCTGGCCGGGGTGCAGGCTGTCGTAGCCGGTGCACTGGTTGTAGAGCCATTCGCCCAGGCCGAAGCCGGTGGTGGGGAAGCCGTGTTCGGGCCGCAGGGCACCGCGGGCGCGGGTGTGGTCGCGGGCCTGGTAATAGAAGCGCTGCCACATCACCGTCCACGGCGGCCGCCACCACGGATCCAGTGCCTCGAGTTCCGCGACGTGTTCGGGTGGCATCGCGGGGAATTTCCGGTGGTTCGACAGCCACCGGCCCAGGGCAAAGCCGTTGAACCGGCTGTGGATCGGTGCGGCGAGATGGCCGTGGACAGCAGCGTAGGCGCGGGCGTGGGCCAGGCCGGTGGTGAAGGCCTGGTCCGAGGTATGCCGAAGCCCCAGGTGCAGCCGCGTACCGCCTGCGGACTTCTCTGGCTGTTGTGCGGCGTCGCGGTAGGCGGTGAGTTCGCGGGCGATGGGCCGGGGCCGGTGCGCCATGTGCAGCGTCCACAGCCGGTCGGTGACGGCTGGGTCTGCGTCGGCCCGTGCGCAGTGCTGCACCCAGAGCAGCAAAGGGCCGGCCGAGGTCGAGGCGATCCGCTCGGCAAGCCACGGCCGCCTCGTGGCCCGCGCCAACTGGGTGACCAGGGCAGGGGTGTGGGCAAGCGTGTGGGGCAGGTGTCCGCCGGTGTCGGCGAGCAGCCGCTGTCTGGTGTGTTCATTGGTGAGGACCGAGGTGAGGGCGACGGTCTCCGGGTAGGTGACCGCGTCCCGGGCCAGCAGCCGCCACCAGCCCGGATCAGCCCCAGGCGGCGCAATCTGGCGTTCCCGGCGCCGCCACTGCTCCTCCTCGGGCCACTGCTGCGCCCACCAGGAGACGACCACGGCATGGGCGACAGCGAACGCCTCGACCGCATCGGGCCGATGACGCAGCAGCGCCAAGTGCCGCCGGTGTGCCGAGAGCATTTCGGGTAGTCCCGCCAGGTCGATCTGCTCGGTGTCGGCCGGCGCGCCGTCGATCCAGTGGGTGCCGAGCATCCAGCGCCGGTGGCGCGGGCAGATCCGGGTGTGCGGCTGCAGATACACCCGGGCGGGCTTGGTACGTCCGGTGCGTGCTGCCGTGCACGGCCGGCAGCCTTCCCCCGCGGCCGGCACCACGGCCCCGAAGCGGAACCGCCCGGCTGCACCCGCCCCGTCCGGCGAGATGGGCTCTTGGGCGGGCCAGGCGGGCAGGGCCCGCTGAAGGATCTCCTCGGGCACGCGGCAGAACGCGGAGACGCGGGCGCGGGCTTCGGCGTTGAGGTACACCTCGCCGTCCGTGCGGTAGCCCTTGAACAGGCCTCCGCCGACCTGGAGGAGTGCGGGGATGAGGTCTCTGACGCCGAGCCGGTAGCGGTCGGCCAGCCGGTCCAGGTACGACAGGTTCGTCTCGCCCTGCAGCCGTGCGAGCCGTACCGGCCCCGGTCGTGGCGTCGCCGTACGCTGCGGCTGTGGTGGAGGAGAGTCGTGCATGAGGGAGCAGAAGTCGTTCCTGGCGGGCTCGGATATGCCGGTATCCGAGCAGTGGCCAAACGGGGGAGCGGGACGGACGGTTGAGGCAGATGCCGCAGGTCAGGGCTGGCGTTGCGAGGGCGTCCGGCGGCGGTGTGGTGCCCGGGCCCGTTGTTCGGCGGCGCTGTCGAGCTCGATCTGTTCGAGCAGTTTCTTGGTGATCTTCTCGGTGCCGTCCAGCAGCGAGACCAGAGCGGCTTCGCGGATGAGGTGGGAGAGGCTGCCCATGCGGCCGCCGGTGCGGGCGTGGAGGTAGGCGGCGTGCGTGACCAGCGTGCCGGGCCGGTTCCGGCGCAGCCGCAGGGCGCTGTCCATGCCGTGCACCAGGTCGTGCCAGATCTGCTTGTCGGCCGGGCTGCCGTAGCGCAGCGGCTGGTTGCGCACGATTTTGAAGCGGCCGGCGAGCTGGGAGCCGCGCACGCCGGTCAGCAGCGGCGAGGATTCGACGTCGATGCCGGAGTAGACGAACGTCGCCGGGATCCGCTCGCCGAGGTACTTCAGCTGGTCGGAGGTCTCGGCGCCGGCCCGGCTGCGGGTGTCCATCAGGTGTACGTCGTCGACCAGCACGAGCTGGGTGCTCATCTCGCACAGCAGCTCGCACACGGCGTTGGTGATCTGGATCTGGTTCATCCGCTCCAGGGCAGGCAGGCCGAGGAAGCGGGCGAACTCGCTGATGAGCATCTTCGGGGTGGAGGACGGCGGCACGGTGATGAACAGGACCGGCAGACGCCCGTCCTGGTTCGGGTGGCGGCGCCGGTCGGCGAGTTCGACGGTGCGCCCGAGCTGCTGCATCGCGGTTGTCTTCCCGGTGGTGGCCGGCCCGGAGATGATCAGGCCGCGCCGGGCTCCGCCCTGCTGGCCGCGGTTGAGCAGCAGCAGGCGGCGTACCGCAGTGGAGACGGTGTCCATGGCGGGGGTTTTCAGCACCACGAACCGTGCGTGGTAGTCCTCCCGTTGCTCCAGCGTCCATTCCTGGTCGTCGGCATCCCGTGCCGGTGCGTGGGGCGTGTCGACGAACTGCTGCCATCCGTCCCACGTGGTCAGCGGACTGAAAGTGCTCGTGGTGGCGGGCTGGGCCGCTGTCACCATGCCTGGGCCTCCTGGTACGGGTCGTAGATGCGCATGCCGCCCGCCCCGGCGGTGTCCAGCGTCTGCTCAGCGGCCTGGTCCCGGGTCGTTTCGGCCGTCGGCCCGGATGCTTCGGCCTCATCCGCGTGGGCTGCCGCGATGTCCTGGCCGTCGGCGAAGGCGGCGAGAAGGTAGTCCTCGTCGTCCTGGTTGTCCTCGATGTCGTCCAGGCTGTCGTCGGCGTCCCAGCCGTCGGGATCCTGGAGCGGGACGGTGAAGGAGCCGGGCAGCCCGAAGGAGGCCCCCGGCGCGAGAGGCGCAGGCCACTGTTGCGGGGCGGTGGCGGGGGAGGGATCGGTCATCTGCGCGGCCGCCTGGGCCCGGGCGGCTACCGTCCGCTCTCGCCTGCTGCCCAGTCCCTGGCCGGCACGGCGCAGCAGCGCATCGAGTGCCTGGGCGATCGCCGCCTCGTGCTCTTCACGGCCATGCCGGCGTTCCACGGTGCGGCGGACATGGTCGAAGGTGAACGCGGTGAACGGGCGCCTGACCGCCCCCGCGTGGACCCACGGCACCTCGAGCCATCCCTCGGGCAGGCGCACCCACACCCGGTTCGGATCGTAGGGGTTGTGGTGGACCTCCCACCGTCCGTTCTTGTCCGCCCGCGGTGAGCGGCGGCGCCGGTAGGGGTTCAGGCCGGGGTGGTCGTAGGTGCGGTAGCCGAAGCGGACGCCGTAGTCGTTGACGGCCTGCCACCGAAGAGGCAGCAGCTCGACGTAATCGTCGGCGGACAAAGGCACCGGTACATGCCCGGTCACCGCCACCAAAGCCGCCCACATCTCGTTCGGACAGACGGCGACCCGCGGCATCATCGGGTGCCGCAGCGCCTCGTGCCGGCGCTCCTGCCACCCGCAGATGACCCATTCGTCCAGCAGTTCCTGAAGCTACGTCAGGCTCCAGCAGGCATCCTGCGCCGTGGCCGCGCCCCGCTGGGAGACGTCCGAGCCGGTGTGGCCCGGCAGGTACTGGCTGAACCCGTCGGCAATCGCGCGGAAGGTCCGCTCCACGTTCCCCTTCGCCGGGCCGTTCGCCGGCGGCACCGGCTGCACCGACACCCCCAGGCTCTCGCACACCGAGATGAACGACGCCGACACATACACCCGGCCCTGGTCCACGACCACTGTCTCCGGCATGATCACCGGCCGGGCGGCAGCCTGCTCCAGCCGTGCGTCCAACGCGATCAGCCGCTCGTAGGGGATGACCGACCGCTGCATGGACAGTGCCGCATTCCAGCCCGGCCGCATCGCCGTCGGCACCACCATCTGCGCCAGCAGCATCGCCGCGTCCACCGACGTCGTGCCCACCGGACGCACCACCGCCGCGCAGATGCTGCGCGTCGCCACGTCCAGCGCGATACACAGTTCAAGGCGGCCGGTCACACCGTCGTCCAGGACCGCCAGTACATCCAGCGGCGTGCTGTCCAGCATCACCAGCTCACCCGGCCGCAGTGCCACCGTCGGCGTGAAGGGAGGTGCCGGCCGCGACGCATGCCACCGCCGTTGTGTGGCTGTCCCCAAAAGGCCCTGTCCGTCGGCCACTGCGTGCACCAGCCGGTTGAACGTCGACGCCGGCGGCAGGGCCACCGCCCCGGCGCCGAACTCCTGATCCAACAGCCACCCCACCCGGCGGCGCAGCCGCACCAGCGTGCCCGTCGACCGCTCCCGCTGCCCCTCCAGCACTTGCCTGACTGCCGCGACCACCCGCTCATCGGCCCGCCCCACCGCGGATCGCTCCCGCACCGCCCGGCCGTCCACCAGCCCCACAAGCCCTCGCTGCGGTAGCGCGCCCGCATCCGGCGCACCGTCGCCGCACTCGCCGCCCAGCCCGCCGCCGTCAACTCCTCGGCCTTCGCCCGCTCCCGCTGCGCCAGGCTCCGTGTCGCCGGATCGAACTGCTCACGCGGGGCGCCCTGCCCGACCGCGTCAGGAAAGCCGGTCTCCACCTCCCGCACATGCCGCTGCCACGCCAGAGCCCGCTCCCGCACCTCGACCGGCAGCGCCTCCAGCAGGCCGAACGGCGGCACTCTGGCTGGTGCCGGTCCGCGTTCCACCTCGAAGGACGGATCGGCGAACAGGTAGGGCAGCAGCACCACCGCCGAGGCGCCCTCGTCACTCACCAGCGTGGCCCGGGCGCCTTCCAGCACGGCGAGCGTCCATACCCGTCCGTCGTAGCGAAGGCGCGCCCCGACCTCGACAACCGCCTGCGTCACGCCGCTTCGGCCTCCTGCCGCGCGACCGAGACGACGACACGCTCGTGCAGCGGTTCGTCCAGCCGCACCCGCAGCACACCGCTCCACAGCGCGTGAAAGACCGCAGGCCACACGGCGATCGGATCCCCCAGCTCATACACCGCCTCCACCGCCGGCCGCGGACTGGCGAACACCTCCAGCAGAGCCGGCATCCACGGCCCTGCGGCGTACCGGGGATGCCGGTAACCCGCCAGCCACCGCACGTTGGCCACCAGCACCGGATCCGGCGGCCCCGCGAGCCGGTAGGACCAGCCCGCTGCCTTGGCGGCAGCCGCCACAACCCGTGCCCGCACCGCCAGCCGGGCAGAGGGTCCGCTGCGTCCGGCGCAGTCGAGGAACAGGCCGCTGCCGTCCTGAAGCCTGGCCATCAGCTGCGGTGCATGACCGACGACCCTGCTTTCCTCGGGCCACACCAGTTCCACCGGCCGGCAGGCCAGCGCCACCACCGCCGGATCCCGGTCCAGCAGCATGAGCTGACTCCGCATGACACCGGACCCGTACGCCACCAGCCGCCCGGTCGTCGACGACCACCACCAGCCCGGAGCCACACGCCGCCCGGGCCGGACGGGGAAAGGCTGTACCGGAGGACTCTCCTCGAAGACGACGTCCTGAGCAGCCTCAAGCCACGGGGCCTGACGCGAGCACCCCAGAGGGTCTCGAAAGCGCACATCGATCAGGCTGGCATCTGCAGCCGCAGCTTCTTCGCGTCGAACAGCACCACCCGTACTGTGCGGCTCGGGGATGCGGCACCCGGCCCCGGGTACCGCGAATGATGCGGCCTCCTGGCTGCTGTCGATGATCACGTACTCCACACAACGCCCTGCCTGACCTGCCGCGCAGGAGAACCGGCCGGTAACCGCAACATCGGTGCAACCGCGGGTTGTTGGGCTGCGCGGGGCACCCAGGGTGCCGGGCGGGGGCACCGGTGTCAGTGCAGAGTTCTGCACTTTCACCCCGCCGCGCCGCACCCTGTCGGCAACGGCTGGTCGGCTGCCGACCGGCCTGCGCCGCCGGTCGTGTCAGTCCTCGCCCTCACCCGCGGCGAGTACCTCGGCCAGCTCTTGGGAGGGCAGGCGGGACCACGCGGCGGCCTCCTCCAGTGGCACCCCGGCGGCAACGGCTGCGGTGGCGGTGTGCACGAGGGCCTGGTCGATCAGCTCGGCACTGTGGCTGAGGTGCTCCAGCAGGGTGCGGGCCACCTCGGCGGTGGTGCCGCTGTGTACGCCACGCAACTCCACGAGCTGTTCGCGCGCCTCGTCGACCAACTGTGTGATGCGGAACCGTTGTTCGGCGCTCACCGTGGTCCGCCACCGGGTTCCCGAGCCGCCCGACCGGGCTTCTGCCGCCAGGACGCGCAACTGGCCGGCCATCGTGGCGGGCTGCCGTTCGCGCTTCAGGTGCCACGGATCCTCCCGCCAGCCCGGCGGGCCCGTCTCGTGGCGGCGGGCGCGCACGATCGCGCCCTTCCAGCCGTTCAGCGGGCTGCCGCGGTCGGCCGCAAGTTCGGGTCCCAGCCAGGTGCGGCCCACCCGCTCGCCCAGCCGGTGACAGAACGCATCGTCGGCGCTCCGCACCCGAGGCCGCATCCCGCCGCTTGCCTGCCAGGCCACCTCGGCCATGGCCGGCTCCAGCAGCGCCTGCGCCACGGCCACCACCTCCGGGAAGATCGCCGCGTCCCGGCCCACGATCCGCCACCACGCAAGCCGTGACCCCGCGTTGCCGCCCGCCAGCTGGTGCAGACGGCGCGGCCAGATCTCCTCCTGCTCCCAGGACAGGGCCTGCTCCCACCAGCGGGCCACCACCGCATGCGCCAGCGTGAACGCCTGCTCCGGCTCCACCCCGGCGCGCACCGCACGCCGCGCCACGCCCGGCCACCGCCGCTGCGCGGCCACCACCTCAGCCGCGCCGCGCACATCGAGGTGTTCCAGCGGCTGGTCGGCGTCCGCGTCCAGCAGCCAGCGTCCGTGCCTAAGGCAGACCCGATGCCAGCGTGGCAGGTAGCGCACCGCCCGCAGTGCCTGTCCGGTGCGCCGCGCGACGCACAGCCGGCAGCCGAACGCGGCCGGACCCGCCACCGTGCCCGCCGCCCGCCACCGTGCCTGTGCCACCCCGGCCTCCCGGCCGGTGCTGATCTTGGGGTCGTCCATGGTGAAGGCAGGCAAAGCGCGCGCCAGTACCTTGGGCTCCACCCTGCACAGCTCGGCGAGCACCCGCCGCCCGGCCCCGTTGAGGACGACCTCCGCGTCCGCCCGCGTACCGCCGCCGTCGTGCCGGGCGGGGGAGTTGCGGCATGTCCACAGCTGCAGCACACCGGCGGTCGGGAGACCGTAGCGGGCCGCCACACGGCTGATCAACGATGCGGTCAGCTCCCCGGCCAGCGGCACGGTCCGTAACACCCCCGCTGCCACGCCACACTCCCGATGCCGTTTCCTGCTCCTGCTCCTGCTCATTGCCAGCCCCACATGCGCCTCACAGCCAGCCCGCGGCCCCTGCCTGCCTGGGTGGCTCGCGTCCGGCGGGCTGGCCGGGTTCCGAGGGCCGACTGCACAAGGCTAGAGGTCACCGCCCAAGTTGCCGCCCTCGCCCACCGCTGAGTCACAAAGCAGGTGCTGGGCCTGCGGCCGGCGTCAGGTCAGTAGTCGAGGTCGAGGTAGTCGATGTCGTTGAGGGTGACGTCGGAGAGCCCCAAGGCGCGGGCTCCGCCGTCCTGGAAGTAGATCTCTTTGAAGCCTTCGGCGATGATCTGGCGCATCTGCTGGTCGCTGGCACCCGTGTTGCGGGCGTCGAAGAGGCGCTGCGCGTACGCCGGGGGGAGATGCACGGTCAGGCGCCGGAAGCGCCCGTCATCGGTGGTGCCGATGGGCGCGGTGTACCCGAACCGGGCCCGTGTCTCCACCGTGATGCCGCGCGTGGTGGCGGCCTGCTTCTGGCGGCGCTTGCGGACCTGAGGCTGCCACCGCTGCCGTACCGCGTCGTCGATCCGGCCCGCGATCGCCTTGGGCGGGTGCTTGCGTTCGCCCTTGCGGTATCGCTCCACCGACCGCTGGCTGACCCCGAGCTCCGCCGCGACGGCTTTGGTGGTCTTGAGCTGCTTGATCAGGAAGTTGATGCGGGCCTGGAGGGTTTTGGGTGGCTGGCGGGTGAACGCTTCCCGGTCGGCGCGTTCGATCGCGTCGTCGATCTCCCCCACGGCCCTACTCTCCTTCGTCGAGGACGGCGTCGCCGCCCTTGATGTGGCGGGCGGGGTTGTAGCCCTGTTCCATCAGGTCGACCGCCCAGAGCATCGACTGGACGCCCTCCAGCTTCGCCAGCCCCGGCGTGGGTCCGAGGCGGAACCCGCCCGGCTGCGGCTTGCCGGACGCGGCGTACGGAAGGAAGTCCAGCGGGCTGTCGCCCGGCGAGGGGTAGACGACGCAGTCGGACAGCACAGCGAGCGGGTACAGGCCCGTCATGGTGGCCATGTTGCGCAGTTTGCGGTGCATGTTGATGCGGGCCTTGGAGATGACGGCGGCGCGGATGTCGGGGCGCCAGGTCGGCCGCTGAAGGGCCGGCCACCGCTCGCCCTCCTTGTACTTCCTGCCCTGCGGGCGCTCGCGGAGCTTGCCGATGCCGCCCTTCACGGTGGCCTTGATGGCGGCGAGGACGGCCGCCATGGCGGGGTCGGTGTCCTTGTGCCGCTCCATCGCGGCCAGGAACTCGGCGTCCGAGAGGTCCTTGGTGACGCCGAGGTCGGCGAGGGTGTCGACGTAGGCGTTCTTCAATCGGTCGTGCCACGGGTCCAGGTACGCGCCGGTCTCGCGGCGCAGGTACGCCTCCAGCGGAGCGACGTTGTAGCCGAGTTCCTGGGCGTAGGCGACGGTGTGCGTCTGGTACCAGGCAGGTCCCGCCGGCCGGGTGCCGTCCGGGGTGAACGGCGAGGGCAGGCGCGGGTCCACCTCGACGTGGGACAGATCGACCAGCCAGGAGCCGGGAATCTTCGGGTTGAACGTCGGGGCGTGAAAGTGGTCGGGCGCGGACAGCCCGACGACCAGGCGAGCCGCGGCGGCGAGGAAGGCGGTGTTCAGGTCCAGGCCGACCGCGTACGGCAGCGTGCACTCCTCATCGCTCAGCAGGCTGACGTCGCGCACCCACTGGTACGCCTCCTCATTGAGAAAGCCGCCGCTCCAGCCGCTGTCGACGACGACGGGGTGCTCAGGGGTGGCCTCCGGCGGCGCCGGGTCCATCGGCTCTGTGCCCAGCGAGCCGGGGTTGTGGCCGGGCACCCAGTTCCCCGTCTGCGGGTCCTGCACCGCGCGGGTGGGCGGGCGCAGCGCCGTCATCAGTTCCAGGCCGGACACGGCGGTGGAGCCGCGCGGGGTGATGACCCGCTGGGCATACACGCCCAGGACGCGGGCGATGTCGGCCGGCTCCATGTCCGTGACGCCGGGCCAGGATCGATCGTCGAGGGCGTCCCAGGACAGGACCGCGAGCTGCACGCACTGCCGCTCGCGCCCCTGGACTTTGCGGTAGATCCTTGCCCAGGGGCCGAACCCGCGCTGGGTGAGCAGCCACTTCGCTTTCACCACCTGCTTGACCACCGGGTGGTCCTCCGGCAGCCGAAGGGACCGGCGCTGCTCATGGCCCTCCAGGCGCTCGGGCAGTCCGAGCTTCACGGCGGCCGCGGCGGTGAGCACGATCAGCGGATCGCTGTCTTTGCCGCTGCGGTGCAGGCGCGGCGCACCGATCCCAGATTCCTTGAGCGTCCACTCCACCAGCTCCACCACGGTGGCCGCGGGTGCGACTTCTCATTTCGATGTCTCCAGTAGTTCTCATCTGGATGTCACGCATATCTGCTGGTCGGGGCATGCAAGTGATGACATCGAGTGAGGGGTTTTGGTGACACCGTGTGAGAATCCCCAGCGCGTCGGAATGAGAAGGCCATGGGGATGGCCCTCTGACCTGCTGTTTTGCGATTTGAACCGGTGCGGCTAGATCTCCGGTCCTGTCAGCTGGCGTGCTGATGGGAGGCGCCATCCTGCTGGTACGGGCTCCCTGTCGTGTGGCCTGTTACTTCTTGGCGTTGTTCTGATCCGCATCGAGCAGACGGATGCGGCGCCAAATGTGCCCGTAGCTTTGGTGCACTGCGTCCATCCAGGCAGGAACAGAGTGCCAGTCGGTGGCGCTCACTTCGCGCTCGCCCCAGGCCACCTGCATGATCCGGCGATCACCGGCGAAGGCTTCAAGGAGATCGCGGCGTAGGAAGAGCAGATGACCCCGCCACGGTTCTTCCACACGGAACACTGCCGAGGCGCGACGGCCGTCCAGGCCCACGAGGTCTACGGTGCCGGGCAGTTGGCGCAGCCCGAAGTGGGCGGCGAACTCATACGAGGGCACGTCAAAGCTCCTGCCGAGGCCGTTCTCCGAATTGCTGTCGGGGGAGAAGTCCGCGGCGACCTGCTCGGGCTTAATGCCGTCATCCTGTCCGTCGTAGCCCAGTGTGCGGTAGGAGGCGGCATACGGGTCATCGTCGAAGGTCCGCTCGAACCTGTGACTCCACGGCATCTCCCCGGCCAGTACGTCGCGGACCGTCGGCAGCGATGGAAAAAAGTCGTTGCCCGGATACGGGCGTTCGCTGGCGAGCTGATGTGCGAGGTTGGTGTCCTGTGGCTCAAGCAGGAGGGTGCGGAAGAACCCGAACACCGTCCGCCCGTCACGGCGGTGGTTCAGATACCCCTCGGCCAGAAGCCAGCCGCCCTCCACTGAATGCACCTCCTCGGGCGACCACAGCTGGAGCGCCACCGTAACTGTCCCGGACGTGAGCCATCCTTGGTTGTCCGTGGGCTCCGCGGGCGCCCAGAGAGGAAGGGGCATGGGCGCCACCGGGGGCCTGTCAGGGAAAGTCGGGTCGATGTCGGGCATCAGGCGTTCCGTGCCCCCGAACGGCGACGGTGACTGGCCGGCGTCCACGAGACGGCCGATCATTTCGTGATAGGCGATCCAGCCGTACTTCTTGCCGTAACGCTCCACCTTCCTGCGGGTGCTGTAGGAGGGAGCGGCGTCCGCGGCGATGTCCTGGTCGATGCTGCCGAATTCCTGCTCGCGCCAGCCCAGTTCCCACACCCGGGCTCTGACTTCGGCGCGGGCTCTGCGGAAGCCGGGGTGTGTGAAGTCGTAGTTACGCCTGCCGGTGATGGCGCCCCCGATGATGTAGTTCTCGAAGTCCATACCGAAGGTGCGATCGCACTCCTCGGCGTTGGGGTCGCCGTCCTCCATCACCGCGATGGGCGCCGCGGCGGCGAACCGCAGAGCGAAGGCATCGACCCCGTCCGGGACTGCGGCGGGGTGCAGGGTGCCGGCGAATTCGTGGGTGGCTCTCACGTAGCCCCGCAGTTGCTCATGCGAGGTGGGTGTGCTCCCACCGTCCAGGAGATGGTCGCGCAGGTGCACCAGCCAGCCCCTCAGCGCCTGTTCCAGCGGCCCCCCGGGATCGGGCAGCTGGTGGGAGCTGGCCGCACCGAACGCCGCGGCGACGATGCGCTCGACGACATAGGGGTCGTCGACGTCGAGCATTCGGGCGGCGAGGTCGAACAACCGCTGCGGCTCGGGCCGGCCATAACGCTGGAGGGCTTTCGTCGCCAGGTCCCGCATGCTCGTGTCCGTGGAGGTCAGCAGCCAGGCAATGGCCAGGGCGTTGAGGTCGTCGCTCTCGGATCGACTGCTGCTGTTGGCCCATCCGTCGACTGCTCGTGCCAGGTCTGCCGTAAGCCGATTCGAAGCCCGGCTTCGGGCCCATTCGCTCCAGCGCAGGTCACGCTGGGCGAGGGGCAGTTGCCGCAGCACCCGGTCGAGGAAGGCGGCGTTCAAGCGGTGCGGCGCGGACCTGCGGACTTCCCACAGACGGCTGAATGCGGGACGGCCCCTCCTGGTGCCGAGAGACGCGGTGACGAGCGCGGACGCGAGCGCATCGACCGTCTCATCGTCGAGAAAGCGCGACTCGGCGGAGAGTTCTTGTGCGAGCACCAAGGCATGGTGCTCAGCCGGGGCGACGCGCCACAGGTGGTGTCCGGTGAAGCGGCGCGGCACCAGTGAGATGAGGGCGATAAGAACGTCTTCGCCCAATGGGTGCTCATGTTCGCCCAGGAGGGACTGCCACAGAGCCGCCTGCGCAAGCTGCTCGTTGACGTCGCCGTATGGCATGCGCACCAGGATCGCATCGGCGATCAAATATCCGGCGAGGCGGTCGAAGACGAATCCGCACTCGGTGTCGTCGGAACCCCTGATCTCCTCGCGGAAGATCACTCCTTCCTCGACAAGGCGCCGGAAGAGGCTTTCGTCCCAGTTCGGTTGGCCGGCGTCAAGGATTCCTCGCGCCTCGTCGAACGAGAGCCGGCGGACGCTGTGCGTCCACAGGTGTCTTGCCAGAGTGGCGAGGCGGCGCTCGATCTGGTCGGCCGGCACCGGCACACGGACCGGGTCCAGGGCGAGGCGCTCGGTCACACCCTCGCGGTACCGTTCGAAGACGCCGATGAGGGACTGAGGCAGTGCCTCCGCTCCCACCGGCTCCCGGCGCTCGTGATTCGCGGCCTCGCAGTACATGCGGACGAACAGCGGGTTGTGGAAGGTGTCGAGCGGAAGCCAGGCGTCGCCCGGGTTGATCAGGTAGTGGTCGAAGTAGACGCGCACGATGTCGTCGACTTCCGCACTCTGCCACTCCAGATTCAGGGACAAGGTGGCCTGCGGGAGGAACTGGTCGGCGAGTACCTCGCGGAGGGTCACGATCACCGCGACGTAGGGATAGCGGTCCAGGGCCGGTGCCAGCCTGGCGATGAGGTTGCGCCACTGTAGGGGCCGCTCGGCCTCGTTGAGTCCGTCGATGACCAGCGGAATCCGGCAGCCGGCGCGGGCTCCGGCCGAGTTGAGCGCTTCCAGTAGATCCTCGAAGCGGTCGGTTCTGAGCCCGGGGATCCGTCGCGCGAGATCATCGAGAGTGTCGCCGCTGTGCAGGCTTGCTCCCTGGATGAACACCCCTGCCGTTAGCTGGTCTGCCTGGGAGGTGATCTGCGCGGCGAGGTGCGTTTTGCCCTGCCCGGCAGCGGCGACCACCGCGAGCAGCGGGGCTTCGGCGTCTGCTTGCATCGCGGTCAGCCACTCAACGGTGCCGCGGATCTCCGCTGCGAGACCGTTGACGAGCGGCGTCTCGGGAAGGCGGCGCTGCCTGAATTTGAGTACGAGACGTCGCAGTGTTCGCGGAGAGGTTCGCGGAGGCTGCTGGTCGGCGAGGCGCTCGCGCACTTCCCCGGGCCGAAGCCCCTGAACTGCGTCCAAGACAGCGCGCAGGTGGTCGACGAACTCCGCGATATCGTCGGCGATCTTCTCGCCATCTTCCCGGGCAGCGTCCTCGAGGCCGCCGAGGCCTGCGCGCAGTGCCTGGAGCCGGGCTGTGACGTCGTCAGTGCGCCGCTGCAGCCACTCGAAGGAGCCCGGGCGCAGCAAGGCCCGCTCGATGCGGTGCTGTACGTGGTGCGCGGTGTGCAGCTGTGGGGCCCACCGGGCTGCAATCGGTGCCACAGACTGCTCGTGAGCTCGCGTCAGTGCCGTAGGAGTGAGGGCAAGCTCACCGAAGAAGGTGGAGCGAAGCTCGTCGTGTCCGCCCAGTTCTGCGTCAAAGTTCTCGGTGGACCACAGCTTGACCTTGACGCCCTGCCGGGCGAGTCCGTCAATCCACTCCTCGTTGCCCTTCGCAGGCCGCTGCGGAAGGCACAGCACGAAGTCGGTCAATCCAGCGACGTGCTTGATCGCCAGGGTTAGGGAGTCCTCGATCTGCGTGCGCTGGCCCGCGCTGAGCTCGTTCCTGCTGCTCAGGATGAACCACTTGCACGACCACCCCCAGACCCGGCCCGGATCGCCCAGGCCGCCGGCATGGTCGACATGGAGGTAGAACTCGACACCGGGCTGGTTGCGGCGCTCTCGCATCGTGCCCAGTGCCCCGTAGCGGCGGGAGACGACGGCCCGTGTGAGTGCTTCGAAGTTCTGGTCGGCGGCGCCGGGTAGGCGTGCCAGATCAGTCAGATCCACTGTCGCTCCCACTCCTCGCGTCAGACCGCTCGCTCCCGTCCTCGTTCCATGCGTGGCGGGAGAAGACCTCGACCTTCGCGCCGTAGTGGAGGAGCACCTTCAAAAAGCCTTGGACGTCTGACTCCTCAGTCCAGACTCGGACCGTCTCCGCCTCACGGGTGATGCTGTGATCGAGAGCGTAGATGTCAACGTCGGGCCGGCCCAGGTCGTAGAGCTTCAACTTGACCAGCTCGTCAACGAGTTCGAGAGGCATGCGCTCGTCATGACTCCGCCAGTCGTCGTCGGACCAGGCGGCCTCGGCCAGGGCTCGCAGAGCCTCCATGCCCTCCGCCGCCGCCTGCGCGCCGGTGACTGTCTGGAACCGGCCGATCAAAACCAGGTCCATCGAATGCTCCGAACCGTAGCCGTTCCAGATCTTCATCGTGCCTCCCTCAGCACCTGCACGGCTTCCATGATGGAGGCACCGACCGGTACACCCGTGGATGAGTAAGCATGGGGGCGCAGGACTCCGGCCGCGTCCAGATGCATGTGCGCGTCGAGGGGAAGTTCGCCGGGAATGGTTTCCGCGGTAGGCAGGGCGGCTTCGAGACCGGTCCGGGAGATGGCGAGCCGAACGCCGGTCCTGGTGGTTGCGGCCCATTCCACGAGGCACTGCGCGTCGGCGTCGCTGATGCCGGAGGTCGCGGCGGTCGGCTGCTCCGGCAGAAGCAGCAGTTCGCACGCGCCGACGTCTTCGGCGAAGACGACGAGGCCGTCCAAGTCGCCGATTGTGTCGGCGTTGATGACCGCATTGATCCCGAACGGGGCGAGGGAAGAGAGCAACTCGGCAGCGCGGACCACGGCCTCGAACGGGCGGACGCGAAGCCGCTCGTAGGTGGCTCCGACCCCGTCGACGGACAGACGCACGAAGTGCACGGCCTCGCGTAGGGAATCGACAAGTTCAGGTGTGAGCCGGTGCCCGTGCGTCGTGAAGGTCACAGCCATGGACGTGGACTTGGCGATGCCCCCGCACAGTTGGGCAAAGCTCCGGTATGCAGTCGGCTCCCCGCCTCCGAAGCCGACACCGAGGCAGCCCCCGGCGTCGAGCTCCGCCGCCCACGCCAGCACACGCTCCCTGTCGAGCGCAGCGGCATGCTTGGGCGCATAGCAGTAGACGCAGTGGAGCTCGCACGCGTTCGTCAGCGCGACGGACAGGTACCGCGGAGCACGGGAGACGAACTCGGCGGGAACAGACACCTCGTCGAGCAGCACGTTCACCCCAGAGACGCGGTCGAACAGGTGAACGCCAGACGCGGACATGCGTATCTTGCAGCTCATCGACAGCATGATGCCAGCGCCTTCGCCGACGCTGGAGCGGTTCCGCACTGCAGCTACCAACTGTCGAATGCAGGAAGAGTGATCGCACCACCAACCTGCGTCCGCCAGGCCCGTGGCAACGAGCATCAGCGGTGCCGCCGCTGGGTGCCGTCTATTGTCAGACCTCGCTGCCATACTCGCGGTCCGCACGCCGGAGTGCAGTGTCTTCAAAGGGAGGACCTGCCGTGCCTCTGTTGGGAGCAGCGGCTGATCTGGAAGGACTCACGCCATGCGCGGCGCAAGTTTCAGTGTCGACTTCAGCTTCAATGATCACCGACTGTGCGAGGTCTCGCTGACCGTGACCGTGACCGTGCCGCACAGGCGCTACGGCCACACCACGCACGACGAGCTTGAACCCCGCACGGAGATAGACGTGCTGGCAGTCATGGAAATGCTGGAGCTGATTGACCGGGGAGTGGTGAGTGCTGGCGAGGTGCGCGGCGTACTAGAGGATGCCGCAGAGGAACTGAAGGATGAGTTCGAGCGTGGAGAGGGACTCTCCGACCAGGTCCGGGACGCATTCCTGCAGCGCAATGCTCGCACCAGCCACGAGCACCGGGACGACCGCTTGGTTTATGCCGTGTCCTCGCAGACAGATCCGAAGGCAGTCAAGATCGGCGTGTCCAAGGACGTTGCTGCACGGCGTAAGTCACTACAGTCCGGCTCCGGTTCACAGTTGGTCGTGCGGTGGACCTCCTCCGGCGGTGGCTGGCTGGAGGAACGCCTGCACGAACGCTTTGCCCCACGAGCCCTGGGCGGCGAGTGGTTCGATTTCCGGGATGTCGCGGACCCGGTACAGATGATTGCCCAAGCCGCGTGCAAACTGCTGCGGCAGTCCGGAGCCGCCAGACGTGGGTCGGTGGGCCGAAAACCCTCCTCTCCCACGTGCGTGGGGAAGACAGGGCGAGCACGCTGACATCGGGCCTGATCTGGGATCGACCCCCACGTGCGTGGGGAAGACCTGCGGGCGATGATGCCGCGCCTGCGGCCGCGGGATCGACCCCCACGTGCGTGGGGAAGGCAAGAAGGCCGCCAAGCCCGCGGTCGACCCGCGGGACAGACCCCCACGTGCGTGGGGAAGGCTGAAGGTCGAGGCTGACCGCGGCGGCTGACCCGGACAGACCCCCACGTGCGTGGGGAAGGCATGA